>NZ_CP173364.1:0-4010 GCF_044999035.1 Kitasatospora griseola | reverse complement strand
GCGCCGGGTAACCACGGGCCTTCGGCCCGGGTTGCTTGCGCCTTCGGCGCTGCGCGCCGCCTTCGGCGGCGGGACTGCCGGCCTTCGGCCGGGCCCGAGGCTGCGCCTCGGGCGGCTCGTCGGCTTCGCCGCCGACTGCCCGGCTTCGCCGGGCTGTTCGGGCTTCGCCCGTTCGCGGGTGCGGGGTTCGGGTGGATAGTGGCGGGTCAACTCCGCTGTTTCGCGCGGAGTTTGATGGTGGATGGGGTGGCGGGGGCCTTCGGCCCTTGCTGGGATGGGCGAGTGGGTTTGGCGGGCGCTTCGCGCCGTAGGCCCTGGGGGTTCGGGGGAGGCGGGAGTCGTTGCGGGGCGTGTCGGATGGCGGGGTCACTCGTTGGGGTGGCGAGGGGGCGGGCTTCGCCCATTCTGCTGCATCGAAGATTCCTGCCCGCTAGACTCTGGGATAGGAGAGAGGTTCCGTGGAATTTTCTGGGGCTCGCTCCCGGACGGGATCGCCGTCACTGAGAATACTGCGGGTCAAACTGCGGCGGGAGCCGGAAATGGAATTCTTGGGCTTGGAGGAGGCCGCGTGACAGTGTCTTGGCTGGCTGACTGGTACTGCGGGGAGTGCGGCAGCTCCGGGCAGGAGCGCTTCGAGGACGAGACGAGCGTCGAGGCCGGCCACGACTGCGACGAGGACGGCGGGCCGGGCTCGATCAGCTGGGACGGCCGCGCGGAGTGCGGCGAGTGCGGCTGGGTCCAGGAGACCGACTTCGCGGACGACTGCTGGGTGGCCTCCGGCCACGTGTGCGAGGACGAGTCGGCGGTGCCGGCCGGAGTGGAGCGGTGATGAACGAGGTCGAACGGTTCGCGGCGGCGCGGCGGCGGGTGCAGCGCCAGGCGCAGGGACGGACGGCGGAGCAGATCGGGGGCGGCCTGGTGGCCGCGCGGGCTATGGCGCGGCAGGCAGGCCGGGACGAGCACGCGGGGCCGGGCGAGGTGTGGGAGGTGGAGGAGTGGGAGCGGATCGCCACCCTGGTCCGCACCGGCTCCTGGCCGGTGTACGACGTCGCCCGCGATGAGCAGGCGCAGGCGTGGCGGACCGAGGGGGAGCAGCGACAGCAGGCTGCGCGCCGGGCCCGGCAGCAGCGCCCGGTGCGGCCGGTGCCGCCCCCGGGCCGGGTGGAGGTGCGCGTGGTGATGCCGGGCGAGGCGGGACGGCGGCTGCGGGCTCTGGCGGAGGGGCTGGGGTGGAGCGCGGAGCGGGTGCTGGCGGTGCTGGCCGAGCACGTCCAGGTCGACGCCGACGGCCTGGTCCACGTCCCCACGGTGGCCATCACGGCGGCGCCGCCCGGCCTGGAGGCGCACCGCGAGCGCCCGCCCGCGGTCTACCAGGAGCGGCCGCGGTGCGGGCGCCAGGACTACGGCGACAGCTACGGCGGCCCGGCGCTCGACTGGTAGCGGCCGGGCCGTCGCGAGCGGCCCGAATCAGCAGTGCCCGGTTTTCCGATCATGCCGCCTGAATTCCTGGAAAGGGAAATTGCAATCATGATGAAAAAGCCCCGCCGTAATCAGGTGGAGGCCGCCGATGCCTCTGTACGACTTCTGACGCTCCCGGCGTCGGGCCTGGTGCCGCCGCAGGGGCTGCGGTGCCAGCTCCGGGCGGCGACGGGCGCGGGGAAGTCGCTGACGGCCGTTCACATCACCGAGCGGCTGCGCTCGGAGCGGACGCTGGTGCTGGTGCCCTCGCTGCCGCTGCTGGAGCAGACGGTGGCGGTGTGGCGGCGTGAGGGGCACGGCGGGCGGATGGTCGGGCTGTGCTCGCTCACCGGCTACGAGCAGCCGGTGGGGCTGCGGTGCACCACCGATCCGGCCGAGCTGGTGAAGCTGACCGCCGGGCTGAAGCGGGTCACCGTGTTCGCCACCTACGCCAGCGTGGGCCTCGGGCACCTGGAGAAGGCCCACCAGCTCGGCCTGCCCGCCTTCTCCCTCGCCGTGGTGGACGAGGCGCACCGCGTCAGTGGGCAGGCCGGGCGGCCGTGGGCGGCGGTGCTGGACAACACCCGGATCGTGGCCGACCGCCGGCTGTTCATGACCGCCACCCCGCGCGTGTGGGCGCTCAAGGACCGCGACCGGGAGCGGGCCGCCGAGGCGGGGGTGGAGGCGGCCGAGCTGATCGCGAGCATGGACGACGAGGAGCTGTTCGGGCCCGTCGCCCACGACTACCCGCTTGGGCAGGCCATCGCCGACGGCGTCATCGCCCCCTACCGGATCGTGTGCGTCGACGTCGCCGACCCCGTGCTGCAGGGCATGGAGCAGCGCGGTGCGGACGTCCGCTCCGTCGAGTACCGCGGGGCCCGGCTGGCGGCCCTGCAGACGGCGCTGCTGTCCGCGTGCGCGGAGTGGGACCTGAGCAGGACCCTGTCGTTCCACCACCTGGTGGCGGAGGCGCGGGCGATGAGCACCGGCCTCTCGGGCGTGGCCCGGACGCTGTGGGAGCAGGACCCGGCGCTGCACCCCAACCCTGAGCTGGTGGGCACCACGTGGCTGGAGGCCGACCACACCCCGGCGCAGCGCCGGGCCGCGCTGGAGGAGTTCACGGAGCTGGTGCGACGCGAGGACGGTCTGCGGCTGCTGCGGCACGTCCTGGCGTCGGTGAAGACCCTCTCCGAGGGTGTGGACACGTTCGCGTGCGACAGCGTGTTCTTCGCGGACGTGCGCGGGTCGATGGTCGACCTGGTCCAGGCCGTCGGGCGGGCGCTGCGCACCACCCCCGACAGCGGGAAGGTCGCCACGATCGTGGTGCCGGTGCTGCTCTCGGCCGGGGAGAACGGGGAGGACCTGCTCACCTCAAAGGCGTACGACGGGCTGGCGAAGGTGCTCCTGGCGCTGCGGGCCCACGACGAGGCCGCCGTCGAACGCCTGGCCCTGCCGCAGTCCGAGACGCGCCCGGAGCGGGAGCCGCGGCACTCCGGCGAGCTGGACGAGGTCCGCTCCGCCGGCGGCGAGGAGCAGCTGCTCAGCTTCTCCACCGAGCGCGACCCGGCGGTGATCGCGGCGTTCGTCCGCACCCGGGTGCTGGAGCCCGAACGGGAGGAGTTCCGGCGCGGCCTGGGCGAGCTGGCTGCCTACCGGAAGGCGTTCGGCGACGCGAAGGTCCCCTACGCCTACCGGGCCCCTTCCGGACACCGGCTCGGGGTGTGGGTGGCCGACCAGCGCCGCTACAAGGCCGCCGCCATCCTGGACGACAAGCGGATCGCCGAGCTCGACGCGCTCGACATGGTGTGGTCGGCGTTCGACACCGCCTTCACCGACAACCTCACCGCCGTCGCCGGCTACGCCGCCGAACACGGCCACGCCTGCCCGCCCAACGACGCCGTGTGGGACGGGCGCCCCGTCGGGACGATCCTGAAGAACTGGCGCACCGCCCAGCGCCGCACCGAGACCCTCCAGCGCCGAGCCGAGGCAGGCGAGACCGGCTTGGACTGGACGGGGGCGTTCCCGGCCGACCGGAAGGCTGCGGTCGACGAGATCGACCCCGCCTGGTGCCCGGCCTGGGCGGTGGAGTGGCAGCGCTGCTTCACCCTCGCCTGGCGCCACGTCAACGACGGCGGCGAGCTGGCCGGCTCCGCACCGGGGACCGTGGTCGTCCAGGGCGAGGACCTCGCCGGATGGGGCCGTGCGCAGCAGACCGGCTGGGACAAGCTCAGCCCGGCCCAGCAGTGGGCGTGCGAACACGTCCTGGGCCTGACCCCGCTGGAACCGGAGGAACTGCCGGCCCCGAAGGTCCCGCACGCCGTCAAGGAGGAACGCAACCTCGCCGCCGCCGCCCAGTACTACCAACGGACCGGCAACCTTGATGTGCCCAGAGGGCACCGCGAAACCCTCGTCCTGGGCGATCCCAGCAGCCCTGACGGGATCGTCGAAATCTCGCTTGGCCTGTTCGTGGCCAACAGTAGAAGCCGTAAAGCCACCATCCCCGCGGAACGCAGGCAACGACTCACCGAACTCGGCATGCGGTGGCAGTAGGA
>NZ_CP173363.1:0-24879 GCF_044999035.1 Kitasatospora griseola | reverse complement strand
TCAGGCGCGGTACATCTGGGTCGCGGAGGTGATCCGGCCCTGCTGGTCGAACTGCACGATGAACTGGTTCGCGTAGCAGAGGTAGGGGGCGGGCGCGGTGTGGGCGCTGCCCTTGCAGCCCTGGACGAGCTTGACGAGGAAGTCGACGGAGGCCTGCTCGGGCTTGGCCTGGTTCAGGACGTACGCCTTGGCGCCCGGGGCGAACTCGTACGTCTCGGTGCTGCCGGTGGCCTCGAAGTAGGGCTCGCCGGGGACGTTCGGACCGCAGACGAACTTGGTCGGACGGGCTCTCAGGACGAACTTCGCGCCGGCGGTGGCTTCGACGGCCTCGACGACGGCGCCGCCGTCCACCACGCCGCCCTTCCGGGAGCAGTCGTCGGCGGGCGCGCCGGTCGGCTTGGCGGAGGTCCCGCCCGCGGGCTTACCGGTGCTGGCGGCGGGGTTGGGGGAGGCGGCGCCCGCGTTGCCTGGTGCGGTGGGGTTCTGGCCGCCGTTCGCAATGCTGGTCGCGGTGGCGGAGGGGGCTGCGGAGGCCGGGGCGGCGGCACCGGTGCCGGAGCTGTCCGGCTCGCAGGCGGTGAGGGCGAGGGCGGAGGCGGCCAGGGCGGCGGCCACGGTCAGGCGGTTGAAGCGCATGCTGATTTTCCCCAAACGGGTAGCGGTGAACATGGGGACCCTGGCTGTGAATCGGTCGACGCCCCCGCGGCCCGACCTTCACTTCCAAGATCCAATGGATGGACATCCTGCCCGATCCAATGAACCGCATTACGCCAATCCGGCCCTTGACGGTTCCACTTGAAACCAACCCGTGACGGTGATTGCATACCCTGCCCGGTATATCGCGGTCAGGCAACGGGTCTGTCCCGACACCCGCCGGGGTATCCGGCGAACCGGTTCTCTCCCTCAGCACACCGACCGACGTGCCGCCAGGACGCGCCGTAGAGCAGGCTCCTCGCATCGCACCGATTGTGAGGGCGGGTGGCGGTATGTCGGCGGCGCCGGGCTGAAGAAGGCCGGGTTCGAGCCGTGGACTAGCTCGAACATGAACGCGGGCAGGATGTGGACAGGAGCGGAGCTTCCGCTGGAGATGACGGTCTATCACCGCTACGGCATGGTGCCCCGCTTCGCGATCGACCTGTCCGGCAATCAGGACGGCACCATCCTCACCGCCTATGCCGCAGAGCTACCTGACGTGATGGATCTGATCGCGCGCTGGGCGCCGGCCGTGCAGGCCCTGGCCGCAGCCGCAGGCCGGGCAGTGGATCCTGTCCTCGGTGGGGGTCATGGGTTCCTCCTTCCTGGGCGCTGTGGGCGCGCCCCGCCTTCGAACGTAGGAGGCCGTTTCGACGAATCGGCCTGGTCGTCGCCGCCCGGCGTGTCGCACCGGCCGAATGGGTGACATGCCGTCAGTACCACCTGCCAGCGTGGTGACGGAAAGTCATTCCCCGTCACTGGAGGTGCAGTATGGACTATCGGCGGATGTCGCCCGAGGCCAAGGCCGCGTTCCTCGCCGAGCGCCCGTGGTGCGAGTTGCGCTGTGGGCGGCCCTCGGTCCAGGTGGATCACGACCACATCAGCCACGAGGCTCGCGGTGCCCTGTGTCGGCGGTGCAACTCGCGCCTGGGCTCGCTGGAGGCGGCGCTGCGCCTGCCGGAGCGGTTGTTCCAGAGTCTGGCGGGGGACCTGCATCACGAGTTCTGGAAGAACGGGTCGGTCAACCTGGCCGCCTACCGCCGGGACCTGGGTTACCTGGGGCTGACCGCGAAGCAGTACGCCGCTCGCCTGCGCCGGGTGAACGAGCAGCTGGTGCTGCCCCACGTCTACTGGACCGGGGTGGCGGCCAGGCCGCCCGGGCGGGACACGCTGTGGACGAAGATCGGCCCGTTGTGCGACGACGACGAGGCCCGTCGCCACTTGGAGCGGATCGCCGCGACCGCGCCGCCCACCCAGTTGTGGGTGCAGATGACCCGGGAGCCGGACGACGGCGTGAACAGCCCGGCGCCGCGCTGCCTCATCACGGCGACCAGATCCACCGAAGGTGCGAGGGAGGCCTACCTGGCGCTGCACGCGGCTCTGCCCGACACGAGCGGCTACGAGGCCAGGGACCGCGCCTTCGCCGAGTTGGCGGTGCCAGTGCTGCTGAGTCGGCCCCTGACGGCGGAGCAGTTCCGTGCTGCGCATTGGCGCGACGACGAGCAGCTGCCGGCGACCGACCGGGAACTGCGGGAGCTGTTGCTGCGCTACGGCTACATGGCCGGCTGGATGGACCTGGCGGTGCGCATCGTGCTGGAGGACCTGGCCGGGGACCTGCCGGACGCGCGGTGGGCGGTGTTCAGCCGGGCCCGGCACCACTGGCTGGTGCTGTTCGCCCACTGGCGGGAGCGGCGGGGCTCCCCGTCGGCGGCCTGAGAGGCGCGCCCGGGGTGCGGGGCGGCGCCGTATGCGGGCTTCCTGACGTCGAGTCTGCCGAGGTGGCTCGGGGGGCCGCACCGGGTTGTCTCCGGTGTGGCCCCGCGGGTGCCTGCCGTGTGCCGTAGGTCGGGCTGCGGCGTCGGCCGGCCTTACAGCTGCTTGAGGGCCTCGTCGGTCGTGGCGGCCTGGACGAAGGCGTTGATGTCGAGGCCTTCGGGGAGCGGCTCCTGGCTGCCGCCGCCCCAGATGATGTTCGAGGCCAGCCAGCCGGCGGTGAAGGTCGTCGGGATCTCGAACTGCCCGCGGGCGCTGAAGGCGATCACGCCGTAGGTGACGGAGGCGGTCTCCGGGTGGCGGGCGAGCAGCCACCGCAGCGTGGAGGCGAGGTTCACCGAGGCGTCGGGGGCGATGATCCGCGCCCTGTCGTAGGTGGCTTCCCCCTGCTCCCAGCGGCCCCGGGCATCGGTGGTGATCTCGTCCGTCAGGGAGAGGATCGCGGCGTCCTGGACGAGCTCGCGCAGCGTCTCCCGGGGGATCTCGACGATCTCCTGGTCGAAGAAGGAGTGCGCGAAGTGGCGGCCGATCATGTGCTTCTCCGATCTCGTTGTCCGGTGGTGCGGGGTTCAGTCGCGCTTCCAGGCCGCGGTGAACTCCTCGGCCTCTTCCGGGGTGCGGGGGAAGCGTTCGGCCACGACGGCCTTGAAGGCGGCAGCTTCGGCGGCTTGGATCCAGAGTTCGCCGAGCCGCAGCGCGTTCCCGGCGTGGAACTCCAGGCGCTCGCCGATCAGGCGGGCCACGTCGACCCGCTGTTCGGCGGTGAGCTCGGTCAGGCCCGCGAGGAGGCGGCCGGCGAGGGCGGTCTCGACCGAGCGCATCAGCGTCAGCTTCACGCCTTGGGGCAGGTTGCCCGGGTGCAGGTCCAGGGAGTTCGATGCCTTCTGGATCGCCCACCAGAACTCCGAGTCGTCGGGTTCGGGGAGCACGTTCAGCAGCGCCAGGAGTTCCTGGTTGGCCGCGTACACGGTGGGCCTGGCGGACACCAGCGCCGCGATGTCGCCGATCCGCTCGACGCTGAGTTGGCCGGCCTCCAGGTCGGGCGGGCAGTTGAGGTTCTTCTTGACGGCCGCCGCGCGCAGCTCGTCGCCCTCGTCGACGTACCTGGTCAGCATGGGTGCCCCCTCCTCGGTGGTGTGTGATCGCGGTTCCCCATCACGGTCGGTGTGCGGGTGATCACGCGATCCGGCCCAGGATGGCAGCGCTGCGGTGATGTCGGCGGCGGTTCGTGCAAAGCCGTCTTGTTTGCGATCGTGCGGGGCCGAGGAGCGGACCCGTCCTCGGCCGACCACCGGCCACGTTGGTAGGACTTACTCGAAAGACATGGACAGTGTCGTGGGGGAGGCGTAGAGTCCTCCTAGTTCTTTTAGCTAGTTCGATAGGCGTGGAGGTTGTGGGTGTGTTCGTGACGACGGGTCAGGCCGCGTCGGCCCTGGAGTGCTCGATCCCCACGGTGAAGAAGCTGATGTCTACCGGTGCGGTGCCCGGCGTTCGCGACACCGGCCGGCAGGTGTTCCCGCTGGCCGCGCTCCAGCAACTGGCGGCCCGCCCGACCGCGGACCTGACCGCGCTCGGCGCATCCGAGATCGCGGTGCTGCGTGTGGCCGCCCCGGCCCGGGTCGAGGAGCCAGGCCGGGAGTGGATCGGCTTCGGCGCCGCGCTGGACCGGGACCAGCTGCTGGCCGCGCTGTCGGGCTGGTGGCGTTGTGATCCGGCTCGGGTCGCCGCCGGCGGTGTGCTGCCGGTGACGGTGGCCGGGTTCGTCGTCGCCGTGCTGACCGGCCTGGAGCCGCCGTGGGAGTCGGACGGCACGGTCGGCACCACCGCCCGCCACCGCTTCCCGGCCGCCCGCCTGGCCGGCTACCTGACCGACCTCACTGCCCCCGCCAACGCCGCCGAACCGGCAGGCGCGGACGACGCCCGCCTCGCCGAGCTGCTGCTCGGCACCCGCCTGCCGTCCGTCTCCAGCGGCCCGATCGCCTACGTCACCACCCACCCGACCACCAGCACCGACGAGGAGGAGTAGACCCGATGTCCGACGAGCTGTTCGAGTCCGTGGACGCGCTGCTCGCCGCCGTGAGCACCGGACTTCCGGCCCCGGCGGAGCGCAAGCGACTGCGCCTGGCGGCCGGGCTGACGCCCGCGCAGATCGCCGCGGCGCTGCGCGTCAACTCCGCTCTGGTGTCGCAGTGGGAGGACGGCAGCGCCCACCCGGGCCCGGACGTCGCCCCCGCCTACATGCGCCTGCTGGAGGGCCTGGCCGCCCGCTTCCCCGCCCCCGAGCAGCCCGCCGCGCCCGCCCCGGCCACGTTCGTCGCGCCGGTGCAGGGGACGGTGCTGGACCAGCACCCGGACGGTTCGCTGGTGACGGGCCCGGCCGAGCCGTGCGTGCAGTGCGGACAGCCCGCGATCTACCGCGTCCAGGGACGCCCGATGCACCTCGGTGGTCTCTGCCGCCCCGCCGCTCCCGCCCCGGCCGAGACGGAGGTCGAGCAGCAGGCGCCCGCGGCCACCGCCCCGGTGGCCGACGTTCCGGCCGCCCAGGCCGAGTCCGTCGAACCGGCCCCTCCCGCCCCGGCTCCGGCCGCTGCCCCGCCGTCCCGGCCCGCACCGTCGGCGGCCCCTGCTCCGGCGCGGTCCAGTCAGCGCCCGGCTCCGGCCCGTGCCCAGGGCCGCCCGGCTGCACCGCGCGCCGCCGCTCCAGCCGCCGGTCCGGCCGCGCCGACGCCGGGGCGGTGGGTGCCGGTGGTGGCGCTGGACGCCGACCCGGACGGCGGCTGGGTGCTGGACGTCCCCGGCTTCCCGGCCCCGGCCGGGCCCAAGCTGGGCGACTGGTTCGCGTGGCTGGGCACAGGGCTGCCGCTGCGCGTTGAGCGCGCCCACCCGCAGGGCCGCGGCGGGGACGGCGCGGTCTGCCTGACCGCCGCCGCCCTCAAGCAGCTCGGCCTGCCCGCCACGCTCCCGAGCACCGACAAGACGCTCAACGCGCTGCAGGCGAAGCTCGCGAAGGCCGCCGCGACGGTCGGCATGGAGATCAGCGAGAACATCGGCCCGGTCTTCCGGGCGTTCCGCCGCGCCGGGTCGGCCGGCGGGCCGAAGACCTCGCTGCAGATCACCGTCGCACCGTGGCTGGGACAGGGCGACGCCCGCCAGCAGGCCGTCAGCGCGCTCGCCGCCCCGCTCGCCACCGCCCCCGACCACGCCCGGGACGGAGCGACGTTCGCCCGCCGCTACCGGGCCTTCACCGCCGACCTCGGCGTCGCCCCGGGCGCGACCACCGCCTCCACCGCGATGCTGCTCCTGGACGCCGTCCGCCCCCGGGTCGAGTGGGTGAAGGACGAGGCGACGGGCGAGTGGTCCTCGCACCTGCGCGACGGCGCCCTCCCGGCCGGGGACCGGTGCGTGCCCATCGCGGCCGGCGCCCGCCACCCCCTCACCCGCGAACTCCTCTCCAAGGGCCGGGCGGTGTGCGAGGAGGAGGACTACAAGTGGTGGGCACGCGAGCTCACCGACGACGAGGCCGGCCGCTCGTTCGCGGTCGCGGTCGACGTCTGCGCCTCCTACCTGTCCGTCACCGACTCCCTGCCCCTGCCGATCGGCGAACTGGAGCACGTCACCAACCCCGCGTGGGGCAAGGGCAAGACCGCCGGCCTGTGGCTTTGCGACTTCACCGGCATCGAGGTGGACGAACCGCTGCCGCACCCCGCGACCTTCCACGGCCGCCCGCCGACCGGGCCGGGCTGGTACGCCACCCCCACCGTCGCCTACATGGCCTCCACCTACGGCTTCGACCCGGCAACGATCACCGAGGCGTATCTGTCGACGCACACGGCGCCGCTGCTCAAGGAGTGGACCACGCGGATCCGCGCCGGCTACAAGCGCGCCTACGCCGACCTCGGCCTCACCGACGGCCAGACCCCCGAGGAGTTCCTCGCCGCGTACGCGGTGCACAAGGACGTAGACCAGGATCCGGTGCGCGCCGACGCGCTGACCCTGGCAGGCCTGTACAAGAACATCTACAAGGGCGGGATCGGGAAGTGGTCCGACTCCGCCCGCCACCTCGACGACGAGCAGTGGCTGGAGAAGGTCGCCGGGTCCTGGTCATACCGGCCCGAGATCCGCTTCCACATCATCGCCGCCGCCCGGATCGCCGCCCACCGCCGCATGCGCAAGACCTACCTGCTCACCGGCCGGGCCCCGTTCGCGGTCAACGTCGACTCCTACCTGTACGCCGCCGACGCCCCGTCCCCGATCGAGCTCCTGCCGGTGAAGGACGACGGCACCCCGGTGCCGGGCGCGCTGCGCCTGGGCATCGCGCCCGGAAGCCACAAGCACGAGGCCTCGATCCCGCTGCAGAAGGCGGTGGAGGCGATGGGTCGCCGCGAGCACCCCTCCCGGCTCACCCACGACTACGCCACCGACGGCACCTACACCGGCCCGGAACCGGCCGTTGAGAACGCCGACACCGACACCGACGAGCAGAAGGAAGGCGAGCGCTGATGGCCGGCGGATTCAGGGGCATGTTCGGACGGGTCCGCGAGGCGCTGTTCCCCTCCCGCAAGGCCCCGGTGCAATCCACCACCCAGGCCGGGCAGGTCCGCGACCGCAGGTACGGCGGCAGCACGAAGGCGATGGCGGCCGCCTACGGCGTCTCGCCACGTACCGTCCTGCGCTGGGTCGACGGCTCCCGCCACCCTGCCGGGCGCCACCAGGAGAAGCTGCGCCTGGACGCGGTCGATGTGCAGACCACCGAGCGCGGCCGCGAGCGCAAGGCCAAGCAGCTGCAGAAGCTCGGCGCGTACTCCGGTGTCACCGTCCGGGTCGGGCGCGCCCACACGTTCGACATCCGCGGCTCGGACGCGGTCCGGGCCCGCGACGTCCATCTCAGCCTCACCGGCGAGCAGGCCGCGGCCCTGGCCCGCGCCAAGGACGAGAGCGAGATGCGCGAGGTGATCGGCGAAGCGCTCGCCGACTACTTCAACGGCGGCGCATACGGCGGATTCACCGCCGATGACTTCGAGTACGACGTCGACGACTTCGACCTGAACTGACATCGTCCTCGGGGAGGCCCGCACCAGGGCTTCCCCGAGGCGTGATGCACTCAACCATCTTGCAGCAACAGCAAGTTGTCGAGAACTCTGCGGCTGCTCTCCGGGCTTCGGAGCTCCGTTTCCGCTGAGGCCCCGTCCAACCTCCGCTGATCTTGCGACCGGCTGACGGTGCCAACGAGCCGAGGAACCCGCCTAATCCCAGGCCGAAGGAACCATCGGTTCCATGCCGGGGCGGAGCACATCCGAGCCGCCTACCGGAATCCACGTGCCGCAGAAGAATCCCATCCGGGCATATTCCGGAGCGGACCGGACGGTGGAAAAGAATTCCTTGCAACAGACACTTCCCCGCCGAATTCGGCTACACCACTGTCGGCCAGAAACCGGACACGGTCGCCGCCCTGGAGATCTCCCGGCCCATCATCTTCGGCGCGCCGAGTGAGCCGCGAGGATCGCCTCGCCAGCTCCAACCAGCGCCTACGAACAGCGACGTGTCCGAGGTGGACCGTAGCGTGGTCGGCCAGGTCGCACTGCGCGCGGCCTGCTTCCGGAAGAGAAGGGAGTCGACCGTGGCGATCAGCATCGTGCGGGCGGCCTGGGTGCCGGACGACGATCCCGAGCGGGACTCGGAGTTGGCAGCCGACCTGGCTGTGTCCTGGATACGGCGCGAGTGTGCCGAGCAGCGGACTTCGGGCGTTCTCGTGCTCAACGCCTTCGGCGTGGAGCAGCAGGTTCCGTCGTTGCGCTCCTTCGCAGCCGAGCACACCGTTACGACTCCACGCGCCTCCCGCGATCGTGTCGGACGCGGTACCGGACCCGTACTGGCCTACCTGCCCGACGAGAAGACCCTCGACTTCGCTACGCACCTCGCTCGCGGGTCGTCGTTGGCCGTCGTGGAGAGCACCCAGGACTTCGCGCTCCGGGGCTGGGCGAGCGCGCTCGGGGCCATCGACTTGACCAAGCCCGACGAGCGCCCGGAAGAGGCCAGTCCCGGATTCGCCAAGGCCATCGACCGGCTGGACCTCTACAAGAACAACGGCTTCGGCGACCCGTTCGGCAAGCAGCAGGCCCTGCACATCCTCCAGGACCTGGTCCGCTCGGAAGGGCTCGACCCCGAGGCCGTCCTGGGCGCCCTGGCTGCCCGGGGCGCTTCCAGCCGAGCTCTCCGCAACCTCGCGAAGCTGATCGACGGGCTCGGCCAGCGCTGAACGCACCCCTGAGCGAAGGGCGGGAAGTCCGCCGCTCAGGACTCGATGAAGGGCAGCGAGACGGCGGCCAGCTTGGTCTGCAGGTTGAGGTCGCTGGTGACCACGTACCAGGCCGAGCCGGGATGACGGGACTGCAGCAGCAGAGTGGAGGCCACGAACCGGTCGTCCGGGACGTCCAGGTCCAGCCAGGCCGGCAGGGCGTCCGACTTCGGCTCGATGTGCTCGAAGACCGCGTGCACGTCGCCGGCGACCCGGACGCCGCGGGTCACGTCGCCGCCGTTGCTGCGCAGCCCCTTGAGCCGCCGGTCCGCCTTCTTCGCCGCCTCCCGCAGCTCCGGCGTCCGGCCGCCCCGCTTGTGGTCGTCGACCTCCCTCAGCACCACCGGCAGCAGGTGCGCGATGTACCGCGGGCCCGCCTCGGCCGTGTACGCGGCCAGGTCCGGGTTGTCGATCAGCGCGTTGGTGTCCACCACCAACCGCACCGACCACTCGTCCTCAGGCAGCAGTTCGGTCAGGCCGCGCAGCTGCACCGCGGTGGCGTGCAGCACGTCGACGGCCTGGTGGACGTGCTGAGGAACGGAGTGGTCGTAGCGCTTCTCCGGGCGGATCAGCCAGCGCTGCAGGAGGCCGAGGTTCTCGTCGAGCTTCTTGGCGGTCTCGGGGGTCGGGTGGGGGAACAGGAGCCGGAAGCGCGGCTCCCAGTCCCGCAGCCGGCCGAGCAGGGCCATCCGCTTCCGCTCGACCTCGGGCGTGCTGGGGCCCCAGCCCCAGTTCGCGGCGCCGAAGGTGTGCATCATCGAGCCTCGACGGTTGGGGTTCACGTAGTGGATGGTCGACGCTTCGAGGACGGCGACGAAGTCCTCCTCGATCGCGGCCAGTTGTTCCAGGAGGCGGTCGCTGTAGGTCGGCGGGAGCGGCTTGCGGTTCGACATCCCCTGATGATGTCCGACGGCTCCGACACCCATCACCCCGTTTACGCGATCTCTGTCCGCAGGCCGCCGAGCGAACGCCGGCCCGGTGACAGACCCGACAGGCGACACCAACTCCAGCCTGGTGCCCGGCGCGTACGGGCGCCGTCGCCGCCAGATCCAGCGCCTGGTCGACGGCGGCCGGCTGAACGACCTTGCTCCCGAGCCCGGTGACGAACGCCTCCTGGACGTGCTGACTCGCACGGGTCACCGCGCCGCCCTGGACGTCCAGGGCTGGCTCACCAGGACCTACCTGGCCGGGACCGGCTGCTACGCCGATCCGGCCGTCCGAGCGGTCTTCCGGCTCCCCGCCTTGGTCCTGGACCAGGCCGAGCTCCGCCATCCCTGCCCGCCGGCCTGCTCGGGCCCTGCCGGTCTGCGGTGCGACGGCTGCGCGCAGGCGTGCGGGAGCGGCGCCCACTGCGGCCTGGCGCTGCTGTTCCGGAACCTGTCCCAGGCGCTCAGCGCCCGCCAGCAGCACGCCCAGCCCCTCCTGAACGCCCGGCCCGAGTAACAGCTTGCTTGTTGGCGGCCCCGGCCGGAGTCGGTCACGGGCTGCTGCGGGTTCGTTCATCGGCGTTGCCCGCAACGGCTCGGACTCCCCAGGCCTGGTCCCTCGCTCAGCATCCGCCGTGGTTTGTCCGCGTGATCAGGGATCTTTGTCCCCGTCGGCGTGACCCCTTGGTGTCGGAGGCGACACAAGGTGTTGGCGCGCGGGGCGCCGGAACCGTTGCTGAGCAACGCAGTTGCGTTTGTCTTCCTCCGGGTGCCAAATCCCGACCGGGGCTGGCTGTTGACGGACACGAAGAGCGTGTGCGTCCCCGGTGGGTTGTGGGGCGCACGCGCTCTGGTGGCAGGTCAGCCGGTGGTTACGGACTTGAGCCGGGGCCGGCTGATGTCGGTGACCTTGCGCTGCTTGGCCTTGCGGGCTTTCTCCTCCTGGTGCTGGAGCAGGCGCCGCTCGTACTCGTCCTCGAAGTCGCCTTCGTCGAGGCGCATCTCCCGGGGCAGCGCCCGCATGGCCTGCTGCTGCTCGCGCGGGGTGTCGAAGGCGGCGATGGCGGGGTGGAGTTGGAAGCGGCCGCGACGAAGGACGGTGACGAGCCGTGCGGCGACCAGGTGCTGCATGGCGCGGCTGATCATGCCGCGTTCCATGGCGAGGCCCTCGCCGAGTTCCTCGTGCGTGGCCTCGATCAGCCCGCCCGGCTCCTGCTCGGTGAGCAGGTGCAGCAGCAGCGTGTAGCCGGTGGGGGGCAGCCGCGGCACGTAGGCCAGGCCGTTGAAGCTGCCCCACAGCGGGCGACGCGCGGTCCACTCGCCGGCGGTGACGGTCATGACGGCTCCCCTTCCTTGAGCTTGCGCGGGTCCAGCTTCGCACCGGGCTGCGCCATCGCCTTGAACGCCTCGGGCGCGTTCGGGTCTTCCAGCAGCGCGTGCAGCAGGTCCAGCTGCTCCACCCTCTCGGCCTTGGCCCCGGAAGCGGCCTTGCGGCCCTTCTGCGGCTTCCGGACGCCCCCGCGCAGGCTCGCGGCCGGGTTGAGCTGGTAGAGGCCGTTACGGACCCGCATGAGGGCTCCGTCGGCCTCCAGGACGTGGAAGACCCGGGTGACGTGCGAGCGGCTGTAGCCGAGGTGCTCGGCGATGTCCCCGTGGTTGGCCTCGATCACGCCGCCGGGCTCCTGACTACCCATCAAGGTGAGGAGCACGACCAGGACGAAGCGGTCATTGTCGTAGCGGCGGGCGGCCCAGCGCATGAACTCGAGCGAGTCCATGCTGAACGCCTCGCCGACGAACCCGGTGCTGCTCGGCAGCGGGAACACCTGGGCCCCGTGGCCGGGCGGGAGCTCCACCGTCGCGGAGCTCGGGATCCGGCTGTACGAGGTGGGCGGCGGCTTCGGGCGCCGCCGCCGGGTGCGGGCCGGCTTCGGCTCCGGCATCCGGGCGGCCGAGCCGTCCTCGGTGGGGCCTGCGCTCATCCCGTGGTTCTCCTTGATCGGATCGGACGTCGACATCCTGTCACGACCGTGGCAGTACAGCCACGAATTTGGTGGCAGGACACGCACGAAAGTCACCTCAATGTCAGTCCTGGAGTGACAAAGCGCTCGCGCCGGGGAACACGATCACCCGCAAGGCCTGTGGATAAGTTCCACTGACCGGCGCGACCTGATCCGTGGCAGTACTGCCACCAAACCGTCGCGATTCGTCAGCACCGCCTGACATCCACACCCCCAAAATGTCAGCCCAGGACTGACATTCCGTCCGCCCCGCAAGCTCCTGACCAGCAAAAACTTGGTTCCGGAACTCTATAGAACGCGGGCGCGCATGATACCCGACCGCCACCGTCGGCGCAAGCGCCGACACGCCGTCACTTCCAGACCACCGCAGCACCGTCGGCGAAACCGGCCACCTGCCACGACATCGGCCTGCGGCCGATCCGGCAGTGCCGCGCCCGCTGTGCTCCGCCTGGATCGGACGGCGGGTCAACTGCCCTTCCGCCGCACGCGCGTGGCTTCCAGCTGAGGATCGCGGGGGGTGTGGTTGGGATGTGGTGGGCTCTGCGAGCTGGGGTTTCGTTGGTTGAGTGATGTGTGGTTTCGGGGTGGTGAATCGTCAGTTGAGGTTGCGTGGACTGGGGTTATGGCTGGCTCGGTGATTCGGATCCAGCGTGTGGTGAGTGGCCGCTCGGTCTGAAGGCCGTTTCGGTGTTTCACCTGGTCGGGACGGTGTCGGCTGGCCTGTATGGCGGGTTCAGGGTGCGGTTCCCACTGGAGCGGCGAGCGTCTGAGGGCAGCTCGGGTTCGGGTTCGGTGGTGTTCTCAGCGAGTGTGCGGTGCATGCGTCCGGACGCCGAGATCTGCCGGTGGCGGCGGCCCGGGGGATTGCGGTACCGGGCCGGGGCGGGTGGTCTGGCGTGCCGCGTTCTCGGTGAGACTGGTGCGTTGTCCTTCGGTGTACGGGCGAGCAGCTGGCGTGCCCTGGCGCTGTCGTGGCCTGCGGTGGTCAGCGGCCGTGGTGTTGTCTGGGGGTGTGGTGGGTCTCGGCTTGGTGGTCCAGCCGTACCGCGTCCAGGCCGGTTTTGGTGATGCGTTCGGTGCCGTCGAGGATGGCGGTCTGGGCGGCTTCGCGGATGAGGCGGGTGAGGCTGCCGATGCGTCCGGCGGTGCGTTGGTGGAGGTAGGCGGCGTGGCGGGGGAGTGTGCCGGGACGGTGCCGTTGGAGGTCGAGGGCTGCTTCGAGGTCGGCCAGCAGGTCGGTGAAGGGGCGGCGGGTGCCGAGGCGGGCGGGGAGGGCGCCGGTTTCGATCAGTGAGGCGCGAGCGGCGAGCTGCGCACCACGCACGCCGCTGAACAGCGCGGTGGTGGTGACGTCGATGCCGGCGTAGACGAATGTGGCGCCGATCTGCTCGGTCAGGTCCTTCAAGAGGTCGGCGGCCTCCGCGCCGGTGGTGGTGCGGGGGTTGAGGCGGTGGATCTCGTCGATCAGCACCAGCCGGACCCCGACGGTGTTGTAGGTGTGGGTGACGGCCTGCATCAGCTGGGCCTGGGTCATGCGTGTGGTGGTGGGGATGCCGAGGTAGCGGGCGAACTGGGCGGTGAGGGTCTTGGCGCTGGCCCCGGCGGGGACCAGGACGTAGGCGACCGGCACGACAGGGTGGGCGCTGCCCGGCACGCTTGAGTGTCGGCGGTGGTGGGCGAGGTGGCAGACGCGGCCGACCTCGAGCAGCGCGGTGGTCTTGCCCGTGGCGGCGGGTCCGGTGAGGATCAGGCTCGGGCGGGCGGTGGTGCGCTGATGTCTGCCGAGCAGCATCAGCCGGCGCACGCTCGCGGAGAGGGAGTCGATCGCGGGGGTGCGCACGGTCACGAACCGCGAGTAGTACGCCAGGCGTTCTTCCACGCCACGCTCGGGACTCCCGGGGGCCGGAGGCGTGGGTGCGGGGGTGGTGGCGAACTGAGCGAAGCCGTGCCAGGTGTCCACCGCGTACGGCGGCGGTGCCTCCTCGAACCCTGTCGGCCGGGCCGGGCCGCCCGCGTCCGGTGATGCCGTGGCGGTTGCCGGAGCGGCGTCCGGCGCATCCGTGAGGGGGGCAGGGACGGTCGGGGTGTTCACCACAGTTCGGCTTCCTTGTGTGCGTTCCACAGTCCCAGGCCGGTGTAGGGCGGGGCGGGCAAGTGGTGGTCCGGGCCGGCGTCGTCCCAGCCGTCGTCGTCGGGGTCTTCCGCGTCCTGGTCCTGGCCGGTCCGGTTCTCCTGGCGGGATTCGCTTCCGTCGCCGTCGCCAGGCCAAGGTCCGTCCGAGTCGAAGCCGTCCTCGGTGTCGTCGGGGTCGAGGAGACCGTCCGGGCCCTCGCCGTCCACGGGCTCGTCGCTGCCGTCCGGGAGAACGGTGCCTGCGCCACCTCCGCTGGGGACGAGGGCGCCTGTGCTGCTGGTACCGGGTGGTCGTGCCCATGCCTGGGGCGGTACCGCCGCATGCGCCTCGCCTGCTTTGCCCGCCCTGACCACGCCGGTCTTGGCAGCGCCGCCGGACGTGGGCGGGTCGGTGGCGGTGTCCGGCGCGGGCACCGAGGCGTTCCTACCGGCACCGGCACCGGCACCGGCGGCTGGTGGGCGGTTGGTTGCCCGGACGGGGCGGGGGACGCGGGCGGGCATGGCGCGGGTGAGGACGGTTTGCTCGGTGCGTGTGGCGGCTCCGGAGGTGGCGCGGCGTTGGAGGTCGTCCAAGGCGTCGGCGAGGTCGGCTTCGCGGTGGTCCGGGCTTTCTGAGCGGTGGGTGAGGGCGGTGCGCAGGTGGTGCCAGGTGCGGTCGTCGAAGGGCTGGTGGACGTGGTCGCGGTGGATCCACGGGATCTCCACCAACTGCTCGTTGCTGGGCAGGCGGATCCAGATCTGGCGCAGGTCGTGCGGGTTGTGGTGGACCTCCCAGCGGCCAGCCTTGGCGGTGACGGCGGAGGGCTGGCCGCGCCATGGCCCGAGCAGGTCGGCATCGTAGGTGCGCTGCTCGAGGCGGATCCCGTGGTCATGGATCGTCAGCCAGCGCACCGGCAGCAGCTCAAGGTAGTCCCGGCCGGTGAAGGGAAGGGGGACATGGCCGGCGACGGCGACCAGCGCGTCCCACATCTGCATCGGCGTCAACCGCACCTTGGGCAGCGCCGGGTGGCGCAGGCCCTGGTGGGGACGGTGGTGCCAGTGGACGAGCCACTCGTCCAGCAGGTCCTGCAGCTGGGCGACGCTGTAGCAGGCGTGCTTCTCGACGTCGCGGCCGCGCTGGGTGACGTTCGGGCCGGTGTAGCCGGGCACGTACTGCCACAGCAGGGTGTTGAGGGAGCCGAAGGTCCGCTCGACGATGCCCTTGGCGGCCGGGGCGTGCGGCGGGGCGGGCTGCACGCTGATGCCCAGGGTGCGGCACGCGGCGGTGAACGTCTGCGACAGGTAGACCTTCCCGCGGTCGACCACGATCGTCTCCGGCACCGCGACGGGGCGTGCGGCCGCTTCGGCCAGGCGCTCGTCGACCGTGATGAGCGCCTGCCGGTGGAGTGCGGGGGAGTGGTCGAAGCGCAGTACGTCGGGCCAGGTGGGCCGGGCGGGGTGAGGGACGGCCATCTCCGCGAGCAGCAGCGCCGCGTCGACGGCCTTGGTGCTGTGGGGGCGCAGGACGGCGGCGAGGATGGCGCGGGTGGCTACGTCGACGGCGATCGTCAGCTCCGGCCGGCCCAGGGTGCCGTCGTCGAAGACCGCGAGGACGTCGAGGCGGGTGGTGTCGATCTGGACCTGCTCGCCCGGGCGCAATGCCACGGTCGGGGTGAATGCCCGCCCTTCCCGGGGCCCGGGGACGCCGTCTCCGCGGCCGTGGATGTCCTCGCGCGGGTCGGTGAGGGCGGCGACCAGCCGGTAGAAGGTGGCCTGCGAGCACATCGCCACCGCGTCCCCGTGCCGCTCGGCCAGGATCCTGGCCGCCACCGGCAGCAGGGCCTTGACCGTGCCCTTGGAGCGTCCGCGCCGGCGCCGGATCGCCTCCTTCACCGCGGCCACCACCCGCTCGTCCGTGCGCCCCGCGAGGCTCGGTGCGCGAGTGGTGCGGTGGTCGACCAGCCCCCACAGGCCCTGCTTGCGGTAGTCCAGCCGCATCTTCTGCACCGTGGAGCGGGAGACCTTCCCGAAGCCGAGCGCGGTGAGCTCCTCGGCCTTGGCCCGCTCCCGCTCGGCGAGCGTGTACCGGGCGGGGTCGTAGCGCTCGTTGGCCACACAGCCGGCGGAGGCGCCGTCGGGGTGGCCGGTCTCCACCTCACGGATGTGCCGCAGCCACGCCAGCGCGCGCTCCTGGGCTGCGGCCGGGGCGGTCTCGAACAGGCCCCACTGCGGCGCCGCTTCCGGCACGCTGTCCTGCCTGGGGCCGGCCAGCGCGAAGGTGGGATCGGCGAACAGGTACCCGGACAGCACCACCAGGTCCTGCTCGCCCTCTGCGGCCAGATGGACCCGCTGCCCGGATAGCGCCACCACCTGCCACCTGACGCCCCGGAAGTCGACGTGCCCGCCGACTCCCACCACCGGCCGCCCGCCCCGCCGCGCCACCTTGCTCATCGCTCCTCGCCCTCCACCCCACGCGAACTCGCGCCACCGTCGGCGCCCCGCACCGACGGCCCGCCCCCCGCGCCGCCACCCACACTTCCAGGGCTGCCCCCCAAGCCTTGACCGCCCCCGACCGGACCCGCTATCGCACCACCGCTGCGCCCCGCCCCCGAGCGGCCGCCCTGTCCGAGCCTGGAGCCGGCCCTGGCGGGAACACCGGCAGGCCCGACCGGGACCCGCTCGTGCAGCGTGGCGTCCAGAGGCGCTGTCAGGTCACCGCGCCACAGGGTGTGGAAGAGCGCGGGCAGGACCTCAACCGGGTCACCGACCGCCTCCACGCCCTCGAGCATCGGCCGCGGATACGCGAACGCCGCCAGGACCGCGTTCATCAGGCCGGGACGGCCCTGGTTGCGCGGGTGCCGGTAGCCGGCCAGCCACTTCAGGTTCGCCGCCAGCACCGGTTCCAACGGCTCCAGCCGCTCGTAGCGCCAGCCGACCTCCTCACACGCCGCCGCCACCGCAGCACCAGCCCGCCGTGCCCGCTCGCCGCCCGCCTCCGCGTGGCTGGGGCAGTCGGCCAGTAGCGCGGTGCCGTCCGCGTACCGGGCGAACACCTGCGGCACCCACGAGCGCACCTGCCCCCGCCCGTCACGCCACAGCAGCCGCACGGGCCGCCCGGCCAGGCCCACCACCCGCGGGTCGCGGTCCAGCACGGTCAGCTGGGCGCGCATCGCGTTCGACCCGGCCACCACGTGCCGCCCGGTCGTTGAGGACCACCACAGCCCTGGACCCCACCGGCGTCCCGGCGGTACCGGGAATGCCGAGACCGGTTCCAGTTCCTCGTACGCCACGGCCAGCGCGGCGTCCGCCCACTGCTGCTGCACCACCTGCCCGAACGGGTCCATGAACACCGCCTCGAACCCCGCCCGCCGGTCCACATCCACCAGCTCCGAAGGCCCGCCCCGTCGGCCCGAACCACTCACGCCACCCGTGCTGTCCACGGTTCTCAGCCAACCCACCACACACTCACGCGCGGACGGCTTTCCCGATTCCCACCGCACCCCGTGACCCGGTGCGCTACAACGCCCCGCGCACACGCGGATTCTCAACCACAACCCGCAGCCGCGCCCCGACCAGTCCCGCTAGCACCCTCACTCCCGGTTCGCCGCCGCCCAGCCATCCACCTCCCGGACACGACCGCCAGCACAGCACCAGCAACCCGCACCCGGCACCGGCATCACCTCGCACACCGGCCCACGGGAAGACCGTCACGAACCGCCCCGCGCCACCCCTCCCTCCTCGACCAGCCCGGCGGGGGAGTGGGCCCACGCCGCCACGTCCTCAGGCCGCACCCCGGCCTCCACCGCCCCCAATGCGACCTCCCGAGCCGCCTGCTGCAACTGCCCCACCGTGTACGCGATCCCTCGCAGCAGCCGCTCGGCGGCCTCCGCGCTGCTGCCGCGCTGCGTCTCGCGAAGCTGCAGCAACTGCTCCTCGACGTTCTCCAGCAGACTCTGGATCAGCATCCGCCGCTCCGGTTCCACCGCTGAGCGCCACACCGTCCCCGACCCCGGCAGTCTCGCTTCCTTCGTCAGCGCCCACAGCTGCGCCGCCATGCTCGGCGGCTGGAGCTCACGGCGTACCCACCACAGACCATCCCGGTGACCGGGCGGCACGCCCGCGCCGCGGCGCCGGCGGATCACCGCCCCCATCCACGCGATCAGCGGCCCGCCGAAGTCGACCGCAGCCAGCGGCCCCAGCCACGGGCGCCCCACCCGCTCACCCAGCAGCCGGCAGAACGCCCCGTCCACCGGCAGCGCCCGAGGCCGCTCGGCCCCGCTGTCCTGCCAGACCAACTCGGCCATCACCGGATCCAGCAGCGCGGCCGCGACCTCCACAACCTCCGGGAAGACCACCGCGTCGCGGCCCACCACCCGCCACCGCCAGAAGTCCCCGCCCGCGTCCCCGCCGACCACCGCGTGCAGCCGCGCCGGCCACACCTGCTCCCGCTCCCACTCCAGCGCCTGGTCCCACCACCGGCACACCACCGCCCACGCCACCCCGAACACCTCCCCAGGCCCCACCCCCAACCGCGCCGCCCGCCGCGCCACCACCCGCCACCGCCGCCGCGCCGCGACCACCTCCGGCAAAGCCCGCAGATCGAGGAACTCCACACCCGGTCCGAGATCGGCGTCCGCGTCCAGCAGCCACCGCCCGTGCCGCACACACACCCGCTCCCACCGCTGCGCGTACCGCACCACCCCCACCGCCGTCCCGGTCCGCCGAGCCGCGCAGAGCCGGCATCCGAACGCCGCCGGCCCCACCGCCGAGCCCGCCACCCGCCACACACCCCGCCCGCCCGAACCCGCCCGTGGCCCCCGGCCGGAGGCGAGCTTCTCGTCCTCCAACCCCCAGGCCGGCAACGCCCGCGCGAGCACCCCCTCTGGCACCCCGAACAGCTCCGCCAGCACCCGCCGCCCGCCCGCGTCCAGCAGCACCTCCGCGTCCGCCCGCACCGCGCCGCTCTCGTGCCGGGGGCGCTGGCCCTGCCACTGCCAGGACGTCAAAAGGGCAGCCGGGTCCAGGCCGTACCGCTCAGAGACCCGGCCCATCAACGACCAGAGCGTCTCGCCGGCCAGGGGAGGAACGCGGAAGATTCCAGGTGTCATGGCTCCAGCGTCGCGAAGAGCAGCCCGCCACGAGGGAAAGTGAGCCGGTACACCGAGCCTCCGCGCAACATTCTGCGCAGATGACTGGCGCTCAGCTACCCTCCCTGCCGCAGCATCCGACACGGCGGTAGCTCCAGGCACCTATCTCGGCAGTGCAGCAGCCGGCGGCCACCGAGCCCTGCAGCAGCGGGCACCGCTCAACCCCAACCCATCATGTGATCTGCATCACTTCCAGGCGTTGGGTATCCGGAATCCGGCCCGTCCCGGAGTGGTAATAGGTGAGGCCCAGCACGTTGGGCCCAACGAGACGTCAGAGACCACCAACCGTCAGAGAAGGGGGCCCGACCAATGTGGTCGCCTCTGCTCGGAGCGGGATCACCATGGGTCATCGCGCCCATGCTGATCCCGTTC
Organism: Kitasatospora griseola; assembly: GCF_044999035.1. Lineage (NCBI taxonomy): Bacteria > Bacillati > Actinomycetota > Actinomycetes > Kitasatosporales > Streptomycetaceae > Kitasatospora > Kitasatospora griseola. The sequence continues at coordinate 5,543 of NZ_CP173363.1, read as the reverse complement.
CTGTTCACCCTCGCTGCGCGCCGCCTTCTGGCGACCGTGGACCTGCTGTTCAACCTGCAGCACAGCGTGGTCATGGAACGCGAAAGACGCGACACCCTCGTCGAGGTGCTCCGCGCCCTGCCCCCCGGCGGGGCCGCGGTTCAGTTCGAAGCCGGGGCGCCGCTGTGGGCGGTGTGGGTCCCCGGCGGCGAGCCGATGACCCTGCCGGCGCTGCGGAGCGCTGCGTGACGGAGGACGCTTCCACCAAGGACGCGGCACGGGAGCCGGAGACCTACTCCGGCTTCCCGGACTTCGTCGACAAGACGCGGTCTGCACTGTGGTCCGTGGCGCTGTACGAGAGCCGGGGCGACCACCACGTTGCCGAGGACATCCTTCAGGACGCCCACCTGCGTCTCTTCCGCTCCTGGGGGCGGATCAGCAACCAGGACGGCAGCTTGAAGGCGTACGCCCGCGTCGCGGTCCGCAACGCCGCCAAGAGCTTCTACAAGCGGCACAGCAGGCTGGTCACCGTTGACCTGCCCGCCGGTGACCAGCCCGCAGCGTCGTGGGACGGGGCCATCCCACACGCCGACGCCACCGACATCGGCGCCCTGGTCGTCGAACTCATCGACCAGCTGCCCCCGCAGCAGCGGACCGTCGTCACCTTGGTCTACATCGAGGACAAGACCCGGGACGAGACCGCGGCCGAGATGGGCCGCAAACCCGACACCGTTCGGCGGTACCTGGATGCAGCCATCAAGCGGCTGCAGAAGCAGATCATCGAGACAGGATTGGAGGCCAAGGGATGAGCGAGGACACTCAGTGGGAGCCCGTCGCGGTGGACGGTCAGCACCGTCAGGCTGCCCTGTGGACCCTCTACCTCTCGCTCGACTACATCGCCGCATCCGAGGGCGCCGCAGCCGCGGCGCCCTCGGGCCCGGCGGGGGACCGGCCATCGGGCCGGTCCCCCGGCCGGGGGCCGGACACCACACAACTGTCAACGCCAGCCCCAATGGCCGGGCAGACAGGCAGCGGAGCGGTGGAGACGAGCACAAGGCAGGCCACAGCGGCATCGGCTGTGGCCTTGTCGGCCGGGCACTACAAGGCACTTCGCGAACTCGCCGCAGCCCTTGCAGAGGTTCACAGGCTCGAGCGGCCAGTTAATGGGTCACCGGAGCGTACGGTCGCTGAACTCCTAGAGCTCCTCGAGCTCGACGAAGCCGCCTACAGCTGGTGGGCCGAAGCCGCCCTACTCGGCGACGAAGACGCGATCGACTACCTCGAGATCCTCGAAGAGGAACGCAGCACCAGCTTCCCCGTCCCCGTCACCACCCAGCGAGTCGAGTACTGCAACCTCATCGAAAGGGAACTGCTGGCCCTTCTGGCAGGCACAGCCGTGCCAACGAAGGACAGGAGGGCAGGCCATCCTCGATCGACGGACCACCCGAGACACGGCGTTCTCTGGTACGCCGGGCCGGCCGAGGCGGCCAGCAGTTTGCACGACAGCGAACCCCGAGACGGACACAGCTTGTTGTCCGCTCGGGCACACGCGTTTGTCCGCGAGATCGAAGAGCACTTCTCCAGACCAGAGACACTCGCAGCCGACCGCGGAGGTAGCTCCGCATGACACACGCGCGCCTGCACGCCAACTGCACTCCTCCCCGCGCACGCGGGGGTGGACCGACGAGGAAGAGGCAGTGCTGGTGCTTGCTTGCTCCTCCCCGCGCACGCGGGGGTGAGCCCACGACGGAAGAGGCAGTGCTGGTGCTTGCTTGCTCCTCCCCGCGCACGCGGGGGTGAGCCCACGACGGAAGAGGCAGTGCTGGTGCTTGCTTGCTCCTCCCCGCGCACGCGGGGGTGAGCCCACGACGGAAGAGGCAGTGCTGGTGCTTGCTTGCTCCTCCCCGCGCACGCGGGGGTGAGCCCACGACGTTCACGCAAGCGGAACAGCTAGAGAGGAACCAGCACAACGACAGGTGGCAACAACGGTTGGTGAGTACCGAACTCACAGACGTCTCGCACGCGGCGGCCGCCCCTCACACGGGGCGGCCGCCGCCGCTCTGCCAGCCTCATAGTGTTGGACGATGTCTCGACAGCGACTGGCCTTGAGCGGGGGGACTGCGTCGATGAACAGACGCTCGACGAGGGCAGCCAAGTTGCCTTCTGGCGCGCACTCAGCGCTCAGGGCCTCACGGTCGGGTTACCGCGCTGCCACCGCGTGAACGAGAGGCCCTGATCGGTCAGGGTGGTCCGGCTCCGATCCCGGTCAGAAGGGTCCGCTGCTCGGGGTGGAGCTGGGCCCAGTGCTGCTGCTGTTGCTGGATCCAGCTCTTGGCCTGAGGTACCGCGGTGTCGGCGCGCACCCGCTGGTAGGCGCGTTGCCAGGTGAAGTCCCAGGGCGGGTTCCACCAGGGGTCCAGCGCGGCCAGGGCCTGCTGGGTGGCGGGGGACAGGCGGCCGCTGCGGGCTTTCGCGCGTTGGGCGATGAGCCATTTCCCCAGGTGGAAGCCGTCGTGGGTGGCGTGGGTCGCGACGGCGAGGTGCCCGTGCGCGGCGGCGTGGGCGGCGGCGTGCTTCAGACCGGGAGGGTTGCGTCCGGCCCGCTGGGGGCCCGGGGCCGTGGCGGCGGTGATCCCGATCCGTGCCAGGAGCTGTTGCTGCTGCGAGTGCAGGACCGGCCAACAGGAGCGCTGGACCTGCACCCACTTCCTGACGCTGGGTGGGGTGTGCAGGTGCTGCGGGCCGCCCAGGGCTTCGGCGCGGCGATAGCTGCGCTGCCACGGCAGCGGCCAGGGCGGGTTCCACCAGGGGTCGATCGCGCTCAGGGCACGGGCCGGGGGCGAGGCGTCGCCAGTTCTCCGGGCGCGCTGGCGGTGCTCGTGCAGCCACCGCCCGATGGGGAAGCCGTTGTAGCGCTCGCTTGCCGCTGGGACGAGGTGGCCGTGCTCGGCGGCGTAGGCGCGGGCGCGGACCACATCGGTGTCGAACTGCGGTGTGGTCGTCAGGCGCCGCGACAGACGGGGGCCGGCGCGATGCCGCGCGGCCTGCGCGGTGATGCCGATGGCGGCTAGCAACTGCTGCCGGCCCGGGTGCAGAGTGGCGAAGGCCGCGCACTGCCGCCGGACCCAGACACCCAGGGCGTTCTTGGCCGCCGGGACACCGGCTGCCGGATCGAAAGGGTGGCCGCAGCGCTGGTGGCCGCGTGCGCGGTAGTAGTTGCGCTGCCAGTTCAGCTTCCAGGGGGGATTCCACCAGGGGTCGATGGCGGTCAGCTGCTCTACGCGTGGTGAGGGCGGCAGCGAGAGTCGGGCGCGCCGGGTGGCCCGGTTGCGTTGGTGGAGAAGCCATTCCCCGAGGGAAACCGCCCGGGCGCGCCGCTCGGGGTACGGCCAGGTGGCCGTGCACCGCGGCCCAGGAACGTGCGTGCGCCAGCGCCGCATCGACGCGGGCACGCTGCTCCGGGCGGTCGCCCAACCGAGGCCGACCTGTCCCGGGGCGTGGACGCTCGACTGCTTGGTCGGGCTTGGACGTGCGGACGGGCGGCTTCGGCCTGGGGCGGTGGGCGGTCACGTAGGGGAGCGGGATGCCGATCTCGGACAGGAGCCGTTGCTGATCCAGGTGCAGGGCATCGAAGCGCAAGCACTGGCGCCGCAGCCAGGTCCGCGCGGACAGGTCCAGGCCGTTCCAGCAGGCCGCAGGATCATCGGACCCGACGGCGTCCAGACGGTCTCGGGTGCGTTGGTAGGAGCGCTGCCAGTTCAGGCCCCAGCTTGGCCGCCACCAGGGGTCGATGGCAGCCAGGGCCCGAGCGCGCTCGGGGGAGAGGTCGCCCCGCCCCGCCCGGGAGCGTTGGCCAGTCAGCCACTTCCCCAGCGGGAACCCCTCGTGGACGGTGGCGCCGGTGACGGTGACCAGCCCCGCGTGCGCGTCGGCGTAGTCCTGCGCGTGGGCGATGGCTTCCTCGCCATGGGCCCGGATGCTGCGCCGCCGCGGGCGAGCGTTGCGGGCGGCCGCCTGGTCAATCCCGATGGCGGCCAGCAGGCGCTGCTGCTCCGGATGGAGTTCCTCGTAGCGCGCGCACTGCTGGTACAGCCACTCACCCAGGCTGTAGCTGGTGCCCGGAAAGCCCTGCCGCGCCTGGTGCGGCCCGTGGGCTGCGGCACGGGTGCGAGCGTGGTGATAGGTCCGCTGCCACAGTGTGGTCCACGGGACCGCCCACCAGGCGTCGATCGCCGACAGCACCGCGACGTGCTCGGCCAGCATCCGGATGTGCCGGGCGCGCTGGTTGGTCATCCACTGGCCCAGCGCGAACCCGTCGATGACAGTGTCGGCCCGCGTCGCCAGGTGCCCGTGGACGAGGCGGTAGGCGCGGGCGTGCCCCGCACCCACCTGGAAGGCTTCCTCGGCCAAGCGGCTGTGCCCGCGCAGCCGCTTGGCCACAGACCGACCGCCGTCACCCCCGCCCGGATCCCCCAAGGCCGCGAGATCCTCGGCAAGCAGGCGGGGCCGGTGCGCGGAATGGACCTGCCACAGGGCCCGCCGACCGCTCGGCGCGGGGCTGCCCGCAGCACGCACGCAGGCGTGCGCCCACGTGAACAGCGGCCCGGACGTCACGGCTGACAACTGGTCCGCCAGCCACGGACGGGCCAGCCCTTCGCTCAGCGCGGCCACGAGAACGGGGGTGTCCGCGAGACTGAAGGGCAGGTGGCCGCGAGTGTCGGCGGCGATCCGGGCGTGCAGGGCGGGATCGGCCAAAACCGTGGCGACCGTGACGGTATCGGGGTAGGTGACCAGCTCCCTGGCCAGGGCTCGCCATCTCGGCCCGTCTTCCTGCTGGCCGACGCGCGTGGCTTCCAGCCGCCGCGACCATGCATCGTCCCGTGGCCAGGGCTGCGCCCACCAGGATGCGGTCACCGCGGCGGCCACGGTGAAAGCCCGTGCCCCATCCGCAAAGCCGCTGAGCAGACGAAGGTGTCGACGCTGCGCCTCGACGACCTCGGGACAGCGGCACAGGTCCACAAGCCGCCCGCCGGTGCCGGGCACCGACATCAACCAGAACCGGTGACGTCCGCAGACGCGCTGATGGGGTGCCAGATACACGCGTGCGGACGCTGTGTGCCCGGTACGGGCCGCCGTGCAGCCAGGGCACGCCGGACCCTGCGCCGAGACTTTCTCCACTCCGTGGTGGAACAGCCCAGCCGGCCCCGCGTACCGCTGGCGGGGCTCGTACTGGGTCCAGGCCGGCAGCGCCCGCAGCAGCCTCTCCTGCGGGACGCCGCTCAACGCAGCCAGCCGTGCCCGCGCGTCGCCATTGAGGTACACCTCGCTGTCCGGCCGGGCGCTGCCCACCAGGTTCAGTCGACCGTCGACCTCGACCAGTGCCGCCAGAACGTCCACGGCGCCCACCTGGTAGCGGTCCGCGATCCTCGAAAGGAACGACAGCGTCATCTCCCCCTGCAGGGGAGCGAACCGGAACACACCACGGCCTGGTCCAAGACCGTGCACCGGCGACTCCCTCCTACCACCCATCGAGGAACCGCCCCCGCTGTGCTGGCCCCGGTACG
>NZ_CP173362.1:0-48502 GCF_044999035.1 Kitasatospora griseola | reverse complement strand
GGGTGCGGTACTCGACGTGGACGGCCGAGCCGGGGCCCGCGTTGATCGCGGTGGCCAGGACGTTGCAGTCGTCGGCCCCGAGGGACGGCGCGCGGCCGTGGATGAATCGGGCGAGTTCACCAGCGGGTTCATGGGCGTCGGCGGGCAGGTCGGCCAGCCACTCGCCGGAGTCCGCCGCAGGGAAAGCGGGGCGGCGGCGCTGCCGAGGCAGGAGGATCTGCGGCGGCTCGTACGGCGCGTCGACGCGGTCGTCAGCCTGGTTGGTGGGCGGCTTGTGCTGGCCCGCGGGGGCGTAGCCGGCGGTGCGCAGGGCGTCCAGGACGGGGCCCGGCTGCAGCGGGGAGAGCAGCACGGTCGGCCCGGCCTGGCGCAGCTGCAGCCCGGCCAGGTCGCGGTGGTGGGCGAGTTCGGCGGCGAGGGCCTGGTCGCGGACGTCCAGGACGGTGCCGGCCTTGGCGACGGTGATGTGGCCGTGGCGGGCGGCGGTGTCGGTGACGAGGTAGGTGACGGTCTGGGGCAGCGGGGTGCTGGAGCGGGTGGCGAGGGCGTCCAGCAGCAGCTTGGGGTCGCCGCCGGGGCGCTGGTCGAAGTAGGCGCGCACGGAGCCAGGGGTGATGCGCCAGGTCTCGGTGCGAACGTCGCGGAACTCGGGTTCGCAGGCGTCCCGCAGGAGCGCGGCGAGGTCCGAGGAGGGCGTGCCGGTGACCAGGACGCTGTGGTCGGCGAGGATCGCCGCCGTCTCCTGCAGGGGCAGCGCGTCGGCGGCGGCCGCGCGCAGGGCGGTGTAGCCATGGGGGTCGTGCAGGAAGGCGCGTCCGAGTGGGGTGAGGGCGCCCTGGTCGGTCAGCGCGAGGAGTTCGGCCTCGCGTAGCACCGCCGTGGTCACCTCGGCGACGTGCGGCTTGGGCTGGTTGTAGCCGAACGGGTCGGAACGGGGTGGGACGGGCTCGGCGGCGGGGTCGTAGGGCTCGAACAGGCGCGGTGAGCGGTAGTGGACGGTGGCCGTGAGGGCGGGGCCGTCGGCAGCGGCCTGGCCGTCGGGCAGGTCCGCGAGAACGTGCAGCACGGCGTGGCGGAGCTTGGCTGCGGAGTAGTGCGGGTGCGGCCCGGCCGGGTAGGGAGCGAACTGGTTGAGGAGCTTCGGGTCCTGCGTGGTCAGGCCGGACAGGAGCTGGACGGAGTCGAGCGCGACGGCCAGGTAGGCGAGGCGGTCGGCCGGCGGTGTGCGGGTCCACGCGGGTGCGCGCTCGGTGCGGATCCAGCGGCCCCACCGTTCGGCGAGCAGGTCGAGGTTGACGGCCAGGTGCAGCCAGAGCCGGGCCTCCTCCTCGGTGCAGTGGAGCAGCCGGGCGAGGCGGCGCACGTCGCGCACGCTCAGGCCGCCGGACTTGAGAGCCGGCCACGGATCGGCGAACGCGCCCAGCAGCTTGTCCATGTAGTGGAGCGCGGCCGCGCCGGAGCCGTGCCCGTCCCCGGCGGCCGGACGGAGCTCTGGTGCCGGGGCGTCAGGCGTGAGTGGGGCCGCGGCGGGCATCGAGGGACGGCCGTGGGCGGCGCGGCCCAGCGCGGTGGGAAACAACGCCGTGGTGTCGGGGTGGATCAGCACCAGGTCGCCGTCAGGCCAGGCCAGAGTCTTGGCGGTGAGGGAGTGCAGCACCTCGGCGAACCGCTGCGCCGTCACGGCGGCGCCTACGCCCACCAGGGATTCCAGGTAGGCGCGTTCGCACTGCGGGGGCAGGCCGGGGCGGCGGGTGTGGTCGGCGGCGGCGACGGCCGCCTCCAGGAGCTGCTGCTCGCCGAGGTCGAGAGCCGAGTGCGACAGGCGCGCGGTGCCCAGCAGGCGGGCGGCGAGCTGGCGGAGCGTGCGGGGCCGGGGCTGCTGCAGGGCGGTGGGTCGGACGGCCAGGAGAGCCGCCCGTTCCCGGCCGTCCATCGCCGCCAACAGTCGTTGTAGCGAGGCGATCTGTTCCTTCACCGGGGCATCGTTGCACCGGCCGGAGGTGGCCGTGGTGGGGTTGGTGGTTGTTCCACCCGGCTGGTAGAGGGGCCCGGAAGGGGGCGGGTTACAGGCCGAAGCCGACCAGCGGGTTGCGCTCGCTCCAGCCGTCGTCCTCCTCGATGTAGCCGAGCAGGGCCTTGGAGCCGTCGGACCAGCCGCCGTGCCGGCCGATGTCGACCACGTCCTTCCCGGCGTCGCGGGCGCCGTTGACGAAGCCGCGGCGCATGGAGTGCGAGCGCCAGCGGCCGGGGGTGGCGGTGCGCTCGCCCAGGAGCTCCACGACGTCGGAGGCGGCGTCGGTGGTCATCCGGCCCTGCGGGTCGCCGATCGGCTTGCCGCGGCGGGTCATCGGCGGGGCGATCCGCCCGCCGGAGCCGGTGCGGACGAACAGCGGGCCGTCGGTGCGGCCGGCCTCGGCGAGGGCGGCGATCAGGGCGCGGACCGCCCGGACCGGGCAGGTGTCCGGGTTGGAGCCGTACATCACCGCGACGTCCTGCCACTGCTTCTTCTTGACCCGGTAGACGCGGACGGTGACGCCGCGGTCCTCCGGGTGCTCGGTGACGGAGGAGATGTCGAGCAGCACCAGGTCGCTGGCGCGGGCGGCACAGGCCACCCCGAGCAGCAGCAGCGCCGCGTCCCGCTTGCCCTTGAACGTGGTGCGGTCCAGCTGGGCCAGGAACCGGCGCAGCACGGCGGGCTTGGCGGGGGAGGCCTTCTTCGGGCGGGCGGCCGGGTCGTTGGCGGTGGAGAGCTTGGCGCGGTAGCCGGCCAGGACCTTGCGGGCGCCCTTGCTGTCCGGCGGGGTGAGGCCGGCGGCGTGGTGCGCGGTGTTGATGGAGGCGAGTGCCCGCTCGATGCTGCCCGGCCCGTACGGCTTGCCGGTGCGCGGCCGCGGCGTCTTGGTGAGGTGCACGGCGTACTCGGTGAGGGTCTCCGGGGTTGCCGGCAGCGGACGACGCCCGAAGCCCTCGGCCCACTCGGTGAAGCGCCGCCAGTCGCCCTCATACGCCTTCGCGGTGTTCTCCGGGACCGCCTCGGCGAGCGCCTGGCGGGCCTCGGGGGACAGCCGCCGCTCAGGATCGCTCTGGACGAGCTCCCGGACGGCGGTCGGGGCGGTGCTGAGCGCAAGTTCTGGCACGGGCGTTCTCCCTGGTCACATGCTCCTGATAAGCAGACATTATCTGGAGCAACTGACACCGGGAGCAGGACTTTCGCCCGTGTGGGTGACGTCAGGTCACCTTGCTCCGGAGTGCCTCGTTCACCGGCCGACCGGCGACGAGCAGGAGGACACCATGGGCCAGGCCCGACTCAGGCGGCTGCGCGGAGAGATGCCCCGGCCTCGACCGCGGCTCCCCGAGCGTGACCGGTTCAGCAGCGTCGGCGACGTCGTGAAGCAGCCCCAGCTGTGGGCACAGCTGCCGGAGCCGGTCCGCGACGCCGTCCGCGGGCTGATGACGCACTTCATCACGCTCACCCGCACCGACCCCAACGGGCCGGCCTGCGGCGGGCCGCTGCTGATCCACGAGGACGGTGCCACCGAGTGCCGCGCTGGCTGCCCCGGCGAGCGGGCCGTCCTGCACGTCCCCGAGGCGCTGCAGTTCTGCGTCTACGCCGACCGGTATGACGACGCGCTGCCCGAGCAGGCCTGCAGCTGGTGCGCGCACTTCCACAACGAGGCCCACGACCGGCTCCAGGTCTGCCCCGGCGTGGAGACCGACCACGACGACGGCACCCAGGAGTGCAGCCTCGGCGCCGACTGCCTGGCCCCCGACGGCCTCCACCTGCACGGCCAGACCTGCGGCCTGTTCGAGCCCTGCACCCGCTGCTGACCCCCCGCCCGCGGTGACGGATCGGTCGCTGATCACTCCTCTTCCGGTGGGTCCCATTCGCAGAACGTGCACCAGTCCCGCCCGGGCGGGTCGCCCCGGAAGTGCACCGTTGTCTCGCCGCACCGCGGGCAGGGGTAGCCCTGCTCCAGCTCGTCGGCGTACACGTCGAGGATGGCGGCCTGGTGCCGCAGACGCCGTTCGTCCTCCCGGGCTCCCATGTCGGCCCTCCTTGCCGTTGGACCGAGCCGGCCGGGTCAGGGCCGGTCGTCGTCGCCGTGCTGCCTGAGCCACTCGCCGGCGTCGTGGATCTCGTGCATCGGGCGGCCGGTGAGCTCGTTCAGCAGGTCGGTGTTGTTGGTGTCGAGCGCCATCAGGATGGCGGTACCGCGAAGGGCGGAGGCGACGTTGAACAGGTCCTCGTCGCTGTAGTCCTGCATCCGCCAGCCGAGATCGTTCATTCGCTCGACCAGCAGCCGCAGGCCGCCCGCGGCGGCCACGGCCTGGCGGGCGAGAGCGGCGAGCTCCGCGTTCCGCTCCGCCATCACGACCTCGTCTCCACGGTCCTCCGGACGCACAGGCCCCTGGGCGCCGCGCCACCGGAAGGCGTCACGTGGGCGGTTCGCCTGGCCATACCTCCAGCATGCGCCTGCCTGGCCGACCCCGGTCGCTGGAATCGTCACAGGGCGGCACGTGGAACGTAACCCCCACCGACGGCGAGGAACATCGGTCCGGAAACCGGCGCTTGTACTCTCCGTAACCAACGAGAGGGAAGGCAGTCGCCTCGGAGGTCGGGCCTTAACTGTCCTCATAGGGAACTGTCCGAAACGGCGGCTTGGACAGTTCCAGCACACCGGCTCCGCGTACTCCCCGTGACAATCGAACCCGCCCCGCAGGAGGCCCCGACCGGAAGGGGGAGAGGGGAAGGGCTTCCCCACCGGGACCACCGCAGTGGACTTCCACCCCCAAGCCCTTCCCCGGTCATATCTAGCTAGATATGGCTCTGTGAGGAGGATGGCCGGCCCCGGTTCGAACGATCGTCCCGTCGACCGTTCGGGGCATCACCGCCTTGCCGCTTGGGCAGGGTGTGCGCATGACCTTCACTTGGAAGACTCCGCCGTGGCAGAGGAACGAGGACTGCACCCACTTGGCGGTGACGCTCACGAACACCGGTGATGGGCAGGTCGCCCTCACCACAGAGAGCGTGCGGGGAGACGATGCCACCGAAGCCCTGGCCGATCTGCTCATGGGCCCTGGCGGTACGGGCAGCGGTGCCGCACTGCTGCCGGGCCTGGTCGGTGTGGTGGTCCGGCGCGGCATCGACGTGATGTGGATGGCCCAGCCGCCCATCCACGTGGCCGCCAAGGCCGGCGAGTGGGAGATCGGCGTCGAAGGCGCGGATGCCGAGGAGGTGACGGCGTTCTCCGCGGCCGACACCCGCGACCTGTTCGCCCGCCTGCAGGCTGCGTACGGCGCCGGGTAGAACGCACCGCGCCTGAGTGACCTCGGGCCCGCCTCCGCGATGCGCGGAGGCGGGCCCGCTTCGTTGTGGGCGTTGCCTTTGGCGATCATCCCCTCCTATCTAGTTAGATCTGTCCGCATGAGCGATGGGGCGCTGATCGTGGTGGCACTGGACCCGGAGCCGCTCGCCCGGCTGGAGAAGCGGGCCAAGGCGGAGCGGGAGCGGGACCGCGCCTGGCTGGATGCGGCCCGGGCGCGCCTGGACGACCTCGGCCTGTCCCGGCGAGAGAAGTCCGAGCACCGCCGGCAGATTCGGCAGCAGCACGCCGAGGCGCGGGCGGCCGGGGAGCTGCTCGGCACCCGCGACCTGGTCGTGGCCCACGCGCTGCGCGAGGTGCTGGAGGCACGCGGCCTGTACCGGGACTGGCCGGAGCCCCCGGCAGGCGCGCTCAACGCTCCGGGCCGGCGGTTGGGCACCAGCCCGGAGCGTCACGGCCGCAGGGACGGTGACGGGGGCTTCGAGGCGCGGCTACCCGTGAAGCTCGACCCCGCCCTCGCCGCCATGGTCCGCCGGGCGGCGTACTGGAAGAGCGCCGAGGTCTACGAGCAGCTGGAGGCGTGGGAGCGGCGCTGGGGCGAGGGCCCGGGCGCGTTCCTGCGCCGGGCCGAGCGGTCCGGCGTACCCGGCCCGCTCGCCCTGGTCGCCGCCGCCGGCCGACCGGTGGCCACCGCCGAGGCGTTGGAAGAGCGGGAGATGCTGCGGTCCCGGATCCTCACCGTCGGGGACCTGGTGCGCGCCGCCGTGGAACGTGCCGGCACCGGGTGGGACGGCCGTGCAGAGGACGAAGCACAGGAGCCGCCGGCCCTGTTCTGAGGGGCCAGCCCACACCAGAGTCGACAAAGGTCAGACCGCCGACCGCCTTAGCGTTCAATCCTGGAGCAATACCGGCGGGACCCCACAAAGAACACCAGGTGACACCCCTGACGGGTCCAACGGGCCTGTCAGGGGTGTTGGACCCATCAGGGGCAATAGCGTCTGACGTGCGGCTTAGCCGACCGGCGGCCCCGTCTTCAGCTTCTGGTTCGGCCGGGCCGGGAACGGGCGCCCACCGTTGTAGGTCTCCTCCGCCTCTTCGACGGCCAGCATCACGGCGGCCGCGACGAACGCGCTCAGCGACACCGGCGGCTCGTCCACGCTGGGGGTGCGCTGCAGGGCAACCACGGTGTTGCGAAGGCGGTCCAGGTCCTCGGCCGAGATGTAGGCCGGGATCTTCTCCTTCTTCCCGCTCTGCTCGGGGACACCGGGACCGCCGATCAGCTTGCCCAGGACGCCTCCGCCGGTGTTCCCGAACGGCATTCCACTCATGCGGTGATCTCCTTAGGCTGCAGCAGCAGGCGGCCGGCCTGGTCGTAGTCGGCGGCGGTGGTCCCGGCCGGCTCGTACAGGCGCACCGGCTCGAAGTTCTTGGGGGCCGCCGAGGCCTTGACGGACTCGCGGATCGTGAAGACCGCGGCCTCGGGGTAGTCGGCGCGCACCCGCTCAGCCACCTCGCGGGCGTACTCGCTGCGCTTCCAGGCCGTCAGGAAGGCGGCCCGGACAACAAGGCCCGGGTTCGTCTCCTCCTGCACGGCACGGATCGTCGCGTGGAGCTTCCCCAGGCCGCGCACGTCGAGCTCCCCGACCTTGAGCGGCACCAGGGCGTGGTCCGCCGCCGTCAGCCCGTTGATCGACAGCTTCCCGAGCGCCGGCGGGGCGTCGATGATGTCGATGTCGATCGGCGCCTGGCTCGCGGCGATGGCCCGGCGCAGCGCGGTGTCCTTGCCCACGCGGGGGTCGAGGTCGACCAGGGCGAGCTCTTCCGTGGACGGCACCACATAGAGGTTCTGGTAGCGGGTGTAGTAGGTCGCCTCGTCCAGGGAGCACCGGCCGTAGAAGACGTCGGTGAGCTCGCGCCGGTCCTTGGGGGCGACGTCCTCGGGGTAGAGCGGCTGCAGCCAGCCGGAGAGCGATGCCTGGTGGTCGGAGTCGATGACGCGGACGGTGTAGCCCATCGACACCCAGACCGCGGCGAGCTCCATCGCCGTCGTGGTCTTGCCGGCGCCGCCCTTCTGGTTGACGACGACGTAGACCCGGCGGGTGGCGGGCCTCTCGGGCAGCAGGGTGACCAGCGTGGGCGGCACCAGGTGCTGTGCCCGGAACTGCTGGTAGGGGATGGTCAGGTCCCAGGCGCTGACGACTTCCAGCGGTTCGCGGCGCTGTGGGGGCAGGGCTGTCAGGACGCTCAGGTCGGGTGGCACGGGCGGGTCTCCTCGTCTGGGGCGATGCTGCGGACGCCCACGACGGTATTGGACCTAACGGGGCCAACAGGGGCAGGTCTCCGTTTCCCGGCGTTTCGTCACCACCCCGTGCTATGTCACGCAAGGCGTGTCGGCCGCTGACCGCCCATCATGTTCGGCATGGACGACGAGCTGCGTGGGCTGACCGAGGAGGAGCTCCAGGAGCTGCTGGAGCTCGCGCGCGACAGCCGGCTGGCCCGGCCGGACGAGTACGAGGAGTACGAGTTCACCCCGCGCTGACCGGTGTGCGGCCCGTCGCCACGGCGAGGGACCGCACACCGGGGGAGTCAGATCTCGGCGAGAGTGCGCCTGCCGCGCTCGTGCGGGCTTTGCCAGATCCGGGACGCCGGTCCGTGCTGCTGGAGCCAGTCGAGCGGCGCCGCCCAGACGCGCAGCGCCTGGGCGTGTTCGGTGCGGGCGAGAGCCTGGCGGATGACGCCCATCCGGTGCTCGAAGGCCGGCCCCGGTTCCTCGGCGAGGACCAGGAGCAGCGGCGGGAAGCGTCGGCCGGGGTAGGCACGGCGCCAGAACGGCACGTGCTCGCCGATGGTGCCGCGCTGTCCCTGCCAGACCTTCACGGTCGCGTACGCGGCGTACCGGGTGAACTTCCGCGCCATGGCGGCCTGGCGCATCGTGGAGCGGTCGACTTCGACCAGCAGCGCGGCGTGACCGGCCACCGGTCCGGTGACCACCACGTCGGCGTTCAGCCGCTGTCCGGCGGTCTTGCCCCAGGTGTGGGCGACCTCGAGCTGGCAGTCGACCAGGGCGGCGGCGCCGTGCCGGGCGAACGAGAGCACCGTGTCCGTGACCGCCAGGGCGTGGTCCAGCAACTGGCCCTCGGCCGCCGCCTGCCCCGTGCCGGCGCCCGGCCGAACCTCGTACTCCCCTCCGGCCTCGACCGTCTTCCGCCCTCGCTCCGTCAGGAACCATGCGAAGCCACGGCCGATCCGTACCTGCCCGACCAGTCCCATCTCCAGCAGATCGTTCAGTCCCCGCCGCACGTATGCCGTCCTCGCCGTCTTCCTCGGGCTGGTCACCACCTGGTGGAGCTGAGCGGCGGTAGCGACCCGGACGCAGGCCAGCACCGTGAGGATCTCCACCCGCACCCGCCTCGCTGTACGGCTCGGAGATCCAGTTGTTCCAGGAGACGCACAGGGAGGGGTGTTGCGCGGCCGCCGGCCCCTTGTCCGCTGGCCCTGATCTGGGGGAACAGCCGTGGACGGCTCGGCGGCGCTGTCCCCAGCGACGGCCCTGGTGGTGTCACCACCGACCTGGGGCTTCTCGCCCCCTTGTCCTGCTTCTCCGCCTGGCTCCGGGCTGCTGGTCGTCGTCATCGTGGGCGGCCTCCTCGGCCCCGGGGCCCGCCGGAAGCGGCGGGCCGGTCGGCGGACCTCCGGCAGCAGCCGCGGTCCGGCCGGGGCCCAGGTTCGGGCTCCGACGACACCCCACGATCAGCACGCCCCCTTGTCCTCCGTCTGCCGCCGACCCCTTGACCGAGGACTGATGGTGTCCGGTTCGCCCTGGTCCAGGCCCTTGTCCTGACGGTTTGTCCGTGGCGGAGATCACGGGGACAACCGGGCGAGCGAGCGGGACAACATCACCGAGGACAACCTGCCCCAGGCGGGACAACCACGTCCGTGCGGCGCGGCGGCGCGCGCCCGGACCGGGGCGGCCCTCCGAAGACGTCCAGGAGCCGGCCTACGACTCGAGTGCTGGACGGCCCGCAGAGTCTTCCTGTTCGCCGCGGGCGAGTCCGCCTGGCCCGAGCGGGCGGCGCCCCGGACGGTCGGGCGAACGGTCCGTGCTCGGCGCCGCCTGGACCGGTTCGCCGCGCAGCGCACCCGTCCACGGCTCCCGGTGCTCGGTCCGCGTGGTCTCGGGGCTGCTCCTCGGGCCGGTCCACAGGGGCCGCCTCGTCTGATGCTCTGTCATCGGACCATCGTCCCGGACGCCGGGGGTCGAGAAAGTCGGAACGAATCCGGCGCCAAGCAGCGCCACCTCGGCCGAACCTCAGCAGCCGATGCGGCGGCCCCACTAGCGTCAGACCATGAGCGATCCCCACCCGCAGTACGACCGGCCCCAGGCCGGCTGGATGGCCTGCGCCTACGGGGCCGTGGCCCTTGGCATCCTGACGCTGGTCCCGTCCCTGCCCTCCCTCCACCATGTGGCCGTGCTCGGCGGCTACTCCGGGACCATGGCCTGGTTGTGGGTCGTGCTCTCCGTCGGCGCGGCCGTCGTCGGTCTACTCACGGTGATGTTGCTGCTCGTGCTCGGCTCCAAGGTCGGAACGTGGCCGGTGGTCATGCTCGCGTTCGGATTCGCCGCAGCGGTGGGCGCCGACGGCTACAACGGCGCTACGACGGCCATGTGGACGGGCATGGCCGCCTTCCCGCTAGCCACCCTGGCGGCCATCTTGGCCACTGGCCGCGCTCTCCGCCTGGGGGCGTTCAAGTAAGTGCCCGTCAGCAAGGGGGTTGACAAGATCGCCGACCGAATCGAGTATTTGGTCTGCTGGATCTTCTGCACCTTCAGGGTCGCCCCGGGAACGCCGGGAGCGGCCCTTCGTGTTTCCCCCCTGCCCGGGGCTGCCGAGTTCTACCCTGGGCACGACGAGACCCCCTGACACTTGCTCTGTCAGGGGGTCTCGCGTGTTCGTCAGAACGGGAAGATCCGGGTCAGGACCACCTGGTGGTGTTCGGCGTCGATCCAGTACTCGACAATGCCGCCGCCGCCCGGGATCGGCAGGGTGCGCCAGGGGTCACCCTGGGCTGCCGGCCGGCTGCTCTCCAGCCAGGGGTTCTCGGCAATGGCCACCGTCAGAGCGACGACCCTGGAGAACAGCTCCACCGGCAGCGCCGGATCGGCGAGGGCGTCCTCGACCGCCTCGGAAGGGATGACCGGCCAGAGCTCGTCTTCGTCACTCACCGGGCATCTCGCCGCCTCGCTCGCGCCGGCGCTGGTGGACCTGCTCCCAGGAGACCGTCCGGAGAGTCCCGGCGTTGGCGGCCGCGATGATCCTCTCCCGCTGCGGGTCGGTGTCGAGCATCGCTTCGCCCCACCAGGTCGCGACGACCTGCTGCAGCTCCTCACCGGCCTGGGCCTGGCCCACCTGCCGGTAGAACTCCATCCTGCGGGCCGGGGCCAGCGCAGCGGCGATGCCGTCGATGGTGCGCGGCACCCGCGGTTCGGGGTGGTGGTGTACGGGCTGGACGCTCATGGCCGTGTCCCTCCTGGTCGTCACCGCCACGGTAGTCGCGGCCCTCACCGGATGCTCCCCTCGGCCCCGGCCTTCGCCGAGGCGGTGTCGGCCAGCTGCTGCTCGATCCACTTCACCGCCGCCGCGATCGTCCGGAAGTGCAGGTCATCGGACCGGGCCTGGTGCTTGAAGGCCCAGGACTGCGTGTCGTTCCAGTCGGGCTCGCCGAACGGCACCAGGTCGGTGGAGGCGGTGAAGCCGGGCGCGAGCCGCTTGCCGTCGGCCGGCCAGATGGCGCCGACGACGTCGTCCGGGGTGAGCCGGTCGGCTTGGCGGCGGGCGACCAGGTACCAGAGCGGGTCTCCCGGGGTGTCCGAGAGCAGGCCGAACTGCGGCGGCGGCCCGGTGTAGACCCACAGGGAGCCGACCTTGCGCGGCGGGGTGCCGTAGCCGACCTTGCTGGTGGTGCGGTGGCCACGGACGAGGGGCTGTTCGGCCTGCAGCAGCCGGGCGGCGCCGCAGGTCCGGCACAGGATGCGGACCTCCAGCTGCTCGACCCGGTCGCCGTGGTGGCAGTCGTAGGACGGGCAGCTGTGTCCCTCGTCGCCGTCGCCGCGCAGAACGTCCGGCTGGATGCGGTAGTCGACGTCCCAGCCGGTGGCGGTGCAGCCGGCCTCGTGCTGCGGGGCGGTGAACCCGAGGTGCGCCGTGAGCGCCGCGAGGTCCATCAGGCGTCCGTGCCGGTGCCGAGGAGCTGCGCCTGGAACGCGCGGTGCGCGGTGAGCTCGGGGCCGTCCTGCAGCGTGTACCAGCCCTCCATGCCGAGGCTGATGATGTACGCCTCGATCGCGCACCGGGCGTGGGCGTGGCCCAGGGTGTTGAGGAAGTCGCCGAGGACGACGGGCTGGCCGGAGGCGTAGGAGCGGGCGAGGGCGAGGAACCGCTCGTCGCCGCCGGTCAGGTAGATGCCCTTGTCCTCGGCGAGCGCGTCGAGGTCGACGTGGCCGGTGAGCACCTCCAGGCCGTCGCGGTCGGTCTCGTAGCGCAGGTGGACGTGCCGGGCGATGTCGCCCCGGCCGAGCAGGTCGGTGAACGTGAGCAGGTGCATCGCGGCGCGGCGGGTGTCGCCGCCGGAGAACCGGGTGCCGGCCATGACGGCCTCGCGCAGGGTGTCCGCGGTGAGCGAGCGGGGGTCGGGTGCGGTGGTCACTGGTGTGGGCCCTTTCAGACGGTGTAGCGGATGAGGGCGGCGTCGACCCGGTCGCGGGCGACCTTCTGGATCAGGCTGCCGGTCCACCGGTCGTACGCTTCGGCCTGCTCGCCGCGCAGCTCGATGGTGGTGCCGGGCTGCGGGGTGCCGATCGCCTCCAGTAGCAGCGCGGCGTCGGCGTCCTGGTCCACGCCGCCGAGCAGGTCGAGCGCGACCTCCAGCTCCCGGACGACGTCGGCCTGGGTGTAGGTGTGGCGGCGGGCGCCGATGTGGCTGTCCATGTCGGTGCGCCGGTCGGCGACCTGGTCGAGGACCTCGATCAGGTCGCGGTGGTCGGCGGGCCGGGTGGTCGGCAGGGCCCGGCGCAGGTGGTCGAGGAGGTTGGTCATCACCGCGAGGTCGAAGCGGCTGATGGTCACCGGGTACAGGGAGGCGCGCTGGTAGCCGGCGCCGGTCAGCAACTGGTAGCTGCCGGGCACCGGTTCCTCGTCGCGCCGGTCCCGCAGGTGGGAGGTCAGCGGCTCGGGCAGGACGGAGAGGATGCGCCTCCATGCCTGCTCGGCGGCCCGCACGTTGAGGGTCTGCGGCATCTGCCAGTCCTCCTCGTCGGGGTTCTCCTCGCCGCTGACCGGCTGGAGGTAGCCGACCAGCGGGTCTTCGACGTGGTCGAGCAGGACCAGGACCTCGTCGATGTCGGGCACGAGTGCGGTGACGGTGTCGCTCACGGGTTCGAGTTCCTCTCGAAACGGGCCGGGGGCCGCCCGCTGGCAGCCCCCGGTGCCATCTTTGCGTGTGGGTAGGACAGCGCGGGTGGGGTCAGGTGAAGAGGTTCGGGCCGATGGTGTCGCCGAAGTCCTCGCCGGGCTCGACCCGGCCCGGCAGCAGGCTGTAGCCGGGGGTGGCGTTCTCCTGGTTGCGGGGCGAGCGGCCGGTGAGAACCTGGCGCAGGGCGTCCATGCCGTACAGCTCGCCGACCATCTCGATGGCGTCCTCCAGGCCGGGCTCGCCGCCGAGGGTGTTGGTCTGCAGCGCCTTCTCCTCGGCGGTGCACGCCCGGTCGAAGAGGTCGTAGATCCGCTGGTAGTCGGTGTCGCTGAGGGGGAGGTTGTGCTCGGCGGGCACGGAGTTCTCCTTCGCGGGGGTCTGGGTGGAGGCGGCCCAGAGCTGGGCCTGCAGGTGGGCGACCTGGCGCCGCAGCCGGCGGGGGTCGTCCAGCGGCGTGGTGACGTCGAGCAGGGTGACCGGCGTCGCGGCGGGGTCGCCGGCCTCGGTGTAGGTGAGGTGCCAGGCGGCCTCGTCCCGCCAGTCGGTGAGCTCGGTGTGGATGTTGGGGACGGTGAACACGGCCCAGGACTCGCGGGTGCGGCGCAGGCTGGTGAGGACGCCCGGGGTGGGGTCGTCCAGGAGGTTGACCCAGTCGTGCGTGCGGCGCATATGCCGGTTGGCGGTGGCCACCAGGCGGCGCCAGCCGAGGTCGTGACCGAGGGCGATGAAGGCCGTCTCGGTCTCGCGGTCGGTGGTGAGCGCGCTGACCGGCAGGCCGTACGGGGTCTCGAAGCCGAGGTCGGCGAGCTCCTGGAGGTCGCCGAGGTCGGGGTGCCAGATGTCCTCGAAGGGGAGGCCGGCCTCGTTGAGGGCCGGGGTGAAGCGGGTGATGCGAGGAGTGGTGTCCATGCGGTTCTCCCGAATCGGGCGGCGTTGGACCGGGCCTGTTGGACCCAACGGAGGTGTTGGGTCCAACAGGCCCGGCGGGATCAGGCGGCGAGCCGGTGCGCGGCGCTGGTGGCGGCCTCGGCGGTGGCCTCGCGCCACGCGTCCACGACGGCCTTGGGGATGACGCCGGCCGGGGCGACCGTGACGCCGGTCGCGGCGGCCCAGGCCCGGACGGTCTTCGGGTCGTAGTCGCGCTCGCGCTTCTTCGGCGCGGTCTTCGCCGGGGCGGGCTGGAGCTCGGCCACGCGGCCGCGCAGCGCCTGCAGCTGCTCCTCCAGGTGCCGGATCTGGCTCTGCGCGGCGTGGAGCTCGTCGTCGGTGGCGCGCCGCTTGCGCAGGGCGGCGATGCCGGCGCGGACGGCACTCGCGTGCTCGCGCACCTCCTTGTCGGCGTGCGCCTGGCCCCAGGTGATGAGCTCGTTGAGGACCTGGTCCGCGGTGATGTCCTCGATGAGCTCGACCGGGACGGTGACGCTGTTCAGGTCGGTGAGGTCGACCGCCGGGGCCGGCGGCGTGACGGTGGCGACCAGGTCGCCGGTGGGCGGGTTGGCCATCAGGATCTGGTGGACCTCGTCCAGCGGGATGCGGAGCTCGGCGGCGATCTCCTCGGCGGTGCGGCCGTCGTTGCGCATGGAGACGGTGACGGCGGTGTAGGCGTTCGGGCTGGTGGCCATGGGCATTCCTTCGGGCTTCGGCCGCCGGGCGGCGGCGGTGTTGGGGGTGTTGGTCCTGTTGGGGGCAATGGGGGTGGTGGCGGGGCCGGCCGCGCCGGGGGCGAGGCCGAGGACGTCCAGGAGCAGGCGCAGGTCCTGCGGCCCGGTCGCGTTGCCGGCGCAGACGAGGGCGGCGGCGCGCTGGTCGGCGGCGGTGGCGGTGCGGGCCGGGATGGAGGAGTCGCGTTCGGGTGCGGCGGGCATCAGGCGGCCCGGCGCAGGGTGTGGGCGAGGAGCGTGGGGGTGGGCCAGCGACGTCCCCGGCGGCCGCGCTTCTTGCTGCGGTACATCGCGGCGTCGGCGGCCTCCAGGGCGGCGGAGACGGTCGGCACCACGAGGTCTGTGAGCGCCGCCGCGCCGACGGAGGCGCCGACCTGCAGGAGACGGCCGCGGTAGTCGACCGGCTCGGCGAGGGCGTCACGCAGTTTCGTCACGCGCTCGGCGAGGTCGCCGTGGTCGTCCGGGACGGCGGCGACGAACTCGTCTCCGCCGAGGCGCCCGGCGCATCCGGCCGGGCCGCACCAGTCGGCGAGGCGGCGGGCGGTGGCGGCGAGGACGGCGTCTCCGGCGGCGTGCCCGAACCGGTCGTTGACCGGCTTGAAGTGGTCGAGGTCGCACAGGAGGACCACCAGGGGGCCGGCGGCGGCGAGCTGCTCGGCGCGCTCGGTCCAGGCCTGGCGGGTGACCAGGCCGGTGAGCGGGTCGCGACGCGCGGTCTGCAGCCGGGCGGCGAGACGGTCGCGGTCGGCGAGGGTCTCCTGCAGGAGCGGCAGCAGCGCGGCCAGGTCCTGGTGGACGTACCAGGCGGCGCGGGGGCCGGCGTCCTCGTCCAGCTCGGAGGCCCAGGTGCGGGCATGGGCCTCCAGGTGCTGGCGGGCGCGGTCTATCAGTTCGGCGGTGGCGGGTGCCATGGTGGTGGTTCCTCTCCGTGCTGGATTGCGGGACGAGGGAGCCGGGGCGGCCGGCCTGGGTAGGGATGCGGCCGCCCCGTGCCGATCGGTGACTGGTGCTCAGGTGCGGGGCGCGGTGGTCCAGGGGTCCTCGGACAGGACCGTGAAGTGCTCGACCTCGGCGTCGGTGTCGGCGGGGGAGCCGTCCTCGAGGGAGTCGGCTTCCTCGCAGGCCTGGGTGCAGTACCGGCGGGAGCCGTAGAACGGGGCGCCGCACAGGTCGCACTCGTTCTCGTCGGGCTCGCCGTCGAAGTCGTCGTCCTGGTCGTCGCCGAAGTCGTCCGGTGCGTCGATGCCCGGGGTGCCGTAGGCGCAGGCCCGGCAGAGCGTCTCGGCGCCGTGGGTGGTGAGCCAGCAGCCGTCCTCACGGCAGGGCTCGTACGGGCTGCAGCCGCACCGCTCGCAGGAGGCCGACTCGCCGAACGCCTCGGCCAGGGCTCGCCACAGGGCACCGCTCGGGCTGGGGACGGGTTCGGTGAGGGTGATCTGCCAGGCCAGCTCCATCGCGCGGACGGCTTCGCGGCCGGCGCCGCGCCAGATCCACCGCACCTCGGAGCCGGGCAGCGCCTGCCCGGCCCGGGTGTGCGGCCGGCCATCCCGTTCGGTGACGACGATCGGCTCGGGCAGCGGGCCGAGGTAGGTGGAGCGGTACTCGCGGATCTGCAGGTTCCACTCCTCGGCCGCGACCCGCAGCCGGTTCAGCACGTTCGGGTCGGTGACGAAACCGGTGACCGCGGCCTTCTGGGTCCACCAGGCGTTGTCGGCGCCGACGCCGCTGTAGCCGGGCTGGGAGAACTCGGTGACGTACCCGCCGCGGTTGGCGAGCAGCAGGGCGGCGAGGAGGTCCGGGGTGCTGGTGGTCTCCGCGTCGGGTCCGGTGCGGCCGACGACCGGGTGCCAGGTCAGGCGGCCCTGGAGCCACTGGGCGGTGAGCTCGCCGAGGTCGGCGGTGGTGCGGGCGGCGCGCCAGCGCCGGCGGTCGCGGAGGGAACGGAGCACGGGTGCCTCCTGGCGGTGTCGTGGGTGCGGTTGCCGCGCGGGGCGGCCGGTGAGGGTGGGTCAGGCGCGGACGGCGGCGAGGATCGCGGGCTCCAGCTCGTGCGCCTCGGCCTCCTCCAGGCAGACCTGCGCCTCGGCGCGGTAGCTGTCGGCGATCGGCCGCTCGACCAGCTGGTGGTTGGCGCGCAGGTCCTCTAGCCGGGAGGCGCGGCGGCCGGGCCGGTGGAGCTGGGCGGCGTGGATGAGCTCGTGGCCGAGGGTCTTGATCAGCTCGTCCTCGGATCCGCCGAGCAGTGCCGGGGCGAAGACGACGACCAGGACGTGGTCGGCGGCCAGCACGCAGGTCGCCATGGCCGCGCTGTGCCGCGCGCCGCGCCAGGTGGCCAGGGCCGCACGGATCCGGGTCCGCAGCGGGAAGCCGCCGACGGCGCCGGCCTCGGCTGCGGTGGCGAGCCAGGCGCCGGCGATCCGGCCGGTGACGGCGATGCGGACCTCGGGCAGCGGGCCGGCCAGGCGCTCGACCGCGCCGACGATCCGGGGCAGGTGGTGGCGGACGGGGTCGGCGACCAGGTCGGTGCGCCAGGAGGGGATCGCGGTGGTGGTGACGGCGATTTCGCTCGGCGTGGTCTCGGTGCCCATCACGGCGTTTCCCCCTCCGGTCGGTGCGGGCCGTTGCCCACCCCTCCAATATGCCAACTTCAAGTTGGCCTGTCCAGTGTTGGCCAACAATCAGTTGCCATTAGGAGTGTTCGGCCTGTTGGGGGTATTGGGTCTTACAGCGTGTGAGCTGCGCCGATTCCCCCTCGCGGGAACCGACCCCACGGGCGGTCAGGTCCGGTCGGTCCGGCCGGCACCCGTCCCAGCGGCGTGGAGCAGTGCCAGGGTCAGTCCGCGGATCTGGTTGGCGACGGCGTACGTCGTGGCGTCGAGGTCGCCGCTGAGGCTGTCCGCGATGCGCAGCGCCTCGGCCCGCAGGTCGCGCACCGGGGCCGGTACGGGGACGCCGTGGTTGTGGGCGTGGACCACCTGGGCGCGGCTGGTGAGGGCGGGGCCGCGCAGGAACGGGCTGTCCTGGTACTCCCAGTCCTGGACCTGCAGCACGACCCGCTGGCCGTCGTGGGTGGCGTCGACGGCCCACAGTTCCCGCTCGGCGTCGGCCTCCAGGAGCTCTGCGTCCAGCACCGTGCGGATGCCGACGCGGGCCGGGGTGAGGGGGGTGATGCCGAGGTCGGCGAGCACCTGGTTGATCTCGTCCGCCTGGCGCTGGATCTCGTCAGCCTTGGTGGTGCCGAGTCGGCGGTACTCGTCCTCGGCGGCCGCGTACCAGGCCGGGGCCTTCTGGTCGGTGGTGGTGGTCATGCTGGGCCTTCCGTTGTGTCTCGCGTGTGAGTGGCGCGCCGCCCCGCCGCCGAGGCGGCGGGGCGGCGCGGAAGGGAATCGTCAGCGGCCCGTGGGGGTGATCTCGTGGGCGTGGACCAGGACCGGGGCGATGTGCCACGCGATCCGGTTGACGGTCCATCGGAAGTCGGTGAGCTCGTTCGGCGGGAGCTCGTCCACGATCCGGCCGGTCCGGCCGACCGCTCGCGGGTCGTCCTCGCAGCTGGTGATCAGGACCTCGTCGCCGGCCTTGAACTTCATGGTGTTCTCCAGGGTTGGACCTGTTGGGGGCAACAGGTCTGATGAGGGGGCGGGGGTGGTCTCCCGGCCTGGGTGAGCGGGGTGGTGGTCTGCGGGTCCCTGGCGGCGACATGATGGTGGTCTTCCTGTCGCCTTGTGCGGGATGGGAGAGCCCGGGGCGGCCGGTGTGCCGGCCAGCGTGGCGGCCGCCCCGGGGCACAGTCAGAACGTCAGCTCGTCGTCGCCGCCGCGGTGCGCGGTGCCGGCGAGCACCGGCACCAAGGGCGAGGCCTCGAACGTGGCCTTGTCGCCGACGGCCATGCTGGCCATGTCGAGGTAGCAGGCGGTTTCGCGGAGCTCGGCCGCCTGGTCAACGTCGTACTGATCGCCGTCGCGCTCGGCGTACCGGTCGGCGGCCAGGGCGATGGCATCGTGGATCTGGCGGACCAGGTGCCCGCCCCGGATTCCGGCGAGCAGCTGGTCGAGGTCGGCGTCGGGCTGCTTGAGGTCGACGCGCAGCTGGCCGATGGCGACCGCGGCCTCGATCGCCCAGTCGATGTCGTCCAGGTCGGTGTCGAAGTCGTCGTCCTGGTCCTCGTACACGCCGAGGTCGGCCTCCGGGATCTCGGCGAAGTCCTGGGTGACGGGGTCGGGGTCGGCCAGGTCGGCCAGGGCCCACAGGAAGGTCCGCAGCGCGAACCCGGCGCCGAGGGTGGCCATCGCCAGGACGGCCGTGGCCTCGAAGGTCAGCTGCCGCAGGTCGGGGGCGGTGCTGAGGGACCAGGGCAGGAAGTGGACGGTGAAGATGAGGGCGCAGCCGAGGGCGCCGATGGTGTCGACGGCGGCGGCCAGGTGCTCCAGGAGCAGCTGCGCGGCGGTGCGGTAGCCGCGGGTGGAGAGGTGACGGGTCACGGAGTCCTCGCTCTCGGGTGGAGCGGGCCGGACGCTCTGTCCGGTCCCCCGCACCGCACCGGGGCCCCGATGGCTGCGGGGAGTCGGTGCGGCACGGCGGGCCGTCAGACGCGGGCGGAGCGGCGGGAGCGCCGCTTGGCGAGGGCGGCGCCGGCCTTGGCCTTGGCCACCTGGCCGGCTTCGCGGCCGGTCTTGTACTCGTTGAAGCTCCGCATCACCATCACGGCGATGACGGCGATGACCAGGCCGGTGATGGCCAGGGTCTGCAGCAGGCTGATGAGCATCGGGCCGAGGAGGACCAGGGCGGCGACCGCCCCGGCCCCGGCGCCGGCCGCGAGGACCAGGCGCAGGGTGATCGGGCCGAGCTCGCTGGCCTGCTGCGGCTGCTGCATGACGATGATCTGCGGCGGGGCCGCGTAGTACGGCATCTGCCCGGGCTGCTGGACGACGCCGGGCAGCTGGGTGCCGTACGGGCTGGGTGCGGGGTAGTAGGCGGCCGGCTGGACCTGGTGGCCGGACATCGGCACCGGGACGTAGTGGTCGGCCATGCGGCACTCTCCGTTTCTGTGGGTCGGGTGATCCGGTCTGTCCGGTCCCCCGCGCCGCACCGGGGCCCCGCTGGCTGCGGGGAGTCGGTGCGGCACGGCGATCCGTCAGCCCGTGCAGCTGATGGAGCCGAGGAAGCGGCCGTGGGCGTCGTGGCGCGGGAGCGTCCCGGTGCCCTTGCACCGGCGGCAGTTGGCGTGCGTGCCGGTGGTGAGCGGCCGGGCCGAGCGGCGGCGTCGGATGACGTACGCCCGGCCGGTGTCCCAGGCCCAGGAGCCGACGGCGGCAGCGCCCCGGCCGGTGACGGCGACGACCCGGCCGGCGGGGCGCAGGGCTCCCCGGTAGAGCACGGTCCCGGCGTAGGCGGCGGTGCCGACCAGTGCGAGGACCGGGTGCTCCCAGGCGAACTTGGCCGCGCGCATCGCCTTGGCGCCGATGGTCTTGGCCGGGGTCTTCTTCTTCGCCTGGGTCTTCTTCTTGGCGGCGGGCTTGGCGCTGGTGCGCTGCGCCGCGGCCGCCTTCTTCGCGGGCCGCGCGGTGGCGGCCTTCTTCGCGGGGGGCTTGGCCGGGGCGGTGGTCTTCTTCGCCGGGGCCTTCTTCGCGGTGGCCTTCTTGGCCGCCGTCTTCTTGGCGGCCGCCGGGGCCGGCGGGGTGGTGGTGCTCACGGAACCCCCTGGTGACAGGCGGGGCCGGGCTGTCCGGTCCCCCGCACCGCACCGGGGCCCCGCTGGCTGCGGGGAGTCGGTGCGGCACGGCGGGCCGTCAGCAGGCGGGCGGTTCCTCGGTGCCGTAGATGCCGTCCGGGTCCCAGGTCGGGTCCATGAACCGGCGGATCCGGATGTTCATGTAGATCTCGGCGTGCCGGGCCTCGCCCTGCTCGTCGTGGGCCTCGGCGGCCCGGATCAGGTCCTCCTCGGTCATGTCCTTGCCGGGCTTGTTGGTCCAGGACTCGCCTTCGTACGGGGTGAGGTCCACCTGCTGTGTCCTTCCTACTCGGTGGGCAGGTTCTTGATCTGCTTGCGGATGTACTCGCGGGAGAAGCCGGTCGCCTCGGTGGCGTCGACCTGGCGCAGGGCGCCGGAGCTGATCTCGTGGTCGACGGCGCGCCAGAAGGCGGTCTCGGCGGCGGCCTTGTCCTCGTCGCGCTTCTTGAGGGCCGCGGCCAGGCGCTCCTTGGCGGCCTGCCTGGCGGCGGCCTTGTCGACGGTGGGCTCGGTGTTCTCGGTGCTCATGTGCAGGCTCCTGTTCGGATCAGGGACGATGGGATCTCCCCCCTGCTCCTCTTGGAGCGGGTCGGGTGGCCCGGGACGGCCGACGATGCTTGCCGGCTGGGCGGCCGTCCCGGGGCGAAGTCAGTCGCGGCGGCGGCGCACGCCGCTGCCGGCGGCCCGGCGCTGGGGGGTGCGGACGCGGCCGGACATGCTGTTCGCCTGGACGTCGAGGTCCTCGGTGAGCGCGGCCTCGGTGGCGGTGACCGCGACGTCGCCGGACATGGTGCGGGCGGTCAGGTCACCGCCGGCGGTGGCGTGGACGGTGAGGTCGCCGCTCATGGTGTTCAGCAGGGCGGTGCCGCCGAAGTCGGTGACGCGGATGTCGCCGGACTGGGTGTTCGCCTGGACGACGTCGGTGCGGCCGAGGCGGATGTCGCCGGACTGGGTCTTGATGTTGGCGTCCTGGCTGCGCTCGATGGTGACGTCGCCGGACTGGGTCTCGACCACGGGCCGCTCCACCGTGTCGAGGCGGATGTCGCCGGACTGGGTGCGGGCGTTGACTGCGGTGAGGGAGCCGTCGGCGGTGACGTCGGCCGAGCGGGTGCGGGCGATGACCGTGCTGCCCTCGGGGACGGTGGCGATGATCTCGATCGGCGAGCCGCCGATGTGGACGGTGGTGCCCGCTCCGCCGTGGGAGATGACCTGGCCGTTCACGATGGTCTTGCCGCCGCCGAGGATCAGGTCGCCGTGGATGGTGCCGCCGACCATGCCGATGACGGAGCCGCCGAAGGAGACGCTGTCGAAGGACTGGATGACGGTGGTGCCGCGGTTGCCCTGGACCACGGAGGTGAAGCCCGCCGCTCCGGTGTTCTTCACCTGGGCGACCAGGGCGCCGCGCTCCTCCCAGCGCAGGACGGCGTCGGTGACCGCGTCGGCCGAGGAGCCCGTCTCGTCGGCGGTGCGGATGGTCAGGGCGGCGCGCTCGCGGCCGGCCTCGGCGCGGACGGTGATGCTGCCGGCGGGCAGGTCCAGGTCGAGGGTGACGGGGCCGGTGCGCTCGGCGTGCAGGGTGCGAGTGGTCATGTCGGGTTCTCCCGGTTCGGGGTGCGGGGCCGGTCCGGCCCCGCACACTCAGAATGCCAACTTTTCGTTGGCCTGTCTAGTGTTGGCCAACATTTCATTGGCCTTTTTGCGTCTTGGCTGGTCAGCGGCCCGACGGCGGGGCGGTGATGCTCGCCGCGGGCGAGGGGCCCGGGTCGGCCGGGGCGCTGTCGCCGTGGCCGCCGGCGGAGGCCAGCCAGAAGCCGGCGGCGAGTCCGACGACCGCGTAGACGACCGGCTTGTTCTTCTCCCACCAGGTCGGCTCGTCGGGCTCGGATATCAGGTAGCGCACGCCCAAGGCGGCGACTCCTTCGAGGTCAGGGGCGGTCACCCCCGGCCGGGGGCGGCGGCGCAGCGGGCGCCGGCGGGCTTCTTCTTGAGGCCCAGCCAGGTCTTCACCCGGCTCTCGCCGACGCCGATCCGGCGGGCGATGACCGCGACCGGGGTGTGGGTGGAGTGCAGGAGGCGGGCGGCGAGCTGCTGCTCCGCCTCGGTCAGGCCGTCGACCGCTTCGCCGTTCAGGGCGCGTTCGACGGCGATGTTGTCGATCAGGCCGTCCACGCTGGTGGCGCGGGCGGTGTCGACGTAGCGGCGGCGCTCGGGGCGGTGGAGCTCGCGGGTGGCGCGGATCATGGCGGTGGTGGTCCTTCCTGCGGGATGAGGTCACGTCAGAAGTGCAGGCCGCCGACCCAGCCGAAGATGGTGGCCATCAGGGAGCGGGCGGGACCGCCGAGGGAGGAGTCGGCGGTAGCGATGCCGGCGGCGACGCAGATGGCGGCCTGCCACCAGGCCAGGCGCTTGCGCCAGACCATCGCGGCGACGACGGCGTCCAGGACGATCGGGACGGACAGGTGGAGCTGCTGGTCAGCGGCGGCGAGCAGCATCGGCGGGCGCTCCGTTCGGTCGGGTGCGGGTCTTCTTCGGGCGGGTGGTGGTGCACTCGGTGCAGGGGATGTCGACGCCGGGGGCGGTGATGCGGCCGCTGTCCTCGCAGACCAGGCAGCGCGGCCCCCGCTTCGGGGCGGGAATGTCGAGCGCGTCGCGGTAGGCGGCGTACGGCGGGACGTCGACGTGCTCCTGGCCGTCGTCGGCCTCGGGCAGGTCCTCGCCCAGGGGCTCGTCCTCGAGGACGTCGTCCTCGCCGACGATGCGGGCGCGCAGCGCGGCCGCGCGGTCCGAGACGGCCTGCCCTGCCCGTTTGCGGCCGGTGCGCACGGCCTTCTTGAGGCGGCCGGTGGTCTGGGCCTTGATCTTCCGCTTGGCGCGCTTGGCGAAGTACTTGGTGAGGTAGACGGTGGCTTCGCGGCCCTCGGCCCAGTAGTCGACCGGCGGCGCCGGCTCTTCGCCGTAGCCGGCCTCCGTGAGCCAGGCCCACTCGGTGTCCGGGTCCGCCAGGTACCGGAAGCGGCTGTAGCCGATGAAGTGCTGGCGGTCCAGCCGCGGTTCGGACCATTCGTGGCGGTCGGGGCAGCGGGCCATCACCTCGGGGTCGGCGGACTCGATCAGGGTCAGGTCGAGGCCTTCCTCGGCGAGGCAGACCGGGCAGGAGAGCGTCCGCACGGCCCACCGCTCCATCGGGTTGGAGAACGGGCCGAGGACGATCTCCTCGTCCTCCTCCAGGTAGCGGAACGGGCGCTCGCAGCGGACGCGGTGGCGCGCGTTGATCGGGTCGGGGTGGGTCGGCCACTCGCGGTACACAATCGGACCTTTCGTGATCTTTCGGGCGGGAACAGGGCGGGAACAGCCGCAAACGCGCAGGTCAGAGGGGAGGAACAGGGGAGGAACAGGTCCTCGGGACCCGGAACCCGTTCCGGGCCGGCGGGGTGTGTTCCGCCCTGTTCCGGACGGCCCACACCCCGCTGACCTGCGGGTTCCTCCCCCGTTCCGGGCCTGATCGGGCCCGCTCAGGCCTCGCCGGTGATCTTCTTGAGGTCGGCGAGCTTCCAGCCCTTGACCGTCTTCGCCCCCGGCGCGGGCCGGAAGGAGTCGGTCTTCCACTCCTCGCCGCGCGGGTCGAGCACCGCCTTGATCGCGGCGCGCAGCGCGGTCACCCGGGTGTCCGCGTCCGCGAACGCCTCCAGCTCCCAGGCGGGGTCGAGCGTGCCCAGGTGCTCGGCCAGGTCGCCGGCGGTCAGGCCGGTCGGGTCGCCCGCCATCTCGAACGCCTCGCGGCACAGCTCGATCAGCGCGGGCACCGAGGCCTCGTCCTCGTCCTGGTCGTACTCGTCGGCGAGGTGCCCGGCGAGGTCGGCCAGGTCGTCGCTGGCGAACGCGGCCGACTCGGCGTCCAGCTGGGGAAGGCCGGCCTTCAGCCGCTCCGTCGCCCGGCGGTCCGACTCCTCGTCGGAGAGGATGCAGGCCCGGTAGGGGATCGGCTCGGTGTAGGCGCCGCCAGCCATCACGTACGCCACCCCGGCGTCGTTGACGTGGTCGCCCATCGCCGGGAGCAGCCGGTCCGGCCGCCAGCCCTGCGCCATCGCCCCGCCGCCCGCGATCAGCTTGATGTCGTCCACGTCGCACGCGCACATCAGCTGCGCCGGCAATTCGCTCAGCCAGGTGTTCGGCCCGACGCGGTCCTTGGTGACCCCCTGCGAGCCGACCACCAGGACCACGTCCGACTTCGCGGAGGTGAGGTGGATCTGCTGCGCGAGTTCGTCCAGCCGCAGGAACGGCTCCAGGTCCTCGGCGTCCTGTCCCTTGCGCGCCGCCTGGACGACCTGCGCCTCCAGCTTGGCCTTGGTCACCAGCGCCGGGAATTCGTCGATGATGACGGTGATTCCCGGGCGCTTCTTGGAGGACTCCCAGTTCAGGCCCATTCCGAGCTTGTTGAACAGCTTCGGACGGTTTTCGCCGATCGCCAGCGCCCATTCAAGAATCCGGCGCGCCTCACCCACGGTGCGGCCCAGCGCGTGCAGGTTCTTGGTGTAGGGCCCGAATCCGGCGCCGTAGGAGCCGAGGTCGATGCCGACCACGATCCGGTCCTCGCACGCGGTCAGCGCGTCGACCGAGGCGCGGATCAGCGTCGACTTCCCCGAGCGCGGCTTGCCGATCACGCCGACCGAGGTCCGCTTGCCCGGCAGGGCCAGCGGCCGGCCGGACATGTCGGCGCCGATCTGCGCGGTGTGCAGGTCGGCGGTGGTCACCGAGCCCGGGGCCCGGTACGGCAGCTGCGGCACGGCCTGCCACGGGTTGTCGCCGGGGATCCGCAGGACCGCCTCGTTGCGGGCCCGCGCGGACTGCTGCAGAAGGATCGAGTTGGTGCGCACGCCCGGCAGGCAGGCCTCCAGCTTGTCCAGGCCCTCGGAGAGCTTGGCGGGGGTCTGCCGGTGGAAGGTGACGTCGACCTCGAAGCCCCAGGCCTGCGGCTTGATCCGCAGGGACTGGATGGCGATGCCGAGGTCCTCGGTCAGCGCCTGGTGGAGCATCTGCTCGAAGTGGCGGACCGTCATGCCGAGCTCGAACTTCTCGGGCATGCCGAGCTCCTCGCGCTCGAGCGCCTCCAGGGCCTCGGCGTCCAGGTTCGGGGTGCGGCCGCCGTAGGCCAGGACGGCGATGTTCACCAGCGCGGCCGCGGCCAGGCCGAGCCCGCCCTCGTACCCGTACGCGGTCAGGTCGGCGGCGGCGAACGGGCCGACGGCGAGGACGGCCCGCATGCCGATCTTCTTGTGCGCGGCCTTCTTCATCGCGGTGGCCTGGACGAGGGCGAGCCGCGCGTCCTGGCCGGCCTTGTCGGCGGCCTTCTTCTTCTCGTCCCGCTGGCGCAGCGCGAACTGCGCCTGCCGGGTCGCCTTCGACGCGGCGGAGGCGAGCATCTTGGCCTGCTGCTCGACCGCCCGGGCGGTGGCGCCCTCGGTGCCGACGACCCAGCCCTGGATGCGTCGGCCGCCACGCCACGCGGAGGGGACGACGCCGCGCACCGTGGTCTGGCGCCGCACCCAGCGGCGGAGCTTGCGGCGGCCGCGGCGCTGCAGGTACTGACGGCGGGCGCGGCGGCCCTCCTTGGTGAGCAGCATGGGGTTGATCCACGGGGCGTCGCCCTCGGGGTCGTCCTCCAGCACCAGCTCGTCGGAGAGGTAGACCTCGCCCTCGAGGACCTCGTCGTCCTCGTCGCCGTCGGTGTCGTCGTCCTGGTCCTCGTCGTCGGCCGGGGCGGCGGCGGGCTTGGTCATGTCGATGCGCGGGCCGGGGAAGGGCAGCACGTTCGCGTCGGCGGTGTCCGACGACGCGAGGGCGGCCAGGACCTCGGCGAGCCGGTCGGTGCCGAACAGGACGTCGCGGGCCCGGCCGCCGTCGGCGGGGCCGAGGATGCCGGCGGCCTCCAGCTGGGCGAACAGGTCCTGGACCTGCGCCCAGCCCAGGCGCAGCTTGCGCTGGACCATGCTCGGGGAGCCGAACTGGGTGGTGACGACGAGCTCGGCGGCGTGCCGAAGCAGGTCGGGGTCGGTGGAGGGGAGGACGTGGCCTTCCAGGATCTCGGTCATGCTGGGTGTGCTCCTTGGGGAGTGCGGCGGGGCCGGGCTTTGCTGGCAGGCGGGACCGGCCCCGCCGGTGCGGGGGAAGAACGGGGTGGCGCTGAACGTCAGGCCGCGTAGGCGGCGGGGCCGTCGGCGCACTCGACGCAGGCGCCGAGCGAGCGCGGGATGCAGTAGTCCTTGACCTGGCCGCAGTCCGGGCAGGTGCGGCGCTTGCGCATCGCGGCCTCCAGGCCGGCGGCCTTGCCCGGGGTCATCGGGCGCACCGGCAGGGCGAGGTCGACGCGGTAGAGCCAGGCCGCGCGGGTGCCGCCGACGCGGCGGGCCTTGCGCGACTTCCACAGCAGTTGGCCGGCCACCGGCTGGCCGCCCGGCCGCAGTCCCTGCTTGCGGAGCTGGCGGCGGGTGGCGTAGCCGTCGGGGGCCATCCGGTACGGCCAGGTCGGCATGCCGTACCGCTCGCCCGTCGGGTCGAGGTGTCGGGCGTGGCTCATGCCGCCTTCACCCCGTACGTCGTCGGGTCGGCCTGGACCGCCTTGATCTGCTTGGCGCCCCAGTCGTCGGTCAGGTCGTAGGCCTTGCCGATCGCCGCCGGGGACGGCTTCTGGCCGCGGTTGAGGAGAGCGGCGATGTCGGCGCGCGCCTTGGCCCGCTTGGCAGCGAGGGCGTCGGCGTCCTTCTGCGCCTTCTTCGCGGTGTGCCGGGCCTGCGCGCGGGCAATCGGCGACTGCCGACGGGCAGGGGCCCGCTCAGGGCCCTTCTCGGGGCCGCTGGAAACCGGGGGGATCGGCTTGCTGACCTGCGGTTTCGGTGCGTGCACGTCGGGGTTGGCCGTCGGGATGGCGGTCGGGGCGACCCAGCCGTCCAGGCCGGGCAGCCACAGCGCCGACTGTCGGGCCTCGGCGGCGCTCTCGTCGGTGTAGACGCTGAGTTCCGTCACGCCCTCGTCGTCGGTGACGTTTGTGTCGGCGTCGTCGGCGAGCTCGACCAGGCCGCTGTCGGCGAGCATCGCGTCCTGCAGCCGGGCCCGGTTCCTGCGCCGGCGCCGCTCGCGGCGGGCCGTCACGCCGAGGGTCGGCGCGTGGTACTGGTCCCAGGCCTCGGCCCACGCGGCGTCAGCCGACATAGCACCGTGGGCGATGGCCCGGATCCGCCAGGCGGCGAGCGCGATGACGGGGTGGGCGAGGGTACGGGCGAGGTCCGCGCGGACCTCCGCCATCGGCCGGCCTTCCTTCGCCTTCATCAGCAGGCTCAGGAACAGCTCCCAGACGAACACGCCGGACAGCGAGGCGATGGCGTAGACCTCGCCGGTGCCCTCCGCCGCGTGGTGCTGGTAGTTCAGCGCCGCCGCGACGACCGCGGCGAGCGCGGTCACCAGCCGGTACTTCAGCGTCGGCCGGCCCTTGATGTGGGCGTAGAAGGCGAGCGCCGCCATGGTCCAGGTGACGCCCTCGGTGACCATCGGCACCAGGTTCGCCGCGCCGCCCATCTTGGCGCGGAAGCCGGCCGCCTGGCCGTCCCACGCGAAGTACACGCTGATCACGACCAGAGCGGCGACCAGCACCGAGGCGACGATCAGCGGGCCCTGCCCGGCCAGCGCCTGGCGGCGCCGCGCCCACGCCTCCCGGCGCGCCTTGGTCTTCTTCTCCTTCACGCCGTCCTGGATCTGCCCGATCTGGGCGGCGGCCCGGGCGCGGGCGATCTCGGCCTTGGCGCGGGCCTCCTCCGCCTCCAGGCTGTTGAGCACCGCCTGGTGCGAGGCCTGGCCGGCCTTGGCGACGGCCTCGGCGGCCATCGCGTCGGCGCGGGCCTTCGCCTCGGCGGCGGCGGCCTTGGACACGGCGCGGGCGTCGGTCCGGGTGAAGCCGTTCATCTGCGGCGGCGGCATCGTGGTCGTCATCAGCTGGCCTTCCTCTCCGAGCCGGACGCGGCCGGGGCCGCGATGGTGCGGGTGATGGTCTCGATCACGGCGAGCTCGGCGTCGACGCGGCGGATCAGGGCCCGCCGGTCGCGCAGGTCGCCGTCCTTCCAGAAGCGCGGCTCCCCGTGCAGGCGCACCATCGCCTCCTCGGCGATCAGCAGCGCCCGCTGGCGGCGGGTCACCTCGGGCCCCCGTCCGGGACCGGGGCCAGCAGCGCGAACACCTGGATCGCGGTGCCGTCCGTCTCCGGGTCGGTCTCGGCCTGCCAGTAGTGCCGGCCGCCGATCTCGACCAGCTGCGGCGTGATGCCGAGCTCGGCCGCGATCCGGTCGACCTGCATCAGCCGGTCGGTCTCGTCGCCGACCTGCGGCAGCACCTCGATGTAGATGCCGGTGGCGACGGCGGTGATCCGCAGCTCGGTGGTGGCCTGGGCGCCGGCCTCCAGCACCGCCGCGAGCGGGCGGACGCAGGCCAGGACGCCGAGGGTGGTGGTCAGGTCGTGGGCGCTCACCGGGCACCTCCGGCCGGGCCGGTGGTGCGCGGGGTGCGGACGGTGGTGACGACCGGGGTGTCGGCCTCGGCGGCGCCCTGCAGGTAGAGCAGGGCGGCGACGACGGGGACCAGGACCAGGCGGACCGGCACCGGGAGGGTGACGCCGAGCATCCACAGCATCCCGGCCAGGCCGAGGAGCAGGTGCAGGCGGCGGGCGGTCAGCGGGCTGACCTGGCGGGGGAGGCGGAGGTTCTTCACGACCGCACCGCCGTCCCGGCCGAGGCCAGCTCGCCGTTGCCGTACCGGCCGGAGCGGGTGACGTAACGCGGGCCGGAGCGGAACGGGGACCACCGCTCGACGGCCGCGGCCTCGGCCGGCGTCCACGCCGCCAGCTCGGCCTCGCGCTCGGCGCGGCGCTTCTCGTCGGTCAGCCGCTGGATCACGGTCTCGACCGCCAGCTCGGCCGCCTCGTCCGGGTCGGTGTCCTCGGACTCGACCGGGGCGGACTCCGGGTTCGCGGCGAGCAGCATGTCGGCGAGCAGGGCCAGGCGGTGGGAACGGGCGCCGCCACCGACCTGGTCGATCCAGGCCTGGGCGTCGGCGAGCGTCTCGGCCGCGATGATCGCGCCGAACGAGCGGCCGGCGCCGGGGGTGCGGTGCTTCGGGGCGGAAGAGGGCAGGATGGACACGCGGATCAGCTCCTAGAAGTGGTGGTCCGTGAGCGGCCCCGGGTGCCGGCGTGGACGAGACGCTGGCGATAGCCCGGGGCCGTGCCCGTTTCCGGGCACGACGAATAAGCCCCCTCCGAAGAGGGTTTCCGGCCCAACCCTTGCGGGCTGTGCTGTGAGACGAACATAGAGGCGGTCTAGAACGCTTGGCAAGTGCACGCGCCGAACTCTTCGTGTTCTAGCCCACTCGCGTGGCGATAAAGCCAAATCGTTCGCGTTCTAGTACGCTGACGGCATTACTCGAGAGTTCACAGCACAGGAAGGGCACCAGATGAGTCCCCGCATCGAACGGCCGGTGCCAGCATTCATGCAGGTCACCGACCATTTCCGGCGACAGATCCAGGACGGGACACTCCCGGAGGGGGCACAGCTGCCCACAGTCGCCACCATTGAGCGTGAGTGGGGAGTCGCCCGCGCCACCGCGGCGAAGGCCATCGGGCAGCTGCAGGTCGAGGGCCTCATCTACACCTCGCCCAGGGGCTCCTTCGTCGCCGGCCAGGGCGCCAAGGCAACATCGCCCCGCGACCGGCTGGACCGCTACCGGCGGACCGGGACGCTCGACGGCGTCAACGAGCACCACCGAGTGACCGCAGCCGAAGTGGTCACCGCGCCGACCTACGTGGCCGAGCTGTTCGGCATCGACCACGGAGCCACAGTGATCCGCCGCGAGTTCATCACGATCGAGGACAAGTCGCTGCGGGCCCTGACCGTCACCTGGCACAACGGCGACCTCGCCGAGCAGGTGCCGGACCTCTTGGCCAGGGAGTCCAGCAAGATCGGCCCGCGCCTGGCGCAGGTCGAGCAAGCCGTCGGCCCGGTCACCCACGGCCGCGACTTCATGCACGCGCGTGGCGCTGACGCCCGCGAGGGGTCCGCGCTCGGGATCCCGGTCGGCGCCGCCACCCAGGCGCTGACGTGGCTCTGGAACACGGAGGTCAACGGGGAAACCCGGCTCGTGGAATACGGCGAGTCCTGCCTGCCCGCACGCCACACCCTCTCCTACGACTACACCAGCTCGGCCGAGGCAACGGAGGCGACTAACCAGTGATTACCTATGCCGAGCGGCTGGAGGCCCTTCGCTTGGACCTGGTGACGGGGCAGTGGGCCCCTTCACCAGGGGAGATAACGGCGGCTCAGGCCCTGACGGAGCTGACCTCATTCACCGCTGAGTCGATCCGTATGGCCCTCACTCCGGCTCGGACCACCAGGAGTCGGCTCGTCATCGCCATGGAGGGCGTCGCGTCGGTTCTGTCGCTGCCGCCGATCCACGAGGAGGAGAGCGACCGTCGGGGACTCCTGGACGAAGCTCGCGAGACCGCGCGGGTGGTGGCGTCTTACCGCTCGCGCTGACTGCCCGTCTGCGCGCAGCCCGAGACCTTATCCACAGGCGTGTGCCACTAATGTCGTCATGCAGCAGAGATCAGCAGGAATCGAGGGAGACGTGACCGGGGCGGGATGGGTGACGGTGGCCGAGCTGGCCGCACGCTGCGCCGTAACCCCCGGGACTGTCTACCGCTGGATCAGCGAAGGCACCGGCCCGCGTGTCATACGCACGGGCCGAACCAACCGTGGTATCCGCATCCCCGTCTCCGCAGTGACTGAATGGGAGCAGCAACTGATGGGCCCGTAAAACGACGAAGGCCGACCTGCGGGAACAGGTCGACCTTCTCGGTACTGCAGTAGCCCGCTCGTGGGCCGGGAAGCCCGGCGAGCGGCGATGTCCGACAACTGGTGGTTGGGTAACCAGCCGGTCCAGAACACACGTGAAGAGCGCAGTGCCCCCGCGCCTCACCGCCAAGGATGCCAGACCCCCCGGAGCTGAGACCACAGCACCCGGCCAGCTGTTCATCCGAAGTGATCACGTGTGCTCCGGCCGCTGGCTGCCCAACCACTGCCCCCGCCTACCCTCTGGGAGCCCTCGCAGTGGCACAGCACGACCCGAACACCGATCGCAGCGTGTTCGACATCACCGGCGCGCCGAGCAAGGCCGCCATCTCCGCCCCGCACCGCCAGGCCGTGCCGGCGGTGACCCGATGAGCGCCTTTCTGGACGACCCGGCGGCGCTTGACGAGAGCCTCGAAATCGCGCTCGGGCGGCGCGCCCCCTTCACACAGGTCGGCGACTGGGTCCTCCTGTCCGGTGTGTGCCCGGAGGCGCTGGCCCTGTACTGGGGGCTCTCTGCGCACATCAGTGTCACCCGCGACGACAACGAGGTCTGGCCGGGCCTGCGGACACTGGCGCGGATCCTTCAGCTGAAGAAGCCGGAGCAGGTCGCCAGGTACATGCTCCAGCTG
The DNA here is from genome assembly GCF_044999035.1 of Kitasatospora griseola. Classification (NCBI taxonomy): domain Bacteria; kingdom Bacillati; phylum Actinomycetota; class Actinomycetes; order Kitasatosporales; family Streptomycetaceae; genus Kitasatospora; species Kitasatospora griseola. Next base: position 16,804 of record NZ_CP173362.1, on the reverse strand, counting down.
GAGATCATCGGCGCGGTCGAGGTGTTCCGGTCCAAGCTCGGTCTGGTCCGGCGGAACAAGTACGTCGTGCACCAGACCCCGCCGGCCAGTTACCGGGGACCGCAGTCGATGGCCATCTGGTACGCCGCCAACCGAGCCCCCAAGGACGAGACCCAGGAGGCGGCGAAGCGCCGGGAGGCCGAGTTCGACGCGTGGCTGGACGCCGTACGCGCCGCGCTCAAGGTCGAATGCGAGCGGGTCGCAGCGGAGCGGGTTGCAGCGCGGAAGGCGAAGAAGGCCGAGCCGCCGCTGCGCCCGTTCGTCACACCCGAGCTCGCGCCGTTTCGGTCCGCCGAAGCGCCTTCGACCGCCCTTCCCCGTACCCCCAAAAACGGGGGTACGTACCCCCAAAAATGGGGGTCCCGTACCCCCATGGATGGGGGTTGAACTAGACGAAGTAGAACTAGACGAAACATCTCTCTCTTCCGCCCCTCGTGCCGAAGCGGCACCGGGGGCCCCGGCCGGGGTCGTGACGGACGAGAGAGAGACCGAGGCTGCGCCCAACGACGAGCCCACCGCCCCGCCCGTTCCGGTTGCCCCGGCGAAGCCGGCGGAGATGTTGGACCTCGGTGTCGAGCTGACGTGGGAGCAGGGCCAGGCAGTGCAGGCGCTGTTCATGGCCTGGATGACTGCGCGGATGGTGGCCGGCAATGGGCGGCACTCCAAGGGCGCGGCCGCCGAGCAGCAGTTCCGCGAGTCGGCTGCCGGCCTGGTGGCCAGCGAGCGGTTCCAACCGGAGTGGCTGATCGAGCTGGCCGAGTGGATGGCCGCCGAGAAGCCGACCTGGGCCAACCTGGTCGGCGCGACCACGGCGCAGGCGGACGGGGCCCCGGCTCAGCGCCGCACCCTGCCCAAGCAGCGCACCGCCCCGGTCGGCTGCCCGGACTGCGACCCGTACTCGCCCGGCTGGCACACCACCGAGGACGAGACCGGCAAGGAGACCACCTTCCGGTGCTCCGCCGCCGTGCCCGCGATGGCCTGACCAGACCGCTTCACCACCACCGCCAACGAGAACGGCGGCCGGATGACCTTGCCCGGGTCCGGCCGCCGCATGACCTCACCTGGAGATCACCATGACCGTACCGCCCCAGTCCCATGCCGACGACGACGCCCTCGACTGGACCGAGGTCGATGACCAGGCCGGCCGCCGCGGCTCCGACCCCACCGGGTTCGAGATCGTCCCGCCGCAGGACCTTCCGGCCGAGCAGGCCGTCCTCGGCGGCATGCTGCTGTCCAAGGAGGCCATCGCCGACGTTCTGGAGGCGAAGCTCAAGGGCGAGCACTACTACCGGCCTGCCCACGAGCTGATCCACCAGGCGATCCTTCACCTGTACGCGAAGGGCGAGCCCGCCGACCCGATCACGGTCGCCGACGAGCTCCTCAAGCGCGGCGAGCTCACCCGGGTCGGCGGCCCCGGCTACCTGCACACGCTGATCCAGTCGGTGCCCACCGCTGCGAACGCCGGCTACTACGCCGGCCCCGTCCTGGAGGCCGCCACGCTGCGCCGTCTGCGCGAGGAGGCCGTGCGGATCGTTCAGAACGTCGACTCGCGGGCCGGTGAGCCTGACGAGATCGTCAACGAGGCCGGGAAAGCGATCCTGGCCGTCGCCGAGCAGCGCGCGGCCGACACCTACGCGGCCGCCGGCTCCGACCTGCAGGACGCGCTCGACTGGGTCGAGGCGACCGGCAACCGCAAGGCAGGGCAGATCAGCGGTGTGCCCACCGGCTTCGCCGACTTCGACCAGCTGACCGACGGCCTCCAGCCCGGCCAGCTGATCGTGATCGGCGGGCGCCCGGGCATGGGCAAGAGCACCGCAGCACTGGACATTGCCCGGAGTGCCGCGATCAAGCACGGCGTGCCCAGCGCGTTCTTCAGCCTGGAGATGTCCCGCCGGGAGCTGCAGCTGCGCCTGCTCTCCGCCGAGGGCAGGGTCGCGCTGCACCACCTGCGCACCGGCAACACCACCGACGACGACTGGGGCCGGATCGCCCGCGTCACTGGACGCATCGCCGAGGCCCCGCTGTTCATCGACGACGCCGCCGGCCTCACGATGATGGAGATCCGCACGAAGGCCCGCCGCCAGGCCATGTCCGACACCGGCCTGGGCCTGATGGTCGTGGACTACCTGCAGCTGCTCAAGACCGGCGGCCGCGCCGCCGAGAACCGTCAGCAGGAGGTCTCCGACCTCTCCCGCAACCTCAAGCTCCTCGCCAAGGAGCTCGAGATCCCGGTCATCGCGCTCTCCCAGCTCAACCGCGGGCCCGAGTCCCGCACCGAGAAGAAGCCCGGCCTGTCCGACCTGCGCGAGTCCGGGGCGATCGAGCAGGACGCCGACATCGTGATCCTCGTCCACCGCGAGGACGCCTACGAGAAGGAGTCCTCCCGTGCCGGCGAAGCCGACCTGATCGTGGCCAAGCACCGCAACGGCGCCACCGCGACAATCACCGTGGCCTTCCAGGGGCACTACTCGCGCTTCGTGGACATGACCCGGGATGTGACCTGACCTGCGGTTTTACCGCTTCTGCGGCCTGACGTCCTATCAGTTCACCTTAGCCGGAACCGGCTTCCCGGCACCATCGAACAGTGCCGGGAAGCCGCCGCCCTCCGCTGCCCCCGGACCCACCGGTCCGGGGGCAGCGCCGTACCGAAGGAGCGCCCGCCGTGGCCATCACCGACACCGAGCCCTTCGACCAGGCCGCCGCCCTCACCGACGCCGACCAGCTCGCCCGCGCGCTGCGCACCGTCACGGGAACCCGTATCGCCGAGCTCCGCCGGGCGCTCGGCCCGATCCCGGTCGGCGAGGACGACCGACGCCGCTGGGCACTGCGGCTGACGCAGGACCAGGAGCAGCTGCTCGCCGAGCACGACGACCTAGTCGCGCTGCGCACCGAGGTGGGCCGGGCCTGGTCGGAGGACCGCTGGGCCGACGTGGCGCGCACCGCCCACCGGCACCGCCGCCGCCTCGGCCTCGGCGACGACCTGGTCGCCGTCATCCACCGCCTGGAGGACCTCGCCACCGCCAACCCGGGAGCCGGTCGGCGCGCCGACCAGCGCACCCCCGGCTGGACACCGCCCGAGCGGGCCGGCCACCGGGTGCCGTGGGGCGTCGACCCGGACGCCCCGGCCCGCGGGCCGGCCGCGGTGCGCCGCGACCTATGGGCGCTGCTGCGCCGCCGCTTCCCCGACGCGAGCTCCGGCGCGTGCACGGTCGCGGCGAACGAGCTGTTGTCCGAGCTGCTGGAACCCGCCGTCCAGCCCCGCCAGGCGAACGAGCTGCGGGCCGCGATCTCGGTGGCGCTCACCGCCGGCACCCGCAGGCCGATGGAGCAGCACGACCGGCAGTGGACGGTGGAGAGCGTGCTCACCGCTGTGGTCGCCGGGCTGCTTGCCGAACGGAACCTGCTGGCCGGAGCCGTCGCCGACGTGAGCGCGCTGCACGAGGCCGAGGACGGCGTGTGCCCGGCCTGCCGGGTGCCGAGCCCCTGCCCGACCCTGCGGGCCGTCGCCGGGGGCGGAGATCACCCGTCGGCCGTCCGGCACCCGTAAACGATCAGGAGCGGCCCTGTGGGCGCCTGTGAGCCCTTCCGGCGGGTCATTGACGCCGGGAGGGCCCACGGGCCGTCAGAGGGCCCTTCACGCCCCGCCGGTGATCTCCGGCGGCTACCGGTACGACCAGGCGATCTCCAGCGCCCCGTCCTCCGCCGGGTCGAACTCGTCCGTGACCGCCGCGTAGGCGACGGTGCTGCCGCCCTCCAGGCGGTCGAGCTCCTTGCCATGCAACAGCGAGGGCAGCTCCAGCGGCGCGCGCTTCGCCCACTGCTCGCTCGTGCCCCGGGCCACGGTCAGCCAGCCGCGCTGCGACGGGAGGCCGGGGACGAACACCTCCAGCTCCCAGGAGAACTCAGCGTCGTCGGACCCGGTCATCTGCAGACCCGTGATCCGGTCCGCGCGGACCATCATCGAGTCGTCGGCGTCGCGGACGGCCAGCCACACCTGATTTCGCGTCATAGCGTGACCGTAGCCAGCGGGAAGGCCGGCCCCCGGCGAGCTTCACCCGGACGGGCGTGGCCCGGCCCGAACCCCGGTGTTCCGTCACCCCCTCTCGGTGTGACGGATGACGGCGTTCCTGGTGTGGTTGACCGGGGTCTCGGCCACCGCGAACAGCAGGATGAAGGCCATCAGATCGGGCCGCCAATGGCCACAATAGGTTTATCGCCAACAGGCCTGTTGGAGCTGTTGGGCCCAACAGGCCGACTATGCGGGTGTGGGTGCCCCGGGGAGGGCCACGGGTCTTGAGGGTGGGGGCAGGTGCCCACCCCGCGCGTCGCGTCCCCGTTTCGGCATTTGTGGCAGCCCCTCACGCGTGCGCGCGTGGAGCCGGTGACACGGAAGTAGCACGGAAGTAGGACAAGACCGGGGGCCGCTCGGCGGCCGCCAGTGGTCAACGAACCGCCCGTGAACTGCGGCGATGCGCCAACCCAGCCCGGTCGGACCTGTTGGGGGCAACAGGTCCAGCGTCGGGCGCGACACAAGGGCGGCCGGTGCCTACCGTGCCCGGCATGTTGAACCTGCGCCGCCGCCGAGGCCGGCCCTCCCTGCTCTCCCCGGACGTCGCCGAGCGCCTGGTGGCCGCCGTGCGCGTCGGCATGCCGGTCTCGGCCGCCGCCGGATGTGCCGGGATCGGCGAGCGCACCGTTCACCGCTGGCTCGCCCGCGGCCGCGACGCCGCCCAGGCCCGGGAGGCCGGCCACCGCGTCGACCGCGCGGACCTCGAGTACGCGGACCTCTACGAGAACGTCCGCCAGGCGCGGGCCGAGACCCAGCTGCGGATGCTGCGCGTCGTGCGCCAGGCCGCCGAGGGAGGACAGCTCCTCAAGGACGTCACCCGGCGCCGGACCAACCCGAGGACCGGGGTGGAGACCGTGGTGACCGAACGCCGGTGGAGCGCGCCGAACGTGCGCGCCGCCATCTGGTTCCTGGAGCGGGTGGCCCCGGAGCACTGGGGCCCGCGAGCCCGCTACCCGGCCCCGGACCCCGAACCGGCCGGCGCGCCCACCGGCCCGGCCGACGTCGACGCGCAGGCCCTCGTCGAACGACTGGCCCGCACGCTCGCCGACCATCCGGCGCAGACCGACCCGGCACCCGAGGACCTGTCGCGGCCCCGACCGCCCGGAGCCGGGTGACCCGGCGAGGGACCCGAAGCGAGCGGCGCCCGCCCTCCCGGGTGGGAGGGTCCTTTACCGGGTTCTTTGTATTGGCCGCCACGACCACCGGGTGCCGGGATAGCGGCGTCCGGTGAACCGGCGCCCGGGCGGCCCCGCGAGCGGCACTCCCGAGGGCCGGCTCGCCCACCCCCGTCCGGCGACGGACGCTGGAGGTATGACCCGCCGGTCCCGGCGCTGCGCGCTGTGCTCGGCGACGCTGCCGGACGGCTGCTCGGCGCAGCGCCGCTACTGCTCCCAGGCCTGCCGCGCCCAGGCGTACCGAGACCGCCGCCGCACCCGCCGGATGACCGCCGTCGGCGCGCTCGCCTTCTCCTCCCGCGAGGCCGAGGTGATCGGCTGGCCCCGGCTGTTCTGCCCGGTCTGCGGCACGATCCTGTTCCTCGGCTCGAAGCTGCGCCGGGACGCCTACTTCTGCTCCGGGCGGTGCCGGACCCGGGCCTGGAGGCTCCGCCAGGAGGCGGCCGCCGTGACGTTTAGCCGTCACGGCGGCCGCCCGGACGGCACCGATCCGGCCCCGGTGACGCCTGGACGTGACACCCGCTCTGACCTGCTGGTCAAGGGGTCCGGTCGACGCCGGGACAAGGGGGTCCCAGGCCCGGGACAAGGGGCTGGTCAGACGCCGGACAAGGGGGGTTGTGATATGGCGGCGCCCCCGTCGGACCTGTTGGGTCCAACGGGGGCGCGGGTGGCGTCGAGGGGGTGGTCAGCCGTCCGGGTCGAGGTCGGGCGACCAGGACTCCATGGCGATGCTCGCGGCGGCCAGGCGCTGGTCCCAGAACGCGCGGCGGGGCCGTCCGTTCGCGCCGGCGGTGTACTGGTCGACCCAGGCGAGGCCCGAGCGGTCCAGCGTCTTGCGGGCGCGGGTGACGGTGACGTAAGCGAGCATCATGTCCTCGCGCCGGGGCGGCGGCGTGATGCCGGTCTGCTCGTCGGGCTTCGGCTCGGTGAAGTCGTCGCAGACCCGGACGGTGTCCCACTCGCGGCCCTTGGCCTTGTGCGCGGTCGAGATCGTCACGTCCGCGCCGCGCTCGTTCACCAGCTGGCCGCAGGCCTTGAGGATGTCCTCGGCGCCGTGCGAGTCGATCAGCCGCACGAAGGTGCGCAGCTCCCCGGCGGACTTGTCCTGGGTGACGAACTGGCGGACCTGGTCCCAGGTGGTGAACGCCATCAGCTCTGGGTGGCTGGTGCCCTTGCCCTGCTGCAGGGTGATCGCCGCCTCGGCGAGCGCCTTGATGGCCGCGGAGCCGCCGGCCAGCGCCGGACGCTTGTCCGCGGCGAGCGCGAGCATGGCTTGGCGCATCGCCTCGCCGTTGGTGCGGCACAGCAGCGCCTCGGGCTTGTCCAGGCCGCCGTTGACCACCCGGGTGGCCGGCCCCGAGCCGGTCAGCCGCATGTGCGAGCCGAGCAGCGTGAGCCACTTGTTCGCCTCGGCGGCGACGGCCGGGCCGAAGCGCCAGGACTCGGTCAGCTGCAGGCGCTGGCGGGCGGGCCAGGTGGCCAGCGCGTCCACCGCGCCGCGCCATCCGTAGATCGCCTGGTTGGAATCTCCAACGGCGATCCGCTGCGCGTGGTCCTGTGCCTGGACGAGGCTGGCGACGACCGGGTTGGAGTCTTGGGCCTCGTCCAGCATCACGAAGTCGGCGCGCAGCTTCGGCTCGGTCAGCGCCCACGCCTTGAGGTAGTAGTCGTGCGCGTAGTGCAGCTGCCCGCGCGGCGAGGTGACGTCCTTCCAGGCGGCCTGCGCGTACGGCAGGACCGCCTCGCGCAGCAGCCGCTCCTCCCGGTCGGTCAGTCCCTTCGGTGGCCGCACGTGGTGCGCACCGACGAGCCGGTCGTCGGAGTAGCAGAACTGCTGCAGCGCCTCCAGGGCGAGGCGGGCCTGTGTCTCCGGGGTGAGCACCAGGTCGGCGTTGACGCGCAGCGGCTCCAGGATGCGCAGGATCTGCGCCGAGCGGCTGGCCGGCACCCGCGGCCCGTTCAGCCGGGCCTTCATGCCGTCGCTGGTGGCGCGGTAGGCGAGGGAGTGCGCGGTGCGGCAGTCGATGTTCTTTGGGAACGACCGCCCGGCCTCGTCGGCGGTGACCTTGTTGAACGCGATGTACAGCCCGCGCCGGGAGCCGAGGGCGGTGGCGACCATGCGCAGCGTGCTGGTCTTGCCGGTGCCCGCGCCGGCCTCCACGACCAGGTCGCCGCCGCCGAGGCAGGCGTCGATGATGGCGTGCTGCTCGTCGGTGGGGACCAGGCCGGCGACCGGCGGCCGGCCCGGTGCAGCGCGGCGCGGCTTCGGCGCTGGGCCGGCGGTCTTCGCGGCGGCGGCCGCCGGTTCCTCGATCGCGGCGACCAGGGCGGCGGGCAGCTCCTCCTGCCCGGGGGCGGCCGGGCCCGGGGCCTTGGCGGCTCGGGGCTCGCGAAGGCGCTCGCGGGTCTCCTGCAGGTCGAGCGGGCGCAGCTCGACACCGAGCACGGCGTACATCCCCCGCAGCCCGTTGCGCACGGCGCGGGCGTGCCGGATGAACGCGGCGAGCTGCTCTTCGCCGAGCGGCATCAGGTGCAGCGTCTCGGCGGCGGCAAGAGGATCGAGTTCGTGCAGCAGGGCCTGGGCCTGGCCGAGCAGCACGGGACCGGCGGTGGCCTTCTGGCGGTGGCGCAGCGCGGCCTGGCGGCAGGCCTGGCTGCAGTAGAGCACCGGCCGCCCGGTCTTCTTGCGGGAGGGCAGCGGCTTGCCGCACTCCTCGCCGTCCCGGCCCCCGCGCGCGGGCGCGGTGCACCGTCCTGTGGTCCCCTCAGATTCCGTCACAAGAAGAAACTGTGACGAAAGTCGGGCCATGGTCACAAGCCCGCGTCCGGCATTTCCCCCGAACGATTCCACCGCCCGGCCGAATCACTCCACCGGCCAACGACAAACCCACCAGCAAAAACAGACCCAACATCACGACAAAACCAGACACAACGACCAAATCAGCATCACAGAACACCAACACACCAACCAAGCAACTTGAACCACGACAACCATCAACCCGATACTGACCACACAAAACGATCAAGCCACCATCAACGAACATGTGCCTGGGTATCTCCGATACACGGCCATAGACGGCGCGAACACCACCGCGCTGGCGCAGGGTGAGGGCGAGGCGTTTTCAGGCCGCCACGGGGGCGTTCTACAGGCACAGGGGAGGGGATTCGTCGCGTGGCTGTCACGACGATCCGCTCCGACGCCCAGGTCGAATACCGCCTGATCGAAGGCGACGGCTGCGACCGCGAGCACCAGGTCGTCACCGACGCGGCCGTGGACTACCGACTCGACGGCAATTCGAGGCCGCTGGAATGGGTCGGCCAAGGCCTCGCCGAGGTCGGCCTGGTGGCCGGTGAACGAGTCGATCCGCACGCCGCCCGCGCCCTGATGGCCGGCCTGCACCCGACCACCCGCGAGCAGCTGACCACCCCGGTGTGGCGGGTCGCGGACGCCGGGAAGCTGTCCGCGGCGCCGCTGCTCGAAGCCCTCCAGGAGCGCGCCGACCTCACCGCCGCCACCTCGCGGCAGGCCCTGATGCCGACCAGGGAACTGCGTGAACGGCTCGCCCGGCTGGAGCGCGCGGACCTGCGCGACCGCGGCGAGCACCGCGCCCCCGTCGTCGATCTCGCGCGTCTGGCGACCGCCGCCGGCATCGACCTGGAGAGCGTCTACCGCCCGGCCGCGCTCGCCTCCGCCTGGCGGCACGCGGGCGACCGCGAGCGCGTGGACGCCGCCGGCGACGACGTCGGCTTCACCCTCCCGAAGTCGCTGTCGACCGCGTGGGGCCTCGCCCCGCCGGAGGTCCGCGACATCATCGAGGAGGAGTTCCTCGCCACGGTGCGCGAGTCGGTCGCCGCCCTGGAGAGCTGGGCCTCGTACGGCGTCACCGGCCACCAGGGAGACGGGCAGATCGCCGAGCGGATCGACTCCTCCGGCTTCCTCGGCTGGATCATGCTCCACAAGTCCGCCCGGCCGGTCGCCGGATCGGTCGGCGACCCGCACCTGCACGCGCACGTCGTCCTCGCCCGGATGGTGCGCTGCGAGGACGGCAAGTGGCGCTCCCCGGCCTCCGGCGGCCGCGACATCCGCCGCCACTCCCACGCCGCGAACGAACTGCAGAAGGCGCTGCTGCGCACCCGCCTGACCGAGCGCCTCGGCGTGCAGTGGGAGTACAACGAGGCGAACCGGGAGTGGGAGATCGGCGCCGTCCCCGCCGAGCTGCGCGGCACGTTCTCGCGTCGCAACCGGCAGGTTCTGGAAGCCGGCGGCGCCGAGATGACGACCGCGCAGCGCCGGGTGCTGGCCGCCAAGCAGCGCCAGGCCAAGACGGACCTGCCCGAGGTCGACGTCCTCGCCGCGTGGCGCACCAACGCGCTGCAGGTCCTCGCCGACCGGCGCGGGGCGGGCGGCGAACAGCGTCTCGCCGACGTCCTCACGGCCGCGTTTCCCGGCCCGGCCGGCCCCGGCGAAGGCCTCGACCTGCCACACCTTGCGGCGCTCGCCGAGCGGGTCTTCGACCCGGAGACGGGCCTCACCTCGAAGCACAAGGCGTTCTCGAGGGCCCAGGCGTTGGCGGAGGTGGCCCGCGCGCTGCCGCCCGGCCTGGTGGGGCCGCTGGAGCTGGAGACGCTCACCGACCAGGTCCTTGCCGAGGCCGGCCACGCCATCGCCCTGGCCGACCTGCACGCCTCCCACCACTCCAACGCCGCCCGCTACACCACCCTCGATGTCCTCGCCGCCGAGCAGGTCATCGCCACCCAGGCCCGGGAGCGGATCGGCGACCTCGCCGCCGCCCTCCACCCGCTCGAGGCCGAGCAGCGCGTCGCCGCCTACGAGCAGCAGCACCGCCTGGTCCTCGGCGCCGAACAGCGCGCGGCGGTGCTGCGGCTGCTCGCCGCCGGCCTCGGCGTCGACACCGTGCAGGGCCTTGCAGGGGCGGGCAAGACCACCATGCTCGCCGCGGCCCGCGCGGCCTGGGAGGAGGCCGGGCTGAGCGTGCGCGGCGCCGCGATGATGGCCGTGGCGGCGCAGAACCTGCAGGCCGAGTCCGGCATCGCGTCCGACACCGTGGCGTCCTGGCTGTTGCGGATCGACAGCGGCGAAGGCCTCGCCGGCATCGACGTCCTGGTCCTGGACGAGGCCGCGATGGCGGACGACCGGACCCTGGCCAAGCTCCTGGCGCACGCCGCCCTCACCCGCACCAAGGTGGTCCTGGTCGGCGACGAGCAGCAGCTGCAGCCGATCGGCATCGGCGGCGGATTCGCCGAGATCCACCGCATCGTGAGCGGCCTCGGCCTCACCGAGAACCGCCGCCAGGCCGACCCGGTCGAGCGCGACGCCCTCAAGCTGTGGCGCACCGGCGCCCGCTCCACCGCGCTCGCCCAGCTCGCCGACGCCGGGCACGTCCACGCCACCGCCACCGGCGAACAGACCACCGAGCAGATGCTCACCGCCTGGGACACCGAGCGCCACCGCTGGGCGGATCCGCACGAGAACCTGCGCTCCCTGCTGCTGCTCGCCGGACGCAATAACGAGGTCGACCGGCTCAATGCCGGCGCCCGGGCGATCCGCCGCGCGGCCGGCGAACTCGGGCCGGACACGACGTTCCCGCTCGCCGACGGCGGCCTGCTCGACCTCGCGGTGGGCGACCTGGTCCGCACGAAGGTCAACGACCGCCGGGCCCGCCGCACTGAAGGTCGCGAGCCCGACATCCTCAACGGCTACCGCGGCTTGGTCCTCGCCGTGGACGAGCGCGGCGCCCTGGTCGAGTGGCAGCGCGCCGCCGGCCCCGGCCACCGGATCACCGAGCGCGCCCACCTCAGCGCCCAGCAGATCGCCGACGGCGCCCTGGTCCATGCCTACGCCATGACCGTCACCGCCGCCCAGGGCCTCACCGCCACCCGCGCGCTGATCGACGGCACCGGCGCCGACGCCTTCGTTCTCTACCCGGCCATCACCCGAGCCAAGGAACGCTCCGACCTGTGGCTGCCGCTGGAGCGCGTCGAGGACGAGGCCACCCGTGCCCGCCTCGGCGACCCCGCGAGCGACGGCCAGCGGCTGCTGCGCGCGGTCTCCGCGTACGGCCGCACCCTGGACAGCGACCACGCCGAAGGCCTGATCTCCGGTCAGGTCACCCGGCGTGGACCCGTTGGACCCAACACCCCCGACGGGGACAACCCGGGCGGCGGCGCAGGCCTCGGCCGGTCCCCGCGGACCCCGCGCGGACCCGAGCCGGACGGCCCCGGCGGCGGCACCGCCCTGGCCGCCCCGGCCCTCCTGACCGTCGACTCCGAGCTCCGCCCGGACGACCTGGAGCCCGCCGACCGCACCGAGCAGCGCACCCAGGGCCGGCCCCACCCGGCCGCCGCGCTGCTCGCCCCGTGGCGTGCCCGCACCACCCAGACGCCGACCGGCCCGGGCCCGCGCCCCGACATCGACGCCCTGGTCGAGGAGCTCCGCGACCACCGGGCCGCCGACCTGCCCCGGCCCGAGGACATCGCCCACGAGCGCGGCCGCCAGGCCCACGCCCGCCGGACCACCGCGACCACCGCCACCCACCGGGCCACCGCCAGGGCCGCCGCCGACCAGGCCGGCCCGGGCGACCACGAGCCGCACCGCAGCGGCCGCGCCGGCCAGCTCGCCCGCGCCGCCGAACGTCGCGCCGAGCAGCTGCGCACTCCGGACCGGGCCGAGCAGATCCGCACTGCCCGTCAGCAGGCGACCGCCGTGGCCCTCACCGAGCGGCCCGCCCCGCACCCGGGACAGGACGAGCGCGCCCGCACCGGCCGGCTCGCCCGCGCCGCCGAACGCCGCGCCGAGCAGCTGCGAGTCTCGACCGCCGCTCTCGCCGAGCGGATCCGCGCCGAGCTCGCCGAGGCCCAGCGCCAGGCCGAGCAGCGCGCCGCCCGACTCGCCGCCGACGCCAAGGTCCCGGCCTGGCACGAGCGCCCGTACGGCCGCCTGACTGACCAGGAGATCAAGCCCGCCCACAACAAGGCGATCAAGGCCGCCGAGGCCGCGGAGAAGGACGCGGCCGCGCGCCAGCGCGAGGCCGATGCCCTCGGCCGGGTGCTCGGCACCGACCAGTCGCCGGCCGCCGCCCGGGTCGGCCGCCGCACCGGACTGCTGACACACTCCGAGGCCTACCGCCAGGTTGCCGACCAGCTGAGCCAGAACCGGGAGCAGATCCGCCAGCAGATCACCAACCTGTGGGAGGAACAGCGCCGGGAACACGACCTGCGCCGCCGAATCCTGGAGCGCGCCGACAGCTGGACCGTGAAGGCCACGTTCCGCGCGCCCAGCCTGCGCGAGGCCGCCGACCTCCTCGCCCAGCGGATCGCCGACCGCGAAGGCGTCCTGACCGACCTGCAGAACACCCAGCTGCCCAAGCTCGAGAGCGGCATCCGCGCCGCCAAGCAGGAAGCCGACCGACTGCGCACCGAGGCCGGCGCCCAGCCCGACGAGAGCGTCCAGCAGCTCCGCGAGCGGATCACCCCCGGCGCCCACAGCAGGGACGCCCGGACCCACCAGGCCGCCGTCAGCGAGGCCACCCAGCTGCGCCAGGCCGCCGAGACCCAGCGGGCGAAGGCGGCCGGGCTGGTCGAGGAGGCGCGGACCCGCAAGGGCCTGTCCCCGGAACGCCGCGCGGCCGAGAACACCCGCCGCGCCGCCTACCTTGTCCGGCTGGAGCAGCAGCGCCGCGAGCAGCGCGCGGCCCAGGAACAACTGCGCCAGCAGCGGGACCAGTACCGCTACCGGGGCCCCGAGGGCCCGAGCCGAGGCGGTCCCAGCCTCGGCCGGTGACCGGCCGTCATGGCGCCGGTGTCGTAGCCGGACCTGCTCTTGGGTGGTGCCGGTCGAGGCCGGACGCGCCCTTCCCGGTGCGAATGCCGATGGCTGGGCCCTGGGGTACCAGGGCCGCTTGCCGCGCCCTGGACCCAGGCCAGGCCCGGCATCATCCGGCGCGGACACGGCGTTCGCTGGCGGGCCGCCGTACGCGCCGGACGACACCGGGCATCGACGGGGCAGGGCTCGGCGGCGTGCGGGCCGGGTGTGTTGGGGGCGTTGGGGGCAACGGGTCCAACAGGGCCACCACGCGCGGAGCAAACAAATAGTTGGCCAACACTAGACAGGCCAACTAGAAGTTGGCATTCTTGAGTTGTCGGGCCGGAGAGGCCGGCCCGACAACCCGAGAGCGAAGGGGCCCAGCATGACCCTGACCCGCGCCGCCGACGTTGTGATCACCTCCTTCGGCTACCTGCACGGCGAGCCGCCCGCGGACACCGACATCACCGTCAACCTGCGCCGGCACTTCCGCGACCCGCACGTCACCCCGGAACTGCGCTACCTCACCGCCCACGACCAGCAGGTGCGCGACGCGGTCCGCTCCACCCCCGGCATCCCCGAGCTGGTCGCCGCCACCGTCGCCCAGGTCCTCGCCTTCCGCATGGGCCCCTCGGCCGACGCCCACCCGGTCCGGGTCGCCTCCGGCTGCGCCGGCGGACGCCACCGCGCGGCCAGCTTCGCCCTCGACCTCCAGACCGCCCTGGCCGCCCTCGGCATCGAGGCCACCGTCGAGCACCGCGACCTCGGCAAGCCCGTCGTCCACCGCTGACCACCCGGCCCAACCCACCCGATCAAGGAGAAGACGGCATGGACCAGCAGCAGACCAACCTCCCGGACCGCGCGATCAGCGGAGTCGTCGTCACCACCCAGAGCAGCGCCGACACCGGCGGCCTCAGCGGCGAACTGGCCCACCTGATCCCGGCCGCGAAAGCGGCCCTGCTGCTGGTCGCCGATGCGATCCGCCGCGGCGGCGCCGACCAGGCCGACGTGGTCGAGGCCGTGAAGGACAGCGGCCTGGCCGACGCCTTCGCGAGCATCTTCGACGCCGCCTCCGACGCGGCGTGGGACGAGCACATCGCGGCCGGCGGCGACGAGTACGACTTCGACGCCCGCCTCCACAGCGACAACCTCACCGCCGTCGGCAGCGACATCCGCCGGGCGATCTCCCCGTACATCTGAGACCGGCGTCACACGCCGTCCGCACCCAGCGTGCACACCGCGCGGCCGCCGGACGGCAACCTCTGAAGAGACGGACGTCACGGCCGCTGTGCCCACTGCTTGACAACGGGCCTGACGAACCGTCGGCACCCTTGAACCACCACCCGGGGCGGCCGCCACGCTGGCCGGCACACCGGCCGCCCCGGGCTCTCCCAACCCGCATCCGCCAGAAGGAAGGCACCGCCATGCCCGCGACCGCCGCCGTCTTCGCCGCCGTCTTCATCGCCTTGTACGCCGCCCACGCCGTCGGAGACCACTGGGTCCAGAGCAGCTGCCAGGCCGCCCACAAGGGCCTGCCGGGCTGGACCGGCCGCTGGGCCTGCACCAAGCACGTGATCGGCCTGACCGCCACCAAGGGCGTGGCGCTGCTCGCCGCGGTCCTGGTCCTCGACCTCAAGGTCAGCGCGCTCGGCCTGGTCATCGGCCTCGGCGCCGACTCGGCCAGCCACTGGTGGGCCGATCGCAGGTCCACGCTCGCCGCTCTCGCCAGGGTCACCGGCAAGGCGGAGTTCTACAGCCTCGGCACCCCGGCCCACCTCAGCCACCCGGTGAACTCCGAGGGCACGTATGCCCCGACTTTGGGGACTGGGGCTTACAGCCTCGATCAGAGCTGGCACGTGGCCTGGCTCTTCGTGGCCTCGCTCATCATCGCCGCCGTCTGACACGCGCCGGAGACACCCGGCGTCCCCTCTCGGAGCCGCCCTCTCCGATGCTGCTGTATCTAGCTAGATAAGTCGGAGCTGGCCCCATCCTCGTTCTGTCACGGGGGTGGGGCCGTTGCGTTTCTCTGGCCCGCCGTCACTCCGCAGCCCCCAGCGGCCTACGGTCGGGGCCTACTGGTTGTGGGCCAGCACGACGATGCTTTCCTGGCCGTTCGAGCCAACGGTGATCTCGACTCCACGCCAGACCATGCCCGGGTCCTGCGCGTCCATGGTGGCGATCATGTTGCGCACCCGTTGGCGGTTCCCCTCCCGGGAATGCTGCTCGGTGCGCTTGAGGAGGATGCTGCGATTCCAGGCGCCGCCCTCCAGCGCGTCGATGGCCCACAGGCGCGCAGCCGTCGCGGCGCCGCCGGCGGCCGCGGGGCCGTCCGATCCCTCGTGCGTCGTCATGCCGATCAGCATGGGGGCTTCGGGCGTCTGCGCGCTGGAATGACAGAGGTGTTGCGGCAGTGGCCTCACCCGGCGGGCCGACCCGCGGCGATGCGTCAGACCTGTTGGACCCAATACCTCCAACATCCCCACAGAGTTATCGTGCACACCATAAAGTCGTGGGCGTGACGACAGCCACCGCCGCCGACCGGGCGGCCACCGAGCACGGGTCCACCATCATCCGAACCCTGGAGGCCGCATGGAGTGCGATGCGCGGCCACCACCCCGACCTGCCCGCCGTCGTGATGATCACCGGCCACGGGCGCCGCCCGGGCAAGGACAGCGTCACCTGGGGCCACCACTGGGCCGGCCGCTGGACCGCCGCCGACGGAACCGCCGTACGCGCCGAACTCTTCGCCGGCGGGGAACTCCTGGCCCTCGGCGGCCGCCGCATCATGCAGACCCTGCTACACGAGGGCGTCCACGCCCTGGCCACCGTCAAGGGCATCAAAGACACCAGCTCCAACGGCCGGTACCACAACAAGACCTTCGCCAAGATGGCTACCGAGTTCGGCCTGCAGCCGCCGAGCGAGCCGGACGACCGGCGCCGCGGGTACAGCAACTGCCTGCTCACCGACGAAGCAGCCGAGCGGTACGCCGCCGTCATCGCCCGCCTGGACACCGACCTCGGCCACCGCATCGAGGACCCCCTCGCCCGGCTGATCGCCGCTCAGGCCTCCGGCCCCGGCGAGGAGCTGGCCGCCGCCATCGAGCTGCAGCCCGGCGCCGAGGGAACCGAGCTGCCCGAACCGCCAGAGCCCAAGCGCCGCACCGAGACGCCCCGCGGCGGCAAACGCCTCGCCATCGTCTGCCGGTGCCTGACCCACCCCGTCCGCGACGCCCACGGCGGCCAGCGCGACGAGGAGGGTCCGCGCCGCATCCAGGCCACCCCTGGCCTGTTGGACGGGGGCCCGATCATCTGCGGCACCTGCGGCGCCGAGTTCGAGCCGGAAGGCTGACGCCTTCTGCGTAGATCGACCTGGCCCGCGCGAATCGTCACGCGCGGGCCGCTGTTGCGTTTCCTCGCCCGCTGTTCGGCTTCCTCGCACTGGCCCACACTCCTGAGTAGCGAACCGGGCCCCGGCCGGCGTCAGGCCCCAGAGGCTCCCCGGGCTGCCAGGCCGGGGAGCCTCCGTCGTCTCCCGTCACGTACTGCGTGGCGTGCGCTTCCGGCCGTTGGGCAGCGGCAGGACGAGTTGGAGGCTGTTGAGGGACAGCGGCATCGGGGTGCGGCCGGTCTCGGAGGTGAGCCGGTGAAGGTGGTCGAGTTGGGGCCCTCGCACGGCGGCGGTGGCGTGGGTGCGGGCGG
>NZ_CP173361.1:0-181153 GCF_044999035.1 Kitasatospora griseola | reverse complement strand
CGTGCGTGTCCTGCCACCAAATTCGTGGCTGTACTGCCACGGTCGTGACAGGATGTCGACGTCCGATCCGATCAAGGAGAACCACGGGATGAGCGCAGGCCCCACCGAGGACGGCTCGGCCGCCCGGATGCCGGAGCCGAAGCCGGCCCGCACCCGGCGGCGGCGCCCGAAGCCGCCGCCCACCTCGTACAGCCGGATCCCGAGCTCCGCGACGGTGGAGCTCCCGCCCGGCCACGGGGCCCAGGTGTTCCCGCTGCCGAGCAGCACCGGGTTCGTCGGCGAGGCGTTCAGCATGGACTCGCTCGAGTTCATGCGCTGGGCCGCCCGCCGCTACGACAATGACCGCTTCGTCCTGGTCGTGCTCCTCACCTTGATGGGTAGTCAGGAGCCCGGCGGCGTGATCGAGGCCAACCACGGGGACATCGCCGAGCACCTCGGCTACAGCCGCTCGCACGTCACCCGGGTCTTCCACGTCCTGGAGGCCGACGGAGCCCTCATGCGGGTCCGTAACGGCCTCTACCAGCTCAACCCGGCCGCGAGCCTGCGCGGGGGCGTCCGGAAGCCGCAGAAGGGCCGCAAGGCCGCTTCCGGGGCCAAGGCCGAGAGGGTGGAGCAGCTGGACCTGCTGCACGCGCTGCTGGAAGACCCGAACGCGCCCGAGGCGTTCAAGGCGATGGCGCAGCCCGGTGCGAAGCTGGACCCGCGCAAGCTCAAGGAAGGGGAGCCGTCATGACCGTCACCGCCGGCGAGTGGACCGCGCGTCGCCCGCTGTGGGGCAGCTTCAACGGCCTGGCCTACGTGCCGCGGCTGCCCCCCACCGGCTACACGCTGCTGCTGCACCTGCTCACCGAGCAGGAGCCGGGCGGGCTGATCGAGGCCACGCACGAGGAACTCGGCGAGGGCCTCGCCATGGAACGCGGCATGATCAGCCGCGCCATGCAGCACCTGGTCGCCGCACGGCTCGTCACCGTCCTTCGTCGCGGCCGCTTCCAACTCCACCCCGCCATCGCCGCCTTCGACACCCCGCGCGAGCAGCAGCAGGCCATGCGGGCGCTGCCCCGGGAGATGCGCCTCGACGAAGGCGACTTCGAGGACGAGTACGAGCGGCGCCTGCTCCAGCACCAGGAGGAGAAAGCCCGCAAGGCCAAGCAGCGCAAGGTCACCGACATCAGCCGGCCCCGGCTCAAGTCCGTAACCACCGGCTGACCTGCCACCAGAGCGCGTGCGCCCCACAACCCACCGGGGACGCACACGCTCTTCGTGTCCGTCAACAGCCAGCCCCGGTCGGGATTTGGCACCCGGAGGAAGACAAACGCAACTGCGTTGCTCAGCAACGGTTCCGGCGCCCCGCGCGCCAACACCTTGTGTCGCCTCCGACACCAAGGGGTCACGCCGACGGGGACAAAGATCCCTGATCACGCGGACAAACCACGGCGGATGCTGAGCGAGGGACCAGGCCTGGGGAGTCCGAGCCGTTGCGGGCAACGCCGATGAACGAACCCGCAGCAGCCCGTGACCGACTCCGGCCGGGGCCGCCAACAAGCAAGCTGTTACTCGGGCCGGGCGTTCAGGAGGGGCTGGGCGTGCTGCTGGCGGGCGCTGAGCGCCTGGGACAGGTTCCGGAACAGCAGCGCCAGGCCGCAGTGGGCGCCGCTCCCGCACGCCTGCGCGCAGCCGTCGCACCGCAGACCGGCAGGGCCCGAGCAGGCCGGCGGGCAGGGATGGCGGAGCTCGGCCTGGTCCAGGACCAAGGCGGGGAGCCGGAAGACCGCTCGGACGGCCGGATCGGCGTAGCAGCCGGTCCCGGCCAGGTAGGTCCTGGTGAGCCAGCCCTGGACGTCCAGGGCGGCGCGGTGACCCGTGCGAGTCAGCACGTCCAGGAGGCGTTCGTCACCGGGCTCGGGAGCAAGGTCGTTCAGCCGGCCGCCGTCGACCAGGCGCTGGATCTGGCGGCGACGGCGCCCGTACGCGCCGGGCACCAGGCTGGAGTTGGTGTCGCCTGTCGGGTCTGTCACCGGGCCGGCGTTCGCTCGGCGGCCTGCGGACAGAGATCGCGTAAACGGGGTGATGGGTGTCGGAGCCGTCGGACATCATCAGGGGATGTCGAACCGCAAGCCGCTCCCGCCGACCTACAGCGACCGCCTCCTGGAACAACTGGCCGCGATCGAGGAGGACTTCGTCGCCGTCCTCGAAGCGTCGACCATCCACTACGTGAACCCCAACCGTCGAGGCTCGATGATGCACACCTTCGGCGCCGCGAACTGGGGCTGGGGCCCCAGCACGCCCGAGGTCGAGCGGAAGCGGATGGCCCTGCTCGGCCGGCTGCGGGACTGGGAGCCGCGCTTCCGGCTCCTGTTCCCCCACCCGACCCCCGAGACCGCCAAGAAGCTCGACGAGAACCTCGGCCTCCTGCAGCGCTGGCTGATCCGCCCGGAGAAGCGCTACGACCACTCCGTTCCTCAGCACGTCCACCAGGCCGTCGACGTGCTGCACGCCACCGCGGTGCAGCTGCGCGGCCTGACCGAACTGCTGCCTGAGGACGAGTGGTCGGTGCGGTTGGTGGTGGACACCAACGCGCTGATCGACAACCCGGACCTGGCCGCGTACACGGCCGAGGCGGGCCCGCGGTACATCGCGCACCTGCTGCCGGTGGTGCTGAGGGAGGTCGACGACCACAAGCGGGGCGGCCGGACGCCGGAGCTGCGGGAGGCGGCGAAGAAGGCGGACCGGCGGCTCAAGGGGCTGCGCAGCAACGGCGGCGACGTGACCCGCGGCGTCCGGGTCGCCGGCGACGTGCACGCGGTCTTCGAGCACATCGAGCCGAAGTCGGACGCCCTGCCGGCCTGGCTGGACCTGGACGTCCCGGACGACCGGTTCGTGGCCTCCACTCTGCTGCTGCAGTCCCGTCATCCCGGCTCGGCCTGGTACGTGGTCACCAGCGACCTCAACCTGCAGACCAAGCTGGCCGCCGTCTCGCTGCCCTTCATCGAGTCCTGAGCGGCGGACTTCCCGCCCTTCGCTCAGGGGTGCGTTCAGCGCTGGCCGAGCCCGTCGATCAGCTTCGCGAGGTTGCGGAGAGCTCGGCTGGAAGCGCCCCGGGCAGCCAGGGCGCCCAGGACGGCCTCGGGGTCGAGCCCTTCCGAGCGGACCAGGTCCTGGAGGATGTGCAGGGCCTGCTGCTTGCCGAACGGGTCGCCGAAGCCGTTGTTCTTGTAGAGGTCCAGCCGGTCGATGGCCTTGGCGAATCCGGGACTGGCCTCTTCCGGGCGCTCGTCGGGCTTGGTCAAGTCGATGGCCCCGAGCGCGCTCGCCCAGCCCCGGAGCGCGAAGTCCTGGGTGCTCTCCACGACGGCCAACGACGACCCGCGAGCGAGGTGCGTAGCGAAGTCGAGGGTCTTCTCGTCGGGCAGGTAGGCCAGTACGGGTCCGGTACCGCGTCCGACACGATCGCGGGAGGCGCGTGGAGTCGTAACGGTGTGCTCGGCTGCGAAGGAGCGCAACGACGGAACCTGCTGCTCCACGCCGAAGGCGTTGAGCACGAGAACGCCCGAAGTCCGCTGCTCGGCACACTCGCGCCGTATCCAGGACACAGCCAGGTCGGCTGCCAACTCCGAGTCCCGCTCGGGATCGTCGTCCGGCACCCAGGCCGCCCGCACGATGCTGATCGCCACGGTCGACTCCCTTCTCTTCCGGAAGCAGGCCGCGCGCAGTGCGACCTGGCCGACCACGCTACGGTCCACCTCGGACACGTCGCTGTTCGTAGGCGCTGGTTGGAGCTGGCGAGGCGATCCTCGCGGCTCACTCGGCGCGCCGAAGATGATGGGCCGGGAGATCTCCAGGGCGGCGACCGTGTCCGGTTTCTGGCCGACAGTGGTGTAGCCGAATTCGGCGGGGAAGTGTCTGTTGCAAGGAATTCTTTTCCACCGTCCGGTCCGCTCCGGAATATGCCCGGATGGGATTCTTCTGCGGCACGTGGATTCCGGTAGGCGGCTCGGATGTGCTCCGCCCCGGCATGGAACCGATGGTTCCTTCGGCCTGGGATTAGGCGGGTTCCTCGGCTCGTTGGCACCGTCAGCCGGTCGCAAGATCAGCGGAGGTTGGACGGGGCCTCAGCGGAAACGGAGCTCCGAAGCCCGGAGAGCAGCCGCAGAGTTCTCGACAACTTGCTGTTGCTGCAAGATGGTTGAGTGCATCACGCCTCGGGGAAGCCCTGGTGCGGGCCTCCCCGAGGACGATGTCAGTTCAGGTCGAAGTCGTCGACGTCGTACTCGAAGTCATCGGCGGTGAATCCGCCGTATGCGCCGCCGTTGAAGTAGTCGGCGAGCGCTTCGCCGATCACCTCGCGCATCTCGCTCTCGTCCTTGGCGCGGGCCAGGGCCGCGGCCTGCTCGCCGGTGAGGCTGAGATGGACGTCGCGGGCCCGGACCGCGTCCGAGCCGCGGATGTCGAACGTGTGGGCGCGCCCGACCCGGACGGTGACACCGGAGTACGCGCCGAGCTTCTGCAGCTGCTTGGCCTTGCGCTCGCGGCCGCGCTCGGTGGTCTGCACATCGACCGCGTCCAGGCGCAGCTTCTCCTGGTGGCGCCCGGCAGGGTGGCGGGAGCCGTCGACCCAGCGCAGGACGGTACGTGGCGAGACGCCGTAGGCGGCCGCCATCGCCTTCGTGCTGCCGCCGTACCTGCGGTCGCGGACCTGCCCGGCCTGGGTGGTGGATTGCACCGGGGCCTTGCGGGAGGGGAACAGCGCCTCGCGGACCCGTCCGAACATGCCCCTGAATCCGCCGGCCATCAGCGCTCGCCTTCCTTCTGCTCGTCGGTGTCGGTGTCGGCGTTCTCAACGGCCGGTTCCGGGCCGGTGTAGGTGCCGTCGGTGGCGTAGTCGTGGGTGAGCCGGGAGGGGTGCTCGCGGCGACCCATCGCCTCCACCGCCTTCTGCAGCGGGATCGAGGCCTCGTGCTTGTGGCTTCCGGGCGCGATGCCCAGGCGCAGCGCGCCCGGCACCGGGGTGCCGTCGTCCTTCACCGGCAGGAGCTCGATCGGGGACGGGGCGTCGGCGGCGTACAGGTAGGAGTCGACGTTGACCGCGAACGGGGCCCGGCCGGTGAGCAGGTAGGTCTTGCGCATGCGGCGGTGGGCGGCGATCCGGGCGGCGGCGATGATGTGGAAGCGGATCTCGGGCCGGTATGACCAGGACCCGGCGACCTTCTCCAGCCACTGCTCGTCGTCGAGGTGGCGGGCGGAGTCGGACCACTTCCCGATCCCGCCCTTGTAGATGTTCTTGTACAGGCCTGCCAGGGTCAGCGCGTCGGCGCGCACCGGATCCTGGTCTACGTCCTTGTGCACCGCGTACGCGGCGAGGAACTCCTCGGGGGTCTGGCCGTCGGTGAGGCCGAGGTCGGCGTAGGCGCGCTTGTAGCCGGCGCGGATCCGCGTGGTCCACTCCTTGAGCAGCGGCGCCGTGTGCGTCGACAGATACGCCTCGGTGATCGTTGCCGGGTCGAAGCCGTAGGTGGAGGCCATGTAGGCGACGGTGGGGGTGGCGTACCAGCCCGGCCCGGTCGGCGGGCGGCCGTGGAAGGTCGCGGGGTGCGGCAGCGGTTCGTCCACCTCGATGCCGGTGAAGTCGCAAAGCCACAGGCCGGCGGTCTTGCCCTTGCCCCACGCGGGGTTGGTGACGTGCTCCAGTTCGCCGATCGGCAGGGGCAGGGAGTCGGTGACGGACAGGTAGGAGGCGCAGACGTCGACCGCGACCGCGAACGAGCGGCCGGCCTCGTCGTCGGTGAGCTCGCGTGCCCACCACTTGTAGTCCTCCTCCTCGCACACCGCCCGGCCCTTGGAGAGGAGTTCGCGGGTGAGGGGGTGGCGGGCGCCGGCCGCGATGGGCACGCACCGGTCCCCGGCCGGGAGGGCGCCGTCGCGCAGGTGCGAGGACCACTCGCCCGTCGCCTCGTCCTTCACCCACTCGACCCGGGGGCGGACGGCGTCCAGGAGCAGCATCGCGGTGGAGGCGGTGGTCGCGCCCGGGGCGACGCCGAGGTCGGCGGTGAAGGCCCGGTAGCGGCGGGCGAACGTCGCTCCGTCCCGGGCGTGGTCGGGGGCGGTGGCGAGCGGGGCGGCGAGCGCGCTGACGGCCTGCTGGCGGGCGTCGCCCTGTCCCAGCCACGGTGCGACGGTGATCTGCAGCGAGGTCTTCGGCCCGCCGGCCGACCCGGCGCGGCGGAACGCCCGGAAGACCGGGCCGATGTTCTCGCTGATCTCCATGCCGACCGTCGCGGCGGCCTTCGCGAGCTTCGCCTGCAGCGCGTTGAGCGTCTTGTCGGTGCTCGGGAGCGTGGCGGGCAGGCCGAGCTGCTTGAGGGCGGCGGCGGTCAGGCAGACCGCGCCGTCCCCGCCGCGGCCCTGCGGGTGGGCGCGCTCAACGCGCAGCGGCAGCCCTGTGCCCAGCCACGCGAACCAGTCGCCCAGCTTGGGCCCGGCCGGGGCCGGGAAGCCGGGGACGTCCAGCACCCAGCCGCCGTCCGGGTCGGCGTCCAGCGCCACCACCGGCACCCACCGCCCCGGCGTCGGCGCGGCCGGACCGGCGGCTGGAGCGGCGGCGCGCGGTGCAGCCGGGCGGCCCTGGGCACGGGCCGGAGCCGGGCGCTGACTGGACCGCGCCGGAGCAGGGGCCGCCGACGGTGCGGGCCGGGACGGCGGGGCAGCGGCCGGAGCCGGGGCGGGAGGGGCCGGTTCGACGGACTCGGCCTGGGCGGCCGGAACGTCGGCCACCGGGGCGGTGGCCGCGGGCGCCTGCTGCTCGACCTCCGTCTCGGCCGGGGCGGGAGCGGCGGGGCGGCAGAGACCACCGAGGTGCATCGGGCGTCCCTGGACGCGGTAGATCGCGGGCTGTCCGCACTGCACGCACGGCTCGGCCGGGCCCGTCACCAGCGAACCGTCCGGGTGCTGGTCCAGCACCGTCCCCTGCACCGGCGCGACGAACGTGGCCGGGGCGGGCGCGGCGGGCTGCTCGGGGGCGGGGAAGCGGGCGGCCAGGCCCTCCAGCAGGCGCATGTAGGCGGGGGCGACGTCCGGGCCCGGGTGGGCGCTGCCGTCCTCCCACTGCGACACCAGAGCGGAGTTGACGCGCAGCGCCGCGGCGATCTGCGCGGGCGTCAGCCCGGCCGCCAGGCGCAGTCGCTTGCGCTCCGCCGGGGCCGGAAGTCCGGTGCTCACGGCGGCGAGCAGCGCGTCCACGGACTCGAACAGCTCGTCGGACATCGGGTCTACTCCTCCTCGTCGGTGCTGGTGGTCGGGTGGGTGGTGACGTAGGCGATCGGGCCGCTGGAGACGGACGGCAGGCGGGTGCCGAGCAGCAGCTCGGCGAGGCGGGCGTCGTCCGCGCCTGCCGGTTCGGCGGCGTTGGCGGGGGCAGTGAGGTCGGTCAGGTAGCCGGCCAGGCGGGCGGCCGGGAAGCGGTGGCGGGCGGTGGTGCCGACCGTGCCGTCCGACTCCCACGGCGGCTCCAGGCCGGTCAGCACGGCGACGACGAACCCGGCCACCGTCACCGGCAGCACACCGCCGGCGGCGACCCGAGCCGGATCACAACGCCACCAGCCCGACAGCGCGGCCAGCAGCTGGTCCCGGTCCAGCGCGGCGCCGAAGCCGATCCACTCCCGGCCTGGCTCCTCGACCCGGGCCGGGGCGGCCACACGCAGCACCGCGATCTCGGATGCGCCGAGCGCGGTCAGGTCCGCGGTCGGGCGGGCCGCCAGTTGCTGGAGCGCGGCCAGCGGGAACACCTGCCGGCCGGTGTCGCGAACGCCGGGCACCGCACCGGTAGACATCAGCTTCTTCACCGTGGGGATCGAGCACTCCAGGGCCGACGCGGCCTGACCCGTCGTCACGAACACACCCACAACCTCCACGCCTATCGAACTAGCTAAAAGAACTAGGAGGACTCTACGCCTCCCCCACGACACTGTCCATGTCTTTCGAGTAAGTCCTACCAACGTGGCCGGTGGTCGGCCGAGGACGGGTCCGCTCCTCGGCCCCGCACGATCGCAAACAAGACGGCTTTGCACGAACCGCCGCCGACATCACCGCAGCGCTGCCATCCTGGGCCGGATCGCGTGATCACCCGCACACCGACCGTGATGGGGAACCGCGATCACACACCACCGAGGAGGGGGCACCCATGCTGACCAGGTACGTCGACGAGGGCGACGAGCTGCGCGCGGCGGCCGTCAAGAAGAACCTCAACTGCCCGCCCGACCTGGAGGCCGGCCAACTCAGCGTCGAGCGGATCGGCGACATCGCGGCGCTGGTGTCCGCCAGGCCCACCGTGTACGCGGCCAACCAGGAACTCCTGGCGCTGCTGAACGTGCTCCCCGAACCCGACGACTCGGAGTTCTGGTGGGCGATCCAGAAGGCATCGAACTCCCTGGACCTGCACCCGGGCAACCTGCCCCAAGGCGTGAAGCTGACGCTGATGCGCTCGGTCGAGACCGCCCTCGCCGGCCGCCTCCTCGCGGGCCTGACCGAGCTCACCGCCGAACAGCGGGTCGACGTGGCCCGCCTGATCGGCGAGCGCCTGGAGTTCCACGCCGGGAACGCGCTGCGGCTCGGCGAACTCTGGATCCAAGCCGCCGAAGCTGCCGCCTTCAAGGCCGTCGTGGCCGAACGCTTCCCCCGCACCCCGGAAGAGGCCGAGGAGTTCACCGCGGCCTGGAAGCGCGACTGAACCCCGCACCACCGGACAACGAGATCGGAGAAGCACATGATCGGCCGCCACTTCGCGCACTCCTTCTTCGACCAGGAGATCGTCGAGATCCCCCGGGAGACGCTGCGCGAGCTCGTCCAGGACGCCGCGATCCTCTCCCTGACGGACGAGATCACCACCGATGCCCGGGGCCGCTGGGAGCAGGGGGAAGCCACCTACGACAGGGCGCGGATCATCGCCCCCGACGCCTCGGTGAACCTCGCCTCCACGCTGCGGTGGCTGCTCGCCCGCCACCCGGAGACCGCCTCCGTCACCTACGGCGTGATCGCCTTCAGCGCCCGCGGGCAGTTCGAGATCCCGACGACCTTCACCGCCGGCTGGCTGGCCTCGAACATCATCTGGGGCGGCGGCAGCCAGGAGCCGCTCCCCGAAGGCCTCGACATCAACGCCTTCGTCCAGGCCGCCACGACCGACGAGGCCCTCAAGCAGCTGTAAGGCCGGCCGACGCCGCAGCCCGACCTACGGCACACGGCAGGCACCCGCGGGGCCACACCGGAGACAACCCGGTGCGGCCCCCCGAGCCACCTCGGCAGACTCGACGTCAGGAAGCCCGCATACGGCGCCGCCCCGCACCCCGGGCGCGCCTCTCAGGCCGCCGACGGGGAGCCCCGCCGCTCCCGCCAGTGGGCGAACAGCACCAGCCAGTGGTGCCGGGCCCGGCTGAACACCGCCCACCGCGCGTCCGGCAGGTCCCCGGCCAGGTCCTCCAGCACGATGCGCACCGCCAGGTCCATCCAGCCGGCCATGTAGCCGTAGCGCAGCAACAGCTCCCGCAGTTCCCGGTCGGTCGCCGGCAGCTGCTCGTCGTCGCGCCAATGCGCAGCACGGAACTGCTCCGCCGTCAGGGGCCGACTCAGCAGCACTGGCACCGCCAACTCGGCGAAGGCGCGGTCCCTGGCCTCGTAGCCGCTCGTGTCGGGCAGAGCCGCGTGCAGCGCCAGGTAGGCCTCCCTCGCACCTTCGGTGGATCTGGTCGCCGTGATGAGGCAGCGCGGCGCCGGGCTGTTCACGCCGTCGTCCGGCTCCCGGGTCATCTGCACCCACAACTGGGTGGGCGGCGCGGTCGCGGCGATCCGCTCCAAGTGGCGACGGGCCTCGTCGTCGTCGCACAACGGGCCGATCTTCGTCCACAGCGTGTCCCGCCCGGGCGGCCTGGCCGCCACCCCGGTCCAGTAGACGTGGGGCAGCACCAGCTGCTCGTTCACCCGGCGCAGGCGAGCGGCGTACTGCTTCGCGGTCAGCCCCAGGTAACCCAGGTCCCGGCGGTAGGCGGCCAGGTTGACCGACCCGTTCTTCCAGAACTCGTGATGCAGGTCCCCCGCCAGACTCTGGAACAACCGCTCCGGCAGGCGCAGCGCCGCCTCCAGCGAGCCCAGGCGCGAGTTGCACCGCCGACACAGGGCACCGCGAGCCTCGTGGCTGATGTGGTCGTGATCCACCTGGACCGAGGGCCGCCCACAGCGCAACTCGCACCACGGGCGCTCGGCGAGGAACGCGGCCTTGGCCTCGGGCGACATCCGCCGATAGTCCATACTGCACCTCCAGTGACGGGGAATGACTTTCCGTCACCACGCTGGCAGGTGGTACTGACGGCATGTCACCCATTCGGCCGGTGCGACACGCCGGGCGGCGACGACCAGGCCGATTCGTCGAAACGGCCTCCTACGTTCGAAGGCGGGGCGCGCCCACAGCGCCCAGGAAGGAGGAACCCATGACCCCCACCGAGGACAG
This sequence comes from Kitasatospora griseola, assembly GCF_044999035.1. Taxonomy (NCBI): domain Bacteria; kingdom Bacillati; phylum Actinomycetota; class Actinomycetes; order Kitasatosporales; family Streptomycetaceae; genus Kitasatospora; species Kitasatospora griseola. Next base: position 170,664 of record NZ_CP173361.1, on the reverse strand, counting down.
GATCCACTGCCCGGCCTGCGGCTGCGGCCAGGGCCTGCACGGCCGGCGCCCAGCGCGCGATCAGATCCATCACGTCAGGTAGCTCTGCGGCATAGGCGGTGAGGATGGTGCCGTCCTGATTGCCGGACAGGTCGATCGCGAAGCGGGGCACCATGCCGTAGCGGTGATAGACCGTCATCTCCAGCGGAAGCTCCGCTCCTGTCCACATCCTGCCCGCGTTCATGTTCGAGCTAGTCCACGGCTCGAACCCGGCCTTCTTCAGCCCGGCGCCGCCGACATACCGCCACCCGCCCTCACAATCGGTGCGATGCGAGGAGCCTGCTCTACGGCGCGTCCTGGCGGCACGTCGGTCGGTGTGCTGAGGGAGAGAACCGGTTCGCCGGATACCCCGGCGGGTGTCGGGACAGACCCGTTGCCTGACCGCGATATACCGGGCAGGGTATGCAATCACCGTCACGGGTTGGTTTCAAGTGGAACCGTCAAGGGCCGGATTGGCGTAATGCGGTTCATTGGATCGGGCAGGATGTCCATCCATTGGATCTTGGAAGTGAAGGTCGGGCCGCGGGGGCGTCGACCGATTCACAGCCAGGGTCCCCATGTTCACCGCTACCCGTTTGGGGAAAATCAGCATGCGCTTCAACCGCCTGACCGTGGCCGCCGCCCTGGCCGCCTCCGCCCTCGCCCTCACCGCCTGCGAGCCGGACAGCTCCGGCACCGGTGCCGCCGCCCCGGCCTCCGCAGCCCCCTCCGCCACCGCGACCAGCATTGCGAACGGCGGCCAGAACCCCACCGCACCAGGCAACGCGGGCGCCGCCTCCCCCAACCCCGCCGCCAGCACCGGTAAGCCCGCGGGCGGGACCTCCGCCAAGCCGACCGGCGCGCCCGCCGACGACTGCTCCCGGAAGGGCGGCGTGGTGGACGGCGGCGCCGTCGTCGAGGCCGTCGAAGCCACCGCCGGCGCGAAGTTCGTCCTGAGAGCCCGTCCGACCAAGTTCGTCTGCGGTCCGAACGTCCCCGGCGAGCCCTACTTCGAGGCCACCGGCAGCACCGAGACGTACGAGTTCGCCCCGGGCGCCAAGGCGTACGTCCTGAACCAGGCCAAGCCCGAGCAGGCCTCCGTCGACTTCCTCGTCAAGCTCGTCCAGGGCTGCAAGGGCAGCGCCCACACCGCGCCCGCCCCCTACCTCTGCTACGCGAACCAGTTCATCGTGCAGTTCGACCAGCAGGGCCGGATCACCTCCGCGACCCAGATGTACCGCGCCTGACCACCCGTCGTCCGACCGGCCCTGTAATCACGAACTCCGCACCCGAAGGTCCTGCCTTGCTGCCCGCAAACCTCCTGCGCGCCCGTACCCGCATACCGTCCGTCCTGACAGTGCTGGCCACCCTCGTCGGCATTCTGATCGGCCTGCCTGTCTCCACCGCAAGCGCCCGGCCCGACCAGCACACCATCGCGACCTACAACACCTTCGGCTCCCGCTGGGACGAAGTCTGGACCATCGGAAACAGCAACGAGATCGTCGCGGTCCAGGAAGCGGGAGTCGACCCGGCCAACGCCAACAGGACACTCCTCAACACCTACGCCATCAGCGGCTACAACGTCCGCGAGTACCGGTGGGCAACTGACAGGGGGACCCGGTACATCTACTGGCTGGATCCGAACGACGGCTGCACGAACAGCCGGGTCACCCTGGCCATGGTCACCTACAACCAGCCGGCCGCCCTCTACGTGGTCCCCTCCCCGCTGCCGTCGCAGAACGCGCGTCCCGCGCTGGGACTGCGGTTCGGCGACACCATCTACTACAACGTTCACGCACAGGCCTGCGGCGTGAGGAACGAGGCGCTGACCCTGCTCGACAACATCAGGGCACAGGCAAGCTCCTACGGCCTTCAATGGGCTGCCCTGGGCGACTTCAACCGCGCCCCGTCGATGGCGGACACCGACGGACGAAGCGTCCACAGCTGGGCCACCAGTACCCGCGCATTCGTCGTCCATCCCAACCAGCCGACCCACGTCGGCGGCAATGAACTCGACTACATGGTCACGTCCCTCAACATCCCGAACTACCACGCGGTGCGGCAGAACTTCGGCGCCTCCGACCACGATCCGGTCTACTTCCGCCTGCGCAGCCCCCAGCCGGGAGACCTGATCGACCTCACCGCCGACAGCAACCCCGGGATGTTCGCCACGTTCAACGGCGGCAGCACCGCCAACGGCACCACCGTCATCATGGACACCTACCGCCCCCGGCGCAGCCAGTGGAACCTGCGCCGTGCCCAGGGCGGCGGAGCGAGCGACTTCAACATCGTCAATCTGGACTCCGGGAAGTGCCTCGACCTCTACAACGGCGCGTACTCGAAGAGCGGCGACCTCCTCGACGAGTACACCTGCATGGACATACCCTCCCAGTCCTTCAGGATCCAGATCTGGGCGGACGAACCGAGCACCTGGGCAATCGTCAGCAATGCGACCGGCCTGTGCGTGGACACGATGGGCATCTCCCCCAGATACCTCGCCCTGTACGCGTGCACGCCCAAGGCCCCCAACCAGATGTTCCAAGCAACCACCTACTGAGCACAGACCGCCGGACGGCCGAAGGCCCGTGGCCCCGCAGACGCAGGGCCACGGGGCCCCGGCACGGAGAGAGGTGTGGCCCCAGGGACGACGGCACCGCTACGAACCGGATCTTCGGCTCCCCGTTGCTGCTTAACCTCGTGGGTCACTCGACCTGCTGACAGCTTCCGGATCCGGCAGCACGTGATGCGGCCGTTCTCCACGCTTCGAGATGTCGAGTAGCGAAGTGCGAGAGAACGGCCGCTACTTGTGAGTCTCCCGGTCGGCCAGCGCGACGGTGGAGCTGCTGACCGGCACTGGGCCGTCGCGGAGCGGGTACGGGTGCGGCTGGTCGGCGAGGACGTGTACGCGCCAGCACACCTGGACCACGAGGCGAGCCGGGCGATCGTACGGATGATGCAGCGCGGCGCGCTCGCCGAGAAGGACGCCGGCGCGGCGATCGCAGACCTGGACGCGCTGGACGTCCAGCGGATCCCGATCCCCAGCCTGCTCCTGCGGGCCTGGGAGCTGCGGGACAACACCTACGTCGGCGACGCGCTGTACATCGCGCTCGCCGAGACCCTGCTGTGCCCGCTGCTGACCACCGACTCCAAAATGGCCGGCGTCCCCGGCATCGCCTGCGAAATCGCCCACATCCCGAGGCGATGAACCCGCGCGGCGCCCGTGAGGGTGGCACACCCCGAGGGGTGCGGCCACCCTCTGCGCATTCACCGGCCCCTGCGCGCGGCGGTCCACTGGAGAACCGGTCCGCACCGACGACCGCCGCCGCAGCCCGGCCGAAGGCGGTCACCAGGTGCCGGGCACGACCTCGCGCAGCAGCCGGACCGCCGCGGTCGGGGACAGGACTCCGGCCTCGCCGCCGATCGAGCGGCAGTAGACGACGGCCATCTGGGCGGCCGCCCCGCGGCGGACCTGCGCCGGAACAGCGTCCCAGATCGTCCGGGCCGCCGCGGCTCCGTGCGCCCGGAACTCGCCCGGGCCGCCGGCCGTGCGGGGCGGTCCGGTGGGGCGATGTGACTCAGTACTGCGTGGTGATCGTGACGCCGCTGAACGCCGTCGCGCCGTACAGGCTGATGTAGCGCCAGCCGCTCGTGGTGTTGGTGACGGTCAGGCTCTGGGTGGTGCCGTTGTTGGTCGAGGAGGCGGTGGCGTTGGCGGCCGTCGCATAGGTGCTGGGGTTGTAGTACAGGTAGGCGGTGCCGGTGCCGCCGGTGGTGGTGACGGTGAGGGTCGTGATGCCCGCCGGCATGTAGATGTAGAGGTAGTCCAGCTGGCCGGCGCCGGCTGCCCGGTCGGTGCGGTAGCAGAACTGGCCCATCTCCTGTCGGCTGCTGCCGGTGCACGGCTGGGCGACGGGGACGGAGACCGTGACGTACTTCTTCAGGGTGGCGATCTGCCCGGTGCTGCTGGTGACGGTCAGGGCGACCTTGTAGGTGCCGGCCTTGGCGTAGGTCTTCGTCGGGGCGGCCTCGGTGGACGTGGTGCCGTCGCCGAAGTCCCAGACGCGCGAGGCGATCGAGCCGTTGCCGGTCTGCGTGGAGCGGTCGGTCAGCTTCACGCTCAGGCCCGAGACGGCCGAGTCGAAGTCCGCGGTCGGCGTGCCGTCGGCCAGGCAGTCGCCCGCGGCGCAGCGGTCGAGCCAGCTGTCGAAGCTGCTGTCGTAGAGCGTGCCGATCGAGTTGACGTAGTTGTAGGCGCCGGCGTAGTCACCGGTGCGGTACTTGGAGAGCACCGTCTGCACCGTGGTCGGGTAGCGCTCGATCATGTATCGGGCTGCGAGGTAGCCCCACATGTAGGTGCGGTTGGTGTCGCTGTTGTCGTAGGTGCTCTGGAACAGGCTGCTGAGCGGGTAGCTGTGCTTGGCGGCCTCGGCCATCGCGCGGGTGTCGGTGATGTTGCGGTAGGCGTACGACGCGTATTCGGCGGAGCCCTCGATCCACCACAGGGCGGGGTAGCTGATCTGCTGCCCGAACTTGCCCTTCATGTTGTAGCGGGAGTCCAGGACGTGGGCGTACTCGTGGTTGAGGTTCCAGATCCGGGCGGTGAAGCCGTTCTCGTTGGGGTGCCGGTACATCAGCGTGTACGGCAGGTTGGCCGGGTCGTCCGGGTCGCCGTTCATCGTGATGCCGCCGTTGTCGGTGGGCACGTTGTACATCGCCCCGGCGTAGGTCTGGTAGTCCTCGCGGCTGGCGAACACCACGATCTGCACGGTCGACTCGTACTGGCCGGGTATGGGGCCGTTGTCGCGGACCAGCCGGTGGTAGTAGGCGTCCTCGCCCTTGAGGTCGTCGCAGACGGCAGCGAGTTCGGCCGCGGTCAGGTCCTGGGACAGGATGGTGCGGGTGTCACAGGTGTGGCTGGTCGGGAGCACTGCCTTGACCAGCCGCTTGGACAGGTCGCAGACGTCGTAGTAGGAGCACTGGGCCTGGTCGTAGGAGGAAGCCGAGTTGGCGGCGCCGACCCAGAGCGTGGCGGTCGGGCCGGTCATCGACGAGATGTCGAGCAGGCCCTTGATCAGCGGGCGGACCTTGGGCTGGAGGGCCGGGTACTTGACGAAGCGGGACATCGCCACGCCCGCGTTGGACGCCAGGAAGGAGTTGGCGGTACCCAGCACGTCCTGGTGGTTCAGGGCGAAGGCGTCGAGGGTGTCGATGATGCCCGGGTCCGCCGTGACGGCGGCGACGTAGGCCGGGTTCTGGTGGCCGCGCCAGAGCGGGGTGAAGACCTTGTTGACGAAGTTCACCAGCGGCGGGGAGTCGTTGTAGGCGCTGGTGTAGCCGTTCAGGACCTGCCGGTAGGTGGCGAGGTAGCGGCCCTGCAGATCGGCACTGTCGGTGAGGACCAGGGCCTCGCCGGCGATCGGGGCGTTCGACTCGGTGGCGTCCGTGAAGTGGGGGGAGGCCACGAAGGCGTCGAGGCCGCGCGCCACCGCGTCGGTGAGCGCGGCGTCGTAGTTGCCGACGGTGCTCGGGGAGGTGTAGTGCACGAAGTAGCCCGCGCGCAGGAACAGGACCAGCTGCAGGGCGCCGGTGGAGTTGTCACCGGGGTAGGTGAAGGCGGCGGTCCGCAGGGCGTCGGCGACCGTCGCCATCTGGGCCTGGCGGAACGTCCAGTAGGCGTTGGAGCCGGAGGCGCTGAAGAGGGTGTTGATGCAGTCGGGCGTCGAGGCCTTGACGAAGGAGACCAGGTCCGCCCCGGACCGGCCGCTGAAGTCGCCGGCCGTGCAGGACGCGGCGGCGGCCGGGACCGCCTGGGCGAGGGCGCGGAACCGCGGTGTCCGTGCGGACGCGGTGTCCGCCGCCGGGACGGGCGGGCTGAGCGGCGGGAGCTGGGCCGCCGTCAGACGGTGGTCCAGCGGCGCGGCCGGGCTCGCAGGGTCCGCGTTGGACGGGCCGCTCGGGGGCAGGTGGTCACCGGCCGTCGGGTTCCCGAGCGGGGCGGCCGCGGGGGTGGCCGCCGGCTTGGGGGCGGGGGTCGCGGCGAGGCTAGGCGTGGTGGACACGCCGAGCAGTAGGGCGCCTGCCGCGGCGACTGCGGCCAGCAGTCCGGGCAGGCGAGGAAGCTGACGCAACGTCACTCCTGGAAATGGGGGTGGGGACGTGGGGAACACGGGTGAACGCGCCGTGGAGGGAAAGTGGAGGCGTTCGAGCGCGTGAGGAACCGTTTCATGTAATGAACAGACCCAGCAATAGGGTGTGACATGTCACTGATGTGTCCCCGGTCACACCGCCGGCCCCTCGGCGACCGGGCGTCGACGGTCCGTCAACACGCCACTCCCCCGGGCGTCCGCGCACCCGGGAGCGACCCCCGCCGAGCGACGGCGAGGGTGCGATGAAGGGCTCTACGAGGAGTCGCGGGCGATCAGTTCGACGGTCATCAGGTCCCGGCTGACCCGGGGGCGCCTCCGGGTCGGCGACCACCCGGTCGACGAGCTCGGCCAACTCCTCGCCGGACGGCTGCCAGTTGGTTCGCGGCCTGCCGCCAGGACGCGGCCAGCTCCGTCCGCATCCGGTCGAACTCCTCCACCAGGGCGGCCAGGTCGACGCCAGGCAGCGGGTCCGACTTCTCGGCCAGGGAGCGGGCCGGCCGGCCGACGGCAAGCCGCGCCCGACGGGTGGTGCCCCAGACCTGCCGCCGGTCCCTGCCGGTCTCCGTACGCGAGGCCTGGGCGGCGGTGGCAGGGACTTCGGCGGCGGGAGTGTCCAGCGCGTCGCGTACCTCGCCCTCGGACCAGACCGTCGCGGGGCCGTGGTCGGTGCGGATCATCGACTGCAGCCGTTCTCGGGCGTTCACCGGGTTGTCCTCTCCGTGCCGTGCAAGGGCGCACTCCTCGACGAGTGAGGGGCGGCCCGGTAGGTGGCGGGCCGCCCCGGGGCGGCGGTGCTACTGGTCGGTGTCGCAGTCGTGGTCGGCCTCGACGTGGTCGCCGTCCGCGAAGTCGACGTCGAGCGTCCAGCCGCACTCACCGCACTCGGCGCGGCCGTCCCAGCCGATCTGGCCGCCGCCGCCCTCCTCGCAGTCGTGGCTGGCGTCCACGATGATGCCGTCCTCGACCCAGGCCTCGCCCGTGCTGCCGCAGGCACCGCAGCACCAGTCGGCGCACCAGTTCACGGTCGACGGCTTGTAGGTGTGCTGCCGGGTCGTCACGGCCTCTCCTCGGGAACTGGGGTGGGCCGTCCCGGCCTGGTGGCAGGGAGGCGAAGTGGTGACGCGGGGCGGGGTCAGCCGGTGACGGTCTCGGCGCGCCGGGTGAGCGCGTCCAGGAGCGCGGTCTGCTGGTCGGTCAGCTTCCCTTCCGTGCGGGCCTTGTCCTGCTTGCGCAGCCAGGTGCCGGGCCGGAACGTCGGATCGTCGCCCAGGCCGGTGCGGTTGGCCGGGCCGTCGAGGGTGCCGCCGACGGCGAGGTAGGCGAGCAGGCGGCGATACGAGCGGTTCCAGTCCGGCTCCAGACGCCACAACTCGTCCAGCACGTCGAGCTTGGCGACCTGGTCCGCGGTGAGGTTCTCGGCCTTGCGCTGGCGGCGCATCCACGCCCCGACCGCATAGTCGTCCAGCTTCGCGGTCGCCGGGATCGCCAGGTGACCGTGCCGGCGGTGGAACGCCTTCGCGTAGGCGTAGCCGCCCTCCCAGTCGGTGCCGCGCTGGCCCCAGTCGCTGCCGTGTCCGTCCAGCCACAGGGTCAGGTCGCTGAAGAACACCAGGCGCCGGGTGGGGTGTTCGTTCTGGTAGGCGTCGGCGACGGCCAGGATGTCCGCGACGTCCCGGGACACCATCTGCCTCGGGATGATCGGCGGTGCGAGCGCCTGGGCGCACTCCCGGTACGGGCTCTCCCCCTGCGGCCACTCCAAGGCGTGGGCGAGCCAGTAGCGGGGCTGGAGTACTGCGTTGGACACGGTGGTTCCCCTTCGCCGCGAGCGTGGTCCGGGCACGGCCGCCCGAACCCGGCCACCGTAGCGAGACGGGCACCGGACGTGTCCGCGAACAACGAACCCGGCCGGTCCGACCCGGGACCTACGCCCGGCGGATCGCGCCGGAGGAGAACCACTGCACCAGCACGGCCGCCAGGTGGACCGCGGCCACCGCCTGCGCCTCGGTCTCCTTGCGGGTCGGACCCTTCTTTCCGTGCCGACTGGTCTGGCCGTCCCAGAGCTGCCGCATCATCAGGCGGACCATCTCGACGCCGTCCTGCGGATCGGCGCCCTCGATCTCGAAGACCAGCGCGCTGGCAAGGTTGGACATCTCGCCCAGCATCGTGCCGAGCGTCGCCCGGCGGTGGTTGGGCTGCAGGGTGGAGTGGGCCGCGCACTCCACCGCCTTGATCGCCTCGCTGAACGCCTTCACCGGATCCGGCGTGAACGCATAGGCCCGCTCGAACGCCTCCTGCAGGTGCTCCGACGCCGAGCCCCGTTCCGGCTGCTCCCCGCTCTCGACCGCGGCCTCCAGCGCCCGCACGAGCGCCGGATCGACCCGGGCGACCAGAGCGCGTCCGTCCGCGCGAACGGTGTACCGCGAACGCGCGTCGTCCAGCAACTGCTGCAGCGGGGCGCGGTCCACCTTCCGTTGCTGGGTGAGCGCTTCGCTCATGCTCGCCAGCGTCACCAGAGCCACGGTCTTCCGGTCCATGGGCGGGTCCTCGGCCCGGCGGGCAGGGACGAGTGGCACCGGCGTCGGTACCGGAAGCAGGTCCAGCGCCGCGTCGACGGCCTCCAGCAGCAGATTCGTCGGAATCCCGTAGGCGAGGGCCGCCTCGTAGGCGACATCATCACTCTCGTCGCCGCCGTCCCCGGCCTCCAACACCAGGTCGCAGCGGAGCGCGACCCGCTGCCACAACTCCCCGCCTTCACGGCACAGCGCGAAGTACAGCCAGTCGCGCAGCGGCCGTTCCAGAGTGGCGGAGACCTCCGCGCGCAAGGCCACGGTGCCGCCATCGCGGAAGGAAAGAGGAGTCCACAAGGTCATTCCGACACCGTAGAGGTTCACCCTGCCGACCAGCACCGGCATTTGACGCCGAGCCCGGGCACCCTTCGCAGGAGACTCAGCCAGCGCTGTCCTGCTCGGCCTGCCACTGTTCCGCGAGCTTCTGCTTCCAGCCCTTCGGCGGCGGCCACGGCACACCCCACTGCGCCAGCTGCGCCCGGCTCCAGCCCCCAGCAGGCGTACGGGCGGCTTCGATCTCTTCAGGAGAAGGAGTCACAACGCCGACGATGCCGCAACAGCAGAGCCCGCGTGCGTGACCGGCTCCAACTGGCGACCCGAGCCCGTCCCGGTCGCGAGTGTGGAGTCGCCCGGGTGCCCGTGGCCACGCCGGGGCGGCCCGCAGCAGGGACGCGGGCACTCCCTTCGAGAACGGTGAGATTCCCGGTTCCCCCCCTCCTGTGACCGTTCCGCGCCGTACGGTCACCACGACGCATTCATAGGAGAGGGAGAGTGCATGAACCGTCCCCCAGCCAACGGCAGCCAGTGGCGCACTCCCGGCCGAGCCCGGCCTGCGCGTACGACACTGGAACCCGGGAGAGCCGGACGCGGACAAGCCGAAGCCGGGCTACACCTGGACCGTTCCCGTGGTCGGGTGGTTGGCCTTCTCCGACGGGAGCACCCTGCCCCTGCTCGCCGTCGGCTCGGTCGGCCCGGAGAACTGGCACGTGGTCTACCAGGACGGTACGGAGTCTGACGGCGGAGAAGCGCTCGAGTTCATGATCGCCTGGTGCGAGACGTGCGCCGCCTTCGACCGCCGGTACACCCCCGATGGCGAGCTCTGCCCAAACTGCCACGCCGACCACCCCGACCACGGCGGCCGGGAGAAGACCGCCAGCACGGTCTCGGAGAGCTGACCGAAGCACATCCTTCCCGCCCGCCAGGAAGGCGGGCGGGCCCTGATGTCCCTCCGGCTGGATCAGGGGTTGCGGCGCACGTGGCCGGAGGAGAACCACTCCACCAGGGTCATCGCGATGAACACCGCCATCTCGGCCTGCGGCTTGGTCTCCAGGGTGGTGCCGGCCTGTGAGCCGTGGCGCGAGGTCTGCCCCTGCCAGAGCCGCCGCATCATGTCGACCACCAGGTCGACGTCCTTGCGGGCGGAGTCCTTCTCCGAGATCGCCGTGCTGAACGTCCCTGGCGCCGACCGCTCCAGGACCTTGAGCATGGTGCCGAGCGTCGCCTTCGCGTTGCGCGGCTCCACCACGGCCTGGGCCGCCGCTTCGACCGCCTTGATGCTCTCGCTGTAGGACTTCGACGGATCCGGGTTGCGCCCGTAGAACGCGGCCCAGGCCGCTGCCAGGTGCTGGCCGGCGGAGCCCGCCTCCGTCCGCGCGGAAGCCGCCGACACTGCGCGGTTCACGCCCCGGAAAGTGGTCTCGCCGACACGGGACTCCAGTCCTGTGCGGTCGACGTTGACCCGCAGCGCCGACCCACCCGCGGTCAGCAGCTTGTCCAACTGCTCGACGGCCTCCCAGCGTCGTTCCAACTGGACACCCTCGCGGCGACGCAGTCCGTCGATGCCGGCAGCCGTGATCCTCTGCATCGGCGTGGCGTTCGCGGGGAGCTCCGGCCGGGGCGGCGGCGCGCTGAGGCTAAGCATGGCGTCGATGACCGCGGGCAGCTGCTCCGCGGTGGTGCGCTCGTACAGGAACTTGATCGGGGAGTATTCGTAGCGCGTCGGTTCCACCGTCATCCGCAAGTGGATGGCGACCTGCTCGGCACCCCGTTCGTCACCGTTGAAGGATTCCACAACCCATCGAAGCAGGGGGACCTCAAGGTGTTCCGGTACGTCCTCTGCGGGAGGCACCACGATCTCGTCTGTCGCGGCTATGGCCTCACGGCGCCGGAAGAATCGCTCAAACATGGAGAAACGGTAGCGATTCCCGGTGACACGGCGCTGCTGATTTCCGTCGGACCGACACAGCACAGCATCCAAGCGGCCGGGCTGTTCACGGGCCGGCCGCCCGAAGGGCGTCACCGTGTGGTGCCCTGGGCCCGTCCCGGTCGCGAGTGCGGAGCCGCTCGGCTGCGCGGGGACGGGGGTGCGGGTGCGCAGTAGTCCGCGTGGACGGTCTTGCCGTCGGTCTCGAGCTTGGCGCCCCACTGCCCGCCGGTGAGGTCGTGGACCAGGGCCAGGCCGCGGCCGGACTCGGCGTTCAGGCGCGCGTTGACCAGACAGGACAGAATCGCCGGTGAGCCGAGCCGGGCCGGGCGGCGGCCCGGCATTCGGGGCAGCCGGAGCGCGCAGGATTTGGTGCGGCACCTGCAGCAGGGTGAGGTCGGCGGCGAGCGCGTCCGCGGCGGCGGAGCCGGCCGCCGCGTCGTGCCAGATCGCCAGACCGACACCCAGCAGCGTGCCGTCCTCGCGCACCGCGGCGGCGAACCGCCGGCAGGCGGCGGCCGGGTCGGCGGCCGACGTGCGCCGGGGCGCGACGCCGTCGCCGCCGAGCTCAACGGCCGCCCACGCAAAAACGCTCGGCTGGAAAACCCCGGCCGAGCGCCTGCATAAACTGCTCGTAGCCTGATCAAACCGACCACGTGTTGCGACGACCGCTAGGGGCCGTTGCAGGAGATCCACGGTCAGCGTGAGATTTCCAGGACCTTGTTAGCGTTCTGCACCTGCTGCTTCCAGTTCTCCTGCCCCTGCTGGAGCCGCTGGACCTGCTTCTCGATAATCTCCTTTTCGTAGGCGGCAGTGACCAGTGCAACCGTCTCAAGGTACTGGGTCTGTCGTTTACAGGTGACGTCAGTGACGGCGACGACGATTTCAGCGGGAGAGGTCGGGGGCAAGGCGGCTCCCGCCGGAGTGGGGAGGCCCTTGCCAAGAAGCGACCGGTCGTGGGCGGGTGCCTTGGGATCGGGGTAATCAAACCCGGCGGCCTTCATGCATCCACTCCACTTGACTGTCGCGGCTTTGACACGACTGTCCTGATATGTAGCCGTTCGCGCCTCGGACCTGAGATCCTGCAAATAGACGCCGTCGTCCATAGCCCTCTCAGCATTGAGCTGACTCTGCGCCTCGCTCCGACATCCGGGCTTTTTCTGCTTGCGGTCGTCGAAATAGGCCTGCTTGACGGCTTCTGTCACCTCTCCACCTCCGGTGGGTGCCACGGAGTCTGCCGGCTGGGGCGGCAATCGGTATCCATAGGCCTTGGCATCATTCAGATCAAAAATCCCGTAGATGACCGAGGGGGGCGGGGGCTTGGAAGCGGCCTGCTCCATCAGGGAGGCCGGGAGTTCAAGGCCCTTGGCTCGCATGCACTGCTGCGCAAGAACAGTTGTGGCTCGGGCCAGGACATCCCGAGCTCCTGCCGGTTCGTAGGCGTCCAGCGGCAGGATGAGCGATCCGTCGGGCCGAATTGCAGCGCCGCCCGCTTGGAAGTCAAGCGGCTTCGACGGATCGTCCGCTGTCGCTGGCAGAGGAGGAATGGAGGGTTCAGGCCCTGAGATATCTTTGAGGACCGGCCGCTGCGGCCCGGGCGGAAGCGTCTTGCTTCCCAGGCCGCCGCATCCTGACAGGACGGATACGACCGTCAATGCTACGCCAGCCATCCAAAGTGGCCTGCCGATACGAATATTCATTTCCTCACTTCGAGAAATCTTGCGACTGAAATACCAGTAATTTCGTGACGCTTGGCTTGTAACGGCCTAGGGTTTCATCTCCGAAGGGCTTCGGCAGGCTGAATCCGGGAGGATCGCCAGGCCGGGTACAAACCCGCCACAAGGCCGGTGGAGAGCCCTATCACAGGGGCAGCCGCGACGGTGGCGGGGTCGATTACAGGAGTCCAGTCTCGGGCCATGACAACCCCGAGAACTGTCAGCACACCCAGCGAAGTACCAACGATGCCACCGATCAGACCGATAAGGCCCGACTCGGTTAGAAAATGAGCGGTGATGTGCCGCCCCTTGGCACCAAGAGCGCGGCGCAGTCCGATCTCCCCGGTTCGTTCCAGAACAGCGACCAGTGTTGTGTTGGCGATCCCCACAGAGCCGATGACCAGGCAAATTCCGGCCAGCAGCAGGAAGAACTGGTTGAGATCGGAGGTGATGCTGGTGCGCAGTGCCTTGGGATCGGGTGGCGATGCCGCCCTGAAGTACTCGGGGTGGGTGGGATCGAGCGCCAACGGGGCCTCCGCCGCAATCTGCTGGGCAGCGCCGATCTTCGTGGTGATCAGCATCTTGGCGCCTTGGTTCGATGAGTTGCCCCAGAGCTTTTCCGCTGCCCCGCGTGGGACCATGACGGACAGCAGGAGGTCCGGCTTGCGGTGGACGTCGTCCACGATGCCGACCACCATGAACGGGCTGCCGGCGATGAAGATAGCCGGCCGGGTATCCAGAGTGGTGATGCCGAGTTGGGCTGCTGTACCTGATCCGATCACGGCAACCTGTTGGGTGGTGGAGTCGGCCCATTCATCGAAGGTTCGTCCTTGGCGGACGTGCGGGCCCGCTGCGTTGAGCAGCCCGGCCGAGGCTGCGATCACGGGTATCTGCTCGCCTGCGGCGCCGGATCCCACCGGCGCTGCTTGCACCGCGTCAGGGGCGAGTTTCACCGGCCAGTAGACCCCAGCCGCTTCGACGCCGTGTAGGCGGCCGATGCGGGTGTCCGCGTCCGAAGGGAAGGAGACCGTCGTTTGCGCGGGGTCGCTTCCGCCGACGTCTTCCACCGCTACCTCAGTCGCGGTCAGCAGGCTGAAGCGACCGTCGATCTGCGCACTGGCCGTGGCAGTCAGTCCGAGGATTGCCACGAAGGTTCCTACACCGAGTACCGTTCCCAGGCCGGTAAGGGCCGAACGTGCCGGCCGCTGCAGGATTCCGGCCGCTGCCTCTGACAGCAGGTCTCGGAAGGCGAGTCGGGACGGCTCCACGATCGGGTTCTTCCGTCGTTTCAGGTTCATCGCGCCATCGCCTCGCAAGCGGCCTCGGTCGGCACGCCGTCACGAATCGTGATCATGCGTTGCGCGCGGCTGGCGACCTGCGGGTCATGGGTGATCAGCAGCACTGTCATGCCGGCTTCGTGCAGTTCGTCCAGCAGGGCGAGGATCGAGTCCGCAGTGCGGGAGTCCAGGTTTCCTGTCGGCTCGTCGCACAGCAGCAGAGATGGGTTGCCCACCAGGGCCCGAGCGATCGCCACCCTCTGCCGTTCGCCGCCCGACAACCGGGTGGGAAGGGAATCCAGGCGGTGGCCCAGTCCGACTTTCAGCAGTGCGTCCTGTGCGCGCATGCGCCGTTCCGCCGCGCCCCGTCGTCCCTTGGCCGTTGTGTACAGCATTCCGAGGGCTACATTCTCGGTTGCCGAACGGTGTGCCAACAGGTGGAAGGACTGGAACACGAAGCCGATCCGTCTGCCACGCAGTGCAGTGCGGTCCGTGTCAGGCAGCACTGCAGTGTCGATGCCGTCCAGGAGATACTGTCCTGTCGTCGGGGCATCCAGCAGCCCCACGATGTTCAAGAACGTCGATTTTCCGGACCCTGACGGTCCGACAATCGTCACATATTCGCCTTGCTGCACAGTCAGGTGGCAGGGCCTCAGCGCAGTCACCGGCGGCGGTCCCGGATATGTCAGACCCACGCCGCGGAACTCGATCACCGGTGGCATTGCCTGGTCCCTTCCATCCACTGGGGTCACCTGGCACCTGCGTCCTTGATGCCGACGATGACCTGGTCGCCCTGCCCGATGGCGCCGGCAACCAATGGTGTGATCTGGACACTGCCACCACCGACCGTCCCCGGGGTGACTTCCACCTGTCGCCGCTGCCCGCCCGCGAAGACCGTCACCACCGTTTTGCCGTCAGCCGTCGCCGAGACAGCGGACACCGGCACCACCAGCACTGGACCTGGCGACGATGCGGCCAGGACCGTCAGTCGCACGTCCTGGCCGGCCAGCTTGGGGTCCAAGCCTTGGTCGGGTGTCACGATCAGCTGATAGCCGCCTCTCGCGCCCGAGCCCGTGGCCGACTGGCCGCTTCCGCTGACCGAGCCGGTCGCCTGCGCCGGGTCGTCGGTGGTGTCCGCCACCGAAGCGACCACTGCGGACGCCTTTGTCCCTGTCAGTTCCGAGAGGATCTCGACCTTCTGTCCAGGATGCACAAGGCCCTTGTCCGAAGCGCTTACACTGCCCTTGACCACCAGTGCGCCTGCCGAAACGGTGAGCACCTTGCCGGATACCTCGCTGCCGACCCGGCCGGCGACATTGTCCACTCGTGCAGGGAAGCCTGACAGGAACACCACCTCAGTTGCTGGCACCAGAGGTCCGACCAGGGCTTGGATGTCCGTCAGCTTTTTCCTCAGCTTCGCCAGGCTCTCAGCCGCGCGATCCACCTGCTTTTGCGCCATGGCCACGGATTGACCAGCGTTGGGGCTGTTAACGCTGCTTGCCCCACTATCTCCGCTACCGGCCGAGGGGGTGGTGGCACCGGTGCCCGCTTGTCCCGACGGCACCGCACCCGTCGTCCTCTGGGCGGCCTTCAGGGCGTCCTGTGCGTCGGACAACGACTGCTGGCCAGCGGTGACCGCGTCCTGCGCGGCCTCCACCTGCGCGTCGCCGTCTGGTAGGGCCGGCAGCGGGTCATAGCCACGGGCAGAGTAGAAAGCAGCCACTGCTGCCTTGGTCCCAACTCCGAATGTCCCCGCCGTGTCGTCGCCCGACCCAAAACCGAGCTGAAACAGGGCTTCCTGCAACTGCTTGACGTCCTGCCCCTTGGACCCCGGTTTCAGATCCCGGTACACCGGCAGGTCGCCGCGCAACGCGAACACCGGCCTGCCCGCCGTCTCAAGGAGCAGCTGCCCGGCGGAAACAGAGTCCCCGACCTTGACCGGCAACTTGGTCACCACAGACTTGGTGCCCGCCCCGCCGCCCACCGGAGCCACATCGATCGACTGACCCGCCGTCACCGTGCCCCGTACGACCACCGAACTCGTGAGCACCCTCTTCTCGACTTGGGCGGTCAACACGTCGGGCTCCGGTGGCTTTGTGTCGGCGGCCGCCTGTGCCGGGCTCTTGATCAGGGGCACTGCCGCCATCCCTGCACCAGAGATCACCACAGCGCTGGCCACCACCACCAGCAGAGCCCTACGGCGCCGACCCAGTCCCCTCTTGCCAGTCCCTGTGTCCGCCGTGGGAGAGCCGTCCACTGCCGAGGCATCCCTGAGCCTGTCAACCATCGCTACCGGCTCAGCATCCTGCTGCACGCTTCCCACCCTTGATAGTCCGGGAGGAAAGCCCGTACGGCCAGTTCCCCCGACTCTGCCAGTGCCATCGCGAGCGTACACGCATCGTCCCGCCACTCCAGGAAACTCAGAAAATATGCGAGCCGCAGGGTCACTATCCGGACAAAATGGCCAAATTTTCCATACGCCCCCAAGGGCCCATTTGCCCGCCAATCGGTCAATCATTATCGATTGTCGATCATTTGGAGTGCACCGCACCCAAACTTGAAGATAGCGGGAGGGGCTTGCAGGGATTTCGAGTCGACCACTAGCCTTGCCGATGGCCTCGGCGGGTTCATTGACGCTATCCGCCTCGCCGAAAATCAGTATCGAGAGGAAAATCCTCAAGGGGGGTATCTGCATGAAGAAGCGAATCGCGCAGGCATTCATAGGGGTTTCGGCAGCTTCGGCTCTCCTCCTGACAGTGGGGACGTCCGACGCATTCGCCAGCGCCTATGTCACATGGACGAACGTGGCCACCGGACGGTGCCTCCACCACAACATCTACTACTCGCTCGACCAGGTCACCACGGACAGCTGTGGCACCGACAACAGCACCAAATGGCTCGACATTGACTACGCCGACGGGACGTGGGTGGAGTCCCCGGTAGGCATGCAGGGGGGCGTGAATCCCAACGGGGTATGCCTGACCGCCTACAAGGACAACTCGGTGTACATCGAGGGCTGCGACTGGTCGAACCCCAACTCCTACGAGAAGTGGTGGGAAAACGCCACCCAAACCGGTTGGATGATTCAGAACGTGGCCACTCTGAACATCCTTGACAGCAACAGCGCGGGCAGCGTCTACGCCATCGGCAGCAATGGCGGCAACTACCAGCGCTGGACGTAACCCCCGCTGAGATAGTGCGAACCTCGGCATCCTAGCTCCACAATCCTCAACCGCCCGCGGACCCACCAGCGGGCGGCCTCATTGTCCGCACCGCTGCCGAACGATGAGACGTGCGGCGGCACCGAAGATCACGAGGATCTCGATGAAAAAAAAGCGCATCGCCCAAGCCCTCGTCGGACTCGCCGCGATTCCGGCGCTCCTGGTGAGCACCGGAGCCGGCGACGCCTTCGCCTCCTCTCCGCTGATCACTTGGAAGAACGTCGCCACCGAACGGTGCCTGCGCCACAACATCTACACTGACACGGACCAGGTGAGCACGGGGGACTGTGGAACGATAACCACCAACAATGCCCTCTGGATAGACATGCAGAACACGGACGGCTCGTGGATGGAACTCGGGTATGGCATTTCTAACGGCAAACCCTACAACTGCCTGACCAGCTACACGGACAACTCGGTTTACATCGAGGGCTGCAGCCTTGACTACAACTCCTACGAGAGCTGGTGGGAAAACGCCACCCAGACCGGCTGGAAGCTCCAGAACGTGGCCACTCATAACATCCTCGACAGCAACAGTGCGGGCAGCGTCTACGCCATTGGCGACAACGGCGGCAACTATCAGCGTTGGACCTAAGAGGTTCTGACAAAGGCGCTGGACGTACCGGTGGGTGAATCAGGCAGGTGGCGAGGCCGAGGAAGCCTTCGTGGATGTCGTCGTGTCGTTCCCAGCAAATGCGTAAACGGCGGGAGCCGTGGAGCCATGCGATGGTGCGCTCAACGACTCCGTCGGTGGACGCCGAGGCCGCATCCGCGGGGCACTCCGCGGCAGGCGATCACCGGTTTGATGCCCTGCTTCCACACCAACCGCCGGTACTTGTCGTGGCCGTAGCCCTGGATGGCCAGCATGATGTCCGGGCGGGAAACCGCTCTGACCGGCACCGCGACGCCATCCGCTCCCAGGGTCCACGCCGCCAAGTCAAACTCGGAGTCCACCAGCGGGCCGCAGGCGGCCAGGCGCAGGGCGAGCGGGGCCTGGCCCCGGAGCGTCTCCAGCGCCTGGCCCCGGAGGATGCGGACTTCGGTGCCGAGCCGGGGCCGGCGGCCCGGCATTCGAGGCAGCCGGAGCGCGCAGGATTTGGTGCGACACCTGCAGCAGGGTGAGGTCGGCGGCGAGCGCGTCCGCGGCGGCGGAGCCGGCCGCCGCGTCGTGCCAGATCGCCAGACCGACACCCAGCAGCGTGCCGTGCTCGCGCACCGCGGCGGCGAACCGCCGGCAGGCCGCAGCCGGGCCGACGGTGGGTGCGCGCCGGGGCCGACGGCCCCAGGAGGTGGTCGCCGCGTCCCGTTTCACGCGATGCCGGTCGCCTCGCGGTCGGCCTGCGGCGCGAGCACTTTCATGTGCTTGGCGCCCTGGAGGACCTTGGCGGTCAGCTCCGGATCCATCAGGATGCGTTGGACGGCGGCGTCGTCGCTCATCGCGGCGTCCGGTCGGTCGGGCAGCGGCCGGCAGATCCGTTCCAGGAGCGCCAGCTGCTCGAGGACGTTCGCGGCGTACGACTCGATGTCGGCCGGGTCGGTGCCGAGCATCGTCTCCATCTCCCGGGCGGCGTCGAGCAGATGCCCGACGACCTGGGCCATGGCCTGCCGGTCCTGCGGGCGGGTGAGACCGGGGTGCTTGCGCGTCGGGGCATACGCGGCGCGCAGCGCGTCGATCGCCCCGACCAGCATGTCGACCGCCTCGGACAGCAGGTAGTCGCGGCTCTCGAGTGCCGCCAGCGGGGTGTGGAGCTTGCCGTCGGCCCGTTGGGAGTACTGGCCGTCGATCCCGATCTGCACCATGCCGACGAACTGGGCGAGCATCCCGACACCGGTGGCCAGGTGCCGAGCGGTCTCGCCGACGCGGTCTCGCATCCTGCGCAGGGTCGCGGCCCTGTCCCCGCCGGCCGCGGACGCGGTGTGCGCCTGCAGATCGAGGAGCGCCTGGTCCTCGCGGCCGAGCAGCCGGTGCGCCGCCGCGAGCGCCTCCACCACGTGCCTGGCCGTATCCAGCAGGGCCCGGGTCTCCTCGTCCATCGCGCGCTCGCCGTTGGTCACAGCGTTCCCCTCCCGTCGAAGTCGGCGACGGCCATTCACGTCGCCGCACCAGCGCGGCGACTGTCGTACGCGCCGCCGCGTTCAACGAGCGCGCCGTCCCGAAGACACGGCCCGAAACCGACGGGCCCGGGACCGCGGACATCGCGGGACGTCGGCATCCGACTACCGGGGCAACGCGGGACGGTAAGGGCCGCGGAGTCCCCGCCTCGTTCGCCCGGCGGGGTTCAGGGGCGGTTTGGTCGTCGAGCTCGATACGCGCTGATTGCCGCGTTGCGGGCGGCTGGTCCAGGGGTCAGGCCTGTGGGGCGAGCGAGCGCGGGGCGGCCGACGGGCCGGGCACGATCAGGTCCGGCTCCAGGAACGGCGAACTCCCGGCGGGCAGCGGGCACGTCTGCTCGGCGGCCGGGAGGACCTGGTCGACGGCGGGCTCGGAGAAAGCCAGCTCCAGCAGGCGGCGATCGGGACTCATGGGCACAGTCTGCCCCACCGTCACCGGACGAACCGTCACCGGCCCAGTGCCTGTGGCACCGGGCCGGTCTCCCTGCACAGCGCCCCCGAAGCAGAACCGGCCCCGCGGCTTCGAAGTCCTGCCCGCCGGGCCGCGTACAGCCCCGTACGGATCTCCGACCGATCATGTCCCGGCCGGCGGGGGAGGCGGCGGAAGGCGCTTTGGCGCGGCCGGGAACCGTCGAGTCGGGTCGGTTCCGGCTGTGCGGCTACGGGGTGAGGTCGATGACGCGGACGGATTCGCCCTTCCAGCGTTCCGCGTCTGCGGTGGCGACGACGGCGCCGGTGGGGCGCTCGGGTGTCGGGGCGGCGGCGTAGCGGGTGTGGGCCTGGGCCCAGGTGGCGTCCGCGGTGAGGGCGAGGGCGGCGGGCAGGTCGAGGTCGAGGACGGTGAGGGCGGGCAGGGCGGCGAGGTGTTCGGCGGTGCCGGGGCGTGCGCGGTCGGCTTCGACGAGGGCGCAGGCGGGTGCGTAGAGGTGCCAGCCGGGTTCGGCGTGGGCGCGGTGGATGAGGCGGGAGGCGAGGAGGTTGCCGCGGCCGGCGGCGACCATGGCGGTGTCGTCGAGGACGATGTGCATGTCGGTCACAGGCCGGCTGCCAGGTCGAGGCGGCGGTCGAGTTCGGCGTCGAGGCGCTGGGCGTGTTCGGCGTCCGGGTTGTAGCCGTTCCAGGCCTGCAGCTTCTGGCGGGCCTGTTCGGCGCGTGCGGCGCGTTCGGCGGGGGTGAGCTGGGTGTCGGCGAGGCGGGCCAGGTAGGCGCGCAGCGACATGTGTTCGCCGGCGGCGAGTTGGGCGAGGCGGTCTCGGGTCTCGGTGGGGATGCGCACGTTGGCGTCGGCCATGGCGGTGCTCCGTCCTCTCGACAGATGGGTATGGGTACGTACCCGTACCCATACCCGCTACAGTAGCAGCGTCCGGATCGCCCTGACCCGGTCCACTCCTGCCCGCCGTGCGGCGGGCCGGTTCCGTGAACGGGAGCAGCGGGTTGAGCGAGCGGGACGTCGGGCCGGTCCTGTCCGAGCGGGAGCACCGGCGGGTGCTGGCCGAGGTGATCCTCCCTGCGGCCACCGCCGGGGCGGTGGCGCAGGAGCGGCCGGTGGCGGTGCTCGTCGCCGGGCCGCCCGGCAGCGGCAAGACCACGGTCGGCGATGTGCTGCACGCGGTGCTGGAGCGGCGCGGCGGCGCGGTCCGGGTCGGCAGCGACCTGTACAAGGCGGTACACCCCTTCGACGCCCCGCTGCTGGAGGGCGACGTGCGGGCGGCCGGGCCGGGGGTGCGGGCGGACGTGCGCCGCTGGCAGGCCGGGGTGGAGCGGCACGCCCGCGACCTCGGCCTGGACGTGGTGGTGGAGACCGCGCTCGCCGACGCCGACGAGGCGAGGGCGCAGGCGGCGGCGTACCGGGCGGCCGGGTACCGGGTGGAAGTGGTGGCGGTGGCGGTCCCGTTGGCGGTCAGTCAGCTCGGCGTGCTGGCCCGCTACCTCGGCCCGGACGGGCAGGACGGGGCGCAGCGGTGGGTGTCGTGGGCGAACCACGACGAGTGCGCGGGGCAGCTGGCCCGCACCCTGGGCGTGCTGGAGGCCGAGGGGCTGGTGGACCGGGTCGCGGTGGTGCGGCGCGGCCTGGAGGTGCTCTACGCCAACGAGTTCGCGGGCGGCAGGTGGGTGCGGCCGCCGGGCGCCGGAGCGGCGGTGGAGGCGGAGCGCGGGCGCTGGTGGGGTGCGGCGGAGACGGCCCGGTTCCGCCGCTCGCTCGCCGGTGCGCAGCGGGAGCTGGTGCGGGCGGAGGAGCGGCTCGCGTCCGATCGGGTGCTGGCGGTGGTGCGGGATGCGGAGCGGGCGGCCGCGCTGGCCGAGCCGGTGCGCCGCACCGCCCAGCCCTTGAGTGTGCCGCCGGGTGTGGACTTCCACCGGCTGTCCGCCGACGAGCACGCGTGGATCTTCGAGAACCTGATCGTCCCGGACCTCGGGCCGATCACCGCGCAGGAGCGGCCGGTGGCGGTGTTCGTGATGGGCGCTCCCGGCGCGGGCAAGACCGGGGCCGCCGTCACGGTGCTGCGGGCGATGCGCTCGCGCCGCCCCGTCTGGATCTCCGGGGGGATGTTCAAGGCCGCCCACCCGGACTACCACCAGCTGCTGCGCGAGCACCCGCGCACCGCCTCCGCCCGCATCCGCGCCGACTACAAGGCCTGGCAGGCCCGTGCCGAGCAGTTGGTGCGCGACGGGCGCGGCGACGCGGTGGTCGAGATCGCGCCGGGCAGCGCGGCCGAGTTCACCGACACGGCCGCCGCGTGGCGACGGGCCGGGTACCGCGTCGAGCTGCTGGTGCTGGACGTGCGCGCCGCCGACAGCCGCCAGGGCACCGCCCAGCGCTACGCGGATGTCAGCCGGGGCGGCACCCGGCCGGGCCGGTTCACCACGGCCGTCGGCCACGACCGCTGCCTGACGGCCGTGCTGACGTGCGTTCGGCTCGCCGAGCAGCATGGTCGACCGCCTCGGCATCGTCCGGCGCGACAACGCCGCCTCCTTCAGCAACGCCCTCGGGCCCGACGGCCGGTGGAGCGGACCCACCGGCGCGGCGCACGCCTTCCGCCTCGGCCAGCAGCGCCCCTACAGCGAGCAGGAGGCGCTGGCGTTCCTCGGCCGCCAGCGCGCCCTGCGGGCCGCGCTGCCGCAGTACCGGCGGGAGATCGACGCGATCACCCGCCTCGCCGTGCCTCTGCTGCCGGAGCGGCTGAGGCCGGGACGGCTCGCCTGCGCCGCGCCCGCCGCGCTCCCCGTCCGGCCCTACCGGCCCGTGTTCTCGGCGAGCTTGGCGTCGTAGAGGGCCTCGATCCGCGCCAGCTCCCGCGCGTCCGCGTCCACCAGCCTGGCGCGGTCCGCCGCGCAGGCCGCCCGTTCGGCGAGCAGACGCTCGACCAGGGCCCTGTCCGCGCCCGGGCGGCGCTGCTCGTCGAAGACGTGCCGGGTCAGCCGGGCGGCCATCTCGTCGATCTTCTCCGCTACCCGGCCGACCGCGTCCGCGTCGACCCCGCCCGGATCCGGGGATCCGGCGCCACCGATATGGGGGGCGGGCTGGTCGGAATCGTGCACGGGAAGACCACCTTGCTGTCGGTCGAGCTTCGCCGGCCCTTCCGGCGCAGCAGCGAGCCTACGGGCGCACTGTCGCCCCGGGCTGCCGCAGAACGGTCGAGACGTCAAACCGGTTGGCGGTGACAGCCGTCGCTGGCAGCATCGGACGATGGATCAGTTCCCCACCCCTCCCGCGCCGGGGCGCACCGACGCCCAGGAGCTCTTGGCGCACATACGCCAGCTCGAGGCCGAGCCGAACAAGCCGGTCTCGCGGCAGCATGTGGTCTCGCAGGTGCTGCTGCGGCGATTCGCTGCCCCCGGTCGGGGCAGCACGGGGAACCTGGTGAGTTGGCTGGACCTCCACCATCCGGAACGGCACTGCAAGGACAAGGGGACGAAAGCGCTCGGCTTCGAGACGGACTTCGTCGCCTTCGCCTCCGGTTCCCTGGAGGAACTATGGAACGCGACCGAACAACGCATGGGAGCGGCGTTCGCCGTTCTCGACGACCCGGCGGCGCTCGGCGACCGCGAGATCGCGGGAACACTGCGCGACACCGTCGCCCTGCACTTCATCCGCAGCCTGCGCTTCCGCGAAGTCCACAACAAGGCCTGGAAGGAGACCTACGACGCCGGCCTCCGCCGGCTGCTGGGGGAGGACCGGAGCAGGCTCGATGCCGCCGCCGTGGCCGAGTTCGGCATCTACCCCGGCACACAGGCGGCCGCCGAGTACTTCGCCCAGCGGTTCATGGAGACGTCGCAGCACCTGGTCGACAGCGGCGCCGTGCTGCGGACCGCGATCGAAGAACGCTTCCACCGCGCACGCGAGATCCTTGCCCCGCACTCCGTGAACGTCCTCGTCCCGGCGGAGGGCGAGTTCCTCATCGGCGACAGCCCCGCCATCACGTTCGCCTACACCAACGTCCCCACCCAGGGCGTCTTCGGCGTACCGCTCGGCAACGCCCACACCGCTGTCCTGCCGGTCGGCCCGCAGCACCTGATCGCCATCGGCGGCCCGACGTCAGAAGTCCGGCGCATCCCGCGCGACGAGGTCGACGCGCTCAACACGGTCCAGATCCAGGCCGCCGTCCGGCACGTCTACTTCCGCCCCGGCTCCAGCCTCCCCAGGTTCGTGCGGACGGTGTGCGCGTCCGGCAAACGCCAGCCACTTCCGCAAGTCCCGCCCCAGCGCTGACCCAGCCAAAGCTGACCGACCCGACTGCCCGTCGCCCTGCCCGGCAGGGCGTAGTTGATGTCCGGTCAGGCCGTTGCCGGAGGGCGGTTGTGGCAGAGCGGGATCTGCGGGCGCTGTTCGGGTGAACAATCGATCCATAGGTGGCTCCTAGAGCGGCCTTGGGGAAGGCCCGCAGGAAGCGGGGGCGGCCCGCAGAGCCAGAGTCCCGCCCGGAGGATTCGTCAGAGCTGTGAACGGAATATGAGGATCAGGAAGATCACGAAAGTGATGCCGAGGATGATCCTTCCCACCCATTTCGCGTCGTTGTTCGACTGCCAGCTCCGCAGGACATCCTCCATCCCCTCTCCGACCATGGCCGATCCAAGGAAGCCGGGGAGGGCTATGAACCAGAGGAAACTGGCAGGAGCATTGGGCTTGGTAGACCTCCAGATAAGCAGGCCGGTCAGGATGCCGAGGCCCAGGATTGCCTTGACCGCTCCCCTGGACACCTCGTCAGGTGTCACCGGAGCGTCCGTCTCGGCGTCGGGCTTGGGGCTGCCTGCCGATCGCTGCTCGGGGGCCTTCGCGCGCCGCTGAACGCTCCGGGCCCGCCGCAGCTCCACCATGGCGTTGGCCGTGGTGGCCACCCTGGTGAGCAGTTCTTTCCGCATGACTGCCTCATCGGCTTGCAGCAGTCCTGCGACCTGTTCAGCCGCGGCACGCTCGGCCGGATCCTTCCGCAGCAGCGCCGACAGCCCCGGCCACAGTGCACCGGCCTTGTGCGCAGGGCGTGGTTCCTGGGTCAGGACAGCGGCGAAGAGCGATCTGAGGGATGGGGCGCTGAACGGCAGCTCGCCCTCGACTGCGACGTACAGGGTGACGCCCAGCGACCACAGGTCTGTGGCGGTGGTGAGGTGCCGGCCCTCGATCTGCTCCGGCGACATGTACGCCGGCGTCCCCAGCACCACCCCCTCGCTGGTGAGCATCGTGGCATCGGCCATGCTCGCAATGCCGAAGTCGGTGACGACGACCCGGTTGCCGTCGATCAGGATGTTGTCCGGTTTGAGGTCGCGGTGCACGATGCCCGCGGCATGGGCCGCAGCCAGGGCGTCTGCCACGGCCGCGCCTATCGCCGCCACGCGTTCTCCGGCCAGCGGGCCCTCGTCTCGGAGAACAGCACTCAGCGAACGGCCGCGGACGAGTTCCATCACGATCATCGGTGCGCCCCGGTGCTGCACGACGTCGTGCACTGTCACGATCCCCGGATGGCTGAGCCGGGCGGCCGCTCTCGCTTCCCTGATCACGCGCACGACCAGGCGGTCCCGCTCATGGGCCGTCAGATTCCCGGGGACAGTCAGCTCCTTGATCGCGACGTCCCGCTGAAGCAGATCGTCGCGGCCCCGCCACACCCTCCCCATCCCGCCCTCGCCGACCGTCTCGACCAACCGGTACCTGCCGCCGACCAGATCCCCCGCCATCGCTGTCATGAACAGCAGAATAGGCAGCAGCCGTTGCGCAGTTGGGCGGTTGGAACTTTCGGGCGACCCCGCCGCCGGAGTGCCGCCGAGGCAACCCGGTACAGCGCCGGAGGGCGGGTGGAGAACCCGGTCACTGATCTCGCAGCGCGCTTCGGGCGCGTAGGTTGATGACCTGTCAGGGTGTTGTCGGAGGGGCGGATTGTGGCGGGGCGGGATCTGCGGGCGCTGTTCGGGTCGAACGACCGGGTGGGCACGGACGAGGCGTTCACCAACCGGGAGCGGCAGTGGGCGCAGGTCGCCGCCGCGGTCTCGGAGCATCTGCGGCGGATCTCGGAGCCGGGCTTCGACGTGCAGGACCTGGAGACGGCCCGACGCAACGTGCTGGTGTTCCACGGGATCGGCGGGATCGGGAAGTCGACGCTGTCGCGGAAGGTGGAGGCCGCGCTCGGCGGGGCTCCGGGGCGGCCGGCGCAGTGGGGTGAGCCGTCGTGGCCGACGTCGCCGGTGCTGCTGCCGGTGCGGATCGACCTTGCCCGGTCGGCGGGAATGGACTTCGAGCGCCTGGTGCTGACGCTGCGCATGGCGTTCGCCGGCCTGGACCGGTCGATGCCGGCGTTCGACCTGGCGCTGCTGCGCTACTGGGGGCACAACCACCCGGGGGAGAGCCTGGAGGAGTACCTGCGCCGGGCCGGGCTGGTGCACCGGCTGGCGAAGGCGCTGCCTGGCCAGATGCAGGGGGCGCTGTCGAAGGCCGCGGAGGAGCTGGCACTGCCCGGGGCGGTGGGATCGGCGGTCGGACAGGTCACCACCGCGGTGGTGCGGGCGGTGCAAGAGCGCCGCACCACCGCCCGGGCGCTCGCCGGGTGCCCCAGGCTCGCCGACCTGCTGGAAGCGGAGCCGGACCTGGACGCGCTGTCGTTCTACCCGCACCTGCTCGCCTACGAGCTCGACCGGCTCCCCGAGAAGAAGAAGGTCACACCGATCGTGCTGCTGGACACCTTCGAGGACGTCGGCGACCGTACCCACCGCGACCTGGAACGCCTGATCCAGCGGGTGGTGTGGCTGATGCCGAACGCCCTGTTCGTCATCACCGGCCGCAGCTGGCTGCAATGGGCCGACCCCGCACTCCAGGGACAGCTCGACTACACCGGCCCCACCGCGTGGCCGCAGCTCGCCACACACCTCCCGCACCCCCGCACCATCCCGATCCCGGCCGCCCGCCACACCGACGCCCCCTCCGCCGACGGCAGCGCCAGCGGCAGCAGCAGCGCCGCGGCGGGCGGCGACCCGGGCAGCGCTGTCGGCGCTGTCGGCGCGGCGAACGACGGCGGCCGGACCGGGACTGCCGGGGACGCGGACGGCGGCCGGGCGGTCGAAGCCGACCGGCAGGTGCTGATCGGCGACTTCAGCCCGGAGGACCGCGACGACTACCTCGCCCGCCGCCTCACCCACCCCGACGGCCGGCCGCTCATCGAACCCGAACTGCGCGCCGTCATCGCGGAGCGCTCCCACGGCCTTCCGCTGTACCTCGACCTCGCCGTCCAGCGCTTCCTCGAAGTCCGCCGCACCCGCACCCCCGAGCTGGCCGACGTCGACCACGACTTCCCCGCACTGCTCGCCCGCACCCTGCAGGACCTCACCGAAGCCGAACGCCACGTCCTGCGCGCCGCCTGCCTGCTGGACGCCTTCGACATCCCCCTCGCGACCGCGGCCGCCGGCCTCCCCCGCGAAGCCCCGGCCCGGCGCCTGGTCGAACGGCCGCTGGTCCTGGAACACCCCGCCGGACTGTGGCCCTACCACCTCCACGGCGTGGTCCGCTCCACCCTGCGCCACGCCGACGACCGCACCGACGACAGCTGGAGCGAACAGGACTGGCACACCGCCGCCCAGCGCGCCTTCACCGCGATCGGCGACCACTGGACCACCAGCACCAGCACCGACGCTGGCACGGCTGGTGCTAGTGCGGGTGCGGGTACTGTCGGCCGGGAAGTGCTCGTCGCCTGCCTGCGCCAGGGCCTGCGCCTGGCCCGCGACCACCGCCTCGACCTCGACTGGCTCACCGACGCCGCCTGGGCCTACATCGGCGACTCCGTGTGGGAGCCCCTCGCCCCACCCGCACCGGCCCCCTTGCCGTCCCGGAACGCCACCCCGTCTCACACCGGCCACAGTGAAACCGCGCCCGCCGCGACGCCGGCCGACATGCTCGTCGAGACGCTCTCCGCGCTCACCCGCCGCCAGCACGAACACCGCGCCCGCACCGCCCAGCGCCTGGCCGCCGTCGTGGACAGCCACCTGCTCCCCGAGGACCTGCACCTGATGGCCCTCTACTACCTCGCCAAAGCCCAACGCGACCTCGGCCACCGCACAGGCTCCCGCCACGGCATGCAGACCGTCGCCGACAGCACCAGCCGCCTCGCCCCCGCCGCCCGCCGCGGCCTGGTCCACCTCCTGCGCCTCGCCGGCGACTTCCCCGCCGCCCACCAGGCCGCCCAACACCTCGGCTGGGCAGGCCGCCAGCACCGCGTCGAAGGCGACCTCCACTGGCCCCACGGCGACATGACCACCGCGGCCGCCGCCTACCTCACCGCCCGCACCCAGGCCGAACACCACCGCGTCGCCGGCGAAACCGCGACCTGCCAGGCCCAACGCGCCTTCGCCCTCGCCTTCACCGACCCCGGCCTCGCCGACGACGAGATCGACCTCGCCCAACAACTCCTCACCGG
Organism: Kitasatospora griseola; assembly: GCF_044999035.1. Taxonomy (NCBI): domain Bacteria; kingdom Bacillati; phylum Actinomycetota; class Actinomycetes; order Kitasatosporales; family Streptomycetaceae; genus Kitasatospora; species Kitasatospora griseola. The sequence continues at coordinate 142,514 of NZ_CP173361.1, read as the reverse complement.
ACTCGACCTCCGCGCCACCGCCCTCACCGTCCGCACCGCCCAACTCCTGCGCGACGCCGGCACCGACCACCTCGACCAGCGCATCGACCAACTCCGCACCGACGCCCTCGCCTCCGGCATCACCGCCGCCCAAGCCGCCGTCGACCTCGCCGCCGCGTTCCACCACGCCGTCCGCGACAACCACACCGAACACACCGCCGCCGTCACCCGCCTGCACGACCTGACCCGCGACGGCGACTACGCCTACTACACCGACATCGCCCACTACATGGCCGACCAGAACCCCGACAGCCCGTCAACCGCCCGGTGGAACACCGACGAGCAGACCGTCCGCACCCGCTGGCACGCCCTGGTCACCGATCGGCGAGGCAGCCTCCCGCCACTGTGAGCACCGACCGCGCCGCAGTCGCACGGGACGCGTCGCCGGAGGCGGCGTCCCCACGCCGAGAACCCACCGCACGCGTCTGGTGGCGAAGTGCCGGACACGCCGCATGCCCAAGCGGGATGATCGACGGCATGGGTGATGAGTCGGCGGCCCCGGGGGTGTGCGACCGGGTGACGAAGCGGTGGGTCGACCTCGCGCTCGGCACCACAGGCCTTCAGCCCGGGGAGGCCGGCGGCCCGTACGCGGGCCGGGCCTGCCAGGGGAACCCGGTGCTGTTCAGCGCGCGGCCCGGCGCGGTGAACCGGCCGCCTCTGAGGCAGGAAGCGCCGGGCCCCGATCCCTGCCGGCCACGGCGCCCAAGTCCACCAGCCCGTCCAGGAAATGGAGCACCAATGACTCACACCGTGCCCGACGCAACCACCGACGAGCAGCCCGGCCTGGGCCCGGAGCACAGGCAGGAGCTTCTCGAGCTGACCGACTTCATGGGCATGACCGACGAGGCCGATGCCCTGCGCGGCGACATGCGCACCGAGCGGATCCTGCCCCGTCTCAAGCGCGCCCTCGACCTCGTCGGGCTCCCTGTCAGCACCGCCCCCGACACGCCCGGCATCGTCGTCACCCTGCTGGGGAAGGCGTCCGCCAGCTGGCCGTCCGGATCCGTCGCCGTCTCGTGGAGGGTCGGCGCCGCCCTCACCACCCTGGACGACGAAGCCGAGATCGGCGATCCCGTCGACCGCTTCGCCCGGGCCGTGGACGAGACCCTCGACACCGCTCTCGCCGCGATCCTGCGCAACGCCGGCCTGCGCGTCCTCACCGACCGCGGACAGGACGGCGGGCGCCGGGGCGCGGGTGGAGGGCGGCGATGTCGGCAGCGCAGCGCAGGATGGCGAGGTCGGCGCCGGTGTCGCGGTGGCCGCTGTCGGCCACCTTCGCCGGGGCCGGGCCGTCCGGCAGCGACGGCCGTGCGGACCCGCCCCGGGGGCGGCGAACTGAAGGTCAGGAGGCTCCCTCGGCCGTGCCGGAGAGTCGGTAGGCGGTGGAGGTGTCGGTGCCGAGGGCGGCGAGCAGGTCGAGGGCGGCGGTGAAGGACGGGGCTCCGGCGAGGCGGGCGGCGGCGAGGCGGGTGGGGAGGCGGCCAGCGACGGTCAGGGCGTTCCACTGGTCGGCGGAGAGGGCGAGGTAGCACAGGCCGGGGATATCGGCGAGGAACGTCAGGTCGGTGACGGGGCAGCGGGACAGGTCGAGGGAGCGCAGCGCCGGGAGGGTCGGCAGCGGGGCGAGGTCGATCGGGGTCGGGGAGCCGACGGCGAGTGAGGCGAGGCGCGGGTGGCCGGTGAGGGGTGCGAGGTCCGCTCCGGCCGCGAGGTCGACGGCCAGGTCTTCGACGGGGAGCGCGGCCAGGGGGGAGAGGTCGGCGGTGGAGCAGCGGTTGAGGTGCAGGCGCCGCAGGTGGGGGGTGGCGGAGAGCGGGGTGAGGTCGGCGGGTGAGGGGAGGTCGTTGAGGTGGAGGTCCTGAACGTCCGGTGCGAGCTGCTCGCCTAGGGCCTCGACCACGGGTCGGCTCGAGTCGTCGGTCGGCTGCGGGGTGTGCGGGTCAGGCAGGCCCAGGGCCTGGCCGAGCCAGGCGGTGATGGAAGAGGCCACGTAGCGTGGGCCGCGGTCGAAGTCGCGGCCGACCTCGATCACCTGGCCGGGGCTGCCGTCCGTGGCCGGCGCGAGGTCCACGGCGAGGAAGTTGCCGTCGAACCCGGTGGCGAACGGGAGCCAGCCCGGGTGCCCCGAGCAGCGGCGCACCGTGTTCGGCGGGTCGGCGTCGAACACCACCCTGTTCCAGTCGAGGCTCCAGCCGAACCAGGCCGGCGCACCTATGTACTCGTCATGCTCGGCCAGGGCATCGTCGAGCGACAGCCAGCCGTACCCGGCCAGTGCCGCGTTGCCTCCGTCGCCGTCGGCCTCCAGGTAGAGCGCCCGCACGTCGGCGGGCAGCGGTCGGCCCAGGCTGCGTTCGGCTGCGGCGAGCTGCTCCTCGGTGACGGGTGCCGCCAACTTGATTTCCGCGCCGGAGCGTTCGGCGTGCTGACGCAGGACGGCCCGCAGTCGCTCGACCGCCTCGGCCGGGTCGCCGGCTGGGCCCCGGGACGCTTCCGCGCCTTCGGCCGCGCCCGGCTCGGGCAGTTGGAAGGAGGGGTCTACGGTCAGCGTCCAGCCGCTCTCCGGACCTCCCCCGGGCTCCAAGTCGTCCCGGAACACCACCAGCTCGAAGGCCCCCGAAGGGCGGCACGCGACCTCCAGAGCGATGCCCTCCCAGCCGCGGCTCTCCCGGAACGCGGACGACAGCGAGGAGATGTGCGGATGCAGGTCCAGGAACCGGGGCGCGCTCAGGTTCGGGGGCAGGTTCAGGTGTGTCAGCAGGTCGCGCATGTGCGCGGGAAGCCCCGGCGGGAAGAACTCGCCCGGGCGGCTCGGCGCCACGTAACCGCCCCCGGACATCGAGCTGCCGCCCTGACTCCCGCGCCCGCGCAGCAGATACTCCGTCCAGCCCTCCGGCGCCGCCGCGACGATCTCCGCCGCCATCTGCCGTGCCGTCTGTTCCACCGTCAGGTCCATGCCCGTCCCCTCACGCCCGCGCTGTTCGGACGATCATGCCAGCGGACAGAGACAGGACGGCCGACCAGGTCGCGGAGGTGGTGAAGCGCGTCACCCGCGGTGCGATTCCTCCCGGACGGTTCCCTACAAGAGCGAGTAGGTCTGGTACTTGCCTGCTGGCGCCACCCCGTCCGCGCCCACCGCATCCGCACCGACCTCACGCCATCTGACCTACCGCCTCCCTGACGGCAAGTGGCCGCCAACCGTCGCGGCCGGTGTGGTGGCGGGCTCCAGGAGCGGCGAGCGCTCGCCGGGTAACAGGCACGTCGCGGTGTCAGCGGCCACGGCCTGGTCGACGGCGGACTCGGAGAAGTGCAGCCCAAACGGGCGGCAGTCGGTGCTCATGTCACCAATGTGACCGGCCGTCACCGACTCAAGTTCCGCACCGTCACTGCCCTGAACCATTCGGCAGGCTTGTCATGCCTGCGCCGCGACGGGGGTTCCCCCTCTCCGCGGATGTGGGCCGGGCCGCCGCCCGGCCCACATCACCGCAGTGGGATCGCCGCCGAGCGTGTCCACGGCCGCAAGAGACTGATTGACGGGCAGTCGAACCTACTCGCGATCGTGCCGGACGAGAAGTACCGCACCAGCACAGCGGTGAGGTGAACTACGGCCACCGCCTGGGTCTCCTTAGCAGGTCGTGCACTGCTTGCCGTAGCGACGGGTCTGCCCGTCCAACAACTTCTGCATCATCCGTCGCACCATCTTGGCACGTAGGCCCTGGACCTCGTCACATTTTCAAAAAATCCGGATCAACCGTTCTTCTCATTGCCCGCCCTCCTGATGACAGCCTCTATGCTGAGGCCGAGACAGGTGACTGAGCAAATCAGAGCAACGAGCCATATTTGAATCGGAGCCCCTGCATTGAAGACGGGCGTCAGGGCCGACAGGGCCACAAGCGAAGACCAGATAACTATGTGTACTACTGCAACCTTCCTTCCCATCTCCGGGTTAGGCAGGATGTACTTCTTCCGAAATTTCGAGCTCAACTCTCTAATCCCCTCCTCCAAGAAGATGATCCCAGTCGGTAGGGGTTCAGGAAGCCACCCGAACCCCTACCGACTGGGATTCTATCGGAACTTACATGCCGCCACGCATTGTTCGGCAATCACTCAAGGAATGTTGCGCCACATCTTTCCCTTCAGCTTGAACTTGAAGTTCAAACGCACCTTCGGCGGCGAGTGGATGTAGTCCAGGACGGTTGCAGCCGCGCTAACTGGCCATCCGAGCGCCCGCCCCACAAGCCGCGTGCCGAACCTCAGCAGACCAGGGGCGGCATGCCTGGCAGCGGCAGGAGCCCATCGGTTCTGTACCACGTTGTTGAAGTGAGATGCGGCCGGGGCCCCGGTGCCACCCGAAGCGTAGTGCCATGACTGCGAGTAGTGCCCCTGCGCTCCCGCGATTCCCGCGTTGATCCAGGACCTATAGCTAAAGAAGCTAACGGTGTTCCAGAACCAGTTGCGCCCATCGAGGTCGTACTTGTCGAGCGGATCGCCGTGAACGTATTCGTAGGCGTTCGCGTTGCCGCCATAGACTGGGTCGACGGACAGGAAGCGCCCGGTGCCGGGATTGTAGAGACGGACACCCATGAGGGTGAAGCCTCCGGGGGTATCGCTGGCGCGCTGCTTGGCTCCGATCCACCCATATCGGGCGGCTGCCTGCCCCGCGCGCGGCTGGCCGTACTCGTCAAAGTCGAGGACAGTGGGGGCGCTGCCGTTAAGGGGCAGTTGCAGGGCTATGTCGCCGTGGAGGTTGGCGAACTGGAGGGTGATCAGTCCGGTGTTGGTAGTGGTGGCGGCGAGGTCGCCGCTAATGCCGGTGACGTTGCGGGTGTTGTTGGCGAGGTTGTCGCCGATCCAGCGCGGACTGTCGCCGTCGCTGCCGTAGTGGTTGGTTTTGGTGAGATTGGTGGTCCAAGTGCCCCCGCTGTTGGTTTCGACGGTCCAGGCGCGCAGGCGCTGGTTGGAGTCGAGAGTCCAGGTCTGACGGTCCGTGCCGGTGGTCTGCTGCTGGACCAGGTCGCTGTTGTAGTAGGCGACGGTGGATCCGGGCAGCGCGGTGGTGCGGCCGAACGCGTCGTAGGTGTAGCCGGGGTTCACCAGGCGGTCGGCACTGTCGTAGGCGTTGGTCTGGGTGGTGGCTCCGTTCGCGCTGCACTCGGTGCCGCGGGCGGCGACCGCAGTGGTCAGGGAGCTGCGGTTGGTGTTGTTGTCGAAGCCGTAGCCGCGGGTGGTGCAGACGGCGTCCGGAGAGGTGTCCTGGACGCCGGTGAGACGGCCGGCCGTGTCATAGGCGTAGGTCTGGGCCGCAGTCACGCCGGGAGTGCCGGTGTGGGTGGCCCACTGCCCCTGGACGGTCTCGGTGATGCTGTCGGAGACCAGCACCGTGCCGTCGCTGTCGCGGGTGTAGGCGCGGCCAACGGCGGTGCCGGACGGGTCGCGGCGGTCGGTCATGGTGTAGCCGCCGGGCAGGCCCTGGGTGACGGCGGTGCCATCGGCGTCGTAGCGGGCGGTGAAGGCGCCAGCGATCGAGTCGGTGACCGAGGTGGCCAGGCCGCGCGGATCGACGGCGGTGTCGTAGGTATAGGTGGTGGTGGACGGTGCGCTGTCGGTGACCTTAGCGGTCCGGTTCAGGGCGTCGTACTCGGTAGTGGTGGTCGCGCCGTCGGCGTCGGTGTAGGAGGTCGGGCGGCCGAGCACGTCGTACACTCTGGTGATCGTCCCGCCAGTGGCGGAGGTCTGCTTGGTGATCTTGCCGGTGACGCTGTCGTAGGTGGTGGTGACCGCCGGGACGGCGGTGCCGAGGCCCCCGCTGACGGTGGTGGTCACCGGTCGGCCGGCCGCGTCAGGGGTGATCGTGGTGGTGCGGGTGACACCATTTGCGGTCTCGTCGGTCTGGGTGTTCTGGCCGAACAGTCCGTACTGGACGGTCTTAGTCGGGAGTTGGACCGGGTTGGTGCCGCCGCCGGTGATGTCGCCGGCCGGGCCGGTCTGGCAGAGCAGGTCGGCCCACTCGGGTCGGCCGGCGCAGGTGCCGGTGCCGGTGGCGGACCAGTAAGTGGTGCGAGTGCTGCCCGCGTCGGAGCCGTTCGATTTGGGCAGTGACTTGGAGGCCTCTCGGCCCTGGTTGTCGTAGCCGGTGGCGGTGGTGAGGTTCAGTCCGCCGGCGTCCTGGATCTGCTGGGTGGCGACGCCGAGCGCCCAGTCGAAGACGCTCTTGTCGGTGCGGGTCTCGGCGAACACCTCGGGCCAAGCGCGCAGCGCGCCGCCGGTGACGGTGGTGGTGACCTGGTCCTTGACCTTGGCGGTGCCGTCGGTGGGCCGGCCCTCGTCGTAGGTCTTCACGGTGCGGGTGCGGGCGACGGTCTGGGTGCCGGCCTTGGCGACGGTCGCGCCGCCGGATGCCACGTCGGCGGCCAGGGTGACGCGGTGCAGGGGGCCGGAGTTCTCCGTCTCGCGCTGCCCGTCGGCGCTGTACACGCTGGTGCTGGAGAGCAGTTGGGCGCGCTCGCCGCTGGGCAGGGTGTTGATGCCGAGGTCGGCCAGCTGGGCCTTGGCGGCGTCGGTGGCGCCGAGGGCGAGTTCGCGGTTGGCGGCGGTCAGCGTGCGGACGCTGTTGCCCCACTTGTCGTACTCGGTGGTGGTGATGCGGTGCCCGGGGGCGGCGGTGTTGACCTGGCGGCCTGAGGCGTTCAGGTAGTTGACGGTGGCCCGGGTGTAGTCGCCTGTGTTCAGGTCGGTGCCGCTGTTGGAGGCGGGGACCTGGTCGGCGGGGAAGACGGCGGTGGCGTCGGTGGGCAGGTCGGTCTGGCCCCAGGTCGCGCCGGCGGTGACCGACAGGTCCTCGGGCGCCTTGCTGCCGCTGGTCGGAACGCCGTAGACGATGGTGGTGTTGGCGGTGCCGTTGACGGTGTTGGTGCCCGGGGCGAGGGTGTTGGTCCACACCTTGGTGAGCATGCCGTCGCCGGCGGCAGGGTTGGCCGCGATGTTGCCGTAGGCCATGTGGTAGCCGCCGTTCATGCCGGGCGGGAGCACTGCGGCCACGGCGCCGTCGGAGGCGCCGCCGACCACGTACGCGTACTGGGTCTGGGCCTGCTGGCCGATCCGAGTATCCCAGGTCTGGCGGAGCGAGCCGCCGAGGTCGTAGCGGTAGGTGGCGACGTCGGTGGCAGTGGCGTTCGCCGCGCCGGGGGCGGTGGCCCACAGCTTGATGGCACTGACCTGGCCGGCGTAGTCACCGAACTGGCTGGAGGTGCTGTAGCCGGTCGCGGTCGTGGTCGTGGCGTAGACGAACTGCAGGACGCGGCAGCCCTTGGTGGCCGGGTCGGCCGCGCAGGCGGCGGCGGTGGCGGCGGAGGTCGGCGCGATCATGTACTTCGGCCGAGCCAGGGTCTTGCCGCCCGCTACGGTCTTCTCGGAGACGACGGTGGTGGTGGAGTTGGCGAGGCCGTCGAGCAGGCTGGAGGAGACCGTCCAGGTGACGGCGGCCGGGTCGACCTTGCCGAAGGTGGTGACGGTGCCCTCGGTGTCGGACAACGTGAAGTCGCCAGAGGCGAAGGAACCGCGAAGGGTCAGCGCTTCGCTGCCGGGTTCGGGCACCCAGCCGTTGCCGGCCGCGTTGGCGGTGAAGCCGATCGTGTCGCCCCCGGCGAGGACCACGTCCAGCGAGGTGTTCGAGGTCTTGCGGATCTCGGTGTACCCGGACTGGGAGACCTCGGACGCCACGCCGGAGGTCCAGTTGGGGCCGAAGATCGGGGCCTGGCCGTCCTTGCCCGCTGCGGCCTTCGGGTTGCGCGAAGTGTTGGTGCGACCGACTGTCAGACCGAAGAACGAGGCGTCGGTGGCGGAGACCGTCAAATCACCGGTCAGCAGGTTGAGCGTGCCCGGGCCGACCTGCTGTGTCGCGGCGCCGGTCGCCTTGCGGTCGATGACGGCCTTAATGCCCTCGGAGGAGACCGCGGCGTTGTTCGGGCCGGTGAAGTCGGCGCGAAGCTGCACGGTGCCGTCGGGGTTGACGGTGGAGGTGGCGTTCCAGGTCAGCGACGGACTCTTGCCGCTGTCCAGTGCGACGGGCCAACTCACCGCGCTGCCACCGTTGGTGACGTCGGCAGCCGGGACGGTGGTCCACGGGTCGGCGTCGGAACGGCGCCAGGAGAAGCTCACGGCGTTGTATTTCGCGGCGTCGGCCTCGGCGATCAGCGGGAGACGGGCGGCGGTGCGGGTGCCATCGTTGGGCGAAATCACGCCGCCGGCGCCGACCTGGAAGGTGTACGACACCGCCTCGGACTTGTTCTCGGCCTTGTCCACGGTGCGGACCTGGAGGGTCTGGGTGCCGGCCTTGTCCGGGGTGACCGTCAGGTTGACCGGCGCGGTGGAACCGCCGGTGGGTGCCTTCGTCCAGTTGGTGCCGTCGAGCGTCCACTCCAGTGCGCTCTGGTCACCGGGCGGCGGGATCACGGTGAACACGCCGGCCTGGCCCGCGCCCTTGACCCACTGCCCGGACGGGTAGTCCGTCGAGGAGACGGCGCCCGGCGCGGACGGCGCGGAGGTGTCGACCGTGAAGTACGCCCACGGAGACCACGTGTTGTTGTAGTGCATGCCGTCGTACGGCGAGGTGCGGAACCGGTACGTCCTGCCGTTGGTCAGCAGTCCCGCCGGGACGGTCACCGAGGCGGGCTGGCCCGAGGCGACGTACGGGGAGACCAGGACGTTGCCGACCTGCGCGTTGGTGTCGTTGTCGAAGATCTGGAAGGTGCCGTCGACCTTGTCGTTGTTCGGGTCGACGAAGGTGTCGCGCAGCGTGGGGGTGGTGGAGTTGACCCACCAGGTGCCGCCCGCGTCCTTGTAGAACGGCGAGCCGGCCTGCTGGTCGGTGCCGGTGCGCGGGCGGTAGTTGTAGGTAACCGTCAGCTTCGGCACGTTCGAGCCGGCCTCGGAGGAGTTGACCTCCTTCCAGTACTTGGTGCTGGTCTCGTCCGGCGCGCGCAGGCCCATGCCGGCGGTCGGCTTCTTCGCCGAAGTCCAAGTCTGCACCAGGTTGGTGACGTCCGCGTTGATCCAGCCGTCGTTCTGGCAGCCGGTTCGGCCCGCGGTCTCGTTCGACGAGGCCAGCTTGGAGGTCCAGGCGGGCTGGGATGCCCACCGGGAGGCCGTGGAGGCGAGGCCGGTGTCGTAGACGTCCCAGGCATAGCCGGCGCAATCGCTGTTGCCGGAGTGGAAGTTCCACAGGCTCAGCGTCGCGTTCATCACCAGCGCGTCCGCGATCGGCGCGGTGTTCCAGTTGATGAACGCGCGGGCCTCGCGCGAGGAACCGTCCGCGTTCGTGCTGCCCGGGTTGCCCCAGTACAGCTCGGTGTCCGCCGACCAGTCGACGGTCTCGCCCTTCTGCACCCGGGTGTCGAAGACGTTGCCCAGCGCGATGGTCGACGGATCGACGGTCACCGGGTACTGGGTCTTCGAATCGGCGAGGAACGCCGCGTCGGGCGTGAACACCAGGTCGATGTTCTCGCCGCGCTGAACGATCTTCAGATCGACCTTCGCCCGCCTCGCGTGCTCACGCGAACCCTCCGCCACGACGGTGGAGTCCCACATCACCGGCGCGGGCAGCACGGCCCGCTTCTCGCCGGTCTTCCGGTCGGTGAACAGCACGCTGCCGTCGGCCTGCGCCTCGGCCTTCAGCCCCTTGGCCTTCAGCGGCATGGTGTACGAGTAGCCGGCCACCGCGGGGCGCTGCTTGAGGACGGTGTACTGCTCGAATCCGGTCCGGGTGGCCTCGACGACCAGGTCGGCAGCGCCGTCACTGATCGCGTCCTGGTACGTAGCCTTCGTGCCGTCCAGCACGGGCGCGGGCAGGCCGCCCTTCCACTGCAGTTCGACCTGCTGGTCGCCCTCCCCGAGGGTCACCAGGGTGCGGTCCTCGCCCCTGCCGGCCTGTGAGTCGGCGAAGGACTTCGCCCGGGTGCCCCCCGGCGCGGCCAGCTTCAACCCACCGGGGTGCGCCTTCGGCGCGACCGAGCCGTCCGCCTGCTGCTGCAGCGTCAGATCGACGTCGGTCCACCGGCCGTCGCGCTGGAAGCGCACCGGCCCGGCTAATAGCTCCGTGGTCAGCGAACCGTCCTTGTTCACCCACGTCGTCGACGTCTCGGTCCGCTCGGACAGCGCCTCCACCCGCTGCCCGGACAGCCGCGCCGCGACCCGCGCTGACGGGATGTCGGCGGCCTCGGCAGCCCACTTCACACCCTTCGCACCCTGCGTCCCACTGGACTTGTCCGGCTTCGGCGAGGCAAGCGCGCTCTCCGTTCCGGCAAGCAGCGACACCGCCACGGCCATCGCCAGAGCGGCGCTCACCCCTCGAGCACCCGGCAGCATCAACTGCCTGCGATGCCCTGATATGCGTTCGCGCACACCTACTCCTTGTCATAGACCCATCACTCAGATAGGGCGTGCACGGATGCTAAAGCGAGGGGAAAGCGGGCGGAAAGGGTGAAGATCTCCCTACATGGGGACAACGAGATCCCCTAGTGCGTTCAGCTTGTAACCAAAGCGTGACTAAACGTCATACAGCTGCCCCCAGGCGCTGATTGACTTGACTTCTCACAGGAGAGTCGCGATCCGCCTTCGCGCCATGGCGTGCCAGCTCGGCCGCACCAATCAAGCCGGCAGGGCTCGTAAGACCGTTTCCTACATGGTGAGGCTTGCCAGTCGCGTCATCGGTATCGCCTCAGCGGCCGAAGAGCCGTCGCCGTTGCAGGAACGCGCCCGCCAAGCGCTCGGCCGACATGGAACTGACTGGTCGTCAGGTGATATTCATATCGGCAATCGCTCGCCGCTCTCGCGGACACTTCGTCAGTGAGGAACCTTCCGTGCCGCACGACCCCATCCGTCCGGGTCATCGCACCGCGCTGTCCACCGCCTGCCTGGTCTCGGCCATCAGCCTGGCGCTCGGAGGGTGCGCGAAGCCGGCCGACGATCCACGCAGCGCAGCGGTGGAAGCCGCCGGGCAACCGTCGGTGTCACCATCTGCACTTGACGCTCCATCGGCGTCCGCATCAGCTTCCACCTCCGCGGCGCCATCGGCACCTGCGTCGGGCTCCGCGCCCGCATCGACTTCGGGATCAGCCATCGCGCCGACCCCCTCAGCGCCGCCGGGCGTCTCCAAGGCCCCTGGTCCCATAGGTGGAGCGCCGGCGGGTGTCTCCAGCGGAAGCGTGTTCACCGGCCTTGCCTTCGACACGTGCACCGCCCCGCCACTGGCCACCATGAACGCCTGGCGCAGCACCTCCCCCTACGGAGCGATCGCCGTCTACGTCGGCGGCAAGAACCGCGGCTGCGCACAACCTCAGCTCACCGCGCCCTGGGTCAACGCGGTCACCGGCTCGGGCTGGAAGCTGGTGCCGCTGTATGTGGGCGCGCAGCCGCCGTGCCAGACCGGTGCCAGCCCCGAAAAGATCACCGCCGACACCGCAGTCGCGCTGGGGGCTGCGGACGGCGCCGACGCGGTCGGCAAGGCCTCGGCGCTCGGGATGCGCCCCGGCAGCACGCTCTACCTCGACATGGAGGCCTACAACACCGCCGACACCGCCTGCGCGGACGCGGTGCTCGCCTACACCCAGTCCTTCAACCGCGCGGTGAAAGCCCGCTCGTATCGGCCCGGCTTCTACGGCTTCGCCTCCTCCAGCGCCGCAGGCATCGCCAAGGCCGCCGAAGCAGGCGCCGCCGACCTCCCCGAAGCCCTGTGGTACGCCAAGTACGACGGCGCCGCCGATACCACCGGCAGCTTCCCGTACGGCGGCAGCCTGTTCGCCGGTCACCGCCGTGCCCACCAGTACCAGGTCAACCAACGCGAGACCTACGGCGGTGCCACCCTGACCGTCGACCGCAACGCCTGGGACGCCCCCGTCGCCGTCACCGGCTGACTTCCTTGCCCGCCCTGCCGCACTCAGTCCCATGGGCAGGGTAGTGAGTCCATCGCTGCGTCACAGCAACAGCAGGGCTGACAGGACGAGGCGCAGTCCGGGTTGACGGTCGAGCGATGTGAGTCGTTCGGCACCCAGGGCTTCGTTGACGTCGAGGCCCCAGCGTGGACGGGAACAGCGGGCACCGGATGCGCAGTGGCGCGCAACAGGTAGAGGCAGTGGAGCGGGCTGAGCGCACCAATCGTCCCCGAAACGTCGACGACTGTGGCACCACCTCGGTGCCGACCGGATGCTCGGAAAGACCGAAGGCTGACGCCGAACCAGCAAATCATCGCGGCATCGGACCAGACGGGCGAGCTGGTCAGATCGGTTGGTCGGGGTCGTCGAGCCAGGCGTGCCAGCCGGTCGGGGTGACGGTGAGTCCGGGCGCTCGACGCCGGGCTCGCCTGACAGCTGCCACCAGGTGAGGGTCCGTTCGAAGTCGTCCTACAGGCGGTGGTCGCCGTACTGGCGGACGCGCCCAGTCCTCGCCCTCCGGGTCCAGGTCCGGGCGCACACCGGTGCGGCGGAAGACCTCGTACTGCTCGGCCTCGCCGGCCACGCCGTAGGAGTCGCGCATCTACAGGTGCACCGCGGAGTAGCGGGCGGCGGCCAGCAGTTCAGAGAACGCCGTCACGCTCGGCACCGTCGAGTGCCTTCCTGATGATGTCCGCCATGTGCAGCGGGATGCGGGTCACGTTCTCGTGGTCGGGGGTGCCGAGGGAGTGGCCGGGCACCCACTCGGTGGTGCCGATCTCCACCTGGAGCTCGGCGCCGGGCTTGAGGCTCTGGACGACCAGCTCCTTGCGCTCGCCGTCCACCCACACCATCGGGCTCTCGTCCTTGCCGGTGTTGGGGTGCACTCCGGCGAACCGTAGCGTCATGGTGCCCTCCCGTACCAAAGTCTCTTGCGCGGCTTTGCGCGGCACCCCACCCGTGGGTGATGGCACGTCAAGAGCGTGGCGGCAGTCGGGCGGTACGTGCACTACAGCCAGGTCCGGCCCGGGACGAGTGGCAAAGCTGTCAGCTTTCAGTCTTTGTCAGGTTCCCCGACCATCCAACCGCTCACCGCCGTGATCGGGCCGCGCCACAGCGGCAGCGCCTGGGCGGTACGGCCTGCGCGATAGGTGACGTCGCGCAGGTGCAGGAAGCGACAGTCAGTGTCCTTTCGGCGGCGGCCTTCACCGGCGGCCTGGTCAAGGTGGCCGACCGCGTCCCGGACGACACGGCGAAGGGTGTCGTCGTGGTCGCCGAGCCGGCGCAGGTGCAAACGCTCCCACGTGTCGGTGGAAATCACCGTGCCGGTCACCAACGCGCCGTCCAGCACCAGGGTGACGGTGACGTCGCGGGCGTCGACATCCTGATGCTCGGCACCCAAGCGCAGGATTTCCAGGTGCGGATCGACGTGGTCGTTCCTCTGGAGCAGCATCCGCAGGGCCAGCGGTACCGCGTCTCGCCACGACACTGTCTTCTCCCCCTCGACGATGGGTCTCCCACGGTACGGGGCGGAGCGCGTCGAGCGCGACGTTCTGTCACATATGGCCGTATTCGCGGGACAGGTGGCGGACCCAGTGCCCACGCCACGAGGTGTCCGACACGGCTCCGAGGCGATGTGCGACGCGCCGACCCTGCCAGCGATGCATCAAATCCGATCAGACGCCACTATGGTGACGCTATGGCATCTCCATACTCTGGGGGAGAGCGGGAAAAGGTTGCGTCGAAGCTTCCGCCGACTCTCCGTCAAGCGCTGAAGACCCGGGCTGCGCAGCTCGGTATCGACATGCAGGTCGCGGTGACCGGGGCCGTCGAGCAGTGGTTGGCTCGCGAGGCCGGCCAGGATTCGGCTGTCGATACCTCAGGCGCCGACAGCTTCAACACCTGGCTACCGGTCGGTTTGTACGACACCTTCAAGTCCGAGTGCACGGTACGGGAGATCTCTTTCGTGCAGGGCCTGGGCCAGGCGATCAGCGCGTGGGTGGACTCCCACGGGGCGCCGCTGTCGGACCTTACGATCCCCCGCCTCACCCGGCGCTTCATCGTCTGCAACCAGAAGGGCGGTGTCGGGAAGACGACGGTCGCCGCCGGTCTCGCGCAGGCCATCGCGCTCGGCTTGCCCGCCACCACGGGCTCGTCGAAGCGGCCGGCCCTTCCCGGCCTTCGCACCCTGCTCGTGGACTACGACCCGCAGGGTCACCTCACCGAGCAATTGGGGTGCAAGCAGATCGCGCCGGGCACCGAGAGCCTGGTGACGCACATGGTCGAACGTGAGCGCGTTGTCGGCTCGTTGATGGACCACGTCGTCCCGATCGCTCCCGAGTTCTTCGAGGACCGGCTGTTTCTGCTGCCGTCCTCGTTCGAGGCATTTCTGCTGGACTCGAGGCTCGGCGGTGTCCGCGGCCCCCGGGAGGCTTTGCTGCAGCGAGCCCTGGCCCCCCTCGAAGAGCACTTCGACGTCATCGTCATCGACGCCCCGCCGAACCTCGGCCTGGCAATGGACGCCGGCATCTACTACGCGCACCGCCGCAAGAACGAACCGAAGGGCAACTCCGGGGTCGTCATCCCCGTCGAGGCCGAAGACTCCTCCGCGCACGCGTACATGATGCTCGAGAGCCAGATCAACACCGTCTCGCTCGACTACGAGGTCGACATCGACCGCCTCGGCCTGGTCGTCAACAAGTACGACGTCCGCAAGGGCTACGTGGTCATCAACGCCTTGCAGGAGTGGGAGGGCCTCCAGGACCCGCCGGTGCTCAGCATCCTGCCCGACCTGAAGGAACAACGTGAGGCCGTGCACCTGAAGCAGCCCCTGCTGCAGTACGCGCCGTCCTCCACCCAGGCGCAGCGTATGCGCGAGATCCGCAGGAGGCTCGGATGAGCATCGCCAAGAAGCTCGCCGGCGGCGGGTCCGCGTTCGGCAATCTCAACGCTTCCCGGGGCGGTGACATGGCGTCGGCCGCGGCCCGCAGTGAGGCCCTTGGCCGGCCCCGCAAGGCGTCCAGCGTCCCGCTGGCGGATGTCGTCTTCAACCCTCGCAACCATCGCAAGTCGTACAGCGAGGAGGCGATCGACGAGACTGCGGCGAGCATGCGGGAGATCGGGCAGATCACCGCCATCACCGTGGTGTCGAGGATGGCGTTCCTCGACGCCCACCCTGATGTGGCCGAAGAACGTCTCGGTGACGCGTCGTTCGTCGCCCTCGACGGCAACCGGCGCCTCCGGGCTGCCGCCCGCGCGGGACTCGAGCGGATCCGCGTCGACCTGCAGGACGACCTCGCGCTCACTGCTTCTGCGATGCTCGAAGCCGCGCTGATCGCCAACATCCACCGCGAGAACGTCCCGCCGGTCGAAGAAGCCGAGGCCATCCAGGAACTCCTCGACACCGTCTACGACGGCAATCAGGCCGCCGTAGCTAGGCGGCTCGGCAAGACCTCGGCCTGGGTCGGCCAGCGTATGGCGCTCCTTCACCTGGCTCCGGAGGTGAAGGAGATGGTCGAGGCAAAGGAGATTGGCGTCAAGGACGCCCGACGGCTCGGTGCCGCGACTCGGGCCGGCACCCTGTCGACCGACGAGCAGGTCGCTCAGGCCCGCGCGACCCGCGACAAGCCGAGGTTGGCCCGTCCTCGAACCGAGCCGCAGGTAAACCCGGTTTACACCACAGATGCGGCGGACTCCTCTTCAGCTGCTTCGGGTGTCGGGGTAAACCCGGTTTACCCCGACACCCAACTGCCGGCGGACCCGCCGTCCACGACGGCCGCCGGCGGCTCGAGTACCACGCTGCAGGACTCCGCCGGAGCCGGACCGCAGATGCTGACCCTGACGATCGAGCCGGTCGACCCGGAGGCGCTTGCCCGAAGCCTCCACTCGGCGTTGACCTCCCGTCAGGCTGCTGCAGTCGCGCGGGCACTGATCGAGCTCCTGGACTCCGCGCGCGGTACCGAGGCAGCGATGCAGCCGGTGTAAACCCGGTTTACCCACCATGAGCGCGCCCCCAAGGCTGTCTGGACGGGCCTGCACGTGTAAACCGGGTTTACACCTCCCTTCCGAGGGCCGGTTGCAAGGGCTGGCATCGGAGACTCAGCTGTCCTCATCGGGCAGCCCCTCATGGGTGCGAATCGGATAGTCCCGTTAAACACAGAGAGGCCCGTACCCAGCAATGCTTAGGTTCTAGGGGTCGTCGCAACACCGCTTGGTTTCAGACGGTGAGTAGATCACGTAGACGCTCGGCTGGGGTATCCCAGCCGAGCGTCTTGCGTGGGCGGCCGTTGAGTTCCTGGGCGACGTGTTCGAGGTCTTCGGGACCGTGAACGCTCAGTTCGGTGCCCTTCGGGAAGTACTGCCGCAGCAGTCCGTTGGTGTTCTCGTTCGAGCCGCGCTGCCAGGGCGAGGCCGGGTCGCAGAAGTAGACGGGCATGTCGGTGGCCATGCTGAACTGCTTGTGGCGTGCCATCTCGGCGCCCTGGTCCCAGGTGAGCGAGCCGCGCAGGTGGGCGGGCAGGGTCTGGACGGCGCGGACGAGCCCGTCGCGGACGGTCTCGGCGTCGTGGGTCTCGCCCGGCAGGTGGACCAGCATGGTGTAGCGGGTGCTGCGCTCGACCAGGGTGGCTATCGCGGAGCGCCCGCCCGCGCCGACGATCAGGTCGCCTTCCCAGTGGCCCGGCACGGCCCGGTCCTCGACGTCGGCGGGACGGTCGCTGATCATCACCATCGGGTCGACGAACCGGGAAGTGCGCCGCTCAGGGTGCCGGCGCGGCTTGCGGCGCGTGCGACCGGTGCGAACGGCCGCCTGGATCTCCCGCTTCAGGCCGCCGCGGGCCTGGCAGTACAACGCCTGGTAGATCGTTTCCACGCTCACCCGCATGCTCTGGTCGTCCGGATGGGTCTTGGCCAGAGCGTGGCAGATCTGTTCCGGGGACCAACGCCGGCGCAGGCCGTCCTGGACGAAGCCGCGCAGCGGACCTTCGCGCAGCAGCTTGCGCTCCTTCGGGCGAGGCCGGCGCGAGGCGGCGACCCTGTGCGCCGCGTAGGGGTGGTAGTCGGCGGCTGCCGAGTTGTTCCGCAGCTCGCGCGAGATGGTGCTGGCCGAGCGCCCCAGGGCCCGTCCGATGGCCCGCATCGACTGACCGGCGGCAAGCAGGTCGCGTATCCGCTCGCGCTCGGAGAGCGAGAGCAGCCTGGGGTGGAGCTTCTTCTCCAGGGACTTGAGGCTCACCGGCCTCGCCGGGACAGCGATGATCACGTCGGACATCGTGACGGTTCCCGTCGTGTAGTTCACACGCCGGCCGTCGGGGTAGAGCCGCGAGTTGCTGGACTTCCGGATGCCCCAGTCCCAATCCTGGGCTGTGCGAGGGTTCACCCCGACCCGCCTGGCCGCCTGCCGCCTGGAGACGCCCTCAGCCCGCAGCTTCACGTACTCCTCGCGCGCGGGATGTCCCAGGCGCTTGGTGCTCATGCCGGCCTTGCGAGCCAGCGTGAACGCCGTGTTCCGGTTCAGCCCCAGCTCGCGCGCTACGGGGGAAACACTCCCCACGGCATCAAGCCGTTCGAAGAACAGCTTCTTCAACTTCGGATCGAGCCTCTTGCCGCCCATGGTCCTCGCAACTCCCACAGATCGTGGGTGTTGCGAGGACCGCTAGAACCTAAGGGCGTCGACGCCGGAGGAAGCGGGCCCTTCTTGTGTGCCGGGTCACCAGGACGCGCCGCCGAATCAACGTCTCTACCGCTGTGCGCCCCCGTTCTCGGGTGTCAGGCAGCGGTGAGGAGCGCGGCTGCGGCGAGCGCGATCAGGGCCGCGATGGAGGTGTCGGAAGCCCAGCGCAGCAGGGTCATCTTGTAGCGGAAGATCGCGCCGAGGTCGGCGAGCCGGTGGAGCCGGCGGTCCTGGGCGAGGGCCGCGCGCAGCTGGTCGGGGTCGAGGTCGGCCCAGTAGGCGGGGGAGCTCCGGTGGGGGTCGTCGGGGGCTCGGACTTCGGCGCGGGGTCGGATGGCGAGGACGGCGAGGACGGTGGCGGCCAGGAGCAGCGCGGCGGCAGGGGCGATGACGGTGAGCCGGGCGCCGTGCGACTGGGCGAGGATAGCGACCGCCGCGGCGAGGACGCCGTCGAGGCCGAGCAGGACGCCCGATTTCTGGTCGACTCGCCCTACGTCTCCGACGGTGTGGGCGAGCGCTTCGGTGAGGTTCTGGTCGGTGCGGTCGGTGTCGGCTTGGGCGGCGCTGGTTTCGGTGGTGGTCACGGGCGTTCCCCTCGGGTGGTCACTCGTACGTCCAGGGCTGGGTGGTGTCGATGCGGCTGGTGTCGAGGGCGACGGCCAGGCCGTGGTGGTCGCTGGCGTCGGGCGGGGTGTCGAGCAGGGTGTAGGAGAGGACGGCGGGAGCGAGCGGGGTGGAGACCCAGAGCTGGTCGATCCGGTCGTCGTTGCCGGTGCGGCGGAGTAGGAGTTCGTCGCCGGTCTGCTGGTACAGGTGCCAGGCGGTGTCGGTGAGGCCGTTGGCGGCGAGTTTCCAGGCGATCCGGCGGTCCGGCACTGGGGCGGTCTTCTGGAGTGTCGGGTCGGTGAGCAGGGTTCGGGAGCCGCGGTTGTAGGGGCGCATGCGGTCCCAAGCCGGATCCGGGCCGGCGGCGGGCGGGTAGTTGATGTCGCCGCCGAGGATGCAGTAGGGCCCGTGCCGGTAGGTGCGGGAGGCGGCGAAGTCGGCTTCGGCGACGGCCCGGTCGGCGCTGTAGGGGGTGAGGTGGACGCTGGTCACGGCGAGCGGTGCGGGCAGGCCGGGAATCGTGAAGCCCGCGACGCCGAAGCCGTGGTGCGTCTCGGTGCCGGTGTAGTCGGTGTTCCAGGCGATGCGCCGGCCGAGGGTCTCGCGCCGGTAGCAGGGCGGTTCCGCGGCCGGAGCGGGACGGGGCGAGGAGTCCGTCCATGCCGAGGTCCTGCTCGGCGCGGACGAGCTGGCGGTGGCCGGCGTCGGCCCACCCTTCGGCTTTCTGGAGCAGCACCAGGTCCGGGTCGACGGCGGCGATGCGCTCGGCGAGGAGTGGCCAGCGGTCCTCCCGGTCGCCGCCTCCGTCGAGCAGGCCTCCGCGTTTGAGGTTCTGTACGGCAATGGTCAGGATCACAGCTCTCCCTCTCCTTATCTGTAGGACGTGGTGGGGGTGGTGCCCGCCCCTGTGCGGACCGGGGCGGGCACGGCTGGTCAGTGCGCGGTGTGCGGGTGGTGGTCCTTGGCGGGGTGGCGGTGGGAAAGCGCGTCGAGCGGGAGGCCGATGCCGTGGGCAACAGCGGCGAGGGCCTCGGCCCAGTTGCCGTTGAACGCGACCGCGCGGTCGTCGACGTACCGCGCGGCGCCCAGCTTCCGGTTCGTCACGAGCGCGAGGCCGCGCTCGAGCCAGTACGAGCAGTCCTGGGAGGTGTCGACGAGGGTGGGCAGTCCGCTGTGGCGGGTGACCCAGTCCGCGACGGCCGCCAGGTGGGAGTTGGGCCTGGCCGTGCACACGAAGACGGCGCGGTGGTCGGCGAGGAGGAGCAGGGCACCGATCGCGCCGGGGATCGGGTCGCCGTAGATGAGGCCGTTCTGCCATCCGCGGTCGTGGGCCACCAGGGTCTGGTCGAAGTCGATGCCCACGGCGTGCGAGGCGGGGGAGTCGGGGTGGAGGGGGATGACGGTCACGCGGTAGTCCTCCCGTAGCGGGTGTCGGCCGGGCGGCCGCGCCGCGCACCACTGCGCCCGCGGGCCGGGCCTGGATGGCTCGGCCGGCGGGCGCGGTGGTGGGTAGCGTCAGTGCCCGGGCTCCTCGTGCAGCTGGTGGCAGTGGCACGTCGGGGTGGGCTCCCAGCCGTCGGCGGTGCGTCGGCGGCTGGGTCCGGCGCCGGGGGTGCCGCTGCCGCCGCAAGTGGTGCAGCAGGCGTCGGCTCCGGGGTCGAGGGCCCACTCCAGGCCGCAGGAGCGGCAGCGGGCGCATTCCGCGTAGTCGTCGTGGGTTGCGCGGATCGGTTCGCTGTACTCCTCGGCGCCGGGTGTGTGGCAGCGCGGGCAGGTGATCGTGCACTGCGCGTGGGCGAGGGGCTCGGCGGCCGCGAGCGGCGTCTGGTGGTCGGTGGCCTCGATCGCGGCGGCGAGGGCGGCCGGGTCGTGCCGGGCGGGTTCGTGGCCGAGGCGGCGGTGGATGCGGGCGGGCAGCAGACGGAGCAGGCTCCGGCGCACGGGTTCCTCCAGGGAGAGGGTGTTGAACAGGTGGTGGTGTCCGGCCGGGCGGCCGCGCCGCGCACCACCGCGCCCGCCCGCCGTGCCTGGGTGGCGCGGCGGGCGGGCGCGGTGTGGGCAGCGTCAGTGCCCGGAGATGATCCGGCGGGCGTCGGCGAGGATCCGGGCGTGGTCGAACGCGAGCTGCTCGGGCGGGGAGTCGAGCGGGACCCACTGGACGGTGGCGGCGTCGTCCCCGGCGCGGGCCTCGGTGTGGGCGGGGACGCGGGCGAGGTAGGCGACGCCGACGTACCGGCCGCGCGGGTCGCGGTCGGGCTCGTCGTAGACGCCGATGAAGGCCAGGTCGGCGGGGGCGACCTGGACGCCGGTCTCCTCGTACAGCTCGCGGACGGCGGCGGCCAGGCCCGTCTCGCCGGCGTCGACGTGGCCGCCGGGCAGGGCCAGCAGGCCCTGGAACGGCGGGTGGCCGCGCTCGATCAGCAGCACGCGGCCGTCGGGATCCACGGCGGCGACGTCCGCGGTGTAGCGGATCGTCTCGGCCGCGCCGTGTCCGGTCTCGGCGGTGGCGGTGGAGGTGGTGGCGGTGGTGTCGGTCATGGGCTCGCTCTCCAGGTGGTGGCGGGGTGTCGGCCGGGCGGCCGCGCCGCGCACCACGGCACCCGCCCGCCGCACCTGGCGGGCAGCGGCGGGCGGGCGTCGTGGTGGGCAGCGTCAGTGCCCGGAGGGGGTCAGAAGTTCTGGAGTTCGGCGGTGCTCTCGTCGGCCGGCAGGGCGAGGGAGGCGGCCTCGGCGACGCGGGCACGGAACTGTTCGGACGCGGAGAGGGCGTCCAGCAGCGCCCGGTAGAGGGCGCGCTGGCGGGGGTCGTTCAGGTCCAGGTTGGTCTCGGACGCGGCCGCGACGCCGCGCAGGTAGACGACGATGTCGGCGCTCTCCTGGTGCAGGTCGAGCAGGCCGGGCTGGAACTCCAGCGGGCCGGTGAGCTTGCGCAGGGCGGCGCGGAGTTCGGTGTCGTGCCCGGCGCGGGCGCGGTCGAGGTTGGCTTCGATCGCGGCGGCGAGGGCGGCCGGGTCGTGCAGGGCGGGTTCGTAGCCGAGGCGGCGGACGATGCGGGCGGGCAGCAGGCGGAGCAGGCTCTGGCGCACGGGTTCCTCCAGGAAGAGGGTGTTGGACGAGGCGGGGTCGGCCGAGCGGCTCGGCGGCGGGGGTGGTGGGGGTCGTCCGGTCAGCGGCCGGGCTCGGAGGCGACCGGCGCGGGCAGGGCTGCGCAGTCCCGGGCGTGCTGGGCGGCCTCGATGCGGATCAGGTCGAGGTCCTGGGCGTGGGCGCCGCTTCCGGTGCGGCAGCCGCTGCAGCGCCACCAGGCCGGGCCGGGGGCGTGGGGGTGGTGGTCGGGCCACGGGTTCGCGCCGATGACGTCGATCTCCGCTCCGCCCCGGTTCTCCATGCGGATCCAGGCGTGCTCGGGTCCGCCGTCGGTGGGGGCGTCGGAGCGCAGCAGGATGTGGCCGGCGGCGGTGATGCGGATCTCGTGCTCGTCGGCCGCGTTGCGCAGCAGGACGCGCAGGGTGCCGCGGCCGCCGAAGACGTGACTGCCGTCGAGCTGGTGGATGGCGGTGTGGATCTCGTCGGGGGTGGTGCGGGACTGGCGCAGGGTGCGGGCGTAGGCGAGGTAGCGGAGCAGGACGTCGTAGGCCTCGTCGCGGTCGAGGTGGCCGGTGAAGCGGTCGGGTTCCAGGCCGGTGAAGAGCTGCTCGATGTCGGTTTCGGTGGTCCAGGTGCTGGCCATGCGGTTCTCCTGTCGATGGTGTCGGCCGGGCGGCCGGTCCCTGTCCCCGGGTGCGCCGCGCCCGCCCGGCCGGTGGTCGGCGGGGCGGGCGCGGGGTGCGGCGGGGGGCGGGGCCGATCGGAGGCGATCGGCTGGTGGGTGGTGGTTGACGTCCGGGCGGTCAGAGGGCGTGGTGCAGGGCGGGGGTGGTGGGCGCGGCGGGGCAGGCGGTGGTGCCGTCGGTGGTGCGCCAGGTCCGTTCGAAGTCGGTTTCGGTGGCGGCCCAGGCGAGTGGCTGGTCGCAGTGGAGGCAGCGGAATCCGCCGGCGGCGGGGCCGGGCACCTTGATGGCGGCCAGGGTCTGCAGGGGGCTCAGCCGGGGCCGCGAAGGCGGCACGGTGTGCACGGTCGTGGTCGGTGCCGCAGCGGTGGCCGGGCCGGTGGGGGTGTGGGCGGCGGCCAGGGCGGTGAGGGCTTCTTCGACGGCGGGGTTGAGGAGCAGGCGGATGCGGCGCTCGGTCGTCCGCCGGCGCTTCGCGTACGCGGCCGGGGCGAGGAACAGCCAGACGCCGGCGGTGACGGCGGCGGCCGCGGTGCGTTGGCTCTCGGGGCCGGCCTGCCAGGTCGCCGCGCAGGCGGCGGCTCCGAGGAGGGCCCAGGCGGCGCGGGCGGCGGTGGAGCCGCGCCGGGCCGCGGTGAACAGCACGAGCGTGAGGATCAGGGCGACGGCGCCGATCCGGCCGGGGGTGGCGGGCAGGCCGGATCCGTTCTGGCGCAGCCAGGCGGCGACGCCGTCGAGGGGGATGCGCAGGATGTCGCGGGTGCCGTCGGCGGTGTCGCTGTGCCACAGGTAGGCGATGGTGTGGATGCAGCCTCGGGCGAGGTTGGCGGCCGCGGCGGCGGCCAGGCGGACCGCGGTGGTGGTGAGGGTGATGGTCAGGGATGCGGCGAGGACGGCGGCGAGGGCGGTGGCGGTGATCTGTCCGGGCGCGCTGGGCGGGGCTGGTGCGGGTGCGCCAGGTGGTGGCGGCGCGGGCGCGCAGGGGTGCGGTGGCCTGCCAGGCGTTGGTGGTGGAGTCGAGCAGGCGCAGGGCGGCGTCGGTGACGCGGGTGGCGAGCACGGTGAATCGGGTCTCCGGTCGGGTCGGCGGCAGGACGGTCGGTGCGGGCGCCGCGGCGCCTTCTGGGGCCGGCGGTCCCGCCCCGGGCCGGGCCGTGGTGGCCGGGGCGGGGCGGGGCCGTCGGCCCTCGGAGGGGCCGGGAGCGGTCAGGTGGCGGAGGCGGTGGTGCGGGAGCGGAGGGCGTGGGGCAGGACGGTGGCGGTGCCGTCGGCGATGCGCTCGCGGAGCAGGGCTTCGGTGTGGCGGTCGGGGGTGCCGTGGACGGTGATGTCGCCGGCGAGGAGCTGCTCGCGCAGGCCGAGCGGCCACACGTCCAGGAGCACGGAGGTGGTGGCGACGGCGGTCTCGATCCCGAGGGGGCGGGTGGTGGTGGCGATCTCCTCGATCTGCCGGGCCCGGGCGGGCTGCCGGCGCAGGAGGTGGTCGGCCTCGTCGATGAGCAGCAGGACGCGCGGCTGGTCCTCGGTCGGGGTGTGGGCGGTGCGGCCCTGCTGCCGGCAGGCGGTGGCGCGCTGGCGGGCGAGGTCGAGGACCTGGTCGAGGAGCTGCTCGGCGAACAGGCCCCGGCGGACGATGGCGGAGGCGGCGGAGGCGATCACCGGCGCGGCCGGGGTGGGGGTGGTGGTGTTCATCGTGCTGTCCTTCCTGAAGATGGCGGAGACGGACGAAGCGGGTCAGCGGGCGTTGCGGCCGACCCGAGGTCGAGCGGGCCGGTGACGCAGTCGACGGACGGCGCGCCAGGGCGCAGCACAGCGGGGGCCGGTTCGGCTGCGGCGTGGGGGCTGGCGGGATTCCTGGCCGCTTGGATCACTCCAGCGGTGCGCCGGCCTCGAAGGCCTGCAGCAGCTGGTCCGCCGCGCTCTCCTCGAAGAAACGGGTCTCGCCCCAGGGCCGGCCGCTGTACTCGGAGGGCGCGTACTCCAGCGTCATCTCGCGCGGCTCCTCCTCGTCCAGGAAGTCCGCGTCGACCTCGCCGGCGTCGAACGCGAGGAGCAGGCCGGTGAGCTGGCCCAGGGTCAGCTTCCGCACGTCGCGGTAGTCGGAGCCGTCCTCGGTGGCGATGGTGAGGGTGACCTCGGTCAGGCTCTCGTCCCGGGCGGTAGTGGGGTCGGTGCTCTGGTCGGTGGCGATCACCGGCGCGGGCGCGGCCGGGGCGGTGGGGGTGGTGTTCATCGTGGTGTCCTTCCTGGAGGGTGCGAGCGGGGCGGGGTGGGTCAGCGGCCGGTGCGGGCCGGTTCGAGGCAGGCCGGGCCGGTGGCGGTGCCGTCGGCGATGCGCTCGCGGAGCAGGGCTTCGGTGTTCCGGTCGGGGGTGCCGTGGACGGTGATGTCGCCGGCGAGGAGCTGCTCGCGCAGACCGAGCGGCCACACGTCCAGGAGCACGGAGTTGGTGGCGACGGCGGTCTCGATCCCGAGGGGGCGGGTGGTGGCGGCGATCTCCTCGAGCTGCCGGGCCCGGGCGGGCTGCCGGCGCAGGAGGTGGTCGGCCTCGTCGATGAGCAGCAGGACGCGCGGCTGGTCCTCGGTCGGGGTATGGGCGGTGTGGCCCTGCTGCTGGCAGGCGGTGGCGCGCTGGCGGGCGAGGTCGAGGACCTGGTCGAGGAGCTGCTCGGCGGTCTCGGTGGTGGTGTGTCGGTCGGCGGCGGTGAGGTTGCCACGGCGGGCGGGTTCGATCGCCCAGGTGGTGACGGTGGAGTCGGTGGTGGCCTGGTCGATCAGCTGCTGGAGGGTGTGGGTCTTGCCGGAGCCGGTGGTGCCGACGAGCAGGTGAGTGTGGGCCATGGCGGGGTGTCTCCCTTGTGGGCATGGGTGAGGGGCCCTCGGCCGGGGTGGCCGGGGCCTGGATGCGGTGATGCGGGGCCCGCCGCCCCGCCCCGCCCGGCCGGGGCAGGGTGGGGCGGGTGGGCGGGTGGAGGGTGGGGTGCCCGGCTACGCCTCGACGGGCTGGGTGTCGAGGGTCTCGGTGTTCCCGGTGGTCAGGGGCAGGCCGTACTCGCCGGACACCTGCGGGTTGCGGACGACCGCGCCGCTCTTGGTGAGCTCGGTGAGCTTGTTCTCGACGGTCTTCTTGGCGACCTCGGTCATCGCGATGATCTGGTCGATGTGCAGGTAGGTGACGTCGAGGCCGGCCGGGTCGCGCCACTCGTCCAGGGCGGTGAGGATCTTCTCCTTCGCGGTGGGCTCCTTGACGAGCGCGGGCGCGGGCCCGGGCGTCCAAGGCGCCGCGGTGGTGCCGTCGCCGTCCTCGGCGGCGGGGCCGACGGGGACGGCGGCGATCAGGTCGCGGTCGTCCCAGCCGGGGAAGTCCGCCGGGTGGACGACGGCGTCCTCGTCCCAGAGGCCGGCGGCGGACTCCAGGATCCAGGCGCGCATCATCTCGGCCCGCTCGTCCGGGCCGACGACGTACCCGACGCCGAACGTGCGGGAGGGGTCGTCCTCGGGGACGTTCGGGTCGTAGACGAGGCTGTCGGTGCCGGTGCGCCAGTAGGCGGGGATCCGGCTCGGGTCGATGCCGTCGAAGCTGTCGGGCAGGTCGACGCGGTGCTTCTGCGCCCCGTCGGACCTCAACAGGACGAGGGCGCCGCCGTAGAAGATGTTGTCGCGGATCGACGTGTCGGAGCCCATCTTGTCGAGGTTGAGGATCTGCCCGCACAGCACCATGGCCATGCCGAGGGAGCGGCCCTGCTCGGCGATGGCCGCGACGATGAAGGCCGCCTCTTTCATGTACTCGCTCTTCTCGGACAGGAGCTGGGCGAACTCGTCCAGGACGACCGCGATGTACGGCATGGTGTCGGTCGCGGTGAAGTTCTTCATCCGCAACTGCTGCGACTGCTCGATGCGGTGCAGCAGAATCGCGTAGGCCAGGCGCAGGGCGCCCATCGCGCCGTCCTTGCCGGTGCCCGCGAACGCGGCCATGTCCTCCACGTCCGGGTTGGAGGAGCCCTTGGGGTCGGCGTAGACGATCGCGATCTTGTTGACGTGGTAGCTCAGGCACAGCAGCTGCAGGACGCCGCCCTTGCCGGAGCCGGTGACGCCGGCGACCAGGGCGTGGCGGGCGCCGCCTCGGGGGTCGAACAGCTGCAGGCGCGCGGGCCTGCCGCTGATGCCGAGGCCGAGCTGGACGAACCCGTTGCCGTTCGAGCGCAGTGCGTCGGGGCCGGGCAGCGGCTTACCTGCTTCCAGCGGGGAGTGGTCCATCAGCCGCAGGATCGCCCGGCGCGGGTCCTGGGTCGGCTCGACCGACACCAGCAGGGCGGTCCTGCGCAGGGCGCCGGCGATGCGGGCCATGTCCGGCATGGTGATCGCGTCGGTGTCCTCGTCCGCGACGATCCACGCCGCGACGCCGCCGGTGGCCGGGTCCTGCACCGCGCCTTCGAGGTGCGTGCCGGGCATGCACCCGGACCTGCTTCCGACGCGTTGGAGCCACAGCGTCTCCAGCGGCCCGTACTGCGCCTGCTCGGTGGCGGGCTGGACGGTGTGGACCAGGATCTGGCGGGCGGACTCGTGGGGGCCCTCCGTGATGCGGATCCACGCGGGCGGCAGCCGGTACACCCCGGAGACGGTCTCCGCGGTGACGGTGACCGGCCGGCCGGGCGCCGCCTCGATGATCCCCTCCCACGCCTGGGGGCCGTGGGCGGTCAGGTGGAGGTCCTGGCCGGGGTGGGTGCCCCGCTCACTGGAGATGTGCGCGAGCCAGCGCTCCAGCACCTCCCGCTGCGCCGGGGTGAGGGTGTCCTGCCCTCCCGGCTGCGGGGCCGGGGCCGGGGTGGCGGCGGCGCGGCGCGGGCGGCGGTTGCCGAGGACCTTGCGGAGCACGAACGCGACGTAGCAGCTCGCGCCCCACCAGGCGACGGACACCGCGCCGGGGAGCGAGGGCAGGGTCGTCCATCCGGCGAGCAGGGCGTCCGCGCCGGGCAGGCCCTGGAGGGTGACGGTGGCCGCGGCGGTGGCGGTGGCCACCGCCGAGACCAGCATCGGGGTCCTGTGGGCGGCGAGGATGTCGCCGCCCGGCACAGCGGCCAGTGTCCGCTCGGAGATGAGGCCGGCGTAGTTCGCGGCCGCGACCGCGGCCGGGGCCGCCAGCAGGCACGAGACGGTGCTGGCGGCCTGGTTGTCCAGGAACGGCAGGACCGCGGCGACCGCGGCCGGGGCGGCCGTCTCCACGACGGCCACCGCCCGCTCGACCGTCGGGCTGCGAACCGCCTGCTCGGCGGGAGAGGTGTCGGTGCTCATTGCGGTGTGCTCCTTACTCCTGGGCGTACCAGGTGCGGTCGGCCATCTGGACCGGTGCGTTGTCGACGGCCTGCTGAATGCCCTCGTGGAACCTGGCCGCTTCGCGACCGACGCGGTCGGCGGTCCGGGAGGTGGTGTCGGCGCGGTTGGCGTAGCCGGTCGCGCTCTCGCCCAGGCCCTTCATGGCCTGGGCGAGCTCGCGGGTCTCCGCGACGGTGGCGGCGTCGACGTTCAGCGACGCGATGTTGTCCGCGGTGCGGCCGACGTTCCTGGCCCCTTCGGCCAGGCGCGAGGCCAACACCTTCTGGTCGTCGGCGCCGCGCATGACGTCCCTGGCGAGCTTGACCACCTCCCGCTTCAACTCGCGGTAGGAGATGTCCGCCCTGCCGCTGCTGTTCTTGTTCGATGCGGGCACCGGTCAGCCTCCTTGCTGGTCCATGTAGAACGCCTTCTCGGCGGGGATGGTGAGCGGGCTGTCGGCGACGGCCTTGTAGATGCCGCCGTGCCGGCTGTCGGCGTTGACGACCAGCGCGGCAGCGGCCTCGGCGCCCTTGGCCGCGTAGCGCTCGGTCTGCTCGGCTTTCGTGCACAGCCTCCGGCACTCCGAGGACAGATGAGCCAGCGCCCAGACCAGGTCTTCGCCGCCCTTGACGGCCCGTGCCCGCTCGTGGAGCCTCTGCGCGGTGAGGGCGTGCTGGGTGGCCATGGCCACCGCGTCTTTGCTCTGCTCGGCGATCTTGACCAGGTCGGCGCCCCGCGTCCGCATCGTGTTCTCGAAGCCCTTGAGGGTGCGGACCTCGGTGCGCCCCAGCTCGCGCTCCTCGCCGTCGACGGTGAAGCGGACCGTGCTGGGGGTGACCTCGATGTCGTACGCGGGCGCGGCCCCGCCTGCAGTGCTCTGGTCGGGCATCGGGTCGTGCGACCTCCTGGGGGTGGCCGGACTGTCCGGCGAGGTGTGCGGGGTGGGCCGGACAGCGCCGGTCACGGCGGCGGCCGCGGCCTGATCAGGTGGCAGGGCTGCCTGGGCCAGGACGGTGGTGCTGGCCATCGGCTGAAGGCCGGCGCTCTTGCTGTCGGCCCCGCCCAGGCTCGTGCTGTCGGCCCCGCCCAGCGGGCGGTCCGCGGCGGGCTTCTCCATCTCGACCGCGCCCGGCCCGTCGCCGGACTTCGACGCCTTGGCCAGGTCGACGCCCGGCCGGGCGGCGGGCTTGGACGCCGCGTCGGCCTCCTTGCCGTCACCCGCCTTCAGCGGCTTGGTCAGATCGACACCCGACTTCGACGCCTTGGCCAGATCCACGCCCGCCTTCGGCTGCTGCGCCGCGTCGGTCTTGGCCTGGGCCGGGATGGTGGGCGGGATGGTGGGCTTGGGCGGGGTGGTGGGCTTGGGCGGCACCGCCGGCTTCTCCGCCCCGGCCTCCGGCCCGTCGCCCGGCTTCGGCTTCGGCTTCTTGGACAGGTCGACGCCCGGCCGGCCGCCGGGCTTGGACGCCGCGTCGGCCTCGGCCCGGGCCGGGATGGTCGGCGGAGTGGTGGGCTTGGGCGGCACCACCGGCTTCTCCGCCCCGGCCTCCGTGCCCGCCGTGTCCTTCCTCTGCAGGTCGGTGGTCGACCCGGCGGCCGGCGCCATCTCGGGCTTCGGCGGCTCCTTGGGCCGCTGGGCGTTGCGGACCTTGGCGTCGTCCATCCTCTTGCGCTCGGCCTCGTCGGCGGCCTGCCGGTCGGACCAGCCGTCCTTCACGCCGTCGCGGTAGGCCTGGGCCTGACCGACCACGCCGGCCGCACGCTTTCCGTCCCGGTACCCGGCTTCCCGGGCGGCCTGCGTACGGAGGTACTCGGCCCGCTCCCGTCCACCCGCCGCACTGGTGCCGGTGAGGTTCGCGCCGGGCTCGGCCTGCGCCTTCTTCTCCAGGTCGGCCTTGCTCCGGCCGCCCTGAGCGTCCTCCTCCTTCGCCGGCTTCTCCGCTTCGGCCCCGGCCCGGCCGGGCCCGCCCGGCTTGGAGGCGGGCACGCCGGCACCGGCCTGCCCGTCCGTGCCGTCCGGCCCCGGGCCCTTGGCTCGCTTGTCGCCCGACTCGTCCGAGGCGCTGTCCTTCCCGGCGCCCGAACCGGGCTGCGCCCCGTTCTTCCCCTCCCGGCCCGGCCCCTCCTTGCCGCTCTTGCCTTCGCCCGAGCCGCCCGAGTGCTTGGAGCCGCCCGAGCCGCCGGACGCCTTCGGCCCCTTGGAGTCGAAGTCCCCGGCCGTCCTGGCGTCCGCGCCGGCGCGGCCGTGCTCGGCGGTCTTGGCGGTCTTGGCGGTCTTGGAGGAGTGGTCCGCCTTGGCCGACTTGGTGTCGGACGTGGCGCCGGAGGTCTTGGCGTCCTTGGCGGCCGACGTCCTGGCGTCGCGGGTGTCGGCGCGCTTGGCGTCCGACGACGTCTTCGCGTCCGTACTGGCGGCCTTCTTCGACTCGTTGCTGCTCTTGCCGTGCTGCGCCGACGTCTTGTTGTTCAGGTCGGCGACCTTGGCGTCCCGGCTGCTCTTGGCGTCCTGGTTGGAGCGGTGCTGCGCGCTGTTCTCGCTCTTCGCCGTGCGGTCGGACTTGTTGGCGTTGGTGGTCTCGGTGGAGGTGCCGGAGACCCGGGTCTCCTTGACGTCGTGGTTGCGCTTGACGGTGGTGGCGGTGCCGGTGCGGCCCCAGCGCGCGGCGAGCGCCCGCACCAGCGCGGACAGCGGGCCCTCCGCGCTCGCGGCGCCGCTGCCGCTCTTGCTCGCGGCGTCGCCGCCCGCGGCCGTGTCCGGGCCGGCCTCGGCGGCCCGGCCGAGGGTCGCGGTGGAGCCGAGCGGGACCGGGCGGGCCGGGGCGACCGGGGCGAGCATCTGGGCGAGGGAACCGGGCGCGACCGGGTCCGGGGACGCCGGGGCGGGACCGGCCTGCGGGGCGTCGCCGGAGGGCTGCGCGGGGGGCTGGAAGGGGAGGTGGACGGTGGGCGGTGTGGTCGGAGCGGGCGGTGCGGGAGGCGTCGCCATCACCAAAATTCCTCACTGTAAGTGACCTCCCTCCCCCCTCCCTCCCCGGCCCGGAAGGAACTCCCCCGGCCTTTGATCGGCCAGGGGGAGTTCCGGGAGGGGGTTCTCGAGGCGGGAGGGAGGGGGGAGGGAGGTCACGGATTGTCACTAACGGGAGAGGCGCTTCTTCGCCCAGCCGTAGCCGGTGACGGCCACGACCGCGCCCAGAACGACCAGTCCGGCCATCGGCACCGGAGCGTCCTGCTCGCCCTTTGCGGAGGCGGCGGAGGCGGTGTTGACCATGCCCGGCGACACCTCCGCCGGGAACGCCTTGCCGCAGTCCGAGACGGCGTTGTAGCCGCCGCCGGCCTTGGCCACGCAGGCCTGGACCGCCTCCCGGCGGGCCTTCTGCGACGGGCTCTCCTGCCCGCCCGTCTCGGCCTGCTGCTTCGCCGTCTCGGCCTGCTGCCTGGACAGCTCCAGCTCGACGCGGGACGCGTCGAGCGCGATCTGCGCCTTGCGGACCTCCGCATCGGCCTGCGCGGCCGCATAGTTGGACCAGGTGACCATGCCCGTGGCGGCCAGCACCACGGCGCCGACCCCGATGCCGGCCTTCGCACGGGGCGAGAGCTTCGCGTTCGGGGCGTAGGCACCATGGAGCGGCGGGCTCTTCCACGACGGGACCGACGAGATGTCGTACGCCGGATCGTTGTAGACCGACTGCTGCTCGGCCATAACGGATGTGCCTCCTCTGAGCTGGGGAAACGTACGGGTGCTGCATTCGGCGCTCGGCGCCTTCGGCAGCCACCAGGCACTCGTCCTGGTGGCCACCGGAGAAGCCGACACATGGTGGCTGCGGTCAGGGCCGGTAGCCCTGGGCCAGCAGTTCGGCGGCCTCCACGCGGTACTCGGAGGCGGTGGCGGACGACGAGACGTCCAGTTCGCGTTGGATGTCCGCCAGCGGCAGGCTCATCGGCCGCAGCTCGCCCGTTTCGGGGTCGGCCGTCCGCAGACACATCCGGGCGACCTTGCGGACGGCCCGCTGGCGCGGCGTCAGCTTCGCGACGTCCTCCGCTTCGACCGCGAGCCGCTCGATTTCGGCGGTGGCGAGCCGCGTTTCGGCGGCGCGCCGCTCCGCTTCGGCAGCGGCCTCCCGCGACTGCGCGGCCGCGACCGCTGCGGACTCCCGGCGGGCGATCTCCTCGGCTTCCCTCCGGGCGATTTCGAGGACGGCGAGCCGCGCTTCGGCGGCACGCTGCTCCGTTTCGGCGGCACGCTCATCGGCTTCGGCGGCGGCCTTCCGCGCCACCGCGATGGTCTGCGTATCGATCGCCGCGGCCTCGGCAGCGGCAGCCTTGTCGGCGTCCGCCGCCTTCCTGCGGTCCTCGGCGGCAGCCAGCTCCAGCCGGGCCGTCTCCCGGTCCGCCGCAGCCACCGCCGTACGCTCCTTGGCCTCAGCGCTCTCGGCGGCGGCAGTACGGGCCCTGGCCTCGGCGACCAGCGCCGACTCCAGCGCCTCCTCCTCCTTCGCGGCGGCCCGCTCCGCGGCGGTGACCTGTGCCTGCGCGTGCGCCCGGGCCTGCCCGGTCTCACCGTCGACCGCGGCACGCACCGTCTCCAGCGCACCGTCCGCGCGCAGCGCCTCGGCCTGGGCCGCGGTCTCGGCCAGCCTGCGCCGGGTTCCGGCCTCCAGCTTGCGGAGCGCGGCCTCCTCGTCGCGGATCTCGGCCGCCTGCTCCTGTTCTGCGGGCATGGCCAGCGCCCG
Organism: Kitasatospora griseola; assembly: GCF_044999035.1. Taxonomy (NCBI): domain Bacteria; kingdom Bacillati; phylum Actinomycetota; class Actinomycetes; order Kitasatosporales; family Streptomycetaceae; genus Kitasatospora; species Kitasatospora griseola. Next base: position 110,464 of record NZ_CP173361.1, on the reverse strand, counting down.
GGCGACGGTGTAGCCGTAGGGGGCCATCGTCATCGGCAGCAGCTCGTCCTGCCCGGCCGCCGACAGGTCTCCGTCGTACTTGCGCTTGAGCCACAGCTCGTAGGCGATGAGCTCCTGGTCGCGGCGGACCATCTCCGGGTAGGAGTGGACGTCGTACAGGCGCATCCGCCGGTAGACCCGCCCCGTCCGCACCGGGGCGAGCAACCAGCGGATCAGCGGAATCGAGTCCCGTTCGGCCCGCTCGGGCCGAACGACGCGGTCGATGGAATCCCGGCCCACGTCGACGACCACGATGAACAGCACCGGCACGATGCCGTGCGCGGCGACTGCGACATAGTCCAGCCACCCCCAGTGGCCCTTCGGCGCGGCGGACGCCGCGTTGAGAACCACCGTGGCCGCCGTGAGCAGCCACACCGGGTACCGGATCCAGCCGACGGGGCGCCGGAGCCATGCCATGAGCAGGTCGATCGCAATCAGCACCATGATGCCGGTGTCGACACCGCCGGTGAACAGCTGGCCCTGCCGCAGGGTGCCGAAGCCGAGCCGGTCGAAAGCGAAGCCGGCGACGTGCTCGAAACTGAGGTAGAGGCCGATCCCGGCAAGGGCGAGCGCCGCTGCCACAATGCCGGCGGCCGCCCACTTCTGGGGAGTCGTCAACGCCCCCTCGGACGGCAGGGGCGAAACGATGCCCGGCATCGCCGAAACGACGCCGGACGTCGCCGAAACGGTCTCGGCCGCGCCCGAAGCGGACACGGCCGGTGCCGAAACGGGGCGCGCGACAGGGCGCGACGGAGTGGGCGGGACCGCCTTCGGCGGCATGTCGATGATCGTCACGAAGGCCTCCGGAGGGCTCGAATCAGGTGGAGCCGAAACGGCGGCCGCTGCTCCCGAAACGCACCTGGGGTGCTTCCGAAACGGCCGCCGTTGTCGGCGAAGTGGGGGCGGCCGGGCCCGAAACGGGCCTCGGTCAGGTGCGGGTGGCGACGGCGGTCGGGATCGCCCGGCACTCGGCGGCGTGCTCGTTGGCCCACCGGCGGGCGTTTTCCATCGAGTAGGCGCCGCCGGCCTCGTCGCCACACGTCAAGCACTGGTAGCCGTAGTTGCAGGGGCCCGATGTGGCGATCAGTGCGACTAGGCCGCCGCCCACGGTGCGGAAGGTCAGCACGGTGCGCTCCGGCAGCTCCGGCCCGGCCGGGCGGTCGGCGCGAACCAGCTTCAGCTCGGCGCCCAGTTCGGCGATCGTGCGGTCGCAGGCGGCGAGCCGCATGTTCGTCTCCAACCGGAAGGATTCGCCGTCCGCGTCGCGCTGGCGCAGGCGCACGTTGACGGCCGCCAGCTCCTTGCGCAGCTCGGCGGCCTCGCCCTCGCGCTCCGGGGCGAGTTCCTGCCGTGCAGTGAGGTCTGCCAGCTTGCGGTTGGCGTCGGCGAGGGAGGTCTCGGCCGTCTCGGCGCGCTGGACCAGGTCGGCGAGGGCTCCGGCGGTGATGAGCTTGAGCATCATGTCCTCCTGTGCGAGGGCGGGGTCGGTCGGTCAGCTGTGCAGCCAGGCGGTGCGGTCGGGGGCGCCGTCGGTGTCGAGCACGCGCTGGACGTACTGGGTGACTTCCTGGCCGCGGGCGGTGTGGCCGCGCCGGGTGAGGGCGGCGGCGAGGGTGCCCGTGCGGAAGGTGTCGGCGGCGTCCTGGTCGCCGGAGGCGATGCGGGCGGTGATGGTGCGGGTGAACCGGCGGTGGTCGCGGACCTCGGTGACGGTGTCGCGCACGAAACCGAACATGCAGCCCTCCTCGGAGTGGGCGCTGGTCAGGAGTGCAGCTCCCGCTGGCGCAGCGGGTGGCGGGGGACGGTCAGGTAGTCGACGACGGATGCGGTGCTCACGAACGGCACGCCGGGCACCCGCTGGTGGGGGATCAGCGGGAGCGCCTTGTTGAGGAGCGCGGCGAGGGCCGCGGCCTCGCCGCGCATGGCGCCGAAGCGGGCCCACAGTTCGTCGGGGGTGACCGCGTCGTCGGTGTAGTCGGCGGTGGTGAAGGCGGTCGCGGCGAGGCGGGCCTGGGCCAGCTGGACGCTGATCCTGGCGGCCAGGTCCTCGTGGCCGGGCGGCAGCGGGTCCTCCAGGGTCATCAGGGGCTGCAGGTCGATGCGCGGGGGCGGGGTGTGAGCCATCGGATGCTCCTTCTGCGAGGCGGGACGGGCGGTGCGTCGGGCACCTTCGAACACCGCCGCGCCCGGCCCCAGGTGGTCCGGGGCGGAGCACGACGGCGAACGACAGCAACCGATGCGAAATCAGGCGGCCAGGCGCTGCAGCGCGGCGACCTGCTCGGGGTGGGCGACCTCGTCGAGGAGGTGGCGCTGCTCCAAGAGCGCGCCGGCCGTCGGGCCGGCGGTGGGGGCGGGGTCGGCGAGGACGTGCTCGGCCCAGTAGCGCAGGGCGGCCTCGCCGGGCTCGGCGAGGACCTGGTCGCGGTCCTCCCAGGCGGTGCAGTGCCGGACGGCGATGGTCGCGCCGAGGATGCGGGTGGTGATCTGCCAGATGGGCCACTCGGTGCGAGGGCCCGGGTCGACGGCCACGACCTCGTAGACAGCGCCGGAGTAGCCGGAGCGGTAGATCCCGCCGACGCGGCGGGGGCCGATCTGGCAGGCGACCCACCGGCGGTAGGAGACGGCGTCGTGGGCGCGGCCGGCGGGAACGAGAGTGGCGGTGCGGTGCTTCACGAACAGCCTCCAGAGGCGGGGGAGTTGAGAGCGCCGCCGCGCCCGGTGGCGGGCGCGGCGGCGCGGGTGGCGGTCGGGGTGAGGTCCGCGGCGTCGTTGTCCTCGATCGCCTGGTGCGCCTCCGCGATGCGCAGCATCAGGTCCGGGTCACTCGCCACCGCCGGGGGTGGGCGGGGTCGGCGGCGGGGCCGGGGTGGGCGGCGGGGTGGGGATCGGCGGCACGCCGTAGCCGCCGTTGAACTGGTGGTCGGGCACGGGGCTTCTCCTTCTCAGCTCTGCTGGCCGGTGCCGGACCCGGCACCGGTGCTCGCCGCCCTGGCGCGGCGGAGCGCTTCTTCCATCTGCTGGCGCTGGGCTTCCTCGGGGGTCATCGGGTGCCTCCTTGTGCGGGCGCGGGCGAGGTGGGCGGTGCCGAGGGCGTGGGCGGCGGGGTGGGGACGGGGGTTCCGCCGGCGAAGGCGCGGCACTGGGCGAGTTCGGTGCGGGTCACTTCGGTCCTCCGGAGGGGGTGATGGCTTTGAGGGCTTCGGTGGCGGCGCGGGCGGTGACCTTCGCGGCGGCAGCGGCGGCCTTGGCGGCGAGCAGCTTGATCAGTGCTTTGGAGGCCATGGCGCGGTCACACGGCCGTGGGGAGGGTGCGGAGGGTGGTCAGGGCGTCGGCCGCCGTGCGGGGGTGGGCGACGGTGCGGGAGCGGTGGCGGCTGGCGGGGGCGGGGGCGGGCCGGGCGGTCGGGGTGTTCGTGGTGGCGCGGACCAGGCCGGCGGGGATCTCGCGGCGGCGCGCCTGGTCGGTGTGGACGCGGTCGACGAGGCGGCTGGCGACAGCGGTCAGGGCGTCGAGGCCGGTGTGGCCGTCGGGCAGGCCGTGCTCGGCGACGTGCAGCCACACGTCCTGGGCGACGTCCTCGTCCAGGACAGTCGCGGTCGGGCCGACGGCGGCGAGGAGCTCGGTGACGGCGGCCTGCAGGCGGCACGCGTAGCGGGTGTAGAGGTGGTCGAGGTCGGTGGGGCGGTGGGGGATGATGGTGTCCACGGTCGTTCTTCCTCTCGTCTGGTTGGCGTGGTGGTGTGCGGCCGGTCGGGCCTCGGGGGTGCAGTCCCTGGGGCCCTCTTCTGTGTGCTGGTCGTACGGACGACCACGGCCGCCGCCCGCCCCGGTGTGGTGTGCTGGGGGTGGGCGGCGGCCGTGACGGGCCGTGCGGCGGCGGTGGGGTCAGGCGGCGCGGGATTCGGCGAAGCAGTCGAAGTCGTCGGTGACGTCCACGCCGGCCGCGTCGAGGACCTCGACGTTCCAGGCGTGGCCGCGGTCGGCGGCCCGCATCACGACCGAACCGATCAGGCCGATCTGGCGCCGGGTCAGAGTTCGCTCCATCAGGCGCGCGTAGGGGCCGTAGGAGTACCGCAGCAGGAACGTCTCCTCGACCGGCCGCGCGACGGGCACCGGAACGAGCTGCCGGACCGCGATGTACGGCACGGCCAGGTTGCGGTGGGTGCGGGCGACGCCGACCAGCCGGACGTGCTGGCCGACGGCGTAGTGGTCGGCGGGGGTGGTCATCGCCGCGGCGAGGTCCAGGCGCGCCAGGCCGCAGGCGCCGTCGTCGGCGCGCAGGTGCAGCCAGACGGTGCGGCCGGTGAAACGCCGGTCGGTGATCGTGGCGGTGGCGGTGACGAGGCGGGCGTCGGTGAGCCGGTGCAGCGGGGCGGTGGCGAGGCCGGACAGGCCGAGGAACGTCGCCCGGAACGCGGTGCCGATGTCGGTGGCGGCCGGGGCGGTGGTGGTCGGGGTGTCGAGCGTGGTGGTCATCGTGGCCTCCGGGGGCGACGAGAAGCGGCGGCCCGGAGGAATTCCGGGCCGCCGCAGCGGGGGTAACAGATATTCAGGTGGTGGTGCCGAGCGGGCGACTCAGGCAGCCGCGGTCCGGCGCACCGGGCTGGCCTGGCGGATCGCGGCCTCGGTTCGGGTCTCGGCCAGCGCGCGGGACTCCTCGCGGGTGTCGCGCTCCTCGACCTGCAGGTCGGGCCCGTACAGGCGCCGACGGCTGTCCGCGTGCAGGGCGTAGGAGGTGCTCCGACGCATCATGTCGGCGGTCTCGGCCGCGGGGGACCGCTCGGCCCACTCGGCGACCCGACGCCGCAGCTGCTGCTCGGCCTGGCCGCGCTCGGCGACCCGCTGCTCCTGCTCGGTGCGGGCCTGGGCTGCGCGGCGCTGCGGCTCCTGGCGCAGCAGCTGCAGGTAGGCGAAGGCCAGGCGGCTGCCGTCCGTGCAGTGCGCGCGGCCGGTGCAGGCGGCGCAGCGGGAGCGGTGCGTCAGGTACTGCGTCCGTGCGGAGCCGGCGGTGGGCCGGACCGGCGGGAGCTGGTGGAGCGCCGGCTCGGTCGGGGTCTTGACCTTGCGCAGGACCTTGGTGGGGCGGCAGGCCGCGGTCTCGGTCAGGCCGTCCTCGATCCGGGCCACCCACTGGGCGACGGTGAGGTCGAGGACGATGCGCTGGCCGCTGCCGGGGCAGCGGGTGTCGCATCGGACCAGGTGGTTGTCGACGTCGTACCGCTGGCGGCCGAGGTCGGTGGAGCGGTGTGCCGGGATCATCCCCCGGATGAGCTTCCGCCAGGTACGGCAGTCGGCGCAGACCACGGTGACGGGCTCGTCGGGGTGGAGGTTGATATCGGTGGCGAGGATCTTCGAGGCCTTCACGGCGGGCCGGCCGTTGTGACGCATCTGGGTCTCCCTCAGGCTCGGGGCGATCGGCGGGGGCGGTTGAGTTCTCCGCCCGCCACAGCCCCGAGGGCTGTGGAGAGCGGGCAGCGCAACCGCTGCAGTAGGAACTGCCGTAGCCCGGCGGCGGGGGACCTCGTGGTTCGTCACCCCTGTGCCGTGGTTGGCCCGGTTCAGGTGGAGCTATTCAGATGTCGGGTCGACGAGGTCTTCTGGTGAAGGCCTCGCTGAACTAACCTTAGGTTGCCTGAGGCAGCCTCAGGTGTCAAGCGGTATAGTGAGGCTGCCAGAGAGAAGCGAAGGAGGCGACAGCACGATGAGCAGGCCCGACAACCGACCGCCGTACGCGCGGATCGCCAGCCACTACCGCGACCGCATCAGCACCGGCGATCTGCTTCCGGGGGCAGTGATGCCGAGCAAGGTCGAGTTGGCTGCTGAATGGGACGTCAGCAAGGCCACCGTGGACCGGGCCATGAAGCTGCTCCGAGAGGAGGGCCTCATCCGCGGCATCCCCGGTGTAGGAACCGAGGTCATCGGCTCGCCCATCGCGCTGTCCTCTGGATCGCAGCGCCAAGACCGGGGCCAGCACACCGGTTCATCCTGGGGGACCGGCGAGCGATCCGACTCACACACCGCGGCTCTTGTGCCAGCGCCGGCCGACGTCGCCCGGGCGATGGGCATAGAGGCTGGCACGGAGGTCATCCGTCGATCGCGCGTGTACCGAGACTCGCACGGCGTTGTTGCCCACTCGACATCCTGGATCCCGGGAGAATTCGCGGACGTCGCACCGGAACTGTTGCGCGGCGAGAGACTTGCCGCCGGAACCTCGCTGGACGTGATCGCCGCCAAGGCCAATCGCCGCCCGGCCCGTTGCTGCCATACAACAGGCGCACGCATCGCCACTACGGACGACCTCACTCTGCTTGAGCTCAGCCCAAACACCGTGGCGGCGATCCTTGTCCTGGGTTCCGAGTTCATCGACACCAACGACATGGTGATCGAGTACGGCGTCGATCTGGGCGCCCCAGGACGCACGCGCACCGAAGTCGAGGATATGCCGAAATGACCGTTCCGACCTGTGTCCTGATGGTGGGCCTGCCCGGATCGGGCAAGACGCATCTGGCCAGAGCCCTGGAATCCGCCGGCCTCGTCCGGATCAGCCCGGACGAGGAGGTGTGGCGCAGACACGGACACTACGGTCGGGACTTCCCCCGCGGCGAGTACCTCGTTCGCGAGCGCCCGGTCCTGGCTGAGCTCGCAGCAGAAGTGATTAGCCATCTGGGTGCAGGACAGTCGGTGGTCTTCGACCATGGGCTGTGGACGGAGGCCGAGCGTCGGGAGTGGTGCGAGCGGGTGGTGTCGGCAGGGGCCGCTCCGCTGCTCGTCTACCTGCCAGCTACGTCGGACGAGCTCTGGACTCGCCTCCAGGTCCGTAACCACAACACCTACACCGACCCGAACTCGATGTTCATCTCTGAGAACGATCTCGAACGGTTCAGCGGACGATTCCATCCGCCCGGGCCTGACGAACAGCACATCGTCTACGACGGCCACCCCGAATCGGTGCTGGCCATCGTGGATAAGCGCCGCACTTGCACCTGACCGCGTCGCCACCGGTTCCCCCTCCAGTCCCTGGCTGGGAGATCACGGTGCATCAACTGCCAACGAGCAAAAAGTGACAGCGGGCGGTGACAAGCCAGATGTCACCGGTGGTTGTCACCTCCGAACACTCGTACTGCACTGCCAGACTCGCTGAACACCGACTGTGGGAGGGATCTGCTATGGCTGCTGACGACAGGCCAACGTGGGCGCAGCGCATGGTGGAAGAGCGTGCGGCACGGGGGTGGTCGCAGGCCGACGCGGTGCGCGCGATGATGGCTCGACTTCCGGCGGGCCAGGTCGTGGTGGAGCAGGATCTGCTGCGGCAGTGGAAGCGGTGGGAAGCCGGCGAGACTCAGCCGACCAAATACAAGCGGCAGATCGCCAGCACCTTCGGCACCACTACCGGCGCGTTCTTCCCCGAGCGCGGACGGCGGGACGGCCGGGCCGAGATCCTCCAGGTCAGCGGCATGGACACCGTCGACATTATCGCCCGGCTGCGCCAGAGCGACATCGACCAGGCCACGCTGGACGCCCTGCGGATCACGGCGGACCGGCTCGCCTGCGAGTACGCCTACATGCCGGCCGACCAACTGCTGGTTGAGGGCAGGGCGTGGCTGGGCAGGGTCGTCGGGCTCCAACACCAGCGGGTCAGCCTGGCCCAGCACCGCGAGCTGATTGCTCTCGCGGGCCAGCTGTCGCTGCTTGTGGGGTGCGTGGAGTACGACTCCGGACGGCCGCGCGATGCCGAGGCCACCCGTCAGGCCGCGCTGCTCCTCGGCGTGGAGGCGGGCGAGCTCGGGGTTCAGGGCTGGGCGCACGAGATGCGGGCGTGGTTCTGCCTGACGCGGGGGGACCACCGCGGCGTCATCGCGGCCGCCGAGGCCGGCATTGCGGTCGCTCCGACCGAGTCGGTGGCCGCGCAGCTCTATGCCCAGAAGGCGAAGGCGTGGGCTAGGTTGGGCGACCGCCAGCAGACCGAGGTGGCCCTCGACCAGGGGCGCCTGCTGCTGGAGCGGCTGCCGTACCCGGATGACATCGAGAACCACTTCGTGGTGGACCCGGCCAAATTCGACTTCTACCGGATGGACGCCTACCGGAAGGTGGGCGAGGACCGGCTGGCGGAGCAGCTGGCGGGCGAGGTGATCCGGGCCAGCACCGATTTCGACGGGACGGAGCGGGCGCCGATGCGGATCGCCGAGGCCCGGGTCACCCTCGGTGTGGTCGCGGCCCGCGACGGCGACCTCGACACCGCGCTGGCCTTCGGCGAGCGTGCTCTGCAGGGTGACCGACGGTCACTTCCGTCCCTGGCGATGGTCTCCGCCGACCTCGGGCAGGTCCTCCACAGTCGGTTCGGCCATGCGCCGGAGGCCGTCGAGTTTGTCCAGCATCTGCGCGAACTGCGAGGTTCGGGCTGATGGAAACGAACTTGACCCTCCGTCTGATCATTGGATCATCAGATCGACACGGTGAGCTGGCAGTTACTCCGTGCGTTGTCCACAGGGGTAGTCTTGCCCCGTCAGTGATCCAAAATGACTTCGCCGCCCGGACCCGAGGGTCCGGACGGCGGTCAAGTGGAGCGGCGCCCGGCCAGGGGCCCGTCCCGGTCAGCCACGCAAGGGGTGGTGACGTGATGAAGGGTACCCGCAGCCGGGTCCTCCTGAACGCGCGGCACCCCGCCGTGGAGTCGACCGAGGTTTCTCGGGTCTCGCTCCGGCGGGGTGCCGTCTCTGTATGTGTGGCCGGTCACGGCGGCCCCCAAGGCTGGGGGTGTTCCGTGACCTAGATGAATGATGCGAAGGGTTAGTGGTCGTAGGCGGTCAGCGAGCGCATGACGGGCTGACCGGTCCGGTCGTTGTGCCAGATCGCCGAGGTCAGTGCGAGGATGCGTTGCAGGACACGGACCATCACCCCGGCCGGCGTGCGGCCCTGGTGGCGTTCGAGGTCGAGTTGGGCCTTGAACGTCTGGTTGACCGACTCGATGATCTGCCGCAGCGGCTTGAACAGCCTGGCTCCGGCCCGCTCGGGTTCGCCCTTGCGGGCCGGGCGGAGCAGGTGGACGCCCCACTCGGCGAGTTCGTGTTCGAAGGCGCGGCCGTAGTAGTGCCGGTCGCCGATCAGGGTCTGGCCCGGTCGGGAACCGGCCAGGTCGGGTTCGGCGTGGAGGATGCCGAGCAGGGTCTGGCGCTCGTCGGCCTTCGCGCCGGTCAGCGCGAACGCGACGGGCAGGCCGTGCAGGGTGCACACCAGATGCAGGCGCAGACCCCAGAAGTAGCGGGAGTGGCTGGCGCAGTAGCCGTACTCGGCCCATCCGGCCAGGTCGGAGCGCTTGGCGGTCTCGCGTGAGCGCCCACATTCCACCGGGGTGGAGTCGACGACCCACACGCTGTCGGTCCACAGCGAGGTGTCGATCGCGACCAGGCGGTTGACGCGGGCGATCAGGCCGGCGGCCTTGCGCAGGCGCCGGTTGTAGCCGGACTGCCCGGGCAGGTACGGGAACAGGTGCCGCAGGCGGGCGGTGGCGTAACGGATCCAGCGGCGCTCGGAGGTGAAGCCGAGCAGGGCCTGCATCACCGCCAGGGTGACCAGTTCGGCATCGCTGAGCCGGGGCGCGATCCCGATCTCGGGTCGCCACGGCGCCAGATGGGGCGATTCCTTCAGCAGGTCGTCGGTCTTCACGTAGAGTGCGGTCGCGAGGGAGTCCAGGTCAGGCGTCACAACCGACCTTTGGACTCCCTCGCGTCATTTCATGCACGCCAGCGAGCCCTTGGCATCAATCATCTAGGCCATCATCTACGGTGCCCGACCGTTCCACGGGTCTTGCTCCGCCGGCCGCTCCCCGGGACTTTCCACCCCGGATCAACGCGACCACCTGCTCTCGGGCTTCCCAACCGTTGAGCAGGTTGCTGGAGATCGGACTTTCCACCCGGTCACCAGCGGTACTACCGGCCTCCGCCAGGAGGCCAACCCAAATAGGTCCCTAGCCAGGACCAGCACCAGCACCAGCAGTCGCAGTGCCGCTACCGGCTTCCAACCGGTCGCAACAAGCAGTTGCAGCACCGGCTCCGACGAGGAGCCATCCGCAGTCGGGGCCCCTCCCAGGGCCTCGGCTGCGCCCAGATCCACAACCGCCCAGAAGAAAGACAGACAGGAGGTCACCGATCCAGTTCCAGCCCCCTCGCGGGGGCCGCACCATCCGTCCCGCCGAGGCGGGCCGGCCCTCTGCGCATTTACGTACAGAAGGAGGCGTTGTCATCTTGCCCCAGCTCACGAGCCCTTTCCAGTCTCCCCGCCCCATGGTTGTCGATCATGGTGTCCCCAGTTTGACCTCGAACGATGGGATCCGGGAGCGGGGAAGGATCCCCTCCCCCGCTCCGGCCTTGGCATTCGCCGGGGGACGGGTTGTCGGACGGATTGTCGGACCGACCGCGCGCGGCTCCGAAACCGTGACGCACATCACTCGTCCGGATGATGGTGTCGAGGGGGAATTTGACGGCCCCTTGGGTGTAGAAGCGGTCGGCCCGCACATTCCCGGCCAGCGTGCTGGCGGGTCGACGGCCCCCGTACGCACCGAGGCCGACGTGGCAGAGGATGCGTTCGGCACCCGCTTCCCGGTCGCCTGGCTCGCCCGGTTCACCGGGGACCAAATCCGGGCTGTGACCGTGGTGGGCGACTACTGCCGGAGCAAGGCGGGGTACTGCTGGGCATCGAACGCGACGATCGCGGGCGGGCTGGGCCTGCACGAGAAGACGGCGGCCTCACTGCTGCGCGAGGTGGAGGGCGTGCTGGTGGAGTGCGATCACCGCGCAGGCGGCACTGTCGCGCGGCGGGTCGAGCAGGCCGGCCGGGATGTGCGCGCGGTGTGGATCTCGGCGGTCGCCCGGAACCTGCTGTCCGGCACCAGGTTCAAGGTGTACTGCGCGCTGTCCTACCGGGAGCACCTGGAGACGACGACGTCGGCGAGGCAGCTGGCCGCGCTGTGCGGGTTGCGGGCCGAGACCGCCCGCGTGGTCGCTGCCGAGCTGGTGGCGGAGGGCTGGGTTAGCCGGGAGGGGGAGGTCGGCGGGGCGTTCCGGTACACCGTGCACCCGGTCCCGCTGGTCGGCGTGGTGACGCAGGAGGCACTGTTCGCGCAGCCCCAGAAGGGCCGCCCCCAGGCGGAGTCGGCCGACGTCGAGGACGTCGAGGAGGTGTCCGGCTGCCCGGGTCAGCTCGACCTGTTCTCCCTGCCGGAGGCGGTGGATACCCCCCTCGTTTCGGCTCCGCCCTCCCCCCTCGATCTGGCTCCACCCTCCCCCCTCGTTTCGGCTCCACAATCAAGCTCTCTTGATCAAGCTCCTGTGAACAAGCCCCTGCGCGCCGTTGGTGGTTGCGGTTCCGGCGTAGCCGAAACGTCCGTACCGCGCGACGCCGCGCCGGCCGATCCGGTGGCCGCCGTCGCCGAGCAAGCCGCCGTCGTGGCGTGCCTGGTTGCGGCTTCGCCGGAACCGCCGAAGACTCCCAGCGCGACCACGACCAACCCCACGAACGGGACCTCCGCCGTGCCGTCGATGACGGTCAGCGCCGAGGTCCACCAGGTCCTGCGTCTGGTGCCCGATCTGGTGAACCGGATGGACCGCTGGCAGCAGCGGGAGGTCGCCCGGGCGGTCGGCCAGGCGATCCGCGAGGTCGGCGGCGACGTCGAGCGCGTCGCCCAGCGCCTTGAGCGCCGGTACGTCCTGGAGCGCGACGAGATCCGTGACCCGTACGCCTGGCTCGCCGCCCCGGGACGCAACCGCGGCCTGGTCCGGCGCGGCTGCCACCTGCCCACCTGCGAGTCTGGCACCGACGTGGAACTCGGCGGCGAGTGCCAGACCTGCGCGTACCACGTCGAGGGCGCCCAGCACCGGCACGCGAAGCGCCGCCAGGCCGAGCGGGACCAAGTCCTGGCCGAGGCCCGCACCGCCCCGGCCCCGGTGCTGGCGGACACCGACGGCCACGCCGACCAGGCCGAGGAACAGCACCCGGCCTACTGCGACCGGCACGTGCGGACCGTGCTGCCGTGCGGCCTGTGCGCGCCGCTGCTGGACCAGCAGCCCACCATGCCCAAGGTGCCTCGGGCGATCGACGGAGCCGAGCTGCCCCCCGTCACGGTCCCGGCCTGGATGACCGTGGACAACTCCGAGGGCGTCGCCTTCCGCGAGCAGCTGGCCGCCCGCCGCCGTGAGCGCGAACTCGTCGGGAGCCGCTGATGACCACGTCCACCGGGGCCGACCTCGCCCGCACCGCCCTGCGCGCCGCCCGCCAGGTCGCCCGCACCAGCGGCAACGCCTCCACCCAGCGCACCACCCGGCAGGCTACGGTCGTGCGGCGAGGCCTGCGCAAACCCGAACCGATCGCGGACGTGTTCCTCGCCCTGGTCGCCGCACACGGCTGGACCCTCGGCACCGCCGGCGGAAGCCTGCGCGACCGCTGGCCCGCGATCGTCGGCCCCGAGGCGGCCGCCCACTGGCACCTCGCCGGGTACGACCCGACCACCCGCCGCCTGCGCGTGGTCGCCGACTCCCCTGCCTGGGCCGCCCAGCTCCGCTACCAGACCCGCCGCATCCTCACCGACCTCGAGCAGCTGCGCCCCGGCACCGTCCGGGCCATCGACGTACGCGTCGGCCACGCTCCCATGGCGCAGTACGACCAGGGCCTCGATGACCGGCCCGCCCGCCAGGCCGCGCTCGACGAGGCCGCTGCAGAGCGGGAGGCCATCCTGCACCGGCACTACAACCGGCTGCGCGAACCCGAGAACGCCCACCGGCCCGCGATCGAGGACTCCCCGACCCCGGACGTCGACGAGCACACCCTCCAGCAACGCGAACGCCACCACGCCGCTCTCGCCGTCGCCCGCGCCACTCGGGCCGGAGCGATCCCGCTGCGCACCACCCGCCTGGCTCCACTGCAGACCGGAGCGGCGTGAGCCGCGGCCGGCCGCAGGTGATGCGACACGGTGGCCGCGACAACCCGTTCGCTGACCCGGTCCTGGGCCGCAGCCGATCAGCAGCGAGGTGGGCGCAGGAGCGATCAGAACCGGACGGCACCAGCTCGGCAGCCCCCGCTCGTGCAAAAGGACCCCTAGCTGACCCGGGACCGGGTGCCGGAGCCCGGCTGACCCCCGCTCCCGCGGGGAACGCGTTCGGCCGGACCACCATCCGGCTCGCCCAGGAGGCAGACCCCCGCTCGCGCGGGGAACACGCCACCGCCCCGGCCGGGACCGGCTGCAGCCGCGGCAGACTCCCGCTCGCGCGGGGAACACGACCGCCCCCGGCATCGCACCCGCCCCTGGCGACGGCTGACCCCCGCTCGCGCGGGGAGGAACGCAGCAGCGCACGCATGGCGCGGGGCACGAACGGCTGACCCCCGCTCGCGCGGGGAGGACATGAGCAGCATCATCGCCCTCGGGAGCGGCGGCGGCAGACCCCCGCTCGCACGGAGAGGACACCGTCAGCGCCGAGCTCCTCGAGCTCCTCCACATTGACGCGCGGCGAGGAGAAGATGCCGTCGAGGAGTTCGCGCGCCTCCTGCGGCGGCTGACCCCCGCTCGCGCGGGGAAGACTCTTCCCGCAGGGCGTCTGCGATCCGCTCGCACGGTTGACCCCCGCTCCCGCGCGGGGAAGACCCCAAGGGGGCCGTCACGCCCTGCTCGGTCTGCGGCTGACCCCCGCTCGCGCGGGGAGGAGAGCGGGATCTCCGCGACGTCGGCGATCGCCTCCGGCTGACCCCCGCTCGCGCAGGGAGGAGGAGCTGCTCTTCTCCCACTCGTCCTTGTTCTCCGGCTGACCCCCGCTCGCGCAGGGAGGAGCCGCCAGTGGTGGCGCCATGGTGCGAGAGGTACGGCTGACCCCCGCTCGCGCAGGGAGCAGCTGGAGTCCGCGGTGTGGACCGGCGGCATGGGCGGCTGACCCCCGCTCACGCGGGGAACACGCTGGCGCTGGCGAGGAGTTCGACGCTGTCAACGGCAGACCCACGCTCGCGCAGGGAAGACCAAGCAGGACCGACCGGACCGCTCGTCCCCGCCGTCTGACCCCCGCTCGCGCGGGGAAGACGCCGGCGATTCCCTCACGGTCATGCCGCAGTGCGGCTGACCCCCGCTTGCGTGGGGAAGACTCGGCGATGGCCAGGCGGTACGCCGCGTAACACGGCTGACCCTCGCCTACGTGGGGACGACTGCCGGTGACGGTCCTCCCAACAGACCGTTGTCGGCTGCCCCGCGCTCGCGCGGGGAACACCGGGAGAGAATCGAGGGCCGATGGTGGGCCGACGGCAGACCCTCGCTCGCACGGGGAACACGTGGAAGTCGAGCGGCCAGCCCCGCCTGGTGACGGCAGACCCCCGCTCGCGCGGGGAACACGAACTGGCGGTCGAGCCCCGGACCGGCGGTGACGGCAGACCCCCGCTCGCGCGGGGAACACATCGCCACCGCCACCACCTCGGGCCTGATCGGCGGCTGACCCCCGCTCACACGGGGAACACCGGGGCCCTCCGGCGCCGGTGGTCGTGCGGACCGGCAGACCCCCGCTCGCGCGGGGAACACCACCTTGCTGAGTACGCGTTCGTCCGTCAATCCGGCAGACCCCCGCTCGCGCGGGGAGGAGGTAGTCGGCGACGTCCTGCGGGAGCGGGTCGGCGGCTGACCCCCGCTCGCGCGGGGAGGAGACGTCGGCGAGGGCGCTCATGAGTTGGGGTTCCGGCTGACCCCCGCTCGCGCGGGGAGGAGGCCTGGTGCGCGTCCCGGACCCTGCTGTCGTGCGGCTGACTCCCGCTCGCGCGGGGAGGAGATCGGCTACGGGTACGGGACCGGTGTCAAGGGCGGCTGACCCCCGCTCGCGCGGGGAACACGTCTGCAGCGCCCCCGGGTCGGTGACCTCGGTCGGCAGACCCCCGCTCGCGCGGGGAACACGGCGCGACGGCCGCGCAGACCTTCGTGAAGGGCGGCAGACCCCCGCTCGCGCGGGGAGGACGAGCAGTCAGCGCCGCTCGTGTCCCTCTACCGCGGCTGACCCCCGCTCGCGCGGGGAGGAGGTGCCGGCGCGCTCAGTGTGGTGCGGGACGATCGGCAGACCCCCGCTCGCGCAGGGAGGAGTTCGTCGTAGAAGGGCGGCTTGTCGGGGAACGCGGCTGACCCCCGCTCGCGCAGGGAGGAGTACCGGCAGAACAACGGGTGGTCCTGGGCCGGCGGCTGACCCCCGCTCGCGTGCGGCAGACCCCGCTCGCGCAGGGAGAACTCCCGGGCCCGCTCCTCCTGGACGGCCGCGAGCGGCTGACCCCCGCTCGCGCGGGGAGGAGGGGGCGGCTCGGGGGAGCGGGTCAGGCTGCGGCGGCTGACCCCCGCTCGCGCGGGGAGGACACTGCCTCAACCTCTCCCCGATAGCCCTTGCTCGGCTGACCCCCGCTCGCGCAGGGACGAGACCACCCTCCAGGACCAGCCCGGCCTGATCGACGGCTGACCCCCGCTCTCGCGCGGGGACGAGGGCGTTCCCGTGCTCATCTGGTCGCGCACCGGCGGCTGACCCCCGCTCGCGCAGGGAAGACCAGGGCTACCACCCCGACTACCTCACCCGGCGCGGCTGACCCCCGATCCCGCGGGGAAGACGTCGTCGCAGAGGTCTACGCGGACGGCAGAGGCGGCTGACCCTCGCTCCCGCGGGGAAGACCGGTACCTGATGCCGGCGTCGCGGAGGAGTGCCGGCTGACCCCCGCTCCCGCGGGGAAGAGCCGGTACCTGCATTCATGCAGGTCACCAGCCACGGCTGACCCCTGCTCGCGCGGGGAGGAGTGCCTCGTGATGAAAATCCAGTGCGCCACCGTCGGCTGACCCCTGCTCGCGCGAGGAGGAGCGCTCCAGCCCGTATTGCTCGATCGTGCGGTACGGCTGACCCTTGCTCGCGCGGGGAACACCCGGACTCGCACAGGTCGGACAGCTCGGGGACCGGCAGACCCCCGCTCGCGCGGGGAACACTGCCACGTCACCAGCACGGTGCACTCGCGGGCCGGCAGACCCCCGCTCGCGCGGGGAACACGGCAAGGGCGGCATGGCCCGGATCATCGAGAACGGCAGACCCCCGCTCGCGCAGGGAGAACTCCCGGGCCCGCTCCTCCTGGACGGCCGCGAGCGGCTGACCCCCGCTCGCACAGGGAGCACTTCGAGCTGATCACGGTTCCGAACGCGCTGATCGGCAGACCCCCGCTCACGCGGGGAGGAGTTCTTCCGGTCCCGCCACGCCTGCTGCCGAGCCGGCTGACCCCCGCTCGCGCGGGGAGGAGATATCCGCCTTGAACCGCTGCCAGAACGGCGACGGCTGACCCCCGCTCGTGCGGGGAACACTGCGCCGGCGGCAAGGAGCAGGCCCGAATTGTCGGCAGACCCCCGCTCGCGCAGGGAACACGAGGGAGTCCCCGTCAGGAGGACGACGTCTGCCGGCAGACCCCCGCTCGCGCGGGGAACACCGGTCCTCCGGCTCGTCCACCTCCGTCTCGGCCGGCAGACCCCCGCTCGCGCGGGGAACACTCGGATGCCTGGAGCTCAGACGTGCTCGGCAGCGGCAGACCCCCGCTCGCGCGGGGAACACCCAGACATGACCGACAACCTGTACGTGTGGTGCGGCAGACCCCCGCTCGCGCGGGGAACACACGGCACCCCACCGGAGCGAGACCCAAGAATCCGGCAGACCCCCGCTCGCGCGGGGAACACCACACGGCGTGTCTCGTGCTCTGACCAGCGCATGGCAGACCCCCGCTCGCGCGGGGAACACGTGGTCGAGGCCGACACCAGCGCCGGCGACGACGGCAGACCCCCGCTCGCGCGGGGAACACGTGAGCTGCTGGCCGCAGGGGCTGAGGTTCTCCGGCAGACCCCCGCTCGCGCGGGGAACACGCACGACCGCGACGCGTTCAAGGAGGTGTGGCTGGCAGACCCCCGCTCGCGCGGGGAACACGCTTCTGGCGTTTCATCCAGTTGTCCGCAAGCGGCAGACCCCCGCTCGCGCGGGGAACACCAGTGCGTCCCTCCCGCCTTCTCGCACCGCTCCGGCAGACCCCCGCTCGCGCGGGGAACACGCCGGGATTCCCGTCGATGACAACGACGGCAACGGCAGACCCCCGCTCGCGCGGGGAACACCCGAGCGTCCACTCAATCGAGCCGGGGGAAGTCGGCAGACCCCCGCTCGCGCGGGGAACACTTCGACAGGTTTCCGATCGCGTCGAGGAACGACGGCAGACCCCCGCTCGCGCGGGGAACACCGAACAGCACGTCCACCGGATCGCTCAGCTGCTGGCAGACCCCCGCTCGCGCGGGGAACACTCCACGTCGACCATCTGCACCAGCACAGTCGCCGGCAGACCCCCGCTCGCGCGGGGAACACCAGTACTTGAAACCCAATACATGCGCAATGGGTGGCAGACCCCCGCTCGCGCGGGGAACACCGATCCGGCTACCGTCCTGCCGATCGGCTGGCCGGCAGACCCCCGCTCGCGCGGGGAACACGCCATCGTGTCCATGTACGCGGCGCGCAGGTGCGGCAGACCCCCGCTCGCGCGGGGAACACTCCGCGAGCAGGAGCATCCTCTCCATCGCAGACGGCAGACCCCCGCTCGCGCGGGGAACACGCGTCGGTGCGGGACGGGTGGACGTCGGCCATCGGCAGACCCCCGCTCGCGCGGGGAACACCCTTCGCGACCTGCAACGCCCTGGCGGCTTTGCAATTTCTTTGCCGTGCCTGGCTGTTGGCGAAGGTTCAGATATCAAGGGACGACAAGCAAGGTCATCGTGTCACGGTGGTACGACGTTGCCGCTGGGAATGGAGGTGTGCCGCTGACCGACTCCCGCTCGCGCGGGGAGGACGAATCCTGAAGGCATCATGGTCTACCTCGCCGACCACATTGATCCCGGACGCCTGCCCGACCAGGGCACACCTCGACAACTGGAGGACCTGTGAGCACCACGCCGCCCGACCAGGAACTGCGGGACTCGTTCGTCGAGGCCAATCGCCTATTGCACCGCCGACAGGCCGACTTCTATCAGCAGACAAGCGACAGGCAGGCCGCGCTTCGAGCCGCCCTCGCTCCGGAAGCAGGGGCCTGGCAGCAGAGCACCGCCTTTACTTACCTCAAGGGATTCCACCACGACGTCATCCCGCTGCTACCCGACCTGTTCCGCTGGGCCGTCAAATCCGAGCGCTGGGCCGGACCCGCCCGCGAGATCATCGCCCGCATCCCGAGCGACCAGCGCATACCACTGCTGGAGCCGCTCTTTCTGGACCACCTCGCAGCAGCCGAGGACGACGACTACCCGAACCTGGGCAGCCTGGCTGCCCGCTGCGAAGCGTGGTCTCTTCTGGAACGACTCGTCCAACAGGCCGAGACCCATGCCAGCCCCGACGTCCGCGAAGTCATCGAGCACTACAACCAGACCTACAGCCCCATGTGGCAGCACAAAGCCTGAAAGGGTGCTCAACAGGGCCTCCCCCCAACTGTCCGGCCTTTGGTCACGACTGCACGGCCCGGTTCCGCGATCTCGTGGCGGCCGGGCCTGTGTCCGCAAAGCGATCAACTGTGACGGAGCGACGTCGGCACACCCCTCGAACCTGAAGGACGATCAGTGGCAGCTCGTCGAGACGATGCTGGTGCGGTGGCGAGCGACCCGGGAAGGACATGAGCTCAGCCGGCTCGGGCGGGGTGTCGTCTGGCTGACCCCCGCTCGCGCGGGGAGGAGATCGCCAGGATGTGATCCAGGCGGAAGCGGATCGGCCGGCCCCCGCTCGCGCAGGGAGGAGGGGGCTCTTGCGCCGGTCCGTCAGGCAGCAGTCGGCAGACCCCCGCTCGCGCGGGCAACACGAGGGGACGAGCCCGGGCTCGGGCTCCTCGTGCGGCAGACCCCCGCTCGCGCGGGGAACACGCCTGCTCGGTGGAGACCTCCAGCCCGATGCGCGGCAGACCCCCGCTCGCGCGGGGAGGACGGTTGGCCCGCTACGACCGCCGCAAGGCCAGCGGCTGACCCCCGCTCGCGCGGGGAGAAGAACGTGGAGATCCCGGCCGACCTGCGGGACCGCGGCTGACCCCCGCTCGCGCGGGGAGGAGGTCAAGGCCCGCAAGATCCAGGGCATCCGCGGCGGCTGACCCCCGCTCGCGCGGGGAACACGGAATTGACGGTACGTAGCCGACACGCGATAGCGGCTGACCCCCGCTCGCACGGGGAACACTCGAGCATCGCTGCGTTGCCTACGCGTACATGCGGCAGACCCCCGCTCGCGCGGGGAGGACTTCGCCGTCACCGGCCCCGAGATCCCCCCAGGCGGCTGACCCCCGCTCGCGCGGGGAACACTCGATTGGATTCGCGGGGTCGTCACCCTGGGGCGGCAGACCCCCGCTCGCGCGGGGAACATTTCGATGCGGGCGACGCCTCCGTTGTGGGCGGCGGCAGACCCCCGCTCGCGCGGGGAACACAGCACGTACTGCGGCGGCAGCCTCCGGAGCAGCGGCAGACCCCCGCTCGCGCGGGGAGGAGCCGAACGCACCACCGCTGACCAGTACCCGAGGCGGTTGACCCCCGCTCGCGCGGGGAACACGTCGTCGACGCCGCCTGAGCGCGGGGGACCAGTGGCTGCAGTTCACCAACGCGGGTAGTACTCGTCCCAGAAGGCTTCCTCAGCAGGCTCGACCTCCCCGGCAGGGGCGAACCAGTGGGTCTCGAAGTACTTCGCGAGGGAGTAGGGGTGCTGCGGGTCGCTCAGCATCCGGTGAATGAACTCCCCAGCGGAGCAGTCGAAGCGCTCCCAGGGTTCCCACTTGTCGCTCCGGGCGAAGATCGGCCAATACTCCGGATCCGAGTCCTTCACCAGCCAGCAGAACGAGTGCCCAGCCGAGGTCGTCGCCCACTGCAGGAGTTTGACCGCGGACTGGCCGGAGGGGATGGCACCGGCGAATTCGGTACGGTCCGCACGGATCAGTTCAAGGGCCAGACGGTGCGATCCAGGCACACAGAAGTCGAGGTTGTCGTCGAAGGTCCCCGCGCCGAAGGTCTCCCCCAGCAGTTTGTAGTCCTGGGGAAGACGAAGGCCGAGCTCCCGTTCCGCGGACGCCCACTTGATAAGCCTGCGGTCCCCGCTCCAGCCGGTCAGCGCGGCCACCTCCTCGGCCCACAACGACTCAGCAGGTTCCGCGGCGAGATCATCAGCGCTGTCCACGCCAAGGAGTAGACCGCATGGCACAGACACCGATCGCTACCAGGTGAATGATCGGGTCAACGGGTTGTGCACGTTCATCTGTACTTGGCTGAGCACTTTGACGAGTACGCAGACAGGCTGACTCCCCGCACGGGGAAGACCACCTGGGGCGGCGTCGGCAGACCCCCGCTCGCGCAGGGAGAACGTTTCGGCCCCCGCACGCCCGTCCATGTCGTCCAGCTGACCCCCGCTCACGCGGGGAGGACCACCCCGACTGCACCGACCCCGGAATGGACGACGGCTGACCCCCGCTCGCGCGGGGAGGACACCGAAATCGCTGACGGGATCGGCGCGCAGACCGGCTGACCCCCGCTCGCGCGGGGAGGACGGTAGCTGAACCACCAGCGGCGCTCGCGCGGTTGGCTGACCCCCGCTCGCGCGGGGAGGACGCATCAGCCACTCGATCATCGACCGCCGGTGGCGGCTGACCCCCGCTCGCGCGGGGAGGACGTCAATGGCCCGCTGGATCCGTTCGGGGGTGACGGCTGACCCCCGCTCGCGCGGGGAGGACTGTCGCGCCTGTGATCTGCCCAGGAGCCCGTTCGGCTGACCCCCGCTCGCGCGGGGAGGACGGGTGCAGGGTGCCGATGGACTGGATCTCGTACGGCTGACCCCCGCTCGCGCGGGGAGGACGACGACGAGTTCGAGGACGACGACGAGAGCGACGGCTGACCCCCGCTCGCGCGGGGAGGACGCTTCGCGACCTGCAGCGCCATGGAGGCTTTGCTGTTTCTTTGCCATGTCTGACTGGTGATGGAGGTTCAGATATCAAGGAGCGGCATGCAGGTGCATCGTGCCACGGTGGTGCGACGTTGCCGTGGACGGATCTGGTCGTCGCCCAGATCCGCACCAACGCCCCCAGTACGGCAGACTCCCGCTCACGCTGGGGCGGACTCCAGCACGGAGCACACGGCTCCGATCGTCACCGGCTGACCCCCACCCGCGCGGGGAGGAGCGCTGCAGCACCTCGGCGTCGGGGGGTCTGCAGACGGCTGACCCCCGCTGGCGCGGGGAGGATGCGTACACCTTCAGCCGGGCGAACTCGGCCTCCGGCTGACCCCCACTCACGCGGGGAGGACGTGCGGTGGTGCGCGTCGCGTGGCAACGTGTTCGGCTGACCCTCGCTCCCGCGAGGAAGACTAGATCCCCAGCGCCCCGGAGGCGACGATCCACGGCTGACCCCCGCTCGCGCGGGGAACACAACGCCCGGTCCATGCCCGAGCGGTGCAAGGGCGGCAGACCCCCGCTCGCGCGGGGAAGACGATGCGGTCGCTCTCGATGTTGGCGGCGACAACGCGCAGCACGCCGTGCTGGTCGGCAGCGCCTACGGCGAAGACCTGGCCGGGCGGCGACCGGTGGTGGCGGTGCCAAGCGGCGACGAACGCGCGGGCGTCCCGGGAGCGAACCGGCACCAGGTGCAGGCGGAGGTCGAGGTCAGTCACCGGTGCACGATGACCGCCGCTGCGCCTTGTGTCGTGGCCGGGCCCCGTACTGCCGGGAGCCGACTCTGGCCGAGTGGGTGGACCGCCGCCCCGGAAAGTCGGGCGCACACACACGGACCGCCATTTCTTGGGAAATTCTTCAGACCGCTGCCGCCCTTTCACCGACGCCTTCGGGAGGAGTGGATCTATTCCCTCCGAAGGGTTTCGACGAAAGCTTTTGGCGCGACCCCGGAGGGGTGTATTGTCTGGCGCACACGTGAAAAGCACAGCACCAGGACCCCCGCGTGAGCTTGCCGGCGACTCGGGGGCCCTGGTTCCGCTTTCTCTTTTTTCAGTCACCCACGTTAAGGAAACTGTCTTGCTCGATCAGGGATGGACAATCGTTGAGACCACCACTGTGTCCACCACAGTCACCAAGAAGACTACGGCAACTTTGAAGCGAACCACAACGTCGTCATCAAGTTCTGCAGATGTTGTTGATGAGGAAGGTCCATCGGAAGCATCACGGTGGTGGAAGCATCCGGCGATCACTTCGGGTGTGCATGGGTTGACGTTCGTCGGGAATGTTGTCACGCTCTTTGTTCCCGGATATGACTTCCTTGCGGAGGTTCTTCTCGGACTGGAATGTGTGAACCTCATCTTCGACTTTTACTCTGCTCGAAGGTAGATACGCCACCTAGGAACGTTCCCAGGTGCTTAAGCCCAACACAGTGAAGTGAAAAGGTGGTGCGGAACATGTTCCGCACCACCTTTTCACTTCTCAGGTCGGAAGAACGTCCCCGTTTGTTGTTCTGATCCTGATCTGCGAGAAGTAGCGACAGTCCGCATAGTCCTGCATGAAGCCGTCACCGTGCCAGTTGCAGGTGAAGCTGATCCCGTGAAGAGCGTTGACGAGCGTCTGGCACTGCTTCGAGAGTTTCCGCTTCCCCTCGCCGTGGGGAGCGTCGACGGCCCGCTCGATCGGGACGCCGCCGATGGTGATGTCGATGGCGGCGCAGCCGGTGTTGATCTGGCACTTCACGTGGAAGCGGACGCCGCGGGGTGCGTCGCAGATCGGGTTGCGCGGCACCGGGACGGCGGCCGCCGTGGTGCCGCGCGGTGCCGGCCGACGGGCCGCCTTGATGTCGGCCTTGATGAGGTCGACGATCTGCCTGCTGGTCAACTCCGCCGTCTTCCGGGCCTTGGCACCGTAGGTGCGGCGGTCGGCGAAGGCGGGCCGGGTCGGCGCGGCGGCCAGGTCGCCGTGCCGGGCGACGAGTTCGGCGAGCTGGGCGGTGGCGTTGGCGCGTTCGCCGGGCGCGGCCGCGGGATCGTCGGCGAGCCGCTGCAGCTTGGCGGCGCGCTCGCGTACGGCCTGCTCGACCACCAGGTCCTCCTTCGTCCACCGGGTTCCGGGGTCGATGATGGCGTACGGCGCCGACCACCTCCTCACGTGAGTAGGTGCCTGTCGGCGCCCGGACCGGCCGGGGCTCCGTCAGATTCTGACGGTGGCGCCGGGCGTCAGTCTGTGGCTGACGGTGCGCGGCCGCGGCATCGCACCTTAGCTGAACTGCGGTGATTCGCCCTGGGTTCCGACCGTCGCCCTGTGGTGGCGGCCGGAACCCAGGGGGTGGTGCCTCAGAGTTCGGCACCGTGCTCGCCGAGCTGGCCGGTGATGGTGGCCACGCGGTCGCGCAGGGCCGCGGCCCACTGGCCGGGGTGGTCGCTGATCGCGTGGCCGCCGGTCACGAGCAGGAGCTGCGGCCCGGTGAGGGGGTGCTTCTCGTTGACCTCCGGGTCGACCAGGTCGGCCAGGCCGGTGAGGATCTTCGCGATGTGGTTCGCGGCGTCGGCGTCGAGGTGGACTATGTCACTCATGCGCCCGATTGTACCGGGAGCCACCGACAACTCCCTTTGCCTGTAGGTGTACTGACGATCTGTCAGGCGTATGTCCGTGCAGGTCGGGGGCCTTCCCGCCCGCCGCCGGGCCGCCGCGCCGCCTCGGATCTCCGGTCGCGGGCCGGTTCGGACCACCCGTCGAACGGGTGTCCGGGAGGTGGTTCGGTCGAACTGCTTCCCCGTCGGGCCCCTACACCCTCGCTGGGGCTTCTGTCGCGCGTTAACGGTGGTTAACCGCGTATAAGTTCCAGTATTCGCGGTAACCGCTGTGGGAAGATTTCTCCCGTCGGACCCTTCCGCGGCGCGAACGGCCCCGGCGAGGGACGCCCGCCACCCGGGCCGGCGTCACGACCCCCAGGGGTGCGCATGTCCGACGGGCCGCTCGACTTCACATCCTGGCTCCTGCTCCTGACCGACGAACGGTCGCCCGTCGGCGACCTCGCCCGCGACGTCCAACGCGACATCGAAGAAGGCGAGTGGCCCGAGCCCGCAGAGGACTCGTTCGAGTTCTACTACGACTACCTCGACTCCGTGAATGCCTGTCAAGGCGCACTCGACGCGTTCGAAGCGGCGTGGAACCGCCACCAGGAGCTGGTGCGAGCATGAGCACTCCGCCCGCGCCAGGACGGAGTGCGCCGACGAACCCGGCCGTGCCGCCGTCCGCCGGGGATGTCCTCGACCAGGCCGTCGACGCGCTCGCCGACTTCGTTCAGGCCCGGCTCGCCGAGTGCGCCGCCGACCCTGCGGTGTCGGCAGCCGAGCGCGAGCAGTTCGCCGCGCTGCGACCCAGCGTCTCCCGGATCGTCGCCCATGCCTACTCCGTCGGCCCGCCCCAGCAGATCCACGCGTGGCGGCTGCTGAACGAGATGTCGCTGCTCTGGTACGGCCACGACGACCACCCCGACACCCCATGGCTCGAAAAGCTCGCCGCAACCGACCCCAACGCCGCGCTGCGCCACCTCGAGGACGTCCGACAGCAGGCCGACCCAGCAGCAGACTGACTCACCAACACTCCGTTGCCGCAATGCAGTTGAGCTACCCGAACAGGAAGCCGCCCGTGCCGTCCGAACCGCCCAGCCATCTCACCGACCAGCTCCACGACTTCGTCGGCTTCGTACGCTCCCGCCTGCACGAGGAGCTGGCCGCCCCCGGCCTGCACCACTCCACCCGGCGCACCCTGCAGCGCCGACTCGCCCGGGTCGGCCAGATCGCCGCCCAGGACGACGGCACCGAACCGACCTCCCTGACCGGCCTGGCGGAGGGCGGCGTCTACCTGGTCAACCTCGCCCAGCGCTGGCGCGAGCACCCCGACTACCCCGGCGCCCACCCCGCCCGGCCGGCCGTCGCCGCGAACCGGGTCGAGGTGGTCCACGACTACGTGCGCGGCATCACCGGCGACCTCATGCACCAGGTCGGCGGCTACCCGGGCCTGCTGGAGGAGGCCCGCCGGATCCTGGCCGAGGAGTACAGCTGCCCGGACGCCGACCTGAGCATCATGCCCCTGGCCTTCGGCAGCGACGAGGACGGCTTCGTTCGCCTACGCGGCGAGATCCGCTGCACCGACGCCCGGTGCCTGGCACAGGCCGCCGCCGACCGGCACCAGGCGCTGGAGGACCTCTACCGCACGGCCCAGCAGCACCTCGCCGCCGCCGGCGACCTGCTGCACTACCCGTCCCTGGACGTCACCCCCGACGCGGACGAGCTGACCGCCCGGTGGAACACCACCGAGGACGACTTCCGCCGCCAACTGCGGAAGCTGATCGACCCGCTCGAACCGCACGCCGCACCGACCACCGACCCGAAGGCAGGATCATGAGCACACCCGCCGGCGCGGGCGGCACCCTGCACTCCTTCGGCGTCAGCAGCCCCCTCGATGAGCTGGAGGACCGCAGCTGCCTGTTCGCCCTCTACGCCCAGGCCCGCGAGCACCTGGCCGCCAGTGCGACGTGCGGCACCCGCGGCGAGATCACCTACCACTTCACCACCGACACCGTCTTCGGCACTGTCACCGACTACCGCCAACTCACCTATCTGGAAGTGGAGTTCACGATGGATCGCATCATCGTTTGGGGCCGCTGGCGGCCGGTGGCCGGCGACACGGACGGGCTGGAGGCCGCCCCGCTGGAGTGGTGGCCCAGCCACGCTGCCCTGGAGCAGCGGCTCGCACTCCGAGCCCCGCACACCTCCCGCTGCCGCGTGAATCGGGCCGACGGCACCTCTGTCGAGGACGCCCAGTTCTACGGCAGCGAGGAGTCCCGGATCTACCTGTACGAGGTGGACGGTGCCCCCGGCACCCGGCTCGCCGCCGAGCAGGAGCCGTACGCCGTGGTCGAGTTCGGGCCCTGCGGCGGCATCCGCCGAAGTGCCCTCACTCGGGCCAGGGCCGGCCGGTGAACGCCCGCCAGAGTCCGGGCGCACCCCGGAAGATCACCCTCGACCAGGCCCGCCAGCTGCTGGCCGCGATCGGCGTACCCGTCGGCAGCGACGGCCAGGAGGGCTTCGTCCCCCTCGCGCGCGGCGGCCGCTCCGGCGTCCAGCCGGTCAAGTCCGCCGAGATGATCGAGCTGACCTACCAGCTCGCCGGCGGGTACATCCTGGGCAGTCGAGACCTGGACGACTTCCCCGAGCAGCGCGAGACCTTCCGGTGGGCCGTCGACCGCGCCCCGAGCCACGGCTACCGGATCACCTGGCACGAGGGCAGCGCCCGCATGTACCTACAGCGCGCCGACACGCCCGCACCGACCGCCCCCGCGGCCGCGATACCGGCGTCCGACCGCGAACCGGTGGCGGCCGCCGACGCCGCACCGTCCCTCGAACCGGACGCCGCGCGGGAGCACGCGAACGCCCTGTTCGGCTTCGTCCGCATCCGGCTGGCAGAGGCCGCGGCCGCCACCGGGCACACCCTGCCGCCGGAGGTGATCACCGAGCTGGTCAAGGGCGCCTACGCGCTCGGCCGGATCGACGGCGCCCTCGACGACCGGGACCCGGCCGCGGCCACCGCACCGCTGAACACCCTGCACCGGATGGCCGCCAACTGGCGCGAGCACCCCGACAACCCCGACGCAGACCGGTGCCAGTGGCAGCCGGCCGCACCCGACAACGGCGGTGAGCGGTGAGCACCGAGACGTCCACGCTGGATGCCGCGGAGGGGACACTGCTGCGCTGGCTGCACGAGCAGATCACGCTGAGCTGGGCGGCCGGGTCATCCCGTCAGGACCCGCTCGCCGGGTGGGCGCACCAATCGGTGTACGAGTTGGTGCTCGCTCACGGCCGCTGGTGCACACCCGCGCCGCTGCCGGCCGGAATATGGCCGCTGGCCGAACAGGAATGCTTCGCGAACGCGGCCGACACCGAGGCCGCGCACCCCGGGCTGCTGTACACCGAGGGCTTTGCAATGGTGGAGGGCCTGCCGATGGCGCTCGCCCACGCCTGGTGCACCACCGCGGACGGCGACGTGGTCGATCCGACGTGGACCGACCTCCCCGGCGCTGCCTACCTCGGCATCCCCCTCGCCAGGACCGGCCCCCGCCCCACCCACCCGACGTACCCCAGCGTCCTGGAGCATCCCGCCTCGGCCTACCCGCTGCTGCAGTACGGCCTGGCCGTCGACCTGGTCGCCGCGCGTGGCCGCGCGCCGCTCGACCGTACGCTGCCCGAACCGTGGAGCAGCAGGTGACGAACAACAGAGAGGTACTCGAGGGCGAGGTCATGGTGACCGGGACGGACCTGGAACCCTCCAGCGCACACACTGCTGGCGCCGGCTTCGGTTTGGACGTCTCCGGGTTCCACCGCGACGTCCTGCTGCTGCCCGGGAGGCCGCTGCCGCAGGCCTTCGCCCCGCCGCAGTACACCGCGAACGACTTCACCGTCCCCCCGGAAGTCGCCGCGCTACTGGACAAGGCCAGACCGGCGCACACCCGGCGCAACCGCGACAATCAGGTGAAGCTGTTCCGGGAGTGGTGCGAGAAGAACAAGCGGATCCCGTTGCCGTGCACCACCGCGACGCTGATCGCGTACGTCGGCCACCTCATCCTGCGCAAGCTCGACCCGGAGACCATCTCGGCCTACAAGTCCGCGGTGGTCACCTGGAACGAGGAAAACACCCCCGGCAGCTCCCGGCCCGGTACCCGCGAGGTCACCGCGCTGCTCGCCGCGTATACGAAGGAGTGGAGCCGACACCACACCAACAAACAGAGCCCAGCGATCCGCGAGGTCGACCTGGAAGCGATGGTCGCGGTCTGCGACAAGGGCGGCCGCCCCGCCGACCTGCGGAACGCCTCCATCGCCACGCTCGACTACCACCTGCTCAGTCGGCGTATCGAGACCGCCCGCCTGATCGTCGCTCACACCACCCTGCACCACGACGGCATCGAGGTACGCCTGGTCGACCGCAGGACCCGCAAGAGCGGGAGCGTGTACGAGGCGTGGATCCCGGCCCGAAACGACGCCCCGCACATCTGCCCGGTACGCCGGCTGCGCGCCTGGCTGGAATACGGCCGCCTCATCCGCCAGCCCGAGGACGAGGCGCTGTATCGCGCACTCGACAAGGCTGGTCGGCTTGGCGTCCGTCTCACTCCCCAGACCCGTCCCCGGCACCTGGACGGCACCCCGAAGGAAGATCGCGAACTCACTGCCGAGGACTGGCTGGAGCTGTCGTTCCTGCGGGGGGAGACCATCAACGCCTACGTCAAGGACATGGCCCGCGCGGCCTATCGGCGGGTCGCCCACCTCACGGAGGACGAGCGCGTCGAGCTCGGCTACAACGCGCTGCTCAATGAAGAGACCGCGCAGGCGGTGACCGCCCACAGCCTGCGCACCGGCGGCGCCACCGAGCTCCATGAGTCCGGCCTGCCCAACGATGAGATAGCCGAGATGAGTGACTGGGCGAAGGGCAGCAAGGCCATGAAGCTCTATTTCCGCCGCATCCAGACGTCCGACGAGAACGTCTGGGCGGTCGCCCGCACCGTCCGTGAGAAGGCCCGGTAGAACCGACACTGAGCAGCAGGCGGCCTGGACCAGGCAGCTCGACCTCGCCCAGCAGGCCTTCACTGCGGTACGGGCCGCGGGCGGGTAGTTGGCGGCGCACCACGGTCGGGGGCGTCACGGGGGCGGCTCCTGGCAGCTACCCTCGACGACTGTGGGCAGGATTCAAATCTGTGGGCCAGATATGGGATTGCGGCTCAAGTCTTTCTTCGGTACCGTTCATGCTGTTGGGCCCACAGGGCCCTCCACTGCCATGCAGGCGTCCCAGTCAGGCACACATAAGGAAGGGCTGAGAGGAGTGTCAGTACCTGTTTTCGTCCATGAGTCCGAGACGTTGATCTCTCGGAGCAAGATCGGCCCGCGGGGAAGGGTGACCATCCCGGTTGCCATCCAAAAGGCCGTAGGAATCGGCGAAGGCGTCGAGATCGTGATCCGGGCCGAAGGGCCTGGCGTGTTCGTGATCGAGACCGTAGAGGCCGTCAAGGAGCGCATCCGCGCTGCGGCAGCACCACCGCCGCCGGGAGAGGTCTACGACGCCGTCGTTGAGGTCCGAGCCTTGCGTGATTCAGAGCGGCATAACCAGCTGGCCGCTGATGAATTGCCGTCATTGGACACAGGTGCGCCTCTATCTGGATCACCCGATCCAGAGCCGCCTGATCCTGGGCCCGACCTGCTAAGGAGACTCTTTCCTTGAACACTTCCATCCGCGTCGTTCTCGACACCTCGGCTCCTCTGGCCTTCGTCCGTCACGAGCCTGGAGCCGAGATCGTCGAGAAGCTGTTGCCCGTCTCGGTGGTCAGCCCCGTCAGCGTCGCCGAGATCGTGCTCATCACCTCGCGGCGCGGCTACTCCGGATCGGTCATCGGGGACCTGCGTGCCATGGGGCTGCAGATCGCCGAGACGACCCCGGTCGGCCTGGCTTCTCGGGCTGGCGAGCTTCTCCACCTGTCCAAGCAGGAGGAGAAGCAGCATCGTGACCGGTCCCTGTCGCTCGCGGACGCCATGATCCTGGCGCTCGCCGAGAGTATGGACCTGCCGGCCGTCACCGGCGACAAGCTGTGGCTGGAGCTTCAGCACCTGATCAAGGTGCCGGTGGAGCTCTTCCGGCCCTGATCAATCACTTCAGTGGGCCCCGCAGGCAGCGCCTGCGGGGCCCACTGCCTTCTACGCGGCGATCCTGAGCTCGATCCGGATGCGGTGGAGGAAGCCGCAGACGGCGGGTTCCGGGTGCCACGGGGTGAGCGCGGTGTTGAACTTGTGGACGTAGTAGATGAAACTGACTGATCGTCACCCAGATCCGCACCAACGCCCCCAGTACGGCAGACTCCCGCTCGCGCAGGGAGGACCGGGACGGCGCCGGCCGGCGGGTCGGCGTACGTGGTCGGAAGACCCCCGCTCGCGCGGGGACGACATCACGCGCAAGGCGGTCGAAGCGGCCTGGGCCGTCTGACCCCCGCTCGCGCGGGGAAGACGCCGGCGATTCCCTCACGGTCATGCCGCAGTGCGGCTGACCCCCGCTTGCGTGGGGAAGACTCGGCGATGGCCAGGCAGTACGCCGCGTAACACGGCTGACCCTCGCCTACGTGGGGACGACTGCCGGTGACGGTCCTCCCAACAGACCGATGTCGGCTGCCCCGCGCTCGCGCGGGGAACACCGGGAGAGAATCGAGGGCCGACGGTGGGCCGACGGCAGACCCCTGCTCGCACGGGGAACACGTGGAAGTCGAGCAGCCAGCCCCGCCTGGTGACGGCAGACCCCCGCTCCCGCGGGGAAGACCGGTGCGTGAGCTGCACCGAGTTGAGCGGCAGCGGTTGACCCCCGCTCGCGCGGGGAGGAGGGGATCGAGCTCGACCCGCGGCTACCCAACCCCGGCAGACCCCCGCTCGCGCGGGGAACACGCCACCAGCTCGGTCGCCGGAGCGTTCGGGGACGGCAGACCCCCGCTCGCGCGAGGAGGAGCCGTTGAGCAGGATCGTCCCGTTGACCAGCACCGGCTGACCCCGCTCGCGCGGGGAGGAGCAGCAGCGGCCGATGTGGGCCTGCGCGGCGGGCGGCTGACCCCCGCTCGCGCGGGGGAGGAGGGGACCGCGGCGGGCTTGGTGGAGGTGGTGGCCGGCTGACCCCCGCCTGCGCGGGGAGGACGCTTCACGATCTGCAGCGTTATGGCGGCTTTGCACTTTTCTTCGCCGCACCCGGCTGTTGAGGGAGGTCCAGATGTCAAGGAGCAGCGTGCGAGTGCATCCTGCCACGGCGGTACGACGATGCCACCGGGAGCGCGGACTCCGCAGCCGGCGCCAACTGACCCCGCCCGAGCGGGGAAGACGAACGCGCTCGCCCGCCTCGAACGACACCATGCAGCTGAGCCCGCCGGAGTGAGGCAGACGATATCCAGCCCGCGGTTCCGGCTCCAGGAAAGGGACTTGGTGTTGTCCGCAGAGTCTGGTAGTTGTTGGGCGATCCTGCTATCTCCCGCTCGGCGGGACACACAGGGTCTTCCAGTGTCCACCGAACTTCCCACAGGGGAAGTCGAGTTGTGGGGAGTTACGACGTGTCCGTCGTCGTTGTGTACGTGCCCGCCGGATTCCGGCGGAACTTCGAGATCGGCATGGACCTTCGGGTCTGGTGCTGGCGTGATGAGACCGCCGGCAGGGCTGAAACCCCGCAAGTACTCAAGTCGCTGAGGCCAGGTGACTTCGTCCTGTTCGGGCACCGCGGCCCGAACGCGCGCGTAGCGGCCGGCGGCTGGTCAGGAGCGTCAGTAAGGGAGTTCGTCGTCACCCGCGCCACCTCACCGGTGTACGACGGCGTCGACAAGGTGTGGCCCGACGACCACTACCCCAAGCGCATCGACCTGGAGATCCTCGACACCACCGGTCCCGTGAGCGGCCACCAGCTCGGCACCGACACGATGGAAGCCCTGCGCCTGTCCGCGAACAAGCAGGGCGCACCCGTTCCCATACACGACCCCGCAGCGGTGGACCGCCTCGCCGACGCACTCGCCGGCCCACAGGCCACCAGCACCACACCCAACGCCCCCCTTCCCCCAGCGACCACAGATCCGATCGACGGCGACGATCCCCAAATGCGGTTCCTCGACCTGCCCGAGGACCTGAACCGGCCGGCCATGGTGCTTCGCCGACGCGAGCAGGCGGCTCTGCGACGCCTGCTGTTCCAGAGCGCGGCGGAGGCCGCGTGCGACTTGTGCGGCAAGCAGCTCCCTGTGCGGCTGCTGCGCGCAGCGCACGTGAAACGGCACTCCGTCTGCGGCCGTGACGAGCAGTCAGATCGTGCCAACGTGATGAAGGCGTGTGTGTTGGGCTGTGACGCACTGTTCAAGGACGGGTACGTCTACGTTGCCGCCGACGGCACGATCCGCCTCGGGGCCAAGACTCTCGGATCCGTGGATCTGACGAACGCGGCCTCAGGTCTCGACGGGCGCACCTGTACCGCTCACAGCGAGGAAAGCGCGGTCTACTTCGCCTGGCACCGCGACATCGTCACCAACCCGGTCACCGCCGCTGCCGCTGTGCCGGCGGTGACCCGATGACCGCACCCCACAGCGCTCCCGCTCGCCGCGAGCAGCCGTACCTGTCGCTCAAGATCGGTGGTCTGACGGTGGTCCTGCGCGACAAGCCCAGATGGCTACGCGCCACGGCAGCAACCGGTGGGGTCGCCGCCATCATCGGAATCATCGTCCAGGCACGATACGGGATGTGAAGCCAGACTCTGATCTACGGCCGACTGGCCCTGCTGTCCATCGTGGTGCCGGCTGACCCCCGCTGACGCGGGGACGACCGGCCCAGCACGCGTTCGATCACGGGGTACCTCGGCTGACCCTCGGTCGCGTGGGGAGGACGCCAGACCGTTGTTCGCGCGGGGAGGAGTACCCGACGGCCTCCTCCTCGGTGCAGGTCGGCGGCTGACCCCGCTCGCGCGGGGAGGAGGCCGGCGAACTCCGCGTCCGCTGTTCTGGTGTCGGCAGACCCCCGCTCGCGCGGGGAACACGTCACCACCGGCACCGGCGCGACCGGCGGATCCGGCTGACCCCCGCTCGCACGGGGAACACTGGACCGCAGCCCTCAAGCAGGCCGACCCGAGCGGCAGACCCCCGCTCGCGCGGGGAGGACGTCGAGCCGTCGTCGTTGCGTCGGCTGCGGGCCGGCTGACCCCCGCTCGCGCAGGGAGAACGTACGGACTCACATGGGCATGAGTGATCACGTCGGCTGACCCCCGCTCGCGTGGGGAAGACGTAGCAGAGCGCGCTGACGTACAGCCACGCCGCGGCTGACCCCCGCTCGCGCGGGGAGGAGGCCTGTGCGACCGCCGGCCGAGCAATGGCCGACGGCTGACCCCCGCTCGCGCGGGGAACACCGCCCGACCGAAACCCGGCTCCGTTCCTGGCACGGCAGACCCCCGCTCGCGCGGGGAACACGGCGCGCCCGTGATGAACAGCATCGGCGGCGTCGGCAGACCCCCGCTCGCGCGGGGAGGACCGCTCCCACACCCCGTGCAGCCACCACGTGACCGGCTGACCCCCGCTCGCGCGGGAAGGACTCCGGGGCGGCGGCAAGTACTCACAGCGGCAGCGGCTGACCCCCGCTTGCGCGAAAAAGACGCCGCCGCGACGCCGCCCGCCGCGATCAGCACCGGCTGACCCCCGCTCGCGCGGGGACGACGTAATGCGGAACGGGTCGTCGATGCCCATCCGCGGCTGACCCCCGCTTGCGCGGGGAGGACCCTTGGCCCGTATCAAGGAGTGGACGCGAAGGCCACCGTGATCGAGCAGCGCAGCTGGCGAGACCCGGAAGGCACGATCATCGCCGAACTGGAGACGGCACTGAAGACCCTCAGCGTCTGGGAGATGCGGCACGAGATCCTCGGCCAGAGCATCGACGGCGTCACCAAGGACGACGGTGCCAACAACTGGTCTTGAACGCTCGCGCGCAGCAGGAGCCGATGCCGATGCCGATACGCAGGCCCGGCGACCCGGGGCCACCTTCTACGACGCCACCAAGATCCCCGGCCTCGGCACGCACCCCCCAACCGCCCGAGCTGAGAAGTCGGGCGCTCCTCGGTGGGAGCGCCCGACGCCCGGCGAGACACCACGGAGTTCAAGATCGGGCGCTGCCAGAGCCGGTCCGCCGGAGCCGGCCGAGGAGTCCCTTGAGCCCGCGGGCCGAGGCGTTGGACGGCAGGGGTGGTGTGAGCAGCCACGCTTCCCAGGCGACGTGGTCGGACAGTGCGTTGGAAGGGACCCCGAGGCGGCCGAGGGCACCGGGGTAGGCCCGCTCGTAGGCGGCATTGTAGGCCGCGGCGGTCCCGGGGTCGGCGAGCATCCACGGTGCCGGGCTGTGGCGGATGCTCAGGGTGGCGAGGTAGGTGCCCCGGTCGACGGCGCCGGTCAGCAGGCCGTGGTTGATCAGGCCCTGCCAGCGGTCGGCGAAGTCGATGGAGTGGGTGATCTGCAGGGGTGTGGTCAGCGCGCTCTGAGTGGCGAACAGGCGGGGCAGGCCCAGGATGCGGAACAGGTGGGTGCGGTGCGTTCCGCCGCTGTTCAGGTTGTAGACGGGCCCTTCGGGCCCGTTGATCGTGATGAGATCGACGGGGCCTTCGTTGTCGAGCAGGTGGTGGCGCAGGAACGCCGGCAGGTCGGCGGGCGGCTGGTCGAGAAGTTCGGCGGCGGCGCGCGGGATCCAGGAGGAGGAGCGGCTGTAGCCGGAGCGGTGGATGCGGCCCCAAAGGGGGTCGCCGGTGTTCACGATCGCCTCGGTGCGGACCCAGCCGCAGCTGACGGAGTTGCACCACCTCTGCTCCGACTCGTCGAGGGTCAGGGCCGGGATCTGCGGCTCTTGCGTGCGCAGGCGGGCGGCGGCCTGTTCGACCAGTTCGGGGACAGCAGCCCCGTTCCAGCGGTGGCGCAGGTCGGTAACGGCTGCGGTGACGGCTGCGAGGGCCTGCGGGTCGCGGTCGAAGGCGGCGCCGAGGTCGTTGTCGTCCGGGAAAGGAAAGGCCTGCTTGGTCCGGGCGTTGAACAGTGAGCCGTTATCGGGGACTTGGGCGATCGGCCGGTGGAACGTGCTGGCTTCGAACGGTGCGAGGACTTCGTCGACGGCTTGGGGCACGGCGGCCCAGCCCAGGACGAGAGTTCCGTCTGCTGCTTCGGCGCGTACGGTGCCGTCCGCTTCCAGGTTCACCGTCCACGGTCCGCCTTCGCGGTCGCGGGCGCCGCTGCGGCCTGGGAGCGTGGCGGCCAGGTGCAATGCCTGCGCGCGCGGGGCCCGGGTCGGGGGCGCGGAGGCGAAGGCCTCCGCGACCCGGGCCTCGAGTTCGGCTTTGTCCATGTTGAACAGGTCCATCCAGGAAGTCCTTTCGGCTGGGTGCGGCAGGCTCAGCGCCGGATCGGCTGGGCGGCAGTGGGCCCGTAGGCGGGCAGTTGTGCGGGCAGATGCGGGAGATTGCGCCACCAGATTTCGACGCCGCAGGCGCCGAGAGCGGTGCCGAGGGCTTGACGCACGACGTCCTTGACGGTTGGCCGTGCGTTCCAGGCGGTGCGGCCGGTGGCGGCGGCGAGGTGGTGGGAGCAGTTCCAGCCGAGGTCGGGGACGCCGGTGGTGTCGTCGTCGACGTCGAGGGGCGGGCAGGGGCGCAGGATGATGTCGCCTTCGCCGGGACCGACGGCAACGGGAAGTCCCAGGCGCTGGTGTACCGCCTCAGCTTCTTGGCGTCGAGCTCGACGCGACCGAACGGCTGACCCCCGCTCGCGCGGGGAAGACGGTGCCGGCCGCCTCGTCGTAGACGTCGTCGACGGCTGACCCCCGCTCGCGCGGGGAAGACCGGTGCCTCTTCCGTCACGAGTACGAGTTCGCCGGCTGACCCCCGCTCGCGCGGGGACGACAGTGACCGACCAGCCCGGATCGCAGCCGGCTCCGCTGCACGTCGGCTGACCCCCGCTCGCGCGGGGACGACGGTGGCGGGGACATAGCCGCCCCGGGGGAGCGGGGCTGACCCCCGCTCGCGCGGGGACGACGGCAGGTACTCGGTGGACTGACCGGTCAGGAGCGGCTGACCCCCGCTCGCGCGGGGACGACATCGGCGGCATCGTCACCGCGCTGAGCTGGAACGGCTGACCCCCGCTCGCGCGGGGACGACATCGGCGGCATCGTCACCGCGCTGAGCTGGAACGGCTGACCCCCGCTCGCGCGGGGACGACGAGCACCGTAGTTCGCGAGTGGAGCACGGTAGCGGCTGACCCCCGCTCGCGCGGGGACGACACCAAGAAAGGCCTCCAGGGCGTCTCCACCGGCGGCTGACCCCCGCTCGCGCGGGGACGACGGGCTGGAGGACGTCCCGCTCGCCGACGGCGGCGGCTGACCCCCGCTCGCGCGGGGACGACTGCACCTGAGGCTCAATGTCAGCCCAGGGTGCCGGCTGACCCCCGCTCGCGCGGGGACGACGAAGCGGCGGCGCACCCGAAGGTGCGCCGCCGCGGCTGACCCCCGCTCGCGCGGGGACGACGTCATCCGGGCCCGGATCGGCCGGCCCCACGACGGCTGACCCCCGCTCGCGCGGGGACGACTCCACGGCTAGCACACCCACCTCCACGTGCTGCGGCTGACCCCCGCTCGCGCGGGGACGACGCCGCTTGAGCGTCTCGGCGTTGGCGTTTCCGAGGCTGACCCCCGCTCGCGCGGGGACGACGCTTCGCGACCTGCAGCGCTATAGCGGCTTTGCACTTTCTTTGCCACGTCTGGTGGTTGAGGGAGATTCAGGTATCAAGGACCGATGGGCGGATGCATCGTGTCACGGCGGCACGACGATGCCCCACGGTGCGGAGCTCAAGGCCTGCGCCGGAGCTACTCCTCCGGATACGCGAGGACGCCGCCGCCCGCCAGGCCGCGCGCGACGAGGCAGCTCCCGATCGGGAGACTTCGTGAGCCGGTACCGCGCAAAGCCCGCGCCAGGGACAATGAGGACGGCACCAGAGGAGGCGAAGGAGACCGTGAGCGTTGCAGTTACCGAGCACCACGGACCGTGGACCGTCGAGGACGTCCTGGCCCTGCCCGAAGACCCCCGCCACCGGATCGAACTCGTCGGGGGAGCACTGCTGATGAGCCCGAGCCCCGGCGTCCCCCACCAGCGCGCCAGCCTCCGCCTGGCCATGCTCCTGAGCCTGGCCATCGACAACGCCGAAGCCCCACTCGAGGTCCTCGAAGCCGTCAACGTCATCGTGCCCGACGGCCTGCTCATCCCCGACCTCGTCATCACCGACGCCACCGCGGCCGCCGACGCCGGCACCACCCTCAACGCCGACGACATCATCGTCGCCATCGAGATCGCCTCACCCTCCACCCGGGTCGCCGACAAAAAGATGAAACCGCCGCTGTACGCCGCAGCCGGCATCCCCCACACTACTGGCGCCTCGAACTCGAACCCGCCCCACGCCTCTACCTCGGCCACCTCGAACGCGGCCACTACACCGACCGCCTTGTCCAAAGCGGCGAAACCACCCAACTCACTGACCCCTTCCCCCTCGACCTCGACCCGGCACGACTGCGCCGGTGAATCAGGCTGGCCAGAGAGTGATCTGGGCCCGGGTGCAGAACCCGGACAGCCCCCGCTCGCGCGGAGACGACGACCAGCTGCCGAACGGTCGAGTCAAGTGGCCGGCTGACCCCCCGCTTGCGCCAAGACGACACCAGCTGGTCGGCCGAGGCCGGGCGAGAGGCCGGCTGACCCCCGCCCACGCGGGGACGACCCCCGAGGGAGCAGAAGCCGGGATGGGGGCGCCGGCTGACCCCCGCTCGCACGGGACGACCGGCCCCGCCGCGGCCTCGGATCCCCGTACGGCGGCTGACCCCCGCTCGCGGATTCCACTGCGGGCATCCACCGACGGCAAGCACTCGCCAGAGGAGAGCCCTGCAAGACGTAGGCATGGGCCCGCACATGCGGGCTGGCCCCGCTCGCGCAGGAAGGAGCTCCCAGAAGCGCGCGGCCGACGCCTTCTGCACAGGCGGCATTCACTCACCGGTCGAGCTCGTGCCAGCAGGTGTACACAAGTTCGCCACTCGTTTGAGTGGCGAACGATTAGATCGGATGACCTCCGCTTGCGCGGAGAGAAGGTTCCCTGGCCCTTTGCTGCTTCGCACAGAACGGGCAGACCAACGCGTGAGCGATGACGAGAAAGGCTACCGCAGGCGCAAGGTTCTATGTGATGCAGCAATGGTTTCGCGGACCGAGACGCCAAGTTAAGGACCCCTTGGCAGGGAAAACCGCTTTAGCACGTAGGGTTGTGGAGCGACTTCGTCCAGTCCGCACAGTCCCGCAGGGACACCTGACCCGGGTGCACCGGGTGGGGCCCCGAGAGCCGCCGCTTGTTGATGCCGAGGCGGCCCTCGGGGGATGTTCACTGAAGGTGCTGGTACACCATGTCAGTGATGCACATCAGGTAGTACGCGACGGCCACCACCGGATATCCGGTGGTGGCAGCCTTTTGGACCACCTCCCACAGGTGCGTGAGCCAGTCGGTCACGGCACCCTCCTCTCCCCTGCCGCCGCGGTTTCCTATCCGGGTGTCGGCAGGCTCATCTGGTGGGCAGTTGAGCGAGGATCAACCGGAGGTTACGGCACGGGGGCCTCAACTCGAGGGTCAGAAATCATATTTTCGATCCCACTCCCGCAAAAGGGGTCGACTGTTCGAATTTGGCTCATCCGTGTTGGGGTGGAGCAACTCTGCGCGCCGGACGGGAGATTGGGCATGGAAACCGCTCTCCGGTTGAATGGTGCCGCACAGGGATCGAGCCCTTGATGGCCATCAGGAAAGTCACCCTCCCGTTAAGGCGATCACGTTGACGGCGGCATGGAAGCCCAAGTCCGAAGGGGGTGCCAGTCCCCGGGGCCGGCGGACGGTCATCGGGTCGCACCGCCGGCATCGCGGGGTCAAATGCAGCCCGCAGCGGTCTTCAATCGGCTTTGGCGGACATTGGGAGAATTTTGACTATAGCCATGCAAGTTTGATCGACTTTGACAATATGTGATCGGTTCCCATGAGTGGCTCGCGGTTTGTCAGTGGGGGCTGGTACCTCCTTCGGCATGAGCAATGCGTCCAAGGCCATCCCGTTCTGCGGTATCGACATTTTGTTGTGGGGGAAGGAAGACGGGCTGGATACGGCGTATCCGCTGATCTGCCACCTCCTCGACACCGCCGCGGTGGCCGGCGCGCTGTGGGATGCGGTGCTGGGGGCTCCGCTGCGCGTTCGTCTGGCCGAGGAGCTGGGGGTCGACGAGGCCGAGGCGCGCCGGCTGGTGATGGTGTGGGCTGGGTTGCACGACCTCGGAAAGATCACTCCGTCGTTTCAGGCACTGGTCGAGGCGGAGTTCGCGAAGTTGGCATCCGACCCTCGATACCGAGAGCCGTCGAGCCGGGAGTACGTGCGGCACGAGGCGGCGACGCACTGGGGCCTGGTGGAGCTGCTGAAGGGATGGGGCTACCCGGCCGAGGGGCGCAGGGTGCGGTCGTGGCCGGCGCACCAGGTCGCGCAGCTGCTCGGTGGTCATCACGGCTGCTTCGAGCGGGCGTTGCAGCGCAAGGAGCTGGATCGTCCGTCGGCGTACCTGCCCGGGCTGGGGACGGCCGAGCGGTGGGCGGAGCAGCGGGCGGCGCACGCGGAGGCGGTGCGGGGGATCGTCGGTGGTGGTGCGGTGCCGGGGCCGTTGTCGGGGTGGGCGGCGGTGGTGGTGCTGGGTCTGGTGGTGGTGGCGGACTGGTTGGTGAGCCAGGTCGGGGTGATCGAGGGTCGGGTTCCGGTCGAGGGGTGGGTGGCGGACGAGGGGGCGTTGCGGGCGCATTTCGATGTGGCGGTTTCCGGTGCGAAGGGGTGGGTGGCGGGGGCCGGGCTGGGGCGGGCGGTGTTCCCCGTTCGGGCGATCGAGGAGATGTTCGGCTTCGAGAGGGCGAATCCGCTGCAGCAGAGTTTGGCGGGGGAGTTGCCGGCTTTGGTGTCGGGGTCGGGCCTGGTGTTGGTGACGGCGCCGACGGGTGACGGTAAGAGCGAGGCGGCGTTGTTCGCGGCGTCGGTGCTGGCGAGGGCGTCGGGGGCTGGGGGGCTGTATTTCGCGTTGCCGACGATGGCGACGGCGGATGCGATGTTCGGGCGGGTGCGGGATTTCGCGGACAGGAATCTCGAGGGTGATCGGGGGTTGATGCCGGTGCACGGGATGGCGCGGCTCAGCCCGCTGTTCAAGCCGGCGCGGGGGGCGGGGGAGGGCGAGGAGGAGGTTCGGGAGGGCAGGGGGATCTCCTCGCGGGAGGGTACGTCGACGGAGGCCGCGCAGTGGTTGTGGGCGGGGCGGCGGGGGTTGTTGGCGCCGTTGGCGGTGGGGACGGTGGACCAGGCGCTGACGGGTGTTCTGCCGGTGCGGTACGGGTTTCTGCGGTTGTTCGGGTTGGCGAACAAGGTGGTGGTCGTCGACGAGGCGCATGCGTACGGGCCGTGGATGCACAGCCTGCTGGTGCGGTTGCTGGAGTGGCTGGGGGCGTTGGGGGCGCCGGTGGTGCTGCTGTCGGCGACGTTGACGGGGCGTTCGGCGTCGTCGTTGGTGGAGGCGTACCGGCGTGGGGCGGGCTTCGAGGACCGGGTGGTGGTCGAGCCGTGCTATCCGGGCTGGTTGTTCGTGGACGCGGCCACGGGGCTGGTGAGCGAGCCGCAGGCGGTGGACAGTGACCGGGCGCGGGAGCTGGTGGTGGAGCGGCGGCCGGTGCGGTGGGACGTGCACGAGGACGGGGCGCCGGCGGCGGGGTCGCGGCGGGCGGCGTTGGTGGAGTTGGTGGCGCCGGTGGTGGACGGCGGCGGGTGCGTGCTGGTGTGCTGCACGACCGTCGAGGAGGCGCAGCGGACGTTCTTGTTCCTGCGGGAGGTGTTTCCGGGGTTGGCGGGGCGTGCGGGGGGTTTGCGGCTGCTGCATTCGCGGTTTCCGGCGGGGGTGCGGGAGCGGGTTTCGGGGGAGTGCGAGGAGGCGTTCGGGAAGGGGAGCGGTACGGGGGTGCGGGCGGGTTCGGTGTTGGTAGCGACGCAGGTGGTGGAGCAGTCGCTGGATCTGGACTTCGACCTGGTGGTGTCGGATCTGGCGCCGTTGGCGCAGTTGTTGCAGCGGGCGGGGCGGGGGTGGCGGCACGAGCGCGGTGAGCGGCCGGGGTGGGCCGGCGGGAAGCTGCGGCTGGTGGTGCTGGAGCCGGCGGGGGACCGCGGCGGGGTGCGGGTGCCTGGGTCGTGGGGGTCGGTGTACGACGCGTCGTTGCTGGTGCGGACGAGCACGCTGCTGGCGGGGTTGGGCGGGCGGGCGGTGGCGGTGCCGGGGGGTGTGCAGGGGCTGGTCGATGCGGTGTACGAGGAGGACTTCGGGCAGCGGTTGGAGGAGTCGGCGCGGCGGGAGTTCGAGCGGTGGGACGTGCGGCGCGAGGCGGGGGAGTTGGCGGAGGCACAGCTCGCCGATCTGGTGCGGATTCCGGCGCCGGGGGATGTGGAGGGTGACTGGTCGGTGCTGACGGATGCTCCCGAGGGGGTGTCGGAGGAGTTGCTGGCGACGCGGTTGGGAGCTGAGACGGCGCGGGTGGTGTTCGTGTATGCGCGGTCGGGGGGTGGGGTGAGTCTGGATCGTGAGGGCCGGGTGCGGGTGCCGGGCTGGTCGCGGGGTCGGGGCGTCGGGCGGGCGGATGCGGTCGAGGTGCTGCGGCATTCGGTGCCGCTGCCGGCCGGTTGGGTGGCGGGGGAGTCGGAGGGCGATGGGCTCGCGGGGCCGTGGGCGAGGACGGCGCTGCTCAAGGACCTGCGGGTGGTGGTGTTGCGCGAGGACCGCGGGGGCCGGTGGATCGGCCGGGTCGGCGGTCAGGAACTGCAGCTGTCCGATGTCGGGGTGACGCGGGGCTGGAGGGTCGACGAGTCCCAGTGCCTGGCGATCCCGGTCGTCCCGGACGAGCTGCCGCGGATGGCTGCCGTGGCAGCTCCGCCTGCGGTCGAGGAGCAGCTGCAAGGTGCTGCGGCGGCGTCCCGGGACGGCGACGCAGGACCGGAAGCACAGGAAGAGCGCTCGGCATCGCGGCGGGAGCCGGTGGTCGGCGAGAAGAAGGGAAGGGGAAGGGCTGTGACGGTGTCCGATGCGCCGGCGGTGTTCAACCTGGTCGACGAGCCGTGGATCCCGGTGCGGTGGCTTGCGGGCCTGCCGCCGCTCGCGGAGGGCCGGGAGCGGCCCGGCGCGGTGGGTCTGCGGCGGCTTCTGGCGGACGCGCACGAGATCGAGGAGATCGCCGTCGGCCTGCCGCCGGCTCTCGCCGGGCTGTACCGGGTGCTGGCGGCGATCACGGCGCGGGTGACGGGCCTGGACGAGCGCGGGCCGGGGTTGTGGGGGGTCCGGCGCGAGCGGGTCCAGGACGGCGGGCGGTTCGATGCGGAGGCTGTCGGCGCGTATCTCGACCGGTACTGGCACCGGTTCGACGTGTTCGATGCGGTGCGGCCGTTCCTGCAGGACCCGCGGCTGGCGCAGCAGTGCGACGCGTCGAACACGGCGGGGGTGGACAAGCTGGTGACGACCAGGCCGTCGGGCAACAACCACGCCTGGTTCGAGCATGTGGCGGCGGGCGCGCCGGTGCTGCCGGAGACGGCCGAGGCGGTTCTGCACCTGTTGGTGTGGCACTACTTCGGGCCGTCGGGCCGGTGCTCGAGCCGGACGGTCGGCCGGGTGAAGGCCGCGGACGCGAAGGCCGGGCCGCTGCGCAGCACTCTGTCGTACCACCCGCAGGGGGCGAGCCTGTTCGAGACGCTGCTGGCGAATCTGGTGGAGCCGGGCGGGCAGGTGCGGCGGGAGGAGGACCTGTGTCCGTGGGAGCAGGCGGAGTTGAACGACCCGCTGGGGGTGCCGGCGCGGGTGCAGGGGCCGTGTTCGTCGTTGA
Source organism: Kitasatospora griseola (assembly GCF_044999035.1). Taxonomy (NCBI): domain Bacteria; kingdom Bacillati; phylum Actinomycetota; class Actinomycetes; order Kitasatosporales; family Streptomycetaceae; genus Kitasatospora; species Kitasatospora griseola. The sequence continues at coordinate 67,947 of NZ_CP173361.1, read as the reverse complement.
CGGGGCGTTCGCAGCATGCGCTGCTGCTGGTGCCGGACGGGGACGGGCGGCGGGTGCGGGATGCGTTCATCACGTGGGCGTGGCGGGAGAAGGTCGCGCGGGAGGGCGATCCGTTTCTGATCTGGCAGCTCTCGAAGGAGGGGAATTCCTATCCGCGGCCGGCGGATTCGGGCAGGGCGTTGTGGCGGGATGTGGACGCGCTGCTGCTGAGTGAGTTGCCGGGGGAGAGCCGGCCGCGGCGTCCGGAGGTGTTCCGGACGGCGCCGGAGGTCTCGGAGTGGCTGCGGGTGCGGGCGCTGGGGTTCGAGCAGGACGGCCAGGCGCGGGACGTCCAGTTCGTCGATGCCTCGACGCCGCCCGTGCTGGGGCTGTCGGAGCGCCGGTCGCCGGACTCCGCCGCGCTGGTGAGCAAGTTGCGGGTGGTCGGAGAGATGTACGGGCGGCGGCTGGAGTTGGCGGTGAAGAGGGCGTGGCAGCAGTTCACCGACGCCCCGAAGCTGAAGGACTGCGCGTGGGCGGTGGACGCGGGTGCGCGGTACTGGCCGGCTGCGGAGGCGGAGTTCTGGGACCGGTTCGGGAGGCGGGACTTCGAGGGCGCGGGCGTGGTGTTCCGGCGGCTGGCGGAGGAGGCGTTCGAGGCGGTGACCGCGCGGGCGGTGGTGTCGGTGCGGGGCGCACGGGCCTGTGAGGCGGCGCGGATCGAGTTGTACGGCGGCCGGCGCAAGAGCGTCCCGGCCCCGGCGGCGGGCGGCTCTGCCCGTCGGGGTGCGAGCAAGGAGGTGGCGAGGTGAGCGGAGTGGTGACGGTGGTCGAGCAGGAACCGCCAGGGACGCCGGCGGGGGGCGGCGTTCCCGCGCAGCGGGGCAGTCGCCGGCCGAGGAGGCCGGAGGCGGCATTCACGGCGTGGGTGGAGCAGCGGTGTGCGGCGGATCCGGGGGTGCGGTCGGCGCTGCGGCGCGGGGCGGGCAAGGGCCTGGACCGTGTGCCGTCGATGCACCGGTTCGTGGCGCGCTGGCTTCCGGACGGCGCCGGGGACGACGTGCAGCGGGCGTACTACACGGTGGCGGCGATGATCGCCGCGCAGCGGCGCAGCCAGTACACGGTGCCCGCGAGCACAGAGGGCGAGGCTGAGGCGGCCGGGGCTGGCGGGGCGGTCCGGGACGCCGAGGATGCGCCGCAGGATGCCGCCGGGGCGGGTCCGGACGACGGGGCGCCGGAAGCGCGACGGCTGTCGCGGCAGAGCCTGGGCCGGTCGTTCGCGCAGGCGGTGGCGTCCGGGGGGATGCGGGAGAGTTCGGCGGAGACGCGGCTGAACCTGCTGTCGCGGCAGAGCGTGGACGGCCTGCACCGGCATCTGCCCGGTGCGGTGCGGCAGTTGCGGGAGACCGGGTCGCCGGTGGACTGGGCGCAGCTGCTGGGGGATCTGGCCGGCTGGCGCCAGTACGGGGGCGAGGTGAAGCGGCGCTGGCTGCAGGACTTCTACCGCGAGCGGCACCGGTCGGGTGTGCGGGCGGCGCGGGAGGCGGACGACGCGGAAAGCGCCGGCGGCGACAAGTAGCGGATGCAGGGCCGGGCGCCGGGTGGCGTCCATTCAATTCGGGTTCATGACAGGAAGTTGAGGAGAAGAGCATGGTGGCGAAGTCGAACACGGGCGCGCGGTTCGTGGACGTGCACGTGGTGCAGAGCGTGCCGTTCGCGAACCTGAACCGGGACGATAATAATTCAGTGAAGACGGTCTCCTACGGCGGGACCGAGCGGACCCGGGTCAGCAGCCAGTCGTGGAAGCGCGCGGCCCGCACCTACTTCCAGGAGGAGATGGGGGACGCGGCGCTGCGCACGCGGCGGATCGGCGAGCGGGTCGCGCGGCTGCTGGAGGAGGAGCGGGGCTGGCCGGGGGCCCTGGCGGCGCGGGCGGGGCAGCACGTGGCGGCGGGCAGCAGCATCAAGTTCGAGGTCGACGGCGACAATGCGGCGGTGACGACGAACGCCATGGTGTACGTCCCGCAGCGCGCGGTCGCCGACCTCGCCGATCTCGCGGAGGAGTTCCGGTCCGCGTTGGAGGCGGCGAAGGACATCAAGAAGTCGAGCGACAAGAGCGTGCTGCCCAAGGACCGGATCGATGGGGTGCTGCGTTCGCGCAACGGGGTGATCAACCTGTTCGGGCGGATGCTGGCAGAGGTCGACGACGCGGGCGTGGACGGGGCGGTGCAGGTCGCGCACGCGCTGACCACGCACGGCACCGACATCGAGCTGGACTACTTCTCGGCCGTCGACGACGTGACCGACGTCTGGAACGACACCACGGGCAGCGCGCACATGGGCCACGCCGAATTCTCCGCCGGCGTCCTCTACCGCTTCGCGACGATCGACCTGCAGGAGCTCGCGGACAACCTCGGCGGCGACCTGGCCGCCGCGCGCGAGCTCGCGGCCGGCTTCGTGGAGGCCTTCGTCCTGTCGCTGCCGCAGGCGAAGAAGACCGCGACCGCGCCGCACACCATCCCCGACCTGGTGCACATCGCGGTGCGCTCGGACCGGCCGCTGTCGTTCGCCGCCGCGTTCGAGAAGCCGGTCCGCGCCGACCAGGAGGGCGGCTACTCGGCCCCCTCCCGCAACGCGCTGGCCGAGTACGCGGCGGCCGCGAACACCCTGCTCGGCAACCGCGGCATCGTCGCGGCCGGCTGGGCCGGGATCGACCCGAAGAGCCCGATGGAACTGGGCGAACACGCCGCATCGTTTCCCGCACTGATCGACGCCGCCATCGCCGCCGCCTACCCGCAGGCGGACCGGTGAGCGGTGAGGCGGGCCTGCTGCTGAGGCTGGCCGGCCCGCTGCAGTCCTGGGGCGAGCGCAGCAAGTTCAACGAACGCGACACCGCGCCCTTCCCCACCCGCTCTGGAGTGATCGGCCTGCTCGCCTGCACGCTCGGCCGCCGCCGCGGCGAGGACATCGGCGACCTGGCCCGGCTGTCGCTGACGGTGCGCGCCGACCGACCGGGGGTGCTGCTGCGCGACCTGCACACCGTCGGCGGAGGCCTGCCCGCCCGGCACACGGTGACCACCGCCGAGGGCAAGAAACGCCCCACCGCCGCCGCGACGCTGCTCTCCCACCGCTACTACCTCGCGGACGCGGCGTTCACCGCGGCACTCACCGGCCCCGCAGACATCCTCCAGGCGTGCGCCGCGGCGCTGCGCGAGCCGTTCTGGCCCCCGTACCTGGGCCGGCGCTCCTGCCCGCCCGAAGGACCGCTGCTGCTGGGCGAGTTCGACGACGTCCACCGGCACCTGGTGGAGCTGCCGCTGGCCCGCCCTCGCAGGGGAACAGCCAGCACGGTGCCAGTGGTCTTCCACAGCGACCGGCCCCTCACCCACCTCGCACCGACGACCGCGGGCACCGACAACGGCAGCGAGCCGACCGGCCAGGTCAACGACCAGCCGCTGAACTTCCACCCCCAGCGCCGCGCCTACCACAGCCGCTCCCGCTACCAGCGAACCGTGCACCTGCCCGCCGACCGCTGCCACGGCCTGGGCGCCGACTACCTCAAGGCCCTCGCCACCTACCTCGCCCCCCGCCCGCCCCGTCCCGAAAGCTCGCCGGCATGACCCTGTGGCTGACCCGCATCATCCCCGACCAGCGAAACCGCGATGTCCACCGCGACGGCGACGACGCCGTCAACCTCCACCACAGGATCATGTCCCTGTTCCCCAACGACATCCCCAGCACCGAACCGCGCCGCCTCCTCGGCATCCTCTTCCGCACCGAGACCGGCCGCGACGGTGACCGGATCCTGCTGCAGAGCAACCGCGAACCCGACCTGACCCGACTCACCGCCGGCTACGGCACCGCAGCCGCCAAACCCCTCACCCCGCTCCTCGACGCCCTGCGCAAAGGCCTGCCCGTGCGCTACCGCATCGCCGCCAACGCCGTCCGCAAACCCGGCGCCACCACCCGCGCCCTCTACGACCTCCCCGAGGTCGTCCCCCTCAACGGCCCGCATGCCGACGACTGGTGGACCCGCCAGGCCGAAGCCTCCGGCCTCGCCCTCACCACCCTGCACTCGACCCCCCTGGACACCGCCGTCGGCAACCGCCGCCAGAACAACCAGCGCGTCCAGCACGCCCGCACCCTCTTCGAAGGCACCGCCCACATCACCGACCCCGACCTCCTGCGCACCCGCATCCGCGACGGCATCGGCCGCGGCAAGGCCTACGGCTGCGGCATGCTCAGCATCGCCCCCCGCAGGGAAGCCCCATGACACCCCCACGCCCACGCGCCGGCACACCGGCCGGCGCCCGGCGCAAACTCGCCGCACCCACCGTGGCGATGCTGCCCCGCATCGCCGACTCCCTCTCCTTCCTCTACCTCGACCTCGTTCGAATCGTCCAGGACGACACCGGCGTCTGCGCCGAAATCAACACCGCCCAGCGCGGCACCGAGACCATCTACCTCCCCACCGCCGCCCTCAGCTGCGTCCTGCTCGGCCCCGGCACCTCCATCACCGCCCGCGCACTGGCCACCTTCGCCCGACACGGCACCACCGTCGTCGTCGCCGGATCCGGCGGCGTCCGCTGCTACGCCGCGAGCATCCCGGAATCCCTCAGCACCACCTGGCTCGAACACCAGGCCCGCGCCTGGGCCGACAACCGCCGCCGCCTCGACATCGCCACCGCCATGTACCGCCAACGCTTCGGCGACACAGACATGCCCACCGACCTCAACCTCGACAAACTCCGAGGCATGGAAGGCCAACGCATCAAGGCCCACTACCGGCTCCTCGCCCAGCAACACCGCATCGGACGCTTCCGCCGCAACTACGACCCCGACTCCTGGGACACCCAGGACCCCGTCAACCTCGCCCTCTCCGCAGCCAACACCTGCCTCTACGGCATCGTCCACGCCGCCATCCTCGCCCTCGGCTGCTCACCCGCCCTCGGCTTCGTCCACAGCGGCAACCAGCAGGCCTTCGTCTACGACATCGCCGACCTCTACAAGGCCGAACTGACCATCCCGCTCGCGTTCTCCCTCCATTCCTCCCCCGAACCGGAATCGGAAGCCCGCCGAAGCTTCCGGGACGGCCTACGCCTGTTCAAGCTCCTCCCCCGCATCGTCACTGACGTCCAACGCCTGCTCGCACCCGGCACCGACATCGCCGCCCCCGACCTCGACGAGCAACTCGTCGACCTGTGGGACCCGGTCGTCGGAACAGTCGCCGGCGGCGTCAACTACGGGTCCGGGGAAGCCTCGTGAACAGCCCGCCCCGAACCACCCCCGCACACAAGGACCGGCCATGGCATCCCTGACCGTGCTCTCCGTGACCGCCGTCCCGGACCACGTCCGAGGCGCCCTGACCAGATGGCTGATCGAGGTCACCCCTCACCTCTACGTCGGCACCGTCTCCGCCAAGGTCCGCGAAGAACTCTGGTCGGCCGTCGCCGGCTGCGTCGCCGACGGCGTAGCCGTCCTCGTCCACCCGACCCAGAACGAACAAGGATTCGACCTCCGCACCGTCGGTGCCCAACGCCGCAACCCGGTCGACTTCGACGGGCTGCTCCTGGTGGCCCAGGCCCGATCACCTGAACCAAATGGTCAAGAAACGGCAAAGCCCTAGAGAAGAGCCAGGTCACAAAGGGTCCTCCCCGCGCGAGCGGGGGTCTGCCGACCGGCGGCCAGCGGGACGGACGGACGGACGGGTCCTCCCCGCGCGAGCGGGGGTCTGCCGCCGGCGACCCTCGGCGGCGAGCTGGTCGAGCTGTCCTCCCCGCGCGAGCGGGGGTCTGCCCGGCCCTTACGGCACAGGTCGTCCATCTGCGTCGTCCTCCCCGCGCGAGCGGGGGTCTGCCGCGGAGGTCGCCGGGCTGCTCCTGCCCCTTGGGGTCCTCCCCGCGCGAGCGGGGGTCTGCCGGACCTCACCGACATCAAGGCGAAGCTGTCGGAGTCCTCCCCGCGCGAGCGGGGGTCTGCCGGCGAACACGATCGACGGCTCGTCCACCAGCACGTCCTCCCCGCGCGAGCGGGGGTCTGCCGCCGTCCGACCAAGGCGGGCAGGAGACTGCCACGTCCTCCCCGCGCGAGCGGGGGTCTGCCGACGATCACCGGCGGCGTCATCAACGGCACCCTGTCCTCCCCGCGCGAGCGGGGGTCTGCCGGTGGGGTCGGTGGCGGCCCGCTCCCGGGCGGCGTCCTCCCCGCGCGAGCGGGGGTCTGCCGCGCTCGACGCGCTTGGGGCGCTTGATGTTGAAGTCCTCCCCGCGCGAGCGGGGGTCTGCCGCGGCTGGGGATTGAGGCGCGGGACCTGTCCGGGTCCTCCCCGCGCGAGCGGGGGTCTGCCGGAGCTGATCGCATACCGGTACCTCCAGCGCCGGTCCTCCCCGCGCGAGCGGGGGTCTGCCGCGAGCACCGGTCGGCGCGGCCTCCGGCGGGTGGTCCTCCCCGCGCGAGCGGGGGTCTGCCGCGCCAACAGCGGGCGGCCGCCGAGGAGTCCGAGTCCTCCCCGCGCGAGCGGGGGTCTGCCGCAGCGCCGAGGACTGGACCTGGTCATCGTCGAGTCCTCCCCGCGCGAGCGGGGGTCTGCCGCCGCCGACGTGGCCTGAGAGGCAGAAACCTGAGTCCTCCCCGCGCGAGCGGGGGTCTGCCGGTGTGCACCTTCTCGGCGAAGTCCAGGCCATGGTCCTCCCCGCGCGAGCGGGGGTCTGCCGATGGCCCAGTTCGTGACGCTCAAGGAGCGCAAGTCCTCCCCGCGCGAGCGGGGGTCAGCCGGCGTGGAGCCGGCCTATCAAGGCCCGGATGACGTCCTCCCCGCGCGAGCGGGGGTCTGCCGATGGCCCAGTTCGTGACGCTCAAGGAGCGCAAGTCCTCCCCGCGCGAGCGGGGGTCTGCCGTCGAACCGCCCGCCCGCCCCACCAGGGCCGGGGTCCTCCCCGCGCGAGCGGGGGTCTGCCGTCGGAGGGGAAGCGCTGGCCAATGTCGCAGATGTCCTCCCCGCGCGAGCGGGGGTCTGCCGCGAGAGGGCAAGGTGAGGCTCGACTGATGGCCGTCCTCCCCGCGCGAGCGGGGGTCTGCCGTTGGTCTGGGAGGCTGCCGACCAGACGACCAAGTCCTCCCCGCGCGAGCGGGGGTCTGCCGTTCCCGAGGTGGCCGATTCGCCAGAGCGTGCCGTCCTCCCCGCGCGAGCGGGGGTCTGCCCCGGGGCCGAGCCGTCGGGCGGCCATGCGGGGCTGGGCGCGGTCGAGGAGGTGCTCGACCGCCCGGTGCGGGGCGGACAGTGGTCGATCGTCCGCTTCGCGCTGCGGGCGCTGCGGCAGTTCGGGCCGGCGGCGTCTGCCCGGTAGGCGATTCGTGCGCTGGCCGAGCTCGGCGGGGGCGGGGGACGCCGAGACAGCGCTCGCCGCGGTCACCGCGCTCTGGGGGTCGGTGCCGACCCGGACGAGGTCCTGCCGCTGCTGCCCGGGCTGGACGGCGAGGGCGGGCCGTTCAGGGCCGGCGACATCGACGACGTCGCGGGCCTGCTCGGCGCGATCGGCGCCGGGCGCAGTCAGGTCAGGGCGTGCACCGCGCCTTCGTGGTTGTCCAGGTGCGGGTCTCCTCGCCGGTGCGAAGGCGGGTCTCCGAGGTCGGCGGAGAGCAGTGCGGCGACGTGCCGCGGCGTGGGTTGGTTGCGGTGGTCCGCGGCCAGGAGTCTGTGGTCGTGGTGGTGCCGGGTGTGGCCGTCACCGAAGTCCTCCGGCCCTTTGCCGGGGCCTCGCCGGTCGGGGGGTCTCCGAGCGACTGTTCATCGGTGAGGCGGTGGTGGATGCCTGCGTGGTGTGCTTCTGCGGCAGGTTCGGTGTCGGTTTTCGTGCCTCTGCCGTCGTGGCCGGCTTGGCGTCGGGGTTGATTCAGGTTGTGGAGCGCTGAGTTGATGCTTGGTCACTTGTTGTCGATCTCTTGACCGGGAATTGGTAGGGTACTGACCGAGTCGTTACGGGGGAGATCGGACTGGCGACTCGCAGTGATACTCATGGGGGGAACATGGGGGAATCAACGGCCGGTGCCCGGACTGGGGCCACCGGGTCCGGCGGCGTGCGCACACCGGATCTTCCGTCGGGCGTACTCAGGGTGTCCCCGGGCGAGATGCGCTCGTGGGCCGCGTCCGTCCGGGAGATCGGGACGTCCTTCCGCGCGGCGGGTTCGACCGTCGACGGGGAGACCACCGACGCGTACGTGGCGCTGTCGGGCTGGCTCAGCGGCCCGGCTCTGCGGGAGCGTTCGATCCGGTGGGACGACCAGGAGAGCACCCTCGGCAACCTGCTCGCCGACGTCGCCGACAGGCTGGAGCGCACCGCCGACAACTACAGCGCCGCCGAGACTGCCGCGCAGAACCATGTCGCCGCCGTGCGTGGGGGGTGGTGACGGATGCTCACCTTCGAGGCCGTGATGGAGGCCAAGCTCGACCGGGTGACCGGTGCGGCCGAGGCGTGGGGCGCGCTGCGTAACCGCTATCTCGGACTGCACGACCAGTTGGTGCAGCAGGTGGTGAACCGGATGGCGGCCGGCTGGGAGGGCAGCACCGCCGCCCAGGCGCAGGCCCGGGTGGGCCGGGCCGCCGACCAACTGAACGCCGCGGCCGAGGAGGCGGCGGACCTTGCCGCGCTGCTGAACGATGCGGCGGGCGAGTTCCGCGATGCGCAGAACCGGCTGCGGCAGCTGGTCGAGGAGGAGGCCCCCGTCGAGCAGCTGCGGATCACGGCCGCCGGCGAGGTCGTCGACGTGCGGCCCGAACCTGACGCGCAGCAGCAGTCGGACGGTGGCCTGGCCGCCGTGCTGGCCCGCCAACAGGCCGTCATGCTGATGACCGCGAAGGTCAACGCGGTGCTGGCGCAGGCCACCCAGGCGGACCAGGACGCCGCCTGGGCGCTCGCGCAGGACCCGAACGGGGCGCGGGATGACGGTTTCAACGCCGACGGGTTCAACGATCTCGACCAGGCCAGGGCCGCCGAGCGCGATCTCGCGGAGGCGCTCGACCTGGCCCGCAAGGGCGGGAAGCTGTCACCGGCCGAGCTTGCCAGGCTCAACGCCCTGCTGGAGGCGCGCAAGGGCGACCAGGCGTTCGCGGAGGCGTTCGCCACCGGCCTGGGTGCGCGCGGCACCATGGAGTTCTGGCGGAGCGTCAACGACCCCGGCCAGTACGGCGATCCGTTCGGCGGCCCGTTCGGCGCCCAGGTGCCCGGGCGGGCGGAGACGATGGCGAAACTCCAGGCCTCCCTGGGCGAGACCCTCGGCACGGCCACCCAGAGCGACAGTCAGGCGATGGGCGACTGGAAGAAGGAGATGATCGGGCTCGGCCCCGAACGGATGGCTGGCGGCGGCTACGACCCGAACGGGTTCCAGCTGATGGGCAGCCTGATGCGCACCGGCGTGTACGACAGCGGTTTCCTCAACGAGTTCGGCACGGCGCTGGTCGACACCGAGCGGAGCGCGGGCAAGGGCGCCACCACCGGGTACGTGTGGCAGCTCGACGGCGGCGCGGCGAACTGGGACCACCTCGCGGAGCGCGGCACCACCGCCGACCCGATGGCGGGGTTCGCGGTCGCCCTCGGCAACAACCCGGACGCGGCGACCGCGTTCCTCGACCCCGGTCCGGGCGGTGCCAACGACCACCTCAAGTACCTTCTCAAGGACCGGGAGTGGCCCCTCGACGCGGGGAACGGGACGTTCCACGCGACGTCCGGCCCGCTCGGGCCCGCCCTCGAGGCGGCCGCCACCGGCGACCCGGCCGGCCAGGCCGACGGCGACCGCCGGCACACCGAGGCCCAGGCGCGGGTGGCCCAGGCGACCCTGATCGCGATCGATCCCGAGGCCGGCGAGGAGAAGCTGCCCGGCGGTCTCGAGGGCCCGATCGCCAACGTGCTCGCGGACTACGTGGACGACACCCACGCGGCGTTCGGCGGCGTCGACGACAGGCAGCCCGGCGGGGCGACGAACGGGTCCGTGTACGCCACGCCGGACGGCTCCTCGCACATCGCGGTCAACCAGGGGACCCTGATCCGGGTGATGCGTGGCGCGGCGGAGGACCCCGACGCGTACGCCGTGCTGCACACCGCGGAGACCCGCAAGGTGTCGGAGGTGCTGCAGGACATTCCGCCGGGCGCGAGCGAGACCCAGCAGCGCGATCAGATCCAGCAGAGCGCCGCGGCCCTGTCGGTGTACGACGCGATCCGGGACGACATCCGGTACGACAAGCGCGACGACGACAACGACGCCGTCGAGTGGGACGCGAAGGTGGTGCAGAGCGTCGTGGCGGTGGCCGACATTCCGGCCGGGCCGGCCAAGGACGTCATCGACCCGCTGACGGACACGTGGCTGACCTCGGTCGTGAACGACAGCAAGAAGGCGAACGACAACAAGGCGCTGGCCGAGGTGGGCCGTCAGGACCTGGAGGCGAAGGGCCAGCTGAAGTTCCAGATCGGCGAGTGGGCCAGGCAGCGTGGTGACGCGGCGGACGGGTCGTCCGTCAACGTGCTGCAGCGCGAGGCCGAGAACACCCGCGGCACTTCCTACAACTCCGCCATCGAGGCACTGAGGGGCCACTCATGACGCCGGACCAGTTCAGCGTGCCGGTCCCGCCGAGGCCGGCTGTCCCGCCGATGCCGCCGGGCCCGCCTGCGGTACGGAAGGCGGGGAGCAACCTGCGGCGGTGGGCCTGGCTCGGCGCGGTACTGCTCGTGGTGGGGGCGCCGACCGGGTGGTACTTCGGCGGCGGGTACGACCGGTGGCAGGACGGGCGTTCGCTGCAGGGGCTGTGCGGGGGAGCGGTGGACACCGCCGAAGTGAAGGACCTGCTCGGCGGGGCAGGACGGCTGCGCGGCCACGAGGTCTCCCCGGAAGGGTGGCTCGCCAACTGCGGGCTGACGGCACCGGACCGGTCGGGGACGCTCTCGGTCGACGTCGCCTGGGACGTGCCGCGGGCGTACGACGCCATGTTCAAGCTCCGGCGCACCCGCGCGGTCCGGTCCGAGGGCCTGCCGGTGGTACCGGTAGGCGCGGGGTGGGCGGGGGTGATGTCGGCCGCCGGCGACAACCGGGCGGACCTGGTGCTGGCGTTGTCCTGCACCGGAAAGCAGGCCGGCCGGCAGCTGATCGTCAGCCTGACCGCCGACCCGACACGGGATCCCGACGGGCCGAAGGACGACTTCGCGTCGGCCGAGCAACGCTCCCGGCTGGGCCGGATCGGCGCCCGGACCGCGCAGCGGGCCAACGACATCTGGAGCTGCGGCGCCCCGCTCGGCGGGAAGGTCGAGCAGGTGCCGGGCCGGGCGGACATCGTGACCGCCCAGCCCGGGAAGGCGACCGGCACCTGCACCAGGATCGCCGGGCAGGTGCGCGAGAGCCCGGCCGACGGCACCGCACCGATCGAGGACTGTGCCGTCCTGATGCCCGACGACCCCAAGACCGTCGGCCTGAGGCTGTCCGCCTACTACCCTCCCTTCGCCGACCAGGCCAAGGACGGCGTCGGCCTGGACCGGGGATCGACCGAACCGGGCATCGACGGGAACCTCGGCTGGGCGACCGCGAAGTGCCCCGGCGGCACGGCCGTGTACCTGGGCAACCGGATCGAACCGATGAACGCCTCCGCGCGGGACGCCCTCGCCGCATTCGCCCGGCACTCCGCCGAGCGCCACGGCTGCTCGGCACCGGCACTGCCCTGAGAGCCCGTCACCCGGACGCCCGGTGCGTCGAGGGCCCGCCGTCCCCGCTCAGCCCGCCTGCTGGTTCTGGCAGCTTCCTCGATCGCCTCGGCGGCGTGGCCCGCGCCGCCCGGGCCGACCGCCCGGCCTGGACGTCCTGACAGCTCGGACTGCGCAGCTGGGACACCAGCCGGCTCTCGGGGCTCGGTCACTTGGTGGAGAGCGCAGTGCCGACCGCCGCCAACCCGCTTCCCCGTCCTGTTTGCCGGGTGAGCCTTCCTGTGGTCTCGGAACCGTCGGATTCCGGGACCACGGGAAGGCTTCACTCTGAGGGCCGGCGCCCTGCTGTCGGCGGGTTTCGGCCAGCTGGGTTAGCGCGATGCCGCGTATGCTCCGCAGCCAGCGGGGTCGGGCCCCACAGCGTGGGTGGCGGCGACGGCGCAGGTCGCGGGTGCGGTCTCAGGTCCTTTCTCGCCGTTCCAGTGCGGTCCGTGCGAGCTCGGCGAGGCGCTCGGCGTCCGCCAGGACCTCGTCCAGCGGCGGGAGCCGCGGCTGGACGTGCGGACCGACGGCGGCGATCGCGGCTGCCGCGTCCTCGGCTGCCCGGGCCGGGTCCTCGGCGAGGACGGTTTCGCCGCGGTGGACGCGGAGCAGGGCTACCGCGTGGCGCCCGGAGAGCGTGGTGTCGTCCCGGGGGCCGAAGACCCGCGTCTGCTGGGGCACCAGTGACTCGGCGAGCGCGAGGGCCTTGTCCGTCTCTCCGGCCGTGGCGTAGGCGGTGACGAGGTTGCCCGCGGAGATCAAGGTGTCCTGGTGGTCTCGGCCCAGTCCCCGGATGCGGGACCAGAGGACCTGCTCGGAGAGCTCAACGGCCTCGCCGTACCGGCCGGTCCGCCGGCAGGAGACGGCGAGGTTCGCGAGGGCCTTCAGGGTGTCGGGGTGCTCGGGGCCCTGGACCCGCCGCAGGTCGGCCGCAGCCTGCCGCTGCATGCCGACGGCCACCTCGGTGCGGCCGGCTTGGGCGAAGGAGGAGGCGAGGGCGACGCGGGTGTTGAGGGTGTCGGGATGGTCTGGCCCGAGCACCCGTTCGCGGGTCGCCAGCACCTCCTGCTCGATCGTCATGGCCTCCTCCACCCGTCCCGCCCAGGCGTAGGAGGAGGCGAGCGCCAGCCGTGCGACGAGTGTGTCCGGGTGGTCGGGTCCGCCGGGCCGGCCGGGGCCGTCGAGGTGCGCGCGTTCGGCGACGACCCGTTCCTTGAGTGCCAGGGCCTCCTCGTGCCGTCCGGTGATCTCGTAGGTGAGAGCGAGGTTGTTCCGGGAGGTCACCGTGTCGGGGTGGAGCAGGCCGAGGACCCGCTCCCGTGCGGCCAGGACGTGTTCTTTGAGCGCCTCGGCCTCGTTGTGCAGGCCCGCCTGCGTGTAGGAGGCAGCGAGGTTGGAGAGGGCCGACAGGGTGCTGGGGTCGTCGGCGCCCCGGATCCGCTCGAACTCGACCGCGACCTGCTTCTCGAGGACGGCGGCCTCCGCCGCCCGGCCGGCCTGCGAGAGCGCGGCGGCCAGGTTCGCCCGGGCGGCCAGGGTGTGTTCGTGCCCCGGTCCGAGTTCTTGGAGAGTCGCCTCCAGGTCCTCGGCCCAGTGGGCGGCGGCTTCCTTGTGCAGTCCGGCATGGAGGAGGCTGAGGCCGGCGCGCTGGCGCAGCGCGAACCCGGGGAAGAGCTTGAGGACCTCTCGGCCGACGGTCTCCCGTAGGGCGGCGGTGTTGGCCCGGAGGCTGTGCGCCAGCAGGTGGTCGGTGTGGTCGTGCTCGGGCCACAGCTCGTACAGCGCGAAGATGACGGCTGCCTGCTGGTGGTGCGGTTCGGGGGTGGTGTCGCGGGCCGCGCGGGCGGTCAGCGCGTGGATGGAGACTTCGCGGTGGCCGTCGACCGGCTTCCGGTGCGGCAGGGGGACGCCCGCCGGGTAGCTGCTGAGCAGGTTGTAGGTGTGCAGGACGGCGAGGACGGACAGCGCGTCGTCGGCGGTGACCGGTGGCGGCTCGGACGTGCTGTGTTCCGGCCGGTCGGCCGTCACAGGAAGGTCCGGGCCGTGGAGCTCCGGGGAAGCGGCGGCGCGCTGTCGGGCGAGATAGCTGGTCGCGCTTCGGGTGGTCCAGAGGGCCTTGGGGTGGCCGGCCGGGTCGAGCAGGCCCGCCAGCCGGATCGCGGGAACGGCGAGGCCCCTGGGTTCGGTCTGCTGGGCGGCCTCCAGGGAGATCAGCAGGGCCGCCGTGACGGGCCGCCCGTATAACTCGGTGTCGGCCTCCGGCGGCACCACCGAGTCCAGGGCCTGAGTGCGTTCCTGGAACAGTTCCAGGTAGGCGGCGCAGGTGCGGTGCTGGTTGACCATGTAGGCGGCGGCGTGCGCGAGGGCGAGCGGCAGGCGTCCGAGCGCCTCGGAGAGCTCCCCCGCCCGCGAGTCGAGCAGGTAGGGGAATCCGGCGGTGGTAAGGCGTTCGCGCAGGTAGTCGACGCCCTCCTCCGGTTCGTAGACATCCATCGGGACGATTGCGCGACCGCCGCCGGAGGCGTGGGCGCCGCGCTGCCGGGTGGTGGCCAGCACCCGGCCGTTGCCCCGGAGTGAACTCCCCGGCCACAGTCGGGCAGCGACGATGAAGTCCGTGACGTCGTCGAGCACCACGAGCCAGCTGCGCTCGGTGGTGCTCAGCCAGTTCAGGAAGCTTCGAGCGTCCTGCTGGACCCGGTCCGGGGCACCGGAGACACCGGGCAGCTGAACGGCGACGGCTGCCTCGGCGTAGGCGAGGAGGATGGCGACCGGATCTGCGGCGGGCACCCAGACCACGAGGTCCGTACCGTCGCGGACGGCTTGCCAGGCATAGGACGCCGCCAGTTGGCTCTTGCCGATCCCACCGCCGCCGGCGAGCACCTGAGACAGCACCACGGTCTCGTGCCTGGCCCGCGCTTCGTCGATCCGTGCGCGCACGGTGCTGCGCGGCTGGAAGGCGCTGGCCAGGATCGGAATCGCGCCGACCATGATCGGCCACTGCGGCGGGGGCGGAGGCGGCAGAACGGCGCCCGGCGGCGGGGTGGGCCTGTGCTCCGCGGCGTGCCACAGTGCCCAGGCCTGTGCCACCTGTTGGGGGTCCGGGGAGCAGCTTCGAATGACGGCCTCGACGATGGACCTGGTGAGCCCGATACCCGCGAAGCGCCGATAGAGAGTTTCGACTGACGGGACCTTCAGATCCGTGAAGTCGTCCTCGGTCAGCAAGGCATGGAACTTCTTCACGTTCAGGCCCGCCTTGGCGAGCCACTGCCGCAGCAGGTCGACGAGATCGTTGATCTCCTGGCTCGGCCCCTGCGGCGGGCTCCAAGGACGTCCCCCTCCGCCGCTGGCCCCCTCGTTTCCCGACTGTCTTCCCACGCACCCCTCCCGGTCTCGGCAGCCGGCTGCCCGCTCGGCAACCGGGGTTGTCGCACGGTTGTCGTGACGACAACCTCCAACGGCTTTGTGCGAGCCGCGAGCTGATTCATCGTCATACCAGCAAGTCCCGCTCAGGGACAGCCGCGAAGCCCGACCGAAAGGGAAACCGGCCATGAAGCGCCGCAGCCAACACCGCCCCCACCACCCCGCCCAGCGCGTCGGGGCCCGTCGCCGCCCCGGCCAGACGACCCTCGCCCTCATCACCTCCGTCACCGCCGCCGTCAGCGGCTCCGTCGCCGCCTGGGCGCTGTCGCACATCCCCTGGTGACCGACCGTCCGGGCTCGGCCGGCCATGGCGATCCGGACCGGATCCAGCGGTTGCTGGACCGGATCGGCCGAGACGCGGGCGGGGTGCTCGACGACGTAGGCGCGTGCGTGGTCGAGCACCTGGCCAACCCGGGAGGAGTGTTGATCGTGGATGACACCGGGTTCCTGCTGGTGTGCAGCGGCAGGAACCCAGGCATCACGGGTCGCGCCGAGGACTACCGGGGCGGGGTGTTCCTCGTCTACTCGGGTGGTCAGGGTCGGGCGTTGATCGACCGGGTGCTCTACCTACCA
Source organism: Kitasatospora griseola (assembly GCF_044999035.1). Lineage (NCBI taxonomy): Bacteria > Bacillati > Actinomycetota > Actinomycetes > Kitasatosporales > Streptomycetaceae > Kitasatospora > Kitasatospora griseola. The sequence continues at coordinate 52,252 of NZ_CP173361.1, read as the reverse complement.
AAGACTTGGACGGACGACCGTGAGCGGTGCCGGGAGACAGATGCTGGCGACGGGGTCGAGTTCGCTACGAATGTCCGGCTCGCGAGGGAAGTGGTCCGCTGTGCGGTCGACAACGGGATCCTGTTCCGGTGGGTGACCGCGGCCGCCGGGCCCTCCGACTGCGGCATGGCCTGTCAGTGCCGAGCGGAACGATGTGCCCATGACGCTTCGCGATCCCGGCCAGGCCACGCTCGCCGACTCCGTCGCCGTTGTGCATGCTTCCGCGGCGTACTGCACCGACGGCAACTTCCCGCTTGGAGACCGAGACCACGAGTACAAGGCGCTGGTGGCCGACCAGCTCCCGGCGGTCTGAGCCCGTGAGCTGGCAAGGTGGGCCCGGTGTCCCGAAGATTTACGAGGAGGGCGGGCTGGAGTTCCACGCGGGCACGCCCGAGGACGTGCGGGTGGTCGTGGCGGCGATGACCGCCGGCGCCAGGGACGGCCTGTACTTGGACGCGGCGCCGTGGGAGAAGTTCCACCACGCGTTCGGGCCCGGCAGCGACGTGCCCGCAGCCCTGATCGGGATCCGGCGCGGCGACGCGGAGAGGGCCGATCGCGAGCTGAACGCCCTGTCGGACATGCTCTGCCACCAGGGCACCCCCAATGCCGTCGGAGCGCTCGCCCTCCCGTTCCTCGTCCGCATCGCCGCAAGCCGTCCCCACCCTCGCCTTCTCGGACTGGTCGGGGCCCTCGCCCGCCGTCCCCACCTTGGGGACGGCACCCGCGGCGGGCTCCTGCGCACCAGCCCCCTCGCCGGCGGCCTGATCTTCGAGCCCAGCGGCTACGTGGCCACCTGGTCCGTCCAGGCCGCACGGCAGGCCCTCACCGCGGACGCGGACCGGCTGCTGCCCCTGCTCGACCACCCCGACCCGGCCGTCCGGACCGGCGCCGCCTACGCGGTCTCGGCCGCGGCGGCCCCCGCGCGCGACCGTGCGACGGCCGCGCTGCACGCGCGCCTGGACGCCGAGGACGACCCGGTGACGCGCGCGAGCCTGGTCCTGGGGATCGGCGAGCTGGCGTGGGAGGAACGCGACACCGCGACGATCGCCCGCACCCACGCCTGGTGGCGGGACCCCGCCCGGCCAGCCGAGGTCCGGGTGAGCGCGGCCCTCGCATGGCTCTGCCTCGTCGACGACCCCCTCCCCGCCGAACTCGACACCCTCCTCGGCACCGAAGCCACCGACCGCCTCGTGGCCGTCCTCGACCCCGTCCCCTGGCTCTTCGACGCCGCCCGTGGGGACGGACTGCGCACCGTCCTGACCCAGATGCGCAACCCCGACGACTACGCGTGGATGGCCGACACGTACTGACACCCTGGCGGCCGAGCTCGACCCCACCTCCGGCGGCGTACGACCTGATGCGCTCGCTCTCACCGCGCGCCGATCGCAGGCGGTGGGTACGTCACCCGGGCGTCGCCGGTCCGGGTCTCCATGTCCCTGTCGTCCGGTTCTGCCGCCGAGGCCCACGTATTCAGCGGGAACTCCGGCTGCTCCGCGGCCAGACGCCGCCCCAGCGCCGCGAGATCCAGGAGGAGCTCGGTCTGGTCCTGGCCGTCGACGTCGAGCCGGTCCCGCGGTTCGAGCAGCACCAAGCCGCCACAGGATCGGGAGAAGGCCGGTTGTTCCACCGCCGTCACCTGGTCTACGTCGTCCACCTGCCTCGGCTGCTCGCCGAGGACGTCGTCCTGGTCGAGCTCGAGGACGAGGACGACTCCGAGGTGCTGTGGCTGGCCCCGGGACGGCGGTGCCGTGCGCGGCGAGCTCGGCCAGGGCGAGCCGGTGGGGCTCGCCGGTGGCCAGCGCCCGGGCCCGGGCGAGCCGGCCGACCGCACGGCGGCCCGGCGAGGCACAGGGTCGTGTGGTCATGGAGGTCCTGTCGCGCACTGCCCGGCCAGCACGCCGAGGAGGAGACCGCGGACGACGTGGTGCTGCTGAAGACGGTGAGGGTACGCGCGCTCGCGCGGCTCTGCCTTCCCGGTGCCGCACGAGGCCGGGAGCGGCACCCCGGTACGGCCGCCGTAGGCCGCCGCCCGCCAGTCCAGGCCTGGTCCCCTGCAGCCCCAGCCACACGATCGGGTGAACCGCAGCTCCGCCCGCGACCGCCTTGTGCCGAGGGCCGGCGGTCGAGACCGCAATCACCACCCCTCCGCAGGCCAGCCGCTACCAGTGCGCAAGCCGCGTGGTCCCGGCCGCCGTCCGGCAGCTGAGCCGGGGTCTTCCCGGCCCGGGGGTCAGGAGTGCTCGGCCGCCAGGTCCGCGACCCATCCCAGGGCCGTCGCCGCGTCGACGGTCTCCTCCCAGCGGACCTCTCGGCCCGGGTGGGCTGCGCAGTGCAGCCGGACGAGGAAACCGCCGTCCGGCAGGTACTCAAGGACGGCCGAAGGCTCGGCGGTGCAACAGGCGTGCCGCGCGTTGGCGCCGAGCCGGGCGGCGGCCAACGCGGACAGGTGCCGGGGCGGAAGGGTGCCGGTGGTGCGGCAGCCGTTGCACCCCAGCAGGTGCCGTACGCCGGGCCGTGGTTCCAGAAGGTCCGCCAGATTCCCTTCTGCGCATGTTCGTCCTGGTTGCAGCTCGCGCAGGCCGGCCCGCGGACAAAGTCATGACCCACCTCGTGGCAGTGGTCCCAGACGGCGGCCTGCCGCAGCCCGCACACCGCGCAGAGGTAGCCGTCGGCGCGCGTCGCCCGCCGCCGCTCGCTGGTGTACCGCACGCCCCGCATCGAACCGCCGTACAAGGGGTGCTCACCGCCCGCGCAAGAGGGGCACTGGGTGATCCAGCCGTCCGCGCCGGACGACCGCCAGTCGAGGTTCTGCCTCACCCGGTCCGCCATCGTCCGCGGGGACCGGTCCTCCACCGCACCGCACCCCGCGCACCGCTGCGCCCGCGCCAGCAGCGCCACGTACTCGGCACGCCACCGGTCCAGCACCTCCGCCCACCGCGCGGGGATGCTCCACATCCCGGCCCGGCGGCGCACCACCTCCATCACGACCACACCGGCCACCACCAGCGGGTCACGGCCGTCCGGCTCCCGGTCACCTCCGAGCAGGCAGTTGAGCTCCTTCACTGCCAGGCGCTGCGCCGCGGGGGCGAGTCCGGTGTCGAGGAGGTCGGCGGCCGGCGCGCGGCGGCGGGCCCGGGCCGCGCGGTCGACGAGTTCGCCCTGGACGGCCAGGCGCCAGTCGTCGTTGAAGCGGCAGCCCCGATTCAGTTCCGTCCACGGCAGCCCCAGCGGGACGAGCCGGCCCGGTGCGGCTGCCACCGCCGCGAGTTCCTGCAGCGCCGCGTCGAGCATGGCTTCGTCGATGTGCCCGACCCCGCTGCGCTTGACGCCGGGCAGCGCGGTGGCGCCCAGGTACATGTGGCCGGTGTCGCGGAGGACGTTGGAGTGGAGGCCGTCGGCGGCGAAGCGCAGCACGGGGGCGGTGAGCACGGACGCGGCCTTCGTCCGGGCGGCGGCAAGGGGAATCAGCACGGGGGCAGGGTGCCAGGGCGTACGGACAGCACCCCGCGAACGTGACCGGCGCCTGTCGGCGCGCGGTGGTCGTGCCGTCAGATCTGCGCGACCAGAGGCAGCCAGCCGGTGGAGGGCAGTCGGCGTGGCAGTCCGCCGGGAGAAGACGGCCGGCAGGCCCGGCTCGTCGGCGCCGAACTGGAGGGCGCCGCCCTTGAGTCGGTGCAGGCTGGGGATCACCGGTTGCCTGCTTCGAGCTGGGCGGGGATGCGACTGGCGCGTAGTTCTTGCAGGTCGGGGATGTGGTTGTAGAGGGTGCCGGGGCTGACGCCGAGGAGCTTGGCGATCGAGGTGATCGAGTGCTCGGGGTTAGGGAGCATGTCGCGGGCGGCCCGGATGATGTCCGGGTTGACGACGGTTGGCCGGCCGCCGACCTTGCCGCGGGCGCGAGCGGCTGCCAGGCCCTCGCGGGTGCCGGAGACAATCAGCTCGCGGATGAACTCCGCCAACGCGGCGAAGACGTGGAACACCAGCCGACCGCCGGGGGTGGTGGTGTCCAGGCGCTCATGCAGCGAGGTGAAGCCGATCTCGCGCTTGCGCAGATCGCCGACCATGGCGATCAGGTCCTGCAGCGACCGGCCGTACCGGTCAAGGGCGGGGACCACCAGGGTGTCGCCGGCGGCGAGGAAGGCGTGGCACGCCTTCAGCTCGGGCCGGGCGTCGTTCTTCCCCGACTTCTTGTCGGCGAAGATCCGGCGGCAGCCGACCGCGTTGAGGGCGTCGAGCTGGCGGTCGAGCTTCTGTCCGCCGGTGGACACCCGTGCGTATCCGATGCGGATCTCGGTACGGACGGCGGGCTCGGCTACCAGGAGTTCGAACTGGGCGTCTTCAAGTGGCGTGCTCACGCCCGGAATCCTGTCAGAAAACGGTGGTCGGGGGTTGTTGAACCACAGGGGTTTCTGAAGGGGTTTTTGAAGACCCTGGGGCCCTTCCGGAGCCCTGCGCGGCGATCTTCAACAAACGATGGTTTCTTGAAGGCTCCTCTCGCGCCACGGCTCCGGCTTGTCGGATCGTCGGACTGGCACGCCCTCATCTCCTCGATCCCGGGAGGGCATGAAGACCTGGATGCCGGGCTGTCGTCCATGCTCACCTCACCGCACGTCCGGCCACCACCGCGACGAGGGAGAGCCTCTGATCTTGCTCAATTCTCGCTTGGCGGCGGTATCCATGAGGTATCCAGATGGTGGAACTCATTCCGAAGCAGGAAGAGTTGAGATGGGGGAAGTTCAATGGATCAGATGGCAACGGCGCTCATTATCATGTCCGTAGGATGGTTTCTGGTAACTTTGATTGCCGGGGTGCGGTCTGGCGCTCGGGGATGGATTGATGTTGCTCTCAATCGCGAATGGCTGACGTTCCGCTCAGGCGTTTCAATATTTCTTGTCATTGCCGCGCTGCTATCTGTGGCAACGGGCAGGTTTCTTGCAGGCGGAATCCTTCTCCTTTCTGCTGCCGCTGTTCGCCTCCTTAGCCCCAGAGTCACGGGTGCCAACTGGGACTTCGATGACTTGGGCTCCCATATTGCCAGCGAAGTCTTCTTTCATTGTCTGGCGATCCTCGGAGCTGCACTGGGGCTCGCAGGCGTGGTCCTTGGCCTTCTCGCTGACCTGCAGACGGCGCCTCGCGTCACACTTGCTCTTACACTGGGACTTGCGGGCCTCGTGGCAGTTAACAAGTCTGCAGCCCGCACCCGTAAGCTCTGCAGCGAAATCGGCAAGCGAAGCTCTGCTGTCGCCAGGTCGTTTGCCCGCCTTCATGCGACATGCGATGCCGATAAGTCCGATCCAGGAATCAAGGAGCTCCAGCGGAAGTGCCTCGAAGACGTCGATGCGCTGGCTCGCGCGCTCGACACGCGCTTGAACACCGGCTACCGCATGATCGGAACGCCGGTCCTTCCTTTTTTTGCCTACCGAAGAATTGTTGCGGAACTCTGTATAGCCGCTCGAAGTGGAGACAAGAATGCTACTCCATGGCGCGCAGCCGAGCCGAAAGTGCGGAAGATTGCGCGGGCGTGTGCTAAATGGACAGATGAGATGGCATGAACATCAATTCCGTTCAACAGGGCGGGTGGAGCAGTCACGCTGCCTTTTCGTCGTCGCCGAACACGCTGAAGTCGACGTCCAGGCGGGCGTCGTAGGCGTCGGGGGTGATGCCGAGTTCGTGGGTGGAGTACTCGCCGAACCGCTTGATGTGCTCGGTCAGGTAGGGGGAGACCTGCGCGAGGTCGAGCGGGTCGACCGGGCGGCCCTCGGCCTGCAGCTGGCGGACGATGTCGACGATGTCCAGGGTGTTGTGGAAGATCACCAGGTTGGCCAGCAGGGAGGTGAACTTCACGTCCTTCTCCTGCTCGACCGGGTCGTTAGCCGCGACCGTGCCGTTCTGGCCGAAGCGCACCCAGTCGGAGAAGCCGTTGAACGCCTCGACCTTGTTGGTCGCCGCCGTCACCCGGGCCCGTAGCGGCGCGTCCGAGAGGTAGCGCAGCAGCTGGACGGTGCGGATCACCTTGCCGACCTCGCGGAAGGCCGTGTAGGTGGCGTTGCGGCGCGAGCCGGAGCGCAGGCGCCGCAGCAGCAGGACGGAGGAGATGGCGCCCTCGCGGATCGAGACGATCACCCGCATCAGGTCACGGAAGTGGGTCTCGATCAGGTGCCAGTCGATGACGTTGCGCCCGGCCTCGCCGAACAGGGCGTCGATGTGCTCGTACTGGGCGGTGCGGGAGGGGCGGAAAAACAGCAGGTCCTTCCAGTTGCGGATGCGGGGCATCAGGTCGATGCCGAGCAGGTGGGCGATGGCGAAGACCGGGTAGCTCTGGCCCTGGGTGTCCGCGTGGATGGTGGTCGGGCGGACCTCGGAGGTGTTCTTCAGCAGGCCCTCGATGAGGTAGACGGCCTCCCACACCCCGCACGGCACGAAGTGCGTGAACAGCGCGATGTACAGGTCGGAGACGTGGTGGTAGGCGATGCCGCCGACCGCGCCGTAGCGCACGGACGTCTCGGCGAGCAGGTTGTCGAGGTAGGTGTCCATGTGGGTGCCGTCCGCCGCCGCGGTGGTGCCGTTGCCCCACGCGCGGGACAGGTCGAGCTGGGCGTGCCGGTCGACCACGTCGCCGATCGCCTCGTTCAGCTTCGCGGTGGTGACGTGGCGGCGGGACGCGATCGAGAGCTCGTGACCGGAGACGCCGGCGATGTGCCGGGCGGCCTCGGCGAAGGTCATGTTCGCGCCCTTCACGAACGTCGTGATCACGTACCGGCCGAACGGGTCGCGCAGCTTGGGGTCGTTGCCGGACGCCGGCCCGAACCGGTTCCACCACTCGATCCAGTACGCGGTGCGGGCCACGATGCCCAGCAGGGTGCGCTCGGGCATCCGCTCTTTGACGGCCTGCTCCAGGACCTGCGCGCTCTTGCGGGGCTTCTCCGCGCGGCGGGCCTTGAGCTTGGGCGCCCCGGAGTCGGGGTCGATGAACAGCTCGTCGTTGTCCGGGTACTCGCCGTCCGCCGCGGCCGCCGCCGCGGACAGGCGCCCGCGCAGCTGGGCGACCAAGGCCCGGCCGTCGAACGGCACCTGGCCGTCCGGCGCGGCCAGGCCCACCTCCACCAGGTACTCCGGCAGCTTCTCCTGCACCTGCTCCCAGGGCAGCAGCTGCTCGGACCAGTCGGCGTACTCCTCCGAGCCGAGCACCGCGACGTCGCCGGTGCGGAGCTCGTCGGCGAGGTAGTAGAACACCATCGCCTCGAAGTGGCGGCGCACGAAGTGGCCGGGCCGGCGCCGGTCGCGGATCGCCTTCTGCCAGTTCTGGGTGGCGAAGGAGACGTCGACCTTGCGGCCGTCCGCGTCGCGGTCGGGGATGAAGTCGCGCACCATCGCCCGGTGGGCCTTGGCGTGGGCGAGGGCGTCCAGCACGGAGGAGTCCTCGCTGGTGGCCTTCAGCTCGATCACATCGGTCAGGTCGAACATCACCGGCCGGTCGGCCTTCAGGTGCCCGTGAAGGAAAACTTCCCAGTTGTCGCCGTGGTGCGCGGAGACCCGCTCGATCTGCGCGTACTGGGCGTCGAACCCGCCGAGCCCCTCCACCGCGGCGGTGAGCGAGGCGAGCCCGTTCGACTGCACCATCAGCCCCTCGGCCAGCGCCAGCAGCACGGGCGAGACCTGGCCCTCCAGCCTGCGGACCGCCTCGGCCGCGCTCGACTCCTCGTCCAAGCCCTCCAGCGCGTCCAGCGCCTGCTTGGTCAGCGCCGCGGCCTTCGCCCGCGCGCTCTGCGCGGGACCTCCGACGTCGACCTGCTGCAGCAGCGTGCGGTAGTTGGCGACCAGCCGCTCCACGATCTCCTGCTGCTGGCGCCGGATCTCCTCCAGCTCCTCGCGGGCCTTCTTCGCCTTGCCCGCCATCCGCTTGCAGAACATCGTCGTCAGGTCGTCGCGGGCCCGCATCCTCGCCTTCGCGGCCAGGCAGGCGATCAGCGCGGCCCGCCGGCGGGCGGTGTAGTCCTTGAGCGTCGCCGCGTCCTGGGCCTCCGCCTCGCCGGCGAAGTCCGCGACCTTGCCCGTCGCCACCGACTCCAGCCACTTGGATGTCTCGCCGAGCCCGTCCACCCACGTCAGGTGACCCTTGAGGCGCTTGAAGTTCGACCAGGTCGCCCGCCCGGGGTGGTGCTTGAGCGCGTTGAACAGCGTCTTGCCGTCCAGGCCGACGACGTCGACCAGGCCCAGCAGCCGCGCCCGCTCGTCCTCGCTCATCCGCTCCCGGATGCCGGCCAGGATCTCCTCGTTCACCCGGGCCCGCACGGTGGAGGCCATCGCGTCCAGGGTCGAGTACCGGGGAATCTCCAGCCCGGCCTCCACCAGCTTCTCCAACGCGATGTTGATCAGGTCCGCCGGGTTGTTCTTCGACGCCGCCTCGATCCGCATCGTCTCCTCGGCCAGCGCGCGGGCCCCCGGCCCGTCGTAGCGCATCCCGCACCGCAGGCGGACCATGCTCCGCTGGCTCTTGGCCGTCCGCTCCGAGCCGTACACCGGCAGGGTGTCCTCCGGGAGCTCCGCCGCCCGGCGCACGAACTCCATCACCTGGTCCGGCACGTCGTGCGCCTTCGGAAAGCAGCCCATCCGCTGGTACGACTTCAGGGCCAGCAACAACGCGAGCTGGTGCGCGTCGGAGTCCGCGGTCTCCTCCGCCCACGCCCGTTCCTCCTCGGACGGGGTGAAGAAAACGTGCAGCTCGCGCGCGGTGATCAGCCGCTTGAACCGCGGATACGCGGTCCGCTCGATCGAAGTCATCCCCACCCCGCCCGATGCCCAGCCCCTGCGGGCACGCTGATGCCGGCGCCAAGAACCTTCACCTTCATATAGCTCATGTTCGCCCACCATGTGAACTCGCGCAGGAGATGATGACCGCAGCCGGCTGTGCACTCCAACGCTCCCGCCCAATCGTCCGGCACTGGCCAGGAACGCCGGCGCCGCGCGCTGAAGCTGATCGGCGGCGCCTTCGCGGCGGTTGCTCTGTACCCGCTGGTGCAGTCCACCATGGTGCTGGCCTCCGGCTTTGATCGACGGCCTGCTCGCCACCGCCGTCCTCGCGGGCCTGGCCCCTCAACACCACGCTCGGCTGGTGGTGGGCCGACGGCTGCCACCGTCCGCCATAAAGCTGGTCAGTTCGGCGATCGCAGGCCAGGGCTTGCAAGCTTGCCTTCTTGGCCATCGGCACACCGGACCGAAGGTTCGAGCCAAACGCAGAGTGTCTGCTCGGAAGCGCCTTCGGCAAATACGCGACACCTGAACACGCGACCTCACCAGTCAAGCGGCCCCTGAGATGGACTACGCCGGCGCACTCCTCCTCTGTGCCGACACCGACGTTCCGAGGCCGGGTTATGTCCGTCCTGTTGAAACCGCAGGGATCGGTCGGGGTGGTCAGTTGGCGAGGTCGGCGCGGCGGCGGCCTCGGTTGTAGCGCCGCTGCAGCAAGGGGTGGAGCCGGTTCGGCTCGTCCTCGTCCGGAGCGAACAGGCGCGCGAGCTCGGTCCACGACGAGCCCCGGTCCCTGAGCGCCACAATCAGCGCGTCCTGGCGGAGGGTGAGCTGGTCGATCAGGTACGAGACGGACTGCAGTTTCTGCTCGGCGGCCTGCTGGTCCTCAGCCGCTACCTGGGCGGACTCCATCGGGTCGGCGAGCGCGGCCAAGACGTCCTGCATGAGGCTCCGCTCAAAGACCGTGGTCAGCCAACCGTATCGGTCGTCGGCGTGGCCGTCCCAGGTGACCTCCGCCCTGCCGTCACCGGTCTTGGTTGCGTTGATCATGGCTCCTCCTGGAACCGGTGTACTCCGGATTGCCCCGCCGGTCCAGGTGGCGGGCAGAGTGGCCGAGCTGGATGCGACGGTCCGCGAGGAGTTCGGTCTGGACGACGCGAAGGCCAGCAGCGGCAAGGCCGAGTTGTCGATGCAGGCCAGCCGGTAGCCCCACCGCAGCCGTAGGGCTTTGGGCTTACCCGCGCGGTCCGGTTGCAGCAGGCTTCTGCGGACATCACACAGCGTGGGCACCGCGGCGAGCGTGACGCTCTGGAGGCTGGGGGTCCAAGGGGCGTGGGGCTGTCCACGCTGGGGATGCGTCGTGAGACCAGGGAGCGGAGCGTTGGAGGTAGGAAGAAGGGAGCTCCGATATGTCGGACCCACAGGAGATCTTCAACGCTCAGAAGCACGCGCAAGAGGAGGCTGCCCGGAAGCAGGAGGAGGCGGACAGGCAGCACGCGCGGGAGATGGCGGAGAAAAAGGCCAATGCCGACGCGCAAGCAGTGCGGGAGGCGCAGGGCAGGGCGTGGGGGGACAGGTAGCCGGAGCTTGAATCCGACTACCGCGGCGGGCCTATGCGGCTAGATCTTCGCAAAGGCCTTCGAGGGGAGGCTCCGGGAGAAGGGTGTAGCTCCCGGGGGCCTCCCCTCGCGTGGCTGTTGGATCCGACTTTCTGCGCCACTGCCGCGACGGGCGCGCATCATGCACGGAGGGTGACGATCAGGGGCGGCGAAGGGCGAATACAGATCAGTCGAACACCGGCCCCTACCAGGACCGGACCCCTCCATCAGCGCGAGGCGGTAGCCATCCGGTCACCCTTTCCCCGTCCCGGCAGGTCACCCGAGGCGCTGGATCGGCTGCGACCGTTCCTGTCGGCACCGATCGGTCTCGGCCCGGCAGCCGCGGGGCGGCCGCACTGTGGCGTCGATCACGTTAGGCATGCCATCCATCACTGTCCGTGTTGACGTCACTGTTTCGAGGGTGGCTGCGCGGTCGGCGGAGATGGCGGCGTATTGGTCTAGTCCGAGGCGCAGCCATCACGCTCCGTTGCGGTTCGTAATCTCTCCGTAAAATTCGTTCGCCCGGGGTGCGTGAAAGACAGGGGTCGGCTGATTTGCTGATTGCAGGTCCGAAGCGGACCGCGGCGAACGCAAGATGACGCCGCATCAGCCACAAAAGGTCGCCCCCATGAAAACCACCTCGCTCCTGTGCGCCCCAGGCCGCCGCACAGCGCGCCACACCTCTTCCCGCGGCCGCCGCCGCGCGGCCCGACCGCGCTCCGGTCGGCAGCGGGAGGCCTGAGTGAACGACGACTCCCTGTTCGCCATAGGCCCCGACCAGCCCGGCCACGAACCCGACACCAACATGTTCGGCGCGGCCGTAGAGCTGCCGGTGGACGGGATGCCCGTCGACTACGAGGCCTTCGTCCTCACCCACCGCGCTTCCTACCTGCGCTTCGCCGAGGAAGTCCTCGGCGGCCCGGAGGCCGCGGACAAGGTGGTCCACGAAGTCCTCGTCGCGATCTCGATCCACTGGCACCAGCTCCTGGCCGGCCCCGACGTCGTGGTCACCGCCTTCGGCATGCTCTGCCACGCCATCCGCGCCGAGGTCCGCACCATCGAACGCGATCCGCGGTTCGTCGCCCGCATCGGCCGATTGCGCGACATCCTGGAACTGATGCGCTCCGCACTGCCCACCGCGAAGATCGGCAGCGAGCAGGCCGAGGACTGGGACCCCATGAACCAACTCCTCGCCCGGCTCGGCACCCTCACACCCCGTCAGTTCGACATCGTCATCCTGAAGGCGGCCGGACGCTCCAGCCACTTCATCGCCTGGTTCCTGAAGACGCACCCGAGCACGGTGGACCGCGACCTGAGCCGCGCCATGGACCAGCTCGACGCAGAGCTGCGCCCGCTGAGCCTCCTGAAGCCCACCACTACCCGCCGCAACAGAGGAGACCGCCGGTGACCGAGCCACTCGCCGGGCCCCCGGACCGGAACACCCCGCGTCCCGGGCACCGCCTCGCCGACCATGACCGCGACCTCGAACTCGTCACCGACACCGCGACCGGCGGCCACGCCGGGCCCGCCGGCTGGATGTCCACCGCCCACCGGGCGGTGGCGGTGGACCTGGTCCTCGCCGCGCGCGAGGCCGACCCGCCCCCCGCCGCGGGCCCGGCCGGCGGACCGGGCCTGGGCGCCGCACTGGGGCGGATCGCCGAGGACGTCGCGCGCCACCGGGCGGGCTGCTACCAGGAGCCCGACTGGTGGCGCGTCTACAACCGGGCCCGGCTCCGCCTCAACTCGCTCTCCCGGACGGCGATCACCGGCCCCAAGGCGCTGGCCATGCTGGCCCGCTTCGCCCGCAACGACAACGGGCCCATCGCGGTCTTCGACACCGACCTGGAGATCGAGGGCGCCAGAGTCTTCGGCTGCCTGCTCCACCTGGCCGGCCACCCGCTCTCCGCCGCTTTCTGGTGGAGGATCGCAGCCGGGGCCGGCGACCGGACGGCCGCGTTCGCCATCTACCTCCACCACCTGCAGCACGGCGAACTCGACGAGGCGGAGTTCTGGTTCACCGAGGGCTGCCTCGCCGATGGCGACGGTCCGAGTGTGCCGCCCGCCGTGCCGCCGCTGCCCGGCTACTTCAAGGTCATCACGACCGTCATGCCACCCGGGTGCCCGGCCGATAACGCCCAGCCCACCGCCGACCTCGTCGACGAGGTCGACCGCCTGGTCGTGCACGCCGACCCCGCCGACGCCGCCAACTTCGACGGCATCGCCCGCCGCCCCGGCCCCCGACTCGCCAGCAGGCTGGAGGAACTGGCAGGACACTGCTGACCCGCCCGCCCGGACACCCGAACCACGAGCACGCACGGGTGCACCACGCCCACCGGGCGCTTGAAGCCGCAGTCTCACGGGCCCAGACGGCGAACTGGCCGCACTGAGGTTCTCCGCCGGACACCCGCCACCACCGAGGAACTCGCTCCCGCGGGGAGGAGAGGGCCTGCGCTGTTCAGTCCGTCAGCGGGTACTTCTCGAAGTGCTTCTTGAGCCTGAAGGCTTCCAGCAGGCCTCGCTGGTGCTGCTCCGGTTCCTCCTGCGCGGCAAGGCGGGAGTGCAGGTCTTCGACCAGGCTGTGGCTCAGCGTCGTCAGTGTCGAAGGGAAGTCCGCCGTCATCTCCAGGACCTGGATGAGCCGGAGCAGGGCCCGAACCTCGGAGGCACGCATCGGAACGTCTACCCATGGCTCGTTCGGCTCGTCGGTCATAGTCGAGACGACCTGGCCGCTGACGAGTCTGTTTCGGTGCCAGCTGTGCCGATACTCCCAAGGCATCTGCCCGGTCACCAGCTGCCCGTGGAATCGCTTCGGCACATAGGGCTCGAGTCGGGAGACCACGGCTTCGGGATTCTCGCCCGCCGTCCGGTAGTACGGACGCTCCGTACTACCGGACGCGCCGAGATCCAGGCGCAGCGCCGAGACGAACTGGACGACGCGCTTGGGTTCGGGGACCAGACCGGCGCCCATCCAGCGTGCCGCGGCCATCGCCTCCGCGTACTTCACATTGGCGTCGTCGATGAAGAAGTACCAGCCGGAGTCGGCCGCCCAGATCAGCTCGCAACCCTTGCCCGAGCCGACGTGCTTGCGGAACTCGCGGCCGAAGTACAAGTGCACCTTGGCATCCTGGAAGACCTCGACGTCAGGACCGTCGACGTCCTTTGAGTCCTCCCAGACCATGCAGGGGCCCGAGACACTGCCGACACGGACGGACAGGCCGTCGGCGATCAGAGCCTCGGCTACGGCGGCGGCGTAGTGCCCCAGGCAGCGCGCAAAGGTCTCGGTTTCTGTCTCCGGCTTGTGCCAGGCCCGCATGAATCCTCCTTGCTGTCAGACGACCAGGGCGCTGATGACCAGCACCCAGAGCACCACCCCGGTGCCGACACCGGCCAGTACCGTCCACGGGGAGAAGCGGCCCGGCTTCAACGAGGCCCAAGCCAGGGCGCCGGTGAGTGTGCTCAACAGCGAGGCCAGCACCAGGCGGTCCTGCCCGACCGGGCTGAGGCTCATCAGCGGACCGAGCCTCGAAAGCGCGAAGGTGCAGATCCACGCCACGACACAGCTGACGACGAACCAGATGCCCCACCGGCGCCGCTGCGAAGCCGCGTCGCCGGTGTTGACCCATGAGTACACGGTGGTGCGCAGGCGTTGGTGGAGCAGCCGCAGGGTGGTCACCGCCCCAGTCTGCCCGCATCGGCCCACCGTCGAGGGAACTTCCGCGGATCCCCGTCAGTTCGGGGCAGCACCGGTGCTGCCCCGAACTGGTCGCGCTACTCGCTGGTGTGCAGCAGGTGGGAGGAGCAGCAGAGCGCGGCACCCCATCGCTGTTGCTTGCTGCATGGTCGTACGGTCACAAGGCGCGGCTGCGCTGAACGAAGCCACCGCTGACCGCGGCCGGGCCACTCCTGAGCACCTGGTGATTCCTGCTTCGGCCAACGTCAGGGCTGCGGTCTGCGGGGTCGTGTGCTCCGTACCGTGCGGGCCGCGCGGTAGGCGGCCGCAGGGTCGCGCGACGGTCCGGGGACGGGCTGCCATCGCCCGGTCAGGCCGACTGCGAACGGATACCAGCGCCTGTCCGGGCCGAGTCGTAGCTGAACTCCGGCGCTGTCGTTGGTGATCTGGTTGCCGCTCGCCCGGAGCGAGCCCCGGGCGGTCGGCTGCGCCGAGATGACGGCTTCCTGGGCGTGCTCCACCTCGGTGTCCGAGGCCGGCAACGGGCCCGCCGCGGCGTGGACGCCGGCCGCGCCGCCGTGCCGGTACGCCAGGACGAGCTCCCGGGTCTCGGCGGGGCTTCGGCCGAGACGGCCGGCCACCGTCTCCAGCAGCGGTGCTCCGAGGGGCGTTGAGAGATGGCGGACAGCGTCCACGAGCTCGTCCAGCTCTTCGACGGCTGCGCCCCGCAGGACATCCTGGGCGTACTGGGCAGCGGCAGCGACCATGTCGGCGATGCCGGGGCTCACCCCCGGGGGCGGCGTCGGCAGCCCGTACTCCGGCGCCGGCACGGCGAAGTCAGCAGGCGCGGAGGCCGGTTGGGCGGCTGCCACCTGCCAGAGGCTGTAGGCGTCGTCGGCGCGCACCGGGCTGCTGGCGGCGTCGAGCGGCGGCGGGGTGACCGCAGGCGCGGGCGCGGCGGTATCGGCGGCAGCCCGGTGGGTCGTGGTCAGGGCTGTTCGGAGCTTGGCCCCGAGCCGTCCCAGGGAGCAGCCGCGGATCGTGAGCAGGGCGGAGGGTTGGGCGCGGAAGCGGCCGGCCAGGGCGTGGGCGAGGATGGCCGTGTGCTCGCACAGGCGTCCGTCGGGGTGGAGGGCGGTCGGAGGGTGTGCGGTGCACTCGAAGCCGATGTTCGCGGGGACCAGCGTGTGGCCGGCGGTGTTGTCGGGGTCGAGGAGGTCGGGGTGGACTCGGCCGGACATGAGTGCGGCCAGGGCATCGCGCCGGGTGGCGAGGGCGCCGGCGGTTTCGTCCCACTGCTGTTCCGTGAGGAAGCCGAGGTGGAGGGACGCGCTGGCCCGGGTGGAGCCCGGTGCGGCGACGGTGGCACGGACACGGGCGGTCACGGTGGTGTTGAGCTGGCCGGTGTAGGCGGTGTGGGGGAGTGTCCGGGTGGTGTCGAGGAGTGTGTGCAGGTTCCCGGCGGAGGCGATGAGGGCCTGCATCAGGGCGTCGGCGAACAGGTCGCCGGCGGCGGTTGCGATGGTGTCGGTGGTCATCAGCTCTGTCCTGCGAGGGTGACGAGGGCCGTCAGGTCCATCTCGTCCATGTCGGCGAAGGCGTGCTCGCCCGCGGGCAGGACGGCGTCGGCGAGGGTGCTCTTGTGGGTGACGACCTTCTCGATCCGCTCCTCGACGGTCCCCCGGGCAACCAGGTGCCGTACGTGGACGGTGCGGGTCTGTCCGATCCGGAACGCGCGGTCGGACGCTTGGTCGCGGGCGGTGCTCGTCCAGGGGGAGTCGTAGTGGATGACCTCGGTGGCGGCGGTCAGCGTCAGCCCGGTGCCGCCGGCACGGACGGACAGCACCAGCACAGGCAGGCGGCCGGCCTGGAAGTCGTCGACCATGCGGGTGCGGGCCTTCGGCGGGGTCGATCCCTGGAAGAACTCCGCCCGGTGGCCGGCCGCGTTCAGGCACGCCGTCAGCAGGTTCCCGATCGGCAGGTAGTTGACGCAGACGAGGATCTGTTCGCCGGCGGTGCGGGCCTCGGCGACCAGGTCGAGCAGCACATCCAGCTTCGCGGACCGCGAGCGGGCCGCCGCCAGGTCCGCCGCGACGGCATCGACCTGCTCGCCCAGGTAGAGCGCCGGGTCGTTGACGATCTTCCGCAGGTCCTGCAGAAGAGCCAGCACCCGTCCCTGGCGAGCGGCCCGCGGGCGGCCGCGCAGGTCCTCCACCGTCTCGCGGACCAACGCCTCGTACAGCGCCGCCTGCTCCGTGCTCAACGACACCGGATGCAGCGCCTGCACCTTGGCCGGCAGGTCCGGCGCGATCTCGGGGTCCGTCTTGAGGCGCCGCAGCACGAACGGGCCGGTGATCCTTCTCAACAAGTACGCCGCGTCGCCGTCGGCGTCACGAGCCGTGTGCCGGCCGATCCGGGCCCGGAACGCCGCGCGGCTGCCGAGCAGCCCCGGGTTCAACCAGTCCTGCAGGGCCCACATCTCCTCGCTCCGGTTCTCCACCGGCGTACCGGTGACACCGAGCCGGGCATCGGCCGTCAAGGTGCGGATCGCGATCGACGCCTGGCTGGTCCCGCTGTTGACCGTGTGCGCCTCGTCGGCGACGACCAGGTCCCAGTGGTGCCGACCGAGCTGCTCGACGTCGCGGACCAGCGTTCCGTAGGTGGTGACCACCACCGCGCCCGCCGACAGATCCGGCGGAAGCGTCCGCCCCTGACCGTGGTGGCGCAGCACCCTCAGCGACGGGGCGAACGCCGCGGCCTGCTGCTCCCAGACGTCCAGCAGCGAGGTGGGGCACACCACCAGGACCGGGCGGGAGGTGGCCTGGCGCCGGTGCAGCACCGCCGCCAGCGTCACCAGGGTCTTGCCCAGTCCCATGTCGTCGGCGAGGAGCGGGTTCAGGTGCAGGCCGAAGAGCTGGACCAGCCACTGGTATCCGCGTTGCTGGTACGGGCGCAGCCTGGCGGTCAGGCCCGGCGGGGGAGGGACGGGAGGGCTTGCGGTGTCGCCCGATCGCAGTGCGGTGACGATCGCGGCCAAGCCTCCTGCCGGGCGGCACGCCACGAGGGCTCCGTCGACGAGCAGTGAGCCGGCCAGTGCGGAGGTCAGCGCTTCGCGGGTGGGAAGTTGGCCCAGGTGTCGGGATCGGGCGCGGGCGAGCTGCAGGGGATCGGTGAGGATCCAGCGGTCCCGCAGGCGCACGAGCGGTCGGGCCGCTTCGGCCAGTTCGTCCATCTCCGCGTCGGTCAGGTCGCAGTCGTCGATGGTGAGCTGCCAGCGCCAGTCGAGCATCGCCTCCATGGTCAGGCCGCGGTCGTCCGCGTGCGCCGAACCTGTTCCGACGACGGTGTAGGAGCCGAGCGCGTCGGCCAGCTCCGGTGGCCAGCGCAGCTGGATCCCGGCATCCTCCAATTCCTCGGCCGCCGATCCGAGCAGCTCGGCGGCCTCGCCGACGCTGAGCTCGAGAACATCGGACAGCCGGGCGTGGGCCAGCCGGGTCAGCGGGGGCCAGACGGCCGCGCCGCGGCGCAGTACGCGTCGCGTGCCGCGGCCCTGCCGTGCTGCGGGCGCGGAGTCGTCGCGGAACGTCAGCCGTGCGGCAAGAACCGGCTCTCCATCGCGGTGCAGGGGGCCGTCGGGCCCCGGCGCCTGGACGGCCAGGATCAGCTCCGGCTCGGGGCACGGGTCGAGGTTCCGCTCCACCGCGTCGGCCCATTGCTGGACGTTCGGGTTCTGCAGTCGGGGCGGGGAGGCGAACGCGCCGTCGCCGTGGAGCAGGGCGGCACCAGGTCCGCGGACGAGAAGGTCGACCAGGTCGTCGAGCACCGATCCCGCGGCCGGAAGCGGGGGACGGATTCGCAGCGGTCCGGCAGCCGCGGTGACGGCGTGGGCGAATGGCGGCAGCGCGGCCGCCGCCCTCGCCAGTTCGACATCCAGGGCGGTGCAGGGAGCGGGCCGCCACCTGTCGCGACCGGCGTGGTCGATCGAAGGGACTACCGCGCCGGCGGCGACCACCCGAAGCGCCAGGCGCACCACGCCGGCCCAGCCGAGGACGGCCGGATGCGCGGTTGGCTCCGGAGCGGCCAGGAAGGGGAGCAGCACGGGCAAGGGGGCGGCCCAGGCCTGCACCGTGGTTCGCCAGGGGCCCCCGGTCGGCATCTGGAGAACGACGTCCGCCTCGGCCGGCGCCAGTGGAGCAGGTGGGGCGGCGCTGTGCACGGGTGAGCCGTCGGCGCGGTAGACGAGCAGGTGGTCAGGGCAGGCGGGGTGGAACAGCAGTGCGCACCCGGAGGCCAGCGCCCAGCCGATGGCATCGCGGGCGCTCGCCCAGTCAGGGCTCGGCGTCGACGGCTCCGCCCGCGGAGCGGGCACTGCTCCCCCCGCCGGCGCACGCACCGCGGAGCCCGGAAGTGCGGGCACAGGCGCTTCGGGCACGGCGGGCGCGGAGTCGGGGTCGAGGTACGCACCTCGAAGACGCATCAACAACCGGGTCGCCGACGCGCTCTTCGCTTCCTGCTTGGTGCTCGCGCTCGCGACGGCCTCCACCACCCGGCCGTCCACCAGCGTCCGTACCCGGCACCGGTGCACGCCCTGGGCGATGTCGAAGTCGTACACCGGCCTGGACGCCAGCCCCGCCACGACGACCCCGTTCAGCGTCGTCAACGGGTTGGCGCCGGCCGGGCGCCGCAGCGCCCTCGGCAACGCCTCGAGCTGCTCGCCGGCCGCCGGCGGATCCGGCATTCCCGCGATCACGGCCATGAGCGAGGTGACAGCCCGGTCCCGCGCCGTCTTCCTGGCGCCGGCCCGTTGCGGTTGGCCGCTGACGGGACCGTTCTCGGTGGCCATGGACGCGACGACTTCGAACTCCGGGCCGTGGTCGGGGCCGAGCCGCTCCTCACTGAACTCGACCGGCGGCGCACCGGTCTGCTGCCGCAGCATATTCATGACGTGCGCGGCCAGCCCCGGCACCTCGTCGATGACGCGCAGCGCCAGCGCCTTGGCCTTCTCCCAGGAAGGCCCTCCCCGGGTCAGGATGACCAGCCAGTCCTTGGGCGACACGCGGCCGTCGAGCGCACGGTCGTCCAACTCCTGCAGCAGGTCCCTCTCCGGTGCGCCGGAGACGACGAGTTCCCTGAGCGCGTCGGAGAATCGGTCGCGGCCCAGGCCGTCCCACCGAGTTGTCACGAGGGGGCCCTGGGGAATCGCGTCCACGATCTGCTCCGGTCCCGGCGACGGCAGTTCCTCGGAGGCTGGCAGATCCATCCCGGCGAGCTGGGCGACGAGCGCCAGCATCGCCTGCTGCCGCGTGGGCTTCCGCTTCGACCCCCACGTCACGGGCCCCTCGACGGTTCCGTCCGGGAGGTCGACCGCAGCCCGGCAGAAGAAGCCGTTGGGCCCCGATCCCTCGGCGACAGCCCGCGCCGGGGGCTTCATGACCAACTGGGTGTGCGTGGCCAGCACCGCCGACGCGAACTCGGGCCGGTTGGTCAGCCACTGCAGCACGGCCTCCCGGGCCGCCTGCCACGCCTGGTCGCCCGTGCACAGCAGCAGAGCCTGGGCGTCGCGAACCGGCACCCTCCCGGCCTTGGCCCGCCGAACGCTCTCCCGCACCATCAACGGGTCGCGCCGGCCGGTCTCGATGCTCTTCTGCAGCGCCACCGAGAACGCTTTCTCCGGCATCGCCTCCCACCTGCTCGAAACCGGCAGCTCCAACGTGGAGGACCCAGCTGCCGGGGCGGGGACAGGGCGACGGGAGTCAACCGGCACAGCACACTCCAAAGGCGCGGCGAACAACAGCACATCTCATTCTCCTGCCCGGCAAGACAGTTGACGGCTGATCACGACCGCCACGACGGTCGTGGCGCGCGAAGTCCTGCCCACCACCACCATCCCCGAGCAACACCTACTCACCCGATACGGCCCGGACCAGGCCGCTGCTAGCACCGCCAGCGCCCATGACCGACTGCACGCCATCGAACTCGGCCCGCTGCTCACCGCGAAGCGCCGCGGTCACTTTCGGGGCGTAGCCGTACAGGGACAGGAAATGGGCACCTTTGGCGGCGGAGTTCAGCGCGGATGGGACCGCAGGCCAGGCGGCGGTGAAGAGCAGCAACCCGTTCCACCCGTTGCTGTCCTCTCCGGCACCGGCCTGCGGCCGGCCGTGGCCGGGATTGCTCGGACCGGAGGGGAGGACCAGGCACACCCGGTCGGCGTCGTCGACCTAGACCAGCCCTTGGGAGACGTGGGCGACGGCCCGGACGACCTCATCGGCCTTGCAGGCGCACTCAGCAGCGTGCTGCAGGTCGTCGTCCAGGCCCGCAGCTCAAGGACTGCCTGTCATCAAACGCACCACCCGCGTGCCTGCCGCCTCTCCAGCCATCGCCTGTCGGTCGCTTGGGTCGCTGGGTGGTGGGAGCGACCGGCAGTGGCTGGGTCGCTTGGGTCGCTGGTGTGAGTTGCTCCGGTTTTTCGCAGGTCAGAGGCCACTTTCGTTGCCTGGCAGCGACTGAAGCGACTCTGGGTTGGACATATGACGACATTCGCGTGCGCGTGTACGCGTTCATACACCCGACCTTCAGTCGCTTCAGTCGCTGAACAGCCACCACCAGGCTGCTGACCTGCAGTTTTCCCCAGCGACCATGTCCAGCGACCGAAGCACTTCGGTCGCTCGCACCACCCCCCAGTCGCTGGGCCAGGTCTACCGCACCAGCGGAACGTTCGAAGGCGACACGCCCGACCATCGACTGACGGTGGGCCTTTGTTTGATCCCCGGTCGCTTGGGTCGCTAGGTGGTGGGAGCGACCGGCAGTGGCTGGGTCGCTTGGGTCGCTGGTGTGAGTCGCTGCACGTTTTCGCAGGTCAGAGGCCATTTCCGTTGCCTGGCAGCGACTGAAGCGACTCTGGGTTGGACATATGACGACATTCGCGTGCGCGTGTACGCGTTCATACACCCGACCTTCAGTCGCTTCAGTCGCTGAACAGCCACCACCAGGCTGCTGACCTGCAGTTTTCCCCAGCGACCATGTCCAGCGACCGAAGCACTTCGGTCGCTCGCACCACCCCCCAGTCGCTGGAGCAGCAAAACGGTGGATCCGCACGTACAGGCCCCCGGCTCGGATAAGGTGTGGGCCCATGTTGGAAACTGAGTCGCTTCAGTCGCTGCAAGCGCTCTGACCAGCACAAATGCGACAGCGACTGAGGAACGGCCCACGCCACGGGCCGACAAGCCGGGGAGGAACGCCAAGGTGCCGGCCACCACGCCCACCAGCAGCACCCCTGCACGCCCCGCCGACCTGGCCCGCTGGTGCGCAAACAGGGGATGGCCCGTTCACCCGCTGACCCCGGGCAGCAAGCTCCCTGCCGCCAACTGCAGCAGCTGTGCGGCCCGCAGGCACACCGCCGACGGCTGCCCCTGCCTGAGGGCAGGCCGCTGGTGCCACGGCTTCCTCGCCGCCACCACCGACCCCGCAACCGTCACCGCTTGGTGGACGGCGAACCCGGCCTTCGGCGTCGGCATCGCCTGCGGCCCCGCCGGCCTGGTCGTCATCGACGTCGACGCCCATGCCGCCACGGTCCCCGACCGCAGCAGGCTCCTGCCCGGCATCGACATCCCCGACCACGTCGACCTCACCGGCCTGGCCAACGGCTTCCACACCCTCGGCCTGCTCGCAGCCCTGCGAGGCAAGCCCAGTCCCGCTGACGACACCGGCACCCTGCGGGTCCGGACCCCGTCCGGCGGCACCCACGTCTGGTACCAGGCGCATCCCCACCTCGCCGTCCGCTCCTCCTCCGGCTCCGGCAAGACGCGCGCCCTCGCCTGGCAGGTCGACGTCCGAGCCCACGGCGGCTACATCATCGCCCCGGGCACCACCACGACCGCCGGCACCTACACCGCCATCGGCGACACCAGAACCCCCGCCCCCCTGCCCACCTGGCTCGCCGCCGAACTACTGCGCACCCACCACGCAGACCAGCCCGCCGCCGCACCGGCCGCCATGCCCCCGCCGCGCGCCCGCCAGGCCGTCACCGCCCACGCCGGCCACACCTCGACGCCGAAAGCACTGGCCACCCTGCTCGACGACGTCCGCGCCTGCGCCGGCACCCCCGAAGGCACCGCCTTCTCCGAAAAGCTCAACCGGGCAGCCTTCACCGCCGGCGGACTCGCCGCAGCCGGACTGCTCACCGAAGACCACGCCGAGGAACTCCTGACCAGCGCAGCCCAGGCAGCCCGCCCTCACCAGCACCGCCGCAGCGAGTCGATCATTCGCGCCGCGCTGGCGGCGGGCGCCCGGCACCCGTTTCACCCCCGAGGACGCTCATGAACCCCACCGACACCGCTGGGACGGGAGAGTTCGATCCGATGGCCGCCGCTCAGCAGATCCTGGCCGCCGCGCCGCCCACCACGGCCCAGGCCGGCTCGGCAGCAGCGGTCCTGCCGGGGCAGACCACCCTGGCAGCGTTCGTCGCAACGCAGGGAAGCTTCTTCGACCTGCAGACCCATGTACCCCCTCCCGTACCGGCATTCCCCACCACAGGGCCGGTGACCGCAGGGCAGCCGGTGACACCTCCGACGACGCCCCCGCCGGCCGCCGTTGTGCCGACGGCACCCGTGGTGCCCACGGTCACCGCGACGGGGCTGCTGCCCGACTCCCTCAGCGACCGCGGCAACGCCAAGCTGTTCGTCCGCCTCTACGGAGGCGACTACCGGTACGTCCCAGGACTGGGCTGGTACAGCTGGGCGGGCCACCGCTGGCAGATCGACGAGACCGACAGCGTCCTGTGGGCCGCCGGTGACCTCGCCGAACAACTCGGCGTCCACGACCCCACCGGCACCCACACCACCACCGAACTGCGTCTCCACCGCCGCCGAGCCCTGTCCACCAGCGGCATGAACGCCATGCTCGATCAGGCCAAGGCCGCACCGGGCATGGTCATGCACGCCTTCACACTGGACGCCGACCCGTACGCGCTGTGCACCCCCGGCGGTGTCGTCGACCTGCGTACAGGCCTGGTCCGCCCGCCCGACCCGCGGACCCAGAAGCATTCCCGGTCCACCACCGTCGCGCCCGTCGAGATGGCCACCCCGCGGTGGTTCCGCTTCCTGGAGGACACCTTCGGCACCGACCCGGCCGGCCGGGAGATGATCGACTTCCTCCACCGGTGCCTGGGCTACTCCATCTCCGGCGACGTCGGCGCGCAGATCATGCCGTTCCTGTACGGCAAAGGGAAGAACGGCAAGTCCGTCCTCCTCGACGTCATGCTCCAGCTCATGGGCGACTACGCCGACGCCGCGCCGCCCGGCTTCCTCATGGCCAAGGCCTTCGACGGCCACCCCACCGACCTCGCCGAACTCCACGGCCGCCGCATCATCCTGTGCTCCGAACTCAAGCCCGGCGACCGCTTCGACGAGGGCCGCTTCAAGCAACTCACCGGCGGCGACAAGATCAAGGCGCGGCGGATGCGCCAGGACTTCTTCTCCTTCACCCCGACCCACAAGCTGTGGCTGCTCGGCAACCACCGCCCCGAGGTCAACTCCGGCGGCTTCGCGTTCTGGCGCCGCATGCGCCTGATCCCCTTCGAACGCGTCGTCGCAGAAGACCGCAAGATCGACAACCTGGCGAGCCTCCTCGTCGCCGAAGAAGGCCCCGGCATCCTCGCCTGGCTCGTCGCCGGCGCCCGCCGCTACTTCTCCGGCGATAAGGACCTCACCGGCCCCCAGAGCGTCCAGCTCGCCACCACCGCCTACGCCGAGACCGAGGACAGCACCGGCCGCTTCCTCACCGACGCCTGCAAGATTGCCGACGGACTGCGCGCCGAGCAATCCCAGCTCTACGGCGCCTACAGCCGCTGGTGCGCAGAAGAAGGCGCCACCCCCGCAAGCGCCCGCGCATTCGCCGCACGAGTGCGCGAGACACTGGGTATGACCTCCCCGAAAGAGATGGTCCTGTCCAACTCCCGCAAGTACTACCCAGGGATCGGCCTCCTTGTGGCCGACGAGGAGCCGCAGCCGTGAGCGCCCTGATCGACCCCGCCGACCTCGCCCACGAAACGGACATCGTCTGGCTCGAGGACACCGAGCACCTCGACTACGTCCGCCAATCCCTCGAGCGACTCAACTCCCGCAAGGGCAAACCCCCCTACCACAGCGCCGGACGCATGGTCGGCTACGCCGTCCTCGGTCCCTCCGCCCGCGCCTCCCGGGCATCCGGCACCTTCCGACGCAGGGTCTTCTGGCTCCTGCCCCACGACCGGGACACCGAGCCCCACGGCCTCTACGCCACCGGCGCCCCCTCCGAAGCCGTCGACCCCCGCACCATCGCCCCCACCGTCAAGGGCGCCAAGACCGAGCGCTCCCAGGGCGGCCCCGCATCCCCCGCGATGGTCGAACTCGGCATACTGCTCCCGCGCGCCTGACCGCCGCAACGGACCCGCCCGTCCGCAGCCGCGCAATCTGCCGGCGGCCGCATGCCCTACCGTGCGGCCATGACCAAGACCGACACCACCAACCCGCCGACAGGAGACCTGCCAGCGGCGCGGGTAAGCACCGACGGCACCGGATGGGTCAGTGTCCTCGCCTCCCCGCAGTGGTGGCGCAGCGCCGCGACCGCGGACAACTGGCCGGAACTCGCCGAGAGCATCGCGCGGGCGGGCGAGCATGACGTCCGCGGCGAGCTGTGCGGAGTCATCGGTGCGACCACGGGTCGGCCCTGCAAGGTCGACACCCGGTTCGATCCCTGCCCGCATCACGGCGACGGGCACGAGCGCAACCGCTGCGGAGCGAAGACCCGAAACGGCGCCACCTGCCAGTGGAACCTCGTCGTCAACGGCGCGTGCCGCAATCACCCGGACACTTGGAGGCGAATCCAGCAGGAACGTCTGGCCCGGCAGGAGGCCGAGCGCCGTGTCCAGGAAGAAGCGGCACGGGCACGAGCGGAGGAACGGGGACGCCAGGAAGCTCAGGCACTGACCGTTCCCTGCTCGTACTGCCGGGCCGAGACGGGCGAGGCGTGTCGGCAGCCGAACGGACTCACCGCCGGCGGCAGCCACGCGCCCCGGCACCGCTACCGCCACCACCTCACCGCCGCCCAGGCCGCATCATGCGCTTCCTGCGGAGCCGGGCTCGGGGAGCTGTGCCGAACCGCGAAGGACACCGAGGCCTCCGACCCGCACTCCGCAAGGAGACGGGCCGCGACCACGCTCCCCGTCGTTCCACCCCCGCGTGCCGACGAGGCACCCGAGCCATCGGATTGAGCGGGGAGAACCAGATTCCAACCGCTGCCCGGCTTCTTCGTCACCATCGAGGCCTGAACCCGTCCCCCACCGTGCCACTCCGGGGCCAGAGGACGCCGTGCGCCGGGTCTGTCGGTTGCGGGTTGTAGGTTCGGGCGGTGATCATGATCGACCCGCACCCTGCCGGCCCGGTGCCTGATGTCCTGCCGGATCCGTGGGCGGTGCTGCGCGGGACGAAGTGGCCGGCGTTGGAGACTGCGTACGGGGCCGGGGTGAAGCTGCCGCGGGTTCTGGTGCGGTTGCTGGACGAGGACCTGGCGGTGTCCGACGCCCGTGAGGCCCTGGGCGGTCTTGAGCCGGTGCGGCACCAGAACAGCATCTACGGAGCGACCCCTGCGACTGCTCTGTTCGTTGCGGCGCTCCTCGCCCGGCGCGCACTGTGCCGGCCGGGGGCGGCGGACGGTGTGGGCGCGCTGCTGCTGGGCTGGCTCGCGGATCTCGCCCTCGACTTCGACGACGCGTGCGTCGCCGTGGGCGACCGTCACTTCGACGGGCGCTACCTGGACGGCTACCCGGCCATGGTCGCCGTCCGCGCACTGCGGCCGGTGCTCCACCAGGCCGTCGCGCCGTTCCTCGACGACCCGGACGCTGCCGTCCGTGACACCGCGCTGGCCGCCGCTCTCGCCCTCGCCGAACACCCCGCCCTGGCCCCGCACCGCGACGACCTCGCCGCCCGTGCCCGCCGTCTCCTGCTCGCCGGCGACGTCCGGTGGCGCCGCCAGCAGGCCCTCGACACCCTGACCGCCTGGGGACACGACACCACCGGCCTCACCCGCCCCGGCGACGACGACCGCAGTCCCTTCACCACCGATCCGCCCGCCCCCGGCTGGTTCCTCGACAGCCCGCCCTTCTGACAACAGCTCGCGCCCCCACTCGGCGCCGGGCACGCCACACCTCAGTCGCGCCATGCCAGGCTCGGCACTGCGGGTCTCACTGGTGGTCAGGGCGGGCGGTGGGTCGCCCGGTGTGAGGTCGGTGCGGATGCGGTGGGCGCGGATGCGGTGGGCGTGGACGGGGTGGGCGCCAACGCCCTGCGCTGTCGCGAGCGGTGTCGGCGGAGACCTCCGGCACCACCTCGGGCTCGACCGGGCGGACGTCGACCGTCTCCCGGCTGCCCCGCCCGGCGGAGAACGTCCGCCCCGTCCATGGGTGTCCGGCCCGGGCAGGCGTCAGCCGCCCGGTCGGGTAGCGGGCCAGGGCGGGGGTTCGGGGTGGCGGTGCGGCCGACGTGGCGCAGCTGCCCGTCCCGGTTCCAGCGGCCGAGCAGCACCGTGTCCGGCGCCGCCGGGGTGCCGGTGACCGCGCCGACGACCGCCGCCGTGGTCGTGCGGACCCGGTACCTCCGCCACGCCCGACGGCCAGGCAGACACCGCTCGTCCGACCGCTTGAAACACAGGCCCTCCAGGCCGGCCGCGGTCCACCCCGAGCCACTCGGTCGCCGGCGCCGGGCCGGTCGTCGACGGGCACAGCGCCAGCGGCCCCGCCGTCGGCAGCCCGGCGAACAACTCCTCCAGCGCGGCCCTGCGCCGCCGGAACGGCCACCCGGTCAGATCCCGCTCACCGTCATGCAGCAGGTCGAAGGCCACGAAGTGCGCCGGCCACTCCTTCGCCGCCTGCCCGACCCGAGCCCCGCGCGAAGCGAGCCGCCGCTGCAGCCGCTCGAACGCCAACCGGCCCGCCTCCCACACCACCAGCTCACCGTCCAGCGCGCAGCCCTCGCCCAACTCCTCCTGGGCGGCGCGCACGATCTCCGGGAACTCCGCCGCCATCTCCGCCCCGCGCCGCGACCGCAACACCACCCGCCCGCCCCGACCGACCAGCGGCCCGGCCCGGTACCCGTCCCACTTCGGCTCCGCTGCCCACCCCGCGGGCAGCACCGGGCTGCTCACCGGCTCGGCGAGCATCGGCTCCGGCAGCGCCCACGACATCACGGCTCCCAGCGTCAGGCCGCGAGCCGACGGGTGCAGCCCGTGCCACCCCGTGTCCGGGCGTGCACCTCGTCCGGGTGATCTTTGAACCCGGGGCCGCAACCAGGTGCGGGCACCGCGGTTGGGCCGGGCACTGCTGTCCGTACCCGGTCCCTCTGGAGAGTGCTGCCCGTGCGCATCCGCCCCGTTCTCGCCGCCGCCCTGTCCGCCGCGACCGCCGTGCTGCTCGCCGTCCCGGCCGGCGCCGCCGACACCCCCGCGCCAGGAGAGGCCGTCCGTGCGGCCGCCGCGCGGCATCGCGCAGCGGGTGAGGAGGTCACCACCACGCTGCGGGAGGCGATCGACGCGCTGCCCGTCGCGGCCGAGGACCGCACCGGGTACGAGCGCACGAAGTTCCGGCACTGGATCGACGCGGACAAGAACGGCTGCAACACCCGGGCGGAGGTGCTGATCGCGGAGGCGGTCACCGCGCCGGCGATCGGCGCGGGCTGCGTGCTGACGGGCGGCACGTGGCTGTCGAAGTACGACGACCTGGTCCTGAACGACGCCAAGCTCCTCGATGTCGACCACGTTGTGCCGCTCGCCGAGGCCTGGGACTCCGGTGCCTCCGCCTGGTCCGCGGCCGAGCGCCAGGCCTACGCCAACGACCTCGACGAGCCGCGCGCGCTGATCGCCGTCTCCGCGAAGTCCAACCGCAGCAAGGCCGACAAGGACGTCACCGAGTGGCTCCCGCCCGCGGCCGACTACCGCTGCACCTACATCACCGACTGGACCGTGGTGAAGACCCGCTGGGGCCTGTCGATCGACCAGGCCGAGGCCGACACTCTCCACCGCCTCGCTACCGCCTGCCCCAACGAGGCGCTCACCGTCACACTCGCCCGCTGACCACCGACTCCCGCCCGCGCACCACCGGGGAGGCCGACACGGCGGCAGCCGCCCGCCGGCCTCCCTGACACTGGCGAGCACGCCCTGGCCGCCGCCCTGCGCGAACTCGCCAGGAGACCGATATCGGGCCCCGCCGCACCGCTGCGCCCGCCGGCTGTCGACTACCGCTGCGCGGCCGGGGGTTGGCCACCGGTCGTCGGCTTCGCGTTCGCGGCCGACCCGGTCCCGGCGGGCCGGCCGGTGCAGTTGAGCGCGGAGCACGACGGGCACGCGTGGCGGACCTGGGAGGGGTGGATGGCGTTCCTTCAGCCCGAGCAGGTCGACTGGGCCGTCTCGCTCCGGCACGCCCACCGGTAGGGTGGGACGGTCCTGCTGTTCGACGGTCGCCCCGTGAGGGACTGACCTGGCGGGCGGTCTGCGCAGTCGACGCGCCGGTCACGCCGTCCGCGCGGCCGGGAGCGGGCGGATCGTCGCGTGTTCGTACCGGCTCCGGCCTCGCCCAGCTCATGGAATGGAGCATTGCCCGGATCGGCGAATACCTCTTCGACGACCGCACCGAGACCTGACCCGCCCGCACCTCTATCCGACCAGCAGCACAGAACCAAGGCCCGCCCCGGAAGCTTAGGTTCTAGGGGTCGTCGCAACACCGCTTGGTTTCAGACGGTGAGTAGATCACGTAGACGCTCGGCTGGGGTATCCCAGCCGAGCGTCTTGCGTGGGCGGCCGTTGAGTTCCTGGGCGACGTGTTCGAGGTCTTCGGGACCGTGAACGCTCAGTTCGGTGCCCTTCGGGAAGTACTGCCGCAGCAGTCCGTTGGTGTTCTCGTTCGAGCCGCGCTGCCAGGGCGAGGCCGGGTCGCAGAAGTAGACGGGCATGTCGGTGGCCATGCTGAACTGCTTGTGGCGTGCCATCTCGGCGCCCTGGTCCCAGGTGAGCGAGCCGCGCAGGTGGGCGGGCAGGGTCTGGACGGCGCGGACGAGCCCGTCGCGGACGGTCTCGGCGTCGTGGGTCTCGCCCGGCAGGTGGACCAGCATGGTGTAGCGGGTGCTGCGCTCGACCAGGGTGGCTATCGCGGAGCGCCCGCCCGCGCCGACGATCAGGTCGCCTTCCCAGTGGCCCGGCACGGCCCGGTCCTCGACGTCGGCGGGACGGTCGCTGATCATCACCATCGGGTCGACGAACCGGGAAGTGCGCCGCTCAGGGTGCCGGCGCGGCTTGCGGCGCGTGCGACCGGTGCGAACGGCCGCCTGGATCTCCCGCTTCAGGCCGCCGCGGGCCTGGCAGTACAACGCCTGGTAGATCGTTTCCACGCTCACCCGCATGCTCTGGTCGTCCGGATGGGTCTTGGCCAGAGCGTGGCAGATCTGTTCCGGGGACCAACGCCGGCGCAGGCCGTCCTGGACGAAGCCGCGCAGCGGACCTTCGCGCAGCAGCTTGCGCTCCTTCGGGCGAGGCCGGCGCGAGGCGGCGACCCTGTGCGCCGCGTAGGGGTGGTAGTCGGCGGCTGCCGAGTTGTTCCGCAGCTCGCGCGAGATGGTGCTGGCCGAGCGCCCCAGGGCCCGTCCGATGGCCCGCATCGACTGACCGGCGGCAAGCAGGTCGCGTATCCGCTCGCGCTCGGAGAGCGAGAGCAGCCTGGGGTGGAGCTTCTTCTCCAGGGACTTGAGGCTCACCGGCCTCGCCGGGACAGCGATGATCACGTCGGACATCGTGACGGTTCCCGTCGTGTAGTTCACACGCCGGCCGTCGGGGTAGAGCCGCGAGTTGCTGGACTTCCGGATGCCCCAGTCCCAATCCTGGGCTGTGCGAGGGTTCACCCCGACCCGCCTGGCCGCCTGCCGCCTGGAGACGCCCTCAGCCCGCAGCTTCACGTACTCCTCGCGCGCGGGATGTCCCAGGCGCTTGGTGCTCATGCCGGCCTTGCGAGCCAGCGTGAACGCCGTGTTCCGGTTCAGCCCCAGCTCGCGCGCTACGGGGGAAACACTCCCCACGGCATCAAGCCGTTCGAAGAACAGCTTCTTCAACTTCGGATCGAGCCTCTTGCCGCCCATGGTCCTCGCAACTCCCACAGATCGTGGGTGTTGCGAGGACCGCTAGAACCTAAGAAGTCCCGGGCGGGCCTTTCGCATGTCCGCAGACACGAAGGAGGACTTCGCCGTGCCCACCGTCACCTACCGCCCGGCCGCCCTGCCGCCGGCCCGTCGATGTCGGCGGCTGGCCCGGACGGATCGCCTACGCGGGGCTCGGCCCGCACGGTGCCAGGGTGGTTGAGGGCTTCCGCAACGGCCGTAGCCCGCTTGGCAGAAGGCCGCATAGCGCGACGCGCTCGCCGACCACACCCCCGTCGTCCAGCGGCGCCCCGCCGAACAACTCGCCTCGCTCCACACCGCGCTGCGCCGCATCGGCCCGGACGCCGGCCCGGTCGTCGCCCCGGGGCGCACCCGCGTCCTGTACGACGCGGCCGCCCTGTGGCGCGCCGACGTCGGCCTCGACGGCAAGCTCCGCGCGCACACCGCGCCCGGCACCGCCGACCGTCTTCTCCACCTGCTGCATCTCATCGCCCTCGACCCCGAACAGAAAGCCACGAGCGACCAGTAACCACCCTGCCAAGGAATAAGGGCCCGCCACCCACTGGTGGCGGGCCCTTTCGCATGCCTGCAGACAGAAGGAGACTCGCCGTGCCCACCATCACCTACACCCCGGCCGCCACCCGCGCCCTCCAGCGACTGGCCGCCGACCCGCGCCATCCCGGCCTGCGCACCCACCGCCACCACGCGCTGCCCGGCCACCTCGGAGACCGCGTCTACGGCTCGCGCGTCAGCGCCGGCAGCGGCTGGCGCATCCACTGGACCTGGACGAGCGACGGCGGCATCGAGGTGGTGCGGATCGGCCCGCACCCGTGATCCGCCGCCGGGTACCTTTTCCGACATCTTCCGTGGGAACTCGCCGCCGAGGGCCCGCCGATCCACCCGATCCGGCAGTTGGGCCGTCGCCCGTCGCCCGTCGCCTGTCGTACGGGATGACCTGGCGCAGCGCTCTGAGCAGCGCCGGAGCCGTGGTTTCGCCTGGTGGCGCGGTGGCGATCCGGGATCGTCGGCAACCGCGTTCGAGCGCGTCGGGATGTCCGTGCCCCCGTTCCGGGGCTGCGGGATTGTCGCAGGTCAACCGGGTGAGGGGATGTCAGCGCGTTGCAGGAGGCGCGATTTGGCATGTTTTCGTACGGGTGTTTCGGCGGGTGGTCGCCCAGGCCGGTCGACGTAGAAGCGTGCCGTGGGTGGAGTAGCGTCCTTTCCAGCCCTTCGGGGTGACCTACCCGCTCCCGCCCGAAGGCCGGAAGTCCGGCCGACACGAGCGAGGAGGAACACCTTGAACGATCACCACGATCCAGCTCGCCTGGAGCGGTTCGGCCGCTGGCTGCGCCGCAACGCCGGAGTCATCAGCGCGATGGCGGCGGTGGTGGGGGCGATCGCCGGGTTCGTCGGCCGATGACGGCCGCGGGTCCGGGCGGGCGGCAGCCAGCCGCCCGTGAACGTCCGTTCCGCACATGCGGGAGCGGACCGCAGTGGACGGCAGCCAGCCGCCCGCGCCCCCGGCCCTAGAGGGCCGACACGGAAGAACCCCCGGCCAGAAGCAGTGGCCGGGGGTTCTTTGCACACGGCCCGGTGCCGGTCGCGGGCCCGGTGCCGGTCGCCAGGCGGGCGACAGGCCGGGTTCGCCTTCGGCTCCGGGTGGTGGGGACGACCCCCACCTGATGCATCAGGGGTAATACAACCCCGCGGCCACCGTACCTCTTCTGTCCGGGCGCACGGGTCGCCTCCGGGTGCCGCCGTCGGGTGTCGGAACCGGCCTCCCGGCACTCGTCCGTGCGGGGATCAGCCGGCGGTGTTCTGCGCGGCGTCGAGGGCCGCCCGCTTGAGCTTCTGGATCGCCTTGTGCCGGTTGTCGGTGGTGGCCCAGTACGGGTGGGCATGCAGCTCGGCACCGATGTCGGCGAACGCGTGCTGCTTCTCCTCGGTGGGGTCGGCGGCCCAGGCGGCCTCGGCGGCGTACCAGCGGTGCTGGAGATCGAGCAGATCCTCAGGGAAGTCATCGGTGGCGGACACCGCCCCATCGTCGACCGCACGCCCGTGCGGTCCGGGGTTGCCGCCCCGGTGGCCGTCCGTCGAGTGTCAGGGGTCCTCGCCTGCATACAGCCCCACGGCGGCCCCAAGGCGGCTACCGTCGACACCACAAGGGCCCGGCCCGGCGCCGGGACATGCCGACAGGGAGAGGGGTTGATGGGGATGAGCGCCCAGCCCGCTGAACACGGGCACGGCGGCGGCCGCTTCGGGCTGCCGCCGATGAACACGGTGCAGGAACTGCGGGCCGCGCTGCGCGCCGGCCACGGCTACCCGGGCGACGCCGAGCGCCTGGACACCGAACTCGCCGAGCAACTGCTGCGCCGGGTGCCGGTCGACCGCCTCGATGAGGTCGACCAGGTGCCCGCCGTCGTCGACCTGGTCGCTGTCGCCGAGATCGTCGCCGCCTACCGCGGCCGCGTCCTGCTCGCCGCCGACCGCGACGCCGCCGCCGCGATCGACGAGACGGTCGCCGACCTGCTGGCCCGGCAGGACGCCGAGTGAACCACCCGGACGACGCCGCGCACGGTGTGGTTGCGGCGGTCACCGACCGCGCCGCCCGGCGCGCCAAGGAACTCGGCGCGGACCAGGTGCTGGAGGCGCTGCGCGCCGAACTCGAGCTGCGGCCGCGGCTCGGCCGGCTGATCCGCACGGTCGTCGAGGGCGGTCAGCGGATCGAGCTGTACTCCACCCGGATCGAGGACGACGCGGCCGCCGGACGGCCCGCGGTCAATGTCGTGCACGCCTTCGCCCCCGCGCCGCCGTGGCCGCCGACGGTGCGGATCGCCGCCGTCGTTCCCGAGGATCTGCTGCACCCGGAGCCGTAAGCGTTGGGTCGGCGACGGCGTCCGGTCCGGGCGGCCCGAACGACGGCCACGCCTGGACCGGAGGAGCGCGTGGTCGTCGGGCTGCTGACCGCCGGTCAGACTGGGGCCCATGGCCGCCCGTCGCCGGCTCGGACCCGGCTACCTCGCCCAGGACCCCACCGCTCCCGCTCCCGACGAGCACGTGCGCCTGCTGCCCGCCGAGCGCATCGCAAGCACGGAGCCGGACACCGCCGCCGACGTCCCCGCCGCGCCGCCCGGCCGCCGCCGGCTCGGACCTGGATACCTCGCCACCGTCCAGGACCCCGACGTGCCGACCTGAGCCGTCAGGGCCGAGCAGGCGCTGGCCGGTGCGAGGGCGTAGAACAGCGACAACAGAGCCTCCTCGCGGGCTCAGGGTCTCAACAACCCCGAGCTGCGCCAAGAGGCCCTGTCTTCATGCGCGGACAGACCGGTGATCGCCCGATCGAGCTACCGCATTCGAATCCGTGCTCACCGAGATCGGTACGGCAGCGGCGCCTGACGCCCTGTCACGCGATCCACGATCGGGTCCACATCTGTCCCATACTGTTGGTCGCCTCCCACTGGATGGCGTGGGCGCCGTTGTCGGGGTTGCTCGACCCGATCGCCAGACACTTGGCGCTGGCGTAGTTGACGATGTGGTTTCCGTCGTTGTACCAGATTTGCCCGGGGCTGTTGGCGAGGCAGTCCCACTGGATGGCGTGGGCGCCGTTTTCAGTGCTGCTCGATCCGATCGCCAGACACCTGCGGCTGTTGTCGTTGATGAGCTTGTAGAACGTGGCAGCCGTCGAGGATCGCGACAGAGACTCTTGCGTACGGGCGAATTGTGCGGGTGTCAGACGTGCGAGGTCCTTCACCTCGGCGGGCGTGAGCCGCTGGCCCCCCGGGCCGACGTCCGTCTGTGAGGCCGGCTGGGCAGTGGTGCTCGGGGCGCCGTAGGCGGGGACCGTCAGCGCGCAGAGCAGGACGGTGATCACGGCACCGAGAGACCTGGAGGTACGAGACACTATTTTGTCCTTTCCATGCCAATTAGACTCGCTGAGAGGGCCGACTCCAGCCTGCTCGACTTTTCAGCAGGCCCAGGTGTGGGAGCGGATGAAGACGCCAGCCCCGCCGTTCTCGGAGAAGTTGCCGTAGGCGCCGCTGGCGGTGCAGACGATCCGGCCTCCGGTGTAGTTCGCGCCGGCGAAGGTGGCCACCGGCGCGCCCGAGGTGCCGTGGTTGTAGATGGACTGCACCCGGGTGGTGGCCGACCAGCTGCACACCAGTGAGCCCGCCTGCCAGTCCGCGTCGTCGACCCGCCACTCGCACCGGGAGCCGGTGCCGTTGTCTCCCGTCCACGCGCAGAACAGTCCCGGGTCGCAGTCGGCCCAGCCGCTGGTCGTGGCTTCGGCGGACGTCGGAACAAGGACGCTCGCGGCCGCGATCCCGATGCAGACCGCGAACATCCGGATCCGACTGCCCATGCCCATCACCGGCATTGTTTCCCCTCTCGAAGGTCCCGCATCGCCGCCACCGCGGCGATGCGGCTACGAACCTATGAGGCTGGGCAGGAGCCTGACAGGGCGCATAGAGGGGGTTCGTGTACCCAGGACAGCGCGACGGCGCACGTTGTGGCGGCCGGTCGGTGCGGCTGCGCAGTGTGCTCACTTGTGTGCGACGGCTCTGCGAGTTCGCCGGACCCGGGCCTCCCGGCACCGCGGGAGAAGCTGCCGGCCTACGGCGAGTGCGGTACCCGCGTCGGGCACGGTGCCTGCGGTCAGCCCGACTCCGGCAGGAGCGGACCCGTGGGCCAGGCGTGGCCGAGGGCGAGCATCCCCCGGCGCACCGCTTCCAGGTCCGCCCGCGCGCGATTGAGCCGCTCGGCCATCCCGGCGAACCCGGGGCTGACCTGCCGCACCCGGACCTGTAGGCACCGGGCCTGCGCCGCCCGTCCCGGTTCAGGCAGCCCGACCCCGGCCCGTTCGAGCCGGAGGGCGAGCGCGTGG
Source organism: Kitasatospora griseola (assembly GCF_044999035.1). Lineage (NCBI taxonomy): Bacteria > Bacillati > Actinomycetota > Actinomycetes > Kitasatosporales > Streptomycetaceae > Kitasatospora > Kitasatospora griseola. Next base: position 17,146 of record NZ_CP173361.1, on the reverse strand, counting down.
TCGTCGGGCTGCTGACCGGAGGTCAGACTGGGGGCATGACCGCCCGCCGCCGGCTCGGACCCGGCTACCTCGCCCAGAACTCCACTGCTCCCGCACCCGACGAGCATGCGCGCCTGCTGCCCGCCGAGCGCGTCGTGGGTGCGGAGCCGGACACCGTCGTCGATGTCTCCGCCGGGCCGACCGTTCGTCGTCGGCTCGGCCGGGGCTGCCTCGCCACCGTCCACGACCCCGGCTTCTCGGCCTGAACCGTCGGGGCGGTGCGGTGCGCGCCGCGGGCAATGGGGTGCGGCGCGCACCTGCCGGCCATTCTCCTCTGGCGGTGTCGCGTGCTCCGGCTACCGGGTGGCGTCTTCGATGGCGGAGAGTAGGCGGGCGTGGACGTCGGCGGCGGCGTCGCGGGTGGCCGCGTCCGGGGCGTCGAGTTGAGGGGCGATCAGCTCGAGTGCGGCGGCGAGGACCGGCACAGCGACGGTGGCCTCGCGCAGGTGCAGGAGCTGGGTGGCGGCGCGCTCGCCCGGGGTGGCGGCGGCGGGCCGGACGGAGGGGATCAGGGCGCTGATGCCGCGGGGCGGGTGCGGGGTGCTGGTCACCGGCTCATTCTCCCGCGCTTCCGGGTCGGGGCGGTCACCGGTGCGTGGGTGCGGGAGCCGGGAGGCGGCCCGGCGGCCGGCGGCCGCAGCGGTCCGGTCGGCCACGGCGGCGGCAGTGGTGCCGGCGGGGACCAGGGCGTTCGGGCCGGAGCCGAGGCCGGGCGGCCGGGCGGCGGAGGACGGTCTCACACTCGGTCAACCCCGTTCCCGGCGCGGAGGTCACGGCCGCCGCGCCCGACGGGGCAACAGGGCCGTTCCTGCCGCCCGGCCGCTCCGTGCGGCGGCCGGGCGGAGCACCTGAGGCATCCGCCGTGGAGGACGCCTGCGGTGCGTGTCTGCGCAGCGCTCTTGTTCCGCCGCGTGGCGGGGCGTTGCGTTGCCGCCACGAAACCCGCGCGGCATCACCGCGCGCAGTGCCTGCCGCGTTTCGTGGCGGCAACGCAACACTTGAGCTGCTGTCGTCGGCGCGGGATCCGTGTCCGGCTCTGCGGGGATGCGTTGCGTTGCGGTGCAACGAAACGTCTAGGGTGTGGGGGTGACTGTGGATCAGGGCCGGGCGGTGCGCCGGGTGGAGCAGCCGGTGCTGCTCGACGTGGACGTGCCCGTGGCGGTGTGCCGGGAGTGTGGAACGGAACTGCAACGGAAGTCGACGGGTCGGCCCGGCGAGTTCTGCGGTCCGACGTGTCGCAGCCGGGCCCATCGGCGCCGTGGCCGGATCGGGTCCGAGGCGCCGGGCGGGTCGTCCCGGCGGGTGGCCTTCGAGTCGATCGCGGCCGGCGTGGCTGCGGCGGCGGTCGGCCTCGCCCACGTCCTGGACGGCGGCGTCGTGGATCCCCGGGCCGCGCTCGACGGACTGCGTGCGTCCGTCGCCGACCTCCTCTCCCTCGCCGACCGCGAGGTCGCCGCGGCACGCAACGAAACCCCCGGCGCGGCCGCGCCCGCCCGCCGCGCCGACAGGGACGGGGCGGCCGCCGCCCCGGACGGCGACCCGGGCGGTGAACCGGACGCGTTCCGTGGCGGCAACGAAACGGCGGACGATCCCGCCCCCGTAACGCGGGCCCCGGAATCGGACGGGTTTCGTGGCGGCAACGAAACCCCGGCTTCGGGCCCCGCCCTGGCGGTGCCCGTCCCGGCGGCCGCCGGGCCGCAGCCGGTTCCGCGCACTGTCGCGGAGGTGCTGCGCGCGGCCGCCGCCGACCCCCGCACCCGGTACGGCGACCCGGACCGGATCGACGACCTGGCCCTCACCATCGGCGACGGCCTGGAACTGGGCACCTGGACCGCTCCTGAGGCCGCCGACGTCCAACTGCTCCTCCACAACGGGACCGTCGCCGGCTGGACCGTGCTGCTCCCCGAGGGCGGTTGGGGGCGGGACGGTCGGGGCGGCCACGCCGCTGTCGTGCGCCGTCCCGGTCGGGCGGGTGAGTTCGTCCTGGGCGACCTCGGCCGGCCCCGGGTGGCCGACCGTCCGAGCGAGGCCCTCGAGCTCCTCCACCGCGCCGTCCAGGCCTCCCGTACCGCCCCGCGCCTCCGCCCGGGGTCCGGCCCCGCAAGCTCTGCCGCACGGCCGGGCCGTCCGCCTGCCGTTCCTGCCCCCGTGCAGTCGGCGCCGGTGCCGGCGGCGGCGATGGATGTGCCGGTCCCCTACGACCTCGCGCTCGGCCGCCCCACCGGCTGGACCCCGCCCACCGAGCGGGGCCTCGGCACCCCCGACCGCTCCTACGCCCTCGGCGGCGGCCTGGTCCATCTCACCTGGCCCGACTTTCCGGGCGTCCAGGGCGTCGAGCAGCACGGTCGCCTCGTCGGCTGGGCGGAAGAGTGGGACCACGCGGCCGGCACCTGGAGCACCCTGCTCGACGGCCGCCAGGTCATCGACGCGGCCGACAACCGCGTGCTGCTGTCCGCCACCCCCGTCGACGCCGTCACCCTCCTGGTCCTGGCCGACCAGTGCCGCGCCGCGGGGCAACTGGCCGAACCCCGTTCCCGCGCCGAACGTCCCCGACCGCGAGAGGCCAGGCCCTCACCGACGAACCCGTAGTCCCGCCCGGGCACCGACGGCATGTCTGTACTGCGTCCCGGGGCCGGGACGATGCGGGGACACCCGTGTCCCGGGACAAGGGCGGGGCGGCGTGCCGTCCGGACTGTCGGCCTTCGTCAGGCCTGGCGGAAGCGGATCAGTGGCGGGTGTTCCACCGCGTCCGGGTCGGCCCTGGGGTCGTAGGAGGCCAGGCGGGCTGCGCGGACCCGTTCGGCGATCCGCTGCCATTCCCGGTGGTCCGCCTCGGCGGTGAGGACCGACCGGTCGAAGGTCGGGTCCTCCAGGGCCAGGCCCCGGACATGGTGGAGCTGTTCCAGCGCCTTGGCCGCCGCCTGGTCGATCTCGGCCGGCGTCATGCCGTCGGCGTTCCGGCACGCCAGCGCGCGGTGGAAGTGGCCGGTGTCGGGGTGGAGTTCCAGGCGCTCGTCCTGGGGGCGCAGCCGGCGGGCCGGGATGGTGTGGGCGACTGTGCCGGGGAACGCGATGGCGTTCCCGTCCGCGTCGGTGACGATGCCCGTGATCCCCTCGGCGAGATCGAGGGCGGCGGCCTGCTCGGCGGTCAGGCGCAGCGTGACGCGGCCGACCGGGACGTCCCGGACGACGACCACCGTGTCCGGTTCCTCGCCGAAGCCGGTCACGGTCACCGTGATGCGCCGACCGCGGGCGAGGTGCAGCTGCATCCCGGCCTGCCACTGGGCGGCGGTCCCGGCATGCTCGTCGCGGATCCGCGCGGGCAGCCGCTGCGGGATGTTCGCGATGTACGTCTCACCGACCACCACGTCCCGGGTGCGCATCGCCGCCTCCTCGCCCGTTCCTGTCTTCATCGTGCCCGCCTCGGGGCTGCGCACCGCACTTCCGAACGGCCGGTGAGTTCTGCCCGCACCTGGTGGGATCCGCCTCGCAAGGCTGGTGAGTTTCGAACCAGCCGAGCTCCCCACCGCAGGTCAGGGCACTGCGATGCCTCGCGCAGTCATGGCGACCGGCGGAGGAGCTGCTGGCCGCCGTCCGGTGCCGGCCGGGCAGGCACCCGGCATCGGCGATCGCGGCACCGATCCGGCCGGAAACCCGGTTGGCCGGTGGCGGATGATGAGAGCGTGATCTCCAAGGAACGTGCCGTCGAGCTCGTCGAAGCGCTGTTGGCCGAGGAACGGCTGACATGGATGTGGGCAGGACCGGTTCACGACCTGGCCGTCTACTACGTGGAAGAGCATGCGGCCTGCTGGGCCGTTTTCTGGAACACCGTGGAGTATGTCCGCACCCGCGACGTGCGTGACTATGTGGTCGGCAGCGGCCCGTACCTGGTGGACGTGGAGGACGGCAGCATCCACCACGTCCCCACCACCACGTGGATGGAGGACTGGGAGGGGCTCTACCTGCGGCAGATCAGGGGTGTCAGACCACCTGATCCGCTGGCCGCCTCCGTTCGCGCGCTCGTCCACTCCGCCGGGATCGTGGCAGCGATGCACCATCTGCGCAGGCACGCCCCGCGCCTGAGTCCGCAGAGAGCAAGGGACTACGTCCTGGCTGTTCGGGACGGGGCCGAACCCCCGGAGGAACTGGCGGACCTCACCCAGGAAGAGGAGACCTGCCCACCCCTGCCCATTGAAACGCTGGCCGGCCCAGTTCAGTAGCAGTCCGCCTACCAGCCAGCCGGGAACGGTCACGTTCGGTACGGGGCGAAACCCCCGTAGGCCGCTGACCTCGGCGGCTGCCATCCCCGGCATGGACGTGCGCATCCAGCTCGACGAGCGGGTCTTCGGCTTCGGCTGGGTGCTGGCCGGGTGGACGGTGCAGCCGGACGTCCTGGTGGTTCTCGGCGAGGGGCACCGGGTCGGCTGGGTCGAGCGCGGTCTGGACGGCGGCGATGGCTGGGTCGCCGTCCACGACGGGTTCTGCCTCGGCGACCCGGTCACCCAGCAGGCCGCCCTGCATGCCACCCCGGAGCTGGCCGCCCACGCCATCCACCACGCTCACGTCCACGACCTCCGCGCGGCCCCAGGACGCGTAGCGCGCCGGACAGCGACGACTCCTCCACCTCCGTGTACGGGATCGGCCCGCACCGCCTGTGCCGGCCTGCGACTTCTGCTCGCGCCCCGGGCGGTCGTCTACTTCTCCACCGCCGAGTCCGTGCTGCGGTTCGACGGTTTCGACTGGGAGTCCGGCGACCGCTTCTACGCCTGCCCGACCTGCCGCCGGCTCGTCGACGCCGATGACTGGCCCGGCCTGATCGCCTACGCCGGACTCCGCTCCCGCGGCGTCCGAGTCGTTGAGGGGTTCCGCGACCACCACACACCCGGCGCGGTGGTCTTCGAGCCGGGGACCGATCCCGAGCAGGGCCGCTGACCTCTCGGCCGACTGGCGTGCCGGCGGCGCCGTCCCGGCCGCCGACACCCTCGACGAACTGTCCGGCATCCTCACCGATCGAACCGTCCTGATGTGGCGACTGGAGGACCTCGACCCGCTGCATGCCGCGCTGCGCCGCGCCGCGATCGACGCCCCCGCCTACCTGCTCCGCGGCTCCCGGAGCCTGCACGAGACCATCACCCGCTGGCGCGCCGACGTCGGCGCCGACGGCCGGCTGCGCCCGGCACCGCGGACCGTCTACTGCACCTGGTCCACCTCGCCGCCGGGACCACCGCCGCCCGCCGCCCCGGCGAGGCCGCCCTGCCCGGCCTGTAGCACCCATCGTTGTGCGGAACGAAGCGAAACGTCCCGGGGCGTGTACCTCGTACGGCATGCTGGGCGCTTCCCCCGTCATCGGGGGACGGGTTTCGATGTTCGGGAGGATGAACAGTGGCGGAAGAGGAGCCTGCGAGGGGGCAGCACACGGAACGTGCGCGCCATGTTCTGACCGCAGCCCGCAAGGTCTCACGTGGCCCTCTGCCTTCCTCGCGTACAAGGGGTGGGTTTTCCGTTGTAGCCATTGGTACCGCCTCAGTTGTCACAGTTCTGGGTGCGGCCGCTGGCGATAAAGGCACCACTAGTACCTGGCCGTGGTGGGGCTGGCTCGTGGTCGGGGTGTGCGTCACGCTCGTGCTGTGCACGTTGTTCCTCGCGCTCTACTGGTCCGGTCGCGAGGAGCGGGAGCGGGCGGCCAGGGAGCAGGAGATTCTGGAGTCGGCGGCCGACCGGCTGCGGGAGAAGATGGAGCTGGCCAGCCTGGTCAACTTCAACCGGGTCCTGTTGGACAAGTACCACGGCATCGCCACCGAGCAGGCGACGAAGGCTTACCGCAGCAGCAGGCTCGCCATGGGGGTAGGCCTGATCATCCTGGTGGCCGCCGTGGTCACGGGCTGGAATGCTCAGGGAACCGTCGACCGGGCCATGGTGGGGGCTGTCGCCGCGATCGGCACGACCTTCACTGCCTACCTCAGCCGCACTTACATGCAGACCTACGAGCGCGCCCTGCAGCAGCTCAACCAGTACTTCAACCAGCCGGTGCTGAACGGCTACTTCCTGACCGCGGAACGCATGTCGGAGCAGCTTCCGCAAGAACGCCGGGCTGTCGTGCTGGAGCGCATCATCGGCGATGTTCTGGAGAGCGGCAAAGAGATGCACCGCGCCACCGCCGCCCCGGTTCCGGCCCCGCGGCGCGCCCCGGGCCGTCGCGCGCAGCCCAACCGGCCCGCCACCGCCCCCGAGACGCCAGCACCGTAGCGCCCAGTTCCGTGCTCATGGCAGGTGCGCCGAGAGGTGCAAGTGCCCCACAAGAGCGCGCCGGAGCACGCGATGGCGGCTTGCCCGGCACTGCGGCGCCACGTACCCACTTGCGCAACGAAACGCGGGCCGGGATGGCGAGTCTGTCCACAGGCCGCCGGAACGACGCTTTTCCCCAGCAGGCCCGGCACCGGTCCGGGCCGCACCGCGAGGGAGAGCACCGTGTCCATGACCACCCCCGACTCCGGACGGCACCTGCCCCACCACGACCACATCGCCCAGGTCGTCACCGCGCTCGAAGCCGCCGGCCGCGGCCCCGGCGGCTGGCTCCTCGACCAGGACCCGGACGGCGCGCTGACCGCCCGTCTCGACTGGGGCGCCGGAGCCCACGACCCCGACGGCGACCCGGACGCCTACGACGCCGACCTGCTGCTCACCGTGCACTGGCACCAGCGGGACGGCTGGTCGTACATCTGGGACCACGAAGCCGACCAGCACCTGCCCTTCGACCTGGCCCGCCTCGACCTGCCCGCCGACACGGACCCCGACAGCGTGGCCACCGCCCTGCTGACCACTGTGATGAGCGACGACACCGACCCGGCCCGCTGGCCGAAGGCCCCGTGGCTGCCTTCCGAGCAGGGCGCCCCCGCCTGATCCGGGCTGGGTGAATCCGCCGGCTACCGGCCCGATCCAGCACCCCGGCGGCACCCCGCGCGCCGTCCTGGGCGGCGTCGACTACTGGGCGTCTGACATGTTCGCGGCCGAAAGATCGCAGGTCAAACCCCTGGCCACCGCCAACGGTCGGGTCTAGCATTCCCGCCACGGCGGCCCCGCCACAGGCACCACCGGGCCGCCGAGCAGCACAGCCGCGCCCTGGGTCAGTGCGGTTGGCCTCCCACGGCCGGGCCCGTTGAACGTCACTTCGTTCCCCGGGCCCGGCCGCTGCGCTGTCCGGCGGGCCGGGAACGGGGGCCGGCTACTCCTGGAACTCCCTGCTCTGCACCCCGTAGAACGACGGCTTCGCTGGGCGTACCGGGTTGCTCTCCAAGGTGTCGGCCAGCTTGGCCCAGGTCGGGCTGCGCCGCACCACACCGAGGAACGTGCCCAGGGCCTCCTTGTCCTCCCACAGCGCCGACGTCGCGCTGATGATCAGCGACTTCAAGTCCTCCGTCTCGGCCGACGCGGTCGACTCGCTCACGGTGTTCTCCCCTCCAGGTCGGTGACTGGCTCAGCCCTACCCAGCGGTGATCGGCGGCGAACACCCCGCCGGTGTGCGGGCACGGACGTCCGCCTCCCCCGCGCCCGATCGCGGCCTGGGAGCCTGGGACATCCCTGTCCCAGCACCGTCCCAGCACGCCCGGGATGTCCGTTTTGCTGGGACAGCCTCAGGCCATTTCCCCAGGTAGCGGCGTTTCGCGCTTCACCTGGGACGCATCTGGGACAACCCGTCGGCTACCGGCCCGCTGTCCTCTGACACCTGATCTTGACCGATTGACAGGTGAGTTTGACCGCCAGGCCGTCAGCGGCAGATCCAGTAGCTGTCGCCCTCCAGATACCTGTGTCGCTCACCGGTCGAGCGGGTCACCACGACGGCACCGCCCTTGTACGAAACGCGGTCGCCCGCCGCGACGAACACTGGCCTCTCCAGCTCGACATGGAAGTCGGAGCGGAGCTGGAACTCGCTGAGGAGCAGCATCCGCGGCACCGGAGTGACGCCGTCGAAGTCGATACGCATGGATCGAGCATCCCGGAGGGCCCAGTGCGACCGCGACAGGTTTCCCGCCCTCGAAGCGCACCGCATCGGGCGGCGAGCCCGCAGGGATCAGATCCCTGACCAAGATCAAGTGGTAGGAACCCGCTGGCAGTCAAGATCGGGTGGCAATCGGTCAAGATCACCTGTCACAGGACACCCGCTGACCCGTCTCAGCGACCTTTGGCGGATCTCAGCGAAGTTTGGCCGTTGGGTGCCTGGGCCAGGTGTCCATCAGCGGTCAACGGCCGGAGGGGGAGCCATGGACGGTGCGATCTGGGGAACGATTGGTGCTTTGGGGGGTGCTGCCCTCACGGCTGCCGCGGGTTACTTGGGGCCAGCACGGGCAGGCCACGCTGAGCGGAGGCGACAAGCCGACGAACGACAGCGTGAGCAAAAGACCGGGGAACTTGAGCGGCTCATCGCGATTCGTTCCGCATACCGGGCTTGGGAGGACTACCTGGAGCAGACAGCCTCCTCGTATCGGGCCCTGCATGAGACCGAGGAAACGGTCCGCGAACGCATCTCCGAGCTTCGTGCAGCCGCCCAGAGCGCCACCGACGCGGCAATGCGAGACGGATGGTGGATCGGATCGCACCATATGCCCTTTGAGCTCGCATCATTGGCGGTTCAGCGTCTGGTTGCTGGCCGCACCTCAACGAGTCCCCGCTCGAAGCTCGACGAGATGCGGCGTACGAGGGAGGCGCTGAACAAGAACATCCTTGAGCGCCTTGCCAGCCTCATTGATGGCGTTGCCGTGACTCGGGTGTTCCCGCCCAGCGAATAGCGTCAGTCAGTCAGAGTCAGGGTCATCTGGCAAAGGACAGCTGACCCGTCTCATCGAGCTTTGACAAGTCTCAGGGAAGTTTGACCGGTTGGTACAGCTGCTCGTCATGGCTGATGCACAGGAGATGGTCGGCGTACTGCCAGGCGATGCTGTGCCTGCTCAGCGCCCATGCTTCGGACCCGTTCCGGGCCTTCTCCACCCAGCTCCGGAGCTCGGGCAGTGCCTGCTCGCGCAGGATCTGACGGGCGGCGGCCCGCTCACCGCCCGGGACGGGGCCGACGGTGATCCAGACACTCGACCACCAGTCGGGAGGGAGGCCGGCGCCGTAGTTCGAGCCGATCGGCGGCGTCCAGTCGGCCTTGAGGAGAGTCCCGTCCGTCCAGCGGTGGTCGAAGAAGCTGAGCTGGAGGGCCTGGGAGGGCGTCTCACCGAGGGCGGAGGAGATGTCCGTCGAGGTGAGCGGCCACGACAGGTGCCGCGGCAGGCGGCGGTTACGAGCTGGCACGCGCACGAGGATCGCAGACGGCCCGGTCAGGGCTCCAGGGTATTTCGGCCCAGCCCCGCAGACCCCGGTCAAACTCCGGTGAGACTCGTCAAAGTTCGATGAGACGGGACACCCGCCCCAGAGCTCCCGGCGGCGGCACGCAGCCGCTCCACCACCGCGTCGACCGCCTCGCGGGCCTGCGGGTCCGGATGGCCGGCCAGCAGACCGAGCAGCTCCACGGCCGCGTTCACCACCGCCACCGGCACCTCGACCGCCTCCAGCTGCAGCAGCCGCGCGACCACGCGCCGGCCGGTCGCGGCGGCGACCGGGTCGACGTCCGCGGCGCCGTCGGTGGGGATCAGGGAGGCCAGCCCGGTGCCGAGCACCCGGGCGGGGGAGGAGGAGCTCACCCTCGTTCAACCGACCCCGGGCCGCCGAGGTCACTGCCCGCCCGGGTGACCCGGCCGGCGGTGCGGTCGTTGACCGGGGGTGAGCACCGGACAGCGTGCCCGGATCGAGCGGGCGACCACCGCGGCCGCCACGGCGGCGGGCGAGCTGCTGAACGCCGTCCTCGACGCCGACGAGCTCCCGGCCGCCGACGCCGTCGCCGTCCTGGAGGTGCTCGCCACCCTCACCGCCACGCTCCAGCAGTGCGGCCCCCGCGCCCTGGCCCTGCTCGCCCCGACCCACGGCGCCCTCGCCGAAGTGCGCCGGCTGCTGCTCGCCGAAGCCGACCTCGACCGCCCCGCCGCGACTGGATCCGGCGCCGACCGCGGCGGCCGGGCCCGCTCCCGCCGCCCGGCGACCGGACCGGATACGGCCGAGGGCTGGGCCGAACGAGGGGAGATGGCCATCGCCGAGCGGGTCTGGTTCTACGACCGCGACACCACCGAGGCCGGGCAGGCGGAGCGCGCGGTGTTCATGGCGCTGCCCATCGCGGCCAAGCGCGAGGCCCTGCACCGCCGGGGTACCGCGCCCTGGCCGCAGATCCTTGCCGAGCTCACCGCCCGCCACGCCTGACCCCCTCCGCCTTCGGGAGACAGATCACCGAGGGGCGGAGACAGGTGGAGATAGATCATCAGCAACCTGTCTTCCGGACGTCCTATTTGCCCCGGAACATCTGTTTTGTCTGTGTCATCGACCCCCCGTTCTGCCTGATGGGGGCGTCTACAGGCCCGACCTGTCTCCACCTGTGTCTAGCTGCGGCTGACCTTTGACAGGCGGCCCTGACCGTTTGCCACCCGACCTTGACCACCGCCAGGTTCCTGCCACTCGATCCTGACCGGCGGGTGGGTACATGTACCGGTGTGAGCACCTCGAACAGCGCCTCAGCGAAGCGTTCGGCGAGCAGGTCTGGCGCGAGGTGGGCATCGGCGGCCCGGACGACACCGAGCAGCTCAAGGCTCGGATCACCAGGCTCGAACAGCAGGCGGTCGACCTGGAGCTGAAGCTTCAGGAACGCGGCGACGACCTCGCCGCCAACCGCGAGCTCATGGCCCAGCTCAACCGCCGGGCCGACTGCGCGCCCGCACCGCCCGGGTGGGCACCGGCGGACCGGGCAACCGTGATCAGGGGCCTGTCAGCGGGTCTCGGAGCTGGACCGGCTGCAGCGTCGTGGACCGGTGCGGGTGTCGGGGCCGCAGACGCACCGGTCCGACGCTCGTACGAGCGGCTGCCTGAGCACTCCGGGGCTCACCCGAGCTGGTCGGCTCCAGCAATGAATCCCTGCTGTACCTGATCCATGCCCCCGACCGGCTGGAACAGGGTGGGCTGCCACAGGAAGTCGACCGGCTGGTAGAACCGGGTCCGCGTCACCAGCGCGTAGCTGCGGGCGAGTTCCCCGAGCACCTTGGCCGCCTGCTCCGGGTCCAGGCCGGCGACGGACTGCGCCTGCTGGCCGATGGCGTTCAGCAGCCGATCGCGGGCCTCGGCCGCAGCGGGTGCCTCCGGCGGCAGGTCGGCGGTGGCGAACGCCCCCGGCGGCACGGTGATCGGCGCCGGGCCCTTGCTGTTTTCGGTGGTCTGCTGTGCTGTCGTGTTGTCAGGCATGGTCTCTCCCAAGGGCTTTGAGACGTTGATTACTGCTGCCTGGGCAACCTATCCAGCGAGCCGCACCGTCACGCGGCGTTCAAGCCGGTTACTCCGAACGGGTTTTCAGCGTCGGCTGTCGCCCGGGAGCGAACAGGCCGACGATCCCCGCCGGCCCGCGTTCGGCCACCAGCACCACCTCGACCCCGCCCGGCCCGTTCAGTGGGAGGTCGAGGCGATCGACCCCGCCGAGCTCCGGCGCCTGGTGCTTGCCGCCGTCGAACCGCACATCGACAGCGCTGTACTTGTCGCCCGGATCGCCGAAGAGGAACGCCAGCGCGCCCAATTGTGAGAGCTCACCGACCAGGCGATCCGTCCCCTCGACATCGGAGCCTGAACGGGCGGTCAAACTCACCTGTCAATCCGTCAGGGTCGCCTGTCAAAGATCACGGGCGGCCCGGCCGGAGGCCACTGCGGCGGCCAGCGCGGGCACCTCACGCTCCGGGGTGCCGTCACCGCCCACCGCCGTCGGCATCGCCGCCGCCAGCGCGACCCGCTCGCCGGCCGACAGCACCGGGAGGCCCTCGGCGCAGCAGCTGCCGGTGACGACGTCGGCCGCCAGGTCGTACGCCAGCTCCCCCGTCAGCACCCCTCTGCCGCCCGGTACCGCCTCTGGGCCGCACGCCCGCTCCACCGCGTCGGCGGCCCGCTCCAGCACCACCCGGTGCCCGTGCTCCGCCTGCCGTCCGGCGAGCTTGCGTACTCACCCGGCACCCCGCCGGCCCGCCTCCGCCGCCTCGGCGAGCAACACGTTCAGCGCGTGCTGCTTCTACTGTTCCTGGTCCTCGCCGTCGGCGGCCTGCTCGGTCGGCAGGAAGGTCGTGTTCGTCATGCCCGGCCAACTCGACGGAGGCAGGGAAGGGCACGGGCGGCCGGTGAGTTCCGCCCCGAGCGCCGGCGAGTTTCGCACCGCCCGAACTCCCCGTCGCAGGTCAGCGTGTACGGGCGCGCAACGTACTCCTGCGCATCGCCCCACCTCCGCACCCGGTGAGTTTCACTGCGAATCGCCGAGACGCCTCACCAAGGTTGGAGATTCGCCCCGCACCAACCTTGCCATCGCAGGTCAGGGCACTGCGATGGCATGCGCAGTCGTCAGCCGGCCTTGCGCAGCACCCGGTCCGCCGCCCGCACTCCGCACCCGTACCGGCCGCCGTTCCGCTCCGCAGTCGCACCTCGGCCCACCCTGCCCCGCGCATGCGCAATCCCCGCCCCGCGCATGCGCAGAGCCGGATTGCGCAGCCCTGCGCAGAGCGTTGCGCAGCGGACCTGGTGCTGCGCAACGCTCTGCGCAGGGCTGCGCCGCCGGTCGCCGCTGCACTGTGCAGCATGCCCGCCCGGACCGCCGTCTTCACATGCTGCACACACCCCGGTCGGCGCTGCACTCTGCCCGCCGCGCCCCAGCCACCAAGGTCCGGGATTCGCCCCACCAAGGCTCGGGATTCGCCCCCGCGCCCCGGCACCAAGGTTCGGGTTACGCCCCATCAAGGTATGTGGGGCGAAACTCCGGACGGCCGCTGACCTGGGCAGCTACCATCCCCGGCATGGACAGCGCCCCGCAGCCCACCTCGACCGACCAGCCGACCGACGGCGCGCCCGCGGCCCGGAAGTGCGCCCGGACCGGCTGCGAGACGCCCCTCCCGCCGTCCCGCACCCGGCCGCGGACCTACTGCTCCCGTGCCTGCCGCAGCAAGGTCGACCACGCCAAGGCCAAGGCCAAGAAGGCAGCGGCGGAAGCCGCGGTGCCGCCGCCCGCCCCCGCCCCGGTGCCCGCCGCCGGGCAGCCCGCCGCGCCCGCCGCGCCGGTGGTCAGCACCGGGGCCGCCGACGGCGAGCGCTGGGGCGAGGACGGCCAGCGCCTCCTGGGCACCGCCGACGCGCTGCGCCGCAAGCTCACCAACTACCTGCTGGACATCGAGGCCGGCGCCGACCCGGCCGCCGCGTTCAAGGCGCTGGCCGACCTGCTGCCCTCCTACAGCACCCGCCTCTATCGGACCGCCGAGGAGATCCGGGACAAGGCCCGCTGGCCCGACGCCGACCAGGACGAGCGCGTCCGCCGCCGCATGATGGAGCGCATCGACCGGTGGGGCGACGCCGATCCGGACGACCAGGACGAGCAGTTCGACCAGTACGACGACGTCCTCGACCCCGACGACCAGGCCGACGAGCAGCAGCCCGTCCAAGCCTCGCTGGCCAGCACCGCCCAGGCCCGGCCGGGCACACCCGCCACGCTCCGCCAGCGGCCCGCGGGCCCGCTGGCGGTGCCCCAGGAGCCGTACCTGCGGAACCTGGGCAAGTTCGACCGGATCCGCGACGCCAGCCGCCTGATGGACCAGCACGGCTGGGACCTCGCCGGCTGGACCCGCGCGCCCAGCGTCTACTACGTCCGCCGGCTCGGCCGCGCACTCGCCTGGATCGAGTACGGCGTCGGCGGCCGGGACGGCTGGGTGGTCGTGGTCGACGACGGCTTCGTCGCGAACCCCGCCGACCGCACCCAGCCGCTGCTCCTCGACTCCGACAGCGCCGCCGCCTTGGTCGTGCGCCAAGCCCTGGAGCAAGGGCTGATCGACGCCGACGCCGCCCCGGCCCGCACCTGACCGGCTGCCGCCCTCCAACGGGTCCGGCAGCGCCCTGGAGCACTGCCGGGAGGCGTGCGCGGCACTCGAATCGGGTAGCTTGCCGGAGAAGGCCGGGAACGCCCCGCAGACGGCCTCACAGGCCCCGGTGAGTTTCCCCGGAGCGCCTACGGTTCCCCCTCCAACTCCCCGACATGTTCCCCGACCAACTCCCCGACCACCACCTAACGGCCCAGAGGGGCTGTTTCCGCAGGTCAGTGCCCGAATTCGAGGCCGAGAGAAACCTCGACAACCCCTCTGTGTCCTTGTCTTTGGTAGTTGGCGGTCTGGGAGCGTGCGGGGTTTGCGCGCTCCCGGGCCGCTGGGGCCCTTCTCTCTTGGCCGAGTGGCCTGCCCGCTCTGGCGATCGGGCGGGGTGGGGGGAGGGCGGGAGGGCGGCGGCCGGGGCGGGTTGTCGGTGCCGTGAGGTATCGAGAAGGCCAGATAGATCACCACCAGCGGGGGAGCGGCCACGATGACCGACGACCAGCCGGACGGCACCAGCCCAACCACCACGACCACGACCAAGCCGCCGAAGGAGCGCACCGCGTTCGTCCGAGCGAAGGCCTACCCCAACGGCTCCACCGGCCCGCTGCGCCACAGCATCCTGCGGGTGCTCGGCGTGCTGAAGGTCGCCACCGTCAAGCAGGTCTGGCTCCTGGCCCAGCCCGACCACGAGCAGCCGAACACGGTCGCCTCGGGCCTGCGGGACCTGGAGAAGAACAAGCTCACCGAGAAGCGCGGCAGCACCTCCGGCCTCACCACCGACCCGGACCCGGACGACGCCGCCACCGCGCCTTCCGCGCCGAAGCCGAAGCCGAAGCCGAAGCGCAAGCCTGTCCGCCCGCCCGGCTCGGGAGCCAAGATCTGGGGACTGACCGACCTCGGCCTGGACGCCGCGAAGTCCACCCTGCCTTCCTCCCGCAAGGCCGGCGGCCGCGCCCGCTCGGTCGGCCGCGCCACCGGCGCCCCCCACGCCATGACCGTCAACGACACCATCGTCGCCTTCACCAGCCCCGCCACCCCCGGCGACCCGATCGGCACCATCGCCGACTGGACCACCGAAGCCCCCTTCCCCCTGCCCGGCGACCGCACCCAGTTCGCCGACGCCGTTCTCACCGCCCCCGCCCACGGCGTCCCGCTGCTCCTGGTCGAGGTCGACCTCCACAACGAGACCCCGCAGTTCATCGCCGAGAAGTTCACCCGCTACGCCGAGTACTTCGCCCTCACCTACAAGGACCCCGCCCACGACGGCCACCACAACAACGCCGGCCGCCTCCCGGTGTGGCGCCGCCGCTTCCCGATGGCCGGCACCGACTCCCTTCCGCCCATCGCCCTGGTCCTCGCCGGAGCCGGGCCCCGCGGGCTGAACAACACCATCAACCGGGTTCAGGACCTCACCCGCGAGCACTGGCGACCGGGCAAGGGCGACCGCTGGCACCGCGACCCGTTCGACTTCACCGCCAGCATCCCGATCCTGGCCTGCCACTTCGACCAGCTCACCGAACACGGCCCGCACGCCGCGATCTGGTGGCGCTTCGGCAGCCACGGCTGGCAGACCCTCACCGATGCCCTCGCCAACACCGAATACACCACCCGCACCAAGGCTCGCCTGGCCGCGGAGGAGCATGCCTTGCAGGACGCCGAGCAGGCCCGCCTGGAGGCCACCCGCTGCCCCGGCTGCCGCCGCCGCGAAGACGAGTTCGACGACAAGTACAGCGCCAGCGACGGCACCGAGCCCTGCACCGACTGCCGACGGGAAGCCCGGGACGCCCAGGAGCGGAACACGCTGCTCGCCGCCCGGGAAGCCAACGCCGCCATGCACCCCTGCTACACGTGCAAGGGCTCCATCGGCGGCGAACCCGACACCATCATCGAGCTGCGCGAGAGAGCCGACCCCCACCAGCTGGAGTGCCCCGCCTGCGACAGCCGCCGCCGCATGAACGGCCGCCCGGCGATCATCCTGCCCGCGCCCACCCACCGCGAACGACGGCAGGCCAAGGCCGGGAAACTCGACGACCCCTGGTGGCACATCCGCCTGGCCCATGCCGAGAAGCATCCCGACCGCTGACGCGACACCGACCCGTCGAGGAGTACTGGGAAGACCGCTCACCAACTGGTCGGGCAGGGCCGCACGGCCCGGCTGCTGGCCCGGGCCGTGCGGCCCGGTCGCCGCTCCAGGCACCGGCTCATGGGCGCCCTGCGCTTAGGCACCCAGATGCTTGAGGAAGTCCGTGATGAACTTCTCAACTTCTGGCTTGGATGTGGTCTCCCGAACGTCCAGTCGGTCGATGTGCTTGACTCCGGCGTTGCGCAGCAGGCGTTCCCGGCTGGCGTCGTCCGAGCGGCGTCCCTTGTGATGGGGGCCGTCGATCTCGATGATGCCTGCGCGTCCGCGGTAGGTGACGAGCAGATCCGGTTCGTAGGTGTGCCCGCGGACTCGCATTGCCCCAAGAGGCATGATGCCGAGGGTCTCGTTATCAGGCAGGCTCTCCTGCTTCTCTTTGAGGAGTTGGTAGACCCTCAGCTCCCACTCGTTGGAGAAGTGGAGCGAGTCCTCAACTGGATGTTGGGGTTCAGTTCTCACCCGGCGGGCCACATTGGACTGACGAGTGCTCACTGCGGCCTTCAGCTGTGAGCGCCAGTCAACTTGGACCGGAGGAATCAGAGGGCGGGTACGGACCTGCGTGATGGTCTCGCTGTTCCGCTCGACGACTGAGCACATGGCGGCCCGAATCTGCTCCAGCAGTTCTTCGGTGAACCGGTCAGCCAGGTTCGATTCGATGTCGAGGATGGCTTCGAGCTGGGTGATGTTCCAGTCTTCACCGCAGTAGTCCAGGTCCAAGGCGTTGACCTCGGCCAGCAACGTGGACGCGTCCGCGTGGCCGCGCTCGTACAGCATGAGCGCGGTGGCACCGAGGACCCGTTCGTTCTTGATTCGATTGACCTCAGCGTCGGACATGCCGTCCGGCTTGCCCAACATGTCATCCAGGGACCGGGGTTCACTCATCGTCCAATCATCTCACCGGGCCCTGACAGCGTATGAGCGAAGTGCGAAGGTACTGCCGTCGAACGCGCGGCAGGTTGTCTGTCTGCCGCCCTGGCTGGCGCTCGCTCGCTTGCTCGTCTGTTCCGTCCCG
>NZ_CP173360.1:6435000-8319864 GCF_044999035.1 Kitasatospora griseola | reverse complement strand
GGCGGGGAGCCGGAAGACCGCTCGGACGGCCGGATCGGCGTAGCAGCCGGTCCCGGCCAGGTAGGTCCTGGTGAGCCAGCCCTGGACGTCCAGGGCGGCGCGGTGACCCGTGCGAGTCAGCACGTCCAGGAGGCGTTCGTCACCGGGCTCGGGAGCAAGGTCGTTCAGCCGGCCGCCGTCGACCAGGCGCTGGATCTGGCGGCGACGGCGCCCGTACGCGCCGGGCACCAGGCTGGAGTTGGTGTCGCCTGTCGGGTCTGTCACCGGGCCGGCGTTCGCTCGGCGGCCTGCGGACAGAGATCGCGTAAACGGGGTGATGGGTGTCGGAGCCGTCGGACATCATCAGGGGATGTCGAACCGCAAGCCGCTCCCGCCGACCTACAGCGACCGCCTCCTGGAACAACTGGCCGCGATCGAGGAGGACTTCGTCGCCGTCCTCGAAGCGTCGACCATCCACTACGTGAACCCCAACCGTCGAGGCTCGATGATGCACACCTTCGGCGCCGCGAACTGGGGCTGGGGCCCCAGCACGCCCGAGGTCGAGCGGAAGCGGATGGCCCTGCTCGGCCGGCTGCGGGACTGGGAGCCGCGCTTCCGGCTCCTGTTCCCCCACCCGACCCCCGAGACCGCCAAGAAGCTCGACGAGAACCTCGGCCTCCTGCAGCGCTGGCTGATCCGCCCGGAGAAGCGCTACGACCACTCCGTTCCTCAGCACGTCCACCAGGCCGTCGACGTGCTGCACGCCACCGCGGTGCAGCTGCGCGGCCTGACCGAACTGCTGCCTGAGGACGAGTGGTCGGTGCGGTTGGTGGTGGACACCAACGCGCTGATCGACAACCCGGACCTGGCCGCGTACACGGCCGAGGCGGGCCCGCGGTACATCGCGCACCTGCTGCCGGTGGTGCTGAGGGAGGTCGACGACCACAAGCGGGGCGGCCGGACGCCGGAGCTGCGGGAGGCGGCGAAGAAGGCGGACCGGCGGCTCAAGGGGCTGCGCAGCAACGGCGGCGACGTGACCCGCGGCGTCCGGGTCGCCGGCGACGTGCACGCGGTCTTCGAGCACATCGAGCCGAAGTCGGACGCCCTGCCGGCCTGGCTGGACCTGGACGTCCCGGACGACCGGTTCGTGGCCTCCACTCTGCTGCTGCAGTCCCGTCATCCCGGCTCGGCCTGGTACGTGGTCACCAGCGACCTCAACCTGCAGACCAAGCTGGCCGCCGTCTCGCTGCCCTTCATCGAGTCCTGAGCGGCGGACTTCCCGCCCTTCGCTCAGGGGTGCGTTCAGCGCTGGCCGAGCCCGTCGATCAGCTTCGCGAGGTTGCGGAGAGCTCGGCTGGAAGCGCCCCGGGCAGCCAGGGCGCCCAGGACGGCCTCGGGGTCGAGCCCTTCCGAGCGGACCAGGTCCTGGAGGATGTGCAGGGCCTGCTGCTTGCCGAACGGGTCGCCGAAGCCGTTGTTCTTGTAGAGGTCCAGCCGGTCGATGGCCTTGGCGAATCCGGGACTGGCCTCTTCCGGGCGCTCGTCGGGCTTGGTCAAGTCGATGGCCCCGAGCGCGCTCGCCCAGCCCCGGAGCGCGAAGTCCTGGGTGCTCTCCACGACGGCCAACGACGACCCGCGAGCGAGGTGCGTAGCGAAGTCGAGGGTCTTCTCGTCGGGCAGGTAGGCCAGTACGGGTCCGGTACCGCGTCCGACACGATCGCGGGAGGCGCGTGGAGTCGTAACGGTGTGCTCGGCTGCGAAGGAGCGCAACGACGGAACCTGCTGCTCCACGCCGAAGGCGTTGAGCACGAGAACGCCCGAAGTCCGCTGCTCGGCACACTCGCGCCGTATCCAGGACACAGCCAGGTCGGCTGCCAACTCCGAGTCCCGCTCGGGATCGTCGTCCGGCACCCAGGCCGCCCGCACGATGCTGATCGCCACGGTCGACTCCCTTCTCTTCCGGAAGCAGGCCGCGCGCAGTGCGACCTGGCCGACCACGCTACGGTCCACCTCGGACACGTCGCTGTTCGTAGGCGCTGGTTGGAGCTGGCGAGGCGATCCTCGCGGCTCACTCGGCGCGCCGAAGATGATGGGCCGGGAGATCTCCAGGGCGGCGACCGTGTCCGGTTTCTGGCCGACAGTGGTGTAGCCGAATTCGGCGGGGAAGTGTCTGTTGCAAGGAATTCTTTTCCACCGTCCGGTCCGCTCCGGAATATGCCCGGATGGGATTCTTCTGCGGCACGTGGATTCCGGTAGGCGGCTCGGATGTGCTCCGCCCCGGCATGGAACCGATGGTTCCTTCGGCCTGGGATTAGGCGGGTTCCTCGGCTCGTTGGCACCGTCAGCCGGTCGCAAGATCAGCGGAGGTTGGACGGGGCCTCAGCGGAAACGGAGCTCCGAAGCCCGGAGAGCAGCCGCAGAGTTCTCGACAACTTGCTGTTGCTGCAAGATGGTTGAGTGCATCACGCCTCGGGGAAGCCCTGGTGCGGGCCTCCCCGAGGACGATGTCAGTTCAGGTCGAAGTCGTCGACGTCGTACTCGAAGTCATCGGCGGTGAATCCGCCGTATGCGCCGCCGTTGAAGTAGTCGGCGAGCGCTTCGCCGATCACCTCGCGCATCTCGCTCTCGTCCTTGGCGCGGGCCAGGGCCGCGGCCTGCTCGCCGGTGAGGCTGAGATGGACGTCGCGGGCCCGGACCGCGTCCGAGCCGCGGATGTCGAACGTGTGGGCGCGCCCGACCCGGACGGTGACACCGGAGTACGCGCCGAGCTTCTGCAGCTGCTTGGCCTTGCGCTCGCGGCCGCGCTCGGTGGTCTGCACATCGACCGCGTCCAGGCGCAGCTTCTCCTGGTGGCGCCCGGCAGGGTGGCGGGAGCCGTCGACCCAGCGCAGGACGGTACGTGGCGAGACGCCGTAGGCGGCCGCCATCGCCTTCGTGCTGCCGCCGTACCTGCGGTCGCGGACCTGCCCGGCCTGGGTGGTGGATTGCACCGGGGCCTTGCGGGAGGGGAACAGCGCCTCGCGGACCCGTCCGAACATGCCCCTGAATCCGCCGGCCATCAGCGCTCGCCTTCCTTCTGCTCGTCGGTGTCGGTGTCGGCGTTCTCAACGGCCGGTTCCGGGCCGGTGTAGGTGCCGTCGGTGGCGTAGTCGTGGGTGAGCCGGGAGGGGTGCTCGCGGCGACCCATCGCCTCCACCGCCTTCTGCAGCGGGATCGAGGCCTCGTGCTTGTGGCTTCCGGGCGCGATGCCCAGGCGCAGCGCGCCCGGCACCGGGGTGCCGTCGTCCTTCACCGGCAGGAGCTCGATCGGGGACGGGGCGTCGGCGGCGTACAGGTAGGAGTCGACGTTGACCGCGAACGGGGCCCGGCCGGTGAGCAGGTAGGTCTTGCGCATGCGGCGGTGGGCGGCGATCCGGGCGGCGGCGATGATGTGGAAGCGGATCTCGGGCCGGTATGACCAGGACCCGGCGACCTTCTCCAGCCACTGCTCGTCGTCGAGGTGGCGGGCGGAGTCGGACCACTTCCCGATCCCGCCCTTGTAGATGTTCTTGTACAGGCCTGCCAGGGTCAGCGCGTCGGCGCGCACCGGATCCTGGTCTACGTCCTTGTGCACCGCGTACGCGGCGAGGAACTCCTCGGGGGTCTGGCCGTCGGTGAGGCCGAGGTCGGCGTAGGCGCGCTTGTAGCCGGCGCGGATCCGCGTGGTCCACTCCTTGAGCAGCGGCGCCGTGTGCGTCGACAGATACGCCTCGGTGATCGTTGCCGGGTCGAAGCCGTAGGTGGAGGCCATGTAGGCGACGGTGGGGGTGGCGTACCAGCCCGGCCCGGTCGGCGGGCGGCCGTGGAAGGTCGCGGGGTGCGGCAGCGGTTCGTCCACCTCGATGCCGGTGAAGTCGCAAAGCCACAGGCCGGCGGTCTTGCCCTTGCCCCACGCGGGGTTGGTGACGTGCTCCAGTTCGCCGATCGGCAGGGGCAGGGAGTCGGTGACGGACAGGTAGGAGGCGCAGACGTCGACCGCGACCGCGAACGAGCGGCCGGCCTCGTCGTCGGTGAGCTCGCGTGCCCACCACTTGTAGTCCTCCTCCTCGCACACCGCCCGGCCCTTGGAGAGGAGTTCGCGGGTGAGGGGGTGGCGGGCGCCGGCCGCGATGGGCACGCACCGGTCCCCGGCCGGGAGGGCGCCGTCGCGCAGGTGCGAGGACCACTCGCCCGTCGCCTCGTCCTTCACCCACTCGACCCGGGGGCGGACGGCGTCCAGGAGCAGCATCGCGGTGGAGGCGGTGGTCGCGCCCGGGGCGACGCCGAGGTCGGCGGTGAAGGCCCGGTAGCGGCGGGCGAACGTCGCTCCGTCCCGGGCGTGGTCGGGGGCGGTGGCGAGCGGGGCGGCGAGCGCGCTGACGGCCTGCTGGCGGGCGTCGCCCTGTCCCAGCCACGGTGCGACGGTGATCTGCAGCGAGGTCTTCGGCCCGCCGGCCGACCCGGCGCGGCGGAACGCCCGGAAGACCGGGCCGATGTTCTCGCTGATCTCCATGCCGACCGTCGCGGCGGCCTTCGCGAGCTTCGCCTGCAGCGCGTTGAGCGTCTTGTCGGTGCTCGGGAGCGTGGCGGGCAGGCCGAGCTGCTTGAGGGCGGCGGCGGTCAGGCAGACCGCGCCGTCCCCGCCGCGGCCCTGCGGGTGGGCGCGCTCAACGCGCAGCGGCAGCCCTGTGCCCAGCCACGCGAACCAGTCGCCCAGCTTGGGCCCGGCCGGGGCCGGGAAGCCGGGGACGTCCAGCACCCAGCCGCCGTCCGGGTCGGCGTCCAGCGCCACCACCGGCACCCACCGCCCCGGCGTCGGCGCGGCCGGACCGGCGGCTGGAGCGGCGGCGCGCGGTGCAGCCGGGCGGCCCTGGGCACGGGCCGGAGCCGGGCGCTGACTGGACCGCGCCGGAGCAGGGGCCGCCGACGGTGCGGGCCGGGACGGCGGGGCAGCGGCCGGAGCCGGGGCGGGAGGGGCCGGTTCGACGGACTCGGCCTGGGCGGCCGGAACGTCGGCCACCGGGGCGGTGGCCGCGGGCGCCTGCTGCTCGACCTCCGTCTCGGCCGGGGCGGGAGCGGCGGGGCGGCAGAGACCACCGAGGTGCATCGGGCGTCCCTGGACGCGGTAGATCGCGGGCTGTCCGCACTGCACGCACGGCTCGGCCGGGCCCGTCACCAGCGAACCGTCCGGGTGCTGGTCCAGCACCGTCCCCTGCACCGGCGCGACGAACGTGGCCGGGGCGGGCGCGGCGGGCTGCTCGGGGGCGGGGAAGCGGGCGGCCAGGCCCTCCAGCAGGCGCATGTAGGCGGGGGCGACGTCCGGGCCCGGGTGGGCGCTGCCGTCCTCCCACTGCGACACCAGAGCGGAGTTGACGCGCAGCGCCGCGGCGATCTGCGCGGGCGTCAGCCCGGCCGCCAGGCGCAGTCGCTTGCGCTCCGCCGGGGCCGGAAGTCCGGTGCTCACGGCGGCGAGCAGCGCGTCCACGGACTCGAACAGCTCGTCGGACATCGGGTCTACTCCTCCTCGTCGGTGCTGGTGGTCGGGTGGGTGGTGACGTAGGCGATCGGGCCGCTGGAGACGGACGGCAGGCGGGTGCCGAGCAGCAGCTCGGCGAGGCGGGCGTCGTCCGCGCCTGCCGGTTCGGCGGCGTTGGCGGGGGCAGTGAGGTCGGTCAGGTAGCCGGCCAGGCGGGCGGCCGGGAAGCGGTGGCGGGCGGTGGTGCCGACCGTGCCGTCCGACTCCCACGGCGGCTCCAGGCCGGTCAGCACGGCGACGACGAACCCGGCCACCGTCACCGGCAGCACACCGCCGGCGGCGACCCGAGCCGGATCACAACGCCACCAGCCCGACAGCGCGGCCAGCAGCTGGTCCCGGTCCAGCGCGGCGCCGAAGCCGATCCACTCCCGGCCTGGCTCCTCGACCCGGGCCGGGGCGGCCACACGCAGCACCGCGATCTCGGATGCGCCGAGCGCGGTCAGGTCCGCGGTCGGGCGGGCCGCCAGTTGCTGGAGCGCGGCCAGCGGGAACACCTGCCGGCCGGTGTCGCGAACGCCGGGCACCGCACCGGTAGACATCAGCTTCTTCACCGTGGGGATCGAGCACTCCAGGGCCGACGCGGCCTGACCCGTCGTCACGAACACACCCACAACCTCCACGCCTATCGAACTAGCTAAAAGAACTAGGAGGACTCTACGCCTCCCCCACGACACTGTCCATGTCTTTCGAGTAAGTCCTACCAACGTGGCCGGTGGTCGGCCGAGGACGGGTCCGCTCCTCGGCCCCGCACGATCGCAAACAAGACGGCTTTGCACGAACCGCCGCCGACATCACCGCAGCGCTGCCATCCTGGGCCGGATCGCGTGATCACCCGCACACCGACCGTGATGGGGAACCGCGATCACACACCACCGAGGAGGGGGCACCCATGCTGACCAGGTACGTCGACGAGGGCGACGAGCTGCGCGCGGCGGCCGTCAAGAAGAACCTCAACTGCCCGCCCGACCTGGAGGCCGGCCAACTCAGCGTCGAGCGGATCGGCGACATCGCGGCGCTGGTGTCCGCCAGGCCCACCGTGTACGCGGCCAACCAGGAACTCCTGGCGCTGCTGAACGTGCTCCCCGAACCCGACGACTCGGAGTTCTGGTGGGCGATCCAGAAGGCATCGAACTCCCTGGACCTGCACCCGGGCAACCTGCCCCAAGGCGTGAAGCTGACGCTGATGCGCTCGGTCGAGACCGCCCTCGCCGGCCGCCTCCTCGCGGGCCTGACCGAGCTCACCGCCGAACAGCGGGTCGACGTGGCCCGCCTGATCGGCGAGCGCCTGGAGTTCCACGCCGGGAACGCGCTGCGGCTCGGCGAACTCTGGATCCAAGCCGCCGAAGCTGCCGCCTTCAAGGCCGTCGTGGCCGAACGCTTCCCCCGCACCCCGGAAGAGGCCGAGGAGTTCACCGCGGCCTGGAAGCGCGACTGAACCCCGCACCACCGGACAACGAGATCGGAGAAGCACATGATCGGCCGCCACTTCGCGCACTCCTTCTTCGACCAGGAGATCGTCGAGATCCCCCGGGAGACGCTGCGCGAGCTCGTCCAGGACGCCGCGATCCTCTCCCTGACGGACGAGATCACCACCGATGCCCGGGGCCGCTGGGAGCAGGGGGAAGCCACCTACGACAGGGCGCGGATCATCGCCCCCGACGCCTCGGTGAACCTCGCCTCCACGCTGCGGTGGCTGCTCGCCCGCCACCCGGAGACCGCCTCCGTCACCTACGGCGTGATCGCCTTCAGCGCCCGCGGGCAGTTCGAGATCCCGACGACCTTCACCGCCGGCTGGCTGGCCTCGAACATCATCTGGGGCGGCGGCAGCCAGGAGCCGCTCCCCGAAGGCCTCGACATCAACGCCTTCGTCCAGGCCGCCACGACCGACGAGGCCCTCAAGCAGCTGTAAGGCCGGCCGACGCCGCAGCCCGACCTACGGCACACGGCAGGCACCCGCGGGGCCACACCGGAGACAACCCGGTGCGGCCCCCCGAGCCACCTCGGCAGACTCGACGTCAGGAAGCCCGCATACGGCGCCGCCCCGCACCCCGGGCGCGCCTCTCAGGCCGCCGACGGGGAGCCCCGCCGCTCCCGCCAGTGGGCGAACAGCACCAGCCAGTGGTGCCGGGCCCGGCTGAACACCGCCCACCGCGCGTCCGGCAGGTCCCCGGCCAGGTCCTCCAGCACGATGCGCACCGCCAGGTCCATCCAGCCGGCCATGTAGCCGTAGCGCAGCAACAGCTCCCGCAGTTCCCGGTCGGTCGCCGGCAGCTGCTCGTCGTCGCGCCAATGCGCAGCACGGAACTGCTCCGCCGTCAGGGGCCGACTCAGCAGCACTGGCACCGCCAACTCGGCGAAGGCGCGGTCCCTGGCCTCGTAGCCGCTCGTGTCGGGCAGAGCCGCGTGCAGCGCCAGGTAGGCCTCCCTCGCACCTTCGGTGGATCTGGTCGCCGTGATGAGGCAGCGCGGCGCCGGGCTGTTCACGCCGTCGTCCGGCTCCCGGGTCATCTGCACCCACAACTGGGTGGGCGGCGCGGTCGCGGCGATCCGCTCCAAGTGGCGACGGGCCTCGTCGTCGTCGCACAACGGGCCGATCTTCGTCCACAGCGTGTCCCGCCCGGGCGGCCTGGCCGCCACCCCGGTCCAGTAGACGTGGGGCAGCACCAGCTGCTCGTTCACCCGGCGCAGGCGAGCGGCGTACTGCTTCGCGGTCAGCCCCAGGTAACCCAGGTCCCGGCGGTAGGCGGCCAGGTTGACCGACCCGTTCTTCCAGAACTCGTGATGCAGGTCCCCCGCCAGACTCTGGAACAACCGCTCCGGCAGGCGCAGCGCCGCCTCCAGCGAGCCCAGGCGCGAGTTGCACCGCCGACACAGGGCACCGCGAGCCTCGTGGCTGATGTGGTCGTGATCCACCTGGACCGAGGGCCGCCCACAGCGCAACTCGCACCACGGGCGCTCGGCGAGGAACGCGGCCTTGGCCTCGGGCGACATCCGCCGATAGTCCATACTGCACCTCCAGTGACGGGGAATGACTTTCCGTCACCACGCTGGCAGGTGGTACTGACGGCATGTCACCCATTCGGCCGGTGCGACACGCCGGGCGGCGACGACCAGGCCGATTCGTCGAAACGGCCTCCTACGTTCGAAGGCGGGGCGCGCCCACAGCGCCCAGGAAGGAGGAACCCATGACCCCCACCGAGGACAGGATCCACTGCCCGGCCTGCGGCTGCGGCCAGGGCCTGCACGGCCGGCGCCCAGCGCGCGATCAGATCCATCACGTCAGGTAGCTCTGCGGCATAGGCGGTGAGGATGGTGCCGTCCTGATTGCCGGACAGGTCGATCGCGAAGCGGGGCACCATGCCGTAGCGGTGATAGACCGTCATCTCCAGCGGAAGCTCCGCTCCTGTCCACATCCTGCCCGCGTTCATGTTCGAGCTAGTCCACGGCTCGAACCCGGCCTTCTTCAGCCCGGCGCCGCCGACATACCGCCACCCGCCCTCACAATCGGTGCGATGCGAGGAGCCTGCTCTACGGCGCGTCCTGGCGGCACGTCGGTCGGTGTGCTGAGGGAGAGAACCGGTTCGCCGGATACCCCGGCGGGTGTCGGGACAGACCCGTTGCCTGACCGCGATATACCGGGCAGGGTATGCAATCACCGTCACGGGTTGGTTTCAAGTGGAACCGTCAAGGGCCGGATTGGCGTAATGCGGTTCATTGGATCGGGCAGGATGTCCATCCATTGGATCTTGGAAGTGAAGGTCGGGCCGCGGGGGCGTCGACCGATTCACAGCCAGGGTCCCCATGTTCACCGCTACCCGTTTGGGGAAAATCAGCATGCGCTTCAACCGCCTGACCGTGGCCGCCGCCCTGGCCGCCTCCGCCCTCGCCCTCACCGCCTGCGAGCCGGACAGCTCCGGCACCGGTGCCGCCGCCCCGGCCTCCGCAGCCCCCTCCGCCACCGCGACCAGCATTGCGAACGGCGGCCAGAACCCCACCGCACCAGGCAACGCGGGCGCCGCCTCCCCCAACCCCGCCGCCAGCACCGGTAAGCCCGCGGGCGGGACCTCCGCCAAGCCGACCGGCGCGCCCGCCGACGACTGCTCCCGGAAGGGCGGCGTGGTGGACGGCGGCGCCGTCGTCGAGGCCGTCGAAGCCACCGCCGGCGCGAAGTTCGTCCTGAGAGCCCGTCCGACCAAGTTCGTCTGCGGTCCGAACGTCCCCGGCGAGCCCTACTTCGAGGCCACCGGCAGCACCGAGACGTACGAGTTCGCCCCGGGCGCCAAGGCGTACGTCCTGAACCAGGCCAAGCCCGAGCAGGCCTCCGTCGACTTCCTCGTCAAGCTCGTCCAGGGCTGCAAGGGCAGCGCCCACACCGCGCCCGCCCCCTACCTCTGCTACGCGAACCAGTTCATCGTGCAGTTCGACCAGCAGGGCCGGATCACCTCCGCGACCCAGATGTACCGCGCCTGACCTCGGCACCCGCACCCTGCCGGCAACGGACGACCACAAGCCGTCTCGGTCCGGAGCCCACACCAGACACCTCCGGCGCGGGCTCCGGACCAGGCCCGGCACCGCACTCCCCGGCCGGTCGGCCCTCTCAGCCCTGCCCCAGGGCGAAAACCCGCCTTCGGAGCGCGAGGAGACACAGGGGGCCGCCTGCTGCGCGACGACGAAGGCGCCTCGGATGTTGGTGCGGTGCAGGGCGTCGAGCACGGCGAGGTCGAGGTCGGCGATCGGCGACAGGGCGAGCCGGCCGGCGGAGTTCACCACGACGTCCACCCGCCGAACTCCCGCTCCGCGCGGTGGATGGCTGTCGGCCGGGCCGGCGCGCGATGCTGCTCGGCCTGGATCCGGCAGCCGACAAGTACGACCATGCCGCCGATACACCACCGACCCGGTCGCCGACCTCGGCCGCCAGCCGGACCGGCTGCGGCCCGACTGCTCAACACAGAGAACCGAGCCGGCCGCGCCCCTGGTGTTGCCTGGTTCGAAAGAGTGCTTGATTCACGCGCTCACCGTGTGCCGCGGCCGGTGCGGGGCGGCGGGGTGGCTTGCTGGAAGCATGATGAGAGCAACCGCCGCGCTGGCCGCGGCGCTGACCGCCGCCGCAGGCCTGACCCTTCCCGCGGCGGCCCGCCCCGACACCGCACCGACCGGCCGTACGGCCGCCGCACGGGCGGTGCCGGCGCCCACGGCAGACACCTCGGTCGTCACCGTACGGGTCGGCGGCGACCGCACCGGCCCCCGTACCGTCGGCCCGCTCGCCGGTGTGGAACTGGGCCTGTTCGCTGCGGAGTCCGACACCTCGCCGGTCAACACCAGCTGGGCCGAGTGCCTGTCCGACGCCGCCGGCGACTGCAGCTTCGTCGTCCCGGACACCGCCGCAGGCGGTGCGAACGCCGGCCGGAGCTTCTGGGTCAAGCAGCTCCCCGGCACCGCCCCCGCCGGCTGGTACGCCAACCCGGTCCTGCGCACCGGCCCCGGCAGCGGCAGCGGATCCATCGCCCAGACCTACGCCTTCCAAACGCCCGCACTGGCAGCCGACCAGACCTACTCCTCCACCGAGACCGGCCCGAACGGCTTCATGCTCAGCAACACCTACGGCACCAACTACCCGGCGTCCGGCGGCGTGTGGCAGAACTCGCGCACCAACCCGGAGCCCCCGGCCGGCTGCGGCATGGACGCGGCGATCCTCCTCGACCTCTCGGCCTCCGTGGGCTCCGCGCTCCCCCAGCTCAAGGCGGCGACCGACACCCTGGTGAACGCGCTGACCGGCACCCCCTCCCGGCTCGCGCTGTTCTCCTTCGACCAGGCATCGCCGTCCACGAGCGTGCTCGCCAACCACCCCGACCTGCACCCGGTCTCCACCCAGGCCGGCGCGGACGCGTTCAAACAGCTCTACGCCGACTGGACACTCGGCAAGGGCACCAACTGGGACCAGGGCCTGTGGGCCGTGGCCGAAGCCCCCGAGCACTACCAGGCCGTCTTCGTCATCACCGACGGCAACCCGACCCGCTTCGCCGACAACGCCCAGGGCGACGGCTCCAACACCCACTTCCGGGACGTCGAGAACGGCATCTTCTCCGCCAACGCCGTCAAGGCCGAGGACTCCCGGGTGATCGCACTCGGCGTCGGCCGCGGCGTCGAAGGCCTCTCCGGCCTCAACCTCCGCGCCATCTCCGGCCCCACCGGCTACGACGGCACCAACCTCACCACCGCCGACTACTTCCAGACCACCGACTTCGAGGCCGCCGGCCAACAGCTCCACGACTTCGTCCTCACCCGCTGCCGCGGCAGCATCTCCGTCGTCAAACAGCTCGTCCCCGCCGCCACCACCGGCGAGGACACCACCGGCGCCACACCCGCCGGCGCCGGCTGGACCTTCGACGCGACCACCACCACCAGCGGCATCACCGGACTGCCCGCCAGCGAGACCACCACCGACGACGGCACCGGCTCCGTCGCCTTCCAACCCACCTTCACCGCCACCACCAGCGGACAGATCACCGTCCAGGAACAGCAGCACAGCGGATACCAACTCGTCACCCCGGGCGGACGCAACGCCACCTGCACCGACCTCGACACCGGACAACCCGTCGACACCGCCAACACCGGCACCCCCGCCGCACCCGGCTTCACCGTCGACCTCACCAGCACCGACGCCGTCAGCTGCATCCTCTACAACAGGCCCACCGCCACCGACACCGCCGACGTCACCGTCACCAAGAGCTGGCGCATCAACGGAATCGAATACGCAGAGGGCAGCCAGCCGGACGGCTTCACCGCCGACCTCACCCTCACCGGCCCCGGCACCGCCCCCGCCACCCCCCAACCCTGGGGCGTGCCCCGCACCGGCTACCAGGTCGGACAGACCGTCACCATCGACGAGACCACCAGCATCACCGACCGGCGCTGCGCCCTCGCCTTCGCCCTCATCACCACCCTCGACGACACCCGCACCGCGCTGCGCCTGCCCCACACCGCGCTGCTGACGGACCGTCACCTGACGGCCCACGTCACCAACGTCGTGCTGTGCGTCAAGCTCCCCGTCCCGCTCCCCACCCCGACGCCGACGCCCACACCGACCCCCACTCCCTCGCCCACGCCCACGCCGTGCCCGAGCCCCGAGCCGTCCCACACCTGGTCGCGCCCCTCCGGCGACGACCACGCGGCAGGCCGACCCGACCCGCGCACCTGATCCCCCCTCGCGGGGGCCGGCCGGCAGCACCGGACGGCCCCCGCCAGCTATCCCCCACGCTCCGCCAGGACGCCGGGGAGCGTCTTTCGACGGCAGTCCGGACAAGACGCAGGTCGAGGCGCGACGCCCCACTCGCCGCGGTCGTCGCAGCCCCGCTCCCGGTCGTGCAGGGCATGCGGCAGGTCCTCCAGCGGGACACGGGCGTGGGTGGCGCCTTCGTAGCGTGTGGGCACTGTGCGTAGGGCGAAGTCCCGGGTACGGGCGCTCACCGAGTCCACCCCCTCCCCACCCGGCACCCGGCAGTTGGTCAGCTGCGAGCCGCCTTCAGCCCCCGAATTGCGGCGCGGGCGGGTCCGGCACGGCGATCTTCCGGCCGCCGACGAGCACGACCGCGCGCCCCGCAGGCCGCAGAGGACGGCCCCGAGGACGGCTGACGTCCCCCCGGCAACTGCGCATACCAGCACCGACCCACGGGTCCGCAGCGACACGGCCGCGTGTCCGCACTCCGGCGACGGAGAAGTCGGGGGCGCCGTGCGCGCAGGAAGCTCCGGCGGGACGCCGGCCGTGATGCCCGCCACGACGGCCGGCTCAACGCGCTCCCGGACGCCCCGGGGCAGCCGCAGCGACACGCCCGGGCCCCGGGGCGCTTCCGGCTCCGCCCGCACAGGTGCGCGAGCGGCCGCCGTTGCTCTCCTGCCACGGAGAGGCCCGGGGGCCCCGTGCAGCTACCCGTGCTGGAGGATCATGAACTGCTCCGGGTTCGGAAGGGAAACGAAACCCGCCTTGGAGTAGACCCCGTGGGCGTCGAGGGTGGCGAGAAGCACACGC
Source organism: Kitasatospora griseola (assembly GCF_044999035.1). NCBI lineage: Bacteria > Bacillati > Actinomycetota > Actinomycetes > Kitasatosporales > Streptomycetaceae > Kitasatospora > Kitasatospora griseola. The sequence goes on along the minus strand of NZ_CP173360.1, from coordinate 8,306,305 downwards.
TTGAGCCGGTAGGGGGCGAGATGGTCGCGGACGGCGCAGGCCATCCACGTGCCGAGCCCCTTCCCGCGGTGCGCGGGGGCGACGTACACGTCGCACAGCCACGCGAAGGTCGTCCGGTCGGTGACCACACGCGCGTAGGCGACCTGCGCCCCGGCCGGGTCGTAGACGGCGAAGTTCAGCGAGTCCCGCACCGACTGCTCGACCGTCCCCAGGCTGCGCCCCAGGGCCCAGAAGGCATCGGTGGACAACCAGTGATGGACCAAGGCGATGTCGAGGCGTTCGGGCGCGGTGGAAAGCTCGTAGCCGTCCTGTCGGTGCTGACTCATGAAAGCGGAGCCTATCGGCCGTCAGTTGGTTTTTCCAAGTGGCTACTTGGAAAAACCAATCCGCTGCGAGGTGCCGCCGAGCGCGTTGCGGGCGCCGGCAGCGGTCCGCCGCAGAAATCTGCTGCCCACGGACCCCCGGACGGCTGCGGCAGAGCGCACCCCGCTGGTCCGGCGCGGTGACACCCTGCCGGTTCTGACTCGGCGTAACGGCACCACGGCGCGGACCCGGCGGGAGTCGAACGAGCCGGGCACGTCGACGCCGCTCCTGACCGGCGGGACCTTGCGAGTCCTGCCGCAGCACGGTGGAGGCCTCGCCCATGCCCGCATCCAGCCCGAGCCCGCCCCCGACCGGAGCCGCCTCTGCGGCCGGAGCACCTCGTGGCAGGAGTCCGACGGCCGGGTCCACGGGCGGTGCTGCCAGCCGATGCGGTCTTCGAAGACGAGCAGCTCGGGCCACTGGGTCGCCGCGCAGCGCGGGGTGTTCGCCGACCTGGAGCAGGAGCGACAGGAGGACTTGCTGACTGCGATCGGCATCGAGGAGGGCCCGGACGGTGCTGGCGACGCGGCCGCGGTGACGAAGGCCCGGAAAGGCGTCCAGTGCGGGCCGGTCGAAGAAGGAGCCGGTCTCGCAGGCGGACCGGTTCGCGCTCGGGGTGGCCGCGCTCGCCCAGTTCGTCGCCGGGAAAGGCCGGGACAAGCCCGTCCCCCGGGCCCACGTGGAGGTTGCTGGAGCGGATGGTGGTCGGCCCCGACGCGGTGGAAACCACCGAAACCCCGGTGAAGTTGGGGAGCTGGAGGGGCCCCGGCTCGGTGAGCCCGGATCAGATCGGCGCCCTCGCTGGACGCGGCCTGCTGCTCGAGTGGCCGGCGCGGTGCGCCCGCGAAACGGCCCGCCACCCTGCGGGGTGGCGGGCCTCGCTGGTGCTGCCGGAGGCGCCGGCCGCGGTCTGCCGTGGGCTAGAAGAGCCAGCCCTGATAGTTCGAACCGTCGCAGGTGACGAGGCGGACGCCCTGGGACACGCTTCCGTCCAGGCACTTCCCGGACTGAACATGTCCGACCGTGTACCCGGGAAGGTTTGTGCTCCACTGCTGGTACGTCCCGCCGTCGCAGGTGACGAGGCGGACGCCCTGAGAAACGCTTGCGTCCAGGCACTTCCCGGACTGGACATGCTTGATCGTGGCGGACGGCGAAACGCTTACGATCCACTGCTGGTACGTCCCGCCGTCGCAGGTGACGAGGCGGACGCCCTGGGACACGCTTGCGTCCAGGCACTTCCCGGACTGGGTGTGCGTGATCTGGGTCTGGAACGTCTCCACAGTCGCTGATGCCGGCCCGACCTGCACGGCGCCTAGCCACGCAGCCGCCGCCATCAGCACGGCCGCACGACGAAGGACTCCTGACCGGGGGTTCCAAGGCATTCGTACTCCCTCCAAGCCGCCCAAACGGCGGACACTCCGTGATAGTGCGAGTGCGAATCTAGCGACAGCTTCCCGGATCAGACAGGGCGCACGGGCAGCAAGCCGAGCCTCAGGGCTTCGAGTTGACGCGCCGTTGTGCCCGCGAGCGCGCCCGTCCGGCTGGCTGCTGCGTGGTGTCTGACAGTTCAACCGCTCTGGGTGGTCGCCTTGGACTGGGCACCGGGGGTGGCGGGGAGGGGGGTCGAGCAGGCAGTTCCTCTGGATTGGATCACTGCGCAGGCTCGGGCGCCGGCGGGTGCCGGTGCCTGCACCATCTTGGTGTGGGCGGTGTGTCCGGACTGCTGGCCGTACTCCTCCAGTTCGGGCGGGCTGCCCTCGGTCCCGAACACCTGGATCCTGTCTCCCGGTGATCCGCCGTCCATTCGGGCCCAGCCCGCCCGGCAGGACGGGCTGTAGCGCAGTTCGACGTACACGCCGAAGTCCCGCCCGTCGGCGGTGGTGACGGCGTCGTACTGGCAGATCGTGTTCGAGGGGTCCTTGTGCAGGCAGGCGAGGCCGGAACAGGATGCCGTTGCCCTCGGCGACGGCGCTGCGGACGCGCCGGCAGGCGGGGCCGCCTGGTTCGTGTGCCCCGCCGGGTCGGAGGTGCCCCACACCGCATAGGCACCGCCGCCGGCGGCGACGAGTGCAAGGACGCCTCCGAGCCACAGCAGCCGCTGTCGGCGTGCAGGGGGGCGGGGGGCCTCGGCGCGTGCCCCGGGTTCGACCTGCTCGCCCCTCTCGCCGCCGCGGGCCTCCTGCTCGGCCCTCTCGCAGACGCCGAGCGCGTACTCGAGATCGGGCGCAGACCGGCCGTAGTGCTCGGCGAGGAGGCGAACGACCTTCCGTGGCGGAACCTGGGCACCGGTCTCATAGCGGGACAGTGTCGGCTGGGCCAGACCGACCTTCCTCGCCACCGCTCCCTGGGCGGGCTCGTCCAGAGCTCCGAGGCGCCACTTGCGCAGCAGTTCGGCCAACTGCACGCGTGCGGTGGTGGGCAGCTCGGACTCGTCGGCATCTCGGCTGTGCGGCATTGCTGTGTACCACCCTTCGCCTCGATCTGCGCATAGTCGCAGGTCATAGCCCATGTATAGACACGGATTCTTCCGCATGGGCCAACGGGGGCCACAGCGTAGAGACCTGACGATCCGTCATGCAAGAGTGATGGTCAGCCGGTGAGGACAGCCCGGCGACCTCCCATCCAATGCCTGCCGGGCCTGCTATGTCACTGCCCGATCGCAGACGCGTACCCGAAGGAATGACAGTGCAGAACGGAAAGCAGAACAACGCCTGCATCGGCCTCACCCCCTTTGCGTCCGGGCCCGTGCCGCCGCGGCCCGTGCCTCCCCCGTTCGCCCCTGCGCCGGAATTCGAACAGGCGCAGCCGTCCGCCGCTCCCGCCGCCGGCATGCCGCGGTCGGTGAAGCTCGCCCGGATCACCCTGATCGCGCCGACCGCGCTGAACCTGGTGCTGGCCGTGGTGGCGCTCCTGCAGGCCCAGGCGCTGCTCGACTCGCTCACCCCGTACCGCAAGGCCTGGTTCGCGGGCGCCATCAGCAGCCAGGCGCAGGCCGCGCAGGCCGGTGTGACCTTCGCGCAACTCGGCCTGGTGTGGGCCGTCGCCCACGCCGCTGTCGCCGTCGCCCTGGCGGTGCGGGCCGGCCGGGGCGGCCACGCGGTGCGCGCCGCGCTGGTCGTATTCGGCGGCTGGCAGTGCCTGCTGGGCTCCCTGGCCCTCGCCGTCAGCGGCGAGAACAGCGGAAGCGCTGTCGTCCGGGCGCTGATCGCCCTCGCACCCGGCGCCCTGCTCGTCTGCCTCGCCACCCGCCCCGACGCCGTCGCCTGGTTCAACCGCTCCCGCCGCTGAAGCCGGCCGAACACCCCGCACCCACGTCCCGTTCGGCCCCGGCACACCGCCGCCGGGCCCGTCTTACCCCACTTCGCCACACCCGGTGTGGCCCGCTTTCTTGAAGGACCGATCATGACCGAGCACACCGCCCGCAGCCTCGCCTCGTTCCTGCGGCGCTCCGAGAAAACCACCTCCGGTGCCGGTGTCGGCACCCTCGCCCGCAGCCGCCGGGGGAAGGCCGTCATCGCCGCGGCCGGCCTGCTGCTGGCCGCCGCCACCGCGAGCGCGAACGCCGCGGGCTCCTCCTCGCTCTCCTCGTGGGCCGACCGGATCGCGCCGGACGCCCGGCGAACCGTCGACATCTCCAAGCCCGCGACGCTCCGCGCCGGCTCGAAGGGCGAGGCCGTCAGCGAACTCCAGCGCCGCCTGGTCCTGCTGGGCAGCAGCACCACGAAGGTGACGGGCGTGTTCGATGCCGCGACCCAGAAGGCGGTCAAGAGGTTCCAGCGCGCCCACGCTCTGAAGGTCGACGGACTCGTCGGCCCGCGCACCCGGGCCGCGCTGGCGGCGGCGCCCGGCCTGCGGATCACGGGGAACCGGACCGAGCTGGCCCAGCAGATCATCCGCCGCCCCGGCATCACGGCGGACGACTTCCACTCCGAGCACAAGGGGCAGGACCCCCAGTCGTCCGCCCGCAGCAACATCCGCGACACCGCGGCAGGAAAGAGCGCGCTGACCAGCCGGTACGGCGACGCCCACGGCAAGCACGTGGACCTGGACACGGACATGCTGCGCGGCCTTCTGCAGCTCAACGCCAACCACGGGTTCGCACTCAACATCACCGAGCTCGCCGGCGGCGACCACAGCAAGACGTCCTGGCATTACACCGGGACCACCTTCGACGCCAACGAGATCGACGGAGTCCACGTCGCCATGTCCGGCAAGGGCAGGGAACTCGCCGAACGCCTCCAGAGCGCCTGCAGCTTCCTCGGCGCCACTCAGGTCCTCGGCCCCGGCGACCGCGACCACAACACCCACGTCCACTGCGGCTGGCCCAAGAACTGACACCAGCCGCCCGCAGGGGCCGGCACCTCGACCGGCCCCCGCGGGGCGGCAGGCCCCGCACCCCGCAGTACCCCTCGTTCCTCGCACGCGTACGGCACAGCCGCCCCACCACCGACCACAACGCCTAAGGAGTCACCGCCATGAAGCTCCCCCTGCCCAAGCACCGCGCCGCCCGAGCGATCGCCTCCACCCTCCTGATCGGCCTCGCCCTGACCGGGGCCAGCGTCGCCGCCCACGCCGACGACGCCCGCCGCACCAAGCACACCACCGCCGCGGCCGCCGACCACTCCTCCCCCAGGCAGGGAGACCGCGGCAAGAGCGTCAAGGACCTGCAGCGGCAACTGAACACGCAGGGCCACCGCCTGGCCGTCGACGGCATCTTCGGCCCCAAGACCGCCGCCGCCCTGCGGGACTTCCAGCGAGCCCACGGCCTGAAGGCCGACGGCACCGCCGGCTCCGACACCCGAACCGCGCTCCTCACCGCCGGCCACAGCATCGGCAAGGCCGGGTACTACTTGCAGTTCGACAAGAACGCCAAGAACCCCATGTGGTCCAAGCTCTCCCTCGTCCACGACGGCAGGGTCCTCAAGAGCTACCGGGCCGGATCCGGAAAGGGATCCACCGACGAGTGCGCCGGCAGCGAGGGATGGCTGCCCAGCGGCACCTACAAGGTCGAAGGCCACGAGACCGACCGCGGCACCGGCTCCCTCCTCACCGCGGTCAGGGGCTACGCCATCCAGCTCGAGGACAAGGCCTGCAAGCCCAAGCCCGGCCAGAAGCCGGTCACGCGCACCAATCTGTTCATCCACAGCGAGATGGGAAGCGACGGCGCCCAGGCTCCCGACCTCCCGTTCAAGGACGACGACCCCTGGCGGTGGAACGGCGACATGGACTACCAGTCCCTCGGCTGCATCAAGCTCACCCCCACCGACATCAAGGACCTCTTCTCCCGCCTCGACCGGGCCGGCTGGCCGAGGAACCTGACTCTCCACGTCAACTGACCCCAACCCCCTAGACGAGTAGTTCCGAAGTCGGTCAGTGGTCGTAGGCGATCAGTGAGCGGGTGACGGGTCGGCCGGTGGTGCGGTTGTGCCAGATCGCGCAGGTCATCGCTAGCAGGCGCTGGCCGACCCGGGCGCCGACGCCTTCGATGGTGCGCCCGCCGTGCTGTTCGAGGCCGAGTTGGCCTTTGAGGGTGTCGTTGACGGACTCGATCAGCTGACGGACGGACTTCAGCAGGTGTTCGCCGGGGCGTGGGGGGCTGGTCCGGTAGGACGGTCGCAGCAGGTGGGCGCCGTGCTGGTCGAGGAAGCGGTCGAGTTCGGCGGAGACGTAGCCCTTGTCGGCGAGGATCAGCAGGCCGGGCCGTTCGCGGACGAGGTCGGGTTCGGTCTCGATCAACGCGGCCAGCACCTCGCGTTCGTCGACTTTCGGGCCGGCCAGGGCCCAGGTGACGGGCAGTCCGGCCGGGGTGCACACGAGGTGGAGCTTCAGGCCCCAGAACCAGCGGGAGTGGGATCGGCTGTAGCCGTAGCCGGCCCATCCGGCGAGGTCGGAGCGTCGGACGGTGTCGCGGGAGCGGCCGCATTCGACCGGGGTGGAGTCGGTGATCCACACCGGGTCGGCCCACAGGTCGGTGGCCTTCGCGAGGTCGCGGACGGCCTGCTGGAGCAGGGGCCGGGCGGCACGCAGGCGCTTGTTGTAGGCCGGGCGCTGGGGCAGGTTCGGGAACATGCCGCGCAGGTGGGTGCGGGCGAATCGGATCCAGCGGGCCTCGGAGTGGTATCCGAGCAGCACTTGGGCCACGGCCAGGCAGACCAGTTCGGAGTCCGTCAGCCGCGGCGGGCGGCCCAACCCCCGTGTTCGGGGCAGGTGATCGTCGATTTGCACGTAGAGTGCGGTCAGGAGGGTGTCCAGCTCTTCGGTCGTCACAACCCGAATGTTGGACACCCTCCCTGCATGCCCGGAGCAGAACCGGCAAACCCAACCGACTTCGGAACTACTCGTCTAGCCCGGCTTCGAAGCGCGCCGGGACACGCGAGAAGCCGTCAGCGACACCGCTGACGGCTTCTCAGCGCCCCTGAGGACAGTGGGGGCCCCGGGGGGGCCGGGGCGCAGCGGCACCACTGACGCCCTGCCGGGGAGCCTGGGCGCACATCGAGGCGCTGGACGGGTGCTGATCGGCCGTCAGTGGCCTGCACAGCGGGGCGGGCCGGGGCGGTCGTCGGTGGAGGGGTCCTGAGCGGTGAGGTGGCCGAGGCCGAGTCGGCGCCGACCGGTGGAAGCGGCAGGGACGGCGTGGACGGCGTCCGGCTCCAGAGGTAGCCAGCACCGAGCCGGCGGCGGGCAGTCATGGACCCCAGTCTGCCCCCGCTCGCACCGGTACCCACCCGTCCCGGGCGGGTACCGGTCTGGCCCGCACCACCGCCACCTGGACGAACGGGCCGGGACAGTCCGCCGTCCCGGCCCGCTGTCCGACTTCCTCGCGGCGGCCCCGGGGTTGACGGGGCGTCCGTCGTCCCCGGTCCCGGACGGTGCTCGGGTCAGTTCAGGTCGAAGTCGTCGGCGCTGAAGCCGGCGTAGCCGCCTCCGCCGTTGAAGTAGTCGGCGAGGGCTTCGCCGATGATCTCGCGCATCTCGTCCTCGTCCTGGGCGCGAGCAAGGGCGGCGGCCTGGTCGCCGGTGAGGCTGAGGTGGACATCGCGGGCCCGGACGGCGTCCGAGCCGCGGATGTCGAAGCTGCGGGTCCGCCCCGCCCGGGCGCTGATCCCGGAGTACGCGCCGAGCCTGGCCAGTTGCTTGGCCTTGCGCTCGCGGCCGTGCCCGGTGGTATGCACCTCGACCGCGTCCAGGCGCAGTTTGTCGAGGTGGGTCGGGGCGGGGCGGCGGGTGCCGTCGATCCAGCGCAGGGCAGTGCGCGGGGACACGCCGTAGGCGGCGGCCATCGCCTTGGTGCTGCCGCCGTACTTCCGCTCGCGCACGTGCCCGGCCTGCGTCGTCGACTGCACCGGTGCCTTCCGCGAGGGGAACAGCGCCTCGCGGACCCGCCCGAACATGCGCGTGGAGCTGGTCATCAACGCCCGCCTTCTTGCCCGTCGTTCACGGTGTCGGTCTTCTCGGTGCCGTCGATGGCGTAGGAGCGGGTGAGCCGGGACGGGTGCTCGCGGCGCTCCATCGCCTCGACGGCGGTCTGGAGCGGGATGGACGCTTCGTGTCTGTGCGAGCCGGGCGCGATGCCCAGGCGCAGCGCGCCCGGTACCGGGGTGCCGTCGTCCTTGATCGGGAGGAGTTCCAGCGGGGTGGGCTGGTCGGTGGTGTAGAGGTAGGAGTCGACGTTGACGGCGAACGGTGCCCGGCCGGCGAGGAGGAAGGTCTGGCGCAGGCGGCGGTGGGCGGCGATCCGGGCGGCCGATGATGTGGAAGCGGATCTCCGGGCGGTAGGTCCAGGATCCGGCGGTCTTCTCCAGTCAGGTGTCGCCGTCGAGGTGGCGGGCGGAGTCGGCCCACTTGCCGATCCCGCCCTTGTAGATGTTTCCTGCACAAACCGGCCAGGGTCAGAGCGTCCGCACGCACCACGTCCTGACCCACCTGCTTGTGCACCGCGTCTGCGGTCCGAACGTCCCCGGGGAGCCCTACTTCGAGGCCACCGGCCGCACCGAGACGTACGAGTTCGCCCCGGACGCCACCGCATACGTCCTCAACCAGACCAAGCCCGAGCAGGGCCTCCGTCACCTCGTCAAGATCGTCCAGGGCTGCAAGGGCAGCGCCCACACCGCGCCCGCCCCGTACTTCTGCTACGCGAACCAGTTCACCGTGCAGTTCGACCAGCAGGGCCGGATCACCTCTGCGACCCAGATGTACCGCGCGTGAATCCCGGCCTCGTGCCCCGCCCCGTCGCCATGACCTCCGCACCGGTAAGTCCTGCCTTGCCTCCCGTGAACCTCCCGCACGCCCGCGCTCCACGCGGCCGGCTTCGGCACGGCGGTGCGGCAGCGCGGTTCGATCGCCAAAGCACCGCAGACCAGGCCGGTCGCCTCGGTGACAATGTGCGTTCCGGTCGTGGATATTGAAGGTCCTGCCCATAGAGCCGGCCGGCGCCTGAAGCGCCGCCGAGGCGAGCCGGACCCGGGATGACCCGCAGCGCCCCTCGCGGGTGCCGCGATCCGCTCACCGTCATCTACGGCCGCCCTCACCACGACGTTCCGGGCCCGGGCCGCCCCGGCCCCGTGACAGCGCCTCGCCCCGCCGAGCTCGTGCTCGACGGGGCGAGGCCGGCCCAGGAATCCCGACAGCGTCGAGATCCGGACCTTGCTGCAGTGATGTCAGATCTCCGTCCTCTCCCTGACACGGTCCAGGTCAGTGCGGAAGCGGTGCGCGGCGGTGAGGTGCTCCTGGTGGTTGCGGTCGACCTTGCTGTCCACTGCGGCGAGCATCACTTCCAGGCTCCGCACGCGGGCCTCCAGCGCGTCCAACCGGGCCAGGACCACGGTGCGCAGGTCCTCGGGCAACATGCGGGGATCAGCCCGAGATCTGCACGATGTCGGTGCCGGTGCTGGAGGTCACGCTGCCGCCCGAGAAGCAGGCGGTGAGCTGGGCGGCAAGGCGGATCTTCAGCAGATCGATCTGCTTGCCCGCGTAGTGCGCGCACCCGGCGTCGACCGTGCCGGAGTAGTGGGCGACCGAGTGGCCGGAGACGGTCTCACGGGTGAAGCTGCTGATCGTATAGGTGGACGTGCTCAGGTCCGACCAGGTGAGGGTGCCGGTCAGCGAGACGCTGCTGGTGGGACCGGCGCACGAAGTGGTGAAGGAACCCGACATGGAGTCGGTGAGCAGCGACAGCAGCGCGTTGTCCGCACACACGGCGCCGACGAAAGCCGCGGTGACATTGACGGTCTGGCTGGAGGCGGTGGAGGTGATGCCCGGGGAGTAGGTGGAGGTGGCGGCACCGGTGGCGACAAGGCGCAGGGACATGGTTTCTCCTGTGGCGTCAGGCGGTTGGGCCGTGAAGACCGTCCCAGCTTGCATGTGACCTGCGCCACACCTACTACCAGGTAGTGCACAATCGTTACTAAAAGTAGCTGAATAGTCATTCTGTATTCTTCGGAACGAATTCAGCCCAAAGAGCTTCCGGGCAAATCGCATGCCCAACGTCGCCTCTTCGGCGGAGGTGCTGGATGGCTGCGGGAGCGCGCTGCCGACGGAGGCGGACAGGTCGAGCACCACGGCGACGTCCAGGCCGCAGCCGACGGTGGGGACGGGGTTGGTCCGGGAGTCCTGCCACACGCCGCCGGAGGCGGTGTAGTTCGTGCCGTAGACGTCACTGATCATGAAGCCGTCGGGGCCGGTTCGGTCGACGCGTACGTCCGGCCGGCCGCCAGGGCCGGAGTCCGGAAAGTGTAAACAGAGGCGATCGAGTCGCTGCCGCTGCCCGGCCCGGTGCGCAGCACCGGGTTGGCGAACCACCCGGCGGGCACGCCGTCCGGGAGCTGCCGCACCCAGAAGCGCGCGCCCGCGTTGGCCCCGCCGTCTGCGGTGTCCGGCACGACGAAGGAGCAGTCCCCGTCCGCGTCGGCGACGCAGACGCCCCAACCCGGATCCACCGGGACGTCGGACGCCTCGTCCGCGTACAGGCCCAGCCGTACGCCGGCCAGTGGGGCCACCGCCTGCGCGGCCGTCCGGTCCCCGCCGGTCCGCACCGTCACCACGGAGGTCTCCACCCCGGGCGGTGGCACCGCGCGGCCGGCGAAGGGGGCGGCGGCGACCGTCGAGGCACTCAGGAGTGCCAGGACAGGTACGGCGACAGGCGGACGACGGAAGAAAGCTCGTATATCGGGCACCGACCCATCGTGGTCGCACACCGAATCGAATCGGTCGCTGCGCTCCGAGGACACGCCGATGGAGGTGCGAGCGTCAGCCGATGGCCGGAACCCCGATCGACCTCCCGGGAGGCGTCCCGGCCCGTGCGGCGCCCTCGACGTTCCGGCAGCACCGACGCACCGCCCGGGGTCTCGATCCCCTGAACGTCGTCCGGTTCGGCGTCCACAGCTGCAAAGCCGGCCAGCGGCTCGACCGCGCCGTCCCAGCGAAGCAGCAGGTTGGAGGCTGAATACGCCGGGCGCTTCGCCGGCCATGCCGCACCTTGGGAGCGCGGCGGTGGCCCAACAAGGTGCTGACCGTCATCGGGCCGCGGAAGCCGCTTGACGTCTGGTGGGCAGCCAGACGAGCATCTCGTCTGGCTGCCCGGCCTTCCCGGTTCGAGCAGCAGGTCGACGCTGAAAGCGGTCCTCGGCCTTACTTCACCCTGTGGGAAGGCCGCTTTTCTGCCTCGGTCCGGCCAGGCGGTCCATTCACGTTCCGGCGGACCGCCGTGGTCACCGTCGTCGGCGCACCTGTTCGATCGCTGGGCTGTGCCGGTGTCCGCGCCGTTGCCCACTATCAGCTACCGCGGCTGCTCGGGCAGCGCGAGCAGCACCCTCAACCAGAACGCCCCCGTCATCTGGGACTCCACCTGCCAGGACCCGTTCCCGGGGTTCAGCACCGAGACGGTCACCTACACCTGGGACACCGGTGACACCACCACCGTGGAGTACCGCCAGGTGGTCGCGACCCACGAGGCCCGCGGCAACCTGATCCGCACCCGGATGAAGAGCAACGGCGTCGTCACCGCCGGAAGCGGCCTCGGCAAGACGGTCACCCGAAGCACCCTGTTCGACCCGGTCGGCAGCGGCTGCAACCGGGACACCACCGAAGTGTTCGGCGCCACCAACGACTTCAGCATCGCCTGACGAACCCGCCCGGCCCGTGCCCGCCCCGCTCCGGGGTGGGCACGAACGCGTCCGCGGAATGCCCGACCCGGGGGCCGCCCCTACCACCGGTGTCGACGCCCGCCTCCGGGGGGCCGCCCCGGAGCGTCGAGGAGGTTGCGCCGAGCGCGGGCGAGCCTGCCGAGGGTCGCGAGCGAGTCGTCCGAGCCGCCCAGGAGCGAGGGTGCGGTGCCGACGAAGCGGGCGCACACGCCGATGTGCGAGCGGTAGACCTCGTCGAGGGCCGCCTTCAGGGCCGGGTCCGCGCGCCTCCGCCCGTCCCCGGGCACGGCGGGTGTCTCACCCCAGCAGCGGAGCCGGTCGACCAGGGCTCGGTGGTCGGCCGACCAGAGCCCGCTGAAACCGGGCGCGGGGCATTGCGGCGGCGCCATCGAGGGGCGCACGGTCCTCCGGTAGTCGTCGGGGGTGAACGAAGCGGTCAGCCGCAGTGCCGCGGAGCTCGCCCGCAGGAAGGCCGCGGCGACTTCGACGCCGTCCGCCGCGCACGGTGCGGGTGCGGCGGCGGCGTGCTGCAGGCCGACGACGGCCGCCTGTGTGAGCGTCAGGAACAGGCGGTGTCCGTGGATCCACCGGGCCTGGGGGCCGGCCTCCGCCGTGAGCGCGTCCCCGGCGGGGGCGGGCAGGGGGCGGCCGAGACTGCGCATGGCCCGCTCGAAGCGCCCTGCGGCTGTCCCGTCCGTGAGCGGCAGCAGGGTGGCCAGCGTCCGTTCCAGGGCGGTGAGGAGACGGGCGGCCGGTGCCTCGCCGCAGCGGACGATCCCGAAGAAGGCGTCGTAGTTCGCCTCCTGACTGTCCGCCAGTGGCTCGTGCAGTGCACCGGTGCAGGGCGTACCACCGGGCTCGGCGCTGCGCAGGGCCTGGAGGGAGGGGGGCAGGAGGTGTGGCGGTGCGAGGCACAGGGCGGGTTGTTCCATGGCTCCGACACAACAGGAGGAACCGCTGTTCTTCGCCTACGGTCGGCCTTGTGAGTGAAGACTTCGAGTCGGCGGCCGCCCAGGCCGTGGCACGGCTGACCGCGCACTGGGCGGCGTTGGAGTCGCTGGCCCTTCCGGTGGAGCCCGCCCATGCTCCGGGCGTCACGGCGGGGGCGCTGCCCGCCTCGGCGCCGGAGCGGGGCGAGCCGCTGGAGCGGATCCTCGCCGACACCTGGTCGGTGGTCGTCCCGGGCCTGGTGCACTGGCAGCACCCCGCGTTCCTCGGCTACTACCCCACGGCGAACTCGCCCGCCTCGGTGCTGGCCGAACTGGTCACCGCGGGGCTGGGAGTGCAGGGCATGATGTGGTCGACCTCGCCGGCGGCCACCGAGCTGGAGCAGGTGGTCGTGGACTGGCTGGCCAAGGCGCTGGGCCTGCCGGAGTCCTTCCTGCACAGCGGCGGCACCGGTGGCGGGGTGATCCAGGACTCGGCGTCGTCCGCGGTCCTGGTCGCGGTCGTGGCCGCACTGCACCGCGCTTCCGGGGGCGGCTGGCGCACCGACGGTGTGGACGGCCGCTACCGGGCCTACTGCACCGGCCAGGCCAACTCCTGTGTCCCCAAGGCGGTTCGCATCGCGGGGCTCGGCGAACCGGTGGAGATCGCCACCACGGCGGGCACCGGCGCGATGGACCCCCACGCGTTGGCGGCCCGCCTGGATGCGGACCGCCGCGCGGGCCTCGTTCCGACCGTGGTCGTCGCCACCTCGGGGACGACGGCCACCTGCGCGTTCGATCCCCTGCCCGCCGTCGCGGACGTCTGCCGCCGGTACGGCGTGTGGCTGCACGTCGACGGCGCCTACGCCGGCTCCGCCGCCTTGTGCCCCGAGTACCGTGCGCTCAACGACGGTCTGGAGGCTGCCGACTCCTACGCCGTCAACGCGCACAAGTGGATGCGCACCGGGACTCCCTGCGACGTCCTGTGGACATCGGACCGGGCGTCGCTGACCGAGGCGATGGCGATCCGTCCGGCCTTCCTGCGCAACCCCGCCACGGAGTCCGGTGCCGTGGTGGACTTCCGGGACTGGCAGATCCCGTTGGGACGCCCGATGCGCGCGTTGAAGCTCTGGTACGTGATGCGCGCCTACGGCCTCGAAGGCCTGCGGGCCGCCATCCGCCACGACGTGGGCCTGGCCGACCGTCTGGCCCGCGCGATCGACCGGGAACCCGGATTCCAGCTGGTGTCGCACGAGTTGGCTCTGGTGGCTTTCCGGTACGGCACCGACGAGCAGACCCGCGCCCTGGCCGACCGACTCGCCGCCGATATCGGCCTGGTGTGCACCCCCGCCGAGGTGGAAGGGCGCCCCCTGCTGCGGGCCGTGTTCGGATCGCCCTACGCGACCGAAGCGACGGTCGACCAGGTGTGGGCCGCCATCCGCCAGCACGCCCGGGCTTGCTGACGGCACGAAGGTGGGAAGGCCTGCCCGCACCTGTCGTTTCCGTGCGGGTCGCCCGGGCGACCCGCACGGAAACGGCGGAAGGATCAGGGCGAGGTGAAGGTGAACTGGATGGCTCCGGTGACCTGGGTGACGCCGCTCTGGCCGGGAGCGCAGGAGCCCTGATGCACGGGGTCGCCCAGTCCGGCGGCGACGATGTGGTACCCCGGGTACCGGGTGCTGGTGGCGGTGAAGTCGTCGTGGGTAGCGGCGAAGACGATGTCGCCGTTGACGGTGCTGGTCAGCGGGTTGTTGATCTGCAGGACGCCGGTACCGCCGGTCGGGTCGTACCAGGTGAAGTCGACCTGGCCGCTGATGGTCGGCGGCGACACCGGCAGGCTGGTGCACGTGCCGTTGGCGAGGACCACGTTGTCGAACGTGCCGAGGGCCACGGGGTCCGCGAGGGTTCCGGTGTGCGAGGTCGCGGAGATGGTGGCCCCGGTGTCCACGTCGATGAGGCTCTCCGTGCAGCTGAGGAGCTTAATGGTTCCGGTGATCGCGCTGTCATGGACGGCGCTGGTGATGGCAGGGCTGTAGTTCTCCTCGGCCTGGGCCGTGCAGACGACCTCCGTCCTCGTGAGGTCCGCCGCGGCGGCCGGCGCGACGGCGGAGATTCCGGTGCAGGCGGCGACCAGCGAGGCCAGCCCGAGCGGAATCCCCGCGATACGAACTGATCCGTTCATGTGCTTCTCCTATCGTCTGATTGTCACTTTCAGTGACTGAGCGTCACTTTAGGTCTCGGTTCCCGGTTGCGCCCTTCACCGCATCGCGGCGGTGCCCACCGCAACGGCGACACCGCCGCGCGCCCGACCGGCCGGCACCGTCACCGCGCCCGTTCCGCCCCTCCGCCATTCGGCCCTCACAGCCCTGCGCCTCGGCGAGGATCGGCCTTCGATGGACATCGGATCCGCGCCACCGGCGCGAAAACCCGAGGAAGGAACCCGCCATGCACCGTGTCTTGACGGGCGCCGCGTGCTGCGCGGCCGCCGCGCTCGCGCTCGCCACCACCACCGCCTCCGCGCCGGCGTCCGCCGTCACCTACAGCTGCGGGGGTCTCTACACCGACTACGTCGGAGCACTGGTCCTGGACACGCCGTTCGTCGGCTCGGCCGTGCTGGACGGGGTCTCCAGGGCCATGACCGTCGCCCCGGTCAAGGTGAACGACAACATGCTCAGCGTGGAGATCGTGACGGCCGGACAGAGCCGTCAGACCACCGCCGACTTCGAGGTGCGGACCGACACGACAGGGCGGGGGCAGATCTTCTTCAGCTCCTACTCCGGGGAGGGCGTCAGCACCAACCTGATCTGCGCGAGCGGAACCCGGGTCACCTCCATCACCGGCATGGTCGCCACCCAGGACGGGCCGGCCGAGTTCACCGTCACCCGCACCTGACACCGCCCCGGAACGGAGCCCCCATGCCACTGAAGAGCGCCCTCCTCGTCACGGCCCTCGCCGGCCCCGTCCTCGCGACCGTGACCGCCTTCGCGCCCCACCAGGACCCTCCCCCCTCACCCCACCGGGCCGCCGCCGCGAGCGGCAACGCCCGCTACGACGCGCTCTCGACCGAACCCGGCGACCGCGATGCCGACGCGCACGTCAAGTGCCTCCTCGACCAAGGCCCCTGCAGCCCCTCCGCCACCGACCTGAAGCAAGGCATCCCGGAAGCCCTGGACGGACCGTGCCGCGACTGCGCCGCAGAACAGGCCAAGGGCGCCACCACGGTCATCACCCACCTGACGCACAACCGCCCCGGCACCTGGCAGGACCTCCAGGGCAAGTACGACCCCGACCGCACCTTCCAGGACAAGTACGCCGCGGAGAACGGCTTCGCCGAGGGCGGCTGACACGCCACGGCAACTGTCCGCGCCGCAACGGAACCGGCGTTGGCGCGGCGAAGCCGGGACCGTTCGTGAGGTGCGGCGGCAGGCGCTGGGCGTTCCGGCTCAGTTGAGCTACTGTCCAATCATTGATTGAAAGTCGATTGGGCGAGGCACTTCGACCGCCATCGCCCGGTCCGATCCGCACCACCTCGAAAGGCCCGCGCCATGGGTATCTACGCAGTCACCGGTTCCGCCTCCGGCATGGGCGCCGCCAGCGCCGCCGTGATCCGAGAGGCGGGGCACACCGTCATCGGCGTCGACCTGCGCGACGCGGACGTCCTGGCCGATCTCGGCACGGCGGAAGGCCGGGCGGCGGCCGTGGCCGAGATCACCGCGGCCAGCTGCGGAACGCTGGACGGCGTCGCCGCGGTCGCGGGCGTGGGGCCGGCGATGAAGGACGCGGGGGCGGTCGCCTCGATCAACTACTTCGGCCCGACGGCCCTGCTGGAGGGCCTGCGGCCGGTGCTGGCGCGGGCCCGGGCACCGCGAGCGGTGGTGATCGGCTCCAACTCGTCCAGCACCGTACCGATGATCGACCCGACGCTCGTCGACCTGCTACTGGCGGGCGACGAGGAGACGGCGCGCGAGCACGCCCGGATCGCACAGCAGGGCGTGCCGGCCGAACTGGCGGCGACCTCGCCGAGCATCTCGGCGTACGCGACGTCGAAGTTCGCGCTGGCCCGATGGGTGCGGCGGACCGCGGTGCGACCGGAGTGGGCGCGCGAGGGCGTGCTGCTGAACGTGATCGCACCGGGCGCGGTGGTGACGCCGCTGATGCTGGGCTCCACCGGCACCGCCGACGACCTGGACGCGGACAAGTTCCCGACCCCGATGCCGCTGGGCGTCTTCGGCGCCCCGGAGGACATCGCGTTCTGGGTGCACCAGTTCCTGCGCCCGGAGGCCCGGTTCACCACCGGCGCGACGCTGTACGTCGACGGCGGCACGGACGCGGCAATGCGCCCCGACGGCCAGCCGACGGCCCTGACGCTCTGACCGGCCCCATCCGGACTTCCCCCACCGCCCTCCCGAACCGGAGCCCGCATGTCCACCACCCCCGAGGTGTTCGCCCCCGCGAAGCTCGGCCCGCTGACCCTGCGCAACCGGGTGATCAAGGCCGCCACCTTCGAAGGAATGACCAAGAACGCCCTGGTGAGCGACGAACTGATCGCCTTTCACCGATCCCACGCCGCCGGCGGCGTCGGAATGACCACCGTCGCGTACTGCGCGGTCGCCCCCGAAGGCCGCACCGAGCGGGACCAGATCTGGATGCGCCCCGAGGCGCTGCCCGGCCTGCGACGGCTCACCGACGCGGTGCACGCCGAGGGCGCGGCCGTCAGCGCGCAGATCGGGCACGCCGGCCCGGTCGCCAACAGCCGGTCCAACCGGCGGCCCGCGCTGGCCCCGAGCCTGTCGGTCAACCCGCAGGCCCGGGGCCTGACCCGAGCCGCGTCGGCCGCGGACATCGCACGGATCACCACCGCGCACGCGGACGCCGCGAAGTACGCGATCGAGTCCGGCTTCGATGCAGTGGAGATCCACCTCGGCCACAACTACTTCGCGAGCTCGTTCCTCAGCCCGCGGATCAACAAGCGCAAGGACGGCTTCGGCGGCCCGCTCGCCAACCGCGCCAAGGTCGCCCGGAACGTCTGCCGGGCGGTCCGCGACGCGGTCGGCGACCGGATCGCGGTGACCGCGAAGTTCAACATGGACGACGGCGTCCCGGGCGGCTTCTGGCTCGACGAGAGCCTGCAAGTGGCGTCCTGGCTGGAGGCCGACGGCACCGTCGACGCGCTCGAACTGACCGCAGGCAGTTCGCTGCTCAACCCGATGTACCTGTTCCGCGGCGACGCCCCGCTGCGCGAGTTCGCCGCGGCGATGCCGCAGCCGATGCGCCTCGGCATCCAACTGGCCGGCAAGCACTTCCTGCACAGCTACCCCTACGAGGAGGCCTATCTCCTGGACAGCGCCCGCCAGTTCCGGGCGGCGCTCGACCTGCCGCTGATCCTGCTCGGCGGCATCAGCACCCGGGACACCATGGACCGGGCGATGGACGAAGGCTTCGAATTCGTCGCGATGGCCCGCGCACTGCTGCGCGAACCCGACCTGCTGACGCGCATGCAGGCCGACCGCGACACCCCGTCGCTGTGCATCCACTGCAACAAGTGCATGCCGACCATCTTCAGCGGCACCCACTGCGTCCTGGTCCCCGCGTCCTGACGCGATGCCGACGGCCGCGCGCCCAGCCCCCGGCAGACGCGCGGCCGTCTGCTGCCTCGCTTGATCCGACGCCGAGGTCACCGCGTCGACCGGGACGCCGGTCAACCGGCCGGCCGGTCTCCCGGAGGTCGTGCCCGATGCGGCTCCGCACCGCGGGGCGGCCCGTTGTCATGGCTGGTCCGCAGATGAGCGCGTTCGCCTTGGCCGCCGAACATGGAGAGGGCTTCCACGGCCCGGCCGTCGGCCGTGCCGAACCAGTGAGGGGTGCGGGTGTCGAACTCGGCCGCCTCGCCGGGCGCCAGGACGAAGTCACGGTCGCCCAGGACCAGACGCAGCCGGCCCTCGATGACGTACAGCCACTCGAAGCCCTCGTGGGTGCGCGGCGCAGGGGCGCGCGAGGCAGGGGCGATGAGCATCTTGAAGACCTGGATGCCTCCGCCCGGCCGGCGGCGGGTGAGCGGGACGACGGTCATCCCCTCGACGGCCTGCGGGCGCAGGTGGACCCGTGGGTCGCCCGTGGGCGGGGCTCCGACGAGGTCGTCCAGAGCGACATCGAACGCCTGGGCCAGGGACAGCAGCATCTCCAGGGTGGGGCGCCGCTTGCCGGACTCCAGTCGGGAGAGGGTGCTGGGAGAGATCCCCGTCGCCTCGGCGACGGCGGTCAGTGTCGTGCCTCGCCGTCGACGCAGTTCACGCAGCCGGGGCCCCACGGTGTCCAGGGGGCGATCGGCGCTGCCGTCCATGATTCCCACTTTGACAGAAGAGCAAAGGACTTTGCCCGCCGGGCCCGGTCGGCTGCATCGTCGCAGGCACAGGCACCCGGAAGCCCACCTGGGCTCCCCTGGTCTCCGAGGAGCAGTCGTGAACCCCCCTTCCGTGCACCGCCGGGCCCTCATCACCTGGTTGGCGATCTACCCCGGCATCACCCTGCTGTCGGTCCTGCTCGGGCCGGTGCTCGCGCCGCTGCCCGTCTACCTGCGGACCCTGGTCCTGACGGCGATCCTCGTCCCCGCCGCCGTCTACGGGCTGGTACCCGCACTGCTGAAGGCCAACGCCGCGCTCACCGGACGCCGCAGCGCCGACCGGTACGCCGCCCAGCCAGCTGCCGGCCTGGCTGCCTCGGCCACCGGCCGGCCCAGCCCATCCCCGTAAGTAGTGGGACGGGCCGGCCGGCGGGCAGTTGTCAGCCGTTGCGCGGGAGGTCGACCTTGAACCCGTCGGACCAGCTGCCGTCGATGCGGCGCTCCCGGCCCCAGGTCGTCACCCGAGGGTGTTCTTGTAGATGCGGCCGTCCTTGATGATCACGGCGAGGTTCTTGTCCGGGTTGCCGAGCACGGTGAGGTCCTGGGTGGGGTCGCCTTCGACGAGGAGGACGTCGGCCCAGGCGCCCTCGGTGATCCGGCCGAGGGGGGCCGCCTTGTAGGGGTCGCGCTCGCCGGCGAGCCGGAAGAGTTCGGCGTTGCCGGAGGTGGCGATCCTCAGCGCTTCGACGGGCTTGAAGTCGAAGTGGGTGGACAGCCGGGTGAGCATCTCGTTCTGCAGTCCGGCCTTCTCCGGTTCGAGCATCAGGTCGGTGCCGAAGGCGATGTTCGCGCCCTGCTCCCGCGCCCACGTGAAGGAGTTCGCGACGCCCTCGCAGACCTGCTTGTTCTTCTCGGTGCTCTCCGGGTTGGGGTACTCGTGGTCGTTTTCGAGGAAGGGCTGGGTGCTCAGCCACACCCCGCTGTCGGCCATCAGCTTGACGGTCTCGGCGCCGGCGACCAGGTGGCCGTGCTCGATCGACTTGATCCCGGCGGCGATCGCGCGGCGGACGCCTTCGTCGTTGTAGACGTGCGCGGCCACGTAGGTGCCCCAGTCCGTGGCGGCCTCGACCGCGGCCTTGAGTTCGTCCGGCGTGTACTGCAGCACGTCCAGCGGGTCGTAGGCGGAGGCGACCCCGCCGCCCGCCATGACCTTGATCTGGGAGGCACCCTTCTTCAGCTGCTCGCGTGCGGCCGCGAGCACCTGGTCGCGGCCGTCGGCGACGCGCAGGAACCCGATCTGCTCGGCGCGGGCGTGCACGCCGCAGGAGAAGGTGCTCGCGTTCTCGTAGACGTCGGAGAAGTCGCCGTGCCCGGAGGTCTGCGAGATCGCGGCCTGGCTGGGGTAGATGCGCGGGCCGGGGAACGTCCCCGCGTCCAGGACCTGCCGCAGCGAGGCGACGTCGCCGGCCATGTCCCGGACGGTGGTGAAGCCGCGCATGAGCATCCGCTCGGCCGCGGCGAGCGCGGTGTAGTAGCCCGTGATGGCGCTCTTTGAATTTAGCTCTGACCGGAGTTCCGTGAAAGACCAGGTCATCGGCGTGAATGCAGGATCGTTTCGCTGCGGGATGACCTTCACGTGGCTCTCGATTCGATCGAAGACGTGCTGTTCCCCGGAGTCGATGTTGAACTGGAGCGGGTGACCGCCGGATTGGACCTGGTGCTGGTCGAGGTCGCCGCGTGCGGTCCGGCCGTCCGCTGCCCGGACTGCGGGATCCGGGGGCGGCGGGTCCACTCCACGTACTGGCGCACGGTGGCCGAACGCCCTCTGGCAGGAAGGAAGTTGCTGATACGGCTGCGCGTGCGCAGGTACTTCTGCGACCGCCTCCGGTGCAGGCGGAGAACGTTCGTCGAGCAGGTCCGGGGACTGAGCGAGCGTCACCTGCGCTCCAGCACCGGACTGAAGGAGTGGCTGCGGGCCGTCGCCGTTGAACTCGGAGGCCGCGCCGGCGAGCGGCTGTGTCGCAAGCTCAGCGTCGCGGCCGGCCGCACCCGGCTGCTCGGACTGCTGTCGGCCCCCGAAGTGCCGGAGCGGGCGCCGCGGGTGCTCGGCGTCGACGAGTTCGCCTTCCGCCGGGGCCGCACCTACGGCACCCTGCTGGTCGACGTCGAGACGGGCCGCGTCGTCGACGTCCTGCCCGACCGGACCTCGGAGACCTTCGCCGCTTGGCTGCGCGAGCACCCCGGCGCCGAGATCTTCTGCCGCGACCGCGCCAGCGCCTACAGCCGGGCGATCAAAGAGGCCGCGCCCGGCGCGGTCGAGGTCGCCGACAGGTGGCACCTGCTGCAGAACCTGTCCGCCGCGGTCGAGAAGACCTGCCACCAGCACCGCTCCTGCCTGCGCAAACACGCCGAACAGGAGGCGCCTCCGGAGCCACCGGCGATCGACCTGCCGGTCCTGCAACTGCCCCGCACCCCGATCGTCGAGCGCACCCGCGACCGCCACGCGGACGTCCACCGCCTGCTGGACCAGAAGTGGACGATCAGCGCGATCGCCCGCCACCTGGGGCTCGACCGCAAGACCGTCCGCCGCTTCAAGACCACCCCGCTGGACGAACTCCTCGTCTCAGCAAGGGAGTTCGGTGCGAGCAAGCAGGGGCTGCTCGACCCGTTCAAGCCCTACCTGAACAGCCGGTTCACCGCCGGGTGCACCACCGCCCAGCAACTGTTCCGCGAGATCACCGAACGCGGCTACCGCGGCAGCGTCCTGGCCGTGCGCCGCTACGTCGCCTCCCTGCGCGAGGGCACCGCCGAACCCGTCCGCGCCGACATCCCCAGCCCGCGCCGGATCACCTCCTGGATCATGCGGCCGACCGGCACCCTCACCGAGCGCGAGCAGGACAGGCTGCTGGACGTCAGGATCGCCTGCCCGGACATCGCCAGGGCCTACGACCTGGCCCGATGCTTCCACGACCTGATGACCAACCGCTTCGGCGCCCTCCTGCCGGACTGGATCGACCAGGCCGAGCAGGACGCCCCCGCGCCGGTGCGCTCGTTCGCCGGCTTCCTCCGCCAGGACCTCGCCGCCGTCACCGCCGGCCTCACCCTCGAATGGAGTTCCGGCAAGGTCGAAGGCAACGTGAACCGGGTCAAAACACTCAAAAGAGCCATGTACGGCCGGGCCTCCTTCCGACTCCTCCGGACCCGGATCCTCACCCGACCATGAGCTTCACGGAACTCCGGTCAGAGCCAAATTCAAAGAGCGCCATCATCACCGCACTCGCAACACCCACCGGCCACGAGGCTGGCCAGCTTCGCCCGGTGCTGGAGTTGGCCAGCTGGTTCCGCGACCCGGTAGGGGAATCTTCAGTCTCGGACAGCAAGGCCTGGACCGGCCTGTCGATCCACCAGGAGATCACGGCGCTGCTGTCGCTGATCCTCGGAATCAGGCTGCGCGGCGATGACCCGATAATTCGTCGCCGCCTCCCCGACGGGTGCATCAACACCTACAAGGTGGCCGGGCGGATCGCGCCGAACGCACCTGCCTCACCCTGGGCATCGCCGGTCCTCCCAGGGCTGGCTGACGCCCAAGCCGACTTCGCGCCGGTACGCGGATACCTGGAGTCGCTGCCCCGCCTGGAACCGCAGCAGACCGTCGACCTGGTTCGGGCCGCCCGGCAGTACGCCGACGCCCTGTGGATGGCCGAAGGCGAGCCAGAGCTGGCCTGGTTGATGCTCGTCAGCGCGGTCGAGGTCGCCGCGGCCGCCCACCAGGCCGCAACAGTGGACTACGCCCTGCTCGTGAAGGCGAAGTTCCCCCGTTCCTCAGAGGCCCTGCTCGCCTCCGGCGGCGAGCAGCTGCTCGTCGAGGCGGCAACCACGGAGTTCGGCCACCTCATCGGCGCTACCAGCCGCTTCCTCGCCTTTACCAAGGCATTCCTCCCCGAGCCCCCGCCCGGGCGCACGGCCGATCCGGGCGCTCAACTGCCTTGGTCCTGGACGAAGATGAGTAAGGCCCTCAACACCGTGTATGGGCACCGATCCTCCCGCCTGCACGGTGGCGTCGCCTTCCCCTGGCCGCTGCTCATCCCGCCGCCCGTTGCCGACGACGGCCTGCCGGCCGAGCACTTCGCGAAGGGCCTGCACGGATCCGGGGACACGACGTGGCTGGCGGCCGACCTACCGATGACCCTGGCAATCTTCGCCCACCTGGTCCGCGGCGTGCTGCTGCGCTGGTGGACGGCGATGGCCGACGAACTCAACCCCAGATAACGACGACACCCCATGCATCACAAACAGTGACGAAACCAAGCCCACGCTCGCAAACTACTGTGCTCCAGACTCGCAAACCAGCTTGCTCTGTCGCTGCCCGGACCAACCGCTACTGCCCAGCCGTTCGCAAACTAGCGTGCTCGGTCACAAACTGGGGTATATCAACCCAACTTCGCCGGTTCGGCTACCAGCGGCTGACGAAACGGGCCAGCCGCTCACACTGGCGGCGCTCTTCGGCGAGCACCGCGGCAAGGACCCGCCGGTCGACGTACAGGTCGACCGCAGCCTCCAGCAGCCTGCTGCGAGTGCAACAGGTGCGGTGCCCGCCTGCGCGTACGGCGTGCGCCGCAACGAGACCCGGATGCTTGACCTCACCGACTTCGGCCGGAACCCCGAAGGCCGCGAGTTCGGCAAGTACGGCACCCTGACGGCGCGCTACGAACTCGTAACACGATCACGAGGGTGGATTGTTGAGGCGTCGCCAGCAGATGAGTGCGCAGGCGCGCCGAGATGCGGTGCACGAACGAAGGGCGCAGGGTCGAACACAGCTCCACTGCCCAAGCAGACGAGGATGGGGGATCTTATGTGGGCACTACCCCCGCAGCCTCCGGACAGGCCGAGCGTCGAGTGGCATCCGGTCTGGAGCGACGTCAAGGACTTCCAGCCGCTCACCTTCTGGCTACTCAAGAACCAGCCAGCCTGGCGCTCCAGATCGGTGGTCCGTATCTCCCTCTCCAGCGCGTTATGGTCCGAACGGGAGCGCGAGGTCCTGGTGCGGCCACTAAAGCAACTGAACGGATTCCCTGCCCCTCTCGGCGATGACGGTAAAGCGCGGCTGATTCTACCCATCATTGATATGCCGAAGGTAACGTCTGTCAACTTCACCATCGAAGCGGCGGGGGAAGCCGCGCACCGCCTCCCTCGCGGGGAAGTTAGCCGCATCCAGGCGAAATACTTACGAGACCTATGCCCGTCGAATCTGATCGACGACGACCTCGAAGATCTCCTCGCCGCGATCTTCCTCTTCAATCCAGCAACTCTGAAAGAGACTCTCAAGCATCACAGATATCGCCATACGCTTCTCAAGCGAATTTCTGACCCGCTAGACGACTACTACCTTCAGGAGAAACTACGCGGTCCCCGACAGCAAGTCGACGGAAACGCCTTCCTCAAGCTCAGGAATCTTTCGAAGTCGATCGGATCTTGCGCCAAGGAATACGTCCGCAGTGATCGCACCAGCTCCGCCGAGCATCCCCTACTGGTCATTCCCAACTTCATGCGGGACTATCAACTCGACCAAGACAGGGCACTCAGTACGATGAGAAAGCTCGAAGATTTCATCCGGACGGCACATAGCAGAAAGCGAGAGCCAGAAATCGAACAAGCGCTGCGTTACTACTTTGGTTGCGGGACACGATGGGAAATCATGGCAAGCTGCAGGGTCCCGATCAATGAACCCTTCGTGATCGACATCAAAGAGCGGCGCGAAATTTCATTCGGCAAAGCCGGAGACCCGACCGCACCCCCGTGGAACCGCAGATGGCTGCGCCCCACAGCCGTTACCTACCTCACCTTCCACGACGCCGCCACGAATCACGTCCACATATCTATCTCGGACAGCAGCGTCGAATTCAAACCCAGCGCCACCATCGCTGTCGCTGAACGGGAAGAGGATCGTCTCCAAACCCCCGACGCCGAACACAAGACCGACGAGCAGTACGCCCGCTACGATTCGAGGCAGAAGCGAGACGGAAGAATCTGGATCGAGTGCCGTCTACGCCAGCCATTCCTACGCCGATGGACAACCCGCGGCGTGGTCGCTGCCACTCTCGCCGCACTCTCCCTGATCGTGTACTTCGGCATTGCCACCTACGACTGCGATCACCCGATGAACGGGGGAGATGTCGTCGCCCTCCTGATCCCTGTGACCGTGGCTGCTTCCCTGCTCCTGGCCAGAGACACGACGACCTTGGCGATGCGCATCAAGCGAGTCTCTCAGTTCTCCCTCATGCTGTCCCTGGGCGCCCTCTGGGGTCTGACCGTGGTCCTCTACTTCATGGGGCATATCCACATCGACGACTCCGTTGAGTCCCTCATCACCCCCATGACCCTTTACCAGGCCAGACATGCCAAAACACCCAATCAGACATGAGCGCCCCGTCCCGAACGGCATCACCGCCGAGGCCTGGCGCCGCCAAGTGGACGCCGGCCACGACCTGGCCACCCAGCAGCGCGCCGCCCAGCTCGGCATCGGTGCGCTCGCCCTCGAGGTAGTACCGGCCTACATCGGCGACCGCCAGGCCGAGGACGCAGGCCTCGCCCGTCTCGCGAACGACATCGGCATCACCACCGAGGAGATCCTCGCCTGCCGCCGCTACGCCCTCTCCGGAGACGTCCGGGCGATGAACGGCTGGTAGAACCACAGGCCGGCGGTGCGCCGTGGCCCGCGTGCGGGTCAGGCTACGACACGCCTGGCGAGGGCCGCGGCTCGAGTGACGCAGTAACTGGGCGTTTCACCCCGGATTCCGATGGTCAGGTTCCGCGCCAGGTGGGGGTGTTTTCGCCGGTGAGTCGGCGGGTCATGAGGCTGATCATCGCGACGTGGACCATGGCTTCTGAACGGGCGGGGAGGGCTTCGTAGTCGCGGGCGAGACGGCGGTGGTTCATCAGCCAACCGAAGGTGCGTTCGACGACCCAGCGACGGGGCTGGACGACGAATCCTTTGGTGGAGGGGTCGCGGCGGACGATCTCGACGTCGATGCCGAGGGTGGCGCCGTGTTCGACGACGGCGTTCTTGTAGCCCATGCCCGTCCAGGCCTTGCGGACGGCAGGGTGCTCGGTGGCGACCGCGGTCAGCAACTGCTTGCCGGCGGTGCCGTCCTGCACGCTCGCGGCGGTGACCAGGACCATCAGCAGCAGGCCGATCGTGTCGGTGACGATGTTGCGTTTCCTGCCCACGATCTTCTTGCCGGCGTCGACGCCCTGCGAGAAGGCGGGGACGTTCGTGGAGGTCTTCACGCTCTGCGAGTCGACGATGCACGCCGTCGGCTCCGGATCGCGGCCCTCGGCGGTGCGGACCAGACGCCGCAGCAGACCGTTGAGATGCTCGAACACGCCTTCCTTCTGCCATCGGGCGAAGTAGGCGTAGGCCGTTTCCCAGGGCGGGTAGTCGTGGGGGAGGTAGCGCCAGGGGATGCCGGTGCGGTCGACGTAGAGGATCGCGTCCAGCAGGTCGCGCAGTTCGTGCTCGGGAGGCCGGCCGAACGCGAGGGCGCGCTCGGTGCGTGCCCGGCGCCAGGCGGTGAGGGTGGGCTCGACCAGGGCCCAGCGGGCGTCGGACAGGTCGCTCGGATACGGTCGACGATCCGTCATGACAACGGCATACTGCGGAATCGACGCACTTCCCAGGACTCGCGGCATCCCAGGGACAAAAGCCAGTGCGCTCGACTTCTTGGGACGAGACAGGAGGAACCGCGCAGTTCCGGCGGACATAGGTGCAACAGTGGCACTCCTGCCACCAGGACCCCAAGCGTCACCGAACACCAGCAGCCCGAGCTCCCCGAAAATCGGGATGCACCATCCCAACTACGGGTGAAACGCCCAGTAAGAGGGCGTTCGACAGGAGATTGCCCCGGCTGTCCGGCTGTGGTCGTGACAGTACGGACTCGGTTCCACGACCTCGTGTCGGCCGGGCCGTGTCCGCGCTGTTCCTCGACCGGGACGGAACGACGCAGGTGTCCCTGGGGCCTGAGGGGCGGTCAGTGGCAGCTCGTCGAGCCGATGCTGATGGAGTGGGGGCGGCCCGCGCCGAAGGATGTGAGTCGGCCGCCGCCTGTGCGAGGCGGTGAACGCGACCGCGGTCCGGATGACGCCGGCCGGGCGGCGGCCGGGTCTGCTCCCGACCGAGGGGTGAGCCGCGCGGTTTCGATCGGCGCAGGTCCGCGCGACCGGACATGACAGGACGGGAAGGGGCGCGGCGGGGCGAGAGTGCCGGAGTTCGGGGGCGGGCGGGCATGCGGCTCCGCCTCACGCGGGAAGCGGGTCACGGTCGGAGTGCGAGCGGCTTCGGCGACGAGGCGGGCGCGGTCGTGGTCGACCGGGAGGTCACGGCCGACCGGGCCCCGACTGCGGCTGACCGCCGGACCGGCCGCGACGCCGCCTTCCCGGGCGCGGTCGTTCGGCACGATCCCGGCACGCCGGCCGCGGCCGCTCGATGAGCGCCCGGAGTTCCGCCCGGACACCGTCCGGCGCCGCGGAGGACTGTCGCGCCGGCCCTGCTTTGACCAGCGCGTTCGAAAACGGCGAGGCTTCGGGCCAGTCATCCCGGCGTTCCGGCGTCCCGGCGTCCCGGCGTCCCGGCGTCCCGGGCCAGTGGCAGCCCCGTTCCCGGGCGAGCAGGTCGGGCGGCAGACCGTACGCCTGACTGCTCGGGGGTCCTACCGAACGGTTCGGAGGCTGGAACTCAAGACCCGTTGGAGTGGTCAACGGCCGGCGGCCTTTTCATCCGGGCTCGGGTCGGTGACATCTCCTCGTGTCGCATTGCCGAACCCGCTTCGAGGAGAGCCAAGATGAACGCGTTCAGGAAAGTTGCACTGGGGGCGTTGCCCGTCGCCCTCGTGGCCGGGGGCTGGGTGGCGTCGGCTGAGCCGGCGAAGAAGGAGCAGGCACTGCCGGTCGTCACGACGTACGCCAAGGTCGATGGCGACGGGAATCTCCTCCGGGCGAGCGGCGTCACGGAAGTCGAACATTCCGGCATCGGCCGCTACCTCCTGACGACGGAGAACGACGTCAACGCATGCGGCCTGATCGGCACAGTCAATTCGAACGGCTCCTCCGATCCGGGGCCCGGCAGCGCGTCCATCATGGTCACTTGGACGGATGCCATGCACATCTTCGTCCGCACGGCGACGCCGTCTTCGAGTGGGAGCCAGACCGTCGATGACGACCGCCCGTTCACTGTCATGGTCGTCTGCTGACCCTCCGGCCCCGCCAACAGCCGACCGCCGACGCCCCGGTCTTCGACCGGTCGGTCCTCACCGCCGAGCCCGACCGCCGCGGGGTGGCTCAGAATCGCCCGGCCGGTCCGCGAGCCGGCCTGAGCGCCTGCGACCCCAGGGGGCGGGCCAGGGCCGGTCCGCCACGATCCGGTCCAGGAAGCCCGATCGACCGCCCCTTCTGCCCGGCAGACCCCGGCGCGTTTTCCGGGCGTTGTTCTGCTCTGCGGCAGTGGACGTCGAGCAGACCGGCGACGAGCACCTGCGGGCACTGGTTGGAGGCCGCCGTCGAGGGCGATGGCGACGTCCTGGGAATCGTGGCGGGCGGCGCCGGCGAGCGCCCGCCGCCGGCCGGCAGCACGCGCCCCACCGCGTCCTGATCACCGTATCCGGCATCGACGCCACCGCGGACTGCGACGGGACAGGCCGGCCGGTCGCCGGGATCGGCAGCGACCCGCCGACCCGCACGGTCTTCGCCCGACCGGCGCCCCGCACAGCCGAGCCGCTCTCGCAGGCGACGGCCCCGCCGATGCGAAGCCGGTCGCCCGCCCCGTCCCGCCGGCAATCCACACGTCCACCGATAGCGGCGCCGATGCCGCTACCAACACCGACGACCAGGGCGCCCCGGCACTGCTCGCGCGCACTGCGCAGCGAGGTCCTCCGGGTCGGATGAGCTGCCCTGGTCAGAGTCCGACGGCAGGCGGTTGGGGTTGCGTGGCGCCGGGCACCGGGCGTGGCCCCTGACAAGCGATCCCGGCCTTCCGAGATCTTCGGCGTCCACAGCCCGGCACCCTAAGTCCCGGCCCCGACAAGACTCCTGACCCGACGACGGTCGAAGTTCGATGAGACGAAATCGGCCCCGTCGAACTCCGCTGAGACCGGCCGAACTTCACTGACACAGGACAGAACGCCTCACCGGGCTGGGAATGCGCTGGGCGCCTGGCTCGACAACCAGGAGGCCCGAGAGCCGAAAGTGACGTCAGGTCGGCTCGTGCAGCTCGCCGGGCGCGGCGTCGGGTGGGTGTGGACGGCCTGTCGCTCCGTCGGATGCTGCTGGCCGACCTCGCGGCGTGCGGGGTCGGCCGGCAGTGTTCTGTGGGGCTGTTGGTGGGGCGGCGGTGTGACCTGGGTGGGAGCATGCGGGTGTGAAGCGGTGCGGCACTGGTGGGCGCCGCACCTGGTTCGTGGTCCTCGTTGAATAGGGCGGTGAGCCCGTCCGGGGCGCTGTTCCGGTGGTTGTCGAGGATGACGCGGGCTCCTGGGTCGGTTGGTCTACCAGTGCTCGTGGCGGTCGCAGCGCATGTCGTACTTGTCGTGTTCGTCGTGCCGGTGGTGCTTGATCCTGGTGGGGTCGGTGGCGGTGTGGGGGGTGGTGTCGCCGCCTCCGGTGACGACCGCGACGTTGGTGACGTCGTCGTCGGCGCTGCAGGAGACATCGACCTGCAGCGTGATGGGCGGGTAGCTGCTCCCGGCGGGGAGGGCGTCGCTGCGGGTGCAGGTGAGTGTGCTCTGGTCGCAGGTCCAGCCCGTGCCGCTGATGCTGTCGGCCTTGAGCCCTGCGGGGAGGGTGTCCTGCATGGTGACTGTGGTGCCGTCGGTCGGGGCGGCCCCGGCGGCGTTGCCGACGGTGATGGTGTAGAGGCCGTCCCGTCCCTGGGTGAAGTGCCCGGTGTGGGTCTTGGTGATGGTCAAGGACGGGACGACGTAGGAGATGGTCACCTGGCCGTTGTGGTTCGCCGTCCCGATCGTCGACGGCGTGTAGCTCGTGCCGGTACCCGTGGGGGTGGCGAAGCTGCTGCCTCCACCGCCACCGCCCCCACCCGCCGAGGTGCCTCTGTTGTTGACGCCGCCGCTGCCGCCGCCCCCGCCGGCGAAGTACCCGCCCCCGCCGCCACCGCCAGTACCGATGACAGAGGCGGCGCAGCCGCCGTCGAAGGTGCCGCCGGTGCCGGCGGTGCCGACCGTGGCGCCCAGGAACCCGCTTCCCGGTCCGCCCGACAGCGCGGCACAGGGTGGAGCGGTGCCGGCGGCCCCGCCGGTGCCCCCGGTGCTGGTGCTGGTGCTGCCGCCGCCCCCGCCCTGCCCGGGTGAGGCCCCGGGGCCGGTGGCACTTCCCGCGGTACCGCCGGTGGCATCCGGCGTCGTCCCGCCGTTGCCTCCGTTGCCTCCGGTGGAGCCCGCTCCGGTGCCGCCGGAGGCGCCGCCGCCACCGGCGACCACCAGCAGGGAGCCGCCCGTGCTGACGCTGGAGGCCCCGCCCCCGCCCGGACCTTCGAACTTGAAACCGGTGAGCGGGAAACCCCCTCCCGGGGCGCCGCCGTTGAACCCGCCGGCACCTCCCGTCCCGGTACCGTTGCAGCCCTTGCCGCCGGTGCCGCCGACGTTGACGGTGAAGGTCGTCGGGGTGGTGGTTTGCGGCAGGGTGGTCACCACTCGCGCCCCTGTCCCACCGGTCCCCGTGACGGAACAGGGGGTGCCGGTGTTGTCGGCGCCGCCCGCGCCGTCCGCGGTGATCGTCACCACCGCCGCCGCCGGAACCGTCAGGGTCTGCGAAGCGCCGGTGAAGGTGAAGGTCTGCGACGGATCGGCCTCCTGTGCTCGCACCGGCACGGCCTCCGCCGGCGCGGCGGCCACCGGTGGAGCCGCGGCCGCCAACAGCGCCATGCCGGACAGCAGGGCGCCCCCCATCGACACCGCCCCCGCAGCGCGCTCTCCGCGCCGTCCGCCCGAGCCGACCGGGTCGGACGGACCGCCGGCACCGACCGGGATCGTCCCACCGGCCGTGGCCCTGTTGAACACGGCCACGGGCCACTGACGGCTGACCCGGTACCACGGCAGATCGCCCTGTCCACGCGTACGAGCACTCATTCGCGGGTTCACCTCTCCTCACAACAAAGCGCCCCGCACTCTCACGCGACAACCCGGAAGTGCGACACGACACTTGACGGCAACTCATGACAAACCCCAGCAGACACCCCGATCCGATCACTTCGAGGCAGCGAGGTTGTGATGAGAAGCCTCGTATGTCGCACCACCCCACGCGAGCCGACATCGCCCATACGCCTGCTGCGCCGGGCGCTGCTCGACGCCGGCGAGGTCGCCGTCGCAGGCACCGCTGTGCGCACCCGCGAGACCTTCGCGGTGCCACGGGTCGCGACGAGGGCTCGGGGCCGACGGCCTGGCCGGCTGGACCGTGCTGCCGCTGGACACGGTGTGCGGGGGCGAGCAGCTCGGCCGGTGGGTGCGGGCGCAGCGTGTCGGCCGGCCGGACCCGGAGGCGGACCGGCGGGACCTCCTCGTCACGATCGGGATCGGGCCGACGCCGGGCCGGTGGCCGCGGGGGCCGCCGCCGTGGCCGAGCCGAAGGTGTCAAGTGAGGGCCTCGGCGGGGAAGCGCGAGAGCGCGGCTCCACTGCGAGGAGGAACCGGGCCTTTGCCGTGCCCGGCCGGATGTTCGCCGGGCGGTTCGGCTCTTCTGGGCCTGTCGGGGGCTGTGCTCGGTGGGGTCGGTCCGGTCATGACGGCCGGTGGGGGCTTCTCGCCGGACGGCACCGGGGCGGACCTGCGCGAGAATGAGCCCGATTTGGACCAGATCCGTGCTGGTCTCGCTGCCGTGACCGGCATCGTGGCGCTCGCCGGCTTTGCCGATGAGGTGCCGCATCGTTGCTGTTCACGTTGCCGCGAGGGGCCGCACGGGCGAACCGAGGGGATCAGTATGGCGGCGATCACGGTGGAGGTGGCCGTTCCCGACGCGTTGCGGCCGGTCGTGGATGTGGCGGCATTGCCGGCGGTCCTCGGTGACGCGGGGTCGGCGTGGCTGGTGCTGTCCGAGGGCGGGCGGCTGGCGCGGTGGACGCCGACGACCGGCGAGGTGCGGGACGTGGCCCGGTATCGGGAGGAGGGGCCGGCGTCCGAGTGCGGTGGCGGCGTTCGACTGCGGCTTCATGTGTCCCGATGCGGCCGTTGGGCGGCGGTGGTTCAGGACCGCGGTCGGTACGGCACCGTCGTCGATCTCACCACCGGTTCGCCGGCGTTGGAGTTGGACGGCGGGGACTACTGCTGTGAGACCGTCCCGTTCGCGTTGGCGTTCGCCGAACACGGCGGCCGGACGGTTGCCGTCCATCGCACCGACTGGAACCGGTTGGACGTCACCGATCCCGCGTCCGGCGAGGTGCTCACGGCGCGGGACAGCCCGGAAAGGGACGAGGAGGATGCGGAGCACGACCTCGACTACTTCCACGGCGCGCTGTCACTGAGTCCCGACGGGACTCGTGTCTACGACGGTGGTTGGGTGTGGCAGCCGTGGGGGATGCCGGCGGTGTGGAGCCTGACCGCGTGGCTGCACGACAACCCGTACGAGTCCGAGGACGGGCCCAGCTATGCGGTGTATCCCGAGGTCTCGGAGTGGAACCGGCCGGTGGTGTGGATCGACGACGGGCGGATCGCGGTGCATGACCGCGACGATGCCGGCAGCGGTACCGTCCACGTCCTCGACCCCACCTCGACCGAACTGCGCTCGCCGGGCGTCCGATGGATCAAGGCGGTCGCGACGTTCCCCTGGCCGGTCGGCGATTTCGGCTTCTTCACCGACGGGGAGCACCTGCTGATCGCCGACGAGGCCGGTCTGCAGGGCGTCGACATCACCAGCGGACGGCAGGTGTTCGCGATCGACGGGTTCCGCCCGACACGTCAGGACCGGCATACCGGAACGCTGATCCAGGTCGGCAGCGCCAGTGCCCGGTTGTGGACGCCGCCGAAGTGGACTGCGCGCGCCGGCTGAGCTGCCATGTCCCGCGCGGTGCCGAGCGGGAGAACGTTCGGGATCCCTCCGTCGGGGGAAGGCCGGCGACCCCCCGCCTGCCCGCCCTCGCCCGCGAGTACCCCCTCGCCCCCGCCCGGCCCGTCCGGGTGGGAGGTCGAGGCGCCGGGGCCCGCCGCACCCCGGCACCCGGTGCTCGCTGCCGTCGAACCGCATGTCGACGGCGCCGTCCTGCCGACCCCGGCGGGAGCCCTGCGCCTGGCAGATTCCGTTCGCGATTCAGCGACAGGTTCGTACGTGGTGGCCCGTCGTCACGCCCAGTCCTCCGGTTCCCAGGCGAAGAGCAGGTCGAGCAGCTCCGGGTCCCCGTCGAGTTGCAGGGAGTCCGCCGAAATGCGGTCGTACCGCCAGAGGACCAGATCACTGGCCGTGCCGCGGATGGAGAGGCCTGCCGCTTCCGGGGCCTCGCCGACGGCGGGCAGCCGGGTGGTCCGTGCGCCGTCCCCGTCGACCGTGAGGCGCCAGGAGCGGCCCTCGGTGGCGTGAAAGTCGAAGGCGGTGGGCTTGTGCGGCCAGGCACTCCTCGTGAAGCTGGCGATGAACAGGCTCTCCTCGACACCGTCGAGCGCCACCTCGACCGGCAGTGGGGCCGGGTCGCCCACGGCGAGCTGGGCATCGTAGGTGTGCACCGCGATCTCCTGGACCTGGTGCCGGGCGACGCCGCCGGCGGTGTGCGGCGTCTGCGTGACACCCCAGCCGGTGAAGCAGCCCTGGTCCGGACCGGCCTCCCGCAGGGCCGCCAGCAACAGCTCGGTCGAGGCGGCCAGCCAGGCCAGCACGTCCTCGCGCTCCTGCGGCGCGACCGCGTCACCCTGGGCGGGGGTCCTGGAGGTGGCGTCCGGCCCGGCGGCGACGGTGGCGGCCCAGCGACGGCGGGCCTCGCCGATGTGCTGCACCAGGTCGAACAGCGTCCACCCGGGGCAGGTCGGCACGGGCAGGTCGAGGCTGGGCGCGACGGCGATCGCGGCGCGGAAGGCGGTTGCGCGTTCGTCGATCAGCCGCAGCAGATCGGGAAACTCCGGAGTCTTGTGCACGGCGGTACTTCTACCACCGTGATCCCTTCGCCCGACAGCGGTTTTCCCGGCCGATGCGGCGGGGAACTCCGGCCCGGGCGAGCCCGCGAACGGGCTGCGGACACCGGCTGCACCCGGGCGGCGACGGCCCACGAGCTCGGAGGGCCGAGGAGACGTGCTGGCACCTGAAGCGCATGGGTCGCGACCGTGCTGCCCCTGGTCCTGCTCCTGCCCCTGGTCCTGCTCCTGCTCCTGCTCCTGCTCCTGCTCCTGGCGAGGGCCCGTGTGCGTGCGGCCGAGGAACAGGTCGCTCTGCTGATGCGGCAGCTCGACGCCGCGGAGGCCACCCGCCGAAAGGCCGGCGGTCGGCGGTCGCCGCCCGGCAGCTGCTCGGCGCGGCTGGTGCCGTCCGGGCGCAGGGCGGGGCGGCCGTGGCGCGACCGGCGTTCGGCCGTGGCGATCGGCCTCGCGGGCGCGCCGCTGACCGTGCCGGTGGACCAGGACGCGACGGGCGGCCGCACCCTCGTGGTGTGGTGGGCGGCCGGCCTGGACCGAACGGCAGGCAGGCGGACCTGTTCGACCTCCGGCTTCGGTCCACCCACCCGATCGCGACCCGGTAGGGGGCGCTGTCGAGGGCCCGGCCGGCCCGCGATCCCGTGGTGGCTCGCAGCTGTCAGTTGGCCGGCAGGACTTCCAGGCCGAGCGCTTTCAGTTGCTCGACGACCGCGTCGTGGGGGTCGGCGTCGGTGATCAGGCCGCTGGTCTTCTCCCAGGGCAGCACCCGGAACCGCGAGGCCGTACCGATCTTCTCGGAGGAGGCGAGGATGTAGGTGTCCGCGGCCCGCGCGGCCAGGGCGCGTTTCATCGCCGCCTCTTCGGCGTCGCCGGTGGTCAGCCCCGCCTCCGGGTGCACGCCGGTGACGCCGAGCAGGCAGAGGTCGGCGGAGACGTTCTGCGCGGCCTCGACCGCGGCCGCGCCGCACGCGACCGCCGAGTGCTTGAAGATCCGGCCGCCGAGCAGGAAGAGTTCCGCCTGCGGATGGTCGAGCAGGGCTGCGGCGATCGTCGGACTGTGGGTGATCACGGTGCAGGTCAGATCCCGCGGGAGCGCGTGGGCGACGGCGAGGGCGGTGGTGCCGCCGTCGAGGATCACCGTGCCGCCCGGCCGCACCAGGGCGGCGGCCGCCGAGGCGACCTTCCGCTTGCCGTCCTGGGCCACGCTCTGCCGGGCGGCGTAGTCCACCACCGCGGGTGAGACGGGAAGCGCGCCGCCGTAGACCCGCTGGCACAGTCCCTCGGCGGCGAGATCGCGCAGGTCGCGCCGCACGCTGTCCTCGGAGATCCCCAGGTCCGCGGCGACGTCCTTGGCCACGACCTTGCCCTCGCGGGCCAGCAGACCGAGCAGGTGGTCGCGCCGTTCAGCAGCCAGCATCCGTAATCTCTCCTGTTCTTGCACGTTTCTGCATGTATCGTAGCGCCCATGACCGACAAGCCCGTAGCCGGCGAGCCCATGCTCATCCTGATCGCCGGCCCCTACCGCTCCGGTACCGACGGCGACCCGCAGGCCATGGCCGCCAACCTCGCCCGCCTCGAAGCCGCCGCGTGGCCCGTCTTCGCCACCGGGCACCTCCCCGTGATCGGAGAGTGGATCGCGCTGCCCGTCCTGCGCTCTGCGGGCGCAGGCCCCACCGACCCCCTCGCCGAGCAGGTGCTCTACCCGACCGCCGACCGCCTGCTCGCGCACTGCGACGCCGTGCTGCGCCTGCCCGGCGCCTCCGCCGGAGCCGACCAGGACGTCGCCACCGCCCGCCGCCGCGGCCTGCCCGTCTACCACGACGTGGCCGAGATCCCCCGCCGCACCCAGCGGGAGAGCGTGTGACGAGCCGCCCCGGCATCGACGCCCCCGACCACCGCGGCCGCACCGGCCTCGACCAGGCCGGACGCGGCTTGGACCGCAACCCCGACGTCCGGGTCCGCGAGGTCGAACTCACCTCCCGGGGCTGGCACGTCCTGCGCCGCACCACCTTCGACTACCGCCGGCGCGACGGCCGCTGGGAAGCCCAGCAGCGCGAGACCTACGACCGCGGCAACGGCGCCGTCGTCCTGCCCTACGACACCGGACGCGGCCGTGTCCTGCTCACCCGCCAGTTCCGCTACCCGGCCTACGTCAACGACCACCCCGACGGCATGCTCGTCGAAGCCGCCGCAGGGCTGCTCGACACGGACGACCCGGCCACCGCCATCCGCCGCGAGAGCGCCGAGGAGCTCGGCGTCACCCTCGGCCCGCTCATCCACGTCCTCGACGCCTACATGAGTCCCGGCTCCGTCACCGAACGCCTCCATTTCTTCGCCGCCCCCTACACGCCGGCCGACCGGACCGGGACCGGCGGCGGGCTGGAGGAGGACGGCGAGGACATCGAGGTCCTCGAACTGCCCTTCGCCGAGGCCCTTGCCATGACCCGCGACGGCCGCATCATCGACGGCAAGACCATCCTGCTCCTGCAATGGGCGGCCCTGGACGGCCCCTTCGCCCCCGCAGCGGGCGGCCGCTGACAACGCCCCCCACCCGCGGTACTGCCCGGCCCCGATCCGCGGTGCCGCGTCGACCGGCCGAGTGCCGGGGCAGGGGCCCGTCATGCCGCCCGCACCGGCCTCCCCGTGCTCGACCAGGACGCCGTTCTCGAACCTGGCACCGGCGCGGACCGGAGCGACGAGGGAGGCTCCGGTGATCGCACGCCGGCGTTCCCTCGACACGGCCGCCACCGGCGAGGGTCCGTTCCTGCGGGTGCAGTTCCTCAGCGACGGCCCCCACATCATGGAACGACGGCTGTGCGCGGCGACCCGGGCCATGTGAGCGGTCCGCGCCGGCTCGAACGGCGGCGGTACGACGAAGGGTCCCACCGGTCGGTGGGACCCCTGCGCGTGGGTGGGTCAGCCCGCTGCGCCCGCCGTCGGCCGGACGGCGACCGCGTCGACCTCGAAGAGCATCCCCGGCAGGGCGAGCGAGGCGACCCCGCTGAGCGTCTGCGCGGGCAGCCGGTCGCCCCAGGCCCCGGCCAGGGCCTTGCCGAGGACGGCCAGCTTCTCTAGGTCGTGGTCGACGATGTACGAGCCGAGCCGGACCACGTGCTCGAAGCCGAGGCCGACCCCGGCGAGCGCGGTGCGCAGGTTGGCGAGGGCGAGCTCCACCTGGGCGGCGAAGTCGCCGGGCACGACCTGACCGCTGGCGTCGGAGGCGTACTGGCCGCCGATGAACACCGGTTCGCCGGGCGCGGAGGCGGCGTGGCTGTAGCCGAACGGTGTCGGGTCGTGCAGGCCGGGCGGGTTGGTGATGGTGCGGGTGTCGGTCACGGGGTTCCTTCCCTGGTGTCGGGCCGAGTTCGGTGCCGGGCGGTCTACGGCTCGGACCGGGCGGCTTCCTCCCGGGCGTCGCGCCAACTCGGCGACTCCAGGAAGTGGTTGTCGAAGAGGTCCTGCTTGGCGAGCAGTTCCTCGACCGTCGCCTCGCCCGCGCGGATCCGCTCCAGCAGGCGGAAGTAGTCGAAGCGCTCCACCCCGGGGGTGATCACGATCAGCAGGTCCGCCCCGGAGTCCGGCGCCGCCGCGAAGGCATGCGGCAGATGGGGCGGCACCACCACGAGGTCGCCGCTCCGGGCGGTGACCACCTCGTTCCCGACCAGCACCTGGGCCGAGCCGTCGACGACGAAGAACAGCTCCGAGGAGCCCCCGTGGTAGTGCGGAGTGGCGCCGTCCTTGCCGCGCCCCAGCGTGACGCGCAGGGTGCTCAGGGCGCCGCCGGTGGCGCTGGAGTCCGCCAGCAGCCGCCCCTTGCCGCCGAGCATTCCGACGGTCTCGGCTTCGTCGCCCCGCACCACCACGGCTTCCGGTCCGATCAACGTCATTGGCCTCTCCCCACAGTGAGCGCTCTGATAATTCCATGGCTGATAGTACTACGTCTAACTATCTCCCATCGAATAACATGCCCCTATGGATCACGTGGACGTCATGCTCGACCAGTGGAGCCGGGAGCGCCCGGACCTCGACCTGACGGCGGTCGGCACCGTCGGCCGCCTCGGCCGGTTCGCGCTGCTCGCGGGGCGGGTCGTCGAAGAGGTGTTCAAGCAACACGGCCTCCAGCGCGGCGAGTTCGACGTTCTCGCCACCCTGCGCCGCTCCGGCGCGCCGTACGAACTGATGCCCTCCGAACTCGCCGCGCTGCTGCTGATGTCCCGGGCCGGCATGACCAGCCGGATCGACCGGCTGGAATCGGCGGGCCTGGTGGAACGCCGCACCGACCCGGCGGACCGGCGCAGCGTCCGCATCGCCCTCACCGCGGCCGGACGCACCCTCGTGGACGCCGCCTTCACCGACCACGCGGCCAACGAGACCGCGCTGCTCTCCGCCCTCTCGCGCGAGGAGCAGGCCACCCTGGACGGGCTCCTGCGCAAACTGCTCGCCGACGTCGAGGGCCCGGAGCACCCGGCGCCCTGACGTCCCCGCCCAACGGCCCCGCCCGAGGTCCAGCCACCCGCGACCGCTCCGGCACGCCGTCGACTGCGAGCGCGACGCCGGTGGCCAGGGCGGCGGCGCGGTCGCGACGACGCTTGACGGGCCGGGGACCGCGGGACACAGCAGCTCCCCCGGGCCGGAAGACCGCCCGAATCGAGAAAGGTGTACGGCGCCTACCTCAGCAACGGCGGCGCCACCGTGCGCTGCTGACCTGACCCCGCTCGATCCGACGATCACCCCGCAGGTCCGCTCTCCGGAGCGCCGCGGCCCCTGCACCGGCACCGGCACCGGCACCGGCACCGAGGAGCGAACCCAGTACGTCACGCCCACTGGGGCGGGGCTTCAGCCGTCGAGCCGAAGCCTCGCCCCCGTTCGTCCTGCGCGGCCCGTCACTCGTACTCGGTGCCGCCCTTGCGCGTCAGGTAGCCGCCACCGACCGCCTTGACGATCGCCCGGCCGCCCAGGACAGGGCTGTGGCGCTCGACCGCCGGCCGGACCACCACGCCCTCCCGGGTGTGCAGGTGCCGCCCGGTGACGGTCTCGCGGCCCTCGGCGAGCTCCAGCACGCGTTCCGCGTCGAACGGTCCGCGCCACAGTTCGGGCACCACCGGCAGCTCGCCGGCGAGCAGTCGGGGCGCGTCCAGCCAGTGCAGCTGACCGTCGATCACCGCCGAGACGTCGAACGCCGCGTACCCGGGCGGCTGCTCGGTACGGCTGCTCGCACCGTAACCGAGGTCCTGCACGCCGTCCCCGAAGACCTCGCCGAAGATCCCGACCCGGCTCGCCCCCAGCCGGTCGGCGATCCGGGCGGCCAACTCCGGTATGCCGTAGGCGCGGACGGCACGCCAGTAGAGGTTCCGCCCGTCCTCCTTCAGCGCGAGCCCCTGCGCCCCGATCCCCTTGGACGAGACCTGGACCGTACCGGTGTCGGCGTGGAAGGTGAGCAGGCAGCAGCTTCCGTGCAGCTTCTCGGTGACCACCACCGGCTCGCCCGGCTCGAAGACGTCGGGGAAGCGCTTGAGGTTCTCGATGTCCACCCAGGGCAGCAGGTCGGGCGCCGCCTCGACCTCGCCGCTCATCGAAGTCGGCACCGGTGGCACCCACTTGGTGACGCCGAGCAGCTCCGCGAAGTCCACGCCCTCCTCGGCCGCCCGGGGCAGGTCGACCTCGGCCAGGGCTCGGGGGCGGCAGACGATGCCCTGCGACAGCTCGCCGCGCAGCCGCACTGCCTTGACCCGGTCGGCCTTGCTGCCCGCGAGCCGGCCGGTCAGCCCGAGTTCCTCGATCAGCTCGGACGGCAGGACCGACTGCTCGGGGATGTAGCACGCGAAGTCCCCGGTCCGGTACGCCCCCTTGGCCACGACGGCCCGGTAGAGGCCGACCTGCGCCAGCTCCAGGGCGTCTGCGTTCGGGTGCTCCAGGATGGTCAGGCGCTCGGCGGTCACCCGCAGTGTGGACATGGCGGTTTCGTCCTCCCCTTCTCGGAATGTCCGCGAACCGGACGAGATCAACTCTGTCGGGTGGACACCGCCCGACGCGAAGGGTTTTCGGGCTCTCCTCCCGCATCCGTGGCGGCCCGACCAGGCAGGATGTGCGCAGCACGCCGCATTCTGCCGCCGGTTCGCGCGGACCGACACGGACACCTTCGGTCTGCGCTGCCGAGGCAGTGCCGCGTCGACAGCCACCACCCCCGTCAAGGCCCGGAGCACTGGACGGCACAATGGGCCGATGTTGGAGTTGCTGCCGGGGATCGGCGTGGTCCTGCCGGCCGGAGCCGGGACGCTCAGGTTCGGGGCGACGGCCGAGGAGGCCGCCATGACGCTCGCAGCGGTGCCCGGAAGCCACCGAAGCAGACAGTGCATGACGCTGACCCGCGCCGACTACAAGCAGCTGCGGCACGCCCACGACGCCTGGCTCTGCGGCATCCTCTTCGACCGGAGCTGGAACACCGTCGCCGCCTTCGGGAACATCGTGGTGACCGTCGCGGCAGGAGGCCCCGACCGCGCCGACCGTCTCACCCTGATCACCGTCGAGGCCGACACGTCTCCGGACACGCCCGCGACGCACGCGGTGGCATGGGACGGCGTCGACCTGTTCGGACACCCCGCCCAGGACGTCGCCGCCGCACTGCCGGGCCCCACCCGCCCGTCCTCGCCGACCGCCGACGACCTGACGGTGTCCCAGCTGGGCCTGTGGCTCCGCCGAAACCCCCGGCCCGTCGACCGGTGGTCACAGCTGACCCTGCTCGACGCGGCCACCGGATGGGAACCGTGCTGCACGGGCACGTTCGCGTGCTCGGAGGGAGGAGACGGCTTCGTCGGCATCCTCCGCTGAAGCCCGCAGCCGGGGACCTCCTCGAACCGCCGACGCTGCCCGCGTCCCGGGCGGCCGACGGCCGTTCGGCGACGGGCGCGATGCGATCGGACGGGCGCGACCCCCTCAGCAGGCGGCCATCCGCAGGGCTACCAGCAGTGGGACGGCGGGGTTGCGGGCGGCGTCCTCGGCGGTGGCGGGGTCGCGAAGCAGGGCGGCCAGCGTCGCGGCGGGCAGTGCCGGGTGGCGGGCGGCGACCTGACGGACCGTCAGGTCGGGGTCGTCGAGCAGGGCGAGGACGGTGGCCGACGGCAGGCGCGGGTCCTCGGCGGCGCGGGCCCGGACCGCCGGGTCGGGGTCGGCGGCGAGGAGGACGGCCAGCGCGGTCGGTGCGGCGGGGTCGTCCAGAGCGAGCAGCCGGAACCGGGGGCGGGGGTCGTGGGCATGGCGGCGCAGGCCGTCGCGGGGGAAGTTGGGGTGGTTGCGGGGCCGGCCGGGGAAGGAGAAGCTGCCCGGCCACCAACTCCACACGTCCAGCAGGGTCTCGGCGGGGGCGTCGGCGCAGGACTCGGTGAGGAACAGCCGCACCACTCGGTCCTCGTCCCGCCCGAGCCGGGCTGCGACGTCGGCGGGCAGCCGGGGCGCGCGGGCCACGCTGCGGCGGATCCACCGGTTCGGGTGGACGGCCAACTGCCGCATCGCGTCCGGGTCGTGGGGCGGGCCCAGACGCTGAGCCGCCAGTTCGTCCAGCGCATGGTCAACGACGCGGCCGCGAGAAGCCTGGTCGAACCCGTCCCCAACCCGGCCCACCAGAGGTCGTCCCTCATCCGGCTGACCGAACCGGGCCGGGCCGCCATCACCGCGGTGCTCGACCGCGAACGCGCGGTCCTCCGCCGGGCCGCCGACGACCTCACCGACACCGAGATCGACGCCTGCCTCCGGGTCCTGTCCCGCCTCCTCCACGTCATGGGCGACGCCGACGTCGACTGAGCCGGGTCGCCCTCCGTGCCGCCGCACCCCCTGGACGGCGACCCCTGCCGACCGTCAGCCGGCCTGGGTGCGGCCGAAGAGGCGGCCGGCCAGGTCGATGCCGGTCACCGTGCCGTCGGCGTCCCGGCCGAAGAAGCCGCGCTGCCCCTTCAGGCCGCCCTCGGTGATGACGTACTCGTCGCCGTCACCGGGCAGGAAGCCGATCGCGGCGGCCGGGTGGTCCGGGGGCATCTCGGTGTCGGACGCGGCGCGGATCTCCGGCTTGATGCCGACCGCGAGGGTGAGTCGGCCGCCGTCGGTGGCGACGTCGAGGTTCATCGCGTCGATCTCGTAGCGGCCGGCGACCTCGCGCGCCCGCCGCCCGTCGAACGGGACGGGCTCCGGGTCCTTCTCCACGACGCCCAGGTACTGCTCCAGGGCCCACCGCACGACCGCCTGGTTGCAGGGGTAGCCCTGCGGGCCGGCGTTGGACAGCGAGACGACGGCGAAGTCGCGCTCGGGCACGATCAGCAGTTCCGCGAACTGGCCATTGCCGGAGCCGCCGTGGCCGATCGCCTGCAGGCCGCCCACCTCGCGCAGGAACCAGCCGATGCCGAAGCCGTCGCCCAGGGTGCTGGCCCGCAGCGCGACCGTCTGCTCGCGCATCCCGCGCAGGGCCTCGACGGGCAGCGCGCCCGCGCCGTCCCCGAGGTGGAAGCGGGCCCAGCGCAGCAGGTCGGCCACCGAGGACACGGCGCCGCCGCCCGGGTTGTTGCCGCGGGTGCCGGGCCTGAACGCCTTCCACGGCCGGGCGGTGCGCAGCGTCCCGTCCTCGTCCCGGTTGTGGCCGGCGGCGAAGCGGCGGACCATCACGTCGGCCTCGTCGAAGACGGTGTCCGTCAAGTGGGCGGGGTCGATGACGAGTTCGGCCACGGCCTTCTCGAAGGGCATGCCGCAGACCTTCTCGACCACCAGCCCGGCCAGGTTGTAGCCGGCCTGGCTGTAGGACGCGCGGGTGCCGGGCTCGGCGATCATCGGAAGGTCGGCCATCCGGGCGACGAACCCGGCGAGCGAGCCGTCGTCGTCGTCACCGTCGATCAGGTTCCAGTCCAGCCCGCCGGTGTGGTTGAGCAGGTTCAGCACGGTGATCCGCTCGGCGGCGCGCTCGTCCACGAGCCGCAGCTCGGGAACGTAGCGGCGCACCGGCGCATCCAGGTCCACCCGGCCCTCGGCGGCCAGCCGCACCAGGGCCGTCGCGGTGAAGGTCTTGGTCACCGAGGCCAGGTGGAACAGCGTGCGCTCGTCGACGGGCAGCGGATTGTCGACGCTGGTCACCCCGTGGGAGGCGTAGCTCTCCCGGCCCTCGACGAGGACGCCCACTGCCAGCCCGGGGATGCCGAACTCCTGCGCCGCCCTCGCCGTGAACGCGGAAAGCCGGCCCTGTGTCATCTGCTGCATCTCTGCTCCCCTTCCGAGTTGAACTAAGTTCAAGTGGGACGTTAGCCCGCGCTTCGAGGGGCTCGCAAGGCACTTCTTGAACTAAGTTCAAGCACTAGTAGGGTGAGCGGCATGCCCAAGGACACCCTGACCGCCGACCAGATCGTCCGCGCCGCCATCGCCCTCCTCGACGAGGAGGGCCTGGACGGACTCAACATGCGCAGCCTCGGCAAACGCCTCGGCTCGGCCGCCACCGCGATCTACTGGCACATCAAGACCAAGGACGAACTGGTCCGCCTCGCCGGCGACGCGGTCTGGGACGAGATCGCCCTGCCCGACCTCGACACCACCGACTGGCGCACCGCCACCACCGCGATGGCCACCGCCACCCACGCCATGCTCACCCGCCACCCCTGGCTCGGCCAGGCCTTCGGCAGCCACCTGCTCTACGGACCGAACAAAGCCCGCGTCGACGACCACACCCTCGCCCTCCACGAACGCGCCGGCTTCACCCCGACCGAAGCCGACCAGGCCGCCGCCACCCTCCTCCTCTTCACCCTCGGCGCCGCCCTCGGCCCCGCCTCCGAAATCGCCCTCACCCGCCGCCTGACCCGCAACGGCACCGACGCCCGACAAGCACTCGCCGACACCATGACCCACGCCGCCCGGATCGCCGCCCCCTACCCCCGCCTACGCGAACGCATCGGCACCACCGGCTACGCCGACGCCCCCGAGAACACCTTCCACTTCGGACTCCACGCCATCCTCGACGGCCTCACCGCCCGCCTGGCCCAACACACCACTGAGCACTGAGCGCTGACACCGCCACGACAGCAGGAGACAAAGGGCCCGGGATACCCGGAGCAAAGGCCGGGGTGGGCGGGGGAAGGACCGCGCCGAGTCCCACCGACGGCACCGAGCCCGCTCCGAGGCCCTCTTTCCCCCGGGCAGCCAGGGCATCGAAGCCCCACCGGCGATGCTCGACGACCCTGGGCCGGGCAGGCCAAGCAGGCAGGCAGCGGGAGACCAGCGGGAGGGCCAGGGACCACCGCAGCACCCAACTCCCACCCGGCAGTGCCAGGACGACCCTGGGCCAGGCAAACAGACAGCAAGCGGAAGACCAGCGGGAGGGCCAGGGACCACCGCAGCACCCAACTCCCACCCGGCAGTGCCAGGACGACCCTGGGCCAGGCAAACAGACAGCAAGCGGGAAACCAGCGGGAGGGCCAGGGACCACCGCAGCACCCAACTCCCACCCGGCAGTGCCAGGACGACCCTGGGCCGGGCAAGCAGGCAGCAAGCGGGAGACCGGAGGC
The DNA here is from genome assembly GCF_044999035.1 of Kitasatospora griseola. NCBI lineage: Bacteria > Bacillati > Actinomycetota > Actinomycetes > Kitasatosporales > Streptomycetaceae > Kitasatospora > Kitasatospora griseola. The sequence goes on along the minus strand of NZ_CP173360.1, from coordinate 8,261,896 downwards.
AGAGGGCCAGGAGGATCGCGGCGGGCCCCCGGATCCCACCGACGGCACCAGGCCCGCGCCGGCCACAGCGTGCCACACCGGCGCTCCTGCTACCCCGGCGGTCACGGCATCGGGGACCCACCCGCGACGTCACCGGGCACCCGCCGCGCCGGCAGGACGCGGCGGGCAACCACCGCGCTCCCGCTCCCCCGGGTGGCCGGAGAGCGTCGACGTCCCTCCGGCAACGCCACCGGACACCGCGGACGGACAGCAGGCGGGACTCCAGTGACGCGCCATCGACTCCGCGCCTGCTGCCCGGTCGGGCAGGCCCGCGAGCAATGTGCCCGGCCGCTCCCGGCCCTGGACACCGGCGGGTGCCTCCACGGACGCCGCCGGCGCGGCGCGCGGGAAGGCCGGCGGCGCGAAGGCCGCAGCACGTGCACGTCCTCAGGCAGCCGCTGGGAGGCTCCACTGACGCCGCCGGCCCCGTCCGCGCCCTCCCACCGCTCAGGCAAAGGACAGTCCGCGGCTCGACTCCGGCCAGTGGTGCCCCAGGTGGGCGGCGGGCCTGCGGCGCAGCGGCGGCGGGAGGCGTTCTCCCGTCCCGCCGGCACCGACGCGGCCGGCGACTTGGACCGCGACACCGACCTGTTCGGATGCGCTGCGCTCGGCAGCGAACGCGTCTTCAGCGACGCCCCTATCCCGGCACCGCCCAACAACCGCGCGAACGCCTACCGGGCGACCGGCGACCCGGCCCGCGCCATCGGCCTGTCCGAGCAGGTCCTCGTCGTCATGGAATGCGTCCCCGGGACCTTCGCCCCCACCCTCAGCGCCCACATCCACCTCGACGGCACTGACCGATCGAGGCTGGGCGCTGCTTCCGGGAGACCCGACCAGGGCATGGCGGGACGCGACCGCCGTCGGCCAGGCCCTCGGCCCGCACCTCGCCGGCGCTCCCACCGTCTCCGGACGGGCATTGACCCGCGGCGCAGCGGTGGCGGCAGTCCGTTGTGTACCGGGCTCCGCAGTCCGGGTTCGGGCCCGAACCCCGGCGCCCCGGCAGGATCACGTCCGGTGACACCCGACGTCTCACCGGGGCGCGGGCCACGGGAGTCCGCCGCTCCCCGAGGGCGGGCGCGGCCGCGCCCCGGGGGTCACTCCACGATTTCGGCGCTCACCAGGACGACGTCCTCCTTCGGGACGTCGGCGTGCCCGGCCTTGGAGGTGGTGGGCACGGACTTGATCTCGTCGACCACCTCCTGGCCCTCGACGACCTCGCCGAACACGGCGTAGCCCCAGCCGGGGCCGGACTTCGCGGTGTGGTCGAGGAAGGCGTTGTCGGCGACGTTCAGGAAGAACTGGGCGGTGGCGGAGTGCGGGTCCGAGGTGCGGGCCATGGCCACCGAGTAGCGGGTGTTCTTCAGGCCGTTGTCGGCCTCGTTGAGGATCGGGGCGCGGGTCTCCTTGCGACGCAGGCCCGGCTCCATTCCGCCGCCCTGGACCATGAAGCCGTCGATCACGCGGTGGAACACCGTGCCGTTGTAGAAGCCGTCCGTGACGTACTGGAGAAAGTTCTCCACCGTCGCGGGAGCCTTCTCCGCGTTGAGGCGGATCACGATGTCGCCGTGGTTGGTGTGCAGCTTGACGTTGGACAAGGCCGTCTCGTTTCTGACGCTGTGCTGATTTGCGGGTTTGCCTGCCCATCCTCGCAGGTGACCGCGCGTCGGGTGCACCGCCCGCGGGCCGGTGGCGCGGAGGCCCTACTGAACGGCCGCGGTCCGGCCGGGCCGACGAGGCACTCGCACGACGGCCACCGCGAGCAGTCCCGAGGCGACGAGGGCCGCGCCCCAGGGCAGACCGTGCGGCAGGGCGCGGGCGGCCGCGAAGGCGAACAGCAGACCGACGCCCTGGAGGACCATCGTGAGCGTCGGCAGGGTCCCGACGGTTCTCCCTCCCCGGGCCCGGACGGCCGCCGCACCCCACAGCACGGGAATGAGCAGCCCGGCGAGCAGCGCGAGGCCGAGGATCGGCACGGCCACCACGCTCCCCATGTTCCCGCCCCCGGGAGAGCCGTCGTCGGGGACGATCACCGGGTGACTCACCTGCCACTCGGCGAGGCGCAGCGCCCGGAGGAACACCGCCGGCACGACGACCGAGGCCAGCCCGGCCACGCCGTACCAGTGCCAGGACCGTTGCCCGGCTCGATCGGTTGCAGTCACTGCCCTCACCTGGTCGTTGAGTCGGTCTCTGCGATCGGAGCGCGGAGCTCTCGCCCGGGCACGGCCGCAACGACCTCGCCGGGTCGCCCGACCGGCCGCCCGGGCCGTCGCGGCCGACAGCCGTCCCTCACGCACCCCACACGCAACGCCGAGTCGAACAGCCTCCCGGACGCGCCAGTATGACATCACACCAGGAACACATCGCACGCCAACCACTCACCCGGCGACCCGGCCCGCAACCGCGCTCCGGCCGCCGTCGTCCTCTCCCCACGACGGCGGCCGGTGATCACGGCCGCCACCGGCATCCCGCAGGAGGAGCATCGTGGTTGACGGCACGTCGGAGACCGGTGAGGGCACACCGCGCCGGCGGCGGCGGTGGCGTGCGGCCCTGACGGGTCTGTGCGTCGTGTTGCTGCTCGGGCCGGCCGCGCTCGCCGTGGTCCGCGTCCTGGGCCTGGACGACGGGACGGTCCTGGCCCTGCCGATGGCGGCCCTGCCGTACGCGGCGCTGCTGACCGTGCCGGCGGCGGCGGTGCTGGCCGGGTTGCGCCGCTGGGTCCTCACGGCCCTGGCCGTGCTCCTGGTGGGGCTGCAGCTGTGGTGGCTGCTCCCGCGCGTGGTCGCCGACGGGGCGCAGGCACCGGCCGGCGCACCGCGGTTGCGGGTGGCCACCAGCAACGCCTACCTGGGCGGAGTCTCGCCGACGGCGCTCGTCGACCTGGTCCGCACGCAGCGCCTGGACGCTCTGGCGGTGGAGGAGCTGAGCGTCTCGGCGGCGCAGGCGTTGGACGCGGCGGGCATCCGCGAGCTGCTCCCCCACCGGGAGATGCCCGCCGGGTCCGACACGGCGCTCTTCACCCGGCTGCCGGTGACGGGGGCGGGCGATCCGGCGTGGCCGACCGTCAACGTGACGGTCGCGGTGGGCGGCCGACCGGTGCAGCTGGTGGCGGTGCACACCTACTACCCGCTGGGCGACGCCCGCCGGTGGGCGACGGGCATGCACGAGCTGCGGGACGCCGCGGCCGGGCGCAGCAGCGGCGACGCGGTGCTGCTGGGCGACTTCAACGCGACGCTCGACCACGCGCCGATGCGAAGCCTCCTGGCGACCGGGCTCACCGACACGCACGCCGAGCTGGGGACCGGGCTGATGCCGACCTGGCCGGAGCACAACCGGGACTTCCCCCGCCTGCCGCCGGTGATCCAGATCGACCATGTCCTGCACGGCCGGGCGCTGCGCGCGGTGTCGGTCGCCGAGTACACCCTCGCCGGGACGGACCACCGCGCGGTGGTGGCCGAGCTCGCCGTCCTCGACCGGAACGGGGAGTGACACCGGGTCAGGGCAGCGGGACGAGGCCGCTCTCGTGCACGAGGACGACGGCCTGGATCCGGTCGCGGAGTTCGAGTTTGTGCAGGATCCGGCCCAGGTGGGACTTCACGGTCGCCTCCGCGAGATGGAGGCGGGCCGCGATCTCCGCGTTCGACAGGCCCCGGCCCACCTCGACCAGGACTTCCCGCTCGCGAGCGCTGAGCCGCCCCAGCCGCTCCTCGTGACGGCCGGCCGCAGCGGCCCCGGCCAGGTGCGGGCGGACGTCGTCCAGCAGGCGGCGGGTGATCCGTGGGGAGAGCACCGCGTCGCCCGCCGCCACGCTGCGGATCGCCGCGAGCAGCTCGTCGGGCCTGGTGTTCTTCAGCAGGAAGCCCGACGCCCCGGCGTCCAGCGCGGCGAAGGCGTACTCGTCCAGGTCGAACGTGGTCAGGATCAGCACCCTGCTCAGCGGGCAGGCGTCGGTGAGCCGCCGGGTCGCCTCGATGCCGTCCATCCCCGGCATCCGGATGTCCATGAGGACGACGTCGGGGCGCAACTCCCGGGCCAGGCGCACCGCGTGGGCGCCATCGGTGGCCTCGCCGACCGGGGTCATGTCGGGCTGGGCGTCGAGGATGGTGGTGAAGGCCATCCGCAGCAGTGCCTCGTCGTCGGCGACCAGGACGCGGATCGTCATGCGGTCGCCGCTTCCGCGCTGTCGAGGAACAGGCGCGCGTGGACGTGCCAGCCGCCGCCCGGGAGCGGTCCGGCGCGCAGGGTCCCGCGGTAGGCGGCCGCGCGTTCCCGCATGCCGGGGATCCCGTGGCCCGACGCGGCTTCGGGACGGGGCGGGGTGGTGCACGGGCCGTTGTCGGTGACGTCCACGGTGACGGACCGGGCCCGGCACTGGAGGCGGACCTCGGCGCGGGCACCGGCGGGCGCGTGTTTGAGGGTGTTGGTCAACGCTTCCTGCACCAGGCGGTAGACGGTCAGCTGGGCGGTGGCGGGCAGCCGGTCGTGGGCGCCGCGGAGGTCGAGGACGGTGGGCAGCCCGGCGGCGCACATCCGCTCCGTCAGCTCCTGAAGGTCACCGATGCCGGGCAGCGGACGGCGCTCGGCGCCCGGCCCGTCGGCGCCCGGCCCGTCGGTGCGCAGGACGCCGAGCGAGCGCCGCATGTCCACCAGGGCCTGTCGGCCGGTCTCGGAGGCGCGGAGCATCGCCGTGGCAGCGGCCTCGGGCGCGTGGTCCCGCGCATGGAGGGCGGCGTCGGTGAGCGCGACCATCACCGACAGGTTGTGGGTGACGATGTCGTGCATCTCCCGGGCGATGCGACTGCGCTCCTCGGCCACCGCCAGCCGCGCCTGCTGATCCCGCTGCTGCTCCAGACGCGCGGCCCGCTCCTGCGACGCCACGAGGAAGGCGCGGGCGGTCCGCGCGTTCACACCCAGCGCGGCGGCCGCCACCACCGCCGCGGTCAGCGCCGCGAAGGGCGCCAGGAACGCGCCCGGCGTCGCCCAGCGCAGGCATGCCAGCAGCGCCCCGCCCTCCACGACCGCGCACGCCACGAACACGGCACGCCGCCCCGCGTCCGCGGCCACCGCGTACAGGTCCACCAACAGGGCGGCGTCCGCAGGCAGTTGGACACCCGCCCACCACTGGACGAACGCCGCCGCCACCACCGCCGCGAACACCGCCCCGGGTGCCCGGCGCAGCCACACCAGCGGCAGCACCAGGGCGACGGTCAGGACCGCGGCCACCACGAGTTCCCCCCGGCCGTACGTGAGGACGACATGAAGCAGCAGCAGGACCAGGAACAGCGGCACGAGCAGCGAACCGGGCGCGACGGACGACAGCAGGACGCGGGCGGCGGACGGCAGCCGGGGGCTGCGGCGACCGTCGGGGTCGGGCTCCGTTGTCGGCCGCTCGCCCGTCCGGTGGCGTGCCGGGCGGGTGCTGCTGCCGGGTCCCTCGACCGTCTCGGTCCCCACCACGCGTCCCCCTCGTCGGTCAGCCCTGCCGTACAGCGGCCCCGGGCCCCTTTCGGCACCGGTGCGTTGGGGCCACGGTAGGACGCAGGCGCGGCCGCGCACATGATCCCCCGGCGGGAGAGCGCCGCGCCCGGGTACGACCCGAGGAGGAGTCCGCATTGCTCCCCGGGTCGCAAGACGGCTGCTCGGCGGCGGGTCCGCGTGCGACCGCGGGAGGCATCCGGCGGCGACCGGCGGCGGATGTGCCGCGGTGCACGCCGCCCCGACGATGACGGGGTGACCGAGATCATCCCCGAACTGTCCATGTCCCCACTGGAGTTGCTCACCGTACTGAGCGCCCTCGCGCTCGTCGCGGCGCGCTGGCTGCCGCCCGCCGCCCGTGGGCGAACCGCGATCGCCGCGACCGCGGCTCTCGCCGTGTCCGCGGCCGTGCTGGGCGCGGTGGGCGTCCGCTGGCAGCTGCTGCCGGTCCTGGCCGGCGCCGCGGCGACGCTGCCGTTCGCGCTCTCGCCCCTCCTGCGTCTCTCGCGTCTCCTGCCGGCGTCGCGCCGGCGCCGTCCCGGCCGACCGGCGTGGCGGGCCAGGTGGTGGCTGGCGGTGCCGGCCTCGGCGGCCTGCGCCGCACTGATCGCCTCGGGGCCGATCGCCGCGTGGGCGTTCCCCGTGCCCGTGTTCCCCGCGCCGTCGGGCCCCTTCGCGGTCGGCACCCGGGTGGTGCAGTGGTCCGACCCGGACCGCGCCGAGACGTTCACCCCCGACCCCGCCGACCGGCGCACCGTCGTCGTCCAACTCTGGTACCCCGCACGGAAAAGCCCCACGAGCACGCCCGGAGCCCGCTACCTCGGACGCACCCAGCAGGAGGCCCGCACCGTCGCCGACGCCCTCGCCCACGGTGCAGGCCTGCCCGGTTTCCTGCTCGACGGCACGACACGCGCCCGCACCCACGCCCGCACCGACGCGCCCGTCGCCGACGGCGACCGGCGCTGGCCGGTCGTCCTGTTCTCCCCCGGCTCGGGCGGCGCCCGCACCCAGAACACCGCCTGGGCGGAGGAGGTCGCCAGCCACGGCTACGTCGTCGCCGCCCTCGACCACCCCTACGACAGCGCGGCCGTCGTCCTCGAGGACGGCCGGACCATCCGCTCCGCGACCACCTCCAGCGGCGACCGGGACACCGACGAGCGCCTCGCGGCCGACTGGACCGCCGTCCGCGCCGACGACCTCCGCTTCGTCCTCACCCAGCTGCAGAACCTGGACCGCGGCACCGTCCCCGACCCGCTGACAGGGCGCCTCGACACCGCCCGCACCGCGGCAGCCGGCCACTCCATGGGCGGCGCCGCCGCTCTCCAGGCAGCCCGGCACGACCCGCGCATCGGCACCGTCGTCGACCTCGACGGCTACCCCCACGGCCCCACCGCCCCCGCCCTCCACCAGCCCGCCCTCGCCCTCACCTCCGCTCCCACCCCCGACACCGACCCTCGCTACCTGCCCCGCCTCACCGAGGCCCTCACCCTCGACACCGCCACCAGCTACCGCCTCACCGTGCCCCGCACCGCCCACCTCAGCTTCACCGACAGCCCCCTCTACCTGCCGCCGCTGCCCTCACTCGTCGGCTCCCTCGGCCGCACCGAGAGCCCCCGCACCACGGCCGCCGCCACCCTCGCCTTCCTCGACGCCGTCCTGCAACCCACCCCCGGCGACCCGGCCGGAGCCCTGTCCGCCTACGGCGAGCTCACCGTCCACAACCCCGACGGAACCGGCTGACCGGCTGACCGGCGTTCGGGAACGGGCTGCCGGGCGGGCCTGTGACGGGCCCGCCCGGCAGCGGGGCGGCGGGTGTCGGCGTGGCGGCCGGGCTTTCCGGCCCCGCCGGGTCTACATCTCGACGGGGGCGACCGAAACCTCTCACCGGGAGTGCAGCCATGGGCCTGATCCACATCGAACTGTTCGCCACCCTCGACCTCGTCGGGCAGGCGCCGGGCGGACCCGACGAGGACCCGTCGGGGTTCCCGTTCGGCGGCTGGCAGGCGCCCCTGCTCGACGACGTCACCGGCGCGCAGATCAGCGCCGCGTACGAGGGCACCGACGCCCTCCTGCTCGGCCGGCGCACCTACGACCTCTTCGCCGCCTACTGGCCGCACCAGAAGGACGGCGAGATCGCCGAACTCTTCAACAGCGTCCCAAAGTACGTGGCCTCCCGCGGCACCCCCGACCTCCCCTGGGCCGGATCCACCCTGCTCGGAGCCGACCTGGCCCGGGCGGTGCACGAGATCCGCGACCGGCACCAGCACGTCAAGGTCGTCGGAAGCCTGAACCTGGTGCAGACCCTCCTGCGCGAGAAGCTCTTCGACCGCCTCGACCTCTGGGTGCACCCGATCGTCCTCGGCGTCGGCAAGAAGGTGTTCGACACCGGCGCGGTACCCACCAACCTCACCCTCCTGACCCCACCGGCAGCCGCCCCCGCCGGCACCGTCCACCTCCGCTACGCCCTCGCCGACGGCACCCCTCGCACCGGCGACATGAGCGCACCCGACCGCGGACTCCGTCGCGACGACACACGCTGACCCCACCGGACGGTCCGTCGGCCGCTGCCCCGGGGCCTGCCGACGGTGCGTCAGGACCCCGCGAGCACCGGTCGGGGAAAAGGTGGAACCCTGGTGCGCCTGCGGACAGGTGGGGGTGTGGAACTCTCGATGCGGGCGCGGTTGCGCGCCGGGGCACAGGAGGCGTTCGGGGAGCTCTTCGACGAGCACGCCGGCGCCGTGTACGGGTACGCGCTGCGGGCGCTCGGGGACTGGACGGCGGCGGAGGACGCGGTGTCGCTGACCTTCCTGGAGGCGTGGCGGCTGCGCACCTCGCTGCACGAGGAGGGCGATTCGGTGCGGCCCTGGCTGTTCGGGATCGCCACCAACGTGCTGCGCAACACCGCCAGGGCCGGACGCCGCCACCGCGCGGCGATGGCTCGGCTGCCCGCGCAGGAGATCGTGCCCGACTTCGCCGAGGAGCTGGTCACCCGTCTCGACGACGGGGAGAAGCCGGCCGCCGTCCGCCGGGCACTGGGACGGCTGCGGCGGAGCGAGCGGGAGGTGTTCGGGCTGTGCGTGTGGGCCGGCCTGGACTACGCCTCGGCCGCGCAGGCGCTCGGGGTGCCCGTCGGCACCGTGCGCTCCCGGCTCTCACGCGCCCGCGGCCGCCTGCGCGACCTCGCCGAGAAGGAACTGACGGATCACAGGGAACCGGCCGCCGGCCGCGGACAGGTACCGGACGGCCGCCTGGTCGCGGCCAGGTCGACGCAGGGAGACATCCGATGAACGCCGAGCCCGAGATGCTCGCCGCCGACCGCCACCGGCTGCTGAAGGAGCACCTGATGAACGAGATCGCCCGCGCGGAACACGCGCCGAAGCCGCGCCGGAAGCTGGTCTGGATGGTGGCCTCGCCGATCGCCGCCGGCGCCGTGGCCGCCACCGCCCTCCTGCTGCCCGGGCAGTCCGGCACCCGCAGCACGCCCCTCTCCCCCGCAACGGGCGACACCGCAGCCGCATCGACGCCCGCAACCGCCCCGACGCCCTCGGGCGCGTCGCAGGCGGAGCACAGCGACGCCGCCACCCTCTTCGCCCGGGCCGCCGACGCCGTCGCCGCCCGCCCCGACCCGCACGCCGGGGACGGACAGTTCACCTACACCCGGGAGATCCAGGACGGCGGCCGTTTCCCCCGTCACGAACGGAAGATCTGGTGGTCCGTCGACGGCAAGGCCGACGGAGCGGTGGTCGACCCCACCATGACCGGCCTGGGCCAGAGCGGCCCGGACGGACTCCAGCGCTTCCCTGCCCGACTCCCCGTCATCGACGGCACCCGCGTCGAAGCCGGATTCCCCGGTCGCGAGACCTACCGCTTCGTCGCCTCCCTGCCCACCGACCCCGACCGGATCAAGCAGCTCCTCCTCGACGCCGACCGCACCAAGCAGGTCTCGCCGCCCTCCGACATGACCGACACCATGCGGGCGCAGCTCGCCTTCGGCGACATCCAGCAGATCTTCCAGAACGTCTCCGCACCCCCGGCCGTGGCCGGCGCCCTGATGAAGGCCGCCGCGAAACTCCCCGGCACCTCGATCGTCACCGACCAGGTCGACGCCACCGGCCGCACGGGCGTCGCCGTCGTCGGCATGAACGGAACCCAGCGCGTCGCCCTGATCTTCGACTCCACCACCGGCGCCTACCTCGGCATCCGCGAAGTCCTCCTCAAGTACCTCCCCGCCGTCGGCCCCGACGGCACTCCCCCGACCGGCGAACCCACCCCGCAGCAGATCGCCGCCGACCCCGAGGCCGTCTACTCCACCGCGGCCCTCGAAGAACGCATCGTCAGCCGGACCGGCGCCCAGGACTGACAGCCCACCCACCCGCCAGGGCCGCCGGACGCACCACAACCGGCCCCCGAACACCGCGACGCGACACCACAACAAGCCCGTCCCTCCCGACGGCCGCCAGGAGGGGACGGCCACCGAGAGGGACGGGCGGTCGGGTCGCGGGATCACACGGTGCTGGCGATCCAGCCCACGGTCTCGGTGGTGTGCGGACCGTCGGACAACGCCCTGCCCGAGCCCACGAGCTCGTTGATCCGGATCTTGAAGCCGGTGACGGTGACATCGGCGATCCGCAGGCCCGGCGTGTCAGGGCCGTTGAACGTCTGCACGAACGGCACGACGATCACACTCGCACCGGCCGGGAACGGCGAGGGGAACGTGACCTGGGTGAAGGTCGACGTGTTCCCACCGGTCACCTCCGTGGGATGCGTGGAGTTCAGCTGCAACCTACCGGTCTGAACCATGGCCATGGCTTCTGCCTCTTCCGCTCGTGTCCCGCCCACCGCGCCCCACACGCGACCGCGCGGCCGACGGCACCGGCAATTGCTTCCATACGAAACAACCCGCCAATGAACTGCCCGCCCCCACCAGGGTTTAGATCACAAGTCACCCCTTCCGGCTATCCCCGCCCCACCGCCTAGCCGCACCATCCCCTCCGAACACCCCATCCCCCACCGGGACTTGACCCACAAGCGAGTAGGACCCGACCAGCGCAGCACACCCCCGCGCGATCCGGCGCGGACGGCCGCGAACCGGCACTCGACCACCGATCCAACACTGCGCCCCCAACCTCGCATGGCAGGGGACCGCCCCCGGAGCCCGTGGGCCCCGGGGGCGGTCGTTCACCGAACGAGCGGTGACTGCGTGGGTGTTACCCCACGAACCGGTCCGCGTTCGCGCGGCGCCGTGCCCGGTACAGCAGCACTCCGCCCAGCGTCAGCAGCCCGCCGCCGGCCAGGCCCGCCGCGGCGAGACCCGCGGGCGAACCCGTGTCCGGCAGATGACCGCCACCACCACCGCCGTGCTTCGGCGGCACCGTCGGACGGGGAACCTTCACGCAACCCTCGCCCTTCTCCTTCTCCGGGCACTCCGAGACCGTCACGCACAGCGACACCGGCCGGCTCTTCACCAGCTGCCCCTGCGGGTCACGGCCCGAGGCCGTCGCCGTGTTGATCACGTGGCCGGCCTTCGCGTCCTCCTCCGTGACGACGTACGTGCCGTGGCACGTGGTGCTCGCAGCCGGATTCAACGTCGTCGCATCGCAGGTGACGTGCGCGACCCGGTCGTCGTTGACGGACACATCCGTCAGCACCGTCGTCCCGGTGTTCGTCACCGTGTACGTGTACGTCACGGTGTCGCCCACACGCGCGGAATCGGACACGTCGGCCTGCTTGACGATCGACAGCGACGACGCACCGGACGTGGTCTCCACCGTCACCTCGCCCGGCGGGCTCTCCACCGGGCGACCCTCCGGGTCCACACCACCCGCACGGGCCGTGTTCGTCACATGACCCGCCTCGACATCCTCCTCCGCAATCGTGTAACTGCCGTGGCACACCGTGCTCGCACCCGGATTCAACGTCGTCGCATCACAGGTCACCGACGCGACACGGTCATCCGTGACAGACAGGCTGTGCACCGCCGCCGTACCGGTGTTGGTCACCGTGTACGTGTAGTCGACCGTGTCACCCACCCGGAACGGGCCCGCGCTGTCGGCCTTCTTCACGATGGACAACTGCGCCTCGCCCACGACCGTGACCGTAGCCTCGGCCGGCGGACTCTGCACCGCCCCGCCATTGGGATCGGTGCCGTTCGCGCGCGCCGTGTTCGTCACGTGACCCGCTGCGGCATCCGCCGCCGCAATCGTGTAACTGCCGTGGCAGAGCGTGCTCGCACCCGGGTTCAACGTCGTCGCGTCGCAGGTGACCGAGGTGACGTGGTCGTCCGCGACGCTCACATTGTGAACGACCGCCGTACCCGTGTTGGTGACGGTGTACGTGTAGTTGACGGTGTCGCCCACGTGGAACGGACCCGTGGCATCGGCCGTCTTCTCAATCGACAGCAGCGCCTCGCCCACCACGAGAACAGTGGCCTCACCGGGAGGGCTCTGCACCGTCCGGCCTTCAGGGCCGGTACCGGCCGCATGAGCGGTGTTCGTCACGTGGCCGGCCTGCACATCGGCTGCCGAGATCACGTAGCTGCCGTGGCAGAGCGTGCTCTGACCGGGGTTCAGCGTCGTCGTGCCACAGGTCACCGACGCAACATGGTCGTCCGCCACCGTGACGTTGTGGACGACCGCCGTACCCGTATTGGTCACCGTGTACGTGTAGTTCACGGTGTCACCGACATGGAACGGACCCGTGGCATCGGCCGTCTTCTCGATGGCCAGCTCGCCTTCGCCCACAACCGGGACGGTCGCTTCGATCGGCGGGCTCTGTACCCGCTGGCCCTCGGGATCGGTGCCGTTCGCGTGAGCGGTGTTGGTCACGTGACCGGCCTGAACATCAGCAGCAGTAACGACATATGTACCGTGGCACAGCGTGCTCGCACCCGGGTTCAACGTCGTCGCATCACACGTCACCACAGCGACATGGTCGTCCGTCACGGTCAGACCGTGCACCGCCGCCGTACCGGTGTTCGTCACCGTGTACGTGTAGGTGACGGTCTCACCCACGTGGAACGGGCCGGCGCTGTCAGCCGTCTTCTCGATGGTCAGCCGACCCTCGCCCGCCACCGGAACGGTCGCGTCCGCCGAAGGGCTCAGCACCGTCTGGCCCTGCGGGTCCGTGCCCTCGGCGTGCGCCGTGTTGGTCACGTGTCCCGCCGAGACGTCCGCCGCCGTGACGACGTACGAACCGTGGCAGAGCGTGCTCGCACTCGGGTTCAACGTCGTCGCATCGCACGTCACCACCGCGACGTGGTCATCTGCGACCGTGAGGTTGTGCACCGCAGCGGTGCCGGTGTTCGTCACCGTGTAGGTATAGGAAACCGTGTCACCGACATGGAACGGGCCCGCAGAATCAGCCACCTTCTCGATGGCCAACTCGGCCTCGCCCACCACCGGAACGGTCGCCTCACCAGGAGGGCTCTCCACCGGCCGGCCCTCCGGATCGATGCCGCTCGCGTGAGCCGTATTCGTCACGTGACCGTTCTGCACATCCGCAGCGGTGACGACGTAGGACCCGTGGCAGAGCGTGCTCTCACCGGCCGGCAGCGTCGTCCTGTCACACGTCACCGACCCGATCAGGTTGTCACTCACATCCAGGTCGTGCACCGGAGCGGTACCCGCGTTGGTCACCGTGTACGTGTAGTTGACGGTGTCACCCACATGGAACGGGCCAGCGGAATCCGCCACCTTCTCGATCGTCAGCACCGCGTCACCCGCGATGTCGATCGTCGCCTCACCAGGAGGACTCTGCACATCCCGACCCTCGGGATCAGTACCGTGCGCACGAGCCGTGTTCGTCACATGGCCCGCGGACACATCCGCCGCCGTGATCACGTAACTGCCGTGGCAGAACGTGCTCTCACCAGGGTTCAGTGTCGTCACGTCACACGTCACCGAAGCGATGTGGTCGTCCGACACCGCCAGATCGTGCACCGCCGCCGTACCGGTGTTCGTCACCGTGTACGTGTAGTCCACGGTCTCACCCACATGGAACGGACCTGCCGAGTCCGCCGCCTTCTGAATCGTCAGCAGCGCCTCACCCAGGACCGGGACGGTCGCCTCACCAGGAGGACTCACCACCGTCCGGCCCTGCGGGTCCGTGCCCTCGGCGTGCGCCGTGTTCGTCACATGGCCGGCCGACACATCCGCCGCCGTCACGACGTACGACCCGTGGCAGAGCGTGCTCGCACCCGGATTCAACGTCGTCGCATCACACGTCACCACAGCGACGTGGTCATCCGTGACAGACAGGCTGTGCACCGCCGCCGTACCGGTGTTGGTCACCGTGTACGTGTAGTCGACCGTGTCACCGACGTGGAACGGACCGGCGCTGTCGGCCGTCTTCTGGATACCCAGCTCGGCCTCGCCCACCACCGGAACGGTCGCCTCGCCAGGAGGACTCTGCACCGTCCGGCCTTCAGGGTCCACACCCTCGGCGTGCGCCGTGTTGGTCACGTGACCGGCCGCAACATCCGCGGCGGTGATGACGTAGGAACCGTGGCAGAGCGTACTCGCACCCGGGTTCAGCACCACCGTGTCGCAGGTCACCGGCGCGATGCGATCGTCCACGACACCGAGGTTGTGCACCGTCGCGGTACCGGTGTTGGTCACCGTGTACGTGTACTTGACGGTGTCGCCCAGCCGGAACGGACCCGCGGAGTCCGCCGTCTTCTCGATGCCCAGCTCGGCGACGCCGACGACGGGCAGTGTCACTTCTTCCGGCGGGCTGACGACCTGTTCGCCCAGCGGCTCGCTGCCCACGGCCTGGGCTCTGTTGGTGAGGCTGCCGAGTGCCAGGTCGGCCTCGGTGACGAGGTAGGCGGCGTGGCAGAGGGTGCTCTGGCCGGGGTTGAGGGTGGTGGTGTCGCAGGTGACGTCCGCCGAGTGGTCGTCGCTGACGAAGACGTTGTCGAGCACGGTCCGGCCGGTGTTCGTCACGGTGTACGTGTAGTGCACGGTGTCACCGACGTGGACGGGGCCCGGGGTGTCCGCCTCCTTGGCCAGGGCGATCGAGGAGGGGCCGATGACGTCGATCGTCGCCTGGGTCTCCACGGAGTTGATCGGCACGCCGGCGGCTGTGCCGAACGCGGTTGCGTGGTTGGTGACTTGTCCCACGCCCGCGTCTTCCGGCGTGACCACGTAGGTGCCGTGGCACTTGGTCACGTCGCCGGGGCTGCCGCGCGGGGCGAGGGTGGTGACGTCGCAGGTGATGTTGGTGATCCGGTCGTCCTGGACGTGGACGTCCGTGATCCCGGTGCCGCCCGTGTTGCTCACGATGTACGTGTAGGGGACGGTGTCACCGGCGTGGAACGGCCCGGGGGCATCCACCTGCTTGACGACCTCGATGCCCGGCGGGGTCACCACCGGGATGTCCTCGGAGGACGGTGGCGACGTCACGGGGCCGCCGGGTGTGGTTCCGGTGGCCTGCGCGGTGTTGGCGATGTGGCCGGCGGCCCCGTCCGCGGGAGTGACCACGTAGGTCGCCGTGCAGGTGACCGTCTGGCCCACGGCCAGCGTGGTCACCGGGCAGCTGATCCCGCCGATCTTCGGGTCGTTGACCGTCAGGTTGTCGATCGGCACGTTCCCGGAGTTGGTGACGACGAAGTCGTAGTCGACCGGGGTGCCGACCGTCAGGTTGGCGGGCAGCGGCCGGTGGGCCTGCTTGACCAGGTTGAGCGAGGGCAGCGCCACGGAGGTGCCGATCACCACGTTCCGGATCAGGTGCACGTCGGTGAAGGAGCCCGTGGACCCGGCGAAGCCGAACTTGTAGGTCGACGGGACGGGTTGCGGCGCGGGGGTGGTCAGCACCTGGCGCTCGCCCGCTCCGTCGTTGAAGTCGACGCCGACGGTCAGCACCGGGGACGGCGCCGGGGTCATGCGGACGTGCACCCGGCGGCGGGACGGCTCCAGCAGCGTCTGGGCCTGGGGCGGCGTCACGTCCGGCGGGAGGAACGTCAGCGGGCCCTGCAGGGTGCCCGGCAGGGTGGACGGCCACGGGCCGTTGGTGGTGAAGTTGCTCGTCGTCGCGGTCATGAAGCAGTAGCCCTCGACGCCGTCGCCGGGGCCGCGGACGGTGACCATGTTGCTGCCCGGCGCCGGGATGCGGAAGCCGGTGCCGGACGGGGAGCGCTCGCCGGGGGGACAGCCGTTGCCGCGGTGTTCCCAGTCGCCGAAGTAGTTGCCGAGCACGTCGAGCCCGACGCCGAGGTAGCCGCTGTCGACGCCGGGCAGGAACGGGTTGGCGGGGTTGTCGTCGGGCAGCTTCTGCGCGTAGCCGAGGCTGCCGCCGAACGCGCCGGGGTGGGTGAGTGTGACGTCACCGTTGACCAGGAAGAACGAGATTCCGTCGGCCGGGGTGGCGGGGGTGGTGCTGCCGTACTGCCACTGGTCGAATTGCACGTCCAGGCCGGCGTTGGCCGGCAGCGCCTGGTCGAACAGCACCGCGCCGTTCTGGTCGTTGGCGGCATCGGTGATCCGCAGGTAGCCGAAGGGTGCGCTGTCCAGCGGCGGCACCGGCCCCGTCTCCGGGATCGGACAGCCGGTCAGCCGGCGGCCGTCCGGCGGGAGCGGAGTGGTGACGGGTCCGCCGGTCAGGCAGGCCGAGCCGACGGCGACGAACCGCGGGTCCGCGGTCGCACCGGTGAAGTCCTCCTCCAGCAGGGTGGAGGCTCCGGCCCGGACGCTCTCCGGCGGCGCGGCGCGGTGCTGGGTCGGCGCTACGGCCTGGGCGCCCCATGAGGTGCTCAGCCCTGCGGCGGCCAGGCCGACTGCGGCTGCGGCACTGATGAAGCGGGCCGTGCGGGATCTCGGCCGCCCCGGTCCGCGGAATGGTCTCGTCATGCCTTGACTATGTGCCGCCGCTACGCACGGTTATCAGTTTGTACTATTAGTGGGCCTAGGGAATCGCTCGGATGCGCGAACCCGGGATGCCGCCCGGGCCACCGACCCTCTGACTCGGCATCAGGGGACGGAGGCGAGTGACCGACCGTCAGGCGCACCGGAGAGAGGTCGACCGGTGGCGGGACCAGCACTTCGGGGGTCACTGACCGGTCGTCGGATCATCTGCCGGGAACCGTCCGCCTGCGCCGGACGAGCGGCCACCCAGGGGTGAAGCTTCGACCCGCCCCTCCCCAGTCGACACAGGGGACGCTGACTCTCCGTCAGGACCACATGGGCGCAGGGCCGCATTGCGGGCCCCTGCGGCCCGTGTCGTCCTGGAATCGGCCGGGCCGCCGCTGGGTCCTGCCGCCGCACACCTACTCGGAGGAGATTTCTCATGCGTGCTGTCAAGCGTGTCCTGGCCCTCGGCGCCCTCACCGCCCCCCTGGTGATCGGCTGCGCCGGACTCGCCTCCGCCGATGACTTCGACGCCCACTTCAACAAGTCCCAGTTCATCGCGAACGAGTCCGGCGCCGGCTTCGCCAACACGGGATCCTTCGTCGACGAGAACGGGGTCGAGCACCACGCCTTCTGGGTCTGGGCGGACGACAACGGCGTCTCGGGCTCCTTCCTCGACTCCGGCGCCCACTTCTAGGAACCGGCCCCGGGCCGGGTGTCCGGCGGGCTCCCCCGTCCGCCGGACAGCCGGCCCGACCCGCCCCCGTACTCGTCGACCCGCGTGTCACGGCCCCTGCGGCCGGCCGACCGCGGGTCGACGCGCGTCCGGAGCCGGCAGCCACTCGGTCCGGAGGGCGGCTCAGCGACTCAGAGACTCAGAGGCACAGCGGGCTCAGCGACTCAGCGGCACAGCGCCGCGTCGACCGCGTCGGCCACCCGCTGCCTGGCCTCGGGCGACGGGGCCGCGGTCACCGCGATGTTCGCCGCGCGGCCGTCCTCCGTGACGCCGCCGCGGGTGACGTAGCCGGGGAGGCTGCCGCCGTGGCCCCACGACAGGCCGCCGCAGGGCAGCGGGCGGCTGGCGAGTCCGAGGCCGTAGCGCGCACCGGGGCCCATGTACTCGGCGGGGACGGTGGTGCGCATCTGTGCGAGCTGGGCAGGGGGCAGCAGTCGACCGCCGATCAGGGCGGCGAAGAAGCGGTTCAGGTCGGTGTTGGTGGAGATCATCGCACCGGCCGCCCAGGCCCAGGACGGGTCCATCTCGGTGATGTCGTACGGCTGGCCGCCGGGCTCCTCGGGCAGCACGTAGCCGTGCGGGTGGCGCTCGCGGACGGTCATGTCGCCCTGGGCGGGGAAGTAGGTGTGGCGCAGGCCGATCCGGTCGACGACGCGCTTGGTGATCTCCTCGCCGACGGGTCGTCCGGTGACCTTCTGGACGATCAGTCCGGCGATCAGGTATCCGGTGTTGCTGTACTTCCAGCCGGCGCCGGGGGCGAAGTCCGGGCGTTGCGCGAGGGCGATGTCGAGCAGCTCGCGCGGCTCGATGTACTGGTCGGGTCCGGCGAGGTCGACGAACGGGACGTAGTCCGCCAACCCGCTGGTGTGCTGGAGTATCTGACGGACCGTGATGGCCTTTCCGTCGATGCCGTCGCCGTGGATCAGGCCGGGCAGGTAGGTGTCGAGGGAGGCGTCCAGCTGGATCTTGCCCTCCGCGACCAGCTGGAGCACGACGACCGCGACGAAGGTCTTGGTGTTGCTGCCGATCCTGACCTGCCCGTCGACGGGGACCTTCGCCCCGGTGGCGAGGTCGCCGACGCCCGAGGTGTAGTCGCGCGTCCGGCCGTCGCGTCCCCGGACGGCCGCGAGCGCCGCGGGCAGCTTGTCGCCGGCGACCAGCGCGTCCAGCCGCTGCTGGACGATGTCGGCCGGCCTGGCCTCGGCGGAGGCCGTGGCGGGCGCGGCGGCAGCGGCGGTCGGGGCGAGCGCGCCGAGCAGCAGAGCGCCGGCGGCGACCGGGACCGCGCAGCGGCGGAGGGCGTAACGGCGGTACGGCGGTGGCGGGTTCACGAGGTGCTCCTGGTTCGGGGCGGGCCCGGGGCCGGGCCTGCCGGGTCCGTTCCAGAACATCACGCGACCTTGCGGTGCGCCGTCACCATCGAGAAGGACTGTCCCGAGGCGGCCGTCGTCCTGACGGTGTATCAGAAATCCTGATCCGGAGCGATGCCGGACAGTCGCAGGGTGAACGGCGAGCCGGGCTCGGTGGGGGTCCAGCCCCGGGCGCGTGCGGTGCGGATTCCGGTGGCGACTTCGCGCGGCAGGACGAGGTCGGCGGGCACGAGGTCGGGCCGGAGGCGGGCCGGGCGGCCGGTCTCCACCACGAGGGTGGCCCCGGGGCGGGTCGCGTGTTCGGCGACGTAGCCGAGGGTGTGGCCTTCGTAGTCGCAGCAGAGGTGCCGTCGGCTGACGTGCCAGCGGTATGCGACGCCGTCGACGACGATGCGGCGGGCGCCTTTGCGGGCGAGTGCCACGGTGGTTCCTCCCGGGTCGGCGGGTATGCGGGTGCCAGGCCGGCGTCCGGGGGCCGCGTGCGGGTGTCACGGGCTTTTCCGGTGCTGCGGCGGAGAGTTGGGAGACTACTCGCCGGGGTGGGCCCAGAGGCGGGACAGGTGGGCGTGCAGGAGGTGTTCGGCTTCCTCGGGGGTGCGCTGGCCGATCAGGACGTGGGCGGTGAGGCCGTCGGTGAGGGCGAGCAGGGTGCGGGCGTGGTGGGCGGGGTCGGGGGTGTCGACGGCGGCGGCGATCAGGTCGGTGAGCAGGGTCTCCAGGTCGGTGTAGCTGGTGCGCAGGCCGGCGGCGAGGGCGGGGTCGACGGCGGCGGCGGCGAGGAAGGCCAGCCAGGTGCGGGCCTGGGCGCGGTGACGGGTCTTCAGCAGGGCGATCTCGTGGGCGAGGTGGCCGACGGTGCTGGCCGGGGACTGTGCGGGGGCGGCGCGCAGGCGGGCGTGGGCGCGGGTGGTGACCTGGTGGCCGATGTGGGCGAGGGCGAACTGCAGCATCTCGCCCTTGGTGCGGAAGCAGCGCTGGACGGCGCCCATGGAGACGTCGGCGCGGGCGGCGACGTCTCGGAGGGTGGCGGCTTCCAGGCCCTGTTCGTCGATCAGGGCGCAGACGGCGTCGGCGATCAGGCGTCGGCGTTCGTCGTGGTCCACCTGCTTGGGCATCTGCTGCGGCCTCCCGGGCGACGGCTTTATTCGATGCGAGTGTATCGGTTCGTGGGCTAGGGTGCGGTCCTGTTCCGATGCAACCGCATCGGAAAGGCTGAGGAGGACAGAACCATGTGGAAGCTCTCCGCCGGCGCGCTCGCCGCTGCCGTCCGGGCGGGCGAGGTGTCCGCGCTCGACGTGATGGACGCCCATCTCGACCGGATCGCCGCGGTGAACCCGCGGATCAACGCCGTCACCCAGATGTTCGGCGACCGGGCCCGGGCCGAGGCCCGCCGGATCGACCGGCGCCGGGCCGCCGGCGAGCAGCTCGGGCCGCTGGCCGGCGTGCCGTTCACGGTGAAGGAGTGCATCCGGGTCGAGGGGTACCCGACCACCTTCGGCATCCGGCGGTTCGCCGACCTGACGGCCCGGGCCGATGCGATTCCGGTGGCCCGGCTGCGCGCCGCGGGCGCGGTCCCGATCGGCCACAGCAACATGCCGTCGCTGATCCTCTCCGGCATGCACACCCGCAACGAGCTGTACGGCGACACGCTGAACCCGTGGGACGCGGGGCGGACGCCCGGCGGCACCAGCGGCGGCGACGCGGCGGCGGTCGCCACCGGGATGGCCGCGCTCGGGCTGGGCGACGACTCGGGCGGCTCGATCCGCATTCCGGCCTCGTTCTGCGGCGTCGCGGCGCTGAATCCGACCGCGGGGCGGTTCGCCGCCGACCAGCGGATGCTGGGCCCGGACGATCCCGGCCCGGCGTCGCAGATCCTGGTCACGGACGGCCCGTTGGCCCGGACAGTGGCCGATCTGCGGCTGGCGTTCGAGTGCCTGGCGGGGCCCGACCCGCGTGATCCGCGGGCCGTCCCCGCGCCGCTGTACGGCCGTCCGGTCGACGGTCCGGTGAAGGTCGCGGTGGTCGCCGACCCGGGCGGGCGCGGCGTGCACCCGACCGTCCGGCGCGCGGTCGAGCGGGCCGCGGGGGCGCTGGCCGAGGCGGGGTACGACGTCCGCGAGGTGCCCGACGTGCCCCGGTTCGACGAGGCGTACGACGCCTTCCACCAACTGACCGTCGCGGAGTTCACGCCGTCCTGGCCGGTGGTCCGTCAGCTGCTCGGCGAGGGCGGCGACCGCTTCATCGACTTCGCGATGCGCCGCACGCCGCAGCTCGACGCGGCCGGGCTGATCGCCCTGATGGGCACCTGGATGAACATCCGCCGCTCGTGGGCGGAGTTCCTGGCGGAGTACCCGCTGCTGCTCGGCCCGGTCTTCACCGAGCCGCCGGTCGAGCCCGGGCTGGAGTCCCGCGACCAGGAGAGCCGGGACCGGGTCGCCTCCGCCATGCGGCTGTGCTCGCTGACCAGTTTCGTCGGCGCCCCGGCGGTGGCCGTGCCCACCGGGCCGGCCGGCGGCCTGCCGACGGGCGTGCAGCTGGTGGGCCGGCCGTTCCGCGAGGACCTCTGTCTCGCCGCCGCCCAGCAGCTGGAGGACCGGCTCGGTGTCCTCTCCCCCGTCGAACCGCTGCTCTGACGGGCCGTCACCGAGCCCGGACGGGCGCTGTAGTCGTCAGCGGGCGGCGATGTCCACGTCGACGGTGTAGTCCTGCTGGCCGGGCGGGCAGGGTCGGGCCTCGCCGCAGCTGGTGCGGTGGGCGGTCAGCCGGGCCGAGCCGGCGGTGCGGGCGGTGAAGGCGGTGGTGACGGTGCCGCAGCCGCTGCCGGGGCGGCAGGAGGGCGCGGCGGCGGTGGTGGGCTGTCCGGCGGGGGCGAGCAGGCCGGGGTCGGTGCTGGTGGCGGGCGACCAGTAGGTGTTGTGGAGTTCGGTGCGGACGGTGGTGCCGGGGGCGACGGTGATCCGGGTGCGGTCGGCGGACTCGTCGAGCACCACGAGTCCGGGCGCGGGGTGCGCAGCGGGGCTCGCGACGGTGGCAGCCGACCCGCAGCCGCTCAGTGCGACGAGGGCGAGCAGGGCTGCGGCGGCGGTTCTGCGGGGCTTCGGTGTCATGGCTGGGCTCCGGATCTCTGAACGGGTCGGGCGGGCGGGCGCGGATTGGACGCGGCGGCGGCCCGGTCGGATCCGCTGCGCGCAACGGCGCCGGGGCGGGCCCGCAGTGGGCCCGCCCCGGCGCCCCCGAGGGGGGTGGTGCCGCGTCAGGAGACGTTGAGCGCGGTGTCGTCGATCACGAAGCTGGTCTGCAGCGAGGCGTCCTCGGTGCCGGTGAACTTCAGGGTGACGCTCTGGCCGGCGTAGGACGAGAGGTCGAAGGACTTCTGGACGTACCCGGTGGCGGCGTTCGCGTTGGAGTAGGTCGCCAGGGTGGTGGAGTTGGCCTGGACGGTCAGCTTGTCGTAGGCCGTGGTGCCGGTCTCGGCGGTGTCGATGTGCAGCCAGAAGCTGAAGGTGGCCTTGCAGCCGGCCGGGATGGTCACGGTCTGCGAGACGGTGTCGGTGTGGGCCGAGCCGTAGCCGTCCAGCCAGGCCTTCCAGGAGCCGCTGTGGGCGGCCTCGGAGGCGGAGTTGTCGACCACGCCGGTGCTGGTGGTCCACGGGGCGGCGGTGCCGGTCTCGAAGCCGGCGTTGCCGAGCAGCTGGCCCGCGGTGCAGGTGCCGCCGCCGCTGCCGGCCTCGGTCCAGCCGAAGCTGGTGGAGCCGGCCGCGCCGGTGGTGTCGGTGGCGGTGACGGTCACCGAGGAGGTGCCCGCGGCGGTCGGGGTGCCGGAGATCAGGCCGGTCGAGGAGTTGATGGACAGGCCGGCCGGCAGGCCGGTCGCCGCGTAGGTCAGGGTCTGGCCGGACGCCGAGTCGGTGGCGCGGATCTGCAGGCTGGCGGCGGTGCCGACGGTGCCGCTCTGGCTGCCGGGGTTGGTCACCGTGACGGTGTTGGTGGTGCCGCCGCCGTGGGTGAGGATGGCGTGCGTGATGGCGCAGGAGTTGGTGTCGTTCGACCAGCTGGCCTGCTCGGCGAAGGTGCCGAAGGAGCCGAAGCTGACGTTGGCGGCGCCACCGGCGGTGCCGGGCTGCAGCCAGGCACACTCGTCGGAGTTCTCCTGGCCGTTGTACGAGGAGCCGGAGACGTGGTTGGTCCAGCCGCCGGCCGGGTTCTGGTCGGACATCATCTCGTGCCACTCGTGGCCGAGGGTCATCGTCCAACCGTCCAGGGTTCCGGGCGAGTTGACGAAGCCGACGCCGCAGGAGGAGCCCATGTCGATGTTGTACGGCTGGTTGGAGAACGCGATGTCGCCGTACGAGGAGCTGACGGCGCCGCCGGTCAGCGTGGTGTCGCCGTTCCAGTCGTGCCAGGCGCAGTAACCCTGGGTCGGGCTCTGGTAGTTGTCCGGGTTGGTCCCCTTCGGGGACAGCACCACGTAGTACGCGTCGCGGTTGGCCGCGGCCGTGGTGTTGCCGAAGTGGGCGGCCGCGTTGACGGCTTCGACGCCGAGTTGGTGGCCGGTGGAGGAGGCCGGGGAGGCGCCCGCGTTGTCGTACCAGACGCCGGAGAGCACGCCGCCGGTCTGGTACGGGATGAACGCGGCGTTCGCCGGGCAGCTGACCGCGCCGGAGGCCACGTTCGGGCCGTCGCACCACTGGGTGAGGTCGGCCGACCAGGTCTCGCCGTTGGTGCCGATGCCCTTGAACATGTTCTGCGCGGCCTGCGCGGCGCCCGCCGTGTCGTTGGAGAACGTCAGGTTGCCGTTGGCGTCGGTGCCCTGGGTGCCCCACTGGGTGCCGTAGAACACCAGGTACACCTTGGAGTGGCCGCTCTGCACGCCGATGCCGTCGACGCCGCCGCCGTACGACAGGGTCTGCTGGCCGGTGGCCGCGGCCTGCGGCTGGTTCGCGATGAGCTGCTGCTTCTGCTTCGCGTACTGCTTCATGCCCGGGATGGTGCTGTCGGTGAGCGCCGGGCTGAACGGGTTGAACTCGTTCGAGATGCCGCCGGTTCCGGCGGACCCGTGGTGGGCCTGGCCGGAGACCGCCGCGGACGCGGCGGCCGGCTGCGGGGTGGAGGCGTTCGCCGGGGCCGCGGCAGCGGCTATTCCGGCGGCGGCGATCACGAGCGAGGCGGCGCCGGTCAGCGCCGTCAGCCTCGACCGCATGGCAGTGGGGGAAAATCCCATGGGTGGGGGGCCTCTCTCCTCCGGCCGCCCGCACCTCGGTGGGGCGCAGCGCGGCCGATAAACCTGGGGCGGGAGCGGGACGGTCAGAACCGGGTACCGGCACCGGAATTCACCGCGCCGATTTCCTGACTGTCCGCGGCCAGAAGCAAAGCAGAGCCGCTGACGGGCAGTCAATGGAGCCGGTTAAGGAAATCCTCAGGACCGCGGTCCACGCAGGTGGCACGGCATGTCGGGCCCGAGCACCGACTCCTCGGGGCGTCAACAGTTTTCAACTTGGCATCCCTGTTCTTGGCACTTCGGGTGGAATTCGCTACCACCCCTTTGCGAGATTTTTTGAATTCCGGACCGAAAAGGGCCCGGCCGCCGGGGACCCCGACGGCCGGGCGCGGTGCGCGGATTGTCAGTCCGTCAGGTTGACCGGGCGGTAGGCGTGGTAGTTGTCGCCGTCCTTGAGGCCGTAGGTGTGCGAGGCGTGCCGGGTACCGACGCCGCCGGCCTGCTCGTAGGCGTGGTACGAAGTGTGCTTGCCGTTGTCCCAGCTGTCGAAGATGACGACGTGCCGGTGGTCGGGGTCGCTGCTGTTGGCCTTGATGACCAGGTCGCCCTGCCGCAGTTCGGACATCTTGATCGCCTTGGTCCAGCCGTCGTTCTTCAGCGCCACGGTGTTCGGGCCGGACTTGGGCAGGCGCAGCGCCATCGAGGCGTAGCCGGAGCAGTCCTGCCGGTAGCCGTCCGACCAGGTCTCCTTCTGGCTGTAGGGGACGGGCTTGCCGTTGTTGGCGGTCAGCCAGACCTTGGCGCGGCGGATCTCCTCCGCGCGGCTGAGCTTCGGGGCGTCGGCGGCCCGCAGGCCCTGCGCCCGGCTGGTGCCGGTGCCGGTGTCGGTGACGGGGGCGGCGACGGCGGGGGCGCCGAGGAGGAGTGCGCCGAGCAGGGCGAGGGCGGGGGCGGCGGTCCAGCGGTGGGTGCGGTTCATGACGAGGTGTCCTTTCCGGGGGTGCGGGGTGCTGCGGGTCGGTCAGTTCTGGTGGGCGAGGCGGCGCAGCGCGGTGCGGTCGCCGTGGAAGACGTCGGCGTCCATCGGGTGGCCGACGGTGCCGGGGATCTCGGCGTGGTTGCTGTGCTGCCAGAAGTCCCAGGCGGTGGCGCCGGGCAGCGGGCGGGGCTCGGTGCTGCCCCAGCGGGCGAGCCAGCCGGGGTGGGTGGCGAGGTCCTGGATTCCGCGCAGGCACTGGTCGGCGATGCCGTTGCGGGTGTAGACGGCGGGTGCGGTGCCGGTGGCGTGTTCGACGCGCTGGAGGAAGGCCTTGACCTGCGCGGGTTCGAGGGGGTGGCCGTCTCGGGCGCACTCCTCGATGTCCACGGCGGGCGGCAGTTCGCCGGGCCTGCCGCCGGTGTGGCCGGCGGCGCGGAGGGCGTCGAGGAAGTGGTCGGCCTGGGCGGCGCCGTCCTGGTCGGGGCGGTAGTAGTGGTAGGCGCCGTGGATCAGGTGCACGGAGCGGGCGCCGTCCAGGTCGGGGGTGAACCAGCGGTCGGCGGTGCCGGTGCCTTCGGTGGCCTTGAGGTAGACGAACTGCCGGCCGCCGCGGACGATCGCCGGCCAGTCGTAGGCCTGTTCGCCGTTCTTGGTCTCGTGGTTGTAGTGGGAGCTGTCGAAGCCGTGGACGGCGTAGGCCTGCGGGCCGTCCGCGGCGTCGGCGACGGTGGCCGGGCCGAGCGCGGGGAGGGCCAGGGCGAGGGCCGCGACGGCGAGGACGGTGGCGCGGCGCAGCGTGGCGGGGGTGGACGTCACGTCGGGTTCTCCTCGTGGAGTGGTGACCGGGCGTCAGGGTGGCTGGTGCGGCCGGTGGTTGTCCCGGCCCCGATGACAGCGTTGCCCACCGGCCGCCGCGCGCGCACCGGTTGCCTGTTGTCCTCCGGGCCCGGCACCTCGACAACCCCTCCGGCCTGCGGTTTCACTCGAACCGGGGGGCCGTCGCGGTGTCGCGTGTCCGGTGTCGGGCGGGCTCGTTGGGTGGGGTGGAGTCGACGGAGGCGGGGTCTGCGGTGCACACCGAGGGCGATCGTGGGCGGGTGCCCGGCCAGGGCGGGCCGCCGGCGGAGGGCGGCGGGTTCGGGGCGGTGCTGCGGGAGCGGCGGCGCTCGGCCGGGTTCTCGCAGGGGGATCTGGCCCGTCGGGTGCATTACGACAAGAGCCACATCAGCAAGGTCGAGAGCGGCGACAAGCCGCCCACCGCGGATTTCGCCCGGGCCTGCGACCAGGCGTTGCGGACGGGCGGCGCGCTGCTGGAGTTGGCGGTGCGCGGGCAGTGCCCGTATCCGGGGCTGGCGAGTTTCCGGGCGGAGGACGAGCGCTGGTTCCACGGCCGGGACCGGGCGCGCGCGGAGTTGCTGGGGCTGCTGGGCGAGCGGTCGGCGGACCGGGGCGGCCCGGTCGTGGTGGTGGGGCCGTCGGGTGCGGGCAAGTCCTCGCTGCTGCGGGCGGGTCTGGTGCCGGCGTTGCGGCGCGGCGCGCTGCCGGGCCTGGGCACGGTCGACGCGGAGGTGTTCTCCCCCACCGCGGAGCCGTTGGCGCGGCTGTCGGCGCTCGCCGGGGGCGCCTGCCCGGTGTGGATCGTCGACCAGGCCGAGGAGTTGTTCACGCTGTGCGCCGATCCCGGTGAGCGGCGGACGTTCCTGGACCGGCTGTGCGAGGAGGCCGGGCCGGACGGGGGCCGGCTGGTGGTGCTGGGCCTGCGGGCCGATCTGTACGGGCATCTGTTGGCGCATCAGGGCGTGTTGGCGGCGGTGCGGCGCGGCCAGTTGGCGCTGGGGCCGATGAGTGCGGAGGAGCTCGGCCGGGCGATCACCGCGCCGGCCCGCACCGCCAGGCTGGAGCTGGAGCCGGGCCTGCTGGAGGTGCTGCTGGCGGACCTGGGCCTGGACGGCGCCCGGGACGGGCCCGCCTACGACCCGGGGGCGCTGCCGCTGCTGGCGCACGCGCTGCACGCGATGTGGCAGCAGCGCACCGGCCGGGCACTGTCGTTGGCAGGCTATCGGGCGATCGGCGGGCTGCACGGTGCGGTGGCGCTGACCGCCGAGCGGGCCTGGTCGCGGCTGGACGGGCCGGCCCGGGCGACGGCCCGCCGGGTGCTGCTGCGGCTGGTCCATCTCGGCCCGGACGGTCAGGTCGCGCGGCGGCGCGCCGAGTCGGCGCAGCTGGCGGCGGCCGACGCCGACCCGGCGCGGGTGGAGCGGGTGCTGGCGTCCTTCGCGGACGACCGGCTGCTCACCCTGGACGCGTCCGGTGCGACGCTCTCCCACGAGGCGCTGCTGCGGGCCTGGCCCCGGCTGCGCGGCTGGATCGAGGCGGGCCGGGACGAGTTGAGGCTGCATCAGCAGCTCTCCCAGGACGCCGAGTCGTGGGCGGCGTCGGGCCGGGAGGACGCCCTGCTGCCCCGGGGCAGCCGACTGGAGGTGGTCGGGGCCTGGGCGGCATCCGCCGGCGGGCGCGGTCTGGCGCCGGTGGAGCGGGAGTTCCTGGCCGCCGCCGCGCACCGCGCCGACCGGGAGCGGCGGGCGGAGCGCCGCCGGATCCGGACCCGCCGTCGGCTGGTGGGCGCGCTCGCCCTGCTGCTGGTCACCGCGGTGCTGGCCGGCGGGCTGCTGTGGCAGGAGCACCGCCGGGCGGTCTGGGCGACGGACGGCCGCAGCGCGCTGACGCTGCTCACCGAGGCGCAGCGCAGTGCGACCCGTGATCCGTACGCGGCGCTGTTGCAGTCGGTGTCGGCGCGCCGGATCACCGGGGCGGGCATCCCGGAGCTGCGCCGGGCGGCGGACGACGCGGTGCTGAGCACCCAGGGCCAGTACCTGGCGGGCCGGATCCCGGGGTTCGGGTTCGGCGTGAACGGGCTGGCGCTGAGCCCGGACGGGCGGCTGGTCGCCACGGGTGACTCGCGGGGCCGGGTGACGCTGTGGGACACCGCGACCACCGCCCGGGTCGTGGAGCTCCAGGGGGAGGTCGGGCACCCGGTGCAGGACCTGGAGTTCAGCCCGGACGGAGCGGTGCTGGCCGCCGCGCTCACGGGCGACGAGCGGCGCCGGATCCTGCTGTGGCGGGTCGCCGACCGGATTCCGCTGCCCGCCCCGGTGATGCCGGTGAACGGCCGGGGTGCGCCTGCCCAGGCCAAGCGCCTGGCGTTCAGCCGCGACGGCGCGCTGCTCGCGGCGGGTTCGGGCGACCGGGCGCTGCCGGGGCAGGTGTGGGTGTGGCGGACGGACGCGGGCGCGGCCCCGCCGGTGCGGACGCTGGCGGGCCACGCGGGGGCGGTCCAGGGCCTGGCGTTCGGCGCCGGTCGCCGGCTGGCCTCGGCGGACGTCGGCGGCGCGGTGCTGGTGCGGGACGTGGACGCGCCGCCCCGCCCGGACGATGGTGCGCCGGTGGTGTTCGCGGGCCGCTCGCCGTCGCCCCGGTCGTTGGCGTTCGCGGCGGGCGGCGGGCTGCTGGCGGTGGGCAGCGAGCAGGGTGGCATCCGGCTGTGGCGCCCGCCCGCCGACACACCGTCAACGGGCGGGCCGAGTACGGACGGTGCGCCGCAGCAGTGGGAGGCCGTCAACCTGCCGGACCGTCATGTCGGGCCGGTGGACGCGCTGGATCTGACGCCGGACGGTGCCACGCTGGTGTCCGCGGGCGCCGACCGCACGGCCCTGGTGTGGGAGGTGGCGACCCGCCGGGTGGCGGCCGAGCTGCGCGGCCATCCGACCCTGCTGCTGGGGGTGGCGGTCGGCGCCGACGGCCGCACGGTCGTCACCTCGGCCGGCGTCACCGCGCCGTCCGGCAGCGTGCTGATCTGGGACTTGCGGCGCGGCACCGATCTGGCGCCGTGGCCGGAGCGTCCGCGGGTCACGGCCGTTGCCGTGGCCGGGAACCGGGCGGCGCTCGGGACGGCCGACGGGCGGTTCGCCCTGTGGGACGTCGGCGGGCCGGTGCCGTGGCCGATCGCCGTCTCGGGGCCGTCGGGCAGTGCGGTGACGGGGCTGGCCTTCGACCGGGCCGGCCGCACGGTGGCGAGCGCCACGGTCGGGGCGGTTCAGGTCCGCGATGCGGCCGACGGGGCGGTGCGGGCCTCGCTGCAGGTGGCCGGCCGGGTGTCGGCGGTGGCGCTCAGCCCCGACGGGTCGCTGCTGGCGGTGGGCACCAGGAGCGGCGAGGTGCTGCTCGGCCCGCCGGACGGCTCGCCGCTGCGGGTGCGTCGGCCCGCCAGTGAGGACCGCGTCAGCGACCTGGTGTTCCTGGGCGACGGCGGGGAGTTGGCGTTCACCGGCGACTCCCGGCGCGTCCGGCTGCTCACCGTCGCCGATCCGGGCGGGCCGGTCCGGCAGAGCGCCTTCGAGCACCTGGACCTGGTGTACCGACTGGCCGTCAGCCCGGACGGCCGCTACCTGGCGACCGCCGGCAACGACCGGCTGGTGCACGTGTGGGACACCCGCACCGGCGAACGGCGGGAGCCGGACCCGTACCGGTCGGACGACGACACGGTGCTGGCGCTGGCGTTCACCGGGGACGGCCGGCCCCTCGCCACGGTGGGCCGCGAGGGCCGGCTGCGGCTGTGGGATCCCGCCCGTCCGAACGCCCCGGTCGTCACCCTCACCGGCCCGGCGCAGGCACTGAACGGCCTCGCGTTCCTGCCCGACGGCCGGGCGCTGGTCGGCGGCGACGACGGCGCCGCCCCGCTGTGGAGCCTCGACCCCGAGGCGGCGGTGGCGCGGGCCTGTGCCGTGCTGCGCGCCCCGCTGCCCCCCGAGGAGTGGAGTCGGCTGGTGCCGACCGTCGCCTACCGGCCGGACTGCGGCTGACCCGACGGGCCGTCGGGTCGACGGGACTGGACCAGGGCGACGTAGCGGACGGTGAAGACCATCGGGACGACGAAGCCGGCGATCTGCACCAGCAGCGAGGCGAGCGAGTGGCCGTGGCCGCCGTGGGCGAGGACGGCCAGCACGACGGCGGTGACCGCGAACGCGCCGGTCCACACCGAGGTGATGATGACGTTGACCCGGATGAACGGCTTGAGCGGCCAGATCTCGGGCGGGGTGCTGCGCTTGGCGATGCCGAGGGTGAAGGGCTTGCCGATCAGCAGCGAGGTGCCGGCGATGAGGGCGAGGCAGGCGGAGGAGAGCGTCGCGGAGTAGTCGCGGACGCCGGAGTGCGGGTCGGCGAAGGCGATCGCGGCGAGCACGGCGAAGAACAGCGCCGAGCCGAGCTCGATGATCAGCGCGTCGTAGGCGGCGCCGGCCCTGCGCTGCTGGAGGATGACGGCCGCGGCGACGACCAGACCGGCCAGGGCGGCCCACTGCCACTGGGAGGACGGGATCACGGCGAAGACGATCCAGGGCAGGAAGGTGCGCAGGTACGACATTGTGGTGTGGATTCCCCCTCGGTGGAGCGGCCGCTGCGGCCGTGCTGTCGGCAAGCCTATCCACTCGGCACACCGATCACACCGAACCTCCGGACACCGACCATTGACTTTCCGTCAACTACCTGATCCACCACGGCAGTACGGCCCCGCCACCGTGACGGAACGTCAGGAACGTCCGGGTATCCGCGGCGGGGCCGGCGGCGCACGGTCAGAGGTGGGCCAGGTAGTGCGCCACGTACGGCGGGGTGCGCAGGGCGGGGATCTCCTCCCGGGGTACCAGCCGGATCGCCTGGCCCTCGCCGAGGACGAGGGCGCGTTCGGGCCCGTCGTAGACGGCGTGCAGCACGGTGGTGGTGTCGGCGATCAGCGGGTGCCGCGGTGCGGGCAGCGGGCGCAGCGCGGTGACGGTGATGCCGGCTTCTTCGCGGATCTCGCGGGTGGCGCAGTCGTGCGCGCTCTCGTGGCCTTCGCGCCAGCCGCCGATCGGGGCCCAGTGGCCGGGCCAGGCGATGCCGGGGTGGTCGTCGCGCAGGTTGAGCAGGACGCGGTCGCGGCCGGGGGTGGTGATCAGGACGAGGACGCCCTCGAAGGCGTCGGCGCCGGTGTCGGGGTGTTCGGCGTACAGGGTGGTGCGGGCGCGGCGGGCGCGGTCGACGAGCATCAGCCGGCGGTGGTCCTGGGGGCGCATCCGGTTGCGCCAGCGCCACAGGGTGTCGACGGCCCAGTCGGTGTGCTCGGCGGTGAGGCGGATGCGGTGGAGTCGGTCGTCGTCGAGGGTGCCGCCGTCGAAGACGAAGCCGGTCCTGGCCAGCGGGCGGTCGGCGGCGGGGGTGTGGTGCAGGACGGCGAGCAGGCGGCGCCGGACGGTCAACTCGTCGTCGCTCATGTCGAGTCGGAGGTGTTCCCGGGCTCCGCGCAGGGCGGTCTGCCAGGGGGTCTCGCCGGGGGTGCTGTCGCCGCCTGGCAGTTGCCAGCGGTCCGGGTGGCGGGCGGAGCGCAGTTGGAAGGGATGGCCGTGGCGGTCGGTGAAGTAGAGCGCGCCGCAGCTGGTGGTGAGGGCGGTCGGACCAGTCATGGAGGTGTCCTCCTCCTGTCGGCGTGGGCCTGCTGCCGACCCTGCGCAGTGGCGCGGCGGGTGTCAATGCCCCGCGCGGAACCGGCCGGAGCATCGGGCCGCCCATTTCGCCTGAACGGCGCAATGCGGGCATCCCGCCGTGCGCGCCGACATAAGGACGGGTTGGGTGGGCCTCGGGGCCGGCGATCTTGGTCGGCCCTGTGGAGCGACGGATGAGGGAGCGCGCGATGTACTACAGCAGCGGCAACTACGAGGCGTTCGCACGGCCCCGCAAGCCCGCCGGCGTGGACGACAAGCGGGCGTGGTTCGTGGGCTCCGGGCTGGCGTCGCTGGCGGGCGCGGCGTTCCTGGTCCGGGACGGGCAGATGGCTGGCGAGCGGATCACGATCCTGGAGCAGCAGCGGATCCCGGGCGGCGCGCTGGACGGCATCAAGGAGCCGGAGCGCGGGTTCGTGGTGCGCGGCGGCCGCGAGATGGAGAACCACTTCGAGTGCCTGTGGGACCTGTTCCGTTCGGTCCCGTCGATGGAGATCGAGGGGGCGAGCGTCCTCGACGAGTTCTACTGGCTGAACAAGGACGACCCGAACTTCTCCCTCCAGCGCGTCACCCACCAGCAGGGCCGGGACGCGGGCACCAACGGCCTGTTCGCGCTGACCGACCGGGCGCAGCGGGACTTGATGAAGGTCTTCATGGCGACGCGCGAGGAGATGGAGGGCAAGCGGATCGACGAGGTCTTCGGCGAGGACTTCCTGGCGTCGAACTTCTGGCTGTACTGGCGCACCATGTTCGCCTTCGAGCAGTGGCACTCGGCCCTGGAGATGAAGCTCTACCTGCACCGCTTCGTGCACCACATCGGCGGGCTGCCGGACTTCTCGGCGCTGAAGTTCACCAAGTACAACCAGTACGAGTCGCTGGTGCTGCCGCTGGTGAAGTGGCTGATGGACCACGGCGTGGTGTTCCGGTACGACACCGAGGTCACCGACGTCGACTTCTCCTTCGCGGACGGCCGCAAGCAGGCGACGGCGCTGCACTGGATCTCCGGCGGCGAGCCGGGCGGCGTCGAACTGACCGCGGACGACCTGCTGTTCACCACCATCGGCTCGCTGACCGAGAACTCCGACAACGGCGACCAGCACACCCCGGCGAAACTGGACGAGGGCCCGGCGCCGGCCTGGGACCTGTGGCGGCGGATCGCGGCCAAGCACCCGGACTTCGGCCGCCCGGACGTGTTCGGCGCGCACGTCCCGCAGACCAAGTGGGAGTCGGCGACGGTGACCACGCTGGACCGCCGCATCCCCGAGTACATCCAGAAGGTGTGCAAGCGCGACCCGTTCTCGGGCGGAGTGGTGACGGGCGGCATCGTCACCGTCCGCGACTCGTCCTGGCTGCTGAGCTGGACGGTGAACCGGCAGCCGCACTTCAAGCAGCAGCCGAAGGACCAGATCGTGGTCTGGCTGTACTCGCTGTTCGTGGACGTGCCCGGCGACTACGTGAAGAAGCCGATGCAGGAGTGCACGGGCGAGGAGATCACCCGCGAGTGGCTGTACCACCTGGGCGTGCCGATCGAACAGATCGACGAGCTGGCGGCGGAGGCGGCCAAGTGCGTGCCGGTGATGATGCCGTACGTCACCTCGTTCTTCATGCCCCGCAAGGCCGGTGACCGTCCGGACGTGGTGCCGCCGGGCGCGGTGAACTTCGCCTTCATCGGCCAGTTCGCGGAGACCACCCGCGACTGCATCTTCACCACCGAGTACTCGGTGCGCACCGGCATGGAGGCGGCCTACCAGCTGCTGGGCGTCGAACGCGGCGTCCCCGAGGTCTTCGGCTCGACCTACGACGTCCGCGCCCTCCTCAACGCGGCCAGCCGCCTGCGCGACGGCAAGCCGGTGTCCCTCCCCGGCCCGCACGTCCTCCGCAAGCGGCTGAACGCCCGCCTGGAGACGTCGGAGATCGGCGAACTGCTGAGCGAGTACAACCTGCTGCCGGAGTAGCACTGCCGGAGTAGCACCGCCGACCACGGGTGCCCCGGGCCACTGCGGCCCGGGGCACCGTTGCGTCCACTCGGCGCTGAACGCGCCGCACAGCTCGGGGTCGGAGGAGTGCGGGGTGCGCATCGGGGCATTCTGCCGCCCGCCGGGGCCGGTTGACCACTGATTTTCATCTCGACATCAAGCATCTTGATATCAAGAGATTTCTCGGGCAGAGTGCTCCCGGTACGGATCGAACAGCGGTGGGAACGGGGTGGCGACGGTGGGGACGGCGAGCAGGGAACGCGGTGGCGGGGCCGGGTTGTGGGCGCAGCTGCGGAATCCGCCGGGCGGGGCGGCCGGGCGGACCATGCTGGCCGTGGTGTTCACGGACCGGACGGGGTCCGGGGTGTGGGCGGCGGCGTGCGTGCTGTACTTCACCGAGGTGGAGCGGCTGACAGCCGGACAGGTCGGGCTGCTGCTCGGCGTCGCCTCGGTGGCGGGCATCGCCGGTTCGCCACTCGCCGGACGGCTGGCCGCGTCGCTGGGGGGCCGGCGGGTGCTGATCGGGTGTCACCTGCTGCGGGCGGTGGCGCTGGCGGCGGTGCTGCTCTGTTCCTCGTTCGGCGCGTTGCTGGGCCTGGTGGCCGTGACCGCGCTGGGCGACCGGGCGGCGCGGGCGATGGAGATGCTGTTCGCCACCGACGTGGCGGGCGACCGGCGTTCGGTGTACCGAGCGCTGTCCCGGACGGCGATGAACGCGGGGTACGCGGCGGGCGCGGGCCTGGCCGCGATCGGACTCGCGGTCGGCACCCCGGCCGCGTACCGGGCGCTGCTGCTCGCCGACGTGCTCTCCTTCCTGCTGTCGGCCGCCCTGGTCGCGGGCGTCCGGGAGCCGCGGCACGAGGGCCGGGTGGTCGCCGGGTCCGGGCAGCCGGCGCCGGACGCCGGCTCCGCGGCCCGGCCGAGCCCCTGGCGGGACGGCGGCTACCTGCGGTTCGTCGCGCTGGACTGCGCGCTGACCATCGACGACGCGATCCTGAACGTCGGCCTGCCGCTCTGGCTGATCCACGCCACCCGTGCGCCGCACGCGCTGGTCCCGGCGTTCCTGGCGATCAACACGGTGCTGGTGGTGGTCGCGCAGCTGCGGGTCTCCGCCCGGGTCCGGACGCCCCGTCAGGCGGTGCGGGCGGTGCCGATGTACGGCTTCACGGTGCTCGGCTGCTGTGCGGCGGCGGCCGCGGCGCACGGCCCGGGGCCGGTCCTCGCCTCGGTGCTGCTGCTGGCGGCGGCGGTGCTGGTGACCTTCGCGGAGCTGCTGCGCTCGGTGGTGTCCTGGGAGTTGTCGGTGGCGCTGGCCCCGGAGCGGGCCCGCCCCGAGTACCTCGGCGTGGCCGGAATGGCCCAGTCCACCGAGAAGGCGGCGGGCCCGCTGCTGCTGACCGGCGCGGTGCTCTCCACCGGCCCGCTGGGCTGGCTCGCCCTGGGCGCGGCGACCACCGTCGCGGCGTACGCGCAGCGGCACTTCGGCACGGCCCGGCTGGCTGCCGCGACGGCCGTCACACCCGAGGACGCCCGGCTGCCCGCGCCGTCGACCGCGTCGCCCTGAGCCCGGCCGACCTCCCGGCCGCCGCCCCGAACGGCCGGAACGCCGAACGCCGCCCGGGGAGTCGGGCGGCGTCAGGTGCGACGGGGTACGGCGGGGGCGCTGCGGTCAGCGGCGTTCCTGGCCGAACAGGTCGACCCGGATCGGCTCGACGGCCGGGCCGGCGCCGGGCTCGTCGTCCTGCGGGGAGAAGGCGACGGCCAGGCCGGCGACGGCGAGCACCACCACGATGCCGACGGCCACCGGCAGGGCGAACTGCGAGGCGGGGACGCCGGTGCTGGCGGCGCGGCCGTCCAGGGTGACGGTGACGGCGGCCATCGCGGTGTAGTGCATCGCGACCACGGCGACGCCGGCGATCAGCGCCGCGCCGAGCGCCGCCGACAGGCCCTTGATGTGCAGCGTCATCCACAGCGCGGCGGTGGCGGCGGCGATCGCGATGGCGACCGAGGCGACCACCAGCAGGGTGTCGTAGGAGACCGCGCCCTCGACCTGCATGGCGGCCATGCCGAGGTAGTGCATCACGGCGACGCCGCAGCCGGTCAGCACGCCGCTGGTCAGCAAGGTGCCGGTGCCGCTGCCGCGGTAGCCGACGTAGCCGATGCCGAGGCCGACCACGACGACCGCGACCAGCAGGCTCAGCAGCGTCAGCGGAATGTCGTAGACCAGGGTGGAGGCGTCCACCATGAAGCCGAGCATCGCGATGAAGTGCATCGACCAGATTCCGCAACCGAACGCGCCGGCCGCCAGCGCCAGCCAGCCGGCCCGCTTCCGCGAGGGCAGTGTCACGGCCCGGGCCGTGCACCGCAGCCCGATGGCCGCGCCCACGCACGCGATGGCATACGCGACGACCGGGTTCACCCACCCGTACTGAAAACCGTCGAGATGGGCCATGGTGCCGTGATTCATGAGAGGGGGGTCCGATCGGGAAAAGCGAATGCTCGTACGGGATTGCCGCACAGACAATACCGCCCAGTAGTGACTGGTTCGTACCAACCCTCAAAAACCGCCTTTACACCGCCTTTTCGCCTCCCCCACGGCCTGCGCATCACCGAGCACAGCGCCGGCGCACCGTGGCAGTCTTGACGCCCATGGAGAACTTCGACGGCCCGGCCGATCCCCGACCGCCCCTGCTGGTGGTGGACGGCGCGAACGTGGTCGGCTCGGTCCCGGACGGCTGGTGGCGCGATCGGCGCGGCGCGGCGGAGCGCCTGCGCGACTCGCTGGCAGCGGTGGCCCGCGACGGACTCCCCGAGCTGCCGGGCCCGCTGACGGTCGTTCTGGTGGTGGAGGGCGCCGCTCGCGGGGTGGAGTCGGCGCCCGGTGTCCGGGTGGAGTCCGCTCCCGGCAGCGGTGACGACCGGATCGTCGAACTGGTCGCCGGGGAGCCCTCCCGCCGGTGCCTGGTCGTCACCGCCGACCGCGGCCTGCGCGAGCGCGTCACCGCGCTCGGCGCCACTCCCCTGGGCCCGCGCACCGTCCGCCGGCCGGGCGGCTGAGCAGGCCGTCAGCCGGAGCAGCCGTCAGGCGGAGCGGTGGGCGCGGCGCCAGTGCGCGGGGCTGGCGCCGCGGGCGCGTTTGAAGGCAGTGCTGAAGGCGAACGCGTCCTCGTAGCCGACCTCGCGTGCGACGGCGGCGACGGTGCGGTCGGTGTCGCGCAGCCGGTCGGCGGCCAGGGTCATCCGCCAGCCGGTGAGGTAGCCGAGCGGGGGTTCGCCGACGGCGGCGGTGAAGTGCGCGGCGAACGTGGCGCGGGACTGCCCGACCTTCGCGGCGAGTTCGGCCACCGTCCAGCGGTGCCCGGGGTTCTCGTGCAGCAGCCGCAGCGCCTCACCGATCGCGGGGGCGGCCAACGCCCGGTGCCAGGACGGCACTCGGGCGTCCGGACGGGCGCACCACTCGCGCAGCGCGAGGACCAGGACCAGGTCCAGCAGCCGTTCGAGGACGGCGTCCTGGCCGGGTGCCTCGTGGGCGGTCTCGGCGGCGAGCAGTTCCAGGACGGCGCGGGTGCGCGGCCCGGCGGGGACCACGGCCAGCGGGGTGAGGGTGCGCAGCAGACGTTCGCCGACCTCGCCGCGGATCTCGTACGCGCCGCGCAGCAGGGTGGTGGCGCCGGGCAGCCCGTCGCCGTAGGTGCGGGGCGCGAGCGGCTGCTGGGCGGGGGCGTCGGCGTCGATCAGGTGTTTGCGCCCGTCGCGGACGACCATCTGCGGCGGGGTGTCCGGGGAGTCGGCGATGGTGTACTGGGCGGTGCCGCTGACCAGTGCGATGTCTCCGGCGGCCAGCCGGACGGGCGCGGCCCCCGGGTCGTCGTCGAGCCGGACGCTCGCCCGGCCGCCGAGGGTGGCGACGACGGTGAGCGGCGGGGCGTCGGCGAAGGTCGTCGCCCACGGGGGCCGCTGGATCAGTTGCCGGATCTGCGCGTTGGTGGCGCGGGCCCGGTGCAGCAGATCGCTCAGAACGTCCATGTGATGCCACGTTAGACGATCACAAAGGTCTGCGCGACGATCTCCCATGGATCGTCCGAACTCGGCGCGGTTGGCTGAGGGGTATGAAGAGCATCCTGGTTCTCGGCGGCACCGGCACGACCGGCTGCCGCATCGCCCGTCGGCTGTCCGCCGACGGCCTGCCCGTCCGTACCGCGTGCCGCACCGGCGGCGACGTCCGGTTCGACCTCGACGATCCGACGACCTGGGGGCCCGCGCTGGACGGGGTCGGCGCGATGTACCTGCTGGAGCCCGCTCTGCGCCCGGGCGCGGGCCGGCGGCACCGCATTCCCCGCCTGGTGTCCGAGGCGGTCGCGGCGGGCGTGACCCGGCTGGTGCTGCTGTCCGCGTACGGAGTGGACGGGGCCGACGACGGCCGCCCGTTGAAGTCGGCCGAGCAGGCCGTCCGCGGCTCCGGCGTCGACTGGACGATCCTGCAGCCCGACTGGTTCGCGCAGAACTTCAGCGAGTCGTTCTGGCTGCCGGGCGTCCGCTCCGGCACGCTCGCCGCCCCGACCGGCGACGGGCGCACCCCGTTCGTCGACGCCGAGGACATCGCCGCGGTCGCCGCCGCCGCCCTGACGGAGGATCGCCACCGCGGCCGCACCTATCGGCTGACCGGCCCGGCCGCGCTCTCCTTCGGCGAGGCGCTCGACGTGATCGCCGCCGCGACCGGCCGGACGATCCGTCATCTCGACGTCCCCGCCGCCGCGTTCGCGGACCGGCTGACCGAGGACGGCGTCCCGGCGGCGACCGCCCGGCTGCTCACCGGCCTGCTGGTGGACGTCCGCGAGGGCCGCGGCGCCACCGTCTCCGACGGCGTCCAGCAGGCCCTCTGCCGACCGCCCCGCTCCTTCGAACAGTTCGTCGGCGAGGCGGCCGCGGCCGGGCGCTGGGCCTGAGCCGGCCGCAGGATCGTACCGGCGCCCGGGCCGCGCCGGTCAGGCCAGGCGGGTGCGGGCTCCGGTGGGGCGGGTGCGCCCGCGGGAGGTGGGGGTGGGGCGGGTCGGCCGGCGGTCCCGGCGCGGCTGGTCGCGGCGCGACTGCTCACGGCCGGCGAGGGCGGCCTTGAGGGCGCGGACGGCCAGCAGGACGGCGACGGCGGCGAGTTCGGTGGGCTCGGCGGTGCCGCTGCGGGCGGCCGCTGCCTGGCACACCGAGCACCAGACGGCGCTGGCCCGGCCGCCGTCGGGGTAGTGCAGGGCGGGCGGCACCAGGTAGTGGCAGCCGCAACTCTGGCAGACGAAGACCAGCCTCATCGCTGCACCACCCCCGAGCCCGCGCACACCGTGCACGGCGACCAGAAGGTGCGCCGCACGGGCTGCTGCCACCCCTGGCCGTCGGTCTCCACGGAGTGTTCGGTCTTCTCCGTGCCGCGCGCCCCGGCGCAGCCCGGGCAGGTCTGCTGCTCGGTCATCGTCCACCTCCAGAACACAGACCGTAGCGTGTCGACCCCGGTGAGCGACAGCCGTTCGCCGTCGGACCACTCGCGGATGCAGCACCGACCG
The DNA here is from genome assembly GCF_044999035.1 of Kitasatospora griseola. Classification (NCBI taxonomy): domain Bacteria; kingdom Bacillati; phylum Actinomycetota; class Actinomycetes; order Kitasatosporales; family Streptomycetaceae; genus Kitasatospora; species Kitasatospora griseola. The sequence goes on along the minus strand of NZ_CP173360.1, from coordinate 8,223,183 downwards.
CGCACCCACCGCGCGCGCCACGACACCCCGCGCCGACCTCGCGCCCCTTGCACGCCCCCGTCGACCCGTGCCGCTGCCCTCTTCCGGTGACTCGCCGTCAGCCGGTGGGCCAGTCCGCCGGGGAGGCCTCGACGTCGTTGCCGCGCACCCACACGGTGGAGACGCCGAGCAGGCGGCGCATCACGGCGAAGCCGCCTTCCCACCCGCCGGGCAGCCGCAACCGCCCAGAGCGCACGCTGCCCGCGCTGAACCGGGTGTCCCCGCTCTCCAGCACCCCGGTCCAACCGGGCAGGCCGAGTTCGGGGACGTTTCCGGTCAGTTCCACCTGGACGGGGATCTCCAGTCCGTCGGCCAGCAGCAGGGCGGGGCCCCGGTACACGGGTGTGCTCATGCGTAGAGCCTGCTTGACCTGCCGGTATCTACGCAAATCCCGCAATCCCGATGGATCCGGGCAGCCCCCGGCGACCCCGGCGGCCGAACAGATGACGGCCGGTCAGTTCGGGTACGGCCAGCGGTATCCGAGCTCCTCGGCACGCTCCCGGCTCCCGGCGACCACCCGGGCGTGCCGCTTGGGATCCTGCCGGGCCAGCCGCCGGAGGGCGGTGGCCGCCTGCGATTCGGGCGGGGCGCCGTCGTCGGGGATGGTCCGACGGAAGCCCAGGGGGCCGCTCAGCGGCTGCCTGAGCCTCCGCCCAGGGGTCCCGTTCAGCGGCTGCCGAGGCGGCGCTCCAGCTCCTCCAGGTAGCTGTCGCCGTAGGCGTCCGCGAGGTCGTCCAGGTCGATCATCGGAGGAATGTCGATCACGGGCTGACGCTCGATCAGGAACGCCACGGTCTCGTGCACCACGCGCCCCTCCTCGACCTCCGGGAGCCCGGTCCGGTCGAACACGCCGTCGGTGACCCGGACCTGGGTGGAGGCCTGGGCCGAGCCCTGCTCGACCCGGACCAGGTATTCGCGGTCGCCCAGGGGCTCCACCCGGATGTCAGCTGCCATGGCGCAGGTCGTCCTTCCCTCGGTGCTCGGCCGTCGGGGCCGTGCCGGTCATGGGTGCCGACGCCGCGCGGCCGACCCGCCGGGCGCCGGGCGTCTCCACCTTACGACCTGCTGACGCCGTCTCCCGCCAGGCCCTGCCCGTCCCGCGCCCCGGGGACGGAAGCTGACGGCTCGTCGGCGGCGTGCAGCGCGAGGTAGGTCCAGCTGACGCCGGCCCTGGCGTGCGGGTCCTCGCGGTGGGCGAGGTACAGCGGCGCCAGCCCGTTGGCGCGGGCCAGGGCGACCGTCTCGGGTGCGCCGACCGGGAACATCCGGCGGCCGGGCGGCACCGGGCCGTGGCGCAGCGAGAGGATGATCCGGCCGCCGTCGGCGAGCAGGCGGGCCAGGGTGGCCATGGCGGCGGCGCGCTGTTCGGCGTCGAGGTGCATCCAGACGGCGGTGAGCAGGATCAGCTCGTAGCGGTCGGCGCGGGCGGTGAGTTCGGGCAGCTGCGGGAGTGCGTCGTCGACCCAGTCGACGGCGTGCCGGGCGTGCCGGGCGCGGGCGAGTTCGCGCATCGCGGCGGTGGGTTCGACGGCGGTGACGCGGTGCCCGGCGGCGGCGAGGGCGGCGGCGTCGCGTCCACTGCCCGCGCCGATGTCGAGCACGGCGGCGGGCCGGGTCGGGAACAGGTGGAGCACTTCGCGGTGGACCTCCGCGAAGCTCACGCTCTCGTACTGTTCGACCAGGGCTTCGGCGGCGTCGGCGTATCCGGCGGTGCTGTCCATGGCCGACAGGGTGCCGGGGTCCGTGGGTTCGCTGTTCACAGCGGCACGCTAGCGCACCCCGGCATCGCCGGCTCCCCTGCCCCGACGGGCCGTCAGCCGACGACGGCGACGGGCGCGTCCCAGGCGTTGCGGTCGACGGTGAGGGCGGCGCCGCCGTAGGTCTCCTTCTGGTTGACCTGGTACTGGTGGGCGCGGCGGTGGCCGGTGTACAGGCCGCCGGCGAACGGGAAGCTGCCGGTGGTGTCGGCGGCGCCGTCGTAGCGGGCGTACCAGAGGGCGTCGGGCAGGTCGGCGGCGCCGGCCCCGGCGGCCTGGGCGATGCCGGCGGCGCTGGACGAGGCGAAGCCGTAGAACCCGGCCCAGTAGCCGGAGTTGTGCACGGCGCGGTTCCAGGACTGGGTGTACGCGAGAACGGCGTCGGCGCAGCCGGTGTCGGCGGTGTTGTAGGCCTCGACGTCGAGGTAGAGGGTGCTGCCGGCGCGCATGCCGAGGGCGGCGGCCTTGGCGACGGCGTCGTTGCCGTCGCTGGTGCCGAGCGTGGTGGCGGTGTCGGCGGTGAGCTTCTCGGGGCTGTTGCCGGTCTGGCACGGGGGCTGCGCGCCGACGTACAGCGGGACGAGCTTCCAGCCGGTGCTGGTGACGGAGCCGACCCAGCCGGCGGTGAGCTGGGGCTGGGCGCAGCCTCGGTTCCTGCCGCCGATGTAGACGGCGGCGGCGCCGTAGGGGGAGGTTCCGTACCAGGCGTTCATGGTGGCGAGCGGGGGTGCGGTGCAGGTGTCGAAGGCGAGTCCGGTGAACGTCGCGGGGGCGGTGCCGGGCTTGGCGGCCGGTGCGGCGTTGCGGGCGGCCGCGGGGGCGGTGGCGCCGGCGGAGGCCGACGGGGAGGCGGATCCGGAGGGCTTCGCGGAGGCGGACGCCGACGGGGAGGCCGCGGTGGAGGGGGACGCGGACGGGGAGGCGCTGTCGCCGGGCGCGGGTGCGGTGTCCGGGTCGGTGGGGGCGCTCGCGGCGGGTTCGGCGGCGCGCGGGGCGGGGTGGTCCTTGGCAGTGGCGGCGAGGGCGGCGACGCCGCTGCCGATGACCAGGACGGTGGCGGCGGAGAGCAGGACGGCACGGCGGCCCCGGGGGCGGCGGGACGATGCGCGGGTGCGGCGGTGCGACACGGGGCTCTCCTGGGCGGAACACGGCGGAACAGGGCGGAACGAGGTGGGGGGAGGGCGCGGCGAGACATGATCACCGCAGGTGCCGCACACCATAGCGGGTCCTCGGTCAATTGTTTGTTCGTGGTCGGTAAACGCTTTCCCGCTCCGTCCCGCCGGGTGGGCGGCCCCTAGGATGGGGGTGAACAGTCCGAGTCGAGCGCGGGGCGGCCGCGGCGGAGGGAGTCTCCGATGGAGTTGGCGGGCCCCGATCCGGAGATGGGCGAGTCCGGTGACGGCGAGGAGGGCGGCCGGCGGCGCCGCGGCCAGGGTGAGCTGGCGACCGAGGTGCTCACGGTGCTGCACGGCGCGCCGGGGCCGGTGACGGCGTCCTGGGTGCAGGAGCAGCTGGGCGGCGAGCTGGCGTACACCACGGTGATGACGATCCTGTCGCGGCTGCTGGCGAAGCAGGCGGTGTCGCGCAGCCGGGTCGGGCGGGCGTACGTGTGGTCGGCGGCGGCGGACGCGGCGGCGGGTCTGACGGCCCGCCGGATGCGCCGGCTGCTCGACACCGAGCCGGACCGGGACGCGGTGCTGGCGAGTTTCGTGACGGCGTTGACGCCCGAGGACGAGCAGCTGCTGCGGTCGCTGCTGAACGCGGCGGACCCGCCGGGGAGCGGCGCGGGCCGGGGCGGCGGGGGCTGATCCATGGGCTTCTTCGTCTTCCTCCCGCTGGTGCTGCCGTTGACGTCGTGGCCGATCGCGCGGCTCGCGGAGCACCATCTGCACCCGCGTCGCGCGGTGCGGCTGCTGAGCTGGATCGGCGTGTCGATGGCGGTGTGCAGCACACTGGCGCTGGGGCTGCTGTTCGTGGTGGGCACCGCGCAGATTCCGGGCAACCCGCTGCCGGACAGCTGGTCGGATCCGGAGATCCGGACGGCGGTGCCGTTCCACGAGGAGGTGGGCACGGCCGCGGTCGTCGGCCTGGTGACGGTGTTGACGGCGTGTTCGCGCTCGTTGCGCCGTCATCTGCGGATCCGGGCGCGGGCGCAGCGGGCGCTGGCGCCGATGCCGCTGGACTCGGACCTGGTGGTGCTGCCGGACCCGGAGCCGTACGCGTACGCGGTGCCGGGCGTGCCGGGCCGGGTGGTGGTGTCGACGGCGATGATGGACAGCCTGGACGCGGACGAGCAGCGGGCGCTGTTGGCGCACGAGCGCTCGCACCTGGCGAACCGTCACCACCGCTACCTGTTGGCGGCGCAGTTGGCGAGCTGCGTCAACCCGTTCCTGCGACCGTTGCAGAAGGCGGTCGGCTATGCGACGGAGCGGTGGGCGGACGAGGAGGCCGCGGGCTCGGTGGGCGACCGCCGGTTGACGGCCCGCGCGGTGGCCCGGGCGGCGCTGGTGACGCGCTCCGCGGGGCCGGCCCCGTCGTTCGCGGCGTTCGCCGCCCCGGGCCCGGTCCCCCGCCGGGTGACGGCCCTGCTCAGCCCGGCCCTGGGCGAGTCCTGGCCGCCGCCGGCCAGTCCGGCCGGTCTGGCGGCGATGGTCGCGGCGGCGGGCACGGCGGCCTCCGCGGTCTTCGCGCTGAACGCGGCGGTGGCGCTGCTGCTGCTGGCGAAGGCCGCCACGCCCTGGTAACCCGCCCCTCGACCGACGCGAAGGCCCCCGCTGCTTCGGCGGGGGCCTTCTCTCGTCCCTGCGGGCTCCGGGCGGGTGTCAGTCCACGCAGGGCACTCCCCCGGCCTTGACCGGCGGGCCCTGCATCTGGAGCGTCGCGGCGGGGTTGGGGTCGGCGCCGGCGGTGGGCGTCCCGCCGGGGGCGGTGTACTCGGTGCCGAGGGTGATCTGGACGTGGCCGGCGAGGACGGCGGTCGAGGCGGTGGCGGTGGCGCCGTAGCGGGTGGCGATCTGCTGGGCGGCGTCCTTGGCCCCGGCGCCGTACTTGACGGTGGTGGTCTTCGGCCTGGTGTCGGAGTTGGTGGCCTTTCCGGCCCGGTAGCCGAGCGCGGTCAGCGCCTTGGACTCGTCGGCGGCCGCGCCGGTGACGGGCGAGCCGTTGAGCACGTCGACGGTGGTGTCGGCGGCGTTGGCGGGCGGCGCGGCGTCGGGTGCGTCGGTCGTGGCGGCGGGCGCGGGCGCGGGGTCGGCGGCGGCCTGGCCGAACAGCTGCTTGACGATGCGTCGCAGCTTGCCCGGGTCGACCTGGTTGACCTCCTGGCCGCCGATGTTCGCGAACTTGTCGATCGGCAGGGTGTTGAACTCGACGTTGCCGCCGGTCAGGTTGGGCGCCTGCTGGGCGAAGTCGAGGATCTGCCAGTCGTCGTCTATCACCACGTCCTTCTTGACCACGTCGAGCAGCGACTGCATCTTGCCGAGGTCGTCCATCACGCCCTGCTGCTTGAGCTTGTACTCGACGGAGGCGATGAAGGCCTGCTGCCGGTGGGTGCGATCGAGGTCGCCGTTGGTGAGGTTGTGCCGCTGGCGGACGAAGGAGAGCGCCTGGGCGGCGTCCAACTGGCTCTCGCCGGCGGGCAGTTGCAGGCCGGTGCCGCCGCCGGGCCTGATCACGTTGCCCTTGCTGTCGGTGACCCGGGAGACGATCGGGTCGTTGACGGGCTTGTTCAGGCAGACGGTGATCGGCTGGACGGCCTTGGCGATGTCGTAGAAGCCGAGCAGGTTGACCTCGGCGAAGTGGTCGATCGGGATGTCGAGCAGCTTCTGCACGGTCTGGATGGTGGCGGAGCGCCCGGCCTCGCGGCTCTGGTGCTCCAGGTCGGCGCCCTTGACGCCCTTGGCGCGCAGCTTCTGCTCGGCGGCGTCCTTGGCGTACCCGTACGCCTCCTTGATCTTGTGCATCTTGCCGTCCGCGCCGTACGTCTGCACCCAGTCGTCGCGCGGGATGGACACCGCCTGCACCTTTCCGCTGGGCGGGATGTGCAGCACGATCAGCGAGTTGGTGTTGTAGCCGCCGATCTCGCTGGAGCCGGCGTGCAGTTCGTCCTGGACGAACTCCTTCGGCAGGTCGTTGCCGTCCATGTCCTTTCGGCTGTCCAGGCCGATCAGCAGCAGGTTGATGGACTTGTCGAGGTGCTTGGGGGCGTTCTTCTTCGCCTCGTCCAGGGCGTGCGAGCGGGTGACGCCGTTCAGGTCGTTGACGGTGTACCAGGCGAAGCCGCTGACGGCGAGCACGGCCAGCGAGACGCCGCAGGCGACGGTGCGGCCGGCGATCACCAGGGGGGCGGGGCGGGACGGGCGGGCGCCGCCCCGTCGGGCACTGCGTTGCTCAGCCATGGTGGGCCTTCCGGGTGCGGCGGGTGCGGACGACGGTGGCGAGCAGCGCCGCGGCGACGGCGGCGACCATCGGCCAGAACTGACCGCTGACCAGCCGCAGGCCCTGGGTGGCGAGTCCGGCGCCCTGGTAGCGGTCGCTGCGCGCCAGGTAGTCGACGGCGCAGGCCACCGTCAGCGTGACCACGGGTGCGCCACTGACGATCCACCACCAGCCGCGCCGGGTCGCGACCAGCGCGGCCATGCCCGCGCCGAGCACCGCGCACGTCGAGTAGAGCCAGCCGAGTCCGCCGCCGAACAGTTCGTCGGCGAGCGCCCCGAGCACGGGCAGTCCGAGCGCCGGCAGCACCGCGGGCATCCGGTTCGAGGACGCGGCCGCCGACCGGCGCCGCTCGGCCCGCGGGGCCGCGGCCGGGCGCCCCTCGCCGGAACGCCGCTGCGCCCCGGTCCGGCGCTGCTCGGTGACGCGTCGCCCGGGCTCGCGGTAAGCGTTTTCCGACTGCCGCTCGGACGCCCGGTAAGCGCTATCCGACTGCCGCCCGGAGGCGCGGCGCGCGCCCTCCGGCTGCCGCCGTCCGGCCCGCTGCGCCGGCATGGACGTCCCGCTCGGTCCGGGGGTCGGCGTCGGCGCCTGCTGCCCGTACTCGTCCCGCCACAGCGGTGTCGCGCCGCGCGAGCGCGCCGGCCTTCGCCCGGTCATGGTCACCCCTTGTCCACTGCCGCGTCGCCGGTGCGACGTTCGGCCGGTTCGGCCTGACAGACGCACACCGGACGCCGTCCGGTTCCTCTACACGCATGTAGAGGTTGGAGCGAAGCATACAAATTCATTCCGGGTACGTAAGCTCACCCCCAGGTCGTCGCGGCGGGCCGCCCGCCGCGGGCGACACCTGGCAGAACGCAGCAGGCCGTCGGCAGGACACGGCCGCCGGTCGGCGACGGACCGGTGGCCGGGCAGGCGGACCCGGACAGAAGGAGGCCCGGCAGTGGCGGAGCGCGGCGCGAAATGGCCGTGGGCGGTGCTGGCCCTGGCGGTGCTCGGCATCTGGCTGTACGAACGCGGCGGCGACTCCGCGGCCCCGGCGGCCGGGGCCCCGCCCGCCGCCTCCGCCCCGGCCCCGTCGGCGGGCACGCCCTCGCCCGACTCCTCGTCGACGCCGCGCGGCTCGGCCGACTACTCGCCGCCGCGGTTCGTCCCGGAGGTGCGCAAGTACGCCGCCGAGGCGGGGGTCGACCCGCAGCTGGTGATGGCGATCCTGTTCAACGAGTCGTACAAGCCGCACGGGCCGGACGTCGAGCGGGCCTGGCAGAAGATGAAGCCGGAGGCCTCGTTCGGCATCGCCAACATGCACCGCGCCGCGTACGAGGAGTGCCGCCGCAACCGGTCGTTCGCCGCCCGGCCGTGGGAGGACCTGCCGGACGATCCGGCGCTGGCGGTGCAGGCGGCGGCCTGGCACCTGCACGACCTGGGGGCGCAGCTGCCCGCGAAGTGGGCGGGGTCGTACAACCGGAACGAGCTGATGGCGCTCGGCTACAACACGGGCGCCGGCAACATGCTGGCGTTCGCGCGCGGCGCGAACCCGGGCCCGGAGGCCCGGTCGTACCTGGACCGGCTGCACGACAACTGGGCGAAGTCCGGCGAGCTCGTCAAGGCCTGACGGTTCGCCGGTCGGTCGCCGCCTGTTCGAGTTCGGCCCGCGGGTAGGGCGTGAGCTTGCTCTCCCTCAGCAGGCGGCGGTGGAACCCGTCCAGCGCCACGGCGGTCGGGGCGTGCCGGTCGAGCAGGGTGGCTGCGGGTCCGGGCACGGTGGCGGGGCGGTGTCCGGCGAGCCAGGCGCGCAGGAAGTCGGTGCGTTCGCGCTCGCCGCGGTAGCGGTCCAGCAGGTGGTGCTGGAGCAGGTGGGCGGCGGTGTAGTGCCGATCGTAGCCGCGGTGGTCGGCGAGGAAGCGGCGCTCGGCCGGGGTGAGGTCGAAGCGTTCGCCGAGGGCGAGGCCGAAGTCGGCGAACGCGATCAGGCGGCCGTCGGTGAGCACGTTCCGGAAGTGCGCGTCGAAGTGCAGGAAGCCGCGTTCGTTCATGAACCGGGTGCCGCGGGCCAGTTCCTCGGCCGCCCACAGCTGCGGGGCGCCGGTGCGATCGGGATGGTCGTGGAGCCAGTCGGCGAGGGTGTGCGGCAGGTGTTCGAGGAACAGCACCAGGCTGTGCGAGGCGCCGGCCAGCGCCTCCAGCCGCCTGCGCACGGCCGGGTGTCCGTCCCAGTGGGCGACGGCGCCGTCGACCCCGCCGAACTCGTCCATGAAGCCGGCCGGCGGGGTGTCGGGCAGCACGCGCCAGTGGTGCATCAGCGGGAAGCCCTCGTAGGCGCCGTCGAGCACCCAGTGGGTGGTGAGGGCGTGGGCGGCGAGCTCGCGCCAGGCGCCGAAGCCGGTGGAGCCGATGCCGTACTGGTAGAACCCGGGCAGCTCGAACAGGTTGGCGGTGCTGCGGACGTGGGCCGGTTCGAGTTCCAGGTCGGTGAGCGGCACCCGTTTGACGAAGACCCGGGTGCCGTCGACCTCCACCGCGCCCGCCCGACCGCCGATCCCGGCGGCGACGGGCCCCGACTCGCCCGCGGCGTCCAGCAGTTCGCCCAGCTGCCGGTCGCCGAGCAGGGCGAGCACGGTGGCGACGCGCCCGTGGGTCCTGATCCGGGCGTCGGTCGGATCGTCGGCGTGACGCATCGGCAGCTCCCGGGCACGGCGGTGTGGTCCGTCCGACCCTACCGCCGGGCGACCGGCGGGCGGCGGGCGGCGGGCGGCGGGCGGCGGGCGGCGGGCGGTCAGTGGTGCCAGGCCCGGCCGCCGGTGTTGTGGATGAACCGCTGCAGGACCTTCATCGTGGTCAGGTACTCCTCGTCGGAGATGTCCCGGTGCCGTTCGGCCCACAGTTCGTCCTGGCGGGCGGCGGCCTTGGTGAACAGCGCCCGGCCCTCGGGCGTCAGGGCGAGCAGGCCGTCGGCGGACTGGGTGACCCAGCCGCGCTCGACGGTCAGGTCGATCTCGGCCTCCATCGCCTCCGGCCCGGCGTCGAGGTAGCCGCTCAGCAGGTCGGAGATCTCGGTGCGGCTGCGCGGTTCGGTGGCGTGCGCGAGCTGGGCGAGCACCCACCACTGCGGCTGGTTGGTGCCGAGCTCGGCCAACGCCCCGCGGGTGCGGGTGACGACGGCCTTGTAGGCCGCCCAACTCCAGTACCCGATGGGCTGCTTGATCAGTTCGGCGTCGCTGTGCGTGTACTCCACGGCCGGGTCCTCCCCTGGTCTCAGGTCGATGCGGCCGAGCCTAGAAGTTCAAGTCCGCTTGAGGTCAAGCGCCGATCACGCCCTCCGCGCCCCGCCCGTTGACGCGGCCCCTAAACTGACTCTCCGTCAATTCCTTGCCAGCGGAGGGTCATCAGTGTCCGAGGACCTGCTCATCGCCAAGATCAGCCACGGTTTCGACCACCTCGACGCGGACGGCGACGGCCTGCTCACCGAACAGGACCACGTCCTGATGGGCCAGTCGGTGGCGCGCTCGCTGGGCCACCCGGCCGGGTCGCCGCAGGAGAAGCGGGTGGTGGACGCGTACCTGACGATCTGGCGCGAGGTGCACCTGCCCCAACTGCCCGACGGGGCACGGGCGATGAGACGCGCGCAGTTCCTGGAGTCGACCGCGGCGCTGGCCGACGATCCGGCGGTGGCCGAGGCGGCGCTCGGCGGGCTGGCCCGGGCGTTCCTGGCGGTGGCGGACGCGGACGGCAACGGGGTGGTGGACCAGGACGAGTTCTTCCTCTTCCAGCGCGGCCACTTCCCGCAGCTGCGGCGCGTCGACGCGGACACCGCGTTCGCGCACCTGGACCGGGACGGCGACGGCGCGCTGTCCCCGGAGGAGTTCGTCACCGCGATCGTCGAGTACTGGACCAGCAGCGATCCGCAGGCGCCGGGGAACTGGTGGACCGGCAGCCCGCAGGGCAATCCGGACCCGACCACGCTCTGATGGCACTGCGGTGAGCCGCCGTTGACCATTCCTCGGCCGGTTTGACCGGGCGGCGGGGCCCCGGGCAGCCTGGTGGACATGACAGATCTGGATCTTGCGGGGTGGGTGGCCCGGGTCGACGCCGAGACGGCCGGGGCCCCGGACGTCGAGCGGATCGCGTACGCGCACCGGCTGGCACGGGAGTTGACCGAGCTGGGCCACCGACTGGTGGAACACTGCCTCGCGACGGCGGGCCCGGCGGGGGCGGCCGGCGCCCGCTCCGAGGAGGCCCAGGCGGCGGAGGACGAGACGGACGCACTGCTGGACGAGGCCCGGCAGCGGGCGCGGCTGCTGGGCCACCGCGAGACCAACACCGGCCACCTGCTGCTGGCATTGACGGCGGCCGACGGCACGGCGCCCGCGGTGCTCGCGGGCCTGGGCGTGTCGCAGCAGGCGTGGGAGTCCGCGCTGGTGCAGGCCTGGGAGGACCACGCCTGGCCGTTGCCGCCGGTGCCGCGCGGCGAGTTCCCGCCGTTCGCGGCGGGCGCGGCGCGGGTCCACCAGCGCCTCGCCGACCCATCGGCCGGGGCGGGCCTGCTCACCGAGCGCCTGCTGCTGGCCGTCCTGGAGTCGGACGCCTCGGGACCGGGCCGTCTCGCCCTGCACACCCTGGGCCTCACCACCCGCCAGGTGCACCGCGAGCTGACCCGCCGCCTGTCCGCCGCCTGAGAACTCCGCACCTCCTCGCGACGCGCTCCCCGGCGTCCCGCCGCCGCTGCGGGTCTGCCGGGGCGTCGACGGGCAGACTGGGGTCATGACGGCTTCTCAGGGGCAGGGCCCGATCGAACACGGCGAGGCGCACAGCGGTGCGCTGGGCGACCGGTTGAACTGGCTGCGGGCAGCAGTGCTGGGCGCGAACGACGGCGTGGTGTCGACGGCAGGCCTGGTCGTGGGTGTGGCGGGTGCGAACGCCACCTCCACCGAACTGCTGACGGCGGGTCTGGCGGGCCTGCTGGCGGGCTCGCTGTCGATGGCGGCGGGCGAGTACGTGTCGGTGAGCACCCAGCGGGACGCCGAGCAGGCGGCGCTGGCCATGGAGCGGCGGGAGCTGCACCTGACGCCGGAGGCGGAGCTCGCCGAACTGGCCGGCCTGTACGAGGCGAAGGGCCTGGACCCGGAACTGGCGCACCAGGTCGCGGTGCAGCTCACCGCGCACGACGCGCTGGCCGCCCACGCGGAGACCGAACTCGGCATCGACCCCGAGGCGTTGACCGATCCCTGGCACGCCGCGTGGGCCTCCTTCGCCGCGTTCACGGTGGGTGCGCTGCTGCCGCTGCTGGCGATCGTCCTGCCGCCGCCCACCCATCGCGTGTGGATCACGGTGGTCGCGGTCCTGGCGGCCCTGGTGGTGACAGGCTGGGCGAGCGCCCGCCTCGGCGGCGCGGACCCGCGCCGGGCGGTGCTGCGCAACGTCCTGGGCGGCGGCATCGCGATGGGCGTGACCTACGCGGTCGGCACGATCCTCGGGGCGTCCACCGGCTGAGAAAGTGTTGGGTAATCGGGTGATCACTCGTTCTTGAGGTCGTCGGCGAGGCGGCGGGCTGCTTCGGTCTCGATGGGGCCGCGCGGTGCGATCTCCTCGCCGGCGAGGCGGGCGGCCATGAGACGGATCATGGCGACCTTGATCATCGCTTCGGCATGCGCGGTCTTGCGCTCGTAGTCCCGTGCCAACCGCCTGCACCGCCCCAGCCAGGAGAATGTCCGCTCGACCACCCACCTGCGGGGCAGCACCCGGAAGCCTTTCACATCCGCATTCCGCGGCACCGCGACGAGCTCCAGGCCTTCGCGTTCCGCCGCCCAACCGACCAGCCCGGCATCGACGACGTTCACGTAGCCGCCGTCGACCCAGACCAGCCCGACCTGCGGAAACAACTCCCGGACACCGGCCAGGACCAGCTTCGCACCCGCCCGGTCCTGCACCGAGGCCGCGTGCACGACCGCCCGCAGCACCAGCCCGCAGGTGTCCACCAGCAAGTGCCGCTTCCGGCCTCGCACCCGCTTGCCCGCGTCGTAGCCGATCGCCTCGCCGCCCTGGTGGCTGCGGGCCGACTGCGAATCCAGCACCGCCGCCGAGGGCTGCGGATCCCGGCCGTCCGCCACCCGGACCCGCTCGCGCAGCACGTCGTGAACCCGGTCCCACGTGCGGTCCGCCGTCCACGCACGAAACCACCGGTAGGCCACGTCCCACGGCGCGAGGTCGTGCGGCACCAGCCTCCACGCACAGCCGCTGACCAGCACGTACAACACGGTGTCCACCACCAGCCGACGCGGGAACTTCAGCGGACGACCGGCCCGGCGCGGATCCCGCTCCGGCAGCAGCGGCTCGATCACCGCCCACTGAGCATCCGTCAACGACGAGTTGTAGGACGGCTTGCACGCACAGACACACATGGCGGCGATCTTCGCGGACCGGCCGCCACGGAGATCACCACCACCGCATCACAACGCGCAGTTGATCAATTACCCAACACTTTCTGAGAGGCGAGCACAACCGGGGGCTGCACAACTGGGGGCTGCACCATCAGGGTCGCGTGGCGGTACCTCCCGAGGGATACCCTCCACGCGCCCCTGTTTCGCAGCGTCAGTAGCGCAGGTCCGCCGCGATCCGCCCCGCGTCCGAGAGGGTCCCGTCCGGGACGAAGCTGACCTTGGCGCCCGCGTCCAGCGCGCGTTCGATGACCTCGTCGACGATGTCCTCGCGGGCGCCGGGCTGGTCGGCCTCGGCGGGCACCAGGTGGTCGCCGTCGTCGCGGACGGTGGTGCGGAAGTTCTCCTCGACGACCAGCAGGGCGATCCGGCCCTCGCCGACGGTCTGCCAGACCTCGTCCAGGCCGGCCGCGAAGGCCTTGCGGCCGCGCGCCTTGTCGAGCTGCGCGAGCGCGTCGGAGATCTCCTGGTCCGCGTGGGCGCGGACGGCGGGTTCGACCACCTGGCGGACGGTCTCGGCGCCGCCCTGGGCGAGGCCGCCGTGCGGGAGCTGCGCGCTGGATTCCTTGGCCATCGGGCCGACGGCGTCCAGCAGGGCGAGCGCGGGCGCGTCGCCGACCACGTAGAGCGGGCGGGGGTCGGCGGCGAGCACCTTGCCGATCTCGGTGTCGGCCTGCCGGAGGAAGGTCTTGGTCTCCTCGTCGCGGAAGGTGCTGGGGGTGTCGCCGATCTGCTCCTGGCGTTCCGGGTCGGGGTTGTCGTACTCGCGGACCAGCGGGAAGCCGTACGCCTTCTCCTCGGTGACGCGTTCCTGGGTGCCGCCCCACAGCACCACCCGGTCGGCGGCGACGGCGAGCACCCAGTGCGGGCGTTCGGCGATCTGCGCGGCGACCAGGTTGCGGGTCAGGAAGGTGTCGGACAGGACCACCCGGGCGGGGGCGGTACGGCCGAGTGACCACACCTGGTGTTCGCCGGGCGCGGCGAGGATCGCCAGGCCGTCCTCGGCGTGCACCAGGTCGACCTCGGTGAGGGCCCGGTCGAGCTGCCCCAGGACGTCGATCCGGACGGCCCGGTCGACCGCGGGGTCGTTCTGGACCCGCTCCTTCGCCTCGGCCACCAGGTTGCGCAGCCGGACCGGGTCCTGCGCGTTGTCCGGCTCCCGCCGGTGCGTGGGCATCAGGATCGACACCGCCGGGTACGGGCGCGGCCGGCGCAGCTCGGCGAGGACGGCGGGGCTGAGGGCGGGGTACATGGAGACCCTTTCCGAAGGCGGTTCGGCCTTCTGTGCGTGGACGCGCGAAGCCTGATTCTGCTCCCGAATGTCCCAAATGTACCCATCTGCCCTCGGGCGCGTCGTACCGCGCGCCCGCCCGACACGCCGCGCTTGCCCCGGCCGTTGCCCGACCCGCCGCTACCCGACCTACCTGCCGCTACCCGACCTGCCGGGCGCGCCCCGCCGCCGGGCGTCGGGCTGTCCGACGGGCGATCCGCCGGGCGAGGCGGCGCGCGGCGAGGTGGGCCGCAACGGCGGCGAGTGCGCCGAGGGTGTAGCCGAGCAGGTCGGAGGCGTCGAAGGTGGTGCCGAGGGCGAGCCGGGCCAGCCGGCTGCGGGCGGCGAGCGACTCGGGGACGCCGGTGAGCTGGAACAGTTCGACGGCCCAGCCGGCGGCGAGCGCGGCGGCGCCGGCCGTCCACGGCCGCAGGCGCGGCGCGGCGGCCATCAGCAGCGTGTGCAGCAGCGCGGTGTAGAGCGCACCGCCGAGCAGCGCCCCGGCGGCGGCCGGCAGCAGGCCGGGGACGACCAGACCCGACCCGAGGACCGCCACGGCGGCCGACACCCAGCCGGCCCGGGCCTTCCACCCCTCCCGACGGTCCATCAGTTCACGGCTGTTCAACGATCGGTGCGGCGAGGACGGGTCAATGGTGCGCATCCGGACAGCCCATCACACGGGGCGCTCACGGGTACGGCCGGGGCAGGCCTTACCGTGGGGCGATGCGAACCATCGAGTTGACCTGTGCACCGGCGCTGGACCGGGCGGTACGGACGGTGTGGCGGCAGCTGGCCGACGGCGGGGTGGATTCGTTGGCGGACCTTCCGCATCCGGCGCACCGGCCGCACCTGACCTTGGCGGCGTGCGGCGCGATCGAGCCGGAGCGGCTCGCCGAGCTGGGTGAACTGCTGGCGGGCGCGCTGCCGTTGGAGGTGCGGTTCGCCGGTCTGCTGTCGTTCGCCGCGCGCAGCCGGCGACGGGTGCTGACCTGGGGCGTGGTGCCGAGCCCGGCGCTGGTGGAGCTGCACCGCGAGGTGTGGCGGCTGCTGGCGGCCGCACCGGATCCCGATCCGCGGTATCTGCCCGGCCGTTGGATGCCGCATCTGGGTCTGACCCGTCGCCTGGAGCCGGCCGCGCTCGCGCAGGCGCACGAACTGCTGGGCCGTCACCCCGACTTGACGGGAACCTTCGACGCGGCGCGGACGTTCGACTCGGAGACCCAGCTCACCGTCCCCCTGCCGTCGGGTTCCTGAGGCCGGTCCCGCCGGGGCCGGGAGCGCGCCGCCGCTCCCCCGTCGACCTCCCTGGCCTCCCCGGCGTACGCCCCTTGTCCTGGGGGAAGACGCTTCCCCTGGTGGGTCCGGGTTTGATTGACTTCCGGTCATGACCTCCCGTGTGTTCGAGACCGTGCCGCCCGACCCGATCGCCTACCTGGATCGACTGGCCGTCTCGGATCCGGGTCTGCACTACAAGGCGACGATGCTCACGGCGCTCGCCGCCGAGCGCGGTCACACGGTGGTGGACCTGGGGTGCGGCCCGGGCACGGATCTGGCGGCGCTGGCCGAGGCGGTCGGCGCGGAGGGCACCGTGTACGGGGTGGACCACGACCGGGAGGCGGCGGACGCGGCCACCGACCGGACGGCGCACCTGTTCCAGGTCGCGGTGCGGCTCGCCGACGTGCACGATCTGCCGATGGCGGACGCGAGTTGCGACCGGGCGCGGGCCGACCGGGTGCTGCAGCACGTCGCGGATCCGGCGCTCGCCCTGCGCGAGGCCCACCGGGTGCTGCGTCCCGGTGGCCTGCTGGTGCTGGGCGAGCCGGACTGGGGGACCTTGACGGTCGATCACCCGGAGCCGTCGCTGACGGCCGCGTACACCCGGTACGTCACCGACCATGCGGTGCGCAACGCCCGGATCGGCAGTCAACTGCCCCGGCTGGCGGCCGAGGCCGGTTTCGAGGTGGTCGACGTCCACCCGCTGACCCCGGTGTTCCGCGAGGTGGCCACCGCCGACCGGGTGCTCGGCCTGCAACGGGTCACCCGCCGCGCCGTCGCGGCCGGCTACCTGTCCGCTGCCGACGCCGACCGCTGGCTGGCGCATCTCGCCGCCGGCCCGTTCCTGGCCACCGTCACCTTCCACGTCGTCACCGCCCGGGCCTGACGGCCTCCGGTCCGCCGGCCCAAGCCCGAAGGCGCCCAAGCCCGAAGGCGCCCAAGCCCGAAGGCGCCCAAGCCCGAAGGCGCTCAGGCGCGGCCGAGGGCCCGGTCGACGGTGATCTCGATGACCACCCGCTCGGGGTTCTCGCGCGGCTGCCGGTAGCGCTCGGCGTAGCGGCGCTCGGCGTCGGCGACCGAGGCGGCGTCCTGGCGGATCACGGCGCGGCCTTCCAGGGTGGCCCACCGGGCCCGGTCGACCTGGCAGATGGCGACCCGCTGCCCGGCCTCGCCGGCGGCCAGCACGTTGCGGACCTTCCGGCTCTCCCGGCTGCTGATGACTCGCGCGATCCCGGTCCCGGGGTCGAAGGTCGCGCCGACGGGCACGACGTGCGGGCTGCCGTCGGGGCGCAGCGTGGTGAGCGTGCACAGGTGGTAGTCGCGCCAGAAGGCGAGGTACGCGGGGTCGAGGTTGTGGATGTCGTGTGCCATGTCGGCATGGTACGGCCGGGTGTTCGGCGGCCGGCGACGGACCCGCCCGGTGGGGGTGCGGGCCGGGCCGGGTAGCGTCACCGCTGGTGGGGGCGGTCCCTGTCGGGTGTGGCACGGTGGCGGAGGGAGTCCGGGGTGTCGGCGGTGGAGGTCGGAGAGGGCGGGCAACTTTCGTCGTTCGCACGGGAGTTCACGGTGGACGGATTCGCCGGGGAGGGTTCCGCGTTCCCGGGCCGGGAGCCGGCCGCGCAGTGGGCGGAGGTGGATCCGGCGCTGTCGGCGGAAGGCCCGAAGCGGCGCGGGAAGCTGCTGCGCGAGCGGGTGCCGCTGGAGTCGCACTCGCTGCTGGTTTCGTCGTCGGCGCGGCCGGAGGTGGTGGCGGCGGTGGAGTCGGCGAACGCGGGCCGCCTGCCGCAGCTGGTGCCGCTGCGGGTGGGGCGGATGGCGGCGTCGCCGTTCGCGTTCCTGCGCGGTTCGGCCGGCCTGATGGCTCACGATCTGGCGACCACGCCGGTGAGCGGTGTCACGGCGCAGCTGTGCGGGGATGCGCACGCGGCCAACTTCGGCCTGTACGGGGATGCCCGGGGCCGGTTGGCGTTGGACCTGAACGACTTCGACGAGACGGTGCCCGGCCCGTGGGAGTGGGACCTGAAGCGGCTGGTGGCGAGCCTGGTGCTGGCGGGCCGCCAGCTGGGCGCGGACGAACCCGCCTGCCGCCGGGCGGCCTTCGACGCGGCGGCGACGTACCGGCGGACGATGCGGCGGTTGGCGAAGCTGCCGGCGCTGGACGCGTGGAACGCCTGGGACGCCATCGCGGACCACCAGTTGGTGGAGTTCGCCGACGCGCACGAGCTGAGCGAGGTGCTGGCGGCGGTGTCGGCGAAGGCGCTGCGCAACACCGGCGCGAAGTTCGCGGCCCGCTCCACCGTCCGTACCGGGGACGGGGGTTGGCGGTTCACGCCGGCCCCGCCGATCCTGGCTGAACTAACGGACCGTCAGGCCGGGTTGATAGCGGACTCGCTGGCCTCGTACCGGCACACGGTGCCGGCGGAGCTGCATCCGCTGCTGGCCCGGTTCCGGGTGCAGGACGTGGCGTTCCGGGTGGTCGGCACGGGCAGTGTCGGCACCCGCTCGTACGTGGTGCTGCTGACGGACCGCCGGGGCGGGCCGCTGGTGCTCCAGGTGAAGGAGGCCCGCCCGTCGGTGCTGCTGCCGCACCTGGTGCGGGCCGGGTTCCCGGTGCCGGCGGAGGGCGGGCACGAGGGCCGCCGGGTGGTGCTCGGGCAGAAGCGCATGCAGGTGGTGTCCGATCCGCTGATGGGCTGGACCACCGTGGCCGGACTCCCCTACCAGGTACGCCAGTTCCGCAATCGCAAGGGCAGTGTGGATCCGGTCGCCCTGACGCCCGACCAGCTGGACGACTACGGCCGGCTGACCGGCGCCCTGCTGGCCCGGGCCCACGCCCACACCGCCGACGCGGCCCTGATCGCCGGCTACTGCGGCAAGGACGACCGCCTGGACGAGGCCCTGGCCGCGTTCGCCGTCGCCTACGCCGACCGCTCCGAGGCCGACCACGCGGCCCTGCTCGCCGCGATCCGCTCCGGCCGCCTCGCCGCCGAGCCGCCGGCCTGACGGAACAGGGCGGGCGGGGGCGGGCGTCGGGGCCGGGCACAATGGGCGTATGAAGGTACGAACGGTACAGGTCGCGGAACTGTCGGTGCTCCAGGAGATCGAGCGGGCCGCCGGCCGGTGGTTCCACCAGGTGGGGATGGCGGAGATCGCGGAGGACGAGCCGCTGTCGGTTGAGGAGTTGACGCGTTTCGTCGAGGCGGGGCAGGCCTGGGTGGCGGTGGACGACGAGGACCGTCCGGTCGCGTACCTGATCGCCGAGCGGGTCGACGACGCGTTGCACGTGGAGCAGGTGTCGGTGCATCCGGACGCGGCGCGCCGGGGTGTCGGGCGGGCGCTGCTGGAGCACGCGGCGGAGGTGGCGCGGGCTGAGGGGCTGCCCGCGCTGACGCTGACGACGTTCGCCGAGGTGCCGTGGAACGCGCCGTACTACGAGCGTTGCGGGTTCCGGCCGGTGCCGGAGGACCTGCTCGGGCCGGAGTTGCGCGAGGTGCGGGCGCGGGAGGCGGCGCACGGACTGGACCGCTGGCCGCGGCTGGCGATGCGCCGTACCCTCTGAGCCACCCCGGTGGCCCGCCCGGCCGCCGGTGGCTGGCACACCGTCCCGGGGCACGGGGCGGCCGGACGCGGGAGGGGACCGAGCATGGCCGTCGAGGGTCGAACGGCACGGCTGCTGGTGGACGACGGTGGTGGTTCCGCGCCGGAGTTGACGGTGGAGCCGTGGACGGACGCCTGCTGGATTCCTCCGGGCGGGGTGTTCGCGTTGGTCGCCCCCGCACCGGACGAGGACGGCCCGTGGGCGGGCCCGCTCCGCCCGCACGAACTGTTCTCGGTCGCTCGTCGGCCGGATTCGGTCACGGTGCGGCCGCACGGCGCCTGCCACCACCCGACCGACGGGGCGGGCGCGCCGGTCGACGCCGGCGACTGGGACTGCCCGGAGCGCCCGCCCGCCTGCTGAGCCCGGTCAGGCCCGCTCCGACGAACCTCCCGGCCGGGTAGATCCCCTGGCCAGGAGGCCTGTCGACACGTCATGATCGCCGCCATGACCACTTCCACCACCGCCACTCTGCTGCTCGCGCCGCGGATCAACGAGACCGGCCTGCAGCTGCGCACCGCCGCAGGCCGGCGCGGCCTGCGGGCGTTCACGGCGGCCTCCTGGCGGGCTCCGCAGGAGCTGAGCGGGCAGCAGGTCCACCTGTACGGCGGCCCGCTGTTCGCGGACGCGGTCGGCGGGGCGCTCGGGCTGGGCCTGCTGGAGCCGTCGGCCGACTGGCTGTCCGCGCTGCCCCGTGAACTGACGGGTCGCACCGTCGAGTTGACGACCCTCGCGGCGGCCCGCCGGCTGTCCGGGCCGGCCTTCGTGAAGGCCCCGGCGGACAAGCACTTCGCGGCCCGGGTCTACGACCGCGGCAGCGACCTGCCGGGCCCGGAACTGCTGGACGGCGACGTGCCGGTGCTGGTCAGCGAGGTGGTGCGATTCGCCGTCGAGTACCGGCTGTTCGTCCTGGACGGCGCGGTGCGGGCGGCGTCCCGCTACTCCCGTGACGGCGAACTGTCCGTCGGTGCACCGGAGTCGGGCGCTTCCGAGCTGTCGGGGTTCGCCGCCGAGGTACTGGCGGCCGCCGCCGAGTGCGCGCCGCTGCCGAGCGCGGCGGTGGTGGACGTCGGCCGCACGCCCGGCGGTTGGGCGGTGGTGGAGGCCAACGCGGCCTGGGCGAGCGGCGGTTACGCGTGCGACCCGGACGCGGTGCTGGACGTGGTGCTGCGGGCGGCCGGCCCGCTCGACCGACTCCCCGGCAGCGACCGGCCGTTCCTGCGCGAGCTGCCGCAGGTCGAGGACTGACGCGGCCCGAATCGGGGTGCGCCGGGCGGCCCGGCTGGGCGAGGATGATCGCCATGAGCTCCTCGCACCTCACCCACATCACCGAGCCGCCGGGTGTCGCCCCGGCCGCCAACTACACCCACGTGGTCGCCGCCACCGGCCGGCTGGTCCAGGTCTCCGGCCAGGTCGCCCTCGACGAGCAGGGCCGGGTGGTCGGCGACGGCGACCCGCGGGCGCAGGCCCGGCAGGTGTTCGCGAACCTGGACCGCTGCCTGACGGCGGCCGGTGCAGGCTTCGCGGACGTCGTCAAGCTGACCATTTTCGTCACCGACATCGCGTACCTTCCGGCGATCCGGGAAGCCCGCGAGGCGTACGTCGACCCGGCGCGGCTGCCGGCGAGTTCGGCGGTGCAGGTGGTGGCGCTGTTCCGGCCCGACCTGCTGATCGAGATCGAGGCGCTGGCCGTCGTCGCTCCCTGACGACCCCTCACCCTGTCGAACCAATTTCCGTTTCCTGCCCACCAGTTGGGATTCCAGGGGTGGCTGGTTTCCATGCTGCTGCGGGGCCGGTGCACCGCATACGGTCGGGAGTGGCTGCCGGTCGGCAGCCTGCAGCCACTCGCCAGGAGGACCGAATTGACCACCGCCGCGCACCCCGAGGCCCCCGACGCGCAGCCGCTGGTGCCCCTGCACTGCCTGCTGCACGCCGAGCCCGGCCCGCCGAGGCAGGCGGCGCTGCCGACCGGCACCCCGGTGTGGGTGCTGAGCCGGCACGCGGACGTCCGGCAGGCGCTGGCGCACCCCGGCTTCGGCCGGGCCACGCTGCACGCGCCGGACGCGCCGCCGCTGACGCTGACGCCGAACATCCTGGACGACCCGGCGTCGATGCTGAACAGCGACGGCCCCGACCACCAGCAGATCCGCCGCACCGTGCAACGCGCGTTCACGCCCCGCGCGATCGAACGCTGGCGACCCTGGGTGGACGGCGTGGTACGGGAGTTGGTCGACGAGCTGGCCGCCTCCGGCTCGCCCGCGGACGTGGTCGCCGCCCTCACCAAGCCGCTGCCGGTGCGGGTGATCAGCCGGCTGATGGAGCTGGAAGGGCTGGACATCGACCGGCTCGGCCACTGGAGCGACCACGCGCTGTCCACCACGGCGTACACCGCGGACGAGATCCGCACCGCCATCCGGGAGTTCAGCGAGTTCGGCTACCAGCTGGTGGTGGCCCGCCGCGAGAACCCCGGCGAGGACCTGGTGAGTTCGCTGGTGCAGGCCGCCGACCAGACCGGCGGGGTCACCGAGGAGCAGCTGACCTCGCTGACCATCGGCCTGGTGATCGCCGGCCACGAGACCACCATGACCAGCTTCGGCAACGCGCTGGTGTACCTGCTCGACCCGCAGCACGCGGACGCCTGGCGGCGGGTCGGCGAGGACCTGTCGGCGGCGACCGCGGCCACCGAGCAGATCCTGCGCACCGTCCCGCTCGGCGACCGCACCTCCGCGCCCGGGCTGCTGCGCCGGGCCGTCGCCGACGTGGAGATCGGCGGGGTGCTGATCCCCGAGGGCGCGATCATCGCCTGCGACGCCGGCTCCGCCAACCACGACCCGGCCGTCTACCCGCCGGGCCCGACCGACCTGTTCTCCCCCCTCGGCGTCCCGTCCCTGACCTTCGGCGCCGGCCCGCACCACTGCCTCGGTGCCTGGCTGGCCCGGATGGAACTCGAACTCGGCCTGCACCACCTGGCCCGCGTCCTCCCCGACCTGCGCCTGGCCGCCCCCGTCGAGGACATCGCCTGGCGCACCGGCCTGCTCACCCGCAGCCCCCTGCGTCTGGACGTGGCCTGGTGAGCCCCGACCCAGTCGTCGTCACGGTCGACCAGACCCGCTGCATCGGCAGCGGCCTCTGCGCCCGCACCGCCCCTGACGCCCTCGCCCTCGCCCCCAACGGCCGGGCCACCCCCGTCCACCCCACTGCCGCCCCTTCCCACACCCTCACCGAGGCCGCCGAGATGTGCCCCGTCGAGGCCATCGCCGTCCACCACGCCACCACCGGTGAACTCCTCGCCCCCATCTGGTGACCGCTTTCCGACACCGGCCCCGGGCGCTGTCCCCGGCGGCCGGTGTCGGTGCGCCGCCTGTCCGATCGGCTCGCCCCGCACGCGCCCGCTGCCCGGCGGACCCGCACCGGATCGGCCTCGCCGACCCGCAAGCCCCGGTTCGAGGTCCGCTCAGTCGAGGCGCAGGTGGCGGATCTTGACGGCGGCTCGGCGGAGGGTGGCACGCAGGGCGGTGTCGGTGTCGGGCGCGGGGTGCAGGCCGGCGAGGTGGGCGATGCGGTCGGCGGCCTGGGTGACGGTCAGTCGGTCGGTGTGCAGGTGGGTGGCGAAGGCGGGGTCCGCGAGGCGGCGCAGGCTGTCGTCGAGGCGGCCGACGGCGAAGCTCTCACCGCGTGCCGGCGCGGGCAGCCCGGCGAGGCGGCGAAGGTGGTGCACGGGTTCGCGTTCGGCGAGGCGGCGCAGCACCGTGGCGCGGTCGGCGAGCAGGGTGAAGTGCCGTACGTCGTAGCCGAGTTCGCGCAAGCGACCGACGGTCCCGGCGAAGTGGGCGGGCTCGGTGACGGTCATCGGGACGATCACCGGGCCGAGGTGGCGCCGGACGGCGAGGTCGAGCGTCTCGACGGCCCCGGCGCGCCGTGCGGCCAGGTCCTGGAAGTCGCCGCGGAGCGCGGGCGGCAGCATGCGGTGCAGGCCGAAGCCGAGTTGTTCGGGGTCGCAGACGGCGGCACCCGGCAGTCGGCGGGCCAGGTTGTGGGCGGTCTGCGTCTTGCCGCCGCCGAACGGCCCGTTGATCCACACCAGCACGGTCTTCGCCTCCGGTTGTCGTCCGAGGTCCCGCACGGCCCGCGGCCGAAAACCGTTTGGCGGAGCGGCGGGGCCACTGCTAGGTTTCCGAAGGCCGTGCGAGAGAACGTGGAGGTGGTACCCGTGAACGCAATATCGACGTGGGTGCTCCCCTCCGGGGTCACGGTCGGACGATAGGTCGTCCGGGAGCGCCGTTTCAACCGCACTCCCGAAAGGCACGACCGTGCACTTCACTTCCGAGCAGCGCCACGACGACGGCGTCCTCGAACGCGAATTCACCCTCGGCGAGATCCCCGGCATCCTGTGGATGCCCGCCGTGACGTCCGCACCGGCGCCGCTGATCCTGATCGGCCATCCCCCGCTCGGGCTGCGCCGGATGTACCCCCGGCTCGCGGCGCGGGCCCGCCACTACGCGGCCGAGTACGGCTTCGCCGCGGCCACCGTCGAACTCCCCGGCAGCGGTGAGCGGCCCCTCCTGCCCGCCGTCGAGCAGGCTCGCGCGAGCCTGCGCCGGGCGCTGGCCGCAGGCGAGCCGGTCGGCGACGAGATCGTCGACGCACTGGTGCTGCCGCTCGTCGAACAGGCCGTCCCGGAGTGGCAGGCCGCCCTGGACGCCTGTCTGTCGCTGCCCGAGGTCGGCGGCCCGGTCGGCTACGAGGGGGGTGTGATCTCCATCGGCATCCGGCTGGCGGTGGTCGAGCCGCGCATCGCGGCCGCCAACCTGTTCGCCGGGAGTTTCGTGCCCGGGGCGATGTTCGAGGAGGCCCGCCGGGTCACCGTCCCGTTGCAGGTCCTGCTGCAGTGGGACGACGAGGGCAACGACCGGCAGGCCGCCCTGAACCTGTTCGACGCCCTCGGCTCCGAGGAGAAGACCCTGCACGCCAACATGGGCGGGCACACCGGCGTCCCGCACTTCGAACTCGACGCCGGTGCGCGCTTCTTCGCCCGGCACCTGAAGTGATGCCGGTCCGTCAGTAGCCGGTGCCGGCCGGGCCGCCCCTCGTCGGGGGCCCGGCCGGCGCCCCGGACCGGCCGTCGCTCACACCGCGGGCTCGCGGCGCGCCCGTCGCCACGCGTCCTCGAATTCGTCCCGGCCGATCTCCAGCGCCGCGTACTGCGGGTCGTAGAGGTCGGACGGCGGGTTGAACAGCCAGTCCTCGACGGTCGTCCTGATCGCATCGCCGTCGGCGCGGAGCTCGATCTGGCGCACGCGCCGCCCGTCCGGCCCGAGCTCGTCCAGGTAGACCTCGCCGTCCTCGCCTTCCGGCGAGCGCAGATGGACCCGGTCCCGCCCCACCAGGGCGCCGAACCCGGGCTGCCCGCGCTGGGCGTCCCGCTTGGCGCGGAAGCTCGTCAGCGGATTCGGCTCCGGGTCGTCGAGGTGGATCTCCGCCACGCTCCACGTCTCGACGCGTTTCACGAGGTCCGGTTCCGTGACCACCTCGACCTCGGCGCACGCCTCGACGATCTCCTCGGCCGAGCCCGCCCACACCCACCACCACAGACCCCCCATGCCGTAGTCATGAAGGACCAGATGCCGCGTCTTCCCGCCCTCGTTCAGCCTGTTCACAGCCCGTGAGCCTACCTCGGCGACGCACCGGCCCGCCGAGGTGGGACGGCCTGCGGGAAGTCGAAGAACCCGTCCGGGTCGTAGGCCGCCTTGACGGCGACGAGCCGCGGGAGGTTGGCCCCGTAGTAGGCCCGGGCGTAGTCGTCGAGGTACGGGTCGGCGTAGTTGACGTACGCGCTGTCACCGGCCCACGGACGCATCGCGCGCCGCAGGCCCCGCAGCCAGCGGGCCGCCCGGTCCAGGGCGGCGGCCGGGGTACCGGGGTCGAACGTGCAGTGGTACTGCGCGGAGAACAACGCGTCGCGGTGGACGAACGCGGTGGCGTCGGGCGCCACCCGGCCGACGGCCCCGCGCAGGCTGTCCAGCAGGACGTAGCCCGGTCCGCCGTCCGCCGCGCGGCGGGCGACGGCGGCGACCAGCGCGTGGATGCCCGCGGCCGGCAGGTGGACCGGGAAGAAGTTGGACGCCGCGACGAACGGCGGCCGGTCGAGCACCGCGTCCGGTGTCCGGCCCGTCAGGTGGAGCTGCGAAACGGTGCCCTGACTGCCCGTCATCGACATGATCATCTCCCGGTACGAGATGACCTCGCTGCGCAGCTCGACCGGCTCGACCCCCACGGCGGCGACCAGGGTGTCGGCGACGTCCGGCCCGTCACCGAGGACGTACAGGCTCACCGCCACCGTGCACCCGCCGGTCGGCTCGGCGCTCAGCCCCAGACAGGACCACTCCTCGTCCGGGCGGGTCGGCGCCCAGCGCTGCCAGGCGTCCACCACCCGGGCCGCATCGCGCCAACTCCATTGCAGCGAAGCCCTGGTCACCTCGGTCGTGGGGTGCGTCCGGAAGGTGAACCCGGTGACCACCCCGAAGTTCCCGCCCCCACCACCGCGTAACGCCCAGAACAGCTCCGGCTCACGCTCCGCCGAACACTGCCTGATCCGGCCGTCCGCGGTCACCACCACGGCCGAGACCAGCCGGTCGCACGTCAACCCGTAGGCCCGGCACACCGATCCGAGCCCGCCGCCGAGCGTCAACCCGGCGATGCCGACGGTCGGACAGCTCCCCGCCGGAATGCTCAGGTTCTCGGCGAGCAGCGCGTCGTAGGCGTCGATGAGCAGCGCACCGCCGCCGATCGTCGCGGTCCCGGCCCCGGTGGCGACGGCGTTCATCCGCCCCAGGTCGAGGGTGATCCCCGGGCTGGTGGACCACCCGCCGTAGCTGTGGCTCCCGCTGCGGGCCGCCAACGGCAGCCCGTGCCGCCGGGCGAAGGCCAGCGTCTCCCGCACGTCCTCGACCCCCTGCGCGAACACCACCGCCCGCGGATGCACCTCGAACCGGGAGTTGTACGGCAGCCGGGCCACCCCGTACCCCTCCTCCCCCGGCCGGAGCAGAGTGCCGTCGAGCCCACGGGCCAGGCCGGACCAGTCGGTTGAGGTCGTACGCGTCTGATTCATCCTGCCGATTGTGAGGCCGCACCACCCGTGGTGACCAGGGGGCGGGTGGGACGGACGCCCTATGCTCGCGGGCATGCGGAGACCGTCGGCACCGGAACCGTTCCCGGACCCGGCAGTGCGCTTCGCCCACCGTCAACAGCGAGGAACGGGACCGGACTTGATGAACACCAGCGGGCAGGCCGCGGTCGCCCTGGCAGTGGCGCTCCGCGATGCCCACTTCCGCCTGAAGGCACTGGCCCGCGCCTGGGAGGAGAACGCCCCCGCCGGCGCGGTGCACGGGCGCCGGCCGCTGGGCCCGGCCTGGCAGTACTCGGACCGGCCGGACGAGGCCTCCTACACGGACGGCCTGCTGATCGAGCTGGCGGACGGCCTGGCGCTGCTCCTCCACCTGTCCGTCGACTTCGGCGCCGCCGGCACCGACCTGCAGGCCACCGTCGCCGTCGAGGACGGCGAGGGCAACGTCGAGGAGCTGCTGTCCACCGGGCCCGAGGAGTACCCGGTGAGCGCCGAGGACCTGGCCGCCGCGATCGGGCAGTGCCTGGCCCGACTCGAACGCCTCGACCCTTCGGGGGTGATCGGCGCGCGGCAGCACCCGGGCGCCGTGCGGTCCTGAGAAGCCGCGCCCGGACCGGGAGCGCGGCGAAGCGTGCCCGCTGCCCGGCCGGTCAGGAGGCCGCGGCCGGGAGGAGTGCGTCGAGCAGGCCGGGGAACCGGGCGTCGAGGTCGGTGCGGCGCAGGCTGACGAAGCGGTTGCGGCCGGCCACCCGGGTGGTGGTGACGCCCGCTTCGCGCAGGACGCGCATGTGGTGGGAGACGGTCGACTTGTGGAGGTGGTCCAGGCCGAGGCCGTGCGGGTCGCAGGAGTGTTCGGCGCCGTCGGCGTAGCTGAGCAGCAGGGTCATGCGCACGGGGTCGCCGAGGGCGTGCAGGACGGTGACGAGGTCGATGTCTGCGGTGGCGGGCTGGGGAAGCCGCTCGGTGTCGCTCATGGTGGCGCGTGCTCCTCGGGGCCGGGGCCGGGGCCGGGGTCGGGATCGGAATGGTTTGACAATCATCCACCCATCCTCGAATGTTTGACGAGCGTCCAACTGTTGCATGCATATCCAACAGAGCGTGCAGCAGTGCTGCCGCCCGCACGACGAACCGTTTCCTGCGCCCCGGGGGGCCTTCCCATGCCCGTACGCCTGCTCCTGCTCGCCCTCGGCACCTTCGCCGTCGGCACCGACTCGATGGTGGTGGCCGGCATCCTCGGCCCGGCCTCCGCCGACCTGAAGGTGTCGGTGCCGGCCGCCGGCCAGTTGGTCACCGTCTTCGCGCTCGGCTACGCGCTGCTGGCCCCGGTGCTGGCCACGTTCACCGCCCGCTGGCCGCGCCGGCGCCTGCTGCTGACCGCGCTCGCGGTGTTCAGCGCGGCCAACGCGCTCAGCGCACTCGCCCCCACGTACGGACTCCTGCTGGCCACCCGGGTGCTGGCGGCGGCCGGCGCCGCCCTCTACACGCCGACCGCCAACGCGGTCGCCACCACCCTGGTCGCCCCCGAGCGACGCGGACGGGCGCTGGCCACCGTGCTCGGCGGGATGACGGTGGCCACCGCGCTGGGCGTGCCGCTGGGCACCTGGGTCGGGCGCACCGACTGGCGACTGACGATGTGGCTGGTCACCGCCCTCGGCCTGGCCGCGCTCGCCGGCCTGGCCCTCCTGCTGCGCGACCTGCCCTCCCCCGTCGCCGCCCCCACCCTGCGGGCACGCCTCGCACCGCTGGGCCGACCCCGGGTCCTCGGCGCGGCAGCCACCACGCTGGTGTTCTTCCTCGCCTTCCAGAGCGTCTACATCTACCTGGCCACCGCCGTCTCCGGCGCCACCGGCGGCGACAGCGGCCGACTGAGCGTGATCCTGCTGACCTCCGGCGTGATGTCGGTGGCCGGCAGCTGGCTGGGCGGACGCCTGGTCGACCGCCTCGGGGTACGCCGGGTCCTGGTGGTGGGCTCGGCGGCCGCGGCGGCCGCGTTCGCGGCCCTGCCGTGGCTGGGCCGCTCCATGCCGGGGGCCCTCGGGTACGCCCTGGTGGTCCCGCTCGCAGGATGGGCCGTGTCGGTGGCGCTGCCGCACCGCCTGGCGTCCATCGACCCGGCCAACGCGCCGCTGCTGATCTCCCTGAACAGCAGCGCCCTGTACCTGGGCACAGCAGCCGGCGGCGTCGCCGGTTCGGCGGCGATCGGCCTCCTGGGCGGCCGCTGGTTCCCGCTCGCGGCAGCAGCGCTCGCCCTGGCGGCATGCGCGGTGTCCGCAGCCACCACCCGCGACGAACGCACCCCCCGAACCCGAAACCGCGCCCCGGAACCCGCCCACGCCTGAACAGCACCCCCGCCTGCCGCCTGCGATCAGCGCCGGCTGCGCTCGTCCGACCGACAGGATGACGCGATGGTGCGGCCAGTCCGGGCCGACCACCTCGACGGTCCATCAGTCCTCGCTGGTGGAGTGGAGGCCGCCGCCGAAGAGGCCCGCGATCCGCACCTCGGTGCCGGCGAGCGGCCCGAACCCGGGGCAGGACAGGTCGGGGCCGGGATTCGGTCGGCAGTAGGGTGCGGGGATGAGCACCGAAGAGTCACCGCACCTGTTTTCGAATCACTTCCCCGGGGTGGCCCGGGAAGTCGAGCAGCCGGTGGCCGACCGGTGCCGATGCCTCGGGGCGGATCTGGACTGCCGGTCGGTGTGGTTCCATCCGGAGCGTCAGGACACGTCCGCACCGGGGTGGTTGCGGCTGCTGGAGTTGATCGAGGAGGCGGCGGCGGACGGGCGGGAGGAGTTCGCGCCGCTGACGGAGATGTCCGCGGAGGAGCGGCGGCAGGTGGTGACGCTGCCGGCGAGCATCGGGACGCTGACCGAGGTGCGGAAGCTGGTGCTGTACCGGTCGAACCTGGTGCGGATTCCGGCGGAGATCGGGGGGATGCGCAGCCTGGAGGTGTTCGAGCCGTACACCTCGTACCGGCTGCACTGGTTCCCGTACGAGCTGTCGCGGCTGCCCGCGTTGCGCGGCAGTACCGTCAGCACCCGCGCGCTGTACGGCAATGAGAAGTTCCGGCCGGGGTTCCCGGCGCTGGCGGAGCCGGTCGGCGGCATGGAGCCGGGGGCGCTGGACCCGGGCGTGTGGGGTGCGACGGAGGTCCGGGCGTGCAGCGTCTGCGACGGCCCGGTCGCGGAGCTCCGGCAGGCGTGGATATCCCTGCACGCCTCCGGCGCCGACGTGCTGCCCCTGCTGGTGAACGCCTGCTCGGACGCCTGCCTGGCGAACCTGCCGTCCCCGCCGGAGGACTACGTCCCGACCTGGCACCGCGGCGGCCGGGACTTGGTGCAGCCGCCGGTGTGGTGACGGCCGGTCGGGCCGCCCGCGGCAGGCGCAGCGGTCAGTCGTCCCACGGCAGGCGCAGGGCCTCGAGTTCGGGGTCGGCGAGGAGGCTGCGGTCCTGCGGCCACAGACACCCCCGCCTGGCCCAACACAGCCCGGTGGCGCTGGGCCTCGCCGACTTCCGGACCGAACACGTCGTCACCACCCGCCTCGGCGGGGTGTTCGGCGCGGCCGAGTCCGCCGCCGGTGCAGTCGGTCGGCGGGGCGAGGAGCGGCTCCCGGTCCTCACGGGTTGTCCGGCCGGGGTCGTCCTCGCGCTGGTACATGGCGTTCAGCACCCATGCGGCGTCAGGCATCGCCGACGCCGGGAACCCGGTCGGACCGTCGTCCTGGCACAGTTCGACCAGCCGGTCGAGCGCGCCGGGCGGGGCCGGCGGCCACGGTGCGGCGGTCGGCTGCGTTGCTTCGTTCGTGCCGTCATCCTGGCCGCCGCCCGGGTGGTTCGCGGGGGCGGCCTGGCGTGGACGGCCGGCTCGGACGGGCGGGGAGGGCAGGATCGACCGGGCCGTTGTCCTCTCGCAGAGCCAGGAGTGCCGCCGTGACCGCTACCGAGGAGCCGGCCCGGGCCGAACCGCAGGTGGAACCGGACCGGGCCGAGCCGCGGGTGGAGCCGTACCGGCATCCGGCTGCGGGGTGGGGTGCGGCGAAGTCGGTGACGCGGGTGCTGGCGCGGACGGGCGAGTGGGTGGACGGGCCGCGGGCGGTGCTGCGGATGAACCACGAGGACGGGGGGTTCGACTGTCCGGGCTGTGCGTGGCCGGACGACTACAAGGGCCTGCACCTGGACATCTGCGAGAACGGCATCAAGCACGTCACGTGGGAGATGACGCGCAAGCGGGTCGGGCGGGAGTTCTTCGCGGCGCACACCGTCACCGAGCTGTCGGGGTGGAGCGATTTCGCGTTGGAGGACCAAGGCCGGCTGACCGAGCCGATGGTGTACGACCCGGAGACCGACAAGTACCGGCCGATCGACTGGCAGCAGGCGTTCGATCTGGTCGGCGGGGTGCTGCACGGTCTGGACGATCCGAACCGGGCGGCGTTCTACACCTCGGGGCGGCTGGGCAACGAGGCGACGTTCCTGTACCAGTTGCTGGCCCGTGAGCTGGGCACCAACAACCTCCCGGACTGCTCGAACATGTGCCACGAGGCGTCCGGGCGGGCGCTCACGGCCTCGCTCGGCACCGGGAAGGGCACCGCGGATCTGAAGGACTGGGAGGCGGCCGACGCGCTGTTCGTCCTGGGGGTGAACGCGGCGTCGAACGCGCCGCGGATGCTGACCGCGCTGGCCGACGCGCACCGGCGGGGCGCGCAGGTGGTGCACGTCAATCCGCTGGTGGAGGCGGCGGCGACCCGGACCATCGTGCCGCACGAGTTCGCGAACATGGCGCTGATGCGCGCGACCGCGACCAGCACGCTCAACCTGCAGGTGCGGATCGGCGGGGACTTCGCGCTGCTGCGGGCGATGGCGAAGGCGCTGCTGGAGCAGGCGAGGCACGATCCGCGGGCGCTGGACGAGGAGTTCGTCGAGCGGCACACCACGGGGTTCGCGGCCTACCGGGAGCTGTGCGAGCGGACGCCGTGGGAGGAGTTGGAGCGGCAGAGCGGGCTGAGCCGGGCGCAGCTGCTGGAGGCGGCGCGGGTGTACCGGGAGGCGGACCGGTCGATCTTCTCGTGGTGTCTGGGCGTGACGCAGCACGAGCACGGGGTGGACACCGTCCGGGAGATCCTCAACGTGCTGTTGCTGCGCGGGAACCTGGGCCGGGAGGGAGCGGGGCCGTCGCCGGTGCGCGGGCATTCGAACGTGCAGGGCAATCGGACCTGCGGGATCGACCACCGGCCCGCGCCGGCGTTCCTGGACCGGTTGGCGAAGGTCTGCGGGATCGATCCGCCGCGCGAGCACGGGCTGGACACGGTGGGGGTGATCGGGGCGATGGCGCGCGGCGAGGTGTCGGTGTTCGTCGGGATGGGCGGCAATTTCGCGATGGCCGCGCCGGACACCGAGTTCACCCACCGGGCGCTGCGCCGTTGCGAGTTGACGGTGCAGGTGTCGACGAAGCTGAACCGCAGTCATCTGGTGCACGGGCGGCGGGCGTTGATCCTGCCGTGTCTGGGCCGCACCGAGCAGGACCGGCAGCGGAGCGGGGTGCAGGCCACCTCGGTGGAGGATTCGATGAGCATGGTGCACCTGTCGGTGGGCATGCGGAAGCGGGCGGCGTCCCCGCAGTTGCTGTCCGAGCCGGCGATCGTCGCGGGGATCGCGCGATCGGCGCTGCCGGGGAGTGCGACGCCGTGGGAGTGGTACGTGGAGGACTACGACCGGATCCGCGACACGATGGCGAAGGTGCTGGACGGTTTCGAGGACTTCAACCGCCGGGTCCGGCTGCCGCTGGGGTTCCGGATCCGGCAGCCGGCCCGTGAGCTGGTCTTCCTCACCCCGTCGGGGAAGGCGGAGTTCTCCACCGCGCCGCTGCCGGACGTGCTGCCGGGCCCGGGGACGCTGGTGCTGGGCACGATGCGCTCGCATGACCAGTGGAACACCACCATCTACTCGGACGACGACCGCTACCGGGGCGTCAAGAACCTGCGCACGCTGGTGTTCATGAACCGTCATGACATGCGGGAGCGCCGGCTCGCCGAGCTCGACCCGGTCGACATCGTGGCGACCGCCCGGGACGGCTCGACGCGTGCGCTGCACGGCTACCTGGCCGTCCCCTACGACCTGCCGCGCGGCTGCGCGGCCGGGTACATGCCGGAGATGAACGTGCTGTGCGCACTGGGCGACTACAGCAGCCAGAGCGACCAGCCGATCATGAAGCACCTCAATGTGACGATCAGCCCCGCCACCGCACCCTGACGATCAGCCCCGCCGCCACCACGCCCTGACGGTCCGCCACCGCCCCCGCGCGGGGCGGGCCGCCCGGTCCGCGAGCAGCGCCCGGCCCTCGAACCGGCCGCCGGGCACCTCGATCGGCATCTTCCGGTCTGCCTCGGCGAACAGTTCGGCGTGCGCCGCGTAGGAGGTACCGCGCACCGCCTCCTCGTAGGCGGCCAGCATGCCGCCCACCGCGGCGGAGGCTCCGCGGTGCCGCCGCAGGGCCTGCCCGGCCAGGCCGAGCAGGGTCAGTACGCCGGCCAGCACCGCCAGCGCGATCAAGTAGGGCAGCATCACCGCTCCGTCGTCCGTCCGACCTTCGTTCCGTCCAACGTCCGCGCCGGGAGCGGCAGTTCCTCACTCGTCCGCGGAGATGCCGAACAGTTCGGCGCACGGGGCGAGGCCGGTGAGCCCGATGTCGGGGCGTCGGGTGGGCTGCCAGTCGGCGCGGTCCAGGCGGAAGCGCTGGGTGAGGGCGAGTTCGCCGTGGCGGTTCTCGCGTTCCACGCCGTCGGGGAGGTAGCCGAGCTTGCGGGAGATCGCGACGGAGGCGGCGTTGTCGGTGAACGAGGCGGAGATCGCCGACTCGGCGGCCAGGCCGGCGAAGGCGAGGTGCAGCATCGCGACGCGGGCCTCGGTGCCCAGGCCCCGGCCGTGGTGCTCGATGCCCAGCCAGGAGCCGGACAGGATCTCGCGGCGGATCGCGAACTCCTTGGCGCGCAGCGACTGGACGCCGACGGGCCGGCCGTCGGCGAAGACCACCAGGACCAGCGCCCACTCCTCGGGCGTCCAGTCGGCCTGGGACCGCCAGTGGGCCTTCAGGACGGAGCGGGCCCGCTCGACGGGCGTGCCGTAGGACCAGGTGGAGCGGAACGGGCGGGTGCCGGGCTTGACTACGCCGCGGGCGGCGACCTCGGCCAGTTCGGCGAGTTCGGGTTCGGTGGGCAGCCGCAGTTCCAGGCGCGGGGTGCGCACGCTCAGTCCGGCGAGCGGCCAGTGGTCGGTCAGCATCGCTTCAGTGTGCCCGTCGCGGGGCACGGGGGTCGGTCGTTTTCCGGGCACTCGCGAAACCCCGGCGAGAGCCTGGCCGGGGTGTCGCCGGGGCATCGCACTCCGCCGGCCCGGTCGGTTCCGGCGGACGGCCGGCCCGTCCGCCATCCTGCCGGCGGACGGGTCGGAGCGACGGCGTGCGGCGGGGTGCCGAGCCTCGATCATCTCTCGTAGGCACGGGCCGGGTCGGGGCTTCGTACCTGCGGTCCCGGATCGACGCTCCGTCAGGGAGCGGAGCCGAAGGGGACATTGGGTCGGTCCCGAGCCGCTCGTCCGAACCGACCCGTCACCGGACCGGACTCGACCTCGTGGTCGCCCCCGGTTACCGATCAGGAACTTGACAAGATTTGTGGTCTGGACCAATGTGGCGATCGGCAGCGGCCGCGACGCCTTCCCGGCGCCGCCCTTCCCCGCCGCATCCCCTGCCCGGCCCTGCTGCGGCGGCCACCGTGCCCGGTCCGGGGCGCATCCCGCCCCGCCTTCCCGTGCGGGGCCCCCGTTCCTCCTCCTTCCGCCCGGCTCCCTGGAGGGGCTCTCTATGTCCGTACCGTCCCGCCGCTCTCACCTGTTCCGGGCCGCGAGCGACCGCCCGTACTTCAGCGCCGACGGCGAGTCGTACCTCGCCCAGCACACCCTGCGCGAACTGGCCAAGTCCCGTCCGCTGCGCGTGCTCTCCCGGGAGGACTTCGCGCACTGGCAGACCTACGGCTACGTCATCGTCCGGGAGGCGGTGCCGGCCGAGCACGCCCGCCGGATGCTCGACTTCGCCTGGCAGTTCCAGGGCCTGGACCCCGAGGACCCGGACAGCTGGTTCACGGACCGCCCGTTCCGGTCCGCACTCGACCAGCAGCTGCACGTCTACGGCTTCGTCGAGGCGTACCACCACCAGCTGCTCTGGGACAGCCGGCAGCACCAGCGGGTCTACGACGCCTTCGTGGACATCTGGGACTGCGAGGAGCTGTGGGTGACCCTGGACCGGCTCAACCTGAACCCGCCCAACCGCGGCAACCGCGACCGGGCGCTGATCGACCCCGCCGGCCGCGGCCACGACGTCGAACTGCACTGGGACATCGACACCACCCTCGGCGTCCCGCCGCAGCGCGTGCAGGGCATCATCGCGCTCAACGAGACCTCGCCGGAGACCGGCGGCTTCCACTGCAGCCCGGAGCTGTTCCGGCAGTTCGAGCCGTGGAGGCTCGCCCAGCCGGCCGACCGCGATTCCGTCCGGCCCGACATCGACCGCGCCGAACTGCCCGTCGTCCGCCCCGACCTGCACCCCGGCGACCTGCTGATCTGGAACGGCCTGCTGGCGCACGGTGTCGCGCGCAACCGCTCCGAGCAGGGCGTGCGCGCCGTGCAGTACCTGTCGATGATGCCCGCGCTGGAGGAGCACGAGCGGCTGCGCAAGTCCCGCGTCGACTCCTGGCGCCACCTGCACACCCCCCGCTGGAACCGCACGCTGGTGGGCGACCCGGTCCTGCCCGAGTCCAACCGCTACCCCACCGCCCGACTCACCGAACTGGGCTCCAAGTTGCTCGGCCTGGCCTCCTGGCACGAGCCGATCGCCATCGACACCGCAGCGACCCGGTGCGCCGCCCCTGCCTGACTCTGCCCACCAACCGGTCCGCTCCCCTGCCGTACGCGTCGGCTTCGACTAAGCGGCGCACGGGGCACGGGAGTTCGCCTTCCGGGCCGGGTTTCCTGATGCCGGACTCCTCCCCTGACGCGGCATGCGCCGGGCACGCCGCGGTGCAGACGGCGCTGCCACCGACCCCGGGGTGACCCACCCGGTCGCCGCCGACCAGGTCCTACGCTTCTCCGCCGGGGCCGACCCGGCCCGGCTCCCCCTGCCGCCGGCCCTTCCGGCGGTCCTCGCCCCGACGTGCCGTCACTCCCCGACCAGCAGGCTTCCGAGCGCGGTGCGGCGGTGCAGCACCGCCTTCCCGGCGCGGGCGGTGGAGATCAGCCCCGCACCGCGCAGGGCGGCGGTGTGGGCGGAGACCGTCGCGGCGCCCGCAGGCGGCGGGCCAGTTCGGTCGTGGTGCGGTCCTCGGACAGCTGGTGGAGCAGCTCCGTGCGGGTCGGCCCGATCACCTTGGCCAGCGCCTGCGGGCCCGTGGGGCCGCCGGGCTGCGGCGGGAGGCCGGGCCCGGCCGGGTAGGTGAGCACCACCGGGCGGTCCGGCAGGTCCGACAGCAGCGGCCCGCCGGCCCCGTGGAAGCTCGGCAGCAGGAGCAGCCCGCGCCCGTCGAGGCGGATCTCCCTTGGCGCGCCCGGCAGTTCCCAGGTTCCGCCGCTCAGCCGGGTGCCCGGTAGCAGCCCCGCCAGCAGTGGACCGGTGCCGGTCTCGGCGAGTTGCACGGCCCGCTGCACGAACTCGGCGCGGTGCAGGTCCTGCACCTGCTCCCACACCGGTCCGAGCAGCGCCTCGAACGCCGCCCGCTGCGCCCGGAGGACCAGCCGCCACGCACCGGCGTCACCGCGCCGCAGCTCACCGATCCACGCCGGAACGGGCGTTCGCGTGTACACACGTTCCAACTCGGCGGCGACCACCTCGGCCGGCGTCGAGCGGAGCTGTTCCAGCGCGTCCGGCAGCGAGTCCGTCACCACGTCCAGGAAGCTCGGCGGCCGCCCGGCAGGGACGAGGTCCGCGAGCGGCAGAACCGCCTGCGGCAGGGTGCGCAGCAGCCGTCGTCGCCAGACGCCGTGGAGCAGCTCACCGTCCTGACGGCACATCATCCCGAGTGCGACGTTCAGTTCCTGGAGCGGCGCGGGCCTGGGCGCGAGGCGGACCCGGGTGAAGTCCTCCGGCGCGAAGTGGATCCGGATCACGGTGCCCCCTTGGTGTCGGCGGGCGCCATCCTTGAGCCCAGAGCCTCAAGGATCGCCGCCGTCCGACCCGGCGGGCCACCATGCCGGGCATGACCCCCGACTTCCCGATCGGCCGACGCTCCCTGCTCCTGGGCTCGGCCGCACTGACCCTGAGACTCGGCGCCCGACCTGCCCGCGCTGCGGCTGCGGCCCCCGGTGACGTCGTCCTCACCCTGCCCGCGCCGACCGGCCGTCACCCGGTGGGGTGCCGGTCGGTGTACCTCGTCGACACGTCCCGGCGTGATCCCTGGGATTCCTCCGTCCCCGTACGGGAGTTGATGCTGACCTTCTTCTACCCGGCCCGCGACGTCACCGGCCTCGCCCCCGCCCCGCAGCTGCCACCGCCGACCGCGAACGCGTTCGGCGACCAGCGACCGTTCCTCCCCGTCCCAGCTCTCGTCCACCATCCGGGCCGGGTGCGGCAGGTGCGGTGCCTGCGCGGACCACCAGTAGCCGACGGCGCGCAGCTTCGTCACAGGGCTCGGGCCAGCGACTCGAGGGAGCCCGGCGCGTCGGGGCCGACCGGCGTGAGGACGACGGTGGTGGCGCCGGCGGCGTGGCGGGCGGCGATGGCGGCGCGGGCCTGGGCGGGGGTGCCGGCGACGGCGAGGGCGCGGACCCAGTCGGCGGGCAGGGTGCGGGCGAACTCCGGGCCGTCGGCGGCGGCCTCGCGGTGGGCGCGGAGTTCGGCGGCGAACGGGAGGGGCGCGAGGTGGGCGGCCCAGTCGGGTTCGCCGACCGCGGCCAGGCCTTCGCGGACCCGGTCGAGCGCGACGTCCTCGTCCTCGTCAACCGCTGCGGCGTCGTAGGTGACGACGGTGGCGCCGGGGCCGAGGTGGCGGCGCGAGCTCTCGATGTACGCGGGGGCGGCGGGTTCGGCGAGCAGCAGTCCGTCGGCGACCTCGCCCGCCACGGCCTGCGACTTGGGGCCGCGGACGCCGAGGATCACCGGCGGCGCCACCTCCGGGAGCTCCGTCAACTGCACGCCCGCGCACTGCACGTAGCGTCCGTCGGCCGGGCCGGGCTCGCCGCGCAGCAGGGTGCGCAGCGCGGTGGTGTACTCCTTGAGCAGGGTGACGGGGCTGGCCGGCCAGGCGCCGACGGCGCGCATCCAACCGGGCATGCCGTGGCCGATGCCGGCGACCACCCGGCCGGGGTGGAGCTGGGCGAGGGTGGCGAGTTCCATCGCGGCGAAGCACACGTTGCGGGCGCCGGCGGGCATGATGCCGATGCCGACGGTGATCCGTTCGGTGACGGCCAGGGCCGTGGCGGCCTGGGCGACGCCGCCCCGCCAGCCGAGGTCCTCGACCACCCACAGTTCGTCGAAGCCCAGCTGCTCCGCCCGGCGCGCGAACGGGATCAGGTCGCGGGCGGGCAGGTCGCGGGGCAGCATCACGCCGACCCGGCCTCGGGCGGTGGCGGTGTCGGGACCGGGCATCGAGGCTCCTCACGAGGGGGGTCCGCGCGACGGCAGCCGCAACAACCCCACCGTCGGCACGGAAATCCGGTGATCATACCGCCAGCCCGTCCCCCGTCCCCCGTCCCCCGTCCCCCGTCCCCCGTCCGTCCCCACGCCCCCGTCCTGTGTCCCGGCCGACGCCCTGTCAGTGCAGCGCAGCCCCAGCCGGCTCCGCCACGACCGACTGGTCAACCACCGCGACGGGCGCCTTCCGGTCGGCGGCCCACGACCCGGCGGCGATCAGGAACCCGATCATCGCCAGGCCCGCCCCGACCAGCGTGGGCGACGTCCAGCCGAGACCGGCCGACAGCGCGACTCCGCCGAGGTACGCACCGCCCGCGTTGGCCAGGTTGAACGCGCCCTGCACAGTCGCGGAGGCCAGCGTCGGCGCCCTGCGGGCCTTCTGGATCACCAGGGTCTGCACGGTGGGCACGGCCGCGAACCCGGCCATGCCGATCAGCACCACCGTCACGGCGGCCGACCAGCGGGCGTGCGCGGTGAGCGCGAACAGCGCGAGCGCGCCCGACATCGCGAGGAACGCGGCGCACAGCGACGGGCGCAGCGCCCGGTCGGCCGCGTAGCCGCCGATGACGTTGCCGAGGGTCATGCCGACGCCGAACAGGGCGAGGATCAGGGTGACGGAGGAGTCCGCGAAGCCGGCCACCTCGGTGAGGGTGGGGGTGATGTAGCTGTAGCAGGCGAACAGTCCGGCGCAGCCGAACACCACGGTGGCCAGGGCGAGCCAGAGTTGTCCACTGCGGAAGGTGGAGAGTTCGCTGCGCAGTCCGGCGCCGGGGTGGGTGGGCAGCTGCGGGACGAGGCGGGCGATGGCGGCGGCGCCGAGCAGGCCGATGGCGACCACGACGAGCATCGCGGCGCGCCAGCCGAGGTGTTGGCCGAGCAGGGTGGCGGCGGGGACGCCGATGATGTTGGCGACGGTCAGCCCCGAGAACATCACGGCGACGGCGCGGGCCCGCAGGTGGGGGGCGACCAGTTCGGCGGCGGCGACGGCGCCCGCGCCGAAGAACGCGCCGTGCGGGAGTCCGGCGATCAGCCGGGCCGCGGCGAGGAAGCCGAAGGTGGGGGCCACGGCGCACAGCAGGTTGCCGGCGGTGAACAGCGCGGCCAGGCCCACCAGGACGGCCTTGCGGGGCAGTCGGGCGGCGCCGACGGTGAGCAGCGGGGCGCCGATCACCACGCCGAGCGCGTACATCGAGATCAGCCAGCCGGCTTTCGGGATGGAGACCTGCAGGCTGTCGGCGATCTGCGGGAGCAGGCCCATGGCGGCGAACTCGGTGGTGCCGATGGCGAACGCGGTGATGGCGAGGGCGACGAGCGCCAAGGGCATGGGGGTGCTCCACAACGGGGATCGACGGGGTCGGCGGGCTTGGCCGGGTGTGGCGCCGACGGTATGTCAACGTTGTCAGCGCCACCCGATCCTACCGGCCCCGTCGCCCGCCCCGGTGGCGGTCGGGCGACGGTCGGCTGTCGCCCGGGTGTCAGCCGGTGGTGCGGGCGAGCCAGGCGTGGGTCTCCTCGGCGGGCAGCACCCGGAGGAGTTCGACCCGGCCGGGCAGCATCGGGAAGAACCGGTCGGCGTTCCAACTGCGCGCGTAGCTCGGCTCGTCCAGCACCAGCAGGCGGTGGCCGTCGACCACGGGGATGTCGTCGGGCGTGCCCTCGTTCCAGATCCGGGTGCCGTCGGCGCCGAACAGTTCGAACGCGCCGGTGGCGACGGCGCCGCTGCGGCTGCCGTCGGCGGGCGCGGGGTCGCCGGCGAGGTGGACGCTGTCCGCGGACGGTGCGGTGCCGGGGAGGTGGCCGCCGCCGATCAGCACGTGTGCGAGCAGGGTGTGCAGTTGGAAGTTGTCGCCGAGGCCGCCGATCCGGACCTGGTACCCGGTGCCGGTCGGCCGGTGCAGCACCAGCAGGGGCTCGTCGTCCAGGACGGCGAGCATGGACGACAGGCACTTGAGGTCGTGCTGTTCGAGCGCCTCCAGCTCCCGGGAGAGCGGCAGCAGCGCGGCTCCGTGCCGGCGGCGGACCTCGGTGCTGCGGCCCAGCACGGCCAGCGCGGGCGCCTGCCACTGCTCGACGGTGCACCAGGCCTGGGCGAGCCGCAGGGCCTGGTACTGGTCGTCGCCGACGCGGGCGAGCAGCGCCTCGTCGATCGATTCCTCGTCGGGCTCGGGGAGTTCGTCGGGGCCGGTGGCGCGCCAGCGGGCGGCGAA
The DNA here is from genome assembly GCF_044999035.1 of Kitasatospora griseola. NCBI lineage: Bacteria > Bacillati > Actinomycetota > Actinomycetes > Kitasatosporales > Streptomycetaceae > Kitasatospora > Kitasatospora griseola. The sequence goes on along the minus strand of NZ_CP173360.1, from coordinate 8,183,383 downwards.
CTCCAGTGCGGCGGCCAGTTCGTCGCGGACCTGGGCGAGGATCGGCTCCGCGCAGGCCGCGGCGTCGGCGCCCTGCTCGACGCAGAACCCGGCCGTGGTGGCCAGCATCGCCCGCGGCCCGATCGGCGGGAACAGCGGCAGCAGCGCGGCCAGTCGCGGTCCGGCCGCCGCGAACTCCGCCGGGTCGTCGGCGGTCTGCAGGGCCTGGATCACGGCGCCGAACGCCTGCTCGGTGCGGTCCCCGTCGCGTGCGGCAACGCCCTGTTCCAGCTCGGTCAGGGCGTCGGCGAGGCCGGAGGACTTCTCTCGTCTGAAGATCACTGGCGCACCTTAGGGCACTTCTCCGACACCCTGTCGGCCGAGGGGGGGTTGAAATTCGTTTGCGGACGGCGGGGCGGGCCGGAATCATCCGGACGATGAACGAACAGCTTCCCGAGCGCTGGACCAAGGCGGGCGTCTATCCCGACATGTGGGTGGACCCGGACGACGACCCCCGCGAATCGGCCGGTCCGAGCCCGGACGGCGAACTCGCCACGTTCCAGGACTACCTGACGAACTACCGGCTGACGCTGCGGATGAAGTGCGACGGCCTGTCGCCCGAGCAGCTCGCCACCCGGTCCGTCCCGCCGTCGACGATGTCGCTGCTCGGCCTGCTCCGTCACCTCGCCGAGGTGGAACGCGACTGGCGCAACTGGATCGCCCCGGGCGAACCGGCGCCCAAGCTGTACGGCGACCCGGACGGCGACTTCGAGGGCGTGCGGCCCGAGCAGTCCGCGGTGGACGGCGCCATCGCCGACCTGGAGCGCGAACAGGCCGCCACCGACGCCGAGTTCGCCAAGCACCCCGACATGGCCGCCCGCATCGGCAGCGTCCAGGAGCCGGCCCGCAGCCTGTGGGTCCACCGCATCGAGGAGTACGCCCGCCACTGCGGCCACGCCGACTTCCTCCGCGAACGCCTCGACGGCCGCACCGGCCAGTAACCCCCCATGACCGGCGGTGCCCGCCCCCCACCGGGCACCGCCCGCACGCCGTCCGCGGCACCGCCCGCACTCCACCGGCCACGGTGCCGACCGCCGGGCCGTCCGCCGGACCGGAAAACCACGTGCGCCCTGGCCGCCCCGGCGGTTAGCGTCGGGCGTTTTCGGGATGCGGGCGCGATCCGGGGTGGAGCGGGATGAAACAGGTAGGTCGCCTGGGGCGGCAGTTCGGGGTGCTCTGGTCGGCGTCGGCGGTCTCCACGCTGGGGGACGGGATCGTCGCGGCGGCGGCCCCGCTGCTGGTGACGTCGCTGACCAGGGATCCGGTGCTGGTCGGCCTGGCGGTGTTCGTCCAGCAGGCGCCGTGGCTGCTGCTCGCCCCGGTGAGCGGCGTGCTGGTGGACCGGGTGGACCGGCGGCGGCTGACGGTGGCGATGAACGCGGCGCGGGCCGCGCTGACGGCGGTGCTGGCGGGCGCGGTGTTCGCGGGGGCGGCCTCGCTGCCGCTGATCTACACCGTCGGCCTGCTGCTGGGCAGTTGCGCGGCGCTCGGCGACAACGCGTCCTCCGCGCTGGTGCCCGCTGTCGTCCCGTCCGAGCAGCTGCCGCACGCCAACTCCCGGATCTTCGCCGCCTATTCGGTGCTCAACAAGCTGTGCGGCCCGCCGCTGGGCGCGGCCCTGTTCGGGGTGGCGGCCGGCCTGCCGATGGCGGTCGACGCGGCGAGTTTCGCCGGCGCGGCCGCGCTGCTGTCGATGCTGCGCCTGCTGCCGCGCGACGAGCCCGCACCGCCGGCCGCCGTGCCCCGGCTGCCGATGCGCCGTCAGCTCACCGAGGGGGCGCGCTGGCTGTGGGGGCAGCCGGCGGTGCGGACGCTGACGCTGGCGCTGTGCCTGATGAACGTGACGCTGATCGCCGGGTTCTCCGTCATGGTGCTGTACGCCCGTGAGCACCTGGGCCTGTCGGCGTTCGGGTACGGCGTGCTGATGGCGTCCGGCGCGGTGGGCGGTCTCGTGGGGGCGGTGCTGGCGCCGCGCCTGCAGGCCCGGTTCTCGTCCTCGGTGCTGCTGCGGGTGGGCCTGGTGCTGGAGACGCTGACGCATGTCGGCCTGGCGCTGGCCGGTTCGGCCTGGGTGGCGGGCCTGGTGCTGGCGGCGTTCGGCGTGCACGGCGCGGTGTGGATGGGCGTGGACCGGACGCTGGTGCAGCGGGCGGTGCCGAGCGAGCTGTTCGGCCGGGTGATGAGCGTCTTCATGGCGCTCGCGGTGGGCGGCTCGGCCCTGGGCGCCCTGATCGGCGGCCCGCTGGCCCGTGCCTTCGGCCTGACCGGCCCGTTCTGGTTCTCGGCGGTGGTGATGGCGGCGCTGACGCTGTTCGCCTGGCGCCCGTTCAGCCGCTCCATCGACGACCACGAGCCCGCCGGGGCCGTCCCGGAGCGTGCGGCCGTCGCGAACTGACGGCCCTGTCTGCCACCGCGCGCCGCCCCGGCTGCGGTATATCTCGTGCGGGCAGTGGCGGCGAGCGGGGCGAGGTGGGTGCGGGTGATCCGGCGGCGGGTGCTGGTCTCGGGCACGGTGCAGGGCGTGTTCTTCCGCGACTCCTGTCGTCGGGCGGCGGCGCAGGCCGGCGTGGTCGGCTGGGTGCGCAACCTGCCGGACGGGCGGGTGGAAGCGGTGTTCGAGGGGGACGACGCGCCGGTGGCGGAGATGGTGACCTGGATGCGGCACGGCCCGCCCCGGGCGGTCGTGAAGCACGTCGAGGTGGTCCCGGAGCCCCTGGAGGGGCTGCTGGTGTTCGCCATCACCGACTGACCACCCGGGCCCCGCGGCGGCCGGCCTGTCACCGACCGGCGGCCCTCAGCCGGCGGACGGCGCTCCCTCGTACGGCCACACCTCGTCGGGCCACACCCGGGCGAACCAGTGGGGTTGGACGTCGCGCAGCCGCATGGTGGTCCACCGCGTCGGGTCCGCAGGGACGGGCACGCCGACCTCCACGTCGGGCCCGTAGGCGAACAGCCGCTCCTGGCAGACGCCGCACGGGGCGAGCACCCAGAACCCGCGGCCTTCGTCGGCGGCGGTGACGCACACCGAGGCCACCACCCGGCGGCCCAGCTTGTACGCCTCGCAGATCGCCCCGGTCTCGTGGCACAGCCGTACCGCGTTGTTCGGCGGCTCGGGCGCGGTGCTGGTCAGCACGGTGCCGTCGTCGAGCCGCAGCGCGGCCGCGCCGGCCCACTCCTGCCCGGGGAAGCGACGGCTGGTCAGCTCGATCGCGGCGTCCACGAGTTCCTGGTCGATGGCCATGATCCGAACGTTACCGGAGTGTGAAAACCCTTTGCGACCGGCTTTCGGGCTTGGCCACACTCCGCCCCATGACCAAGCAACCGGACGACTCCAAAAGGGATCTGAAGCTCTATCTGCAGGACGCCCGGGAGGCGGTGCTGTGGAAACTGGAGGGCCTGTCGGAGTACGACGTCCGCCGCCCGGTGACGCCGTCGGGGACGAACCTGCTGGGCATGGTGAAGCACCTGACGGGCGCGGAGGCCGTCTACTTCGGCGAGACCTTCGACCGTCCCTTCGAGGGCGCACCGGGCCTGTGGGTGGCGGGCGCCGCCGAGCCCAACGCCGATCTGTGGGCCCGCCCGGAGGAGAGCCGCGAGACGCTGATCGCCGAGTACCGCCGGGTCTGGACGCACGCCGACGCCACCGTCGACGCCCTCCCGCTCAACGCCGTCGGCCGGGTCCCGTGGCCCCCGCACAGCCGGCTCGCGCTCGGCCGGATCCTGCTCCACGTGGTCGCCGAGACGCAGCGCCACGCCGGCCAGCTCGACGTGGTCCGCGAACTCCTCGACGGCGCCACCGGCCTGCGCCCGGGCGACCCGGTCCTCCCCGACGTCTCCCCCGACTGGTGGCCCGCCCATCACGACCGGGTCGAGCGGGCCGCCCGCGCGGCGGCCCGCGCCGCGGGCGAGTCCGTCCCGGAGTGACAACGCCACCGGCCGCCCTCGCGAGGGCGAGTGGCGGCCGGCGGAGGTGTCGGGGCGTCAGCTGTCGAAGCCGAGGCCCAGGGTGTCCATGGTCTTCAGCCACAGGTTGCGGCGTCCGCCGTTGCGGTCGGCGCGGTCCAGCGACCACTTGGTGATGCCGATGCCGGCCCAGCGGACGGGCTCGGGCGGGAACGGCAGCGGCTTGCGGCGGACCATCTCCAGGGTGGTGCGCTCGGTGGGGTGGCCGGCCAGCAGGTCGAGCATGACCTCGGCGCCGAACCGGGTCGCGCCGACGCCGAGGCCGGTGAAGCCGGCGGCGAGGGCGACCTTGCCGTGGTACGCGGTGTCGAAGAACGCGGAGAACCGGGTGCAGGTGTCGATCGCGCCGCCCCAGGCGTTGGTGAAGCGCAGGCCTTCGAGCTGCGGGAAGGTCTCGAAGAAGTGCCGGGCGAGGGTCTGGTAGGTCTGCGGCCGGTGGTCGTACTCGGAGCGGACCTTCGCCCCGTAGTGGTAGATCGCGTCGTAGCCGCCCCACAGGATCCGGTTGTCGGCGGACAGCCGGTAGTAGTGGAACTGGTTGGCGCTGTCGCCGATGCCCTGCCGGCCCTGCCAGCCGATCGAGGCGAGCTGTTCGGCGCTGAGCGGTTCGGTCATCATCGCGTAGTCGTACACCGGCACGGTGTAGGGGCGGATCCGCTTGACCAGCGAGGGGAACACGTTGGTGCCGAGCGCGACCCGGCGGGCGAACACCTTGCCGTAGGGGGTGCGCACGGCCATTCCGGGGCCGACCTCGGCGATGTCGGTGGCCTTGGTGTGCTCGTAGATCCGGACGCCGAGCCGCTCGCAGGCCTGCTTGAGGCCCCAGGCGAGCTTGGCGGGGTGGAGCATGGCCACGCCGTCCTTGTCCCACAGCGCGCCGAGGTAGGTCGGGGAGTTCACCTGGGCGCGCACCGCGTCGGCGTCCAGCAGTTCGTAGTCGCCGTACTCCTTGGCGAGTTCGTACAGTTCGGCGAGCTCCTCGACCTGGTGCGGCTCGGTGGCGACGTCGAGTTCGCCGGTGCGCTCCCAGTCGCAGTCGATGCCGTACTTGGTGACGGCCTCCTCCATCAACTGGAGGTTGCGGGCGCCGAGCTGTTCGAGCGCGGCGAGCTCGTTCGGCCAGCGCTCGAAGCCGTTGCCGAGGCCGTGGGTGAGGCTGGCGGCGCAGAAGCCGCCGTTGCGGCCGGAGGCGGCCCAGGCGATCTCCTGGGCCTCGATCAGGACCACGTCGCAGCCGGGGTCGCGTTCCTTGGCGATCAGCGCGGTCCACAGGCCGCTGTAGCCGCCGCCGACGACCAGCAGGTCGCAGCGGACGTCTCCGGTGAGCGCCGAGTTGGCCTGCGGACGACCGGGGTCCTCCAGCCAGAACGGGGTGGGCTTGGCGTCCCGCAGGGCGTGTACGGGGTCCATGTTCTCGGTTCCTTGCCTTGGGAGGGTGGCCGGCCCGGCCGTGGGGGCGGTCGGGCCGGCAGCTGTGCCGTTGTGCGGCGGTTATCGGTCCTCGTTCTCGGCCGCCTCCGGGCCGAGGTTGATGGTGTAGACCTTGCGGAGCGTCTCGTGGACGGTCCAGGTGGTGCGGTCGCCTTCGCGCAGCACCGCGAGGTCACCGGGGCCGACCTCCAGGACGGGGCCGTCCGCGAAGGCGACGGTGGCCCGGCCGCTGAGCACGACGAACATCTCGTCGGCCTCGGTGTCGGTGACCACGCCGGGGGTGATCTGCCAGATCCCGCGGATCTGGCGGCCGTCGGCGGACTCCCAGACCACCTTGCCGGTGACCTCGGGGGTGCCGGAGACGATCTGCTCGGCGTCGAGCGGTTCGGGCTCCAGCTCGGCGTCCGGGACGTGCAGGGCGAAGCTGTTGATCATGCCTCGACGCTATCCGTTCCGGTGGCGGTGGCGGCCTTGTCACTGTGTGCCGAGTCCCGCTGCGACCCTGACAGCCCGTAGACCTCGCCGGGCACCGTCCCGTTCGCGACGGCCCGGTCGAGCGCGGCGGACTGCTTGGCGGCCTTGCGCAGCGACAGCAGCGGGTAGAGCACCAGCGAGATGCCGACCACGATCAGGCACAGGACGACGGCCTTGGCGCCTTCCTCGTCGTACTGCTCGATGGCGGCCCAGACGCTGACGGCGGTCAGGCTGACGGTGATCAGGCCGATGCTCCACCAGCCGCCGGGGATCTTGTAGGGGCGCTCCAGCTCGGGCTCGCGGATGCGCAGCATGATCAGCGCGGCGACCTCCAGCAGGATGCCGATGTTGGTGAGGAAGACGTCGAAGATCACCAGGTTGCTGAAGCTGGAGAAGCAGAACAGCGCGTAGATGACGGACGATCCGATGATCGACGCCATCGGCATCTTGTAGCGCCTGCTCTCCTTGGAGACCCACCCGGGCAGGTAGCCGTCGCGGGAGAGCGCGGAGGGCAGCCGGGAGTAGGAGGCGAGCAGCGCGGAGAACATCGCGACCGAGGCGAACAGGCCGCCGATGGTGACGGTGTACTGCAGCCAGGGGCCGGCCAGCTGGCCCGCGATGTCGGAGAACGCGCCGTCCTTCCAGCTCTTCCAGCCGTTGTCGCCGTCCGCGCCGACCGCGAGGGCGCCGAGCGAGGGCAGCAGGTAGCCGACGATGATCAGCAGGACGGCCCAGAACAGCGCCTTCGGCAGGTGCTTCTTCGGGTTCTCCATCTCGCCCGCGACGGTGGAGACCGAGTCCCAGCCGGAGTAGTTCCACATCACGATGAACAGGCCGGAGCCGAAGGCGTTCCAGGTGGACTGGCCCTCCTCGGCGGTCAGCTGGGAGACCGGGTTGATGCCGTCGGTCAGCAGGTGGTAGCCGCCGATCGCGGTGAGGATCAGCATCGGGGTGAGGCAGATGATCGCGAACACCACCGAGGAGTCGCCGACCCAGCCCGCGCCCATCAGGTTCAGCAGCGTGAAGATCACGATGACGCCGACGCAGATCACCCAGTTCAGGTCGATCTTCAGCCCGGCGATCTCGAACAGCACGTGCTCGCCGGGGGCGACCGCACTGATCAGACTGGACAGGTACGAGGTGAACATGACCGGGTAGAGCGCCATGTCGACGAAGCTGCACACCCACTGCAGCACGCCCTGCTGGAAGGCCCAGAACCGACCGAGGCCGCGCTTGACCCAGTGGTAGTAGCCGCCCTCGACGGGGATGGCGGTGCCGAGTTCGGCGCAGACCAGGGCATGCGGAACGCTGTAGATCAGCGGCGCGATCAGGATCAGCAGGATTCCCATGCCGGGCCCGGACGTCGAGAACAGCGGCTCGATGCCGTAGGCGCCGCCCGAGACGCCGAAGAAGATCAGGGCGACCAGGGGAACCAGGCTCACGCGCTTGGGCGTTGCCCACCGGGTCTCCGGCGGGGCCACGGGGATGGCGGTCATTTTCACCTTGGCAATCGGGTGTCGGCACGAATGTGAGGTGCACGAGTCTGGTCGCCACTGTGACGAAGGACAATCATTCAATCTGTCAGACGTCTCGCCACCCCCCTGACACTCTGGCGGGCCCCGCCCAGGATCCGACGGAGCCCGCATCGCCGCTGGTCAGGTGGCGTTAACGATCGTTCACGCGGCGCAACCGGAGTCCGCGAGCACGAAGAAGCCGGCCGAGGTCTCCTTCAACGTGTGAACCACGAACAGGTTCCACAGCCCCATGTTCTGGTTCGAGCCGTTGGCGTACGCGTACCCGCCGCTCTGGTGGGCGCGGCCCGCGGCGACCTGGTTGTAGTTGTTGTCCGTCCAGCACTTCGGCGTGAAGACGCTGCCGGTGGTGGTCGCGGTGACGGCCGAACTCGCCTTCCCCACCGCGCCGTTGGCGTCCACCGCGGCCACCGTGTAGGTGTACCCGGTACCCGCGCCCAGGCCGCTGTCTGTGTACGCGGTGCCGGTCGCGGCACCGACCTGCGCGCCGCCCCGGTACACGGTGTAGGACGCCGCTCCGGCCACCGCGCTCCAGCTCAGCGAGACGGTGGTGTCGGTGGTGCCGGTGACGGCCAGTCCGCCCGGCGCGGGCAGCTGGGTGCCGCCGCCGTTGTCGCCGCCGCTGCCGTCCAGACCCCAGAACAGCCCCGTCCAGTACGACGAGCAGATGGTGTTCAGGAAGTAGGCGCCGGCCTGGCCGCAGTTGGCGGTGCCGCTGCCCGGGCTGACGGGCAGTCCGTGGCCCATCCCCGACACGCTGTACAGCTGGACGGCCGGCCTGCCGGTGCTGTCGTTGTACACGCTCAACGTGGTGCTGCCCGGCAGCGCCTGGGTGACGGAGGCGGTCTGCGGGATGCCCCACACGTTCGTCCACTGGTCGCGCAGCTCGGTCGCGTTGACGGGGGCGACGGTGGTGTCCGAGCTGCCGTGCCAGATCGCCACCCGCGGCCACGGCCCGGTCCACCCCGGGTTGGACGCCCGTACCTTGTCGCCCCACTGAGCGGGCGTCAGGTTCTGGCCGGAGTTCTGGCAGCCGGACGCGGCGGACTGCACGGTGGCGCACTGCGCGGGCAGGCCGGAGGCGATCGAGCCGCCCGCGAACACGTCCGGGTAGTCCGCCAGCAGATCGGCGGCCATCCCCGCGCCCGCCGACAGGCCGGTCACGTACACCCGCGACGGGTCGCTGCCGTACAGCGCCACCGCCTTGTCGACCATCTGCTTGACGGACAGCGCCTCGCCCCGGCCCCGGGTGTCCTTGCTGCTGTCGAACCACGAGAAGCAGGACAGCGCGTTGTTGGTCGCACCGGTCTGCGGGAAGACCACCGCGAAGCCCCAGCGGTCGGCGAGCTGCGCCCAGCCCGAGTTGTTGTAGTAGTCGGTGGCGCTCTGGACGCAGCCGTGCAGCGCGACCACCAGCGGCCTGCCGGTGGCCAGTCCGCTCGGCACGTAGCTGTACATCGCCAGGTTGCCCGGGTTGCTGCCGAACCCGGTGACCTGTCCCAGTCCGGCCGCGGAGGCCTGCGGCGCGCCGGTCAGCATGCCGGCGGTCAGCACCGCTCCCGCCACCAGCGCCTTCGCCCAGCGTCCGATCCGTCCTGCCCTGCTCGTGTGTCGTGCCATGTGGGGGCTCCGCTCTCGATGGCTCTCGGTGTGTGCTCGCACCGGGGTGGGGGGTGGGCGAGCACGGTTGGCGTGAATCATCGGCGCGCGCCGGACGGCCGCCCATGGCCCGGCGCACCACCGGCGGGCCGACGGGCATGGTGACGGCGACCATTGAGCCCGCCTCCCGGTGATCGTCCGGGCGGTGCCGCCCGCCCGCGCCTCCCACACCCGGGCGGCTCTCCCGGGTACCGTTCACCGGGTCATGCCCACGATCACCGACAAACCGGATCCGGCTCGGCCCCGCCCGGTCCTGAGCACCATCAGCCTTCTGTCACCGTTCCTGCTGATCGCCCTGGCGGCGGCCGCCGACTCCGAGACCCCGGCCGGTCAGCGCTACGACCGCTTCGTGGTGGCCGCGCCCGCGCTCGCCGCCGCCAGCTGGGGCCCGCTGGGGACGCTGATGATCGGCCTCCTCGCAGTCCTGACCGAAGTGGTGCTGGCCCTGATCCGGGACCACAGCGTCGGCGCGTCCGCCGCCTCGGTCATCGCCGCGACCGTCACCGTCACCCTGGCGGCCGCGTACACCGCCGGGCAGCGGGTGCACCGCGAACGCGACCTCGCGATGGTCCGCTCGGTGGCGCAGACCGCCCAGGAGGTGGTGCTGCGCCCGCTGCCGGACCGGATCAACGGCGTCGACCTCGACCTCTACTACAACGCGGCCGCCGAACAGGCCCAGATCGGCGGCGACTTCTACGAGGCGGTCCGCACCCCGTTCGGGGTCCGGATCATCCTCGGCGACGTCCAGGGCAAGGGCCTGCCGGCGGTGGAGATGGCGGCGGCCCTGCTCGGCTCGTTCCGCGAGGCCGCCTACGACTCCAAGGACCTGCCGGCGCTCGCCAGCCGCCTGGAGACCGGCCTGAGCCGGTACGCCGAACGGGCCTCGTCCCCGGACGCCGCCGAACGCTTCGCCACCGCCGTCCTGCTGGAGATCCCCGACGACCGCCCCGAGGCCCGCCTGCTCAACTGCGGCCACCCGCCGCCCGGTCTCATCCAGCCCCACGGCGTGCGACTCCTGGAACCCGACCTGCCGCTGCCCCCGCTCAACCTCTCCGCGCTGGTCGCCTCCGACTACCGCACCCAGACCGTCCCCTTCGGCCCCGGCGACCGCGTCCTCCTCTACACCGACGGCGTCTCCGAGACCCGCGACCGCACCGGCGAGTTCTACCCCCTCACCGACCGCCTCGCCCGCTGGACCGCCGAATCCTCCCCGAGCCTCCTCGACAGCCTCCGCCGGGACCTCCGCCACTACGCCGGCGGCCCCGCCGACGACGACGTGGCCGCCCTCCTCGCCACCCGCCACGTTCCTGCGGACGACCGGCCCTCGAACTGACGCACCGTCGGGGCCGCTGCGGCGGTGACGGGCCGGGCAACCGCGGTCTGACAGCGGGTCGGACACTCGGCGGACACCGGTGGGCAGCGACGACGGCGCAGCGGGCCGGCCCCGCGCCACCCCGGGTTGACGTTCCCTCAGTGCGGCCAGTGGCGCTGACCGGGCAGGTGACCGAGCGGTAACCTCGGGGGCCGTTGCCGTCGACGAAGGAGCCTCCGGTGCCCGAAGACCGTTCCGTGCCGCCGTTGCGGATCGCCGTGTTCGGCGCGGGCAGCATCGGCTGCCGCCTCGGCGGCGCGCTCGCCTCCGTCGCCGACGTGACGCTGATCGGCCGTCCGGCCGCGATGGCCGAACTCGACCGCACCGGCCTGACGTTGACCGGACCGGGCACCCGCCGGCTGCACGCCCGGCCCGCCACCGCCACGGACGCCGCGGCTGCGGCCGGCGCCGACTACGTCCTGGTCACCGTCAAGTCCGCGGACACCGCCGAGGCGGCCCGCGAGCTCGCCCCGCACCTGGACGACCGCACCACCGTGATCAGCTTCCAGAACGGCCTGCACAACGCCCGCCTGCTCGCCGCCGCCCTCCCCGGCCGCCGGGTCCTGGCCGGCATGGTCCCGTACAACGTGGTCCGCACCGGCCCGGCCGCCTTCCACCAGGGCACCGACGGCCGCCTGATGCTCGAACACACCGTCACCCCCGAACAGCCGCCCGCTGCGCACTCCCCCTCCGCCGAGTGTTTCGCCGAGACCGCGCGGGCCGCCGGCCTCCCGGTGGAGCTGCGTGGAGACATGCCGCAGGTGCAGGCGGCCAAGCTGCTGATGAACCTCAACAACGCGGTCAACGCGCTGTCCGGTCGGCCGCTGCGTGAGCAGCTCGGTTCCCGGCCGTACCGGCTGGTGCTGGCGCGGTGCCAGCGGGAGGGGCTGGCCGCGTTGCGGGCGGCGGGCTTGGCGCCGGCGCGTCTCGGGCCGGCGCCGGCGGGGTGGATGCCCGCGGTGCTGAGGTTGCCGGACCTGCTGTTCCGGCAGCTCGCGGCGGCCAGTCTGCGGGTGGATGCGCAGGCCCGGTCGTCGATGTGGGAGGACCTGCAGCGTGGTCGCCGTACCGAGGTGGACGAGCTCCAGGGCGAGGTGCTCGCTCTCGCCGCGCGGCACGGGCTGGCCGCGCCCGCGAACCGGCGGCTGCTGGAGTTGGTCCGGGCCGCCGAGTCCGCGCCGACCCCGCCGTCCTGGTCGGGTCCGGAGCTGCTGGCCGCACTCGACGATCAGGAGGTCTGATCACCCGGCTGTCGCATCGTCACATTGCTGGTGTCGACCCGGCCGATCTGCAGGGCGATGCCGTGCACGTCGCCGCTGATCTCGTTGTGGATCGTGGTCACTTCGACCCGCCGCCCGTCGCCCTGCGGAGCGATCTCGTCCAGCAGGGCGCGCAGTTCGGCGACGGCGGTCGGGTCTTCGCGCAGCACGGTGAGCAGTCGGTGCTCCCAGTCCTGCCGGACGGTCTCGCGGATCTCCGGCCGGCCGTTCTCCTCGGCGTCCAGCACCTCGGCGTAGGCGAGCTCGATGCGGGCGGCCTCCACCCGGCTCTCCCGGCCGCGGGTGAGCAGCCGCCCGACCCGGTCCCGGACCTGTCCCCAGAGATCGGTGGCCACTGCCCCGACCAGTGCTGTCGCGCCAGAGGCCGCCAGTTCGGCCAGTTCCGTCCCCACCATGTCGGTGCCGCCCCTCGTCGTCCGTGTGCCGCCGGCCTCTACCCTAGTGACCCGCACCGACCGCCGTACGCTACTTGCCCGACCGGCCGCTCGGCCGCTCACGGAAGCTGACGCCATGACTTCGCAGTGGACCACCCACGGTGTCGAGCTGCTCCCCGACACCGTCCGCAAGCGCTTCCGCCCGGACGCCGACGGCGACCCGGCCCGCGAGTGGCTGGCCCTCACCCTGCTCGACCGGCACGCGCCGGGCCTCGCGCCCCGCCCGCTGTCCCTGGTCGGACGGACCGTCGTCATGACCAGGCTGCCCGGCGTCCCGTTGCGCGGGGCCGAGTTGACGCTCACTCAACTGGACGCCCTGGCCCGCGCGACCGACCGCCTGCTGCGCGCAGTCCCGCCCGGGGCGGCGGCCGTTCTTCCGGAGCGGCGCTGGTACGTCCGCGACTCGGTGGCCGCGATCCGCCGCCGCGCGGTGCAGCCCTCGATGCCGGCGCTGGCGGCCGGCGTGCGCTGGCTGGCGGGCGCGGAGGCGGGGCTGTTGGCAGGCGCCGCGACGGCGGTGCCGGTGCTCGGGCAGGCCGACGGCAACCTCGCCAACTTCCTGTGGGACGGCGCGGACGTGCGGCTGGTCGACTTCGAGGACTCGGGGCGCAGCGACCGCCCGTACGAGCTGGCCGAGCTGGTCGAGCACCTCTCCGCCTGGGTGGACACCGACCTGAACGCGGCGGCGTTCCTGGCCCGCTTCGCGCTGTCCCCCGCCGAGCGGGCCCGCCTGCTGGAGTGCCGGCGCCTGTTCGCCCTGCTGTGGCTGGTGTTCCTGTCCACCGACCCGGCGACGGAGGCCCGCAACCCGCCCGGCACCACGGCCCGCCAGGCGGACCGGCTGCTGGCCCTGCTCGACGCCGCCGTCCGGTGATCGCGGCCCTCGCCGCCGACGCGCCGGGTGTCAGAACTGCAGCGCCCAGCGGTCGAGGTAGCCCTCGAAGTACTCCGATCCGCCGGTCACCTGCAGCCGCCACACCCCGTTCGCGATCCTGGCGGAGGCGTCCACGCCGTAGAGCCGGTGGACGTCGTTGAACGGGCCGCTGAAGTCGGCGTCCTTGAGGCGGTAGGTGGTGCCGTCGGGTGCGATCAGATCGATGACCAGGTCGTACGGCCAGTCGTGGACGATGTCGACGGCGACGTCGAGGTTGGCCGGGCCGCGCCCGGCCACCCCGGTGACGGTGATGGCGGACAGGAGCGGTGCCTCCTCGACGGGGGTGTCCGTGTCGTTGGTGAACCGCGGACCGGGCGGCCGGTTCGGGATGGTGCCGGTGTACAGCAGCCGGTCCGGGGTGCCCGGTTCCAGCGCGCCGACGGATCCGCTGGTGGCCGCCGAGGTCAGCGCGGTGGAGACCTGGGCGGGTGTCGCGGTGCGGTGGTCCGCCAGGTAGAGCGCGGCGGCGCCCGCGGCGTGCGGCGAGGCCATCGAGGTGCCCGACATGACGTCGGAGTCCTCGTCGTAGGCGATCCCGGCCGAGGTGATCTCGTCGCCGGGCGCGTGCAGGTCCACCAACGGGCCGTAGTTGGAGTACCAGGCGACGTCGTCCTCGAGGTCGGTGGCACCCACTGTGATGGCGGACGCCACCCGGGCAGGGGAGTGCTGCGAGGCGTCGAGGCCCTGGTTTCCGGCCGCGACCGTGTACGTCAGACCGGAGGCGATCGAGTTGCGCACGGCGGTGTCGAGCACCTCGTCGGGGTCGCCGCCCAGACTCATGTTGACGACGGCGGGCTTGACCGCGTGGGAGGTCACCCAGTCGACGCCCGCGACGACCTGCTCGATCGTGCCGCTCCCGCCGTCGTCCAGCACGCGGACGGCAACCACCGAGGCCTGCTTGGCCACCCCGTACGTCGCGCCCACCGCGGTGGCGGCCACGTGGGTGCCGTGCCCGTGGCCGTCGTCGGCCACGGCGTCCCCGTCGACGGCGTCGAACCCGTACGAGGCCCGGCCGCCGAAATCCTCGTGGCTGATCCGGATGCCGGTGTCGACGATGTACACCGTCACCCCCTTCCCGCCGCCGGCCGGGTAGTCGAAGCGGTCGGTCAGCGGCGGGCGCCGCTGGTCTATCCGGTCCAGCCCCCAGGAGGGCGGCCCCGCCTGGCTCCCGTCCGCCGAGACCCGGTGGTTCTGCGACACCAGCGCGACCGCCGGATCGGCCGCGAGCCGCCGCGCCTGACGCTCCGGGAGCCGCACCGAGAACCCGCGCAGCGCCGTGTCGTAGGTCCGCCCCACCACGCCGCCGTAACGGGCGGCCAGTGAAGCCCCCAGCGGTGCGACCGCCTCCGCCGTCGCCCCCGCCTTCTGCGGAGCGAGCACCACCAGGTAGCTCCCGGCGATCGCCCCCGGCGTCCCGGCCCCCTGCACCACCCCCTCCGGAGCGCTCGCCACCGCCGGCACCGCGCTCCCCGCCCCCAGCAACAGGGCCGCCACCCCCGCGGCCACCCCCCGGAAGACCTTCCGCCGTACAGCCATCTCCGTCCCCCCGTCCCCCCATGGGCGCGCGGCTCACCGCACCACCCCGGTCCATCAACTCGCCTTTGCCAAAATAAGGTTGACGCTAAATCAGAAACCTGACAAGCATGAAAAACGCGCGCCGTCGCCCATCCGTCATCCGACGTAGGAACGGCGCTTCGGCCGGTGCTCTCCGCTTCTGGATGATCTCCGGGCGGGCGACGCGGCAGCCGCGGGGAACGAAGCTGCCTAGGCCAGGGTCTTCTTCAGTACGGTCGAGCTGTGACGGACCGTCATGCCGGCCTTCAGGTAGAGGTCGAGCGCGCCGGTCGCGGAGTGCGTCCAGAGGGTGCAGCTGCGCAGGCCGGCGGTGCGGCAGGCGTGGAAGGTGTGGCGCAGCAGGTGGCGGGCGATGCCGCGGTGGCGGTGGCCGGCGTGGACGGCGACGGTCTCCACGTAGCCCTCGCCGGTGTCGGGGAGGTCGAGGGCGAGGGCCGCGCCGACCAGGTGGCCGTCGGCGAAGGCGAGCGGGGAGCGGTCGGCGGCGAAGGTGGGGCGGCGCACGGTGTTCGCGGCCCATTCGTCGAAGTCCTTGCGGCGCTGCTGCCATTCGTCGAAGGCGTCCTCGGTGAGCCGGTGCGCGGCCTGCTCGTCGGCCGGGTCACCGGCCCGGAAGGGGCGGACGGTGAGGCCTTCGGGGGCGGGCGGCAGGTCGGCGGGCAGGTCGGCGAGGTCGATGGCGAGCAGCCAGCTGGTGACGTCGGGGCGGAAGCCGTGGGCCGTCAGCAGTGCGGTGGCGGCCGGGTCGCGGTCGGGCACGATCTGGGCGAGTTCGGCGGTGCCGCGTTCGCGGGCGCGCTGTTCGATCCAGCGCAGCAGGGCGGTGCCGAGGCCCTGGCCGCGGTGTTCGGGGTGTACGTCGGCGTCGGTGCGCCGGTCCGTCCACGCCCAGCCGACGAGTCGGCCGTCGCCGGTGTGCACCAGCAGGGTGTCGGCGGCGGGGTCGAGCCCGGGGCGGGCCAGGACGGCGGCGAGCGCGCCGGCGTCGGTGGTGGCGGTGCCGTCGAGCGCGCGCTCGCAGGTGTTGACCAGGTGCTGGACGGCGGGGAGGTCGGTGTCCGGGTCGATCGGCCGTGCGGTGCAGCCGGCGGGCAGTTCGGCCTGCGCCATGGAGCGGGCTCCTTCGGTGGGGGCGACGGGGTGTCAGCCGTGGCTGGTGCGCAGCAGTTCGGGCAGCTGCCGCATGTCGGAGAACAGTACGGTGCCGGGGCCGGTGAGCGCGTCCGCGCCGGTGGGGCCGCCGGTGTAGCCGAAGCACCGCATCCCGGCGGCGCGGGCGGCGCGGGTGCCGGGGCCGCTGTCCTCGACGACGGCGCACACCTCGGGGGCGAAGCCCATCCGCTGCGCGGCGTGCAGGAACAGGTCGGGTGCGGGCTTCCCGCGGGCCACCTCGGTGGCGCTGAAGATCCGCCCCTCGAAGCGCTCGTACAGGCCGGTCCGGCCGAGGGTGTGCCGCATCTTCTCGTGCGTTCCGCTGGATGCCACGCAGTGCGGCAGGCCGGCTGCGGCGACCTCGGCGAGTGCCTCCACGATGCCGTCCACCGGCTCCAGTTCGGTGTCGACCAGCTCCCGGTGCCGCTGTTCGAACCGCTGCTCCCAGGCGGCGGCGGTGCTCTCGCCGAGCCGTTCGGCGACCACCTGCCGGCCGGCGGCGTGCGAGCGTCCGATGAAGTGCCGCACCACCTCGTCCTCGGTGAGCGGCCAGCCGAGCTGCGCGCCGACCTCGCGTTGGACGCGGACCGCGATCCGTTCGCTGTCCACCAGGACGCCGTCGCAGTCGAAGATCACCAGCTCGACGGGCTTGCTCGATTCGATCATCCGTTCAGCATATCCATCGCGCCCGAACCCTCCGCTCGGCGACGGAAATTGAGTTGCCGTCGGACTCCGCCGTGGATCACGATCACCGCATGGACTTTTAGCGGATGCCACGCAGTTATCAGCCGACCTGTCGCGCGGTCGACCTCGCCGCCCTCTGCCGGGCCCCGGGGCCACGACTCGCGCCCTCGTGTGCACCCGCCGAACCGCGGGGGCCCGGTCCGGCCTGCGCGCCGGCCGGTGAGCGCTCCCGCCCAGTCCTGAAAGCCATCACACCTTCATGCATACCTCCCGCAAGGCCCGGTGGGCCGTGCGCCAGTTCGCCCTGCCCGCCGTCGTCCGCCCCTGCCCGGACTGCCCGAGCACCCGGCACCGCCCCTCCGGCAGGATCCGGGTCAACGCGAGCGGCAAACTGCTCGACCTCTGGCTGCTGCTGAGCTGCGCCGGCTGCGACCGCACCTCGAAGGTCCCCGTCCACGAACGTGTCCACGTCTCGGCGCTGGAGCCGTCCCGGCTGGTGTCGTACGAGACCAACGACCCGGCCGTGGTACGGGAGCTGACGATCAGTGCCTCGCTGGCCGCGAAGAACGGCTACCGCCTCGACTGGTCCGTCACCTGGGAGTCGGACGCCCGCACCCCGCTGTACGCGCTCGGCTCCCCCGCCCCGCTGCGGATCCGGGTCGCCTTCGACCTGCCCGCGCCGATCCGGGTGGAGCGGCTGCTGATGATCGGGCTCGGCCTCAGCCGGCCCCGGGTGCGGCGCCTGACGGCCGACGGCCTGATCGTGCTGCCACCGGGCCTGGGCGCCAAGGCGCACCGGGACTTCGAGTTCACCGTCCACCGTCCCGCCGCGCCGTCCGCCCCCGCGACCGAGCTGCCCACCGCCCGGTGGCCGCACGCGGAGCCCATCGGGGCGTAGCGGCGCGTCGTCGGCACGGCCTCCCGGCACGGCGCAGCGTCGCCGCGGCCCGGGAGGCCGTGCCCGCCCCCTCCAGCCGACTGCCCGACTGTCCGAACTGCCCGACTGGCTGACTGGCTGACTGCCCGACTCCTCGTGCTCAGCCCAGCGTCAGCCAGGTGATCCCGGCCCGCGCCACCTCCGCCCGCTCCGCCGCATCCAGCTCGGCCCGGCCGGTCGCCTTGCGCAGCAGCGTCGCCCGGTCCCAGCCGAGCGCCGCCCGCACCGACGCGCCGTCGACGTCCGTCAGCAGCAGTTCCTCCAGCACGTCGGAGGCCTGGTCCGTCAGCCAGGCCGGGCGGTCGAGCGCATCGGCCAGGTCCAGGCCGTGCACGGCCGACTCCACCACCCGGGTGATCATGAACTCGGTGAGCAGCATCGGATCGCCGTGCCTGGTCCGCACCACGCGGGCCTCGGTCTCCCCCTCGAACCGGGCCGCCACCGCCTGCCAGGTCCGCTCGAACGCGGCGACCGGGTCGCTGTCGCCGCCCGCCGTGTCACGGGCGAGCGCGATCCGCGCCCGGTTCGTGGCCGCGTCGAACCGCTCGTCGGGCCGGTAGTACCCCACCGCCGTCACCTCCGCCCGCTCGGGCTCGGGCTCGGCCAGCATCGCCTCCACCCGCCCGACCGCGACCCGGACGTGCGCCAGCAGCTCGACCACCGTCCACGGCTCGCAGCGCGTGGGCCGTGCCCACTCCGCCGCGCCCAGCCCGGCCAACGCCGCCCCGAGCGCCCCGGCCTCGGCCCGGAACGCCTGCTCCACCAGTTTCTTCCGCATGTCCACGCACGCTACCGGCGGACCGTCGCCCGCTCCCCGCCGGGGCGGCCGGCCATGACGGACCGTCAGTCCTCAGGTCCGGGTCGGCGTGCGGACGGCCAGCACGGCCATGTCGTCGTGACCGTCGCCGGGGTGCAGGTCGGCGAGGGTCCGAACGAGTTCGTCGAGCGGCAGGTCGGCGTGCGCGGCGACGAGCGCGGCGAGGGCGTCGAGGCCCTCGTCGATGTCGCGGTCGGGGCGTTCGACCAGGCCGTCGGTGAAGAACAGCACGGTGGCTCCGCCGGGCAGCGGATGGCTGTGGTCGGGCCGGGGGACGTCGGGGTCGACGCCGATCGGGATGCCGGGCTCGCCCTCCAGGTACCAGGTCCGCCCGTCGGGGTCGAGGACCAGCGGCGGCAGGTGCCCGGCGGTGCTCCAGTGGACCGTCCAGCCGTCCCCGTCGGCGGGTTCGATCCGCGCCAGGCAGGCGGTGGTGACCGGCAGGTCGGTGATGTCCTGGACGGTGCGGTCGAGTTGGCTCAGCACCGAACTGGGCGGGCTGCGGCGGTCGTACAGCAGGGCGCGCAGCATGTTGCGGGCCTGGGCCATCGCGGCCGCGGCGTTCAGGTCGTGGCCGACCACGTCGCCGATGACAGCCGCGCAGGCCCGGTCCGGCAGGATCACGGCGTCGTACCAGTCCCCGCCGACTCCGGCGGGGTCGGCGGCGGTGCGGTACACGGCGGCGCCGGTGAACGGCGACAGGTCGGGCAGGGTGGGCAGCAGCAGCCGCTGGAACTGCGCGGCGCTGTCCCGCATGTACCCGAACAGGCGGGCGTTCTCGATGGCGATGCCGGCCGCGCCAGCGAGCGCCTGCACCACCGCCTCGTCGGCCTGGTCGAACGGCAGTCCGTCCCGGCGCTCCGACAGGTACAGGTCGCCGTAGATCTTGCCCCGGACGGTGATCGCGACGCCCAGCAGGGTGCGCATCGGCGGGTGCCCGGGCGGGAAGCCCACCGACGCCGGATGCGCGCCGATGTCCATCACCCGCAGCGGCTCCGGGTGATGGATCAGGTGGCCGAGGACCCCGCGGCCGCGCGGGAAGTCGATGCCCGCCAGCGCCGCCCGTTCCTCCGGCGACAGCCCCGCGGTGACGAACTGCTCCAGCCGGTCCCCGGACGGGGCGAGGATGCCGAGCGCCCCGTACCGCGCTCCGGCCAGTTCCATCGCCGTCGTGACGATCCGGTGCAGCACCGCCGGCAGGTCCAGGTCGCCGCTGATGGCCAGCACCGCCGACAGCAGCCCCTGCAGCCGGTCCCGCGCTCCGGCCAGCACCCGCAGCTGGGCCGCAATGTCGTCCGCCTGCTCGGGCGTCGGCGTCACCTCGTTCACCGCTCCCACGGTACGCACCGCAGCACCGTCCGGTCCGGGCAACACGTGGATCGACCGCTGCCGGAAATTCCCGCGACGCACGGTGCGCGGCCGCGGCACACTGCGGCGGTGAACGATTCAGCTGTCGCCGCCGCCATCGACGAGCACGTGCGCGCCTTCAACGACCGCGACGTCGACGCGCTCATGGCCGGCTTCACCGACGACGCGGTCTGGATCACCGGCACGACGGTCGTCCGCGGCCGCGCCGCCCTGGCGGAGCTGTTCGCCGCCGCCATGGCCGACCTGCTGCCGACCTTGACGGTGCAGAACCTCCTGGTGGGCGGCGACCGCGCGGCCTGCCAGCTGGTCGAGACGCTGCGTGTCGACGGCGAGCGGCGGGTCTGCTCCGTCGCGGGCTTCTACCGGCTGCGCGACGGCCGCATCGCCTCGGCGAAGATCTACCGCGAGGGCAGCGCCGAGGTGGAGTGACGCCTGCGGCCCGGCCCGCCCGGCCCGCCCGGCCCGCCCGGCCCGCCCCCCGGCCGGTCCGCTCCGGTTCGGTCCGCTCCGGTGAGGGACCGACGTCAGAGGCCCTGAAGGACGCGGTCGAGTGCCGACCTGCCGACGGGCCCCCAGTTCGACTTGCCACCGGGCAGGCCGAGGTCCCCGTTCCGGCCCATCGACATCAGGAACAGGCTCTTCATCGCGGCCAGCCCGCGTGCTCGCCGCACCGCCGCCCCGTCCGCCTGCGCGTAGCTGTCGAAGAACCGTGCGGCGCCGCCCGCGGGGAGCAGCAGCCAGGCGGCCGCCAGGTCCCATGCCGGGTCGCCGGCGAAGAGCGCGCCGAAGTCGACGACACCCGCCAGGGTCCCGTCCGCGACGACGACGTTCGCGGGGTGCAGGTCGCCGTGCACCCACACCGGCGGGCCCTCCCATCCCGGCGCCGCCACCGCCTCGCCCCACACCGCACGGATCTCGTCGACCAGGTCGGCGGGGGCGGCGGCTTGGAGGAAGTGCTCGAAGCCGCCCGTGCAGTCCTTCGGGTGGGCGCCGAAGTCGCCGGCGGGCGGCGCGTCGGCGGGCGCCGCCACGTGCAGGGCCCGGAGGAAGGCCGCCAGTGTCTCGGCCGCGTGGTCGTCGCGGGTGATCACGCCGTGGTCCAGCGGCGTGCCCTCGACCCAGGTCATGACGGTCCAGATCTTGGGAAAGGCTTCGGACGGCGCGCCGTCCCGCACGGGGACCGGAATCGGCAGCGGCAGCCGCGCGGCCAGCATCGGCAGCCACCGGCGTTCCTTGAGCTGCGGCTCGGGTCCGGTGTCCATCCGTTGCATCCGCAGGGCCAACTCGGGCCCGAGACGCCACATCTGATTGCCCCAGCCACCCGCCACCTCACGGACGGGCAGCTCGGCCAGGTCCGGATGCTGGTCCCGCAGCAGCGCGCGGACCAGGTCCTCGCCGATTTCGCTCTCGGATTCGGTCATGCCGAGTCACAGTAGCCGACGCAGCCGGAGGCCTCCGGGCTGATGCCCCGTCAGAGCTCCCAGGACCGCGGCCGGTCCTGGGCCTCCCATTCGGGGCGGAGCAGGGAGAGCATCGCGAGGTCGTAGCGCCGCCCGCGGTGGAGGCAGGCGGCGCGCCGGACGCCCTCGTGGGTGAAGCCGGCGCGGGCGAGGACGCCGAGCGCGAGGGCGTTGTCGGTGTGCGGGAGCGCTTCGAGGCGGTGCAGCGGGAGTTCGCCGAACGCCAGGTCGGTCAGGGCGTGCAGGGCGGCCTGCCTGTAGCCGCGGCCGCGATGGTCCGGGTCGACGAGGAGGCGGACAGCGGCGGCGCCGTCGGACATGTTCTGATCCGTCAGGAAGGCGGCGCCGACCGGGGTTTCGTCCGAGGCCAGGATCAGGAAGCCGTCCTGGTCGGAGTCCTCGATGTCGCTCTCGATCCGCTCGCGGATCGCCGACAGCGGTCGCGGCCAGTGGCCCGACTCGTGCGCCGTCACGGGCTCGGACCACCAGGCGTGCAGCAACTCCGCGTCGTCCACGTCGATCGGTGCGAGGGTGAGGGCGGGAAGGACGTGCTCGACGGTCATGGGGCGGATGCCAGCCGCACTCCCCCCGTCATTCATCCGAATTACTGCCCGTCGCCCCTGCCGCGCCCGTAGGCTGCCGGCCATGACGGAGCCCCTCGACTTCGGCGCCGGCCTGCGGCGTCTGCTGGACCGCCGCGCCCTCGACGTCCCCTCTCTCGCCGACCGCGCGGGGCTGTCGACGTCGGACCTCCGGGCGCTGCTCGCCGGCGCGTCCCCGGACGCGGGCCTGCTCCGTCCGCTGGCCGGCGCGCTGGGGCTGCACGCGGTCGACCTGTTCGTCCTCGCCGGGGTGTCCGTCCCGGACGAGCTGACGGCGTGCGACCCTGCCGCCGGGCGCTCGGCTTCGCACATCGTGCAGGACGGGGTCCACCTCCCGGCCGCCGAACGGCACCAACTCCTGCAGCACATACGGTCGTTGCCTCAGCAGGACCGCCCTGCGGACACCCGGCCGACGCAGTTCGGCGCCGAGTCGGACAGCCCGGGCGGACGGGTGATCCGGATGTTCCGCCACCGGAACCTCTCGCTGCCCGGCCTGGCCCACGTGCTCGCGGTGCTGACGCCCTCCTATCTGGCGGCGAGCACCTACGGCCTGATCGGCCGCGGAGAGGCGGAGCTGACGCCCCGGCTGGTCCTCGACTTCGCCGCACTGCTGGGCATCGACGCCCAGGACCTGTCCGCACTGACCGGTGTCGCGCTGCCCGAGCCGCCTCCGGCGGCGGCGCCGGAGGCCGTGGACGCCGCGGCGCTGTTGTGGGAGGCCCGCCGGCTGTCCGCCGCCCAGGCGCGGCAGGTCGCGGAATCGGCCCGGGCCATGCGGCCGGAGCCCCGCAACCACTACTACCTCAACGTGTCGGGAGCGTGACGCCCCGCACCGCTACGGCAGCGCGAAGCGCCACATGTCGCGCGGTTCGCCGCCGACCTCCTGGTGCGCGGGCACCAGCGTCTCGCGCCGGTAGCCGGCCCGTTCGGCGGTGCGCAGCGAGCCGGTGTTCCACGGTTCCACGTACAACTCGACTCGCGGGACGGCCAGTTCGCCGAACGCCCAGGCGGTGACGGCGTTCAGCCCGGCGAGCGCGACACCCCGGCCCCGGTGGCCGCCGGCCACCCAGTAGCCGGCGGTGGCGCAGCCGCGCAGCGGCAGTTCGCCGACCCACAGGCCGACGTTGCCGACGGCCCGCCCGGCGGGGTCCTCGATGACGAACGGGTAGCCGGTGCCGATCTCGGTGCGCCGCCACTGCCGGTGCACGAACGCGTCGGCCTCCGCATCGGAGTACGGGGCGGGCACGGTGGTGATCAGCGGGATGTACGGGTCGGTGGCGGCCTCCCGCAGCAGTTCCCGGTCCGTCGGCTCCCAGCGTCGCAGCCGGAATCCGTTCTCCGCCGCGATCTCCGGCACCGTCCTGGGCATCTCCACCCGCCCATCCTGCTCCACCCGCCGCGCCGACGGCCAGTCAGGGCCCGGGCTCCCGGCCCACCGCGGGTTCGAGCAGCGCCAACGTCCGCCGCTGCGCGTCGAGTCCGACGCGGACGCCGACCGGCATCGGCAGGTTGGGGCCGGCGTGCCCGATGTCGACGTTGCCCAGGACGGGGATGTCGCGGTCGCCGAGGACGTCGAGGACGATCTCGCGCAGCGTCGGGGACGCGCCGGGTTCGAGTCCGGCGATCTCGCGCGGCACGCCCACGACCATGCCGGCGATCCGGTCGAGGATGCCGGAGTGCCGCATCACCTGCAGGTAGCTCCACACGTACGAGGCGTGGCCGCCCATCTCCTCCCAGAACAGCACCGCGCCGTCGAACCGTTCGAGCGGCAGCGCGAAGGGCGTCGCCTGCGCCAGCACGATTCGGTTGATCACCCCGCCGATCAGCCGCCCTTCCGCCCGTCCGGGGCGCCAGCACTCCCACCCCGGGCTCGTGGGCAGCGCGCCGATCGCCTCGGTGCTGGTCAGCAACGCGCCGTACAGCCTTTCGAGTTCCGCCTGCCGCGCCGCGGGCGCGGACCGCCAGTGTCCGCCGAAGCCGGGGACGGCCATGTCGGCGTGGAACCCGACCAGGCCGGTGCGCGCGTGCAGCACCAGGTGCAGCAGGGAGATGTCGCTGTAGCCGAGGATCGGCTTGGGGTCGGCCCGGATCGCCTCGACGTCGATCAGGTCGAGGTAGCCGAGCGCCGTCTGGCCGCCGTCGCTCGCGACGATCGCGCGCACCTCGGGGTCGCGCAGCAGGCCGTTGAGCTCCGCGGCGATCTCCGCCGGCGCGGCCGCGCTCCACCAGTGGCGGCGTCCCACTTCGAGCAGCGGCGCCCGGCGCACCCGGAACCCCATCCGCTCGAACACCGCCACCGTCCGCGCCACGTGCGGCTCGTACCCGGCCGACAGCGGACCGGACAGCGCGGCGATGACGACGAGGTCTCCGGGCCGCAGGGCACGCGGGCGGAGCGGGCGGGGCGACGCGGCGGCGGTCATGGCGTCAGTGTCCCGGGCGCCGTCTCCGGAAGCACCCGGATTTCACCGACCGCCGGGGCGGTGGCCCGCCCGGCGCTCGACCGCGTGAGTCCGGCTGTCAGGTTCTCGGGTGACGTCTCGTCAGGCAGGCGTAGGGTGCGAGACCGATCCACCCGTGAACGAACACCTGGGGGTACCGCCATGGCCGAACCGCTGTTGGACATCCTGGCCCGTTACCGGCGGGCGATGCTCGATCTGGACGCCGATGCGCTGGCCGAGCTCTACGCGCCGGACGGCGTCCACGAGTTCCCGTTCCGATTCCCCCGTTTTCCGGCTCGGTACGAGGGGCGGGAGGCGATCCGGGCGGGGTACCGGGCGGCGTGGTCCGCGACTCCGGCGCGGCCGACGGAGATCGAGGAGACCGCCGTGCACCGGTCGACCGATCCGGAGGTGCTGGTGGTCGAACAGCAGGTGCGGGGTGAAATCGCCGGTGGACACGGCGAGTTCGCGATCGCGGGGCTGCTGGTGATCCGGGTCCGCGACGGTCTGATCATCCACGCCCGCGACTACATGGACGGCCTCGCCGTCTCCGGCGGGTTCACCGACCGGTAGCCGTCGGGTCCGGGCCGACGGCCCGTCGGGTCGCCGGCCCGGACAGGGCACGACTCGTCAGCCCAGTGCGACCTCGCCGACCCGTACGGCGCGCAGCGCGCGTTCGATCGTCTCCTGCTGTTCGCCGACGGGGGCGACGTAGCCGAGGACGTCGCGGGCGGCGTTCTCCCCGAGCGCGCGGGTGACGACCCAGGTGGCGAGGTACTGGGACGCCAGGCAGCCGCCCGCCGTGGCGATGTTCCCCTCGGCGTGGAACGGCGTGTCGAGCACCGTCACGCCGCGGGCCTCGACGAAGGGCCGGCTGGTGAGATCCGTGCAGGCGGGCATGCCGTCCAGCAGGCCGAGCCGGGCGAGCACCAGGGCGCCCGAGCACTGCGCGCCGATCAGCTGTCGTGCGGGGTCGAGCGGCAGCCGCGAGATCAGCCGGTCGTCGGCGACCACGTCGCGGGTCTTCACCCCGCTGCCGATCAGCACCACGTCGGCCTCGGTCACGAACTCCATCGGGCGCTGCCCGGTCACCTCCACCCCGTTCATCGAGGTGACCACGGGGGTGGGCGTGGTGAGGAAGGCCTCCAGGCCGTCCTTGCGACAGCGGTTGATCAACGCGGAGGCGATGAAACTGTCGAGTTCGTTGAAACCGTCGAAGGTGACCACGGCTACCTGCATCACAACTCCTCCAAGGGGCGCCAGGCCCTCAGTCTCGCCGACGCGCCGCTCCTGGTCGACCGTCGACCGGCGGGCGCGGCACGCAGGTCGACGACGGCCCTGGAAGGAGCCGGGCCGGACCGTCAGTCGTGGCCGAGTCGTTCCAGGACGGCCATGGCCGCGATCACGGTCTGCCGCTCCGCTTCGGTGCACTTGGCCTGGAGTTCGGCGGCGAGCCATTCGCCGCGCGCCCGTCGGCCGTCCTCCGCGCGGCGGCGGCCCTCGGGGGTGAGCACGATGAGCATCCGGCGTCCGTCGTCGGGGTCGCGGCGGCGTTCCACCAGGCCCTGCGCGGTGAGCGCGGCGATGGTGGTGGCCATCGACTGGTGGCGCATGCCTTCGGCGACCGCCAGGTCGCTGGTGGTCAGACCCTGTCCGTCGCTGTCCAGCAGCCGCCCCATCGCGGACGCCTGGGTGAGCGTCAGGTCGCCCGTTCCGGCGGCGGCTCTGATGCGCCGGCGCAGCCGGCCGATCACGGATCGCACCTGCTGCGAGGCCTGCACGGCGGACGGTGCGGCCTCCCGGTCTTCACTCATGGGGCCAGCGTAGGTTCCCGGCCGCCGAAGGTACAGTTTGCCTGTACATCATCCGGCCGGGAAGAGCCCCCCTCAGTTGGGCGCCCGGAAGCCACCGATCTCCCGCTCCAGGAGCTCGGCCAGCCGCAGCGGAGTGCGGTCCTCGAACATCGGGCCGACGATCTGCACGCCCACCGGCAGGCCCTCGGGGGACGGCCCCGTCGGCACGGCGGTGGCCGGCAGCCCGGGCATGGTGGCCACGCCGGCCCAGACCAGCTGGTCGAAGTACGGATACCCGACGCCGTCGATGTCGAGCAGGCGCTCCAACGGGTGGGGGTGGTGGTCGTGCGGGAACGCCGGCGTGGGCGTGATCGGGCACACCACGGCGTCGTACTCGGCGAACAGTTGCCGCCAGCCGTGGCGGTGGACCTCGCGGCGGAAGTTCAGCTCCAGCCAGTCGCTGTGGCTGAGCACCATGCCCCGCAGCCGAGCCGCGTCGAGGCTCCGGTCGTCCGCGCCCAGCGCGGCGGCGCGCGCCTGCAACTGCTCGCGCTCGTCGACGGGGAAGTGCGCGACGGTGCCGGAGAACAGGAACTGCATGTAGAGGGCCGCGGTGTCGGCGAGATCGGGCAGCAGCGGACTGTGCCGGTCGACGCGGGCGCCGCCGGCGGCGAGCGCGTCGGCCACTCGGTTCAGGCCGGCCCGTACGGCGGACCCGGTCGGGATGAACGGATGCTCCTCGACGACCAGGACCCGGAAGTCGCCCAGCCGCTCGTGGCGCGCGGGCGGCAGCGCCAGCCGGTACGCCACGCCGGACGTCAGTGGGTCCGGCCCGGCCATGACGTCCAGCAGCAGCGTCAGGTCACGGGCGGTGCGCGCCATCGGGCCGACCACGGCGAGGTCGAGCTCGGTCGGCAGGGCCGGACCGGGAGGCGGAACCATGCCGCGGGTCGGCAGCATCCCGAGCGTCGGCTTGTGCGCGTAGACGCCGCAGAAGTGCGCGGGCGTGCGCAGCGAACCGGCCAGGTCGGAGCCGATGGACAGCGCGCCGAACCCGGACGCCAGGGCCGCCGCCGATCCGCCGGAGGATCCGCCGGAGGTGCGGGCGTGGTTCCACGGATTGTTGGTGGTGCCGTAGATCTCGTTGAAGCTCTGGATGTCCTGCAGCCCGCGGGGCACATTGGTCTTGCCGAGCACCACCGCGCCGGCGGCCTTGAGCCGCGACACCTGCAGCGCGTCCTCGGCCGGCACGAAGTCCCGGTGCTGCGGCATGCCGAAGGTGGTGGGCAACCCCGCGATGTCGTAGCACTCCTTCACCGTCACCGGGATGCCGAGCAGCGGCCGGTCCTCGCCGCGGGCGCGCGCCCGGTCGGCCCTGTGCGCGGCGGCCCGGGCCCGGTCGAAGTCCGGCACGCAGATCGCGTTGATCGGCTTGTCGTCCCGCTCGATGCGGGCGATCGCCGCTTCGGTCAGCTCCGCCGAGGTCACCTCACCGGCGCGCAGGGCAGCGGTGAGTTCTTCGGCCGACTTGAAATTCACGTCCATGGACCGGACCGTACTGGCCTCCGGGAGGGGGCACGAAACACCACTTCGCACAACCGACCAGCGGCCCCGACACTCGTCAATTCCCTTCCCTGCGACTGAAGTCGGCCCGGGACGGGAAACCTCAGGCCAGCAGCAGCCCGTAGTCCGCCAGCCAGCCGCGCACCTGGGCGCGCTCGGCGTGGGCCAGCGAGCCGCCGGTGAAGCGCGGGTCGTCGGTGACCTCGGCCAGACAACCCGCCGGGGGCACGAACGTTTCTGCGTCCTCGGTGGTCTCGAACTCCGCCTCCGCCAGCACCAGTCCGAGCAGCCGGCCGTCGAACACGTCGATGCCCAGCGGGGGGACGCTCAGCCGGGTCTTGGTCAGCACCCGGCCGGGCAGCACGTCCAGCAGCAGGGAGTACTCCTCCCCCGACAGGTACATGCTGGTGATCAGACCCCGCACCGGGCCGGTGGCACCGGGCGGCGCCGGGATCTTCTGGGTGAGTTTGTGGGCGCACTCCCCGGTGTCGATCCGCTCGACGTGACGCAGCCGCAGGCGGGTGCCGTCCACGTACCGGTCGGTGATCAGCCGGGCGCAGGTGACGGCACTGGGCGCGGGGACCCGGGCGAGCAGGAAGCGGCGCTCCCGCTCCACCCGCGCGTACCTGCTCCCGGCTGCCGCACCCGCCCCTGCCGAACCCGTCGCCGCCGCATGCGATTCGCCGCGGCGCCACCCCTCGGTGTCCTGCGCCCCCATGCCCCGTCTCCCCGTTGCGCGTTGTGCCGCCGCGCCCGTTCCGCCCGTGGCGTCCCGCTGCGCGGCCTCCTCGTCGGCCGCCCGGGACCGTTCCCCCGTCCCCGCGTGGGCGGCCGCCCCCAGCGTAATGTGCGAATCGGCCCGGAGTGGCCGGATGTTCTCCATCTCCACCGCTCGGACTACTGGTTGAGGGACGGGAACAGGTCCAGGAACGGTTGCGTGGTGACCGACATGCCGCGCCCGAACGGGTCGTCGAAGTCCCAGATCAGGAACAGCAGGAAGCCGATCAGCGCGCTGAACGTGCCGGCCAGCACCAACTCCCGCCCGGAGCGCCGGATCTGCAGCGCGAACAGCATGCCGACGGTGACCACGGCGCCGACGATCAGGCCGAACCAGACCACGCCGGGCATGGTCGGACCGGTGTTGCCGCCACGGGAGTTGCGGGCCTCGTCGGCGGTGGCGATCTTGTCCATCATCGCCTGGTAGGCCTGCGCCTCGATGTCGTTCTGCGGGGCGTGCGAGGCCACGTCGGTTCGCAGCTTGGCCAGGAGGTCGGTGCCCTCCGGGGAGAGTTCCCCCTGGGTGCGCATGTGGTGCCACTCGGTGTTCACCACGAACGAGACGTAGCCGTCGACGTCCTTGTCGACCGTCGCCCGGAAGTCCGCGGGGAACACCTCGGCCCGCGCGCTGACCTCGTGCAGCGCCTGGGCCTCGCGCTGCACGTCGTCCTGCGCGGACGACCGGGACTCCCAGACGCCGGCGATCGCCAGGCCCAGCACGATGGCGTACACGACGCCGATCATCATGGTGATGTACTCGATGACGTCCGGCGTCTCCGAGGTGTCCTCGTGGAGAGCGACCTTGCGGTGCCTCAGCAGCACCACGGCGACGACGACCAGGCACGCCCCGGCCATCACGATGGCGAGCGCCACCCATTCGGACATGACAGGTCCTTCCCTGTTGCTTGCATCGACAACTTGACTGGAATGAACGTGACTTGACGATTCGTCAGGAACGGCCGCGGCGGGCGGCGGCCCGGGACTTCCCGCTCGGGCGCAACGCCGCCACGGCGATGACCGCGGGGACGGTGACCACCAGCATCCGGGTGGTGGTCGAACTGCCGTGGCGGGTGGGCGGTGCGGCGTGCACCAGCGGCGGCGGCAGGTGGACGGACGCCTGCGGCACGGGCCGACTCGGTACGGGGCTCGGGGCGGGCGTCGTCGCTGCGGGGGTGGGCGGCGCGGGCACGATCGGCGCCGCGCTGCGGGTGGGCGCGGGCTGCGGCTTCGGCGGGGCCGGTGTGGGTGTGGGCACCGGCGTGGGTTTCGGTGCCGGCGTCGGCGTGGGGCTCGGCGTCAGGCTCGGCTCGACTGTCGGGCTCGGCTTGGGAGTTGGCGAGCAACTGCGCGAAGGGCTGGGCGTAGGAGTGGGTGTCGGCCGCGGGTGGCAGTGGTGCCCGTGCCCGTCCCCGCCCTGGTCGTCCCCGCCCTGGTCGTCTCCCCCGCCGTGGCCACCCCCGTGGCTGCTCCCTCGTCCCCCCGGGTTCCCCCGGCCCCCCTCGTCCCCCTGTGACCCGCGCAGCGGGTGCAGCGGGAGCGCGACGTCGGCCCCGCCCTCGGCGTCCACCTCGACGTGCACTCCGGCAGCGTCGACGGAGCTGTGCACGTGGACGCAGATCTCCAACCGCCGCCCGTCGTCCCGCTCGTAGGCGGTCGTGTCGGTGGCGGCGGTCCGGGTGGCGCCCGTGAGCACCGCGCACATCACGGCGACCCCGGCGAACGCCCCGGCCGTCCGCAGCCCCACCGCCCGGACGCCGCGGCGCGCCGTCGGGGTGGGTAAGGTCTCCGCCGCTGCCCCGCGGTGCGCGGGCGGCCGGTCGTTCCGCTGCATGGGCATGGTCCAACCTTCCTGTGGCTGTGGACGATCGAACCGGCACCGCTTTCGAGCCGGAGCGCAGTCGAGGGCACGTCGGAAGACCGATGCTGTTCCGTCGCAGAAACGGAACTGCATGATCAATCCGACGCACCCTCAACCGATCGGACCGCCGTTTGGTTACGGCCTGCAGCGGTCCGCCGTGATCTTCCTCGTGCCGGTTCTCGGCCGCCGCCTCAGCGGACGGCGATCTCCACGTTCTCGAGCACGCCGAGCGCGTCCGGCACCATGATGGCCGCGGAGTAGTACGCGGTCACCAGGTAGTTGATGACGGCCTTGTCGTCGATGCCCATGAAGCGGACCGACAGGCTCGGCTGGTACTCGTCGGGGATGCCGGTCTGGTGCAGGCCGACGACGCCCTGGTTGTGCTCGCCGGTACGCATCACCAGGATGGAGCTGGTGTTCTCCGGGGTGATCGGGATCTTGTTGCAGGGCAGGATCGGGACGCCGCGCCAGGCCGGCACCTTGTGGCCCTGGAGGTCGACCGTGTCCGGGTACAGGCCGCGGGAGTTGAACTCCCGGCCGAGCGCGGCGATGGTCTTGGGGTGGGCGAGGAAGAACTCGGAGTCGCGGCGGCGGCTGAGCAGCTCGTCCAGGTCGTCGGGGGTGGCGGGGCCGGAGTGGGTCTGGATCCGCTGGTTGAAAGCGCAGTTGGAGAGCAGACCGAACTCGCGGTTGTTGATCAGCTCGTGCTCCTGGCGCTCGCGGAGCGCCTCGACGGTGAGCTTGAGCTGCTGCTCGATCTGGTTCATCGGCTGGTTGTAGAGGTCCGCGACGCGGGAGTGCACCCGCAGCACGGTCTGTGCGATAGACAGCTCGTACTCGCGCGGCTTGAGCTCGTAGTCGACGAACGCGGTGGGCAGCAGGTGCTCGCCCTCGTGGCCCGCGGACATCGCGATCTCGGCCTCGCCGAGCTCGTTCTGCCGCTGGAGCGGGAGGCTGGCGAAGTCCCGGATGTGGGCCTGCAGGCTCTCGGACTGGGCGAGCACCGACTGGAAGTCGGCCCGGCTGAGGGTGAGCAGGGTGCCGGAGGTCTTGGCGGTGGCCGTGTAGTCCCAGCTGGCGTCGGCGTCCAGCAGGGCGTTCTCGCCGAACCGGTCGCCGTCGCCGAGGACGCCGATCACCGCGTCGTCGCCGTACTTGCCGGTGGAGATCTGGTTGATCTTGCCGTGCGCGATCAGGTGGATCTTGTCGGACGGGGTGCCGCGCTCGGCCAGGGTCTCCCCGGCCCGGAACTCGCGCTGCACGCACCGGTCGGCGATCGCCGACAGCACGTCGTCGTCCTCGAAGCCGCGCAGCAGGGCGAGTTCACCGAGCTCCCGGGGGATGACCCGGACGTCGCCGCCGGTCTGGATGAACTCGATCCGGCCGTCGCCGACCGTGTAGGTCAGGCGCCGGTTGACCCGGTAGGTACCGCCGGAGGTCTGCACCCAGGGCAGCATCCGCAGCAGCCAGCGGGAGGTGATCTCCTGCATCTGCGGTGCGGACTTGGTGGTGGTCGCCAGGTTGCGTGCGGCGGCGGTGGTGAGGCTGGTCTGCTGGCGCTGCGCCTGCTGAGTCTCCGGGCTGCTGTCCACGGACATCGGGCCGGGTTCTCCTTCGTCTCGCCACGTGAGCTGACATGCCGTCAGATCCGTGGGTGTGGTGGGGTCTTGGCAAAGAGAAAGGGTGTGGCTGGAGGGTTCGGAGGGACCTCTGGTCGCCGTGCCGCCCACCGCCTCCCGAACAGTAGATCTTCGCCACTCCCAAGTCCTCGCACGAAGCCGAGGGTGCACCCGATCAGGTGAATCTTGGCCCCATCAGGATTGGGACTGACTCCGTCCGGTTTGGCATCCGGATGGCACGCGGCAACCCAGGTTGACCGCGAACCACCCGCCCCGCACGGCCCGGCACCGTCGAGAACGCGCCAGTTCCGTCAGCCGCCGTCGCTCTGTGCCCGCACCAGGACGTCGCCGGCGTCGGTGCGGAAGTAGAGCACGGACCGTCCGGCGCGTCGGCGCTGCACCAGTCGGGCGTCGAACAGGACCTTCAGGTGCCGCCCGACCGAGCCCAGCCCTTGTCCGGTCAGCGCGACCAGCTGGGTGGTGGTCTTCGGAGCGCCGAGCAGCACCAGGACGTCCGCCCGAGCCGGGCCGAGCAGCCGTCCCAACAGCACGGGCAGCGCGGGGCGCAGGGCGAACAGCAGGAAGGGCGCGGCCGGCGAGCAGCAGGTACAGCGGGACGCCGAGCCGGGCCTGCCACGCCCGGGAGACGAAACGGCCGACCGCGACGTCCCCGCCCAGCATGCCGACGGCACCGGCGGCGAACAGCAGCCCGGCGTCCTCCGGCGCGTACGGGACGTAGAGCGACTCGCGGCCGACGACCAGCCCGTTGGGCACCCAGAGCGCCAGGTAGACGGACCGGCGGGGGCGCGAGGACCACAGCCGGGCGTTGGTCCGCCAGGTCTCCGCGATCGAGGCGCGCCCCGCCAGGCGCGGCGGCCGGGCGGCGAGCCCGAACCGGGCGACGGCGGCGGCGAGCAGGTACAGGCCGGCCCCGGTGGCCTGATGGCGCTGACCCCGGAGGAACTCGGCGGCCAGGCCTTCGGGTTGCACGGCTCGGGCCTGCTCGCCGTGCAGGGCGTCGGCGCCGCCCTGGCCGGCGCGCTCGCCGAACGGACCTCGCCGGCCACCGCGATCGCCGTCCTGGCGTCCGCATCCCTCGCCGTCACCCTGCTGCTGGCACCGGGCCTGCGCACCCCCGCAGCTCGCGCCGAAGGCCTTTGATCCTCCCCAACCCGCCTTCCTGGCAGGTGAGTTCACGAGCCCCGTCGCTCTCCGCTTTCCCCGCATTCCGCACCCTGGCCGTACTTCCTGGCCGGCCCGGAATTCCATCGCCCACGGTCGGCCCGGCAGGCTCTTTCTCCGACGATGCACCGACTTCTCGCCCTCCGGGCCGGGAAAAGGGCATCGACGGGTGCCAGGAATCGCGCCCGTCCTCCTCCGGAACTGTCACGACGGCGAGCGTTTCCGCCCGTCCGGCGTCCCCGGCGAGGCCCGCACGACTGCGCCGGACCTATTGACCGGTGCGTGGCCTCGCCGCATACTCCCCCTGTCGTCGACCGCCGCCGGGTGTGCACGGGACCCCCGTTGGAACGGATTATCGCTACCGGGAGGATCGGAATTGGCTGGGCCCTGGGAGGGACTTCCGCGCGAATTATCGGCCGAACTCAGGGCGGAGCAGCAATCCTTGGCGGCCGAGATCATCCGGGAGATCAGGTCCGCCGTCCCCGAATTCGCCCGCCCGCTCTCCGGCCAATTCGGCGCCGGAATCCAGCAGGGCGTGGAGACCGCGCTCGCCGAGTTCGTCGACCGGGTCGCCGGGCTGCCCGCCGCCGGCCCGCGACAGGTCCGGGTCTACCGGGCGCTCGGCCGCGGCGAACTCGCCGAGGGCCGCAGCCTGGACGCCCTGCAGGCGGCGTTCCGCCTCGGCGCCCGGATCGCCTGGCGCCGCTACGCCCGGGTGGCTCGCCGCCACCGCCTCGACCCGGAGCAGCTCGTCACGCTGGCCGAGGCGGTGTTCGCGCACATCGACGAGGTCGCGGCGGCCAGCGTCCAGGGCTACATGGACGCCCGCACCGACCGGGCGGGCGCGCTCGGCCGAGCCCGGCACCGGCTGCTCGACCTGCTGCTGTCCGGCGCCGCCGATCCGGCCGAACTCACCGCCGCCGCACAGTCCGCGGACTGGCCGCTGCCCGTGCTGCTCGCCGGCGTCTCGCTCGACCCGCGCCCGTCGGGCCCGTCGGCGCCGCTTCCGACGGCCCGTCAACCGCTGGCCCGGATCGCCTCGTTCGGCACCCGACCCGCGGGCGGCGGCCGACTGCCCGACCACGTCCTGATCAACCTGGAGGCCCCGCAGCCCCACCTGCTGCTGCCCGACCCGGCGACCGCCCTGACCGACCCCCGGATCGCCGCCGCCCTCCAGGGCCGCGGCGCGGTGATCGGCCCGCCGGTGCCACCCGCCCTGGCGGCGCAGTCGCTGCGCTGGGCCCGCCTGGTCCGTGCCTCCCTCCCGCAGGCCCCCGACCAGCCGGTCGACTGCCGCGACCGCCTCGCGGACCTGCTCCTGCTCACCGACCCCGCGCTGGTCCGCCTGATCGCCGAACGCCGCCTCGCCCCACTGGCCCCGCTCACCCCCAAACAGCGCGACCGCCTCGCCGCCACCCTCCTCGCCTGGCTCCAGACCGGCCGGGGCACCGCCCCCCAGGTCGCCGCCCGCCTCGGCATCCACCCCCAGACCGCCCGCCAACGCCTCCACCGCGTCCACCGCCTCTTCGGCCCGTCCCTCTCCTCCCCCGACACCCGCTTCGAACTCGAAGTAGCCCTCCGCGCCACCCCGCACCCCTGACCCGCCCGCCCCTCACCCCACCCCACCCCACAACACCCGCCTCGGTCCCCAACAGCCCACCCCTTCGCACCAGTTCCGCGGCCGGCGGTTAGCATCCGTCCCGGAACAGTTTTCGGTGGGCGGGGAGGGCATGAGCGTGCTGGAAGACGGGCTGGACGAGTTCTGCGAGCAGGCATTGGCGGCGCACGGGTGTCCGTCGGTGAGCGTGGCCGTGGCGCAGGGTCAGGAGTTGGTGTTCGCGCGGGCCTACGGGCTGGCGGACGTCGCGGCGGGTCGCGCCGCCACCCCCGAGACCGCCTACGGTCTCGCCTCGATCACCAAGGCGTTCACGGCCGTGGCCGTGTGTCTGGCCGCCGACCGCGGCCTGCTCGACCTGGACGCGCCCGTGCCCGGCAGTCACCCGTGGGCGACGGTGCCGACGCCGCGTCAGCTGATGCAGCACCGGGGCGGGTTCCCGGCGTACTACGACTTCCACTACGGCGACGAGCCGTCACCGATCGACCCGGCCGCCTACCTCCGCCAAGTACGCCCGCCGGGCAGTGACTTCGAGTACTCCAACCTCGGGTACGGGCAGCTCGGCGAGCTCCTTGAGCAGGTCTCCGGCCAGTCCCTGCGCACGCACCTGCGCAAGCACGTGGCCGAGCCGCTCGGTCTGACGTCCTTCGAGCTGGGCGACGTCCACCCCGGCCCCGCGCCCGTTGCCCGGCGCTACACCCCGGACGGCCGCACGTACCCCGACTGCCGCAGCAGTCACCTGGCCGCCGGGTCGGGCTGGGCCACGGCCGGTGACATCGCGCTGTTCGCCCGCCGCTCCGCGGGGCTGCTCCGGCCGGCCACGGCCGCGGCGGTGCTGGACGGCCCGGCCATCACCGACCGTCTCGACTACGGTCTCGGTCGGATCGTCCAGCGCGAGGGCGGCTCGGTGATCTCCAGCCACGGCGGCGGCATGGGCGGTGTCTCCACCATGATGATCGACCTGCCCGACCGCGAGCTCTCCTTCGCCGTCCTGGCCAACTCCACCGACAAGTCCGCCCGCAACGCCGTGGTCCGCCATCTGATGGACGCCGTCGCCCCGGAGTTCGACTCCGGCCACCTCCAGCCGGTCACCGAGCGGGCCCGGGACTTCACGCTCGCCCCGGGCGGCTGGGCGGGCCGCATCGAGACCCCGGACGGCGAGATCCCGCTGCGCCTGGACGTCCTGACGGACCGTCAGGTCCGCGTCGCACTCGCCGATCTCCCGCCCGTCACCGTCCCGGCGGCCGCCTCCCACCGCTGGGACGCCCGCCTCGCCGCCGACCTCCAACTCCCCACCGTCGACGCCCGGTTGAACAGCCCGTCGTTCGGCCTGGAACTCCGCACCGACGGCGACGGTCTGACCGGGTTCGCCATCGCCTACAAGGACGGCGACCGCGAGGGCCTGCTCGGCCCCTACCTGGTCCACCCCTGTCGTCTGCTGCCCGCCGGCTGAACCCGTCAGGACTGCCGCGACGGCTACGGCCAGAGCAGCGCCTGTGCCACGACGACCCGCTCGCCGTCGAACGTGACGGCGGGCCCTTCGTGCAGTTCGTAGCCCAGGGCGAGCGCCTCGCTGACCCGGTGGCAGAACGCGGCGTCGTCGGGGCCGGTCAGGACGCGGTAGCGGGGCAGTCCGTCCGGCGGCGTGCTCGAAGGTGTGCTCATACCGCAAGGATCCCAGATCCGGCCGCTCGTCCTCCACGCCCCCGGGGCGCTCCGCCGCGCCGAACACTCCGCCCACGCCCCGCCCGCCGCTGCCGCGGGCGGGTCGCCTGCGGCTAGCGTGGAGGCGGAAGTCCAGGCCCCATCCCCCACGGAGGGTCGGAGCATGAAGCTGCGTCTCGCGGCCGCGCTCGGCACGGCGGCGGCACTCGTCTCCCTGGTCGCCGGTTCCGGCACGGCCAACGCCTATGTGAACGTGGACAATCTCGTCATCGGCAGCAGCAAGTTCATCGATCACCACCTCGGCAGCGTCTACGGCAGCTACGAGTTGAGCTCGACCACGTACAGCACCTCGGCGGCCAACAGCCGTTGGAAGGTCGCGTCCGCCGCCCCCGACACCGGCTACCCGAACGTCCAGCTCCGCAACGACAGCAGTGGCCGCTGCGTCCGGGCGATGAGCGCCTCCACGGTGCAGATGAAGTCCTGCAACAGCCAGGACCCGTACCAGATCTGGGCGATGACGCAGGGGGCGATCGGCACCCAGTTCTTCAACTTCGCCGTCCGCTCCTGCTTGGACAACGGCAACAACAGCCCGTACCTCTTTCGCGAGGAGGGCTGCAATCGCACCAATCCCTACCAGAGCTGGTTCCTGGTCCAGTGACCGGACCACCGCCGGGGCCCGCCCGAAGCGGCCTACCCGTCCGCCACGCCCTCGCCGTTGAAGAAGGCGGCCACGCCCCGTGCGCCGGCCGGTGAGTGGATCAGCCTCATCACCCGGTCGGACTCGGCGGCGACCTCGGCGGTGCGGGCGAACATCTCGTCCTCGTAGGCGCGCAGCGCCACCCCGGGGTCGGCGGGGTGGGCGGTGAGGGCGTCGGCGAGTCCGAGGGCGTCGCGCATCGCCGCGTTGGCGCCGTTTCCGACGGGCGGCATCAGGTGGGCGGCGTCGCCGAGCAGGGTGAGGCCGGGGCGGTGCGGCCAGCGCAGGCCGACGGGGAGGGCGGTGAGCGGACGGGGCGTCAGCTCGCCCTCGCAGGCGGCGATCAGCGCGCGGCAGGTGGGCGTCCAGTCGGCGAACGGCTCCAGCAGCGCGGGGCGGGCCTCGGCGGGGCGGTCGAAGGGGATGCCGCAGGTGGTGAGCCAGTCGGCGGGGCCGTGGAAGGACAGGTGGACCAGGACCCGGCCGTCGGAGCAGCGCTGTGCGGCGACCGACCGGCCGTCGCCGATCACCCAGTAGCTGCCCCGGCCGACGGCGGCGGCCAGTTGGGGGTGGGTGCGGTCGACGGCGGGGATGACGCCCTCGACGGTGTTGACGCCGAGGTGGTGCGGCTCGACAGGGGTGAGCAGCGGGCGCAGCCGGGAGCGGGCGCCGTCGGCGCCGACCAGGACGCGGTGTTCGGCGGTGCCGCCGTCGGCGAAGTGCAGCTGCCAGCCGCCGGCCGGGGCGGGCGTAGCGTGGCGCAGGGTGTGCGCCCACCGGACGGCGCCGGTCGGCAGGGAGCCGAGCAGCAGCGCGCGCAGGTCGGTGCGGTCGATCTCGGGCCTCGGCGGGGTGTCTCCGGGCGCGGGGGCGGGGGTGTCCTCGCGGTACAGCAGGGTGCCGGTGTGGTCGAGCAGGAGCAGGTCCTGCCCTTCCGGGCGGGCGTGGCGGCGGAAGGCTTCCGTCAGGCCGGCTTCGCGCAGGGCGCGCTGGCCGGTCTCCAGGTGCAGGTCGAGGGTGCCGCCCTGGAGCCTGGCGTCCGGCCCGGCATCGCGTTCGTACACCGTGACCGGGATGCCGCGCCGGGTGAGCAGCCGGGCCAGCGTCAGGCCGCCCGGGCCTCCTCCGACGATGCCGATGTCTGTCGCTATCTCTGCGGACATGCTTCTCCCCCAAGCTGGCTGATACACCGTATTGCTCGATACACTGTATCGACAGTGCCCGGCCGCCCGCCACCGCCCGATCGGAGAACAACCCATGACACTCCGTCAGCCCGTCGATCCCGGGTCCACCCCGATCTGGGCCCGCCCCGAGCCACCGGCCCGCCGGACGCCGCACCCGCTGAGCCGGGAGCTGATCGTCGGCGCGGCGCTGGAACTCGCGGACGCGGACGGCCTGGAGGGCGTCTCGATCCGCCGGGTGGCGGCGGCGCTGGAGGTCGGCCCGATGCGGCTGTACGGGTACGTGGACACCAAGGACGAGCTGCTCGACCTGATGGCGGACGCGGTCTACGCCGAGATCGTCCCACCCGCCGCCCACCTCCCGCCGGACTGGCGGGCGGGCCTGCGCCTGATCGCCGGCCGCACCAGGCGGGCCGCGCTGCGGCACGAGTGGTTCCCGGAACTGCTGGGCGGCCGACCGCACTTGGGGCCGCATGCCCTGGCCGCGCTGGAGGCCAGGCTCTCGGTGCTGAGCACCGTGCCGAACCTCACCGGCCGCCCCGCCGCGTTGCGCCGGGCCGCGGCCGCGTTCCACGCCTACCTGGTGGGGGCGCTGCGCACCGAGCTGGCGGAGCGTCAGGCAGACCGGGCGGAGGGCCGTTCGGAGGAGCAGTGGCGGGATGCCATGTCCCCGTACCTGCGGCGGGTGCTGGACGAGGGCCGCCACCCGCGCCTGGCGGAGCTCATTGTGGAGGGCGAACACCCCACACCCGGCGCGGAGTTCGAGGCCGGCCTGGAGATCGTGCTGGACGGCATCGCCGCACAGGTGTCCTGATCGGGCACCCTTTTCGGGCAGCCGGGCGAATGTCTCCGGCCAGGCCGACGGTCGCCCGGCCATTCCCCGCGAACCGGCTTGCCGGGGCCCGGCCGCGGCCACGACGCTGGTGACTGCTGCCCCGCCGTCCCGCCCTGCCGTTCCTCGCCGGCCGGGCGGGCACGGTGGTTCGGGTGGGCACGGTGGTTCGGGTGGACACGGCGGCTCGGGCCGGCTCTCACCTCGGCAGTGCCCGGCGCTTCGTCTCGGTCGCGGCGCTCGTCACCAGGTCGTCCCAGACCGTCGACTCCGAGAGGTCGAGCCCGCGCAGGAGTCGGCGTTCCCACCGCTGCGCGACAGTGGCCAGTCGCAGTTCCCTGGCCAGGGCGTCGTCGTCGAGGTGGCGGGCCTGCTTCGCCCGGCGCCTCAGCCCGCCGTACACGGCGTGGTCGAGCCACCGGGAGAGCTCGTTCAGGTAGGCCTCGTTGCGGTCGTGGACCGAGCGCGGAGCCTGATGGGTAGTGGCGAAACTGGAGAGCCTGCTCCGCCGCAGCCGCCCGCGCGGGCTGCACCAGTACAGGTGGATGCCCCGCAGGCCGACGACGTCGCGAACCGGTATGCACCGACTGCGGACGAACCCCCGGATCAGTATCCCGTCGGACTCGCAGACCACGACGGCCCGTTCGGCCCGGACCCCGAGCCAGGCCCCGATCGCCGTGCAGCACAGCCCGACGACGACCCTCGCCGTGGTCGGGACACCGGGGAGACCGGCGACCAGCAGCGTCGGCAGGCCGGCGACGAACAGGAACATCCCCACCGCACTGGCGTGTCGAAGTCTCGGCTCGTGCTCCAGCACCAGCAGCTGCGCCTGCATCGGATCGGTTCTCCGGCTCCGGAAGGTGGCGAACATCCGTACCCGACCGGTATAGCGGATCGCCGTTCGCCTTGTCGAGGGGCCGGACGACCTCCCGCCGACCGACGTGGCACCACGACGCGTCGACAGCCGGGCCGGGCCTGGCGATATGTCAATTCATCGGCACCAACGACCCGTTCAGTCCTCGAAGGCCACCAGCCGCTCCAGCACCGGCAGCGCCTCCAGCAGCACGGCGCGCTCCCGCGCGTCGAGCTCGGCGGTGCGACGGGCCAGCACCTCGGAGCGGCGTTGGCGGATCTCGGCGAGCAACTCGACGCCCTCGGGCGAGAGTTCGACCAGCGCGGAGCGTCCGTCCTCCGGGTCGGGCAGCCGGGTGACCAGGCCGGAGGCGACCAGCGGGGTGACGGTGCGGGTCATCGACGGGGCGGCGACCCGTTCGCGGGCGGCGAGTTCGCCGAGCCGGATCGGGCCGTGCGCCTCGATCCGGGCCAGTGCGGAGAGCTGCGCGAAGGTGAAGTCCTGCCGGTCGGACGCCTGGGCGAGCTGCCGGTGCAGGCGCGCGACGACCAGCCGCAGCCGGACCACCGCGGCCGGGTCGAGCCCGCCCCCGACCGCCGAACTCCCGTGCCCTGCCGATCCGTTCACGCCGTCTCCCGCGCGACGGCCGGGTCCTGGGCGACCGCTCCCCGCTCCGCCGCCCGGCCGCGCAGCAGCGAGGCGACGGCGGCCACCAGCGACATCGCGATGGCCAGCGCGAACACCACCATCAGTCCGTCGTGGAACGGCCCGGAGATCAGGTGCGGGAAGAACTCGCGTCCGGTCAGTGTCTGCGCGTTGGACGCGGGCAGTGCGGACAGCACGTGCGGGCCGAGCAGTTCACGGACCGGGTTGTAGCCGAGGAACGCCGCGAACAGCGTGCCGACGGGTGGGAGCCCGGCGACTGCGTGGGCGTCCGCCGGGGAGACGCCCTGGGCGGTGAGTCCGCTGCTCAGGGCCCCCGGTAGGGAGCCGGCCAGACCGGCCACCATCAACGAGAAGAACACGCCGATGGACAGCACCATGCCGGCGTTCTGGAAGGTGGCCCGCATGCCGGAGGCGGCGCCCCGGTCGGCGGCGGGGACGCTGGACATCACCAGCGCGGTGTTCGGCGCGGCGAACAGGCCGCC
This sequence comes from Kitasatospora griseola, assembly GCF_044999035.1. Lineage (NCBI taxonomy): Bacteria > Bacillati > Actinomycetota > Actinomycetes > Kitasatosporales > Streptomycetaceae > Kitasatospora > Kitasatospora griseola. The sequence continues at coordinate 8,142,449 of NZ_CP173360.1, read as the reverse complement.
GCCGAGGCCGTTCAGGAACACCAGCAGAGCGAACCAGAGGTACCCGAAGTCGGTGGGCAGGAGCAGCAGTCCGGCGAACGAGCCGGCCATCACCACCAGGCCGCCGGCTGCGAACAGCCGGGCGCCGAACCGGTCGGAGAGGTATCCGGCGATCGGGCCGGCCGCGAGGAAGCCGACGGTCAGCGGGACGAGGTAGATGCCGGCCCACAGCGGGGTGTCCGCGTAGTCGTAGCCGTGCAGCGGCAGCCAGATGCCCTGCAGCCAGACGATCAGCATGAACTGCAGGCCGCCGCGGGCGACGGAGCCGAGCAGGGTGGCCAGGTTGCCGCCGGCGAACACCGGGTCGCGGAACAGCCGCAGCGGGAACATCGGTTCGGCGACCCTGGTCTCGATGACGCAGAACGCGACCAGCACGGCGGCGCCGCCGACGAGTCCGGTCAGTACCCACGGGTTCGTCCAGCCCATGGTGCGGCCGCCGTACGGTTGGATGCCGTAGGTGATGGCGGCGAGCAGCGCGGTCAGGCCGACGGCGAAGGTGATGTTCCCCCACCAGTCGATCCGGCCCGGCCGGCGGATGCCGGTCTCGTGCAGCGAGCGGTAGGCCCAGACGGTGCCGATGATGCCGATCGGGACGTTGACCCAGAAGATCGACCGCCAGTTCCACTCGGCGAGCAGGCCGCCCAGCACCAGTCCGACGAACGAACCGGCGATCGCCGCCACCATGTTGACGCCGAGCGCCATGCCGCGCTGCCGGGCCGGGAACGCGTCGGTGATGATCGCCGCCGAGTTGGCCATCAGCATCGCGCCGCCGACGGCCTGGACGACCCGCCAGCCGATCAGCCAGAGTGCTCCGCCGCCGCCCGCCATCGGGTCGAGCGAGAGGATCACCGAGGTGGCGGTGAAGATCAGGAAGCCCGCGTTGTAGATCCGCACCCGCCCCCAGATGTCCCCCAGCCGCCCGAGGGTCACCACCAGGACGGCGGTGACCAGCATGTATCCCATCAGCATCCACAGCAGGTAGCTGACGTTGCCGGGTTGCAGCGGGTTCAGATGGATGCCGTTGAAGATCGCCGGCAGCGAGATCAGCACGATCGAGGCGTTGACGGTGGCGATCAGCATGCCGAGCGTGGTGTTCGACAGCGCGATCCACTTGTAGCGCGGATGCTCCACCCCGATCCGCCCCGGCCCGCCCGGTCCCTTGGTCACGTCGGCCATCTCCCGCCCCACCCCTGGAAGCCAGATGACAATTAGCTGATGTGAACTAAATTACTCCGCACCGCTGCCGCAGGCCAGCCCTCGACACCAGGCCTGGACGCCGACCCTCGACACCAGCCCTGGACGCGAGCCCTCGATGCCCGGCCTGGACGCGAGCCTTCGACGCCCGCACGAACTCCCGGCACGAAGACCGTGCCGGGAGCCGGTTCGCACGTGCCCGTAGGCGCTTACTGCTGCTCCTCGTCCTGCTGCTCGTCCATGCCCTGCTGCCCCTGCTGCCGGTCGGCGGCCTTCTGCTGGTCGTCGCCCTGCGGGGACTTCTGACCGAGACGCTGCTTGGCCTGCTCCTCCGCCTGCCGGGCCTTGTCCTTGAACTTGTCGCTCATGCCCATGATTACTCCCTGCAATCGGACGGTTCCGGGCAGTGCCAGGCTGCCACGGACTCCTCACCCCCGCAGGTCGACGACGGACCGCTCAGCTGCGCCGGTAGCGGGCGTACAGCATCGGCCCGGGTGGGGTCGTAGCGGTCGCGGGCGTTCCAGGCGCGCAGCAGGGTCTCCTGGACGAGGTCCTCGGCGTCCTGGAACGAGCCGGTCATCCGGTAGCAATGGACCGTCAGTTCGCTGCGGTGCGCGTCGAGTTCCACCCGGTCATGATGCCGCAGCCGCCGGATTGTCGGTGCCGCCGTCTAGGGTGTCCGACGTGCCAGTGATCATGGATCGTGACGGGGTTGCGGAGCAGCTGGAGCCGTTCCGGCGGGAGCTGACGGCGTACTGCTACCGCATGTTGGGGTCGGCTTTCGAGGCCGAGGACGCGGTGCAGGAGACGATGGTCCGCGCCTGGTCGAAGTTCGACGGGTTCGAGGGCCGGGCCGCGTTGCGGACGTGGCTGTACCGGATCGCCACCAATGTGTGCCTGGACATGGGGCCGGCGGCGCAGCGGCGGGCGCGGCCGATGGATCTGACGTCGCCGTGCCCGGCGGGGTCGCCGGATCTGACGCAGTTGGAGGAGAACATCTGGGTGGGTCCGGTGCCGGACGGTCGGGTGCTGGCGGGGGATCCGGCGGAGGTGGCGCTGGGCCGGGAGTCGATCCGGTTGGCGTTCGTCTCGGCGTTGCAGAAGCTGCCGGCCCGGCAGCGCGCGGTGCTGATCCTGCGTGAGGTGCTGGCCTGGTCGGCGGCGGAGACGGCGGAGCTGCTGGAGACGTCGGTGGCGTCGGTGAACAGCGCGCTGCAGCGCGCCCGGGCGACGTTGGCGGACAGCGGCGCGACGGCGGGTGACACCTTCAAGCCGTTGGACGAGGCGCAGCGGGCGCTGCTGGCCCGCTACGTGCAGGCGTTCGAGTCGTTCGACATCGAGGGCCTGAAGCGGGTGCTGCACGACGACGCGGTGCTGAACATGCCGCCGTTCCGGATGTGGCTGCGGGGCATCGAGGAGCTCGAAGTGTGGTGGCGCGGTCCGGGTCGCGGGTGTGCGAACTCGCGGCTGCTGCCGGTGGAGGCGAACGGCTCGCCCGCGTTCGCCCAGTACCGGTCGGCCGAGGACGGCAACGGCTGGACGCCGTGGGCCATCACGGTGCTGGAGGTGGTGGACGGCCGGATCGCCACGATGAGCAATCACATGGACGTGGAGCGGCTGTTCCCGCTGTGGGGTCTGCCGATGCGGTTGACGGAGGATCCGCGGCTCTGACATCGCGTCAGCCCTCGTGGAGGGTGTCGGCCAGCCCGGTGAGGTCGAGCACCAGCCTCAGCCGGGGGCCGACGCTGCGCAGTACCACCTGGTGGCCCGCCCGCCGTGCGAGTACTCCCAGCCTGCAGAGGCGTTGGAGGTCGCCGGGGGCGGGCCGCAGTACGTTCCCGACCAGCAGGGCGATCCGGGCGGGCGGGCGGTGGGCGTCCAGCAGCGCGGTGAACTGCTCCTCCAGCGAGGGGCGGGCGGCGTGCTGCGGCGGTACGTCGAACTCGACGGTGTCTTCGGTGTGCATGCCGGTGATGACCGGTCGACGCTCGCGGACTCATCGGTGGAGCAACGGACGGGTCCGAGAAAAGTTTTTTCGGATTTCTTCGCCGGGACCGATGAGTTCGGTGCGCGGGCCCCGTCTGACCGGTTGTAAGCGAGCAACACACCGAGAACGAGCAAGGAGCACCACCCCATGAGGAAGATCACCGCCGGTCTGTTCATCTCCGCCGACGGCGTCGTGGAGTCCCCCGAGCAGTGGCACTTCAAGTACTTCGACGACGAGCTGGGCGCGGCGGTCGGGGCGCTGCTGGGCGCGTCGGACACCGTGCTGATGGGCCGCACCACCTACGACGTGTTCGCGGGCGCCTGGCCGGCCGTCGAGGAAGCGGGCGGCGAGGAGGCCGGGATGGCGAAGGCGATCGGCGACACCCGCAAGATCGTGGTCTCGCGCCAGGACCTCTCCTTCACCTGGCGCAACTCGGAGCAGCTGAAGGGCGGGCTGATCGAGGCTGTCACGGCGCTGAAGCAGGAGGAGGGCGGCCCGATCGGCATGTCCGGTTCGGTCTCGGTGGTGCGCCAACTGCTCGCCGCAGGCCTGTTGGACGAGCTGAACCTGTTCGTTCACCCGGTGGCCCGGGGCGCCGGGATGCGCCTGTTCGACGAGCTCGCCGGCCCGATCGAGCTGACGCTGCTCTCCTGCCGGGCCTTCGCCGGCGGCACCGTGCACATGGTGTACGGCCCGGCCGCGGCATAGTCGCCGATCGGCTCCCACTCCCTCCGGGCACTCGTGTCGTCGGATCGACCGACCGGGTGCCCGGAGGGGGACGGCTCGTATCCGAAGATTTCGGGGTGGCCCTGCCAAGGCTTCCCCAAGTGTCGGCAATCACAGCGCAATCTCGCCATCGAAGGTCATTTTCCGGTCGAGCACACCATTTCCTCACCGAATGACATCGCCAGCATTCGAACCTGTGGCAGGTTATGTCATGGCGCATGTGAAATATCACATGCGATACCTCACTACCACGTGCCTCAGCTGGGCACCACCACATGGAGGAGAACGCACGATGAACCGACGTTCGATCAAGGGACTGACCCTGCTCGCCGCAGGCATGGCCGCCGTCGGCGCCCTGACAGCCGCTCCCGCCCAGGCCGCCACCACTGCCACGACCACTGCCACGGAGACCTGCAGCCCCTGGTCGCTCCAGTCCGGGCTGATGACCCAGGTCTGCGCCTCGATCACCGGCGGCAGCGTCCAGTTCCTCGGTCGGGTCGCCCTGGCCGGCCCGCCCACCCCCGACTTCCCGCCGCAGCCCCAGGTGCTCTCCACCACGCTCTCCGGAACGGTCGTCGGCGGCTCCTCGCTCGGCTCGATCGCGCAGAACGTGAACTTCCTCGCGAGCACGGTCACCGTCAACGGCCCGACCGGCACCGTCGCCTGCGGTTCCACCGTCAGCGGCACCTTCGGCGTCAGCAAGTTCGGCTGGGGCCCGTCCCCGGTCACCGTCAACGCCGTGGTCCCCTGCTGACCCGAGCAGCAGTGAGCCGGGCCCGGGAGTCGCGACTCCCGGGCCCGGCCCGTGTTCTGCTCCTTCAGACCCGTTCGGCGACCTTCGCGGCCGGCCGGACCTCGGCGGCGGGCAGACCGGCGCCCTCCAGGTCCACGTCGGGGGTGATCCGGTCGAGCCAGCGCGGCAGACGCCAGGCGCGGGCGCCGAGCAGGGCCATCGCGGCGGGCACCAGGGTCATCCGGACCACGAAGGCGTCGATGAACACGCCGACGGCCAGGGCGAATCCGATCGACTTGATGATCGGGTCGTGGTTGAACACGAACCCGCCGAACACCGCGACCATGATCAGCGCGGCGGCGGTGACGACCCGTCCGCTGCGCGCGACGCCGTGCGCGACGGCCCCGGCGGCGTCGCCGGTGTGCTGGTGGTGCTCACGCATCCGGCTGACCAGGAACACCTCGTAGTCCATCGCGAGGCCGAACAGCACGCCGATCAGCAGCACCGGCAGGAAGCTCGTCACCGGCGCGGCGGACGGGATGTCGAGCAGGCCGTTCAGGTGGCCGTCCTGGAACACCCACACGGTGACGCCGAGCGCGGCGGCCACCGACAGCAGGAACCCGAGCACCGCCTTCAGCGGCACCAGCACCGAACGGAACGCGACGGTCAGCAGGGCGAGCGCGAGGACCACGATCAGGCCGACGAACAGCGGCAGCGCGTCGGCGAGCTTGCCGGACACGTCGATCGCGGCGGCGGTCGCCCCGGCGATGTACAGCGTGCCGCCGCTCGCGGTGACGTCCGCCTTGTGGGCGCGCAGCCGGTCGACCAGGTCGCTGGTGGCCCGGTCGTCCGGCCCGGTGCGGGGGACGACCGGCACGGCGACGGTGCTGCCGTCCGCGTTCGCCGTCGGCCTGCCGACGGCGGCGACGCCCGGGTCGGCGGAGAGCGTGGCGTGCAGCTCGGTGAGCGCGGACTCGCGCCGGTCGGCCGGGATGCCGGTGGCGTCGACCACGGCGACCAGGGTGGCGTTGAAGCCCGGGCCGAAGCCCTCGCTGAGCAGGTCGTAGCTCTTGTGCTGGGTGCTGGCGGCGGGCTGCAAGGCGTTGCCGGGCAGGCCGAGCCGCAGGTCGCGGGCGGGCAGCGCGAGCGCGAGCAGCCCGACCACACCGACCAGCAGCACCAGCAGCGGCTTGCGGGTCACGGCGCGCGCCCAGGCCGCCGACCAGGAGCGAGCCGGCTTCGCGGCGGCCTTCTCGGCGGCCTTCGCCTTCGGCCGCGGCCGCAGGCGTTCGCCGAGCAGGCCGAGCAGCGCCGGTACCAGGGTGACGGCGACCAGCACGGCGAGCAGCACGGTCGCGGCGGCGGCCAGGCCCATCACGGTCAGGAACGGGATGCCGGTGACGGCGAGCGCGGCCAGCGCGATGATCACGGTGGCGCCGGCGAACACCACGGCGCTGCCCGCGGTGGCGGTGGCGCGGGCCGCCGACTCCTCGATCTCGCTGCCGGGTTCGGCGAGTTGCTCGCGGTGCCGGGCGATGATGAACAGCGCGTAGTCGATGCCGACGGCGAGGCCGATCATCAGCGCGAGCACCGTCGCGGTGCCGGTCATCTCGACCACGTTGGCCAGCAGTTGGGCGCCCAGCACGCCGATGCCGACGCCGACCAGCGCGGTCAGCAGCGGCAGCCCGGCGGCGACCAGCGAGCCGAGTGCGACGGCGAGCACGGCGAACGCGACCAGCACGCCGATCACCTCGGCGGGGCCGCCGACCTCGAAGGCCGGTTCCATCACGCTGCCGCCGAACTCGGCCTGCAGTCCGGCCTCGCGCAGCGGCGCGGTCGCGTCGGTCAGCGCGTCCTTGGCGCTCTGCGGGACGTCGTGCGCGGGGCGGTCGAACTGCACGTCGGCGAAGGCGATCCGCAGGTCCGGCGAGACGCTGTGGCTCTCGAACGGGTCGGCGACGTGCACCACCCCGGGTATCCCGGCGGCCCGGTGCAGGCTCTCCCCCACGGCGGCCCTGGCGGCGGGGGTGTCCAGGCGCTGGCCGGCGGGCGCGGCCATCACCAGGCGGGCGGTGCCGTCGACGGACTCCGGCAGCTTCCGCTCCAACAGCTCCTGGGCCTGCTGGGACTCGATGCCGGGGACGGTGAACTCGGTGCTGGTGGGCCCGGCCAGGGTGGTGCCGAGGGCGCCGATCGCCGCGAGCAGCAGCAGCCACAGGCCGATCACCCGGCCTCGGCGGCGGACCGCCCATCGTCCCCATGCGTACAGGACCGACGCCATCGCGCCCCCTCGTGCTCAGAACCAGTGGATTTTTGCACCCTAAGGTAACTTTGCAGTCGACTGCAAAATTACTGCCACCGGTAAAATCGGCTACCATGCCTCGCATGACCGAGGGAGCGAGGGAACGCGGCAAGGCCCGCCGCCGGGAGGCGATCCTGCGAGCGGCCTACCAGCTGTTCGCGGAGCGCGGCTTCGAGGCGACCACGATCGCCGACATCGCCGACCGGGCCGAGGTGTCGGCCCGGACCGTCACCCTCTACTTCCCGACCAAGCTCGACCTGGCGACCTCCCACCTCGCCGAGTTCACCGACCGCCTCGGCCACGCCCTCAACCACCGCGAGGCCGGCACCACCACGCTGGAGGCCCTGGAGCACTGGCTGCGCGCCGACCTCGCCGAGAACCCCGGCGACAGCGAGTTCGACGCACTCTGGGAGACCATGCTCGACCGCAACCCCCAGCTGCGCGCCGTCGCCAACAGTCGCCTCACCGAGGCGATCCAGGAGGGCGCCCGGATCTTCGCCGCCGAACGCGGCGACGCCCCCGACGACTTCGGCCCCCGCATGGTCGCCGCCACCGCCGCCGCCGTCGTCTGCGAGCTCTACCTCCGCCCGACCGAGGCCCACCTGGACGCCGCCATGTCCTTCCTGGCCGCCGGCATCGCCACCCTCCCGCCCGGCCAGCTCTCCTGACGGACCCTCGGCCCCACCGCCACGCGGCAGGGCCGGGGCGCCCGCTCAGGCGAAGAAGCCGCCGTCCACGGCCAGCACGCTGCCGGTGATGAACGCGGCGGCAGGGGTGGCCAGGAACACCACAGTGGCAGCGAGCTCCTCGGGGCGGCCGTAGCGGCCGAGCGCGTTCAGGGCGCGCTGGGCGTCGGCGCTCGGGCCGTCCTCCGGGTTCATCTCGGTGTTCACCGAGGCGGACTGCACCACGTTGACGGTGATCCCGCGCGGGGCGAGCTCCAGCGCGGCGGCCCGGCTGTACGCGGTGACGGCGGCCTTCCCGGCCGCGTAGTCGGCGGTGCCGGGCCGGGTGGGGCGGACGGCCAGGTTGGAGCCGATGGTGACGATCCGTCCGCCGTCGCCCATGACCGGTGCGGCGGCCCGGATCGCGGCCGCGACCCCGCGCACGTTGATGGCGTACTGCCGCGCCAGCGCCTCCTCGTCGACCGGCTCGTCGACCAGGCCGGTGGCGATCACACCCGCGTTGTTGACCAGGACGTCCAGCCGCCCGAAGTCCGCCGCGACGGCGCCGACCAGCTCGGCGACCTGCGCCGGGTCCGCCTGGTCGGCCTTGTACGCGACGGCCCGCCGCCCGAGCGCCTCGATCTCCCGGACCACCGCCTCCGCGCGCGGCGCCGATCCGCTGTGGCTGATCGCCACGTCCGCCCCGGCCGCGGCCAGCGCCAGCGCGGTGGCCGCGCCGATGCCGCGCGAGCCGCCGGTGACCAGTGCGGTGCGGCCGGCCAGTACGTCGGGCGCAAAGGTGGCAGTGGTGAGCGTCATGACGGTTCCCCTCCGATATCTGTACCGCTCGGTACACATCAGGGACGCTATCATATCGATCGGTACAGAACTCGACCGAAACCCACGGAAGGCAGGGCGACATGACGGGCCGTCCGCGCGCGTTCGACCTGGAGGACGGGCTGGAGCGCGCCATGCAGGTGTTCTGGCGGCACGGCTACGAGGGCACCGCGCTGTCCGACCTGACGGCGGCCATGGGCATCAACCGGCCCAGCCTGTACGCCGCGTACGGCAACAAGGAGGCGCTGTTCCGCCAGTGCCTGGACCACTACCACCGCGGGCCGGCTCGACACGTCCGGGAGGCGCTCGACGAGCCCACCGGCCGGGCTGTCGCCGAACACCTGCTGCGCGGCACCGTCGCCGCGGTCACGCACGAGGAGAGCCCGGGCTGCCTGCTGGTGCACGGCGCACTGGCCACCGGCGAAGGCTCCGCCGCCGTCCGCGCCGACACCGCCGCCCGCCGCGCCGAGGGCCGCGCCGCACTCCGCGCCCGCCTCGAACAGGCCGCCGAGGCAGGCGAGTTGGCGCCCGGCACCGACCCCGCCGTGCTCGCCGACTACCTGACCACCCTCACCCACGGCCTCGCCGTCCGCGCCTCCGACGGCACCCCGGCCGAACACCTGCACCGCATCGTCGACTTCGCCCTGAACACGTGGCCCGCCGCCTGACGGCGCATCAGCTCGCTCAGCGGCGTGCGCGCGAGCCGTCTTGCGCCCGGCGCGCGCACTGAGCCCACAATCGGAATATGTGATTCCGCACGCCTCTGGTGAACGGCGTGTCGCTGACAGGACGATGGCTCACGGCCCGCTGACGCCTCGTCACCCCACGGCGCGCCACGGGCCGGAGCCGGGCCCCCACCCGGACTCCGTGCGCCCGCTCCGCCGTCCCGCGGTCCGGGCAACCCGCCTGGAAGGACGTCCATGTCTCACCGCCCCACCACCGCGCTGCGCCTCCTGGTGCCGGCCCTGCTCGCCGCGGCCGGCATCGTCCCGCTCACGGCGGGAGTCGCCTCCGCCACGTCGCCGATCTGCCTGAGCGGCAACCTCCAGTACGACTACCAGTCCGCCGAGGCGGGCACCTCCAAGCCGACCCTGACCAAGGCCGCCCGCAACGCCACCGTCGAGCTGTGGGGCCGGGAGAAGTCGACCGACACCGACCACAAGCTGAACACCGACACCCAGCTGACCGGCGCCGCCGACGGCTCGTTCAACCTCTGCTACACCCCGGTCACCACGACCTCGATGGATCACCTGTACGTACACTTCGCCGCCCAGAACAACCACGTCTGGCGGACCGCCGACAACACCGGCACGGTCTACACCTTCAACACGCCGACCCTGTCGAACATATCGACCGGCGTCGCCCTCGGCGCCGTCAAGCCGACCACCGCGCAGCGCGCCTGGCACGCCTTCGACACCGTCAACCTGCTCTGGTCGCGCCGGGCCAACTCCACCACCCCGTGCTGGACCACGAGCGAGGCGAACGCCGCCACCTGCACCATGCTGACCGAGCAGTGGTACGCGGGCTCCACCGACGGCGCCTGGTACGACCTGTCGAACACCCTGCACCTGGCCGACGCCGACCCGGACTCCGAGCACACCGTGCTGCACGAGACGGGGCACTTCTTCCAGCAGCGGCTCTACAACGGCACCTTCCCGGCCGTCACCAACTGCAACCCGCACTACATCCAGTACACGTCCTCCGCCACCTGCGCCTGGACCGAGGGCTTCGCCGACTCGGTCGCCGCCTACCTGGAGGGCGACCAGCGCTACGTGTGGTCGGACGGCTCGTCCTACCCGTTCACCGCCGCCTACGGCTGGCAGACCGGCGACCAGGTGCAGGGCAACGTGGACGGCGCGCTGCTCCAGCTGTGGAACCAGGTGGACGGCAGCTGGGACCGCACGATCGCCACCCTGACCTCGCACACGCCCGCGACCTTCGGCGACTACTTCAAGAACGTCCGTCCGACGGCCGTGCCACCGCTCTCCACCACCGGCGCCGCGCTGACCGCGCTGGACAGCAGCGCCATCAACTACGGCCCCACCGTGGTCGGTGACAACGGCTACCACGCGCTCAGCAACGGCGGCGGCGTCGCCCTCCAGCGCAACGGCACCTGCAGCGGCAGCATCCCGTCGGTGGCCGTGTTCGCCACCCTGAACACCACCATGGCCTCGCAGCGCTGGAAGTTCGTCGCCAACGGCGACGGCACCGTGCGGATCCTCGACAGCTGCCCGATCCCGCTCTACCTGACCGCACCGGCCGTCCCCGGCGGCCAGATCTCCCTGACGGCCATCAACCTCGGTGGCGCCAACCAGCGTTGGACGGTCACCCAGAACCCCGTCGGCACCTACACGGTGACCAACCCGGCCACCGGCTTCGTCCTGGACGGCAACGCCACCGCGGGCCAGGCGGTCACCGCCAACACCGCCAACGCGAACTCCGCCAGCCAGAACTGGGCGTCGGTCTTCTCCGTCTCCTAGCACCCCCGGAAACGCCGAACCGCCCGGGCCCCGCATCGTCTGCGGAACCCGGGCGGTTCTGTTGGAGGCTGCCGACCGTCAGGCGGCCTTCGCCTCCGTCGCCGGGGCGGGCTTCGGCGCGGTGCCGGTCGCCTTCGGCTTGCGGAAGAAGAAGTAGAGCGTCGGGGTCAGGTACAGCAGCCAGATCACGACCTGGACCACCGTCGGGTTCGGCTGGAAGTTGAACACGCCCTTCAGCAGGGTGCCGTACCAGCTGTCCACCGGAATGGTGGAGGAGATGTCGAACGCCAGCTCGTGCAGGCCGGGGATCCAGCCGGCCTCCTGCAGGTCGTGCACGCCGTAGGCGAGGACGCCCGCGGCGACGACCACCAGCATGCCGCCGGTCCAGGTGAAGAACTTCGCCAGGTTGATCTTCAACGCGCCGCGGTAGAACAGCCAGCCCAGCACGGCCGAGGTGAGCAGGCCGAGGATCGCGCCGACCAGCGGGTTCCAGCCGTCGCCGGTGGCCTGGACGGCGGTCCAGATGAACAGCGCGGTCTCCAGGCCCTCCCGGCCGACGGCCAGGAAGGAGGTGACCACCAGGGCGACGGTGCCCATCGCCAGCGCGGCGTCCAGCTTGCCGTGCAGCTCGCTCTTCAGGTGCCGGGCGGTGCGCTTCATCCAGAACACCATCCAGGTGACCAGACCGACCGCGAGGATCGACAGGCTGCCGCCGAGCGCCTCCTGCGCCTCGAAGGACAGCTGGTTGGAGCCGAACTGCAGCACCGCGCCGAAGCCCATGGACACCGCGACGGCACTGCCGACGCCGATCCACACCGGGCCGAGCCGGTCCTTGCGGCCGGTCTTGACCAGGTAGGCGATCAGAATGCAGACCACCAGGCTGGCTTCGAGGCCTTCTCGAAGGCCGATCAGGTAGTTGGCGAACACGGCGGTTCTCCTCGGTGGGGGCGTGAGGGTGATAGGGGCGGGGGGTCAGCCGAACAGGGTCTGGCCCCACCACTCGCCGGGCTTGCGGACTCCGGGCGGGCAGGCGAAGTGGGCGGATCCGACGTGCGTGATGTACTCGTTCAGCTTGTCGCTCGCCGCCAGCTTGGTCTGCAGCGGCACGAACGCCTTGCGGGTGTCGCGCTGGTACGCCAGGAAGAACAGGCCGGCGTCCAGGCGGCCGAGACCGTCGGTGCCGTCGGTGAACGAGTAGCCGCGGCGCAGGATCATCAGCCCGTCGTTGCTGTCCGGGTGGGCCAGGCGCACGTGCGAGGTGGCGGGCATCGCGGCCAGGTCGGGCGCGTCACGCTCCTTCTGCTTTCCGTACGGGGCGCCTTCGATCTTGGTGCGGCCGAAGGTGTCCTCCTGGTCCTGAAGCGAGGCGCGGTCCCAGGTCTCGATGGTCATCCGGATCCGCCGGGCCACCAGGTACGAGCCGCCGGTCATCCAGTCCTGGCCGTCGCCGGGCGCCACCCACACGTGCTTGCCGAGCCCGTCCGCGTCCGTCCCGGCGATGTTGTGCGTGCCGTCCTTGAAGCCCATCAGGTTGCGCGGGGTCTGGCTGTCGGGCGTGGTCGACGAGGTCTTGCCGAAGCCGAGCTGCGACCAGCGGACGTTCACCACGCCCATGCCTATCCGGGCCAGGTTGCGGATCGCGTGCACCGCGACCTGCGGGTCGTCCGCGCACGCCTGGATGCAGATGTCGCCGCCGCTGCGGTTCGCCTCCAGCCGGTCGCCCTTGAACTTCGGCAGGTCCACCAGCGCCTCGGGCCGCTTCGCCTTCAGGCCGAACCGGTCCTGGCCGTCCTTCTCGAACAGCGTCGGCCCGAACCCGATGGTCAGCGTCAGCCGGGACGCCGGCAGGCCGAGCGCCTCGCCGGTGTCGTCCGGCGGCGACTGCGGGACCACGCCGACCGCGCCGCCGCCGACCTCACGGCCGCCGGTGATCGAGGCGGCCGCCTTCGTCCACTCCTTGAGCATCTTGACCAGTGCGTCGCGGTCCTCGGTGATCACGTCGAACGCGGCGAAGTGCAGCCGGTCCTGAACGGGCGTCGAGATCCCCGACTGGTGCTCGCCCCAGAACGGCACGTCCTGGCTCTGCGCCGCGGCGGCCGGCGTGTCGCTCCCCATGGTCGCGGCAGCCACCGTGCCCACCCCGGCCGCACCGATCGCGACACCCGCGCCGGCCCAGCCGATGACGGCCCGTCGGCTGAGCCCGGCCCGCTGCTGAACCCCACCGGTCTCGGCGGGAGCCGCCTGCTGCTCGTTCTCGGCGTCCATCTCTGACGTTCCCTCTCGGAAGTGACCTGCTCGGAAGTGACCTGCTGACAGCGGCTTAGCTTACGCTGCCCTTACTTCGCCTACGTGGGCTGTGTCGGTCACTTGACCACGACGGCGGCGGCCAGCTTCGACAGCGGCTCGCTCAGCGCGTTCACCGCGTCGGAGAAGGTCTTGCGCTCGCCCTCGGTCACCTTGTCGTACGAGGTGTAGGTGCCGTCGGCCTGGCGGTACTTGCCCAGCAGGCCGGTGATCTTCTCGAACTCGGCGTCCAGGGTCTTCGACAGCGTCGGGTCGTTCTCGGCGGCGACCGGCTTCAGCAGCTCGTAGGCCTGGCGGGCGCCCTCCACGTTGGCGGCGAAGTCCGACAGGTCGGTGTGGCTGTAGCGGTCCTCCTCGCCGGTGATCTTGTTCTTGGAGACCTCGTCCAGCAGCTCCTTGGCACCGTTCGCCATGCCGGTCGGGGTGATCTCCGCGCTCGGGACGCGCTTCTGCCAGTCCTTCAGGTCGGTCACCAGCTGGGCGGCGAGGGTCTTCTCCTCGTCACCGATCTTGCCGTCCGCCCACAGCGCCTTCTCCAGGCGGTGCCAGCCGGTCCACTGCTGACCGTCCTCCAGCGCGTCCTCGCGGGCGTCGGTCTTCGGGTCGATGTCACCGAAGCTCTCCGCCACCGGCTCGGTCCGCTCCCAGCCCAGGCGGGACGCGGCGAACAGCGACTTCGCCTTCTCCACGTCACCCGCGGTGATCGCCGCCGCGAACTGCTCCACCACCGGGATGGTGGCGTCCGCCTGCTCCTGCGCGTACTTCCGGTAGTCCGCGACCGCCTGCGTCAGCCGGTCGTCCGTCTTCGCCGGCGCCCCCGAGGCCGCCGTCACCGTGATCTTCTGCCGGATGCCGTCACCGGTCATGCCCGGCTTGCACGCCACCTCGTAGGTGCCAGCCTTGATCTCCGCGTTGATGCTCACCTTGGTGCCCGGGCCGATGTTCTCCCGCTCGGTGACGATCTTGTCGCCCTCGGCGTACACGTACACCTCGGTCGTCTTGTTGCCCTTGTTCGCCACCGCCAGCTCGACGTGCCCGGCCGGGAACGAGGTCTTCGACAGCTCGCACTTGCTGTCCGTCGCCGTCACCTGCACCGGCCCGCTGCCGTCCGCGGACACCTTCCCGTCGTCCTTCTTCGAGCACCCCACCAACGCGGCACTCGCCACGGCGAGAACGAGGAAGGTCGCGGCAGTCGTACGGCGGGCGGGCATGCTCACTCCAGGGACGAAGGTACGGCGGACTCCACGGACACCCGAGGCTGTTCCCCGGCGCCGCTCAGTAAGCTAAGGCATACCTTATGTCCCCCATCCCCCGGGGTCGAGACCATCCCTACCCGCCCCCTCCCCCGCCACCCCACACATTTCGGCCAACCTCCCCACCCATCACGCCAGTTCACCCCCACCCCGACCGCCCCACCCCACCCCACGATGTGACCGGGGCCACGCCCCGACTCGGCGTCAACTCCGGTCGCACCACGACACGAACCGCCCCCGGAGCCCGAAGGCCCCGAGGGCGGTCGCTTCACCGAACGAGCGGTAACTGCGTGGGTGTTACCCCACGAACCGGTCCGCGTTCGCGCGGCGCCGTGCCCGGTACAGCAGCACACCGCCCAGCGTCAGCAGCCCGCCACCGGCCAGACCCACCGCGCCGAGACCCGCGGGCGAACCCGTGTCCGGCAGGTGACCGCCCCCACCGCCGTGCTTCGGCGGCACCGTCGGACGGGGAACCTTCACGCAACCCTCGCCTTTCTCCTTCTCCGGGCACTCCGACACGGTCACGCACAGCGACACCGGCCGGCTCTCCACCAACTGCCCCTGCGGGTCACGACCCGAGGCCGTCGCCGTGTTGGTCACGTGACCGGCCTTCGCGTCCTCCGCCGTGACGACGTACGTGCCGCGGCACGTGGTGCTCGCACCCGGCTCCAGCGTCGTCGCATCGCAGGTGACGTGCGCGACCCGGTCGTCGTTGACGGACACATCCGTCAGCACCGTCGTCCCGGTGTTCGTCACCGTGTACGTGTACGTCACGGTGTCGCCCACCTTCGCTGAACCCGACACATCGGCCTGCTTGACGATCGACAGCGACGACGCACCGGAAGTGGTCTCCACCGTCACCTCGCTCGGCCCGCTCTCCACCGGGCGACCCTCCGGGTCCACACCACCCGCACGGGCCGTGTTCGTCACATGACCCGCCTCGACATCCTCCTCCGCAATCGTGTAACTGCCGTGGCACACCGTGCTCGCACCCGGATTCAACGTCGTCGCATCACAGGTCACCGACGCGACACGGTCGTCCGCAACGGTCACATCGTGAACGACCACGGCGCCCGTGTTGGTGACGGTGTACGTGTACCGCACCGTGTCACCCACCCGGAACGGACCGCCGGTGTCGGCCTTCTTCTCCACCGACAACTGGGCCTCGCCCACCACGGGAACATCCACCTCGCCCGGCGGGCTCACCACCGACTGGCCGTCGGGACCGACCCCGCTCGCGTGAGCGACGTTCTTCACATGACCCGCCTGAACATCGGCGGCGGTGATCACATACGTGCCGTGGCACGCCGTGCTCGCACCCGGGTCCAGCGTCGTCGCGTCGCAGGTGACCGATGGAACGTGATCGTCCACCACCACGACGCCGTGAACGACCACCGTGCCCGTGTTCGTCACCGTGTACGTGTACTTGACGGTGTCACCGACGTGGAACGGACCGCCGGTGTCGGCCTTCTTCTCCATCGACAACTGCGCCTCGCCCACCACCGGGACGGTCGCCTCCACCGACGGACTCACCACCTCCTGACCCCGCGGATCCGTACCCGCCGCATGAGCTGTGTTCGTCACATGACCGGCCTGCACATCGGCGGCCGTGATGACGTAACTGCCGTGGCACAGCGTGCTCGCACCCGGGTTCAGTGTCGTCGCGTCGCACGTCACCGAGGCCACGTGGTCGTCCACGACAGTGAGGTTGTGGACCACCGCCGTACCCGTGTTCGTCACCGTGTACGTGTAGGTCACGGTGTCGCCCAGGTGGAACGGGCCGGCACTGTCGGCGATCTTCTCGATGGTCAGCAACGCCTCGCCGACCACCGGGACGGTCGCCTCGACCTGCGGACTCACCACCGTCTGCCCCTGCGGGTTCGTACCTTCCGCGTGAGCCGTGTTCGTCACGTGACCCGCCGACACATCAGCGGCTGTCACCACATAACTGCCGTGGCACGTCGTGCTCTGGCCGGGGTTGAGAGACCTCGTGCCACACGTCACCGACACAACGTGGTCGTCCGCCACCGTGAGGTTGCTGACTGCCGCCGTACCGGTGTTGGTCACCGTGTACGTGTAAGTGACGGTGTCACCCACATGGAACGGACCAGCACTGTCAGCGATCTTCTCGATGGTCAGCCGGGCTTCGCCCACCACCGGCACCGTCGCCTCGACGGGCGGGCTCACCACCTGCTGGCCCTGCGGGTCCGTGCCCTCCGCGTGAGCGGTGTTCGTCACATGACCCGCCGTCACGTCGGCGGCCGTGATGACGTAACTGCCGTGGCACAGCGTGCTCGCACCCGGCGCCAGCGTCGTCGAATCACACGTCACCGACGCGACGTGATCGTCCACGACCGTGAGGTTTCCGACCGCCGCCGTACCCGTGTTGGTTACCGTGTACGTGTACGTAACGGTGTCGCCCACATGGAACGGGCCGACACTGTCAGCGATCTTCTCGATGGTCAGCAACGCCTCGCCCACCACCGGCACCGTCGCCTCGGCCTGCGGACTCACCACCGTCTGGCCCTGCGGGTCCGTGCCCTCCGCATGAGCGGTGTTCGTGACATGACCCGCCGTCACATCGGCGGCCGTCACCACATACGTACCGTGGCACAGCGTGCTCGCACCCGGGTTCAGCGTCGTCGTCTCGCACGTCACCGACACCACATGGTCGTCGGCGACCTTGAGAGCATTCACCACCGCCGTACCGGTGTTGGTCACCGTGTAGGTGTAGCTGACGGTGTCACCCACGTGGAACGGACCGGCACTGTCCGCCTCCTTCTGGAGGCTCAACTCCGCGATGCCCACCACCGGAACAGTGGCCTCAACAGGCGGACTCACCACCGCTTGGCCCTGCGGGTCCGTGCCCTCCGCGTGAGCGGTGTTCGTCACATGACCCGCCGACACATCAGCGGCCGTCACCACGTAACTGCCGTGGCACAGCGTGCTCGCACCCGGCGCCAGCGTCGTCGCGTCGCACGTCACCGAGGCCACGTGATCGTCCACGACCGTGAGGTTGTGGACCGCCGCCGTACCCGTGTTGGTCACCGTGTACGTGTACGTAACGGTGTCTCCCACATGGAACGGGCCGGCGCTGTCAGCGATCTTCTCGATGGTCAGCAGAGCTTCGCCCACCACCGGCACCGTCGCCTCGACCGGCGGACTCACCACCGTCTGCCCCTGTGGATCCGTACCCTCCGCATGAGCGGTGTTCGTCACATGACCCGCCGTCACGTCGGCGGCCGTCACCACATAGCTGCCGTGGCACAGCGTGCTCGCACCCGGGGCCAGCGTCGTCGAGTCGCACGTCACCGACGCGACGTGATCGTCTGCAACGGTCAGGGAGTTGACCGCCGCCGTACCGGTGTTGGTCACCGTGTACGTGTAGGTGACGGTGTCACCCACATGGAACGGGCCGGCGCTGTCGGCCGCCTTCTGGAGGCTCAACTCCGCGATGCCGACCACGGGGACGGTGGCTTCCGTCGGCGGGCTCTGGATCAGTTGGCCCTGTGGGTCCGTGCCCTCGGCGTGGGCGGTGTTCGTCACATGGCCCGCCGTCACGTCGGCGGCCGTCACCACGTAACTGCCGTGGCACAGCGTGTTCGCACCCGGGGCCAGCGTCGTCGAGTCGCACGTCACCGACGCGACGTGATCGTCCGTCACGACGAGCGCGCTCACCACCGCAGTCCCGGCGTTGGTCACGGTGTAGGTGTAGACGACCGTCTCACCGAGACGGAACGGGCCGGCGCTGTCCGGCGTCTTCGAAATGGTCAGCTGGGCGTCGCCCAGGATCTCGATGGTGGCTTCACCAGGGGGGCTCTGGACGGGCTGCCCCACGGGGTCGGTGCCGTTCGCGTGGGCCGTGTTGGTCACGGAACCGGCGGTCACATCGGCGGCGGTGATGACGTACGAACCGTGGCAGAAGGTGCTCTCGCCGGGGTTCAGCGTCGTCGTGTCACAGGTCACGGTCGGAATGTGGTCGTCCGCGACGGAGAGGTCGTGCACGGCGGCCGTGCCCGTGTTCGTCACCGTGTAGGTGTAGGGAACGGTGTCGCCCACGTGGAACGGTCCGGCGCTGTCGGCTGCCTTCTGGAGGACCAGTTCGGCCTTGCCGACCGTCGGAACCGTCGCCTCGGCGGGCGGGCTCACCACCGTCTGGCCTTGCGGGTCCGTGCCCTCCGCATGAGCGGTGTTGATCACGTGCCCGGCCAGGACATCGTCCTCCGTGACCACATAGCTGCCGTGGCAGAGCGTGCTCTGCCCCGGGTTCAGCGTCGTCGTGCCACAGGTCACGGACGCGACGTGGTCGTCCGCGACAGTCAGGTTGTGCACGGCGGCCGTGCCCGTGTTGGTCACCGTGTACGTGTAGAGGACCGTCTCACCGAGACGGAACGGGCCGGCGCTGTCCGCCGTCTTCTCGATGGTCAGCACGGCCTCGCCCACCACCGGGACGGTGGCTTCGGCCGGCGGGCTCTTCACGCCCTGGCCCTGGGGGTCGATTCCGTCGGCGTGGGCGGTGTTGGTCACATGCCCTGCCGCCACATCCGCCGCCGTGATCACGTAACTGCCGTGGCACAGCGTGCTCGCACCCGGCAGCAGCACCGCGGTGTTGCACACCACGCCTGCGACGTGGTCGTCCACCACCGTGAGGTTGTGCACCTCCGCCGTACCGGTGTTGGTCACCGTGTACGTGTAGCTGACGGTGTCGCCCAGTCGGAACGGACCGGCGCTGTCCGCCGTCTTCTCGATGGCCAGCACGGCCTCGCCCACCACCGGGACGGTGGCTTCGGCCGGCGGGCTCACCACCGTCTGGCCCTGCGGGTCCACCCCCTCCGCGTGGGCGGTGTTGGTCACCTGACCCGCCGCCACGTCAGCGGCCGTCACCACGTAACTGCCGTGGCACAGCGTGCTCGCACCCGGGGCCAGCACCGTCGAGTCGCACGTCACCGACACCACGTGGTCGTCGTTGACGATCAGGTCGTGCACGGGCGCGGTGCCCGTGTTCGTCACCGTGTACGTGTAGAGGACCGTCTCGCCGAGGTGGAACGGTCCGGCGCTGTCGGCCGTCTTCTCGATGACCAGCGCGGCTTCGCCCACCACCGGGACGGTGACCTCCGCCGGAGGGCTCGTCACCCGCTGCCCGTGCTGATCCGTGGCCTCGGCATGGGCGATGTTGGTGACGTGCCCGGCCTTCACATCCGCTTCCGTGATCACATAACTGCCGTGGCAGAGCGTGCTCTCCCCCGGGAGCAGCACCGTCGAGTTGCAGGTCACCGGTGCCACGTGGTCGTCGATCACCGCAAGGTCCTCGGCCGGGGCCGTTCCGGTGTTGGTGACGGTGTACGTGTAGGAGACCGTCTCGCCCAGGTGGAACGGACCGGCACTGTCGGGCGTCTTCTCGATCACCAGCAGGACCTCGCCGAACACCGGGACGGTCGCCTCGGCCGGCGGACTCTCCACCGTCTCGCCCAGCGGATCGAGACCGCTCGCGTGCGCCGTGTTCGTCACATGGCCCGCTTTCACGTCCTCGGGCGTCACCACGTAGCTGCCGTGGCAGGTCGCGATCTGTCCCGGGTCCAGTACGGTCGGGGCGCACGTCACCGACGCCACGTGGTCGTCGTTCACGATCAGGTCGTGCACCGTCGCGGTGCCCGTGTTGGTCACCGTGTACGTGTAGTCGACGACCTCGTTCAGGTGGAACGGGCCGGGGTTGTCGGGCTTCTTCTCGATCGTCAGCTTCGCCACGCCCACCACCGGGACGGTCGCCTCGACCGGCGGGCTCACCACGTGCTGGCCCCCGGAGTCGGTGCCCTCCGCGTGGGCGGTGTTCGTCACATGGCCCACCGGCACGTCCGCGGCCGTCACCAGGTAGCTGCCGTGGCAGAGCGTGCTCTCCCCCGGGTTCAGGTCCGTCCGGTCGCAGGTCACCGACGGCACGTGGTCGTCGATCACGACGATGTTGTGCACGGGCGCGGTGCCCGTGTTGGTGACGGTGTACGTGTAGAAGACCGTGTCGCCTTCGCGGAACGGACCGGGGGAATCCGGCGTCTTCTCGATGGCCAACGCCCCGGCGCCGGCCACCACGACGCTCGCCTCCGCCTGCGGCGTGGTGTGCACGGTGCCGTCCGGGGTGATGTAGGTGGCCGAGACGGTGTTGACGGTGTCCTGGGTGACGCCGGGTAGGTCGCAGAAGATCTGGTGGTCGGTGCCGGCGGGTAGGTCGAACGGGCCGCCGGCCTCGCAGGAGGGCGTGACGGGGTCGGTCAGGGTGACGCCGGCGACGTCACTGGGGCCGGGGTTGGTGACGGTGATGCGCCAGAAGGCGGTGCCGCCCGGCGGGATGGTGGTTGTGCTCCCCCATGGACCTGGGCCGCCCGGGCCGCAGTCGCCGGGGTTGGTCGAGGCGCAGACCTCCTTGATGATCTTCACCATCGGGGCGCAGTCCGGGCCCGGGTTCACCTGGAGGGTGACGGTGTTGGAGGCCACCGGCGTCTGGCCGTTGGTGACGGCGGTGGCCTGGTTGGAGACGGCGGTGACGGAGCAGTCGGCGGCCACCTTCGTCTCGAAGCAGATCTGCGGGGCGTCACCGACGAAGGTGACCTGCATCTGCGGGTTGCTGCCGGGCGGGAACGAGCCTCCGCCGAGCAGGGTGATGTTGGCGACGACCTGGATCGGCGAGTCGGCGATCGGGACGGAGGAGATGTCCGCCGTCTCCGTCGCGGGGTCGAACGGGAAGGTGCCGATGGTGCTGCCGTCCGCCGCCAGCACCGTCACCGAGGACTGGGTGAAGTCGACGGTGCTCGGATCGATGCCGAGGAGGCTGACCGCGCCGTAGGACCTGACGTGTCCGGTGGCCCCGTCGCAGTAGAACGCGGCGGGGTTGAGCACGGCCTGCGCCCTGGTCTTCTGGCAGGGCGAGGCGCCGGTGACGGGGTCCAGCGAGAACAGGTACCCGGTGTCGCCGAGGCTGTACTTGCACTGGCCGTCGTAGGCGTAGCCGTAGGGGCTGGTGTTGCCGCCGTTGACGTTGGGCGGGCCGTTGACGATGCCGCCCGTGCCGTACTGGGAGCAGGGGCTCTGGGTCGTCCAGTCGTAGCAGTAGGAGGTGCTGTTCAGGGTCGGGGTGACGCCCCGGTAGATCCAGAGCGGGAACTCGGTCTCCAGGTGGCCGTTGGGGGCGGTGATGGTGAGCGGCACCTGGAAGTTGGCCTCACCGGGTGCGACGTTGGTGCCGACCAGGGTGGTGAGGCCGGGGGGTGCGGCGATGGGGTTGCCGGCCAGGTCGAAGCACACGACGGTGCCGACCGGCGGGGTGACCTCCTGGTAGAAGCCGCCGACGATCGTGCAGACGCCGGTGACGGTGCCCGCCGCGTCGTGCACCTCGAAGACGTTGTCGGCCCGGGCGGGTTCGTCGGCGGTGGTCGGGGTGACCACGGTCTTCGGGGTGGCCCAGCCGGTGCACGCGGTGTTCGTGGACGGGTCGAAGCAGGACATCACCGTGGGCGCCGGGGCCAGTGTGTTGTCGGTGACGTAGATCTTTCCTTCGATCGTCCGCATGATGCCGGCGTAGTCGCCGCTGAAGGCGGTCTGGCCCTCGTTGGGCGGCAGGCCGATGTCGAAGGTGCCGCAGGGGGCGTTGGCGGCGGCGTCGTAGCAGAGGATCTCGCCGGTGCCGGACACCGCGTAGAGGTTCTGGTTCGGCGCCTGGACGACACCGCCCACGACCAGCCCGGAACCGGTTTGCAGCGCGGTGAAGCCGCAGCTGGCCTGGGCCTGGAGGTCGATGCAGCCGACACCGATCAGTCCCAGCGTGTCCCGGCTGATCGCGGCGTAGTACAGCTTGGAGCCGATCTGCACGTAGGTCGGGGTGCGGGTGCTGCCGAGGTCGCCGGTGGTCGCTCCGGGCACCGAGGAGTTCAGCGCCTGGGGCCAGGTGGCGGGGGCTCCGTCCGGGGTGGGGCAGGGGCCGTTGGTGAGCAGGTCGGTACAGACCACGCTCTCCGGGTTGGCGAAACCGTGGTGGTAGATGTTCCAGATCTCGGGCGTCTGGACGCCGTTGATCGTGGCGGTGTACAGGATCGGGGTGAAGCCGTCGCCGCCGGTGGCCGTGTTGATCGGCGTGAACGGCGGCGGGATCGATACCGCCAGGCCGGTCGCGGGCGACGCGAGCTCCGGGTTGCGGGCCTGGACGACGTTGGTCGCGACGCCTTGGTCGGTGCCGCTGAAACTCGCGCCGTTGTCGGTCGACCACTGCTTGGTGAAGCCGGGCGGCGCCTGAAGCGAGCCGGGCACATATGTCTGGCTCTGCGGTGAGCTGCCCGGTCCGCCCTGGATCACGTCGGTGATCGTGGCATCGACCGGGGCGCCGTCCGGATTCGTCGCGGAGACCACCCAGCGGACGGTGTCGCCGTGCCCGGTCTGGGTGGTGCTGCCGGTGACGAGGTCGGTTCCGGTCTTGGACAGCGTCACCGGCAGCTGACGGCCACTCGCAGCCGCCGGCGGGTGCGCGGTGGCGGGCCCCGCGAAAGACGCCGAGACCGTGGCGAACACGACGGCCAGCGGCACTGACGCCCGCGCGAGACGGCTGCGGATCGCCGCCGGCCCATAACGTCTGTGCGCGCGTTCGCAGGGGGGTCGACGGCGTCTCATGACGGGTCCTCTCGATCGATCTGACGGTGAGTCTGCGCACGCAGCGCACACGAGTGGCTACTCACCGCGACCATACAATCGAGCATCTCGTCTGAAAATCCGTCAAATACGCTCAATGACCCACACGCTGGACGCGTTCACTCCGGCGGCTCACCGACGCAGAACGAAGGCGCCCGCCGGCGGGGTCGCGCCGCGTGCAGTGACCTGCACGTGGAAGCGACCCCGCGGACGGGCGCCTGAGAGTCTGTCAGCCGCTTACGGCAGGTTGCGGGCCATGACGATGCGCTGGACCTGGTTGGTGCCCTCGTAGATCTGGGTGATCTTCGCGTCCCGCATCATCCGCTCCACCGGGTAGTCCCGCGTGTACCCGTACCCGCCCAGCAACTGCACCGCGTCCGTCGTGACCTCCATCGCCACGTCCGACGCGAAGCACTTCGCCGCCGCCCCGAAGAACGTCAGATCACCCTCCGTGCGCTGCGACTTCGCCGCCGCCGCGTACGTCAGCTGCCGCGCCGCCTCCAGCTTCATCGCCATGTCCGCCAACATGAACTGCACACCCTGGAACTCCGCGATCGCCTTCCCGAACTGCCTGCGCTCCTTCACGTACCCCTTCGCATAGTCCAACGCCCCCTGCGCGATCCCCAGCGCCTGCGCCGCGATCGTCACCCGGGTGTGGTCCAACGTCCGCATCGCCGTCGCGAAACCCGTCCCCTCCGCACCGATCATCCGCTCCGCCGGGATCCGCACATCGTCGAAGTACACCTCACGCGTCGGCGAACCCTTGATCCCCAACTTCTTCTCCGGCGCACCGAACGACACCCCCTCGTCGCCCTTCTCCACCACGAACGCCGAGATCCCCTTCGACCGCAACGACGGATCCGTCACCGCCATCACCGTGTAGAACTCCGACACCCCCGCGTTCGTGATCCACCGCTTCACACCGTTCAGGACCCAGAAGTCCCCGTCCCGCACCGCCCGCGTCTTCATCCCCGCCGCGTCCGAACCCGCCTCCGGCTCCGACAGGCAGTACGAGAACATCCCCTCGCCCCGGGCCAGCGCACCCAGGTACTTCGCCTTCAACTCCTCCGAACCCGACAACTGCACCGGCAGCGAACCCAGCTTGTTCACCGCCGGAATCAGCGAGGAGGACGCACACACCCGCGCCACCTCCTCGATCACGATCACCGTCGCCAGCGCATCCGCACCCGCACCCCCGTACTCCTCCGGCACGTGCACCGCATGCAGATCCGCCGACCGGAGCGCCTCCAACGCCTCCGCCGGGAACCGCCCCTCCTCGTCCACCTCCGCCGCGAACGGGGCGATCTTCGCCTCCGCCAGCGAACGCACCGACTCACGGAGCATCTCGTGCTCCTCGCCCAGCCGGTAGAGGTCGAAGTCCTGGGTCATGGCAGTCTCCTCGGTGATGGCACTCAGTACCCTCGATTATGCACACTGAGTATCGTCTCGCCCAGCCTTCCCGCCCGGGTCGGTGCTACCGTCCGGGTATGAGCGAGGTGCATGAGCAGGGCGGAACCACGGCGACCCGGCCGACGATGCGGGACGCCCTGGTGGAGGCGGCGTTCGAGCTGTTCTCGGAGCGGGGCTTCGAACAGACCACGGTCGACGACATCGTCTCGCTCGCGGGGGTCGGCCGGCGCTCGTTCTTCCGGTACTTCCCCTCGAAGGAGGCGGTGGTCTTCCCGGACCACGACGGCTGCCTCGCGGACATGACGACGTTCCTGGAGCAGGCCGACCCGTCGGGCGACCCGGTGGCGCAGGTCTGCGACGCGGCCCGCCTGGTGCTGCGGATGTACGCGGGGAACCCGTCGTTCTCCGTCGGCCGCTACCGACTGACCAAGCAGGTACCGAACTTGCGCACCCACGAGCTCTCCGTGGTGTGGCGCTACGAGCGCACCCTGGCGGGCCATCTGCGCACCCGCTACGCGGCCCGCGCGGACGGCGCGCTGCGCGCGGACGTGATCGCGGCGGCGGTGGTCGCGGCGCACAACTTCGCGCTGCGGTCCTGGCTGCGCTCGGGCGGCGAGGGCGACGTCGGCGCGGCGGTGGACGAGGCGCTGCAGTTGGTCGTCGACACCTGGGGCGACGGCGCGGCCGAGGGCCGGTCGGAGTCGCAGGACGAAGAAGTGGTCGTCATGGTGGCCCGCCGGGGCACACCGATGTGGCGGGTGGTGCAGGGCGTCGAGGCGGCCCTGGAGCAGTGACCGGCCGCTCCGCCGGCCGTCCGGGCGCGCCTCGTCCGTCACACCGATGATCTGACGTATCGACTGGCACTCGGTACCTTTACACGGGGCACTGAGTGCCATACCGTCCCTTCTGGCAGACCGCCCCGACCGCACGCCCGCCCGGGTGGCGGTACGGCGGCGCACACCGGCTCAGCAAGGAGACGGCCATGACCCCCACGCTCGCCCCGGCCGCGCCGACGACGGCCCCGACGATCACCGTCGGCCTCGACGGCACCCCCGGCCCCCTCGATCTCGCCGCCGACCCGTTCGGCTCGCACTTCGCCCCGTCCGCGTTCCGGGGCCGGCCCGAACTTCCGGCCGCCGAGACCGAGTTGCACTACCGCCGCTGCCACTGGTGCCACTCGGCCAGCGCGGTGACCTGCCTGCTGTGCCCGGTGTGCGGGTCGGCGGACCTGGAGCCGGCGGTGGCGTCCGGGCAGGGGACGGTGCAGCGCCTGCTGCGCCCGACCCGCCGGGGCCCGCTGCTCGGGCGCCCGTACCTGATCGTGCTGGACGAGGGCTTCACCGTGCAGGCGTCGGTGCTCGGCGGGCTGCCGGGCGCGGTGCCGATCGGAGCCCGGGTGCAGCTGGTGACCAGCGAGGAGGGCGGGCGGGTGCTCACCTTCCGCCTGGTACCCCGTTCCTGACGCACCGCCGCCCCTCTTTCCTGGCACCGGGTGCCACGAAAGCGGGGCGGCCGGTCCGCTTTCTCCCCCGGCGGTCCGCATCGCGCACACACTTCCCACATCCTGGGATTTGTCCCGCATTCCAAGGGTGTGGGCCTGGTGTGATCCCGTGCACGGAGCGCCACCACGCGGGTAGGCTCGGTGACGTTTGCCGTTCCGGGGGAGGTACTACACGTGCTCGATCTGAGCGCCCATCAGCCCGCCGCCGTCTGGCGTCCGTTGTCCGGCCCGGTGCCGGGAAGGGCGTGGCGCGCCGGTCTGGCGACCAATCCGGCGGCCCCGTCCGAGGTGCTGGTCCGGCTGTTGAACTACACGTCCGAGGGCGAGGGCGCGAGCTGGCCGGCGCGTCGGCCGGAGCTGCCCGACCGGGTGCTGGAGGCGGCGCTGCGGCACCCGCACTGGTGGGTCCGGGCGGCACTGGCGGAGCGGCCCGGGCTGTCGCCGGCAGTGCTGGCGGTGCTGGCCGGGGACCGCGAGCGCCGGGTGCGCCGGGCCGCGGCGTCGGCGGCGCACCGGGTGCCACTGCCGGAGCGGACCCTCACGGCGCTGGCGGACGACCGCGATCCGGACACCCGCCGCCGGGTGCCGGGTGCCGTGGGCCTGCCGGAGGAGCTGCTGGTGGGCCTGGCGCAGGACGGCTCGCCGCTGGTGCGGGCGGCGGCGGTGGGCGCGGACAGCTGGGCGCGACTGCCGGCCCGGGTGCGCACGGCGCTGCGGGCGGACCGCGATCCGGCGGTGCGGGCGGCGGTGCAGCGCGCGCTGCGGGTGGAGCGTCCGCTGCCGGTGACGCTGGCCGGGTACATCGCGGAGAGCGACCCGGTGCGCCGGGAGCGCACGGCGGCGGGGGCCGCCATCGAGCGGGCGCTCGGCGAGTGGCTGGTGCTGGACGACGACCCGCGGATCCGCCGGGCGGCGGCGGGCAATCCGCAGCTGCCGACGGACCTGGCGCTGGCGCTGGCGGTCGACCCGGACGCGGCGGTGCGCCTGGCGGTGTCGATACGGCCGGATCTGACGGAGCAGCAGCGTTCCGCGGTGGATTTCGGGGCGTCGGACGCGGCGCCGGAGCTGCCGTGGGTGGCCGAACGGCAGGGCGATCCGGCGGAGTTGCTGCGGCTGGCCCGCTCGGCGCATCCGCTGGTGCGGCGTGCGGTGGCGACGCTGGAGCACCTGCCGGGCGAGGCGGTGGCGCTGCTGGCGGAGGATCCGGAGCCGGCGGTGCGCCTCGCGCTGGCGGAGCACTGTGCGGACGCGCCGGGCGCGTTGCTGCGGTCGGTGTACGCGGAGCTGTTGGGTCCGTCCTCGCTGCCGGCCCTGGACCGGTTCGCCGCGCCGGGTCTGGCGACGTGGGCGGAGCGGCCGGAGCCGGCGTTGCGGCTGGCGGCGTTGCGGGATCCGGAGTTGGCGCCGGAGGTGCTGGCACGACTGGCGGAGGATCCGGACGAGGCGGTGGCGCGGGCGGCCGCCGGTGATCCGCGGCTGCCGTTGGAGGTGCTGCTGGGTCTGCTGGAGCCGGGGGCGTGTCCGGGGGCGGCCGCGGCGAACCCGGCGCTGCCGGCGGAGTTCATGCTGCGGATGCTGGACCTGGCGGCGGAGCCCTGATCGCGCTCCCCGGGCCGCGGAGCGGAACCCCGAACGACCCCGGAACGACCCCGGAATAGACCTCGGTAGGTGAATGTTCAACCACCTGCCGGGCCGCGGAGGCCCGGCACCGGGGATCCGACGACGGCCCCGGGAACGGGAAGGAGCAGGGCATGACCACCGACTTCCGGCCCCGGACCACGGGCCTGCCGACCGAGCAGGCGAGCCTCCACGAGGGGACGGTCGCCGAGCGCTGGGTGCGCGCCCAGCTGTTCTTCGACTCCAAGGCGTACGCGGACGCCGCGCGGATCCTCGCCGAGCTGGTCGAGGAGGCCCCGGAGCAGGTCGGCCCGCGGCTGTTGCTGGCCCGGGCGTACTACCACTCCGCCCAGCTGCGCCGCGCCGAGGAGCAGCTGCGCGAGGTGATCGAGCGCGACCCGGTGGAGCACTATGCGCACCTCGTCCTCGGCCGCGTCCTGGAGCGCCAGGGCCGGCACGCCGAGGCGGTGCCGTACCTGCGGCTGGCCGCCGCGTTCGAGGGCGCCTTCCCGCAGGACTGACCACTCCCCTCCGAACCGCCACCGCCCCCGACGAGCACTCGCCCGTCGGGGGCGGTGTGCGGTCGACGCTGGCAGGCTGGAAGGAGCGTCGAGGATGCGGAGGTGCGCGCGATGCGGACCCTGGAGGAGCAGATCGAGGTGACCGCCCCGGTGGGGACGGCGTGGTCGCAGTTGCACCGGGTGGCGGAGTACCCGGAGTTCGTCGGCGGGGTGGTGCACGCCAGCGCGCGGGGGCGGCGGCACGCGGAGCTGGAGGTGGAGTTCGGCGGCGAGCGGCACCAGGTGGACGCGGAGCTGACCGATCACGGCCGCGGCCGGGTGATGAGCTGGGAGACCGTGGACGGCCCGCCGCTGCGCGGCACGTTCGCGCTGCGCCCGCTGGACGCCGCGCACACGCAGGTGCAGGTGCGCCTGGAGTACGACCCGGAGGAGCTGAAGGAGTCGCTGGGCGGTCCGCGCGGGTTCGCGCAGAGCCGGGCGGTGGAGGAGGCGGTGCGGACCGATCTGCAGCTGTTCAAGGAGTTGTGCGAGGAGTGAGCGGCTCTCCCCCGTCGAGCGCCTCGCCCACCTCGAACGTCTCGCCGGGCGCTCCGCCGTACCGCGGGCCGATCGGCAGTTCGGCCCAGATGACCTTGCCGCTGGCGGGGTAGCGGGTGCCCCAGCGTTCGGCGAGCTGGGCGACCAGGAACAGGCCGCGTCCGCCCTCGTCGGTGTCGGTGGCGTGCCGCAGGTGCGGGGAGGTCGCCGAGCCGTCCCAGACCTCGCAGATCAGCGCGCGGTCGCGCAGCAGCCGGACCCGGATCGGTCCGCTGGCGTACCGGATCGCGTTGGTGATCAGTTCGCTGAGCACGAGTTCGGCGGCGAAGGCCTGCTCGGTCAGGCCCCAGTCCTCCAGTCGGCGGGTGACGGCGGCGCGCACCCGGGCGACCGCGGCCGGGTCGGCGGGGACGTCCCAGTCGGCGACGTGGTCGGCGGGCAGCGCCCGGGTGCGGGCCACCAGCAGGGCGATGTCGTCGGCGGGGCTGGTGGGCAGCAGCGCGTCGAGCAGGTCGTCGCAGGTCTCCCGCGGGCTGCGGCCGGGGTGGGCGAGTGCGGCCCGCAGCAGCTTCATTCCGTGGTCGAGGTCGTGCGACCGGGACTCCACCAGGCCGTCGGTGTACAGCACCAGCCGGCTGCCCTCGGGGAGCTCCAACTCGGCGGTCTCGTAGGGCAGTTGTCCGATGCCCAGCGGCGGCCCGGCGGGCAGGTCGGGGATCTCGACGTGCCCGTCGGGGTGCACCACGGCGGGCGGCAGGTGCCCGGCGCGGGCGAAGCTGCAGCGCCGGGTGACGGGGTCGTAGACGGCGTACAGGCAGGTAGCGCCGGTGATCGGGCGTTCGGCGCCGTCCGGGCGGGGGTTCTCCTGGTCGAGGCGGTTGACCAGGGCGTCCAGGTGGCCGAGCAGTTCCTCGGGGGCCAGGTCGAGCGAGGAGAAGGTGTGCACGGCGGTGCGCAGCCGTCCCATGGTGGCGGCGGCGTGCACGCCGTGGCCGACGACGTCGCCGACCACCAGGGCGACCCGGGCGCCGGACAGCGGGATCACGTCGAACCAGTCGCCGCCGACGCCGGCCTGCGCGGGCAGGTAGCGGGAGGCGACCTCCAGGGCCTGCTGCTCGGGCAGTCCGGCGGGCAGCAGGCTGTGCTGGAGGGCGACGGCCATGGTGTGCTCGCGGGTGTAGCGGCGGGCGTTGTCGACCAGCACGGCGGCCCGGGTGGTCAGTTCCTCGGCGAGCGCGCCGTCCTCCTCGTCGAAGGCGGGCCGGGGGCGGGCGCGCCAGAAGGTGGCGAGGCCGAGCATGGTGTCACCCACGTTGAGCGGCGCGGCGATCAGGGTGTGCACCTGCTCGTCGCGCATGGCGTCGACGGCGCCGGGCCGGACGTCGTCCCAGACGTCCAGCGCCGCCGACAGGTCGGGCTCGACCACCGGGTGGCCGGTGCTGACGGCCCGGGCGCGCGGGGTGCCGGGGACGACCGGCACGGACGCGCCCGGGGGCAGCAGCGGCGGCTGCGCGGTGATCCCGGTGAGGGCGGCGCGGTGCATCGTCCCGTTCCGGGCGGGGCGGGGTTCGCCGCCGTCGAGGACGCCTTCGCAGAGGTCGACGCAGGCGTAGTCGGCGAAGGCCGGGACGAGCGCGGCGGCGAGTTCCTGGCAGGTGCGGGTGATGTCGAGCGTGGTGCCGATGGAGGCGCCGGCCCGGTAGAGCAGTTCCAGGCGGCGGCGGGCGGTGTCGGGGTCGGCGAGGACGGCGGTGTCGCGCAGCGTGGCGATCCGGCAGGCCGGGCCGCCGGCCCGGTCGGTGTGGCGCAGGTCGAGGCCGAGGGTGCGGCCCGGCACGGCGACCGACACGTCGGTGAGGTCGCGTCCGCCGTCCAGCAGCGCGAGCAGGTCGGCCGGCAGGCCGAGCGCCCGCAGCGGGCGGCTCTCGCAGTCGGCGGGCAGTTTCAGCAGCCGGCGGGCCTCGTCGTTGGCGTACAGCAGCCGCCGGTCGGCGTCGATCAGCAGCAGGCCCTCCCGGACGACGGCCGCCTCGGCGCCCGCCGACGGGCGCCTCCCGTGCGCTTCCTGGCTCATCCGCACCGCCCGACCTGGGGGAACGTCACTGCGGACGGGGGCGCCGGGTGGGGGCCCATGGGCGTCCGGCGCGGGGAGGTGTGGCCCGCCGCGCCTGGTCCGCCGGGTGCTGCCCGAAACCGGGTCATACGCCCATTCCTACACTCCCCGCTCCGGCCGGGCCAACGGCCGCGCCCGGATTTGCCCCGCCGATGTGCTGCTTTCGACGCGGCATCATGTCGATCGCGGGGGCGGTCCGAGGGCCGGTCCGGCCGCTCCCGCAGGAGCGGCCGGAGCGGCGCTACCGGTCCTCCAGTTCGGCGCGGACCCGGCGCGAGGGCTGGAAGGCGTACAGGTCGAGCACGGCCGGGGGTTCGGCGAGGCCGGGGCCGCCGGCCTCGATCCAGGCGGTGATGTCGGCGGTCGCCTCCAGGTCGTTGACCAGTCCGAGCCACACCGGCCGGCCGCCCGCCTTCCGACCCTCCGCGGAGGGCTGCACGACGATCACGTTGCCGTGCTCGCACGCGTCGAGGCAGGTGACGGGCCGGACGTTCGCCGTTCCGGCAAGGGCGGTCCGCAGGCCGGCGAGCTGGGCGGCGTGGTCGAGGCGGGGAATCTTCGGGGTGCCGCAGCAGCAGCCGCGGCAGACGGTCACGGTGCAGCGGGCCGCGGTCTGCGGGGCGGGGGCGGCGGCCTTCTCGCGGGCGCGGCGGCTCATCGGCGGCTCTCCGCACGGGCGCGCCGCCATGCGCCGTCGCGCAGCAGCCGCAGGCCGTTGAGGCCCACGATGACGGTCGATCCCTCGTGTCCGAGCACGCCGAGCGGCAGCGGCAGGGTGGCGACCAGGTCCCACACCACCAGGACGGTGATGAACACCGACGCGATCACCAGGTTCTGCACCACCAGCGAGCGGGCCCGCCGGGAGAGCGCCACCACGGCGGGGACGGTGGCGAGCTCGTCGCGGACGATCACCGCGTCGGCGGTCTCCAGGGCCAGGTCGGAGCCGGCCCGGCCCATCGCGATGCCGGTGTGCGCGGCGGCCAGCGCCGGCGCGTCGTTCACGCCGTCGCCGACCACCAGGACCTTCCGTCCGGCCCGCGCCCACTCCTTGACCGCGGCGGCCTTGTCCTGGGGCAGCAGGGCGGCCCGGACCTCGCCGATTCCGGCGTCCTCGGCCAGGCGTCGTGCGGCGCGCGGGTTGTCGCCGGTGAGCAGCACGGGGGCGGCGCCGGTCAGC
Organism: Kitasatospora griseola; assembly: GCF_044999035.1. NCBI lineage: Bacteria > Bacillati > Actinomycetota > Actinomycetes > Kitasatosporales > Streptomycetaceae > Kitasatospora > Kitasatospora griseola. The sequence continues at coordinate 8,110,386 of NZ_CP173360.1, read as the reverse complement.
GCCGTCAGGGCCTGGACGGTGGCGGCGGCGTCCGGGCGCAGCCGGTCGGCGAGGCCGAGCACGCCGACGGGGGTGCCGTCGGTGGCGACCACGACGGCGGTGCGCCCGGCGTCCTCCAGTTCCGAGACCGGGTCGGTGGTGGCGGGGCAGTCGCGGTCGGGGGCGTGGACGGTGACGGTGCGTCCGTCGACGGTGGCGGTGACGCCGACGCCGGGGGTGGAGGTGAAGCCGGTGGCGGTGGCGAGGGGGAGGCGGTGCTCGCGGGCGGCGTCGACGACGGCGCGGGCGAGCGGGTGCTCGCTGGGGTGTTCGGCGGCTGCGGCCAGGGCGAGCAGTTGGTGCTCCGTCAGGCCGGAGTCGGGCAGCGGGCGGATGTCGGTGACGTGGGGGGCGCCTTCGGTGAGGGTGCCGGTCTTGTCGAGGGCGACGGTGTCGATCTGTCCGAGGCGTTCCATCACGACGGCGGACTTCACCAGGACGCCGTGCCGGCCGGAGTTGGCGATCGCGGACAGCAGGGGCGGCATGGTGGCGAGGACCACCGCGCACGGCGAGGCCACGATCATGAAGGTCATCGCCCGCAGCAGCGAGTCGGTGAACGCGGTGCCCAGGGCCAGCGGGACGGCGAACACGGCGAGGGTGGCGGCCACCATGCCGAGCGAGTAGCGCTGTTCGACCTTCTCGATGAACAGCTGGGTGGGGGCCTTGGTCTCGGACGCCTCCTCGACCATGGCGACGATCCGGGCGATGACGGTGTCCGCGGCGTCGCGCTCGACGCGCACGCGGAGTGCGCCGGTGCCGTTCAGGGTGCCGGCGAACACCTCGTCGCCGCGGTGCTTGGCGACGGGCAGCGGTTCGCCGGTGATGGTGGCCTGGTCGACGTCGCTCGCGCCGTCCAGTACCCGGCCGTCGGCGCCGATCCGTTCGCCGGGCCGGACCAGCACGGTGTCGCCGACGGCGAGTTCCTCGACCGGGACGGTCTGCTCGCCGTCGGCGGTCAGCCGGGTCGCGGTGGCGGGGGCCAGGTCGAGCAGGCCGCGCACGGAGTCGGCGGTGCGGGCGGTGGCGATCGCCTCCAGCGCGCCGGAGGTGGCGAAGATGACGATCAGCAGCGCGCCGTCCAGCACCTGCCCGACCGCGGCCGCTCCGAGCGCGGCGACGATCATCAGCAGGTCGACGTCGAGGGTCTTCTCCTTCAGTGCCTGCAGGCCTGCCCAGCCGGGTTCCCAGCCGCCGGTGGCGTAGGCGAGGGCGTACAGCGGGCCCCAGGCCCAGGCGGGGGCGCCGGCCAGGTCCAGCGGGAGGGCGATCAGGAACAGCACCAGTGCGGCCAGCGCCCACCGGGCCTCCGGCAGGGCCAGGACGCGGGTGCGCCGTTTCGGCGGGGCCGGGCGTGGTCCTGTGGTGGGCGGCGCGGGGCGCCGGTCCAGGACGGAAGACATGGCGGGGCAACCCTTCGCCGATGGGGAGGACGACACTTTCACCATACCGGAACATCTGAACAGGTCTTCAGGTGTCACCGGTATGATGGGCCCATGGGCCACGGAATCGACACCGCCAGCAGCGCCACCACCCGCGAACGCCTGGACGCCGTCGGAACCGCCGATGTCGCGGCCACCCTCCAGGCCCTGGCCACCCCCTCCCGGCTGCACATCCTGGCCCGGCTCCAGGAAGGGCCCTGCTCGGTGGGCGACCTGGCCGAGGCCGTCGGCCTGGAGCCCTCCGCCTGCTCGCACCAGCTGCGGCTGCTGCGCAACCTCGGCCTGGTCACCGGCGAGCGCCACGGCCGCTCGATCGTCTACGCGCTGTACGACAACCATGTCGCCGAGCTCCTCGACCAGGCCCTCTACCACGTGGAGCACCTGCGCCTGGGCATCCACGACACCCCGGCCGGGTCCGCGCCCGCCGTCGACTGACCGCACCCCGGCGCGTCCAGCATGTGGGACCCCGGGCGCGGGCCCGGAGGTGGGCGGGGCTTGAATGGCAGGTGTAGAAGCCAAGCATCTGCGCGAAGAAGGTCCTGCCATGCCCCACATCACCGTCGACTACTCGCCACAGCTGGCCGACTCCTTCGACCGCCCCGGATTCGTCCGCGAGCTGCACCCGATGGTGCGCGAGTGGGTGGCGTCCCGGGGCGTGTGCAAGACGTTCTTCCGACAGGCCGCGGAGACCTGGGTGGACGACGCCGACGGCCAGTTGACGGCCTTCGTGCACATCGCGATCGGCTTGCTGCCGGGCCGGCCCGAGGGACTGAAGGCCCGGCTGTCCGAGGAGGTGCTGCGCCTGCTCGACAAGCACCTGCGGCCCGTCCTCGGCCGCGAGGTGGTCCGCTCCGCGGAGGTCCGCGACCTCACCCCCTCCTACCGCCTGCGCACCAGCTGGTAGCCGCGGGGTCCGGGGCCCGTCCGGCCGATCTTGTCAGACAGGCCCTAACTGTTCTGTCCTGTGAGGTTGGGGACGCGGCTGGCGGGTGGTTTGCCTGCGAGTGCGGTGTGTCCGCGGTGGTGATTGTAGGTGTGGAGCCAGGCGGGGTAGGCGTCTCGGCGTTCTTGTTCGGTGCGGTAGGGCCGTGCGTAGGCCCATTCGTCGAGCAGGGTGCGGTTGAAGCGTTCGACCTTGCCGTTGCTCTGGGGCCGGTAGGGGCGGGTGCGCTTGTGGGTGATGCCGGCCCGGGTCAGCGTGTCGCGCCAGTGGTGGGACTTGTAGCAGGCGCCGTTGTCGGTCAGCACGCGTCGGACGGTGATCCCGGCCCGGGCGAAGAACGCGTTCGCCCGGGTCCAGAACGCGGTGGCGGTCTCCTTGCGTTCGTCGGACAGGATCTCGCTGTAGGCGAGGCGGGAGTGGTCGTCGACGGCGTTGTGCACGTAGCTGTAGCCGGCGCCGGAGCGGGTCCTGCGGCCGGCCTCGCGGCCGATGGCGCGGTGTCCTCCGCCGTCGGGGATGTTGCCGAGTTTCTTGATGTCGACGTGGACCAGCTCGCCGGGCGCGCGGTGCTCGTAGCGGCGTATCACCCGGCCGGTGGCGCGGTCGAGGTGGGCGAGGCGGGCGAGCCGGTAGCGGGTCAGGACGCGGTGCACGGTGGCCGGGTTGAGGTTCAGCAGGTAGGCGATGCGGGCGGGTCCCCAGCGGCGCAGGACGCGGACTTTGACGATCCGTCGTTCGGTTCGGGTCGGGGTCCGGCGCGGGCTGCGGTGCGGGCGCGAGGAGCGGTCTTCCATACCGGCCTCACCGAGCGCGCGGTAGCGGTCGGCCCAGCGCTTGGCGGTGGTCGGTGAGACCTGGAAGCGTTCGGCGGCCCGTCGTAGCGGCCAGCCGTCCTCGACCACGCAGCGGGCCAGGCGCAGGCGTCCGGTCTCGGTCAGGGGTGCGTTACGGTGTGGCATGAGGGCCTTTCTGGTCGCCGGTGCAGATGTCGCAATCCACACCAGGCCAGAAGGCCCTCACTCGTTTCAAGACCACCCGACCGTGAACCCTGTCACCAACCTCCATGGTCAGTACACCTAACGCGCCAGGAAGCCCGTCAGCTCCGCGTTCAGCCGCTCCGCCCGGGTGTACGGCAGGGCGTGGTGGGAGACGCCGTCCAGGGTGCGGAGTTCGGCCTGCGGGAGCAGCCGGGCGGCGCGGGCGGTGAGGGTGCGCGGGTCGTGGGGGCGGCTGTCCGCGGCGACCAGCAGCAGGCAGCGGGCGCGCAGGGTGGCGAGCGCCTCGGGGGTGGGGCGGGGGCCGGTGATCGGGCGGGCGGCGGGGAAGGTCGCGGCGAGGCCGTGGAGCCGCGTCCAGTCCGGGTCGAGCGGGATGCCGCCGGTCTCCCACGCGAGGAAGGCGCGGGCGCGGGCTTCGGTCGGGCGGGCCAGCATGGGCGCCGCGCGCAGGAGGTAGCGGGGCGAGTAGCCGGTGAAGCAGCCGGTGGGGTCGAGCAGGGCGAGGCGGTCGATCCGGTCGGGGCGGCGCAGCGCGTAGCTCAGCGCGATCCAGCCGCCGTAGGAGTGCCCGCACAGGTCGGTCCTGGTCAGGCCGAGCCCGTCCAGGACGGCGTCCAGCCAGCCGTGCAGGTCCTCGACGGTGCGCAGCGGCCGGTCGCCGGCGTTCGCGGAGCGGCCCGCCTCGCCGATCCGGTCGACCGCGAACACCCGCGCCTCGCAGGCGAGTTCGCCGACGTTCGCCCACCAGCTCGCCGCGGTGGAGCCGCCGCCGTGGATCAGCACCAGCGGCGGTCCGTCGGTCGGCCCGGCGGCGTTCACCCGGGTGGTGCCGTACGGCGTGTCGAGGTCGATCGGCTCGACCGGTACGGGCCAGCGGTCGAGCAGGGTGTCGTACGCGGACAGGAAGGCGGAACGGTCGAACGCCATGGCGGCAGCCTCCGGCTGGCAGGGTTTTCTCGCTGAGCAAGTCTCTCGCTCGGCGAGATAATATGCATGTGCGTCTCCGCCCCCGAAGGCACCCCATCGAAAGGCCCGCACCGCATGACCGCCGAACTCCCGGACCGCCACGGCCTGCAGACGGTCCATCACCTCCGTGCGCTCACCGTCGACCTGGAGGTGCTCGCCGCCGACTTCGCCCGGCGCAACCGGCTCCACCCCACCGACCTGCGCGCCCTGATCGCCCTGCTGGACGCCGCCCGCTCCGGCACCCCCGCGACCCCCGGCCTGCTCGGCCGCGAGCTGCGCCTCAACTCGGCGGGCACCACCGCCGCCCTGGACCGCCTGGAACGCCTCGGCCACGTCCGCCGCACCCGCGACCCGCACGACCGCCGCCGCGTCCTGCTGGAGGTCACCGAGCAGGCCGTCGCCCTCGGCGAGAGCTACTTCGGCCCGCTGATCGCCGACACCGCCACCCTGGTGGACGGCCTCTCCCCCGCCGAACTCGCCGCCGTCCAGGGCTTCCTGACGTCCATGCGGGCCCTCGTCGCCCGCCACGGCGAGGCCGGCCCACCGAGCGAATGACCGGGCAGGCCGCCGACGTCGGCCACCCGTCCCCTGACGGGAGTTCAGCCGGTCGGCGTCGGCAGGTGGTAGCGGCAGGCCAGCAGCGGTGAGGCCCGGTAGCTGCGGGCGAGCAGGGAGTGGGCGGTGCACACGGAGGTCGACGGGCCGTCGGCGGGATGCCGGGTGAGGAGATAGAGCAGGACGTCGACCTGATCGGCCTTGCAGACGACGGTGACGTGCTGGAGTGCGCCGCCGGGCAGGGCGTGGGCCCACAGGATCCCGACGACCTCGCCCGACTCCTGCGTCGGGGCGGGTCCGGGCTCCTTGCGCCGCAGGCTGGCCGCGCGCAGCGCAACCCCCGACCCCTATCGCACCCCGCGCGCAAACCGTCCGGGCGTCGTGCCCAGGATGCGGCGGAAGTGGCGGGTGAGGTGGGGCTGGTCGTGGAAGCCGAGGGTGGTGGCGACGGTGCTCGGGGGGTGGCCGTCGAGGAGGAGGTGGCGGGCACGGTCGATGCGGCGGGCGGTGAGGTACTGGTGCGGGGGCAGGCCGAACGCGGTGGTGAAGGCGCGGACCAGGTGGGCGGGGTGGGCGTGGAGACGCCTCGCGGCTTCGTCGAGGGTGGTCCGCTCGGTCAGCCGGGCGTCCAGCAGGTCGCGCAGCTGGTGGGCGAGGCCGCGGTCAACGGGCGCGGCGGGCACCGCCGTTCGGGGTCGGAGCAGCTCTCGTAGCCGCGCACTGATCAGCGCCAGCCGACTCTCCGCCTCCCATTCCTCCCCCGGCGTGCCGAGCGCCGCGTGCAGTTGCCCGACCCGCCGTCGCAGCAGCGGATCCGCGAGGTCCGGCCCGTCCACCGCCGGTCCGATCAACTCCGCGCCGAGTTGCCCGAGTTCGAGGTAGAGGACGCGCTTGCGGAAGCCCGCCTCGGTGGCCGGCGACCCGTTGTGCGGAACGTGCGGCGGCAGCAGGCTGACGGTGTCGTGCGGGGTGCCGCGGCGATGGCGGTCGAGGTCGTAGCGGACGGCGCCGTCGTCGACGATCAGCAGCGTCCAGGCGTCGTGGACGTGCATGGGGTAGCGGTGTTCGGTGAGGTGCGCGTGCAGTACCTCGACGATGCCGGGGACGCGCGGCCGCCAGGCGGTGATCTCCTGCCGGGCCGCCGCTGTCATGCAAAGAACGTACAAGACCTGGCCGCGCCCGGGACGGCACGCTCACTCCATGGACACCCACACCCTGCCCAGTGCCCCCAGCACCCCGGCCGTTCTCCGTTTCGACACGAAGATCGCCGTCCTGCTGCGCGAGGACCTCCAGCCCTGGCAGCGCCTGAACGTGACGGCTTTCCTGGTGAGCGGACTGGGCACCGCCGTACCGGAGTTGATCGGCGAGCCGTACGCGGACGCGGACGGGACGGCGTACCTGCCGATGTTCCGTCAGCCGGTGCTGGTGTTCGAGGGCGCCGGCGAGCTGCTGACGTCCGCCCATGCGCGGGCACTGTCCCGCTCGCTGCCGGTGGCGGTGTTCACGGCCGAGCTGTTCGGCACCGGCAACGACCGCGACAACCGGGCGGCGGTCCGCGCGGTGCCGACGGCCGGGCTCGATCTGGTGGGGCTGGCGCTGCACGGGCCGCGCAACGCGGTCGACAAGGTGCTCAAGGGTGCGCGCATGCACCCTTGAGCCGCACTGTCAGTCGGAGAGGCCGCGGTGGCGGGAGAGCCCGGGGATCATGCCGACCGAGGACGCCAGGCTCTTCCCCTCTTCGCCGCTGAGCACTCGGTGCGCGGTGTTGAAGGGGAAGGCCGTCAGGCCGAGCACCCGGACGGCGGGGCCGGCGGAGTCCTCGCCGGCGTCGATCCACTCGCCCCCGTAGCTGCGGACCATCACCTCGCCGGTGTAGCAGGCGACCAGCGACCACCACATCGCCATCCGCGCCTCGCCGAGCGGCTCGGGGGCGATCAACTCGGCACAGACCGCGTCGAGTTCGGCCAGGGAGGCAGCCGTCCAGTCCAGCTGTCGGCCGTGGTTGTCGGCGACCAGCGCCACGCACTGCTCCGCGCTGAACGCCAGCCGGTCGACCGGCACTCCTTCTTCCTGCTGCGGCTCTCGTTCCATGCCGGAGATCCTGCCGAACCGGCAACCGTCCCTGCCAACGGTTTTCCGCCGCGCGACCACCCGGCCACCCGGCCACCCGACCGCCCGACCGCCCGGCCACCCGGCGGCGGCTCAGGCCTGGAGCGAGGCGAGCGTGACCACCGTGATGTCGGACGGCGCGCCGACCCGGACGGGCGGGCCCCAGGCGCCCGCGCCGCGGGTGACGTAGAGCTGTGTGTCGCCGTACCGCTCCAGGCCGGCCACGGTCGGGTTGGCCAGTTCGGCGAGGTAGTTGCCGGGCCAGAGCTGGCCGCCGTGGGTGTGGCCGGAGAGCTGGAGGTCGACGCCGTGGCGGACGCTGTCATGGACGGTCACTGGCTGGTGGGCCATCAGGACGGCCGCGCGGCCGCGGTCGCGGTCGCCCAACGCCCGTTCGTAGTCGGGGCCTTGGCCCTGCGCGGTGCCGGCGATGTCGTTGATCCCGGCGAGGTCGAACCAGGGCAGTTCGACGCGGGCGTTCTCCAGCGGGTGGACGCCGAGTTCGCGGACGAAGTCGACCCACGGCGCGGCGCCGGAGAAGTACTCGTGGTTGCCGGTGACGAAGTACGCGCCGTCCCTGGCCCGCAGGTCCGCCAACGGGCGGGCGGCGGGGCCGAGTTCGGGGACGGTGCCATCGACCAGGTCGCCGACCACGGCGATCAGGTCGGGCTGGGTGGCGTTGACGGTGTCGACGATCCGCCGGGTGTGCGCCCGGCCGAGTATCGGGCCGAGGTGGATGTCGCTGACAACGGCGATCCGGTAGCCGTGCGCGGCCCGCGGCAGTTTCGCCAACGGCACCGTCACCTGCTTCACCTGCGGCCCGCGCAGCACCCCGTACGCGCCGTTGCCCACCACCCCGACGGCGACTCCGACGGCCGCCCCGGCCACCACTCGCGAGACGAACAGCCGCCGCGACCGCGACGCCGAGTCGGCCACCGTGACGTCCTCCACCGCAGGCTCGTCCGAGGGCTCGGCCGCGAGCTCCTCCGCCGGCCGGTCCTCGCGATCGCGCGAGGGGCGGCGCGGGAGGCGAAGCAGCAGCGGGCGCAGCACCTCGCCGACCAGCAGCGCGAGCAGCAGGTACAGCAGGACGGCCAGCCAGAGGTAGCCGGGCCAGGCGAACCAGCGTTCGACGGCGAGCGGGAAGGCGCGGCCGCCGACCAGGGCCAGCAGCGAGAGGACGGGCAGCAGGACGACGAGCACGGTGCCTGCCCGCCGGTACCGGCTGCGCGGGGTCGAGACGTCGCGGACCAGTCGTCGCCACACGTACCAGTGCGCCGCCCCGAGCAGGCCGAGCGCCGCAATCCCCACCACCGCGATCACCATGCGGCCAGTATCGGGGCGTGGTGATCGCGCGCTGTGACCGGGGTGCCGGTGCAGTCCACCGGGCGTGGCCGGGCGGGTGCGGGGTGTGCCCGGACGCGTTCGGTTCCTGTGAGCCCGCCCACATCGCGGGGGGCTTCTACGGTCCTCGATAGTGGGTGGGTCGAGGCGCCGGTCGGGTGGCGCTCGCGGCTCGCTGCCCGACCACCGAAGGCTACCGCAACTTCGCAGGTCAGCGGCAATCCGGTGGCCGTCGGACGACCGTCGCACCGGGCCCGTCGCAGGCCGGCCCGGGGCGGTCCGCGGCCCGCCTGCCGCCGTCCCGGCTACTACGGGCCATAGTTTTCGGGCTTTTTGGGCCACTCTCCGTGATCTGCCAAGAATGTTCCCCGTCCGCCGGGCGGTCCGGCCGGTTCCGCCGGCCACCGCCCTGCTGCCGCAGTCGACCGACTGCCGCGCTGCGCCGTGCCCCCACGACTGCGCAGCGGGTGCCGGTCGGCGGGCCGCCGTGTCCCCCGGCCGTCCGGCCCGTACCAGAAGAGATCGCCATGCCGAAGCACCGCACGCCCAGCCTTTCGGGGAAGTTCCGCCGTCACCGCCGCGCGGTGGTGACGGGTGTGGCGACGCTCGCGGTCGCGGGCGCCTCGGCGCTGGCCGTCGCCCTGCCGCAGCACTCGACCCCAGCCGAGGCCGCCGCCAGGCCCGCGTCGGCGAGCGACCAGCAGCTCGCGACGGACGCCCTGGCTTCGCAGGCCGCCGCCGAGGCGAGCGCGAGCGCCAGTGCGAGTGCGAGCGCGCAGGCAGAGGCGGAGGCGAAGGCCCGGGCCGAGGCCGAGGCGAGCGCCAGTGCCGGCGCGCAGGCCGAGGCGAGCGCCAGTGCCAGTGCCAGTGCGCAGGCCAAGGCGTCGGCGGAGGCGAAGGCGCGGGCGGAGGCGGCGTCCCGGGATCAGCAGCGCCAGGCGCTGCCGACCGGCAAGCCCGCCGCTTCCGCGTCCGCGCCGCCGCTCGCGAAGACGTACAGCGGGACGCCGCAGCAGATCGCGGCGCAGATCGTGCCTGCCGGGCAGCTGCAGTGCTTCAACAACATCGTGGAGCGCGAGAGCGGCTGGAACGTGCACGCGACCAACGCGTCCTCGGGTGCGTACGGGCTGATGCAGGCGCTGCCGGGTTCGAAGATGGCGTCGGTGGGCGCGGACTGGCGGGACAACCCGGCGACCCAGATCAAGTGGGGGCTGCAGTACATGAACCAGACGTACGGCAGCCCGTGTGCGGCGTGGTCGTTCTGGCAGTCGCACAACTGGTACTGAGGGCTGCGGTCCGACCCTCCGGGGAGGTTCGGCACGGTGTGTGCGCAGCTCCACCACCATGCGTACATCTGACGATACGTCAGCAAGTCACGGCGTTCCGCCCTCTATCCGGACATTTCATCGCACGGTCGTGTTCATTTGGTGAAGATTCAGCGAACTTCCCGCCTCTACTGTCCGGAATGGCCACTTTCGAGCGGCTTCCGACCTTTGCCTGAGGCTGTCCCCGCCCCTAGCCTCCCGCCCATGGCCCCACCACTGATCACCGTCGTGCTCCCCGCCTACGACGAGCAGGAACAACTGAAGGAGTGTCTCGACTCCCTGCTCGGACAGTCGTTCCGCGAGTTCGAGATCATCGTGGTCCGGACGCCCTCCCCGCACTGCCCGGAGGAGCGGCTGGTGGAGGCGTACGAGCTGCGCGACGCCCGGGTACGGGTGCTGCGGCTGGACACGGAGCCCGGCATCGGGCAGACCCGGATGGCCGGCGCGACGCACGCGCGCGGCGACTACCTGCTGTTCCTGGACTCCGATCACCTGCTGCCGGCGGACGCGTTCGAGGCGATGGCGGCCCGGCTCGCCGAGACCGGCGAGGTCGACCTGCTGCTGTTCGGCCACAACCGCGAGTACCGGGGCAAGGTGTGGCCGGGCAACGCAGCCGAGCTGCTGGCCGCCGCCGGGCCGGAGGTGTTCACCCTGAACGAGCACCCGGAACTGTTCGGCGCGCCGCCGCTGATCTGGGACCGGCTGGTGCGCAACGGCGCCGTCCCGACCTTCCCGGACGGGTTCTACGAGGAGGTCCCGGCGGTGCACCGCTCGCTGCTGTCCGCCTCCCGGATCGCGGTGCTGGACCGCGAGTGCGTCACCATCCGCCGCCGCCACACCCTGCACCCGGAGGGCAGCGAGGGCGCGAGCCACTTCGACCTGTTCGACCGCTACGAGAGCACCTTCGAGCTGTTGGACGCACAGCCCGCCGAGGCCCCGCCGGTCAACCCCGAGGTGCGGACGCACCTGTTCACCCGAATGGTCCGCCACTACCTGTTCGTCTACGACCTGCCGGGAACGCTGACCCGCGCCGAGCGCCCGCAGTTCTTCCAGCGTGCCGCCGAGCACTACAAGCGCTTCCTCCCGGAGGGCTACCGGCGCCCCGACGGTCGCGAGGGCATCAAGTTCTCCCTGCTGGCGTCGAATTCGTACACCACCTTCGAGGTCGCCAAGTTCTCCCGCCTGTCGGGCGTGCGCCGCTGACACCCCGCCGGCCGACGCTTCCCCGCGCTCCGTGGCGGGTACACGCTCCGGTAGAGGCCGGCGGCATCGGGCCGTCCGCGCCACGGGTGGGTGTCATCTCGCGTTCCGCCCGGGGGTCCTGACGAACTGTCGGGCCCGTCCGGACGGTAGAGTCCCTCCCCGCGACCGGCTCTGCCGCGCCACCTCCGTGCACCGTCTGCCGTGCACCACCGGACCGGAAGGCGAACTCCTCGATGACTCCCCCTGTCTCCCCGACGGCCGACCCTGCTCCGAGCCCCGCCCCGGACCCGTTCGCCGGCGACGGCGGCCCCACGCCGGGGCAGGTCGCCCCGCTCCCGCCCCAGCAGCAGATGGCCGGCTGGGCGGTCCTGCTGCTCGGCCTGATGCTGCTGGCCGAGGCGTTCATCTGCGTGGCCGCGCTGATCAGCGTCTGGACTCCGCTCACCACGCTGACCGCCGAACGCGCCCCGGCCGGCGCCCCGGAGCTGTGGACGGTCTTCGGCCTCGGCCCGTGGCACCTGACCTCCAACACCGCGATGCTGATCGCCGTCCTGGCGGCCAGCGGACTCGGCAGCTTCGTGCACGCCGCGACGTCCTTCGCCACCTACGCGGGCAACCGCCAGCTGCTGCCCAGCTGGCTGCCCTGGTACCTGCTGCGCACGGCGATCGGCGGAGCGCTCGCGCTGCTGGTCTACTTCCTGCTGCGCGGCGGCCTGTTCGCCAACGGCACCGACGGCACCGCCACCAACCCGTACGGCTTCGCCGGGATCGCCGGCCTCTGCGGCCTCTTCTCCAAGCAGGCCACCGACAAGCTCCGCGAGATCTTCGACACCGTCCTCACCACCCGCGACGGGGCGGGCGACGACGAACGCGACGACAAGATCCAGCCCACCGCCCCGACGTCGCCCACCGGGGCCCCCGCGCCCGCCAACCCCGCCACGCCCGAGCCGCCCACCGCCGCCGAGCCGCCCGCTGCCGGTTCCGACAGCGCTCCCGCCGAGCCGCAGCCGGCCGCAGCCACCATTCCCCGGCAGACCGCCAAGGCGATCGAAACCGCCTGATTTCACGGCGAGTTGCCGAGACCGGTCAGTGCGCGGCGCCGCCCTGGCCGGTCTCCGCGGTCTCCGCGGTCTCCCGACGTCGCGCGTCCCGCAGGGGCGGGCGGTCGATCAGCTCGACGTACATGATGCGGTCGTCCACCACGTCCAGGACGACCGTGCCACTCGTCGCGGGCAGCGGAAGGCAGCGGTGGCCCGGGCCGTACGGCCGGCCCGCCGAGTGCGGGGCGGTGCGGAGGCTCTGGCAGAAGTCGTCGCCGCAGTCGCACTGTGCGACCAGGCGCAACTCGCTTGCACCGGAGGCCAGTTCCGGCTCGCCCTCGGCCTCCAGCAGGGCCGCCAACTCGTCCACGAGCTCCGGGAAGACGTCCCGGAGCAGGGGGTGTTCGGATTCCATGCCGCCAAGGTAGCCGTCGCCGGTCCGCCGTCCCCACCGAATTCCGGTGCGCGGGTGGATAGGCTGGGCGGGCCCGTACGTCGCGCCGTTGCGAAGGACTCCCGTGCCGCCGATCATCGACCGCCCGATCCGCTGGGGCATTCTCGCCACCGGCGGCATCGCCCGCTCCTTCGTCGAGGACCTGGCCGCCGTGCCCGGCGCGCAGGCCTTCGCGGTGGCGTCCCGCCGGGAGGAGTCCGCCCGGGCGTTCGCCGAGCGCCACAACATCGGAAGGGCGTACGGGAGTTGGCAGGAGCTCGCGGCCGACCCCGAGGTCGACGTGGTGTACGTGGCCACCCCGCACGCGGCGCACTTCGCCGCGGCGAAGCTGCTGCTGGAGGCGGGGAAGGCGGTGCTGTGCGAGAAGCCGTTCACGCTGAACGCCGGGCAGAGCGCCGAGCTGGTGGCGCTGGCCCGCAAGCGCGAGGTCTTCCTGATGGAAGCGATGTGGACCTACCTCGACCCGTCCGTCCGCCGGATCACCGAGCTGATCGCCGACGGCGCGATCGGCGAAGTGCGTTCCGTCCAGGCCGAGTTCGGCTTTGCCGCCCCCACCGACCCGCACCACCGCCTGTGGGACCCGGCGGCCGGCGGCGGCGCCCTGCTGGACCTCGGCGTCTACCCGGTCGCCTTCGCCCACCTGCTGCTCGGCGAGCCGGAGAGCATTCAGGCCCGCGCCCGCCTCACCGACCACGGCGTGGACGCGCACACCGCCCTCCTGCTCGGCCACCGCAACGGCGCGACCTCCCAGCTCTCCTGCTCGCTCGACACCCAGTGCGCCCAACGCGCCTCCGTTCAAGGCAACTTGGGCCACATCGAGATCGAGCGCGACTTCTTCCACCCGACCGGATTCACCCTCCACCGCGACGGCAGCGCCCCCGAGACCTTCCACGCCCCGCCCGCCGACGGCCACGGCTACGGCCTGGAAGCCGCCGAAGTGATGCACTGCCTGCGCACCGGCGCCACCGAATCCCCCCTCGTCCCGCTCGACGGCACCCTCGCCGTCATGCGCACCCTGGACGCGGCACGGGAACGAATCGGCGTGCGCTACCCGGGCGAGTGAGCGCGCCGGCCGAGGCCTCGCGGGTCCCCTGCGGCGCCATTCGGTCGGTCGTGCCACGTAGTCTCGTGCCGTGACCGACCAGCACGCGAGGATCGACGCCCACCGGAACCGCTGCACGAACGCGGCCCTGGCGCTGCAGTCCTGCCTCGACCACTTCATCGAGCGCGTCTCGCTGGACGAGTCCCACGAGGACGGCAAGGCCAGCACGCTGGACGTGTGGCTGCGCGAGGGGCCGTCGACGCCCGATGTGGTGATCTCGCTGGCGGGTCTTCGCTCGGTCCGCCCTTGGCAACCCGATCCGGCGCCCTCGTGCATCGACGGAATCTCCCTCACCCACCTGCCGGAGCTGCCGCTGCCCTGGCCGGCCGAGGCGGTGGGTCGGCTCGACCGCACCGAGGACCTGCCAGGGCTGGTCTGGCTGCGGATCGCCGGACCGCTCGAAATCGACGCTGTCGCCTCGATCGTGACGGTCTACCGGGCCCCGAGCGACGATGCGGCCTCCGTGCTCCGCTGACCGCCTCGACCTACCCGGGCGCGCGGTCGGGCCCCTCGGCCTGCTCGAACGCGCTGAGCAGGACTTCGGCGAGGTGCAACGGTCGGGCGGACGGCTCCAGTTGGGTGAGCTGGGTGCGGCAGCTGAGGCCGTCCGCGAGCAGCAGGGTGTCCGGGGCGGCGGCGCGGACGGCGGGGAGCAGGGCGCGTTCGGCGGCGGCGATCGACACCTCGTAGTGGCCGCGCTCGAAGCCGAAGGCGCCGGCCAGTCCGCAGCAGCCGGCGTCGAGTTGGCGGTTTTCCAGGCCGAGGCGGGCGGTGAGGCGTTGGTCGGCGGCGGTGCCGAGGACGGCGTGCTGGTGGCAGTGCACCTGGGTCATCGCCGCTCCGGCGAGCCGCGGCAGGGGGACTTCGCGTTCGTCCAGGAACTCGGCCAACGTACGTACCCGGGTGGGGAGTTCGAGCGGGCCGTCGAGGAGCTTCGGCCAGTCGCCGCGGAGCGTGGCGGTGCAGGACGGCTCCAGGCCGACCACCGGCAGCTCGGGTGGCAGGTGGCGCAGGGTGCGCCGGATCACCCGCCGGGCCAGGCCGAGTTGGCCGCTCGCGATCAGGGTGAGCCCGCAGCACACGGGCCCGGTCGGGAGCTGCACCCTGAAGCCGAGCCGTTCCAGGACCTGGACGGCCGCCACCGCCGGTGCGGGGTCGAGGAGTTCGGACATCGAGTCGGGCCACAGCAGCACCGCGGGGGCGGCCGGGTCGGCGGGGTGGGCGGCACGGTGCTCGCGGAACCAGGCGGAGAAGCGGCGCTCCGGGAGGGCGGGGAGGGCGCGCCGGGCGTCGATGCCGCCGAGGCGTTTGAGCAGGGTCCCGCTGATCCGGCCGCGCAGGGCGGCGTTCGCGGCGCGGGGCGCGAGATGGGCCAGCCGGAGCCACAGCGGCAGCAGGCCGAACGAGTAGTGGGCGGCCGGCCGGGGCCTGAACCGGTAGTGGTGGTACAGGAATTCGGACCGGTAGGTGGCCATGTCGACCTGGACCGGGCAGTCGCTCGCGCAGCCCTTGCAGCCCAGGCAGAGGTCGAGCGCCTCGCGGACTTCCGGCGAGCGCCAGCCGTCGGTGACGAGTTCGCCGCGCAGCATCTCGCCCAGCAGCCGGGCCCGGCCGCGGGTGGAGTGCCGTTCCTCCTCGGTCACCATGTAGCTCGGGCACATCACCCCGCCGGCGGTGTCCACGCACTTGCCGACGCCCACGCAGCGGTGCACCGCGTTCAGCAGGCTGCCGGCGTCCTGCGGATAGGCCAGGGTGAGCGGCAACTCCCGCCCGGGGAAGCGCAGATCGGCGTCCAGCGGGCGCGGGTCGACCAGCAGGCCGGGGTTGAGCAGGCCGTCCGGGTCCCAGATCCGCTTGTACCGGGCGAACAGGTCGATCACCTCCGGCGGGTACATCCGGGGCAGCAGTTCGGCCCGGGCCTGCCCGTCGCCGTGCTCGCCGGAGAGCGAACCGCCGTGCGCCACCACCAGATCCGCCGCCTCGACGAGGAACTCCCGCATCGCCTGGGGCCGTTCGCGCACCGGGAAGTCGAGGCGCAGGTGCACGCACCCCTCGCCGAAGTGCCCGTACGGCACCCCGCGCAGGCCGTGCCGCTTCAGCAGGGTCCTCAACTGCCGCAGGTACGAGCCGAGTTGCTCGACCGGGACGGCCGAGTCCTCCCAGCCGGGCCAGGCCGCGCCGCCGGGTGTGCCGGCCGGGCCCGGGGGCAGGCGGGTGACGATGCCAGCGCCGGCCTCCCGGATCGACCACAGCGCGCGCTGCTCGGCCGGGTCGGCGACCAGGGCGACCGTCGCGGTGCGCTCCCGCCGTACCGCGTCGGCGAGTTGACGGGCCCGGTCGACGGCCTCGGCGGCGGTGCTGCCGCCGGTCTCCAGGAACAGCCAGCACGCGCCGTCGGGCAGCCGGTCGAGCACGGGTGGGCGGGGCCCGGCCGCGAGCAGTGCGGCGATCAGGTCGGCGGCCATCCCCTCGCAGGTCAGCGGGCCGAGCGGGAGCAGCGCGGGCACCGCGTCGGCGGCGGCCGTCTCGTCCGGGTAGCCCGCCACCACCAGTGCGCGGAACGGCGGTTCGGGCACCAGTCGGACGGTGGCGCCGAGCAGCAGGGCGCACGTCCCCTCGGTGCCGGTGACCGCCCGCACCAGGTCGTGGCCGCGTTCCGGGAGCAGCGCGTCCAGCGGGTAGCCCGAGCCGCGCCGCGGCAGGGTCGGCATGGCGCGGCGCAGCAGTGCCAGGTGGTCGGCGGCGAGGGCCTGCAACTCCCGGTGCAGGCGGCCGAGTCGGCCGGGGGCGGCGGCGAGGGCGGCCCGTTCGGCGGGCGACAGCGGGCCGGTGGCGGTCAGTTCGGCGCCGTCGGCGAGCAGCAGGTCCAGGCTGTGCAGGTTGTCGGAGGTGCGGCCCCAGGCGAGGGAGTGCGAGCCGCAGGCGTCGTTGCCGATCATTCCGCCGAGTGTGCACCGGCTGTGGGTGGACGGGTCCGGTCCGAACCGCAGCCCGAACGGCCGGGCGGCGCGCTGGAGTTCGTCGAGGACGGTGCCGGGTTCGACCCGCGCGGTGCGGGCGTCCGGGTCGACCGCCAGGACCTTGCCGAGGTGCCGCCGGAAGTCCAGCACCACCGCGCCGGGCCCGATCGCCTGTCCGCCGATGCTGGTCCCCGACCCGCGCGCCACCACCGGCGCCCCGTGCTCCCGGCAGACGGCCAGCGCCGCCCGCACGTCGTCGGTGTCGGCCGGTTTCACCACCCCGCGCGGCACCTGCCGGTAGTTGGACGCGTCCTGCCCGTACACGGCGCGCTCGGCCGGGTCGAAGCGGACCTCGCCGCGGACGGCGGCGGCGAGGGCGCGGGCGAGATCTGAGGCCATGGCCCCGATCATTCCAGCCGGGGTGTCCGGCGTCCGGCGCGAGCGGCGAACGGCGGGTCGGGGCGACGTACCGTCCGAGCGCGCGACCGGCGGGTCGGGGAGGATCCGCCCACGGCCGCCTGTCGGACGCGCCCCGTCGGCGCGAGTGCGGCCGGCCCGGGTTGCGCGCGTCAGGCCTCCCGGGCGACGGCGACCAGCGCCGCGTCGTCCGGCAGCCGGCCGCCGACGTGGGCGAGCAGGTCGCGACGGAGGCGGTCGAGGAAGTCCCGGGGCGAGGCGGCGGGGGTGAGCTGGGCGGCGCGGGCGGGCAGGGGGTAGAAGACGGCGTCGCGGTCGCGGGCCTCGGTGACGCCGTCGGTGTAGAGCAGCAGGGTGCTGCCGGGCGGGAAGGCGAACTCCTCGGTGCGGCGCTCGACGGGGGCGAGGTCGCCCATGCCCAGCGGGGGTCCGGAGCGGGGCAGCGGAAGCAGGTGGGCGCCGCCGCCGGGGGTGAGCAGCAGGGGCGGCGGGTGTCCGCAGTCCGCGAGCCGGATCACGGGGTGGTCGTCGGGCAGGTCGAGCACCAGCGCGGTGGCGAAGTTCTCCCGGATGTCCTGGCCGGCGTCGGCGATCTCGGCGAGGTGGCGCTGGTAGGAGGCCTCCAGGGCGTCGGCCAGGCGGGCCGGGTCCTCGTGCCGGTGGGCGAGTTCGCGGAACGCGCCGAGCAGCGCGGCGGCGTCGCCGACGGCGGCCAGGCCCTTGCCGCGGACGTCGCCGATCAGCAGCCGGGTGGCGGATCCGGTGCGTACGGCCGCGTACAGATCACCGCCGACGTTCGCTTCGTCGTCGGCGGCGAGGTAGCGGGTGGCAATCCGCAGCGGGCCGGCGTGTTCGGGCAGCGGGCGCATCAGGACGCCCTGGACGGCGTCGGAGACGGTGCGTACCTGGGTGAGTTCGCGCCCGTGGCGTTCGCGGACCCGGCAGAAGGCGACGATGAGGACGGTGACCAGCGCGAGCGCGCCGATCTGGGCCTGGTGGTTGGGGGTGAACAGGCCGCCGTGGAGCTGGGCGATGAGGATCTGCGCGACCAGCGCGAGGGCGCCGACCAGGGCGGTCAGGCGGGCGCCCGCGAACGACGCGGTGATCGCGGGGGCGACCACCAGGAGCGGGCCGAGGTGGATGTCCGGGGAGAGCAGGATGTCTGTGACGGAGATCAGCACGATCAGGCCGAGCGGCAGCAGCACCATCAGGTGTTCGGTGCGCCACTCGCTCCGCAGTTCCGCCATACTCCGCCGCACTCCCACCCCACCACCATGCCTCGCGCAGGGCCCGTCCACGACCCGGTGGACGCTCCGCGCCCGGGGTATGGCCGTGCGTCACGGGCGGCCTCTACGATCACGCCATGACGACCTCCCCGAACGCCGTACCCGCCGGCGCCGCTCCCGCGAAGGGCCTGTCGCCCGCCGAGGGCGACCTGATCCTCGCCGACCGCTTCGCGCCGTGGGTGCAGGCGCTGGGGCTGACGGTGGTGGAGGCCGGGGAGCGGCACGCGGTGCTGCGGCTGCCCTGGTCGGACCAGCTGGCCCGGGACGGCGGCGGCCTGTCCGGGCAGGCGATGATGGCGGCCGCCGACACGGCGACGGTCGTCGCGGTGTCCTCCGCGCTGGGCGGCTTCGCGCCGATGACCACCGTCCAGCAGTCGATCACCTTCCAGCGCGCGGCCCGCGACACCGATCTGCTGGTGACGGCGCGGCTGACCAAGCTGGGCCGGCGCATCGCGTTCGCGGAGATCACCCTCGCCACGCCGGACGCCCCGGACGACCCGGTCGCGCACGCCACCACCGTCTACGCCTTCCCGGGCTGAGCGCCACGCCCGCCGGCCCCGCCGGAACCGGCCGACGAGGTGCGTGCACACCTCTGTTCCCGAGGGCTTACCGGGCAGTAGCCTCCTCTGATCCGTCTGATCGCGATCATTCGCCCTGGAGGCTCCATGCGCCCGATCCCCCGCCGCCGCACGCTCGTTGCGACCGCGCTCGCCGCTCTGACGCTCGCCGGCGCGGCGGCCGTTCCGGCTTCGGCGGCGCCGGGCGGGCAGCACGCCGGCGCGTACTACCTGGCGGTCGGCGACTCGCTGGCGGCCGGCTACCAGTCCACGCCGACCGGTGGCCACATCGTCGGGCGCGGCTACGCCCAGGACCTGGCGCGGACACTGGGCGAGCGGGCGGCGGACGACCGCCGGCCGTTCGAGTTCACCGACCTGGGCTGCCCGGGCGAGACCACCGGCACCATGGCGAACGGCGGCTGCCCGTACCCGCACTCCTTCGGCGGCTCCCAACTGGAGGCGGCGGTCGCCTACTTGAAGGCGCACTGGAAGGACGAGGTGCTGGTCACCATCGACATCGGCGCCAACGACGTGCAGCGCTGCGCGGCGGGCGGCTCGCTGGACCTGCCGTGCGCGCTGAACGGCATCGAGCAGGTCCGCACCGGGCTGGACCGGATCCTCGGCGAGTTGCAGGCCGCGGCCGGCCCGCACACCCGGATCGTCGGCATGAACCTGTACGACCCGTTCCTGGCCGCCTGGATGACGGGCGACCGGGGCAAGGCGATGGCCACCGCGTCGGTGCCGCTGGCGAACACGCTGAACTCGGTGATCGAGACGGTGGACGCCCGTCACCGCGTCCCGACCGCCGACGTGGCGCGGGCGTTCGACACGAACTCCTTCGCGCCGCTGGTTCCGCTGGGCGGTCAGCGGGTGCCGCTGAACGTGGCCCGGGTCATGCAGTGGACCAACATGGCGCGCGGCGACATCCACGCCAACGACGCGGGCTACCAGGTGATCGCGGACGCGTTCCTCGCCAAGCTGCCCAAGCAGTACCTGCACTGACGCACCGTCACCTCGCCGCCGCACCGCGTCCCGACTCCGGCCGGGAACCGGGGTGCGGCGGACTGCCGAACCGTGGAGCTCCGAGGGCTCAGCGGGTGATGGCGGTGACGAACTCCGCCAGCCGCTCCTGCGGCAGGTGCCGGGCGATGTCGGCCTCGCTGATCATGCCGACGAGCTGGTGGTCGGGATGGTTGATCACCGGCAGCCGACGCACCCGGTGGTCCTCCATCACCTCCAGCACCAGGCTCGCGTCCTCGTCCTCCTCGATCACCATCGGGCGGCCGAGGGCGAGTTCGAGGCACTTGACGCCGCTGGGGTCGCGTCCGTCGGCGACGCACCTGAGCACGATGTCCCGGTCGGTGACGATGCCCAGCAGTTTCATGTTCTCGTCGCAGATCGGCAGCGCGCCGACGTCGCGTTCGCGCATGATCCGGGCGGCGTCGGCGAGGGTCTGTTCGCCGGTGACGCACTGCGCTCCCGGGTGCATGATCTCTTTCGCGGTGGTCATGGCCGGACCTCCCGAGCTGGTTGTGTCCACTGGCCGTCTTCCATGCTGGCCCTGTCGGCGGACCGCCCGCCACCGCTGGCCGCACCCGCCCGCCGCGCGGCCACCCGCCCCGCCCGGCCGGTCACGCCGCGTGCCGCGGAGCCGCGTCCGGCGGAGCGGCGCCCGGCGGCGTCACGCCCCGCGACGGGACCTCCCGTGGCGCGGCATGGCGCGGTGTCACGCCCAACGGGCGCTCCGGCGGCCCGACTTCGGCGACCGGAGCGACCTGTGGCAGCTCCAGCTGCTCGACGTCCGGCGCCGGCTCGACGTCCTCCTCGGTCTCGGCGAGCTGCGCCGCGACCTCGGTGGCCTCGACGGCCTGCGCGGCGTTGCGCTCGGTGGAGCTCTCCAGGAAGCGCAGCAGCTCCACCGGGAACGGCAGCACCAGGGTGGAGTTCTTCTCCGCGGCGACCTCCACCACGGTCTGCAGCAGCCGCAGTTGCAGCGCCGCCGGGGTCGCGGACATCACCTTCGCGGCCTCCGACAGGCGCGCGGACGCCTGGAACTCGCCGTCGGCGGTGATGATCCGGGCCCGCCGCTCCCGGTCCGCCTCGGCCTGCCGGGCCATCGAGCGCTTCATCGACTCGGGCAGCGCCACGTCCTTGATCTCGACCCGGTCGATCTGGACGCCCCAACCCAGTGCGGGGCTGTCCAGCATCAGCTCCAGGCCCTGGTTGATCGGCTCGCGGTTGGCCAGCAGGTCGTCCAGTTCGCTCTTGCCGATGATCGACCGCAGCGAGGTCTGCGCGACCTGCGACATCGCGAAGTTGTAGTCCTGCACGTTGATGATCGCCTTCACCGGGTCGACCACCTTGAAGTACACCACCGCATCGACCCGGACGGTCACGTTGTCCCGGGTGATGCCTTCCTGCGCGGGCACCGGCATCGTGACGATCTGCACGTTCACCCGGCGCAGCCGGTCGGCGATCGGCACGATCCGCACCAGCCCCGGCGTCCGTATCTCGTCCAGCACCCGGCCGAACCGGAACACCACCCCGAGCTGGTACTGCTGAACCATGCGCACGCTCAGCCCGGCGAGCAGCGCCAGCAGCAGCACCAGCGCAATCACCACGTCGACCACGATCATCGCCGTCACCTCGACCCGTACGGCAGGCAGACTCGTACTTCCACGCTACTCCGCAGCGGCAGCGGCGACGCGACTCGGAAAGCGCTTTCCGATTGCGAATCGCCGCTCCGCCGTCCGACCGGTGCGCGCCCGTAGGATCGAGCCCATGGAACTGCCCTCCGCGCTGGTCGAACGGGTCCACGGACTGGCCGAGCTGGACGACTTGGTGGTCGGCTGCCGGGCCTGTCCGCGGCTGGTCGCGTGGCGGGAGGAAGCGGCCCGGGTGAAGCGCCGGGCGTTCCAGGGCCAGGACTACTGGGCGCGCCCGATCCCCGGTTTCGGGCCGGCCGACGCCCGCCTGGTGCTGGTCGGACTCGCCCCCGCCGCGCACGGCGGGAACCGCACCGGCCGGATCTTCACCGGCGACCCGTCCGGCGATCTGCTGTACGCCTCGCTGCACCGGCTCGGTCTGGCCTCCCGGCCGCACTCCACCTGGCGGAACGACGGCCTCGAACTGTTCGGCGTGCGGATCACCGACCCGGTCCGCTGCGCCCCACCGGAGAACAGGCCGACCAACGCGGAGCGCGAGACCTGCCGCCCCTGGATCGTCCGGGAGTTCGAGTACCTGCGCCCGACCGTGCGCGCCGTGGTCGCCCTCGGCGGCTTCGCCTGGCAGGCGGTCCTCCCGGCCCTCGGCGCAGCGGGCTGGCAGATCCCCCGCCCACGGCCGAGGTTCGGCCACGGCGCGCACGCCGCCCTCCCTGCCACCGACGGCGGCCCCGCCCTGCACCTGTACGGCTGCTTCCACGTCAGCCCGCGCAACACCTACACCGGTCGACTCACCCCCGCCATGGTGGACGACCTCCTCCGCACCGCCGCCGCCACGGCAGGCCTGAACCCGACCGACCCTCCTGACGACCCGTCGGGTTGAGAATCTCAGCGCCCCTGACGATTAATCAGCAGACGTCCGAGCCCGCGCACCACCCGGTCGAACACGCCACGCAAGGCCTCGGGCCGGATCGCGAGCGCCAGACACAGCCAGGGCGTGGCGGCGGCGAACACGGCCAACGGCCAGCCGAGCCACGGCGACGGCAGGGCCAGCCCCACGTAGCCGGCGGCGCCGACTCCGGCGATCAGCAGCGCGAACGCGGGCAGGTGCACGCCGGGGCGGTAGCGGCGCCAGGCATGCACGTCCTCCCGGTGGTCGACCAGGATGATCGGTGTGAAGAGCAGGCCGAACCCCCCGAGGACCAGGATCCACACCAGCCCGAGCCCGTCCACCGTCATCCCGCGATCGACGTGGACGCCCAACTCCGGTGCGGCCGGCGCAAATCGGACGCCGATCAACTCACCGGCGGCCGGCCTGCCACGGGTCTCCACCGGGATGGTGACGATCCGCCGGCCGCTCTGGTACGGCACCTCCAACTCGACGGTGGTGCGGTAGACCTGACGGCGGTTCACCCGCCCGAGCGCCTCCGACTCGGAACGCACCGCGACGATCGCCAGCTTCCGCTCCGCCCCGTCGGCCTGCACGATCCGCCGCAACTGCCGCCCTTCGGCCTCGTCCGGCCCGTTCGCCTGCGCCAGCGCCGCGACGGAAGCGAGCACCATGCCCACCCCGACCAACCCGGCCAACACCCAGGACGGACGCCGCACTTCCTTGCGCACCTCGGCACGCCGCCGATCGACCACCGCCGCCACCAGCCAGCCGACCGCGCACACCACAGCGACCAGCACGGGCAGCACCCGCTCGACATCCCCGGCCCGCTGCCACGACGGCACCAACGCCACCGCCGCCCCGTGCCCGGCCGCCCCCACACTGCCCACCACCGCCGCCCACCCGGCCACCCGCCCCCAACCGCGCACCATCGCCCGCCCCCGTCGACGTATTGCCGTGCACTGAACCACGCCCGTGGAACATGATCAAGCGACCGTACGGGCCGTAGGCAGGTGGGCGCGACGACAGGGGCGCTCGCCACTTGATCGGCCGGAGCCCCCGTGACCAGAATGCGGAGGACGAGCTACTCCGGGGAGGCATGATGCAGCTGGGCACGGTGGCGCTGACGGGTGCGGCGGGGAACATCGGATCCGTGGTGCGCAAGGCGCTTCGGGACGAAGCGTCTCGGCTGATCCTGGTCGACCGGGTGCCGCTGCGCCCGGAGGCCGACAACGAGGAGGCGCACGTCGTCGACCTGCGTGACGCGGCCGCCGTGGAGTCGGCTCTCGCCGGGGCCGATCGGGTGCTCCACCTGGGCGGGGTGCCGGACGAGGCGCCGCTTCCGGAACTGCTCGACGTGAACGTGCTCGGGACCCACAACGTGCTGGAGGCGGCGCGGCGCGGCGGCATCGACCGGGTGGTGCTGGCCAGCAGCAACCGGGTGACGGGCTTCCACCCGGTCGAGCACCTCACCGACCCGCAGGATCCGGTGCGGCCCGACGGTTTGTACGGCGTGAGCAAGGCGGCCGTCGAGGCTCTCGGGCGGCTCTACGCCGACAAGTTCGGGCTGTCGGTCATCTGCCTGCGCATCGGCAGCTTCGAGCCGGCCCCGACCGAGCCCCGCTATCTGGCGACCTGGCTCAGCCCGCGCGACGCGATCGGGTTCCTGCTCGCCTCCCTGGCCGCCCCGCCCACTGTCCGTTTCGCCACGGCGTACGCCGTCTCCGCCAACTCCCGCCGTTTCTGGCAGCTTCCCGACCCGGCGGTGATCGACTACCTCCCCGTGGACAACGCCGAGGCCTACGCCGCGACCGTCCCCGGCGCCGAACACCCGGCCGCCCCGGGCTCTCCGCAGGCCGGCCCCTACGCCCTGCCCGAGTTCACCCTCCGCCACCTCAGGCCCTGACGGCGAGTCAGCGAATCCGCTTCGGGCGGCGCGCCGCCCGCTCCCACGCGCCCGGCAGCAACTCCCGTGCGAACGCCGCCTCTCCCACCTGCCGCCCGAACAGCACGCCGTACCCGAACCCGCCGTCCGACAGCCCGCGGACGGCCTCGCGGGCGACGATCGCGTCCTGGTGCCGGCCGAGGACGTCCTGCAGGGCGCGCATCCGGCGGGTGAAGCCGCGGGCGGGACGGCCGGCGGTCTCGCCGGCGTAGCGGGCGCGTTTCGCGGCTTTGCGGGCGTCGTGCAGGGCGTGTTCGCGGGCCGGGCCCTCGGGGGTGTGTTCGGCGGTGGCGAGGCGTTCGGCGGTGCGGCGGTGTTCGTCACGCAGGAGTCGGGTGAGTTCCGGGCCGGCGGGCTTGGTCGCG
The DNA here is from genome assembly GCF_044999035.1 of Kitasatospora griseola. NCBI lineage: Bacteria > Bacillati > Actinomycetota > Actinomycetes > Kitasatosporales > Streptomycetaceae > Kitasatospora > Kitasatospora griseola. The sequence goes on along the minus strand of NZ_CP173360.1, from coordinate 8,085,787 downwards.
CGGGCGCTGAGCGGGGGATTCTCGGCGAGCGCGGTGAGGGCGGTCAGCAGGTCGCGGAAGCGTTGGCTGTCGAGTGCGGCCAGGGCGGCGGTTCGGGCCTCGCGGGTCTCCCGGCTGTTCCAGGTGGCGAGTTCGGCGAGGACGCGTTCGCGGTCGCCGCCGCCGGGGAGCTCGCGGGCCTGGGTGAGCAGGCGTTCGCCGAGCACTTCGGCGTCGCGGGCACGGCCGAGACTCCGGCCGAGCCGGCGCAGCTCGTCCTCCAGCCCCGTGTGGTCGCCGGCCAGGTGGCGGCGGTGGGTGCGCAGGGCGCTGCGCAGTCGGCGGGCGGCGATGCGCATCTGGTGTACGGCGTCGGGGCGGTCGGCGCGGACGTCGGGTTCGAGGGCGACGAGCCGCGCGGTCTGCTCGCGCAGGCGTGCGGTGAGGACGTCCCCCGCGCTGCCGTCGATCCGGTGTGCCACGTTCGCCACGTCCTTCCGTGCTGTTCAGGGTAGGCCGGTGGCGGCGGGTTCGGGCGGAGCGCCGCGCCGGGCGGGCCGACGGAGCGTCAAGTCCTGGGCAGGCGCTCGGCCATCCAGCATTGAACGTGTTCAAATTACCTGGCAGGCTATCTCTGGACACCGGGCGGGACGGACGGAGACAGCCATGACGAGCACACTGCTGATGCCGCGCGGGCACGGGCGCCGGAGCGTGGCCGTCCCTGCGACGGCCGCCGGGAGCACCGCGCCGACCCGGATCCTCGACCTGACCCACCCCCGGGTCCGCGCCGCCGTCGACGCCCTCGGAGCGCCCCCGTCCACCGCCACGGCGGTCGAGGCGCTGCGCCGGGCGCACCACTGGATCGCCACCGAGGTCCGCCCGGTGTACTCGATCGACGAGGCCCGACCGGTCTCGGAAGTGCTGCGCACCGGCCGGGGCTCGTGCAGTCAGCGCATGGCCGCGCTGGAGGCGGTGGCCCGCAGTTGGGGCGTCCCGACCCGGGTGCGCGGCCTGGTCGTGGATGGCGCCTTCTGGTATCCGCGCTTCCCCCGCCTGCGCTCCTTGGTCCCGGCCCAAGTGGTGCTCGCCTGGCCGGAGTTCCACCTCCCCGGACGCACCCCGGACGACCCCTGGCTGCCCATCTCCGACCTGTTCGCCGACACCCCGACCGCCGGCACGGGCACGCCCTTCACCAACTCCGGCCCGGAGACCCTCTTCGAGGCACTCTCCCGCACCGCGATCGACTGGGACGCCACCCGCTCCACCTGCCCCACCACCGCCGGCCCCTGCGACCTGTCCGCCCACATCCGCGCCGACCTCGGCCACTTCGACTCCCGCGACACCCTCTTCGCCCGCCACGGCCAGACCCTCTGCCCGGCCGCCCGCCTCCTCGCCGAACCCGTCCTCTCCCACCGCGCCGCCGGCCTCTGACCCTCCCCAGCACGCCACCCCGATCAGGGTCGCGGCACAGCCAAGCTGTCGAGGTAGCGGCACAGCACGACACACCGCCCGCCCGGGCCGGCCTCCGCCATCCGCCCACTCATCACGCCCACCCCACCGCACCACGGGTCAAGACCGCTGCGTAGCCGGGCCATCAAGGTGCCGGCGCAGCACGACACAGAACTCGCCGGGCCAACCTCCGGCGCCCACCAAACCCATCCCCACCCACCTCACCACGCCCGCTGGCTCCCCGCCGCAGATCAATGCCGCAGCACAGTCAGACCGTCGAGCTGACGGCGCAGCACCCGCACGCAGAGCCCACCCGGGCCGGCCTCCGCCAGCCACCCCTGTCCCTTGTCGTCGCCCGCCCCGCCACGGCCAATCTCGCGCTACAACCAGCTGTCGAGACGGCGGCGGAGCGCGACACACAGCCCCCACAGTCAGTCTCGCGCTACCGCCAAGCTGTCGAGATGGTGCCGCAGCACCGCACACAGCTCGTCCGGACCGACCAGGAGGGGGTGTTGGACGGCCTGGAGGGTGAGGCCGTCGAGGAGGGCGGAGAGGCGGCGGGTTTCGACGGTGAGGTCGAGGCCGGGGGTGAGGGCGCCGGCCCGGTCGGTCTCCAGCAGGACGCGGTGGACGAGTTCGTCGAGGCCGGCCTGCATCTTCGCGAGGCGGCTGCGCAGTTCGGGGCGGGTGCGGGCGGCGGTGACGAAGGACAGCCAGACGCCGGCCTCCTCGCGGCGCTCGGCGTCCAACGGAAGCGTCTCGGCGAGGAGTTGCAGCGTTCGTTCGCGCCGGTCGCCGGTCGCGGCGGGGTCGAGCAGGGCAGCCGCGTGGGTGCGGATCCGGGCTTCGATGCGGCGGGCCAGCTCCCCCATCGCAAAGATCATCAGCTCGGAGCTGCCGGCGAAGTAGTGCCGCACCGAACCGATCGCCAGCCCGGCCTCGTCGGCGACGTTGCGCAGCGAGGCGTGTTCGAGCCCTTCCCTGGCCGCAACGCGCAGCACCGCGTCGGCGACGGCCTGGCGACGTTCCACAGGATCCACGATCTTCGGCATGTTGCCGTTATAGCACGGGCGGGCTAAATTCTTTTTTGGCACAGTCGAGCCAAAAAACCTCAGGGGGAGCAGCACAATGCACGGATGGATGGGCGCAGCCCTGGTCGCAGCGGTGATCGTCGTGGTGGTGGTGCGGCGGCTGCGCGGCGAACCGCTCAACGCCCGGGACCTGTTCGGGCCGCCGGTGGTCCTCACGGCGCTCGGCGTGTGGGCGCTCTGGCAGCGTCACGACCTGCACCACGACCTGAGCCCGGGCGACTACGTCTGGATCGCGGCGGGCGCCGCTCTCGGTGTCGCGACGGGCGCCCTGCGCGGCGCCACCGTCCGGGTCGAGCCGCGCGGCGGCGTGCTCTGGCAGCGGTACACCGGATGGACGTTCCTGGCGGCCGCGCTCTCACTGGCGCTGATGGTCGCGTTCTCGTTCCTCGCCGAGCACGCCGGGCTGCCCGCCGATGCCCGCCCGACCCAACTGTCCATCGGCGTCGGCTTCCTGGGCGAGGCCCTGGTGGTCGGGTGGCGCGGTCTCGCCTCCGGCGTCCCGTTCGCACCGGAGCGCCGCGGCCTGTCCCCGCTGCTCGGCTCCGGTCGCTCCCGCCGCTAACAATGCTGACGAGGCGTCAACTCAGCTCCCCACCAGCGGCTCCAAGAACGCACGCCCCGAGTTCCGCCCGCGCGTCGCGGCCCGTCGCCGACCCGCGCTGCCTACCGTGGAGGGATACCGACGTCGCCGCAGCCTCCGATCCGCACCGCTGCTGTCGCGCCGCACGCCCTGCCGCTGCTCGGGCACAGGCACCGGCTGCTGCGCGCGGGTCGGCCGGATACCTGTCCTCGCTGCATGTGCACGGCGATCTGGTGGCAGTGCGGATGGGGACCGACGACCACTCAGGTGCCGTGCCGTCCGGACCTGTCGAACCAGGTGCTGGCCGATCACCGGCTGTTCGACAAGGGCGGGGTGTTCTGCGGACGGGCTCGGGACGCGGCGGGCAACGGCCTGGCCACCTGCCCCTACCGCGACCGCCGGCACCAGCGCAGGCTGGCCCAATCCTCCCTCTGCCGCCCGCAGTTGGCCGGGCACGCGCGGCCATGCAGGCCGAGATCACATCCGCCACGGGCGACTGGAGGCTCTACCGTGTGATCGACGCGTTCCCCACCTTCTACGGCATCGCCCTGCGAACCCTTGGCCGGACGCTCTGCTCCACGACGATCGACGCGGACGCGGCGCGCGACGTTCAGCAGGCCTTCGACACCACGCTGAACGGACTGTTCCGGCAGATGATCCTGCCCGCGCCGGTCCGCCGCCTGCCGCTGCCGCTGCCGCTGCCGGGGAACCGTCGCTACCACCGGACGCTGGCCCAACTGGACGACACCACGAACGAATTGGTCGCCGCCCACCTCCGCTTCGCCCGACCTGCTGGCCGCGCTGCTCGCCGCCCGCGACGACGACGGGGTCCGGCTCGGCGACGCCGAGGTGCACGACCAGGTGATCACCCTGTCGCGGCCGGTCCCGAGACCGTCGCAGCCGCCCTCACCTGGGCGTGGTGGCGGCTGCCCCGGCGTCCGGCGGCGGCCGAGCAGGTGCGGACCGAGCTCGCGAATGCGCTGCCGGACGGGCGCGCCCTGGGCTGGGCGGACCTACCGAAGCCGGGTTCCGTCGACCGGGTGGTCTCGGATACCCTGCGCCTGCACCCGCCGGGCCGGCTGTTCACCCGGGCAACCACCGCGCCCGCCGTGCCGGCGGGCCGGACCTTCCCGGCGGGCACCACGCTGATGGTCTCCCCGGGGGCGGTGTCCCGGCATCCGGCCGCGTACCTGGCGCCGGCCCGGTTCGACCTGGACTGCCGGGCGGCCGGAGCGGGGCACCCGCAGGTCCGTCGGCGACCTGTTCGCCCGCACCGAGTGGGTGTTGGCGCCAGCCACGCTGCTCTCCCGCCATCGGCTCGTCCCGGAGCCGGACACCGGCCTGCCCCCCGTCCCGCCGGCCACGGTGCTGCGCCCGCGCCGCCTGCACCTGCGGGTCGCCGCGCCCTGACGTCCGACCTGACCGTCGCCCAGGCGGCCGTCCCCGCACCTCGGCGACCGCCGTGCCCGCCGTGCCCGCCGCGCCCGCCGCGCCCGCCGCGCCCGCCGCGAGACGGTGCCGCGCCCTGACGTCCGACCTGACCGCCGCCCAAGCAGCCGTCCCCGCACCTCGGCGACCGCCGGGCCGTCCGTCAGTTCCCGGGGCGCCGGATCCGCGCTGTGCCCGCCGCGAGGTCGATCCCGGTGCGCGGGGGCGCGCCGTCGTGCTCGTCGTCGCGCAGCACCAGCTCGATCCGCCGCTGCTCCAGCTGCACCCGCTTGCCTGCGTACAGCAGCGCGTGCAGCTCCTCCCCCGCCTGCGCCCCGACCCCGCGTCCGGTCTCCGTCCGCCCGGCCCATCGCGCCGTCGCCCACCGTGCCGTCGCCCGCCGCGCCGCCGAGGCCGCGAAGCCCAGCAGCACCAGCGCCGCCGGGAACACCAGGCTGCCCGTCATCGCCACCACTGCCACCATGTGGGGCTCAACGCCCGTCCACGCCACGGCAGTTCCCCGGTAGGCCCGAAGCAGCGCGCGGCCGCGGAACACGTTCCAGGTCCGCGCGCCGGGGAAGCCGGTGGCCGACGTCTGCTCAGTGCAGCAGGTCGAGCGCGTTGTCGGCGTCGTTGACGAAGTAGACCGCGTCGTGGTCGAGGTCCAGGGCGAGGCCGAAGAGTGCGCCCGCGCCGGCCGGTGAGCCCTCGTTGTTGATCTGCTTCGCCGCGACCTGCCGCCCGCCGGGGGTGGTCTCGACGATGAAGCCGTCCTGGCTGTTGACCGTCAGCAGGTCACCCCTGGATGTGACGGCCAGTCCCAGCGGGCCGTTGAGTCTGCCGCCGGAGGTGACGACCCGGCCGGTGCCGGCGCTGCCGGTGCGGGTGAGCGCGCGCGGGATGGCGGTGATCCGGTTGCCGACCGTGTCGGCCACGTAGAGCGTGTCGTCGCAGCCGAGGCCGACGCCGGTCGGGCCGATCACCAGTGCGGCGGGGTCGGTCCGCTCGGCGAAGCCGGAGCCGATCTCGGTGGTGGCGACCCGCTGCGGCGGCTGGTCGCCCCGGTCCTCCAGGGTGATCCGCAGGACGGTGCCCCGGTCGACCTCCGCGCCGTTCGCGGCGACGGTGCCGTTGAGCACGTTGGTGACGAACAGTTCGCTGTGCCTGCCTCGGCTGACGGCGGTCATGTCCCACGGCCCGTTGATGCCGTCCCCGGCGATCGTCTCGCGGACCGTGCCGAACCGGTCGAGCACCAGCAGGCAGCCGGCCTGCGCGGTGGCGGCGCTGCCGTCGGCGGTGGGCAGGCTGCCGACCACCACCCAGCCGCCGGGCAGCACCGTCAGCGCCGTGGTGAGGCCGACGCCCCCGGGGCAGGAGCCGGGCAGGTGAGCGGGGTCGATGGTGGCGAACGTCGTCCTGGTGCCGTCCGGGTCGATCTGCACCAGGGTGGTGCCGGTGCCCTGCAGGTTGGCGGAGTTGTTGAAGTTGCTGACCAGGACGTCGCCCCGGTGCAGGTTCCCGACGCTGTCCTCGATCGTGAACGTGCCGTACGGGTTCACGTCGCCGTTGTCCGGCACGGTGGACGCGACGGGTGTCACGGTGTGCAGCCGGTCCAGGAACGGCCGCGAGCGGAAGGCCTGGTCGGGGGACGCGGCGGCGGTCAGGCCGATGGTCAGCGCGGCGATCGCCAACGCGCTCGAACATGCCCGAAGTCTCATGTACTGCCTCCTGAGGAGCGGGCCCGGCCTGCACAGCCGGCGGCCTCGGCCCGTGAACGTGCGCTGAATGCCCCCGACACGCCACGCTAGGCACGCCACCCGGCAGGCCGCCTGCCGACTCCGCCAATTGACCGCCGAACCGGCCTCGGCACCGGCCGCCGACCGCCCGTCCCCGACGCCGCTGCCCTTGCCGGTGCCGGTTCCCCTACCCCCGCCCCCACCCCTACCCCCTCCCGGTTCAACGCCCGCCCGGGCTGCGGGAGTTGCCCGCCCCGGCGGCCTTCTCCTCCAGTTCCGCGCAGGCCCGCACCACCTCGGCCCGGCCCTGGCGGGTGGTGCCGGCCAACGCGCCCAGCACCCGCCGGGTGCGTTCCTGTTCGAGTCGGATCGCGGTGCGGTGGCGAATCCAGGCCCGCGCGACGGCCGCGGCCGTACTCGCCGCGCCCAGCACGGTCAGCACCACCGGATCACCGGTGTCGAACACTCCCATGGTCGGTCTCCCCGCTCGTGAGTCGGTGGCCGGACGGCCGGGTTCCAGGCTCTTGCGGGGCGTCAATTTCCCACTAGGCTACGGAAACTCGGGGAAATCCGGGGCCGACGACCGAGTGGGGAGCACATGCCGGCGGGCCGTCCGCCCAAGGACGAGCAGGAGCACTTTCCGGAGCTGCTGGAGCTGGCCTCCTGGTTCCGGCAGGCGCTGGTGAGCGCCGGCTACGGCACCCCGAACGCCTTCATCCGGACCGGCTTCGCCGGAAAGGCGGCGGTGTACGGCGTCCACAACGCCTCCCGCCTGCTCACGCTCGAATTCACCAAGGCCCTCGCCACGGCGCTCGGCCGGGATCCGGCCGAGGTCGTCCCGATCTGGACCCGCGCGAAGGACGCCCGGGACCGCGCCACCGCCGCCGATCAGCAGTCCACCCGTCCGCGTCTGACGTCCTGGGCCGAACTCCCGCTGCCCGCACTCGCGCTGCGCAACCTGCTGGAGGCGCAGTCCCGTTCGGCCGACCGCCTCCCGTACGACGTGCTCGACGTCAAGGAGCCGCCGCTGTCCGCGATCTACGTGCGGCAGCAGATGCGGGCGGCGCTGCCGCCGTCCCGCGAGAGCGGCGGTCCCGACGTGCACGGCACGCCCGCGTCCGGCCCGGAGAGCTCGCACGCGCACGCCTCCTCGGCGGACCGGGACACCGTGCTGCCGCTGAGCGAGATCTTCGAACGGCCCGGGCATCTCCTCGTCACGGGCGAGCCCGGCTCTGGCAAGTCCACCCTGACCAACCACGTCACCTGGCTGCTGGCCCAGGTCTGGCTCCGGCAGGAGAGCAGCCTGGCCGCGCCGGCCACCGAGCCGCTGGTGCCGCTGCGGATCGCCGCCCGCGCCCTGGTCGAGCACTCCGGGTCGTGGAGCGCCGCACTGTGCCACGCGGCCCGGGACAGCATGGGGCACAGCCTGGTGGCCGAGGCCGATCCCGGGCTGTTCACCGGCCGGGTCCAGGGCGCCCAGTGGCTGGTGATGGTCGACGGGCTCGACGAGATCACCGACCGGCAGGCCCGGGCCCAGCTCATCCGGGTGATCGCCCAGCACGCCCGGTCCGACGGGGCGTACCGCTTCCTGGTGACCAGCCGCCCGCTGCCGGAGATCGAACTCACCCCGCTGCGCGGCGCCGCGTTCAGCTCGTACCGGATGGAACCGTTCAGCCGGGCGGAGCTGCGCAACTTCGCCACCCAGTGGTTCCGCGCCCAGGGCAACGGCCCGGAGGAGACGGAGGCCGCGGCGGCGCGCTTCCTCCAGGAGACCGAGGACGGCCGGCTGAGCGAGCTGGTGCAGAACCCGCTGCTGGCGACCATCGCGGCGGTCAGCGCCACTGTCGATCCCCACCGACCGCTGCCGGCCAACCGGTTGAGTCTCTACCAGCTGTTCCACGACCACCTGATGAGTCGCAGCGCGGGCCGGGAGCGACGGGACGACGAACTCGCCGGCTGGGTCGGCCAGGTCCGTCAGCAGCTGGTCGAGTCGCTGGCCCGGCACCGGATCGAGAGCGACGGGTCGCTGACGGCGGCGGCCGGTCGGTGGGTCCACGACCACCGACCGGCCGGACTGACGCTGACCGGGCGCTGGGAGGCGGAACTCCGGCACCTGCTGCTCGGCACCGGCCTGCTCGTCCCGCAGGGCGACGACCTGCGCTTCCTGCACCACTCGTTCGCCGAGTTCCTGGCCGCCCGGTCCTACGCCGAGCAGATTCCGCCCGATTTCCCCGAGTTGGACGGCTGGGCGGCGAAAGGCATGGGCGAGGCCGAGCACACCTTGGCGCTGTTCACCTTCTGCCTGTGGGCGCAGCGGCCTGACTGCGACGCCGACCTGATCGTCGATCACCTGCTGCGCCGGACCAGCGACAGCGGGGACCCCGTGAACCTGGCCGGCCTGCTGGTCGCCGAGGGTGTCGCGGTGGGCGAGCAGAAGTGGTCGGAGATCCTGCAACGGCTCCAGGACAGCGTCCGCAACACCTTGGAGGGGCCGGACCTGCGCGAGCCGTTCGCCACGCTGTCCGCGCTGGCGGACCGGCCGGGGACCGCCGACCGGCTGCGCGCCCTGGCGGCGAGCAGGATCCTCTCGGTGACCCAACGGCTCGGCGCGCTCGATGCGTTGAGCCGGGTGTGCGCGCCGTCCGAGGCGGAGGCGCTGCTCGCCGACATCCTGCCCGACAGCGACGACGAACTGCCTGCCGCGGCCCGGATCTCGCTCGGCCTCGGCGCCACCGCGCAGCAGGCGGTCCTGGCGCGCACCCGCTCGATCCGGGAAGGGCTCCGGGCCGACACCTGGGAGACGGCGATCGCCGCCGAGACCCTGGAGGTGCTCGGCAGGCCGGACCAGGTGCAGCAACTCGCCCGGGAGGTCCTCGCCGACCGCTCGGCCCGCTCGGGCGACCTGCAACGGGCGGCCCGGGCATGGCTCAAGGCGTCGCAGGGGGAGTGCGCCGACGAACTGGCGGCGGCGGTGCTCCTCCGGCCGGCCACGGACAACGTCGGCCGCGATGCGTTGATGCGGACGCTGGAGGAGTCCGGGGAGCCCGCCGCGGCCGCCCGCATCGCCGAGCAGACGCTGCGCACCGGCCGGGGCACGGCCCGCCACCTGAAGAACGCGGCGGACATCTGGGTGCGGGTGCACGGCAAGGAGCGGCCCGAGGTCGTTCTCGACGCGCTGAAGAGCGCCACCCCGGCCACCGGCAGGCCGCCGTACCTCGCCGCCTGGCTCACCCGGGCGGCCGCCGAGGCCGGCGAGACCCGACTGGCCGTCGAGTGGGCCCGGCAGGTCCTCTCCGCGCCGGACCGGCCCACCGCGGACTCCTCGCTGGTGGTGGCTGCCTGGCTGGCCGCCGAGGGCAGCGCCGCCGCTCCCGCCGTCATGGCGCTCCTCGACCGGGGCAGCGCGCTCACTCCGGCCGAACGCGCCCAGTGCGCACGCGAGTTGCTCGATGCGGGCGCGAGCGCCGAGGCCGCCGTCATGGCCACCCTCGCGCTGCGGACCCCGCTCTGGGGCGAGTCGTACTACAAGGAGGCCGCCGGCGTCCTGCTCAAGGCCCGCCCCGCCGAGTTCGGCCGGGTGGTGGAACAGGCCCTCGCGGAGCAGCCGGACCACGACGCGGCCTGGCTGGCGGGAGTGCTGCTGGCGATCGGCTCCGAGGCGGGCCCCCACGCCCCGCTGCTGGCGATGCTCGCCCACCGGCTTCTCTCGGCCGCGTCGGCGACCGGCGAGCAGGTCGCCTGCGCACTCGGTGCCCTGGTCGAGACCGAGGGGCTGGACTACGTCCCCACGATGGTCGCCACCATCAAGGGCCGGACGGATCTCTCCGTCACACACATCAGGGCTCTCGCCCGGGCCCTGGCGTCCTACGGCCTGCGCGCGGCCGCACTCGAGTGCTGGCGCCACGCCCTCGACGTGCTCTGGCTGCCGAGCGACCAGGAGTTGGAGCTGCTGAACGACCTGCTGACCGCCGACGCCGGCCCGGAGGCGGCGTCCTGGCTGCGCGAGATGATCGACCGTCCCGGGCTGGGCGGGCAGAGCCGGCTCCGGCTGCGGCAGATGCTGGCCTGGCTCGGACCGGCGCTCGAACCGGACGGCCGCTGAGCGGTCTCAGCGCAGCAGTTCCAGGGCGCGGTGCGCGAGCCACAGCTCGTGGACGGCAGTCGGCGGGCGCAGCAGGGCGCAGTCGAGCAGGCTCTCGATCCGGCCGAGGCGTTTGCGAACGGCCGACGGCGACAGCGCCAACTCCTGTGCGGTGGGGCCGATCCGGGTGTCGTGGCCCAGCCAGCGGGCGAGGGTGTGGGCCAGGGCGGGCGGGGCGTCGGCGGCGCGCAGCGGGCGGAGCCGGCCGCGGGCCCAGTCGGCGACCTGAGGTTGGCCCAGCAGCGCATCGATCCCGTTGTCAGGAACCGATGTTGACGATCCGTCGGAACGAATTCCCAGAGCGAGTGCGAGGGTCGCCCGGTCGGCGAGGCGGTGCGGGTCGAGGCCGAGGAGGCGGTGCAGGTGGGTGAGGCGGGCGGCCAGGGTGTTGCGGTGGATGCCGAGGCGCACGGCGGCGTCGGCGGGGTGGTGGAGCCAGGCGGCGGCGGTGGCGAGCAGGGCGGGGCCGTCGGGGTCCTGGGGCCGGGCGGCGCGGTGGGCGTGCAGGGGGGCGAGGGTGGCGGTGGCCCATGCGGCGCCGGCCGGGCCGAGGACGGGAGCGAGGTCGCCGGGCCGGGCGTGGGCGGCGCGGCGTTCGGGGTGCCGACGGGCGGCGGTGAGGGCGTGCAGGGCCTGGCGGTGCGCGGTGGCGGTGTCGCGCAGCGGCAGGGGGTCGCTGATGCCGACGTGGCAGGTGTCGGCGACGGCGGGGTGGTGCAGCCAGGCCGCGAGCGGGCGGCTGTCGACGGCGGGTTCCAGGACGAGGGTGCGGCCGGCGGCGCCGGGTTCACGGCCGACCCAGGCGGTGCCGGTGGCGGACCGGTCGGCGGCTTCCCGGCGGGCGGCGGCGGGCCCTTCGACGGCGTACATCCGTACGGTGTCGGGCAGTTCGCCGTGCAGGGTGCGGGCGAGGCGGCGGGCGACGGCGACCTGACCGACCATCAGCAGGTGCAGGACGGCTTCGCGGGCGCCGGTGTCGGCGAGCCGTGCGCGGTGGGCCTGGCGGCGGCCCTGTTCGGCGTCCCAGGTGAGGCTGAGGACGGTGGCGGCGTCGGCGAGCAGCACCGGCAGGTCGGGCGGGGCGGGCCTGGGGGCGACGACGGCGAGGACGGGCGGGCGGGTGCCGGGCCGGCCGGGCAGGGTGACGACCAGGCAGGTCAGGGTGGAGCGGCCGATGGCGGCGGAGCCGGCGGCGCGGGTGCGGGCTTCGCCGACGGCGCTGCGGGCCAGCGCCCGTTCGGCGACGCCGACGGGGGTCGGCGGCGGGCAGGCGTCGGCGCCGGTGGGGTGGAGCAGCAGCACGGCGGCGCGGGTGCGGGCGGCGAGTCGGCGCAGGACGGCGGCGGTTCCGCCGCGGCGGCCGGCGGCCTGGAGGTCCAGGACGTCGTCGGCCCGGCGCAGGCGTTGGAGGGTTCGGCCGTCCGGCAGGGGTGTGTCGCGCATGTCGCTCCCCCCGAGGGACATCCGAAGTCGATTCGTCTCCCAGGCTATCCGCGCCACGAGCGGAAGATCAACGCGCTCGGTGTGCAGTTCGACACCGTCCGGGTCTGCTCACCGGGCAGTTCCGCACCGGGCCGGACGGCGGGCGGCCCTAGGTTGGCCGGGCATCGCACCGCACTGCACCACTCGGGAGGATCCATGACCCGCAGGACCGGCCTCGGCCGTCTGTTCACCGCCGCCGGCGTCGCGGGGGCGCTGACCGTCGCGCTCTCGCTGACCTCGACCGGTTCCGCCTCGGCCGCCAGCGACTTCCAGGGGAACCTGAAGAGCAACGCCACCAACAGGTGCCTGGCGGTGGACGGCGGCGGCAACGGCAACGGCACCCCGGTGTTCCAGTGGGACTGCAACGGCAACAACGACCAGCAGTGGACGTTCGAGAACACGGGCGGCGGCGCCTACGAGATCGTCAACAAGTGGGGCCTGTGCCTGGAGGCCCCGGGCTGGACCACCGCGGCGGGCGCCCAGCTCGGCCAGTGGGGGTGCCACGGCGGCGCGAACCAGACCTTCTACATCGACAACTACATGACCGACGGCACGAACCTGCGGTTCAGGAACGTGAACTCGGGCCTGTGCGTCAGCGTGTCGGGCGGCAGCGCCGCGCTCCGCACCCCGATCATCCAGTGGTACTGCAACGACGCCGCCGACCAGCGCTGGCACACGAACTGATCGCGACTGCGGTGAGCCAGCCGAGGGCGGCGGTGAAGATCCACGGCAGCTCCAGCGGCGAGAGGCTGTAGGCGATCAGCACGACGACCGGCGGCAGTGCGCGGTGCGCCGCCCGGTCGGCCCGCGGGCCGACCCGGCCGACCAGGCCCGGGGCGGCCAGCAGCGCGGCGCCCGCCAGTGCGGTCCACCAGCCGTGGGCCACGGCCTCGAAGATCGCGAACGCGGCCGTGAACAGGGCCAGTGCCGCCCACCCGAGCACGGCCCCGAGCCCGGGCACAGGCCGGTGAGTCGGCATCAATTCGCGGTTCACCTCTGCTCCTTCCGTCGAATCGACCCTTCGAAGCTAAGGCTAATAGCGTTAGCCGTCAACCCTCCTGAGCGACGTCGCGAATATGTGTTGTACACCGTAGAAGACTTCCTCTACGGTGTACAACACATGCCCGGCCACCACCGGGCGCCTTCGTCCGTGCCTGCTCCCGGGGGTCCTCTTGTCATCAACGTCCGTCCCTGCCACCGCCCCGCACCCGCGCCGCTGGGTGATCCTGGCGGTGGTGTGCCTGGCCACCCTGGTGGTGCTGCTCGACAACACCGTGCTGAACGTCGCGATCCCGTCGCTGACCGAGGAGTTGGGCGCGCGCACGGCCGACATCCAGTGGATGATCAACGCCTACTCGCTGGTGCAGTCCGGCCTGCTGCTGACGGCCGGCAGCCTCGCCGACCGGTACGGGCGCAAGCGCGCCCTGCTGGCCGGGCTGGCCCTGTTCGGCGCCGGTTCCGCCGCGGCCGCCTTCGCCCAGTCCACCGGTCAGCTGATCGCCGCCCGGGCCGGCATGGGCATCGGCGGCGCCCTGCTGATGACCACCACGCTCGCCGTGGTGATGCAGGTCTTCCAGGGGGCGGAGGTGCCCAGGGCGATCGGCATCTGGGGGGCCGTCAGCTCGCTGGGCTTCGCGGGCGGCCCGCTGCTCGGCGGCGTGCTGCTGGCGCACTTCTGGTGGGGCTCGATCTTCCTGATCAACCTCCCGGTGGCGCTGATCGGCCTGGTCGCGGTGACCCGCCTGCTGCCGGAGAGCCGCGACCCGGCCGGCCGCCGGCCCGACATCCCGGGCGCGGCGCTGTCCACCGTCGGCATGGTCGGCGTGGTGTACGCGATCATCTCGGGCCCGGCGGACGGCTGGGGCTCGGGCAAGGTGCTGCTGTCCGCGGCGGTCGGCCTGGCCGCGCTGGCCGGCTTCGCGGCCTGGGAACGGCACACCCCGACGCCGATGCTGGACATGAGCTTCTTCCGCAACCGCCAGTTCAACGGCGCGGCCGCGGGCGGCGTCCTGGTCGCCTTCGGCATGGCGGGCTCGCTGTTCCTGCTCACCCAGTACCTGCAACTCGTGCTCGGCTACCGCCCGTTGGAGGCCGGCCTGCGGATGACCCCGCTGGCCCTGATGATCGTGCTGCTCAACCTGACGGGCGTCGGCGCCCGGCTGCTGCCGAAGCTCGGCTTCGCGGGGGCGGTCGCCGGCGGCATGGCGCTGCTGTCCGGCGGCCTCGCGCTGATCGCCGTGACGGGCTCCGCGCACGGGTACGGCGGCCTGCTGGCGGGCCTGCTGCTGATGGGTACCGGCATCGCGGTGGCCAGCCCGGCGATGGCCTCGGCCCTGATGGGGGCGATCCCGCCGGAGCGGGCGGGTGCCGGAGCGGGCGTGCAGGGCACCGCCACCGAGTTCGGCGGCGGCCTCGGCGTGGCCGTGCTGGGCGCGGTGCTCGGCTCGCGCTTCGCGGCGGGTCTGCCCGACGGAGTGCCTGCCTCGGCAGCGAAGTCGCTGCCGGAGGCGCTGGCCGCCGCGCCCGACGCGGGCGTCGCCGCGGCGGTCCGGACGGCGTTCGCCGACGGGCTGACGTCCAGTCAACTGATCGGCGCCGCCGCCGTCCTGCTCGGCGGCCTGGTCTCGGCGGCCCTGCTGCACCGCGCGCAGCAGCCCGCCGCCCCCGCCCAGGCCCCCGAGCCGGCACCCTCACCTGCGGCTTCGTAGCACCGACCGACCCCGGGCCCGCGCACCTCGCGCGGGCCCGGGCGCGTACCGTGGGAGCCACCATCGGGCCCCGTCCCCCCGAACGCGAAGGAGCAGCGTGGCCGTCAAGCGCGCCTCACAGGTCAAGAAGAGCGTCTGGCTCACCCCGCCGCCGTCCCGGGGCCGCCGGGCCCCTCGCGCGACGGGCGCCGGCGGTGCGGGCGGGCTGGACCGCGAGGTGATCGTGGCGGCGGCGGTGCGGCTGCTGGACGAGCAGGGCGAGGCGAAGTTCTCGATGCGCGCGCTGGCGACCCGGCTCGACGTCACGCCGATGTCGCTGTACTGGTACGTCACCGACAAGGACGACCTGCTGGAGCTGGCGCTGGACGTGGTGTCGGGCGAGATGGAGCTCCCGCGCCCCGGTGACGGCCTGGACTGGCAGGACGGCCTGCGGGCGCTGGCGGTCACCTGGCGGGCGGCGATGCTGGCGCACCCGTGGGCGGTGCGGATGTACAACGACTATCTGAACATCGGCCCGAACTCGGTCCGGTTCTCGGCCCGGGCCCTGGAGGTGGCGCGCAGTTCGCCGCTGCCCGAGGACGACGCGATGTCGGCCCTGTCGGCGATCTTCCAGTACGCCTACGGCTTCACCGCCAACGAGGTCAACTGGAACGAGAAGGCGAAAGCGGCCGGCACCACCGAGGAGGGCCTGATCGCGGAGATCACCGAGGCGGTGCTGCAGGTTCCGTCGATCGCCGAGTCCGGCGCGCTGACGGAACGTCCCGCGGACTCCGAACAGCTGCTGCGCGAACGGCACTTCCACCGCGCCCTGGACTGGATGCTGGCCGGCATGGCCACCGGGCTCGCGGGCGCCGCTACGTGAACTCCTGCTGGCAGCGCTCCAACCAGTCGAGTTCGGCCTTCAGTTGCAGCACCGCGCCCTCGATCAGCAGCCGGGACAGATCGTGTTCGCGGTTCTGGTCGGCGCTGGCGCGCAGGCCCCGCAGGGTGGCCAGGCAGTGCGAGCGCTGAAGGTCGATCAGGGTGCGCCGGTCGGCGAGCCGGGTCTGCGGGGCGAGCACGAGCTTCAGGAAGAACTCCTCGCGGACCTTGGCGCCTTCGGACGGCCGGGCGAACCAGTCGACGAGCTCGCGCCGCCCGGCGTCGGTGAGCGCGAACACCCGCTTGGCGGGGCGGCCGTCCTGGGCGACGGCCCGACCCTCGATCAGACCGGACTTCTCCAACCGGCCCAGGGTGATGTAGACCTGCCCGTCGTTGGTGCGCGGGCAGGCCGGACCGAAAGTGCTCTCCAGGGCCCGGCGGAGCTGGTAGCCGTGCGCGGGGCCCATGGCGAGCAGTGCGAGCAGGGGTAGCCGCACGCGGTGCCTCCTTGAACTTCGGGGGGTGCGCCGGGCGGTCGAACCGGATCGGCTGTGCGCCCGGCGGCGCTCCTGGGCGTTGCCCTACCCCGATGCGCGCCCGGTTATTCGTCCGAAACCCCAGCGGGATCGGTCCAGATGGTGGCACCCTGAGGCGCAGGAAGTGACAACCGTCCCGGCAGTCTCCTGGACACACACTTTGGCCTATACCTAACATGCAGGTATTCCTGAGGAACTGACGGCCTGTCAGCCGGTTCCCACACCTGCCAGCGCGACCTCCCTCGCGCGCTCCCGTGAAGGTGACGCATGATCACGTCCGTCGTCCCCGGCGACCCGCCACGCCCCGCCCAGGTCCCCGGCCCGTCCGCCGCCGCCCCCGCGGAGCGCGAACTCCCGGCCGAGCAACCGGCGTCGGGCGCGCCCGACGCCCTGTGGTGGCGCGACGCGGTGATCTACCAGGTGTACGTGCGCAGCTTCCAGGACTCCAACGGCGACGGCATCGGCGACCTGCCGGGCGTGCGGGCCCGGCTGCCGTACCTCAAGCGCCTCGGCGTGGACGGGGTCTGGCTGAACCCGTTCTACCCGTCGCCGCAGCACGACCACGGCTACGACGTGGCGGACTACAAGGGCGTCGACCCGATGTTCGGCACCCTGGAGGACTTCGACCTGCTGGTCGAGGACTGCCGCAAGCTCGGCCTGCGCCTGGTGCTGGACACCGTGCCCAACCACTGCTCCACCGAACACCCGTGGTTCCAGGACGCGTTGCTCGCCGCCCCCGGCAGCACCGAGCGGGCCCGCTTCCACTTCGCGGACGGCCGCGGCACCGACGGCGAACTCCCGCCCAACAACTGGCGGGCGATGTTCGGCGGCCCCGCGTGGAGCCGGATCACCGAACCCGACGGCACCGCCGGCCAGTGGTACCTGCACATGTTCACCCCCGAGCAGCCCGACCTGAACTGGCGCAACCCCGAAGTCCCCGCCGAGTTCGAGAAGGTCCTGCGGTTCTGGCTCGACCGCGGCGTGGACGGCTTCCGCATCGACGTCGCCGCCGGCCTCTTCAAGCACCCCGAACTCCCCGACTCCCCCGACCCGGAGGCCGACGAACGCACCCGCGACTCGGTCAACCCACTGGCCTGGAACCAGCCCGAGGTGCACGACATCTGGCGGGTCTGGCGGGCGATCTGCGAGGAGTACACCCAACTCGACGGCCGGCAGCGGTTGCTGGTCGGCGAGGCGTCCGTTCCGACGCCCGCCGAACAGGCCAAGTACGTCCGGGCCGACGAACTCCACCAGGCGTTCTTCTTCCACCTGCTGCACGCGCCGTGGGACAGCGAGCACTTCCACCAGGTGATCGACGCGGCCGTGCGCGACATCACCGCCACCGGGTCCACCGTCACCTGGGTGCTCAACAACCACGACCAGGTCCGCACCACCACCCGCTTCGGCAGCCCCGAACGGGCGCGCGCCGCAGCGCTGTTGATGCTGGCGTTGCCCGGCGCGGCCTACCTGTACCAGGGCGAGGAGCTCGGCCTGCCGGAGGTCGACGACCTGCCCGACGACGTCATCACCGACCCGATCTTCTTCCGCACCGGCAGCCGCAAGGGCATCCGCGACGGCTGCCGCGTCCCGCTGCCCTGGTCCGGCACCGAGGCCCCGTTCGGCTTCAGCCCCGACGACTCCGCCCCCAGCTGGCTGCCGCAGCCCCCGTCCTTCGCCGACCACACCGCGGAGCGCGCCCTCACCGACCACACCTCCCCCTACCACCTGTACCGCGAGGCCCTCCACCTGCGCCGCCTGCTCCCCCAACTCGGCGAAGGCACCCTCCGCTGGCTGGAGACCCCGCCCAACGTCCTCGCCTTCACCCGCGGCGACGGCCTCCTGGTCGCCACCAACTTCGGCACCACCCCCGCCCCCGCCCCCGTCACCGGCACTCCCCTCCTCTCCTCCGCCCCCTGCCCGCCCGGCGTCCTCCCCCCGGCCACCACCGCCTGGTGGATCCAGCCCCGCATGTGACACCACCTCGCCCCCGGCCCGCCGGGCCCCTGCCCCGAACGCACACGAAGGGGAAGGAACTCGGCGGGCCACGCCATCGGTGGGGAGCTGATCGGTGAACGGCCCCGGCGGCTGCTTCGGCTGCAACCTCGGCGCCCTGGACGGCTGCCTCGTTCTGCCCGGTTGGGGTGGCGCTGTCTCCGTCACGCCTCGCCGACCGACACGTTCGCGTCCTGTTGCGCCGAATCCGCGCACCGGGCCGTCACCGAACCCACACAATTCGTTGAGTTCGGCCCTCGGGGCCCGCCGAGCGGCCAAAATCACCTGATCGGGTGTTCACATGCTGGACACGCTGTCGATGAATACTGGTCAGCACTGGGACAATGGTGTGGACCACAGGTCCCACCCCGTCGCACGGCGCGTGTCAGGCGTGCCGGCGGCGATCCTCAACGGCGAGGAGGACCAAGGGCGGTCCCCGGGACGGGGCGCCCTCGTGCACCATCCGATTCACGGAAGGTTGTGCCTTGATGCCGGCCACCCACAGCTCCGCCGCGTCCACCGACGCCGGCGCCCGCCTGATCGAGCCGCTGTACCAGGAAGTCCTGCGGCGGAACCAGGGCGAGAACGAGTTCCACCAGGCGGTCCGCGAGGTCCTCGAAACGCTCGGCCCGGTCCTGCTGCAGCGTCCCGAACTCGTCGACGCACGGATCATCGAGCGGGTCTGCGAGCCCGAGCGGCAGCTGATCTTCCGCGTGCCGTGGTCCGACGACAGGGGCGACATCCACGTCAACCGGGGTTTCCGGGTGGAGTTCTCCAGCGCCCTTGGCCCGTACAAGGGCGGACTGCGGTTCCACCCCTCCGTCAACCTCGGAATCGTCAAGTTCCTCGGCTTCGAGCAGATCTTCAAGAACGCCCTCACCGGCATGCCGATCGGCGGCGGCAAGGGCGGCTCCGACTTCGACCCCAAGGGCCGTTCGGACGCCGAGATCATGCGTTTCTGCCAGTCCTTCATGACCGAGCTGCACCGCCACCTCGGCGAGTACACCGACGTCCCGGCCGGTGACATCGGTGTCGGTGGCCGCGAGATCGGCTACCTGTTCGGCCAGTACAAGCGCATCACCAACCGCTACGAATCCGGTGTCCTCACCGGCAAGGGTCTGGGCTGGGGCGGCGCGCAGGCCCGCACCGAGGCCACCGGCTACGGCTGCGTGATGTTCACCGAGGAGATGCTTCGCACCCGCGGCGAGAGCCTGGACGGGCAGCGCGTGGTGGTCTCCGGCTCCGGCAACGTGGCGATCTACGCGATCGAGAAGGCCCAGCAGCTGGGCGCGACGGTGCTCACCTGCTCCGACTCGACCGGCTACGTGGTCGACGAGAAGGGCATCGACCTGACCCTGCTCAAGGAGATCAAGGAGACCCGCCGCGGCCGGGTCTCCGACTACGCCGAGGCGCGCGGCTCGCACGTCAAGTACGTGGCGGGCGCCGGCGTCTGGAGCGTCCCGTGCGACGTGGCGCTGCCCTGCGCCACCCAGAACGAGCTGCACGAGGCGGACGCGCTGGCGCTGGTCCGCGGCGGCGTGAAGGCCGTCGCCGAGGGCGCCAACATGCCCACCACCCCGGAGGCGGTGCGGGTCTTCCAGGAGGCCGGCGTGGCCTTCGCGCCCGGCAAGGCCGCCAACGCGGGCGGTGTCGCCACCTCCGCGCTGGAGATGCAGCAGAACGCCTCCCGCGACTCGTGGACCTTCGAGCACACCGAGAACCGACTCGGCGAGATCATGAAGCACATCCACGACTCCTGCTTCACCACGGCGGAGAAGTACGGCAGCCCCGGCAACTACGTGGTCGGCGCGAACATCGCCGGCTTCGAACTGGTCGCCGACGCGATGCTGGCCCAGGGCCTGATCTGACGCCCTGCCATCGAACGGGCCCGGACCGCGGCGGCGGTCCGGGCCCGTCTGCGTGCCCCCTGTCTGCGGACGCGGCACCGGGAGTAGGTTGTGCGCCGCACGACCGGATCCGGGGGAAGGCCAGGCTCGTCATGTCCAGGAAGCCGCGCAGGAGATCGAACCACCGCCCGGATCGGACCAAGTACCGGGCGACCCCGCCCCGCAGCGCCGACCGCCGGATCGGGCGGAAACCGCCGATCCGGGTCTCCGTCGCGCTCCTGCTGTTCCTGTCGGTGATCGGTGCGGCTTTTCTGCTCGTCGGACTGCTCTTCCTGACCGAACTGCGGGCGCAGCACCACAGCCCCGAGCTGTCGATGACCGTCTCACGCTGTCGCACCGTCCACCACGACCGCGGTCGGACCATCGACTGCATCGGCACCGGCCGGCCCGGCGGCTCCGGCGTCACCGCCGGAACGTGGCGATTCGCCGGCGCTCCCGAGGTGTACGCCGACGGGACGGTGCTCCGGGTCCGCTGCACCCCGGACGGCGAGTGCAATCGGCTCACCGTCGGCCGGCACGCCTTGGCGCTGTTCCTCACGCTCGCCGGAGCGGCCGTGACCGTCCTCGGGCTGTCGCTCGCTGCCCGCCAGGTGGTCGGGGCCGTCGCCCCGCACCGCTTGCCCGGTCCCCTGTCCCGCCCGGGGACCGCGGCCGTCGCCGCCTTGCTGCTCGTCCTCGCCGGGTCTCTCGTCTACGTGTTCACCTGACGCCCCGTCGACGAGAGGGGCCCGGACCGCGGGTGCGGTCCGGGCCTCTCTCGTCGGTGCGGCCGCTCGTCACGCGGCCTTGACCAGGTTCTTCGGCGTGGTCCGGGCGACTGCCACCGGCGTGCTCGTGGTCTCCTGCACGTCGTGGCGCGGCCACAGGGCGAGGGCGCCGCCGGCTCCTGCTGCGGCGAGGGCCGCCAGGACGGTCCAGGTGAGCGGGAAGCCGGCGATCGTGCCGAGCCGGCCTGCGATCGGGTAGGTGATCAGCCAGGCCAGGTGCGACAGCGAGAACTGGGCCGCGAACACCTCGGGGATCGCGTTGCGTCCGACGGAGGCGCGCAGGACCTTGCCGGTCGGGGTGATGATCAGCGCCATGCCGACCCCGGTCGCGGTCCAGATGACCGCGGTGCCGGTCCAGCCGGCGAGGCCGGCCGCGGCGACGGTCGCTGCGGCGGCGGTCGCGGCCACCAGGACGGCGGCGCCGGTGATCATGACGGTGCGGGCGGCGATCCGGTCGAGGAAGCGCGGGAGCAGGAGCGCGGCCAGCAGCGTTCCGGTGCCGGAGGCGGCGAGCATCCAGGCGACGTCCGACTGCGAGCCGCCGAGTTCGTCACGGACGTAGTTGACGGTGTTCACCACGACGATCGAGCCGGCGGCGGCGACCGTCAGGTTCAGCGCCATGATGCCGCGCAGCCGCGGGGTGGTGAGGAAGGTCCTGATGCCTGCCGCCGCCTTGTCCCAGGCCTTGGTGTGACCGCTCGGGCGAGCATTCGGGACGCGGGTCGACAGGACGAGCAGCGCGGAGAGCAGGAACCCGACGGAGGTGCCGAGGAACAGCCGGTCGAAGCTCAGGAACGCCAGCGCGACGCCGGCCAGCACCGGGCTGATCAGGCTCTCCATGGTGGAGGCGACCTGGGAGGCGGACAGCGCCCGCGTGTAGGCGGAGTCGTCGGTGACGATGTCGGGGATGACGGCCTGAAAGGTCGGGGTGAACGCCGCGGAGCCGGCCTGGAGCAGCCCGATCAGGACGTACACCTGCCAGATCTCGCTGACCAGCGGCAACAGGAGGACGACCGAGCCGCGGATCACGTCGAGCGCGACGAGCAGGGCTCGTCTGGGGAGCCGGTCGATGTACGCGGCGGCCAGCGGCGCGATGACCACGTACATGACCATCTTGATGGTCAGGGCGGTGCCGAGGACCGTGCCGGCGCGGGGTCCGGCGAGGTCGTAGGCGAGGAGGCCGAGGGCCACCGTGGTCAGTCCGGTGCCGAACAGGGCGATGACCTGGGCGGCGAACAGGTGGCGGTAGTCACGGATGGCGAACAGTCGCATGACGGGTTCCTTCCGGGTCCATGCGGCCGGGCACGGCCCCCGCGGGTGGCGGCCGTGCCCCGCGAATACAACAGGCGCGGGCCCGCTCGATCTCGTCCTCGTCCACTCCGAGCGTGCGGGCGGCGTCGACGTGGGCGTCGAGACAGAGCCGGCACCCTTGCTGCACCTGGAGGGCGACGGAGATGCGTTCGCTGATCCGGCGGTCGAGTTCGGCGCGGCCCATGGCCTGGCTGAGCTGGAGGTATCCGCCCAGGACGGCCGGTGAGTGGGCCATCGTGGCGACCATGTCGCCGATGCTGCCGTGCCGGGAGACCAGATCGGCGAGGAGGTCGCGGGAGACGCCGACCGCCGTGTCGGGCGTGAGGGCGGAGAGGCGGGGCATTCCTGTACTCCTTTCCTGCGAGCGGGCGGAGGTGTGCGCGCGCTTTCAGTGGTGGCCGTGGTGCGCGTGGTGGCTGTGGTCCTCGTGGTGCGCGTGGTGGCCGTGCTGCGCGTGGTCCGCGTGCTCCGGCGCGGCGGCGGTCGCCTTCGCGGTCGTGCGCACCGTGAACTCGGCGGTCCGCACGGTGCCCTCGTGCTGGAAGTCCAGGTACAGGCGGTACGTGCCGGCCGACGGGGCGACGGCCATGAACGAGATCCCGGGGCCGGGCGCGGTGACGCCGTCGCCGGGGGCGCCCTCCGGGTGCACGTGCAGGTAGCCGAGGTCGCCGACGCGCAGCGCCACCAGGTGTCCGAAGGCGGCCAGGTAGGGCTCCAGGTCGGTCACGGGGTTTCCGTCGCGGTTGACGGTGAGGGTCAGTTCGCTCGCCTCGCCGGCCAGCAGCTCGCCGTCCAGGGTGACCGCGTAGTCGCCGATCCGGGCGACCCCGGTGGCCTCCGGGAGCGGGAGCGGGTCGTAGGCGCCGGCCACCGCGACGTCGGTGCCCAAGGTCAGGGTTCCGGTGTGGGCGGCCGGGTGGATGTCGGTGAAGAACCGCCAGTCGCCCGGCGTCAGGGTCAGCTCGGTGGTCCAGACCCCCTTGTCGTCCCGCACCGGGTGCACGTGCTGGAACCCAGAGGTGTCCCGCCGTACGGCGATGAAGTGCAGCTCCTTCTCGTGCTCGGGCACGAACTCGGTCACCGGCCGCCCGTCGGGGCCGGTCACCCGGAAGGTGATCGCCTGCGGGCCGGCGCCGAGGATCGTCGCGTCGAGTTCGAGGGTGTATCCGCTCTCGGAGACCGACAGGCCTCCGGCCTGGGCGCCGCCGTGCTGGTGGGCGGTGTGGCCGGGTGCGGTGTGGGCGGCGTGGCTGTGGGCGGCGTGGTCGTTCATGACATCTCCCTGGTTCGGTCCTGCGTTCTCGGGCTTCGTTCCCCTTCAACGACCGCAAAGATATACCCCCAGGGGGTATATGGGAAGGCTTCGCGGCCACCCACTCGCGACACGTTCCACGGCAGCCCGGGCCACCCGCACCGATCACCGCCGGCGAGCGCCTCGCATCGCACGCCTCGACCATCTGCCGACCTGACGGCGGGTCAACTCACCGCCCCGCCACGCCTCCGCCGATAGTGGGCGGATGAGCACACCTGGTCTCCCCCGCCGGGCCGCCCTGCTGGGCGGGCTCGGCTGCGCCCTGACGGCCTGTTCCGCGTCCCACCCGGTCGCCCGGAACTTCTCCTCGCCCTCCCCGTCGCCGACCGGCTCCGCGTTCCCCGCCCCGTCCGCCTGGCAGCCTGGGCCGGGCGAGCTCCAGCCGGACGTCAAACTCCGCGCGGTGCAGGTGGTGGAGGCGATCGGCAGCTGGCCGCCGGGCGGCCAGGGCGCGGCGGCGGCCGGGCAGCGGGTGGCGGCGCTCGGGCTCCCGGCCGAGCTGGCCGCGCAGGGCGGGACGCTGCTGGCGGACGCCCCGCAGGCCGCGGTGGAGGTCGTCTACGCCCAGTACGGCGGGCTGCTGAGCGACTCGGCGAGCGTCCTGGTGGTGTGCCGCCAGTGGCTGGCCGGGCCGGACGGCGCCCCGCAGTCCGCGGGCACCACGGTGGACGTGCGGCTTTCGCAGGCCGATCCCCGCTGGAACGTCACCGCCCTGCACCCCGCGGACCCCGGTCCGGCGGCGGCCACCCTCCCCGACCCGGCGACCCGGGTGCTCGCCCAGCCCCGGATCGTGCTGCCGCCGGCCGCCGTCGCGGACCTCCGCAGCGGTCAGGTCCACGACTCGGCGCTGAACGCGATGCTGACGCTGGCCGGACCGTACAGCTTCCAGGTCAGCGTGGTGCGGTCCGGACATCCGCTCATGGTGTTCGGCACCGACCGGCCGAGCGACCACCCGCTGGGGAAGGCCTTCGACACCTGGCAGATCGACGGCCATCCGGTGGTGGACCCGGCCACCCCGACCGACCTGGTCGACTCCTTCATGCGCGCCGCCGCGGCCGCCGGCTCGTACAACGTCGGCGGCCCGCGCCTGCTGGCAGGCGGGAGGACGGCGAACCAGTTCTTCAGCGACCCGACCCACCACGACCACGTGCACGCCGGCTTCACCATCTGATCCGACTCCCGTTCGCAACTCGAAACCCCTTGCGCTCCGCCCGTGACCTGCGACAACGTGGCGGAAATCGATCAAGCGAGGGGTAGGGGTGGGAGTGGGATCCGCACGGACTCGCCAGGGTGGAGCGGTCGCGGTGGTGCTGGCGGCCGCGCTGACGGGATGTTCGGGGAGTGCCCCGGCGCCGAAGCCGCCGCCCGCGCCGTCCGGCCGGTCGGCCGCACCGGGCCCGGCCACCGCGTCCGCGCTCGAACCGGCCGACCCCGCCCAGGAGTTGGCCCAGCTCCGGGCGGCGATCGAGGCCCCGCCGCAGCCCTTCTCCGCGGTACTCACCGTCCAGTTCACGGACGACACGCGCACCGCCCGGCGGCAGGGCGTGGTCAACGTGACGGACGGCCTGCAGACCGGCGCGCTCGGCCTGGTGTCAAGGGAGCAAGGGGCTGAGCAGCAGGCCTATCTGACGGTGACCCGGGACTTCACGTACACCCGCGTCTCCGACCGGGCGTGGGTGCGGTCGCCGCGCTCCCCGGAGCCGCTGTTCGCCGATCACCGGGCGATGGCGCGGGCGCTGCTGCAGAGCGACCCGGCAGCCTTCCGGGGTAGGACCAGGATCCGGACGATGCGTGGCGGCACGGGCTTCCACCTGGTCGGACGGCTGCCGCTGACGGCGGTCGCCGACGCGTTCGACGCCACCGCCCGCGAACGGCTGGCGCGGCACCGAATACCCGACTGCGAGACCGATCTGCTGCTCGACGCCGACGGCCGGCTCTCCGAACTCACCCTGACCTGCGAGGCCGACGGCTACCGGCTCCGGTCCACCGCCGGCCTGGCCGAGTTCGGCCCGGCCGCCGAAACCCCGCCGCCGGACGACCTCTGACGCGCCCGACGACCTCTGACGCGCCTGACGCCCGACCGGCCCCGGACTCCTGCCGGAGCCCGGGGCCGGGTGGCACTGTGCCGTTGACGCCTCGTCAGCAGCTGATGCTGCCCTTGCGCAGGGCGTGACTGCCGGTGTTGCTGTCGTCCGACCAGTAGACCGGCTTGCTGCCGCCCACGCACTCGTCGGCGCCGGCCGGCGTGAAGCCCTCGTTGTTGATGTTCGGCATGCCGGACGGGCGGTTGTAGACGGCGGTGACGGCGAACGCGCCGCTCGCGTTCACCTGGAAGGTCCGGTGCTGGCCGGAGCAGGTGTCGTCACAGACCACCCAGAGCCGGTTGGCCTGCGGCTCCCACTGGAGTTCCATCACGCCTGCCATCCCGCTGCCGACGGTGGCGACCTTGGTGAACCCGCCGGCCTCCAGCAGCACGTAGCCGTAGACGGTGCCGGAGCCCTCGACGCCGACGAAGAACACGCCGCCGGTGTGCGCGGCGTAGCGGCTCGGGTCGTAGGCGGCGCCGGTGGCGGCGTCCTTGAACCCGGCGCCGGTCAGGTAGCTGTCGGGCACCCAGGTGATGCCCTCCAGGCCGAGGTTGGCGCCGGTGGCGGGCAGGTCGGCGGTGAGGTTCCACTCCCGGGTGGCGCTCAGCGTGCTGCCGGTGCCGGACACGTCGTAGCGCAGCACGGACAGCCGGCTGGTGGACGAGGCGTCGGCGTTGCGCTCGCTGGAGACGTACACGCCGCCGGCCGAACCGGCGCCGGTCAGGGTCACGCCCTCGTCGTCGGGGGTGCCGGTGCCGCCCGGGAAGCGCAGCGCCTTGCCGGAGCCCCAGCCGTTGGCGGTGTCGGGCGTCCAACCGCCGGAGCCGTTCGGGACCAGCCGCCACAGCTTGCCGGAGTTCTGCGCGCCCCACATCACCCCGCCCTCCTGGTACAGGCCGGACAGGTCGGTGCCGAACACGTTGGCGGCGTCCGCGGTGGCGACCGTCGAACCGCCGGGCCAGGCCACCGGGGTCGTGGAACCGCCGCCGCTGGAGCCGCAGTTGTTGGCGGCGCCGAGCGTCAGGGTGGCGGCCTGGGTCCAGCCGCCGGTGCCGTCGGCGCAGCGCGACCAGGACAGGTTGGAGTGCGAGGTCCAGCTGAACGAATCGACCAGGGTGACACCATCGGCCAGGTACAGCCGGGCGCTGTCCGCGGAGCCCAGGCCGAAGCTGCCGTGCACGTCGAAGGCCTTGAAGCCGCCCGGGGCCAGGCTGGTGCCGGACGCGATCTTGTACTTGCTGCTGTCGTTGTCGTCCTTGAGGATCCACCCGGACACGTCGATCGTCGACGTGCCCTTGTTGTACAGCTCGATCGAGTCGTTCACCGACCCGGTCGTCACCACCTCGTTGAGGCGGATGTCGTCGGCCGGCGCAGCGGCGGCGGGCAAGGCGGTCAGCACTCCCGTGCCGACGGCCGGCAGAGCAACGGCGGCCAGCAGCAGGGAGAGGCGACGACGCCACCTGGGGGCGCGCGGTTCGGTCACGGTTTCCGTCCCTCGGATCGGTGTGGACACGGCGCCGACCAACCTCCCGACCCCACCCCAACGAAGCCCCACCACCACCTGTTCCCCTCATGAACGCCCGGCGAACCCACCCCTCACCGGCTCCGGAAGTCCTGTCCCGGGCCCGGCACTTCGGGACCGGCGCTTCGGGAGCCGCGCTTCGGGAACCCGTCGCCGGAGTCTCCGGGTTGTCGGGCGAGGAGGCAGTGACATGAAGACCCGCCGAAGGGGCGACCACGGCACGCCGGAGCCGGAGACGCCGTGGAACGAGGTGGCGCCCGGGCTCTGGATGGGCGGCCACCACTGGCGCGACCCGGCCGGGCAACGCCACCCGGTCCGGGTCGACGGCGAATTCGAGCTGGTGGTCAGCCTGTTCACCGCCCCCGGCCACGGCCCCGCGCCCGGCGTCGAGCACTTCGTCGCCGAGGTGTCGGACGGCCCGCTGGACGCCGGGCAGTTGGCCGCCGTCCAGGACGCTGCCACGCACACGGCGGATGCGGTGGCGGCCGGGCGCAGGGTGCTGGTGCGCTGCCGCTCCGGCTACGACCGGTCCGGGCTGGTGGTGGCGCAGGCGCTGGTCGAACTGGGCGCGCACCCCGCCGAGGCGATCCGCCGAGTACGGGCCCGGCGTTCGCCATGGGCCTTGAACAACGAACTGTTCGTCGCGTACCTGGAGACCGGACTCGACACGGCGCGGCTGCTCGGCTCGCTGACGGCGCTCGAAGGCTGACCTCGAAGGCTGACGCGGCGTCGGCGGGTCACTGCTGACGGGCTGTCGGCCGGGCTCCGGCAGCTTGCCCCATGGTTATCGGCGGCTTATGACCTTCTTATCCGTCGGAGTCGTCGCACACCCCTGGCGGACAGGCGGAGGTAGCCGCGCGAGCGGGCTGGCGTAGCCGGGCGGGTACGGCGACGGTAGGTTGCGGGGCTGGTGGGAGGCCGATTCCGCTGGTGCTTATCGCCGAGAGCGTGGTCGGCGGCTTCTGACACAACGCCAGGTCGGGAACGTGCCAAGGACGTTGCGGGTGGCCGAATGCCGCCACCGGGGCTCCGGTCGAAACTGGCAGACACTTGTCAATTGGTATAGGCCAATCGTAGCCTTCGGTCCGATCGCGGTGTGCCGGGTCCACACCGCGCCGCCCCCGGGTCGCTCCCGTGGGCGTCGGGCGGGCATGCGCCTGCCCCTTTTCCCCCACCATCGACCCGGCACCTTTCCGAGGAGAACCATGTCCTGGTCCCGTCGTCTGCTCACCGCGTCCGCGGTGGGCGCGGGCGCCCTGGTCGCCACCACCTTCGCCGCCGGCACCGCCGGAGCCCACGGCGCCATGTTCGGCCCCGCCAGCCGTATCGCCTCCTGCTACGCGGAGGGCCCCGAGACCCCCAAGTCCCAGGTCTGCAAGGACCTCGTCGCGGACAGCGGCACCCAGCCGCTGTACGACTGGAACGAGGTCAACATCGCCAACGCCAACGGGCAGGCCCGGCAGATCATCCCCGACGGCCACCTCTGCTCCGCGAACCGCGACAAGTACCGCGCCCTGGACTGGGCCCGCACCGACTGGGCCGCCACCCCGGTGACGGCCGGCGCGAAGACCTTCAACTTCCGCGTCACCGCGCCCCACCAGGGCGTCATGACGCTGTACATCACCAACAGCAGCTACAACCCGACCCAGCCGCTGAAGTGGTCGAACCTGGACCTGGCGAACCCGATCGCCACCTTCGCCAGCCCGCGCACCTCGGACAACGGCTACTACAACGTCGCCGCCAACCTGCCGCAGCGCACCGGCCGCCAGATCGTCTACATGGTGTGGCAGCGCACGGACAGCCCGGAGGCGTTCTTCGGCTGCTCCGACGTCGACTTCGGCTCGGGCACCACCGCCGCGGCCGGCGCGCTCGCCGCCCAGACCCCGTCCGCGCCCACCGAGGCGCAGATCAGCGCCGGCGCCGCGTACTCCTCCGTCTCCCACGCGGGCCACGGCGGCGACGCGCTGACCGCCCAGGAGGCGGCGGCCGGCACCACCTCGACCAACACCGCCGCGTCCGTCCACGCGTCCGGCAGCGACAACCTGCTGCTCGGCGTCGCCGGCGCCGGTCTGCTGGCCGCCACCGCGTCGGGCGTCCTCCTGGCCCGCCGGATGCGCAACACCGCCGTCACCGCCTGACCTGACGGCCCATGAACGCCTGACCCACACGGGTCGGGCGGGTGGCGCGGCCCCATCCCCCACAGTTCGGGGGCCGCGCCTTCCGTCACCACGACCTTCCACCCCCTCGCTCTGCCGCCGCGCGACCCACCGCCGCCATGGCCTTCTCCCGCTCCGGCCTTCTCCCGCCCCGGCCTTCCGCCGCCGCGACCCTCCGCGCGATGGCCTTCCCGCGCGGCAGCCCCGATCAGCCGGGACCGCCCCGAAGCGACCCGCCGCCGCCTGCCGCCGTCCGGCCCGGCACCTTTCGGCCGAAGCAACCTGCCGCGCCAGCACCTTGATGAACCGTCAATTCTGGGCAAAGCCGCAGGTTTCCACCTTGACGGCCCCAATTGGTCTGGACCATCTTGAGTCCGCCCCCAGCACCAGCGCACCACCCCACTCCCCCACACCGTCGAGGAGAACCCGCCCATGAGGCGCGTCACCCTGTCTCTCGCCGCCACCGCGGCCCTGCTCGTCGCGCCGCTGGCCGCCACCGCGGCAGGCACGGCCAACGCCGCCGGAGCCTCCGGACTGGTCGCCGACTACGCCGTGACCCAGAGCTGGTCGAACGGCTTCCAGGCCAGCTACACCGTCACCAACCACACCAACACGACCGTCAACAACTGGTCGCTCTCCTTCGACCTGCCGACCGGCGAGACCGTCTCCAGCCTGTGGAACGGCACCCTCACCTCCACCAGCACCTCCACCGGCACCCACTACACGGTGACCTCGCCGGCCTGGGCCTCGCCGCTCGCCCCCGGGGCCAGCGCCCCCGCCGTCGGCTTCGGTGTCACCAGCGGCGCCACCCAGACCGCGCCCGCCAACTGCACCATCAACAACCAGCCGTGCGCCGGCGCGCCCGCCGACAACGCCGCGCCGACCGTGCCCGGCAACCTGCACAGCACCGCCGCCGGGCCCGGCAGCATCACCCTCGGCTGGAACGCCTCCACCGACAACGTCGGCGTGGCCGGCTACCACGTGCGCGAGGGCAGCGCCGTCGTCGCCACCGTCACCGGCACCAGCGCGACCGTCCGCGGCCTGCTCCAAGGCAGCAGCCACACCTTCACCGTCAGCGCCTTCGACGCCGCCGGCAACGAGTCCGCCGCCTCCGCCGCCGCGACCGCCACCGCCGGGACCGGCACCACGCCCGGCACCGCCGCGCCCTACGTCGACCTCGGCGCCTACCCGACGCCCAGCCTGCCCGCGCTCGCCGCCGCCAGCGGACTCAAGGAGTTCTCGCTGGCCTTCATCATCAACGGCAGCCAGACCTGCACCGCCAGCTGGTTCGGCGCGTACGACGCCACCACCGGCTGGGACAAGGCCGACATGGACGCCATCCGGGCCGCCGGCGGCGACGTCCGCCCGTCGTTCGGTGGCGCCAACGGCACCGAACTCGCGCAGTCCTGCACCACCGTGGCCTCGCTCGCCGCGCAGTACCAGAAGGTGGTGGACGTCTACGCGCTGGACCGCGTCGACTTCGACATCGAGGGCACCGCCGTCACCGACCACGCCTCCGTCGACCGCCGCTCCGCCGCGCTGGCCCAGGTGCAGGCCGCGCAGCGCGCCAAGGGCCGCGACCTGAAGGTCAGCCTGACCCTGCCGGTGCTGCCCAGCGGCCTCACCGCCGACGGCGTCTACATCCTGCAGTCCGCGAAGAACGCCGGCCTGGCCGTGGACCTGGTCAACGTCATGGCGATGGACTTCGGCGACTGGGCCGCCCCGAGCCCCGCCGGCAAGATGGGCGCCTACGCGATCCAGTCCGCGCAGTCCACCCAGGCGCAGATCCGCTCCGTCTGGACCAACCTGACGGACGCTCAGGCCTACGCCATGGTCGGTGTCACCCCGATGCTCGGCCAGAACGACACCGCCTCCGAGGTGTTCGGTATCTCCGACGCCCAGCAGCTGCTCACCTTCGCCCAGCAGAACCACCTCGGCGAACTGGCCTTCTGGGAGATGACCCGGGACGCCAACGCCTGCACCGGCTCACTGCCCAAGTGCACCAACATTCCGCAGACCCCCTACCAGTTCTCGAAGATGTTCGCCGCGTACAACGGCTGAGGCTGACGGTCGGCGCACGTCGGCGGCGGCTGAGGCTGACGGTCGGCGCGCGTCGTCGGCCGAGTCGGGTTGATTCGAGTGGCCGGCCGGTCGGTCGCCCTGGCACCTGGTGCCCGAGGGCGGCCGACCGGCCGGTCATTGACGTGGCGTCACACCGGCTGGTGCTCCCCCTCCTTGCGGACGTCGACCGTGGCCGCGGCGTCGGCGCTCCCCTCGGGCGCGCCCTCGCCGTCCTCGGGGCGGGCGTGCTTGGGGAGCAGGAATATGGCGGCGAACACCGCGACCAGCATCGCGATCTCGGACCAGAGGGTGAGCTGCTCGGCGCCGGCAAAGTCGGCCGTCTTCAGCCGCTCGAAGAACACCGTGCCGAGGATGGCGCTGCCGAGCGCGCCGCCCAGTTGCTGAACGGCCGTCAGCGTGCCCGAGGCGGAGCCGGTCTCGTGCGCGTCCACCGAGGCCAGCACCATGCCGAAGAACGGGGCCATCACCAGGCCCATGCCCAGTCCGGTGACCAGCAGCGCGGGCACCGTCTGCCACGGGGTGACGCCCGCGCCCTGGCTGTGCAGCGTGTACATCAGGCCGAGCACGCCGGCCAGCATCACCAGCAACCCTGCGTGCATCACCTTGCGGCCGAAGCGCTGCAGCGCCTGGGAGGCGACGAACGCGATCACCATGCCGACCGAGGCGGGCACTCCCGCCAGGCCGGACTTCAGCGGGCTGTAGTGCAGGCCCAGCTGGGTGTAGAGGCTGAACGTCAGCCAGAAGCCCGTCATGGCGGTGAAGAAGATCAGACCGAGCACCATGCCGCCGCTGAAGCCGCGCTTGGCGAACAGGCTCGGCTCGACCAGCGGATCCGCTCCGACGGCCTTGCGCCGCGACTCGTACCACCCGAACACACCGAACACCGCCACGCCGACCGCCAGCAGCGCGAACGCCCACAGCGGCCAGTCGTGCTCACGGCCCTGCACCAGCGGGTAGATCACGGTGGCCGCGCCGACGGCCGCGAGCAGCGCGCCGACCAGGTCGAGCCGGACCGTCCGGCCCTCCGCCTGCGCCGGGAGGAAGACCCGGCCGCCTATGAAGGCGAACAGGCCCAGCGGGATGTTGATCAGGAAGATCATCCGCCAGCCGGTGCCGGCGAAGTCGGCGTCGATCAGCCAGCCGGCCAGGATCGGGCCGCCGACCGTGGACAGGCCCATCACCGGACCGAACATGCCGAAGGCCGCGCCCTGCTCCTTCGGCGAGAAGATCTCCTTCATGATGCCGAGGCCCTGAGGGAGCATCACCGCGCCGAGCAGGCCCTGGGCGATCCGGGCGGCGATCAGCTGCCAGGGCTCCTGGGCCACGCCGCAAGCGAGCGAGCCGAGCGTGAACCCGGCCGCGCCGAGCATGAACATCCGGCGACGACCGAAGATGTCGCCGAGCCGGCCGCCGGTGATCAGGCCGATCGCCATCGCCAGCGTGTAGCCGGCGCCGAGCCACTGGATCGTTGACTCGCCACCGCCGATGTCCTGCCGGATCGCGGGGGCGGCGATGTTCGTCACCAGGGAGTCGAGCAGGTCCATCACCTCGGCGGCGAGGATGACGAACAGCGCGACCCAGCGCCAACGGTAGGGTTCGGCCCCGCCCGCGGAGGGCGGTGTCGCCGAAGGTGAAAGTCCGACCGCGTCGGTCATTGCATACTCCTGCTGAATGCCAGGGCGCGGTGGACTGGGGCCGCGCAGTGAACGGTGTTTCTTCTAACGAACACTGTTCTACGAGCCGAGCGGCGTTCCCGTCAAACGGATTTACCCCGACTTCTCCCGGAGACCGACCCGGACTCGTCCCCGAGTGCCTTGACCAGCACTTGAGCCCCCTGGAACCCGTCCCCGAACCGGATGCTTCGCCCACCGGTCGAACGGCGTTCGCCCCGAGTACGATGATCGACGGTAGAACGTTCAGCGAAAGCAGGTGGCCCGATGCCCGCGCAGATGCCCGCGATCCCGTGGCACAAGCCACGCAAGGCCGACCCGCGCCAGCCGCTCAGCCGCTCGCTGATCGTCGACACGGCGATCCGCGTGCTGGACGCCGAGGGCCTGGCCGGGGTGACGATGCGCCGGGTCGCGCAGGAGCTCGGCACCGGCCCGGCCTCGCTGTACGCGCACGTCTCCAACAAGGAGGAGCTGTTCGACCTGATGCTGGAGCAGGTCACGGCGGAGATCCGCCTGCCGCTCCGGCCGGAGCCCGAGCGCTGGAAGGAGCAGATCACCGAGATCTGCTTCGAGGCGCAGCGGGTGCTGACGGCCCATCGGGACGTGGCGCTGGTGTCGCTGGGCAGCATCCCGGTGGGCGAGAGCCAGTTGCGGATCACCGAGTTCCTGCTCGACCTGCTGCTCCAGGTCGGCCTGCCCCCGCAGGTGGCGGCCTGGGCGCTGGACGCCCTGGGCCAGATCATCGACACCGATGCGTACGAGGCCTGGGTGTACAACGAGCGACTGGCCCGGGGCACCGATCTCGGCGCCTACTTCGACCAGTTGCGCGGCTACCTGCACGACCTGCCGGCCGAGCGCTTCCCGACCCTGCAGCGCATGGCGGACGCCATGATGGAGGGCGACGGCGACCAGCGGTACGCCTTCAAGATCGAGGTGTTCCTGCGCGGCCTGGAGTCCTTCCTCCCGGCGAACGCGCCGACGCCGATGCCGGCGGCCGCACCCGACCGCCCCGGCCCGGCGTCCGACGACCGGGCCTGGCACGGCCAGACGGACGGAGCGGCCGGCGCGGGCGGCTGACGGCTGACGACTGACGGCTGACGGCTGACGGCTGACGGCTGTATCGAGCATCAGAGCAGTTCGGCGTCGGGCTTCAAGGGCCGAGCAGCGGGAGTCAGCAAGGGTTGACGGCGATTCAGCACAGGTCTACACCAGCGGCAAGTCACGTCAACCTCGGCTCGGTACCCGACCGTTGACCCGGCCGCGCGCCCCCACTTCGCGCCCCGGGCCGCCGTCCTCGCCGCCTCCGGGAGAGGCCTTCGATGGAACGCGCACTCCCCCACACCCTCCTGCCGTCGACGCCCCGACGCGCCGTCGCTGTCGGCCGCGCCGCGCCCTCGCGGTCGCGCTGTCCGTGTTCGGCCTGCTGGCCGGTCGGCGTGGCCGCCGCCACCGCGTCCGGGCCCGCGAAGGCCGCCACCGCCGACACGCTCGGCTCCAACTGATACGCCTCCGCGCCGTACCTGATACCGGAGGACAACGGCCCGCCGGACGCCGTGGCGGTGATGGATGCCACCGGACAGAAGGCCTTCCACCGGAGTAGTAGCTGCGCCAGTCGGCCAGCGACCCGCCCCCGAAGTCCCGCCACATCCGGGCGAACTTCCCGTTCTCGGAGGAAAGCTGGTAGTGGCGGGAGAAGGTCGGCACGGCCTGGCAGCGGCAGTGGGGGTTGGTGCCGAACGCGGCGGTGCGTTTCGGCTTGTAGACCGCGCCTCCGGCGGCCATGAGCGCGCAGAAGTAGCAGCGGCTCGCGTCGGTCTTGCGGTAGTAGCCGATCGCTCCGGGGTCGTTCTGCAGGGCGATGTGGATCATGTCCCGGCCGCCGTCCTGGGCGAGCATCCCGCCCGCCCCCGCGCTGCCGGTGCGCACGGAGTCCAGGAACTCCTTCTCCCGGACGACCAGCTCGGCGTCGTCCAGAGCGGCCGAGCCCCAGCCGGCGCGCTCGCGCTCGTGCTTCTCGACGCGGTCGGTGACCTCGGCGCGGAACGCGTTCTCGGCCCGCTGGGCCTCACGCTTGAGGTTGGCGACGGGGAAGGAGTTGCGGGTGTCCACTGGCAGCGGCGTTGACAGCCCGGAGCCGGTCCGCCTGCCCGTCGCCTTGTTGAAGTCGGCCCACAGGGAGCCGAGCGAGGCCCCGGGGCGGTAGCCGGGGCCGCCGATCACGCGGCCGGTCTCCAGCTCCCGCACCAGTCGGTAGAAGGCGATCGACAGGACGCGGGAGGCCGCCGCGGATTCGCGGACCCCGCCGCGTACCGCGTAGACCGAGACCATCGCCGGATCCTTGCCCCAGCCCTTGAGGCGGCGCAGGGTGCCGGACTCCTGGCGGAATGCCCGGCCCCACGTCTCCGGGTCGTTCGGGTCCTCAGGCACGGCGTCGTCTCGCAACTCGTACCAGCGCGCCAGGGTGCGGCACTGCTCCGGCGTGTACTCCCAGTCCGGCCGGAACGCGCGGGCTGACCAGCGCAGCAACTCGCCTGCCAGCGTGCGATGCAGATGCGGGACGGTGTCCGCGATCGTGCGGACGGGCCCATAGATGATCACGGCTGCCCTTCTCAACTCAGGCACACAGCCCTGGTCCTGCGCCGAGGGTGGGACAACGCGACGCGCCCCGGTCCGGCGCGAGGCCAGTCCGGGGCGCGGCATGGTGAGCCCGGATCCGTCAGACGTATTCGATGAGCCACCCGACCGGGTTGTCGTCCACCACGTCGCTGCTGCTCTTCTTCACACGCCCGACGTGAATCTTCTGGATCCCCTTGGGGAGCTTCTCGGTGACGCGGGCGCCACCCTGACTGACGTCCCAGTCCTTGGCGGGGAGCCAGGTCGTGCCGTTGTGGAACTGCACCTTCAGCCGCACATCGACCCAGCTGGAGCCGAGGCTGAAGTAGGCGTCGCCCCATACGCCGGTCTGGTTGGGCTGAGGGATAGGCAGGAGAAGTCCGTACCTGTAGTGGATGAGGCCGTCGCTTTCGTTGAACACGAAGCCGGTGGGGACTTCACCGAGCTGGAAGTTGGGCATCTACGCTCCTCGGAAGTGCCGCATGTGCTGTCGTTCGACGTACGGGGCTCAGGCTATGAGTGCCTTCCTCGACATTCGCGGCACCAGATGTCAAACCACCCGTGCAGGTGAGCCAGGGGTGTGAAGCGGCGACTGGCTCGGCTTCGGTGTCCGTCCGCGCCTACGGCGGGTTCTCGCATCCCGCCTGTCTCGCGGTGCGCGCGCTCCTCCAGCAGCCTGGCCGCCTCCACCGAGATGTGTGTGCCGGCCGCGAAGGGCAACTTCATGTCGTGGGCCCACAGTTCGTGCGCGACGACGTGCGGGACTTCGGCGTCCAGGCAGGCTTCGCAGTAGACGATCGTGCGGGCGATGCGCAGGGCCTCGTCCGATGGGCCGACGGCCCGGGTCCTGCGGCGTGCCACGGCGGGCCCCTTCGAGATCGGCATGCGGAGGGTGGACAGCGGGCCTGGGACGCTCTCGCCGGAACGAGCAATGGCTCCAACCTCCTTCCGGGAGGCTGGAGCCATTGATCACCTGTCAGCGCTCGATGACGCCCGTGATTTCGTCTTCCCTGACGACGACGTGCTCCTCACCCTCAATGCTGATTACCTCGCCATTGGCGAAGCCGTCCTTCTTGGGTGCCGTGCCTTCGTCGTTCGTCTGCTCGTCCGCCATGTCTACCTCCGGATCGCGCGATGAAAGCCGCCGTGGTGGGCAGCTGCTCGAAGTTTTGACGACGTTCGATTTGCGCGGCAAGTTCAAGAGCTGCCATGCCATGGTGGCTCATGGTGGGGGTTCGTCAGGCGCGGTTGCCCCAGCGGGCATCGACGGCGTCGCGGACGTTGTGGCCGCGCTTGAGGCCCTCGCCCTCACCGCGGATCTTGGCGAGGTGGCCGGCCGCGCTTGACCGGTTCGTCCGGGCCTGCGCAATCCCGGACTGCAGGACCATCATCCCGGCGCGGTTGCCGCCGGGGATCATCCGGCCTTCGCGCTTGACCACGGCGTCGAGCTGGGCAGCGCGGGCGAGCATGGCCGCGGCGATGTCGATCGCCACCAAGTCGCCCGGTTCGAGGTCGAGTTCGGTTTCGTGCAACTCGATGAGCGCGACCCGAACCGCCTGTGGATCCTTCAGAGCCGGATCGACCTTCAACGGACCTCCCTGAGATGCGGTCGGCAGGTTCGGGCAGGCTTCCAGCGGCTCGCGGCAGTCCTCTGGCGGGCGCGGTCGGCGTCGGCGGCGTCCTTGCGGAGCACATGCCAGTCGCACGGCACGCGGAGATTGGAGGGGTCGTCGCTGCCGCCTTCGGAGGCGGGGACGATGTGGTCGCAGTGGCGGGCGGGCTCGGCGCAGATCTCGCCGGTGTCGTATCGGACGTGCCGGCACATCCAGCCGTCGCGGTTCGTCACCGCGCGGCGAAGGCGGGCCCAGTGCGGGGGAAGGGGGTGCTACGGCGTGAACTCGCGGACACGGAAGCCTCCTTGAGCGCGGCGCCCTGCCAGGCGCTCGACCACAACCGGGGAGAGAGGACCGATCGGGGAGCGTTGCCCTGGCGGGGGCGCGCCGGGAGGCCGGCCGGAGTGCCGCCGCATCGCGTGCGCGCCCGCGCGCGAACCGCCTCCACAACGGAACACCCCGACGCCGGCCGGGCCCCAGCCCCCGCCCCGCGCCACCCACAGGAGACCGCAGTGCCCCGCTACACCGTCCGCATCGACAACACCGAGACCTACCTCTACCAGCTGGACGCCGACAGCCCTGAGGCCGCCGAAGCCGACGCCCTGGATATCTTCGAGAGCAACGACCGCGAGTCCGGGTACAGCGACGGCCACGAACCCGACGTCCGCGCACCGCAGTTGCTCGCTGCGTAACGTCCGCTGCCACACCAGGCCCCACCCCCGCACCGCCGCAGGAAACACCAGTGCCCACCTTCCGAGACGAACTCGCCCCGCTCCGCGCCGAACTGCTGGCGCTCGCCGAGGGGCTCGCCCACGCCC
The DNA here is from genome assembly GCF_044999035.1 of Kitasatospora griseola. NCBI lineage: Bacteria > Bacillati > Actinomycetota > Actinomycetes > Kitasatosporales > Streptomycetaceae > Kitasatospora > Kitasatospora griseola. Next base: position 8,047,946 of record NZ_CP173360.1, on the reverse strand, counting down.
TCGGTGCCGACGAATGGACCGTCGAACCCCGGCGGATACCGGGCCGGCACCCGTGCGTCGAGCTGGTCCGCGCCGAGGACGGGGCGTGCGTCCTGATTCAGCAGGAACGTCTGCGCCGCGACCGGTGGTTGGTGAACGTCGCTCTCCCCGACGGCACCTACTACGACCGCCACGGCCTGGACGCCGGGGACATCACCGTCACCCGGGCCAAGGTCGCCGTCGACGTCCAGCGGCTGCTGCTGCCCACCCTGAACGCGGCGGTCGCCGAGATGAGCCGCAGGCAGCACCAGCACCTCACCGACGTGCACGAAGTCACCGCCGTCGCCCGCAGGTTGAAGACCGTGCCGCTCACCGCCAGCCAGCCGTCCAGCACCGCGAGCCGCCGCCACGACGAGGACACCACCCGCACCCTGCGCTGGAGCCAGGGCCCCGGAACGTCCTGGGCATCGCCCCACGCCGTCGTCAACGTCCACCGCGCCCGGTTCGGCAGCGTCGAGATCACGTGCTCGCACCTCACCCCCGCCATGGCCGAAGCCGTACTCCGAGCCCTCAACGCCTCACTGCCGGCCACCGCCCAGGCCGCGTAGACACCAGGCCCCGCCCCCGGTCGGCACCAGGCCCGCCCCGAGCAGACAGGAGAGCAGCATCCCAAGTACATCGTGGCGGTGGACGTCATCACCGTGCACGTGGTGCCCGTCGAAGCCGACACCTCCGAAGCCGCCCAGGCCACGCCGGATGTCCGGTCGAGCAGGACTGGGAGACCTGGTTCCACCACACCGAACCCGTGTGCGTCGGCGACGGCCTCACCGAGGACGAGTGGGCCTCCCAGGAAGCCGAGTGGGCCCCGCTGAAGCAGGCCGCCGAAGGACGCCAGGCCCCGCACCGACCACCATGCCGACGACACCGACTGCCCGCCCACAAGCACACCAGCCACAACAAGCCGCTGACCGACGGCTGCGCCCGCCGCACGTACTCCAAGGCCGTGTGCACCTGCGGCTGGACGATCCCGAGCCCCGGCAAGGGCTGCGTGGACGAGAAACGCCGACGCCACCTGCGCACCACCCACCGCTGACACCAGACATCGCCCCCGTCCCGTGGACGGCTTCGGCGGCAAAGTGCCCGAGCCCGCCGCTGAGGGAAAGCGGCCGGAACGGGCGAAGCCGGAGTCACCTGGACGAGGGAGAAAGCGCACCCGCTTGCCCCAACCGAATTGCGACATCAGGAATTGACATCACATCGCATGCAAATGTTCTCCGTGCCTCCCCGGGCGGCACGCGTCCACCCGGTCCGGCCGGCTTACGTCCAGAAACGATCGGAGTCCCTGAGATGAACCTTCGAATGAACCTCTCCAAGATTGCCGCGACCGTGGCCCTGGCGGCAGCGGTGGTCGCCGCCGTACCGACTGCTGCGGTGGCTCATGACGAGCCGTCGTCGTCGGCCGGGTTGCAGGCGGGCTCGGTTGCCGTCGGCCTCGTCGGTCCGCGTATCAGCTGGCTTGAGGCGTACGAGCACACCAACGGCTGAGCCTGCAGGGCCGTGCGGCCTGGTCATCGATTGTGGCTTCAAGACGAAACCACACGCGGCCGCACCGTCCGGGCCTGCACACCGCTGACACCAGACCCCGCCCCCGCCCCCGCCCCGGTGGGGGCGGGGTGTGTCTGGTCGTCACGCTTTGCTTGTTGATCACGGTCCGGGTCGCCGAGGCTCATGGTGCACAGGTCGTGAGGCGTTGATCGGGCCCGTTCATTGGAGGAAGATCATGAGCTGGCTCTCGAACGTGTTCAAGCTCAGCCCCGCGGGGATCAACTGGCCGCGCGCGGTGATGTTCCTGGACGCCGCGCTGGTGCCACTGCTCGTCTTCTGGGCGATCGGGCATGAGCAGTACCTTTTCAGCGCGCTGTTCGGCCTGCTCTTCGCGGGGCTGGCCGACCCGGGAGGCGGCTACGGGCACCGCGCGTCCCACATCGCCGTCTTTGCGCTGATCGGCGCTGGGGTGACCGCGTTGGGGTTCGGCATCGGGGCAGACGCCTGGGGCTGGCTGGTGCTTGCGGCTTTCATGGTCACGCTGGTGGCCGGCCTGGCGGCCGCGTTCGGGGTGCACAGATTCGTCGCAGCTCTGCTTCTCAACCTCTGGTTCATTGTCACCATCGGGCTCGCATCCAGCTTCCATCAGCATGCCCGCATCACCAGTTACACCTGGGCCCAGGTGCTCGCCTGGGCTGGGGGCTCGGCGCTGTGGATCGCGGTGACGTTCCTTGCGTGGCTGATCCGCGGACGCGAGGACCGGCCCCAGCCGGTCGCAGAGCTCCCCGGCGATACCTCGCGGAAGAAGCTGACCGGGCCGATGGTCATGTTCGCGGTGATCCGCGCCATGGCCATCGGCGGCACCGTCGCGCTTGCGTTCGGACTGAACCTGTCGCACGGCTATTGGATGCCGATCGCAGCCATGGTCGCGATGAAGCCGAGCCTGGGTCAGAGCACGCTCGTAGCTGCGCAGCGCCTCGCTGGCACGCTGATCGGTGCGGTCGCGGCTGCGCTGTTGCTGCTGGTGCCGGCCAGTGAACACGGACTCAGACTGTTCGCGGTCGAGCGTGGACTCGAAGTGGTCGCGCTTGTCCTGCTGATGCACGGGGCGGCGATTCGCTTTTACAACTACGCGCTCTACTCTGCGGCAATCGCCGCGGGGGTGCTCGTCCTTGTGGACCTTCCGCAGCCCTCCGATTATGCCGCGGAGGGCTACCGGGTGCTGTGGACGTTGTGCGGGGTGGGGACCGGTCTGATCGTCATCATGCTCGCGAGCCTGCTCGCCAAGCGCACCGCCACGTCGTCGCCACGATCAGTCTGATCTGACTGCGCTCCGAGCCAACTCGGCCGCCGACGCCAGGCCCCACCTCGACCCGCCCGGACGGAAGGACACACCCCTGGCCGTCCACCCCGCCAACCTGCTGCCCGACGGCCGGTGGAACCCCCGGCTCTTCGAACTCGACTACGAAGGCCGCCGAGGCCACTACCGGGTGGTGCGCGGCCTGGGCGAACAGGTCGGCACCGTGGAGAAACGCGGCGGAGTCTGGACGCCCAAGAACACCGCCGGAGCCTGGGTCGGAGCCGCCGCCGGCCGATCGGGCTACCTCGTCCGGCAGATCGCCGCCGTCGAACTGTCCATCACCGTCCCGCTCCCGCCCCCGGAAGAGCTTGAGCAGTACCGGGTGACGCCAGGCCCCGCCCTCTCGTCGTGACGGAGCGTGAGGCCCCGATGCGGAGCACCCCACCTCCGTCGGATGGAGTGGGAGCCGTCAGCCGAGGTAGACCTTCTGCCAGTCCAAGGACGTCATGGTCAGTGCGGCCTCGGCGAGGGTGCTCACCGACTCGGCTTTGAGGCTGCCGAGGCTGCTGTCGATCCACGGCTGGACGTTCTGGTAGCCCTGCTCGCGGTACTCCACGGCCTGAATGAGGCACTCCAACTTGTCCGCGTTGTGGGCGACGACGACTTCGAGGCTCTCGGCGTTCTCGTCGGCTGATGTGGGGGATGTCTGCGTCGGCCAGGCCCCGGCGGGTGGGCATGAGTGCCCAGATCTAATGGACGTACAGATCGGTGTACTCGCCCGTGCGGTCCAGCCGGACGGCGAACTGTCGCAGCAGCGAGGAGGCGTCCCACGCGGGGTGTTCCTGCTCGGCCATGAGGTCATCGCTGGTCTGAGGACGTGAATCGGGCCCCAGCCAGTGAGCCCAGTAGTTCAGGTTCGCGGCTTCGAAGTCGTCGTTTTCGGTGATCGAGCGGGCGATGAAGTCCCGGAGCAGCACGGGATCTCCCTTCCTCGCCAGTGCCGCCGCGACCGAACGCGCCTCGGCCCAGCGGGGCGACCACCCCGAGCACGCAAAGTGGTGGACTCTGAACGAGAACCCTGCCAGTAGCGGACAGTGGGGCATGTGGGCCGACGACGGCCCGTGCGCCTGAGCGGCACGGCCTCCTGAGGCGCGTCCGGTCGCGCCGCTCGGAACGCCGAACGGGCCGTCCGCTCCCAGGACTTCTGGGGGCGGACGGCCCGTCCGGGTCTGCGGCTGTCGAGTGACAGGACGTCAGACGGTGGCGCGGTTGCGGTACTCCTCCGCGATGGCGCGGGTCGAGGACAGGTCGGCCAGCGGCTCGCCGACCACCCGGGAGGCCAGCTCGGTCGCCACCTTGATGACGTCCTCGCGCAGTTCGGCCTCGGCGAGCACCTTGTCGGCCGCCAGCTGGACCTGCGCCTCGGCCACCAGCCGCTCACGCTGCTGGAGACCCTCGGCGCGCAGGGCGGCGACCAGGGCCGCGCCCTCCTCGGCGGCGGTCTGCCGGATCGCGGCGGCCTCGTGCCGGGCTGCGGACAGCTCGGCCTGGAACTCGTCGCGTATCCGTTCGGCCTCGGCCCGGGCGGCCTCGGCCCGGACCAGGCCGCCATCGGTCTTGTCGTGGCGTTCGGCAAGAGTCCGTTCGATGCGCGGCAGCACGACCTTGCCGAGCATCGCGAACAGCAGGAAGAAGATAATCAGGCCGAGGATCAGCTCGGGCACATTCGGTTCGAGAGGTCCCATACTCAGTATGCTATCCGGTCATCTGACTGACCGTTCGATCAGGGGTACCCCATTCGCCTTGCCCCGCACGGCACTTCGATGCCGGTCAGGCGCCGGTGAACCCGTCGATGGGCTCACGCCGCAGGTCCGCGTGCTCGTTGTGCTGGGCGTGCTCGGTCGTGACGTGCAGGAACGTCATCCGCAGCGACAGTTGCTCGCCGTGCGCGGTCAGCGTGGTGCCCGTGACGCGCCCGCCACCGCGAGGTCGGCGCGCCACTGTTCCTCCAGCAGTTGCTTGTCCGGAGCGGGGGCCGAGCGGGGTGCGCCCGGACCTGGTTCGGGCGGTTGGTAGCATCGCGGTGAGCCGTGACTGGCGCGCTGGGATGGATTTCACCATCGGGGAGCGGCTCCGCACGGAACCTGCGGGTTCCGACGTGCTGTAGCCGAGCGCCTGGGCCGTCCGAATCGTCGCCGTTCCGTACGAGGAGACCGCCTTGGCCGAGTCCCTGACCCCGCACACCTTCGGCAGCCCTGCCGCCGACACCGCCTTCCGCAGCGCCCTGGACGTGGTGCGCGCCGTCGAACCGCGGATCGCCGCGGCGATCGGCGCGGAGATCGAGGACCAGCGCGCCTCGCTGAAGCTGATCGCCAGCGAGAACTACGCCTCGCCCGCCGTGCTGTTGGCGATGGGCAACTGGCTGAGCGACAAGTACGCGGAGGGCACCCCGGGCCGCCGCTTCTACGCGGGCTGCCGGAACGTCGACACGGTGGAGTCGCTGGCCGCCGAGCACGCCCGGGAGCTGTTCGGCGCCGAGCACGCGTACGTGCAGCCGCACTCCGGGATCGACGCCAACCTGGTGGCGTTCTGGGCGGTGCTCTCGCAGCGGGTGGAGAGCCCGGCGCTCCGGCGGGCGGGGGTGCGCAACGTCAACGACCTGAGCGAGCAGGACTGGGCGGAGCTCCGCCGCGAGCTGGGCAACCAGCGGATGCTCGGCATGTCGCTGGACGCGGGCGGTCACCTGACGCACGGCTTCCGACCGAACATCTCCGGCAAGATGTTCGACCAGCGCAGCTACGGGACGGACCCCGTCACCGGACTGGTCGACTACGACGAAGTCCGGCGGATCGCGCTCGAGTTCAAGCCGCTGATCCTGGTCGCCGGATACTCCGCGTACCCGCGGCTGGTGAACTTCCGCCGGATGCGGGAGATCGCGGACGAGGTCGGCGCGACCCTGATGGTCGACATGGCGCACTTCGCGGGCCTGGTCGCGGGCAAGGTGCTGACCGGCGACTTCGACCCGGTCGCGCACGCGCAGATCGTCACCACCACCACGCACAAGTCGCTGCGCGGCCCGCGCGGCGGCATGGTGCTGTGCACCTCGGAGCTGGCCGAGCACGTCGACCGGGGCTGCCCGCTGGTGCTCGGCGGTCCGCTGTCGCACGTGATGGCCGCGAAGGCCGTCGCGTTCGCGGAGGCCCGGCGTCCCGAGTTCCAGGTGTACGCCCACCAGGTGGTGGACAACGCGCACGCGCTGGCCGAGGGCCTGCTGAAGCGCGGCGCCCGGCTGGTGACCGACGGCACCGACAACCACTTGGTGCTGGCGGACGTCTCCTCCTACCGCCTGACGGGCCGCCAGGCGGAGGCGGCGCTGTTGGACTCGGGCATCGTCACCAACCGCAACGCCGTCCCGCAGGACCCGAACGGCGCCTGGTACACCTCCGGCATCCGGCTCGGCACCCCCGCCCTCACCACCCGCGGTCTGGGCGCCGCCGAGCTCGACGAGGTGGCGGACCTGATCCACACCGTACTGTCCGCGACCTCCGCCGCCGGCTCCTCCAAGGCGCAGTACCTGCTCGACGCCGGCGTCCGCGACGCGGTCGCCAAGCGTGCCGTCGACCTGTTGTCGGAGCACCCGCTCTACCCCGGCATCACCCCCGCCTGACCGCCCCTCCCTCCCCCTGCGACCCCGGCTCCGGGCTCGCGGCCTCCCCGGCCGCGGGCCCGAACAATGCCGACCGGCACGACCCTGGTCGCGCGGACGGGGCCGGGCATTCCCACCACCTAGGATGGCCGCCATGATCGCGGACGAACCGACGGCAGCGGGAATGGACGGGCCCACCGTCCCCGGGGTGCGCAACTTCCGGGACGCAGGCGGGCTCGGGACACTTCCCCATGGAGTGCTGTACCGCTCCGGGGCGCTGGACCGGCTGACGCCCGACGGTGCCCGGGCGCTGCTCGACCTCGGCGTGCGCACTGTCCTCGACCTTCGCAGCACCCCGGAGACCATCGCCCGCCCGGACTTCCTCGGCGACTCCGGCATCCGCTACCTGCACGTTCCGGTCTTCGCGGAGCAGCGCTGGCCCGAGGAGCAGGCCGAGCTGTACCCGTTGATGGCGGAGCTCGCCGGACGCCCGGCCGTCGCGGCGGTCCGGGCCCTGCTGGCCGCCGACCGCCGGGCCGTCCTGGTGCACTGCGCGTCCGGCAAGGACCGCACCGGGGTGGTGGTCGCGCTGATCCAGTCGTTGCTGGGGGCAGCGGAGCCGGAGGTCCTCGCCGACTTCCTGCGTTCCAACACGGCGCTCGGGCTCACCGTTCCCGCCCCCGGCGCACCCGGTCACGCCACTCGCCCGGTCGCGGCCGTCCATCTGCGGCGTGCCCTGCTCTCCGTCCGCTCCCAGCACGGCGCACTGGACGAGCACCTGCGCGCCCACGGCGCTCGGACGTCCGAACTCGCCGCCCTGCGCTCCCAGTTCCACGCCGCTGTCAGCCCGTAGGGATCTGCTCCGGCGCTATGGTGCCGACCATGCACGAACCCGACGGGGGATCAACCATGGACGCCACCAGACCTGGCCGCCCGGCAGGCCCCGACAAGCCTGACGAACCGCCCGACGCGGCCGGGCCCGACGGAACCGACCGGCGGCCCGATCCGGACGAGAGGTACCTCAGGTCCGGCAACTCTCGTCTCTCGGCCGGCTGCGGGGCGGCGCTCACGGTCGCTGTCCTCCTGTTCATCGGTTTCCTCGGTTTCGGCTTCGCCTATGGCGGGGCCACCGACTTCACCTACCAGGCGGGCTGGCGCGGCACCCCTCATCTGCGGATGACGGTGGACCACTGCGACTCGAACGGCCGCAGCGGGCGCAACGAGACCTACAGCTGCTCCGGCCACGGCGAGCCGCGCACCGCCGACCCGGCGGGCGGCTACCGGCAGCTCCCGAACAGGTCCGCCCCGTACGCGCTCGGCACCGAGCTGGAGGTGAGTTGCCTTCCGACCGGCCGCTGCGTCGAGTTCGGCACCGACCGTGCGGTGGGCGACAGCGCCAGGTTCCTGTTCGGACTGTGGCTGCTCTCCCTCGCCCCCGGCGTCGGACTCGCGCTGCTGAACATCCGCCGCACCGACCGGTTCCGACGCGCCGGAGAGCCGGTCCGCAACGGTCTCAGCCTTCCGTTGCGCCTTGGCTTCGTCTGGTTCGCCGTGCTGCCGGGCCTCGCGGCGGTGCTGGGCATTGTGTCGGTCTTCCTCGAGTGACTATTTCGCAGGCCTCCCCGGAATGTTCGTTCCCGCGCCGCCGAGGAGGCCGTCCGCTGCTGACGACCGGTCAGCGGCGCGGATGGGTCTCGTACATGCGCACCGCCACGATGACACCGGCCACCGCGGTCAACGCGGCGACCGCCCAGATCGCGGTGGTCACGCCGTACGCGTCGGCGAGGATGCCGGCCATCAGCGCACCGACCGCGAAGCCGCCGTCGCGCCAGAGCCGGTAGACGCCGACGGCGCGCGCCCGCCACGCGGGGTGGGCGACGTCTCCGATGACGGCCAGCAGCGTCGGGTAGACCAGGGCCGTGCCCGCGCCCAGCAGGGCCTGGGCCGCGGCCCACATCGGGAAGCTGGTCCCGGCCGCGACCAGGCTGAGGGCGACGGCCTGCAGCAGCATGCCCGCGGTGATCAGGTGCTTGCGGCCGATCCGGTCGGACCACCAGCCGGTGAGCATCTGCCCCGCGCCCCACACCGCCGGGTAGAGCGCGGCCAGGATGCCGATCCGGCCGAGCTCCAGACCGTGCGCGGCGTACAGCAGCGGGAAGATGCCCCAGGCGAGCGCGTCGTTGAGGTTGTTGACCATGCCGGCCCAGCTGGCGCTGGACAGCGCCCGGTCGCCGAGGCTGGTGGTGCGGGCTATTCGGGCGGTGCTGAGCACCGCCGTCTGGTCACCGCCGGGGCACGCCTGGGTCGTGACCGCTGGCATGGCGGCGACCGGGGCCGGGTGGGCGGCGGCCTCTGCACGGGCGTACTCGCGGGTCTCCCGGACGGCGGCGACCGTCAGGCCCAGGCCGAGCGCGACGTAGGCCGCGCCGAGCAGGAAGGGCTGCGGGCGCAGGCCCCAGTGGGCGGCGATGGCGCCGGTGCCGGTCGCGGTCACGGCCACCGCGAGGTAGCCCGCCGCTTCATTGAGGCCCATCGCCAGGCCGCGCCGGGCCGGACCGACCAGGTCGATCTTCATGATCACGGTGGTGGACCAGGTGAGGCCCTGGTTGACGCCGAGCAGCACGTTCGCCGCGACGATCCACCCCCAGGTCGGACCCCAGGCCAGCATCGCCGGAATCGGCAGGGCGATCAGCCAGCCCGCGATCAACACCGGCCTGCGCCCGTACCGGTCGGAGAGCGTGCCGGCGAAGAAGTTGGTGACCGCCTTGGTCGCGCCGAACGCCAGGATGTACGTCAGCGCACCCGTGTAGGCGGACAGGTGGAAGACCTGATCCGCGAGCAGCGGCAGGACTGTCCGTTCCTGGCCGAGCATGCCACCGACCAGGGCGTTGACCGCCACCAGCAGGCCGAACTGTGCAATGTTGGCGCGCAGCCCGAGTCGGATCGGCCGGCCCCCGGGCTGGCCGGCCGGGGTGGTGCGCGCCGCGGCGTTCGGCGTGGTTGCCGGGGGCGGCAGTGGGGGCTGGGCCTGGACGGACATGGGGGACTCCCGGGTGGTACGTGGGACGTGGTGCGTGGAGCGGTGCTCCGCGGGCGTCGATCGAGCGGGGGCACATCGGCGATCATATTCCAATCTTTTATGGATTAGTGGATGCAGGGATGGTCGCCGGCCGTGCAGGCAGTCCCCGAACCGCCGGCAGGGCGAGCAGGACGAGGCCGGCCGGCAGTGCCAGAGCGGTCATGCCGAACAGCGCCCGGTGCACGCCGATCCCGTCGGAGAGCGGGCCTGCGAGCACCAGGCCGAGCGGCATCAGCGCCTCCGCGGTCAGCTGGTCGTAGGAGCTGACCCGGGACAGCATCTGCTCGGGTATGTGCACCTGGAGTGACGTCTCCCACAGCACGAAGAACAGGGAGACGCCGACTCCGGTGCACGCCTCCAGCAGAGCGATCACCACGACCGGAGCGCCGGATCCGATGATCAGCGCCTGACAGGAGGCAACCACCATCGCGACGGCCGCCACCGCCATCGGACGGGCCGGTTTGAGGCGGTAGGCACAGACGTCGCCGACGATCGCACCGAGGCCGAAGGCGGTGACCACCACGGCCCAGGCGCCGGCCCCGCCCCACTCGCGATCCGCCAGCACCGGACCGAGCACGAACACCGAGGGCAGCACCACCACGTGGTAGACCGCGATCACGAGCATGCTCGACCACACCCAGGACCGCTGGCGCACCTGCTGCCAGCCGACCCGGAGTTCGGCCAGGAACCCGAGGCGCTCGGCCCGCTCCGTGACGGCCCTCCCGCCCACCGTGCCGAGCCTCGCCAGCACTGCGGCGCTGGCGGCGAAGCTCGCTGCGTCCGCCAGCAGTGCGCCGCCGGGGCCGGCGACGGCAACCAGCGCACCGGCCAGCACCGGGCCGACCACCAGCCCCGCCGAGTGGACGAACCCGCGCAGCGCATTGGCCTCGCCCAGCCGTTCACTGGGCACCAGCAGCGGCAGCAGCCCCGTGGAGGCAGGCAGGAAGAAAGCGTCCGCCACGCCGAACACCACCATCAGCGCCGCCAGCACCCCGACCCGGGCCGTCCCGGTGAGCAGCAGCACCGCGACAGCCGTCTGGACCGCGCACCGCACCAGATCGGAGACCAGCATGATCCGCTGTCTCGGTATCCGGTCCGCCCACACGCCGCCGGCCAGTGTGAACACCAGCATCGGCAGCAAGCCCGCCGCCGCCACCAGGCCGACATCGGCAGCTGACCCGCCGATCGACAGCACTGCGAACGGCAGCGCCACGAACGACACCCTGTCCCCCAGTACGGACAGCGACTGAGCGACGAACAGACGGGCGAACTGGCGCTCCACCCGGAGCACTTCGGGAATCAGCGCAGCCACGGGCACCTCCACAGCGGGTCGGGGAACAGCGATCACCGTGATGGTAGGGAGCCCCCGAACGGGCTGTCGCGCGATTTATCCGCAAGGTCGGCAATGCTCTGGTTCACCTCAACTGCCCATGCTTCTCAGGCGAGTTGACGTTCAGTCAAATTCATGGGACCGGAGCCCGGACGCCCGCCTTCCCCTCCACCCGATTCCCAATCCCACCGATCGGTCAGACTTTCGCATCCGATCGCCCCACCCCCGACTGCCCGATCACCCACCCCCCGACCACCCACCCCCCGACCACCCGATCAGACCGCTCCCCCTCCTCCGAACTCCCGCCAACCGGTCGCCCACGCACGGCCGCCACGCCTCCCCGCCCGCGCCCGGGCGCTCCGCGTCCGAACCCGGCCAGACCTGCGTGACTCGCCCGTGATGCCGGCGCGATGAGCTTGTGATTGCTCCGTTCGAGTGAATAGGCTCGGTCCGGCCCGCACCGCCGGGCCCCGCACGCGGCAACGCCGAACCCTGCCCGCCGCGTTGCCGGGTCGATCACCACAACCCTGGGCGGGGACGGGGGAACCAGGTACGTCGCCGTCCCCCACGGCTAGGGGTGAAGTCGCCCGAACCGGCTCCGACCGGCAGACGGCGGCCGGGCCTCCCTCCGGGTCCGAACCCGACAGCTCACCTCGCAGGCGTGCGGAGAGGATCGAGCATGCTCTTCACGGGTTCCGGGCGTCACCGTAAGCAGAGCCAGGCGGAGAAAGCCGCCGAGCGGGCCATCGCCGCGGCCGGCGTCGTCGGTGTCGGCATCGCACTGCCACTGCTCACCGCGACGGGTGCACAGGCCGCGCCCAGCGCGGTCTGGGACCGGGTCGCCGACTGCGAGAGCGGCGGCAACTGGAGTCTCGACTCGGGCGACGGCATGTACGGCGGTCTCCAGATCACCGCCCAGCGCTGGGTCGACTACGGCGGCACCCAGTACGCCGAGCTGCCCAACGGCGCCACCCGCAGCCAGCAGATCGTGGTCGCCGAACGCATCCTGGCCACCGAGGGCCCGCAGCCGTGGGCCTCGTGCGCCGACTCGTCGGACCTGCGCGTGGCCAGCGCTCCCGGCGTGGTGGACACCAACGACTCGGCGGACGAGTCGGGTGCGCTGCGCGGTGCCCGCGGCGCGGCAGCTGCCAACACCGCCTCGGACGGCACCGTCGCCGCCCCGAACGCCGCCCCGGTCTTCTCCGGCCTGCCCGGCTACGACCCGGTGTCCCACGTGTACTGGTACCAGAAGAACGGCGGCTGGTTCTGGACCAGCCACCAGAGCCTGTACGAGCGCTACATGCAGCTGACGCACCCGCAGCCGCCGACCGCTGCACCGTCCCCGACCACCACCCCGGACGCGCAGGCCCCGACCGCTCCGGCCACCCCGGTCGTCCCGGCACCGCCGACCGACCCGAGCACCGCCCCGAGCCCGAACCCCACCCCGAACCCCACCACGCCCTCCGACGGCCAGAATGGCAACGGAAACGGGCACGGGAACGGGACGGAGAACGGCAACAGCAACAACGGCGCAGGCAACGGCCAGGGGCAGGGTCAGGACCAGGGCCAGGGCGAGACCGGAGGCGGAAACGGAACCGGCGGCAACCAGTCGCCCGCACCGACCACCTCGCCGACCGCTCCGAACACCGACCCGAGCCAGGCGGCCGGCGCGCTGCAGCCGAGCACGTCCACGTCGCCCACCAGCAGCCCGCCGGCCACCGACACCCCGGCGGCCGGCACCCCGGCCGCCCAGCCGTACACCGTCGGCCCGGGTGACACGCTGGCGAAGATCGCCCGCACCCACGAGCTGGACGGCGGCTGGACCGAGCTCTACAACGCCAACAAGCAGGTGCTGGGCGAGAACCCGGACCTGATCCAGCCGGGCCAGGTGCTGAACCTGGGCTGAGGACTGCCAGGCCGGGCCACCGTCGCTTCGGGGCGGCGGCCCGGCGCGGTGCAGGCCGCCGCGGTGCTCCCTCGACGGAGTTCCCGGCGAGGCCGTCGCCCCGTCCCCGGCGCTCTCCCACTCCCCGCTCAGGCGATCACTCCGGCGGCGCGCAGCAGCCAGCGGTTGGCGGCGCCGACCAGTCCGGCGCGGTCCAGAACCCCGATCACCTTCCGGGCCATCTCGATCTTGGTGCTGCGCCAGTGGGGGTTGGCCCGGGCGACGGCCTTGCCGACCTTCGGGTCGAGGCCGACGGCGGCGTAGACCCGGGGGTGGATCAGCGCGGTGGTGGCGAAGTAGATGACCACTCCGAGGAACAGCTGCTCCCACCGGCGCTGCAGGAACCCGAGCCGCTTGCGCACGAGTTCCTCGCGGGCGTAGCTGATGTGTCGGGCCTCCTCGATGACGTGGATCCGGGAGACCTGCCGGGTGAGCGGCTGGAGCGTGTCGTCGTTCATCATTTCGCGTTGGAACGCGTCCAGGATCTCTTCGACGTACATGGTGCCGCCGAAGGTCTGGCTGTGGGTGGAGATCGCCTTGAACAGCCGGCCGAGGTTGTGGGCGACGAATCCGGCGCCGTACGCGGGGGCGCCCATCTTTTCGATCATGCGGGCGAACATGATCGAGTGCCGGCATTCGTCGGCGATCTCGGTGAGCGCGTACTGGACGTGGTTGCTGGTGGGGTCCCGGTCGAAGGCGTGCCGCAGCAGCATCTGCATGAGGATCTCCTCGAACCAGATGCCGACGCTGGCGATCGAGGCGACCTCGTGCTTGGAGAGTTCGATGCGCTCGCCCTCGGTCATCCGCTCCCACAGGTCGGTGCCGTAGAGGGAGAGGTGGCGGGGCGGGCAGTAGTAGGCGCCGGGGACGGGGTCGGCGTCCCAGTCGACGTCCTTGAGCGGGTTGAACGAGAGCTTCGCGGAGGAGGCGAGCAGGCGTTCGGCGGTGCGTTCCCGGTCGGGGGCGGTGCGCTCGCGGTCGGGGGCGCCGGGGGTGACGGCGGGCTGGGGCGGCATGCCGGCTCCTTCGCGGTGGGGCGGAGTCGAGGGTGGGATGGTGCCACTGCCGCGAAGGTAGAAGTTATTAGACTGTCCGTCAATACACCGCGCACAAGGAGGCGCAGACCGTCGGCCCGAGGGTCTGTCAGCCTCGCCAGCCGACCGGATCCGCCCATGCCGCCAGCACCCGTCCGCTGACGAAGCGCCGCGGCGTGCCGTCCACGGGGTCGGTGAACTCCAGCGAGCGCGCCAGCAGTTGGAGCGGGCGCCGGTAGTCCTCCGAGTCCTGTTCGGGCAGCAGCGCGGGGTAGATCGGGTCGCCGAGGATCGGCAGGCCCAGCCCGTTCATGTGCACCCGCAGCTGGTGGGTCCGGCCGGTGCGCGGGGCGAGCCGGTAGCGGCCGAGGCCGTCGCGGGCCTCCAGCAGCTCGACCCGGCTCTCCGCGTTGGGCTCGCCCGGGACTTCGTAGGCGTCCAGTCGGCCGTGGTCCTTGACCAGCCGGTTGCGCACCGTGGTCGGCAGGGTCACCGCCGGGTCGTGCGCGGCTATCGCCTCGTACGTCTTGACGGCCTCCCGCCGTTCGAACAGTCCCTGGTAGGCGCCCCGGCGGGCGGGGTCGGCGACGAACAGCACCACGCCCGCGGTGAGGCGGTCCAGGCGGTGCGCGGGGCTGAGCCGGGGCAGGTCGAGGTCGCGGCGCAGCCTGGCGAGCGCGGTCTCGGTGGCGTGGCGGCCGCGCGGTGTGGTGGCCAGGTAGTGCGGCTTGTCCGCGACCACGATCCGCTCGTCGCGGTACAGCACCTCCACCGGGAACGGCACCACGGGTTCGGGCGGCCCGGGCTCCCGGTGGAACCAGACGTGGCCGCCGGGCCGGTAGGGCTCGCCGGCGGTGACCGGTCCGTCGGGGCCGACGAATTCTCCGGCGTCGAGCATCACCGCGATCCGCCCGGGGCCCGCGGCGGTGCCGTAGCGCTCCTCCAGGTAGGCCCGGACGGTCGGCCACGCACCGTCGAGCGGCAGGCGTACGTGGACGGGGTCGATGCCGCCGCGCTGGGGCAGCGGGCTCACGGGGGCGGGGGGCCTACGCGCCATCGGGCGCCGTCCGGGGGTCGGTCCGACGGGTGCACATCCGACCCACGATAGCGGGCGCACACCCGTCTGGGCGCGGGCGGCCCGGCGTGCGACGATGGCAGGGCGGTACCCGCCCCCGGAACGGCAGGTGGCCAGATGGACACCGACAAGCAGGGCAATCAGCGGACCCGCCCCACCTCTTCCTTCGCGGAGGGCGGCGCGCAACTGCCGGACGGCCTGCTGGCCATCCCGGTGGCGACGGCGCTGGTCGCGGCCGACGGCCGGATCCTGCACTGGAGTCCGGACGCGGAGACGCTGCTCGGCTTTCCCGCCGACCAGGCGGTGGGCGTGCGCGCCGCGGACCTGTTGGTGGGGGCGGACCGGCGCCCGGAGGTGCTGGAGCTGTTCTCCCGGATCCTCAGCGGGAAGCCGTTCTCGGGGGTCTTTCCGGTCCGACACCAGGACGGGCACCTGGTGCGGCTGGAGTTCCGGACCTATCCGATCGTCGGCCCGGACGGTGCCCCGATGGTGCTGGCGGTGGCCTCCGACGTCACTTCGGTGCGCAAGCTGGCCTCCGACCTGGCCATTCTGGACGGTTTCTTCACCCAGTCCCCCGTCGGCATGGCGGTGTTCGACACCGAATTGCGGTTCGTCCGGTTGAACGACGCGCTGGCCCGGTTCAACGGGGTGCCGCACCGGAAGAGCATCGGGCGGCGGCTGACCGAGGTGCTGCCGAGCATCGACGGGCAGCAGGTCGAGGCGATGATGGCCCGGGTGCTGGCCAGCGGCGAGTCCGTGCTGGACGCCCGCACGCACGGCTGGACGCCGGCCGACCCGGATCGCGAGCACGCCTGGTCGGTGGCGTGTTTCCGGCTGGACCAGCCGGACGGCAAGGTGCTCGGCGTCTGCGTGACGGTCGTGGACATCACCGACCGCTTCGAGGCGGAGATCGCCGCCGAGGCCGCCCAGCAGCGGCTGGCGCTGCTGAACGACGCGTCCGCCCGGATCGGCACCACCCTGGACCTGGCCACCACCGCTCGTGAGCTGGCCGAGACGGCGACGCCGCGGCTGGCCGACACCGTGGTGGTGGAGGTGCTGGAGTCCTTGATCCGCGGCGAGGCCGTCGGGCTGCCGGACCGGTCCGACGGGTCGGCGGTGCTGCGCCGGCTGGCGTTCCACACCGTGCCCGGCAGTGGGATGTGGTCGATCGGCCCGGTCGGTGTGGTCGGTGCGGTCGGTGCGGTGCAGCGCTATCACCCGGGCAGCCCGTTCGCGTGGGCACTGGCCCACGGCCGGTCGGTGCTGGTGCCGGACACCGACGACCCGGCCATGAAGTGGTTCGCCGACGATCCGACACGCACTGCCGCGATCCGGGAGCAGGGGGTGCGGTCGTTCATGGTGGTGCCGCTGATCGCTCGCGGTTCGGCGATCGGCACCGCGACGTTCCTGCGTTCGCACAGCGCGCCCCGGTACGACGAGTCGGACGTGGCGCTGGCGGCCGAGCTGTCGGGGCGGGCCGCGGTGTCGATCGACAACGCGCTGCTGTACACCCGGGAGCGGGACGCCGCCGAGCAGCGCCAGCGCGCGCTGGAGGCCGCCGAGACCGCCCAGCAGCGGCTGGCCCTGCTGAACGAGGCGTCCACCCGGATCGGCACCACGCTCGACCTGCATCTGACCGCGCAGGAGCTGGTGGACGTGGTGATCCCCCGGTTCGCGGACTTCGTCACGGTCGACATCCGCGAAGCCGTGATGGCGGACGAGGACCCGGAGCCGGTGCCCGAGTCGGGTTCGGTGCTGCTGCGGGCGGTGGCGGTCGGCGAGCGCACCGACGACGGCGAGGGCAGCCGCGCCAAGTTGGTGGGCGCGGCGGACGAGATCGGCGAGGCCTCGCATTCCGCGCACCTGTACGCGCACGCGATGCGCACCGGCCGGTCGGTCCTGGTCCCGCACGTGGACGAGTTCGCGCTGCGGCGGATCGTCACCTATCCGGAGCGGGTCCAGCCCAGTCTGGACGCGGGCCTGCACTCGTACCTGATGGTTCCGCTGCTGGCGCGCGGGCAGGTGCTGGGCGGGGTGGAGTTCGCGCGGATGGCCAATCCGGAGGCGTTCACGGCGGCGGACCTGGCGCTCGGCGAGGAGCTGGCGGCCCGGGCTGCGGTGTGCATCGACAACGCCCGGTTGTACCGGCGCGAGCGGGACACCGCGCTGACCCTGCAGCGCAGCCTGCTGCCGCAGGACGTGCACCGCACGCCGGGGTTGGAGATCGCGCACCGCTATCTGCCCTCGACGGTGGGCGACGAGATCGGCGGCGACTGGTTCGACGTGGTGCCGTTGACCGGCGGCCGGGTGGCGCTGATCGTCGGCGACGTGATGGGCCACGGCATCCGGGCCGCCGCGACCATGGGCCAGCTGCGGACGGTGGCGCGCACCCTGGTGACGCTGGACCTGGATCCGGCGCGGGTGCTGCGCCGGCTGGACGATGCGACGGCGCAGCTCGGCGAGGGCCAGTTCGCGACGTGCGTGTGCGCGGTGTTCGACCCGGTGGACGAGGAGTGCATCCTGGCGTCGGCGGGGCATCTGCCGCCGGTGGTGTCCGAGCACGACGGGCAGGCGAGGCTGGTGCAGCCGCCGCCGGGGGCGCCGTTGGGCGTGGGCGGGGTGCCGTTCGAGTCGATCCGGTTCCCGCTGCGCGAGGACGGGCTGCTGGTGCTGTACACGGACGGCTTGGTGGAGCGGCGCGGCCAGGACCTGGACGAGGGCCTGGAGTTGCTGCGTGAGACGGTGACGCACCGTCAGGGCACGCTGGAGCGGGGCTGCGACGTGGTGCTGGACGCGCTCGGGGCGACGATGGGACAGGACGACGTGGCGGTGATCATGGCGCATGCGGGCCCGGTCGGCGATGACCGGCTGGCGACGCTGCCGCTGTCCGGCGACCCGGCGCTGCTGCGGCACGCCCGGGACTTCACCCGCCGGACGCTGACGGGCTGGGGTCTGACCTCGCTGGTGGAGCCGGTGGTGCTGCTGACCGGGGAACTGCTGACCAACGCCCTGATGCACGCCGGTTCACCGCTGCAGCTACGCGTGTTCCGGGGGACGCTGCTGACGGTGGAGGTGTCGGACGCGGACAGCCGGGAGCCGCGGCTGCGGCCGTCGACTCCGCATGACGAGGGCGGCCGGGGCATGCAGCTGATCAACGAGTTGGCGCACCGCTGGGGCAGCCGGGCGACCCGGGACGGCAAGGTGGTCTGGTTCGAGATGGAACTCCCAGCCCGCTGATCCGATCGTCATACCGCACCCCCTCAACTCCCGTGCCCGACGCGCAAATCGACAGTGCCGGGACCAGGTAGGGCATCCGGCGGTACCTCGATCACCCGTCACGGCAGTCGCGTTGCCCCGGGCGGGTGACGACACGACCGAAGGCGCGCGTCGCGGGTCGGACCTCCCCCAGGATCGGTCGCGATCGGTCGTGTTCGGCGCCAACCATGGAGGAATTGATGCGTTCCAGCATTGCCAAGCTCACCACCGCCACCTTCCTCACCGGGCTCGCCCTGTTCGGCGCCGCGGGCACCGCAGCCGCGCACGAGCACGGGCACCACCACGAGCACCCGCACGGGGCGATCGCCTTCGGCGGCGACTCGGTGGCGATCGACGGCGACGCAGTGGCGGTCGAAGGCGACGCCTGGGCCGTGCACGGCAACGCGCTGGCCGTCGACGGCGACGCGGTCGCGCTGGACGGCAGCGCCGCCGCGCTCGGTGGCGACGCCTGGGCCACGGGCGGCGACGCGCTGGCTGTCGAGGGCGACGCCGGTTCCCGCGGCGGCAGCGCGCTCGCGGTCGACGGGGACGCCTTCTCCGCGGAGTGAACCGTGCCGGTTCCGCCCCATCGGGACGGGCCGACCAACGGCAGCACGGCCGGGCGGTGTCCTCGCGACCCGCCCGGCCGTCCTGTTCGACCCGGCGACGGCTAGAGCGGGGTGACGTAGGCGCCGGAGATGCCGCCGTCCACCAGGAAGGTGTTGGCGGTCATGAAGGAGGAGTCGTCGCTGGCCAGGAAGGCGACCGCGGCGGCGATCTCCTCGGGTTCGGCGAACCGGCCGAGCGGGATGTGCACCAGCCGGCGGGCGGCCCGTTCCGGGTCCTTGGCGAACAGCTCCTGCAGCAACGGGGTGTTGACCGGCCCGGGGCACAGGGCGTTGACCCGGATCCCCTCGCGGGCGAACTCGACGCCCAGCTCGCGGCTCATCGACAGCACGCCGCCCTTGGAGGCGCTGTAGGAGATCTGCGAGGTCGCCGCGCCCATCACCGCCACGAAGGACGCGGTGTTGATGATCGAGCCCTTGCCCTGCCGTCGCATGTGCCCGATCGCGTACTTGCAGCACAGGTAGACGGAGGTCAGGTTGACGTCCTGGACGCGCTTCCACGCCTCCAGCCCGGTGACCAGGATCGAGTCGTCGTCGGGTGGCGAGATGCCGGCGTTGTTGAACGCCACGTCCAGGCTGCCGTACCGCTCGACGGCGGTGTCGAACAGCCTGCGGACCTGCTCCTCGTCGCTCACGTCGGTGCGTACGAACAGGCCGTCGACCTCCTTGGCGGCCTTGGCGCCGGTCTCCTCGTCGATGTCGGCGCACACCACCTTCGCCCCCTCGGCGGCGAAGCGGCGCACGGTGGCCAGGCCGATGCCGCTGCCCGCGCCGGTGACGACGGCCACCCGGCCGGCGAGTCGATTGGTCATGGGGATCATTCCTCCGTCGCGATGAAGACGTTCTTGGTCTCGGTGAAGGCGTGCAGTGCGTCGGGGCCGAGTTCGCGGCCCAGACCGGACTGTTTGAAACCGCCGAACGGCGTCCAGTACCGCACCGAGGAGTGCGAGTTGACGGACAGGTTGCCCGCCTCGACGGCGCGGGCGACGCGCAGCGCCCGGCCCACGTCGCGGGTCCAGATCGAGCCGGACAGGCCGTACTCGGTGGCGTTGGCGATCCGCACCGCGTCGCTCTCGCCGCGGAACGGCACCACCGCGACCACCGGCCCGAACACCTCCTCGGTGAACGCCCGGTGCTCGGGCTCGATCGGCGCGAGCACCGTCGGCGGGTACCAGAACCCGGGGCCCTCGGGTGCGCTGCCGCAGAACGCCACCTCGGTGTCGCCGTCGACGTACGAGGCGACCCGCTGTCGGTGCGCGGCCGAGATCAGCGGGCCCATCTCGGTCTTCTCGTCGCCCGGGTCGCCGACCCGCACCGCGCGCACCGCGCTCTCCAGCCTGGCCATGAACGCCTCGTACACGCTCGCCTCGACCAGGATCCGGGAGCGGGCGCAGCAGTCCTGCCCGGCGTTGTCGAACACCGCGTACGGGGCGGTGGCCGCAGCCTTCTCCAGGTCGGCGTCGGCGAACACGATGTTCGCGCTCTTGCCGCCGAGTTCCAGCGTCACGGGTTTGACCTGGGCGGCGCAGCCGGCCATCACGGACTTTCCGACGGCGGTGGAGCCGGTGAACACCACCTTGCGGACGTCGGGGTGGGTGACGAAGCGCCCGCCGACCACGGGCCCGCGGCCGGGCAGGACCTGCAGCACCCCCTCCGGCAGCCCTGCGCGCAGGGCGAGTTCGGCGAGACGCAGCGCCGTCAGCGGGGTGAGTTCGGCGGGTTTGACGATCACCGTGTTGCCTGCGGCGAGGGCGGGTGCGAGCGCCCAGGCGGCGATCGGCAGCGGGAAGTTCCACGGGACGATCACGCCGACCACGCCGAGCGGTTCGTGGAAGGTGACGTCGAGGCCGCCTGCGACCGGGATCTGGCGGCCGAACAGCCGCTCGGGCGCGCCGGCGTAGTACTCGATGACGTCGCGCGCGTTCCCTGCCTCCCACCGCGCGTTGCCGATGGTGTGGCCCGCGTTCGCGACCTCCAGTGCGGCCAGGTGCTCGCGGTCGGCGTCCACTTCGGCGGCGAACCGGCGCAGCAGTCGGGCCCGGTCGCCCGGGCTGACGGCCCGCCAGCTCTCGAACGCGGCCTTGGCGCGGGCGATCGCGGCGTCGGTGGCCCCGGTGCCGGCCAGCTCGACGGTGGTGATCACTTCCTCGGTGGCGGGGTTGACCACCTGGTACGGATCGGGCTGGTCGGTCACGGCGCTCTCCTCTGCTGTGGGGTCCGCGTGGCGGTGCCCGCGCTGCGGAATCGGCGTGGGCGCCTGCCCTGCGCTGTTCGTGTCGCGGCGTCCGGTGGTGGCGCTGCCGGGGCGGCGCCGGGTGTCCGCGCTACAGCCGTTCGAAGCCGCGACGGCGCTCCCAGTCGGTGACCGCGGCGTCGTAGGCGGCGAGTTCCACCCGTCCCGCGTGGGCGTAGTGCCGGACCACGTCCTTGCCGAACGCCGCGGTGGCGACCTCGCTGCGGTCGAACCGCTCGATCGCCTCCCGCAGGGTGGCGGGCACTCTCGGGGCGTCCGAGGCGTAGGCGTTGCCGGTGAACTCCGGCTCCAGCGGCAGTTGGCGCTCCACGCCGTGCAGCCCGGCGGCGATCAGTGCGGCCACGGCCAGGTACGGGTTGACGTCCCCGCCGGGTACCCGGTTCTCGAACCGCAGCGACCCCCCGTGCCCGACCACGCGCAGCGCGCACGACCGGTTGTCGCGGCCCCAGGCGATCGCGGTCGGGGCGAAGCTGCCCGCCACGTAGCGCTTGTAGGAGTTGACGGTCGGGGCGAGCAGCAGCGCGAGTTCGCCGAGGCAGGCGAGTTGCCCCGCCAGGAAGTGCTCCATCGTCGGGGAGAGCCCGCCGGGCTGCCCGTTCTCGGTCTCCCCCGCTCCGCGCCGGGGGAACACCGGGCGGTCCTGCTGGTCGCGCAGACTCAGGTGGATGTGGCAGGAGTTGCCCTCCCGCTGGTCGTACTTGGCCATGAAGGTGAGGCTGACGCCCTCCTGCGCGGCGATCTCCTTCGCTCCGGTCTTGTACACGGCGTGGTCGTCGCAGCAGGTCAGCGCGTCGGTGTAGCGGAACACGATCTCGTGCTGTCCGAGGTTGCACTCGCCCTTCGCCGACTCCACCGCGAGCCCGGCGCCCGCCATCCCGGTGCGCAGCCTGCGCAGCAGCGGCTCGACCCGCCCGGTGCCGAGGATCGAATAGTCCACGTTGTACTGGTTGACGGGCGTGAGGCCCTGGTAGTGCTTCTCCCAGGCCTGCTCGTAGCTGTCGCGGAACACCATGAACTCCAGCTCGGTGCCCACGTAGGCCCGCCAGCCGTACCCCGCGAGCCGGTCCAGCTGACGGCGCAGCACCTGGCGGGGAGACACCGCGACGGGGCTGCCGTCCTGGTGGGCCAGGTCGCACTGCACCATCGCCGTGGCGGGGTGCCAGGGAACCATTCGCAGGGTCGTCAGGTCGGGACGGAACACCAGGTCGCCGTAGCCGGTCTCCCAGGAGGAGACCGTGTAGCCGTCCACGGTGTTCATCTCCACGTCCACCGCCAGCAGGTAGCCGCAGCCCTCGGCACCGCCGGCCAGCACCTCGTCCAGGAAGTACTGCGCCGCCAGCCGCTTGCCCTGCAGCCGCCCCTGCATGTCGGTGGCGGCCAGCACCACGGTCTCCACGGCGCCTTCGGCCACCAGGCTGCGCAGGCGCTCCACCGTGAGTCGCACGTCGGTCATCCGCCCCTCCACTTCCGCCGCCCGGGCGCGTCCCGGCAGCCCTGCGCGGCTGCCGGGACGCCGACCACCACGGCCCTGATGATCCCGCCCCGGACCTGCCCGCACCAGTGGCCGCGCGCGTGTCGCGGAAAACTGATTCATCGTCAGAACATCATCCTTCCAAGCAATATGACGCATCATCAGCTTTCCGATCGACCTCTCCACTCCCTCCCTCACCTCGGCCGCAACCCGGCACCAGCAGCCACGCGTCGGCAGTGTCGCGGCGTGGTCGACATCCGGCAGCGGACCGGAAATCGCTTGCGCCGGGCGGGGCCACCTGCTTCGGTGCCGCGTGCATGCTCATCACCCTGCCGTTCCTTCCCATTGGAGTTCACCACCCGTGACATTCCGTCTGACCGCCCTCACCGACGCCGTCCCGGCGGCGCTCTCCCGCCGACTCACCTGGCTGGCGTCCACGCCCGACGGCACTCCGCTCGGATCCGCCGTCCTTTCGCTGTTCACCTCGCCCGGCCAGGCCCATCTGTCCGCTCTGACGCTGAACGTCCACCCCGCCGAACGTCGGCGCGGTGTCGGCTCGGCGCTGCTGTCCGCGGCCGCTGCGGCGGCAGCCGAGGACGGCCGCGGATCGATGCTCGCCCAGGCGGTCGAGGACTCCCCGGGCGACGCTTTCCTCACCGCGCGGGGTTTCGAACGGGCGCTGATCCTCGACTACGCCCGGCTCGACCTGACCGGTCCCACCGCCCCGTCGGCCGCCGACGAGGCTCCGCTCCACCCCGGCTACCGGCTGATCTCCTGGGTCGGCAGCTGCCCGGACGAGTGGCTGGCCACCTTCACGGTGTCGCGCACCGCCATGGACGACATGCCGATGGGTGACGCCGTCTTCGGTCTGATCCTCTGGGACGAGGCCCGCGTCCTCGCCGTCGCGAAGGCAGTCGCCGACCGGGGTGAACTCCTGCACACCGTGGCCGTGGTGGAGGAGGCCACCGACACCGTCGTCGGCTTCACCGAGCTCGTCCTTCCGGCCGACCGCTCGGGCGACGCCCAGCACTACGGCACCGGCGTGCTGCCCGCCCACCGCCGCCGGGGTCTCGCCCGGGCCATGAAGGCCGAGACCATTCGCTGGGCCCGCGCCGAACAGCCCGGAATCACCGGTCTCCTCACCGACACCGCCGACCACAACGTCGGCATGATCACCGTGAACCGGGCCCTCGGCTACCGCACCACGCACCGCTCCATCGAGTTCCGCCTCCCGCTCCCGTCCTGACGTCCGGTCAACCCGGCTGCCGCACGGCGACCTCCGCCGTCTCCGCAGCCGCCCACCGGGTGCCGGCGGAGACGACCAGTGTCGACCCGGCGACGAAGGCCAGCACCGTCGGCCAGTCCGGCGATCCACCCCGGGCGAGACCCTGCACAGCCCACTGCGCCAGTGCCCAGACGGTGACGGCCAGACCGGCGACCAGGAGAAGGGGCCGCCAGGCCCCGCTGATCTCGGCTCGTGGTCGAGCCCTGCCGGCCAGGCGTATCAGCAGTCCGTCCACGGGCCGCAGGACCGCCAGCAGGAGGCAGAACAGTGCGGCCAGCACCAGGATCCAGGCGGGCCGCCAGGCCCACCAGGCTCCCGAGCCCACCGTCGGCTCGGGAGCCAGGTCGGTCAGGTAGAAGGCGGCGCCCGCAGCGAGGACCGGCACCATGTGCCACAGGTAGAGCGTCATGCTGATCCGGCCGAGAGAATCGACGAAACGCATTCGACTTGCCGACCGCAGCACCCGCTCCGCGAGCGGTGCCAGCAACAGGCACAGGCCGCACTGGGCGAACAGCCATGCCAGCATCGCCAACGAGGGCGGATCGGTGTTGGACACCTCCTCACCGGTGACCAGCACCAGGCTGACGGGGAACGGTCCGAACCTCACCAGCGCCGCGTAGCCCGCCGCGCCGCCCACAACCAGAACGGCCCCGAACCACGGGCGGGTCGTCGGCCCGCCGCCCTTCCAGGCGAAGCCGAGTTGATACGCGACCGCCCACACGAGCAGGTAGTTCAGCCGCCCCAGCTGCCCTGCCCAGTCCGTGCCTGCACCGAGAACCACCAGGTCGACGCCGACGGCCGCAACGGCCGTCATCGCCACGGAGCGAAGACCCCAGCGCCGGCACGCCACGTACAGCCACGGTGTCAGCGCACTGAGCGTCAAATAGACCGGCAGGAACCAGAACTGCATGGCCAGCGCCCAGCCGATCATCCCCAGCAGTGCCGGATCGGCGCCGAAGGCCGCGGCGATCAGCAGGCCGCCCAGCGCCGGCACCAGGTACGCGCCGGTGGGCAGCAGCAATCGCAGGGCCCGCCCACGGATCCAACCGGCGGCCGTGCCGCCCTCGGCGTGGCAGGCGCTCCAGGAGCCGGCTGCCGCGTAGCCACCGGCCAGGAAGAACACCGGCATGATCTGGAAGACCAGCGTCAGCCACTGGGTCCACGGCACGGCAGCCATCAACTCGGGTGCCGCCAACGCCCCGTCGGGCCCCCGTTCCAGTGCGGTGATCAGCCAGTGCCCGACCACCACCAGCACGATCGCCGTTGCCCGCAGCAGGTCGACGTACCCGCTGCGCACCGACGTTCCCTTCACGTCTCTCCCCCTCTCCCCGTTGTCGGTCATCATCTCCGTTCGCCGATCACACCCGCCCCGTCCGGCGCATTGCGGTTCAGCCACGAGCCTCACCGTCGGGCCGCCTCGGCCATCCCCGTCTGCGTCTCCGGTCCCGCGTCCGACCTGGGTGTCCGGTGCCGGTCGTTTCCCCAGGTCCCGACCAGGTCGGGGTCAAACCCTGGTCAAGGGTGCGGTGAGCGGGGTTGCCGTGGCCCTATCCTGGTCGGGTAAGGACAGACACCTCGTTCGGTGAGGCGTCTTCACGGACACAGGCCACTGATCCCACCCGTCGAGAGACGCTCCGGATCAGGACAGGTCTCCCCGGCCCAAGGGGTGACCCCAAGTGGCTTCCCCTGACCGGGGACACGCCGTGGAGTGCCAAAGCTCTGACGAGTAGGGGTGCGCCGGGCTCTCGTGGCCCGGTCGCCTGCCGCGCGCCCACGAGTGGAACTCGTCGGCCAAATCGGGAGGAGGCGAGAGATGGACTGCAGTAGTCCGGGGCACGATCAGCCCCTTCCCGATTCGTCCTCGCCGTTGTTCTGCGGTTCGAGGCAGTTCCTCCTTCACTGACTCCGTGATCTCGCTCGGCCAAGCGCCGTCGATCGCCCGACCTACCGTGGGTCCGGCTGTCGCTGCCCTACGGTCTGCCCGCCTCCACGGCCGCACCTGACAGCAGTCCGGCCCGGTGCGGTCCGGCGGGCATCGCGGTGCCCTGCCACGGCTTCCTTCCGTCATGCCATGGGCGATCGACGGCCCTTCGCCGTCGACGCCACGCGGTGGGACCGCCTGCGCCCGGGCCACCGGATCGGCCCTCGGGCCCGGCCCGGACCGTTTCCGCCGGGCCGGGTCGGTCTCGACCGGGTCGGCCGCTGCGCGCCTGGTCCTGCCGAAACCGGTCCGGGCCGTCGGAGCGAGCCGGTCGCGGAAGTCGGCCGGAGTCCACGAGGAGCTGCCTCCAACCGCCCGTCGGTCCCGCCTCGCCGGGACAGAGGGGTGTTCGCCATGGCCACCAACACACTCTTCAGTTCAACCACCTCCAGAATCCGCGACCGCCGGACCAACCTGGGCCACCGCACCATCGCCGGCCGTGCCGTGCGCTCCTCCCTCGTCTCGCTGGCAGGCCTGATCGGAGCACCTGTCACCAATCAGGCGGGTGCCGAGGTGGGCCGACTCGCCGACGTCGTCGCCCGGTTGTACGGCCCCGAGCCGTACCCGCCGATGACGGGTCTGATCCTGCGCATCGGACGTCGCCGGGCCTTCCTGCCGGCCGACGCGATCGGACGGCTCGCAGCCGGACAGGTCCGCCTGAGCGCCTCCCGGGTCGACCTGCGGGACTTCCAGCGCCGCCCCGGGGAGGTGCTGTTGGCCCGCGATGTGTTGGACCACCAACTCGTCGACGTGGACGGCGTCCAGGTGACTCGGGCCGCCGACCTGTACCTGGCCCCGCTGGTGGGTCGGGTCGTCCTGGTCGGAGTGGACGTCTCCCTGCCGACGCTGCTGCGCCGGCTCGGCCCCCGCCGCTGGCAGGCCCGGCCGACACCCGAGCGCGTCCTGGACTGGCAGTCCGTCGCTCCGTTCGGCGAGCAGGCCACCGACGGCCCGGCGGAAGTCCGGCTGCGGGCCTCGCGATCCGCGCTGCACCGACTCCGCCCGGCCGATCTGGCCGACATCCTGGAGGACCTCGGTCGCAGCGAACGCCACCAGCTCCTGGACTGGCTGGAGCCGGAACACGCCGCGGACGCCCTGGAGGAGATGGTGCCCGCCGAGCTCGAGAACCTGCTGCGCGAGGCCCACCCGGAGGACGCCGCACGGCTGGTCGACGCGATGGAGCCCGACGAGGCCGCCGACGCACTGCGCGATCTCGCGCCCAGCGAGCGGGAGACCCTGCTGGAGCGGATGCCCAGCGAGGAGGCCGCCGAGCTCCGAGGCCTCCTCTCCCACCGGGAGGGCACCGCCGGTGGAGCCATGACGACCCGTCTGGTCACCGTCCGGATGGAGCAGACCGTCTCCGAAGTCCGGGCCGAACTGGCCGCCCAGGCCGAGCATCGCGCCGAGATCGACGCCGTGGCGGTGCTCGACGCCGACGGACGGCTGATCGCCGACCTCCCGCTGTTCGAGCTGGCGGTGGCCGAGGACTCCACCCGGATCGCCGATCTGGCGGACTGGCTGGCCCAGTTCGGCCCGCCGGTGACGCTCACCCCGGACACCCGGCTCGCCGAGGCCGCCGACCGGCTGATGGCCGCCCGCAAGTCCTCCCTCGTGGTGGTCGGCGAGGACGGACGGCCGCTGGGCCGCATTCTCGCCGACGACATCATCGACGCCCTGCTGCCCGAACGCGGGCGCCTGCACCTCCGGAGGTTCCGCCAGTGAACGCCCACATCGACCCCATCGCCGCCGACGCCGTCGGCTCCGCCGCTCTGCAGGCCACTTCGGCCCCGGCCGGCCTCGCGCCGGCCGAAGCGGGCGTCACCACGGGACTCTCCGGGCCGACGGCCGCGCCGACACCGCCACCGGGTCGCCGGCGCGGGCTGCGCCGGCTCGCCGCTCTGGCGATGATCGCCGGGCCGGGCCTGGTCGCCGCAAACGCGGGCAACGACGCCGCGGGCATCGCCACCTACGCCTCGGCCGGATCCCAATTCACCTACGGCACGCTGTTCTTCATGGTGCTGGTCACCATCGCGCTGGTGATGGTCCAGGAGATGGCCGTCCGCCTCGGGGCGTACACCGGCAAAGGCCTCGGTGCCCTGATCCGCGAGCAGTTCAGCCTCCGGCTGACTGCCCTGGCGGTCGGTTGTCTCCTGTTGGCGAACACCGGACTGGTGGTCAGTGAGTTCGCCGGGATCGGCGCCGCCTTCGAGCTGCTCGGCGTGCCGAAGTGGGTGGTCGTCCCGCCGGCCGCCGCGTTGCTGTGGGCGCTGGTGCTGTTCGGCTCCTACCGCTGGGCCGAGCGGATCTTCCTGGTGATGTCGCTGGCGTTCTTCGCCTACCCGATCGCGATGATCCTCGGCCACCCGCACTGGGGCGAGGTCGGCAAGAACCTGGTCGTTCCGCATCTCCAGCCGTCCAGCGACTTCATCCTCCTCGCGGTGGCCCTGATCGGAACCACCGTCAGCCCGTACATGCAGTTCTATGCCGCGGCCGGAGTGGTGGACCGCGGAGCGAAGCCCGAGGACTACAAGCTGATCAGGGCGGACGCCGTTCTGGGGGCAGTGTTCGCCTGCATCATCAGCCTGACCATCATCGTGGCCACCGCCTCGGCGATCGGCGGGACCGGTCCGCTGCAGTCCGCGGCCGAGGCCGCCCGGGCGCTGGAGCCGGTGGCAGGCCCAGGCGCGGAACTCTTGTTCGCCTTCGGCCTGCTGGGCGCGTCCGCCCTGGCCGGCGCCGTGGTTCCGCTGTCCGCCAGCTACGCGATCGGCGAGGCCGCCGGAGTGGAGCGCTCGGTCTCCCGGCGGTTCCGCGACGCACCGTTGTTCCTCGGCGTGTTCACCGCACAGATCGCCCTCGGCGCCGTCGTGGCCCTGACGCCCGTGGACGTCATCCAGCTGCTGATCGGCACCCAGGTGCTCCAGGGACTGATCAGCCCGATCGTGCTGGTGTACCTGCTGGTGCTCACCAACCGCCGCTCGCTGCTCGGCGATGCCGCGAACAGCCGCCGGTACCGGATCGCCGCGACCACAGTGGTGGCCGGTGTGGCGCTGATGTCCACCGTCCTGCTGGTGCAGACCGTGCTCGGCTGGTTCGGCCTGGCCTGATCCTGCACCCCGCCCGCACCGCCGCAGCAATTGCCGGAGCACAGCGCGCCATCCGTTCGTCCTGCGCATGCATACCCTCCTCTGCCGGGGACGTCGGCCCGTGGCCGGCGTCCCGCGCCGAAATCCGGTTGTCCGCCCGGCGATCGCCCTGCGAGGCTTGGCGTCCATGTCCGCCAATGAAACGCCGACCGCCCTTGCCGCCTTCTTCACCGATGGCCGTCTGACGTCCATTCCGCGCAAGCCGGCCCGTCGCACCGCCCTGCTCGACCATCTCGCGCAGTCCCTGTTCGAGCCCGACCGTTCGTACAGTGAGCGCGAGGTCAATGAGGCGCTACTCACCGTCCATACCGACACCTCCATGCTTCGCCGCTATCTGATCGAGGCTCAGTTGCTGACCCGCACCCGCGACGGGTCCAGCTACCGCCGGGTCGGAGCTCCCGCCGGCCCGGATGCTCAGCCGCCCGCCGCGTAGCGCCAGAACTCCCGCATCAGCGGCGGCGGGGAGGGGTTGGTCATCGCCCGCTGGGTGAGCAGGATCGTCACCAGCCCGGTCATCGGAACCAGGTGGGCCGTCGTTCCGGTGCCGCCCACCCAGCCGTACCGGCCGGGCACGTTCCACGGCTCGCGCCGCTCCACGTCCACCGATCCGCCGTAGCCCCACCCCTGGCCCTCCAGGAACAGCTCGCTGTCCGCACGCTGCCGCTCCGTCAGGTAGTTGGTGGTCATCTGCCAGACCGCGCCCTCGGACAGGACGTGCCTCCCGTCCTTGGCCCGGCCGCCGGACACCAGCATCCGCTGGAACGCGAGGACGTCGTCCAGGCTCGACACCAGGCCACCGGCCCCCGACGGGAACGCCGGCCGTGTGCTCCACTGGCCGCCCGGCGGGTCCGTCACGGCCAGCGTCCCGTCCGGGTTCGGCCGGTACAGCGGACCGAGCCGGCCGGCCTCGCCCGATGGTGCGGAGAAGCCCGTGTCCACCATCCCCAGCGGTTCGAACAGCCGCTCTGCCAGCGCCTCGTCGAGCGGCTGTCCGGTCGCCCGCGACACCAGCACACCCTGGAGGTCCGAGCAGATGTTGTACAGCCACGCCGCGCCCGGCTGATGGAGCATCGGGATGTGGGCCAGCATCGCCAGCCACTCGTCCGGTGGCACCACCTTCTGGGGCTGGGGCGGACCCTGGAGCAGCTCGTCCGTCAACGGGGCCACCGCCGGCAGGGAGAAGTCCGCCGGAAAGCCGTACCCCGCCCGGGACTCGAGAAGATCCCGCACCGTGATCGGGCGCTCGGCCGGCACGGTGTCGGTGACCGGGGACTGCGGTGTTCGCACCACCTGCCGATCGGCGAGCTCCGGCAGCCAGTCCTCGACCGGGTCGTCCATACCGAAGACGCCGTCGTCGACCAGTTGCAGCACCGCGGCGGCCGTCATCGGCTTCCCGATCGACGCGATCCGGACCAGGGACTCCCTGCTCAGATCGCCCGCCGTCGCGACCTCCGTCGCCCCTCCGCGCTCCACCAGCGCCACAGCGCCCGCCACCGTGCCGTCCGCGACCCGGCGCTCCAGCATGCTCTGCAGTTCACGCATGGTGATCTCCTTCCAACTCCGGCGCGACCTCCGCGCCTTCTGTTTCCGTGTTGTCCGGAGTGTGCCCGGCCGCCGCGACGCCTTCTCAAGACATTCGGCTATCCGTTCCTCACCGATCAGTTGATGGCCCATCAGCCGATCGGTTGACCCCGACATCCACCAACAGGAGATTTCCGCTTTCGCGAGCATCGATGCCGATTACGTCGCCCGATCACCCGGGTATGTTGGCGAACACCACATTGATCGCACACGTCCCGGGAGGCAGTGGTGTCCCAGCTCGTCCTGATGATGTCCGTGTCACTCGACGGCTGTTTCGAGGGCCCGGGCGGCGATCTCGGCTGGCAGTTGGTCGACGACCAGTTGCACGAGCACTTCAATCACCGGCTGGCAGCAATGAGCGGCTTCCTCGACGGCCGCGTCACCTACCAGTTGATGGCGGACTACTGGCCGACCGCCGACCAGGATCCGGCCGCCACCCCGCCCATGGTCGAGTTCTCCCGCATCTGGCGTGACATGCCGAAGACCGTCTTCTCCCGCACGCTCACCCACGCCGACTGGAACACCACGATCGCCCGCACCGTCGACCCTCAGGCGATCACCGCCCTCAAAGCCGCCTCCGCATCCGACCTCGCGGTCGGCGGCGCCGTCCTCGCCGCCGAGATGCGGCGGCTCGACCTGATCGACGAATACAGCCTGTACGTCCACCCGGTGGTCCTGGGTCGCGGCCGACCACTGTTCCCGCCGTCCGACACCCGAACCGACCTGGTCCTCGCCGAAAGCCACACCTTCGACAGCGGTGTCACCATGCTCAAATACCGGCGCCACTGACACGCGGCGCTCCACGACCAGGTGCCTGTTCCGGAAACGGGGCACGCCGACCCCGCCCGCCCGGTGGAGGTCCGGGCCGGGCGGGCGGGGCCGACGGCGGGTGCTCAGCCTTCGATACGGTGCTGGCTCCAGAAGGACGTCAGGTCCACGGTCGTCGCGGCCTGCGCGGCGGCCTTGAACTCGGCGGTGGTGGACACCCCGTACCAGTGTGCTGCCGCGTAGTCGTGCAGCAGCGTGGTCATCGCGGTGTCACCGATGGTGCGACGCAGGTCGTGCAGGGCGCACTTGCCGTAGCCGTAGATGACCGTCGAGTACCGGGAGGAGTTGGCGTCCCAGTAGGCCATCGAGTTGGTGATCTTCTCGGCGGAGGACGCCCAGGAGACGCTGCTCCAGCAGTTGGTGCCGGAGCTTCCGAGGGCGAGGTCGGTGGCGTAGTCGGTGAACGCCTCGTCCAGCCAGGGGCTGTTGTACTCGTCGTCGCCGACGATGCCGTACCACCACTGGTGGCCGATCTCGTGGGTGAGGGCGGTGGTGGAGACCAGGTCGAGCACGAAGCCGGGGTACTCCATGCCGCCGAACCAGAAGTTGTTGTCGATCACCGCGTCCAGTTCGCCGTAGGGGTAGGCGCCGAAGCGTGCGGCGTGCGAGTCGACGGCGGACTTGGCGGTGGTCAGCATGGACTGCGCACTGGAGGAGCTGATGCCGCTGACGGAGTACACGTTGACGGCGACGCCGCCCGGCGAGGTGCCGGAGATCTTGGTGAACGGACCGGCCGCCCAGGCGAATTCGCGGACGTTCTTGGCAGTGGCGGTGGTGACGGTCCGTCCGCTGCTGCCGGGGGTGTCCACCGAGGTGCCGGTCGCGGGCACGAGCAGGCTGCTCGGGTGGTCGAGGGCGACCGTGTAGTCCGACGCCAGCGTGTAGAACGACTCGCCGTTGTTGGTGTACGGGTCGAGGTGCCAGCCGGCCGCGTCACGGACGGCGAGCACGGGCAGGGCGTTGCCGATGAAGTTGAACGATCCGTCGCGTCCGAACCGGTCCGCGCCGGAGGGGACGGCGATGGACAGGTCGAAGCCGACGCTGCCGCTTGCACCCTGGGCTAGCGGCGCGGGCAGGGTGACCTTGAGCGCGGTGCAGCCGACGGTGAGCGCAGCGGCGGTGCCGCCGGTCAGGTTGCTGACGGTGATCGGCGTCGTGGGGCAGCTGCCGTGGTAGTTGTCCCACAGCCGCAGGTACACCTCGGTCAGCGGGGTTGCTGAGGGGTTGGTGAAGCCGATGCTCTGATGACCGGACCAGTTGGCGCCACTGGCGTCACTGGTCAGGTTGACGGTGTACCCGGTGGGCGCGGGAGTGCGGGTGGCGTCAGTGGGCGGCGGAGTGGTGCCGCCGCCCGAGACGTCGAGCGCCACGTCGTCCAGTACGAAGCTGGTCTGCAGTCCGGAGTCCTCGACGCCGCTGAACGAGATGCTGACGGTCTGCCCGGCGTAGGTGGACACGTCAAAGGTCTTCTTCGCATAGCCGGCCGCCGCATCCAGGTTGGAGTAGGTGGCGAGCGTGGTGGTACCGATCTTGGCAGTGAGTTTGTCGTACGCCGTGGTCTTGCTGGTCTCGGCCGTGTCCACGTGCAGCCAGAAGCTGAGGCTGGCACTGGTGCAGCCTGCGGGCAGGGTGACGGTCTGGGCCAGCGAGTCGGTGTGGGCCGACCCGTAGCCGTTCAGCCAGGCGAAGAACGTTCCGCCGTGGGCGCTCTGGCCTCCCCCGCTGGTGACCACGCCGCTGGACGAAGTCCACGGCGTGGTGCCGGACTCGAATCCGCCGTTCGCCACCACCTGGGTCGCTGTGCAACTCGCGGCCGCCGTACCACCGTTGCCCTGTGAGGCCTGGGCGGTGGCGGCGGTCAGGGTCGCGGTGCCGGCGGCAACGAGCACGGTGGTGCTCAGCAGCGCGGCGGCGCGGGTGGCGAGGACGCGGAGTCTGTCGCTCATCGGTGCTCCTCTCGGTCGCCAGGGTCTGTGGGGGCCCTGGGCCGAGGGGCAGATTGCCAGCAAACTCTCAGAATTGATAGGTGCATGCCATAGATCGTTACGGCGCCCCACCCGCCATCAACCTCCGTGGAATGCTCCTCAATTGGGCAAAATCCCACCGAAGCGCCAAGGGTCGGCGCCCCGAAAAGGGTAGGAAACCGACTGCGCCCGCGCGGGCGCCGGGGACTCCTGCCGCGGGCGCCGCGCGGGGCCGGGCCGAGTTCGTCGATCGCTTCGGTGACGCGGGCGACGGGCCCTCCGGGAACAGTGTCGCCCGGGAAGCGCAGTTCGGCGGCGCAGGAGAGGACTTCCGGCGGCGCGGGGCGTTGCGGGTGTGGTGCGGCGCGTCGGCGTGCCTCGGGGGCGGAAGGCGGTGCCACGTCCGGTCTCCGGGCGGTCGAGGCCCTGCCCCCGACCCTGTGCCGTTGGCGGCGCACCCGCTCGGGGGGCGGTTTTCGGCCTTCCGGGTGACAGTGGAAGACGGTCGCCACGGGTTGGGTACCTGTGGGGTCGGGACCGAGCGGCCTGAGGGCGGCGGATGGGAGCGGGTTTGTGAACACCTGGGCAACCTGGACCACGCAGGGCATTCTGTCCGGCCACGGTGGAGTGAAGACCGTGGAGATCGGCGTCATCACCGGCGATCTCACGGTGCACACCATGTGGATCGAGGGCGAGGCGCGACTGACGGTGCAGTACAGCGGGGCACTCGACTGGTTCACCGTGGAGGGCAGCCCGGTGACTGCGGCCGACGAGGCGGCGGCTCGCGAGGTGCATCAGCACATGGTGGAGGCAGTGAAGACGGGCGGCGGCGCGACCGCCCCGCAGTCCTGACTCGTTCGAACCCGGGTCGCGGCACACAGCCGACTGCGCGACCCGGGTTCCGGGCTGTCCGGTTCTTCCCGTTCGGCTTCGCCCTGCCCGACCCCGCACGCAGCTGCGCAGACCCTGCACGCGGCTGCACACGGTCACGCGCAGCTACGGGCTGCCACGGTCACCCGGCCCGTCGCGACGCGGACGCCCGAACACACCGGCGCACCGGCACACGGGGTGCCGGTGCGCCGATCGGTGATCACGGTGTGTCGCGACGGCGCGCGGATTCGACGGCTTCGGCGGCGGTGGAGCCGCGGTGGATCAGCTGCTGCCCAAGAGCGGCCAGGGCACGGCCGACGGCGAGTTCGTCGCCGATCGCCGGGTCGGCGGGGTCCTGGGCGCTGCGGTGGGCCTCGGCGTCGACCTCGATCAGGTTGACACCGGTGTCGAGGACGGCGTGCGCCTGGGTGAGGTCGCCGACCTCGACCAGCCGCAGGCGTACGGACCAGTCGGTGGTGTGCGGTTCAGGCACCGCGGCTCGGGCGCTCACCGCTGCTCCTCCTGCTGAGGCGGCTCGGCGAGCCGCTCGCCCTCCGCCGGCGGTTCCTCCCAGGCACGCATGTTCTGGTCGGAGGTGATGCCTTCCAGGGGGTCTGCGGCGCGGATGTCGTCCTCGTCGCGCTGCGCCTTGTCGTTGAGCCTGTCGTTCATCTCGGACATCCTGGGCTCCTCGCTGTCGGGCCCCCACTACTCCCTCCAGCCTGCTCCTGCCGAACGTTTCAGTCGAGTTCGGCCAGCAACGCGGGGTTGACGGCGGCCAGCACGGTCCGCAGGTCGGCTTCGGCGACGGCGGGCCACAGGACGACGCGGGCATCGCGGTAGCGCGCGGCGAGCCGGTCGCGGTCGGCCTCGGCCAGCCGGGCGGACCGGTCGGCGCGGGAGTTGTGGGCGTTGTCGGCGATCTTGACGAGCGTGGCGGCGTGGTCGGTGACGATGTCGAGCAGCATCGTCCGGTAGTCCGTCCCGGGTTCCCGGGTGACCCGGCGGACGGTCGCGACCACGGCGGCGGGGATGCCGGCGGCGAGCAGGTCGTCGGCGCGGGTCGAGGTGTCCTCCAGCACGTCGTGCAGCAGCGCGGCCATCTGCAGGCCGGTGCCGAACGCGGCGACGCCCGCCGCCACCGCACGGACGTGTTCGATGTAGGGAACGCCGATCCGGTCGTGCTGTCCGGCGTGTGCACGGGCGGCGAGGGCGTCCACTTCGGCGAGGGTCGGCGAACGCACGGTGAGTCCCCCCGGGATGAGCGACGATCAGGTGTCGGAAAATATAGTCCGTTCGACGGAAGGAAGTGATCGTCCGGTGCGGGTGACCCCGATCTCCCCGGAGCGCCTGGTCGACCTGCTCGCGAAGCGGATCCACCAGTTGCCCGGCGACTCGGACCGCCGCCTGCGGGTGGCGGTCGACGGTGCGGCCGCCGCCCGGCCCGGGGAACTGGCGGACGCGCTCGTGGAGCCGCTGCGGCTGCTCGGCCGCCCGGTGCAGCGGGTGTCGGCGGGGGATTTCCTTCGTCCGGCTTCGGTCCGCTTCGAGTACGGCAAGCAGGATCCGGACGCCTTTCACGACCTGTGGCTGGACGAGGGGGCGCTGTTGCGCGAGGTCCTCGACCCGCTGGAGCCGGGCGCGGGCGGCCGGATCCTGCCCACCTTCTGGGATCCGGCGACCGACCGCTCCACCCGGGCCCGCTACCTTCACGGTGAACAGCACCGGCGCGGCCAGCGGGGCGTAGCCGTCGTTGGCGAGCAGGTACGTGAGGTAGCTGCCGGGCTGCAGGGAGCCCGCGGCCAGGGTGATCGTTCCGCTGCTGTTCGGCGCGTAGGCCCAGGCCAGCGAGGCCGTCCCGCTGCCGGGGCCCTTCGCGGGGTCGGTGGGGTAGATGCCCACCCAGTTGGTGGCGGAGGGCTGACCGGTGCTGTACGTCACCGGCACGGCCGAAGTCCGGCCCTGGACGTAGCTGGTGGCGGCCATGCCGATCGAGCTGCCCGCGGCGGCGGCCGGGGTCGGTAGGAGCGGCACGAGCAGGGTGACGACGGCGAGCAGCAACAGGTGCAGCCGTCGGTGTGCGGAGGGGTTCCGCATGGAGGCACTCTCCTGAGGGTGGGAGGGCTTGGCGAATGGCGCGCGTCAGGATGGCAGGCCCGATGCCGCGGATTCAAGAACGCCCGACGGAACTCCTCGCGAAGCCCGGATGAAGAGTTGTCCGGCCAACTCCGGTCGGCTCGGACCGGCTCCGGGCAGCCGGCCTGCGGCGAAGCCTTTGCCGATCTTCTCCGGTGCATGACGATTCGTCAGTTTCCGGTTTTCGCACGCATGTTGGCAGATCGTTGATAACCTTGACGAGACGCCCGTGTCCCTACCGGGTTTGCGCAATGTGGTCGACCGCCAATGCGCAGTCAATTCCCCTGTGTGAAATCCCCATTGATGGGATGTCAGGCCGCCGGAAGGATCCGCGGCTATGACTACGCGCGTAAACCTTCTGTCGCGGTGGCTGGTCGCCCCGCTCCGGTGGGCGGCTCTGCTGTCGTTGCTGGTGTCGGTCGGAGTGTTCTTCGCCGGGGCCGGGGCGGCACAGGCTGCACCCGCTTGTGGGGTGCTGTCCACCGGTGCGGCATCGCAGGCGACCGCCGCCGTGCGGTCCGCCTGCGGGCTGATCGGGACTCCGTACTCCTGGGGCGGCGGCCACGGTTCGCAGCCGGGGCCGACGTACGGGATCTGCGACTCCTCCAACGGCGCGCCCAACGACTGCAACGTCCGCGGCCTGGACTGCTCCGGGATGGTCCGCTACGCCTACTCGCTGGCGGTCGGTGCGGACGTCATCAACGGCACCACGCGGACGCAGTGGCCGACGTCCCGGGCGGTGGCCAGGTACTACCGGGCGGACGGGACGGCGCCGCTGCTTCCCGGCGACCTGGTGTACTTCGGGAACACGGCCTCCACCATCCACCACGTGGCGATGTACCTGGGGCAGGGCTGGATCGTCGAGGCCCCGTACTCCGGCGGGTACGTCCAGGTGGCGGCGCTGTCCTCGCACGGCGACTACTACGGCGCCATCCGGCTGTACGGCTCGGGCAACACCACCCCGGCGCCGAACCCGCCGCCGGCGGGTGGCGGGCAGTACTGGGTGAACACCTTCGCCAACGCGCCGGTGTTCGCCTCCCCGACCTCCACCAGCAGCACGGGGACGCTGTACCAGGGCACCAACTACGTGTACTGCAAGGCGTGGGGGCGCGAGGTGTCGAGCGGTGGCAGCTTCAACCACTGGTGGTTGAAGACCGACCCGGACGTCGGCTCGAGCAGCCAGTGGGTGTCGGCGTTCTACCTGTCCGGGTGGGGCAACGACGTGGCCAAGGACAACAACGGCACCGTCGTCCCGGACTGCGCGGGCGGCGGCGGCACCCCGGCCCCGACCGGCAAGTACTGGGTGGACACCTTCGCCGACGTGCCGGTGTACGCCTCCGCGACCTCGACCAGTGGCGGCCCCACGGGGACGCTGTACCAGGGCACCAACTACGTGTACTGCAAGGCGTGGGGCCGTGAGGTGTCGAGCGGCGGCAGCTTCAACCACTGGTGGTTGAAGACCGACCCGGACGTCGGCCCGAAGGGTCAGTGGGTGTCGGCGTTCTACCTGTCGCGGTGGGGCAACGACACGGCCAAGGACAACAACGGAGCGACCATCCCCAACTGCTAGCGCGGAACGCGGCCGGCCCCCGTCGAGGACGGGGGCCGGTTGCGTTGTTGCGGGAGGCTACGAGGACGGCGGAGGCGGGCAGTTGTCGTCGATCTTGTACTGGAGGGCCCTCGGGTAGTCGTGTCGGCTGAGGCGGACGCGGGCCAGGATCGGGGCGTGGTTGAGCTGGTTGGTGGGGTCGGCGAGGTCGGTGAGGAGGGCGTCGAGTTCGGCGTAGGTGCTGAGCTTGAAGCCGTGCATCTGGTCCTTCTCGCTTCCGAAGACCTGCGCCAGCTTCTCGTAGTGCCACGGGTGCAGCACGTTGTAGAAGTCGGCGCCGTCGGACGGCTTGCCCTGGTAGTAGCAGGGGCTGACCAGCATCTGCTCGATGCCGTAGAAGCCCTCGTTGTCGAGGACGAAGACCACCGGCCGCAGGTGGTTCCGGACCTGGGTGGACAGTTCCTGGCAGATCTCCTGGAACGAGCCGTCGCCGACGAAGACCATCGGGCGCTTGAGCGGCTGCTGCCGGCCGAGGGCCACGCCGGTGGCCGCGCCGACGGAGTAACCGATGGACAGCCAGCTGTTCTGGGCCAGGAAGCCGGCCCGCTCGTTCATCCGCAGGTTCATCGAGCCGAGCAGCGCGAACCCCGCGTCGGAGACCACGGTGAACGGGGAGGGGGCCTCGGGGTCGCCGCCGGTGGCCTCGTTCTCCAGGAAGTAATTCATGCGTTCGAAGAAGCCGTCGTAGGTCAGCTCGGTCTTCTTGTGGTGCTTGGCGCTCAGCGAGCGCAGGAACTCGGCGGTGGTGGCGGGGACGTCCAGGCCCGCCTTGTGGGCCAGCGCGAAGTGGTCGTCGGGGAACGTCCTCCCCGCCAGGGCGGTCTTCAACGCAGGCACGAAGAACCGGAGTTGGACATCGGGGAAGTACATGGCGCCGACGCTTACGCCGCCGCGGGCCGCCACGATCCAGTCGTCGCCGATGGACTGCTCGCCGTTGAGGTTCTTGGAGGTGGACCACGTTCCCAGGCCGATCCGGCAGCCCGCGTTCTTGAAGGTGTCGCGGATCTCCGGGAGGCTCGCCTTGCCGTTGTAGACGCCGGCGAACAACGGGTGCCGCTCGGAGACCACGGACTTCGCGCCGACCGTGGTGCAGAACTGCATCTTCGTGGCCTCGACGAACTCCAGCAGCTCGTCCTCCAGCCGCTGGTGCATCAGTTCCTCGCCGGCCCAGACGATCGGCGTCTTGAACTTCGTGATCAGCTCCACCGCCGCCGCGACGGCCTTCGTCAGGATGTCCTGGTTGCGCTTGGTGAACGGCCGCTCGTGCGCCCGCAGCTGACCCTGCGGCGGCTCGCAGGGCGCGTGCCAGAGGTCGTCCATGATCTCCAGGTAGACGGGCTTGCGCTCGGTCAGGCAGGCGGTGATGGCGCTGTCGATCTGCGAGGGCGCCAGCCCGGGGTTGGAGAGCACCTGCGCGTCCACCGTGACCTGCCGGTAGACCTCCAGGTTGGCCTCCCGGCGCGGGCTCATGTGCGAGGTGAGCAGGCCCACCGCCTGGAAGTTGAGCCACTGCTCGTAGGACGGCGCGCCGTTGATCGCGATCAGCGGCACGTCCTCGACGTATGCGCCGCCGATGGTGTTGAGCAGGCTGAACGCGCCCACCCCGTACGTCACCGCGACGGCCGCGACGCCCTGTTCGGGCTGGTCGGGGGCGGCGTCGGCGAGCCGCACCCGGGCGTAGCCGTCCGCGGCGTAGCCGGCGCCCATCTCGGTGGGGGTGCCGACCCAGCGCACCGAGGTGGTTTCCTGCATGATCGTCAGGAACGGGCCGAGCAGGTCGCCCGGCACGCCGAACAGGTAGCGGATGCCCAGCTGTTCGAGCCTGGTGGCCAGGTAGCGGCCCACGGTCCATTCGGTGTTGCTGCTCATCGGTGCAGT
The DNA here is from genome assembly GCF_044999035.1 of Kitasatospora griseola. NCBI lineage: Bacteria > Bacillati > Actinomycetota > Actinomycetes > Kitasatosporales > Streptomycetaceae > Kitasatospora > Kitasatospora griseola. Next base: position 8,008,129 of record NZ_CP173360.1, on the reverse strand, counting down.
GCCTCCTGCTGGTTCTCCTGGCGGAGCTGTGCTTCGGGTCGGAGCTGTCGTTTCGTCGCGGCCGGCGGGGCGGCCGCCTCGTGCACGGCGAGGGCCGCCCGGACGGCGGTCTCCACCGCGCCCTCGATCCAGGCGTGCTTGAGCGAGACGTGCTCGCCGGCGAAGTGCACCGGGCCTTCCGACTTGACCGCGTCGAGGTGGAAGCTGGTCATCTGGTGCGGGGTGTAGACCGCGGCCTCACCGAAGGCGTACGGGTCGCGCAGCCAGCTCTGGGTCTTCCCGTAGCCGGTGTAGAACACCTCGATCCGCCGGCCGTGCACCGACTGGAGGTTGCGCAGCGCGTACACGTACCGCTCGTCGTCCTCCATGGAGTCCCAGCGCGCCGCGTCGTCCGACCAGCTGTAGCTGGCGAGCACCACGCCGCCGCCGTCGCCGTCGGCCACCGGGTGGGAGGGGTAGTACATGAAGCGGTTCGGGTTGTCGGTGGTGGAGCCGCCGCCGAAGCAGTCGGTGGCGGGGCGGACGCTCGCCCGCAGCAGCGGGGTGTGCCGGTAGACCTCCAACTGGCCTTCGCTGATCCGGCGTTCGTCCACGCTGCGGTGGGCGCCGAGCAGCGTCTCCGGAAGGTTGCGCGGCGGTCGGTGGCCGTTGTGGGCGGCGGCCACGGCCGCCTCGGCGTCGTCCTCGCCCGCCCGCTGGTAGTACTCGTACAGGCCCGGTGCGATGGAGTCGAGTTCGGCCTGCCAGTCCGCCTCGGTGAACTCCCACCAGCGGCGGGAGAACTCCAGCAGCACCTTGGTGGCCTGGTCGTAGTGGGTCTCGATGATCGCCCGGCGCTTCTTGTAGGAGAACGGCGGCGTCACCTGGACGAAGGTCAGCGCGGAGAACGGCACGGTGACGATCGCCAAGTCGCCCTTCCAGACGGTGGGTTCGGCATCCGGCTGGTCCTCGGGGACGGTGTGTACGGCGACCTGCGCCCCGACCGGGCCGACGTCCCGGGCTCCCTGGCCGTCCCGGCGCGGGTCCCAGTACTCCATGCGGATCATCCGCCGGCCCATCCGGAGCTCGTCCTGGAGCTGCTCGGCGAGGGTCTCGGGCAGCATCCGGGTGCCGCCCTCGATCTCCCAGTAGGTGGCGTTCGGGTTGATGTCGCTGCGGCCCAGGAAGGAGTGGAAGAAGGCCAGGTGCAGCCGGGAGGTCATGTTCTCGATGGTGCCGATCGCCTCGACGGCCTCGTCGCTGAAACCCGCGTACTCGCGCAGGAAACGGCCCATCGAGAAGCCGTCGAAGTCGCGGATCACCCGGGCCCAGCCGTCCAGCCACTCGGCGAACGGCTTGTTCACGCGCTGGCCGTCCTTGAGGTCCGAGTAGTAGTCGCGGACCGGGTCCAGCGCCTGGTTGATCATCGAGGAGGTGGTGATCCGCGCCTCCTCGCCGGTGAGGTGGAAGCCCTCGTTGATGGCGGTCGGGTCGTCGACGTACTCCCTGCGGCGGGTCTGGATCCGGTTGGTGCGGATCCAGGAGTTGTTGCGCTTGACCGGTTCGCGGAACTCGGGGCTGTCGGCGCCGTACTTCCAGACCGTGCCGTCGAAGGACTCGTAGACCACCGGCGGGACGGGCGCGTTCTGGTTGCCGGTGTCGGGGTCGATGTCGACGTTGAAGAACAGCCGCCGCTTCAGGCCGAGGCTGTCGACCAGGGCGAGGGTGAGCGGGTGGAAGCTGGGCAGCCGCATCGCCCCGGCCTCCGCGTACTGCTTCGGGTCGTGGAACGGGCCGTCGCCCTCGCCCGCGCCGTCGTCGGCGTGGAAGGTCTTGATCCGGCCGCCCACCCGGCTGGCGTTGGCCTCCAGGATGGTGACGTGGTGTCCGGCGTCCTTGAGCAGCTTGCCGGCGACCAGGCCCGCGATGCCCGCGCCGATGATCAGCACGTCCTTGCGGGCGCCGTTCGGCGGGATGCCGTCCTTGATCAGGACGTCGAGGTACCGCAGCTTCAGGTCCTCGTCGTCCGGGCCGATCAGCAGCAGCTCGCGCGCCAGCTGCTGGGAGACGTGCCGGGCGCTGTCGGTGTCCGGGCTCTTCATGGGTGCCTCCTCGGCGGGCGGGTCGGTCAGGAGCCGACGGGCGTGTTGGGGAGGTCCTGGCCCCCGGCCAGCAGCCGCAGCGTGCTGATCGAGGGGGTGAAGGCGTAGAGCGCGCCCGTGGTGCGGACGAAACGCGGCATGTCGACGGTGCCGTGGGTGCCGTCCGCGAGCCCGATCGAGGCCTCGCCGGCGAGGCCGATGACCTTGTCGAAGCCGTTCGGGGCGGGCGTGGGGCCGTTCGGCTTCCCGGGCGGGAACGTGTCGCTGTTGGCCCAGAACCGCTGGACCAGCTCGAACTGCTCCTCCAGCGAGGTGCCGTAACAGACGAACATCAGCCCGCGGTCCACGCCGTCGTCGTTCGCGCCGCCCGGGAACTGCACGCCGTACGGGATGCCCCGGCGCATCAGCCGGTGGCTCTTCGGGTGGCCGTCGCCGATGCCGGCGAAGACCCGCGGGTGGGTGCGGCGGATGTGCGCGACCCACGGGGTGTGCTCGCCCGCCGGGTCGTTGCTGTAGTCGAAGTCGTTTCGGTCGCTGCCGACACCGGTCACGGTGCCGTTCGGCGGGGCGAGCGGCGTGCCGTCCTTGAACCGGCCGACCAGGCAGCCGCCGAGGCGGGTCGGGTCCATCGTCCCGGTGAACTTCGTGGCGCCTTCCACCACGGCCGCGTTCCAGCCCGCGACGTCCTGGCGCAGCCGGCGCACCACCTGGAGCGAGCCGTTCGCCATCCACTGCGGGGCCGTCCGGTCGCCCGCCTCGCTCTTGTGGCCGAAGACGAACTCGCCGGCCTCGATCAGCTCGGTGCCGGGGTGGACGTCGCGGAAGCCGGGCTGGTCCGGGTTCTCCTGGTGGAAGTCCTTCACGCCGGGCTGGGAGATGCCGTCCTTGTAGCCGAAGTGCTCGTGGCCCTTCAGCGCGCCCGTCAGGGTGCGGCCCTCGTCCACGTGGACGCGGACGACCTGGTTGGCGGCCTCGACCGCGTCGAGGTTCTTCAGCTTCTCCTGCAGCAGTTCGTCGGTGTCCGCGGCGACGATCAGGACCGCGTGCACCACCTGGTCGCCGGTCCCGGCGCCGAACAGCCACTGCTTGGGGTCGCTGTCGCCGGTGTCCCCGAGGTCGGCGGCCCGGGCGGCGGCGCCCGCGACGAACGACGGGAACGGCTTCTCCAGGTCCGACCGGACCTGGGCGGGGTTCTTGGCGACGGTCGTCAGACCCTCGAAGGTGAGCGAGACCCCGCAGCGGACGACGGTGATGCCGGGGTCGCGGCCGAAGGCCCGGCGGGCCACCGAGAACTGCTCGTTGAAGTCCTCGGTCTCGCTGGTCGTCGCGACGGTGTTGAGGATCGCGGAGAGCCAGCCACGGCCCTTCGCGGCGTCCGGGAAGTGCAGGTACCGGAAGTCCATGAAGTCCTTGTTGAACGCCGCCAGGATGTTGCCCTGGATGTCGGTGCTCGTGCGCAGCATCGGCTGCGGCAGCTGCTCGATGGCGGGGACGGTGCTGGGGCGGGCGGAGGTGGTGGTCACGCTCGGGCTCCTCGGGTGCAGGCAGCGCTGATCACATGATGCGGTCGGCCGGACACTCAACGTAGCTTTCCGGCCGAGCGGCCTGCCAACCGGGCATCGGCCTTCCGAAGCCCTTCAGGACCCGTCCGGCGCACTGACGGTGTGTCATCGAACCAAAGGCGGCGAGGGGCGGCCCGAGCGCGTGCGAGGCCGCCGGCGGGGAGCCGGCGGCCTCGGTGGCAGCACGGGTTACGGGTGGAAGGTGATCTCGGGGTTCTGCGGGGTCGGGCCGTCGAGGATCGGCCGGGAAACGCCCTTCAGCTGGAGGTCGAAGAACGCCGCGACGTACTGGCGGGTCAGCTGGACGCCGCGGGCCGCTGCGACGGTGGTGCCGGGCGGCTGGGGCATGCCGAGCGCCTCGAAGAACACCGGGTTGTCGGTGAACGTGCCGTGGTTGGAGCCGGCGACGGTGAGCCAGCGCTTCCAGCCGTCGAGGTGTGCCCAGGTCTCCGTCCAGGTGGGGTCCTCCTGGCCGGGGGCCAGCGGGTGGCCGATCATCAGGAACGGCCGGCCGCCGAGCCCGCCGGCGGGGACGGGGACGTTCATGGTGCCGTCCAGGTTCGCGCCGGCCCGCACCCGCGGGTCGGCCAGCATGGTCGGGACGGCCGCCGCGCCGCCCAGGGAGTGCCCGGCCATGCCGATCCGGTCGCGGTCGATCAGGCGGGCGTAGCGCCAGGCCGGATGCGGGCGGTCGGTGAGCCGGTCGAGGACGAAGGAGACGTCCTTCGCGCGGCTCTCGTTCAGGGCCACCCGCTGCTGCTCACTGGGCGGGATGTCGCAGGCGGCACAGGTGGTGGTGTGCCCGTCGGGGAAGGTCGTGCCGGCGTTCTCGTAGGTGTGGTCGACCAGCGCGACGACGTACCCGCGGCTGGTCAAGTCCTCGGCGAGGGCGGTCAGTTCGGTGCGGGGCATGGTGAAGCCGGGGGACAGGACGACCAGCGGGAAGCGGCCGTGCTGCGGGGCCGCGTCGGTCCTGGACCAGGTCCGGGCGCCCGAGACCGCCTCGGTCGGGACGGTGTTGCCCGGCAGCTTCAGATCGAGCATGAGCCGCGCGGCCTCGGGCGTCATGTAGGGCGCCGGACTGCCCGTGCCCGGCCTGGCCGGGTAGTACATCGACACCATCAGCTGACGCGGCCCGGCGGATGGCACCCACGGGTCGGTCCGGTTCTGGTCGACCAGGTGGATGATCTCCCGGCCGACCGCGAACGGCCCGGTCGGGCGCGGGAGTTCGAGCTGGACGCTCGCCCGGACGGTGGCGGCGGCCGGCGCCGGGGCGGCCCACGCGGGCACGGCGGTGGCGGCGACGGACAGCGGCAGCGCGAGCAGCAGTGCCGCCGCGGCAGTGCGACGAAGTCGAATCATGCCTCGAACGGTAGGTGGCTGTAAGGAAGTTCACGTCCGGTCGGAGATGTAGGGGAACCCACGGAGAAGGCGGCGGCGTGCGGGCCGCGCTCCCTAGGGATCCACCCGGTGGCACGAGCGACGCCCGCCCCCGGGCGCTCTCCGTCCCGGGGGCGGGGCGTCTTCGTGTCAGCTGAACTGGAACAGGGCGGTGTGCAGGGTGCCGTCGTTCAGGCCGAGGGTGAACACCTGGCAGGTGCCGGCGTAGGCCCGGTCGGTCTTCCAGACGTAGTGGTAGCCGCCGTCGGCCAGGTCGTACGACAGCGCGCCGTCCCCGGCGGTGGTGGTGGGCGCGGGCGGGTCGAGCGGCGCGCCGGTGGTGCAGTCGACGTGCTGCGCGACCGGGTAGTCGCGGGCGATGACGTTCGGGCCGAAGTCGCCGCCCAGGGCGAACTTCATCGGGACCGCCCGCCCGGCGTGCATCCGGTTCACAGCGGGCGAGTTGGCGACCGGCGGCCGGAAGCCGCTGAACGGGTACGCGTAGGTGTACCGGCCGGCGACGGAGGCGGCGCTGGTGCCGGCCGGGGTGGTCACCCTGACGTCGACGGTGCCGCCGGCGCCCGCGGGAACGGTCGCCCTGAGGGTGCCGTCGTTGACGACGGTGACCCCGGTGGCCGGCGTACTGCCGAACAGGACGGCCCGGGCGCCGGCCAGGTGGGTGCCGACGATCGTGACGGTGTTGCCGCCCGCATCGGGCCCGTGGCCGGAGCGCACCCCGGTCACCGTGGGCGCGACGGGGGCGACGGCCAGGCTGTACGGGCTGCTCCCGGTGGCGACCGTGCGGGTGACCGAGTCGGTGGCGGTGTCGATCACCGACAGGGTGCCGTCGTGGCTGTTGGCCACGTACGCGACGCCGCCGGCCGGGTCGGCCAGCACGCCGACGGGGGTGCCGCCGACCGGGACGGTGCCGGTGACGGTGGAGGTCGTCGTGTCGATCACCGAGACCGTGTTGTCGTACTGGTTCGTCACATAGGCGTGCGCACCGTCCGGGGCGATCGACACGCTCCCGGGGCCGGTCCCGACGGGGATGGCGCCGGTGACGGCGTTGGTGGCGGTCTCGATCACCGGGACGAGCACGGTGAGCGCGCCGAGCGCGCCGGCCGCCGGGACGATCGCCGCACGGTGCCGCAGCCGTCGAAGACGGCCCGGTGATCCGGCCCGTCCGTGGGGGACTGCCATGTGACTCCACCTCTCTGCTCGGCGCACCGACCGGGGATCTGCCCGTCGGACGCCGTGGGGGCTGTGGGGGTTGGGATGCAGGGGAGCCCTCGAGAAGCCTGGCCGACCGGGGCGCGTCGCACCAGGGCGCGCGACGGCACTGACGTGTCATGTACCCGGCGCACAATCGCGGCACGTCCTCGCTCAACTTGCTTTGAACGATGGTGAGTTGTTGTTCCCGGCGAGGGTGGGCGGTCGCCGGGTGGGAAGGGGCGGCGGTCTCGCGGTGGCGGTGCCGGTCAGGGGCGGAAGGGGATCTCGGGGTTCTGGGGGTCGGGCCGTCGAGGATTGGCCGGGGGACGCCCTTCAGGTGGAGGTCGAAGAGCGGCGCGACGTACTGTCGGGTGAGCCGGCGGCGCGGAGCGGCGGCCGGTGGCAGGGCGAGCAGCACGGCTGCCGCCGCGGCAGCGCGACACAGTGCGACGCAGTGCGGCGGTCATGGCGCTGACCGTAGCTGTGAGTTACGGGAATTGACGCCGCGTCAGGGTGCGCGCTTCCGGGGAGGGTGTCGGGCGCGCGGCCGAGCGGCGGTGGACTCGATCGAGGGCGCACCAGTCTGGCGCAGTTGTTGACGGTGCGCAATCATGGATGGTCACCGGTGGGCGTGGATCGATCAGGCGGGCGGCTCGGCCGTGCGCGGGGTCGTGGCGGCCGGTGGTCGTGCCCGTTGCCCCCTGTGCGGAAGGACGATGCCGGATGCCGAATCGGACGAGTGCCGCGCCGCCGCGGTGGGGGCCGGCCATTGCTGTGAGTGTCATTAATTTTCGTTGGAGTTGATGCTTCCACTGCTTCCGCATTGCTTACGCTTGCCACCCTTCGGGCAGGCGTGCCGATGGCCGGTGCGGTGGGGGGAAAGGTGACGTCCGGGCAAACGGTCAGTATGCGCACTGGTGGGCCGCGAAGCGCTGTGGCCTTGGCCTTTGCCGATGTGCGTGCGGTCGGAGTCGGCCTCCCGGGCGTCATGCAAGTGTTTGCGGAAATTCGCTGAAATGCCGTTCGCGACCATTGACGTGACTCAACGTCAGCTCATACGGTCTGGCCTTGTCGTACTGGGCGGTAGCGGCTCGGGCGAATGCGCAGGACAGGTACGGACCATGCTGCCCGGGGGCGGTGTGGCGCGATGTCGATCGTTCGTCGGTAGGGGTGTCTTCGGCATGCCCTGCGGCGGTCGGGATCGTCGGATCGAGAGCGTCGGAAGGGGAGCGGGGTGAGCATGGCAGCGGAAGTCGGCGGCGGCGCCAGATTCACCGTCCTCGGCCTGCTGGCGATCGCTGACCGCCGGGAGACGGCGGTCCTCCAACCCTCCAAGCCCGCCTCGTTGTTGGCGGCGCTGCTGACCAGGCCGAACGCGGTCGTGCCGGTGGAGTCGCTGCAGCGGGCGATCTGGGGCGAGGAGATCCCGGCGACCGCCAAGGCGGCCCTGCACTCGTGCGTGCTGCGGCTGCGGCGGCTGTTCGCCAAGTACGGCATCTCCGGCAGCACCATCGAGGCGCTGCCGGGCGGCTACCGGATGACCGTCGACACCCGCACCCTCGACCTGCTGGAGTTCCGCGACCTGCTCGCCCGAGCCGACAGGGCCGCCGAACCGGCGGCCGAACTCGCCCTGCTGCGCGCCGCGTTGGCGCTCTGGCAGCCGCCGGTGCTGGGCAACGTGCACTCCGACGTGCTGCACCGCGAGGAGGTGCCGCGGCTCTCCGAGGAGTGGCTGCGGACCGTCGAGCGGGCCTACGACATCGAGCTCGCCCTCGGGCGATGTCGCGAAGTACTCGCCGAATTATGGTCGTTGGCCCGGTCGCACCCCGCCCACGAGCGGTTCTGGGAGCAGCTGATCGAGGCCCTGCACCGCACCGGCCGACGCGCCGACGCACTCGCCGAGTACCGGCGGGTCCGCGACCACCTGAGCGACGAACTCGGCGTCGAACCGGGCCCCGCCCTGCGGCGCCTCGAACTCGCCGTGCTGCGCGGCGAACCGCTGACGCCCGACGCCGCGCCGGCCGTCCGGGAGCTGACCCGCCGGGCAGCCGCCGTCGCCGTCCGGCCCGATGCCGAACCGGCCGGCGCGCCGGACGGGACGGCCGACTCCACCACCGGGGACGTCGTCCTGGCCGGTCTGGTGCAGGCCGGGCTGCTGGCCGAAGGCCCCGGCGGCCACTACCACGTGCACGAGCTGCTGCGGGCCTTCACCCGTGCCGCGGCGGGCAGTTGGGCCCGCGCCCCGGGGGAGCAGGACCCGGCGCCGCCCGCATCCTGCGCCTGACCGCTTCCGTCCGTGCGGCCCCGAGCCGCTCCGTTCGCGTACCACTGAGGTGTGAGGGACATGCCCCCGTTCGAGGAGATCGCCGACAGCCGTCCACGGATCCGGCGCGACGTGCTGTACACCCAGACCCCCGAGGGGGTGCTGTTCCACAACGCCCACGGCGGGTTCGGCGTCACCGCCAAGGACGCCTACCGCTTCGCCTCGCTGATCGTGCCGCACCTGAACGGCCGTCACACCGTCGCCGAGATCAGCCAGGGCTTCGGCGAGCACCACCGCACCATGTTCGCCGAGCTGGTGCGCACCCTCTACACCCGCGGCTTCGCCCGCGACGCCGGCCCCGCCCCCGACGGCCCCTCGCCGCTCACCCCCGAGGCCGTCACCCGGTTCGGCCCGCAGATCGAGTACGTCGACCACTACGTGGGCGACGCCGAGGAGCGCTTCCACCGTTTCCGGGAGACCCGGGTCGCCGTCCTCGGCACCGACGAACTCGCCCGCTGGGCCGTCCTCAGCCTGGTCCGCAACGGCTGCGCGACCGTCGGCGTGCTCCCCGAGCTGACCGAACTCGCCGGCTTCGCCGAGATCGAGACCGAGACCGCCGCCCTCGCCAAGGCCGGCTGCCCCGCCACCGTCGCCACCCTCGCCCCCGGCGGAACCGACCGTGGATGGGCCGAACTCGACGGCTACGACGTGGTACTGGTGACCGGACCGGACGGCGCCCGGCAGGTCGTCCGCCTGCTGGAGGCCGGCCTCCCCGACGGCCGCCTGCTGCTGCCCGCGTGGACCATCGGCGGCAGCGCCGTCATCGGCCCGCTGATGTCCGCCGACCGCACCGGCTGCTGGATGTGCGCCGCACTGCGCCTCGGCACCGGCGCCCCGGCCGGCGACGCCGCCGAACTGTGGAGCGGCCTCGCCCCGCTCGCCCCGCTGAGCACCGGCAGCCGCCGCCCGCACGGCCCGCTCGCCGCGATGCTCGGCAACCTGCTCGGCTACGAGGTCTTCCGGATCACCACCGGCGCCCTGCCCGCCGAGACCGACGGCCGCCTGCTGCTCCAGGACCTCGACTCCCTCGACGTGGTCGCCGAGCCGCTGCACCCGCACCCGCGCTGCGCCCGCTGCACCACCCACGACGGCACCGACCTGGTGGGCCCCGACCTCGACGGCCTCGACCTCGCCGGGGCCGGACGCGAGGAGGACTTCTCCACCGAGGACGGCGCGTCCGAGGCAGCGCTCGCCGAACTCGACGCCCGCGCCGTCCTGGTGGGCCCGCACGCCGGCGTGTTCGCCCGGTACGCCGACGACAACTGGCGGCAGACCCCGCTGAAGGCCGGCACCGTCACCCTGAACCTCGCCCCCGGCGTGCAGCGCACCGTCTCCGCCGGCGACGTCCACCACGTCGCGGGAGCCCGGTTGCGCGCCCTGTACCGGGCCGCGGAGGTCTACGTCGAGCACGCCGTGCCACCCGTGACGGCCGCCGACGGCACCGAACTCCCGCGCGTGCGACCGGAGTTGCTGAGCACCGCCAGCGGCGTCCCGGCCGGCACCGTCCACGGCTGGAGCCCCGCCGCCTCGCTGCAGAGCGGCGAGCGGACCCTCGTCCCCGTCGCGGCGCTGCGCACCTTCGGCCCGCACAACCGCGACCGCGCCTTCGAAGCCACCTCCGCCGGCACCGGCGCCGGCGGCACGATCGCCGAAGCCACCGCGCGCGGCCTGCGCACCGCCCTCGGCTACGACGCGCTGCGCCGCGCCCTGCGCGGTCGACTGGACGTGCGGGAGCTGCCGTTGGAGATCCTCGGGCAGGATGCACAGCTCACCTTCCTGGGCCGCTCGGCGCAGAACCACGGCCTGGCGCTGGAACTGCTGCGCCTCGGCGGCGCCGACGGGCCGCTGCCGGTGGTGCTGGCCCGGGCCGCGGACGAGGCCGCCGGCCGGTACCGCTGGACGCTCGGCAGCGGCCTCGGCCTGCGCGACGCCGTATTGGAGGCCGTCCGCGACCTGCTCACCGCGGTGCAGCTGGACCGCGACCCGGCCGCCGGGGCGCAGGGCGGCAGCGACGCCGGCGACCCGCTGATCGGCGAACTGGACCCGGCCGTGCTGACGTCCGCCGGAGCGGCCGAGACGGAGCTCGGCGGGTTCCTGGAGTGGCCGCAGACGCTGGAGCGGCTGCGCGCCGCCGGCCGTGACGTCCTGCTCGCCCCGTGCGGCCCGGCCGACCTGCGGGCCGGGCGGATCGAGGTGGTCAAGGTGCTGCTCACGGACGGGACTTCGGATGTCTGAGGACGTCCTGGACCGTCCGCCCGGCACCGCCGCGGCTCCCGTGGGGGTGGCGTACGCCGGCCCCTGGGACGAGTTCCTCGCGGCGCTGGCAGCCGAGTTGACGGACCGTGGGGTCGGGCCGGCGGAGCTGTCGCTGCTCGGCGTGCGGGACGAGCTGACGGTGGGTGAGGAGCCGGAGCGGGGCGATGGATGGCCGGTGCCGGTGCACCTCTACGGGCACCACGCCACCGTCGGGCCGGACAGCCCGCCGGTCGTGGGCGGGAAGGCCTCGCCGTGCCAGCGCTGCCTGGCGCGGCGCTGGCAGGCGGTGCGCTCCGGGCAACTGCGCGACGCGCTGGAGCTCGGGTCCGGCACCCGGGCGGCGGGTCGTCCGCCGTTCGCGGTGCCGTTCCTGACCGACGCGCTGGCCGCGCTGCTGGCGGCCCGCGCCGAGGGCGGTCCGCGGGTGCGCGACGGGCTGCCGGTGGTGCACCTGCTGGACCTGGAGACGCTGCGGGTAAGCGGTTTCCCGTTGCTCACGGACGCCGAGTGCCCGCGCTGCGAGCACCGCGTCGAGGACAGCGCGGAGGCGGCCCGGATCGAACTGGCGAGCCGTCCCAAGAGGGCGGTGGACGACTTCCGGCTGCGGCCGGTGGAGGAGTACGGGCTGTCCCTGCCCGCGTTCGTCAACCCGGTGGCGGGCATGCTCGGGCCGTCGGTGGTGCCGGACCTGGTGTCCGCCTCCACCTCGTCCACGGTGGGCTGCTTCACCATGCGCTCCGGCGACTACCTGCGGGAGTGCTTCTGGGGCGGCCACACGGCCGGCTACCGGGCCAGCACCGAGGTCGGCCTGCTGGAAGGGCTGGAGCGGTTCGCCGGGATGCGGGCGCGCGGCAAGCGCACCACCGTGGTCGCCGCCCTGGACGAGCTCGGCGAGCAGGCGCTCGACCCCCGGGTCTGCGGCCTGTACACCGAGGAGTTCCACCGGGTCACCGGCGTCCGCCCGTTCTCGCCGAGCACCCCGATCCCGTGGGTGTGGGGCTGGTCGCTGCGGGACGAACGGCCGCTGCTGGTCCCGGAGATCCTGGCGTACTACCACGCGCCCGGCGGGCTCACCCACCGCTTCGTCCAGGAGAGTTCCAACGGCTGCGCGTCCGGCGGCAGCCTGGAGGAGGCGATCTACTACGGCCTGATGGAGGCCGTCGAACGGGACGCCTTCCTGATCGCCTGGTACGGACAGCTGGCGCTGCCCGAACTCGACGGTCGCAGCAGCAGCCGCCCGCAGACCAGGGCGATGGTCGATCGGCTGGAGATGTACGGCTACCGCGCCCGGTTCTTCGACACCCGGATCACCTTCCCCGTCCCGGTGGTGACCGCCGTCGCCGAACGCCTCGACGGCGGCCCCGGCCGGCTCTGCTTCGGCGCGGGCGCGAGCCTCGACCCGGAGGCCGCGCTCTGGGCCGGCCTGTGCGAGATCGCCACCGACGCCGTCAACCTGCGCAGCCGCACGGCCCGTGAGGAGCGCCGACTGCGGGCGATGGCCGAGGACTTCGACCGGGTGCGGGTGCTGCACGACCACCCGTTGGTGTACGGGCTGCCCGAAATGGCGCAGTACGCCGACTTCCTGCTGAAGCGTCAGGACGGGCCCGGGCCGGCGCCCGTCGGCAGGCTCGCGGACGGCTCGATCGCCCCGTCCGAGGACCTCCGCACGGACCTGCGGCGGTGCGTCGACGCGGTTGCCGCGGCCGGGTTCGACGTGGTGGTGGTCGACCAGACCATGCCCGAGCAGCGCGCGTCCGGCCTGCACACCGCCTCCGTGCTGGTGCCGGGGCTGCTGCCGATCGACTTCGGCTGGCAGCGCCAGCGCGCCCTGACCATGCCCCGGCTGCGGACCGCGCCCCGCGAAGCCGGACTGCGCCCGCACGACCTGCGGGCCGACCAGCTCAACCCCGCACCGCACCCCTTCCCCTGAGCCCCGCCCGGCCCGCTCCCCCGACAGCGGGGGCAGCAGGCGCACGAGAGAGGAACGATCATGGGCTACGCCCGCGCGTACGCGTCCGCGGTGCTGTGGCGGGGCCGGGTCCCGATGGAGCCCGCCGACTTCGTGCCCGACTGGGCCGACCGCCCGCGCAAGGACAAGTACTTCCCTGCCGCGCCGCACTTCCCGCTGCCGGACTGCCCGCCCGGCCCCGCCGCCGCCGTCGGGCGCGGTCTGTTCGGGCCGCGCGGCGCGGGGGGCTTCACGCTGCCGCTGCTCGGCGGCATGCTGCGCGACTCCTACGGCCTGACGGGCCGTCGGCTCGGCGTGCAGGCCAACTCGGACCTCGGCACGCTGCCCCGCTACCCGCACGCCAACTTCTCCCGCGGCACCGCCTCCGGCGGCGGCCTCTACCCGATCGGCATCCACTGGGTCAGCGGGCCGAGCGGGCCGCTGACCCCCGGTGTGCACCACTACTCCACCCCGCACCACTCGATGCGGCGGCTGCTGACCGGCGACGTCACGCCCGACGTGCGGGCCGCGCTCGGCGGCCGCGCCGAGGAGTGCGACCAATTCCTGGTGCTGACCGTCAAGTTCTGGCAGAACGCCTTCAAGTACAACAGCTTCGCCTACCACGTGGTCACCATGGACCTGGGCGCGCTGCTGGAGACCTGGCGGATCTGGGCCGGTGCGCAGGGCCTGCGGCTGGACGCCGCGCTCTGGTTCGACGAGGAGCGGATCGGCCGGCTGCTCGGCCTGCGCGCCGAGGAGGAGGGCGTGTTCGCCGTCGTCCCGCTGCGCTGGGCGGGCGCGGCCGCCGAGCCGCTGTCGGCCGAGCCGACCGGGGCCGTCGTCCGGGCCGCCGAGCAGGAACGGTCGCGGACCGTCATCGAGTTCGAGACCGTCCGGCGGATCCACCGGGCCACCCTCGACGGCGCGGCCGAGCGGCCCGCCGAAGGGGTGCTGGACGCGGCGCTGGACGAGGCCTGGGCGCGGCTCCGGGCGGCGTCCGCGCCGGCCGGGCCGGTCGGCGAGCCGATCCGGCTGCCCGCACCGCAGGAGGCCGCGCTCGGCGTCCGGGAGGCGCTGCGGGCCCGGCGCAGCAGCTTCGGACGGTTCACCGGCAACCCGCCGATGTCCGCCGAGCAGCTGTCCACCGCGCTCGCCGCGGCCGCCTCCGCCGGAACACTTACCAACTGTCAGGAAGGGCCGGTGAACGGCTCGTTGACGCGGCTGCACGTGTTCGTCAACCATGTCGCGGGCGTGCCGGCCGGCGCGTACGCGTACCAGCCGGGCGGCCGCACGCTGACGCCGGTCGAGGCGGGCCCGCAGGGCGGGTTCCTGCAGCGGAACTACTTCCTGGACAACTACAACCTGGAGCAGGCCGGTGCGCTGATCCTGGTCAGCGCCCCCACCCCGGCCGTGCTGGACGCCGCCGGTGACCGCGGCCTGCGCCTGGTGAACGCCGCCGTCGGCGCGACCTCGCAGGCGCTGTACACGGTCGCCCCGGCGGCCGGGCTGGCCTGCGGAGTGGCGCTCGGCTTCGACTCCGTCTCCTACACCGAGCACCTGGGCCTCGTGGACGGCGAGGAACTGCCGCTGCTGATCATGATGATCGGTCAGGAGCACCGCAGCCCGGCCGACTTCGACCACGCGATCGCCTGACCGGCGGAGGAACGTTGACCACCACTGTGACCGCGGGAAGCGCCGCACCTGCCGGCCGGGCACTCGGCCTCGGGCCCCGCTTCATGCTGCGCGCCGGCGGGTTGCCCGTCGAGGCCGTGCACGGCCTGCGCTCGGCCGAAGTCTTCGGCTGGGCCGAGGAGTTGGTGGCCGAGGAGGAGCGGCTGGCCGACCTCGGCGCCCGGCTGAGCGAGCCGCTGTCGGCGCTCGTCAAGCTCGCGCCGGACGCCGACGGCCGCCGCCGGGTGCTGGACCTGCGCCGCAGGGTGTTCAACAACCGGATGCCCGAGCGGCCCGCCGAGGCGCTCGCGCTGGTCGCCGAACTCGACCAGGACACCGCCGAGTTGCTCGCCCAGTGGCTGCCCGCCCGGCAGCGCCTGGCCGAGCTGCGGGACGCCGGCGGCCCGGTCTTCGAGCGCGAACTCGTCCGCACCCGGGCCGAGTTGCGCCGCCTGGCGAGCCTGGACGAACTGCGGCTCGGCCTGCTGCTGGCCTCGCCGCCGCTGGAGGCCCGCCTGGAGGGCATCGGCGCACCGAGCGCCGCGCCGGACAAGCGGACCCGCAAGATGGAACGCTCGCTGCTGTCGTACCTGTACCGGACGGCGTGCAAGACCAGCCCGTTCAGCACCTTCACACCGGTCGCCGTCGGGACGTTCGGCGAGCCGGGCGTCGGAGCGGAGCCCGCGGACGGCACCGAGCTGCTGCTGGGCGACGGGCGTCGCAGCCACCCGCGGCTGAACGTGGTGGTGCTGGCCCGGCTCGCCGAACTGGTCGCCGCCGACCCGGGGCGCCGCGCCGACCTGCCGGTGGCCCCCGCCTCCGGCATGGAGCTGACCGAGGACCGAGTGCGCTACGTGCGGCGCTCGGTGACGGCGGGCGACGCCGGTGCGGCGGTGAGCTTCGACGCGGCCCGCGACCGGCTGTTCTTCCTGCGCCTGAGCGGCGTACTGGAGCGCCTGCTGGAGCTGTTCCGGCAGCGCCCGCGGATCCGGTTCGGCGAGCTGGCGGCCGAACTCGCCGCGCAGCCCGGCCCGGACGGCGGCGCCGCCGACGCGGGCGACGCCGAGCGGTACCTGGCCGCGCTGTTGGACGTCGGCATCCTGCAACTGCCGCTGCTGGCCACCGATGTGCACACCGGCGACCCGCTGAGGTCCTTCCAGCGGGCGCTGCGCTCGCTGGAGCGCCCGTGGGCGACCGCGGTCGCCGACCGGCTGGCCGGGCCGATCGCCGCGCTGGAGCGCTACCCGGCGGCCGACGTTCCGACCCGGCGGGCGCTGCTGGTCGAGATCCGCTCCGAACTGGCTGCTGTCCAGGCCGAGTTGGGGGAGGAGCGGGCGAGTGTCCCGCAGACCCTGCTGTACGAGGACGTCGCCGCCGGCCAGGTGACGGCCGACCCGCGGCCGTGGGCGCGGCTGGCCGCCGAGCCGCTGGCCGAACTCACCAGGATCCTCCCGGTGTTCGACCTGGGCCTGGCCCAACGCCTCACCCTGAAGGGCTTCTTCCTGGCTCGGCACGGCCGGGGCGGCCGCAGCGACGACCTGCTGCAACTGGTGCACGACTTCCACGAGGACATCTTCAACCAGTACCTGCAGTTCACCGCCGCCAAGTCGGGCGACGCCGAGCACCGCGGCTACCCGCCGGAGGAGAACTGGCTGGGCCAGCCGCAGATCACCGCGCTCGACCGGGCCCGTGCCGAACTGGCCCGCCGGATGCGCCACTTGGCGGAGCAGCTGCCGGACGACGCGGAGGAACTGGCGCTCACGGACGCCGACCTGGCCGCCGTCGCCGCCGAACTCGGCACGGGCGTCGGCGAGTTCGCGCCGCACAGCCACTTCGTCCAGCTGTCCGCGCAGGACGGCGAGCCGCTGGTGGTGCTCAACCACTCGTACGGCGGGCTGTGCTTCCCGTTCACCCGGTTCACGCACTGCTTCGACGACGACCGCGTCGCCCTGCCGGCCGGGCTGCGCGGCACGCTGCGCCAGGTGGCGCCCGAGGGCGCGGTGCTGGCGGAGGTCACCGCGGGTGCGGCCACCACCAACCTGAACCTGCACGCGCGGCTCACCGACTACGAGTTGGTGTGCCCGGGCGAGACCAGCACCGCGCCCGAGGACGCGCAGATCCACCTGGACGACCTGTACGTCGAGCACGACCCGGCCGCCGACCGCCTGGTGCTGCGCTCGCGGCGGCTCGGCGTCGAGGTGGTCCCGGTCTACCTCGGCTACCTGGTGCCGATGGTGCTGCCCGAGATCCCGCGCAGCCTGCTGCTGTTCTCACCGACCTCGCGGGTGACGCCCGAGCTGTGGCGCGGCGTGCCCGCCGCCTCGGCGACCGGCGTCGCCCGCTGCCCCCGGGTCCGCCTGGGCAGCCTGGTGCTGCACCGGCGCAACTGGACCGCCACCGCCGCGGCACTGCCGCAACTCCCGCCGGGAGCAACCGAGTCGGAGCGATACCTGGAATGGCAGCGCTGGCGTCGCCGGCACTCCCTGCCCGACCGGGTGTTCGCCCGGGCGTACCCCGAGGGGCCCGGCGTCCCCCTCGGGGTCGCCAAACCCCAGTACGTGGACTTCGCCAGCCCGCTGTCGCTGACCGCGCTGGACGCCCTGCTGTCCGGCGGCGCCGGGCGGCTGGTGCTGGAGGAGATGCTGCCCGGCGAGGACGCGCTGCACGTCCGCTCCGCGCACGGGCGCCACGTCGCCGAACTGGCCCTGGAAATACTGCCGTTGGTTCAGCCGGAGCCTTCGGTGGAGCAGAACGGTGTGATCGAGACCCGGCGAGGAGAGCCGAACCAATGACCGACCTGTCGTCGTCCCCGGACACCCCGGGGGACTGGCTCGCGCTGCACGTCTTCTACGCCGCCAGCCCGCGGCCGCTGCTGCTGCAGTGCGTGCGCCCGCTGGTGGCCGAACTCGCCGACGAGGGCCTGCTCGCCGGGTACTTCTTCATCAACTACTGGGTGGAGGGCCCGCACCTGCGCCTGCGGTTGCGCCCCGCCCGCCCCGAGGCCGCCGAGCAGGTCCGCGAGCGCGCCGAGACCGCCGTCGCCGAGTTCCTGCGCCGCCGCCCCGCGCTCTACCAGGTGGCGGACAGCTTCTTCGCGGAGCTCTACAACACCATGTTCGAGCTGGAGTTCACGCCCGACGAGCGGGCCGAACTGGTCGGCCCGGACGGGAGGATGAGGCTGCGGGAGAACAACACCTTCAGCCGCGAGGAGTACGAGCCCGAGTACGGCAAGTACGGCGGCCCCGCCGGGATCGACCTCGCCGAGTGGCACTTCCAGCACTCCAGCGACCTGGTGATCGAAGCCACCCGCACCATGAACCTGCACCTGCGCACCGTGGTGCTGGGCCTGGCCACCCAGCTGATGATGACCATGACGGCGTGCTTCCTCCCCGAGGAGGACGACCTGCTGGCCTTCCTCGACCGCTACCACGCGTTCTGGAACCGCTCGTTCGCCGGCACCAACTACACCGCGCAGCAGGGCTACGACCGGGCCTACGCCAGCATGGGCGACACCCTGCCGGCCAGGTTCCGGGCGATCCGCGCGGCGATCGTCGACCGGGCGCCCGAGCGGCTGCCCGCCGTGCTCCGCGGCTGGGCCGAGCACTGCCTCGAACTGCGTGAGAAGGCCGCCGAGTTGGCGCGCCGCGGCGAACTGGTCTTCCGCTCCTGGGACGGCACCCGCGACCTGACCGTCACCGACCCCGCCGAGGCGCTGCCGATGCTGCTGTTCCCGTACGCGCACATGACCAACAACCGGCTGTCGGTGACCGTCCGCGACGAGGCGTTCCTGTCGTACATCCTGGCCCGTGCCCTGCGCGAGCCGCAGCCCGCGGCGGCGCCGTGAGCAGCCGTCGCCTGCTGGAGCTGCGGCCGGCGATCCGCCCCGAACTGCGGATCGCCCGGCCGCTGCGCCGCGGCACCGCCGTCGTCCACCTGCTGCACGACCCGGTCGGCGGGCGGCAGTTGGAGATCGGGCCGAAGGAACACTTCATCATCGCCCGGCTCGACGGCACCCGGACCCTCGCCCAGGTCGGCGAGGAGTACGCGCAGCGGTTCCGGGCCCGGCTCGGCGAGCCGCAGTGGCAGCAGATGATGGGCCTGCTGTACACCCGCGGACTGCTCGTCGACGCCCCCGTCCCGGTGCCGCCGAAGGCCGCCGAGCGGCCCCGTTCCGGCCTGCTGAGCGGCCGGGCCAAGCTGGTCGCCGACGCGCCCCAACTGCTCGACACCCTGCACCGCGTCACCGGATTCGCCCGCCGCCGCGCCGTCCTGGCACCGCTGCTGGCCCTGGTCGCGGCACTGCTGATCGCCGTCGCCGTCCAGCTGCCCACCCTGATCGACGAGACCCGGCGGCTCAGCGACAACCCCGTCGCGCTGTTCGCCGTCGGCACCCTGCTGTGGACCAGCCTCGCCCTGCACGAACTCGCCCACGGCCTGGTCGGCCGTGCCTACGGCGGACGGATCGGCGAGATCGGGCTGCGCTGGCGGCTGCCGATGACGTACCTGTACTGCGAGGTGGAGGACGTCCGGTTCTTCGCCCGCCGCCGCGAGCAGATCGCCACCGCCGCCGCCGGCGCGGTCGCCAACCTGGCCTTCCTGCTGCCGTTCTACCCCGCCTGGGCGCTGCTGCCCGCACACGCCCAGGCCCGGCCGTTCCTCGGCGGACTGCTGCTGCTCGGCACCGCCGTCGCCCTCGGCAACCTGCTGCCGCTGCCCCCGCTGGACGGCTACAAGGCGCTCGGCTACGCCCTGGACACCCTTCAACTGGCGACCGAGAGCCGCACGTTCGCCGCCGTGGCGGTCCGCGCCGCGATCCGCCGCGACGGCGCCGAACTGCGCCGCTACCCGGCCCGGCTGCGCCTGGTCCACGGCGGCTACGCGCTCGGCTGCGCGGTGCTGGCCGCCGCCCTGCTGGCAGCGGCGAGCGCCCTGCTGGCGGCCTGGTTCGGCCCGCTCGCGGGCTGGCTGCCGGCCCTCGCGGTGGTGGCCGCGCTGCTGCTGTGGGCGGCGGGCGGCGCGCTGCGGTTGCTGCGCGGGAGACGCGAATGAGCGGACCATGACCGGACCAACTGTGCGGTGCAGCAAGGCGGGTGACGTGAGGTCGCGTGATGTCGGCAAGGAGAGAACACAGATGAGCACAGGTGACGGCCGCCCCGACGCAGCAGTGGCGCTGGACGGCGTCCGCAAGCGCTACGGCACGGTCCAGGCACTCGACGGAGTGTCCCTGACGGTCGAACGGGGCGAGTTCTTCGGCATCCTCGGCCCCAACGGCGCCGGCAAGACCACCCTGGTGGAGATCGTCGAAGGACTGCGCACCCCCGACTCCGGCACCGTCAGCGTGCTCGGCGAAAGCCCCTGGCCGCGCAACACCGCACTGCTGCGCCGCCTCGGCATCCAGACCCAGAGCTCGGCGTTCTTCACCCGGCTCACCGCCCGGGAGCACCTGGAGACCGTCGCCGCGCTCTACCGCC
This sequence comes from Kitasatospora griseola, assembly GCF_044999035.1. Lineage (NCBI taxonomy): Bacteria > Bacillati > Actinomycetota > Actinomycetes > Kitasatosporales > Streptomycetaceae > Kitasatospora > Kitasatospora griseola. The sequence continues at coordinate 7,988,225 of NZ_CP173360.1, read as the reverse complement.
TGGAGCGGCCCGCCGCGCTCCGCGCCCTCGATCTGGTCGACCTCGGGGACCAGGCCGACCGCCGCATCGACCAGCTCTCCGGCGGCCAGCGCCAACGCCTGGCGCTCGCCACCGCACTGATCCACGAACCCGAACTGATCTTCCTGGACGAGCCGACCGCCGCCCTCGACCCGGCCGCCCGCCGTTCGCTCTGGGAGGTGCTGCGCGCCCTCAAGGGCGACGGCCGCACCATCATCCACACCACTCACCACCTCGACGAGGCGGAGGCGCTCTGCGACCGGGTGGCGATCGTCGCCCGCGGCGCCGTGCTCGCCGTCGACAGCCCCCGCCACCTGATCAAGTCGCTCTCCGCGCCCACCACACTGCGCGTCCCCGCCTACCGGCTCGGCGTCGAGGACGTCCGCGACCTGCCCGGCGTCGAGAGCGCCGGCATCGAGGGCGGCGAACTCGTGATCTCCACCCACACCGCCAACCAGGTGCTCCTCGCCCTCGGCGACCTGGTCGACCTGGAGGAGATCACCACCCGCACGGCGACCCTGGAGGACGCCTACCTCGCACTGACCACGACGGAGCAGTGCCGGTCGTGACCGCCCACCCCGACCCGGCCACGACGGAGCAGTGCCGGTCGTGACCGCCCGCCCCGGACCGGCCGCGACGGAGCAGTGCCGGTCGTGACCGCCCACCTCGAACCGATCGCAACGGAGCACCGACCGTGAACGCCTACACCGCCGTGACCAGGGCCAGCTACCTCGCCTACCTGCGCGACCGCACCTCGGTGATCTTCACCTTCGCGTTCCCGCTGGTCTTCCTGATCGTCTTCGGGATGATCTTCCAGGGCCAGGCGGTGGACGGCGGCCTGTCCTACATCAACTACATCGCGCCCGGCGTGCTCTCCTGGGGCATCGGCAACGCCGCCCTGTTCGGCGTCGCCTTCACCCTGATGCACTGGCGTCGCGACGACCTGCTGCGCCTGATCTGGCGCACCCCCACCCCGCTGCCCACCGTGCTCGGCGCCCGCTACGCCGTCGCCCTCGGCACCGGCCTGGTCCAGGCCGTGCTGTTCACCGCCGTCGCACTCGCCGCCTTCGGCCTGCACCTGTCCGGCTCCTGGCCGCTCGCGCTGCCCGTGCTGGTCTTCGGCATCACCGCCTTCGCCGCGCTCGGCCTGGTCGTCGGCACCCTCGCCAACACCCCCGAGGCGGTCGCCGCGATCGCCAACTGCGTGATGGTCCCGATGGCGTTCCTGTCCGGCGCGTTCTACCCCATCGACCTGATGCCGGGCTGGCTCCAGGGCCTCTCCCGGGCCCTGCCGCTGCGCTACTTCGACGAAGGCGTCACCGACGCCGTCGGCGGCCGCGGCGGCATCGCCCTGCCGTTCCTCGACTGCGCCGCCCTCACCGGCTTCACCCTGGCTTTCGCGCTGATCGCCGCCAGGACCTTCCGTTGGAGCAACCGCAACTGACGAACCGTCAGGCCAGAACTCGCTGACCCGCCGCGCGGGCAGACCGATCCCACCCCCCGGCCCGCCCGGCCGGGGTCTCCCCGGAGGCACCAGATGACCACCCCCGCCGAGGCCTCGTTCGAAGCCGCCAGGGACCGGATGGAGCGTCGACTCGCCGAACGCGCCGCCGGCGACGGGCACCCCGCGCCCGCGGTCGCCGTCCTCGGCGGCACCGACCTGCTGCGCCCCGAACCCGCCGACGCCGCCCGCCGTCGCGCCCGCGCCACCGTCCACCTCACCGCGCAGACCGTCCTGATCGGCCCCTGGGGCGGCGACCCCGGCGGCGCGTGCGGCACCTGCCTGGCCATGCGCTGGCAGCGCCTGCGCAGCCGCACCGAACGCGAAGCCCTGGAGACCGGTCGCACCAGCACCCTGACCGGCCCCGGCCTGCCCCCGCTGCCCGACCACGCCGTGGACGCCGTCTGGGCACTGCACCTGCTCACCGCCGACGCCGCCCCGACCGCACTGCCCCAGGTCTCCCGGCTCGACCTGGAGACACTGCGGGTGCAGACCTTCCCGCTGCTCGCCGAACCGCTCTGCCCGTCCTGCGCGGACCGTGACGGCGTGGTCGGTGGCGGGGAGGACCGTGACGGCGTGGTCGGTGGCGGGGAGGACCGTGGCGGCGTGGTCGGTGATGGGGAGGACCGTGACGGTGTGGTCGGCGACGGCGCAGTCCGTGGCGGGGTGCCGGGCGCCGAACAGCCCGTGCTGCCACTGGTCTCCCGCCCCAAGCCCGCCCCCGACCGCCGCCGGCTGCGCCCCGCCGACGGGTACGACCTGCCCGAGGCGGCGCTCGCCAACCCGGTCTGCGGCGTGCTCGGCGCCGGCACCTGGACCGACGTGGTCTCGCCGACCACCGCCCCCGTCGCCGGCTCCGTCTTCATGCGCGGATACGCCGGACTCACCGACGTCACCTGGAGCGGCCAGGCCAATTCCTTCCGGGCCAGCCGCTCGCTCGCCTTCCTGGAAGGCCTGGAACGCTACGCCGGCACCCACCGCCGCTCCAACACGCCCCTCCTGACGGACAGTTACCGCAACCTGGGGGCCGCCGCACTCGACCCCCGCGAATGCGGCCTGTACAGCGAACGCACCTACCGCGACGACCCGATGCTCGGCCCGTTCGACCCCGACCGGCCGATCCCCTGGGTCCAGGGCTGGTCCCTGCGCGACCAGAAGTCCGTCCTGGTGCCTGCCCGGCTCTGCTACTACAGCGCCGGCGTCGCCGCCGACAACTTCGTCTTCGAATGCTCCAACGGCTGCGCCATCGGCAGCTGCCTCGAAGAGGCAATCCTGTACGGCCTGCTCGAACTGATCGAACGGGACGCCTTCCTGATCGGCTGGTACGGCAACGCCCGACTGCCCGAGATCGACCTCACCGCCAGCACCGGTCCCGCGCTGCGCGCGATGCTCGACCGGGCCGCCCTGCTCGGCTACGACGTGCACGCCTTCGACAACCGGATCGACCTCGCCGTCCCCGTCGTCACCGCCCTCGCCGTCCGCCGCGACGGCGGCCCCGGCACCCTCGCGTTCGCCGCCTCCGCCGGGTTCGACCCCGAGGACACCGTCGAATCCGCGGTCTCCGAGATCCTCACCTACATTCCGCACCTGCCCGGCCAGGTCCACGAGCGACCCGCCGAACTCGTCGCGATGGCCGCGGACTTCGACCTGGTGCGCCGCCTGCCCGACCACGCAGCGCTGTTCGGCCTGCCGCAGATGGCCCACCACGCCCGCAGCTACCTCGAACCCACCGCTCCCGCCCGGCCCGCCGCCGAGCTGTACGCCGACTGGGCCGAGACCTGCCCGCGCGGCACCGACCTGCTCGACGACCTGCTGTTCTGCCGCGACCGGTTCACCGACGCCGGGCACGACGTCATCGTGGTCGACCAGACCTCACCCGAACAACGCCGCCTCGGCCTGCACACCGTCAGCACCCTGGTGCCCGGACTGCTCCCCATCGACTTCGGCTGGACCCGCCAGCGCGCCCTCCAACTGCCCCGCCTGCGCACCGCGTTGCGCCGCGGCGGGCTGCGCGCCACCGACCTCGCCGAGGACGAACTGCGGCTCGTCCCGCACCCGTTCCCGTAGGCGCCGCCGAGGCCCTGGCTGTTCGGAAACGGCCGATGGCCCCCCGCCCGTGAGGGCGGAGGGCCACCGGACGACTGCGCCGCAGGCTCAGGCGGTGCAGGAGGTGGTGCTGGTGGTGCTGGAGCAGGTGCTGGTGCTGGAGCAGGAGGTCGAGGAGCCCAGCATGACCTCGGAGGTGTCCGAGTAGTCGCTGATCTCGAAGGTCTCCGACTCGAGGTTCAGGATCTCCTGGGCCAGCGACGCGAGCGAAGTGTCAGCCATGGCACTTCTCCTTTCGGTGCAGGGGGGGCGGCCCGGCCGTCACAGCCGGACCGTGGACGGAAGGAGCCGGCGGCGCTTCTCGCGAATCGCCGTCGCGCACACGTCAGTTCTACCGAGAGCCGCTGGCAGCACCCGGCGAACCCCACTGACAAGTCACTGACCACCCGTCGCCACGCCCCAGGAGCGCCGCCCCGATGACCGCTGCCCCGCCCGACGCTGCCCCCTCCGACGCCGGCCTCGCCCGGGCCGCCGAGCTCTACCTCGACCTGCACCGGCACCCCGAACTGTCCGGTGCCGAGGAGCGCACCGCCGCCCGCTTCGCCGAACGGCTGGCCGAGGTCGGGTACCAGGTGACCCGCGGCATCGGCGGCCACGGCGTCGCCGCCGTGCTGCGCAACGGCCCCGGACCGGTGGTCATGCTGCGCGCCGAACTCGACGCGCTGCCGGTCGCCGAACGAACCGGCCTGCCGTACGCCAGCACCGCCACCGGCCGCACCCCCGACGGCCGGGAGGTGCCGGTGATGCACGCCTGCGGCCACGACGTCCACCTCGCCTGCGCCGCCGGGGCCGCCGCCGCACTCGCGGACGACCGGGACGCCTGGCGCGGCACCGTGCTGGTGGTCGGCCAGCCCGCCGAGGAGACCCTGTCGGGTGCGCGGGCCATGCTGGCGGACGGCCTGTACCGGCGCTTCGAGCCGCCCTCGGTGGTGCTCGCCCAGCACACCGCGCCGCTGCCCGCCGGAATGGTCGCCCACGGCCGGGGCCCGGTGACGGCCGGCAGCCGCACCCTGCGCGTGGTGATCCACGGCCGCGGCGGGCACGCCGGCGCACCCCACCTGGCCCTGGACCCCGTGGTGGCGGCCGCCGCCGTCGTCCTGCGGCTCCAGTCGATCGTCGCCCAGGAGACCTCGCCCGCCGAGCAGTTGGTGGTCACCGTCGGCTCCCTGGAGGCGGCCGGCCAGGGCAACGTGATCCCCGACCGGGCGGTGCTGGCGGTGACGGTGCGCGGCTTCGCCGAGGAATCCCTGGAGCGGGCCTGCACCGCCGTGCGGCGGATCGTCCGCGGCGAGGCCGCCGCCTCCGGCTGCCCTCGGGAACCCGAGTTCGAGGAGCTCTCCCGCTCCGGCGTCAACACCCCCGACCCGGCCCTCGCCGAACAACTGCGCACCGCGCACCGGAAGTTGTTCGGCCCCGCCCGGGTCGCCGAGTGGCCGCCCGCGCTCGCCACCGAGGACTTCCCACTGTTCGGCCCCGCCGGCGAGAGCCTGCACGGCGTGCCCGGCATCCGCACCGCGTACTGGATGCTCGGCATGGTCGGCCCCGAGCAGTGGGCCGCCGCCCCCGGCCCCGACGCCGCCCGGAAACTCGCCGCCCTGCCCGCCAACCACTCACCCGAGTTCCGCCCCCAGGTCGGCGCCACCCTGCGCACCGGCATCGCCGCCCTGCACGCGGCTGCGCTTGCGAGCCTCGGCAGGCCGTAGCCGGTCGACGGGGCGTCGGTGTCCACGGCCGTCCCAGCGCCAGGGCGGAGCGCCAGGGCGGAGCGCCAGGGCGGAGCGTCGGGAACGGTGGGTCGCTACGGGCGGCCGAACCAGTCGCGCAGACGGCGGCGGAGGCCTGCGGCCGGGCGGCGGGGCTCGTAGTGGTGGGTGTCCCGGCGGTGGGTGTCCCGGTGGTGGGTGTCTCGGTGGCGGGTCTCGCGGTGATGGGTGAGGGCCGCGCGCAGCGTCGCGAGGTCGTGGGTGCCGGGCAGGGGCGGGGCCGGTTCGCCGTGGTGGGCGGCGCGGGCGCTGTCGAGCAGGTGCTGGTGCAGTGCGTTCACCCGCCCACCCTGGGCCACGGGCCGCCCGGCAGTCCCGTCGTTTGACGGCTCCCGTCAAACGACCCGAGGGGTTTCTCCTCCCGACGCGGCACCATGGACAGGTGAGCGTGACCATCGACATCACCGGCCTGGCGCACGAGCGCATCGTCTTCCGCCCCTCGCCGCTGGCCGAACTCGGCAACGCCTTGCACGCGCTGGCCGAGCCCGACCACCACACCGGACTGCACGCGTGGACGACGGCGACCACCGCCGCCCTCGCGCCGGACCTCGCCGACCGGCTGCTGGAGGCCGAGTTCATGTGGCAGTCGACGCGCTCCGACTTCCTGCTGCCGCCGCACCCCCGGGAGACCCTCGCCGAGGAGCTCGACGACCTCGACCGGATGGACGACGAGAAGTTCGTCGGCGCGGCGCTGGAGATCTCCTGCAGCACCAGCTTCTACTCCAGGGGCCTGCCGTCGCCCCTGGTCGACGAGTGGTCCCGGCGGCGCGCACTCGACCTCGCCGCCGCCCGCGGCCCGCGCCAGGCGGCGTTCGTGGAACGGATGCTCGCCGACCCCACCGCCGCCCGCGCCTGGATCCGACGCCTGCTGGAGGACTGCGACCGGGCGTTCTTCGCCGACACCTGGCAGCGGGTTCGCGACGGGCTCGCCGCCGACGCCCGGGACAAGACCGAACTGCTGCGGCGCAAGGGCCTGGCGGCGTCGCTCACGGCGGCGTCCCCGGCGCTGAGCCTGGCAGAGGACGAGCACGGCACCCGCATCGTCGTCGACAAGCTCGTGCAGGGCCGCACCCGGGCGGACACCGCCGTCACCCTGCTGCCGAGCGTCTTCGGCCGGCCGCACCTGTTCACCCTGTACGCGCCGGGCTGGCAGCCGGTGATCCAGTACCCCGCCGCCGGCCACGGCCTCGACCACACCGATTCGACCGAGACGATCGTGCTGCGGCTGGAGGCGCTCACCCACCCGGTGCGGATCAGCCTGTGCCGCCACCTCGCGCGCGGCGCGTACTCGACCAACGAGCTGGCCGACGCGTCCGGCATCACCGCCCCGGAGGCCTCCCGACACCTGGCTGTACTGCGGAAGGCCGGGTTGGTCGTCACCCGGCGACGGGGCCGCTACGTCCTCCACCAGCTCGACCTTCCGGTCGTCGCGCGGATCGGCGGCGACTTCCTGGAGTCCGTGCTGCGCTGACCCGGCCGAATCCGGTCGGAACGCGGACCGCTGCGGCGCCCGTCGGGCGTTCCCGTGATCCGGGTCAACCGGCAGCGGCTGGTGGGCCGTTGTGCTCGGATGGAGGCCGGAGCGGGTGACGGGGAGGCACCGTGACGAACGCCGGGACCGTCGCCCCCGCCACCGGCCGCAACCGTCCCGCTCGGAGGCCGGAGAACCCGATGACCCTGTCCGACCCCGACCGCCTCATTGACCGTCAGGTCCTGCTCGCCGCCCTCACCGAAGAGCCCGCCTGCGCCGACACCGCCGCCGACCTCCTCACCGACCCGCCCACCGAGTCCCGCCTCGGCGGCACCCTCGCCCTGGCCGGCGTCGTCGTCCTCGCCGCCGCCATCACCCGGCTCCTCGGCTCCGGCCGCGACTGATCGGGCCTGACCCGGTCGGGCTGGGGCCTCCCGCGGTCCCTTCGGTACGGACCGTGTCCAAATACCCACGCCGCGTGCACGTCCGGCCGTAGGGTCTTCCCGTGACCGAGGCCGCCGCACCACCCCCGTCCGACACCCAGGGCCGGACGCTCCGTCAGCTGATGGGCGAACCCGCCTGGGCGGCGATGCTCGGCGGTGCACTGGTGCGCCGCCACTCCATCGGCTCCACGCTGCTCAGGCAGGGCGAGCCCGGACAGCACGTGCTGGCGCTGCTCGGCGGCGTGGCGAAGGTGCTCCGGCTCGAACGCAGCGGCGAGCTCACCCTGTTGGCGTTCCGCGGCCCGGGTGAACTGCTCGGCGAAGTGGCCGTCCTGGACGGCGGTACCCGCTCGGCGAACGTGCTGTCCATCACCGACTGCACCGTGGCCGTGCTCGCAAAGCCGGCCTTTCTGCGTGTCGTCGCCGATCAGGATCTGTACCCCGTCCTGGTCCGCTACGCGCTCGCCCGCCTGCGCGAATCCGACCTCGCCCGGGCCGGCGGCGACATACTGCCTCGCCTCGCCGCCGCCCTGCTCACCCTCGCCGACCTGTCCGCCGCGCCGCCCGGTTCTGCCGTCGAACTCGCCCTCACTCGCGAAGAGTTGGCTCAACATCTCGGCGTCTCCCGGAACACCGTCAGCGCCGGTCTCGGCGACCTCGGCCCGTTCGGCGTGCAATGCGCGAGGAAGCGCATCCTGCTCACCGATCTGCCCGCCCTGCGCCGTGCCGCTCCCCGCTCGGCGCTGTGACGTCCGTCACCGTCCTTCTGCACCGAGCGGGCACACCGCGCCGCGCGAACTCGGAAAGCTGGAGGCGCTTCGTCCGCACAAGGAGATTCCGAGGTGCCGTCATGACCCAGTACGACCCGATGCGCCCGACCGGCCGACCCCTTCCGCAGGCCAGCGCCCTGCCGTACACCCGAAGTCGCCAATTGCCGCCCTACCGGGGGCTGGTGGCCGTCGACGCCAAGGACTTCACCGGACATCCTGCGATCGAGCACGGGGTGATCAGCCGGGCCGTGCCGGAACTGCTGGAGCGCTCCTTCGAACGCGCCGACCTGGCCCACGTCTGGGCCGACCGGCGGTTCCCCGCCTCCACCGGCGACGGCTACATCTTCGGCTTCGACCCGACCTGGATGCCGTTCCTGATCCACCCCTGGCTGCACACCCTGCAGGACGAACTGGCCAAGTTCAACGTGTACTCGGCGGGCGCTGTCCACACCCGGCTGCGGGTCAGCCTGCACATCGGCCCGCTGCCCGACACCGGCGACGAGTTCGACGGCAACGGGACCCCGCGCAACGACACCCACCGGCTGCTCGACTCCCGCCCCGTCAAGGCCGTGCTCGCCGCATCCAGCGAGAGCATCACCCACGTCGCCGCGATCCTCTCCGACCGCTGCTACCAGGACGCCGTCGCCTCCGGCTACACCGGCCGTCACCCCGACCACTTCATCGAGGTCCCCGCCACCGTCGAGGGCAAGAAGTTCGACCAGCGGGCCTGGCTGTACGTGCCGACGCCCTCCGGCAACCTCTACGACCGCCGCATCCTGGGCGACCGGGTCGTCGACGAACACGAGAACGTGCGGGGACGTGCCGAGCCGACGGAGGGCGAGCCGGACACCGGGCGAGTGAAGAGCCGGGTCGCGCGGACCCGCATCACCCAGCAGGCCGACCGGGGCATCATCAACACCGGTACCGTGCACGGCGGTCAGAGCGTCACCAACAGCGGCCGGGACAGCGTCGGTGGCGACTGGGTCGGCGGCGACAGGTTCGAAGGGGACTACGTCGGCGGCGACCGCCTCGACATCGCCGGTGACTACGTCGGCGGGAACAGGGCCGGCACCGTGACCGGCAACCAGGGCGACACCGTGCGCGGCAACAAGCGGGAGAAGCGCCGGTGAGCGGGCCCGGCGTCGAAGAGGCCCGTGACGGCGGCAGGCCGCTCGAACTGACGGCCGGTCCAATCCCGGACGGCGACACGGATGGCGAGACCGGGGGCGACGACCACGAGGACCGCGAGGGCTACGACGACTTCGACCGCTTCGCCGAGGAACTCCCGGGCGGGCAGCAGCCGTTCGTCATCTACGCCCCGAACGGCAACATCAACACCGGTGCCGTGCACGGCGGCCAGCGGGTGGAGAACAACGGTGCTGCCGGCGGCGGCCCCGGGACCCGCAGGGTCGAGGCGCACGAAGGGCCCATTCCGGCCCAGGAGACCCTCGACGCGCGGTTCGGATTCGCCGAACCCGAATGGTTCCCCAGGGCGTTGGCCGAACTCGGCACCGGGGTCCTGTTCCTGGCCGGTGAACCCGGTAGCGGCCGCCGGACGGCCGCGCTCAACCTGCTGTACCGGCACAGCGGCAAGAGCCTGGACCTGCGGGCCCTGGACAACGGGGTGGACCTCTCCTCCTGGAAGCCCGCCCGCGGTGGAGCGCGCGGCTACCTGGTGAACGGCCTGATGTCCCACCGCCCGCTCGGTCCCGGCGTGTTGGCGAACCTGCGCGACAAACTCAAGGCCGCCGACGCGCGCATGGTGATCGTCCTGCCCGACGAGCCTGTCATGGTCCGCAGCCTCACCCGTGACCTGCACGTCGAACCGGTCCGCTGCACCCCACCCGAACCCCGCGCGGTCTTCGAGGCCCGCCTCAAGGCGACCGTCCCGTCCGGCGAGCGTCGAGAACGGCTGACGGGCGCACTCGGAGAGGTGCTCGACGAGCTGCTGGCCGACGACCTGACGCCTTCCCAAGTGGCCGAACTGGTAGCCGAATTGGCCGGAAGCGAGGACGACCGGCCCGACCCCGAAGCGCTGCGCGAGCGGCTCAGCTACCTGGCCGAGGGCGAAGTGCCCGAACTGCTCGACCGGCTCCGCGACGACCCCGACGGCCTGGCCTTCCTGTTGGCCATCAGCGTTTTCGAAGGACTCGACCACCGCATCGTCCAGGAGGAGGCGGCAGAGCTCCTCGCCTTGGCCGACGGGCGACTCGACGCCGTCCTGACCGGCAGCGACGACACGGCGGACCGCGCCACCCGGCCCAACCCGACGTTCGTGCTGCGCCGGCCGCTCGAGGAACTGCTCCGGATCGTCCGTGCCGAATGCCGACCGCCGGAGATCCGCAACACCTCCAGGTTCAACTACACCGTCGAACCGGTGCACTTCACCCGGCACCGCCAGGGCGAGACCGTGCTGCGCCACCTGTGGCGACAGTACAACGGGTCGTCGGGGCTGCTCACCGAGTGGATGGACACCACCCGAGGACGGGACGGCGACCAGGCCGAGCGGGTCGGCCGGGTGATGGGTCTGGCCGCCGGCTGGGGCGGCGGCCGCCGGGCACTGCAGCACATCCAGGAGCTGGCGGCTTCCGAACGGGCGAAGAGCCGAACGGCCGCCGCCTACGCGCTCGGCATCGCCGCGCAGGACCCGGTGCTCGCCACCGAGGTCAAGCACCGCCTCAACCAGTGGAGTCACCAGGCCGGAGCGTACCTTCGCTGGACCACCGCGTACGCCTGCGGGACGGACTTCGGTCTGGCCCGGCCGGACGTCGCTCTCGCCATGCTCAACCGTTGCCACCGGGGCCAGGACGGCAAGGAGGCCGGCGTGGCCGTCGAAGTGCGCCGGGCGCTGTCCCGGCTGTTCACCGGCGGCAACCAGGATTCGGTGTTCCGCGCCGTCGCCGGCTGGGCGCGGGAGTCCGACAGCGACGCGGAACTCGCCCTGCAGATCTTCCCCGAGCTGATGCGCCGGGATGCTGGTTGGTTCGCGGAGCAGCTGACCACCCGCACCGAACACGCCGAGGCGGTTCTAGGCCTGGTGCGCCGACTCCTCGACGAGGACCGTCACTTCGGCACCATGTGCGGCACCGTGCTCGGGTGGTGCCACACCGCCGCCTGGGCCGACTGGCTCCGCCCGGCCGTGGAGACCCTGCTCTCCGCCCTCGCCCAGGACATGCGGCACGGCGTCCTCGCCCTGTTCGTCGAGATCGACCGCTACGACGGCGACCTGGCAGGCCGTCACATCGCGCGGCACGCCCTGGAGAACTGGCGGCGAGGCAGCCACCCGACGGCCGACGGCCGCAACCCCGAACCCTCGCACGGAGGATCCGATGTCCACTGAGAGCGACCCGCCCCTGTACGTCCGTGCCCCGCAGGCCGTGTGGTGGGAGGTCCTGCGCCACCGCTGGTCCGCGCCGCGCAACCGGGCGCTGGTGCTGCGCGACCGCAGCGGCGGCTACCACCGGGCCGGGGCCGAGCAGGGCACCTGGGGTCCGGAAGGCCCGATCCTCAACAGGTTCCCGGCCGCACGGCTGCGCCTGCGCGACTACGACCAGGCGTTCCACGTCGGGCTCGACCAGCGCGGCGGCACCCGCACGGTCGCCCTGCCGACCGGGCGCGGCACCGCGTCGACCGACGTCCGGGTGCTGTGGTGGGTGGACGACGCCGCCCAGGTGGTGCGCAGCGGCACCCTGCACGGCTGGCATCCGGTCCGCACGGAACTCGAACGGTGCCTGGCGATGATCGGCAACGAGTACGCCGCCGTCGGAAAGCGGATCACCGCCGATGTCCTGCTCCGGTACCTCGGCGCACCCCGTCGCCTGCCCGACCACGGCCTGGTCTACCGCGTCGCGGACGTCCTCACCCACGAGAACGCCGAGGAACTGCGGCTCGGCGAACCGGTGGAGGGCGGTGCGCCGTACCCGTGGACCGACACCCGGGAGGAGTACGAGTTCTGCAAGCAGGCTGTCCAGGAAGGCCCCGTATCGCTCGCCGCGCTCTGGCTGGTGCGGCACCCGGAGCAGGTCAGCCAGGTGCTGGACTGGGCGGTCGCGCACGCCGAGCTGATTCGCGGGGAGACCACCTGGCAGGACGAACTGGCGGGTCTGCTCGGCAAATTGACGAAGCAGGAACAGGCGGAGCTCTCCCTGCTGCTGCGCGACCGGCTGTCGGCGCTCGGCCGCCGCGTCCCCGGCCCGACACCGCCGTCCGGCCCGCAGGCCGCGGCCCCCGGGGCGCAGACGCCGTGGCCCGGCGACGACCGGGCTGCGGGCGGGCCGAACGGCGCGAACGGTCGAGTGGTCGGCGACCGGCTGAACGGAGTGCGCCGGTGACGCGGTTACCGGTTCGGCACCGGACGACTTCGGTCGCGCTGCGCAGGCGGCGGGAGACGGGAGACCGGGGGCCGACGGGGCGCAGCGCGCGGGCGGTGGCGGCGATGGAGCGGTTGGCGGTCGCGAACAGTGCCGAGATCAGCCGGGCCGATGCGAAGGCCGCGGTGCTGCTGGGCTTCACGGGCGCGGCGTTCGGGGCGTTCCTCCCGCTGAGCCGGGGTGGTGGCGCATCGTGGCCCGTGCATCTGCTGTGGTGGACGACGGCGATGAGCGCGTTGCTGGCGGTGGCGTGCTTCGTCGCGGCGATCGTGCCGCGCCGCCGTCGGGGGCGGCCCAGGCCGTCGGGGGCACCCGGCTACTTCGAGCACATCACTGCGGAGGGCGGGGCCGAGCGGCTGGGCGGCGAGTTCGAGGCGTCCGGGCGCGACCCGGGGCAGGCGCTGCTGGCCTCGCTGATCGGAACGAGTGCGATCATCCGCTCGAAGTACCGATGGATCGAGGCGGGGACGACGCTGCTGCTGCTTGCGCTGGTGCAGTTCGGCGCGGTGCTACGGCCGGTCTGACATGCCACAGCCCCGGCCGGGGTGGCCGGGGCTGCGGGTGGGATGGGTGGGGTGGTCAGGCGGCGGCAGGGGTGGGGAGGTCGAGGCCGCGGGTGGTGACCAGGTGGGCGGTGCCGTCGACCAGGCGGTAGGAGAGGCCGACGACGGCGGTGCGGCCGGCGGCGACCGCGTCGGAGAGGATGCGCGAGCGCTCCATGAGGAGGGCCACGGTGTGCCTTATGTGCTCGTTGATGAAGTGGGAGTTGTCGGTGTGGCCGGCGGCGTTCGCGGCGAGCACGCTCGGGGTGACCCGCTCGATCACGTCGCGGACGAAGCCCTCGCCGGTGGCGCCGGCGGCGACCGCCTCGCGGGTGGCGGCGACCGCGCCGCAGGAGTCGTGGCCGAGGACCACGACCAGCGGGGTGCCCAGCAGGCTCACGCCGTACTCGATGCTGCCGAGCACCTCCGGGCCGAGCACGTGGCCGGCGGTGCGGACCACGAACAGGTCGCCGAGGCCCTGGTCGAAGATGATCTCGGCGGCGAGTCGGGAGTCGGAACAACCGAACATCACCGCGAACGGGGCCTGCGCCGGTGCGGTCTGGGCGCGGCGGGCGGCATCCTGGTTCGGGTGCTCGGGGCCGCCGGCGACGAACCTGCCGTTGCCCGCCAGCAGCATCTCGAAGGCTTCGGTGGGAGTGAGGTGCGCGGCGTCTGTCATGCCCGCAGACTACGTCCCCTGCCTATCGGGAGGCTCGTCCGGGCCACCTCCTGGACTCTTTCGAGTCGTTCGGAAACCGGGGCGAATCGGTGGAGACCGGGCGGAATCGTTCGGATATCGGTGTGTCGAAGGCGATAATTATGCACCGAATGCGCCATTGGTGCGGACACCGCCGACCCCGTCGATACCGCCGATTGCCGCCGCGGCGCCGTTGACTCCCGGCCGGGGTCGGGCGCCGCTCAGTAGCAGCGGTAGTCGCGGGTGCCCTCGTAGGTGTCGCCGAAGTTGTTGCGGAACACCACGTTGTAGTGGCCGTAGCGGTAGCCGTTGCCGCCGGTGTACGTGTACGACAGGGTCTGCACGAAGCCGCCGTTGCCGTAGTAGTTGGTGTAGGAGTCCGGGCAGCCCATGCCGCTCAGGTCGGCGATCGGCGCGGCGAAGGCGGTGCCCGCCAGTCCGAGCGTCAGGGCGCCGCCGAGGGCGAGGGCGGATGCGGCCTTGGCGGCGCGGCGAACGGGCATGGGGGCTCCTTGGAGTGTGGGGGCCGTTTGGGGTGTGCGGAGGCCCTTGTGGGGGCGGGCCGATCCTGCCCGGGTTGAATTGATCGCGTCAATGGTATGGACCAATTCGGACGAGAGGGTGGCTGGATTCCGGCCCGGCGGGCGGTAATGTCCGGTTGCGCCGGTGTGGTGAACGGGCGGCGGCGTCGCGGGACGGGCGGCCGGCGGCGTCGCGGAGCGAGAAGCGGGCGTCGCCGGACGAGGCGCGGAGGGCAGGCACGGTGGACGGCTGGGAGTGGGACGAGACGCTGTTCGCCGGCGCGGCCGAGCACTGTGCGCGCGGGCGGCTCCCGTACGCCCCCGGGCTGGCGCAGGCACTCGCCCGGGCCCTGCAACTCGACGGCGCCGGAAGGCTGTTGGACCTCGGCTGCGGCCCAGGGACGCTCGCGCTCGGCCTGGCCGAGCTGTTCCGCGAAGTGGTCGGCGTGGACCCGGACGTCGGGATGCTCGCCGAGGCGGCCCGGGCCGCCGGGCGCGCCGGACTGGCCGGTCGGGCCCGCTGGGTGAACGCCCGCGCCGAGCAACTGCCGTTCGGGCTGGGCACGTTCACCGTCGCCACGTTCGGCAACTCGTTCCACTGGATGGACCGCGAGCAGGTCGCCGCCACCGTCCACGACCTGCTCCGCCCGGGCGGCGCGGCCGTCCACCTCGCCGACTGGAAGGCCGAACCGCGAACCACCTCCGGCCTCCCGCACCCGCCGCTGCCGCAGGACGCCGTCGACGCCCTGGTCCGCGCCTACCTGGGCCCCGTCCGACGCGCCGGGCGCGGCCTGCTGCCGCACGGAACGCCCGGCGGCGAGTCCGAGATCTTCGCCCGGGCCGGTTTCGCGGGCCCCGAACGCCTGATCGTCCCCGGCGGGGCCGTCCTGGAACGCACCGAGGACGACGCCGTCGCCGCCGTGCTCTCCCTCTCCTCCTCCGCCCCGCACCTGTTCGGCCCGCGCCTGCCCGCCTTCGAGGCCGACCTGCGCCGGCTGCTCCGCGGGGCGTCCCCGTCGGGCCTCTTCGCCGTCCGGTTGCCGAGCACCGAGGCGGTGATCCGGCGCGCGGACCGGTTCGGCGTCAGGCGCGGTCCCGGTAGAGGACGGCCGTCGCGGCGGTGAGGACGGCGGCCAGGACGAGCGCCCAGGGGAGGTGGTGGTGCAGGACCAGCAGGGCGCCCGGGACGGTGCCGGCGGTCATGGTGAGGGCGGCGAGGACGCGGCGGCGCTGGTGCGGGGAGTGCCGGCCGGCCAGGCGGGTGTCGGCGGCGAGGCCGGTCAGGGTCATGGTCAGGACGGTGGTGGTGAGGTCGGGGACGCCGAGGCTGCGGACGGTGGCGTTGCGCAGGCCCATGGCGAGGGCGAGCAGCGCGATCACGCCGTACTGGAGGGCGCCGCCCGTGCCGAAGGCGAAGGCCGCGGCGGCGGCCGCGAGGTGCAGCAGCGTCTCGGCGGCGAGCGCGGGCCGCAGCCGGCCGAGGGTGAGGCGTCCGGCGAGGGCCGCGCCGAGCAGGAACGCGGCGAGCGAGGTGAGGGAGCCGAGGACGGAGAACCCGGGCGCGCCGGCCAGCGCGAAGCCGATGACCACCACGTTGCCGGTCATGTTGGCGGCGAACACGTGGGACAGCCCGAGGTAGCTGACGGCGTCGATCAGGCCGCTGACCGCCGTGAGCCCGAACAGCGCGAGGGCCAGCGGGTCGCCGTCCTCGGTGGTCGCGCCGATCGGCCGGGGCGGCGGGGTGGCGGCGGACGTGGACACGGCTCCTCCGGACGGACGGACGGACGGACGGGCGGACTGACGGGCGGTCAGCAGCCTGCCAGAGCGCCGCCGCACGGGGACGGGACCCGCCGACACGTCCGGCCGAACCCTGGGCGCGGGCGGCGTCGGCAGGCATCCTGGGGAGGATCGGCGGAACCGGCCCTCGGCAAACGGGAATGACGATGGATCAGCAGGACGTGTCCGGAGTGCGGCTGAACCGTCGGGGCCTGCTGGCCGCCGCAGCGGTCGGCCTGGCGGCAGCGGGCAGCCCGGGGAGCGCCGTCGCGGCGGGCCCGCCCACGGGCCGGGACCCGGAGACGTTCGGGCCGGCGGGGGTGCGGCCGGGGGACCCGCGGTACGAGAGCCTGCTCAGGGGCGACAACCACCGGTTCGTCGGGCGCCCGGACGAGGTGCGGGTGGTGGGCAGCACCGCGCAGGTGGTGCAGGCCGTGCAGGACGCCGTCCGCGACGGGCGGCGGATCGGGGTGCGCAGCGGCGGCCACTGCTTCGAGGACTTCACCGCCGACCCGGAGATCCGCCTCCTGCTGGACCTGTCGCAGCTGGACGCGGTGGGCTACGACCCGTCGCGGCGCGCGTTCGAGGTGCAGCCCGGCGCCACCCTGGGCCGGGTCTACCGGACGCTGTTCAAGGGCTGGGGCGTGACCATCCCGGCCGGCGGCTGCCCCGAGGTCGGTGCGGGCGGCCACCTGGTCGGCGGCGGGTACGGCCCGCTCTCCCGGCGGTACGGTTCGGTGGTCGACCACCTGTACGGCGTCGAGGTGGTGGTCGTCGACCGGGACGGCACCGCCCGCGCGGTGGTCGCCACCCGCGAGCCGGACGACCCCCACCGGGACCTGTGGTGGGCGCACACCGGCGGTGGCGGCGGCAACTTCGGCGTGGTCACCCGGTACTGGCTGCGCTCGCCCCGGGCCGACGCGGAGGCCCGGGCGGCCGCCCCCGACCCGCGCCGCCTGCTGCCGCCCGCCCCGGCCGAGATCCTCGAAGCCGTGGTGGAGTGGACCTGGGACCCGGCGAAGACCACCGAGCAGGCCGTCACCACCCTGATCCGCAACTTCTGCACCTGGCACGAGACTCACAGCGACCCGGGCTCGCCCTACGACGCCCTCTACGCGATCCTCCAACTCGCCCACCAGGACGCCGGAACGTTCTCGATGGTGGTGCAGATCGACGCCGGCGTCCCCCACGCGGCCGACCTGGTCAACGAGTTCGTCACCCACGTGAACACCGGGACCGGCCTCGACCCCGACGGCGGCAGCGCCACCGCGCCCTGGCTGTACGTGCTGACCTGGCCGGGCAACGGCGAGTCCGGCAACCTCGTCACCCGCCGCTACAAGGGCAAGGCCGGCTACCTGAAGCGCTCCTTCACCGACGCCCAACTCACCACGATCCACCGCCACTTGACGAACAGCACCGGAAACGCCGCCTGCGGCATGCTGATCGTCGGCTACGGCGGCCAGGTCCGCGCGGTGGATCCCGGGGCGACCGCGGTGGCCCAGCGCGACGTGGTGATGAAGGCGGTCTACCACAGCATCTGGGCCGCGGAGCAGGACGACGCCGCCAACCTGGCCTGGGTGCGCGAGCTGTACCGCGACGTCCACCGGGACACCGGCGGGGTGCCCGTCCCCGGCGAGGTCAGCGACGGCTCCTACATCAACTACCCGGACGTCGACCTCGCCGACCCGGCCTGGAACACCTCCGGCGTCCCCTGGCACACCCTCTACTACAAGGACAACTACCCGCGCCTGCAACGCGTCAAGGCCCGCTGGGACCCGCGCGACGTGTTCCGGCACGCCCTCTCGATCGAACTGCCGCGCTGACCTGAACCGACGTTGTGCCGGAGCGCGGGCCGACGACATGGCGGCACCCCCGAACCGCCCGGACCGCCGCCGGCCGCCGTGGTGGACGGCGGCCGGCGGCGGTCCGAGGGCCTGGGGTCAGGCCTGGTCGGTGAGCGTGGCGTTCACCAGCGGACCGATGACCCCGAGGGCTTCGGGCGTCATCAGGTGCAGGTGCTCGAAGTCGACCACCCGGTAGCGGGGTTGCCGGGCGAGGTACGGCGCCCAGTCCTCGGCGCCGACCGTGCCGACCGCCAGCGTGAGGCTGGACGCGACCAGGGTGGTGCGGCCGTGGAAGACCCCGACGCTGTGCCGGTCGGCCAGTGCCAGGTGGCCCGCCATGATCTCGGCGAGGTTGCCCACCTGCTCACGGGTCAGTTCGGCCAGCGGCGCGGCGTGGGAGCGCAGGGCGGCGATGAAGCCCTCGAACTCCAGCATCGAGTCGTCGATCTCGTCGCGGTCGAGGCCGAGCATGCCGAGGATGTCGAGGTACACGCTCTCCTCGCGGTGCCCGGCCGGGTTCGGGCTCGCGTCGATGATGGTCAGCGACGACACCTCCACGCCGAGCGACTCCAGCCGAACGGCCGTGGCGTGGGCCAGTTTTCCGCCGAAGGACCAGCCGAGGAGGTGGACCGGGCCGCTGCGGGCGCGGACGATCCGCTCCGCGTAGACCTCGGCCATGTGCTCCAGGGCGGTGTACCTGGCCGGGGTGGTGGCGACCCCCTCCGCCTGGAGCGCGAACACCGGGGCCGCCCGGTCGAGGTGCGGCAGCAGACCGGCGTACGGCCAGCCGAGGCCGCCCAGCGGGTGGACGCAGAACAGCGGGGCGGCCTCGCCCTCCGCGCGCAGGGACAGCACCGGGGCGTAGGCGTCGTGGCTGGTGGCGCCGTCGAGGTGGGCGGTGATGCCCGCCACGGTGGGCATCTCGAACAGCACCCGCACCGGCACGTCGATGCCGAGCGCCGACCGGATCCGGCCGGTCAGGCGGGTCGCCAGCAGCGAGTGGCCGCCGAGTTCGAAGAAGCTGTCGTCGATGGTCGCCTCCTCGATCCCCAGCACCTCGGCGAACACCGCGCACAGGGCCCGCTCGCGCTCGTCGCGGGGGGCGCGGCCGCGGCCGGCCGGGCGGCCCGGGGCCGGCAGCGCGCGCCGGTCGAGCTTCCCGTTCCGGGTGACCGGGACCGCCGGGATCTCCACCAGCGCCGACGGCACCAGGTGCGCCGGCAGCCGCCGCTCCAGCGACCGCCGCAGCGCGACCGTGTCGATCGCCCCGCCCGGCGGCGGGACGACGTAGCCGACCAACCGGCGGTTGCCCGGCTCGTCCTCACGGACGGTCACCGCGGCCGCGGCCACCCCCGGCTCCTCGCGCAGCGCCGCCTCGACCTCGCCCGGCTCGATCCGGAACCCGCGGATCTTCACCTGGTCGTCCACCCGGCCCAGGAACTCCAGCTCGGCGGCGGCGTTCCAGCGCACCAGGTCGCCGGTGCGGTACATCCGGGACCCGGGCGGCCCGTACGGATCGGCGACGAACCGGGACGCGCTCAGCCCGGGCTGCCCCAGGTAGCCGTTGGCCACCGTGTCGCCCGCCAGGTACAGCTCGCCGACCACGCCGTCGACCACCGGGCCCAGCCACTGGTCCAGCACGTACACGCGCACGTTCGCCATCGGCCGACCGATCGGCACCTCGGGGGACGACGGCGGCAGCTCCCGCCCGCGCCACGCGACGACGACGATGCCGGTCTCGGTCGGCCCGTACTCGTTGTGCACGGTCAGGGCGCGGTTGCGGGCCAGCGCGCGGCGCAGCGACGCCGAGCACGCCATCGCCTCGCCGGCCTGGACGATGTGCGTCAGCGGGGCCAGATCGTCCTCGGTCCCGGGCAGCGCGTCGACCAGCGCCTGCAGTGCGATGTTCGGCAGGTGCAGCTCGGTGACGGACCGGCGGCCGATCCAGGCGGCCAGCGCCTGCGGGTCGCGCCGCACGTCGTCGGGGCAGAGCACCACGGTCGCGCCGGATGCCAGCGCCGTGCACATCTCCTGGAGGGAGACGTCGAAACCGGCGGCGGCGAACTGGGCGACCCGCCGCTCGCGCGGCATGAGGGCGCGGTACTCCTGCGCGAGCTTATGCAGGGCGCGGTGCGGCACCAGGACGCCCTTGGGGCGGCCGGTGGAGCCCGACGTGTAGATGACGTACGCGCTCTGCCCGGGGTGGCACGGCGCCGT
This sequence comes from Kitasatospora griseola, assembly GCF_044999035.1. Lineage (NCBI taxonomy): Bacteria > Bacillati > Actinomycetota > Actinomycetes > Kitasatosporales > Streptomycetaceae > Kitasatospora > Kitasatospora griseola. Next base: position 7,968,186 of record NZ_CP173360.1, on the reverse strand, counting down.
GTCCAGGTCCAGGTCCGACTGTGCGGCCAGCGCCGCCGCCGTCCGGTCGTCGTCCAGCGCGATGCTCTGCACGCCGTCGAGCACCCGCGCGGGCCGTCCGGCGGTCAGGCAGAGCCGGGGCCGGGCGTCGTCGAGCAGGTACGCCAGCCGGTCGTCCGGGTACGCCGGGTCGAGCGGCAGGTAGGTGGCGCCGAGCTTCAGCAGCGCCGTCAGCGCCACGACCAGGTCCGGCGTGCGGGCCAGGTGGACGCCGACCCGGTCCTCCGGCCGGATCCCGCGCCCGGCCAGCAGGCGCGCCAACCGGTTGGCCCGGGCGTTGAGTTGACGGTGCGTCAGGACGGTGGACTCGTCCTCGACCGCCGGGGCGTCGGGCGTCGTCCGGGCGAACTCCTCGATCATCGAGGCGACGGTCTGCTCCGGGTACACCGCCTCCGTGGCGTTGCGCCTGCCGAGCAGCTCGGCCCGCTCGTCCGGCGAGACGATGTCGATCTTCGACAGGGCGGCCTCGGGGTGGGCCAGGACGAAGTCGAGCACGGCCGTCCAGCGAGAGGTGATCCCCTCCACGGTCGCCGCGTCGAACAGCTCGGTGCGGTACTGGACCATGACGTCCAGGCCGCCCCGGTCCGGCCGCTCGGAGACGCTGAAGAACAGGTCGAACACCGAGTTCCCGGTGGGCGCCTCCTGCACCTCCAGCTCCATCCCGGGCAGCGTGAACCGCTCCACCGGGCTGTTCTGCAGGAAGAACGCCACCTGGAACAGCGGGTGCCCCGACGCCGAGCGCTCCGGATTCAGGCGCTCCACCACCCGGTGGAACGGCAGGTCCTGGTGCTCGTACGCGGCGATGCCGGTCTCCCGCGCCTGTGCGACCAGGTCGACGAACCGCGGGTCGCCGGAGGTGTCGGTCCGCATCACCAGGGTGTTGACGAAGAACCCGACCAGCTCCTCCAGGGCCTCGTCCGTGCGGCCCGCGATGCCGGTGCCGATCGCGATGTCGGTGCCCGCGCCGTACCGGGTGAGCAGCGCCGCCATCGCCGCCTGCAGCACCATGAACGTCGTCGCGCCCTGACTGCGGGCCAGCTCCGCCAGCCCCCGGTGCACCCGGGCGGGCACCTCCAGCCAGGTGGTCGCGCCCAGCTGCGAGGTCGCCGCGTGCCGCGGCCGGTCGGTGGGGAAGCCCACCCCGTCCGGGAGTTCCGCGAGCTGCTCCGCCCAGTACTCCAGCTGCCGGGTGTACTCGCTGTGCGGGTCGGAGGGATCGCCCAGCAACTGCCGCTGCCACAGCGTGTAGTCGGCGTACTCGACCGGCAGCGCGTCCCAGGCCGGCGCGCCGCCGGAGCGCCGGGCCGTGTACGCCGTCACCAGGTCGCGGGCCAGCGGGCCCATCGACCAGCCGTCGGCGGCGATGTGGTGGATCAGGATCAGCAGCACGTGCTCGTCCGGACCGGTCCGGAAGAGCCACGTCCTGATCGGGATCTCGGCCGCCAGGTCGAAGGCGTGCCGGGCCGCCGCGGCGAGCCGGGCCGCGGACTGCGCGGCCGGCACCGTCTCCTCGGTGAACGGCGCCGCGGCCTCGGCGGCCGGCCGCACACGCTGCTCGGGAACGCCGTCCAGCACCGGGAAGACCGTGCGCAGCGGCTCGTGCCGCGCCACCAGGTCGTCCACCGCCGCGCGCAGCGCCGCCGGGTCCAGGTCGCCGGTCAGCCGGAACGCGAACGGCATGTTGTAGGTCGGCGACGGGCCTTCCAGGCTGTGCTCGAACCAGATCCGCTGCTGCGCGTGCGACAGCGGCAGGGCCGCCTGCCGCACCGACCGTTCCAGCGCCGGCCTGGCCCGCGTCCCGCCGGTCAGGCGCTGCGCCAGCTCGGCGACGCTCGGCGCCTCGAACAGCGTCCGGACCGGAAGCTCCACGCCCAGCGCGGTGCGGACCCGGCTGACCAGCCGGGTGGCGAGCAGCGAGTGGCCGCCCAGGTCGAAGAAGCTGTCGTCGATGGTGACCCGGTCGACGCCCAGCACCTCCGTGAACAGGTCGCACAGCAGCGCCTCGCGGTCGTCGCGCGGGCTGCGCCCCGAGCCGTCGCCGGTGTACGTGGGCGCGGGCAGCGCCTGGCGGTCGACCTTGCCGTTGGTGGTCATCGGGATGGTGTCGATCAGCATCAGCACCGAGGGCACCAGGTACTCCGGCAGCCGCTCGGCGAGCCCGGCGCGCAGCACCTTGATCAGCCGGCCCGCCGCCATCGTCCGGGTCGGCGTGTTGACCAGCGCGCCCGGGCGGGACCCGGCCTGCCACAGCCCGTCGAGCGGGGCGCCGGCCAGTTCGGCCGGCAGCACCACCGCGTCGAACAGGTCGGCGCGGTCCCCGCAGTAGGTGGTGACCACCGTCCGGCCGTGGGCGTCGCCCCAGGCGTGCAGCGACTCGGGGTCGAGGGCGGGCCCGGTGTCGGCTGCCGCGAGGTCCGCGAGCCGGGCCCCGGGCGCGGCGTCCTCCAACGCCCTCAGGGCGTGCCACTCCGCCGCGGTCCGCTCGTTGAGCAGGCCGCGGATCCGGACGCCGCCGACGTGTGCCGCGGCGATCTCCTCGACCGCCGCCAGGCCACCGCCCGGCCACGCCACCTCGGGCAGCCGCGCCACCGCCTGCGCGGGGACGGGCGCCTTGTGCAGCGTCACGTCGTAGCGGTGCAGGGACATCTCGTTGCGGCCCAGGCCCCGCTTCAGCCGGACGTCGACCCCGCCGACGTCCGCGCGCCCGGTCAGCGCCGTGAAGAACCCGGGATCGACGACGAGTTCCCGCTCCAGCCGCAGCGCCGCGTCGGCCGCCTCCAGCACCCGCGCCGCCTCGGCGTCCGCACCGAAGCGTCCGGCCTGGAGCGCGACGTGGAACGCGCGCAGCGACATCCGGTTGCGCACGTCGCCGACGAAGATCCGCCCGCCGGGCCGCAGCAGCGCCAGCGCGCCCTCCAGCACCCGCGCCAGGTAGTCGCCGGACGGGAAGTACTGGATCACGGAGTTGATCACGACGGTGTCGAAGTGACCGGCGGGCAGGCCCTCGAAGTCGTCCGCGCCGCGGGTGGACAGGTGGGTGCGCCCGGCCCACTCGGTGTCGCGCAGCTGACGGGTCAGCCGGTCGATCACCGAGGCGGAGAAGTCGGTGGCCCAGTAGGACTCCACGTGCGGCAGCAGCTCGCTGAGCAGCAGGCCGGTGCCGACGCCGATCTCCAGGACGTTGCCCGGCTCCAGCGCGAGGATCCGGCCGACCGTGGCGGCCTGCCACTCGTGCATCTCCCCGAGCGGGATCGGTCCGCCGGTGTAGGAGCTGTTCCAGCCGGAGAAGTCCGCGCCGAACCCGACCTCGTCCTCGTCCCCGTACAGGGTCTCGTAGGTCGCCTCCCAGTCGGCCACGAAGTCGCCGGGGTCGGTGTCCGCGTCCGGCATCGGCACCACGTAGCCGACCAGGCGGCGGTCGCCCGGGACGTCCTCGCGCACCACCACGGTGGCGGCCAGTACCGCCGGGTCCTCCCGAAGCACCGCCTCGACCTCGCCGGGTTCGATCCGGTGGCCGCGGAGCTTCACCTGGTTGTCGGCGCGGCCGACGAACTCCAGCTGTCCCCGCGCGGACCAGCGGACCACGTCCCCGGTCCGGTACATCCGCGACCCGGGCGGCCCGAACGGGTCCGCGACGAAGCGCTCGGCGGTCAGCGCGGCCCGCCCCAGGTAGCCGCGGGCCTGGCCCGCGCCCGCGACGTACAGCTCGCCCGCGACGCCGTCGGCCACCGGCTCCAGCGCCCCGTCCAGGACGTAGACCCGGGTGTTGGCCAGCGGCCGGCCGACCGGGACGCCGGCGCCGAGGTCGGCGTCCGCGTCGATCGGGAAGTGCAGGACGAACGTGGTGGTCTCGGTCGGCCCGTAGCCGTCGACGATCCGGACCCCGGGTGCCGCCGCCCGGACCAGGGCCACCGCCGAGGCCGGCACCACGTCGCCGCCCGACCAGATCTCGGTCAGGGTGCGCAGCCGCTGCGGGTACTCCGCGGCGACCACCGTGAACAGCGCCGCGGTCATCCACGCCGCCGTCACGCCGTACTCCTCGATGCACCCCGTCAGCACGGCCGGGTCGGCCGCGCCGGGCGGAGCGAGCACCACCGTGCCGCCCGAGCACAGCGGTACCCACAGCTCGTACGTGGAGGCGTCGAACACGTGCGGGGAGTGCGCCAGCACCCGGCTGTGCGCGCTGCCCCACACCGGGTCCTGCACCAGCTCGGCGACGTTGCGGTGGGTCGTCGCGATGCCCTTGGGACGGCCGGTGGAACCGGAGGTGTACATCAGGTAGGCCAGCTGGTCCGGCCGCACGACGGGCAGCGCGGCGCCGCCGGCGGGGCCGTCCAGCACCGAGTCCAGGTCGGCGACCTGGGCGCCGGGCGCCAGCGCGGCGAGCCGCTCGACCGCGTCGGCGCCGGTGACGACGCACACCGGGCGCGCGTCGGCCAGCACGTAGTCGATGCGGGCGTCCGGATAGCCGAGGTCGACCGGGAGGTAGGCGGCCCCCGCCTTGAGGATGCCGATGAGGACGGCGAGCAGCTCCGGCGAGCGGGGCAGGGCGACGGCGACCGGGTCCTCCGGCCGGGTGCCCCGGGCGAGCAGCCAGTTCGCTACCCGGTCGGCCCGCTCGTCCAGCTGCCGGTACGTCCACTCCCCGTCCTGGGAGACCAGCGCGACCGCGTCCGGGGCCCTGCGGACCTGCGCGGCGAACAGCTCGGTCAGCGGGGCGTCGAGCACCGGGTGGGCGGTGTCGTTGCGCCCGACCAGCAGCTCGGCGCGCTCGGCGGCGGCGAGCAGTGGCAGGCGGCTGAGCCGGGTCTCCGGCGCGGCCGCCGCCCCGGCCAGCATCCGCTGCCAGCGTTCGAACAGCCGGACCACGCTCGCCGCGTCGTACAGGTCGGTGGCGTAGTCGATGTTGCAGGTCACACCGGCCGGCCGGCCGTCCTCGTCGAACCGCTCGAACAGGTCGACGTGCAGGTCGAACTGGGTGCGGCCGGTCGGCGGCGCGTCGTAGGCGACGTCCAGGTCCGCCAGGGCGAAGTCGGGGGCCTTGTTGTTCTGCACCGCCAGGATGATCTGGAACAGCGGGTGGTGGGCGGCCGAGCGGCGCGGGTTGACCCGCTCCACCAGGTGGTCGAACGGCACGTCCTGGTGCTCGTACGCCACCAGGCAGGTCTCCCTGACCCGCCGCAGCAGCTCCGCGAAGGTCGGGTCGCCGCTGGTGTCGGTCCTGATCACCAGGGTGTTGACGAAGAACCCGACCAGGTCGTCCAGGCCGTTGTCGAGCCGGCCCGCGATCGGCGCGCCGACCGCGGTGTCCGTGCCCGCGCCCGTCCTGGTCAGCAACGCCGCCATCGCGGCCTGCACCACCATGAACAGCGTCGCGCCCGAGCCCTGTGCCAGCGCGACCAGCTCCCGGTGCAGCTCGGCGGGCAGCTCGAAGGTCTCCATCGAGCCCCGGTACGAGGCCACCGCGGGCCGCGGCCGGTCGGTCGGGTACGACACCACGTCCGGCAGCCCCGCCAGGTGCTCCGTCCAGTAGTCGACCTGCCGGGACATCACACTCGCCGGGTCGTCACCGGCCCCCAGCGTCGCCAACTGCCACAGCGTGTAGTCCGCGTACTGCACGGGCAGCGGGGCCCAGCCCGGTTCGCCGCCCGAGTGCCGCGCCGCGTACGCCGCCATCAGGTCCTGGGCCAGCGGCACCAGCGACCAGCCGTCGCCGGCGATGTGGTGGACGATCACCAGCAGCACGTGCCGCTCCGGCGCCACCTCGAACAGCCAGGCGCGCAACGGGAGATCGCGGGCCAGGTCGAAGGTGTGGGTGGAGACCGCCAGCAGCTCGCCCGCCAGGTCCGCGGCGTCCACCCGGCGGCGGTCGAGCTCGACGAACGCCTCCCCGGCCGGGACGATGCGCTGCTCCGGAGTGCCCTCGACGTCCGGGTAGACGGTCCGCAGCGACTCGTGACGGCGCACCAGGTCGCCGAGCGCGCCCTCCAGCGCGGCGCTGTCGAGCCGCCCGTCGAGCCGCAGCGCGAGCGGCATGTTGTACGTCGCCGACGGGCCCTGCAGGCGGTCCTGGAACCACAGGCGGCGCTGCGCGTACGACAGCGGGACGCGCTCCGGGCGGACCTGCGGGGTCAGCGGCTCGCGCGGCGGGGCGCTGTCGCGCAGCCGCCGGGCGAGTTCGGCGACGGTCGGCGCCTCGAACAGCTGGCGCACCCGCACCCCGGCGCCGGTGGCGGCGCGGATCCGGCTCAGCAGCCGGGTGGCGAGCAGCGAATGGCCGCCCAACGCGAAGAAGTTGTCGTCGATCGACACCCGGTCGACGCCCAGCACCTCCCCGAACAGCCGGCACAGCAGCGCCTCCCGGCCGTCGCGCGGGGCCCGGCCGTCGGCTGCGGGGGCGTCCTGCGGCTCCGGCACGAGAGCGCCGGCGCCCGGGCCGGCACCCGGACCGATGCGCGCCGGCTCCCGCACGCCGGGCGCGGGGAACTCGCCGACCCGGGTCGCCGGGTCGGCGGCGGCCTGCGCCAGGACCGCGACCCAGCCCTCCAACAGGGAGCGGACCGACTCCGCCTCGAACAGGTCCAGGGCGTAGTGCGCCACCAGGCCGATCCCGCCCGGCCGGCCGTCGTCGGTCCACGACTCGGTGACGTCGAAGTGCACGTCGGTCAGCAGCTTCCCGGTGGACAGGATCTCCGCGGAGACCTCCGCGCCCGCCACCTCTATCCGCGCATCCGGCGTGTTCTGGAGCGTCAGACTGACCTGGTACAGCGGGTGGTGCGCGGTCGAGCGCACCGGGTTGAGCGCCTCCACCAGCCGGTCGAACGGCAGGTCCTGGTGCTCGTCGGCGCCGATGCAGGTCTCCCGCACCCGGGCCAGCAGGTCGGCGAAGCGCGGGTCGTCCGCGGTGCTGGTGCGGACGATCAGGGTGTTGACGAAGAAGCCGACCAGGTCGTCGAGTTCGTCCTCGGTGCGGCCGGCCGCCATCGTGCCCACCGCCAGGTCGGCGCCCGCGCCGGCGCGGGTGAGCAGCACCGCCAGGCTCGCGTGCAGCACCATGAACAAGGTGGTGCCGGTGCGGCGGCCCAGCTCCGTCAGCCGCTCGTGCAGCTCGGCGGGGACGGTCAGCGGCAGCGTCGCGCTGTCCTGCGAGGCGACGGCCGGACGCGGCCGGTCGGCGGGGAAGCCGACCCGCTCCGGGAGGTCGGCCAACTGCTCCTGCCAATAACGCACTTGGCGGTTCAGGGGGGTGCCCGGCGCGTCCACCGCGCCGAGCCGGTCGCGCTGCCACAGCGTGTAGTCGGCGTACTGGACCGGCAGCGGCGCCCACTCGGGCGCCCGGCCCGCGCACCTGGCGGCGTAGGCGGCCGTCAGGTCGTCGGCGAGCGGCCGCATCGACCAGCCGTCGCCCGCGATGTGGTGGACCACCACCAGCAGCTGTCGAAGCTCCGGCCCCGCCTCGAACAGCCAGGCCCGGAACGGGATCTGGGTGGCCAGGTCGAACTCCTGCCGGGCCGCGAACCGGACGGCCGCGTCCAACTCGGCGGCCGGCAGGCGCATCTGCCGGACCAGGTCCTCGGCAGCCGGAGTGGGCACGATCCGCTGCTCCGGCACCCCGCTGTCGGCCACGAACACGGTGCGCAGGGCCTCGTGCCGCTCCACCACGTCGCGCAGCGCCCCGATCAGCGCCTCCGTGTCGACCGGGCCGGTGATCCGGAAGCCGAACGGGATGTTGTACAGCGCCGACGGCCCGTTGAGCTGCTCGACGAACCACAGCCGCTGCTGCGCCGGGGACAGCGGCAGCGGGTCGGGGCGCTCCAGCGGGGTCAGCGGCGCGCGCCGCCGGCCGGCCTGCCCGCCGACCCGGGCGGCCAGCTCCGCGACGGTGGGCGCGTCGAACAGGGTCCTGATCGACAGGTCCGCGTCGTACCGGGCCCGCAGCCGCCGCACCAGCCGGATGCCGTGCAGGGAGTTGCCGCCGAGGTCGAAGAAACTGTCGTCGATGCCCACCCGCTCCACGCCGAGCAGCTCGGCGAAGAGCGCGCACAGCTCCCGCTCGGCGGCGTTCCTCGGCTCCCGGCCGCCCGCGGCCGTGTACGCGGGCGCCGGCAGCGCCTTGCGGTCGACCTTCCCGTTCGGGCTGATCGGCAGCTCGTCCAGGACCACGATCGCGGACGGCACCATCTGCTCGGGCAGCCAGGTGCGGATCCGCCGCCGCAGCGCCACCGGATCGATCTCGACGCCGGCCCGCGCGACCACGTAACCCACCAGCCGCTGGTCGCCGGTGGCGTCCTTGCGGGCGAGGGCCACCGCGAGGGCCACCGACGGGTCCTCGCGCAGCACGGACTCGATCTCGCCGAGCTCGACCCGCACGCCGCGGATCTTGACTTGGTGGTCGATCCGTCCGACCAGCTCCACCAGCCCGTCGGGGTGGAACCTGGCCAGGTCGCCGGTGGCGTACAGCCGCTCCGAGCGCACCGGGCCGTGCGACCACTCGAAGAACTTCGTCGCCGTCAGTTCCGGGTTGCCGTAGTACCCCTCGGCGACGCCGAGGCCCGCCATGTGGATCTCGCCCACCACGCCGACCGGGACCGGCTGCTTCGCCGCGTCCAGCACGTACAGCCGCTGGCCGGCCATCGGCCGTCCGAACGGGATGCTCGACCACCCCGGCAGCGGCTTGCCCGCCAGGAACCAGGTGGAGGAGATGGACACCTCGGCGAACCCGCCGAAGACGTGCACCCGGATGCCGGGGGAGAGGGCCTCCAGCCGCTCGGGGAGGTCCGGCAGGCTCCAGTCGCCGCCCAGGATCACGGTGCGGATGCCGGTCCGGCCGCCGAGCGCGCGCACGTGCTCGACGTAGAGCTCCAGCAGCGCGGGCGCGGAGTTCCACACCGTCACGCCGTGCTCCTGCACCAGGTCGTGCCAGTGCGCCGGGTCCTTGGCGCGGCCCGGGTCGGGGAAGACCACCGAGCCGCCGGCCACGGCGAGGCCCAGCAGCTCGTAGACCGACATGTCGAAGCTCGGCGAGGACAGCGCGATCACCCGGTCCGCAGAGCCGACCCCGGCGGTGGCGCTGATGTCGGGCAGGTTGTTGACGACGCCCCGGTGCCGGATGGCGATGCCCTTGGGCCGGCCGGTGGAGCCGGAGGTGAAGATGATGTAGCAGAGGTCGTCCGGGCCGGCGACGTCCTCGGGGGAGTGGTCCGGCAGCTGCTCCAGCTCCGCGGCGTCCCGGTCCATCAGCACCACCGGGACGTCGGTGTGCGGCAGCCGCGGCACCAGCGGCGCCTCGGTGACCAGGGCGTGGCAGTCGGCGGCGCCCATCATGTACGCCAGGCGTTCGACGGGGTAGTCGGCGTCCATCGGGACGTACGCGGCGCCCGCCTTGAGGATGCCCAGGATCGCCACCATCAGGTCCGGTCCCCGGTCCAGGCACAGCGCGACCCGGCCGCCCCGGCCGACGCCGAGCGCCCGCAGCCGGTGGGCGAGCCGGTTGGCGGCCCGGTCGACCCGGCCGGCGCTCCAGGCCGTGCCGCGGTGGATCAGCAGCACCCCGTCGGGATCGGCCGCGACCCGTTCGGCGACGCACGCGTGCAGGGTGCGGTCGTGGTCGAACCCGGTCGGGGTGTCGTTCCAGTCGACCAGCATCCGCTGCTGCTCCGCGGCCGTGAGCAGTGGGGCCTCGGTGCGCGGGCGCAGGCCCGGGTCGGCGACGCAGGCGGCGAGCAGGGTCGTCAGGTGTCCGAGCAGGCGCTCGACGGTCGCGTGGTCGAACGTGTCGGCGTCGAAGGCCACGTCAAGGTGGACCTGTTCGGCGAACTCCCGTACCTCGACCACCAGTTGGTGCTTCGACGGCTCGGCGGACGCCGGCCGGAACACCGCGTCGGCGGCCAGGTGGCGCTCCTCGTCGACCTGCCGGCGCCCAGTCGGGCGGACGGTGCGGAGGAGGTCGGCGAAGGTGTCCTCGGGGCCGGGCGTGATCGCCAGCAGCTCGCCGGGCGCGCCACCGAGCTCGATCAGCTCGGGGCCGTCGTACCGGGCCAGCACCGCCGCGAAGGCGGCCGTCAGCACGGAGAACAGGTCGGTGTCGTGGTCGGCCGCCAACAGGCGGGCGGCGGCGAGCAGTTCGGGGGCCAGTGCGCGGGTGGCGGTTCCCTCCCCGGAGGACGGATGCGATCCGTCGGCCCCCCTGGTGTCCTGCGGTGCGTGCGGAAGCCTCGGCAACCTGGGCATACGCCTTTTCCGTCCTTCCCCCGAAGTAGCGGCACAGGGCACGGCGCGCCGACTCCGGGCACGCATGACCGGTGTCACCGGGGCGTGGGGTCGGCGGCTGTCATCCGTCAGAAGTAAGTGGTCCGGCCCGGGCGCCGGTGGGCACGCCACAGGCAGGCTCCGGATGCCATGACCACTTCAAGCTAGGTGCTGAATTCAAGGTCGTCAACACCCGATTCGCGCCCGACCAAGCGCATCCGGTCAACCTCGGCGCGGAGCCGCCGCCGCGCCCGGAAGGCGGTTGCCAGGCTCTCGAACCTGTGGTTAGGGTGATGCTCGAAAAGCAACATACCGCTATGGGGGTGGGTAGGTTGACGAATCCCTTCGACAATGCAGAAGGCCAATACCTCGTGCTGACCAATTCCGAGGGGCAGCATTCGCTGTGGCCCGCATTCATCGACGTTCCCGCTGGCTGGGCCCCGGTTCACGGGCCGGAAGCGCGGGAGGAATGCCTCGAACATATCGAGCGGAACTGGACCGACCTGCGTCCGAAATCGCTGATCGAGGCGCTGCGCGGCGACGGCCGGTAATTCGCGGCCAGTCGGATCGATAATCGCCGTGCGCAACACGTCCACCGGCGATTTCATGCTCCCGTTACGCGACTTACACATTCCGGAAGAGGTTCGGCGTCAGATGACGAATGCCACCGATCAAGGAGTCGCGAGCCAGTTCGACAGCAGGCTCGACATCCAGCTCGAAGCGGGGGCCCCGCCGCTGGTGGTCACCCCGGAGCTGCCCGCACTCGCCGACGCGCTGGAGTGGCTGCGCTCGGTCGACGACGACCTCCGCGCCGCCACCCGCACCCACGGGTCGCTGTACCTGCGCGGCCTGCCGGTGCGTGACGTGCAGGACTTCGGCGCCGTCCGCGACCTCCTCGTCCCGCAGCGCACCCCGTACCGGGAGAAGGCCACACCGCGGCACAGCTACGGTGACGACGTGTTCTCCTCCACCGACCTGCCGCCGGCCCAGCCCATCCGCATGCACAACGAGAACAGCTACACCCTGGACTTCCCGGGAACGCTGGTCTTCTGCTGCCTCACCGCCCCGGCGGAGGGCGGCGCCACCCCGGTCGCCGACTGCCGGGCGGTCCTGCGCGAGCTGCCCGACCACCTGGTGCGCCGGATGCGCGCCACCGGGTGGGCGCTGCGGCGCAACTACTCCGACCTGGTCTCGCTGGACTGGCGCACGGCCTTCGCCGCCGACCGCGCCGAACAGGTGGAGGCCTACTGCACCGAGAACCTGATCGCCGCCCGCTGGAGCGGCGACGACCTGAGCACCAGTCAGATCCGGGCCGGCGTCATCACGCACCCGCACACCGGTGACGAAGTCTGGTTCAACCACCTGGCGTTCTGGAACTCGTGGTCCCTGGACGAGGAGATCCGCGAATCCCTGGTCGACGAGTTCGGCCCCGACGGACTCCCCTTCGAGACGTCCTTCGGCGACGGCGAACCGCTCACCAAGGACGACCTCGCCGCCCTCAACGCCGCCTACGCCGCCGCCACCGTCCGGCGCTCCTGGCAGTCCGGCGACGTGATGGTGGTCGACAACATCCTCACCGCACACGGCCGGGAGCCGTTCCGCGGCGAGCGCCGGATCGTCGTCGCCATGGGCGACCCGGTCTCCGTCCGGGACTGCCTGCCCACCGTCGACGCCGAGGCGAGGTTCGTCTGAGATGACCGACCGTCAGCACGCCACCGGCCACGACCCGCTGGCCCGGTTCCTGCGGGCCGCCGCCGCCACGCCGGACCGCCCCGCCGTCCGCTCCCGCGGCGCCGGCCTCACCTTCGCCCTGCTCGCCGACCGCGTCGCCGCCCTGGCCGGCGCCCTGCGCGAGCGCGGCGTACGCCGCGGCGACCACGTCGGCGTCTGCCTGGACCGCGGCGTCGACCTGGTCACCGCCCTGCTCGCCGCATGGAGCGCGGGCGCGGCCTACGTGCCGCTCGACCCGCGCTACCCCGACGAGCGGATCGCCTTCATGATCCGCGACTGCGGCCCGCGGCTGGTCGTCGCGGCCGACGACCGCCCGACCCGGCTCGCCGACGTCGAGGTGATCGCCCCCACCGCCGCCGGCCCCGCCACCGCGCCGGTCGCCGTGACCCCCGCCGACGCCGCCTACGTCATCTACACCTCCGGCTCCACCGGCGTGCCCAAGGGCGTCGTCGCGACCCGGGGCGGCGTGGCCTCCCTGCTGCACTGGCTCGAAGCCGTCGGCGCCTACCCCGACGAGCACCGCGTGGTCGGCTGGAACGCCAGCGCGTCCTTCGACGCCTCCGTCCAACAGTGGGCACGGATCTGCCGCGGCGACACCGTCGTCGTCCTCGACGAGGAGGAGCGGCGGGACCCCGCCCGCTTCGGCGCCGCACTGGCCGAGCACGGGATCACCGACGTCGACGCCACCCCGTCCCACTGGGAGGCCATGGAGCCCGGGATCACCAGCCCGTCGCTGCGCCTGTTCCTCGGCGGCGAGCCGGTCTCCCCCGCGCTGTGGCGGCGACTGGCCGAGGCCGGGCGGCAGGGCCGCGTCGAGGCGTACAACCTCTACGGGCCGACCGAGTGCACCGTCGACTCCACCACCGCCCCGATCGAGGGCGACGAGCCGCACATCGGCCCGCCGCTGCCCGACGTCGAGGCCCACGTGCTCGACGACCGCCTGGCGAAGGTCCCGGTGGGCGTCACCGGCGAGCTCTACCTCGCCGGCCCCGCCGTCGCCCGCGGCTACGTCAACCGCCCCGGCCTGACCGCCGAACGCTTCGTCGCCGACCCGTTCGCCGGCGACGGAGGCCGGATGTACCGCACCGGTGACGAAGTCCGGTGGCGGGCCGACGGCGCACTGGAGTACGTCGGCCGGGCCGACCGCCAGGTCAAGGTACGCGGCTTCCGGATCGAACCCGGCGAGATCGAGGCCGCCGTCGCCGCCCACCGCGAAGGCTGCGCCGCCGTCGTGGTCGCCCGCGCCGACGACCTGGTCGCGTACTGCGTCGGCGACGTCGACCTCGACGAGCTGCGCGCGCACCTGGCAGCACGGCTGCCGGCCCACCTGGTCCCCGCCCGCCTCGTCCCGATCGCTGCGTTCCCGCTGACCGTCAACGGCAAGATCGACCTCGCCGGGCTCCCCGACCCCGACGCCGACCGGACCGACGGGCGGCAGCCGGAAGGCAAGTACGAGGAACTGGTCGCCGACGTGTGGGCGGACGTCCTCGGCCGGGACCGGGTGTTCGCCGACGACGACTTCTTCGCCCTCGGCGCCCACTCGCTGATGGCGATCCGGGTCGTGGCCCGGGTCAAGAAGGAGCTCGGCACGGCCCTGTCCATCCGCGACGTCTACCGGCGGCCGAAGCTGCGGGACTTCGCGGAGTTCGTCCGGGCCACCCACGTCGGCGCGGCCGCGACGGCCGAGCATTAGAGGAGAACACATGACCGACCGCCTGGGGCCGGCCCGGCAGAACACCGCCGTGATCCGCCCGAAACAGCTCGACGACGCCGCCACCACGCTGGTCTGCCTGGGCTTCTGCGGCGGCGGCACCGGGCCCTACCACCCGTGGGCCGAGGTCGTCGCACCGGACGTGGACCTCGCGCTGGTCTGCTACCCCGGCCGCGACGGCCGCTTCATGGAGGACTTCGCCACCACCTGGGACGAGCTCGCCGAGGACGCCACCCGCACCGTCGTCTCCGCCGTCGGCGACCGTCCCTACGTCCTGTTCGGCCACAGCATGGGCGGCTGGATGGCCTTCGACGTCGCCACCCGGCTGGAGGCCCGGGGCAGCTCCGTCCCCGACGCCCTGGTGGTGTCCTCGTGCAACGCCCCGGCCCGCGGCCTCACCTCGCGCGACATGTTCCCGGCCCGCCAGGACACCGACGAGGACCTGATGACCTGGATGCGCACCCACGGGCTGGTCGCCGAACACGTCCTCGGCGACCCGGACCTGCTGGAGATGGCGGTGGAGATCATGCGCGCCGACATCGCCGTGCGCGACACCTTCCACCACAACGGCGCCCCGGGCGTCACCATGCCGGTGCAGTTCCTCGCCGGCGTCGACGACGTGGTGATCGAGGCCGACGCGCCCGCCCAGTGGAAGGAGCTGGCCCTCGGCTCCTACCGGCACGACCAGCTGCCCGGCGGGCACTTCTACACCCCTGAGGTGTGGCGGACCCTGCCCATCCGGATCAGCGCCATCAATCCGTAGGAACGCCCCAGGAAGGCTCCGGGAGTACCCAGCCCATGACCGATCAGTTCGCCGTGAAGGCCACTTACCGCCAGGTCTTCGCCGTCGCCCAGTTCCGTGCCGTCTTCGCCGGCCGGCTGCTCGGCGTCATGTCCGACACCCTGCGGGCCGTGGCGCTCGCGGTGCTGGTGTACGACCGGACCGGCTCGCCGCTGCTCACCGCGGTGACGATGACCATCAACTTCCTGCCGCAGGCGGCCGGCGGCCTGTTCCTCGCCGCGCTGGCGGACCGGCTCACCCCGCGCACCCTCATCAGCACCGGCTACGCCCTCCAGTGCGCGGTCGGGCTGCTGCTCGCGTTCGGGCACCTCCCGGTCGCCGCCAGCCTGGTCCTGGTCGCCGGCGTGGCCTGTCTGACCCCGGTCACCACCGGGGCCACGGCCAGGGTCCTCGCGGAAGCCCTCACCGGCGACACCTACGTCCTCGGGCGCTCGCTGTCCTACATCGTCGCGGTCTCCGCGCAGATGGTGGGCATGGCCGCCGGCGGGACGCTGGTGGTCTGGCTGGGGGTGGAGCGCACGATGCTGGTCACCGCCGGGGCGCACCTGGTCGCCGCGGCGATCAGCCGGCTGTTCCTGTCGCCCGCCCGGGCGCCCCGCCCGAGCGCGCCGGCGACGGGCGGCGGGTCGATCGTGCGCCGGACCCTGCGGGGCAACGCGGCGCTGGTCGCCAGCCCCGGCGTACTCAAGCTGATCATGGTGCAGTGCCTGCCCGCCGCCTACCTGGCCGCGGCGGGCAGCCTGCTCATCCCGTACAGCGCGCACCGCGGGTTCGGCCCCCAGCAGACCGGCGTCCTGCTGGCCGCCACCTCGGTCGGCATGCTGATCGGCGACGTCGTCATCGGCCGGGCGTTCGCGCCCGCCACCCGGGAACGGCTGGTCCTGCCGCTGCTGCTGGTGATGGGCACCCCCTCGCTCACGCTCGCCCTGGACCTGCCCTATCCGGCGGTCGCCGCCGCCTACGTCGTCACCGGCACCGGCTCCGCCTACCTGCTCGGCCTGCAGCGGCGCTTCCTGGAAGCCGTTCCCGCCGAACTCCAGGGCCAGGGCTTCGCGTTGCTGAACACCACCACCATGAGCATCCAGGGCGTCGGCCCCCTGCTGTTCGGCGTGTGCGCCGAGTTCGTGCCGGTCGGCGTCGCGATCGCGCTGACCGGAGTGTGCAGCGTGGCCACCACCCTCCTGCTGCGCGAAGCGGCCCGACCGGCGCTGGTTGCGGCCGAGTCCGCCTGAGCACCGCGAGGCGGCGAAGGGAGAACAGCAGTCCGCCGACCGTGACGAATGGATTTGGCTATGGAGGCTCGGTCGATCGTTCCGCGCCGCTACCTCGACGTGCTGGTGGACCTGTCGGCCGTCGCGCACAACACGCGCGTCGTCCGACAGGCCGTCGGCCGGCCCGCGACCGCCGTGATGGCCGTCGTCAAGGCCGACGCCTACGGGCACGGCGCGATCGACGTCGCCCGCGCGGCGCTCGACGCCGGGGCGACCTGGCTCGGCGTGTGCACCACGGCCGAAGCACTCGAACTGCGCCGGGCCGGCCTCGACGCCCCGATCCTCGCCTGGCTGCACACCTCGGCGGAGAGCATGCGCCTGGCCGCGGCGGCCGACGTGGACGTCTCGGTGCAGTCCGCCCGCACCCTGGCCTTCGCGGTCGACGCCGGACGGAGCGCCGGACGCCCGGCCAGGGTCCACCTGGAGGTCGACACCGGACTCGCCCGCGGCGGGGCGGCGCTCCAGCACTCGGCAGCCCTGCTGGACGCGGCCAAGGCCGCCCAGAGCCAGGGCCTGATCGAGGTGGTCTCGGTCTGGTCGCACCTCTCCCACGGCGAAGTCCCGGGCCACCACACGCTGGACGACCAGGCGAGGCTGCTCGACGACGCCTGGCGGCAGGCCGTCGACACCGGCCTCGACGTCCGACGCCACCTCGCCGGATCACTGTCGGCGCTCACCAGGCCCGACCTTCACCTCGACATGATCCGGACCGGCTCGGCCCTCTACGGCCTGCTGCCGTACGCCGAGCGCCACCGCTTCGACCTCCGGCCCGCCATGCGGGTCACCAGCCACGTCGCGCTGACCAAGCGGGTCGAAGCCGGGCAGGGCGTCTCCTACGAACACGACTGGATCGCGCCGAGCGCGCTCAACCTGGCCCTGATCCCGGTCGGCTACGCCGACGGAATCCCGCGCGCCCTCAGCGGACGCCTCACGGTCTCCATCCGCGGTCGGCGCTACCCCGTCGTCGGACGCATCTGCATGGACCAGATGATCGTCAACTGCGGCGACGAGAAAGTGGAGGAGGGGGAGGAGGTGGTCCTCATCGGCAGCGAGTCGGACGGCGACCCCACCATCCACGAATGGGCGCTCGCCCTGAGCACCACCCCCTGCGAGGTCGCCACCTACTTCGATCGCCCGCACGTCAACCGGCAGACCGTGCCGGCGGTCGGCGCCCGGCCCCTGACCGGCTGAACCGCCCGGGCGCGGGGGAGCGCGGTCGTCTGCGGGAATCCCCGTTCCTGTCCTCCCGGGTCCGATTCTGGACTACGGTCACAACGGCGTTCGCGTTCCATCGGGGGAAGGTGTCAGCTGTGGCGATCGAACTGCCGGGTGAAGTGGTGGAGTTCCTCTCGTTCATCGGCATCAACTGGCCGACGGTGAACGAGGACAAGGTGCGCGAGTTCGGCGCGCACGTGCGGGAGTTCGCGCAGAACGTGGAGTCGGTGCACCAGCAGTCGACGTCCACGGTGCAGCAGTTGGGGCAGGCGTACGAGGGTGCGTCGTACGAGGCGTTGCTCGCCAAGTGGGCGGCGCTGTCCGAGAGCCACCTGAACGAGCTCGTGCAGGCGTGCCATGTGGTGGCGGACGCGCTGGACATCGCGGCGGACGTGATCGTGGCGATGAAGGTCGAGACGATCGGTGAACTCGTCGTGCTGGCGGCGGCGTTCATTGCCGACCAGGCCGCGGCGGTGGCGACGCTGGGTGCGGCGGAGGCGGCGGTGATCCTGATCGAGGAGGCCGCGAAGCGCCTGATCAACTACCTGGAACAGCAGTTGGAGCAGTACATCATCGCGCAGGTGGTGGAGGCCGCGATCGGTCCGCTGGTGGACACGGTGGCGAACGCGGTGCAGGGGCTGGTGTTCCAGGCGGCGGAGTCCGCGCTCGGGGTGTCGGGCGGCGGCGGGGGAGGCTCCGGCTTCCGGATCGACCCCGACGCGCTGGAGGAGCACGCGCGGATGATGCACGAGCAGGCGGACGCGGTGGCCGGGCACGCGCAGATGTTCCAGTCGAAGCTCGCAGGCGTGAGCTTCGAATGAGCAGGGTGTCGGTTCGCGCCTGCGCGTCGGACCGGACGCCGCGGCGAGTCGAGGGGACCGTCGAAGGCGGCGCTCGACGATCCCGGCGAAGGGAACCTCGCGCCGGCGGGGACCTCAGGGTGTAGCCAGTACCACCCTCAAGACGGAAGCCTGCATGATCGAGCGTCAGGGCGGGGCCGGGCAGGATCGTGCCCATGAACACCACCTCGAACCGCAGGCGCCGTGTCGGCGCTGTCGCCATCCTGGGTCTCGCCGTATCAGTGGCCGCGACCGGCACCGGAATCGCCGCCACGCCCCCGCCGTCCACGGTGCACGCGACCGCCGTCACAGCTGCCGCGGCGCCGCAGCGGTCCTTCCAGGGCGCGCTCCCCGCGCCGACCGGCCCCTACGCCGCCGGCGAGGACGTCATCCACCTCACCGACGCGAGCCGTCCCGACCCGTGGGTGCCGTCGTCCGGCCCCCGCCAACTGACCGTCACGATGGTCTACCCGGCCGTCCCCGGGACGGGCACTCCGGCCCCTTACATGACCCTCGCCGAGGCGGCCGGAATCGTCCAGCGGCAGAATCTGCCGGCGAGCTCCGGCGTCACCCCGCAGACCCTTTCCGGCGTCACCACTCACGCCTTCGACGGCGCGCGGCCGCAACGCGGCAAGTATCCCCTGGTGGTCCTCTCACCCGCGTACGAGGACCCGCGCATGGTGCTCACCTCGCTCGCGACCGACCTGGCCAGTCACGGCTACGTCGTCGCGCTCGTCGGCCACACCTACGAGGACAGCGGCGAGACGCTGGCGAACGGCCAGACGCCGCCGTGCGCGATCTGCGACGCCCCGGCGACGCTCGACTTCGACTCCGTCGCCGCCGGCCGTGCGCTGGACGAGTCCTTCGTGATCGACCAGTTGACGCACGGCAATACCGCGTGGCCCCTGGCACACCTCATCGACAAGCACGAGATCGGCACGGCCGGACACTCCCTCGGCGGAGCGGCGGCCGCCGCCACGATGATCGCCGACCCACGAGTACGGGCCGGAGTGAACATGGACGGCTCCTTCCACCCGGACCCGACGCCCGGCCGGATCAACCGGCCGTTCCTCATGCTGGGTACGACCGCCAACACCGATTGGGAGCACCCCTGGGCCGCCCTCGGCGGCTACAAGAAGTGGCTGACGGTCGCCGGCGCCGACCACTTCAGCTTCAGCGACCTGGACCTGCTTCACGAGCAGGCCGGGTTCCCGACGCCGCCCCTCTCCCCGGAACGCGGGGTGGAGATCACCCGCGAGTACGTGACGGCGTTCTTCGACCGGACGCTGAAGGGGATCCCCAGTCCGCTGCTGGACGGCCCCTCGCCGAACAATCCGGAAGTGCTCTTCCAGCACTAGGGCCGGGCGGCCGGGCAGTCGGTGTCCTGAACGGGGAGAACACCGTCCAGGAGGTAGCGGTCGACGGCGGTGTCCACGCAGGCGTCGCGCGGCGCGAACAGGCCCGCGTAGACGGTGTGCCGGAAGGCGCCGCGCAGGGTCACCAGGCGGGAGCCGGTCAGCGCGCGGTGGGCGGAGAGCTGGCCGGGGTAGGTGGCGGCCGGGTCGCCGTCGGCGCCGACCAGCAGGACCGGCACGGCGTTGCGCACCAGGGTGGGCGGTTCGGCGGGCTCCGCCGGCCAGAAGGTGCACGGCGTGAGGTTGCGGGTGAGCGGGCCGAACAGCGGCTCGTCGGCGCGGTGGGCCTGGATGTCGCGGTAGTAGGCGAGCGGATCGCGTGAGGCGGCGCGGTCGGCGCACATGATCGCGGTCTGCACGGCGGCGTAGCCGCCCGCGTCGGGGGCCGTCAGGCCGCTCAGCACCGCTTCCAGCAGTGCGGTCGGCTCCGCCGGACGGCCCTCGGCGGCGTCGGCCAGGACGCGCACCAGCGCGGAGAACTCCTCGTGGGCGGCGTCGTCGTCCCCGGCCGCCACCGTCCACAGCACCTGCGGCAGGGCCCGGGCGTCGACCCGGTGGGTGCCGACCGCCAGCGGCGCGCGCCCGGCGGCCAGGCGCACCCGCTCGACCGCGGCCAGCACCTCGGCGGTGGTCGAGCCCAGGTGGTGGCGGTCGTCGTGGCGGGCCGCCCAGGCGGCCCACGCGGTGAGCGCGGCCGCCATCGCGGGACCCTGGGTGGCGGTCAGGTCGGGGCCGAAGCGGTCCGGGTCCATGGCCGCGTCGAAGACCGCCCGCCCCACGCGCCCGGGGAACAGCTGGAGGTAGACCTCGCCGAGGTAACTGCCGTAGGAGGAGCCGAGGTAAGCGATCGTCTTCTCGCCGAGGACGGCGCGCACCAGGTCCATGTCCCGGGCGGTGTTGCGGGTGGAGATGTGCGGCAGCAGCTCGCGGAACGGCGCGCAGCGGGCCGCGAGGCCCTTGGCGACCTCGGCGGACCGGTCGAAGGTCAGCCGGTCGGGGCCGGCCGAGCCGGGGCCGGCCGTGGGCCAGCCGCAGTCGAGGGGGGTGCTGGCGCCGACGAAGCGCGGGTCCATGCCGACGATGTCGTAGCGGGCGGCCAGGCCGGGCGCGGCCCGGCGCAGGGTGAGGGCGAGGTCGCGGGCGGGGACGCCGGGGCCGCCGGGGTTGTAGAACAGGGTGCCCAGGCGGCGGGCCTGGTCGGTGGCGGGCAGCCGGGCGAGGGCGACCCCGGTGGTCGGCCCGTCGGGGCGACGGTAGTCGAGGGGGACGGTGAGCTCGGTGCAGCCGGCGCCGGCGGCGTCGAGCTCGGCGCCGGCGGTGTCCTCCGGGCTGGTCGTGCAGGGGTGCCAGCGCGGCTGTTGGCCACGCAGCGCGGCGAGCGGATCGGCGGTGGCCGCCGCCGCGGGCGGGGGCGCGGTGACACCGGCCGCCGGTACGGCGGACGCGGTGAGGACGGTCAGGGCCAGCGCCGCAAGAGCGGCGGCCGGCTTGGCGGCGCGGATCACGGTGTTTCCCCTCGAGTGCCTGGGCGGGCCGTCGGGGCGACCGTAGGCGCCGTGGCGGCCGGGCGCGTCCACCACCGGTACCGGGCTCCCCCGCCGAATTGCCCCTACGCGTCTGCTACTTCAGGACCACCCCGGCCGGGACCGACACGCGGCGTACCGCCAGGTGGAGGTGGTTTCCGGACGAACGGCCTACCGATCGTCGTCGGCCGCGCTCCGGTGACCGCCAGGTGCTCGCTGCTGATCGGATGTCGGCCGACACCCAACCGGTTCAGGCTCCGTCACCGCCAACCCGGCGAGCGTTGTCGGTCAGAGCACTGGCCAGGCGCCGGCAGCGAGGCCTGCTCGTATCGGGCCCCGGCGTTGCCGCCGAGCTGCTTCTCCTGGGCCCGGAGGCGCCGGGCCAGTGGGGCGTTGGCGTCCTTCGAGCAGGCCATCCGGGAGTCTCGCGGGTCCGGGTCCCTCCTGGGAGGGCCGGGTGGTGACGACACGTCAGAGCAGGCCGGGCGGCTGCGGGGCGCCGAACCAGCGGGTCAGGGCGGTGGCCAACTCCGCCTGACTCTCGCCGAGCCAGGCCACGTGGCCGTCCGGACGCAGCAGGACCGCCGGGGCGGGCAACTCGGGGCAGGGGTCCACCAGGAGGTCGACGCGGTCGGACCAGCCGTCGGCCGAGAGCCGGCCCGTCCGGTCCAGCAGGAGGCCCCGGCCGGTGTGCATCCGGTCGTAGAGGCGGCCGTCGGCGAGGGCCACGTCCCGCTGGTGGCGGCCGAGTTGCTCCGGGCCCTCGCCGAAGTCGTAGCGGATGTCCAGCGCCGTGATGATGCCGGTGATGTGCCGGTTCACCTCGGGGACGTCCATCAGGCGGGTGAGCAGCGCGCGCAGCGCCGTCGGGCCCGGTTCGGTGCCGATCAGGGTGATTTGGGCCCGGGTGTTGTCCAGCACCGACGCGCCCACCGGGTGGCGCTCCGCGTGGTAGCTGTCCAGCAGATCGGTCGGGGCCCAGCCGTTGACCTCCGCGGCGAGCTTCCACCCCAGGTTGAACGCGTCCTGCACGCCCAGGTTGAGGCCCTGGCCGCCGGTCGGCGGATGGATGTGCGCAGCGTCGCCCGCGAGCAGCACCCGGCCCACCCGGTACCGCTCCGCCTGCCGCGTCGCATCGCCGAACCGGGACAGCCAACGCGGCGAGTGCACGCCGAAGTCGGTGCCCGCCACCGCGCGCAGCTGCCGCCGGAACTCCTCCAGCGTCGGCGCCGCCCGATCCTCCGACACGCCGTCGGCCGGCACCACCACCCGGTACTGCCCGTCGCCCTCCGGCTGCAGGCCGAACCGCACCTGGGTGCGCCGCACCCGCGCCACCACCTCGGCGATCCGCTCCGGATCCTCCGCTGCCGACATCTGCCCCAGCAGGGTCTCCACCGTCGCCGGCTCGCCCGGGAACGCCACACCCGCCAGCCGGCGCACCGTGCTGCGCCCGCCGTCGCAGCCCACCAGCCAGCGCGCCCGCAAGCGCGAGCCGTCCGCCAGTTCGACCTCGACGCCCTCCTCGTCCTGCGTCAGACCCACCACTTCGCGGCCGCGCTGCAGATTCACGCCCAACTCCTCGGCGCGCTCCTCCAGCAACCGCTCCGTCACCGGCTGCGGCGTCGCCAGGCCGTACGGATGGGCGGTGTCCATGCCCTCCGGCCAGTCCGCCAGCACGCCGCCGAACAATCCGCCGACCCGGTACTCCGAACTCACCGCCCGGAAACGCTCCAACAGACCACGCTGATCCATCACCTCCACACTGCGCGCGTGCAGACCCTGCCCACGGGACTCCCCGGTCGGCGCCGTCAACCGCTCAAGGACCACCACCTCCACCCCGTGCAGCCGCAGCTCGCACGCCAGCATCAGCCCGGTCGGCCCGCCGCCGACCACCAGCACGTCGATCATCAATCCTCCGAAATCGCCCAGCAAGTGATTTTCCGTCAGATCCGGCGCGTACTTCGCTTCCTGCGCTTCCCCGCCCTCGGTCGGACATTCTGCGACACCCGGGGGGCCTTGCCACAAGCCCCCCGTCGCGCTATAGCTTGAGAGTGGCAGGAGCGGCCCGACCGCCCTGCCGTTGCTGTTCCGGCCCGGTGTTCCGGCACCTCGGGGCGACGGCACGGCAGCGCGACGGCGCGCCGCCCCGAATGCGGCGTGTGCGCGGCGTGTGCGCGGCCGGGAACCGGACAAAACCGTGGCCGAGATCCCGGCGGACCGCCCGCAGCCGCACACTCACGGTGACTGTGCGGATACGATGACGGCACATCAAGTCCGACGGTGGGGAGCCGGGTTCGGACGCGAGCCGGGGAGGGCGGGGATGCGCAGAGCCGTGCTGCCGAAGTGGCTGCTGCTCGCCACCCTCGTCGCGACCCTGATCGCGGCACTGATCCCCGGCCTGACGGCCGACCGGTTCGCGGACGGCCCCGGGGCGACCCCCCGGCCCGCCCTCGCCGTCGGCCCCGTCGCCGGCGGGGCCGTCGAGAGCGTCGCCCTAGCGGTCGCCCCGGCGGTCGCCCCGACGATCGGCAGTACGGGCGGCGCGGCGGAGGAGGAGCCGGAGGGCGCCGACCGCGGACGCGGCTCCACCGCTCCCACCGCACCCCTTCGCCGCGACGTCCGGACGGCCGGGACGGCGACCCGGTCAGCGGCTCGCTCGGCAGTGCGCGCGGACGGCCCGACGGCCCCGCGCACCCCGCCCGATACCGCCGGCCGACCCGCACCGGCCGCCCGCCCGGCCGGGCCCGCCGAACTCCAGGTGTTCCGCTGCTGAGCCGGAGCCGCCGCGCCCGGACCTGACACTCCGTCACCGACCCGCATCCCGCCGGGCCGCACCGCGCCACCCCGCGTCGCGCCGCCCGCCGCCCTGCCCCCACGCCCGCGTCTGCCCTGCCCTCACGCCCGCGCCTGCCCAGGCCCGCGCCCGCCCTCGCCCGGCCGTCCGTCGGCGTGCCCGCCGGGCGGGACGTGCCCCCGCGCCACCGGAAGTCCCCGTCACTGCTACACCCGAGGACCCGCCATGCCCTGGAACTCCGCCCGGGTGCGCGCCGCGCTGCGCACCGACCTGCCCGCCTCCATCACCGTCTTCCTCGTCGCCGTCCCGCTCTGCGTCGGCGTCTCCGTCGCCTCCGGTGCGCCCGCCGAACTCGGCCTGGTCACCGGCATCGTGGGCGGCCTGGTGGCCGGCGCGCTGCCCGGCAGCAGCCTGCAGGTCAGCGGGCCCGCCGCCGGACTGACCGTGCTGGTCCACTCCGCCGTCACCGCCTACGGGCTGCCCGCGCTCGGCATGGTGGTGCTGACCGCCGGCCTGGTGCAGGTGCTGCTCGCGGTGCTGCGCCTGGGGCGCTGGTTCCGGGCCGTCTCCGCCGCCGTGGTGGAGGGGATGCTCACCGGTATCGGCATCGTGCTGATCGCCTCGCAGTCCTACGTGCTGCTGGACCGGAAGGCCGGCGGGGAAGCGCTTTCCAACCTGGTCGGAATCCCCGCCGCCGCCGTCCGCGCGGTCGACACGGCGGCCGGTGGCGCATCGCTCGCCGTCGGTGCGGGGGTGGTCGCGGTGCTGGTCCTGTGGAAGTACGTGCCGCGACGACTCGCGCTGCTGCCCGGCCCGCTGGTCGCCGTGGTGCTCGCCGCGGCCGCCGTCCGACTGCTGGACCTGCCGGTGGCAACCGTCCGGGTCGACGGCCTGCTGGACACCCTGCAGCCGCCCGGCGTCGAGCAACTCGCACTGCTGCTGCGGCCCGAAGTGTGGGGCACCGTACTGGCGTTCGCGCTGATCGCGTCCGCCGAGAGCCTGTTCAGCGCGTCCGCCGTCGACCACATGCACGCCGGGCCGCGCACCGCCTACAACCGGGAACTGCTCGCCCAGGGCGTCGGCAACGCGGTGGCCGGAGCGCTCGGCGCGCTGCCGATGACCGCGGTGATCGTCCGCAGCGCCGCCAACGTCCAGGCGGGCGCCCGCACCAAGGCCGCGCGGATCCTGCACGGCGTCTGGCTGCTGCTGTTCGCACTGGTGCTGCCCGGGCTGCTGGACCTGGTGCCGCTGGCCGCGCTCGCCGGTCTGCTGGTGCACGCGGGCGGCAAGCTCGTCGCGCCGCGGGCCCGGTGGCGGCTGTGGCGCTCCGACCGCTCCGAAGCGCTCGTGCTGCTCGCCACCGCGATCGGCATCGTCACCACCAACCTGCTGGAGGGCGTGGCCATCGGACTGGTCGCCGCGCTCGCCAAGACCGCCTGGGACGTCACCCACATCCGCCTGCACGTCGAACAGTCCGCCGCCGGCACGGTCGTCCGGGTGCACGGGAACGCCACCTTCGTCAAACTCCCCACCCTGGTCGACCGCTTGGAGGACGTCACCCCGACCGGCCCCGTGGAGCTCGACCTGTCCGCCCTCACCCACCTCGACACCGCCTGCCGCCAGGCCCTCACCGCCTGGGCCGACCAGCACCGCCGACGAGGTGTCGCCGTCACCGTGACGCCGGAGCACGAGCTGGTCAAGTCGACCTGACGGGGCATCGATTCAGTTGTCCGGCACCGCCGTTGGCCGGGAACCCGGCCGGCGGCGGTGCCGGTTCCCGGCTCGGCGCTCGGGACTTTTTCTGCCGGCCTGTCGAGAGGGGAGCGTGCCTCCTTCATCAGTGCGATGACCACCGCCCCGGGCGCGGGCGTCGGTCGGGTTCGCGCGAATCAGCTGTGCGCGCCTCGGCGGCGGCGCAGGGCCATCAGGATTTCGGCGCCGAGCACCAGGATCGAGGCACCGCCGACGGCGATCCGCACCGTGTCGCCTGCGCCGGTCTCGGCGAGCTCGGCGCCCATGTGGGCGGCCTGCGTGGTGCACGGTGAAGTCGTGGGACGCATATCCGACGAACTGCGTGCAGACCCCGGTGCCGTTCCGGTTGGCCGCAGGCTTCTGCTCGGCCGGGTCCGATGGGTGGATCCTGCTGGTGGAGCTGAGCCGGGTCGACGGTCCGGGCCGCCTCGCATCCGTGACGGGGCACGAGCGGTACGCGCGGTATCGGGACGACTCCACGGTGTCGGCGGCGATCGGAGAACATAACGCCGCCCAGATCGGCCGGGTGGCGGCGCGGCTGCCCAGGGCCGAGGCCGAGGCCGCGGTGAAGGCGTGGGAGCGTGACGAGGTGGGCGGGCGTGCCACCGAGACCAACGAGCAGTACAGCGGGACCGGGCAGCCGAGTTGGCCTTTGTCGGCCTCGCGATCTCGATCGCGGCCGCCGGGAGGGCGAGGAAGTCGTGATCGACCTCGATATCGCCTCCGCCCGACCGGCAACCCGCGATCGCGGATCTCCGCGCCGTCGAAGTGCTGAACAGCGATCGAGGACAAGGGAGTTCGCGCGAAGGCCGGTGACGGTTGGCCCGGACCGGACCCCGGCGTGTCGTCGGGCTTCGGCGGCGGGTGGTTGGGCGGAACACCGCAGGGGTATGCGCCGAGTACGGGGCCAGACGGGGATGTGGTCGCGGCCCCCGGATCAGCAGGCGCCGAGGTGGAGCGATGGACAGCCCGCACGGTTACCGTGTCGCGGTTCCCGGCCGTCCCGGTTCGCATGCCCCGCAGATCACCGTGGTGGTGTACCGCACGGACGAGATCACGCCCGAGGGGTTGGCCGTGTATCTGGGCGAGGGTGGCCTGCGGGTCGTCGTGCACGGCTCGGTGGCCCGCTTCCTGGAGCCGTACCCGGACGGGCTGTGCCATCCCTGCGGCTACGCGTACCCGCTCGGCGGTTGACGGCCCCTCAGGAACCGGCCGCCGGTGAGTACGGTGACAGCCGGTGGTTCGGGTGGCGACGGGGGTGGCGGGGTGTACGGGCGGTGGTGGAGGCCGGACGCGGAGCGGGGCCGGTGGGCGGTGGATCCGTTGGTCGGGGTCGGGCCGTTGCGGTTCGGGATGACCGGTGACGAGGTCCAGGAGGCGATCGGCGCGCCCGGTCCGGTCGGCGCGGTGGACGAGATGCGCGCGCCGTGGTGGAAGTTCCATGACGCGGCCGGCGTGAGCGTCATCTACGACCTGGGTTTTCGGCTGGTCGGCGTCGCCGTGGACGCGATCTCCGGCCCGTTGGTGCGGCTCGGCGAGGTCGACCTGGTCGGCCGGGTGCCCTCGCAGGTCGGCGCGGAGGTCCGTCGGCTCGCCGCGCGCGAGGGCGTCGCGGTGCGGACCAACCCGGTCGGCGACCCGGAGGTCGCGGCCTGGGGCCTGTCGATGGGTGCCGCCCAGGCCTGGGGGCCGGGACCGCACGGATATCCGCAGCGCGGCGAGGCCCAACTCTCCGAGGTGCTGCTGGTCGCACCCGAACTCGCTGCGGATCCGTACGCGGCCGAACCCGTTCGGCGCTGGCGCGACCTGGTGGACCGGCCCGCGAACCCGGGTGCCTGGCCGGTCGCCGCCGAGCTGCAGCGGCCGCGGTGGAACTGGACGCCCGGCGCGAGCGTCGGGCTGTTGCGCTTCGGGATGAGCCCCGAGCAGGTGTCGCGGGCCCTCGGCGCCGCCACGCCGACGCTGCGCCGCGGGCACCCGCACTGGACGAACCGGCCCTACCGGGCCTGGCCGCACCAGACGGAGCCGCCCGGGCCTGTTCGGTGGTCGCTCGCGGAGGAGCACTACGCGGACCTCGGGGTGACCGCCGAATACCGGTGCCGCAGGGCCGGATTCCCCGTCCTGGGGGCGGTGACGGTGGCGGGGCGCACCGGCCCGCAGCTGCACTTCGCCGGCATCCCGCTGGTCGGCCGCCCGCTCACCGAGGTCGAGGCCGACCTGACCCGCCACGCCGGCGAACGCGACCTCGGCCTGCTGTACGACAGCGAGGACGAGTTCGGCCCGCAGGACGCCCACCTGTACGTGCTGCCCGTCCGGGCCGGCGACCGGACGATCAGCGGCGTCCGCCTGTTCGAACCGGACTGGAACCACCGGCGCTGACGCCCGTGCCGCCCGAGGGCTGCTGCGAACGGCGGGAAAACGGGCGGATCCGGGTGCGAACCACCGCGGTGCGGGCACACGCGCAAGCTGCGAACGGCGGGAAAACGGGCGGATCCGGGTGCGAACCACCGCGGTGCGGGCACACGCGCAAGCATGGTGCGAATCGGATACACGATGATGACGGAGCAGCGCCGGCCGACCGATCTGGTCGAGGACGTGGTGCGCGCGGAGCGGGCCGGGTTCGACTTCTCGGTGACCTCCGACCACTACTTCCCGTGGCTGGACGAACAGGGCCACGCCCCGAACGCCTGGGTGGTGCTCGGCGCGGCCGCCAGGGCCACCGACGCGCTGCCGCTGATGACGTACGTCACCTGCCCGACCTTCCGCTACCACCCGGTGGTGGTGGCGCAGCAGGCCGCGACCCTGCAGCAGCTCTCCGGCGGCCGGTTCCGGCTCGGCCTGGGCAGCGGCGAGAACCTCAACGAGCATGTGGTGGGCCGGGGTTGGCCCGCTCCTGCGGTGCGGCAGGAGATGCTGGCGGAGGCGATGGAGATCATCCGGGCGCTGTTCGGCGGCGGATACGTCACCCACCACGGGCAGCACTTCCGGGTGGACCGCGCGAAGATCTGGGACCTGCCCGACCCGCCCCCGCCGATCGGCGTCGCCGTCTCCGGCCCGGCCTCCTGCGCGCTCGCCGGCCGCCTCGCCGACCTGGTGATCGCCGTCGAACCGCAGCGGTCCCTGCTGACCGGTTTCGCCGAGCACGGCGGTGCCGGAAAGCCCGCCGTCGGCCAGGTCCCGATCTGCTTCGACCGTGACCGCGACGCCGCCGTCGCCCGCGCCCACCAGCAGTTCCGCTGGTTCGGCGGCGGCTGGAAGGTCAACGCCGAGCTCCCCGGCACCGCCGCGTTCGCCGCCGCCGGCCGGTTCGTCCGCCCCGAGGACGTCGCCGCGGTCATCCCCTGCGGCGGCCGGACCGAGGACTTCGTCGCCGCCGTCCGCCCGTTCGCGGCGGCCGGGTTCGACGAGGTGGCGTTGATCCAGATCGGCGGCGAGAGCCAACCCGCCTACCTGGACTGGGCGGAGCGCGAGCTGCTGCCCGCGCTCCGCGAGATCTGACGGAGTCTCGGAGCGGCGGACTCGCGTCGCACCAGGGCTTCTGCGGGTTCCACAACGAGTCTGATGCGAACGGTGATTGACGATGCGTCAGCTTCCCATGGCGTGAGCGTGAAGCTGGTCCGCGTACGGTGCCCAGTGCTCGCGGGTGAGCAGGTGGCCCGCGCCCGGCATGACGCGCAGGCGGGCGTTCGGGGCGGCGGCGGCCAGGGCCCGGGCGGCGGACGGGCGGATCAGCGGGTCGCGTTCGGCGTGCAGGGCGAGGGTGGGTGCGGCGATCCGGGCCAGGGGGCCGCCGGACCACTTGGCGCCGATCTGTCGGCTCTGCGCCTGGGCGTCGCGGAAGCTCGCGACGTCGTGCGCGGCCTCCCGGTCGACGAACTCCCAGACGTCCTCGGGCCCGACGGCGCGTTCGGGGGCGGCGAGGATGCGGGCGATCGCCACCGCGAGTGCGAGGTTGCCCTCGGGGGTGTCCGGGAAGTGCAGGCGACCCATCCGCAGCACCGGCCCCGGGCGGACGTGGCGCAGGGCGTCGAGCGGACCGGCGTCGCTGGGCATCGCCGAGGGACGAGGTGAGGGTGCTCACCCGTTCCGGGTGGCGGATCGCCACTCGCTGGGCGACCAGTCCGCCCAGCGAGTGGCCGAACAGGTGGGCGCACGGCCAGCCCAGTGCGTCCAGCACGGCGACGGCGTCGTCCGCCAGGTCCTCGGCCCGGTACGCGGGTGCGGTGCGGCGCAGCAGTGCGGAGACGGGGTGTCCGGCCGGCGGGGCGGTGACCCGGCCCGACTCGCCGGCGTCGCGCTGGTCGTAGGCGGCCACGTGGAAGCCGCGCGCGACCAGTTCGCGCACCAGCCCGTCCGGCCACCAGAACCGGGAGGTGCCGAGTCCCATCACCAGCAGCAGCGGCTCGCCGCCCGCCCCGCCGAGGTCTTCGTAGGCGAGCGGCACCTCGCCGTTGTGCGTGAAGCGCGTGGTCGTCATCCGGGTCCTCCGCGAGCTCGGGCCGCACCGCGCGCAGAGAATGCGTACGGCGTTCGCGAACACCGTACGCGATGGATAGGCTGGTCGCCACACCCACTCCGGAGGCGCATGTGACGCAGCGGCAGGACGGCCCGATCTGGCTCCGGCCCGAACAGGCCAGGGCCGGGCGCCCGGCCGAACGCAGCCGGGCCGAGATCACTGCGGCCGCCGTCGAACTCGCCGACCGCGAAGGCCTCGACGCGGTCTCGATGCGCCGCGTCGCCACCGCACTGGGCACCGGCGCCGCCTCGCTCTACCGGTACGTCGCCACCCGCGACGAGCTGCTCGACCTGATGACCGACAGCGTCGCCGCCGAGTACGACCTCCCCGCGCCCAGCGGCGACTGGCCGGCCGACCTGCTCACCGTCGCCCGCCAGGCCCGACAGATCATGCGACGCCACCCCTGGCTGCCCGCCCGGGTCATCGGCCGCCCCACGCTCGGCCCGCACGGCGCCGACCTGCTCGAACACGTCCTCACCGTGCTCGCCGACCACCCCGCCGCGCCCGCCCGCAAGGTCGAGGCGTTCGCCCTGCTCGGCGGCCTCACCGCACTGTTCGCGCAGAACGAGGCGTCCGCCGCCGACGAGGATGCCGCGCACCGCACTGCCTACCTGCGCCGCCTCGCCGAGGACGGCGGGCACCCGCGGATCGCCGCACTCTTCACCCCCGGGGGTCCGGCCGCTGCGCCGGGCGACCCGTTCGAGGACGTGCTCGTGCGGGCACTGGCGGGCGTGCTCGGCTGAGCAGCGGGCCGCCCGTCCGAGGCCTGAGCGCCCCCGGGTGGCGGCTCAGGCCTCGGCCGGGCGGCCCGCGAAGGCGTCCACCAGGGCGCGCTCGAACGCCGGCAGGTCGGCCGGCCTGCGGCTGGACACCAGCGTGTTGGGGCCGTCCACGCAGATCACCACTTCCCGGTCCACCCAGTTCGCGCCGGCGTTCAGCAGATCGGTGCGCAGGCTCGGCCAGGACGTCAGGGTGCGACCGACCACCGCACCGGCCTCGATCAGCGTCCACGGCCCGTGGCAGATCACCGCGACGGGCTTGCCGCGCGCGAAGAACCCGCCGACGAAGTCCACGGCGTGCCGGTCGATGCGCAGGAAGTCCGGATTCGCCACGCCTCCCGGCAGCACCAGCGCGTCGAAGTCGGCGGCCGAGGTGTCCGCGGCGACCGCGTCCACCGTGAACGCGTCCGCCCGCTCCAGATGGTGGAACGCCCGGATCCGCCCCGGCTTCGTCGACACCAGCCGCGGTGTCCCGCCGTGGTCCACGACCGTCTGCCAGGGCGAGGTCAGCTCGACCTGCTCCGTCCCCTTGGGCGCCGCCAGGAAAGCGACGGTGACGCCGTTCAGCTCGTTCATCCCGACCCTCCGCTCCCGGCCCTCAGGGTCCCCCCACCCCGGAGGCTCCGGCGTCAGCTCTCGCGGGTGTCGCCGAAGCGGAAGCGGCGGTGCATGCGTTCGTGCCAGGTCAGTTCGGGTGCGACGAGGTCGTCCGGAGGCAGGGTCTCGTGCGGTCCGGCGGGGCCGGGGTGGGGCGAGGCGGTGCGTTCGGTCTCGCGGGCCTGCTCGCCCAGCACCGTCAGCCGGGGCGGGGCGGCGCTCGCGCGGACGGTCGGGAACAGTTGGGCCTCCTCCAGCCCGAAGTGTCCCGTCGCCTCCTCGATCAGCCGGGCCAGCAGCCGGTCGAACTCGGTCGAGCCGGCCGCCGTCGTCTCCAGCTCGCGCACCAACCCGTACAGCGCCGTGTGCGTCTGCAGGCCGTGGGCCACCGCGTCGTCGTGGGGCGGGCGACCGTCACGGGCGAGCGGGTACAGGTACTCGTCCTCCGCCGCCAGGTGCCGCACCAGCGTGTCGGCGGTGAGGGACGCCAGCCGGTCCCGACGCGGATCGCCCAGTGGCAGACCCGCCAGTTCGCTGAAGCGCACTCGCAGCACCTCATGGTCGGTCGTCAGCTGTTCCAACAGGTCCAGCCCCTGTTCGGTCGCCATCGTCACGCACCTCTTCGTCCGCGGTCCCACCCCCTCCCCGGCGCGCTTGCCCGACTCCGTGAACCGGAAACCGGGCTGCTCCGGCGGCCTGCGGAAAGCGGTTTCCGATTCCCCGCCGCCGACGAGCGGCACAGCCGTCCCCGCGGTGGCCCGGGGCAAGGTCGGTAAGCGCTTTCCGCTTCTGGTGCGACGCCGGTGTCGGCCCTTCTCGCGTCACCGGGCGCCCGGCGTCCGCGTGCCCCGCCCTCGGACCGTCCCGACCAGGGCTGGCCTCGCAGCGTGGCGAATCCGTTCGTGGACCCCGAGGTCGAGCCGCCCCCCGACCTGGTCGCCGATGCGCTGGGCCCGGCGGTCGAGGGCTGGGACGCGTTGATGCGGGAGCTGGCGGAGGCCGGGGTCGAGGCGCCATGGCGGTGGTTCCGCGACGGCGGATGGCTGGTCAAGGCTGCCGATCGGGCACGGACCGTCGCCTGGATCGCGGTCGACGGCAACGCCACGACCTGCAACTTCCTGTTCGCCGAGCGCCTCCGTGGCGCCGTCGCCACGCTGCCGGGCCTCACCCCGGACCTGGCGCGGAAGATCCGGGACGAGCCCCTTCGCGGCAAGCTCCTCCCCGTCGCGTTCACCGTCAGGACCCGGGCGGACGTCGACCGCCTGAGACCGGTCCTGAAAGCGCGCATCAACCTCCGGTAGTCCGACCGACACCCGTTGTGCCTGTAGCACGGGTGTGCCACGTCGGCATGCCGCACCGGCCGGGACGGGGCGATGTGCGGAGCCCGGTCGACCGCCGGTGCGGTGGTGCGGCGGTTCGGCGGTTCGGCGGTTCAGGCCGTGCTGGCGATCTCGATGCAGGCCAGGTCGATCTGGTCGGCGAGCTGGCGAACCAGGTCGGCGAGCACCGCGGTGGTCACCGGGTCGAGCCTGTTGTCGTCGCGGTCCGCCCACTCCTGCCACTCCTTGGGCAGCGCCCGCAGCAGCTCGACCACCTGCTGGGCGGGAATGGCCAGATCACCGGAGAGCCCGCAGATCACCGGAACGCTGAGTCTTCCCATGGTGTCCACCTCCTTCTGCCTGGCGTTTCTGCTTCTCTGCTCATTCGGACGTCTGCCCGGGAGCGGACGGCGGAAACGACCTCCGGTCCGGACCGCCCGGGGGCGGCGGGCGGAGAGGCGGTTGTGGGCCGATCCGGGGACGCAGCGAGTGGCGTCGCGGCCGGAAGCAGGCGGTTGTGCGTTCATGGGCCACGCCCGAGTTGCGAGTGCCGTCGGGAGAACGACACAGGAGAGTGGGCCGGGAGGAGGTGGAACCGGGATGGGCGCCGACAGGCACGGAGGACGGCGGGGTGCGGCCCGGGCGGGCTCGGGGGACGGGGTCGGCCTGTGCCGTCCGAGCCGGTACGGCCCCGGGCGGTGGGTGACGGGGCGGGCGGGAGGCCCGGGGAGTCCTGCCGTGCGCGGGCGGGCCCGGCAAGGCGCGGGGCGGGTCGGGCAGGCGCGGCAGCGGGAGGTGAGGCGCTGATGTCCGAACGCACGGACGGACGGCGGGACGACCGGGTTCGCGCGCCGCTCGGCAGTCGGCCGGCCGGGCCGCGGCGGCGGGCGGCGCTCGCGCGCGGCACCGGCGTGCCCGTCCGGCGGACCGGGCTGGAACGGGTGGCCGGACGGGCGTGGCGGCTGCTCGCCGTCGCGGTCGCCGGGTACGCCGGGTACCTGATCGTCAGCCGACTGCTGCTGCCGGTGGTGGCGGTGTTCGTCGCGCTGGTCGTCACCGCGGTGCTGCGCCCGGCCGTCGACCTGCTGGCCCGTCGGATGCCGCGTGCGCTCGCGGTGCTGCTCACCGTGCTGGGTGCGCTGGTGGTGCTCGCCGGGCTGGCGGCACTGCTCGCGGCGGTGGTCAGGTCGCAGTCCGGGCAGCTCGGCGGGCAGGTGCGCGGCGGGTTGGACCAGCTGGAGCGCTGGCTGGAGGGCCCGCCGTTCCACGCCCGGGCCGGCACCCTCGGCGACCTGCGGCAGCGGCTCGGCCAGCTGATCAGCACCCACCGGCAGACCGTACTGTCCACGGCCGTGACCGGCGCGGGCTGGGTGGTGGAGGCGGCGGCCGCCGGTGCGCTGGCGCTGTTCTGCGCGGTGTTCTTCGCGCACTCGGGGGAGCGGATGTGGAGCTGGGGGACGTCCCTGCTGCCCACCCGCGCCGGCTCCGTGTGGCAGCGGGCCGGCCAGGCCGCGTGGCGCACCTTCGCCGGCTACACCCGCGGCCTGTTCCTGGTCGCGGGCACCAACGCCGTCGTGGTCGGCGTCGCGCTGGCCGTGCTCGGTGTGCCGCTCGCCGTGCCGCTGGCCTTCCTGGAGTTCGTGGCGGCGCTGATCCCGCTGATCGGCTCACCGATCGCCCTGGCCGTGGCCTCGCTGGTCGCGCTCGCCACCCGGGGGCCGGTGACCGCGCTGGTGGTGCTCGTCCTGATCGTGGTGGTCGGACAGTTGGAGGGCCACGTCCTGCACCCGCTGGTGATGGGCTGGGCAGTGCGCCTGCACCCCGTCGCGATCGCCCTGGCGGTCGCCATCGGCGGCACCCTCGGCGGGATCGTCGGCGCGGCGGTCGCGGTGCCGGTGCTGTCGGTCGGGTGGGCGGTGTTCCGCGAGCTGCACGCACCGGGGGGCGGGTCGGGCGGCGGCTGAGGGGCGCGCGACATGCGGTCGCGCGCGCCGGGCGCGCAGAAACGGGTCGGACGAGAGCCAGGCGCGCGAAGTCGGCCCACACTTGCGTCCGGCTAGTGAACCACCGGCCCACACCTGCGCCCGGCTAGTGAACCACCGGCCCACGCATGCGCCCGGCGAGTGAACCATCGGGGCGGCCCGCGCGGTCGCGCGTTCGACGTCGACCCGTAGTTCGGACGGCAGTTGGGGCTCCCCGGGCGTGTGAGCCGTGCCGTCCGCCGTGCTCACCGCCACGCGTCATGCCGCCCCGGACCCGCCTCCGCCCGTCCCGGTGGCGCCCGCGCCGCCCGCGGTGCCCGCGGTGCCGGGTGCGGGTCGGCGCAGCGGCGCGCCCGTCTCCGGGTTCCCGCAGAGAGCGCACAGCGCCGTCCAGGCCATCGCACGGAGTCGGTACGCGGCCCGCCGCGCCGAGGCAGCCGGGCCCCTCGCGGCGCTCACCGGACACCGGCCCCGGTGCGGGCGGGCACGGGGTCCAGCACCTGGTGGCCGAACTGCCGCAGTGCCTTCCACCGGGCGAGGGTGTGCGGGTACGGGGTGTTCACCAGGGCGCCGTCCACGTCGAACAGCGCGGCCGCGGCGTCCGCTGCCATGGCGTTTCCTCCTCAGGACGGTCCCGGGTCCCGCCGGAGCTGCCCCGGCGTTTCGGCCCGTCTACCCCCAACGCCCGCCCGCACACTCACTGTTGCGCCGAAGCCGTTTCCGGGCCCGGCACCGCGAACGGACCCGAGCGCGGAAGGGGGTCGCAGGACGATGCCCGAGAACGGCCGGGGCTGCCCGCACCGACCGCCGGCCCGGTCCGGCTCCGGTTGCTGAACGTCGCCATCGGCGCCACGGCGGCCCGGGCTGATCCTCGGTGGGGCCGCCGTCACGCCGCTCACCCGCGAGGCGCGGGCATGGCCCGATCTGACAGAGCCTGGTCATTGCGGCCATGCCTGCCCGGGCGGAAGGATCGAGGCATGCCTGCACCGCACCGTGTCGTGATCGTCGCGTTCCCCGGCATCGAAGTGCTCGACGTCACCGGGCCGGCCGAGGTGTTCTCGGTCGCCTCGCGGGTCGGGGGCGGCGACCGGCCGGGGTACCTGGTGCGGGTCGCGACGGTGGACGGCGGGCCGGTGACCACCTCCAGCGGGGTCCGGCTGATGGCGGACCTGGCGTTCGACGAGGTGGCCGATCCGGTCGACACCCTGCTGGTGTCGGGCGCGATCGAGCTCGTCGACGGCGAGGTGCGGCCCGTGATCGACCACGACGTCACCGAGTGGCTGCGTGGTGCCGCGCCACGGGCCGGGCGGACCGGGTCGATCTGTGCCGGGGCGCACCTGCTGGCTGCCGCCGGGCTGTTGGAGGGCCGGCCCGCCACGACGCACTGGCTGACCGCGGACCGGCTGGCCGCCGAGTACCCCGGTGTCCGGGTCGACCCCGACCCGATCTTCATCCGGGACGGACGGCTGTGGACCTGCGCCGGCATCACCTCGGGGATGGACATGGCGCTGGCCATGGTCGCCGAGGACCACGGCCAGGACCTCGCGCTGATGACCGCCCGGACGATGGTGATGTACGTCAAACGCTCCGGCGGACAGAGCCAGTTCAGCGTGCCGCTCTCGGTCCGGACCGCTTCGGACGACCGGGTCGACGAGCTGCGCCGGTGGATCGCCGAGCACCTCACCGAGGACCTGTCCCTCGAAGCCCTGGCGGCCCGCCTCCACGTGAGCACGCGTCACTTCACCCGGCTGTTCCACCGGCGCACCGCCATGACGCCCGGCGCCTATGTGGAGGCGGCCCGGCTGGAGGCCGCCCGGCGGCTGCTGGAGGACAGCGACTTCAGCCTGCCCGAGGTCGCCGCCGCCAGTGGCCTCGGCTCCGTGGAGACCCTGCACCGCGTGTTCCGGCGCAGGCTCGGAACCACCCCGGCCGAATACCGCCGCCGCTTCTGACGTTCTGTCAGCCCCGCCGTCCACCGGCAGTCCGTGCTCGCGCGCACCCGGTGGCCGTGCCCGGCCGTGCCCGCACGCGGCATCGACCCGTACCCCGAACTCCCTCGGAGGAGACGCATGTCCCGCACGAAGGTCGTCCCGATCCCGGTCATGGGCCGGCACAACATCAATGCCTACCTGCTGCTCGGCCGCAGGCCCGTCCTGGTCGACGCCGGAACCCCCGGCAGCGGCCGGAAGATCCACGACGGGCTCGCCGCCCGCGGCGTGGACCCCGCCGACCTCGCGCTGATCGTCATCACCCACGGCCACATCGACCACTTCGGCTCCGCCGCCGAACTGCACCGGCTCACCGGCGCGCCCGTGGCCGGCCACGTCGCCGACCTCGGGCCGTACCGCTCCGGCCGCGTCCGCGAGCCGTACCGGCCCACCGGTCCGATGGGACGCCTGATGGCCCGCAACCGGAAGCTCCACGTTCGGGCCGAGCCGTTCGAACCCGAGGTGCTCGTCCGCGGCGTGACGAGCCTGGCGGAGTTCGGGGTCGAGGCGCGGATCATGCCGACGCCCGGCCACACCGCCGGATCGGTCTCCGTCCTCACCGACAGCGGCGACCTCGTCGCCGGTGACCTGATCGCCGGCTCCTTCATGGGGCTGATCCCCGGCCGGCCCGCCAACCCGCCCTTCCACGACGATCCCCGGCAGAACCTCGTCAGCCTCCGCTCGATGCTCGACCTCGACCCGGCCCGCCTGCACGTCGGCCACGGCACCCCGCTGGATCCCGCCCGGGTGCGGCGCTGGGCCGAGCGGGAGCACCGCCGCCTCGCGCGACGCGGGGCCGGGGCCGGGGCCGAGGCCGGTCGCTCCGAGGAGTGAGAAGCCGCTCACGCCCGCCCGCCCCCGACCGGTGGTCGGGGGCGGGCGGGCGACGGTCCGCGGGTCAGCGCTTGAAGGCGCCCTTGACCCTGTCGACACCCTCCTTGATCGCGTCCTTCGCCTTGTCGGCGGTCTGTTTGGCCTGGGCCTCGGCCTGGTCGCCGCGGCCCTCCTGCTCCAGCCGCTCGTTGCCGGTGGCTGCGCCGGCCTTCTCCTTCGCGGCGCCGACGGCTTCCTCGGTGCGGTGCTTGATCCGGTCGGAGGCGTCACTCATTGGGGTGTCCCTTCTCGCGCTGTCAGGCGGCGGGTTCGTGGGTTCGTGGATTCGTGTCCGGGAGTTCGGGAGTTCGGGAGTCCGGGAGTCCGGGAGTCCGAGGGTTCGCGGGTTCGCGGGTTCGTGGATTCAGTGTGTGAAGCGGTGGCGCGGACCGCCGGGCGGCCGCTGCGCGGTGGCGGTGGGGTCGACGGTGCCGGTGGGGTCGACGGTGCCGGTGCCGCTCGGGCCGACCGTCGGGTCGGCGGCGCGGTCGACGACCTCGGGCTCGTTCGCCGCGACCCGGTGGGCGGCGCGACGGCGGCGGTGTCGGCGCAGGCCGGCGGTCACCAGGGCGATGCCGGCGGCGGCCAGCAGCGTCAGGGCGATTCCGGCGAGGAACGCGCCGAGGGTGCTGATGTCGCCGATGTGGTGGCCGAGCACCGTGACGCCCGTCTCGGGTCCGCCGCCGAGGTTGTCGGCGATCAGCAGTCCGGCGAACGCGCCGGACGCGGCGAACAGGAGGAGTCCGAGCAGCAGCATGGTCCACGTCCTTTCGCTTGCTCCGTTGCTCCGTGTCGTGCTGCGTCTGCCCAGCGGCGGGCCGCCCAATCAGCGATCGGTCCGCAGCGGCGGGCGCGTGGAGGTGCGGCGCGCAGTGCGTGGACAGCGGCACCCCGGCCGTCTCGGCGACGGTTGCGACGCGGACGGCGGCCTGGCCGGGCGGGTCAGCTCGCGCACATCACGACGGCGGTCAGCGTGGTCCGGCCGTTTCCGGGGGGCTCGAAGCCGTCGGCCGACCAGCCGACCGCGGGGCCGCCGTCGACGGCGTTGAAGGGCGTCGAGTTCTCGACCAGGAAGCCGAAGCCCTCGATCCGGAATCCACCGCCGGTGACGACCGTTCCGCGGGGGCAGTGCACCTGGGAGAGCATGTAGCCGCCGTTCTCGGTCACGGCGGTGTTCCCGAAGTACATGTTCGTCACGATGCGGGTCGCCGAGGGGGCGGCCGCCGCGGTCGTGGTGGTGAGCGGGGCGGTGCAGGCCGCCACCGTCGCGCCGGCCACGGCCAGAAATCTCCACGTCGATATCACTGCGTGCTCCTGGATGTAGGGGCCCCCGACCTGGTTCGACAGAACCAGGCGGCGCGTGGGGCAGCACCCCGGTGGGGGCCATCCGGAGGGAGTGGGATCAGGGGGCGCGGAACAGGCGGCCCAGGTGGTGGTGGAGGACGGCGGTGGCGGCCTCGGGGGTGCGCTGGCCGAGCAGGACGCTCAGGCCGAGGCCGGCGGAGAGGGCGAGCAGGGCGACCGCTTCGAGGTGGGGTTCGGTGACGGTGGCGGCCGTGAGCCGGTCGACCAGGAAGGCCTCCATCTCGTCGGGGGCGGCCAGGAAGGACTGGCCGGCGAGCGCCGGGTCGGTGACCGAGAGGACGGCGTACGCGGTGTAGACGAGGTGGAAGGTGCGGCTCTCCTCGTCGGTGGGGACGGCCTCCACGAGCACCGCCTCGACGATCTCGCGGGGGGACGGCGGCGCGGCCGACCCGGCGGTGGCGGCCCGGACGCGGTCGCGGACGCGCTCGCCCATCCGGACGCCGAGACGGGTGAGGGCGGCGAGGAGGAGCTGCTCCTTGGTGTCGAAGTAGTACTGCACCAGGCGGACGGAGACGCCCGCCTCCTGGGCGACGGAGCGCATGGTGACGGCGTGCAGGCCCGTCCGCGCGGCGTCGCGCAGCAGGGCGTCGATGATCAGGGCCCGCCGTTCCTCGTGGTCGACCAGCTTCGGCATCCCGATCCCTTCGAACGTTTTTGTGGTACAAACATACCACCAAGCGTTCAGGAGGGGATCATGACCAGGACCAGCGTCGGACACTTCGCCGGCGAGGAAGCCCGCACCGCGTTCCTCGACGCCTACGACCGGGCCATGGAGCTGTGGCCCGCCCCGCACCGCGCCCTCGACGTCGAGACCTCCTACGGCACCGTCCACGTCCACCACTACGGGGGGACCGGCGCGGGCGACCCCGTCGTGCTGCTGCACGGACACGCCGGCCACCCCGCCAACTGGTACCCGCAGATCGCCGCGCTCGGCGCCCACCACCCCGTGTACGCGATCTCCACCCTCGACGACCCCGGCCGCAGCGTGCAGCGCGCCGTCGCCGCCGGGCCGGCCGAGAACGCCGAATGGCTCGGCCAGGTACTGGCCGGACTCGACCTGGAGCGCGTGCACCTGGTCGGCGTCTCGTACGGCGGCTGGCTGGCGCTCAACCAGGCGATCCGGCAGCCTCAACGGCTCGCCACCGTCACGCCGTTGGACCCGGGCGGCATCGAGAAGGTCCCCGCCCGGTTCTACTTCCACATGGTCGCGGGCCTGTTCGGCATGCTCGCCCCCCGCCGGCTGCGCCCCGCCGTTGCCCGGCTGCTCGCCAACCCCGCCCTCGTCGCCCCGCCCGAGATGCTCAAGCCGATGATGCTCGCCATGCGCACCTGGAAGCCGGCGAGCCGCCCCGCCGCGCCCCCGTTCACCGACGAGGAACTGCGCCGCATCGCCCTCCCCGTGCTGGTCCTGATCGGCTCCCGCAGCGCCCTGCTGCGCCCGGGCCGGGTGCTGGCCCGGGTCGAGGCCCTGATCCCGTCGGTGCGGGCCGAGATCGTTCCGGGCGCGGGGCACGGCCTCACCCTGGAGCGTCCGGAGCTGGTCAACGCCCGGTTGCTGGAGTTCTTCGCCGCCACGAAGGGGGAACGCGCGGTGAAGTGAAGTGACGTGACGTCAGGGCGGGCCGGCGGCTACCCGCCCGGCGGGGGAGCGGCCGGCTGGGGCTCGGGCTCGGGTGTGGGCTCCGGGCCGGGCGGGGTCGGGCTCGGCGGCTGCGGCTCGGTCGGGACGGGCGGGGAGAGCGGCGGGTCCGGGTCCGGCGGCAGCGGCGAGGGGCCGAACGGGCCGGGCGGGTCGGTGGGGCGCGGGGGGCTATCCGGCGGTTCGGGCGGCCGGACGTCGGGGTCGACGGGGATCGGCATGGTCATCGTGCTCACCGCCCCAGGGCGTTCTCGAGCTGGTGCTTGTTCATCTTCGAACGGCCCTCGACGTCGCGCCGCCGAGCCTCGTGCTCGGGCTGGCGCTCCCGCTGGGGGCTCGATCCGGCGGGCATGATCGCTCTCCTTCCGTCGCCGGGCGGGTCACGTCGCGCATACCCGGATCGATCCGGACGAATCGGGCTCAATCCGGTTCAACGGCAGTCGATCGGGTACGAGTGGGGCGTCGCACCGAGCGCACCGCCCGGTGTGCCCGACCCGCATGCTCGCCGGCCGTTCGACGCGCGGCGGGCCGCCCGCCGGGGCGGCGCAGCGGGTCCCTCGCCGTCCCCGGGAGATGACTCCCCGTGACCACCATGATCAGCCGCCAGCCGTCGGCGCACCGCCGCGCCGCCGCCCGGCCGCACGACGACCGTCACCAGCGCCGCGCCACGAGCGGCCGCGCCGCCACCGGCCCGGGCGCCGACCCGGTGCGCGACATCGACCCGATGCACCGGCCGACC
This sequence comes from Kitasatospora griseola, assembly GCF_044999035.1. NCBI lineage: Bacteria > Bacillati > Actinomycetota > Actinomycetes > Kitasatosporales > Streptomycetaceae > Kitasatospora > Kitasatospora griseola. The sequence goes on along the minus strand of NZ_CP173360.1, from coordinate 7,927,049 downwards.
CGGCGCGAGATGCGCGCCATGGGCAAGTTCGAGGCCCGGGGGCTCAGCGACGCGCTGTTCCGGCGGCTGGCCGAACTGCCGCGCGAGGAACCGAAGTACAGCTATGTGCGCGGCACCGTGATCGAACTCAACATGCCGCTGGTGCGGTTCGTCGCCGCCCGGTTCCGGCACCGCCCCGAGGAGCTCGACGACATCCTGCAGGTCGGCACGATCGGCCTGATCAAGGCCGTCGACGGGTTCGACCCGGACCGCGGCGTCGAGTTCGTCACCTACGCGATCCCGACCATCTCCGGCGAGATCAAGCGGTTCTTCCGGGACACCTCGTGGCCGCTGCGGGTCCCGCGCAGCGTGCAGGAGCGCTACCTGGCCGCCGCCCGCGCCTCCGACCGGCTCGAACAGGATCTCGGTCGGCTGCCCGACACCGCCGAACTCGCCGAGGAGCTGCACGTCACCGAGGCCGAGGCGGCCGAGGGGCTGGACGCCGGACGGCTGTGCCGCTGCGACTCGCTGGACTCGCTGCGCGACGACGACTCCGACGACACCGGCAGCGCCCTGATCAACCGGCTCGGCTGCTGCGACCCGGAACTCGAACTCGCCGAACTGCGCGTCGCCGCACGGCCGTTCCTCAGCAGGCTGCCCGAGCGGGAGCGCACCGTGCTGCTGCTGCGGTTCTGGGGCGGACTCACCCAGAGCGAGATCGCCCACGAGATCGGCGTCTCGCAGATGCACGTCTCGCGGATCCTCGCCGCCACCCTGACCGGGCTGCGCGAACAGATCGAGGGCGGGACGGGGGTCCTGACGGACACCGCGAGTGATTGAGCCTCGCCGGACCGGGTAGCCGCGCGGACCGAGCCGCCCTCGGGCGGAGAGCCGCATCGGTCGGCAGGAGGTGTTCGTACCGTGGACCCGCGACCTGCCGTCGGTGCGAAAGGGCCGGGCGGGCAGCGAGGGCGGGACCGGCCCGTGGCGGGCCGCACCGAGCGCCGCCGCCTGCCGCTGGACGCGGCGTCCGGGGCAGTCGCCCGCAGCCGCGAGTTCACCCGCCGGGCCCTGCTGGCGTGGGGCTGGCTGCCCGCGCGGGACGCCGACGGGAAGGCCGCCGCCGAGGACGTCCTGCTGATGACCGGCGAACTCGTCACCAACGCCTGCCAGCACGCGGTCGGCCCGTACGCGCTGGAACTGACCAGGTGCGGACCGCTGTTGCGGGTCGCGGTGTGTGACGGCGACGACCGGATGCCGGTGCTGCGCGCACGGTGCGCCCCCGCCCGGCCCGGCGGCCACGGGCTGCGGGTGGTCGACCGGCTCGCCGCGGTCTGGGGCAGCGAGCCCGTTCCCGGCGGCGGCAAACGGGTGTGGCTGGAGACGCTCCGCCCGCCGGCGGACCGTACGGGTTTGACCCACCCCGAACCGGTCAGACGCCCGGCCGGGGGCGATGCGACGAGAGACGGAGGAGAGAGCCCATGAGCATGATCCAGGAGACCGTCGAGGTGGACGTCCCGCTGAGCACCGCGTACGACCAGTGGACGCAGGTAGAGGACTTCCCCCGCTTCATGGACGGCGTCGAACAGGTGACCAGGATCGACGAGCGGCACAGCCACTGGCGCACCAGCTTCTCCGGCGTCCCGCGCGAGTTCGACGCCGAGATCGTCGACCGGCAGCCCGAGCAGCGGATCGCCTGGCAGGCCGTCGGCGGCGACGTCCGGCAGAAGGGCGTGGTCAGTTTCGCCCGGCTCGACGACGATCGCTGCGAGGTGCGCCTCGCGATGGACTACGACCCGCAGGGAGTGGCCCACCACGCCGCCGACACCATGGGCGTGATCGACCGGCGGGTGCGCGGCGACCTGGAACGGTTCAAGTCCTTCGTCGAGGAGCGCGGCGTCGACTGAGGCCCCGCCCCCGGGTTTGAGGCAGGCCGCAACGGACAGCCGCCCCCACATGGAACAACTGCACTCAGGCCCCGCCGACTGGCTGGACGTCCCCGGGCACTGGACGTTCCTCGACCCGGTCGCCGAGCGCCTCGCCGACTTCATCCAGGCCCTGCCGCTCGGCCGTGCCCGCGACGTCCTGCACGGCGTCCCGCTCGGCCACCCGCTGCACCCGGCGCTCGTCCAGACCCCGATCGGCTGCTGGCTGGCCGCCGGACTGCTCGACGTCACCGGCGGTGACGACCGGGCCGCCCGCCGACTGACCGCCGCCGGGCTGATCAGCCTGCCGCCCGTGCTGTGGTCCGGCTGGGTCGACTGGTCCCGGCTGCCGCCCGCCCAGCGCCGCACCGGACTGGTGCACGCCGCGAGCGCCGTCACCGGCGCCCTGCTGCACCTGTGCTCGCTGCGCGCCCGCCGCCACGGCCACCCGCTGCGCGGTCGGCTGCTCGGACTGAGCGGCACCACCGCCATCGGCCTCACCGCCGCGCTCGGCGGACACCTGGCCTTCCGGCAGGCCGCCGGCGCCGCCCACGCCGAGGCCGAGTTCCGGCTCGCGCCGCCCGACTGGCACCCGCTCGGCGAGACCGACGACTTCCCCGCCGGGGTCCCGGTGCGCCGCCGGCTCGGCGAGGTCGCCGTGGTCGTGGTGCACGGCTCCGACGACAGCTGGACCGTCCTCGCCGACCGCTGCACCCACATGGCCGGCTCGCTCGCCGCGGGCGAACTGATCGACGGCTGCGTGCAGTGCCCCGTGCACCGGTCCCGGTTCCGGCTCAGCGACGGCCACCCCGTGCAGGGCCCCGCCACCGCCCCGCAGCCCCGCTTCGACACCCGCATCCTCGGCGACCACCTGGAGGCCCGGCCGCCCCTCGACCCGTGACCGCCGTCGCCGACCTGCTCGACCGCCACGGCACCACCTACGCCGAACAGGCCGGCATCCGGCTGCGCGACACCCCCGCGCCGCTGTACCGACTGCTGGTCCTCACCCAGCTGTGCGCGATCCGGATCCGTGCCGACACCGCCGTCGCCGCCGCCCGCGAACTGTTCGCCGCCGAGCTGCGCACCCCGCGCGCGATGGCCGACTCCACCTGGCAGCACCGGGTGGACCTGCTCGGCCGCGCCCACTACGTCCGCTACGACGAGAGCACCGCCACCGCGCTCGGCGAGGGCGCCGAACTCGTCCGGCGGCGCTGGCGCGGCGACCTGCGGCGGCTGCGCGAGGAGGCCGGCCGCGACCCGGCCGCGATCGGTCGGCTGCTCCGCGAAGTGCCCCGGATCGGCCCGGTCGGCGCGGACGTCTTCCGCCGCGAGGCGCAGCTGGTATGGCCCGAACTGCGCCCGTTCTTCGACCGCCGCGCGCTGACCGCCGCCGCCGGACTCGGCCTGCCCCACAGCCCCGACGCGCTCGCCGCCCTCGTCCCCGGTGACGACCTGGCCCGCCTTTCCGCCGCGCTCGTCCGCTCCGCGTTGAGCTGATCGGCCGACGGCCAGGCGTGCGGCACTTCCCGTACCGGGCACCCGCGCTGACGGTGCGTCCGGAACGGCCGGGCGCGGGGGAGCGTTCGACGGAGGCCGAGATGTCCGCACTGCAACGCCAGTCGGCCGTGGCCGTGGAGACCGCCGTCCCCGGCAGACTCGACCGGCTGCCGTGGTCGCCCTGGCACTGGCGGATCCTGATCGGCCTCGGCACCGTCTGGATCCTGGACGGCCTGGAAGTCACCGTCGTCGGCAACCTGGCCGCCCGGCTCGCCGAGCCCGGCAGCGGCATCGCGATCAGCACCGCCGCGCTGTACGTGGCCGGCGCCTGCTGCGGGGCGCTGTTCTTCGGCCGGCTCACCGACCGGTTGGGGGCGGAGCGCCGCAGCCTGGGACAGCCGACAGCTGGTGCAGCTCTCCGTCACCGATCAGACCTTCGACAACGCGAAGATCAACACCACCGGCCGGCTCACCGTCACGGTCACCCTGCTCGGGCCGGTCACCGACTGACGGCGCGTCAGCCCAGGGTCCACCGCTGGGCGGGCGTGCCGTTGCAGGTCCACAGCTGGAGCCGGGTGCCGTCGGCGGAGGAGCCGTTCGGGGAGTCCAGGCACTTGCCGGAGCCGGTGTTCACCAGGTCGTGGCCGGCGCCGTACGACCACTGCTGGGCGCCGGTGCCGTTGCAGGTGTACAGCTGGATCACCGCGCCGTCGCTGTGCGAGGCCGCGTCCACGTCCAGGCACTTGCCGAGCGCGCGGACGGTGCCGTCGAGGCCGACCGTCCACTGCTGGGCGGCGTTGCCGGTGCAGTTGTGCAACTGGATCGGGGTGCGGTCGGCGTTGGAGGCCCCCGCCACGTCCACGCACATGCCGCCCGGGCCGGTGATCCGGCCGGTGTACGGCAGCGGGCCGGTGCCCGACGTGGTGGCGTGGACGTAGTCGACCACCATGGTCTGCGGGAACGTCGACGACCCGTCGGGGCTGCCGGGCCAGTCGCCGCCGACGGCCAGGTTGAGGATCACGAAGAACGGGTGGTCGAACACCCAGCGGTTGCCGCCCAGGTCGGCCGGGGTGCGGGTCTGGTAGGCGCGGCCGTCCACCGACCAGGTGAGGGCGGACGGGCTCCAGTCGACGGCGAAGACGTGGAAGTCGTCCGCGAACGCCTGCCCGGCCGGCAGCGAGTACGGCGCGCCGATGCCGCCCGCGCCCGAGTATCCCGGCCCGTGAATGGTGCCGTGCACCGTGCCCGGCTCCCGCCCGATGTTCTCCATCACGTCGATCTCGCCGCTGTTCGGCCAGTTCACCGTGCCGATGTCGTTGCCGAGCATCCAGAACGCCGGCCAGATCCCCTGCCCGCGCGGGATCTTGATCCGCGACTCGAAGTGCCCGTACGCCTGCGCGAAGGTGCGGGCGGTGTTCAGCCGCGCCGAGGTGTACTGGCAGGTCCCGTACCAACAGCCCAGCCCCGCATCGGTGTTCCGCCGGGCGGTGATCACCAGGTGCCCCTGCCCGTCCAGCGCGGCGTTCGCCGCGCCCGCCGTGTAGTACTGGAGCTCGTGGTTGCCGTTGCCCGAACCGCCGGTCTCCACCGTCCACTTGGCGGGATCGACGGCCGCCCCCGCCGGGCCGTCGAAGTCGTCGCCCCAGCTCTGCGCGGCCGCCGCGGGCCGGACGGGGGCCTGCTGCGCGGCGGCCTGTCGGGTGGCGGCCTGCTGTGCGGCGGCCGGGGTGGCGCTCGGGGCGGCGCCGAACAGCGCGGCGGCCGCGAGGAGTGCGAGGCCGACGAAGGGCCGACGGAGGGTGGGCGGTGCAGCAGTCATGGACGAACCCGCTTCCTGCTAGCGCTCGTTGACGGCGGATCGACGCCGGTAGGCCTGATGGTACGAACACGTCCTCGGCATGGCAATGTCAAGGAAGTGGTTCAGAGATGCGCCGAGTGGGGCGGAATTCGATCACCGGGCGCACATCATCGGTCGCCAGGTGTGAGGGGGCCGTGTGGCGGGCACGGGGCCCCTGCGACCTCCTCACGGATCGGATCCCACGGTGAACCTGGCACGTCGCGGTACGGAGACCGGCACCGGCCACGCCCTGGTGCTGGGCGCCGGCATCAGCGGCCTGTGCGCCGCCCGCGCCCTCGCCGAGGCCTTCGACCGGGTCACCCTCGTCGAACGCGACACCCTCACGGGCGACGGCACCACCCGGCGCGGCGCTCCGCAGGGGGCGCACGTGCACTCGCTGACGGTCCGCGGCGCGACCGTCCTGGAGGAGTTCTTCCCGGGCTTCGCCGACGAACTCGCCGCCGACGGCGCCACCCTCGCCACCGCACTGAGCGAGGTCGACATCGTGTTCTTCGGCTCCCTGCTGTGCAACGTGCCGGTGGGCACGGTGCTCCAGACCAGCCGGCCCTTCCTGGAGGACCGCCTGCGGGCCAAGGTCTGCGCGGCATCCAACGTCACCCTGCTGGACGGCCGGGAGGCGATCGCCCCGCTCACCACGCCCGACCGCACCCGGGTGACGGGCGCCCGGGTGGCGCGGCCGGGCGCGCCCGACACCGCCGAGGACCTCGACGCCGACCTCGTCGTGGACGCCATGGGCCGGGCCGGCCGGGGCGCGACCTGGCTGAGAACCCTGGGCTACGACAAGCCCGTTGAACAGCGGATGCGCGTCGACGTGGCGTACGCGAGCCGCCGCTACCGCCTCCCTCCGGGCGCGATCGGCCAGGGCAAGGCGCTGCTCGTCGGCGCGACCCCCGCCCGTCCGCGCGGCCTGGTCCTCACCGCGCAGGAGAACGACATCTGGGTGCTCTCCCTGTACGGATTCGGCAGCCAGGACCACCCGCCGACCGCGCCGGACGAATTCCTGCGCTTCGCCCAGGAGTTGGCGACCGAAGCCGCGTGGGAGGCCCTCCGGCACGCCGAGCCGGTCACCGACGTCGCCTCGTTCGCCTACCCCCACTCGCTGCGCCGGGACTTCCACCGGCTCCGCCGCCTGCCCGACGGCCTGATCTCCATCGGCGACGCGATCTGCAGCCTCAACCCGATCTACGGCGCCGGCATGACCGTCGCCGCGCTCGAAGCCGCCGCGCTGCGCGGATGCCTCGCCGGCGGCACCCGTGATCTCCCCCGGCGCTTCTACCGGTCCGCCGCGAAGTCCCTGCAACTCTCCTGGCTGTTCGCCGCCCTGGCCGACAGGTCCATGCCCCAGGTCCCGGGCACCCGCCCAGCCCTCGCCGCCCTGCTGGCCAAATCCTTCCGGGCCACGATGCGGGCCGCAGCCACCGACGCCGAGGTCGCGACCGCCGTCTGGAACGCCGTCAGCCTCACCGGCTCCCCGGCCGGACTGGCCCGGCCCCGGATCATCGCAGCGATGCTGCGCAACTGGCCCCGGACGCCGACCGGCACCTGACCGGCGGCACTGTCAGGTGAACGACGGCCAGCGGTCGGCGGCCCAGGCGCGCCAGTCGGAGTGGCCCGGGGGCACCGCGGGGACGGGCCCGTCGGAGAGTTCGGCGAGGTCCGGTTCCTCGAACCGGTCGCGGCCGTCGCGGACTTGGGCCTCGGTCATCGGGTAGGTCCGGTCGGGGCGGGTCGCCCAGCGGTGGGCGATCCGGGCGCGCTGGGTGGCGGCGTCCACCGGCAGGTGCACGAGACGGCACTGCGCGCCTTCGGCCGCCACCAGCCAGCGGATCGCGGACCGCTCGTTCCGCGACCAGCAGCCGAAGTCCACCACCACATCGGCGCCGACCCGGACCGCGTCCAGCGCGAGCCGGAGCATCCGCCCCTCCAGGACGTCGCGCCTGTCGCCCGGCTCGGCCCGGTCGAACAGCGGGAGCAGCCATTCGTCCGGTGTCAGCCGCAACGCGCGCTGCTGCTCGGCGAGTTGACGGGCCATGGTGGTCTTGCCGGCCCCCGGGAGGCCGACCATCAGGAACAGTGTGGGCACGTCCACGATGGTGCCGCCGACCCGCCCGCGCGGCCATCGATTTCTACGGGACGTTCCAGGCGGAGAGGACCGGGCGGCCGTGTTCGACCGCCAGGACGGCGAGAGTGCCGGGGTCGGGGTGGCCGAGGAGGCCGGCGGCGGACGGGTCGAGGCCGAGCCAGCGGACGGTGAGAATGCGGGCCAGGTGGCCGTGTGCGACGACGGCGACGTCGCCCTCGGCCAGCAGCGGACGGATCCGCTCCAGCGCCGCGTCCGTGCGGTCGGCCACCTGCTGGAGCTGCTCGCCCGGGTACGGCGCGTCGCCGGGGACGACACCGTCCCGCCACAGGTCCCAGCCCGGCCGGGTCCGCTCGATCTGATCCGCCGTCAGGCCCTCGTAGCCGCCGTAGTCCCATTCGAGGAGGTCGGGGTCGAGGACGACGCCCGTCAGACCCGCCAGCTCGGCCGTCCGAACGGCGCGACTCAGCGGGCTGCTGACGACGGCGACCAACCCGCGGGCGGCGAGTCGTGGCGCGAGCGCCCGCGCCGACGCCTCGCCGACCGCCGTCAACGGGACGTCGGTGCGGCCGGCATGACGCCCCGACAGGCTCCACTCGGTCTGGCCGTGCCTGATCACTATCAGCTCACCCATGGCCGTGCAGACTAGCCGATGAGATGCGCGGCAAGGTCAGGGGCAGGTCTTCCGATAGGGGATGCCGGGCAGGAAGCGGCGCCACTGCTCGGCGGTGAGACCGCCGCCGGCACGGGCGCAGACCTGGACGGCTGCCGTGGCGGGGCCGATGTCGAAGCGCTGGAACGGGATGTGCTGGCCGCTCGCGTACAGGGCGGTGTCATCAAGGGCGAACGAGAGGGCATGGATCGGGTCGCCGCTGGTCGGCAGCGGCGGGCCCAGTGGCCGAGCTGCTGACCCGCCGCACCCGGTCGGTCCGTGCGGTCCCCGCCGTGCGGGCCGGCTCTGGGGGAGGGTGTCAGGGCGGCTGCCGGGACAATGGGGCGCGTGAGTGAGGAATGCGTTGACCTGGGGTTCGTCACGGTGCCGTCCGGGGTGCTCGTGCTCGGCATGGCGTCGTGATCGACCGGTGGCCGGAGCTCGGCGCGCCACTGTCCGAACGCGCCGGGGCGGCGGCGGCCGCCGGGGGCGGGCACCTGTGGGACGGCGAGTGCGAGGCGGCGGCCGTCCGGGCCGCGGGGGGTGGGGAGTTGCGGGTTCGGGCCCGGACGGCGCTGTCCTGGTACACCGAGGAACCGGTGATCTCGCTGCTGGAGGTCGACCTCGGCGTGCCGTGGACGGGGGAGGGCGACGCCCCGGTCCCGCTCGGCGAACTCCCGGTCGACCGGTGCGGCACGGTCGTCGGCGACGGCGTCGCGCTCGACGCCTGGATCGGACCGGCGGGCGAACCGGCCGACGGTCTCGCCGATGTCAGCTACTGGGGGATCCACGCGGACGACGCCCACGCACAGTTCGGCGGACAGCGGACGGCGCCGTACGAGGGCGCCCCCTGGGGCCGGCCCGACCTTCCGGCGGCCGAGGCCGAGGCGCTCGCGGCCGAGATCGGGACATGGCGGGGCGGCCTGCGCCGAAAGGGCGTCGCGGTCACGGTCGACAAGCACACCGACTGCCACCTCTTCCAGCGCGCCGCGGCGAACCACCCCCTGCTGGCCGGCGCGATCGAGGTCGCCGGCTGCCGGATGCTCGGCATCGACTGGGACCCGGCCGACCACTCGATGACCCATCACGGCGAACGGGAACTCGGCCGGGTCCACCCGGTGACCCTCGAACCCGACGGGACGGGCGGGACGGTACTGCGATGGCGGATCGAGCCGGTGGACGTGGCGGACTGGCGGGCGCCGATGAGTTCGTTCGCGCAGCTGTGCCGGACGGCCGCGTGACGGTGTTCCGCGATTCGGGCCGGCGCGGATTCCCGAATGCCGGATCCGGTGCTCAAGTCCCGTTCCGGGCCTGGCGGATACGCGTCAATGGAGGAGCGGTCCGGCGGTGGGGGAACCGACTTCCCAATGACGGTGGTGATCACTAAGTGGTCGGCGTCGCAATTCCTTCGGGGTTGGTCAGGTTGTGAGGGCTGTGGAGGATTCTTCTGGGTGATCGGCGGCATGTCGGTCGAGCCTGGCCAGTAAATCGTTCAGGTCGGAGGTGGTGAACTTCCACTGGAACGGCTGTGCCGTGGCGTTGTAGCGGTCTTCGAATGCTCGGAGCCGGTCCGAGACCTGCTTCAGGTCGGTGAAGTCGCTGGGTGAGACGACCTTGCGTTGGACGACGGAGAAGAAGATCTCTACCTGGTTCAACCAGGAGGCGTGGACGGGGGTGTGGACGAGCACGGCGGTCGGGTGGGCCGATGCCAGCCGGTCGGCGGCTTTTCGGCCGCGGTGGGAGGAGCCGTTGTCCACGACCCAGAACACGCGCTTCGCGCTAGCGTACGGCTCCTGGCTCATGACCTGGTTGACCAGGGCCATGAAGGGGGAGATGCCAGTGGTTGGCTCGCAGCGGCCGAAGATCTTCGCGTGGTGGACGTCGTAGGCGGCGAGATAGGCCAGGGCCCCGCCGCGGCCGTAGGTGTGGTTCACCCGCATCGTCCTGGCCTGCCCGGGGGCCAGGGTGGGGTGACAGCGGCAGCGGGCCTGGACTGAGGTTTTCTCGTCGGCACTGATCACGTACTCGTCCGCACTGAGCGCCTCGCCCTGCCAGGTGCGGGCGTACAGGTCAAGGAGGCGCTCGGCCTTGGGGCGGAAGGCGGGGTCGGTGATGAAGATCCAGGACTGGTACTGCCAGGGCTTGAGCGCGTCCTGCTTGAGAAAGCGCCGAACGGTGGAGGCGGAGATTGTGCCGACGATGGCCCGGGCGACCGCCTTGCGCGCCAGTTCCGGGGCCGACCAGCGTGCGAGCGGTGTGCCGCTCTCGGCGGGCAACTGGCAGGCGAGGGCCTTGACCTGGGCAGCCTGCAGCGGCGTGAAGGAGGCGGGACGGCCGGACCGCTTGAGGTCGCCGAGGGCGGGCAGTCGAGATGCGGCGAAGCGGCCGCGCCACGTACGGACGGTGTCCAGGTGCAGCCCGGTCTCACGGGCGATGCGGGCGTTGGACCGGCCCCGGGCCGCGTGCAGCACGACGTGGGCGCGCTGCCGGATCCGGTGCTCGGTCCTGTGGCCGTAGGCCATTTTCTTCAACCGCTCCCGCTCGGAGGCGGTCAGGGTTATCGGGCAGGCCGAGGGAACGGGCAAGGCAGGCAGGCCGATCGCGAGAAGTGGATGACGGTAGGTCGACGGCACGCGCCCTTCCTGCGCGGTGCCGCCCTGTACCGCGTCTTTGGTCAGTTGGTGGCCGTCAGTGCCTCGCGTGCGGTGGTGAGGATCTTCTCGGAGAGTGGGGAGCCCTTGGTGGCGCGGGACAGGATGAGTGCGCCGAGCATGGTGCAGAGCCGGGTGATGCCGTCCTGGTCCTCGGTGGCGAGCCAGTCGGCGAAGTCGCCGACTCCCTGGGTGTAGACGCGGCGGGCCTCGCCGTCTGCGCCGTCGCGGGCCATGTCGCCGGCGAGTGCGGCGGCGGGGCAGCCGTCCGCGGCGCTGTCGCGGTGCTCGGTGGAGAGGTAGGCGTCGATCAGCGCCCGCTGGGCGGCGTCGCGCTGTCCGGCGTACTGGTCGAGGCCGTCCTTGTGGTGGCGGGCGAGTTCGGCGAAGGCGTGGGCGGTGGCTTCGTCGACGAGTGCCTCCTTGGAGGTGAACTGCTTGTAGAAGCCGCCGTGGGTCAGGCCGGAGGCCTTCATGAGGTCGGCGACGCTGACGTGGGTGCCCTGTTCCCGAAAGAGCCGGGAGGCGGTCTCCACGACCCGTCGGCGGTTGTCCCGTGCCTGTGCCTGCGATACGCGGCCCATCGGTCACCCTCTCAGTTGGATGTCGAGTCGAATCTATTCTAGACTCCAGTTTAGATGTTGGATGAAATCTATCGTGGCGATCAGCTGCCGCCCACTACGTCGGGAGTGCTCATGGAACTGAAGAACGCGGTCGCGGTGGTCACTGGCGCCAACCGGGGGCTCGGGCGGCATCTTGCCGCCCAGCTCGTGGAGCGCGGGGCCAAGGTGTACGCGGCGGCCCGCCGCCCCGAGACGGTGGACCTTCCGGGCGTCGTCCCGCTGCGGCTGGACGTTACCGACGCGGAGTCGATCCGGGCGGCGGCCCGCATCGCCGCCGACGCGACGCTGCTGGTCAACAACGCGGGCATCTCCACCGGAACGCCGCTGATCGCGGGCAGCCCGGACGCGGTGCGCTTGGAAATGGAGGTGAACTTCTTCGGCCCTCTCGCCGTGACGCGGGCTTTCGCCCCGGTCATCGAGTCCAACGGCGGCGGCGGCGTGCTCAACGTGCTGTCGGTCCTGTCCTGGCTGCACCCGGCCGGCCTCGGCGCATACGCTGCGGCGAAGGCGGCGGCATGGGCGCTGACCGGCGCGGTCCGAGAGGAACTGGCGCCCCGCGGCATCACGGTGACGGCGCTGCACGTCGGGTACATGGACACCGACATGGCCGCCGGCGTTCCCGCCGACCAGAAGGCAAACCCCGCCGAGGTCGCCACCCAGGCCCTGTCCGCCGTGGAGGCGGGCCTGCCCGAGGTCCTCGCCGACGAGACCACCCGGTACGTCAAGCAGAGCCTGGCCACGTCGCCGAACGCGGCGTGAGAAGCACTCCGCCGCATCGGCGTGGGGCGCCGTGAACCAGCAGTGACTAGCAGAAAGTGGCTTGTACCGGGGCAGGCCCGGAAGCGAGCGGAGATCGCGTTCGGGTACGGACGGGACACGGAGACGGAGAGATGAAGACCTACCTGATCGAGAAGTACGGCGACCAGTCGGCGGTGCACGCCGCCGAGCTGCCCGATCCGCAGCCGGGTCCCGAGGATGTCCTGGTCGAGATCCACGCGGCGAGCGTCAACCCGCTGGACTTCAAGATCCGCGACGGCGCCTTCAAGAGGATCCTGCCGTACCGCCTTCCGCTCGTCCTGGGCAACGACCTCGCCGGAGTGGTGGTCCGGGTCGGCTCGTCGGTCACCCGCTTCGCGGTGGGCGACGAGGTCTACGCCCGGCCCGACAAGGATCGCATCGGCACCTTCGCCGAACTCATCGCCGTCCACCAGGACGACCTGGCCCCCAAACCCGCCGTCCTCACCATGGTGCAGGCCGCCTCCCTCCCGCTGGTCGCCCTCACCTCCTGGCAGGCGCTGGTAGAGAAGGCGCACGTCCGGCCGGGCCAGAAAGTCCTGATCCACGCGGGCTCCGGCGGAGTGGGCACCATCGCCCTCCAGCTGGCCAGGCACCTGGGCGCACATGTGGCCACCACCGCGAGCGCGGCCAACGCCGACCTGGTCAAGGAACTCGGCGCGGACGTGGTCATCGACTACCGCGCCCAGGACTTCGAGCAGCTCCTGGACGGCTACGACGTCGTCCTGGACACCCTCGGCGGCGAGACCCTGGAGAAGTCGCTGCGGGTCCTTAAGCCTGGCGGGAAGGTCATCAGCATCGCCGGGCCGCCCGACGCGGACTTCGCCCGCGAGCTCGGCGCAAACCCGCTCCTGCGGCAGGCGATGAACGCGCTGAGCTTCAGGACCCGGCGCCGTGCCAAGCGCCACGGCGTCACCTACTCGTTCCTGTTCATGAAGGCCGACGGCGGCCAGCTGCGCGAACTCACCCGGCTCGTCGACGCCGGGCAGATCCACCCCGTCGTCGACCGGGTCTTCCCCTTCGACCGGACCCGCGACGCCATGGAGTACGCCGAGAAGGGCCGCGCGAAGGCCGGCAAAGTCGTCATCGCGATGGAGTGAGGTCTGCCGGCCGGTCCCCGCCTCCACCTGACCGGCCGGCCTCGGCAGACGAGTGGATCCCCCCTCTCCGCCACCACAGGAATCGACCAGAGGTGCACCGCGCGCCCCTCCCACTCATCCGGCCGCCGGCCCCGCGCCCGCAGTCGGAAGACCGGGAAGCCGTCCTGCGCACACCCGCGAGGACGAAGCGGCCGGAGCGAGGCCGCGGTAGATCCGAGACCGAAGGGCACACCCATGAACGACACACATGAAGGTAGCGGCGGCACGGTGATGTCCTACCGGGACGCACCGACCCGCACCGTCACCGCCGACCAAGTGACCTTCGCCTACCGCGACCTCGGCCCCCGGTCCGGCATCCCGGTGATCTTCCTCACCCATCTTGCCGCGGTACTCGACAACTGGGATCCCCGTGTCGTCGACGGCATCGCCGCCAGGCACCGGGTGATCACGTTCGACAGCAGGGGCGTCGGCGCGTCCACCGGTTCGACACCCAAGACCATCGAGAAAATGGCCGACGACGCCGTCACCTTCATCCGGGCACTCGAGCTCGACCAGGTGGACATCCTCGGCTTCTCGATGGGCGGGATGGTCGCCCAGGTGATCGCACAGAACGAACCGCAACTCGTTCGCAGGCTGATCCTCGCGGGCACAGGACCCGCCGGTGGCAAGGGTATTAAGAACGTGACCCGGATCTCCCACCTCGACACTCTCCGAGCACTGCTCACCCTCCAAGATCCGAAGCAGTACCTCTTCTTCACCCGTACCGCGAACGGACGCCGGGCCGGCAAGGAGTTCCTGGCCCGGCTGAAGGAGCGAACGCAACACCGGGACAAGGCGATCTCCCCCATCTCCTATCTCTCCCAGCTCAAGGCCATCCACCGATGGGGCCTGCAGGCGCCGGCCGACATGTCCCGCATCCACCAGCCGGTCCTGGTGGCCAACGGCGAGAGCGACCGGATGGTGCCGAGCGAGAACACCCTCGACCTCGCCGCACGACTGCCCCGGGGCGAACTCGTCCCCCTCTACCCGGACGCCGGACACGGCGGGATCTTCCAGTTCCACGACGCGTTCGTGGTGCGCGCCCTCGCATTCCTCGAGGCACGCCCCGACGCCTGACCGCCGATGCCACACCCCCGCAGTCCCACGCTGAGCGCACCCGCGACGAGGCGAGCCAGCCTCCGATCAGACACCCTCCCGCCCACCTGCAGTGCCACCACCCCCGAGAACTCCCTCGGTACCACATGTCGGCCACCCACCACGAGAACGCCGATGCCCAGTCTCGAAGTCAACCCTCGAAGGACTTACGACGCAGACCACTAAGGTCTGGGGGGCTGTGACCACGAAAGAGCCCGGTGACGACCTGTGGGAAGAGTTCGTCAGGGAATTCGAGAAGAGCAACGCCGTGCACGAACCCAGTGCCGCCGAACGTGCCGCCGAACGTGCCGGGCGGCAGCAACAGCCGCCGGCGGCGCGGCGGCGGCCGGGGCGTTGGCTGGTACTGCCGGCGGCCGCCGTGCTGCTGGCGGCGGTGGGCGGGGTGGCGTACCTGACGCGGCCCTCGGACCGGGAGCCGGCCGTCACGGCCGCGCCCGCTCCGTCCGTGACGGCGTCGGCGGCGTCGGCGGCACCGGCAGAGGCGGCGGCCGGGGCGCCGAGTGGCGCGATCCCGCTGACGGTCTTTCCGGAGAAGGTGCAGGGGTACACGCTGGTGGCGAAGGCGGCGAATCCCGACTGCACGGGCTCCGACCTCGTGGGGCCGTCCCTGGCCGGGTTGATCATCCAGGGGCACGGCTGTCTCGGGGTCGACGTGGCGCTGTACAAGGACGCCGACGGCAACCAGTACAACCTGGCGCTGTTCACCATGAAGGACCCGATGGACGGTGTCCGCCTGGTGAACGTGCTGGCCGAGCACGTCGAGTCGTACCAGGTCGCCGTCCAGCTCCCGCCCGACGGCTCCGGACTGCGTCGACTCCCGGCCGACAGCCCGCGGGTGCAGGGGTTCGCGGTCGCCGACCACGGCATGCTGGTCGGCATGGCGCAGTGGTCCGACGGCCGCACCGTCGACTTCGACAAGCTGTCGGCCCGGCTCACACCGCTGACCAGCGCCGTCACGCGTGGGATCCTGGCCTGACGGGGGAGCGGGGACGTGAAACTGTCCTGGTACTCCGGGTACGGCGAGGTCGACGTCAAGGGGACGGCCGAGGAACTGACCGCCCTGGCGGTGGCCTTGGACGCAGGGGAGGGGCATCTCACCGTCGAGGAAGGCGAGTTGACGGGGGTCGAGGTGATCGGGACGGGCGGTCCCGGGGTGGTGATCCGCGTCGATGCCGGGCGACGGCTGCCGGTGGTCCTCGGTGATGCGGACGGCCGGGAGCTGCTGGCGGAGGGGCTGCGGGACATGGCGTCCGCCGACGACGGCGGGCACTGGCACATCGATTACCACCCCGGGCACGCGTGGCTGGCCGAGGGGTCGGTGGCGCTGGTGGTCAACAGCCCGCTCGGCGGCATGCCGCTCCGCCGGAAGCGATCATGACGGACCGTCAACTCGGTTGAACCGCGGGCGGGCTGTCGGCGGACTCGGCTAGGGTGAGGTGCTGCGGCAGAGGTCGGGAGGGGTGGCGCGGTGCTTCCGAGTACGGTCGAGCAGTTGGCCATCCTGGTGGCGCTGATGCTGCCCGGGATCTTCTACCAGGCCGTCTCGGACCGGCTGCGCGGGCCGCAGGCCTCCGAGCAGGAGCCGCAGAACCGTGCGCTGCGGGCGCTCGCGATCAGCGGGCTGTTGGACGCGGTGTACGCGGTGGTCGCGGGCCCCTGGGTGGTGCGGCTGCTGGGCGAGGGCGACGGCGGGCCGCTCGCTGCGGTGCTTCGGCACCCGCGGCAGGCCGGGCTGGCGGTGCTGCTGCTGGTCGTGGTGGTGCCGGCCGGTGCGGCGTGGGCGGCGGCGTCCGTGCGGCGGCGGCGCGAGCGGGCGCACTACGAGCCGACGCCGACGGCCTGGGACTTCCTGTTCGCCGACCGCGACCCCTGTTTCGTCCGGATCCGGCTCAAGGGCGGGCTGTGGGTGGGCGGTTGGCTCGGATCGAGGTCGGCGGTGTCCGCGTTCCCGCAGCCGCAGGACATCTACCTGGAGTCGCAGTGGCGGCTGGATCGCGACGGGACGTTCCTCGGCCGGGTGCCCGGCACCACCGGGGTGTACGTCAAGGGCAGCGAGATCGAGGTGCTGGAACTGCTGGCGCCGCCGGAGACAGGACGGACGCCGGCACCGGTGCCGGTGACACGGAGGGAGCAGCAGGATGGCAGCGGCACGGAGCGGTCGGAACGACCCGAAGAAGCGCGGGAGCGGTGACGGCGCGTCACCGGAGAGCCTGATCGACGAGTTCCGCGACCGGCGGATCTTCCGGATCGGCGACGGAGCGGCCGAACCCGACCAGGGCCCCGAGGGCGCCTCGGGCACGGCGCAGAGCGAGAAGCCGGAGAACGGCGGACCGGAGTCCTGAGGACCGGGGCTCACGGCCCGATGTGGACGTGCGCGGCCCACAAGTGCGGTGCGGGCAGCAGGCGTTCACGCAGTGATCGGACGGCGTGGTGCAGGGCGAGTGACGGGTCGAACGGCAGGCCCTCGGCGGCGTCCTCCGACAGCGCGGTGTAGAACTCGCCGGTGACGTGGCGGGCGATCTTGTCGGAGACGCTCCAGAGCGTGCCGACGACGTGGGCGAAGCCGGCCAGCTGGAAGGACGGCGCCAGGTGCACCGCCTCGTCCGGCAGGTCGAGACCGCCCTGGGAGGTCGAGCACGCGGAGAGGAAGGCGAGTTCGGCGTCGACCGGGCGGCGTGCGGACAGGTCGAGGGCGCTGAGCCGGCCGTCGTGGAGGACCAGTCCGCTGTTCGACGGGCTGGCCGGGTCGCTGACGCCGTGACAGCTGAAATGCACCCAGGAGTGCCGGTTCAGCGCCCGGCGCACCCGTTCCACGGTGGCCTGCTCGCCGTCCAGCCGCAGACCGTCGGGGAAGAGCTCGGCCACCAGCGCGGCCTCGGGTCCGGCGCCCGGCAGCGGCGGGCCGCCCGGCGTCTGCGCGAGCGAGACCACCAGCGGAGCGGGGCGACGACGGGGCGGACCGGCGTCGGCAGGCCTGCGGCGGGCCCGCAGCAGCGACCGCAGCGTCGGCGTGTACGAGGACACCACCCGGTCCATCGCCCAGGTGCCGGGAATGCCCTGGCCCTTGCCCGCGGCGTGCAGCGGCAGGAACGCCAGCCGGCCGGTCGGGCACCACCACAGCCGCGGCCACGGCTCCCCGTCCAGCGGGGTCCCGCGCAGGCCGAGCCGGTCCAGGACGGGCGCGGCCACGGCCTCCCACAGCCACCCCAGGGCGGTGCGTTGCGTCTTCATCATGTGCGTGGCCCGGTTCACACCCCGGTCCCCGTACGCGGCGTCGATCGACTCCTCGGTGAAGGCCTGAATGGCCAGCGTGATGTGCAGGGGCGTGAGGTCCGGCAACTCCACCACCTCGATGCGCGGCGGGCCGCCGTCGGGAGCGACCAGGAGCAGGGCGTGCGCGCCGTAGTCGCTGACGTTGACCACCACCACGGGGCCGTGCTCCGCCACCGAGAGCAGCTGATGGACGGTCGGCGGGCGCAGGAAGTCCTCCAGGTCGGGCAACGTGCGGATCTCTTCCAGGAGTCGGTCCCAGCGGCGGGACATGGCGTGGCGTTCCTCGGCGTCCCGCAGGGCGGCCGCATCCGCTCCCGCCGCGCCCTGGGCGAAGAACGTGTCGGACGCCTCCGCCGACGCGAGGGGGTGCTCGCGGCTCAGCCGGTCCCGGATCGCCTCGAACTCCGCGGCGCGGGCCGGGTCGAGCTCGCGCAGCCGGGACAGGTCGCCCTGGTACTCCAGGCCCTGCGCCAGCAGCACGCACCGCCCCTGTTCGAGCAGCGTCAGCGCCCCGGCGGGGTCGCCGGCCAGGATCGCCAGCGTCGCCGCCGCGCCGGCCACCCCCCAGGAGGACGCCAGCCGGTCCTCCTGGTCGAGCCGGGCCAGATGGCGGGGCGCCACGCCGGGAAGCAGGGCGACCGCGTGCTTGAAACCGTTCAGGGCCTCGGCGGGCAGGCCGGCGTCCGCGGCGATGCTGCCCCACGTCCGCGCCGCCTGGAGACGGGTGTGCGGCGGGAACGCCCGGTCCTCGGCCGTGCGCCGGATCAGCCGGATCGCCTCGGCCAGGTCGACCCGTTCGCCGCTCTTGGCCCGCCGCACCTGCGCCTGCGCCAGCGCCCGCCGGGCCAGCGCGGAGATCGGCGCGGTGTTCGCCGCGTCGTCGGCGAGGGCCTCGCGGGCAGCGGCGGCCGCCCGCCGCAGGGCCGTCCGGGCGGCGCGCTCGGGGAGCAGGTCCGCGAGGCCGAGAGCGGCGTCGGCGAGCCGGGCCAGCGCGAGCGGGCGCAGCGGATGCGAGGAGCCCAGCTCCTCGAGCAGCACGTCGAACCGTCGGAACGCCTCGGCGGTGGCAGGCAGGTCCTTCGTCGAGCGGGCCTGCGCGAACCGCAGCACGGCCAGGTTGAGCGCGGCCCGCTCCCGGGCCAGGGACATCCCCGGACGCCGCTCCGCGGCCTCCTTCAGCAGCGCGAACGCCTGCTCGCGCAGCGCGGACTCCCCGGTCGTCACCGACAGGTCGAACAGCGCCATGGCGAGGTTGTTCAGCACCACCGGGCGCTGCGCCGAGGACGGCCCGGTGTGCTCCAGCGCGGCCCGGAACACGGCCACGGCCTGGAGCTCCCAGGCGCGGTCGCCGGTCCGGCCCGCCCGGTCGAGCAGGGCGACGCCGAGGTTGGTGAGGGCCAGGCCGCGGTTGTCGTGGCCGTCCGGCGCGACGTCGACGGCGGCCCTCAGCGTGCCGAGGGCGCCGTCGAGGCGCTCGGCCTCGCCGGACTCGACGGCCACCGACCATTCGAGGTAGCCGAGGTCGGCCTGGATCGAGGCGCGCTCCGGGTCGTCCGCGGGCAGCCGGTCCAGCGCGGTGCGGCAGTACGCCATCGCCTCGGCGCGCAGCCGCGGGTCCGGCCGGTAGCCGTGCAGGTTGGCGAGGCAGGTGGCGAGCCCGCTGAGGGCGGCCGGGTCGGGTTCCGGCGCGGTCAGGGCGACGGCCTCGCGGAGGTGCTCGACGGCGTGCTCCAGGTGTGTCGGGTCGCCGGTGAGGTGGTAACGCAGCCGGAGGTTGCGGCCGAGCGCCGCCAGGAATTCCGCCCGGTCGGTGGAGTCCAGGTCCGCATCGTCGCCGTCCGGCACGGCCAGGGCCTCGGCGAGCAGGTCGGAGGCCCGGTCGAGGGCGGCGATGTCCGAGCGCATCCAGGCGACCGAGGAGAACACCCCGGCGGACAGGACGGCCAGGTGTGGCCGCCGCGGGTCGCCGGTCGGGACCAGCTCCAGGGCCTGTTCGAGCGGGCCCGCCGCCCCGGCCACCAGTTCCTCCATGCCGCCGTGCTCGGCGAGGCCCAGCACGGCCGCACCCAACGTCGTCCGGTGGAGCACCCGGTCGGCGGCGGTGCACTCCTGGTCGGCCGCCACGACCGCGCCCAGCACCCGGGCGCCCTCCAGGCGGGCGGCCGGGTCGCGGGTGTCCTCCGCGTGCTGCACCCAGCGGGTGCCGAGCCGGAACTCCAGCTCGATCCGCCGCGGGTCGCCGACCGGCAGCAGGGCGATCGCCCCGGTCATCGACGCGACGGACCGCTGCCAGGCGTCCCGGTCGCCCGGCGCGACCCGCCGGGCCCGGGCCGTGCCCAGGGAGAACCGCACCTCCGCCTCGAACCCCGGCCCGGGGGACGGCAGTTCGAGACACTCCCGGTAGCGTGCCACCGCTTCGGCCGCCCGCTCCTCCCGATCGTCCCGCACCGCGGATTCGAGCAGGCAGTCGGCCAAGTACCGCAGCGCCTGCGCCCGTTCGACCGAGGGCCCGGGCAACTCCCCGACGAGCCCCCGCAGCAGCGCGAGCGGTTCGGTCGACGGATCGTCGCTGCCGGCCGCCTCGGCCCGCAGACCCAGCAGGTTCGCCAGGGTGTTCCCCTGCTCGACCCGGCGCGACGGCATCGACGCCGGGGTGGCCTCGAAGGCCTCGGTGGCCCGGGCGACGGCCGCCGCGAGGTCCGCCGGCTGCCCGTCCGTCAGGTAGCGCCTGGTCAGGGCGAGGGCGAGCAGCCCCCGGGTGTCGGCGAACAGTGCACTTCCGACCGGCGAGAGCTCGGCCGCCTCGTACGCCGCGGTCAGCGCGAGCGACGTGGCCCCGGCGTCGTCCACGGCCGCGGACCTGAGCAGGATGAGACCCAGGTTGCACAGGTACTGCCGCCGGGTGGCGTCGGTGGGCGCGGTCTCGGCGGCCTGCCGGCACAGCGCCACGCCTTCGGCCCGCAGCGCGGCCGCACGCTCCGACTCCGCCGCGGCCGGCGATCCGGTCTCCGCCGTGGCCCCGGCCGCCTGCCCGGCCTGGGTGATCAGCACCAGGCCCAGATAGCAGAGCCGTTCCGGGTGGCCGGCGCGGTCCGTGAGGTCGGCGGCGGTGGGGTCGGCGGTGCGGAGCGCCTCGCGGAGCACGGCGGCGGCTTCCGGCAGGGCGGTGCGGTCGCCGAAGAAGACGGCGGACTGGGTGAGGGCCACTCCCAGTTCGACGCGGCAGGCGGCGAGTTGGGGATCGTCCGGCGGGCAGAGGCGCAGTGCGGTGCGGATCTCGGAGACGGCCTCGCGGATGGCGCCGTCGGCGAGGCCGGCGTCGGACCAGAAGCGCAGGGCGGTGCCCAGGTTGGCGTGGCGGCGGGCCTGTTCGCCGGGTGCGCCCGGCACGGCGGCGACGGCGGCGCGGCAGGCCTGGACGGCTTCGGCGAGCGAGGACAGGTCGGTGCGGTCGAAGTGGTCGTTCAGCAGGGCCACGCCGAGTGCGGAGAGGACGGCGCCCCGCAGCGGCGTGTCCGGCGGGCATTCGACCGCCGCGTGGCGCAGCAGGGGGACGGCCGCGGCGGGCGCGCCGGGGTGCCGCCAGCGCTGGTACGCCAGGACCAGCGCGATCCCGGCGGCGTGCGCCCGCTCGACGCCCGGCCCGGTCGGCGGGCTCTCCCCGTCGATCACCGCGAGCACCTCCGCGAACTCCGGCGCGACCCGTTCCGGGAAGTGGCGGCGGGCCAGTTGCAGGCAGAGCAGTGTCTCGCCGAGGAGGGACGGGTCGCGCTGGTCGTCGGCCCAGAAGCCGAGCAGGTCGCTGAAGCCGAGGGCGAGGGCGTGCTCCGGCGGGACGTCCGAGCCGGGCGGCACCCCGGCGGCCCGGAGGACGGCGGTGGCCGCGTGGGCCTCGGCGGTGCCGAACCACGACATGAGGTCGGGGTCGGTCGCCACCTGGTCGAGGCGGGCGGCGAGCAGGTCGAAGGCTTCGTCGGCGTTCACAGCCAGGTGCTCTCCTCGGGAAGGTCGTCCGCCAGCAGCACCACCAGGTCCTCCCGGCTGGGGGTGTCGCCGCCGGCCAGTCGGGAGGCCTGGTGTTCGACCATCTCCTCCAGCAGGGTGCGGGCGTCGCGGGCGTTGGCGGGGTCGCCGCGCAGTTCGCGACGGGTGAAGCGTTCGACGAGGAGGTCCGTCACCTCGGGGGCGAGGCGGTAGGCGTGGCGGTCGGCTTCGCGGGCGACGATCTCGGCGAGTTCGTCGGGGTCGTACGGCTCGAACTCGAGGATGCGGGAGAAGCGGGAGCGCAGGCCGGGGTTGGAGTCGAGGAAGGCCCGCATCTCCTCGGTGTAGCCGGCGGCGATGACCACGACGTCGTCCCGGTGGTCCTCCATCAGTTTGGTGAGGACGTCGATGGCTTCCTGGCCGAAGTCGCTGTTCGAGCCGAAGCGTCGCGCCAGGCTGTACGCCTCGTCGATGAACAGCACGCCCCCGGAGGCGCGGTCGAAGGCCTGGCGGGTCTTCTGCGCGGTGTGTCCGAGGTACTCGCCGACCAGGTCGCCGCGGGCGACCTCCACCAGGTGGCCCTTCTTCAACGCGCCGAGTCCGGCCAGGATCTGGCCGTACAGCCGGGCCACGGTGGTCTTTCCGGTGCCGGGCGGGCCGGAGAAGACCAGGTGGTGGGCCCGCGGCGGCGGGGGGAGGTCGGCGTCGGTGCGCCAGCGGGACAGCCGGAGCAGGTCGATCTGGACGTCGACCTGCCGCTTGGCCTCGGCGAGGCCGATCATGCGCTGGAGTTCGGCGATCGGGCCGGCCTCGGGCTGCAGGATGTCCTCCGGGGTGTCGCCGGTGCGGACGTTCTCCAGCACCACCCGTTCGTTGGGGACCACGGCCTCGCCGGTGCAGCCGGTGATCTCACAGTCCTCCAGGCGGCCGTAGACATGCTCGCCCAGGCTGATGCCGTCGCTCCCGGCGCCGTGCACCCGGACCCTGGTGAGGAGCAACTGGCTGTTCTCGCTCGCCTGGACGCCCTTGCCCCGGGCGCCGGTGATCTCCAGGGTGTTGATGTCCACGGTGGTGTTGCCGAGGGTCAGCAGCCCGGCCTCGCCCGGTTTCGCGATGGTGCAGCCCTGGGCGGTCAGCCGGGTGTCGTCGCGGCAGTTCAGGCCGAACAGGCCGGGCTGTTCGATGGTGATCTGTTCGGCGGTGACGCGTGCGCTGTCCTGCAGCACCAGCCCGGAGGCGGTCGCCTTGCTGATGACGGCGCCTTTCAGCTGGACGGTCACGCCGGTGCCGTGTCCGAACACGCCGTTCTTGCAGCGCTCCAGGCGCAGCCCGGTGAGTTCCACCGCCGAGCCCTCCTGGATCTGGACGCCGCTGTTGGAGTGGTCGCGGATCTCCAACCGGGCGAAGGTGCCGCGCGCCTTGTGCACCTGGACGCCGGTGGCGCCGAAGGTGATGAAGCAGTCGTCGACCGTGGGGACGCCGCCGGAGGCGACGCCGATGCCCAGACGGCCGGCCCGGTCGATCCGGCACTTCTCCAGTCGCCCGCGTCCCTGGTCCTCGACGAGCACCCCGGTGTCCCGGCAGCCCGCGAACTGGCAGTCGCGGACCTTGGGGTCGGCGCCGCGGGCCACGTACAGCCCGGTGGTGGCGCCGTTGACGTTGGTGGCCTGGACGGTGCCCTGCGCCTGGTGGTCGTAGGAGATGCCGGTGGCGTGCACCTCGTCGATCCGGGAGGCGAGGATCTGCACCGCGGTGTGGTCGCCCGCGGCGACGGCGGTGTCGCCGGTGCCCCGGAACTCGCAGCTGCGGATCTCCGCGGTCGACGCGGCGGTGACGTCGATGCCGCGGCCCCGGCTGTCCGTCACCGTGCACTCGGTGACGGTGGCTTTCGCGCGGTCCTTCAGCACCAGTGCGTGGCCCCGGGCGGAGCGGAACGCGGTGCGCTCCAAGGTGCCGGTGGCGCCGACGAGTTCGGTCCGGCCGGCGATGATCTCGCTGTCCCGCAGGACGAGTTCGGCACCCTGCGAGGCGAGCAGCGCGTACTCCGCCGGGCCGTCGATCCGGCAGTGGCGCAGTTCCAGGTGGCCGGTGACGGCGACGGCGGTGGGCCCGCGGCCCTCCAGCGTCAGGGAGTCGAGCGTGACCTGGCCCGCGCACTCCAGGGCGGAATCCTCGGGGGTCTCGATCACCACCTCGCCCGCGCCGTGGGCCTTGGCCAGTTCGACGGTGCCGGACAGCACCAGCGGCCCCGCCTCCCGGTACCGGCCGGGTTCGATCAGCAGCCGCCGCGGCCGGTCGTCCGACGTGGCGTGCAGTGCGGCGCCGATGCTCCGGTGCGCCGAGCCGCGGCCCTGGCCGATCCGGACGGTGACGGCCGCGCCCGCGACGGACTCGGCCCGGACGGTGTGCCCGGGGAGGAGGTTCGCGTGGTACGGCGCGAGCGCGTTCGCCAACTGGGCGGGGAAGACCGCGAGTCCGTTCATCTGGGCGAGCACCGGCGAGGTCAGCGGCAGGAGCTGCACGGCCTGCCCGTCGGCGCGGAAGGACCAGTGCGGCAGCTTCGCCGGCGGGCTCGCCCCCGGGTTGAGCCGGGCGAGCACCGCCCGCACCGGGATCCGCTGCCCGGCGCGGGGGACGGTGTGCTGCCCGATCTCCAGCGAGGCGATCTCGGACCACGGCACGGCCCGCTCGTAGCCGCCGACGGTCACCACGACGCCCCGGTTCTCCACCCGCAACTCGCAGGGCCGGGACAGCCGCAGGATCAGCCGCCGGGTGCCGATCGCGCCGAACACCGCCAGGGTGAGGACCACCAGGAACGGTTGGAAGGGGGAGTAGTCGTCGAGCGCGGTCATGATGAGGACGGAGCCCGCGACCACCAGCAGCAGCACCAGCTGGGCCAGCCGCAGCATGACCCGGCCCGACCAGGTCAGCAGCGCGCCCGCCGCGAACACCGAGGCCGCGCCGGGGCCGTCCGGCAGCCGGGTCGTCCCGCCCCACCGGTCCGACAGCCGCGGGACGAACACTTCGTCGAGGCGCTCCGCCGGCACCGCCAGCGGCGCCAGGTCGAGCAGGATCCCGTGCCACGGCGCCGACCAGCGCGGCGAGCCGCTCGCCTCCAGCCCGGCCGGTTCGACCAGCGAGGTCCGCACCAGCAGCGAGCCCCGGAAGTACGGGGCCTCGTAGGCGGCCACGAAGCCGCGCATCGGGAGCACGCACACGCCGTCGACCGCGTCCCAGGGCAGCCGGACCTTCCGCAGGCCGCCGCGGAGTTCGAGGAACTCGGGGTCGACCACCACCGTGGTGGGCGCCAGGGCGTGAAGTGCCTGCCGGACCAGCACCACCGCCCACACCACGGCCGTCACGCCGTCGACCAGTATCGGCAGCGGCTGCGTCGCCACGCCCGTGAGCACCGGCAGCCCGCAGCCGACGAACGCGCCGGCCGCGAACAGCGCGACGGCCGCCCGCCGCCGCCGGTACTGCGGCGACGGCCGCAGCCGCACCTGCGCACTCTCCCGAGTCATCGAACCCCCCGTGAACCCCCGACTGTCCCTTCGTGCCATCAAATCAGCGAACTCCCGCCGCGGGACGCCGATTTGGTGATTCCGCCCGAGCGGGCGAAAACCGGTGGCCCGGCGAGTGCCCGGCCAGCAGGATGATCGCCATGGCCAACGACCCACCCCTCGACCCGGAGCAGCCCCGGGACCGGACAGCCTTCGAACAGCTCACGGACCGCCCGCTCGGCCGGCGCCGGCCCGCCCGCGTACTCCTCCCCGGCGCCCGGGTCACCGTCGTCCGCTCCACGGAGTGGGACGGGCCCTGGCAGGTCGAGTTCCAGGGCACGGTCGACGACCTGGCCGCGCCCGAGCCCGTCGATCACCCCCGGGCCCGGGACTGCGAGTCGGTGTACTGGGTGCGCTTCGACGCGCCGCAGTACGACGCCGACGGGGACGGCCCGTACCGCAAGGCGCTGATCTGGGAGCGGTACCTGCGCCCGGAGGACTGATTCGCCGTCGAGCGGGCGCGCACCACCCCCACTTGGAGACTGGTCAACGGGCCCTCCGGTGGCCAGCATGGGTACTCGTCGATCTGCACCACCGCGCCCAGGAGGCCCCGTGTCGCACGCCCCGAGCCAGCCGAGCCACTCCTCAGGACCGACCGGCACCCCGCTGCTCGGCGACACCGTCGGAGCGAACCTGGTCCGGGCCGTCCGGGCCTTCCCGGAGCGCGAGGCGCTGGTCGAGTGCGCCACCGGCCGCCGTTGGACGTACGCCCGGTTCGCCGCCGACGTCGACGCGGTGGCGCTCGGGCTGCGCGCCAAGGGCGTCGGCCGCGGCGACCGGGTCGGCATCTGGGCGCCCAACCGCGCCGAGTGGACGCTCACCCAGTACGCCACCGCCAAGCTCGGCGCGATCCTGGTCACCGTCAACCCCGCATACCGCTCGCACGAGTTGGAGTACGTCCTCAACCAGGCGGGCGTACGCCTGCTGGTCGCCGCCCGGCAGTTCAAGAGCTCCGACTACGCGGCCATGGTCGACGAAGTCCGGCCGCGCTGCGCCGCGCTGACGGACGTGGTGCTGCTGGACGGCCCGGACTGGGACGAGCTGCTGCTGACCGGCCGGCAGGGCGATCCGGCGGTGCTGGCCGGGATCGGGGAGGAGCTGTCCGCCGACGACCCGATCAACGTCCAGTACACCTCCGGCACCACCGGCTTCCCCAAGGGCGCCACCCTCTCGCACCGCAACATCCTCAACAACGGTTACTTCGTAGGGGAGTTGTGCGGCTACACCGAGCAGGACCGGATCTGCCTCCCGGTGCCGTTCTACCACTGCTTCGGCATGGTGATGGGCAACCTCGCCGCCACCTCGCACGGCGCCTGCATGGTGATCCCCGCGCCCGCGTTCGACGCCCCCGCGACGCTGGCCGCGGTCGCCGCCGAGTCCTGCACCTCGCTGTACGGCGTGCCCACCATGTTCATCGCCGAGCTCGCCGACCCGGACTTCGACGGCTACGACCTGAGCAGCCTGCGCACCGGCATCATGGCCGGCGCGCCCTGCCCGATCGAGGTGATGAAGGACGTCATCGGCCGGATGGGCATGACCGAGGTGTCCATCTGCTACGGCATGACCGAGACCTCCCCGGTCTCCACCCAGACCCGCGCCGACGACTCGATCGAGCGCCGGGTCTCCACCGTCGGCCGGGTCGGACCGCACCTGGAGGTCAAGGTGGTGGACCCGGCCACCGGCGGCACCGTGCCGCGCGGCGACACCGGCGAACTGTGCACCCGCGGCTACTCGGTGATGCTCGGCTACTGGGGCGAGCCGGAGCGGACCGCGGAGGTGATCGACCCCGACGGCTGGATGCACACCGGCGACCTCGCCGTGATGGACGAGGACGGCTACCTGAGCATCACCGGCCGCAGCAAGGACATGGTGATCCGCGGCGGCGAGAACCTCTACCCCCGGGAGATCGAGGAGTTCCTGTACACCCACCCCGACGTGCTCGACGTCCAGGTGATCGGCGTCCCCGACGCCCGGTACGGCGAGGAGCTGATGGCCTGGGTGCGGATGCGCGAGGGCGCCCGCCCGCTCACCGCCGAAGCGGTCCGCGAGTACTGCACCGGCCGGCTCGCCCACTTCAAGATCCCGCGCTACGTGCACGTGGTCGACGAGTTCCCGATGACCGTCACCGGCAAGATCCGCAAGGTCGAGATGCGCGAACAGGCCGCCCGGCTGCTGGGCGACTGACGGGCCGTCGGAAGACCTGCCCGTCCGGCGCAATCGGGGCGGGGGAAGCACGGCTGCGCCACCGGGACGGGAGAGCATGGGGGCGTGCCCGCACTCGCCGTCCTGTTCGCCGTGCTCAGCGCCGCCTCCAACGCCGCCGGCACCGCGTTCCAGCGCAAGGCGGCCGCCAAGCTCGGCCGCGGCGGCGGCCTGCGGTTCGTGCTCACCCTGGCGCACGACCCGGCCTGGCTGATCGGCATCGCCGGGGTGACCGGGGCGGCCCTGTTCCAGGCGCTGGCGCTGAGCTTCGGGGCGCTCGCCCTGGTGCAGCCGGTGTTCGTGCTGGAACTGCCGTTCGCGCTGCTGATCGCCGCCCCGCTGCTGCACCGCCGACTGCCCCGGGCCGGCTGGGCCGGGGTGGGCGCCGTGGTCGGCGGCCTCGTCGTGTTCCTCGCCGGTGCCGCGCCCACCGGGGGCACCGACCAGGCCCCGATGAGCCGCTGGGTGCCCGTGCTGGCGGGCTGCCTCGGCATGATGGCGGCCGCCGTGCTCGCCGCCCGGCACTGGCGCACCCCGGTGGTCCGGGCCGGCGCGCTGGGCAGCGCGGCGGCCGTCGGCAACGCGCTGACCGCCGCGCTGCTGAAGTCCGCCACCGGCACCTTCGCCGACCACGGCCCCGGCGCGTTCTTCTCGGTCTGGCAGACCTACGGCTTCGCGCTCACCGGGATCGCCGCCGTCCTGCTGCTGGAGAACGCGCTGCAGGCCGGGTCGCTGGCCGTCTCGCAGCCCGCCCTCACCATCGGCGACGCCGGGGTCAGCCTGCTGCTCGGCGTGGCGCTGTTCGACGAGACGGTGCGCACCGGCTGGTGGCTGCTGCCCGAACTGCTCGGGCTGGCCGCGGTGATCGGCGGCGTGCTGACCCTGGTGCGGGCCGTCCCGCACATCCAGGAGGTCGTCCGCTCCCGGAAGTGAGCTTCCGGGAGCGGACGACCTCGGCGCAGGGACGGTCGGAGCAGGGACGGATCAGAAGACGAGCTTCCAGCCGTCGACGTAGCCGCTGTCGCCCCGGTACATGTCCTGGACCTTCAGCCGCCAGGTGCCGTTGGCGGGCTGGGCGGAGGCGTCCACCGTGTAGGTCTCGAAGACGTTGTCGGCCGAGTCGCCGACGTTGCTCTTCTTCAGCGAGTACACCGTGCCGTTCGGGCCGACCAGGTCGATGACCAGGTCACCGCGCCAGGTGTGCTTGATGTCCACGGCCACCTTGAGGTCGCTCGGCGCCTGGCCGGCGAGCCGGTCGACGACGATGTCCGAGAAGACCGCGGCGCCGGCGTCCGGGATCGGCGTCCGGGTGGTGTTCTCGACGACGGCCCTGGCGACCTTCCAGGTGAACGTCGTGACGCTGTTGCTGTGGTGGGAGGCCTTGGCGTCGACGGTGACCGTGTAGGTGCCCGGCGTGGTCGGGGTGCCGGTGATGCGGCCGGTGACCGGGTGGAGCTTCAGGCCGTCGGGGAGACCGGTCGCGTGGAAGGTGAGCTGACCGGGGTTGAAGTTGATGGCGTGGAGCTGGAGTTCGGCGGGCACGTCGACCGCGGTGACCTGGGAGGCGACGGAGTCCAGCATGATGCCGTCGACGACGCGCGGACCGACGTTGATGGCGGCCCAGGCGTTGGCGGCGTTCATGTAGGTCGTGCTGGTCTGCCCGTACAGGTCGGCGGCGGCCTTGAGGGTGGCGACGCGGGCCGCGGCGTAGTTGGTGGAGGACGTCATGTACGTGGTGAGCGCCCGGTACCAGATCTTGGCGGCGGCGTCCCGGCCGATCCCGGTCACCGACAGGCCGTCGGAGGTCGGGGAGTCGTAGTTCACGCCGTTGACGGTCTTGGCGCCGCTGCCCTCGGAGGCCAGGTAGAACCAGTGGTTGGCCGGGCCGGAGGAGTAGTGGACGTCGATCGATCCGAGGTCGGCGGACCAGGCGTCCCGGGAGCGGCCGTCCTTGGAGGGCTTGTCCATGTAGCGCAGCGGGGCGCCGGTGCCGTAGATGTCGATCTTCTCGCCGACCAGGTAGTCGCCCTTGTCCTGGGGGTTGCCGGCCCAGAACTCGATGGCGGACGCCATGATGTCCGAGGTGGCCTCGTTCAGGCCGCCGGACTCGCCGCTGTAGATCAGGTTCGCGGTGGCGGAGGTGACGCCGTGGGTCATCTCGTGGGCGCCGACGTCGATCGAGGTCAGCGGGTGGGTGTTGCCCGCGCCGTCGCCGTAGGTCATGCAGAAGCAGCTGTCGGACCAGAACGCGTTGACGTAGTTCTTGCCGTAGTGGACCCGGGTGTAGGCGCCGACGCCGTCGTCCTTGATGCCGTTGCGGCCGTGGACGTTCTTGTAGTAGTCCCAGGTGAGTTGGGCGCCGTAGGCGGCGTCCACGGCGGCGGTCTGCCGGTTGGCGACGGTGCCGTCGCCCCAGGTGTCCGTCGGGTTGGTGACCAGCGTGCGGGTGCCGCTGGTGCCGTTCAGGTCGTAGGTGCTGTGGCCGCCGCGGGTGTTGTCGGTCATCGCGAAGCCGCTGCCCGCCGCCGTGGTGCCGATGGTGACCTGGCCGGAGTACTGGCTGTTGCCGATGCCGGTCTCGATGCCCTGGTACTCGAAGAGCTTCTTGCCGGTGTTCGCGTCGGTGATGACGTGAAGCTCGGACGGCGTGCCGTCCTCCTGCGTGCCGGTGACGACCGTCTCCCAGGCCAGCGTGGGGGTGCCGGACGCCGCCCAGACCACCTTGCGGGCGTTGTCGGCCGCCGGCTCCTCGACCTGCGCGCCCTCGGCGCTGCCCAGTGCGAAGGTCCGCGCGGAGTCGGCGCTCTCCTTGGCGGTGGTGTCGACCGCGATGTCCGCCTCGGTGGCCTTGGTGACGCCCGAGGTGGAGCCGTCCGGGGCGGTGTGGACCACCAGGTCGCCGCCGAGGACCGGCAGCCCGGCGTAGGTGCGCTCGTAGCGGGTGTGCACGCTGCCGTCCGCGTCCTTCGTCACGGACTTGGCGATCAGCGCCTCCTCCGATCCCAGGCCCAGCGACCTCGCGGTCTCCGCCTTGGCCGCGTCCGCCACGGCCAGCAGCTCGCCGCGCTGGTCCGCCGACAGCTGCACCGGCAGCGCGCCCGCGACGGCCTGGACCTCGGCCGGGGCCTGCTCGGTGGTGTCGGCGGCGGCGACACCGGACGTCAGGGCGGCCGCGATCATCGCGGCGCCGGCGATCAGCGCGGTCGCGGTGACGGTCTTTCGGGAGGATCGAGTCACACGGAACTCCTTCTGCGACGGCCGCGTGGGTACGGCCGGAGTCAGCCGGGAGGGCAGGGATGGAGCCGCCCGGTAGAGCTGGTGGTTCGAACGGGTCGGACGGTGTCCGACGGGTCGCCGCATCGTCGTGGTGCACGTGCGTCTGCAAGGGCCTGTGCGGCGATGGGACGGTACAGTGCCAGCTTTGTTGGGGACGCGTCACCCATGCGGCAAGAAGTTGGCCGAAATACTTCGTTGTCGACGTAATGTCGAGGCAATCGGCCGTCAGTGAGCAGGTAATGAGCCAAAAAAGCGGGAGCCGGGGACGGCCCCACACCGTCCCCGACTCCTCTTCCCGCGCTCCCGGACGGGCCCCACACCCGCCGGGAGCTCTTCCCGCCTCCGGACAGACCCCCACGCCTGCCGAAGGCTCGACCGCTACGCGGCGGGCGTGATCAGCCCGTAGTGCCCGTCGTAACGGTGGTACATGACGTTGCCGCGGCCGGTCGCGGCATCGGTGTAGAACACGAACGGCAGGCCGCTCAGGTCCAGTCGGGCCCGCGCCTGGTCGCCCGTCAGGCACGGCACCGTCAGCCGGCTGGTCACCAGGCCCGGCACCGGCGTCGGCAGCGGGCCGGTCGAGGCCAGCCGGTAGCCGCCCGCCGCGCCCCGGTAGACCAGGCTGTCGCAACCGCTCCCGGCGTCCGTGAACAACTGGAAGTCGTAGTCCATCGCCTCCAGTTCGAACACCGCGTCCAGCGGGCCCAGCCGCGCCGCACTGTAGCTGCGGTGCCGCACCAGCCGACGCTCCTCCGGCGCACGGTGGTGGCGCTGCGGGCGGTGCTCCGGGTCCAGGCCGTCCGCCCAGCCGAGCGGCGTACGGGTCGGGCGGCGGTGGTGGCGCAGCCGGGCGATCCGCGACACCAGCCGGTCCTGGAGCAGGTCGACCGCCTCGCGCATGGTGGCCGCCGCGACGTGCGCCCGCACCGGACGCCCGTTGACGTCCACGGTGGCCTGGGCGCGCGAGGGCCGGGCCATCGCGTGGTTGGGCTCCTGCACCAGCCGCACCCGGACTCCGAGCACCGGCTCGTCCAACCGGTCCAGCACGGCCGCGATCTTCACCCGCGCATAGTCGGGGGCGCCGGCCGAAACCTCGCCGCGGGTCTCCACCAGCACCTCGGCGACACTACGGGTCTGCAGACGGTTCATCAGAAACTCCTTTCCCGATGACTCCAGCCTGCTCCCTCGCCCCGGCCGCGCAGAGGGCCGAACGGTCCACCTCCGGGAGCCGACGGGCCCTGCCGGGAGCGGGACGGTCGGCCACCGTGCGCCCGACGGACCGTCAGTCCTGCTTCGGCCCCCGGCCGTCGCGGCCCTCGTCACTGTCCTCGTCACTGCTCTCGCCGGGGCCGTCAGGGCGGTCGTCAGGGCGGTCGGCGCGGGTGTCGGCACGGCTTTCACGGCTCTCACGGCGGGCCTCGCGGCGGTGCGCGCGCACCCGCCACACCACCAGGGCCACGACCACCACCGCCGCCACCGCGACCGCCAGCGAACGCCCCACCGTGCCCTCCACCCGGGAGTACGCCGAACCCGCGAAATAGCCGAGCAGCGTGAACCCCACCCCCCAGAGCACCCCGCCGATCGCGTTGAACAGCAGGAACCGGGGGTACGGCATCCGCGACACCCCCGCCAGCGCCGGCATCAACGCCCGGAAGAACGCCACGAACCGTCCCAGCAGCACCGCGACCGGACCCCGACGGCGGATCAGGTCCTGCGCCCCCTCGACCCGGTCCGCGTGCTTGCGCAGCGTCTTCGTGCGCAGCACCGCCGGACCCAACCGGCGCCCCACCTCGTACCCCGTCGAATCGCCGAGGACCGCCGCGGACACCACCACCAGCACCATCCAGCCCAGCGACACCTTGCCCTGGTGCGCCAGCAGCCCGCCCAGCACCGCGGCCGTCTCGCCCGGCAGCACGAACCCGAAGAACAACGCGTCCTCGGCGAACACCAGGGCCCCCACCACCGCGTACACCACCGGCCCGGAGAGCCCGCGCAGCCAGTCGGTGACCGCGTGCACCAGGACCACCTCGCTCCCGGCTCGCCCACGGTCCGGCCCCCACCGTAGCGCCGGGCCCGCCGCCGCCCGCAGAACCTGCCTCCCGGGGGGCGCGTCGCACGCCCCCGATGGGCGAGACTGTGGCGGTGACCGCGAGATCCCTGGCCAAAGGCAGCAACCTCCCGATCGACGTGCCCGCCGTGCACGCCGACCTCACCTGGACACCCGCACCCGGCGTCCCCGACCTCAGCGCGGCCGCCCTGCTGCTCACCGCCGACGGACAGGCCCGCGACGCGAGCGACCTGATCCGGCGTCACCGACCCACCCACCGCTCCGGCGCGGTCCTGCACCGCGGCCGCACCGGCGGCGCCGACGCCCCCGTCGAACGGATCGAGGCCGACCTCGCGGCGCTCGACGTCCGCGACGCCGCCGTCCAGCGCGTCCTGCTGCTCGCCGCCATCGGCGACGACGGCACCTTCGGTCGGGTCCCCGATCTGACCCTGCTGATCTCCGACGCCCGCACCGGCCTGCCGCTCGCCCGCTTCGTCATCGAGGCCGGCCGGGAGACCGCGCTCATCGGCGGCGAGCTCTACCGCCGGGGCGGCCAGTGGAAGTTCCGCGCTGTCGCCCAGGGCTGGGCCAACGGCCTGAACGGCGTGGCCGCCGCGTACGGCTTCGAGCTGCCGGCGGAGGGGGATGCGGACGCGGACGTGGCCGACGGGCAGGTGCCTGCGCTGGATGCGGAGCCGGCGTCGGAGCCCGTGCCCGAGCCGCGTGCGGCGGCAGTGCCCGTGCCCACCGCGGAGTCGGCACCCGAGCCGGCGGCGGACGCCACGGGCGGGCTCGCGGTGCGGCACCCGGTGGAAGCGGCCGAGTCCGAGTCGGAGAGCGGGCACGGTTCGGTGCCGGAGCCCGCGCCGGCGCCGACGGCGGATGTCGCCGGCGGGTCCGGGGTGCCGGCGGAAGAGGCCGGCCCGGCATCGGAGAGCGGGCACGCCGCCGTGCCGGAGCCCGCGCGGCGTGCGGCGGCGGAGCCGACAGCGGACGTCACCGGCGGGTTCGGGGTGCGGCACCCGGCGGGAGAGGCTGGGCCGACCAGCGGGCACGCCGCCGTGCCGGAGCCCGCGCGGCGTGCGGCGGAAGAGGCGTTGCCCGTCACCGAGTTGGAGTCGGCGCCCGAGTTCGGGCCCGGGCCGGACGCCACTCGCGAGTTGAGGCTGCGCCCGGCGTCGCTGCCGGAGCCCCGGCCCGAGCCTGCGACCGTCCCGCAGCCCGCCCGCGGGCTGCGCCCGGCGGCGCAGCCCGTTCCCGAGCCGGTGCCGGAGCCCGGGCACGAGCCCGGGCCGTTGCCGGTGGCGGGGCTCGGGCCGGACGCCACCCGTGAGCTCAGGCTGCGCCCGGCGGACCCGCGGCCCGAGTCCCGGTCCGTCGTGCCCGCGCCGGTGCCGGGGCCGGTCGAAGTGCCGCCGCCGACGGTCACCCAGCAGCTGTCGTCCCCGCACCCGTCGGCGTCCCCGGCCGTCCCGCCGCGGCCCGCGCACGCGCCGGACTTCGCCGCCGCTGCCGAGGAACACCTCCCCGTCGACATGCGCAAGCGCCTCTCGTTGCGCAAGCAGCAGGTCGCCGTCAGCCTGCGCAAGCACGGCGCGCAGGGGGTGGTGGCGCGGATCCTGCTGGTGCTGGACGCGTCGGGG
Source organism: Kitasatospora griseola (assembly GCF_044999035.1). NCBI lineage: Bacteria > Bacillati > Actinomycetota > Actinomycetes > Kitasatosporales > Streptomycetaceae > Kitasatospora > Kitasatospora griseola. The sequence continues at coordinate 7,892,749 of NZ_CP173360.1, read as the reverse complement.
TCGATGGCGGGGCTGTACGGCCGGGGCGTGGTCGCGGACGTGGTGGAGCGGATGGCCGCCGTGGCCGCGCAGTTGGACGACGACGGCACGATGCAGGCGTGGACGTTCGCCACCAAGCCCGCCCGGCTGCCGGACCTGAGCCTGCCGGGGCTGCCGGAGTGGCTGCGGCTGCACGTGCGGCCGGGCGAGGCGAACATGAGCCTCTTCGGGCGTCGCCGGGTGCGGCCGCCGCTGCCGGACGGGCGGGTGGACATGAAGGCGGTCGGCATCCAGAACGAGGAGCAGAAGGTGATCGCCGAGGTGCGCGCGTTCGTGCACGCGCACCCGTCGCCGCTGCCCACCCTGGTGCTGTTCTTCTCCGACGGCGGCGTCTACCGCAACTCGGAGATCGAGGCGCAGTTGCGGGCGGCCGTCGAGGAGCCGATCTTCTGGCAGTTCGTCGGCCTGGGGCACTCCAACTACGGCGTGCTGGAGTACTTCGACCAGCTGCCGGGCCGCCGGGTCGACAACGTCGGCTTCTTCGCGGTGGACGACATCAGCACGCTGCCGGACCCGGAGCTGTACGACCGGCTGCTGTCGGAGTTCCCGCAGTGGATCGCGGCCGCCCGCCGCGTCGGGATCCTGAGCTGACGGAACGTCAGGCGGCGTGCGTGGTGCGGTCGGTGACCGACACCACGCCGTCGACGGCGGCGCAGAGTTCGCGCAGGGTGCGGGCGGGGCAGTGCGGGGCGGTGGTGCCGCTGAGGGTGACCTCGCCCTGGACGACGTCGACGGCGATCAGCGCGGGGCTGGCGCCTTCGACGGTGGTGAGGACCTCCTCGACGATCTCGCGTCGGATCGCCCGGTCCTCGCGGAGGAAGACCCGCAGCAGGTCGCCGCGGCTGACGGTGCCGATCAGGCGGCCGTCGGCGGGCGAGACCACGGGCAGGCGTTTGACCCGCCGACGGGTCATCAGGCGGGCGGCGGCGACCACCGTCGAGTCGGGGGTGGTGCACACCGCGGGGGAGGTCATCAGGTCGGCGGCGGTGGTGCCGGTGCCGCGCAGGTGCACGGGCGCGGGCAGCATGGACGCCGGGTCGTACTGGGCGAGTTGGGTGCGCAGCAGGTCCGCCTCGGAGACCACGCCGAGCGGCCGGTGGTCGGTGTCGACCACCGGCACGGCGGTGATGTCGTACTCGGCGAGCAGGGCGACGATCTCGCGGAAGCCCGTACCGGGGCTGACGGTGACCACGTGACGGGTCATCATCGCTCCGACGGTGCAGTGCCGCATCGCCCTTCGCCTCCTCGGTCGGTGCCGGTCGGGTGCCGACGTTCCCACTCTGCGGGGCGGGCAGTGTCGGGCGCGAGGGCCGGAGGTCCCGGTCGGCGGGGCCGGTCGGCGGGCCGGGGCGGCAGGAGTCTCAGCCCGGACACCCATTCCGGGCGGATCCGCACGGACACCGAGGGCGGCCCCGTCGCCGCGGCCGGGTGCACGGCGTCGGCGTGGCCGAGCACGGTGACCGTCCAGCCGCTGCCGTCGGTCGGGTCGACCTGGTCGGCCTGGAAGGCGACCACGGTGCCGGTCACGGCGCGCAGCAGTTCCTCGTCGGGCTGGTCGACCTGCACGCTTCCGCCGTCCACCAGGCGGTAGCGGACGGGCAGCACGGCGGGCAGGGCGTGCCGGGTGTAGACGAGCCGGCCCACCGAGTGACGGGCCATCAGGCGCAGGCACTGGCCGGGGTCGAGGGAGATGCCGTCGGGGGAGGGGGAGGGGTCGAGGGTCATGCTCCGATCCTGCGCGTCGCGCCCGCGCGGCGGGAGGGCCGTTGGTCGTTCCCGTACCGGTCGAGCGGCCCCCCGAACGGCGGGGGTGAGGGTGCTGGGATACGAACCGATTACTTTCATTTACTGTTCATAGAACTGTTTGCGTGTTCACCGACAGGCTGTCAGTCGGCCAGCCCCCAGCTACCCGACTGGAGTCACGAGTGAGCCCCTCCTCCTCCGCACGCCGCCGCACCCTCACCGCCGGCGCCCTCGCCGCGAGCGCCGCCCTGCTCGTCGCCGCCGTCCAGGTCGACACCGCCTCCGCCGCCCCGGGCCGCGACGCGGCGATCGCCCGCGCGGAGGCGAACGTCGCGCACCACGCCGAGCTGTTCGGCTTCGGCGCCGGCCAGGGCCTGAAGGTCAAGGACGTGATCATCGACGCGAACGGCGCGCAGCACGTCCGCTTCGACCGCACCTACCAGGGCCTGCCGGTGGTCGGCGGCGACCTGGTGGTGCACCAGGACGCCCGTGGCAAGCTCGCCGACTCCTCCCGCGCCAAGGGCCACAACCCGGCGGTGAAGTCCGTGGTGCCGTCCGTCTCCCCGCAGCACGGCGCCGCCGCCGCGCTGGGCCAGGCCCAGGGCATATCCGGCGCCACCGCCACCCCCGAACTGGTCGTCTGGGCCGCCGACGGCGGTGCCCGCCTCGCCTGGCAGACCACCGTCAGCGGCGAGGGCAAGCAGGGCCAGCCGACCGGCCGGGTCGTCGTCACCGACGCCACCACCGGTGAGGCGATCGAGAGTTGGGACTCCGAGCAGTCCGTCGCCGGCACCGGCCACTCCGAGTACACCGGCGACGTCCGGATCGACACCACCCAGCAGGCCGACGGCAGCTACGCGCTGATCGACCCGGTGCGCGGCCACTCCACCCGGGACGCCAGGAACCTCGGCTCCAGCAGCGTCAAGGCCACCTCCGGCAACCTGGTCACCGACGCCGACAACGTGTGGGGCGACGGCCGGAAGTTCTCCACCGACCGGACCACCGCCGCCGTCGACGCCCACGCCAACACCGCCTGGACGTACGACTACTACCTCAACACCTTCGGCCGCAAGGGCATCAAGAACGACGGCCGCGGCGCCACCGTGTTCGTCCACGTCGGCACCAACTGGGACAACGCCCAGTGGGTCGACAGCTGCTTCTGCATGATGACCGGCGACGGCGACGGCACCACCGACCCCGAGCAGGTCGACCTCGACACCATGGGCCACGAGATGACCCACGGTGTCACCAGCGCCACCGCCAACCTGCGCTACAGCGGCGAGTCCGGCGGCCTCAACGAGGCCACCAGCGACATCTTCGGCACCATGGTCGAGTGGTACGCCAACAACGCCGTCGACACCCCCGACTACCTGTTCAGCGACCAGTCCACCCCGCCGTGGCTGCGCCGCTTCGACAAGCCCTCGCTGGACGGCCGCTCCGCCGACTGCTGGAGCAAGTCGGTCGCCAAGCTGGACGTGCACTACTCCTCCGGCGTCGCCAACCACTGGTTCTACCTGGCCAGCGAGGGCAGCGGCAGCAAGACCGTCAACGGCTACACCTACAACAGCCCGACCTGCAACAACTCCACCGTCACCGGCGTCGGCAACCAGAAGGTCGCCGCCATCTGGTACCGGGCGCTGACCGTCTACATGACCTCCACCACCAACTACGCCGGCGCCCGCACCGCCACCCTGAACGCCGCCCGCGACCTGTACGGCGCCGGCTCGGCCGAGTACGCGACGGTCGCCGCCGCGTGGAGCGCGGTCAGCGTCAACTGATCGGACAGGCGTCCGGATAGCGGCCGATCGGCCGCTATCCTGGCCCGATGAGCGACAACCTTCCCCCCTGCCCCAGCTGCGCCGGCCAGTACACCTACGAGATGGACGCCCTGATGGTCTGCCCCGAGTGCGGCCACGAGTGGGCGCCCGCGGAGGAGAACGCGGCGCAGCCGGCGGGGGAGCGGGAGATCCGGGACGCCGTCGGCAACGTGCTGGCCGACGGCGACACCGTCACCGTGATCAAGGCCCTGAAGGTCAAGGGCAACGCCTCCGGCATCAAGGCCGGCACCAAGGTGCGCAACATCCGGCTGGTCGACGGCGTCGACGGCCACGACATCGACTGCCGGATCGACGGCTTCGGCGCCATGCAGCTCAAGTCCAGCGTGGTCAAGAAGGCCTGACACCGCCCTTCGTGCCCCCCGGCTCGTGCCGGGGGGCACGAGCGGTTGTTAGGGTCGGCGCGACGCCCCCGTGCCCTTTCGGGCCTTGAACGAGACGGTGACGACCACGTGAACGCCGAGAACCCGCAGTCGCCACCGGTGGCCAGCGTCCCGCTGTACCAGCTGAAGGCGGAGTTCTTCAAAACGCTCGGGCACCCGGTGCGGATCCGGGTGCTGGAGCTGCTCAGCACCCGCGACCACGCCGTCGCCGAGATGCTGCCCGAGGTCGGCGTGGAGCCGGCCAACCTGTCCCAACAGCTGGCCGTGCTGCGCCGGGCCAAGCTGGTGCACGCCCGCCGCGAGGGCTCCACCGTGGTGTACACGCTGGCCAGCGGCGAGGTCGCCGACCTGCTGCGGGTCGCCCGCTCCATCCTCGGCTCGCTGATCACCGACCAGGCCGGCCTGCTCGCCGACCTGCGGGCCGCCGACAACAACGCCTGACGCTCCGTCACTTCCCCTGCCCCGCCCGCGAGGGCCTCGCTGCGCCCAGGACATGCAGACATTGCGACTTGCGAAATTCTTCAAGTCGATACATTCTGATCGGGTGCCCGGCCGGTCCGTCCTGCCCGGCCACCTGCGCGCCGACACTGGAGAGGGGCCGACGTGACCGAGGTGTTCGAGCAGGAGCTCCGCGAGCAACTCGCCCTCGCCCGACGGGCGTTGCGCGAGGCGCGGGACGCCGAGGACGACCAGGGCGCGCAGGCCCACGCGGGCCGGATCGCCGGGCTGCTGCGGATCGCGGAGCAGCACGGCATCGCCGTCCCGTCCCGGTCCGGAACAGAGCCGGAACCCCAGAAAGAGAGCTGAACCGTGCCCGCGTCGCAGTGCCACGCCCAGGCGGAGGTCCATGATCCGCTCGCCACGATCCGATGCGGCGGGGCGGCGTGAACGGCGCGGGTGCGATCGGCCGGCGGCTGCGGGCGGTGCTGCCCGACCGCCGGACCCTGGCCACCATGCGGCGGGACCCGCGGCGGGACCTGCTCGCCGGACTGACGGTGGCCATCGTGGCGCTGCCGCTCGCCCTGGGCTTCGGCGTCTCCTCCGGGGCGGGCGCGGCGGCGGGCCTGGCCACCGCCGTGGTCGCGGGCGCGATCGCCGCCGTGTTCGGCGGCTCCGGCCTCCAGGTCACCGGCCCGACCGGTGCGATGACCGTGGTGCTGGTGCCGATCGTCGCCCGCTACGGCACCGGCGGGGTGCTGACCGTCGGCCTGCTCGCCGGCCTGCTGCTGGCGCTCGCCGGGGCCGGCCGGTGGATGGCGTACGTGCCGGTGCCGGTGATCGAGGGCTTCACGGTCGGCATCGCCGGCGTGATCGGCCTCCAGCAGGTGCCCGGCGCGCTCGGCGTGGCCAAACCGGACGGCGAGAACCCGGCGGTGGTAGCCGCCCGCGCCGTCTCCGCGTTCGCGTCCTCCCCGCACTGGGCGGCGGTGCTGCTCGCGGCGGGCGTCGCCGCGCTGATGCTGATCGGCGGACGGCTGCGGCCCGGAGTGCCGTTCTCGCTGATCGCCGTGGTCGCCGCCACCGTGCTCGCCAAGGCGGTCGACCTGCCGGTCGCCGTCATCGGCCACCTGCCGTCCGGACTGCCCAGCCCCTCGCTGGGCTTCCTCGACCTGTCCGCGGTGCCCGCGCTGCTGCCGTCCGCGCTGGCGGTCGCCGCGCTCGGCGCGCTGGAGTCGCTGATGTCGGCGACCGCCGCCGACGCGATGACCGCGAACGACCCCCGCCGGGGCGGCGAACGGCATGACAGCGACCGGGAGTTGTTCGGCCAGGGCCTGGCCAACCTGGTCGCCCCGCTGTTCGGCGGCGTCGCCGCGACCGGCGCGATCGCCCGCACCGCCGTCAACGTGCGCAGCGGCGCGGTCTCCCGACTGGCCGCGCTGGTGCACGCCGCCGTGCTGGCCGTGGTGGTGTTCGCCGCCGCGCCGCTGGTCGCCGACATCCCGCTGGCCGCGCTGGCCGGCGTGCTGATCGCCACCGCCGTGCGCATGGTGCAGGCCGGGGCGCTGCGCGCGCTGGCCCGCACCGGGCGCGGCGAGGCCGCCGTGCTGGCGGCGACCGCCGCCGCCACCCTCGCCTTCGACCTGGTCACCGCCGTCGCGGTCGGCCTGCTGCTGGCCGGCGCGCTCGCGCTCCGCGCCGTCGCCCGGGCCGCCCGGCTGGAGCGCCTGCCGGTGTCCGAGCAGGACCACGCGGGCGGCCGGATCGCCGCCTACCGGCTGCACGGCCCGCTGCTGTTCGCCGCCGCGCACCGCCTGCGGCTCGAACTGACCGCCGCCGACCACGCCGAGGTGGTGATCCTGCGGATGTCGCGCGTCACCGCGATCGACGCCAGCGGCGCGACCGTCCTCGGCGAGGCCCTCGCCGACCTGCACCGCCGCGGTATCCGGGTCCTGCTCTCCGGGCTGCACCCCGAACACCGCCGGCCCCTGGACGCACTCGGCATACTCGACGAACTCCAGGCTCAGGGGCGACTGTTCGCCACCACACCGGAAGCCCTGGCGTACGCCCGCGACACCCTGCCGACCGTCCCGGCGCCCGCCGTCGGGACACGCTGAGCCGTCCCTGCTGCCGGGGGCGGCCCGCCCGGCCGGTAGAGTGGCGCAAGTGCCACCTTCCGAGGGGGCGCGACGGCGGTGGGGCCCGCCGGACCTGAACCGCGGCGAGTCGCCGCCAACGGTCCCTACTTGTACAGGACGCGCCCGGATCCTTCGGGCGCCGTGCGAGTGGGAGACGTGGTGCCCGTGGAGAGTTCCCAGTCGACGACGGCCGGCGCCGTCGAATCCGAGACCGGGGCGCGCCCGGCGCGCCGTCGCGGGCCGGACCGTGAACTGGCGTCCGTGATCGGCGTGGTGGCCGTCGGCGGAGTGCTCGGCGCCTGCGCCCGGTACGCGATCGCGCTCGGATGGCCGACGGCGGCGGACGGCTTCCCCTGGGCGACGCTGGTGATCAACGTGGCGGGCTGCGCGGTGATCGGGGCGTTCCTGACGGTGCTCACCGAGGCCTGGCGTGCGCACCGGCTGGTGCGGCCGTTCTTCGGCACCGGCGTGCTCGGCGGGTTCACCACCTTCTCCACCTACGCGGTCGACGTCCAGCGCCTGATGCTGGCCGGCCGCGCCCCGGCGGCCCTGGGCTACCTGGCCGCCACCCTGCTCGCCGCGCTGGTCGCGGTCTGGGCCGGCGCGGCCGCCGCCCGCCTGGTGATCGGACGGAGGACGCGATGACCGCACGGACCGAACGGGCGCTGCGGATGACGGTGCTGGCCGGCGAGGACCAGCACTGGCACCACCGCCCGCTGTACGCGGAGATCGTGCACCGCGCGCACGCCGCCCGGCTGGCCGGCGCCAGCGTGTTCCGCGGCATCGAGGGCTTCGGCGCGTCCGCGCTGGTGCACACCTCCCGGCTGCTGTCGGTCGGCGACGACCTGCCGGTGGCGGTCGTGGTGGTGGACCGCGAGGAGCGGATCCGGGCGTTCCTGCCGCAACTGGACGACCTGCTCGACCGGTGCCTGGTGACGCTCGACGCGTGCGAGGTGCTCCGTCCCGCCGACGCCCCCGGGGAGGCGGAGTGAACTGGTTGCTGGTGATCGTCGGCGCGGCGGTCGGCGCGCCGCTGCGCTACCTGACCGACCGGGTGGTGCAGGCCCGGCACGACACGGTCTTCCCGTGGGGAACGTTCGCCGTCAACGTGTCCGGCTCCCTGGTGCTCGGCCTGCTGACCGGCGCGGTCGCCGCCGGCGCGGCCTCCTCGCAGCTCCAACTGCTGCTCGGCACCGGCTTCTGCGGGGCGCTGACCACGTACTCGACGTTCTCCTGGGAGACGCTGCGGCTGGCCGAGAGCGGGGCCCGGTTCTACGCGGGGGTGAACGCGGCGGGCAGCGTGGTGGCCGGGCTGGGCTCGGCGTTCACCGGGTGGGCGATCGCCCAGGCGCTGTGGGTGTGAGGCCGTGGCCCGTTCTCGATCGGCCGCAAGGATGAGCCGTCGGCCGTGACGGACCTGGACGCGGCTGGTGGGCGGGGTTCCCGGTTCGGGGGCGAACGCATGCGCGTCGCCGGAATCCGGACAGAATTCACGATCCGGCCAGGATCACCTTCCCGTGGCCACGGACCGCGAGTTAGCGTGACCGTGAGTTAGTTGCCCGAGGCACTCAACAGCCCGGGCCGCGCAGTCGCAAGGTTCGCCCGCCGACGCCTCCGCCGGCCGAGCTCCGGGAAGGGACCACCAGATGGCCACCGCCGCGCAAACCTCTCCCACCAGCCACCCCGCCCCGCGCGGGACCTGCCCGTTCGCGCCGCCGCCCGCCTACGAGCAGGCCCGGCACGACGAGCCGATCAGCCGGGTCGGCCTGTACGACGGCGCCTCGTGCTGGCTGATCACCCGGCACGAGGACGTCCGCGCCGTCCTCGCCGACAACCGGTTCAGCTCCGACCCCGACAACCCGGGCTTCCCCTTCCTCACCGAGGCCTCCCGCCAGCTCCTCACCGTCAAGCCCACCTTCATCCGGCTGGACGACCCCGAGCACGGCCGGCTGCGCCGCATGCTCACCGGCGACTTCACCATGCGCCGCACCGCCTCGCTGCGCCCCGAGATCCAGCGGATCACCGACGAACTGATCGACCGGATGATCGACGGACGCCACCAGGCCGACCTGGTCAACGAGTTCGCGCTGCCGCTGCCGTCCCTGGTGATCTGCCTGCTGCTTGGCGTCCCCTACCAGGACCACGACTTCTTCCAGGAGTGCAGCCGCACCCTGCTGCACCGCGGCTCCACCACCGAGGAGGTCGTCGACGCCAACACCCGGCTCACCGAGTACATCGACGCGCTGACCGCGTCCAAGCGCGACAACCCCGACGACGGCATCCTCAGCCGCCTGGTCGCCCGCGGCGAACTGGAGATCGAGGACATCGGCGCGATGGGCCGGCTGCTGCTGATAGCCGGGCACGAGACCACCGCCAACATGACGGCGCTGTCGATCCTCGCCCTGCTGCGCAACCCCGAGCAGCTCGCCCACCTGCGGGCCCACCCCGAGGCCACGCCCGCCGCGGTCGAGGAACTCCTGCGCTACCTCAGCATCGTGCAGAACGGCCTGGTCCGGGTCGCCGTCGAGGACGCCGAGATCGGCGGCACCACGATCCGGGCCGGTGAGGGCGTCATCCTCCAGGTCAACACCGCCAACTGGGACGACGACCGCTACCCCGGCGCCGACACCCTCGACCTCACCCGCGACACCCGCCACCACCTCGCCTTCGGCTTCGGCGTCCACCAGTGCCTCGGCCAGCCGCTCGCCCGGCTGGAGCTGGAGATCGCCCTGGAGACCCTGCTGCGCCGACTCCCCGAACTGCGGCTCGCCGTGCCGTTCGAGGACGTCCCGTTCCGGAACGACATGCTGATCTACGGTGTCCACGAGCTCCAGGTCGCCTGGTGACCGCCGCCCCGCCGACCCGCCCGGGCGACCTCGCGAAAGAAGGAACCGTGACCGTCACCGTCGACCAGGACCGCTGCTGCGGCGCCGGGCAGTGCGTCCGCAACGCCCCCGAGGTGTTCGACCAGCGCGAGGAGGACGGCGTCGTGCTGCTGCTCGACGCCCGCCCGCCCGCCGAGCTGCGCTCCGCCGTCGAGGACGCCGTCGCGTCCTGCCCCGCCGGCGCCATCAGGGTCACCGACAGCTGACCCGGACACCCCGCTATGCTGCCGAACCGTCCCGCCGTGGCCCACGGCGGGACGGCCGTCGTCACAGCGAAGGGGAGCACACCGTGGAAGCCGCCGGCGAACTCGCCCCGCACGGCGTCACCGACCTGCGCGGCCGGCCCGGCCCGCCGCTGACCGTCCGTTACGGGCCCTACGCCGCCGTGGTGGTGGCCGGGCTGCCCGGCAGCGGCAAGAGCACCCTGCTGCACCGCTGGGACGCCCACGCCCCCGTCCTCGACCCGCGCACCAGCCGCCTGGCCGCGCAGGCCGCGATGCCCGCCCGGCTCCCGTACCCCGTCTACCGGCCCGTGGTGCGGACCCTGCACCTGCTGCGCATCCGCGCCGCGCTGCGCGGCCCCGGGCCGCTGCTGGTGCACGACTGCGGCAGCCGCCGCTGGCTGCGCCGCACCCTCGCGCACTGGGCCCGCCGGTACGGGCGGGAACTGCACGTGGTGCTGCTCGCCGTCCACCCCGACCAGGCGCTGGCCGGTCAGCACGCCCGCGCCCGCACCGCCGCCCCGGGCACCTTCCGCCGCCACGTGCGCGGCCTGGCCGCCCTGGTGACGGCCGTCGACCACCAGGGCCTGGCGGCGTTCCCCGGCGCGACGTCCGTGCTGCTCGCCGACACGACCTCGCGGGAACGGCTGGCGGCCGTCCGCTTCGCCGCCCCGGACGGGACGCCGGGGGCGGCGAAGGGCTGACGGATCGCGGGGCCGTCAGGCGTAGATGACGGTCCACTGCTGGTTGCGGTCGCCGGTGCGGCAGCCCTCGATCGTCACCTGGCTCCCGGCGTGGGAGGTCAGGCAGCCCTGGTCGCCGTCGGCGGAGTGGATGTACGTCCCGACGTCGCCGGCCGCGTACCACCAGCGCGACCTGGACGCGGTGTTGTCGTACGGGTCGTACCAGGGGTTGTACTCGGACAGCTCGCCGGTGTTGTTGAAGCTGCGGCGCAGGTTCCGGTAGCTCTTGGTGGTGCACCAGCCGTCGGTGCACTTCTCCGTCTCCCAGGAGGAGAGGACGACCTGGTTGGCGGAGGTCATGGTGACGTACCACCACTGGTTGGACTGCCCGGTCTGCGCGTAGGTGTACACCGGCGCGCCCTGGTCGATGTTGTGGGCGTAGTCGTCCAGGTACTGGCCGGTGCCCATGTTCAGGACGTGCACCCAGCCCCGGGGCACGGCGGCCCGGGCGGGTGCCTCCACGGCGAACACGCCCGTCAGGACGGACAGGGACACGCCGGCGGCGGTGAGGATCCTTCGGATGTTCTTCACGGTGGGACGTTCCTTCCGGCGGGTCAGTTGTAGGAGATCAGCCACTGCTGGTCGTGGTCGCCGGTGCGGCAGCCCTCGACCGTCACCTGGCCCCAGGCGTGGGCGGTCAGGCAGTCGCCGTTCCAGGCGGCGGAGTGGATGTACGTCCCGGCGTCGCCGCCCGCGTAGTACCAGAGCTGCTCGCCGGGCAGTTCACCGAAGCGGGTGTCGTGCTGCCAGCGCTGCTGCGGGCCGAGGACGCCGCGGTTGCCGCTGTCGCGGGTGAGGTTGCGGTACCACCAGCCGGTGAGGCCGTTGCCCTGCTGGGTCTCGTAGGAGGAGAACGAGACCGTGTTGTTGTCGTTGTTGTCCACCCACCACCACTGGTTGGACTGGCCGGTCTGCGCGTACGTGTACACCGGCGCGCCCTGGTTGGTGTTGTGGGCGTAGTCGTCCAGGTACTGGCCGGTGCCGACGTTCCGGAGGTGTGCCCAGCCCTGGGGCACGGCGGCCCGGGCGGGTGCCTCCACGGCGAACACGCCCGTCAGGACGGACAGGGACACGCCGGCGGCGGTGAGGATCCTTCGGATGTTCTTCACGGTGGGACTTCCCTTCCGGCGGGTCAGCTGTACTGGACGTTCCACTGCTGGTCGTGGTCGCCGGTGCGGCAGCCCTCGACCGTCACCTGGCCCCAGGCGTGGGCGGTCAGGCAGTCGCCGTTCCAGGCGGCGGAGTGGATGTACGTCCCGGCGTCGCCGGCCGCGTAGTACCAGAGCTCCTCGCCCGGCAGACCGCCGAAGCCGACGCCGCCCGTCCAGAGCTGCTGCGGGCCGAGGACACCGCGGTTGCCGCCGTCGCGGACGAGGTTGCGGTACCACCACTTGCCGACGCTGCTGTACTGCTGCGTCTCGTAGGAGGAGAAGGTGACCGTGCTGTTGGTGTTGTTGGCCACCCACCACCACTGGTTGGACTGGCCGGTCTGCGCGTAGGCGTACACCGGCGCGCCCTGGCTGGTGTTGTGGGCGTAGTCGTCCAGGTACTGGCCGGTGCCCACGTTCCGGATGTGCGCCCAGCCCTGCTCCACCACGGCGCCGGCGGGCGCGGCCGCGGTGACGGTGGCGGCCAGTGCGGCGCCGGCCACCAAGGCGCCGACGAGTCTCTTCTTCACTGTCTTTCCCCCCATGCTCCTGTCCTGCGGGCGACGCCCTCGCGTCGCCGGCCAGGTGAGGGGACGGTACGAAGAGCCGTTGGACAGATGATGAACACCCGAAACGGGTCCGCCGCCCCGGACCGGAGGTCGGGGGCGGCGGAGGGTTGACAGCCGGTCAGTGGCCGCGGGCGATCCACTCGGCCAGGTGCGGGGCCTCCGCGCCGACGGTCGTCGAGTCGCCGTGGCCGGTGCGCACCACCGTCTCGGCCGGGAGCGTCAGCAGGCGCTCGCGGATCGAGTCGACGATGGTCGGGAAGTCGGAGAACGACCGCCCGGTGGCACCCGGCCCGCCGGCGAACAGGGTGTCGCCGGTGAACACGGTGCCGAGCTCCGGCGCGTACAGGCTGACCGCGCCCGGGCTGTGGCCCGGCGTGTGCAGCACCGTCAGCGTGGTGCCGGCGACGGTCAGTTGCTGACCGTCGGCGAGCGCGCCATCGGGCTTCCGGTCCGGGTGGGTCTGCTGCCACAGCACCTGGTCGTCGGGGTGCAGCAGGATCGGCGCGCCCGTGCGGGCGGCCAGCTCCGGCGCGGCGTCGATGTGGTCGTTGTGCGCGTGGGTGGAGACGATCGCCACCAGCGTGCGCCCGGCCACCGCCGCGGCGATCGCGTCCGCGTCGTGCGCGGCGTCGATCACCACCACCTCGTGGTCGTCGCCGACCAGCCACACGTTGTTGTCGACCTGCCAGGTGCCGCCGTCCAGGCTGAACTCGCCCGCGGTGACCAGGTGTTCGATCCGGGCCGCCATCAGAGGACCACCACCGAGCGCAGCACCTCGCCGCGGTGCATCCGGGCGAACGCCTCCTCGACGCCGTCCAGCGCGATGGTCTCGCTGACGAACGCGTCCAGGTCGAGCCGGCCCTGCAGGTACAGGTCGATCAGCATCGGGAAGTCCCGCTCCGGCAGGCAGTCGCCGTACCAGGACGACTTGAGCGCGCCACCGCGGCCGAACACGTCCAGCAGCGGCAGTTCGAGGGTCATCTCCGGCGTCGGCACGCCGACCAGCACCACGGTGCCCGCCAGGTCGCGGGCGTAGAACGCCTGCTTGTACGTCTCCGGGCGGCCGACCGCGTCGATCACCACGTCCGCGCCGTTGCCGCCGGTCAGCTCCCGGATCGCCTCGACGGCGTCGGTCTCCCGCGAGTTCACGGTGTGGGTGGCGCCCAGGCCGCGGGCGGTGACCAGCTTGCGCTCGTCCACGTCCACCGCGATGATCCGCGACGCGCCCGCCAGCCGGGCGCCCATCACCGCGGCGTTGCCGACGCCGCCGCAGCCGATCACCGCGACGCTGTCGCCGCGGCCCACCTGGCCGGTGTTGATCGCCGCACCCAGGCCCGCCATCACACCGCAGCCCAGCAGGCCCGCCGCGGCCGGTGCGGCCGCCGGGTCCACCTTGGTGCACTGGCCCGCCGCGACCAGGGTCTTCTCGGCGAACGCGCCGATGCCCAGGGCCGGCGACAGCTCGGTGCCGTCCTCCAGGGTCATCTGCTGCTTCGCGTTGTGGGTGGCGAAGCAGTACTGCGGCCGGCCCCGCCGACACGAGCGGCAACGGCCGCACACCGCACGCCAGTTGAGGATCACGAAGTCACCGGGGACGACATTGTCGACGCCCTCGCCGACGGCCTCCACCACACCCGCGGCCTCGTGGCCCAGCAGGAACGGGAACTCGTCGTTGATCCCGCCTTCCCGGTAGTGCAGGTCGGTGTGGCACACGCCGCACGCCTGCACCTTCACCACCGCCTCGCCCGGACCCGGATCGGGCACCACGATCGGCACCACCTCCACCGGCGCGCCCTTCGCCCGAGCGATCACACCCCGCACAACCTGAGCCATCCCGAAAACCCTTCTTGATATACGGCAATTCGTGGCGCGGACGCGCCCCTGCCGGTCAATCCCGGCGCCCGCCGGGTCGACGTTCCAGCAGTACAGCGCCACTGTCCCGGCCCTGACACACCAGCAGCGTACCCAGCGCCAGCCACCCTGCGGCCAGCAGCCAGCCGCCCAGCACATCCAGTGCCCAATGCACCCCCAAGTACACCCGGCTCGCACCGACCGCCGCCGCGAACACCACCGCGCACACCGCGGCGAGGCGCGCCGCACCCGGACGGGCCAGCGCCACCGCCAACGCCAGCAGCCCCGCCCCGGCCGCCGCCGTGAACGCGTGCCCCGACGGGAAGGAGAACCCCGAGGCGTGCACCGCCCGCGCCGCCAGCGGCGGCCGGGGCCGGCCGAAGCCGTGCATCAGCAGCTGACGCAGCCCCTGACCCAGCAACAGCCACACCGTCGGCGCGAACAGCACCACCGCCACCGGCCCCCGCACCCGCCGCACCGCGAGCGCCCCGGCCGCCAACGCCATCAGGTACGGCAACGGCGCCGACCCGCAGGCCGTCACCACCGTCGCCGCCGTCACCGCGACGTCCGGCCGATGCGCCACGCACCAGTCCAGCACGGCCTGTTCGAACCCGAACGCCGCCCACCCCCGCGCGGCCAGCGCCAGCGCCACCACCCCGAACGCCGCCCAACAGCCGATCAGCGCCCACCTGGGGCCCGTCGAGCCAGCCGTCATGGCGGAGAACCTCCCGAGATCACGGCGACGCACCGTCATGCGCCGCACCCGCCATCGTACGGGCCCGAACAACACCGGACGCCGACACCGGCCCGCCGGCCGCTAGGATGCGGCGATTTCGAACGGCAGGTGAAAGGGCGTCAAGATGGCCGAGCAGACGGTGCCCGAGCAGACCGTGGTCGGGGAACTCGGCGACCGGTACGTCGGGCTGCTCGCCGAAGTCTCCCGCTCCGGGCGACGCCTGAGCCGGGCCGAGGTCGAATCCCTGCGCGCCCTCGGCGAACGCTGCGCCGAGAACGGGCAGGGCCTGCGCGACGTCGTCGCCCGGTGCATGGGCGCCGGCCGCCGTGCCTGGACCACCCTCCCCGGGATCGCCGGCGCCGGCACCGTCAACGAACTGCGCCAGGTCGGCGAAGCACTGCTGATCGCCGCCGAGACCGCGCTCGCCGCCCTCGGCGAAGGCCATGAACGGGCCCAACGGCTGGCCGTCCGTCAGGAGGAAGCCGCCCGCCGCGAATTCATCGACGACCTGCTGTACGGCCGCAGCGACCTCGGCACCCTCGCCGAACGCGCCGAACGCTTCGGCCTGCGTCTCGCCCGCACCCACGCCGTCGCCGTCGCCGTCACCGAACGGCCCTACGGCCACGTCGACCCCGTGGTGCGTCGCGTGGAACGGGAACTGACCGGGCGTTTCGGCGAACGCGACGTGCTGCTCGCCACCAAGGACGGCCGACTCGTGTGCGTCGCCCCCGAGAGCGAACAGGCCGTCCTCGACGCCTTCGCCCGACTCGCACTCCGCCCCGGCCCCGGCTACCCGCCCGCCCGGCGGGTCGCCACCGGCCGCCGCCACTCGGGGGCCGGCGGCGTCGTGCGCAGCTACGAAGAAGCCCTCGACGCGCTCGACTTCGCGGAGCGCCTCGACCTGCCCGCCGAACTGCTGAAGGCCGAGGAACTCCTGGTCTTCCCGGTCCTGATGCGCGACCGCGCCGCGATGGCGGACCTGGTCCGCACCGTCCTGGGCCCCCTCGCCGCCGCCCGCGGCGGGGCCGGCCCCCTCCTCGACACCATCGCGGTCCAGGCCGAAGCCGGCTACGTCAACGCCGAAGCCGCCCGCCGCCTCGGCGTCAGCGTCCGCACCCTCGGCTACCGCGCAGAACGCATCAAAGCCCTCACCGGCTACGACCCGGCGGACGCGCTCCACCGCTACACCCTGGAAACGGCCGCGATGGGCGCCCGCCTGCTGGGCTGGCCGCGACAGGCGCTGTGAGGGGTCGGAGAACAGGGGTGCGTGGGGGCGCCTCCCGGCCTGGCGGGGCACGCGCCCCTGAGTGGTTGCTCGCCCGCCCGCGGCCCCGTCAGGGCGGTGCATGGATCGCGCGTCAAGGGGCCGACAAGATTGCCGGATCCTGGCAATGTGCGGACCGGCCCCGAGCTGTCACGATCTTCCTGTCGCCGGGAGACCGGCGCAGCCGGGTCGGCGGGAATCGGGGGATTCGTTCCGCAGGCCCTGGGTGTCGGCGCCCCGGATCCGGGGGGTGGGGGTGGTCGGCGCCCGAGGGGGGAGACGGGGGGAAGGGCGCCGCCTTTTTCGGACGGGGCGAGCGGGGCAGACGGGGGTCACGGCCCCGACGGCCCCCTTCGGAGAAGGCGGCGGATCCCTCCCGGCGAACACCCGGCCGGCCGGGGCCGGTGGGACGTCCGGTGGCTCCGGCCCCATGGGAACGGGGACGGCTCAGCCGCCCCGGGTGTCGGCCGCGCCTACGCCAGGACCGGTAGCCGACGCTCCGTCGGTCGACGGACCGGCTGTCGTCCGAACGCCCGCCGGGGGTGGCCGGAGGTACGGGTTCGTGCCAGGAGGGTGGGTGTCGATCGGGGTCCCGCCTAGCATGTGTGGCCACCGGACTGCCGTGCCCGCGTCGCGTGTTCTCCGCGCACGGTCTGTCGTGTCAGGGGCCGCCGTGCCCTGTCCCGGGCGCCCCGGAAGGGGTGCGCCGCCGTGCCTGTCCTCACTGCCCTGGGGGTTGACCGCCCATGCACACCGGATCCGACCGACCGTCCGCCCGTCCCGTCCGGGCCGCGCTGCTGGTGCTGGCCCTGCTGGCCGCGCTGCTCGTGGCTGCCGTGCCGACCGCCGGCCCCGCGCGGGCCGCGGTTCCCGACCGCTGGGGTTTCGCGTTCGTCGACAACCCGACGCCGCCGACCGGCTACGTTCCTGATCCGTCGCGCCAGTGGGGCAGTTGGGCCTCCCCGGCGAGCAACCCCGTCACCGTCGACCGGACCGGTCCCGGCAGCTACGTGGTGCACTTCCCGCTGATCGCGGGCCCCGGCGGCGTCGCGCACGTCACGGCCGTCAACCGCAGCGGCACCTGGTGCCAGCTGGCCGGTTGGGGGGCCGTCGGCAGTGGCATCGACGTGAGGGTGGCCTGCTACCGGCGCGGTGGCGCACCCGACAACTCGCCGTTCACCGTGCTGTACACCAGCAGCAGCGGGGGCCCCGTGCCGGGTGACTACGCCTACCTGGACTCCGCCGCGAGCGGCGCGCCGATCGACCAGTACAACTCCGCCGGGGGCGGCAACGTCTCCAGCCACGGGTCCACCGGCCTCTGGACGGTCCGGCTGCCCGGCGTCGGCTCCGCCCCCAACGTCGGCAACGTCGAGGTCACCGCCGTCGACCCGACGCAGGGCGCCCGCTGCAAGGTGGCCGAATGGGTGCCGTCCGGCGGCGGGCAGAACGTCGTGGTCCTCTGCTTCGACGCGTCCAACGTGCCCTACGACACCGAATGGACGCTCAGCTACTCCGCCGAGCGGGCCGTGCACGGCCCTGCGGTCCCGCCGCAGTCCTTCGGCTACCTCTGGTACAACGGCTCGGTGCCGTCCGGCACCAACTTCAACTCGGTGGCCGGGAGCAACACGCTGGCCGTCGGCGTCCCCTCCACCGTCACCCTGCCCGGCGTCGCCGTTCCGGCCGACCACGCCCAGGTCACGGCGTTCGGCGGCGGCGCCGGCTGGTGCCAGCTCACCCTGCCGTGGGCCCGCAGCGCCGGTGCCGTCGAGCTGTACCCGATCTGCTTCAGCCCCGGCGGGTCGCCCGTGACCGCGTCGTTCCTGACGGCGTACACCTCCGCGTTCTGACGCTCCGTCATCCCGCGCACCCCCGCGCGCCCCGCCTCCGGGTCCTCGGAGGCGGGGTCGGATGTGACCGCGAGCCGTTTCGTAACCGTACGGAGTCAGGGGATTACTGATAGAGATGGCGGGTCAGCTTTTGCAAGGGAGCCGCCATGACCGTCATGACCGACCGCACCCCGCCGCCCGCGGCGGAGCCCGACTCGCGGGGGGCAGCGCGCCGGCCCGGGAGTGTGCTCGTCCGCTGGATCACCACGACTGATCACAAGACGATCGGCAGCCTGTACCTGGGCACGTCGTTCGCGTTCTTCCTGATCGGTGGGGTGATGGCGCTGATCATGCGCGCCGAGCTGGCCCGGCCGGGCACGCAGATCGTCTCGAACGAGCAGTTCAACCAGCTGTTCACCATGCACGGGACGATCATGCTGCTGGTGTTCGCGACACCGCTGTTCTCGGGTTTCGCGAACTGGATCATGCCCTTGCAGATCGGCGCGCCGGACGTGGCGTTCCCCCGGCTGAACATGTTCGCCTACTGGCTGTACCTGTTCGGCTCGCTGATCGCGGTGGCCGGCTTCCTGACGCCCAACGGCGCGGCGGACTTCGGCTGGTTCGCCTACTCGCCGCTGTCGGACGCCATTCACTCACCGGGCATCGGCGGCGACCTGTGGATCATGGGCCTGGTGTTCTCCGGCTTCGGAACCATCCTCGGCTCGGTCAACTTCATCACCACGATCATCTGCATGCGCGCCCCGGGCATGACCATGTTCCGGATGTCGATCTTCGTGTGGAACACCCTGCTGACCGCCGTGCTGGTCATCATGGTGTTCCCCCTGCTGGCGGCCGCGCTGCTCGCCCTGGAGGTGGACCGCAAGTTCGGCGCCCACGTCTTCGACCCGCTGAGCGGCGGCCCGATCCTGTGGCAGCACCTGTTCTGGTTCTTCGGCCACCCCGAGGTGTACATCATCGCGCTGCCGTTCTTCGGCATCATCTCCGAGATCATCCCGGTCTTCGCCCGCAAGCCGATGTTCGGCTACTCCGGCCTGATCGCCGCCACCATCGCCATCTCCGGCCTGTCCCTGACGGTGTGGGCGCACCACATGTTCGTCACCGGGCGGGTGCTGCTGCCGTTCTTCTCGTTCATGACGCTGCTGATCGCCATCCCGACGGGCGTGAAGTTCTTCAACTGGATCGGCACCATGTGGAAGGGCTCGCTGAGCTTCGAGACACCGATGCTGTGGGCGTTCGGCTTCCTGGTCACCTTCCTGTTCGGCGGCCTGACGGGCGTGCTGCTCGCGTCCCCGCCGATCGACTTCCACGTCTCCGACAGCTACTTCGTCATCGCGCACTTCCACTACGTGGTGTTCGGCACCGTCGTCTTCGCGATGTTCGCCGGCTTCCACTTCTGGTGGCCGAAGTTCACCGGCCGGATGCTGGACGAACGGCTCGGCAGGATCTGCTTCTGGACGCTGTTCGTCGGCTTCCACACCACGTTCCTGGTGCAGCACTGGCTGGGCGCGGAGGGCATGCCGCGCCGCTACGCGGACTACCTGGCCTCGGACGGCTTCACCACCCTCAACATGATCTCCACCATCGGCTCGTTCCTGCTCGGCCTGTCGATGCTGCCGTTCCTCTACAACGTGTGGAAGACCGCCAAGTACGCGCCGAAGGTCCACGAGGAGGACCCCTGGGGCTGGGGCCGTTCGCTGGAGTGGGCGACCTCCTGCCCGCCGCCGCGGCACAACTTCACCACCCTGCCGCGGGTGCGCTCCGAGTCCCCGGCGTTCAACCTGCACCACCCCGAGGTCCCCGACGAGATCCAGGACGCCGGGCACCAGGGCGGCCGGGTGATCACGGGCGACGAGCAGCGGTGACCGAGCGGACGCCCACCGGCCGGGGCGGCGGCCGGCCGGTCACCGCCGCCGGCGAGGCCGACGCGGGACTGCGGCAGTTGGAGGGCTACCTGTACTGGCAGGACCAGAACCGGCAGGCCCGGCGGGCGGCCCAGGAGTTCGCCGACCTGCTGCCCTGGCTGACGGCCGCTCAGCGGCTGGACCTGGAGAACCACCTCGCGCACACCCAGCTCCAGGCCACCCGCCGCGGGCTCGAACAGTTCCGGGAGCACCGCGAGCGACTCCGCGAGCAGTACGGCGCCCGCTACCACCGCCTGCGCGCCCGCTGCCTGCTCGCCGTGCTGCTGGCCACCGCGGTGTGCACGACGGTGCTCCTGGCGGTCGTCCGGTACTGACGACACCCGGCGCGTCCACCGGTGATCCCGGGACAGGCCGGGACGTCGTGGGGCAGGATCGATCGTGCTCACCGGATCGGACCCGGGTGGGCAGGGGCCGGCCCGGGCTCCGGTCGGACCGTCGCCCGGACGCCCGGCCGGACGCGCCCGGCCGGGGAACGACGGAGGCGGGGATCATGGAACTGGGTGTGTACGGGCTGAGCGCCAAGGCGACGCTGGGGCCGGCCGACACGGCGCGGCTGGCCCGCCGGGCCGAGGAGTGGGGCTACCGGTCCTGGTAGGTCGGCGACCACGTGGTGCTGCCCAGCCCGCGGGTGCCGGACTCGCCGATGGCGCCCACCGACCCGATCCTCGACCCGCTGGTGCACCTGTCCTTCGTCGCGGCGCTGACCGAGCGGATGGAACTGGGCACCGGGATCCTGATCCTGCCGCAGCGCAACCCGGTGGTGCTGGCCAAGCAGGCCGCCAGCCTCGACGTGCTCTCGGGCGGCCGACTGCTGCTCGGCGTCGCGCCCGGCTACCTGGAGCCGGAGATGGCCGCGGTCGGCGTGCGGGTCGCCGAGCGCGGCGGGCGCACCGACGAATACCTGGACGCGATGCGCCAGTTGTGGAGCGCGCCCGAACCGGAGTTCCACGGCCGGTACGCGGACTTCGCCCGGGTCGACGCGCACCCGCGCCCCGTGCGGCCCGACGGCCCGCGCATCATGATCGGCGGCCACAGCCCGGCCGCCTACCGCCGGGCCGTGGCCAAGGGGCACGGCTGGATCGGCAACGGCCGCGGCCCGCAGGACCTGGCCCGCCACCTCGACGGGCTGCGCAAGGCCGAGGCCGAGGTGCCCCGGCCCGCGCACCTGGGCCGGTTGGAGATCAACTTCATGCAGATCGACCCGGTGGAGACCAGCCCCGACGACGCGCGGCGCTACGCCGACCTGGGCGTGGACCGACTGCTGGTCTACCCCCTGCCGCTGGAGGACCCGGCCGACGTCGAGGCCTTCCTGCAGCGGCACGCCGACCTGCCGCGCTGAGCGCCGACCGTGCGACGGGGCGGACCCGACGCCCCGTCGCACGAACGGGTGCTCCTCAGCCGTCGGACGCCGCGCGCTCGGCGGCCGGACGGCGCAGCGCGGACGGGGCGAGCCCGGGGGAGGTCCAGACGCCGTCCGGGTGGTACACGTTGGTGCCCGGCGGGACGATCGCGTCGATCCGGTCCAGCGCCGCGTCGTCGAGCACCAGTGAGGCGCCCTTCAGCAGGCCGGTCAGCTGCTCCACGGTGCGCGGGCCGATGATCACCGAGGTGACCGCCGGGTGCGCCAGCGGGAACGCCACCGCGAGTTCCGGCAGCGTGCAGCCCAACTCGTCGGCCAGTTCGATCAGTTGCTCCACCGCTTCGAGCTTGCGGACGTTCACCGGCAGGGTCGGGTCGAAGCGGTGCGGGTGCAGCGCCGCCCGCCCCGAGGACAGGTCGATCGTCCCGCCCTTGCGGTAACGGCCGGTCAGGAACCCCGACGCCAACGGACTCCAGGTCAGCACCCCCATGCCGTAGCGCCGCGCCACCGGCAGCACCGAGGACTCGATGCCGCGGGCCAGGATCGAGTACGGCGGCTGCTCGGTGCGGAACCGCGGCAGCGCCCGGCGCTCCGCCACCCAGTGCGACTCGACGATCTCCTCCGCGGGGAAGGTCGAGCACCCGAACGCCCGGATCTTGCCCTGCCGGACCAGGTCGCCCAGCGCCGACAGCGTCTCCTCGACGTCCGTCCGCCCGTCCGGCCGGTGCACCTGGTACAGGTCGATCCAGTCGGTGCGCAGCCGCCGCAGGCTGTCCTCCACCGCCTGCACGATCCACCGCCGCGAGTTGCCGCCCCGGTTCGGCCCCGGGCCCATCGGGAAGTGCACCTTGGTGGCCAGCACCACGTCCTCGCGCCGCCCCTGCAGCGCCTTGCCGACGATCTCCTCCGACTCGCCCGCCGAGTACATGTCGGCGGTGTCGACGAAGTTGATCCCGTGGTCGAGCGCCGCGTGCACCAGCCGGATGCCCTCCTGGTGGTCCGGGTTGCCGACCGACCCCAGCATCATGGTGCCGAGGCAGTGTGCGCTCACCTCGATGCCGGTGCCGCCCAGAGTCCGGTAACGCATGGTCAATCCCCTTTGTCCCGCTGTCGGTTGTGCGGCGCGCCGACGGCCACTGTAGGAGCTGGAGTGGGCTCTAGATCAACTCTCCTGTGCTGATCCGATGGAAACCCCGCCCGCCCACGAGGCCCGGGTGCTGGGCCGACTCGCCGAACTGCAGCGTTCGTTGGACATCGTCCGGTACAAGGTCGCGGTGTACGAGGACTACCTGGAGCAGCAGCCGGCGGGCCCGGGGTTGTGAAGATTCGGGGTGCGAAGCGGTGGGGCGGGCGGGGCGGGGTAGCCGTCGGCGACCACCGACGAAGCGTCGCCGAGCGTTGAAGGAGCCCGCCCCGCATGGCCGTGACCGCTGCCCGGACCACCCGCGTCACCCTGCCGCTCAGCCCCTACCCGGAGACCGCCATCGAAGCCCGGCTGCGGTACGACTCCACCGACCCGTACGCCGTCAGCCTGTTCTTCCCGCCCCTGCACCCCGACGACGATCCCGTCGAGTGGTGGTTCGCCCGGGCGCTGCTCGACGAAGGACGCCGCACCCCCACCGGTGGGGGTGACGTCGCCGTCGCCCCCGGCCCCGGCGCCACCGTGCACGTCACCCTGTGCGGGCGCACCGGCCGGGCCGTCGTCCGGATCCCCGACGAGGCCGTCGCCGGGTTCCTGCGCGACTCCTTCGCCCTGGTCCCGTCCGGCGCGGAGCCGGCGGGCGCGGATCTCGACGCCGAACTCGCCCGGCTGTGCAACTGACGGAGTGTCAACGATGTGACGCCGAACGGATTTCAAACCGGATGACACTCCATCGGATGGCTGCTGGTTCGTACCCGGGCGTGTCACGGCCGTCCGCTGCCAGCCTTGCCGACACCGGGCAGGCGCGGCGACCGCGCCTCCCCGCATTCGTCGGTGCACCCACGGAGGTACGTCATGTCCCGTTCCACCACCGCGTTCACGGCCCTGGCCGTCGCCGGCCTGCTCGCCCTGGCCGCGCCCGCGACCGCCGTCGGCTCGCCGCGCGCGGGCGGCAGCACCATGTGTCTGGATGTGGGCGGTTCCCGCAACAACGGGGACTGGGCGAAGATCTGGCAGTGTCTGAGCCCGGGATTCGGGAACCAGGACTTCGTGGTCGACCGGGGGCAGATCAAGGTGAAGGACACCATCGGGTCCGGCCGGGAGATGTGCCTGGACGTGGGCGGTGCCCGCAACAACGGCGACCGGCTGAAGATCTGGCAGTGCCTCAGCCCCGGTTTCGGGAACCAGGACTTCGTGGTCGACCGGGGGCAGATCAAGGTGAAGGACACCATCGGGTCCGGCCGGGAGATGTGCCTGGACGTGGGCGGTGCCCGCAACAACGGCGACCGGGCGAAGATCTGGCAGTGCCTCAGCCCGGGATTCGGGAACCAGGACTTCGTCATCGACAGCGGCCAGATCAAGGTCAAGGACACCGTCTGACGGCCCGTCCCGGTGACACCGGCCCGGCCGGGCGGTCCGCCCGCCTCGCCGGGTTGGCGTCCGGCCGGGGATTCGGGGAGACTCGCCCGCATGGTCTCGGTAGTGCAGAACGTGGCGATCGACTGCGCCGACGCGTACGAACTGGCCCGGTTCTGGGGCGAGGTGACCGGGCGCCCGGTCGACCCGGCGGCGAAGCCGGGGGACGGGGAGACGCAGGTCGAGCTGGGCGGCGGGCTGGTGCTGTACTTCAACCAGGTGCCCGAGCCGAAGACGGTCAAGAACCGGGTCCACCTGTGCCTGCGCCCCGAGACCCCGCGCGACGGGGAGGTCGAGCGGCTGCTGGCCCTCGGCGCCGCCTTCGTCGCCGACCGGCGCAACCCCGACGGCACCGGCTGGGCCGTTCTCGCCGACCCCGAGGGCAACGAGTTCTGCGTGCTGCGCAGCACCGCCGAACGGGCCGCGCCGAGCGCCTGACCCGGGCGTGCGGAAGCCCCTCGGAGCGACCCGCTCCGAGGGGCTTCCGCACGGTCAGCCGGACGCCACCGGCGCCAGCGCGGTCGGATCGGCGGCGGAGGCCTGGCTGCCGGCGTTCACCCGGACGGGCACGGAACCGGCCGCCTGCTGGACCTCCCGCACGAAGGCCTGCGACTTCGCGCCCTCCTCGGAGGTGGTGACCACGATGCCGGTGCCGTCCGGGGAGGACCCGGACGCGAAGACCGGGAAGGAGAACGGCTTCCGCTGCTGGGCGGCGAACACCTGGGCGGAGGCCCGGGACTGGTCCCTCGCGGTGTACTGGCAGGCCCGGATCTCGACGTCCACCCCGGCGGTGTCCGGGTGGGCCCGGTGCGCGGCCTCGACCATGCTCCTGGCGCGGGCCGGGTCGGTGGCGTACAGCACCACGTGGTGGGCGTCGACCGACAGGCTCCCGTAGGTGTCGCCGAACTCGCCGCGCCCCTGCTCGCCGAGGGCCGAGGCCGTGTCGGTCACCGCGACGGCGATCGACGGCGTGGTGTCGGCCGAGGGCGCGGACGCGGAGGGCGGGGCCGCGACCGCGACGGCGGGCGTGCCGGTGGTGGCGGAGCCGCAGGCGGTGAGCAGGGCGAACGCTCCCGCGGCGAGGGGCAGGGCGACGGCGGTACGGCGGTTCAACTCGTTGTCCTCTCAGAGGTGTTGACGGACCGCCGATGGGACGTGCGGTGCATCCGACCGGTTCCCCCGCGGCGCGTCCGTGGTGCGCAGCGGCCACCAGAGCGCGCGGCCGAGGAGGGCGGCGACGGCCGGGACCAGGGCCAGCGAGAGGACGCCGGCGGAGAGCAGGATGCCGAGCGTGAGGGCGAAGGCGGTCTGTTCGGTGCCGGGCGTCGCGGCCAGGGTGGCGAAGGAACCGGCCAGCACCAGGCCGGCAGTGGCGATGGTCGGGGTGGTGTGGCGGACGGCGCGGGCCACGGCGGCGCGGGCCGGGCCGGGGCGGTGCATCTCCTCGCGGATCCGGTCGGTGATCAGGATGTTGTAGTCGGTGCCGAGCGCCACCACGAACAGGAACAGCACCAGCGGCAGGGTGAAGTCGACGCCGGGTCCGTTCCGCAGGTGCTGGAAGACCAGCGTCGCCGCGCCCAGGGTGGCCGCGAAGCCCGCGCCGACCGCGAGCATCAGCACCAGCGGGGCCAGCAGGCTGCGCAGGAGCAGCAGCAGGATCAGGGCGATCAGTCCGGCCGCGACCGGGAAGACCAGCGCCAGGTCGTGGTCGACGGCGGTGGAGATGTCCGCGAAGATCGCCGCCGTGCCGCCGACATGGGCGCTCGTCCCGGCGGGGGTGTGCGCGGCGACGGCGGCCCGGACGGGGCCGGCGACCAGGTCACGGGCCTGCTTGCTCTGCGCGTCGGCGGTCGGGTACAGGTCGATCCGGGCGGCCCGGCCGTCGGGGCTCAGCGCGGGCCGGCCGACCTGGCCGATGCCGTCCACCCGTCCCAACTCGCGGGCGAGCGCGTCGAACTGCTCGACCTTGACGGCCCCGCCGTCCTTCGCCGTGAGGTACACCGTGGTCGGGTCGGAGACGCCCGCCGGCAGCGCCCGGGCGATCTCCGCCGCGGTGGCGGCCGCCGGGGTGTCGGAAGTGCCGCCGCCCTGGCCGTAGTTCATCCGGATGCCCGCGACGCCGGCGGTCAGCACCCCGAGCAGCACGACGGCCGTCATCAGCAGGGCCACCGGCCGCCGGGCGACCAGCTCGCCGTACCGGCCCGCGACGCCCTCCCGCGGCTGCCGGCGCAGGGCGCGGGACGGCCAGAACATTCCCCGGCCGCAGGCCGCGAGCAGCGCGGGCATCAGGGTGAGGCTGCCGAGCAGCATGACCAGTACGGCGACCGCGACGGCCGGGCCGAGCGAGCGGAACTGGCCGAAGCTCGCCACGCCCAGGGTGGCGAACGCCGCGACGATGGTCAGCGCGGCGGAGGTGATCGCGGTGCCGACCCGGCCCGAGACCTCGGCGGCGGCCTCCCGGGCGGGCTGGTCGGGCCGGGCCCGCAGCTGCTCGCGGAACCGGAACAGCAGGAACAGCAGGTAGTCGACGCCGATGCCGAGCAGCACCACCGAGATCAGGCTCTGGGTCGACGGGGCCAGCTTCAGCCCGGTCAGCGCCGCCATCCCGGCCACCGCCCCGGCGGCCGCGCCGCCGATGATCGCGACGGCGAGCAGCGGCAGCACCGCCGCCAGCACGCTGCGGAACACCAGCACGTTGAGCAGCACGATCAGGCCCATGAGCAGCGCACCGCCGACGGCCGCGGCCGTCCGGTTCGCGTCCGCGCTGTCACTGGCGTCGGCGAGGCCGCCGGTGAACCCGGTGCGCATCCCGGCCCCGGCGAACTCGGCGCGGGCGCTGTCCCGGAAGGCCTTGTAGACCTTCTGCACGCCCTGGTCGCCGGTGTCGCCGGTCATGGCGACGGCGAGCAGCTCGAAGCTGCGGTCGGGGGCGAGCATCGCCGGGGCGACCCGCGGGGTCTGCGAGTGGTCGGGCAGCAGGAAGGACGGCTCGTCGGGCAGCCTCGGCATGGCGACGCGCCGCTCGCCGAGCCGGGCCGCCCCGGCCTCGATCCGCTGCTGGTCGCCGTCGGTGAGCGCCCGGCCGTCGGTGCGGGCGACCAGCACGGTGACGACGGTGGCGTCCGGGTCGAGGCCGAAGTGGTCCTCGGCGATCCGCAGCGCGGCCGCCGAGTCGTAGCTGCGGGGCAGGAAGTCCCCGGTCTGCGACTGGACGACCCGGGAGAACAGCATCGGACTGAGGAACGTCAGCCCGATCCCGACGACCGCCCACAGGGCGATGACCTTCCAGGCGTTCCTGGTGGCGAATCCGGTCAGTGCGCGGATCACGAAACCCTCCCGCTGATGGACGCGCACGTCCCCGGTGGACATGAACGTCGGTGCCGATGCCGGGACTTCCCGGCCTGTTCACAGCTCATCAGGCGGCAGGGGCCCGGGGCGTCGGGGCGGCGGACGATCCGCACCGGGGGCCCGGCTCCCGCCGCCCGCCCGGACCCAGGACCCTGCTCCCAGTGCCCGATGGCCCCGGGGGGCCACGACCAGCCCGTCGGCGCGGTGCGAGAATGGCCGCATCACTGCTGATCAGCGACCCGGGGGCGACCCGGCGACGGGGAGACGGGACATGCGCGGGCACCGGGGAGACAGGGACACGGGCGGGCAGCTGCGCCGCCGGCCGGACGGCCTGCCGTGGAGCCGGAACGACGCACTGGTGGCCGTCGGCGCCGGCCTGCTGGACCTGATCGGCTACCTGCTGTCCACGGCGGTCACCGGCGGCTCCAACGTGCCCGGCTTCCTGCTCGCCCTGCTCTCCGGGCTGCCGCTGCTGTTCCGACGCACCCACCCGCTGCCGACGTACGCCGCCGTCCTGGTGCTCCAGGTGGGCGTCAACCTGGCCGGGCCGGTCGCCATCCACTTCGGCGCGGTCCTGATGGTGGCGCTGTTCAGCCTCGCCCGGCAGAGCCGGATCCGGGTGACCGCCGCGGCCGTCGCCGTCACCTCGGCGCTGACGGTGGTGACCCAGAGCCACTTCCGGGTCCCCGCCTGGGACGCCGTGGTCGCCGCGCCGGCCTCCGCGCTGCTGGTGGCGGGCGCGGCCCTGGTGGTCGCCCGCTGGCAGCGCGAGGTGGCCGCCAACCGCCGACTGCTGGCGGACCGCGCGGTCGCCGACGAACGGCGGCGCATCGCCCGGGAGTTGCACGACATCGTGGCCCACCACATCACCACCATGCAGCTGATGGCCGGCGGCGCCCGCGCCAACCTCGCCGACCCCGAGGTGGTCCGGGACGCCCTGGTCACCCTGGAGTCCTCCGGCCGGCTCGCGCTGCGCGAGATGCGCCAACTGCTGGACGTGCTGCGGGCCGGCGACGAACCGGACGCCGTCCCGCCGGCCCCGCAGCCCGGCGCCGACGACCTGGCCCGGCTGGTCGACGACTCCCGGTTGGCCGGCCTGCCCACCGAACTGGCCGTCCACGGCGCCCCGCGCCCGCTGCCGCCCACCCTCGGCCTGACGGTCTACCGGATCGTCCAGGAGGCGCTGACCAACGCCCGCAAGTACGCCGGCCCCGCCGCCCGCGCCACCGTCCGCCTGACGTACCGCCAGGACGCCGTCCTGGTGTCGGTCCGCGACGACGGCGCCGGCGGCGGTACGGGCGGCGGCAGCGGTACGGGCGGCGGCAGCGCGGGGGAGAGCGGCGGCCACGGCCTGATCGGCATGCGCGAACGCGTCTCCCTGCACGGCGGCGCCCTGAGCTGCGGCCCGCACCCCGACGGCGGTTTCGCCGTGCTCGCCGAACTCCCCCTGACCGCCGACGAGACGGCCGAGGCCGAGCTCCAGCACGGAGAGGTGTCCGCATGAACGCCGCCGCCCCCGCGATCCGCGTCCTGGTCGTCGACGACCAGCCCCTGGTCCGCCGCGGACTGACGCTGATCCTCGCCCCGAACCCGTCCTTCGAGGTGATCGGCGAGGCCGAGAACGGCGAACAGGCCGTCGACCTCGCCCACCGCCTGCGCCCCGACGTGGTGGTGATGGACCTGCGGATGCCCGTCCTCGACGGCGTCGCCGCCACCGAACAACTCGCCCGCACCCTCCCCGACTGCCGGGTGCTCGCCCTCTCCACCTTCGACCTGGACGAGTACGTGGTCTCCGCGCTGCGGGCCGGCGCCCACGGCTTCCTGCCCAAGGACGTCTCCCCGGAGGAACTCGCCGCCGGCATCCGCACCGTGCACGCCGGCGACGCCGTGGTCGCGCCCCGCCTGCTCACCCGCCTGATCGCCACCCACGTCCGGGCCCCGCGCCCCGCCCCGACGACCGCCGACGTCCCCGCCGCCACCGACCTCACCCCGCGCGAACGCGAAGTCTGGCGGCTGATGGCCACCGGCCTCGACAACACCGCCATCGCCGACGCCATGCAGATCAGCCCGTCCACGGTGAAGAACCACATCACCGGCCTGTTCGCCAAGCTCGACGTCCGCGACCGCGCGCAGGCCGTCATCGCCGCCTACGAATCGGGCCTGATCACGCCCAGCCGGACCTGATCACGCCCAGCCGGACCTGAGACCCGCGCGGGCGCGGCGTTCGAACGGTCAGGAATCGAGAAGCCCCCGGCGGGCCGCCGCGCCTACCGTCGAGGCATGGCAATCATCGACACCCTGACCCTCGACGTGGCCGACCCCGAGGCCGCCGCCTGCTTCTACGCGGACGCGTTCGACCTCGACGACACCCGGCTGCGCCTGCGCCCCGCGACGGAGCCGACCAGCGGCTTCCGCGGCTTCACCCTCGCCCTCACCGTGCCCCGGCCCGCCGACGTCGACAGCTTCGTCGCCTCCGCCACGGCCGCCGGCGCGACCGTGATCAAGCCCGCCGCCAAGTCGCTGTGGGGCTACGGCGGCGTCGTCCAGGCCCCCGACGGCGCGATCTGGAAGCTCGCCACCTCCGCCAAGAAGGACACCGGCCCCGCCACCCGCCGCATCGACGACTTCGTGCTGCTGCTCGGCGTCGCCGACTTCGCCGCCACCAAGCGCTTCTACGTCGAACACGGCCTCACCGTCGCCAAGAGCTTCGGTCGCACCTACGCCGAGTTCGACGCCGGGGACGGCCCCGTCAAGCTCGCCCTCTACCGCCGCCGCGCCCTCGCCAAGGACCTCGGCGTCGCCCCCGACGGCAGCGGCTCGCACCGGCTCACCGTGAACGCCGTCGGCACGGCGGCGTTCACCGACCTCGACGGCTTCGAATGGGCCGCAGCGGCCTGACGCGCCGTCAGCCCTTGCCGAACGGTGCGTTCGGGCCGAAGGCGAGCCGGGCGAAGTGCTCGCCGATCCGGCGGTGGGCGGCCGCGTCCGGGTGGAGCCCGTCCGGCAGCGGGAGTTCGGCGTACTCGCGCTCGCCGTACAGCTCGCGGCCGTCCAGGTAGTGCAGGTACGGGTCGGCCATGGCCCGCAGCCCGACGATCCGGGCCAGCTCGTCCCGGATCACGGTCAGCGTCAGCCGGCCGGCGGCGCGCTCGGCCGGGTCGCCGGTGGCCCTGAACCGCAGCTCGCCGTTCGAGAAGTCCGGCATCAGCGGGCCCGGGGTGTCCTCGTGCAGCGGGCACAGGACGGGGGAGACCACCAGCAGCGGCGTGTGCGGATGGCCCTCGCGCACGGTGTCCAGGAAACCGTGCACCGCCGGCCCGAACGCGCGCAGCCGCATCGCGTCGCTGTTCACCAGGTTGATGCCGATCTTCACACTGATCAGGTCCGCCCGGGCGTCACGGATCGTGCGGGCGGTGAACGGGTCGAGCAGCGCGCCGCCGCCGAAACCCAGATTGACCAGCTCCGCGCCGCCGCGCGCCGCCGCGACGGCCGGCCAAGTCCCGGTCGGGTGGGCGGCGTTGGAGCCGTGGCTGATCGAACTGCCGTGATGCAGCCAGACCGGGCGCCCGCGCTCCGGCAGCGGCTCCACCGGCGCGTCGGTGCGCAGCGCGACCAACTCGGTCACCTCGGTGTGCGGCAGCCAGATCTCCACGTCCTTGGCCCGCCCCGGCAGCCCGTCGAACCGGGCGGTGCCGACCGGCCCCTCGGTCAACTCGGCCTCCTGCGTCACCAGATCCGTCACGGTCCGCAGGTTGCCGCCCGCCACCGTCGCCTGCGCCGTCAACCGCCCGTCCACCAGCAGGTCGTACACCCCGTCGGCAGGCGGCGGAAACCCGCGGTAGGCCCGCCTGGTCGGCAACGCGTCCAACTCGATCCGCGTCGCCGCCGTCCGGAACACCACCCGCACCCCCGACGGCTGCGCCTCCGCGACGGCCAGCTGCCGATCCGGCACCTGCCGCCGAGCCGCAGCCGGCAGCCGGTGCGGCAACAGCCCGTGCGCCGTCCCCTCCAGTTCGAGGTGACCGCGCAGCAGCTGCGCGGTGACGGGGGTGGTGATCAAGTCCTGCGCGGAGCTCGTCGGTTCAGTTTCGGCTGCCATGGCCTCTCCTCGTTTGCCTATGCTCATCATGCAGTTCCCTAAGTAACTTAGGCAAGCTGGTGTGTAGTGATGGATATTTGCTTGATGGCGGGGGTGGGAGTGGGCTGGGAGCCCGGGGTCGGGACGCGAGGCGGGCAGTTGGGCGGTGGCGCTGCTGCGGGAGCGGTCGTTGCGGCGTGAAGCGGCCTGTGTTCGGGGTTCAGGGGTTGGTGGCTTGGGTGTGCCCGGCGGTGGCGGAAAGGGGCGGGTTGGCTTGCGCGGCGTGGAGCGGCCTGCCGCGCCTTCGGGCCTGGGCTCGGGCGGGCCCGGCGGAGGGCGGGGGCCAGGTGGTGGCGCCGCTGTGAGGACGGGGCGATGGCTGGGCGCGGTCGGCCTGCGGCGGGAAGCGGCCGGTGGTGCCTTCGCGGCCTGGGCCCGGGTCGGTTCGGGGTCGGCTTGCGCGGCGTGGAGCGGCCGATGGCGAGGTGGGGTCGGCTTGCGGCGTGGAGCGGCCGGTGGCGCTTTCGCGGCTTGGGTCGGGCGCGGCGATGGCGGGGGCCGGGCGGGCTGGTGGGCCGAGTGGAAGGGGGAGGAGCCGGGTGCTGCTGGGCGGATGGTTGGGTGAGGCGGCGTCGGCACCGGCCTGCGCAGTGGGTGAGCGCGAACGGCGAAGGTTTCGGGGCGTGGCTCTGGCCTCGGTGGTGGCGGGCCGGGCGGGCCTGTCGGGGCGAGCAGCCGGGCGGTGGTGCTGCTGCGAAGGGTGGATGGTGGCAGGGTGAGGTGGCTCGGGTCGACCTGGTGCCTTGGTGGCGCGGGCCCGGGGTTGGTGGGCTAGGTGCGGGCAGGTGGGGCTGGGTTGGCGTCATCCCGGCTCGGGAGTTCGGGGACACCTGCTGGGTGGCAGGCGGGCTGACAGTCCGACCGGTGGTGTCGGCGGTCAAGTGCCGAAGCCTGCGTTGCCGCGGGGGTGAGCAGTGGTGGTCGCCGGTGGGGCCGGTTGGCTGACCCGGCGTCATCTCGCGTCCGGAGCCTCGGGATACTGCCCGGATGACAGACGATCTGACGGTCCGACCGGCTATCCCTGGGGCGGAGGACCCGTCGCGCCGGAGGCTGTGGCGGGATGTGTCCGGGCCTGCGTTGCTGGCCGGGCTGGTGTGTGTTGCGGTGTCGTTCTCCGGGCCGCTGGTGGTGGTGCTCGCGGCGGCCGCTGCCGGGCGGTTGGATGCCGGGCACACCGCGTCCTGGATCTGGGCGGTGGCGATCGGCAGTGGGGTGACGGGGTTCGGGTTGAGCTGGTGGACCCGTACGCCCGTGGTCACCGCCTGGTCCACGCCCGGTGCGGCGCTGCTGGTCACCAGCCTCGGCCACTACCCGTACCGGGAGGCCGTCGGGGCGTACCTGGTCAGCGCCGTCGCCGTCACGCTGTTCGGTGTCACCGGGTGGTTCGGCCGACTGATCGCCGCCGTTCCCGAAGGGATCGTCCATGCCATGCTGGCCGGCATCCTGTTCTCGTTCGGCACCGGCATCTTCGGCGCCGTGCACGGTGCACCCGTGCTGGTGGTCGGGAGCTTCGCGGTGTTCCTGCTCGCCAAGCGCCTCGCGCCGCGCTACGCCGTGGTGATCGCCCTGGTCGTGGGCGGGGTGCTCGCCGCGACGACGGTCGGGCTGCGGCTGCACCCCGGCGTCGGCGGTCCGACCGTGCCGGTGCTCACTGTTCCCGCGTTCTCCTGGTCGGCGCTGGTCGGTCTGGCGCTGCCGCTCACCATCGTCACTCTCGCCTCGCAGAACGCGCCGGGGCTCGGCGTGATGCGGGCCTTCGGCTACCGGCCCGACGACCGGCTGCTGATCGGCGCCACCGGCGCGGCCTCCGTCCTGCTCGCCCCGTTCGGCTCGCCCGGCGTCAACCTGGCCGCCATCACCGCCGCGATCTGCTCCGGCCCGGAGGCCCATCCCGATCCGCGCCGCCGCTACATCGCGGGCATGTCCTCGGGCGCGCTGTACGTCCTCGTCGGCAGCTTCGGCGGCGTGCTGGTCGGCCTGTTCACCGGCCTGCCCAAGGAGTTGGTCGCGGTGATCGCCGGCGTCGCCCTGCTCGCCTCCCTGCAGAACAGTCTCGCCGCCGCCCTCGCCCCCGAACCCGGCCGCGACGCCGCCGTGGTGACCCTGCTCGCCGCCGCCTCCGGCACCACCCTGTTCGGCATCGGCTCCGCCTTCTGGGGCCTGCTGTTCGGCCTCGCCACCCATGCGATCCTCACCCGCCGCCGGACGCACCCGAGTCGGCCTCGTTGAGACAGGGCGCGAAGAGCCCCGCTGCGGGCGGCAGCGGGGCTCTCGGCAGATCTACCGGTTGGGTGCGAAGCCGCAGGATCGGGCAACTGCCCTGCCCTTCGGCCTCATCAGAGGTCGCGAACCTCCCAGGCCCTCAGCCCCTCGTAGGAGAAGCCCACGACACAGCTGACGCGCTGATGCGCTGAACGGCGCTGGTGGCCGGGACGACCGGGTACGTAGAAGACCGGCAGGCCGTCGACATCGATCCAGCCCTTCGTCGGGCCCACGTACTGGCCCACACGGCCTTCGACGCGGGAGAGCAGAGCCGCATTCTTGAAGAAGTCACGGCTGCTGTCCCATTCGCCCAGGCGTGACTGATGGACAAGTCCGCTGATGCCCGTGCCCGATCCGAGCCATTCGAAGCTCCTGGTGCGATCGGTGCGGTACTGGGCGCGCCTCCTGCACTCCTCCATATAGTGTTCCGCCTCACTGCGGGCCACAGGTGACGAGGACTCGAAGTACTTGAGGACGTGGAGCACGTAGAGGTAGTAGCTCGACTCGAGCGAAGGATTGTCCAGGTGCCATGTCGAGAACTGTCCGACGAGTTCGTCGACCGACGGCGGGACGGGCACATGGCGGGCGGCTCTGATCCAAAGCCGCATGGTCCGGTCGTCGCCCGCCCGCTCCCGGAGATTCTCGCGCAGCAGCGTCTCAACGGTCCGCATGTCCTTGGGCTTCAGGCCATGCCACTGGCCTGCCGCCTTCTTCAGATAGAGCCAGACCAGACTACGGCGCACGGAAGGGACATCGACATCGGCCCGTCCCAGGAGGCTCCGATAGTGCTGCACGGCCTCCTCGTGTTTGCCGTACAGCTCATCCAGCTGTGCCCGGCACCTGACCGCGAACTTGCTCGGCTGCTCAGTCGTCCGCAACTGCGCCACCTGCGCGAGCAGGTCCTCGGACCGCTCGAGAGCGGTGTCGACAAGAGGCTCGCCGGTGTAGGTGAACGCCGGTCGATTTTGGCCGTCGAACCGCTGGCGTGCGTATTCGGCGAGGCGCAGCAACATCTGCACCTCGCTTATGTAGCCGTGCTCGTTGTCCTTGCGCAGATCGCGGGAGGTGCTGAATGCTTCGCTCGCGACCTCGGCAGATCGAACCACCGGTTCCAGGGGAGTCTTTCGATCCATCAGGTCATAGACCTCCTGGCGGTGGATCATGCCCTTCATGTGGTGGACGACGGAGTCGCTGGCGGAGAGCTCCAGAGCGCGGTCGATGCTGCTCTTCGCCCGTGGGAGATCGTGCATCCGGACTGCCTGGTAGCGGGCCAGATGGGCGTGAAGATGGGACTCCGACGGGAAGAGCAGTGTCAGTTGTTCCAGCAGCCGAACCGCCGAATTGGGCAGGCTGATGTCCTCGATCAGCTGCGAGAAGGACCGGGAGGCGGCCTGCTCCGTGCCCAGTAGCTCGCTGCTTTCCCGGTAGATGAAGATCCGCTCGATGAGGTCGAGTTCAGTGTCTCCCACCACCCCGGCGCTGCCGCGGCACAGCTGGGCGAAACCGATCGCCGCATCGGTGAGCCCCGCCTTCCACTGGCTCTTGGTCTGCAACCCGGCGCCCAGCAACTGGCCGAGCACCTCTTCCGCGAACAGCGCGTGCGCCATCCGCCACACGCCCGGCTCCTCCTGCACCAGCAGGTCCAGTGCCTGGTCGGGCAGTAGCGACTTCAGGGAGACCGACCTGTTGGCCGGGACTTGGAGCGTTTCTGCGAAGAGTTGGGCAGGCATACCCTTCTGCCCGTAGTGATGAGCCAGCGCAATGTGCTGCAGAACCTCGCGCTGAGCAGGCTCCAGTCCATCGAGCCGGGCCGTCACGTACCGGTCCAGCCCGAGGAAGTCCCGGCCGTACGCGGCGAGGCCGAAGTGAAAGGGGACCCGCTCACGCTGGTTTCCGCTGTGCCGAACCACGCCCAGTTCGGAGGATCGGTCGGGGCGGGCCCGGGTGTACTCCTCCAGGAACCGATCGGCTTCCTGGTCGAGCAGAAAGCTGGGCAACTGCACGACACGCTGGTCGTCAATCACGGATGTGGCGCGCCGCAGCACCTGAAGAACGACCGCACTGGCCTGACGGTTCCGGAGCGAGTCGTAGAGGTCGTTCAACAGGCGCTCAGGGACCCGGCCGCTCTCGGCGAGCACGAGGACGCGTCGCTGGGTCACGTTTCCCAGTCGCATGATGCGTTCGGCATTATCCTCCGCCCACTTGTTGCCGACATGCTGTGCGGATGGATTGCCGAGCAGGACGACGCAGGGGTAGAGGTGGTGGAGGTCCCACAGCACGCGGCGAGCCACTGTCGTCCCGCCCGCGCCGGATGTGTGATAGAGGTTCACCCGCACTGCGCGGCCACCGCGGTCCAGCTCCCTCACGACCTTGGTGTGGAGGCTGGCGGTCTTGTTCCGGTCGACGTCCGCCCGACGGCTGAGCGCGTACCAGCTGATCTCGCTGCCCTGAAGGAAGTCACGCCTGTCGTCGTCGGACCCTTCGCTCGGAGGGTCCAGATAGAGGACCTCCATCTCTTCCTCGATCCAGGGGGCGTCGGCAGGGTCGAGCACCACGGGAGCCCCTGAAAGGCTGGGAAGGGTGCGTTGCGGCCCGCCGGAGGAGCTCGTTTCCGGCTCCAGACG
Source organism: Kitasatospora griseola (assembly GCF_044999035.1). NCBI lineage: Bacteria > Bacillati > Actinomycetota > Actinomycetes > Kitasatosporales > Streptomycetaceae > Kitasatospora > Kitasatospora griseola. Next base: position 7,856,698 of record NZ_CP173360.1, on the reverse strand, counting down.
GGCGAGACCGGCACAGAGCTGCTGCAGGGAGATGGGAATGACTTCGGCCTCGAACGTGCCGGCCACCTGCTCGTACGCGAAGGCCTCGTCCGTAGCGATCACGACGTCCAGGGCATCGCCGCTGTTCTCCAGCATGTTGTTGAGCAGCGAGTGCAGGGTCTGGATCTCAGAGGTGTCGTACCCGAGGATCAGACAGGTCACGGGTGCGGGGTGCAGCGACGCGGCCAGCTGTGCGAGGTGGCGGCTCAGGTCTCGGCCGTACCGGCTCGACCAGTGACGGAAGGAGACGAGCGCCGGAGGCTCGCTGCCTTTGGCCAGGTCTTTGGCAAAGATCCACTGCAGTGCGTTTCGCCCGCCCAGGGCCATCGTCTCGTCCGAGGGCAGAACCCGGTAGAGGCTCCTGACGAGGGATACCTCCTTCTCGAGTTCCCCCATCAGGCCGCCCTGCTCACTGCGCGGATCGAGGTCGATGACCGCGGACCACGGAGGTGCGGCCAGACCTCGCAGCGTCGCAAGTCCGGATGCGTCGATGCGGGGAGCGATGAGAACGAAGCGGCGGGCATCGCTGAAGTGCTGGACACGTTCGATGAGTCGTTCCCACGCATCTTCAAAGGGCGCGTCGCCACCGCGAAGAGGCTCAGGGCTGCCGCCGTTCATCCACTGGACGATCCACCGAAGCGCTTCGCCACTTGCCACGGCGTTGCTACTGCCCCTGCGGTAGTACGTGACACCATGCACGAGCGTTGCCGGGCCCATGTGCTCGTTGAGCCTGCTGCGCCACTCGCGACGGACATGGAAAGGGCCGCGACGGTCAGGTGGAATGGTCAGAACCGCGTACAACGTCCCCTCGAGCTGAACGGGCTCCAGGCTGAAACGGGGCGTCGGCTCGATGGCGGAAGCCAGCAGCTGCTGCCAGTCGGCGTCGTCGGGGACGCTGCCCACACCGAGAAGGTCGATTTGCCCGTTGCCCCGGTCCTTGACGCCGAAGACGATGTGCGCGTCCTCGTCCCTGGGCGTGTTGGCCATACTGATCACATCGGTGACGAGATCGGCCTTGCCCTTGTGAGTGGACGTATCGTGCAGCGTGGTCTTGTAGTCGTGGCTCTCGCCCTCGGCCCGCCGGAAGAGCACTTGAAGTTCGTCCGGAGTCATCGAATCCCCGCCCCTTGTGGTGCCTGATTAGGAACGCGCATGTGTCCCAGAACCCCGCAAACGGGGTTGCGGGATTCTACCCGGACAACTCGCGTTCAGCTTCGCACTTCTGACGCCTCGTCCGGTACCCGGAGAGCCAGGGCAGGCGAGCCGTGCAAGCACAGCGGTGTTGTGCGGCGGCGTCAGCCGGACTTGGCGATCTTGAGGACCTTGCCGGTGGCGCCGGTGCTGAGGTAGCCGCCGCCACCGTAGTCGTCGGAGAGGTAGTAGCGCAGGGTGATCTCGTCGGCGAACCAGCCGTAGTCCACGATCAGGTAGGGGGACTTGGGGGCGGAGACCCCCAGCTCGGTCCGGGCCTTGGCCAGGCCGGCCGGGATCAGGGTCCAGTCGACCCGGCCGAGGTCCACCGGCTTCTCCTTGGCGGCGAGGGTGCCGCCGGGCTTGCTGGTGATCCGGCCGGCGCGGTAGGTGAGGTCGTCGTAGTGCTTGGGGTTGTCCTTGGTCACCACCCGGGCGGTGGCGAACTCCGAGCGGATCACCAGCTGGGTGACGGTCGCGCCGCCGGTGGCGGAGCCGATCGCCTCGACCAGGCCGCGGGCCCCGTCGGGGGTGAGCAGGTCGGTGGCGGTGACGCCGTCGGCCCCGGCCCCGGCGTCGGGGAGGGTCTGCGGGGCGGAGTCGGCGGCGCGGTCGGGGCCGGGGAGGTGCAGTCCGCCGCCGTTGAGCGACCAGCCGAGCAGGCCGACTGCCGCGACGACGGCCACCGCCGAGGCCAGCAGCGGGCCCCGGCGTCGCCGACGGGCGGTCAACTGCGCGGTGGTGGCGTTCAGTTCGGTGGCGGTCCAGGGCACGGGGGAGTTCAGTCGGGTCGGCGCGAACGTCCCGCCGCCGAGGGTGCCGTCGACGTTCTGCTCGGCGGCCGCGAACAGGCGGTCCAGCTGGTCGGGGCCGGGGCGGTCGGCCGGGTCGCGGGAGAGCAGCGCGACGAGGGTGGCGCCGAGCGGGCCGGAGTGCCGCGGCGGCGGGAGCGGCTCGTCGAGGACGGCGGCCAGGGTGGCGATGCTGGTGGCGCGGCGCAGCGGGTGGTGGCCCTCGACAGCGACGTACAGCGTCATGCCGAGCGACCACAGGTCGGAGGACGGGTCGCCCTCGTGGCCGCGGATCCGCTCGGGGGCGATGAACTCGGGCGAGCCGATCAGCGCGCCGGTCGCCGTCAGGCTGGTGGACTCGCTGAGCGCGGCGATGCCGAAGTCGGTGAGCACCGGAGTGCCGTCGGCACGCAGCAGGACGTTGGCGGGCTTGACGTCCCGGTGCTGGATGCCGGCGGCGTGCGCGGCCCGCAGGGCGGAGAGGACGCCGCGGCCGATCCGGGCCGCCTCCGGCGGGGAGAGCGGGCCGCGGGCCAGCCGGTCCTGCAGCGACCCGCCTGCCACCAGCTCCATCACCAGCCAAGGGTGCGGGAGTTCGGGCGTGTCGACGATGTGGTGGATGGTCACCACGTGCGGATGCTGGAGCCGGGCCAGCGCCCGGGCCTCGCGCAGCACCCGCTCGCGCAGCTCGAACGCCGCCGCCGGGTCGGCGGCGAGCATCGCCGGGTCCGGCGGCCGGACCTCCTTCAGCGCGACCTCGCGCTCCAGCACGGTGTCCCGGGCCCGCCACACCAGGCCCATGCCGCCGCCGCCCAGCCGCCCCAGCAACTCGAAACGGCCGTCCACGAGTTGGGCACCCGGGCCCCCTGTCATCATGGCGGTCATCGTAGGGGCAGGCGCGGACAGCCCCCGCACCGGACCTGCTACTTCCGCCGCCGGCGGTGCGCGGGCGCCTCCTCCTCGTCCGACCAGTCGTGCGTCACGGTCGGCGGACGGCCCTCCGCGCGATGGGCCTCGCGGGGCTGCCTGCGCAGCGTGTCGATGGGCACGGCCCCACCGGCGTGCGTCACGGTCGGCGGCCGCCCGTCGACGCGGTACTCCTCACGCTGCTCCACCCGCTCCTCGCCACCACCCGCCGCGCGCTGCTCCCCACGGTCCCGCTCCGGCACGGGCACGCCGCCCGCACCGCCCTGCGGTGCCTCGTCCATGGTCCCGACTCCCTTCCCGCCGTCGGCCCGATCCACCTCCGCGCCTGCCCGACCCGGCGGTGCCCAATCATCCGTGCTCACCCGGGCGTGCCGCCGCTGGTGATCGGCCACCGCCACCGCAGCCGCCGGCCCGGTCGAACGCCTGCTCGGGGCCCTCGTCGCCGACGGCCTAGACGGCTCCACCCCGGACGCCTTCCCGCTGCTCGCGGACGCCCTCGCCCTCGGGACGCCGGACCCGCCTCTGCCCGGCGGAGAGCGCATCGTCCTGGACGGCGCGGGCATCCGCCGGCATTCACGCGGCGGCGGCCGCGATGCCGAGCACCTCGTACAGGTGCTCCCCGGCGCCCCAACGCTCCAGCGCGGCCTCGTCGACCAGGTGGATGCCCTGCTGCCGCGCGAACGCGCGGGCCGGGCCGGTGAATCCGGACAGGCCCACCATGACGGCCACCTCCGCCCGGTGGACCGGCCAGGCGGTGCCATTGAAGGTCTGCACCTCGCGGCTGCCGACCGGCCGGCTGTAGCGCTTGCACTGGGCGACCACCTTCCGGCCGTCCTCGTCGTGCGCGATCACATCGGCCCCGAGGTCGCCGGCGCCGCCGACCCGCAGCGCGCCGGAGAAGCCGTCCCGATCGAGCAGGGCCCGGCACATCTCCTCGAAGCCGGTCGGCGAGGACCCCGCGAAGTCGTCGAGGGTGTAGCCGGCCGACCACTCCGCGGCCACCACCGCGTGGCCCGGGCCGGCGTACGGACCCACCCGGCCGACGAGGCCCGTGGTGACGGCGACGGCGACGGCGACCGCGACCAGCAGGGCGATCCCGCCGAGGCCAATGCCCAGGAACAGCAGGTGTGCGGCGGCCCACGCCCAGGCCGCCTTCAGCACCACCACGGCAGCGCCCAGGGCGAGGATCCACAGCACGACCTTGACGGCGTCGTCACTCATCGCCGACCCCGGTTCGCCGCAGCGGACGGACGGTCGGGCCCGGCCGTCAACGGCCGGCCGGGGCGGCGGTGGGCGCGGTCGGCGCGGGCTGCGGCGACTTGGTGTCGTCGACGGTGTTGTTCAGGAAGAGCAGGACCGCCCCGATCCCCAGCACCGCTCCCGCCCCCCACCGCTTCGCGCCGCCGGAACCGGAACCGGCCCTGCGCCGGAAGTGCCCGCGTACCCAGATCCGGTCGCCGCTGCTCGTCACGGTGGTCCTTCCGTTCGTGGGCGCCCGCTGCGCCGGCCTGACCGCTGGTGTAGCAGCGGCGGAGGGCCTCGGGTGGGCGGTTGTCCGCACTCGAAGTGCCCGAAGGTCATGAACAGGACACGCGCGCCGGGGGCGTACGCCGCCCCTTCCCGGGCGGATCCTCGGCCCCGGCCCGGTGCGCGACGGTCGGGCGGGCGGCGCCGGATCACGGCCATCGCCCACGAGCTGGGACGATGCCCGCGCGGGTCCAACGTCGAAGGCCTCGCGGCAGATTGGCGGAATCCGGCCCGGCTGTCGCGGCTACAGCCCGTAGCGGCGGCCGGATTCCTCGGCCTGGGCGAGGCGGCGGAGGTTGAGGAGGACGGGTTCGAAGAGGACGGCGCCGGCTACGGCGTATTCGGCCTGTTCGCGGGGGGTGGGGAGGACTTCCATCCGGTCGAGGTCGTAGGCGGCGGCCTGTTCCATGGTGCGGGCGTAGGGGAGCAGGTCGTCGGTGTCCAGGGGGTAGCCGAGGCGGTCGAGGGTGGCGAGGGCGGCCACCAGGGCGCGGTGGGCGGGGTTGAGGTCGCCGACCTCGCAGGTGGTGCGCCAGCCGAGGCGGGCGAGGAGGTCGGCGACGAGGGTGTGGGCGGCGGTGGTCGACGGGTCGTCCTCGGCGTCGGCGGACGGCTCGGTGGGGTGGGGCAGGGCCCAGAGGGCCGCGCCCAGGCGGAAGGTGAGGCCGAGGGAGTCGTCGTCGACGTGGGCGAGCACCTCCCGGACGGTGGCCACCGGGATCCGGCCGATCTGGATCATCGCCCGCACCAGCCGCAGCCGGCGCAGGTGCGACTCGTCGTACTCGGCCTGGGTGGCGTTGATCCGACGGCCCGGCGGGAGCAGCCCCTCGCGCAGGTAGTACTTGATCGTGGCGAGGGAGACGCCGCTGTGTTCGCTGAGATCCGCCAGGCGCATCCCCTTGTGCCCTCCATCGGTGAGTGCCACTATCCAAGCCATTGATGAGTGGGGCTATCCAATCATGGACGGCCCGACGAAAGGGGGTCGTCGTGTTCGCCAAGCCGATACCGGGCCGCACCACCGCAGCCGCCGAAGGGAAGGTCGTCCTCTTCCTGATCGGCATGCGGATCAACCACTTCTGGGCGCCGCACCACTGGTTCCCGGTCTTCCTCGCGATGCCGCGGATGCTGCGCGAACTCTCCCGCGACCCGGAGAGCGGCCTGCTCGGCTACCAACTGCTCAGCGGCTCGCCGCGCACCTACTACGTGGTCCAGTACTGGGAGTCCGAGGAGAAGCTGCTCGCCTACGCCTCCGCGCCGCAGAAGCTGCACCGCAAGGCCTGGGCGGTGATCAACCGCTTCGAGCGCAAGTCCCGTCAGCACGTGGGCATTTGGCACGAGACGTACATCGTCCCGCCCGGCTCGTACGAGTCGATCTACGGCGACATGCCCCCGTACGGCCTCGGCGCCGCCACCGGCACCCTGCCGATCGAGCGCCGCGGCGCGACCGCCCGGCAGCGTCTCGCGCACGGGGCGGAGGAGTCGGCCGAAGGTTAGGCACTCTCGTCGGCGGGTCGCAAAGTTTACCGACTCGTGTCCATGACAACATGTCGGAAGTGTGGACCACGAACGGTTGCTTCCGTAGGTTCGGTGCCTCCCGGTGGCCGGGCGATCGCCGAACTCCCGTCGGAGTTCGGCGAGTTGTCGCTGCCACGCCGAGCGCCGAGAAGCGGAGGAACCATGCGTGCCACCCGTAGGAACCTGAGGATGTTGGCGGGCGTCCCGCTCGCCGCGGCCGCCCTGCTCGCGCTGAGCGCCGGCTCCGCCAGTGCCGCGATACCGATCAACCAGCCGATGACCGGTATGGCCACCTACTTCAACGACACCGGCTACGGCGCCTGCGGCACCCAGATCAACGCCGGCACCCAGCTGCTGGTGGCCGTCCCCGCCAGCTGGTGGACCACCGCCAACCCGAACAACGACCCGCTCTGCAAGGGCATTTCGGTGAAGGTGACCTACAAGGGCAAGACCCTCACCCTGCCGGTCAAGGACCAGTGCCCGTCCTGCGCCTCCACCCACCTCGACCTCAGCCAGCCCGCCTTCGCCCAGCTCGCCCCGCTCAGCCAGGGCGTCATCAACGGCATCAGCTGGCAGTTCGTGAAGACCGCGCTCAACGGGCAGACCGTCGCCCTGAGCGCCCCGGTCACCGGCTCCGTCGGCGGCGCGGCCACCCCGCTGGACGCCCCGCTCAGCGGCTTCTAGATCGACCGCCCGGTGCCCGCACGGCAGCGTGCGGGCACCGGGCGGCACGGTGTGACGAGCCGTCAGCGGCGCCTGCGCTCGCCGGCCGCCAGGGCGAGGACCGCCAGCACGATCACCACGGCCAGCACCAGGCTCACCGGGCCGGTGCCCAGATCCAGGCCGCCGCGCTCCCGGCTCACCCCGGCCCAGTCGGCGAAGCACGCGCCGAGCGGCCGGGTCAGCACGTACGCCCACCAGAACGCCAGGACCGACGGCAGCCGCAGCAGCCGGTGGCCGAGCGCGGGGACCGCGATCAGCGCGGCGAACAGCAGACCGGACGGCAGGTAGCCCCAGCCGAGGGTGGCCGCCGTCAGGTCGCCGACGGCCGTGCCCAGGGCGAACGTCGCCAGCACCGCCGCCCAGTAGAAGACCTCCCGCCGCCCGCCGCGCACCGACTCCACCGCGAGCGTCCCCTCGGTGCGGCGCCAGAGCCAGAACACCGCGGCCAGCGCCACCGTGAACGCCCCGGCCGAGACCGCGTACGGGACGCCCAGCGCCACGTGCGCCACATCGGCGGCCATGGTGCCGAACACGCTGACCATCACCACCGCCGCCCAGTACACGGCCGGCCGGTAGCGGCCCGCCCGCGCCTGCGCGAACAGCGCCGCCGCGAGCAGCACCGTCGCGCCCGCCACCGCCGGGATCGGCCCGAGCGTGCGCGCCAGGTAGTCGGAGGTGGTCTCGCCCATCCCGGTGGTCAGCACCTTCACCACCCAGAAACCGGCCGTCACCTGCGGCACCTTGCTCCACAGCGGCGCAGAGCGCAGCCCGCCCGGCGCGTCGGTCCCGGTCATCGTCGTCGTGGCGCCCACAGCGGCGGCACTCCTCTCGGTGGCGCGGTCGGGCCGCGCGCGGTCGCGTCGGTGGCCGGGCCGGTCCGCAGCACGGCCCCGGCAGCATGGCCGCTCAGCAGCATGGCCGGGCCGAGCTGAAGGGATGCTGAAGACCTGAAGACCCCTTCAGCTTCCGGATCGGCGGACCTGCGAGGCTGGGGGCATGCGCGTACTGGTGGTGGAGGACGAACAGCGGCTCGCCCGGGCGGTCGAACTCGGCCTGGAGGCCGAGGGGTTCGACGTCGACGTCGTCCACGACGGCCTGACCGGCCTGGCCCGGGCGACCGAGCACTGCTACGACGTGATCATCCTCGACATCATGCTGCCCGGCCTCAACGGCTACCGGGTCTGCTCGCGGCTGCGGGCCGCCGGCAGCGACGCCGGGATCCTGATGCTCACCGCCAAGGACGGCGAGTGGGACGAGGCCGAGGCCCTCGACACCGGCGCCGACGACTACCTGTCCAAACCGTTCTCCTTCGTGGTCCTGGTCGCCCGGCTGCGCGCCCTCGCCCGCCGGATCGGCAGCCGCGCCCCGCAGCGCACCGTCCTCGGCGACCTGGTCGTCGACTCCGCCGCCCGCACCTGCACCCGGGCCGGCACCGCCGTCGCCCTGACGCCCCGCGAGTTCGCCGTGCTCGACCACCTCGCCCGGCGGCCCGGCGAAGCCGTCTCCAAACGGGAGATCCTCGAACAGGTCTGGGACAGCGGGCCGGACAGCGACCCCAACACCGTCGAGGTGCACATCAGCGCGCTGCGCCGGAAGATCGACGCCCCGTTCGGCCGTGCCGCCGTGCAGACCGTGCGCGGCGCAGGCTACCGGCTGGCGGCCGACGGTGGCTGACCGGAACGCGCTCCCGCGCCGGGCGGCCCTCCCGCGCCGGGCCGCGCTCCCGCGCCGGGCGGCCACCGCGGCGGCCCGGCTGGCGCCGCGCACCGTCCGCACCCGCACCACGCTCGCGGCCTGCGTCGGCGTTGCCGTCGTCATGGCCGTCGCCTCCGCCGCGGTGCTGCTGGTGCTGCGGGTCAACCTGGAGCACACCGTCGAGGCCGAGGCCCGCGAACAGGCCCGGGCCGTCGCCCGGCTCGCCGAGGACGGCCGGCTGCCCGAGCAGGTGACGCTCGGCCAGGGCACCGACTTCGTCCAGGTCACCGATGCCGGCGGCCGGGTCCTCGCCGCCAGCCCCAACCTGGCCGGCCGCCCCGCGCTGCCCGGCACCGTCGCCGGCGACGGGCCCGGCAGCTTCGACCTCCGCGCCCTCGGACTGGAACACCGCCAGCGCGTCACCACCGTCACCGCCGACCCGCCCACCGGCCCCGTCACCGTCCGGGTCGGAGCCTCCCTGCACACCGCCGACACCGCCGAGGACCTCACCACCGCCGCACTCGCCGTGCTCAGCGTCGTCCTGGTCGCCACCGTCGGCCTGCTCACCTGGCGGGGCACCGGCCGGGCCCTGCGGCCCGTCGAAGCGATCCGCGCCGAAGTCGCCGCGATCGGCGAGGGCGGCCTGGAACGCCGCGTCCCCGAGCCCGGCAGCGACGACGAGATCGCCGACCTCGCCCACACCATGAACGCCATGCTCGACCGCCTGGAAGCGGCCGGCACCCGGCAGCGCCGCTTCATCGCCGACGCCTCGCACGAACTGCGCAGCCCGCTGGCCGTCCTGCGTACCCAGCTGGAGGTGGCCCACACCCACCCCGACCCCGACGTCCGCGCCGCGATGGTGGCCGGTGCACTCCAGGACACCGACCGGCTCCAGTCCCTCGCCGCCGACCTGCTGCTGCTGGCCCGCCTCGACACCACCGGCGGACCCGGCCCCGTCCAGCCCGTCGACCTCGCCGAACTCCTCCGCGACACCGTCGCCGGCCGCGGCCCGCAACCGCACCCGGTCGACCTCGACGCCCCCGACGGCGCCGGCGCGGTGGACGGCAACCCGCTGTGGCTCGGCCGCCTGCTCACCAACCTCCTCGACAACGCGCAACGGCACGCCCGGACCGGCGTCTCCGTCCGCCTGCGGACCGACCCCGCCACCGGCGAAGCCGTCGTGGACGTCACCGACGACGGCCCCGGCATCCCGCCGGCCGACCGCGACCGCGTCTTCGAACGCTTCACCCGCCTCGACGACGCCCGCAGCCGCGACGACGGCGGCGCCGGCCTCGGCCTGGCGATCGCCCGCGACATCGCCACCCTGCACGGCGGCACCCTGCGCATCGAGGCCACCGCCGCCGGCGCCACCTTCCGCACCCGACTGCCCGGCACCGCCCCGTCGCCGGACGGCCGCTGACGCAACACGCCCGTACCGGTTGTCGTCGGGCGAGGGGGTCCGGTTCCCGGCCGGGCGGTGTGACGCTCGTCATGTTCGCGAGGGTGGGGGAGGCCGGCGTTCGGCGGGTGTGAGGGGTGCGACGATGGGCCTGTCATGGACGCAGGACGAGTGGTACGGGCAGGTCGGGCCGCGGTGTTCGCGGTCGGCTGCGTGCTGCTCGCCGCCGTGGCGCACGTGCTGATGTCCGGCCGGCCGGTGGCCGCTCCGGTGTTGGCCGCCGCGCTCGGCGGCACGGCCGTGCTCGGATGGTTGACGGCGCGCCGGGAACGCGGCCCGCTGCTGGTCACCGCGCTGACCGTCGGCGTCCAGGCCGCCCTGCACACCCTGTTCTCGCTCGGCCGGGCCGCGCCGGAAGCCGCCGCGGCCGTCCCCGACGGCCTCGCCGCCCGCTGGGCGCACCTACTGCTGTGCAACGCCGGGCCGCTCACCGACGAACAGGCCGCCCGACTGATCGAGGCCGCCGGCCTCGACCCCGGGACGATCCCCGACGGAACGGCCGCCGGGCTCGCCGACCCGGCCGCGATGCCCGGCATGGCGCACCACGCCATGGCGATGACCGACGGGCAGCACAACGGTGTCGGCATGCTCGTCGCCCACCTGCTGGCCGCGCTGCTGCTCGGCCTCTGGCTGGCGGCCGGCGAACGCGCCGTCCACGGGCTGGCCCGGACCGTCGCGGCCCGCCTGTTCGCCCCCGTCCTGCTGCTGCTCGGCCTCGTCCGACCCGTCCGCCCGCCGCTGCGGCGGCGCCGGCCCCGCGCCGAGGCCCGCCGGCCCCGGTCGCGGCTGCTCGTCCACTCGCTCGCCACTCGAGGACCGCCGGTGCTGACCGCCGTCGCCTGACGGCCCGTCACACCCGGGGAGCTGCCCCGCCCACCGTCACCACCGCACGCCCGCCGGGCGGACGGTGCCCGTCGGCGTGCGCCCCCGGCCGGCCTCGCGGACCGACCCGGCCGCATCCGTCTTCCGAGCAAGGACACCCGGAGATGACTCCCGCCCTGACCGCGTCACGTTCCGTCACCGGACGGACACGTGCCGACGACCCCACCGTCACCGCCTGGGCGCTGGCCGCCCGCGGCGGCGACCCGGCCGCCGTGGAACGGTTCGTCCGCGCCACCCGCCCCGACGTCCGACGCTTCGTCACCCACCTCAGCGGCGAACCCCAGGCCGCCGACGACCTCACCCAGGACACCTACCTGCGGGCGCTGCGCAGCCTGCCCAGCTTCGAAGGCCGCTCCTCGGCCCGCACCTGGCTGCTGTCCATCGCCCGCCGGACCGTCGTCGACCGCTACCGCTTCGCGGCCCGCCGACCCCGACTCTTCGACACCGACGACTGGCAGAGCGCCGCCGAACAGGTCCAGCCCCACCACCTGCCCGGCTTCGACGAGGGCATCGCCCTCGGCGAACTCCTCGACGCCCTGCCCGCCGAACGCCGCGACGCCTTCGTCCTGACCGCCCTGCTCGGCCTCCCCTACGAGGAGGTCGCCGAACTCACCGGCTGCCCGATCGGCACCATCCGCTCCCGGGTCAACCGCGCCCGCGCCGTCCTCATCCGCAAACTCGCCGACGCCGAACACGCCGACCGCCCACCGCTCGGCTGCGCGGCCTGACCGGAGATCCGGAACGGGGGCGCCGGACCGATCCGCCCGGTGCCCCCCGACGTCCTGCTGGAAATCGTGACGCACGAGCCGCGTCGCGTCGGGATACTGGGCCGGTGAGTGACGCGGTGGGCGAGTACGGGGCGGATGTCGAGCAGTTGAAGCGAGGGGTCCATCTCGGCTTGCGCGCGGACGACCTCGACCCGCGGCAGGTCGTCGCGCTCGCCTGCGCGCTGCTGGACTGGTTTCCGCGTGCCGATGCCGTTCTGGAGGTCGTCGAGCGGAATCCGGCCGAGGTGTCGCCGCCGGAGATGGCGGCGCTGGCGCGGCGGATGCTGGACGAGGTGGGGTTCGAGCCCGGATTCGACCTCGTGCCCGAGCGGCTGGAGACGTTGCGGGCCGCGCTGCGGATCGTGGCCCGCGACCTGCCCACGCGGGGGATCGAGGGCGAGCCGGAGATCGAGCTTCTGGAGATCGGCTTCCCGGCGGGGGCCGGTGTCCGTCTCGCCGACGGCGAGCGGCTCGATCGGGGCGGCCGGATCCTGCCGAGCGGGTGCGAGGACCCGGTCACGGCGCTGACCGGCCTGGCGATCCTGATCCAGGAGAGCCTGCTCGAACGGACGTGGCAGGTCTGGCCGGTGTGCCCCCGACACGACCTCGGCGTCCACGGCTCGGAGCGGGCGGGCGCGGCCGTGTGGTGGTGCGCAGGCGGCGGCGGACACGTGCTGGCGCCGGTCGGCGAGTTGTCGCGCGTGCTCCGATCCTGACCGGCGATCGGACGGACACCTTCGATCAACTGCCCGGCCCGTCGACGGGCCACGTCCCAGGGTGGTCGCGCCCGCTTGCGGTGTCGACAACGAGGAGCCCAGGGATGGCAGTTGAGCGGATCTGGCGGGACGTTCCGTTCGCCGAGAAGGACGAGGCCAAGGCCGCCGGAGCGCGATGGGACCCGGCGGCCCGACGGTGGTACTCGGCGCGGCCCGGCATCGCGGGTCTGGAGCGCTGGGCCGCCCGGGCGGACGTCCCCCGGCTGCTCCCGGGCGAGGACCGCTCCCTCGGCAGCGGCCTGTTCGTGGACCTGGTGCCCAGCAGCTGCTGGTTCACCAACGTCCGCTCGTGCGTCGCCCCGCAGGACTGGGACCGGCTCCGCCGGATGATCCACGCATCACCGACGCCGGAATCACCCTCGCCCCGCCGCCGGACGCCGCCACCCGCGCCGACCTCGCCCGGGACACCCTGCGGGCGGAGGCCGGCGGAGTACCCCGCCAGTTCGCATGCGAAGGCCGGACCGGGGCGCGTCGGGGCGAGTAGCCGGTTCCGCTCCGATCACCTGATCGTCGGGCGATACTGTCCGGACCGAGGGAACGACCGAGGGAACGACCGGGGGAGTCACCGTGAAGCCGCTGCTGCCGCTGCTGTACCTGGACGTCGACGGCCCGCTGAACCCGTACGCCGCTCCGCTGTTCGACCAGCCGCTGGACGGGTTCACGGTGGTCGAGGTGCCGCACGAGCCGGAGCCGTGGCGCGTCCGGCTCGACCCGAGGCACGGCGCGGGGCTGTCGGCGCTGGACTACGAACTCTGGTGGGCCACCACGTGGATGGCCGGCGCCAACGAGTGGATCGCACCGGTGGTGGGCCTGCCGGAACTGCCCTACGTCGACTTCACGGAGGTGCTGTTCCAGGAGAGGCCGGACGGCGTGCACTGGAAGACGCAGACCTTGATCGACCACGCCGCCGGGCGCCCGTTCGCCTGGGTGGACGACGAGTTGGGCCCCGAGGACGAGGCGTTCGTGGCCGCGCACCACCCGGGGCCGGCGCTGCTGCACTACGTGAGCCCGCTCAAGGGGCTGCGCGAGGAGGACTTCGCTGCGCTGACCGCCTTCGCCGAGTCCCTGACGGGCCCCGCGACTCCGCTGCCGCAGGGGTCGGGCGGACACTGAGAACCCGTGGACGGCGAGCCGGGGCCCGGTGTGCGAACGGGCGGGTGGACGGCTGTCCGCCCCGCCCGTTTCGTGCCCGGTGGTCCGGTCAGCCGAGGGGGAGTTCGAGGAGGGCCTCTTCCTTGGCCAGGGAGGTGACGGTGATGACGTCGGCGCCGTCCTCCTCGTTGGCGAAGGAGTAGAGCGGGTCGCGGCTGTTGACGACCAGGGCGAGGCGGTGGCGGTCGGCGAGGTCGTAGGCGGTGGGCTGGAGCGCCCAGTGGACGGTCCGGTCGGCGCCGGGGGTCAGGCCGGTGGCGGTGAAGGGCTCGTGGGTGATGATCCGGGCGCTGCCGTCCGGGGCCACGTCGAAGAGGTAGGCGACCAGGGTCGCGGCGTCGCCCTCCTCGACACGAAGGCCCAGGCGGACGGTGGCGGCGCCGCGGATACGGCGGCCGTCGGCCAGTTCTTCGGTGGACCACACCAGGAGTCGGCCGCGGTCGAAGCCGGCCGGGTCGTAGGGCTTCGGGCTGCCGGACCACTCCTTCTGACCGGTACCCATGATCTCGTCCATGGCGATGGCGGTGGTGAGGTGACCGGCGGTGAAGGGCCTGGTCCAGTCGGTGGAGGGCTTGTCGGACAGGGCGCCGTCACCGTTGCCGTTGGTGCCGCTCAGGTACCAGGCCTCGGTGCTGGTGGTGGCCTCGGACCAGGAGCGGAGCGGTTCGCGGCGCGCCGGCTTGGTGATCTTCCGGCCGCCGCCGATGGTCCCCTTGGTCTCGTAGGTGAACATGACCTGGCTGTTGACCACCGGCCAGGTCGGTACCTCGGTGGGCTTGCCGAGCAGGTGGTGGTCCAGCCAGGCGTAGGCCTCGGCCATCGGGCGCAGCTGTTCGTCGAGGGGCATGCCGACGCTCGGGAAGCCGGTGATGCCGAAGCCCTCCGGGGCGCCGTGATCGCCGATCCAAAGGTTCAGGTGCTTGGGGACGGTGAGCTGCTCGAAGGTGGCGATCGCCTCGGCGGCGGGGAACAGGCTCTCGTGCCAGGTGTTGGAGTAGAACGTCGGGACGTTCCGGGCGTTGGTGAGGTGGACGTAGGTCTCGGGGGAGCGCCGGGTGCCCCAGGCGACCACCTCCTCCATCTCCCGCCCGTTCAGGAAGTTCTGGAGGATGCGCCAGGTGTCCTCGGTGAACTTCGCCTTCTGCGCCTCCTCGTCCTTCCCGGCCCCGGTGAAGCCGATCAGCAGCTTGACGGCCTCCAGGTGCCGAGTGCCGTTGTCGTAGAGGCTGGTGGCGAGGTTGCCCCAGGTGCTGAGGGCGGCCACGGCGGCGACCCGGTCGTCGTGGGCGGCGACCAGCTGGCTGATCCCGGAGCCGTAGGACAACCCCATGAGGCCGACCTTGTTCGGCGCGAACAGCTTCTGCGCGTGGTCGATCATCTTCGACCCGTCCAACCGGTCGTCCGGGCCCGCGACCTCGATGAACCCGTCGGAGGAGTAGTAGATCCCCGGCTGGCCCATGCCCCGCGGCGTGTACGCCAGCACGTGGTAGCCGCGCGCCGCCAGCGAGAGGTACCCGACCATGAACGGCAGCCAGCCGAAGGGGTTCCAGCCGGCCGGAACGATCACCACCGGGCGCGGCTCCGCGGTGTTCTGCTTGATCGTGAACACGGAGAGGCTGACGTCGTCGGCCACGGGGACGCGTTGGATCGCGGCCGCGGCCTGCCGGCGGACGGCGACCACCGTCTCGCGCAGTTCCTCGGGGAGTTCCGCGGTGGGCGCGGTGCCTTGGAGAGCAGCGAGGAGGGCCTGGGCGACGGCGAGCACCGCCGGATTGATGTCGAGACTGGCACCGCGCCAGATGCCGTTCTCGGCGATGTCGGCGAGCGTCGCCCCGGTGACCGCCGGAATCGGGTCTCCATTTTCGATAGTCATACGAACTGCCCTTTCCAGGAAGGCCGATGCGCCCGAGCGGGCACCGTGCAGGCGGATCATGGACCAGGGCGAACGCGTCGAAACGGAACCGAGGCCAGTCGTACCCGATCGAGTGGGTTGATCGCTCTCCGCGGCGATCGCCTCGCTTCTTCTACCTCGATCCGGACGTGCAATACGAGGAGTACCGGAAGCTGGACACGTCCAGCCCCCGGGTGTGCCGCGTGATTCCCGCGGACCCTGTACGAGCGGTCGAGACAGCCGCACCCGAACCGGCGAGGAGCTATCCGGCCCGGTCCGTCCACGCAGTCGAGTCGACCACGCTCCCGGACTGCTGGGATGTCGAGGACGACGATGTCGAGTTCGACCCGACCGCGCACTGGGGCGCGGCGTCGTTCACCCTCACGGAGCTGGGCGACTTCGACGGGAACACCGCCGGGCGCCACTGTGCCTTCGGCCGGCCGGCTGGCCGGACGCGTCGTACGCATCCCCGGTGACCCCTCGCGACGCCGATGGTCCCGCGGTCCATGTCGTGACCAGGTAGCGGTGCGCTTCGAGTTGGACGACGACCCCGGCCAACATGCCCCCGGCCGCTGCCATGCCCGGCGCCCACACCTCGCGCTGGACTTCGAGGAAGTGCTCATCGCGGCCGGGCAGCGTGCGGCAGTCGGCGACCCGCAGGAGCGCGGCGCGTTCGAGCGCGTGCGGCAGGTCGGCGACGTCCCCCGCCATTGCGAGGACGGTCCCACCGGTGGCGATGTCGATCGAGGTGTAGCCGGCGCGCTGCTGGTTGCCGGCGGCCACGGTGTCGTGCCGCTCGCGCATGAAGCGACGGTAGGCGGCTTCGTCGGTCCACAACCCGAGCAGATGTGCACGGCCGGTGGCCGGATCCCAGCCGCCCAACTGTCCGACCAGGCCCGGCTGGTCACTGATCGTCGACCAGGCCTCCTGAGTCGCGGAGAATCGCCCTCGCGCGGCCACCGGAACCTCGCAGCCAATCCACTTGCCCCACATGTGCAGCCTGCCTTCCAGCCGTCCCGCGCCTGACGAACCGACGCAACACATGATCGACCGCAGACCCGGACCGACGTCAATCGGCCTACAGACAAAGCCAATTGGGACCATCGACGTACGGCCCGAGGTGGAGCCGCGCCCGACCGGCCGTCGCCGATCGAGCATGGTGGTCCGCGGGTGGAGGTTTCTGGCGTGGTGGTGCGGTCGTCGGGCCGGCCGGGCGTGAAAGTGGGTCCCCCGCACGGCGCACCGCATCCGGTGTCACCGGAACCGGATAGCTTGCGGCGAGAGGGGTGACTGACGGGAGTGGGCGTGGGCATCGAGGAGTTGTTGGACCGGCTCGGCACGGTGATCGGGCCGCCGCCTGCGGGCGGAGTGGTCCCGGTCCCGTGGGAGCTCGGGCCCGGGGTGCTCGGATTTCAACTGCCTGTGGACTATCGGGCGTTCATCGACCGGTACGGGATGGTCAGCATCAGAGGCGAGCTGCACATCTACGCACCATCGACAGCGCCCACTCCCGCGATCGGGCAGCCGCTCGGCTTCGAGGGATTCCTCTACTACACGACGGACCCCTACGGGTACTGCGCCTCCCTGGCCCAGGCCTATCTGGACGGGGACTACGACGAGTGCCCGTATCCGATGTTCCCGGCCGAGGGCGGGCTGCTGAAGTGGGGCAACAACTACAGCGCCGCCCAGTTCTTCTGGCTGATGCGAGGCCCGGACCCGGACCGGTGGCCGGTGGCCGCCAGGCTCGACTCGATGCAGGAGTGGGACGTATTCGAGGGCGGCTTCCTGGAGTTCCTGCTGGCGACGGTGACGGGACAGTATCCGCACCATCGGGAGGTTGTCCCCCGTGGATCGAAGCAGGCCGGTGACAGCCGCGATTACCGTCCTCGGGGTGACTGGTCGAAGCGGCTTCGGTGGTGAACCGCGAACGTGGTCAATGGTCGGTTCGATCTGACGCCCAATCACAAACCCTCCCGCAGCCCCCGACGGACGCTCCGCGTCGCGCGGACTCGTCGACCGCGCGGCGTGAACGGTTCCCGGGTCCACCCGAAGGGGGCATCGGGCCGCGTGTCCCGGTGCCTCGGGCGGTCGGAGTGCGCTGTCGTGGATCCGCATTGCCGATCACACCGATGGGAGTACGCATGTCCAGCACCACCGTCACCACCGTTTTCGCCGTCGAGGGAATGAGCTGCGGCCACTGCGAACGGACCGTCAGCGCCGGACTCGCCGCCCTCCCCGGGGTCACCGACGTCCTGGCGGACGCCAGGGCCGGACGGGTCACCATCACCGGCGCGGCCGACGAGAACGAAGTCCGCGCAGCCGTGGACCGAGCCGGATTCACCTTCGCCGGACGGATCTGACCGCCACCATCCGCGACGCCGACGACGGACGGCGGGAACCCGGGCCCGGTCGGACACGACAGCTGATTCGTGACCGCAACCCGACCGGCCCCGGGGCCACCACCGATCTCGGCTGGCTTCGCCGCGACCGGCGATGGTGTCGAACTCGGCGTGTGGGCCGGCGAGTTCGAGGAGCAGGAGAGCCTGCGGCAGGTACTCGCGCGGACCGGCCGGGCGGGTGAGAGGTACTTGGCCGCGACCCTGGGCTCCGGGGAATGGGTCGCCGCCGAAAGCCGGGCGGGTCAGGTGGGCCGGACCACCGCGCTGCCCGACGGTCTGGCTGCCGCCCCTGCCGCCCTTGCCGGCGATGACACGGCCGGCTCCGTCAGGTGGCTGCGGCACCTGGGTGCGGGCGTGGTGCCGCTCAGCAGCGGCCGGACCGGCCCCGCCCGCGCGGGCGGGGCCCACTGCACGGCCGCGCTTGCCGTTGTCGCCCCGGTCGAGGGTGCCGCGCTGTGCGACGTGCCGGGAAGCCGGACGGCGGTGCCGGCGGAGGCCGAGGACTGTCCGGCTGTCGTTCACGCGACTTCGGTCGCCGGTGGGCCGTCGGATGGCCGCGTGGCCTCGGCGTGGACGTGGTGCCGCTCACCGGCGACGGGCTTCGGCGCCTGCGTGGCTTCCGAGGGTCGGGTCACCCCCGAAGGCCGCGAGGTTCGGGCGGATCGGGTCGTCGCTCCGGCTGGGAACGTCGCGCTGTACGAGGCGAAGGTCGGTGCGGAGGGTCGGGCGGCTGTGCCCGTGGAGGGTGACGGCCGTTCGGCCGCTGTCCGCAGTGGCATCCGTCCCGCTGGCCGACGGGCCGTCAGCCTGCCGCGCCCGGGCGCGGACGTGGTGCCGTCGGCCGGCGACCGACCCGGCCCCGCCGGGGTGGTTGCCGCGGAACTCCCGGGCCGGGGGCGGGCGGTGCCCGGGAGGCGGTCGCGCTCGCCACCCCCGGCCGTCGTCGACGGCTCCCGCTCGCACTCACCGGCCCGCCCGCGCGAAAGGGCGGCAGGTGAGACCCCACACCCCACCACCACGTCAGGAGTGAACCCCATGCGAACCCGCGTCCTCTGCGGATTGGCCGCCACCGCGGCCCTGCTGGCCTCGGGCTGCGCCGGCAGTACGGCCGGTACCGGCGGCGAGAAGTCGGCCGGTGTCACGGCCTCCCGGGCGGCCGCGTTTCCGGTCAAGGTGGTGGACTGCCAGGGGCGGTCGACGACCTTCGGTGCGGCGCCCGGCAGGATCGTCACGAGCAATGCCGCTGCGCTGGAGATGCTCTTGGAGCTGGGGGTCGGCGACCGGGTGATCGGGACCGGGTTTCCGCCCGGGGCCGGGTATCTGCCTGCGGGGGTTGCCGAGCAGGGGGCGAGAATACCGGTCCTCGGGAGCGCGGTGCCGGCGAAGGAGAAGCTGCTCGGGTCCGGCGCCGATCTGTACATCGACAGTTTCGCCTCGACGGGGGCCGTGGGCGGGACGGGCGGGCCGCCCAGTGAGCAGGAGTTCGCGGCTGCCGGGATCAAGCACATCTACCTGCTGTCGACGGCGTGCCCGAAGAGCGCCAAGACGGATCTCGCCGAGGTGGAGCAGGACATCAAGCGGCTCGGCGCCGTCACCGGCACCCTGCCCGAGGCGGACCGGCTGGTCGCGGCCATGGACGGCACGCTCAACAAGGTCGCCACCGCGCTCGGCCGGCTCCAGGGCGAGCGGCGGCCCGGTTATTTCTTCTTCGACTACGACGCGGGGACCAAGCAGCCGACGGCCGTCTGCAACCGGCAGATCGCGCACGCGGTCATCACGCTGGCGGGGGCGCGCAACGTCTTCGCGGACTGCGACGCCGACTTCGAGGCCGTCGGCTGGGAGGACGTGGTGGCCAGGAATCCCGACTGGATCCAGTTGGGGGTCCGCCATCGCGGCAGCGAGGACGCCGACCGCCGGGCCTTCGACGAGGCCGAGCAGTTCCTGCGCACCAACCCGGTCACCAGGGAGCTGACCGCCGTCCGGCAGGGGCACCTGCTGCGGATCGGGTCCGAGGTGACGACCGTCGCCGGTGTCCGCAACGCCGACACCGTGCAGCAGATCGCCCGCGCGCTCCACCCCGATCTGGTCAAGGACGGTCAGTAGATGGCCGCCCTTGCTCCGGTCCGCCGAACCCGCACCGTCGGGGCGGGCGTTCTGACGTTCGGGCTGCTGGTCGCGCTGGTGGTGGCCCTCACCGTCGCCGTCTCGCTCGGCAGTGTGGACGTGCCCGCCCGCGAGGTGTGGACCGTCGTCGTCCGACATGTGACGAACACTCAGGACGCGCCGAGCACGCACGACCTGATCGTCTGGCAGCTGCGCGTCCCGCGGGCTCTGCTGGCCGCCCTGGTGGGGGCCGGTCTCGGGTTGGTCGGGACGGCGGTGCAGGCTCTGGTGCGCAACCCGCTGGCCGATCCGTATCTGTTGGGGATCTCCTCCGGGGCCTCGCTCGGTGCGCTCGGCGCGATCGTGCTGGGGGTCGGTGCCGGCGGCGCGCTCGGACTCGGGGTCTCCGCCGCGGCGTTCGGCGGTGCGCTCGGTTCGTTCGCGCTGGTGTGGCTGGTCGCGCGGCGCGGTGGTGGCTTCTCGCCGCTGCGGCTGGTGCTGTCGGGGATCGCCGTCGGGCAGTTCCTCGGCGGGCTGTGCAGCTACCTGGTGCTCCAGGGCGGGGACGAGCAGCGGACCCGCGGTGTGCTGTTCTGGCTGATGGGCAGTCTCGGCGGGGCCACCTGGGGTCAACTCGCCGTCCCGGCGGTCGCGGTGGCGCTGGCCGGGGTCGCGCTCCAGGCCCGCGCCCGGGCCCTGAACGCGCTGGTGCTGGGGGACGAGACCGCCGCCGGTCTCGGCGTCGACCCTGACCGGTTGCGGCGCGAACTCTTCGTGGTCACCAGCCTGTTGACGGGTGTGCTGGTCGCCGTCTCCGGTGCCGTCGGCTTCGTCGGCCTGCTGGTGCCGCACCTGTGCCGGCTGCTGGTGGGCGGCGACCACCGCCGACTGCTGCCGCTGTCGGCGCTCACCGGGGCCGTGCTGCTGACCGCCGTCGACACCGTCGCCCGTACCGCGCTCGACGCCCAGGAGTTGCCGATCGGCGTGGTCACCGCGCTGCTCGGCGCGCCCGTCCTGCTGTTCCTGCTCGACCGACGACTGGAGGGCAACCGGTGAGACTCGCCCTGGACGATCTGCACGTCGCACTGGCCGGCCGGGACGTGGTGGCGGGTGTTCACCTGGTCGCCGAGTCCGGCGAGATCGCGGGGCTGATCGGGCCGAACGGCAGCGGCAAGTCCACGCTGCTGCGCGCCGTCTACCGCCATCTCGCGCCGCGGGCCGGACGGGTGCTGCTCGACGGCCGCGACCTGACGGCCCTGTCCCGGGCCGAGGCTGCCCGTCAGCTGGCCGCTCTGCCCCAGGAGCGGGGCGAGGCCTTTGAGTTGACGGTCCGTCAGATGGTCGGTCTGGGGCGGCTCCCGCACCAGCGGGCGTTCGCCGCCGACAGCGCCGAGGACCGGGCGCAGACCGCCCGCGCGCTCGACCGGGTGGGCATGGGCGGGCACGCCGAGCGCCGCTTCGCCGAACTGTCCGGCGGCGAACGCCAACGCGTCCTGCTGGCCCGGGCGCTCGCCCAGCAACCCGAGGTGCTGGTGCTGGACGAGCCCACGAACCACCTCGACATCCGCCACCAGGTGGAGCTGCTGGCCCTGCTGCGGGCGCAGCGCGCCACCACGCTGGTCGCGCTGCACGACCTGAACGCCGCCGCGTCGGTCTGCGACCGGCTGCACGTGCTGGCGGGCGGCACGCTGGTCGCCTCCGGTCCGCCCCGGGAGGTGCTCACCGCGGACCTGCTCGCCGAGGTGTTCGGCGTCCGGGCCGCCGTCACCGCGCACCCGCTCACCGGGGACCCGCTGATCGCCTTCGACCACCGGACGCCGCCGGCCGCCTGACCGCGCGACCGGCCCGCAGCCGCCGCCCGAATGTTTGGCAGTTCATGGGCAATTGAGAAGTTCGGCTGCCACCATGGTGCGCGCCCGGCAGCCTCCCGCTCCGGGAGGCTGCCGGGCCTGCCGGTCGGAAGGAGCTTTTCTCGGTGAGCACGATCGACGGTCTGCCCGCGCACATACTCCTGGTCCACCTCGTGGTGGTGTTCGTCCCGCTGACGGCCCTGGCGCTGATCGTGTGCGCGCTCAGCCCGACGGTCGCCCGCCGGGCCGGACTGCTGCTGCCGCTGCTGGCGTTCGTCACGCTGGTGTCCGTGCCGCTGACCACCGACGCGGGCGAGTGGCTGGAGCAGAAGGTGGAGCGCACCGCGCTGGTGCGCGAGCACACCGAGCTCGGCGACGGGCTGCTGCCGTGGGCGGCGGGGCTGTTCCTGCTGGCCGTCCTCGTCTGGTGGTTCACCCGCAGGGCGAGCACCCGCCGGATCTCCGGCGCGGTGCGGATCGGCGCCACCGTGCTGTGCGCCGTGGTGGCCGTCGGCGCGGTCGTCGACGTCTACCGGATCGGCGACTCCGGCGCGAAGGCCGCCTGGCAGGACGCCCTCACCCACAGCAGCGGCGACGGGCACTGAGCTGTCACGGGCACTGAGCTGTCACGGGCGCCGAGCCGGCGCGGGTGCTGAGCCGAAGCGGGCTCGGTCGAGGACGGGCAGCAGCGGCCGGTGGCAGGCGACGGTGCGGCCCGGGCCGACGGGGCGGGCGGCGGGCGTCTCGGCCGCGCAGCGGTCGTCGGCCAGCGGGCAGCGGGTGCGGAACCGGCAGCCCGACGGCGGGTCGAGCGGCGACGGCGGGTCGGCGGGCAGCAGGCCGGTGTCGCCCAGCGGGCGGCCCGGTTCGGGCACCGCGGCCAGCAGTGCGGCCGTGTAGGGGTGCGCGGGGGCGGCCAACACCGCCTCGGTGGGCCCGCGTTCGCACAGCCGGCCGAGCTGGAGCACCGCGATGTCGTCGCTGACGGCCCGGACCACGCCCAGGTCGTGGGTGATGAACAGGCTCGCCAGGCCGCGCTCCTCGGTGAGCCGGCGCAGCAGGTTGAGCACGGTGGCCTGGGCGGAGACGTCGAGTGCGGACACCGCCTCGTCGGCGATCAGCACCCGCGGCTCGGCGGCCAGCGCACGGGCGACGGCCACCCGCTGGGCCTGCCCGCCGGAGAGTTGCTCGGGCCGGCGGTCGCCGAACAGTTCCGGGGGGAGCCCGACGGCCGTCAACTGCTCGTCGACGACGGCGAGTCGGTCGCGCCCGCGGAGCAGGCCGGGGTGGGCGTCGAGCGGTTCGGCGACCAGGTCGCGGACGGTGCGGCGCGGGTTGAGCGAGGACAGCGGGTCCTGGAACACCATCTGCAACCGGGGTCGGAGTGCGCGCAGTTGACGTGAGGTCAGGCCGGACAGGTCGGTGTCGTCGAGGGTGACGGTGCCGGCCGTGGGTGCGGGCAGCCGCAGCAGGGCCTTGGCGATGCTGCTCTTCCCGGAGCCGGACTCGCCGACCAGGGCCAGGGTGCGTCGCTCGTGCAGGGTCAGGTCGACGCCGCTGACGGCGTGCAGCGGGCCGGAGCGGGTGCGGTGGACGACCTCCAGGCCGGTCGCCCGCAGGACGGCGGGGGCGGGGGCGGGGTCGGCGGGCGTGGCGCTCACGGGGTGCGCTCCAGGGAGGTCTGCGAGGGCCGGGGCGCCTCGGCGGTGAGGGGGAAGTGGCAGGACGCCGTGTGCGCGGGCCCGGCCCGGTGGACGGGCGGGGCGACGGTGGCGCAGACGGATTCGGCGCGGTCGCAGCGCGGCGCGAACGGGCAGCCCGTGAGGGGACGGGACAGGTCGGGCGGGGAGCCGGGAATGGCCGGCAGCACCCGGCGCAGCGGGCCGGTGACGCGGGGCACCGAGCGCAGCAGCGCGGCCGTGTAGGGGTGGGCGGGGCGTTCGGTGACCTGCTCGGTGGGGCCGCTCTCGACCACCCGGCCGCCGTACATGACGGCGATCCGGCGGGCCCGCCCGTACAGCAGGCCGATGTCGTGGGTGATCAGCAGGGTGGCCAGGCCGCGGGTGGCGCGGTGGCGGTCCAGCAGGTCGAGCACGGTGCGCTGGACGGTGACGTCCAGGGCGGTGGTGGGTTCGTCGGCGAGCAGCAGCACGGGGTCGCCGGCCAGCGCGGCGGCGATGCCGACCCGCTGGCGCAGGCCGCCGGAGAGTTCGTGCGGGTAGGCGCGGGCCCGGCGCACGGGGTCGGGGACGTCGACGGCGGCGAGCAACTCGGCGGCGGTGCGCAGGCGTTCCCGGCGCGGCAGCCGGCGGCGGTTGGTGAGGGACTCGGTGACCTGGTCGGCGATCCGCACCACCGGGTTGAGCGAGGTCATCGGGTCCTGGTGGACCATGGCGATTCCGGTGCCGAGCAGGCCGGCGCGGCGGGCGGGGGCGGCGGCGAGCAGGTCCTCGCCGTTCAGCAGCACCTGTCCGGTGGACTCGGCGCGGGTGGTGCGGGCGTGCACGCCGAGCACCGTCCGGGCGAGCACGGACTTGCCGGAGCCGGACTCGCCGACCACGCCGAGGCACTCCCCGGCGTCGATGTGCAGGCTGACGTCGTGCAGGATGTGCAGCCGCCGGCCGTCGGGCGCGTGGATCACCGTGTCGAGCGAGCGGACGTCCAGGACCGGGGTGGTCATCGGTTCACCGTTGCCTTCCGGGAGGGCGAACGCAGGTGCTCGCCGAGGTAGTTGAGGGCGAGGACGGTCAGGCACAGAACGGCGGCCGGGGCCAGCGAGATCCACGGCGCGCTGCCCAGCGTGGTGCGGCCCTCGGCGATGATCCCGCCCCAGGACGGCTGCGGCGGGCGCAGGCCGAAGCCGAGGAAGCTGAGCGAGCCCTCGGCGACGATGGCGACGGTGGTCGCGGTGAACGCGAACGTCAGCGCGGCGGGCGCGACGTGCGGCACCACCTCGCGGCGCAGGATCCGCAGCGGCGCGGTGCCGATCATCCGGGCGGCCTGCACGAAGCCGCGCTCGGCGAGCGAGAGCACCACGGCGCGCACCACCCGGGTGAACGCGGGGACGGTGAACAGGCCGATCAGGGAGCCGATCACGGCCAGGCTCGGCCCGCGCAGCGAGACCGCGATCATCACCAGGATCAGCGTCGGCACGGACATCAGCAGGTCGGTGGCGAACCCGATGGCCTTGTCGACCGGGCCCCGGAACCAGCCCGCGGCCA
Source organism: Kitasatospora griseola (assembly GCF_044999035.1). Lineage (NCBI taxonomy): Bacteria > Bacillati > Actinomycetota > Actinomycetes > Kitasatosporales > Streptomycetaceae > Kitasatospora > Kitasatospora griseola. The sequence goes on along the minus strand of NZ_CP173360.1, from coordinate 7,831,790 downwards.
GGCCCAGCACGCCGCCGCCGAGCAGGCCGACCGCGACGGTCAGCCCGGCGACGGCGAACGAGGCACGGGCCCCGGCGACGGTGCGCTGCAGCACGTCCCGCCCGCCGGCGTCGGTGCCCAGCCAGTGCCCGGGCCCGGGCGGCGCGGACGGTGCGGAGAAGTCGCCGTGCAGCGGGTCGAAGCCGGGCAGCAGCGGCAGCAGCAGCGCCGCGAGCAGCACGACGGCCAGCCAGCCGGCCGCGGCCAGCACCGCGGCCGGCGGGCGGCGGCGGGCGGTGCGGGCCGGGCGGGCGGCGGCGATCTCAACGGTGGCCATGGGCGATCCTCGGGTCGAGCGTGCGGTACAGCAGGTCCACGGTGAGCGTGGCGAGCACCACGCCGACGGCGCAGACCACCATCACCGCCTGGATGACGGGGAAGTCGCGGCCGTTGATGGCGCCGGCGGCGAGCGTGCCGACCCCCGGCACCGCGAACAGCGACTCCACCAGGACCGAGCCGCCCAGCGAGGTGCCGATCCCGATCCCGATCAGGGTGACCAGCGGCAGCGAGGAGGGCCGCAGGGCGCGGCGCAGCAGCAGTCGCACGGTGCCCATGCCGCGGCTGCGGGCGGCGGCGATGTGGGTCCGGTCGAGGGTGTCCAGCAGCTGCCCGCGCAGGGTGCGGGTGAACACGGCGGCCTCCGGCAGGCCCAGGGTGAGCGCGGGCAGCACCAGGTGGCGCAGGTTCTCCACCGGGTCCTCGGTGAACGGCGTCCAGCCGGTGGCGGGCAGGATCCGCAGCTGCACGGCGGTGAGCCAGATCAGCAGCAGGCCGAGCACGAAGCCGGGCACCGCCAGCCAGCCGAACGCCCCGGCGGTGGCGATCCGGTCGACCGCGCCGCCCGGCCGCCAGGCCGACACCAGCGCGACCGGCACCGCGATGGCGAGCGCCACCAGCTGGGCGGCGACGAACAGTTCGAGCGTGACGGGGATGCGGTTCGCGAGCTCGGTGGTGACGGCCGCGCCGTTGGCGAGCGAATGCCCGAGGTCGCCGTGCAGCGCCGCGCCGATCCAGTCGGCGGTGGCGGCCAGCACGTTGCGGTCCAGGCCGAGCCCGGCCTCGAAGGCGGTGATCTGCTCCGGCGTCGCGGTGACGCCGAGCGCGGCGACGGCGGGCGAGCCCGGCATCAGGTGGGGCAGCGCGAGCGCGGTGACGGCGACCAGCAGCAGGACGGCTGCGGCCCGTCCGGCCCGCGCGGCGAAGCCGAGGAGGGGGGACGTCACCGCTTCACCCACAGGGTGGCCGGGGAGAGGTTCACGACGGTGCGCTTCGACAGGTCGGGCAGGCCGCCGACCTTCGCGGAGGCGGCGAAACCGGCCTGGTTCTCGGTCAGGAACAGCATCGGGGCGTCCGCGACGATCGCCTTCGACGCCTCGTTGTAGGCGGCGGCGCGCTTCGCCGGGTCCAGGGCGGCCCGGCCGTCGGCGATCGCCCGGTCGACCGCCGGGTTGCGGTATCCGGTGAAGTTGTACGGCGCGTCGGACTGGAACAGGCTGTTCAGCGCGGTGTCGGTGTCGCCGAACATGCTGGTGATGAAGTCCATCACCTGGAACTGGCGCTGGGTCAGGGCGGTCGCGGTGCCGGCCGGGTCCAGCGGCTTGATGGTCATCCTGATGCCGGCCTCGCCGAGCAGCTGCTGGATCACGGTGGCGCGCTGCTGGCCCTCGGGGCGGCTGTCGGCCAGGAACTCGAACGACAGGTCGGGGTGGCCGGCCTCGGCGAGCAGGGCGCGGGCCTTGGCGACGTCCCGGGCCGGGTGGGTGCTCGCGGCGCGGTACGCGGAGGCGGAGCCGATCGGGCCGTCGGAGACCCTGCCCTGCCCCAGGTAGGCGATCTTCTCCACGCTGTCGCGGTCGATCGCGTACTGGACGGCCTGCCGCACCCGCGGGTCGTCGAACGGCGCGGCCTTGGTGTTGAACAGGATGGTCGAGGTGGAGCTGGGGCCGGTGGCGGTGCGCAGTCCGTCCCCGGCGGCCTGCCTGAGCTGCGCGGGCGTCTCGACCCAGGCCACGTCCGCGTCGCCGGAACGCAGCGACTGGTAGCGGCTGTCGGAGTCCGGCAGCACCCGGTAGACCACCTTGTCGGCGTGCGCCCGGGCGCCCCAGTAGGCGGGGTTGCGGGTGACGGTCACCGAGACGCCGGGCTGCACGCTCTCCACCGTGTACGGGCCGGAGCCGATCGCCGGGGCGTCGCCGACCGGGGCCTCGGAGACGTAGCCGAGTGAGCGGGTGAACAGCGAAGGGAAGGCCGCGTTCGGCGACTTGAGGGTGAAGGCGACCTCGGTGGGGCCGTTCACCGCCATCGCGCCGATGGTCCCGGCGTCCACCGCGCAGGCGCACTTGGTCTCCGGCTTCGCCAGCCGCTTCACGTGGTCGACCACGGCCTGGCCGTCCAGCGGCTTGCCGTCGCTGAACGTCACGCCCTCGCGCAGCTGCAGGGTCCAGACGGTGGCGTCGCCGTTGGGGGCGAACGACTTGGCCAGGTACGGCTTCACGGCGCCGTTGTCGTCGTTGACCATCAGCGGGTCGTACAGCGCGTTCGCCAGGATCATCACGGGCATCTGGGTCAGCGTGCCGTCCGCCGGGTCGAGCCGGGTGAACGGTCGGTCCAGGCCGACCTTGAGGGTGCCGCCGTCCACCGCCGGCCCGTCGCCGCCCTGGGCCGCGCCGCCCGCCACGGCGTCGTCGGACGCCGAGCACGCGCTCGCGCCGAGCGCGACGACGGTGGCGAGGGCCGCCGCCGAAAGAGCCTGCCTGTGCCGCTTCATGGGGTTCCTCGGGTTCCTCGAAAGGGGAAGGGGGTCGCCGGTCGTGGGGCCGGCGGGGCGGTGCCGCAGCGCCGCGACAACCACCCTTCAGAAGTGGCAGTACTGCCAAAAGGCAGAAGTGCAAATTCCGCATGGCCAGTTGACGACGGTTCGGAACCTGCCTTGAGCGGCCCCTGCCACGCGTGGTTCTGTACACCCGACGACAACCAGGACGCCCGGCGGCGAACACCGGGCGGCGACCAGGAGCAGGAGACGCATGCAGCCGCAGGGGGATGCAGTCGGCGCCACGGCGGAGACCGGACTGCGCGACCGCAAGAAGGCGCGCACCCGCCAGGCGATCCGCGCCGCCGGGCTCGACCTGTACGAGGAACAGGGCTTCGAGCGGACCACCGTCGACCAGATCTGCCGCCGCGCGGACGTCGCCCACCGCACGTTCTTCCGGTACTACGCCAGCAAGGAGGCCCTGCTGTTCGGCACGGACTTCGGCGAGGCCATCCTCGACGAGTTCGCCGCCGCGCCCGCCGGACTCGACCTCTGGGACGCGTTCCTGCACGCGGTCGCGCGCACCGACGGCACGCTGGAGGAACCCACCGAGCACACCGCGCGCCGACGCGCCCTGCGCCGACGGTTCATGGGCATCCGCACCGTGCACGACCACGCCGTGCAGCTGATCGACCGGCTCGTCCAACGCACCATCGGGATCGCCGCCGCCCGGCTCGGCGCCGACCCCGCCCGGGACCTGCGGCCGCACGCCCTCGGCGCGGTGCTCGGCGCGATGACCCGCCGGCACGTCGTCGACGGGGTGGAGGAGGAAGGCCCGATGGACCCGTGGTGGGACGCCTTCCGTCAGGTGATGCCGCCGCCGGGCCGGTGAGTCCGGCGCTCGCGGTAGTGCAGCACGAAACGGGCGCTGCCGCCGTCGATCCGCCGCCGCACGTACAGCGCCGCCGCGCCGTCCGGCGTGCAGCTGACGCCCTCGCGCACCAGCAGCGGCGTGCCGACCGGGACGCCGAGCAGCTCGGCGTCCGCCAGGTCGGCGCCGATCGCGCCGAACGCCCGCCAGTCGTACTCCAGTTGGACGCCGCCGGCGCGGGCCAGCTCCGGCACCAGGTTGCCGGACCGGCCCGGGCGCACCAGCTCGGCCGGCAGCGGACCGAACGGCACCCAGTAGCTGCTCACCGCGCCCGCCCGGCCGCCCAGCCTGGTCACGGTGTCCACCCGGGACAGCTCCGCGAGCGGCCGGCCCAGCTGCCGCGCCGCCTCCAGGTCCTCCGCCGAACCCGTCACCGGCGGTGCCGCCACCACGAACTCCCCGGCGGCGCCCGGCTGTTCGCCGTCCCCCGGCAGTGCGAGGTTCGTGCTGCCGAGGTCGACGCGCTGGCTGCGCGGATCCACGTCGATCGACACCCGCAGGGCCGGCCCGCGCACGAACGTGCCCACACCGCGGCGGATCTCCACCGCCGCCGCCCGCTCCAGCTCCGCCACGGCCTGGCGGACCGTCAGCCGGTTCACCCCGAACTCGGCGCTCAACTCCGGCTCGCTGGGCAGCCGGGCGCCCGCCGGGTACGTCCCGGAGTCGATCCGCTCCTGGAGCCGGCGCGCGAGCGTGCGGTACAGCGGCGTGCCGCTTCGGTCTGCTGCCATGCCGAAGATCCTACGGAGCGCGGACCCGGCGGCGGTCGTCGCCGGACGTTCACCCGGCCGTCGCTTGCCACGGAGCCGCTGCACGAGGTAGACATCTAGACGTCTAGATGTCGTGATCGAGCGTGCGACCTTCCCCGCACCCCCGGCATCCCCGCCCGGACCGTCCCGGTGTCCGGCCGCACACCCCCCTTCGCAGTGCGCATACCGCTGCTGCACCTCCGAGAGGACCCCGCATGTCCCTGGTCAACTTCCGCGACCCGGCGGCCCAGACCGACCCCGAGGCCGCCCTGCTGCGCGCCGGCGTGCTGCACCGCTCCGCCCAGCCGTTCCCCGCCGCCGACGCCGCCACCGTCGAGCAGCTGCGCACCGCCGGCATCCGCACCGTCGTCGACCTGCGCGGCGACGCCGAGCGCACCCCCGAGGACTGGGCCGCCGTCACCGCCGCCGGCATCGACGTCGTCGAGGCCTCGATCGATCCCGCCTCGCCCGAACTCGAGGCGCGGATGGCCACCGTGACCACCGCCGCCGACCTCGGCGCGTTCTACGTGCTGATGGCCGAGGGCGCGCCCGCCGGCGTCGCCGCCGCCGTGCTGGCCGCCACCCGCCCCGGCGGCGTGCTGCTGCACTGCGCCGCCGGCAAGGACCGCACCGGCTTCGTCACCGCCCTGCTGCTGGACCTGCTCGGCGTGCCCGCCGACCGCATCGTCGAGGACTACGCCCGCACCGGAGACGCGCTGGAGCAGATCTGGGCCGGACTCGCCGAACGCCACCGCGAGGCCCTCAACGACGTCGAACGCGGCGCGCTCAAGGTGCCCGCCCCGCTGCTGGAGGCCCCCGCCGGGGCGATGGCCGCCTTCCTCGACACCGTCCACGCCCGGCACGGCGGCGCCCGCGGCTTCCTGCTGGAGCTCGGCGTCGCCCCCGAGACCCTCGACGCGTTCCTCGCCAAGGCCGCGCCCGCCACCGCCGGGGCGGTGCGCTGATGCCGACCACGACCGCGTACCTGCGCCACACCGACGGCACGCCGTTCCGCGACCTCAACCACAACGGCACCATGGAGCCCTACGAGGACCCGCGGCTGCCCGTCGAGGACCGCGTCGAGGACCTGCTCGGCCGGATGACGCTCCCCGAGAAGGCCGCCCTGATGTGCCACGGCCGGATGGTGACCCGCTCCGACCCGCGGATGCCGGTCCCGCTGCCCACCGGGGCCGAGCTGATCGCCGCCCGCGGCGTCACCCACTTCGCGATGATGGCCGTGCCCGACCCCCGCGCGATGGCCGAGTGGAACAACCACGTCCAGGACCTCGCCGCGGCCGGCCGGCTCGGCATCCCCGTCACGCTGTCCTCCGACCCCCGGCACGGCTTCGCCTCCAACCCCGCCACCGCGCACGCCGGCGGCGGCTTCAGCGCCGGACCTGAGCCGATCGGCCTGGCCGCCACCGACGACGAGGCACTGGTCGAGGAGTACGCCCGGCTGATCGGCCGCGAGCTGTGCGCCGTCGGCATCCGGGTCGCCATCCACCCGATGGCCGACCTCGCCACCGAGCCGCGCTGGGCCCGGATCAGCGGCACCTTCGGCGAGGACCCGCAGCGCGCCGCCCGGATGATCGCCGCCTACATCCGCGGCCTGCAGGGCGACGCCCTCGGCCGGGGCAGCGTCGCCTGCATGACCAAGCACTTCCCGGGCGGCGGCCCGCAGTACCGCGGCGAGGACTCGCACTTCGCCGCCGGTCGCCGACTGGTCTACCCCGGCGGCGCGTTCGAGCAGCACCTGATCCCGTTCGAGGCGGCCTTCGAGGCCGGCACCGCGCAGATCATGCCCGCCTACGCGATCCCCTCCGGCAGCGGCCTCGCCGAGGTCGGCGCCAACTTCAACCGGGACGTCATCACCGGCCTGCTGCGCGAGAAGTACGGCTTCGACGGCGTGATCTGCACCGACTTCAACGCGATCACCGGCACCGAGATCCCCGGCGTCACGACCTTCCCGCCGCGCCACTGGGGCGTGGAGGACCTGACCGTCGCCGAACAGGTGGTGCTGACCATCGACGCCGGCGCCGACCAGCTCGGCGGCGAGACCGACCCCGAGCTGGTCCTTGCCGCCGTCCGCTCCGGCGCGGTGGCCGAGGAGCGCATCGACGCCTCCGCGCGCCGCATCCTGCGCGACAAGTTCCGCCTCGGCCTGTTCGACGACCCGTACGTCGACCCCGACGCCGCCGCGGCCCTGGTCGGAGGCGAGGGCCGCGAGCTGGGCCGCGCCGTCCAGCGGCGCGCGCTGGTGCAGATCGCCGGGCAGCCGGTGGCCGGACGGCGGCTGTACGTCGAGGGCATCGACCCGGCCGTGGCCGCCCGCTACGGCGCCGTCGTGGCACGGCCCGAGGACGCCGACGCCGCCGTGGTCCGGCTCCAGGCGCCGTACGAGCAGCGCGAAGGCATGCTCGAACGCTACTTCCACAGCGGCTCGCTGGACTTCCCCGCGGACGAGGCGCAGCGGTTGCGCGTCCTGGCGGACACCGTGCCCACCGCGTTCGCCGTGCACCTGGACCGGCCCGCGGTGCTCACCCCGCTCGCCGAGCGGGCCGCGCTGCTGATCGGCGACTTCGGCGCGGAGGACGACGTGCTGCTGGACGCTGCCCTCGGCCGGGCCGGGATGCCGGGCGTCCTGCCGTTCGACCTGCCCTCGTCGATGGCGGCCGTCGAAGCCGCCCGCGAGGACGTGCCGTTCGACACCGCCGACCCGCTGTTCCGCTGCGGCCACCCGCACGCGACCCGGCCGTGAACGGGATCAGTCAGGCGGGCCGGCCCGGCGGGACCAGGCCGCACTGGTAGGCGAGCGCGACGAGCTGGGCGCGGTCGCGGACGTCCAGCTTGGACATCGCCCGGTGCACGTGGGTGCGGACGGTCAGCGGGCTGACGAAGATCCGTTCGGCGATCTCCTCGTTGCTCAGGCCGGTCGCGGCCAGCGCCATCACCTCGCGCTCGCGGGCGGTGAGCACGGCCAGCCGGTCGGCCGCGGGCTCGGCGGCCGGGCCCGGCTGGGCACGGAAGCGGTCGATCATCGCGCGGGCGGCGGCGGGCGAGAGCAGGGCGTCGCCCGCCGCCACCGTGCGGATCGCGGCGAGGAGCTCGGCGGGCGCCGCGCCCTTGCCGAGGAAGCCGTCGGCGCCCGCGCGCAGGGCCTGGGCGATGTACTCGTCGATCTCGAAGGTGGTCAGGATCAGCACCCGGGTGCCGGACAGTTCCTCGTCGCCGCAGATCGCGGTGGTCGCGGCGAGACCGTCGCCGCCGGGCATCCGGATGTCCATCAGGACCAGGTCGGGCCGGGTGGAGCGGGCGAACTCGACCGCCTGCCGGCCGTTGGAGGCCTCGCCGACCACCTCCATGTCGTCCTCGGCGTCGATCAGCATGCGGAAGGCGCCGCGCAGCAGGGCCTGGTCGTCGGCGAGCAGCACACGGATGGTCATCGGTGGAGGTCCTTTTCTTCCTGGCCGGCGAAGGCGGGGGTGTCGCGGCTGCCGGTGCGCAGCGGCAGGTCGGCGGTGACCTGGAAGCCGCCGTCCGGCCGGCGGTCCGCGCTGAGCCGGCCGCCCACCGCGACGGCCCGCTCGCGCATGCCGATCAGGCCGAAGCCGCCCGGGCCGTCCTGCCGGAGCGCGGCCGGCGCCGGCCGTCCGGCCGCCCGACCGTTGGCGACGGACAGCGCGAGCCGGCTGCCGGTGTAGGCGAGAGTGACCTCGGCGTCGGCGCCGCGGGCGTGCTTGGCGACGTTGGTCAGCGACTCCTGGACGATCCGGAAGGCCGTCAGGTCGACGCCGGGGGAGAGCGGGCGCTGCTCGCCCGCGACGGTGAGCCGCACCGGCAGCCCGGCCTGCTCGAAGGCGTTGATCAGGTCCGGCAGCCGGTCGAGGCCGGGCGCGGGCTCCAGCGGGGCGGGCTCCTCGGCCCGGCGCAGCAGGCCGACGGTGGCGCGCAGCTCCTGGAGGGCCGCGCCGGTCGCGTCGGTGAGATGGCTGAGCACCTCGCGGGCCCGGTCGGGGTGCCGGTCCATCAGGTGGACGGCGATGCCGGCCTGGGCGTTGGCGAGGGCGATGTGGTGGGCGACCACGTCGTGCAGGTCGCGGGCGATCCGGATCCGTTCGTCGGCGACCCGGCGGCGGGCCTCCTCCTCGCGGGTGCGCTCGGCGCGCTCGGCGCGCCGCTCGATCGCAGCGAGCTGGGCGCGGCGGTTGCGGACCGAGTCGCCGAGCGCGCCCGGCAGCAGGGCCCAGGCGAGGACGCTCATCCGCTCGCCGATCGAGCCGTCCGGGCCGAAGACCAGCGTCATCGCGGTGAGCAGCACGGCCGAGGCGATCGAGGCGCGGAACGAGGTGGTGCGGTCGGTGCGGACGGCCAGGCAGTAGAGCGCCGTCAGCAGCGGCCAGGCCAGCGCGGCGGTGAGCCGTAGACCCGTCGCGGTGAGCGCCACCGTGCACACCAGCGTGACGGCGACCACCGCCCGCGGATGGTGGCGATGGAAGAAGACGGCGGCCGTGGAGGCCGCGGCGAGCAGCAGGGTGAGCAGGCCGGGAACGACGCCGTGCTGGTCCGGGAAGACGCCCTGGGTGACGATCGCCAGCAGGGCGACGACGCCCGCCGCGTCCAGCAGCCGGGGGTGGTCGCGGCGCACGCGGTGCCACAGATCGGTCATCACGGGTGTTCTCCGGCCGGGGGCCTTGGTTCTCGAAGCGGGGATGTGGCGGCGGGACCGCCTGGGTGGGGCGGCCCCGCTGTGCAACGGTAACGCTCCGGACTCGAACAACGGTCCGAGTCCGGAGCGCTCCGGTGCCGGTCAGACGGTGACGGGCTTCCGGTCCTCGACGGACTCGTCGGCCGCGGACTGCAACTTGGCGCCCTCGACGTCGACGTCCGGGAGGATCCGGTCGAGGCCGCGCGGCAGCCACCAGGCGCGGCGGCCGAGCAGCGCGAGCACGGCCGGGACCAGTGCCATCCGGACCACGAAGGCGTCGAGCGCGACGGCCGCCGCGAGGCCCAGGCCCATCATCTTGATCATCGGCTCGCTCATGCCGATGAAGCCGGCGAACACCGAGACCATGATCAGGGCGGCAGCGGTGACCACCCGGGCGTTGTGCCGGAACCCGGTGACGATCGCCTCGGAGGCGCTCTCGCCGTGCACGAAGCCCTCGCGGATCCGGGTGACCAGGAACACCTCGTAGTCCATGGCCAGGCCGAACACCACGCCGACCATGAAGATCGGCATCATGCTCATCACCGGACCGGTCTGGTCGACGCCGATCAGGTCGGCCAGCCAGCCCCACTGGAACACCGCGACGACGGCGCCCAGCGCGGCGGCGACCGAGAACAGGAAGCCGACCGCGGCCTTCACCGGCACCAGCACCGAGCGGAACACCAGCAGCAGCAGGACGATCGCGAGGCCGACCACCACCGCGAGGTACGGCACCAGCGCGTCGGAGAGCTTCTGCGACACGTCGATGTTCATCGCCGTGGTACCGGTGACCAGCACACTCGCGCCGGTGGCGGACTTCAGCCCGGCCGCGTCGTCGCGGATCGCCTGCACCAGGTCCTTGGTCTCCGACTCGGCCGGACCGGTCGCCGGAATCGCGTTGACCAGGGCGGTGTCCCCGGCCGGGTTGAAGACCGGCGGGGTGACCGCGACCACCCCGGGCAGGCCGGAGACGTTCTTGGCGACCTGCTCGGCGGCGGCCTTCGGGTCGGGTGCGCCCTTGGCGTCCACCACGAGGGTCAGCGGGCCGTTGAAACCCGGGCCGAAGCCCTGGGACAGCAGGTCGTAGGCGCGGCGCTCGGTGGTCGAGGTCGACTTCGCCTCGTCGCCGGGCAGGCCGAGCCGCAGGTCAAGCGCCGGGGCGGCGATCACGCCGAGGCCGATCACGCCGCCGATCAGCACCAGCAGCGGACGGCGCAGCACGAACCGGGCCCAGCGGGCGCCGCCGTTGTCGCCGCTCGCCCGGCGGGTGCTGCCCGCAGCGGCCTTGCGCTCCTTGCGGGGCAGCACCTTGCGGCCGATGAAGCCGAGCAGCGCGGGCACCAGGGTCAGCGCCACCAGCACGGCGATCACGACCGTACCGGCGGCGGCCAGGCCCATCTTGGACAGGATCGGGATGCCGACCACGGACAGGCCGGCCAGTGCGATCACCACGGTCAGACCGGCGAACACCACGGCCGAACCCGCCGTGCCGACGGCCCGCCCGGCCGCCTCGCGCGGGGCGCGGCCCTCGGCGAGCTCGGCGCGGTAGCGGGAGATGATGAACAGTGCGTAGTCGATGCCGACCGCCAGGCCCAGCATCATCGCCAGCGTGCCGGTGGTGGCGGACAGGCCCAGCGTGCTGCCCAGCGCCGTGATCAGCGCCATGCCGAGGCCGACGCCGACCACGGCCGTCAGCAGCGGCAGCCCCGCCGCGACCAGCGAACCGAAGGTGATCACCAGCACGACGGCGGACAGCGCCATGCCGATCGCCTCGCTGCTGCCGCCCGCCTCGCCGTGGCTGGCCAGCGCGGTGCCGCCCATCTCGACCTTCAGCCCGGCGTCCCGGCCGTGCTGCGCGGCCTGCTCCAGGGCGGCGGTGGCCTCCTCGGACAGCTCGCCGGCCTTGGCCGAGTAGGTGACGGTGGCGTACGCGGTGGTGCCGTCCTGGGAGACGGTGTGCGCCTGGAACGGGTCGACCGCGCCGGTGACCTCGGCGGCGTGCGCCAGCTCGCCGACCGTCTTCTGCACGGCCTGCCGGCTCGGCTCCGCGGTGATCTTCTGACCGTCCGGGGCGACGAACACGATGCGGGCCTGGGCGCCGTCCGCGTGGCCGCCGGGGAAGCGCTCGTTCATCAGGTCGAAGGCCTTCTGCGCCTCCGTGCCGGGTATCGCGAAGCCGTCGGCGGGCGCGGCGGGCGCCTTGGCCGCGAGCACTCCGCCGACGGCCAGCACGGCGACCCAGAGCAGGGTCACCAGCTTGCGCCGGTCGAAGGCCCATCGGCCCAGGCGGTACAGGAACGTGGCCACGGGGGAGCGGCCTCCTTCGGGTTCGGTGCACGGTCGCGGAACACGCCGAGGGCGGCCCCGCGCACCGGTTCCGGCGCGGGCCGCCCGCAGCATGACCCATCCTTCGTCACCGCCCCCACCTGCGTCGTCGTCGCTGTGCAGGCAGTCGTGTACTGCATCCGCAGTAGTTCCGGGCGGGTCCGCTCATCCTGGAGGTCAGGGCAGGTACACCACCTCGGGGAAGCGGGGCGAGGGGCCGTCGAGCAGGGAGCCCCGGCGGTGGCGCAGGTGGAGGTCGAAGAAGGCGAGCGGGTAGGCCTGCTGGATCAGCAGGGCACGGGCCGGGTCGATGGTGCCGACCATGCGGGCGATCTGCTCCTCGGTGAGGCCGAGCAGGCGGCCCGCCTGCGGGATCAGCGTGACGTTGTCGCCGTACGACGGGTGGACGGCGCCCGCCGCGCGGACCTCCAGGCGCCAGCCGCGCAGGTGGGACCAGAACTCGGCGACGTACGGGTCCGTCGCGCGCGGGAAGTCGGCGGTCATCATCATGAACGGCCGGTCCAGGTCGGCGGTGACGCTGGGGTGACCGAAGCCGGGCTGCATCGGCCCGTCCAGCGCCAGGCCGGCCCGCACCCGGCGGTCGGCCAGCATGGTGCAGGCGGTGGCCGTGCCGCCCTTCGACCAGCCGGACATGCCGATCCGCGAGGTGTCGAGGGCCGTGCCCAGCCCGTCCGGGAGCGGACGGCCCTCGGCGTCCGGGTTGCGGCCGGCGGCGAGCTGCTCGACGCAGTCCAGGACGAAGCGCAGGTCCACCGTGTAGTCCAGGGCGTACATCGGGCCCCGGGCGTCCGCCGGGGTGAGTACCCGGCCGTCCGGCAGTTCGCTGAAACAGTTGCCGAGATGGTCGACCGTGACCACCACGTAGCCGTGACTGGCGAGCTCCTGGACCATCACGGTGTGGTCGCCCCGGTGGCTGCCCGAGCCGTGCGAGTACACCACGACGGGCAGCCGGTGACCGGTGCGGTGCACGGGCGCGTCGACACGGGCGGCGGTGAGCGGGACCAGCGCCGAATCGAGCGGGAAGCCGGTGGCGGCCAGGAGCTCCCGCATGGGGCCGTCGGGCAGCCACGGGGCGAGCGGCAGCTCCTCGGCGGCCCGGGCCGGGTACCAGACGCTCGCCATCAGCTCGCGGTGCGGGTTCATGCCGGGCATCGGGTTCGGGCGGGACGTGTCGATCAGGTGCAGGGCCACCGTGCCGACCGGGAACGGGCCGGTGGGGGCGGGCAGGGTGAGCCGCCCCGGCACGCCGGTGTCGGCCCGGGCGGGCAGCGCGGCGGCGAACGGTGCAGCGGCGAACGGTGCGACGGCGCCGAGGGCCAGGGCGGTGCCCAGCAGGCGGCGGCGGGTCAACTCGGTCATCGGATCTCCGGGAGTACGGACGGACAGGGGAGGTTCACTGGTCGCGGCTCGGCACGGCGACCATCATCAGCAGCGCCGCGAGCGCCGCCCACACCAGGTAGACCGCCCAGGCCCCGCCGATCGAGGACGGGTAGGGCTGGCCGGTGATCTCCCCGACCAGCCCCAGCCGGGCCCAGGCGTTGAACGGTTGGGCGTGCGCGACCACCGCGCCGAAGTGCGTGTTCTCGCGGACGAACATCGGGATCATGAAGAGCAGCGCGAACAGCGCGACCATCGTCGTGACGCTGTGCCGGATCACCGCGCCCAGCGCCAGACCGACCAGCGCACCCACCGGCGCGAGCAGCGCGGAGGCGACCAGCAGCCGCAGCGCGCCCGGATCGGCGATCGACACGCCGCCGTACTTGCCGGCCAGCATCGCCTCGTCCAGCCAGAACGAGACGGACGCCACCAGCACGCCGAACCCGGTGGCCACCGCGGTCACCACCGCCAACTTGGCCGCCAGCAGCTCCCGGCGGGCCGGCACCGCGGCGAAGCTGGTCCGCAGCAGGCCGGTGGTCTGTTCGCTCAGGATCGCGATCGCGCCCAGCGCAGCCGTCATCAGCACCACCAGCGATGCGCACGGCCGGGTGAACGCGTCGTGCAGCGCGCCGAACTGGGCGTAATAGGACTGCTGTTGGGCCGTCCAGGAGCCGAACTCGGCACGCGAGACGCGCGCGCCGTTGGCGTTCAGGCCGACGATGGTCAGTGTGGCGACCAGCAGGAACCAGCGGATCGACCGCAGCGAGCGCAGCTTGATCCACTCCGCGGCCAGCAGGTCGGTGAACCGGGCCGGCGGCGCGGCCGGTTGGACGGCGGGTTGAAGGGTGCTCATGCTCGTGCTCCTGCCGCGTACTCGACGCTGCTGCCGGTCAGTTCCATGAAGGCCTGCTCCAACGAGCCCGTGCGGGGCACCAGTTCGTGGATCAGCAGGCGGTGGTCGAGGGCGGTCCGGGCGATCGCCGTCGCGTCCAGGCCGGTCACCGTCAACAGGCCGTCCGGCGCCTGCGCGACCCGCGCGCCCCCGGCGGTCAGCGCGGTCACCAGCTCCGCCGGGTCGGTCGTGCGGACCTGGACGGTCTGCTGCGAGCCGCGGGCCGCGAACTCCGCCACCGTCTCGTCCGCGAGCAACTCGCCGCGTCCGACCACGATCAGCCGGTCCGCGGTGTGCTCCATCTCCGTCATCAGGTGGCTGCTGACGAACACCGTCCGGCCCTCGGCGGCCAGTCGCCGGAACAGGTTCCGGACGAACAGCACGCCCTCCGGGTCGAGGCCGTTCAACGGCTCGTCGAAGATCAGCACCGGCGGGTCGCCCAGCAGCGCCCCCGCGATGCCCAGCCGCTGCCGCATGCCCAGCGAGAACCCGCCGATCCGGCGGTCCGCGGCCGTCAACAGGCCGACCTCGCCCAGCACTTCGTCCACCCGGCCGGCCGGGATCGCATTGCTGCGGGCCAGGAAGCGCAACTGGTCACGGGCCGTCCGGCCGCCGTGCACGTCCCCGGCGTCGAGCAGCGCCCCCACCTGCCGCAGCGCCCGCCGCAGGCCGCGACAGTCGCGGCCGGCCACGGTCGCCGAACCGGAGGTCGGGGCGTGCAGCCCGAGGATCATCCGCAGGGTGGTGCTCTTGCCCGCACCGTTCGGGCCGAGAAAGCCGGTGACATGGCCCGAACGGACCGTGAAGGACAGGTCGTTGACGGCAGTGACGCGGCCGTAGCGCTTGGTGAGACGGTTGACTTCGATCACGGGGACAACGCTGCCGGGCGCCGCCACCCGCGCACATTCGGCGACGGCGGACAATCCGGGTGACGGACGATCAACTCCGGGATGTCATCCCGGGACGACTGTGCCGCCCCGAGCATGATCGCTACGCTCGGGGCATGAATCTCACCCGGGTGCCGCCCAAGGTCCTCTCCCGCGTGGCGCCCGGCACCTGGATGGTGCTGCTCTGGTTCGCCGTCACCGCGTACACCGTCTTCGAGCAGATGCACACCCGGGACGGCATCTCCGTCCTCACCCTGAGCTTCGGCAACCAGGTCGACGAAGTGCTCGCCGTGCTGGCCGTGCTCGCCGCCGGCCGCCGCAAGCGCCGCCCGCTGACCGCGCTCTGCCTGCTGCTGTTCGGCACCATCGCGTCGGTGATGGCGATGGCCGTCACCGACATCCCGCTGCTCCAGTACCTCGTCGTCGACGTGGCGATCTGCTACCTCGCGGCCACCCAGCCCACCCGCACCTCGGTCATCGCCGGTGCGCTCGCCCTCGGCACCCTGCTCGGCTACTCCGGCCTGCGCGTGCTGCTCCACATGGACGACCACGGCAGCACCACCCTCACCGGCGCGCTCGCCACCGCCATCGCCTGGCTGATCGGGCACGCCGTCCACCAGAGCCACACCCACGCCGAGACGCTGCGCGCGCAGGCCACCGAACAGGCCATCACCTCCGAACGCCTGCGCATCGCCCGCGAGTTGCACGACATGGTCGCGCACAACATCGGCATCGTGGCGATGCAGGCCGGCGCCGCCCGCCGGGTCTTCGACACCCAGCCGGAGCGGGCCCGCGCCGCACTCGGGG
Source organism: Kitasatospora griseola (assembly GCF_044999035.1). NCBI lineage: Bacteria > Bacillati > Actinomycetota > Actinomycetes > Kitasatosporales > Streptomycetaceae > Kitasatospora > Kitasatospora griseola. The sequence goes on along the minus strand of NZ_CP173360.1, from coordinate 7,816,311 downwards.
AGGTCGAGACCGCCGGCCGCGAAACCCTGGCCGGACTGCGCCGCCTGCTCGGCGCCCTGCGCGACGCCGAACCCGACGACGCCGCCGAACAGGTTTCCCCCGCACCCGGGTTGGACGACCTGGCCCGGTTGGCCGCGACCACCACCGCGGCCGGCGTCCGGGTCGACCTGGAATGGTCCGGCCCGCGCCGCCCGCTGCCGCCCGAGATCGAACTGTCCGCGTACCGGATCGTCCAGGAGGCGGTGACCAACGTGGTGCGGCACGCCAAGACCCGCGCCTGCCGGGTCTCGATCGACTTCCACCCGGACGAACTCGCCGTCAGCGTGGTCAACTCCGGCCCTGGGGGCGGAAGTTCGTCCGGGCTCGGCTACGGTCTGGTCGGCATGCGCGAACGGACCGCGCTGCTGCACGGCGAGTTCGCCGCGGGCCCGCAACCGGGCGGCGGCTACCGGGTGGCCGCGAGACTCCCCGTCCCCGCCCTTCCCGCCCTTCCTGCTCTCCCCGCACCCCTGGAGCCCGCCCGATGATCCGCGTCCTGCTCGTCGACGACCAGCCGCTGGTCCGCGCCTCCCTCGACATGATCATCACCGACGCCCCCGACCTCACCGTCGTCGGCGAGGCCGGCACCGGCACCGACGCCGTCCGACTCGCCGCCGAACTGCGGCCCGACATCGTCGTGATGGACATCCGCATGCCCGGCATGGACGGCATCGAAGCCACCCGGCTCATCACCGCCGCCCCCGACGCCCCACAGGTACTCGTCCTCACCACCTTCGACCAGGACGAACACGTCTACGGCGCACTCCAGGCCGGCGCATCCGGATTCCTCGTCAAGGACATGGAACTCGACGACATCCTCGCCGCGATCCGCGTCGTGGCCGCCGGCAACGCCCTGATCGCCCCCACCGTCACCCGCCGTCTGATCGCCCACTTCGCCCGCCAACCGGCCCCAATCGCGGCGACCCCGGCCACCCTCGACACCCTCACCACCCGCGAACGCGAAATCCTCACCCTGGTCGGCCTGGGCCGCTCCAACACCGAGATCGCCACCGAACTCCACCTCACCACCGCCACCGCCAAGACCTACATCTCCCGACTGCTCACGAAGCTCGACGCGAGGGACCGGGTGCAACTGGTCATTACGGCGTACGAGTCGGGGTTGGTGGGTCTGCGCTGAACAAGCGCTGCGCTTCGGCCGGGCGGTGGCGTTTTGCTGGGCTTGATGCGAGGGGTGGGGTGCAACTGGTCATTGCCACGTACGAGTTGGGGTTGGTGGGCTCGCGCTGAGGCTCAAGCGCTGCGCTTCGGCGGGGGTGATGTTTGCCGGGTTTGGTGCGAGGGGGTCGGGTTCAACTGGTCATCGCGGCATACGAGTCGGGGCTGGTGGGCCAGCGCTGGGGGCCGGGCGGCGCGTTTCGGCCGGGCGGTGACGTCTTGCCGGGCTTGAGGAGAGGGCTGGGTTCAGCTGGTCGTTGCGGTGTGCGAGTTGGGGTTGGTGGGTCTGCGTTGAGGGTCAAGCGCTGCGCTTCGGCGGGGGTGATGTTTTGCCCGAGGGGTCGGGTTCAGCTGGTCGTTGCGGCTTGCTAGTTGGGGTTGGTGGGTCTGCGCTGGGGGTCAAGCGTTGCGCTTCGGCGGGGGTGATGTCTTGCGCGAGTGGTTGGGTTCAACTGGTCGTCACCGCTCGCGAGTTGGCTTTGGTCGGCCCGTGTTGAAGTGCTGCGCTTCGGCCGGGGGAGAGGTGATGCCTTCGGCGTGGGCTGCGTGTCGGGCCGGGCCCCCCGGGGCGTTCATCGAATGTTGATCGGGTTCGGCGAGGATGCGGCCCGGCCGGGCACTCGGCCGTACGACGAACCGCACCGGTCCCGTTCGCGGGGCCGCAGAACCATGAGCGAGAACCATCATGCGTAACCGTCAACTGTCCGTTGCTGCCGGTCTGGTGGCCGTGCTGGGCCTCGGTGTGACCGCTTGCGGCTCGGATGCCGCCGAGGCCGGTGGGGCCAAGACGCCCGCTGCGAGCAGTCCGCAGGCCGTTCCGGCGAACTCTCCGGCCGCCGGCCAGGCAAGCGCGCCGGCGAGTGGCAAGGCGACATCCACTCAGGCGGGTGCCGTCCCGGGGGGTCGCAAGTGCACGGCTGCCGATCTGAAGGCCGCGGTCGCGGGCGGGAGCGGTGCGCAGTCGCCGGATGCGCCGGGCGCGGAGGAGATCGAGCTGACCAACAAGTCGGGGGCGGTCTGCACGATGAAGGGGTATCCGGGGGTGGATCTGGTGGGTGACAGGGGGACGTGGAACCTGCCGCGTTTTCAGGGCGCGCAGGCCGAGCAGGTCACGCTGCAGCCCGGGGGCAAGGCGTACGTCGCCATCGACTACTTGCCGTTCGCAGGTGGCGGCGCGGTCGAGTTCAAGGTGCAGAAGATCGTGCTGACGCCGCCGGACGACACCTCGCAGTTGACCGTGCAGTGGAGCGGCGCCAACCCGCAGGACCAGAGTGGTGCCACCCACCCCGGTACGTACGTCCGCCCGGTGAGCGCCAAGCGCTGATGTGACGCCAGGCCCCGAGCTCCCCGCGTGCGGCGGGAGGTCAGGGCCTGGTGCCGTCTCCGGGCGGGGGCGGACGATCAGCTGTCGGTGCTGCCGGTTACGTTTCTTCCCAGCTCAGGAACGGCGGCCGGGAGGGCTCTGACGTGGCATGGCTGACAGCGGGCGACTATGAGGTCGCCCTGGAACCGGACGGGAAGGTCGCGTGTCGGAACGCGGCCGGCCGGCGGTTGAAGACGGTGCCGGCGAAGCTCAAGGACGACCCGGCCGTCGTGCAGTTGCGTCGGCTCGCGGAGTGGCTGGACGCGCACGAGCGGCAGTGCGTGGCGACGGTGGAGCGGTGGATGGTCCGCTCGCTCCCGGTGCCCGCGGCGGTGATCGGCGCGGTGTGGGCCGACGAGACCTGGCGGTCGGTGCTGCGCGACCTGGTGGTGACGGGCGCCGACGGCTCCGTCGCGGGGTTCCTGCGGGACGCCGACCCGGAGCGCGGCATCGGCGTGGTCGACCTGGACGGCGACACCGTCCGCCTGACCGACGCCGAGATCCGGATACCGCACCCCGTGCTGCTCGAAGACCTGGACGAGCTGCGGGAGTTCGCCGTCGAGCTGGACGTCGCCCAGCAGCTCCAGCAGCTGCACCGCGAGGTCTGGCAGCGGCCCGCCGACCTGGACCCGACGGCCACTCAGGTCGACACCTACGCCGGCGGCCGGTACAAGGAGCTGCGCGAACTGGTCGGCCGCTGCGCGCGGCTCGGCCACCGCGTGCGCGGCGGGTACGCGGTGGTGCCGCTGGTCGACGACGGCCGCCCGACGGAGGCCCGCCTGTGGGTGGGCGACTACTACGAGTACGACGAGTGCGAGACCGGCTCGCTGCACTGGACCGGCGCCGACGGCCGGCCGGTGCCGCTTTCCGAAGTGGGGCCGGTGGCCTGGTCCGAAGGCATGCGGATGGCCGCCGCGCTGTACGCCGGCCGCACCATCGAAGGGGAGGAGTCGGCATGACGGACAGCACCCGCACCGACGCGCAGTACCACGAAGACCTGCTCGACGCGGGCGCCGTCCTGACGGTCGGCCGGGTCGGCACCGCCGACGACCGCGACAGCACCGTCGACACGCTGACCGCCCGCAGCTACCGGCACCCCGGGCTGGACGGCCGCACCGTCGTCCGCCTGGTGCCCGCCGCCCTCGGCCCGGCCGAGGACCTCGCCGTGGAGTTCCTGGGCCTGGCGCCCGCCGCCGAACCCGTCGAGGTCGGCCAGGTCCGGCAGGAGGCGCTCGGCTTCCCCGCCTGGGCGCTGGTCCACGACCCGGCCAACGGGCACCACGCGCTGGCCGTGGTCAAGGAGATGGAACGCCTCGCCCGGCAGATCAAGTCCAAGCCCGGCAACGCCAAGGACGGCTTCGACGAACTGGCCGTCCGCCTCGGCCGCGCCGTCCCGCACTTCCTGCCCACCTACTGCGAACAGGTCGGCCGGCTCTTCCTGGAGCAGGGCAACCAGACGTACGCCGCGACGTACTTCGGCAAGGCCCGGGAGGCCGAGCGCACCCACAGCCTGACCATCGACGAGGAACGGCTGCGCGCCGTCTTCCTGGAGTTCGCGCTCGGCGGCGCACTGACCGTCAAGGCGCTGCGCCAGTACGTGAAGGACCTCGCCGGGCGGCTCGACGCCCGCACCGCCTGGCAGCGCTTCCGCCAGCTGTGCGCGGAGCGCTCCGCGGCGGGCATGGCCCCGTACGCGGGCATCGCGGAGGACGCCCGGCAGCTGATCCGGGCCGCCGGGCTCGACCAGCGGGAACAGGAGCAGCTGCTGATCGGCGAACTGCTGTCCTCGCCCGCCGTCGGCCGGACCCCCGCCGCGGTGTGGAAGTCCTGGCGCGGCGCGCTGATCGACCTGGCCCGCCGGGACGCCGCGGTCCGGGCCCGGCTACTGGAGATCCTGCCGACCCCGACCGGCGCGAAGGACGACGCCGGCACCGACGCCGACTGGCTGACGCTGCTCCAGGAGTCCGGCGCCGAACAGCTCCTGACGGACCCGCGGGCCACCGGCACGGAGCCCGCCGCCCGCTGGCTCCGGCGCTGGACCGACCACCTCGACCGGGGCTGGCGCTCCCGCCCCGCCTGCGCGGCCACCCTCGAACTGGCCGGCCGGATGGCCGAGCGGCTGCGCACCGAGGGCGTCCCCGTCGAGCTCGTCCCGAACCATCCGACGGCGCTCAACCTGCTCGACCTGCTGCTCGCCGAACACGTCCCGGTCGCCGACCCGCCGGACACCGTGTCCGTCAGCCTCGTCCCCTGGCTGGAGCACGGCGGCCCCGGCCGCCGCGACCTGGCGGCCGTGGCGGCCGACCCGCGCTTCCGCGACGCACTGCGCAGCGCCGTCCCCGCTGCCTGGGGGCCGCGCGGCAGCAGCAGGATCGGCCCGCTCACCCTCCAGTACCCGGTGCTGCAGGCCCTGTTCGTCGAATGGGCCGACGCGCAGGCCGACGAACTGCGGTCCGCGACCGGCCTGGCCGGCGCGCTGAACCTGCTGTCCGCGCTCGGCCCCGTGCGCTCCGCCGTCATCGACGTCAACCCGGCCGCCGCCGCCCGGATCGCCGGACTCGACGTCGCCGCCCTGCTCGGCCGCACCCTCCGGGCCGGCATCCTCGACGAACTCGGCTGGCCGGCCCTGGAGGAGGGACTGCGCCGCCTCGGCTACGAGGACGAGGGGACCGGCAACGTCCCCGGCCGGGTCAACCGCAGCGACCTGCAGATCGAGGACGCCTGGCCGGCCCTGATCCTGGCCCGCAAGAACAGGGCCGTCGTGGTCGGCCCGGACGGCATCCTGCTGGAACACGACCTGCGCTGCCCCGCCGACCTGTCCCGCTGGCACAGCCCCCGCCTGCGCTACGTCGACGGCGAACTGCTGGTCGCCTGGCGGGAGGACAGCGGCATCCGCGCCTACTGGTCCGGCTGCCCCGACCAGGTGTTCACGCCGACCGGCGAACCCGTGGACGTCGGCTACTACGGCCCCCACAACATCAGCTGGACGTCGCTGCCGCTGCCCGGCGGCGGCCGCGCCACCGGCGGCCGGGTCCTGCACGCCGGCGACACGGTGCTGCCCGCCGAACGCCCCGTCATCGGTGACGGCGTCGGCCACTGGGCGTACCGCCGCGGCGCCCTGGTCGAGTACGACCCCCTGACCGGCAGCCACGGCCGGGCCTCCGTGCCGCCGCTGTTCAGCAGCGACGGCGACGCGACCGGCACCCTCCGGCCGCTGCAGTCCCGGCTGCTCCCGCTCCAGCCCGGCCTGGAACGCACCCCGCTCGGCACCGACGGCGCCCTGCTCGGCGGCTGGCTGCGCACCGGCCCCGACCGGGCGACCTTCCACGGCGTCGACGGCCGCCGCGTCGCCCTGCCGACGTCCGGGCACTGGCCGGTCGGCCGGCTCGACCTGCCCGGCGGCGCCGCCCTCGCCCTGACCGCCGCCGAACGCAGCATCGTGCTCGTCCCGGTCGACGGCTCCGGCCGCACCGCCGACCAGCTCGCCGACGTCACCACCTCGCACCCCGGCCAGCTGTACGCCGCCGGCACGGCCCTGGTGCCGCCGCTCGACCACTGGCACGCGCTGCGCCCCCGTGACGAGGCCGGCTCGAAACTGCTGCGCGGGACGACGGACCGGCAGGCCGCCGAACTCCTCGACGCCGCCTGGCCGGTGGACCCCGCGGACCTGGAGCCGCCGACCCGCCCCGAACTGCTGCTGATCCAGGGCACCGTCCGGCAGGTCGCGCGCCGCCAGATCGTCCCGGTCGCGGCCGTCGCCGAGGTGCTGCCCGGCCTCACCGACCCGCTGCTGGTCGCCGGCGTCGCCGGACTCGCCCGGGTCGCCACCGACACCGCGGCCCGCGCCGCCCGGTTCGCGCCGATCCCGCAGCCCGAGGCCGAGACCCCGGCCGCCCCGGCCGCACCCGTCGTCTCCCCCTGGCCCGAGCACGGCCGGGACGGCGTCCTGCACGAGGCACTCCAGGACGTCTTCGGCTACCTGGACGGCTTCGGCCAGAGCTGGAACCGCAGCGGCGAGCAGCGGCACGTGCTCACCCACCTGCGCGCCGTCACCGGCCTGCTCGCCGCACCGCCGCAGGACCGGCCCGCCGGCTGGACGGTCGACCCGGCCAAGCTCGAACTGCCGGGCGGCGGCCACTCCGGCGGCAGCTACTACGGCTGGCTCCACCTGCTCGGCCGCACCGCCCCGATCGCGCTGGCCGCCGCCGCCCCCGCCACCGCGGAACCGGCCCGGTCCGCGCTGGCCCTGATGCTCACCGAACTGACCAGCGGCTGGCTCGCCGACCGCGGCCCGACGCTCCGTCAGGTCACCCTCGTCGAGAACCACGACAGCTCGCAGAACCCGTCCGAGGCCCGCGCGGCCCGGGTCGGCCAGGTGCTGCGCGACGGCGACCGCACCGTCGTGGTGCTGGCCTGCAGGAGCTACGGCCTCCGCCTCCACTGGGAGGCGATCGACCACGACCCGTCCGGCCGGTTCGGACCCGTCGCCGACTTCACCATCAGCGAAGAACGGCGGGTGCACGACGACCTGACGGCCGACTGGATCGCCCGCTTCACCGCCCAACTCGCCCAGCACGGCCCGATCGCCTGGCAGCCCGAGCAGGCGGCCGAGTTCGACGCGACCACCGGAATCGGCCGGGCCCGCGCCATCCTGCTGCTCGCCACGCCGCCCGGGGTGTTCTCCTGGTCGAGCGACTTCCCCACGGCCGAGCAACTCGCCCGGTACGAGCTGAAGGCCGCCCAGGTCAAGGTCGCCACGGAGTGGCTGCGCGCCGTCGACCGCACCGACCGGGACGCGCTCACGGCCGCCCTGCTCCCCGCCGACCCGGCGCAGCTCTGGCACACCGGCCTGGCGTCGGACGCCGCCGCGGCCCGCTGGATCGAACGCCGCGGACGCCTGCGCACCCTCCCCGAGGACGACCAGACCGCCGTCAACGGGACGACCGTCCTGGCGATCGAGCAGGTCCTCAACCCGGCGACCACCGGCTGGCTCACCGGAACCACCACCCAGCGGGTACGACAGACCGACTACGGCGTCGACCTGCTCCCCGACGACCCGGCCGCACTCGCCGACGCCCGGAAGCTCGCCGGGGCGATCGACGCGCTCCGCTGGCTGGCCCACCGCCTGCCGTACGGGTCCGAGCTGCGCCCGGCACTGCCCGAGGCGCTCACCGCGCTCCGCGCGCGCATCGCCGACCCGGGCCTGCTGCTCGACCTCGGGCGGTACTCCGCCGTCCGCGACCAGTCGCTCCCGGCGGTGCTGCGCAGCCACTTCGGGCTGCCGGAGCAGAACGACGCGGGCAGCACGGAGTCGGTGGCCTGCGGCGAGGCGATCGTGCTGGCCCCCGGCCGCTACGGCGAGAGCGCGTACCTGCGGCCGGCCGTGCTCGGCGGCCCCGACGACCCGCTGTTCGACCTGCTCACCGGCCTGGCCGCGTCCCCCGACGCGCAGAACGGACTGACCGCGCTGCGGGCGCTCCTCGGCGACGACCTGACCCGGCTGACCGCGCACGGCTCCGCCGCCGACGAACCGGCCGGCTGGCCGCAGGACCCGCAGCGCAGCGCCCCCGCCCTGGTCGCCGAGGCCGCCCGGGCCCTCGGCCTCGGCGAGGACGCCGCCGCCCTCTACCTGCAACTGCTCGCCCTGCCCGACCCGACCGACCGCAACACCGCCCGCTGGACCGGCTGGAAGCCCGCCCGCCTCAAGCGCGCCCGCGCCGAACTGGCGGCTGGCGAACTGGTGCTGGAGGCCAAGCGGTCCCGGGCCGGACGCAGCCTGTTCCTGCCCGGCGGCTGGCAGGAGGCCAAGTCGCCCGGCCTGCCGGTCGAGGTCTGGAAGGCCGGCCTGTACGCCATCCCGTCCGCGCGGGCGATCCTGCCGCACCTCCCGGCGCCCGAGCTGTTCGCCCGCGCCTGGCAGCGGATCGCCGACGGCGACCGCCCCGGCTACGAACAGCTCACCACCAACACCCGCCGGCGAGGCCGCCGATGAGCACGCATCCGATCGAGGACCACACCATGAGCACCGCGCCCGACCGGCAGATCGTCCTTCCCGAGGACAAGTACGCCGCCGAACTGGAGTTCCTCGCCGCGTACGACACCGGCCCGCGCCCGCCCGGCTGGCGGCTCACCCCGCGCGCCGTGGTCACCTTCGTCCTCGGCAGCGGCGGCGAGAAGCTCAAGCACGGCCGCAAGGGCCTGGCCGTCGAACCGAAGTTCGTCGGCGACCGCGCCCTGGTCGAACGCTGCGTCGTCACGCTGGCCGGCGAACGCGGCCTGCTGCTGGTCGGCGAGCCCGGCACCGCCAAGTCGATGCTCTCCGAACTCCTCGCCGCCGCCGTCTGCGGCACCAGCGCACTCACCGTGCAGGGCACCGCCGGCACCACCGAGGACCAGCTCAAGTACGGCTGGAACTACGCCCTCCTGCTCGCCAAGGGCCCCAGTCGGGAAGCCCTGGTGCCCTCGCCCGTCCTCACCGCGATGACCGCCGGCGCCGTCGCCCGCGTCGAGGAAGTCACCCGCTGCCTCCCCGAGGTCCAGGACGCCCTGGTCTCGCTGCTCTCCGAGCGCCGGATCGCCGTCCCCGAACTCGCCGGCAGCCCCGACGCCCAACTCCACGCCGCACCCGGGTTCACCCTGATCGCCACCGCCAACCTGCGGGACAAGGGCGTCTCCGAGATGTCCGCCGCGCTGAAGCGCCGCTTCAACTTCGAGACCGTCGGCCCGATCGGCGACCTCGACGCCGAGATCGACCTCGTCCGACGCCAGTCCACCGCCGCCGTCGCCCGCGCGGGCGCACCCTACGCGGTCGATGACGCCGTGCTGGAAGCCCTGGTCACCGCCTTCCGCGACCTGCGCACCGGCCGCTCCGTCGAAGGCTGGGACGTCGAACGCCCCTCCACCGTCATGAGCACCGCCGAAGCCGTCTCCGTCGCCACCGCCCTCGGCGTCACCGCCGCCTACCTCGACGGCGGCGACACCCTCACCCGCCTCCCCGGCCAACTCGTCGGCGTCGTCCGCAAGGACGACCCCGCCGACACCGCCCGCCTCCTCGGCTACTGGGACGGCCCGGTCCGCCGCCGCGCCGAACAGGGCTCCACCACCTGGCGCACCCTCTGGGACCTCCGCCCGGCCCTGGGGGACTGACCACAGTGACCACCGACACCGAGACCGGGACGCCCCCGGCCGAGCCCGCCCACTGGGCGCCGGACAGCCTCGGGCTGGACTTCACCGACGTCCGCGGCGATGCCACGTCGGCCACGGCTGTTGGCGCCGAGACCGGGGCGACCCCGGCCCACGCCCGGACGGAGCTCGTCCGCTCCGGCGTGGATCGCCTCGAATCGACGGGTGCGGCCGACGGTGACCGTCGGTCCGCCGGCGCCGAGTCGGGGGCTTCCCCGGCCGGGGCCCTGGCCCGGCTCGCCGGTTCCGGCGTGGACGGCCCCGGGCCGTACCTGATCGGCGTTCGCCACCATGCGCCGTCGATCGCGGCCGTGCTGCCCGCCCTGCTCGACGCGGCGCGGCCGGACGTGCTGCTCGTCGAGCTGCCCGAGGAGTTCCAGCCGTGGCTCGGCCTCCTCGCCGACGAGCGCACCGAGGCGCCGGTGGCGCTTGCCGCCGCCACCGCCGAGGAGGGCTCCGGCCCGGCGTTCTACCCGTTCGCGGACTTCTCGCCGGAACTGACCGCCCTGCGCTGGGCGGCCCGCCACGGCGTGCCGGTCGTGGCCTGCGACCTGCCACTGGCCCACCGCGCCACCGGGACCCGCGACACCGGCTCCGCCCCGCAAGGCCTCGCCGACGCCCTCCGCCGCCGCCTCACCGGCCGCCCCGACGAGGACCTGTGGGACCGCCTGGTCGAAGCCCCCGCCCCCGGCTCCACCCCGGAAGAAGTCCGCCGCGCCGCCCTCCTGGTCGGCTGGGCCCTCCGCCAGGACGCCCACACCGTCGACCCGCTCGACCTCCACCGCGAGTCGTGGATGCGCGCCCGCATCCACGCGGAATCGGTGAACGGCCGCCGGGTCACCGCAGTCATCGGCGCCTTCCACGCACCGGCCCTGCTCACCGACGACCGGACGCCAGGCGCCCCGCCGACGACGGTCGCCGACCTGCCGCAGCACGCTGCGACCGACCTGCCGTCAACACCCGTCCCGGCAACGGCAATCGCGTCACCCGCCGGCCCTGATCCGTACGTCATCTCCCTCGTTCCCTACACGTACCCGCTGCTCGACGCCCGTTCCGGCTACCCCGCCGGGATTCGTGACCCGGAGTGGCAGCACACCGTGTTGGCCGCCGGTGGGGATCCGGGGCGGCTGGCTGCGGAGTTGACCCGGACCGCTGTGCGGATCTGTGCGGCGTTGCGTGGGCAGGGGCATCCGGCCGGGCCTGCCGATGGGCGGGAGGTGGTGCGGGTGGCCGGGGATCTGGGGCGGTTGCGGGGGCTGCCGGCGGCGGGGCGGGGGGAGTTGATCGAGGCGGTGCAGACGGTGTTGGCGCAGGGGGAGCCGCTCGGGCGGGGGCGGGCTGTGGCGCGGGCGCTGGAGGAGGTGCTGGTCGGGACGCGTACCGGTCGGCCGACCCCGGCCGCGCCCCGTACCGGTCTCGGTCCCGCCGTGGAGGCCCTGCTCGCGGAGCTCGGTCTGCCCCACGCGGCCGAACCGTCGCCGCGCGAGCTCCGGCTGGACCCGCACCGTTCGGGCCTGGACGCACGTCGTGATCTGCTGCTGCGTCGCCTGGAGGTGTGCGGCGTGCCGTACGGCGAACCGGTCGCCGTGACGGGCGCGGGCGGCACCGACGCCGTCGGCTCGCGTTGGCGGGTGCAGTGGACGCCGGCCGTCGCCGCGATGCTGACCGTCGCGGGGATGCGCGGGGTGACGCCCGCCCAGGCCGCGGACGGGACGCTGCGGGAACGGCTGCGTCGGGAACGGGAGGCGGGCGGTTCGACCGCCCGGCAGATCATCGACGGTCTCGCCGCCGCCGCCGGGTGCGCCCTGCCGGGACTGAGCGCCGCCCGGCTGGACCAACTCGCCGACGAGGTAACGGCGGTGGCGTCCCTCCCCGAACTCCTCGACGGCCTTGCGCTGTTGGACCGGCTCGCCGCCGGCCACCTGGCCGGGCCCGACGCGGCCGCGCCGCTGCTCGGTCCGGCCGCCGCGGCCGCCGAGCTGCTCACCGTCGCCGCCGTCCGGGGCCTCGACGGCCTGGCGGGCTCCGACGACGCCGCGGACGCCCGCGCACTGGTGGAGTTCGCCCGCCGGGCCGACGCCGACGGCGGCATCAGGCTCGGCCACGCGCTGCGCCGGCTGGCCGACGACGGCTCGCCGCTGATCCGCGGCGCGGCCGGCGCGACCCGGGCGCTGCTCGGCCACCAGGAGCCCGCCGAGTTCGGCGGCCGGGTCGCCTCCTGGGTGGACGCCGCCACCGCCCCGGACAGCCGGGTCGCGCTCGGCCGGTCCCTGCGCGGCCTGCTCACCGCGGCCGAGGGGCTGCTCACCGCCGCCCCGGCCGCGCTCGAACCCCTGCTGGCACGCGTCACCGAGCTCCCCGACGAGGCCTTCCTGGACCGGCTGCCCGCACTCCGCGGCGGTTTCGACACACTCAGCCCGGCCGCCCGGGACCGGCTGCTCGCCGTCGTCGAGGAACGTCTCGGCACGCACGTCGACACCCTGCCGACCGAGCTCGACCCGGCCACCCTCGCCACCTGGGCCAGGGCTGATCTGACGGCACGTCACATCCTGGAGGCGGGCGGGCTGTTGCCCGTCGCCGACGAAGCGGCGCTCGCGCCCGACGCCGCGCAGGCACCGGACGAGCCGGCAGCACCGGCCCCCGGGGCCGCTCTCCCGCCCGCCGACCGCTGGCGGCTGGTGCTCGGCCGCCGGGGCAGCGGCCCCGGCCCCACCGGGCGGTCCGCGCGACTCGCCGCCGCGCTCGACGAGCTCTACGGCACGGGCCGGGGCGAGGGCTCCGCCCCCGGTCCGACCGGCGACCCGCGCGGCGGCCGGGAGGCCCCGTTCCCGGGCGTCCGGGAGTGGTCCGAGGAACTGGTGGCGCTGTTCGGGCCGGGCATCCGCGAGGAGGTCCTCGCCGCCGCGGCGGCGCACGGCCGCACCGACGTCCTGGAGGCACTCGCCCCGGAGGCCGTCCGCCCCTCGGTCGACCTGCTGCGCACGGTGCTCCAGCACGCGGGCGGCCTGCCCGAGGCGCGCCTCGCCGCGCTGCGCCCGCTGGTCCGGCGACTGGTGGACGAACTGTCGCGCGAGCTCGCGACCACCCTGCGCCCGGCCCTGACCGGCCTCACCCTGCCCCGGCCGAGCCGCCGCCGGGCCGGCCCGCTCGACCTCGACCGCACGATCCGGGCCAACCTCGCCACCGCCCGGCCCGGCGCGGACGGCGGCACCGTGATCGTGCCCGAACGGCCGGTCTTCCGGACCAGGGCCGGCCAGGCCAACGACTGGCGGCTGATCCTGGTCGTGGACGTGTCCGGATCGATGGAGGCCTCCACCGTCTGGGCGGCGCTGACCGCGTCGATCCTGGCCGGAGTCCCGTCCCTGACCGCGCACTTCGTGGCCTTCTCGACCCACGTCGTCGACCTGAGCGGACGGGTGGACGACCCGCTGGGGCTGCTCCTGGAGGTCCGGGTCGGCGGCGGGACGCACATCGCGGCCGGCCTGCGGTACGCCCGCGACCTGGTCACCGTGCCGTCCCGCACGCTGATCGCGGTGGTCAGCGACTTCGAGGAGGGCTACCCGCTCGGCGGGCTGCTGACCGAGACCCGGGCGCTGGTCGGCGCCGGCTGCCACCTGCTGGGCTGCGCCGCGCTCGACGACACCGGGAAACCCCGGTACTCCAAGGCCGTCGCCGAACAACTCGTCGCCGCGGGCATGCCGGTGGCGGCGCTCAGCCCGCTGGAACTGGCCCGCTGGGTGGGGGAGAAGATCCGATGACAGACACCCGATGGCCCACCGTCGCCGCCGAGGTCGTCGCGGAGGTGGTGTCGGCCCTGTCGGCGCGCCTCCAGAAACGGCTCGACGGCGCGGCGGCCAAGCTCGCCGACCGCCCGGTCGTCCGGACGGGCGACGACTGGAGCGTGCGGATCGACGACGAGACGGTGCTGGTCCTGCACGCCCCCGGCGGCACCGTCCGGACGGCCGACGACGTCCGCTGCGGCTGCCTGCTCGCCCCCGGCTGTCTGCACCGCGCCGCCGCCGTCACGGCCGCCCCGCTGGCCGCGCCCGCCGACGAGCGGACGCCGGCCGACCGGCAGACGCCCGCAGAACCCGTACCCGGCACCGCAGTTGACGAGGCCTCGGTCGAGGAGCCACTCACCCCCGCCGAGGCCGAGGCCGTCGACCGCCTGCGCCGGGTCGCGGCCGACGCGCTGGCCGCCGGCATCAGCGGCGCGGGCAGCGTCCAGCAGGCCGAACTGCTGCGGACCGCCCACCAGGCCCGGCTGCTCGGCCTGCACCGGCCGGCCGCGCTGGCCGCCACGGTGGTCACCCGGCTGCGCGCCGCCCGGGCCGCCGAACCCGACCACCGGCTCGCCGACCTGGCCGCCGCCCATCGCGAACTGCTCGACACCACCACGATGTTGACGCCTCGCCAGGTCCGCGCGGCAGCGCGGCAGACGTACCGGGAGGTCGGCTCGCTCCGGCTGTACGGGCTGTTCGCCGAACCGGTGGTGTCGGCGACCCACGCGGGCGTCACGGTCTGGGTGGTGGACGGCGACGGGAAGCTCGCCACCGTCTCCGACGTCACCCCGCACGCCGATCCGACGGAGGCCGCGCAACTCGCCGGGGCCGCGGCCGGACGACCGGTCCGGCTCGGTGATGCGACGCTGTCGCACCGCGACCTCGCCCGGGCCGGACTCGCCGTCCAGGGCGCCACCCGGACCGACTCCGGGCGACTCGGCGCGGGCGCGAAGGTCCGGGCCGTGCGCGCCGCCGGGGCGGGCTGGGACGAGGAACCCGTCGCCCGGCTCTGGGCGGAGCCGGTGCCCGCCCAGGTCGAACGGGCGCTGGCGGCCGGGCGGATCCCCCACGAACAGCGTCCCGCCGGATCGGACCTGCTGTTCCTCGACGTCACCGTGCTCGGGCCCGGGACCGTTCCCGGGTCGACCGCCCCGCAGCTGCTCGCCGAGTGCGTGGGGTCTACGGTGGCGCTGCTGCCCGCCCAGGACCACCCGCGGCTCGCGTTCGCCGCCAACCTGGCGGCCCTCGCCTCCGTGCCCGGCCTGCCGCTGCGCGTGGTCGGCCGACTGGAGCGCGCCACCCACCCGCGCCTGCGCCTGCTGGCCGCCGCCCCGGCCCCGGGGCCCGGCCCGGTCCTCAACCTGCCGCCCGAGTACCGCGACCGGATCAACCTGGGCCTGGAACGCCTCCAGCACGCCGACCTGCCGCCGGACCGGCCCGAAACGCTGCCGTCGGCCGCCGCGTTCGCCCCGCAGCCGCCCTTCCACCTCCTGACCCGCCCCCTCGAACAGGCCGTCACCGGCGGCCGCCGGGCCCTGACCGGACGCGCCGACCGGGCCGCCGTCGAAGCGCGCCGACTGCGGTCGGCGGGCCTCGCCACTGCCGCCCAGCTGCTCACCGCCGTCCACATGGCCGCGGCGGACCAGGAACGCGACGTCTTCGGCCGCCTGCACACCACCGACCACCTCGCCTTCGCCACGGCCTGGCTCGCCGCGGCCCGCTACCAGGAGGAGGTGGCCACCGCGCTCTGCGCGGCCGCTTGGCCGACAGGGGCCGCGTGACGGGGGCGGGCCTCGTTCACCTCTCCTTCGGCGCGTCGTGCCGGACGGGGGCGGGCGGGACGCCGATCCCGCGTTCGGCGGGCTGGTCGAAGACGGTGGGGTGGAGGAAACGGCCCCGGTGTTCTGCGGATTTGGCGGCGACCGGGGTGAGGGGGTTGGCCCGTGCCCACTTGTCGAGGCGGACGCCGGTGACCTGCCAACTGACCTCTCCGCCGGGTGGGCCTCCCGCGACGGAGAAGGTGTTGCCGGAGATCCGGGCGCTGACGTACAGGCCGGGGGCGGGGGCGCCGATCGGGGTGAGTTGGTAGCGGAAGTGCTGGTTCAGGGCGTCGAACCAGTCGGGGAGGGTGACGGTCGCCATTCCGGTGTCGTCGAGGGTGACGACGCCGTCGTAGACGTTCTTCTGTTCGGGTGAGGCGACGAAGGCGTGGGTGAGGGTGTTTTCGGCGGGGTCGAGCGGGTGGTCGATGACGAAGCGGGCGCTGCCGGCCGAGACGATCACGCCGTTGACGCGCAGGCCGTTGCTGATGTCCGCGCCGAGGGTCTTGCCGCTGGCGGTCAGACCGGTCGAGCCCCAGGCGTTCACTCCCGCACCGAACTCACTGAGACCTTGGACGCCCGCCCCGAACCAGCTGTGGCCTCGAACGGCCGGGCCCCTGTTGGGCGCGTCGCCGAAGCCGACGCCGCCCTGCTCGGGTTCCGGGTGCCCGCAGAAGGCCGCGACGGCGACGCCTTCGTGGCTGTAGATCGCCACTGCGGTGCTCGTGTCGGTCGTCGCGCTGAGTGCTTCACCGCTGGTGCTGGTTGCGTTCACCGCAGTCCCGGACTCCGAGGTGCCGGAGACACCGATTCCGGTGGTGCTGCTGCCGGAAACTCCCGGCCCGGGCGTGCTGGTGCCGGAGACGCCCGGCGCTGCGGTGCTGGTGCCGGAGACGCCGGGTCCGCCGGTGCTGTTGCCGAGGACGCCCGGCCCGCCGGTGCTGCTGCCGGACACTCCGGGGCCGGGTGTGCTGGTGCCGGAGACCCCGATTCCGCCGGTACTGCTGCCCGTGACGCCCGGCCCCGGCGCACTCGCTCCCACCACGCCCGGACCGCTGGTGCTCGAACCCGTCACGCCGGGACTGCTCGTGCTCGTGCCCGACACCCCCGGTCCGGCCGTCCCCGCACCCGCCACGCCGGCGCCGTGGGCGCTGGTACCGATGACGCCGGGGCCGGAGTCGGCCTGTCCGGTGACGCCGGCGGAGGTCCCGCCACCCTGTCCGGACACGCCGACCCCCTGCGTGCTGGTGCCGGACATGCCCGGGCCCGCATCGGACTCCCCGGTGACGCCGGCGGAGGTTCCGGTGGCCCGTCCGGTGACGCCGACGCCGTGGGCGCTGCGACCGAGGACGCCCGGGCCGGAGTCGGCTTCCCCGGTGACGCCGGCCCCTTGGGCGCTGACGCCGGTGACACCCGGGCCGGTGGCCGCTCTCCCGGAGACGCCGGGTTGGTCGGCGCCGCCGATTCCGAGGACGCCGGTGCCCTGGTCGCAGAAGCCCTCCACGCCGACGCCCTGGGCGGCTTTGTTGATGCCGACGACTCCCGCCGGGCGTACGTGTGTGGTGTCGGTCATCGGTGTGTCGCTGGCGCCGATCACGCCCGCGCCGACGTCGGAGTCGCCCCACACGCCGTACTTCAACGCCGGAAATTCCTGACCGGGGTCGAAGGTGCTCGCTCCGGACTGTGACTCAGGTGGCTTGATGGGCATCGTTCACGCCTCCTCGGGGAGGTCGTCCTGCCGGGCGGGGACGGGCGGGACGCCGATCCCGCGTTCGGTGGGCTGGTCGAAGACGGTGGGGTGGAGGAAGAAGTCCTGCTGGTCCGGAGGTTTGGCGGCCACCGGGGTGAGGGGGTTGGCCTGTGCCCAGCTGTCGAGGCGGACGCCGGTGACCTGCCAGCTGACCCGTCCGGCAGGTGGACCGCCGGCAAGGGAGAAGCTGTTGCCGGAGATCTCGGCGCTGACGTGCAGGCCGGGGGCGGGTGCTCCGATGGGGGTGAGTTGGTAGCGGAAGTGCTGGTTCAAGGCGTCGAACCAGTCGGGGAGGGTGACGGTCGCGGCTCCCGAGCCGTCGAGGGCCACCACCCCGTCGTAGACGTTCTTCCGCTCCGGCGAGGCGACGAAGGCGTGGGCGAGGGTGTTCTCGGCGGGGAGGAGCGGATGGTCGATCACGAACTGGGCGCTGCCGGCCGCGACCATCACCCCGTTCACCCGGAGGCCGCCGGTGATGTCCGCGCCGAGATGGCCTCCGGTGGCCGTCAGTCCGGTCGTGCCTCCGGCGGCGACGATCCCGACCTGAAATTCGCTGTCGCCGTTCACCCCGGTGCCGTCGGACGCGGAGCCGTGTACACCCGCGCCGGTGTCGCTGGCTCCGCTCACTCCCGGACCGTTGGAGCTCATACCAAACACCCCTGCGCGGTCGCCGCTACGGCCGAAGACACCCGGTTCGCCGGCACCGCCCGTCCCGGTGACCCCGACCGCGCCCGGCCCGCCCGTACCGCTCACACCGACACCGCCTGCGCTCGTCCCGGAGACACCGGGCGCCGTGCCGCCGCTCTGGCCGCTCACGCCAGCGCCGTGCGCGCTCGTCCCCGACAGACCCGGACCCTGGCCGCTCGCCCCGGACACGCCCGGGCCGGCGTCCGCCTGGCCGGACACCCCGGCCGACGTCCCCGACGCCTGGCCGAGCACGCCGACTCCCTGTGAGCTGACTCCGACCAGCCCGGCGCTACCAGCGCTGCGTCCGGACACGCCCGGACCGTCCGTGCCGGAACCCTCGACTCCGGCCCCGTGCGCGCTGCTCCCCAGCACCCCCGGGCCCTGCTCGCTCGCGCCCTGTGCGCCCGGGCCGGTCGTGCTGGTGCCCGCGGTGCCCGGACCGTCCGTCGCCTGGCCCGCCACGCCGGTGGCTGTGCCCGTCGCCTGGCCGGACACGCCCGGGCCGGTCGTGCTCGTCCCCTGCACGCCGGGGCCGGCCGACGCCAGGCCCGCCACCCCGGCCGAGCTGCCCGCGCCCTGGCCGAACACCCCCACGCTCTGCGTACTGGTGCCCGAGACGCCCGGACCGCTCACTCCCTGACCCGCCACCCCGGCCGAGCTGCCCGCGCCCTGGCCGAGCACCCCGACACCCCGGGCGCTCGTGCCCTGCACGCCCGGCCCGCCGGAGGCCGTTCCCGAGACGCCGGCGCCGTCGGTGGCGCGGCCCAGCACCCCGGTCCCCGAGGTGCTCGTCCCCTGCAGTCCGGGCCCGCTGCCGCTCTCGCCGGCCGCACCCGGACCGCTGTCCGACCGTCCCGAAACGCCGGGGGCCGCTCCGCCGCTCTGCCCGGTGACACCGGGGGCCGCTCCGCCGCTCAACCCGGTGACGCCGACTCCCTGCGCGCTGACGCCGGTGACGCCCGGGCCGGTGTCCGCCCTCCCGGCGACGCCGGGTTGGTCGGCGCCGCCGACGCCGAGGACGCCGGTGCCCTGGGCGCAGAAGCCTTCCACGCCGACGCCCTGGGTGGCTTTGTTGATGCCGACGACTCCCGCCGGGTGCACGTGTGTGGTGTCGGTCATCGGTGTGTCGCTGGCGCCGATCACGCCCGCGCCGACGTCGGAGTCGCCCCACACGCCGTACTTCAACGCCGGAGATTCCTGACCCGGATCGAACGTGCTCGCTCCGGACTGTGACGCAGGTGGCTTGACGGGCATCGATCACACCTCCTCGGCTCGGCCGGGTCCGTTCACTGGCAGACGATCTGGATGCAGTTCAGCGTGACGGCGCCCGTGTTGCCGCCACTGGTGGCATCGGCCTCGACGAAGTACTTGTTCGCGGAGTTCTTGACGGTCGTCTGTGTCACCGGTTGGGCGGGTTCCCCGAAGGCCTTGAAGTCGATGATCGGTACCGCGCCCGTCGAGGCCATGTCGTTGCTCCGCAGGTGGACGCCCGGCAGCGGCACCGGTTTGGTGGGGTCGGCGGGCCGGACGGAGCCGAAGACCGTCATCGACACGATGGCGGCCCCGTCGGGGAGCACGACGCTCATGATGCCGTGCGCCTCCGCGGCCGTGTCCGGTTTCTGCGCGAAGTCGTTGTTGAGGACCCAGGCGGCGGGCGGGGAAGTGTTGGGCGCCAGCACCGGGACGAGGCTGAGGACGGTCTGCTTCCCGGCGATTTTGTCGATCACCGGGTTGAGGTGGTCGTCGGCGATCGTGCGGAACTCGGCCTCCAGGTTGTGGAAGCGGATGTTGAGGCCCTTCTCGCCGCCGGCCTGGACCCGGTCCTCGTTGTCGATCCAGTCCTGGTGCGTGAACAGGGGATGGTACTCGTTGATCATGGCGGATCGTCCCTCTCCGGCCGGTGGAACGGCAGTTGGTCGTAGGTGTGGTAGGTCGGGAAGGTGAACGCGGGCAGCAGGTGCGCGTCGGCCCCGGCGAGTTCGTGGACGTGCGCGCGCAGGTCGCCGGTCAGGAACTCCACGCCGATCGGCTGGAACCAGTTGAGGACGTTCAGCACCAGGTCGTACTGGCCCTTGCCGATCACCGCCTGCGGGTCCTTGGGCCGGACCTCGCACTGGTAGGGCAGGACGGGGCCCCGCAGGCAGTCGGCGCGGACCCGGACCAGACCGGGGGCGAGGCCGGTGACCGCCGTGACCGGGGCGTCGAAGGCGACGGGTTCGGCCCGGCCCGGGCCGAACGGCAGCGCGGACCAGGCCACCCGTACGTCGGCGTCCGGGCCGAGGGTCTGCCGGGAGGTCAACTGCGGCGGCTGCGCCGGGTCTTGGCCGAGCGGCCGCTGGTCGGCGAGGAGCAAGGTACCGCTGGCCCCGGGTGCGGCGAGCAGGCACGGCGGGAAGGGGGCGGCGGCGGGGGAGGCGGCCAGGGCGCGGCAGTCGTCGCCGGCCGCGAACGGCAGTGGCAGCCACGTGTCGTCGGCGGTGTCGAGGATGTGCACCCGTCCGCCCGTCCCGCGGAGGCCGGCCGTCGCCACGTACAGGTGGCGCTGGTCGGTGGCCGGGCAGATCGCCACCGGGGCCGTCCCCGGCGGGAAGGCGGTCAGGATCGTGTCGGGCACGGCCGCACCCGGCGGGTAGACCTGGAGCGCGCCGCGGCCCGCCCCGGTGGCGCCGGTGTCCACGCCGACGTACAGCCTGCCGTCGGTGGGGCCGGACGCCGCGCACAGCACCCGGGCGGCGCCGGGGGCGGTGACGGGATCGCCGTGCAGCGTTCCGGCCTGGCGGTCGACCAGGCAGAACCGGGGGCCGTCCAGGAGCACGGCCAGCAGCGGGCCGACGGGGACGACGGCGCTGGGCGGACCGGGCAGCGGCAGGTCGAGGAGCTGGGTGCCGGACTGCGGGTCGTAGGCGCGCAGGGTGCCGTCGGTCGCGGTCAGGTAGAGCCGGGTGCCGTCGGTGCCGAGGGCCACCGCGTCCGGGGTCGCCAGTGGCGTGGCTGCGAGGGTGCCGGGGTCGAGGGCGACCACCCGGCCGCGCTCGTGGGCGACGAACAGTCGGCCGCCGACGAAGGCCAACGAGACGGGCAGCGGTCCGGTGAAGACGGCTGCGGCGAAGGCGGCTGCGGCGGGTCGGGGCGGTGCGCCGGGTGGTGCCCCGGGCGGCGCGGACAGGTCGTACGCGACGACCCGGTGACTGCCCCGGTCGGCCAGGAAGACCCGGCCGCCGTCGGGCCGGAAGCAGGCGGCGACCGGTGCGGCGCGGGGGCCGACGGAAACGGTGATCCCGGTCTCCGTGGTCAGTTCGGCCGTGGGTGGGCTCGGCGTCACCGTGAGCTGCTCGCCCGCCGCCACCGCGAGCCGGACGGAGCCGCGCTCACTGTTGGTGGCGGGGGCCTGCACGGTGATGTGGTCGAAGCCGGCGGCGAACGCGCGTGCGGCCAGCGCGGCCGGGGAAAGCGGGAGCGGCAGGCCGCCCGTGAACGGCCTGTCGTCGCGCAGCACCAGGACCCGGCCCTGGCCGGCCAGTCCGGGATCGGTCGGAAGGTAGGCGCTGACGACGGTGAGCGGTTCGGTTCGGCCGAGGCCGGCCAGCAGCCGGTCCAGGGCGGCTCCGGCGGCGGGCTGCATCCGCCGGTTGTCCGGGTCGGAGCCGTAGTCGACGGGGGCGGGCGCGGCGCCGAGGTCGTCGGTGCGCACCTGCAGGTACGCGGGGTCGAAGTCCTCCGTGACGGTGCCGGCCGCCTCGGCCTCGGTCGCGCCGATCCGGCCGTCCCGCCCGATGGTCCCGGCGGTCAGCAGGCCCTCGGGCAGGCCGATCCGCAGCGGCAGGCGGCCGCTGCGGGTGTGCCCGGCCCGGGTGACCTCGACGCCCACGGTGACGTCGCCCGCCGTGTGCGCTTTCAGGGTGGCGGTGTCGGCCGGACTGCCGGGCGAGACCTCGGCGTCGCCGGGGCCGTCCCGGGTGACGGACCAGCGGACGACCGCGCCGGTCACCGCCGACACCGGCGGGTCGAGGGCGAGCGCGGCCTTCCCTTCCTGGACCAGGGGCAATCCGGCGGTGACGGAGATCGCGAAGGCGTCGCCGGGCGGCTGGGAGGCGTGGATCCGGTCGTCCGGCCCGCAGGAGACCCAGCCGAAGCCGGCGGCGTGCGCGTGCACACCGAGTTCGGCGGTCGGAACGGTGCTGTGGTGCAGGCTCAGGGCCCGGCCGACGGCGTGCAGGCCGGGGCCGGCCGGTTCGTAGGCGTGCAGCACGGTCAGCTCGTCGCCAGGCGCCTCGGGCAGCCGGGCGAGCAGGGCGTCCAGTGCCTGCCGAGTGGTGAGCTGCATCAGCCGGTTGTCGTCGTTCCCGTCGAAGCCGAGACCGGGCGCGTCCCCGTGGGGCGAGATCCACAGCTGGTCGAAGTCGGGTTCGTCCGCGGCGGTGCCGACGGCCTGCTCCTCGGTGGGCAGCGGGTCGCCGTCGGCGGCGATCCGCCGGCCGGGGGTGAGCCGGGGCGGCAGCACCCGCAGCACGGCGGAGCCGGAGGCGATCCGGGCGGTGGTCTCGTCGACCACCAGCAGGTCGGAGCCGTCGCCCGCGAGCCGGTTGAGGGCGTTCTGGAGGTTGTCGGGGGTGGGGAGCAGCCAGCTCTGGAAGATGGCGAGCCGGTCGCGGTACTGCTCGTCGCTCTCGCCGGTGACGGGGGCGAACGAGGTGCGGGCGAGGTCGGAGATCCGGACTTCCTCGACCAGCCCGAGGTAGGGCACGTCGGCCGGGACGCCCCCGGAGGGCTGGTGGGCGGCGCCGATCACCAGGGGCTGCCCGGAGGTGAGCGGTCCGAGCTTCTTGATCAGGGCCCGGTCCACCTCGGCGCCGTCGAGGTACAGCCTGGCGTCGGCTCCAGGGCCGGTGCGGCGCAGGGTGGCGGCGAGGTGGTGGAAGCGGCCGTCGGCCAGGTCGAGGTCGGCGAAGAGATCGGTTTCGGCGGCGCCGTCGGAGACGGTGAAGCGCAGGTTGTGGTCGATGCCGCGCCACTTGCCGAGGGTGAGCGTCCAACCGGTGGGCGGGGCGGACGCGTTGGGCGGATCGCGGCGGGCCAGCACGGTGCCGGGGTCGGCGGCGGTCCGGTCGGGGCGGACGACGGCTTCGGCGGTGAAGTCGGCGGTGAGGTCGGGCAGGTCGGCGACGGTGATGGCGCCGCCGGGCGGTTCGAAGCCGAAGGCGGGCCCGAACCGCCCGGCCCGGTCGGGCCGGGCGCTGCCGGTGACGGTGCTGTGGGCCGGGTCCAGGTGCCCGCTCGCGTCGACGGGGGCGGGTTCGTCGAGGTGGAGGAGCGCGAGGGTGTGCTCGTCCGGCTCGTGCCGCTGCGGTGGGAAGCGGGGCGCGCCGAGGTCCTGGCCGAGCAGGTCGAGTCCGGCGCCGCGGGCGTGCTGGGCGAAGCGCTGGCGGGCGACGTCGGCGCTGCGGCGGTCGAGGTCCTGGTAGTCGCGGCCGATCGTCCACAGCAGCCGGGCGAGGGTGCCGAGCAGCGCGGTCAGCTGCCAGTCGTCCGGGCCGGTCGGCGCCGGCGGCTGCGGGGCGAGACCGGTGATCCGCAGGCCGGGGCCGAACTCGGCTGCGGCGCCGGGGAGTTCGACGGCCAGCTGGTCGCCGGCGGGCCAGCCGGCGGGGAAGGTGACGTCGGCGCTCTCCGCCGTCGCGCCGGGGCCGGTGGTGCGGGTGAAGGTGACGCGGACGGTCAGCGGTTCGGCGGAGGTGTGCGCGGGGGCGAGCAGGTGGCGCGGGGCGTCCGGGTCGCGGCCCCAGCGGGCCCGGTAGGCGGAGAGGCCGTCGTACTGCGGTGTCAGGACGCCGTCGGCGCCGGCAATGAGGGGCAGGGCGAGGCGCTCCAGGCCCCGGGCGTAGGCGGGCGTGAGGCCGCCGGCCATCACGTCCAGGAAGTCGGCGGTCATGAGTTCACCACCTGGAGGTCGATCAGCGGGCTGTCGAGGTCGAAGGCGGCGATCTCGTCGGCGGCCAGGGCGAGGTTCTCGCCCACGGACAGCTCCCGGGCGTCGCCGTAGACCGCGCCGCCGTGGCCGACCTCGCCGAAGACGGGGGCGCCGCGGCGCAGGCGCAGGTTCTGCACGTCGGCGACCCCGGCGACCGCCCGGGCGGTGAGCACCAGGTCGGAGTGGAGCAGGCCGCGGCCCAGGCGCAGCCGCCCGACGGCGGTGTGGACGGCGTCCAGGATCTCGCCGCGGATGGCGTCGGCGTCGTGGCCGGGCTCGACCACCAGGGTGGCGCGCAGGCCGACGTCGACCTGGTTGGCGGGCCTGAGGTCGGGGAAGATCGAGACCGGCCGCCACTGGCGGACCACGTCGACCACGGCGGGGCGGACGGCCGGGACGTCGCCGTCCTCGGGGAGCCAGGGCCAGCCCGGTTCGACGGCGACGACGATGTCGAAGAAGTACGGGGAGCCGGTCTGCCGTCCGGCGGTGAACTGGTGCTGCCCGAACGCGTAGGTGTTGAAGGCGGCGTTCGACGTGTCGATGCCGCCGAGCGGGTCGAACAGGGCGGCGTCGCGCACCCCGGGGATGTCGAGGAGCTCGCTGAGCACCGCGTCCTGGGTCCACACCGTCCGGGGCACGCCGAGCAGCCGGGCGCGGTGGGCGTCGTCGGGCTCGTCCAGTTCGCCGCCGGTGATCGGCCCCTGCGCGGTGACGGTGACGGTGGCGGGGCCGAGAGCGAGGTGGACCTCGGCCCAGTGCGGCTCCAGTTCGAGGTCCGCCCCGTCGGGCGGGTTGCCGCCGGGCCCGCGCTCCACCGCGCGGACGCCGACCGTCGCGGTGGGGGAGGCGGCGTCGAGGGTGGCGGAGGCGGTGGTGCGCAGCTCGACGAGGGGCTTCCCGGCGACGGGGACGGTGCGGACGGCGGCACCCTGGGGGACGACGACGGCGCGGTCCGGGCCCTGGTCCTGCACGGCCAGGACGACTTCGCCGGTGGCCCACAGCTGCCGCCGGGGCCGGCCGAGGTCGAGGCCGAGCAGGGTGAGCGCCTCGCCCTGCGCGGTGGTGACGAAGTTGGCGTAGTACTGGTTCTCCAGCGCCCGCCAGAGTTCGTGGACGTGGACGGCGGCGGCGTCGAGCACCTTGCGCAGTGCCGAGCCGGAGCTCAGGTCGACGTCGCTGCCGAACATGGCGCGGGCGCGGGCCTGCTGGTCGGCGACGATCCGGTCGATGCCCTTGAGGACGAAGCCGTCCGCGGTCACGCCGTAGCCGTCGTCGGCGGGCGGGTCGGGGCCGACCGGTCGGGTGGGAGGGGTCTGGTCAGTCAAGGCGTCCCCCTGAGGTGAGGGTCAGCGTGGAGCCGGCGATGGTGTCGAGGATCGCGTGGACGGTGTACCGGCGGCTCGCCCGGGCCGTCTCGACGATCTGCTGGAAGGCCGCCGGGTCGAGGTCGGGCCGCAGTTCGAGGAAGCGCGGGTCGTCCTCGAAGAACACCTCCCGGACGTCGGCGACCCGGCGGTCGGCGCCCAGGCAGCGGACGAGTTCCATCCGCAGGTACTCCTTGCGGGCCGGGAGGTCGAGCGCGTAGCGGCCGAGGGCAAGCCGGTCGAAGCCGAAGCCGGTGTTGAGCCGGTCGCTGCCGAGCTGGGTGTCGACGGCCAGCAGCAGCGCCTGGACGAGGGCGTCGGGGCCCGCGTTCTCGGCGGGGCCGCCGGTCGCCGGGTCGGTGACCAGATCGCCGTCGTCGAGGGCGAGGCCGTGGCCGAGGCTGGGCGCGCCGGAGCCGTCCGTCGGCGTCGCACCCGGCAGGCCGGGGTAGCGGGCGGCGAGCACGGCGGGGTCGGTCAGCACGCCCGGGTCGGCGAGGACGGCCGGGTCGGCGAGGATGCCCGGGTCGACCGGGGCGGTCGGGTCGCCGGGGAACGTCATGTCAGCTCGCCTCCAGGATCTGCTGGCCCGGGTCCGTGATCGTCCAGGCGCCCTTTCCGGTGCCGCTCACGGTGTCGCCGGTCGCGGCGTCGAGCAGCGCCGGCTGCCCGGCGACGGTGAGCTTCGTGGTGAGGCCCGCCGGCCGGGTGGGCGTGGTGACGCAGGGCTGCGGCTGCCCGTTCGGGAGGGCGGCGGGGCAGGGTGTGACCATGCCCGGGACGGGGGCGGCGGCGCTCCCGAAGGCGAACCCCGCCTCCGCGCCGGCCAGCAGGACGCCCGCCTTGCTCACGGTGAGCGCGGTGCTGCCCGGCCCGGGCAGTCGGCACGAACCGCCGTGCGCACAGGTGATGACTGCTCCTTCGACCAGGACGAATGACATCAGCCGATCGCCACCTTCCCTTGCTTCAGCGTCAGGCCGACTCCGCCGGCGCTGACGCTCGCCTGTTCCGCGGTCACGCTGAGTCGGGACTGCCCGACGGCAACCTGCACCTGGTCGGCGGAGACTGTGACGGAGGTCTGGCCGGCCGTCACCGTCACCTCCGCGCCGGCCGCGGCGGTGAGGTCGACGTCGCCGCCCGGGCCGATCCGCAGCGCCGTTCCGGAGGCGTGCGAGAGCTGGAACTCCTCGGCGTCGCCCTCGGCGGGCCGGTCCCCGACGGCGGAGCAGGCGGCGGCGCCGACCACCACCTTCAGCCCGGCCGCCTCGATCACCCGGCGGCCGTCCGCCGCGGTGAGGTCGTTGGCGCCCTTGCCGATCGGGCGCGGGTCCGGGCCGGGCGAGACCTCGGTGGGCAGGCACAGCCACCAGTCGCCGGCCTTCGCGGCCGGGCGGGCCATCGACGGCTCGTTGCTCCACAGGAACCCGCCGACCACCGTGTCGGCCCGGGAACCGCGGACGCCGTGCAGCAGCGCGCGCATGCCCGGGTACACGGGGACGCTCAGGCCGGTGTTGTACCAGGCGAACGGTGCCGCCAGCGGCTTGCCGTGCAGCACCGGACCGCCGGAGGCCACGGCGAGATCCACGCTCGGCGCGGCCGCCGGCGGGCCCGCGCCCTGCCCGTACCGGAGATCGGCGACCCGCCGGTCGGGCTCGGCGGCGGAGACCTCGCCGACGTCGACCGACGGCGAGACGGCGCGGGCGTCGCGGATGCGCTGCGAGATCGCCTCGACGACCGCGGTCGGGCTGCCCCGGCGGGCCGCCTCGGTGTTCCGCCGGTTCGCGCCGTCGCCCCCGCCGCCGGTGCCGAGGCCGATGCCGCCCGGTGCGGCGGTGAAGGAGGCCGCCCGGCCGGTGCAGACGTAGCCCTCGCGGGAGGAGGAGTGGGTCAGCTCGATGATCCGGTAGCCCCGCAGCGGGTTCTCGAACCCGGCCACGCCCGCCGCGACCAGCTGGCCGGTCCGCAGCTCCGGCGTGCCCAGCACGGTGAAGTCGAACGCCGCCACCGAGACGTCGTCGGGCAGGTCGCCCGCGACCCGCAGCGTGGCGGCGGTGGCGGCCCGGACCGGCCGGAACGACGCCAGCCGGGCGACCGTTCCGGTCGCGGGCGCGATCAGCGCGTCCTCGCCGGCCAGCGCCGACAGCGCGGCCGACGGGTCGGCCGGGACGGACGGGCCCGGCCCGCTCGGCGGGTGGGTGACGGCCGTGCCGAACTGCACGGTGCCGTCCTGCACCAGGAACTCCGCCCCGCAGTCCCGGGCCAGGTCCGACAGCAGCTCGAAGTCGTTGGGGCCGTCCAGGTTGAAGTCCTGCGGATCCCCGGCCGGGGAGGCGCCGGTCGCGAGGGTGCCGCCGCCGCGTTCGACGATGGCCTTGGCGGCGGCGGCCGGCGTGGTCTGCACGGAGTGGTAGTGCACGAGCCCGTCCCCGTCGGCCGTGCCGGTGGCCGTGAGCAGCCGGTGCGCGGCCTCCTCGTCGCCGGTCAGGCAGACGCCCAGCGGCGGGAACCGGGGCGAGACGCCGATCCCGGTCACCCGGCCCCGCAGCACGGCCTGCCGGGAGCCCGGCGCGTCCAGGTACCCGAGCGTGATCACTGTCGGGACGCCGCCGCCCGCCTCGCCGCGCTTTTCGTCCAGCGCGCCCGACAGCGCCCGGTGGGCGGCCAACGGCAGGGTGGCCAGCTCGACGGTGAAGCCGCCGGCCTGGCTGAGCGCGTGGTCCACGGTGATCGCCGCGTCGCTGAGGATGCCCGCCGACGTGGCGTCGTTGGACACCGTGAGGCCCAGCGTCGGGAACGCCACCCGGTACCAGAGGATCACGCCCATCGCTGCGCCACCCCGATCACGATCTCGGTGCCGTAGTGGCCGGGCCCGTTGAGGTTGCCCCGGGCCACCTTCGCGGTCAACAGGCGGATCGCCAACTGTCCTGCGGTGTGGACGAGTTCGGGTTCGACGACGAGCTTGCGCAGGAACACCGTGCGCGGCCCGGCCGCCCCCTGGCGGACCACCCGGAGCACCAGGTGGCCCGGCGGCGCCACCGCCGTGGGCGCCGGGGCGGGGGCCGCCAGGTCGTACAGCGTCTCCGGCGGGTCGGAATCGGGCGCGGCCAGCTCGGCGTACAGGCCGAAGTCGTAGACGGTGGCGCCGACCGGGCAGCTGAACGCCTGCGGAAGGCCCTCGTCGGGCTCCACCGGCAGCCGGTCGAACTCCAGGGCCGGGACGGTCGGAACGGCGGACGTGGTCACAGCTTGCCTCCCAGCTGGCGGCGGACGGGAACCATGTCGCTGACGGTGGGCACGGCCGCGATGCCGGCCGCGAGCAGCAGGTCGGCGGCCTCGCCGATCAGCGCGGACAGGCTGGACCGCGGGACCTGCTCCAGGGTGATGTTGGCGTCGATCGCGTCGCGCTTCTGGTTGGACTGGGTGAACCGCAGGCCGGTGATCTGCATGTCGAGGCTGATCGTCATCCCGCACACCACCGGGAGCCCGGCCAGGTTCATCCGCGGCGCGGTGGCCGGTGCCAGGGCCCGCGAGGTGAGCGCCAGCGCCTCCAGGCCCTTCTTCAGCAGCAGCCTGGTCCGGCCGACCAGCACCGCCTCGACCGTGATGGTCCTGGTGGTCGGGGAGACCAGCTGCGCCAGCCGGCTGCCGGCGATCCGGGCCACCTGGTAGCCCTCGTCGACGGTCAGGCTGGTGACCGTCAGCAGCGGCACCGGGCCGATCAGCACGGGGACGTTCAAGCCGGACAGCATGACGGGCCTACCTCTCCGGTTTCGGTACGGCGCGGCGGCGCAGCGGCGGCTGCTGGGCCGGGGCCTCGACGGGCTCGTCCGGCAGCGGCTCCGCCTCCGGATGGATCCGGGTCTGCGCGGGCTCCGGATGGATCCGGGTCCGCCCGGCCGGCGGCGCGTCCACGTCTGTCGGGGCTCGCAGCTGGGGCCCGGCGACCGGCCGGCGGTTCTTGACCCTGGTCCGGATCCAGGTCTGCATCTCCTCGATCAGCTCCGCCTCCAGGGCCTGCGACCTCGCGAGGTCCGCGGCATCGGGGTAGTAGTACCGGGCGTTCGGCCAGGTCGCGAAGGTGTGCTCGCCCTTGGACGCGTTGGCGGACGCGTCCATCAGGCGGAGGTTCTTCCGTCGGACGGCGAGGCTGTTCTGCTCGGCGGCGGTCAGCAGCTCGAAGCCCTCCATCCGGGTGATCCGGCTCAGCGAGACGACGTGGTCCACCTCCAGCCGGCCGGAGGAGACGCCCAGCGTGCCGACCTGATCGACCTCGCCCGAGGCGACGACCTCGGCCCGCTCCAGGGACGCGTTGAAGACCTGCCGCATCCGGACCAGCGGATCCACCCGGAGGGCGATCACGACCTCCTCGGCCTCCGCCATCGCGCGGTGCGCCCCGGCGATCTCGCCCGTCCCGGCGTCCCGCTCCCGCACGCCGCCCGGGCGCGTCACGAACTCGCCGGAGAGTTTGTCGAGTTCCGCCCTGATCTGCTCGATCCGGGCGTCGTCCCGAGCCCCCGCCGGGGTCTTCGGTCCGGCCCGCAGCTCCCGCAGCAACGCGTCCCGTTCCGCGTACAGCGCCCGCAGGCGCTCGCTCGCCTCGGCCAGCGCCTTCCCGGCCCGGAGCTGCTCCGGGGTCGGCGGGCGCCAGGCGCGCAGCTCGGCCACGATCTCCTCGAACACCGCCGCCGACCGCTCCGCGGCGAGCCGGTCGACGTACCGCATCGCCACGGCGTCGTCGATGCCGCGCTCCTCGGCGATCCGGACGATCTCCTTCACCCGGGCGTACGCGGTGGTGATCGCCTCCTGCTCCGTCGGGCTCAACCGCGTGATGTCACCGAGGAGTTCGGCGATCCGCGCCTCGCCGCGCAGGGCTTCGACGGAGGCCCTGCGCCCCTTGGCGAAGTAGTACATCGCCTCCATCGGCCCGGTCGGGTCGACCAGGAAACCGCCGTGGAGCCGGCCGGCGAACTCGCCCAGGACGCGCTTGAGGCCCTGCTCCGCCGCGGCCCGCGCCGTCAGCACCTCCGCGAGCCTCGGCTCCAGGCCCTCGACCTCGTCGATCTTCGTGAGCAGGTCCCGGTAGCGGGCCGTCGCCGTCGCGGCGTCCGTCGCCTCGCCGAACTCGTGCAACTCGTTCCGGAGCGAGAACAGGCCCTTGGCGTTCGCCCCCCGCTTCAGCAGGGCGACCGCGGACACGTGGAGCTCCAGGGCCACCGAGGCCACGGCGAGGGCGACCCAGAGCAGCGAGGGCTCGTTCGCGATGAACCTCAGGTCGTACTCGGCGGACGCCTCCTGGTACTCCTCGATCGCCCGTACCGCCTGGGCGGTGGTGATCGCGAGGTTCGCCAGCACGGCGGCGGCGGCGACCCAGCCGCCGACCGGCACCAGTGCCGCGAGCAGCAGCGTGATGGCGACGACGGCGGCCTCGGTGAACACGTGGAATCTGGCGATGGCCTCGATGTGGTCGTCGACGATCCAGGCGTAGACCGTCCCGTCCTTGACGCCCAGGCTGCGCTTCGTCGCTTCCACGAGGCCCGGCTGGCTGAAGACGCGTTCGGGATCCTGCGCCAGCTCCTGCCGGACGGTCTCCCCGTCGGCCTGCCGCCGGTCCGCGACCTCCAGCAGGTAGGCCCGGGCGGCGTCCGCGTCGAGGTGGGAGAGCTTCGCGCGGTCGGTGCCCCGGCCCAGCCGCTCGGGGTCGACCAGCAGGTCGTGTTCGGCGGCGATCGCGGTCTCCCGGTCGGCCCGGGCGCGCAACTCGGCGGCCTCGATCCGGTTCAGGCCCTCCTTCGAGACGTAATCGCCGAGGGCAGGGTTGTATTCGACCTCGCCCTCCAGATGGACGGCCCGGGCGTACTCGCCGGGGGCGGACGTCCGCGCGATCGCGGCGACCATCGCCTCGACGTACCCGGGGGTGCGCAGCCTGCGCCGCTCCTCCTGGAGCTGGTGGTCGATGTGGGCGAGGACGTCGAGCGCGATCCGCACCGCCTCGGCGCGGAACTGCCTCAGATAGGCGTTCACCGAGGCCTCGAACGCCTCCTCGGAGAGGCCGGACCGGGTGAGCGCCTCGGCGAGGCGCCGGTGGGCCTCCATCTGCTCGTCGGAGGGCGGCGAGGGGTGCTCGGCCATGCCGAGGGCCTGCTGTTCGTCGAGGTTCTTCGAGGTCCGCCACAGCAGGTAGAGCTCCTCCCGGCCGAACAGCGAGGCCGCCGCCGCCTCGGTCCGGGCGGTCTCGGCCGCGCGGGCGTGCTCGTCCGCCAGGAACCGGTCGACCGAGGCGTCCAGCTCCGCCCAGCTCCCCGGCTCGGCGGTGACGGCGTCCAGGTAGGCGGCGCGCTGCTCCGGCGTCATCGCGGCGAGCCTGCGCCCCAGCCGCACGGCCGCGGTGAGGTCCGGCACGGACAGCGGCCGGGCGTCCACCAGGAGGGCCCGCCGGACGTCCTCGGGCAGGTCCGCGACTTCCCGGCGCAGATGCTCCTCGACGACATCCGCCTGCACCCCGCGCCGACGGGCCGCCGCCTCCGGGCCGGTGCCGGCCTTCGTGCCCGGCGGCAGGCCCATCGCCTGCCGGAGCCGCTCCTCCGTCTCCGCCTCGATCCGCTCCCGCTCGGCCTCGGGCAGCAGCGCCGTCTCGGTCTCGGTGGCGTCGGTGACGGTCAGGTCGAGGTAGCGGCGGTCGGCGTCCTGCTTGGTGACGGACCGCCCGCGCTTGTCCGTCCAGTGCCACCAGGCCAGCCGCCGTTCCACCTCCTGCGGGTCCGTGATCCGGTAGTACTGGCGGACGAACTCGCGCAGCAGGTCGTCCTGGTCCATCTCGTGGTCCACCCGCACCCGGAACCGCAGCCGGGTGGGCCCGCGCACCGCACCCGCCGACGTCCGGCGCTTCGCACCGGACCCGGCCCGGTCGGCGGTCCGCTCCCGCCGCGGCAGCCGGTCGGGCGGCGGCGGGGGAGCGGCGGTCTCCGTGCCCTGGTCCGCCGCCGACTCCGACAGCGAGAACGCCAGCAGCGGGCCGCCGCCGGCCGGCGGGCCGGCCATCGGCGCGGGCGGCGCGGGCGGTGCGGGGGCTGCGGCGGCCGGCAGGTCCGCGCCGGCCAGTGCCCGGCCGACCGCCTCCAGCAGGACCTGCTCCACCTCCCGCGCCACGTCCGGGGGCAGCTGCGCCGGACCGGCGTCGAAGACCACCGCCTCCGGGGGGTGGACCCGGACCCGCCGCAGCTCGGCGCCGCTCATGACTCCTGCTCCCACTGCGGCAGCCGGCCCGCCAGTTCGGGCTGCTCCTCGGGCTCCGGCTGCGCCGGCTCGCACGGCGGGCGGTTCACCCGGTTCGCCGCCAGCAGCTCCCCGGCCTGGCGGAGCCGGGCGGCGAGCGCCTCCTCGACCGCCCGGCCGAGCTCGGCCAGCCGGTCCGGCGACGGCGTGCCGACGACCGTCACGGTGATCGGGAACTCCCACTCGATCCGGGGCATGCGCTCGGCTCTCCTTCGTCCCCGGAGGGCTCAACTCAGCGCCCGGTAGAGGGCGTCGTAGACGGTGTCGGCCGCGACTGCTCCGGTCGTCCGGCCGGTGCCGCCGGCCAGTACCACGTGGATCGGGAAGACGTAGTGGATGTCGGCGCCCCCGGTCGCCTCGTCCGGTCCGGCTGCTCCGGCCGCTCCGGCCGCTCCGGCCGCCTCGATCGCTCCGGGCGGCGCGGCGGCCTGCCCGCCGTCCGGTTCGGGCACGGCGTTCTGGTACCCGTCCGACATGGGATCCTCCTTCCGTGCGACTGACGGCCGGTCAGCCCGGCAGGGCCGGAACGGCTTGCAGGCAGACGCAGTTGAACGTGGTGGTGGGCACGCCGTCGATCACGATGGTGGTGGCGACCGAGGTGATGTAGCAGTCGTTGAAGGCGATGCTGTTGAAGGTCCAGTCGTTCCCCTTGGCCTCCTGCACGGCGATGGTGAACGCGGTGCTGTTCAGCGCCATCGTGGTGAGGGTCGCCACCGCCGTGCCGATCGCCTTGACCGCCATGGTGAAGGTGAACGCCTGCGGCTGGACGATGTGCGCGACGTTGTCCGCCTCCAGCGAATGCAGCGGCTGGACGGGCACGTTGAAGGTCGGGTTGAACGAGTCGATCGGCGTCACCGCGACGCCGTTCAGCATCACCGTCAGCCGGGTGTCCCATTTCAGGGCGTCGGGCATGGTGTCTCACTCCTTCTGGTGTTCCTGCTCGCTCAGCCCTTGAGCACGAGGTCGATCGTCAGCCGGTGGATCGCTCCCGCGTAGACCACCTCGACGCTCATGTCGACGGACCGGTTCGCCCGGGCGGTGCTGATCTCCTCCGCCTCGACGGGGATGAGGTCCGCCGTGTCCTTGTCCAGCAGTGTCAGCAGCGGGATGACCACGCCGAATCCGTCGATGACCTGCCGCGCCACCAGCGGCGACAGCACCGCCTGCACGACCGTCTCGACGGTGCGGAGCCCGACCCGGGACAGGCGCACGTTGCCGAGCGCCGGGATCAGGGCGGCCTTGATCCGGAAGTTGATGTCGTCGAGGACGCGGACGATGTCGACGTACTTCTTGTCGTGGCTCCAGTCCGAGGTGTAGCCCTCGCCGAGGTACAGGGCCTGGCCCGGCAGCAGCACCGGCTTGGTGATCCAGTTGACCCCGACCTGGTTGAAGGCGTCGATCTCGTTGTCCGAGAACACGTCGGGCATCGCGACGCTGATCGGCTTGAGCAGCAGCGAGATGTGCGGCTCGCAGCCGGCGATGACGCCGGCCAGTGCCGCGGCGACGTCGTCCGGAGACTTGTGGGCGATCAGCACCATCCGCTCGTCGATGAGCGGCGGGACGACGAGGGTGGCCAGCTCGTCGGTGGTCACGCCCTGATCGAGCATGGCCACGCCGATCCGCTCCTTGCCGTCGCCGAGATCGGCCGTCACGTGGTTCTTCAGCTTCGTGAGGGCGTCCGTGTTGTCCGAGCTGTTCGAGGCGAGCGGGGTGCGGGCGAGCAGCACGATCTGGACGTCGAGCTTGTCGACCTCGGTCAGGCCGTCCTCCCACTTGGGGGAGTCCGGCGCCAGCGGGACGCCCCAGACCACGGTCGGGGGCGGGGTCTGCGCGAACGCCGTGCGGATCGCCGTCGCCAGGTCGCTGTCGCTCTCCTGGGTGACTTTCGTTCCGACGCTGTAAGCGGCGCTCAGCTCGCTGTCCAGGGTGAGATCGAAAGTGGCAGCGGCCCCCGTGGACGGCGTGCTCACGGCGGTCACCGTGTGGACCTCCGACTGGACGTGGCCGGCCTGCGTGGCGTCGGTGAACCGCACCAGCACCGGTGCCGGAACCTTCGCTGCCACGGTGGCCTTTTTGTCTCCCTTGGTCGCCTGCGCCGTCAAGGTGGTCCCGCCGAGGGACTTGAGCTTCTCCGCGGCCGAGACCGGCGAGGTGAACCGCACCGGGTCCGTGGTCGGCGTACCGAATCCGGCCCGGCCGACGATGGCGATGTTGCCGAACGCCCGCACCGCCGGTGCGAACAGTTCGCTGCGGGGGTTGACCGTGATGTATTTGACCGGCATCGACCGCTCCCTACGTGATGCGGTGACGGCACGTCGGTCCGGGCCGATCCGGTGCCGGACGACGACTCGCCCGGGGCGGTCCCGGCTGACGGGCTTCGAAGGTGGTCTGCAGCTTTCGGCTCTTCAGGTGTCAGGGGCGCCCTCTCGCTCAGGTCGTGGTCTCGAATGCGGCTACGAAGCCGTCCGTGGCCAGCAGGTCGGTCACCTGCTGCTCCAGGCCGGCGGGTTCGGGGTTCGGAAACGTCGCCGCCCGGGGGAAGATCGCCAGCCATGCGCCGGCGGCCAGCACCGCCCCGCCGTCGTACTCGTCGGGGTGCGGGCGGGACTCGTCCAGCGCCTGCCGGCTCTGCACCAGGCGGCGCAGCGCACCGGCGAGGTCGGTCAGGTCGGGGAAGACCAGCGCCGAGATGCGCAGTCGGAAGCCACGGCCGGGCGCGGCGGGGTCGAACGGCGGGGGCTGCGCGTAGTGCAGCCGGTACAGCCGGGGGAACTCCGCCTGGAGTTCCTGGTAGTCGGCCACGTGGGCACGGCGCATCAGGTCGGCGAGGTCGAGGAAGGCGAACCGGGCGGCGAACTCCTGCTGGGAGAGCCCGGTGAGGTCCTCGGAGGCGAGGGCGTCCAGCGCGCCACTGGTCAGCGCGACCTGGGCGGTGACCCGGGTGTCCAGCGCGACGTCGATCCAGAGCGGCGGGCCGGTGCGAGGGACCTCCAGGACGGCCCGCGCCTGGGCGGTGTCGGGCAGCAGCTTCTCCCAGTTCGCCCGTACCGTCAGCGGGTCGTCGAGCGGAACCTGGAACTGCGTCGTCAGGACGCGGGGGGCCTCCAGGACCCGCACTTCCAGGGTGCTGGGCTCGTACACGGACGCCAGCAGCGAGCGCAGCCGGTTCTTGTCGGGGTCGTCGGCGGGTACCAGCAGGTCCTGGATCCGGGCCGGATCCAGATATCGGATCATCAGCTGATCGCAGAATGTGTTCATGCCAAATCCCGCGTGCGTCGCGCACTGTGCATGGTGAATCGCGCGGACCGTCCGTCACGAAGCGCACGAGGGGTGTCGCTTCGGACCGGACGCTCGGTTCACGGCCACCCTACGCCGCCCCTTTTCGACCGAACAGCCCTGACGGTCAGTGGCTCCGGGCCCGGCGTCCGGTCCGGGCGCTAATGCTCCGGCAGCTCCTGGGCGGGCAGCCGACCGGCCCGGACGGCGTCGACCAGTGCCCGGTGGTCGCGTTCGTTCCGGTCGGCGTACGCCTCGGCGAACGGCACCAGGGCGCGGTCGAACGCGTCGCCGTTGCCCAGGTAGGCGGCGATGGCGATCCGGTCGCCGGAGCGGGCGTGGGCGCGGGCCAGGGTGAAGCCGCAGATCTCGCCGAACGCCTTCATGCCGGCCGGCAGCAGGTCCTCGGCGACCACGATGCCCTTCCAGTCGCGCAGTTGGCGGACGTAGAAGTCGCGGCGCTTGCCGTCGATGCCCAGCGCCCGTTCCCAGCCCAGGAAGATGTCGCTGGCGGCCTGCATCAGCCGCTGGCCGGAGACCACCCGTTCGCCCTGGTTGTCGTACTCGCCGGAGCCGAGGTGGGCGGCCAGGACGGACTGGTCGGCCTCCTTGGCCTGGAGGAACAGCGGGTCGCGGCCGTCGCGGCCGAGCAGCAGGAAGATCCAGCAGCGGGTGCCGACACTGCCGACGCCGACCACCTTGCGGGCCACGTCGACCAGCCGGTAGTCGGCCAGCAGGGTGCGCCGGTCGGACGCGAGGGTGCGGCCGTAGCGTTCGATCATGCCGTGGAACTCCCGCTCCAGCGCGGCGCGTTCGATCTCCGGCAGCAGTTCGTCGATGGGCACCAGCAGCGGCGGGTCGGGGGCGATCCGCACCTCGCCGTCGATCACCCGGGTGAGCTTGTCGAAGACCTGGAGGCTGTCGCGGGTACGCGCCTTCGCCATGCTGCGGTCCAGCGCCTTCCGGCCGCGCTTCCGGAGGTGTTCGGTGGCCAGCGTCCGGAGCTGGTCGGCGTCCATCCGGCTGTACCAGACGTCGAGGTTGCGCATGCCGGCGAAGCGGATCATCGACTCGCGGTAGGCGCGGACGGTCGCCCGTACGATGCCGGCCCGCACTCCGTCGTCGAAGTCGTTGGCGCGTCCGGCGATCACCAGGCTGGCCGCCAGCCGCTTGACGTCCCACTCCCAGGGGCCGGGCAGCGTCTCGTCGAAGTCGTTGATGTCGAACAGCAGTTGACGCTCCGGCGAGGCCAGCAGCCGGAAGTTCAGCAGGTGGGCGTCACCGCACAGCTGGGCCCGGATGCCGGAGTCGGGCGAGCCGGCCAGGTCCGAGGCCATGATCGCGGCGGCGCCCCGGTAGAACCGGAACGGCGACTCCGTCATCCGGCCGTACCGGATCGGCACCAGCTCGGGCACTCGGGTCGCCGACTGCGCCTGAAGGATCTTCAGCGGGTCCGGACGGTTCTTCCCGGGCCGGAACTCCGCGTGGCTCGAACGCGGGGCACGGCGCCGGGCCGCCCGTCCGAGCGCCGCCCGCTCCTCGGGCGTCGCGCCCGGCACGGCCCGGATCGCCGTGGTCGACTCCTGTGCCATCAGAGGCCTCCTCGCGGTTCTTGCGGCCGCCGGTTCTCGGCGCCCGGCGGGCGCCCACCCCCGATCATCTCGGCACCGGCCGGATCCGGCCTGTCGGAGCGGTGCGGCTGTGTCGGTCGCGCCCGGTGCTCGGCGGCCCGCGACGAAGGGGACGCGACCGACAGCGCGCCGCCGAGGGCACCGAGGGCGACGGGCCGCCCGGTCCGCGCGAGTCGGGCCCGGACGGGGCGAGCCGGCCGGCGCTCGCGCGGTTCCGCAACCGTTCGGCGGGCGGCCGGGCGGTGACTCACCGTGCCGAGCGCCGCCGGCGGGCGGTTCGGACATTGCGTGCCACCCGGGCCACCCGCCCGTCCGGCCGCTGCCCGCGCCCACCGCGGCGGCTCAGCGCCCCCTGACGGACCAGTAGGGCGCGGCGTGCGCCAGGGCGCGGCCCTCCAGGGCGGCGACCAGGCGTTCGAAGAGGTGGAGGGCGGCAGGGCCGGACCAGTCCGGCGGCAGGACCTGCGGGGGCAGGCCGGGGTCGCGGAACGGGAGCTTGCGCCAGTCGTCGACCACCGACAGGTAGCCGACGAAGGCGTCCCGGCCGTCCACGAACGCGGCGGTGGCCAGCAGGTCGGCCTCGGCCGTGCGGTCGGTGAGGAACTCCCGGTAGCGGCGGTCGATCTCGGCCAGGTCCCAGCCCTTGCGGACCATTCCGGCGAGGTCCTGCCCGCCGACGTGGTCGCCGGTGAAGACGGCGCACTGGTCGGTCAGGTCGAGTTCGGCGATGGCCCGGACGGCGGCGGGGAGCATCCGCGCGGGGGCGATCCACACCGCCGCGCCGATGTTGCCGAAGCCGAGCGCGGCCAGGTGCGCGGTCAGCTGGTGGCGCTTGGCCCGGGCGGACTCCGGCACCGAGAAGTTGACGAGGCACCAGCCGTCGGCGAGGTCGGCGGGCTGCCGGGCGTGCCAGATCACCTCGTCGCCGGCGGCCAGCGCCTCCAGCGCGGCGGGCGTCAGCGCGTAGCCGCGCACCCCGGAGCGGGTCTGCGCCTCCAGCCAGCCGCGCTGCTTGAGGCGGAACACCGCGGTGCGGACGCTGGAGGCGTCCAGGCCGGCCTGGGTGAGCAGCTCGACGGTGCCGGCGATCGGCATCCAGTTGCCCAGCTTGCGGACGACGGCGCCGAGGAAGGTCACCAGCACGGTCCGGGAACGGCGCGCCGCGGCGGGCCGGGCCTCCATCGTCTCGCTCATCCCACCGAGTATGGCGGACGCCGAACCGATGATCGGACCGCGGTGGTCATGCGGACACCTCGATCCGGCCCGGCGTCCACCGCAGGTGCACCGTCCCGGGAGCGCCGTCGCGCAGCAGCGACAGCCGCGGCGGGATCCGGTCGGTGCGCGAGGTGGGCGGCCGGCGGCGACCGGCCCGCCACTGCACCGGCCACTCGGCGCCCGCGCCCCGGTAGTCCTGTTCGGCGGCCGCGTGCAGCGTCCACTGCGGGTCGTACAGCTGGGTGCGGCCCAGCGCGCACAGGTCGGCGCGCCCGGCCAGCAGGATCGAGTTGACGTCGTCCCAGGAGGAGATCGCGCCCACCGCGATCACCTGCACCCCGGCCGGGGCGGCCACCCGGTGGCGGATCCGGTCGGCGAACGGCGTCTGGTAGGAGCGCCCGTAGGCCGGCCGCTCGTCCTTGGCGACCTGCCCGGAGGAGACGTCGATCGCCGCCGCGCCGTGCTCGACGAAGGCCTGGGCGATCTCCACCGCGTCCTCCGCGGTGGTGCCGTCCGGCAGCCAGTCGGTCGCCGAGATGCGCACCGTCACCGGGATCCGCTCCGGCACGGCCCGCCGGACCGCGTCGAACACCTCCAGCGGGAAGCGCAGCCGCCGCTGCAGGCTCCCGCCGTACTCGTCGGTGCGGCGGTTGGCGACGGGGGAGAGGAAGGAGGAGAGCAGGTAGCCGTGCGCGGCGTGCACCTCGATCAGGTCGAAGCCCGCGTCCACCCCGCGCCGGGCGGCGGCCTCGAAGTCGGCGACCACCCGGTCCAGGTCGGCCCGGGTCGCCTCGCGCGGCACGTGGCAGCCCGGCCCGTACGGCAGCGCGGACGGGCCGATCACCTCCCAGTTGCCGTCCGGCAGCGGCTCGTCGATGCCCTCCCACATCAGCCTGGTCGAGCCCTTGCGGCCGGAGTGGCCGAGCTGCAGGCCGATCTTCGCCGAACTGCGCTCGTGGACGAAGGAGGTGACACGCCGCCAGGCCGCGCGCTGCCCGTCGTCCCACAGGCCCGCGCAGCCCGGGGTGATCCGGCCCTCGGGGGAGACGCAGACCATCTCGGTCATCACCAGGCCCGCGCCGCCGAGCGCCTTGGAGCCCAGGTGCACCAGGTGGAAGTCGCCGGGCACGCCGTCCGTCGCGGAGTACATGTCCATCGGCGAGACGATGATCCGATTGTTCAGTTCCAGTGCGCCGATCCGCACCGGCTGGAACATCGCCGGGGCCGCCGCCGCCGTCCCCTGCCGCGCGGCGAACTCGCCCTCCACCAGGGCCGCGAACTCCGCGTCCCGCTCCTTCAGGTTCTCGAAGGTGATCCGGCGCGAGCGGGTCAGCAGGTTGAAGACGAACTGGGCCGGCTCCTGGTCGGCGTACATGCCGATGTTCTCGAACCACTCCAGCGAGGCCTGCGCGGCCCGCTGCGTCGACTCCACCACCGGCTTGCGCTCCGCCTGGTACGCGGCCAGCGCCTCGGGCACGGACGGCTGCTCGTGCAGGCAGGCCGCCAGCGCCAGGGCGTCCTCCATGGCGAGCTTGGTGCCGGAGCCGATCGAGAAGTGCGCGGTGTGCGCGGCGTCGCCCAGCAGCACCACCTCGCCGTCGTACCAGCGCTCGTTGCGGACGGTGGTGAAGTTCAGCCAGCGCGAGCGGTTGGACAGGACCTGATGGCCCTTCAGCTCCTCGGCGAAGATCTCGGCGATCCGGGAGACCGCGTACGTGTCCGACTCGCCCGGCCCGAACTCCCGCCCGTCGGTGCGGTCGAAACCGGCCCGCCGCCACACCTCCTCGTGCATCTCCACGATGAACGTCGAACCCGCCTCCGAGTACGGGTAGCCGTGGATCTGCATGGTGCCCCACTGCGTCTGCTTGACGAAGAACTGGAACGCCTCGAAGACCAGGTCGGTGCCCAGCCAGATGTACTTGTTGCGCCGGCGG
Organism: Kitasatospora griseola; assembly: GCF_044999035.1. Lineage (NCBI taxonomy): Bacteria > Bacillati > Actinomycetota > Actinomycetes > Kitasatosporales > Streptomycetaceae > Kitasatospora > Kitasatospora griseola. Next base: position 7,775,852 of record NZ_CP173360.1, on the reverse strand, counting down.
TCCAGCGACGGGCGGAACACCTCGGCGCGCTCGGCCCGCACCGCGGAGTGCACCCCGTCCGCGGCCAGCACCAGGTCGTGCCCGGCCCGCAGCTCCTCGACGCCCGGCGCCGGAGTGCGGTAGTGGACCCGCACGCCGAGCTCCGCCGCCCGCTGCTGGAGGATCCCCAGCAGCTCCTGCCGGCCCATCGCGGCGAAACCCTGCCCGCCGACGGTGAACCGGTGGCCGCGGAAGTCGACGTCGATGTCGGTCCAGCGGGCGAAACCGCGCTCCATCGCGGCGTGCACCGCCTCGTCCGCGCCCGCGATGCCCGTCAGCGTCTCGTCGGAGAACACCACGCCGAAGCCGAAGGTGTCCTCGGGGGCGTTGCGCTCCCACACCGTCACCCGGTGCGCCGGGTCCAACTGCTTCATCAGCGAGGCGAAGTACAGCCCACCGGGCCCGCCGCCGACCACCGCGATCCTCATGCCGTGCCCTCCACTGCCGTACTGTCGCCCGCCGTGCCCGCCGCCGAGTCCTCGACGAGCCGACGGAGCCGGAAATGCTGGAGCTTGCCGCTCGGATTGCGCGGCAGTGCCTCGACGAACCGCACCTCGCGCGGGTACTTGTACGGCGCGAGCTGCTGCTTCACGTGGTCCTGGATGCTCCGGGCGGTCGCCGCGTCCGCCGCCACGCCCGCCCGCAGCACCACGAACGCGCAGACCACCGAGCCGCGTTCGGCATCGGGCGCGGCCACCACCGCCGACTCCAGCACGTCCGGGTGGGTGTCCACGGCGGCCTCCACCTCCGGGCCCGCGATGTTGTAGCCGGACGAGACGATCATGTTGTCGCTGCGCGCCCGGTACCAGAAGTAGCCGTCCTCGTCGCGGACGAAGGTGTCCCCGGTGACGTTCCAGCCGTTGACGACGTAGTCCGCCTGCCGCTCGTCGTCCAGATAGCGGCAGCCGACCGGGCCGATCACCGCCAGCCGGCCCTCCACGCCCGGGCCGAGCTCCTCGCCGTCCGGGCCCAGCACCGCGGCCCGGAACCCCGGCACCGGCCGGCCCGTCGCACCGGGGCGGATCCCGTCCCCGGCCGCCGAGACGAAGATGTGCAGCAGCTCCGTCGCCCCGATGCCGTCCACCACCCGCAGACCGGTCTCCGCGCGAAGCCGCTCCCACACCTCCTGGGGAATGTGCTCACCCGCGCTCACCGCGACCCGCAATCCCGAAAGCCGCTGCGCCAGACCGGACTTGACGATCTGCCGGTACGCGGTCGGCGCCGTCGCCAGCACCGTCACCCCGTGCTCCGCGACCAGCGCGGCCAGCTCCGCCGGCGTCGCCGACTCGGTCAGGAACGCGCACGCCCCCGCCCGCAGCGGGAACACCACCAGCATCCCCAGCCCGAAGGTGAACGCCAGCGGCGCCGTGCACGCCACCAGGTCGTCCGGCCGCAGCCGCAGCGTGCACCGGCCGAAGGTGTTGTCGATCGACAGCAGATCGCGGTGGAAGTGCACGGTGACCTTCGGGACGCCGGTGGTCCCCGAGGTCGGCCCGAACAGCGCGACGTCGTCCGCCGCCGTGTCCACCGCCGCGAACCGGCCGGCCTTCCCGGCCGCCCGCCGCACCAGGTCGTCCGCCGCGTCGCCGCCGACCGCCACCACCGCGAGGCCGGGCAGACCGCGCAGCCCGGCCAGGCCCCGCACCTCGTCCAAGAAGCGGTGGTCGACCAGCGCCACCGCCGGCCGGGTCTTCGCCACGATCGGCCCCAACTCCCGCGCCCGCAACGCCGCCATGGTCGCCACCGCGATCCCGCCGGCCCGCAGCACGCCCAGCCAGGCCGCCACCGCCCACGGATTGTTCGGCGAACGCAGCAGCACCCGGTTGCCCGGCACCAGCCCCAGGTCCTCGGTCAGCACCTGCGCGACCTGCGCCGACCGCGCCTGCAACTCGCCGTACGTCCACACCTCCCCGCCCGGCGTGCGCAGCGCGGGTCGGTCCGGGCCGAACTCCGCCACCTGGCGGTCCAGCAACTCCACTGCGGCGTTCAGGCGTTCGGGATACTGCAGCAGCTCGGTGGTGAACTCCAGCACCGGCCACTGCCCGACCGGCGGCAGGTGGTCGCGCGCGAAGGTGTCACGGAAGCCGGACTCCGTCATCTGCCGTCCCCCGCCCGGATCATGCCCTCCTGGACCACCGTCGCCAGATGGACCCCGTCGGGCGTGAAGAACCGCCCCTCGCCGAGGCCCCGGCCCGACTCCGCCGCCACCGCCTGCTGCGCGTACAGCAGCCACCCGTCCAACACCCCCGGGCGCGGCGGACGGTGGAACCACATCGCATGGTCCAGACTCGCCGTCACCAGCCCCGGCCGGGCCCACGCCAGGCCCAGCACCCGCAGCACCGGCTCCAGCACCGTGTAGTCGCAGACGTACGCCAGCGCCGCCGCGTCCCGCTGCGCCTCGCTCAACCCCTCCACCGGCCGCAGCGCGTCGAACGGCCGCACCCAGACCGCCTGGTGCGGCGCCCGCCCGCCGTCCACCGACAGGTACACCGGGCCGGGCACGTGCCGCAGGTCGAAGCTGCGGCCCGCCGACCAGTACTCCTTGGACGCCCCGGTCATCGTCCCGCCCGAGCGCTCCGCCAAGTACGCTGCGGAGCCCGGCAGTTCCTCGGGACCGGGCAGGCCGTCGGCGGCCCAGTCGGGCAGCGCGGCGGCGAAGCTGCCGCCGGGCTCGCCCGCCGCGAAGTTGGCCAGGCACACGTACAGCGCCTTGCCGCGCTGGTAGGCGCGCACCTGCCGGGTCGCGTAGCCGCGGCCGTCGCGCAGCAGCTCCACCTCGTGGCGCACCGGTTCGCCGATCTCGGCGGGCCGCATGAAGTAGGAGTGCATCGAGTGCAGCACCTTGCCGTCCTCGACCGACCGCATGGCCGCGGCCGCCGCCTGCGCGACCAGGTCGCCGCCGTACGCCTTGGGCCACGGGCAGGGCTGGGTGACGGCGGTGAACGCGAGGTCGAAGTGCTCGGGCGCGACGGGCTCCAGGGCGACGGCCGCGCCGAAGAACTCCGAGGTGGTGTCGGCCATCAGGGCCGGTCCAGCCAGTCGGGCAGCTCCGCGTCCGGCACCTCGGGCAGGTTGACCACGATGTTCTCCGGGGTGCGGGTGGTCATCCAGGTCAGCGGGCGGTTGCGGTCGACGTTGCACTCCACGTGCGGCATGAACGGCGGGACGAACACCCAGTCGCCCTCCGCCAGGTCGACGTAGTCGGCGAACTTCGCGCCGAAGTAGATCCGGCCCCGGCCGGACAGCACGTAGCCGCCGGTCTCCGCCTCGCCGTGGTGGTGCGGCACCGACCGGTAGCCCGGCTCGTTGCCGACCTTGCCGAACCACAGCCGGGTGGCCGGGGTGTGCTGGATGCTGATGCCGGAGATCCGGGTGGCGCCGGCCGACTGCCCGGTGTCCCCGGGCTCGTCGCCCGCCCTGGTCACCACCGGGACCACCAGGCCGCTCCCGGTGGCGTACATCGAGTTGTCGCCGTCGAGCAGGTACGAGCTGTAGTCGGGGGAGTTGCCGGGGGTGGGGTCCATGGGAAGCTCCTCGTCGTGGCTGGGGGTCGGTTCGAGAGGGTTCGCTCTGACGGATCGTCGGCTCTGCCGTGCCCGGCGGCGGTGCGGCTCGCCGGGCGCGGCGGTCAACCGGTGAGGCGCACCGTGTTGCGCAGCGTGCCGATGCCTTCGATCGACGTCTCCAGCACGTCGCCGTCGGCCAGGAAGCGCTGCGGGTCGCGGGCCGCGCCGACGCCGCCGGGCGTCCCGGTCAGCACCAGGTCGCCCGGGCGCAGCAGGGTGAACGAGGAGACGTAGGCCAGCAGGTCGGCGGCGTCGAAGACCAGCGTCCCGGTGCCGGCGCGCTGCACCTCCTCGCCGTTGACCCGGCAGACCACCTCCAGCCCGGCCGCCGGGTCCACCTCGTCCGGGGTGACCACTTCCGGGCCGACCGGGCAGGACCCGTCCCAGGCCTTGCCCTGCAACCACTGCGTCGTCCGGTTCTGCCAGTCCCGCACCGAGACGTCGTTCGCCACCGTGTAGCCGGCGATCCCGGCCAGCGCCGTCGCCCGGTCGGCGCGGTGCAGCGGCGCGCCGACCACCACCGCGAGCTCCGCCTCCCAGTCGAGCTGCAGGCCGCGCGGCAGCACCAGGTCGTCCGCCGGGCCGGTCAGGGTGTCGGCGAACTTCGCGAACAGCGTGGGGTGGGCCGGGAGTTCACGCCCCATCTCGCGGATGTGCTCGGTGTAGTTCAGCCCGCAGCAGAGCACCTTGGCGGGCGTGGGCAGCGGCAGCATCGGGACGGCGCCGGGGACCTCCGCCCCGGCCCGCACCGGGGCGCCGGCGCGGAGGAACGCCGACAGGTCGGGGGCCGGCAGCGCGTGCCAGGCGTCCCCGTGCCGGACGGCGGCGGTGGTGCCGCCGTCCGGGCGGCCGACCGTTGCGAGACGCATGGGAGATACCTCCACTTCGGCACCGCTGTCCGCCACCCGGTGCCGGGCGCGTTGTTTCAATGGTTCTGCGATCGTCACAGAACTGTCAATAGCTGCTACGGTGACGCACCGACGGCACCCGACCCGCAGGAGTCCTCCATGGCGAGCTACTCGGCCCCCGTTCCGGTCAACCCCGCGTCGCTGCCCGAACCGCGCGGCTACTCGCACGGCACGCTCTGCGGCAACACCCTGCACCTCGGTGGCCAGACCGCCCTCGACCGGAACATGCGGATCGTCCCCGGCGGCATCGTCGAACAGTTCCGGCAGGCCTTCGGCAACGTCCTCGCCACCCTCGCCGAGGCGGGAGGCCGTCCGCAGGACCTGGTCAGCATCACCCTCTACCTCACCGACATCCCCGACTACCAGGCGCACGGCAAGCAGATCGGCGAGGTCTGGCGCGAGCTCGCCGGCCCGGTCTACCCGGCGATGGCCGGCATCGGCACCACCGCGCTGTGGCAGCCCGAGGCGATGATCGAGATCCTCGGCGTCGCGGTGATCCCGGACGAGCGGCTGGTCCGCCCGGCGTCGTCCTGATCCGTCACGGTCGATCGATCTTCGGGACACGGCAACGCCGAAGGGCGGCGGCGCGCAGAGGAGGGGAGTCCCTGCGCGCCACCGCCCTTCGGCGGGTCGCGGGTGGAGCGTCGTCAGCCGGCGAAGGCCGCCGTGCCGTGCGGGGTGCCCAGCCCGGTCGGGCCGTCGTAGCCGGTGGTGGCGGTGCACAGGTAGCTCGGCGAGCAGCTGCCGTTGGAGCCGGTGGTGACGTCGTACAGGGAGCCGGTGTGCGCGTACGGGAACGAGGACGGGTAGGAGCCGGTGGACGGCGTCCCCGCCAGCGCGTACACGCTCGCGATGATCGGCGAGGAGGCGCTGGTGCCGCCGTACACCGCCCAGCCGCTGCCGCCGTACGTCTGGTAGACGGCGACGCCGGTGGCCGGGTCGGCGACCGCCGAGACGTCGGCCACGGTCCGCTTGGCGCAGCCGGTGTCCTTCTGCCAGGTCGGCTTGGCGTCGTAGGCCGAGCAGCCGGAGCCGGTGCCCTCGGTGGAGTTGGTGTACCAGACCGACTCGCCCCAGCCGCGGGTGCTGGAGTTGCGGCTCAGCGAGGTGCCGCCGACCGCGGTGACGTACTTCGAGGCGGCCGGGTACTGCGCGCCGTACGCGCTGTCGCCGGAGGAGACCGTGATGGCCACGCCCGGGTGGTTGAAGTACGAGCTGTCGTACGAGGTGTCGGACGAGGACTCGCCGCCGCCGTAGCTGTTGGACACGTACTTGGCGCCCAGCGCGACCGCCTCGTTCACCGACTTGCCGAGGTTGGCCATGGTCGCGCTGGTCGCCTCGACCAGGATGACGTGCGCGTTCGGCGCGACCGCCGAGACCATGTCCAGGTCGAGCGAGATCTCGCCCGCCCAGCCGGAGTTGGGGCTCGGCAGCGAGGAGCCGCCGGTCTGGTTGACCTTCTTGAAGCAGCCGTTCGCGGTGGTGCAGGCCGGCAGGCCGTACTGTGCGCGGTAGACCGCCATGTCGGCCTCGGCGTTCGGGTCGTCGTACGCGTCGACGATCGCGATGGTGGCGCCCGCGCCACCGTTCGCCGGCAGGTTGTACGCACTCGTCAGGTCCGACGGGCCGTAGCCCGACGGGGTCGCGTTCGGCGTGACGCCGAGGGCGTGGACGTGCTGGGTCGCGTTGGTGACCTTCAGCGCGTGGCAGCCCATGGTGTCGCCCTCGGCGAGCGTGTCGCACGCCCGCACCCAGGACACCCCGCCCTTGCTGTACGTGGTGGGTGCGGACCGGGCGTCGGCCGGCGAGGCCGCGGCCAGGCCGGTGAACGCGGTGAGGGCGAGCGCGGCGGCACTGATGAGGGTGGGCGCGGTGGGGGTACGCAAGGAACTGCCTCCAGGGGTCGGAGCACAACGGAGGGGCCGCCGGCGGCGGACGGGCCGAACACGCGGCGGGGCAGGCAGGAGCGGCGGCATGACTGGGGGCGCCGGGGCTCCTGCACCGGGGGTGATCGCACGGTTGAGCCGTCACCGACGCTAGTGATGGTGTCCCGTCAACTGCAATGAGCGGCAAGGAGATTGGACCTTCCCTTTACCGCTCGGGGGTCCCGGGTGACGGTTCCTCCATACACAGAACCGCGGAGGTAAAGGACGCCTGTGTTTCTCATCCGGGACACAGGTCCCGCACCGCACGTCGAGGCCCCGACCCGGCTGTCCGAAACAGTGTCCGAAAAGTTGTGGCGATGATGTGTGTACGCCCCGCTAGAATCCGCCTGCTCGAACTCCGGTGATCAGCACCGGTGTTGGGCAGTCGAACCATGGGGGGTTTGATGAGAGTGCTGCCGTTCTTCGGCAGAAACGTGCGTTCGGTGGGGGTGTTCGCGGCCGGTGCGCTGCTGGCCACCTCGCTGATCGCACAGTCCGGCGCAGCCTTCGCGGCGGCCGCCGACCCGTCCGGCGCCGCGACCAAGCCCGCGGCCGAAGCGCCGCAGACGCCCGCCGCGGCCGCCCCGCAGGCGGCGAAGGCCGCGCCGCAGGCCGCGCCGAAGGTGGACCCGCAGGCCGAGCACCAGGCCGCCGCGAAGGCGCTGCAGGAGTCCGACCCGGCCGGGGCCTGCCCGGCGGTGCTCGACCCGCAGGCGCCCGTCACCTGCACGATGAGCGGGTCCGGCAGCGTGAGCCCGACGCTGAACCTGACGCAGGATCACGACCTGGTCCTGTTCCAGGTGCTCGCGACCCAGCAGTACAACCTGACCACGACGCTCACCGCGCCCGACGGCTCGACCGTCGCCTGCGAGCGCGTGATCTCCTACGGCCCCGGCGCGTTCCGTTGCGCGACCGGGCAGGCCGGCACGTACAGCCTGAAGCTGACCAACTCCTACTCGGCCAACTCGCTCTCCATCGCCTACCTGCCGCTGCTGTCCACCGGCGCGTGCCGGACGGTGGCCGGCGACGACAGCAAGCTGGGCACGGCCAAGTCGTTCAGCGGCTCGCTGGGCACCGGCGCGGTCGGCGACTGCTTCACCACCGACCTCGCCCCGGGCGACGTCCTGCGCACCTACGGGCCGAACTACCAGGCCACCTGGACCGTCTACGACGGCGCCGGCAAGCGGATCTGCGACTCCTACACCACCGGCAGTTCGAGCAGCGGCCTGGACTGCGCGCTGACCGGGGCCGCGCCCTACCGGGTGACGGTCCAGGAGGTCTTCGGCCATGCGCTCGACTACACCTTCGCCGCCGCCCGGCTGTCCCGGCCCGAGGGCTGCGCGATCGTCCAGCCGCAGGCCTACGGTGAGGCCCCCGACCTGACCTCCACCACGCGCTGCCGAACCCTGCGGGTGCCCGCCGACGGCCGCTACCTGTACAGCTGGGCGAACAGCTCCGGGACGTACCTCCGCAGCCGGCTGTTCCGGACCGACGGCACCCAGGACAGCTGCCAGAGCGGCGACTGCACGCTGACCGCCGGCGACCACACCTGGGTGCTCGACGGCGACGCCGGTGACGTGGGCGCCTTCGGGATGGCGCTGCACTCGGCGACCGAGACCCGCGGCTGCACCGACGGTGCCGACGACGGCTTCGCCTCCGGCGCCGTCACCGGCACGCTCGACTCGGCCGGGCAGGCCCGCTGCCTGACCCTGCCGACCGCTTCCGGCAAGGGCCTGTACCTGCTCAACCGGCCGCCCACCGACGGGGCCACGGCCACCGTCGAGGTCGACGACGCCAATGGCGTCAAGCAGTGCAACAACGAGAGCTACTCGTACGCGGTCTGCAAGCTCACCGGCACCGCCCCGTTCCGGGCCGTGCTCACCGCCAACCCCGGCCGGCCCTACGGGGTGGTGATCCACCGCACCGACAGCGACGCGGGCTGCACCGCCTGGCCGCAGTCCGGTTACGGCGGCTCCTGGGGCGCCGAGGTCTCGCTGAGCCCGACCGACCCGCAGCGCTGCCTGAGCATCCCGGCCGCCCAGCACTCGCCCGCCGAGATGCTGGACTACGCGAACAACCTGAACCAGGTGAACGCGGCCGTCTACATCGTCGACGGCACCGGCGCCGCCGTCTGCTCGACCCTCGGCAGCTCCACCACCACCTGCAAGTTCACGACGGGCGCGGCCTACACCGCGGTGCTGGTCGGCGGTCGGACGGACACCTACAAGCTGGTGCGACGCGACATCTCGCCGAGCGCGCCGTGCACCACCCGCTCCTCCACCGCGGTCGGCGGCCCGTCCACCCAGTTCGACTTCACCTCGGCGCTGGACGCCCGCTGCGTTCGGGTCAACGGCGCGGCGAGCGACAAGTTCTGGCTGAGCAGCCGCACCACCGGCAACCGCTACGAGGCGGGCACGCTGCTGATGGCCGTGGACGCCGACGGCAACGTCCAGTGCCGGCAGTGGGGCGTCTCCTGCAAGATGACCGGTTCGACCTCGTACGTCGCTCTCGTGGTCGCGTCCGGCTACCAGGGCAAGGCGATCCACGCGAACGTCGACGCCTGGAAGGTCGGCGGGGCGGACGGCTGGGCCGCCGAGTGCAACGGCAACGTACTGTCGGCGAACGGCTTCCCGCAGCACAGCGGCGTCCTCACCGAGACCGACACCGCGTACTGCGGCGTGGTCGACCTGAAGGCCGGCCAGGGCGTCACCGTCGCGGGCACCACCAGCACCGCTGGGCCCTTCTCGCCGCCGTGGCTGGCGATCTCCGGCCCGAACGAGTGGACCGACTCCTACAACAGCTACCAGTGCTTCCAGAGCTACGGGCAGTTCGGCGGCGCCTGCACGAACTGGAGCTCCACCGACGGCCGGGCGCTGCTGATGGTCACCCCGGACAAGTCGCCCACCCCGGTCGAGTACACCCTCCAGGGCCTGGCCGGGAACTCGAGGCCCGACTACGGCACGCCGGAGTCGGTCGCCCCGGCGACCGGCCGAGCCGGCACCCTGGTGCCGGCCGTGATCCGGGGCACCGGCCTGACGGTGGGCAGCCGGATCAACCTGGAGAACAGCTCCACGAGCAGCCGGAATCCGGTCTTGCCGCAGTCGGCGAACGCCGACGGCACCGAGTTGCACGTCCTGGTCAGCACCAACGGCCTGGCACCGGGCAAGTACGACCTGGTGCGCGACGGCATGGGCTATACCCAGGGCCAGCCCTCGCCGGGCTACGTCCCGAACGCGTTCGAGGTCACCGCGGCCGACGACCCCGCCAAGTCCCGCTTCGTGCCGCTCGACGCGGTCCGTCTGCTGGACACCCGCGACGGCACCGGCGCTCCCAAGGCCAAGGTCGGCGCAGGCTCGACGGTGAGTGTGCAGGTGACGGGCGCCCACGGCGTCCCGGCCGCCGGCGTCACCTCCGTGGTGCTGAACGTGACCGCGGTCGACCCGAGCGAGGACGGACACCTCACCGCGGGTCGGCCCGCGCCCGGCCTGCCGAGCCTGAGCTTCGCCGCCCACCGCACCACGGCCAACCAGCTGACGGTGCCGGTCGTCGACGGCAAGGTCGACCTGCGCAACGACACCGGCACGGTCGACCTGGTCGCCGACCTCGCCGGCTACTACACGGACGCCGCCGACCAGGGCTCGGCCCTCACGCCGATCACCCCGGCCCGCTTCCTGGACACCCGTGACGGCACCGGCGCCCCCAAGGCCCGGGTCGGCGCGGGCCAGAGCGTCAGCCTGCAGGTGGCGGGCGTCAAGGGCGTCCCGGCGGACGGCGTCACCGCCGTGGTGATGAACCTGACGGCCGCGTCGCCGACGGCGACCGGCTGGATCACCGCCCACGCCGACGGGCAGCCGCTGCCCGCCACGTCGAACCTCAACTTCACCGCCGGTCGGACCGTCGCCAACCTGGTGACCGTCCCCGTGGTGAACGGCAAGGTCGACCTGCGCAACAGCGCCGGCACCGTCGACCTGATCGCCGACGTCGCCGGCTACTACTCGGCGACCGGCACCAGCACGTTCTCCCCGGCCACCCCGCAGCGGCTGCTCGACACCCGCGACGGGACCGGCGCCCGGCAGGGCACCGTCGGCGCGGGCGGCATCGTCGGCGTCCAGGTCGGCGGCGTCGGCGGCGTCCCGTACGGGGCGACCGCCGTGCTGCTGAACGTCACGGTCACCGACCCGACCGACACCGGCTACCTGACCGCCTATCCGCACGGCGCCGACCGCCCCGGCACCTCCAGCCTCAACTGGACGCCGGGCCAGACGGTTTCGCACCAGGTCCTGGTCCCGGTGGTCGACGGTTGGGTGGTGTTCTACAACTCCACCGGGACGGTGAACGTCACCGCCGACCTGACCGGCTGGTTCACCGCCTGACCGACCGACAGCACCCCACGGGCCGCCGACGCACCCAGCGTCGGCGGCCCGTGGGCGTCACAGGCCCCGGAAGATCCGGTAGCCGGTCTGGATGAAGCGGCCGTCCAGCCGGGGGCCCGCGTTGGTCAACGCGGCCAGGGCGGTGCCGCGTTGGGGACAGAAGGCGATGAAGGAGGTGCAGCCGCGGGTGCCGCCGGAGTGGAAGAGGACGTCGCCGTCGGGGGTCGGGCGCAGGTTCCAGACCAGGCAGATCCGGTCCGTGGAACGGGGTTTGACCAGGCGGGGCCGCTGGACGTCGCGCAGCGCGGCGGTCAGGGCGGCGGTGGGGGCGGCGGCCGGGTCGAGGTGGACGGTGAGGTAGCGCAGCAGGTCGCGGGCGGTGGAGCGGACGGCGCCGGCGCCCGGCAGGGCGGGGATCTGCCAGGGCGGCAGGGGGCGTTGCCGGAAGTGCCCGACGGCGGCGCCGGGTTCGCAGTCGGTGCCGGTGAGTCCGAGCGGGCCGCTGATCCGGGAGGTGAGCAGCGCCGGGTACGAGGTGCCGGCCCGTTCGGCGAGCGTCCGGCCGAGCAGGCCCACGCCGTAGTTGGAGTAGTGCACCCGGTCACCGGGCGGATTGCGCAGCCGGGTCCGGCCCATCGCGCGGTCCAACTCGGCGACGGAGTACGCCGCGTACGGGTTGGTGAACCAGGCGGGCAGCGCCGAGCGCCGCAGGCCGGGCGGCAGGCGGGGGAGTCCGGAGGTGTGGGTGGCCAGGTGGAGAAAGGTGAGCGGCACGTCCGCGACGGTGACGGTGTCCCGGTGGCGGACCTCGCCGCGGGCGGCCAGTTCGGCGAGCAGCAGGGCGGTGAACGTCTTGCTCACCGAGCCGAGTTCGAAGCCGGTGTCCGGCGTCACGGGCTCGCCGGAGCTGCCGTCGGTGCGGCCGTGGCAGAGCAGCCGCTCGCCGTCGGGGGAGACGACGGCGAGGGCGACGGCCGCGCCGCGCGGCACGGTGCGGGTCAGGGTGGCGAGCTGCGGATCCACCGGGCGCACCTGACTCACCGGGTTCACCGGGCTCACCGGAGCGCGCGGGCGAGAGTGAGGGTGCCGGCCAGGACGCCGACCACGGCGGTGTGCTCGTTGTCCTTGAACGCCCGCTCGGGGTCCTCGTCGACCGGGTCCAGGTCGCGCGGCAGCAGACCGTCCGCGCGCTGGGCGGCGACCAGTTGCTCCCAGTTCTGCGGATCGCAGACCGGCTCGGGCAGGCAGGCGTCCACGATCAGCAGTTCGCCGAGCAGGTCCCACTGCCCGGTCTCCCGCCAGATGTCGGCCCACACCGGCAGCCAGGCGGCCAGGTACTCGCGCAGCGGCGCGGGCAGCCGTTCGGGCAGCGCACCCCAGTCGGTGAGGTGGAAGACGGTGTGGGTGACGCTGTAGCCGGTCGTCCAGTCGATCGCCCAGGGTTCGGGGCGGGCGCCCAGCCAGGTCGCCGCGGCGAGCGCGTCCCAGTCGGGGCGGCTCCCCAGCCCGATCACGTGCCGGGCGTTGGCGATGGCCAGGCGCCGGTTCGGCATCGTCTCCACGGCGTGCGTGGCGCGCAGCCCGTCGAGGCCGGACAGCAGTTCGTCCAGCGCCGGGTGCCGGTAGCCGGAGCGGTGGAAGTGCAGGTACGTCTCCAGCGGGTCGCTGAGCAGCATGTGCCGGAACTGCCGTTCGTACAGCAGCTCGCCCTGGCGCAGCTGCTGCCAGCCGAAGTCCAGCAGCACCCGGGCGCGTTCGCGTTCGGTGGGGCCGGAGACGGTCTCGCGCAGCACCAGGGAGGCGGCCAGGGCGCATTCGCCGATCGGCTTGTACGCGTTGTCGGGGTCCGAGAGGTCGGCGCCCCCGTCGGGCGGCAGGGCGCCGTGGCCCTGCTCGTGCGCGGTGTGCAGCCACTCCAGCGCGCGGGTGGCCAACCGGTGGGCGTCCCCGAGCGCGGCCGGGTTCATCCGGCGGCCAGGTGTGCGGCGACGGTGAGGTCGAGGGCGCTGCGCGCGGTGCCGTCGCCGGTCAGCGCCAACTGGCGCAGCAGCGGCGGGAGTTCCAGCGCGGACGGGGTGCCGGTGCGGTGCAGCCAGGCCAGCCAGCGGACCAGTCGGGCGGAGGTGCGGTGGTCGCGCCGCAGCACGGCGCGGGCGGCGCCGCGGGCGAGCGCGAGCGGGTGTTCCCGGGCGCGTTGGTGCACCGGGCCGTCCAGGGTCGGCAGGGCCAGGCAGGAGAGCTGCGCCATCCGCACCGACCAGCGCTGCCAGCCGTCCTCGCCGGGGTCGGGCGGCGGGGGCGGGGTGGGGGCCGACACGGGGTAGCCGGCCCGGGTGAGGAGCTCGGCGGTGGCCCGGTCGCGCCAGGTGTGGATCCCGGACTCGTCGGAGGGGAAGACCCGGAACGCCTCGGCGACGATCTCGGTGGTCTCCGGCGGGGTCGGGGCACCGGTGAGCAGGGCCGGAGCGAAGACGTCCGGGCCCAGCACGCGGACGCCGGCCAGCAGGGCCTGCGGCTCCGGCGCGGCGGGAGCGGGAGCGGGGGTGGGAGGAGCCGCGCCCTCGGCGCCGGTGAGGGCGTCGAGGGTGCGGCCTGCCGCCCACTCGGTCGCGGCAGCGAACTCCCGCTGGGGCGATTCGGCGAACGGCATAGGTGGACCACTTTCTTCCGATGATTCCGATCTGATGCCGGGTCGGTGCTACTTCTTCTCCTTGGGACCCTTCGGGGAGAGCAACAGGGCGAGCAGCAGCAGGCCGATGGCCTCGGGGCGGTACAGCGGCGCGTCGCTGACCGGCGACTCGTCCTCGGTCATCAGCGCCTTGACGGTGCCGAGTTCGGGCGCCGTGGTGCGATGCGGAGCAAGCACGATCTGGGCAAGCATCGGATACGCCTCCTTGGGGAAGGACGGACGTCATCGTCGGATCGACGATGTCCTCTCCCCACGCTAGGCGGGCTCCTGGAACGACGCATGTGGAGTTCCGGCTGCCCGGAAGTGGCATGTCCGGGGCATGATGGCGTGTCATGGTCGCGGCAATCGGGAGGGTGGTCGCCGGGCGGGTGGTCGGGGGAGCGGTCGCCCCTCTGCCGCCCGGGATTCCAGGTGACGCTGCTCGCGCTCGGCGCGGCTCGCCGTCGCCCGCGCGTCCCGGCGGGCGTGGGTCAGCAGCATCGGCGCCGACAGGCCCGTCACGGCCGGCGGGCCGGCGTGCCGAGGGCCTGCGGCGCGAGTGCGCGCAGCAGGCCCTCGAAGTCAGGTGCTGTCCGGTCGCCAAGTGTCACTCGGAGAACAGCACCTGACGCACCTCCACGCCCAGGCCGGGAATCGCGGCGTCCGGGATCTGCGCCGCCAGCTCGACCGCCCGCTCCTTGTTCTCGCAGTCCACCAGGTAGAAGCCGCCCAGGAACTCCTTCGCCGCCAGGAACGGACCGTCCGTCACCACCGGCTGCCCGTCCCGCACCGACACCACCACAGACTGCGACGGGTCCACCAGCGCCTGCGTGAGGATCAGCTCGCCGGAGTCCTTCAGCGCCTGGGTGAACCGGCCGTGGCCGGTGCCGAGCCCGGCCTTCTCCTCGTCCGTCAGCGCGTCCAGCACCGCCGGGTCGATGTGCAGGCCGATCAGGAACTTCATCTCGCACTCCTCGTCGCTCGCGGGCCCCGGCCGGGGCCCCCGACCCGTTGGTGCCTTCACCGGCGCGCTGCACGTCACCGGGTTCGCGGCCGCCGGGATCTTCGCCGTTCTGGCCGTGCTTGTCCTGACGATGCGTCAATCCGATGTGGCGGCACCGGGTGGGCGGCGCTGCGCGGCTACAGGTCCCGGAAGGTGCCGAAGGCAGAGGCGATACGGCTCTGGAAGGCGTGGGTGACGGTGCCGGAGGCGGTCTTGCCGAAGACCTCCAGCCTGCCGTCCTGGCTCTCGCCCGCCACCGGGTTCGTCGCCAGTGCGCCGCCGAGCGAGCTCCAGGAGGTGGTCCAGGTGCTGTTCGGCGCCACCTGGTGGAGGTTCCACACGGTGCCGTCGGCCTTGCGGGCGAACATCTCCAGGTTGCCGTTGCGGCAGAGCACGACGGTGGGGTCGCCGACGAAGCCGTCGCCGGCGAAGGTCGCCCAGTTCGACCAGGTGCTGTTCGGTGCGACCTGCCAGCTGGTGGTGATCCGGCCGTCGGCGGTGCGGGCGAAGATCTCCTGGGAGCCGTTCTGGCCGATCCCGATCACCGGGTCGGAGGCGACGTTGCCGCCGTGGTCGAACCAGCTCGTGGTGAAGGTGCTGTTCGGCTTCACCTGCCACCGGGACATGATGTGCCCGTTCGTGGTGCGGGCGTACACCTCGAGGCTGCCGTTGGCGCCGTAGGCCACGGCGGGGTTGCCGACGAAGTCGGCGCCGTCGAAGGTCAGCCAGTCGTGCCAGGTGCCGTTCGGCGTGTCCTGCCAGCTGGTGGTGATCCGGCCGTCGGGGGTGCGGCCGAAGATCTGCTGGCGGCCGTCCTCGTTGGCGGCGACCGCGAGTTCGGAGGCGACGTTGCCGCCGTGGTTGAACCAGCCGGACCAGGTGCTGTTCGGCTTCACCTGCCACCTGGACACGACGCTGCCGTCCGTGGTGCGGGCGAAGATCTCCTGGGCGCCGTTGGTGCCGCGGCCCAGCACCGGGGTGCCCGTCACGTTCGCCGCGTTCGGGATGGCGGTCCAGTTCGACCAGGTGCTGTTCGGGTTCACCTGGTACTTGGTCCGCACCCCGCCGTTGCCGTCGTTGTCGATGAACTCCAGCGTCTGGTTGGCGTTCATGCCGAGGTGGGGCCGGCCGATCAGCTGACGCTCGTAGTTGGTCACCGGGCTGTCGACGATCTTGTTGTAGCGGCGGGCCCGGTAGTTGTCGTTGGGCCAGCCGTCGATCGTCCCGTCGTTGATGGAGGCGTTCGTCACCTTCTTCACCGGGTCGGTGCCGAAGGAGTAGTAGCTGAAGTGGATGTGGTCGCTCGCCCAGGCGTTGAAGATGATGACGTGGTTCGTGGTGTCGAGGAGGATGTCGCCCGGCAACAGGTCCTGGCGGTTGATCGAGGTGGACAGCTGCGACAGGGTCCTGGTCGAGTCGTCGCTGTTGAGGTGCCACGCCATGTCGACGTAGCCGGAGCAGTCGCGGCGGTAGTTCCGGTCACCGCCGGGGCCGGGCGAGTAGCCCCCTTGGTTGTACGGGCCGGGCTGGTTGTCGACCCAGTACTGGGCCCGTTCGATCACCTCGGAGCGGCTGATCGGGCCGCCGAGGTCGGAGACGAACGCGGCCTGGGCGGGCCCGGAGACGGTGATCAGCAGGCCGGCGGTCACGGCGGTGACGGCGAGCAGGCTGAGGAGGCGTCGGAGCAACCTGATCATGACGAGAGAGCTCTCTTCCGTTTCTTCGAAGGACTCGTGGGGGCAGCGCGGCCACACCGCCGGGCCGGGACCCGGGCGGGGCATGCGCGGAACAGCGGCCTCGCGGAACGCGGGCCGTAAGAAAGGAAGGGGCGGGCGCGGCAGGCGGGCGCGCAGGCCCGTCGCTACTCGGCGAGGCGCCAGTCGCGCAGCTCGTCCGAGGTGTCGAGTGCCCGCGCGCAGATGGATCGTGCGCTCCTGCGGGCGGCGGTCTCCTCGGCGGCGAGGAGGAACAGAGCCACGCCGATCCGACCGGGTGCGACCCGCACCCGCACGTGCTCCAGGCGGTCGTCCGCCAGGGCCTGGCGCCACAGGTGGCCGGTCAGCCACTGGGGAGCGACCACCACGGCCGACGGGCCGACGAGTCGAGCCAGCGTCAGGTGCAGGATCGGCTTGTCGCGCAGGATCGGCTTGTCGGTCATCAGCCCCAACCGAACCCGTTGTCGGAGTCGCCGGAACCGGCGCGGAGCGCGAGCGGACCGACGGTGGCGAGGGACAGCTGGGCGACGCTGGACATGGACGGACTCCATTCGTGGGTGCGGTGGACGGAGGTCGGACGATCGCGGCTCCCGGCCCCGGATCCCCGGGGCGGCGCTTCCGACATGCATCAGCCTGCCGAACCGGCGCCGCGCTGTCAGCGGTCCGCGCCTGGCCCCAACGGGCCTGACCCCAACGGGACAGGCATGGAGCAGTCTTGCCCGGGGCTTTACCCGCTGGGCACACTGGTCCGACAATTGTTTGAGCACCTACCGCGGGGGGCGGCAGAATGCTTGAGTTACTCGGTCTCTCCGGCCTGGCCGAGCGTCCCTACCAGGCGGTCCTCACCGATCCGGCGCGCAGCGTGGCCATGCTGGCCCACGACACCGGGATGACGGACCGGCAGATACGCTCCGCGCTCGACGAGTTGGCGGACCTGGCACTGATCAGACCCTCCGCCGCCGCGGACGGGACGCTGTGGCCGGTCAGCCCGGCGGTCGGCCTGTCGGCGCTGCTGGCCGCCGCCGAGGACGAGGCCGCCGCCCGGCAGCGGCAGATCGAGGCGACCCGGGCGGCGATCGCCGCACTCGCGGCCGAGCACGAGGTGCAGCGCCAGCACCGCGCGGAGCCGGCGGTCCGACTCGACGGGATCGACGCCGTCCGGGGCCGCCTGGAGGAGCTCGCCGCGAACGCCGTGACGGAGTGCCTGTCGCTCAACCCGGGCGGCGCGGACCGGCCCGACGCGCGGGCGGCCTCCGCGCAGCTCAACGAACAGGCGCTGCGCCGGGGCGTCGGCATCAAGGCGATCTGCCGGGAGAGCTTCCGCAACGACCCCGACACGCTGGCCCACGCGCGCTGGCTGACGGACCTCGGCGGCGAGATGCGCACCGTCCCGATCGTGCCGACGCCGCTGGTGATCGTCGACCGCCGGGTCGTCATCGTCCCGCTCGACCCGGCCGACCCGCGGCAGGGCGCGCTGGAGCTGGACAGCCCCGGCATGCTGTCCGTCGCCTGCGCACTGTTCGACCAACTCTGGTCCACGGCAACCCCGTTCGGCTCATCCGTCGCGGTGGACGGGCAGGGCCTCACCTCGGCCGAGCGCACCCTGCTGGAGCTGGCCGCCGCCGGCCACACCGACGAGGCGGCAGGCCGCAAGCTGGGCGTCTCCGGCCGCACCGTCAAACGCCAGATGGCCGACCTGATGGCCCGGTTGGACGCCGACAGCCGCTTCCAGGCCGGGGTGCGGGCCGCCCACCGCGGCTGGCTCTGAGCGGCGGAAGCGTGCAGTGGCGGTTCACTCCGCCAGCAGGACGGCGACGCCGGTGACCCGGTCCGCGGCGAGGTCCGCGAGGGCGGCGTCGGCGCGGTGCATCGGGTAGCGGTTGACCCGGACCGTCGGACGGACGTGCGCCGCCTCGGCGAGGAACGCGTGGCCGTCGGTGCGGGTGTTGGCGGTGACGCTGCGCAAGGTGCGCTCCTGGAACAGGTGCTGCTGGTAGTTCAGGACGGGGATGTCGGTGAGGTGGATGCCGGCGACCGAGAGCGTGCCGCCGCGGTCCAGCGCCGCCAGGGCGACGGGCACCAGCTCGCCGACCGGGGCGAACAGGATCGCGGCGTCCAGCGGCTCGGGCGGCGGGTCGTAGGAGTCGCCGGCGAAGCCCGCGCCCAGCTCCCGGGCCAGCTCGCGCGCCGCCGCGCCGCGCGTGAACACCGCCAGCCGGGCGCCCCGGGCCAGCGCCAGCTGGGCCGTCAGGTGGGCGGACGCGCCGAAACCGTAGATGCCGAGGAGGCCGCCCGGCGGCAATTCGGCCCGGGCCAGGGCGCGGTGGCCGATGATCCCCGCGCACAGCAGCGGCGCGAGCTCCTCGGCGGGCGGGCCCTCCGGCAGGCGGTAGGCGAAACGGGCGTCGGCCGTGACGAACCCCGCGTAGCCGCCGTGCCGGTCCCAGCCGGTGTACGTCGACCCCGGGCACAGGTTCTCCCGTCCGCTGCGGCAGTACCGGCAGCGCCCGCACACCCCGGCCAGCCAGGCCACCCCCGCCCGGTCGCCGACCGCGAACTCCCGCACCCCCGCACCCGCCGACGTCACCCGGCCCACCACCTCGTGGCCGGGCGTGCAGCGCGGCACCCGCGGCGGCAGGTCCCCCTCGGCGAGATGGAGGTCCGTCCGGCACACCCCGCACGCCTCCACCTCGACCAGGATCTCCGTCTCGCCGGGGACGGGCGGCGGCCGCCGCTCCCACACCAGCGGCCCGGGCCCGGCGTCCACCGGCCCCGGGCGGGCCACCACCCAGGCGCCGTCCCGCACGGTACGCATGCGTCCTCCCGACTGTCGGATCCTCCCTTCAGCGTGCTCCGACCTCGCGGAGGGGACGAGTCGGCCCGGCGACCCGGGCCGGTTGTCGGGCCGAATAGGGCCGACCGGACCATGCGGCGGCACCGCCGTCCCCGAAAAGCTGGGGGAGAACAGGGCCGGGACGTGTGGCGAGGAGGCGGGCGGCATGCATGCGCATCCGCAGCAACGGAAGAACCCACTGAGGCGGAGCAGTGACCGCCTGCAATGGTGGGCGGCGCGAACGCTGCTGGTGGTGGCGATCGGCGGAGTCCCCGCGGCGATCGCCGTCGGCCTCGCGGTCCACCAGGACCAGGCCCGGGTCGTCCGGGAGGAGAGCACCGACCGGCACCCGGTGACGGCACAACTCGTCGCGGACGTCCCGACCGCGGTCGGCATCACCACGACCCGCGCCGCCGTCGCCTGGAAGTCCGACGGCGCCGACCACCTGGCGAGCGCGGTCGTCCCCTCCGGGCAGCGGGCCGGCACCCCGGTGCAGATCTGGGTGGACGACCGCAGCCGGGTCGTCCCGCAACCGGCCGGCACCGGCGAGGCGATCGCGGTCGCGGCGACCGCCGCCCTGCTCACCGTCACCGCCGTCCCGCTGCTCAGCATGCTCACCTGGAAGGGCACCCTGCACCTCCTGAACCGCCGCCGCTACGCGGGCTGGGACGCGGAGTGGCAGCAGATCGAGCCGCAGTGGACGCGGCGCCAGCCGAGCTGACCTCCCGGTGGGGCGGTGGTGTCGGCCGAGCCGAGCCGATCCGCTCGGGCATGCGTGGTGGTGGCGTCGACTGTCGGGGTGGTCCGGGGCGGGTGGCAGTGTCTTCGGTCGGCCGTGCTCGTGGGGTGGGGTGGGCGGATGCTGGGAGGCGGAGCTCTGGGAGGCCGTCATGGAGAATCAGCCCGCCCCGATGCCGAGGCCGGGGTTGCTCACGTTTCTGGGCGGGGTCGGTACCGTCACCGGGAGCAAGTTCCTGGTGGAGACCGACCATGCCCGGGTCATGATCGACTGCGGGCTGTTCCAGGGGCTGGCCGAGCTGCGGCGGCGCAACCGGCGGTCGCTGCCGCTCGATCCGGCGGACGTGCACTGCGTGGTGCTCACGCATGCGCACCTGGACCACTGCGGCTACCTGCCCAGGCTGGTCGCGGACGGGTTCCGGGGGCCGGTCTTCACCACCCCGTACACGGCCCGGATCGCCGAGCTGATCCTGCGGGACAGCGCCCACCTGCTGCAGGAGGACGCCGACCACGCCAACCGGCACGGCTGGTCCAAGCACCGGCCCGCGCTGCCGCTGTACACCGAGGAGGACGTGGAGCGGACGCTGGCGCTGTTCGACCCCGTCGCGCACCACGCGGAGATCGAGATCGCCGACCGGACGGTGCTGCGCCTGCACCCCGCCGGGCACATCCTCGGCTCGTCCTGGGTGCACCTCACCCTGGAGGACGGCCACACCCTCGCGGCCAGCGGCGACCTCGGCCGCCCCGTCCACCCGCTGCTGAACCCGCCCGACCCGTTCACCGGCGCCGACGTGCTGCTGATGGAGTCCACCTACGGCAACCGGCGGCACGAGGAGACCACCGCCCGCGCGCACTTCGCCAACGCCCTCGACCGGACGCTGGCCCGCGGCGGCACCGTCGTCATCCCGTCCTTCGCCGTCGACCGCACCGAAGTGGTGCTGCACCAGCTGGCCGAACTCCGCCGCACCGGGCGGCTGCCGAGCAGCGCCCCCGTGCACGTGGACAGCCCGATGGCGCTCGCCACGCTGCGGATCTACCTGGAGGCGTTCGCCGACCGGGCCCCCGAGCTGCGGCCCGAGGTGCTCGCCCGCGGTGAGGCCGCGATCAGCCCGGAGCCGTTCCGGCCGGTCCGCTCGCCGGCGGAGTCGCGGCAGCTGGAGCAGTCGCACCTGCCGTCGATCCTGGTGTCCGCGTCCGGCATGGCCACCGGCGGGCGCGTCGTGCACCACCTGCACCGGCTGCTGCCCGACCCCCGCAACACCGTGGTCGTGGTCGGCTACGCCGCCGCGGGCACCCGCGCCCGCGACCTGGTCGACGGGGCCCGGGTGCTGAAGATGTACGGCGGCTACGTGCCCGTCCGGGCGGAGGTCGTCAACGTCCCCGCGTTCTCGGCGCACGCGGACGCCGCCGAGATCGTCGACTGGCTGCGCCCGGCCCCCGCGCCGTCCGCGACCTACCTGGTGCACGGCGAACCCGAGGGCGCGCAGGCGCTGCGCGACCGGATCGACTTCGAACTCGGTTGGACGGCCGTGGTGCCGCGCTCGGGCGAACGGGTGCTGGTGCGCTGAAACCCGGTCCTCGGCGGGGCGGGCCGCGGGTCAGGTCCGGAACAGGGCGACCTTGAGCGCGCCGGTGCCCGCCGCGTCGGCGAAGACGTCGTACGCCTCCGGCATCTGGTCCAGGGTGAAGCGGTGCGTGACCAGTCCGCCCGCCGCCAGTCGGCCGGCCGCGAGCAGGTCCAGCAGCAGCGGGGTGGTGCGGGTGTCGACCAGGCCCGTGGTGACGGTGACGTTCCTGATCCACAGCTCCTCCAGGTGCAGCGCGGCGGGCCTGCCGTGCACCCCGACGTTGGCCACCCGGCCGCCCGGACGCACCAGCCGGGTGCACAGCTCGAAGGTGCCGGGGATGCCGACCGCCTCGATCGCCACGTCCACGCCGAGCCTGTCGGGGGAGAGTGCGCGCACCGCCTGCTCCGCGCCGTCGCCGGCGTGCAGCACCTCGTCCGCGCCGGCCCGTTCGGCCGCGGCCAGTCGGCTCGCCGCCAGGTCGACGGCGACGATCCGGCGCGGGCTGTACAGCCGGGCGGTGGCGATCGCGGCCAGCCCGATCGGGCCGGCGCCGACGATCGCGACGGTGTCGCCGGGGCCCACCCGGCCGTTCAGCACGCCGACCTCGTACGCGGTCGGCAGGATGTCGGCGAACATCAGCGCCGTCTCGTCGTCGACGCCGTCCGGCAGCCTGTGCAGCGAGTTGTCGGCGAACGGGGTGCGCACGTACTCGGCCTGGGCGCCGTCGACCAAGTGCCCGAGGATCCACCCGCCGCCGCCCGTGCACTGGCCGTACACGCCGCGCCGGCAGTACCCGCAGCGGCCGCAGGCGGAGATGCACGAGACCAGCACCCGGTCGCCCACGGCGATCGTGCGCACCGCGCTGCCGGTCTCGACGACCGTGCCGACCGCCTCGTGTCCGAGCACCCGGCCCTCGGCGACCTCGGGCACGTCGCCCCCCAGGATGTGCAGGTCGGTGCCGCAGATGGTGACGGCGTCCACCCGGACCACCGCGTCCTCGGGGTCGCGGACCACCGGATCGGGGACCTCGTCCCAGGTGCGGCGGCCGGGCCCGTGGTAGGTCAGCGCCTTCATCGCTCTCACTCCCTGCGCGGTATCGGCTCCGTCCACCAGCCTCCCCGGTGTCCGCCCGCCCCGCCGCCCGGCGCGGCAGCGGCGGCCGGTCGGTGGGCACACTGGAGGACGGGCCCCGGCGCGCGAACGGAGGTGAGCCGTGGAACCCGACCCTCCCCACCGGCCGTCCGACGCCGCCCACGGCTGTCCGATGCCCGATCCGTGGCGGCTGCGCTACACCGGGTACGCGCCCGCCGAGGAAGGGCTGCGGGAGGCGCTGTGCGCCGTCGGCAACGGCTACCTGGTCACCCGGGGCGCGGCCCCCGAGGCGGCGGCGGGCGGCGAGCACTACCCCGGCACCTACCTGGCGGGCTGCTACGACCGCGCCGACTCCGAGGTCGGCGGGCGGGTGTTCACCCACGAGGACCTGGTGAACTGCCCGAACTGG
This sequence comes from Kitasatospora griseola, assembly GCF_044999035.1. Classification (NCBI taxonomy): domain Bacteria; kingdom Bacillati; phylum Actinomycetota; class Actinomycetes; order Kitasatosporales; family Streptomycetaceae; genus Kitasatospora; species Kitasatospora griseola. The sequence goes on along the minus strand of NZ_CP173360.1, from coordinate 7,753,015 downwards.
CTGCCCGTCACCTTCCGCTGCGAGGGCGCCGAGTGGTTCACCGGGCCGCCCGTCGAGCAGGAACTCGAACTCGACCTGCGGCAAGGCGTGTTGACCCGCCGGGCGGTGTGCGTGGACGGCGTCGGTCGGCGCACCCGGCTGGTCCAGCGCCGGATCGCCAGCCAGGCGAGCCCGCACCTCGCCGCGCTGGAGACCGTGCTCACCGCCGAGAACTGGTCCGGCCGGCTCGAAGTCCGATCCGCCCTCGACGGCACCGTCACCAACGCGGGCGTGCCCCGGTACGCCGGCCTGGCCGACCGCCACCTCACCCCGCTGCGCCAGGAGGCGTGCCCGGACGGCGAGTTGTGGCTGGAGGTGGCGACCGGTCCCGGCCGGCGCATCGCGTTCGCCGCCCGGCACCGGGTGCGGGCCGGCGGCCGGCCCGTCGAGGCCGAGGTCCGGGCGCGGGCCCGCCCGGGCCTGGTGACGCAGACCCTGGCGCTGGACGTCACCCCGGGCCGGCCCGTCACCGTCGACAAGGTGGTCGCCGTCCACACCTCGCACGACCCGGCCACCGGCGACCCGCTGGAGGCCGCCCGGCAACTCGCCGCCGAGGCGGCGGACTTCGACCGACTGCTGGCCGAACACGCGCTGCGCTGGGAGCAGTTGTGGGAGCGCCTGAGGATCGACACCGACCTCCCCGGCCTCGGCCCGCTGCACCTCGACCTGTTCCACCTGCTGCAGACCTGCTCCGAGCACTCCGCCGACCTCGACGTCGGCATCCCCGCCCGCGGCCTGCACGGCGAGGCGTACCGCGGCCACGTCTTCTGGGACGAGCTGTTCGTGCTGCGGGTGCTGAACCTGCGCCTCCCCGAACTCGCCCGCGCGGTGCTGCGCTACCGCCGGCGTCGGCTCGACGCCGCCCGGCGGGCCGCCCGGGCCGAGGGCCGGCGCGGCGCGAGCTATCCGTGGCAGAGCGGGAGCGACGGGCAGGAGCAGTCGCCGCAGGTCCACCTCAACCCGCTGTCCGGTCGCTGGCTGCCCGACCACACCCATCTGCAGCGGCACATCGGCTCGGCGGTCGCCTACAACATCTGGGAGTACTACCGGGCCACCGGCGACCTCGACTTCCTCGCCGAGACCGGAGCCGAACCCCTGCTGGAGATCGCCCGCTACTGGGCCTCGGCCGCCACCCACGACCCGGGCCGCGACCGCTGGTCGATCCGCGGCGTCCTCGGACCGGACGAGTACCACGACGCCTACCCGTGGGCGAAGGAGCCCGGGCTGGACGACAACGCCTACACCAACGTGCTCGCCTCCTGGGTGCTGGCCCGCGCCCGGGACGCGCTGCGCGTCCTGCCCGAGCGCCGGCGCGGCGAACTGACCGAGCGCCTCGCGCTGGACGCCGCGGAGCCGGAGCGCTGGCAGGAGATCGGCCGTCGTCTGCACGTGCCGTTCCACGACGGGGTGATCAGCCAGTTCGACGGCTACCGGCGGCTCGCCGAACTCGACTGGGAGACCTACCGCCGGCGCTACCCGGACCTGCGCCGCCTCGACCGGATCCTGGAGGCCGAGGGCGACACCGTCAACCGGTACCGGGCGTCCAAGCAGGCCGACGTGCTGATGCTCTGGTACCTGTTCTCCGCCGGTGAGGTGCGCGACCTGCTGCGCCGCCTCGGCCACCCCGCGGGGTACGAGCTGATGCGCCGCACCGTCTCCTACTACCTCGACCGCACCGTGCACGGCTCGACGCTCAGCTCCGTGGTGCACGCCTGGGTGCTGACCCGCTGCGACCGCCGGGCCTCCTGGCGGCACTTCCGCGACGCGCTCACCGCCGACCTGGTGGACGCCCAGGGCGGCACCACCCGGGAGGGCGTCCACCTCGGGGCGATGGCCGGCGCCGCCGACCTGCTGCAACGCTGCTACACCGGGCTGGAGTTGCGCGAGGACGCGCTGTGGCTGGACCCGCAGCTGCCGTGGGCGCTCGGCAGCCTCGACCTGGACGTGCGCTACCGCGGCCACCGGGACGTGCGGATCCGCGTCGACCGGCACAGCGTCACCGTCGCCCTGGGCGCCGACGCCGAGCGGCCGGTGCGGGTCGGGGTGCGCAGCACCGCCGTCGCGCTGCGGCCGGGGGAGAGCCACAAATTCGCCCTGTGACTTTCCGCGAATGATCTGACGGGTAGTAATTCCTATCGCAGGATGGCCACTTCAATTCCGCGCGGCTATTTCCGGGATTCCCTTTCCGGTACTCTCTGTCCGAACGGCATGGAATTCACGAGTCGATTCGACAGGCCTGCCCGCGTCCGGGCGGGCGAAGGTGGGCGAGCGCATGAACGCTTCCGCGGCTGAGCAGACGCAGACGGGCGACCGGACGACGAATGCGGGCGGAATCCTGCTGTCGGTCTTCGCGCCCGAGGCCCGCGAGAACCCGTACGCCCCGCTCGCCGAACTGCGCCGCCTCGCGCCGGTGCTCCACCACGAGGAGTTGGACACCCGCTTCCTGACGGGGTTCGCCGACTGCCAGGCCGCCCTGTCGAGCCCGGCCTTCGCGGTGCCCGACCGGCAGTGGCTGGAGCGGGAGCGCCCCGAGTGGCTGGCCCACCCGGCGGCGGACTACTTCTACACCTCGCTGCTCGGCACCAACGGCCCCGCCCACGAACGGCTGCGCGGCCCGCTGGTGCGGGCGTTCGGCCCCCGGCGGATGGGCGCGCTGGCGACGGCGGTGGAGAAGACCGTCGACGAACTGCTGGACCGCTTCGCCGACGCGACCTCCGACGGCGGCGCCGCGGACTTCCAGGACCTGGTCGGCTATCCGCTGCCGGTCGCCGTGGTGGGCGGACTGATCGGAGTGCCGCCCGCCGATCAGGAGCACTTCCACCGGCTCGGACGCGACGCCGCGCGCCTGCTGGAACCGGTGCGCTCCGACGAGGACTGGCGGCTCGCCGACCGGGCGGTGACGGCGCTGCGCGAGTACTTCGCCCGCCTGCTGGACGAGCGGCGCGCCCGACCGGCCGAGGACCTCGCCACCGCGCTGCTCGCCCAGGCCGCCGCCGAAAGAGCCGGAACCGCCGGAACCGCCGAAGCCGCCGTGAACGCCGAACACCCGCTCACCGAGCAGGAGTTGGCGGACACCCTGGTACTGGTCTTCGTCGCCGGGTTCGAGACCACCGCCGGACTGCTCGGTCTCTCGGTGCACGCCCTGCTCACCCACCCCGAGCAGGCGGCGCAGCTCCGCGCCGACCCCGGCCTGCTGCCCGGCGCGGTCGAGGAGTCGCTGCGCTGGGACGGGCCGGTGCTGATGACCGAACGGCTCGCCACCCGGCCGACCGAGGTCGGTGGCGTCACCGTCCCCGCCGGAGGCAGCGTCACCACCGTGCTCGGCGCCGCCAACCGCGACCCGCGGCGCTACCCGGACCCGGACGCGTTCCTGGTCCGCCGACCCGAGCGCCACGTGCTGAGCTTCGGCGCCGGCCCGCACTACTGCTTCGGCGCGGCACTGGCCAGGCTCGAAGGCGCGGCGCTGCTGGGCCGGCTGCTCACCCGTTTCCCCCGGCTCGCCCAGGCCGGGCCGCCGGTGCGGCGCGCCTCGGCCTGCCTGCGCTCGTTCGACGCGCTGCCGCTGGCGGCGACCGGCTGACGGCCGCCCGCCGAACGCGCCGTACCGCCCCTCCCCGAAGGACGTGCCCGTGAACTTCCTGCACCGCGAACGCGCCGAACTCGAGGCGCTCATGCCCGGGTTGGACCAGGCACTCGCCCGCCACCCGCTGGCGGCGCTGGAACAGACGCCCAGCCCGGCGATCGAGGAGTTCAAGATCGCCGGCGGCCCCGGGCTGCTGGTGCCCGCCGCCCACTGCGGCGCGGGCGCGAGCGCCCTGCAGGCCGTCCGGGTGCAGCGCGCCGTCGGCGCCCGCTGCCCCTCCCTCGCGGTGGCCACCACCATGCACCACTTCTCCATCGCGGGCCTGGTCGAGGCCGCCAAGTACGGCAACGGCCTGGAAGGGCTGCTGCTGGAGGCCATCGCCAAGGAGCGGATGCTGGTGGCGTCCGGCTTCGCCGAGGGCCGGCCCGGCCAGAACATCCTCACCCCGCACATCACCGCCGAGCGGCGCGGCGACCGGATCGTGCTGAACGGCAGCAAGATGCCGTGCAGCCTGTCCCGCTCGATGGACCTGCTGACCGCCTCCGTCGCCCTCACCGGCCCGGACGGCGTCGAACGGCTGGCCGTCGCGCTGATCCCCGCCGCCAGCCCCGGCGTCACCGTCCGCCCGTTCTGGGGCACGCCCATCCTGGCCGGCGCCGAGAGCGACGAAGTCCGGCTCACCGACGTCGAGTTGGACCCGAGCATGGTGGTGGCGACCGAGGTCACCGCCGACGCCGTGCCCGACGCGCTCAACGTGGCGGGCTTCCTCTGGTTCGAAGTGCTGCTGACCGCCGGCTACCTCGGCATGGCGAGCGCCCTGGTCGAACGCGTCCTGCACCGCCAGGGCGGCGGCGAGGACGACCCGACGCCCTACCTCGTGCCCGTCGAGGCCGCGATGCTCGCCGTCGAGGCCGTCGCCCGGGCCATGGCCGACGAGGACTGGGACGAGGCCCTGCTGGTCCAGGCGCTGACCGCCCGGTACGCCGCGCAGGACGCCATCGCCCGCACCACCCGGGCCTGCCTCGCGGCGCTCGGCGGCATGGCCTTCATCGGCTCGCCCGACGGCTCCTACCTCGCCTCCGCCGCCGTCGGCCTGACCTTCCACCCACCGGCCCGCACCAGGATGGCCCGCCCGCTGCGGGAGTTCCTGGACGGCCGCGCGCTGCGGATCGGCTGAGCCGATGGCACCGGCGGACGACGGCTACCGGGCCGAAGTACTGCGCAGCATCGACGAGTTGCCGCCCGGAGCCTGGGAGCGACTCACCCCCGCGGACGACCCGATGTGGTCCCGCGGCGTGTTCACCGCACTCGAACGCGGCCGGGTCGGGCCTGCGGGCTACGCCTACCTGACCCTCCGCCAGGAGGACGACGTGGTGGCCGTCCTGCCACTCTGCCTGTTCCGCGACCTGATGCTCGACCGGATCGTCGGCCCCCACGAACGCCGCCTGCTCGCCCCGCTGCGCCGCCTCGCGCCCCGACTGCTGCGGGTGCCGATGCTGTTCTGCGGCCACCTGCTCGGCCAGGGCCACCTGCTGACCGACCGACCGCTCGACGCCCCGGCCGGCCGGGTGCTGGTCGACGCGGTGCTCGACTTCGCACGCCGCGAACGCCTGGGCACCGTGGTGTTCAAGGACTTCGCCGCCCCCGACCTCGGCCCGCTGCGCGCACCGCTCACCGCCGCCGGCTTCTTCCTCGCCCCCGGCCTGCCCGACACCGAACTCGCCCTGACCGCCCGCACCTTCGACGACTACCTGACCGCCCTCCCCGCCAAGCCGCGGCGCAACGCCCGGGCCAAGATCCGCCGCTTCCGCGCCCACCCCGACCTGCGCATCGAAGTCCTCGCCGACTACACCCACCTGCTGCCCCAACTGCTCGGCCTCTACCGGCAGGTGATGGACCGCGCCGACCAGACCCTCGACGTGCTCGACCACGCCTTCCTCACCGCCCTCGCCGGCGCCGACGACCCGAGCAGCCGCCTGGTGGTCTGCCTCGAAGGCGAACGCGCCGTCGGCTTCCTGCTCTGCCTGTTCGCCGGCACCGGCGCCACCGGCGCCCGGATCGGCCTCGACTACCGCCTCAACCACGACGCCGCGATCTACCACAACCTGCACTACGCGGCCGTCCGGCTGGCGATGGCCGCCGGCTGCCGGCACATCCGCTTCGCCCAGACCGCCTACGAACCCAAGGTGGAGCTGGGCTGCGCACTCGTCGAGCAGTGGCACGCCATGACCCACCTGCGCACCCTGCCCCGCGCCGTGCTCCGCCGCCTCCTCCCGGCCGCCCTGGCCGCCGCCCGCGCCGACGCGCTCGGCCCGCACCACCGCGCACCGAACCACCGCGAAAAGAGGTCGTCACATGCCGCGCGTTGACGTGGAGTTGCCCATCGCCGTGGCGCCCGAGGACGCCTGGCCGGTGGTGGTGGACGTGCTCGGCTACCCCGACTGCATGGAGAGCGTCGACTCCGTCGAGATCCTCGACCAGCCCGACGAGCGGCACCGCACCACCGCCTGGTCCGTCCGGCTCAAGGGCTCCGTCCTGCGCTGGACCGAGACCGAGATCGTCGACCACGCCGCCCGCCGCTTCGACTTCGAGCAACTCGACGGCGACCTCGGCGCGTTCGTCGGCCACTGGGCGGTCACCGCCGCACCCGGCGGCGGCAGCACCGTCGCCCTGCACGTCGACTTCGACATCGGCATCCCGCTGCTCGCCGACATGCTCAACCCCGTCGCCGCGGACGCCCTGCGGGAGAGCGCCGCCCAGATGCTCGCCGCGCTCGAACAGCGGCTGGTGCTCCGAGGAGCCGCCCGATGACCACCGTCACCACCCCGGTCTTCGACCTGCTGCGCCGCCACTTCTCCCCGAAACTCGCGCTGTCCGGCGGCTTCGCCGGGCGCGGCGCCGTCGAAGTGGCCGCCGAGGGCTGCCGGGTGACGCTCTCCGACGGCCGCACCGCGCTCGACTTCGGCTCCTACGCCGTCACCCTGCTCGGCCACCGCCACCCCGCCGTGACCGCCGCCGTCCGCGCACAGCTCGACGCCATGCCGACCGCCACCCGCAGCCTCGCCAACCCCGTCGCCGCCGAAGCCGCCGCCGCCCTGAGCGGCTACCTCGGCGACGCGCTCCCGAAGGTCTACTTCGGCCTGAACGGCGCGGACGTGGTCGAGGTCGCCGTCAAACTCGCCCGGCTCGCCACCGGCCGCGGCCGGGTCCTGGCGGTGCGCGGCGGCTTCCACGGCAAGTCGCTCGGCGCCCTCGCCCTCACCCACAGCCCGCTCTACCGCACCGGCCTGCTCGGCTGCGCCGTGGACGTCCTGCACGTCGACCCCGACGACCCGCACGCCGTCGGACGCGAGGTGGCCGGCGGCGAGGTCGCCGCCCTCGTCCTCGAACCCGTGCAGGGCGAGAACGGCGCGCTGCCGCTGCCCACCGAGACCCTGCGCCAGTGGTGCGAGGACGCCGCCCGGCACGGAACCCTGGTGATCGCCGACGAGATCCAGTGCGGACTGCGCCGCTGCGGCGAACGCTCCGTCGCCCTCGCCGACCGCCTGCCCGTCGACGGCGTCCTGCTCGGCAAACCGCTCGGCGGCGGCGTCGTCCCGCTCTCCGCGCTGCTGTGCACCGAGCGGATGTACCACCCGCTGGCCGCCGACCCGTTCCTGCACTCGGCGACCTTCGGCGGCCACCCGCTGAGCTGCGCCGCCGTCCCCGCCGCACTCGCCGCCGTCGAACAACTCGCCGACCACGGCCGCGAGTTGTCCGCGCAGCTGGACGCCGTGCTGGACGGGCTGCGGGCCCGGCACCCCGACGTGGTGCAGGCCGTCCGCGGCCGCGGACTGCTGCGCGGCATCGACTGCGTCTCGCCGTACGCCGCCGGCGCCACCCTGATCGAACTGGCCGGCACCGGACTGCTGGTGTCCCCGTGCCTGAGCCGCCCCACCACCGTCCGGCTGCTGCCGCCGCTGATCAGCACGGCCGCCGACCTCGCCGAGGCCGCCGCCCTGCTCGACGCCGCACTCACGACGACCGGACGAACCCTGCGGGGGACCACCGCCGGCTGACCACGGCCGGCGCCGAGGCCGCACACCGCGGCGGAAGGAACGGGAGCAGTTGCCCACACGCGAAGAACTGGCCGTCACGGTCAGGACGGTCATCTCCGACGTCCTCGGCACCGACCCGGCCGAACTGCAGGACCGCACCAGCCTGTTGGAGGAGTACGGCATCGACAGCCTGGAACTCATGGAGATCGGCGCCCGGCTGGAACGGGCCCTGCAACTGCGCATCGACCCCGACGACCTGATCGCCGCCCGCGACGTCGGCCACGCCATCGACCTGCTGCGCACCCGGATGGACAGCCCCGTATGAGCGCCCGTCACCCCTCGGGCGGACACCGGGTCGCCGTCACCGGGATCGGCGTCAAGTCCCCGGCCGGCAACACCCTCGAAGAGGTGTACACCGCACTGCTGGCCGGCCGCTCCGCCGCCACCCGGCTCGACCGCCTGGTCGAGGCCGACCTGCCCGTCCACTTCGCCTGCCTGGTGCCGCCGTTCGACGTCACGGCCTACCTCAGCCCCCGCGAGGCCCGCCAGATCGACCGCCCCGCCCAACTGCTGCTCTGCGCCGCCGCCGACGCGCTCGCCGACGCCCGGCTGCCCGCCGACCGGTCGCCCGACCGGATCGGCGTGCAGATCGGCACCGGCATCGGCGGCCTCACCAGCATGGAGGACGCCACCACCGGCTACGCCACCCGGCCCCGCGACCTGCCCGTGCACACCGTCCCCCGCACCATGAGCAACTCGCCCGCCTGCCGGATCGCGCTGCGCCACGGCTTCCAGGGCGTCTGCACCACCTACTCCAGCGCCTGCGCCAGCGGCAGCACCGCGCTCGCCGAGGCCGCCCGCCGGATCCGGCACGGCGAACTGGACGTCGCGGTGGCCGGCGGCGTCGACTCCGCGGTCAGCACCGTGGTGATGGGCGCGTTCGCCCGGATGCGGGCGCTGTCCACCCGCAACGACGCCCCGGCGCTGGCCAGCCGCCCCTTCGACGCCGACCGGGACGGCTTCGTGATGGGGGAGGGGGCCGCCGTCCTGGTGCTCGAACGCCTGGACGAGGCCCGCGCCCGCGGCGCCGTCGTCCACGGCGAGATCGCCGGCTGGGCCGAGACCTGCGACGCCTTCCACATCGCCGCGCCGCACGAGGCCGGCGAAGTGGCCGGCCGATGCATGCGGCGGGCCGTCGCCGACGCCGGACTGTCCGTCGCCGACATCGGCCACATCAGCGCCCACGGCACCTCCACGGTGCCCGGCGACCGCGCCGAGGCCCGGGCCGTCGACCGCTGCTTCGACGGCCAGTCGCCCCCCGTCACCGCCGTCAAGGGCGTCACCGGCCACCTGATCGGCGCCGCCGGCGCGCTGGAGGCCGCACTCGCCCTGGTCTGCGCGGCCCGCGGCACCGTCCCGCCGATCGCCAACCTGGGCAGCAGCCCCGAGGCCCACTGGGTGGACCTGGTGCACGGCGCGCCGCGCAAGGTCGCGCCCGCCCCCGTGCTCTCCAACTCCTTCGGATTCGGCGGCCAGAACGCCTGCCTGGTGCTCGCGCCCCCGCCCTGACCCCCATCGACAGCCCGATCAGCGGAGCCAAACATGCGAGTCCTTCTCACCGGGGCGACCGGAGTGGTCGGCACCGAGTTCGCGCACCGGCTGCGCGCCGCCGCCACCGCGCACGGCCGGCCCCTCGACCTGGTCCCGGTGGCACGGCGCGACGAGGCGGTGGTGCGGTGGCGGATGGGCGGCGAACCGCCGCCCGCCGAACTGGCCGGCCACTGGGACGTCATCGTGCACGCCGCGGCCAGCACCCGCTGGACCCTCGGACGCGACGAGGCCGTCACCGCCAACCTCGAACCGCTGCGGGCCGTCCTCGCCCTCGCCGACCGCGACACCCACCTCGTCCAGGTCTCCACCGCGTACGTCGGCGGCGTCCGCAACCCCGAGGACCTGCGCGGCACCGAGTTCGAGGGCTACCGCAACGGCTACGAGTGGTCCAAGGCCACCTGCGAGGCGATCGCCCGTCAGGCCCACCCCGGCCCGCTGACCCTGATCCGCCCGCCGCTGGTGGTCGGCCGCCGCGGTACCGGCGAGATCGCCCGTTTCTCCGGCCCCTACACCCTCCTCCAGGCGCTGGTCTCCGGCACCGCCGCCGTGGTGGTCGGCGACCCCGCCGGCCACGCCGAGATCAGCCCCGTCGACGAAGTCGCCGCCGCGATGGTCGCCGCCGTCCTCGCCGCCCCGCCCGACCGGCCCCGCACCGAGGTGATCGCCGCCGGCCCCGACAGCCTCTCCCTCGACGAACTCCTCGACGTCGTCTGCGGAACGCTCAACCGCTTCCGCACCGCGCACCGCGTCGCCCCGATCGAACGGCCCCCGCTGGTGTCCGTGGACAGCTGGAACCGCTTCTTCCTGCCGCTGGCCGACCAGTGGCTCTCGCCGATCCAGAGCCAGGCGGTGAAACTCCTCGCGATGTTCCAGAGCTACACCAGCATGCGCCGCCCCTTCGACCCCACCTGGAAGGTCACCGACCCCGCCGCGGCCATGGCCGCCTCCGTCCACCACTGGGCCGAACGCCGCCCCCGGCTGGCCCTCGCCCGACCCGAACCCTGGACACTGCTCAAGCGCTGACGCCTCGTCATGCCCGTTGCCGGGCACGGGCGGTCGTGATCTCCGCGTGCTGTCGCGCCGATATTCTAGCGCTAGGATATGCGGCATGAGAGGCACAGACCCAGGCCTGACCGCCGCCGAACTGACCCTGCTCGGCCTCCTGGTCGAGCAGCCCCGGCACGGCTACGAGCTGGAAGCGGTGATCGCCGACCGCGGAATGCGCGAGTGGACGGAGGTCGGATTCAGCTCCATCTACTACCTGCTGACGAAGCTCCGGGAACGCGGCCTGATCGAACAGCTCGCCGGATCGGCCGCCGCGGGCGACAAGCGCCGCAAGGTGTTCGGCGCGACCGCCGAAGGGCGACTGGCCTGCGCGACCGGCGCCGAGCAGGCCATCGCCGAACTCCACCCGCTCTACCCGCGCGTCCTGGTCGGCCTCGCCAACCAGCCCGCCGTCGACCACGACCGGCTGCTCGACGCCCTGGAGCGGCGCGCCCGGGCACTCGCCGAACGGATCGAACAGGTGGCCCGGGCCGAGGCCGCCGGGCCGCCCGCGCCCGGCTTCGTGCACGCGATCTTCGACTACTCACTCGGTCAACTGCGCGCCGAACAGGCGTGGTTGGACCGCTACCGGGCATCGCTGAGCGGCGCCCGCCGACCCGGAGGAGAACCGACCGTGGCGCCGTACGACATCAAGAAGGCCCTGAAGGAGTTCTACGCGCCCAGGAACACCGCCTGGGCCGTCGTGGACGTCCCCCCGCAGCAGTTCCTCGCCGTCGACGGCACCGGCAACCCGAACACCGCGCCCGCCCACAAGGCCGCGGTCGAAGCGCTCTACTCGGTCGCGTACACCCTCAAGTTCGCGACCAAGCACACCGAGGACGGGGACTTCGTGGTCGGCCCCCTGGAAGGCCTGTGGTGGGCCGACGACCCCGAGGCCTTCAGCAGCCGCGCCAAGGACACCTGGAACTGGACCATGCTGATCAGCCTCCCCCCGTGGATCACCGAGGAGATGATCGAGCAGGCCCGGCGGACCGCCCTGGCCAAGAAGAAGCACCCCACCATCGCCCAGGTCCGCCGCCTCGCCCTGCACGAGGGCCCCAGCGCCCAACTGCTGCACATCGGCTCCTACGACGACGAAGCGCCCGCCCTGCACCGGCTCCACCACGAGTACCTCCCCGCCAACGGCCTGCGGCCCGCCGCCAAGCACCACGAGATCTACCTCGGCGACCCCCGCCGGACCGCCCCCGAGAAGCTCAGGACCGTCGTCCGCCAGCCGGTCGAGCCCGAACCGGCGGGCTGACGGTCAGCCCAACCGGCCGGCGGGCCGGACGTCGTGAGGGGCGGCGGCGTCCACGACGGCGGCCAGTTCGTCGGCGGACCCGGGGGTCGGGCGGTAGAAGCCCTGGAGGCTGACGGAGTGTTCGAGGCGGCCGTCCACCAGGTACTTCAGGCCGCGGGTCCGACCCCGGCGGTTGCGCCAGGCGAGTCGGTGGAGCACCTCGCCGGGTATGCGGGTGTCGAAGGTGACGGGTGTGGCGTCGACGTGGACCGGCGTCGCGCCGCAGCCGCCCGTGCCGAGCATCCACCAGTCCCGGTGGCCGGGGAAGGCGGGGTCCCGCCACGTCGCGGGGGCGGTGCCGCAGCAGTCGTTCCGCTCGGTGTCGAGCACCCGCAGCCGGCTCACCACGAAGACCTCGCACCGGTTCACGTGCACCGCGTACACCTCGTCGCCGGGGCGGGCCCCCGACCAGGCCGGCAGCGAGGTGTGCACGCCGCCGAAGGCGACCGGCGGCCGCTCGCCGACCCGGCCTTCCTTGCGCAGCGCGCGGCAGGTGTCGTGGGTCCGGAGAACGGTGAAGGCATCGGGCATGCGGCGATCGTAGGAACCCGGACCGACAACGGGCCGGGACGCTGCGCGGGTCGGTCCGGCGTCGTCGGAATCGGCGTTGCCATCCGCCCGGCCAGCCGAGATGATCACGACCCGTGACACATCTCCTGGTCCTGACGATCCCCATTCTGATCATCGTTCTGATCCGCAACTTCCAGAGCAACCGCACCGCCGTCTCCTCGGCCAAGCGCAAGTCCACGCCCGCCTTCCGGGTGCCGGAGTCGTTCGACGCCGCGGCGTACGGGCTCGTCCCGCTCGCGTCGCTCGACCCGAGCCGGTTGGGCCCGCCGTCCTCGGAACGGGACTGCCGGCAGTCGCAGGCCGTCGCGGACGCCGCGTGGGAGGGCGACTGGCGGGCCGCCGCGACGCACGTCGCGGCGCCCGGCACCGACTGGGACGAGCGCTGGTCGCGCTTCGAGCTGCTGCGCGAGATCGCCCGCCGGGACGGCGGGTGGCTGAAGGCCTGGCGGGAGGCCGACCCGGACAACTGCGACGCGGCGGCCCTGGAGGCCGACCTGATGGTGCACCAGGCCTGGGCGATCCGGGGCGGCGGGTTCGCCAACGAGGTGCCGGCCGAGAACATGGCCCGCTTCCGCGCCCTGCTGCCCGCGGCGATCGAGGCCGCCCAGCGGGCCGCGCTGCTGGACCCGGAGAACCCGGCGCCGTGGGTGGTCATGGTGACGGCGGCGCGCGGCGCCCAGTACAAGCCCGACCGGTTCCGGCCGCTGTGGGAGGGCCTGGTCGCCCGTGCCCCGCACCACTACGAGGGCCACTGGCAGGGCATGCAGTACTGGTGCGCCAAGTGGTACGGCACCAACGGGCAGATGATGCGGTTCGCCGAGAAGGCGATGGACGGCGCCCCGCCGCACAGCCCGCTCGCGGGCATCTACCTGCACGCGCTGTCCGAGCTGGAAGGACGCGGCGCCGGACTCCCGGTCGGCGGCGCCGCGACCGCGCGACTGGCAGCCGTCGCCCGGGCGCTCGCCTCGGTCCGGCCCGACGACGACCACGTCGCGGGCCTCCGGCACCTGCTGGCCCACTACCTGGGCAGGGCCGGGATGCACGCGGAGGCGCTGGAGCAGTTCCGGCTCATCGGCCGCTGGTGCGGCGCCCAGGTGTGGGCGAAGCAGGGAAGCCCGGTCGAGGCGTTCCACGCGGCCCGCGCCGAGGCCGTGCTGAAGTCGAACGCCCAGCCGCTGCCGCCCGAGCAGTGGACGAAGAACACGGACATCGCCCTGCACTCCTGACCGGACGCCACCGCGATCCGGCGGGCCCGCCCTCGACGATCCACCGAGCCAGGGTCCCCGGACCGCACCCGGCACCCCGGACCGGAGCCGGCGAGGCCGTCGCGTCGATCGGCGCCGGTGATGCCCGGTGCGACGGAGGAATACCCGTGTGGCCACCGTCGTTGACGCCGCTGGGCCGCGTCGACGACGGTGGCCGGAACGGGCATGGGGTGGCAGGGCGTTGTCGCCCGGGTGCGCCGACCTCCGTGTGCCGTACCGGTGTTCACGGGCGGTGCGGCCGGTGCGGCACGGGCAGGGGATCGAGGAGGGGCAGCATGCCGGGAGCAGTGATCATCGGAGCCGGACCGGGAATCGGGCAGGCGGTGGCCCGCCGGTTCGCACGGGAAGGGCTGCCGGTCGGGCTCGTCGCCCGCAGCGACGGCACGGTGAAGGCCGCCGTCGAAGCCGTCCGGAAGGCTGCCACGGGCGGCGCGGCCGTCGTGGGCCGCACGGCGGACAGCACCGACGAGACTTCCCTGCGGGCCGCCCTGGACGGCGTGGCGCAGGAGTTGGGGCCGCCGGACGTCCTGGTCCACAACGCGGCGCTCGTCCGACCGGACGCCATCGGGGAGCTGTCCGTCCGGGAGCACCTGGATGCCTGGGCGGTCAACGTGGTGGGCGCGCTGACCGCCGCCGCCCACGTCGCCCCCGGGATGGCGGCGCGCGGGCGGGGCACCGTCCTGGTGACCGGCGGAATGCCCGAGCCGAAGCCGGAGTACGTCAGCCTGTCCCTCGGCAAGGCCGGCGTCCGCACCCTCGTGACCCTGCTGGACCGGACGTACGGCGCCTCGGGCGTCCACGCGGCGAGCGTCACCGTGGCCGGCCCCGTCGCGCCGGGCACGGCCTTCGACCCCGACGTCATCGCCGAGCACTACTGGCGGCTGCACACGCAGCCGCGCGACGCGTGGGAGCACGAGGTCGTGCACAGCGGCTGACGCCATTCGCGCGGTTGGGTCGAGAGGTCAACTCCCTTTGCAGAGGCCATATCTGACGAATAGTCCGATAATCGATCCGGCGGGTCCGTGCGATCGTCGTGCGGGCGTATTTTTCTCATGAAGTTCCCAGGACCGGGGAGTGGGCGAGGGGTTGCCGGGACAGGGATCGATCCGACCCGATCGTTCCGGTGATCCCTGGAGGACCACGTGCGCAAGAGGTTGATCGTTTCTGCTGTCAGTGCCCTGAGCCTGCTCCTGGCCGTCCCCGCCTCGGCTTCCGGCTTCCAGCCGGGGGCGGACGGCGTGGGGGACCCGTACTACCCCACGCTCGGCAACGGCGGGTACGACGTCTCGCACTACGACATCCGGCTGAAGTACCAGCCCGCCACCGACGAACTGGAGGGCACCGCCACCATCCTGGCCACGACCACCCAGGACCTCTCCCGGTTCAACCTCGACTTCGCGCTGAAGGTCTCCGAGGTCCTGGTCAACGGGCGGCCCGCGACCTTCGCCACCAGCGGCGACCAGGAGTTGGAGATCACCCCGGCCCGGCCGCTGACCAAGGGATCCCAGGCCACCGTGGTGGTCCGCTACAAGGACGTGCCGTCGACCGTCGAGAAGTACGGCGGCTACAGCGCCTGGCGCCGCACCCCGGACGGCGCGGTGGTGGCCGGCGAGCCCGTGTCGGCCGGCTGGTGGTTCCCGAGCAACGACCACCCGAGCGACAAGGCGACCTTCGACGTCTCGGTGCTGGTGCCGAACGGCACCCAGGTGGTCAGCAACGGGGTGCTGACCGGCACCAGCTCGCAGGCGGGCTGGACCCGCTTCAGCTGGCGCGAGAACAAGCCGCAGGCCACCTACCTGGCCGCTCTCGCGATCGGGAAGTTCGACGTCACCCGGGACGTCACCGCCAAGGGGGTGCCGGTCTACAACGCCTACAGCAAGGACCTCGGGGACAACGCGGCCGCGGCCCGGGCGAGCGTGGAGCGCACCGGCGAGCTGGTGGACTGGCTGAGCGGCTACTTCGGCGAGTACCCGTTCAGCTCGGTCGGCGGCTTCGTCCCCAACCTCCAGGCCGGCGGCGCCCTGGAGACCCAGACCCGGGTCTTCTACGGACAGGGAATGTTCGCCCGGGGGTCCAACACCGCGGTCGTCGTCCACGAGTTGGCCCACCAGTGGTACGGCGACAGCGTCTCGCTCTCCCGCTGGAGCGACATCTGGCTGAACGAGGGCTTCGCCCAGTACGCGCAGTTCCTCTGGTCCGAGCACGAGAACGAGGGCACCGCGCAGGAACTGGCCGACTACATCTACGCCTCGCACCCGGCCGACGACCCGTTCTGGACCGTCAAGCCCGGCGACCCGGGCGACGAGAACCAGTTCGACATCGCGGTCTACCACCGCGGCGCGGTCGCCATCCAGGCGCTCCGCAACACCGTCGGGGACGACACGTTCTTCCGGATCCTGAAGGGCTGGCCCACCGAGCGCCGCTACGGCAACGCCACCATCCCGGAGTTCCAGGCGTACGCGGAGCGGATCTCCGGCCGGAGCCTCGGCGACCTGCTGAACACCTGGCTGTTCACCCCCGCCAAGCCGCCCGTCGGCCCGGTCCCGAACGGCGGCACGGCGACGGCGGCCGCCGCTGCGGCCGCGGACCGCGGCGCCGGGCAGCCGCCGGCGGAACCGAAGTCCTGGAAGAAGATCCAGGACGCCGCCTCCGTCCACGCGAACCGGAAGTGACCGGCCCGCGGTGAAGCACCGGCGGCCCCCGCGCACGGCGGGGGCCGCCGACCGCCCGGCACGCCGCACGAACCGTCAACTCCCGCGTGCCACACTGCTGGTGACCCGGACCGATCCCCGGTCGCCCGCCGCCGCGGCGGGCTCCAGCACCTCGTCCGCAGGGGCTGCCGCCCCTGCGCCGGAGGCATCGTGAAACTGCTCCTCACCTCCGCCGGAGTGAAGAACCCCAGCATCCGGCAGGCCCTGGTCGACCTCCTGGGCAAGCCCGTCGAGGAGGCCGACGCCCTGTGCATCCCCACCGCCGGCTACGGACACCCGATGGGGAGCCCGGCCGGGGCCTGGCGCTTCATCACCGGGCGGTCCACCACCCCGATGTGCGAGCTCGGCTGGAGGTCCATGGGCGTCCTGGAGCTCACCGCCCTGCCCAGCATCGGCGCGGAGCGCTGGCTGCCCTGGGTCCAGCAGGCCGACGTCCTGCTCGCGAACGGCGGTGACGCGCTGTACCTGTGCCACTGGATGCGCCGGTCCGGCCTGGCGGAGCTGCTCCCCTCCCTGCACGACAAGGTCTGGGTCGGGCTGAGCGCCGGCAGCATGGTGATGACGCCCCGCATCGGGCCGGACTTCGTCGAATGGACGCCGCCCACCGGCACCGACGAGACCCTGGGCCTCGTCGACTTCTCCCTCTTCCCGCACCTGGACCACCCGGCCCTGCCGGAGAACTCGATGGCCGACGCCGAACGCTGGGCCGCCGCCCTGCCGAACCCGGCCTACGCCATCGACGACGAGACCGCCGTCAAGGTCGCCGACGGAGTCGTCGAGATCGTCTCCGAGGGCCACTGGCGACACTTCTGAACGGCCGCGGAGAACCCTCCGCCCCCGATCCTGCCGTGCGCCGCACCCCGGGTGGGCTGCGGCGCACGGGTGGCGGATGCGGGGTCAGAAGCCGATGGGCGTGCCGCTGTGGAGGGGGGTGAGGACGGTGTCGTGGATGCCGGCGTCGACGAAGGTGCGCTCCCAGGTGCCGCCGCCCTTGCGCGCCGGGACGAACTCGGTGGTGAGCATCTTCTGGAAAGCGGCGTCCTTGTGCTTCAGTTCGAGCAGGCGCTGGTAGCTGTCCAGGCTGTCGAGGTGGAGCATCCAGTGGATGCGGTCCTGCTGGCCGAAGGTCTCCTCGAAGAGGTACGCGGTGACGTCGCCGGCGAGGGCGCGGTTGACGTGGCGGGCCCACTCGAAGGCGAACTCGCGGGCCTCGTTGCGGAATTCGAACTTGGTCTGGGCGGTGCGGATGATGGTCAGTCCGGTGTCGGCGGAGTGCCGCAGGCGGTCGGCGGGCAGGCCGGTCTGGTGCATGGCCGGCGGGACGAAGGTGGCCGGGGCGTGGTCGTCCTGGCCGTCGTGGGACAGGCCGTGCTGGGGGACGTAGACGCGCTCCTGGAACGAGCCCTCGACGTACATGCGCTCCCAGTTGCCGCCGTCGCGGTCCGCGAGGCGGTCGGTCTCGGTGACCTCCTTGAAGGACTTGTCGTGGTCGGCGACGTGCAGGAAGCGGCTGTAGTCGTTGGGCATCCGCATGTGGATCATCCAGTGCAGGCGGTCCACCCGGCCGAGGATCTCCTCGTAGACGAGCACGCTGGCGACGTCCGCCACGGGCTTGTTGAGGGCGGACACCAGGTCGCTGGCGAACGCGCGGCCCTCGTTGCGGAACTCGTGCCGGAGCTGGCCGACGCGGTGGATGATCAGCCCGGCGTTGCCGGAGTGCAGCAGCTCGTGGCCGGTGTCCGGGAGGGCGGCCATGGCGGGGGTGAAGAGGCGGCTGGTCCCGGGCCGGTCCGAGGCCGAGGTCTGGGGCATGGCGGAGTCTCCTTCGGCGAGAGCCCTCCGGGGACGGTCGGCCTCCGGCCGCGGCCGGGTCGCTGTCGCACCGGGTCCCTCGCGTTCGCTCAGGTGCAGGTGTGCCCCACGGAAGGGGGCGCTCGATGTGCACATGTTCCGCCCGGCCGCCCGCGCGCGGTGATCAGATTTGAGCAGACCGGTCGAGGAGTTTCGAGCAATCTCGGTCATCGCCAAGTGGGTTCTGCCTGCCCCACGCCGATCGACCATGTGGAGAAGAACGCGATGCCCACGAGTAACAGTCTCGGCCGACGCGGTGTCCTTCAGCTGGGAGCCGTGACCGGAGTCGCGTTGAGCGGCCTTGCGGCGCTGACCGGCTGCGGCGCCGAGGACAGCGCCAAGTCCGCTGCGGGCAAGGGCATTTCGACCGACCGGCTGCGGGTGGGCGCCGCGGACGCCTCGGGTTCCGTGAGCATCGACCCGCGGACCGCCGGGTTCGGCGCCAGCTACGTGATCCTCTACCACCTGTACGACTCGCTGATGTACCTGAAGGGCGGGGCGTACGAGCTGGGCCTGGCGGAGTCCGTCGAGGCCAACCGGGACGCCACCGAGTGGACGATCCGGATCCGCAAGCGGGCGACCTTCCACGACGGCCGCCCGGTGACCGCCCAGGACGTCGCGTACAGCCTGCGCACCCTCGCCGTCCCGCCCTCGAAGCGGGCGACCGTCTACGCCGACGTGGACGTGGACCGCATCAAGGTGCTCGACGCCACCACGCTCACCGTCCCGATGCGCCGCCCCCGCGGCGACTTCCGGGAGTCGGTGCTGGTGGTCTTCTCGCCGGTGTTCCCCGAGGGGACGACCGACTTCTCCAAGGGCATCGGCTCGGGTCCGTACCGGCTCGCCGCGCAGGACGGCAAGAACGTCCGGATGACCGCCTACGAGGGCTACTGGGGCGGCCGGCCCGCGTTCGGGACGCTGGAGCTCGTCTCCATCGCCGACGCGGCCACCCGGATGAGCGCGCTCAAGAGCGGGCAGATCGACTACGCGATGGGCATCACCGCCACCGCGGCCAAGGCGGAGCGCGACAACCGGGCGATCGAACTGCACCGCGGCGGCGTCGCCAACTCAAACGCGCTGTCCTTCGCGATGAACGAGCGGATCGCGCCGTTCGACGACCCGCGGGTCCGCCGGGCCGTCCGGCTCGCCGCCGACCGCGGGGCGCTGGCGGCAAACATGCTCGACGGGATGGGCGTCACCGGCGACGACGTGGTCGGCAAGGGCCTGCCGGGCTACGCGGGCCTGGCGGAGCGGCGGCGCGACGTCGCGGAGGCGAAGCGGCTGTTCGCCGAGGCGGGCGTCTCGAAGCTGACCCTCCACGCGGCGGACACGGTGGCCGGCTTCACCGGCGCGGCCCGCCTGCTGGGGCAGCAACTCGACGAGGCCGGAGTCAAGTTGACGGTCGACGTGGTGCCCGCCGACACCTACTACGCCGATCTGAAGGGCCTGTCGTCGATCCCCTTCCAGACCTTCTACTACACCAACCGGCCGGCCGCGGTGCACCTGTCGGCGCTCACCAACCGCGACGCCTTCTTCAACGTCACCGGTCTCGCGGACGAGCACTGGAAGCGGCTGGACGAAGCTCAGGCGACCGTCGACGACAAGGCGCGCGAGCAGCGCTTCGTCGAGATCCAGCGCGACCTGTACGAGCACGGCGGCGACCTGCTGTGGGGCTTCCAGGAAGTGGTGGACGCGTCGGTGGCCGGCGTGCAGGACGTGGTGTTCAGCCAGTCCATCCCTGTCTTCACCTGGGCCAAGGCGTCCTCGTGAGCGGCGGCCGCGCCCCGCTCCGGCTTCCGAGGCTGATGGCACGCAGGCTGGCGGGCGCGGTCGGCACCCTGTTCACGGCCTCCGCCCTGCTGTTCCTGGCCGCGGAGGTGCTGCCCGGCGACGCCGCCGCCGCCTCGCTGGGCGGCGGGGCGGACGCCGGGCAGATCGCGCGGATGCGCGCCGAACTGGGCCTGGACCGGCCGCTGGTGCTCCGGTACCTGGACTGGGTGGGCTCCGCCCTGGACGGCGACCTCGGCACCAGCACCGTCAGCCACCGGCCCGTCGGCGAGCTGGTCACCGACCCGCTGCTCGACACGCTGCTGCTGGTGGTGCTGTCGGTGCTGGTGACGGTGGTGGTCGCCACCTCGGTGGGCGTCCTGGCCGGCCTGCGGCCCGGCAGCGCGCTGGACCGGCTGCTGTCGGCGGGCGCGGTGGCCCTGGTCTCGATCCCGCAGTTCGTGACCGCGAGCGTGCTGGTCCTGGTGTTCGCCTCGGCGCTGGGCGTGCTGCCCGCGGTGTCGCTGGTGCCGCTCGGCGGATCGCCGCTGGACGACCCGGCCGCGCTGGTCCTGCCGGTCGCGGCGCTGTCGCTGTTCTCCGCGGCCTGGGCGAGCCGGATGGTGCGGGCGTCCGTCGTCGAAGCCGGTCGGTCGCCGCACGTGGAGAGCGCCCGGCTGGCGGGACTCCCGGAGCGCCGGGTGGTGTTCCGGCACCTGCTGCCGACCACGATCGGCCCGTGCCTGCAGGCCTTCGCCTGGCTGACCGGTGCGCTGGTCGGCGGCACGGCCGTGGTGGAGCGGGTCTTCAACTACCCGGGGCTGTCCGCCCCGCTGGTGAGCGCCGTGGTCAACCACGACACGGCGGTGCTGGAGGGCATCGGACTGCTGCTCTCCGGCGCGGTGGTGGTCAGCCTGCTGCTGGCCGACCTGCTGGACCTGGTGGCCGATCCGCACGGGAGCGTGGCGCGATGACCGACACCGCGACCGAGGCCCCCGCCGCCGCGGTACGGCCGTCCGTTCCGAGGCCGCCGGGCCCGGGCCCGCTCCGCCGCGTCCTGACCGGCCTGCTCTGGCTGCCGGCCCTGGCCGTGCTGCTGCTGGCCGTGGCGGGACCCTGGCTGGTGCCGGGCGACGCCGGCCGGATCGTCGGCGGCCCCTACTCGCCGCCGGGGCCCGGCCTGCCGCTCGGCACGGACGCCATCGGCCGGGACGTCTGGGACCGGTTCCTGGCCGGCGGGCGCCCGCTGGTGGTCGTCCCGCTGGTGGCGACGGTCCTGACCACCGTGGTCGGCACGCTGCTCGGCGTGCTGGCCGGCTACCTGGGGGGACGGGTCGCGGCCGTGATGACCTGGCTGGACTCGCTGCTGCTCGCGCTCCCGCCGATCGTCGTCCTGCTGGCGCTGCTGCACGGCCTGGGCTACAGCGCCGGGACGCTGCTGCTGGCCGTCGCGGCGACCGGGGTGCCGTTCGTCTCCCGCATCTCCCGGGCCGCGACGACCAGGGTGGTGCGCACCGGATACGTCGACCAGGCCGTGGCGCTCGGCGACGGGCCGCTGTCCGTGGTCGTCCGGGAGATCGTGCCGAACATCCTCCAGCCCGTCCTCGCCGACGCCGGCACCCGGCTCGCGGTCGCCATCGCGCTCACGGCGTCGGCGGACTTCCTCGGCTTCGGCCCCGGCACCCCCAGCTGGGCGGCGATGGTGAGCGAGAACATGGAGGGGGTCACCCTGGTGCCCTGGGGGGTCGCCGTTCCGGCGCTGGGCATCTCCGTCCTCACGGTCGCGGCGAACCTGCTGCTCGACCGGCTTGCCGCGAAGGGCGCGTCGTGATCGACATCGCAGAACTCACCGTCGTGGACCGCTCGGGCCGGGCCGTCGTCGAGGACCTCACGCTGACCGTGGAACGCGGCGAGTCGCTCGGCATCGTGGGGGAGTCCGGCTCCGGCAAGACGACCCTGGCGCTCGCCCTGCTCGGAGCGCTGCGCCCCGGGCTGGCGGTGCGCTCCGGATCGGTGCGCGTCGACGGCCACGACATGCTGGCGCTGAAGGGCTCCCGGCTGCGGGCGGTCCGCCGGCGGACCCTGACCTACCTCGCCCAGGACCCGGCCTCGGCGCTGACGCCCACCCTCAGGGTCGGCGGGCAGATCGCCGAACTCGCCCCGGACCGCTCCGCGGACGGCGTCCGACGGCGGCTGGAGGCCGTGGGGCTGCCCGGTGACGCCGAGTTCCGGCGCCGCTTCCCCCACCAGCTGTCGGGCGGCCAGCAGCAGCGGCTCGCCCTCGCCCGGGCGCTCGCCGGAGAGCCGGCGGTGGCCGTGCTCGACGAGCCCACCACCGGCCTCGACGTGCTCACCCGGCGCCTGGTGCTCGACGAGATCGACCGGCCGGCCCGCGAACGCGGCCTCACCCTGGTCTTCATCACCCACGACCTCCCGGCCGCGGCCCGGCTCTGCGACCGGCTGGTCGTCCTGCGGGCCGGCCGCCTCGTCGAACAGGGCCCCACCCTGCGGACGCTGTCGCGCCCGGCCGACCCCTACACCCGGGCGCTGGTCCTGGCCGTCCCCGACATCGCCGAGGCCGGCCGACGGACGCCCGCACCGGAGCCGCCGCCCGGACCGGAGGCCCCCGCGGACCCCGGCGACGACCGGGCCCTGCTGGAGGTGCGCGGCCTGCGGGCCGGGCACGGCCGCGGCACGGGACGGGACGTCCCGACGATGTCCGGAGTGTCGTTCCGGGTCGGCCGCGGCGAGTGCGTCGCGCTGCTCGGCGCCTCCGGCATCGGCAAGACGACGCTGGTCCGCTGCGTCAGCGGCCACCACCGGCCGGACGGCGGCGAGATCCTGCTGCACGGCGATCCGATGCCGCCCGACCTGCGCCGCCGCACGCCGGCCCAGCGCCGCAGCGTGCAGCTGGTGCCGCAGGACGCGGTGGGCTCGCTGAACCCGCGCCGCCGGGTGGGGGAGGCCATCGCGAGGTCGGCCCGGGTGCTGCGCGGCCTGGACCGGGCGGCCGCCGCGGCCGAGACGGTGCGGCTGCTCGGACTGGTCGGGCTGCCCGCGGAGTGGGCGGGGCGGCTGCCCGGGGAGATGTCCGGCGGCCAGCGGCAGCGGGTCGCGATCGCCCGGGCGCTCGCGGCGGCGCCCGAGGTGCTGCTCTGCGACGAGGTCACCGCGAGCCTCGACGTCGGCATCCAGGCCGAGATCCTGGAGCTGCTGGAGAGCCTGCGGCGACAGCTCGGGCTCGGGGTCGTGCTGATCACCCACGACCTGGGCGTGGTCGCCAGGAGCGCCGACCGGGTGCTGGTGCTGGACGGCGGCGGCGTCTGCGAGGAGGGCGCGGTCGCCCAGGTGCTGGGCGCGCCCCGGCACGCCTGGACCCGGTCGGTGGTGGGGGCGATGACCTCGCTGCGCGACCTGACGGAGGGGCCCGCGCAGGCCGAGGTCGCCGCGGCCGACTGAGCGGAACGCCGGCGCCGGGCCCGGAACGCCCGCCCGAAGCACGACGAGGAAGGCCCGCCGAATCCGGCGGGCCTTCCTCGTCGTGCTTGCCGGAGCCGTCCGGTCAGGCCGGCCGGTGCGGGTCGGCCAGCTGGCGGACCGCCTCCTCCCGCAGCGCCATCCGGTCGATCTTGCCGTTCGGGTTGAGCGGAGCGGCGGCGAGCGGCCACAGCTGCCCGGGCAGCATGTAGGGCGGCAGGAGCTCGGCCAGCTGCTTCAGGACGGCGGCGGCGTCGAGCTCGGCCCGGCCGATCACGAACCCCGCCAGCACCTCGCCGCCGGGGCCGGGGACGGCGAAGACCGCCGCGTCCAGCCCGGGCACCGCCCGGCGGACGGCCCGCTCGACCTCGCCGACCTCGATCCGGTAGCCGCGCACCTTGACCTGGCCGTCCGTCCGGCCCAGGTGCACCAGGCCGTCGCCGTCCTGCCGCACCCGGTCCCCGGTGCGGTACCAGCGTTCGCCGTCGAGGTCGACGAACCGTCCGGCGTCGTTGGCCGGGTCGAGGTAGCCGTCGAAGCGCTGGGGGCCGGCGACGCAGAGCTCGCCGATCGTTCCGGACACCTCGCCGTCCTCCAGCAGCAGGTGGCGGACCCCGGGGAACGGCCGCCCGATGGGCACCGCCCGGTCCGGTCCGGCGGCGTCGGCCGGGTCCAGGCGGTGGCCGGTGCAGGCGACGGCCAGCTCGGTCGGGCCGTACAGGTTGTCGATCACCGCGTTCGGTGCGAGCGACGACCAGTGGCGGGCGGTCTCCACGGGCAGCGGCTCGCCGCAGAACATGGTGTACCGCAGGCCGGGCAGCGCCCCGGCGGGCAGCACGCCGCGGCTCTGCACGGCGGCCGCCAGGCTGGGGGTGGACGTCCAGAAGGTGATGCCCTGGCGGACGGCGACCCGTTCCGGCGCCAGGGCCTGGACGCGGTTGAGGACGGTCAGGCAGGCCCCGGACGCCCAGGCCGCCCAGACCTCGAACATCGACAGGTCGAAGGTCAGCTCGTACACCTGGCTGAACACGTCCCGCGGCCCGATCTCGTAGCGGGGCAGCACGGCCGTGAGGAAGGCGCCGATGTTGCCGTGCCGGATCGGCACGCCCTTGGGCAGGCCGGTGGAGCCGGACGTGAACAGGATGTACGCGAGCCGGTCCACGCCGTCGTTCACCGGTTCGGCGGGTGTGCTCCCGTCCGGGGTGACGACGGCGGCGCCGTCGAGCGCGGCGGACCCCCGCAGGGCGGCGGCGACCTCGGCGGAGCCGGTGAGGCAGACCCGGACGGGGGCGGCGGAGGCGAGTTCGGCGACCTGGGCCGCACCGGCGGGGTCGACCACGATCGCGTCCAGGCCGGCCGCCGCGACGACGGCCCGGTTCCGTTCGACCGGGTACTCCGGGCCGAGCGGCACCGCGGTGGCCCCCGCGTAGAGGGCGGCCAGGAAGCCCAGATAGGCCTCCTCGGTCTTGGAAGCCAGTACGCCGACCCGCCGCGGGCGTCCGCCGCAGCCCGCGATCAGCGCTCCGGCCCAGTCGCACGCCGCGCGGTGGAGTTCCGTGTACGTCCAGGACCGGCCGTTCAGGCGCAGGGCGGGGCCGTCCGGGTTGACGGCCAGGCCGTCCAGGAACCACGCGTGCAGGGGCTTGACGCCCTCCTGCCGCGGGGCACTCACGCGGTCCCGCCGGCGGCCGCTTCCGGGCCGGTCGCGGGGAGGAGGGGCCGGAGCGTGTCCCAGACCGTCCGGGCGGTGACGAAGTTGGCCGGTGTGACGGCCTCGTCGGGCAGGGTGAGGGCGTACTCGGATTCCAGTGCGGTGATCAGCCCGATCGTTCCCATGGAGTCGAGGCCGTGGGCCGCGAGCAGCAGATCGGGCTCCAGCGAAAGCTCTGGTCGCAGGTGCGGAAGATGGCCTCGGATGACCGACTCGAAACGTGCGTCCCACATGGCGTTGGGCTCCTGTTGACGTGAAATTGGGTTGACAGAGCCGAGGTGCGTGCCGTCGGGGCGGTCCGGCCGCCCGGACGGGGCGCGGTCGGCGGTCAGGCGTGCCGGGCGTTGAGGTACTCGGTGAGGCGCTGCCGGTTGATGATCAGGCGGGATGTCTGCGAGATGTCGATGAGGCCGTTACATCGAAAGGTCTTGAGGAAGAGCCCGACCCGGGACCGGGTCGTGCCGACCATTCTCGCCAACTCCTCGTGCGTGATGCGCTGTTCGATGCGCGGGTGGTGCGGATCGCCCTTTCCGAATTTGTCGGCGAGGTCGAGGAGGATCGTGCCGAGGCGTTGTTCGCTGTCGACCGTCACCAGATTGGTGATGGCCTGCTGCTGTTCGAACAGCCGGTGCGAGAGATAGGCGACGAGATCGCCGACCAAACCCTCCTCGGTAATGGTGCTGAGGAATCTCGAGTACGGCACGCGAAGGATGACGCTGTCCTGCATCGCGATGGTCGACTCCTCGCGGGCTATGCCGCAGCCGCTCTGCTCGCCGAACATTTCGCCCGGACAACATATGCGCAGCAGACACTCTTTCCCGCTGCGCGAGAACATGACGGTTTTGAGGCGCCCGCTCTCCAGGAAGTAGATGTTCTGGTCGGTGTCGCCGCAGCTGTATGCGTAGTCGTTCTTCTCCAGCACGATGCGCGTGCCGATCAGTGAACCGGTCGTGAGGATATTTCGCAGTCTGCCGGTGAAGCCGCCGGACGTCGGGACGGCATACGTCATGCTCACTGTTCATCCTCCTGGCGTGATTTCGGCGCGTGGGGGTGGCAGGGGGAAGGGGCGGACGCCGAGCGAAGGAGGTTGCGCGGGGAGTGTGCCGCCGAATCTTCCGGCCGTGCTTCCCCTGTGCTCCCGTCTGGTTTTCGACAACGGCAGAAAGCATGCGCCGGCGCAGGGCACATGCCGCCGTACCCCCCCTTGCGGCTGATCGTGGGGCGAGCCTACGCCAGGCGCGACCTGCTGTGTAGTGAGCAATGGGTCTTTGTGTCAGCAGAACGTCAGCCGCATAACTCTGTTGCCGCTGTGGAAAGTTCTCCGGGGCGGCAGAAGGCGCGCGAGGGCAGCATTTTCGGGCCCCGGACTTGCCATTTCGGCGATTCCGGGGCCCGGAAATGCTGGGGAGGTCTCGGGCGGCGGTCAGCTGGGGGCGACGACCTCGCCGCTGTCGGCGTCGAGGATGCGCAGGGCTTCCATCGGGCAGGACTCGACCGCGTCGCGCAGCGTCTCGTCCGGGCGGGTCTCCTCGGCCGACAGGACGGTCCGGCCGTCGACCACCTGGAAGTGGTCGGGGGCGATGCCGGCGCAGATGCCGGTGCCGGCGCAGCTGTGGTGGTCGGCCTCCAGCCGCCAGCGGGTGGTGTCGGTCATCGCCGGCTCACCACGCGATCGGCAGCTGCTGGGGGCCGCGGAACAGCCCGCCCGACTTCCACACGACGTCCTCGGCCGGGACGGCGAGGCGCACGTCCGGGAACCGTTCGAGCAGTGATCCGATCGCCACTTGCAGCTCCATGCGTGCGAGTTGGGCCCCGAGGCAGAAGTGGGCTCCGTGGCCGAAGGCCAGGTGGGGGTTCTTCTCCCGGGTGATGTCCAGCCGGTCCGGGTCGGCGAACACCCGGGGGTCGCGGTTGGCGTTGACCGCGGCGGCCAGCACGCCCTCGCCGGCCCGCACCGTGCCGCCGCTCAGCTCGACGTCCTCGGTGGCGACCCGGGCGTTGCCGATGCCGTTGCCCAGGGGGACGTAGCGCAGGAGCTCCTCCACCGCGCGGGGGAGCAGCTCCGGCCGCTCGCGGAGCAGCGCCAGCTGGTCCGGGTGGGTGAGCAGGGCGTAGACCATGTTGCCCAGCTGGTGGGCGGAGGTCTCGTGGCCGGCCACCAGCAGGGTGACCCCGAAGGTGATCAGCTCGTCCTCGGAGAGCCGGTCGTCCTCGTCGCGGGCAGCCACCAGGACGCCGAGCAGGTCGTCGTGCGGTTCGGTGCGGCGCGCCGCCACGAGCTGCGCGAGGTAGCCGCGGATCGAGGCGTCGGCCTCGACGGCCTCCTCCCGGGTGTACGCCGTGGTGGACATGATCACCGCGGACCAGTGCTGGAACTTCTCGCGGTCCTCGTACGGCACGCCCAGCAGGCGGCAGATCACCGTGATGGTGAACGGCTCGGCCAGGTCCTTGGTGAGGTCGCACGGCGGGCCCTTGCGCGCCATGTCGTCCAGCAGGCCGGCGACGACCTCCTCCAGCCAGGACTGCATCCGACCGATCCGCCGCGCGGTGAACGCCTTGGACACCAGGCGGCGCAGGCGGGTGTGCTCCGGGGGGTCGAGGCTCAGGATGGCGTCGCCGCGGCGGGCCAACGGCGTGGTGCGGGGAGTGTCCTCGCCGATCGAGGCCCGGCTGAAGCGCGGGTCGGAGTTGGCGGTCTTCACGTCCTCGTGACGGGTGACCAGCCAGCCTTCGCCGCCGTACGGAAGCTTCACCCTGGCGAGCGGCTCCGTCTCGCGGAGCTCGGTGAACTTCGGGTGGATGTCCAATCCGCTTACCCGGCCCTCGAAGGGGTAGGTGTGGACCCGGTCGGAATTCGTCATGCCGTGGGTACTCCTTCACTCCTGCCTGCGACACGGGTGCCGCTGCCCCGTGAGGCTGGTTGCCATGAGCATGCCCAAAGGTAGCGCGTGAACATTCCGCTTGGGGAAGGGCACGTTCCGGGTCGAGCCCCTCGGGCTGCGGACCAGCACACCGCGCGGACGGCCCGGACCGCCGCTCAATTCTGAGCGGTGACGTACCGGGATGTACCGGAGGCTGAGGCGGCCGCGAACTGCTCGCCCACCGACAACCCCCGGGAACGGACCGCGTTGGACGCCACCGAACGACTCCTCGCGCTGCTCGACGCGGTGCACGACACGGCCGCCGAGGTGCGGGCCCGCTGCGCCGAGTACTTCGACCACCAGCCGCTGCGCCTGCGCCGGACGACCCTCGCGCGGTGCGCACCGGACCCGGACGCACTGGCCGTCCGCATCGGCGCCGGCTACCGGCTGACCGTGCGCACGGTCGACGACGAGGCCGAACTCACCGCCGTCGACCGGCTGGCGGAGCACCGCGCCGCCGGCGCCGGGCGCACCCGCGCGGACGAGCTCGGGGCGGACGCCCGCCACGACGGCGCCGCCCTGGTCGACGCCGTGCGCCGGAGCCGGGACGAGGCCGACCGCAGGCTCCGCGAGGAGGCCGAGCGGTGCGCGCAGGCGCCGCCGCGGCGGGTCGGCGTGCTGGGCGGCGTCCTCGCCTACCGGGTCGCGGGGGAGCCGGACCCGCACCGGCCGCCGGTCGTCGTCCTCAACGCCCTGGGCATGGGGCTCGGGCCGTGGCACCGGCTGACCGCCCTGCTGGCCCGCCGCCACCGGGTGATCTCCTGGTCGCCGCGCGGGTGCGGGCCGCGCGAGCGCCCGCTGCGCCTGGCCGACCAGGTGGCCGACCTGAGGGCGGTGCTCAGCGCCGAGGGCGTGTCCGACTGCCACCTGCTCGCCTGGTGCACCGGGCCGAAGGTGGCCCTGGAGTTCCACCGGCGCGACCCCGGCGCGGTGCGCTCGATGGTCCTGCTCAACGGCTCGTTCCGACTGCTGGACCGGCCGGACGACCCCGACACGGCCTACGAGCGGAACCTGGAGGCGATGTGCCGCGCCGTCACCGCCCGGCCGGTCCTGGCCGACGTGATGCGGCGGATGCTGGGCGGCGAACTCGGCGAGCGGCCGGACTTCACCGCCGAACCCGACCCGGGCCGCTGGGCGGAACAGGTCCTGGCCCTGCCGGCCGAGGACCTCGCCGAGGACCTGCGCCGCCCCTTCGCCGACGGACCCACCCTCCTCGCGTACGCCCGGCAGCTGCTCGACTTCTGGTCCCGGGACCCGCTCGCGCACGCCGAGCGGGTGACCGTCCCCGTGCTGGCCGTCACCGGGGAGCTCGACCGGATCGCCGCGCCGGACCGGCTCGCCCGGGACATCGGCCGGTTCCCCGCCGGGCGGCACGTGCGCCTGGCGGGGGCGACGCACCACGCGCTCCACGACCGGCCGCACGAACTCGCCGCGCTGCTCACCGAGTTCCTCGACCGGGCCGGACCCCGCGCGGACTGACCGTCCGGCACCGGCCGTACGGCCGCCGGCCGAGCGCCCGAACCGCCCGCCACCTGCTCAATTGTGAGCGGCGACGCCGGGCCCGCGCCGCCAAGGTGTGACCGGGAACGGCTCCGGTGCCGTCGGCGGCAGCGTTCGCACCCGTCCCCACGACAGGAGGACCCGTGGACACCGCCACCCCGCCCGCCGGCCCCCCGCCGGGCCGCCCGTACCTGGCCCTGCGGGTGACCCGCGAGTCCGCCGTGCTGCGCGTCACCCTGGCCCGCCCCGACCGGCAGAACAGCATCGACGGCACCGTCCTGGCCGAGCTCGGGCACGCGCTCGACGAGGCGGAGGCGGACCCGACCTGCGTGGCGATGGTGCTGGAGGGATCGGGCGGGGTCTTCTGCACCGGCCTCGACTTCGGCGAGGCGGCGGCGGGCGGGCCGACGGGCGAGGCGGCCGGCGGGGAGGCGTTCATCGCGCTGATGCGCAGGTTCACCACCGCCCCGGTGGTCGTGATCTCCTGCGTGGACGGCCGGGTGGCCGGCGGCGGCGTCGGCCTGGCCGCCGCGAGCGACTTCGTCCTCGCCACCGAGCGCGGCAGCTTCGCCCTGCCGGAGGCGCTGTGGGGTCTGCTGCCGTGCTGCGTGCTGCCCTTCGTGATCCGGCGCACCGGCCTGCAGAAGGCGTACACGATGGCGCTCGGCACCCTGCCGATGACCGCCGCCGAGGCCGAACGGTGGGGACTCGTAGACGAGTTGACCGACCGTCCGGACGAGGCGCTGCGGCGCCTGCTGGTCCGGCTGACCCGGATCGACCCGGTCACCGTGGCCGAGCTCAAGCGGTACGTCCGGTCCATGTGGTTCACCACCGAACAGACCGAGGAGTTCGCGCTGCGCGAGTTCACCCGGGTGATGGCCTCGCCGGTGGCCCGGCAGCGGATCGAGAGCCTCACCACCAACCGGGGGCTCCCGTGGGAGACCTCCGCCCAAGCAGGCAGGAGTCAGCACCGATGACGGCACTGGTCTTCCCGGGACAGGGGTCGCAGCGCGCGGGGATGGGCGCGGACCTCTTCGCGCGCTTCCCCGAGCTGACGGCGCAGGCGGACGCCGTCCTCGGCTACTCGATCGAGGAGCTGTGCCGCACGGGCGGCGCGGAGCTCACCCGGACCGAGTTCGCGCAGCCCGCCCTGTTCGTGGTGAACGCGCTGTCCTGGCTGGCCCGGGCCCCGGAACTCCCCGCGCCGAGATTCCTGGCCGGGCACAGCCTCGGCGAGTACGACGCGCTGTTCGCCGCGGGCTGCTTCGACTTCGCCACCGGGGTCCGGCTGGTGCACCGCCGCGGCGCCCTGATGGGCCGGGCCGACGGGGGCGGCATGCTGGCCGTGCTGGGCGTGCCCGCCGAGCGGCTGCCGGAGCTGATGGCCGGTGCGGACCGCGGGCTGGTCGACCTGGCGAACGTCAACTCCGCCTCGCAGCTCGTGCTGTCGGGACCGACCGAGGTGCTGCGCGAGGTGTCGCGCGAACTGTCGCGCCACGACGGCGTGCGCAGCGTCCCGCTGAAGGTCAGCGCCGCCTTCCACTCGCGGTACATGGCGGAGGCGGCGGCGGAGTTCGCCGGGTTCCTGCGCGGGTTCACCTTCGCGGACCCCCGGGTGCCCGTGCTGTCCAACGTCACCGCCGCGCCCTACGGGCCGGGCCAGGTCGCCGAGTTGCTCGGGCGTCAGATCGACCACCCGGTCCGCTGGCACGAGATCACCCGCCACCTGCTCGACCACGGTGTCGGGACGGTCGAGGAGATCGGCCCGGGCCGGGTCCTCAGCGGGCTCTGGCAGTCGGCCCGGCGGGCCGCGGCGGCAGGGGAGGACCGGACGGCCGGGGCCGCCGCGACCGCGCCCGCCGCGACCGCGCCCGCCGCGACGGCCCCGGCGCAGACCGGAGCCGCGCTCCGGGCCGAGGACCTGGGTTGCCCGGAGTTCCGGCGCGAGTACGGCCTGCGCCTGGCGTACCTCGCCGGGGCGATGTTCCGCGGCATCGCCTCGTCCGACCTGGTGATCCGGCTCGGACAGCGGGGCCTGATGGGATTCTTCGGCGCAGGCGGCCTCGGCCTCGACCGGGTGGAGAAGGAACTGCTCCGCATCCAGGAGGCCCTGGGGGTGGACGGGTCCTACGGGATGAACCTGCTGCACTCCGTCGACGACCCCTCGTACGAGAACAGCGTGGTCGCCCTGTACCTGCGCCACGGGGTCCGCACCGTCGAGGCCGCGGGCTTCACCCAGCTGACCCCCGCCGTCGTCCGCTTCCGCTTCGCCGGCGCGCACCGCGACGCCCGGGGCGGGGCGGTGGTCCCGCACCGGGTGCTCGCCAAGGTCTCCCGGCCCGAGGTCGCGGCCGCCTTCATGGGTCCGGCGCCCGCGGCGATCGTCGACCGCCTGGTCGGGGAGGGGCTGCTCACGGCCGAGGAGGGGCGCATCGCCGCCGAGGCCCCCGTGAGCGAGGACATCTGCGTGGAGGCCGACTCGGGCGGCCACACCGACGCGGGCGTGGCGCTGACGCTGCTGCCCGCGATGATGCGCCACCGCGACGCGGCGATGGCCCGCCACGGCTTCCGACGCCGCATCAGGATCGGTGCGGCGGGCGGCATCGGCGCACCCGAGGCAGTGGCCGCCGCGTTCGTCCTCGGCGCGGACTTCGTGCTCACCGGCAGCGTCAACCAGTGCTCCCCGGAGGCCGGGACGTCCGACACGGTCAAGGACATCCTCGCCGGGCTCGACGTGCAGGACACCGCGTACGCGCCCGCCGGCGACATGTTCGAGCTGGGCGCCAGGGTCCAGGTGGTGCGGAAGTCCACCATGTTCGCGGCCCGCGGCAACAAGCTGTACCAGCTGTACCGGCAGTACGACGGCTGGGAGTCCGTCGACGAGGCGACCCGGCGGCTGGTGGAGGAGACCTACTTCAAGCGCCCGTTCGCCGAGGCGTGGCAGGAGACCCGCGCCCACCACCTCGCGAAGGGCCGGACGGCGGAGGTCGAGAAGGCCGAGCGGTCGCCCAAGCACCTGATGGCGCTGGTCTTCCGCTGGTACTTCGCCCGCACCGTCAGCTGGGCGCTGGACGGCGATCCGGCCCAGCGGGTGAACTTCCAGATCCAGTGCGGCCCGGCGATCGGCGCGTTCAACCACGTCGTCCGGGGGACGGCACTGGAGGACTGGCGCGCCCGGCACGTCGACCTGATCGCCGACACCTTGATGACCGGCGCCGCCGACGTCCTGGGCCGGCGCCTCCCCGCTCCCGCGGCCCGCTAGGCCCTGGCGGGCACCGCGCCCGGCTGGGCAACCACCGAAGAACCGTCCGAGAACCACCCCGAGGAGTACAGATGACGCTCGACCCGAACCCGTTCCTCGCCCGGCAGCAGACCGCGGTGGGTGCGGACCTGCTCCTGCACTCGACCAACTCCGGTGCGGTGGTGAAGCGCTCCGCCCAGCTCAAGCTGGCGCACCGCGACGAGGGCCGCCGGATCGCGCTGCTGCAGGCGGAGTACGTGAACACCAAGTACGCCGGCGACGCGACGGTGTTCGTCTTCGACGAGAAGTTCGGCCGGCGCGACCGCCTGCACTGGATGATCCACCTGCGGTCGCTGGGCGGGTACCGCGCCGTCACGGCCCTGCTCGACGGGGACGAGGGTCCCGCCGCGGGGACGGGCTGGCAGGAGATGTTCCTCGACGCGTCGTTCGACGAGACGGCGCTCATTCCGCAGGGCTGGGGGATGTACGGCACGGACGCGGTGCTGCCGGACGGCACACCGATCGCCGAGGCCACCCCGGACCTGCTGGTGGCGCCCGCGCAGCACCAGACCGGCATCACCGCCGAGCAGACCGTGAACTCCTCGAACGCCGGACTGATCATCCACCGGGTGGCCCAGCCCAAGTACGCCTTCCGCGCCGAGGCCCGGATGTTCGCCCGCCGGATCACCGAGTCGATCAACACCCGGCTGCCGGGCATCGCCTCCTCCTTCCTCTACGAGGAGGCGTTCGGCCCCGCCGACCGTACGCACTGGCTGATCCACCTGAAGTCGGAGACCGCGTACTACGACCTCATCGACATGCACATGCGCATGCACGACGACGTGCGGGCCATCTACCTCGACGAGATCATCGCGCCCGAGAAGGGCGGCGGCACCTGGAACCGGATCTTCGTCGAGGGCAGCATGGGCGACGTCTCCTTCGCCCCGCTCGCCGCCTCGATCTGAGACCCGCGTCGGCCAGTCCTCCGCCGACGGAGCATCAGGCCCGGCCCGGCCCGTCGCTGACGGGGCATCAAGATCGGCCCGGCCGCCGCTGACAGGGCATCAAGATCGGTCCGGTCCGAGGGAGTCGACTCCCGGGCAGCCCGCACTTTGCTCACTTCTGAGCTGAAGTGCGGGTTTTGTCTTTCTAGGCTTCCGCATGTCGGAGAACGTCGGACACCATCTGGCATCGAACTGGGGAGCACGGCACATGGCGGTCGCATCCGGTCCCGATCCCCGGCAGCGCACGGGAATCGACACGCTGGCAGCGGACATCAGCAGGGCCCTCGCGCGCCTGCTCACCGAACTGCGGCCCGGCGAGGCCCCGGTGGCCCCGGACACGGAGCTGCGCACGGTCGGTCTCGACTCGATGACCGCGGCGCGGCTGTGGATCGCCACGCAGAGCGAGTTCGGCATCGACGTGCCGCTCACCCTGCTGGCGGACGCGCACAGCCTCGCCGACTTCGGGCGGCAGGCCGCCGAACTGGCGGCGGACCGGGCCCCGGTCGACGGCGCGGCCGTCGGCGCCGTGGTGGCGGACCCGGAGCGCGCGTTCGAGTCGTTTCCGCTCACCCCGCTCCAGGAGGCGTACCTCACCGCGAAGGAGCCGGCCCTCACCGAGGACGCCGTCGGCTGCCACCTCTACCGCGAGTTCGAGGTGGGCGGCCTCGACGCCGAGCGGCTGCGGAACGCCTGGGAGCGGCTGGTCGCCCACCACGACATGCTGCGGGCCGTCGTCACCCCCGACGGCCGGCAGCGCATCCAGGCGCAGCCGCCGCAGTGGAGCATGCCGGTGTCCGAGCCCGTCGCCGGCCATCCGGACCGGGACTTCGAGGCGCGCGCCGCCCGCACCCGGGCCCGGATGTCCCACCGCCGCTTCGAGGCCGGCGAATGGCCGCTGTTCGCGGTCGAGGTGACCCGCCGGGCCGACGGCCGCGCCCGGGTGCACCTCGGGATCGACGCCCTGGTGACCGACGGCGCCGGCCTCGACCTGCTCACCGCGCAGTGGAAGGCCCTGTACGACGACCCGGCCCGCACCCCGGCCACGCCCGAGCTCACCGCCCGGGACTGCCTGGTCGCGCTCGCGGCGCGCACCGACACCCCCGGCCACCGGCGCAGCCTCGACCACTGGGTGCACCGGCTGGCCGAGCTCCCCGGGGCTCCCGGCCCGGTCCGGGACACCGTCGCGACCCGCCCCGAGGAACTGCCGTGCCTGCGCCGCACCACCCGCAGCGCCCGGCTGGCCGCCGAGGAGTGGCGGGCCGTCCGGGAGCGCGCCGCCGCCCTCGGCGTCACGGCCACCGCACTGGTCCTGACCCTGTTCACCGAGGTCCTGGCCCGCCACGGCGCCCACCGGCCGTTCTCGCTGACCGTCACCACCAGCCGGCGGGCCCTGCTGCCGGCGGCGGCCGACCAGGTCGTCGGACCGTTCACCGGAACCGTCGCGGTCGAGGCCGTGCTGCCGCACGACCGGACCTTCGAGGAGGCGGCGCGGCTCACCCACCAGGAGCTGTGGAAGGCGCTGGAGCACTCCGCGGTGTGCGGGGTCAC
The DNA here is from genome assembly GCF_044999035.1 of Kitasatospora griseola. Classification (NCBI taxonomy): domain Bacteria; kingdom Bacillati; phylum Actinomycetota; class Actinomycetes; order Kitasatosporales; family Streptomycetaceae; genus Kitasatospora; species Kitasatospora griseola. Next base: position 7,717,835 of record NZ_CP173360.1, on the reverse strand, counting down.
CGCGCTGCGCGCGTCGCGGGCCCGCGGCGGCGCGGCCGAGGCCTCGCCCGTGGTGTTCACCAGCATGCTCGACGCCGCGGCCGCCGCCCGCGGCCGGGGCTTCGCGGACGACCTGGTGCACGCCACCAGCCAGACCAGCGGGGTCTGGCTCGACCACCAGATGTGGGAGCGGGACGGCGGCCTGGAACTGCGCTGGGACGTCGCCGACGCGATGTTCGAACCCGGCGTCCCCGACGCGGCGTTCGCCTCGCTCCACAACGGCCTGCGGGTGCTCGCCGGCTCCCGGGCGGAGCCCGAGCACCGCCCGCTCAACGAACTCCAGCAGGCCTACTTCGTCTCCCGCGCCGCCGCCGAGCCCCGGGAGTGGAGCTCCGGCCAGGTGTACCTGTCCTTCGAGACGGCCGGCCCCGTCGACCTGGTGCGCCTCGAAACGGCGCTGGTGCGGCTGATGAACGCGTACGAGGTGCTGCGCTCCGCGGTCACCGTGGACGGCCGGATCGCCGTCCGGCCGGAGGTCCCCGAGGAGTGGGCGATCCCGGTCACCGGGCACGACTCCGCCGAGCGGGTCCGCGAGGCGATGACGGCGAACCCCTTCCCGCTCGGCCGCTGGCCGCAGTTCGACCTCCGCGTCACCGAGGGGGAGGAGCGCGACACCGTCCACCTCTGCGTCGACCTCACCCTCGCCGACGCGCACAGCATCCACGCCGTCGGCCGCGAACTCATGCGGCTCTACGCCCGGCCCCGGGAGACCCCGCGGACCGGCGCGCCGCACGCCGAGCACGCCCGGGAGGTCCGGGACCGCGCCGCGGCGCCGGAACGGGACGCCTGGCGGGCGCACTGGCGCGACGCGCTGGCCGAGCTCCCGCCCGGGCCGCCGATCGGGGGCCGCACCCCCGGCGCCGGCCCCGCCCGCCGGATCCGGCTGGCGGGGAGCCTGCCCGGCCGGGACACCCTCGCCGCCCGCGCCGCCCGGCACGGACTGACCCCGGACGCCGTGCTGCTCACCGCCTTCCTGGACACCCTGTCGCTCCGTCACGAGGAGGACTTCGCCGTCCCGGTGGTGCGCTGGGACGGCCCGGACGGCAGGTACCGGCCCGGCGAGTTCACCGCGCTCAGCTGGGTGTCTCGGGCACCGCGCGGACTGTCCTTCACCGAGCGCGCCCGCACCTACCACCGGGCCCTCGAACAGGACGCGCCGGTGCCGACCAGCGGGCTCGCCGAACTGCGCCGCCGGACGGCCGCGACCGGGGCGACCGGCCACCGGGTCGTCTACACCTCGGTCCTCGACCTGACCGACCGTCCGCTGCCCGCCACCGTACGGCAGGGCGAGTGGCGCAGCTGCACCCCGGACGTGTCCCTGGACTGCATCACGACCGCGGACGACGACGGGACCCTGCGGTACTGCTGGGACGCGGTGGCGGCGGACTTCGACGGGGACACCCTCGCGGAGCTCTTCGCGGCCTACGGCCGGGCGGTGACCCGCCTGGTCGACAGCGACGACCCGTGGGACGCGGGCGCCCCGGAGCCGGCCCCGGCCGCGCAGGGCCCGAGCGCCGCCGAACTGCACCGGATCCTGCACGAGTGGAACGACACCGCCCACCCCTTCGACGGCGACCGGCTCGTCCACACCGCGTTCGAGGAGCAGGTCCGGCTGGCCCCGGACGCCGTCGCCCTGCGGTGGCGCGGCGGCACCATGACGTACCGCGAGCTCAACCGGCGGGCCAACCGCCTCGCGCGGGAGCTCCTCGCCGCCGGCACCGGGCCGGAGACCGTGGTGGCGGTCAGCGTCCCCCGCGGACCGCTGATGATCGCGGCGGTGCTCGGGGTGCTCAAGGCCGGCGGCGTGTACCTCCCGATCGAGCCGCACCTGCCCGGCGACCGGGCGGCCGTGATCCTGGAGGAGGCGGACTGCGCCACCGTCGTCACCACCTCGGACCGCGTCGGGTGGGCCGTGCCGGACGGGGTCGCGGAGATCCGCGCGGACCGGCTGCCGCCGTCCGACCTCGACCCGGACGCCGACCCCGAGCCCACCGCCGAGCCGTACAACACCGCGTACATCATCTTCACCTCGGGCAGCACCGGGCGTCCCAAGGGCGTGGCGGTCGCGCACCGGCCGGTGCTCAACCTGCTGAACTGGTGCCGGCGCACCTTCGCCTTCGACGCCTCCGACCTCGGGCTGTGCGTCACCTCGCTCGGCTTCGACCTGTCCGTGTTCGACGTCTTTGGACTGCTCGGGTACGGCGCCGGGCTCTACATCGCCGACGCGGAACAGCAGCGCGACCCGGCCCTGCTGCTGGACGTCCTGCTCACCGAACCCGTCACGTTCTGGAACTCCGCGCCGACCACGCTCGCCCAGATCGGCCCGCTGCTCGCCGAGCACCGGGGCGCACCGGGCACCCGCGACCTGCGGCTGGTCTTCCTCAGCGGCGACTACACCCCGCTGTCGCTGCCCGACGAGGTGCGCGCCGTCTTCCCGGCGGCGGACCTGATCAGCCTCGGCGGGGCGACCGAGGCGACCGTGTGGTCGAACTGGTTCCGGATCGGCGAGATCGACCCGGAGTGGCGCAGCATCCCCTACGGCAAGCCCATCGACAACTGCCGCTACCACGTGCTCGACGAGAACCGGCGGCCGTGCCCGGTCGGCGTCGAGGGCGACCTCTACATCGGCGGCGAGTGCCTCGCCCTCGGATACGTCAACCAGCCGGAACTCACCAGCCAGCGGTTCATCCCCGACCCGCTGCACGACGACCCCGCGGAGCGGCTGTACCACACCGGCGACCGGGCGTCGTACTTCCCCGACGGCAACCTCTGCTTCCACGGGCGGTCGGACGGCCAGGTGAAGATCCGCGGATTCCGCGTCGAACTGGGCGAGATCGAGCACCGGCTGCGGCTCCACCCGGGCGTCAAGGACGTCGTGGTCCTCGCCCGCGGGGACGCCGGCGAGCGCGTCCTGGTGGCCTACCTCGTCCCGGCCGGCGGCGCCGCGCCCACCGCGCGCGAGCTGCGGGCGCACGCGGCGGCCGCCCTGCCCGAGTACATGGTGCCCAACTTCTTCGGCTTCCTCGGGACCTTCCCGTCCACCGCGAACGGCAAGCTGGACCGCAATGCGCTGCCCTGGCCGGTGCCCGCGCGACCGGAACAGCCCGAGCAGCCCGAGCAGCCCGAGCAGCCACAGCAGTCCGAGCCGCACGGGCGGACGGCCGAGGAGCCGGCCGCGGCCGCCGACGGGCCGTCGTACGAGGAACTGCGGGAGGAGATCGCCGGCCTCTTCGCGTCCACCCTGGGCCTGCCGCAGGTGGACGCCGCGGCCGACCTGTGGGACCAGGGCGCGACCTCGTTCACCATGGTGCAGGTGTCCGGCGCGTTGCAGCGCCGGTACCGCCGGCGCATACCGGTGTCGGTGCTGCTCGACGAGCCCAAGATCGAGGCGATCACCCGCTGGGCGCACCGTGAGCTCACCGGCGACCCGGCCGCGGCCGGGACGACGCCGGTCGTCGAGCGGATGCCGACCGCACCGACCGAGCCGACCGCACCGACCGCACCGGAGACCGCTGCACCGACCGCACCGGAGACCGTCGAGCCGGCCGGGGCGGAGGGCCGGGGCCCGGGCGCGGTGGACTTCTTCTCCCCCGAGGACCGGGCCCGGTTCAAGGCCGGCCACTGGAACCTGCGCCCGGCCCGGCCGGACGAGCCGGCCCTGCCGCTCACCCCGGTCGGCTTCGACGAGGAACTCCTCGCCTGGCGCGCCACCCGGCGCGACTTCCTCGACGCGCCGGTCCCGTACGAGTCCTTCTGCCGCCTGCTCAGCCTGCTCCGGGAGATCCCCACCGCCGCGGGCGTCCGCCGGCTGCACCCGTCGGCGGGCGACACCTACGCCGTCCAGACCTACCTCCACCTGGCCGCCGACGCGGTCGACGGGATCGCCGAGGGGCTCTACTACCACGACCCCGTCGAGCACGCCCTGCGCCGGATCGACCCGGTCCAGCGGGCCGGGCGCAGCGCCCACTTCGTCTACAACCGGGAGGTGTTCGACCGTTCGCGGTTCGGCATCTACCTGGTGGGCCGCCGCCCCGGCATCGAGCCGATGTACGGCGAGCAGAGCCTGCGCTACCTCACCCTGGAGGCCGGCAGCATCGGCCAGCTGCTGATGATGGGACAGGCGGCGGCCGGCGTCGGGCTCTGCCCGATCGGCGCACTCGCCTTCGACGACCTCGCCGCCCGGTTCGGCCTCGACGAGGGCCACGTCTTCCTCCAGGCGTTCCTCGGCGGCGCCGCCGCGCACCCCGCGGCCACCGCGGACGGCGTCGGCCCGGTGTTCGGCGCCCGGCCCGCCCCGGCGACCCGCCCCGTCCCGCCCGCCGCCGACGCGGCGGGAACGGCGGAGCCGACGGCCGTGATCGGCATGGCGGGCCGCTTCCCCGGTGCGGACGACCTGGACGCCTTCTGGGACAACCTGGAGGCGGGCGCGACCTCGGTCGGGCCGCCCCCCTCCGCCCGCCGCGACATCGCGCCCGCGGACTCCGCCCCCGTGGGCGGCTTCCTCCGGGACGTGGACCGTTTCGAGAGCCTGCTGTTCCGGATCTCCCCCGAGGAGGCGCGGACGGTCGACCCGCAGGCGCGGCTGATGCTGCAGACCGTGTGGCAGTGCCTGGAGGACGCCGGGCACACCGCGGAGTCGCTGCGGCTGTCCGCCGGACGGGTCGGCGTCTTCATCGGCACCATGTGGCAGGACCACCGCCAGCAGGGCGCCGACCACTGGGCGGCCGGCGGCCCGGCCCGCACCCCGGCCACCGCGTCCGACATCGCCAACCGGGTCTCGCACTTCTTCGACTTCGGCGGCCCGAGCCTGGCCGTCGACACCTCCTGCTCGTCCTCGCTGACGGCCCTGCACCTCGCGGTGCAGAGCCTGCGCCGGGGCGAGTGCGGCGCGGCCGTCGTCGGCGCCGTCAACCTCCTCGCCCACCCCTACCACTGGGGCCTGCTCGAAGGCCTGGAGCTGGTGGCGCTGGACGGCACGCCGGAGGCCTTCTCCGCGGCCGGCTCGGGCTGGTACCCGGGCGAGGGCGTCGGCGCGCTGCTGCTGCGCCCGGCGGGGGCCGCCGCCGAGGCGGGCGACCTCGTCCACGGAACCGTCGAGGAGACCCGCATCGCCCACGCCGGGCGCGCGCCCAGGTACGGCGCGCCGCGGGCCGAGAGCCTGGTCGACTCGCTGGCCCGGGCGCTGGCCGGGGCGGGCGTCACTCCCGACGACATCGACTACGTGGAGTGCGCGGCGGCCGGCGCCGGAATCGCGGACGCCGCCGAACTCGAAGCCCTGGGCGAGGTGTTCGCCCGACCCGGCGACGCCCCGCGGCTCCCGGTGGGCACCGTGAAACCGAACATCGGGCACCTGGAGGCGGCCTCCGGCCTGTCCCAGGTGATCAAGGTGCTGCTGCAGATGCGGCACGGCCGGATCGCCCCGGCCCGCACCGCCCGGCAGCGCAACGGCCTGGTGGACTGGCAGACCCTGCCGGTCGAGGTCGTCGAGCGCTCCCGGCCCTGGACCCCGGCGGCGGACGGGCGGGTCACGGCCCTGGTCAACGCCCTCGGCGCGACCGGCTCCTACGGACACGTGGTGCTGCGTTCCGCGCCCGGCGACCGGCCGGCCCCGGCACCCGCGACGGCGACGGCGGGCCGCGCGGACGGCGGGTTCGACCCCGGGCGGGTGCTGCTGCTCTCCGCCGACGGCGCCGAGCAGCTCGGGACTGCCGCACAGCGGCTGGGCGCCCACCTCGCCGCCCACGCCGACACCGTGGAGCCCGACCGGGTCGCCTGGACCCTGCAGACCGGGAGGGTGCACCTGTCGCACCGGCTGGCGCTGACCGCGGGCACGGTGGCCGGGATGGTCGCCGGTCTGAACGCCTTCCTGGCCGGCCGGTCGCACCCCGGCCTGTCCACGGCCGTCGCGGACCCGGCCGCCGGACCCGCCCCGACCGACCGGCCCGCGTCGCACGCCGTGGACCTGTGGCTGCGGGGCCACCCGGTGGACTGGGCGCGGCTGTGGCCCGCGCCGGGCCGACGCGTCACGCTGCCCGTGCACGCCTTCGCCGGCGACCGGCACGTGCTCGACGACCGGCGCCTGCTCGACGACGCCGCCCCGGTGCTCGGCACGGCCGTCGCCGACGCGGTGTCCCCGGCGGCGCAGGAGAGCGCAGAGCGGTACCTGGCCGGGCTGTACGCCGAGGTCAGCGGGATCCCGGTGGAACGGCTGCACCCGAAGGTCCCGCTGGAGAACTACGGGCTGACCTCGATGCTGGTCTCCCGGCTCAACACCGAACTCCGGGCCGCCGTCGGCCCGGTGTCGCAGACCGTGTTCTACGAGTACCCCGACCTCGCGGGCGTCGCCGCGCACCTGCTGCGCCTGCACGACGGACCGTGGCACGGCGGCGCCGCCGGGCCGGTGTCCGTTACTGAGAAGCCCGTTGCCGAGAAGCCCGCTGCTGAGCAACTCGCCGCCGAGCCGATCGCCGTCGTGGGCATCGCCGGCCGCTACCCGCAGGCCGCGGACCTGGACCAGTTCTGGCGCAACCTCGAACAGGGCCGCGACAGCGTGACCGCGCTGCCCGCCGACCGGCCCGCCGTGTCCGGCGGGGCCGACCTCATGCGGGGCGGCTTCCTGGCGGGCGTCGACCGCTTCGACCCGCTGCTGTTCGGCATCACCCCCCGCGACGCGCGGCTGATGGACCCGCAGGAGCGGCTGTTCCTGGAGACCGCCTGGGAGACGCTGGAGGACGCCGGCTACACCCGGGCCCGGCTGCGGGAGCGGCACGGCGCGGGCGTCGGGGTCTTCGTCGGGACGATGTACAACGAGTACCCGTTCTTCGGCGTCGAGAGCTCGTTGTCCGGCGAACCGGCCGACAGCGGATCGGCCGTCGCGGGCATCGCCAACCGGGTCTCCTACTTCCTCGACGTGCACGGGCCGAGCATGGCGGTGGACACCATGTGCTCGTCCTCGCTCACCGCGCTGCACCTGGCCGTGCAGAGCCTGCGCCGCGGCGAGTGCGCGGCGGCCCTGGTGGGCGGGGTGAACCTGTCGCTGCACCCGCACAAGTTCCGCCAGCAGGCGCGGCTGAGGATGACCTCCAGCGACCACCGCTGCCGCAGCTTCGGGGCGGGCGGTGACGGCTTCGCCCCCGCGGAGGGCGTCGGCGCGCTGCTGATCAAGCCGCTGAGCGCCGCCGTCGCCGACGGGGACCGGATCCACGCCGTGATCCGCGGCACCGCCGTCAACCACGGCGGCCGCACCAACGGCTACATGGTGCCCAACCCGGTGGCGCAGGGCGCGTTGGTGCGCGCCGCGCTGGACGAGGCGGGCGTGGACCCGGCCGGGGTGGGCTACCTGGAGGCGCACGGCACCGGGACCTCGCTCGGCGATCCCATCGAGATCAACGGCCTGGCCCGGGCGTTCGCCGGGGCCGACCTGGCGCCCGGGTCCTGCGCCGTGGGATCGGTGAAGTCGAACATCGGGCACCCGGAGGCCGCGGCCGGCCTCGCCGGACTGACCAAGGTGGTGCTCCAGCTGCGCCACCGCCGACTGGTCCCCTCGCTGCACTCCCGGGAGCTCAACCCCGCCGTGGACTGGGCGCAGTCGCCGTTCCGGGTGGTGCAGGAGCTGGAGCCGTGGGCCGCCCCGGTCGCGGCCGACGGGACGGTGCTGCCCCGGCGCGCGGGCGTCAGCTCCTTCGGCGCCGGCGGCTCGAACGCCCACGTGGTGGTGGAGGAGTACGTTCCGGCCGGGGCCGCGGCGCATCCGTCGGAGAAGCCCGGACCGGGCCCGGAGCTGATCGTGCTGTCGGCCTTCAACGAGGAGCGGCTGCGGGCGGTGGCCGGACGTCTGGCCGACCGGCTCCGCCACGGCGGCGGAGCGCCGCCGCCCGCCCTCGCGGACGTCGCCCACACGCTCCTGGTCGGCCGGGAGGCCCTGCGCGAGCGGCTCGCGGTCGTCGTCGCCGACACCGGTGAACTGCTCGCCGCGCTGGACCGGTTCGCGGCCGGCCACCGCGACCCGGAGGTGCTGCACGGCCGCACCCCGGGGGACGCCCTCCGCACCGGGACGCCCGTCGCCCCCGACCCGGACCTGCCGCGCGCCGAGGCGCTGCGCCGCCTGGCCGCCCGCTGGGTGGCCGGCGACGCCGTCGTCCACCGGGACGGGCCGGGCGCGGGACGCCTGGTGTCGCTGCCCTCCTACCCGTTCGCCGGGGAACGCCACTGGCTGCCGGAGGCCGCCGCGCCCACCGCGACGCGGCAGCCGGAGCCCGTGCCGGCGTCCGAACCGTCCGCGACGTGGCGGCCGGACCTCGTACCGGCGTCCGAACCGTCCGCGACGCGGCAGCCGGTGCCCGAACCGTCCGCGATCTCCCCGGCGGACGGCGTGGCGCTCTACACCCCGGTGTGGACGCCGACCGCCGCGGCCCCCGAGCCCGGCCCGGTGACCGGCCGCGTCGTCTGCGTCTTCACCGACCGGACCGCGGCGCTGGCGGACGCGCTCGCCGCACGGCTCGGCGCCGACCGGCTGCTGCTGGTGCGCCAGGGAGCGGACGCGGCAGCCGGGGCCGAGGCGCTCGTCGACGAGGCCGCGGCGGACCGCATCGCGGCCGACCTGGTGGCCCGTCACGAGGACATCGTCGGCCTGGTCGACCTCTGCGACGTGGCGGCCGGCGAGGGGACCGGGCGGTGGACCGACCGGCTGCGGCTGCTCCAGCGCCTGGTCCGCCTGCTCCGCGCCCGGGATTTGAGGGTCCTGCAGGTCACGGAGGGCCTGTACGGGCTGCCCGGGGCGGTGCCGGCGTGGTCCGGCGCCCGCCTCGCCGGGTTCGTGCGGATGCTGGCGGCCGAGCACCCCCGGGTCGCGGCCACCGTCGCCGACATCCAGGGCGCGGGCGGCGACCCGGTGGCCGCCGCCCGGCGGATTCACGCCGAGCTGCTCGCCGCGGACGGCCTCACCGAGGTCTGCCTGCGCGGCGCGAGGCGGCACCGGCGCGAGCTCACCGCGCTGCCCGGCGGCCCGGACCGCCCGCTGCGGCTCGACCCCGGCCGGGCCTACCTGGTCACCGGCGGCACCCGGGGCATCGGCGCCGCCGTCGCCCGGCTGCTGGTCCGCCGCGGCGCCCGCCTGCTCGCCCTGACCGGCCGGCGCCCCCTCCCGCCGCGCACCGAGTGGCCGGCCCTCGACCCGGGCTCCCCGGAGGCGGAGACGGCCGCGCTCGTCGCCGAACTGGAGTCCGTGGGCGCGCGGGTGCTGGTGCACACGGGCGAGCTCGGCCGGGAGGACCGGACCGCGGCCTTCCTGGCGGAGGTCCGTTGCGGGCTCGGCCCGCTCGGCGGCGTCGTGCACTGCGCGGGCCGCGGCCCGCTGGGCCGGCCGTCCTTCGCGGGCAAGTCCGTCGCCGACATCGAAGCGGTGCTGGAGCCCAAGGCCACCGGCCTGGAGACGCTGGCCCGGCTCTGCTCGGCCGACGACCTCGACTTCTTCGTGCTGTTCTCCTCGCTGTCCGCGATGGTTCCGGCGCTCGCCCGCGGGGTGTCGGACTACGCCGCCGCGAACGCCTTCCTCGACCAGTTCGCCGACCACCGGGCGGCGGCCGGCGAGCGCCGCTTCCGCTCGGTCGACTGGCCGACCTGGCACGAGACCGGAATGGGCGCGGCCCAGCCCGAGGGCTGCGCGGTGGCCGGCGTCGGATCGCTGGGGGAGGCGGAGGGCCTGCGGCTGCTGGAGCGGATCGTGGCCCTGCCGTCCGAGGTGGCGCGCGTCGTGGTCTGCCCGCCGCTGGACGGCGTCCCCGTCGCCCCCGACACGCTGCTGGGCAAGCCCCGGCCCACCGCCCCGCACCCCGCCCCGCACCCCGCTTCGCACCCCGCTTCGCACCCCGCCCCGCACCCCGCCGAGGAACCCCCCGCGGGCGCCTCCCCCCTACCACCTGTGGAGCCGACCGTGCCCGAGCCGACCGTCCGCGCGCTGGAATGGCTGGCCCCCCTGTTCTCCGACGCGCTGGCCATCCCGGCCGTCGACCTCGACCCGACCGCCTTCTTCGGCGACCTCGGCGTCGAATCGGTGATGCTCGGCGAGCTCGTCTTCCGCATCGAGGAACGCGCCGGCAGCCCCGTGGAGCCCACGGCCCTGCTCGAACACCCGACGCTGGAGCGGCTCGCCGCGCACCTCGACGCCCTGGGGATCGGACCGCGCGAGGAGCCGGAAGCCGCGGCGCCGCAGAGCGCCGTCGCCGCGCAGCCGGCGCCGCCGTCCGGCCGGCCGGGGAGCGGACGGGTCGCCGTGATCGGCCTGGCCTGCCGGTTCCCGGGCGCCCCCGACGCCGAGGCGTTCTGGCGCAACCTGGTCGCCGGGGAGTGCTCCGTCACGGAGGTCCCGGCCTCCCGCTGGGACGTCCGGCGGCTGTACCGCCCCGAGTACGCCCCCGGCCGCAGCATCAGCAAGTGGGGCGGGTTCGTCGACGGGATCGAGGACTTCGACCCGGAGTGGTTCGGGATGACGGAGGACGAGGCCACCTGCCTCGACCCGACCATCCGGCTCTTCCTGGAGTCCGCCGCCACCTGCCTGGCCGACGCCGGCTACCGCGAGGAGGAACTGGCCGGACGGGACGTGGGCGTCTTCGCCGGCGCCCGGCTGACCGGGTACGGGCGCCGGGCCCGCTCCCGCCCCGGCGGCGTGGGCATGGGCAGCGACCAGAACTTCATCGCGGCCCGGGTCGCGCACCGCTTCGACTTCCACGGACCCAACCTGGTCGTCGACACCGCGTGCTCCTCGTCCCTGGTCGCCCTGCAGGCGGCCTGCCGCAGCCTGCTCGCGGGCGAGTCCGAACTGGCCGTGGTGGGCGGGGTGGACGTCCTGCTCGACGAGGAGCCGTACCTCGACTTCAGCGCTGCCCGCGCGCTGTCCCGCACCGGCCGCTGCGCGACCTTCGACGAGCGGGCCGACGGGTTCGTCCCGGGCGAGGGCTGCGGGACGGTGCTGCTCAAGCCGCTGGAGCAGGCCCTGCGCGACGGCGACCGGGTCCACGCGGTGATCGAGGCGGTCGCCGTCAACAACGACGGGCGCACGATGGGCCTCACCACGCCGAACCCGGTGGCGCAGGCCAAGGTCATCCGGCGGGCGCTGGCCGACAGCGGCCTGAGCGCGGAGTCCGTCGGAATGATCGAGGCCCACGGCACCGGCACGATGATCGGCGACCCGATCGAGCTGCGGGCCCTGACCGACGCCTTCCGGCCGGACGGCGACCGGACCGGCTACTGCGCCGTCGGCTCGGTCAAGTCCAACGTCGGCCACCTGCTGAGCGCCGCGGGCATGGCCGGGTTCCTGAAGACCGTCCTGGCCCTGCGCGAGGGCGTGATCCCGCCCACGCTGTTCTGCGAACGCCCCAACCCGCGGTTCGACTTCGCCGCCTCGCCGTTCTTCCCGAACCGGACGGTCCGGACCTGGACCGGCGAGCCCGGCCGGCCCCGGTACGCGGCGGTCAGCGCTTTCGGCCTGGGCGGCACCAACGCCCACGTGATCGCCGGGTCCCTCGCCCCGGACGAGCGTCCCGCCGGAGCCGTCCGGCCCGCGCTGCCCGCGCCGGTCTTCCGCCGCCGCCGCCTCTGGCTGGACCCGGAACCCGCCGCGTCCGCCGGGGCGCCCGCGCCGCGGCCCTCCCTCACCACGTCCCTGCTGGCGGTCGACTTCGCCCGTCCGGCGTCCGCCGACCGCTCGTTCGCACCGGCGAACTCCCTGGAAGGAAAGCAGCGTTGAGCCCCACGCCCGGCCAGGACCCCGAGGTGGAGTGTCGCCTCGTCCTCCAGCACTCCGACTTCGTCATGCAGAACCACCGGGTGCACGGCGTGTCCGTGATGCCCGGGGTCACCTTCCTCGACATCGTGCTGCGCATCCTGCAGTCCCAGGGATTCGACGTCGCGCGCGCCGAACTGCGCAACGTGCTCTTCCACGAGGCCGTCGCGACCACCGAGGGCCACGACCGCGAGATCCGGGTGGTGGTCTCGCCGCCGGCCGACGGCCTGCGCCTGGTCACCGCCGAGAGCCGGTGGCGGCGGGACGGCGACCCGATCTCCCCGTACCGGCGCAACTTCCAGGCCGAACTGGCCTTCCGGGACGTGCCCGAGCCGCCCGCCGTCGACCTCGACGCGCTGCGGCGCTCCGCCGCCCGGACCACCGACATGGACGACATGTACGCCCGGGCCCGCGCCGAGCGGATCGTCCACGGGGACGCCATGCGCTGCTTCGGGCAGCTCCACCACGGCGCCGGGGAACTCCTCGCCGAGCTGGCCCTGGACGCGGAGTCCGCCGCGCTGGACGAGGCCTTCCTGCTGCACCCCGCGAAGATGGACTGCTCGACCATCGCCGCCTTCACCCAGGTCCCGATCGGCGACGACGACCCGTTCATCCCGGTCTTCATCGAGCGCTTCCGCGCCCCGCGGCCGATCCGCGGCGCCGTCCACGCCCACGTCCCGCAGCCGGAGACCCTGGCGGCCAGCGGCGACGTGATGCACAACAGCTACACGATCCGCGACGCCGACGGCCGGCTGCTGGCCGAGTTCACCAAGCTCACCTGCAAGCGCATCCGGCACCCCGAACTGATCGGCCGACTGCTGGCCGACACCGCCGGCACCGCCGAGCCCGAGGCCGCCGCCCCGGCGCCGGCCGCCGTCGAGGAGCCGACGGACGGCCGGGCCACCGCCGACCACCTGCGCGCCATGGTCGCGGCCCGGCTCGGCCGGCGGCCCGAGGACGTCGCCACCGGGTCCGGGTTCTACGACCTGGGCCTGGACTCCGGGCACATGCTGGAGATGAGCCGGGAGCTGGAGGACCTGGTCGGCTCGCCGCTCTACCCGACGCTGCTCTTCGAGTTCTCCGACATCGACTCCCTCGCCGCGCACCTGGACCGGAGCCACCCCCCGGCCGGCCGCCCGACCCCGGCCGCCGCCGGGCCGGCGCAGCAGACCCTCCCGGCCGAGGCCCCCGCGCTGCACTGTTACCGCCCCGTCTGGTCCGCCGCGCCCGCCGCGGCCGCGGACGGCGGCCGGGGCGCCCTGGTCCTGATCGGCGCGGACGCCGCGCTCGCCGCCGAGGTCGGACGGCTCGCCGGCGGCCGCCGCACGGTGCGCGTCGAGCGGGCCGACCGCTTCGCCCGGGTGTCCGCCGGGCACTACCGCCTCGACCCGGCCGAGCGGGGCCAACTCGACCTGCTGTGCGCCGAGTTGACGGCCACCGGTGAAGCGCCGGCCGGGTACGTCCGGTTCGCCGGGCCGGCCGCCGACGACGACCGGGACGCCGTCCCGACCGCCCACCGCGAATGCTCGGCGCTGGCCACCGCCGTCATCGGCACCCGCCCCACCGAACCCGTCGCCCTGCTCCTCCTGCACGAGGCCGCCCCGGACGGGACGGCCCGCCCGGAGGAGGCCGCGATCGCGGCCTTCGCCCGGACCGTCACCGCCGAGGCGGCCGCGCTGCGCTGCCGGGCCGTGGGGTACGACCGCCACCTCGGCGCGGACCGGCTCGCGGAGATCGTGCTGGCCGAGGCCCGGACGCGCTCCGACGAGTCCGAGGTCCGCCACCGCGGGGCCGTCCGGGAGGCCGTCCGCCACGAGCAGCGCCTGTTGCCCGCCGCCGGCCCGGCGCCCGCCCCGCTGCGCGAGCGCGGCGTCTACCTGATCACCGGCGGGGCCGGCGGCCTCGGCGTCCTGCTCGCCGGCCGCCTGGCCCGGGACCTCCGCGCGCGCCTGGTGCTCACCGGCCGCAGCGCGCCGAGCGCCGCCCTCGCCGAACGGATCCGCGACTGGCGCGCCCTGGGCGCCGAGGTCGAGTACCTGCCCGGCGACATCGCCCGCCCGGCGGACGCCGCCGCGGTGACCGCCGCCGCCCGGGCCCGGTTCGGCCGGATCGACGGGGTGTTCCACTGCGCCGGCACCGTCCGGGACGGCATGTTCTTCCGCAAGGACGGGACGGACGTCGCCGAGGTGCTCGCCGCGAAGGTCCGCGGAACGCGCAACCTCGACGCCGCCACCGCACAGGACGAACTGGACTTCTTCGCCCTGTTCTCCTCGGTGTCGGCGACTCTGCCCAACCCCGGGCAGAGCGACTACGCCTACGCCAACGCCCACCTGGAGCACTTCGCCGAACGGCGCTCCGCGCGCCGCGACCGCCCGGGCGTCACCGTCGCACTGGGCTGGCCGTACTGGGCCGACGGCGGGATGCAGGTCGCGGACGACGCGCTGCGCCGCGCCGCCGCCGACACCGGCCTCCACCCGCTCCCCACCGAACTCGGCCTGGACGCCCTGCTGGGCGCGCTCGCCGGCGGGGACGCCAGGCTGGTGCTGCCGTACGGCGAACCCGGCCGGGTCGCCGCACTGTTCCGGGCGCCGGCCCCCGCGTCCGCACCGACCCGCGAGGCCGGCCGCCCGCAGCCCGCCGACGAACCCGTGGCGATCATCGGCGTGGCCGGGCGCTACCCCGGCGCCGAGGACCTCGACGCGTTCTGGCGCAACCTCGCCGAGGGCCGCGACTGCGTCACCGAGGTACCCGCCGACCGCTGGGACCACGAGGCGTTCTTCGCCGAGGAGAAGGGCGAGGCGGGCCGCACCTACAGCCGCTGGGGCGGCTTCCTGGACGGCGTCGACCGCTTCGACGCGGCCTTCTTCGGGATCTCCCGCCGGGAGGCCGAGCGGATGGACCCCCAGGAGCGGCTGTTCCTCACCACCAGCTGGCGGGCCGTCGAGGACGCCGGCTACCGGCCGGACACGCTGGCCGGCGGCAGGGTCGGCGTCTTCGCCGGCGTCATGTGGAGCCACTACCAGCTGCTCACCGACCCGCGCAGCGGCGTGAACCCGACCGCGCTGCACTGCTCGGTGGCCAACCGGGTCTCGTACTGCCTCGACTTCAAGGGCCCGAGCATGGCCGTCGACACGGCCTGCTCCTCCTCGCTGACGGCGATCCACCTGGCCGTCGAGAGCCTGCGCCGCGGCGAGTGCGCCGCCGCCGTGGCGGGCGGCGTCAACGTCGCCGTGCATCCGCAGAAGTACCTCCAGCTCGCCGAGGGCCGGTTCCTCTCCGAGGACGGCCGCTGCCGCAGCTTCGGCGCGGACGGCACCGGATACGTGCCCGGCGAGGGCGTCGGCGCCGTGGTCCTCAAGCCGCTGTCCCGGGCCCTCGCCGACGGCGACTTCGTGTACGCCGTCATCCGCGGGTCCTCGCTCAACCACTCCGGCCGCACCAGCGGCTTCACCGTCCCCAGCCCCGCCGCGCAGGCCGCGCTGATCCGGGACGCCGTGGACGGCTCGGGCCTCGACCCGGCGACCATCGGCTGCATCGAGGCGCACGGCACCGGCACCAGCCTGGGCGACCCGATCGAGATCGAGGGGCTGCGCAGCGCCTTCGCCGACGCCGGACTTGCCCCCGGCAGCTGCGCGGTCGGCTCGGTGAAGTCCGCCATCGGCCACCTGGAGAGCGCCGCCGGCATCGCCGCCGTCACCAAGGTGCTGCTGCAGATGAAGCACCGCCGGCTGGCGCCCTCGCTCCACGCCGAGCGGCTCAACCCGCACATCGACTTCTCCGACACCCCCTTCCACGTCCAGCGGACGGCCGCGCCGTGGACGCCCGCCCCGGGCTGCGACGTGCTGCGGGCCGGCGTCTCCGCGTTCGGCGCGGGCGGCGCCAACGCCCACCTGCTGCTGGAGAGCGCACCGCCCGCTGACGCCCCCGGGCCGGGCGGCGAGCGGCCGCAGGTCTTCGTGTTCTCCGCGCGGGACGAGGAGACCCTGCGGGCCACCCTGCGCCGGCACCTGAGCCACCTGGAGGGCGCGCCGGACAGCGGCGCCGACAGCGGGGCGACCGCCCTGGTCACCGCGGAGGTGGCCCGGATCCTCGGAGTCCCGGACAGCGCGATCGACCCGCGGGAGACCCTGGTCGACCTCGGCGTGGACCGCGTCGGCCTGGCCGGGCTGACCCGGAGCCTCGGGGACCGGCTGCCCGCCGCGGCAACCCCCTTCACGGGCGACGCCACGATCGTCGACCTCGCCGCGAACCTCGCCCCGCGTGCCGGCGGTACGCGGGGACTGCCCCCGGCCGCGGACGTCGCCTTCACCCTCCAGACCGGCCGGGTGGCGCTGCCGGTGCGGCTCGCCGTCGTGGCCACCGGCCTGGACGGGCTGCGGCGCGAGCTGGCCGACCACCTCGACGGCCACGACGCCGGCCGGAACCGCTTCACCGGCGACGGGGAACGGCGCACCGACCACCCGGCCCCCGCGCCCGACCGGCTGGTCGAGCTCCACCGCGCGGGCGACCTGCACGAGGTGGCCCGGAACTGGGCCGCCGGCGCCGACCTGCCGTGGGAGGCCTGCCACGACACCGCGGCGGCCCGCCGGCCCCGGCGGGTCCCGCTGCCCGTGCAGCCGTTCAACGAGCAGCGGTACTGGCTGGGCGAGTGGCAGCAGGAGCAGCAGCGAACGACCGTTCCGGCGCCCGCCCGCCCGGCGGACGCCGTCGTGCCTGCCGCCGCGCCCGTCGTCGAGCCGCGGCCGGCTCCGCTCCCCGGACTCGACCGCGACGAGGTGGTGCGGGCCGTCGAGGACGCCCTCTGCGCCGAGCTCTACCTGGAGCGCCACGAGATCGACGCCCGGCAGAGCTTCCACGAGATGGGCCTGGAGTCGGTCGGCGCGGTCCGGATGACCCAGCGGCTGGGCGAACGCTTCGGGCTGACCGTCGACCCGGTCGCGCTCTTCGACCACCCGACGGTGCCGCGCCTGGCCGAGCACCTCCTCACCGCGGACCGGACCGCTCCGGCGCCCGCCCCCGCCGAGGAACCGGCGCCGTCGCCGTCGCGCGACGACATCGCCGTCATCGGCATGTCGGGCCGCTTCCCCGGCGCCGAGAACCTCGACGAGTTCTGGGCGAACATCGTGGCCGGCCGCCACAGCTTCGCCGAAGTCCCGCGCGGGCGCTGGGCCGTCGACCCGGTCTACGACCCCGACCGGCGGGTTCCCGGCCGGACCTACACCAAGGCCGCGGCGATGCTGCCCGACGTCGACCGCTTCGACGCCGCGCTGTTCAACATCTCGCCGCTCGAGGCCGAGGTGATGGACCCGCAGCAGCGGCTGTTCCTCCAGCAGGCCTGGGCGGCGCTGGACGACGCCGGCCACGCCGTCCACTCCGCGGAACGCACCCGCTGCGGCGTGTTCGTCGGCTGTGCGCCCGGCGACTACAGCCTGCTGCTCGCCGAGGCCGGGCAGGCGGACAGCGGACACGCGTTCCTCGGGACGACCAGCTCGATCATGCCCGCGCGGATCGGCTACCTGCTGAACCTCGTCGGGCCCACCATGGCCGTCGACACCGCCTGCTCCTCCTCGCTGGTGGCCGTCCACCTCGCCGCCGAGAGCATCCGGCGCGGCGAGTGCTCGATGGCGGTGGCCGGCGGCGTGGCCCTGATGGTGACCCCGCAACTGCACATCCGCGCCAGCAAGGTCGGCATGCTCTCGCCGCTCGGGCAGTGCCTGCCCTTCGACGCGGCGGCCGACGGAACGGTGCTGGGCGAGGGCGTCGGCTGCGTCGTCCTCAAGCGCCTCGACCGGGCGATCGCCGACGGCGACCACATCCACGGCGTCATCCGGGCGACCGGCATCAACGGCGACGGCCGGACCAACGGCATCACCGCGCCCAGCGCCCGGTCGCAGGCCGCGCTGATCGCCGAGGTGCACGAACGCGCCGGAGTGACCGCCGAGGACATCGGCTACGTCGAGGCCCACGGCACCGGCACCCCGCTCGGCGACCCCATCGAGGTCAAGGCGCTGACCGAGGTCTTCCGGCGCACCACCGACCGGGTCGGCTACTGCGCCCTCGGCACGGTCAAGGCCAACATCGGCCACACCACCATGGCCGCGGGCGTCGCCGGGCTGCTCAAGGTCCTGCTCGCGCTGCGCCACGGCGAGCTCCCGCCCGCGCCGGCCTTCGACGCCCCCAACCCCAAGACGGGGCTGGAGAGCAGCCCCTTCTTCGTGGTGCCCGAGCGTCGGCCCTGGCAGCCGGGCGCGCAGGGCGTGCGGATGGCGACCGTCAGCAGCTTCGGCTTCAGCGGCACCAACGCGCACGCGGTGATCGCCGAGGCGCCCCGCCTTCCGGCGCCGCCGCAGCAGCCGGACGGCGACCACCTGGTCGTGGTGTCGGCCCGCGACGAGGCGGCGCTGGGCCGGGCCCTGGCCCGGCTGTCCGCGGCGCTCACCGGCGACCTGTCGCTGCGGGATGTCGCGTTCACCCTCGCGGTCGGCCGCAGCCACTGGCCGGTCCGGATCGCCTTCGTCGCCGACGACCTCGCCGCACTGGGGCAGCGGCTGGCCGAGGCCGCGGGCGGCGGCCTGCCCGCCGGCTGCTTCCGGGGCGGCGCGGCCGGTGCGGAGCAGGCCCCGGGCGGGTCCGGGCGCCGGTCGGAGCTGGAACGCCTGGCCCGGGCCTACGTCTCCGGGCAGGACCCCGACTGGTCCGGGCTGTTCGAAGGCAGCGGCGCCCGCCGGGTGCCGCTGCCCGCCTACCCGTTCGCCGACGACCGGCACTGGGTCGAGCTGCCGCAGGCCCCGGCCGACGACCGGCACCCGTTCGTCGGCGCGCCCGTCGGCAGCCCCGGAACCGGCGCGGGCGCGCTGTTCGAGGTCGGCGTCCCGGCGGACCACTGGCTGCTGGACCACCACCGGGTGGGCGGCGGGCCGGTCCTCCCGGGCGCCGCGAGCCTCGATCTGGCGGCCGCGTCGGCGCGGGCCTGCGGACTTTCGGGGCCGCTCGAACTGACCGGTGTGCGCTGGCTGCGACTGGTCGACCCGGCGGCGGCCGCGGACCTCAAGGTCCGGATCACCGCGACCGAGGACGGACACGGGTTCCAGATCGGCGCCGGCGACTCGCCGGAGCCGTACGTCCGCGGCGGCCTGTCCGTTCCGGCCGGGGCGGACCGGGACGAGGTCCTCGACCTGGCCGCGATCGCCGGGCGCTGCCCGGGCGAGGTGCCCGCCGAACGCTTCTACCAGGACTTCCGCTCCGCCGGGATCGAGTACGGCACCTCCTTCCGCGTCCTGGCGAGGATCTCCTTCAACGGGAACGAGGCGCTGGGCCGCTTCACCGAGGCCCCGGCGCGGCCCGGCTTCCTGCTCGACCCGTCCCTGCTCGACGGCGCCCAGCAGCTGGTCGCCGCGCTGGAGGCCGGCAACGACGCGATCCTCGTGCCGTTCGCCGTCGACACCGTCACCGTCCTGACGCCCGGCGCCGTGCCCGTCTGGGCCCACGTCGAACGGGCCGGCCGGCAGCGCTACCGGGTGCGGCTCGCCGACGCCTCGGGGCGGGTGTGCGTGCGCTACGAAGGACTCTCGCTGCGGGCCCGGAACAACCCGGCCGACGAGATGACGTACCGCCCGGTCTGGCGCGAGGCGGCCCCGGCCGGCCGGGCCGCCGTCGAGGCCCCGGGGCGGCGCGCCGCCGTGGTGCACACCGCCGACGCGGCGGACCTCGCCGACGCCCTTGCGGCCCGCACCGGCGCCGCCGTCACCGTGGCGCTCCCCGACGCGGGCGAGGCCGACCTCGCCCCGCTCGACGCCCCGCTGGACGCGATCCACTTCGTCGCCCGGACCGGGACGCCCGGCGTCGACCCCGAGCGGGACGGCACCGCGCTCGCCCTGTTCCGGCTGGTCAAGCGCCTCATCGCGGCCGGACGCACCCGGGACCGGCTGGAACTGCGGATCGTCACCGCGGGCGCCGTCCCGGCCGACGCGGACGACCCGATCGTGCCGCACGCCGCCGGACTGCTCGGCATCGCCCGGGCGGTCGCGTCCGAGTGCCCGCGCTGGCGGGTCTCCTGCGTCGACGTCGGCGCCGGCCGCCGCGACCCGGCCCGGACCGCCGACCGGATCGCGGCGGAGCCCGGCACGGAACCGCTGGTGCTGCTGCGCGGCGACCGGCGGCTGGAACGCACCTTCGACCCGGTGCGACTGCCCGCGCCCGAGGGCGCCGCGCCGTTCCGGCAGCAGGGCGTGTACGTGATCGCGGGCGGCGCGGGCGGCATCGGCTTCGCGCTCAGCCGCCTGCTGGCCCGGATCGCGCAGGCCCGGCTGGTCTGGCTCGGCCGCAGCCCGCAGGGGCCGGACCACGAGGCCAAGGCCGCGGAGATCGCCGCGCTCGGCGGCCGGGCCCTGTACCTGCAGGCGGACGTCGCCGACGAGGCCGCCCTGCGGCGCGCCACGGCCCGGGCCGTGGCGGAGTTCGGCGCCGTCCATGGCGCGATCCACGCCGCCCTGGACCTCCAGGACCGCACGATCGCCAACATGGACGAGGCCGCGTTCACCGCGGGCCTCGCCCCCAAGGTCGCCGGGATCACCGCCTTCGCCCGGGTCCTCGGCGACCGGCCGCTGGACTTCATGCTGGTCTTCTCCTCGGCCGTCTCCTTCGTCGAGGCGGGCGGGCAGGCCAACTACGCCGCCGCGAGCACCTTCGAGGACGCCTACGTCCAGTGGCTGGACCGGCAGCGCCCGTACCCCGTCTCGGTCGTCAACTGGGGCTTCTGGGGGAGCGTCGGCGCCGTCGCCAACCAGCGGATGCGCGAGGCGTTCGCGAAGCTGGGCATCGGTTCGATCGAGCCCGCCGAAGGCATGGCGGTGCTGCGCCGGGTCATCGGCGCGCGGCTGCCGCAGACCCTGGCGATGAAGGCCGACCGCGTCGCACTGCCCGCCATGGGCATCCACGTGACCGGCGACGCGAGCCGGACCCGGACCGAGGCCGTGCAGCCCGCCGCGTCCGAGGCCCCGTCGGCCGCTCCTGCTGCTGCGGGGGGCGTCGCGGTGGCGGCGGTGCGGGGGTATGTGGCGGGGGTGTTCTCGGAGGTGTTGAAGACGCCGGTGGCGGGTCTGGAGCCGTCGGCGACGTTCGAGAACTTCGGGGTCGACTCGTTGGTGAGTCTGAACATCATCGACCGGTTCGAGCAGGACCTGGGCGATCTGCCCGCGACGTTGCTGTTCGAGCACATGACGATCGATCAGCTCGCCGCCCACCTCGTGGCGGAGCACGGCGAACGGCTGACCGGGCTGCTCGCGCCCGCCGGCGCCGCGGCCCCGACGGCCCCCGCGGTCCGGCCACTGCCCGTAGAGGCCCCGGCCCCCCGGCCGGCCGGCGCCGATCCCGCCGTCCTGAACCGCGCGCGGGAGGCGTTCGCCGAGGTCGAGGCGTACAGCCGCGACCTGCTGCGCACCGTGCTGCACCGGATGGCGGGCCGACCCGCCGCCGGCACCCGGGTACCGGTCGCCGAACTGGCGGCGCGGATCGGCGTGGTGGAACGGCACCGGAGGCTGCTGGACGCCGTGCTCGACATCGCCCGCGCCGACGGCGCCGTCCGGATGCACGGCGCGACCGTCGAGTTCACGGCCGAGGCCGGCCGACCCGGCCCGGACGGCGCAGGTGCCGAACTGGCCCTGCGCCACCCGGAGATGGCCGGGCACGTCCACCTGGTCGGGCGCTGCTGCGAGGCCCTCCCCGAGGTCCTCGCGGGGCGGCGCAACCCCATGGACGTGCTGTTCCCCAAGGGCTCGGTCGCGCTCGTCGAACCGATCTACAAGGGCCAGCCCATCGCCGACCACTTCAACCGGACGCTGGCCGAGGAGGTCGCCGCCGCCGCCCGCCGGGCGTACGAACGGACCGGCCGCCCGGCACGGGTGCTGGAGATCGGCGCGGGCACGGGATCGAGTTCCGCGACCGTGCTCCCCGCCTGCGGCGAACTCGGCGGCGACGGCGTCCACTACGTCTACACGGACATCTCCCCGGCGTTCCTGCGGCACGGCGAGCGGGAGTTCGAGCGCGCACACCCCTTCATGTCGTTCCGGACCCTGGACATCTCCAAGGACCCGCTCGCCCAGGGCTTCGAGGCCGCCGACTTCGACGTCGTGTTCGGCACGCACGTCCTGCACGCCACCCCCGACATCGAGCGGACGATGGCGAACATCGGCACGCTGCTGCGTCCCGGCGGGATCGCCCTGGTCAACGAGATCACCCGGTTCTCCGACTTCCTCACCCTCACCTTCGGCCTCACCACCGGCTGGTGGATGTACGAGGACGGCGAGCGCCGACTGCCGCACTCGCCGCTGCTGAGCCCGGAGCAGTGGGCGCGGACCGCCGAATCCGCGGACCTCGCAACGGTGCGCACGCACGGTGTCCCGGGAGCGGCGGCGGGCGAGTCGGCCCAGTCCCTGATCGTGGTCGCGAAGCCCGAGGCGGCTCCTGCTGCTGCGGGGGGCGACGTGGCGGCGGCGGTGCGGGGGTATGTGGCGGGGGTGTTCTCGGAGGTGTTGAAGACGCCGGTGGCGGGTCTGGAGCCGTCGGCGACGTTCGAGAACTTCGGGGTCGACTCGTTGGTGAGTCTGAACATCATCGACCGGTTCGAGCAGGACCTGGGCGATCTGCCCGCGACGTTGCTGTTCGAGCACATGACAATCGATCAGCTCGCCGCGCACCTCCTGGCGGAGTACGGCGACCGCATCCCGGTGGGAGCTGCCCCGGAGCCTGCGTTCGAGCCGGAGCCTGTGCTTGAGCAAGAGCCCGAGCCGGAGCCTGTGCTTGAGCGAGAGCCCGAGCCGGAGCCGGAGCCGCTCCAGGTCTCCGAGCCCGCCGCCCCCGAACCCGCCGCCGTGGAGCCCCCCGCCGTGCCGGTCGCGCCGGCCCGCTCCGGCGACATCGCGATCATCGGGGTCGCCGGCCGGTTCCCGGCCTCGCCCGACCTGGACACCTTCTGGGCCAACCTGTCGCAGGGCCGCAGCTGCATCACCGAGATCCCGGAGAAGCGCTGGGACTGGCGACCCCACTTCGACGAGCGCAAGGGCGTCAAGCACCGGACGTACAACCGCTGGGGCGGCTTCCTCGACGACGTCGACGCCTTCGACGCGCCGCTCTTCGGCATCCTGCCGCGGGAGGCCAACGACATCGACCCCCAGGAGCGGCTGTTCCTGGAGACCTGCTGGGAGCTGCTGGAGACCACCGGCCACCTCGGCGAGCGGACCAGGCAGCCGAGTACCGGTGTCTTCGCGGGCGTGATGTACGGCGAGTACGGACTCCTCGCCGCCGCCGCGGACTGGCCGGAGGGCCGCTACGCGACCGGGCACTCCGCGTTCTGGTCGATGGCCAACCGGGTGTCGTACACCTTCGACCTCCAGGGGCCGAGCTTCGCGGTGGACAGCGCCTGCTCGTCCGCGCTCACTGCGGTCCACCTGGCGTGCGAGAGCCTGCGCCGCGGCGAGTGCCGGCAGGCGATCGCCGGCGGGGTCAACCTGATCCTCCACCCCGCGCACTTCGCCGCGCTCGCCGCCCGGAACATGCTGGCGACCGGCGACGGCTGCCGGGTCTTCGACGCCGACGCGGACGGCTTCGTGCCGGGCGAAGGCGTCGGGGCGGTGCTGCTGAAGCCGGTCGAGCAGGCCGAGGCCGACGGCGACACCATCTGGGCCGTCGTCAAGGGCAGCCTGAGCAACGCCGGGGGCAAGGTCAGCGGCTACACCGTGCCCAACCCCAACGCCCAGGCGCAGCTCATCGAGGAGACGCTGCGCCGGTCCGGCGTCCACCCGCGGACGGTGTCCTACGTCGAGGCGCACGGGACGGGGACGGCGCTGGGCGACCCGATCGAGGTGGCGGGCCTCACCCGCGCGTTCCGCTCGCTCGGCGTGACGGACCCGGACTTCTGCGCCGTCGGATCGGTCAAGTCCAACATCGGCCACCTGGAGGGTGCGGCCGGCATCGCCGCACTCGCCAAGGTGCTGCTCCAGTTCAAGCACCGCACCCTCGCGCCGACGATCAATCTGGACACGGTCAACCCGAAGATCCGCTTCGAGGGTTCGCCGTTCCGGCCGCAGCGCACCGCGACGCCCTGGGAGCGGCCGGTCGCCGACCTCGGCACGGGCGAGCGGACCTGGCCGCTCCGCGCGGGAATCAGCTCGTTCGGAGCAGGAGGAGCGAACGTCCACATGATCCTGGAGGAGTACGTCCCGTCCGGCCCGGACGGCGCCGACGGTGCGACTGCGGTTGGTGCGGCGGAGCAGCAGGTGTTCCTGCTGTCGGCGCTGAGCCGGGACGCGCTGCGCACCCACGCCGAGCAGGTCGCGGACTTCCTGGAGAGCCCGGCCGGCCTGGCCGCCCCGCTGCGCGACCTGGCCTCGACCAGCCGGACGGGCCGCCGCGAGCTGCCCGAACGGCTCGCCGTGACGGGCGCCGACCACGCCGCGATCGCCGCA
Source organism: Kitasatospora griseola (assembly GCF_044999035.1). Lineage (NCBI taxonomy): Bacteria > Bacillati > Actinomycetota > Actinomycetes > Kitasatosporales > Streptomycetaceae > Kitasatospora > Kitasatospora griseola. The sequence goes on along the minus strand of NZ_CP173360.1, from coordinate 7,693,556 downwards.
GGGCTGCGGCGGTTCGCGACCGGCGACCTCGCCGACGGCGGGTTCGTCAGCGGGACGGCGGCCAAGGGCGCGACGTCCGACGGCCCCTCGGAGGACCCCGCGCGGGACTGGGTGCGCGGCGTGCCCGTCGACTGGCACGCGTTCGGCGCCGCCGACGGGGCGCGCAAGGCGGCGTTCCCCACCTACCCGTTCGAGCGTCGGCGGCACTGGATCACCGAGGCGGCCCGGCCGGCGGGCCCACCGGAACCGCAGACGGAGGCCGGGCCCGGCGGCGAGGCCGAGCCCACCGGGGCCGTCGACGAGGCGGAGCCCACCGGGCCCGTCGACAAGGCCGAGCCCACCGGGCCCGCGCCGCGGCCCGAGCACACCCAGCAGGCGGAGCACCCACGACAGGAGGCAACGGTGGACAGTGACCAGCCGACCGTGGTCGAGCGGCCGGTCACCCACCCGGCGATCGACATCGCGCGGCACCACCGGATCGACGGAGCCCGCTGCGTCCCCGGTGTCGGCCTGCTGGAGGTGGCGCGCGGGGCGATGCCCGGCGTGGACGACTTCCCGCTGCGGATGACCGGGATCCGGTGGCTCTCCCCGGTCGATCTCGACGCGGGCGTGGACCGGGTCCGGGTGGCGCTCACCCCGCAGCAGGAGACCGGGGCGACCGCGTTCCAGCTCTCCGTGCCCGCGGCGGACGGCTTCCGCACGGCCGCCCGGGGCGTGCTGGCGAACGACCCGCAGGCCACGGCCGACCCGGCCCTGGACCTGGCGGCCGTGCGCCGCCGGTGCGGGGAGCGGCGGTCCGCCAAGGACTTCTACGAGGCGTTCTCCCGCGGCGGCCTGAGCTACGGCCGCCCGCTGCGAGTGGTGGCCGAACTGTGGATCGGCGACGGCGAGGCCCTGGCCCGGCTCGCGAGTGCCCAGCAGACCCGCCAGAGCACGCTCCGGTTCGTGCTGCCGCCCACGCTGCTCGACGGCGCGCTGCAGGTCGTCTCGGTGCTCTGCGAGGAGGAGTCCGGCTACCTGCCGGTCGGCATCGCGGAGCTGCGCGCCCACGGCGCCCTGCCCATGGACTGCTGGGCCCGGGTGAGCGAGGTGACGCCGGAGGGCCGCCGCAACGGCCACCGGCGCTTCGACATCCGGCTGACGGACGGCGACGGCCGGGTCCTCGCGGCCCTCGACGGCCTGGAGATCGCCCCCCGGTCGGCGGACCGGCCCGTCGACGAGGCCCCGACGGCCGCCGCCGTGACCGGCGGGTCGGCGGCGCCCGCCGTCCGCGCGACCGCCCCGACCCGGACCAGGTACCTGCGCCCGGTCTGGGAGCCGGCCCCGCTCGCCGCCGACCCGTCCATGCCGCGCACCGTCCTGGTGCACGCCGAGGACGGCGCCGCCCGGCAGGCGCTGGTCGAGCGACTCGCCGCACTGGGCGCCACCGCCGTGACGGTCGCCGAGGGCGAGGGCTTCGCCCGCACCGAGGACGGCGGATACCTGCTGCGCACCGCCGACCCGAGCTCGTACGAGCAGCTCGTCGCGGACCTCGCGGCGCGCGGCCCGGTGCCCGACGCGATCGTGCACCTGGCCGCCCCCCGGCCGCTGCCGGGCCCGGACGCCGCCGATACCGCCCTGCCCGCGGTGCTCTGGTCGAGCGTCGCGGTGCTGCGGCGGCCCGAACAGCCGCGCCTGACGGTGCTGTACGCCCACACCGGCACGCCCGAGGACGTCGACCCGCTCGACTGCGCCGTCGGCGGGACGCTGCGCACCCTCGCCCTGGAGCACAGCCGGTTCCGCGGGGTGCGGCTCGCTCTGCCCGGCGGCCGGCCCGGCCCCGAGCACGCCGACCGGATCGTCGAGGAACTGCTGAACGCCCGGGCGGGCGCCCAGGACGTCGACCACCGCGACGGGGTGCGGCGGGTCAAGGAGCTGCGGCCGTTCGAACCGCAGGCCGCCGGGACCGGCGGGTTCGCCCTGCGTGACGGCGGCACCTACCTGATCACCGGCGGGGCGGGAGCCATCGGCCTCCACTTCGCGCGCTTCTTCGCTGGCCTCGACCGGGCCGCCACCGTCGTCCTCGCGGGCCGATCGGCCGTCGACGACCGGCTCGTCGAGGAGCTGTCCGGGACCAGGACCCGAGTGGTGTACCGGCGCGCCGACCTGCGCGACCCCGAGGAGACCTCGGCGCTGGTGGCCGGCCTCACGGCCGAGTTCGGCCCGCTGCACGGCGTCATCCACTCCGCGGGCGTCAGCCGCGACGCCCGCGCGGTGCGCAAGACCCCGGAGGAGGTGGCGGCCGTGCTGGGGCCGAAGGTCGCCGGCACCGTGCACCTCGACCGGGCGACGGTCGACCAGCCGCTGGACTTCTTCGTGCTGTTCTCCTCGATGTCCGCCGAGGCGGGCAACCCCGGACAGGCCGACTACGCCTACGCCAACGCCTTCCTCGACGCCTTCGCCGCCCGGCGGGCCCGTCTCGTCACGGCGGGGGACCGGTCCGGCACCACGCTGGCCGTCTGCTGGCCGCTCTGGGAGGACGGCGGGATGACGGTCGACGACGCCACCCGCGAACTGTTCGCCCGCAAGTGGGACATGGTGCCGCTGAGCACGGAGGCCGCACTCGCCGCCTTCGTCCGCGCACTCGCCGCCGGCGAGCCGTGCTGCGCGGTGGTCGAGGGCCTGTCGACCGGACAGCCCGAGGCCGCCACCGCCGCGCCCGCCCCGGTGGCCGTCGCCGCGGCGCCGGCGCCGGTCGCGGGCGACCCGGAGGTCCGGGAGTCGACCGAGCGCCGGGTGCGGCTGATGGCGGCCGAGTTCCTGCTGGTGGACGAGTCGGACGTGGACCCCCGCGCGGAGCTGCTGGAACTGGGCTTCGACTCGATCACGCTCACCGAGCTGGTGAACAAGGTCAACGAGCAGTTCGGGCTCGACCTGCTGCCCACGGTGCTGTTCGAGTGCCCGGACATCGCCTCGTTCACCGACTACCTGGTCGAGCACCACCGCGCCGAACTGTCGGCCGGGCAGGCGTCGCCGGAGCCCGCTCCGCAGCCGCAGCCCGAGCCCGAGTCGGAGCCGGAGCCCGAGCCCGAGCCCGAGCCGGAGCCCGAGCCGGTCGTGGTTCCGGTGGCCGCAACGACGGTCGAGCCGGAGCCGGAGCCGGAGTCGGAGTCGGAGCCCGCGGCTGCCGACGGTCCCGTCGCCGTCATCGGCATGGCCGGGGTGTTCCCCGGGTCGGCGGACGTGGACGCCTTCTGGGCGCACCTGGTGGCCGGCGACGACCTGGTCCGGCCGGTGCCGGACGACCAGGACCGGGCGGCGCTGCTCGCCGACCCAGTGGCCCGGGGCATGCGCGGCGGCTTCCTGGACGCGGTGAGCGCGTTCGACGCGCGCCTGTTCGGCATCTCGCCGAACGAGGCGGCGCTGATGGACCCGCAGCAGCGCCTGTTCCTCCAGGCCGTCTGGCGGTCGATCGAGGATGCCGGGTACCGGCCGAGCGGCCTGGCCGGCTCCCGGACCGGCATCTTCGCCGGGGTCGCCACGCACGACTACGACGACCTGCTAAAGGAGCGCGGCGTGGCGTCCGAGGCGCACGCCGCCACCGGGATCGCGCACTCCGTGCTCCCCAACCGGGTGTCCCACCTGCTGGACCTGCACGGGCCGAGCGAGGCAGTCGACACGGCCTGCTCCAGCTCGCTGGTGGCGCTGCACCGGGCCGTGCGGTCCCTGCGCGAGGGCGAGTGCGAACTGGCCGTCGCCGGCGGCGTCAACGCGATCCTCTCCCCGGGGCTGCTGCGGTCGTTCGCCGGGTCGGGGATGTTGAGCGAGGACGGCCGGTGCAAGACCTTCGACGCGGCGGCCGACGGGTACGTGCGGGGCGAGGGCGTGGGCGCGGTCGTGCTCAAGCCCCTCGACCGCGCCCTCGCCGACGGGGACCAGATCCATGCGGTGATCCGCGGGAGCGCGGTGAACCACGGCGGGCGCTCCACCTCGCTGACGGCGCCCAACCCCGAGGCGCAGGCCCGCGTGGTCGCGGAGGCCGTCCGGTCGGCCGGCGTGGCCCCGGACACCATCGGCTACATCGAGACGCACGGCACCGGCACCCGGCTCGGGGATCCGGTCGAGATCGAGGGACTGAAGAAGGCGTTCACCCAACTCCACGCGGAGCGGGGCGAGTTGCTGCCGGGCGACGGGCGGATCGCGCTCGGCGCGGTGAAGTCCGCGATCGGCCACACGGAGACCGCGGCCGGAGTCGCTGGCCTGCTGAAGGTCCTGCTGTGCATGCGGCACCGGATGCTCCCGGCGAACCTGCACTTCACCGAGCCGAACCCGTACCTGCGGCTGGCGGACACCCCGTTCCGGATCAACGACCGGCTGCGGCCGTGGGAGCCGGCCCGGACCGCCGACGGCCGGCCGGTGTGGCGCGCTGGCGTCAGCTCGTTCGGGTTCGGCGGCTCCAACGCCCATGTCGTGCTGGAGGCGTACGAACCCGGCGAGCACCCGGCCGACGACCGCCGGGCGGTGGTCGTGCCGCTGTCCGCGGGCAGCCCGGAGGACCTGGCCGACTACGCGGGTCGACTCTCCCGCCACCTGCTGGCCCACCCGGAGGCGGACCTCGCGCGGGTGGCCCACACCCTGCAGACCGGTCGCGCCGAACGCCCGCACCGGTGCGCCGTGTCCGTGCACGACCGGGACGAACTCGCCCGCGCACTGGCCGACTTCGCCGCGGGCGGGCAGCCGGCCGGGGTGGTCGCCGGAACCGCGCGGCGCGGCGTCCCCGCGGCGCGGGGCGACGAGGGGACGACCCGGCTCATGGAGCTGTGGTGCGAGGGCGCCGCCGTGTCGTGGCCGTCCGACGGCCCCGTCCCCGGCCGACTGTCCCTTCCGTCCGCGCCGTTCGCCCGCACCCGGCACTGGGTCGACTCCCTCGGCCGCGCCACCGCCGAACCGCGGCGGACCGCGCACCACCGGCCCGGCGACACCGGCCGGGCGACCCGCGGCGAAGAGCCGCCCCGGAACACCCACAAGGAGACCCCCGTGCTGTCGATCCCCGCCGAGCGCCCGACCGGCCCGACCGGCCCCGAGCCGGCCGGGCGGGGGCCGAAGGTGAAGCTCATCCTGCCGACCGCGCGGACCGCGCAGAGCGCCCCGGCGGTGTCCGCGCCCAGGCCGCCCGCGCCTGCCCCCGTCGCTGCCGGGGCCGTCGCCGAGTCGCCGGCCCCGGCCGTCGCCCCGGGGGCCGACGCCATCGCCACGCTGCTGCGCGACCAGTTGGCGACGATCCTCGGCACCGCGGCCGCCGACATCGGCGATGACGTCCCGTTCGCCGAGCTGGGGCTCGACTCCATCTACCGGATGGACCTCGCGCGGCTGCTCAACACCACCTACTCGCTCGATCTGAAGGCCGCGGAGCTGTACGACTTCGACACGGTCGCCAAGCTGTCCGGCTTCGTGGCCCCGCTCTGCGGCCCCACCCCGACCGCGCCCGTCGCGCCCGTCGCTCCGCCCGTGGCCGCAGCTCCGGCTGCGCCCGTCGCTCCCGCCGCGCCCGCCGTTCCGAGCGTGGGCCCGGGGGCGGCGGCCCCGGCCGCGGGCGACCTGGAGGAGCTGCTGCTCGGCGCGCTGGTCGAGGCGCTGGGCCGACCGGTGGACCGGCAGCTCACCTTCACCGACAACGGCTTCACGTCCTTCGACATGCTCAAGTCCGTGGCGGCGCTGGAGAAGCAGTTCGGGGCGCTGCGCAAGACGCTGCTCTTCGACCACCCGACGGTCGCCGAGCTGGCCGTCGCGCTCGGCGGCTCGCACGGTTCGGACGCGGCCCGGCTGCTGCGCGACGGTGCGGGCCGGACGGCCGATCCGTCGCCGGCGGCCGCGGACGGTGCGGCGCGGAGCGCGTACCGGGGCGGTGCGCTGGTGGTCGAGAAGACCGGGCTGGCCGACCGGCCGGAGATCGCCGCGGTCGTCGCGGACCTGGAGCACCGGTACGGCCGCGAGGGCGGCCTGCCCGGTCGGGACATCGCCCCGCTGATCTTCCTCGGCGCCGCCCGCACCGCGTACTTCAACTTCTCCCGGCGCGGCGACGCGATGCTGACCTGGAGCTACGTCGGGCCGACCGAGCAGATGCCCGCGCTGGCGGCGGAGTACGTGGAGTACGGCCGCGCGCACGGCATCGACCCGAACATCGTCTCGCTGATCCGACTGGAGCAGGAGGCCGGCGTCCGGTTCACCGCGACGCCGTTCGGGGCGCTGCAACGGCTCGACGACATCACGGAGTTCTCGTTGGCCGGCGGCCGGATGGCGCGGCTGCGCTACATCATCGGCAAGTTCGAGAAGGCCGGGGCCTGCCGCACGGTGGAGTACCGGGTGGGTTCCGACCCGGACACCGACCGGGCGATCACCGAGATGATCGACCAGTGGGGCCAGGGCAAGGAGATGGTCAACCCCTACGTCTTCACGGTCCGCGACGAGATCGGGCGGGGCCTGCTTCAGCCGCGCCACCGGATGTTCCTCACCTACGTCGACGACCGCATGGTCAACGCGGTGATCGTGACGAAGATCCCCTCGGAGCCCGGCTACCTGCTCGACCTGGAGTTCTACCCGCAGGACGCCCCGCTGGGCGGGCTGGACTACGCCGTGGTCGCGATCATCGAGCGGACCGCGGCGGAGGGCAGCACCGTCTTCAGCTTCGGCGGCAGCTTCGGCGCCAAGATCTGCGAGTCGCCGAACGCCGCTCCCGAGGTGGAGGCCGCCCTGGCGGAACTGCGGTCCCGGGGCATCTTCACCGGCGACGGCAACTTCCGCTTCAAGAACAAGTTCCGCACCACCAACCTCCCGCTCTACCTGTGCCAGCCGGCGGACTCCGCCCGCACCGACGTCTCCCGGCTGATCCTGATGATCGCGGACCCGACCGTCGACGCGCCCCGGCCGGACGGGGCCCCCGTCCCGCCCGCGCCCACGCCGGCGGCGTCCGCGCCCGCGCCCGTCCCGCCCGCGCCCACGCCGGCCGCGTCCGTGCCCGTCCCTGTCGTCGCCGCACCCGCGCCGGTCGTCCCGGAGCGCCCGGCCCCCGCCGACGAGGCCGCCGCGCGGCGCGAGCGGTTGCTCGCCGCGCACGGCTGGAACCCGCTGCACATCCCGGCGGACGAGGTGGAGTACGACCTGATCACCGACTCCTGGGCCGAGCAGTCCCCGGCGCTGACCACCGTGCGCACCGGGCAACTGCGCTCCCGCGCGGCCCTCCTGGCGCCCGGTCAGACCCTGGCGGGCATCGACCTGCTGCCGTTCTCCTGTGTGCTGCCGACGCCTTCCGGGCGGGACGCCGAGGCGGCCCTGTGCCGGTCGTGGCCCACCCGCGGACCGGTGGTGCTGCACAACTCGGTCTTCCCGACCTGGTACTTCAGCCTGCTGGACAACGGCTTCGAGCCAGTCGCGGTGCGCACCGCGCCGAGCGGGGCGTTCCGGGGCGACCTCGACCTGGCGCACCTGGCGGCCCGGTTCGCCGAGCACGCTGGCCGGATCGCGTTCTGCTGCGTCGAGGTCTCCACCAACGCGCAGGGCGGGGCCGCGATCTCGCTCGCCAACCTCACCGCCGTCCGGGAACTGGCCGACCGTCACGGCGTACGGCTGGTCCTCGACGCCACCCGTGCGCTGGACAACGCCGTGGTGATCGCCGAGGCGGAGCCGGAGCACCTGGGCCGGGACCCGTTCGACGTGGTGCAGGAGATCCTCGCGCTCGCCGACGCCGCGACCGTGAGCCTGAGCAAGGACTTCGGGACCGACACCGGAGGGATCGTCGCCACCGACGACCCGGAGGTCGCCCACCACCTGCGGGAGCGGGTCAACCTGCGCGGCCCGGGCGTCGGCCGGTCCGGCCGGGCGCTGGCCGCCGCGGCGCTGGGCGACCGCGAGTGGGCCGTCCGGTCCGTCCGCGAGCGGGTCCACCGGGTGGCCGCGCTGCACCGGCGGCTCACCGACGCGGGCGTGCCCGTCGTGCCGGGCACCGCCACCCACTGCGTCCTCCTCGACACGGCGCGGATGCCGCAGCTGCGGGGCGTCGAGCACCCCGTCCCGGCCGCGCTGGCCTGGATCTACCAGCACACCGGCATCCGGGCCGCCGCGCACCTGAGCGCCGACCCGCAGGACGCGGGCCTGATCCGGCTCGCCGTCCCGGTCGGTCTCGACGACGCGGCCGCCGACGACATCGCGGACCGCCTGACCGGGCTGTTCGCCCGGCCGGGCGCCGTCCGCGACCTGCTGCTCGCGGCGCCGGACGCCGAGGCCCCGGGCAATGCGGCGCTGGCCCACTACCACCCCGCGGAGCACGTGCCCGGGGACATCCGGGAGGCCCTGGTCGAGGGCCACGAGGCGCGCAACGAGACCCTGGCGGTGCTGCGGGGATTCGCCCCGGACATCGAGCACAGCCTGCTGCGCCTGCCCGGCGGGGAGGTCGAGGTGTGGAGCGCCGGCGAGGGCCCCGTCCTGCTGATGATGCTGCCGTTCAACATCGGGGCGGGCCTGTTCGGCCCGCAGTTCGCCGAACTGACCGATCGTCACCGGGTGATCGTCGTGCACCACCCCGGGGTCGGCGCCACCACGCTGGCGGACGACCTCAGCTACGCGGGCCTCGCCGACCTGGCCCGGAGGGTGCTCGACGAACTGGGCGTCCGGGAGCAGGTCCACGTCGCCGGCGCCTCGTTCGGCGGACTGGTCGCCCAGACCTTCGCCCTGCGGCACCCCGGCACGACCGCCTCGCTGACGCTGATCGGCAGTTCGTACAAGCTGGGCAACCGCTCGGAGGAGGTCAACCGGCTCGCCGTCGTCGTCCAGGAGGACTTCGACAACGTCGAGCGGCGCAGCGGCTCGGCCCGGTTCGCGGCCGAGCGCGCCCGGCACGAGGAGGTGCTGCTGCGCTGCGAGAGCATGGATCCGCTCACCGGGCTGCGGTACCTGGACGTGTTCGCCGCCGAGCCCGACCTGCTGGGCCGCCTCGGGGACCTCGCGGTGCCGACGCAGATCCTCCAGGGCCGTCACGACACCGTCATCCCGCTGAAGACGGCGCACCTGCTGCACGGCCTGATCCCCGACTCGCACTACCACGAGCTCGCCGACGCGGGTCACTTCCCGAGCCTGACCAGTGCGAAGGAGGTCAACGAACTCCTGACGACCTTCGTCGCGCAGCACACCCCCGCCGCCGCGACCGGCCCGTCCCGATGAGGAGCACTGCACCGATGACGACACCGATCACCCGCCCCCGGCGGCCGGCCGAGGCGCTGCCGGAGGTCCGCCGGACCGTCACCGTGCGGCCGGGGATGTGCGGGCCGAGCTCCCTGTTCCCGGGCCTGCTCGGCGACTTCACCTGGGAGACGGTCAGCGAGCTGGGCGGCACGGACGTGTTCACCGCCAGCGACGGCGCCGGCAACCCCACCTATCTGGCGTTCTACTACTTCCGGGTGCGCGGCAGCCGTTCCTTCCACCCGCGCCTGCTCGGCTTCGGGGACCGGCTCGACGTGGTTTCCGGCTGCTACGACCAGGGCAGTGAATCCGTGCTCACCCTGCACCGGGTGAGCCGGAGCGGCGGCCGGGACGCCGAACGCCCGCTGGACCCGGCGGAGTTCCACCTCGCCCCGCGCGAGGACTGCCTGTACGTGGAGAACTTCAACCGCTGGGTGGCCCGCGGCACCCCGGGCAGCAACCAGGGCCTGGTGAAGTCCTCCCCGCCGGGTTTCCGGCACGAGGCACTGCCGTCGCTGCCCGAGCAGTTCTCCCCGCGGGCGGTCTACCAGGGCGCCCGCCGCGACCTGACGTTCCACGATCCGGCCGATCCGGCCTACCGGGCGGTGCCCGGGACGGTGACCGTGGAGCACCCGGTCGACGTCGTCCGCGACGTCAACGGGGTGGGACTGCTGTACTTCGCGTCCTACTTCGCGATGGTCGACGAGGCGCTGCTGGCGCTGTGGCGCGAGCGGGGCGGAACGGACGCCGGGTTCCTCGGCCGCGCGGCCGTGGACCAGCAGATCTGCTACCTGGGCAACGCGGACGTGGACACCGTGCTGACCCTGACCGCGTCGTCGCGGCGCCGGAGCGGCGACCCGGGCGACGAGCTCACCGACGTGGTGATCCGAGACCGGGACACCGGCCGGGTCATCGCCGTCAGCACCACCCGCACCCTGACCGCCGGCACCACCACCGGACCCTCTCGGAAGGAATCGCAGTGACTCTCGCCCCACATCCGCAGCGGGCCGCGACAGAACGGCTCGTCCGGGAGGTCGTGCGCAGCATCCTCCCCGGCGTCAGTGAGGAACTCATCGGCGGCAAGCGCCACTTGAAGGATCTGGGGGCCGACTCGGTGGACCGGGTGGAGATCATCGGGCTGCTGATCGAACGGACCGGCATCAGCACGCCGATGTCCGAGTTCAGCGACGTCCCCGACATCGAGGCCATGGTCGACCTGCTCTGTCGCGAGCAGCAGCGGTGACCGGGCCCGAGCGGAGCCGGCGGACCGGCTACGGGATCGAGGCTCTGAACGTGTGGTGCGGGCTCGCCGCCATCACGGTGCCCGAGCTGTTCCGGGGGCGGGGCCTCGACCCCTCCCGGATCGAGAACCTGATGATGACCCGGCGTTCGATCGGGCTGCCCTTCGAGGACCCGGTCACCAACGCGGTGAACGCGGCCCGGCCCGTCGTCGACGCCCTCAGCCCGCAGGAGCGCGCCCGGATCGAGATCCTGGTGACCTCCACCGAGTCCGGGGTGGACTACAGCAAGTCCGTCTCCTCCTACGTGCACAAGTACCTCGGCCTGAGCCGCAACTGCCGGATGATCGAGGTCAAGCAGGCCTGCTTCGGCGCGACGGCCGCCGTGCAGACCGCCGTCGGCTACCTGGCCTCCGGCGTCTCCCCGGGCGCCAAGGCCCTGGTCATCGCGACGGACGTGGCCGTTGTCGACGAGGCGGCCGAGTACTCGGAGCCGGCCGCCGGGCACGGGGCCGCCGCCGTCCTGCTGAGCGACGACCCCCGGGTCATGGCCATGGACCTCGGCGCCTTCGGCAACTACAGCTACGAGACGCTCGACTCGGCCCGGCCCTCGCCGCGGTTCGACATCGCCGACGTCGACCGCTCGCTGTTCGCCTACCTCGACTGCCTGAGCAACAGCTTCGCGGACTACGCCAGCCGGGTCGAAGGGGCCGACGTCTCCACCACCTTCGACCACCTGGTGATGCACACCCCGTTCGCCGGGCTGGTGAAGGCCGCCCACCGCAAGCTGATGCGGGAGTCCGGCCGCCCGGCCGCGGACCTCCAGGCGGACTTCGCCCGCCGGGTCACCCCCTCGCTGCGCTACCCCTCGACGGTCGGCAACCTCTGCTCCGGCTCCGTCTACCTGGCGCTCGCCAGCCTGCTGGACTCCGGGGCGGTCACCGGGGCCGGCCGGGTCGGGATCTTCTCGTACGGGTCGGGCTGCTCGTCCGAGTTCTTCAGCGGGACGGTGGACGAGCAGTCGGCCGCGACGGTCTCCGCCATGGGCATCGCCGCCCACCTGGAGAACCGCGCCGACCTGGCGTTCTCCGAGTACACGGAGCTGCTGGAGGAGAACCTGAAGTGCCTGGTGCCGGTGCAGAACCGGACGATCGACAGCGGGCGCTGGGAGGCCGTCGCCCGCCGCGCGGGCGGCCGCAAGGAGATGCTCGCCTTCACCGGGGTGAAGGACTACCACCGGCAGTACGAGTGGCGCTGAACGCGACCGGCGCCGAACGACAGGACGAGAACGGAGAGAGGGAGACGATGTCCGGCCCCTGGATCAGCCCTGCACAGCGGAGTGGGCCGGACCCACGGCTGCGACTGTTCTGCTTCGCCCACGCCGGCGGAGGCAGCGCCTTCTTCCGGCCGTGGCGCGAGCAGGTGGCGCAGGACGTGGAAGTGGTGTCGGTGGTCCTCCCGGGTCGGGAGTCCCGCATCCGCGAGACCGCCCACACCCGGATGGAACCCCTGATCGCGGACCTGGTCGAGGGCCTGCGCCCCCACCTGGACGCGCCGTACGCGTTCTTCGGGCACAGCCTGGGCTCCGTGATCGCCTACGAAGCGGCCCGGGCCCTGCGCCTTCGGGGGGAGCCGGGACCGGAGGCGCTGGTGGTCTCCGGCCGCCGGGCCCCGCACGCGCCCGACCGGCGCCCGCCGGTGTCGCAGCTGGGCGACGACGCCTTCCTCGCGGAGATGGTCAGGCTGGGCGGCACGCCGCCGGAGATCGTCCGGCAGCGGGAGATGGTCAGGTTCTTCCTGCCGTTCCTCCGGGCCGACTTCGAGCTGAACGAGACGTACCTGCCGAAGGCCGGCGGCCCGGCGCTGACCTGCCCCGTCTACGCCTTCACCGGCGACCGCGATCCGCTCGCGACGCCCCAGGAGGTCGGCGAGTGGCGGGAGGTGACGAGCGGTCACTTCCGGCTGCGGGTCTTCCCGGGGGACCACTTCTACCTGAAGGACTCCGAGGAGTTCCTCGCCGCCCTGCGGGGCTGCCTGGCCCCGGCCCACGCCGGACGCTGACCGGTGGACGCCTCGCGGCCCGGGCCGGAGCGGCTCCCCGTCACGGTCTGGCTCTGCCCGGACGAGGCGCTGCCGCCGCCGCTCGCCGACGCGCTCGCGCTCCACTGGTCCGACCGCGGCGAGCGGGCGGCGGAGGAGCGGCTGCTGTTCGCCGAGGACCGCCGCCGGCACCGGGTCGCCCGCGCCCTGGTCCGGCGGGGCCTGGCCCTGGAGACCGGGATCCCCGAGGCGGAACTGGCGCTCGCCCGCTCCCCGCTGGGCCGCCCGCACCTGCTCCCGCCCCGGGGCGGCCTGCCCCGCGGCGGGCCGCACCTGGACTTCAACCTCTCGCACACGGACGGGTTCTGCGTGCTCGCGGTGACCCGCCGCGGCCGGGTGGGCGTCGACGTGGAGCGGCTCACCCGGGCCACCGGACGCCCCCGGGACACCGAGGTGCTCGCGGCGGCGTTCGCCCCGGAGGAGCGGCACCGGCTGCGGACGCTGGAGGAGGGCCCGCGGCGCGCGAGGATGGCGCTGCGGCTGTGGACGCTGAAGGAGGCGTACCTCAAGGCGCGGGGGATCGGCCTCGCCCAACCGCTGGACTCGTTCGCCTTCACCCTGGACGACGCGGGCCGGGTGGTCGACTTCCGCCCGCCCGAGGACGACCTGGCCGACCGCTGGCGGTTCCTGGGCTTCGAGGCGGGGCCGGACGTCCTGGTGGCGGTGGCGGTGCAACCGGACGGCCCGGCGGGGGAGCAGGCGGTCCTGCTGCACCACGGTTTCCCCTGGCGCCGGGGCCCCGCGCGCAGGCTCCGCTGCGACTGAACGGCCGCTGCGGAACGGGCCCCGGGCCCCCGACTTCCGGGGGTCCGGGGCCCGTCCGGGGCCCGCCGGGCTCAGCCGGCCCGGTCGGCCGGGAACCGCACCATCAGGTCGAGCGTGCCGTGGCCGAGCGTCCCCTCCCCGCCGACGCCCGCCAGCTCGCCGGTGCCGGAGCCGGGGACGATGCCCGCCCAGGTCACCGGCTCGCTCCCGGGAACCTGGGTCGCCCGGTGCTCCAGCACGAACGTCCCGGTGCGTCCGGCCATGGTTCCCACCACGCGCTCCTGCGCCGCGTAGGCGGCCCCGCCGGGGCCCTGGGTGGTCACCATGTGGCCGTCGGCGGTGCCCTTCACGTCACCCTCGGTGTAGGTCTTGGCCAGCTCGGCCCGGCCGGTGACCGGACCGCCGTCGACGGGTTCGTCGTCGACCGCGTCCCAGCGGTCGACGGTGAAAACAGCCTGAATGCGAACCTCTGCCTGTGTCATGGGGGCAGTATCCAGACGGATTTCCGGCCCCGATGCTCCGGATTGAGCATGAACCCGCCACCCGGGCCCATACCCTGACAGCTCGTCACGCCGGTCGGCGCGGGCAAGGCTGCTTCCCGGACAAGGGTGAAAGTGGGCATCGACATGAGCACCGAACAGCAGGAACCGGTTTCCTACCCCTTCGCCGGCGGTGTGGGCATCGAGCTCTCCGCCGCGTACGACAAGCTGCTGGACGACGGGGAGCCGATCCGCGTCCAACTGCCGTTCGGCGAGCCCGCCTGGCTGGTCACGCGCTACTCCGACGCGCGGATCGTGCTGACCGATCGCCGGTTCTCCCGGGCGATGGCGCTCCAGCGAGACGAGCCCCGGATGACGCCGCGGCCGGTGCCGGAGAGCATCCTCACCATGGACGCGCCGGACCACACGCGGGTGCGGACGCTGGTGGGCAAGGCGTTCACGCCGCGCCGCGTCGAGTCGATCCGGGCCTGGATCGGCGAGGTGGCCGCGAAGCTCGTCGCGGAGATGAAGGCGGCCGGCCCGCGCGCCGAGCTGGTGAACTCCTACGCGCTGCCCATCCCGATCACGGTGATCTGCCAGCTGCTCGGCGTGCCGGAGGCCGACCGCGCGCAGCTGCGGACCTGGTGCGACGCGGCGCTGTCGACCAACGAGATGACCGACGAAGAGTGCATGAAGAGCTTCATGGACCTGCACCAGTACTTCACGGACCTCGTCCGGGAGCGCCGGCAGGCCCCGCAGGACGACCTGATGGGCGCCCTGATCGAGGCCCGCGACGCCCACGACCGCCTCAGCGAGCCCGAGCTCATCCAGCTCTGCATAGCGACCCTGATCGGCGGGTTCGAGACCACGGCGAGCGAGATCTCCAACTTCGTCTACCTGCTGCAGAGCCGGCGCGAGCTGTGGACGCGGCTGTGCGAGGACCCCGAGCTGGTCCCGTCGGCGGTGGAGGAGCTGCTGCGCTTCGTCCCGTTCGCCGCGAACGGGATCTCCCCGCGCTACGCCACCGAGGACATCCAGGTGGGCGACCTGCTGGTGCGCGCGGGCGAGCCGGTGATCGTAGACACCAGCGCCGTCAACCGCGACCGGCTCGCGTTCGAGAACCCGGGCGAGCTGGTCCTCGACCGCGAGGACAACCGCCACATGGTGTTCGGCCAGGGCGCCCACCACTGCCTCGGCGCGTACCTGGCCCGGGTGGAGCTGCAGGAGGCGATGAAGGCCCTGCTGGCGGGGATGCCGGAGCTGCGGATCGGCGGCGAGGTGCAGTGGAAGTCGGACATGATCATCCGCGCCCCGCGGTCGCTGCCCGTCGAGTGGTGACCCAGCGTCCTTGATTCGTTGCTCAATAGTGAGCATGCCAGGGCCGGGCGGACGCTATCCTGACTCGGCGTCATATTCGGCCGTTGGCACGGTTTTGCGGCCGATCGTCTGGATCGAGAGGAACACCGCACCATGGCCACCCGAGCAACTGGGACGTACACGACCAAGTCGTGGAACGAGAACCCGTACCACAAGGAGGAGGGCTCGGCCACGCTGACCCGCGCGTCGGTCGAGAACGTCTTCACCGGGGACTTCGACGGCCAGGGCATCCTCGAGTACCTCATGGTCTACGGCGCCGACGGATCCGCGACCTACGTCGGCCTGCAGCGCTTCGAGGGCACCATCGGAGACCGCAAGGGGACTTTCGTCGCCCGGATCGAGGGCACCTTCACCAGCGCCGCCGCCGAGACCTGGACGATCGTCGAGGGCTCCGCGACGGACGGGCTGGCCGGCCTCTCCGGCACCGGCTCGGTGAAGTCGGTGGACGCCACCACGGCCGAGTACACGGTCGACTACACCCTCTAGTCCTCTTCGGTGCCGACGCGGCACCGAGGGCTTTGCGGTACCCCGACGTGCCCAGGCGCGTCCAAAGGGGGCGCGGGGCCATGGCACGAAGCGCCGTGGTCCCGCGCCCCCTTCCGTTGGAAGTCTCCGATCAGTTGCCCTGGGATGCGCTGAAGTGAGCATCCCGTCCCGCCCGCCCTCCCTAGCCTTGGCTCGTCCGGGTTCGCCGGAGCGGCGGTGCGCACAACGATCAGGAGATCCATGTCCATCGGGTCTGCCGACAAGCAGTCGGCCTCCGAGGAAAACCCCGCGTCGGGCTCCGACTCACTCGTGGCGAAGCTGATCCTCGTCACCCTGCTGACGGCCGAGCTGCTCATCCAGGTCGACCAGACCATCGCCAACGTCGCGCTGCCGTACATCCAGCGCGACCTCGGCTTCACCGACTCCGGCCTGCCATGGGTGGTCAACGCCTACGGCCTGCTCTACGGCGGTCTGCTGCTGCTCGGCGGCCGGATCGGCGACGTGTTCGGCCGGCGCCGGATCCTCGTCGTCGGCGTCACGCTGTTCTCGCTGGCGTCCGTCGTCTGCGGGTTGAGCCCCGACCCGACGGTGATGGTGATCGCGCGGGCCGTGCAGGGCGCGGGCGGCGCACTGACCGCCCCCGTCGTGCTCGCACTGATCATCACCTCCTTCGCGGAGGGCCCCTCGCGGCAGCGGGCACTCGCCCTGTGGGGCAGCGCCAGCGCCGCCGGCGCACTGTTCGGCCTGCTCATCGGCGGTCTGCTGACCTCCGGCCCGGGCTGGGAGATCAGCTTCTTCATCGCCGTCCCGATCGGCCTCCTGGTCGTCGTGCTCGGCGGCCGGACCATCAAGGAGAGCCGCGCCGAGGAACGGCCCAGCCTCGACGTGGCCGGCGCGGTGACGGTCACCGCGGCGATGCTGCTGACCGTCTTCGCGTTCCTCGACACCGAGGACTCCTGGACCTCGCCGATGCGCGGCGGCTTCCTCGTCATCGCCGCCGCCCTGCTGGTCGTCTTCGGCGTCGTCGAGCGCAAGCAGGTCCACCCCGTCGTCCCGCTGCGCATCTTCAAGCTGCGCAACACCAACGCCGCGCTGCTCATCATGATGCTGTTCGGCGTGACGCAGATGAGCTACTTCTTCTTCGTCACCCTGTACCTGCAGAAGATCCTCGGGTTCAACGCCCTGCAGACCGGCCTCGCCTACCTGCCGCTGATCGGCACGCTGCTCGTCTTCGCCCAGATCTGCATGAAGACGATCGGCAAGGTCGGGATGAAGCAGATGCTCACGCTCGGCCTGCTCAGCCTCGGCCTCGGCATGGGGTGGCTCGGCCTCGCCGCCGACTCGGGCACCTTCGTCAGCACGGTGCTGGGCCCGACGATCCTGTCCGGCATCGGCCTGGGCCTGACCATGATGCCGGCGACCACGGCGGCCACCACCGGGATCCCGCCCGCCGACGCGGGCGCCGTGTCCGGGCTGTTCCAGACCTCGATCCTGGTCGGCGGCTCCGTCGGGCTCGCCGTGCTGACCACGGTGACGCAGGCGGCCGGCGGCCTGGAGGCCACGCACGGCTACACCGTCGCGTTCCTCTCCTGCGCCGGCGTCATGGCCGTCGCACTGCTGATCGCCACCCTGATCATCCGCATTCCCCGGCAGGCCGACACGGCCTGACCGCCCCCGTCTCACCTGGAAGGGCTCATGGCCGACTCATTGCAGGAATTCCCCGACGACTGGACCCGTGCGCTCGCGATCGTCGCCCACCCGGACGACATCGAGTTCGGAGCCGGACCCGCGGTGGCCCAGTGGACCGCCCAGGGGCGCGAGGTGTCCTACCTGCTCGTCACCCGCGGCGAGGCCGGCATAGCCGACCTCGCGCCGGCCGAGTGCGGGCCGCTGCGCGAGGCGGAACAACGCAAGGCGGCCGTGGAACTCGGCGTCCACGAGGTCGAGTTCCTCGACGGCCACCGCGACGGGACGATCGTCTACGGCCCGGACCTGCGCCGTGATCTCGCCCGTGGCATCCGCCGCCACCGACCCGACCTGGTGATCACCTTCAACCACCACGACACCTGGGCGTCGGGTGCGTGGAACAGCCCCGACCACGGTGCGGTCGGCCGGGCGGCCCTGGACGCGATCGCCGACGCGGGCAACCGCTGGATCCACCCGGAGCTGTCCGACGAGGGGTTGGAGCCCTGGCGGCCGAAGCGCGTGGCGATCGCGGGATCCCCGCGGCCCACCCACGCGGTGGCCGTCGACGACGAGGCCCGCGAGCGCGCCGTCCGTTCGCTCGCGGCCCACCACCGGTACCTGGAGGCACTGAGCGAGGACCCGCCGGCCGAGCGCGCGCGGTTCATCCTCAACCACCTCCTCGCCTCCGCGGCTCCCTGCTTCGGGGGTCGCAGCTGCGTCGCCTTCCAGATCGTCTGAGGGCGACCGGCACGAGGTGCCCCGCCGCCGTCCCGGACCCGTGCACGCCACGCCACGTCGTGGCCGCGCCGGTCCGGGTCGGGCGGACGGTCACGCGTGCCCCGAACGGAAACCGTCTCCGGCTGCTGCGACACCCACCGTGAGGAACCCCCGATGGCCAATGAACGGACGTTCTCCTACCTGACCACCCAACTGCGCTCGCACGCCGCGCTCCACCCCCGGCGCACCGCGCTCATCATCGACGGCCGCCCGGACCTGCTCTACGGGGACTGGGACCGGCAGTCCGAGGCCCTGGCCCGCGGCCTGCTCGCCGCCGGCACCCCGCGGGGCACCCGCATCGGCATCTTCTTCGGCGACCTGGACTGGTCCGACTACGCGGTCGCCTACCTCGGCGTCCTCAAGGCCGGCGGCACCGTCGTCCACCTGCCCGCCGACATCCCGGTCGCCGAACTGGAACGGCGCGCCCGCCAGTGCGGGATGGCCGGCATCGTGCACGGCCGGATCCCCCCGCCCGCGACCGGGGCCGTCGACTGGATCCGCCCGCTCGACGAGCTGACCGTGGCCGGCGACGAGCCCGTGGACCTGGCCCACCGGCCGGACGACGACGCCGAGATCGTGTACTCCTCGGGCACCACCGGCCTGGCCCGCGCAGTCGTCGTGTCGCACCAGAACCTGGCGACGGCCGGCGGACCCCCGTCCGTGATGGCCCACGACGAGCCCGCGCCCATGGTGGCCTCCGTCGGCCTCGGCATCACCGCCAGCGCGACCACCGTCTCCATGGTGCTCAACGCGACGCCGACGACGCTCGCCCTCGCCCCGCCCGGCGACGCCGAACGCATGGCGGCGCTGATCGAACGCCACGCGGCGAGCACCATCATGATGACCCCGCACCTCGCCGTGCTGATGGTCCGCGACGGCGTGCACCGCCGCCACGACCTGACCTCGGTGACCACCGTCGCCACCGCCTCCGCGTTCCTGCACCCGGCGCTGGCCGCCGCCCTGCTCGACGTGATGCCGCGGGCCAAGGTCGTCGGCGCCTACTCGGCGAGCCAGGCCAAACCCGCCGTCACCATCGGGACCTTCGACCCGAAGCGCCCGATGTCGGTCGGCCGGCCTGCCCCCGGCACCCACGTACTGATCACCGACGCGCGCGGCGCCGAACTGCCCACCGGCGAGGTGGGCCGGATCTGGTTGCGCTCCGAGGGCGCACCGCCCCGGGTCCGGGTCGACGAAGGCCCCGAGAGCGACGGCGTCCCGGCCGGCGGCTGGTGCGACACCGGCGACCTCGGGCACGTCGACGAGGACGGCGAGCTGTACCTGTTCGACCGCGAGTCCGACGCCGTCGACACCCCCGACGGACTGGTGTCGACCCTGCAGGTCGAGTCGGCCGTCTTCGAGCACGAGGCGGTCGCCGACGTGGCCGTCGTCGGCACGCCGACCGGAGTGGCCGCCGCAGTGGTGCCCATGGCCGACGCCGCCGACGACCCGGCCCGCCTGCTCGCCGCCCTCGCCGCCCACGCGGCCGCCCGGCTCGCCGCCCACGAGATCCCCGGGACGGTGCTGCTGGCCGACGCGCTGCCGCGCAACGCGCTCGGAAAGGTCGTCAAACGCGAGATCCAGACCTGGTTCGCGGCCACCGCCGCACCGTCCGCTGCGGACGTCACCGACAACACCGGAGGAGCACTGTCATGAGCACCGAGTCCGAAATCACCCTGCACCCCGTCTTCGCGGAAATGGTCCGGTGCACCGCCGAGCGCGACCTCGACGGCCTGGTCGAGCTCTACCACCCCGAAGCCCAGTGGATCCGCTTCACCGGCACCGTCACCGGCCGCACCGAGATCCGCGCGCTGCTCGCCAAGTACTGGGAACTCGACCTCAAGTACGTGGACATGAACGAGTACATCCAGACCGACGACACCACCATGATGCGCGGAACCATGATCGTCCGCGGCGAGACGGTCGTGACCTTCGGCGTCTACGTGCTGCGCGACGGCAAGATCTGGCGCCAGTGCGGCGCCGACGAGGGCGGCGCCCGCGACTGGTGGGCCTGACCCGCACCCACCCGGGGCCGGAGCGGCTCGCCGCTCCGGCCCCGTTCTCGAAGCGGGCGCCGACCCCGGTGCCGGACCGTCCGGGCACGGACGGGCGGGCACGGATCAGTTCCGGTAGTCGATCTTCTTCTCCCGGATCAGCCTCTCCAGCTCCGGGTCCGACTGCAGGTGCAGGGTGTCCGGAGGGGAAGCCGGGCTCAGTGTCTGCGGCGGGCTCGGCCGAGGCGGAGCAGTGCGGCGCCGGTGGCGGCGGTCAGGGCGGCGATCGCGGCCAGGGCACCGGTGGCGGGGGCTCCGGTGTCGGGGAGGGCGGGGGCTGTCGGGTGGCCGGTCGGTTCGGGGGTGGTGGGGACTTCGCCGGTGGGGCTGGGCTGGGGAGTGGTGGGGCTCGGCGTCGGGCTGGGGCTGGGGCCGCAAGGCATCCATTGGAGCTGGACCTCGCCGTCCCCGCTGCGAACGCCGGTGGTGAACTGGGCCCCGGCGGGGCCGAGGCTGGAGCCGCCGCCTCCGCCGCCGCCGTCGAGTGTGCCGGCGGTGGAGGAGCCGCCCGCGCCGCCGCCGTGGGCGCCGCCTCCGCCGCCACCGCCAGTGCCCATGTGGGGGTCGCCGACGTTGAGCGCGCCGTCTCCGCCGACCATGCCGTTCGCGGGGCCGCCGGCCACGCCCGGTTGGTCCCCGGCGAACGCCGGGGTGCCGCCGGCCCCGCCGCTGCCGCCGTCGCCGCCCGATGCGCCGCCGTGGCCGGCCCCCGGGGTGGGGGGTGTCTCGCCGGGCTCGCCGTTCTGACCGCCGTCGCCGCCGCGGCCGGTGCCGCTGTCGGTGAAGCTGCCGGCTCCGCCGCCTCCGCCGCCCGCGACGACGACCGTGCCGCCGTCGAGGGCCACGGTCGTCGCCCCGCCGCCGCCGGCCGCGGTGGCGCCGTTGCCGGGCGCCGGGGTGTCGTTGTAGGCGCCGCCCTGCCCGCCGCCGCCGTATCCGCCGTGCGGCGGGCTGCCGTCGGTGAGGCTGCCGCCGCTTCCGGCGCCGGCGACGTTCACGGTCAGTACCTGCCCGCTGTGGACGTCCAGCGTTGCGAGGACCTCGCCGCCCAGGCCGCCGGGCGACCCGTAGACCGCGTCGCCGCCGGCGCCGCCGAAGGCGGTCACCTCCACCTGGCACACGTCGTCGGGCACCGTGACGGACTGGGGGGTGCCGGTGAAGGTGAGGAACAGCGTCCCGTCGGGGGCTCGCACCACGGACGGGAGGGCCCGAGCGGTACAGGCTGCGGGGGCGGCGAGGACCAGGCCGGAACTCAGGGCAACGGCGCACGCAGCACGCACGGTGGGGTGTAGTTGTCTCATGCGCGCACGATATGTTCACGTTCGGTGTGCGATGAACTACCGTTAGTCATCATCTGGCGTGTCGGCCCCCTCGAAGCCCGCCGACCGGGTTACCGGGTGCAGGGTTGCAGCTCGCGGGCCGGCGGCCGTCCGTCGCGGGCCGGCGAGCGGTGCCGGCCGGGCCGAACGCCGCGTCGACGGAGAGCGCCCCCGCGACGGCGGCCGCGACCGGCCACGAGGCGCACAGTGCGGCGGACGGGCGTGGTGGACGGCACGGGCTTCCGGCGACGGACGTCCCGCCGTCCGGGCCGCCCCGCGTGCCTCCGGTCCGCATTCCGGGAGACGTCGTATGACGGCGGCAACATTCCCTTCGGAATGAGGTGGATTCACGCAGTCACCGTCGTTGTTCCCCTTCCCCTTCAGTGGACTCGCGGACACCGCGATGCACAATTCCACCGCCGACAGCAGCAGTCGCCGGGGAAATGATTCCGGATTCCGACCGGACGGCGCCGGAGCGGATTTCTCGCCACCCCGGTGCCCCGCCGAAATCCCAGTGGCCCCACCCGTGGCCGCCGCTCCCGCCCGGCGTCGGCCGCGGGGCGGGGCAGGCCCCGGACCAGCGGGTGAGCGCGGCCGACGCCGGGCGGTCCTGGAACGGGGAGCTGTGCTGCGCCGTCCCTTTCGACCGGGTCGATCGGGCCGATTGCCGCCCGGCGCGCGATCCGGGAATCACGCCGGGCGTACGCCCCTGGAAGGGTCGGGGGTGTCCGACGATGACCGAAATACGGACGGTTCGGGGGAGGACGGTGCAGGCTACAGTGAACGCCTTGCAAGCCAGATCGGTGACAGGCACCTGGTAGCGGTAGGCCCATCGGCCCCCAAGGAGACGCCGTGCGAGCTCTGGTATATCTCGGTTCCGGCTTCCATTCCGGTCCCGGTTCACATCCCGTCGAGTTGCGGGACCATCCGCGTCCGGAGGTGTCCGGACGCGACGACGTCGTGGTGAGGGTCGTGGGGACGGGGATCTGCGGCACGGACCGCAAGATCCTGCTGGGCCGCTTCCCGGCCAGGCCCGGCGTGGTCCTCGGGCACGAGTCGGTCGGCGTGGTGGAGGCGGTCGGAGCGGACGTGGCGTCCGTCCGCCCCGGCGACCGGGTCGTGGTCAATCTGACGCTGTACTGCGGCAGTTGCCCGCCCTGCCGGCGGGGTGCGACCAACCACTGCCGGAACAAGCGGGGCACCGAGGTCGGTGTCGACCGCGACGGCACGTACGCCGACCACGTGGTGCTGCCGGAACGGTTCACCGAGCGGCTGCCGGGCGCCCTCGCGTTCCGGCGGGCCGTGCTGGTGGAGCCGCTGGCCTGCGTCCTGAACAACGTGCTCGCCGCGGACGTGGGCTACGGCGACACCGTGGCCGTGCTGGGCTCCGGGCCGATCGGCCTCCTCACCGCCCTGGTCGCCGCGCGCCGCGCCCGCCGGGTGGTGATCGCGGAGTCGGACCCGTACCGGCTGGCCGTCGCCGGATCGCTGGTCGACCGGACCGTGGACGCCGGCGGGCCGAACCCGCTCGAAGCGGTGGTCAAGGCCGGGGACGGACGCCGCCCCGACGTCGTGTTCGACACCACCGGGGTCGCCGTCGAGCCCGCACTGCAACTGGTGGCCGACGGCGGCCGGGTCGTCGCCATGGGCTTCGACGACGGCTACCGGCCCCGGATCAGCCCGCTGTACCTGACCAGCCACGGCGTCAGCCTGATCGGGGCCGGCGACTACCGGGCGGACACCTTCCCGATCGCGGTCGACCTGATCGGCGACCTGCCGCTGGAGCCGCTGGTCACCCACGAGTTCCCGCTCGACCGCTACCAGGACGCGTTCGCGCTGCTCTCCGCGGGCGCCGACGGCGCGGGCCACGGCGCCGGGTACGGCGCGATGAAGGTCGTCATCCGGTCCGACTCCGCCCCGGCGGGCCCGGACGGCTGGCCGGAGGCGGCCGCATGAGCCCGGGTCGGGCACTGTACGGCTCGGTCGAGTCGGGCGGCACCAAAGTCGTCTGCCTGGTGGGGACCTCGCCCTCCGCGGTGGTGGCGCAGGCCCGGTTCCCCACCGGGGCGCCCGGCGAGACCCTGGCCCGCGTCGTCGACTTCTTCGGCCGGGCGACGCAGCGGCACGGACCGCTGGCCGCGATCGGCGTCGCCTCGTTCGGCCCGCTGGAGCTGCGCCCGAACCTCCCGACGTACGGGTTCACCACCGACACGCCCAAACCGGGCTGGGTCGACGTCGATGTACTCGGCTCGCTGGCAAGGGAGTTGAAGGTACCGATCGGCATCGACACGGACGTCAACGGCGCAGCCCTCGGCGAGGGACGGTGGGGTGCCGCGCGGGGGCTCGACACCTACGTGTACCTCACCGTCGGGACCGGCATCGGCGGCGGTGCGATCGTCGGCGGACGGCCCGTCAGGGGACTGGTCCACACCGAGATGGGGCACGTGGCGGTGAGCCGGCGGCCGGGCGACGACTTCCCGGGCAACTGCCCCTTCCACGGCGGCTGCCTGGAGGGCATGGCCGGCGGCACCGCCGTCGCGGACCGGTGGGGGAGGCCCGCGGAGCAGCTGACCGGGGACGAGCTGCACCGGGCGGTCGAGCTCGAAGCCGGCTACCTGGCCGAGGGGCTGCGCAGCATCGTCTACTGCACCGCCCCCGAGCGGATCGTGATCGGCGGCGGCATGTCGGTGCTCCCCGGGCTGCTTCCCGCGGTGCGGGCGGAACTGCTCAAGCAGCTCGGCGGATACCCGGGGCTGCCCGAACAGGCCGCCGACGACTTCGTCGTGCCGGCGGAGCTCGGTGCGATGGCCGGTCCGGCCGGCGGCCTCGTCCTGGCGTTCCGGGCCGAGGCGCAGCACGACACCCGCTGACCGCACGGCGGGAGGCGGTCCGCGTTCGGCCGGGACCCGGGCGCAGCAGGCCCCCGGTGTGGCGCGCCCGAAAGCACGCGGACGGCAGGAAGGATGACGGAGTGGTGACGCCCGACCCCATCGAGCTCGACGTCGGCACGCGCGCCTGGCTGCACGGCGAGGCCCTGCCCGGGGAGCGCGTCCAATGCGCCAGGCGGCTTCTCGGCGGGTGCAACAACGAGCTGATCCTGCTGGTGACGGAGGCGGACGGGCGCTACGTGCTGCGCCGCTTCCGGCCCGGCGGGGAGAGCGGGGTCCGGCGCAACACGTGCGAGGTCGAGGCCGCGCTGCTGCGGCGCCTGTCCGGCCGGCTTCCCCTGCCCGAGCTGGTGGCCGCCGACCCGGACGGCGTGGCCACGGGGTGTCCGTCCCTGCTCTACCGCTACATCCGGGGTGTTCCGCTGGCCGAGGCGCTGGCGGACGCCTCCGGACCGGCCGCCGCGGACCTGGGCCGGGCGGTCGGCGCGGCCCTGGCCCGGGTCTCCGAATGGGAACTGCCCGGGCCCGGCCGCTTCGAGGAGGCGTCGCTGGTTCCGCAGCCGCCGGACGGTCGGAGCGACCTGCGGGCCTTCGTGGACCACTGCCTGGCGGTCGCGGAGCGACGCCCCCCGTCGGAGGGCCGGCTCAGCGCGTCGGACGCCCGGACGCTCAGCCGGCTGGCCGAACGGGCCGCGCCGCTCTGCGCCCGCGCCGCCGCCGACCACCGGCTCGTCCACAACGACTTCAATCCCCAGAACCTGCTGGTCGGACCGGGCCGCGACGGGCGCTGGGAGGTCGCCGCCGTCCTCGACTGGGAACTCGCCTTCAGCGGCCCGCCGCTGATGGACGTCGGCAACATGCTGCGCTTCGAGGGCGAGTACCCGCCGGACTACTCCCGGGCGTTCCTGGACGGCTTCCGGGACGGCGGCGGGCTGCTGCCCGACGACTGGCGGCGCACCAGCCGGGCCCTGGACCTGTTCGCCCTGGCCGACATCCTGACCGACCCGCCGGACCGCCGGGTGTTCGACCGGGTCCGCGCCGTCGTGCTGCGCCGCGCGGCCGCGGAGAACGTCCTCGGCCGCTCTGTTCCGCGCTGATTCCCGGCCCGTTCGCATTATTGACACGGCCGTCCCGCGAGAGACATTCTGAGCGGACAGGAATTCGGTGCGCCGAATTTCGGCAGAATTTTCTTTCGGCTTCTTCGGCGGTCGCTGCGAAACGACCCGATGGAAGGCAGGGAACGGTGGGGGAAAATCCCGAGAACGATGTCCTGATCATCACTCCCGACGTCAAGTGCAACGGCATCCCGCCGACCCCGGCGCAGACCGAGGGCCCGTACTACAAGCCGGCCACACCGTTCAAGACGAGCTTCCGCTCCGACGTCCCGACCGGGACCCCCATGGTGCTGTCGGGCCGGGTCGTGGACCCGGACGGCAAGCCGATCGGGGGTGCCCTGCTGGACTTCTGGCAGGTCGGCGACGAGGGCGTGTACGACGAGGAGGGGTTCACCCTCCGCGGGCACCAGTTCGCCGACGAGGAGGGGAACTGGCGGCTGGAGACCGTCCTGCCGGCCGAGTACCCGGGCCGGACGCGGCACCTGCACGTGAAGGTGCAGCCGCCCGGCGGGGGCGTCCTGACCACCATGCTGTACTTCCCCGGCGAGCGCCGGAACCGGCTGGACAAGTATTTCCGCCCCGAATGCCTGATGGACGTACAGGAAACCCCGGAGGGGTGGCTGGCGAGTTTCACCTTCATTCTGCCCTCCTGATCGGTTCCGGGGCGCTGTCGGTCGTCGAAAAAGGGTCGGCGAATTCTTTTCGGGAAGCGCCGGCCCGGCCTCGGGAGGAATTGTGGAAGACGCACGGAAGATCGAGGACCTGATCTACTAGCAGGTCAGCGAGTACAAGATGCGGCACGGCGAGGGCATCCACCTCTACGACGCCGACGGCAGGGCGTACATCGACTGCGCCTCGGGGACGTTCAACCTCAGCCTCGGCTACGGGCACCCCGAGATCGTCAAGGCCATGCGCGAACAGGCCGACCTGCTGGTCCACGCCACCTCGACGTTCCGGACCGAGCCGGTGGACCGGCTGGTGCGCCGGCTGGTCGCGGTGTCGCCGCCGAACCTCACCCGGGTCCGCCTGAAGGTCTCGGGCGGCGCGACCGCCAACGAGGGCACCGTGAAGATGGCCCAGGTGCGCACCGGACGGCGGGAGGTGATCACGCTCTTCCGCAGTCACCACGGCCAGACCGTGCTGACCACCGCGATGTCCGGCGAGGCCTTCGGCCGGGCGCCGTTCCCGACGCTGGTCGCCGGCATCACGCACGTCCCGGACCCGTACTGCCTGCGCTGCTTCTACCGGCAGAGCCCCGACAGCTGCGGCCTGCTGTGCGCGGAGCGGATCAACGACTTCATCGACCACGCCTCGTCGGGCAGTGTGGCCTGCATCGTCGTGGAGCCGGTGTCCGGCTCGGGCGGCAACATCGTGCCGCCGGACGGCTACCTCGCGGCGCTCCGCCGGATCTGCGACGAACGCGGCATCGTCCTGGTCTTCGACGAGGTGCAGACCGGCATCGGCCGCACCGGCCACATGTTCGCCGCCGACCACTTCGGCGTGCGGCCGGACATCATCACCACCGCCAAGGGCCTGGGCGGCTCCGGCGCGCAGGTCGCCGCGATCCTCACCAGCGAGGAACTCGCGGGCCTGGACGGCGAGTACCACTCACCTACGGCGGCAACGTGCTGGCCGCCGCCGCGGACAAGACCCTGGAGATCGTCTCCCGCCCGGAGTTCCTGGCGCACGTCCGGACCGTCGGCGCCCACCTGATGGAGCGGCTGCGCGACCTGGCGACGCGGTACCCCCGGATCGGCGACGTCCGCGGACTCGGGCTGATGATCGGCCTGGAGCTGGTCGACCGGGACGGCCGGCCGGACACCCCGCTGACCCTGCACCTCGCCCACCGCGGCATGGACCACGGCCTGATCCTGCGCACCTCCCGCTACGGGCGCGGGAACGTCCTGAAGATCCGGCCGCCGCTGATCATCACCACCGAGGAGGCCGACCTCCTCTGCGACCGGCTGGAGACCCTCTTCGCCGCGGAGGCGACCTGATGACCGACATGCTGGACTACCTGCTCGGTCTCGCCCGGCTGGTCCGCGACGAGATCACCGCCGGCCGGGCCCGGTCCGAGAACCGCGGCGTCCGCGGCCACTCGCCGGGCGGCGACGCCCAGTTCGGCATCGACGACGTCGCCGAACGGGCCGTCTGGAAGTACGTCGTCGAGCACGACCTGCCGGTCGCCGTGTTCTCCGAGGACCGCGGACTGCGCACCCACGGCCGCGACCCCGAACACCTCCTGGTGGTCGACCCCATCGACGGCACCCGGCCCGCCGTGGCCGGCCTGGAGTCCGCCACCGTGTCCGTCGCGGTCGCCCGGCTCGGCGACCGCCCCCGGATCGCGGACGTCGAGCACGCCCTGCTGATGGAGTGGAAGACCGGCGCCCACCTGTACGCCGAACGCGGCGTCCCCGGGGTGGTGGCGCACGGGTACGACCACCCCGTGCCCGCGCCGACCCGGACCACCGACCTCTCCCGGATGTTCTGGTCGCTGGAGTTCAACGGCCACCCCGCCCGGCTGATGACCGAGGCCTACGGGCACCTCATCGACCTCTCGGCCAACACCGGCGGCGTGTTCGTCTTCAACAGCGCCACCTGGTCCATCTCGCGCCTGATCACCGGTCAGCTCGACGCGTACGTCGACATCGGCAACCGGCTGCTGCGCGACGACCCCGCGCTGCTCGGCGAGTTCCGACGGGTCGGCAACGGGCGGGTGCTGCACCTGTTCCCGTACGACATCGCTGCCGCGGTGCTGCTGGCCGAGCAGGCCGGCCTCGTCATCACCGACGCGTACGGGCAGCCGCTCGGCGACACCGCGCTCACCGAACTGGACGTCGCCAACCAGCGGTCCTGCGTGGCGGCGTCCACACCCGAGCTCCACCGGAAGCTGCTGGACGGCATCGCCTGGCGGACCCCCGGGCAGCGGGCATGACGGACGACACCGAATTCCGGCAGCTCCTGGAGCGGCTCTCGGCCCGGGCCAGCAGCGACTACTACAACCCGTACACCACCTTCGACTGGCCGGCCGAACTCCCCGAGGACGAGCCCTGGTTCTCGCCCGAGCTGCTGTCCGTCCACGGCACGGAGTACGCCGAACGGCTCACCCCGGACCAACTGCTGGCACTGGGCCGCGGGGAGAGCATCAACTTCTACAGCCTCAACGTCCACGGCATCAGGGAACTGCTCATCGAGGTGATGCGGCGGATCCACACCCCCGGCTTCGAGATCCCGTCCGAGTTCTTCCACCACTTCATCGGTGAGGAGAGCGAGCACATGTGGTTCTTCGCGACGTTCTGCCTCAAGTACGGCGGCCGGATCCACCCGGAGAAGCGGCTGAAGCTGTCCGTCCCCGCCGACGACCCGGTGCGGGAGAACTTCCTGGTCTTCGCCCGCATCCTGCTGTTCGAGCAGATCGTCGACCACTACAACGTGCGGCTGGCCGCGGACGAACGGCTGCCCCCGACCATCCGGCAGCTGAACCGGATCCACCACCAGGACGAGAGCCGGCACATCGCCTTCGGGGCCCGGCTGGTCCAACTGCTCTGGCAGCGGCTGCTGGAGACCGGACCGGACGAGGACGACCGCCGGGCCATCGGCCAGTACCTGGCGGGCTACCTGTCCGCGAGCATCGGCTCCCTCTACAACCCGGCCGTCTACCGGGACGCCGGGATCCCGGACGGACTCGCCTTCCGCAAGCGCCTGCTGGACCACCCGGCGCGCCGGGCCGAGCACCAGCGAGTGCTCCGCAAGTCCAGGGACTTCCTCCGGCGGATCGGCGTCCCGGAGGCATGAACCGGCTCCGCGCCGGCCCCTCGCTCCACCCGCACACCTTCGACCGCCGTCCGGAGGAGGACTATGTCCCACACCGACCGTGCCGCCTGGTCCGTCCAGGACGGCCTTGCCACGCTCGGCGGGCCCGCCACCGGCCTGCTGCACGCGCTCGACGACGTCCTCACGGGCTGGGCGACCGCCCGCGGCGCCGAGCCGATGACGCTGCCGCCCCTGCTGCCCGCCGCCGAACTCCGGAAACTGGACTACTTCCAGAACTTCCCGCACCTCGGCAGCACGGTCAGCCGGATCCGGCCCGACCGGCTCGACCAGGACAGCGCCAAGGCCGAAGCCGACCCGGTCCCCGCCCACGACCTCTCCGACGCCACCCACCTGCTGCCGTCGGCCGCCTGCTACGGGGCGTTCCTGCACCTCGCCGACCGCTCGCTCGGCCGGGACCCGGCCCTGGTGACCACCGTCGCCCACTGCTACCGCAACGAGGACCACCACGACGGCCTGCGCCGGCTCTGGGGGTTCACCATGCGCGAGATCGTCTGCCTCGGCAGCCAGGACGCCGTCCGCGCGCACCTGGACCACTACCGGACGGCGGTGGCAGCCTTCGCCGACCGCCTCGGCGTCGAACTGCACCGCGCCCCGGCCAGTGACCCCTTCTTCCGGCGCGACAGCCCGCGCGCCGTGCTCCAGGTCCTCGCGCCGGTCAAGGAGGAGTTCCTCGCCCCGGACGGCACCGCGGTGGCCTCGCTCAACAACCACCGCAACTTCTTCGGGGAACGCTGCCTGATCCGGTACGACGGCAGGCCCGCCTTCACCGGATGCGTCGCCTTCGGCCTGGAACGCTGGCTGCACGTCCTGGACCTCTGCTTCGACGGGGACCTCGGCGCCGCCCGGGACGCGGTGGTCGCGGCCGGAGCGCCTCGGTGACCGGGCCGGCGCCGCGCCCGACCCGGCTGGAGCGGCGCCTCGGGGTGACCGTCCCGCTGCTCCAGGCCGGCATGGGCGGCGTCGCCGGGCCCGAGCTGTGCGCCGCCGTCTCCCGGGCGGGCGCCGGCGGCGTCCTCGGCCTGTACAAGGAACCCCCCGAACGGATCCGCCGACTGATCGCCGACACCGCCGCGCGGACGGACCGGCCGTTCGGGATCAACCTGGTGCCCGAGGTGCTGTCCCCGGACCGGTGCCGGGCCCAACTCGACGCGGCTGTCGGCGTCCTGCCGGAGCGGGCGTTCGTGACGTTCTACGGGCTGCCCGCACCGGACCTGCCGGCGGCGGCCGGCCGGGCCGGGCTGCCGGTGGTGGTCCAGGTCGGCACCGCGTACGCCGCCGGCCGGGCCCTCGAACAGGGGGCCGACGTCGTCGTGCTCCAGGGCGTCGAGGCGGGCGGGCACCTCCTCGGCACCCTGCCCGCCCTGCCACTGCTGCGGGCCGTCCGCCGGGACCACCCGGGTGCCGTCCTCGCCGTCGCGGGCGGCATCGCCACCGGCGCCGACCTCGCCCGGGCCGTCGCCGAGGGCGCCGACGGGGCGATGGCCGGCAGCGTCTTCGCCGCGGCCCGGGAATCCGAGGCGCACCCGGTGTTCAAACGCCGGATCGTCGCGGCCGGGGCCGCGGACACCGTGGTGACGACGGTCTTCGACATCGGCTGGCCGAACCGGCCCCACCGGGTCCTGCGCAACGCCCTGACCGGGCCCGGCCCCCGGCTGTCCGCCCGGTTCATCGCCACCGCCGCCGGCCCGGACGGCCGGCGGCTGCCCGTCCCGCGGTACAGCGCCGCCGTGCCGTCCGTCCGCACCGAGGGCCGGATCGAGGACATGGCGATGTACTGCGGCGACACCTGCGAACGGATCACCGCCGTCGAACCCGCCGAGGTCCTGGTGGAGCGCATCCGCACCGAGTACCGCCGCGCGCAGCGCCGCACCCGCCCCGAGCCGGACCGTCACGAAGGAGAGTGCCACGGTGAATGACTCCCTCAAGCCGGTGGTCGACTGGCTGCGCGCCCGCAACCCGGCGCTCGGCGAGATCCCCGCCGACCTCGACCTGATCGAGAACCGGATCGTCGACTCGCTCGCCTTCATGGAGTTCATCCTGTTCCTGGAGGACCTCGTCGGCCGTGAACTGAGCGTCACCGAACTGAGCGCCGACCAGTTCCGCACGCTGCACGCCATCGAGGAGAACTTCCTCGCGGGAGAGGGGAGTCGCTGAATGTGGCAGGGCACGGCGGTCTCGCTCCACCTCGCGCCGGCCCACGGCGCGCCCCTCGTCGAGGTGCGGGAGGCCGTCGCCGTCACCGGCCGCGGCCTGGAGGGCGACCGCTACTTCCAGGACCGCGCGGGCGACGCACCACGCGGCCGGGCCCCCGGCCGGGCCTCCCGCGGCTGCGAGATCTCCCTCCTCGACATCGACGCCCTTACGGCGCTGGAACGCGAGCACCGGATCCACCTCACCCACTCCGAGGCGCGCCGGAACGTGGTCTGCCGAGGCGTTCCGCTGACCGAACTCGTGGGCCTGGAGTTCACCGTCGGAGACCGGGTGCGCCTGCTCGGCATCGCACTCAGCGAGCCCTGCGCCCGGCTCGAACAGCTCACCAGCCCCGGCGTCCTGCGCGGCCTCGTCCACCGCGGCGGCCTGCGCGCCCGGATCCTCGAAGGCGGCCTCCTCCGCACCGGCGACCCGATCCGCCCGGCAGCGCCGGGCATCGGCACCGGGAGCTGACGCCTCGTCAGGAAGGGCCGGTCGGTGGGGCGTGCGCAGGCGACCGGGCCGCAGACCCGATGTGACCGGGTGTCATTCCTCTTGACCGGACGGGTCTCCCCGGTGGCCGCCTACTGCGAACAGGGCAACGCTCGACACCATGGCGATCATCGTGCTGTTCGAGGTCCGGCCCGGCGGGGAGGCCGGCCCGGGCGTCGCGGAGCCCGCCGTGGTGGCGGTGCACGCCGCGGGATCCGACCCGGACGTGCCCGAGGACCCGCTGCCGATGACGTTGTGCGGCCGGGACACCGTGCCGATGGAGCACGCCCACTACCGGCGCACCGCCCCCGGACAGCCCTGGTGTCCGCCCGAGTTCGCCGCGCAGCGGTGCCCGGAGTGCGCGTGGGCACTGCGCGAGCTGTGACGGTCAGGGCGTGTCGCCCGCCCAGTCCCACCGGAGCGGGTCGGCGGGGCGGGGCTCGTAGTGCGTGCGACCCCCGCCGCCGTAGTGGCCGAGCTCGGTGACCAGCGCGGCCCCGCAGCCGAGTTCGTCGCCCGTCCAGCCGGTGACGTCCAGCAGCAGGCCGTCGAGCGGGCCGCCGACCAGCTCCCGGTAGTCGCGGCCCGGGCGCGGGCCCGGATCGTCGTGCTCGGCGCCGTACACCCGGCCGCGCAGCAGCTGCTCGTCATGCTCGTCCATGCCGCCCACCCTGGCACCGCCGACCGACAGCGCAGGCGTTCACCGGCACGGAGCAGAGGCGGAACCCGGGCGGTCACAGCACCGGCGGCCGTCGCGGCATCCAGCCCGGCCCCACTTTGGTGGTGTCGATGTCGCGGGCAAGTTGTGCAGGATTAAAAGGTGACGGCATCTGTCACCTTTGGCGGCGATCGTTGAAGGCATGGAGAACACGAACGATGTCCCGTCCCGCGACAGCCTCCCCGTCCGCCCGCTGGCGGGCCGGATCGTCCTGGTGGCGGGGGCGACCCGGGGTGCGGGACGGGCGCTGGCGGTGGAGTTGGGCAGGGCGGGGGCGACGGTCTACGTGACCGGACGGACGACTCGCAAGCGGATGAGCGAGGTGGGCCGGGCGAGCGAGACGATCGAGGAGACGGGGGAGTTGGTGACGGCGGCCGGCGGGGTGGGGATCGCGGTTCCCACCGACCATCTGGACGAGGGACAGGTGCGGGCGCTGTTCGGGCGGATCGAGGAGGAGCAGGGGCAGCTCGACGTCCTGGTCAACGACCTGTGGGGCGGCGAGCGCCTGACGGCCGAGTCGATCTTCGGGAAGAAGAGCTGGGAGACGCCGCTCGCCGACGGGCTGCGGATGCTGGAACTGGGCGTGCGCTCGCACGTGATCACGGCGGCGCTCGGCCTGCCGCTGCTGGTGCGCTCGGCCGCACCGCTGCTGGTGGAGGTCACCGACGGCACGGCGGTGACCAATCGCCGGTACCGGGAGAACCTCTACTACGACCTGGCGAAGAACGCGCCGATCCGGATGGCCTTCGGGCTGGGTGAGGAGCTGGCGGAGTACGGCGGTGCGGCGGTGTGCGTGACACCGGGCTTCCTGCGCTCCGAGCAGATGCTGACGCACTTCGGCGTGGCGGAGGAGAACTGGCGGGACGTCATCACGGTCGAGCCGGCCTTCGCCATCGCGGAATCGCCGCAGTACCTCGCCCGCGGGGTGGCCGCGCTGGCCGCGGACCCGCGGCGGGCCGAGCGGTGGAACCGGAAGTCGACGTCCAGCGCCGAACTCGCCCGGGTCTACGGCGTCACGGACGTGGACGGCAGCAGGCCGGACGCCTGGGCGTACTTCGAGGCAGTGGGCGAGCGGGGCGATTCGGTCTCGGCGGACGACTACCGCTGACACTCGGCGGAGCCGCCGTCCGGGACCCGGTCCGGGACGGCGGCGACGTCCCCGGCGGTCCCGGCGCCCGCGTCTTCGTCGCAGTAGAGCGCGGCGAAGGCCCGGGCGTGCCGGGCGAGGCGGGCGCGGAGCGCGGGTGGGGCCAGCACCTCGGCCTCCGCGCCGAGCGAGGCCAGTTCGGCGAACGCGATCTCCTCGGACTCCACGGCCAGTTCGAGGGTGACGCGGCCGGCGGGGTCCGGGGGCGGTGCGGCGGCCAGCGCCCGTCCGGCCGCCGCCCGGTCGGTGACCTCGGGCAGGCGGTGCGCGCCCGCCGGGGTGAGCCGGACCGTGACGGTGGCACGCAGCAGCGAGAGGGCGAACCGGGCGCTGTGCTCCTGCCAGTACGCCGCCAGGTCGAAGGACGTCTCGCGGGTGAACGCGTCGTCAACGGGCGTGTGCAGTGCGGTGATCCGGTCGGCGCGCCAGGTGCGGAAGGCGGCGGTCGCGGCATCGGGGATCCGGCCCACCAGGTACCAGACGCCCGCCTTCAGGACCAGCCCGTACGGTTCCACCCGGCGGGCCGCCCCGGGCTCGCGGCCGGGGCGGGCGTAGGCGAACTCGACCGCGCGGTCGGCCCAGAGGGCGCGGGCCAGCTCCGGCAGCAGCTCGGGGGTGGACGGCTCGCGGAACCAGGCCGGCGCGTCCAGGTGGAAGCGCCGGGCCGAGGACTCGGCGGCCGCCCGCAGCGAGGGCAGCAGGGTGGCGGAGAGCTTCAGCCGGGCGGTGCCGGCCGCGTCGGAGAGCCCGAGGTCGCGCAACGCGGAGGGCAGGCCGGACAGGTAGAGGGTCTCGGCCTCGGTGGGGTGCAGCGTGGTCAGGCGGGTGCGGTGGCCGGGAGCGAGCCGGTAGCCGCCGGTCCGGCCGCGTTCCGACCGGACCGGGACCCCGGCCTCCTGGAGCGCCTGGACGTCGCGGATGACGGTCCGTTCGGACACCTCCAGCTCCCGGGCCAGCTCGGCGGCGGTCAGACCGGGGGTGGACTGCAGCAGGAGGGCCATGCGGATCAGGCGGGCGGCACGCATGCACACCAGCATCCCCGATCCGCGGGCTCGGCAGTCGCGCGGGGCAGGACCGCACGGCGGTGCCCGTCCCTGTTCGCCGGGCAGCAGCGGGGTCGGCCAGGTGCCCGCCGAGGTCGAGGTCGGGGCGGCGGAGCGCGAGCCCGGACTTCGGGTGCGGCGGCCGGGTACGTGACGAGGTCCCGGGGCATCGCCGGGCACAGGCCACCGCACCCGGGAACGGCGCGACCGCGTACAGCCGGGAGTCGCCGGAGGGCGGAAGCC
The DNA here is from genome assembly GCF_044999035.1 of Kitasatospora griseola. Classification (NCBI taxonomy): domain Bacteria; kingdom Bacillati; phylum Actinomycetota; class Actinomycetes; order Kitasatosporales; family Streptomycetaceae; genus Kitasatospora; species Kitasatospora griseola. The sequence continues at coordinate 7,658,398 of NZ_CP173360.1, read as the reverse complement.
TGCGCCGACTTGTCCTTGACCGCAGCCGAGTCGGTCGAGGTCGAGGCTGCTGCGACCTGCCGTTCTCTTCGGGTGGCCGGTCGGTGCCGGCCCCCGGAGGCGGGCGGAGTGCGGTCTCGTGCGGCGCGGCTGCGTCGGGGTCACCGGGCCGGCAGGCCGACGCGACCCGGTGTGCGGCCGTCCGGCTCGATGCCACCGTCACCTGCGGAAACCCGTCCCGGTGGGTCGACCGGGACCCCGGCTTCCGGGACGGGTTCCGCACGGTGACTGCTTCCGCGCACGGGAAGTGGCGCGGCCGCCTCGGCCGGGGCGTCCACCCGTCCCGCCCGCCCATCTGCCGTCCCGGACGGTCGACAGATCGCCCCGGTGGTCAGCGATCAGGCCGGTCCGCGGCGCTCAGCAGGGCGACCAGCTCCCGTTTGAGCACCTTGCCACTGGCGCCCAGGGGGAAGGCGTCGACGAACTCCACCTGGCGCGGGTACTTGTACGGCGCCATCCGCTCCCTGCACCAGGCGACGATCTCGGCGCCGAGGGCCGGTCCCGGCGTGGTGCCGGGGTGGGCCCGCACCACCGCGCAGACCTCCTCGCCGTGGACGGGGTGGGGGAGCCCGATGACGGCCGCCTGGGCGATCGCCGGGTGGTGGGCCAGGACGTCCTCCACCTCGCGCGGGTAGACGTTGTAGCCGCCTCGCAGCACCACGTCCTTCTTGCGGTCGACGATGGAGAGGTAGCCCTCGTCGTCCTTGACGCCGAGGTCGCCCGAGCGGAACCAGCCGTCCACGACGGCCTCGGCGGTCGCCTCCGGCCGGTTCAGGTAGCCGGCCATCACGTTGTGCCCCCGGAAGACGACCTCCCCCGTCTCGCCGGCGGGCAGCAGCTCGATCCGGTCCGCCACCTCGGCCCGGGCGATCTCCACTTCGACGCCCCAGATCGGCCGGCCCACCGTGCCGGGCTTGAGCGGCCACGCCTTCTGGTTGTAGGTCACCACCGGGGACGCCTCGGTCAGCCCGTACCCTTCGAGGACGGGGCAGCCGAACGCCTCCTGGAACGCGTCCAGGACCGCCACCGGCAGCGCGGCGCCGCCGGAGAACGCGCGGTCGAGCGCGGGCCTGCGCGGGTCGGCGCGGGCCGCGTCGAGGAGCGCCGTGTACATCGTCGGGACCCCCATGAACAGGGTGCAGCCCTCCCGCACCATGAGCTCCAGCGCGCCCGGTCCGTCGAACCGCGGCATCAGCACCAGGGTCGCCCCCGCCCGGAAGCAGGTGTTCATGCCGCAGATCTGGCCGAAGGTGTGGAACAGGGGCAGGCAGCCGAGCAGGACGTCGTCCGCGGTGAAGTCGAACGGCGACAGCATGGTCGTGTCGACGTTCATCACCACGTTGAGGTGCGTGAGCTGGGCGCCCTTGGGTCGGCCGGTGGTGCCGGAGGTGTAGAGGACCAGCGCGATGTCCCCGGGGTCGCGCGGCACCTGGCGGTCGATCGGGGTGCTCCGCGCCGCGAGCACGTCCAGCCGCCGGGCGGGGGCGCCCCCGTCCGCTTCCTCCATGACGGTGAGCAGGGGTGTGCCGACCGTCTCCGCCGCCTTGCCGCCCTCGGCCAGCAGCGGGGCGGCGCAGATCAGCGCCGCCGCCCCGGAGTCCCGCAGGACGTACGCGATCTCCTCCGCCCGGAGCAGGGCGTGGACCGGGACCGCGACCGCGCCGAGCGCGAGCACGCCGAAGTAGGCCAGCGGGAAGTGCGGGGTGTTGGGCAGCAGCAGCGCCACCTTGTCGTCGGGGCCGATGCCCCGCGCGCGCAGCACCGCCGCGTACCTCCGCGCCCCGTCCCACAGCTCGCGGTAGGTGATCCTTCGGGTGCCGGACACGATCGCCGGGTGCTCCGGCCGGCGCAGCGCGGACTCGGCGAGGACGGCCGCCACGGAGAGGGTCACGGGGCTCACCCGCTCGCTTCCGCGGCCAGCCGCGCCTTGTCCGGTTTGCCGACCCCGGTGAGGGGCAGCGCGGAGCGGACGCGGATCCGCGCGGGGACGTGCTTGGGCGAGACGGTGGCCCGGACGTGTTCCGCCAGTTCGTCGGGGTCGGCCGTGCCTGCGTCGCGCAGCACCACGGCGGCGTGCAGGTACTCGATCCGGTCCCGGTCCCGGACGCAGAACGCCGCGGCCTGCAGCACGTCCGGATGGGCCAGCAGGGCGTTCTCCACCGTCACCGGATGGATCTTGATGCCGTTGGTCTTGATCACCTCGCCGATCCGGCCGCGCAGGTGGAGGTAGCCGTCGCCGTCGACGAAGCCGAGGTCGCCGGTGTGCACCCAGCCGTCCCGTACGGTCCGGGCGGTGAGTTCGGGCTCGGCCACGTACGCGCTCATCGTGAAGGGCGACCGGACGACGACCTCGCCGGTCTCGCCGGGCGGCAGGTCGCGGTGGTCGTCCGGATCGGTGATCCGGACCCAGTCGGGCATCGGGCGGCCGACCGTGGCCCGCAGCCGGGCGTCGAGGTGCTCGGCGGGCGAGAGCATGCTGACGAAGCCCGCCTCGCTGGTCGCGTACACCTGGAGCAGCACGTCGCCGAAGACCTTGACCGCCTCGGCCAGTCGCTCGGGGGACGCGGGGGAGCCCAGGTAGGTGACCATTTGGAGGCTGGACAGGTCGGTCGAGCCCACCTTCGGGTGGTCCATCAGCAGGTACAGCTGGGGAGGGGAGAGCAGCATCCGGGTGACTCCGTGCCGCGCGATGGAATGCAGCACGTCGCCCGGGTCGAAGCCGTCCCGCAGGACCACCGAGCCGCCGGACGCGAGCGAGTCGTCGGCCGTGGCGCCGCTGGAGTGGCTGAGCGGGAGGCAGGCCAGGTAGACGGACCGCCAGCGCATCTGGAGCCCGGCGGAGATGAAGCCGTTGCGGGCCCGGAAGTCGAAGGCGATGCCCTTCGGTTCGCCGGTCGTCCCGCTCGTGTAGGTCACCACCGCGGGCCGGTCGGGTGCGATCCCGAGGCCGGACAGGTCCAGCGCGTCCGGGTCCCCGGCCGTCAGGTCCAGGACGTCGGGGCCGAGGTCGCCGAGGGCGACGAGGGTGAGCGGGGCGCCCAGCCGCTCGCGCAGTTCGCGGGCGGTCGCGAGGTTCTCCGCGTCGACGGCCAGGTGCGTCGCACCGGTGTCCCGGAGGATCTTGAGCTTGGCGCCGGCGGCCAGGTGGTCCGCCGGGTCGACCGCGTTGGTGGTGTGCAGGTGGACCACCGTGGCCCCGACCAGGTTCGCGGCGTACCGCAGGACCAGCGTCGGGGCGGTGTTGGTGACGGTCAGGACGGCGACCACGGCGTCGACGCCGCTCCCGCCGGCCTGCTGGTGCAGGGCCTGTGCGGCCGACCGGACCAGGGCGGTCAGCTCCGCCGCGGTGAGCGTCCGGTCGCGCCAGGACAGGACCACTTTCTCCGGTTCCGCGGAGATTACCTCAAGGATTTGGCTGACGTACGTTTCGTCCGACGGCATGGGAAACTCCAGTGGTGCCGGTCCGAGGAATTTCCGCACACCCTACAACACGCAATGCGGGTCCGCCATGGGGCGTGAATCGGGAAAGCGGATGCGCGGCCGGTTCTCAATTGTCGCAGTCCGCGCCATCGAAGTGATATTTCGCTCTGAGACAATTTCCTCCGCCGGTCCGGGCCCCGCATCGGTGCAGCCTTCGGAGAAAAGGGTCGTCATGAACCAATACCTGGAGCTCTTCTCGCTGCGCATGGCGGAAGGCGGATCGCCGAAGGCGAAACGGGAGTTCCTGGAGATCGGCCGGCTCGCCGGGAAATTTCCGGCGGCCCGGAGCCTGCGGGACGGGGTCACCTCCGAGATCAGCGTGTGGTGCAGCAACGACTACCTGGGAATGGGTCAGCACCCGCTGGTCCTGGCGGCGACCCGCGAAGCCCTCGACGAGTACGGCGCGGGCTCGGGCGGCTCCAGGAACATCGGGGGGACCAACCACTACCACGTGCTGCTGGAGAACGAACTGGCGGATCTGCACGGCAAGGAGGACGCCCTTCTCTTCACCTCCGGGTACACCGCCAATGACGGAGCCCTCACGGTCCTCGCCGGCCGACCGGGGGACTGCGTCGTCTTCTCCGACGAGATGAACCACGCCTCGATCATCGACGGACTCCGCCACAGCGGCGCCGAGAAGCACATTTTCCGGCACAACGACACGGCGCACCTGGAAGAGCTGATATCCGCCGCCGATCCCGACCGGCCGAAGATGATCGTCATGGAGTCGGTCTACTCGATGGCGGGTGACGTCGCCCCGCTCGCCGAGATCGCCCGGATCGCCCGGAAGTACGGTGCGATGACCTTCCTCGACGAGGTCCACGCGGTCGGGATGTACGGGCCGGAGGGCGCCGGCATCGCCGCGAGCCTGGGCATCGCGGACCAGTTCACCGTCATCATGGGAACGCTCGCCAAGGGATTCGGCACCACCGGCGGGTACATCGCCGGTCCCGCCGAACTGGTCGACGCGGTGCGCGGCCTGTCCCGCTCCTTCATCTTCACCACCGCCCTGCCGCCGGCGGTGGTGGCGGGCGCGCTCGCCGCGGTCCGGCACCTGCGCGGTTCGGACGAGGAGCGCGACCGGCTCCACGCGAACGCGCGGCTGGCGCACCGGCTGCTCACGGAGCACGGCATCCCGTTCGTCTCCGACGGCTCCCACATCGTCTCGATCTTCGTCGGGGACGACGCGCTCGCCCGGCGGATCTCCGCCCTGCTGCTGGAACGCCACGGCATCTACGTGCAGGCGATCAACGCGCCGAGCGTGCGCGCGGGACAGGAGATCCTCCGGAGCGCGCCCGGCGCCGTCCACCAGCCCGCGCAGGTCGAGGCGTTCGTCGCGGCACTGGACGGGATCTGGCGGGAGCTGGGGGTGCCGCGCACCCGGGACCCGCAGCAGTCCGGCCGCACGGACGGCTGACCCGCTCCACGGGGTGCGTGCGGCTCTCCCGCCGTTCCGCGCCCCACCCGCTCCCCCCTGCCCGCGTCGTGTCGCGGCCTGCGCTATCGGGCCGCTATGCGGCGTAGGAAAGATCGACGTCGCGGGTCCGGTGGCGGTTCACACCGGGCCTGACGAAGGCGTCCCGGTCGGCGCGCGACCCGCGAGTGCGGGCGCCCGCCACGGTTCGGCGACCGGTGGTCCCGCTCGCCGTGAAGGAGTCCGAAGACACGATGGCGCACCCCGACGGTACGGAAGCACCGCTGCTGTGGACACTGGCCGGCAGCGGCAGGGAGTCGCTGGCGGCCGGCGCACGCGGCCTGCACGGGTACCTGGCCGGTCGTGACGACTGGAGCCCCCAGGACATCGCGCTCACCCTCGCGCGCACCGCCTCCGAGGGGAGCCGGCGGGCGGCACTGGTGGCCGACGACCGGGACGGGTTCCTGCGGCGGCTGGACGCGCTCGCCGACGGCCGGAGCATGCCCGGCCTGGTGGAGGGCACCGCCGGCGCGGACCGCCGGGTCGCCTTCGTGTTTCCCGGACAGGGCGCCCAGTGGCCCCGGATGGCGGTGGACCTGCTGGACACCTCCGCGGTGTTCCGCGACCGGATGGACGCGTGCGCGCAGGCCCTGGAACCGTTCGTCGACTGGTCGCCGATCGACGTGCTCCGCGACCCGGACGCGCCGGGCGCGCCCGCCGGGGACCGGGCCGACGTGGTGCAGCCCCTGCTGTTCGCCGTCACGGTGTCGCTCGCCGAGCTGTGGCGCTCCCACGGCGTGGAACCGGCCGCCGTGCTCGGGCACAGCGTCGGCGAGGTCACCGCCGCCGCGGTCAGCGGCGCGCTGTCCCTGGACGACTCCGCGCGGGTGGTCGCCCTGTGGAGCCAGGCCCAGGCGACCCTGGCCGGGCAGGGCGACATGGTCTCCGTCATGGCCCCGGCCGACGAGATCGAGCCGCGGCTGCGCCGCTGGGACGGCCGCCTCGTCGTCGCGGCGCACAACGGCCCGCGGTCCGTGATCGTCTCCGGCGACCGCGACGCCGCGGCCGAACTCCTCGCCGAGCTGGCCGCGGACGCGGTGCACGCCCGGCGGATCGCGGTGGGCCTGGCCGCCCACTCGCCCCACATCGACGCGATCGTCCCCCGGATGCGCGCCGATCTCGCACCGATCCGGCCCCGCACCCCGCGGCTGCCCTACTACTCCGGACTGACCGGCGGACGACTGGACGCCCCGGTCCTGGACGCCGACTACTGGTGCCGCAACCTGCGCAACACGGTCAGGTTCCACCAGGCGGCCGACGCCCTGCTGCGGGACGGGTACGGCGTCCTGCTGGAGGTCAGCCCGCACACCGTGCTGACTTCCGCCCTCACGGACTGCGCGGAGGAACACGGCGCGCAGGCCGCCGTCCTCGGAACGCTGCGCCGGGACCAGGGCGGCCGGGGCCGGTTCCTGGCCTCGCTCGGCGACCTGTACGTGTGCGGCGCCGCCCCGGAGCGGGAGCCGTCCGCCGGGCAGCACGCCCGGATGCCGGAACTGCCGGCGGCCGTCCTGGCGGCGCTCGCGGAGCCCGGCCCGGCGGACGCGGACGGGGCGGGCGGCATCCCGGCCGCGGGCAGCGCGCTCCGCGCGGAGCTGGCCGCCCTGGGTGCCTCGGAACGGCTCGCCGCGCTGGCCCGGCTGGTGGACGAGGAGATCGCCGCGGTGACCGGGCGGTCCGAACCGGTCCCCGCCGACCTGGCCTTCCTCGACCTGGGATTCGACTCCGTCACCGCCGTGGAGCTGCGCAACCGGCTGAGCGCGGCGACGGCGCTGCGCATCCCGGCGACGGCCGTCTTCGACTGCCCGACCCCGGCGACCCTCGCCGCGTACCTCTCCGCCCGGATCGGCGGCGACCGGCCCGACGGGAGCCCGGGCGCGGACCGGCCGGTGCGGCGGGCCGCGGACGACGACCCCGTGGTGATCGTCGGCATGGGCTGCCGCTACCCCGGCGGGGTCGGCAGTCCCGACGAACTCTGGGAGCTGGTGTCGGCGGGCGTCGACGCCGTCTCCGCGCTGCCCGACGACCGCGGCTGGGACACCGCCGGACGCTACGACCCCGCACCCGGCACGCCGGGCCGGTACTACCAGCGGGAGGCGGGCTCGCTCGCCGGCGCGGCCGAGTTCGACGCCGAGTTCTTCGGGATATCGCCGCGCGAGGCGGCCGCGATGGACCCGCAGCAGCGGCTGCTGCTGGAGACCACCTGGGAGGCGTTGGAACGGGCCGGGATCGACCCGTCCACCCTGCGGCGGACCCCGACGGGCGTCTACGTGGGCGCGATGACCATGGACTACGGCCCCTCCCTGGAACAGGGCGCCGACGAAGGCGGCCACCTGCTGACCGGCAACACCGGGAGCGTCGCGTCGGGCCGCCTGGCCTACACCCTCGGTCTGGAGGGGGCGGCGGTGACCGTGGACACGGCCTGCTCGTCCTCGCTGGTGGCCCTGCACCTCGCGGTCCGGGCGCTGCGGTCCGGCGAGTGCTCGCTGGCCCTGGCCGGCGGCGCGACCGTGATGTCCACGGTCGGCATGCTCGTGGAGTTCAGCCGGCAGGGCGGGCTGGCCCCGGACGGCCGCTGCAAGGCGTTCGCGGCGGCCGCCGACGGCTTCGGCCTGGCCGAGGGCGTGGGCATGCTGCTGCTGGAGCGGTTGTCGGACGCGCGGCGCAACGGGCACCCGGTGCTGGCGGTGGTGCGCGGTTCGGCGGTGAACCAGGACGGTGCGAGCAACGGTCTGACGGCGCCGAACGGTCCGTCGCAGCAGCGGGTGATCCGGGCGGCGTTGGCGGACGCGGGTCTGACGGCGTCCGAGGTGGACGTGGTGGAGGCGCACGGTACGGGGACGCGGTTGGGCGACCCGATCGAGGCGCAGGCGCTGCTGGCGACGTACGGGCAGGACCGGCCTGCGGACCGTCCGGTGTGGATCGGCTCGCTGAAGTCGAACATCGGCCACGCGCAAGCCGCGGCGGGTGTGGCGGGCGTCATCAAGTCGGTGCTGGCGATGCGGCACGGAGTGATGCCCAGGACGCTGCACGTGGACGGCCCGACGCCCGAGGTGGACTGGTCGGCGGGCGCGGGCCGGTTGCTGACGGAGGCCCGGGAGTGGGACGACGCGGGTCGTCCGCGTCGGGTGGGCGTGTCCGCCTTCGGCATCAGCGGGACCAACGCCCACATGATCCTGGAGTCCGTGCCGCCCGAGGCGGTGGAGAGCACTCCGCGTCCCGGGACGGTGGTGTGGCCGGTGTCGGCGCGCAGCGCCGAGGCACTGCGCGGGCAGGCGGAGGCGCTGGCGGCGCGGGTGGCGGCGGAGCCCGGGCTCGACGTGGCGGACGTGGGTCATTCGCTGGCGGTGGGTCGTGCGTCCTTCGAGCACCGTGCGGTGGTCGTGGGCGGAGACCGGAGCGAACTGCTCGACGGCGTGCAGGCGCTGGCGCAGGGTGCCGCGGTGTCCGGTGGTGGGCTGGTTTCCGGTCGGGTGGCGCTGGTGTTCCCGGGCCAGGGTTCGCAGTGGGTCGGGATGGCCACGGAGTTGCTGTCCGGGTCGGAGGTGTTCGCGGCGCGGATGGCGGAGTGCGAGCGGGCGCTCGCGCCGTACACCGACTGGTCGTTGGTGGAGGCGCTGGGTTCGGAGGCGCTGCTGGCGCGGGTCGACGTGGTGCAGCCGGTGCTGTGGGCCGTGATGGTGTCGCTGGCCGAGGTGTGGCGCTCGTTCGGTGTGGCGGTCGACGCTGTGGTGGGCCACTCGCAGGGCGAGGTTGCCGCGGCGTGTGTGGCGGGTGGTCTGAGTCTGGAGGACGGGGCGCGGGTGGTGGCGCTGCGTTCCCGAGCGGTGGGGGCGCTGGCGGGTCGTGGCGGTATGGCGTCGGTGCCGTTGCCGGTGGACGTGGTGCGGGATCGCATCGCGGGCCGGTTGTCGGTGGCGGCGGTGAACGGTCCGTCGTCGACGGTGGTGTCGGGTGACGCGGACGCGGTGGCGGAGTTCGTTGACGCGTTGGTCGGGGAGGGGGTGCGGGCGCGTCTGATCGAGGTCGACTACGCGTCGCACTCCGCGCACGTGGAAGAAGTCCGCGAGCGCCTGCTCGCCGACCTGGACGGCATCGTGCCGCTGTCCGGTTCTGTGCCGTTCTATTCGAGCGTCACGGGTGGCCTGCTGGACACGAAGGCCCTGGACGCCGAGTACTGGTACCGGAACCTGCGGGAGACCGTCGAGTTCGAGCAGGCCACCCGCGCGCTCCTCGCGGCCGGGCACCGCATCTTCATCGAGTCCAGCCCGCACCCGGTGCTGTCGGTGGCGGTGGGGGAGTCGGTGGAGGCCGCGGGCGTGGACGCGGCGGTGCTGGGGACGTTGCGCCGCGGTGAGGGCGGCCCGGCGCAGGTGCTGCGTGCGGTCGGCCGTGGCTGGGAGCGCGGGCTGAGGGTGGACTGGTCGGGGGCGTTCCCGGGCGCTCGGCGGGTCGAGCTGCCGACGTACGCCTTCCAGCGCACCCGCTACTGGCTGACGGCCCCCGCCGCCGTCCCGGCCGCCCCCGCCGAGGACCGCTGGGACGACCTGGAACTGCAGGACCCCGCCCGGCTCGCCGAGATCCTCGGGGTCGGCCGTGCCGCCCTGGACGAAGTCCTGCCCGCGCTGGCGACCTGGCGCTCCGTCAGGACCCGTGAACGGAAGGCGGAATCCTGGCGCTACCACGTCGCCTGGGCGCCCCTGTCGGTCACGCCGGCGGACGGCCTCCCCGGCCGCTGGCTCGCCCTGCGTCCCGAGGGCGGCGACGCGGCGGCCGTCCTGGACGCCCTCGGCGAGGCCGGGGCCGACCTCCTCCCGTGCGTCGTCGCCGATCCGGGCGCGACCCGCGAACAGCTGGCCGCCCTGCTCACGGAGACCGCCGGGGAGCAGCCGATCGCCGGCGTGCTGTCCCTGCTGTCCTGGGAGGAGCGTCCCCACCCCGAACACCCCGACCTGCCCGGTGGTCCGGCGCTGACCCTCGCGCTGGCCCAGGCACTGGAGGACGCGGGCATCCAGGCCCGGCTCTGGATGCTGACGAAGGGAACGGCGGTCCTGGGCGGGGCGGAGCGGCCCGGACACGTCGGTCAGGCCGCCTCCGCCGCCCTGGGCCGGACGCTGGCCCTGGAGCACCCGCACCGCCGGGGCGGTCTGGTCGACCTGCCCGAGGTGCTGGACGCACGGGCCGCCCGCCGCCTGTGCGCGGTGCTCGCGGGAGCCTCGGCCGACGAGGAACAGGTGGCGGTGCGCTCCACCGGGGTCCACGGACGCCGGCTCCGGCCCGCGCCGGCCGGGTCGCCGAAGGACCGCGCAGGCGGCCCGGCCGTCCGGTGGCGGGGCACGGTCCTCGTCACCGGTGGCACCGGCGGCGTCGGCTCGCACACGGCGCGCTGGCTCGCGGGCCAGGGCGCGGAGCGGCTGTTGCTGGTCAGCCGGCGCGGCGCCGACGCCCCCGGTACGGACGAGCTGCGGGCGGAACTGACGGCGCTGGGCACCGAAGTCGCCTTTGCGGCGTGCGACGTCGCCGACCCGGCCGCCCTGGCGGCGCTGGTCGCCGACATCCCGGCGCGGTACCCGCTGTCCGCCGTCATCCACGCGGCGGGCGTCCTCGACGACGGTGTGCTCGACGCGCTGGACCCCGCGCGGCTCGCCGTGGTGCTGCGCGCCAAGCTGACCGCCGCCCGGAACCTGCACGAGGCCACCGCGGGCCTCGACCTGTCGGCCTTCGTGGTGTTCTCGTCCGTGATGGGCGTCGTGGGCAACGCCGGGCAGGGGAACTACGCGGCCGCCAATGCGGCCGTCGACGCGCTCGTCGCCGCTCGCCGGGCCGCCGGGCTGCCCGGCACGTCCGTGGCCTGGGGCGCCTGGGCCGGGCCGGGCATGCTGGCGGACGAGGTCGCCGGCCGACTGCGGGACTTCGGCCTGCCGGTGATGGAGCCCGAGACGGCCGTCACCGCGATCGGCCGGGCACTGGAGGCGGACGACGCGCTGGTCGTGGTCGCCGACGTCGACTGGAAGCGCTTCACCGCGGGCATCGGCCTGCGCTCCGCCGCCCTGCTCGACGGGATGCCGGACCCGGCCGCCGCGCGGCCCGCCCCGGACACCGCCGCACCCTCGGCGGCCCGGGAGGGCGACGGCGCCGCCGACACCCTGCGGCAGCGGATCGCCGTACTGCCGCGCCACGAGGACCGGGTCGGGACCCTCACCGACCTGGTGCGCACCCACGCGGCGACGGTCCTGCGCCACCCCGACGTCGACACGGTCCAGCCCGGAAAGGCGTTCTCCGCACTCGGCTTCGACTCCCTGATGGCGGTGGAGCTGCGCAACCGGCTCGCCGCCGTCACCGGGCTGGCCCTGCCCGCCACCGTCCTCTTCGACCACCCCACCCCGTCGGCACTGGCCGGCCGGCTGCTCGCGGAGCTGGACCTGGATCCGGACCTGCCGGACGCGGCGAGCGGCGCCGTGGAGTCCGCCGACCCCGTCGGCAACGAGCCGATCGCGATCGTCGGCATGGGCTGCCGCTTCCCCGGCGGGGTCGCCCGGCCCGAGGACTTCTGGCAGCTGCTCGCCGAGGGCACCGACGCCGTCGGGGACTGGCCGTCGAACCGGGGCTGGGACACCGAGGGACTGTACGACCCGGACCCCGAGCGGCCCGGCACCACGTACACCCGGCAGGGCGGCTTCCTGCACGACGCGGCCGACTTCGACGCCGAGTTCTTCGGCATCTCGCCGCGCGAGGCCCTCGCCATGGACCCGCAGCAGCGGCTGCTGCTGGAGACCGCCTGGGAGGCGGTCGAGGGCGCCGGGCAGGATCCGACCGCGCTGAAGGACCGGCCGGTCGGCGTCTACATCGGCACCAACGGCCAGGACTACTCCGCGCTGCTGGAGGGCGCCGAGGGAGTGTCCGAGGGTCATCTGCTGACCGGGAACACGGCCAGCGTGCTGTCGGGGCGGCTGTCCTACGTCCTCGGCCTCCAGGGGCCCTCGCTCACCGTCGACACCGCGTGCTCCTCGTCGCTGGTGGCGCTGCACCTGGCCGTGCAGGCACTGCGGCGCGGCGACTGCGAGCAGGCCCTCGCGGGCGGGGTGACGGTGATGAGCACCCCGCGGCTGTTCGTGCAGTTCAGCCGTCAGCGCGGGCTCGCCGCCGACGGACGGTGCAAGGCGTTCTCGGCGGAGGCGGACGGCACGGGCTGGGGCGAGGGCGCCGGAGTGCTGCTGCTGGAGCGCCACAGCGACGCCCTGCGCCACGGCCACCCGGTGCTCGCGCTGATCAGCGGCACCGCCGTGAACCAGGACGGTGCCAGCAACGGGCTCGCCGCCCCCAACGGCCCGTCCCAGCAGCAGGTCATCCGCGCCGCCCTGGCCGACGCCGCGCTGCGCGCCGACCAGATCGACGCGATCGAGGCCCACGGCACCGGCACGAGGCTCGGCGACCCGATCGAGGCGCAGGCGCTCCAGGCCGTCCACGGACCGGAGCGCCCGGCGGACCGTCCGCTGTGGCTCGGCTCGGTGAAGTCGAACATCGGGCACACCCAGGCGGCGGCCGGGGTGGCCGGAGTGATGAAGATGGTGCTGGCCATCCGCCACGGCGAACTGCCCGGAACCCTGCACGCCGGGACGCCGAACCCGCACGTCGACTGGTCCGACGGCGGCATCCGCCTGCTCACCGCGCACACCCCGTGGCCGGAGACCGGGAGCCCGCGTCGGGCGGGTGTGTCGTCGTTCGGCATCAGCGGCACCAACGCGCACGTGATCGTCGAGCAGGCGCCCGCCATCGCGGTCGTGCCCGCCCTCGACCGGACCGACACCCCGGCCGTGCCCACCGCGGGAACCGCCGCCGTCCCCGCCACCGCCACGATGGCCCTCGCCGCGGACACCGCCACCCCCACCGCCCGCCGCACCGGCCCGCCTGTGCCGCTGCTGCTCTCGGCCAGGACGCCGGAAGCCCTGCGGGCCCAGGCCGGCCGACTGGTGGGCCGGCTCGACGCCGACCCGGACGTCGAACTGGTGGACGTCGCCTACTCGCTCGCCACCGGACGGGCCCCGCTCGAACACCGGGCCGCCGTCCTGGGACGGGACCGGGCGTCCGTCCGGCGCTCGCTCAACGCCCTCGCGCGCGGCACGACGGCGGGCCGACTGCTCACCGGCGGCGCGGTGCGCGCCGGCCGGACCGCCTTCCTCTTCCCGGGACAGGGCAGCCAGCGGGCCGGCGCCGGTGCCGAGCTCTACCGCGAGGACCCGGTGTTCGCCGACGCCCTCGACGAGGTGCTGACCGGCCTGGACCCGCACCTCGACCTGAGCCTGCGGGACCTCCTGTTCGCCGAGCCCGGAACCCCCGACGCGGAGCTGCTCGACCGCACCCGGTACACCCAGCCCGCGCTGTTCGCCCTGGAGACGGCGCTGTTCCGGCTCGTACGGCACTGGGGCGTGCGGCCCGACCTGCTGCTGGGGCACTCCGTCGGCGAACTCGCCGCCGCCCACGCGGCGGGCGTGCTGGACCTGCCCGACGCCTGCGCGCTGGTGACGGCCCGGGGCCGGCTGATGGACGAACTGCCCGAGGGCGGGGCGATGGTGGCGGTGGAGGCCGGCGAGGAGGAAGTGCGCCGGGCCCTGGTGGACGAGGACCGGGACGCGGTGGACATCGCCGCCGTCAACGGGCCCGACTCCGTGGTCCTGTCCGGCGACGAGGACGCGGTGCGGCGCCTGGCCGAGACGTTCCGTTCGCGCGGCCGGCGCACCCGGCGCCTGAGCGTGAGCCACGCCTTCCACTCCGCCCGGATGGACGGGATGCTCGATGCCTTCCGGGACGTGGCCGAGTCGCTGACCTACCACGCGCCCGGCATCGAGATCGTCTCCAACCTGACCGGGCGCACGGCCACGGCCGCGGAACTCCGCTCCCCCGACCACTGGGTGCGGCACGCCCGGGGCACCGTGCGCTTCCTGGAAGGGGCCCGCCGACTGCGGGCAGAGGGCGCGACGACCTACCTCGAACTCGGACCGGGCGGCGTGCTGTCCGGCATGCTCCACGCCTGCCTCCCCGAACCCGACTCCGACTCCGACTCCGCTCCCGACGGCCCCGCACCCGCCTCCGGCGGCCCCGGCGCGGTGCCGCTGCTGCGCGGTGACCGCGGCGAGTCGGACGCGGTCCGCACCGCACTCGCCTCGCTGCACCTGCGCGGCGTGGCGGTGGACTGGTCGGCGGGCTGGAGCGGCGCCGACGTGCGGCGGGTCGACCTGCCCACCTACGCCTTCCAGCACCGGCGCTTCTGGCCGGACGCCGCGTCGGACCCGGCCCCCGTCTCCTGGCGCGCCCGCCGGGGGACCGCGGCCCCCGCCGGCCCGCACCGCTACCGCATCGCGTGGGAGCCGCTCGCCGCGCCCGCGGAGCCCCGCCTCTCCGGCCGCTGGCTGCTGGTCGTCCCGGACGGACCCGGCGCCGAGGACACCGCGCTCGCTTGCGAGCAGGCCCTCGCCGGACACGGCGCCGACGTGGTGGTTACCCGGGTCGGAGCCGCCGTCGAACGCGCCGAACTGGCCCTGCTGCTGCCGGAGTTCGGCGACCTGGAGGGCGTCCTGTCGCTGCTCGCCCTGGCCGAGGGGCCCCACCCGGGCCTGCGGACGCTGGACGCCGGCCTGACCGGGACCCTGCTGCTGCTCCAGGCCCTGGGCGAGAGCGGCATCGACGCACCCCTGTGGTGCGCCACCCGCGGCGCGGTGGCGGCCCACGGCACCGAGGAGGTCCGCCCCGAGCAGGCCCAGGTGTGGGGCCTGGGCCGGGTGGCGGCCCTGGAGCACCCGCTGCGCTGGGGCGGCCTGGTCGACCTGCCGGAGCTGCTGGACGGGCCCGCGCTGGACGGGCTGTGCGCGGTGCTGGCCGGACCGGACGGCGAGGACCAGGTGGCGGTGCGCACGCCGGTGCCGCTGGGCCGCCGGCTCGTCCCCGCGCCGGAGCCCGCGGCACCCGCGCCCGCCCCGTGGACGCCGCGCGGCACCGTCCTGGTCACCGGCGGCACCGGCGGCCTCGGCGCCCAGGTGGCGCGCTGGCTCGCGGAGCGCGGCGCGGACCACCTGGTCCTGCTCGGCCGGCGGGGCCCCGAGGCCCCGGGGGCCGAAGCGCTGACCGACGCCCTGGCGGCGCTCGGCGCCCGGAGCACCCTGCTGGCCTGCGACGTCGCCGACCGCACCGCGCTGGAACGGGTCCTGGAACGGCTGCACGCCGAGGGCGACACCGTGCGGGCCGTGGTGCACACCGCGGGACTCACCTCGGACACCGCGCTGATGGACTGCACGCCGGAGGAACTGGCCCTGCGGACGGCCGCCAAGACGCGCGGCGCGGCCCACCTCGACGCCCTGTTCGAAGGCCACCCGCTGGACGCCTTCGTGCTGTTCTCCTCGATCTCGGGCACCTGGGGCAGCGGCGGCCAGGGCGCGTACGCGGCGGCCAACGCCTACCTGGACGGCCTCGCCGCGGCGCGGCGCGGCCGGGGCCTGCCGGCGACCTCGGTGGCCTGGGGCCCCTGGGCCGGCGCTGGCATGGCCGAGGGCGCCGTCGGCGACGGCCTGCGCCGCCACGGGCTGGTGCCGATGGACCCCGCCGCGGCGCTCTCCGCGCTCGGCCTGGCACTGACCCTGGACGAGGGCGAACCGGTCGTCGCCGAGCTGGACTGGAGCCGCTTCGCGCCCACCTTCGGCTCGGTCCGGGAGAGCGCGCTGCTGCGCGACCTGCCCGCCGCCGCCGAGCTCCGGGCGGTGGACGGCGGCCCCGCGGCCACGGACACCCCCGCCGAATCCGGGCCCGGCACCGGCGGCGACCCGTCGTGGTCGCACCGGCTGCGCCGGCTGTCCGAGCCCGAGGGCCGCAGACTGCTGACGGAGCTGGTCCGGAGCGAGGCGGCCGCCGTACTGGGCCATGAGTCGGCCGTCGGCCTCGCCGCCGACCGCCCGTTCCGCGAGGCGGGCTTCGACTCGCTCACCGCCGTCGAACTCCGCAACCGGCTGGTCGCGGCCACCGCCCTGCCGCTCGCGCTCACCTCCGTCTTCGACCACCCGACGGCGGCCGCCCTCGCCGCGCACCTGTTCGCCGGGCTGGGCGGCACGGAACCGGACGCCGACGACACGACCGGCACCACCGGCACGGCCGGGCCCGCGGCGGCCGACGAACCCCTGGCGATCGTCTCGATGGCCTGCCGGTTCCCGGGCGGCGTCCGCTCGCCCGAGGACCTGTGGCGGCTGGTGGCCGACGGAGTGGACGCGGTCGCCGCGCTGCCCGCCGACCGCGGCTGGCCGCTGGCGGACCTCTACGACCCGGACCCGCTGCACCCGGGCACCTTCTACACCACCGGCGGCGGATTCCTGGACGGGGCGGCCGAGTTCGACGCGGAGTTCTTCGGCATCTCCCCGCGCGAGGCCCTGGCCATGGACCCGCAGCAGCGGCTGCTGCTCGAAACCAGCTGGGAGGCCCTGGAGCGGGCCGGACTCGACCCCGCGTCGGTACGCGGCAGCGAGGGCGGCGTCTACGTCGGCGTCGCCGCCCAGGGCTACGGCACCGGTCCGCAGAACCCGTCCGACGAGGTGGAGGGGCACCTGCTCAGCGGCACGGTCACCAGCGTCGCCTCCGGCCGGGTCGCCTACACCCTCGGCCTCGGCGGCCCCGCCGTGACCGTGGAGACGGCCTGCTCGTCCTCGCTGGTGGCCCTGCACCTGGCCGGCCAGGCACTGCGCGCCGGCGACTGCTCGTTCGCCCTGGTCGGCGGTGCCGCGGTGATGGCGAGCCCGGACGTCTTCGTCGAGTTCAGCCGCCAGCAGGGCCTGTCGCCCGACGGCCGCTGCCGCTCCTTCGCCGAAGGGGCGAACGGCACGGGGTGGGGCGAAGGGGTGGGCGTCCTGCTCGTGGAACGCCTCTCCGACGCGCGCCGCCTCGGGCACCCGGTCCTCGCCCTGGTACGGAGCACCGCGGTGAACCAGGACGGCGCCAGCAACGGCCTCACCGCCCCGAGCGGCCCCGCGCAGCAGCGGGTGATCCGGGCCGCGCTGGCCACGGCGGGACTCTCCGGCGCCGAGGTCGACCTGGTCGAGGCGCACGGCACCGGAACCGTGCTCGGCGACCCCATCGAGGCGCAGGCCCTGCTGGCCACCTACGGCCAGGACCGGCCCGCCGACCGCCCGCTGTGGCTCGGGTCGCTGAAGTCCAACATCGGGCACACCCAGGCCGCCGCCGGCGTCGCCGGGGTCATCAAGACGGTGCTCGCCCTGCGGAACGGCGTGCTCCCCGGCACCCTGCACGCCCAGCAGGCCTCCAGCCGGGTGGACTGGTCGGCCGGCGCGGTCCGGCTGCTCGCGGACGCCCGCCCCTGGGAGGCCTCTGACGGGGGCCGGCCGCGGCGGGCCGGCGTCTCCGCGTTCGGCATGAGCGGCACCAACGCCCACGCCATCCTGGAGGAGGCGCCCGCCGCCGACCACCGCCCGCCGGCCGAGGAGCCCGGGACCACCGTTCCCTGGCTGCTCTCCGCCATGACCCCCGCCGCCCTGCGCCGCCAGGCGCGCCGACTGGGCGAGCACCTGCGGGCCGACCCCGGCGCGGGCGCCGCCGCGGCCGCCCGGGCGCTCGCCACCACCCGCCCCGCCCTGCCCTTCCGGGCGGCCGCCACCGGCCGCGACCGCGCCGCGCTGCTCGGCTGGCTGGACGCCCTCGCGGCGGGGGAGCCCGCCCCCGACGCCGTGCAGGACCGGGCGCGCGGCGGCCGCACGGTCTTCGTCTTCCCCGGCCAGGGCTCGCAGTGGGCCGGCATGGCCGCGGCGGCGCTCGACGCCTCCGCGCCGTTCGCCGCCGCCGTCGCCGACTGTGAACGGGCGCTCGCCCCGCACACCGACTGGTCCCTGACCGAGGTGCTGCGCGGCGCGCCCGGCGCACCGACGCTCGACCGCGTGGACGTCGTCCAGCCGGTGCTCTTCGCCGTGATGGTCGCGCTGGCCGCGCACTGGCGCGACACCGGGGTCACCCCGGACGCGGTCGTCGGGCACAGCCAGGGCGAGATCGCCGCCGCCTGCGTCGCCGGAGCGCTGTCGCTCGACGACGCGGCCCGCGTGGTGGCGCTGCGCAGCCGGGCGCTGCTGAGGCTGGCGGGCCGCGGCGGCATGGTGTCGGTCGCCGCCTCCGCCGAGCGGACCGCGGGCCTGCTGCCCGCCGGCGGACGCGCCTGCGTGGCCGCCGTGAACGGCCCCGAGGCCGTGGTCGTCGCCGGCGAGCCCCAGGAGCTGGCCGCCCTGCTCACGGCCTGCGAGCGGGAAGGCGTCCGGGCCAGGGCGATCCCGGTGGACTACGCGGCCCACTCGGCCCAGGTCGCCGAGATCGAGGACGAACTGCGCGAAGCCCTCGTCGGGATCCGCCCCCGTGCCTCGGCCGTCCCGCTCTACTCGACGGTGACCGGTGAACCCGTCGCCGGAGAGTCGCTCGACGCCGCCTACTGGTACCGCAACCTGCGCGAACCGGTCGACTTCGCCGGAGCGACCCGCACCCTGCTGGACGCGGGCCACACCCTGCTCGTCGAGGTCAGCCCGCACCCGGTGCTGCTCGCCGGGATCGAGGCGGTGGCCGCGGAGGCCGGGCGGGAGGTGTCGGCGGTCGGCACGCTGCGGCGCGGCGACGGCGGCCGGGACCGGCTGCTGGCCTCGCTGACCGAGGCGTGGGCGGCCGGCGCCGGTCCGACGGACTGGTCGCCCTGGACGGGGACCCCCGGGCCGGGCGGCCCGGCGCCCGTCCTGCTGCCGACGTACTCCTTCCAGCGCGACCGGTACTGGCTGGCCACCCCGGGCCGGACGGCCGCCGCCACCACGGCGGGGCCGGCCGAGGAGGTCCCGGCGGCCGCGGTCGACGACGACGAGACCCCCGCCGTACGGCTGGCCGCCCGGCTGGCCCCGCTGGACCGGCGGGCCCGCCGTCAGGCGGTGCTCGACCTGGTCGTCCGGCACGCGGCCGCGGTCCTCGGTCATCCCGGGACCGGCCCGGTGCGCCCGGAACGCGCCTTCGCCGAGGTCGGCTTCGACTCGATGCTCGCGGTGCGGTTCAGGAACGCGCTGTGCGAGGCGACCGGGCTGGCCGTCCCGCCGACGGCCGTCTTCGACCACCCGACACCCGAGGCGCTCGCCGCGTACCTGGACGCGGAGCTGTCCGCCGCGCCCGAACCGCCCTCGCCGCTGCTGGCCGAGCTGGACCGGCTGGCCGCGCTCCTCACGGCCGTCCCACCGGGAGCGGCAGACAGCGACGGGGTCGGCGAACGACTGGACGAACTGTTGCGCGGCTGGCGCCGCCGCGCCGGCGAGGCACCGCCGCCAGGACCGGTGGACGACACCGCCACAGCGATGGAGACGGCGACAGCGGACGAGCTGTTCGCCCTGATCGACAACGACTTCGGGAACGTCTGAGAGAGAGCTGGCACTGATGTCCGACGACAAGAAGCTGCTCGACTACCTCAGGCGCGCCACCGCGGACCTCGGTGACGCCCGGAGGCAGCTGCGCGAGGCCGAGCAGGCCCGCCACGAACCGATCGCCATCGTCTCGATGGCCTGCCGCTACCCCGGCGGCGCCGAGACGCCCGAACTGCTGTGGGACCTGGTCTCCCGGGGCACCGACGCGGTCTCCTCCTGGCCGGTCAACCGCGGCTGGGACCTGGAGGGCCTCTACGACCCGGACCCCGAGCGGCCCGGCACGTCCTACACCCGACAAGGCGGCTTCCTGCACGACGCGGCCGACTTCGACGCCGAGTTCTTCGGCATCTCGCCGCGCGAGGCGCTGGCCACGGACCCCCAGCAGCGGCTGGCCCTGGAGACCGCCTGGGAGGCGGTCGAGCGGGCCGCGATCGACCCCCGCACGCTGCGGCGCACCGCCACGGGCGTCTTCCTCGGGGCGATCGGCAACGGCTACGGCGAAGGATCGCGCCACCTCCCCGAGGTCCAGGGCCTGCTGGACACCGGGACCGCGACCAGTGTGGTCTCCGGCCGGATCGCCTACACCCTGGGCCTGGAAGGGCCCGCGGTGACCGTGGACACGGCCTGCTCGTCCTCGCTGGTCGCCCTGCACCTGGCGATCCGGGCGCTGCGGGCGGGCGACTGCACGCTGGCCCTGGCGGGCGGGGTGTCGGTGATGGCGACCCCCGACCCGTTCGTGGCGTTCAGCCGCCAGCGCGCGCTGTCGGCCGACGGCCGCTGCAAGGCGTTCGGGGCCGACGCGGACGGCACCGGCTGGTCCGAGGGCGCCGGTGTCCTGCTGCTGGAGCGGCTGTCGGACGCCCGCCGCAACGGGCACCCGGTGCTGGCCGTCGTCCGCGGTTCGGCGACGAACCAGGACGGCGCGAGCAACGGCCTGACGGCGCCCAGCGGCCCGGCGCAGCAGCGGGTGATCCGGGCGGCGCTGGCGGACGCGGGGCTGACGGCGTCCGAGGTGGACGTGGTGGAGGCGCACGGCACCGGCACCACTCTCGGCGACCCGATCGAGGCGCAGGCCCTGCTGGCCACGTACGGCCAGGGGCGGCCCGCCGAACGGCCGCTGTGGCTGGGCTCGCTGAAGTCGAACATCGGCCACACCTCGGCGGCGGCCGGCGTGGGCGGCGTCATCAAGATGGTGCTGGCGATCGGGCACGGCGAACTGCCCAGGACCCTGCACGCGGACCGGCCGACCCCCATGGTGGACTGGTCGTCGGGCGCGGTGGAAGTCCTCTCCGAGGCCCGCGCCTGGGACGACACGGGACGCCCGCGCCGGGCCGGCGTGTCCGCCTTCGGCGTCAGCGGCACCAACGCCCACCTGATCCTGGAACAGGCCCCGGCGGAGGAAGCCGAACCGGCGGCCGGTGGCGACGCGTACCCGCTGCCCTGGGTGCTGTCGGGGCGCACCGACGAGGCGCTGCGCGACCAGGCGGCCCGATTGCTGGCCCACCTGGGCGCCGATCCCGCACCGCTGCGGGCCGCCGACACCGGCCGCGCCCTCGCCCTCACCCGCACCGCCTTCGAACGGCGGGCGGTGGTGGTGGGCACCGACCCGGACCGGCTGCTCGACGGTGTGCAGGCGCTGGCGGAGGGGCGCACGGTGCCGGGCCTGGTGCTGGGGGACGGTGTGTCCTCCGGTCGGGTGGCGCTGGTGTTCCCGGGTCAGGGCTCGCAGTGGGTTGGGATGGCGGTGGAGCTGCTGGCGGGGTCGGAGGTGTTCGCGGCGCGGATGGCGGAGTGCGAGCGGGCTCTGGCGCCGTACACCGACTGGTCGTTGATGGAGGCGCTGGGCTCTGAGGTTCTGCTGGCGCGGGTCGATGTGGTGCAGCCGGTGCTGTGGGCCGTGATGGTGTCGCTGGCGGAGGTCTGGCGCTCGTTCGGCGTCGTTCCGGACGCGGTGGTGGGTCACTCGCAGGGTGAGATCGCCGCTGCCTGCGTGGCTGGCGGTCTGAGTCTGGAGGACGGGGCGCGGGTGGTCGCGTTGCGTTCCCTGGCGATCCGCGCTCTGGCGGGACGTGGCGGTATGGCTTCGCTGCCGTTGCCGGTGGAGGTGGTGCGCGAGCGCATCGCGGGCCGACTGTCGGTGGCGGCGGTGAACGGTCCGTCGTCGACGGTGGTGTCGGGTGATGCGGACGTGGTGGCGGAGTTCGTCGACGCGTTGGTCGAGGAGGGGGTGCGGGCGCGTCTGATCGAGGTGGACTACGCGTCGCACTCCGCGCACGTGGAGGAGGTTCGTGAGCGCCTGCTGGCCGATCTGGAGGGGATCGCTCCTGCCTCGGGCGAGGTGCCGTTCTTCTCGACGGTGACGGGCAGTTGGCTGGACACGAAGTCCCTCGACACCGAGTACTGGTACCGCAATCTCCGGGAGACGGTCGAGTTCGGGAAGGCCACCGAGACGCTGCTGGGGGAGGGCTTCCGGTTCTTCGTCGAGTCCAGCCCGCACCCCGTGCTCACCTTCGGCGTCCAGCAGACCGCCGACGCGGCCGACACGGCCGGCTCCGCGCAGGGCCCCGCCGTGGTCGTGGGCACGCTGCGGCGCGGCGAGAGCGGCCTCGACCGCTTCCTGACGTCCCTGGCAGAGGTCTACGTGGGCGGCCTGCTGCCCGACTGGGACCGGGTGTTCGCCGGACGCCGTCCGGGCGGCGTCTCCCTGCCCACCTACGCCTTCCAGCGTCGCCCGTACTGGCTGGAGGACACCGCCCCCGCGGCCGGCAGTCGGTCCGGGACGTCCGCGGCGGGCGACGACTTCTGGGAGGCCCTGGGCGGGGGCGACCTGGACCGGTTCACCACTGCCCTCGGGGTGGCCCCCGAGGACCCGCTGAACGTGGTGCTCCCCGCGCTCGCCACCTGGCGCACCGAGCGCACCGAGCGTTCGGTGGTCGACTCCTGGCGCTACCGCGTGACCTGGCGGGCCCTGCCCGAGGGCTCGGCGGCCGCACTGGACGGCAGCTGGCTCGTGCTGTCGTCGGACGGCCAGTCCGAGGACGGGGAGCGCCGGTCGGAGGCGACCGTCCGCGCCATGGAGCAGGCCGGGGCCTCGGTGGTCCACGTACGGATCACCGAGGCGGCGGCCGACCGCGCCGTGCTGGCAGACCGGGTGCGCGCGTCCCTCGACGCGCTGCCCGGCCCGGTGGCGGGAGTGCTGTCGCTGCTGGGCCTCGACGAGCGCCCGCACTCGGCGCACCCCGCCGTCCCGCTGGGCACGGCGCTCAACCTGGCCCTGGTACAGGCACTCGGCGACGCCGGGATCGGCGCGCCCCTCTGGTGGGCCACCCGGGGCGCGGTGTCGGTCGGGGGCACGGACACCGGGAGCAGGGTCAGCGCCGCGCAGAACCTGCTCTGGGGCCTGGGCCGAGTCGCCGCGCTGGAGTTCCCGCAGCGCTGGGGCGGTCTGGTCGACCTCCCGGAGGTCCTGGACGCGGACACCGCCGCTCGGCTGTGCCGGGTGCTGGCCGGCCGGGCCGGGGACGAGGACCAGGTGGCCGTCCGGGCCACCGGCTGCCACGGCCGGCGGCTGGTCCGGTCCGCCCTGGGCGACACCGCGCCGCTGCGGAGCTGGCGGCCCGGGGGCACCGTGCTGATCACCGGCGGTACCGGCGGGATCGGCGCGCAGATCGCGCGCTGGCTGGCCCGGCGGGGAGCCGGGCACCTGGTGCTGGTCAGCCGGCGCGGTGCGGACGCGCCGGGTGCGCCGGAGCTCGCCGAGGAACTGGCCGCGCTCGGTGCCCGGGTCACCCTGGCCTCGTGCGACGTCGCCGACCTGGAGGCCCTGCGCGCGCTGAAGGACGGCCTCGAACAGGACGGCCACCGGATCAGCACCGTCTTCCACGCCGCGGGCGCCGGGCTGCTGGTGCCGCTGCCCGACACCGACGCGGACGAGTTCGCCGACACCCTGCACGCCAAGGTCGGCGGGGCCCGGAACCTGGACCTGCTCTTCGACCGGGACACGCTCGACGCGCTCGTGCTGTTCTCCTCCATCTCCGGGGTGTGGGGCAGCGCCGTCCACGGCGCCTACGCCGCCGCCAACGCCTACCTCGACGGCCTCGCCGAGGACCGCAGGAGCCGCGGCCTCGCCGCGACCTCCGTGGTGTGGGGCATCTGGAGCCCCGAGGACGGGGCCGGCGGGATGGCGGCCGAACTGGCGGAGGAGACCCTGCGCGGCCACGGCGTGCTCTTCATGCCGCCCGCGGTCGCGATCACCGGGCTCCAGCAGGTCCTGGACCACGACGAGACGGTGGTCGTGGTCGCCGACATCGACTGGGACCGCTTCGCGACGGTCTTCACCTCGGCGCGCCCCAGCCCGCTGATCGGGGAACTCCCCGAGGTGCGCGCCGCGCTGGCCGCCGGACCGGAGACCGGCGAGGCCGGCGCCGGGGGGACCCCCTCGGCGCTGCGCGAGCGGCTGGAGCCGCTCCCGGCGGCCGAGCGGACCCGGGTCCTGGTCGAGCTGGTCCGGACCCACGCGGCCGCCGTCCTCGGCCACGACTCGCCGGACGCGATCGCCCCCGGCCGGGCCTTCCGCGAGCTGGGCTTCGACTCCCTGACCGCCGTGGACATGCGCAACCGGCTGAACGCCGCCACCGGCCTGCGGCTCCCGGTCACCGTTGTCTTCGACTACTCGTCGGCGGCCGCGCTCGCCGGACGCCTGGAAACCGGGCTGCTGGGCGCCGCCGGGGAGCCCGCCGCCGTCCGGCAGCCCCCGACGGCGGCGCCCGCCGCGGACGACGACCCCGTCGTGATCGTCGCCATGAGCTGCCGCTACCCCGGCGGTGTCCGCACCCCCGAGGACCTGTGGCGCCTGGTCGCGGACGGGCACGACGCCGTCTCCGGGCTGCCGTCCGACCGGGGCTGGGACCTCGACGCGCTGTACGACGCGGACCCCGACCGGCCCGGCCGGAGCTACGCCGCCGCAGGCGGATTCGTCCGGGACGCGGACCGCTTCGACCCCGGGTTCTTCGGGATCTCCCCGCGCGAGGCCCTGGCCATGGACCCGCAGCAGCGGCTGCTGCTCGAAACCTCCTGGGAGGCGATCGAGCGCGCCGGCATCGACCCGTCCACCCTGCGCGGCACCCCGACCGGCGTCTTCGCCGGCGCCTCCTACCAGGGCTACGGCGGCAGTCTGCGCGACATCCCCGAGGAACTGGAGGGCCTGTTCATCGCGGGCATCTCCACCAGCGTCCTGTCCGGGCGGGTCGCCTACCAGCTCGGCCTCCAGGGGCCCGCCGTGACCGTGGACACGGCCTGCTCCTCGTCCCTGGTGGCGGTCCACCTCGCTGCTCAGTCGCTGCGCTCGGGCGAGTGCACGCTGGCCCTGGCGGGCGGTGCCACGGTGATGGGCACCCCGCTGTCGTTCACCGGCTTCAGCCGGCAGCGCGGGCTCGCCGAGGACGGACGCTGCAAGTCCTTCGCCGCCTCGGCGGACGGCTTCGGCATGGCCGAGGGCGTGGGCCTGCTGCTCCTGGAACGCCTCTCCGACGCCCGCCGCAACGGCCACCCGGTGCTCGCGGTGCTGCGCGGCTCGGCGATCAACCAGGACGGCGCGAGCAACGGGCTGACCGCGCCCAGCGGCCTGGCCCAGCAGCGGGTGATCCGCGACGCGCTGGCCAACGCCGAGCTGTCGGCCGCCGACGTGGACGCCGTCGAGGCGCACGGCACCGGCACCCGGCTGGGCGACCCGATCGAGGCGGACGCGCTGCTGGCCACCTACGGCCAGGACCGGCCCGCCGACCGGCCGGTGCGGCTCGGGTCGCTGAAGTCGAACATCGGGCACACCCAGGCCGCCGCCGGCGTCGGCGGCATCATCAAGATGGTGCTGGCCATGGAGCACGGCGAACTGCCGCGCACCCTGCACATCGACGCGCCGACCCCGAACGTCGACTGGACGGCGGGCGCCGTCGCCCTGCTGACCGAGGCCACCCCCTGGCCGGAGACCGGCCGGCCGCGCCGCGCCGGAGTGTCCTCGTTCGGCCTGAGCGGCACCAACGCGCACGTCGTCATCGAACAGCCGCCCGCCGAGCCCGCGTCCGCCGAGCCCGTGCCCTCGTCGTCCGCTGTCCCGTGGGTGCTGTCCGGGCGGACCGCCGAGGCGGTGAAGGACCAGGCGGAGCGGCTGCACGCGTACCTGACGGAGCGGCCGGAGCTGGCGTCCGCCGACATCGGCTACTCCCTGGCCACCACCAGGACCGCCTTCGAGCACCGCGCGGCCGTCGTCGGCGGCGACCGGGAGACCCTGCTGGGCGGCCTGGCCGCGCTGGCCGCGGGAGAGCGGGCACCCGGTCTGGTCCGGGGCACCGTCGCCCGGTCGGCCAGGACCGTCTTCGTCTTCCCCGGCCAGGGCTCCCAGTGGGCCGGCATGGCCCGGGAACTGCTCGACCACGCCCCGGCCTTCGCCGACCGGATCGCGGCCTGCGAGCGCGCCCTCGCCCCGTACCTGGACTGGTCGCTGCTCGCGGTCCTGCGCGACGAGCCCGACGCGCCCCCGCTGGAGCGGGTGGACGTGGTGCAGCCGGTGCTGTGGGCGGTGATGGTGTCGCTGGCCGAGCTGTGGCGGGCGCACGGGATCGTCCCCGACGCCGTGGTCGGCCACTCCCAGGGCGAGATCGCCGCCGCCTGCGTGGCCGGCGCGCTCTCGCTGGACGACGCGGCCCGGATCGTCGCGCTGCGCAGCCGGGCCCTGCTGGCCCTGACCGGACACGGCGGCATGCTGTTCGTGCCGCAGCCGGTCGAGGCCGTGCGCGAGGCACTGTCCGCCCACGCCGGGGCGCTCGACGTCGCTGCGGTCAACGGGCCGACGTCGGTGACGGTCTCCGGCGACCCGGTGGCACTGGAGCGGCTGCGCGAGCAGTACGCCGAGGCGGGCGTCCTGGCCTGGCCCGTCCCCGGCGTGGACTTCGCCGGACACTCGCCCCAGGTGGAGCAGCTCCGCGAGGAACTGCTCGGCCTCCTCGGCGGCATCGCGCCGCGGACCTCCGCCGTCCCGTTCTACTCGACGGTCAGCGGCGGCCCCGTGGACACCCTGGGCCTGGACGCCGCGTACTGGTACGAGAACCTGCGCCGGCCGGTGGAGTTCGGCCGGGCGCTCGACGCGCTCGTCGCCGACGGGCACCACACCTTCGTCGAGTGCAGCACCCACCCCGCGCTGACCGTCTGGATCCAGGAGGCCGTCGAAGCGGCCGGGGTCGGCGACGGGGCCGTCGTCGGCACCCTGCGCCGCACCGAGGGCGGCCCCGGCCGCTTCCTCGCCGCGCTCACCGAGGTCCAGGTCCGCGGCCTGCCGGTGGACTGGGACGCGGTGTTCGCCGGAACCGGCGCGCGCAAGCGGCCCCTGCCCACCTACGCCTTCCAGCAACAGCGCTACTGGCTGGACGACACCCCCGCCCGGTCCGTCGACACCGCGGCCGGCACTGCCGCCGCGACCGGCACCGGCCCGGCCGACTCCGGCTTCTGGGCGGCGGTCGACCACGGGGACCTGGACGCCCTCGCCACCACGCTGCGGGTCGAGGACGGGGAACTGCGGGCCTCCCTCGCCTCCCTGGTGCCCACCCTCGCCGAGTGGGCGCGCGGCCGGGCCGACGACCGGACCGCCGACAGCTGGCGCTACCGGGTCGCCTGGAAGCCCCTGCCGGCCCCCGAGCGGCCCCGGCTCACCGGCAGCTGGCTCCTCGTCGCCCCGACCGGCGCCGCCGACGACCCGGCCGTCGCGTTCGCCGCGGACGCCCTGCGCGGACACGGCGCCACCCCCGTCCTGGTCGAGGCCGGCCCCGATGCGACCGACCGGACCCGGTTCGCCGCGCTGCTCCGCGACGCCCACGACCGCGTCGACGGGCCGCCCGCCGGAATCCTGTCGCTGCTCGCCCTGGTGGAGGAACCGCACGGCGACGGATCGGCGCTGCCCCTCGGCCTCACCCTGACCGTCGCGCTCCTCCAGGCCCTGGGCGACCTCGGCACCGACACCCCGCTCTGGAGCGCCACCCGGGGCGCGGTGTCGGTCGGCCGCTCCGACCGGATCGACAGCACCCTCCAGGCCCTGGCCTGGGGCCTCGGCGGGGTCGCCGGCGTCGAGTACCCGCAGCGCTGGGCCGGCCTGGTCGACCTGCCGCGCCGGCTCGACGACCGGGCCGCGACCCGGCTCGCCGAAGCCCTGGCCAACCCCGACGGCGAGGACCAGCTGGCGGTGCGCGCCACCGGTCTCTACGGTCGCAGGGTCGTCCACGCCGGACTCGGCGACACCGCCCCCGCCCGCGACTGGACACCCGAGGGCACGGTCCTGATCACCGGTGGCACCGGCGGCCTCGGCGCCCAGATCGCCCGCCGGCTCGCCCGGACCGGCACCGCGCACCTGCTGCTCACCAGCCGGCGCGGCGCACAGGCTCCGGGAGCCGAAGCCCTGCTGGCCGAACTGCGCGGACTCGGCGCCGAGGCCACCGCAGTGGCGTGCGACGTCGCGGACCGCGACGCACTGGCGGAACTGCTCGCCGGCATTCCGGCCGAGCGCCCGCTGCGCGCCGTCCTGCACACGGCGGGCGTCCTCGACGACGGGGTGATCGACTCGATCACCCCCGAACGCGCGGCCGGCGTCCTGCGCCCCAAGCTCGACGGCGCGCGCAACCTCGACGCGCTCACCCGCGGACTCGACCTGACCGCCTTCGTGCTGTTCTCCTCGCTCGCCGGCACCCTCGGCGGCACCGGCCAGGGCAGCTACGCCGCCGCCAACGCCTACCTCGACGCCCTGGCCCGGCAGCGCCGCGACCTCGGACTGCCCGGCACCTCGGTGGCCTGGGGCCTGTGGGGCGGCGAGAGCCTCGCCTCCGGAGCGGTCGCCGAACGGCTGATCCGCGACGGCCTGCCCGCCATGGACCCCGCCGCGGCCACCACCGCGCTGCGCCGGGCCCTCGACCACGACGACACGGCCGTCATCGTCGCCGACTTCGCGTGGGACCGCTTCACCCGGGCGTACACCGCGCTCCGGCCCAGCGCCGCGCTCGGGGACCTGCCCGAGGTGCGCGACGCGCTCGCCGCCGCGGCCGGGTCCCGGGGCACGGCCGACGGCGCCGAGCCGCCGGCCCTGCTGCTGGCCGCACTGCCCCCGGTGGAACGCGACCGGGCGCTGCTGGACCTGGTCCGCCGCGAGGTCGCCGCCGTGCTCGGCCACCCCGGGCCCGAGGCGGTGGGACCCGACCAGGCGTTCAAGGACATCGGCTTCGACTCGCTGACCGCCGTCGAACTGCGCAACCGGCTCGCCGCGGCCACCGGCCTGCGCCTGTCGGTGACCCTGGCCTTCGACTACCCCACGGCCACCACCCTGGCCGGACACCTGCGCGCCGAACTGCCGGGGGCGCCCGCCACCGAGGCGTCCGACGCCCCCGGGCAGCCGCCCGCGGCCGTCGCGGTGCCCGAGGACGAGGCGATCGCCGTGGTCGCCATGAGCTGCCGCTACCCCGGCGGCGTCAGCACCCCCGAGGAGCTGTGGGAGCTCGTCGCGAACGGACGGGACGCGATCACCGGCTTCCCCACCGGACGCGGCTGGGACCTGGACGGCCTCTACGACCCGGACCCGGACCGGGCCGGCAGCACCTACGCGCGGGAAGGCGGCTTCCTGCACGACGCCGACCGCTTCGACCCGGCCTTCTTCGGAATCTCCCCGCGCGAGGCGCTGACCATCGACCCCCAGCAGCGGCTGCTGCTCGAACTGTCCTGGGAGGCGTTCGAGCGGGCCGGCATCGACCCGCTCTCCCTCAAGGGCAGCGCGAGCGGCGTCTTCGTCGGCTGCAGCCACCACGACTACGGGTCGCGCGTCACCGAGCCCTCCGAGGAGTTCGAGGGCTACCTCGGCATCGGCAGCGCGGGCAGCGTGGCGTCCGGGCGGATCTCCTACAGCCTCGGCCTCGAAGGGCCCGCGGTGACCATCGACACGGCGTGCTCCTCGTCGCTGGTCGCGGTCCACCTCGCGGCCCGGTCGCTGCGGGCCGGCGAATGCTCGCTGGCGCTGGCCGGCGGCGTGACCGTGATGTCGACCCCGGGCGCGTTCGTGGAGTTCAGCCGGCAGCGGGTGCTCGCCGAGGACGGCCGCTGCAAGCCGTTCGCGGCCGCCGCCGACGGCACCTCCTGGGCCGAGGGCGCCGGACTGCTCGTCCTGGAGCGCCTCTCGGACGCCCGGCGCAACGGCCACCCGGTGCTCGCCCTGGTCTGCGGCTCCGCCGTCAACCAGGACGGCGCCAGCAACGGCCTGACCGCCCCCAACGGGCCCTCCCAGCAG
Organism: Kitasatospora griseola; assembly: GCF_044999035.1. Taxonomy (NCBI): domain Bacteria; kingdom Bacillati; phylum Actinomycetota; class Actinomycetes; order Kitasatosporales; family Streptomycetaceae; genus Kitasatospora; species Kitasatospora griseola. The sequence continues at coordinate 7,628,676 of NZ_CP173360.1, read as the reverse complement.
CGGGTCATCCGGGCGGCCCTCGCCGACGCCGGACTGACCGCCGCCGAGGTCGACGCGGTGGAGGCGCACGGCACCGGCACCAAGCTGGGCGACCCGATCGAGGCCCAGGCCCTGCTGGCCACCTACGGCCGGGAGCGCGGCGAGCGGGAGCCGCTGCTGCTGGGGTCGCTGAAGTCGAACATCGGACACAGCCAGGCCGCCGCCGGAGTCGCCGGCATCATCAAGATGGTGCAGGCCATGCAGCACGGGACACTGCCGCGCACCCTGCACATCGACACGCCGACCCCGCACGTCGACTGGTCGGCCGGCGCGGTCCGGCTGCTCACCGACGACACCCCGTGGCCGGAGACCGGCCGCCCCCGGCGGGCCGCGGTGTCCTCGTTCGGGGTCAGCGGCACCAACGCCCACACCATCCTCGAACAGCCCACCGAACCGGCCCCGGCGTCCACCGCTGACGTGGCTGCCGCCCCCGCCCTGCCCTGGCTGCTCTCCGGCCGCAGCGCGGACGCGCTGCGCGAGCAGGCGGCCCGGCTGCTCCGGCACGTCGAGCAGGACCCGGCACTCGCCGTCGCGGACCTGGGCCGCTCCCTGGCGCTGCACCGCAGCGCCTTCGAACACCGGGCCGCCCTCACCGGAACGGACCGGCAGACCCTGCTCCAGGGGCTCGCCGCCCTCGCCGCCGGCGAGCCGTCGGCGGACCTGGTGCGCGGGGTCACCGGCCCGGCCGCGAAGACCGCCTTCCTGTTCCCCGGCCAGGGCAGCCAGCGCACCGGCATGGGCACCGACCTGTACGCGCGGTTCCCGGTCTTCGCCGACGCCTTCGACGCGGTCTGCGCGGAACTCGACCCGCTGCTCGACCGCCCGCTGCGGGAGGTGATCGACGCGGCCCCCGGCGACCCGGGCCACGGCCTGCTGGACCGCACCGAGTACGCCCAGCCCGCCCTGTTCGCCCTCGGCGTCGCCCTGTTCCGCCTCGTCGAGCACTGGGGCGTGCGCCCCGACCGGCTGCTCGGCCACTCCGTGGGAGAGCTGGCCGCCGCTCACGTCGCCGGGGTGTTCACCCTGCCCGACGCCGCGGCGCTGGTGGTCGCGCGGGGACGGCTGATGCAGGCCCTCCCGGCGGGCGGCGCGATGGTCGCCATCGCCGCCGCGGAGGAGGAGGTGCTGCCGCTGCTCGCGGGCCGCGAGGGCGACGTCGGCCTCGCCGCCGTCAACGGCCCGGCCTCGACCGTGGTCTCCGGCGACGCGGCGGCGGTGGACGAGATCGCCGCCCAGCTCGCCGCGCGCGGCCGTAAGACCCGACGGCTGCGGGTCTCCCACGCCTTCCACTCGCCCCTCATGGAGCCGATGCTCGCCGAGTTCCGCGAGGTCGTGGCCCGGATCGTCCCGGGGGAGGCCGCCGTCCCGGTGATCTCCGACCTGACGGGCGAGCCGGCCACCGCCGAGCAGCTCGGCTCGCCGGACTACTGGGTGGAGCACGTGCGCGGCACCGTCCGCTTCCAGGACGGCGTGCGCCACCTGGAGCGCGACGGCGTCACCGCGTTCCTCGAACTCGGCCCCGACGGCGCGCTCACCGCCCTGGGCCAGGACTGCCTGACCGGCGCCGCCGGCAGCCCGGTGCTGGTGCCCCTGCTGCGCAAGGACCGGCCCGAAGCACCCGCGGCGACGGCCGCCCTGGCCCGGCTGCACGTCACGGGCGTCCCCGTGGACTGGGACGCCGTCCACGCCGTCCGGGCCGGCGGCCCGTCCCGCTCCGCCGTCGACCTGCCGACCTACGCCTTCCAGCGCGGCAGCTACTGGCTCCAGGCCGGCCCGGCCGCGGCCGGACTGCCCGCGGCCGGACTGCAGGCGGTCGACCACCCGCTGCTCGGCGCCGGAACGGAACTCGCGGACTCCGACGGCTTCCTGTTCACCGGCAGGTTCTCGGTCCGCAGCCACCCCTGGCTGGCCGACCACGGCGTCTACGAGGGCGTGCTGTTCCCCGCCACCGCGTTCCTGGAACTCGCGGTCCGCGCGGGCGACCAGGTCGGCTGCGACCAGGTCGAGGAACTGACCCTGGAGGCGCCGCTGGTGCTCCCGGCGGGCGGAGCCGTCGCACTCCAGCTCACCGTCGGCAGCCCGGACGCCGCGGGCACCCGCCCGCTGAGCGTCCACGCCCGGGCCGTCGACGACGGCCCCGACGCCCCCTGGACCCGGCACGCGAGCGGCCTGCTCGGCTCCGCCGGAGCCACGGACCCGGCCGACCCGGAGGACCCCGAGGCCTGGCCGCCGGCCGGAGCCGTCCCGCTCGACACGGAGGGCCTGTACGACCGCTTCGCGGGCGGCGGGTTCGCCTACGGCCCCGCGTTCCAGGGCCTGCGCGCGGCCTGGCGGCTCGGCGACGAGGTGTACGCCCTCGCGAGCCTGCCGGAGGAGCAGCGGCCGGACGCCGCCGCGTTCGGCCTGCACCCGGCCCTGCTGGACGCCGCCCTGCACTCACTGGTGTTCGACGTCCTGGAAGGTCCCGCGCAGGGCTGGCTGCCGTTCTCCTGGAACGGGGTGCGCCTGCACGCCTCCGGGGCCGCCGAACTCCGGCTGCGGCTGACCCCCACGGGCCGCGACGCCGTCGCCGTAACGGCGACGGACGCCACCGGGCGGCCGGTGGTCTCGGCCCGCTCGCTCGTCCTGCGGCCCGTCTCGGCCGACCGCTTCAAGGCCACCCGCGCCGGACACCACGAGGAACTGTTCCGCCCCGAGTGGCAGGCCCTGCCCGGGCGCGCCGCGACGGGCACGGTCTTCGGCCCGGAGTCCTGGACCGTGCTCGGCGCCGCGCCGCTCCCCGGCCGTGCGGTCGCCGACCTCGCCGCGCTGTCCGCCCTGCTCGACGCGGGTACCCCGGCGCCCCGGCTGGTGCTGGCCGCCTGCCCGCCCGCCCCGGCCCCGTACGCGTCGCCCGGTGCCCTCCGCGACGCGGTCCACGACGGCCTCGGCACGCTCCTCGCCCTGCTGCGCGACTGGCTGGCCGAGGAGCGCCTGGCCGGCGCCAAGCTGGTCCTGGTCAGCTCGGGCGCGGTCCCGGTGACCGGCGACGACATCCCGGACCCGGCCCTGGCCGCGCTCTGGGGCCTGGTCCGCTCGGCGCAGACCGAGAACCCCGACCGCTTCGTCCTGCTGGACCTGGACGCCCACGACACCCCGCCCGCCCTGCTCGCCGAAGCCCTCGCGTCCGGGGAACCCCAGCTCGCGATCCGGGCCGGAGCCGTCCACGTCGCCCGGCTGGCCCGGGTGCCGCTGGCCGCCACCGGGCGCACCCCCGGCTGGGGTGGCGACGGAACCGTCCTGATCACCGGCGGCACCGGTGCCATCGGCGCCCACGTCGCCCGCCACCTGGCCGCCGAACACGGCGTCCGGCACCTGCTGCTGACCAGCCGCAGCGGCCCCGACGCGGAGGGCGCGGCGGAACTCCTCGCCGAACTCGCCGCCCTGGGCGCGCACGCCGAGATCGCCGCCTGCGACGCCGCCGACCGCGACGCCCTCGCGGCCCTGCTGGCCGCCGTGCCCCCCGCGCACCCGCTGACCGGGGTGGTGCACGCCGCGGGCGTCCTGGCCGACGGCGTCGTCGCCACCATGACGCCCGGGCAGCTGGACCACGTCCTGCGCCCCAAGGTGGACGCGGCGGTCAACCTGCACGAACTCACCGCCGACCTGGACCTGTCCGAGTTCGTCCTGTTCTCGTCCATCGCCGGAGTCTTCGGCGGCATGGGCCAGGGCAACTACGCCGCCGCCAACGCCTTCCTGGACGCGCTGGCCCACCGGCGCCGCGCCGACGGGCTGCCCGGCCGCTCGCTGGCCTGGGGCCTGTGGGCCAACAGCACCGGGATGACCGGCGGGCTCACCGAGGCCGACCTGCGGCGGATCGCCCGGGGCGGGATCGTCGCCTTCAGCCCGGCCCAGGGACTGGCGCTGTTCGACACGGCCGGCACCCTCGACGAGCCGGTCGTCCTCCCGCTGCGGCTCGACACCGCGGCCGTCCGCGCCCAGGCCGCCACCGGCGGCGTCCCCGCCCTGCTGCGCGGTCTGGTGCGCCCCGCCGCCCGGCGCGGCGCCGCGGTCCCGGCGGCCGGCACCGGCTCCGACGGGCCCGAGGCCCTCAAGCAGCGCCTCGGCTCCCTCAACGAGACCCAGCGCGGCCGGGTCCTGCTCGACCTGGTCCGCTCGCACGCCGCCCTGGTGCTCGGCCACAGCGGCCCGGCCGCGGTCGAGCCCGGACGCGGCCTGCTGGAGGTCGGCTTCGACTCGCTGACCGCGGTGGAACTGCGCAACCGGCTGCGCGCCGCCACCGGCCACCCGCTGCCGGCCACCCTGCTCTTCGACCACCCCACCCCGGCCGCGATCGCCGAACACCTCGCCGCCGAACTGCTCCCCGACGCCGGCCCCGGCCCGCTCCCCGGCCTCGCCGAACTGGACCGGCTGGCGGGCGCCCTCGACGGCATCCCCGACGACCCGGCGGACCGCGAACGGCTGGCCGACCGGCTCCGGGAGCTGCTGCGCAGCCTCGACCCGGCGGCCACCGCGGCCGACGGCGACGGCACGGCGACCGCCTCCATCGAGGACCGCATGGACGGCGCCAGCGACGACGAACTCTTCGACCTCATCGACAACGAACTCGGCCTGTCATGACACCGACCCGACACCCGAACCAGGACGGCGAATCCCGATGGTGAACGACGACAAGCTGAGGGACTACCTCAAGCGCGTGACGGCGGACCTGCACCACACCCGCCGGCGCCTGACCGAGGCCGAGGAGGCGAGCCGCGAACCGATCGCGGTCGTCGCGATGAGCTGCCGCTACCCCGGCGGCGTACGGTCCCCCGAGGACCTGTGGCGCCTGGTCACCGACGGCACCGACGCCATCACCGGCTTCCCCGCCGACCGGGGCTGGGACCTGGACCACCTGGACGACCCGGAACAGCTGCGCGAAGGCACCAGCCACACCGCCCTGGGCGGCTTCCTCGACGACGTCGGGCACTTCGACCCCGGATTCTTCGGGATCTCGCCGCGCGAGGCGCTCGCGATGGACCCGCAGCAGCGGCTGCTCCTGGAGACCACCTGGGAGGCGTTCGAACGGGCCGGCATCGACCCCGCGACCCTGCGGGGCAGCAGGACCGGCGTCTTCGCCGGAGTGATGTACCAGGACTACGCGGTACGGCTGCGCCACGTCCCCGACGACGTGGCCGGCTACGTCGGCAACGGCAGCTCCGACAGCGTCGCCTCGGGCCGTGTCGCCTACACCTTCGGCCTGGAGGGCCCGGCGGTCAGCATCGACACCGCCTGCTCCTCCTCGCTGGTCGCCATCCACCTCGCCGCCCAGGCCCTGCGGGCCGGTGACTGCACCCTGGCGCTGGCCGGCGGTGCGATGGTCATGTCGACACCCGTCCCGTTCGTCGAGATGAGCCGCCAGGGCGGTCTGGCCCGGGACGGCCGGTGCAAGTCCTTCTCCGCCGCCGCCGACGGCACCGGCTGGGGCGAGGGCGTCGGCATGCTCCTGCTGGAGCGCCTCTCCGACGCCCGGCGGGGCGGCCACCCGGTGCTCGCCCTGGTCCGCGGCACCGCCGTCAACCAGGACGGCGCCAGCAGCAGGCTCACCGCCCCCAACGGCCCCGCCCAGCAGCGCGTCATCCGGCACGCCCTGGCCAACGCCGGGCTCACCCCCGCCGACGTGGACGTGGTCGAGGCGCACGGCACCGGCACCCCGCTGGGCGACCCGATCGAGGCCCAGGCCCTGCTGGCCACCTACGGGCAGGACCGCGCGGACGGGCAGCCGCTGCTGCTCGGGTCGCTGAAGTCGAACATCGGGCACACCCAGGCGGCGGCCGGCGTCGGCGGCGTCATCAAGACCGTCCTCGCCATGCGGCACGGCACCGTCCCGCCCACCCTGCACGCGCAGGACCCGTCCCCGCAGATCGACTGGACCGCGGGCGCGGTGCGCCTGGTCACCGAGAACACCCCCTGGCCCGAGACCGGACGGCCGCGCCGGGCCGCGGTGTCCTCCTTCGGCGTCAGCGGCACCAACGGACACGTCGTCCTGGAACAGGCGGACGAACCCGTTCCGGAACAGGCCGACGAACCCGCCGCCCCCGCCGTCCTCCCCTGGGTGCTCTCCGGCCGCACCGCGCAAGCGCTGCGCGCCCAGGCCGCACGGCTCCGCGACCACCTCGACGCCCATCCCGGACCCGGCCCGGCCGAGGTAGGCCACGCCCTCGCGACGACCCGCGCCGCGCACGAGCACCGGGCGGTCCTGATCGGCGCCCGCCCCGACGAGTTCCGGGCCGGTCTGGACGCCCTGGCGGCCGGCCTCGACGCCCCCGGCCTGGTCCTCGGCACCGCCGGAACCGGCGGCGAAGTCGCCCTGGTGTTCCCCGGACAGGGATCCCAGTGGGCCGGCATGGCCGTCGAACTCCTCGACTCCGCCCCCGCCTTCGCCGCCCGGATCGCGGACTGCGAGCGCGCCCTGGCCCCCTTCGTCGACTGGTCGCTGGAAGCCGTCCTGCGCGGCGCCCCCGGCACCCCGCCGGCCGAGCGGGTCGACGTGGTGCAGCCGGCGCTGTGGGCCGTCATGGTCTCGCTGGCCGAACTGTGGCGCTCCCACGGCATCACCCCCGGCGCCGTCGTCGGCCACTCCCAGGGCGAGATCGCCGCCGCCGTGGTGGCGGGAGCGCTGAGCCTGGAGGACGGGGCGAAGGTCGTCGCCCTGCGCAGCCGGGCGATCCGTGCGCTGTCCGGCCGCGGCGGCATGGCCTCGGTGGCCCTGCCCGCCGAACAGGTCGCCGAACACCTCGCCCCCTGGGACGGCCGGCTCTCCGTCGCCGCCGTCAACGGACCCGACTCCACCGTGGTCTCCGGCGACACCGACGCGCTCGACGCGTTCCTCGACCGGACGGAGGCCCTGGGCGTCCGCAGCCGGCGCATCCCCGTCGACTACGCCTCGCACAGCGTCCACGTCGAGGACATCCGCACCGACCTGCTCGCCCGGCTCGACGGACTGACCCCCCGCCCCTCCGCCGTCCCCTTCTACTCCACCCTCACCGGCGGCCTGCTGGCGGACACCACCGTCCTGGACGCCGACTACTGGTACCGCAATCTCCGCGGGACCGTCCGGTTCGAACAGGCGACCCGCGCCCTGCTCGCCGACGGCTACCAGGTCCTCCTGGAGAGCAGCCCGCACCCCGTCCTCACCGTGGGCGTCCTGGAGACCGCCGAGGACGCGGGCGCCGACGCCACCGCCGTGGGCACCCTGCGCCGCGACGACGGCGGCCTGCGCCGGTTCACCGAGTCGCTGGCCGAACTCCACCTGCGCGGAGTCGCCCCGGACTGGGACGCGGTCTTCGCCGGCCGCCGCCCCGGCCGGGTGGAACTGCCCACCTACGCCTTCCAGCGCGACCCGTACTGGCTGGAGGACGGCGCCGCGCCCGCCGCCGACGTCGGCTCCGCCGGACTGACCCCCGCGGATCACCCGCTGCTGGGCGCCGTCGTGGTCCTCGCCGACAGCGACGGTCTGCTCCTCACCGGCCGCCTGTCGGCCCGCACCCACCCGTGGCTCGCCGACCACGCCGTCGGCGGCCGGGCGCTGCTCCCGGGCACCGCCTTCCTGGAACTCGCGCTCCAGGCCGGTGCCCGGATCGGCTGCCCCCGGGTCGAGGAACTCACCCTCCAGGCCCCCCTGGTGCTGCCCGAACACGGCGGCACCGTGCTGCGCCTCACCGTGGGCGCCCCCGACTCCCGGGGCCACCGCCCGCTCAGCCTGCACTCCCGGCCGGACGCACCCGCCGACGGCGACCCCGACGACGAGTGGACCAGGCACGCCGAAGGCATCCTGGCCCAGGACGGCGCGGACGGCGCCGAGGCCGCCGGGCCGATGCCCTGGCCGCCGTCCGGCGCCGAACCCCTCGCCCTCGACGGGCTGTACGACCGCTTCGCGGCGGGCGGATTCGCCTACGGCCCCGCCTTCCAGGGCCTGCGCGCGGCCTGGCGGCGCGGCGACGAACTGTTCGCGGAGGCCGTCGTGCCCGCCGGGCCCGCACCCGAGGCCGCCCGCTTCGGTCTGCACCCGGCCCTGCTGGACGCGGCCCTGCACGCCACCGGCGTCCCCGGCACCCCCGGCGCGGACGCCCACCCCGAGGGACGGCTGCCGTTCTCCTGGAACGGTGTGACCCTGCACGCCACCGGCGCCGGGGCGATCCGCGTCCGGCTCGCCCCGGCCGGACCCGACGCGGTGGCGCTCGCCGTCGCCGACGCGACCGGCGCCCCCGTGGCGACCGTGGACGCGCTGGTCCTGCGGCCGGCGGGCACGATCGGCGCCGCTGCTGCCCCCAGCGGCCGCCACCACCGGGACCTCTACGCGACGGAGTGGGTCGCCGCACCCGCGCGCGGCAGCGGCGCACCCGCCGCACCCGCCCAGCGCACCGGGGACCTGGCCGCGCTGCTGGCCGCCGTCGAGGCCGGTGCCCCGGTGCCGGAGACGGTCCTGCTCACCTGCGCGGAGACCGCGGAGCCCGCCGCCGCGGCGGTCCGCGCGGCCGTCCACCAGGCCCTCGCCGACGTCCGGACCTGGCTCGCCGACGACCGCTTCGCCGGCTCGCGCCTGGTGTTCGCCACCCGGGGCGCGGTCGCCGCCCGGGAAGGGGAGGACGTCCGCAATCCCGCGCACAGCGCGCTCTGGGGCCTGATCCGTTCGGCCCAGTCCGAACACCCCGGCCGGTTCGCCCTGCTCGACCTCGACACCGACGACGAGCACGGCACCTCCGCGGCCCTCGCCTCGGGAGAACCGCAGTCCGCGGTCCGCGGCGGCGACGTCCTCGTCCCCCGACTGGCCCGGGTTCCCAGGAACGACCAGGACACCTCGGACGACGCGGCCGGGCCGCTCCGGGCCTTCGACCCGGACGGCACGGTCCTCGTCACCGGCGGCACCGGCCTGCTCGGCTCCCACGTCGCCCGCCGCCTGGTCACCGGGCACGGCGTCCGGCACCTGCTGCTGCTCTCCCGCAGCGGCCCGGCCGCCGCCGGAGCCGAGGAACTGCGGGCCGAACTCGCCGCGCTGGGAGCCGAGGCCGCCGTCGTCGCGTGCGACGCCGCCGACCGGGACGCCCTGGCCGCCGTCCTCGCGGACCTGCCGCCCGCGCACCCGCTGACCGCTGTGGTCCACACCGCCGGCGCCCTCGACGACGGCGTCGTCACCGCCCTCACCCCCGAGCGGGTGGACGCCGTGCTGCGCCCCAAGGTCGACGCCGCCCTCCACCTGGACGAACTGACCCGCGGCCTCGACCTCACGCACTTCGTGCTGTTCTCCTCGGCCGCAGGCACCTTCGGCGGCCCCGGACAGGCCAACTACGCCGCCGCCAACGCCTTCCTCGACGCCCTGGCCACCCGGCGCCGGGCGGCGGGGCTGGCCGGCCAGTCCCTGGCCTGGACCCTGTGGGAGCAGCCCAGCGCCCTGACCGGACACCTGGACCAGGACGACGTACGGCGCCTCGCCCGGTCCGGGATGCCGCCGCTCTCCACCGAGCGGGGACTCACCCTCCTCGACACCGCCCTCACCGTGGACCGGGCCGCCCTGGTCCCGATGCGCCTCGACACCGCTGCTCTGCGCGCCGCCGCGGCGGACGGCACCCTGCCGCCGCTGCTGCGCGGCCTGGTGCGCACACCGCCGCGCCGGGCGGCCGCGGCCACCGCGGCGGAGGCCGACGACAACGCCCTGCGCCTGCGCCTCGCGGCCCTCGACGGCACCGGACGGACCCGGCTGCTCGTCGAACTCGTCCGCACCCACGCGGCGGCTGTCCTCGGCCATGCCTCCCCGGACACCCTCGACGCCGGACGGGCCTTCCGCGAGCTGGGATTCGACTCGCTGGCCTCGGTGCAACTGCGCAACCGCCTGAACGCCGCCACCGGCCTGCGGCTCCCCGCCAGCCTGGTGTTCGACCACCCGACCCCGGCCGCGCTCGCGGCCTTCCTGGGCGCCGGACTCACGGACACGGCCACGCCTGTCGTGCCCACTGTGCCCGCCGACCGGAACCGGGACGCGGACGACGACCGGATCGCGATCGTCGCCGCGGCCTGCCGCCTGCCCGGAGGCGTCCGCTCGCCCGAGGAGCTGTGGCGGATGCTGGCCGAGGGCCGCGACGGCATCTCCGAGTTCCCCACCGACCGGGGCTGGAACCCGGACGCGCTCTACGACCCCGACCCCGACCGCGTCGGCACCTCCATCACCCGGCACGGCGGCTTCCTGCACGACGCGGCCGACTTCGACGCCGAGTTCTTCGGCATCTCGCCGCGCGAGGCACTGGCCATGGACCCCCAGCAGCGGCTGCTGCTGGAGACCACCTGGGAGCTCTTCGAACGCGCGGCCATCGACCCGTCCACCCTGCGCGGCGCCCCGGTTGGCACGTACGTCGGCCTGATGCAGCAGGACTACGCCGCCCGGCTGCTGCCCTACATCCCCGAGGACGTCGAGGGATTCCTCGGCACCGGGAACTCGGGAAGCATCGTCTCCGGACGCCTGGCCTACTTCTTCGGCCTGGAAGGCCCTGCGGTCACCGTGGACACGGCCTGCTCGTCCTCGCTGGTGTCGCTGCACCTCGCGGTCCGGGCGCTGCGCTCCGGCGAGTGCTCGCTGGCCCTGGCCGGCGGCGTCAACGTGATGTGCAGCCCCGAACTGTTCGTCGAGTTCAGCCGGCAGGGCGGACTCGCCCCGGACGGCCGCTGCAAGTCCTTCGCCGCGGCCGCCGACGGAACCGCCTTCGGCGAGGGCGTGGGCATGCTGCTGCTGGAGCGGCTGTCGGACGCGCGGCGCAACGGGCACCCGGTGCTGGCGGTGGTGCGCGGTTCGGCGATCAACCAGGACGGCGCCAGCAATGGCCTGACCGCCCCCAACGGTCCGTCGCAGCAGCGGGTGATCCGGGCGGCGCTGGCGGACGCGGGTCTGACCGCGTCGGACGTGGACGTGGTGGAGGCGCACGGTACGGGGACGCGGTTGGGTGACCCGATCGAGGCGCAGGCGCTGCTGGCCACGTACGGGCAGGACCGGCCTGCGGACCGTCCGGTGTGGATCGGCTCGCTGAAGTCGAACATCGGCCACACCTCGGCCGCCGCCGGTGTGGCGGGCGTCATCAAGTCGGTGCTGGCCCTGCGGCACGGCGTGATGCCCAGGACGCTGCACGTGGACGGCCCGACGTCCGAGGTGGACTGGTCGGCGGGCGCCGGCCGACTGCTGACGGAGGCCCGGGAGTGGGACGACACGGGTCGTCCGCGCCGGGCAGGCGTGTCCGCCTTCGGCGTCAGCGGCACCAACGCCCACGTCATCCTCGAACAGGCCCCGGCCGACCCGCTCGCCGAGGAGCCCGGGACACCGGAGGCCGCACCCACCGCCGTCCCCCTGCTCCTCTCGGCACGCACCCCCGAGGCCCTGCACGCCCAGGCCGCAGCGCTGGCGGCCCGGATCGGGGACGGGTCGGGCGTCCGCGCCGCGGACGTGGCCTTCTCCCTGGCCACCGGCCGCAGCGCGCTGGGACACCGCGCGGTGCTGGTGGGCGCGGAGGACAACCTCGCCGACCACCTGACCGCGCTGGCGCAGGGCACCGCCGTGGTCGGTGGTGGGCTGCTGTCCGGTCGGGTGGCGCTGGTGTTCCCGGGTCAGGGTTCGCAGTGGGTCGGGATGGCCACGGAGTTGCTGTCCGGGTCGGAGGTGTTCGCGGCGCGGATGGCGGAGTGCGAGCGGGCGCTCGCGCCGTATGTCGACTGGTCGTTGGTGGAGGCGCTGGGTTCGGAGGCGCTGCTGGCTCGGGTGGATGTGGTGCAGCCGGTGTTGTGGGCGGTGATGGTGTCGCTGGCGGAGGTGTGGCGTGCGTTCGGTGTGGTTCCGGACGCGGTTGTCGGCCACTCGCAGGGTGAGATCGCGGCCGCCGTGGTGGCGGGTGGTCTGAGTCTGGAGGACGGGGCGCGGGTGGTTGCGCTGCGGTCCCGTGTGATCGGGGCGCTGGCCGGTCGCGGTGGCATGGCGTCGGTGCCGCTGCCGGTGGACGTGGTGCGGGATCGCCTGGGTCGACTGTCGGTGGCTGCCGTCAATGGCCCGTCGTCGACGGTGGTGTCGGGTGACGCGGACGCGGTCGCGGAGTTCGTCGACGCGTTGGTCGCGGAGGGTGTGCGGGCGCGTCTGATCGAGGTCGACTACGCGTCGCACTCCGTGCACGTGGAGGAGATCCGTGAGCGCTTGCTGTCCGACCTGGACGGTCTCACCCCTCTCTCGGGCTCAGTGCCGTTCTTCTCGACAGTGACGGGTAGTTGGCTGGACACGAAGTCGCTGGACGCCGAGTACTGGTACCGGAACCTGCGGGAGACGGTCGAGTTCGCGAACGCCACGGAGGCGTTGCTGGGGGAGGGTTTCCGGTTCTTCGTCGAGTCCAGCCCGCATGCGGTGCTGGGTGTGGCGGTGGGGGAGTCGGTGGAGGCCGCGGGCGTGGATGCCGTGGCGCTGGGGACGTTGCGTCGCGGTGAGGGTGGCCTGGCGCAGGTGCTGCGTGCGGTCGGGCGCGGCTGGGAGCGCGGGCTGGAGGTGGACTGGTCCACGGCGTTCCCGGGCGCTCGGCGCGTGGAGCTGCCGACGTACGCCTTCCAGCGCACCCGCTACTGGCTCGACGTGCCGACCACGAGCCAGGACGTCGCCTCGGCGGGGCTCGCCACGACCGGGCACCCGCTGCTCGGTGCGGCGATGCAGGTCGCGGACTCCGGTGAGCTGCTGCTCAGCGGCCGGATCTCGCTGCGCACCCACCCCTGGCTCGCCGACCACGCCGTGTCGGGCGTCGTGCTCCTCTCGGGCACGGCGTTCCTCGAACTCGCGCTGCGCGCCGGGGCCGAGGCGGACTGCCCGGTGGTCGAGGAACTCACCCTCGGATCGGCGCTCGTGCTCCCGGACGAGGACGCCGCCCACCTGCAGCTCCGGGTCGGCGGGCCCGACGGCGACGGCCGGCGGAGGCTGAGCGTGTTCGCCCGGACGACGCGGGACGCCGACGCGCCCTGGACCGAGCACGCCACCGGCACCCTGGCACCCCGGCCCGCCGGGGACCCGGCCGGAACCGCGGCCGGTCTGCTGAGCTGGCCGCCGTCCGGTGCCGAACCCGTGGACACCGGCGACCTCTACGAGCGCTTCGCCGAGGCCGGCTACCACTACGGCCCCGCCTTCCGCGGCATCCGTGCCGCGTGGCTCCGCGGCGGCGAGGTGTTCGCCGAGGTGGTGCTGCCGGAACAGCAGCACGCCGACGCCGCCGGATGCGTGCTGCACCCCGCGCTGCTGGACGCGGCGCTCCAGACCGCCGCGCTGCTGCCCGACCAGGACGGCGGGGCCCGGCTGCCGTTCAGCTGGAACGGGGTGACCAGCGGGATCACCGGGGCCACCACGCTGCGCGTGCGGCTCGCCGCCGACGCGCCGGACGCCGTGAGCCTGCACGCCCACGACCTGTCCGGACGGCAGGTGATCGGCGTACAGGGCCTGCTGCTGCGGCCGCCGGCCGCGAACGGGCCGTTGGCCGGGGCTGCTCACGCCGACCTGCTGTACCGCCTCGACTGGACCCCGGCCACCGACCCGGCCGACGCCGCCGTGCCGACCTGGGCCGCCCTCGGCGGCGCCGTCCCCGGTGCCGCCGTGTCCTGGCCGGACCTCGACGCCCTGGGTGCCGACCTCGGCGCGGGCGCCGCCCTCCCCGAGGTGATCGTGGCGGCCGTCGCCACCGCCGACCTGCCCGACCCCGCCGACCGGGTCCGCGCCACCGCGCACCAGGGCCTCGCCCTGGTGCAGCAGTGGCTGGCCGACGAGCGGTTCGCCGCGGCCAGGCTGGCCCTGCTCACCAGGGACGCCGTCCGCACCGGACCGGTCGACCGTCCCGTCGATCCCGCCCAGGCCGCCCTGTGGGGCCTGGTGCGCAGCGCGCGGGCCGAGAACCCCGGGCGCTTCGTCCTCATCGACGCGGCCGGGACCGCCGAACCGGCCGAGGCCCTGCCCGCGGCGCTCGCCGCCGGGGAATCCGAACTGGCGCTGCGGACCGGCCCGCCGCTGCTGCCGCGGCTGGTCCGCGGCGGACGGCCGGACGGCACGCTGTCCCTGCCGGACGGCGCCGCTTGGCGGCTCACCAGCGACGGTCAGGGCTCCCCGGAGGACATCGTGGCGGAGCCCGCCCCCGCGGCCCTCGCCCCGCTGGGCAGGGGCGAGGTGCGGATCGCGGTGCGCGCCGCCGGGCTGAACTTCCACGACGTCATCGCCGCGCTCGGCCTGGACCCCGACCCCGAACAGCAGGGCCTGGGCAGCGAGGGCGCCGGCACCGTCATCGAGGTGGGCCCGGGCGTCGACGACCTGGCGCCCGGGGACCGGGTGATGGGGATCTTCGCGGGCGCGTTCGGCCCGACGGCCGTCGCCGACCGCCGCACCGTCGCCCGGATACCGGCCGGCTGGTCCTTCGCCCGCGCGGCGTCCGTGCCGGTGGTGTTCCTCACCGCCCACTACGGCCTGTTCGACCTCGGCGGACTGCAGCGCGGGGAGTCGGTCCTGGTCCACGCCGCGGCCGGCGGCGTCGGCATGGCGGCGGTGCAACTCGCCCGGCACGCCGGTGCGCGGGTGTTCGCGACGGCGTCCCCCGCCAAGTGGGACGTCCTGCGGGCCGGTGGACTGGACGCCGCGCAGATCGCCTCGTCCCGCACCACCGACTTCGCCGAGACGTTCCTGACGGCCACCGGCGGGCAGGGCGTCGACCTGGTGCTCGACAGCCTGGCGCGGGAGTTCGTCGACGCCGGCCTGCGGCTGCTGCCGAACGGCGGCCGGTTCGTGGAGATGGGCAAGACGGACGTCCGCGACCCCGAGGCGGTCGCCCGGCAGTACCCCGGGGTGCGCTACCGGGCGTTCGACCTGATGGAGGCCGGTCCGCAGCGCATCGGCGAGATGCTCGCCGAGATCCTGGACCTGTTCGAGCGGGGAGTGCTGCGTCCCCTGCCCGTCACCGGGTGGGACGTCCGGCAGGCCCCGGCCGCGCTGCGCTCGCTCAGCCAGGCCCGGGGCGTCGGCAAGAACGTCCTGCTGCTGCCCGCCCGGCCGGACCCCGAGGGGACCGTCCTGGTCACCGGGGCCACCGGCACCCTGGGACGGCTGCTGGCCCGGCACCTGGTCGTCGCGCACGGCACCCGGCACCTGCTGCTGGCGGGCCGTCGGGGCGAATCCGCCGACGGGATGCCGGAACTGGTCCGGGAACTGACCGGGCTCGGCGCATCGGTGACCGTCGCGGCCTGCGACGTCGCCGACCGGGACGCGCTCGCCGCCCTGCTCGGGTCGGTGCCCGCCGCGCACCCGTTGACCGCCGTCGTCCACGCGGCCGGCGTCCTGGACGACGCCACGATCGCCGGGCTGACCCCGGACCGGCTCGACCGCGTCCTGCGGCCCAAGGCGGACGCGGCGCTGGCCCTGCACGAACTCACCCGGGACCTCGACCTCGCGGCGCTGGTCCTGTTCTCCTCGGGCGCCGCCCAGTTCGGCGCGGCCGGGCAGGCGAACTACGCCGCCGCCAACGCGGTCCTCGACGCCCTCGCCGCCGAACGCCGGGCCGAGGGGCTGCCCGGCCTGTCCATCGGCTGGGGCCTGTGGGATGAGCGCAGCGGGATGACCGCGGCGGTCGCCCCGGGCCGGGGCGCCGGGGCGGGCGCGCTGACCTCGGCGGAGGGCCTCGCCCTGTTCGACGCGGCGCTCGACTCCCCGTACGCCTACCGGCTCGCGGCCAGGATCGCCCCGTCCGTGCTGCGGGCGGACGACCGGCTGCCCGCCGTGCTCCGCGGCCTGGTCCGGCCGGCCCGGACCGCCGCCGCCGCGGAGGGGCCGGCCCGCTCGATGGCGCGGCAGCTCGCCGAGCTGCC
This sequence comes from Kitasatospora griseola, assembly GCF_044999035.1. NCBI lineage: Bacteria > Bacillati > Actinomycetota > Actinomycetes > Kitasatosporales > Streptomycetaceae > Kitasatospora > Kitasatospora griseola. The sequence goes on along the minus strand of NZ_CP173360.1, from coordinate 7,612,758 downwards.
CGAGGCCGAGCTGTACCGGACCCTGCTCGACCTGGTGCGCGGCACCGCCGCGGCGGTGCTCGGCCACAGCTCGCCGAACCTGGTCCGCCCGGCCCGCCCGTTCAAGGACGTCGGCTTCGACTCCCTCACCGGGGTCGAACTGCGCAACCGGCTGGCGTCCTCGACCGGGCTGCGGCTGCCGGCCGCGCTCGTCTTCGACCACCCCACCCCGGAGGCCCTGGCCCGCCACCTCGCCGAGCGGGCCGGCGCCGCCCGTCCGACCGGCGACGAAGCGGTCCGGGCCGGGCTCGACGCCCTGGAGACCCTGCTCGACGCCCTGCCGCCGGACGGCGTCAGCGACGAGCTCGCCGCCCGGATCCGGGACGTGCTGTCCCGCCCGCTGCCCGGCGGGACACCGGCCGCCGTCCGCCCCGCGGACGACCCGGACGACCTGGCTCCCGACCTGATCGAGGCGGCCAGCGACGACGAGATGTTCGAGTACCTCGACCGGCAGTTGGGGTCCGCATGACCAGGGCACCGGCCCGCGCCCCCCGCGACCCCCGCGTCCTTCGGGACGAGACCCGAGCAGCCCGAGACGAAAGCAGCGGTGTCCAGTGAGCGACCAGAGGATGCGCGACTACCTCAACCGGGTGACCATCGACCTCCGGGACACCCGGCAGCGGCTCCGGGAGGCCGAGGCCCGCCTGAGCGAGCCGATCGCGATCGTGGCGATGAGCTGCCGCTTCCCCGGCGGGGTCCGCACCCCGGAGGAGCTGTGGGACCTGCTCGCCGAGGGCCGCGACACCAGCGCGCCCGTCCCCGGCGACCGGGGCTGGGAGCGCGCCTGGCCGTCCGGCGGCACGATCCCCGGGCGGGGGGCGTTCCTGGACGGCGCGGCGGACTTCGACCCGGAGTTCTTCGGCATCTCGCCCCGTGAGGCGCTTGCCATGGACCCGCAGCAGCGGCTGCTGCTGATGACGGCCTGGGAGGCCGTCGAGCAGGCCGGCATCGACCCGCTCACCCTGCGGGGCAGCCGCACCGGGGTGTACGCCGCGGCCGTCGACGAGGGCTACGCGACGCTGGGCTCCGGCGCCGCCGAAGCCGTCCAGGGGTTCCTGATGACGGGGAACTCGATGAGCGTGATGTCCGGGCGGGTGTCCTACGCGCTCGGCCTCGAAGGCCCCGCCGTCACCGTGGACACCGCCTGCTCGTCCTCGCTGGTGGCGCTGCACCTCGCGGCGCGGGCGCTGCGGGCCGGCGAGTGCTCGCTCGCCCTCGCCGGCGGGGTCAGCGTGATGGCGCTGCCGGCGGTGTTCGTCGAGTTCAGCCGGCAGGGCGCGATGTCCCCCGACGGCCGCTGCAAGCCGTTCGCGGCGGCCGCGGACGGCACCGGCTGGGGCGAGGGCGTGGGCATGCTGCTGCTGGAGCGGCTGTCGGACGCGCGCCGCAACGGCCGTACGGTGCTGGCCGTGCTGCGCGGTTCGGCGATCAACCAGGACGGCGCCAGCAACGGCCTGACCGCCCCCAACGGCCCCTCCCAGCAGCGGGTGATCCGGGCGGCGCTGGCCGACGCGGGGCTGACGGCGTCCGAGGTGGACGCGGTGGAGGCGCACGGCACCGGCACCACCCTCGGCGACCCGATCGAGGCCGACGCGCTGCTGGCCACCTACGGCCAGGACCGGCCCGCCGGGCGTCCGCTCTGGCTCGGGTCGCTGAAGTCGAACATCGGGCACACCCAGGCCGCCGCCGGGGTCGCCGGGGTCATCAAGACGGTCCTCGCGCTGCGGCACGGCGTCCTGCCGCGCACCCTGCACGTGGACGCGCCCACCCCGCACGCCGACTGGTCCTCGGGCGCCGTCGAACTCCTCACCGAGGCCCGCGACTGGCCCGCCGTCGACCGGCCGCGCCGGGCCGGGGTGTCCTCGTTCGGCATGAGCGGCACCAACGCGCACGTCGTCCTCGAACAGGCGCCGGAGCCGGAACCGGCGGACCGGCCGGAAGCGGCGCCCGGGGCCGTGCTGCCCTGGGTGCTGTCCGGCCGCACCGCGGCCGCGCTCGGGGACCAGGCGGCCCGGCTGCGCGCCCGGCTCGCCGCGGACGCGCCCGCCCGGCCGGCCGACATCGGGTTCTCGTTGGCGACCACCCGGTCCGCCTTCGAACACCGGGCCGTGGTGATCGGCGACGGGCAGCACGCACTGCTGGACGGGCTCGCCGCCCTGTCCGGACCCGGTACGGACCTCCCCACCGCCCCCGCCGACGTCGTCGTGGGCACCGGCCGGGTCGTCGAGGGCCGGACGGCCCTGGTGTTCCCCGGCCAGGGCTCCCAGTGGGACGGCATGGCCCGGGACCTGCTCGCCACCAGCCCCGTCTTCCGGGACCGCCTCGCCGCGTGTGGCACTGCTCTCTCCACCCACGTCGACTGGTCCTTGGAAGGCGTCCTGTGCGGCGCCCCCGGCGCGCCCTCACTGGAACACGTCGACGTGGTGCAGCCGGTGCTGTGGGCGGTGATGGTGGCACTGGCCGCGCACTGGGAGTCCTGGGGAGTCCGGCCGGACGCCGTGGTCGGCCACTCACAGGGCGAGATCGCCGCCGCCGTGGTGGCGGGAGCGCTGAGCCTGGAGGACGGGGCGAAGGTCGTCGCCCTGCGCAGCCGGGCGATCCGGGCGCTGGCCGGACTCGGCGGCATGGTCGCGGTGCCCCTGCCCGAGGACCGGGTCCGCGCCGAGCTCGCCCCCTGGGCCGGGAAGCTGTCGGTGGCCGCCGTCAACGGGCCCGCCGCCGTGGTGGTCTCGGGGGAGACCGAGGCCCTGGCCGAACTGCTCGCCCACTGCGCCGCACAGGGCGTGCGGGCCCGGTCCGTGCCGGTGGACTACGCCTCGCACTCGGCCCAGGTCGAACGGATCAGGTCCGAGGTGCTGGCCGCACTGGCCGACGTACGCCCGCTCCCGGCCCGGATCCCGCTGTTCTCCACCGTCACCGGCGACCGGCTCGACACCACCGCCATGGACGCCGACTACTGGTACCGCAACCTCCGCGGGACCGTCCGCTTCGACGCGGCCGTGCGCTCCCTGGTCGAGCAGGGCCACGAGGTCTTCGTCGAGGTGTCGCCGCACCCGGTGCTGACCATGGCCCTCCAGGACACCGTCGAGGCCACCGGCGCCGAGGAACCGCCCGTGGTCGTCGGCACCCTGCGCCGCGACGACGGCGGACTGCGCCGGGCCCTGCGCTCGGCCGCCGAACTGTGGGTGGCGGGCGCGGCCGTCGACTGGTCCGCGGTGTACGCCGACACCGGCGCCCGCCCGACCGCCCTGCCCGGGTACCCCTTCCAGCTGCGGCGCTACTGGCTGGAGCCGGAGGCGCTGCCGGACACCGGGTCGGCCGCCGACCCGCACGACACGGCCTTCTGGCACATGGTCGACCACGAGGCCCCGGCCGAGATCGCCGCCCACCTCGCCGTCGACGAGGACGCACTCACCCCCGTCCTGCCGGCCCTGCGCGGCTGGCGCAAGCAGCGGCGCGACGAGAGCGTCATCGACTCCTGGCGCTACCGCATCGGCTGGCAGCCCCTGCCCGACCCGCCGGCCGCCGCCCCCGCCGCCGCCGGCACCTGGCTGGTCGTCCTGCCCGCCGGACACCACGACGACGCCCGGGTGCGCGGCCCGCTGCTCGCCCTCACCGAAGCGGGCGCCACCGTCGTCACGGCCGAGCTCACGGCCGACGCCGTCCGCCGCACGGACCTCGCGGACACGCTCGCCACCGCCCTCGGCGACCGCGTCCCGACGGGAGTGCTGTCGCTGCTGGCCGCCGCCGACCGGCCCCACCCCGACCACCCGGCCCTGCCCACCGGGACGGCACTCACCGTCGCCCTGGTGCAGGCCCTGGGCGACCTCGCCCTCACGGCGCCCCTCTGGTGCGCCACCGCCGGGGCCGTGTCGACGGGCCCGGACGACCCGGTCACCCACCCCCGCCAGGCACTGGTCTGGGGCACCGGACTGGTGGCCGCGCTCGAACTGTCCGCCCGCTGGGGCGGACTCATCGACCTGCCGCCGGACCTCGACGCCCGCGCCCGGACCCGGCTCGCCGCCGTACTGACGGCCTCCGCCCCCGGCCGCGAGGACCAACTCGCCCTGCGCCCCACCGGCCTGCTGGCCCGCCGCCTCCGGCGCGCCCCCCGGAACGAGGGCCGCAACGAGAGCCGTGCGCAGCACTGGAAGCCCCGCGGCACCGTCCTGCTGACCGGTGGCACCGGGGCCGTCGGCCCGCACCTCGCCCGCTGGCTGGCCCGCAGCGGCGCCACCCACCTCGTCCTCCCCGGCCGCCGCGGCCCCCAGGCGCCCGGCGCGGCCGAACTCGCCGCGGAACTGGCCGCCCTCGGCGTCCGGCTGACCATGCCCGTCTGCGACCTGGCGGACCGGCAGGCCGTCGAGGCACTGCTCACCGGCCTGGAGACGGCGGGCGACCCGGTCACCGCGGTCGTCCACGCGGCCGCCTTCGTCGCGCTCGCCCCCCTGGACGGCACGCCGATGTCCGCGTTCGAACAGATCGTCGCCGCCAAGGCCGCCGGCGCCGAACACCTCGACGCCCTGCTCGACCGCGAACTCGACGCCTTCGTGCTGTTCTCCTCGATCGCCGGAGTCTGGGGCAGCGGCGACCACGGCGCCTACGCCGCGGCCAACGCCTACCTCGACGCGCTGGCCCAGCACCGCCGGGCCCGCGGCCTCACCGCCACCACCGTCGACTGGGGCATCTGGCAGGCCGAGAACCCCTACCAGGACCGCGTCGCCGGAGCCGACGCCGACCTGTTCAAACTGGAGGAGCACGGCCTGCCCCGGATCGCCCCCGACCTCGCGCTGCACGCGCTGCGCCAGGCCCTGGACGACGACGAGACCGTGCTCGCCGTCGCGGACGTCGACTGGGAACGGTTCGCCGCCGTCTTCACCTCCACCCGCCCCAGCCCGCTGCTGACCGGCGTCCCCGAAGCCCGCCGCGCCCTGGAGGCCCCGGCCGGCGACACGGTGGCGCCCGCCGCCGCACAGCTGCGCGAACGGCTCGCCGCCCTCGGCGAATCCGAACAGCACCGCCTGCTGCTCGACCTGGTCCGCACCCACGCGGCAGCCGTCCTCGGCCACTCCGGGGCGGACGCGATCCGGCCCGGCACGGCCTTCCAGGACCTGGGCTTCGCCTCCCTCACCGCGGTCGAACTCCGCAACCGGCTCAACACCGCCACCGGACTGCGGCTGCCGTCCACCCTGATCTTCGACCACCCGTCGTCCACCGCGCTCGCCCGGGAGATCCGCGCCGAACTGCTCGGCCGGCAGGCCGTCGAGCCGGCCTCCGTCGGCCCTGTCAGCGCCGCGCAGCCGCCCGCGTCCGACGACGAGCCGATCGCGATCGTGTCCATGGCCTGCCGCTTCCCCGGCGGCATCGGCACCCCCGAAGACCTGTGGCGCCTGCTCGCCGACGGCGGCGACGCCGTCTCGGACTTCCCCACCGACCGCGGCTGGGACCTCGAAGCCCTCTACGACCCCGACCCCGACCGCCCAGGCACCTCGACCACCCGGCGGGGCGGCTTCCTGCACGACGCGGCCGACTTCGACGCCGAGTTCTTCGGGATCTCGCCGCGCGAGGCGCTCGCCATGGACCCGCAGCAGCGGCTGCTGCTGGAGACCACCTGGGAGGCGATCGAACGCGCCGCCATCGACCCGGTCGCCCTGCGCGGCAGCCGCACCGGCGTGTTCACCGGCGTCAACTACGCCGACTACGCGGCCGTGGTCGCCCAGTCCGAGGAAGGGGACGGCCACCTGCTCACCGGCAGCGCACCCAGCGTCGTCTCCGGCCGGGTCGCCTACACCCTGGGCCTCGAAGGCCCCGCGGTGACCGTCGACACGGCCTGCTCCTCCTCCCTCGTCGCCATGCACTACGCCGGCCGTGCGCTGCGCGGCGGCGACTGCTCGCTCGCCCTGGTCGGCGGCGTCGCCCTGATGGCGACCCCCGGTGCCCTGATCAGCTTCTCCCGTCAGCGGGGACTCGCCGAGGACGGCCGCTGCAAGGCCTTCTCGGACGACGCGGACGGCATGGGCATGGGCGAAGGAGTCGGCGTCCTGCTGCTGGAGCGGCTGTCGGACGCCCGCCGCAACGGGCACCCGGTACTGGCGGTCGTCCGTGGATCGGCGATCAACCAGGACGGCGCGAGCAACGGGCTCTCCGCCCCCAACGGTCCGTCGCAGCAGCGGGTGATCCGGGCGGCGCTGGCGGACGCGGGTCTGACGGCGTCCGAGGTGGACGTGGTGGAGGCGCACGGCACCGGCACCACCCTCGGCGACCCGATCGAGGCGCAGGCCCTGCTGGCCACGTACGGCCAGGACCGGCCCGCCGAACAGCCCCTGCTGCTCGGATCCCTCAAGTCCAACCTCGGCCACGCCCAGGCGGCGTCGGGCGTGGCGGGGGTCATCAAGACGGTGCTGTCCATGCAGCACGGGCAGGTGCCCCGCACCCTGCACGTCGGCAGGCCCTCCGGCCACGTCGACTGGACGCGCGGAGCGCTGGCCCTCGCGACCGAGCAGCAGCCCTGGCCGCAGCACGGCCGCCCCTTCCGGGCCGGTGTGTCCTCCTTCGGCCTGAGCGGCACCAACGTCCACACCATCCTCGAACACACCCCCCTGGAGAACGACGGCCCGCCGGCCGAGCGCACCCCCGTGCCGGAGGTGCCCTGGCTGCTGTCGGCGAGGAGCCCGCAGGCACTGCGCTCCCAGGCCGACCGGCTGCGCCGCCACCTGGACGGCGACCCCGGGTCCGACGCGCGCGACATCGGGTCCGCCCTGCACGCGCGCACCGCCTTCGAGTACCGGAAGGCACTGGTCGGGAACCGGGACGAGCTCCACACCCTGCTGGGCCGGATGGCCGACGACGACTCGGGGGCGTGGGACGGCGGTCGCCCGGTCGACGGCCGTTCGGTGCTGGTGTTCCCGGGTCAGGGTTCGCAGTGGGTCGGGATGGCCGTGGAGCTGCTGTCCGGGTCGGAGGTGTTCGCCGGGCGGATGGCGGAGTGCGAGCGGGCGCTTGCGCCGTATGTCGACTGGTCGTTGGTGGAGGCGCTGGGTTCGGAGGCGCTGTTGGCTCGGGTGGATGTGGTGCAGCCGGTGCTGTGGGCGGTGATGGTGTCGCTGGCCGAGGTGTGGCGTTCGTTCGGTGTCGTTCCGGACGCGGTGGTGGGCCACTCGCAGGGTGAGATCGCTGCCGCGTGCGTGGCGGGTGGTCTGAGTCTGGAGGACGGGGCGCGGGTGGTTGCGCTGCGGTCCCGTGTGATCGGGGCGTTGGCCGGTCGTGGTGGCATGGCGTCGGTGCCGTTGCCGGTGGACGTGGTGCGGGATCGCCTGGGTCGGCTGTCGGTGGCTGCCGTCAATGGCCCGTCGTCGACGGTGGTGTCGGGTGACGCGGACGCGGTCGCGGAGTTCGTCGACGCGTTGGTCGCGGAGGGTGTGCGGGCGCGTCTGATCGAGGTCGACTACGCGTCGCACTCCGTGCACGTGGAGGAGATCCGTGAGCGCTTGCTGTCCGACCTGGACGGTCTCACCCCTCTCTCGGGCTCAGTGCCGTTCTTCTCGACGGTGACGGGTAGTTGGCTGGACACGAAGTCGCTCGACGCCGAGTACTGGTACCGGAACCTGCGGGAGACGGTCGAGTTCGCGAACGCCACGGAGGCGTTGCTGGGGGAGGGTTTCCGGTTCTTCGTCGAGTCCAGCCCGCATGCGGTGCTGGGTGTGGCGGTGGGGGAGTCGGTGGAGGCCGCGGGCGTGGATGCCGTGGCGCTGGGGACGTTGCGTCGCGGTGAGGGTGGCCTGGCGCAGGTGCTGCGTGCGGTCGGGCGCGGCTGGGAGCGCGGGCTGGAGGTGGACTGGTCCACGGCGTTCCCGGGCGCTCGGCGCGTGGAACTGCCGACGTACGCCTTCCAGCGCACCCGCTACTGGCCCGAGCCGGCGCCCGCCACGGTGGCCGATGTGGGCTCGGCCGGGCTCGACCCGGCCTCCCACCCCCTCCTCGGGGCGGCCGTCGAGCTGGCCGACACGGGTGAGCTGCTGCTCAGCGGCCGGATCTCGCTGCGGACCCACCCCTGGCTCGCCGACCACGCCGTGGCCGGTGCGGTCCTGCTGCCCGGCGCGGCCTTCGCGGAACTCGCCGTACGCGCCGCGGACGAGGCCGGATGCCACGCGGTGGAGGAACTGACGCTCCAGCAGCCGCTGTTGATACCCGCCGACACCGCCGTCCGCCTGCAAGTGCGGGTCGGAGCCGCGGACGTGCACGGCGGCCGCTCGCTGGACCTGTTCTCCTGCCGGGAGGACGCGGCGACCCCGCAGTGGACCGCGCACGCGACCGGTCGGCTCACCGCCGACGCCGCGACCCGCACACCGTCGCCGGCACTCGTTCCGGACGACGCCGGTTCCTGGCCCCCGCCCGGCGCCGTCCCGATCCCCGTCGACGACCTGTACGAGCGGTTCGACGCCTCCGGTTACGGCTACGGACCCGCCTTCCGCGGGCTCACCACCGCCTGGCGCCGGGGCGACGAGATCTTCACCGAGGTGTGCCTGCCCGAGGACCGGAACCGGTCCGCCGCCGCCTTCGGCGTGCACCCCGCGCTCCTGGACGCCGCCCTCCAGGGGCTGTTCCTGAGCGCCGAGCCGGAGACCGGGCCGGGCCCGGACCGGCCGTCCGCCGGACTGCCGTTCTCCTGGAGCGGGGTCAGGCTGCACGCCACCGGAGCCACCGCGCTCAGGGTGCGGCTCGGCTTCCGGCCGGACGGATCGGTGTCGATCGACGCGACCGACCCGCACGGCCTCCCGGTGGTGTCGGTCGAGGCGCTCGCCGTCCGCCCGATCGACCTCGACGCCCTCCGCCCCGCCGGCGGCCCGGAGTCGCTCTACCGGTTGCAGTGGTCGACGGCGCCCGCCACCGCACCCGCCGCCCCCCTCGGGGCCTGGGCCGTCCTCGGCGGCCGGGAGCTCTTCCCGGACAGCCATCCGGACCTGGCCGCGCTCGGCGCCGCGCTGGACGGGGGAGCGCCGTCGCCCGCCGCGGTGCTGGCCTGGTGCGACCACACCCCGGACCTCCCGTCCCCGCCCGACGCCGCCTCCGTGCACACCGCGCTGGACGACGCCCTGCGGCTCGTCCAGGACTGGCTGGCCGACCCCCGCTGGGACGACGGCACCCGGCTCGTGCTCGTCACCCGGGGCGCGGTCTCCACGGCGGCCGGCGAGGAGGTCACCGACCTCACCGGCGCGGCGGTCCGCGGCCTCGTCCGCTCCGCCCAGTCCGAGCACCCGGACCGCTTCCTGCTGATCGACACCGACGACCCGGCAGCCGTGGCCGACCTGCTGCCCGAGGCGCTGGCCGGAGCGGAACCCCAACTGGCGATCCGCGCCGGACGGCTCCTCGCCGCCCGCCTCACCAGGGCCATCGTCCCGGCGGACCCGGACACCTCGTCCGGTATCGGCGCGGCTGGCGGAACCGTCCTGGTCACCGGGGCCGGCGGCGCGCTCGGCGGCCTGGTGGCCCAGCACCTGGTGACCGCGCACGGCGTACGGAACCTGCTGCTCGTCGGCCGGCGCGGCGCCGACGCCCCGGGCCTGGCCGACCTCGCTGCCGAACTGTGCGGACGCGGCGCCCGGGTGGACGTGGCGGCCTGTGACGTCGCCGACCGGGACGCGCTCGCCGCCCTGCTCGCCGGGATCCCCGCCGACCGTCCGCTGAGCGCGGTCGTCCACGCGGCCGGCGTCCTGGACGACGGGATGGTCGAGTCGCTGACCCCCGACCGGATGCGCCACGTCCTGCGGCCCAAGGTCGACGCGGCCCTCAACCTGCACGCCCTCACCCGTGACCTGCCGCTGGAGGCCTTCGTCCTGTTCTCCTCCGCGTCCGCCACGGTCGGCAACGCCGGGCAGGGAAACTACGCGGCCGCCAACGCCTTCCTCGACGCGCTCGCCCAGCACCGGCGTGCCCTGCACCTGCCGGCCCAGTCGCTCGCCTGGGGCCTGTGGGCGCGCCGCAGCACCATGACCGGCACGCTCAGCGCCGCCGACCTGCGGCGGATGTCCCGGGGAGGCACCGCGGCCATCGACAGCGAAGAGGGCCTGGCCCTGTTCGACGCGGCGCTCACCCTGGACGAACCGCTGCTCGTCCCGGTCCGGATCGACCTCGGCCGGCTCCGGACGGCGGCCCGGACCGGGCCCGTCCCGGCCCTGCTCTCCGCCCTGGTCCCCGGGGCCGCCCGCCGTCCCGCCTCCGGGGCGGACGCCGCCGAGGCGGACTCGCTGCGCCGCCGGCTGACCGACCTCGCCCCGGAGGAACGCCTCGCCACCCTGCTCGACCTGGTGCGGAGCCGGGCCGCGGACGTCCTCGGCCACGGCGGGGCCGGGGCCGTCGACCCGGACCAGGCGTTCAAGGACCTCGGCTTCGACTCGCTCACCTCCGTCGAGCTCCGCAACCGGCTCGGCGCCGCCACCGGCCGCCGGCTGCCCGCGACCCTGGTCTTCGACCACCCCACCCCGGCCGCCGTCGCCGCCTACCTCGCCGGGCGCCTGGTCCCCGACGGGCCGGGCGGCCCCGCCGCCACCGGGAAGGCCACCGGAACGGCGGGCCGGACGGACCGCGCGGACCACGAGATCAGCTCCCTGCTCGCCGCGATCCCACCCGCCGCCCTGCGCCGGGCCGGGCTCCTCGACGCGCTCCTGGACCTCGCCGACCGGTCGGAAGCACCGGCCCCCGCCGCCGACATCAATGCCATGGCCGTCGACGACCTCGTCCGGATGGCCCTGGGCGGCGAACGTGACTGACCGACAGCCGCAGAAGGAGAAGCCCAACCCCATGCCCACCGACACGGACCAGGTGGTCGCCGCCCTGCGCGCCTCGCTGCTGGACAACCAGCGCCTGCGGCAGGAGAACCGGCGGCTCCGCGACGACTCCGCCGAGCCCATCGCCGTCGTGGCGATGAGCTGCCGCTACCCCGGTGGCGTGCGCACCCCGGAAGACCTGTGGGACCTGCTGGTCAAGGAGCGCGACGCGGTCTCGCCGTTCCCCGCCGACCGGGGCTGGGACGTCGAGGGCGGCTTCGACGCCGACCCCGACGCCCCGGGCACCTTCTACGTCCGCGAAGGCGGCTTCCTGCACGACGCGACCGGCTTCGACGCCGGCTTCTTCGGCATCTCCCCGCGCGAGGCCCTCGCCATGGACCCGCAGCAGCGGCTGCTGCTGGAAGCGTCCTGGGAGGCGATCGAGCGCGCGGGCATCGACCCGGCGACCCTGCGCGGCAGCCGCACCGGCGTCTACACCGGAGTGATCTACAGCGAGTACGGGTCCCGCCTCGGCCGGGTGCCCGACGAAGTGGAGGGCTTCCTCGGCACCGGCACCATCCCCAGCGTCGCCTCGGGCCGGATCGCCTACACGCTGGGCCTGGAAGGCCCGGCGGTAACCCTGGACACCGCCTGCTCGTCCTCACTGGTCGCCGTCCACCTCGCCTGCCAGGGGCTGCGCTCCGGCGACACCACCCTCGCCCTGGCCGGCGGGGTGACCGTGATGTCCACCCCCGGCCTGTACGTCGGATTCAGCCGCCAGCGCGGCCTGGCGCCCGACGGGCGCAGCAAGTCCTTCTCGGCCGCGGCGGACGGCGCCGGGTTCGGGGAGGGCCTGGGGCTGCTCCTGCTGGAACGGCTCTCGGACGCCCGGCGCGCGGGACACCCCGTCCTGGCCGTCATCCGCGGCTCGGCCGTCAACCAGGACGGCGCCAGCAACGGGCTGACCGCCCCGAACGGGCCCGCGCAGCAGCGCGTCATCAACGGGGCGCTCGCCCACGCCGGACTCGCCCCGTCCGAGGTGGACATGGTGGAGGCGCACGGCACCGGCACCGTCCTCGGCGACCCCATCGAGGCCCAGGCGTTGATGGCCGCCTACGGGCAGGACCGGCCCGCCGGGCAGCCGCTGCGGCTGGGATCGCTGAAGTCCAACCTGTCCCACACCCAGGCCGCCGCGGGCGTCGGCGGGGTGATCAAGTCGGTGCTCGCGATCCGGCACGGCGTGATGCCGCGCACCCTGCACGTCGACCGCCCCTCGCCCCGCATCGACTGGACCGAGGGGGCCGTCTCCCTGCTCACCGAGGCCACCCCCTGGCCCGAGACGGGCCGGCCGCGCCGGGCCGGGGTGTCCTCCTTCGGCGCCAGTGGGACCAACGCCCACGTCATCCTCGAACAGGCCCCCCTGGAGAACGACGGCCCGCCGGCCGAGCGCACCCCCCTGCCGGCGGTGCCCTGGGTCCTGTCGGCGCGCACCCCGGAGGCGCTGCGCGCCCAGGCGGCGGCGCTGTACGAGCGGGTGGCGGCGGAGCCGGGCCTGAGCGTGCTGGACGTGGGCCATTCGCTGCTGGCGGGCCGTTCGCGGTTCACCGAGCGCGCGGTGGTGGTGGGGGCGGACCGCGACGAGCTGCTGGCCGGTGTCGCCGCCCTGTCGCGGGGCAAGGGCTCGGCGGCCGTGCTGGTCGGCGGCGGTCCGCTCCCGGGCCGTTCGGTGCTGGTGTTCCCGGGTCAGGGCTCGCAGTGGGTCGGGATGGCCGTGGAGCTGCTGGGTGAATCGGAGGTGTTCGCGGCGCGGATGGCCGAGTGCGAGCGGGCGCTGGCGCCGTATGTCGACTGGTCGTTGGTCGAGGCGCTGGGCTCGGAGGCGCTGCTGGCGCGGGTCGACGTGGTGCAGCCGGTGCTGTGGGCCGTGATGGTGTCGCTGGCGGAGGTCTGGCGCTCGTTCGGCGTCGTTCCGGATGCCGTCGTCGGCCACTCGCAGGGCGAGATCGCGGCCGCCGTGGTGGCGGGTGGTCTGAGCATCGAGGACGGGGCGCGGGTGGTCGCGCTGCGTTCCCGTGCGGTCGGGGCACTGGCCGGTCGCGGTGGCATGGCCTCGGTGCCGCTGCCGGTGGAGGCGGTGCGGGAGCGCATTGCGGGCCGCCTCTCGGTGGCCGCGGTCAACGGCCCGTCGTCGACGACGGTGTCGGGCGACGCGGACGCGGTCACCGCGCTGGTGGAGGAACTCCTGGAGGAAGGGGTGTGGGCGACTCCCATCGAAGTCGACTACGCGTCGCACTCCTCGCACGTGGAGGAGATCCGCGAGCGCCTGCTCGCCGACCTGGACGGCATCACCCCCCTCCCGGGCGCGGTGCCGTACTACTCCAGCGTGACCGGCGGCCTGCTGGACACGAAGGCCCTGGATGCCGAGTACTGGTACCGCAACCTCCGGCAGACCGTCGAGTTCGAGCAGGCAACCCGCGCGCTCCTCGCGGCCGGGCACCGCGTCTTCATCGAGGCCGCCCCCCAGCCGGCCCTGATGTACGGGATCGAGGACACGGCCGCCGACGAGGGCGCCCCCGAGACGGTGGTGCTCGACACCCTGCGGCGCGGAGCAGGCGGGCTCCGCCGGCTCCAGCTCGCCCTCGCCGGGGCACACGTCCGGGGCCTGCGCGTCGACTGGGAGCGGCTGTTCGCGGGAACCGGAGCCCAGCGGGTGGACCTGCCCACCTACGCCTTCCAGCGCCGCCGCTACTGGCTCGACGCCCTGCCGGCCGACCGGGACCAGGCGGCCGCCGGCCAGTCCGCCGCGGACCACCCGCTGCTCGGCGCCGCGATCGAACTGCCCGACGACGCGGGCACCCTCTTCACCGGCCGGCTCTCTCCGGCCACCCATCCCTGGCTCGTCGACCACGCCGTGGCCGGAGCCGTCATCCTGCCCGGCGCGGCCCTCGTCGAGCTGGCCGCGTACGCGGGCCGCCACCACGGCTGCGCCCTCGTGGAGGAACTGACCCTCGCCACCCCGCTGCTGCTGCCCGACGACCACGCCGTACAGCTGCGCGTACGGGTGGGGGCCGAGGACGGCACGGGCCGGCGCCCGGTGGAGTTCCACTCCCGGCCCGAGGCCGACCCCGGCACCGCCGACCGGCCCTGGACCCGGCACGCGACCGGCACGGTCGGCCCCCGCGACGCCTCGGCCGACCGGGGACCCTCGGCCGATCTGGACGACATGGCCGGGGCGGTCGGCGCGTGGCCCCCGCCCGGCGCGGTCCCGCTGGACGTGGACGAGCTGTACGGGCTGCTCGAAGCCCGTGGCGTCGCCTACGGCCCGGCGTTCCGGGGCCTGCGCGCCGCCTGGCGCACCGCGGACGCGATCCACGCCGAAGTGGCCCTGCCCGACGGCCTCCTCGACAGCGCATTCGTCATGCACCCGGCCCTCCTGGACGCGGCCCTCCAGACGACCGGTCTGCGCGAAGGCGCCGCGACCGGCGGGCCCGCCGACGGCGTCCCGCTGCCGTTCTCCTGGCAGCGCGTCGCGATCGAAGCCTCCGACGCGCCGGTCCTGCGCGTCCGGCTGCGCCCCGACGGCCCCGACGCCGTCGCCGCGCGGATCACCGACCCCGCCGGACGCACCGTGGCGACGGTCGGCTCGCTCACCCTGCGCGCGGCGTCCACCGCCGCGCTGCGGGCGTCCGCCGGCTCCGTCTTCCACGTCGGCTGGACGCCGGTCACCGCCGGGCCCGGTCCGCGCCCGGTCACCCGCTGGGGCCTCCTCGGCCCGCGGGACGAGCGAGTGCTGCCGGCCGCCTTCCCCGTCGAACCCCGGTCCGCGACACCCGACGCGGTGCTGCTGACCTGCCCCCCGTCCGCCGACACCGCGAGCGCGGACGTGGACCCCGCGGCGGTGCACGCGGTCGCGGCCGGGGTGCTGGACCGCCTCCAGGCCCACCTGGCCGACGACAGCACCGCCCGGACGCCCCTGGTGGTGCTCACCCGGGGCGCGACCGGCCCGCTCGGCGCGCGGCCGCAGCCGGCGGACCCCGGCGCGGCGGCCGTCTGGGGCATGCTCAGGGCCGCTCAGCTCGAACACCCCGACCGGTTCGTGCTGCTGGACACCGAAGGGCCGGACCAGGACGGTCTCGGCGACGCGCTCGCCGACCTCCTCGCCATGGGCGAACCGCAGGCGGCGCTGCGCGGCGGCGTCCTGTACGCCCCCCGACTGGTACGGCCCACGGCGGCCCCCGCACCCGCACCCGCGACCCGGCCGGCCGGCGCGTTCGGGCCGCCCGAGGGGACGGTGCTGCTGAGCGGCGGTGGCGCCCTCGCGGCGGTCCTGGCGCGCCACTTGGTCGCCGCGCACGGGGTGCGTCACCTCCTCGTGCTGAGCCGCCGCGGAGCCGACGCCCCCGGCATGCCGGAGCTGACGGCGGAGCTGGCCGGGGCCGGAGCCGAGGTGACTGCCCTGGGCTGCGACGTGTCCGACCGCCGGGCCCTGGCCGCCGCCCTGGCGGCCATCCCCGAGAGCCGCCCGCTGTGCGCCGTGGTGCACACCGCCGGAGTGCTCGACGACGGCCTGCTGGACGGGCTGACGGCGGAGCGGATGGCCGCCGTCCTGCGGCCGAAGTTCGACGCCGCCCACCACCTCGACCAGCTGACGCGCGGAGCGGACCTCGCCGCGTTCGTCGTCTTCTCCTCCGCCGCCGGCGTGCTGGGCAGCCCGGGCCAGGCGTCCTACTCGGCCGCCAACGCCGCACTCGACGCCCTCGTCGCGGAACGCCGACGGCTCGGGCTCCCCGGCCTGTCCCTGGCCTGGGGGCCCTGGGAACGGGTGAGCGGGATGACGGCGGAACTCGACGGCCCCGACCGGCGGCGGATCGACCGGCGCGGCGCCCGCGGCCTGTCCGACGAGGAGGCCGTGGCCCTGCTGGACACGGTGTGTGCCGCGGACGCCGCCCCGCCCGGGGACGGGAGCCCCGTCGTCCTGGCCCACCTCGACCTCACCGTGCGCGGCGACGGCCCGGTGCACCCGATGCTGCGCTCCCTGGTCCGGCGCGGCCCGGCCGCGACGACCGGAGCGAAGGCGGCGCCGAGCGCCGCCGCAGCGCTGCGGCGGCGGCTCGACGCCGCCGCCGACGCGCAGGAACGCGAGCTGGTGCTGCGCGACCTCGTCCTCGCCGAGGCCGCTGAAGTCCTCGGCCACGCCGACTCCGGGGCGCTGTCCGCGACGGCGCCCTTCCTCTCCGTCGGATTCGACTCGCTGACCGCGGTCGAGCTCCGCAACCGGCTGGCCGCCGCCACCGGGGTGCGGCTGCGGCCCTCCGCGGTCTTCGACAGCGCCACCCCCGCCGCGCTCGCGGCGCGCCTCGCCGCCGAGGTCCGGACGGACGACACCCCCCGGCCCGAAGCGGCACCCGCGACCGGCGCCGACGCGGCCGGCGCCGAGGCCGCCGACGCCGACCCGGCGAGCGTGCTGTTCCGCCGGGCCTGCGCACTCGGCCGGATCGACGAGGGCATCGCCCTGCTCAAGCACGCCTCCGCCCTGCGCCCGGCCTTCCACAGCGGCAGCGACCTCGCGGCCGCCGGCGCCGGCCCGCGACTGCTGCGCCTGAACGAGCGCGCCGACGCCCCCGTGCTCGTCTGCTTCGGCTCCGTCGTCGCCCTCGGCGGCGCCCACCAGTACGCCCGCTTCGCTTCCCGCTTCCGGGACCGCTACGCCGTCGCCGCGCTGGACGCCCCCGGGTTCACCCCCGAGGAGGAACTGCCCGCCGACATGTCGGCCCTGCTGGACCTCCAGGCGACGACCCTGCTCCGGGAACTGTCCGGCCGGACGCTCGTCCTGGCCGGCTCCTCCTCCGGCGGCACGCTCGCCCACGGCGTGGCCGCCGAGCTGGAGCGGCGCGGCGCGGGCCCGGCGGCCGTGGTGCTGCTGGACACCTACCTCTCCGACAACCAGGGCATCACCCAGTTCAACGACGTCCTGCTGGGCGGCATGTTCGCCCGCGAGGACCGGGCGGCCCCGATGGACGGGACCCGGCTGACCGCGATGGGCGGCTACTTCCGGCTGCTCGACGACTGGAAGCCCCCGGCGGTCCGCGCCCCGCTGCTGCTGGTCCGCGCCTCCACCCCGCTCGGCCGCCCGTCCGCCGACGCCGGTGACTGGCGCGCGTCCTGGGACGGCGCCGACACCGTCGTCGACGTCCCCGGAGACCACTTCTCGCTCATGGAGCAGCACGTCGCGACCACCGGCGACGCCGTCGCCGACTGGCTCGACGCCACCCTGTGCACCCCCGACACCCTCGGCACCCCCGAAGACCAGTGAGAACGAAGGAGAACCCGTTGACCACCGCCCCGTACGACGATTCCCCCCCGCGGCACGCCCTCACCGTGCTGGGAGCCGGGGTGATGGGCGTCGGAATCACCGTCCTCGCCCTCGGGCACGGCCTGCCGGTCCACCTGGTCGACGTCGACCGGGAACGGCTCGACCGGGCCGCGGACCTGATCGGCGACGAACTCCGGCTGGCCGAGCTGATGGGCGCGCTGCCCGCCGGGACGCCCCTCGGCGCCCTGGCCACCGGCACCTCGCTCAAGGCCGCCGCCGGAGCCACCGCCGTCGTCGAGGCGGTCACCGAGAACGCCGCGATCAAGGCCGCCGTCCTGTCCGAGGTCTCCGGACTGGTCCGGCCCGGAACCCTGCTGATCACCAACACCTCCTCCATCCCCGTCGACGAACTGGCCGGGGCCCTGGAGCGGCCGGCGGAACTGGTCGGCACCCACTTCATGAACCCGCCCTACCTGATCGGCACCGCCGAGGTGGTCCGCGGCGCCAGGACCGGGGACTCCGCGATGGCCGCCGTGGCGGGCCTGCTCACGGCACTGCGGCGGAAGGCGGTGGTCGTCCGGGACGCACCCGGCTTCGTGACCAGCCGCATCCTGCACCCGATGATCAACGACGCCGCCCGGGTCGTGCAGGAGGGCACGGCGACCGCCGAGGACGTCGACGCCCTGATGCAGGGCTGCCTGGGACACCCCACCGGCCCGCTGCGCACCGCGGACCTGATCGGCATCGACAACCTCGTCGACTCCCTCACCGTGCTGCACGAGCGCACCGGCGACGACGGCTGCCGCCCCGCCGAACTGCTGCTCCGGCTGGTCCGCGAGGGCCGGCTGGGCCGCAAGTCCGGGCGCGGCTTCTACGACTACACCTGATCACCCCGACCAGATCCGATCACCCCGACCACCCCGACCACCCCTGATCACCCCTGATCACCCCGACAAGGAGACGGCCATGAGCACGACGAACACGCCCGACACCCACGCCCTGGAGAAGGAGCTGCTGGAGTTCCTGGAAGGACGCACCGGGACCGCCTGGGACGCCGACACCGACCTGTTCGACGCCGGCGGGCTGTCGTCCCTCTTCGCCATGCAGGTGGTGGTGCACCTGGAGAAGACCTACGCCATCGCCGTCCGCGGCGCGGACCTGCGGCTGGACAACTTCCGCACCGTGCGGCGGATGGCCGAGCTGGTGGCCCGGCTCCAGGCGCCCGCCGCCGGGGGCCGGCGTGGGTGAGGACCTGAGCGGCGCGATGACCGCCGTCACCCTGCGGGTCGGCGACCTGGCGGGGGAGTGGGACCGGACCGGCCTCATCCCGGCGGCCCTGCTCCGCGAACTGGGCGCCGAGGGCCGGCTGTGCGCCGAAGTCCCGTCGCAGTACGGCGGTTGGGGGCTCAGCAGCACGGACAGCGGCGCGTACACCGCCCACGTGGGGGGCCTGTGCAGCTCGCTGCGCAGCGTGATGACCTCCCAGGGCATGGCGGCGTGGACCATCCAGCGCCTGGGCACCGCCGAGCAGGCGGCCGCCCACCTCCCCCGGCTGACCGGCGGCGAGTTGGCGGCGGTCGGGTTCAGCGAGCCCGGCGCCGGCAGCGACCTCTCGGCGATGACGACGACCGTCCGCCGCGACGGCGACACGGTCGTCGTCGACGGGCACAAGAAGTGGGTGACCGCCGCCCACTACGCCGACCTGCTGGTCGTCGTCGGCCGCTACGAGGACGGCGCGGTGGCCGTCGTGGTGCCCGCCGACGCACCCGGCGTCCGGATCGAGCGGATCGCCGACCCGCTCGGCTGCCGCGCGGCCGGCCACGCCGACGTGCACCTCGACGGGGTGCGGCTGCCCGCCGACAGCGTCCTGGGCGGTCACGGACTGCCGCCCGCCCTGCTGGTGACGACCGCGCTGGCCTACGGGCGGATGTCCGTCGCCTGGGGGTGCGTGGGCATCCTGCGGGCCTGTCTGGCCGCGGCCACCTCGCACGCCGCCGGACGGGAGCAGTTCGGCAGGCCGCTCGCGGAGCACCAGCTCGTCGCCGGACACCTCGCCGACCTCTACACGGCCGAGCAGGTGGCCACGCGGGTCTGCGAGCACGCCAGCCGCTGCTGGGACGAAGGCTCGCCGGACCAGGTGGTGGCGACCGTGCTGGCCAAGCACGTCAGCGCGACCCAGGCCGCCCAGGGCGCGGCGACGGCCGTCCAGGTGCTGGCCTCGGCCGGCTCCCGGGACGGGCACACGGTGGCCCGGGCGTACCGGGACGCCAAGCTGATGGAGATCATCGAGGGCAGCAACGAGCTGTGCCGGCTGATGCTGGCGCAGCACGCCCTCTCCGCTCCGGGCGCGCCGTGAGCGGGCCCGCGGCCGACGAGACGAGGAAGGACGACATGGCTGCAACCGTCAAGTGCCTGGTCTGGGACCTGGACGGCACCCTCTGGCAGGGCACCCTGCTGGAGGACGGCGAGGTGCACCTGCCGGACGAGGTGCGCAAGGTGGTGATCGAGCTCGACTCCCGCGGCATCCTGCAGTCCGTCGCCAGCCGCAACGACCACGAGCACGCCTGGGCCCGGCTGGAGGCGTTCGGCCTGGCCGAGTACTTCGTCCTGCCGGAGATCGGATGGGGCGCCAAGTCCGAGTCGGTGCGCCGGATCGCCGACCGGCTGAACTTCGCGCTCAGCACCATCGCCTTCGTCGACGACCGGCCCGCCGAACGCGCCGAAGTGGCCTTCCACCTGCCCGACGTGCGGTGCTACCCGGCCGAGCAGGTCCTCGACCTCCCCGAACTCGCCGAGTTCACCCCCGCGACCAGCACCGTCGACTCCCGGCGGCGGCGCCAGATGTACCAGGCGGGCTTCCTCCGCGACGCCGAGCGGGCGGCCGCCCCCGGCCCCGACGAGGAGTTCCTGCGCTCCCTGGACCTGCGGATGCGCATCGGCCGGGCCACCGGCGAGGAGCTGTCCCGGGTCGAGGAACTCACCCTGCGCACCAGCCAGATGAACGCGACCGGGGTCCACTACCCGGACGCGGTGCTGCGCGGCCTGATCACCGACCCCGGACACGAGGTCCTGGTGGTCACCCTCACCGACCGGTTCGGCCCGCACGGGGCGGTCGGCGTCCTGCTGCTGGAGCGGCACCCGGGCCTGTGGCACCTCAAGCTGCTCGCCACCTCCTGCCGGGTCGTCGCCTACGGCGCAGGCGCGACCCTGCTGAACTGGCTGGCCGACGCCGCCGCCCGGTCCGGCGTCCACCTGGTCGCGGACTTCCGGGCGACCGAACGCAACCGGATGATGGAGATCGCCTACCGCTTCGCGGGCTTCGAGGGCCTGGACGAAGCCCCGTGCCCGTGCGCCGACGCCCTCGCACCGGCCGCGGAGGACAGCGGACTCCAGCGCCTGCACCTGGTTCCCGGCCCGCGCGTGGTGTCCACCGTCATCAGCGTGGACGCACCCGACCTGAGCACGCCGGAAGGGGGCCCGGGAACGCCGTGACGGCCGCGGGGCCCGGCGCTCCCAGGAGACGCTGTTGGTTAATGCGGGCCTGATGGCACTTCGCCCCGTTGCTTATGCGGCGGGGCGGTGTGCTGTCAGGGGGCTGGTGCGGGTGCGGGCGTGGGGTTTGCCGGTGAGCCAGGCGTCGATGCGGATCAGGTTGACGGCGGCGCCGGTGAGTTGATGTTGGAGGCTGGTCTTCGGCAGGCCTCGGTAGCGGGATCGGCGCAGGCCGCAGGCCTGTACTGCTTGGGAGACGGTCCCCTCGACCCCTGCGCGGATCTTGTAGCGGTCCTTCCACTCGTCGGTCCGCTGGAGAGCTCGTGCCTGTTGGAGTGCTTCGTATTCGTCGCGGGGCCTGAGGTTGATCTCCCGGCGTTGGGCCGTCGGGGAGTTGACGCATTGCCGCAGTTGGGGGCAGGTGCGGCAGTCGGCCGGGGAGAAGCGGACCCGGACGGTCGGCAGGCCGTCCTCCGAGCGGCGCTGGTGCCACTGTGTGCTGGTGGTGCCGTTCGGGCAGGTCACGCGCCGGTTGTCCCAGTCGATGGTGAACGCGTCCTGTCCGAAGGCGGCCTCGCCGCGGGCGTGCGGGACGGTCACGGCCTTCAGTGGCCCGTGCAGCGCGACCCCGCGGTCACGGCGGGCGGCGACCATCGCGCCGCTGTTGGCGTAGCCGGTGTCGACCCAGTGCTCGTCCGGCAGCAGGTCGCGCCCCGCGAGGCCGGCATGGACCACGGCGGCCATCCGGTCGTCGGGGACGGTGGCGACGGTGGTGGCCACGTTCGTGACCAGGTGCACGTGCCCCGGCTCGCACGTCTCGGTGAGATGGACCTTGTAGCCGTCCCAGAAGGTGTCGCGCTTGACGCTGCCCCTCGCGTCGGGGTCATAGGGCGTGACCAGGCGCTTCGCGCCCGGCGGCCGGTCTTTTGGGTCCCGCGGCACCACCTCGCCCTCCACCAGGTGGAACTCCTGGACCCACAGCCTGCGCAGGAACTCCACCTCCGCGAGTGCCCGAAGCCGGGCGGGCGCTCCGTCCGCCCGGGTCATCTCCAGCAGTCGCGTCCCGTCCGCACCGATCCGGCGCCCCACCTCGGCCCGCTTGGCCTGGGCCTTCGGGAAGCGGGAGTCCTCGATCCGGGTCGCGTAGTGCGTGAACCACTCCGGCGGGGCGTGGACGGCGAGCCAGTTGGGCTCGGCTCGGGCCACCGCGTTCAGCGCCGCCCGCAGACTCTCCCCGACCAGCTCCAGCCGGTTCAGCTCCCGCGCGGCGGACAGCACGTGGGTGGAGTCCGTCCGGGCCCTGCCGCCCTTGCCGACCAGCCCCTTCTCCCGGGCGGCGGCCAGGATGCCGTCCAGCACCGACCGGCCGCCGTCCGCGCCCACCAGCCGGTCCCGGAACTCCGACAGCACGGAGAAGTCGAAGCCCGGATCGGTCAGTTCCAGCCCCAGCGCGTACTTCCAGTCGATCCGGGCCCGCACCGACTCGGCGGCCTGCCGGTCGGTCAGGCCCTCGACGAACTGCAGCACCGCCACCAGCGCCAGCCGCGCCGGCGACCAGGCAGGCCTGCCCCGCACCGCGAACAGGCCCACGAACCCCTCATCGGTGAACAGCGGCCCCAGCTCGTCCCTGACCCGGATCGCCAGGCTCCCCTTCGGGAACGCCGCCCGCGCCACCCGCACCGTCTCCGCCGGGATCTCCCCAGACCCCTTCGGCTGCATCGACACCCGCACCCACCCCAAACGACAACGTCGGCCTTCAAGACCACAACTGAGTCTTGAAGACCGACGTCACGCACAAGCCCGGATTTACCAACAGCGTCTCCCAGGAGCGCCGGGCCCCGGCCCGTCGTTCTTTCAGAGCTTGCGGACGAGGGTGATCCCGTCGGCCATCGTCAGCAGCGACAGCTCCACCCGGGGGTCCTCGTGCAGCACCCGGTTCAGCGCCCGGACCCCGGCGGTGTCCGGGTCCACGGCGGCCGGATCGGCGACCCGGCCGAAGAAGAGCGTGTTGTCGACCACGATCAGACCGCCGGGGCGCAGCAGCGCCAGCGAACTCTCGTAGTAGCGCACGTAGTTGGTCTTGTCGGCGTCGATGAACACCAGGTCGAAGCTCTCCGGCCCGCGCTCCGCCAGCAGCGCGTCCAGGGTCGCGGCGGCATCGCCGATCCGCAGGTCGACCCGCGAGTCGACCCCGTCCCGCTTCCAGAACTCGGCGCCGATGGCCGGCCACCGCTCCTCGATGTCGCAGGACACCAGCACCCCGTCGGCCGGGAGGGCGCGGGCCATGCACAGGGTGCTGTAGCCGGTGAAGGTGCCGATCTCCAGCACCGCCCGGGCCCCCGTCAACCCGACCAGCAGGGCCAGCAGTTGGCCCTCCTCCGCCATCACCTGCATGGCGGTCCCGCCCGGCAGGTCCGCGGTGGTCTCCCGCAGCTCCCTGAGCAGGTCGTCGTCGCGGAGGGAGACCTCCCGGACGTAGGCGAGCAGGTCGCGGGTGGCTGTCGTCTGGTCGGCCATGGCGAAGGGTCCTCTCGGAGGGGATCGGA
Organism: Kitasatospora griseola; assembly: GCF_044999035.1. NCBI lineage: Bacteria > Bacillati > Actinomycetota > Actinomycetes > Kitasatosporales > Streptomycetaceae > Kitasatospora > Kitasatospora griseola. The sequence continues at coordinate 7,589,605 of NZ_CP173360.1, read as the reverse complement.
TCGGGGGACATCGGGTCGACAAGGATCGGGTCGAAAAGGATCGGGGCGAAGGCGGGAGCGGGCCGCCGGGAGGTCACCCGGCGCGCATGTACGGGTGGTCGTGCTGCCGCACGGCGACCGCCTGCGCCCGCTCGTGGGCGTAGGCCCGCAGCAGTGCGTCCAGCCGGTAGCGGCCCCCCGCCGGCGCGCCCAGCAGGTTCGCCTCGACCAGGGCGTCCAGGGCCTCCTCGGCCTGCTCCTCGGAGCAGCCGAACATCACCGCGACCCGGCCGGCGGAGACCGAACTCGCCCCGGCGGCCCCCAGCGCGGTGAACACCTCGGCCGGGTCGACCCCGGCCGGAGCGGTCCGCCGGAGCCCGGCGTGGTCGGCGTCGAGGCAGGGCCGGACGCCGAGGTCGCCCGCGTGCAGTTCGTCCAACAGCAGAGGGGCCTCGGTGAGCCGCCGGGCGAAGTACCCGATGCTCCAGTGCGGGCGCTCCAGCAGCCGGGTCCCCGCGATCCGGATCGCCAGCGGCAGGCCCGCACAGACCGTCAGCACCGTACGGGCCGCCTGCGGTTCGGCGCCGACCCGGGCCGGGCCGACGATGCCGCCCAGCAGCTCCAGCGACCCGGCCTCGTCGAGCGGGCCCAGCTGGAGGGTGTGCGCCCCGTCCAGGTCGGCCAGTCGCCGCCGACTGGTCACCAGCAGCCGGCTGCCCCCGCTGCCCGGTATCAGCGGCCGTACCTGCGCGGTGCTGGAGGCGTTGTCGAGCACCACCAGCAGGCGGCGGCCCGCGGTGAGCGAGCGGTACAGGCTCTCCCGCTCCGACGCCTCCTCGGGTATCTCGTCCCGGGGCACCCCGAGGTCGGCCAGGAACCGCGGCAGGACCGCCCGGGCGGTCAGCGGCCGCGCGGCTCCGCCGAGATCCGCGTAGAGCTGGCCGTGCACCGAGGAACCGCGCACGGCGTGCGCCACGTGCAGGGCCAGCGCGCTCTTGCCGACACCGCCCCGGCCGGTCACCACCGCCGTCGCCACCATGCCCGCGGGCATCGGGCCGGTCGTGAGGAAGTGCTGCAGCCTGGCCAGCGCACCGGAGCGGGCCGACAGCGGCAGGGGCACCGAGGGGAGCTGCGCCGGACTCGGCCAGCGGGATCTCTCCCGGGCGGCGACCGGCGTCGGCGCGGGGGCCGCCGCCCGGGCCGGCGCGGGAGGCTCCTGCGGGCCGGGCGTACGGGGCCGGTCGTGGACCGAGAGGATGCGCCGGTGGACCTCGCGCAGATCGGCGCTCGGTTCGGTGCCGAGCTGCTCGACGAGCAGCACCCGGGTGCGCCGGTAGAGGTCCAGGGCCTCCGACTGCCGTCCCGAGCGGAACAGCGCCAGCATCAGCTTGCCCACCAGGGCCTCCCGCAAGGGGTGCTTGCGCACCAGCCGCACCAGCTCCGGCACGACCTCGGCGTGCCGCAGCAGCGCCAGTTCCGTGTCGAACCGCAGCTCCATCGTCTGCAGGCGGAGTTCCTGGAGGTAGCGGCCCTCCACGTCGCGCAGCGTCTGCGACGGGATGTCCGCCAGCGGCTCCTCGCGCCACAGGGCGAGCGCCTCGGCCAGCTCGGCGGAGGAGCCCTCCAGGTCGCCGCGCTCGGCCAGCTCCGCCGCGCGCCGGCGGTGGGCCGTGAACTGCCCGAGGTCGCTCTCGTGCTCGCCGAGTTCGAGGAGGTAGCCGGGCGCCCGGGTGAGGATCCGGGCGGAGGCGATCTCGCCCAGCGACTGCCGCAGGCGCATCACGTAGGTGCGGACGGTCGCGGCGGCACTCGGCGGCGGGGCGCCGTCCCAGACGTACTCGGCGATCCGGTCGACCGAGATCACCCGGTTGGCGTTGAAGAGGAGCGCTGCCATGACCACGCGTTGCCTCGGCGCGGACACGTGCACCTCACACGCGTTCAACCGGATGGAAAGCGGGCCCAGCAGCAGGAAGTTCAAGGGGGAGAGTCCTCTTCGTCACGCGGCCGGCGGGCAAGACTGCCTCCGGCCTCTTGGGGGACCGTGTACGCGTCAACACGGTCCTGTCGGGTCTGCGGGTTCTGTCGGGTCCAGGGGGTGCTTGGAGTGCGGGTCCTGCGCTCGTGCCGGGTCTGCGCTGCGCGACACCGTCGCGACGGTCGGGACCGCCGGCCCGTCCGCCGCGGCTCGCGGCGGTGGCCGACCACCCCGACCGGATCCGCGGGGCGCGGTCCGGTCGGGGTGGTGCCGCCGAGTCGGTGCCAAGTAAATCCCACGGGATTGCTCCGCATCGCAACGTCCCCACCAATCACCGAAGAGATGGCCGGAATTGAACCCGGTCCTGAGCGGATCGATGCGCTCCGGTGAGTACTTGCTGACATTCCGAGCGGTATGGCAGGCTGTCATATGCGGTGCCCGTGAGTGTCCGATCACCGTCGATCGAAGCTCCCTGTATAAGCGCGCACGAGACGGCCCGCCGGTGCGAAGGATGTCCTGCCCGATCACCACACCCCGCCCGTCGGCACTGCGCGGATTTCGAGAAGAGAATGAAAGGCCGACATGACCTCCCTCTCTTTGGACAGCGACCTGTGGTGCCGTCGCTTCCATCCCTCGCCGACGGCCGCGCGCCGACTGGTCTGCTTTCCGCACGCCGGCGGCTCGGCGAGTTTCTACTTCCCGGTGTCCGCCGCACTGCACGGCCCGGTCGACGTCCTGGCCGTGCAGTACCCCGGCCGGCAGGACCGTCGGGAGGAGGCCGGCATCCACGACCTGCACCGCGTGGCCGACGAGGTGTTCGAAGCGCTGCGCCGCTGGGACGACCTCCCCCTGACCCTCTTCGGGCACAGCATGGGCGCGCTCGTCGCCTTCGAGGTGGCCCGGCGGATCGAGCGCGCGGGCGGCCGGGTCGACCACCTCTTCCTCTCCGGCCGCAAGGGGCCGTCCGCGGACCGGCCCGACGCCTCCCACCCGGTCGACGACGAGGGCATCGTGGCCGAACTCAAGGCCATGAGCGGCACCGACGCCCGACTCCTGGAGGACGAGGAACTGCTGGGGATGGTGCTGCCCGCGCTGCGCGGCGACTACCGCGCGGTGGGGGCCTACCGCGCCGACCGCGACGCCGCGGTCAGCTGCCCGGTCACCGCCCTGGTGGGGGACCAGGACCACTGGGCGCCGGTCCCCGAGGCCGCCCGCTGGCGCGACCGCACGACGGCCGCGTTCGACCTCAAGGTCTTCCCCGGCGGGCACTTCTACCTCACCAGCCGGGCGGACGAGGTGACCGCCGTGCTCCGCGACCACCTCACCGGCGCGCTGCGCGCCTGAAAGCGCGGACGGCGGGGGAGGGGGGTCGGGGAGTGGCGCCGTCGGCGACCTCCGAGCAGGTCGGGCCGGGCTGATTCGCCGTCTCCGGGCCGTGAACCGGCCAGCGTCGGTTTTCCGGGTGCACTCCCTCCTCGGGGGTGCTCGGCGTCAGGATCCGGCCACCTCGCGTTCTCCCGGAATTCCTCGATTCCCGGAAGAGGGAGGGGCGCGCCGTTCCTTCGCCCCCGTCGTGGGAGCTCCCCGGAGTACGGGCCGGGAAAATCCCTTCCGAAGGCGGTGAATATCCTCCGCCGCCGCGGTGCCGGGGATTTTCCCAGATCCGGATATCGTCTCGATATCGCATCGCGAGACGCGTTGCCGAGCGTCCGCCGGACGCCGGATTCTGCGGCATTGTGCGGTCGGGTTCACTTCTGTCGCACTGCGCCCCAGCCGCACCACCGTTCCCTCCTTTCACACCAATTCACAGGAGCTGTCATGAGTCTGGGGTACCTGTTCGGCGGCGGCGTCGGGACCGAGCCGCACGGCCTGGAGCTCTACCGGACCTACGAGGTCGTGCAGGGCTGGTACGAGCAAGTCTCCGCGTGGACCGGGCTGACGGTCGGACAGATCCTGGAGGAGGACCTCCCGACCGCCCAGGAGGAGCGCCAGAGCGTCGGCACGGTCCGCGAAGCCGCCCTCGCGATCGGCGTGCACGACGTGCTCGCCTCGTTCAACCTGCGCCCCGCGGCCATCGGCGGCCTCAGCCTCGGCGCGATGACCGCCAGCTGCCTCGCCGGATCGCTGGGGCGACGGGAGCTGTTCGAGATGCTGGCCGGATCCCGCGACACCCCGGAACCGCCCGCCGAGGACCCGCAGCAGGGCATAGCCATCGCCTTCGGCTCCCTCGCCGACGGCGCCCCCGCCCACCCCGGCGAGAACGTCCCCGGCGTCTACCTGGCGGGCGACTTCGGCCCCACGGTCGACGGCACCAAGCGCATCATGATGCTCGCCGGCCACGCCGAAGCACTCGGCGCGCTCGCCGCCGAGGCCCCGCCGGGAACGGTCGTCCCGCTCCCCGGCCGCACCATCGCCGTCCACACCCCGCTGCGCCGGCCCTACCGCGACTTCATGGCCCCGCGGATCGACGCGATCCCCTTCAGCGCCCCCGAGCTCCCCCTGCTGTCCTGCCTGGAGTCCAAGGTCCTGCGCACCGCCGACGACGTCAGGGACCTCTTCCAGCGCAACTCCACGGACCCGATCAGCCTGGTCGACGTCTACACCGGGATGAAGGACCAGGGCGTTCAGCTCGGGCTGGTGATGGGCCCCTCGATTCCCGAGGGCATCCTGGCGTTCCCCTTCCCGGTGGTGCACATCGAGCGGCCCGAGCACGTCGAGCAGGCCCTGACCACCGCCTACGAGCTCGGCATCGACCTCACCGGCGCCCCGGCCCTGTCGTGACCGCCGCCACCGCCGCCACCGGCACCGACCCGGACGCCCAGATCGCCCGATGGCTGGACACCGACCTCGACGAGTGGACCCGCACCGTGGTCCGGCGGCACTTCGACCCAGTGTCCGGAAGCCCCTACTGGCTCGCGCAGGCCCCCCGGCTGGACTTCGACCCGCGCGACATCACCCGCTACGACCAGCTCGTGGCCTTCGGCCCGTTCCCGCTCGACCGGCTGCGCACGGAGGACCCCGCGGACCTCGTCCCGCTGTCGGTGCCCAGGCCGCTCGTCGGCCGGGTCTGGGACTCCGGTGGCACCACCGGCACCCCCTGCCGGGCGTTCTACACCCCCGACATGCTGCGGCACCGGGCGCTCTGGCGCCGCTGGTCCTTCGTCCGGGAGGGCTTCGCGCCGGGCCGCACCTGGCTGCAGGCCACCCCCACCGGACCGCACCTGATCGGGAACGGCGTCCACGAGGTCTCCGAACTCCACGCCGGCCAGGTGTACGCCGTGGACATGGACCCCCGGTGGGTGAAGCGCCTGATCCGGGCGGGACGCCTTTCCGAGGTCGGCGACTACACCACCCACCTGCTGGAGCAGATCGCCGACGTCCTCGCGCCGGGCCGGGTCCACTACGTCAACACCACCCCGGCCCTCTTCCAGGCCCTCCGCCAGCGCCGGCCCGACCTGGTCGCCGCCCTCGACGGCGTGCGCCTGAGCGGTACCCAGATCAGCGCCGACATGTACCGGACCTTCACCGCCGCCCTGCAGGGCGGGATCTGCGGGCTGACCTACGGCAACACCTTCGGCAACGCGGCCTGCCTGGACATCGAGCGGGACGGCGAACTGATCAGCTACGTCCCGAACTACCCGCAGGTCACCATGGCGGTGGTCGACAAGGGCGACCCCTCGACCCAGGTCGCCCCCGGCACGGTCGGCCAGGTCCGGCTCACCGTCCTCCACGAGGACCTCTTCCTCCCCAACATCCTGGAACGCGACCAGGCCCTCCGTCACCCGACCGACCGCTGGCCCACCGACGGCGTCGCCAACGTCCGCCCCCTCCAGATCGCCAGCTCGTCCCCCGAGGGCCTCTACTGAACCGTCGCCCACGGCGACGGCAGGTCGCAGGGGGCGCCCGGCCCCGGACTTCGGCGGGCGCCTCCGGGCCGGATGCGGTCAGGAACACTCGGCCGTGCTCACCGGTCCACGCCTCCCATCACCGGGTCGATGCTCGCCACCGCGACGATGACGTCCGCGAGCAGGCCGCCCTCGCACATCGCCGCCATCGTCTGGAGGTTGGTGAAGCTCGGGTCGCGGAAGTGCACCCGGTACGGCCGCGTGCCGCCGTCGGAGACGACGTGCGCGCCCAGCTCGCCCCTGGCGGACTCGACCGCCGCGTAGGCCTGGCCGACCGGGACCCGGAAGCCCTCCGTCACCAGCTTGAAGTGGTGGATCAGCGCCTCCATGGATTCGCCCATGATCTTCCGGATGTGGTCGAGCGAGTTGCCCAACCCGTCCGGGCCGAGCGCCAGTTGGGCGGGCCAGGCGATCTTCTTGTCGCCCACCATGACCGGGCCGGGAGCCAGCTTTTCCAGGCACTGCTCGACGATCCGCAGCGACTGGCGCATCTCCTCCAGCCGGATCAGGAACCGCCCGTAGGCGTCCGCAGTGTCGGCCGTCGCGACCTCGAACTCGTAGTTCTCGTAGCCGCAGTAGGGGTCGGACCTGCGCAGGTCGTGCGGCAGGCCGGTGGCCCGCAGGATCGGCCCGGTGGCACCCAGCGCCAGGCAGCCGGCCAGGTCCAGGTGGCCGACGTCGACCAGCCGCGCCTTGAAGGCCGGGTTCCTGGTGGCCAGTTTGTCGTACTCGTGCATCCGCGAGCGCAGCAGCTTCACGCCCTCGCGGATCTTGTCGACGGCGCCGGCAGGCAGGTCCTGCACCACGCCGCCCGGCCGGACGTAGCCGTGGTTCATGCGCAGGCCGGTGACCAGTTCGAGGATGTCGAGAACGACCTCGCGGTCCCGGAAGCCGTAGACCATCAGCGTGGTGGAGCCGATCTCCATCCCGCCGGCGGCCAGCGCCACCAGGTGCGAGGAGATCCGGTTGAGCTCCATCATCAGCACCCGGATGACGTCGGCTCGCTCCGGGACCTGTTCGGTGATGCCGAGCAGCCTCTCCACCGCCAGGCAGTAGGCGGTCTCGTTGAACAGCGGCATCAGGTAGTCCATCCGGGTCACGAAGGTCGTGCCCTGGACCCAGTTGCGGAACTCCATGTTCTTCTCGATGCCGGTGTGCAGGTAGCCGATGCCGCAGCGGGCCTGTTTCACCGTCTCGCCGTCGATCTCCAGGATCAGCCGCAGCACGCCGTGCGTGGACGGGTGTTGCGGCCCCATGTTGACGATGATCCGCTCGTCGTCGGCCCGCGCGACGGCGTCGACCACCTCGCCCCAGTTGCTGCCGGTGACGGTGTAGACGCGGCCCTCGGTGGTGTCCCGCGCTCCTGACGACTCGTGCTCGCTGCCGCTCATCAGCCGTATGACCTCCGCCCGGGTCGCCGGTGGCGCCCGATGTGCCTGTGTCGCGGCGCGTGATCGGTCACGACAGGACCGCGGCCGTCCGAGCGGTCGCGAATCGGCGGCTCGGGCTCATCGAGTCCAGGATCGCGCACATCTGCGACGAGGCCGAGCGCGGCGAGCCGGACGGGCCCGAACGAATTCGTCGCCGGAAGCCTTGCGTGTGTCGTCCTCCTTGCCCTGGTGCTGGCGGCAGCGGCTGGTGGCGGTGTTCCCTGCGCCGGCGGTGCGGGGTCCTGGCCCGGGCGGGCCGTCGACGCCGGGACGGCCGGCCGATCTGGGGGCTCGCGGGGTGCGGGGGCGGCGCGCGGATCGTGGCGCACGCCGTGTGTCGGCGGTGTGATCCGGCCGGTTTGCGGAGGTGTGCATGATCGTGGTCGGTCCGAGGAATGGTCACGACAGCATGGGCGTCATGTGCATGATGATCAATGGGGGCGGGCCGTGTTTGTCGATCGGTTCATCGCGGTGTCGGCGGAGCTGACCGGCTTCAGTGCCGAGGAACTGCGCGCGACCGGCATGGCGGGTGACTATCGGGCCGTGGTGCTGGAACGGGCGGGCGCGGAGCGGCTGGGCCGGCTGGAGGCCGCGGCGGCCGGTGGCTCGGTGGAGCTCCTCCGGGAGCCGGTGCGGGAGTTGGCCCGGGCCGTGGCCCACCTGTGGTATCTCGGGACATGGCCCGGACTGTCGGACGGGGAGCCCTTCGTGGTCTCGTCGCGCGCCTACGCCGAAGGCCTGGTGTGGCGGACCTTCCACGGGCACGCGCCGGGCACGGTGGCGCAGGGGCACGGCAGTTGGTCCGCCGCGCCGGCCCTCGGGGCCGCCCGCCACGCGGACGCCGCATCGGCGGAGCAGTGGTGAGCGCGCCGGACGCGCGGCACTGGGACGTGATCGTGGTCGGCGCCGGGTTCGCCGGCTCCCTGGTCGCCGGGCAGCTCGGTGCGCGGGGCTGGCGAGTCCTGGTGCTGGAGGCCGGCCAAGGCGCACCCGATGCCGAGCAGGGGCATCTCGATGCGGTGGAGTCCTACCGTTCGGCCATGGCAAAGGTGCCCAACTCTCCTTATGGAGCCGGTCGTTGGATCGACTCGCCGGACGTGACGGATCTCTCCGGCGACACCGGCGGCGGGTTCCGCTCGGACGGGTACTTCGTGCAGCGCGGCCCGCTGCCGTACGCCAGCGGATACCTGCGGGCCAACGGCGGCACCGGACTGGCCTGGACGGGACTCGCGCCGCGCATGCACCCGGAGGACTTCCGCGCGGCGGACTTCGGGCACGGCCGGAACTGGCCGATCGGCTACGGAGACCTGGAGCCGTACTACCGGGCCGCCGAACGGGAGATCGGGGTGGCCGGCGACGTCGACGAGCAGCGTGCGGGCGTCGGCCTGCCGTTCCCCGACGGGTACCGGTTCCCGATGCGGTCGATCCCGCGCAGCTACCTGGACGAGGTGATGGCGAAGGCGCTGGACGGCAGGTCGGTGCAGGAGCCGGGCGCGCAGGGCCCGACCCGCCTGCGGGTCGTCACCACCCCGCACGCCCGCAACGGACTGCCCCACCCGGACGCCGACCCCGACGAGCCGGCCGCCGGGCGGCCGTGCCAGGGCCACGCCAGCTGTGTGCCGATCTGCCCGTCCCGCGCCAAGTACACGCCCCTGCGGACCCAGGCCCGGTGGGGCCCGTCGGTCACCCTGGTCACCCGGGCCGTCGTCACCCGGGTGCGGATCGCCGGCAACGGCCGGGCCGCCGGTGTCGAGTACCGGGCCTGCCGCGACGACGCCGTCACGCCCGCCGCGGTGAGCACGCACACCGCCGACGCCGACCTCGTCGTACTGGCCGCGCACGCGATCGAGAACGCGAGGCTGCTGCTGGCCTCCGGCGCGGCCAACAGCAGCGACCAGGTCGGGCGCAACCTGATGGACCACCCGGTCCTGCTGACCTGGGGACTGATGCCGCGTCAGATCGGCCCCTACCGGGGCCCCGGTTCGACCTCCGGCCTGGAGGGCTTCCGCTTCGGGGCGGCCAGGGCCCGTCGCGCCCCGTTCCGGATCGAGATCGGCAACTGGGGCTGGAGCTGGGCACTCGGCCCGCCGGACGGCCGGGTCGCCGAACTCCTGCGCAGCGGCGGCCCGGACGGCCGCGGCCTGTTCGGCCCGCAACTGCGGCGCACCCTGGCCGACCGGATCGGCCGGGAGTTCGCGTTCCAGTTCGAGATGGAACAGGACGCCGACCCGGCCAACCGGGTCACCATCGACCCCCGCCACCGGGACGCGTTGGGCAACCCGCGCCCGGTGCTGCACTACAACCTGTCCGACCACGTCAAACGCGGCATCGTCGCCGCGAAGAGCGTCTCCGACCAACTCTTCGGCCTGCTCGGCGCCGAGGACCACACCCGCTTCGATGCGGGACCGGCCTGGCCGGGCCACTTCGAGTACGAGGGCCGGTCCTACGCCTACCGGGGCGCCGGGCACGGGGCGGGCACCCACATCATGGGCGACTCGCCCGCGACCTCCGTGGTCGACGAGTGGCAGCGCTGCTGGGACCACCCCAACCTGTACGCCGTCGGTTGCGGCAGCATGCCCACCGTCGCCACCTCCAACCCTTCGCTGACCATGGCCGCCCTCGCCCTGCGCAGCAGCGACGAGATCCACCGCGACCTGCTCGCCCGCCGCCGCCCCGGCTCCGTCCGCGGGCCGGGCGGCACTGCCGACCCCGCACTCCGAGGAGCCGACCGCCGATGAGCCCGGACCAGCCGCTGCCCCTGCCGCCCGTCCCTGCGCCGTACCAACTGCCGTTCCACTACGGAGCGTTGCACAACATCGGCCTCGACTGGCTGACCGATCCGGGCCCCGTCCGGGAGGTCCTCGCCGAGCACCACCCCGACCTGGTCGCCGCAGACTTCGACGGGCGAGCCTGCGTCTCGCTCAACTACCAGCTCTACTTCGCCCAGTACCCGAACGGCGGCGGCATCACCCAGGAGATCGAGGTCAACATCGTCGCCCACCCCGCAGGCGCCGTCGGCCGACTGCCGGAGGTCGGCTACGAGCAGTACGCGCGGGGCTTCGACCAGACCAAACCTGGGCATCGCCCGCATCCACGTCCTGTGCGACAACCCGCTCGCCATCGACGCCGGCCGCAGGCTCTACGCCGAACCCAAGTACCCGGCGTGGTTCGAGACCACCATGCCCTCCCTCAACGGTCCGACGCACCAACCGACTTGGTCGGTCACCTGTCGACAGGCCGGATTCACCGAGGACCGTACCGGCATCGACCGCCGGGACCGGGCCCTGTTCTCCTTCGAGGCCGACCTGACCGGCCTGACCCCCGAGCCCGTCAACAACACCCCCATCACCGGCTACGGCACCGACCCGGTGGGCGGCCTGCTCGCCGGTCCGATGAACGTCTACCAGCCCTACCAGTACCACCTGCTCGACGACACCACCCGCGCCCGGGTCCGGCTCACCGTCACCGACCCCGCCGACGGCGTCGGCCGCCACCTCACCGACCTCCTCGCCGACTCCCGCGCCGCCGGCGTCTGGACCTACCAGTCAGCTCCCGTGGCCGCCCACAACCGCCCCTACTGCATTCCCGCCAAGGGCTGAGCGAGCGAGAAGACGGCAGACGAGACGCCGGGCGCCGCCGGTGCCGGACGGTCAGGCCGCCCCGACGGTCGGCGCACCGCCATGTCCGAGGGACGAGCGTGCGAGGCAATCACTCGCAAGGGAAGCCGAGTCGGGGTCGTCCACGATCGGGCGAGGCATGTGCCGCCCGGGTGATGGGCGGGCGGCACACGTTCATCGGCTATACGTCGGTCCAGATCTGGTACGGGTTGTCGGAGTTGGCGGGGACGGACGCGTAGACGCTCGAACCGTTCCCGTCCAGGATGTCGGGTGATCCGGAGCATCGGATGCCGGCAAGGCGTCGAGGCGGCTCCGAGCCGAATCCACAGATCCAGTGTCCGGGGTAATCAATTCGCTTGCTGCGGCGGTGAAGCGGAGTCCGTGGCGGCGGACGGTGCTCCCCGACGACCCCGGCGACCTCCTGGTGGTGGGAGCGATCCGGGCGGGATGACTGCGCCGCGGTATGCGCCCCGCGGTCACGGCCCACTGCGTCAGGCAGGCCGCGTGCCGGGACTGGTGGTGCCCAAGCCCGAGCTGCAGCTGGAACGCGGCCGCGCCCGGTGGCGGTGGTGGCCGTCGGGCCCGGGGACGGGGACGGAGCGCGGTGACTGCCCTCACGGACGGGCTGTCACCCCGCATGGTCGGCGGCCTCGACCGGCTGACGGCCGCCTGCTGCGTCGCAGACCGCGCTAATGATTCGTCAGCACCCGCTGTCCGCACGTCAGAGCGCCGTCAGGACAGCAAGGATTGGCCACCCGCCGCCGTAGTGTTTCTTCCGGACAGCGGCTCGCCCCGATCCGATGAGGATCGGGCGGGCCGCGGGCCGGAAACCCAACACCCCGGTCAGCGACCGGGGCCGAATTCCGGCGGCCAGAGGGGATAAGGGGGACGCGCGGCCTCGGGCGCGCACGGCACGACAGTTCGACGGGCACCGCCGTCTCGGGGGAGACGGCGGCACCGGGAACGGCCGCGCCGGCGCCACTGCCGCGCGTCCGCCGTCCGCCACGGCTGCTGCGCGCCCGGTGGAACACCTCGCGCCTGGTTCGCGCGCTCACCGCCACCGCACTCACCTCGGTGCTGCTCCTCGCCGCCGTCCTGGCGCCCGTCCTCGGCGGCGCGTGTAGCGGCATCGACGCCATCGGCCATCGGGGGCACCGCAGGCCGTCCGTTCCGCCGACCTGTCCTTCGCGCTGAACGAGCTGGACGCTCAGGCCGCCAACCTGCTGCTGTTCGGCGCCGACCTCGACTTCACTGCCCTGCGCCGGCAGACCCTCGATGTGTACGAGCAGCGCCGCACCGAGGCGGGCGGCGACCTCCGGAGACGATCCGGCCGGCCGGCAGTCCGGCCATTCCGTCATCGATCAGCTCGGCCGCTACGAGGCGCCGGCTACCTTCCGGCAGGCGACGGACCTGCTCCGCCGGCGGCCGGCACCGGCCGCGGACCGGGTCACTGCCGTCGGGACAGCCGCCGCCCGCCGCTCCGACCTGGCGGCGGGCCGATGGTGGGGGCCGGCCGCCGGCCTCCTCGCGCTCGGCGTTCTCCGGTGCACCCCGACCGTCCGCTTCCGGAGGCTGGTCGACCCGTTGCCAGCCCTGGCGATCCCGCTCACCGCGGGCGCCCTGATCGGCGGGCTCACCCTCGCCGCCCGCGCCCGGCACCACCTGTCCGTCGCGCACAGCAACGCATACGGCTCCGCCATCGTGCGCAGCCGCGTCCGCACGACCGTTTGCGACACGAGCCCCGCCCGGGTCGCCGCGTACGAGCAGAGCTTCCTCGACAAGACCCGGGCCGTCGTCCGGTTCGACGGGGCCATCCCGGCGACCTACGACGCGCGCCAGCGCCCGGCCGTTCGCCGACACCCACCGTGCCCAGCAATCCGCGGTGCCGTTCGACGGTCTCCTCGGCACCGAACTGCGCAACATCACCTTCCTCGGCGAACAGGACGCCGCCGAGGCGGTGCTGGCGGCCTTCCAGTGCTACCAACCGGACCGACCGGACCACCCGTGCGTCGGTGGCTCAAGGGCGCCTCAAGGAGGCGGTCGCCAACAACGCGGACTTCAACACCCTCATCAGCTACGCCCTCGGCTCCGCCCGCGCCTGTGCGAGCACCGCGGCTGACGCGCGAGCACCGACTACATCCGCATCCGCAGGCGGCAGACCACCGCATCGGTATGGCGGCGCAGGGCGCGGGCGATGACGGCGCCGCGCTGGTTCTGGAGCAGGCGCAGCCACCAGTGCGGAGGCTCGACCTCGGGCACGAGGACGGTCAGGCGGTCGTAGGCGTGTTCGGCGGCGAGGGCGTTGACGTGGGCGGCCAGCGGCCGGCCGAGGCGGCGGTGCGGGTCGGTGAGCTCGATCAGCGGGACGCCCGGCCGCCACAGTTCCCAGTCGCGGCGCAGCGCTTCGATCGCCTCCCGGTCCTCCGGATCGGGGTGGGCGGGGACGACGGTGACGGCGCGGACCTCGTCGCCGAGCGAGACGGCCGCGCACAAGGCGTCCCGGGTGAGCCGGGTGATGCTGTGCACAGGGACCAGGACGAGTGAACGCTGCCGGGCCACGGCGGCCGGGACGCGGCCCTGTTCGAGGCGCTCGCCGAGGCGGGCGTACGCGCGGCGAACGGCCTCGAAGAGCAGCACCAGCAGTGGCAGGGCCAGGCAGATGCCCCACGCGCCCTCGGTGAACTTGCTGCCCGTCACCACCAGCATCGCCACGCCCGTGAGCAGCGCGCCGAAGCCGTTCAGCGCGGCCCGGGCCCGCTCGCCGCGCCGCAGCCAGTGCCGGACCATGCCGACCTGACAGATCGTGAAGCCGACGAACACGCCGATCGCGAACAGCGGCACCAGGCTGTTCACGTCGCCGCCGGAGCCGACCAGCAGCAGCGCCGACACCAGCGCCAGGAACAGCACCCCGTACCGGTGCACCTGCCGGTCGGCACGCAGCGCGAACAGGTGCGGCAGGTGGTTGTCGCGGGCCAGCAGGTGCAGCAGCACCGGCAGGCCGCCGAAGGAGGTGTTCGCGGCCAGCGCGAGCAGCACCACGGTGGCGAACTGCACCACGTAGAAGCCGAACCCGTGGCCGAGCGAGGCGTCGGCGAGCTGCGCCAGCACGGTCACGCCCTCGACCGGGTGCAGATGGAAACGGCCGATCAGCACGGCCAGGCCGATCAGCACCACGCCGAGCAGGCCGCCGAGCGCCATCTCGGTGTGCTGGGCCCGCCGCACCCGCGGGGCCCGGAACGAGGGCACCGCGTTGGCGATCGCCTCCACGCCCGTCAGCGCCGAGCAGCCCGCCGCGAACGCTCGTAGCAGCAGCAGCGCGCCGACCGTCGACGCACTGCCGGCAAGCGCGGAGGCGTGTCCGGCGGCGGCCGTGGCCGCCGGCGCGTCCCGGAACAGGCCGATCACGATCACCGCCAGGATCGAGCCGACGAACACCGCCGTGGGCGCCATGAACCAGCGCGCCGACTCGGCGATGCCGCGCAGGTTGACCGCCGTCACCACCGCCAGCACGCCCAGGCACAGCCACACCCGGTGTCCGTACAGCTCCGGGAACGCCGAGGTCAGCGCCGCCACCCCGGCCGTCACCGACACCGCGACGTTCAGCACGTAGTCGACCACCAGCGAGGCCGCCGCCACCAGCGCGGTGCGCCGCCCCAGCTGCGCCTTCGCCACCGCGTACGCGCCGCCGCCGTCCGGGAACGCCGCGATCACCTGCCGGTAGGACGCGACCAGTACCGCCAGCAGCACCGCGATCGCCACCGTCACCGGCAGCGTGAACCCGAGCCCGTACGAGCCGGCCGCTGCCAGCACCAGCACGATCGACTCGGGTCCGTACGCCACCGAGGCCATCGCGTCCAGCGACAGCGCGGCCAGGCCGCCGAACGCGGTGAGACGGTGCCGCTCCTCGACGGCTGCGGCGTGCTCGGCTGCGACATCGGGCCGGACCACGGTGGATGCCGGATCCATCGGGACGAACATCGGGGGGACCTCCGCGGATCGAAGAACTGTCACCGTGATCGTCCGCGCGGTCCCGCCTGCGGGAGCCGCCCGCTACGGCACCTTGACGGCGCGGGCGGTGATTTTCATACGGACCTGACGGTGCCCGGCCGTCCGGCCCCCCCGGAGCCGGCCGTCTCCCGGGATTCCGCAGGGTGCGCCCGCTGCCGGTGGCACGCGGCAGCAGGTGGATCAGAGCTGGTTTCCGGCTGGGCTCGCGACCGTGGTGGGCGCCGTTCTCGCGGCGGCAGGACGGCGGGCCACTGCCTGTTAGGCCCCGGCCGGTCGGCCGGTTCGCCCGGGCAGCGACGGGTCCGCTCGCCCCCGGTTTCCGGACGGGGCGGCGGGAGTATCGTGGGAAGAAGCCTGCAGGGCGAGCGAGGGAGTTCGACCGGATGGCCCTGGCGCTGGGCGGAGACGCCGCGCGGGACGTCTGTCGGCGGTCGGGCTGAGAGGCTGGAAGGTCTGTGAGACCGGAAGGCGACCTCCACCACCTGATCCGGACAATGCCGGCGAAGGGAGCCCACCTTGCAGGTTCCGCCTGTCCGGGCGAGGTTCCTGCCGGACGCAACCAGCGACGGGGGAAGGCGGAGCCGTCCTCTCCTCGGTGGCGCCGACCATGGCCTCCGCCGCGCGGGCGGCCATCTCAGCCGCAGATGTCGCCCCGTACCTGCGTTCCATTCCGGCACTTCGCCGCGTTCGTCGCCGGACCGGAAGCGAACCGCCGACCGCCGCGGTGCTTTCGCGTGGAGTGGTCGGCTGGACGTGGGGCGTGACGGTCGCGTCTCGCGGTGGTTGCCGGGCGGGCGCCGGGAGGAGACTGGCGGGGAGGGGCTGTGCGACGTGGCCGAGCGGGCGGGCCCGGTGTTCCGAGCGAGACGGGAGCCGACCGATGTCGGATACCGGTGTTGGTGAACTGGGGGATTTTGTCGGTGAGTTGGCAGGTCTGGTCCGGCTCGCCGCAGAGGCGTTGGACGGAGCGACCGCGGCGCTGACGGCCGAGGTCGGCGCGGCGGACGCGGCGGTGCGGTCGGAGAAGGCGCTGGCGGAACTCCGTGCGCGGATCGAGGAGGACGCGGGTGCCGCGCCCGCGGGGTTGCGGGCCGTGGTGGCCGGCGTTCAGGTGGGCCGCGAGGTGGAGTGGCTGGGGGTGCTCGCCCAGCGGCTGCTGGAGGTGGCCTGGGCGCGGCAGGACCGCGAGCCGTTTCCGGAGCAGCTGCTCACGAGCCTGCGAGCCATCGCCGAGACGGCCGTCGGCCTGGTCGGCAGGGCGGCCGACGTCCTGGAGCAGGCCGCACCGGAGGCCGTCGCGGACCTGCTGTCGGACGTGCCCGAGACGGTCCGGCGGCAGCGCCTGTTGTACGAGAGGTTGCTCGCGGCAGAGGCTCCGGTCGACGTCGGCACCGCCGCCGACCTGGTCCTGCTGTCCGGGCACTACCAGCAGTGCGCGGAGCACGCCGGTGCGATCGGGCGGTACGCCCTGCTGTTCACCGGCCCCTCGTCGCCAGGACGGGGTCGAAGCTGAGGCGTCGAAGCTAAGGCGGAGGTGGACCGGCCGCCGCCGTCGCGTCGGCGAGCAGTCGTCGTGTCGCGGCGTGTCGGACGGCTCCGCGGTGGGTCACCACCATGGCGTCCTGCACCGGATCGGTCGGATCGACGCGGAGCCCGTCGCGCCGGGTCAGGTGGGTCAGCAACGCCAGCACGTTGTGCGCGTACGCCTCCGAGGCCGTCCCGGGGACCTGGGCGGCGAGTTCACCGGCGCCGATGACGATCACCCCGTCGCCGACCAGCGTCGTGGCGCCCGGCCGGGCGCACTCGAGGTTGCCCTGCGCCCAGCTGTCCGCGGGGGCGGGGACGCGCGCGGGCCCGGCCGTCAGGTCGACCAGGACCGACCCGGGGCGCATGGCCGCCACCGCGTCGGTGCGCAGCAGCATCGGCGGCTCCCCGCCGGGCACGTCGAGTGCGGTCACCACGAGGTCGAAGTGGGGCACGGCGGCCGCGAGCACCTCGCCCAGCGCGGAGCGGCGGTGCGCCAGCGTGTCGCCCAGTTCCAGGTCGCCGGCCACCGGGTCGAATCCGGGCAGGGCCACCAGCTCGGCACCGAGCGCGACGGCCTGCGCCCGCTCCTGGCGGCGCAGTTCGACGACCTGTACGCGGGAGCCGAGGCGGCGGGCGGTGTCGACGGCCTGGAGCCCCTCGGGCCCGGCGCCGACCACCAGCGTCCGGACCGGCGCGAACGCCGTGTCCGCCGTGCCCCACGGCGGCAGGCACCGGCCCAGCCGTTCGGCCGCGAGCAGCACCGCCCGGTAGCCGGCGATCCGTGCCTGGGACGTCGTGGCGTCCATCGGACGGGCCGCGGGCAGCCGGGTGTCCGCCAGGTCGAGGCCGATCGCGGTGACCCCCCGGTCGGCCCACTGCCCCACCGGGCGGGGGATCGCGGTGGGGCGCAGGAGGGCGATCAGCAGCTGCCCGGGGCGCAGGTCGTGCAGTCGGTCGAGGGCCGGCGGATGCACCCCGAGGAGCACGTCGGCACGGTGCAACAGCTCGGCGTGTCGGGCGAGTTCGGCTCCGGCCGCGAGGTACGCCTCGTCGTGCAGCCAGGCCTGGGCACCGGCGCCGGGCTCGATCAGGACCGTCAGCCCGAGCCGTCCGACGGCGGGAACCACGTCGGGCACGAGGGCCACCCGTCGCTCGCCCGGCACGGTCTCCCGGAAAACGCCGACGGTCCGGGGTGCTCCGGTCTCCATGTGCGTCTCACCGCCCTCCAGGGCTGGCCGTATGTTCAGTATGTCCTTGTTTGCGACCCCGGCTCCTCCGGGCGGATACTCGACGAGGGGCGCCGTCGGGCGTGGCCCGCCGAACCTGCGTCCCGAGGCGGCGGAAGGGGCCGAAATGCCCGGCCGGGGCTGGCAGTTCTGGGTGGACCGCGGCGGCACCTTCACGGACGTGGTCGCGCTGGCGCCCGACGGCCGGCTGCTGACCCGCAAGCTGCTCTCGCACGACCCGGCCCGCTACCGCGACGCGGCCGTCGCCGGCATCCGCGCCCTGCTCCCGTCCGGCGACGAACGAATCGAATCGGTGCGGATGGGTACCACGGTGGCCACCAACGCCCTGCTGGAGCGAGCGGGTGAACCGACCGCCCTGGTGGTGACCCGGGGTTTCGCCGACGCGCTGCGGATCGGCTACCAGAACCGCCCGCAGATCTTCGCCCGGGAGATCACCCTCCCCGAACCGCTGTACGCCCGGGTGGTCGAGGTGGACGAGCGGATCACCGCCGACGGCACGGTACTGCGCCGGCCCGACCTGGACCGGCTCGAAGCGGAGCTGCGCCAGTGCCGGAGGGACGGCATCGGCGCGCTCGCGGTGCTCTGCCTGCACAGCTACCTGCACCCCGCGCACGAGCGGGAGATCGGCCGGCTGGCCGAGCGGCTCGGCTTCGGCCAGGTGTCGCTGTCCAGCGAGGCGAGTCCGCTGATGAGACTGGTGCCGCGCGGCGACACGGCCGTGGCCGACGCCTACCTCTCGCCCGGCCTGCGGCGCTATGTCCGGCAGGTGGAAGGGGAGTTGAGCGGTGTACCGGTGATGTTCATGCAGTCCAACGGCGGTCTCGCCGCGGCCGGCCACTTCCGCGGCAAGGACGCGATCCTGTCCGGCCCGGCCGGCGGCATCGTCGGCATGGTGCGGATGTCCCGACTGGCCGGATTCGAGCGGGTGATCGGCTTCGACATGGGCGGCACGTCCACCGATGTGTCGCACTACGCGGGCGAGTTCGAGCGGGTGGTGACCACCGAGGTCGCCGGGGTGCGGCTGCGGGCGCCGATGCTCGCGATCCGTACGGTGGCGGCCGGCGGCGGCTCGGTGCTGCGCTTCGAGGGCGGGCGGCTGCGGGTCGGCCCGGACTCGGCCGGCGCCGACCCGGGGCCCGCCTGCTACCGGCGGGGCGGGCCGCTCACCGTCACCGACGCCAACCTGCTGCTCGGCCGGATCCAGGCCGAGCACTTCCCGCGCGTCCTCGGGCCGGACGGCGACCAGCCGCCCGACCTCGACCTGGTTCGCCGTCAATTCACCGTCCTGGCCGACCGGATCGCTGCGGACTCGGGGACGAGTTGCTCGCCGGAACAGGCCGCGGAAGGCTTTCTGCGGATCGCGGTCGGCAACATCGCCAACGCGATCAAACGGATCTCGGTGCAGCAGGGCCACGACGTCACCAGGTATGCGCTGACCACCTTCGGCGGCGCCGGCGGCCAACACGCCTGCATGGTTGCCGAGGCGCTCGGCATCCGCACGGTGCTGGTCCCGCCGATGGCCGGGGTGCTCTCCGCACTCGGCATCGGCCTGGCCGACACCACCGTGCTGCGCGAGCACGCCGTCGAACGCCGGTTGCAGGCCGAGGCCATGGCGGACCTGCGCGCACTGTCCGAGGAACTGGCGGCGGGCGCCACGTCCGAGCTGCGTGAGCAGGGGATCGCGCCGGACCGGATCCGGCTGGCCCGCCGGGCCCGGCTGCGGTACCACGGCACCGACACGACCCTGGACGTCGCTCTCGGCGAACTCCACGACATGGAGAGGGAGTTCAAGGAGCGGCACCGGGCCACCTACTCCTTCCTGATGGACCGTCCGATCGTCGTCGAAGCCCTCGCGGTGGAGGCCACCGGCCTCACCGAGCAGCCGGACCTGGGCGCGCCGCAGGTCCACCGGAACGGACCTGCCGTGCGCCCCGCGGTCCGGATGGCCACTGGCGGCCGGTGGCGCGAGGTGCCGCTGCTGCAACGCGAGCGGATGCGTCCGGCCGACACCGTCACCGGGCCGGCCGTGATCGCCGAGGCCGGTGCCACCACGGTGGTGGACGACGGCTGGCGCGCCACCGTCACCCCCGCCGGCCACCTGCAGATCGAGCAGATCGCCGACCGGGCCGGGCCCGCGGTCACCGCCGAGGCCGACCCGGTGCTGCTGGAGGTGTTCAACAACCTCTTCATGGCGATCGCGCAGCAGATGGGAGCCCGGCTGGAGTCGACCGCCCAGTCCGTCAACATCAAGGAGCGACTGGACTTCTCCTGCGCACTGTTCGACCCGGAGGGCAACCTGGTCGCCAACGCCCCGCACATCCCGGTGCACCTGGGCTCGATGGGCACCACCGTCAAGGAAGTGCTCCGCCGCCGCGGGCCGAAGATGCGGCCGGGCGACTCCTACGCCGTCAACGACCCGTACCACGGCGGCACCCACCTGCCCGACATCACCGTCGTCACCCCGGTCTTCGACCCGGCCGGCCGCGAGATCCTGTTCTTCGTCGCCTCCCGCGGGCACCACGCCGAGATCGGCGGAATCACCCCCGGCTCGATGCCGGCGACCAGCCGGGAGATCGAGCAGGAAGGCGTCCTGTTCGACAACTGGCTGCTGGTGGCGGACGGCCGGCTCCGCGAGGCCGAGACGCTGCGCCTGCTCACCGACGCACCCCACCCCTCGCGCGACCCGGCCACCAACCTCGCCGACCTGCGGGCCCAGATCGCCGCCAACCGCAAGGGAATCGACGAAGTCAACGCGATGGTCGAGCAGTTCGGACTCGACGTGGTCCAGGCCTACATGCGGCACGTGCAGGACAACGCCGAACGGGCAGTGCGCGAGGCGATCGGCGAACTCGCCGACGGTTCCTACCGGTACGAGACCGACATTGGCGCGGTGATCGCGGTACGGATCCGGGTGGACCGCCACCGGCGCACCGCCACCGTGGACTTCACCGGCACCTCGGCCCAACTCGACAGCAACCTCAACGCGCCGTCCGCCGTGGTGAACGCCGCGGTGCTGTACGTCTTCCGCACCCTGGTGGCCGACGACATCCCGCTCAACGACGGCTGCCTGCGCCCGCTGCGGATCGTCGTCCCACCCGGCTCGATGCTCGCCCCGCGCCCGCCGGCCGCCGTCGCCGCCGGCAACGTCGAGACCTCACAGGCCGTCACCGGCGCGCTCTACGCCGCCCTCGGCCTCCAGGCCGAGGGGTCCGGCACGATGAACAACCTCACCCTCGGCAACGACCGCCACCAGTACTACGAAACCATCGCCTCCGGTGCCGGCGCGGGCCCAGACTTCGACGGAGCCGCCGCCGTCCAGACCCACATGACCAACTCACGGCTGACCGACCCGGAAGTCCTGGAGTGGCGACTGCCCGTCCTCCTCGACGAGTTCGCCGTCCGGTCCGGCAGCGGCGGAACAGGCCGCCATCGGGGCGGTGACGGCGTGGTGCGGCGGATCCGCTTCCGCGAGCCGATGACGGTCAGCATCCTGTCGAGCCACCGCCGCGTCCCCCCGTACGGCATGGCCGGCGGCGCACCCGGCGCCCTCGGCTCCAACCGGCTGCTGCGCCGGGACGGCACGGTCGAGCCACTGGCCGGCTTCGCGACCGTGCACGTCGAACCGGACGACGTCCTGGAGGTCGAGACCCCGGGCGGCGGCGGATACGGCGAGCCGGAACCACCGGAGCGGCCCGTCCGGAGAGGTGCGTAGCGGCCGTCAGGGCTCGGTGCATGCAACCACGACCGGGCAGGGCGAGTGCTGCACGCAGTACTGCCCGACGGAGCCCAGCAGGGCGCCCCTCGAAACCGCCGAGGCCGCGGTGCCCGACGGCCAGCAGGCCCGCCCGCTCCCGGGCGGCGGACAGCAGGACCCAGGCCGGGGGTCCTGCCTCAAGCAGGCCCGGGCCCTGACGGGCACCCCCGCGACGTTCAGGGCACTGTCGGGCGAGGGTCGCGACACCGCGGAGTCCACCGTTGCCGCGGACACGGTGCTGCGGACAAGGGTGCGGACCTCGGCCTCGATGGAAGGGGCGCGCACCCGCAGCCGGTCGGCGAACTGCTGGGCCAGGGCCCGCTCCTGCTGGTGCTTGACGAAGCGCCAGCGCCGAAGCCGGCCGAGGCTGACCAGCGAGGTGTTGTCGCGGATCGTCCGGTGCAGGAAGAGTGCCTGGGCCTTGCGCTCCTCGGGGGCCAGGCCGATGCCGGCCGTGATCGCGGCGCGCGGGTTCTTCAGGCGCAGGACCTTGCCGCCCAGTTCGACGCTGCCGGAGCGGACCTGGGCGTCTCCGGCCAGGGCGAGGGCGAATTCGGAGCGTCCGGTGCCGATCAGGCCCGCGAGTGCGACGACCTCGCCCGCCCTCACCTGGAGGTTGATGTCGCGCACATCGTCGGTGGTGAGGTTCTTGACGTCCAGCACGACGCGGTCGGTGGCGACCTGCTGGCGGACGAACAGGGTGGACAGGTCGCGCCCGACCATGAGCCGCACCAGGGCGCTCTCGTCCGTGGCCGCGGCCTCCACCACACCCGCGACCCGACCGTCGCGCAGGACGGCGATCCGGTCGGCGAGTCGGAAGATCTCCTTCATCCGGTGCGAGACGTAGACGACGGCGATGCCTTCGTCGCGCAGCCGCCCGATCAGGGCGAAGAGCGCCTCGACCTCGAACTCCGACAGCGAGGAGGTCGGCTCGTCGAAGGCGATCGCCCGCGGCGGGACCTCGCCGGTCAGGGCGCGCAGGATCTCCACCAACTGCCGCTGCGCGGCGGTGAGCCGGGAGCCGAGCAGGTCGGGGTCGAGGACCTTGGCGAAGCCGAGGCGCTCCAGGTCGGCGTTGATGCGGCGGCGCAGTTCGGCGCGGTCCAGGCGGCGTCCGGCCGCGCGGGGCAGCGAGCCCGCGTAGACGTTCTCGGCGACCGAGACGTGCGGGATGATCTCCGGCTCCTGCGGGATGATCCGGATTCCGGCACGGCGGGCGTCCTGCGGGGAGTGCAGGTCGACCGGCTTGCCGTCCAGCAGGACGCGCCCCTCGGTGGGGCGGTGGTCACCGGTCAGGACCCGCAGCAGGGTGGACTTGCCGGCGCCGTTCTCGCCCATCAGGGCGGTGACCTGACCGGGCGGGAAGCCGATGGTGACGTCCTCCAGGGCCTGGACGGTGCCGAAACGCTTGGAGACGCCTTCGGCCGTCAGGCCGGGCGAGGCGCCGGGTGACGTGCGTGGCGAGGATTCGGATGCGGGCATCAAGGTCTCACTGACGTGTGGAGTGCGGCTGGGTCAGAGGCGGGGGCCGGCGCGGCGGCTCCGGGACGGTGCCGCCGGACCGGCCCGGTCCGAGTGCCGGTCAGCTGCAGCTCACGCCGGAGGACTGCCAGTCGGTGGAGTCGACCATCTTGGTGGGGGCGAAGGCCTCCTGCGGGAAGTCCTTGCCGTTCTTGAGCTTGTCGAACAGGGTCTGCACCGACAGCGCGCCGACGTCCTTGCCGTTGATGAACAGCGCCGCCTTCATGCCCGACGGCTTGCCCGACTGCCAGTTCTTGCAGGCCAGGTAGGCGCCCAGGCCGACGCCGTCGATGTTGTCCGGCGTGACCGAGGCGTTCTGCAGCGCGGTCACCGCACCCTGCACGTTCTCGTCGTTGCAGCCCCAGACCACCCAGT
Organism: Kitasatospora griseola; assembly: GCF_044999035.1. Classification (NCBI taxonomy): domain Bacteria; kingdom Bacillati; phylum Actinomycetota; class Actinomycetes; order Kitasatosporales; family Streptomycetaceae; genus Kitasatospora; species Kitasatospora griseola. The sequence continues at coordinate 7,566,267 of NZ_CP173360.1, read as the reverse complement.
GCTTCACGCCCGGGTTCGCGGTGATCGTCGCCGCCACCTTGTCCTGCGCGCCGGTCGGGGTGTTGTCGGTGGCGACATCGATGTTCTGCACGCCCTGCACGGTCTGCTCGAAGGCGTCCTTGGCGGCGTTCACACGGTCACCGCAGACCGTCACGTCCTGCTGCCAGGCCGAGATGATCCTGGTGTCGGCCGGGTTCCAGCCGGCCTTCTGGAACTCCTGGGCCGCGCGCCGGCCGACCTGCTGGCCCATCTGCTGACCGGAGAAGCCGATCCGCGGCACCAGGTCACCCTTCGAGATCTTCCCGCTGACGGGTGCGGCCTTGGTGTCCGCGCCGCCGGAGGTCTGGCCGGTGGAACACGCGGTGAGGCTGAGGACGGTGGCGATACCCAGCACGGCGGCGGGGAACAGGCGGGCACGGACGGCGGACATGGGGCGGCTCCAGGGTGAACGGGTGCAGGCGGGACCGGATGCAACAGAACCGATCACGTCCCATCACTTTCAAACGCTGCGATCAAAGGAAAACGGTCCGTTCACCCGCCCGTCAAGAAGCTGAAAAAATTCGCCCGTGGCCGATATCCCATTGTTATCGATGCCCTGACCAGCGGATTCCAGGGCCGCCGGGGAGGGAGGTCGGAAAATACTCATGAAAAGTACTACTCAATAATTCCCGACCCATTGATTGCGTATACGGATCCTATGGCGGTACGGAGGGTTCCACTGCTCCGTGGCCCGCAGCGGAGCGCCGAGAGCAGCCGGCCTGCAGCGTCGTCCGCGCGGCCGGAAGGCCCCGGACCGGGTGCGCCCGGAGAATCCGCACCCCAAAGCGCATCCGTCCGAGGGCGGTCATCGCGGCATTCGACCCGCAGGTCCGGACAGGCCGACCCGGTTCGGCGAAAAGACTGCGTACTCGGATCTTGAACGGAGTCTGCGGCAGGACCGTTGACCGCCAACTCTCTGTCGCCCTACTGTTCGTTTCTGGTCGTCTTCGTTTGTTTCTGAGTGACTCAGGTCTCCCACCCCCACCGTCGGGCAGCGGTGTTCGGCATGCCGCTTTCCGGCGTCGTACGAAAGGCATCCCCATGCGCGGATCCCTCCGTGTCCTGGTCAGCCCCGGACGCATCCTCAGAAGGGCGGCCGTCGCCGCCTCCCTCCTCCTGTCCGGCACACTCGTCGCCGGACAGGCCGCCCCCGCTGCCGTGGCCGTCGCACCCGCCACGCCGGCCGCCGTCTCCACTCCCATCGCCGTGGACGGCACCAAACCGGGCCTCACCTTCGACGGCGTCGGCGCGATCTCCGGCGGCGGCGGCAACTCCCGTCTGCTGGTGGACTATCCGGAGCCCCAGCGCAGCCAACTGCTCGACTACCTGTTCAAACCGGGCTACGGAGCCGCCCTCCAGACGCTGAAACTGGAGATCGGCGGCGACACCAACTCCACCGACGGCGCCGAGCCCAGCATCGAGCACACCAAGGGCACGGTCGACTGCAACCAGGGCTACGAGTGGTGGCTGGCCGAACAGGCCAAGGCCCGCAATCCGCACATCAAGTTCCTCGGCCTGTCCTGGGGCGCGCCCGGTTGGATCGGCAACACGGGCAGCGGCGGCTCCTTCTGGTCCCAGGACACCATCGACTACCTGATGGACTGGATGGGTTGCGCCGGCAAGCACCACCTGGACATCAGCTACCTCGGTGGCTGGAACGAGCGCGGCTACGACAAGACCTGGTACGAGAACCTCAAGTCGACGCTGGTGTCGCGCGGTTACGGCGCCACCAAGGTGGTCGCCGCCGACTCCGACTGGTCGGTGGCCGACGACATGGCCGCCGATCCCGCGTTCAAGAACGCCGTCGACGTCGTCGGTGTCCACTACCCCTGCGGCTACCTCGGTTCCTTCACCAGCTGCCCCAGCACCGCGAACGCCCAGGCGCTCGGCAAGCCGCTCTGGGCGAGCGAGAACGGCTCGGAGGACGCCAACGACGGCGCCGCCTCGGTGGCGCGCGGGATCAACCGCGGCTACATCGACGGCAGGATGACCTCGTTCATCAACTGGCCGGTCATCGCCGCGCTCTACCCCAACCTGTTCTTCTCCACCGACGGCATGTCGATCGCCAACCAGCCCTGGTCCGGCAACTACACGATCGGCAAGACCACCTGGGTCACCGCGCAGACCACCCAGTTCACCCAGCCGGGCTGGAAGTACATCGACTCCGCCGACGGCTACCTCGGCGGCGACCGGGCCAACGGCAGCTACGTCACGCTCAAGTCGCCGAACAACCGCGACTACAGCACCGTCATCGAGACGATGGACGCCGGCGCTCCCCAGGCCGCGAAGTTCAGCGTCACCGGCGGCCTGTCGACCGGCAAGGTGCACGTCTGGGCGACCAACCTCAACTCCAGCGACCCGGCCGACTGGTTCGTCCACCAGCAGGACATCACCCCGGTCAACGGCAGCTACACCCTCGGCCTGCAGCCCGGCTACGTCTACACCGTGACCACCACCACCGGCCAGGGCAAGGGCACCGCCACCCCGCCGGCCGCCGCGCCGCTCCAACTGCCCTACGCGGACGGCTTCGAGACGCCGGCTGCCACCACGTCCCCGAAGTACTTCACGGACATGAACGGCGCCTTCCAGACCGTCCGGTGCGGCGGCGGCCGCACCGGCACCTGCCTGCGCCAGATGGCCCCGACGACTCCGATCCGCTGGACCGACGAGTCCTACGACGCCCCCTACACCATCATGGGCGACGGCAGCTGGTCCAACTACACCGTCACGGCCGACACCATGTTCGAGCAGTCGAGCACCGTCGAGCTGCTCGGCCGGGTCAACCAGCAGGGCCGCAACAACAACGGTCTCAACGCCTACCACCTGCGGGTGAGCGACACCGGCGCCTGGTCGATCGTCAAGAGCGACACCAGCTGGAAGTTCACCACGCTGGCGAGCGGCACCACCACCGCTCCGCTGGGCACCGGCCACTGGCACACCATCAGCCTGTCGATGCAGAACACCGCCCTCACGGCCGCCATCGACGGCCGCACCGTGGGCAGCGCCACCGACGGCAGCTTCACCAACGGCCAGGCCGGCCTCGGCGTGACCGGCTACCGGACCGACCAGTTCGACAACTTCGACCTCACCCAGGGCACGCCCAGCAACCACACCGGCCCGATCAGCTCCGGCCTGCCGGGCAAGTGCGTCGACGACAACGGCGACTCCGCCGTCAACGGCACCGCCGTGCAGCTGTGGGACTGCAACGGCGGCAGCGCACAGGTGTGGACCTGGTCCAACGGCACTCTCACCCACAACGGCAAGTGCCTCGACGTCACCGGCGCAGCCACCGCCAACGGATCCCAGGTCGAGCTGTGGGACTGCAACGGCGGCGCCAACCAGCAGTGGATCCCGCAGGCCGACGGCACCCTGAAGGGCACCCAGTCCGGCCGCTGCCTCGACGACCCGGCCGCCGTCACCACCAACGGGACCCGGCTGGATCTCTGGGACTGCGACGGCGGCATCAACCAGCAGTGGAAGCTGCCGTGATCCCCACCCACCCGTAACGCCAGTAGACGGCCCTGCGGCTCACCCACCCGAGCCGCAGGGCCGTCTCCGCGCCGCGCTCGCCCGCTCCCTCCACCCCGCAGATGGCCCCCGGTCACCGGACAGCAGTTCCCCCGATGTGCCGACCTCTTGGCGCACCCCGCAGAGCGATCACCGCGTTGTTGGGATCGCTGTAGTACTGGTCGGGGCCGGGGCACGGCCGGGTGGTCGGAGTCACGGCCGTACCGGCGGAGGCCGGCCCGGCGCGGGCGAGCACCAGCCCGACGGATGAGACGGCCACGGTCAGCAGGGTCTTCTTCGCGGCCATGTCGACCGGCGGGTTGCGCGGAGACTTGGCGCTCAAGCGGGGTGGAACGGCGCGGTCCCCCGCCCCCGGGGTGCTCGGGGGCGGGGGACCGGCCGCCGGCGGTGGCAACCGTGCGGATGCGCGGTCCGCAGGCGGCCGTGGAGGCACCTCGGGAAGGTCAGCCCAGCGGCAGGTCCAGTCGGGCCTCGTTCCCGTTCGCGGAGCTGACCGTGGTGGTGGTGAGGGCGGGGAGGTCCGAGCCCGCGTACGAGTACAGCGGGTCACGGCTGTTGACCACCAGGGCGAGCCGGTGCCCGGTCGGCAGGTCGTAGGAGACGGCCTGGAGGTGCCAGGCGATGGTGGTGTCGACCTCCGGCGTCAGGTCGGTGGCCGTGTACGGCTCGTGGGTGATGATCCGGGCGGTGCCGTCCGGGGCGACGTCGTACAGGTACGCGATCACCGTGGCGGCGTCGGTGCTGCTGCGCACGGTGAGGTGCACGGTGGCGGTGCCCCGGATCCGGCGGGCCGCCTCGTCGGAGCCGGTCAGCGGTTCGGTCGACCAGACCAGCAGTTGGTCGCGTTCGAAGTTCGCCGGCTCGTACGTCCTGGGGTTGCCGAACCACTCCTGCTGTCCGGTCTTGAGCAGCTCGCCCGCGACGGAGGAGGTGAGGGCGCCCGCCGCGAAGTCCCGCGACCAGCCGGCGGTCGGCTTGTCGGTCAGCGCGCCGTCACCGGTGTCGTCGGCGCCGGTGAGGTACCAGCGCTCGCTGCCGGTGGTGGCCTCGTCCCAGGACACGTACGTCTCGCGGTGGGCCGGGACGGTGATCAGCTTGGTGCCGCCCGGGATCGCGACCGTCCGGTAGGTGAACATGCTCTGGCTGCTCACCGCCGACCAGTTCGGCACGTCGTTGTCCGTGCCGAGCAGGTGGTGGTCCAGCCACCGGTACGCCTCCAGCGTCGGCTCCGCCAGCCCGGGGAACGGCAGGCCGGTCACCAGCCCGGCCAGGCCGGGGCCCTCGGGGGCGCCGTGGTCGCCGATCCACAGGTTCAGCCGCTTCGGTACGGTGAGCCGCTCGAAGAGCTCGACCACCGGGTTGACCGGGAACAGCGTCTCGTGCCAGGTGTTCGAGAGGAACGTCGGGATGCCCCGCGCGTTCGTCTGGTCGACGTACGCCTGCGGGGAGCGCTCGGTGCCCCAGGCGACCACCTCGTCGAGGTTCCGACCGCTCAGGAAGTCCTTGAGGAGCTGCTGCGTCCCCTCGTCGAACTTCTCCTCCAGCGGGCCGCCGGTGAAGTCGATCAGCGCCTGTACGGCCTCCAGGTGTCGGGTGCCGTTGTTGTACAGGCTGGTGGCGAGGTTTCCCCAAGTGCTCAGCGCGACCACGGCGTCGACGCGTCCGGCCGGGTCGTGCGCGGCGACCAGCTGGCTGATCCCGGAGCCGTAGGACTCGCCGAGGAACCCGGTCCGGCTGGGCTCGAAGGCCTCCTGCGCGTAGTCGATCACGACCGTGCCGTCGGCCCAGTCGTTGGGACCGGCCACGTCGACGAAGCCCTCGGAGGTCGACAGCCAGCCCTTGATGCCGATGCCGCGCGGCGAGTAGGCGAGCACGTGGTAGCCGCGCTGCGCCAGCTTGAGGTACGCGTGGAGGAAGGGCAGCCAGCCGTACGGGTTCCAGCCGGCGGGCACGATCACCACCGGGCGCGGGGCGTCGCCCTTCAGCTTGATCGAGAACGCCGACAGCCGGGTGCCGTCGTGCGAGACGATGCGGGGGAGCGCGATCCTGCCGATCCGCTGGACATCGGCCACCAACTCCGCGAGCTCCGGAGGGAGTTCGACGCCCTCCTCGCCCTGCGCGGCGGCGAGCAGGGCCCGGGACACGTCGACGACGGCCTGGTTGACGCTGTGGCCCGGGCCCCAGACGCCATTGGTGGCGACGTCGGTGAGCGTCGCTTCGGTGACCGACGGAATCGGGTCACTGGTCATTTCGGAACCACCTTCTCTGCGAACGGATGCCGATCCGCATCATGGTCGGGCCGAGAGGGAGCCGAACTGACGTACCGTCAGCATTCACCGGAACCAGTGATGTTGTCGCGATCTGCGCCCGCACCCGCCCTGCCTGCGCTATGCGCGTCGCAGTGACGGGACGGGGGGCTCAACCGTCCAGCTCGCGGGTGATCTTCGAACGTGCGGGCGCCCAGATGTGGCCCGGCAGGAAGCCCTCCTGGCCGATGTCGTCCAGCTGCGTCGCGACGTAGTGCGCCGAGGCGTCGCAGTCCGCGTCCGCCTCCTCGAAGAAGGTGACGGTGCCGGGGTCGAGGTGGAAGTTCCAGTCCGGGTTGTGGTCCGCCGTCTCCGCGACGACCCGGCCCTGGACGTGGACCTTGGAGCTTTCGGTACCCGCGAGGATCGCCCGGGCCTGCCCGATCTTCTCCTCGTCGTCCAGCCGGAAGATGAACTCGTCGTCGTTCGGGGCCGCTTCGAGACCGAATCGGGCAGTCGCCATGGGGTGCTCCGGTGCGAGTACTGGTCACGGGGTCCTCGGCTCCGGACAGTAGTGCAGCGCCCGTTCCGGGATCGCGGATCGGCTCGAAGCACCACCCGGGCGGGGGCACCGGCCGGTCCCCCGGGGCCCGAGTCCGGCCCTCCGGCCGGACGCCGGACACGGGGGAGTTTCTCGAAGTCGCCAAGGGTGCACTGGCGGTCGAAGAAGGCTTCTTCGGGGCCGTGGAAGCGGACGACGGCGAACCAGTCGTGGCCGGGCACGGTCTTGATCCAGTTCGCGGCGCCGGCGGGGCGCGACGCTCGCCGAGGGCGTCCGCGCACGGTGGCGCGGCCCGCAGTACGCGGCCCCCGCCGAGACGAGGACGCCGTGCACCCTCGGCACGGACCCGGTCGGCGTCCTCGTCGGAGCTCAGGTGATCCTCCCGCTGTGCGCGACACCGGGCGGGGTGGCAGCGTGGAGGGAGCTGAGACCCGGATGTGCGGGGATGGCCTGGATGAATGCAGCGGACGGCGATGCCGCTCGGAGTGCTGGACCGGGCGGGTCGGACGGACAGCGATCCGCCCGAAGCGGGGTGGGCTCGCGGCTGCGGGTGCGCACCGTCGCCGGGCAGGTGTTCGTGGTTCTGCTGGTGGTCGTGCTGCTGCTGGTCGGCGTGGCGCTGGCGGCGCTCGTGCTGCAGGCCCGGCGGTCCGCCACCGGTGAGGCCGCGGGCCGCACCCGGGCCGCGGCCGTCGCCCTGTCGCAGGCCCCCGGCGTGGTGAGCGCGATGGACGGTCCCGATCCGACCGCGGTGCTGCAGCCGTTGGCGGACAAGGTCGTGCAGAAGGGCGGCGTCGACTACGTGGTGTTCGCCAACCCGGCCGGGATCCGCTACTCGGCCCAGACCCCCGACCTGATCGGGAAGCACGTCATCGGCCCGTTCGAGCGCACCCTCGCCGGGCCGACCACCGACAGCTTCCTCACGCCCGTCGGGCGGGTCGTCGAGTCCGGCGCGCCGGTCCACCGGCCGGACGGCTCGGTCGCCGGCGTGGTCCAGGTCGGAATCACCGTCGCCCACGTGGGCAGCGCGGTGGGCCGGCAGCTGCCGATCCTGATCGGCGGTGCGGCGGCCGCGCTCGCGGTCGGCACGGGCGGGGCGGCGCTGGCCCGGCGGCGGTTGCGACGCCAGACGCACGGCCTGGGCCCGGCCGAGATGACGCGGATGTACGAGCACCACGACGCGGTGCTGCACGCCGTCCGCGAGGGTGTGCTGATCGTCGGCGGGGACGGACGGGTGCTGCTGGCCAACGACGAGGCCCGCCGGCTGCTCGAACTGCCGCCCGACGTGGAGGGACGGGCCGCTTCCGAACTCGGGCTCGCCCCCGCACTGGCCGAGCTGCTGGCGTCCGGGCGGGCCGCCACCGACGAGGTGCACCGGGCCGGGGACACGCTGCTCGCCGTCAACAACCGCCCCACCGCACCGTTCGGCGGAGAGGCGGGCAGCGTCGCGACCGTCCGCGACACCACCGAACTGCGGGCACTGGCCGGGCAGGCCGAGACCGCGCGGGCCAGACTGCAACTGCTCTACGACGCCGGGCTGCGGGTCGGCACCACCCTGGACGTGGCGCGGACCGCGCAGGAGCTGGCCGACGTGACCGTTCCCGGTTTCGCGGACTTCGCCACGGTCGAGCTGGCCGACGCCGTGCTGAACGGCGAGGAGCCCCCGGACCCCGGCGCCGCGCAGGGCCTGTGGATCCGTCGCGTCGCGGTCGGCGGCGTCGACGAGGACTGGCCGTTCTTCCCGATCGGCTCGCGGCTCGACCCGCGCCCCGGCACCCCGGAGGAGATCGCGCTGGAGACCGGGCGCGCCGCGCTCGTCGCCGACCTGCGCGGGTCCGACGCCTGGCGGGCGCGGAGCCCGGAGGCGGCCGACCGGGTGCTCTCGTACGGGGTCCACTCGCTGGTCTGCGCACCCCTTCGGGCCCGTGGCACGACCCTGGGCACGGTCCACTTCTGGCGGGCGGGGTCGCAGCCGTTCGAGGAGGACGACCTCTCCTTCGCCGACGAGCTGGCCGCCCGCGCGGCGGTCTGCCTCGACAACGCCCGCCGGTACACCCGCGAGCGCACGATGGCCGAGACGCTGCAGCGCAGCCTGCTGCCCGGAGCACTGCCCGAGCAGAGCGCCCTGGAGGCGGCCTACCGCTACCTGCCGGCGCTGCACGGGGTGGGAGGGGACTGGTTCGACGTCGTTCCGCTGCCCGGCTTCCGCGTCGCGCTCGTCGTCGGGGACGTCGTCGGCCACGGCCTGCACGCCGCCGCCACCATGGGCCGCCTGCGCACGGCCGTCCTCAACCTCTCCGCCCTCGACCTGCCCCCGGACGAACTGCTCGCCCGCCTCGACGAACTGGTCACCCGCCTCGACCCGGCGGAGAACTCCGGGGGAGAGCAGGACATGGAGGGCCGGGGCGAGCGGGCGGCCGTCACGGGCGCCACGTGCCTGTACGCCATCTACGATCCGACGTCCGGCGAGTGCACCATGGCACGGGCCGGACATCCGCCGCCGGTGCTGGTGGAGCCCGACGGCAGCGCCGAGTTCGTCGACCTGCCGGCCGGGCCGCCGCTCGGCGTGGGCGGACTGCCCTTCGAAACCACCGAGCTGCGGCTGGCCCCCGGAACCGCCCTGGTGCTCTACACCGACGGGCTGGTCGAGAACCGCGACCGCGACCTGGGAACCGGGCTGGAGGCACTGCGCCGCTCCCTGGCGGGCGCCGACGTCCGGCGCTCCCCGGACGACATCTGCCAGGCCGTGTCCGACGCGCTGGTGCCGCCGCGCCCCACCGACGACATCGCGCTCCTCGTCGCGCGCACCCGGCTGCTGGAGCCCGACCAGGTGGCCGCCTGGGACGTGCCGCTCGACTTCGCCTCGGTGTCACGGATCCGGAAGGAGTGCGCCGACCGACTGGCCGCCTGGGGACTGGAGGACCTGTCATTCACCGCCGAACTGATCCTCAGCGAACTGATCACCAACGCCATCCGCTACGGCGCCGAGCCGATCCGGGTCCGCATGCTGCGCGACAGCAGCCTCGTCCACGAGGTCTCGGACGGCAGCAGCACCGCCCCGCACCTGCGCTACGCAGCCACCACGGACGAGGGCGGCCGGGGCCTGTTCCTGGTGGCGCAGACGGCCGAACGGTGGGGGACCAGGTACTCGGCCCGGGGCAAGGTCATCTGGGCCGAACAGCCGCTGACCGTGCCGGAGTTCCGGTTCGAGGACTTCGGCGAGCTGCACCCGTGATCCGCCGCGGGCGAACGACAGCGAGGTGGCGCGACAGACGGCCGGGTCGGCCTGCCATGAGGCAGGCCGTCGTCCGTGCGCGATCAGTGGATGTGATGTGACATCAGCCACAGCGGTTCTGCCGAGTGCCGGTCGGCGATCGCAACACCCGAACCCGCAGGTCGAGTTCACCGCTCGACGCCCCGGACGGGCCCGGCGGCCGTCCGAAACGGTCTGGCTACCCACCGGGGATTGGCCCTAGCCTGCCCGCCATGTCCCAGAACACGAACACCCCGGGCTTCCCCGGGCAGCCGGCCGCTCCGGTCGGCGACTCCGCCAAGGTGCAGCGCCAGGTGCAGCAGCAGGCGGGCGTCGGACCGGTCCACGGTGGCGGCGGCACCCTCTTCTCCGAGCCCGTCCTGGTGGTGAACCAGAAGGTCAAGCTGATCGAGCTGACCAACGAGTACGCGGTCTTCGACCAGCGGGGCGGCACGCTGGGCTCGGTGGTCCAGGTCGGCCAGAGCAGCCTGCGCAAGGCGCTCCGGCTGCTCTCCTCCGTCGACCAGTGCTTGACCCACAAGCTGGAGATCCGTGACGCGCACGGCACCCCGGTGCTGCTGCTGACCCGCCCGGCGAAGATCATCAAGTCGCGGGTGATCGTGCAGCGGCCGGACGGCCAGGAGGTCGGCCAGATCATCCAGCAGAACGTCATCGGGAAGATCAACTTCGCGCTGGAGGTCGGCGGTCGGAAGGTCGGCGCCATCAAGGCGGAGAACTGGCGGGCCTGGAACTTCTCCATCGTCGACGAGACGGACACCGAGGTCGCCCGGATCACCAAGACCTGGGAAGGCCTGGCGAAGACGATGTTCACCACGGCCGACAACTACGTGCTCCAGATCCACCGCCCGCTCCCCGACCCGCTGATCAGCCTCGTCGTGGCGACCGCGCTCACCGTGGACACCGCGCTGAAGCAGGACACCCGCGGCCTCGGCTGACCGCGAACCGTACGTGTGCGGAGCCCCGCCCCCGATCGGGCGGCTTTCCGGGGTGGGGCTCCGGTGAGGAGAGGCCCGATCGCCCCGCAGCCTGCTCGGTCGTGCGATCAGAGGATCTGACGAGCCGAGCCCTCCGGGGTCGAGGGCTCGGCTCGTCAGGCATGGGCCGCATCGGCCCGGGACTGCGGTTCGAGTTCGGGGCTACAGCGCGCAGAAGGCGTCGAACGCGGCGTTGACGGTGTCGCGCTGGCCCTGGGTTCCGCCCATCAGGTGGAATTCGTTGTTCGCGTACAGCACCTGCTTGGCGCCGTCCTCGCTGCTCAGCCAGTTGCTGAGGTAGCCGAGTACGGCGCCGTTGTGTCCCCAGGCCCACTGTCCGCAGGGCAGTTGCAGGTGTTCGACGCCCAGCCCGTACCCGGAGGTGCCTGAACTGTCCATCGGTACGGTGCTCTTGAGCTCGGCCATCTGTGCGGGCGCCAGGAGCTGTCCGGTCAGCAGGGCACGGGAGAACGCGGCCAGGTCGTCCAGGGTCGACACCATGGCGCCGGCGCTCCCGTAGACCTGCACGTTGGAGACCGTGACGTCCTGGGTGTAGAAGATCACCGGGTGCAGGTAGCCGCGGAGGTAGTTGCCGTACAGCGCGGGATCGGCGGTGGGGAAGCTGGTGTCGTGCAGCCCGAGCGGTTCGATGATGCGCCGCTGGATTTCGGTGGCTGCCTCGTCACCGGTGACGGCCTTGATCACCATGCCGGCCAGGACGTAGTTGGTGTTGGCGTAGCTCCACTGCCGACCCGGCGCGGAGACGGGCGCGCGCTTGGAGAGCGCGAGGTCCACCAGACTCTGCGGGGGCCAGGGCTGGTTGGGCTGGGTGTTCAGTGCGTACTGGGTGCCGAAGGCCCCGTTGGCGTACTCCGGCAGGCCGGAGGTGTGGTTGAGCAGCTCGCGGATGGTGATCCTGGAGCCGTCGTAGCCGTTGGCGTTGACCGCGCCGGGGAGCCACTTGGCCACCGTGTCGTCGAGGGAGAGCCGGCCCTCGGCCTCCAGTTGGAGCAGCACGGCGGCGGTGAAGGCCTTGGTGTTGCTGCCGATCCGGAACTTCGCCTTCGGGTCGGCGGGCACCTTGGTGGAAAGGTCGCCGACACCCGCGTGCACGTACTGGGCGGTGTCGTCCTGGCGTACCAGGCCGATCACGCCCGGATAGCCGTCGGCGACGCCCCGTTCGGCGCCGGCCTGCAGGAGGGCGGCCGGGGTCGGGGCGGCCGCGGCCGCCGGGCCCACACCGGCCGGCACGAGGCAGGCCGTGACGGCGACTGTCAGCAGCCACCGCCGATGCCGCGGGCTCCGCGGGCTCCGCGGGGGCCGTTCGGCCGTACCGGCCGCACCCCGGCGCTCCGTGCCGTTCGCAGCGGTGGCTTTGAAACCGTCGAACATGCTCATGTCTCTCTCCGTTTCCTGTGGGTGGTCGAATCTCTCCGGCATCGGCTGCCTGATCCGGGACCGGGACGTGGAGTTCACCGCCGCCTTCGACCGCCGCCGTCCTCGGCGGGCTCGCCGAGCGGCCCGGTCGTCGGTGGGGTGGGCGCCGACGTGGCGCGGGGCCGAGTCCGGCGGCGCCCAGGGGGCAGGAGCAGCGCGAGTGCGGCCGGCAGCGCCAGGTCCGGTCGGCCGGGTTCCGGAGCGGCGACAGCGGTCGGACGCAGGGCCTTCATCGGACTCCCTCGTCCACGGGCGGTCATGCCCTCCGGCTGCTCCGATCGTGGTGTTCCGGCAGCTCGGCGGACAGGCCAGGGCACCGGCCGGATATGACCGGCCGTCACGACCTGCAGGCTTTCGGCTCCGGCCGGCTGTCGGGCGCCTGCCGTCACGGTGGTCAGGCCTGCGCGGAGGGGAATCCGGCCGGTCTGTAGTTGGTCCGCCGCCGGCGGTACGTGTGGCCGAGGTGGTGCTGCAGCCGGATGTGGCGGAACTGGTACACCGCACCGGTCCGGCGCAGCACCCCCGGCGGTAGGCGTCGTCCAGGAAGGCGGCCGCGTCCCAGGGCAGCTTGCCGGTCGCCGCCAAGTTCGACTCGATGCGGGAACGGGACGTGTTCGAGGGCGGGTTCCTGGAGTTCCTGCTGGCGGCGGTGACGGAACAGTACCCGTACCACGAGGACGTCGTTCCCCGGGGGACGAAGCAGCCCGGCGACGGCCGTGACTACCATTCCGGGGCGACTGGTCGAAGCGACTGCAGCAGTGAACCCACCGACAGAACGCCCGCCCGCAGGTCCCCGGCACTTGCCCGCCGCACCGGTGCAGCAGCCGCTCGAGCTGCTGCCCGCGGTCAGGCGGCGAAGTTCTTGTCGATGAGCATCTGCAGGACGTTGACGTGGAAGTCGGGGAAGTCCATCGGGACGATGCCGTAGCGGGCGGCCTGGCCGGTGCGGGCGTTCAGGTACGGGTAGACGGACTGGTCCATCAGCGTCTGTTCGGCGGTCTTGGGCCACAGGCCACCGGCGTAGCTGAGGAAGTTGACGTACATCTGCGGGGAGTCGGGGTCGGCGGTCGCCGCGTCGAACTGCTGGGTGATCGCCCGGCCCTTGACCCGCAGCGGGAACAACTGGTCGGTCTGCCAGAGGTCCTGGGTGCGGAAGTACTGGTTCGTGCCGCTGGACCACTGGATCAGCCCCCAGTCGTTGGCGAAGTCGGCGAGCAGCACGATCCGCCCGCGGGCGGCGCCGAGGGTGGGCCAGCCGTAGAGGTGGAAGAGGCCGCGGTACCCGAGGTCGTCGAGGTAGTGGTCGACCCGGCGGCGGAACTCGGCGGCGTCCAGGGCCTGGCCGCCCGCGTTCTCGTTCTTGAGCCGCATGACGAGCGTCTCGCCCCGATGGGCCGTCAGGAAGGCGCGGCACTGGTCCAGGACGTCCTGGAGACGGACGTACTGGTAGGCGTCGGAGTGGTAGATGCCGAGTTCGTCGGCCGTTCCCTGCAGGCCGTTGCACCGGATGTCGAGGAACCGGACGCCCTGGGTGAGCTGCTCCGGGACGCCCCAGTTCTGGGTGTGGGACCACTCGGTGCCGTGGGCGGGGTCGGTGCAGCAGGAGTCGTGGGTGCCGGGAATGGTCAGGCCGAGCAGGGAGCGCTCCGGCGCGAGGTACGACATCCAGTCGGCGGTGGGCTTCCCGCCGGGCGTGCCGGCGGAGCCGACCGCCGCGCGGGCGGCGGGAGCCGGGAGCAGGCCGCCGAGCGCGGTGGCGACGGCGACGAGGGCGCCGCTGGTCAGCAGCGTGCGGCGTGCGACGGCCATGGGATTCCCCCCGGGGTTCGGTCGACCCTGCCTGAATGTTGTCCCGTTCATGCCCAATCCGTTCCGGGGATATGCGGCGGGACGCCCGCGCTTCGGGTGTCCCGCCGTGCGCCGAGGCCGGCGCGGTCAGCTGTCGAAGCCGAGGCCCAAGCGGTCGAGGGTGCGCAGCCACAGGTTGCGGTGCCAGGCACTGGCGTCGGCCGATGCCGCTCCGCGGCGGCCACCCTCGGCATGCACCACTCCACCGTCCAAGGCCGCCACGAGGCACTGACCGACACCCTCGGCCACGACCCGCGCAAGTACCACCGGCCGCATGTGCTACACCGCGGCCGCAGCGCTGCAGCGCCTCACCGACCCGGCCCCCCGGCAGGCGCGGGCGCCTGCCTGCGGGACACCCGCTTGGGAATGGGTCTGCAGCCCGCGATGGTCCGGTTCGGCCGGGTGCTGCCCGCCGTACACGGTGCACAGCCCGACGTCGAAGGTCGGCCGGGCGGTCGTTGACGCCGGCGCCCCGGTTCCCGCCGCCGCACCCGGCCGACACGGTCGGGGCAAGCTGCTTGGCCGTCGTGCCGGGAGCCGGAGCCGGAGCCGGCGAGGCCGACCGGTTGGGCGTCGGTGCTTCCGCCATCGCCGGCGCTTCCGCCGCCGGCGCCGGATGCCGTCCCGGCGTGCGGGTGCAGATGCGCGAGCGCGCCGACGGCCAGAACGCCGAAGACCGCGATCAGCAGGTAGGTCAGCCCGCGCTGGACGGCGTGCAGCAGGTCGTGGCCGACCATGGCCGGCGCGATGGCCGAGCCGATCGGGAGCGTGTACCAGAGCGGTGTCCCGTCGGACAGGATCGTCTGCAGGCCCTGGACAGCCGGCACGACGGACCAGCAGTCGCGGCCGACCTCGATGAGTCATAGCGTGACCACTCGGTGTAGCCGGGTCACCACGGCTCGATGACGACGAAACGAGGAACCCATGGCCAGCAGGGCCAGCATCGTCTTCGCCCACGGCCTCTGGGCCGACGGGTCGTGCTTCAACAAGCTCATCCCCGCGCTCCAGGCCGAGGGGCATGTGGTCTCCAGTTCGCAGCACGGCCTCGACTCGCTCGAAAGCGACGTCGCGTGCGTCACCCGCTCCATCGACTATGTGCCCGGCCCGGTCGTGCTCGTCGGTCACTCCTACGGCGGGACCCTGATCACCAAGGCCGGCGTTCACGACCGCGTGGGCGCACTGGTCTACGTCGCCGCGCTCAGCCCGGACGAGGACGAGACCTCGCAGGACCAGCAGAGCAAGTTCCCCCGCACGCCCGTGTTCGATCACATCGACGTCTCCCACGGCCGGATCTGGCTCAAGGAGTCGGGGACCGGCGACTTCTGCGGCGATCTGCCGCCGGCCGAGCAGAAGCTCGTCCGGGCCGTGGGCGCCGTGCCGGTCCCCGACCTGTTCGACCAGCAGGTGCCCGGCACCGCCTGGCGCACCAAGCCGAGTTGGAGCATCGTCGCGAACAACGACCGGACGGTGCACCCGGACCTGGAGCGGGCTGCCGCCGAGCGCATGGGCGCCAAGGCCTACGACGTCGACAGCAGCCACGTGCCGATGCTCTCGAACCCGGACTTCGTCCTCGACGTCATCCGCGACGCCGCGAAGTCCCTCCAGGCGTAGGCGTCGATCGGCCGGACTCCGCCCGGGTCTGTTCCCGGGCGGCTCCCCCCTGGCGGCGCAGGCGGTAGGTGACGGCGAGCCCCCACGGGATCGCGAAGAGCAGGACGAGGACGAGGCCCAGGACGGGCGGCGACGGCTGCGCCGCGGCGAGCGCGAGGCAGGGTCGCAGGTCAAAATTCTCACACCCACCACCGCCCGCTGTCGCCGGCGCTCGGTCCTGCCATGTGGCCGCCGGTGTGTCTCGGCGCAGCCTGGAGCTGTCACCGGGAACCGGGCGGCTTGGGCCAGGCCGTTCCGGCTACGGCGGCTGTGAAGCCCTACCAGGGCCGCGTCCAGGCCCTCCTCCTGGGCGTCCCCCTCAACCGGTGCGTGGCATGGAACCTGGCAGCGGGGCGGACACCGAACCCGCCGACAGCGGTCGAGTCCTGCGTCGTCCAAGCCCGCGACGGCAGCGGGACACGGGTCCGCTTCACGGCGGCCGCCGCCCCCGACCTGACCGCACCGGAACTCCTCGACCTCCTGGAGACCCAACTCCCCGTCAGCCGAAGCCTCGTGGCCGACCAGCCCGCCACCCTCGTCCCGGTGGAAGCCGGCGTCGACCTGGTGGCCGCGCGGCTGACGGAGACCGCGAACTGACGCCACGCCTCGGTCCGCGACCCTCGGGGGTCCCGACCGGCGGGCCCGCAGCGCTACGCCGTGGGCCGGGATTGTCGCCGGCATCCCCGAGGAACGCGGCCTGCACCGCAGGGTGCTGCCACTGCGCGCCACCCCGTCCGCAGCGACAGCGAACCGGTCCGGCGGACAGGCGCCCTGATCCATGCCCGTCACCGGGACTGACCGAACGTCAGAACCGGTTCCGGGCCGACGAATCCGATTGGGCGCGCGCCAACCGGACCGGCGAGGCGTCAGAACCCGTGTGCCGACAACGTGGGGCCGGGTAGCACGGAACGGCGACCGGGCTCGTCGGCCGCGATGCGGAGCCGGGCGAGGGCGAGCCCGGCGGAGCCGCCGAAGCGTTCGGGTGGCTCCGCCGGGCTGTGGGACTCAGCTGGTCTGGATCGCGGTGTCGTCGATCACGAAGGACGTCTGCAGTGAGGCGTCCTCGACGGCGTTGAACTTCACCGTGACGGTCTGGCCGGCGTAGGCCGACAGGTCGATGGTCTTCTGGGCGTAGCCGGTGTTCTTGTCGAGGTTGGAGTACGTGGCGACCGAGGTGCCGTTCGCCGTGACGGTGAGCTTGTCGTACGCGCTCGACGTGGTGGTCTCGGCGGTGTCGATGTGCAGCCAGAAGCTCAGCGACGCCTTGCAGCCGGCCGGGATGGTGACGGTCTGCGAGATGGAGTCGGTGTGGCTGGAGCCGTAGCCGTCCATCCAGGCCTTCCACGAACCGCCGTGCGCGGCCTGCGAGGCGGAGTTGTCGACCACGCCGCTGGTGGTGGTCCACGGGGCTGCGGTGCCGGTTTCGAAGCCCGCGTTGCCGAGGAGCTGCGCCGGGGTGCAGGTGCCCTGGTTCGTGGTGACCGTCCAGGAGAACGTGGTGGAGGCGGTCTTACCGGCCGCGTCCTTGACGGTGACGGTCACCGAGGAGCCGCCCGAGGTGGTGGGGGTGCCGCTGATCAGACCGGTGGAGGCGTTGATCGACAGGCCGGCGGGCAGGCCGGTGGCCGAGTAGCTCAGCGGGGCGGTGCCGCCGGACGCCTGGATCTGCAGGCTGACCGAACCGTTGACCACGGTGGACTGGTTGCCCGGGTTGGTCACCGACACGGCCGCGCCGGCCGGCTTGGTCAGCAGGCAGCCGCTGACGTTCAGGTCGATCACCCGGCCGGTGCCCAGGCAGGTGGTGAACCAGTAGGTCTCCTCACCGTAGCTCTGGCCCTTGGTGACGGTCGTGGTGCCGTCCGCGGCCACCTCGCAGGGGTTGTTCAGGGTGCACATCGCGCCGTCGTCGTTGCCGGTGTTGTTGATGCCGACGACCTTCTTGCTGGCGGCGTCGACGATGGGCGAACCGGACGTGCCGTGCGTGGTGTTGCAGCCCGCGCTGTAACGCAGCGAGTCGTGCCAGGTCCACTGGTCCTCGCGCAGCGTGTCGACGAACCCGTTGATCGAGCAGTTCCACACCTGCTTCCAGTACGAGGACGGTATGTACATCGCCGACCCGTCGACCGGATGGGTGTCGCTGATCGTCAGCGCCGTCGCCCCGTACTTGGTGGTGATGGCGGCGAAGGTGTCGGTGAGCTGGTACAGCGCGACGTCGGTGCCGGTCATCGTCGCGTACAGCACCTTGTCCGCCTGGACGGTGCCGAGCGAGGTGCCGGCGGAGTTGAGCAGCGTGCCGCTGCGGCTGGCGCTCGTGTTCTGGATGACCTGGCCGGCCGACGGCATGGTCGGCAGGCAGTGGCCGTTGGTCAGCATCATCGCCCGGTCGGTGTCCACCGAACTCGGGTAGCGGACCAGCGAGGCGGAGCAGTTGCTCAGCGCGATGGTGGAGGTCAGGTCGCCTGCCTGAACGGCCTGCGCGGGAGCGGCACCGAGTGTCAGGGCACCCGCGACGACCGCGACCGCGCCGAGCGCGGCGGCGAATCTCTTGAACATGGCTCTCCTTGTGGGGGATTGCAGGCGTGCGACCGGTTGGTGCACGTCCGCGCCGCACGAAAATGCCATGGTCACTTCAATGCGGTCAACCATGTCGACGGAACTCGCGGTCGAAGTCCTCCGCAGACGCGGGTGTTGGACCGGACGCCTGACGTACCGTCACATCCCGTTCGTCACGGCCCGCCAGGCGCGGACGTGCTGCGCGCCTGCGCCCAGGGGCCCGCGGCGAAGGCAGCAGGCAGGTCGGGCCTCGGGACGGTGATCCCGTCGAATCGGCCCGGCGGTCCTCAGGGACTCCAGCGCCACCGGCGGCAGCATCCAGGTCGAGCAGGGTGTTCCACCGCCCGGCGGCACTCCCGTCGGCGGGCAGGCGTTCCAGCAGCCTGGCGGTGACGGTGACGTCCGGCATCGCCCGGTGGCGGGCGGCCGGATCAGGTACTCGAACCGGCCGACCTCCACCAGGCGCCCGTGCTCGGGGCGCAGCGCGAGCGCGGCGACCTCGGTCGGCTCCGCCGGCCGCCCGGTGGGGGTGAGCCCTTCGAAGTCGATGACGACCAGGGTCAGGCCGCCGAGGGACGGGTCGCGGAGCAGCCGCGTCACGTCGTGCTCTCCTGCTGTGCCGCCGCCTTGGCCGTGGCGTCGAGTCGGGTGAGGGTCTGCAGGCCGCGCTTCACCAGTTCGGGGTCGCCGGTGGCGGCGCCGTACTGAATGCCGGACACCGCGTCCAGCGCCTCCAGCACGGTCAGGTACTCGAGTTCCGCGGCGGCGAAGGGGCGGCCGTAGCCGTCGGTCAGCGCCGCCAGCAGGTCGGGGCGTCCTGCCAAGAGGTCGGCGCACTCTGAGCTGAGCTGTCCACTCGCGTCGGCGAGGCCCACGCCTCTTCCGCTCCCTCGAACGAGGGGCCTGCGGCCGATCCGCCCCCGCTCGGCTCCTGTGGCTGCCTGCCCGTCATGGTGATGACACCCCGGCGCAGATCCTGGGCGGCGCGGTGAAGCTCTCGGATTGTCGTACCCGACAGGTTCAATGGAGCCGACGGGACGACCAACGGGAGCACCGCGCATGGAGCCAACCTTCTTCTCAAGTCCTGAGGAGTTCCGGGACTGGCTGGAGGAGCACCACGCGACTGCCTCCGAATGCCGGGTCGGCTTGTGGAAGAAGGGAACGGGCAAGCCCACGCTGAGCTGGTCGGAGGCGGTCGACCAGGCCCTGTGCTACGGCTGGATCGACGGTCGGCAGAGCCCGATCGACGACTTCTCCTGGACGATCCGGTTCACCCCGCGCAGGCCGCGCAGCAACTGGAGCCTGGTCAACCTCCGCAAGATCGAGGAGCTGATCGCGCAGGGGCTCATGCGACCGGCCGGCATCGCGGTGTTCGAAGCCCGTGACCGGGACCGCGAGGAGAAGCCGGTCTGGGAGTTCGAGGCGGCGCAGATGGCTCGCTTCCAAGCGGAACCGCGGGCGTGGGAGTGGTTCAGCCGGCAGGCGCCGTCCTACCGCAAGTCGGCCGTCCACCATGTGATCAGTGCCAAGCGGGACGAGATCCGGGAGCGGCGGTTGGACCAGCTGATCGCCGACAGCCTGGAGGGGGTGCGGCTCAAGCCGTTCCGGCGACCTGGAACCTGAGGGCCCGCTGCAACAGGCCGAGCGCGATCGCGTAGCCCTCCGGCTCGGCCGTCCAGCGCGGGACCTGCCGCTCCGGGAACCCCTCGGGCCGGCCTTGGCCGCGCATGGCCCACGGCCCGTGATCGACGGCACCGCCTACGAGGCGCCAGCCGCCACAACCTGCTCCGCCCGTCGCGACCTCGACCTCGGAAGCGCGCCGAGTGCGTGGCGATGCCGGCCCGGCCCGAGACGGTCCACCCGCAGCGAGCCAGGCCGGCAGACCCGCCGACTCGTGACCGGGCGACTGCCGGAACGGACAAACCCACCCTGTTGAGCGGAACTGTTCTCGAAGCTCTGCCTCGTCCGCTTCAAGACGGGTGAAGGTCTCCGCTGGTGCGCGGCCGGCCGTATCGTTCGACGAGGGCGTTGCCGATCGAGGCCAGGTGGTCTCGGACCTCCGGAGGGCCGGTCACCTCGACCCATTCGACCAGCCCGGAGAGCTCGCCGGCGAGGATGTACTCATTGGGGCCGCGGATCACGACCTCGATGCGGCCATCGGTCGTGGAACCTCCCACGTCGAGCCGGTCGCCGAGCGCCATCCGGAGTATGCCTATCCCGTCGGGTGTGCATACCGCCTGGACCTCCAGCGGCGTTCGTTTGTGATCGACCTCTTTGGCGATCTCGTTCCAGCTCTCGGCAAGGTCGAAGTCCCCGGGTCGGTGCACAGGGTCGCCGGTCGGGTCGGCGGACGACACGCGGTCGATCCGGAAGATCCGTCGGCCGGTCTCGGTGTTGGAGACGAGGTACCACACAGGACCTTTGGCGACGATGCCCAGCGGGTGGACGGTTCTCCGGGTTTCGACGCCTTTGCTGTCGACGTAGCCGAGCGACACCTGGACGCCGCTGATCACCGCGTCCTGGAGTTCGTCGAGGAAGCGAGGCGGCCGGTGCTCGATCCGGCCCGCCCCCCATCGCTGCGGGTCTACGACCAGCGACGCCGCCGCTGCTTCGGCCTGCACCTGGAACCGGCGTCGTCCTCGCCTCACTGATCTTCTGGCTTCGAGCCGAGGAGCAGTGACCACCGTCAAGATCAATTACGAGACAGGCCCTAACCGCGGCGGTCTCCATGGAGACCGCCGCCGGGAGCGGTTCGGACGACCGGCCGGAGCCCACCATCCCACGGCCGCTGACCCCTCGTCAGCCCGCTCGTCCCGGCCGGGGGTGACATCCAGGTATCCGCAAGCCGCCGGCCGGGGCGTTTCGCCCCGGCCGGCGGCACGACTCAGTTACAGCCGCCCGCTCGCCAGTCGTTGGAGCTGCCACGGGTCTCGTGGTTGTAGTCGTGGGGCGAGGACGTGTGGGGCGCGATGGCCTTCACGCTGCCGCTGTAGTTGGCGAACTGCCACACACAGGCGTACTTGCCGCTGGTGCCGTTGTTGTACCAGGAGCGGTCGTTGTCGTCGATGTCCCAGCCCCACCACGAGAAGTTGTCGCTCCTGAACTGGTACATCTTGCCCTGGTAGTCGGGCTGGTCCCACACGCACAGGTAGCCGGACGGGCAGGCCGCAGTGCCGGTGAGAGCAGGGGCCGCGTCGGCGGAACCGGCCGGAATCAGGGCCGCGGCCAGTGCAGCAACCGCTGCCAGGGAGAGTTTCACACGCTGGCGCATCAAGGCTGAACCTCTTCGGGTCGGGCGGTAAGACCGCCGCCGGAGATTGACTGGGCGCGAACATATCCCCACGCTGGCCAACGGGGACAGGGCGGATGGCGGCGTACGAGGGGAGCGTGCGAAGCGAGGTGACGAAGGTATGCCGCCCTCGCTCCGAACAGTGCGCTCTCCATACCCGGTAGCTGTTCTTCCCCACCTCGCCGATCTGCTCGCCAATCCCAGCCTGTTCGATTCCTGACCTGGGCAAATGCACGCCTGAGGATTGAACACAGGTACTGAGCTTGTGATTTATCCGGCGTGGCGCGGTTTGGTGCCGACCTTGTGGTGAGCCGGTCGGGGGTAGGTTTCGCCGGTGACCAGGAGCAGGCGTTCGTCGTAGCGGTTCGCGGGGCGGCGGTTCTTGGAGCCGGGCGGGCGCCCGGGGCCGCGACGGGTGGGTTTCGGCACTGCGGCCGGTGTTGAGGTTCTGGCGTGCAGGTCTCGGAACCTGCGTCGTACTCGGGCCGGGGTGAGTTGTTCGGTTCGGCCGGCTTCTCCCACGGCCGTCGCAGGTCGGTGGTCAGAGAGCGGGCGAGGCGGAGCTGGGTGCAGGCGGTGACGATCAGCCAGGTCCAGCGGTCCGCCGCCTCGGCTTCCCGCAGTCTCGGAGCGGTCCAGCCGAGGGTCTGCTTGACCAGCACCGGGAGTGCGCCGCTGGTCTCCAGGAACAGCGGTGACGGGCTCCCGAGCTGTTCCGGGAACGACGCTGCTGCGGCCGCTTTCTGCTCCGCGAACCCCGCGAGTCTTGCGAGGCGGCGCCGGGTTCGCGTCGGGAGGGCGCAGGTCGTCCGGCGGAGACGGCCAGTAGGGTGAAGGCCGTCACCGTGGGCACCGGGAGAGCGGGGAGCAGCATGGACGGGGCTGGGGAGCGGCGGCCGCCGACGATGGCGGACGTCGCGGAGGTCGCGGGCGTGTCGCACCAGACCGTCTCCCGGGTTCTGAGCGACCACCCCAACGTGCGCGAGGCGACCAGGGCGCGGGTGCTGCAGGCCATCGCGGAGCTGGGCTACCGGCCGAACTCGGCGGCCCGGACGCTGGTGACCAGGCGCAGCCGGACGCTGGGCGTGGTGGCAGCCAACACCACGCTGTTCGGCCCGGCGAGCATCCTGGCAGGTCTGGAGCGCGCGGCCCGGCAGGAGGACTACCTGGTGGCCTCGGTCGGTTTGGAGGAACTGACGGAGCATGCGCTCCGCAAGGCCCTGGAGCGGCTGGGCAGTTGGGGGGTGGACGGCGTGGTGGTGATGACGCCGCACCGGCACACGGTGGCGGCGCTGGCCCGGCTGCCCCAGCCGTTCCCGATCGTGACGGTGGAGGGCGGGCACGACCTGGACCTGCCCGGGGTGGCCGTGGACCAGTTCGCCGGGGCGCGGGCGATCACCGCACACCTGCTCTCGCTGGGCCACACCACCATCTGGCACGTGGCGGGCCCCGGCGAGTGGATCGAGGCGGAGGGCCGCCTGCAGGGCTGGCGGGCGGCGCTGGAGTCGGCCGGCCTCCCCGTCCCGCCGCACCTGACCGGCGACTGGAGCCCGGCCTCCGGCCACGCGGCCGGCCGCCTTGTCGCGCAAGCGTTCCGGGGCGGCGCGGGCCCGCGGCCGACGGCGGTGTTCGCCGCCAACGATCACATGGCCCTCGGTGTGGTCCGAGCGCTGAACGAGGCCGGGGTGCGGATGCCCGCCGAGATCGCCGTCGCCGGTTTCGACGACCTCCCGGAGGGCGCGTACATCACCCCGCCACTCACCACCGTCCGGCAGGATTTCACCGCGGTCGGCCGCGCCGGGATCGACCTGCTGCTGCGGCTGATCGACGAACCCGGCACACCGGTCTCGCACGTGACCATCGCGCCGCACCTGGTCGTCAGGGCCAGCACCGCCGGTGGCCGCAGGCCAGGGCCGGGCAGCGTGGCGGCCCGGTTCTCGGACGCCGCCGGCCCGGCCCGATAGACGGATACCCCGACGAGGCATGTGGCCGGTCCGGCGTCCGGTGGAGCATGTCCGGGCGCCCCGCACCCGCCGTCCTCTGCGCATCGCACCGCGGGGTCGTCTCGGACGTCGGTCGGGCAGGTCGGCGCTCTGTCGTTTCGTCGAGCCGGCCCGGGGGCGGACCGTGCCGGCATGCATGGGGGGCGGCGGACGATGCTCTTGGGGCCGAGGATCGTGCGTCGGCCGACGCCGGCCGGGTCGGAGGCGTTGACGACGTAGAGCTGGTTGGTCCGGGCGTTGGCCTGCGGCAGATCCAGTCCTCGGTGAAATCGGTGGAATCGGTGGTGGCGGTGGCTGCTCGGACGACAGTGGTCCTTCTGCCGCGAAGGGGGGCGGAAGCGGACGAGCAGCATGACCGGCAGGCCGCGAGCGGCGGATCCGACTCCGAGCAGGAGGAGGCCGCTGATGCCGCGGCAGGAAGCGTTGCCGTAGCCGGATGCGACCATGTCGTGCGCGCTGCGGGTGATACGGCGAGCATCACCGGGCCGCCGAGCAGCGGTAGTACGCATTCGCGCAGAAGGCTGCGCGAAGTGGTGAGCAGGCGTCGGCGGGATGGCCGGACGCAGGCGAACGCGGTGGCACCGTAAGTGACAGGCGATCAGCAGGCCGACGGAGAGGGCCGCATCGCCCAGGAATCGCGGGGAGGCCAGTTCGAGTGCCACCACGGTCACAGGGGTGAAGGCGTCGAAGAGGACGGTGCCGACGGTGGGTGCCGAACGGCGCGGGTGGATTCGGGCGAAGGCCCTCGGCAGTGCGCCATGAGTGGTCGTCGACAGCAGGCTGCGTCCACTGCCGAGCAGGCAGGTGAGCATCGTGGGCAGAGTGCTGACACAGGCGGCGAGCTTGACGGCGGCGGCCGGGGCCGGCCCGAGCAGCGGCGGTGCGGGGTGGCCGGGACGTCGGCGGCGTCCTCGGCCTCCTCGTCGACGGTGACCAGTGCGTCCCAGCCCCGGTAGCCGAACAGCGGAGCAAAGCTGCCTCGGCGAAGGGCCCTGAGTCGCCTTCTCCGTTGCCCGCCCGTCGAGTTGAGCACGTGACCTGCGACTCGGCGGTGCGTGCCCGGCGGGGCTTCGGTAACGCGATCGTTACGCACGTGCGCCGGTGCGAGGGCTTGGCGGGCCTCCCCGCAAGCCGTAAGTTGTCGCGGGCAACAAATAGGCCGGCCGCCTTCCGTGCTCGACGCTCGCGCGCATCCCCCCATCCCACCCACGCACGTCCGGCGCAGGTCGGACACGCCTCGAAAGGACCCTGCCCATGCGCAAGGGGCTCCTGTTCGCCACCGCCGCCATGTCGGCGGCCCTGCTCACCACGGCCACGGCCTGCTCCTCCTCGGGCACGGGCTCCGACTCGGCGGGCGGCAAGAAGCCGAAGATCGGCGTGATCCTGCCGGACAGCAAGTCGTCCGTCCGCTGGGAGACCGCGGACCGGCCGTACCTCGCGGCGGCGTTCAAGGCCGCCGGTATGGACTACGACATCCAGAACGCCGAGGGCGACAAGCAGGCGTTCCAGACCATCGCCGACCAGATGATCACCAACGGCGTGAACGTGCTGGTCATCGTCAACCTGGACAGCGGCACCGGAAAGGCCGTCCTCGACAAGGCCAAGGCCCAGGGCGTCGCCACCATCGACTACGACCGGCTCACCCTCGGCGGCTCCGCCCAGTACTACGTCAGCTTCGACAACACCCAGGTCGGCAAGCTCCAGGGACAGGGCCTGGCCAAGTGCCTGGGCGACATGGGCGCCAAGAACCCCGTCGTCGCCGAGCTCAACGGCTCCCCGACGGACAACAACGCCACCCTGTTCGCCAACGGCTACAACGGCGTGCTCGACCCGATGTACGCCTCCGGCCAGTACACCAAGGGCCCCAACCAGTCGGTGCCGGACTGGGACAACGCCCAGGCGCAGACCATCTTCGAGCAGATGTACACCAGCCGCCCGGACATCGCCGGGGTGCTCGCGGCCAACGACGGCCTGGCCAACGCGGCCATCGCAGTGCTCCGCAAGAACCACCGCAACGGGCAGGTCCCGATCACCGGTCAGGACGCCACCGTGCAAGGCCTGCAGAGCATCCTGGCGGGCGACCAGTGCATGACCGTCTACAAGGCCGTGAAGAAGGAGGCCGACGCGGCGGCGGCGCTCGCGGTCGACCTGGCCCACGGCAAGAAGGGCCAGAGCAACTCCACCGTCCACGACCCGACCGGCAACCGGGACGTGCCGTCGGCGCTGCTCACCCCGCAAGCCGTCTTCAAGGACAACATCCAGGACGTCGTCACCGACGGCTACGTCACCAAGGCGCAGCTGTGCACCGGCGACTACGAGGCGCTGTGCACGAAGGCCGGCATCAAGTAGCGCCCGGCCGTCGCCAGCGGGCCCCGTGCCGCCAGGGGCACGGGGCCGGCCCCGTCGAACTCCCCAGGAGCCCCACCCATGACAGAAACACCGACTCTCGAACTGCGCGGGATCGACAAGAGCTTCGGCCCGGTCCAGGTCCTGCACGACGTCGCGCTCAGTGCCTACGCGGGAGAGGTCACGGCCCTCGTCGGCGACAACGGCGCGGGCAAGTCCACGCTCGTCAAGTGCATCGGCGGGATCCACTCCGCCGACGCCGGGGACTACCTCTTCGAAGGCAGGCCGGTGCAGGTGCACAGCCCGCGCGACGCCGCCGCCCTCGGGGTGGAGATCGTCTACCAGGACCTCGCGCTGTGCGACAACCTCGACATCGTCCAGAACATGTTCCTGGGCCGGGAGAAACGCCGCGGGCTGGTGCTCGACGACTCGACCATGGAGGAGATGGCCGCCGCCACCCTCCAGAGCCTCTCCGTACGCACCGTCAAGTCGCTGCGCCAGAAGGTCTCAAGCCTCTCCGGCGGCCAGCGCCAGACCGTGGCCATCGCCAAGGCGGTGCTGTGGAACAGCAAGCTGGTCGTCCTCGACGAGCCCACCGCGGCCCTCGGCGTCGCCCAGACCGCCCAGGTCCTGGAACTCGTGCGCCGACTGGCCGACAACGGCTTGGCCGTCGTGCTGATCTCGCACAACATGAACGACGTCTTCGCGGTGTCCGACCGGATCGCCGCGCTCTACCTCGGCCGGACGGCCGCCCAGGTCAAGGCGTCCGACGCGACGCACGCCCAGGTCGTCGAACTGATCACCTCGGGACGCAGCGGCGACCTCGGCCCGCAGAACACCTCCAAGGGAGCCGCCGCATGACCGCCCTCGCCCCGGAGAAGCCCGAGCGGCCGCACCGCACCACCGGCCCCGCGGACGACCGGACCGGAGGACTGGCCGCCGCCGGCCGCGGCTACCTCGACCAGGTCCGCGCGGGCGAGCTGGGCTCGCTGCCGGCCGTCGCCGGACTGGTCGTCCTGTGCGTGTTCTTCGCGCTGCTGCGCCCGGTCTTCCTGTCCAACCTGAACTTCGCCAACCTGCTCACCCAGAGCGCAGGCAGCATCGCCATCGCGATGGGGCTGGTCTTCGTCCTGCTGCTCGGCGAGATCGACCTGTCGGCCGGATACGCCAGCGGCGTCTGCGCCGCGGTCCTGGCCATCCTGCTGACCGACCACGGCTGGCCCTGGTACGCGGCGGTGGCCGCCTCCGTACTGACCGGCGCGGCCATCGGCCTGCTGCTCGGCACGCTCGTCGCCAAGGTCGGCATCCCGTCCTTCGTGGTGACGCTGGCCGCGTTCCTCGGCTTCCAGGGCGTGGTGCTGATGCTGCTGAAGGAGGGCACCAACGTCTCCGTCAAGGACCCGACGGTGCTGGCCGTCGCCAACGACAACCTCAGCCCCGTCCTCGGCTGGCTGCTGCTGGCCTGCTGCGTCGCGGGCCACGCCGTCCTCCAGGTGCGCCGCAGCCGCGACCGGCGCGGCCGCGGCCTCGCCGGAACTCCGGTGGCACTGCTCGCCGTTCGGACCGGCGCCGTGGCCGTGATCGGCGCCGCCGCGGTGTACCTGCTCAACCAGGAGCGCAGCCGCAACGTCCTGGTCGGCTCGCTCAAGGGCGTGCCGCTGGTGGTGCCGGTGATCGGCGCCCTGCTGCTGCTCGGCACGTTCACCCTGCAGCGGACCGGCTTCGGCCTGCACGTGTACGCCGTCGGCGGCAGCCCCGAGGCCGCCCGCAGGGCCGGCATCAACGTCGCCTTCATCCGCACCTCGGCCTTCGTCGTCTGCTCCTGCCTGGCCGCCGTGGGCGGCATCATCGCCGCCTCCCGGGGCAACTCCGTGGATCCCAACACCGGTGGCAGCAACGTCCTGCTGCTCGCCGTCGGCAGTGCCGTCATCGGCGGCACCAGCCTGTTCGGCGGCCGCGGCCGGGTGGTCGACGCGGTGCTCGGCGGCCTGGTGGTCGCGGTGATCCAGAACGGCATGGGACTGATGGGGTACAGCTCGGGGGTCAAGTACGCTGTCACGGGATCGGTTCTGCTGGTGGCCGCCGGCGTGGACGCCATGTCCCGCCGCCGCACAGCCCGACGATGAGAGCCGCCTGCGATGAAAGCCGGTCCTTCCCAGGAAGAGGTCCGCCAGCACAACCTGGGCGCGCTGCTGCGCCACGTCCACTTCGAGGGGCCCACCTCGCGCGCCGTCTTGGCCGCCGAGTTGGGCCTCAACCGCAGCACCATCCTGGGCCTGGTCGGCGACCTGGCGGCAGCCGGGCTGGTTCGTGAGGAACTCCCGCAGGAGAACGGGCGGGCCGGGCGGCCGTCACTGGTCGTCAGGCCGGAGTCCGGCCGCGCACATGTCCTCGCGGTCGATCTCGGTGTGGAGCGCCTGGCAGCCGCCCTGATCGGACTCGGCGGCGTGTTCCTGGACCGCCGGGAACGCCAGTGGCCGTCCGGGCAGTCCCGAGAGCCGTCCCAAGTCGCCTCACTCATCGCCGAGTTCGCCCACCAGATGCTCGCCCGTGCGCCGGACGGCGGCGTCTGCGTCGGGGTGGCCGTGGCGGTCCGGGGCCTGGTCCGACACCCCGACGGACGGGTTGCCCTCGCCCCCAACTCCGGCTGGCAGGACGTCGACCTGGCCGGCGCGCTCACCGAGCGGCTCCCGTCGGACCTGCCCGTCCTGGTCGCCAACGAGGCCAACCTCGGCGCGCTCGCCGAGCACCGCCGCGGCATCGGCCGCGGCAGCCAGAACCTGGTCTACCTGCACGGCGAGATCGGCATCGGCGCCGGGGTGATCAGCGGCGGCGAACTGCTGCGCGGCGAGCGCGGCTACGCGGGCGAGATCGGCCACATGACGGTCAACCCGTTCCAGGGACGGCCGTGCGGCTGCGGCGCCCGCGGCTGCCTGGAGGCCGAAGCCGGCGAGCGGGCCCTGCTGGAGGCCGCCGGCCGGGACGGCCTGGCCGCCGGGGCCGAGGCGGTGCGGTCCGTGGTCGCGGCCGCCGACCTCGGCGACGTCACCGCGCGTGCAGCCCTGCACCGGGTCGGTGACTGGCTCGGCATCGGCATCGCGAACCTGGCCCACCTCTTCGACCCGGACCTGGTCGTCCTCGGCGGCACCCTCCGGGACGTCTTCCTCGGCTCCGCCGCCCAGGTGCGCAGCCGGATCAACACCAACGCCCTCGCCGCCGTGCGCGAGAGGCTGCGCCTGCGGGTCAGCGAACTCGGCGGCGACACCGTGCTGATCGGCGCCGCCGAGCTGGCCTTCGCCGAGCTGCTGGCCCGCCCGCTGGAGACGCTCGCCCGCCACGGACGCGGGTGAACCCCGGCCGTCCGGAGGCGGCCGGGGTGCACCGTCGGTGCGGTCAGTGCTGGAGCGTCAGTACGCCCGGGCGCCAAGGCAGTTGGTCGTACGGGCCGCCCGCGGTGGGGGACTTGCCCTGGTACAGGAACTGCAGGTTGCAGGGGTCGACGGTCATGGTCTGGTCGGGGTTGTTGCGGACCAGGTCGCCGTGGCTGATGTCGTTGGTCCAGTTGGCGCCGCTGTTGGCCTTGCCCGCGAACGGGTTGGACTCGGCGGCGGCCTGCGGGGTCCACGAGCCGCTCAGGCCGGTGGCCGTGAAGGAGCGGAAGTAGCGGCCGCCGGAGCCCTGCGCCTCGACGATCATCAGGTACTGGTTCTGGTCCTTGACCTTGTAGACCTGCGGCGCCTCGAACAGGTTGGCCGCGGTATCGCTCATGACGGTGGTGTACGAGGAGCCGAAGCTGCTCGGGAAGTTCCCGATCGGCATGTCGGCCCGGTAGATGCTGCCGTTGTCGCCGGCGAAGAACAGGTACATGTTCCGGTCGTCGGCGATCAGGGTCTGGTCGATCGGTCCGGTCCCGGAGTTGGGGATGCTGCCGGTGAACAGCGGCTGCGGCGCGGACCAGCCGTTGGGGTTGGTCGGGTCGCTGGAGGTGCGGTAGATGAACGGCCAGGCGCCCCACTGGTAGGCGAGGACCCAGATGTTCTTCGGTGCGAAGTAGAACAGCGTGGGCGCCACTGCGGACTGGCTCATCCCGGTCTGCGCGGCCGAGGCCATGTCGGACCAGTCGGTGAACGGCGCGAACGCCATCGAGCCGTACGAGGAGCCGTTCACGTTCGAGGCGTACACCAGGTGCTTGCCGTTGTAGACCACGTCGGTGAAGTCCTTCACCGAGGCCCAGCCGTTGGCGGGCTGCGCCAGCGCGCCGGTGGACGACCACCGGTAGGTCGACGGGAGGGGGCAGGCGCCGGTCGGCGGGGGCGTGGTCGGGGGAGTGGTCGCGGTCAGGCCGGACCACTGCTGGTTGCTGCGGCCGTTGCAGGTCCACAGCTCGACGGCGCTGCCGTTGGCGGTGGCGCCGCCGGTGACGTCCAGGCAGAGGCCGGACTCGACGCCGGTGATCGAGCCGTCCGCGTTGAGCCGCCACTGCTGGTTGGCGCCGCCGCTGCAGGTGTAGATCTGCACCCGGGTGCCGGCCGTGGTGGCGTGGTTCGGGACGTCCAGGCACTTGTTGCCGTAGACGGTCAGCTGGCTGCTCGGCGTCAGCGTCCACTGCTGGTTGGCGCCGCCCCAGCAGTCGTAGATCTGCAGCAGCGCGCCGTCGCTCTGGCCGGCGCCCGTCACGTCGAGACAGCGGCCGGAACCGGTGCCCTTCAGAGCGCCGGTGGTGGCGGCCCGGGCCGGGCCTGCGACCAGCATCGCGGCCAGGGCCGCGACGGTCGCGACCGCGGCGGTGAACATCACGGACAGCTGCCGGCGGGGGGAGCGTGGTCGGTGCATGGGACCTCCTCGGGGTGGGGAAGGGGTGGAGCCGCGACACGGGCGGTGAGCGCTCACAGTCGCCGCTGCACGTGCCGCCGTACAGGGGACCGGCCCGGAAGTTGGCTCAGGGGCCGGGGAGGGGCCCCCGCGCCGGGCTCAGGGGCGGAGGTGGCGCGGGGGAAGTGCGGAGCCGAGCCCGGTCGCGTGGCGAACTCGGGCTCGGCTCGGCTCACTTGAAGTTCCAGTGCTGGTTGGCGCCGCCGTTGGAGTCCCAGATCTGGACGGGGGACCCGTTGCCGGTCTGGCCGCCGGGGATCTCCAACGCCCGGCCGCTGGCGACGTTGGTCAGCGCATAGGAGCCGTCGCCGTTGCGGACGGCCCTCCAGTGCTGGTTGGCGCCGCCGTTGGAGTCCCAGACCTGCACCCGGGTGCCGTTGCCGGTCTGGCCGCCCGGTTCGTCCAGTGCCCGGCCGCTGGCGACGTTGGTCAGCGTCCAGGAGCCGTCGCCGTTCTGGGTGGCGCGCCACTGCTGGTTGGCCGCGGTGCCGTTGGCGTCCCACACCTGGAGCTGGGTGCCGTTGGCGTTCTGCCCGGCCGGCTCGTCGAGGACGCGGCCGGCCGCCACGTCGGTGAGCGTGTAGACGGTGCCGGAGACGATGCCGCCGGGCGGCGGCGTGGTGCCGCCGCCGGCGTTGTTCAGGGCGGTCAGCACCGAGCCGTAGGCGGCCTTCGTGTTGCCGTAGTTGTCGAACAGCAGCGGGTTCTCGCCGGTGCGCCAGGAGTCGCTGTCGCGGATGCCCCAGACCGTGATGCCGGTGCAGCGGGCGACGTTGAGGCACGCCTGGACGGCGCCCGCGTACGCGGTGGGGGAGGCCTGGGCGAGGTCGAGCTCGGTGAGCTGGACGTCCACGCCGAGCGCGGCGAAGCTCGACAGGGTGGTCTGGAAGGCGGCCGGCGCGCCGCCGGAGCCGAAGTGGC
Organism: Kitasatospora griseola; assembly: GCF_044999035.1. Taxonomy (NCBI): domain Bacteria; kingdom Bacillati; phylum Actinomycetota; class Actinomycetes; order Kitasatosporales; family Streptomycetaceae; genus Kitasatospora; species Kitasatospora griseola. The sequence goes on along the minus strand of NZ_CP173360.1, from coordinate 7,534,725 downwards.
TCTGGAAGCCGACGCAGTCGATCGGCACGCCGCGGGACTTGAAGTCCTTGACCATGTTGTAGACGCCCTGGGTCTTGGCGTCCGTCCAGTTCTCGATGCTGTAGTCGTTGTAGCAGAGCTTGGCGGAGGAGTCGATGCTCCGTGCGGTGCGGAACGCCTCCTCGATGAAGCCGTTGCCCAGCACGCTCTGGAACACCGAGCTGCGGTGCTGGCCGCTGCCGCCGTCGGCGAATGCCTCGTTGACCACGTCCCAGGCGTAGATCTTGCCCTTGTAGTGGGTCATCTCCTGGGTGATGTGATTGTTCATCACACTCCGCAGGGTGTTGGCGTCGCCGATCGACGAGACCCAGCCGGGCAGTTGGGAGTGCCAGACCAGGGTGTGGCCGCGCATCCGCTGGCCGTTCGCGGTGGCGTGGTTGACGATCTGGTCGCCGGGGCCGAAGTTGAAGTTGCCCCGGGACGGTTCGACGGTGTCCCACTTCATCTCGTTCTCCGGGGTGATCATGTTGAATTCCCGGTCGAGAACGGTGGCGTAGGTCGAGTCGCCGAGCCGGCCCGCGGCCACCGCGGTGCCGAAGTAGCGGCCGCTTCCGGCCGCTGCCGCGCCGAGCGTGTTCGCCCCGGCGGCCTGGGCTGCGGGGCCGGCGGTGAGGACGGCGACCAGGCCGACCGCGGCGCAGGCGGCCGGTGTCAGGAGCGTGCGGAGACGGGTCTTTCCGTTGAGCCATGGCATGACGGATCGTTCTCCTTGGGTGGGGGAGAGACTGCACGCCGAGGAGGCGGGGCCTCCTGCCGGCGGTCGGGCGAACGCGCGTTCCGCCGGGCCGTTCCTGCCGGGCGGGGCGCATGGGGATGGGTGCCAGGAGGTCGAGGGGGAGGGGTGGGCGCCGGACCCTCGATCATGCCTGTTAGCGCTAACAATCGTTTGTGAAGCAGAGCTGTGAAGGTTGCCCCGGTGAAATCTGTCCGAGGCGGTGCGTCTTGTCAATACTCCGCGCAGCGGCCCGCCCGCGGCGATCGGTCCGGCCCCGGCCCCGCCGGCTCGGGGCGGTCGGCTGCCCTCCCGTTGCGGCCACGCATGCAACTTTCACGCCGCACAGCGGGAACCTGCGTCTCCCGCGATCGGTGAATCCGCAGTTGGCGGGCCGGCGTCCGGACGTCCACCGTGCCGCCGCGGCGATGGTTGACGCGGACAGCGGCCCGGCCCGAGTATCGTGGGCGCTTCATCCGTGGTGGCGCCGGAACCTTCTCACGCTCAAGGCAAACCCGACGGAGAGGTCCCATGTCCCGATCCCGTTCGTTCGCATCCAGGCTGATCGGCGTTCTCGCCGTGCTCGCCCTGGCGGTGGGCCTGAACCTGCAGACGGCCCCACGGGCCGCCGCCGCCTCGCTGACCCAGATCACGAACTTCGGCACCAACCCGACCGGCCTGCTGATGCACCTGTACGTGCCGGCCTCGGTCAAGCCCAACCCGCCGATCCTGCTGGCCATGCACGGCTGCCAGGGGAACGGCCCGTACATGTACTCGAGCACCGACTTCGGCGCGCTGGCCGACCAGTACGGCTTCCTGGTGATCTATCCGTCGACCAACCCGAACGGGAGCTGCTGGGACGTCTCCTCCGACCAGGCGCTGACCCGGGGCGGCGGCAGTGACCCGGTCGGGCTGATGTCGATGATCACCTACACCGAGCAGCACTACGGCGGCAACCCCGATGCCGTGTACGTCACCGGCGAGTCCTCCGGCGGCATGATGACCAACGTGATGCTCGCCGACCACCCGGACGTGTTCAAGGCCGGTGCGGCGTTCATGGGCGTGCCGCACCACTGCTTCTACACCGGCTCGGTGCGCGGCTGGAACGGCCCCTGCGCGCAGGGGCAGGTGTCGATGACCGCGCAGCAGTGGGGCGGCCTGGTGCGGAACGCCTACGTCGGCTACACCGGTCCGCGGCCGCGGGTGCAGCTCTGGCACGGGACGGCCGACACCGTCCTGAGCTACAACAACCTCGGCGAGGAGATCAAGCAGTGGACCGACGTCCTCGGCGTGAGCCAGACGCCGTCGGCCACCGACACCCCCGCCTCCGGCTGGACCAGGACCCGGTACAACAACGGCGCCGGCACCCAGGTCGAGGCGTACAGCATCGCCGGGGCCGGGCACCAACTCCCGGTCCAGGGTGCGGGAATGGCCGCCAACGCGGTCCACTTCATGGGCCTGGACACGACCTCCCCCGGCAGCACGAGCGGCGCGCTGCGCGCGGTGGCCGCGGGAAAGTGCCTGACCGGCGCGAACACGGCGGCGGGCACCCAGCAGCAGATCCGCTCCTGCACCGGGGCTGCGGACCAGACCTGGACCCGCACGGCGTCGAACCAGCTGACCGTGACCGTCGGCGGCAGCACGCTCTGCCTGGACGCCAACGCCAAGGGCACCACCAACGGCACCAAGGTGATCGTGTGGTCCTGCAACGGCCAGCCCAACCAGCAGTGGCAGGCGAACGCGAACGGCACGATCACCGGCGTGCAGTCGGGGCTCTGCCTGGACGTGGCCGGGCTCGGCACCGCAGACGGCACGGCCGTGCAACTGTGGAGCTGTAGCGGCGGCAGCAACCAGCAGTGGAAGCTGGGCGGCTGACGCCGGCGCACCGTGGTCGGCCGGCCCGCCGAGGCACCCCGTGAGCGGGCGCTCCGGCGGGCCGGCTGTCGGGGGTGCTTCCGATTGCCACCGTGGTGCGCGGGGCCCGCGGCCGGTGTCCCCTTCGGCCCGCTGCTGAGAACCGGTCTGCCCGCCGCACCGTGACGGTGCGGCGGGCAGCGGGTGCTCAGGCGCAGTCGGCGCCGTTCAGGGTGAACCGGGCCGGTGCCGGATTGGCGCCGGAGTACGACGCCTGGAAGCCGAAGCTCGCGCTCGCGCCGGGTGCCAGGGTTCCGTTCCACCCGGCGTCCCGCGCGGTCACGGAGCTGCCGGTTTGCGACACGGTGGCGTTCCAGGCGTTGGAGATCCGCTGGTCGCCGCCGAAGCTCCACCCGAGGGTCCAACCGGAGACGGTGGCGGCCCCGGTGTTCTTCACGGTCACCGTGGCGGTGAACCCGCTGCCCCAGGCGTTCTCCACCTTGTACGCCACCGCGCAGGCGGCGGTGGGCGGAGCCGTGTCGTCGTCCGCCTCGGTCGCAGTGAAGGTCGCCGCCTGGACGCCCTGACCGGCCGCCGTGAACACCGCGCTGCCTGCGAGGGTGTCCGCGTCCTGCGCCGCCGACAGCGAAACCTGCTGCGCGGTGGCCCAGTTGGCCGGGGTGAAGACCAGCGGGGAGGTGGCCGCCGACAGGTCGGTGTCGCCCGAGGTGCGGGTGACCGTCACCGTGACGTTCTGGGCGGGGGCGGCCGAGAGCTTCACTCCCACGCTCGCGGAGCCGCCCTCGGGGACGGTCACCGCCGTCGGCGTCACCTGCACCGCGGGCGCCGTCGGGGTCGCACGCCGCTCGGCGGCGAACGCGGTCAGCCAGGCCAGCGAGGCGTTCCAGTTGATCGCCACCTCGTTGGTCGAGTACGAGCCGATGTCGTCGATGTAGCAGGCGGCCGGTGCGCAGCCGGCCAGTTGGGCCTTGGCGACCGGGTCCTCCAGGCCGGCGTTCGGGCCGCCCGCGAAGGAGCCGGCCGGCGGGTGCGGCAGCGAGGCGTCGTTCTGGTGCGCCCAGAACCGGTGGTGCTCGTTCTCCGAGGCCCGCTCGCCGTAGCCGCTCACGTAGGAGCGGTCCAGGGCGTTGCGGCCGAGCAGGTAGTCCATGGTCTCCAGTGCGCCGGTCCGGTACCGGGCGGCGCCGGACAGCTCGTAGGCGACCGCCAGCACCATCGCGTTGTTGGCGACTGAACTGTTCGACCCCCACACGTAGGCGTCGGCGGCGATCGGCACTGCGTAGCCCTGGCCGGCCATGGTGGCGAGGTAGCCGTCGGCGGCCGAGGTCAGCAGGCCGCGCAGCCGGGTCACGTCATCCGCGGGCAGCGCCACACCGGGCACGGTGGCCAGGGTGATCCGGCCGAGCGTCGCGGTGCCGCCCCACCAGAACCCGTCCACCGGCTTGCTGTGCAGCGGTGAGGAGACGACGGCGTCCCGGTACTGCGACTCGCCGGTGGTGGCGAGGAGTTCGGCTGCCGCCCAGTAGAACTCGTCGGACACGTCGGCGTCCTCGTACGCGCCGCCGCCGGTGCTGTCGGTCGCCGGGGCGAGGACGTTCGGGTTGGCCCTGGCGGCCGTCCAGGCGCGGCGGGCCGCGTCCAGGCAGCGGGCGGCGAAGGCGGCGTCGTACGGTGCGTAGACCCGGGCGCACTGGGCGGCGGTGGCGGCCAGGTTGAGCGTGGCGGCGGTCGACGGCTTGTGCAACTCGCGCTGCTGGTCGTCGAGTTCGGGGCGGGTCGGCAGACCGGTCCACTGCGCGTCGTGGACCTTGTGGAAGGCCATCCCGGCCATCGGCTTGCTGTCCGGGACCTGCATCCGCAGCAGGAACTCCAGCTCCCACCGGGCCTCGTCCAGGACGTCCGGCACGCCGTTGCCGCGTTCGGGCACCCGCAGGGTGGAGTCGCCGAGTGCCGCGTCGCCGCCCGAGCGGCGGGCGCGCTCGAAGGAGTTGACCAGCTCCCAGGTCGCGATGCCGCCGTTGACGACGTACTTGCCCTGGTCGCCGGCGTCGTACCAGCCGCCGCGGACGTCCAGCTGGTAGTCGCACACCCCGGTCTGGCACGGCACGCCGGTGTCGCCCTTGTTCGGGGCCACTCCCAGGTGCCCGGCGGGGCGCGCGTACGCGCTGCCTCCCGCGAGGGCCGCGTCGATCGCGATGCCGCTGCGCTGCTGGTAGAAGAAGTTCAGGCTGTCGGCGCGCAGCCCGTCGTACAGCGACGCCGAGATGTCGAACGGGTGGCTGGCCGCGCCGCCGACGACCAGGGTGAAGCCGGTGCCGGTGCCGCCGTACGCGCCGAAGTCCACCAGGTGGGTGGACTGCCCGGACGCCTGGTCGGCGCCGTGCACGGTGGTGGCGCCGGCCGCGACCTGCGCGCCGGAGGCGTCGCGCAACTGCCAGGCGATCGGGGTGGTCGCGGAGTTGACCACCGTGGCCCGCTTGGGGCCGTCCGGCAGGTAGCCGAGTTGGTTCACCCGGACCGGGAAGTCCGCGACCGCGGCGGCCGACGCGGTGGCCGGGGCGAGCGCGGTGACGGTCGGGCCGACGGCGGCCAGGGCCAGGCCGGTGAGCAGGGCGGCCGCGCGTCGGGGCAGCCCGCGGCCGGAGGGGACGGGAGGCATGGGTGGGGGCCTTCCTTCGGTGGGGAGAGGAGCGCAGGGGGTGGGAGCACTCACTGTGGGAGCGCTCCCAATCGCCCCAATGAAGCCAGCCGGACCGGTGATGCGTCAAGAGGCGGTAAATCGGCGAGAGTTGACGATCATGGATGGCCGGCGGGCACACCGGGGCGTGCCCGGATCGCCCGGGCGACCGAACGCCGCGGGGACGTCGGTCCCCGGGGCCGGCCGGGTGAGCGGATCGCCCCCGCGCAGGGACGCCGGCCTCACGCCGTCCACCGGCCGGGTCTGCAACAGGTGCTTCACCCGGACCTGGCCGCGGGCCGGCGTGGCCAGAGACACGACATCGGACGAAGGTCGGTCTCCTTCGGCACGGTCGAGGCGCCGGCGATGACCTGCCCGTGTAACGGTCAAACGCCCACCACTGATCCACGGCCCGCGCGGCTGAGCTCGGCCGTCGCCGACGGGTCGGCCCGCAGTGCCGACGGGGCGTCAGGCCGTGGCGGGCGCGCACTCCTTCCTCCGGGCCTGCCGGACGGCGTGCCGAGAAACGAGAAGGCCATCGGCATGTCTTTCGCTGCGGGCATGCCGAGCAGGGGCCCGCGGCCGGACCGGGCGCGGTACTGCCGCGGGGACGGGCCGGGTCGTCGCTGTCGGCCCGGCCGGTGGATGCGGTCAGACGCGGTGGACCGGGCCGGTGCTGCGGCGAAGCACTATTTCCGGGGTGACCCGCACCCGGGCACTGGGCCGTGTCGCGCCGCCGAGCTCGGCCACCAGCAGTTCCAGGGCGCGGCGGCCGAGTTCGCCGAAGTCCTGCCGGACGGTGGTGAGCGGAGGGATGAAGTACGCGGCTTCAGGGATGTCGTCGAAGCCGACCACACTGATGTCGTCCGGTACCGAGCGGCCGCCCTCGTGCAGAGCGCGCAGCAGGCCGAGGGCCATGTGGTCGTTGGCGCAGAACACCGCGGTGACGTCGGCGTGCGCGGCGATCCGCTGGCCCGCCTCGTAGCCCGACCGGGCACTCCAGTCGCCGGTCTCCACGGCGGGTACGCGCGCGCCGGCGGCCTCCAGAGTGCGGCGCCAGCCCTCCTGGCGGTCCTGGCTCTCCAGCCAGCCCGCCGGGCCGGCCAGATGATGGACGGTGCTGTGGCCGAGATCGAGGAGTTGCTGGACGGCCGCGACCGCTCCGGAGAGGTTGTCGACCGAGACCGTCGGGATGCTGGAGCGGGTGCCGGAGCCGACCGCGACCACCGGGATCGAGCTGGAGAGCTTGGCGACGGCGCTGACCGCGGAGGTCTGCGGGGCGATCACCACCACTCCTTCGACGCCCTGGTCGCGCAGCCGGTCGACGGCCTCCTGGACGGAGCGGCTGTCCAGCGAGCGCAGGCTGGCGACGCTGACGAAGTACCCGGCGCTGCGGGCCGCCCGCTCGATGCCGTCCAACATCGAGGCGGGCCCGTACAGCGTGGACTCGAAGCTGACCACGCCCAGGGTCTGCGAGCGGCGGGTGACCAGCGCCCGGGCGGCCGAGTTCGGCCGGTAGTCGAGCTCCCGGATGGCGGCGAGCACCCGGTCCCGGGTGCCCGGCCGGACGTGCGGCGCGCCGTTGAGGACCCGCGACACCGTCTGGTGCGACACCCCTGCCAACTTCGCAACGTCCGCCATCACCGGCTGACGCGACGCCAGGTCGGCCGTTTCGGTCCCCAACTCGACTCTCCCTCAATGACTGCGGACAACCACCGGGCGGCCGGCCCGCCTCGTGCAGAGCAAAGGGGAGCGGCAGTGGCCTCGCGCCGATGCTTCAGGGTACCGCCGATTATTGTTCACGCTCACAATCGACCTCGCGCAGTGGGCTGGGGGTGATCGTCGGCGGCTGTGGTTCCACGCCAACAGGCTTGTGCAGTAAGGCAGTTCAAGGCGGTCGCCAGTGACGGAAGGGGCGGCGCTCCGGTAGGCGTACGGCAGCCTGCCCGAGTTGACGGCCAGGGTTGCGGAGGCGGCCGGGCCGCTGCTGCGACTCGCCCGGACGTGCCACCTGGCCGTGTCGACCGTCGGCGCCGAGGCGTCGCCGGTGTCGCCCGCGACCAGGAGTGCGGCGGACGGCCGTGATCGTCGGCCCGGTGGAGCGCCGTTCTCGGAGTGGGGAAGCGCGACCGTGATCGCCAACTGCGGTCCTGCGTACAGGTCGTGACACGGAGGAAAGCACGGTGGTGGCGGGGCGTCAAGGAGGTCGGGGCGACTTGATCGTGGCCCGCGGCCGGTTCGGGTTCGGGCGCGAGCGCCGTGTGCCGGAGAGGGGTGTGCATGGCCGGTCAAGATTGGGTAACGGGCGGTGGCGGGGCTTGTGGCAGCCGATTGTGAACGCTAACAATCTCACTCGAGCGAAACGGCGCCGCCACGCCGCGTTCACATCGACGAGATGGCGGGCCTTCCCGGCCGGGCCCAGCCCCGGTCGTCCCGCCCGGTCCCGTGAACGCCGGCCGGTCTCCGCCGTCCGTGCGATCGACGATCCCCGAGAGGAAGTCCTCACATGTCCAAGAGAGCTGCGGCGGCCCTGGTCGCCGGTGCGATGGTCGCTGTCCTCACCGCGTGTGGTTCCGGCGGCGGCGGTGGCTCTGCCGGCAAGGGTTCCGGTCACAAGCTCGTCGTGGGCTTCTCGCAGGTCGGTGCGGAGAGCGGCTGGCGCACGGCCAACACCAAGTCGATCCAGGAGTCGGCGAAGAAGGCCGGCATCGAGCTGAAGTTCTCCGACGCGCAGCAGAAGCAGGAGAACCAGATCAAGGCGATCCGCTCGTTCATCCAGCAGAAGGTCGACGTGATCGCCTTCTCGCCGGTGGTCGAGTCGGGCTGGGACACCGTCCTGAAGGAGGCGAAGGACGCGCACATCCCGGTGATCCTGACCGACCGCGCGGTCGACTCCAAGGACGAGTCGCTGTACGTGTCCTTCCTCGGCTCGGACTTCGTGGAGGAGGGCAAGAAGGCCGGCGACTGGCTGGTGAAGGAGTACCAGGGCAAGCCCGGTGACGTGAACGTCGTCCAGTTGGAGGGGACCACGGGCTCCGCGCCCGCCAATGACCGCAAGTCCGGCTTCGCGGACGCCGTCAAGGGCGAGCCGAAGTTCAAGGTGGTCGCCTCGCAGACCGGCGACTTCACCCGCGCCAAGGGCAAGGAGGTCATGCAGGCCTTCCTGAAGTCCCAGCCGAAGATCGACGTGCTGTACGCGCACAACGACGACATGGCGCTGGGCGCGATCCAGGCGATCGAGGAGGCCGGGAAGAAGCCCGGCGCCGACATCAGGATCGTCTCCGTCGACGGCGTCAAGGACGCCTTCACCGCGATGAGTCAGGGCAAGATCAACTACGACGTCGAGTGCAACCCGCTGCTCGGCGACCAGCTGATGGACCTGGTGAAGAAGGTCAAGGCGGGTGAGAGCGTGCCGCGGCGGATCAAGACCGAGGAGGGCGCCTTCACTCCCGAGCAGGCCACCGCGGCCCTGCCCAACCGACAGTACTGACCCACCCCGCCGGGTCGGGCCGCCCTCGGGCGGCCCGACCCGGGAGACACGAGAGGAGAGCCGGGGTGCGGCAGCAACCGGTCCTGGAAGTCCGGGGGATCCGCAAGGAGTTCCCCGGGGTGGTGGCGCTGGACGGGGTCGACTTCCGGCTCTTCCCCGGCGAGGTGCACGCCCTGATGGGGGAGAACGGCGCCGGGAAGTCCACGCTGATCAAGGTGCTCACCGGCGTCCACCCATCGGACGGCGGCGAGGTCGAGCTGGCCGGCGAACCGGTGCGGATCGCCGGGCCGCTCCAGGCCCAGCAGGCCGGCATCAGCACGGTCTACCAGGAGGTGAACCTCTGCCCGAACCTCTCGGTCGCGGAGAACATCTTCATCGGGCGCGAACCCCGCCGGTTCGGCCTGATCGACTGGGCGGCGATGCGGCGCCGGGCCGCCGAACGGGTCCGCGGAATCGACCTGGACATCGACGTCAGCGCCCCGCTGAACAGCTACTCCATAGCCGTCCAGCAGCTGGTGGCGATCGTCCGCGCGGTCGACGTCTCCGCCAAGGTCCTGATCCTGGACGAGCCGACCTCCAGCCTGGACCGCGACGAAGTGCGCCAACTCTTCGCCGTCATACGGCGGTTGCGCGACCAGGGCGTGGCGATCCTGTTCGTCTCGCACTTCCTCGACCAGGTCTACGAGATCTGCGACCGGATGACCGTGCTACGCAACGGCCGCCTGGAGGGCGAGTACCTGACCAGCGAACTGAACCAGGTCGAACTCGTCTCCCGGATGATCGGCGCCGAACTCGCCGGACTCGACCAGCTCGGCGGCGGCAAGCGGCGCGAACGCACCGCCCCCGCCGGCAAGGCGTTCCTGCAGGCCGACCGGCTGACCCGGCGCGGCGCCGTCGAACCGTACGACCTCGACATCCGCCCCGGCGAGGTGATCGGCCTGGCCGGACTGCTCGGCTCCGGACGGACCGAAGCCGCCCGGCTGCTGTTCGGCGCCGACCAGAGCGACGGCGGCACCCTGCGGATCGAGGGCGCCGTGACCGCGCTGCGCAGCCCGCGCGACGCGATCGCGCACGGCATCGCGTTCTGCTCGGAGAACCGCAAGACCGAGGGACTGGTCGGCGAACTGACCGTCCGCGAGAACATCGTGCTGGCCCTGCAGGCCTCCCGCGGCTGGACCCGCCCGCTTTCGCGCACCGCGCAGGACGCCTACGCGCTGCGCTGGATCCGCGCCCTGGACATCCGCCCCGGCCACCCCGAGGCGCTGGTGCGCAACCTCAGCGGCGGCAACCAGCAGAAGGTGCTGCTCGCCCGCTGGTTGATCACCGACCCGAAGCTGCTGATCCTCGACGAGCCCACCCGCGGCATCGACATCGGTGCCAAGGCCGAGATCCAGAAGCTGGTGGCGAACCTCGCCGAGGACGGCATGGCAGTGCTGTTCATCTCCGCCGAACTGGAGGAGGTGCTGCGGCTCAGCCATCGAATCGGCGTGCTGCGCGACCACCGGATGGTCGCCCAGCTCGACAACGACGGCGAGCTCACCCCGGAGCGCGTCATGGCCACCATCGCGAGCGGAGCGGACCAATGAGCACGGCAACGGCGGCGAGCCCGGTGAAGGCGGTGACCCGGTCCCGGCTGTTCTGGCCGGCCGTGGTGCTGGCCGTGCTCCTGGTCGCCAACCTCGCCTTCACCCCCGACTTCCTCGCCGTCCGCCTCCAGGGCGGCCACCTCTACGGCTCCCTGATCGACATCCTGCACTTCGGCGCCCCACTGATCCTGGTCTCCCTCGGCATGACCCTGGTGATCGCCACCGGCGGCATCGACCTCTCGGTCGGCTCCACCGTCGCGATCTCCGGCGCCCTGGCCTGCCTGCACATCAGCGAGTCCACCGACCCGGGCGGCCTCGCCACCGTGCTGACCGCCGTCGGCATCGCGCTCGGCACCGCCCTGGTGCTCGGGGCCGTCAACGGCCTGCTGGTGGCCAAGGCCGGCGTGCAGCCGATCATCGCCACCCTGATCCTGATGGTCGCCGGCCGCGGCGTGGCCCAGCTGATCACCGACGGCCAGATCATCACCGTCACCAGCGACCCGTACAAGCTGATCGGCGGCGGCCACTGGCTGACCATGCCGTTCGCGATCCTGCTCAGTGCCCTGGTGGTGCTGGCCACCGTCCTGCTGACCCGATCCACCGCGCTCGGCCTGCTGCTGGAGTCCGTCGGCGGCAACCCGGTGGCCAGCCGGCTGGTCGGCATCCGGGCGATGCGCCTGGTGGCCCTGGTCTACGTGTTCAGCGCGCTGTGCGCGGCGCTGGCCGGCCTGATGGTGTCCTCCAACGTCTCGGCCGCCGACGGCAACAACGCCGGACTGTGGATCGAGCTGGACGCCATCCTCGCGGTGGTGCTCGGCGGAACCTCGCTTAACGGCGGACGGTTCTCGATCGGCGGCACCGTCCTGGGCGCGCTCATCATCCAGACCCTCTCCACCACCGTCTACACCATCGGCATCCCGCCGGAGACCACCCTGGTCTTCAAGGCGTTCGTGGTCATCGCGGTCTGCCTGATCCAGTCGCCCGTCTTCCGCGCCAAGCTCGCCGCCCGCGGCGCTCGCACCCGGCGCACCGCCCGGCCGCACGCCGCGGCCCCCACCAACCGGGAGGTCGGCGCATGAACGCCCATGCCCTGCTGACCCGCCTGCGCGGACAGCTCCCGCTGCTTGTCACCGCGGTCCTGCTGGTGTCGATGTTCAGCGTCGGCTCGGTGCAGTACGACGGCTTCTTCTCCGGCCAGGTCGTGCTCAACCTGCTGATCGACAACGCCTTCCTGCTGGTCGTCGCGGTCGGCATGACCTTCGTCGTGCTCACCGGCGGCATCGACCTGTCGGTCGGCGCGGTGGTGGCGCTGTCCACCATGGTCTCCGCCTGGCTGGTCGAACAGCACGGCTGGCCGCCGCTGCTGGTGATCCCGCTGGTCCTGCTGATGGGCACCGCCGGCGGCTGGCTGATGGGCTGGATCATCCACGTCTTCGAGATCCAGCCGTTCATCGTCACCCTGGCCGGCATGTTCCTGGCCCGCGGCCTGTGCTACACCATCAGCGTCGAGTCGATCTCCATCACCGACCCGCAGTACACCGCGATGGCGCAGACCAGGATCCCGCTCGGCGACCTGTTCGTCTCCCCGAGCGCGCTGATCGCCCTGTTGGTGGTCGCCGCCGGCTTCGTGGTCCTGCACTACACCCGGTTCGGCCGCAACGTGTACGCGCTCGGCGGCAGCGAGCAGTCCGCACTGCTGATGGGCCTGCCGGTGCAGCGCACCAAGACCACTGTCTACGCGATCAGCGGCTTCTGCTCCGCGCTCGGCGGCGTGCTGCTCACCTTCTACATGCTGTCCGGCTACGGCCTGCACGCGGTGGGTCTGGAACTCGACGCGATCGCCGCGGTCGTCATCGGCGGCACCCTGCTGACCGGCGGTTCCGGCTACCTGCTGGGCACCCTGCTCGGCGTGCTGGTGCTCGGCCTGATCCAGACTGTGATCAGCTTCCAGGGCACCCTCAGCTCCTGGTGGACCCGGATCGTCATCGGCGCCCTGCTGTTCGTCTTCATCGTCCTGCAGCGCCTGATCACCGCCCGCCGACGCTGACGGCCTCCGGTCTGCGGCCCGGGGCCTGCGTCACCGGGCCGCGGCGCGCACCTGAATGTGAGCGCTACCAATTCCGCCGACCCCGCCGGGCCGTACGGCACCCCGCTTCGTCGGACGGCCCGCGCGGTTCCCGGTCCGCGCCCGTCAACGGCGCGGGCCGGGAGCACCGGTCGGCCGCCGGCCCGCAAGGACGCGGAACCGCCGGCGGCCGCCGACCCCCACCGTCCACGCCCCCACCCGATGCCAAGGAAGAGACAGTGAGCGTGACTTCCCACCACGACCAGGCGAACGCGTCGGAGAGCTACGTCGTCGGCGTGGACTTCGGCACCCTGTCGGGGCGCGCGGTCGTGGTCCGCACCAGCGACGGCGAAGAGCTCGGCACCGCCGTGCACGCCTACCCGCACGCCGTCATCGCGGACCGCCTGCCCGGCACCGGCCGCCGCCTGCCCCCTGACTGGGCGCTCCAGCACCCCGAGGACTGGCGCGAGGTGCTGCGCACCGCCGTCCCCGCCGCGCTGGCGGCCGCCGGCGTCGACCCGGCCGCCGTGATCGGCATCGCCACCGACTTCACCGCCTGCACCGTGCTGCCCACCCTCGCCGACGGCACCCCGCTCGCCGAACTGCCCGAGTGGGCGCGGAGACCGCACGCCTGGCCCAAGCTGTGGAAGCACCACGCCGCCCAGGGCCAGGCGGACCGGATCAACGCCCTGGCACACGCCCGGAGCGAGAAGTGGATCCACCGCTACGGCGGGAAGATCTCCGCGGAGTGGCAGTTCGCGAAGGCCCTGCAGGTGCTGGAGGAGGACGCCGAGGTCTACGCGGCGTGCGAGCGCTGGATCGAGGCCGCCGACTGGATCGTCTGGCAGCTGACCGGCACGGAGTCCCGCAACACCTGCACCGCCGGGTACAAGGGGATCTTCCAGGACGGCGGTTACCCGTCCGAGGAGTACCTGGCCGCCCTGCATCCCGATTTCGCGGACTTCGCCCGCACCCGGCTGGAGCACCCGCTCGCGCCGCTGGGCACCCGGGTCGGTTCGCTGACCGCCGAGGCCGCCGCGTGGACGGGCCTGCCGGAGGGCATCGCGGTCGCCGCAGGGAACGTGGACGCGCACGTGGCGGCCCCCGCCGCGCAGGCCGTCGAGAACGGCAGGCTGCTGGCGATCATGGGCACCTCCACCTGCCACGTCGTCAACGGCCCCGCCCTGGCGGACGTCCCCGGCATCTGCGGGGTCGTCGACGGCGGCATCGCCGAGGGCGCCTGGGGCTACGAGGCCGGACAGAGCGCGGTCGGCGACATCTTCGCCTGGTGGCTGCGCCAGGGCCTGCCCGCCGACCACCTCGCCGAGGCCGAGGCCAACGGCGAGGACGCGCACCAACTGCTCACCCGCAAGGCCGCCGCCCAACGCGTCGGCGCCCACGGCCTGGTGGCGCTCGACTGGATGAACGGCAACCGCTCCACCCTGGTCGACCACCACCTCTCCGGCGTCATCGCCGGACTCACCCTCGCCACCACCCCCGAGGACGTCTACCGCGCCCTGCTGGAGGCCACCGCCTACGGCGCCCGCACCATCGTCGAAGCCCTGGAGAACGGTGGCGTCCCCGTCACCGAGTTCGTCGTCACCGGCGGCCTGAAGAAGAACGCCCTGCTCATGCAGATCCACGCCGACGTGCTGCGCCGCCCGGTCTCGCTGGCGGCCTCCGAACAGGGCCCGGCCCTCGGCTCGGCCGTCCACGCCGCCGTCGCCGCCGGTGCCCACCCCGACGTCCGCACCGCCGCCGCCGCGATGGGCCGCGTCCAGCGCCACGCCTACCTGCCCGATCCGGCCCGCGCGGACGCCTACGACGCCCTGTACGCCGAGTACCGCCTGCTGCACGAGCACTTCGGCACCGGCCCCGACCTGCTGCTGCACCGCCTGCGCGCCATCCGCAACACCGCCCTCAGCCACGACACCGAGGACTGACACCCCATGAGCGACACCATCGACCTGCTGCGCCGCCAAGTCGCCGACCTGCACCAGGAACTGGTCCGCTACGGCCTGGTCGTGTGGACGGCGGGCAACGTCTCCGCCCGCGTCCCCGGCGAGGACCTGCTGGTCATCAAGCCCAGCGGCGTCTCCTACGACGAGCTGACGCCGCAGAACATGATCCTGTGCGACCTGGACGGCAACGTCGTCGAGGGCGGGCACGTCCCGTCCTCCGACACCGCCGCGCACGCCTACGTCTACCGCCACCGCCCCGACGTGGGCGGCGTGGTGCACACCCACTCCACCTACGCCAGCGCCTGGGCCGCGCGCGGCGAGCCGGTGCCGTGCGTGCTGACCGCGATGGCCGACGAGTTCGGCGCCGAGATCCCGATCGGCCCGTTCGCGCTGATCGGCGACGACTCGATCGGCCGCGGCATCGTCGAGACCCTGGCCGGGCACCGCTCGCCCGCCGTGCTGATGAAGAGCCACGGCGTGTTCACCATCGGCAAGGACGCCGAGGCCGCCGTCAAGGCCGCCGTCATGTGCGAGGACGTCGCGCGCACCGTGCACGTCTCGCGCCAGCTCGGCGAGCCGCTGCCCATCGCGCAGGACGACATCGACCGCCTCAACTTCCGCTACCAGAACGTCTACGGCCAGCGCCCTGCGGCCCAGTGAAGGAGTACCACCAGTGACCGAGGTTTTCACCGGACGCGAGATCTGGTTCCTCACCGGGAGCCAGGGCCTCTACGGGCCCGAGGCGTTGCAGCAGGTCGCCGAGCAGTCCCAGCAGGTCATCAACCAGCTCGCCCGCACCGGCCTGCCCGTGCGCCCGATCTGGAAGCCCGTCCTCACCGACGCCGACGCGATCCGCCGCGTGTGCCTGGAGGCCAACGCCGACGACGCCTGCGTCGGCCTGATCGCCTGGATGCACACCTTCTCGCCCGCCAAGATGTGGATCGCCGGCCTGGACGCGTTGCGCAAGCCGCTGCTGCACCTGCACACCCAGGCCAACCGCGACCTGCCGTGGTCGACCATCGACATGGACTTCATGAACCTGAACCAGGCCGCCCACGGCGACCGCGAGTTCGGCTACCTCCAGTCCCGCCTCGGCGTCGCCCGCAAGACCGTCGCCGGCCACGTCGGCGATCCCGCCGTCGCCGGCCGCATCGCCACCTGGTCGCGGGCCGCCGCCGGCCGCGCCGACCTCGGCTCGCTCAAGCTCGCCCGCTTCGGCGACAACATGCGCGACGTCGCCGTCACCGAGGGCGACAAGGTCGAGGCCCAACTGCGCTTCGGCGTCTCCGTCAACACCTACGCCGTCAACGACCTGGTCGCCGCCGTCGATGCCACCGCGGACGCCGACGTGGACAAGCTCGTCCGCGAGTACGAGGAGCTCTACCGCCTCGCCCCCGAACTGCGCCCCGGCGGCGAGCGCCACGACTCGCTGCGCTATGCCGCCCGGATCGAACTCGGCCTGCGCGGCTTCCTGAAGGACGGCGGCTTCGGCGCCTTCACCACCAACTTCGAGGACCTCGGCGGCCTGCGCCAGCTCCCCGGCCTCGCCGTCCAGCGCCTGATGGCCGACGGCTACGGCTTCGGCGGCGAGGGCGACTGGAAGACCGCCGTCCTGCTGCGCACCCTCAAGACCGCCGCCACCGGCCTGCCCGGCGGCACCTCCTTCATGGAGGACTACACCTACCACCTGGAGCCCGGAAGGGAGTTGATCCTCGGCGCGCACATGCTGGAGGTCTGCCCGAGCATCGCCTCCGCCACCCCCTCCTGCGAGATCCACCCGCTGGGCATCGGCGGCCGGGAGGACCCCGTCCGGCTGGTCTTCGACGCCGCGCCCGGCCCAGCCGTCGTCGTCGGACTGGCCGACCTCGGCGACCGCTTCCGCCTGGTCGCCAACGAGATCGACGTCGTCACGCCCACCGAGCCGCTGCCCAACCTCCCCGTCGCCCGCGCCGTCTGGCACCCCCGCCCCGATCTGCGCACCTCCACCGAAGCGTGGCTCACCGCCGGCGGCCCCCACCACACCGTGCTCACCAGCGCCCTCGACAGCGACCACCTCGACGACCTCGCCGAAATGCTCAAGGTCGAGCTCGTCCTCATCGAACAGGACACCACCATGCGCCGCTTCACCCGCGAACTGCGCTGGAACCAGGCGTACCACCGCCTCGCCCAGGGCCTCTGACCCGGGTTCCTGAGGGATTGTCACCGAGGACCGACGACGCCCGCCCGCCCGCGGGCGTCGTCACCCGTTTCCGCACCAGTTCGTCTGCTTGCCCGCTTGCCTGCCCCCGTCCCCTGCCGCCTGCACGCCGAACGGAGCCCGCCCGTGCCGCCCGAAGCATCCGCCCGACCGAGGATCACTCAGGCCGAGGTCGCGACCCTCCCCGACGGCCGCTGGATCACCCGTTGGACATTCGGCGCCCCGGGCGGCGTCACGGCGGAGGTGCTCAGCCTCGGCGCCCGGTTGGAAGCCCTGCACGCCCCCGACCGCGACGGTCACCGCAGCAACGTCGTGCTCGGCGGCGACCGGGTCGCGGAACTGCTCGGCGACGCCGCCTACTTCGGCGCCACCGTCGGACGGTACGCCAACCGCGTCGCCCACGGCACCCTGCCGCTGGACGGCGCCGTGCACCGCCTCGCCACCCAGGACACCGGCCACACCCTGCACGGCGGACCCGACGGCTATGCCACCCGCCTGTGGGAGGGCACGCCCGTCCGGCAGGACCGGCGGGTCGGCGTCCGCCTGCGCCTGCACAGCCCGGACGGCGACCAGGGCTTCCCCGGCGCGCTGACTGCCCAGGTCACCTACCTGCTCGACGCTGCGGGCGAGTTGACCATCGACTACCGGGCCGTCACCGACGCGCCCACTGTCGTCAACCTCACCAACCACGCCTACTTCAACCTTGCGGGCGAGGGCAGCGGCACCGTCCTCGACCACCTGCTCCGGGTCGACGCCGCCGGCTACCTCCCTGTCGACGACGACCTGATCCCGCGCAGCCCGGTCGAACCCGTCGTCGGCACCCCCTTCGACCTCCGCGAAACCCGGGCGATCGCCGACCGACTGACGGACCGCCACCCGCAGCTCGACCTGGCCGGCGGCGGCTACGACCACAACTGGGTCCTGGACGGCACCGGCCTGCGGACCGTCGCGGTCCTCACAGACCCGGCCAGCGGCCGCCGCCTCGAAATCCGGACCACCGAACCCGGCCTTCAGGTCTACACCGGCAACCTCTTCGACGGCGCGATCACCGGCCGCTCCGGCCGCCCCTACCGCGCGCACGCGGGCATCGCCCTGGAGACCCAGCACTTCCCCGACTCCCCGAACCATCCCGAATACCCCTCCACCGTCCTGCGCCCGGGGGAGGAATACCGCTCCACCACGGTCTACCGGTTCACTGCCGGCCGCTGACGGTTGCCCACGGCACGGTGCCCGGCCGCCCGCAGAGCCGAACGAAAGAACTCGACCCGTCATGACCGACGCATTGAACCGTCCGAGCGACCCCGGTCCCTCCGGATCGTCGACCGATACGCCGACACGTCCATCGGCATCTGCGCCGCTGTCGTCAGGTTCTCCGTGCCTGCCGACAAATGCCGAACGGGCTCCCGGCGGGCCATTCTTCGCCCACAGGCTGGGCCGCGAGAGGACAGCGCTGTACAGGTCGGTGCCCCACTGCAGCAGGCCGTCGAGTTGGCGAACGGTCGTCCCAGCCAGGCACGTCGGCCTGAGGAAGAACGTCTGACGACGCGCCCCGTCGGCCGCTCTCGTGCCCGCCCCCACCGTCGCTCCGGTCAAGGCGGACGACAATATGGTCAACATGGAAATCGTGACGACTGGACAGAGCCACCACCTCGACCAAGGTCCCCGCGGCCCCACTGCCACCGACCTGGAACAAGGTATTTCGGAGGGCGCTGGAGAGGCCGTTCCGCGAGTGCGCCGCTCAGCAGGGCAAGAACGCCAACGAGGTCATCGTCCACCTGGCGCGAAACCGCCCGGGACCTGGGAGGACCTCCAGGGGAGTGCGACCCTCCCCGCTCCTTTCAGGACAAGTCCGCCGCGGAGAACGGCTTCGCGGAGGGTGGCTGACGTCCCCTTGGATGCTGTTCGTGCCGCCGCAGATCCGTAGGCCCTGCGGCGGCACACGCGCCTGTGCTCACAGTTCGGTGATGGTGAGCTTCGGCCTGGTCCTCGCCGTACTTGCAGCAGACGCCGCCGGTGGACGGGAATGGGCCTGCCGGCGGCGCACGCTGCTTCGGTAGGGCGGCCGCGGTCTGTCGCTCACTCAGGTCCGGGCCCGGACGATGGACGGTCACAGCGAGCGGAGCTGCGCGGGCACTGCTCTCTCCCGTCTGCGGCGGTCGCCCGGGGCGGGTCCGGATATGGAGGGGGTGCGGTTCGAGTGATCCGCGGCCCTGGTGGACGGCGGTGCTGTGCGGGGTCAGGCGAGGGTGTTCTTGTAGATGCGGCCGTCCTTGATGATCACGGCGAGGTTCTTGTCCGGGTTGCCGAGCACGGTGAGGTCCTGGGTGGGGTCGCCTTCGACGAGGAGGACGTCGGCCCAGGCGCCCTCGGTGATCCGGCCGAGGGGAGCCGCCTTGTAGGGGTCGCGCTCGCCGGAGAGCCGGAAGAGTTCGGCGTTGCCGGAGGTGGCGATCCTCAGTGCCTCGACGGGCGTGAAGTCGAAGTGGGTGGACAGCCGGGTGAGCATCTCGTTCTGCAGTCCGGCCTTCTCCGGTTCGAGCATCAGGTCGGTGCCGAAGGCGATGTTCGCGCCCTGCTCCCGCGCCCACGTGAAGGAGTTCGCGACGCCCTCGCAGACCTGCTTGTTCTTCTCGGTGCTCTCCGGGTTGGGGTACTCGTGGTCGTTTTCGAGGAAGGGCTGGGTGCTCAGCCACACCCCGCTGTCGGCCATCAGCTTGACGGTCTCGGCGCCGGCGACCAGGTGGCCGTGCTCGATCGACTTGATCCCGGCGGCGATCGCGCGGCGGACGCCTTCGTCGTTGTAGACGTGCGCGGCCACGTAGGTGCCCCAGTCCGTGGCGGCCTCGACCGCGGCCTTGAGTTCGTCCGGCGTGTACTGCAGCACGTCCAGCGGGTCGTAGGCGGAGGCGACCCCGCCGCCCGCCATGACCTTGATCTGGGAGGCACCCTTCTTCAGCTGCTCGCGTACGGCCGCGAGCACCTGGTCGCGGCCGTCGGCGACGCGCAGGAACCCGATCTGCTCGGCGCGGGCGTGCACGCCGCAGGAGAAGGTGTTCGCGTCCTCGTAGACGTCGGAGAAGTCGCCATGGCCGGAGGTCTGGGAGATCGCGGCCTGGCTGGGGTAGATGCGCGGGCCGGGGAACGTTCCCGCGTCCAG
Source organism: Kitasatospora griseola (assembly GCF_044999035.1). Lineage (NCBI taxonomy): Bacteria > Bacillati > Actinomycetota > Actinomycetes > Kitasatosporales > Streptomycetaceae > Kitasatospora > Kitasatospora griseola. Next base: position 7,514,966 of record NZ_CP173360.1, on the reverse strand, counting down.
GACCTGCCGCAGCGAGGCGACGTCGCCGGCCATGTCCCGGACAGTGGTGAAGCCGCGCATGAGCATCCGCTCGGCCGCGGCGAGCGCGGTGTAGTAGCCCGTGCCGGTGGCGCCGGCGGTCAGGCCCGCGAGGGAGGTCCCGGTCGCGAAGAGGTGGACGTGCGCGTCGGTCAGGCCGGGGATGAGCACCCGCTCGCCGCCCTCGATGACGACGGTCCCCTCCGGCGGGTTCCGCGTACCGATCGCGGCGATCCTTCGGCCTTGGATGAACACCGACGTCGGCGGGGTCGGCCCGGAGCGTACGGCGTCGAAGACACGTACGTTGTTGATCAGGATCGGTACAGGGGTCTGCTGGAGGGTCACGGTCTTCCTCTCGTGGCGGGACGGTACGAGCCGACGGGACTCACCGGCCAGGCGGGCACTCGATGTGCTCGCGCGGGAGCGGGAGCGGGAGCGGGAGTCCGGGACACAGGGCAGGGAACCCCTGCCCCGCCCTCCCGAGAGCGGGCGCCGTCCATCGCCGGCACGTACCGCCCATCTCGACTCGGTTGTGCGGGGAAGCGCCGACGAGATTCCGGAGTAGAACACCCAAGGCCTGATCAGCGGCCATGACGCGCTCCCGCAGGACTGGTCGCCGACACCGCGGCCCGCTCAACTGCACACGCTAGCTTCGAGGTCGTCGGCACATGATGCAGGCGAGGTCGATCCCCGGCAGAAGATCACCCGATGTTGTGAACCTTGCCGAGCCGCCCCGCCACTGCGGGAGCGCCTTCGCGCCCGTACGCAGGTCGCGGCACCGACGCCCCCGAGGATCATGGCTTCGGGGCGGGCTGGGAGGGCTCCGCAGTCGCGGGCGAGACGGCGGTGGTTCATGAGCCGGCCGAAGGTGCGCTCGACGATCCATCTGCGGGGCTGGACGACGAATCCTTTGGTGGTGGGGTCGCGGCGGACGATCTCGACGTCGATGCCGAGGGCAGCGCCGTGTTCGACGACGGCGTTCTTGTAGCCCATGTCGGTCCAGGCCTTGCGGATGGCGGGGTGCTCGGTGGCCACGGCAGTCAGCAGCTGCCTGCCGGCGGGGCTGTCCTGCACACTCGCGGCGGTGACCAGGACCATCAGCAGCAGGCCGATCGTGTCGGTGACGATGTTCCGCTTCCTGCCCATGATCTCCTTGCCCGCGTCGACACCCTGCGTGGTGATGGGGACGTTCGTGGAGGTCTTCACGCTCTGGGAGTCGACGATGCAGGCCGTCGGCTCCGGATCACGGCCCTCGGCAACGCGGACCAGACGTCTCAGCAGACCGTTGAGATACTCGAACACCCCCTCCTTCCGCCATCGGGCGAAGTAGGCGTAGGCCGTTTCCCAGGGCGGGTAGTCGTGCGGGAGGCAGCGCCAGGGGGATGCCGGTGCGGTCGACGTACAGGATCGCGTCCAGGAGGTCGCGCAGTTCGTGCTCGGGCGGCCGGCCGAACGCGAGGGCCCGCTCGGTGCGTGCCCGGCGCCAGGCGGTGAGGGTGGGCTCGACCAGGGCCCAGCGGGCGTCGGACAGGTCACTCGGATATGGTCGACGATCCGTCATGACAACGGCATACTGCGGAATCGACGCACTTCCCAGGGCTTGCGGCACTCGGGGGACAGAAGCCAACGAGCACGGCTTTCTGGGATGAGACAGGAGCAACCGCGCAGTTCCGGCGGACGGAAGCGCAACAGCGGCTCTCCTGTCACCGCCGCCCCAGAAGCCGCTGAACACCAGGAACTGAGTGGACCGAAGAACAGGACCAAACAGCCCACCTATGGGCGAAACGCCCAGTCAGTCGTTGAGGCGAGCTCGGCGGTCAGCGAGTTCGGAGTTCAGTTCGGTGGCGACGCGATACGCGTAGCCCCGCCCGGTGATGTGGGATGCGTTGGCCGGCTGGACCGCGCTGCAGCGGACGGCTTTTCCGTTCGTCAACCTTACGACCAGGAAGAGGTCGACGTCGAAGCTGTCGACCTGCTCCCAGGAGATCACCTTGGTGGAGAACGCATTGCGGACGATCAATCCGGTGCGGGTGGCGGTGAGTCCGGTCCGGATCATCAGGACGCTGAATGCGACGAGGACCAGCCCGGCTGCGGCCTGCGCGATTGCCTGGGCGGTGTCGTCGGAATTGGTGGCAAGGAGGGCTATGACGATGCCGAATCCGGCGAACAGCGGCCAGAGGTAGCGGTAGGTGGGGTTCTTGTATTTCTTGGCATCCATGGTGCAGGTCCTTTGGGCGGTGCCGGCAGACCGTATCACTGGATCACGGGCATCGTCCCCATCGGATCGTGCAGGCGATCGACGGGACGGTGTACAGGGCGTTGAAGGCGTATCCGCCCCATCTGGTGGCGAAGGTGACGCCGCGCGTCAGCAGGCCGACCTTTGCCCCCCAGCCGATGGTGAGCGCGTTGACGGCCAGTCCTCGCTTGGTGAAGCCGTTGTGCTGGACGCCGATGGCGTATACGGCGACAGAGGCCGCGGCGCACACGCCCACGGTCGCGTAGATGCAGACTCCGACGCCGACTGCCGAGGCGATCTGGCTGCGGTTGTTCCAGGTCCACTTCGCGCCTGTCTTGACGCCGCTCCAGGTTGCCTTGGCGGCCTTCTTGCACCAGCCGCAGCTGATCCGGCCGTCGAGGTCGAACCTGTTCAGCGGGTCGCCGTGGACGTAGTCGTACGCGTTGGCGTTGCCGCCGTAGACGGGGTCGATGGACAGGAAGCGTCCGGTGAGCGGGTTGTAGAGGCGCACTCCCATCAGGGTGAGGCCGGAGGGGGTGTCGGAGGCGCGCTGCTTGGCACCGAGCCAGCCGTAGCGGACGGTGCTCTGGCCGGTGCGGGGGGCGCCGTACTCGTCGTAGTCGAGGACGGTGGGGGTGCCTCCGGCGAGGGGGAGTTGCAGGGTGGTGTCGCCGTGCAGGTTGGCGAGTTGCAGGGTGACGATGCCGCCGTTGGCGGTCGTCGCGCCGAGGTCTCCGTTCGGGCCGGCCACGTTGCGGGTGAAGTTGCCGAGGTTGTCGCCGGTCCAGCGGGGGTTGTCGCTGTCGGAGCCGTAGTGGTTGGTGGAGGTCCGGACGGCGGTCCAGACGCCGGCGTTGTTGGTCTCGGTGGTCCAAGCACGCAGGCGCTGGGCGGAGTCGAGGGTCCAGGTGGCGCGGTTGGCACCGGTGGTCTGCTGCTGGACCAGGTCGCTGGTGAAGTAGGCGACGGTGGATCCGGGCAGCGCGGTGGTGCGGCCGAACGCGTCGTAGGTGTGACCGGGGTTCACCAGGCGGTCGGCGCTGTCGTAGGTGCTGGTCTGGGTGGCCGCTCCGTTGGTGGTGCAGTCGGCGCCGCGGGCGGCGACGGCCGTGGCGAGCGAGGTGCGGTTGGTGTTGTTGTCGAAGCCGTAGCTGCGGGTGGTGCAGACGGCGTCGGGGGAGGTGTCCTGGACGGTCGTCAGGCGGCCGGCCTTGTCGTAGGTGTAGGTCTGGGCCGCGGTGACGCCGGGGGTGCCGGTGTGCGTGGCCCACTGGCCCTGGACGGTCTCGGTGATGCTGTCGGAGACCAGTACGACGCCGTCGCTGTTCCGGGTGTGGACGCGGGAGACCGCGGTTCCGGTCGGGTCGTAGGTGTCGGTGGTGGTGTAGCCGCCGGGCAGGCCCTGGGTGACGGCCTTGCCGTCGGCGTCGTAGCGGGCGGTGAAGGTGCCGGCGATCGAGTCGGTGACCGAGGTGGCCAGTCCTCGCGGGTCGACGGCGGTGTCGTAGGTGTAGGTGGTGGTGGAGGGGGCGCTGTCGGTGACCTTGGTGGGCCGGTCGAGGGCGTCGTACTCGGTGGTGGTGGTTGCGCCGTCGGCGTCGGTGTAGGAGGTCGGGCGGCCGAGCGCGTCGTACGCCTTGGTGGTCGTCCCGCCTTCGGCGGAGCCCTGCTTGGTGACCTTGCCGGTGACGGAGTCGTAGGTGGTGGTGACCGCCGGGACGGCGGTGCCGAGGCCTCCGCCGACGGTGGTGGTCACCGGCCGGCCGGCCGCGTCGGAGGTGATGGTGGTGGTGCGGGTGACGCCGCCCGCGGTCTCGTCGGTCTGGGTGTTCTGGCCGAACAGGCCGTACTGGACGGTCTTGACGGGCAGTTGGACCGGGTTGGAGCCGCCGCCGGTGATGTCGCCCGCGGGGCCGGTCTGGCAGAGCAGGTCGGCCCATTCGGGTCGGCCGGCGCAGGTGCCGGTGCCGGTGGCGGACCAGTAGGTGGTGCGGGTGGCGCCCGCGTCCGAGCCGTTGGACTTCGGCAGGGACTGGGAAGTGACCCGGCCCTGGTTGTCGTAGCCGGTGACGGTGGTGAGGTTCAGCCCGCCGGCGTCCTTGATCTGCTTGGTGGCGACGCCGAGCACCCAGTCGAAGGCGCTCTTGTCGGTGCGGGTCTCGGCGAACACCTCGGGCCATGCGCGCAGCGCGCCGCCCGTGACGGTGGTGGTGACCTGGTCCTTGACCTTGGCGGTGCCGTCGGTCGGCCGGCCCTCGTCGTAGGTCTTCACGGTGCGGGTGCGGGCGACGGTCTGGGTGCCGGCCTTGGCGACGGTCGCGCCGCCGGATGCCACGTCGGCGGCCAGGGTGACGCGGTGCAGCGGGCCGGAGCTCTCCGTCTCGCGCTGTCCGTCGGCGCTGAACACGCTGGTGCTGGAGAGCAGTTGAGCGCGCTCACCGCTGGGCAGGGTGTTGATGCCGAGGTCGGCCAGCTGGGCCTTGGCGGCGTCGGTGGCTCCGAGGGCGAGTTCGCGGTTGGCGGCGGTCAGCGTGCGGACGCTGTTGCCCCACTTGTCGTACTCGGTAGTGGTGATGCGGTGCCCGGGAGTGGCGGTGTTGACCTGGCGGCCGGAGGCGTTCAGGTAGTTGACGGTGGCCCGGGTGTAGTCGCCCGCCTTCAGGTCGGCGCCGCTGTTGGACGCGGGGACCTGGTCGGCGGGGAAGACGGCGGTGGCGTCGGTGGGCAGGTCGGTCTGGCCCCAGGTCGCGCCGGCGGTCACCGACAGGTCCTCGGGCGCCTTGCTGCCGCTGGTCGGCACACCGTAGACGACAGTGGTGTTGGCGGTGCCGTTGACGGTGTTGGTGCCCGGGGCGAGGGTGTTGGTCCACACCTTGGTGAGCATGCCGTCGCCGGCCGCAGGGTTGGCCGCGATGTTGCCGTAGGCCATGTGGTAGCCGCCGTTCATGCCCGGCGGGAGCACCGCGGACACGGCGCCGTCGGAGGCGCCGCCGACCACGTACGAGTACTGGGTCTGGGCCTGCTGGCCGATCCGGGGGTCCCAGGTCTGGCGGAGCGAGCCGCCGAGGTCGTAGCGGTAGGTGGCGACGTCGGTGGCGGTGGCGTTCGCCGCGCCGGGGGCGGTGGCCCACAGCTTGATGGCGCTGACCTGGCCGGCGAAGTCGCCGAACTCGCCGGCGGTGTTGAAGCCGGTCGCGGTCGTGGTGGTGGCGTAGACGAACTGCAGGACACGGCAGCCCTTGGCGGCCGGGTCGGCCGCGCAGGCGGCGGCGGTGGCGGCGGAGGTCGGCGCGATCAGGTACTTCGGCCGGGCCAGGGTCTTGCCGCCCGCCACGGTCTTCTCGGAGATGACGGTGGTGGTGGTGTTGGCCATGCCGTCGAGCAGGCTGGAGGAGACCGTCCAGGTGGCGGCGGCCGGGTCGACCTTGGCGAAGGTGGTGACGGTGCCGTCGGTGTCGGACAGGGTGAAGTCGCCGTTGGCGAAGGAGCCGCGAAGGGTCAGCGCCTCGCTGCCGGGCTCCGGGACCCAGCCGTTGCCGGCCGTGTTGGCGGTGAAGCCGATGGTGTCGCCCTCGGCGAGGACCACGTCCAGCGAGGTGTTCGAGGTCTTGCGGATCTCCGTGAATCCGGACTGGGAGACCTCGGACGCCACGCCGGAGGTCCAGTTCGGGCCGAAGATCGGGGCCTGGCCGTCCTTGCCCGCCGCGGCCTTCGGGTCGCGAGAGGAGTTGGTGCGGCCGACCGTCAGACCGAAGAACGAGGCGTCGGTGGCGGAGACCGTCAAGTCACCGGTCAGCAGGTTGAGCGTGCCCGGGCCGACCTGCTGGGTCGCGGCGCCGGTCGCCTTGCGGTCGATGACGGCCTTGACGCCCTCGGAGGAGACGGCGGCGTTGTTCGGGCCGGTGAAGTCGGCACGCAGCTGCACGGTGCCGTCGGGGTTGACGGTGGAGGTGGCGTTCCAGGTCAGCGACGGACTCTTGCCGCTGTTCAGAGCGACCGGCCAGGTGACGGGGTTGCCGCCGTTGGTGACATCGGCAGCCGGGACAGTGGTCCACGGGTCGGCGTCGGAGCGGCGCCAGGAGAAGCTGACGGCGTTGTACTTCGCGGCGTCGGCCTCGGCGATCAGCGGGAGACGGGCGGCGGTGCGGGTGCCGTCGTTGGGCGAGATCACGCCGCCGGCGCCGACCTGGAAGGCGTACGACACCGCCTCGGACTTGTTCTCGGCCTTGTCCACGGCGCGGACCTGGAGGGTCTGGGTGCCGGCCCTGTCCGGGGTGACCGTCAGGTTGACGGGGGCCGTGGAGCCGCCGGTGGGCACCTTCGTCCAGTTGGTGCCGTCGAGCGTCCACTCCAGTGCGCTCTGGTCACCGGACGGCGGGGTCAGGGTGAACACGCCGGCCTGGCCGGCGCCCTTGACCCACTGCCCGGACGGGTAGTCCGTCGAGGAGACGGCGCTCGGCGCGGACGGCGCGGAGGTGTCCACGGTGAAGTACGCCCACGGCGACCAGCCCAGGTTGTAGTGCATGCCGTCGTAGGGCGAGGTGCGGAACCGGTACGTCCTGCCGTTGGTCAGCAGTCCCGCCGGGACGGTCACCGAGGCGGGCTGGCCCGAGGCGACGTACGGGGAGACCAGGACGTTGCCGACCTGCGCGTTGGTGTCGTTGTCGAAGATCTGGAACGTGCCGTCGACCTTGTCGTTGTTCGGGTCGACGAAGGTGTCGCGCAGCGTCGGCGTGGTCGAGTTGACCCACCAGGTGCCATTGCCGTCCTTGTAGAACGGCGAGCCGGCCTGCTGGTCGGTGCCGGTACGCGGACGGTAGTTGTAGGTGACCGTCAGCTTCGGCACGTTCGAGCCGGCCTCGGAGGAGTTGACCTCCTTCCAGTACTTGGTGTTGGTCTCGTCCGGCGCGCGCAGGCCCATGCCGGACGTCGCCTTCTTCGCCGAAGTCCAGGTCTGCACCAGGTTGGTGACGTCGGCGTTGATCCAGCCGTCGTTCTGGCAGCCGGGACGGCCGGCGGTCTCGTTCGACGAGGCGAGCTTCGACGTCCAGGACGGCTGCGAGGTCCAGCGGGAGGCGGTGGACGCCAGGCCGGTGTCGTAGATGTCCCAGGCATAGCCGGCGCAGTCGCTGTTGCCGGCGTGGAAGTTCCACAGGCTCAGCGTCGCGTTCATCACCAGCGCGTCCGCGATCGGAGCGGTGTTCCAGTTGATGAACGCACGGGCCTCGCGCGAGGAGCCGTCCGCGTTCTTGGTGCCCGGGTTGCCCCAGTACAGCTCGGTGTCCGCCGACCAGTCGACGGTCTCGCCCTTCTGCACCCGGGTGTCGAAGACGTTGCCCAGCGCGGTCGTCGACGGGTCGACGGTGACCGGGTACTGGGTCTTCGGATCGGCGAGGAACGCCGCGTCGGGCGTGAACACCAGGTCGATGTTCTCTCCGTGCTGAACGACCTTCAGGTCGACCTTCGCCCGGTTCGGGTGCTCGCGCGAGCCGTCGATCGAAGTGGCGTCCCACATCACCGGCGCGGGCAGCACGGCCCGCTTCTCGCCGGTCTTCCGGTCGGTGAACAGCACACTGCCGTCCGCCTGCGCCTCCGCCTTCAGGCCCTTCGCCTTCATCGGCATCGTGTACGAGTAACCGGCCGCCGCAGGGCGCTGCTTGAGGACGGTGAACTGTTCGAAGCCGGTCCGGGTGGCCTCCACCACCAGGTCGGCGGCGCCGTCGCTGATCGCGTCCTTGTACGTCGCCTTCGTGCCGTCCAGCTCAGGCTTGGGCAGGCCGCCCTTCCACTGCAGTTCGACCTGCTGGTCGCCCTCGCCGAGGGTCACCAGGGTGCGGTCCTCGCCCTTGCCCGCCTGCGAGTCGGCCAGCGACTTCGCCCGGGCACCGCCCGGCGCGGCCAGCTTCAGCCCGCCCGGGTGCGCCTTCGGCGCGACCGAGCCGTCCGCCTGCTGCTCCAGCGTCAGATCCACGTCCGTCCACTGGCCGTCGCGCTGGAAACGCACCGGCCCGGCGAACAGCTCCGTGGTCAGCGACCCGTCCTTGTTCACCCAGGTCGTCGACGTCTCGGTCCGCTCGGACAGCGCCTCCACCCGCTGCCCGGACAGCCGCGCCGCGACTCGCGCCGACGGCACATCGGCCGCCGACGTGGCCCACTGCGCACCCTTCGCGCCTTGCGTCCCACCGGACTTGTCCGGCTTCGGCGCGGCCAGCGCGCTCTCCGTGCCGGCCAGCAACGAGACCGCGACAGCCATCGCCACGGCGAGACTCACCCCCCGGACGCCCGGCGGCTGCGGCCGTCTGCGGCGTTCCGACATGCTTCTGTGCACATTCACTCCTTGTTACCGCCCAGTCAACTTGGCGGGGCGTGCACGAATCGTAGGGTGAGGGCAAAACGGTCGATGTGGTGACTAGTCGCCAAAAGCCAAGGCCTACTTCTATTCAACGAAACGTAAAAGTGATGGAGGCGTTACCCATCAGGACCTGGCAAGTCCACTTGTGTATGAGGTGTAAAGGTGTGCAAATCCGACATCGACTGAGGTCTTGGTCGATAGTGGCGTCGAGTTCAGCCTTCACATGGTCGATCAACGGTGGCAGCGCAAAATCTGACTCGGCGTCAGGGCGGGCACGGTTCAGCAGTCAGCACCCGTATACACGCCCCCCCTTTGATCAATTGTCAGTTTCCCAGTCCGGCAACGGGATTCGCCCGCATCCTCGCGCGGTACCTGGGCAGCCAGGCGACGTCATGGAGGCCGCGCGTCGCCGCGTTACCCTGCATGAGTGGCGGAAGCCCGCGGCTCGCCCGGAGCCTGGCGTCGGCGATGGCATCGCTGCGCCAGACGAACGTGGCCAGCCCTGCGGCGAGTAGGAACGCGAGGGTGACAGGTCCGGCCCCGGCGGGGCGGAGGAGCAGCCCCGTGGTGACCGGCATGGCGCAGGCGGCGAGGAGCGCGGGCCGAACGTAGCGGGGCCGGGTGCCGAGGAAGCCAACCAGGGACAGGTCGGCGGCGCCGACGACTGCCGCGACGGTGGCCGGGGCGACGCAAACCTCCGAGTGTTCACTCCGGTGGGAGCCGTTGATGCAACTGCCGCCGATGGTGCTGAACGCGTCGAGTCGATCCCCGTGCGTGCACGTCGACAGGGCCTGCCGGCAGCGCCGTGACGAGCACCGTGTCCCAGGGACGGGAGATGCCGTCCACTTTCTTAGCTTGTTGTTTAACGCTGGCGGGCTTGGTGTCATGGCCCCCGACGGGCCGCCCGCGCACTACCGCCACCACGACTGCACCGGCGAGGCCCACGCCAGACTCACCTGCGACGCCTGCGGAACCGACGTCACCGCACACGACATCGCACCCGAGCCGGGACCGGGCATCCTCGCACACCTCGGCCGGCCGGGGGCCGGCCAGTCCGCCGACGGACAGCAGGGCTGATCAGACGCGCCTCCGCGAGAGCACCACGCCGAGCCGCCGATCTGCCCTGACCACGCGTTGTGACATCCGCGGCCAGATGACTTCCCATCAAGTGGCCACGAGCGGGGAATCCGAACCGGCCACTAACGGTTGTCGTTCGCCGCCGCCTCATGACTGCGCACCACCGCGGTCAGCAGCGCAGTGCGCCTCGGCTCCGCCGACCGCTCCAGCGTCTGAGGGGCAAGGCTCCAGCGACTGACGGGCCGTCAGAAAAGTCAGCAAAAAGTCAGCATTCATCCGCCCAGACCCTGCAAAACGGGCTCACAGATGGGAATCGACGAGGCGGTGACGCTCCTCGGTGGGACCCGCGGCGGAGCTGGTCGCGGCCTCCCGGCGCCGACGGCGGGGCTGGCCGCGAGGTGCCTCCCAGCACCCGCGGCCAGAGTTGTGCAGAGAGGGAGTCTTGGCAGGTCAGATGCGGTTTCCGCGCGCCTTGAGGGCCACGTTCGGGAGCTCCGGGGCGGGCAGTCGGTCGCCCGGGTAGCCCTGTACCTCGCCGAACCGGACCCCCTTCTCCCAGTCGTTTCGTGCTTGCACGATCTCCTCACCGGACCGGCCGATGAAGTTCCACCACATGACGATCTCCTCCTCGAAGGGGGTGCCGCCGAGGAGGACGAGGCGGGCGGGGGTGGGGGAGGGGTTGGTGAAGGTGAGGGTGGTGGGGCCGGCGGGGAGGAAGCCGAGGTCGGCGGGGTGCAGGGGGGTGCCGGCGAAGGTGATGTCGCCCTGGTCGACGAGGAGGCCGTGCTCGAAGGCGGGGTCGACGTCGAGGGTGAGGGTGGCACCCGGGTCGAGGGTGATTTCGGCGCCGAGGAGCGGGCTGAAGGTGGGGACGGGGGAGGTGTCGCCGGCCAGGGTGCCGAGGAAGACGCGGGCCTCGCCGCCGTCGAAGGTGACGGCAGTCGGGACGTGGTGGTGGAAGTCCCGGGCGGTGTGGCGGTGTTCGTCGGGGAGGGCGACCCAGAGCTGGACGCCGTGCAGGATGCTGGTGGCGGCCGTGGAGGTCTCGGAGTGGGCGATGCCGTGACCGGCCGTCATGAGGTTGAGCTCGCCGGGGCGGACGAAGGCGTGCACGCCGAGGCTGTCGCGGTGCTCGATCTCGCCGCTGAACAGCCAGCTGACGGTCTGCAGTCCGATGTGCGGGTGCGGGGCGACGTCCATGCCGCCGGTGGTGGCGACGTCGTCGGGGCCGTAGTGGTCGATGAAGCACCAGGCGCCGATCAGGGTGCGCTCGCGCTGGGGGAGGGTGCGACGGACGGTCATCGCGCGCGGTCCGCCGAGCGGGACGTCCCGCGGCGGGAGGACCCGGACGGTGGCCGGGCGGGGCCCGTTCTCGGCGGTGCTCATGGTGGTGCTCCCTCCCGTGCCGTCCGGAAGCCGGGGCTTCCGTGCGACTCGTTCCGCTCGTTTCACGTGTTCTGATTGTCCTGCGCGCGCGGCAAATCGTTTCAGCTTCAACTATTATGGAGTGTATCGTCCGACAAACACCAGCGCGTAGGCGGAGGAGCTCAAGGTGACCGAGGTGGCGACCATCACGACCGGCCGGCGGGTCTACATCGACAAGCAGCACCCGCAGGTCTTCCGGGCCATGCTCTCCACCGCCGAGACGGTCCGCGTGGCCGGCGCGGAGGCCGGCCTCGACCGCCGTCTGGTCGAACTGATCAACCTGCGGGTCTCGCAGCTCAACGGCTGCGCCTACTGCCTGGACCTGCACACCAAGGCCGCGCTGCAGGCGGGCGAGAGCGTGCAGCGGCTCGGCGTGCTGAGCGCCTGGCGCGACACCGAGGTGTTCGACGAGCGCGAGCGGGCCGCCCTGGCGCTGGCCGAGGCGACCACCCACCCCGCCGACTCCACCGCCCAGGAGGCGGCGTACGCGCAGGCCCGGGAAGTGTTCGGGGACGAGCAGATCTCCGCCGTGATCTGGGTCGCCGTCACCATCAACGCCTTCAACCGCGTCTCGATCCTGAGCAAGCACCCGGTCCGGCCTGCCCGCGTGCCCGCCAAGGGCTGACGGTCCGTCGGCACAGCAAGCCCCCTGCGAACAGCCGCCCGGCCGCCGGACCGGAAAGTGCGTGGCCGGTGGGCCCGGGCGGATGGCAGGGTCGGAGGATGGCTCAGCAGCCCAGCTCACCCCGACAGTCGCCGTCCCGGCACTCGCCGCGCGGCCCCGTCGCGTCCGGGCAGTCGTCCGAACTGCACGCGGTGCGCGCCGACTTCGACGACAGCACGATCGTGGTCTACCAGGCGTACGCGCCGGCCATCGCCGAACCCGCGCTGCGCGCCCAGCGGTTCGTGGCACCGTTCTCGTTCCGGCGGATGACCTGGATCAAGCCCTCGCTGTCCTGGCTGCTGCACCGCAGCAACTGGGCCACCAAGCCGGGGCAGGAACGCATCCTGGCCGTCCGGATCACCCGCCGGGGCTGGGAACGCGCCCTGGCGGAAGCCGAGTTGACCACCGGGGACCAGCAGCGCCTGGCGGCGGCCGAAGTGCACGTCCAGTGGGATCCGGAGCGGTCGCTGCGCGGGGCGGCGCTCAACCACTACAGCATCCAGGTCGGCCTGGGACGGGAGACCGTCCGCACCTTCGTCGACGAGTGGATCGTCTCCCTCACCGACCTCACCCCGCAGATCCGGCGCGCCGCCGAGCTGGTCCGCGCCGGCCGCACCGAACAGGCCCGCCGGCTGCTCCCCGACGAGCGCCGCTACCCGCTGCCCGCCGACCTCGCCGCGCGCCTCTGCCGAGTCTGAAAGCCCGCCGAAACCCGCCCGGGCGAAGCGGGCGGCCGGCGGGGCGGGCGGTCGGCGGGGCGGGACGGGGGATCAGGGCAGGCCGGCGGTGCGGGCGGCGGGCGGTGCGGGACGGAAGATCAGGGCAGGTCGGCGGGGCGGATCCGGTACACCTGCAGGTTCAGGTCGTAGTACTTGGTGGTCTCGCCGACCCAGCGCATCCCGAGCCGTTTCGCCACCGCGTGCGCCCGTTCGTTCTTCGGCCGGGCCACCGCGAAGATCTCCTCGACGTCCTTGGTGAACGCCCAGTGCAACAGGGCCAGGCCCGCCTCGGTCGCATACCCCTGGCCCCAGGCGTGCGGGGCGAGCTGCCAGGTGATCTCCAGGTCCTCCTCGTAGGGCGGCAGCGGCCGGATGCCGAACCCGCCGACCACCTTCCCGTCCTCCCGGCGCTCCACCGCCCAGCGCCCGCGCGGCGGCAGCAACCCGGGCTGCTCCTGCGCCCAGGCCTGCAGCACCGTCCGCATCGCGTCGACGTCGGTGACCCGGGCCATCGCGGGCGTCAGCCAGCGGGCGACGTCCGTGGAGCCGTACACGGCCAGCGCGTCCTCGGCGTCGTCGGGCGTCCAGTCGCGGACGACGAGCCGATCAGTGGTCAGGCTGATCCCCATGGCCGGGTCCTCCCTCATACGGTTGGCGGACGTCTCCTTCCCGGAGTGTGCGCCCCCGACCCGCCCGCGTCGAGCCGGAGAACCGGCCCGCACCGCCCGTCATCGACCGGTCACCCGGCCGCAGGCGCCGCACGCCCGAGGCGCGTGTCCGGCCGTCCCGCCGGGACGGGTTCAGCGGCGGCCGGCGGGCCTACCGGGGCAGGTTCATCGGCGGCCGGCGAGTGGAATGCACACGCCGTCCGAACCGCCGGCCGCCACGGCCAGTGCGGTGCCGATTTCCTCGGGCAGTGCCGCCAAGCCCAGCAGGGCCAGCGCCAACCCTGCCGCGGTGCGATGCCAGTCGCCGGCCCGGCGCATCAGGGTGTGGCCGCTGCCGAACACCCGGTAGCCGGCCACCCGCGCGCCGTGGTCGCGGGCCCGCAGCGCGAACAGATCGGTGTCCGCAGGCGGCGTCACCCGGTCGCGGTCGCCGTGCAGCATCAGCACCGACCGGCCCCGCAGGTGCTCGGTCGGCTCGTCCCGCGGACACCACGGCGCCAGCGCCACCACTCCCTGCACACACGGGTGGGCGGCCGCCCGCAGCGCCGCCCGGCCGCCCATCGAATGCCCGATCAGCACCGTCGGCACCGGCCCGAGCGTCTCCGCCAACTCCGCCAGCGCCGCCTCCGCGTCACGCGCGGCGTCCGCGCGCTCACCGTTCCAGCCACGGCAGCGGTAGTGCACCGTGCCCACCGCCAGCGACCGGCCCGCGTCCCCGCCCGGACCGTGCTGGACCGCCCGCTCCACGGCCCGCGCGAACGGGCGCATCCGCAGGCCCGGCAGGTTCAGCGCCGGCACCGGCTCCGGGCCGAACTCCCGCCCGCCGTGCAACACCAGCACCGCCGCGTCCGGCGCCGGCGGCCGCACCCGCCACGACAGTGCCCGGTGCGCCGCCCTCGCCCCGACACCGCCGGAGTGCACCGCCAGCCGCCCGTCGTTCATCACACCGTCCCGTCACCGCGCCGACCTGGGCTGCCACTGTACGCGGACGCCACCACCGACCGGGAGCGCCCGTACCGCCCGACGCCCGCGCACACGGGGCCGCGACGGTCGGGTACGCGGAGTGTTCGGCCGTCGGGCAGGCGGAGCATTCGGCTGTCGGGCACGGGGAGTCGAAGGGATGCCGAAGGGAGGTCGAAGAGATGCCGAAGGGAGGCCGAAGGTGGGGTCGAACCGGTCAGGTCCGGTGCGGGACGCCGGGCCTGACTGCTCGTAGGGTGACACCGTGCCCACGGCGGGTCGCACGCCCGCCGGACGGCACCCCAGCCGCAGACCCGCCGGGCGCGCCGGGCCGTGCCGGGCCCGCGATCGACCGGAAGAGCCTAGGAGAGCCATGGCCGACGTCCACCCGCCCCGCACCGACGGCGCCCCGACCGCCGAACTCGGCGTCATCGGCGGATCCGGACTGTACGCGCTGCTCGACGACGTCACCGAAGTGCGCGTCGAGACGCCCTACGGGCCGCCCAGCGACGCCCTGTTCATCGGCGAGGCAGCCGGCCGGCGGGTCGCCTTCCTGCCCCGGCACGGCCGCGGCCACCGGCTGCCGCCGCACCGCATCAACTACCGGGCGAACCTGTGGGCGCTGCACTCGCTCGGGGTGCGCCAGATCGTCGGCCCGTGCGCCGTCGGCGGGCTGCGCCCCGAGTACGGTCCCGGCACGCTGCTGGTGCCCGACCAGTTCGTCGACCGCACCTCCGGCCGGATGCAGACCTACTACGACGGCCGGAGCCTTCCCGACGGCTCGATGCCGGAGGTGGTGCACATCCCGATGGCCGACCCCTACTGCCCCGACGGCCGGAACGCCGCGCTGGCCGCCGCCCGCTCGCTCGCCTGGGAACCCGTCGACGGCGGCACCCTGGTGGTGATCGAGGGACCGCGCTTCTCCACTCGCGCGGAATCCCGCTGGTTCACCGCCAACGGCTGGTCGGTGGTCGGCATGACCGGCCACCCCGAGGCCGCGCTGGCCCGCGAACTCGGCCTCTGCTACACCTCGTTGACGCTGGTCACCGACCTCGACGCCGGGGTGGAGACCGGTGAGGGCGTCACCCACGCCGAGGTGCTGGAGGTCTTCGCCCGCAACGTCGACCGCCTGCGCAGCGTCCTGTTCAAGACCCTGGAATCGCTGCCCGCCACCCGCGACTGCCTCTGCTCGCACGCCCTGGACGGCGTGGAGACCGGCCTGCCCGGGGTCTGACGCCGGCCGCTGCTCCGACGCTCGGGCCTTTGAGTCCGCGGCCCGTTCCGGTGGCATCGGGCGCGCATCGGGCCCTGCGACGTCGATCGGCCGACGCCCGTCGTTCTGCGGCGGTGCGTCGGCCGATCACGTTCGTTGCGCGGGCGGTGCGCCCGCCATCAGGGTCCCTCGCCGGCGACTCCGCCCGTTGTCGACCCTGCTCGTTGTCGATCCCGGCCGCTGTCGGCCCCGCCCGCTATCGATTCCGGGCGCGCCGAGTGAAGCGTGCCAGCGCCAGCAGGACCGCCAGCGCCGTACCCCAGGCCGCCACCACGGCGACCAGCAGCGCCGGCGCCCGCAGCGCCACCGCCAGTCCCAACAGTCCGAACGACACGGCCAGACAGCTTGCGATCACCGCGACCACTGATCGTGGCCTGGCGACCAGCGACCGTCGAAGCCGTGCCAACCTCGCCGGTCGCATCGTGCGCAGCTCGCGTTCCAGCTCCAGATCGCTCCCCAGCTCGGCCTCGATCTGATGAAGGATCAGGAGCTCACGCGGGGAGAGTGCCGGTCCGTCCATCAACCACCTCCGCGCCGCCAGGCAGGCGCGACCGGCGTCCCCTGCCGGCGCGTCCCTACGTCCCAGGTAGGAACAGATCTGCCCGCTGGACGCCGGTTCTAACATGCGAACGTCGGGCCGAACCGCCTTGCTAGCGCTGGCGTTTCGTCCCCGGACGACCCATATGCCCCGCGCGCCGCGCCCATCCCATCGGCCCCCGTCGCACCTCTCCCGGCAGCTCGTGCACGGCCGGTGCGACGGCGCGCGACGTGCACGGGAGAACCGATTCGCCACCGAGCCCCCTCACTACGGTGGTTCGCGCCGGACCGGACCCGCCGATTCCGGCGCCTGATCGGAAAGGCCGTACCACCCCCATGCACCTGCGTCACACGGCTGCCGCCGCCGTCGCCTCGCCCGCCCTGCTGTTCGCCACGCCATGCCCCGCCGCCGCGGCCGTCGGCGAATTCCGGTACACCTACTACGACGACTTCGGCAACCGCGCACCGGGCGTCCTCGTCGACCCGGACAGCCGGGACTGCCACACCCTCCCCGAGGTCGCCGACCCCCACACCACCGAACCCGCCTTCGCGCCGCAGAACCTCACCAGCGCCACCGCCACCATGTTCACCGGCCCCGACTGCGACGGTGACTACTACTCGCTCCGCCCAGGCGGCCGCGCCTCCGACCGCCTCAAGCTCCGCTCCGTCATCTTCTCCTGACCTGCGGTCCGTTCGCACCGCACCGCACCGCACTGCCGCGCAGCCTCGCCCCAGCCGGGGCTGCGCGCCCGGAGCCGTGCCTGCTCGCTGTTCCCGGAATCGCCGGAGTTCCGTTGCACCCGGGAGGTGTGGGAGCCCTGGGGGTTCCAGGGCTCCCGGGATGCGTGGAACCGGCGGGGCGTCAGGATGCCTTGCGTGCAGCGGACTTCTTCGCCGCGGACTTCTTGGTGGGCGTCGGTGCCTTGGCGGTCTTCTTCGCCGCCGCCCCGCCTGCCGCCGCCTTCCCGGTATGCTTCGCGGCACCGTCGCCCGTCGACGCACCCGCGTCTGTCGCCTCGGCATCCGCCTCCGACCCGGCAGCGGCCCGACCGCCCTTCGCGCCCCGGCCGTGCTCGCCCTTGGCGGCCTTCACGCTGCTGCGCAGCACCGCCATCAGGTCGATCACCTCGGCCTCGCCGCCCTCGGCCTGCTCCTCCAGATGAGGGGCCTCCACTCCGGCCAGCTTGGCGTCGATCACCTCCTGGAGCGCCAGCTGGTACTCGTCGTGCAGCGCGGACAGGTCGAAGTCCTCCGACAGCGTGTCCATCAGCGAACGCGCCATCTTTAGCTCCTGCGGACGGACCGTCACCTTCTCGTCCGGCGCCATCCCCTGCGCCGAGCGGACCTCGTCCGGCCACAGACAGGTCTGGAGCACCAAGGTGTCCTCGTGCACCCGCAGGACCGCCAGCGACTCCCTGGTCCGCATGGTCACCTTGGTCACCGCGATCTGCCCCGACTCGCGCAGCGCGTCCCGCAGCAGCACGTACGGCTTCGCCGGGGCCTTGTCGGCCGTGGCCACGTAGTAGGCCTTGGAGAACATCAGCGGGTCGATCGACTCGGCGGGGACGAACGCCAGCACGTCCACCACCTTCTTGCTCGGCAGCGGCAGCTCCGCCAGGTCCTCGTCGTCGAGCACCACCTGCCGACCGTCCGGGGACTCGTACCCCTTGGCGATCTCGCTGTACGGAACCTCCTTCTCCTCCGCCTCGCAGAACCGCTTCAGCCGGATGCGTGAGCCGTCCTTCGCGTGCACCTGGTGCAGAGCAGGGCCGCTGTGCTCCTCGGTGGCGGCATACAGCTGGACCGGTACGCTGACCAGCCCGAACGTGATGACGCCTTTCCAGGTGACCTGTGGCATGGCAAGGCCCTTTCGCGGGGATTTCCCACGGTATGCCCGAGCGACAGGTCACGGAAGTCGAGGGCCGCCGCCTGGTCCTCTCCCATCTCGACAAGGTCCTGTGGCCCGCCACCGGATGGACCAAGGGCGAAGCGCTCTACTACTACGCGCAGATCGCCCCCGCAATGCTGCCGCACCTGCGCGGCCGCGCCGCCAGCTTTCTGCGCTTCCCCTCCGGGATCGGCGAGGAGGGGTTCTTCGCCAAGAACCCGCCACCCGGTCTGCCCGCCTGGGTGCACACGGTGACCGCACCCAGCCACGAAGGACCGAAGCAGCGCGTCGCCGTGGACGACCTGCCGACACTGATGACCGTCGCCAACGGTTACGCCCTGGAGCTGCACGTCCCGCAGTGGACCGCCGAGAGCGGACCCGACGCCCACGACCGCCTGGTCGTCGACCTCGACCCCGGACCCGGCGCCGACCTCACCCACTGCTGCCAGGTCGCCCTGCTGATCCGTGAAGCCCTTGCCGCCGACGGCCTGGTCTGCTGGCCCAAGACCTCCGGCAGCAAGGGACTGCACCTCTATGCCGCGCTGCGCCCAGCCCCCGCCCGGCAGGTCGGCGACTACGCGCGCGCCCTCGCCGAACGCCTCGCCCGTGAGCACCCCGCCCTGGTCGTGTCCCGGATGACCAAGGCGCTGCGCCGGGGAAAGGTGTTCGTCGACTGGTCGCAGAACGCGACGGCGAAGACCACCGCCGCGCCCTACACCCTCCGCGCCACCAGCATCCCCGGGGTGTCGGCCCCGGTGAGCTGGAGCGAGGTCGAGCAGTGCACCGATCCGGCCGAGCTGACCTTCAGCCCGGAGGAGGTGCTCGACCGGTTCGCCGAACAGGGCGACCTGCTGGCCGATCTGCTCAGCGACGACCAGGCGCTGCCGGACCGCGACGGCTGATCCGAGCGGTCGATCGACAGGGGTGGCCGACCGGCCCGGACGGCCTGCTTACTGTGGGGCCGTGGACGTGTGGGCTCGCAGACCCGTGGGCCTGTTGGTCCGTGGGCCCGGCGGGCGCGGGCGGTGATGCGGTGTCAGGACGTGGCGGTCTCCGCGGCGGGTTCGGCGATCAGGGCGGTGGCGATGCGGCGGAAGCCGACGCTCTCGTAGATCCGGGCCACGGCGTCGTCGCTCGCGGACAGGAAGAGCGTGCGTATCCCGGTGGCCCGGGCGTGCTCGACCAGGTGTGCGGTGACTCGGCGCGCCAGGCCCTGCCGTCGCAGGGACGGGAGCGTCGCCACCGCGACGATCTCGCTGACCTCGCCGACCGGCTGGTGGCAGCCGGAGGCGGTGGCCTGACCGTCCGGCCCGACCGTCGCGGCGATGACGGTGCGGCCGGCTTCCATCCGCCCGATCATCCGCGTCACCAGACCGTCGGCTATCCCCGTCCTGGTTGCCTCGGCCAGCTGCTCCAAGCCGGCCTCGCCGACCGTGGTGCCGGGCTCGGCGAAAGCGAGGTGCGGGACGGCGACGGCGCTCGGCAGCAGCGGGTCGTCGATCGTCAGCACTCGGACCTCCGGGCCGTCCTCCGCCGCCGGGGCGGCAGTCGACGGGCCGTCGAGCTCCAGAACCAGCAGCGGGTGCTCGTGCACCTCCAGACCGGAAGCCTCGACTGCGGCGCGGAGACCCGGCGAAGTCTCGTGCACCCACTCGAAGCTCTCCGGTGCGCCCAACTCGCGCTGGCGGGCCCGGACCAGGTCGACGTCGGCCACGGTGAACGGCCCGTTGCCGCCCAGGGTCGGGCGCCCGTAGTAGTGCCAGCCCGGCCCCGTGCGGACGAACAGGGTGAGCGGGCCGTGTTCCTCGGCGGTCGCGGAGAACCGGGGAACGGCGTCGTAGAACTCTTCGAGCCGGGCCAGGACGGCCGACGGCCCGCCGGCCTCCCCCTCAGGGGTGGGGGTGACGTCGGTGTCGTGCAGGGTGTTGCGCATCGTGCCGTCCAAGGGTGTGGTGCGTCCTCTCGTGGAGGTTGATCATGCGGAATCAAATCAGCGCGATCGGACGCGTGCATCCGTTTTTTCGAACCCTTCGCATGGCCCGTTCGATCCGACTGGCCGGTGTGGTTGTCCAATGCCGAATCGGTTCTGCGATGCGGCGATTGGCCAGGTGGGGTGCGAAAGCGAGGTGTAGGGGCCTCCCACGGGTGGCTGCGAGCGGGCTCCGAGGTCCGAACAGAATGCAGGAGTTCACCCGAGGGAGGGAATTCGGATAGTGCGCCGCTGACGTGCCGTCAGGCCTTCCACACCTCGGCGAGGTGGGAGATCAGCAGCTCTGCCACCTCGGCCGGGCGCTCAAGAGCGGGCAGGTGGCCGGCCCAGGGGAGTTCGCGATACTCGCCGGCCGGCAGCACAGCCGCCGTGTCGGC
Source organism: Kitasatospora griseola (assembly GCF_044999035.1). Taxonomy (NCBI): domain Bacteria; kingdom Bacillati; phylum Actinomycetota; class Actinomycetes; order Kitasatosporales; family Streptomycetaceae; genus Kitasatospora; species Kitasatospora griseola. The sequence continues at coordinate 7,494,782 of NZ_CP173360.1, read as the reverse complement.
GGCGATCCGGCGGAAGTCGTCCACGTCGTGCCGGCCGCCGAAGACCAGTGCGGGGGCGACGGCGTTGCGCAGGTCCACCTCGATCTCGGTCGGGTGGATCTCCTCCTCGGGCGCGAGCTGCACCTCGTACGCGTGGCGCTGCATCAGCCTGACCTTGGCCTTGGCGGCCTCGTCCGCGTCCGGCCCGAGCCAGGTGTCCACCATCAGCTCGACCGCCTCGTCCAGCCGGCCGGACTCGACCAGGTCGACCTCCCGCTCGCCCAGCTCCACCAGCTCGGCGCTCGGTTCGTGCGTCGAACTGCCCGGGCAGAGCAGCGTCAACGAGTGCACCCGCTCCGGGCGCAGGGCCGCGAACTGGGCGGCCACGTTGCCGCCGAAGGAGGCGCCGACGAGGGAGACCCGGTCGATGCCGAGCTCGTCGAGCAGCTCTTCCAGGTCGGTCAGGTTGCTGTACGGCGCGTCGGCGCAGGGGGTCTCCCCGAAACCGCGGAAGTCGCACCGCACGACTCGGTACCCGGCCTCGCGCAGCGCGTCCCACTGGCCGTCCCACATCCGCCGGTCGCAGACGGAGGAGTGCAGCAGCAGTACGGCGGGGCCGGTGCCGGCCACCTCGTGAGTGATCGTCATCGAGCCAACCTAGAACAGCGGCGTGCCGCCCGACCAGGGAATTTCCTGTCGGCAGACGGGTGGGGGCAGGCCGGGACGCGGTGTCCGCGGCGGGCGGCATGATGGGGGAGTGCCCGAAGGAGACAGCATCTACCTGGTCGCCACCCAGCTCAACCACGCGCTCGCCGGCGGGGTCCTGACGGTGGCGGACCTGCGCGTGCCCGCCCACGCCACCGCCGACCTCACCGGCCGCCGGGTACTGGAGACGGTGCCGCGCGGCAAACACCTGCTGACCAGGTTCGAGGGCGGCGTGACGCTCCACACCCACCTGCGGATGGACGGTCGCTGGCAGGTGTTCCGGCCCGGCGAACGCTGGCGCAGCGGGCCCGCGTTCCAGATCCGGGCGATCCTCGGCACCGAACAGGGCACCGCGGTCGGCTACCGGCTGCCCGTGGTGCAACTGCTGCGCACCGCCGAGGAAGCCCGGGTGGTCGGCCACCTCGGCCCCGACCTGCTCGGCCCCGACTGGGACGTCGCAGAGGTCCGCCGCCGTCTGCTCGCCGCCCCGCAACGCCCGGTCGGAGCGGCGCTGTTGGACCAGCGGAACCTGGCAGGCATCGGCAACGTGTACGCCAACGAACTCAGCTTCCTGGCCGGAGTCACCCCGTGGCTGCCGGTCGCCGAACTGCCGGACCTGGACCGGCTGCTGCACCGGGCGCACCAGCTGTTGGACGCCAACAAGCTGCGGCACGGCCACATCACCACCGGCGACACCCGGCCCGGCTGCCAGAACTGGGTGTACGGCCGGGCCCGCCGCAACTGCGTGCGCTGCGGCACACCGATCCGGACCGGCACCCACGCACAGGACCGCACCGCGTACTGGTGCCCGCGCTGCCAGCGCGGTCCGGCGCCGACCGGCTGACAGCGCCGGTCGATCGTCGGTGCCGGGCGGCGGTCGGTTGTTGCCGCTGTCGGGCGCGGGCGGCTGAGGGGTGTCAGTCCTGCTCGACCAGGGCCGGGTGGCGGGGGTCGTCCACCCGGACGGTGAGGTCGGCGAGCGCGGCCGGGTCGGTCTCGGTGCGGTAGCGCTCGTGGGCGGACAGTGTCCAGTGCTGGTCGGCGGGCGTGCGGCGGGCGAGCGCGGCGGAGGACTGGGTGAGGTGCACGGTCAGTTCGAACGGCAGCCAGCGGCCGAGCAGGAACGGTCCGTCCAGCAGCAGCACGCCGCGCGGCGGCAGCTCCTCCTCGACCGTCCTCGACACCCAGAGCAGCATGCTGTGCGTCGGCCAGGCCTCCTACGCGCAGGGCCAGGCCGTGGTCGCCTCCTACGGCACCGGCCGGGTCGCCGCGACCAACTGGATCGGCATCTACCCCGACAACGGCCAGCAGCCGGGCGGGAGTCCGGCACTCGCCTGGGCCTACGCGCCGAACGGGACCGGCTCGGTGTCCCTCGCCACCGACGCGCTCGCCCCGGGCGCCTACCTGGCCGACTACCTCTACAGCGGCGGCTACACCGCGCTCACCCGCCCCGCCCGCTTCTCCGTCACCGCGCCCGGGACCACAGGCAGCGCCAACCTGATCGTCAACGGGGACGCCGAGTGCGCCGACGCCTCCGTCAGCGGCTACGACGGCGTGACGCTCCCGGGCTGGCAGGCCGTCGGCGTGCCGACCGCCGTCGCCTACGGCGCGCCGAACGGCTTCCCGTCGACCGGCACCCCCGGGCCGGGCAACCGCGGCAACGCCTTCTTCTCCGGCGGCCCGGTCGGCAGCTCCACGCTCTCGCAGACCGCCGACGTGTCGGCGGCGGCCGACCGGATCGACGCCGGTGGGGTGACCTACAACCTCTCGGGCTGGCTGGGCGGTTACGCCGTGGAGAACTCCACCGCCACCCTCACCGCCACGTTCCGGGGCGGCTCCGGCGCGTCCCTCGGCACCACCCGGATCGGGCCGGTCAGCGCCACCGACCGCGGTCTGGCCACCGCCCTGCTCCAGCGCACCGCCACCGGCACGCTGCCCGCCGGCACCCGCAGCATCGCCGTCGTCCTGCAGCTGACCCGCGAGTCGAGCCGCACCGGCACCGCGTACAACGACGCCTACGCCGACAACCTGTCGCTGACCATATCGGCCGCCGTCCCCGCCCCCGCCCTGCCGGCCCCGGTCGCGTCCCAAGTGCCGTCGCTGGACCACGTGTTCTTCGTGATGCTGGAGAACAGGTCCTACGACCAGGTGATCGGCAGCTCCACCGCGCCCTACCTGAACCAGCTGGCGAACAGCGGCGTCACGCTCACCCAGTCCTACGGCGTCGTCCACCCCAGCGACCCCAACTACCTTGCGGTGTCCGGGGGTTCCACCTTCGGCCGGACCGACAACCCCTACCCGGCGCTGACCGGCGCGCTCACCTCGCCGCACCTCGGCAACCTGGTCGAGCAGGCCGGCCGGACCTGGCGCGGCTACGTCGAGGACATGAAGTCGCCCTGCAACCTGAGCTCCAACGGCAACTACGACGCGGACAACATCCCGTTCGTCTACTTCAAGGACGTCACCGGAGACGCGGCCCGCTGCCAGGACAAGCTGCAGCCGATCACCCGGCTCTGGTCCGACCTCCAATCCACCGCCACCACCCCTGACTTCGTCTGGTTCGAACCCAACAGCTGCAACACCATGCACAACTGCGACGTCGCCACCGGCGACACCTGGATGCGGACCAACCTCCCGAAGCTGTTCGCCTCCCCCGCCTGGACGCAGCAGCGTTCCGTGCTCGTCATCACCTTCGACGAGGACGACAACAACCACGGCCAGCGCATCCCCACCATCGTCACGAGCTCGCCCGGCCTCACCAAGCCCGGCTACCGCTCCCCCGCCCCGTACAACCACTACAGCATCCTGCGCACCGTCGAACAGGGCCTGGGCCTCCCCGGCCGCCTGACCCAGAACGACCAGTTCGCCACCCCGCTCAACGACATCTGGAACTGACGCAGTACCCCGGCCCCGATCAGCGGCCGGGCACGTCCAGCACCTCCACCGTCCCCCCGGCCGCGACTCCGCCCGGGGGGACGACCGCCAGGGCGTCGGCGAGGGCCAGGCCGCGGAGCACGGCGGGCCGTCGAACGGCGAGGGGCAGGGGCGGTGCCCGCCGTGAGCGTCACCGGGAGGAGGCGGTTGTCGTGCGGGTGGCCGAGGCGAGCGGCCGCGGAGTCGACCGGCAGGCGGGCGTCCGTCTCGGTGAGCGCGCGGTGCAGGAAGTCCGCCGGCCCGACGGCGGTGCCGCCGACAGACCCACCGCGCCAACCTCCGGAGAGCGAACCCTGACGCCGCCCCTGGCCGCCCTCGGCTTCGTCCTCCCGCCAGTCGCCCCGCTCTCGGCACCACCTCAAGGAGCAGGACGGTGCCTTCCCTGTCGCCCCCGCCCAGCTGAGCGCCGAGGAGTGGGAGGCCGTCGGAGCAGTACCCGCCCGGGTCGGCCCGGCCCGTTTCGTCCCCGCAGGTCGGAGCCCCACGTCTCCGGATTCCTCCGGGAACGCGAAAAAGCCCCCCGCCGTAAAGGCGAGGGGCTTTCCCTGAATAATTGTTCGGCGGCGTCCTACTCTCCCACAGGGTCCCCCCTGCAGTACCATCGGCGCTGTGAGGCTTAGCTTCCGGGTTCGGAATGTAACCGGGCGTTTCCCTCACGCTATGACCACCGAAACACTATGAAACTGTCGAACCGGACCCGACCCGATCAACGGGACAGGGTTCTGTTCGTGGTTTCAGAACCAACACAGTGGACGCGAGCAACTGAGGACAAGCCCTCGGCCTATTAGTACCGGTCAACTCCACCCCTCACAGGGCTTCCATATCCGGCCTATCAACCCAGTCGTCTACTGGGAGCCTTACCCTCTCAAGGAGGTGGGAGTGCTCATCTCGAAGCAGGCTTCCCGCTTAGATGCTTTCAGCGGTTATCCCTCCCGAACGTAGCCAACCAGCCATGCCCTTGGCAGGACAACTGGCACACCAGAGGTTCGTCCGTCCCGGTCCTCTCGTACTAGGGACAGCCCTTCTCAACACTCCTACGCGCACAGCGGATAGGGACCGAACTGTCTCACGACGTTCTAAACCCAGCTCGCGTACCGCTTTAATGGGCGAACAGCCCAACCCTTGGGACCTACTCCAGCCCCAGGATGCGACGAGCCGACATCGAGGTGCCAAACCATCCCGTCGATATGGACTCTTGGGGAAGATCAGCCTGTTATCCCCGGGGTACCTTTTATCCGTTGAGCGACGGCGCTTCCACAAGCCACCGCCGGATCACTAGTCCCTACTTTCGTACCTGCTCGACCCGTCAGTCTCACAGTCAAGCTCCCTTGTGCACTTACACTCAACACCTGATTGCCAACCAGGCTGAGGGAACCTTTGGGCGCCTCCGTTACTCTTTAGGAGGCAACCGCCCCAGTTAAACTACCCACCAGACACTGTCCCTGATCCGGATCACGGACCCAGGTTAGACATCCAGCACGACCAGAGTGGTATTTCAACGGCGACTCCACCATGACTGGCGTCACGGCTTCAAAGTCTCCCACCTATCCTACACAAGCCGAACCGAACACCAATATCAAGCTATAGTAAAGGTCCCGGGGTCTTTCCGTCCTGCTGCGCGAAACGAGCATCTTTACTCGTAATGCAATTTCACCGGGCCTGTGGTTGAGACAGTCGAGAAGTCGTTACGCCATTCGTGCAGGTCGGAACTTACCCGACAAGGAATTTCGCTACCTTAGGATGGTTATAGTTACCACCGCCGTTTACTGGCGCTTAAGTTCTCAGCTTCGCCCGACCGAAATCGGACTAACCGGTCCCCTTAACGTTCCAGCACCGGGCAGGCGTCAGTCCGTATACATCGCCTTACGGCTTCGCACGGACCTGTGTTTTTAGTAAACAGTCGCTTCTCGCTGGTCTCTGCGGCCACCACCAGCTCAAGGAGCAAGTCCCATCACCAGCAATGGCCCCCCTTCTCCCGAAGTTACGGGGGCATTTTGCCGAGTTCCTTAACCACAGTTCACCCGAACGCCTCGGTATTCTCTACCTGACCACCTGAGTCGGTTTGGGGTACGGGCCGCCATGAAACTCGCTAGAGGCTTTTCTCGACAGCATAGGATCATCCACTTCACCACAATCGGCTCGGCATCAGGTCTCAGCCTTGATGTGAGGCGGATTTGCCTACCTCACGGCCTACACCCTTACCCCGGGACTACCACCGCCCGGGCTGGACTACCTTCCTGCGTCACCCCATCGCTCACCTACTACCCCGTTGGGTCACCGGCTCCACCACGTCCCATTGTCCGAAGACTCCGGGCCGGCTTCACGGGCTTAGCATCAAGAGGTTCAGCGTTGGCGCTTCAAAGCGGGTACGGGAATATCAACCCGTTGTCCATCGACTACGCCTGTCGGCCTCGCCTTAGGTCCCGACTTACCCTGGGCAGATCAGCTTGACCCAGGAACCCTTGGTCAATCGGCGCAAGAGTTTCCCACTCTTGTATCGCTACTCATGCCTGCATTCTCACTCGTGAACCGTCCACAACTCGATTCCTCGGCTGCTTCACCCGGCACACGACGCTCCCCTACCCATCACAGCCTCCGTTGGGAGTATTGCTGCAATGACACGACTTCGGTGATGTGCTTGAGCCCCGCTACATTGTCGGCGCGGAATCACTTGACCAGTGAGCTATTACGCACTCTTTCAAGGGTGGCTGCTTCTAAGCCAACCTCCTGGTTGTCTCTGCGACTCCACATCCTTTCCCACTTAGCACACGCTTAGGGACCTTAGTCGGTGTTCTGGGCTGTTTCCCTCTCGACCATGGAGCTTATCCCCCACAGTCTCACTGCCGTGCTCTCACTTACCGGCATTCGGAGTTTGGCTAAGGTCAGTAACCCGGTGAGGCCCATCGCCTATCCAGTGCTCTACCTCCGGCAAGAAACACACGACGCTGCACCTAAATGCATTTCGGGGAGAACCAGCTATCACGGAGTTTGATTGGCCTTTCACCCCTAACCACAGGTCATCCCCCAGGTTTTCAACCCTGGTGGGTTCGGTCCTCCACACGGTCTTACCCGCGCTTCAACCTGCCCATGGCTAGATCACTCCGCTTCGGGTCTTGGGCATGCAACTCAAACGCCCTGTTCGGACTCGCTTTCGCTACGGCTACCCCACACGGGTTAACCTCGCTACACACCGCAAACTCGCAGGCTCATTCTTCAAAAGGCACGCAGTCACAGCCCGAAGGCTGCCCCCACGGCTTGTAGGCACACGGTTTCAGGTACTATTTCACTCCGCTCCCGCGGTACTTTTCACCATTCCCTCACGGTACTATCCGCTATCGGTCACCAGGGAATATTTAGGCTTAGCGGGTGGTCCCGCCAGATTCACACGGGATTTCTCGGGCCCCGTGCTACTTGGGAGAAGCTCAAGCGAGCCGTACAGATTTCGTCTACGGGGGTCTTACCCTCTACGCCGGACCTTTCGCATGTCCTTCGACTACCCATACGGTTTCTGACTCGCCCAGCCGCCGGCAGACGACTGAAGAACTTTCCCACAACCCCAACATGGCAACCCCTGCCGGGTCTCACACCATGCCGGTTTGGCCTCATCCGGTTTCGCTCGCCACTACTCCCGGAATCACGGTTGTTTTCTCTTCCTGCGGGTACTGAGATGTTTCACTTCCCCGCGTTCCCTCCACACTGCCTATGTGTTCAGCAGCGGGTGACAGCCCATGACGACTGCCGGGTTTCCCCATTCGGACACCCCCGGATCAAAGCTCGGTTGACAGCTCCCCGGGGCCTATCGCGGCCTCCCACGTCCTTCATCGGTTCCTGGTGCCAAGGCATCCACCGTGCGCCCTTAAAAACTTGGCCACAGATGCTCGCGTCCACTGTGCAGTTCTCAAACAACGACCAGACACCCAAACTCGGCAACCCTTGCGGGCGCCTCGCATGAGGCCGGCATCCCAGAAGAAACGATCACTCGTTCCCTCAGGACCCAACAACGTGCCCGACACACCCGACTCCGAACCCGCGTTCCACGCCCCCAAGAGGGCAGTACTTGCGGTCATCACCGTGTGTGCCGAATAGTCAACGTTCCACCCATGAGCAACCGTGCGAGACATTCGCTCGCAAGCGGCTATGTGCTCCTTAGAAAGGAGGTGATCCAGCCGCACCTTCCGGTACGGCTACCTTGTTACGACTTCGTCCCAATCGCTGGTCCCACCTTCGACGGCTCCTCCCCTTACGGGTTAGGCCACCGGCTTCGGGTGTTACCGACTTTCGTGACGTGACGGGCGGTGTGTACAAGGCCCGGGAACGTATTCACCGCAGCATGCTGATCTGCGATTACTAGCAACTCCAACTTCATGGGGTCGAGTTGCAGACCCCAATCCGAACTGAGACCGGCTTTTTGGGATTCGCTCCGCCTCACGGCATCGCAGCCCTTTGTACCGGCCATTGTAGCACGTGTGCAGCCCAAGACATAAGGGGCATGATGATTTGACGTCGTCCCCACCTTCCTCCGAGTTGACCCCGGCAGTCTCCTGTGAGTCCCCGACATTACTCGCTGGCAACACAGAACAAGGGTTGCGCTCGTTGCGGGACTTAACCCAACATCTCACGACACGAGCTGACGACAACCATGCACCACCTGTACACCGACCACAAGGGGGCTGATATCTCTACCAGTTTCCGGTGTATGTCAAGCCTTGGTAAGGTTCTTCGCGTTGCGTCGAATTAAGCCACATGCTCCGCTGCTTGTGCGGGCCCCCGTCAATTCCTTTGAGTTTTAGCCTTGCGGCCGTACTCCCCAGGCGGGGAACTTAATGCGTTAGCTGCGGCACCGACGACGTGGAATGTCGCCAACACCTAGTTCCCAACGTTTACGGCGTGGACTACCAGGGTATCTAATCCTGTTCGCTCCCCACGCTTTCGCTCCTCAGCGTCAGTAATGGCCCAGAGATCCGCCTTCGCCACCGGTGTTCCTCCTGATATCTGCGCATTTCACCGCTACACCAGGAATTCCGATCTCCCCTACCACACTCTAGCCTGCCCGTATCGAATGCAGACCCGGGGTTAAGCCCCGGGCTTTCACATCCGACGCGACAGGCCGCCTACGAGCTCTTTACGCCCAATAATTCCGGACAACGCTCGCACCCTACGTATTACCGCGGCTGCTGGCACGTAGTTAGCCGGTGCTTCTTCTGCAGGTACCGTCACTTGCGCTTCTTCCCTGCTGAAAGAGGTTTACAACCCGAAGGCCGTCATCCCTCACGCGGCGTCGCTGCATCAGGCTTTCGCCCATTGTGCAATATTCCCCACTGCTGCCTCCCGTAGGAGTCTGGGCCGTGTCTCAGTCCCAGTGTGGCCGGTCGCCCTCTCAGGCCGGCTACCCGTCGTCGCCTTGGTAGGCCATTACCCCACCAACAAGCTGATAGGCCGCGGGATCATCCTGCACCGCCGGAGCTTTCCACCCACTCCCATGCAGGAGCAGGTCATATCCGGTATTAGACCTCGTTTCCAAGGCTTGTCCCAGAGTGCAGGGCAGATTTCCCACGTGTTACTCACCCGTTCGCCACTGATCCACCCCGAAGGGCTTCACCGTTCGACTTGCATGTGTTAAGCACGCCGCCAGCGTTCGTCCTGAGCCAGGATCAAACTCTCCGTGAATGCTTCCACGAAAGAGCGGCACAGCAACCACCGGAATAAGGCGGTCCTGCGCACTGCGTCCTCGCTAGTGATACTTCATAAAGGAATCTCCAACCGATCCATAAGGACCGGCCGGGGATGTCAACATATCTGGCGTTGACTTTTGGCACGCTGTTGAGTTCTCAAGGAACGGACACTTCCTTCAGGCGGCCTTCCGACCGGCCCTCCGGGCGCTTCGTTCTTTCGTGTTTCCAGCTTATCAGATGTTTTCCGCTCCGTTTTCCGGAGTTTCGATCCGACTTGCTGTTCGTCTTCCCGACCTGACGGCCCGTCCGACGTTTCAAACTCTAGCCGATCCCCGCTCCGAAAAGCGAATCCGCCGCAATCTCCGAAAACACGCACAGCAAATACGAACGGAGACGCGAAAAGGACGCGACCCGGCACGGATCAACTGGGTGGTTCTTGAGGATTGGCCGCCCCGGGACCGTCCACACAGATGCGTGTCCGGTGCTCCCTGCCGAGCGACTGGTGAACAGTACTCCAACTCCGTGCCCGACACAAACACCCCTGCTGGTCACCGGCGCCCGCGGCCTCCGCCGGCGGTCGCGGGCAGAGGCTGCAGGTGTCGGAGGCGTCGGCGTCAGCCCCTGGCCGCGGCCCGCCGGGCGCGGATCGCCGCCTGCCGTTCGTCGAATCGGGTCGCCTGGGCGGTCAGGCCGTCGAGCATCAGGCCGAGCTCCATCTGGGCCCTGACCCCGTCCGGGCCCAGGCCGCCCATTTCCATCACCTTGAGGTGGCGCAGTACGGGGAGCAGCACGTCGTCGAGGTGGACGCGGAGGTTGTAGACGCCGTCGATGGCGATCCGCGCGGCTGCTCGTTCGAAGCCGGGCATGCCGTGGCCGGGCATGCGGAAGTTGGTCACCACCTCGTTGACGGCCTGCATCGTCTGGTCGGGGGCGAGTTCGAACGAGGCCTTGAGCAGGTTCCGGTAGAAGATCATGTGCAGGTTCTCGTCGTTGGCGACCTGCGCCAGCATCCGGTCGCAGACGGGGTCGCCGGAGGCGTGTCCGGTGTTGCGGTGGGAGATGCGGGTGGCCAGCTCCTGGAACGCGACGTAGGCGACGGTGTGGAGCGGCGAGTGCCGGTTGTCGGAGACGAAACCGTTCTGCATGTGGGTCATCCGGGCCCGCTCCAGCTCCACCGGGTCGACGGCGCGGGAGGCGATCAGGTAGTCGCGCAGCACCATCGAGTGCCGCGCCTCTTCTGCTGTCCACTGGTGCACCCAGGTGCCCCAGGCCCCGTCCCGGCCGAACAGGGTCGCGATCTCGTGGTGGTAGCTGGGCAGGTTGTCCTCCGTCAGCAGGTTCACCACCAGCGAGACCCGGCCGACCTCGGTCAGCGGCGACTGCTCGACCGACCACGCCTCGCCGCCGAGCGGCCCGTCGAAGTCCCGACCCCGACTCCAGGGCACGTACTCGTGCGGCATCCACTCCTTGAAGACCTGCAGGTGGCGGTTGAGCTCGCGCTCGACCACCTCCTCCAGGGCCTCCAGAAGTCGGGCGTCGGTCCACCGGGCGTGGGAGGAGGTGCTGCTCACGGGTTCAACTCTCGATCGACGAACAAACCTACGGTCCCGTAGGTAACGCCACCGTAGGTTCGCCGCCCCGGCGGTGTCTGGGGCCGTTCGGCCCCATTCCTCACGGCCGGATTTCGTCGGCCTCCGCGCACTGCCCGGCGGAGCACTCGAGGGCCGCGAACGCCTCGACGCCGACGGAGTGCAGGCGACGGAGTGCAGGCGACGGGACGGCTCCCTCGCGCACCGGCGAGAACCACCCGGACGCGAACCGCACCATCGACCCAGTCACTCATCGTCGCTGATTCAATGCGCAGGGTGCCGAGTCGTGCCGTGCACGACGCCCGGAGAGAAGAAGGGAACCCCTATGCCCCGCGTGTTCACCAAGGTGGTCGGCCTCGCCGCCGTCGGCGTGCTGGCCTTCGCCACCGCACAGCCCTCACAGGCCAGCACCACCGCCGACCAGCCGGTCCGGGCGGCCGGCGCGCACCACGCCTACTTCGTGATGACCGACGTCACGGAGGAGGAGTTCGTCATCGAGCTGACGGAGCACGACGAGATCGAGCACGCCCGGAGACTCGTCCACGGCGAGACCCCCGACCGTCCCCACGTGATCGCACGGATCATTCCGCGGCCGGCTCGCTACAACCCCCGATGGAGCTACCACACCGACCCCGGGACCACGCACTTCTTCGACAGCGCCACCGAGGTCTGCGACGCGACCATCCCGTACGTCGAGGAGCACCTCGACGAGGCCGGCGGCGCCTTCCTGCCCGGCTACACGTGGTGCGACTGGTCCTCCCGCCTCGTCAGGGAGATCCACGCCCGATAGCCGACCATGCCGGCGTCACAACACCCGTTTCACACGCGGATGTTGGGGCCGACCGCCGCGGCGGCCCCGACTCACCGTCGCACTCCGGTCGCCCTGCCGGGCGCACCGGGTCGAAGCGCCGACCGGAACCCTCGACCCCGCCGCGCCGCCGGCTCAGGCGGGCAGGAAGCGGGCGCCCGGGCCGGGAGCGCGGTAGACGGAGGCGGGCGGCAGGTCGGTGTGGCCGGCGGCGCACTGCAGGACGAGGGCGACCGGTTCGTCGCAGCCCGACCCCTCGGGGCTGTGGTGCCGTACGACGACCGACGGCCCCTGCTCGTCGGCGAGGTACTTGTCCCCCCACTCCAGCAGGGCGATCACGGTGGGCCGCAGGTCCAGGAGGTCGCGGCCATGCCGATGCTCGATGTCCACATCCCCGACGGTGCGCTGCGCCCGGAGGCCGAAGCGGCGCAACGCCCCGTCGGGGATGAGGGACAGCTCGACGCCGACAAGCATGCAGGCGTCATCGCCGACGTCACCGAGGCCATCCTGGACGCCGAGGACGGCGCCTGGCCCCGCGACGCGGCCCGCATCTGGGTTTTCCCCACCGAGATCCCCGAGGGCCACTGGGGCGGCTACGGACAGATCAGGCCCCTCGCCACCATCCTCGCCCGACTCACCGACGACGACCACGACCGTGCCCGGACCCTGGCAACCGAACGCATCACCGCCAGCCGCACCGAACGCCACTCACTGCCCGGACCCACCGCGCAGCTCTGACGGCGGGGCACGCCCGACGGGTGGGCGCCGCGCCCCGCCGACACCGGAGCCTGCCGGACGCTGCTACCGCGCGGCGGCCTTCGCCCGGTGAGCAGCAATCAGGTCGCGGTACCAGCCGTACGACGCCTTCGGTGTGCGGCGCTGGGTGGTGAAGTCGACGTGGACCAGGCCGAAGCGCTGGCTGAAGCCCTCTGCCCATTCGAAGTTGTCGAGCAGGGACCAGGTGCAGTAGCCCCGGACGTCGATGCCGTCGGCGGCGGCGCGGGCCAGGGCGTCGAGGTGGCCGGCGAGGTAGTCGATGCGGAAGGTGTCGTCGAGGGTGTCGTCGGTGGAGCAGCCGCTCTCGGTGACGGTGATCGGGGGCAGGGCGGCGCCGTAGCGGTCCCGGAGGAGCAGCAGGAGTTCGCGCAGGCCGTCCGGGACCACGGGCCAGCCGAAGTGGGTGCGGGGGACGCCGTCGATGGGGGCCTCGGCGAACGGGAGTCCCGGGTCGGTGGGGGCGGCGATGCGGGTGGGGTTGTAGTAGTTGACGCCCAGTCCGTCGAGGCCGGGGGCGGCGATCAGCGCGAGATCGCCGTCGCGGACGGAACCGTGCAGGTCCTCCCCCACTCCGTACGCGGACAGGTCGGGGTAGCGGCCGAGCAACAGCGGGTCCGTGAACAGGCGGTTGTGCAGGGCGTCGTAGGCGTCGGCGGCGGCCCGGTCCTCGGCCGAGTCGGTCGCGGGCCGGACGGGCGTCAGGTTGTTGGCGATCAGGACGTCGAGGCCTCGGGAGCGCAGCTCGGCGGCGGCGAGGCCGTGGGCGAGCAGCTGGTGGTGGGCGGCCGGGAGTGCGTCGAGCATCATGCTGTGGCCGGGCGCGTGGATGCCCAGGGCGTAGCCGTAGACCATGTGCACGAAGGGCTCGTTGAGGGTGATCCAGGCGGGGACGCGGTCGCCGAGCCGGTCGGCCACCACGGACGCGTACTCGGCGAAACGGAAAGCGGTTTCCCGTTGCATCCAGCCGCCCTCGTCCTCCAGTGCCTGCGGCAGGTCCCAGTGGAACAGGGTGGGCAGCGGCGTGATGCCGGCCGCGAGGAGCCCGTCGACCAGCCGGTCGTAGAAGTCGAGCCCGGCAGCGTTGACGGGGCCCCGGCCGGTGGGCTGGACGCGCGGCCAGGCGAGCGAGAACCGGTAGGTGTCGAGCCCGAGTCCGCGCATCAACTCCACGTCCTCGGGCCAGCGGTGGTAGTGGTCGCAGGCCTCCCGCCCGCTGTCGCCGTTCTTCACCGCACCCGGCCGCTCGCAGAAGGTGTCCCAGACCGACGGGCCCCGGCCGCCCTCGTCGACCGCCCCCTCGATCTGGTACGCGGCAGTGGAGGCGCCCCAGCGGAAGCCGGCGGGGAGGTCGTAACGGTCCGTCATGAGGGTCCTTCCAGACAACACGAGTCACAAAATGCGAGCAGTGCTCATGTTAGGAAGACGGAGAGTGCGGGTCCAGAGGCAGGGACACCCGATCCACCGACCCGCCGATCCACCGACCCGCCGACCCGCCGACCCGCCGACCCGCCGACCCGCCGACCCGCCGACCCGCCGACCCGCCGACCACTCCAGCACCGCCGACGCGTCGCGCGGACCCGCGCCACTGGTGACGGGTTTCGATCGGAGCGCCCGGCCACAGATCTACACCCTCGTGCTCGTCCTCGGCTGCATGCTGAGCGCCAACGTCATCCACACCCAGCTGGACACCGCGCTCGGCTACATCGCGAATGACAAGGGCCCTCGTCCCGTCCGGGCACGTGCGAGGGCGGCCACCGACGGATTCGGTGGCCGCCCTCGCGGCGGGTCCGGACGGGGTGTCAGTGCCGGTGGCGCCGGCGGCGGGAGGCTGCCAGGAAGAGCGCTCCGCCGAGGCCGAGGACCGTGGCGATGCCCCCGGTCAGAGCGACCCGACTGCCCGTGTCAGCCAGACCTTCGCCGGTCGGGTGGCCCGGCTTGCCGCCGTGCCCCGGGCCGTGGCTGCCGCTCCCGGTCGGGGCGGGGGAGGTCGGGCCGGGGCTCGGCGAACTGGTCGGGGTGTTCACGGTGACGGTGGCCGTGCACTCGGCGGCGGTGGAACCGGCCGGACAGTTGCCGCCCGCCTGGTCGGCCACGACGGTGTTGCGCAGCGTGTGGTCCCCGGTGGCCGGGTCGTTGACCGTCACCGTGTAGGTCACCCGGGCGCTGGCGCCGACCGGCAGGTCGCCGGTCCAGCTGAGCACCGGGCGGGCGTAGGACGGCGCGCCCGTGGTGGCGGTGGCGTCGTCGTTGTACGTGGCGTCGTCGAGGACGGCGCTCAGGTCGTCGGTGACGGTCAGTCGGGTGAGCGGCGCGTTGCCGGTGTTGGTGATGTCCACCTGGTACTCGACGGTGTCACCGGGAAGGGCCTGCGCCTTGTCGGAGCTCTTGGCGAGCCGGTAGCCGGCGTGCTCGGCGACGGTGTTGCGCACGGTGTTGCTGGTGCGCAGCTGCTCGCGGTCGGTCTGGATACCGCGGTAGGAGAGCGAGGCGGTGTCGTCGAGCTTGGTGCCCGGTGCGAGCCCGGCGTCGACCCTGACCCGGAAGGAGACGGTGGCCTCGGCGCCCGGAGAAAGGTCGGCTGCGGTGCAGGTGACGTTCCGCCCGGAGGCGGTGCAGCCGGCGCCGGAGCCGTCGACGTAGGTGGTGCCGGCGGGCAGCGCGTCGGTCAGGGTGACGTCGGTGGCGGTGTCCAGGCCGGCGGTGCTGCCGTCACTGTGCCGGTTGGTGAGGGTGAAGGTGTAGGTGATCTCGGCCCCGGGGTCGACGGTGCCGGGCGGGTTGTCCGTGGTGGAGCCGGCGGGGTCGTTGGCCTTGGTGATCTGCAGGTCCGGTTCGAGGGCGTCGACGGCGAGCCAGACGGCCTGGGGTTCGAGCGCGTCGCCCGCGCCGTTGATCCGCAGCACGGCCTGGGTGCTGCCGGCGGGGATCTTGCCGGTGACGTCGATCATCCGGGCGTCGTAGCCGTAGTTGTTCACCGGCGCGGGATCGCGGGTGGTGATGTTGGTGCCGGTCCCGTCCACGGCGACGTGGTCGATCCGGCTGGTGAAGGCGTTGTCGGTGGTGACGCCGCCGGCCGGGTCGGGCATCGGCAGCAGCGTCAGGTCGTCGACCGAGGAGCCGACCAGCAACTGGTCGCCCGCGATCGGCGCGTCGCCGTCGCCGACGGTGACGCCCAGGGTGGCCGGCGGGGCGGTGGCGGGCGTGCGGATGCCGGCCAGGGTGATCGTCGCGAGGTTGTTGGGGCTGCGCAGCAGTTGGAAGCCGTCCCAGACCTGGAGGTAGCGCAGCGGTTCCGCCTGGTCCTCGTAGGCGACCACCAGCGACCAGCCGCCCCAGCAGCCCACGTTGTTGCCGCCGAAGTTCTGCGCGGAGGAACGTCCGGCGCATGCCTGGATGTCAGCGACGGTGTAGCTGCCCGCACCGGCGGCCTTCACCTCGGCGGTGACGTCCTTCACGCCCGCCCCGGCCAGCAGCGGCTCCGGCGGGGTGCCGCCGACCTGCTGGTCGAACCAGTCGTAGGTGTCGGCGGTGAGCTGCTCGTAGGAGGAGCTGCCCGGGACCTTCCAGAACACGTGGTTGCCGGTGTTGATGTCTCCGGAAGTGCCGCCCATGGTGCTGGTGTTGGTCGGGTTGAACTGCCAGTACAGCCGGGCCGACAACACCTGGGCGCCGGCCGGGATCACCAGCTGCGCGGAGGACGCGTTGTTCCCGGGCGCGTTCGGGTCGATCTTGACGTACTTGGTGCGGTTGTTGTTGGAGCCCTCGGTGTCGTTGCAGACCGAGCCGTCACTGTCGTCACAAGTCAGCACCGAGTTCGACGCCATCGTGAGGTTGCCGTGCGCCAGCAGGTCCACTACCGGATCCGGGCCGATCGGCCGCTCGGTCCCGAGACCGCGAACCGCCGTGCCGGTCGTGTCCGCCCGCGCCTGGACCTGGTCCAAGGAGGAGGCGGCCGACGGGGCGGCGAGCGGCGCGGAGGGGACGAGCGCCAGCGCCGAGGCGGCGACGGCACCGATCACCGCGCGACCGGGCAGGCGGCGGACCCGGTTTCCGAATGCCGGGCGTTTCCCGCGCGTGGCGGGTGGCGTGCGGTC
The DNA here is from genome assembly GCF_044999035.1 of Kitasatospora griseola. Taxonomy (NCBI): domain Bacteria; kingdom Bacillati; phylum Actinomycetota; class Actinomycetes; order Kitasatosporales; family Streptomycetaceae; genus Kitasatospora; species Kitasatospora griseola. Next base: position 7,478,224 of record NZ_CP173360.1, on the reverse strand, counting down.
TCTCACGGAGGCTCCAGGAGATCTTCGAGGGTACGGGAGGGTGAGGGGACCTTCCAGGTCGAATCATGACGTTCTGTCACTTTTCGACCAGGTCGAGTAGTGACACACTCCCTCATCTCCCGCTCCTGAACGTCCGTCACCTCGCGGAGCCGGGCGGGAAATTACCTTGTTGGCCGCATCGCACCCCCTTTGCATCAACATGTCGACGTGGGTGACGGATGCTCCGAGCCGCCAGGGCCGGCGGACGGCCCCCTCGGCCGGGCGCCGGTGGGTCGGCCGTTCCGCCAGGCCGCCGAGCCTCGCCCCATGGGCAGGTAAACACTAGTGAAATTTCACATTGCCATGTTACATTTCACATCCGTCAACTGGCTCCCCATCTGACGGCCACTGCCCCATTCGGCCATCGACTCCGCCCCACCTCCCCCCACAGGAGAATCGGTGTCAACTCTTCGCGCCACGCGCCGAGTCACGCCCGCCCCGACGACGGGCAACGCCCGCACCCGCCCGCCGGGCCCCTAGGCCCTCTCTTCCGGATCTTGCCGGGCGCGCAACGCCGGATCGCCCCTCCCCCGGCCCTGGCGGGCCAGGATGCGCTCCCGCGGAAGCACCGGCAAACCGTCCAAGTACGCCCAGTACGAGGACAGTTCGCCGGCACTCCCAGCCGGGCGCGAACCGCGGGCACCTCCCGACCCCCAAGAGTCGGGGGAGCCACGCGCCGATCCGACAAGCTCCGACAAGATCCGTAAGAGAGGGCCTAGCCGGAGCCCCGACGTCCGTACGAAGGCGCCGGTCCACCGCTTCCGTCGCATTTCCGTACGGGCTTCGGGCTCCGCACCACCGGCGTGGTCACCCGTTCCCGGGCTGCCCGTTCCCTCACGCCCCCGCACCGGTTTCGGCAGCATTCGCTGCCTCGCTCCTCGCCCGGTGCGCCCCGCACACAGCACCACCAGACCACCCCCACACCAACGAGGAGATCTCGGTGCCCTCATCAGCCACCGTGCGCAACACCCTGCTCTCGGCCGCGCTGGCCGCCACCCTCGCGGTCCCGCTGCTGCACAGCGCCCAGGCCACTGCCTCGCCTGCGCGTACCGTCCCGGCGGCGTCCCGCACTGCGCCCGCCCCGCAGCAGGCCGGCGACCACGTCGCCCACCAGGGCGCCCCGGGCGGCGGCACCTCGGCCGGCCCGCAGGGCTGGCCCGGCATGGCCGCGCGCCAGCCGACCACCGGCCTGCAGTCCGGCGATCCGGCCGACACCGCCGAATCGCTCCCGGCGGCCGGCGTCGCGAAGAGCGCCGCCTGCACCCCGGAGGCGTTCACCTCGCTCTCCCCCGCCGCGCTGGTCGACTTCCTCACCGACCGCGGTCACACCTACCAGGACTGCCTGCGACCGCTGCTGGTCAACTGGGACCCGCGGACCGCGAAGGTGATGACGCCCGACCACGTCCGGGCCGTCGCCGCCAAGGTGAGCTCCCTCGCGCCGTCCTTCGACAGCGCCAACAACCTGAACCAGCAGGAACTCTGGTACTACCTGCACATCGCCGTCTACTTCGACTTCTACCACGCCGAGGTCGACCTCGGCGACGACACCACCGTCGCCGCCCTCGACCGCGCCATCCGCGACTACACCGCCAACCCCCGGGTGTTCGACCCCACCACCACCAACGGCGACACCATGGGCGAGCTGCTGCAGACCAGCAGCGCCCCCAAGCTCCGGCTGGCCCGGCTGCCCCTGGTGAAGCAGGTCATGCGGACGTTCGCCCCCGGCTCGCCCGTGGTCGGCGACCGCGGCTGGAACTGGGCCGTCCAGGGCGCCCTCCAGATCAACTTCCAGGGCATCGAGAACGTCGGCGAGGACCCCGAGGGCCGGTTCCGGGCCGCCGTCGCCGCCGACGCCGACTACCGCGAGGCGTTCCGCGTCTACGCCGGCTACACCCACCTCAAGGGCACGAACAGCGAGTGGGCCGCCGGCGACGCCATGCTGGAGTACGGTCGCTTCGCCGGGATCGACGCCCTCAAGTCCGAGATGAAGCAGCGGATCGGCTCGCAACTGCAGCTCGCCGCAGCGACCTTCGGCCGGATGACCCTGCCCTGGGCCAACCTGGTCGGCCCGGTCAACGACCTCGGGCTCTGCGGCCAGTACGGGGTCTGCCGCACCGACCTGGAGCGCCAGATCTTCCCCCACACCTACAGCTACGACAACAACACCCTGATCGTGCGCACCGCGCTCGACAAGGCCACCGCCGACCAGCTCTACTACGCCACCAAGCAGGTCAAGGCCCAGTTCTTCCGGACCCTGGGCACCGACCAGCCGCTGGCCGACGACAACCACCCGGCGCTGACCGTCCAGCTGTACGACACCAAGAGCAACTACCAGGCCCTCCAGCGCGTGCTGTTCGGCATCGGGGACGTCCAGAACGGCGGGATGTTCATCGAGGAGAACTCCACCTTCTACACCTACCAACGCACCACCCAGGAGTCGTACTTCAGCCTGGAGGAGCTGTTCCGGCACGAGTACACCCACTACCTCAACGCCCGCTGGGCGATCCCCGGCGAGGGTTACACCACCCGCTGGCCCAGCGACGCCACCTTCGCCATGAACGAGGGCACCGCCGAGTACTTCGCCGGCGCCACCCGCGACAGCGGGGTCAAGGCCCGCAAGTACATGGTCCGCCAGATCGGTTGGGACGACCAGGCCCGCACCCCCCGCCTGACCGTCGACCAGGTCCTGCACGCCACCTGGAACGGACTGGGCTTCCGCGCCTACCCCTACGCCGCGACCTTCTTCAACCTGCTCGGCGAGAAGCACCCCGAGCAACTCGCCGAGATGTACCGCCTGCTGCGCGCCGACGACCGCGCCGGCTACGACGCCTGGCGCGACCGCCTGGGCCGGGACGCCGGCCTCCAGCAGGAGTACACCGCCTACCTGGACGCCGAAATCCCGCTCGCGGACAGCCTCTTCGTCCCCGTCACCGCCTACACGCCCAACGGGCAGCTGAACTACGCCTGGGCGTCCGAGGTCCGCAACGCCTTCGCCGCCGCCACGCAGAACACCCCCGACTGCAAGGACAACGGCGACTGGAACAACAAGATGCGCTTCACCTGCACCGGACGCATCACCGCCAACCTCACCAACTCCGCCGACCCCGGCCGGAACCGCAAGGAAATGGCCGCCACCGTCGACCATTTCCTCCTCGACCGGGGTGGCGCCGCCAGCAACAACATGGCCGACATGAACTGTTGGTTCGGCAAGGTCGAGGTCTGGCCCTCGGGCCAGGCCGGCACCGCGAACTACTCGTGCGAGGGCCCGCTGCGCCGCTGACCCCGCGCAACGACGACGGCCGAATCCGTCCGTCGGTGCGCAACCCGCTCGCGGAACAAGGACCGGGGTACTGAGCGGGCTCCCGCGTGCACCCCGACGGCAATCTCACGGCGCGAACGAAGTGGCTGCGGCCCGGTCCTCGACGGTTTCGAGGACCGGGCCGCACAGCCGAGCCGGACGGCACCTTCCAGGCGCCGTCCTGGCAGGGGACGCGGCTGCTCTCCGATGCGGCCGAGCTCGAACCGGACGCACCAGGGAAGGTGCCCTCGTACACGGTGCCGTCGGGTGCCGTGAGCTTGTAGGAGCTGGGCTCCCGGATCCGACAGCCGATGATCTTCCACCAGCGACACTCGGTCCACAGGCCCGCATAGACGTTCTCGGAATCCCCGGCGTCGTACAGGCACAGCCAGCTCTTCATCTCCCGCGTGTCGCGGAGTTGGAGTCGATCCACTCCCCCGCGAAGTGCGGTTCGTCGACCGATCGCGGCGCCGTGGTGGCGGCTGCGGGGAACGGCCTGCACGGTCCGGTTCGACGGAGCCGGGACGGCAGTGGCGGTGGCCAAGGGCAGCAGAATCGCAGCCGCGGAGGCAGAAGCCGCCAACCGCGCCGGTCCGGTGTCGCGGCGACCTCAGGCGAGCGCGCCGCCCCAGGCCTTCGCCCGGTCCAGCTCGCCGTCGCGCAGTGGTCCGTTGATCTCTTCCACGAGGAAGCCGACGGGGTCGGACGTGAGGTCGTAGTGGTGGCGGGTGAGGCGCGCGGCGATGCCGTCGGCCGCCGCCCCGGCGTGCTTCGTCTCGACCCGGGTGTCGAACGCGGCGGCGCGGACGCCCGCACCGTCGTCCGGCAGGGAGCGGAACCAGGCGCGCAGGCCCGGGCTCTCCTCCGGTGCGCCCGCCTTCGCGGCCAGGGTGCGACTGAGGCCGGTGGACATGCCCCGCATGTGTGTCGGGCCGCCGACCACCAGCAGGTCCGCGTCCCCGACGACCCCGGTGCCGGCCTCGGCGACCGGTAGGCACCGCACGTCGGCGTCCGGCTTGGTCGTCCGAATGCCGTCGGCGATCGCCTTGGCGACCTGCCCGGTGTTGCCGTACATGCTCTCGTAGACGATCACGGCAAGCATCGTTCGTTCACCTCTCTCTGGTCAGCGGCTTGTCGGCGCCACGCCCGACGGGAACACGGGAACGGCGACGACGCGGCGGAGCGCCCGGCGAAACCCGCGCCGCTCGGCTCGGCAGCCCGGCCGCCCCGCCGGGCACGGGCGCCCGGCACGATCGGGCGGGGCTCGGTGGGCGATGTCATGACTCCTCCCCCGCTGCGCCGGTCGTGGTCCGACGAAGGTCGGCCGATTCCCACGGTAGGCGCGCCCGGTGGGGCGGGCGAGGGCCGACCGGCCCCGGCCAGGCGGGACGTCGGGGCCTCGCCCGGTCGGAGGGTCCAGCGCGTGAAGGCGGTGGCGCACGCCGAGCCCCGTCGGGACGGCCGCCTCCCGCTGATCGACGGATTCCGATACAGGCGGCTGCCCTGCGGGCGCGTCTCACGTTCCACACCCGCAGCCGCACGGCCGGGCCGGACGACGGCCACCGGGCTTGCGGCCTCCTGCGATGGCGTCCCGCCCGGTGGTGCGGTGCCGCGATGCGGTCGTCCCCGCCGTACCGGAGGGCCCGACCCATGCCGTAGCATCCGTTACGTAACATCTGTTCCGCAACAGGAGTCCGCGTGCCCAGACAGGTCGACCATGCGCAGCGCCGCTCGGAAATCTCGGCGGCCGTGTGGCTGGTGGTTTCGGAGAGCGGCCTGGAGGGCCTGACGCTGCGGGCGGTCGCCGCCGCGGCCGACTGCACGACGGGCCGGGTCATGCACTACTTCCCCGACAAGAAGGCGCTGCTCGCGCACGCCCGTTCGGTCATGCACCACCGCATGGCCGAGCGCATCGACGCGATGCCCGCCGGGGGCACGGCGCGCGAGGCGCTGTACGCCGTCGCCGAGCAGGCGCTGCCTCTGGACGAGGAGCGGCGGCTGGAGGCCGCGGTCTGGTCTCACTTCCAGCTCGCCGGCCGCGCCGACCCCGAGCTGATCCAGGAGCACGCCGCCAGCCACGCCTCCTGGGTGCGCCGTCTCACCGAACTGGTCGACGCCGCGCTTCCCGTGCCGCTGGAGCCGTCCGACCTGCACCGGCGGGTCCGCGCGCTGGTCGCCTGCCTGGACGGCCTCGCCCTCAACGCCGTGACCGACCCGGACGCCTACCCGCCGGACCTCCAACAGCAGGTTCTGGAAACCCAGTTGGACCTCGTTCTCGAAGGGAACCGCCGCCCGTGACTACCCACGACCTGACCATTGCCGAGGTCGCCGCCGACGACCCGCGAATCCGGCAGCTGGTACGGGACCTCGACGCCGACCTGAACGCCCGCTACCCGGACGAGCCCTGCACCGGCGGCGCCCACATCCACCCCGGCATCCGCTTCCTGCTGGCCGAGGCAGGCGCCCGCCCGGTCGGCTGCTGCGCCGTCCAGCCGTTCCCCGACGGCGCAGCCGAGCTCAAGCGCATGTACGTCGCGCCCGAGGCCCGCGGCCGCGGCATCGCCACCCGGCTGCTGGCCCGGGCCGAGCACCTGGCCGCCGGGCTCGGGCACCCCGAGATCCGCCTGGAGACCGCCGTCCACCAGCCCGAGGCCATCGCCCTCTACACCCGCTCCGGCTACACCTCCATCCCCAACTACCCGCCCTACCAGGACAAGCAGCTCAGCCGCTGCTACGCCAAGCCGCTCCCGGCCGCCGTGCACGGCGCACCGTGACACCGTGCCCTCGGCGGTAGCGGGCACCGGGCCCGTACCCGTCGGCCCGTCCGGGTCCGTCACCGCGTGCGGGCCGCCTGCTTCCCGGCGGCAACCCGACCGGACCGGTGCGCGGACCCGTCACCGCGTCCGGGACACCAGGGCGCACCATGCGGTGCCGACCGCCGCGACCACCACCACCGCGGTCAGCGCCCGCACCGGCCACTCGCCGGCCACCGGGCCGCGCCCGCGCATGCCGAGGACGCAGAACCCCACTGCTGCCAGCGCCAACCCCCCGCCCACGGCCAACAGGCCGGGTTCGTCGCCGATCAGAGCGGTCCGCAGCACCAGCAGCGCGTCCACCGCGAGGACCAGCGCAGTGCGGCTCCACGCCAACAGGGTGCGCTCGCCGTGTCCGTTCACCGGGCCCAGCCGATGATCAGTACCGAGAACACGATCGCGGCCGCCGCCACGCACACCGTCAGCACGAGCATGATCCGGCCCGCCGGCAGCGGCTCGCCCGCGCGCATCGCCCGCTCCGTCCGCACCCACCGCCGGTACGACGCGATCCCGAGCACCGCCCCGCCCATCGCCAGGGCCACCGCGAGCGCCGCTCGCACCGGAGCCGGCGCGAGCTCCGGCGCCAACTGGTCCAACGCCACCCCGCCCGCGAGCAGAGCCAGCGCCGTCCTGATCCATGCCAGGAACGTCCGCTCGTTCGCCATCGTGAGCGGGTAGTCCGGCTCCACCGGCCCGTCGTCCTCCGCCATGCCACCGACCCTAGGTCCGAACCCGGACGGGTGCACCGGCAGGGCGGTTGGACGGCGAGCCGCCATCGCCCTCCTCACCCGTTGCCGGTCTCCGCACCGGGAGGAGCGAACGTCCCTCGTACTGACGCACCGCCAGGTGCCACCCGGCGGCCGGGACCAGCTCGACCCCGGGCATGAGCGCACCGACTGTCGGACCGCGTCACGCCGGTGCGTCGGCGCAGGTCGGTGGCCGCACACCGGATCCGAGCAGCGGCGGTGTCCTCGCCCGGGCGCACCCCGCGGCAGCAGGGCTGCCTTCCGGGCCGGCGGACCGGGCCGTCCGCTTCCCGGTGGCCACCGGGCCGGACCGGCCCGAGGATGAGGGCGACGCCACCACCGGGAGGCCTGGTGAACGACAAGATCAGCGTCCTGTTCCGTGCCATTCCCGTGCTGATGGGCGCGGTGTCGGCGGCGCTGGGCGGCTACGTCCTCGCCCACGCCTCCGGGCCGAGTGCCCGCGTCGCGGGCCTGGTGCTGGTCTTCCTGGCCGCCATCTGCCTGTGCCTGTTCGCGACGGCAGCGACGATCATCAGGCAGCTCATCGGCCGCTTCACCGCGCTGGACAAGGTGCTGTACCCGGTGTTCGGGTTCGCGGTCAGTGGCGTCACCATCGGCTACGGGCTCTCCCTGCTGGCCGAGACTCCGCGGCCGGCACCGGACTTCGTCGCCGGGCACGTGGTGTTCGGGGTCGGCATGATCTGCGTCTGCGTCTCGTGCGTCGCCACAGCTTCCACCCGGTTCGTGAAGATCACCGAGAACTCCGCACTGCCCGAGGGCTCGCCGCCGCTGTCGCCGGCGCCGTTCGGCGCGTTCACCGTCCGGGCTCTGCCGGCGCTCCCCGTCCTGGCGGCCGTGATCACCTGGGTGTGGGCCGTCGTCCTGCTGGCGGGCGGAGGCGGCGGGGACCGCGACGGGCGGTTCACCGCCGGACACGTGATGGTGGGCCTGGCGCTCGTCTGCACCTGCCTGATCGGGCTGGTGGCCAGTATTCTGCGGCAGATCCAGAACACGTACTCCGCCCGGGAGCGGGTGCTCTGGCCCGGTGTGGCCGCCGCCTGCGGCGCGGTCGCCGTCGTCTGGGCCGTGATCGTCCTCGCCGTGCACACCCGGTCCGCCCAACTGGCCGCCGCCTACGTGCTGATCGGGCTCGGGCTGATCTGCTGGAGCATCCTCAGCAAGGTGCTGCTGCTCGCGCTGGTCTGGCGCCGGGACGCCCCGCTGGCGAACCGGGTCCCGCTGATCCCGGTCGGCACGGCCCTGCTGTGCCTGTTCCTCTCCTCCTTCCTGTTCGAGTCCGCCGGTCCTGCAGTGATCGTCCCGGCCCGGGTCCTGGTCGGCCTCGGCTGCATCTGCTTCTCGCTGTTCTCCATCGTCTCCATCCTGGAGAGCGGCACCGGCGGCGGGGACGGCACACAGGAGGACGACGACAGGGCCGATCCGGTCAGCGGCGCAGGGTCCGTCTGAGGCATCCCGGCGAGGTGGCTGCGTGACGGCCGACGACGCGCGTCAGTCCTGGCGGCGGGTGCGGAGCAGTTCGGCGACTTTTCGGACGAGTTCGCTGTCGCTGCGGCCGGCGCCCTCGGCGACCAGGGTGCCGAGGCGTTCGGCGGTGAGGGTGTCGTAGGCGGTCTCGGCCTCCGCGCCCGGAACGTGGGCGTACTCGGTGGCGTCCCGGAAGCCGATCGTCAGGTCGACGGCCTTGGCGAGCAGCCAGCTGAGCAGGAACGAGAAGGCGCCCACGGCGAGGACGGCGAGGACCTGCTTGCCGAGCAGGCTCCAGCCGCCACCGTAGAACAGGCCTTTCTGGCCGCTGATCCGGGCGGTGGCGAACAGGCCGACCATCAGCAGGCCCGTGATGCCGCCGACGCCGTGCACGCCGACCACGTCAAGGGTGTCGTCCACACCGAAGCGGTACTTGAGGGTGATGGCGAACGCGCAGACCGCGCCGGCGACCAGGCCGGTGATCACCGCGCCGAGCGGGTTGATCTCGCCGCAGGCGGGGGTGATGGCGACCATGCCGGCGACCGCGGCGGAGACCACGCCGGTGGTGCTGACCCGACCGGTCTGCAGTTTTTCGACCAGGGGCCAGGTGACCATGGCGGCAGCCGCGCCGAGCTGGGTGTTGAGGAAAGCCGCGGCGGCGGTGCCCTGGTCGCTGAGTGCGGAGCCGGAGTTGAAGCCGAACCAGCCGAACCAGAGCAGCCCGACGCCGATCACCACCAGCGGGATGTTGTTGGGGCGCTCCTCGCGGCGGGCCCAGTCGCGGGGGCCGCGCAGGGCGAGCGCGACGGCCAGTCCGGCGGCGCCGGAGGCGAGTTCGACCGGCAGGCCGCCGGCGAAGTCGAGCGCGCCGAGCTGGTGGTGGATCCACCCCTGGGAGTCGAACACCCAGTGCGCGGCGGGCGCGTAGACGATCAGCAGCCAGAGCGGGACGAACACCAGCCAGCCGCGCATCCGGGCCCGGTCGGCGATGGAGCCGCTGATCAGGGCGACGGTGACGATGGCGAAGCCCATCTGGAAGGTGGCGAAGATGTAGGTGGGGATGGCGCCGGTGAGGGTGGTGAGCTGGATGCCGCGGAAGAACGCCCGGTCGGCGTTGCCGATCAGGCCGACCCCGCCGACGTCCGGCCCGAAGGCCAGGGTGTAGCCGAGCGCCCACCAGACCAGGGTGCCGAAGGCGAGCGCGGCGAAGCTCATCTTGATCATCATCAGGATGTGCCGGACCCGGACCATGCCGCCGTAGAAGAACGCCAGTCCGGGCGTCATCAGCAGCACCATGGCGGTGGATGCCAGCAGCCAGGCCGTGTCGCCGGCGTTGTAGGCCGGGGGCATCGGCGGGGGCGCGGTCAGCACGGGTTCTACCTCCAGGACGGCGGGTCAGGTCTTGCGCAGGACGGGCGCGGGGCTGCCGGTGAGCAGCAGGCGGACGGCGCGCCAGGCGGTGTCGAGCGCGGCGGCGGTGCGGACGGGGCTGTCCTCCAGCAGGCGCAGCCAGGCCCCGCTGTCCTCGGGGAGGGTGGAGACGCCGAAGTGGAGGCCGTGTCCGTCGAGGGCGCGGTGCAGGGCGTCGGCGATCTCGGCGGCGGGGCGCAGGTCGCTGACGACGAACAGGGTGGCCAGCTGGTCGTGTCCGGCGAACACGGCGGGCCCGGTGACGGCGCTCCGGTCGCCGTCGGGGACCAGGCGCAGGGTGTCGACGGCGAGCAGGGTGCCGTCGGGGCGGGCGATCTCCAGGTCGGTGGCGAGCACCCGGTAGTCGTGGCGTTCACCGCGGGCGAGCCGGCCGGCGGTGATCGTCTCGCCGAGGACGACGGTGGCGCCGGGGGCGGCGGCGACGGTGGTGCGCTGGTAGAACCGGGCGTCGCGGAACGGGATCAGCGGGTCGGGCAGGTACTCCAGGTACGCGCCGTCGCCGGCCCGCAGGTTGACGAGCTGGGTGGCGTAGTCCTGTTCCATCCGGAACACCTTGGTGGCGGCCTGGGTGGTGAGGTGGACGTGGGTGCCGGGGCCGCAGCGCACGTCGATCCGGTAGCGGTCGGCCTGGGTGACCCCGCCGCCGGTGGCCATCAGGTAGACGTACGCGGCGTCGGGGTGGGCGGGGTCGAGCCGCAGCGGGCGCATGATCTGCAACGGGGTCTTCTGGTAGCGCTCGACCAACTCGGTGCGGCCGCCGCGCAGTTCGAAGCCGAGGTCGAGGATGCCGACCTTGGCGGGCGAGCCGGGGGCGAGGGTGTCGGGCCGACCGGCCCAGCCGGCCACCTCGGCGGGGAGGCGGCCGGCCGACCAGTACGGCTCGGCGAGCCGGTCGACGGCCGGCCGCGCCGGGACGGAGGTCATGCCGGTGGGGACATGTCGGGGAGCCTGCCGGGTCTCGGTGGGTCGGTCGGCGGCCGGCCGGGGCGGAGCGAGAGTCATGTCAGATCAGTGCCTTGCGCCGGGCGCCGAGGAAGGAGGCGAGCTCCTCGATGCCGACTCCGTCGAGCGAGTTGGTGAGGAGGACCGGCCGGCCGTCGCGGACCTTGTGCGCGTCGGCCTCCATCACCTCGATGTCGGTGCGCACGTACTGGGCGATGTCGATCTTGTTGATGACCAGCAGGTCGGACTCGGTGATGCCGGGGCCGCGCTTGCGGGGCATCTTCTCGCCCTCTGCGGTGTCCAGGACGAACACGAAGACGTCGACCAGGGCGGGGCTGAAGGTCAGGGTGAGGTTGTCGCCGCCGGATTCGTACAGCAGGGTGTCGACCTCGGGGAAGCGTTCCAGCAGTTCGGCGCCGGCGGCGAGGTTCATCGTCGGGTCGTCGCGGACGGCAGTGTGCGGGCAGGCGCCGGTCTCCACGCCGACCACCAGTTCGGGGTCGAGGACGCCGTCGAGGGTGCGGCGGACGTGCTGGGCGTCCTCCTGGGTGTAGATGTCGTTGGTGATCACGGCGGGGCGGTGGCCGCGGGCGATCAGCACCGGCACCAGCGCCTCGATCAGCGCGGTCTTGCCGGAGCCGACCGGCCCGCCGATCCCGATCCGCAGTACGTTGTCGTCCACAGTGCTCCTTGTCGTGCGAGGTGGCTCCGGGCCACTCTCAGCTGGCGAACAGTCGGGCCTCGGCGCGCTCGTGGCGGCCGGACATGATGTCGGCGGCGAAGGCGGTCGAACCGAGGTCCGCCGGCTCCCGTGCCAGCGCCGCCCGGACGGTCTCCTCGATCACCGGGGCGGCGCCGCGCAGCAGTACCTGGGCCTTGCGGTGGTCGGTGAGCCGCAGCCGCAGCGCGGCCCCGGCGAAGCTGGCGCTGAACGCGAACAGGTCGCTCGCGACGGCCTGCGCGGCGGGCACTCCGGCGGCGGCGTACACGATCCCGGCGGCGACGGCCTGGCAGCCGGGCGCCCGACGGTCCTTCACCAGTCGCAGGTAGGCGGGGATCGCCGGGTGGTCGAAGACCTCCGCCGACAGGTCGAGCAGCTGCCGCCCGGTCCGGGTGGCGGCCTGCCGCATCTCGCGGCTCAGCCTGCCCGCGTACAGCCGCCGGTCGACCCGAACGGCATCCGTCAACTCCCCTTCCGTGCAGGCCCGGTGGGCGAGCGCCAGCGCGGTGGCGTCGCCGGGGCCGACACCGTGCCGGAGCAGGTCGGCGAGCAGCGCGGGGAGGGTGTCGGGGGTGACGGCGCCGGCCTGGGCGTAGCCCTCCAGGCTGTGCGAGAGGGTGTAGAAGCCGCTGGGGAAGGCGGAGTCGGCGAGTTGCAGGCTGACCAGCAGGGCCGAGAGCCCCTCGGACAGGGCCTGCTCGGGGGCCTGCGCCGCGGTGTCCGGGTGGTCCGGGCGGGGGAACATCCGCGCTACACCACGAAGTACAGCTGGTTCAGCGGCAGCGTCTCGGCGGGTTCGATGGTGGTGACCTCGCCGTCCAGGGAGACCTTGAAGGTCTCCGGGTCGACCTCGACCTTCGGCAGCGCGTTGTTGCGGACCATGTTGTGCTTGCCGATGACCCGGGTGCCGCGCACCGGCAGCACTCTGCGCTTGAGGCCCAGCTTCTCCGGGACGCCGGCGGCGATGCCCGCCTGCGACATGAAGGTGACGTGGGTGGACTCCTGGGCCCGTCCGAACTGGCCGAACATCGGCCGGTAGATCACCGGTTGCGGGGTGGGCAGGGAGGCGTTCGGGTCGCCCATCTGCGCCCAGGAGATGATCCCGCCCTTGATGATCATCTTGGGTTTGGCGGCGAACGAGTGGATCGGCCAGAGCACGATGTCCGCGAGCTTGCCGGGTTCCAACGAGCCGATGTACTCGGAGATGCCGGTGGCGATGGCCGGGTTGATGGTGACCTTGGCCAGGTAGCGCAGCACCCGCTGGTTGTCGTTGCGGGCGCTGTCGCCGTCCAGCGGGCCGCGCTTGTCCTTGCAGTGGTGCGCGATCTGGAAGCAGCGGGTGACGGATTCGCCGACCCGCCCCATGGCCTGGGAGTCGGAGGAGATCATGCTGATCACGCCGAGGTCGTGCAGCACCGATTCGGCGGCGATGGTCTCGGCCCGCACCCGGCTGTCGGCGAAGGACACGTCCTCCGGGATGTCGTGGTTGAGGTGATGACAGACCATCACCATGTCGAGCAGTTCGTCCACCGAGTTCTTGGTGTACGGCAGCGTCGGGTTGGTGGAGGACGGCAGGATGTTGGCCTCGCCGGTGACCCGCAGGATGTCGGGGGCGTGACCGCCGCCCGCGCCCTCGGAGTGGAAGGTGTGGATGGTGCGGCCGTCGATCGCCGAGCGGGTGTCCTCGAAGAAGCCGGACTCGTTGAGGCTGTCGGTGTGGATCGCCACCTGCACGTCGTGCCGGTCGGCGACGCTCAGCGCGTTGTCGATCACCGCCGGGGTCGCGCCCCAGTCCTCGTGCACCTTGAGCGCGCAGGCGCCTGCCTCGATCTGCTCGTCCAGCGCGCCGGGCAGGCTGCCGTTGCCCTTGCCCATGATGCCGATGTTGACCGGCACCTTCTCGGCCGCCTCCAGGAAGCGGGCGATGTTGAACGGGCCGGGGGTGCAGGTGGTGCCGTTGGTGCCGTCGGACGGGCCGGTGCCGCCGCCGATCAGCGTGGTGATGCCGTTGGTCAGCGCCTGCTGGGCCTGCTGCGGGGAGATCAGGTGGACGTGGGTGTCGATCGCGCCGGCGGTGGCGATCAGGTGTTCGCCGGAGATCGCCTCGGTGCCGGGGCCGACCACCAGCTTCGGGTGGACGTTGTTCTGGGTCTGCGGGTTGCCGGACTTGCCGATGCCCGCGATGAAGCCGTCCTTGATGCCGATGTCGCACTTGACGATGCCGAGGACCGGGTCGATCACCACCACGTTGGTGATCACGGTGTCCAGTGCGCCCTGCGCGGCGGTGGCCTGCGGGTCGGAGCCCATGCCGTCGCGCATCGACTTTCCGCCGCCGTAGACGATCTCGTCACCGTACAGGCCCTCGCTGTAGTCCTTCTCCACCTCCACGATCAGGTTGGTGTCGGCCAGTTGGAACCGGTCGCCGACAGTGGGCCCGAACATGTCAGTGTACTGCTTGCGGGACAGGATCGGCATCAGTGCGCACCCTTCTTCTTCGCGGAGCCCTTGGCGGCGCTCTTCTCGTCCTTCGGCCCTTCGGCTCCTTCGAAGCCCAGTTCCAGGGCGCGGTGGAAGGCCTCGATGCGGGCCGGGTGGGAGACCACGCTGCCGTTGATCAGACCGCTGAAGCCGACCAACCGGCCGGTGCCGGCGTACTCGCACAGCTCGACCTGGCGGGTGCCTCCGGGTTCGATCCGCACCGAGGTCCCCGCGGGGATGTTCAGGTGCATGCCGAGCGTTTCGTCCCGGTCGAACCGCAGCGCCGGGTTCACCTCGAAGAAGTGGAAGTGCGAGCCGATCTGGATCGCCCGGTCGCCGGTGTTGACCACCTCGACGGTGACGGTGCGGCGGCCGGCGTTGATCTCGATGTCGCCGTCGCCGTACAGGTACTTTCCGAATGTCATGGGTGGCTCCTTGCGCCCGCCGAGGCAACGGGTCGGGTGTGGGGGGGCGGGGTGGGCGAGTGGACGTACGTGTGGGCCTGCGGGGAGTGACCGTGGGACCGGTCCTCCCCGGAACCGTGGTGATGGTGGTGGTCCGCACCGGGTCCGTGGGTGTGGGTGTGGCCCTCCCCCGGTCCGTGGGTGTGGCCGAGACCGTGGCCGTGGGCGGCGCCGAGCGCACGGTCGACTCCGTCGTCCTCGCCCTCGCGCAGCAGGCGGACGGCGTCGGCGACCCGGGCGGCGAGCACCGCTGCGAGCGCGGCCGGGCTGAGCATCGGACCGGCGTCGAGCACCCGGACGCCGTCGATCGCGGACGGCCGGGGGACGGGGGTGAACGAGGCGGGGAGCAGGGCGATGCGCCGCGCCCCGAGCAGCGCGCACCGCCGCACCCCCTCGACGGGGTCGGGGTCGCCGCCGACGAACGCGGTCTCCACCAGCCGGTGCCGCCCGTAGCAGCGCACCAGCCGGGCGACGCGGTACAGCTCCGCGTCCTCGTACGGGTCGCCGGCGGGCGCGGTGACGAGCAGCGCCGCGTCCGCGGGCACGGTCGTCGCGGCGGCGCGCAGCCAGCCGATCAGGTGCTCGGCGGTGCCGAACGGCCGGGCGACGGCCACGCCCCGGCGCGACTCGGGCGGCAGGCCGCGGACGGTGCGGGCGGCGTCGGCGACGAGTTCGAGGTCGCGGCCCAGCGTCATCGGGACGACCACGACGTCCTGCCCGGCGGGGCGGGCGGCGAGCGCCCGGGCCAGCTCCCGTCCGCCGGTGACCACGCCGGTCCCGGGCCCGGCGAGTCGGCGCAGCGCGGCGCCGTTGGCGGATTCGTGGCCGCAGACCGCAAGGACGTGGGCGTGGGGGCGGGCCATCGGTCAGCCGCCGATGGGATCGTGCACGGAGACCAGCTTGGTCCCGTCCACGAAGGACGCCTCGACCTGGAGCAGGGGGAGCATCTGCCGCACGCCGTCCATGCAGGCGTCGGGGCCGATCACGTGCCGGCCGAGTTCCATGCAGTCGGCGACGGACCTGCCGTCCCGGGCGGCTTCCAGGATGGCCTCGGTGATCAGGGCGACCGCTTCGCTGTAGTTCAGCTTGAGGCCGCGGCCCTGGCGCTTGCGGGCCAGGTCGGCGACGACGTAGACGACCAGCTTGTCGAGTTCGCGGGGCGCGAGGTTCATCGGGTTCCTTCCTCGGGACTGGGGAAACGGGTCTGGGGCGGCGGCCGGGGGCACCTCGCGCGAGGGGTGACGGGGTGTCAGCCGGCCTCGGCATGCCGGAGTCTGGGCAGCAGGGGGACGGCAGCCATCAGCATCCAGGTGGTGAGGATGAACGGCCACGTGAAGGTGTGGCCGTGGAAGGGCTTGAAGAGCGTGGTGATGGCCGCGGTCAGCCCGGTGGACACGCCCGCACCGAATGCGGCGTAGCAGGCGTTCCAGACCGTGCCCGCGAGGAACACCGCGCCGACGGCGATGCCGACCAGGACGGCGTTGTAGCCGTAGATGCCCTCGCGGATCAGCTCGGTCGGGGCGCCGAGCGCCCAGGCCGAGACGATGCCCACCACGCTGCCCAGGGCAGCGGCGAGCAGCACTCGCATCCCCGCGAACGCCAGGCCCACCAGCATGATCAGCCCGACGTACCAGCTGTCCACCAGGAAGATCTGCGAGACGTTGGAGAAGAACGCGCGCCACAGGTCCGACCAGGCGATTCCGGTGTCGCCCATGGTGGGGTTGGCGACCGGCGAGGGGGCGCCGTGCCAGATCCGCGCGAAGGAGGGCGCGCCGTGCACCATCACGCCGGACACGATGCAGAACGGCGAGGTCAGCGCAGTCAGACCGTAGGGCTTCATGAAGTGGGTGACCGTCGCCGTGAGGACGGTGCAGATCACGCAGGCGGCCACCGTGAGCAGGTAGGTCGAGAGGTGGTTGCCGAGGAAGACCACCATGGCGATGCCGGTGAGACAACCTGAATAGCCCTGCAGACCCTGGGCGATGGAGCCGCGGTCGACGGCGAGCAGGTAGGCCGTGGCGGTGGAGATCAGGGTGCCCAGGGTGGCGAACAGACCGACCTTCCAGCCCGCGGCCCACAGGGCGGCCAGGATGAACGCACCGGTGAGCAGCTGCGGCTGCAGATCGACCTGGCCGACGCCGCGCAGCGAGGCGACCAGGTACGCCAACGGCTCCCGGTCCCAGATCCGGCGAGTGTCCTGCCCTGCACCGTCGGCGTCACCTTGTGTCACGATTTCCCCTGAATGTCCCATCCGCGCCGAACATTGTGAAATACGTTGATCTGCAAGGTTTCTGTCCGGCAGTCATGTCTAACCGACCCGGACGGTCACCCGCATGCGGTGGCGGACGGTGACCGACGGTTTTCGCCTGATCAGCCCACGTTCGGGTTCCGATGGAAGGAACGCGCTCCCGTGACCAACCCCTACTTCGACCTGAAGGACCGTCCGCTCCGCCCGCCCGGCCACGCCCACTCCGAGCACGCGCCCGGCCGCCAGCTGCCGATCGTCCTCGCGGTGGCCGCCGGCGGCGGTCTCGGCGCCGTCGCCCGCTACGCGGTGGAGCGCGCCTGGGTGACGTCCGGCACCGCGTTCCCCTGGCCGATCCTGACCGTCAACGCGGTGGGCTGCACCGTGATGGGCGCGCTGATGACGGTGCTGACCGCCCGCTTCCCGCAGGCCAAGAAGCTGGCCGGCGCCCTGCTGGGCACCGGGTTCCTCGGCGGCTTCACCACCTTCTCGCACTACGAGAACGGCGTCCGGGAGCTGTTCCACGCCCACGCCCCCGGCACGGCTTTCGCCTACCTGCTGCTGACGGTGGCCGCGGCGCTGGCCGGCGTCACGCTCGGGGTGTTCGCGGCCCGCGCCGTCGTGGGCACCCCCGCGCACCAGGAGGCGCCCCGTGGTCACTGACTGGCTGCTCGTCCTGGCCGGCGGCATGCTCGGCGCACCCACCCGCTACCTGACCGGAGTCGCCGTCAAATCCCGGGTGCACAGCCCGTTCCCGTTCGGAACGCTGACCGCCAACGCCGCCGCCTGCCTGATCCTCGGTTTCCTCTCCGAGGCGGTCCTGCGCGACCGGCTCGGCCCCGACCCCGAACTGTTGCTGGCCACCGGCTTCTGCGGCGCCCTGTCCACCTGGTCCACCTTCTCCTACGAGGTGTTCACCCTCACCTCCACCCGCCGGGTCGCGATCGCCGCCCTCTACGTGGTGGTCGCCGTGGCACTCGGCCTCGGCCTGTCCTTCACGGGCGCAGCCATCGCCGGCGGCATCTGGTGAACCTGCCGGGCGCGCCGAGGGTTCACTGACGGGCCACCACCCCGAACACGGTGAGGTCCGCACGCGCAGCGGGAGGCCGCCGGGCCGCCCCGGCGTCAAGCGGCCGGGCGTTCGGGCTTCTCGGCCGGCACGCTGTCGATCGGCAGGGCCGGGAAGCGGCTCGGCGCCACCATGACGTGAGGGTAGGGCACTTGTCGCATCGTGGTCCGGGTCGGGTTCCTGACCCGGACCATCGGGGCGTCCTCGCTCACGCCCCGGCGCGGGCTCGCAGCAGGCGGTCGTACCAGGCGCGGACGCGCCGGAGGGCGTCGAGCTGGTGGGCGCGTTCCTCCAGTCCGTGGCCCTCGCGGGGGTAGACGACGAACTCGTGCTCGACGCCGAAGTGGCGCAGGGCGCGGTGGAAGTGGATCGCCTGGCCGAGCGGGACGTTGGTGTCCTGCTCGCCGTGCAGGATCAGCATCGGGGTGCGGATCCGGGCCGCGTGGGAGAGGGGGCTGTTCCGGTCGTGGAGGTGCGGCCCCGGGCCGTCCCATCCGTTGCTGCCGCCGAGCGCCGCGTCGAGGATCCCCCAGTCGCCCGTCCCGGCCTGCGCGCCCCAGTCGCTGATGCCGGCGCCCATCATGGCGGCCTTGAACCTGTCCGTCCGTCCGATCGCCCAGGCCGCGAGGAAGCCGCCGTGGCTCCAGCCGCCGATGCCCAGCCGCTCGGGGTCGGCGACGCCCTGCGCCACCAGCAGGTCGATGAAGCCGAGGACGTCGGTCCACTCGTCGCCGCCGACCGCGCCCGCGGCCGTGGCGGCGAACTCGTGGCCGTGCCCCGCGCCGCCCCGGGGGTTGGGCAGGAGGACGGCGTACCCGGCGGCCGCCAGCCACTGGCCGCAGTCGACCGCGTTGAGGGCGAATTCGTCGGCGTACCGGGAGTAGGGGCCGCCGTGGACCAGGGTGACGAGCGGGAACGGGCCGTCGTCCCGGGCCCGGCCGACCGGCAGGATCAGCAGGCCGTCCAACTGGAGCCCGTCGGCGGCCCGGTGACTCAGGCGTTCCTGAACTCCCCAGCGAATCCCCCGCAGTTCGGGTGCGGTGTCGCCGATCCGGACCAGCGGTCCGCCGACGGGTCCGGCGTGGACGTCCTTGGGCTCGTACGCCGTGCCCGCCAGCAGGGCGACGGTGTCCCCGGAGCGGCTCGCGGTGAGCCCGGCGAGCAGGCCGGGGGCCTTGGACAGCTGCTGGAACCGCAGCGTCTCCGGGTCGAGCCGGTACAGCGCGGTGTCCAGTCCGTCGGCGAACAGCGCGAGCGGGGGCCCGTCCGCGACCTGCACCAGCTCGGTCGGGCAGACGGACATGCCGGCGGTGAGGTTGCGGTGTTCGACGGCCGGGCCGGTCGTCGGCGGGACGGTGTCGACCACGGCGAGCCCGCCGATCACATGCCCGGGAGTCACTGCCAGATGGGCCAGGTGCCAGCCGCCGTCGTGCTTCCACCAGGCCGGGGACTGCGCCTCGGCCCCGACCGGACCCAGGTCGTGGACGGCCCCCGAGCCCGGGTCGACCACGTGCAGTTCCGCCGTCATGACGCCGTGGCCGAGCTCGGGGGTGGACCAGCTCAGCACCGCCAGCGGACCGCCGTCCGGACGCTGGGTCACCTCGACCACATGCCGGTCGCCGAGGCCGTCCACGGTGCGGACCACGCCGCTCGTCAGGTCGAGCAGGCGCAGCCGGGTGGGCGGCAGGTGCCGGCCCCAGACCTTGGCGTCGTCGCGCTCGGCCTCCCGCCGTTCGTCCTCGGCGGTGGGTTCGTCCGCGGCGAGCAGGGCGACGGTGCGGCCGTCGAGGAGCGGACAGTGGTCGACGATCCCGCCGCGCCGGCCGGTCAGGGTCTCGGCCGTGTCCTCGCCGCCGTCCAGGCGGATCCGCCGGAGCTGCGCGCCGCCCTCCTCCTCGCGGTCGGAGGTGAAGAACAGAGCCGCCGAGTCCGGCGCCCACTTCGGCGCGAGCTCGCGGGCCGCGCCGTCGGTCAGCCTGCGCGGAGCGGCGCTGCCGTCGACGGCGGCGACCAGGACGGTCCCGGACGGCCGCCCGCCCGCACCCCCGTGCGCGACCACGCCGTAGGCGACCAGTCGGCCGTCCGGCGAGACGGCCGGCGTCACGGCGGCAGCGATGTCCACCACCAGCTCGGCGGTCAGCGGGTCGGTCGGCTCGGGGTGCGGCATGCGGGCGGCCTCTCGCTCGTCGGTACGGCAGGCAGACATCCTGACGCACCACCAGGCGACCGTCAGCCGGATTTCGGCGAACGGGCGGCCCGCGATCCCGCGCGGCGGCCGGTCCCGGGTTGACCCTCTCCTGGCGTCAGGGTTCAGCATGGGGGCGTTCGAAGGGAGAACGGGCGTGGCCGAGCAGGGTGCGAGCTTTTCGGTGGGGCAGGTGGCGGGGTTCGCCGGGGTGACGGTGCGGACGTTGCACTACTACGACCGGGAGGGGTTGCTGTCGCCGAGCGAGCGAAGTGCGGCGGGGTACCGGCTGTACAACGACCGGGATTTGGCACGGCTCCAACAGATCCTCTTCTACCGGGAGTTGGGGTTTCCGATCGAGGAGATCCGGAGCATCCTCGCCGACCCGCGGGCGACCGCGCTGAGCCACCTGAAGGAACGGCACCGCCAACTCAACGAGCAGATCGCCACCTTGCAGAAACTGGTGGAGGTCGCCGAGCAGGCCATCGAGGTGGAGCGGACCGGTGTGCGACTCTCGCCGGAGGAGCGGTTCGACATCTTCGGCGAGGTCCGCTGGGATCTGAGCTACGCGACGGACGCGCAGCTGAAGTGGGCGGACAGTCCGCGGCAGCGGGAGTCGATGGAGCGGGCGGCCCGGCACAGCAAGGCGGACTGGCGGCAGCTGATGGCCGAATCGACGGAGTGGCGGCGGGAGTTGATCGTCGCGTTCGAGGACGGCCAACCGGCCGACGGTGAGCGGGCGATGGACCTGGCGGAGCAGCACCGGGCGCATGTGGAGCGGTGGTTCACGCCGTGTCCGCCGGAGGCGCACCGGTTGATCGCGGCGGACTACCTGACCGATCCGCGGGCGTTCGCGATGCTCGTGCCGCCGTCCGAGCAGCTGCCCGGGCTGGCCCGGTTCCTGCATGTCGCGATCGAGGCCAACGCCCGTCGCACGATGGAGGGTTGAGAAGAGATGCGGATTCTGGTCACGGCGGCGGGCTCGCACGGCGACGTCGCACCGTACACGGGGCTCGGCGTTCGGCTGGCCGAGGCGGGGCACGAGGTCGCGCTGGCGACGCACGGCAGCTACGCGGAGACCGTGGAGCGGTGCGGGCTGGAGTTCCGACTGCTGCCCGGCGACCCGCAGGGCGGCGGCGGGAAGGACGGCGGTGGGAAGGGCGGGATGCTGCGCCGGGCGAAGGAGTTCGTCGGGGAGCTGGGACAGGGGATCGCGCAGGCGGCCGAGCCGGGGGCGGACGTGCTGCTGCTGTCCACCTCGACGGCGCCGCTGGGGTGGCACGTGGCGGAGGCGCTGGGGACGGCCAGTGCGGGGGTGTATCTCCAACCGGTGGAGCCCACCGGTGAGTTCGGGCCGGTGGTGGGCGGCACCAGGTCGCTCGGCCGGTGGGGGAACCGGGCGGCGGGGCGGGCCGCGCTGGGGGTCGTCGACCGCCTGCACCGGGACGCCGTGGCGCAGCTGCGGGCCCGGCTCGACCTGCCGCCGCTCTCCGGGCCGGAGATGCGCCGCAGACTGGTCGGCGAGCAGTGGCCGGCCCTGCACGGCTTCAGCACGGCGCTGGTGCGCCGACCCGCGGACTGGCGGCCGGGGTTGGCGGTGGTGGGCAACTGGTGGCCGGTCGGGTCGGGTGAACTCCCGGACCAGGTCGAGGAGTTCCTCGCGGCCGGCCCGGCGCCGGTGTTCATCGGCTTCGGCAGCATGGGCGCGGGCCAGGGCGAACACCTGGGCCGCCTCGCGGTGGAGGCGCTGCGCGCGGCCGGGCAGCGGGGGATCCTCCAGGCCGGCTGGGCGGGGCTGACGGCGGACGCGGAGGACGTCCTGACGGTGGGGCAGCTCGACCACGCCGCCCTGTTCCCGCGCGTGGCGGCCGTCGTCCACCATGCGGGCGCGGGCACGGCGGCGGCGACGCTCCGCGCGGGAGCGCCCTCCGTTCCCGTCCCTGTGACGGCCGATCAGCCGTTCTGGGCGCGGCGGTTGACGGCGATCGGGGCGGCGGTGGCGCCGATCCCGTTCCGCGACCTCACCGCGGAGCGCCTGGCGTCGGCGATCCGACAGGCCGTCACCGACCCGCCCCACCGGGAGTGCGCGGCCGCGGCCGCCGCCCGGATGGCGAAGGAGGACGGCGCGGGCCGCGTGGTGGACCTGGTCGCCCGACTGGGACGGGGCGATTTGTAGCTTCAACCGGTCGTTCCCGGAACGGAGTTGGCAGGCCGGCACGGGCGGCGGCCAAGGTCGCGGAAGTGGGGCAGCCGACGGGGTCGGCATGGGTGCAGGGGTGTTCGCCGACGGCACGGCCCTCCGGATCCTGCCGGGCCCGCCCGCCGCCCTCCCCCAGGCCGACCCCGCGACCGGCACCGACGTCGGTGCCGGCCGGCCGAGCAGCGCCGCCGCGCCACCGTGCCGTCGCACCGCCGTGCCGCCGCGGGGCAAGGTTCCGGCGCAGCTCAGGCGTCGGAGTAGCTCAGGCGTCGGAGTAGCTCAGGTCGCCGACCGACCAGGCGCTGATGTCTCCGATGGCGATGCGGTACATGCCGCCGGTGTGCGGGAGGCCGAAGTCGCCCTGGAGGATCCTCGCCCGGTGCAGGTGGAGGTGGGTGGGGCGGGCCGGGGGGCCGGCGGTGGGCTGGGCGAAGAGGGCGGCGAAGGGCTTCAGGTGGTCGGAGGCCTGGAGGACGTCGGCCACGCGTTCCCACCACAGGGCCACCGGGGCCAGCCGACCGGTGATCACGGCGCCGGGGACGACCACCGTGAGGGACATCTGGTTGCTGTGCTCGGACTCGACCATCGCGGCGATGTCCACGAGCAACCCATCGAGGTTCGACATGCTGCCCAGCGTAGGACACACCCTCGCGGCCGCCCACCTTCCCGGGCCGCGCAGGGCGCCCGCACTCATAGGAATCTCATAGCTGGGGGCGCTTGGCCGCCACCCTGACCCACCGTCAGAATTGTCGCCACTTCGTCAAATCGGGGGCGGGTTCCGACCTGTTCCCCTCTCCGGTGGGCTCCCTGCAGCCGGTCG
This sequence comes from Kitasatospora griseola, assembly GCF_044999035.1. NCBI lineage: Bacteria > Bacillati > Actinomycetota > Actinomycetes > Kitasatosporales > Streptomycetaceae > Kitasatospora > Kitasatospora griseola. The sequence continues at coordinate 7,455,288 of NZ_CP173360.1, read as the reverse complement.
TCAACCGTCTCGCCCCCACACGAGGAGTTCACACATGTTCGAAGAGTTGTCGCGGCTCGCCGATCGGGCCCGCCCCACGGTGCTCGGCCTGGCCCGGATCGTCGTGTCGCTGCTGTTCGCCTGCCACGGCGCGGCCACCCTGTTCGGGGTGCTCGGCGGCCCGCACGGCAAGGCCCCGCAGGTCGGGGAGTGGCCGGGCTGGTGGGCCGCGCTGATTCAACTGGCCGGCGGCATCCTGGTGTTGGCGGGCGTCGCGGTCCGCCCGGCGGCGCTGCTGTGCTCGGGTTCGATGGCGTACGCGTACTTCAGCGTGCACCAGGAGCACGCGCTGTGGCCGATCCAGAACGGCGGCGAGTCGGCCGCGATGTTCTGCTGGGCGTTCCTGCTGATCGCTGCCGTCGGACCGGGCGGGTTGGCGCTGGGCTCCCTGCTCCGTCGCCGCGTCCCGGCCGTCGCCACTGCCTGAGAAGCTCGCGCCGCGGGCCCGTCGGATGCCTCTCCCGAGGCCTCCGACGGGCCTGCGGCAATGCGCATCGCACCAGGTCAAGGGCCGAACGTCCCCCCTTCGGGCGGCCGAACAGTCCATGATCAACTCGCCTTCGCGGGTGGTTAACCTGACGTTCATGGAGTACATCAGCAGCGGCGCCACGCGCCCGCGCACCGCCACCCCCACCACCGCCGGCTCCTACGACGAGGACGCGTTCAGCCCGGAGTACGATCGACTGCTCGCCCGCCACCACGCGATGCGATTGCGCCGCAGCATCCTGGCCCCGACCGGCCGGTCGTCCGCCCCGCAGGGGCCCGCGGTGGAGCCACCGGAACCCGGCGACCGGGACTTGATCCTCCGTCACCTCGCGCCGCTGCTTCCGTTCGACGCACTGATCGAGGTGCTGTACGACGCGATGTTCGTCCGGCGGCCGTACCTGCGGCGGCTGTTCCCGGAGTCGATGGACTTCCAGCGCCAGCACCTGGCGCACATGTTCCAGCACCTGATCGACCACCTCGACCGGCCGGTCGAACTCGACGCGCGACTGCGGGCGTTGGGCGCGGACCACCGCAAGCTCGGGGTGTGGCCCGCGCACTACGAGGCATTCGAGGAGTCGCTGATCAGCGCGCTGCGGGTGCGCGGCGGGCAGCTGTGGACCGGGCAGGTCGAGGCGGCCTGGATCCGGATGCTGCGGTTCGCGGTGGCGGCGATGGTCGCGGGCGCGGAGGGCGCGGCCACCGAGCCGCCGTTCTGGCACGGCGAGGTGGTCGGGCACGAGCGGCGGCGCCCGGACCTGGCGGTGCTGCGGGTGCGCACCGGCGAGCCGTACCCGTACCGGGCGGGCCAGTACGCAGCGCTGGAGTCACCGCTGCTGCCGCACACCTGGCGGACGTACTCGGTGGCGTGCGCACCGCGCGAGGACCGGGTGCTGGAGTTCCACGTCCGCCGGACCTCGCCCGGCGGGGTGAGCGCGGCACTGGTGGAGGGCACGGGCGTCGGCGACCAGATCCGGGTCGGGCCGCCGCGCGGCTCGCTCTCGCTGGACCTCGAAGGCTCGGACGTCCACCGCGATCTGCTGCTGGTCGGCGGCGGAACGGGCCTGGCTCCGATGAAGGCACTGGTGGAGGAGTTCGCCGCGGCGCACCGGGCCCGTGGCCGGCGGGTGCGGCTGGTGGTCGCGGCGCGCGGCCGGGACGACCTGTACGACTGGCCGGCGCTGGTCGAACTGGCCGCCAACCGTTCCTGGTTGGAGCTGACCCCGATGCTCGGACCGGACCTGGAGGGCCTGGCGGCGCTGCTCCGCGGTCACCAGAGCGTGCCGGGGCTGGCGCTGCTCAGCGGCCCGTCCGGGATGGTCGCCGGGGCCCGTTCGCTGCTGCTGGACGCGGGTGTGCCGGGCCACCGGATCCGCTACGACGGGTCGACCGGCGTCTCGCGGTAGCCCCCGACCGCTGCGGCAACCGTCCGGTCCGGCCGCCCGTTTCCGGCGGCCGTTTCCGGCGGCCGTTTCCGGCGGCCGGACCGCAGTAGGTCGCGGTGGGCTGCGGTCCGGCCGGGTGGGGCCGCCGTCAGGCCCCGGCGAACGGGGCCGTTCGGCCCTTCCCCCGCCGTTTCCGGCTTGGGGACAGTGACACCCAGGTCAACAGGTCAGCGTTGGCTGTGTCCGGTCCGCACGCGGCGGGCCGGTCGGTTGGGCGCGAGCGCCCGGAGAGGCCGAGCAATGGAATCCGACGAGGTCATGCTGGCTGTCCGGCTCACCACCGCCGACCGGACGCTGCTACGGCGGCTGGCGCACGGACACCGCGGCGACGTGTCCGAGGTGGTGGCGGACGCCCTGCTGGACGTCCTGCCCGCCGTCCTCACCGGCGGCACTCCCCAACTCGCCGACGAGCTGCGGCGGTTCGCGCCCTGCGCGGTGACGGTGTGGCTGCCGCCGGAGCTCGCCGAGCTGCTGCCCGCGCTGGTCGACCGGATGACCGACCTGAGCGGCGTCCGCCCGGCCTCCCCGTGCGCGGCGCTGGGCGCGGCGGTCCGACTCTGGCTGCGCCAGGACCCGGCGCTGCTGATGGCGGGCCTGCGCACGCTGCACGGCGCGGACGCCCGCAGCCATCACCCGCACCACGTCGCGCACCACGTCGCGCACCGCGCCGCGGCCTGACGCGCAGCCGCCTGACGCCCCGCGGTCTGACGCCCCGCCCGGACGCCTGACGCCCCGTCCGCGCGAGGCACCGGGCCGGTCCGCGTCCCTGCGCACCCAACGGGCGTCCCTGCGACGCCCGTTCGCGTTCCCGCGGCGCCAGGAGCCGTCCCGCCCGTTCCCCGGCGGCGTCCCCGCGAGCCGCGTTCGGGCCCTTCCGGCGTCCTGACCTGGTGGTCCGTCAGTCCCTCCCGCTCCCGGGCCGTTCGGCGCGGGAGGGCCTGCGGACCGGGGACGCCCGGCCGCCCGCGGCGGGACCATCGGCCCTGGGGTCGCGACCCGTCCGCGAACGAGCATGGATCGCCACCGCTCGGCGGGGGTGCTCCACTCCCCGGAAGCACCCCGTGGACCGGGTGGTCCGGCACTGCGCCGCCGCCCGCCCCGGACGTCACCGGTCTCCTGTCATGGCAGGTGACGGTCCGTCGGGCGGTGGCGCCACCAGGTTCGGCAAGGACGAAGGAGGGCGGCCGATGGCTGCCATCGAGGCGAGTCGGGGGGCGGCCGAGGCCGCTCCACGACGCACACCGGGCAGCGCGATAGTGCGGATGCTCACCACAACCGATCACAAGACGATCGGCACGATGTATCTGGTCAGCGCATTCGCGTTCTTCCTGATCGGCGGCGTGCTGGCGTTGGTGATGCGGGCGGAGCTGGCCCGCCCGGGGACGCAGATCCTCTCCAACGAGCAGTTCAACCAGGCGTTCACCATGCACGGCTCGGTGATGCTGCTGCTGTTCGCGATGCCGCTGTTCACCGGCTTCGCGAACTGGATCATGCCGCTGCAGATCGGCGCGCCCGACGTGGCGTTCCCGCGGCTGAACATGCTGTCGTACTGGATGTTCATGTTCGGCTCGCTGATCGCGGCGGCCGGCTTCCTCACCCCGCAGGGCGCGGCCGACTTCGGCTGGTTCGCCTACGCGCCGCTGTCCGACGCCATCCACTCCCCCGGCGTCGGCGCCGACATGTGGATCATGGGTGTGGCGTTCAGCGGCTTCGGCAGCGTGCTCGGCGCGGTCAACTTCATCACCACGATCATCTGCATGCGCGCCCCCGGCATGACCATGTTCCGGATGTCGATCTTCGCCTGGAACGTGCTGCTGACCTCGCTGCTCGTGCTGATGGTCTTCCCGGTGCTGGCGGCCGCGCTGCTCGCCCTGGAGATGGACCGCAAGTTCGGGTCGCACGTCTTCGACCCGATGAACGGCGGGCCGATGCTGTGGCAGCACCTGTTCTGGTTCTTCGGCCACCCCGAGGTGTACATCCTGGCGCTGCCGTTCTTCGGCATCGTCTCGGAGATCGTCCCGGTGTTCAGCCGCAAGCCGATGTTCGGCTACTCCGGCCTGATCGCCGCGACCATCGCCATCGCCGGCCTCTCGGTGACGGTGTGGGCGCACCACATGTACGTGACCGGCCAGGTGTTGCTGCCGTTCTTCTCGTTCATGACCTTCCTGATCGCGGTCCCGACCGGTGTGAAGTTCTTCAACTGGGTCGGCACCATGTGGAAGGGCTCGCTGTCCTTCGAGACGCCGATGCTGTGGGCGACGGGCTTCCTGGTCACCTTCCTGTTCGGCGGCCTGACGGGCGTCCTGCTGGCCGCGCCGGTGCTGGACTTCCACGTCTCCGACTCGTACTTCGTCGTCGCGCACTTCCACTACACGCTGTTCGGCACCGTGGTGTACGCGATGTTCGCCGGCTTCCACTTCTGGTGGCCGAAGTTCACCGGCAAGATGCTGGACGAGCGCCTCGGCAAGATCACCTTCTGGACTCTGACCATCGGCTTCCACACCACCTTCCTGGTCCAGCACTGGCTCGGCGCCGAGGGCATGCCCCGCCGCTACGCCGACTACCTGGCCGCGGACGGCTTCACCACCCTCAACATGATCTCCACCATCGGCTCGTTCCTGCTCGGCCTGTCGATCCTGCCGTTCCTCTACAACGTCTGGAAGACCGCCAAGTACGCGCCGAAGGTCCAGGAGGACGACCCCTGGGGCTGGGGCCGTTCGCTGGAGTGGGCGACCTCCTGCCCGCCGCCGCGGCACAACTTCACCAAGCTGCCGAAGGTCCGCTCCGAGTCCCCGGCGTTCGACCTCCACCACCCGGAGATCGCCGCGCTGGACTACCTGGAGAACCACGGCAAGCCGGCGCCGCACCTCGGCGACGTCACCCCGGCCAAGCTCGACCTGCCGGAGCGCGAACGCCGTCGGCTCGCCGCGTCCTCGTCCGAGGACTGACCGGCCGGCCCACCCTCCCGTCGGCCCGGCCGACGGTTCATCGACCGCCGTCCCCGCCCCGCCCCCTCTCCCGGCCCGGGCGGGGCGGGGACGGCATCCCTCAGCCCTGGAGGACCCGCCATGGCCCACCCCGTCCTGGCCCTCGGCACCGCCGCACTCACCGCCGCCGGCAGCGCCTGGTACCTGCCCGCGCTGCTCGACCTGCGGGCCGGCGCCGACCGCCCGCGCGCCGTCCGGCTCGCCGCCACCGGCTGCCTGCTCTGGTGGAGCGGCCTGGCCGCCGCCGCGCTGCTGCTCACCACCCCGCTCAGCTGGCACGTTCCGCTCGGCGCGGCCCTCACCGGCGCGCTGTCGGGTGCGGCGCTGCGGGTCCTCGCCGCCTCCGAGCGGCGCGCCGACCGGCGCGAACAGGACCGCGCCTGGGGCCTGTCGCCGTACGAGCTGCCCACCGTCCGGGGCGTGCGGCCCTCCGCCGCCGCCGTCGGCTGGGTGACCGGCGGGCTCGCGGTCGCCGCCGCCACCGCCGCCGCCACCCTGCTGGCCGGAAACCCGGGGCCGACCGGCTCCGCGGTGGTGACCGTCGCCGGGTCCGTCGGACTGTGCCTGCTGATCCTGCTGGTCGCCCTGAACCGCACCCGCCCGCACTGACCCCGCTCTCCCCCGGAGGAAGCACAGCCATGGACGTCGCCGAGTCGATCACCCTGCACCCGGGCGGCCTGCCGGGCGAGGCGGCCGCTCTCGCCCGGACCCGGATCGCCGCGGTCACGCAGGACGCCTCCGCGCTGGTCGAAGCCGTCCGGATCCGCCTGGCCGGCGCACCGGGACGGGTGCTCGCCCAGGTCAACGCCGAGGTCGACGGGCGCCGGGTCCGGGTCCAACTGGCCGCGCGCAACATCGGCGAGGCCGCCGACCGGCTCGCCGACGGGCTGGGCCGGCGCATCCGCGCCGTCTCCGCGAGCTGGCGGCCGCGGCCCTGGCCGTCCGCGGGCGACCGCGCGATCGGCGTGCCGACCACCGGCAGCGAACGCATCGTCCGGGTCAAGTCCGCACCGCTGGTGTGGTGTTCGCCCGACGCGGCGGTCCGCACCCTGGACGCGATGGACTACGACATCCACCTGTTCACCGACCCGGCGACCGAGACCGACGCCGTCGTCCACCGGGTCGGCCCCACCGGCTACCGGCTGGCCCGCACCCGGCCCGCGGCGCCGCCGCAGCGACCCGCCACCCCGCTCACCCTCAGCCCGCACCCGGCCCCGCCCCTGACGGACCGCCAGGCCGCGGCCCGGCTCACCGCCGCCGAACTCCCCTACCTCTTCTTCGCCGACCCCGTCACCCACCGCGGCCGCCTGCTCTACCGCCGTCTCGACGGGGACCTGGCGCTGGTCGTCCCGGCCGGCTGAAAACCCTGGTGAGCGCCGCTCCGTCACCCGCTAGAGTCCGATCTGCCAACCACCACGGGGAGATCGATGCAGCAGCGGGTGACGGTCCAGCACATCCGGACGGGGCCGACCGAGTACCGGGTGATCCGGGCCGCCGACGGACCCGGACGGATCGCCCTGTACGACCGCCACTACTGCCTGGACATGTTCGCCGACCGCGACGGCCTGGCCCGACTGACCGCCGTCTGGTCTCTGGCCACCCGCTCCGCGCACTCCCTGGTCCACCTGCCGCTGCGCGCCCAACCCGCCCCGGCCGGCTACCAGGACGCCCTCTCGAACGAGATCACGCCGGTCGCCCTGGACCTCCTGCTGGTCCACCACAGCCTCCAGTTCCGCCCCGCCGACTGGAAGTCCCTGCGCGCCCGCCTCGGCCCCGGCCGCCCCCACACCACCGCCACGCCGGACCCGGACTTCCCCGCCGAGTACCCCGAAGCCCGCCGCCACGGCCGGGGCGTCCACGACCACCTGCGCTTCGACCGCGCCGCCCGCACCCTGGTCGTCACCGGCAGCCCCGCCGCCTTCCGCTTCGAGGGCGTCGGCCTCCACACCCTCCTCACCGAGGCCCCCGCCGACCACCACACCTGGCCCGCCGTCCACCACTGCACCGAACTCGACGCCGGCCCCTGGCGCAAGTACCCCACCCCGCGCTCCCCCGTCGCCGGCCGCCTCCACGTCCAGTACTGCCCGGACTGGACACTCTGACGGCCGACCGGTCCCGCTACAGCCAGTCGCGCTTCTTGAAGACGAGGTAGAGGCTGACGCAGACCACGCCCATCAGGCCGACGGCGAAGGGGTAGCCGAACATCCAGTGGAGTTCCGGCATTTCGTCGAAGTTCATGCCGTAGACGGTGCCGATGAGGGTGGGGGCGAACAGGATGGCGGCCCAGGAGGAGATCTTCTTGATCTCGTCGTTCTGGGCGTGGCCGGCTTCGGCGAGTTGCTTCATCTCCTCGTTCTGGCGCTGGGAGACCAGGGTGGCGTTGACGGTGAGGATGTTCTGGAGCATCTGGCGGAAGCCGTCGACGCGCTCGGCGGCGTAGGTGGCGTGGTCGGCGACGTCGCGGAGGTAGCGCTGGAGCTCCTCGTCGGTGCGGTACTTCTGGAAGCCGGCTTCGAGGGCGCGCATGATCTCCAGGAGGGGGCCGGTGGCGCGCTGGAGTTCGATGACCTCGCGGGAGAGTTCGTAGATGCGGCGGGAGACCCGGGGGTCGCCGCCGAAGACCTCGGTCTCGATCTCGTCGATGTCGTGCTGGAGGCCGGCGATGACGGGGGCGTAGCCGTCGACGACGGCGTCCAGCACGGCGTAGAGGACGGCCTCGGGGCCGAGGGCGAGCAGGTCGGGGTCGGCTTCGAGGCGGCCGCGGATCATCGAGAGGTCGGGCGACTGGGAGTGGCGGACGGTCACCACGAAGTCGGGGCCGACGAAGAGGTGGATCTCGCCGAAGTCGACCTCTTCGACGTCGTCGAGGTAGCGGGCGGCGCGCAGCACGACGAAGAGGGTGTCGCCGTAGCGTTCCAGCTTGGGGCGCTGGTGGGCGACGATGGCGTCCTCGATGGCGAGTTCGTGCAGGTCGAACTTCTCGGCGGCTTCGACGAGTTGGGACTCGGCGGGGCGGTAGAGGCCGATCCAGGCCATGGTGCCGGGCTTGCCCGGGAGTTCGCGGTAGATCTCGGCGAGGCCGGCGGGGGCCGCTATCCGGCGGCCGTCGCGGTAGACGGCGGCGTCGACCACGGAGCGCTCCACCGAGGCGGGTTCGCGGTCGTCGGTGTTCTGCTCGGAGCGTGGGTCCATGGAGTGCTCGGGGGCCGCGGAGTGGTCGGCGACGAGCCGGGGGCTGCGGTTGAACGGTCGCTTGCTCGCGCGCACGGCGCGCACACGCCAGTCGGACATGGCGGGTACCTCCACGGGTCTGGGTCCGTCACGCCGCGCGGTGGCGAGGGGGACGGCCGGCCCTGGACGGCCGTCCGCGCGGCAGGAGGCCCGGGGAACGCGAGGCGTTCAGCGGGTGGTGCGCGGGCGGGGGTTCCGGGGGCCGTGAGTGGGTGAGAACTTCCCGGAGCGGGGCCGACTTCGGCCCGGACTACTGCACTCCACTGCTCTCACCTCCGTACGCTCCGGACGCGCACGGGTGCCACGACCGCCGCCCAGTGTAGCCCCGCCGTTGCTCCCGTCCCGGCCACCCACCCCTCGGAGCTGCGTGGACATGCCGCGGCCCGGCCACGCGGGGGCGTGTCCGGGCCGTGCGGGTGGAGGCGTGGCGTCAGCCGGCGAGGGTGGTGTGCAGGGCGTCGAGGCCGTCGGCGTAGATGCCGGTGAACAGGTCGACGACCTGCTGCTCGGTGGCGTCCACGGGGTTGAAGCGGCCGGACCACTGGACCTCGGCGAGGTCGTCGCGGCCGGGGACGGCGTGGACCCGGATGGTCGAGACGTAGCCGTCGACCGGGAACGGCGCCTGCAGGATGGCGTAGCTGTAGTGCCGCTCGGCCTCGTTGAAGGCGACGAGGCGCTCGACGATGACCTCGCCCTCGGGGTTGGTCAGGCGCCGGACGCGGCCGCCTTCGAGGGCGGTGCTCTCGGGGATGTAGGGCAGCCAGTCGGGCAGGGCGTCGAAGCCGCCGATCAGGTTCCAGACCCGTTCTGGGGTGGCGGGGACGATGCGGCTGACAGAGGTGGAAGCCATGGTCGATCCTCCTGGATCGGGTAGTGGGTGGGGCTCAGGCGCCCGCGGGCAGCGGGGCGGCGGGGCTGACCAGTCCGGCGGCGCGCAGCTCGTGCCAGAACGCGGCGGGGACGGTCTCGTTGAGCGCGGCGGTGTCCTCGGCGATCCGGCTGGGCCGGGTGGCGCCGGGGACGGCGGCGGCGGCCGCCGGGTGGGCGAGGGAGAACTGCAGGGCGGCGGCCTTGATGGACACGCCGTGCTTCTCGGCGAGGGCCTTGAGCCGGGAGACCTTCTCGACGATCTCGGCGGGGGCCTGCTGGTACTCGAAGTGGGTGCCGCCGGCCAGGATGCCGGAGCTGTAGGGGCCGCCCACGACCATCTCGGCGCCGTGCTGCTGGGCCATCGGCAGCAGGCGCTGGAGGGCGTGCTCGTGGTCGAGGAGGGTGTAGCGGCCGGCCAGCAGGAAGCCGTCGGGCCGGGGCTCGTCGAGGGCGAGGGTCAGCTCGATCGGCTCGGTCTTGTTGACGCCCAGGCCCCAGGCCTTGATGACGCCCTCGTCGCGCAGCCGGGACAGGACGCGGAAGGCGCCGGTGCGGGCCTCCTCGAACTTGCCCAGCCAGGCGTCGCCGTGGAAGTCCTGGGCGATGTCGTGGACCCAGACGATGTCCAGGCGGTCGGTTCCCAGGCGCTTGAGGCTGCCTTCGATGGAGCGCTCGGTGGCGTCGGCGGTCCACTCGTGGACGATCCGGTTCGGGTTGCCGTGCTCGAACAGGCCGCCCTTCTCGCCGAAGTCGGGGACGTCGGTCTCGTGCTCGTCCAGGATGACCCGGCCGACCTTGGTGGACAGCACGTAGGAGTCGCGCGGCTTGGCGGACAGCACCTCGCCCAGGCGCTCCTCGGCGAGGCCGGCGCCGTAGAAGGGGGCGGTGTCGAAGTAGCGGATGCCCTGGTCCCAGGCGGCCTGGACGGTGGCGGCGGCCTCTTCGTCGGGGATCGCGCGGAACATGTTGCCGAGCGGGGCGGTTCCGAAGCCGAGCTTGCCGGGGAGGAGGTTCTTGAGGGTCATTGCGATGCCTTTGCAGTGGAGCCGAAGGGCGAAGCATTCGATGCAAACGCCGTTACTTGCATTGACAATAATTGCAGGCGCTGGCTATTTCAAGTGAGCCCCGTCACCCGGGGTCCGCAGCGGGGTCCACCCTCCTCAACGCGCGGACGGCCGCCCCCGCAACGGGGCGGCCGTCCGCGAAAGCGCTCAGCTCCGCTGCCGCAGGCGGGTCGAGGCCAGGACGGCGACCAGGACCAGCACGGTGTTGGCCAGGACGGCGATCGCGATGCCGGTCAGGACGCCGTGCGCGGGGGCCGCGCCGGCCACGATCGCGCTCATGACCGGGGTGCCCATGGTGATGCCGATCTGCTGGGTCATGGTGGCGAGCCCGGCGGCGGTGCCCTGTTCGCGGTCGGGGAGGCCGGCGGTCGCGGTGACCATGAAGCCGACGATCACCAGCATGTTGCCGACGCCGCCCAGGAAGGTCGCGGGCAGCAGCAGCCACAGCCAGCCCGCGCCGGGGCCGAGCGCCAGCAGCGCGCCCGTCGCGGCGGCCTGGACGAGTCCGCCGGCCAGCAGCGCGCCGCGGGTGCCGAGCCGGCCGATCACCCGGGCGGCGAGGGTGCCGCCGAGGACGGTGCCGAGGCCGAGGACGCCGAACGAGAGACCGGCGGCGAGGGCGGAGAAGTCCAGCACTTCCTGCAGGTACAGGGTGAGCAGGAAGACCAGCGAGGTCTCGGTGAGGAACGCCAGCAGGCCGACCAGGTTGCCGAGCCGGACGGTCGGGCGGCGCAGCACGGCGGGGGGCACCAGCGGCGCGGCGGCGCGGCGTTCGACGGCGAGGAAGGCGCCGAGCAGGGCGACGCCGAGCAGCAGGACGGGCAGCGCGGCGGGGTGGGTCCAGCCGTACTGGCCGGCTTCGGTGAGGCCGAGGACGAGGGCGAGCAGGCCGAGGGTGACGGTGATCGCGCCGGGCAGGTCGAGGCGTTCGCGGGCGGCGGCGTCGGGGCGGCTCTCGGCGAGCACCCGGGGTGCGATCAGCAGGACGGCGAGCGCCACGGGGACGTTGATCAGGAACGCCCAGCGCCAGGACAGCAGGTCGGTGAGGACGCCGCCGAGGACCGCGCCGGCCGTGAACCCGGCCGACATCAGTGCGCCGTTGAGGCCCAACGCCCTTTCGCGGAGCGGGCCTTCGGGGAACGCGGTGGTGAGCAGGGCGAGTCCGGCGGGCGTGACGGCGGCGGTGGCCAGGCCCTGGGCGACGCGGGCGGCGATCAGCACGGCCGGGTCGGTGGCGAGGCCGCCGGCCAGCGAGGCGGCGGCCAGCAGGGCGAGGCCGAGCAGGAACAGCCGGCGGCGGCCGAACAGGTCCGCGACCCGGCCGAACAGCAGGGTGAATCCGGCGGCGGGCAGGGCGAACGCGGTGGCGATCCACTGCAGGCGGCCGATCGACAGGCCCATGCCGGTGCCGATGGCGGGCAGGGCCACGTTCAGGATGGAGAAGTCCACGGCCAGCATGAACTGGGCGACCAGCAGCACCACCAGGATCACCAGGGTCCGCCCCGCGAGCCGTGGCGCCGGCTCCGCGGCCCGCGCCTCCGCGCTTCCCAGTACTTCCACTGTCGACATGTCGATCGGCCTTCCTGCTCGGGGTGTTCGCTTCGAGGAGGAGCCTGCTCCGATCCGCCCGACCGAGGCAGTCCCCGGCCGAGGCCACCTTCGGGAGGGGTGGCACTGACAGGGACACCCTCGGCCGCAGACGCGCCCGCCCCTCCCCGGGCACACTGGTGCGCATGGACACTTCGACCGCTCTCGGGGAGTTCCTGCGCAGCCGCCGGGCCCTGCTCCGGCCGCAGGACGTGGGGCTGAACGCCGCGGACACCCGCCGCCGGGTGCCGGGCCTGCGCCGCGAGGAACTCGCGCTGCTCGCCGGGGTGAGCGTCACCTACTACACCCGGCTCGAACAGGGGCAGAGCGTCAACGCCTCGGACGGAGTGCTGGACGCGGTGGCCCGGGCGCTGCGCCTGGACCGCGACGAGCAGGCCCACCTGCGCGACCTGGCCCGCCCGCGCAAGGCCCCGGCGAACCGCGGGTCCGCGCCCAGGCCGGAGCGGGTCCGGCCTGCGACCCGGCAGTTGATCGCGGCGATGGACCGCGTCCCGGCCGTCGTCCTGGACCGCCGCAACGACGTGCTGGCCTGGAACCCGCTGGGCCACGCCCTGCTGGCCGGGCACCTGGACCCGTCGGGCCCGGACCGTCCGGCCGACCGCCCCAACCTGACCGGGTTGCTGTTCCTCGACCCGCACACCCGGGAGCTGTACACCCACTGGGAGAGCGAGACGAAGGTCGCCCTCGCCGCACTCCGACTGACCGTCGGCCGGCACCCGGAGGACCGTCGACTGGCCGAACTGGTCGGCCATCTCGCCATCCACAGCCCGGAGTTCGCCGCCCTGTGGGCCCGGCACCCGGTGCGCGAGTGCACCGTCGGCCGCAAGCAGTTCCACCATCCGCTGGTCGGCGAGCTCGACCTCGCCTTCGAGAGCCTGCGCACCTCGGACGGCAGCGACCACCGCGTCCTGCTGTACAGCGCCGAGCCCGACTCGCCGTCCGCCGCCGCGCTCGACCTGCTGGCCGGGACGCTGCGCGGATAGCCGGCGCGGCTCAGCCCGTCGCGTCGGCCTCGTCGATCTCGTTGATCTCGCTGCCCTCGCTGGTCTCGTTGCCCTCGCTGGCTTCGTTGGCCTCCAGCAGCTCCCGGGTGCGGCGCAGCAGGGCGTCGCGGACCTCGTCGGGCGCCAGGACGCGCAGGGGTGTCGCGAGGCCGAGCAGGTAGCGGGCGAGGCCGTCCGCGTCGGGGCCGCCGATCTCGGCGACGGTGGCGTCGGGGCCGTCGGGGCGGTGGGTGCCGACCGCCGGCGGGATCAGTTCGAGTGCCCGGTCGAGCGGCAACGGGAGCCGGATCGTCACGTGGAGCGGGTAGCTGGCGCGTCCGAGCGAGTCGGCGACCAGCAGCGCCGGGTCGGGCGGGTCGGTGATGTCGACCGGGTGCCCGGTGGGGCGTATTCGGCCGACCCGGTCGGCGCGGAAGGTCCGCCACTGGTCGCGCGCCACGTCCCGGGCGACGAAGTACCAGTGGCGGCCGGTGCTGACCAGGCGGTACGGGTCGACGTCCCGGACGGTGGCCTTCCCCTGCCGGTCGCGGTAGGTCAGGCGGCTGCGTTCGCCGCCGCGGCAGGCGGCGGCCAGCTCCAGCAACTGGCCCGGCGCGAGCGGCGGTTCACCGGTCCTGGGGGTGTGCACCAGCGCCGTGTCCAGCTCGCCCAGCCGTTCGGCGATCCGCGGCGGCAGCACCTGGCGCAGTTTCAGCAGCGCCGACAGCGCGGCCTGGTCGCCGCCGAGGACGCCGCTGAGCGCGGCCTCGCGCAGCCCGACGGCCACCGCGAGCGCCTCCTCCTCGTCGAGGATCAGCGGCGGGACGCGGGACCCGGCGCGCAGCCGGTAGCCGCCCCAGGGGCCGGGGTCGGACTCGACACCGTAGCCGAGTTCGCGGAGCCGGGCGATGTCCCGCCGCACCGTGCGCTCGGTGACGGTGAGCCGTTCGGCCAGTTCGCCGCAGGTCCAGGACGGGCGGGTGGACAGCAGCGAGACCAGGCGCAGCAGCCGGGCGGAGGTGGTGATCACCTTTCGCAGTGTGCCGCACGACCAGGACCGAACCTGTCCTGGTCCGGTCGTAGCGTCTTCCCCATGAGCACCGGAAACACCTCCGCACTTGCCCTCCGATGGTCCGCCGTCACCTTCGACTGCCCGGATCCGGCCGAACTCGCCCGTTTCTACACCGCCGCCACCGGCCTGCCCGTCGTGTACTCCACCGACGGCTTCGTCCTGCTCGGCCAGGAGGGCGCGGCCGGGCTCGGGTTCAACCAGGTGGCCGACCACCGGCCGCCGAGCTGGCCGGACCAGTCCGGCGGGAAGCAGGCCCACCTGGAGTTCGGCGTCGACGACTTGAACGCCGCGCAGGACCGACTGGTCGAACTGGGGGCCGTCGCCCCCGAGTTCCAGCCGGACGCCGAGCGCTGGCGGGTCCTGCTGGACCCGGCCGGCCACCCGTTCTGCATCTCCACCGTGGTCTGAGCCCGCTCAGCCGAGCAGCGCGCCCAGCGGCCCGGCGATCAGGTGGTACTGGGCCAGGAAGGCCGTGAGCGCGCAGCAGGCGAGCGCGGTGGCGGTCATCGCGAGCCGGCCGGCCGGCCGCCACCAGTGGCGCAGCCAGCCGGCCACCGCACCGGCGGTGACGGCGAGCGCGACGAGCGGGAAGGCCGCGCCCCACCAGGTGGGGGCGAGGGCCAGCGGGGTGCCGAGCGGGACGGCCTCCATCATGGCGTTGCCGTCGGACACCAGGGCGAGCAGCGCGGTGAGGAACCCCGCGGCGAGCAGCCCGGCGAGGGCGGCGGCGGCCCGGGCGGCCTGCGCGGGCCGCGGGTGGGCGGGCCGCCGGCGCAGTCGCCGGGTGAGCGCGGTGGCGGGCACGGCGACGGCCGCGCCCAGCAGCACGGTCAGGGCGACACCGAGAACGGCCAGCCGCGGGCCGGGCCGATTCCGCCAGGTCAGTGCCCGGTAGGCGGTGGACGGGTTGTCGGAGGCGGTCAGCACCCCGTTGCGGAAAGCGATTTCCGCCTGCCCGTCGCGTTCCCGGTAGCGGTCGCCGCCGAGCGGCAGCCAGTGCTGTTCGGGGTGCCGGGGGTCGAGCGCCAGGCCGTCGGTGCGCAGGCCGCTGCCCTCGGCGGTGACGGTGACCGAGCCGAACAGCTCCTCGGTCCGCATCAGGCTGTCCCGGCTGACCCGGGCGGCCCGGTACGTCCCGGCGACCTTCCCGGCCTCCGCCGCACTGCCCGAACGTCCGCCGCCCGCCGGCGCCTCGGCTCCGGGGAGGGCGTCGACCACGGCGCGGATCAGCTCCTTGCCGTCCCAGTTGGCGCTGCCGTCCACGCCGTCGCCGTTGTACACCACGTAGATGCCGAGGCCCTGTTCGGGCAGCACCAGCAGGTTGCCGTGGAAGCCGGGCAGGTCGCCGTCCTTGAACCAGCCGGTGAAACCGTCCCGGGTCCAGCCCTCGTAGGCGTACCCGACACCGGGCAGTGCCGGGTCCTGCCGGTAGTGCGTGGTCTGCATCAGGCGTCCGGCGGCGTCGGGAGCGAGCTGGGCGCGCAGCCAGCGGGCCATGTCGGCGGCGGTGGTGAGGCCGCCGGGGCCGCTGGGCGTCCACGGCCCGTACTGGCCGCGGTCCTCGACCCAGCCGTCCGCGCCGTCGGGCCGGTAGCCGCGGGCGGGTTGCAGGCCCTCTGGATGCGGCTGGACGAACGAGGTGCGGGTCATCCCCAGCGGGTCCAGGACGCGCATGCGCAGTTGCTCCGCGAACGGGCGGCCGCTGACCCGTTCGACCACCAGACCGGCCAGCGCGGCACCGTAGTTGTCGTAGGCGACGACCGTCCCGGGCGGCCGGACCCGGGCCGGGCGGTGCGCGGCCAGGCTGTCGGCCAGACTGGAAATCCCCTGCGGTTCAGCTGAGTTGACGCCGACCAGATCGCTGTCGAAGCCGGCGGTGTGGGTGAGCAGGTGGTCGGTCGTGACGGGGCGCCCGGGGTAGCTGTCGGGCAGACGGTCGGCGGGCGGCAGGTAGCGGTTGACGTCGGCGCCGGGGTCGAGCCGCCCCTCCACGATCAGCTGGGCGCCGGCCTGCGCGGTGAACAACTTGGCCAGCGAGCCGAGATAGAACCCGGTGCGGTCCGGATCGACGGGCGTCCCGGCGGCGATGTCGGCGACGCCGTAGCCCCGGGTGAGCACACTCCCGTCGGCGCCGACCACGGCGACGGCGGCCCCCGGTATCCGGTCGCGGCTCAGCTGCGCCGTCACCGTCCGGTCGATCAGCCCGGCCAGCGTGGCAGGGACGACCGGAGCAGGGGCGGCGTGTGCGGGTGCGGCGGTCGGCAGCAGAGCGGCGGCGAGGACGAGGCCGAGGACGGCGGTTCGACGACTGATCATGCGTCAACGATCGTCCCCGGCCCGGGGGTCGGTGCAGTGCCCGGCGCACCTGTCGGCATGCATTCTGCACCTCCCCCACCTGCGGAGCGCACCCGGGCGCTCAGAGCTTGCAGTACCTGACGCAGAACATGTGCGGTGCCTCGCCGGCGAGTTCACAGCAGAACGGTCCGTCCTCGGACTCGTTCCCGAAGTCGTCGCGGCTGACGAACTCCGTCACCATCCGCCCGCCCTCGATGCGCGACACCCCGACCTGCTTCGTGAAGTCCACTCCCAGCACCTCGGTCTCGGCGGCCAGACACCGCACCGAGTATCTCTTCGACGACTCCGGGTACTTGGCGAACACCGCAGCCACGTCCTTGAAGAACTCCGGATCCCGCTCCGGCCCGCACTGGGCCTGCTGAGTCATGGCAACCTCCTCCGAGTCCGTGCCTCCATTCCAGCCTCCCGCCGACGGCGCCCCGGCGCGCGCCGCACCGTCCACCGGTCGGCCGGGGCGCGAGTCGCATGATCAACTCGGGCACAATGGCCGGGTGTTGGGGGTAACGAAGGACGAGGACGAGGGCCTGCCCGGCCCGGTGGTGCTGTCGCTGGTGCTGCTGGGTGCGATGTTCGGCATGGCCGCACCGGCCGACGGCGGATGGTGGCCCGCGCCCGCCGCCCTGGTGGCGCTGGCCGTGCAGGCCGTGCACTGCCTGCCGTGGACGACCCGGCTGCGCGGGGCGTGGACGCTGGCCGCCCAACTGCTGCTCGCCCCTTGGTCGGGCGTGCCGGGCTTCGCCGCCGCGTCGGTGCTCCTGCTGGTCCGCCGGCCGGTGCGCTGGGTGCTGTTCGCCCTGGTGGTGGCAGGCGCCGCGGTACTCGCCGGGGACACCGGCCACCGGGCGGCGAACGCCGCGAGCAACGCCCTCGCCCAGGGCCTGACGGTCTACGCGCTGACCAGGCTCTTCCACCTGTACGCCGAACTCCACGCCGCACGCGACCAGTTGGCCGCCGCGCAGGTCACGCAGGAGCGGCAGCGCGCGGCCCGTGAGCTGCACGCCGCGATCGGGGTGCCACTGGCCGCGGTCCTGCGGCTGGCCGCCGACGGGGACGCCGCCGCCGTCGCGGCCACCGCCCGCCGGGCCGCCGCCCGGGTCCGCGCGACCCCCGAACCGCCCCGCCCCGCCGACCCGCCGGACGGCCCGATGCCCGCACCGGTGCTGCCCGTACTGATCGCCGTCCACCTCGGCTACCTGGCCGCCGGCCTCGCCCTCCTCGCCGACCTCGACCTCACCCCGCTCCATCTGGCCGTCGCCATCGGCGCGTTGACCGTCGTCACCGGCCTCCAGGTGCACCACTCGCTCCACCGCCCGCCAGGAGTCCACCCGCCCGGGTACCGCTGGACGTGGGCACTCCAGTGCGCCCTCGCGGTCGCCGTGCTGTTCGGACCGGCCGGCCCGCACCCGCAACTGCTCGCCTTCGCCGCCGCGTCCGCGCTGGTCCTGCTGCCGCCCGCCGCCGGGTGGCCCGCGTTCGGCACAGCGGTGGTCGCGGCCGGCACGGTGAGCGGGACAGCGGCCGTCGACGTCGTCACCATCGCCCTCGTGTACTACGGCCTGACGCTGCTCACCACCCTGGTGCACCGGGTCCGCGAGGCCCGCCGGGCGCTGGCCGAACTGGCCGTCGCCCGCGAACGACGACGGATCGCCCGCGACGTCCACGACCTGCTCGGCTCCGGCCTCACCGCCGTCGCCGTCACCGCCGAGCTCGCCCTCCGCGAACCCGCCGCCGAACACCTGCCGCAGGCCGCCGCCCTCGCCGAACGCACTCTCGCCGAGCTGCGCGCCATCCCCGCGGACCACACCGAACTCGACCTCGACCGTGAACTCGCCTCCACGAAGGCCCTGCTGGCCGCCGCCGGAATCGACCTGCGACTCACCGGCACCCCCGACACCACCCCCGCCGAGGCCCGCCCCCTGCTCGCGGCCGTCCTGCGCGAGGGCGTCACCAACCTCCTCCGCCACAGCCGGGCCACCCACTGCACCCTCACCCTCCACCCCGAGGGCCTGCACCTCACCAACAACCACCCCCGCCCGGGCCCGCACCACCCCGGCAACGGCACCCCCAACCTCACGGCCCGCGCCGGCGCCTTCGGCGCGAGCCTCACCACGGGGCCGACACCGCCGGATCACTGGACGCTCGACTTGAAGGTCAGGGGCGCGGCGCACCGCCCGAGCAGGGCGTGAGCGCCGGCCGGGTCGCGATCACGTGCAGGTCATGGTCCTGCGTCGCGATCTCGCGGCCGGGTGCCTTCCGCATCGCGCAGTTCTCCCCCAGCCCTGGCGGGCTGGGAGGCGCCCCCTACGCTCCCCTGGTGGTTCTCACCCTCGCTTTGTGCCGCCGCCACCGCCGCGGCCGCGTGGATCCGTGTCGTGGGGAAGACCGGCACCGGGCTGTCCTCCGCGCCGATGAGCAGCTCGATCTCCGTGCAGCCGAGGATCACCCCCTGTGCGCCGGCCGCCACCAGGGCGGCGATCACTGCGCGGTAGGCCTCGCGGGACTCGTCCCGGACCACGCCGAGGCACAGCTCCTGGTAGATCACCCGGTGCACCAGGTCCCGGTCGGCGGGGGGCGGGACGATCACGTCCAGGCCGTGGGCGGCGAGGCGGTCGCGGTAGAAGTCCTGTTCCATGGTGAACGCGGTGCCGAGCAGGCCGACCCGTCGAACTCCGGCGGCCAGTACGGCTTCTGCGGTGGCGTCGCCGAGGTGCAGCAGGGGGATGCCGACTGCTGCGGAGACCTGGTCGGCCACCTTGTGCATGGTGTTGGTGCAGATCAGCAGCAGGTCCGCGCCGCCCGCTTCGACGGATTTCGCGGCGGCGGCGAGCAGTTCGCCCGCCGCCTGCCACTGTCCGGTGGCCTGGAGGTGTTCGATCTCCGCGAAGTCCACCGAGTGCAGGACGCACTTGGCGGAGTGCAGCCCGCCGAGGCGTTCGCGGGTGAACTCGTTGAGCAGCCGGTAGTACTCCGCCGTGGATTCCCAACTCATGCCGCCGAGCAGGCCGATCGTCTTCATCGCGCCACTGTGTCACACCCGGCCCGGCCCGCCCGGTCCGTCGCACGCCGTTGCGCGCCCCCACGCCGGCGCTCGCACCTCAGTGCGCCGGTGGCGCGGACGGTCGTGGAACGCTTTTGCCGGGAATGCCCCCGGATGAACCAATCGCGCGACCCGGGAGAGTGTCCGGTGACCGAAGTGATCCCCCCGAACGGCAGCCCCACGGACCCCACGGACTCCGCCGCCCCCACCGACTCCGCCGACCTCGCCCCGGGAACGCCCGCCCCCGTCGTCGTCTTCGACGCCCCGTTCTCGGACGCCTCGCAGTGGGCCGCCGGCGCTTCGTCCGCGTACCCGCCGGACGGGCGCAACAGCGGTGACAACAAGCTGGACCACCTGGTGGCGGGCTTCGGCCCGGACGGCGACGTGTTCACGGCGGTGCGGGAGAACCCGTTCAGCTGGCGGACCCCGCTGGTGACCACGGAGAACACCCGGGGCGGTTTCGAACTCCGGCCGGAGGACGTGCTGGAGGCGCAGTGCCTGCTGTCGGCCACCCAGGGCGCCTGGCCCGCCCTCTGGACGTGGGGGCGGGACACCGCCTCGGGCCGCTCGCAGCCCGGGCACGGCGAGGTGGACGTCCTGGAGTACCACCCCGACCACCCGCGGATGCTGGAGCTGAGCAACCACGTCAACCCGGGCAGCCCGGCCTACCTGGACGGTCTGGTCACTCCCGGCACCTGGTTCACCGTCACCTGCCGCTTCGGCGCGGACTCGGTGGTCTGGTCGGTGGACGGCCGCCAGGTGTTCGCGGACGGCCACGGCGTCGGCGCCGACTGGCGGGCCTGGATCATCGTCAACCTGTCGGTGTCGGCCGGCCAGTGGGGCCACCTGCGCCCGAGGCCCGACGTCCGCCAGATCTCCTGGCAGGTCCGGGGCCTGCGCGTCCTGCGCAACAGCCCGTCACCGAGCGGAAGTTGAGACCGGGGTCGGCAGCCAGCCGGCCTCCCGGGCGATCCGGACGGCGTCCAGGCGGGTGCGGGCGTCGAGTTTGACCTGGGCGGCGGCCAGGTAGTTGCGGACGGTGCCGGCCGACAGGTGCAGTCGCTTGGCGATCTCGCGCGGCTCGCAGCCGTCCGCCGCCAGGGCGAGGGCCTGCGCCTCGCGTTCGGTGAGCGGGCTGGCGGGGGCCGTGAGCGCGCGGGCGGCGAGTTCGGGGTCGATCGCGGTGCCGCCCGCCGCGACCGTCCGGATCGCCTCGGCGAGCCGCTCCGGCGGGGCGTCCTTCGGCATGAACCCCGTCGCCCCGGCGGCCAGCGCGGCCCGCAGCACCTCGGGCCGCCGATGCGCCGTCAGGATCAGCACCCCGCACCCGGGCAGCCGTTCACGCAGCACGCCCGCGTTGGTGAGGCCGTCGGCGCCGGGCATGTCGACGTCCAGCACGGCCACGTCGGGCCGGTGGGCGAGCGCGGCGGCGACCACCTGGTCGCCGTGCCCGGTGTCGGCCACCACCTCGATGTCGCCGGCCGCGGAGAGCAGCGCCCGCAGGGCGCCGCGCACCAGGTGCATGTCCTCGGCCAGCAGCACTCTCACCATGACGTCCCGATTTCCCCCGTCCGCACAGAGCGCCCAGGATACCCGCGCCACCCCGAACGGCCTTGGAGTCGCGAGCCCTTGCCCGCCGGCGCGACGTTCGCGGCGCACCGCCGCTCCGGGCCCGCGGGCGCGGGGGCGGCCCCCGTCGCACCGCCGCCGGGCCGGAATGATGAACTGGAGGGATGAGCACCGACCTGAAGACCGTCGAACCGCCGCTGCCGGGGACAGCCGTCGAGCGCCGTCCTGCCCCGGTCGTCCGGTGCCGTCGGTGCCACCGGCCGCTGCACTCCCCCGAGTCCCGCTGGGAGAAGCTCGGCCGGCACTGCGCCGACGCGCCCGAGCGCACCCGGGTCTACGTGATCGACCAGGACCGGCTGCCCGGCACCTGACGGCCCTACCGGAGGCCACGCCCCGTCAGCACGTCCGCGAGTTCGCAGCCCGGCACCGTCGTCGGGTGCACCGGCGGACCGTCCCACTCGGCGCGGCGCTCGCGGTCCAGCACCGCCCCCTCGAACACCGCCGCCCGCACCGCCCGCGCCAGCCGGGAGCCCCAGTGCGAGCGCGGGCCGCCGAACGGCTCGACCGGCTCGCCCGCCACCGGCGTCCGCACGGCGACGCAGACCGCGTCCGACGGAGTGCCCGAACAGTCGCGGCCGGCCTCCAGCAGGGCCTGCACCTTCGCCTCGGTGGCCGTCGCCAGCAGGTTCACCAGCCCCGCGTCCGCCACCGCCGCCGGGACCACCGCCAGCACATTGATCGTCCCCGGCGCCCAGGAATCCCTTGGAGCAAGGGAAGTTGACGCTGCGTCAGCTTCGGCGGCCCAGGTCGGTACGCCTATTCCGGTGGTGACCACGGCCGTCACCCCGCCGTCCTCCGCCCAGGTGCAGGCGTCCACCTCGGCGGCCGTCATCAGGCCCACCCCGGGGCCCACCAGGCCCTGCGCGGCGGCGAGTTCGGCCAGGTGCGCATCCGGGTCCAGCCGCTCGTAGCCGGCCCGGACCTGGGCGTTCAGCACCCAGTGGCGTTCGCCCAGCCCGCCGCCGAGCACTCCGGAGCTGACCATCCGCCAGCCCGGACCGGCCCGCCACACCAGCAGGTGCCGGCACCCGCCGTCCTCCAGCCGCCCGGCCCGCTGCACCGTCACCGGCCGCCCGTCCACACCCGCCACCTCCGCCACCGCCCCGGGCCTGCCGGAACGTTCCCGTCCGTCGTCGAACGGCCAGCCAATCACACCGCCCCGCGTGCCCGGCACCGGGATTGGCCGCGACGCGACCCGATGCGGCAGAGTGTCCGCCATGACCGCGCAGCCCTCCGCCCCCGCCACCGCCTCCCGCGCCCCGGCGGCCGGTGCCCGCCGCCGCCCGGTGCAGCAGCGCAGCCAGGAGCGGTACGAGCGGCTGCTGGACGCCTGCGCCGGTCTGCTCGACGAGGTCGGCTCGGCAGGGCTGACCACCAAGGAGGTCGCGCTGCGCGCCGAGGTGCCGATCGGCACCCTGTACCAGTTCTTCTCCGGCAAGGAGGGCCTGCTCGCCGCCCTCGCCGAACGCAACCTGGCGTCCTTCATGGACGGCCTGGCCCGCCGGGTCGACGCCGCCGACCACCCGGGCGTCGCCGAGTTCACCGACCACGCGGTCGAGGAGTTCGTGGCGATGAAGCGCACCCTCCCCGGCTTCGGCCACCTCGACTTCGGCCTGGTCGACGCCGTCCCCGCCGAGATCGACGACCTGCACCTGCTGGACGCCGAACTCGACAACAACGCGGCCGTCGCGCTGCGCCTGCGCACCATCGGCGGCGAACTCTTCGCCGCCCCCGGCTACGCCATCGCCCTACGGGTCGCCATGGAGTGCGCGGACGCCGTCCTCAAGCTCGCCTTCCGCGCCGACCCGGACGGCGACCCGCTGCTGATCGCCGAGTGCAAGCGCCTGGTGCGCAGCTACCTCGCCACTCCGCCGACCGCCGAGCGACCGGTGCCGCTCGGGTGACCGTTCCGGTGCGCACCGTGGGCTGACCGGTTCCGCCATTGCACCGCCCGGAGCGCCGCCGCACAGTGGAAACAGGGGTCCGCCCCCGTCCCACCGGTCCCGGCCACCGGTCCCGCCGAACCGCAGGAGCAGCGATGCAAGCCACAGTGGGAGACCACGTCCACATGTACAGCCGGTCGGTCGGCATGACCGACCGCAAGGGCGAGATCGTCGAGGTGCGCGGCGCCGACGGCTCGCCGCCCTACCTGGTCCGTTTCGAGGACGGACACCAAGGCCTCGTCTACCCCGGCCCCGACTGCCTCGTCGAGCACCGGCCCGGCGAAGAGCAGCGCTGATCCCGGGCCGCGGCCCGGTGGGAGGAGCGGTCCCCCTTGCCCCCACCCCTGCCGGGCCCGCTGGCCCAGCTCGCCCCGCTGCTGGACGACTACGGCTACCTGGCGGTCGGCGTCCTGGTCTTCTTCGACAACTGCGCGATCCCGGTGCCCGGCCAGACCATCCTGGTGCTGGCCGCGGTCTACGCGGGCGCCGGGCAGCTGTCGCTGCCCGTGGTGGTGACCGTCGCGGTACTGGCCGCGTTCGCCGGCAACGGCCTGGCCTACCTGATCGGACGCGCCGGCGGCCTGGCGTTCGTCCACCGCTGGGGACGCTACCTGCGGCTCACGCCGGAGCGGATGGCCCGCGCCGAGGACTTCTTCCGCCGCCGCGGCACCCTGGTGGTCACCGGCGCCCGCTTCGTGGACGGTCTGCGGCAGACCAACGGACTGGTCGCCGGCACCACCGGGATGCCGCTGCGGCGCTTCCTGCCCGCGAACGCCGCGGGCGCCGTCCTCTGGTCGGGCGTCTGGGCCGCGGTCGGCTACTCCGCGGGCAGCAACATCACCGTCCTGTACCGGCAGGCCGTCCGCTACCAGGTCCTGCTGCTGATCGCCGTCGTGGCCGTCCTCGCCCTGGTCGGCACCCGCGCCTGGCTCCGCCACCGCCGTCGGCCGCCGGTGGACGCCGGCGACCGGATCCCGCACCAGGACAGCGGCGAGGACGTGCCGGCCGACGGCCGACGGTGACGTTCCGTCGCAACGGGCCGTGATCACTCTGTACGCCCGCTCCGGCGCGCGACAGGATGTCGATCATGACGAGCGAGCACGAGTTCGGCGGTTCGTACGTGATCCGGTCCAGATGGACGCGGTTCGCCGTCCTCTGGAGCCTGGTCGTGTCCGGGGGAGACCTACCGGACGTCCGTACGGGTGCGCCGTGACACCACCCTGTGCCGGATCGACCCGTTCCTGCTGGCCTCCGCGGTCGCCCTGCTCGCGCCCGGCGTCCGGCACTACGGCGACCTCGGGGCCCTCGGCCTCGGCGACCTCGCGCTCGTCCTCGGCGACGACGACCCGGGCTCCGATGACCCAGGTGCCGACGACCCGGGCGCCGATGACGGTGACAGCGGCGGGAACGACGACCGGCCCGACGGAACGGCCCCGCGGCTCAGCGGAAGTTGATCACCTCGAACGAGGCGGCGAACGTGGTCCCGAGGCGGCTTCCGGCGATCCGGCCCATCGACTCCAGGAACTCGGCGGCGTTGGCCATCTCCCCGCTGAGGCCCGCCAGGTAGGCGTGGTGGGCCTCCAACGAGGCGACGCCCGCCGCAAAGGTTTCGGTGGTGTCGACGGCGTGCATTCCGTCGGGCGAGCCGGCCGCCCACACCTGCCGGACGCCGTTCCACGGCTCGTGGCCCTCGGCGGTGAGTTCGCGGAACACCCAGCGGTTCGCGGCCGCCGGCACCGCGTCCAGCGTGGCCCGGCCGACGGCTATGTGGTCGGCCTGGTTCGGGAACACCCCGCCGTACGTGTCGCGGAAGTTGGTGGTGATCACGATCTCCGGCCGGTGCCGTCGGATCGCCCGCGCCAGGTCGCGGCGCAGTGGCAGCCCGCACTCCACGATGCCGTCCGGGTAGCCGAGGAACTCGACGGTGTCCACGCCGACCAGGGCCGCCGACTCGACCTGTTCGCGCTCGCGGATCGGCCGGCACAGCTCGGGTTCCATGCCGTCGATCCCGGCCTCACCGCTGGTGACCATCAGGTAGCTGACGCGTTTGCCCTGGGCGGTCCAGCGGGCGACGGCGGCGGCCGCGCCGTACTCCATGTCGTCGGGGTGGGCGACGATCGCGAGGGCGGTCTCCCAGTCCTCGTCCAGCGGGCGGAACGGGGGCTGCTCGGCGGGGGTGCTCATGGTGACGCCTTTCCTTTTTCGGTTCCGAGTTCGGTTCCGACCCGGTTGAGTTCGCGGTGCGGTTCGGTTCGCGGTGCGGCCCAGCTCGCGGGTGCGGTTCAGCCCGCGGCGCGGTTCGGTTCGCGGCGCGGTTCGGTGCGCGGTTCGGTGCGGCTCGCAGTGCGGCCCGGCTCGCGCCGTGGTTCAGTTCGCGGTGCGGATCGAGTAGTTGAAGTCGGCGTGTCCGTAGTGCCGCATCAGCCGCATCCAGAACGGCATCAGCATCTCCATCCCGCGGGCCGCGTCGATCCCGCCGAGGTCGAGCACCCGCTCCGCGGGCCACCCGAACTCGCCCAGCAGCGCCGTGACCTGCGCCTTGGCGTCGGCGTCCTCGCCGGCCACGAACAGCTGGTGCTCGCCCGGGATCCGGTCGGGGTCCACCATCACGGTGACGGTCACGGTGTTGAGCGCCTTCACCACCCGGCTCCCGGGCAGCGCGCGCTGCAGCTGCTCGCCCACGCTGTCGGTGTTGACGGGGTCGAGCGTCAGCTCCCCGGTCGGCGAGAACACCAGCGGGTTCGAGAGGTCCAGCACGACCTTCCCGGCCAGGTTCTCCGCACCGGCGAGCTCCACGGCGGCGGGCGCGACGGTGCCGCCGGTGGCGACGATCACCAGCTCGCCGAACTCGGCCGCCTCCGCGAACGTCCCGGCCCGGCCGCCCGGGCCGCTGCGCTCCGCCCAGTCGGTGGCGGCGGCGTTGCCCTTGCTGCGCGACCCGAGCGTGACGTCGTGGCCGAGCGCGACCAGCTTGCTGCCGAGAGTCTGCCCGACCGTACCGGTACCGATGATTCCGATCCGCATTGCTGCTCCGTCCCCGTCCGTACCGCCTCGGGCCGATCCCGAAAATCCGAACGCACCCTATCCGAGCCGTACCTGACGCATGGTCAGATCACCTGACTCGCCCCGCCCCGGGCACCCTTCCCCCGGCTCCCCCGCCCACCACCATGCGACCCCGGCCGCCCCTGCGCCACCCATGCCGACCGCGGCCGCGCGTGCCGCCACGGTCGCAAACCTGCACGCGGGAGCGGTGGCCAGGACGGCGGAAAGCGCGGTGGAAAGCGCTTACCGAATGCCGTGCCGAACCGTTGACGCCCCGACCGGAAAGCGCTTACCGTCGGCTCCCGGAAAGCGCTTTCCCACCCCCCTCACGGAGGCGTCGTGTCCCTGTCTGCCCTGTCCCGTCGCACCCTGCTCCAGGCAGGCACCGCCGGTGCTCTCGCCCTCGCCGTCACCGGCACCACCGCCACCGCAGCCGGTGCCGCGACCGCCGATCCCTACGAGACGCTCCGCCTGCGGTGGCTGGCGCTGCTGACCGGCACCGGGTTCGATCCGGCCGCCGAGCCGTTCGGCTCCGCGTTGCGGGCGCTCGGGGATCGGGCCCGGGCGCAGCAGCAGGCGATGGCTCCGACGACAGGGTCGCTCTGGCCGGACCTGCCGCTGGGGTCGGTCTCGGCGAACATCACCGGCAGCTTCGTACGGCTGCGCACCATGGCGCTGGCGTGGGCGCAGCCGGGCACGGGGCTGACGGGCGACGCGACGCTGGCCGCGGCCGTCACGACCGGCCTGGACCGGCTGTGCGCCTCCGCGTACACCGCGACGGCGACGGCGTACGACAACTGGTGGGACTGGCAGATCGGTTCGCCGCAGGCGCTGCTGGACACCTGCGTGCTGGTGCTGCCGCAGTTGACGGCCACTCAGGTGAGCACCTACTGCGCGGCCGTGGACCACGCCGTCCCGGACTCCAGGGTGGCCGCGTACTCGGGGACGAGCACGGGGGCGAACCGGGTCGACCTCTGCCGGGTCCTGGCGCTGCGCGGGGTGGTCGGGAAGAGCGCGGCGAAGCTGGCGACGGCGTCGGCGGCGCTGTCGCCGGTGTTCCCGTACGTGCTGACGGGGGACGGGCTGTACCCGGACGGGTCGTTCGTGCAGCACACCTGGGTGCCGTACACGGGCTCGTACGGGGAGGTGCTGCTGAGCGGGCTGAGCCGGCTGTTCGCGCTGCTGGCGGGGTCGTCGTGGGAGGTGACGGATCCGCAGCGGCAGAACGTGTTCGACGCGGTGGACTCGGCGTACGCGCCGTTCCTGTTCAACGGCCTGGTGATGGACTCGGTGGTGGGCCGGGCGAGCAGTCGGGGTCTGCAGTCCTCGGACCTGCTGCACCTTCAGCAGGACGACCACGGCCGCGGGCACACGATCATCGGGCACATCCTGCGGTTGGCGGACTCGGGCGCCGCGCCGGCGGTGCAGTCCGCGCGGTGGCGGGCGGCGGTGAAGGGCTGGATCGGCCGTGACTACTACCGGCCGTACCTCTCGGACGCGGCCGTGGACGTCCCGGAGTTGGCGCGGGCGCAGGCGCTGATGGGCGACGGCGCGGTGGCGGCGTCGGCGGAGCCGGTGGGGGCACGGGTGTTCGCGATGGACCGGGCGGTGGTGCGCCGTCCGGGCTGGGCGGTGTCGCTGTCGATGTGCTCGGCGCGCACCACGTTCTACGAGACCGGCAACGGCGAGAACGTGCGCGGCTGGCACACCAACAACGGTCTGCTGGCGTGGTGGAACGCGACCACGGGCAACGGCCAGTACGCGGACGCGTTCTGGCCGACCGTCGACCCGTACCGGCTGCCGGGGACGACCGTCTCTACGAAGAAGCTGGCGGACGCGGCGGGCGGCGTGTGGGGCGCGGCCCGGCCGGACGCCGTGTGGGCGGGCGGGGCGAGCGACGGCACGTACGCGGCGGTCGGCCAGGCGGTGCGCGGGCTGTCGTCGACGCTGTCGGGCTGGAAGTCCTGGTTCCTGCTGGACGATTCGGTGGTCTGCCTGGGTGCGGGCATCAGCTGCACCGACGGCGTCCCGGTGGAGACGGTGGTGGAGAACCGCAACCTGGGCGCGTCCGGCACCCACGCGTTCACGGTGGACGGGGTGGCGCAGCCGGTCACGCTCGGCTGGTCGCAGCAGTTCGCGGGCGCGAAGTCGATGGCGATCGCCGGCTTCGGCGGCTACGTGTTCCCGGGCGGCGCGACGGTGCAGGCCAAGCGCGAGGCGCGGACGGGCAGTTGGCACGACATCAACTCCGGTGGCACGTCCGAGGCGTTGACCCGTCGCTACCTGACGCTCTGGTTCGACCACGGCGCCGCTCCGTCGAACGCCGGGTACGCGTACCTGCTGCTGCCGGGTGCGGACGCCGCGGCCACGGCGGCCCGGGCGGCCGCCCCGACGGTCACGATCCTCGCCAACTCGTCGTCCGTGCAGGCGATTTCGGACTCCGCCTCGGGTGTGACGGCGGCGAACTTCTTCGCCCCGGGCAGCGTTGGTCCGGTCACCGTCTCGGCGCCGTGCTCGGTGCTGGTCCGGGAGTCGGGCGGCACGCTGAGCGTCTCGGTGGCCGACCCGTCCCGCACGTCCGCCACAGTGCGGGTGACGGTGGACCGCCCGGGCTACGTCTCGGCGGACCCGGCCACGGGCGTCACGGTCCTGGCCACCGGATCCTCCGTGCAGCTGCTGGCGGAGCTCGGCGGCACGCAGGGCGCCGGGCGCACCGTGACGCTGCGCACCTCGGGCGCGCCGGCGGCCGCGACCGCCGTGCTGCTCGCCCCCGTGCAGGACACCTATGTCCGGGACGGCTCGTACGGCGACGCCAACTACGGGACGGCGACCGTGCTGACGGTGAAGAACACCGACACCACCGGGTCCGGCTTCTCGCGGCGGGCGCTCCTGGCCTTCGACACCTCGCAGTTGACGGGGACGGTGCGGCGCGCGGTGCTCTGGGTGCGCGGCGCGGTCGCGGACTCGGGCGGCACCGAGACGGACCTCCAGGCGTTCGCCACCGCGCCCGGCGCCTGGCAGGAGACCGCCGCGACCTGGAACCGCTGCCCGGCCCCGGCCGCCGCGCTCGGCACCGGCCGGATCTCCACCGCCGCCGACTGGGTGGCCCTGGACGTCACCGCGGCCGTCACCGCCGATCCGGCGCTGACCCTGACGGTCGGTCAGCCGGCCGGACGGGTCGGGCTGGCGGTGAACCTCAACAGCCGGGAGAACGCCGCGTACCCGCCGGTCCTCCAGGTGATCACCGCCTGATCGGACGCGCATGTTGACGCCGAACTCCGCGCCGTAGGCGCGGAGTTGCGGCACGAACAAACAATCGCCGCGTCCCCTGTTCCGGTGAATCGCGGTTCAATTCGTTGTCGACCGATCGCCGCGCTCCTACCGTCGGTCGCATGGCAATTCGTTGGCGTTCTGTCACCCGCGTCGCCGCAGTGACGGCGGCCGCCACCGGCGTCCTCACCCTCGCAGCGGCCCCGGCCGGTGCCTTCTCCCAGTCCTTCGGCAGCGGTTCTTACCACGCCAGCAAGGACTTCGTCCCCACCTCGGGCACCATCAGGATCGGCGGAAAGGGCTGCACCGGCGGTGCCGCCCGCAGCTTCTACGTCCAACTCGTCCGGACCCACAACAGCACCAAGGTGTTCTCCAGCTACAGCTACGGCGCGGACGGCCGGGGCCACACCGACCCGCGCGGCATCGGCGTCGACACCGGCTCCTCGTACTACCTGCGCTGGTACGGCAGGGACAACGGCGGCCACAGCGCGTCCGCCCCCTGTGCGGGGGCCTACACCGTGTAGTCCCCGACGGCCGGCCCCGGTCCCTCCCCGGGCCGGGGCCGGCCGTCCGCCGCACAGCCCGGAGGAGATCCCGTGACGTCCCGGCGCGTCCTCGTCGTCCTGTCCTGCCTGGCGGCCCTGCTCGCCGCCTGCGCCCCGACCCGCCACCCGGCGCCGCCGACCGTCGACGTGTCGGCCTCCGTCACCCAGGTCGCGCTGATCGCCGAGGGCACCCAGGACGGAGTCCGCTGGCGGGTCGACCTGGTCTCCGTGGCGGGCGAGCTCTGTACCCGGGCCACCGTCGACAACCGTCCCGCCGGCCAGGGCTGCGAACCGCCCGTCTCCGTCCAGGCCCCCGTCAACGTCGCCCTGGACGCCCTCGACCCCCGTGTCCTGCTCCTCTACGGCGCGGCCGCCCCCACCGTCGCCCGCCTCACCGCCACTCCGCCGCGCCCCGTCCCGCTCACCGCCCCGCACGGCGGCAGGTCCTTCTTCGCCTACGCCACCACCCCCGGCACGGCCACCGACCTCACCGCCTTCGACACCGCCGGACGGCAACTCTGGTCCGCGGCCGACAAGATCCACGACTTCGAGAACCCTTGACGCCCCGTCACCCCACCGGGCGCGCCGCAGCACCGTCCCGCCCGACTCCGGCCCTGCGCCGAGCCGTTCGGACCTGCAACACCCGCAGGCACCTCCGCCGACCGCGGCTGCCGGAACTCCCGGACCGGCGGCCCGGATCCGGTTACGCTCGCAGGCATGTCGACCTCTGCGCTGTCCTTCGGTTCCGCCGCGCGCCTCTACGACTCGATCCGGCCCACCTACCCGGCGCAGGCGGTCGCCCGGGCCATCGGCAGCGAGCCGGTCCGCGTCCTGGACCTGGGCGCCGGCACCGGGCTGCTGACCGGCGTGCTGCGCGCCGCCGGCCACGAGGTGATCGCGGTCGAGCCCGACGCGCAGATGCGCGCCGTGGCCGCCGAGCGCCACCCGGGCACGCAGGTGCTCGCCGGCAGCGCCGAGGACATCCCGTTGCCGGACGGGTCCGTGGACGCCGTCGTGGTCGGGCAGGCGTACCACTGGTTCACTCCGCAGGACGCGCTGCCGCAGATCCACCGGGTGCTGCGCAAGGACGGCGTCTTCGCCCCGATGTGGAACGTCCGCGACGATCGGACCCCGTGGGTGGCCGCGCTCTCCGGCGTCATCGGCACCGAGGGTTACGGCCTGGAGAGCGCCTGGCAGTACGGGCCGGTGACGCCGTGGTTCACCGAACCCGAACTCGTCCTGACCGAGCACACTGTGACCGTCCCGACGAACCGGCTGATCGACCTGGTGCGGTCCCGCTCGTACTATCTGACCGCCGACGCCGCCGAGCGGGCCCGCCTGGACCGGGAGGTCGGCGAGCTGGCCGCCACCGACCCGGCCCTGGCCGACCGCGACGGCGTCGAGATGCCCTACCGGACCTGCGTCTACCGGATGCGACGGGTCTGATTCCCGGCCGGATCCGCGGCGAGTCACGGCTCACGACCCACGACCGACGGCCCGCAGCCGGAAAATTCACCTGCTCGCCGCGCTGGACCACACCACCGGCGCTCACCGACTCCGCCGAGGCCCCGAGCGGACTGAATCCTGGTGGCTCACCCCCCCATTCGAAGATGACGGGACGCCCCATGACTGCTGCGAAGAACGTCTGCCGATTCGCTCTTGCCGCCTGCACCGCGCTCACGCTCGTCATCGGAATCGCCACCAGCGCCAACGCCGCCACCGGCGAATTCACCTACACCGACATCGACGGGGAGGACCACACCCTGGTCGACCCGCCGAGCGGTGAGTGCATCAGCTTCGGCCTCCCGGTGACCGGTGCGGACAACGAGACGAACTCCTCGGCGACCGTCTACGAGAACACCGACTGCAGCGGTCCCGCCCTGGACACGCTTCCGCCCAAGACCGGAATGTCCTGGGGTTCCGTCCTCCCCAATGCCGTCCGGTTCAACTTCTTCTGAGCTTCACCGTGCCGGCCGCCGCATCGGTGACGGTCTGTCACGGAGGCTCCGGCACGTACGGCGCACCGGCGACGGGCGTGCCGCTGGTCGTCGTACCGCTCTTCGCGTCCCGCACCCGGCCGTTGGCGAACCCGACCCTGGCGGGAACACCTATCGCGATATATCGTAAGTTCTCGTCGCCGGCCCCATTGCGGGGAGACCTACGTCAAATTCAGGACGGGAAGTATGCCGGGAGAGATCGCGCCCGCCGAGAAGCCCTCTGGCCTCAACTCACAGCCCGAGATGCGGGCTTCGCATGCGGATCGGGATCGGGTGGCCGATGTCCTGCGGGTGGCGGCAGGTGACGGACGGCTGACCGCGGAGGAGTTGGACCAGCGCCTGGAGGTCGCCCTCTCCGCACGGACGGTTCGCGAACTGGCCGAGCTCACCGTCGACCTGCCGGCCGTCTCGTTCGCTGCCGACGGGGTGGTGGCCGAGGCCAAGGAGGTCCTCCGGATCGAGCAGAAGTGGAGCCCGGTCAAGCGGACGGGCCGCTGGGTGGTGCCGCGTCGGCTGGTGCTCGACGTGGAGTGGTGCGCGGTGACGCTCGACCTCACCGAGGCGGTGATCACCCAGGACACCCTGCAGATCGACCTGGACATGCGCGGCAAGACGCTGACACTGATCGTCGGGCCGGACACGGTGGTCGACACCGACGGCCTGATGCTGCAGCACAGCAGGGTCAGGAACCGGGCGTCGGACGCCGCGGCGCCGACCACGCTGCGGGTGGAGCTGGTCGGCGAGAAGCAGTTCGGCCGCGTCGTGGTGCGCCGGCCGCGGCAGGCACTCGGCCGCCGTCGCTGACCGCGCGCCCGCCCACCGGGGCGACGGCGGCACCGAACTCCGCCCCCTCAGCCGTGCACGCGCAACAACAGGCCGTGCAGGGTGGCGCGTTCGGCAGCGGTCAGCGGGGCGAGGACGGCGTCCTGGACGTCGCGGGCCAGGGCGTCGAGCTCGGCGAGCCGGGTGGCGCCGACGGGGGTCAGCGTGAGGGTGAGACGGCGGCGGTCGGCGGGGTCGCGGGTGCGGTCGAGCCAGCCGGCGGCGGCGAGCTGGTCGGCGGCCTTGGCGAGGTCGCTGGGGTCGAGGCGCAGACGGGTGGCGAGGTCGCGCTGGGTGTGCGGGCCGAAGTCGGCGAGGGCGGCGAGGGCCGCGTGGTGGTGGAGCCGCAGTCCGTCGGCGGCGAGGAGTTCGGCGAGGCGGTTGCGGGCGTCCTTGCCGACCCTGGAGAGCAGATAGGTCGTCAACTCCAGCAGTGCGGGCGGGGTTTCGGTCGGGTCTGCCATGTCGAACATGGTAGGGGTCGCCCTATAGTGGGTCCAGACCCACGATTCGCTCCGGAGGGATTGCCCGTGGACGCGCTCCATCCCCGCCTGCTGGTCGCCGAGTTCGCCGCCTGCTTCGCCTTCTACGACGCCGTCCTGCCCCCGCTGCTCGGCGCGCACCTGGTCAAGGGCACGGCCGCCGGGCCGTACGCGCACTGGGACGTGGTCGAGCAGGCCGTGCTGGTGCTGTTCGACCGGGCGGCGATGGCCGCCACCCTCGGCACCGCCCCGGCGCCGGCGGACGCTCCCCCGGCCGACACCGGCATGTTCGTCTGCCGGGTCGCGGACGTGGACGCCGCGTACGCGCTCTGCCTGACGCACGGCGCGACGCCCGTGCTGGCGCCGACCGACCGCCCCGAGTGGGGGCCGACGCTGCGCAGCGCCCATCTGCGCGACCCGCAGGGCACGCTGATCGAGCTTCAGTCGTACTGATCGCGGGGTCCGCTCAGTACGCTGGCGGGGTGTGCTGGAGCGCCGGGGCCGATCTGCTCGTCGGCAGCGCCGTCACGGCGGTCGGGGTCGCGGCGGTGCTGCGCGCCGGACCGGGGCGTCAACTGCCGCTGGCCGCACTGCCGTTGCTGCTGGGCGTGCACCAGCTGGTGGAGGCGGGCGGGTGGTCGGGCTGGGCGTGGGCCCGCACGGCGTGGGCGGTGATCGCACTGCCGCTGCTGCCCGTGTACGTGCCGGCGGCGGTGTGGTGCGCGACCGGCCGCCGCTCGGCGGCATGGTTCACCGCGCTGGGCGCGGCCGTCGCCGTCCCACTGACCCTTGCGCTCGCCCGGCACCCGGTGACGGCACACCCGCACGGCCACACCCTCGACTACGCCATCGGCGTCCCGGCCGCCGGCCTGCTGCTGGCGGGCTACCTGGCCGCCACCGTGGGCGCATTGCTCTGCTCGGGCGACCGCCGGCTGCGCGGCCTCGGCGTGGTGCTCGGCGTGGGCGCGCTCGCCTGCGGCCTGCTGTGGCGGCTGGCGTTCGTCTCCACCTGGTGCGCGCTGGCCGCCGTCGCCTCCGTCCTGCTGTACGCCCGGGCCCGCCGAACCGCCGTCAACTCCCGCTCCCCACAACATCGATGAGCGCCAGCGCGTCCTGCACCGAGCCGCCCGGGACGGGGACGGGGTGCAGCACGCTGCGCACCGTGCGGGTGGCGTCGATCAGCAGGGGGAGGCGCTTGAGCTGTTCGGCGCCGCCGACCCGGAAGGTGGTCAGGCGCAGCGCGGCGTCGGACAGGAGCGGGAGCGGGATGTTCTGGTGGGCGGCGAACGCGGCGCGCTGGTGACGCCGACCCCGGTGTTCCTGGTCCGCACGCTCGGCGCGCCGCCCGGGGTGGCGGGTGTGCTGACGGCCACCGAGGGCGTGGGCAGTCCGCTCGGCGCGGCGCTCACCCCTCGGCCGAACTCCCGCTTCGGCAGCGCCCGGGCGCTGCTGGTGGCCCCCGTCGTGGGTGCGGCGCCGGTGGCGCTGCTTTGCTCGGGGTGCACGGCCTGCTGCGCCGACTGGACGAGCTCGACGCCCCGGGCACGGTCTGACGATCCGCCCATTCGCCCGCCCGTCCGACAGTCCTTCAGTCCGACAGCCGGACGAAGCGGCGGCCCGCGTCCAGCAGCCGGGGCAGCGCCTGCGCGTAGCCGGGGCCGGTGCCCGCGTCGGGGTGGTTGAAGTGGCTGATCACCACCGATCCGGGTGGGGCCGCGGCCACCGTCCGCGCCACCTGGTCGGCGGTGAACGTCGCCCCGGCGTCGCCGTTCACCGCGAACCCGGCCACCCGCTCGCCGAGTTCGCCGACGATCCGGACCGCGACCTCGTCGTAGTGCGCCGTCCCGGAGCGGAACCAGCGCGGTGGCGTTCCGAGCAGCCCGGCCAGCTTGGCCGCGTTGTCCGCCACCTCCTGGTAGGCGGCCGCGGCGTCCGCGGTGCCGGTGATGCCGTACGCCGAGCGGCCGGTGACGGACAGCGGGCGGTGCGCGGTGCCGTGGTTGCCGAGTTCGAACAGCGGGTCGGCGGCCAGTTCGCCGAACGGCCCGGGGTTGGCGTCGATCCACCGGGCGTTCAGGAACAGCGTGGCGGGCACCCGGTGCCGGCGCAGGGTGTCGATCAGCGCCGCGTCGTAGCCGTTCCCGCCCGACCCGCCGCAGGCGTCGAAGGTCAGCGCGAGCGCCCCGTCCGGAACCCCGGCGACCACCCCGGGCAGGTCGGTCCCCCACCGGGTGGGCCGCTGCCCCGCGTACCGGGCGAGCACCGCCTCGCGGCTCGGCGGCGCGGAGGTGGCGGACGCGCTGACCGAAGGTGACGGGGACGGCGGCGGGGACGGCGGCGGGGACGGATCGGCTGCCTCGGGAGCCGCCGGTTCCGGGCGGGCGCGGGCGCAGCCCGCCGCGAGTCCGAGGGCCGCTGCCAGTACCGTTCGCCGTCCGACCATTGCTCCGCTCCTGACCGTTCGTCACCGTTCATCGTGACCACCGCCACGAGTGTCACTTCCGGGCCGGGTGGGTGCCATCTGCCAAGCTCGGCCGTATGGCTTCTCCCAACCGACCGCTCTATCTGCAGTGGACCACCGTCGCCCCGGTGATGGCGTTCATGCTGCTCCTGGCGACCTGGCACCGTGAGATGCCGTGGCCGGTGGTGACCCTGGTGGCGTGCTTCCTGGCGGCGTCGGTGGTGGCGGCCGTGCACCACGCGGAGCTGATCGCCCATCGGGTCGGCGAGCCGTACGGGTCGCTGGTGCTGGCGGTCGCCGTCACCATCATCGAGGTGGCGCTGATCGTGACGCTGATGGCGGGCGGCGGCGACAAGACCGCGGGCCTGGCCCGGGACACCGTGTTCGCCGCCGTGATGATCACCTGCAACGGGATCCTCGGGCTGTCCATCCTGGTCGGCGCGCTGAAGTACCGGGTGGCGGTGTTCAACGCGGAGGGCACCGGCGCGGCGTTCGGCGCGATCGCCACGCTGGCGACGCTGAGCCTGGTGCTGCCGACGTTCACCACCTCCACGCCCGGTCCGGAGTTCTCGCCGACCCAGCTGGTGTTCGCGGCGACCGCCTCGATCGTCATCTACGGGCTGTTCGTCTCCACCCTGACGGTCCGTCACCGCGACTACTTCCTGCCGGTCACCCCGGCGGGCGAGGTGGTCGACCCGACGGACGAGCACTCCGACCCGCCGACCCTGAAGATGACGCTGGTCAGCGTGGCGATGCTGTCCGTCGCCCTGGTCTCGGTGGTCGGCCTGGCCAAGGGCGTGTCCCCGACCATCGAGCGCGGGGTGGAGTCGGCGGGGCTGCCGAACGCGGTGGTCGGCGTGGTGATCGCGCTAATGGTGCTGCTGCCGGAGTCGATCGCCGCCGTCCGGGCCGCCGTCCGCAACAAGGTGCAGATCAGCCTCAACCTGGCGCTCGGCTCGGCGCTGGCCTCGATCGGCCTGACCATTCCGGCCGTCGCGATCGCCTCCACCTGGCTGAGCGGGCCGCTCGAACTCGGCCTCGGCGCCAATCACATGATCCTGCTGGCGTTGACGGTGGCGGTCGGCACCCTCACCGTCATCCCCAAGCGCGCCACCCCGCTCCAGGGCGGTGTGCACCTGGCGATCCTCGGCGCCTACCTGGTCCTCGCCGTCAGCCCGTGAGCCGTCAGCCCGTGAGCCGTCGGCCCGTGAGTCGTCGGCCCGTGAGCCGACGGCGGGGAACCAGGTCCACCGTCACTCCACGGTGACGCTCTTGGCCAGGTTGCGGGGCTTGTCCACGTCCCGGTCGAGGGCCACCGCGGCGTGGTAGGCCAGCAGCTGGAGCGGGATGTTGAGCAGCAGCGGGTCGAGTTCCGGCTCGCTCTTCGGGACCACCACGCAGTGGTCGGCCAGCTTCGCCTCGATCGGCCGGTGGGCGATCGCCAGCACCCGCCCGGAACGGGCCTTGATTTCGCCGAGCGTGGTCAGGTTCTTGTCGAGCAGCTCGTCGTCCGGCACCAGCGCCACCGTCGGCAGTTCGGGGCTGATCAGCGCCAGCGGGCCGTGCTTCAGCTCGGAGGCGGGGTACGCCTCGGCGTGCACGTAGGAGATCTCCTTGAGCTTCTGCGCGCCCTCCCGGGCCACGGGGTAGCCGCGCACCCGGCCGACGAACATCATGCCCTGGCTCTCGGCGTACTCGGCGGCGAGCTTCTCGATCTCCGCCTGCTGCCCGAGCATCTCCCGGATCTGCTCCGGCAGCGCCTTCAGCGCATTGACGATCCGCCGGCCGTCGGCGGGCGACAGGTCGTGGATCCGGCCGAAGTGCAGCGCCAGCAGCGCGAACGCCACCACGGTGGAGGTGAACGCCTTGGTGGAGGCGACCGAGATCTCCGGGCCAGCGTGCAGGTAGATGCCGCCGTCGCACTCGCGGGCGATCGCCGAGCCGACGGTGTTCACCACACCCAGCACCCGGCCGCCCTTGCGCTTGATCTCCTGCACCGCCGCCAGGGTGTCGTAGGTCTCGCCGGACTGGCTGACCGCCACGTACAGGGTGTCCGCCTCGATCACCGGGTTGCGGTAGCGGAACTCGGAGGCCGGCTCGGAGTGCGCGGGGATCCGGGCCAGCTCCTCGATCAGCTGCGCGCCCATCTCGCCCGCGTAGTACGCCGAGCCGCAGCCAAGGATCTTCACCCGGCGGATCTCCCGCAGCTCCCGGGCGTCCAGGTTCAGCCCGCCCAGGTGCGCGGTGGAGAACCGCTCGTCGAGCCGGCCGGACAGCGTGCGCTCGACGGCGCCAGGCTGCTCGTGGATCTCCTTCAGCAGGTAGTGCGCGTAGCCGCCGGTGTCGTACGAGCCGATCTCCCAGTCGACGGTGGACGGCTGCCGGGTGACGGTCCGGGCGTCCTCGGTGAACGTCCGGAAGCCGTCGGCGCGGACCGTCGCCAGCTCGCCGTCCTCCAGGTGCACCACCTGCCGGGTGTAGCGGACCAGCGCGGAGACGTCGGACGCGGCGAACATCTCCTTCTCCCCGATGCCGAGCACGATCGGGCTGCCGTTGCGGGCCACCACGATCCGGTCGGACTGCTCGGCGTCCAGCACCGCGATGCCGTACGTGCCGACCACCAGCTTCAGCGCGGCCCGCACCGCGTCCTCCAGCTCGCCGCCGTCGGCGCGGTGCGCGGCGATCAGGTGGGCCAGCACCTCGGTGTCGGTCTCCGAGCGGAACACCGCGCCGTCCGCGGCCAGCTTGGCGCGCAGCTCGTCGGCGTTCTCGATGATGCCGTTGTGCACCACCGCGATCCGGCCCTCGTTGTCGGTGTGCGGGTGCGCGTTCGCGTCCGACGGCACGCCGTGGGTCGCCCAGCGGGTGTGGCCGATGCCGGCCCCGCCCTTGAACCGGGCCGGCAGCGCCGCCGCCAGGTCCGCGACCCGACCCTTGACCTTGCACACCTTCAACTTCGCCGGGACGGACTTGGTGGCAGGGGCGACCACCGCCACGCCCGCCGAGTCGTATCCCCGGTACTCCAGTCGCTGCAAGCCCTCCAGCAGGAAGGGGGACGCGTCCTTGGGGCCGATGTAGGCCACGATTCCGCACATGGGCGTGGACTCCTGGTGTTCGAGGGTTTTCGGGTGGACTCGGGGCCTGCGCCGCTTCGGCCGTCAGCCGTAGACCAGCCGCCGCAGCTGACGCACCGACAGCTCCGGCGCGGCCACCCGGCGGGCGGCCAGCTCCGCGCCCAGCCGGGCGAAGATCCGATCGTTGGTCAGGCCCCTGGCCTGGAGCTCACCGTGACGGCGGCGCACGTACTCCTCCGTGGTCTCGGAGAAGTACGCCAGCACCTCCGCGACGACCCGGGCCGCCTCCCCGGGGGCCAGCGCTGTGGTCCGGGAGAGATGGGCGAGCAGGTCCTCATGAGGGTGTGGTGAGACAGGCACGGTCGGTGAGCCTAGGCGTGAAGTGTCCATTTGCCAAAGATCCTGCCCGAAATCGGGCAGGACGGCGAGCTGGAGCCCGCCCGCTCGGTACCGTGAGGGCATGCGCGCACTGGACGACGATCAGGTACGGGCCCTGCGCACCCGGGGGCAGGGCATCGGCGGCGGAGTCACCTTCCGCACCGCGGCCGAGACGGTCGAACGGGTGGTCGGCATCCAGGCCCAGGACGCCCGGCCCGCCGCGGTCGGCATCGGGGTCAGGACCCGGGGCAGCACCGCCGCCGATGTCCGGCTGGCCCTTGAGGAGGACCGCACCCTGGTCCGGGGCTGGTTCCTGCGCGGCACCCTGCACATCGTCACCACCGCCGACCTGCACTGGCTGCTCGCCCTGCTCGGACCGCGCTTCCTGCGCCTGAGCGCCCGCCGCCACCGCGAGCTGGGCCTGGACGAGGCCCTGTGCGACCGGGCGGAGGCGGTGATCACGGCCACCCTGGCCGCCCACGGCCCGTCCACCCGCGAGGAGCTGACGGACCGGCTGGCCGCGATCGGTGTCCCGACGCGCGGCCAGGAGGCGTTCCACCTGATCCGCCGGACGGCCCTGCGCGGCCTGATCTGCCACGGTCCGTCCCGGAACGGCACCGCCACCGCCGTCCTGCTCGCCGACTGGCTGCCCGACGCCCCCGAGGGGCCCACCGGGGAGACCGCCGTCACCGAACTGGCCCGCCGCTACCTGCGGGCCTACGGGCCGGCCGCACCCGAGGACTTCGCGGGCTGGTCCGGCCTGCCCGTCACGGCCGCCCGACGCGCCTGGCTGACCCTCGACACGTCCGGCGAACTCCTCCACGTCCGGGTCCGCGAGCAGGACTGCGCGCTCCCCGCCGACCGGGCCGACGAACTCGACCTGGCCCCGCTGCCCGCCCCCGACGTGCGACTGCTGCCCGGATACGACAACTACCTGGTCGGCTACCGCTCCTCGGCGCTCTCCGTCCCGGCCGCCCACGAGAAGCGGATCCGGCCCGGCGGCGGCCGGATCCACGCCGCCGTCCTGGTCGACGGACTCGCCCGCGGCACCTGGTCCCCGCGCCACGGCCGGGCCGACATCACCCTGTTCGACCCGCCGCCCGCCGTCCCCGCCCCCGGGCTCGCCGACGGCATCGCCACCGCCGACGACCACTTGGCCCGCTTCCTGCGGACACCCTGACGCGGCGCCGCACCGGCTCGACTCCCCTGTGTCCCCGGGCGCAACCGATGGCCGCCGCGGCGCGTAGTGCTTCAACGACGGCCGAACGGGTGAGCAGGGGCGTGCCCGGGATGGGGGGCCGTCGTTGAAGGACGGTGCGCAGCCGGTGTACGGGTGATCGTGGCCCGGCGCTTGCATCCGTCGGCGGTGTCCGACCGGCGGTTTCCGGCGGTCACCCCGCAGGATGGGCCGCGTACTGTCCGTGTCGATCACAGGGGGACCGTCCGTCATGCAACCGCGTGTGTTCGCCGTCGTCACCGCCGTCCTGCTGGCCGCCCTCGGCCTCGGGGCGGTCCTGGTCACCGACTGGACGCCCAGACCGGCCACCGCCGCCACCTCCGCCGACCCGGCGGGCCGCACCGCCGCCGCGCCCGGCTCCGCGTCCCCCTCCCCCACCGGCGACCCGGCGGTGTGGACCCGCTCCACCCTGCGCAACAAGCTGATGTCCGAGATGGACGCCACCGACCCCGGCGTCGCCCTCGCCGACCTCGACAAGATCTCCAAGGCCAAGCCGTACACCGTGCGGTTCTGCCACCCCATCGCCCACGAACTCGGGCACGCCGCGGTGAAGCGCTACCACCAGGACTTCCAGAAGGTCATCTCCTTCCCGCACGAGACCTGCGCGGCCGGCTACCTGCACGGCGCGGTCGAGGAGATGCTCGCCAACTCCCAGGACCCCCAGCACGACATCCTCACCCTGTGCGCCCCCGCCAACACCGGCCCCTGCATCCACGGCGTCGGCCACGGCATCATGTTCGTCACCAAGCAGGACATCCCCTCCGCCCGCGCCCTGTGCGACAAGTTCCCCTCCCAGAACCGCCGCATCACCTGCTCCGAGGGCGTCTTCATGCAGCTCTTCGCCCCCGACGAGGAGGACGAGAAGGCCAAGGCGAACCTCCCCGCGGACAAGCTCGCCGCCGAACCGCTCTACCCCTGCCCCGAGCAGCCGTCCCTCTACCAGTCCGCCTGCTTCTTCTACGCCCCCACCTTCTACCTCTCCTCCCACGACTACCCCAATCACCCCGAGGCCTTCGCCCAGGCCCTCCAGTGGTGCCTCAACGCCCAGGCCAGCGGCGGCGAGAACGACTGCTCCCGCGGCGTCGGCTCCCGCACCATGAAGTACAACCTCGACCGCGAGGACTGGGCAGCCCAGCAGTGCGCCACCGCCAAGGACGCCTGGCAGCGCAAGGCCTGTGCCCAGGGCCTGGTCAGCTACTACACCGTCAACTACACCGACAACGGCGCGGCCGGACGCCTCTGCGCCAAGATCACCGACAAGGAGATCCAGGGCTACTGCCGCTCCGCGGGCGGGCTGTCCAGCACCCTGGACTGAGGAGCAACCAGGGGGCGCTGGGGGTACCCCCAGGCGAAGCCGAGGGGGCGGAACTGCGCGACAAGCGCACACCACGTCCGCAAGGTCGCGATCAGGTGCAAGTCATGGTCCT
Organism: Kitasatospora griseola; assembly: GCF_044999035.1. NCBI lineage: Bacteria > Bacillati > Actinomycetota > Actinomycetes > Kitasatosporales > Streptomycetaceae > Kitasatospora > Kitasatospora griseola. The sequence continues at coordinate 7,413,807 of NZ_CP173360.1, read as the reverse complement.
GCGTCGCGACCTTGCGGGTGGGCGCCTTCCGCTTCGCGCAGTTCTCCCCAGCCTTGACGGGCCGGGAGGTACCCCCACGCGCCACTGGTGTCGCACCTGCTCGCTCCCGCGCCCTTAGCATTCGCTCCCATGAACGACGACTTCCGAAGTGCCGCCCAGGCCGCCGCGCAGCTGGTCGCGGACTATCTCGACGCGCTGCCCTCGCGCCCGGTGTGGCAGCCGATGGACCCCGCGGAGCGCTCCGCGCTGCTGGAGCTGGAGCTGCCGGAGGACGGGGCGGGCTTCGAGGAGCTGCTGACGGCAGTCGAGTCGCGGATCATGCCGTATCCGATGGGCAACGGAAGCCCCCGGTTCTTCGGGTGGGTGAACTCCGCGCCGCAGCCCGCGGGTGTGCTGGCGACGCTGGCCGCGTCCGCGATGAACCCGAGCTCGGCGGGCGGCGACCACGCGGACGTCCATCTGGAGCGGGCGGTGGTGCGGTGGATCGCGGAGCTGGTGGGCTTCCCGCACCCGCCCGGCGGCGGTCTGCTGACGTCCGGAACGTCGATGGCGACCATCGTCTGCCTGGCCGCGGCCCGCGGCCGCGCGGCGCGCACCGCGGGGTGGGACGTCCGGGAGGACGGGCTCGCGGGGATGCCGCCGCTGGTGGGGTACGTCACGGGCGAGGCGCACAGCTGTGTGCGCAAGGCCGCGGAGCTGCTCGGGCTGGGGTCGAAGCACCTGCGGGTGGTGGCCGCCGACGAGGACGGCCACCTGCGGCTGGACAGTCTCGAAGCGGCGATCGCCGAGGACCGCGCCGCGGGCCGGCTGCCGTTCCTGGTGGTGGCGTCCGCGGGAACCGTCGGCACCGGCGCCGTCGACCCGTTCGAGCCGATCGCCGAGCTGGCCGCCCGCGAAGGGCTGTGGTTCCACGTCGACGGCGCGTACGGCGCGTTCGGGGTGCTGGACCCGGAGATCGCGCACCGCTACCAGGGGCTCGACCGCGCCGACTCCCTCGCGCTGGATCCGCACAAGTGGCTGGGCGTACCGGTCGACTGCGGCTGTGCGCTGGTGCGGGACGCGGCGGAGTTGCGGGGCACGTTCAGCCTGGTGCCGTCGTACCTGCGGGACGAGGACGCGGGCGGTCTGGGCTGGTTCTCGGAGTACGGCACCGAGCAGACCCGTCCGTTCCGCTCGCTGAAGGTGTGGGCGTCGATCGCGCACCGCGGCCGTTCGGGGGTGGCCCGGGACGTCGCTCACTGCACCGCGCAGGCCCGGCGGCTGGGCGCGTGGGTCGAGCAGGACCCGGAGTTGGAGCTGCTGGCGCCGGTGGAGACGTCGATCGTCGCGTTCCGGTACCGCCCGTCCGGCCTCGACGAGGAGGCGACGCAGCAGCTCAACTCCCTTCTGCCGGTGGCGGTCCAGCAGCGCGGCCGGGTGTTCGTGACCGGCGCGGTGTACCGCGGGCGGGAGATGCTGCGGGCGTGTCTGCTGAACTCCGCGACCACGGACGAGGATCTGCGGCTGCTGCTGGCCGAGGTGAAATCGGCCGGTGCGGAACTCCTGGACCGGGGCCGCACGTCAGAGTGATCGCGGGAGCGGATCAGCGCCGATCCGACGGGGGCCGCGCAGACATTAACCGTCGGGTCACGGGGGGTTCGTGATCGTGAAACAGCGGAGCGCCACCATTCAGGCATGGATGACACGGCGTACACCCACAGATTCGGTACGAAGCGGCAGCGCTGGCGCCGGGAGGCGGTCGAGCTCGCGGCGGTGTTCGCGGCGGTCGCGGCCGCCGACCTGGTCGCGAACGTCGTCGTGCACGGCCACGACGGGCCGGTGCTGCTGTTCGCCTCCGCCGGGGCGCTGCTCGCCGCCACGCTGTTCCGCGTCCGGCTGGCGCACCGGCACCCGCCCGGCCCGGACGCCCTCGCACCACCGGGCGGGCCCGAGGTGAGCACCGTCGAGGAGCCGACCGTGCTGTGGCGGCTGCGGACCAGTGTCGCGGACGCGCCGGGCAGCCTGGCCCGGGTGTGCACGGCGTTGGCGGAGCGGCGGGTGAACATCGTCTCGATGCAGGCGCACCCGCTGCCCGACTGCACGGTGGACGAGTTCATCGTGCGCGCGCCGGCCTCGCTGGCCCGGGCCGAGCTGGTGGCGGCGGTCGCGGCGGGCGGCGGCCGGGACATCTGGTCGGACCGGGCGGACGCCCACGAGCTGGTGGACGTGCCCCGGCAGGTGCTGGCGCTGGCGACCCGTACCGCGCTGGACGCGGCGGAGCTGCCGGTCGCGCTGCGGCAGTTGTTCGGGCGGGCGGCGATCCGCCAGTACCCGGGGCGGGGCGCCGCGGCGCAGCCCGGCGTGGACGGGCACGTGATGCGGCTGCCGCTGCCGAACGGGGACCTGCTGGAGCTGTCCCGGCCGAGCCTGCCGTTCACGCCCACCGAGTTCGCCCGGGCCCGGGCGCTGGTGGAGCTGGACACCCTGCTGGGCCCGCGGGTGCCGCAGGTCGCGGCGCGGATCAGCCGCCCGGCGGGCGACGACCTGACGGTGCGCCGGGCCACGCCGGCCGACAAGGAGGCGGCGGTGGCGATGCACGCCCGGTGCTCGCCGGAGTCGCTGCGGCGGCGCTACCACGGGCCGGTGAAGGACGCCGACCGCTACCTGGACCACCTGTTGGACCCGCGGCACGGGCAGACCCTGGCGGTGGAGACCGCGCAGGGCCGGCTGGTGGCGCTGGCGCACCTGATGTGGGACGACGAGGGCGCGGAGATCGCGCTGCTGGTCGAGGACGCCTGGCAGCGCCGCGGCCTGGGGGTGGACCTGGTGCGGCGGATGGCGGCGCTGGCACTGGAGGCGGGCGTGGGCACGGTGTACGCGGTGACGACGGCGGCGAACACCGGGCTGATCTCGACCATGCGCCGGCTGTCGGCGCCGCTGGACTACCAGGTGGAGGAGGGCACCCTGGTGATCACCGCGCACCTGTCGGAGGCGGCGGAGAAACTGCCCGCGCCGTGGGCGGCGCGCTGACGGCCCGTCGGGCCCGGTGGCACGTCCTCCGGGCCCGTCGCGGCGCCGCCTCGGCCGGGTGTGGCGCGGGCCGGTATGTCGCCCCTGCTCAAGTGTGCGGGCGGGAGTCGGTAGGCTGAGTCCGTCCATGCCGCCCGTGGGTCGTCGAACGACCTGGGCGGTGCCGCAGCAAGGAGGAACCCCTGAGCATGCCAGGCACCGATTCGGAAGCCGCGCGCGACGCCTCGCTGCCCGCCCGCGCAAAGATCGCCGTGACGGCCGGCAAGATGGCGGCCGCGCTGTCCCAGAAGGCCGGGCGCGGCAGTGGGTCGGTGATCGGCGGCAAGGTCGCGCTCAAGCTCGACCCGGATCTGCTGAAGACCCTCGCCGAGCACCTGGACGTGGTCCTGGTCAGCGCCACCAACGGCAAGACCACCACCACCCGGCTGATCGCCGAGGCCCTGCGGGCGGCGGGCCCGGTGGTCTCCAACGCGCTGGGCGCGAACATGCCGGCCGGTATCACGGCGGCGCTGGCGGGCGGCACGGACGCCCGGTTCGGCGTCATCGAGGTGGACGAGAAGTACCTGCCGATGGTCGCCCGGGACACCCGGCCGAAGGCGATAGCGCTGCTGAACCTCTCCCGTGACCAGCTCGACCGGGCCGCCGAGACCCGGATGATGGCCGAGAAGTGGCGCGAGGGCCTGAAGGACACCGAGGCCGTGATCATCGCCAACGCGGACGACCCGCTGGTGACCTGGGCCGCCTCGTCCTGCAAGAAGGTGGTCTGGGTGGCCGCCGGGCAGGCGTGGAAGGAGGACGCCTGGTCGTGCCCGTCGTGCGGCGGTGTGATGCAGCGTCCGGGCGACGACTGGTTCTGCGGCGAGTGCGGTTTCCGCCGTCCGAACCCGCACTGGGCGCTGCAGGGCACCCACGTGATCGACCCGCACCGCGGCGCCTGGCCGATCCAGCTCCAGCTGCCGGGCCGCGCCAACCTGGCCAACGCGACCAGCTCGGCGGCGGTCGCCGCGGTGTTCGGGGTGGCCCCGCAGGTCGCGCTGCAGCGCATGCAGGCGGTGGCGGCGGTGGCCGGCCGCTACGACGTGGTGCAGTTCCGCGGCCGCGACATCCGGCTGCTGCTGGCGAAGAACCCGGCCGGCTGGCTGGAGACCTTCTCGCTGATCGACGGCCCGCCGGCGCCGGTGATCCTGTCGGTGAACGCGATGGACGCCGACGGCACCGACACCTCCTGGCTGTGGGACGTCGACTACGAGCGCCTGGCCGGTCACCCGATCTTCGTGATGGGCCAGCGCAAGCTCGACCTGGCGGTCCGTCTGGAGGTCGCCGGCCTGCAGTTCCAGGTCGTCGACTCGCTCTCCCAGGCGGTGGACGCCGCCCCCGAGGGCCGCATCGAGGCGATCGCCAACTACACGGCGTTCCAGCAGCTGCGCAAGGCCGTGGTGGCCTGATGAGCGACCAGCAGCACTACCAGCAGTACGGCGGGCAGCCGTACGACGGGCAGCAGTTCGACGACCAGCAGTACCAGCAGCAGCAGTACGGCGACCAGTCGTACGGCGAGCAGCAGGCGTACGGCGAGCAGTCGTTCGCGGAGCCGCAGCACCGGCAGCAGTACGACGGGCAGCAGTTCGCCGGACGGCAGCGGGGGTTCGACGAGCCGCAGCAGCAGTACGGGGGCGGTGCGCCGGAGGCGGCGCCGCAGTACGGGAGGTCTTCCAGGATGAGCGAGAGCAGCCTGCGGGTGGTCTGGGTGTACCCGGACCTGCTGTCCACGTACGGCGACCGCGGCAATGCGCTGGTGGTGGAGCGCCGGGCGCAGCAGCGCGGGCTCGGGGTGCAGCGGATCGACGTGCGCTCCGACCAGTCGGTGCCGACCAGTGGCGACATCTACCTGATCGGCGGCGGTGAGGACCGTCCGCAGCGGCTCGCGGCGGAGCGGCTGCGCAACGACGGCGGGCTGGTCCGGGCCGCCGAGAACGGTGCGATCATCTTCTCGGTGTGCGCCGGGTTCCAGATCCTGGGCCACGAGTTCATCAACGACCTCGGCGAGCGCGAGGCGGGCCTGGGCCTGCTGGACGTGTGGACCACCCGCGGCGAGGGCGCGCGCTGCGTCGGCGACGTGCTGGCGGAGGTGAATCCGCAGCTGGGTCTGCCGCAGCTGACCGGTTTCGAGAACCACCAGGGCATCACGCACCTCGGCGAGGGCGTCAAGCCGCTCGCCACGGTGCAGGTCGGCCGGGGCAACGGCACCGGCGACGGCACCGAGGGCGCCTGGCGCGACACCGTGTTCGGCACCTACCTGCACGGCCCGGTGATGGCCCGCAACCCCGCCGTCGCCGACCTGCTGATCAAGCTGGCGCTGGACGTGAACGCGCTGCCGCCGGCGGACACCACCTGGTACGACGCGCTGCGTACCGAGCGGATCGCCTCGGCGGCCCGCCCGGCGTAGCCGCCGGCCGTTGGCCCGGTGGACGGCTGACCGCCATGTGGTCGGCCGTCCCCGGTGGGACAACTTCATAGGAGAATAAGGAGAGCCCGGGCGCAACACCCTCCTCGGCGGTCGGGTCGCAGTTACGTGTGGTGCGTCGAGGAAGCCGCCCCCGCGTCGGTTTCGGCTCGGCCGGACGCAGGAACCGTATGCTGTGCAGCAGGTCCGATTCGGGCGCTATGTCCGATTCTCACCCACCAGTCCGGCCGTCCGAATCCTGCTCGGGAGTTGGCAAAGCAATGCGTATTGGTGTCCTGACCAGTGGCGGTGACTGCCCCGGCCTGAACGCCGTCATCCGTTCCGTGGTCCACCGGGGGGTGGTCGACCACGGCGACGAGATCATCGGGTTCGAGGACGGCTGGCGCGGTCTCCTGGAGGGCGTCCACCGCCCGCTGACGCTCGACTCGGTGAGCGGCATCCTCGCCCAGGGCGGCACGATCCTGGGTTCCTCCCGGGTCCAGCCCAGCCACCTGCGCGACGGCGTGGAGCGCGCCAAGAAGTACTGCGCGGACCTGGGCATCGACGCGGTGATCCCGATCGGCGGCGAGGGCACCCTGAAGGCCGCGAAGCTGATGAGCGACGCGGGCCTGCCGGTGATCGGCGTGCCGAAGACCATCGACAACGACATCGCCTGCACCGACGTCACCTTCGGCTTCGACACCGCCGTGTCGGTGGCCACCGAGGCGCTGGACCGGCTGAAGACCACCGCCGAGTCGCACCAGCGCGTCATGGTGGTCGAGGTGATGGGCCGGCACACCGGCTGGATCGCCCTGAACGCGGGCATGGCGGCCGGCGCGCACGCCATCGTCGTCCCCGAACGGCCCTTCCACATCGACAAGTTGACGGACGTGGTGCGCGAGCGCTTCGACCGGCAGAAGAAGTTCGCGATCGTGGTGTGCGCCGAGGGCGCCAAGCCCGAGCCCGGCACCATGGCCTGGGAGGAGGGCACCAAGGACATGTACGGCCACGAGCGGTTCACCGGCATCGCCACCCAGCTCTCCCGCGAGCTGGAGCACCGCCTCGGCAAGGAGGCCCGCCCGGTCATCCTCGGCCACACCCAGCGCGGCGGCACCCCGACCGCCTACGACCGGGTGCTCGCCACCCGCTTCGGCTGGCACGCCGTGGAAGCCGCGCACAAGGGCGCGTTCGGCCACATCACCGCCCTGCAGGGCACCGACATCCGGCTGGTGCCGCTGGGCGAGGCCGTCGCCGAGCTGAAGACGGTCCCGTCCGACCGCTACCTGGAGGCGGAGACCGTCATCTGACGGTTCGTCACCCCGGGGGCGCGTCGTGGTTCACCCCGCACGCCCCCGGGGATAGCCTTCGCCGCATGGAGATCCTCGCGTACGGCGTCCAAGCAGACGAGCAGCCGCTTCTGGAGCAGGCCTTCAAGGGCCGGCACTCGCTGCGCACCCTCGCCGTGTTCCTCGACCGCGACACCGCCCCGCTCGCCGCCGGCTACCCGGCCGTCAGCAGCAGCGTCAACGACGTCCTCGACGCCGAGACCCTCTCCGTCCTCGCCGCCGGCGGCACCCGGCTGGTCGCCCAACGCGCCACCGGCTTCAACAACATCGACCTCGACGCCGCCGCCCGACTCGGCCTGACCATCGCCCGGGTCTCCCACTACAGCCCGTACGCGGTCGCCGAGCACGCCTGGGCGCTCGCCCTCGCCGTCAACCGCCGCCTGGCCCGCGCCTCGAACCGCTCCCGCGAGTTCGACTTCCGCCTCGACGGCCTGATGGGCCGCGACATCCACGGCATGACCGTCGGCGTCATCGGCACCGGCAAGATCGGCGAGTGCTTCGCCCGCATCGCCGCCGGCTTCGGCACCCACCTCCTCGGCTGGGACATCGCCCCCAACCCCGCCTGCCTCGACCTCGGCATGCACTACACCGAACTCCCCGAACTCCTCACCCGGGCCGACCTGATCAGCCTCCACGTCCCCCTCCTCCCCGCCACCCACCACCTCGTCGACGCCGCCGCCCTGGCCCGGATGAAGGACGACGCCATCCTCATCAACTCCAGCCGCGGCGGCCTCCTCGACAGCGCCGCCCTCGTCGAAACCCTCCGCGCCGGACGCCTCTCCGGCGTCGGCCTCGACGTCTACGAGGAAGAGACCGGCGTCTTCTTCACCGACCGCTCCATCCACGGCATCACCGACGACACCCTCGCCCGCCTCATCACCTTCCCCCAGGTCCTCGTCACCAGCCACCAGGCCTACTTCACCCACACCGCCGTCGGCCAGATCATCGACGCCACCGCCCGCAACATCGACGACTTCGCCGCCGGCCGCACCAACGAGAACACCCTGGTGCCGAAGGCCTGACGGATCACGCCGCACCGCCGGAGGCGCGCTGCCGGGCCCGGGCTGACCGATGATTCGGACAGCCCGGTCCGATGCCCGCAGGGTGCCCCGGTAGGGTGGTGGGTCGTGGCCAGTCGTAAAACGTCGATCATGGAAGCAGCGGCGCGGGTGATCGCGCGGCGCGGGGTGCGCGGGCTGCGGGTGGAGGAGCTCGCGGCCGAGGCGGGGGTGTCCACCGCGCTGATCTACTACCACTTCAAGGACCGGACGGGGATTCTCCGGCAGACGCTGGAGTTCATCAACGACCGGGCGGAGCGGTACACGACCGAGCGCGCCGCGGACGCCCCGCCGTTGACGGCCCGCGAGGAGTTGGAGCAGACGCTGCTGCTGGAGCTCCAGGACACCGCCGCGGTGCGGGAGAACAGCACCGCCTGGGGCGAGCTGCGGGCGAGCGCGGTGTTCGACGAGACGCTGCGCGAGGACCTGGCCCGGGCCACCCGGATCTGGGTGCAGGAGATCGCCGAACTCCTCGGCGCCGTCCGGCCGATGGCCTCGGCGGTGGCGCTGGCCGGCACGGCCGAGCGGTTGACGGCGCTGCTGGAGGGGCTGAGCACGCGGTGGCTCAGCGGCAGCCTGCCGCTGGCGCACGCCCGGACGCTCATGGCCGACGCCGTCGACGTCGAGGTGGCCCGGCTCGGCTCCTGATCCACCGGGATCGGCACGCGTCGGCCGTCGAGGGCACGCCGGAGCCCTCGGATGTTTGACCGATTTTTCAGTCAGTGCGAACCTGGACCCGCAGGAGAGGTGCTGTCCGTCGGCACCGTCACACGATCCGGAGACCCTCGATGACCCACCACCACGACGCCCGCCCCCGGGTGCCGGCGGACGACGTCCCACACGCACGGACCTGGATGTCCTGGCCCTCCCGCCGGGGCGTGTGGGGACTGCGGCTGGGGGGCGTCCAGGACGACATCGCGCTGATCGCCCGCACGATCGCCGAGTTCGAACCGGTGGTCATGTGCGCCCCCGACGACTGGACGGCGGGCAAGGCCCGGGCCCGGTGCGGCTCCGGGGTGGAGGTGATCAGTTCGATCCCCACCGACGACCTGTGGATGCGCGACACCGCGCCGGTGTTCCGCCGGGACGGCCGCGGCGGGTTGGACGCCGTGCTCCTCAACTTCAACGGCTGGGGCGACAAGCAGGTCCACTACGACGACGCCCGGGTCGCCCGACTGGTCGCCGCCCATCGGGGCCTGCGGTACGTCCACGCGGACTTCGTCGGCGAGGGCGGCGCGATCGAGACGGACGGCGACGGCACCGTGATGGCCACCGAGAGCAGCCTGGTCAACAAGAACCGCAACCGCGGCATGAGCCGGGACGAGGTCGAGGAGGCCGTCCTGGACGCCTACGGCGCGGACACGATGATCTGGCTGCCCGGGATCAAGGGCCGGGACATCACCGACGACCACGTGGACGTCACCTCCCGGTTCGTCCGGCCCGGCGTGGTGATGGTGCAGCTGCCGCCCCCGGACCGCGACGACGTCTGGGCGCGGGACGCCCGCGAGCAGTTCGCGATCCTCTCCACCGCCACCGATGCCCGGGGCCGCCGCCTCCAGGTCGTCCCCGTGCACGGGCCGGACACCGTCCGCTCCCGCAGCTCGAAGTTCGTCGACTCCTACCTCAACTTCCACCTCGTCAACGGCGGCGTCGTCACCACCCGGTTCGGCGACCCGTACAAGGACGCCGCCGCGAAGGAGGCGCTCGCCGCCGCCTTCCCCGGCCGCGAGGTGGTGCAGCTCGACGTCGACCGGCTGATGGCCGGGGGCGGCGGCATCCACTGCTCGACCATGCACGAGCCCCTGCCGTAGCCGTCGACGTCGACTTCGACTTCGGCGGGAGCTGGAGCACCCGCCAAGCTGAGCCGAACCACCCCCGCCACCGGGTGCGGCCGACCCGGCGCGCCAAACTTGACTGAATTTTCAGTCAGTGCGAGAGTGCAGCTCCGGCGATGTCGGGCGACCGCGCCCACCGCCTGCCGGCGCCGCGCACGGCAGCACGCAGTGCCCCGCCCGCCGCACCGGCCCGATCCACCCTCGCCCCACCGGAGTTCCTCGTGTTCCACCCCTCTCCCTCCCGCCGCACGGTGCTGCGCTCCCTCGCCGGCGCCGGCCTGATCGCGGCCGGCGCGACCGCCTGCGCGGCCGTCGACGACGTGCTGACGGAGCCGTCCGCGAGCGGCCCGGCGTCCCCCACCGCACCCACCGGCCCTGCCCCCGGGCGACGGTTCGGCGGCGAGTGGGAGAAGCACGAGCGGACCTTCATGGCCTGGCCCGCCTCCGAGGACGTCTGGGGCGAGCAGCTCGGGGCCGTCCGCAAGGACATCGCCTCGGTGGCGCGGGCCGTCGGCGGGCGCGAGCCGGTGGTCCTGCTGGTCCGCCCCGGCCAGGAGGACTCGGCCCGGAACGCCTGCGGCAGCGACGTCGAGCTGCTGTCCCTCCCGATGGACGACCTGTGGGCCCGCGACACCCTGCCGGTGTTCGTCGAGGAGGGCGGGAAGGTCAAGGGCGTCGACTTCAACTTCAACGGCTGGGGCGGCAAGCAGCAGCACGGCGACGACGCCCGGGTCGCCCGGGCCGTGCTGGCCAGGTACGGGACGGAGCGGATCACGACCCCGCTCGTCGCCGAGGGCGGCTCCCTGGAGAGCGACGGGCAGGGGACGTTGCTGGTCACCGAGAGCTCGGTGGTGAACGCCAACCGCAACCCCGGGCTCGACCGCGACCGGGTCGAGGCCGAGCTCAAGCAGGCGCTGGGCGTCACCAAGGTGATCTGGCTGGCGGGCGTCCGGGGCCAGGACATCACCGATGCCCACGTCGACTGCCTGGCCCGCTTCGCCGCGCCCGGTGTCGTCCTGCTGGACCGGGCGTTCCCCGGCACCCCGCCCGACGTCTGGTCCCGCTCCGCCGACCAGGCCCGCGCCGTCCTGGCGGAGGCCACCGACGCGGCCGGCCGCCGGCCCAAGGTGATCGAGATCAGCCAGCCCGACCCCGACCGGATCACCGGGCGCGGCGACGCCTTCGTCTCCTCGTACCTGAACTTCTACATCGGCAACAAGGGCGTCTACCTGCCGTCGTTCGGCGACTCCCGGGCCGACGGGCACGCCCGGGAGGTGTTCCAGGACCAGTTCCCGGGCCGCGAGATCGTCCCCCTGCGGATCGACACCCTCGCCTCCGGCGGCGGCGGCATCCACTGCGCCACCCACGACCAGCCCGCCGGCTGACCTCCGCACCGCACCGCACTGCACCGCATCGCAGGGACCCCCGTGCAGCTGACCCCCACCGAGCGCGACCGGCTGTTGATCTTCACCGCCGCCGAGCTCGCCCGCGCCCGCCGCGGCCGCGGCCTGCGCCTGAACGTCCCCGAGGCCACCGCGCTCATCTCGGACGCCGTCTGCGAAGCCGCCCGCGACGGCCTGCGCCTCGCCGAGGCCGTCGAGCGCGGACGCACCGCCCTCTCCCCCGCCGACGTCCTGCCCGGCGTCCCCGACCTGATACCCGAGATCCAGGTCGAGGCGGTGTTCGAGGACGGCACCCGGCTCGCCGTCGTCGCCGACCCGTTCGGCGGCGGCGACCTCGGCGGGGCCGCGCCCGGTGCCGTGCTGCCGGGCCGCGGCGCCGAGCCCGCGCCGCGGCCGGTCCGCACCCTGACCGTCCGCAACACCGCCTCGGTGCCGATCTCGGTGACCTCGCACTTCCACGTCCGCCTCTACTTCCTGTGAGCGGGAGCGCCGGCGGCACCGGCGGAAACACCCCCGTCGCCGGGGGCGCTGACCGGCGCGCCGTAAGCGACGCCTAGGCTGGGTCCGAACGAAACCGACCAAACCGGACCCGCGGCACCGCGTGGGGACGGACGGCATGGACGAAAGCGGGGCCGCCCGATGGGCGACGGCATGACGGGGATGCACCACCACGGCGGGGGGCCCCTGCCGTCGTTCACCCTCTCGCGGGCCATGGAGTTGTCGCCGGACTGGCCGTACCTGGCCTTCTGCGCGCTCGCCTTCGGCCTGTACCTGTTCGGGGCGGTCCGGCTGTGGCGGCGCGGCGACAAGTGGCCGGTCGGCCGGCTGGTGGCCTGGACGGCCGGTGTCGGCACGGTGTTCCTGGTCACCAACACCAAGCTCAACGACTACGGCATGGTGCTGTTCAGCGCCCACATGATGCAGCACATGGTGCTGTCCATGCTGTCCCCGATCCTGCTGCTGCTCGGCGCGCCGATCACGCTGACGCTGCGCTCGCTGCGCCCGGCCCGCAAGGGCAGCGGGCGCGGGCCGCGCGAGCTGCTGGTCGCGCTGCTGCACAGCCGGCTGGTGCGGATCGTCTCGCACCCCGCCTACACCATCCCGATCTTCATCGCGAGCCTGTACGGGCTGTACTTCACCCCGCTGTTCGACTACCTGATGAAGTACCAGATCGGGCATCTGGCGATGATGCTGCACTTCCTCGCCGTCGGCATGCTGTTCTTCTGGCCGATCATGGGCGTCGACCCGGGCCCGCACCGCCCCGGCTTCGTGATGCGGATCCTGGAGCTGTTCATGGGCATGCCGTTCCACGCCTTCTTCGGCGTGGCCGTGATGATGGCCTCCGGGCAGCTGGTCAACACCTTCACCTCCGAGCTGGCCCCGGTCGGCACCGACCTGCACGCCGACCAGCAACTGGCCGGCGGCATCACCTGGGCGTTCGGCGAGATCCCCACCGCGATCGTGCTGATCGCCCTGACTCTCCAGTGGGCCAAGTCCGAGGAACGGCAGGCCCGCCGCCGCGACCGGGCCGCGGACCGTGACGGCGACGCCGAGCTGGTGGCGTACAACAAGTACCTGGCCTCGCTGAACCGCGGCGCCGCGAGCTGACCGCAGTTCCTCCTCGAAGTCCGCCCGGAGCTCCTCCGGGCGGACTTCGCGTTCCCGGGGCGCTCAGCCGATGCCCTGGCGGTCCGGGGCGAGCGCGAACAGCCGGTTGTCGTGGTCGCGGACGGCCTCGGCGACGGCCCGTTCCAGCAGCTGCCGCTGGACGAGCAGCGGGGGGCGCCGCGGCTCGGGGGTGATCCGCAGCAGGTCGTCGAGGGCGGCCACCAGGCGGCGGGTGACCTGGGGCTGGCCGGCGCCGCAGATCCGGATCTCGGTGAACGCCAGGTCCACCGTCGCCTCCCACCCCGGCACCGGCTGCACCAGCCGCACCGCGCCGTCCCGGTCGCGGTGGCGCAGCTCGCCCAGGTGGTAGGGGGCGAGAACGGCGAGCAGCTGGTGGATCCGGTCGACGGCCTGCACGGCGGTGGTGGGGTCGTTGACGGCGGGCGACAGGGCGCGGATGGCGATGTCGACGAGCTGGCGGAAGCCGAAGCTGAGGTCCTGGTGCATGGTGCGGTCGACGCCGACGTTCAGCGCGGTGGTGATCCACCCGGGCCGGGGCGGGGTGCCGCCGACGACCAGCACGGTCGGGGTGCCGGACGCGATGAAGTCGCCGATCCGGGGCACCAGGTGCAGCACCGTGCCGTGCCGCCGGGCGACCCGCACCAGCCGGCGGATGTTCACGTCCCGCAGCACGCCGGCCCGTCCCTCGTGCAGCAGCGTCGGCCCCTGCGGGCCGAGGCCGTCGGCGGGTTCCGGGTTCAGCCACCGGTAGGCGAGCAGCACCTGCAGCGACTCGCGGGTGACCCGGTCGATCACGTGCGGCACGCGCAGCAGCCGAAGCGTCGCCTGCACGTACAGCACGAACAGGCCCAGGCTGAGCATCACCAGGACGAGCGCGACGACTGTCGACACGATCGGGACGGAGACGGCGCGCGTCGGGTCGGTGGTGTCGTCGTAGCCGAGCTGCACCAGCAGGGTGAAGACGAACGTCGCCAGGCAGGTGGAGAACGTCGCCTTGGTCAGCCGGCTGCGCACGTACAGGCGCAGCACCCGGGGGCTCATCTGTCCGGCGGCCATCTGGAGCGACACCAGGGAGATCGAGAACACCACGCCGATGAAGGTGAGCATCGCGGAGCTGATGGTCGACACCACGCTCTTCGCCGCGGTGGCGAACGACAGCAGGGTGTCGGCGGTCTGCTCGGCCGTCGCCTCGGCGAAGATCTCCTGGTCGATCAGGTCGGTCAGTCCGGCCAGCAGCACCGCCGCGACGCACGCCACCAGCGGCCCGAACCAGAACGACTCCCGCAGGTGCTCCCGCAGCGGCGACAACGCCCGGTAGTGCGGCCGCCGGGCCCGGCCACTGTGCTGCTCGCTCATCCCGCCAGGCTAGATGCGGGCCCGCCCGGGCCCCGGGAGCGACGCTTCCAGTTCCCGTGCGGGCACCGGCCGACCGGCCCTGCGGGTGGTTGCACGACATGACAGGACGTCAGGAGAGCTGCTCGCCGGGGTGACCGGCGCCGGCGGACCTGGCCCGAACCGACCTGCCGTCAGCAGCACCCGCCCGGTTCGGCCCGGACGCCGGCGGCCTCCTCGGCGTAGGCGGTCCGGCCGCGCGGCATCAGGTCCAGCACGGCCGGGTGAGGCGCTGGCCGTCGAGGATGTCCAGGTCCCGGGCAGGGGCGTCGGCGGGTGCGGTGCGGGCGATCAGGTCCCGGTCTGCGGGGTGCATCAGGACTCGGGCGCCGTACCGGTCGGCGAGCAGCTGCGCGCCGCCGAGGTGGTCGTAGTGGCCCTGGGTGACGACGTACTTGATCGTCGCCGGGTCGGCGCCTGCCGGTTCACGGGCGCGGTCGTAGTGGTCCTGCGCCTCGACGGCGGCTGCGGCGGCCTGCGCGGGGGGGGTGCTGGTACGTGGTCAGCCGAGGGCGTTCAGCGCGGCCTCGGTGGCCCGGGCGATCAGCTCGTCGTCCGAGGCGGCGTCCGGTCGGGCGCGGTCGGACAGGACGACGATCACCACGGGGCTGCGGCCGCCGTCGGGCCAGGCGACGGCGATGTCGTTGCGGGTGCCGTGGTCGGCGTTGCCGGTCCGGTCGGCGACCTTCCAACCGGCGGGGACGCCCGCTCGGATGTACGGGCCGCCGGTGGTGTTGGCGAGCATCAGGTCGGTGAGCAGCCGGCGCCGGTCGGCGGGCAGGACGTCGCCGAGGACGTACTGGCGCAGGTCGGCGGCCAGCGCGCGGGGTGTGCTGGTGTCGCGGGTGTCGCCCGGGGCGGTCTCGTTGAGCGTCGGCTCGGTACGGTCGACGTGCGTGGTGATGTCGCCGAGGTCGCGCAGGGCCTGCTGGACTGCGGCGGGGCCGCCGACCTCGGCCGTGACGAGGTTGGCCGCGGTGTTGTCGCTGTGGTCCAGGGACGCGGCGAGCAGGTCGCGCAGCGTTATGCCGGTGTCCACGTGCTTCGAGGTGACCGGGGCCCACTTCAGCACGTCCGCCTGACGGTACGTCACCACCTTCTCCAGGTCGGCGTCGGAGGCGCGGCGCAGCAGGGCGCCGGCGGCCAGGGCCTTGGAGGTGGAGGCGAACGCGAAGCGCTCGTCCGCGTGGTGGGTGATCTCGCGGCCGCTGCCGGTGTCCAGCACGTACACGCCGAGGCGGGCGCCGAAACGCTGTTCGAGCTGGTGGAAGGGGTCGGCGACGGGCGCTGCGGCAGCGGGATCGGGCCTGGGAGCCGGCGGCGGGTGTGCGCATCCGGTCAGCAGGGCGGCCGCGAGCAGCGGCGCGGCGAGCAGGGCGGTGCGGGGCTTCGTGGAGTGCATGGCCGACAGCCTGCGCCGGCCGATTCGGTTGCACAAAGACGGGATTGACACTTCTCATGCGTTCGACGCATACGATGCGCCAGTGGACTTGGTGGGGGCGTGCCGGGTGTTCGTCCAGATGGGCGAGCGCGGGAGCCTCACTCTGGGCGCTGCGGCGGCCGGGGTGCCGCAGCCGGTGGCGAGCCGGCGGATCGCCGCGCTGGAGCGGCACTTGGGCGGTCTGCTGTTCGACCGCTCGGGCCGCCGGGCCGCGCTGACCCCGTTCGGGCGGGATCTGCTGCCGTCGGCGAGGCGGCTGGTCGAGCTCGCGGACGGACTCCTCCCGGTGGTCGTCCAAGACCGGCACGCTGCTCAACCTGCGCCACGAGATCGGGGTGGTCGAGCACGACGACGGCTCCCGGTACGCCGTCGCGGCGCTGACGGAGTCCACCGTGCCCGCGGCGGTCCGGCCGACGGCGGAGGCCGTGCTGGCCCGGGTGGCCCGCACGCTGCACGACCTGCTGCGGGCCGGCTGAGCGACCGCCCTGCGACCGCCGCTGCGGCCGACCGCGCCGACGGGTCGTCAGGACGGCGGGACGAACGGCGACGGGGTGACCAGGCTGGTCCTGCCCCCGGTGTCCACCATCGTGCGCACCTCGTCCGGGTCGTTGGGGTTGATGCAGAAGACCAGTACGGTGTCGCTGGCCGGGTCGTACTGCACCGCCGCCGTGCTGCGCGCCCGCACCAGCACCTCGTCGAGCTCCGGGGCGAGCACCCAGGCGGCGTCCGCCGGCAGGTACGGCGCGAGCGAGGCGGGGACGTCGCCGCCGTGCGGGAGGTCGTCGGCGGCGAGGACGGGCTTGCGCGCGGGTTCGGTGCGCCGGCCGTCCAGCAGTCGCTTCACCTGACCGGGCTTCAGGTGCAGCACCGCGAACAGCGGATGCTCGTTGCTCGGGACCAACTCCCGCTCGCCCCCCGGCCAGTGCAGCACCCACTGCGCGTCCACCAGCTCACCGAACCGGTGGAAGCGCGTCACCATCGGCGCCATGTCGGTACGCAGCCCGGTGGTTTTGACCGCGTCGGACTCGATGACCCGCTCACCGTGCGCCGGGCCGTTGGCGCGACAGGCCGCCAGCCCCCCGAAGACCGCCCCGAGCACCAGGAAGGCGCCCACCACCTTCGTCCTCCGCCGCACTGCCCGCCCCCTCCGCCCGGACCGCCCACCTGCCGCCCGGATCCCGTCCTTTGTCGGCCCCCATGCTGGCCGACCCCGTCGAGGCGATCATCAACTCGGAGGATGACCCGGTCGCTCCGTGTACGCCTGGAGAACGAGCCCGCCACCCGGCCCGCCCTGTCGCCGCCCGTCCCTCACCTGCCTCTACGGCCGCGCCGCTCCCCCGTCCTGACGGGCAGTCAGTCGCTGCCGCACAGCGCGTGGTCGATCAGGGTGTTCTCGGCTGCGGCGATGCGCGCCACGTCCTCCGGGGAGGCGATGGTCACCCCCGAGAGTGAGACCGTGACGGCGCGGCGGCCGTCGGTGGTGGTGCCGGTGGCGGTGATCCAGCCGGAGTCGCCGCCCTCGTGGCCCCAGTAGACGCCGCCGCAGGACAGGGGGCGGGAGAACAGGCCGAGTCCGTCGCGGGCGCCCGGCATCAGCTGTTCGAAGTCCTGGCCGACGGGGACGGTCTGCTGCAGCTGGGCGAGTTGGGCGGGCGGCAGCAGCTTGCCGCCGAGCAGGGCGGCGAAGAAGCGGTCGAGGTCGGCGGTGGTGGAGATCAGGCCGGCCTCGCCGTTGGTGCCCATGCCGACCTGTTCGGTGACGTCCACCAGCGGGCCGCCGTCCTGGAAGCGCTGGTAGGTGGCGGCGTGCGGCTGCGGCAGGGTGGGGGTGGCGCCGGGACGGGAGGTGTGGGCGAGGGCGAGCGGCCGGACGATCCGGTCGTGCACCTCCTGGTGCCAGGGGTGTCCGGTGACCCGTTCGACGATCATGCCGAGCAGCACGTAGCCGGTGTTGCCGTAGCTCCACTGCGTGCCGGGGCGGAAGTCCGGCTGGTGGGCCACGGCCCGGGCGACGGTCTGCTCGGCGGTGACGGTGTCGTTGCGGTGCTGCTGGAAGTCCTCCGCCGAGGTGTAGTCGGGGTAGTCGTCGTGCAGGCCGCTGCGGTGCTGGAGCAGGTCACGGACGGTGATCGCCCGCCCGTCGTTGCCGTTGCCGGACACCACGCCGGGCAGTCGGCTCTCCACCGTGTCGTCCAGCGTCAGCTTTCCCTCGGCGACGAGTTGCAGGACCACGGTGGCCACGAAGGCCTTGGTGACGCTGGCGATCCGGAAGTACCCGTCGGCGGGCACCGGCTGTCGGGTCGTCACGTCGGCGACGCCGCCGACGGCGGTGGCGTCCGGGCCGTCGGGGCCGGTCAGTCGGGCCTGCACGCCGGTCGCGCCGAGCGCGGTGAGCGCGTCCACGTCGCGCTGGAGCGCGGCGTTCGTGCGGTGTCCGCCGTCGCCCCGCCGCTCGGCGACGGTCGCGCCCAGCAGGCCGGCGGTGACCGCTCCGGCGGCGAGGGCGGACAGCAGCAGGGTACGGCGGCGGGAGCGGCGAGGGGTCTCGTTCGGTGTGTTCGTCATGGTCGTCGACGCTAGGCGCCGCGGGGTGGTGCGGTCGGTGCCCCGTACTGGTGGGAAAAGGGTGCAGCTGGCTGTAGTGCCCGGCGCGGTGACGATGGCTCAGACTTGTCCGAATGAATGATCACAGGGGCGGACGGCTGTCGGCGTGGTGGCGCGGCCTGGGGTATCTGCTGGGCGGTCTCGGCACGGGCGCGGCCACGCTGGTCGCGCTGCCGGTGCTGCCGGCGCCGAGGGCGGCGCGCGGCTGGGCGTCCTGGCACCGCCGGCGCGCCGACCGGCTGCTGCTCGCCGCACCGTCGGGCCCGGTCCGGGTCGGCTGGTGGCGGCTGCTGGCGTGGACCGGCTCGCACGCCGTCACCGGCCTGGCGTTCGGCGCGTTCACCGCCCTGTGCGCGGGCAACACGGTGACCACGGCCGTCACCCTCCCGCTGTGGTGGGCGCTGCCGGCCGGCACCCGCGCGGGCGGCTTCGCGGCGGGCGTTCCGCTGACCGGCTGGGGCACCGCGCTGACGCTCGGGACGGCCCAGTTGGCCGCGTTCGCGGCGTTGACGTACGTCGCGGTCCCGCTGCTGGCGCGGCTGCACGCCCGGCTGTGCGTGCTGCTGCTGTCGCCGTCGGCGACCGAGCGGCTGGCCCGGCAGGTGGCGACGCTGACCGAGACCCGGGCCGGTGCGATGAGCGCGCACGGCGCGGAACTGCGGCGGATCGAACGGGACCTGCACGACGGCACGCAGGCCCGGCTGGTGGCGATCGCGATGCGGCTCGGGGTGGCCCGCGAGCTGCTCGACGAGCAGCCCGAGTCGGTGTCGAGGCTGCTGGCGGAGGCGCAGCAGGGCACCGAGGACGCGATGGCGGAGCTGCGCGCCGTCATCCGGACGATCTACCCGCCGATCCTCGCCGACCGGGGCCTGGCGGGGGCGCTGGCCGCACTGGCGGCGGGCGCGGCGATCACCACGGACCTCGACACCGCCGACTGCGGGGACGTCCCGGCGGCGGTGGAGGCGGTCGCGTACTTCACGGTCGCCGAGGCGCTCACCAACGCCGCCAAGCACAGCGGGGCGGCCCGGGCGGACGTCCGGGTGGGCCGGGACGGCGACCGGTTGACGGTAGTGGTCTCCGACGACGGGGTGGGCGGCGCGGACGAGTCGCGCGGCACCGGCCTCGCCGGGATCCGCCACCGGGTCCTGGCGCTGGACGGTACGGTGCGGGTGCACAGCCCGGTCGGCGGGCCGACCGTGATCGAGGTGGGGCTGCCGTGCGGGTCGTGATCGCCGAGGACAACGTGCTGCTCGCCGGCGGTCTCGAACTCCTGCTCACCGCCAAGGGTTTCGAGGTCGCGGCCATCGCCGGCGACGCCGCGGCCTTCCTCGCCGCCGTCGCCGAACACCGCCCGGACGTCACCATCGTCGACGTCCGCCTGCCGCCCGGCTTCCGCGACGAGGGCGTCCGCGCGGCCATCGAGGCCCGCCGCCTGCACCCCGGGCTGCCCGTGCTGGTGCTCTCGCAGTACGTCGAGCGGCAGTACGCGGGCGAGTTGGTCTCCGACGGGCGCGGCGGGGTCGGCTACCTGCTGAAGGACCGGGTCGGGCGGGTCAGCGAGTTCGTCGACGCGCTGCGCCGGGTGGCGGCCGGCGGCACGGTCATGGACCCGGAGGTCATCGCCCAGCTCCTCACCCGCCCCGCCCACGACCCGATCGCCGCCCTCACCCCGCGCGAGCGCGAGGTCCTCGCCCTGATGGCCGAGGGCAAGGACAACGCGACTCTCGCCACCCGCCTGGTCATCACCGACAACGCCGTCCACAAGCACATCGGCAACATCTTCACCAAGCTGGGCCTCTCCCCCGCCGACAGCGGCCACCGCAGGGTGCTCGCGGTGCTCACCTATCTCAGTCGGCAGTGACAGCCGGGTCGGTGAGGCTTCGGCGGCACCCGGGACCCTCGAAGGCCTGCTCGCCGCCGCCCTCCTGGCGGACCCTCAGGGGCCGACCGGGAGCAGCGTGCCGCCCGTCAGGCGGAGGAGTTCGGCGGCGGTGGTGGGGAAGACGGTGTGCGGGGTGCCGGCGGCGGCCCAGATCTCGGGGTAGTCGGTGAGGGCCTGGTCGACCACGGTGGGGAGCGGGCGGGGGTGGCCGGTGGGGGCGACGCCGCCGATGGCCTGGCCGGTGGCCTCGCGGACCTGCTCGGGGGTGGCGCGGCGCAGCGGTCCGCGGCCCCAGCGGGCGGCGAGGGCGGCGGTGTCGACGCGGTGGCGGCCGCTGGTGAGCACCAGGACGGGTTCGCCGTCGGAGTGGAAGACCAGGCTGTTGGCGATCGCGCCGACCTCGCAGCCCAGGGCGGCGGCGGCCTCGGCGGCGGTGCGGGCGGAGTCGTCGAGGACCCGGACGGCGCCGGGGAGGCCGGCCGCGGCGAGTGCGTCGGCGACCTGGGCGCTGCGGGCCGGCAGGGCGGTCGGTTCCACCAGAACTCCTCGGGGGCGCAGGGCGTTTCGGGCGGGCGTTCCCGATCCGGAACGGTCCGCACGGGGAACGTTAGACCCCGTGGGAGCGATGGATCAACCGACCTTCGCCGGCGCCGCCCGCCCGGTCGACGAAGCGGTGGCGGAGCGTCCGAGCGCTGCTGACGGCCCGTCACCCGGCGCTCCGACCGGGGAGTTCGCTACTCGCGGGTCTCATTGATCGACATCGCGCCACGTGGCATTGTCGCCTCACACTCCGTGGCCGACCGGCCCCGCAACGTTGGGAGATGAGCGGATGAGCACGCAGAGCCCGTGGACGGCCCGGACGGTGGCCGGGGCCGGAGTCGACCTGCACTGCCGGGACTGGGCGGGCGCGGCCGACGCGCGGCCGGTGCTGCTGCTGCACGGGCTGGCGGGGCATGCGGGCGAGTGGGACGCGCTGGCGGCGGCGCTCGCGCCGGCGCGCCGGGTGGTGGCCGTCGATCAGCGTGGTCACGGCCGCTCGACCCGTCGGCCGGAGGATCTCGGGCGGGACGCGTACGTGGCGGACGTGCTCGCGGTCGTGGACGCCCTCGGTCTGGAGCGTCCGCTGCTGGTGGGGCAGTCGTTGGGCGGGCACACGGCGCTGCTGGCGGCCGCCGCGCATCCGGGGCGGTTCGCGGGGGTGGTGCTGGTGGAGGCCGCGGCCGGGGCGTCGCCGGGCGCGCCGGCGGAGATCGGGGCGATGCTGGCGGACTGGCCGGTGCCGTTCCCGGAGCGCACCGCGGCGGTGCGGTTCTTCGGCGGCGGCCCGCTCGGCGAGGTGTGGGCGGACGGCCTGGAGCAGCGCGGCGACGGCTGGTGGCCGCGGTTCGACCCGGAGGTGATGGTGGCGGCGCTGGCCGAGAACGCCGTCCGGGAGCGCTGGGAGGACTGGGCGGGCGCGGCGCACTGCCCGGCGCTGCTGCTGTTCGGGCAGCACGGCATCATTGCGGCGGCGGACGCCGAGCGGATGCTGACGCTGCGTCCGGACGCGCACGCGGTGAGCCTGCCCGGCGCGGGCCACGACGTCCATCTGGAGCACCCGGCCGAACTGCACCGCCTGGTCGCGGAGTTCCTGCACGGCCTGGCCGCCTGAGCGAGCGAGCGGGCCCCACCGGCGCAGTGCCGGTGGGGCCCGGGGTCCGAGAACGCGGTCAGCGCACGGCGTACGCGTCGGTGACGGTCTGGGTGACCTTGGCGCCGTCGGCCGAGGCCAGGGTGATCCGCAGGCTGACGGTCTTGCCGGTGGCGCCCGTGTGGTCCAGGACGGCGACGTGGTCGGCGCCGACCGGGGCGTCCGTCCAGGTGGCGCCGCCGTCGTAGGAGAAGGCGAGCCGGGCGTCGGTCAGCGCGCCGGGGGTGTAGCCGCTCTGACCGGTGGCAGAGAGCGCTGCCCGCAGCGGTCCGGCGGCGACGGTGTTGTTGCCGTCGAGGTCGATCCGGTAGGCGGGGAACAGCAGCGGCAGCGACTGCGAGTACGCGGCCGGGTCGGTCGCCGAGCGGAAGCCGAACTCGGTGCGGACGGCGGTGGAGCGCTGCCACAGGTCGCGGTGGTGGAACCGGGCCTGGTCGAGCACCAGGGTGTAGTCCCGGTCTTCGTCCGGGAGCTGCCAGACGAACGACGGGCCGAACCAGGAACGGCCCAACGAGGCCCCTCCGCTGAACAGTTCGACGCCGGCGGCGTCGCCGAAGTAGGACTGGCTGCCGGTGTGGTCGGCGTTGCCGTCGCCCCACAGGGTGCGGGTGAAGTCGACGCCGATCAGGTCGGCCTGGCGTTCGCCGACCAGCAGCGCGGAGCCGTCGGCGGCGCGTCCGGCGGTGGGCCGCAGGATGCCCTGGTACCACTCCTCGGTGCGGTGCTGCCCGGCCTGGTAGCGGCGCGGCAGGTCCTGCATGAACTCGGTGAACGGCCAGCTGCTCTGTCCGTCGTGCAGCCAGGTGGTGTCGTCGGCGGTGTAGTACGCGGTCCGGGTGGACGGGGTGGCGACCAGGCCCTGCCCGACGGCGCTGCCCGCGTACGGGTTCCACGGGCGCTCGATGCTCAGGTAGTCGCTCATCCGGACCGGCGTGCCGGTGGAGTGCCAGTTCTCGGTGACGGTGGCGAGGTCGCGGTCGCGGACGGTGCGGCGCTGCTTGGCGCCGATCGAACCGGCGTCGTGGAACGCCAGGTTGTAGACGTAGGGGCTGTCGGCGGCGGAGGTCCACGCCAGGGTGACGGCGCCCTTGCCGAGGGCGGCCTTCAGCTTCGCGGCCTCGTCGGCGGTGATCGGCAGCACGGGGGCGTCCAGGCTGACGTCGTTCTTGCCGTACACGCCCGGGCTCTGACGGTAGGTCAGCACGCCGACGGCGCCGGCGTTCTCGGCATTGGCGGAGACGGTGCGCTGCGAGGTGCCGTCGTCGGGGACGAGCACCAGCTTGCCCCTGACGTCGGCCGCGGCCAGGTCGGCCGGGGTCGCGCTCGCGGCGTGGGTCAGCAACGCGCTTCCGGTGGCGGGCAGTTGGGCCTCGGCGGCGAACTGGGCGTAGTGCGGCTGCAGCGTGAGGCCGGCGCCCTTGAGCACCACCTCGGGGGCGGCCATCCGCAGGTAGCTGCCGAACTCGAAGCCGCCGGTGCGGGCCTTGCCGGAGCCCCAGGCGGAGAGTTCGACGGGCAGCACGCCCGCCCGCACGCCGGTGGAGTCCACCCACTTGTCGCCCCACCAGCGGCCGAGTTCGAGCGAGGCGCCGCGCACCTGGAGGTCGCGGTCGGCCTGCACCTCGATCCGACCGGCCTGGCGGGCGTCGAGGGTGAGGACGGTGTCCTTGGTCAGCTGGAGCTCGGGCATGGCGAGCGCGGTGACGGCCTTCGGCGCGGCCTCGCCGGTGGTGTCGCCCCGCTCGGGGGTGACCACGTAGCCGCTCAGCGAGTAGCTGCCGGGGCGCAGCCGGTAGACGATCTCGCCGTTGGCGTCGGGGGCCCGGCGGGTGCCGGTGGCCTGGCCGAGGTCGATCACGGTGATGCTGGTGCCCGCCTCGGACGCGGCGGGCCTGCCGTCGCGGTCGATCAGCTTGACCCGGACTGCGAGGGTCTCGGGTTCGACGTACGCGTTGAACGGGGTGGAGACGGTGGTCCCGTCGTCGGCGGTGGCGAGCACCCGGCCGGTGACGTCGCCGTACTGGCCGCCCGTCAGCTTCGCGTTGCCGTCGAAGGTGAGCGGCACCTGCACGGTGGCGCCGGCGGCGACGGTGACCTTGTCGGTGCCGAGCCTGACGACCTTCGACTTGACGGCGGACTCGTCGTCGCCGTCGGTGCGCTGCACGGCCAGCTTGAGCGTGACGGGCCGGTCGGAGGTGTTGGTGTACGGGAGTTGGACGGTGCGGGTGTCGGACTTCTGCTGCGGGTACGCGAAGTCGC
Source organism: Kitasatospora griseola (assembly GCF_044999035.1). Classification (NCBI taxonomy): domain Bacteria; kingdom Bacillati; phylum Actinomycetota; class Actinomycetes; order Kitasatosporales; family Streptomycetaceae; genus Kitasatospora; species Kitasatospora griseola. The sequence continues at coordinate 7,389,819 of NZ_CP173360.1, read as the reverse complement.
CGAAGCCGACGGAGGGCGCGCCGAGCACGCTCTGGCCGGCGGCGACGTCGACGCGCAGCCGGCCGGCGCCGGTCTGCTGGACGTCGCCGGGGACGGCGGCCAGCGCGGAGGAGACCAGGGCGGCCTTGAGCTGGGCGGCGCTCCACTCGGGGTGGCGCTGCTTGACCAGGGCGGCGCTGCCGGCGACCAGTGGGGTGGCCATCGAGGTGCCGGACATCGAGGTGTAGGCGTAGACGCCGCGGCCGCCGGCGGCGGCGCCCTTGACGTCGACGCCGGGCGCGGCGATCTCCGGCTTCAGGGTGTGGCTGCCGGTGACGGAGCCGTGCGAGGAGAAGCTCGCGGTGTTGTCCTTGCCGTCGACGGCGCCGACGGTGAGCACGGCGGGCGCGCAGCCGGGCGAGCTGACGGACTGGTACTGGCCGAGGTTGCCGGCGGCGACCACGAACAGCGCCTTCGACTGTTCGGCGATGCGCTGCGCGGCGACCGACATCGGGTCGGTGCAGTCGGTGGGTTCGGGGCTGCCGAGGGACATCGACACCACGTCGGCGCCGGAGTCGGCGGCCCACTGCATGCCGGCGATGATCTGCGCCTCGGTGCCGGAGCCGTTGTCGTCGAGGACCTTGCCGACCAGCAGCTCGGCCCGGTCGGCGACGCCGCGTTCCCTGCCGCCGGACGCCTTGCCGGTGCCGGCGATCTCGGAGGCGACGAAGGTGCCGTGGCCGACGGCGTCGTGGACGTCCTCGTCGACCGTGTCCGCGGTGAAGTTGCGGCGGGCGTCGACCTGTCCGGCCAGGTCGGGGTGCTGGTCGTCGATGCCGGTGTCGAGGACGGCGACCTTGACGCCCTGTCCGCCGAGTCCGGCGGCCCAGGCGGCGGGGGCGCCGATCTGCCGGGTCTCGGCGTCGTTGGTGGTGCGGACCTTGCGGTCCAGCCACAGCTTGGTCAGGCCGTCGCGGCCCTTGCCGTCCGGGCCGATCAGTTGGTTCCAGGTGCGGGCGGCGTCGTCCTTGGCAGGGGTGAACGCCACGCCGTCGACGGCCTTCAGCTGCTTGGTGCCGGCCGCCCGGGACCGGGCCTGCGGGCTGGCCTCGGCGGCCTGCGCGTCCCGGTAGGTGGCGATGAGGGGGAGCGTTTTCACGCTTCCGTCGTCGTAGCCCTGGCGCAGCAGTGAGCTGACGTTGAACAGGCCGCGGTCGACGGTGCCGGCGGCGAGCGCGGCGGAGGCGTGCTGCGGGACGACGTACTGGTCGCCGTTCTCCTGCTGGGTGAACGTCAGCGGGACGTTGCCGTGTTCGTCGGGCAGGACGGTGACGGTGGTGCGGCCGTCGGTGCCGGTGCCGACCTGCACCCGGTCGCCGGTGATCAGGGTGACGGTGCGCGGGGCGGCGCTCTGACGTCCCGTCAGGGTGGAGCCGGGGTTTCCGGGCTGGGCGGCCAGGGCCTGACCGGTCGAGGTGAGCGTGCCGACGGCGAGGATGCCCGCCGCCGTCAGGGCCATCGCGCCGCGTATGCGCGCCCTTTGTGTCATGAACGCCTCCAGGTGTCGGGTCATGGCCGGTGAGCCTGGCAGAAAACCGGGCCGGCCGGTCATGATGTGGCCTGGCGGGTCACCGCCCGGCGGCAAACCGCCACCGCCCGCACGGCGGTGCGCGGGGCACGGGCGGCGGCCCTGGGCACGGCGGAACGGAGCGCGGATGCTGGCGGCGATAGGTCTGGACGAGCACGCCGAGCGGGTCTACACCCACCTGGTGGCCCACGGCCCGGCGACCCTCGCCGAACTGGCCGCCCGCTGCGGCCCGGTGCCGACCGGCTCGCTCGAACTGCTCCAGGCCTGCGGGCTGGTCGCCCCCGGCGCCGGCCTGCGCTACACCGCCGCTCCCCCGGCGGTCGCCCTGGAGGCCCTGCTCACCGGCCAGCGACACGCCCTGCGGGAGGCCGAGTTGACGGCCTCCACGCTCACCGAGGCCTACCGTTCGGCGACCGCCCGGCAGGACCGGGCGCACCGCGACCTGATCGAGGTGGTGGCGGGGCGGGCCGCGATCAGCCACCGCGTCGCGCAGTTGCAGGCCGGCGCGGAGCACGAACTCCTCGCGCTGGTGACGGGCCGTCACCAGGTGGTGCCCGCCGACGAGACCGGGGCCGAGTCGGCGGCCGTGGAACGCGGCGTCGGCTACCGGGTGGTGCTGGAGCGCCGGGCGCTGGACGAACCGGGCGCCGCGGCGCCGCTGTTCGAGGCGATGGACCGTCAGCAGCAGATCCGGGTGGTCGACCAGGTCCCCACCAAGCTGATCGTCGCGGACCGCTCCCTCGCCCTCGTCCCGCTCACCGGCTCCACCGCCGACCCCGTCGCCCTGGTGGTCCGCGCCCCCGCCCTGGTCACCGTCTTCACCGTCCTGTTCGAACAGACCTGGGAGTGGGCCCACCCGCTCGGCCGCACCGGCTCCGCCACCGTCGCCGTCGGCCCCGTCCCCGCCGGCGACCCCGACGAGACCGACCGCCGCATCCTCGCCCTCCTCCTCTCCGGCGCCACCGACCCCGCCGTCGCCAAACAACTCAGCCTGGGCCTGCGCACCGTCCAACGCCGTATCAGCCGTCTGATGTCCCTGGCCCGCGCCGACACCCGCATCCAACTCGGCTGGCAGGCCCACCGCCGCGGCTGGGTCGACTGAGGCCCCGGCGGGCCGGCGTCACAGCTCCTGGTAGGTGAACTCGGCCACCGGGCCGGTCGGGGACGAGTAGCCGTTCGACAGCACGGTGATGTCGACGGTGCGGGGCTTGCCGGCGCCGGTGGTCGGGGCGGGTGCGGTGGCGACGACCTCGCCGGGCGCGCCGGTGCGCTCGATCCTGACGGAGGGCGAGGGGTTGTCGCCGAAGAAGACCTGCGCGTCGGAGCCGAAGTTGACGCCGGTGACGGTGACGCTCCGGCCGGTCCGGCCGCTGTCCGGGGCGATGCCGGTGACCATCACCGGCGCGGGCCCGTCGTAGGCGAACTGGCCGAACGGGACGGCCGGCGAGGTGCCCAGGTCGGTGGTGACCCGGACGGCGACCACGCCGACGCCGGGCGGCACGCGGACGCTGATCGCGAGGCCGTCGCTGCTGACGACCGGGTCCGGGCACGGGACGGCGCCGAAGTCGACCGCCGCGCCCGGGCCGAAGCCGCTGCCCGCGATGACGAGCGCGCTGCCGGCCTTGCCCGCGTTGCTGCTGAGGGCCCGCACCGCCGGGCCGGGCAGTACGTCGGGGGCGCCGAGCAGACCCAGGTAGGTGGCGTTGGCGTGCTGGAAGGCGACCTGGCCCATGAAGTCCTGGAGCGTCTTCCTGACCATGGCCCGGTCGTAGTCGCTCCTGTAGTCCGGGTGGAGCTTGTGCGCCCTGCCCGGCTGGGCGTAGGCGTGCGGGCCGGGCAGCCCGGCGATCGCCGTGATCACGACCTTGACCTCCTCGTTCGCCTCCGGGCCGGGCGGATGGGGGTACCACTTCTTCACGTCGTCGAGACCGGTCCACGCCTGCGGCACCACGTCCCAGGCGTTGAAGTGGCGTTCGTGGGCGACCCACTTCAGCGAGTCGACGTACGCCGCGAACTCCGGGCTGCCGGCGGTGGGGGCGGCGAAGGTGTGGAGGCCGAACCGCGGGGTGACGCCCTGCCAGGTCTGCGCCCGGAGCCAGGGCGCGACCATGGTGGCGATGCAGCCGCCCAGGCTGTGGCCGATCACGTGGACGGTGGGGTTCGGCGCGGTCCGCGCCAGGGCGTCGGCGAGTGCCTGCACCAGGGTGACGCCCGACGCGCTCATGGTGACGACCTGGGTGAACGCCTCCATCGCCCCCTTGGCGACGGCCACCGGGGCCGGCGGCGAGCCGACGGCGGTGAACGGCACCACCGTGCCCACGCCGAGGTCCTCCGTCAGGTCGGTGACGCTGCCGACCGTGCCGCGCAGGACCACCGCGAACGCGTTGGTGGAGCGGCTCGCGGCCAGGTACGCCATGTTCGCGTTGTCCGGGCTCAGCGCCAGCCAGATCGGGAACCAGTCGTTCCCGGTCGCGAGGGAGGGCTCGGCCAGCTGCCGCCCGACGCCCTGGAGGATCCGGCTGCGCTGCTCGGCCGTCGTCTCGCCCGACGGCCTCGGGGTCGCCGCGGTCGCCGCGATCGCCGCCAGCGTCATGGCCACCTGCGGCATGATCGATGCGTCGTGCTCCGTCGCCATGCGTGCTCCCTGGGAATGGGCCGCCTCACCGGATGGAGAGGTCGTGCCCACTCCGGGTTCCGCCCGGGGCGTCCGACGATGTGTCCCACCGCCGGATGTCACGCCATTGGACGTACGCCCGCACGGCGCGGACGAACCACGGCCGACGCTCCGTCAGCTCCGTGCCTCGGCCAGCAGCGTCGCCTGCGGATACCGCTCGCCCGGCCCGGGCAGACGGACGGTGCGGGCGGTCTCGGTGAGGCGCGCGGCGGGGAGCAGCGCGGCGAGGGCGTCGACGGGCCAGCGGTGGGCGGTGGTGACCTTGTGGTCGAACGGGACGGGGTGGTCGGTGTCGCCGCGAGCGGGGTCGGCGGCGAAGAAGCCGAGCAGGAGGCGGCCGCCCGGGGCCAGGACGCGACGCAACTCGGCGAAGGCGTACGGGAGTTCGGCGGGCGGGAGGTGGATCAGCGAGTAGCGGGCGAGGATCGCGCCGAGGCTCGCGTCGGCGAACGGCAGGGCCAGCAGGGAGCCGCGCACGAAGGTCTCGGCGGGGCGCAGGCGGCGGGCCTGGGCCAGCATGCCGGCCGACAGGTCGAGCCCGAACGCCCGGATGCCGAGCCCGCCGAGCAGCGCCGTCGCCTCGCCCGGGCCGCAGCCGAGGTCGCCGACGGGCAGCCCGCCGACCGCCACCGGCGGCGCCGCGATCAGCTCGCCGATCAACGCCAACTCATCATCCCTGCTGGCGAGTTCGCCGGTGAACATGGTCGCGTACAGTTCCGCCACCGCGTCGTACGCCTGCCCGACCCCGGTCTGCTCGTCCGCCATCCGCGCCGCCTCCTGTCTTCACGAGAGCGCCGAGCCTAGCGGGAAAAACCGGTTGCGGATTCGGCGGGTGGGGTGTCTACACTCTGCCCGTGGCCGTCGTAGCGATCTCTCGCCGATTTAGTGGCCCCCCGGCTCCCGATGGGTGCCGCAGGGGTCGGGTTTCGCCACGCCGGTAGGGCAGTTCGGCTGAGCGGGTCGGTCCCGGTCGGCGGATCGTGCCCAGGGGCCGGGGGGTGTGAGGTTCCCACCCTTCCCGCCGAAGCCCCGGAGGCTCCGCCATGTCCGTCGCCGTTCCCGTTCCGCTGTCCGCCGAGCAGCTCGCCCGCGATCTCGCGGTCCGCGACCTGACCGATCCCGCCGCCGGCCCGCACGCCGTGCAACTGCTGGTCGGCCGCGCCGCCGACGCGCTGTCCCGGCACTGGTCCTGCCCGGCGCGCGTGCACCGCGGCGAGCGGACCGTCACCGTCGCCGACAACTACGACCATCTCAACTACCGTGCCGACGACGTCACTCGGGACACCCGGTACACCCGGTACGTGGACGGCCGCCGGATGCTGCGCAGCCACTCCAGCGCCCTGGTGCCCGGCGCGCTGCGCGCCCTCGCCGCCGGGCCGGCCGGCGACTCGGTGCTGCTGGTCTGCCCGGGCCTGGTGTACCGCCGCGACAGCATCGACCGCCTGCACACCGGCACGCCGCACCAGCTCGACCTCTGGTACCTGACCCGCCGCCGGCTGCCCGCCGGGCCCGACGACCTGACCGGCATGATCGCCGTCCTGGCGGACGCCCTGCTGCCGGGCGCGGAGTACCGCACCGAGGAGCGCGTCCACCCGTACACCCTGGCGGGCCGTCAACTGGACGTGCGGGTCGGCGAGGAGTGGGTGGAGGTCGCCGAGTGCGGGCTGGCGCACCCACAGGTGCTGGCGGGGGCGGGGCTGGGGCCGGAGTGGAGCGGGCTGGCGCTCGGGATGGGGCTGGACCGGGTGCTGATGCTGCTGAAGGGCATCCCGGACATCCGGATCCTGCGCTCCGCCGACCCGGCGGTGGCCGCCCAGCTCACCGACCTCGCCCCGTACCGGCCGGTCTCCGCGCTGCCGGCGGTCCGCCGCGACCTGTCCGTCGCCGTGGACCGCACCGAGCTGGCGGAGGACCTCGGCGACCGGGTCCGCGACGCGCTCGGCCCGGACGCGGACTGCGTGGAGAGCGTCGAGATCCTCTCCAGCACGCCCTGCCGGGAGCTCCCCCCGCAGGCCCTGACCCGGCTCGGGGCCCGCCCCGACCAGCACAACCTGCTGGTCAAGGTGGTGCTGCGCCACCTGGACCGCACCCTCACCGACTCCGACGCCAACGCACTGCGCGACCGCGTCTACGCCGCCCTCCACCAGGGCGCCGCCCACCAGTGGGCGACCACCGCCCCCTGACGGCCCGCCGCCGGTCCGCGGCCGTCGCCACGACGCCCGCGGACCGGCCGCGCCGCTCAGAAGTCGTCGAAGCTCCCGCCCTGCCGGTACCCGTAGGTGTCGTGCGAGCAGAACGGGCCGAACTGCCACCGCTTCTTCTGGTACCGCACCCGCCGGTGGTAGCCGGGGCCGGTCTCCTCGATGTACTCCTCGTCCGGCATCCGGCACAACACCCTTGCCGCAGCGCGTTGTTCGGAATCTCCGAGGCCGCTCCGAGACCTCTCGAACACGAACGGGTGACACCGGACGGCCGGAACCGCCCCGCCCGCATGGCCGGCCGCCCGGTCGGGCACTCAGCAGAGGACGGCACCGTTCCCGCGGCCCGCCCGCGGCCCGCCCGAGAAGGAGCACCGTGGCCCCGCAGAAATCCCCGTCCGGCAACCCGTCCGGCATGGGCGGCGCTCCCCCGCCGCCACCCGGCCCGGCCAACCCACCGCCCCCGCACGGTAAGTGACGATCGATCAGGTGTAGCGGGCGACCCGCTCGCGGAGGGCGGCCCCGGTCTGCGGCCACTCGCTGTCGATGATCGAGAAGATCGCGGCGTCCCGCAACCCGCCGTCCTCGCCGGGCACCCAGGACCGGCCCGACCTCCGCAGCACGCCCTCGAACCGGGCGCCGACGGCGGCGATCGCGGCCCGCGAACGGGCGTTGCGCGCATCGGTCTTGAGGTCCACCCGGGCCACGCCCCACTGCTCGAACGCGTGCTGGAACAGCAGCAGCTTCGCCTCGGCGTTGACGCCGGTGCCCTGCGCCGAGGCCGCCAGCCAGGTGAACCCGATCTCCACCGCGAACAGCATGTCGGTGTCCGGCAGCGTCCGCGGCTCCCAGTACGCCGTCACCCCGACCGCCCGGCCGCTCGCCACCGCGATCTGCGCGTACGGCGCGAGCCGCCCGTCCGCGGCCCGCGCGTGCTGCGCCTCGATGTACCCGGCGACCTCCTCGGCCCGCGGCACCCAGGTGAACCCGTAACTGTCCCGGGCCTCCTCCACCGCCCGCGCCAGCTCCCCGGCGTGCCGCTGCTCCAACGGCTCCAGCCCCACCAACCGGCCTTCCAGCACCGGCCCTTCGAGTCGGTACCCCATCCCGCTCCCCCTCCGTCCGCCCGCCGATCGTGATCGCCAGCGAACCGCCCGCCGCGACCGACCGTCAACCGGGTTTCACCATCCGGGCGGCGGGCCCGCTCCCGTCCCGGGCGGGCCCGCCGGGTCTCGGTGGGGTCAGACGTCGGGGGCGAGTTGGGCGAGGGCGTCGAGGAGGGCGGCCTCGGCGGCGGCCTTGTCGAGGCCGAGGCCGGTGAGGATGCCGGCGCCGGCCTCGTGCTCCAGCAGGGCGAGCAGGAGGTGCTCGGTGCCGACGTAGTTGTGGCCGAGGCGCAGCGCTTCGCGCATGGTCAGTTCGAGGGCCTTCTTGGCTCCGGCGTCGTAGGGGACGAGCTCGGGGGCGTCCTCGACGGCGGGCGGCAGGGCCGCTTCGGCGGCGGCGCGGACGGCATCGAGGGCGATGCCCCGGGTGGCGAGGTAGGCGGCGCCGAGGCCCTCGGGTTCGGCGAGCAGGCCGAGCACGAGGTGCTCGGTGCGGACCTCGTCGTTGTGGGCGTCCTTGGCGGCCTGGTGGGCGGCCATCACGACGTTGCGGGCGCGGGGGGTGAAGCGGTTGAAGCCCTGCGCGGTGTCGATCTCGGTGACCTCGCCGGGGTCCTTGGGGACGAAGCGCTTCTGGGCGGCCTGGCGGGTGACGCCCATGCTGCGGCCGATGTCGGTCCAGGACGCGCCGGAGCGGCGGGCCTGGTCGACGAAGTGGCCGATCAGGTGGTCGGCGATGTCGCCGAGGTGGTCGGCGACCAGGACGGCGTTCGACAGCTGGTCGAGCGCCTCGGGGTAGGACTTCTTGATGCCCTCGATCAGGTCGTCGAGCCGGATGGAGGATTTCGCTCCTGCGGTGTCAGCCATGAGGCAACCCTAGGTTGACAGTCTGGAGGTGTCAACCGTCGGTTGACAGTTGTCGTACCGGCCGTTTTCTACCGGCCAGTAGGGGCTGTTTCGGTCGAGTTCACCCGCCCGCCGTCCGCTGTCTTGTCCGTGTCACAGAGACCCCAGTTGACTGCACAACATCGATCGCCCGACACCCTCGGAGCCCCCATGCCCGCCACCCGCGCCGCCCGCCTCACCGCCGTACTCACCGCAGCAGCAGCCCTGTTGACGGTTCCTCAGGCCGTCGCGCACGCCGAGAGCGCCCCGCTCACCGTCGCCCCGCTGAACGTGCTCACCTACAACACCTTCCTGATGAGCACCTCGCTCTACCCGAACTGGGGCCAGGCCTACCGGGCGCAGGCCATCGCGGGCGCGGACTTCTTCCAGGGCCACGACGTGGTGGTGCTGCAGGAGGCGTTCGACAACGCGACCTCCGACACGCTGGTCGCGAAGGCCTCGGCCGCCTACCCGTACCACACCCCGGTGGTCGGCCGCTCCACCAGCGGCTGGGACGCCACCGCCGGCAGCTACAGCAGCGCCACGCCGGAGGACGGCGGGGTGCTGCTGCTCAGCAAGTGGCCGATCCTGCGCAAGGAGCAGTACGTCTTCAAGGACGCCTGCGGCTCGGACTGGTGGTCCAACAAGGGCTTCGTCTACGCGCAGATCGATGTGAACGGCCAGCGCACCCACGTGGTCGGCACCCACCTGCAGTCCACCGACTCGGGCTGCGCCGGCGGCCAGGCCGCCGACATCCGCGGCAAGCAGCTGCGCGCCATGAAGGCCTTCCTGGACGCCAAGCAGATCCCGGCGAGCGAGCCGATCGTGCTGGCCGGCGACCTGAACATCGACTCGCACGGCAGCGAGTACCCGGCGCTGCTGTCCAACGGCAACCTGGCCCCGGCCGCCACCCGCGACGGCTGGACGAACTCCTTCGACACCGCCGACAACTCGATCGCCTCCTACCGCTACCCCGGCGACCCCAAGGAGGACCTGGACTACGTCCTCTACCGGGCCGACCACGCGCGCCCGCAGCAGTACACCAACACCGTGCACCGCTTCCACAGCGCGCCGTGGACGGTCAGCAGCTGGGGCACCTCGTACACCTACACCGACCTGTCCGACCACTACCCGGTGATCGCCGGCTGATCGGTCGCCGGCAGCAGTGGCCGGTACACGGACGGGTGCCGCCCGGAGGAGTCCGGACGGCACCCGTTCGGCAGGGTCCGCGGAAGGGGCCGGCGACAGGTCTCAGCAGCGCGGCAGGTCTCAGCGGCGCGGCTGGGCGAACCGGACCATGTTGCCCGCCGGGTCGCGGAACGCGCAGTCGCGCACCCCGTACGGCTGGTCCATCGGCTCCTGGAGCACGTCCGCGCCGGAGGCCCGGATCTGCTCGAAGGTCGCGTCGCAGTCGGCGGTGCGGAAGTTGACGGCGCGCAGCAGGCCCTTGGCGAGCAGCTCGGCGGCGGCCTGCCGGTCGGCGTCGGTGGCGCCCGGGTCGGCGACCGGGGGTTCCAGCACGACCTCCACGTCGGGCTGGGTCGGCGAGCCGAGGGTCACCCAGCGCATCCCCTCGAAGCCGACGTCGTTGCGCACCTCCAGTCCGAGCGCGTCCCGGTAGAAGCCGAGCGCGGCGTCGTGGTCGTCGACGGCGATGAAGCACTGCGAAAGCTTGATGTCCATGACCCCGACGCTACTGACCGGCGTCCGCTTCCGCTTCTCCGTTCCTGATCTCCTTCGCCGCGGCGGCGCCCGGCCGCCCGGTGCCGGTGCCGCGGATCGGGCGGGTGAGGTACATCGCCACGCACGCGGTGATGTGCTCGGCGGCGCTGTGGTCGCGGGCCCGGTAGGCGCTGGGACTCTCGCCGACCAGTTCGGTGAACCGGGTGCTGAACGACCCGAGCGAGGTACAGCCGACGGCCATGCAGACCTCGGTGACGGACAGGTCGCCGCGCCGCAGCAGCGTCTTCGCGCGCTCGATCCGCCGGGTCATCAGGTAGCTGTACGGCGTCTCGCCGTACGCGGTGCGGAAGCTGCGCTGGAAGTGGCCGACGGACATCAGCGCCACCTTGGCCAGCGCCGCGACGTCCAGCGGCTCGGCGTAGTCGCGGTCCATGGTGTCGCGGGCCTTGCGGAGCCGCTTCAGGTCGTCGATCTGCACGCCGCCCAGGCTAGCGCCAAGGGCGGTGCGGCGACCCGGTTGTCGATCACCCGGTGATCACACCGCGCCCACCTGAGCAGGCGTCAAAGCCGTGGTCAGGGCGACACTCCGGCGTGTTGCTTCGTTGATCGCGTCCCGGCCCGCTGCTAGTTTCTGAGTCACGCGAGGGAGCCCGGTGGAGTGGCCGAGCGGCGAGGCAGCGGCTTGCAGGGCCGCGCACATAGGTTCGATTCCTGTCTCCACCTCCTCGCTCCCTTCGAGGTCCGCCCCCGCCCGGAAGAGGCCGGGCGGCATCGAAGGAGGAGTGGTTTTCCGATGCCCATCGCCACCGTCAATCCGGCCGACGGCCGCACTGTCGAGGTCTTCGATCCGCTGGACGAGGCCGCCGTGGAGGCCCGGTTGGCACGCGCCCAGTCCGCGTACGAGTCCTGGCGGCTGACCACCTTCGCGCAGCGCGCCGAACTGATGCACCGGGCAGCCGAGTTGCTGGAGAAGAGCAACGACCGGGTGGCCAGCACCATGACGCTGGAGATGGGCAAGCCGCTCGCCCAGGCACGGGCGGAGGCCGCCAAGTGTGCGAAGGCGATGCACTGGTACGCGGACCGCGCGGAGGCGCTGCTCGCCGACGAGCACCCGGCGGCGGAGGACGTCGTGGACTCCGGCGGCGGGTCGGCGTTCGTCCGCTACCGGCCGCTGGGCCCGGTGCTGGCGGTGATGCCGTGGAACTTCCCGTTCTGGCAGGTGGTCCGGTTCGCCGCGCCCGCACTGATGGCGGGCAACGTGGGCCTGCTGAAGCACGCCTCGAACGTGCCGCGGACGGCGCTCGCACTGGAGGACCTGTTCGCCCGCGCCGGGTTCCCGCTGGGGTGCTTCCAGACCCTGCTGATCCCCTCCCGCGCGGTGGAGGCGGTGATCCGCGACGAGCGGGTCACGGCGGTGACGCTGACCGGCAGCGAGGGCGCGGGCCGCGCGGTGGCCCGGGTGGCCGGCGACGAGGTGAAGAAGACCGTCCTCGAACTGGGCGGCAGCGACCCGTTCCTGGTGCTGCCGTCGGCGGACCTGCCGGCCGCGATCGCCAAGGCGGTGACGGCCCGGGTGCAGAACAACGGCCAGTCCTGCATCGCGGCGAAGCGTTTCATCGTGCACACCGACGTGTACGACGAGTTCCTGGCCGGCTTCACCGCCCGGATGCGGGCGTTGACGGTCGGCGACCCGATGGCGGAGTCCACCGAGGTCGGCCCGCTCGCCACCGAGCAGGGCCGCACCGACATCGAGGAACTGGTCACCGACGCGGTCCGGCTCGGCGCGAACCTGGCCTGCGGCGGCGCGCGACCGGACGACCCGGCGCTGGCCGACGGCTGGTACTACCTGCCGACGGTGCTCACCGACGTGACGCCGCGGATGCGGATCCACCACGAGGAGGCGTTCGGCCCGGTCGCCACCGTGTACCGGGTCGCCGACCTGGACGAGGCGGTGGCGATCGCCAACGACTCGCCGTTCGGCCTGAGTTCCAACGTCTGGACACGCGACGGGAACGACCGGGAGCGCTGTGTGCGCGACCTGCGCGCGGGCGGCGTGTTCTTCAACGGGATGACGGCCTCCCACCCGGCGTTCCCGTTCGGCGGGATCAAGCGCTCCGGCTACGGGCGGGAGTTGTCCGGTCACGGCATCCGCGAGTTCTGCAACATCACCACGGTGTGGTCCGGCAGCTGACCGCCGGCAGCGCGCAGGACACGGTTCGGGGCCTGTTCGGAAAGCGTTTTCCGAACAGGCCCCGAACAATTGTGTGCGCGAGTTGACGGGAGTGCGCGGCGAGGCCGGTCGGGCGTGCCGCGGCGGAGGCCGATCAGGCGTGTCGTGGCTGGTGCGGATGGGCGTGTTCGTGGCGGCCCCAGAACTGCGAGACGAAGGCCACCACGGTCACGCCCCACACCACCGCGAACACGATCAGCAGCCAGAGTTGGGTCACCTGCGGGGCGACCAGGGCCAGGCCCAGCGAGAGGGCCAGCAGGAAGACCAGCGAGGAGTTGTGCTTCTCGGTCAGCCAGGCGTACGTCCCCCGCACCGGACGGGGTCCCGTGGCTCCGGCAGCAGTCGCGGGCATGGCTCTCACCTCCGAAAAGTTGGGCATCTGTTCGAGTATCCCGCCGGTCGGCGGACCCGGCAGCCCGGGTAGCATCGCCGCGAGCACCGACGAGGGGGTCGTGAGTGTCGATACGCGGGGGGCTGCGCAGCCTGGAACGACAGGCGTCCGCGCTGCCGGACGGCGCCGAGCTGTTCCGGCTGCGCCCGGACGGCCGGGTGCTGCGCGCCGACCGCGCGGGGGCGCGGGAACTCGGACCGCAGGACCCGGACAGCGGGCTGCTGCGCTTCATCGACGAACAGCAGTACGCGCACTACTTCATCGGCGACGCGGCGACCTCGCCGGAACGCCCGTCGAACGCCACCTACAAGCTGGGCCTGGTCGCGCCGCACACCGCGTTCACCCCGCACGCGCACGGCGGCGAGCACCTGGTGCTGGCGCTCGGCCCGGCGTCCTGCGGACTGTACGACGCGCACCGCCGCCGGGTGGTGGCCGTCGACCTGGCGCCGGGCACGCTGATCCGGATCCCCGAGCTGATGCCGCACTCGTTCGGCAACCGCAGCGACAACCGGCTGGCGATCCTGGCCGCGAACACCGGCTACGGCATCGACCACGAGGACTACGCGATCACCGCGGAGGTCGCCCAGCAGCGCGGCGAGGTCGAACTCGCGGCAGCGCTGCGGGAGGTGACGTCGCGTCAGCGGGTGGGTACGGTGACCGTGCGGGAGCGCCTGGCGCACCGGCTGCACCGGATCGCGGCGGCCCTGGAGGACTCCCGGTGACGTCGGCGCCCGCCCGTCCTCCGTCGAAGTCGCCGACCACGCGCACCACTTCGCCCGCATCACCCACCATGACGACCAATCCGCCGATCGAGCACGCCCGATGACCCGGGAGAACGCCCGATGATCTGTCCGAACTGCCGGACCGACCGACGCCAGCGCGAGCGCACCGACCACACCTGCTCCAGTTGCAAGAAAACGTTCGCGCTGGACCCGAAGGTGGAGCCGGGGCGCCTGCACGACCTCAAGTTCCGTGAGCTGGTGGCCAAGTGGACCCCCGGCGGCCTGCGGATCACCGTGGAGCAGCTGTACTGGCTCAACGAGCGCCGTCTGCACCGCTTCCCGACCAGCGAGGAGCGCGCCGGCAGCAACGTGGGCGGCGCCGCGCTGGCGGTGGTCGCGGTGATCGCCGGCTCGCTGGCGATCGGGATCGGCAGCTTCAGCTGGTTCCTGCTGGGCCCGGTGATGCTGGTCGCCGCGGGCCTGGCGGTGCAGCAGTTCCGGGGCGCCCGGCAGCTTCGGGCCGACGCTCCGATGCGGCCGCAGGTGACCTTGAGCGATTTCGAGCGCCGGGTGATCTTCCGCTGGCGGGTGGTCCACCGCGAGCTGCCGGCCGGGCTGGTGGAGTACCCGCCGGACGGCTCGAAGCCGACGACGGTCAAGGCGCAGGCCGTGGTGCTGTGCGAACTCCCCGCCGTGGCGGCCTTCCTGCACACCAACAACTTCGCGGAGCGCCACCGGGTGCTGCTGGTCGACGACTTGGCGAAGGTCCCGGCCGACCTTCCGGTGGTGGTGCTGCGCGACCTGTCGCTGGCCGCACTGGCCCGGACGGTGGCGGTCCGGGCGGCGCTGCCCGGTCGGCGGGTGGTGGACTGCGGGCTCGCGCCGCGCGCGGTGTTCGCCCCGGCGAAGGCGGTGCGACTGCGTGACCACGCGGGCCCGCGGCAGGCGCCGTCGGCACTGGGCGCGTCGACGGGCTGGCGGCGGCTGACCGAGCGGGAGCGCGACTGGCTGGCGAACGGCTGGTACTCGCCGCTGATCACCGTGCCGCCGCCGAAGCTGCTCGCCCTGGTCGAGAAGGCCGTCGAACGCGCCACCACCGCCCCCGCACCCGCGGCGGAGGACCCTGCCGAGACCCGGCGGCGCGCGGAGCGGATCGGCTTCCTCAGCTGGCCGCAGGCCCTGCCCGCGCCGCACTCGCCCGCCGACGCCACGTCGGTCCGGCAGGCGGACGGCGCATCGGCCCGGCCCGCGGACGGCGCGCGATGATCTGCCCGAACTGCCGGGAGAGCGTCGGGCGGCGCGAACGTCACGGACACCGCTGTTCGCGCTGCGGCCGGACCTTCGCGCTGGACCCGAAGTCGGAGTCCGGCCGCCTGCACGACCTCAAGTTCCGGGAACTGGTGACCAAGGGCACCGGCGGCCGCCTGCGGATCACCGTGGAGCAGCTGTACTGGCTCAACGAGCGCCGCCTGCACGGGTTTCCGGGCCCGAAGGCGCTCCGCAGGCACCTCGTGATCGGCGCCGTCGTGACCGCGGGCGCGCTGCTGGCCGGCTCGTTCGCACGCGGCGCCGACGGGCAGGTCTGGCTGTTCGCCGCTGGTCTGGGCGCGGTGGTCGCGGTGCGGGAGTTCCACACGGCGTGGCGCCTGAGGGTCGGGGCGCCGTTCCGTCCGCGCCATTCGGAGATCGGGTTCCAGCAGCAGGTGATCGACCGCTGGCGGGAGGTCTACGGCGGGCTGCCGACCGGGCTGATCGAGCATCCGCCGGCCGGCCCGACGGTCGGCACGGTCGAGGCCCGGGCCGTGGTGCTGTGCGAAGTCCCCGCCGTGGCGGGCTTCCTGCGCGCCAACGACTTCGCCGAACGTCACCAGGTGCTGCTGGCGGACGAGTTGGCGCAGGTCCCGGCCGCGCTGCCGGTCGCGGTGCTGCGTGACCTGTCGCTGGCCGCGCTGGCCCGCACGATGGTGATCCGGTCGGCGCTGCCCGGCCGTCGGGTGGTGGACTGCGGGCTCGCGCCGCGCGCGGTGCTGGAGCCCGCGAAGGCGGTGCGGCTGCGCGACCTGAGCAGGCCGCGGCTTCCGGCGGCGCTGGCGGCCGCACCGGGCTGGCAGCGGTTGGCCGACCGGGAACGGGAGTGGCTGACGGCCGGCTTCCGCTCGCCGCTGATCACCCTGCCGCCGCCGAAGCTGCTCGCCCTGGCCGAGAAGGCCGTCGAACGCGCCGTCGCCGCCCCTGCCCGAACGGTGGAGACCGCTGCCGAGACCCGGCGGCGCGCCGAACGGATCGGCTTCCTCACCTGGCCGGAGGCTGCACCGACCCGGCCTGCGGACGGTGCCCGATGACGGAGGGACACGGCGTGACCCCGATACCCGACCGACTGCTCGACCGGGCCGTCCGGCGAGCGGCCGAGCGCTGCGCCCATCCGGGCCGTCTCGCCTTCACCGCACGGCAGTTGTACTACGAGACGGACCGCACGCTGCTGCCGCTGCACCGCGGCCCGCGCCGGCTGCGCTACACCACCCGGCCGCTGCTGTCGGCGGAGCGCTTCGCGGCGGCGCTCGCCCGGAACCCCCAACTGCCCGTACTGCCCGACCTGGTGGCGTCCCGTCCGCACCGGCCGGGGCCGGAGGGCGACCTGTACGACTACGCGTTCCCCCGGCTGCTGGTCTGCCAGGATCCGGCGATCGCCGCGATGCTGATCGCCAACCGCCTGCACCTGGAGGGGGCTTGTCCGATCCTCGCCCCGGAGCGGCTGCCGCTGGACACCCGGCTGCTGGCCGCGTTGCAGCGCGCCGAGGACGCGGTGGTGCACGTGGTGCACGACGCCTCGCCCGCCGGACTCGACCTGTTCCGGCAGGTGCGCGAGCACGCCGGCCCGAGACTGCGGGTGCGCACCATGGGCCTGCTGCCACGCCACGCCGCAGCCCTGCACCTGGCCGCGCTCGCCGGTCGACCCCGTTGCGACGCCGACGACCTGCCCGCGGAGCTGCCGGCCGCCGAGCGGGCCTGGCTGGCCCGCGGCCGGGTCGCCGAGCTGGCGGCCGTCCGCCCGGCCCGGCTGCTGCGGACCGTGCTGCGCACCGTCCGCGGCGGCGGCTTCGCTCCGCCCGCCCGACCGGCCGCGCCCACCCGGGCCCGCGACACCGGTTTCCTGACCTGGCCGACGCCCTGACCCCCGAGGACCCTGGACGATGACCCAGCCACCCGAAATCACCTACAGCGACGAGCTGTTGGCCGACGGCACGGTGCACCGCCGGTACTCCGACGGCCGCAACGAATGGCGCAGCCGCAGCTCCGACGGCCGGATCCACTGGCGCGACGACCGGGGCGACTCCGGTACCGACGAGCGGCTCGGCCGCGACCTGGTCAAGCGCTCCCACGCCGACGGCCGGGCCGGCTACGGGCGCGACATCGGCTACGGCCGCACCGTCTGGGGCCAGGGCCAGTACGTGCTGGTCAACCGCAGTTCGTTCCCGGGCCGGCTCGGCGTGGTGCTGGGCGCGCTCGGCCTGGGCGCGGGCATCGCGGCCGTTCAGTACGCGCCGGAGCTGCTGTCGTCCGACGAGGAGGAGGAGTTGCGCCGGGAGGCCGAGCGCGCCCGCAGCTCGGGCGGCGACGGCGGCGGCGGTGACGGAAGCGGCAGCAGCGACGGCGGCGACGACGGTGGGTTCGACGACGGGTTCGACGATCACGGCGGCTTCGGCACGGCCGGGGACGGCGGGGACGATCACGGCGCCCACGGCGACGCCTGGGACGGGGACGACTTTGGCTGAGCCGCACCGCCCGGCCGCGCCCGGGTCCGGGTCCGCCGGGGTCCGCACCGCTTCCCGCCCGGCCCGCTACACCGTGCTGTCGCTGCCCGCCGACGTCCGCCGCCCGTCCGAGTCCGGCCTGGTGGCAGGCCCGTTCGAGGTCGGCGGCCGGGCCGTCTCGGTGGCGCTGCTGACCGGCGTGCCCGGCTTCGCGGACGGCCCGTTCACCGTGGACGGCCGCACCGCGGTCGGCGAGGTCACCCTGCACAACCGGGACGAGCTGCACGCCGCCCTGGCCGCCGCCGGGCGCCCCGCCGAACCCGGCACGCCGGACGGGGAGTTGCTGCTGCGCTGCTGGCTGACACTCGGCCCGGCGGGGTTGCGCGCGGCCGACGGCATGTTCACCCTCGCGGTGCTGGACGGCCCGGACCTGGTGCTGGTCCGTGACCACACCGGCGCCCGGACGGCCTTCCACTGCCGCACCCGGGACGGCGGCTGGGCGGTCTCCAGCTCGCTCCGCGCGCTGCGCCGACGCCCGGACGTGGACACCGGGTTGGACCTCGCCGCCGTCCGCTCGTTCCTCACCTTCGCCTACCTGCCGGGCACCGAGACGCTGCTGCGCGGGGTCTCCGAACTGCTGCCCGGCAGGGTGACCCGGCTGGGCGCGGACGGCTCGGTGCGCATCGAGGAGTTCTGGGAGCCGCAGGCGCGGACGCTCGACCGCACGGACGACCAGTACGCCTCGGGCCTGCGGGAGTTGCTGGAGCGGGCGGTGGCGCGGCGGCTGCCGGACGGGCAGGACGTGGCGGTGCTGCTGTCCGGCGGGGTGGACAGTTCGCTGGTGACGGCGCTGGCCGCCCGGCTGCACGACCGGCCGGTGCACACCTACTCGATCAGCTTCGGCAACGAACTGCCCAACGAACTGGGCTACTCGGGCCTGGTCGCCGCCCACTGCGGCACCCGGCACCGGGTGCTGACCGTGCCGGGCGAGCAGGTCGCGGCGCGCCTCGCCGACACCGTCGCCCTGCTGGACAGCCCCGTCGGCGACCCGCTGACGGTGCCGAACCTGATGCTCGCCGAGGCGGTGGCCGGCGACGGGCTCTCCGTGTCGCTGAACGGCGAGGGCGGCGACCCGGTGTTCGGCGGACCGAAGAACCTGGCGATGCTGGTCTTCGAGCTGCTCCGCGACGACCCGTCCGAACAGGCCCGCGCCGACGCCTACTTGCACACCTACCGCAAGTGCTGGGAGGACCTGCCGGTGCTGCTCACCGGCGAGGCCCTGGCCGAACTGGACGCCCTCGGCCCGGCCGCGCACCCGCGCCGGCACGTCGCACCGTACCTGACGGACCGCCGAATGCCTTCGCTGCTCGACCAGTTGCTGCACTGCAACCTGCGCACCAAGGGCGCCCACCACATCCTCACCAAGGTGGAGCGGCTGACCGCCTCGCAGGGCGTCCAGGGCCGCTCGCCGCTGTTCGACCGGCAGGTGGTGGAGCACGCGTTCGCCACCCCGCCGGCGCTCAAACTCCGCGCCACCGAGGAGAAGTGGATCCTCAAGGAGGCGGTCCGCGACCTGCTGCCCGACACCGTCACCTACCGGCCCAAGAGCGGCATGCGGGTGCCGGTGCAGCAGTGGCTGCGCGGCCCGCTCAGCGAACTCACCGGCGACCTGCTGCTCGGCGCCGGGGCCCGCGCTCGCGGACTGTTCCGGGCGGACACGGTGGAGACCTGGATGCGCGGCGGCGGACTGCTGCTGCCCCGCCAGGGCGGCAAGCTGTGGCTGCTGCTCACCCTCGAACTCTGGCTGCGCGCCTACGACTTGTGACCGATGGAGCACCACTGATGAACCTGATCGACCCGCGCACCGGCGCCGTCCGCCGCACCCTCGCGCCCGGGCGTGCCACCGAAGTGTCGGCCGCCGTGGCCGCCGCCCGCGCCGCCCGGCCCGGCTGGTCGGCGCTCACCCCGCGCGAGCGGCACCGCAGGCTCGCCGCGCTCGCCGACCTGATCGAGCAGCACGCCTCCGCGTACGCGGACGCCGAGTGCGCCGGGACCGGAAAGCCCGTTGCCGAGGCGGCCGGTGAGATCGCCGAGGTCGCCGACCTGTTCCGGTTCTACGGCGGCGCAGTGCGGGCCGGCACCTCCCCCGCCGCGGGCGACTACCTGGCCGGGCACCAGAGTTGGGTGCGCTGGGAGCCGGTCGGCGTGGTCGCGGCCGTCGTGCCGTGGAACTACCCGCTGCTGATGGCCGGTTGGCGCTGCGCCCCCGCCCTCGCGGCCGGCAACACGGTGGTCCTGAAGCCCGCCGAGACCACCCCCGACACCGCGCTGCTGCTCGCCGCGCACGCCGAACAGGCCCTCGGCCCCGGCGTGTTGACCGCCCTGCCGGGCGACCGCGACACCGGTCGACTGCTGGTCGGCTCCGGCTGCGACCTGATCGCCTTCACCGGCAGCCCCGCCGCGGGCGCCGAAATCGCCGCCCGCGCCAGCCTCACCCCCGTCAGCCTCGAACTCGGCGGCAACAGCCCCGTGTTGGTGCTGCCCGACGCCCCCGCCGACACCTGGCAGCAGCTCGCCGCCGCCTGCACCTACAACGCCGGCCAGAGCTGCGCCGTCCCCGCCCGGGTCATCGTCCTCGACGAGGCGTACGGCGACGCCGTGACCGCACTCGCCGCCGCGATGGCCGAACGCCACGCGGGCCGCGACTTCGGACCGCTCAACAACCCCGACCAGGCGGCCCGTTACGACCGGATCGTGGCCGCCAGCGCCGCGAAGACCGTCCGCACCGCGCCCGGCCGCACCGACGGCCTGTGGCGGCCCGCGACCGTCCTCGCCGACCTGCCCGCCGACGACCCGGCCGTGGTCGAGGAGGTGTTCGGCCCCCTGCTCACCGTCCAGCGCGCCGGGAGCCTCGACGAGGCCGTCGCCCTCGCCGAGTCCGTTCCCCAGGCCCTCGCCGCCTCCGTCTGGACCACCGACCTCACCACCGGACTCGCCCTCACCGACCGTCTCTCCGCGGGCGAAGTCTGGCTCAACTGCCACCTCGCCCAATCCGCCGAACTCCCCCACAGCGGCCGCCGCTCCAGCGGTGCGGGCACCGACCTGTCCACCCTCGCCCTGCGCGAGTACCAGCGGCCCAAGACGGTGACGGCCCGACTGGTGTGACGCCGGACGATCCGGCCACGACATGGCGCTCCCCCACGACGCCCGGGAGAGAGGGGTACGGGGAATGGACGACGAGCTGCTGACCGGCGGGCTGGCCAACGCCGGTGCGGTCCTGCGACGCGGCACGGTGGTCGAGCGGCCCGCCGGGCCGAACGCGCGGGCCCGGCGCGGGTTCTTGCGGGCGCTGCGGGCCGGCGGGTTCGCAGGCGCGCCGCTTCCGGTCGGTGAACCGGCAGGCGGGCGTGAGCAGTTGGAGTTCCTGCCCGGGGACGTCGCGGTGCTGCCGTACCCGGCCTGGGCGCTCGGCGAGGAGGCGCTGGTGTCGGTGGGCCGCCTGCTGCGCCGCTGGCACGACGCCTCCGCCCGCACACCGTTCGACCAGGACGCCTGCTGGTCACGGGAGTTGGCGGACCCGGAGGGCGGCTCGATGCTCTGCCACAACGACGTGTGCGTGGAGAACGTGGTGTTCCGGTCCGGCGCGGCGGCCGCGCTGATCGACTTCGACCTGGCCGCCCCCGGCCGGCCGGTGTGGGACGTGGCGATGACGGCCCGCTACTGGCTACCGGCCCTCGACCCGACCACGGCCGCCGAGACCGCCCGCGCCCACCTCCGAGTCCCGCACCGCCTCCGTCTGTTCGCCGACGCATACGGTCTCTCCCCCGCCGACCGCACCGCCCTCCCGACCGTCCTGGCCCGGGCCACGGCCGTCTGCCGAGCCTTCGTCGCCCGCCGGCTGGCCGCCGCGGAGCCGGCCTTCGTCGCCTACTTCGACGCCAGTGGCGGCTGGGCGCGCTGGGACCGCCTTGGAGTCCTGGATCTCCGACCAACGCCCCCTGCTGGAGCGCGCGTTGAAGTCCTGACGGACCCGCCGGAATGACGCCGGTCCGACTCACGTCCCGCCCCGCCGACGGTCGGACCGCCGGCGGGGGCTCCGCCTACTCCACGTGGGTGGCGATCACGGTCCACCCGTTGGTCGACGTGTCGTCCAGCCGGAGATCGAACGCGAAGGCGATCGGCCTGCGCTCGCGGGCGTCACCGCGGAGCACCTGCTCGCTGCGCCGGTCGACCTCGTAGTAGACGCCCTCCGCGTCGACCGCGACCCGGAAGACGATCGGGTCGCGCGAGACCAGCGAACGCACCGTGACCGACTTGACGACGGCGTTGCGCATGACGGTCCGATCGACCGTGCGCACGGACGTGAAGTCCAGGCTGCCGTCGTTCATGACCCACTCCTCCAGGAACCGCTCGACGGCGACCTCGAGAACCGCCCGGTCGAACCGGCCGTCGAGCACGCTCAGGTCGCCGACGGCGGCGTCGGCGTCCGTGCTCCACGAGATGTTGGTGAGCGACAGGATGTCGGTCGCACCCTTGACCGCGGTCTTCCCGGCCACCTCCAGCACCGCCTCGCGAGCGATCTCCTTCTGGTCCCAGCCGTCCGTCTCGATGGCGTTGGTCAGGTGGTACGCACCCTCGGCCGCCTGCTCGATCGACGACACGATCCACTCTCCGGCCTGGTTCTTGCGCAGCGTCCAGTACTCGACCGGGCGCGTCGAGTCGTCCTTGCGCACCGAGTCCGGGCCGTAGTCGCGGCGCACGTAGTCGTTGAGCGTCGCGGTGATCCGGAAGGTGACGGTGTCGTTCACCTCGCCCGCGCGGTTCGCGACGTCGACCAGCTCGACCACCGGGCCGGAGACGATCTCCACGACGTTGACCTCGCCGCGCGACGCGTAGTCGTGCAGCTCGTCGGCCCACTTGCCGTAGAGCACCGGGGACAGGATCTGCTGCAGCGTGGCGTGGTCGTTCTGGGTCCAGGCCTGCTGGGCGATCGTGTACAGCCAGACGGCCCGGCGCTCGAGCGCGGCGCGATCGAACGTCGCATCCGTGTCGGCGATGGCATCGACCCGGGCCCCGACCTGGACGGCACGCTCGCGCGCCTGCTCGTCCGCGCGGTGCGCCGTCCGGTCCGACACCGTGTTCAGATCGGCCGTCCGCTTCGCCTTCCGGCGCCGGTAGCTGAGCCACAGGACCAGGAGGATGACAGCCACGATCACCAGCAGGGGGACGAACCCGCCGCCCCCGCCACCGGCCACGAACCCGTAGCCGAAGCCGCCACCGGTCGTCCCGTGGTAGCCGCCGCCCCCACCGCCCCCGCCCCCACCACCGGTGAACCCGTGGCTACCGCCCCCGCCACGGGCGTACGCAACCGTCGGGCCACTCAGCGCGACGACTCCAGCGACCACAGTTATCCACCGACGGGCGCGCACCGGGCTCCCCCTTCAAGAATCAGAGCTGTCCCACCCGAGCCTACAAGTACGACGGAATCACGCCTCCGAGTCCCCGCCCGAAACCCGCCTGCCGGCCCGCGGAGAGCCCCGTTCCGGGCACGGCAGATACGGCTAAGCGACGGTGCCGCCCGTGTTCCGGATCATCTGCTGGAGCACTTTCAGTGCGGTGACGTAGTCGGCGTCGTCGATGCCCTGGTGAATGCGGGCCCGGATCGCCGGGGCGTGCTGCTTGAGGCCGACACGGGCCTCCTCGCCCGACTCGGTGATCCACAGCCGTTCCCCCGCATCGCGGGTGACCCAACCGCGCTCCAGCAGGACTCCGGCCGCTGCCTCCAGGTCGTCCTCGGGCCGGATGTAGGAGCGCATGGCCTGCTGAAGTTCGGGGACGGTCATGCCGCGGCCGTCGGGTGAGATGTCGTTCTTCGACAGGTTGCGCAGCAGCCAGAACTGAGGCTGGGTGAAGCCCAGTTCGGCCTGCTGGGACCGGGTGAACGAGATGACGGCCTCATAGGCCACCCCGGTCCAGTACGCAGCCGACTGAGCGGCGAGTTCGGCGTCGGACGTGTGCTGGCTCGTCATGCGAGGTGCCCCCTGGAAACGATCGCTGGTGCAAGCACCGTAGAACCTCAAGCGAAGTTGAAGTCAAGACCGATCTCCGCACCGGCCTCGCGGACCGAACGGCCGTGTACGTCGGGCCGGGGCCGCCCCTCTCACCGGACGCTCGGCCGGGAGGACGCATGTCCACGTTCTCCAGGCGAACTCCGGGGCCTTGGGCGGGGACGCCTGCTCGAAACTGCTCGACCCACTCTGCGCAACCCTGGAGACCACCCACCGGCACCGCGGGCCTTCTCGCCTTCCTCCGCCGCCTCGCCGACCCCACCGGACCCTCACCCGCCCCGTTCCCCCGACCGCACCCACTCCGCCGCCGGCCGACGCCCGGAGGCGGAGTTCGACCGGATGCTCGACACCGCCCTCGCGGGCATCGCCCCGGCACACCGACCGCCCGCACGACGGCGACACGCGGCGCACGAGAGCCGAACGGTCCCCCACCGCGGGGGTGGGGACCGTCGGAAGTGCCGCGGGATCAGAGGCGGAAGGGGTTCTAGTCGTCGTCCTCCGGGAGGATTCCGAGCCGGGCGGGCAGGGCGGTCACGTTCCACCCCTCGGCTGCCGGGACGTTGCAGGTGCCCGTCATGGCCCGGATTGGCCACCCAGAAGCGGCCGCCGCCGGCGTCGTGGAACGTCCAGAGGTCGCCGGAGAGGTTCGGGTTGCCGGCCGAGACGGTGCCGATCCGGCTTCCCTGAAGGGTGCAACTGGACGCGTGACAGTCCGTCAGGTACCGACTTCCGGGCGCGTTCGCGGGCCCGGCCTGCAGGGCGAGGGTCTGGAAGGGGTAGAACGGCCGGCTGACCCACGCGGTGCGGTTCGGATACATGCCGGGGAACCAGCTGATGTACGGCATCGTCGTCACGCCCCCGGAGGGAGGGGCGGTGGTGAGCAGCGCTCCGTCGGAGCCGCTGACGGCGAACCGTGACCCGGAGGCGGCGTTCGGCGGGGTGACGGGCGCCCAGCCCCGGTGACGACGGGGTTCAACCAGGTGTTTAGGGTGCCGTCATGGCTGTCCCTGAGATCATCCCTGTCGCGTATGAGCCGGACTGTCGAACGAGCACCATCGGCCGGTTCCGTGACGGTCAGTTCCTGGCGTCGATCACCTATGCACTGCCCGACGGGTTCGTGATGGGAGGCGGCTGGGAGGAGCACAAGAGGCTCTTCGTCGCGGTCCACAGGTTCGACCATGACGGGCACCATCAGGAGTCCGACATCTGGTGCGCGGGTACCTGGGCGGAGCAGATGACGCGTCCGCGCGACGAGCACTCCGTGGTTGCCCGCGCAGAAGCGCGGCTGGCCGCCGTCCTCGCAGGTCTCGCAGAGCGCGAATACTGTGACATCGCGATTCGCCCCTTCCAGGTCACCGTTGACGGTGTGGTTTTCGGTCTCATCACCGAGTGCCATGCCGATGACGCGGACGGCGAGGAGGACTGGGCTGAGTTGTATCCCGACGGGTTGGGTTTCTCGGCTCCGTGGAACGGCGAGTACGACACCTGACAGACAGTGCGCCGAACGACGCGACAGGGCTGGCCGGGCGGTCGACGCACTGCGGATCGTCGCCCGATCCATCCATGCGCTGTGGGAGCGATCGGCGATGGTGCCGGCCATCCAGGCGCGATCGGCTGATGGGCCGTAGGCGGCCGTGGACGATCGGAGCGGCCGGGAAGTCCACGGCGGGGCGTTCATGGACAATGCCGCCCGGGTCAGTCGCGGTGGACGTTTTGCGGGTGCCTAGAATCCCAGATCGATGAGTCTGCTTTCCGCCCGCGCGGGGATGGCCCCAGACATCGAGACCGGCACCGACTCGTTCCGCCTCGCCACCACCAAGTGCAAAGCCGCCATGTCCTGACCCTCATCCCCGCCGCGACGAGGATCCCAGCCCCGCTGACGGCGCGGCATTCAACTGCGGAACCCGCACATTGGGGGAAGCCGGCGGGAGCACACACCGGGAGAATGCCCTCCCATGACAACCGTTCATGACCTCTACGCACGCATTTCCGACGACTTCACTGCCCTGCTGGTCGGATGCCCGCCGGACCGCTGGGAGGAGCCTTCGCCGTGTCCCGGCTGGACTGCCTGGGACGTTGCCGCACACGTGATCGGGAACCATCGTCGAGCTCTCGCCGGACTGGACGGGTCCGACTATGAAAGCCCCTCGCGAGGAGAGGACCTGCCGGCGGCCTGGCACTCGGCATCCGACGAGGTCAAGGCCGCACTGCTCGACCCCTCCAGGGCCGCGACCATGCTCGGCGACGATTTCGGCAACATGCCGTTCGCAGCCTTCGTGAACCGCATGGCCTGCGCCGACACCCTGATCCACACCTGGGACTTCGCCCGGGCAACACGGCAGAACGAACGACTGGATGCCGAAGCCGTCCAACTCGCCACCGAGATGCTCACACCCGAGGACAGCGATATCCGCCTGCCGAACGCCTACGGCCCAAAGGTGGCGGCCGCGAACTCCGCGGACGACCAGACCAGGCTCCTGAACTTCCTCGGACGCAACCCCTGACTCCCGCACGGGGACCTGAGGCGTGCCCGACCTGCATCGCCCCGTCCACTCCGGCGTCGTCGACCTCCGCCAGCATCCGTATCGGCCGCCAGGCGGGCGGTCCTGTACTTGGTCTGGCGCGACACAGCGGGCGTTGGGCGAGCGGTAGTGAGCGATCCAGTCGCTGGCGACGCCGAGCAGCGCGCCGTCAACCCTCGTGCAGCCGGCGGGCTTCGGCAGGCCAAGTACTGCAGGCGTCGGGCGCGACGGTGGGTACCGGTGGGCCCGCCGCCTGCAGCATGAGCGTGGTCATCGAGGGTCGTTCCAATTCGGATTGGGCGAGGTCACTGCGCCCGGCTCGAACGGGTCGTAGGGGTCGCGAGTGGAGAGGTCGTGGGAGATCGACCGGCGCCAGATCTCGCCGGTCGCAGCGGTGCACTCGAGGTCCAGGACGATCGTTCCCCTCTCGGGGGCGTTCTGGCTGAGGTAGAAGGTCAGGCGGGCGTCGCCGCCGACTGCGAGCGAGCGGCACCTCGTCGTGTTGTTCTCGGCGTCGCGCATGACCGGGCCGGTGGCTGTGGCGATGACGGTGTCCAGGCCGGGGCCGGCGGTCTGCTCCAGGTAGACCCGGGCCGTGACGCGACCGCGCTGAGTGCGGCGATCGACCCATCCCCTCCTGATGATGAACTGCGGGCCGCGTGCTTCGTGGCGTTCGGCCTCCTGAGCGTCCAGCTGACGCTGCAGCAGCCGCACCTGCTCCTCTGCCGCCCGAACATGGGCCTCGGCCGCCTTCACCTGCTCTTCCCCGGACCGGGCCTGCTGTTCGGCGGCGTCAGCCTGACGTCGGGCCGCTTCGGCGGCCGCCTGCGCGATTGCCGCGTCCTCGCGCGCGTCCCGTGCCTGTCTCCGGGCGATGCCGGCCTGCCAGCCGGCGATGCCGGCGGCGAGCACGCCTGCTCCTGCCGCGACGGCGGCGACGATCTGGTCGGTGGTCACGATGCCCTCCCCAGCGGGGCAGCCCACCTGGCCGACCCTCCATCAGCCTAGAAGCCGGACGGCTCGTGGAACATCAAGTCGGCGAAGCAGGAATGGTCCCCCGCTGGAACCGCGAGAGATCGCTGGGAGCGCGCCGGTGATGGCGCGTCAGGCCAGACTGCTGAAGCCGTCCTCCCCGCGCGAGTGGGGGTCAGCCGGGCAAACTCCTCAGCGCGGCCTCCGTGTGGAACGGCACCGGCTCCGGCCCGCGGGCATGGACCGTCATCGGGAGCAAGGCCGGCGAGATCGCGGCCGGCAGCTGATTGTCCGCAGCACCGCCCACCACCCCGGCGGCCCCGCCCAGGCCGGCAGGCAACCACGGCATGCGCCCGCCGGGCAGCGCGCCCTTCGCCTCGGCGGAGCCCGACAGCACCATCGACGTCTCCCGGAAAGGCGACCCCCGCTCCCCGTCACCGAGGCTCACGGGGCCCATCAGCTGTCCGGACTCACGCCTACGAAGGCTTGACCCTCGTGATGTGCAGGCCCTCCGCGGGATCGCCCGGACGACAGCGTGCTTCGCCTTCCTGTGGGTGATCTCTGACAGGGTGTTCGATAGGGGATTCCCCCCAACTGTCCGGCTTTTCTCGATGCGGCACGGACCCGGTTCCAGGATCTCGTGGCGGCAGGGTCCGTGTCCGCGATATTGATCAACTGTGACGGAACGACGCAGGTATCCCTCGGACTTGAAGGACGATCAGTGGGGGATCATCGAGCCCATGCTGGTGGAGTGGCGACGCACCCGCACGGAAGGACGTGAGCCGACGACCGGGCTGCGCGAGGTGGTGAACGCGATCCTCTACGTCGCCCGGACCGGGATCGCCTGGCGGTACCTGCCGCATGACTTCCCGCCCCACACCACCGTCTACGGCTACTTCAAGGAGTGGGAACGCGATGGCACGACCGAGCGGATCCACGACACCCTCCGTGACCGGCTGCGAGCGAAGAAGGGCCGCCGGATCCTGCCGACTGCGGCGATCATCGACGCCCAGTCGGTGAAGGCCTCGCCCAACGCCCCGGCCGACAGTCAGGGCTACGACGGCGGGAAGCGGGTCAAGGGCCGCAAGCGCCACATCGCCACCGACACCCTCGGCCTGCTCCTGGTCCTGATCGTCACCGCCGCGGGCGTCCAGGACTCCGCAGGCGGCAAGCAGGTCCTGGACGCGCTCGCCGACCGGTGGCCCACCGTGACCAAGGCCTGGGTGGACGCCGGCTACAACAACGGCGTCGTCAAGCACGGCGCCGCACACGCCATAGACGTCGAGGTCGTGACGCGCGACAAGGCCCAGAAGGGCTTCGTCGTCCAGCCGATCCCGGTCTTGAGTAGTAGCGGTACAGCCGTTAGCGCTAAGGGATGATCTTGGTATCCGGCGCATGTGTGCTTGAGGAACATCGGAACGGAAACTGGCGCTAAGCCCAGATCACCGGCCTGGCCCGCCTGTCCTACGGGCAGGCCCGCGCGCTGCTGGACGAGCACACCGCGGTGCGCGGGCCGGGCACGGGCTGGGACCTGCATGAGTGGCGGCACTTCTCCCTGACCCACCTCGGCGAGGCCGGGGCAAGCCTGCTGAAGCTGATGGCGAAGTCGCGCCACAAGAAGGCACGTCCGCTGGTACTGCAAGCCATCACCTGAAGCCATCGCCGAGGTCACCGGCCTGCTGACCCCTGGCGACCGCCGGCGCTGAAGGCCCGTTCGGAGTGCCGGGCTTGAACGCCGCATGACAGGGTGGCTCAATGGATAGGCTGCCCGGGTAGCAGTACGCAACTGCTCAAAGCCCATGGGAGAGAGCATGCCTGACAGCACGACAGCAGTGCAGCCTGACGCCGACGGCCGGGGCCCGGCGCCGATCACCATTCCGCCAGAGTCACCTGCTGCCGTCGAGGCCCGTGATCAGCTCCTGGCCGCCATCGGCGCCGAGGCCCAGTTCTTTACCGAGAACTTCCGAGGTCAGGTGTCCACTCAGCTGGCGGAACTCGCCCGCGCGTACACCGCGGTGACCAGCATCTCCGCGGCCTTTATGGACTTCGAGGGCAACGTGGTACCGCCGAGGTTTGTCCCCGGCGTCGACCCCTTTCCCATCCCTGTCGGCGCTGGGGCCCGTGACCAGCTCCTGGTCGCCATCGGCACCGAGGCCCAGTTCATTGCCGAGAACCTCCGAGGCCAGGCATCTGCATCACTGCTGGAACTCGCCCGTTCCTACACCCTGGTGACCACTGACACGGTGGCTGTCGCTGTGCCAGCCGTCCACGCTCGCGCCGGGGACGTGAGCCACAGCATCAGCCTCGTCGCTCACGTCCCCACCAATGGGTTCTACGTCGTGCCCACCGACCCGGATCTCGTCAGCAAGGACCAGGACGGCCCGATTACTGGACGATGAAGCCTGTCGCCGGCTTCTCCGATCTCAGGAGCCAGCCCACGACGACCGAGGCACAGTCCTGACTCTGCCGGGATGTGGCCTTCCCAGCCCCGGGAGTCGGACCCGCCGGGCCGTGCGGTCGAGACGGCCCGACGGGTGACGGCCGCCCGGACCGCGCTCACCCCTCGTCGGCGGCGGTCAGCTGGGCGCGCTGGGCGACCAGGCGCTCGCGCAGGTCGATCTCCTCGGGGGTGGGCGGGTTGCTGGGCTGGAGGACCCGCGCGGGCTTGGGCCGCAGCGGCAGGCCGTCGCCCGCCGCGGCGAGCGCGGCGGCTTCCTCGGCGTCGGCGAGCGCGCGGTACACCGAGGCCACCGACGGGTGCTCGCCGGCGTTCTTGCCGGTCTTGATGACGAGCTTCTTGGCGATCTCAGGCACCGGGGTGCCCTTGTCCTTGAGTGCGACGGCGAAGGTCAGCATGTCGTCGTCGATGACCTTGGGCCGGCCGCCGTGGTTGCCCTTGCGGGCGGCGGCTTGCTGGCCTTCCAGGGTCTTCTCCCGGATGTAGTTGCGGTCGAGCTGGGCGGCGACGGCCAGCACGGCGAAGAGCATGGAGCCCATGCCGTTGGGGTCGTAGACGCCGGTGAGCGGGCCGGTGAGGAGTTCGAGCAGGATGCCGGCTCCCTCCAGGTCGGCGGAGAGCTGCATCAGCTCGGCGGCGTTGCGGGCCAGGCGCTTCATCTCGTGGACGGTGAGGATGACGACCTGGTCGGGTGCCGCCTCCTTGAACTCGGCGGCGAGCTTGAGCGCGGCGGCCATCTCGGGGCGGTGCTTGACGCGGGTGCTGATCTTCTCCCGGAAGATCTTCGTGCAGCCCGCCGCCTCCAGGGCCTCGATCTGGCTGGCCAGCTCCTGGCTGACCATGGACGTGCGGGCGTACCCGATCCGCACGGGCCGGCTCCCGGCGGCGGGCTCGGGGACGACGGCGAGCGCCGGGCCCGGCTGCCAGGTCCGGCCCGGGCCGCGGTCGGCGGGGACGAGGACTTCGAGGTCCTCGCGCAGTGCGGGCACGAGGATGAAGCGCGGTGTGTGGTACTTCGAGGCGGTCTTCCCTCCGAGGGTCCGGCACGGACTGCCGGGCGGCGCCTCGCACTTCGGGCATTCGTGCCGTTCTACCGCAGATGCTGCCCGATCGGGCGTCAGATCCATGGCGGAAGTCTCTCAGAAGTGCTTCGCAGAAGTGCGGAGTTCTGAGAGGTCTTCTGCGAGACCGGACCGGGGCGAATCGGACACGGTTCGGGCCTCTCGCAGAACTCGCACATCTGATCATTTCTGCGAATCACCCACCGCAACTATCGTCACGCTCAGCTACAAAGCACTTCGCCGTAGCTATGCGAGCGAGGCTCGGTCGGCGGCGGCAGGGGCGTCGCGCAGGCGCTGGGCCGTGACCACTTGATCCCCGAGGCTGATGTCCGATTCCGCCACGAAGCAGTCTCGTTTCCGGAATGATCACGTGCGGTGTCGTGTGACGGCTGCCGTAACACCACACCATCCGCAACCAGGAGAGGGGATCGCATGTCCACGATCGCAGAGCGCGTGATCAAGATCGTCGCCGAGCAGCTCGGAGTGAAGGAAGAGGAGGTCACCCGAGAGAAGTCCTTCGCCGATGACCTCGGTGCGGATGAGCTGTCCATCAGGGAGATCCTCAAGGCTGTGGAAGACGAGTTCGACCTGAAGATCACCCGCGACGGAGACGACCTGGACCAGACGCTCAGCGAGGACGAAGCGCGGCTGAGCACCGTCCAGGCGGTTATCGGCTACGTCAACGAGCACAAGGCCTGAGCCCGGTCCCGTGCGATCGAAGGCCCTGATCTCCCTGATCAGGGCCTTCGCCCCGTCGATTGCCGTCCCCCGAGCCGGGGCCCGCGCACCGGCCCAACGGCACCCCGGCGTGCCAGTTCTTCGCGGTGCGCCCCGTTGGGGCTACTCCCCTGCCTGTTCCTCGTCGTCCACCGCGTCCGGATCGCGCAGCGGGCGCAGGCCGTTCTCGGGCTGGGAGGCGGTGAAGGCGTACCGGCCCAGGACGTTCAAGTGGCCGGCCTTGAGCGGGGACAGGCGGGCCAGGTCCTCCTCGGCGATGTGTGGCCGGCCCGCTGGAGCTCGGTGACTGCGGCGTCCAGGTAGCGGGTGTTCCACAGCACCACGGCGTTCAGCACGAGGCCGAGGCTGGCGAGCTGGTCTTCCTGACCGTCGCGGTACGCCTGGTGGATGTGTCCGCGCTTGCCGTGGCAGATCGCCCTCGCGAGGGTGTGGCGGGACTCCTGGACGGTGAGCTGGCGGTTCATCCGCCAGCGGTAGGTGTCGTCCACCGGGTCGACCAGGTCGAAGAGGTGGAAGGTCTTCTCGATCCGGCCGTACTCGGCGAAGCCCTGGCCCAGCGGGGTGGGGTGGCCCTCGCGGCCGAACATCCGCAGCAGGTCGTAGGCGCGGACCTGGTTGGTGATCAGCGATCCGGCCACCCGCAGCATGTCGGGCCACTGCTCGCGGATCTTCTTGAGGTTGACCTTGTTGCGGGCGATGGCCTCCAGCGGCCCGTAGCCGGGCTGCGACTGGTCGCCGGGGATGTCGGCGCGCCAGAACCGCTGGTCGGCCAGGTCGCGGAAGCGCGGCGCGAAGCGGAAGCCGAGCATCTTGAAGATCCCGAACACCATGTCGGAGTACGAGGCGTGGTCGGTCGCCACCATCTCCGGGCGCACGCCGCCGTCCAGGTTCAGCAGGGTGTCCAGGATGAACAGCGAGTGGCGCGGGGTGCCGGGCACCAGCATCGCGCCGATCCCCGAGACCTGGTCATTGAGTGCGTTTAGCCAGGTCAGACCCCTCTTCTGGCCGAAGTACTTGGGTGAGGGCGCCGAGTTGATGCTGCGCTTGGGCACCACGAACCGCAGCCCGTCGACCGAGGCGAGCAGGCCCCCGCCCCAGGACTGCGCGAGCGGCACCCTGGCCTGGGCGGCGATCAGCGCCGCGTTCGCCGCCGCGATCGTGTCGGTGCGCAGGTAGTTCTGGTCGACGTGGGAGAGCCGGTCGCGGGTCAGCTCCGGGTAGGCCGGGTTGGTCACCGGGGTCAGCCCGATGTTGCAGCTCTCGGAGACCAGCAGCGCCACCAGGCTGACCGGCAGGCCCTCCATCCGGGTCGCTCTGGTGGACACGTGGGTGAAGGCGTCCAGGAACCCGGTCCAGGAGTGCACCTCGAACAGCAGGTCCGGCAGGTCGATGCGCGGCAGCATCGCCAGCGTGGTCCTGCGCAGCCACCGCAGCGACTCGCTCTCGCCGAGCGCGCCGAGCTTGTCCACGCTCAACCGGGCCCGGCCGCCGTCCGGCGGCACCACGATCTCCACCTTCGCCGCCGGCCCCGCCTCCTCCAGCCGGGCCGCCATCTGGCGCCAGGCCGCGTCCAGGCCCCGGGTCAGGCTCTCCAGGTGCTCGTCCACGCCCTGCTGCAGGCTCAGGCCGGCCAGCACCTCGTCGCGCACCGCCTCCCACCGGGCGCCGTCCAGCAGCCGGGCCCGCGGGTCCGACCAGCGGTTCGACGGCGAGGCGAAGACGTCGCGGCGGGTCAGCGCGCGGTGCAGCTGCTCCAGCACGCACACCACGTAGGCGTCGCGGTCCACCGCGCCCTCGGGCAGTGCGGTGTTGGAGTACACCGCCTTCCTCCACGCGGGCGGCACCAGCTCGGCGTCGATCTCCTTGGGCAGCAGCGGGCGCTGGGCGACCTTGCGCCGGGCCAGCACCGGCAGCCGGCGCACCGCCTTCAGCACCCGCCGCCCGCCCTGCGCGGCGCCCAGCGCGTCGCTCTCGCCCAGCAGCGCCAGGAACGGCCGCACTGTGTTGTAGCGGCCGGTCAGCTGCTGGCGCAGCGCGATCTCCGCCGACCCGTCGTCCTCGGGGACCAGCTGCTCGACCACCCGCACCGCGTTGTTCACCGCCGCGCGGGAGGCGACCTCCTCCACCGCCCGCCACAGCGCGGCCACGTCCAGGTCGGCGCCGGCCTCCTCGGTCAGCTCCAGCTGCCCGACCAGCACCCGAGCGGCCTTGGCCAGGGTCCGCGACGCCTTCTCCAGGTGAGGCAGCATCACCAGCCGCTCCCGGTCCGAGGCCCGCTTGGACGGGCCGATCAGCCGGGTCGCCATCAGCAGGGCGAACAGGTCCAGCGCGTCGTCGATCGCCGCGGCCTCCAGGCTTCGCACCACCGCGGTCAGCAGCGCGGTCCGCTTCGGCTCCACGGTCCGCTCCAGCGTCTGGGCCTTCGAGGCGAGGCCGTAGCGGGCCAGCGTGGAGAGCCGGTTCACCGGCACCCGCGTCAGGTTCACCCGCCCGAGCTGGAACGCGGAGATCTCGTTCACCCGGTCCAGCGCCCGCGCCATCGCGGTGCCCGTCGTACGGGTCGGCGGCCGGCGAAGCCGCTCCAGCTCCGAGATCCGTGCGCCGTCCGGCACCTCCAGCAGTCGCACCAGCTCCGCCGCCAGCGCCGGATCGGCCCGGTGAGCGGCCCTGGAGACCGTGGTGAACAGCCGCTTCTCCGCCACCGCCCGGGCCTCCGAGACCTGCCGGGCCAGCACGCTCACACCCGGCAGCAGCACCCGGTTGCGCCGCAGCCACGCCACCGCGTGGTTGAACAGTGCCACCGGTCCCTCGGCGTGCGTCCAGGCTCGGCCGTGCAGGAAGGTCCGGAACTCCCGGCCCCACGCAGGGTTCTCGTACTCGTGGTAGCCGTAGGCGTCCCGGATCTCCCAGGCGTGCTCGTACGGCGTCATCTGCCGCTCGGTGTACCGCTTCACGCACGAGGCGTCCTCGGTGCCCAGCTGCTCGGCCAGGTAGTCCACCACCGCCCACGGCACGTCCAGCGGGTCCGGCAGGAACACCCCCACGTACCGGACCGTGCAGATCTGCAGGGCGAAGCCCAGACGGTTGTGGTCACCCCGCCGTTTCGAGATCAGCAGGCGGTCCTCGTCATCGAGGAAGAAGAATCGCTCCGGCTCAGGGCGGGTCGGCACCTCCTTGAAGGTGCCGTAGGACGCAGCCTGATCATCAGTCAAGAACTCAACGGGCACGACCACCGACCGTACGCACGCAACTACACGCCACGAGGGCGGTTTACCGAACCGCGATCAAGAACTTACCGCCACTGACCTGGGCCGGGGCCTTAGCGCTAACCGCTGTACCGCTACTACTCAGGACCGGATCCGCTGGCGCGTTGAGCAGACCTTCGGGATCATGTCCCGGTACCGGCGGCTCCATCGCGACTACGAGGAACTGCCGGACCGGTCACGCTCGATGATCCAATGGGCCATGGTGAACTCCATGGCCAACCGGCTGACCGCCAGCTCGGACAGAACCGGGCAATACCTCCGCCCGAAACCGCTCGCAGCAGCCTAAATCGGTATCGAACACCCTCTGACAGGGGGCCGTGATTGGAGGCCAATCCGCACGAGTACGCCGTGCGTGGTTGCGGACAGGCCGCGTGAGTGAGTCCTACCTGTTGGAGGGAACCGCCGGCCGCCGGGCGATCAGGACGTCGGCTTCGTGGTGCCAGCCCAGGGAGGAGTAGAGGCGCTGGCCCTCCGCACTGGCGATGAGAAGACCGGTACGGGCGCCGCGGGCCACGGCGGCCGCCGCCAGAGTGCTCATCATGGCGCGGCCCAGGCCGCGTCGGCGGTGCGCCGGGTCTGTCTCGATGCGATCGGCGATCGCGTCGGGGCCGATCACGGCGATGGTGCCGCGCGCTGCGATCTCTCCGGAGGGGCCGTGGACGGAGACGACCGTGACTGCTCCCTCCGTGCGGACCTCGCTCTCGTACGGCGCGGCGGGTGCGTGCTGCGGGTGCTCGGTCAGATCGGTCGTCATGAACCACTCGGACCGGTGGAGCAACTCCAGTCCGGCAGCGCTGACGACGGCTTCGACGGCGCGTGGGCGCAGCGTGGGCACCGTGAGCCAGGTGATCTGCTGCGCGGCGGCGACGGATGCCGCCAGCCGTTCCAAGGATTCGGGGTCCTCATCCGCACGCAGCGCGAACACCTCGACCTCACGGCCGGGTTGGTCGCACTTGGACCGCAGGCCGTCCCCAGCAGACTCGGCCGGCTCGGCCTCAGGCAGCGAGCGGGCTACGGTCCAGCCGTTCAGCCAACGTCGTATCAGCTCTGGTTCGATCCTCGTCATCCGGCGATTAGAGCATGACCGCAACCGGTGGACGGGCGAACGACCATCCTCCGTCGTCCGCCGCCCCCTCCATGTTCCGGTCGGTGCGAAACCGGCACAGCTGGCAGTGGGTCAGAGAAACGTCCTCTTCTCGGTCATCGCTTTGCGTATTCACTGGCCGCGAACGGCGGCAGCTGACGGTGCGCCGGCAGAGCGGACAGGGCCGCCAAGCGGGTTCGGGTGGGGCGGTGGGTGGAACGGGTGGCGGGGTGAGCGATGGTGGAGTGATGTTGGCGGTGTCGAGCAGCCGTCGGGTGTTCGACGAGGGGTGGGTGTTGGAGCGGAAGTGGGACGGGATTCGGGCGCTGGCGGTGCGGGACGGGGACCGGGTGACTCTGCGGTCGCGGACCGGGCAGCAACTGGAAAGCGCTTACCCGGAGCTGGTGGCGGCCCTCGCCGCACAGCCGGTGCCCAGGTTCGCGGTGGACGGCGAGATCGTCGCCTTCGAGGGCGGCCGGACCAGTTTCGCCCGGCTCCAGCAGCGGATGGGGCTGCACGATCCGGTCCGGGCGCCGGCCAGCGGCATCGCCGTCGACTACGTGCTGTTCGACCTGCTGGCCCTGCAGGGGCACGACACCACCGGCCTTCCGCTCCTCGATCGCAAGCAACTCCTCGCCGAGGCGGTGGAGTTCGACGCACCGCTGCGGCTGTCCGAGTTCACCGTCGCCGAGCCGGGCGTCCCCGTCCCGCTCGCCGAGGCGTGCGCGCACGGCTGGGAGGGACTGATCGCCAAGCGCGCCGCCGGGCGGTACCTGGCGGCCCGGTCCGGCGACTGGCTGAAGCTCAAGTGCGAGCGGGGGCAGGAGTTCGTGGTCGGCGGCTGGACCGATCCGGCGGGCAGTCGGGAGGCGTTCGGCGCTCTGCTGATCGGCTATCACGAGCACGGCCGGCTGCGCTACGCGGGAAAGGTCGGCACCGGATTCGACACCCGTACGCTGCACGCCCTGCACGGCGCCATGCTCCAACTCGCCTCCCCCGTCAGCCCGTTCGACCCTACCGAGGACGTTCCGCAGCGCACGTCGCACTGGGTGCGGCCGGAGCTGGTGGTGCAGGTCGGCTTCACCGAGTGGACCCGCGACGGCCGCCTCCGGGCACCCCGCTACCAGGGTGTCCGCACCGACCGCCCGGCGGCCGAGGTGGTCCGCGAGCCCCCGGCCTGAGCCCCCGATCTGAGGCCCCGACCGTCGTCCCGCCCGGGGCTGCATCCGATGGCCGATCCGACGCGCGACGCTCCCGGGCAGTCCGTACGGTGCCGTTGCGGGGGGCTTCCCGAGCGAGAGGTACGCACTGGCATGGCTGGCAAGTTCGAGCTGTACGTGGACGACATGGGCAACCACCGCTTCCGCCTGAAGGCGGCCAACGGCGCGATCGTGGTGACCGGAGACCCGGAGGAGTCCCGCGAGCAGTGCCTGAAGAGCATCGAGTCGATCCGGAAGCTCGCGCCGTACGCGCAGCTCCAGGAGACCGGCGCGAACGCCTGACCCGGACGGCGCTCCCCGCGCCCGCGCGGCGCGAGCGCCCGACCCGGACCGCTGCCGCCCGATACGCGCGGCAGCACACCGGGCCCCCGCGCGGGCCCGGAGTGGCGAGCCTGTGACCGACCCGAAGGGTTGTCACGGGCTCGTCGTCATGACGGTTCGCGCGCCCGGTGCTGCGGCATGCTGGGAACGGCGAAGCGGACCGGGCGAGGGGGTTGACGATGGCGGGGCGTGAACTGCTGGCGGCGGCGGGGGTGCTGTTCCCGGACGAGCAGGGGCGGGTGATGGTGGCCCGGGTGTCGTACCGGACGAAGCACCCGATCGAGGTGCCGGGCGGCGGCTGGGACGCGTCCGATCCGTCGCCCCGGTACACCGCCGTCCGGGAGATCCAGGAGGAGCTCGGCATCACCCCGGTGCTGCGCGAACTCGCCTGCCTGGACTGGTCCCGGGACCACCACCGGCCGCCCATCGCGGCGTTCCTGTACTGGGCCGACCCGCTCACCGAGGCGCAGCGGGCGGCGATCCGGCTGGAGGCCGAGGAGTTGGACGCGCTGGTGTACCTGACGCCCGACCAGCTGCTGTCGGCGCTGCCGCCGCTGCTCTCCCGGCGGGTCGGCTCGTGCGCGCTGGCGCCGCGTTCGGCCGCGCCGCTGGAGCTCGCGGACGGCCTGCCGGCCGGTCACACCGCCCGGAACCTGCGGCCGTGGCCCGCGCCCCCGTACACCGGCCCCGCCGGGATCGCGTCGCTGCTGCCGCCCGGCGGCGACCGGCCCGCTCCGCCGCCGCCGATGGACCGCGAGACGTACTACGCGAGCCGGCCGCGGATCCGGGGGAAGGCGCGGATGCTGTTCACGGACGAGCGCGGCCGGGTGCTGCTGGTGCGGTTGACGCCGTGGAACGGCGAGTCCGCGTGGGTGCTGCCCGGCGGCTCGATCGAGGCGGACCGCGAGCTGCCCCGGGAGGCCGCCCGGCGGGAGACCCTGGAGGAACTGGGCTGGCGGCGCGAGCCGGGCCGGTTGCTGGCGATCGACTGGGTGCCCGGCCTCGACGACCAACTCCCGCGCACCGTCCTGGTGTTCGACGGTGGGACGGTGACGTCCGAGCTGCTGTCGACGATCCGCCTCCAGGAGGACGAGCTCGCCGAGTGGGGACTGTTCACCCCCGAGGAGGCACGGCGCCTGCTGCACGGGCCCGCCGGGCGGCGGATGGCCGCGTGCCTGGCCGTCCGCGACCTGCCGCCCGACGCCGGTCCGGCCGAACTGCTGGACGGCGTGCCCGAGTCCGGTTCGCCGTCGGTCGCCTCGGTCACCCACCCGGGCGGGTCGCACGGGTAGCCGGGCCCCCGACCCGGGAAGGATCAGCGGCAGGGAGGTACGGATGGAACGATCGACGGAGCCGGGCCTGGGCCTGGACGGGTGCGCGGTGCGGTCGCTGGGCGGCGGCGACCGGCTGGTGCTGCGCCTGGACGGCGGGCTGCTGCTGACGGTGCGCAACGACTTCCGGCTGCTGCGCGGCGCGAAGGTCGACCACTTCTACCCCGCGCTCGGCGTCACCCCGTCCGGCGCGCTCGGCACACTGACGGACGCCACGGTCACCCGGGCAACCGTCACCCCCGCCGGGGGCCTGCACCTCGTCTTCGACACCGGGCACACGCTCGCCGTGGCCCCCGATCCGGCCCCCGACGGCCCCGTCCACCCGTGGCAGCTCGCCTCCCCCGACGGCGTCCTCTTCACCGGCGGACCGGACGGCGGGCCCGCCGCGTGAACGGGCCCGCCGCGCGAACGGGCCCGCCGCGTGAACGGGCCTGCTGCATGGACGGGCCTGCTGCCTGAGCAGGCGCGCTGCCGCCCGGCTGCGCGGCAGGTCACGGGGGTGGAGGTCGGGCCGGACGTCGGACTCGTTACGCTCCAACGATGATCATTTCGCCCGCCCGTACCACGGTCTTCGACATCGACGGCACCCTCTGCTTCGACGGCAGGTCGATCGACCCCCGCATCCTCGCCGCCCTCGACGCCTGTGAGCGGGCCGGCCACGAGCTGGTCTTCGCCTCCGCCCGACCGATCCGCGACCTGCTCCCCGTGCTGGAGGGCGCGTTCCCGTCCGCGACGCTGATCGGCGGCAACGGGAGTCTGGTCTCGGTCGGCGGGCGGGTCCGGATGCGCGCCGCGTTCTCGACCGGGAGACTCGCCGAGCTGCTGGCCGAGCTCGAACGGTTCAAGGCCGGCTACCTCGCCGACGGCCCGTGGGACTACGCGTACACCGGCCCCGCCGAGCACCCGATCCTCGACCGGATCGACCAGAACCGGGTGGCCCGCCGCGTCGAGGTCGCCGAACTCCCCGCCGTGGTGAAGCTCCTGGCGGTCTCCGCGACCGACCTGCACGCCCTCGCCGAGTCCTGCCGCGCCCTCGGCATGTCCGTCAACCACCACGTCGACGAGGCGATCGTCGACTTCGCGCCCGGCACCACCGACAAGCGGGAGGCCCTCGTCTCCCTGGGCATCGACCACTACAACGCCTTCGGCAACGACATCAACGACCGCACCCTGCTCCAGCACGCCCGCCACGCCGTCCGGGTCGGCGCCCACCCCGCCCTCGACGGCCTCGCTGCGGCGACCGTCGCCGCGCACCCGGAGGACGTCGCCGCGGAGATCCTGCGGCTGGCCGCGACGCCGGCCGCCTGACGCTCGCCGTCACCGACCCGCGCCGTCATCACCCCGCACCGTGACCGGCCGGCACCGTGACCGGCCCGCACCGTGACCGGCCCGCACCGTGACCGGCCCGCACCGTGACCGGCCCGCACCGTGACCGGCCGGCACCGTGACCGGCCCGGGGCCGGAACCTCGGCAGGTGGGAACGCGTCACTAGGATGGCGGCCGGTCGGGATGGCCGGCCGTAGAGGGGGGCGGGGGCATTGTTCGGGATCATCAGGCCGTGTCGGCACCGACTGTCGGAGCGGCTGCACGCTTCGTGGCTGGCGCACCTGTGCGGGTTGTGCCTGGCGCTGCGGGACGATCACGGGCAGTTGGCGCGGACGGCGACCAACTACGACGGCCTGGTGATCTCGGTGCTGGTGGAGGCGCAGTCGCCGCGCGCCGCCGACCGCCGCACCGCGGGCCCGTGCCCGCTGCGCGGGATGCGGACGGCGCCGGTGGCGCGCGGCGAGGGGGCGCGGCTGGCGGCGGCGGTCTCGCTGGCGCTGGCCTCGGTGAAGGTCCGGGACCACGTGCTGGACGGGGACGGGGTGTTCGCGCGCCGGCCGGTCGCGGCGGGGGCGCGGCGAATAACCCGGCGGTGGGAGCGGCAGAGCACGGGCAGCGCGGCAGCGGTCGGGTTCGACACCGGGGTGCTGCTGGCGGCGGCCGGACGCCAGGAGGAGGCCGAGCGGCTGGTGACGGCGGGCGGTCCGCTGCTGCTGGCGACCGCGCCGACCGAGGAGGCGACGGCAGCGGCGTTCGCCCACACGGCGGTGCTGGCGGGCCGTCCGGGCAACGCCGCGGCGCTCGCCGAGGCCGGCCGCCTGTTCGGGCGGTTGGCGCACCTGCTGGACGCGGCCGAGGACCGGCAGCAGGACGAGGCGCAGGGCCTGTGGAATCCGCTGTCCGTGTCGGGCACCTCGCAGGAGGAGGCGCGGCGGCTCTGCCGGGACGCCGTGCACGGCATCAAACTCGCCCTGGCGGAGGTCGAGTTCACCGACCGGGCGCTGGTGCACCGTCTGCTGGCGCACGAGACCGGCGAGGCGGTGGACCGGGTCTTCGGCCGCGCCGGGCACATCTGCGCGAGCACCGCGCCGCCCGGTACGGACCCCGACGCGCCCGCCGATCCGGACCTGCCGCCGTCCGGCCCGCAGAAGCCGCGCCGGGACACGATCGTGGGCTGCGCGGTCTGGTTGACGATGGCCTGCACGTGCCAGCTGCTGTGCTGCGAGCACGACAATCCGTTCTCCCGGGAGCGCCAGAAGGGGTTCTGTCAGCGCAACTGCGACTCCTGCTGCGACTGTTGTGACTGCTGCAACGGCTGCGACCCGGAGTGCTGCCAGTGCTGCTCCTGCGACGACGGCTGTTGCAGTGGGTGCGACTGCGGCGGATGCGACTGCTCGTAGCCCGCGACCGGAAACGAATGGAGCACATCATGGGTGACACACCGGAGTTCACGACGGCCGAACTCGCCGACTGGGGCTGGCCGGAGGTCCGGGCGCTGGGCGGCGGTGCGGCCGACCCGTTCGAGACCGGGTCGCTGAACGTGACGTGGCGTCCCAAGGACCGGCACTTCGGGGTGTGGCACGAGGGTCGGGTGGTCGCGCACGCCGGGTTCGTGGTGGCGCCGGTGGAGGTCGGCGGGCAGCGCTTCGACGTCGCGGGCATCGGCGGCGTCATCGTCGATGCGGCCATGCGCGGCCACGGCCTGGCCCGGCTCGCCGTCACCGGCGCGCTGGACGCCGCCCGCGCCGACGGCCTCGACCGGGCCCTGCTGTTCTGCCTGCCGGACCGCGCGCCGCTCTACGCCCACCTCGGCTGGCTGCCCCTGCCCACCCCCGTGACGGCCGATCAGCCCGACGGCCCGGCCGCCGTCCCGATCGGCGCGATGTGGAAGTCGCTGACACCCGAGGCCGGTTGGCCCGAAGGCCCGGTCCGGCTGCACTCGCTGCCGATGTGACCTGCTTCGATGCCCGCCGTGGCGCCCCGCCGCCGAACGACTGCAATCCGGCGGCGGGGAAACGGAGTTGAGCCCTGGGCTACGGTGGCGGGCATGACCACGGACGACTGGCTGACGGACATCCGGGACTCCTACGACACCGTCGCGGCCGACTACGCCGACCGCATGCGCGGGGTGCTGGCCGGAGCGCCGTACCTCCGGGCGGCGCTGGCCCTGTTCGCCGAGCTGGTGCACGCCGACGGGGGCGGGCCGGTGGCGGACGTGGGCTGCGGTCCCGGACACGTCACCGCTCACCTGCACGGGCTGGGCCTCGACGCGTTCGGCATCGATCTGTCGCCCGCGATGATCGACGTGGCCCGCCGTGACCGTCCCGACCTGCGGTTCGAGGTGGGCTCGATGACGGACCTCGACCTTGCCGACGGGTCGGTCGCCGGGCTGCTCGCGTTCTGGTCGCTGATCCACCTGCCCGACGACGCGGTACCCGCGGTCTTCGACCGGTTCCGGCGGGTGCTGCGTCCCGGCGGGCCGCTGCTGGTGGGCTTCCACGTCGGCACCGGGTCCCGGCTGAAGACGCAGGGCTACGGCGGCCACCCGATGAGGGTCCACGTCCACCGCCGCCGACCCGACCGGGTGGCGGCCTGGCTGCGCGACGCCGGGTTCACGGTGGAGGCCCACCTGCTGACCGACCCCGACGCGGAGGTGCCGGGGGCACTGCTCTTCGCCCGTCGGCCGTGAGCCGCCGACCGTGAGCCGCTTTCGCGAGCCGACGACCGTGAACCGACGGTCGTGAACCGACGACCGCGAACCGCTTGCGAGCGCCGACGGTCGTGAACCGACGACCGTTGCAGGGCTGTTGCCCGCACTGTGAGCCGGGTCACGGACCGGCCGGCCCGCGGCGTGATCGACTCGTCGGATGTCTGCTTCCGCCGTGCGCCCCGCCGTCACCGTCACCGCTCTCACCGTCGTCGCCGCCGCACTGCTCGCGGGGTGCGGGTCGGTGACGACCGCCGGCGGCGGGGCGGCCGGGCCGTCGGCGAGTGCGGGGCCGTGCGGGGTGCCGCTGGAGCGCCCGCTGGAGGGGTGGGTCCGGGACGAGGTGCGGATCGTCTCGGTGAACGACGCCTGCGCCGAGTTCGAGGTGACCAACGCGGGGAGCGAGGCCGCGGACTTCTCGGTGCTGTTCGGGTGGACGGGTGTCGACCAGCGGCTGGACACCAGCCCGACCGGCACCGTGACGGCGGTGCCGCCCGGCGCGACCGTCCGCGGCCGGATCGAGGTGGGCGCCCCGAAGCGCGCGGACGGGTCCCGGCCGCCGATCGTCCCGAGCGTGAAGATCTCCCGGGTGCGCAGCGTGCCGACGGCCGAGGCGCCGTCGAAGGGCGGGCCCTGTCCGGCGTCCGGGGTGCGGCTGTACGCGGACCAGGGCGACGCGGCGATGGGACTGCGGGTGGTGGGCCTGCACCTGGTGAACTGCGGGACGTCGCCGGTGACGGTGGACGGCTACCCGCAGGTGCAGGCGCTGGACGAGAAGCACCGGGCGGTGGACTCGCTGCAGGTGTTGAAGGGCGGCGCGGCGATCGCCACGGGCACCGGGGCGGACACGCCGCCGCAGCGGATCGTGCTGAGGACCGGCGAGGGGGCGCGGTCCGCGGTGGTGTGGCGCAACACCAACGACAACGTCGCCTCGGACCCGGTGAACGCCCCGTACCTGCGGGTGCGGGCGACGCCCGACGCGGCACCGGTGACGGTGACCCCGGAGCTGGACCTCGGCACCACCGGCCGCCTCGGCGTGGGTGCGTGGACCCGGGAGGACGTCCCGCAGTCCTGAGCGACTCCCCGCACGGAAACGGAAAACGCTTTCCGAGGCACACCCGGAAAGCGTTTTCCCACTTCGATTGCCCCTGAACGGACGCCCGAACAGGTCCTAGCCGACGTGCACCCGCGGCCGCCGCGCCCGGTCGGGTTCGGCCTCGCGCAGCACCTCGCGGGTGACGGGGGCGACCTCGCCCTGGCCGAACAGGAAGAACCGCAGGAACTGGGCGAACGGGCTGCCCTCGGTCCACTCGAAGTAGATGTGCGGGAGCTGGCCGGTGGTGTCGCGGACGTGCAGCAGTATCGCGGCGAGCGCGTTCGGCACGCTGGAGTGT
The DNA here is from genome assembly GCF_044999035.1 of Kitasatospora griseola. Taxonomy (NCBI): domain Bacteria; kingdom Bacillati; phylum Actinomycetota; class Actinomycetes; order Kitasatosporales; family Streptomycetaceae; genus Kitasatospora; species Kitasatospora griseola. The sequence goes on along the minus strand of NZ_CP173360.1, from coordinate 7,346,143 downwards.
TCGAGCGTCAGTACCCGGTAGCGGTCGTGCAGCACCTCGCCGCGGACCTTCAGTTCGGCCTCGAAGTCGGACGGGTCGAGCACCGTGACCTCGACGAACACCAGGTCGTCCTCGACCGGGATGTCGTTGTCGGCGCGGATCTGGTGCACCTTGTCGCGGTACTCGGCGAGGTCGCGGGTGGCGGGCTTGGTGGCGATGAAACGGATCGTGCGGTGCGCGGTGTCCCGCACGAAGCGTTCCGCGACCTCGTCCAACTGCACGTCGGTGACCCGCAGTTCGAAGGCGCGGGCGAGCCGGGAGGCGAGCGAGACCAGCACGATGCCGGCGATGAAGCAGGCGCCGATCTTCACGCCGTCGGGGCGTTCGGCGATGTTGATGACGGTGGTGTAGACGAACACCGCGGCGATGATCGCGAAGCCGATGGTCCACCGGTGCTGCCGGGCGGCCCGGGCGGCGATGGTGACGGCGATCGCCGCGGAGGTGATCAGCACCAGCACGCCGGTGGCGTACGCGCCGCCCTGCTTGTCGACGTTGGCGTCGAACAGCCAGGTGACCAGGAAGGCGATCGCAGTGAGCACCAGCACCATCGGGCGCACCGCGCGGGCCCAGTGCGGGGCCATGCCGTAGCGCGGCAGGTAGCGGGGCATCAGGTTGAGCAGGCCCGCCATCGCGGACGCGCCGGCGAACCACAGGATGGCGATGGTGGACAGGTCGTAGACCGAGCCGAAGGCGTTGCCCAGGTAGTGGTGGGCCAGGTAGGCGAGGGCGCGGCCGTTCGCGGGGCCGCCGGCCTTGAAGTCGTCGGCGGGGATCAGCAGCGTGGTGATGAAGCTGGTGGTGATCAGGAAGCAGCTCATGATCACGGCTGCGGTGGTGAGCAGCTTGCGGGCGCCGCGGATGCGTCCGGTGGGCCGGTCCTCGGTGTCGTCGGGGTCGCCCTCGATGTGCGGCATCACGGCGACGCCGGTCTCGAAGCCGGACAGGCCGAGCGCGAGCTTGGGGAAGACCACCAGGGCGACGCCGATCATCGCGATCGGGTTGCCGTGTTCCATGCTGAGCGCGTGCGCCCAGTCGGTGATCACCGACGATGCGGTGACGACGTGCCACAGGCCGACCGCCACCACCACCACGTTCAGCGTCAGGTAGACCGCGACCAGGACGACCGCGACGCCGATCGCCTCGCTGAAGCCCTTCAGGAAGACCGCGCCGAGCAGGGCGACCAGCAGGAGCGTGATCAGCACCTGGTGGCCGCTGAGCGCCTTGGTCAGGTGCGGGTTCTCCACCAGGTGGGCGGTGGCGTCGGCGGCGGACAGCGTGATGGTGATCAGGAAGTCGGTGGCGGCGAAGCCGAGCAGCGCCAGGACGAACAGCTTGCCCTTCCAGAACGACAGCAGCCGTTCCAGCATCGCGATGGAGCCTTCGCCGTGCGGGCTCTCCTGGGCGACCCGCCGGTAGACGGGCAGTGCGCCGAGCAGGGTGACGGCGACCAGCACGATGGTGGCGATCGGGGAGAGCAGGCCGGCGGCGAGCGCCGCGATGCCGGGCTGGTAGCCGAGGGTGGAGAAGTAGTCCAGGCCGGTCAGGCACATCACCCGCCACCAGCGCTGCCCGTGCTGCTGGTCGGTGGCCTGGGCGTGCGGGCCGGGGTGCTGCTTGGCCATGTCCGACAGGCCCTCCAGCAGCCAGGCCCGCAGGCGCTGTCGCGCCGAGCCGGCGTCCGCGGGGGCGGAATCGACCACTGTCTTGCTCCTGTCGCGAGGTCGGGAGCCCCGGGCCGCCGGATGCTCCGGCCCACCGGGCGGACTCCCACGTCAATGTAGGTCACCTCCGCCACCGTCCAGGGCAGGCTGGATCGTAACGTCCCCCATCTGCGCAGGTCGGCAGCGGTCCCGGCGGCTTGACGTCCCGTTGGGGTGGCGTTGGGCTGCTGTTTGCCCGGCCGGTCGGGCACGAAGCGGTGCGGGCCCGACGGCTCCTCCCGTCGACCTGCCGGACGAAGCCGCAGTCGTTCGAGCACGTCCGGACGATGGCTGTCAAGGGCCGACCGGCCCCGGTCCGGGGACGGTCGGAGGCGGAGGGCCCTGTCGGCCTGCGGGTAGCGTTTGGCAGACTGCAGGGTGTCTGCGTCCGGACGCCGGTCCGGACGTCCGCGATTTGCGCGAGGAGAGTTGCTGCCATGTCCGAGGGTTCGGCACCGATCAGGGTGTTCCTGCTGGACGACCACGAGGTGGTCCGCCGCGGGGTGCACGACCTGCTGGACTCCGAGCCGGACCTGGACGTGGTCGGCGAGGCCGGCACCGTCGAACAGGCGCTGGCCCGGGTGCCGGCGCTGCGTCCGGACGTCGCGGTGCTCGACATGCGGCTGCCCGACGGCGACGGCGTCTCGGTGTGCCGGGAGTTGCGTTCACGGATGCCGCAACTCGCCTGCCTGATGCTCACCTCGTTCGACGACGAGGAGGCGCTGCTCGACTCGATCATGGCGGGCGCGGCCGGCTACGTGCTCAAGCAGATCAGCGGCACCGACCTGGTCACCGCGATCCGCACCGTCGCCTCCGGTCAGTCCATGCTCGACCCGGGCGCGGCGACCCGGCTGATGGCCCGCCTGCGCGGCGAGGCCCCCGCGCCCGCCCCCGACTTCCCCAACCTGACCGAGCGGGAGCGGGAGATCCTCGCCCTGATCGGCGAGGGCCTGACCAACCGGCAGATCGGCGAGCGGGTGTTCCTCGCCGAGAAGACCGTCAAGAACCACATCTCCCGACTGCTGGCCAAGCTCGGCGTCGAGCGCCGGGTGCAGGCCGCGGTGATCGCCACCCAGACGCTGAGCGCGCACTCCTCCGAGCGCGGCGCCTGATCGCGGGACGGTCCCGTTCCGGGGCCGGTGGTGTCGGGGCCGCTCGTTAGGGTTCCCCCGGGTGGCCGGCCGACCGTGGCGGCCGCCCGTAAGCCATCGGTTGTCTGGAGGAACAGTGCGGCGCTGGGAACTGGTCGGGGACGGTTCGGCGAAGTTCTGGGAGGCGGGGGCCAACGGCGCGTCCGTGCAGGTCCGCTACGGCCGGATCGGCACCGCGGGACGCGTCCAGGTCAAGGAACTCGCGGACCCGGCCGCCGCCGAGGCGCACCTGGCGAAGCAGATCGCCGAGAAGGAGCGCAAGGGCTACCGGGAGACGGGAGTTGCCGCCGCTCCAACGGCAGCCCCGGTCACTGCCACGGCAGCAGGCGCCCAGGCCCGCCTGGGCTCGCCGACCGTTGGTGAGCCCGCGCAGCCCTTCGAAGGCACCCGCGAGGACGCGCCCGAACGCACGCCCGAAGACGCGCCCGAAGGCACCGTCCAGGACGCCGAGTTCGCCGAACTACCGGACGAGGACGCCTTCGTGCTGCCCGAGTCCTGGTACCCGCTGGTGGTGCCGCGCCGCGGTGGCGGGGTGCCCGCGGGGCCGGCCCGGCCGCTGGTGGACGCGGCGGCGGCCGAGGAGTTGGAGTCGCTGCGGATCGCCAAGAACGAGACCTGGATCGAGCGGGTGCTCGACGACCCCAACTCCGAGCGGTACCTGGTGCGGGCCGCCCGCGCGTACCTGCGCGGGATGCCCGACCCGATCGGGGCGGCGGCGGTCGCGGCGATGCTGCGCGAAACCTGGCAGAAGGGCGGGATCCAGCAGGTCCTGGACTCCTGGATCGCCCGGTTCGGGCTGGGTTTCGCGGCCCGCGCCGCGGTGGCGTCCTTCGAGTTCGACTCGGGTTGCGCCCGGCCGAACCACCACCGGATCGGGCTGATCTCGGAGGGGTCGGGCCGCCGGGAGCTGCGCGGGGCGGAGTTCGGATTCGTGCTGGCGCAGGGGGTGCGGCAGGCGCTGGCGCTCGCCGACGAGCCCGAATACCGCTCCGTGCTGGCCGAGTTGACGGCGATCCGGACCCGGCGGGATCGCCGGGCGGCGACCGCCTTCCTGGCCCCGGAGGCGCCGGGCTGGGTGGACGAGTGTCTGGCCGAGCTGCCGACGTTCGGGAAGGTCAGTGAGGTTTCGTACGCGCAGCTGGTGCACTCGATCGGCACGGCGGAGCAGGTCGCGTGGATCGCGCAGCACCCGCTCCGCTCCTGGATGGACTGGCCACCGAGCCAACTGCCCACGCTGGCCGATGCGGTGGGCGCCGCGTGCGTGCCGCTGTTCGAGCGCGCCCTGGACACCCAGTACGACCACGACAAGGTCCGTCAACTCGCACTCCAGATCGCCGAGTTCCCCGGCGACGAGGCGTTCCGGCTGCTGCTCGACCGGATCGCCGTCCGGCACGTCCGGCCCGGTCTGCTGCACGCGATGCGTCGCTACCCGGTGCGTGCGGTACGGCTGTTGGCGGAGTTCGTCCGGCAGCACACCGGCCCGGAGGCGGCGAGCGCACGGCAGCTGCTGGTCAGTCAGGTCGGCGCGCTCCGGCCGCAGTTGCCCGCCGTCCTCGCCCGACTCGACGCCGACACCGCCGAGTTCGTCGCCGCGCTGGACGTCACGCAGCAGCAGCTGCCGGAGGCCGGCACGAGCACGCTGCCGGAGCTGCTGACCTCGCCGCCGTGGTCCCGTCCGCGTCCCGTCCGCAAGCCGAAGGTGCTGGCCGGGATCACCGCCGACGACACCGCCCAACTGCTGTGGAAGGACGGCGAGTCGGAGCAGTGGCAGGAGGGCAGGTCGGCCCCGTGGTCGTCCTTCGGTCCGGGCTTCGACTGGGCCGCCGAGGCGAGGAGCCGTCTGACGGAGGCCGGCGGCCTCTGGTACGGCGCGGAGCTGCTGGCGCACGGCCCCGAGGAGATCGTGGGCCAGTACCTGGCGGGCTGGCGGCCCGGCGAGTACTGGAACGCGGCGGAGTCGCTGCGCCCGGTGGTGGCCAGGTTCGGTCTGGCCGCGCTGCCGCTGCTGCGCGACGGGGCGGCTGCCCAGCCGGGCCACGTGGTGCCGCTGCTGCTGCCGTTCCGTGACGCCACCGTGGCGGCGGTGATGGCGGATGCCCTGGTCCGGCTCAAGTCGCACCGGGCGACGGCCCGTTCGTGGTTCGTCCGGCACGGCCTGGCGGGTGCGCTGCTGCTGGTGCCGAACGCGGTCGGCCGGGCGGGCCGGGCGCGGTCGGCCGCGGAGAGCGCGCTGCGGCTGGTCGCGGCGGAGCAGGGCGCGGACGCGCTGCTCGCGGCGGTGCAGGAGCGTTACGGCGAGGCGGTGGCGGCCGTGGTCGCGGAGGCGCTGAGCGCGGACCCGCTGGTCAACGCGCTGCCCGCGCGGATGCCGGAGTTCCCGGACTGGCTGCTGCTCGGTGCGCTGCCGCAGCTGGTGCTGCGCTCGGGCGAGGCGCTGCCGCGGTCGGCGGTGCGCCAGGTGGTGACCATGATGACGCTGTCGAAGCTGCGCGACCCGTATCCGGGGCTGCCGCTGGTGGCGGAGCTGCTCCGGCCGGAATCGGCGGCCGCGTTCGCCTGGACGCTGTTCGAGGAGTGGCGGCAGGCGGGCATGCCGGCGGCGGACAGTTGGGCGCTGTACGTGCTGGGCGAGTGGGGCGACGACGGGACGGCGCGCCGACTGGCGCCGGTGCTGCGCGAGTGGCCGGGCGCGGGTGCGCACCACCGGGCGGTGGAGGGCCTGGACGTGCTGGCGGCGATCGGCAGCGACGTCGCGCTGCTGCAGTTGCACGGCGTCGCGCAGCGGGTGAAGTTCAAGGCGCTGAAGTTGCGGGCGCAGGAGAAGGTCGCCGAGATCGCCGAGGCGCGCGGTCTGACGGCCGATCAGCTCGGCGACCGGCTGGTGCCGGACCTGGGGCTGGACGCCGACGGCACGACGGTCGTCGACTACGGGGCGCGGACGTTCACGGTCGGGTTCGACGAGCAGCTGCGTCCGTTCGTGCTGGACGCGGCCGGCAAGCGCCGCACGGATCTGCCCGCGCCCGGCGCCGCCGACGACCCGCAGCTCGCGCCGGTCGAGCGCAAGCGCTTCGCCGCGCTGAAGAAGGACGTCCGGACGCTGGCGGCCGACCGGCTGAACCGCCTGGAGGCCGCGATGCTCGCCGGGCGGACCTGGACGGCGGCCGAGTTCCGCACCCTGCTGGTCGACCACCCGCTGCTCCGGCACCTGGTCCGACGACTGGTCTGGACGACTGCGGAAACCGCTTTCCGCGTCACCGAGGACCGCACCTTCACCGACGTCCACGACGCGGCGTTCACGCTGCCCGAGGACGCCGCGGTCCGGCTCGCCCACCCGCTGCACCTCGGTGCCGACCTGGCCGCCTGGACCGAGCTGTTCGCCCGCCACGAGCTCCGCCAGCCGTTCCGTCAGCTGGCCCGTCCGGTGGTCGCGTTGACGGCGGAGGAGGCGGCCGGGCACCGGCTGCACCGCTTCGAGGGGGCGAAGGTTCCGGTGGGCCGGCTGCTGGGCCTGACCAAGCGCGGCTGGCAGCGCGGCACGCCCGAGGACGCGGGGGTGGAGCGCTGGTTCCACAAGCCGCTGCCGGACGGCCGGCACCTGGTGCTCGACCTCGACCCGGGCATCTACGTGGGCGCGGTGGCCGAGTTCGCCGAGCAGACCTTCCGCGTGGTGTTCGTGGACACCCGGGCCTACGACTACCGGGCGAGCCGCGAGTACCGCGAGCGGTTCGCGGACCTGGACGCCGTCACCGCCTCCGAACTCCTCGCCGACCTGGAGGAACTGACGGCCGACTGAGAACCCCTCCGGGGACCGCCACGAGCCTCCCGGTCCGGCGGTCGGGCGGGTCGTACGGTGGGAGGCGGCACCGAGGAGGGCTTCCGATGCGCAGCGTGATCTGCTCGATGGGCGTCTCGCTCGACGGCTATGTCGCCGGGCCGGACGGCGAGTTCGGCTGGACGGCGCCCGACGATGAGCTGTTCCGCTTCGTCACCGACGAGATTCGCGGGGTCGCCGTCTACCTGCTCGGACGGCGGCTGTACGAGACGATGCTGTACTGGGAGACCGCCGGTCGGGATCCGTCGCTCGACGCCCCGAGGCGGGAGTGGGCCGCGCTCTGGAATGCGCTCCCCAAGGTGGTCTTCTCGACCACCTTGTCGTCGGTCCGGGGCAACGCCCGCCTGGCCACCGGGGGCTTGGCCGAGGAGATCAGGCGGTGGCGGGCCGAGCCGGGGCCGGGCGAGATCGCGATCGGCGGCCCGACGCTCGCCGTGCAGGCGGCCGAGTCGGGCCTGATCGACGAGTACCGCGCCAGGGTCCACCCGGTGCTGGTCGGCGGCGGCACCCCGTTCTTCCCTCGGGACGGGCACCGAGTGGATCTGGACCTCGTCGAGACCCGCACCTTCCCCTCGAAGGTCGTCAACCTCCGCTACCGCGTGCGGCGTTGAATCCCTGGGCGGTCGGGCCGCCGCCGCCCGGGAAGCCGGGGTCAGCTCATGCCGACCAGCATGTAGAACATGCCGATGGCCATCACCGTGCGCCGCGCCGAGACCAGTCGGAGCGGGGCGAGCGGCCCGGGTCCGCGGTCAGGGGCCGGATACCGGCCTGCGGTCGGACGGGGCAGCAGGAGGGAGGCGACTCCGACGGCGGCGTACGCCAGGAAGTACGCGGCCAGCAGGAACAGCGTCCAGGCCGGCACCGCGGCGTGGACCGCCTCGTGGACACCGCTGCCGCCGGTGTGGCGGTGCTTCGGCGCCACGGCCAGGGCGGCCATCGCGGACGCGCCGACGACGTGGTGGGCGTAGTGCGCCCGGGCCCCGGGCGACGCCGGGTCGCCGTCGTGGTGACGCCCGGGGCGGGCCGGGCGTCGGCGGGCCGGCCAGGCCGCGGACGCGGCGAGCAGGGCCGCCCACAGGCCCGGCGGCAGGGGGTCGAACGCCGGTGCCATCATCGCGACCACCGCGAGCGCCATCACGATCTCGGCCGCCTCCAGTCGGCGGTCCGCGCATCGGCCGCCCGCGATGCCGGACACGCCGTGCAGCACGCACCAGCCGGTCAGGACGATCAGCAGGGCGGTGGCGATCACAGGTTCTCGCACCGGAACCTCCCTTCCGCAGCCGCGCCACCGCCACCGAACCCGGTACCGGAAGCAGCACCACCGGCGCCGGCCGCGCCACCGCCACCGCCACCGGGCTACGCGTCCTGCACCAGCAGCCGCGCGTTGACGGTCGGGTTGCCGGCCTGGGCGAGCGGGAACGCGGTGCCGATCTCCTCGGGGTGCCCGGGCACGTCGATGCGGACGGACAGCTTCCGGTCCTGGAGTTGTTCCTGCGGCATCCGGAAATCGAGGTTGATGATGCCGTGCTTCACGCAGGTCGGACACTTCCGCGGGGTCTTCGGCTGGAAGAAGTAGCGCTTCGCGACCGGCTCGCCGTCGGCGAGCAGCGTCACGAAGAACGACCCCGGAATGTTCAGCCGGTCGATGCCCTTCACCCGCACCGACACCGGGTCGGCGCTGCGGAACGCGAAGGGGCTGGCGGCGTCGGTGCTTCCGGTCAGGTTCTCCATGACGCTCTCCGCGGGGCCGGGGGCGGGGACGTCCAGCCGGTCGTACGAGACGGTGGTCTCGATCGTCTGGTCGGCCGTCGTGGTGAACGGCGGCAGGGCGTTGAACGGCGCGGTGAGCCAGCCGGTGTCGGTCCCCAGGGTGGACCGGAAGCCGGTCAGCGTGGTCGCCTGGGCGCGGGTCTGCCAGCTCAGCCAGAGGCGGTCGATGTTGCAGTGGAAGAACCAGAACACCGGGTCGAACGACGCGACGTTCTGGTCGGCCATCGTCGGCCCGATCGAGCCGTGGCCGCCGTCGTGGGCCTGGATCGAGAAGTCCTGGTACCCGTTCACGTTGTACGCGCCCCAGAGCGACTGGGTCAACGAGGTGGTGATGTCGTCCAGCACCCCGAAGTCCTTCACGTTCTGGGTGATGGTCGCGACGGAGAACCGCTGGGTGGTGTACGGGAAGTACCCGGTGACGGGCTGCGGCGTCGCGGTGGCACCGGGGTCGGCCGGCAGGACGTACTGGTCGAGCGGCGGGTGCTGGAGCCGGTCCGGCAGGTCGGTCGTGATGTCCCAGTAGGGGAGCGTCACCGTCTCGCAGCCCGGGACGGAGCGCAGCGCGTCCTCGAACTCGATCAGGTACTGGCGGTGCCAGGGGTTGAACCGGTCCTCGTGGTGCAGGCACCAGCTCTGCGGGAGACCGTGCTGCCCGGCCAGCACGAAGTAGCTGTCCGCCGCCGACGGGTCGCGGGCCATCAGGCCGCTGAACGCGGTCTTCAGCAGCGTGAACTCGGCGTCGGTCAGTGTAGTGACGTCCTTGCGCAGCCTGGTCGGGGCCGGTCCGCCCCCCGTGGAGCCGCCGCCCGTCGCCGTACCGAGCGGCATGCCGTTGACGATCCAGTTCTTGAACGTCTGGGAGCGTTCGGCGCTCCACTGCCCGGCCTGGTCCGGGGGCATCTGCGGGTTCGGCGAGGAAGTCTGCGCGAGGATGGCGAGCGCGTTCTTCTTCACCCCGTCGTAGGTTCCGAGCTCGATCCCCTTGGCGGCCATGTGGGAGACGTCCTCGGGCCGGAAGTAGAAGCGGATGTCCGCCAGATAGGTGGGCGCTGCGACGACCTGGTCGGGGGTCGAGTTTCCTGGGGTCGTGGTCATGCTTCCTCCGCTGGGCTCCGAACGGGAGTGACGAGGCCGGCTGCGCGGTGCAGCCGTCGGGGCGGTCGCATCAGTCGCTCCGGGTGGCCGAGCACTCGACGAGGTGGCTGCGCGATCGACGCACACGCTCCATGGTCGAAGGGTCCGCGGCCGCCTGCCAGGCAGGCTGGGCCGCCCAGGGTGCGGCCGGACGGAGGAACGCCCGCCGGCGGAGCGGGAGCGGAGGTGGGAGCCGAGAACGGAGGGCGGACGCGGGCGGGAACCGGGAGCGGCATACGCTGATCCGGTTTCGCGCGTTTCGCTCGGTCCGCACGTTCAGGAGAGAGGCAGTTCAGGTGAGTTCACCCCGCCGGCCGCACAGTGTCGAGCCCCCGAACGAGGAGTCCGGCGAGGAGTTCCCCGAGAAGCCTGGCGAGGGGTTCCGCGCGGAGGCGGACGAGGTGCGCCGGTTCTGGGGCGGGCTCGGGCTGCCCGGGCTGATCGACGTGCACACCCATTTCATGCCGGAGCGGGTGCTGCGCAAGGTGTGGGAGTACTTCGACGCCAACGGGCCGCTGGTCGGCGGACTGGCCTGGCCGATCACCTACCGCACCGAGGAGGCCGAACGCACCTCCGTACTGCGGGACTTCGGTGTCCTGGCGTTCACCTCGATGCTCTACCCGCACAAGCCGGGCATGGCCCGGTGGCTGAACGACTGGGCCGTCGACTTCGCCCGCCGCACGCCGGACTGCCTGCACACGGCCACGCTGTACCCCGAGCCGGACACCGATGAGTACGTCCGGGCGGCGCTCGACGCGGGCGCCCGGGTGTTCAAGGCCCACGTGCAGGTCGGCGACTACGACCCGGCGGACGAGCAACTGCACTCGGCGTGGGGGATGTTGGCGGAGGCGGGCGTCCCGGTGGTGATGCACTGCGGTTCCGGGCCGGCGCCCGGCCGGTTCACCGGGCCCGAGTCCGCCGCCCGGGTGCTCGCCCGGCACCCCCGACTGCGGCTGATCGTCGCCCACTTGGGCATGCCCGAGTACGACGAGTTCCTGGACCTGGCCGAGCGGTACCCGCAGGTGCACCTCGACACCACCATGGCGTTCACCGACTTCACCGAGAGCTTCATGCCCTTCCCCCGGCGGGCGCTGCCCCGGCTCGCCGACCTCGGCGACCGCATCCTGCTCGGCACCGACTTCCCGAACATCCCCTACCCGTACCTGCATCAACTCCGGGCCCTGGAAAGGCTGGACCTCGGATCCGACTGGCTGCGGGCGGTCTGCCACCACAACGCCGCGAAGCTGTTCGGCCGCTGACCGCCCGCACCCCGGCACCGCCGTCCGCCTGCGGGTGTCCGCCCACGGGCGGACGCCCGGCGGCGGCGGAGATCACTACCATCGCCGCATGGATCGGGACGTGCCGCGCGCGCCGTGGCTGAGGCGACTGCCGTCGGGGGTCTGGACGGCGCTGGCCTGGTGCGCCGCCGGGCAGTTGGCCCTGCTGCTCTTCATGTCGACGACGTTCGAGCTGGCCCCGCCGCTCGGACTCCGGCACCCGCCCTCCGTGGCGGGCCTCGCCCTGCGGGCGGCCCTGGCCGTGGTGCTCGCGCTGCCGGTCTGCTGGGCCAGGCGGTGGCCGACGCAGGTGTTCGGGGTGCTGCTGGCCGAGGCGGCGGTCGTCCTGCTGCTCGGTGAGCGGACCTGGCCGCTGTTCATGGCGATGGACGTCCTGATCGGCTACCTCGCGGCGGTCCGCCCGGGTCGGGTCTCCATTCCCGCGGGCCTCGCCGAATTCGCCTTCTGGCTGGTCGATTTGGCGATAACGAGGCGCGGCGCGGTGACGACCGGCGACGTCGTGAGCAGCGCCGCGGCGTTCGCTGCCGGCATCGCGATTCCGTGGGCGATCGGCAACTCGGTCCACCAGCAACGCCGTTACAGCAGCGACCTGCGCGCGTACGCCGCCCGTCAGGCGATCACGGTCGAACGGCTGCGGATCGCCCGGGAGTTGCACGACGTGGTGGCGCACAGCATCGGCGTGATCGCGATCCAGGCCGGTGCGGCGAGCATGGTGCTCGACGTGGAGCCGGCCGGGGCCCGCCGGGCGCTGGACGCCATCGACGCCACCAGCCGGGAGACGCTGGCCGGTCTGCGCCGGATGCTCGTCTCGCTGCGGCACGCCGAGACCGGCGCCGACGATCCCTCGATCGCCGTGCCGCTCGCCGGACTTGAGGCCGTCGACCGGCTGGCGGCGACGATGGCGCAGGCCGGCGTCGAGGTCGACGTACAGTGGCGGGGACGGGCGCGCCCGCTGCCGCCCGAGATCGACCTGGCCGCCTTCCGGATCGTCCAGGAGTCGGTCACCAATGTGCTCCGGCATGCCGGCGCCGACCGCTGCGAGGTGCACATCGCCTACCACGAGGAGGAGTTGGCCATCGACGTGATCGACGAGGGCCACGGCCGCGCGCCCGACCGCCGCACCGGCGGCACCGGGTACGGCATCGCCGGGATGCGCGAGCGGGTCGCCCTGCTGGACGGCCGCTTCAGCGCCGGCTCCCGCCCCGAGGGCGGCTTCCGGGTCGCCGCGAGGCTGCCCGTATGACGGCCACCGACCGAACTGCCGCCGGCCGGACCGCCACTGTCCGAACCGCCGCCGACCTGACGCCCGGTGACCGCGCAACGGCCGACGGCGTCGGCTCGGCGATCCGGGTGCTGCTCGCCGACGACCAGGAGTTGGTGCGCGCCGGGCTGGGCATGGCGATCGGCCACTCCCCCGGCCTGGAGCTCGTCGGTGAGGCGGCCACCGGCGCCGAGGCCGTCCAACGGGCCGCCGAGGTCCGCCCGGACGTCGTGGTGATGGACATTCGGATGCCCGGCACGGACGGGATCGAGGCCACCGGGCTGCTCACCGCGGGCGCGGCCGGCCCGGTGCCCCGGGTGCTGATCCTGACCACCTTCGACGACGACGAGAACGTCTACGCCGCGCTGCGGGCCGGTGCGAGCGGCTTCCTGGTCAAGGACATGGCGCTGGCGGAGATCCTCGCGGCGATCCGGGTGGTCGCGGCCGGCGACGCCCTGATCGCCCCGAGCGTCACCCGGCGCCTGATCGCCGACCTCACCGCCCGGCCCGCACCGGTCGCGCCGAAGCGCCGCCTCCCGGGCGTCACCGAACGCGAGCGCGAGGTCCTGGTCCTGGTCGGTCGCGGTCTGTCCAATGCCGAGATCGCCGAGCAGCTGTTCATCGCCCCCGCCACCGCCAAGACCCATGTCGCCCGGCTGCTGGCCAAGTTGGACGCCCGCGACCGCGTCCATCTCGTCATCGCCGCCTACGACGCGGGCCTGGTGTCCCCGTCCGGCTGAACCCGCCCGGACGGGGGCACCGGCCACCGATCGCGTGCGCTACGGGAGTTGGACGGTGACCTCCGGCATGTCCGGGGACGGCCCGTCGAACAGCGGCTCGGGCTTCCCCTTCAACTGCTGGTCGAAGAAGGCGCCGAGGTACGTCCGGGTGATCTCCACGCCGCGCACGGGGTCGATCGCTCCGGGCTTGGCGGGGATGCCCACGGCCCGGGCGAGTACCAGCAGGTCGCTGAAGGTGCCGTGCTCGCCTCCGACGACGGTGAGCCGGCGCTTCCAGCCGTCCAGCGCGGCCCAGGCGTCGTCCCAGCTGGGGTCCGTGCCCGGAGTCTCGCCGGGCTGGGCGCCGAACAGCAGGAACGGCCGCCCGCCCAGGCCGGTGGCCGGGACCGGCGCGAAGAAGGTGCCGTCCATGTTCACCCCCGCCTGCACCCGGGGGTCGGCGGCCATCGTCACGGCGGCGGCGTCACCCCCGATCGAGTGCCCGGCCATGCCGATCCGGTGGCGGTCGATCAGCCGGGCGTGCGCCCACGGCGACCGTTCCGACGTCAACTGGTCGATGACGAACGAGGCGTCCTTCGCCCGGCTCTCGGCGATGGCCGCCGGACCGCCCGTCGGCGGACGGTCGCAGATGGCGCATTCGAGCGTCCGGCCGTCCGGGAAGGTGACACCGGTGGACTCGTAGGTGTGGTCGATCAGCGCGACCACGTACCCGCGGCCGGCCAGGTCCTCGGCGATGCCGGAGAACGCGGCCCGCGGGAACGTGAAGCCGGGCGAGAGCAGCACCAGCGGGAACCGGCCGCCCACCGGGCGGGCGTCCGCCCGCGCCCAGGTGCCCGTGCCGGCCATCGTCTCGGGCGGAATGCCCGATCCCGGGGCCTTCGCCGCCAGGAACAGCCGGGCCTCCTCGGTGGTCATGTAGGGCGCGGGCGTCCCGCTCCCGGCCCGGGCCGGGTAGTACATCGACACCATCAGCTGCCGGGCTCCCGCCGACGGCACCCAGGGGTCCTGGCGGTTCCGGTCGACGAGGTGCAGCAGGTCGCGTCCGACCGCGTACGGCCCGGTCGGACGGGGCAGCGAGACGACGGAGCCTACCGATGCCGGGGCCGCGGCCGACGGCGGCGCGGCGGTGGCGAAAGCAGGGGCCGCGGCGACGATCGGCAGCGGCAGGACGAAGGCGAGCGCGGCGGTCACGGCCGCGCGGCGAAGACTGGTCATGTCCTTGAACCTAGGCTGCGCGCACGCCACTTGACGTCTGCTCGGGAGCGGAGCGCCGGGTCCGCTCCCGGACGGATCCGGCCTCCGCCGCCGGGCGGACCGCGCCCTGCGCCCAGGAGCAGGGCCGGGCTGTCGGCGCGGCTGACTAATGTCTCCCGCAACAGTTCGTCCGACCCACTGCGCCTCCGAACCGCCGCTCGGGACGCCGGCCGGTCGGGTGGGTCAGGAGGACCGGTGCAGAACGTCGACGCCGCTGAACGGCAGCTCGGTTGTGGCGAGGAGTCGCCGTTCGACGAGGACTTCGTGATGCCCGCGTCGTGGCGCCCGCTGGTGCTGCCCAGGCGCGGCGGCAGCGTCGCGTCGGTGGCGGACCTGCCGGGCCCCGAGGCGGTCGCCGCCGAGGACGCCCTGATCGCGGAGCATCGGGAGGCGATCGAGCGGGTGCTCGCGACCGGCTCCCACGATCCGGAGCTGGTGGCCGCCGCCCGGGCGTACCTCGCCGGTGCGGCCGACCCGTTGGGGGCGGCCGTGCTGCCGCGGCTGCTGCCGCCCGGCGAGTGGTGGGGCGACGGGCGGTGGGCCGACCTGGTCGACGCGTGGACGGCCCGGCACGGCCTGGCGTTCGCGGTGCACGCGGCCGTCCTGGCGCTGGACGTGACGCGGTGCAGCGCAACGGAGTTCGGGGACCTGGTCCGGCAGGACGTGCTGCGGGAGCACTACCACGCCGTCCCCGACGAGTACGGCCTGGTCCGCTGGGCGCGCCACCTGCTGACGATCGCCGACGAGCCCGCGTACCTGGCGGCCCGCGCCACGCTGGAGGCGCTGCGCACCACGCCCGGCCGCCGTGTCCTGGCCGCCCACCTGCTGCCGGACGTCACCGAGTGGGTGGACGACTGCCTGGCCGAGGAGCCGACGTACGACCACGCGGGCCCGGTCCTCCGGACGCTGCTGCTGGCCGCGCTCGGCAGCCGGGCCCAGCTCGACCGGCTCGGGCACCGCCCGACGGTGACGTGGCGGGCCTGGACCACCAGCACCGTCGCCACCCTCGCCGACGGCCTGGGCAACGCGTGCGTTCCGCTGCTCGCCGCCGTGTCGGATCCGTCGGAGAACACCCTGTGGATGCACGAACGCGCGGAATTCCTGCTGGAGTTCCGCACGGACGAGGCGTTCCGGGCGCTGCTGGCCGGCCTGGAGATCCGGCAGGTCGCCCCCGTCCTGCAGGAAGCGCTGCGCCGCGACCCGGTGCGCGGGGCGCGCCTGTTGGCCTCGGCCGCCTGGGGCGGCGGCGAAGCCGCCCGGCAGACCCTCGACCGGCACCTGCGGGTCTCGTCGGCCCGACTCCCCGAGATCCTCGCCCAACTCGACTCCCCCACCGCCCGGTTCGTCCGCTCCCTGGACGGCGCGCAGCCGCTCGTACCGACCGCCGCACCGGCCGCGCTGCCCGAACTGCTGGTCTCCCCACCGTGGACGCGCCCGCGCCGAGCCCGCAAGCCGGCGGTGATCACCGGTCTCCCGCTCGACGAGTCTCGTCAACTGCTGTGGCGGGAAGGCGAACAGGAGGCCTGGGCGGACACCCGGCACTTCGACGACTGGTGGAGCTACGGCGAGGACACCGACTGGGCGGCCGAGGCGGCAAAGGGTCTGGAACCCCAAGGCCTGTGGTACTCCTGCCGATTGCTGCACCAGGGCCCGGTGGAGGTGCTGGCCCCGCTGGTCGCCGCCTGGCGTCCGCGCCGCTTCAACCTGGGCCTGGAGTACCTGCGGCCGGTGCTCGGCAAGTACGGCCCCGCCGCCGTGCCGATGGCCCTGCACGCGGCCCGCTCCAGCCCGGCCACCATGTCTCCGCTGCTGCTGCCGCTGCTCGACATCGAGGCGGCCCGACTGCTGGCCGCCGGCCTGACCCGCCTCAAGTCCGTTCGGGCGACGGCACGTTCGTGGTTCGCCCGGCACGGCGTGGCGGGCGCGCTGCTGCTGGTCCCGGACGCCCTCGCCAAGCCGGGCCGGGACCGGGCGGCCGCCGAGGCGGCACTGCGCCTGGTGGCCGCGCCCGACGACGGCGAGGCGCTGCTGCGGGCCGTGGCCGAGCGGTACGGCGCGGCGGCGTCGGCGGCGATCGGCGCGATGCTGGCGGTGGACCCGCTGGAGAGCGCCCTGCCCGCACGGCTGCCGCAGGACCCCGAGTGGCTGGAGCCCGTCGCGTTGCCGCAACTGCTGCTGGCGGGCGCGGAGGCGGCGCTGCCGGAGTCGGCGGTGCGTCATGTGGTGGTGATGGCGGCCCTGGGCAGGCCCGACGCCCCCTACCCGGGTCTCGCCACCGTCGCCCACGCCTGCCGTCCCGACAGCCTCCCGGCCTTCGCCTGGGCGCTGTTCGAGGAGTGGCGGCGGGCCGGCCTGCCCGCCTCGGACAGCTGGACGCTCACCCTGCTCGGCGAGTGGGGCGACGACGGGACCGCCTGCCGGCTGGCCGCCGTCCTGCGCGAATGGCCCGGCCAGGGCGCGCACCGACGGGCCGTGGAGGGGCTGGACGTCCTCGCCGCGATCGGCACCGATACCGCGCTCCGCCAACTGCACCTGCTGGCCCAGCGGGTGAAGTACGGCGCGCTCAGGGCCCGGGCGGCCGAGAAGATCGCCGAGGTCGCCGAACACCTGGGCCTGACGGCCGATCAACTCGCCGACCGCCTGGTTCCCGACCTCGGCCTGTCCGCGGACGGCACCACCGTCATCGACTACGGCTCGCGCACCTTCACCGTCGGCTTCGACGAGCAGCTCCACCCGTTCGTCCTCGCCGCGGACGGCAGCCACCTCAGGGATCTCCCTGCACTCGGTGCCAAGGACGACCCGCAGCTCGCATCCGCCGAACGGAAACGTTTCACCGCCCTGAAGAAGGACGTCCGCGCCCTCGCCGCCGACCAGAGCCACCGGCTCGAAGCCGCGATGCTCACCGGCCGGACCTGGACCGCCGCCGAGTTCCGCGACCTTCTCGTCGCCCACCCGCTGCTCTCGCACCTCGTCCGCCGCCTCGTCTGGACCACCACGGAAACCGCTTTCCGCATCGCCGGGGACCGCACCTTCGCCGACCTCCACGGCCACGCCTTCACCCTCCCCGACGACGCCGGCGTCCGCCTCCCCCACCCCCTCCACCTCGCCGAGGACCTCCCCGGCTGGACCGAGCTCTTCGCGGACTGCGAACTCAGCCAGCCCTTCCCCCAACTCGCCCGCCCCGTTCGCACTTTGACCCCCGGCGAAGCAGCCGGCCACCGACTCCACCGCCACGAGAACCGCACCGTCCCCGTCGGCGCCCTCCTCGGCCTGGTGAAGCGCGGCTGGCAGCGCAACGGCGCCTCCGACAACGGCGTCGAATCCTCGCTCTCGAAGTCGCTGCCGGGCGGCCGATGGCTGTCCGTCACCCTGGACCCCGGCTACAGCGTCCCGGTGACGGCCGATTCCCCCGAACAGACCGTGCAGGAGGTCTGGCTGGGCACCCGCCCGGGCGACTGCTTCCCCAGCGCCGCCCAGCACCACCGCTTCGCCGACCTCGATGCCGTCACCGCGTCCGAACTGCTCGCCGACCTGGAGCAGTTGACCGCCTCCTGAACCCGAACCGGCCCACCCTCGGACGTGAGGGTGGGCCGACACCTCAGGGCTGCCGCTGACGGTGGATCAGTTCCCGGTGCGACTCCTGCAGGCCCTCGGGGAGGTCGTCCGGCGAGAACCACCGAGCCTCCAGGATCTCGAACGACTCGACCTCGATCCGTCCACCGACCAGCAGCGCCTCGTACGCGACTTCGAGGCGCAGCTTGAACCCGCTCTTCAGGTACGCCAGTTCACCCACCTTCACGGTGAGCCCGGTCTCCTCCCGAACCTCCCGGACGACCGTCTCCTCGAAGCTCTCCCCCTTGTTCGCATAGCCGCTCGGCAGCCCCCACTGCCGCCCCTCCGGCCACAACCGGTGCTTCAGCAGCAGCACCCGGCCTTCGTCGTCACGCACGATCCCGGTGACCCCGACCATGAACTTCGCGTGCCACACCCACAGCACCCGCCACTGCATCGGCCCCCGGATGATCCGCCAGAGCTTCACGGCGACCTTCTTCATGGCCTCACCCTTCGTCGATGTCCCGCCCACCGGCCGCGAACGCGAAAACACCCACGATCCCGCACCGGACGCCTGCGACGCCAAGCGGACCGGCGCCGCCGCCTCCACCGGCTCGAACGTCCGGCGTTCCGACCGGGCAGGTTCGCCGTGCCGCTCTCCGCTCCGAGCACCTGGCGGAGCGCGGGACCGGTGCACCTGGCGGAGCGTGGGACCGGCGCGCCGGGCGACGCCGAGAACATTTTGCCACTAAGTACTCCGATATCGTAATATTCGAAACCGTGAAGTCCGAATCCGAATCATCAAGCGAGTCGGCGCTGCTGGCCTTGCAGCGCGCGACCCATGCCACCCTGCAGCTGATCGCCGCCGAACTCGTCGACCTCGATCTGACCGCCTCCGAGATCAATGCGCTGGCCAACCTCGCCGACGGCCGGGGCCGCACCGTCTCCCAGCTGGGGGCCGCGGTCGGCACCCGCCCGACGACGCTCACCGGCGTGCTGGACCGGTTGGAGCGCCGCGGCCACATCACCCGCGGCACCCGCACCGGCGACCGCCGCTCGGTGCTCGTCGAACTGACCGACTCCGGGCGCGCGACGGCCGCCGCCATCACCCGGACGCTGGCGGCCATCGAGAACCGCGCGATGGACGGCCTGCCCGCCGAAGCAGTCGCCGGTTTCCACGCCGTTCTGGACGCGCTGGTCAAGGTGGGCTCATGACCACGCACACCCACGGCCCGCACTCCGGCCACGACGCGAACAGCACGGAGACCGAGCCCTCACCGTTCGCCGAGTTGATGGGCGAGACGATGGCGACCGCCGAGCGGTTCGGGCACCGCCAGCACATCCGGCTGACCTGGCTGGCCGTCCGACGCTACGGCACCAGTGCGGCTGTCGACCTGGTCAGCGACGGCATCCGGCGCACCGCCCGCTACGCGGGCGTACCGCAGAAGTACAACGCCACCGTCAGCCGGGCCTGGGTCGAACTCGTGGGCCACCACGCCGGGCAGTCGGCCACCGCCGACTTCGACGCCTTCGTCGAGCAGCACCCCGCGCTGCTCGACAAGAAGCTACTCACCCGCTTCTACCGCTCGTCGACGCTGGCGGGCGACCCGGCCAGAACCGGCTGGGTCGAACCGGATCTCGCTCCGTTTCCCTGGCGGCAAGCCGGCCGGTGAGTCCCGGCGCGACTGTTCCCGCACCCCGCTCCCACCCCGGTGACCGACGCGAACGCCACTGGGGAGCACCCGTCGACGGGACCGCCCACCCGGCCTCCGCGCTCACGTCCCGACCTGCTCCGGGTCGCGCAGCGGCCGGAGCCCGCCTGGCACGTCCGGCATCGGGAACGAGCGCCGGCCACGCCTGCCGCGTTCCTGCAGTCCGCCGACCACGCCGGCGAGTCGGCGCCACTGGAAACCGGGCGCCGAATGAGCCTTTTCAGGGCGGCCACCGATCAGGTGCTCCCGGGCGAGAAAGTACCGGCAGGGCTCCCCGGCAGTTGAGTGAGGTATCCGACGTCTCAACTCTGCTGCCGAGGAGCCCTGATGGTTACCTGTCCTGCCGCACTGGACCTGCCGCACGCGGTCGTCCAGTGGGTCACCATGCCGATCGTCACCCAGGAGGGTGAGCGGCGCCGCAAGCTCCGACCGTCCCAGCGAGCGCCGGTCGCGCCGGTGCACCTGCGCAAGCGCTACACGCCCGCGCAGACCGCGGACGGCTTCCGCATCAGCGTCGGCACCGCCCACGCCCACCAGGTCACCGGGCCTCCTCGCCCGCAAGGCCCCGGGCCCCGCGCGAGGCCGACCCCGAGTACGTCCTGGTCGACGGCACCCTCGTGGAGTGCGACCGTCTCGGCGACGGCCGTGCCCACTGTTCGGGCAAGCACCGTCGCCACGGGATGAACCACCAGATCATCACCGGCCCGACCGGAAGGCTGGTGTGGATCCCCCGTGCCCTGCCCGGGCGCACCCACGACCTGACCGCCGCCCGCACCCACCGCATCGTGAAGACCTGCATCCGACTCCAGATCCCGGCCCCGGCCGACATCGCGCACACCGGCGCGGGCGGAACCTTCGAACTCGGCATCACACAGCAATCGTTGAACCGGGCCCACGCCCGGCTCCGCCACCCGGTCGAACGCCTCACTCTTGAGCTCCAACGCTGAAATAGCTCAATGATTCCTTCAGCCCGGAAGCCGGTCCGCCGACGAGTTCGCACGCCGGTCGGGCCGGTCAGCGCAGCAGGAGGTCGATCACGCCCGTGAGGTCCTCGTCCGCACTGCCTTCGGCCAGGCGGCGGCGCATCAGGTCGAAGTAGGGGGTGAGGAGTTCGGGGCTGACCCCCTGCTGTTCGGCGGTGTCCAGGAAGGTCGGGGTGCCGGCGACCTGCATGGCGAGGGTGGAGACGACGCCGGTGGTGTAGTCGCCGGTGCGGAGCTGGTCGGCGGTGCGGTGGACGGAGGGGGCCATCGCGGTGAGCCAGTCGGCGAGGAGCGGGGCGAGGGTGGCGGGGTCGATGTTCTCCTTGCGGATCAGGGCGAAGGCGTGCGCGGCGCCGGCGAGCATGCCGTACATGGCGCTGAGCAGGGCGATGTCGTGCAGGGCGGCGAAGCCCGCGTCCTCGCCGACGTAGGCAGTGGCGAGGGGGACGGCGAGGGTGGAGCGGTGACGGTCGAACAGGTCCTGCGAGCCGCTGTAGAAGACGTAGCCACCGGCCTGCGGGACGCCGACCATCGGGGGGACGGCCATGATGCCGCCGTCGAGGTAGCGGGCCCCGCGCTCGCGGGCCCACTCGGCGCGGGCGCGGGCCTGGGCGGGGGTGCTGGTGGTCAGGTTGACCACGTCCCGGCCGGTCAGGTCGATCCCGGTGTCGGTCGCGCTCTCGCCCAGGACGTCGCCGATCGAGGCGTCGTCCAGCAGGCAGAGCACGATCAGGGTGTTCGCGGCGACCGCCTCCGCCGCCGTCCCGGCAACCGTCGCCCCTTCGCCGACAAGGGCCTCGGCGCGCGCCGCGGTGCGGTTCCAGACGGTGAGCGGGTGGCCGGCGGCGAGCCAGGTGCGGGCCAGCGCGGTGCCCATCGTGCCGAGGCCCAGCAGGGCGACGGGAGTCCTCTCGACAGCGTGGGCGGTGTCGATCTCAATGGTGTTCTGTGCCATGCGGATTAGGCTGGTCCACGGCCCGAAGGTGATCAAGTACGCACTTCGCAGTGGGTGGTTACCCCGGGGTGAGTGAGCACGTCGGAAGGGGTGGGAGCATGGCGACGCTGAACCGGCCGGGCACGGCGGAGGGACACGTCTGCGGGATCGACACCGCGATGGAGGTGATCGGCGGCCGGTGGAAGGTCCTGATCCTGTGGGCACTGCACGAGCAACCGTGCCGCCGCTTCGGGGAGTTGCGCCGACTGCTCCCCGGGATCACCGAGAAGGTGCTGGCCTCCCACCTCCGCGAACTCGAGGCCGACGGCGTCGTGCGCCGCGTCTCCTACGACGAGGTCCCGCCCCGCGTCGAGTACTCGCTCACCGAGGACGGCCTCCGCCTCAACGACGCACTCCAACCACTGGCCACCTGGGCCCGCGAACGCCAGTCCCGCCAGGCATAGGGCCACCCCGCCGGATCGGCGCACGTCACCTCGCCCCGGCCGCCGAGCCGCGAGACGACGCGGGATTTCTGGACTTGTTGGTCCATTTTCACCTCCCTAACGTACGGACTGCGCCCGGAACAGCGGGCCTCCACAGGAAGGTGTCATCCCATGCATGCGATTCGTATCGAGGAGCACGGCGGCCCCGAGGTCATGCGCTGGACCGAGCTGCCGGATCCGGTGCCCGGCACCGGGGAGGTGCTGGTGCGGTTGGGGGCGGCGGGCGTCAACTACATGGATGCCGGTGCACGGGCGTCGGGCGGGCCGGGGTGGGCGGCGCCGGTGGTGTTGGGGGCCGAGGGGATGGGGTACGTGACGGCTCTCGGTGCGGATGTGACGGAGTTCGCCGTCGGCGACCGGGTGGCGTGGTTCTACCACCCGGGCAGCTACGCCGAGTTGCTGGCGGTTCCGGCGACGTCGCTGGTGAAGGTGCCCGACGGAGTGTCGGACGAGGTGGCCGGCGGTCTGCTGATGCAGGGTCTGACGGCGAGTCACCTGAGCACCGAGACGTACCCGATCGGGCCGGGCGACACGGCGGTGGTCCACGCGGCGGCCGGCGGGGTGGGCCAGTTGCTCACCCAACTGGTGAAGGCCCGTGGCGGGTCGGTGATCGGGCTGGTCTCCCGGGCGGACAAGGCGGCGGTGGCCAAGGAGGTCGGCGCGGACCACGTGCTGGTGCACTCCGGCGCCGGATTCGAGGACCGGGTGCGGGAACTCACCGGCGGACGGGGGGCCGACGTGGTCTACGACGGCGGCGGCGCGGACACCTTCCGCTCCTCCCAGCTGGCGCTGCGCACCCACGGCGTGCACGCGTACTACGGGCCGTTCATGGGTGTGCCGACGCTGCGGCCCACCGATCTGCCCAACAGCATCCTGCTGACCTACCCGGTGGTGCACCATCACGTCGCCACCCGCGAGGCGCTGGTCCGGCGGGCCGGCGAGGTGTTCGACCTGGTGCGGAGCGGGCAGCTGACGCTGCGGGTCACCGGCCGCTACCCGCTCGCCGAGGCCGCCCGAGCCCACGCCGACATCGAATCGCGCCGCACCACCGGCAAGTTGGTCCTCGTGCCCTGACAGACTGGCACCGGAGTCCGGGCGGGTTCCGGACGACGTCGACGGCTGGAGGATCCATGACGTTGACCCGCAAGGGCCTCGCGACCAGGCAGCGCATCGTCGACGGTGCGGCCGAGCAGATCCGTGAGCACGGGGTGTTCGCGGTGCGCCTGGAGGACGTGATGGCCCGCACCTCGACCAGCAAGAGCCAGCTCTTCCACTACTTCCCCGGCGGCAAGGACGATCTGCTGCTCGCCGTGGCCCGGCACGAGGCGGACCGGGTGATCGAGGACCAGCAGCCCGAACTGGGCTCGCTCACCTCCTGGGACGCCTGGCACCGGTGGCGCGACAAGGTCCTGGCCCGCTACCGCACCCAGGGCAGCGACTGCCCTCTGCACACCGCCCTGGCCCAGCTCGGCGGCGTCACGGACGCCACCCGGTCGGTGGCCCGCGAACTGCTCGCCCGGTGGCAGCGCCAACTCGCCGACGGCATCCGCCGGATGCAGTCCGACGGGGCGATCGCCCCGCACCTGGACGCCGACCGCGAGGCCGCGGCGCTACTGGCGGGCGTCCAGGGCGGCGTGCTGATCCTGATGACCACCGGCGACTCCACCCACCTGGAGGCCGCCCTCGACACCGCCCTGGCCCGCCTCCGCGAATCCCGCTGAGCCGGACGCCGCCCTCGACACCACCCTCGTCGGCCCGCCCGGGCAGTCTCCGGCGAGGACATCGGCAACGCCGTCCGGGCGAGCGGAACCTCCGCCCGAGCTGCCCCGGCAGGAACGGGCGGGCGGGACGCCTCATCGGTGTCCCGCCCGCCCGTTGTCGGTCGGCGGGGTGTCAATGCCCCAGTGGGGCCGTCCAGTTGAGGGTGGTGCCACCGTTGGGCGGGGCGGTGACGGTGAGGGTGCCGCCGAGGGAGCGGGCGCGTTCTTCGAGGTTGCGCAGGCCGCTGCGGCGGCCCTGGGCGGGGATGCCGACGCCGTCGTCCTGGACGGTGAGGACGACCTGGCTGCCGGTGGCCTGGAGGGCGACCTCGACGCGGCCGGCCTTGGCGTGGCGGGCGGCGTTGCTGAGGGCTTCGCCGAGGACGGCGACCAGGTGGTCGGCGACGGCGGGCGGGACGTCGGTGTCGAGCAGGCCCTCCATGCTGAGGCGGGGGGCGAAGCCGAGCGCGGAGTGGGCCTCCTCGACCACGTGGACGGCGCGGGCCCGCAGGCCCTGGCCGACGCCGGCCTCGCGGACCCGCAGGCCGAAGATCGTCGACCGAATGATCTTGATGGTCTCGTCCAGGTCGCCGACCGCCCGCAGCACCCGGTCCGAGGCCCCGGGGTGGTCGATGAAGCGGGAAGCGCTCTGCAGCGTCATGCCGGTGGCGAACAGGCGCTGGATGGCCAGGTCGTGCAGGTCGCGGGCGATCCGGTCGCGGTCCTCCAGGACGGCCAACTGCTCGGCGTCGCGCCGCCGTTCGGCCAGTTCCAGGGCCAGCGCGGCCTGGTCGGCGAAGGCCAGCAGCGGATCGGTCTCTCGCTCGGTGAACTCCGGCTCGCCGGGGCCGCGCACCAGCAGCAGCACGCCCTCGGTGTGGCCCTCGGCGCGTCCGAGCGGCACCGCGACGGCCGGGCCGAGGCCCGCGTACCGGTCCGCCCGGGCCGGGAAGCGCCGGTCCTCGGCGAGGTCGTGCGAGGTCACCGGCGCGCCCTCGACGCACGCCGCGCCCGAGATGGTGCCCTCCAGCGGGATGTCCGCGCCGACCCGGCCGGTCAGGTCGCCGCCGAGCGAGAGCTCCACGTGCAGGCCGTTCCCGGCGGGCAGCACGGTGAGCACGTCGGCCTGCCGGGCGCCGCTGATGTCGCACGCCCGCTGGGCGATCAGCTCGACCACCTGGGTGCGGGAACTCCCGGACAGCAGGCGGCGGTTGATCTCGGCGGTGGCGGTCAGCCAGCGCTGCCGGCGCTGCGCCTCCTCGTACAGGCGGGCGTTGTCGATGGCCACGCCCGCCGCCACGGCGAGGGTGGCGATGACCGACTCGTCGTCGTCGTCGAACCCGACGGCGCCGCGCTTGTCGGTCAGGTAGATGTTGCCGAACACCTCGTCGCGGACCCGGACCGGCAGGCCCAGGAAGGTGCGCATCTCGGGGTGGTGGGCGGGGCAGCCGGTGGACGCCGAGTGCTCCCTCAGGTCGTCCAGACGCAACGGCTGCGGGTGGCGGATGAGTTCGCCGAGCAGGCCCTTGCCGGTCGGGTAGGGGCCGATCCTGGCGATCTCCTCGTCGCTGAGGCCGACGGTGAGGAACTGCGAGAGAGTGTCGCCGTCGGGGCCGATCACGCCGAGCGCCGCGTACTTGGCGTCGGCGAGGACAGCGGCCGCCTCGACGATCCGGCGCAGCACCTGAGTGAGTTCCAGCTCCCGGCCGACCGAGAGCACGGCCTCCAGCAGGCTGTGCACCCGGTCGCGGGTGCCGCGCGCCACGTCGATCCGGGCCTGCAGTTCGGCCAGCAGTTCGTCCAGCCGAAGCTGGGGAAGCCGCGACCGCGGTTCCTCCTCGCGCACTGCGTTCCTCCTCGTCCGTGGGCCCAGCTCGCCGCCCGATTCTCGCAGACGGGGCGGCGGGAGTGGACCCACGGGGTCGTCGGAAGGGTCACAAAGGGGCAGGTATGGGGCGGATCACGGGTGGCAGCGGGCCCACCGCGGGCACATCCGCATGTCAGCCGACCCTCGCCTCCCGGGCGGCGAGGGCGGTCCGGACGGCCAGGGCGGCCAGCGCCTCGGGCGCGCCGGGCTGGTGGCGGATGCCGGGGAAGGCGTTGACGTCGACGGCGATCGGGCCGTCGGGGCCGGGCAGCAGGTCGACGCCGTACACGTCGAGGCCGAAGGCGGGGCCGGTGGCGAGGGCGAGGGCGCTCTCCTCGGGGCCGGGGGTCCAGGGGCGGCGGGCGGGCCCGCCGGGGTGGAGTTCGGAGCGGCGCTGTTCGGCGAACAGCTGCCCGTCGACCACCCAGAGTTTTCGGTCCCAGCCGTCGCCGGCCACCGGCCGCTGGGTGATCACCGGCTCGCCGGGCCACCGGTCGGCCAGCGACTGCCACTGCTCGGCGGTGTCGGCGCGGGCCACCAGGTCGTCGCGCCGGCTGTGCCTGCTCTTCACCACCACCGGCCCGGACCAGGCGAGTCCACCGATCGGACCGGAGGCGACGGTGGCCGCGAACGGGATGCCGGCGGCGCGGGCGAGCCGCTCCATGGCCGCCCGGTCCTGGCAGAACGCGGTGGCGGTGGCCGAGTTGAGCACCGGCGTGCCGGACTCCTCGTAGCCGCGGGCGACTTGGAGTGCGGCGGCGCTGCGCGCCTTCAGCAGCAGCAGGTCCGCGTCCTGCCCCGCCGGCACCGTCAAGTGCCCCTGCGCGGAGAGCAGTCGGCGAGTGGCGGCGAGCAGCGGATGGTCGAGGTCGCGGGCCAGGACCGCGATGCGCAGCGGCGTCACCGGGCGGCGGGGGCGGGGGTGAGCAGGGAGCCGGCGCCGGGGGTGGGCCAGGAGGATCCGGTGCGGGCGAGACGGACCACCGCGTCGGCCACCCGCTCGACGGCGTGCGGGACTTGGCGGAAGCTCGGGAAGTCGTTGATGTCGACGACGGTGGGGCCGTCCGGTCCGAGCAGCACATCCAGGCCGTACAGGTCGAGGCCGAACACCTCGCCGACCTGCGCGGCGAGCGCGGCGACCTCGCGCGGCAGCGGGACGGGCCGTTCGGTGGCGGGCCGGTGCAAGTGAAGCGGCGAGGTGCGCTGGGTGGCGAAGAACTCGCCGCCCGCGCAGTAGACCTTGAGGTCGAGTCCGTCGTTGGCGACGTACGGCTGGGCGATCAGCAGCGCGCCGTCCGCGGGCGCTGCCAACTCGGCGAGCCGGTCCGGATGCTGGATCAGGTGGACGGCGCGCCCGGAGGAGCCGTCGGCGGGTTTGACGACCAGCGGGTAGTGCCGCTCGGGTATCGCGGCGAACGCGGCCGGGTCGGCGGCGGCCCAGGTGCGCGGCATCGGCAGCCCGTGCAGGGCGGCGACCACGGCGGTCTGCGCCTTGTCGCGGACCGGGCGGATCGCCCGGGCGTCGTTGACGGTGGTCAGGCCGGCCGCCGCGGCGGACTCCAGCAGGCCGAGTCCGGGCCCGCCGGAGACGGTCTTCAGCACCCATGCGTCGTGCGCGCCGCCGCGCACCAGCCGGGCGAGGTCCAGCAGTTCGGCGCCGGGGCGCAGCACGTCCACGGTGTGGCCGGCCGCCCGCAGGTGATGGACCACCTCCAGCGGCATCCCGTCGTGGCAATAGTGCTCCTCGACCAGGAAGCAGAACCTCATCTGTGCCCACCCATTCCCCTCTGTCCCCCCGTGCGCGTGCCGTGGGGCCGTTCACATCCGTCCACCCTGTCACGGAAGTTCGGCGCGAGAGCGGCCAGGGTGTCCGGGAACGGCCACAGGCACGTCACAGCCGTATTGCCGCAGGTCTGGAACCCTTTGCCCTGGGCATGTCGTTGACATGACGTTCTCTTGGCACACTCTTGAGGGGGACCGTGTGCATTCACAGCTGCGCCCGCACGCCCGGCACGACCTGACGGACCGTCCGGCACCGGCCGTGCTGGCCTACCCGGTGGACGACGTCCTGGTGGTCTCGGGCCTGCCGGGCAGCGGCAAGAGCACCCTGATGGCGCGCTGCGCCCGGGCCCGGGTGATCGATTCCCAGCACACCCGGCAGCGTTTCGCCGCCGCCCTGCCGGGCGTCCCGTACCCGCTGTACCGGCCGCTGGTCCGGGCCGCCCACTACCTGCGGCTGCACGCCGCGCTGCGGGCCGGCGGACCGCTGGTGGTGCACGACTGCGGGGCGCTGCCGTGGGTGCGCCTGGTCGTCGCCCGCACCGCGCACCGCCAGGGCCGCCGGCTGCACCTGCTGCTGCTGGACGCCACGCCCGCGCAGGCCGCCGACGGGCAGCGGCGGCGCGGCCGCCGGGTCTCCCGGTACGCGTTCGCCCGTCACCGCCGGGCCGGCGCCGCGCTGCGCGGCCTGGTCACCGCGGACGGGCCGCTGCCGTCCGGGGTGGCGTCGGCGGTGCTGCTGCCGCGCGCGTCGGCGGCCCGGCTGGCCGCCATCGAGTTCACCGGCCACGCGGTCGACCCGCGGGTGACGCCCCGTCACCGGGTGCCCGCGGCCCGCCGGACGCAGCTGCCGGCCCGGACGGCGGCGGGCGCTGCGGCGAACGGCTGAGCCGGTCCGCGCGTCGCCCGCCGCCCGGCCGCGCGCTGGCTAGTCTCCGGCCATGCGCACCCCCGACCGCACTCCGGACGCCGCCGCTGCGGACGCCTCCGCCTCCTCCCGGCCGCCGCGCGGCCCGCAGGTGCGGCGGATCGCCGACCGGCTGTCCGTGCAGTTCCGCGTCCCGATCGAGCCGCAGTACGAGCAGGCCGGGCACCGCTGGACGCTGCGCTGGTACGACGGTCCGACCGTCGGGGCGGTGCGCTGCGCGCTGGAGCGGCTGTTCCCGGACGGGGAGCGGCTCGCGGTGCGGCGCGACCTGACCACCCGGGCGCTGGTGCTGGCCGCGATCCGGGAGACCCGGGCCGGGGCGATGCACCGCTCGGTGGGCAGTTGGGGCCAGCGCTACCACCTGGAGCAGCTGCTCGCCGACCAGGAGCACCCCGACCGGACCGCCGACCCGCGCGAAGCGGCCATGCTGGAGCGCCTGTTGGAGGCTTCGTCGACCACCCGCGTCCACGGCGCCGCCGCACCGGACCTGGCCCGCGCGTTCGACCTGGTGGCCCGCGACGGCATCGCCCGGCTGCTGCCCGAGCACCGGCTCGCCGGGCCCGCCGAGCGGGACGCCCTCGCGCTGAGCCCGCTGGAGTACCTGACGTCCCGCTACGCGACGGGCGTCCACCGCGCCGCGTGGGAGACGGCGCTCGCCACCCTGCCGCTGCGCACCGCCGTCGCCGCCGCCCACCAGGACCCGCAGCCCGACCCGGACGCGGCCCGCGCCGCCCTCACCCTGCTGCCCGCGCTGCGCGCCCAGGCGTCCGCCGAACTCGACTCGGTCGAGGCCCGGTTGGCCGCGGTCGTCGCGGGCGCTCCGGCCCGGGACGTCGACGGCGCGGCCGCCGATCCGGGACGGCCACCGGTCGCGGGCGATGCCTCCGGCAGCGTGTCGACCCCCATTCTGCCTGCTCACGCGCCCGCGCGGTAGGACCGGACGCACACTTCTCCGCCCTTGTCCGGGCGGCCGGTTCGGCCGCAGACTCGTCCGCATTCCCCCCTTTGGACGAGTCGATGGGAGTCGTGTGTCCGCACACGTCGATCAGGAAATGGCCCTGCGTGCCCGGGTGCTGCTGGCCGGCAGCGAACCGCCCACCCCGTGGCAGGCCTACCGGGCGCACCGCCTGCTGGCCCACGACAACCCGGCGGTGCACCTGCCGAAGCTGGCCCTCGCGGCCGTCGAACTGACCCGCCACCACCCGCTACTGCTCCGCCGCGACCTCCAACTGCGCCTGTTGGAAGAGGCGTTGGAGGCGGCCGCGGCGATCCCCGCCGACGATCCGTGCCGTGCCGAGGCGCTGGCCCGGATCCGTCACGAGCACGCGAAGCGCCTCAACGAGCTGCGGATGCCGACGGGTTGACGCTCCGGCCGGGCGCAGCCCCGTCCGGCTGCGCCCGGCTGCGGAAGTGCTGCTTGTCCACCAGCAGGCCGTTGTCGAAGCAGAACCGCACCACGTCCTGCCCCTCGCTGGAGGTGGTCTCGACGTCGCCCGCGAACCATCGGCAGTGCGCGCCGTCCGGCGCCGGCGGGCCGTACTTCTTGAAATCGCCGGTCAGGAAGTCGCTGCCGATCGGCAGCCGGGCGTTCACCACGCCCTCGGACTGGCCGACCTCGATCGAGTCGTACAGCGAGGTCGACACGGTGGCGTCCCGCATCGCGCCGACGAACATCAGCGCCCCGATCGCGCCGACCACCCCAACCACGCCGAGGACCGCGAGCGCGCCCAGCGCACAGCCCGTCGCGGGGCTCCGGCGGCGCTTCTCCGGGCCGATCAACTTCCCTGCCAGCTCGCGCAGTTCCTCGTCCTCGGGGACGGCGTCCAGCGCCCCGTCCGAGGTGTACGGGAGCCGGCCGCTCAACCGGAACCCGCCGTCCGACTCCCGGTCCGCGTGGATCGACCCGCCCAGCAGCCGGGCCCGCTCCCGCAGACCGGTCAGGCCCTGACCGCCGGAGACCGCCGCCGAACCGTCCCCGCCGGGCCCGTTCAGCACCTCCACCATCACCGCGTCGCGCTCGTACCGCACCGTCAGCACGATCCGCGCGCCCCGCGCGTGCTTGTGGGCGTTGGTCAGGCCCTCCTGGGCTATTCGGTACGCGGCGTGACCGGTCGCGGCGGCGAGCTCGCGCGACGTGCCCTCGTGCCGCAGCTCCACCAGCGTGCCCGCCGCCTGCGAACTCTCCGCCAGCCGGTCGATCGCGTCCACGCCGCCCGCCGCCGGCACCGAGTCGTCCCGCAGCAGACCGACCACCTCGCGCAGCTCCCGCATCGCGCCGGTCGCCGCCTGCCGCAGCACGCCCACCGCCTCGCGCTGCCGCTCGTCGAGCGTACGGTCCACCTCCAGCGCGCCGGTGTGCACGGCGATCAGCGCCAGCTGGTGCCCGAGACTGTCGTGCATGTCCTGGGCGATCCGGTGGCGTTCGCGCAGCCGCGCCTGACGGGCGATCATCACCCGCTCGCGCACCAGCTGCTCGTTGCGCTCCCGCAGACTGTCCAGCAGCGCGCTGCGCTGCGCCCGGTACCGGCCGAGCAGTGCGGGCAGCACGCCCAGCAGCAGGAACCCGACCACGCTGATGCCCAGCAGCGCGGGCACCGGGAAGTGGTCGCGGCGGTTCTGCAGCACGCCCACCGCGAAGTTCAGCACGAACCCGAGCCCGAAGACCGCCGGCGCGTACCAGGGCCGGGTGATCCGCCGACCCGCCGAGTACCCCGCCGCTACCAGCAGCGGCAGGAACCCGCCCGGCCCGCCGACACCCGCCGACGCCAGCACCAGCACCGTCCCCGGCAGCCCCCGCCGCAACAAGAACAGCACTCCGGCGGCCGCCACCACCAGCCCCGACGGCCAACCGCCGCTGTCCATCGCCTGCAACAGCGCCGCCAGCCCGCACACCACGAGCCCGCCCAGCACCTCCCGGACCACCAGCCGCCAAACCCAAGGCCCCGGAACCGCCCGCTCCACCCACATCCGCATCACCCCCCGACCCTAGCCGCCCCGGCCCACCCCCGGCCCCACCCGGCCCCGGCCGCCGACGCGCCTGCGCAGCGCCGCCGGGCCACCACATGCCGCGGTCGCACCGAACTCCAGGAGCAGGTCGACGGGTTCGAGGCACCACCGGCAGAAGGTACGCGCCGTCGATGCCCGGCATGCCGACAGGCCTTGACGGCGCGGAGGAGCCGAACAGCGTCGGTCCGCTCGCGGGTGGGCCACCGGGGCACGGTCGGTTCGTGGTGCTCACCGGTGCCGTCGCTCACACCGGGGCCGGGTCGCTCCTCTCCTCCTCCGGGTGCGTGGCGGCGGGCCAACGCGGGCCGGTGCGGGGGTCGTCGGCCCAGACGAACTGCTCGGTGGGGGTGCGGGTGAGGCCGTAGTCGTAGACGCCGGGGCAGCCTGCCGCCTCCCACTGGGACCAGGCGGCTTCGACCTCTTCGGCGAGGTGTCGCGGTCCGCCCCCGGTGGTCCAGGCGCCGCCGGTGGTGCGGGCGGACAGGACGGCCCAGGAGGTGTGGCCGTCGGTGATCCATGCGCTGGTGCCGTCCGCGTCGTGGCCGGTATGCACGGACAGGTCCGGGAGGGCGACGCGCAGTGCGAAGCCCAGCCCCCACGGGTCGGCGAGCTGTGTCGGGTCGCGGTCGGTGCTGCCGCTGCGGCCGGGTTCGGCGGTGCCGCGGACTTCGCCGAACGTCCGTCGCCGGTGGGCGTGTTGGGTGCGGGTGGGCATGAACCGGGCCAGGCCCTGCAGCCAACCGGTGGCGGACTTGCCGTCCTCGGCGACAGTGAGCGCGACGTGGCCGAGGCGGCCCCACGGAGTGACGATCCGCCCGCCGGGCGCGGTCTGCTCGACCCAGGCCCAGGGGATCTCCTCGACGGCGTAGGTGGCGATCACCCGATCGAACGGGAACTCGTCAGGCACCCCCAAGTCGCCGTCTCCCGTGCGGACTTGCACCTCCAGGCCGGCGGCGACCAGACGTACGTCGGCCGCGGCGGCCAGGACCGGATCCGCCTCGACGCCGACCACCCGGCCGGGGCCGGCGCGGTAGGCCAGCAGGGCCGCGTTCCAGCCGCTGCCGGTGCCGAGTTCGAGGACGCGGTGCCCGGGTTCCAGGCGCAGGCTGTCCGCCATGTCGGCGACCACGGCCTGACAGGACAGGCTCGACGTGGGCAGGCCGTCCCCGAGCTGTGTCACCGCCGCCTCGTCCGGCGAGCGGTACAACTCCCACGCCCAGCCTGCCGGATCGGCTGCCCGGTCCACCGGTTCCCACGCCCGGCCGCTCCACCGCCACAGCCGTTCCGGCGCGAACCCGTCCCGGGGCAGCGCCGCCACCGCCTCCCGCACCCACGGCGATCCCTCGGGCCAGGCCCCGCGCTCGGCCATCACCCGGTCGAGCCGCGAGCGGTACGCGGGCAGGTCCAATTCCTCGGCCACCGCGTCTACTTGCGCCGCTTGCCGGTGCCCGGCGGCGGGGGCGGGACCTGCCCGTCCGAGTTCCCGGGCGGCGGGGTGCCCTCACCCGGGTCCGGTGCGGGCTTCTCGTGCTCACCCATCGCGACCACTCCTCCCTTGACGACGACCGCCGCGCACGCCGCGAAGAGCCCATCTTCCCGTCCCCCGTCCGCCGACAGTAGGGCGCGTCGGGTCGTATGGGGGCGCACCGTTCGCACTGGCGCTCTCGCGACGACCGCCCGACCACGGAGCGTGGCGAACGGGCGACGGCAGGCGTCCGGCCGGGTGACGGGCGGGTTGGTGGCTGTACGGCGAGGGGATCATCGGCCGGTATGTCGACGAAAGACCGTGACCGCAGGGGCCCGTGCCGCCGTCACCTCGCCGCGCTCGCCGCGCTGGCCGTCCTCGGTGTCGGCTGCTCCGCCCTGCAGGCCCGGGACGAAAGCGGTGGGCGCGCCTCCGCCCCTGCTGCGCCGCCGGTCGCGGGGCAGCCGGCGGTGGCCGTTCCGCAGGGTGCGGCGGGGCAGGAGGTGAACGGTCGACTGGGGGTGGCCGAGCGGGAGTCGAGGCAGCAGCAGGCCGAGCTCGCGGCCGCCCGGCACTGGGGGCTGGCGGCGCTGCCGCTGAAGGCGCCCGTGGCGCCCGCGGAGAAGCCGGAGCTCGTCGCGGGGCCGAACGTCCTGCTCGCGGACGGTCTGCCGCCGGTGGTTCGCCGCGTTCCCACCGAGGACAACGTGGTGTTCCTGACCGTCGACGACGGCGCGACGAAGGATCCGGAGTTCGCCGAGATGGCCGCCGACCTGGACGTGCCCCTGTCGGTGTTCCTCTCCGACTACCTGGCGCGTTCCGACTACGACTACTTCCGCGCCATGCGCGACCGCGGCGTGTCCGTCAACAACCACACCATCAACCATCCCGACCTGCGCCGTCTCGGCGCCGATGCGCTCCGCCGCGAGATCTGCGGCCAGCAGGACCGCCTCGAACAGGAGATCGGTACCCGCCCCTGGTTGTTCCGGCCGCCCTACGGCGAGTACACCACCGCCGCGCTGCGCACCGCCGCCTCCTGCGGCGTCACTGCCGTCGCCCTGTGGACCGAGGAGGCCTTCCCGGACCACCTCGAATACCGCTACTCCGACGAGAAGCTCCACCCCGGCGACATCATCCTCACCCACTTCCGCGACCCGGCCCCGGGCTGGAAGGGCACCATGGCCGACATGCTCCGCCGCGTCATCGACACCGCCACCGCCGAGGGCTTCGCGATCGGCCGCCTGGAGGACTACCTCTGACCGCCGGGCCGGAGGGGCGGCTCGCCCCGCCGGCCCGCCGCACGTCAGTTCTGCCCGGCCGCCGCGACGGCCCGCTCCCGGTACCGGGCCCACCACGTGTCGTCCGTCGCGGGCATCCGCCCGTCGCCCGGCCGGTGGCCGGCCCCGCCGTCGATCGGCTCGCGGACGACGTCGGCGTGGCCGGCGCGGCCGGCGTGCCGCTCGGTCCCGGCGATCAGGTGACCAGCACCCGGCCCAGGCAGAGCAGTTCGACGCCCGCCGGGTGCTCGGCCGGGCCGAGCAGGTTGGTCCCGGTCGGGGTGGGCGGGCGGCGGAGGTCGCGATCCGGCAGGCCGTCGAGCTTCCACCGGACGGCCTCGCAGGCTTCCGGCAGGTGGCGGCGCAGGTCGGTCCCGGGGTCGGTGATCGTCATGACGGATCCCTTCGCTCAGGCGCCGAGCAGGCCGACCGGATTGCCGTCCGGGTCGTCGAACACGGCGATCCGGCCTCGTCCGGGCACGGCCTGCGGCTCCAGTCGCCGACGGCCGCCGAGCTCCTCGGCCTTGGCGAGCGCCAGGTCCACGTCCGCGACCCGGAAGTACACCACGATCCCGGTGTAGGGGCTGCCGGGGCCGGACTGGCCGATCCCGCCGGCCGGTTCGCCGTCGGCCGCCCCGACCAGTGCGTAGGTGGCGTCCAGTGCGTCGACCTGCCAGCCGAACAGCTCCCGGTAGAAGCGGTGGGCGCGCGGCGCATCGACCGCGGAGATGTCGAACCAGGCCGGTGTGGACGGGAATTCGGCGTTGCCGGTGGTGGCGCTGGTCATGAGGTCCTCCTCGGGTACGGAAAAAGCCGGTCGAAGAGGTGACTCCCGCAGTGCGGCAGAATCGTCGCCCGTGAGCGAGGAATCCTGCGCGACCCCACCGCCCGTCGCCGCCGACGACGACCTGACGCTGGCCCGCGACGGCGACGACGCCGCCTTCACCCGCCTGGTCGCGCCGCTGCGCCGCGAGTTGCATGCGCACTGCTACCGCATGCTCGGCTCCACCCACGACGCGGACGACGCGCTGCAGGAGGCGCTGGTGCGCGCCTGGCGCGGCCTGGAGCGGTTCGAGGGCCGCAGCTCCCTGCGCGCGTGGCTGTACACGGTGGCCACCCGCACCTGCCTGGACGCCGTCGACCGCCGCGGCAGGCGGGCGCTGCCGATCGACCTGGGCCCGGCCTCCCCGCACGCGGTGCTCGACGCCACGCCGTTGACGGAGGTCGCCTGGCTGGGCCCGTACCCCGACGCGGGCCTGCCGATCGGGCCCGCCGGCCCCGCCGCCCGCTACGAGCAGCGCGAAGCCGTGGAGCTCGCGTTCGTCGCGGCCGCGCAGCACCTGTCGGGCAATCAGCGGGCCGCGCTGCTCCTGTTCGACGTGCTGGGATTCTCCGCCGAGGAGATCGCCGCCATGATGGACACCTCCGCCACCTCGGTGAACTCCGCCCTGGCCCGGGCCCGGCGGAAACTCGCGGCGACGCTGCCCGAGGTGTCCCAGCAGCAGACGCTGCGAATCCTCGGCGACACCCGCGTCCGGGACGTCGCGACCTCGTTCGCCACCGCCCTGGAACGCGGCGACGCCGACGCCCTGGTCGCGCTGCTCACCGAGGACGTCACCTGGTCGATGCCTCCGCTGGCGCACTGGTACGCCGGTCTCGGCGCGGTCATGGACTTCGCGGCGGCCGTCCCCCTCACCCGCTGCCCGAGCTGGCGCCACCGCCTCACCACCGCCAACGGCCAGCCCGCGGTGGCGTTCTACCTGGGAGCGGCCCCGGACGCGCCGCACCCGGCCTGGTCCCTCACCGTCCTGACGCTGCGTCGGGACTCGGTGGCGGAGATCGTCTCCTTCCTCGGCCCGGAGCACGTCCTGGCCGCCGGCCTGCCTGCGGAGCTCTGAGCCCGTGCGTGGAACGCCCCCTGACGACACGTCGAGGACAGCGCACCGGGTCGGCCGGTCGCCGATGGCCGTCGAGCTGCTGCCGCACGTTCCGCGCGAGCGCGTGCCCGCCGTCGAGCCCGTCGTCCGTACGCCGCTCGGGCCGCTGACCTTCGCCGCCGCGCTCGACGGACGTCCGCTGCCCGGCGTCCCCGACACGCTGTGGCGGCTGCCGTCCGGCGCCCGGATCGCCCGCTGGGCGGGGCCCGACGCCGACCTGGAGCTGCTGCTCACCGCGTACCTGCCGGAGCCGACCGGCTTCTCCCGGGTCGTCGCGGAGGCCTGGGCAGCGGTCTGGCACCTGCGCGCCCACCGCACGGTGCGCCGTCCGGCGCCGGCCGTGCGGCTCGCCGATCCGCCGCCGGGCACCGAGAGCGGCTACGGCGGCGGCCAGTACCTCGCCGCCCTGGAGATCACCGGCGCCGGTCACGACCTCGTCCTGGCGGGCGAGGACGCGGAGGCGATCTGCCGCCGCGCGGCCGACGGGACGGGCGTCCCGGCCCGCTGGGCCGGGGAGTCGGCGGCGGTCGAGGAGCACCGCCACGGGTGGGGCGAGGAGTACCGGTGGGACCGGCACGCCCTGCGCTGGACCCTGCCGGACCTGTTGCCGGGCGAGCACCTGCTGCTGCCCGTCGCCACCGCCTGGCTGCCGGCCGGCCCGGACGACGACGCGTCCGCGCTGTGGGCGGCCGACCTGCGGTTGGAGGTGATCCTGGCCGCCGCCGAGGGTCCGGGGCTCAGGGGGTGACGAAACCGGAGCGGTAGGCGATGACCACGGCGTGGGTGCGGTTGCGGGCGGCGAGTTTGGTGAGGATGTTCGCGACGTGGGTCTTGACGGTCTCCGCGCCGAGGAACAGGGTCCTGGCGATCTCCGCGTTGCCCAGGCCGGCGGCCATCAGGCGCAGCACCTCCTGTTCGCGGTCGGAGAGCGGATGGGGGAACGGGGTGGTCTCGCGGCGGTGTCGGAGCGCCAGGTCGCGCACCGAGTCCGGGAACATCAGGGTGTCGCCGAACGCGGCCAGCCGGACGGCCTGCACGATCGCCTCCGGGCGGGAGCGTTTGAGCAGGAAGCCCGCGGCCCCGGCGAGCAGCGCGTCGTGGACGCTGTCGTCGTTCTCGAAGGTGGTGATCACGACGACGCGCGGGGCGGGGACGACGGTGTCGAGGATCCGCCGGGCGGCCTGGATGCCGTCGAGGGCGGGCATCCGTACGTCGGTCAGCACCACGTCGGGTGTCAGGTCGCGGGCCAGGGCGACGGCCCGGGCACCGCTCTCGGCCTCGCCGACCACCTCGATGTCCGGTTCGGCGGAGAGGATCACCGCCAGACCGGAGCGCACCAGGGGTTCGTCGTCGGCGATCAGGACCCGGATCGGTGTGGTGCTCAAGGTTCCCTCCCGGGGCGGTCGTTGGCCCGGCCGAGGGTGAGGGGTAGCCGGACGGCCACCCGCCACAGCCCGTCGACTGGTCCGAACTCGGCGTGGCCGCCGAGCAGTTGGGCGCGTTCGGTGATGCCTCGGGTGCCGCGGCCACCGCGGTGGCCGGTGCGGCGCGAGGCCGGCAGCGGGTTGCCGATCTGCAGGCGCAGCTCGCCCGCAGCGGCGTCGATCGTCACGTCGACGGGTGAACCGGCCGCGTGCCGAAGGGCGTTGGTGAGGGCTTCCTGGACGATCCGGTAGGCCTCGCGGGAGACCACGGCGGGCATCGCGTCGAGGTCGCCGACGGTGAGGGCGACGGGTGAACCGGCGGCGCGGGCGGAGTCGGCCAGGCGGTGCACGTCGCGCAGGTCCGGTTGGGGGGTGCGGCCGGGGCTCTCCTCGCGGAGCAGCCCGAGGACGTGGTCGAGTTCGTCGGCGGCCGAGCGGGCGGCCTCCTCGATCGCGGCGAGGGCGCTGCGGGCGAACGCCGGGTCCCGGTCGAGGACCCGGCCCGCGGCGGCGGCCTGCAGCGTCACCACGCCGAGCGCGTGGCCGACCGAGTCGTGCAACTCCCGTGCCAGCCGGTTGCGTTCGGCGAGTCGGGCGCCGAGGCGTTCGGCTTCGGCGAGCCGCTCGGCGGCGGACGGCCCGAGCAGTGCGGGCGCCGAGCGTTCCAGGGCCCGGCCGGCCGCCCACGCGGCGGTCGGCAGCAGCAGCGCGAGCAGCACCCCGGCGACCGGTCCGAGCCCGGCGGGCACCGCGTTCAGCCAGCCCGGCGGATCGTCCAGGAACGGACGCACCGTCAGCAGCACGACGACGGCGGGCGGAACGGCCATGGTCGCCCCGGAGACGGGCGCGCCGAGGCCGAGGTGCAGCACGGCCCAGGCGACGGTCCGTCCGCGCGAGGCCTCGGCGTCCTGCGGCCGCTCCCCCAGCGTCCCGGCCGGCAGCAGCGTCCGGACGATCACGAACTCCAGCTGCCGGACGAACGGGAGGACCGCCGCGGCCGCCGCGACCAGGGGCAGCGCCGCCAGGTACGCCCCGAACTGGATCAGCAGCGTCCCGCCGAGCGAGGTGGCTCGGAACAGCGGCGCGAGGGCGACGTTCATCACGAACCAGAACGGCGTCATCATCGCGCCGCCCAGGATCAGCAGCGCCCAGCGCCGCAGGGCCGCTCGGCCGCACAGGGCGAGGCCCGCCCGGCCGCACAGGGCCAGGGCGGTCCGGCGGAACTCCCCCCGTCGAGTCACGCCTGGATCATCCCACTGCGGTCGGCCGCGTTCTCCGACGCCCCCGCCGCCTCCGTGACCAGCAGGGCCAGCACGGTGGCGAGCACCGCGCCCACCAGTGTCTGCAGGCCGCCGACCAGGGCCAGGCCGCGCATGTCCTGGCCCTCGTTGAGCGGGGTGTGGAGGGTGGAGGTCAGCAGCCAGAACAACCCCCAGCCGAACGCCGTGCCGGTGCCGACCCAGGCCGTGATCAGCGTCCGCAGGGCCGGCCGGCCGTCCGGCCGTCGGGTCAGTGCCACCATGGCGACCAGCCCGGCCAGGACGAGGAGCGCGAAGCCGCTGTCGATGACCAGGGATTCCGCCGCGGTGCGGGTGTCCTCGGGGCGCAGGGCGTGGCTGCCGAACGCCCAGGACAGTTGGACGGCCACCGGGATCAGTCCGAACGCGGCGACCCCGGCCACGATCAGCCGCCGCGTCCCGGCGGCCGGCCCGGCGGGCAGGTCGCGCAGCCGCAGCGCGAACACGCCGGCCCAGCGCTCGCGGGCGTGCATCACGAACCCGGCGACCAGGCCGATCGCCTGGAGGCCGAAGCCGCCGTAGACCACGGCGTACACCCAGCCCTCGATGAGGTCCTGGCTCGGGTCCCCGGAGGACGAGAAGCCGCCGGTGAACGCCCCGACCACGGCCGCGACCGGCACCACCAGGGCGATCGGCGCGAGCAGCCCGGTGGCCACCCACATCGGCAGGACCAGCAGCCAGCCGGGGACCCGCCGGCCCCACGGCCGGGCCAGCGCGAGCGCCAGCACGGCGGCGATCGCGTCCATGCCGAGCGTCGCCAGGTTGGCGCCGATCATGGTGCCGCTGCGCATGCCGTCGCCGTGCACGCCGATCCCGCTGCCCGTGACCCAGGCGATCTTCAGCGCGAGGTAGGGCAGCGTGGCGGCGATCGTGCCGACGCAGACCGCCGTCCGCAGACGGCCCGGGCTTCCGAAGTTCTGCATTGTCGTCATGCCACGACCTTCGCAACCGACAGCGCGGCCCCGATTCCCCCGGACAGGGGACGCCCCTCCCCCGTTCGGGGGAACGGCCCCGTTCGGGGGAAAGTCCGCGTCGCGGCGGGTGACGCCGTGGAGACCGCGATCCGGGGCAGCGCGTGCGGGTGCTGCTCGCGCAGGAACGCCACCGGGTGTTCGCGCAGGTCGCGGCGGAGAGCGAACGCGTCGTCGGCGTAGGCGGCCGTCGCCGGCGCGGACCACCAGCCCTCGACCGTCCCGGCGCGGGTGCTCGGCGAGGTGGGCGTCGGACTCGGCGCGCAGCAGGTCGACGGGCGTGCGGTGGTCCAGGTGCAGCAGGGCGGTGCCGGTGATCCGGGAGGAGCGGCGCGACCGGTTCTCGAACGGGCGGCCGGCGAAGTACGACGTCGGCATGACGATCCGTCACTGGCCCCAGGTGGCGGTCACCACGGCGGGCAGGGTGATCTCCTCGACGGTGCCCCGCTCGCCGCCGACCATCACCGCGTCGCCGATCCGGGTCAGGTCGCCGACGGCCGTCCGGAGGCCGGCGAACAGGTTCGACCGGACGCTCTGCGCGGCGATGCCGGCCACCACGCCGACCGGTCCGGCGGAGGCGAGCAGGCTGGTGCCGACCACCCGCACCGCGGGGAACGTCATCAGCATCACGGCGAGTGCGAGCAACGCGATCCCGGCCTGCGGGATCCGGCCGAGCAGGTCGGCCCGGGTGCGGGCCCGCCCGGCCCGGACGGCGTCGCACCGGCGCACCGCGAGCCGCACCGCGCCGTCCAGCACCAGCACCAGCACGGCGGCCCGGGCGGTCAGCCACCCGCAGGAGCCGATCGCGGCGAGCACCAGCAGGTGGCCGATCCCCTCCGGCGCCCGCACCCGGCGCCGGGCGGCGGGCAGCAGCGCACACGCCGTCACCGCGAGGACCGGCAGCCGGCAGCCGACAGCCGCGCAGCAGTCGCAGGGCGGTGGCGGACCGGGCGGCCGGCCGGCCGACGCGTCGTCACCTCGGCGACCCGGTCGCAGGCGTGGAGCACCGGCGCCACCGTCGCGCCCGCCATCGCGAGCCGTACCGCACTCCGCCGCACGCCGTCCGCCTCCTCACCGTCCGCACCGCGGCCCGCCCGGGCTCCGACCGGGCGACCGGGGCCGTGCGGCGGCCTTTCCGCCGCGCGGGGTTCACACCCCCGGGTGACGGTCCGCGCCGGTGGGCGGTGGGTGCGGCACGGTCGGGCATACGCGGGGTGCCGATCAGCGAGGAGGGACGGGCCCGTGAATCCGATCGAACGCGCGCTGCGCGCAGTCGACCGCACGCAGCAGCGGCACCGGGTGCCGGCCGCAGTGTTCGGCGTGATCAAGAAGTACGGCGACGACCGGGGCGGGCTGCTGGCCGCGCTGATCACCTACTACGGCTTCGTGTCGCTGATCCCGCTGCTGCTCCTGCTCTCCACCGTGCTGGGGTTCGTGCTGCACGGTCATCCGGAGGCGCAGGAGGCCGTGGTCGACTCCGCGCTGGCCGACTTCCCGATCATCGGCGACCAGTTGCGGGAGAACGTGCACTCCGTGCAGGGCAGCGGACTGGCGCTGGTGATCGGCATCCTCGGCCTGCTCTACGGTGCGCTGGGCATCGCGCAGGTGCTGCAGCATTCGATGGCCGAGGTGTGGAACGTGCCCGGCGTGCGGCGGCCCGGCTACTGGCCGCGGCTGGCGCGCAGCCTGGCGCTGTTCGGCGCGCTCGGCCTCGGCCTGGTGGTGACCGCGGCGGCCGCGGCGCTGGTCGGCACCACGGCGGGCGGCACCCTGGCCCGGGTCGGCGGGCTGCTGCTGTCGGCGGTGCTGAACACCGCCGTGTTCGTGGCCTGTCTGCGGATCCTCACCCCGAAGGAGGTGCGGACCCGCCGCCTGCTGCCGGGCAGCCTGGTGGCGGGCCCGCTGTTCACCGTCCTGCAGGCGTTCGGCGCGGCCCTGGTGGCGCATCAACTGCGGCACGCCAGCGCCGTGTACGGCTTCTTCGCGACGGTGATCGGCCTGCTGTCGTGGCTCTACCTGGCGTCCCAGATCACCGTGTACGCGGCCGAGACCAACGTGGTGCTGGCTCGCCGGCTGTGGCCGCGCTCGCTGCTCCAACCGCCGCTGACCGGCCCGGACCAGGAGGTGCTGGCCCTGCTGGCCCGCCAGGAGGAACGCCGGCCCGAACAGCGCGTGGAGGTCGAGTTCGAGGTACCCGAGGACGAGGACGGTGGGCCCGAGGACGAGGACGACGGACCGGAGAAGGGGCGCTGACCGTCGGGCCCGGCGAAGTGTCGGTGGCCGCCGGTACCGTCCGGATCATGACTGATCGTGAGACGTACGCCCCGCTGAGGTTCTTCGAGTACGACCACCGGCCCGGCTCGTACTGTCTGATGCTGACGGACGATCGGATGGTCGAGGTGGACGAGGTGTTCGAGGCCGCCGGTCAGGACAACGGCGGCTACGGCTGGGAGGCGGTGGCCCGCTCCGCGGTGCGTTCGCGCGCCCCGCAGCTGGAGGGCCGGTTCCGGTACGACCCGGAGGCCGGCATGTTCGTCGCGTACGGCGAGGACGCGGAGGCCCTGCGCGAGCTCGGCGCGCTGCTGTCCGCGGCGTTCCGCGACCGGCCGACGCTGCGCGAGCTGATCGACGCCGCCGAGCCCGACTGGTTCGACTGATCCGCGTGCCCGGGCGGACGCGGAAACACCGACGGCCGCTCCCTCCGGGAAGGAGGGAGCGGCCGTCGGCGGGTGCGGGTGGTCCCGCGGGGTCAGCGCGTCACCGGGTCAGCGGGTCAGGCCGGCCTTGACGGAGCACACCGGCCAGGCGCCGGGGCCCTGGGAGGCGAGCACCTTCTCGGCGACCTCGATCTGCTGCGCCTTGGTGGCCTGGTTGGCCTGCGGCGCGTAGGCGGTGCCACCGTATGCGGCCCAGGTGGAGGAGGTGAACTGCAGGCCGCCGTAGAAGCCGTTGCCGGTGTTGATGGACCAGTTGCCGGTCGACTCGCACTGCGCGACCTTGTCCCAGGTGGACACGTCGGCGGCGTGGGCCGAGGTCGCCGTAAGGAGACCGGCCACCGGCAGGACGGCCACGGCGGAGCCCGCCACGATGGCGGCGCGGACGCGGCTG
The DNA here is from genome assembly GCF_044999035.1 of Kitasatospora griseola. NCBI lineage: Bacteria > Bacillati > Actinomycetota > Actinomycetes > Kitasatosporales > Streptomycetaceae > Kitasatospora > Kitasatospora griseola. The sequence goes on along the minus strand of NZ_CP173360.1, from coordinate 7,303,460 downwards.
CGGGTGCGGCTCCCCTTCTTGGCGGTGGTGGCGGTCGTGGCGGCGGCGGTCTCGTTACGGAAGATCATGCGATTCCTTTCGGCTGCCCCGGGCAGGCAAGGCGGAACCAGGGCCCTGGCGGGCCGGCTGTTTCACGCTTGTGGATCGGACGGGGCCGTCGCTTGCCGACCTGCTCTCCGTCGCGGTCACCCTGCCCGTTCGGTCCGGCTCGGTGGCCGTTCCGGGGCGTTGGTGTCGGGTGATCCCGGGTAGTGCGCCCTGCACTGGTTACGAAGTTACGGGCGTTTCGGCCGATGTCCAAGCATTCGAAGGTCTGCGCAGGTCAGAGCCGCGTTACCGGCGGTACATCGGGGTTCCGGGGCGCACTGCCCCGCGATTTCTCGGGCCCGGCCCGCCCGTCCTGTGACCGGCCTCACCGGCTTTGGACCCCATCCGCCGGGGAACCGCACACGCCGCGCGACCCGGCGGTGGCCGACCGTCGACCGACCCGCCTCCGGGCTATGGGCCGGGCCACAACGGTCACGCTCCGCCCACTTCCAAGTGACCCGGCGTGGCCGAATTGCCGCCTCAGGACAGTGCGGTGAGCACTCGCGGCCCGTCCTCGGTGATCGCCACGGTGTGCTCGGAGTGCGCCCCGCGCGAGCCGTCCGCCGAGCGCAGCGTCCAGCCGTCCCGGTCGGTCCGCAGCTCCGCCGTGCCGGCGCACCACCACGGCTCCAGCGCCAGGGTCAGCCCGGGGCGCAGTTCCAGGCCGCGCCCGGAGCGGCCGACGTTGGCGACGTGCGGGTCCTCGTGCATGGTGCGACCCAGGCCGTGGCCGCCGAAGTCGGTGTTGATCCGGTAGCCGGCCCCGTGGCCGACCTCGGCGATGGCCGCCGAGAGGTCGCCGATCCGGTTGCCGGGCACGGCCGCGGCGATCGCCGCGTCCAGCGCGGCCCGGGTGGAGTCGATCAGCCGGACGTCCTGCTCGGCTGCCGTGCCCGCGACGACCGTGACGGCGGAGTCGGCGACCCAGCCGTCGATGGACACCGCGAAGTCCAGGCTGATCACGTCCCCGTCGCGCAGCACATAGGGGTGCGGCTGCCCGTGCAGCACCGCGTCGTTCACCGACAGGCAGATCACGTTGCGGAAGGGCCCGCGGCCGAACGACGGCGCGTAGTCCCAGTAGCAGGAGACCGCCCCGCGGTTCTCGACCAGTTTCCGGGCCCGGTGCTCCAGGTCCATCACCTGGCGGCCGGGCTCGACCAGGCCCGACAGCTCGGCCAGCGTCTCGGCCACGAACCGGCCGGTGACGGCCATCTTCTCGATCGCCTGCGGGGTCTTGTACTCGATCACGACACAGCTCCTGAACAGCGGCGGCGCGCCGCCCACTCGATGACGCTGCCGGTATTTGAATACCGGCGGGACGGGGACACCCTAGCAGCAGGGCGGTATTTAAATACCGCTCCGGGGCCCGCCACCCGCCAACATCGCCTCGACGGCGGCACGCGCCTGCCGGGCCGGGTCGGGACTGCCGGAGATCGCGGCGGTCACGATGGCACCCTCGGCAAGCAGCTGGACGGGCGCCGGCTCGGCGAGGCCGGCGGCGCCGGACCAGTCGGCCAGGTGCCGGTGGAAGGCCTCCTTGTGGGAGCGGACCTCGGCGAGCACGGCCGGCGAGGCGGGGCCCAGTTCGCCGAAGGCGTTGATCCAGGCGCAGCCCCGGAAGCCCGGTTCGGCGCACCACCCGGCCAGCCAGTCGAACGCGGCCAGCAGTCGGGCCCGCGGGTCGGCGTGCGCCTCGGCGGCCGCGACCAGCCGCCCGCGCCAGCGCCCGTCCCGCCGGCGCAGCACGGCCACCACCAGGTCGTCCTTGGTGGGGTGCAGGCGGTAGATGCGCTTGAGCGGCAGTCCGGAGGCGGCCCGCACCTCGTCCATGCCGACGGCCCGGATGCCCTTCTCGTAGAACAGCGCCTCGGCGGCGTCGAGCAGTTTCCCGTGGTCCTGGCGGGCCTGTTCCTCGGTGAGCGGGGCGGGCATCGGCGCACTCCTGCGGCGGATCGACGGTGACGGATCGGCGGTGACGGATCGGCGGTGACGGATCGGCGGTGACGGATCGGCGGTGGCGGATCGGCGGTGACGGATCGGCGGTGGCGGATCGGCGGTGACGGATTGACGTGGAGAACGGCCGTTCCCTACTCTAGCGCCCACTGCCGGTCGAGAACGCACGTTCTCCACCTCTCCCACCCTTCGAGGAGCCCGCCATGACCGAGGACCGCCCGCCCCGCCCGCCGTTCACCCGCGACACCGCCCTCGCGAAGGTCCGGGCCGCCGAGGACGCCTGGAACAGCCGCGACCCGCAGCGCGTCGCCCTCGCCTACACACCCGACTCGGTGTGGCGCAACCGCGACGCCTTCCTCACCGGCCGCGCCGAGATCGTCGCCTTCCTCACCGCCAAGTGGGCCCGCGAGCACGAGTACGCGCTGCGCAAGAACCTGTGGGCGTTCGACGGCGACCGGATCGCCGTCCGCTTCCAGTACGAGTGGCACGACGACGAGGGCCAGTGGTGGCGCAGCCACGGCAACGAGCTGTGGGAGTTCGACCCGCACGGGCTGATGCGGCGGCGCGAGGCGAGCATCGACGACGTCCGGATGGACGCCGCCGACCGCCGCATCCTCGGCCCCCGGCAGGACGACGAACCGGAGCTGCCGGTGCGCTGAGACCGGCTGCCTCCCCGGGCGATGCGACGCGGGGCCGCCGCGTTCAGTAGCGTGGCGGCATGGTGCGAGTCCCCCTCACCCCCGAGCAGATCGAGGCCGGCCGGCGTCTGGGCGCGTTGTTCCGCGAAACCAGGGCCGGCCGCGACCCGGTCGCCGTCGCGCAGAGCGCCGGCATCTCCCCCGAGACCCTCCGCAAGATCGAGATGGGTCGGCTCCCCAGCCCCGGTTTCGGCACCGTGGTCGGCCTGTGCGCCGCGCTCGACGTGCCGCTGGACGACGCCGCGCAGGTCTGGCTGGGCGTGGTCGCCGACGACCGGCGCGCCGCCGGCTGACCGGGGGCGTCAGACGGTCGCCACCACGGCGTACCGCTCGTCCGTCACCGGACCGCCCCACAGTGCGGCGTCCGCCGACAGCGGCTCCGCCCGCAGCTCGCGCACCAACGGCCTGACCGCACGGGCCAGTTGATCGGCGCTCGCGCCGCCGGCCCAGGGCAGTTCGCCCGCGCCCGGGGTGTACGGCTCGGTGACCGCCTCGCGCCAGCGGCCCTCGATCAGCACCAGCCGGCCGCCGGGGCGCAGCAGGGTCGTCCAGTGGCGCAGCGCCGCGTCCGGGTCGGGCAGCGTCCACAGCAGGTGGCGGCAGAGCAGCGCGTCGAACCGTTCGGCGCCCACCGGCGGCCGCGACGCGTCGCCGGCCAGGAACCGGCCGGGCAGTCCCGCACCGGCCAGCTTCGCCCGGGCCCGTTCGACCATGCCGGCCGCCAGGTCGACCCCCGTCACCCGGTGCCCGGCCTCCGCCAGCAGCCGCGACAGCGAACCGGTGCCGCAGCCCGCGTCGAGCACGTCCAGCGGCCCGTCGGGCACCCACGCGCGCAGTCTCCGCTCCCAGGCCTGCCGGGTGACCTCGGCGGCCAGCCCGTGGTCGGGCTCCTGGTCGAAGGCGGGGGCGGCGTCGTTCCAGTACTCGGCGATGGCGTGCAGACGGGTGTCCATCGGAGCACTGTCCCACCGGCCGCCGACAACCGGGTGTGGGCCGGGTCACGGTTGAGGTTGACCTCGGGGCAGGGTGGAGGCTCCTCGTATCGGCGCCGCGCCGATCCGGCAACACGATGCGAAGGAGCCGAACAAGATGTCCACCACTGTGTCCGACCGGGGGCCGGAGCGCCCTGAACTCCTGCAGGTCATCGGGGAGTTGGTCGAGTCCGGTTTCGTCGGGGTCCGGCTCCGGGTGAACGACGAACGGGGCGAATGGGTCGGCGGCGGCGGTGCGCGCGCCTTGGACCGCAGCGCCGGGCCGACGGTCGACGGGCACTTCCGCATCGGCAGCACCACCAAGAACCTGGTCGCGGCCGTGGTGCTCCTGCTGGTCGCCGAGGGCAGGCTCGGCCTGGATGACCCGGCCGGCGACCACCTGCCCGGGTTCGGCCTCGACGGGCGGATCACGGTGCGGATGCTGTTGCAGCACACCAGCGGGATCTTCAACCACACCGGCGAGCTCTACGAGGACGGAACGATCGTCCTGGGCGTCCCCTGGCAGGGCAAGGAGTGGGTGGAGGGCCGCTTCCGAACCTACCTGCCCGAGGACCTGGTGCGGCTGTCGCTGTCCCGGCCGCCGCGGTTCGCGCCGGGCGCGGGCTGGAGCTACGCCAACACCAACTACGTGCTGGCCCGACTGGTGATCGAGCGGGTCGCCGGCCGCCCGTTCGCGGCGGAGCTGCAGCGGCTGGTGCTGGGTCCGCTGGGGCTGACCGGCACCGTCGCGCCGGGCGTCTCGCCCGAGGTCCCCCAGCCGCACAACCGCAGCTACTACCGCTACCCGGACGCCGGGCGGGAGCGGATCGTCGACGTCACCCGGCAGAACCCGTCCTGGGTCGGCGCCGGCGGCGATCTGATCTCGACCACGCGCGACCTGCACACCTACTTCTCCGCACTGATGGGCGGCCGGCTGCTGCCCGCCGAGCTGCTGGCCGAGATGCGCGCGCCGGAGGCGACGGCCGGCTACGGCCTGGGGTTGTTCGCCCAGCAGACGGAGGCCGGGACCGTCTACCACCACAACGGCGCCACCATGGGCTCGGCGGCGCTGATGTACGGCACGGCCGACGGCGCCCGGACCCTGACCGCCGGGCTGACCTGGGTGAACGACGCCGACCTCACGATCGCCCCCGCGTTCCTGACCGCCCAACAGCGGCTCGTCGACGCGGTGTTCTGCGGCACACTGGCCCGATGAGCAACGGAGTGACGATCGGTCGGGCGGCGGCCTTCGTCGGTGTCACGGTGAAGACGGTGCGGCACTACCACCGGCTCGGCCTGGTCGCGGAGCCGGAGCGGGACAGCTCCGGCTACCGCCGGTACGGGTCCGCGGAGTTGCTGCAGCTGGTGCAGGTCCGGACGCTGGCCGCCGCGGGCGTGCCGCTCGCCGGGATCGGGGCCGTGCTCGACGCCGAGGCCGCGCAGTTCGGCGCGGCGCTCGCCGATGTCGGGCGGCAACTCACCGAACGCATCGACGAGTTGGTCGCCCGCCGCGACACCCTGCAGCGGCTCGCCGACGGCGACCGGGCACTGCTGCCCGACCGCGCCTGCGCGGTCCTGGACCGGATGCGCGACCTCGGCCTCGACCCCGGCTACGTGGCCGCCCAGCGCGAGGCCCTGGTGCTGGCCCGGGCGCTGGTCCCGGCCGGCTTCGACGGCTTCCTGAGTCAGCTCGAACGGGGGCTGCACGACCGGGAGTTCGTCGAGCTGACCAGGCGCGCCTGGGAGGCCGAGAGCTGGCAGCCGGACGATCCTGGAATCGAGGAACTCGCGACCGCCATGGCCGACCGCTTTACCTCGCCGACCCCGCGCTGCTCGGGGACAACGCCAGCCTGCGGGCCTGGGCGAACGCCCCGGCCCAGTACCGGCTGATCAACAACCACCGCGAGGACCGGGCACCGGTCGCGGCCCGACTGACCGCACTCACCGAGGCCAGGCTCCGCGCGGCGGGCGTCCCCCTGCCGCAGCGCTGAGGCGAGCCCTCACCTCCGGCCCGGCGCCGAGCGGCACAGCAACTCGGCGATCCGGTCGGTGACTTCGACCAGCCAGTCCGGATCGCCGTGCTCCCGCCCCCAGTGCGCGGCGCGCACCGCGCGGGCCTGCGCCCACCGGCGGACCCGCTCGTGGTCGAGTTCGGCGGCCTCCGCCCAGATCGCCAGCCGGCGCAGCACCGCACGGTGCAGGTCGTCCGCGGCGAGCAGTTCCTCGAACCGGCTGCGGATCAAGGCGATGGCGTCGAACGCGGGGTCGCCGGCCTGGCCCTTGGGGTCGACTGCCAGCCAGGGTTCGCGCTCGGCCCGCAGGATGTTGGCGAAGTGCAGGTCGCCGTGGACGAGGGTGCCGGGCTGGTCGGGCCCGAGTTCGCAAACGGTGGCGATCGCGGCGTCCACCACCCGGCGCGGCAGCGGCCGGGGCAGCCTGTCGGCGTCGTCGCGAAGCCGCTCCGCCCACTGCCCGGCCCGGTCGCTCAGCCTCGGCAGGCCCGGCGGCGCGGCCACCGCGAGCCTCCGGGCGAGGCGACCGGCAACGGCGACGGCCTCGTCCACGCCCACCTCCGGACGATCGGCGAGCGTGCGCCGGTCGGCCCGCTCCAGCAGCATGGCGAACCGCGGGTCGTCGCGCCGGTGCAGCCGCACCGCCCCGCGACCGCCCCAGACGTCGAGGGCGTCCGGCTCGTGCACATTGCCGGGGTGCGGGAAGGAGACCTTCAGCACGGCCGACGTGCCGTCAATCACCGTCACCGGAACCACGATTCCGACCTGCCCGTGCCCCACCTCCCCGTCCGGCCGACACTCCCACCGCTCCCCCAGCTCCCCGACCAACCCGGGCAGCCCGGCCAGCCACTCCCGCCCGGCCTCGCCCTCCCGCGCCACGACGTTCCGCGCGAACTCCTCCGGTATCCCGATCACGCCTGCACCCTACGGGCTGCCCGCCGCCGACCGCTGTCACGAGGGCCGAGCAGCTTGAAGCTGCTGGAGAGCGCGACTCACCAGTCACCACACCGGCAGCCACTGCCCGTTCAGCCGCGGAGAGCCATCCGTAGCGCGAGCACCGCGACCAGGCCGTAGCCCGCCGCGTAGGTGGAACGGCGCAGCCGGGGGCCGAGCTTCGCGCCGGCGAACGCGCCCGCGGCGGCGAGGAGGTGCTGCCAGGCGAGCGAGGCGAGGAAGACACCGGTGACGAAGGCGGTCGCGCCTGCGCCGGTGTCCGAGCCGCGGGCGGCGATCAGGGCGGTGAAGTAGACCACGGTGGTCGGGTTGACGAGGGTGAGCAGCGTGAAGCGGGCGAAGGCGCGGGCAGCGCTCCCGGGTGACGGGGCGTCCGTGGGCTCGACGGTGCGGCGCAGGCCCAGCAGACCGTGGACGGCGATCGCGCCGAGCAGCAGCGCGGAGACGACCCGCACCGCGCTCTCGTGGCCGGCCAGCAGGTGGGCGACCCGGGAGCCGGCCAGCACGGCGACCGCGGCGTACCCGCCGTCGACCGCCGCGACCGCCGTCGCTCCGCCGGCGGCGGGGGCCCAGCCGCGGCGGCCCTCCTGCAGCAGCAGCACGCCGACCGCCCCGAGCGGCACCGCCACCCCGAGTCCGGCCACCACGCCTTCGACCGCCGCGCCTGTCGTCATTCCTCCACGATGGCGTCCCGACCCGACCGCCTGCACCTCGTTTTCGCGTCTCCGGTGTCCGACCGGTCGGAACACTCGCCGCGCCGGTGCGCGGCCCGCACCGCCAGCACCGAGCGGTACGACAGCAGGGCGAGCACCGACTCCGCCGAGAGCACGGACGCGGCGCTGCGCCAGGAGCCCACCGACAGCGCCGAGCACGCGGAGCCGACGCTGCCGAGCGACAGCGCCGACCCCACCGAACCGATCGACAGCACGGAGTACGCCGATCCGATCGACAGGAACGATCCCACCGACCCGATCGAGAACCCTGCCTCCAGCGCCCTGCGCCAGCCGTCCCGACAGTCCGTCACCGTGCCTCCTCCAGGCCACCCGCGACATCCGACAGTCCGTCAGTCATACCTGATGACGGGCCGGCGACCGAGGATCCGCCGCCGTCGCCGCCCGACCTGCCCGCCTGGACGGGTCACCGGCCGCCCGATGGGCGGAACGTCGCAGGTCGGCGGGAGCGGCAGGGGCGCGACGAATTCGGGTGCGGGGCCACCGACCCGGCTCCGACAATGGCCGCCATGACTTCGAACGGACTGATCGAACTCGGCGACGGCGCCGTCTGGGCCGAGGACAGCGGGGGCGACGGCCCGCCCCTGGTGCTGCTGCACCCCGGGGTGGGCGACTCCCGGATCTGGGACGGCCTGTGGCCCGAACTCGCCGCGCAGCACCGGCTGGTCCGGTACGACGTGCGCGGCTACGGGCGCTCGCCGGAGCCCGTCGCCGGGTACTCGAACCTCGCCGACCTGCACGCGGTGCTGGACCGCTTCGGGCTCGACCGGGTCCATCTGGTCGGTTGCAGCATGGGCGGCGGAACGTCCCTCGGCTTCGCTCTCCGGCACCCGGGGCGGGTCGCGTCGCTGACGCTGCTCTGCCCCGGCGTGGTCGGCTACCCGTGGCCGAAAGAACCGGAGTCGGACGCCGAGTACGACCGGCTGGTGGCCGCCGGCGACCTGCCGGGGTTGACCGCCTTCGGCCTGCGCGAGTGGGCGGCGGCCGGTGCGGACCCGCAGGCCACGGCCCAACTGCGTTCCGCCGCCCGGGCCTGGCCCGGCGAGGACGTCCACCAGCGGCCCGACCCACCGGTCTTCGACCGGCTCGGCGAACTGTCCGGCCTGCCCGCGGTGGTGCTGATCGGCGACCTCGACCGTCCCCCGGCGATCGACTGCGCCGAGCGGACCGCCGAGCGGCTCGGCTGCGAACTGGTGCGGCTCCCGGGCGTCGACCACCTGCCGCCGCTGCGGGCGCCGGAAGCGGTCCTGGCGGCGATCCGGAAGGTGACCGTGCGCGGACGCCCCTGACCTGCCCCGACCGGCCGTACCGCCGACCGGCCGAAAAACCCGGGCGGCCCGGATGAACCCCCACCGGCCCCGCCCGACCCTCGTGACACGGCCCGTCCGCCAGGTCGTAGGGTCGTCTCCGGCCCTGATCGGGGAGATTTCCCCAGGTCGGGAGATTGCCCCGCACTTTTCCGTTATCCGCCGGCCGCCGGTGGATCTCCGATGGGTGTGAGGGCACGACGCGAGAACACGAGGACGGTCAGGGCTGTGGACAGTGGGCAGGTGGCGACGCTGGTCGGTCGGGCCCAGCACGGCGACCGGCAGGCGGTGGCGGAGCTGGTGGGCGGCCACCTGCCGCTGGTGTACAACGTGGTGGGCCGGGCGCTGTCGGGGCATCCGGACACCGACGACGTGGTGCAGGAGACCATGCTGCGGGCGGTCGACGGGCTGTCGGGGCTGCGGGATCCGGCCGGGTTCCGCAGTTGGCTGGTGGCCATCGCCCTGAACCAGGTGCGCCGCCGGTTCCGGGACGAGGGCGTCGAGGGCGCGGCGCGCCAGGTGCCGGACCCGGTGGCGGTCGCGGACCCGGCCGCGGACTTCGTCGGGCTGACGATCGTCCGGCTGGGGCTGTCGGAGCAGCGGCGGGAGGTCGCGGAGGCGACCCGCTGGCTGGACGAGGGCGACCGGGACCTGTTGGCGCTGTGGTGGCTGGAGGCGGCGGGCGAGCTGTCCCGGGCGGAGCTGGCGGCGGCGCTGGAGGTGTCGCCGCAGCACGCGGCGGTGCGGGTGCAGCGGATGAAGGGTCAGCTGGAGGCGGCCCGGGTGGCGGTGCGGGCGCTGGCCGCGGTGCCGGTGTGCACGTGGCTGGCGGAGTTGACGGCGGGTTGGGACGGCGTGCCGAGTGCGCTGTGGCGCAAGCGGATCGGCCGTCATGTGCGCGAGTGCGCGGGGTGCGGCGAGCACCGGCGCGGGCTGATGCCGGCCGAGGGGCTGCTGGCGGGTCTGGCGATGGTGCCGCTGCCGGACAGTCTCGCCGCGCTGCCGCTGGAGCCCGCGGGTTCGGCGCAGGGCGCGGTCCCGCACCGGCGCGGCCCGGCGGACGGCGGGCCGCGCGGCGGCTCGCACCGGGCGGGGTCCCGGCACGGCCGGCGGGCGGCGGCGCGTCGCGGCCCGCAGCGGGTGCTGGTGGGCGGCGGAGTGGTGGTGACGGTCGCGGTGGGGCTGCTGGTGGCGGTCGGCCTGCCGGAGTCGTCCTCGACGACGGGCGGGTCGGAGGCGGCGCGGCAGCCGGCGGCGGCCGGTCCCGAGCAGGTGGAGGCGCTGGCCGTCCCGGCGGGCGGCACCGCACCGTCGCCGTCCGCCGCACCGTCCTCGTCCGCCTCCCCGAGCGCGAAGCCGTCGGCTTCGCCGTCGGCGTCCGTGGCCGGCAAGGCGCCGTCCGCGACGGCCTCCCCGCGGTCCACCTCGACGCCGGCCGCGAAGCGGGTGGCGGATCTCGGGCAGCAGGTGCTGGATCTGGTCAACTCCCAGCGCGCGCAGTCTGGTTGTAAAGCGGTCAAGGCGAACGGGCAGCTGGCGGCGGCGGCCCAGGAGCAGTCGGACGACATGGCGGAGCGCGCGTTCTTCGACCACACCAACCCGGACGGGGCGGGCCCGGAGGAGCGGATCGACGCCGCCGGGTACCAGTGGAGCGGCTGGGGCGAGAACATCGCGCGCGGCCAGAAGGACGCCGCCGCGGTGATGGCCGGCTGGATGAACAGCCCGGGCCATCGGGCGAACATCCTGAACTGCGCGTTCACCGAGCTGGGCGTGGGGGTGCACCAGGGCACGGGTGGGCCCTGGTGGACGCAGGATTTCGGCACTCCGGGCTGACGGGGCCCCGCGGCCACCGAGGCTGCTGCCGATGCGGGTGGTGCGCGGGCGTCGTCGACGCTGCGGGGTCGCCGCTGCCGTCACCGCCGCGCACGGACGGTTGCCGCTGCGGGTGCGGCCGTCGCCGTTGACGGCCGCCCGCCCGCCGGGCGGGTCGGTGCGGGTCAGTCGGCGACGGCGCGGCTGCCCTCGCGGGGGCGCGGGACGGCCTCGGCGCCGTCCGCGGCCGCGGGCGGCCTGGTCTCGTTCATGACTGTCTCGCGCAGGTCGGCGAGGGCGTCGTCGACCGAGTCGTGGACGTCGAAGATCCGCTGGATGCCGAAGAGTTGGAGGATCTTGCGGGTGTGGGTCTCGGGGCCGGGGAGGACCAGCCGGAGCCGGCCGCCGCGGGAGGACAGCATGCGGCGGGTGGCGACCAGGACGGCGAATCCGGTGGAGTCGCAGAAGTCGACCCGGCTGATGTCCACCACCATGCGCAGACAGCCTTCGGTGACCAGTCGCTGCAGGCGCTCGCGGAGTGCCGAGACCCCGCTGATGTCCACCTCGCCGGCGACCTGGACGACCGTCCAGCCGTATCGCTCCCCATAGCTCACGCTCAGTGCCACTCTGGTGCCTTTCTCGTGGTTTCGCTGGGGGTATGCGGCCTCTGCCCGATTCCGGCGGCCCGAACCCTGTTCCTGGTGACGATTTCGCGGTCAGAGGGAGGAATTTCCGCGAAATGTCATGCCCGGGCTCCGTTTGACGGTCGAATTCCATGCTCCACCCGACGATCTGCACAGGATTTCCTCCGCTTGGCGGTACCGGAGATCGTCGCCCGCCGTCCGGGCCGGGACGCGCCGGGCGGGGGCCGGTGACAGGCTGGGTAGGGAGTGCCCGGCGAAGGGAGACCGCCATGATCACCACCGACTTCGTGCCCGGTTCACCGTGCTGGCTGGACCTCGGCGCGCCGGACGTGTCCGCCGCCGGGGACTTCTACAGTGCGGTGCTGGGTTGGGAGTTCGCGCCGATGGAGGGCTCCGACGGCGCGTTCGGGCTGGCCACCTCGGGCGGTCGCACGGCTGCCGGGATCGGGCTGCTCACCGAGCGGGGCGCCCGCTCGGCGTGGATGGTCTACTTCTTCACCCCGGACGTCCACGAGACCGCCGCCTCCGTCCTGCGGGCGGGCGGCACGGTGCGGGTGGAGCCGCAGGACGCGGACGGCTGGGCGTCGGTGGCACAGTTCACCGACCCGCAGGGCGGCCAGTTCGCGGCCTGGACGCCGGGCCGGGCGCGCGGCCTGGAGGCGACCGACGACCCGGGCGCACTGTGCTGGACGGAGCTGTACACCACGGACGCGTCGGCGGCGCTGGCGTTCTACGAGACGGTGTTCGGCTGGCAGCGCGAGGACATGAAGATGCCGGGCGGCGGGGGCGAGACCTACACCATCGTCACCCCGGCCGGGCAGCCCGCCGAGCGGATGCACGGCGGTGTCCTGCAGGTGCCGCCGGAACAGCTGTCGCTGTCCCGGGGCCTGCCCTCCTGGCACCCGGTGTTCACGGTCTCCGACTGCGACGCGGCCGCCGCGACCGTGCGCACCAAGGGCGGCGAGGTGCTGATGGGCCCGTCGGACGCGCCCGGCATCGGACGGATGGCGGTGTGCGCGGACGGCGCGGGCGCGGACTTCGTGCTGATGACCCCGGCGGAGGCCCCTGTCGCCTGACGGACCGTCAATTCCCCCCGTCCTGACCGCCCTTGAGGCTATCGCGCGCCTCGCGGAAGCGAACTCCGGTGCTCTCGGGGGCGATCAGCGGGGCGGGGTAGTCGGCCGGGCGGTGCCGGGCCCGCCAGGGGCGGTGGATCTCCCGGCCGGGCAGCGCGGCCAGTTCGGGCACCCAGCGGCGGACGTACGCGCCGTCCGGATCGTAACGGTCGGCCTGGGCAAGCGGGTTGAGGACCCGGTTGGGGCGGGTGTCGGTGCCGGTGCCGGCCACCCACTGCCAGTTCAGCTGGTTGTTCGCCAGGTCGCCGTCGACCAGGTGGTCGAGGAAGTGCCGGGCGCCGAGCCGCCAGTCCAGGTACAGGGACTTGGCCAGGAAGCTCGCCGTGAGCAGCCGGGCCCGGTTGTGCATCCAGCCGGTCTCGGCGAGCTGCCGCATCCCGGCGTCGACGATCGGGAACCCGGTGCGGCCCTGCTGCCAGGCGGCGAACTCCGCCTCGTCGGTGCGCCAACTGTCGTGCCGGGTACGGTAGTCCGCGTGCGCGGCGGCCGGGCGGGCGGCCAGCACCTGGTGGTGGAAGTCGCGCCACACCAGCTGCCGGACGAACGCCTCCGCGCCGGGCCCGCCGCGCCGTTCGGCGAGGTGGACCAGCTCGTTCGCGGACAGGCAGCCGAAATGCAGGTACGGCGACAGGTGTGAGGTGCCGTCGGCGGCCAGGTCGTCGTGCAGCTGCGCGTACTGCGCGACGCGCCAGTGCTGCCAGGCCCGGCGGGCGGCGCTCTCGCCGGCCGCGGGCAGGCTGCCGGCGGTGGGCTTCACGCTGCCAATATCGGTTCCCTGCAACCCCGTTGGGGTGTTGAGCGGCCCCGGGACGGGCAACGGGGCGCGGCGGCCGACCTGCTGCCAGGCCCGCTGGTACGGGGTGAACACCGCGTAGTGGTCGCGACCCGCGGGTGTCACCGCGCCGGGCGGCACGGCCGTCAGCGATCCCTCGTGCACCCGCAGGCGGTCGCCGAGTGCGCGGCGCAGCCGCTGTTCGCGCCGCCGGGCGTAGCCGCTGACCCCGGCGGCGACGTGCACGGCCACCGCGCCGAGTTCGGCGGCCAGTCGGGCGGTCTGCTCGGCGGTGTCGCCCTCGCGCACCAGCAGCCGGCCGCCGAGGCGGCGCAGCGAGGCGTCCAGGTCGGTGAGGCAACCGGCCAGGAAGGCAAGGCGGTTGGGGGCGGCGAAGCCGGCGGCGGCGATCGCCGGGTCGGTGACGAACAGCGGCACCACCTGGTCGGCCGCGGCGCGGGCGGCATGCAGGGCGGGGTTGTCGTGCAGACGCAGGTCCTGGGTGAACAGGACGACGGCGAGGGTCATCTCGGTGCGCGGCTTCCATGGTCGGCCCGGCGGGCGTGGAACGAGCGGTCGCCCGGAGTGACCGGGCGGGCCGCCGGGGACGGCCGTCCCCCTCTGCTCATCGGCGCGAACACCGCCGCGGATGAGCGCCGGACACCGACTGCCCGTGGACGGTACGCCGCGCGCGGGAACATCTCGGCGGGCCGCCTCGTTCCTCCGAGGTCCCGTCGCCTCGCTGCCCTGGGAGCACCATGCCCGAAGCCACGCCCGCCATGTCCGCCGCGCCCGCCGCGCACTCCCGCCTCACGCCGCTCCGCGTGCAGGCCGAACGCCTGGTCGAGCTGGGGGTGCACGAGATCGTCGGCCTGTCCGCCGCCGAACTCCGCGCCTTCGCCGCGGCCGCCGAGACCACCGCGCCCGCCGACGGCGCCCTGCTCGCCGTCCATCCGGACCGCGCTCCCGCCTCCGTGCTAGCGCCGCTGCTGCGCCGCGACGGCAGGCCGGGCTTCGTCGTCGTCGACATGCCCGACGTCGACGCCTTCGCCCCGCTGGACACCGTCGAACTGCCCGACGCCCCGCTCTACCTCGTCACCGGGCTCGACCGCGGCGACCGGATGGCCAACTGGAGCCCCGACGAGGCACTGCCGGCCCTCGCGGCCGAGGACCGCACCCCGCTGCTGCTCACCGAGGGCATCCACTGGGTGCTGCAACAACCCGAGGTCCTGGCACGCAGTCACTGCTTCATGACCATCGGCTCCCGGCTGCGCCGGCCGAACGGCACGCTCGACGCCCGCACCCCGGCGATCTGGATCAGCAACGGCACCGGGCGGGACGGCCGCGAGCGCCGCAACGCCCCGAAGGTCGGCTGGTGCTGGGCGGGCAACCGGCACACCTGGCTGGGCTTCGCGTCCGCGACGGGCCGCAACCCGTAGCCGCCGTCCGTAGCCGCGACCCGCAGCGGCGACCCGTCACCGCGCCGCACCGGCGAGGTGCGGCCGGAAGGTACGGTCGGGTTCGACCGATGCGGGCCTCGCGGGCCCGCGCACCCTCGATGCGACAGGAGCGACAGCGTGCACCAGCTCACGTACGGCGACATCAAGGCGGCCGGCGACCGGATCGCCGGCCGGGTCCGGCCCGTCGCGGTGGCCCCGCTCGACGTCGCCAGCGGGGAGGTCTGGGCGGCGCTCGAACTCCTGCAGCACACCGGCTCGTTCAAGGCCCGGGGTGCGCAGAACTTCGTCCGGGCGCACCGGGAGGCCGGCACGCTCCCCGACGCGGGCGTCACCATCGCGTCCGGCGGCAACGCCGGCCTGGCGTGCGCCTGGGCGGCGCAGGAGCAGGGCGTCCGGGCCACCGTGTTCCTGCCTGCCAACGCCCCGGCGGTGAAGGTGGCCCGGCTGCGCGGCTACGGGGCCGAAGTGCGGCTGGCGGGCCGGGAGTACGCGGAGGCGCTGGCGGCCTGCGAGGAGTTCGCGGCGTCCTCCGGGGCGCTCGCCTCGCACGCCTACGACCACCCGCTGGTCGCGGCCGGCGCGGGCACCCTGCTGGACGAGATCCGCCGTCAACTCCCTTCCCTGGACACGGTGGTGGTGTCGGTCGGCGGCGGCGGCCTGTTCGCGGGCGTGGCCACCGCGGCCCGCGAGCACGGGGTGCGCACCGTCGCCGTCGAGCCGGAGGGTTCGCAGGCCCTGCACGCCGCGGTGGCGGCGGGCCGCCCGGTCGACGTCCCCGTCGACTCGGTCGCCGCCGACGCCCTCGGCGCCCGCCGGGCCTCCGCGGCCGCCCTGTGGGCCGCCCGCCAGGACGGCGTGCGCACCGCCCTGGTCGCCGACTCCGAGATCGTCCGCGCCCGCCGACTCCTGTGGGACGGCCACCGTTTGGCGGTCGAGCACGCCGCCTCGACGGCGCTCGCCGCCCTCACCGGCGGCGCGTACCGGCCCGCCGACGGCGAGCGGGTGTGCGTGGTGCTGTGCGGGGCCAACACCGACCCGGGCACGCTCTCCTGACGCTGCGTCAGCTCTCGATTTCCGACTGTCGGACGGCGGCACTACGGTGCCGCCCATGACCTCACACCACACCCCGGCCGCAAGCGACTGGGACCGTCAACTCGCCGACGCCTTCGCGGTGATGCTCGGCCGCCCCCTGCACGAGTACGACCCGGACGCGGTGTACGCCGCAGGCGTCGGCGGCAACCTGATCCACGAGGTCGAGTTCGACCGGGACGCCGCGTGGGTGCGACCGCAGGCGCTGAGCGGCGCCGAACCGGTGCGCTGGGACTGCTCGTTGTTCGACGACAGCGAGCGCACCCCGGTGTTCGACGCCGCCCGTTCGATCTTCGCGATACCGGCCGACCGCGATTCGCCGGCCCTGCCGGAGCCGTTCGCCTCCGCCGTCGCCGCGGCCTGCTTCGCCGAGGGCCTGATCCGGGGTGCGGACCTCGCCCCGCTGGTGGTCGAGCACGGCGTCGACCTGGCCGACCACCAGGGCAGTTGGGCGGTCTTCTTCGCCCGGCTGCGCTCCGACGGCACCCTGCTGGACGCGTTCCGCGCCGCGCTCGACACCGGCCGCTCCCCCGAGGACCTGGTGCCGTTCGAGGCCACCCCCGCCGACGACTGGGAGGAGGACCTCGCCGCCGTCGAGCACCCCGGACTGCGCGCCCACCTCGCCTACTTCCTCACCGACGGCGAGGAGGGCCTGATGCCGATGGTCGAGGACGCCCCGGCCTGGGGCCTCGACGACTTCGGCTGCGAGCCGGTCATCGGCTGGGAGGACGGCTTCGGCCAGCTCGACCTCGCCGTCGTCCGCCTGAGCCCCCTGGCTGCCGGCCCCCGCCCCTGACACCCGCACCCGCCGCCTCGCCCGTGCGGGGCGGCGGCACTCGACCGGCTCCGCTGTCGGCGGAGTTCGTCCCCCTTGTACGCATCCCGCAACAGCCCACCTCCCCCTTACGTCCGAGGACCCTGTGATGACTGCTGAGCCCGTGTCCCGGCAACCGCTGGACGACGAGCGGATCGACCGGCGCCTGGCCCGTATACGCGAACTGATGGCCCGATGGGCCGCCCTGCGGCCGGGCGACGGCGAGGTGTGGCGGACCGGCTTCTCCGCGTTGACGGAGGCCGAGGTGGTGGCGGCGGAGACCCGGCTGGGGCTGCGGCTGCCGGAGAACTACCGCCGGTACCTGCTGGAGTTCGGCGAGCCCGCCCACCTGCTGATGTCGTACGCCGGACGGCTCGTCGCCGAGCAGAAGGGCCCGCGGCCCGCCGAGCCCTTCCCCCTCGACCGCCCCTGGGCCGGCCTGTCGGCACAGATCACCGACTGGGAGGAGACCGAGGGGACCGACTTCTTCGAGGACGGACCGGGCGAGTTCTACAGCCAGTTCGACGATCCGGAGGACGCCTTCTACGACCTCCCGGCGGGCGCCCGGTACACGGGACGGCACCCTGCTCCTGGGCGCGACCCGCAGCCACTTCCTGGCCCGGCTGGTGCTCAACGGCCCCTGGGCGGGCACGGTGTGGTTCGACAGCTTCGGCAACGACGGCGAGCTGATCCACCTGGCCGACGAGACCGAGGAATTCCACCGGGACTACACCCTCGGATCGTTCGTCGACGCCCAGGAGTGGCTGCCGCTCGCCGAGCTGCCGTGGTTCCCCGCACCGGAGGCCGGCCCGGCCGACCCGGCCCCGGGGGACTTCCTCGACCTGACGATCGCCGTGCTGTGCCGCCGCGTGCGGCGGGCCGCGGCCGAACGGGCCTGCGACCGGCTCGACCCCACGGAGCTGCAGGACGCCCAGCTGCGGCTGCGCAGCCCCCGGGCGCACGGATTCCCGGCCGGGCACACCTACGGAAGCCTCGCGTCCTGGTTCTCCGGGCGGGTGCGGGACGAACTGCTGCGGGCCACCCCGGACTCGGAGGCCGCCGGGCGCCTCCTCGAACCGGCCCTGGCCCTGCCGGACCCGGGCGGTCGGCCCGCGGCGCTGATCCTGGCCGGGCGCTGGGCCGAACTGGCCGCCCACGAGACCGACACCGTCCCGGACGACCGGCGCAGCGCCGTCAACCTGGCCCTGGCCGCCGAACTGCTGGACGCGGAGCCCGGGCCCCTGCCCGTGTCCCCACCGCGCCGGACGCCCGGCGCCCGGACAGCGAGCGGTGGGCCGTCCTGCACACCCTCGCCCGCCTCGACGCCGGGCGGCGGCAGCGCTGCCTGGACCGGATGCCCGTCCCGGACGCCGCCGCGCTGCGCCCCCTGCTGGAGATCGCCGCGCTCCCCGCGGACGCGGAGGCCCTCGACGGACTGCTCGCCGGGGAGCTGTCCGGCCCCGAACGCATCGCGGCCACCGTCGCCCTGGTGCGGGCCCTGCGCAGCACGGCCGCCGCCGGCGTCCCGGATCCGGCGCTGGTGGACCGGTTGTGCGCCCTGGCCGTCGCGGTCGACCGGGTCGGTGAGGTCTTCGACCTGCTGGCGGCCGTGTCGGCGGGCCGCTGGACCGACTGGCGCGCCGCGGGCGCAGCCGGGCAGCGTCGACTCGACGTCCACCGCGCCCCCGCCCGGTAGCCGTCCGGTCGGTCACGGGGCGGGGTGGTCCGTGGGCGGAGCCAGCGGCACCCGGCCGACGGCGCGGCCGTGGTCGTCGAGGAGCCAGCCCATCCGCTTCGGGGTGTGCAGCACGATCGTGCGGTCCTTGATCTCCAACGCCGGGAAGGAGGCGGCGAGTTGCGCCTCGAACTGGTCGATGTCGGAGAGGCTGTGCAGCAGCACTTGGACGAGGAGGTTGTGCGGGCCGGTGACCGAGGCGCACAGCCGGACCTGGCTCAGCCGGGTCAGGCCCTGCCCGGCCTGCGCGAGGAGGCGGTGCGGGGACGCCATCCGGTACACGGCCGTCGTCCGCAGACCGGCGAGGGGGTGGGCGAAGTCGCAGCGCAGCCTCAGGTCGCCGTCCCGGAGCATCCGCTGCACCCCGCGGCGGGCCACGTGCTCGCTCAGCCCGGTCGCGGCGGCGAGCGCCGCGTAGCCGAGCCGGCCGTCGCCGCTCAGCGCCGTCAGGATCGCCTCGTCCGGCGCCGCTCCCCGGGTGCCGGTGCGGACGGCGTACGGCGTACGGCTCGGCACGCCGGGGGCGCCGAGTCCGGCGCGGCCGGCCGGTTCCATGGCCCGGATGCGCCAGTCGCCGCCCTCGCCGAACAGGGTGACGCCCATCTGCATCCGCATCGCCCGCACGCCCGGCAGGCCGCCGACGGCGCGGTGCACGGCCCGGCCGAGGTCGGCCGGGCGGAAGGCGCCCACGGACAGCAGGAGATCGAACTCGCCCGACGTCTCGTCGACGCTGAACACCCAGGGCAGCGCGCACGCCTGCGCGCTCACGGCGTGGTGGGCACCCGGTTCGCTGCTCACCTCGACGAAGCCCACGGCGCCGTTCCTGGCCGAGTCGTAGGCGGTCACCCAGGCGAGCCCACCGGCCGTCAGCCGCTCCCAGCGGCGGGCGGCCGTCGTCGCGTCGATGCCCAGGGCCCGCCCGACGGCCGACCACGGAGCCCGCGGCGCCGACTGCAGGGCGTCGACGAGCGCGAGGTCCTGCTCGGTGAACTGCACGTCGGCCCCGATGCCGTGGGCCGGAGCGCCGGAATCCTGCATGATCAGCTCTTCCCCGTAGTTTTCCTGCAATTCGGCGGGCGGTGCGCCCGCGAGCCGGATCTTAGGTGCACTTCCCGGCCGAAATCCTGCTGCGGCCACTGGTGACAGGAGTTCCATGTCTGCTCCCGCTGTGCCGCCCTCGCACACGGATCCCGCTGCCGTCGACCCGGCCGCCCCGGCCGGCCGGTCCGCCGCGGCCGAACGTGCCGTCAGGACCACGGTCGTCCTGCTCTTCACCGCCTGGCTGATCGACTACGCGGACCGACTGGTCATCAACTTCGTGCTGCCCTCGGTCGGCGAGGAGTTCCACCTGACGCACGGGCAGCAGGGCCTGATCGTCTCGGCGTTCTTCCTCGCCTACGCCCTGGCGCAGATCCCGGGCGGCGTGCTCACCGACCGCTTCGGCGCCCGCCGGGTCATCACCTGGGCCCTGCTCGCCTGGTCCCTGTTCACCGCGCTGACCGGCTTCGCCTGGTCCTTCGCCGCCCTGCTGGCCGTGCGCTTCCTGTTCGGCGCGGCCGAGGGCGTCTTCCCGCCGGCCTCGATGAAGGTGCTGGTCGAACGGACCACGTCCGAGCAGCGCATGGGCGCCAACGGTCTGATCATGAGCTCCAACGCCGTCGCCGCCATCGCCGCTCCGCTCGCCGTCGCCCCGCTCGCCGCCGTCTTCGGCTGGCGCTCGGCGTTCTTCTCGGCCGCCGCGCTCGGCGTGTTCGTCGTCCTGGCGATCCGGGCCTGGCTGCCGGCTCCCCTGCACCGCGGCGGACCCGGAGCGGCGGAGGAGCGGCACGGCATGCGGCACGTCCTGCGGATCGGCGTGCTCTGGCGTTTCGCGGCGATGCTGTTCGGCCTCAACGTCGTCCTGGGCGGACTCCTCACCTGGGCCCCGTCGTACCTCAGGACCGAGCTCGGCGTCCCGCTCACCACGGTCGGCGTGCTGATGATCGCGCCGGCCGTCGCGAGTGCCGCCGCGACGATCATCGGGGGGCGGCTCTCCGACCGGCTGGGCGGTCACCACCGCAAGCTGATCGTGCCGAGCATGGCCGTCGCCGCGCTCGCGCTGCCCGCGATGGCCTTCTCCTCCTCGCCCGTCGGTTTCGTGGTCTTCGCCACGGTCGTCGTCATCGCCGCCTCCCTGGCCTACATGCCGATCCTCGCGGCGCCGCTGAGCGGCCTGCCGCCCGCCTACGTCGGCGTGGGAAGCGCCGTGATCGTCCTCGGCGGGCAGGTGGCCAGCATGGTGGTCCCGCCCGTCATGGGCGTGATCACCGACGCCTTCTCGTTCGAGGTCGCGTTCGCCTCCCTCGTCGTCGGCGCGCTCGTCGCCGCGCTGATGGCCGTCCTCACCCCGCAGGACTCCGATTCCTTCCGCGCCGCGTTCGGCGCGTCCGCCCGCATCCGCCCGACCACCGACTCGGAGCAGTCATGACCACCGACTCCGCCACCACCGCCGCCACCACCACCGATCTGTTCACCGGCGTCGCCGAACGCGTCCCCGCGCTGCGGGCCCTGTACGAGGACCTGCACGCCCATCCCGAACTGTCCTTCCAGGAGATCCGCACCGCGGGCATCGTCGCCGAGCGGCTGCGCGAACAGGGCTGGCAGGTGACCGAGCACGTCGGCGGCACCGGCGTGGTCGGCGTCCTCGCCAACGGCGAGGGCCCGGTGGTCCTGCTGCGCGCCGACATGGACGCCCTTCCCGTCGAGGAGAAGACCGGCCTGCCGTACGCCTCGACCGCCAGGGGCGTCGACGGCGACGGCAACGAGGTCCCGGTCATGCACGCCTGCGGCCACGACATGCACGTCACCTGCCTGCTCGGCGCCACCGCACAGCTCGCGGCCCGCCCGGAGCACTGGAGCGGCACCGTCGTCGCGGTCTTCCAGCCCGCCGAGGAGGTCGGCGGCGGAGCGGCCGCCATGATCGAGGACGGCTTCCTCGACCGCTTCCCCCGGGCCGACGTGTGCCTCGCCCAGCACGTCCTGCCGGCCCCCGTCGGCATGGTCGCCACCCGCCCGGGACCGATCATGTCCGCCTCCGACAGCTTCCGGGTCCTCCTCCACGGGCGGGGCGGCCACGGCGCCGCCCCGCAGCTGACCGTGGACCCGGTCGTGATGGCCGCCGCGATCGTCGTGCGCCTTCAGACGGTCGTCTCGCGCGAGGTCGCCGGCACCGAGACCGCGGTGGTGACCGTCGGCGCGATCCACGCCGGCACGAAGGAGAACATCATCCCCGACACCGCGGAACTGCTGATCAACGTCCGCAGCACCACCCCCGCGGTGCGCGACCGGGTCGTCGAGGCGGTCGAGCGCATCATCCGCGCCGAGGCGGCGGCTTCCAACGCCCCGAGGGACCCGGAGATCACCGCCCTGCCCTCCTTCCCCGTGACCCTCAACGACCCGCACGCCACCGCCACCGTGGTCACCGCCCTCGGCGGCGCCCTGGGCCGGGACAGTGTGGTCGTCCTTCCCCAGCCCATCACCGGCAGCGAGGACTTCGGCGCCTTCGGGACCGCTCTCGGCGTCCCCTCCGTGCTGTGGCACTTCGGCGGCACCGACCACGCCCTCTTCCAGGGCATCAGCCCCGAGGACCTGGTGGCCAACGGCCTGCCCGACTCCGTCCCCACCAACCACTCGCCGCACTACGCCCCGCTCCCCGACCCCACCATCCGGGTCGGCGTCACCGCTCTCCTGGCCGCCGCCGCGCACTGGCTCCCCCGCCCGACCGGGAGCTGACCGCCCCCCGGCAGGGCGCGGGCGCGTCCTACCGGAGGGTGGACGGTCCCGCGACGACCCGGCCGGGAGGATCCCGGGGGCCGAGCAACTCGTCGAGCACCCGCCGGTCCGGCACGCGCTCAGGTCGCTCCGTAGCGGCGGACTTCCGCCTCGACGTCGGTCTTGGCGGGCGGCTCCGTCCAGGTCCTCACCCCTGGGACCGTAGCGGTGCCGGGTGACGCTCGCGGCCGCTTCGGACGGCGACGGGCGCCGGGTGGCGGTCGCGGAAGGTGAACGCGTCCGGGCCGGTGCCCAGGTCGCGGATCCGGGCGATCCGGCCCATCGCCTCGGGCAGGCCCGGGCGGTGGCCGGCCGGCACCCACCACAGGGCCTGGTGCGGGCCGGCCGGGCGCTCGAACCACTCCCGGCGGCGGCTCAGCGCCCGCAGGTGGTCGCTGCGGTACGCGTACTCCCAGAGCGCCTCGACCGACTCCCACACCGAGCAGTTGATCTGGAACCGCGCATCGGCCACCTCGGGGAAGGCGGCCACCGCCGCCGCGTCCGGGTCGTCCACCATCCGCCAGACGAAACCGGGGCTGCGCTCGGCGAGCGCGTTCATCTCGCCGAGCTGGCCGACGAATTCGGCGACCCGCGGGTCGCCGGGCGGGGCGACGAGACGGCCGACGTTGATCTGGGCGAGGTGAAAACCGGTCATGGGCCAAGCATGGCCCGGCCGGTGTTCTAACGTCAATGGTTTTTGTTTTTAGAGAGTGCCACGCAGCACCCGCCCGCGCACGCGTCCATCGCGGGCGACCACTCCTCCCCCGCCAGGCCGTCCAGCAGCGCCAGGTTCATCCCGCACACCAGCCCGGGGAACTCCTCCGCCAGCGCGTGGAACGGGCAGTTCCGCAGGCGCAGCACCTCGCCGTCCCAGAACGGCGCGTACCCGCGCGCCCGCAGCACCTCCTCCAGGTCCGCCCCCGAACCGGCGCCCTCCGGGTCCGCCGCGCCCGCGGCCTTCGCGGCCGCCTGCAACTCCCGGTCCAGCCCGGCCCGCTCCACCGTCTCGGCGAGCAGCCGGCCCGCCGTGTCGTACGAGCGCGGCGGGACGGACACCGCGAACTCCCCCTCCGCCCGCCGGTACAGCTTCGCCGGCCGCCCCGCACCCGGCCCGGTCCGACCGGACAGCCGCCGATAGGAGACCGCCAGCAGCCCGGCCTCCACCAACTTGTCCAGGTGGAACGCCGCCAGCGACCGGGAGACCCCGGCCGCCTCCGCCGCCGCGTCCCGCCCCACCTCCTCCGGCGCCCCGGCCACCTGCCGGTACAGCCGCCGGCGCACCGGGTCCGCAAGCGCGCCCAGCACCGTGTACGAGTCGTCCTCAGCAGTCATCCGCCGAGTCTATGACCAACGGTCGTACCCGAAAGAGCCCGGTGGCGCGAACCCGCTGCCCGCACGGCGACGTTGCGCCATGCTCGGGGATTCCCCGCCACCACTATCTACACCTCTGTAGAGTGATCTCCACCGATCGGACTCGAAGGAGGCCGCAGTGCTCCCTCCGCAGCTGCAGACCGACCCCACCTGGTCCCCGCCGGAACCCGAAGTCCGCCCCGCCTACCAGCCCGTCGAGGTCCGCCTCGACGACACCGCAACCGGCACCTGGACGCTCGGGCGCATCAACGCCTGGTGGCAGGCCCCCGACGGCACCCCCTGGTGCCGCCTGCGCCTCATCGGCGCGGAGCCGGTGTGGTGCCCGTACGACCCGGACCGCATCCTGCTGCTGCCCAGCATCGGGACCTGACGGTCAGTCGGCCGCCGCCGGCGCCGACTCCTCGGCGTCCAGCACCAGGTCCACCAGCAGCGGGACGAGCTCGGGGGCGACCCGGGCGAACTCCTCGACCACCTCGTCCCACGGGGTCAGCGCCAGCGCCTCGGCCAGCAGCAGCCGGCCTGCGGGGCCCGGCCCGCGCCGGGCCGCGAGCATCGCCAGCGCCCGGCCCCGGGAGGCGGGGTCCTTGAGCCCGTCGGCGAGTTCCCTGGCGGCCGGCCACTGGTCGTCGTCGGCCAGGCAGGCCGCCAGGTGCGGGACGGTGCGCTCCTTCAGCGGCGACGCCTCCAGTTCGGCCAGCCACCGTTCCGCGCGGGCGACGTCGCCCGCGGCGGCGGCGCCCCGGACCATGGCGGCGGCGCTGTTGTTCCACTCCACCTCGTAGTGCACGTCGGCCACCAGCGCCTCGGCGGAGTCCAGTTCGCCCTGGTCCACCAGCGACTCCACCACCAGGTGGAGCACCACGGCCGCGTCCCAGCCGTTGGCGAAGTTCTTGACCAGTTCCAGGCACCGGTCCAGCCGCCCGGCCGCCAGGCAGGCCTGCGCCGCCGCGTTCCGCAGCCACACCAACCGGGTCGGGCTGCGCTCCGCCGCCACCCCCGCCAGCAGTTCGTCCGCGATCCGCCCCGCCGAGCCGCGGTCGCCGATCGCACCGAACGTTCGCGCCACCTCCGCCAGCGAATCGCCGCGCTCCGCCGGGTGCTCCATCCGCCGACCGCGCTCCGCCTCGGCCAGCAGGAGGCTTCCGGCCTCGTCCCCGAGCCCGGCCGCGTGCAGGCCCAGTGCCACACCGAGCCGGTCGAGCGTTCCGCCGAAGTGGTCGTCCAGATAGTCGTCCTGACGCTGGAGGTGGCGGACCAGCCGGATCGCACTGTCGCGGTGGCCCAGTCGGCCCAGCGTCACCGCCGCCTCTCCGAGGGTCCGGCTGTTCGAGACGGCCACCGCACCGCGCCGCGCGACGGCCGCCGCGATGCTCAGCACCTCCGATGCCGCCCGACCGCGGCCGGCCTGCCACAGCACGTCGGCCGTCCGGACCCGCAGCAGGGCCCCCTCGCGATCGGTGGCCAGCTGCGGCGCCAGCGCGCTGCCGTGCTCCACGACGACGGCCACGGCTTCGTCGACCCGGCCGTCGCGCAGCAGCCTCCGCGCGACCGCATACCAGACCATCCACTGGTTGTCGGGCTCCGTGATCCCGTCGAGCGCCGCCACCGCCCCGTCGACGTCACCGGCCCGGGCCCGCCCCGCCGCGATCCGCGCGAGCGCGTACGCCCGGTCCTCCCCGGCGAGCTCCGACCGCTCCACCAGCCCCCGCGCGTCCTGGTGGAAACCGCCCCGGGCCAGGTCTTCGACGATGTCCGCCAGCGACCACTCCAGTTCGGCGGGGTCCAACCGCCCGACCGCCGCCACCGCCGCCTGCCGGCACCTTCGCAGCGGCTCCCGAACTCCGTCGCCGCCCGCCGCACGTCCGACGATCTCCGCGAACCACACCGCCCGCACACTGTCGTCCGACTCGGCGTCGGCGATGCCCTCCGCCAGGAGCAGCAGTTCCTCCGCCCGTCCCCGGTCGCCGAGCAGATCCCGCGCGGCGGCCTGTGCGGCCAGCAGCTCCAGCTGCCGCAGACCGCTCTCGATCCCGGCGGCGGCCAGCAACGCGTCGTGCGCGACGGCCCCGGCGAACTCCGGGTGCTCCACCGCGACGCGGTCGGCCGCCATGGCGCCGAGCAGCGCGGTCAGCGCGCCCGCCCGGCACCCGGCATCGGCCAGGCTCCGGCCCAGCTGCCACGCCTCCCCGAACCGCCGGGCGTCGACGAGCCCGCGCACCACCCCCTCCCGGCACCTGTCGCGGTCGATCGCGGCGTCCAGCCCGTCGGCGACCGCCTTCGCCCGCGACAGCTCGCCGTCCTTCGCCAGCACCCGGGCGACCTCGGTCAGCGAGGCGATCCGGTCGTACGGGTCCCGGTGCGACAGCGCCAGGTTGATCGCCCGGTCCGGGTGGCCCAACGTCGCCCAGCAGGCGACGAGTTCGGTCGGCATCCGGGACGTGAGGTCGTGCAGCCCGTCCCGGGACACCGCGAGCCGCAGCGCCCGCTCCACCGACACCTCGCCACCCCGGCCGGCTCGGGCCACCAACTGGCCCGCGGTCGAGCCGAGTTCGCCGAGCGCGTCGAAGTCGGAGCCGCTGACCTCCCACAGTCGATGCTGGCGCGCCCGGTCGGCGACCAGCTCCACCAGCCGTTCGTCCTCGCCGAGTTCGCCCAGCAGGCGCCCGTAGCCGCGCAGCAGGTACTCGGGCGTTCCGGCCGGCCAGCCCGCCGCGCGGTGGCCGTCCGCCCACCGGTGGAGCCGCGTCCGGTGCTCGGCGAGCTCCCGGCGGTCCAGCAACTCCTCGGCGCTGCGCCGGATCTCCTCGTGCGCCAGCAGGTACACCCCGGGGCCGGCGGCGTCCCACTGGCCGGCCCGCCGCTGGAAGCTGCGGCCGTGCACCGCCGACAGCTCGCGCTCCACCAATCGCCTTGGCCGGTCCACCAGTTCGGCCAGGTCGTGCGCACTCAGACCACCACCGGCGGCGACGGTGAGCCCGACCAGCTCCCAGCCCAGGCCGCCCGTTTCCCGGAGGCGCAGCAGGTCCTCCTCCGCCTCCCAGCGGATCGCCTGCGCAGCCTCCGACAGCTCCAGCGGATGGTCGATGTCCGTCGTCCGCAGCGGGTGCCCGGACGGCACGTCGCCGGGCACGGGCGGGTGCGGGCGGCCCGCCAGGACGAGGCGCAGGCCGTGCGGCGGGGTGTGCGGGAGGAGGGCGGCGATGCTGTGGCAGTCGGGGCCGGGGCGGACGCCGCGGTCCTCGTCCAGGCCGTCGATCACCAGGGCCAGGCGGCGGCCGCGCCGGGCGCAGTGTTCGGCGGCGCGGTCCAGCGCGAGGCGGAACTGTTCGTCCCGGCTGTGCGGCGTGCTGAGGGGTTCCTCCTCCCCCAGCAGGGCGTACAGCTGACGCTGCACCACCTCGCAGAAGGCGGCGACGTCGGCCTGACCGGCCAGCCGGGAGGTGATGAAGAACGCCGCCACGTCGACCGCGTCCGGCGGGTGCAGCACGAACTCGGCCAGCAGTGCCGACTTCCCCGCCCAGGCGGGCGCGAGCCACCGCCAGTACCCACCGGGTCCGGGCTCCGCACAGAACGTGCGCAGCTGCGCCAACTCCTGTTCCCGGCCGACGAATGCGCCCGCGGCGAGGGCCCGCACCTGGTGCAGGTAGCCGGAGACGGCGATCGACCGGCCGGCGCCGAGGTGCACGTCGCCGAGGTGGACGCCGCTGTTGGCGTAGCCGCCCGTCCGGGCGCTCGCCGTGCCGCTCCCGCGTACCGTCGCCCCGCTCACGGCGCGACCGATCAGCCCTGCCGGTGGCCGGAGTTGGCCACGCCGCCGTCCTCGGCCCGGGCCTCCCCGGTGCCCGTCACGCGGACCTGCCCCGCCGCCGGGGCGGAGCCGTCGCCCTGGTGACCGGTGTTGGCGATGCTTCCGCTGCCCGTGGCGATTGCCGCACCGGTGTTGGCGACCTCGATCGCGCCGGGCCGTGACCCGCGGGCGGGGACCAGCGCGGCGACGGCCGCGCCGAGCGCCGCGATCGCGACCAGGCCGGAGACCACGCCGGACACCTTGTTGGCCTGGTCCCAGGTCAGGAACGACAGCACTCCGGCGAACAGGGCCACCGCGCCCCCGGTCACCACGATCACGGTCCGCTGCACGACGAGCTCCCCACATCCGTCGACTGGTGCCCATACTTCAGCAGAGACCCGCCCGCGCACGCAAAACCGGACGGTGCGCTCGCCCCGCGCACCGGTCGGCGCCGCTCGCAGGCCTCAGCGTCAGCGCCTGGTGCCGCAGCTGGGGCAGAACGCCGAGCCGGCGGGGACGTCCGCGTGGCAGGAGGTGCACTGCGGGGGCTGGGCGAGGCGGAAGCCGCAGGAGGGGCAGAACGGGGTGCCGTGGGTGTCGGCGCTGCACTGGGGGCAGACGAGTTGGCGCGGGGCGGTGACGTCGAAGTGCTGGGCCTGGGACTGGCCGTGCTCGTAGGCGTTCTGGGTGACGGCGTCGTTGAGGCCGCGCTGCTGGGCAGCGACGGCTTCGGCGGCGGTGTCGGGGGCGCAGCCCAGGCACAGGCCCTGGGCGGCGTTCCAGCAGCGCCCGCAGACGTACTGGGTGCAGCGGGCGCAGCGGTTGAAGTGCTGTTGGGCTTCGCCGATGGCACGCTGGAAGGCGGTGTCGCGGCCGCTGCCCCAGCTGGCGCCGGCCAGGCCGTCGGCGGCGTTGGTGAGGCCGCTGGAGGCGCTGCCGCCGAGCAGGCTCCACGCGGCGCTGACGCCCTTGTTGATCCAGCTCGCGGCCTGCCCGGTGCGGAACGGCTCGAACGGCGAGCGCCAGGTGTCGTAGCAGCGCGAGCAGGAGAACTCGAACTGGAATCCCGCGCCGGTGCCGTGCTGTTCGCTCAGGTCGCGGTAGTTGTTGCTGAAGTAGATCTCACTCATGGCCGCCGCCCCACCCTTACATCTTTCACAGTTTCGACGCACAGGCTGCCACACGGGTGTGCGGAGCCGGAACCGGGGTGCCGGTCCGAACCTCGGCCTGCGGGAAACCTCTTGAGGAAGGGTCAGCGGCCGAACAGGACAGGTCCCAGCACGGAGGGACGGAACAGCGCGCTCGGCGGTTCCACCATCGCGGTGACGCGGTGGAACGCGGCGGAGACGGCGGCGTCGGTGGTGGCGCGGGCGAGGACGCGGTCGAGGAAGCGGTGCTGGAGCCGGGCGACGGGGCCGCGCGGGCCGCCGGTGGTGCCGGCGAAGCGGACGTCCTCGCTGCCGGCCATCACCCAGGAGTTCCTCGTGGTGGCGGCGATCGCCCGGCGGGCCTCGCGGACGGTGGCGGGCCCGAGTCCGCCGTGCCGGCGGGCGGCTTCGCGCAGGGCGCGGGCGCCGAGCGCGGCGACGGTGATGCCCTGCCCGTAGACCGGGTTGAAGGTGCAGGCGGCGTCGCCGAGGGCGAGGAAGCCGGCCGGGTCGGTGCGTTCGTGGTGCCGTCGGACGCTGGGACCGGCGACGAACCCGCGGGCGGGGCCGACGGGTCGGGCGTCGGCGATGGCCTCGGCGATGGCGGGGTCGCGGAGTTCGCCGAGCTGCTTCTCGAACTCCTCGGGCTGGATTGACGGTTCGAACCCGCGCATGCCGCCGATGCCGACGAGCCACCGGTTGCCCTCGACGGGCAGCAGCACGCCGAACCGGCCGTGTTCGGGGGCCCGGCACTGCACGTACAGGGCGGGCTGGTGCTCGCGGCCGGGCGGGCGGTGGTAGAAGCGGCTGGCGTAGGAGACGCCGGCGTCGATCCGCTCGGCGGGGGTGGGGGGAAAGCCGAGCCCGATCAGCCAGCGCCCGGAGCGGGTGCCGCGACCGGACGCGTCGATCACCAGCTCGGCGGAGAGTTCGGTGACGGGCGCGCCGTCCCGGCCGCGCTCGCGCAGCTGCACGCCGGTGACGGCCCGTCGGCCGCCGAGCAGGCCGACCGCCTCGGTGCCCTCCAGGATCTCGATCGTCGGCTCGCTGCGGACCCGGTCCAGCACCACCCGGTCGAGCAGCGGACGGCTGCAGCTGAGCATCGCCAACTCGCTGTCGTGGGAGGCGAGTCGGCCCGCCGAGGTGAGCCACCGCAACCCGCCGGGGACGGGCACCAGCTGGGCTCCGGCGGCGAGCAGTTCGGCCCGGGCGCCCGGCATCAGCTCGTCGATGGTGCGGTGCCCGGCCTCCAGCAGCAGGGTCCCGTGCCGGGCCTGCGGCACGCCGACCCGGAAGTCCACGCCGTCCGGGTAGCGGTCGCTCTCCAGCACCACCACCCGACGTGCGACACCGCGCAGCGCCCACGCGGCCAGGCACCCCGCCGGTCCACCGCCGATCACCACCGCCGTGCCGCGGTCCCCGACCGCCCTCCCCGCAGGACTCATGCCCCGTACAGTAGGCGACACGACGCGCACCGTCACCGGGCCGCGCACACCCGGCCGAAGCCGCCCCCGCCCACCGCTGCCGCCCGGCGGGGCGCGCCCGCCCGCCGGGCGCCGCGCCCCGGGGGCCGACCGCGAGTCGGCTGCGCGATTAATTCGGATGACAGTGCCACGAGCGCCGCCTACGGTGTCTCCCGGACGCCTCCCGATGCGCTGGGTCTTCCGGTTACTTCCTGACTATGACGCACCGGCACCCGCTTCGACCACGGGGGGCGTTTCCTCGGCCTGCCGTGTTTTCCGGCCGCCACTCACTCGACCGACCCGCCTGGGGGACTTCTGCATGGCCCGTTTCAACCGTCAGCGCAGCAAGGCCGAGACCAGGGCGGAAATCCGCACCGAGACACCGGAGTTGTTCGCAGGCGGCGCCAGCGGGGCGCTGGTGATGCACGGGCGGTGGCCGGTCGTCCCGCGGGCCGCACCGGCGCCGGTCCGGTCGCCGATGCCGCAGCTCGGCCTCCCGCTGGTCAACCACCAGGGCGGGCCCGGATGGGAACGTGAGCCCCGGTCGGAGCTGTTCGTGCTCGCCGTGACGCACTTCTCCGGCCAGCAGACCTTCTACGAGAGCGCCGGCAGCCGTGAGGCACGCTTCACGTCGCTGGTGCGCCGCTTCGCCCTGGAGGATCCGGAGTGGACGCTGGGCCTGCTGCGCTGGCTGCGCGCCGAGGCCCACATCCGGTCCGCCGCGGTGGCCGGCGCAGTCGAGTTCGCCCGGGCCAGGGCGGAGGCGAAGGCCCCCGGCCACTCCCGGCAGGCCGTCGACGCGGTGCTCCAACGCCCGGACGAGCCGGGCGAGTTCCTCGCTCTCTGGACCGCCCGGTACGGCCGCCGGCTGCCCCAGCCGGTCCGCCGCGGACTCGGCGACGCGGTGCGCCGCCTGTACACCGGCCGGGCCCTGCTCAAGTACGACACCCCGTCGCACGCGTTCCGCTTCGGCGACGTGCTGGAGCTCACCCATCCCTCCCCCGCCGCCGACCGGCCCTGGCAGGGCGAGCTGTTCCGCTACGCCCTGGACCGCCGCCACCGCCCGCGGCACGCCCTCCCGCCCGCCGCCGAGCCGATGCTGACGGCCCATCACCGCCTGCTCGCCGTGCCGGTCGCGGAACGCGGCGCCCTACTGGACGGCCCGGACGCCGCGGGGATGCTCGCTGCCGCCGGAATGACCTGGGAGGCGCTGGCGGGCTGGCTGCAGGGGCCGATGGACGCGGCGGCGTGGGAGGCGGTCATCCCGTCCATGGGCCCGATGGCCCTGGTGCGCAACCTGCGCAACTTCGACGAGGCCGGCATCGACGACCGGGCCGTGGCCGAGGTCGCCGCACGGATCTCCGACCCGGCCGGGGTCGCCCGCTCCCGCCAGTTCCCGTTCCGCTTCCTGGCCGCCCACCGCGCGGCCCGCTCCGCGCACTGGGCGGACGCACTGGAGGCGGCGCTCGGCCACTCGCTGGCCAACGTCCCGGCGCTGCCCGGCCGGACGCTGGTCCTGGTGGACCGCTCCGGGTCGATGTTCTTCACCCCCGAAAGCCGCACCTCCCTCACCAGGGCCGACGCGGCGGCGGTGTTCGGCAGCGCGCTCGCGCTGCGCGCCGAACAGGCCGACCTGATCGAGTTCGGCACCGACAGCCGCAACGTGCCGCCGGCGCCGGACGGCTCGCTGCTGCGCACCGTGGACCGCTTCCACGACCTGGGCGGCACCGACACGGCGGGCGCGGTGGCCCGGCGCTACCAGGGCCACGACCGGGTGGTGGTGATCACCGACGAGCAGCCGCACTACTCCGGCGCGGCCGACCCGTTCGCCCCTGTGCCGCCCGAAGTCCCGGTCTACACATGGAACTTGGGCGGCTACCGACTCGGCCACGCCCCCACCGGACCGCACCGCCACCTCTTCGGCGGCCTCTCCGACGCCGCCTTCCGCCTGGTGCCGCTGCTGGAGGCCGGCGGCCTCGACCGGTGGCCCTGGGAGTCGCCGACCGCCGACTGATCGGCCGCCCCGGGACGACGAGGTGCTCTCCCCCTCGTCAGGACAGCAGGATCGGGTTAATCACCGCAGCCATCCGCCCGTCCGGGCGCCGGACCTCCACCCGGACGAAGCAGGTCTCGGCCGCCGAGACGCACCGGCCCGCCCCGCCGTCAACGGCGCCGCACGGCCGGGGAGTTCCGCGTCCGGCTCAGCCCGGGGAGAACCACGGGGCGGGGCTGTCGGCGAGGGCCTTCTCCAGCAGGAAGGCGTCGTTCGCGGAGAGCGGCGGCAGGGCGTCCAGCGGGAACCAGTCCACGGCGAGGGATTCGTCGTCGTTGACGTGGGCGGTGCCGGAGAGGAAGCGGCAGCGGAAGGCGACGTTGAGGAACTGGACCTGGTCGCCGTTGGCGCAGACCGAGGCGGGGAGGGTGTGCACGCTGGTGATCCGCTCGGGGCGGACGGTGACGCCGGTCTCCTCCAGGACTTCCCGCACCACCGCGCCGGCGGGCTGCTCGCCGGGTTCCACGATTCCGTGCAGCAGCGCCCAACGCCCGCTGTCGGAGCGGCGGTTGAGCAGGATCCTGCCCTCTTCCACGATCACCGCGGTGACGCCGGACAGCCACAGCGGGGCGTGTCCGATGTGCTCGCGCAGGTCGAGGATGAACTTCGGGGTCGCCATGCCCCGCACCCTACGCGACCGGACGGGCGCACCGACGCGGCACGCCGCCGCCGACCCCGCGAAGGGGCCGGCGGCGGCGTGCCGGTGTCAGAACCTGACGGAGCGTCAGGCCAGCGTGGCGAGCGCGTCGTTGAAGGTCTTCGACGGGCGCATCACGGCGGCGGCCTTGGCCGGGTCGGGCTGGTAGTAGCCACCGAGCTCGGCGGGCTGACCCTGGACGGCGATCAGCTCCTCGACGATGGCCTGCTCCTGCTCGGCGAGGGCCTGCGCGAGCGGCGCGAACGCGGCGGCGAGCGCGGCGTCCTCGGTCTGGGCGGCCAGCTCCTGGGCCCAGTACAGGGACAGGTAGAAGTGGCTGCCGCGGTTGTCGATGCCGCCCAGGCGGCGCGACGGCGACTTGTCCTCGTTGAGGAAGGTGCCGGTGGCGCGGTCCAGGGTGTCGGCGAGGACCTTGGCGCTGGCGTTGCCGGTGGTGGCGGCCAGGTGCTCGAAGGAGGCGGCCAGCGCGAAGAACTCGCCGAGCGAGTCCCAGCGCAGGTAGTTCTCCTTGACCA
Source organism: Kitasatospora griseola (assembly GCF_044999035.1). Classification (NCBI taxonomy): domain Bacteria; kingdom Bacillati; phylum Actinomycetota; class Actinomycetes; order Kitasatosporales; family Streptomycetaceae; genus Kitasatospora; species Kitasatospora griseola. Next base: position 7,270,480 of record NZ_CP173360.1, on the reverse strand, counting down.
GCTGCTGGACGTGCTTCGGGGCGGAGCCGCCGGCGCCGGTCTCGAACAGGCCGCCGCCCGCCATCAGCGGGACGACCGACAGCATCTTGGCGCTGGTGCCCAGCTCCAGGATCGGGAACAGGTCGGTCAGGTAGTCGCGCAGCACGTTGCCGGTGACCGAGATGGTGTTCTCACCGCGGCGGATGCGCTCCAGGGAGAGCTTGGTGGCCTCGACCGGGGAGAGGATCTGGATGGTCAGGCCCTCGGTGTCGTGCTCGGGGAGGTACTTGTTGACCTTCTCGATCAGCACGGCGTCGTGGGCGCGGTTCGAGTCCAGCCAGAACACGGCCGGGTCGCCGGTGGCGCGGGCGCGGGTGACGGCCAGCTTGACCCAGTCCTGGATCGGCAGGTCCTTGGTCTGGCAGGCGCGGAAGATGTCGCCCGGCTGAACCGGCTGCTCAAGAACGGTCTCGCCGTTCAGGTCGACCAGGCGGACGGTGCCGGCGGCGCCGATCTCGAAGGTCTTGTCGTGGCTGCCGTACTCCTCGGCGGCCTGGGCCATCAGGCCGACGTTCGGGACCGAGCCGATGGTGGCCGGGTTCAGCGCGCCGTGGGCGCGGCAGTCGTCGATGACGGCCTGGTAGACGCCCGCGTAGGAGCTGTCCGGCAGGACGGCGAGGGTGTCGGCCTCCTGGCCGTCCGGGCCCCACATGTGGCCGGAGGTGCGGATCATGGCCGGCATCGAGGCGTCCACGATGACGTCGCTGGGGACGTGCAGGTTGGTGATGCCCTTGTCGGAGTCGACCATGGCGAGGGCCGGGCCGTCGGCGATCTCGGCGTCGAAGGAGGCCTTGATCTCGGCGCCGTTGGCGAGCTTGTCCAGGCCGGCCAGGATGCCGCCGAGGCCGTTGTTCGGGTTCAGACCGGCGGCGGCCAGGTCGGCGCCGAACGCGGCGAAGGTCTTCGGGAAGAAGGCGCGGACCACGTGGCCGAACAGGATCGGGTCGGAGACCTTCATCATGGTGGCCTTGAGGTGCACCGAGAACAGCACGCCCTCGGCCTTGGCGCGGGCGACCTGCGCGGCCAGGAACTCGTTCAGCGCGGCGGCGCGCATCACGGACGCGTCGACGACCTCGCCGGCCAGCACCGGGACCTTCTCGCGCAGCACGGTGACGGCGCCGTCCTCGGCGACCAGCTCGATGCGCAGCGCGCCGTCGGCGCCGATCACGGCGGACTTCTCGGTGGAGGCGAAGTCGTTGACGCCCATGGTGGCGACATTGGTCTTCGAGTCGGCCGACCAGGCGCCCATCCGGTGCGGATGGGTCTTGGCGTAGTTCTTCACCGACAGCGGGGCACGGCGGTCGGAGTTGCCCTCGCGCAGCACCGGGTTGACGGCGGAGCCCTTGACCTTGTCGTAGCGGGCGCGGACGTCGCGCTCCTCGTCGGTCTTCGGCTCGTCCGGGTACTCCGGCAGCGCGTAGCCCTGGGCCTGCAGCTCCGCGACGGCGGCCTTCAGCTGCGGGACGGAGGCCGAGATGTTCGGCAGCTTGATGATGTTCGCGCCGGGGGTCTTGGCCAGCTCGCCCAGCTCGGCGAGGGCGTCCGCGATGCGCTGGTCCTCCTGGAGGTACTCCGGGAAGACGGCGATGATCCGACCGGCCAGCGAAATGTCACGGGTCTCCACGCTCACACCTGCGGTGGCGGCGTAGGCCTGGACAACCGGCAGGAAGGAGTACGTGGCGAGGGCGGGGGCCTCGTCCGTGTGGGTGTAGATGATGGTCGAGTCAGTCACCGTAGCTCCAGCTTCCACGTCTGCAACGTCTTGACGTCAAGATATCTCGACTCGGGGGCATCTCCGCAACCAACCCCCCGTACGCGTCGCACCGACCGGCCCCACCGGCCCGCTCCGGAGCCCGTTCACCGGCGCCCGCCTGCGCTCAACGACGCTCCGCCCGGGCGGCGATGTTGCGGGCCATCCCGCCGAAGACGACCGCGTGGAACGGCGCGACCGACCACCAGTAGGCCTGGCCGGCCAGGCCGTGCGGGTGGAACAGGGCGCGCTGGCGGTAGTGCGCGCCGGCGCCCTCGGGGGTGACGGTGAGCTCCAGCCAGGCCAGGCCGGGCAGCCGCATCTCGGCGCGCAGCCGCAGCAGCCGGCCGGGTTCGATCTCCTCGACCCGCCAGAAGTCCAGCGAGTCGCCGACCCGCAGCCGCCCCGGCGAGCGCCGGCCGCGCCGCAGCCCGACGCCGCCGGCCAGCCGGTCGAGCGCGCCGCGCACCCACCAGGCGAGCGGGAAGGAGTACCAGCCGTGCTCGCCGCCGATGCCCTCCACCACCTGCCAGAGCGCCTGCGGGTCGGCGTCCACGTGCCGCTCCCGGACGTCCTGGTACAGGCTCCCGCCGGCCCAGTCGGGGTCGGTGGGCAGCGGGTCGCTGGGCGCGCCCGGCAGCGCGGCGGAGGACCAGCGGGTGGCGACCTCGTCGTCGCGGATCCGGCGCAGCGCGAGGGTGACGGCCCGGTCGAAGCCGATCGCGCCGCCGGGCGGGTCGGGGATCCACCGGGCCAGGTCGTGCTCGGCGCACACCACCTCGTACCGCAGCGACTCCACCAGCGGCCGGGCCAGCCCGCCGGGGACGGGCGTCACCAGGCCGACCCACTGCGAGGACAGGCCCGGGCTGAGCACCGGCACCGCGAGGATCAGCCGGTGCCGCAGACCCGCCGCGCGGGCGTAGCGCTGCATCATCGCCCGGTACGTCAGCACCTCCGGCCCGCCGATGTCGAACACCCGGTCGGTGTCCGGGCCGTCCGGCAGGCCGGCCGCGCCGACCAGGTACCGCAGCACGTCACGCACCGCGATCGGCTGGATCCGGGTGTCCACCCAGCGCGGCGTGACCATCACCGGCAGCCGCTCGGTGAGGTGCCGCAGCATCTCGAACGAGGCCGACCCGGAGCCGATCACCACCGCCGCCCGCAACTCGGTGACGGCCACCCCGCCCTCGCGCAGCGCCCGCCCGGTGGCGACCCGGGACCGCAGGTGCGGCGACAGCTGCCCCTCCGGCACGTCACGGGGCACCAGCCCGCCCAGGTAGACGATCCGCCGCACCCCCGCCCGTGCGGCGGCCCGCCCGAACGCGCGGGCCGCGTCCCGGTCCACCGCCTCGAAGTCCGGCCCCGTGCCGAGCGAGTGCACCAGGTAGTACGCGACGTCCACCCCGTCGAACGGCCCGTCGAGCGTCCCGCCCCGGGTGACGTCCCCTGCGACGACCTCCACCGCCCCCCGCCACGGATGGTCCCGCAGCCGCGCCGGCTCCCGCACGAGACACCGCACCTCGTGCCCGGCCGCCAACAGCTCGGGCACCAGCCGCCCCCCGAGATACCCCGTCGCCCCCGTCACCAGACACCGCACCGCCACCACCGCCTCCTCGGTCCGCCCCGGTCAGTTCAGCCGATCATCGCCGTCCCGGCCAGCGCGGGTCCCGGCGGTCCGGGCGCGGCGGTGGGCGGCGACGCGTTCGCGGGTGGCGCACCGGCGGGAGCAGTAGCGGCGCTCGATGCCGCTGCCCTGGGCGAGGTACACGTTCCCGCAGCGGGACGCGGCGCAGCTCCCGCCGGGCGGGCGGCCGCGTTCCCACAGCAGGACGGCGAGGGCCAGGCAGGACGAGGCGATCAGCCATTCGTCCCACGGTGCGTCGTCGTCGTGGTCGAGGTGGGGGTGCCAGCCGGTGGCGCCGCCGTGGGCGGTGAGCCGCAGCGGGCCGGTGCGTTCGCGCAGCAGGCGGTTGAGGACGGCGGCCGCGCCGTCGGTGTCGGGCGCGACGAACACCTCCCGCAGGAGGGCGGCGGCGGCGCGCAGGGCGTCCACGTCCTCGGCGGTGAGATCGACGGGGTCGGGTTCGCCGTGGGCGCGCAGGATCGCGGCGAGGTCGGCGGGGGCCGGGTCTCCGGCGAAGGCGTTGATCACGGCGGTGGCGCGCCGGGCCGAGGTGAGGACGGACGGTCGCAGCGGCGGGTCGGTGGCGGCGGGTGTGGTCGGCACGTCGGCAATGTAACGCATCTTGTCGAGTTTTCCGTTACCGACGTAGCGTCCGGCAGGTGATCAGGTGTTCTTTCCTCGGACGGTGTCTGACGGGGGCCGCGATGGCCCGAACGGGCGACGAGATGTCGGGGCCCGCCCTGCTGCTGGTGGGTTTCGCCGCAGCGGGCTCCACCGGCGAGGCCTCGGCCCTGCTGGCGGCGCTGACCGCCGCATCGGCGCTCGGCGGCCCCCTGCTCGGCGTCCACCTCGACCGCGCCCGCCACCCCGGCCGCCTGCTCGCCCGGGCCCTCGCGCTGTACGCGACAGGCCTCCTCGCCGTCCTCACAGCCCTGGGCCGGCTCCCGCTGCCTGCGGTCCTGGCCATGGCCGCCGCGACCGGCCTGCTCGGCCCCGCCCTCTCCGGCGGCTGGACGGCCCAACTCCCCCGGGTGGCGCCGCCCGACCGCCTCCCCCGGGCGAACGCCCTCGACGCCATGACGTACGACACGGCAGCCCTGGCGGGCCCGGCCCTGGCCGGCACGGTCGCGGCCACCCTCGGGGCGGACGCGGCGGTCCTCCTCGCGGCAGCCCTGATCGCCGCCGCCCTGCCGGCGGCCTGGACGCTGCCCGCCCGCGACAACGCCTCCGGCAGGTCCCGCCCGGGCCGGGACGTCGCATCCGACCATGACGACTGCCCCAGCCGGGACATCGGGCCGGACCGCGACGAAGCCCGGCCGGACAGCACCGATGCCCGCTCCGACCGGGACCGAACCCGACCGAGCCACGACCGCACCCGCCCCGAACACGGCACCAGGTCGAGCCACGACGAGCCTCGACCGGACGGCGACGAAGCCCACTCCAGCCGAGACCGAACCCGACCGAACCACGACCGCACCCGCCCCGAACATGGCACCAGGTCGAGCCACGACGAGCCTCGGCCGGACGGCGACGAAGCCCGCCCACGCCCCGTCGACGCCTGCCCGGGCCAGGACCCCCAGCCCGACCGTCACCGCGCCCGACCGGACCGGCACGCCGCCTCGCACCACGACGATCCCCGCTCCGACCAGGACCCGAACGGCACCCGCCCAGCCCGCAAATCCGGCTCGATCCGCTCCGAACTCGCCGCCGGCCTAAGGTTGTTGACGTCCCGCCCGGCGCTGGCCCGGGCGACGTTCGTCTCGGTCGGCGTCTGTGCGGCCCAGGGCATGCTGGCGGCCTGCCTCCCGCTGCTCGGCGAACGCGCACTGGGCGGCGCGAGTCGTGGCCCGCTGCTGCTGACGTGCACGGCGGTGGCCGCCCTGCTGGCGAACGCGGCGCTCGCCCGACGCCCCCACCTGCTCACACCGGACTCGGCGGTCCGCCTCGGCGCGCTGCTGCAGGCCGTCGCGCTGGCCCTGGCCGCGACCGGCGCGAACGGCCGGCCGTGGGTGCTGCTCGCGGCGGCCGCCCTGGCGGGCCTCGGCGACGGGCCGCTGCTGACCGGCCTGTTCGCCGTCCGGCACCGCGAGGCGCCGGCCCACCTGCGGGGGCAGATCTTCACCACGGGCGCCAGTCTCAAGATCACCGCTTTCGCCCTGGGCGCTGCCCTGGCCGGCCCGCTCGCCACCCACTCCGTCCCGGCCACCCTCGCCGCGGCCGCCGCCCTGACGGCCGCCACGACACTCGTCGGACCGCGAGCCGCAGAGCCCGCGTCCGACGGGTGAACGCCCGCTACCAGCCGCGACCCGACCAGCGGAACTGCTCGTCGTCGGGTTCGTCCCGCCGCTCCAAAACGCCTGTGGAGACCAGCTGAAGAAGCATCTCGTGCAGCGCGTTCCCCAACGGGTTGTCGGTCCAGAAGATCCGCTTGACCTGCGTGAACGTCACGGGCTCGGCGAACAGCCCGAGCGCGCGGCCGAGCTCGAAGGCAGCGCCGTCCCAATCGGTCCAGTCGTCCAGGCCCTCACGGAGATTCATGGGCGGATCATGTCAGCAGGCGTTCGCACCGGCTCGACCCGCCTTCACCGCAGGCGACTCCGTCAGGTGGCCGACGCAGTGCTGATCGTCCGTCCGGTGACGGTCGCGGGGGTCAGGCGGACCCAGCGGCCGTGGGCCGGGGGCTGGGGGAGTTCGGCGAGCAGCGCGGGTTCGGTGACGTAGGCGAGGGGGCCGACCATCAGGACGCTCCAGCCCTGGCGCAGGTCGGGGTCGGCGTGGTCCACCTCGAAGGCGGCCTCGCCGCCCGCGGCCGGGGCGAGCACCCCGTCCGGGTTGGTGCGGTAGAGCACGGTGCGGTCGTGCACCAGGTAACTGACCGGTCGCACCACCGGGCCGTCGGGGCCGGTGCGGGCGAGGCGGCCGAGGCCGCTGGCGCCGATGCGGTCCCAGCAGTCGGCGGTGCCGAGTTCGCCGAGGACGGGAGGTCCGACCATAGGGAGGCTGTCGGAGCGGGGCGCGGCGCTCGCGCCGTGGACGCGTTCGGCGGGGCGGCCGGAGACCAGTTCCTGGTAGTCCAGGCCGAGGACCGCCGCGAGGCGCAGCAGCGCCGGCGGGTCGAAGTCGCTGTCGAGTTCCAGCACCCGGCGCAGGTAGGCGATCGACATGCCGGCCCGGGTCGCGGCCTGCGCCTCGGTCAGCCCGAGGTCGGCGAGGCGGTCGGCGAAGCGCCGGGCGCGCGCGGTCTGCGGGGCGGGGGCACCGGCTGCGTGTTCGTTGGTCACTTCGGTCACCTCCCTGACGGTGGCGGTACCCCCATGGTGCGCGCCCGGGGGCGACTCCGGCAGAGGCGTTGGGCCCGTTTGGACCCACCGCGACGCCCGATCCGCCGAAGGGACCAACGTCCCACCCGGCCGGGCCCCGCGACCCTGGCGGGCCTTCTGGCGTGGGGGAAGAGTGGTCAGCGATCCCGAGGCGGGCCAAGAGGCCCGCGGGGAACCCGAACAGGGAAAGGCACTGCCATGACTCGTCCCGTTCTCGCCGCCGTCGACGCGTCCGTCCGCAGCCGGGCCGCCGCTCACTGGGCGGCCCAGGAGGCCGGCCGGCGGGGCGCTCCCCTGCGGCTGCTGCACGCCTGGCCGTACCTCGGCCGCAAGGCCAACGACCTGGTCAAGATGGACGACCTGGAGACGGGCGCGCAGAGCATGCTGGGCGACATCGTCCAGGAGCTGGCCGCGGCGTACCCGGGGGTGGCGGTCTCCTCGGCGCTGGTGCCGGACTCGGCGATCGACGGTCTGACGGAGGCCGCCGAGGAGGGGCAGCTGCTGGTGATCGGCACCCGGGGCCTGGGCGGGTTCCGCGGGCTGCTGGTCGGCTCGGTGAGCCTGGGCGTGGCCGGCCGGTCGAAGACGCCGGTGGTGCTGGTCCGCGAGGGCGGCCCGGCCCTGGAGTCGCCCGAGCCGGAGGTGACGGTCGGCTTCGACGCGCTCGAACCGGCGGACGCCGTCCTGGAGTTCGCGTTCGAGGAGGCGCAGCTGCGCGGCGCCCGGGTGCGGGTGGTGCACGGCTGGGAGCTGCCGCCGACCTACGGTTACGCGGGCTGGGTCCCGGTGGAGACCGAGCGCCAGGAGCTCGGTGCGCTGGCCGTCGGCATGGTCGCCGACGCGGTCGCGCCGTGGCGGGAGAAGTACCCGCGGACGCTGGTGCTGGAGGACGTCCGGACCGGTGGCGGCGCGGCCGCCCTGGTGGAGGCGTCCGCGCAGTCGGACCTGGTGGTGGTGGGCCGTCGCCGCCGCGCCCTCAACATCGGCCCGAAGCTCGGCTCGGTCGCGCACGCGGTGATCCACCACGCGCAGTCCCCGGTGGCGGTCGTCCCGCACGACTGACACCCCCTCGACTCCCGGCCCCTCCCCCGGGCCGGGTCGCCAGGCCGCCCCGTCCTCACCCACCGCCTCCGGGTGGCGACGGGGCGGCCGCGCGTTGTCGTACCCGGCGGGCAGGCTGACCGGCATGGACAACGACGAGTTCTGGCAGCTGATCGACTCCGCCCGGGCGGCGGCCACGCCCGCCGTCCTTCGAGCGGGCCCTGGTGGACGTGCTGGCCACCCGCCCGGAGCCGGAGATCCTGCGCTTCGAGGCCTGCTTCGACCGCCTGCACCACGCCCTGTACCGGTGGGACGTCTGGGCGGCGGCGTACCTGATCGGCGGCGGCTGCTCCGACGACTCGTTCATGGACTTCCGGGCCGGCGTGATCTCCGAGGGCCGCGCCTGGTACGAGAAGGTCCTCGCGGGGCCGGACGTGATCGCCGAGCACCCGGCGGCGGTCGGCGAGGACCGCTTCGAGGCGGAGGACGTGTTCTTCAACGAGGCCGTCAACTACGCCGCGTCGTACGCCTTCGAGCGCCGCACCGGCGACCGGGCCGGCTTCCACCTGGCCTACGAGCGCCACCGCGCCGAGCTGGGCGTCGCCCGGGTCGGGCCGGTCGAGCGGGACGCGGGCATGGGCGAACCGTTCGACTTCGACGACGACGCCGAGATGCACCGCCGCCTGCCCCGCCTGGCCGCGCTCTACCTCGTCGACTGACCAGCCAAGCAAGACAGTTGACGAGGCGTCAGCGGTCGAAGCGGAACGCCAGCAGCGTCGCGTCGTCCTCCGACAGCGGGCCGGACATGTCGCGGACCACGGCGTCCACCAGGTCCTGCAGGGTGGGCTCCGCGGCGTGCGCCTCGACGGCCGCGCACAGGGCGTCGAGGCGCACGTCGATGTCCTGGTCGCGGCGTTCGATCAGGCCGTCGGTATAGAGCAGCACGGTGTCGCCGGGTCGGACGAGTGTCTCCGCGGCGCGGTAGGCGGCCTTCGGCAGGACGCCGAACGGCGGGCCGATCTCGGCGGGCACCAGGGTGGCCCGGCCGTCGCGCAGGAGCACCGGCGGCGGGTGGCCGGCGCAGATCCAGCGCAGCAGGTGCCGGTCGGGGTAGTAGCGGGAGACGATCGCCGTGGCGGTGGACTCGTCGCTGTCGTCGCAGGCGATCCGGTTGAGCCAGCCGCCGAGCGACTCCACCAGGGCGCCGGTGAACGCCAGCCCGGCCAGCGCGTGCCGCAGCATGGACATCAGCGCGACCGCGTCCAGCCCGTGGCCCCGCGCGTCGCCGACCGCCAACAGGGCGCGCCCGTCCGGGAGTTGGCGGACCTTGAACCAGTCGCCGCCGACCCGGCCCTCGGCCGGGCGGTAGGCGACGGCGGTGGTGACGCCGAGGCCGATCAGCGTCGCGGAGCGCGGTTGCAGGGCGTCCTGGAGGCGCTGGACGACGGAGTGCTCGGCGTCCGCGCGGCGGGCCTGACGCTCCGTCTCCTCCTGCTGCTCGCGCAGTCGGCGCTGGCTCTCGTACAGCTCGGTGACGTCCTGCAGGACGGCGCGCAGGCCCTCGATCGGGCCGCCCTCGTCGCGGACCACCTCGGCCACCAGCCGGACCCGGCGGGGCCGGCCGACGCCGTACAGCTCGGTGAGCACGTCGATGTCGGCGCCGGTGGTGAGCAGCCGGTCCAGGGCGCGGTACAGCGCGGGGCGGGCGGTCTCGGTGACCCGGCCGAGCATCTCGTGGAGGGTGAGGGTCTCGGTGTCGGGGGTGCGGCCGAGCAGCACGGCCAGGCCCGGCGAGATGTCGAGCCGGCCGTCGCGCAGCGTCCACTCGGCCCAACCGACCCGGGCGATCCGCTGCGCGGCCCGGGCCACCTCCTCGGTCCGGTCGTCGGTCCACAGCAGCAGCAGACGGCGGCCCAGCCGGTGCACGGTGAGGCGCTCACGGCGGCTGCGGGCGCTGCCGTCCGGCCCGGCGCCGTCCCACCGCACGGGCACGCCGCGCGCGGCGTGCCCGGTGCGCAGCACCTCCTCGACGGCGGTCGCGACCGGCTCCGTCCACAGCCCCGGGTACGCCTCCCGCAGCGACACGCCGTGCCCCTCGGCAGCCCGCCCGGACAGCTGCTCCGGGTGGTGCGGGTGCCGGACGACGGCCTCGTTGGCGATCACCACGGCCAGGTCCAGCACCGCGCCGTCGGAGCCCCGGACGGGTTCGGCGAGCACGGCCGCCTGCGGGACGGCGTCCAGCAGCCGGTGCAGGTCCTGCTCCGGCGGACGGGCCAGGTCCGGGTCCAGCGCGGCGTCCGGGACGATCGGCGGCGGTCCGGGCGCGAGCTCCGGCCAACGGGCGGGGTGCTCCTCGCGCAGCCGGCGGACGGTACGGCGCAGCGCCTCGCCCCAGTCGGCCTGCTCGGCTCGCCCGTACAACCCTCGCCCCTCTCCGCTCGGCGTTCCCTGCCACTGTTCCGGCCCGCTCCGCCGCCCGACGACCGCACCGGCCCGGACGGGTGAGCGCCGCCACCCGCCCGGACCGACACTACGTCACCACCCGTCCACGGACCGGGGAACCCCCAGCTCAGGCGGGGCGTTGTCGGCACGGAACGATCTTCGGTTCAAGTGGAGGACCAGCATGTCAACGGCCTTGGCCAAGGGCGCCAACGTTCCTGTGCTCCGGGACGGCAAGGGCTCGGCGAGCGTCCTGATCGGCCTCGGGTGGCAGGCCGCCGGCGAGTACGACCTGGACGCGAACGCCCTGCTGTGCGACGCCGACGGGAAAGCGGTTTCCGACCAGCATTTCGTCTTCTTCAACAACCTCACCAGCCCCGACGGCGCCGTCACCCACCTCGGCGACCCGGGCGACGGCACCGACCGCGAACGGCTGCGCGTCGACCTCGGCGCGGTCGAGGCCCGGGTGGAGCGGATCGTCTTCACGGTGGCGATCTACCAGGCCGACCAGCGCCACCAGGCGTTCGGCTCGGTGCACGGCGCGTACGTCCGGGTGGCGGACGCGGCGGGCGGCGGCGAGCTCGCCCGCTACGAGCTCGGCCCGGAGCTGACCACCGAGACCGCCGTCGTCTTCGGCGAGCTCTACCGGCACGGCGGCGGCTGGAAGTTCCGCGCCATCGGCCAGGGCTACTCGTCCGGCCTGGCCGGCATCGCCACCGACTTCGGCGTCGCGGTCCTGGCCCCGGCGCCGGCCGCGCCCGCGACACCCGCCCCGCCCGCGGCCTCCGCGGCTCCTGCCGTGCCGCCGATGCCTGCCGCTGCCCCGGCCCCCGCGGCCGTCCCCGCACCGCTTCCCGCGCCATTGCCCACGCCCACGGTGGCGGTGCCTGCCGCCGTCCTGCCCGAGCCCTCCGGAGGTTCCCCGGTGACCTGCTTCTTCGACCCCGCCCACGGCCCCGGCACCGCGGCCGTCCTGTGGTCCCCGCAGTGGGGCGTCCCGCGCCAGATCCAGTCCTGCGGCGCCTGCGCCCAGCGCGTCCAGACCACCCCGCCGCCGTACTACACCGCCCCCGCGGCCGCCGGCTACCCGCAGCAGGGCTACCCCGCCGCCCAGCCCGGATACCCCCAGCAGGGTGGCTACCCGCAGCAGGGCGGCTACCCGCCCGAGCAGCCCCAGGGCCGCCGCTTCGGCACCGGCGCGCTGATCGGCGCCGGCGCGGCCGGCCTGGTCGGCGGCGCCCTGCTGAACGAGGCCTTCTCCGACGACGCGCCGGACGTGGTCGTCAACAACTACTACGAGGACTGATCCTTCCTCGGCTGCGCCCCGGCCGGTGATCCCGGGTCGGGGCGCAGCAGCCGGAAAACGCTTTCCCGCTCCGGCGTGCCGGTGCGCGCACGCTGCGGGCGAAGACCGATCGCCGGCACCGGCACTCGGCTCCGTCGACAGGGTGAAGTTCCCTCCGGGCGATTGCCTGATGATTCGTCGCCGATCCACCGTGCTCCGGGAGTTTCGGCGGGCAGGCGCGCCCCGCCGCCCGGGCGAGAGAGCGGAGACAGGAATGCCTGCTGATGTGAAGAACCAGAAGTTCACCATGCTCTTCGACTGGTTCGACCAGGGCCGCGACGGCGTGCTCACGCACGACGATTTCCGGGCGATGGGGGCACTCTTCGGCAGGCCGGCCGCGCCGGACGACCGGGAGAACGCCTCGGCGATGCGGAGCGCGTTCGAGGAGTGGTGGCGCGTGCTGCTCGCCCGCGGCGACGCCAACGGGGACGGGCAGATCGACCGCAAGGAGTTCCTCGACCTGATGGCGGCCGACATCACTGCTCCGGAGCACTTCGAGAAGGCGGTGCCGGCGATCGCGGACGCGCTGATGCGCGCGCTGGACACCGACCATGACGGCGTCCTGAGCAAGGACGAGTACGTGCGCATGTACGACGCCCTGGGGATCCCGCCCGTGCACTCGGAGGATGCGTTCCGGCGGCTCGACCGCGACGGAAACGGGGTGATCAGCCACGACGAGTTCCGGACGGCCATCACCGAGTTCTACCTGAGCAGCGACGAGAACGCGCCCGGGAACTGGCTGATCGGCCCCATCCAGCAGGGCGGCTGACCCGCGCCGGGACGCACCGGCCCCGGCTGCCGAGAGGAGACCCGGCGCGAACTCGGCGCTGCACGGACTCGGCGCTGCGCGAACTCTTGACGGTGCATCGACCAACACCTACGGTGCGGACACCGGTGGCCCCGGGCGGGTGGCCACGGCATCCCCCGTTCCGCGCCAGGAAGGGCGGCCGCGTTGCCCGTTCACCCGCTCCCCCACCCGAGCGGCGCCAGCCCCCAGCCGGGCGGCGCCGACCCGTTCCCGATCCTCGACCGACCCGACCGGCCCGAACGATCCGAACGGCCCGACCGGCCCGACCGGCCCGATCCTGAGCGGCCGTCGTCCGGGCCCGGCCCGACGCTCGCTCAGGTCGCCGCGCACGCGGGCGTGTCCAGCGCCACCGCGTCCCGGGTGCTGAACCGGTCCGCGCCGGTCTCGGCGCAAATTGCCGCGCGTGTCGAGTCCGCCGTCCGCGAGCTGCGCTACGTCCGCCGCCGGGCGTCCGCCGCGACCTCCCGCGACACCGGTGCGATCGCCGTCGTCGCCTTCGCGGACGTCCTGCGCTTCCACGCCGACCAGTTCCCCGTCCGGCTCCTCGCCGGGGCGCAACGCGTCGTCCCCGATCGGGAGTTGGTGGTCCTCACGGCGGGGCCCGGGCCGGCCAGGCCGTCGCTGGTGCGGTACCTGTGCGGCGGCCACGTGGACGGGGTGCTGCTGGTCGGGCGGTGGGGCGATCCCGCGCTGCCCGGGCTGGTGCAGGCGGCGGGCGTGCCCGTGGTCGCGCTGGGGCGGCCCCCGCAGTCGCAGCGCCTGGCGCACGTGGACGCCGACAACCTGAGCGGCGCGCGCGCCGCCGTCCGTCTGCTGCACCGGGCCGGCCGCCGGCGGATCGCCACCATCGCGGGCCCACCCGACACCGCCGCCGGCGCCGACCGCCTGGCCGGGTACCGCCGCGCCCTGCTCGACCACGGCGACCCGGCCCGCTGCGCGGTGGCCTACGGCGACTTCGGGTCCCGCTCCGGCGAGCACGCCATGGTCCGGCTGCTCGACCAGTTCCCGGACGTGGACGCCGTGTTCGCCGCCTCCGACGCGATGGCCGTCGGCGCCCTGCGCGCCCTGCGCCGACTGGGCCGCCGCGTCCCGGACGACGTCGCCGTGGTCGGTTTCGACGACTCCCCCGCCGCCGCCTCCGCCCGCCCCGGCCTGACCACCGTCCGCCAACCCGTCGAGGACCTCGGCGCCCGCGCCGTCGAACTCCTCCGCGACCCGTCCCCGACCCGCTCGGTCGTCCTCCCCACCCACCTGGTGGTGCGCCAGTCCTGCTGAGCGGCGCGGCGTCGGATCCAGGCGCAGTTCCGGTCCGTGACCGGCTCCGGTGCGAACCCGCGCAACGGGTCGTCGGGGCCGTCCGGGGCGGACCTGGTGGACCTCGCGCGGCAACGGCGTCGGCCCGGACCCGATCGTGCCGCACGGCTCGGGCGTCGTCGCTGCCCCGGTGGTGCCCACGGAGCCTCCTCGGCGAGGACAGCCTCGGGCCGACTCTGCGATCATCGTCGAAATCCGGGCGCCGACACCGGCGAACCACTGAGCAGCGAGGACGCGAGGACGACATGGCAGACACCTGGCGGCAACTCCAACCCCTGCGCGTGGCGCCGGCCTGGGCGATCGACATGAACAGCCTCTACGCCGTGGACCCGTCGCCCGACACCATGGAGTGGTTCTACGGATCCGTGCTGATCAGCGGCCACCTGGTGCACAACGGGCTCTGCTTCGACGCCCGTTGGGAGCCGGAGGGGGATCCCGACGGCTGCTACCAGGTCGACTTCCTGCAACTCGCCGGGTTCCCGCGCAAGGGAACCCCCACCGGCGTGCACACCTGGCTCGGCACCTGGACCACCCGGAGCCGGACCGAACTCGTCGCAGTCCTGGAGGAGTTCATGTTCACCCAAAACCCGCCGGCCGGAATCGTGCCCCCGCCTCCCGCCCAGTGACACGACCCGCCGGCCGCGGCTCCGCCATCAGCACCACCCGGTCCGCGACGGGGTCGAACCCGAGCACCGGATTCCCGTGGTCACCCTCGGCCGTCATCGCCACCACCTTGCCCAACCGGCGCCCGATCGTGCGCAGCAGGCCGCACAGGAGGTCCACCCCCGCCTGCCCCTGAAGCTCGCGCAGGTCGACGTCGAAGTCGATCTCGTCCTCGGACCTCGGCCGGAAGATCACCAGCACCCCCGCCACCGGCTGAACCCGCAGCTCGACCGTCTCCGCATCGACCGGACGCGCGAACACCTCCGCAGCAGCCGGAAGCGCCCCGCCCGGGCTGACGCCGACCCGCCACTCCCACGCCCACCCCGACGCCTCGACCAGGTCGAACAGCGCCTGCCAGTCCTCGACCGAGACATCCGGCACGGACAGGTCGGGCAGAGCGCCCATCAGATCGGGGTCGAGAAAGTCCCTGACGTCGTCCCACAGCAGATCCGGCATCCCGCCATCCTGCCCTGACGACCCGCCTCGCGGCCGCCGGGCGCGGGCCCGCAGCTGATCGACGCAGAGCCGGGCGGTGACGGTGGTCAACCAGCCGTCGGGGTTGTCCAGGGTGATGGTGTCGAGGGCGTGGACCCTGGTCCAGGCGGTCTGCACGGCGTCCTCGGCGTCCTGCTGGGAGCCGAGGACGCGGTGGGCCAGCGAGAGCAGTCGGGGCCGGGCCGCCTCGAAGTGTTCGATCAGTTCCACGACAGGGGTCACCTTTCGGGTGCGGGGGTCGTCAGGAGGGGCGAGAGAGCGACCGGCCGGGGCCCGGACGGGTTTCCGCCCGGTCCCACCTGCACCTTCGAAGTGAATCGTGGAGTCGTGATGAGTGTACTGTGCGCCGATCCCCCGTCCTGGCAGGCGGATTCGTCGGACCTGGGGCGGCGGCGGTGAGCGGGGTGACGCAGGCGGTGCTGTCGGCCGTCACGGTGTGCTGCGTGCTGGCGAACGCCTTCGAGGTCGGGGCGAAGGCGCTGCGGGCCCGGTTCGTGGTGCAGAACGCCACGGAGGTGGGCCTGGCGCCGCGCTGGATTCCCGCGCTGGCTGTCCTGGAGGGCGCGGGCGCGGTCGGCGTGCTGGCCGGCCTGTGCGGGCTGCGGCAGTTGGGGCTGGCGGCGGCCGTCGGCCTGGTGCTGTTCTTCGTCTGCGCGGTGCTGGCGCACCTGCGGGCCCGGGTGCTGCACAATCTGGCGTTCCCGCTGGTGTTCCTGCTGCTGGCGGCCGCCGCTGTCGCCCGTTTCCGGTGAACCCGCCTGCTCCTGCCGTCAGTCGACGGCGGGCTTCCAGCCGAGCAGCGGGCCGAGGCGGGTGGCCAGGTCGGTGAGGATCTGCGTGTAGTCCTCGGGTTCGAAGGTGAACGGCAGCGCGACCGCCACCTCGTCCACTTCGCGGAACGCCTCGTGCGCGTACAGCAGTTCGGCGAGCTGCTCGGCGTTGCCGACCAGGTCGGGGGCGAACAGCAGCCGGGCGGGGCCGTGCGGGACGAGCGTCCGGGCGTGCCGGGAGGCCGCGTACTCCCGGTACTTGGCGCGCTGGGCGGGGGTGGCGCTGTCGGTCGGGATCACCACCAGGCCCTGTGAGACCCGGGCCCGTTCGCCGTCGGGGTGGGCGGCCCGGAAGGCCTGGACCTGGCCGAGTTGGATGCTCGCGAACCTCTCGCCGTCCTGCTCGGCCTTGACCACGTTGCTGGTGAGCAGGCGCAGGCCCTGCTGCCCGGCCCAGCGGGCGGAGCGCAGGCTGCCGCCGCCGTACCAGACCCGCCCGGCCAGTCCGGGGACGTGCGGCTGGACGCGCTCGGAGTACGACTCGATGCCCTCGACGCCGCGGAAGGCGCTTGCCGTGTCGCCGCGCAGCAGGCCGAGCAGGCGCTCGACCCGGCCGTAGCCGAAGTCCTCGCGGTCGGCGGTGTCGGGGTACAGCGCGTCCTTGACGTCCTCGTAGTGCGCGGGGACGCCCACGCTGACACCGGGGTTGAGCCGACCGCCGGACAGCACGTCGACGGTCGCCAGGTCCTCGGCGTAGCGCAGCGGGTTCTCCCAGCCGAGCGGGGTGACGGCGGTGCCGAGGGCGATCCGCCGGGTGCGCTGGGTGGCGGCGGCGAGCACGGTGAGCGGCGAGGAGATGCCGTACTGGAGGTGCCGGTGGCGCAACCAGGCGCTGTCGAAGCCGAGTTGCTCGCCGAGTTCGATCAGGCGCAGCGTCGCTTCGTGGCCTTCGGCGGGGCGGCGCTCGTCGAACAGTCCGATGGTCAGAAAGCCCAGCGAACGCAGTGGCCGGTCGGGGGTGGGCACCGGGTTCCTCCTTGCACGGCGGCGACCCCGTGCGGCCGCCCGTCCCGCTTCCGTCACGCTCACACACCGGGGGCGGCGCGATCAACGGGGCGGCGGGTGATTGTGACGCGGTGCAATCCCGCCGCAATGGTGCGAAATCCGGCCGTCCCACCCGACGGGGTCGCCGGGGCGCAGTCGACGCCCCGGCGGAGGCCGCCGCCGAGCAGGCTCCGGCCCGCCGGGTCGTGCCGCGCCTGGGCTTCCGGCGTTCCGTCAACCCCGGTAGGTCTCCAACAGCCGCAGCCACACCTCGCTGATCGTCGGGAAGGCGGGGACGGCGTGCCAGAGCCGGGAGAGCGGGACTTCGCCGGCGATGGCGACGGTGGCGGAGTGCAGCAGCTCGGCGACGCCGGGGCCGACGAAGGTGACGCCCACCAGGGTCTCCCGGTCGAGGTCGACGACGGCACGGGCGCGGCCCCGGTAGCCGTCGGCGTACAGCGAGGCGCCGGCCACGTTGCCGAGTTCGTAGTCCACGGCGCGGACCCGCAGGCCCGCGTCCTCGGCCTGGCGCCGGGTCAGTCCGACGGCGGCGACCTCGGGGTCGGAGAAGACCACCTGCGGGACGGCGGTGCGGTCGGCGGTGGCGACGCTGCGGCCCCACGGCGCGAGGTCGAGCGGGCGGCCGACGGCGCGGTCGGCGATCACCTGGCCGAAGATCCGGCCCTGGTACTTGCCCTGGTGGGTGAGCAGCGCACGGTGGTTGACGTCGCCGGCCGCGTACAGCCAGCCGCCGGCGACGCCGGTGGCCACGCCGCTGTCGTCGGTGGCGATCCAGTCGCCGGGCGTGAGGCCGACGCTGTCCAGCCCGAGGTCGGCGGTGTTCGGGACGCGTCCGGTGGCGAACAGCGCCTCGTCGGCGGGCAGCCGGGTGCCGTCGGACAGGTCGAGCGTGAGCGTGCCGTCCTCGGCGCGGTGCACGGCGGTGACGGAGACGCCGAGTCGGACGTCGACCCCGGCCTCGCGCAGCCCGTCCGCGACCAGCTGCCCGGCGAAGTCCTCCGTCCGGTCGAGCAGCCGCCCGCCGCGCACCAGCAGCGTGACCTCACTGCCCAACGCCCGCCAGGCGGTGGCCATTTCGACTGCGACGACACCGCCGCCGACCACTGCGAGCCGCCCGGGCACACTGCTCGCCGAGGTGGCCTCCCGGCTCGTCCACACCTTGGCCTCGGCCAACCCGGGGAGCTTCGGCAGCGCGGCCCGCGTCCCGGTGCAGACGGCGACGGCGTGCCGCGCGGTGAGCGTGCGCGAGCCGCCGTCCGAGGTCTCGACGGTGACGCGCCGTTCGCCGTCGAGCCGCCCGTGCCCGCGCACCAGCTCGACGCCCACGGACTCCAGCCAGGCCACCTGCCCGTCGTCCTGCCAGTTCGAGGCGAACCCGTCCCGCCGCTTCAGCACCGCCCCCGCGTCGAGCTCCCCGCCGACGGCCTCCCGCACTCCGGGCAGCCGCCGCGCATCGGCCAGCGCCGCCGCCGGCCGCAGCAGCGCCTTGCTGGGCATGCACGCCCAGTACGAGCACTCGCCGCCCACCAGTTCCTGCTCGACGACCGCGACCGTCAGCCCGCCGGCCCGCGCCCGATCCGCCAGATTCTCCCCGGTCGGCCCTGCCCCGAGCACCACCAGGTCATAGCTGTCGCCGTCCGCACCCATCAGCAACCGCCCTCCCGCATCCGTCGTCCGTGTCACTTGGCCCGGGCCGCACACTGCCGTCCCGTCACGCCCATTCGTACACCACGGGCCACAGCCTGCACACGCGCCTCACGGGAGGCCGACCCGACGCACCGCGGGGCCCGCTATCGCCGCGTCGCCACCGGCTCGCCCGGCCGACCGCTGACGGGGTCCACGGTGAAGACCACGACCTCCTTCTCCGACGTCACCGTGACCTGGTTCGGCCCGGACCACTCGGCGCCCCGGAAGTAGCCGCGCCCGTCCCCCTCCCCCCACAGCCCCAGGTCACAGTGCCGGGCGGACCAGCCGCTGCCCGTCAGCACCTGGATGCGGTAGACCGGATCGAGCGTGACGAGCTCGGTCACGGCCAGCACGTGCCCCGGCTGCTCCGGGCCGGGCTTGCGGTCCATGTCCCGCCACTCCACGCCGAAAACGGACCACACGAACAGGAGCGGCACCGCGGCGAACCCGATAACCACCAGCGAGATCAGGCACCCGGTCCGCGACCACCAGCCCCGGACCCCCACCATCGTCGAAGCCACGACCAGCCCGACCGCGGCCCCGATCAACTGCACCGGATTGTTGAACCAGCGCTCCACCTCCACCAGCCCACCCGAGCGCGCGGCCTGACTCCCCACCAGATACGCCGCAATCGGCACCACCGCCAGGCCCCTCAACCCCCACGCGATCCAGCTGCGCCGCACCGCTGTCATCCGGTCCCCCCTTGATGATCGGTTTCGCGGACAGTACTACGAAGCCCGGGCGTCAGGTCCGGCCGATACGACTTTGCGGCCTGCGGCGGACGCCGGTGCGGTCCGGGGACGAAAGCCCGCGCTCAGTCATCGGCCTCCGCAGCACGTGAACGACCGATCGCCCGGTGATCCGGCAGTCCCGAATGGACCGAACGACTCTGCGGCGGTTCCGTTCGCACCCGTCGCAGTGTTCACGAACCACCGTCAACCGCCCTCTCGGCCAGACACTCCGGGGTTCCGGAACAACGCCCGCACCAGCTCCTCCGGCGCCCGGTCGACCACCGCCTCCGCCCGCGTTCGCTCCTTCGAGCCGACCGGTGGCGCAGGGCCCAGCGCAGTACGGCACAGCCTCGGCGGTCTGCAGGACATCCCCCGCGTCAGCGGCCTCGTCGCGCATCGCGCGCCACACTTCCAGGGCTGCCCGCACGTCCGCAACGGACCTGGCGAGCTCGACGTCCCGGGGGGCGGGCGCTCAGCCGCAGTCGTCCGTCCCGGGTTTTCCCCCGATCCACCTGCGCAGGCGTCAACTCGACTATTTCCCAACGGAAATCGGTCACTCCGACGCGATTCCCCGCATCCGGCACAACGCCGTCCTCGACTCGTCCGAAAGAGACTCCATGGCCAACCAGCCCTCCCTCCCGCCACTCGACAGCCACAGCGCCGAGGGCGGCCGTTTCGGTCACCTGAACGGCTGGCAGCTCGCCCTCACCCTCCTCCCGCTCGGTCTGCTCTTCCTCGGCGGTGCGATCGGCGGAGCCATCGGCGCGCTCGGTGCGTTCGGCAACGCCGCCGTCGCCAGGACCAAGCTGTCCGCCCCGGTCAAGGCACTGGCCATGGTCGGCGTCGTCCTCGCCGGCGGTGTCGTCTTCCTCGTGGTGGCCGTGCTGAGAGCCGTCGCAGTCGGCAAGTGACGACCGCCGAGGCCCTTCGACGGTCATCCGCCGCTCCCCGCCTCAGAGTTCCGGTGCGGTCGTGGGCGATCCGGAGTCGGTGGCGGCCGGGTCGGGGAGAGGGATGGTCACCGTCCAGCGCTGTCCATCGAGGTCGATACGGACGTCCAGGTCGGGGTCGTCGGCCAGCTCCCGGAGCAGGGCTTCGTGCAGTTCCTCGCTCTGCTTGCGGGTGGTGCTCCAGGCTCGGCTGTAGTGCACCAGGCGCTTGGCCTCCGACCGGGGGACGAGCTCCAGGTGGACCACCGCGAAGATGCAGTCCCCCTGGTGGAAGCCGATCTCCTTGAACCATTCCAGGAGTGCCTCGACGTCGGTTCCCGCGGCCAGTCGGCACCGGGCCTCGGCCAACAGGTCCTGGTAGTCGGGGCGTTGCACGGCGATCACGGTCAGCGGCCTCCTGGGCGGGACTTCGGCAGGTCGACATCATGGGTGAGTGGCTGGACGTCGGCGCGGTGGGCGTCGAAGCGCCGCGGGCGGCGATCGGCCGGGTCGGCTCGGACCCGGTGGTGCGCGGCAGCCTGGCGGGAATGCGTCGAGCCGTGCTGCGCGGGGGTGGAGCCGCGCGGGGCGCCGACCTGGTCGGGCAGCGCCTGCGTCACGGGTGATCGGTCGTCAGGGGCGGGTGCGGGCCCGGGAAGAGGGTGGACGGGTCGGTGGGGGCGGGCTGGTGGGCGGGCTCGGCGCCCGGGGGGACGAGGGTGTGGGTGGCGGTGAGGAATTCCGCGAGGAGGGCGGTGGGGGCGAGGACGGTGGCCCGGGTGCCGTCGGCGCCGCGGAAGGCCAGGCGGAGGCGGCCGTTGGGCCAGGGGCGGATCCGGACGGCGCCGTTGCCGGCGGGGCCGGTCAGGCCGGCGGCGAGGAGGTCGCGGGCGATCAGCCAGGTCACGCCGCCGTCGGGGGCGCCGTCGGGGAAGGTGAGCCGGACGGCGTACGGGTCGCCCGGGTGGTAGCCGAGGACCATGGCGCGCCGTCCCCCGGTCGGGCCGAACACGTGGACGGGCAGGTGGCGTTCGACGCACGTGCGCATCAGGCGGGTCTCCTGGTTCCGATGTCCGCAACCGCCTTCCCCGGGTGGGGTGTTGCATGCGTCCGAAGCCCGGACGGGCGGGCCCACATGGTACGGCCAGGGCGGGACGACCGAACGTCCGGGCGGCGCCTCGCGCCGGGAGGCCCGTGACGGAGCCGCGCCGGGTGCGGGCGAAGGCCCTCGAACCGCGTGCGCGCGGCCCGCCCGGACACCCGGTCGGACCGCGAAGTCGCGCCGCTGAAGACCTGGCGGTCAGTCAGGCCTGCTTGATGGCGGAGACGTCGAACTCCAGCACCACCTTGTCGCCGACCAGCACGCCGCCGCCCTCCAACGCGGCGTTCCAGGTGACGCCGTAGTCCTTGCGGCTGATGGTCACCGAGCCCTCCAGGCCGACCCGCAGGTTGCCGTACGGGTCGACCGCGTTGCCGGTGTACTCGAAGTCGATGGTGACGGAGCGGGTGGTGTCCTTGATGGTGAGGTCACCGGTGACCCGGTAGTCGCTGTCGGAGCGCTTCTCGACGGCGGTGGCGCGGAAGGTGATGTCGGGGAAGTTCGGGGCGTCCAGGAAGTCGTTGGTGCGCAGGTGCTGGTCGCGCTGCTCGACGCCGGTGTCGATGCTCGCGGCCTTGATCACCACCTCGCCCGTGGAGCGCGACGGGTCGGCGCCGTCCAGGTGCGCGGTGCCCTCGAACTGGTGGAAGGCGCCGCGGACCTTGGTGACCATGGCGTGGCGGGCGACGAAGCCGATCCGGGTGTGCGTGGGGTCGAGGACGTAGTCCCCGGTGAGCTCGGTCAGGCTGGCGGACATGGTCGGCGCTCTCCTCGTGACGTGACGGCATGACGACGTGACGGCGAAACGGCATGACGACGTGGCGAGGTGGCTCCGGCGGGTGCACCGGAGGCCGCTCGCCCCGCTCGCACCCGTCCACGCTAGGCGCTTCCCGCGGTCCGACCCGGATGTGACACACCGTCACCCGGGCCGGACCCGCAGCCGCACTCCCCCGGAGCCGCGACGCTCAGCCGAAGCGGCCGTTGACGTAGTCCGCGGTGCGCGGGTCGGCCGGATCGGTGAACAGGCGCTCGGTGGGACCCGCCTCGACGATCCGGCCGGGGGTGTCGTGGGAGGCGAGGAAGAACGCGCAGGACTGCGAAACCCGCTGCGCCTGCTGCATGTTGTGGGTGACGATGACGATGGTCAGGCGGTGGCGCAGTTCGGCGATGGTCTCCTCGATGCGGCGGGTGGAGGTCGGGTCGAGCGCCGAGCAGGGTTCGTCCATCAGCAGGATGTCCGGGGAGACCGCCAGCGAGCGGGCGATGCACAGGCGCTGCTGCTGGCCGCCGGAGAGTGCGCCGCCCGGGGTTCCGAGGCGGTTGCTGACTTCGTTCCACAGGCCGGCCTGACGCAGGCTGGACTCCACCAGGTGGTCGCGCTCGTCGCGGCTCGCCTTGATGCCGGCCAGCTTCAGCCCGCTGATCACGTTGTCGTACAGCGACATCGCGGGGAACGGGTTGGGCCGCTGGAACACCATGCCGATCCGCCGCCGGACCTCGGCGGGGCGTCGGCCGGTCGCGTACACGTCCTCGCCGTCGAGCAGCACCTCGCCGGCCAGCGCCGCGCCGCGCACCATCTCGTGCATCCGGTTGAGGATCCGCAGGTAGGTGGACTTGCCACAGCCGGACGGACCGATCAGCGCGGTGATCTCGCCGGCCCGCATCTGCAGCGAGACGCGCTCCAGCACCTTGCGCTGCCCGAACCAGGCGGTCAGGTCGCGGGTCTCCAGGCCGGACAGCGGCCCCGACGGCCCGTCGGCGGGCACCACCGGCAGCGGAACGGTCGGCGGATCGACCGGCGGCGAGCCGACCGGGCCCTTGTCGAACGCGGCGGCGGGGTACGGGGGTTGTGCGGTGTCGGTCATCGTCGGGCGGGTCCTCTCCGGCGAGCGGGAAGTGCGGAAGGAGCAGAGCGGGTCAGTAGA
This sequence comes from Kitasatospora griseola, assembly GCF_044999035.1. NCBI lineage: Bacteria > Bacillati > Actinomycetota > Actinomycetes > Kitasatosporales > Streptomycetaceae > Kitasatospora > Kitasatospora griseola. The sequence goes on along the minus strand of NZ_CP173360.1, from coordinate 7,247,437 downwards.
CGTTGGGCAGCAGGGCGGCGGCGTTCTCGTACACCGCCCAGAGCAGCGCGGCGACCACCGGCGCGAAGCACAGGTAGCTCGCGCCGCGACGCCAGTGGCGTGCCGCGACGCCGGCGCCGACGACGGCCAACAGCAGGGCCAGGGACCAGAGTTGCAGTGCGGACAGGGCGCCCTTGTCGGCGGCCAGCGCCTTGTCGGTGGGCGCGGCGGCGGGGCGGCGGGCGCCGAGCGGCTGCGGGTCGCCGTCGAGCCGGGCGCCGATCAGCACGGTGCTGGTGGGGATCCAGTCGGAGTCTCCGGTGACCAGCACCAGCCGGTTGGGCGCGGTGTCGGTGATCGGGTGGTCGCCGTCGCCGGAGGTGTTGACGGTGTAGTGGAAGCTGCCCTGGCCGGTGGTGATGTCGATGCCGTCGCCGTCCCGCAGTCCGGCGAGGCCGGCGAACGGTGCGCCGAACGCGGTGGAGCGGCCGAACAGCACGGCCACGCCCGGCTGTCCGGGCAGCACGGTGTCGCGGCGGTGGCCGGGGCCGCGCATCAGGTCGCGGCCGCCGGTGCCTTCGACCACCACCGCCCGGTGGAGGCCGAGCGCGGGAATGTCCAGCACGGCGAGCGGCGCGCCGTCGGTGGTCGGGCCGGTCGGCGCGGTGGCCTTGCCGAGCTGGTCGCGCAGGGTGGCGTACGCGGTGGACTGGTGGCGCGCCTCCTGCAGCCCGGAGAGGGCGAACAGGTAACCGACGAAGCCGAGCAGCAGCACGGCGGCGAGCGTCACCGACCAGGCGACGGCGGCCAGTCGGCGCCGGGCGGGACCGCCCGCCGGTGCGGGGGCAACCTCGGGGGCGGTGGCGGCCCCGGCCGGGGCCGAGGTGGGCCGCTCCAGGGCGGTCGCGGTCATCCGGTCTCCTCGGGTGCGCTGCCGGCTGTGCCTGCCGGCGGTCGAACTCGTGCTGTCCATAGGCAGGTCGAGCTGTGCCGGCGGTCGCTCATCGGGGCCCCGCCGGGGCGTTGCGGCGGCGCCACCAGGCGGCCAGCAGCGGCGGGACGGTGACCACGCCGAGCAGTTCGAGCGCGGTGAGGGTGGACAGCAGCCAGTCCTGCGGGCGGCCGCCGAGCGCGACCACCGTGCCGGGCGCGTTGCCGCCCGCACCGCCGCCGGTGCCGGAGTCGGCGACGAGTTCACCGGTCTGCGGGTCGACCGCCTGCGGTCCGGCGTCACCGGTCGTCCCGGCCCCGCCCGTCCCGCCGCCGTTGCCGGTGCCGCCGCTGCCCGAACCGCCCTTGTTGCCTGCGGAGTTGCCGCCGTTGCCGGCCTTCACGGCCTGGCCGTTCTGAACGGTGCAGTCCAGCGGGCTGCCCTTCTTGTCGCACGGGCTGGGCTGCGGCGCGTTCTTCAGCACGGTCAGCACACCGGACGAGTCGAACGTCGGGTTGGGGCAGTTGTTGAGGCTGTTCGGGTCGACGGGGCTGGCGTTGCCGGGGATGTGCTGGGTCTGCATCAGTCCGCCGCGCACCAGGTTGCGCGGGATCGGCGAGTAGCCGAGGTCGTCGGCCTCGGCCTGGCCGGCGCACAGCACGTAGGCGAGGTAGCGGCTGAGCGCGCTGCCCTTGTCGTTGGTGAACTTCGGCGTCACCGGGAGGTCGGAGCCGGCCCGCGGCACGATCAGGTAGCTGTAGGACGAGATCGGGTAGGAGCGCGGGTCGTTGTTGGTGTAGACGCCGTTGAGGTTCTGCTGCAGGTAGTCCGGGTCGTTGGCGGAGGTGTTGTCGTCCACGCCGCGGATCTTCGCGGCGGTCAGCGCGACCGCGACGTTCGAGGCGCTCGGCAGGGTGTAGTAGCCGGCCGGGTTGAGCACCTTGACGACGGGCCAGCCGCTGCGCTTGGCGAACGCGTACTCGTCGTAGCCGATCGCCCCGATGCCGGTCGGCGACTGGATGTAGCCCGCCACCACGTCGGAGCCGTTCTGCGCGGTCATCCGGCCCGCGGCGGGGTAGAACTCGGTGTAGTCGCCGCAGCTGACGCCGTTGACCTGGGTGCAGTAGGCGTCCCATTCGCTCTTGTGGGTGTGCTCCATCCAGCGGGTGAACTGGGCGCTGGCGCCGGAGCCGTCGGAGCGCACCACCGGCGTGATCGGGATCTTCGGCAGTGCCCGCCCGTAGTCGGCGGTGATCTTCGGGTCGTCCCAGGAAGTGATCTTGTTGGTGAAGATGCCGACGATGGTGTCCGGGGACAGCCGCAGGTCGGTGACCTTCTTGCCGCCGACCTCCAGGTGGTACATCAGCGCGGTGCCGCCGGCGGTGATCGGCACGTACGAGTAGCCGTACACCGGGTTCTCCGCCTGGCCCTGCCCGGTGTTGGCCCGGCCGCCGCCGACGCCGCTGTCGGCCTTCGAGCGGAACGGCACGTCGGAGGCGGTGAAGTCGTCCTGGCCGATCGACCACTGGACGCGGCCGGCGGCCGAGCCGATCGGGCTGAAGTCGATCTCGATGCCCATCGGTTGGACGTCGTGCCGCCACTGGTCGATGGCCGGCCCGGCCCAGCTGGAGCCGTCGGCCTTGAGCGAGGTGGAGGCCTGCGCGGGTGTCGCGCCGAGCAGCACGGCGGGCAGGGCGAGCGCGACGGCGAGCAGCGCCGACGTCAGGTGACGGAGTCGCACGGGACCGGTCTTCCTTCTCGTACCGAGGAATTGACGATTCATCAGCTCGCCGCCCGAACCGTGGAGTTGGCCACGAGGGCGGCAGTCGGCGCAGCGGCCGCGGTGCGGGCCCGGCGCAGCGGGCGGCGGGTGCGCCGGTCGCCGGGGGTGCGGTGGCGGCCGAGGACCCGGGCGGTGACGAACAGGATCAGCACCACGGCCATCAGGGTGAGTCCGCCGGCGAACGCCCGGGCCACCATGTCGGGGTAGGGCTGCTTGACGTAGTTCCAGATGAACAGCGGCAGGCTGGCCTGGTTGCCGTGGAAGGCGTCCAGGTTGAGCCGGGCGGTGAATCCGGCGGTGAGCAGCACCGGGGAGGTCTCGCCGACGCCGCGGGCCATGCCGAGCACCACGGCGGTGGTCAGGCCGGGCCGGGCGGTGGGCAGCACGACGTGCCACACGGTGCGCCACTGGCTGGCGCCGAGCGCGTAGGACGCCTCTTTGAGGGTGCCGGGGACGAGCCGGACCACGACCTCGGCGGCGCGGGTGACGATCGGCATCATCATCACGGTGAGCGCGAGGGAGGCCGCGAAGCCGCTCTTCTCGACGCCGAGGGTGAGGATGACCACGCCGAGGACGAACAGTCCGGCGACGATCGACGGCAGCGCGGTCATCGCCTCGACCAGGACCCGGACGGGCTTGACCAGGCGGGCGCCGCGCCGGGTGTTTCCGGCCTCGACCAGGAAGACGGCGGTGAGGATGCCCAGCGGCACCGAGAACAGGGTGGCCATGCCGAGTTGTTCGAGCGAGCCGACCACGGCGTGCAGGCAGCCGCCGGAGGTGATCGGGGAGAGCGCGGCGGTGCTGCGCATGGATTCGGTGAAGAAGTTCAGGTGCCGGGCGGCGTCCAGGCCGCGGACCAGCACGTAGCCGATCTGGTCGGCGATGACGCCGAGCACCAGCAGGCCGGAGCTCCAGGCGAGCGCGGTCGCCAGGCGCTCGCGGACCGTCAGGGCGTCCCACTGGAGGCGGCCGGCGATCGTGTAGAGGACGAGGAACAGCAGGTACCAGCAGAGCAGGAAGCCGAACGCGCCGCTGAACGGCAGGATGCGTTCGTACAGCAGCCAGTCGAGGGCGAGCGAGCCCGCGCCGGCGCCGGCCAGGGTGAGGACCTCCTCGCGGGTGACGCCGCCGAGCCGGATCCGCTGCTGTTCGGGAGCGGGCGGTGCGTCGGCGGTCGGCGGGGCGTCGGCGCTCGGCGGGGCGTCGGCGCTCGGCGGGGCGTCGGCGCTCGGCGGGGCGTCGGGGACGCTGCGGGTGGTGACGGGTGCGGACATCGGTGGCCTCCGGTCAGTCCGAGGTGGTGGCGCCGGACCGGGACCGGCTGATGATGAACCCGGCGGCCACGTTGACCAGCAGGGTGAGGGCGAAGAGCACCAGCCCGGCGGCCATCAGCGCGGACAGCGAGAGGCTGTCGGACTCGCTGAAGCGCAGCGCGATCAGTGAGGAGATCGAGTTGCCGCCGTTCTCCAGCACGTGCCAGGAGACCCGGAACACCGGCGAGATGATCAGCGCGACGGCGATGGTCTCGCCCATCGCCCGGCCGAAGCCGAGCATCACGGCGCCGATAACGCCGCCGCGTCCGAACGGCAGCACCACGGTGCGGACCATGCCCCAACGGGTGGAGCCGAGCGCGTACGCGCCTTCGCGTTCGCCTGCGGGGGCCTGCGAGAACACCTCGCGGCTGAGCGACGCGATGATCGGAATGATCATCAGGGAGACCACGGTGCCGGCGATGAACGTGGACGAGGTGTAGGAGGTGGCGATGTCGCCGGTGCGCACCTCCAGGAACGGCAGCGCGCCGCCGAGGTGGACGGCCAGCCAGCGGCAGAGGCCGACGATCCGCGGCTGCAGGAAGAACAGGCCCCACAGGCCGTAGACGATGCTGGGGATGGCCGCCATCAGGTCGACCAGCGAGATCAGCGTCGGCCGCAGCCGGACCGGCGCGTACTCGGAGATGAACAGGGCGGCGGTGAGCGCGACCGGCACCGCGATGCACAGCGCGATGACGGCGATCAGGATGCCGTCGGGCAGCACCGCGGCGATGCCGAAGGAGTGTGCGGCGGTGCGCCAGCGCTGCTCGGTGAGGAACGACCAGCCGACGGCGTCCAGCGCCTCGGTGCCGCGCAGCAGCAGGAAGAACGCGATCAGGCCCATCAGGGCGAACACGGACAGGCCGGCGGCGCGCAGCAGCCCGCGGAAGGCCCGGTCGGCGGGCGAGGCGGGGGCGCTGATCGGGCGGGGACGGTCGGCTTCGGGCGGTGGAACGCGGTACTCCGTCGGCTGGACGGCGGCGGTCATGGTGTCAACTCTCCGCGCGGTGAGGGTTCGTGGGGTGGGACGGCGGGGGTGGCCCCCGGTGGGCCGGGCGGGCGCGCGGGGCGCCCGCCCGGCGGGACGGATCAGCCGTTGCGGCCGAACAGGCGGGCGCGGATCCGGCCGGTCCCGCGGCGCAGTGCGGCGCCGGCGGAGGTGCCGCCCAGCAGCAGCGCGGCGGGTCCGCCGACCAGCAGCACGGCGCCGGTGGCGAGCACCACGGGCAGCATCAGCCGGGCCAGGCCGGCCCGGTCGGCGGCGGCCTGGCCGGCGGCCGCGGCGCCGAGCCGGGGCGACGCCCCGGCACTGGCCCTGGCGCCGGTGCTGGGGCCGGTGGCGCCCGGGACGCCGGCCCCGGCGGGTGTGTCGGCGCTGGTGTAGGAGCCGTTGTCGGTACCGGAGTTGGTGCCTGCGCCGGTTCCGGTGCCGCTGCCCTGGCCCTCGCCGCCGGCTGCGGGTCCGTTCCCGTTGCCGGGTGCGGTCTGGTTGCCGGGCAGTGCGCCGTCCTGGGCGGCGACGTGGCCGGCCGCGGCCTTCGCGGCGGCGATCTGACTGCTCGTCAGGCCTGCGAATCCGACGGCGAGTTGGCCGGGCTGACGGCCGTAGATCTGGCCCTGCGCGGGGTCGGTGGCGGTGCGCACGAAGCGGGCGATGGCGGCCGCCTTGTCCGCGGAGACGCCCTGGGTGGGCAGCATGGCGTACTGGACCATGGTCAGCGGGTACGCCCTGCTGTCCTTGGCGTACGCCGATTCGGCGTCACCGTACGGAAGTTGCTGGGTGCCGGTGACGGCGTCGAGCGGCATGTCGGCGGCCGCGGCCTGCATGGAGCCGATCGTCGGGGTGGTGAAGGCGCCTGCGGGGTTGGGGAGTTCGGCCTCGGGCAGGCTCATCGCCTGGGCCTGGCCGGCGTCCATGACGGCGAACAGGGCCCGCTGGCCGTTGTCCTGGCTGCGGCACTTGGCGTGCTGGCCCTGGATTTCGTCGGGGCTCAGGCAGGACGGCCGGACCTCCAGGGCCATCCGCAGCACCTGGCCGAGGCCGCCGAGCACCGGGTTCCACTCGTACTGCTTCCAGTTCTTCGGACCGCTGAAGTCCTGGGGCTGGAACGCGTCGGCCGGGAAGCCGGGGTAGCTGGAGCGCAGGTACTTGGTGTCCAGGTGCATGCCCCACGGGTCGGCGGCGCCCTGCAGGAACTGGGCGGCGTCGGGGTCGGCGGCGATCCAGGTGGTCAGCCGGGTGACCAGGTCGGTGGTGCCGCCGACCACGATCGGGGCGGTGGCGGCGAAACTGCCGCCGGCCAGGCAGCCGGGCCAGTTCGGGCCGTTGTCGCCGGTGGGGTTGAGCTTCAGGAACTCGGGGTCGGCGAACAGGCAGATCGGGTTGCCCTTGACGCTGTCGGTGTCGTCGCCGGCGTCGAGCCGGTAGCTCTGGGTCAGCATCTTGGCCAGCAGCCGCTGGTTGAGCCGCAGGGTGCGGATCTGTCGGCGGCTGACGCCGTCGTCGACCAGGTAGACCACCGAGATCGCGCTGGTCGCCAGCGGCGCGTACACGTACGGGCGGGTCGGCGGGTTGCGGTCGGGGATCGCGGTCAGCGCGATGTCGCCGCCGGAGCGGCGCAGGAAGGACCCGCGGGCCTGCGGCTCGCCGCCGCCGGAGGTGTACTGCACGGTCAGCGGGCTGCCGTCCTGGCACAGGCCGGTCCGCCACTGCTGGACGGCGCGGTCGGCCATCTCCAGGCCGATCGCGGAGAAGTCGGAGTTCCGGGCGGTGCAGGCCGCCGGGGTGGGGCCGAAGCTCAGCGGCACCACGACGTGGTTCTTCCAGGCGCAGGCCTCACCGCTCGCGTAGCGCTTGCCGCCGGTGTTCTCCACCGCCACCACGTTGTCGCTGGCGGTGTTGAACAGGCCGTCGGAGTCGGGCGAGTGGTCGTCGCAGTTGATCTCGCCGGCCGGGAACTGGTAGGCGCCGACCGAGTCGCCGCCGTAGTTCGCCTCGATGACCAGCGAGCACTTGTGCGTGGGGTCGCAGCCCAGGGTCTGGCTCTGCTGCGCTGTCCACACCTCGATGTCCGCCTCCCCGGTGCCGTCCGGGCGGGTCGCGGCGATCACCATGTTGGACGGGAACTCGGGCGTGGTGGTGCCGGGCTTCGGGAAGTCCTGCAGGAAGCCCTTGGCCGGGTCCGCGCCGTACAGGCTGGAGCCGTAGCAGTCGGTGATCTGCGGCTGCTCGCCCTTGCACTGGTAGATCCGCACCGGGTAGCGGGCGACCTTGTCGAAGCCCGAGCTCCCGTGCGGGTTGAGCACCACCGGGACGGACTGGAAGTCGGCGTCCACGGTCGGCGTGAAACCGCTCCACGTCACGTGCAGCACCTGGTTGCCGAGGCCGCTGGTCGGCGTCACGGTGACGGAGCCGGCCGGGCCGCTGGTCCAGGTGAACGGGTCCCAGCGGGCGGGGCCGGGCACCGTCGTGCCGGCGGCGGCCTGCGCCTGCTGGACACCGGTCCCGCCGAGCGGCAGCAGCACCGCGGCGGCGCCCAGCGTCCACGTCAGGACGGCCGCCAGCCAGGCCTGCAGCGGTCGTGATCCGATTCTCGGCCCTGACGGGCGGACTCTCATGGGCACAGCACCTCCGGCGACGGGCGCGCCGGAGCAGGCACGCACGGGTGACAGGGAGCGGAGCGGCGGCGTTCGGCGGCTCCGACGATATTCGGCCAGTGACGTCTGACCGGATGCTGTCCACCAGATGTACGAGGCCCCAATTAGTGCTCGAATCAAGGGATCTGACGTGTCATCAGGTCCGAAGACGCGCGCACCGCCCGACCGTGCGGGTCGGGCGGTGCGGGTGTGGCGCGTGGTGCGCCCGGTGCGAAGGGTCAGGAGGCCGGGGTGTAGGTCACCGTGAAGGTGCCGACGCTCTGGCCCGCGGTGAAGAAGGAGGTACGCAGCTTGCTGTCCAGGAACTGCGCGCCGGCCGGGTCGAGGGCCAGCGAGGCGGCGGACAGGTTCTGGGTGGTGCCGGTCCGGGTGACCACGGTCTCGCCCGCCGGGGTGAACAGCGCGACGGGGGCGGTGGAGCCGTCCGGCACGCCGACGACCTGGTAGGTGTCGGAGGAGAACGCCAGCTGGCGGAAGGCCACCGCGCTGCCGGTGCGCGCGTCCACGAACAGCAGGCCGCCGCCGAACTGGATGCTCCCCCAGAACTCGGCCAGGCTGCCGGAGCCGTTGGTGACGGGGAAGCTCGCCGACAGGCCGCTGGCGGGGTCGTACCCGGCGGTGGCGGTGGGCAGCGGCACGGCCACGATGCCGGCCTGGGCGGCCTGCTGGAAGAACGCGTTGCTCTCGTGGATCACCGCGTTGCCGGCGGCCGGCGCGGCCGAGGCGCTGGTCGCGGAGGCGGCGGTGACGGCGAGCGCGAGGCCGGCGGCAGCGGCGGCGACACGGGCGAACGTGCGGGACATCGTGGCTCCTTCAAGCTGAGTGCTGAGTGCGGGAGTGCAGGGTTCTCGTCGTGCGGGGTTCTCGTCGTGCGGGGTTCTCGTCGTACGGGGTTCTCGTCGTGCAGGTGTGGCGTGGTGCAGGTGTGGCGTGGTGCGGGCGGGCATCTGGTGCGGCGTGCTGGTGGTGCGGGCGCCTCGCGGTGCGAGGTGCGTCGTGCACGGCGGGTGTGCCGCTACGGGCCGCCGCCCGTCCCCGGTGCTGCGGGACGGGCGGCGGTGTGGTGCGGAAACGGCGTGTGGCGCGGGGTGGAGCGGTGGTGCCGGGGCGTCAGTGGATGATCGCGCCGCAGCCGGTGCCCGGCAGGTTCAGGAAGCCGTAGCTGGCGATGTCGGCGCGGCCGGTGGTGCCGCAGATCCAGCCGGTGGGGCTGAAGATGGCGCGCAGCGCAGTGCCCTGGGTGGTGTTGGCGGTGTAGTCGCCGTCCCGGACCACGTTGAACAGGACTCGGCCGTAGCTGCCGCCGGCGAACGCCGGGTTCAGGGTGTTGGTCGCGGTCAGCGGCGAGACGTTGTTGATGTTGCGCAGGGTCAGGACGCCGGGGGCGTCGCTGCCGCTGGCGTGCCCGTTCAGCTGGCCCACGTAGTGGCCGACGGAGTACGGGAAGACGCTGCCCAGGTTGGCGAACACCGGGTCGGTGCCCTCGTTCTCCTCGGGGGTGCTGGTGACGCAGGCGCCCGGGGTGATGTTGCCGATCGCCTGGAGGAAGAACGAGCGGGTGCCGGAACCGGTCTGCGGCAGGTACGGCTTGATGGCGCCGGCGGTGCCGCCGAGCTGCGACCAGTCGGTCTTGACGCAGGTGTAGATGTCCACCAGGTTCGCGGTGGTCAGGTTGTTCGGCGCGTAGCCGCCGGTCGGGGCGGACCAGGTGACCGCGTCCTTGGCGAAGGCGATGAAGTCGAAGGTCGACGGGTCGGTGGCCTGGGCGGCGCGGGAGGAGCGGGCGAAGTCCAGGGTGGTGTTGGTGGTGGTGTTCAGCGCGCCGATGCCGGCGCCCGAGCCGTTCGGGCGGGGGATCGAGGAGCCGCCGGTCTTCGGGGTGATGGTGCTGGGGGTGCCGGTGGCGTCCCAGCTGTACAGGCGCGGCGTGGTGGTGTCGGTCGCCGGCAGGGTCGCGTTGTAGTCGGTGGAGAACTTGCTGAACAGCGCCTGCGTGGTGTCCGAGCCCACGCCCACGATGTCCTTGGCGGCGGGGGTCACGGCGGGGTCCGCCATGGCGGGAACGGCGGCGACGGTGGTCAGGGCGGCGGTGATCGCAACGGCCGCGAGCGCCTTGGCAGCGGTGTGACGCATGGTCCTCTTCCTCCGAGGGGGATCGTGCCTCGCTTGACCGGTCCTGGCGGGGTCCGGTACCGGGCAGCTCCGCGGCTTCCCGGCGGAGTGATCCTCGCCGCCGTCGACTGCCGTCCGGAAGCCTCTCCCGGTTCGCCCGCACCGTCCTCCGGTGGCGTCACCGCGTCCGAACTCCGCTGGTCAGAAGGTTGGTTGACGGTCCTTCACGCCTCCTCCCCGACCTGGACACGTTCTTCTCCAGGTGTGCTCACGGGGGCACCTCGGCCATCTCCGCTTCACCCCCGCACCACCGACACCTCCGCTTCGCCGGCGCCGACCGGACGTGCCCGAACCCCGGGGCGGCGCGGGAAGGGCTCCCGCGCCGCCGACTCACCAGGGGCTTCCGGCCGTTCGCCGCATTCGTTGGACGTGCTCGACGCCCTGCAGGAAGCCGGTCACGCTCTGCCAGCACTGGTCGCGCCGCAGATAGCCGCGGGCGCTGCGGGCCACCGCCTCGCCGCCGCCCGATCCCGCCCGGGTGCTCCGGGCCGGCAGGTACGCGATCCAGGCCCACTGCCGGTCCTCGCGCTGGCTCAGCACGAACCGCAGGGCCGCCCGCTCCGCCAGCAACTCGGCCACGCCCGCCGCGAGTTCCTGCTCCGAGCGGTAGCCGCGGACGGCGGCGGCCAGCCGCCGCCCGTTCGCGGCCACCAACGACCACCCGGCCCGCCCGTCCGCGCCGCGCACCGGCACCAGTCGCGGGCCGCGGCCCGTCTCGGCCGCGCTCACGGCGCACCGCCCGGCAGCGGAGCGGCCTCCGCCATCCGGGCCAGCAGCGCCATGAACCGCCGGAACGCGTTCTGGCAGGTCGCGTAACGCTCGTACGCCCGGCTGGACTTGACCAGCGGATTGCCTCGCGCACCGGGCACCACCCAGGTCCAGCCCGGCCCGCCCCGCACATGCGTGATCCGGGCGGTTAACGCCGGCCCCAGGGCGACCAGTTCGGCGAACGCCCGCTCCGCGTCCCCGGCGGAGTCGTAGACGGAGGCGGACACCGCCACCACCCGCCCGTTCATCGCCTTCAGCTGCCACTGGAACCGTCCGTTCGCCGCCCGCTCCGTGAACAGACCCTCCCCGCGCACCGCCCGCTACCCCCCGGGTCTCCGCCGGCCCGAGGCCCGTCCTGGGCCGCAGCACCGCATGGCCCGTCCGGCCGTATCCCTCACGAACCGGACGCACATCGTCACGCTGCGAACGCTATGTGTGCACAGATGACCACCGGAAGTGGAATGCCTCCTGAGCTGCCTCTGTTCGCCCCGAAGTTCTCCCTTGTTAATGCGCCGCCGACGGTCGGTGCGCCCCGACCCGGCGACCCGCCGCGCCGGCGGCCGTGACATGCTCGGACGCGTGACAGAACTCCCCGACGACGACCGGTCGTTCACCGCCGCGCGCAGGCCCGCGCGGTTCGCCGCGTGCGAGGAGGACGGCGTCCCCGGCGTGGAGCACGCGGCGGGCGCGCGCGGGACGCTGTGCGGCATCCCGAACGCACGCATCACCGTTTACCGCCGCCTGTTCCTGCCCCGCCGCCTGCCGACCCTGCGCGGCCGACGGTCCTGCGGGCGCTGCCGCGACATCGTCCGCCGCTGACGACCGTTCACTCGTCTGCGCCCTCAAGTCCGCGGCGCACCAGGACGATTCCCTCCGGGGGGCGACCATCACGGCCTCCGTCTGTTCACCGAGGAGAGACCGTGCCACGTACCCTGTCCCGCCTGGCCGTTGCCGCCGGCACTGTGGCCCTCGCCGCCGGCCTCGCCGTCCCCTCCACGGCCGACGCGGAAGGCCGGTCCGACGCCCTCCGGTGGGTCGCCCTCGGCGACTCGTACACCTCCGGGCTGATCCCGGCGACCGGGGAGGTCTTCGAGAACCCGCCGGACGGCTGCGCCCGCACTGTGCAGTCGTACCCGGAGATCGTCCGCCGGGAGCTCCGCACCCTGGTCGCCCTGCGCAACGTCAGCTGCGGGTCCGCGACCGTCGCCGACGTCGCCCGGACACAGCAGACCCCGCCCGGCCGGCCGGCGCCGCCCGGCAGCACCGACCCGGACGGCCCGTTCCCGCCCGTTCCGCCGCAGATCGACGCCGTCGGCCCGAGCACGAACCTGCTGACCGTCGGGATCGGCGGCAACACCCTGGGCTTCGCCGAGATCCTCAAGAGGTGCACGGAGCTCGGCGACGGCAGCGACAACACCGGCACGCCCTGCAAGGACGAGTTCGCGGCGAGCCTGCCCGGCCGGTTGGAGAACCTGCGCCGGCAGTACGACCAGATGCTCACCGCACTGCACTCCAAGGCGCCGCTCGCCAAGGTGATCACCGTCGGATATCCGCACATCGTCCCCGAGAACGCCGGCAGTTGCCGGTTCGGCGACATCCAGCAGTTCCACACCATCACCACCGGCGACCTCGACTGGTCCCGCAGCGCCGCCCTGGAACCGCTCAACGCGGTCATCCGGCAGGTGACCGCCGCCCACGGCGACACCTTCGTCGACCTGTACGCCGCCAGCGCCGGCCACAGCGTCTGCGACTCCGACCGCTGGGTGGACGGCGTGCTCAGCAGCGTCTCCCCGCTGAGGCTCGCCTACGTGCACCCCAACGCCAAGGGCCAGGCCAACGCGGCGCGGCTGGTCGAGGACGCCGTCCTCGGCGGCTGAGCGTCGACCGCGGACGGGCGCGCTCCTACTGCGCCGCGCTCCAACTCCCCAGGAACGGCGGCGTCCGGTCCGGCGGCGCACGCCGTCCGCCCGTCCCCGTACGCGATCCGGGACAGCAGCGCGGGAATGCCGCGCGCCGGTGCGCCCGTCGCGTCGCGGAGGTCTCCCCAACGGACCACCGCGACACCCTTCAACGGTCGCCCCGCACTCAGCTCCTGACGCTCTCGCCGACCGCCTCCATGAGGCGACACCGCGCCGTCCGGCGTCCGGCCCGGGCGCGGCGGGCGTGGTCCAGCGCCACCGCCGCCAGCAGCGGGCCCCAGGCCACCAGCGGCAGGTAGCAGAGCGTCATCACCATGCCCGCGAGGCCGTGCGGCGAGTCCGGGTCGCTCATGTTCCGCTGCCACGGGCCGAGCGCCGCCGACCAGGTCACCGCCGTCACCGCCAGCGCTCCCAGGCCGGCCGGAGCCAGCACCGTCCACGCGGGGAACGTCCGTCCGCCGAGCGACGGGACCCAGCGCGGCACCCGGCGCCCCCACGGTCGGACCAGACCCAGCGTCAGGAACGCCAGCCCTTCCGCCACCGCGCTCAGCACCACCACGTACACCGTGCCCCAGCCGGGCATCCACCGGCCGAACATCCGCTCCAACTCGCCGTGGAAGCCCACCGGCAGACCGAAGCCCAGGGCCACTCGCCACAGGCCCGACGGCACCACCGACCACGCCGCCGCCTGCGCCGCCCGCACGGCCCACCGCGGCGCCGCTTCCGTGTTCCCCACCATCTCAGGCCCTCTTCTCGACTCCCGCCGGTCCGACCGCCGGCCACACCGAGGACTCTGCCGCCCGGCCCCACCCCGTCGGCAGATGTCGAACGGCCACTCGACTGTCGCTCCAATGTGCCGATCGGCACACCCGCCACGCCCCACCCGCCCCTAGGGTGATCACATGAACGGGGACACGGGGGTAGCCGCGCGCACGCGGGAGCGCCCCAGCACGAATCCATCCGGTCCGGGTGCTGCGCCCACGCCTGCCGGGGCCGCCTCATGAGCGGCGAACCCGCCTGGGACGCGGCGGGGTTGATCGTCCCTGCCGCCGTCGCCGGGTGGACGCTGTACCGGCCCCGGCAGGCCTGGCCCGCGGCCGAGCTCTCGCTCGCGCTGAGCTGCGCCGCCGGGTGGGCCGGTCCGTACCGGGGCGGGGCGCCCGTGGTGGGGCTGGCCGGGGTGGTCGAACTCGCCGCGCTGGTGGGCCTGGTGGTGCCGGCGGTGCGTCACGGCCGGTACCGGTCGGCGCTCTGGACGGCGCTCGCGGTCCTGGGCTGGCCGATGCGCTTCGTCGGCTTCGATCCGCTGCTGCCGGTGTTCGGCGCGCTCGCGCTGGCCGCCGCCGGCACGGCCGGCCGGTACCTGCACGCCCTGGACCGGCAGCGCGAGCAGGCCGTGGCCGCTGCCCGGCACGCCCAGCGGCTCGAACTCGCCCACGACCTGCACGACTTCGTCGCCCACGACGTCAGCGGCATGGTCGCCCAGGCGCAGGCCGGGGCGCTGCTGGTCCAGCAGTCGCCCGAGCGGGCGGCTGCGCTGTTCGCCCGGATCGAGCAGGCCGGGCAGCAGGCCCTCGCTTCACTGGACCGCACCGTCGACCTGCTGCGCGCCCCCGACCAGCAGGACGGCGGCGGTCGCGCGGCGCTCGGCGGCCTGGACGAACTCCCGGACCTGGCCGCCCGGTTCACCGCCACCGGCGGCCCGCGGGTCCAACTCGCGCTCGACCCGGGCCCGGTGGGACGCGAGAGCGCCGCCACCGTGCACCGGATCGCCGTCGAGGCGCTCACCAACGTCCGCCGGCACGCCCCGACCGCCCGTACCGTCCGGATCGAACTCGCCCGCACCGCCGACCGGTTGGAGCTGGTCGTGCACAACGACGGCTCGGCGGCCGCCCGGCGTTCACGGCCCCGCGGCGGTCACGGCCTGGCCGGCCTGGCCGCCCGGGTCGAGGCCCTCGGCGGCACCTTCCGGGCCGGGCCCGTCCCGGACGGCTGGCAGCTCACCGCCACCTTCCCCACCCCGACCCCTCTCCCGGAGACCCCGTGACCACCCGGATCCTGCTCGCCGACGACCACGAGGACATCCGCACCGCGTACCGGATCATCCTCGACGCCCAGCCGGACATGCAGGTCGTCGCCGACGCCCCCGACGGCCTCACCGCGCTCCGGCTCGCCCGCCGCATCCGGCCGGACGTCGTCCTCGCGGACATCCGCATGCCGCACCTCGACGGCCTGGACCTCACCCGCCAGCTGGCCGGCCCGGACGTCGCCGACCCGCTGCGGGTGGTCGTCGTCACCACCTTCGACCTCGACGAGTACGTCCACACGGCGCTCGCCAACGGTGCCGCTGGGTTCCTGCTGAAACGTTCCAGCCCCGCACTGCTCACCGAGGCGATCCGCGCCGCGATGGCCGGCGACACCCTGATCAGCCCGCAGTTGACGCTCCGTCTGCTGCGGCACTACGCCCCGCCGGAGCCGTCCCAGCAGGCCCCGCGCGAGGCGCTCAGTCCGCGCGAGCGGCAGATCGCCACCCTGGTCGCGGACGGGGCCACCAACGCCGAGATCGCGGCCGAGCTGTTCCTCTCCCCCGGCACGGTCAAGAACCACCTGGCCCACATCCAGCGCAAGCTGGGCACCCGCAACCGCGTCGGCATCGCCACCTGGTCGCTGACCCACCGTCAGCGGCTGCCGTAGCCGGCGGCGTCAGACGAACAGCTTCTGGCCGGCCGGGGTGAGCGTCCAGTCGCCGAGCAGGCTCTCGCCGATCCGCACCGCGTACAGCTCGCCGTGCGCCCCGAGGTGGAACACCGCGATCCGGGCCTCCCGGTCCTCGCCGGTGTAGGCGAGGGTCTTCGGGGCGTCCGGCGCCGGGTCCCCGTACACCACCGAGGGCTCGCCGAACTCGGCCAGCACGTCCGCCAGTCGGCGCCGGTCCTCGGACCAGTCCAGGACCCGGTCGAGCAGCTGCCCGAGTTCCTCCTCGCCCAGTGCGCGGTCCAGCCGCAGCCAGCCCCGCCGGTGGGCGTCCTCGCCGTACTGGGAGGCGACCAGCGCCGCGTCGGCGTCCCCGAAGCTGCCGCGCAGCAGCGTGCTGACCGTGCGGGAGGCGGTGTCCGGGATCCAGGCGGTGCCGAGCCCGCTGTCCGGGTCGGCGGCGGCCAGGGTGTTCAGCAGCTCGACCACGGCCGCGGTGCCGCCGAGGAGTTCGGGGTGCCGGACGGCCGCGTTGAGCGAGTCCAGCAGCTCGGCCCGCCGGGCGTCGGTGAGCGGCGGCCGGGCGCTTCCGCGCGTGGTCGGGGCGGCGGTCGACCCGTCGGCGTCGGCGGCGTGGGTGAGTGCACTCATGGGGTCAAGTGTGCCGGTTGGGCGGTCGTTCGACGGCCACCGGGCAGCTCATCCGCCGCCGGTGGTCCAGTTCCCGCTCCGGGCCGGTGAGTTCGAGCCTGACGGTGTGGCGGACGTCGGCGCTGGAGGCGGCCAGCCGCAGCTGGATCTCGCCCGGTTCCACGGTCCGGCGCCCGTCGGGGCCGGTGCAGGAGGCGAGGTCGGCGTGGAACCGGAACCGCACCCGGCGGGTCTCGCCGGGCCCGAGCGGCACCCGCGCGTAGCCGATCAGCCGGGCGTCGGGCCGGGTGGTGCGGGCGACCGGGTCGTGCAGGTAGAGCTGGACGGTCTCGATGCCGGCCCGCCCGCCGCTGTTGCGGACGGTGAGCTGCACGTCCGTGCCCGCGTCGGTGGCGAGTCGGGGCAGCGGGTCGGGCCCGGGCGTCCACTCGAAGCGGGTGTAGGACAGGCCGTGGCCGAACGGGTGCAGCGGCGTGGGGTCGAGGCTGCTGACGCCGTTGGCCAGGCCCAGTGGGGGCTGCAGGTACGTCCAGGGCTGGCCGCCGGGCGCGCGCGGGATGCTGACGGGCAGTCGGCCGGACGGGTCGACGTCGCCGGTGAGGACGGCGGCCAGCGCCGGTCCGCCCTCCTCCCCGGGGAAGAACGCCTGTACGGCGGCGGCGCAGCGTCCGTGCCAACGGCCGAGCGCGTACGGGCGGCCGGTGAGCAGCACCAGCACCACGGGGGTGCCGGTGGCGAGCAGCGCGTCGAGCAGGTCGCCCTGGACGCCGGGGAGTCGGAGGTCGGGGGCGTCGCAGCCCTCGCCCGAGGTGCCGCGTCCGAACAGTCCGGCCCGGTCGCCGAGGACGGCCAGGCAGAGTTCGGCTCCGGCGGCGGCCCGGACGGCGTCCGCGAAGCCCGCGGTGTCGGTGCCGTCGACCGGGCAGCCGGGCGCGAACTCCAGTGCGGCGCCGGGCAGTCGGTCGCGCAGGGCGTCGAGGACGGTGGGGATGTCGAGGCCGAGCGCAATGTCGGGGTGGTGGGCGCCGACGTGGCTGGGGAAGGAGTAGCAGCCGAGCATCGCGAGCGGGTCGTGGGCGCGCGGTCCGACGACGGCGATCCGGTGGGTGCCGGGGGCGATCGGCAGGGCGCCGGCCGGGTTGGCGAGCAGGACGACGGACTGTTCGGCGATCCGGCGGGCGAGCGCCCGGTTGCCGGGCGGGTCGAGGTCGATGCCGCCGCGGACGTCCTCGGGCGCGGTGTCGGCGCCGCAGCCGGCGGGCAGGGCGGGCGGCAGCGGGCTCCAGTCGGGGTCGAGCAGGCCGAGTCGGCACTTCTGCAGCAGGACGCGGTGCAGTGCCCGGTCGACCAGCCGTTCGGGGATCCGCCCGTCGCGGACGGCTTCGACCAGGGTGTCGCCGTAGGCGCGTACGGTGGGCAGTTCGACGTCCACACCGGCGGTGAGGGCGAGCCGGGCGGAGTCGGCACGGTCGGCGGCGACCCGGTGCAGGGTCTCCAGGAAGCCGACGGCGAAGTAGTCGGCGACCACGGTGCCGGTGAACTGCCAGGTGTCGCGGAGCAGTTCGGTGAGCAGGGCGGGGTCGGCGGCGACCGGCAGGCCGTCGATCTCGGTGTAGGAGTGCATGACGGAGTCGGCGCCGCCTTCATGCAGGGCCATTTCGAACGGGGGCAGCAGGACGTCGCCGAGTTCGCGGGCCCCGACCCGGACGGGGGCGAGGTTGCGGGCGCCGGCGGAGGCGGAGTAGCCGACGAAGTGCTTGAGGGTGGCGACGAGGCCGGCGGAGCGCAGTCCGCGGACGTAGGCGGTGCCGATGGTGGAAACCAGGTAGGGGTCTTCGCCGATGGTCTCCTCGACGCGTCCCCAGCGCAGGTCGCGGGCCACGTCGAGGACGGGGGCGAGGCCCTGGTGGATGCCGACGGAGCGCAGGTCGCGGCCGATCCGGTGGGCCATCTCGGCGATCAGCTCCGGGTCGAAGGTGGCGCCCCAGGCGAGCGGCACGGGGTAGGCGGTGGCGCCCCAGGCGGTGAAGCCGGCCAGGCACTCCTCGTGGGCGACGGCGGGGATGCCGAACCGTCCGGCGGCGGTGAGCTGCTGCTGGGCGCGGGCCAGTGCGAGGGCGCCGACGGCGGGGTCGACGGGGGCGGTGCCGAACGGGCGGGTGAGCTGGCCGAGACCGTGCGTGGAAAGCGCTTTCAGGTCGACCGGGTCGCACATCTCGTTCTGGTGCGGAGCGACGCCGTCGCCGCCCGTGTCGGCGCCGACCCACACGCCGTACAGCTGGGCGGTCTTCTCCTCCAGGGTCATCCGGGCCATCAGGTCCGCGACCCGGACGTGCGGGTCCTGCGCGGGGTCGCGCCAGGGTCCGGCCGGGCGCGGATCGTCGGCGGCCGGTGCGGGGTGGGTCGTCATCGGACGGCTGGGTCCTTCCGCTGCGGGGTGGTGGACGGTCGGGCAGGCCGCTCAGCCTTTGACGGCGCCGGCCATGCCGCCGACGATGCGGCGCTCGGCGAACACGAAGAAGCCGAGCGCGGGCAGCATCGACAGTGCGGTGTAGGCGAGGATCCCGGCGGTGTCCTGCGAGTACTGGGACTGGAAGGCGGCGACGCCGAGCGGCAGGGTGAAGTGCGCCTGCTGGTTGAAGACCAGCATCGGCAGTTGGTAGGCGTTCCAGGAACCGAGGAAGGCGAGCACGGCGACGGTGACCAGGGCGGGCCGGGCCAGCGGCAGCATGATCCGCCACAGGAAGCCGAGCCGCCCGCAGCCGTCGACGGCGGCGGCGTCCTCCAACTCCCCGGGGATCGCGGCCATGAACGGCCGCAGGATCACCACCGTCACCGGCAGCCCGAACGCCGCCTCGGCCAGCGCGACGCCGAACCAGCTCTCCAGCAGGTGGAGTTGGCGCAGCAGCAGGTACACCGGCAGCGAGGCCACCCCGAGCGGGAACAGCAGGCCCGCGGTGAACAGCGTGTAGACGCCTTCCCGGCCGCGGAACCGGTAGCGGGCCAGCGCGTACCCGGCCGCCGCACCGAGTCCGCAGGTGAGCGCGGTGGCGGTGACGGCGATCAGGGCGCTGTTGCCCATCAGCCGCCAGAACACCGAGGACCCCAGCACGGAACGGTAGTTGTCCAGCACCCAGGGGCTCGGCAGCCCGGTCGGGTCGGCATTCAGCTGCGCGTTGGTGCGGAAGCCGCCGAGCACCACGAAGGCGATCGGGACGAGCGTCACCCCGGCCACCAGCAGGGCCGCCAGGTACCGGCCGGACAGCGTCAACTGCCGCGCGGTGATCATCGGTTGCCGCTGCGCGGCGGGCGGTGCGGTCACGGGATCAGTCCATCCTTCCGGTGAGCGCGCCGTCGGTGTCGCGGCGCAGCGCGAACCGCTGGTAGGCGAGCGCGAAGACGAAGCAGACAGCGAACAGCACCACCGCGACGGCGCTGCCGTAGCCGAACTGGTAGCGGCGGAAGCCGCGGTCGATGACGTAGGTGGCCATGGTGGCGGAGGAGCCGGCGGGACCGCCGAGCGTCATGATCCAGACCAGTTCGAAGAGTTGCAGCGAACCGATCACCGAGAGGAAGATCCAGATCCGGACGGTCGGGCCGAGCAGCGGCAGCACCACCTTGCGGGTGGTCTGCCAGGCGGACGCGCCGTCCAGGGCGGCGGCCTCACGCAACTCCGTCGGCACGCCCTGGAGTCCGGCGAGGAACAGGATGATGCCGAAGCCGAGGTACTTCCAGGTGGAGACCGCGAACAGGGTGTACAGCACCAGGTCGGGGTCGGCCAGCCACTGGTGCACCAGCGAGTCGAGGCCGACCGAGCGGAGCCCCCGGTCGACGGCCCCGCCGGGCTGGAGCAGCACCAGCCAGGCGACGGCGGTGATCGCTTCGGACAGCACGTACGGCGTGAAGGCGATCAGCCGCAGCAGCGCCCGGCCGCGCAGTCGGCCGTTGAGCAGCAGCGCGAGGGCGACGGTGAGCGGCAGTTGGACCGCTACCGACAGCACGGCGAACACCAGGTTGTGCCCGACGGCGCCCTGGAACACCGGATCGGCCAGCGCCTTGCGGTAGTTGGCGAGTCCGACGAGCCTGCTGGGCGGGCCGAAGCCGTTCCAGTCGAAGAAGCTGTAGTAGACGGCGGCGGCGATCGACACCAGCACGAACAGTGCGAACAGGGCGAGCGCGGGGCCGAGCAGCAGGGCGAGTTCGGCCCGGGTGCGGCGGCCGGTGCGCCGTCGGACGGGGCCCCGCGACGGGGTGGCGGAGCGGGCCGGGGCGGCGGCCCGCTCCTCGACGGTGCTCATCCTCACCCCGCCGCGTTCACCGCGCGGGCCACCGAACCGGCGTCGCCCTTGCCGGCGAACAGGTCCGCGGCCGCGTCGTTGAGGGCCTGCCCGACGGCGGTGGGCAGCGCGACGTCGAAGTACACCTGGATGTAGCTCGCCCGGGCGTTGTATTCGAAGATCTGCTTGACCACGGGGTCCTTGACGGCGGCGACGGCCGCCGGGTTGACCGGGATGGTGGCGGCGCCCGAGTCGACCAGTTCGGTCTGCACCTCGGCGCTGGTCAGGTACTTGAGCAGCTGCGCGCAGTCGGCGGCCCGCTTCACGGTGCACGAGAAGCCGTCGCCGCCGCCCAGCGCCACGCTCGGGTCGCCGGCCGCGCCGGCGACCGCCGGGAACGGGAACCAGCCCAACTGGCCCCGGTAGGACGGGTCGGCGGCCAGGCCCTGCATGACGCTGGGGTTCCAGTCGCCCTGGAGTTCCATCGCGGCCTGCCCGGCGGCCACCATCCCGGCCGAACTGCCGCTGCCCTGCTGGGCGGGAGTGCCGTTGAAGCCCTCCTGGAACGGCTTCAGCGCGATCAGATCGAGCACGTCCTGACCGGCCCTGGTGAAGCACGGGTCGGTGAACCTGGCCGCTTTCACCGAGGACTTGAGGGTGTCGACGGCGCACTCGCGGACGGCGAAGTAGTCGTAGTAGAAGGCGTCCGGCCAGCGGTCCTTGCCGCCGAGCGCGATCGGGGTGCTGCCGGCGGCCTTCAGCTTGCCGATGTCGACCTTCAACTCGTCCATGGTGGCGGGAGGTTGGGCGATGCCGGCGTTGGCGAACAGGTCCTTGCGGTACCAGAACCCGACCACGTGCGAGTCGTAGGGGACGCCGAGCTGCTTGCCGTCGGCGGCCCAGCCCTGGGCGGCGGGCCCGAGGTCCTTGATCCAGTCGGCGGTGAGCGAGGTCAGGTCGGCGACCCGGCCGGACTGCGCCTGGGTGGCGAGCAGGCCGCCGCCCTGGTTGAAGTAGACGTCCGGCGGGTTGTCGGACTGCAGGGCCAGCGGGACCTTGGTGGGGAACTGCTCGTTCTGGATCGGCACCACGTCGAGTTTCGAACCGGCGTGGGCCTGCTGGTAGTTGGCGGCCGCGTGGGCCCAGACGGTCCTCAGCGGGTCCTGGGTGCCGTTGTGCCACCAGGTCAGCGCGCCGCCTCCGCTCCCGGTACCGCCGCTGCCGCAGGCGGTGAGCAGGGTGAGCGCGACGGCGGCGGCCGCGGCGACGGGCGGGCGTCTGCGGACGAACATGGTGCGGGCCTCCTGGGGCAGGGAGCGGCTCGAAAGTTTCGGGACCAGTGACACGGGCGGTGCCGGGACTCAGTGGGGCCAAAGGTGGCGCAACAGTGCTGAGCTGCGAGAGGTGCCGTCGCGGGGCGGCGCGAGGCGGCACGATCGAACGGTACGAATGTTTCGCTGGCTGTTCGAATGTTGCGAGGAAGCTACGGCGACCGAGCGGACGAGTCAAGGCCTCCGACCGAACCGGACCGCCGTTCGTGCACCACCTTGCCGGGCGGGCCGCGGGCGCTACTATCCGTGCCATGAGCGCCGCTGAACTCGAACCCGACCCCGCGCCGACGCTGTCGGAGATCGCCCGGGCGGCCGGCGTCTCGGCGCCGACAGTTTCGAAAGTCCTGAACGGACGGACCGATGTCGCCCCCGCCACCCGCGCCAAGGTCGAGGAGATCCTGCGCCGCACCGGCTACCGCCGCCGCCGCACCACCGCGCCGCCGTCCCGGCTGCTCGACCTGGTCTTCCATCAACTCGACAGCGCCTGGGCGGTGGAGGTGATCCGCGGCGTGGAGAACGTCGCCCGGGACGAGGGGCTGAGCATCGTGCTCTCCGAGTCCGCGGGCCGGCTCACCCCCGGCCAGACCTGGGTGGACGGCGTCCTCGCCCGCCGCCCCGCCGGGGTGGTGCTCGTGCTGTCCGACCTGGACGCCGCCCAGCGCGACCAACTCACCAGCCGCGACATCCCGTTCGTGGTGCTCGACCCGGCCGGCGACCCCGCGGACGGGGTGCCCGCCGTCGGCACCGGCAACTGGCAGGGCGGCCTCGCCGCCACCCGACACCTGCTCGACCTCGGGCACCGCCGGATCGCCGTGATCTCCGGCCCGTCCGGCATGATGTGCAGCCGAGCCAGGGTGGACGGCTACCGCACCGCGCTGGAGACCGCCCGGCTGCCGGTCGACCCGGAACTGATCCACGAGGGCGACTTCCACCACGAGGCCGGGTACGCCGCCGCCCGCGCCCTGCTGACCCACGACGACCGGCCCACCGCGATCTTCGCCGGCAACGACCTGCAGGCGCTCGGCGTCTACGAGGCGGCCCGCGAACTCGGCCTACGAGTGCCGCAGGACCTCTCGGTGGTCGGCTTCGACGACCTGCCGCTGGCCCGCTGGGTCGGCCCGCCGCTGACCACCGTCCGGCAGCCGCTGGTGGAGATGGCCGAGACCGCCGCCCGCCTGGCCGTCGAACTCGGCCGCGGCGAACACCCCGCCGCCACCCGCGTCGACCTCGCCACCAGCCTGGTCGTCCGCGCCTCCACCGCCCCGCCGCCGGCCGACTCCCCACCCCTGCCGACCCGTTGACGCCGACTGCCCGCTTCCGTCGACCGATTGACGCCGACCCGCTGACGCCGCCCGGCGCCCTCCCCTACCGTCGTCCGCAGCCCGCCGGAACATTCGGCCCCACCCCGAAACTTCGCAGTCCCCGTGCGGACACGCAGGACACGCACCCACCCGCCTCCGGTGGC
Source organism: Kitasatospora griseola (assembly GCF_044999035.1). NCBI lineage: Bacteria > Bacillati > Actinomycetota > Actinomycetes > Kitasatosporales > Streptomycetaceae > Kitasatospora > Kitasatospora griseola. The sequence continues at coordinate 7,224,500 of NZ_CP173360.1, read as the reverse complement.
CGGGCACACCCGCCATGCACCACGCCCGGCCACCGACGGACCACCCCGTCGCACACTGTCGGCCAGTCAGCGCGGCGGAGCCACCCCACCAATGGCGGCCCGTTCTTCGTCGAGTTCCTTCAGCCCCTCATTTCCGGATCGTGTGAGGCCGGCCGGCCCATGGGTAGGGGCCTTCCGTGACCGACTCAGCCGACGCCACCAGCACGCGCAACGCCGAAGTCGTCCGCCGCTACCTTCGGGTCTTCGAGAGCAAGGACGTCTCCCAAATCGAAGAACTCGTCGCCGAGGACGTCCTCGTTCACGGCGCAGGGCAGCACGGACAGGGTCGGCACTATCCCGAAGGGGCGGTGCTGACGCCCGGGCTGTCCAACTGCCGCGTCCGGGTGGACGACCTCTTCGCAGCTGGCGACCGGGTCACCGTGGCATTCACCCTCACCTACACCCACGACCGCAGCGGCCGGGACCTCACCATGTCAGGAATCAAGTCCTACCGGCTCCAGAACGGGCGGATCGTCGAGTTCTGGGGCGAGACGGACCTGTACGGACTCCTCCGGCAGGCCGGACTCGTACCGGAACAGATCCCGCCCCTCTGAACGGCCGTTTCCTGACGTAGTGCCAGGTGGTTCGTTCGGATCACCTGTCGGATCGGGCGACGATGCCCGCGGCGTGCGGTCCGACCAGGTCGCGCCGCCGCAGAGCCCCGGCAGTCCGGGCCGAACGCGCCCGCGTCCTGGCCCGGCGTCTCGGCGGCACCTGAAGCACACGGGGACGGAGACGGTCGACGCCTGGTCGGTCTTCGAAGAGAAAGCGGAAGTGTCGATACATTTGGCCAAGCACCGGTTCTTCAGAGCACGTTCTCAGTAGCCTGAGACGATGCTGGAGGACCCGACATCCCGTTCAGCGCCGACCCCTCTCTTGGCGATCCGCCGAAGGATCACATTGTTCGGGGAGTCCGGAGACCTTCGGCATCTGACGGATCCGGAGGCGGAACGCGAGTATGCCGCGGCCATGGCGGCGGCAGTCCGCGTCGATCATGCGGGCGAGCGGCAGCTCAACATCGCCGCGATGGCGGATCTGGCCCGGTTCCGCTTCTGGCGCGGCACGGCGTCCGGCACGCTCGAAGGACAGGCCGAGGCTGACGATGCCGTCAGCTTCTTTCTCGGGCTGCGGCAAGCGGTGCCGGACCTGGTGCCCGCCGAGGTGGCCGATCTCGTCGAGCTTCTCGCGACGAACGCGACGCACCGACTGCGCTGGACGGTCAGCTGCGCCGACACGTTGCTGTCCCTTGCGGCCGGTACCGACATCGAGCGACTCGACAAGGCCATCGACCGTGTTCGACGGGCGCTGGAGACGGCGTCCACGGATCCGGAGGACCGGATCCTCGCTCTCGGGCGCTTGGGTCGGGCCTACCAGGAGCGTTATCAGGGATCAGGAGACGTGGCCGACGCACGGAACGCTGTAGCTGTCCACCGAGAAGCCGTCGATCTCTCGCCGCAGGGCAGGAATCGGGCACGCAGGCTGTCGTTGTTGGCCGGTTCGCTGGCGGCCCTGTACGAACAGACCAGGGAGAAGCCACTCCTTGAAGACGCCGTTCGTGTCCTGGAGGAGTCGGTCGCCACGACACCGCCTGGCGACCAGTTCCTCGGGCTCCGGCATCAGCGGCTGGGGCAGGCATACCGACGATTGGCCGAAGTCACGGGCTCGATCGCCGACTTCGACGCGTCCGTGCGATGGGCACGGCTCGCCTGCGTCACGATCGACAGCTCGGACGCGGACTACGGGTCCACTCTCACGACGCTCGACAAGAGCCTCCGGGCCCGGCACGCGAAGGCTCACGACAGAGCTGACCTCGACGAGGTCGTCGCTCTGTGGCGGACGGCGATCACCCGGATTGCCGGGGATTCCGCCCGGACGGCAGACTTCCTCGAGGGTCTCAGTGCCGCCCTTCAGCGCCGTTTCGACAGCGAAGGCGACCCGGCCGATCTTCGGGAGAGCGTCCAAGTGTGCGCGGCTGCGGCCGCCGCAGCACCAAAGGGCGGCCTTTCGTCGGTTCGGTACTTGTCCTATCTCTGCTTTCTGCTGCGCCGCAGATTCGAGCACGACGGGGACCTTGCCGATCTGCAGGACTCGGTCCGGGTCGGGCGCATCGCGGTGGGGCTCACCTCCCCGGACGGGGGAGAAGACGGGATCATCACGTACTCGAATCTTCTGAACGCACTCATCGCCTGCTATGGCAAGGACCGCGAGCCGGCGTACCTGGATGAGGCGTTGGAACTCTGGACGAAGATCCTCGCGGAAACGCCGGCCGACCACCCGGAGCGAGGGCCGCGGCTCGCCGGAAACCTGGACGTCCTCGAAATGCGTTTCGAGCACACCGGGGATCGGGCCGACCTGGAGCGCGTGTTTGCCGCCGCCCGCGACTGCCTTGCCGATGTGCGTCCCGATTTCGGGCAGCTGGCCGAGACTCTGCACCGGGTCGCCCACCGTCTCGGCATCCGGGCCGACCAGAGCGAGCGCACACCGCAGATCGGACTCGAACTCGACAATGCCCGGCTCAGAGTGCTTTCGTGCAGCGTGGCGGAACTCGACGCGATGGACACTCTCGTCGAGCTGGCCCGGTCTGCCATGCCACGAACTGCGGCAGACAAGGCTCATCTCCAACTCCGCTGGAGCCTTCTCGCGGTGGCGCTCGGAACCCGGTACCGGGTCACGGGCGTGGCCGGGGACGGCTCCGAGGCCGTCAGGGTGATGAGGGAAGCACTCGCGGCGGCGGATCCGGACGATGCGCAGTACAGCGTCCTTCTCTTGAACCTCGGGGAGATTCTCGTCACCGGATTCCTGAGGGACGACAACCCGTCTGACCTGGATGCTGCGATCGAGGCCTACGAACGGGCTTTCCGTACCGTTCTTCCGACTGCCCCTGCTCGTGCCGAGTACCTTCCGAAGCTGACGTCCGCCCTTCGGCTCCGCTATGACGACCGCAGGAGCGCGGGCGGCCTGGAGCACATTGTGGCAGTCGTCCGCAGCGCGGTGGCCAATGAGCGTCCGGCACCGGACTGCCGGTCGTCGAGTCTGAGCGAACTGGCCAGGGTCTTCGAGTGGCGGTTCCACCACACCGGTGACCGAGCCGACTTGGACGCGGCCGTGGGCGCTGCACGGGAGGCGGTGAATCTGGAGGCAGGGAGTGGAACTCGGTCCACCCCGCTGCTCTCGCGCCTTGCGTCAGTGCTGTTCACCCGCTACGAGCAGATGGGGAACGCGGCCGACCTCGATGAAGCGATCTCGACTCTGGAGAGGGCACTCGCGGACAGACCTGTCGGCGACGAGGCTCGGCTCGTCCAACTGCACAACCACGCTGTTTACGTGCACGTACGGGCCCTCCTGACCGGATCGTCCGCAGATCTCGACCGATCTGTGGTGGAGCTGCGCGAAGTGGCGAGTGCACGATCGCCCGACGACCCGGGGCGTTCCCTCGACTTCTACAGCCTGGGACTCGCGCTGCGTGTCCGGCACTCGCACCTCGGTGAGGATGCCGACCTGCATTCGGCGGTCGAGGCCCACCGAACCTCGCTCCAGGAGGCGGCTGCAGATCCTCTGATGCGGGCGACAGCCGCTTTCGGACTGGCAAACACGCTCAGCTTGCTGTTCGAGCGGACCAGGGACAAGGCGGTCCTGGACGAGGCGATCACCCTGGCCGTGGCGGCGGAGCCCGACTTCCCGGAGCACGGGGGCAACGTCAGCCAGCCGCTCTCGATCCTCTCCTGGCTTCTTCGCACGCGGGTTGATCTCCCTGGTGATCCCGACCCCGCGGACGTGGCCGAGATGCTGCGGGTCAGCATGCGAATGATCGATGCGACTCACCCGGATTCCCACAACTACGGTCTACTCCTCCGCAACCGCGCGGCAGCGCTCGTGACGGCAGCTCAGGTCCGGCGAGACGCACTGTTGCTGGACGAGGCGGTCGACACTGCTCAGCAGGCCGTGGATGCCACCCGCCCCGGGGACGCCCGCCGGGCCGAGTGGCTGTGGTCACTGGGGCTGATCCGGCAGAAGCGCTACGACGTCACGGGGAATCGCGCCGACCTGGAGGCCACCCTGGCATGCTGGCGCGAGGCTGCCCGGGACCGCTACGGGGCACCGGACATGGTCATGCGGTGTGCTGTTCGCGCCGGCCGGCTCGCGGCGGGGAAGGGCGACATCGACGGCGCAGTCGCCGACTACAGTCTCGCAGTGAAGCAGCTGCCCACGGTCGCGTGGCACGGGATGCGGACCGAGGTGCGCAGTGACACCCTCCGCAGATGGTCGGGTCTTGCCTCTGAAGCCGCCGGGGCCGCGATTGCTGCTGGACAACCCGTGACCGCAATCGAGGTCCTGGAACAGGGCAGGTCGGTCATCTGGACTCAGGCACTCGACCTCCGCAGCGACCTGAGCGATCTGGCCGGTTCCCACCCCGACCTGGCCGAGCGGATCACGGCGCTGCGGGGCCGACTCGACACCTTCTCGCTCGCCGGCGAGCCGCACGGGCTGATCAGTCTGACCGGTGGGCCACCGACCCGGGGATCCTCCACGGAAGCCGGCGAGCGGCGCCGGGACCTGGCCCGTCAATGGGACGAGGCGGTTGTGCAGGTCCGCGGGATCGAAGGGTTCGAACACTTCCTCCGGCCGACGCCGTACGGCGAGCTGAAGGACGCGGCCCGCGGCGGTCCGGTGGTGGTCGTGAACGCCAGTAGGTACGGCTGCCATGCGCTGATCGTCCGTCACGATGCGCCCGAGCCCGAGGTCGTGGAACTCTCCGAGGTCTCACTCCAGGACGTGTCCGGCAAAGCCTCGGATCTGCTGTCCGCCGTCAGTGCTCAGACCAGTCCCGGAACGTCGTTCCTGGCCCGCGAGCGGGCCCGCCACGTCAGCCACGACGTTCTCGGCTGGCTGTGGGACAGGATCGTGTGGCCGGTCTTGACGCGACTCGGGCACTCGGCTCACCCGCCGTCTGCCCGGTCGGCCGATGCGCCACGGCTGTGGTGGTATCCGGTCGGCCTGTTCAGCCTCCTGCCGCTGCATGCTGCGGGTCACCACCCCCGCCACTCATCGACAGCGCATCCCGGTGGCACGTGGACGGCCGACCTGGTGATCTCCTCGTACACACCCACATTGGCCGCGCTGTCCCGAAGCCGAATCCGACGCCCGGAGCCAGCAGCGCGACGGCACCTCGCGATCGGGCTGCCGGAAACCCCCGGTCTCGCAGCACTCCCGGCGGTCGCCCACGAACTGACTGCCCTGTCCCGGTACGCGGCGAACTCGATCGAGGTGACGCGTCTCGTCGGGGCGGATGCGACCCGGCGAGCTGTCCTCGACGAGCTTCGTCGCTGCGAGCGGATTCACTTCGCTTGCCACGCGGCCCAGGACCTTGCCGATCCGGCCGCAAGCGCTTTCCGTCTTCATGACGGTCTGTTGTCGATAGCGGACATCGCGGAGCTGCGACTTGCCAGCGAACTGGCGTATCTGTCGGCCTGCCAGACGGCTATGGGCGTACCCGACCTCGCGGACGAGGTCATTCATCTCGCGGCGGCGCTGCAACTGACGGGTTGTCGGCACATCGTGGCCACCAGCTGGGCCGTCGGCGATTCCTCCGCAGCAGAGACGGCAGAACACTTCTACCGGGAGCTGGCGTCGGCCGACAGTGGTGGACAGCCCGCCATGGCGCTCCACCGAGCTGTTCGAGCGCTGCACAACAGTGACCCCACCGATCCGATGAAGTGGGCGTCGTACGTTCACATCGGCTCCTGATCCATCCCAGTCTCACGGCGACGCACAGACCGAGGTGACCATGACCAGTCAGACCCATGATCCGATCCCCTATGAACAGACCTCGGACTACCGTTGGACGGAGGCCGCGTTCGAACTGCTGGAGTCGGGGGCCCTCACCGCACGGGTGATGACCAATGACAACGTCTCTTCGGCCGTTGTCGAGGGTGCGTGTCCACGCTGTGTGCACCAGTTCGCCGACCGGCGGGCGCTGACCGTCGTTACCAGTGGGATCGGGGGGAGCCGCTCCGGCGCACAGGGGATGGGTGGCACGCACCTGGGGGAACCCGGAGGCACGGACGGCTACCAGGTGGTCCTGGACATCACCTGCTCCTGCGGTGTGGCGCATCCGATCGACGCATCCGGGGCCGCCGGCTCGAACACTGCCGGAGGCTGCGGTGTCAGTTTCCGCATCGAGCTCGCCGGCCCCGCAACCGCGGGTGGGCGGCCGTGACCGGGACATCCCTGCGGCCGCGCAAGCCGGAACGCCCGCCGGCCCCTACGGACCTGACCGAGCGGGATCGCTTCGCCGCTCTGGCCGAATCCTCCTTGCCAACTGTGCGCGCCAATGCGGAAGCCTGGCGCAACGGCCTCGCTGCATTCGTCACGGTTGTCACCACCGGCGCAGTGATCAAGGGCCGAGACACCACGGCCGATCTCACCACCGGCTGGCGCATCGCGGTCACCCTCCTCATCGGCGGCGGTATCGCCCTCTCGTTGGCGGGACTCTGGCAGGCCCTCGCGGCCCAGGCCGGCACCCGCGAAGGCACGGTGACCCTCGCCGACATCCACCGCCGCCACGCATCGGTCGCGGCCTACCAGGTCGCCCTTGCCGATGCCGCCGCAGTCCGGCTGAGGAGGGGCCGGAGCGCGGTGGCCGCCGCGCTGGTGTGCTTCCTGCTGGGGATCGTCACGACCTGGTGGGCACCAGTGGCCGCGCCGGCTCCGGCCACCTACGTGACGGTCACCCACGGTGGAGCCACGACCTGCGGAACGTTGAAGAGCGCTGACGGCAGGAACATGCGGATTGAAGTAGCGGGAACGGTGAACGCGGTGGTTGTGCCGATGGACGAGGTCACCAGTCTGCTCGTCGTAGCGCGATGCCAGTCGGGCTGACGCGCGAGGTCGGTGGTCGAGGCGGCGGAGAGCCAATCCGGGAGTCAGTCGAAGCCGTCCGTTGACACCTCAGGAGGCTTCGGGGAGCCAGAGCGACGCGGGGTCGGTGTGGAGGCGGCGGACGGTGGTCAGGGCCGCGCCGAGGACGGGGCCGCGGCGGCCCAACGGGGAGGCGCGGAGGGCGTCTTCGGGCCACGGGCGGACGCGGATCAGCGCGGCGAGTTCGGTCCGCATGGGGGGCAGCAGCCAGCGCGCGAGGTCCGCGTAGGCGCCGCCGAGCACCAGGGTGGCCGGGTCGATCAGATGGACGGCGGCGGCGAGCGCGGTGCCGAGGGCGGTCCCGGCGTGCCGCAGTGCGCGCAGCACGGCGGGGTCGCCGGCCTCCGCCCGGACGACCAACTCACCGACGGCGTCAGCAGAGTGATGGACCGTCAGATCGGCCGTGCGCAACACGGCGGCGAGACCGGCGTACGGTTCGAGGCAGCCGCGGGCACCGCAGGAGCAGGGGCGGCCGTCGGGGCGGACGGTGAGGTGGCCGAGTTCGCCGGCGAAGCCCTGGACGCCGCGGAACAGGCGTCCGTCGAGGACGAGTGCGCCGCCGATGCCCTCGCCGGCCGAGATGTGGACGAAGGTGCCGGAGCCGACGCCCTGTCGGAGTTCGGCCAGCGCGCCGAGGTTGGCCTCGTTCTCGATCGCGGGGGCGGCGCCCGGGCCGGGCCACGCGGTGGGGAGGTCGAGGTGGTGCCAGCCGAGGTTCGGGGCGTGTTCCAGGTAGTGGCCGGGGCCGTCGAGCGGGACGCGCACGCTGCCGGGCACGGCGAGCACCCGGCCGACCACCCGCAGCCCGAGGGCGACAGCCTCCGCCTCGGCCTGCGCGGCGAGTCGGGCGAGTTCGGTGAGGGTCTGCTCGGCGGAGCGTGCGGCGTTCGGGGCGGGTCGGTGGAGTTCGACCCGGACGTCGCCGCGCAGGTCGAGGACGCAGGCGCCGAGGTGCTCGACGCCGACCTCCAGGCCGAGCCCCGCCGGTCCGCTGTCGGGGAGGACGAGAGCCCGACCGGGCCGGCCGACCCGGCCACTGCGGGCGAGTTCGCCCTCCACCAGCAGTCCGCCGCCGATGAGTTCGTCGACCAGGCTGGACACGGCGGTGCGGGTCAGTCCGGTCCGGCCGGCCACGTCGGCGCGCGACAGCGGGTTCGCGGCGACGACGGTGCGCATCACCAGGGCGAGGTTCTGCCGCCGCATGTCCTGCTGGGAGGCGGGGCCGCGCCGCGGTGCGGGTGCGCTGTCGGCCGGCTGCTGCCCGTCCGCTGCCACGTCGATCGGTCTCCGCTCCACTGCCGCCCGTGCCGAGTCCGGGTCTGTTCGCCGTCCGCTGCTACCGGCCGCCGCTCTGCAGGGCCGCCGTCTGCGAAATGGTAGTCGCGATCCGTTCGAGCGCCGCGTCGTCGCGTTCGAGCGCGGGCAGCACCGGCCCGTCGGCGGTGCCCCAGCGGCGGGCGACGGCGTCGGCGGGTTCGCCGGTGAGCAGCGCGGCGGCCTGGGCGGCGGCGCCGAGGGCCACGAGTTCGCGGGCGGCGGGCAGTTGGACGGGGCGGCCGGAGAGCCGGCGCACCGTGTGCTGCCAGGCCGGGCCCTGGGCGCCGCCGCCGATCAGCAGCAGCGGCTGCGGCTGCGGCTGCGGCTGCGCGGGGTCGGGGGTGTCGGCGCTGCCGGCGGTGCCGGTGGCGCCGGTGGCGCCGGCGCTGTCGGAGCTGCCGGCGGGCCGGTCGACGGCGAGGACGTCGTCGAGGGCGGCGAGCAGGGAGTACGCAGCGCCGTCGTAGGCGGCCTGGAGGAGTTGACCGGCGGTGGTGTCGTGGCGCAGGCCGTGCAGCAGTCCGCTGGCGTGCGGGAGGGCGGGGGTGCGTTCGCCGTCGAGGTAGGGCAGCAGGACGACGGTGCCGCCGGGTTCGACGGCTTCCCGGTCGCGGCCGAGCAGGGTGGCGACCCGGTCCACGGCGAGCGTGCAGTTGAGGGTGCAGGCGAGGGGCAGCCAGTTGTCGAGTGCGTCGGCGAAGCCGGCGACGGTGCCGCTCGGGTCGGCGGGGCGGGTGCGGGCGACGGTGTAGACGGTGCCGGAGGTGCCGAGGCTGAGCACGGGGGTGCCGGCGGTGAGGCCGAGTCCGAGGGCGGCGGCCATGTTGTCGCCGGTGCCGGTGGCGATCGGGGTGCCGGGGCGCAGTGGTCCGCCGGCCCGGGCCTGGCCGGCGGGGGTGCCGGTGGGGGCGACGGCGGGGAGCAGGGCGGGGTCGAGTCCGATCCGGGCGAGGACGGCGGGGTGCGGGCCGTCGGGGGTCCACCAGCCGGTGCCGGAGGCGTCGCCGCGGTCGGTGACGGCGTGCCCGGTGAGGCGTTCGGTGAGGTAGTCGTGCGGGAGTCGGACGGCGGCGGTGCGGTCGGCGTTCGCGGGTTCGTGGGCGCGCAGCCAGGCCCATTTGGCGGCGGTGAAGGACGCGCCGGGGACGCTGCCGAGTTCGGCAGCCCACCACTGCGCGCCGAACTCCCGTACCAGTTCGGCGGCCTGGGGTGCGGAGCGGACGTCGTTCCAGAGCAGCGCGGGCCGGACGGGGCGGCCGGCGGCGTCCAGGGTGACCAGTCCGTGCTGCTGTCCGCCGATCGCCAGCGCCTGGGCGCGGCCGGCCCAACCGGTGGCGGCGACGGCGGTGTTGAGGGCGTCCCACCACTGCTCGGGGTCGCTCTCCTGCCCGTGCCGGGAGTCGACCCGGTGCGCGGCGCGGCCTTCGCCGAGGATGCGTCCGGTGCCGGTGTCGACGGCCAGCGCCTTGGTGGACTGGGTCGAACTGTCGACGCCGATCACCACCTGCGGGTGTGCCATGGGCTCGCCACTCCTGTCTCTTCCGAATGTGTCCTGCCCGAACCTGTCCTGCCCCGGAGGGACCCGGCCCGAGCGCGTACTACCCGGCCAGGTCCTGCCCGGATGTGCCCTGCCCGAGCACGTCCTGCCCGACCGGTTCCGCGCGGGGGCTTCCCCCGCGGGCCGACCCATATTAATTTGTCTTCCGGCCTTACGAATAGACTCGCGTCGTTCCCGGTCGATCCGCCGCGGTCGATCCCCAGTGTTTGGAGTGCCCGATGAGCCGACTCACCCCCACCCCCGCCGACAAGTTCACCTTCGGCCTGTGGACGGTCGGTTGGCAGGGCCGCGACCCGTTCGGCGACGCCACCCGGCGGGCGCTGGACCCGGTCGAGACGGTGGAGCGGCTGGCGTCGCTGGGCGCGTACGGCGTGACGTTCCACGACGACGACCTGATTCCGTTCGGCTCCTCGGACGCCGAGCGCACGGCGGTCGTCAAGCGGTTCGCGGCCGCCCTGGAGTCCACCGGCCTGCGGGTGCCGATGGCCACCACCAACCTGTTCACCCACCCGGTGTTCAAGGACGGCGCGTTCACCGCCAACGACCGCGACGTGCGCCGCTTCGCGCTGCGCAAGACCATTCGCAACATCGATCTGGCCGTCGAGCTGGGCGCCGACGTCTACGTCGCGTGGGGCGGCCGCGAGGGCGCGGAGCACGGCGCGTCGAAGGAGGTCCGCACCGCGCTGGACCGACTGAAGGAGGCGTTCGACCTGCTCGGCGAGTACGTCGTCGGGCAGGGCTACGACCTGCGCTTCGCGATCGAGCCGAAGCCGAACGAGCCCCGCGGCGACATCCTGCTGCCGACCATCGGCCACGCGCTGGCGTTCATCGAGCGGCTGGAGCGTCCCGAACTGGTCGGCGTGAACCCGGAGGTCGGCCACGAGCAGATGGCGGGCCTCAACTTCCCGCACGGCATCGCGCAGGCGCTCTGGGCGGGCAAGCTGTTCCACATCGACCTGAACGGCCAGTCCGGCATCAAGTACGACCAGGACCTCCGGTTCGGCGCGGGCGACCTGCGCCAGGCGTTCTGGCTGGTCGACCTGCTGGAGTCGGCCGGCTACCAGGGCCCGCGCCACTTCGACTTCAAGCCGTCGCGCACCGAGGACTTCGACGGCGTGTGGGCCTCCGCGGCCGGCTGCATGCACAACTACCTGCTGCTGAAGGAGCGCGCCCGGGCGTTCCGCGCCGACCCCGAGGTGCAGGCCGCGCTGCGCGCGGCCCGACTCGACCGGCTCGCGGAGCCCACGGCTGCGGACGGCCTGGCCGCCCTGCTCGCGGACCGCACCGCGTTCGAGGACTTCGACGTCACCGCCGCCGCCGAGCGCGGCATGGCGTTCGAGCAGCTCGACCAGCTCGCCCTGGAACACCTCCTCGGGGCCCGCTGAGCCCGCTGCGGTCGACCCGGTCGCGGTGGCCACTGCCGGTACCGGTCGCGGTGGCGCGGCCGCTGCGGTCGGCCCGGTCGCGGTGGCCGCTGCCGGCGCCGATCGCGGTGGCGCGGCCGCTGCTGGCGCTCGACGGGAGGTTTCTGGCAGCATTGCGCGAGCCGCAGCGGGTGGATACCGCCCCGGCGCGCCGAAGGGCCGGAGCCCCGCGCGCCCGACGCACTGTTCCCGGCCCGATGACATATCGACTGCCCGCCGTCGAGCGGCAGTCCCGGTCCGTTCCGACGCAGCGGCGCACCGCACCCCATCGACCGGAGAGGTCCGCTTCCGCATGCGCCCCACCCTGTTCACCGTCGAGCGGCCCGGCCCGGGCCGCCTGAGCACCATGGCCCGGCCGCGCGGCGGCGACTGGCTGCCGGACGAGCTGGCCGCGCTCGCCGCCGCCGGTGTCACCGACCTGGTCAGCGCCCTGACCTCGACGGAGTGCGCCGAGCTCGGACTGACCGCGGAGCCGGAGCTCGCCGTCGCCGCCGGGCTGCGCTTCCACAGCCTGCCGATACCGGACTACACCACCCCTTCGCACACCCAAGTGCGGCCCAAGCTCGACGAGTTGACCGGCCGACTGCGGGCCGGCGGGCAGCTGGTGTTCCACTGCCGGGCCGGTATCGGCCGGTCCTCGCTGCTCGCGGTCTCCGTCCTGATCCTGGACGGCATGGACGCCGACACCGCGTGGGAGCGCCTGGCCCACGCCCGCGGCCTGCCCGTCCCGGACACCGCCGAGCAGCGCGCCTGGACCGACGCCCTCCACTCCCCCGCGGTCTGACGCCCCCTCCGGTCGGCCGCCGATCCCGGCGTTCGGGTGGTCCGTCCGTGTCGCGGCACCCGCGCGCCCGACCGGGACCCGGGTCCGCCTACCGTGGGACCCCCGGTCACTGTGCGTGGTGACGGTGGGCCGATGGGAGGGTTGATGTCCTCGTCCGCATCGAACCGGTCCGAGCACCCTCCGGCGGCACCGCGCCGGGGGCTGCTGTGGCGGGTGGGCGGCTGGTGCGCGCGGCATCCGGTGGTGGTGATCGTCGGGTGGCTGCTGGTACTGGCGGGCGTGCAGGCGGCCAACCGGACCGTCGGCGGTACGTACTCGGACGATTTCTCGCTGCCCGGTTCGCAGTCGCAGCACGGCCGCGACGTGCTCCAGGCCCACGAACCGTCCGCGGGCGGGACGAGCGCGCAGGTGGTGCTGCACGACGACCAGCCGCTGACGGACTTCCAGTCCCAGGTGAACCAGGCCGTGACGTCCCTGCAGCACCTGCCGCACGTGCTGTCCGCGCAGGACCCGCTGCCCCCGCCGGGGCAGAGCGCGCCGCCCGGCGGCCCGCTCTCCTCGGACGGGCGTACGGCGTACATCACGGTCCGGTTCGACGCCAATCCGTCCACCTTCGGCAGCCACTACCTGCCGCAGGTGGACGCCGCGGTGGCGCCGCTGCGGCAGGCGGGGGTGCAGGTCGAGTACGGCGGGCCGCTGGGCGAGTTGGCACGGCCGGCGCCGGACGACCGGGTGAGCGAGCTGATCGGGTTCGCGGTGGCGGTGCTGGTGCTGCTGGTCGGGTTCGGCAGCGTGATCGCGGCGGGGCTGCCGCTGGTCAGCGCCCTGGTCGCGGTGGTGGTGGGGCTGGGGCTGCTCGGTCTGCTGGCCGCGCTGACCACGTTCGCGACGGTCGCACCGACACTCGCCACGATGATCGGGCTGGGCGTCGGCATCGACTACGCACTGTTCCTGTTGACCCGTCACCGGCAGAACCTGATGGACGGCGCGGACCCGCCGACAGCCGCCGGCCACGCGGTGGCGACCAGCGGGCGGGCGGTGCTGATCTCCGGCTGCACGGTGGTGATCGCGCTGGCGGGCCTGTCGGTGTCGGGCATCGCGTTCATGGCGAAGCTGGGCCTCGCCGCGGGCGTTACGGTGGTGACGGCGGTGTGCGGCGCGCTGACGCTGCTGCCCGCGATGATGGGCCTGATCGGCCGCCGGATGGATCGTTTCACCGTGCGCACGCCGGTCGCGGAGGGCACCGGGGCGGACGAGGCGTCGGCAACCGGCATGTGGCACCGCTACGCGCGGCGGGTCGAGCACCGCCCGTGGTGGTACCTGGCGGCGGGGCTGGCGACGGTGGCGGTCCTGGCGGTGCCGCTGCCGTCGATCCAGTTGGGCCACATCGACGACGGGGCGGATCCGGTGTCGTTCACCGACCGGCGGGCGTTCGACCTGATGTCGGCCGCGTTCGGGCCGGGCTCCAACGGGCCGCTGACGGTGGTGGTCGACCAGACGACGGTCCCGGCCGCGGACCGTCCCGCGCTCGCGTCCTCCGTGCAGCAGGCGCTGACGAACGTCCCGAACACGGCGAGCACCGCGCCGTTGCAGACCAGCGGCGACGGCGACGTGCTGTTCGCCACCGTCACTCCGGCGCAGGTCCCGCAGGACCGGGCGACCACCGACCTGGTGGGCCACCTGACGGACACGGTGCTGCCGGACGCCGCCCGGGGGACGTCGGCGGCCACGTACGTCACCGGCACCACGGCCGCGCAGGTGGACTTCCTCGATCTGGTGGCGAGCCGGCTGCTGCCGATCATCGCCGTGGTCGTCGCCCTCGCCTTCCTGATCATCCTGCTGGTCTTCCGGGCGCCGCTGGTCGCGTTGAAGGCGGCGGTCCTCAACCTGGTGTCGATCGCCGCCTCGTACGGGGTGCTGGTCGCGGTGTTCCAGTGGGGCTGGGGCGGGCCGGCGCTGGGCGTGGCGGGCAAGGTCCCGATCGAGAGCTACGTCCCGATGATGATGTTCGCGATCGTGTTCGGACTCTCGATGGACTACGAGGTGTTCCTGCTGTCCCGGGTGCACGAGCGCTGGCTGCTCACCGGCGACAGCCGGGGCTCGGTGGCGCACGCGCTGGAGACCACGGCTCGGGTGATCGGCTGCGCGGCGCTGATCATGGTGAGCGTGTTCGCGGCGTTCATCGTCAGCGACAACGTGGTGATCAAGATGATGGGCCTCGGCCTGGCCGTCAGCGTGCTGATCGACGCGACGGTGGTGCGGCTGCTGATGGTCCCCGCCGCGATGACGCTGCTCGGCGGCGCCGCCTGGTGGACGCCCCGGTGGATGGACCGGGTGCTCCCGCACATCGACACCGAAGGCACCGGCGCCGCACCCTCCGAGGGGAGTTGATCGCGCGTCGGAATCCGAGCGCACACGTCCCACTTGTGTGCGAACTGTGAACTCGGTGTGTCCCGCCCTCTTGTCAGGTGCACCAATGCTCCCTACCTTCATCCTCCAGGACTCCAGCCCCACCGGGCCGGAACCGTCCACGGCGTTCACCCGAGCCGCGGAGCAACGCCGGAGACACCACAACCTGGAGGCGTCACATGCCCGTTGCCACCCTCACCGAGATTCGCGACGCCGGTCCGCTGCTGGTCGACGACGAGATCCTCGTCTTCGAGGACGACGACCGCGCCGACCACGACCCGACGGCCTGCCTGGCCGACCCGTGGGTCACCGCCACCACCCGCATCGCCTGCGACCGCTGACGGTGACCGCGCCCATCGCCGGCCGCCGCGCCTGGTCCGACGAGATCTGGTCGTACCGGCACGATCCGCGGATGCCGGCGATGGAGCACGGGTGGAAGCTCCACGTCTCCGCCCGCCCCGGCACCCTGGACGCCGTCCACGCCGTCGTCCTGCCGCTGCTGGAGCAGCACGTCTGCCACGCCAAGTGGGCCCGCGACCCGGCCACCCTGCGCGCCCTCAACTCCGGGACCAAGAACGCCGCTTCGGTCGGCAAGGCGTTCACGATCTACCCCGCGCCGGACGAACTCCGGCCGCTGGCCCGCGCGTTGGTCACCGCGCTGCGCGGCCACCGGGGCCCGCAGATCGTCAGCGACCGCCGCATCGACCCGGACGCCCCGGTGTACTACCGGTACGGCCCGTTCACCGGCGACTACCGCACCGGCCGCAGCGGACGCCTGGAGTCCGTGATGACCGGCCCGGACGGCCGCGCCTTCGACGGCCTGGCCGGCACCGCGTACCGCTGCCCGCCCTGGGCCGAGGACCCGTTCGCGTCGCCGTCCTCCGGCGCCGACTCCGGTTTCGGCGGCGGCCGCTACCGCGTCACCGGCGGCATCACCCGCAAGCCGCAGGGCAACGTCTACCGGGCCCTCGACCGGACCACCGGCGCCCCCGTGGTGGTCAAGCAGGCCCGGGCGTACGTCGCCGAGGACGAGCACGGCGCCGACACCCGCGACCGCCTGCGCCACGAGCGGGCCGTCCTCGCCCTGCTGGCCGACACGCCCGGGGTGCCGCGCGAGCTCGACTACTTCCGGCACCGCGACGACGAGTACCTGGTGATGACCAGCTGCGGCGACCGCGACCTGCGCCGTGACGTCCACACCCACGGCCCCTGCGCCGAGGCCGAGTCGGGCCCGCGCAGCCTGCTTCCGCTGGCCCGCGAGCTGCTCCGGATCCTGGACGGCATCCACCGTCGCGGCGTGGTCGTCCGCGACCTGAAGCCCAACAACGTGGTGCTCGCCCCCGACGGCCGCCCCCGGCTGATCGACTTCGGCACCAGCGCCGTCCGCGGCACCGGCCCCGCCGGGTCGACGCCCGGCTACAGCGACCCCGTCGTCCGGCCCGGCGTCGCGCCCGAACCCGCCGACGACTACTACGGGTTGGGCATGACGCTGTACTTCGCGGCCACCGGCATGGACCCGGTGATCCTCGACCCCGACGACGCCGTCAACCGCGAACGCACCCTTGCCGCCCTGGAGTTCGCCCTGCCCGGCCCGGCGCACCGCCAGGTCCGCACGCTCGTCGGCGAGTTGACGGACCTCGCGCCGACGGTCCGCACGGCGGGCGCGGACCGTCTCCGCAACCCCGGCCAACCTTCCTCGTCCGCACCGGAGTTGATCCGCTCCGACCCGCGCCTCTCCGCCGACCTGCTCGCCGAGATCCTCGACCACACCACGGCGTACTGCGTAGCCGAGGCCCGCCGGATCGCCGACCCCGAGCTCGCCGCCCGCGCGGCCGTCCCGACGCCGATCGACCTCTACGGCGGCAGCGCGGGGCTCGGCCTGGAACTCCTCCAGCACCTCGACCGCCCGGGCGTCCGCGACACCGTCACCGCGCTCGCCGACTGGACCTCGCGCCAGAACCGCACGCTGCCGGCGGGGTTGTACTCCGGCCGGACGGGCGTCGACCTCTTCCTCACCGCCGCCGGGCTCCCTCCCGACACCACGATCGCCCTCCCGGCCCGGGGCCCGGACGGCGGCCCGCCGGAGGCCGACCTGATCGACGGCGTCGCGGGCATCGGCCTCGGCCACCTGCTCCTCGCCCGCCACGACGACCGGCACCTCGCCGTCGCCACCGCCTGCCACGAGCAACTCACCACCGGCCGCGCCCGCCTCACCCCCGCCGACGCGCCGCGCCCGGGCGACGCCGCCCTGGCACAGGGACTCGCCCACGGCGACGCCGGGGTCGCGCACTTCCTCCTCGAGTACGCCCGCACCACCGGCGACCCGGCCGCGCTGGAGCACGCGCACCGCGCCTGCGCCGAGCTCGCCGCCGCCACCCCCGCGATCATCGCCGCCGCCAACCACCCTGCGGCCACCCGCCGTTACGGCTCCTGGTGCCGCGGCCTGGCCGGCATCGGCACGGTGCTGGCCCGCGCCGCCGACCGGCTCGACGACCCCGGGTGCCGCACCCTCGCCGAACAGTCCGCCCGCACCTGCCTGGCCATCGCCCCGCGGATGCCCCTGGTCACCCACTGCTGCGGCCTGGCCGGCGTCGGAACTCTGATGCTCGAACTCGCGCCCGCCGCCGAGGAGTTCCGGGCCGCCGCCGGCACCGTCGCCGCCCTCCTCCGCACCCGCGCCGCCGGCCCACCGTCCCGCCCCGTCTTCCCCGACCCCGGCCTCACCGGCCCCGCCTTCCCCTATGCGACCGGCACCGCCGGAGTGCTCGCCTTCCTCCGCCGCCTTGCCGACCTCACCGGAACGGAGGGCAAGGACCGTCGGAACGAGAGCCGGTGCCAAGGGACTTGGGACCTGTTGGGCGGCTGACGATTCAGCCGGGGAGGGACGCGAGCCAGGAGGTCAACAGGTGGTTCACCTCGTCGGGGCGCTCCTGCTGGATCCAGTGTCCGCAGCCGTCCAGGACATGAGCGGCGGTCAGGCCGGGGAGAGTGGTCGGGAAGGCGTCGATCGCCTCGGCCAGCCAGGTCGTGGAAGCGTCCAGGGCGCCGCCGACGAACAGGGACGGCTGCTCGATCGGAGCGCCGGCGTACGGGGCGAGGTCCTCCCAGTCGCGGTCCATGGCGCGGTAGCGGTTGAGGGCCCCGGTCATGCCCGTGCGCTCGAACTCCCCGGCGTACACGTCGAGATCGTCCTCGGTCAGCCAGGCGGGCAGCCGACCGTCGGGGAAGCGGTCGCGCAGCCGGCCGCCGGCGCGGGCCACGAAGTGCGGGTCCGGCGCACCGTCGGCGGGCATGGTGTCGGCGGACATGGCCGCGTAGAAGCCCGCGAGCCAGCCCCGGACGTCCGGCTCCATCTCCGCTTCGGCCCGGCCGGGCTCCTGGAAGTACGAGACGTAGAACTCCTGGTCGCCGCCCATCCGCGCGAAGACGTCGGTGGGGCGGGGGCCGCCGGGCGGCGCGTAGGGGACGCTCAGCAGTCCGACGGCGCGGAAGAGCTCGGGGTGGAGCAGCGCGGAGGTCGCCGCGATGTTGGCTCCCCAGTCGTGCCCGACGACCACCGCCGTCTCCTCGCCCAGGGCGCGCACCAGGGCGACGTTGTCCACGACCAGATCGAGCATCCGGTAGGCGTCAGTCCCGACCGGCTTCGAGGAGCGGCCGTAGCCGCGCACGTCGAGCGCCACGGCCCGGTACCCCGCCGCCGCGAGGGCCGGGAGCTGCCGGCGCCAGGAGTACCAGGACTCGGGGAAGCCGTGGACGAGCAGGACCAGCGGTCCTGCGCCCTGCTCGACCAGGTGCAGGCGCCCGGCGGGCGCCTCGATGGTGCGGTGGCGCAGGTCGGCGGACGGCGCGGGCTGGTGCATGGCTTCTCCTCGGTTCACGGGCGGCCGCGGTGGTCCGCCGATCTTCCGCCGCGGCGACCGCCCGACGCGAACACTCTTGCCATTCTGGCAAGCTTGCAGGACAGGACGGTGGCAACGACACGGCCGGAGGGAGCGCAACGATGACGATGGACGACGGCACGGCCGAGACACTGGCGGCCATGGGCCCTCGGCTGCGGGCCGCCCGCGAGCAGCGCGGTGCCACGCTCACCGGCGTCAGCCGCGCGACCGGCATCTCGATGAGCACGCTGTCGCGGATCGAGACCGGTCGGCGCAAGCCGACCCTGGAGGTGCTGCTGCAGCTCGCGAAGGCGTACGGCGCCTCCCTGGACGAGCTGGCCGGCACCGCGGCCGCACCGCGCATCCCGCCGCGGCAACGCACCGGCGACGACAAGGTGGTGCTGCCGCTGACCCCGTACGTGGGGGGTCTGCACGCCCACAAGCACGTCCTGCCCGCGCTCGACGCGCCGCCGGCGCGGCCCCGGCAGAGCTCCCACGACGGCCACGAGTGGCTGTGCGTCCTGTACGGGCGGCTGTGGCTGGCCCTCGGCGAGCAGGACCTCGTCCTGAGCGCCGGCGAGGTGGCCGAGTTCGACACCCGAACCGCCCACGGGGTCGCGAACGCCGGACCCGACGGACCGGTCGAATACCTGGTCATGTTCGGGCCGCAGGGAGAGCGCCCGCGACCGCGTACCCCGGCCCTCGGCCACCGGGCCCCGAGGTCCTGACGTCAACGATGACGTATCCTGTCCGGTTCGCCACCGGGGCGCACGCCGACCCAGGGCCGGCCGAGTGTCAGGAGGCCGCCATGGCAACGGAGTTGTGGGAGCGGGTGCTGCACCAGCGCGGCGCGGCGACGAAAGTGGCGGTCACGGACGAGTCGGTCCTGGTGCACGAGCGCACCCGCCTGGTCTGTATCGATCCGGCCGACGGAGCCCTCAAGTGGGAGGCCCGGGTGGGGCATTGGCCGGACGCACTGCTGGTCGTCGGGCCGCGCGTCCTGGTGCTCGCGCCGGGCAGGGCGCTGCACTGCCTGTCCCGCTCCACGGGCGCCACTCACTGGCGGGCCGAGATGCCGCCCTGGACTCGGCATCTCGCGGCCGCCAACGGGCTTGCCCTGGCCGGAGGTTGGCGCGGCTACACCGCCCAGCATGCCTTCGACCTCGCCGACGGCCGACTTCGATGGCAGTTCCCGGCGCCCGTCCTCACTCACCGTCCGGTGGCCTGGGCCGGCGGGTTCCTGCTCGGCAACGGGACCCGGGCCCGGCTGATCGACCCGCTCACCGGCCGGGAGCAACAGTCCTGGCAGCTGCCCGAGCCCCTGCCGGACACGGATTTTCAGGACCTGTTCACCGCCGTCGACGCCGACCGCTGCGCCGTCCGCTGCGGGACCTCCGGCGTCGCGCTCCTCCAACGCGATGCCCCTCGCGCGGAGTTGCTGCTCACCCACGACGCCCCGCTGCACTACGAGCCACCCCTGCTCGCCCAGGGCCTGCTGTGGCTCCGCGGCCACCGGCCCGACTGCGCCGTCGCCGTGGACCCGGCCGACGGCACGGTCGTCCACCGGATCGACGCCCGCCACCCCCTCGCCCACGGCATCCTCCCCCCGGCCACCGTCGTCACCCAGGCCAGCACCGTCCTCCACCCGGACGGCACCACCACTCGCCTCGGCATCCGCATCGCAGCCGTCCACGACCTCGGCGGCGGCCGCCTGCTCGCCCCGACCCGCAACAGCCTTCGGGCGTACCGCCTCTGACGAGCCATCGGACCACCACGGCCAAGGGCGCCGGGAACCACACGTACCGGCGCCGGCCGGGCCCCGGGCTCCGAGCGGCGGACCCTCAAGTCCGCCCGGTTCCCGGCAGGGCCTGTCGTCCAGGCGCGCCCGGCGAGGCGATCAGACGCCGTCCTGCACCGGCAGCGCCGCCACGACCGGGTGGTCGTGGCCGATCGGGCCGAGCCGCGCGCTGCCGCCCGGGGTGCCGAGGTCGGCGGAGAACTCGACGTTCGCGGTGGTGAACTGCTGCCACTCCGCCGGGACGTCGTCCTCGTAGTAGATCGCCTCGACGGGGCACACCGGCTCGCACGCGCCGCAGTCGATGCACTCGTCGGTGTTGACGTAGAGCATCCGCGGCCCCTCGTAGATGCAGTCGATCGGGCACTCGTCGACGCAGGCCTTGTCCTTGACGTCCACACAGGGCAGGGCGATGACGAACGTCATCCGGCCGCCCTCCTTTCCGGGTCTCCGTTGATTGCCGCTCCGGCGCTGCCGACCGTAGGACCTCAAGTAATGTTGAGGTCAACAGGAGGGCTGTCCATGACGGGCCACGCACGCGACGACGCCGGAGCCGCCCCGGACGACTGGCTGGGCATCGGCGAGGTCAGCGCGCGCACCGGGGCTGCCGTGTCCGCGCTGCGGTTCTACGAGGAGCTCGGCCTGATCGCCTCCGAACGCGACGCCCGCAACCAGCGCCGCTACCCGCGCCACATGCTGCGCCGGATCGCCCTGATCTCGGTGGCGAAGCGCATCGGCATCCCCCTGCAGGACCTCCGCGAGGCGTTCGCCGACGTCCCCCTCGACCGCCCGCCGAGCCACCACGAGTGGCAGCGCGCCTCCCGCGGCTGGATGCGGCAGTTGGAGGAGCGCCGCCGGACCATCGAGCGCCTCGAAGCCGAACTCACGGGGTGCATCGGCTGCGGCTGCCTCTCCATGAAGGCCTGCGCCCTGCTGAATCCGGGCGACGCACTCGCCGAGGACGGCGTCGGACCCCGTCGGCTGTGAGGCCGGGGCAGCCTCCGCGGGGCGGTGCCGCCCGCCTGGCCGGGGAGCGTTGACGACGGGTCAGGGCGCGCCGATTAAGCGTTGGTTGTCCGGCGGAGCGAGCGGTTACCATCTGCTGGCATGACCAACACCTCTCCTCGCCCGGGCGTGCCCGACAAGCCCACTCTCGACGGCCTCGAGGCCAAGTGGGCCCCCTTCTGGGACGAGCAGGGTGTGCACGTATTCGACCGTTCCGCGCCGCGTGAACAGGTGTACTCGATCGACACCCCGCCGCCCACGGTCAGCGGCTCGCTGCACGTCGGCCACGTGTTCAGCTACACGCAGACGGACGCGATCGCCCGCTTCCAGCGGATGCGGGGCAAGCAGGTCTTCTACCCGATGGGGTGGGACGACAACGGGCTGCCCACCGAGCGGCGGGTGCAGAACTACTTCGGGGTGCGGTGCGAGCCGTCGCTCCCGTACGAGCCGGACTTCACCCCGCCGGAGACTCCAGGCAAGCAGCAACTCCCGGTCTCCCGGCGGAATTTCATCGAGCTCTGCGAACGGCTGACGGTCGAGGACGAGAAGGTCTTCGAGAGCCTGTGGCGCCGGCTGGGGCTCTCGGTGGACTGGGGGCGCACCTACCAGACGATCGGCGGCAACGCCCGGGCGGTGTCGCAGCGGATGTTCCTGCGCAATCTCGCGCGCGGCGAGGCCTACCGGGCGGAGGCGCCGACCCTGTGGGACGTCACCTTCCGGACGGCGGTCGCCCAGGCCGAGCTGGAGGATCGGGAGCGGCCGAGCGCGTACCACCACCTGCTGTTCCGTCGCGACGGGTCCGAGGGACCGCTGGAGATCGCGACCACCCGGCCCGAGCTGCTCCCGGCGTGCGTGGCCGTCGTCGCGCACCCGGAGGACGAGCGGTACCGGGCGCTGTTCGGGACTTCGGTGACCACGCCGGTCTTCGGCGTCGAGGTGCCGGTGCTCGCGCACCGCCTGGCCGACCCGGAGAAGGGCACCGGCCTGGTGATGGTGTGCACCTTCGGTGACACCACCGACGTGGTGTGGTGGCGCGAGCTCGACCTGCCGACCCGCAGCGTCCTCGGCCGCGACGGCCGCTTCCTGCCGGACGCCCCGGCCGGGCTGGACGGCGAGCAGGCCTCGGCGGCGTACCGGGCGCTGGCCGGTGCGACCCCGCACACGGCGCGCGAGCGGATCCTCGAACTGCTGCGCGCCGAGGGCGCGTTGGTGGGTGAGCCGCGGCACTTCAACCACATGGTGAAGTTCTACGAGAAGGGCGACAAGCCCCTGGAGATCGTCACCAGCCGCCAGTGGTACCTGCGCAACGGCGGCCGGGACGCCGAGCTGCGCGAGCGGCTGCTGGCCCGCGGCCGGGAGCTGGCCTGGCACCCGGAGCACATGCACGGCCGCTACCAGGCGTGGGTCGAGGGCCTCGCGGGCGACTGGCTGATCAGCCGTCAGCGGTACTTCGGCGTGCCCGTCCCGATCTGGTACCGCTGCGACGCGGCGGGCAACGCGACGGACGAGCTGATCCTGCCGCCGGAGGAGACGCTGCCGGTCGACCCGACCAGCGACGTCCCGCCCGGGTTCACCGCCGACCTGCGCGACGCCCCCGGCGGATTCACCGGCGACCCGGATGTGATGGACACCTGGGCGACCTCCTCGCTGACCCCGCAGATCGCCGGCGGCTGGGGCTTCGACGACGACCTGTTCCGGCGCGTCTTCCCGATGGACCTGCGCCCGCAGGCGCACGAGATCATCCGGACCTGGCTGTTCTCCACCGTGGTCCGCGCCGAGCTGGAGCACGACGAACTGCCGTGGCGCAACGCCGCGATCAGCGGCTGGATCCTCGACCCGGACCGCAAGAAGATGTCCAAGTCGAAGGGAAACGTGGTCACCCCGCTGGACCTGCTCGACCAGCACGGCTCGGACGCGGTGCGGTACTGGGCGGTGTCGGCCCGGCCGGGCACGGACACCGCCTTCGAGGTCGCGCAGATGAAGATCGGCCGCCGCCTGGCGATCAAGATCCTCAACGCGACGAAGTTCGTCCTCGGGCTCGGGCTCGACACCGGTGCGCGGGCCGCCGTGACCGAGCCCCTCGACCGGGCCCTGCTCGCCCGGCTCGACCAGGTCACCGGCGAGGCGACGGCGCTGCTGGAGGGCTACGACTACGCCCGCGCGCTGGAGGTCACCGAGAGGTGCTTCTGGGTCTTCTGCGACGACTACGTCGAGCTGGTGAAGAACCGCGCCTACGGGGCGGGCGACGACCCGGGCGCGGCCTCGGCGCGGGCCACGCTGTCGTACGCCCTGTCGGTGCTGCTGCGGCTGCTCGCACCGTACCTCCCGTTCGCGACGGAGGAGGCGTGGAGCTGGTGGCAGGACGGTTCCGTGCACCGCGCCCCGTGGCCGGCCGGGGCGTCGGCCGAGCTCCGCGGCGGTGACGCCGCCCTGCTCGACGTCGCGGGCGGCGCCATCACGGCGGTGCGCCGGGCGAAGAGCAGCGCGCAGCTGTCGATGCGGGCGCAGGTGGCCAAGGTGACCGCTCGGGGCCCGGCGGACCTGCTGGAGGCGCTGCGGCAGGTCGCGCCGGACGTGTGCTCCGCGGGCCGGGTCGGCGAGCTGATCCTCGAACCGGCCGAGACCGAGGACCTCGGGTACGAAATCGTCCTGTAGCACCGACCGATCAACGGCGGTGGCGGCTCCGAACGGAGCGGCCACCGCCGTCTTCTTTTGCCGTCGTCACACGTCAACTCGCCGGGCGCGACACAGATTTACCCGGATCGGGTGAGACCGGCCGAGACACGCCGGACACGCCGACGGAGCCCTGCCAGGATCGGGGCGCACCCGCAACCCCACCTCGAAGCAGCGCGCCGTCCGGCACCGCCGCCACTCCGGCCTGCCCTCGCACGCACGCGGCGCTGCCGCTTCGCCGTCGAACCAGGGAGCAACGTGAACGAGACCCGCACGACCCCGCCCCGGAAGGCCGGCCCCGGGCCCGAGGGACCACCGGAGGGCACCGAACCGACCGAGCACGACGAGGAGTTGCGCTACCGCCACCCGGGCGACAAGCGGCAGCTCGTCGGCCGGTCCATCTCCACCGGAACCATGGTGCGCCGCCTGCCGCAGCTGATCCGCCGCGCCCTGCACCTCGCCTGGCGCGCCGACCGGCGCTCCACCGTCCTGCTGCTGCTCGCCCAGGCGGCGAGCGGCATCTTCGGGGCGCTCGCCCTGTACGCCACCACCGGGACGCTCGCGGCGCTGCTGCGCCCGGGCCCGGTCACCGTCCATCTCCGGGACGCCGCACCGTCGTTGGCGGTCCTGACCGGCTCCGCCGCGCTCCGGGCGGTGCTGGGCATCGCCGTCCTGACACTGTCGGGGCGGGTCGCGCCGCGGATCAACCGGGAGGCCGACATGGCGCTGATCGAGGCCGGCTGCTCGGCCGAACTCGCCGCCTACGACGAGCCCCAGTACGGCGAGCGGTGGGAGGCGGCGGACCGCGGCGCGTCCACCACGCCCGACCTGCTGACCTCCGCCCAGGACGTGATCGCCTCCGCCGTCTCGCTGCTCGCCGCCGCCGGCGTGCTCGCCACCCTGCACCCGCTGCTCGTCCCGTTCCTCCTGCTCGGGTCGGTGCCCACCGGCGTCGCCGCCGTGCGCACCGCCCGCATCCACTACCTGGCGGCCATCACCACCGGCGACGAGCGCCAGGCGCTGCGGATCTACCGCTGGTACCTGATCGACAAGGGCCGGGCCGACCAGGTGCGCTCCGACCAGGTGCTGCCGTTCATGCTGGACAAGTACCGCAAGGCCGAGGCCCGGATCGTCACCGTCACCGACCGCGCCGGGCGCGAGGCGGCGCGGGTCTCGCTGTTCGCCGCGCTGGGCACCGGCGCCGGGGCGGCGCTGATGTGGGGAGCGCTGCTCTACCTGGTCTCCTCCGGCCGGATCGGCCTGGCCGCGGCCGGCTCCGCGACGTTCGCGCTGCGCACGGCCGCCGGCGGCGTGCAGGGCATGGTCGGCAACGGCGCCCGGCTGTACCGGATGGGGCTCTACCTGGACGACTACTTCACCTTCCTGGACGAGGCCGGCGGCCACCGGATCGCCCGCGGCAGCATCGTCCCCGGCCCGCCGAAGACGATCGAGGTCACCGGCCTGACCTACACCTACCCGGGCGGGCAGCAGGAACCGGCGCTGCGCGGCATCGACCTGACGCTCACCCAGGGCGAGGTGGTGGCGGTGATCGGGCAGAACGGCTCCGGCAAGTCGACCTTCCTGAAGCTGCTCTCCGGCCTGTACCTGCCGCAGCCCGGCGGCGGGCGGATCAGCTGGGACGGCGTCCCGATCGGCGACCTCGACGCCGACGCGCTGTTCCGTCAAGTCGCCCGTGTCCCGCAGGAGTTCGCCCGCTGGCCGCTGCAGGCGGCGGAGAACGTCCACCTCGGCCAGTACGACGGCGACCCGGCCCCGGCGGTCGCCGCCGCCGCTGCCCTGACCGGTTTCGACGAGACCGTCGCCCGGCTGCGCTCCGGCTGGCGGACCCTGCTCGCCCAGGGCTGGCAGGGCGGCGCGGAACTCTCCGGCGGCGGCTGGCAGCGCGGCGCCGTCTCCCGCGCGTTCTTCCGCACCGCCCGCCGCCCGGGCCTGCTGATCCTCGACGAGCCGACCTCCGACCTGGACCCCCGCGCCGAGCACCGCATCCTGCACTCCCTGCGCGCCCTCGCCCCCGGCCGGATCACCCTCCTGGTCACCCACAACCTCGCCAACGCCCGCCTCGCCGACCGGGTGATCGTGGTCGACCGGGGCCGCATCGTCCAGACCGGCACCTGGGACGAACTCGCCCACTGCGACGGCCTGTTCCGCGAACTCCTCGACCTCCAGGCCGACCGCACCGTTCCCGCCCAGCGCCCGCGCCCCGATCAGCACCCGCACCCCACCGGGTGAATGACGCGCCGGGTGACCGAGTGTCCGGTGTGTTGACTTCTGCCTGGTTTGTCATGGTCCTAGCCTGCCCGGGGAGGTTGTCACATGATGATTATCGGAGCGTCACACTCAGTCACCACGGCCGCGCCCGCGCGCCTGCGCCCACGAGGACGGTGGTCCGGCCTGCGCCGCCGGTTAACAGCCGCTGCGGTGGGCGGCGTCGCGGTGGCGGGGTCGCCGATCCTGACGGCGACCCCCGCCTCGGCGGCGACGGTGGACATCCGCACCGTGTGCACCGCCTCGTCCACTTCCGGCACGACGATCACGCTGACCGGGGACTGCACCACCACGGACAACCTCACCGTCCCCGACGGGTACACCCTGAACGGCGCCGGCCACACGATCACCGCGACCGACCCTTCCCTGGCCGACCCGCTGCTGGGTCCGGTGGTGGGCAACGCCGCCGGCGCCACCACGATGAACATCGAGAACCTGACCGTCCGGGGCGACTACCTGCCCCGCGATCCGGCCGATTCCCGGACGAACGCCCCGTACTTCGGGATCAGGTTCCTGTCCGCGTCGGGGTCGCTGTCGAACGTGACGGTCACCGGGATCACCCGGCACCAGACCTACAACTTCGGCCAGGCGATCAACGTGGACGCCACCAGTGGCGGCCCGCGGACCGTGACCGTCACCGGCGTCCACGTGTCGGACTTCCAGAAGAACGGCCTGACCGCCAACGGCGCCGCGACCATGAACGTCACCGGCTCCACCCTCGGCCCGCCGGACATGGCCATTCCGCTGCCCGCGCCGCCGATCACGGGCAACATCGCGCAGAACTCGGTGCAGTACTTCAACTCCAGCGGCACCTTCACCGACAACACCGTGGTGACGTACACGGCCAACAACTCGGCGAGCAGCTCCACCGGGATGCTGCTGTTCACCGCGAACAACGTGACGGTCGATCACAACAGCATCACCGGCCCGAACGGCGCCGATGTCGGGATCAACGTCACCGGCGGTACGAACATCACCATCTCCTTCAACGACATCACCCGCTCTCCCATCCAGCCGCCGCTGCGCGACTTCTGGGGCTACGGCATCGCGGGCTACTCCGGCGCCGCCGCGACCACCACCCTGATCTGCAACACCTTCTCCGGCTGGAACCAGAACCTGTTCGGGGGCCTGACCCAGCCGCCGTGCATCATCACCCCGTCCCTGCACAACGGGACGGTCGGCGTCGACTACACCGACGTGGTCGAGGCGGTCACCGAGAACCCCGACCCGGAGCTCACCTGGACCGTCCTCTCCGGCGACTTCCCGCCCGGGCTGACGCTGAACCCGGACGGGACGATCACCGGCACCCCCACCGCGGCGGGCAGCTACACGTTCGTCGTCCAGGTCTCCGACCCCGTCGACGGCACCTCGACCCGCGAGTACACCATCGTCGTCGACGCGGCGGCCCC
This sequence comes from Kitasatospora griseola, assembly GCF_044999035.1. Taxonomy (NCBI): domain Bacteria; kingdom Bacillati; phylum Actinomycetota; class Actinomycetes; order Kitasatosporales; family Streptomycetaceae; genus Kitasatospora; species Kitasatospora griseola. The sequence goes on along the minus strand of NZ_CP173360.1, from coordinate 7,197,005 downwards.
CGGGCTGACCCTCGCCAAGACCGCGACCGCCACGAACGCCGAAGGGCACCCGATCGACGAACTCACCGAGGCCGGTGACGTCGTGACCTACGCCTTCGACGTGCACAACACCGGCAACGTGCCGTTCGGCGCCCTGACGATCACCGAAACCGGGTTCTCCGGCACCGGCGCCCCCGGCCCGATCACCTGCGCCCCCACCCCGCTCGGCGGCACCCTCGCCGCGGGAGCCTCCACCCACTGCACCGCCACCTACACGGTCACCGAGGCCGACATCGCCGCCGACGGATCCCTGCGCAACACCGCCACCGCCTCCGGCCTGCTGCCCGACGGCGCCACCTTCAGCTCCGAACCGGCCACCACCTCCCTGCCGATCACGCCGGCCGGCCCCACGCCGCCTCCCACCCACCGGCCGACGCACCAGCCCACCCGGCCTCCGGGCCACCGTCCCGAGGGCCCGGAGGTGAACACCGGCGGCTCACTGGCCGACACCATCGCCTCGCCCCTGGCCTGGCCGGTCACCGGCGCGGCGGTACTGCTGACCGCCGGCGTCCTGGCCGCCACCGCACTCCTGCGCAGAAGGCGCCGCCCCTGACCCACCAGCACACCGCCCGACCGCCCGCCGGCCCTCCCGGGCCGGCGGGCGCACCTGTCCCAGAGAGGCCGAACGCCCATGACGGTGCACCACCGCGACACCCCCGCCGGTCGGTCACTACGGGCCGGGTCGCTGATCCTGCTGCTCGCCGCCGCCGGACTGCTCGACCGCCACGCGCTCCCCCACCACCGGCCGGCGCCACCCGCCGGACAGGTCGCCGGCCTCGACATGAACGGCAGGCCCGTCCGACTCGACCAGGGCGCTGCCCCGCTCCCGGGACAGCAGCGGGAACAGGACGCCGAACCGGACGGCGCAGGCCGGTTCATCGTCCCCTCGGTCGGCCTCGACGTGCCCCTGGGGACCATGAACGAGGTCGACGGATCGGTCGTCCCGCCCGGCTTCACCTCCGCCTACCGCATCACCAACCTCGGCACGCCCACCGCTCCCGAAGCCGGCACCGTCTACGTCGCCATGCACTCCCTCCGCCGGGGCGCCATCGGCCCCGGCAACTACCTCTTCGCCCTCGACACCGGCGCCTCCAGACTCGCCCCCGGCGCCACCATCAACGCCGGCGGCACCCACTACCTCGTCGACCGGGCCACCACCATCCCGAAGGCCGACCTCCCGACCGCCACCACCATCTGGGCCGACATCCCCGGCCGCCTGGTCGTCCTCACCTGCCTCGAAAAGCCCGACAACACCCCGGCCGTCGACAACTTCGTCATCACCGCCCACCTCGCCCCCTCCGACGAGGACATGCCGTAACCCGCGGGCCGGGCCGGGGAGGGCCGGCCGACGTCCCGTCAGTCGAGCCGGGGCGCCGTCAGTCCTGCCGTCAGGAAGGCGACCACGGTGGGGAGTTCGGGGAAGGGCGGGACGGGGGCGGAGGCTGCGTCGGTGGCGAGGGGGCGGCCGTAGGTCTCCAGGAGGGTGGTGAAGGCGAGCCGCCAGCGGTCGGTGAGCTCGTGGACGGTCAGGTCGGGCATCGCGCGGCCGAGGACGACCTCGAACGGGGCGGTGCCTGCCCACGGGGAGCTGTTGAGCGGGCGGTCGGCGGCCAGCATGGTCTGGGCGAGCAGGCGGCAGAGCATTTGGCCGCGCTCGGTGCGCACCAGTTCGTCGAAGGGTCCGGCGACGGCCGTGACCAGCGTCCGGACCTGCGCCGGCCCGGTGGTGGCGGGGTGGCGGGTGGCGGCCTCCAGCCGGTCGTGCCAGAGCGGGAGCAGCTCGCGTCCGAGGAGTGCCGCGACCAGGCCGTCCCGGGAGCCGAAGTGGTAGTGCACCGCGCCGGGGTTGAGTCCGGCCTCCGCGTTGATCGCCCGCACCGAGACCTGGCCGACCCCGCGTTGGAGGAAGAGTCGCTCGGCGGCCGCGAGCAGCCGGTCCCGGGTGGTGGCGGGGTCGGGGGTCTGGGTCGGGTTCTGGGCTGGTTCGTCCGGCATGCCGCCATTGCATCACGGGAGCTCGGGTTACCATCCAATCAGTGATTGAATTCCGATTGGCAGACGTTCGAGGGGACGTTCCGGCCAGTCCCGTACGCCCCCGCGCACAGTGATCGAAAGGCTCGCACCATGGGTATCTACGCCGTCACCGGCTCCGCTTCGGGAATGGGCGCCGCCAGCGCCGCCGTCCTCCGGGAGAACGGGCACACCGTCATCGGCGTCGACCTCCACGACGCCGACATCACCGCCGACCTCGGAACCGCGGAGGGCCGCCGGTCCGCCGTCCAGGGAATCCTGGACGCCTCCGGCGGGCTCCTGGACGGCGTGGCCGCGGTGGCCGGCGTCGGCCCCGCGATGAAGGACGCCGGCGCGGTCGCCGCCATCAACTACTTCGGCCCGGTCGCCCTGCTGGAGGGCCTGCGCCCGGCGCTCGCCCGCTCCTCGGCGGGGCGCGCCGTCGTGATCGGCTCCAACTCCTCGACCACCGTCCCGATGATCGACGAGAAGCTGGTCGACCTGCTGCTCGCGGGCGACGAGGACGCGGCCCGCGACCACGCCCGGTCCGCCCAGGCGGCGCTCCCCGCCGAGCTGGGGCAGTCCGCGCCGAGCATCTCCGCCTACGCGACCTCCAAGTTCGCGCTGGCCCGCTGGGTGCGCCGGACGGCGGTCACGCCGTCGTGGGCCCGCGAAGGCGTGCTGCTCAACGTCATCGCCCCGGGCGCGGTGATCACCCCGCTGATGCTCGGCTCCACCGGCGCGGGCGAGGAGCCGGACGCCGACGACTTCCCCACCCCGATGCCGCTGGGCGTCTTCGGGCGCCCCGAGGACATCGCCTTCTGGGTGCACCAGTTCCTGCGGCCGGAGGCCCGTTTCACCACCGGAGCCACCCTGTTCGTCGACGGCGGCACCGACGCCGCGATGCGCCCGGACGCCCAGCCCACCGCGCTGACCGTCTGAGCATCCGGCGCGGTGGGGCGCTCCGGAGCGCCCCACCGCACGTCGACCCGGCGTCGTGGCCGTACCGCCGTTCGGCCCAGTGCGCCACCCGTCCGGTGGACGGCCGGAAACCGGTGCGTCCGGCGGTCGTTGTCCCTGCGACGCGGCCACCGCACGCACCGGAACACCAGGGGGAACATTCATGAACACCGCATTCCGCGGCACCCTGCTGGCCACCGCTCCGCTGTTCGCCGCCGTCCCGCTGATGGTCGACGCCTCGGCCCGCTTCCAGCCGCCCACCACCGACGCGACGTGCGTCCTCCACGGCCACGGGGTCGAGGTTCGCGGCTCCGGCACGCTGACGATGACCGGCACCGCGACCTGCGTGGACGCCGCCGGCGCGCCCGTCGCCGCCGGGACCTTCGCACGGTCCGTCGCCGTGTCGGACACCGAGTGCGACGGCGACGAGGACGCCTCCACCACCGTCCGGTGGAGCGACGGAACCGCCTCCACCGTCCGCTACGGCAAGGGCAAGGTCGTGACGGCGAACGGCACCGCCTCGCTGATCGCCGACGGCGCCGTCACCGCCGACAGCACGCGCTTCGGCGGCGACACCGTCCACGCCGTGGGCACCAGCACCGGCACCGGCTGCGGCGTCGCGGCCGGGAAGGCCACTGTCGACTCGACCCTCGTGCTGCGCCTCATCCGCTGAAGTCCGCCGAGCCCGCTCAAGGCCGCCCGAGACAAGCCCGACATTCCGGGCGGTCTTTTGCCTGCGTTTGCACAAGGGGCGTTTTGGTGCGATCGACCGACGGGCCGGAGGTAGCGTTCCGTGTCCAGGCCGGAACTCACCGTGCGGTGGGTTGTCGTGGTCGGTGAGGCGAACACCGACCACGACGAAGGGCCATTCACAGCAAGGACTCTGAGAGATGCTTGAAGGACCCGCTCGGGATCGAGCGATCATGCCGTCGATGGCTCCACACGCTAGCAGGGTGTGGAGGTTGAGTGAGGGATTGCCCCGGCTGCGCGCGGTCCGATTCTCCGCGCGGCTGGGCGCACTGCTGGCGGTTCCGGCGCTGCTGTGGGCGGCGGCCGGTGAGGGGCCGATCGGTTGGGAACGGGTGACGCTGGTCCTGGCGTTGCTGCGGATCGCGCAGGATGCGCAGGTCAGCGGAGTGCTGCTCGACCGGCGCTGATCGATCCGGAGGCCGGCCGGGCGTCGCGCCCGGCCGACCCTGCGCCCCGGCGCGCCGTTGCGCGCGGGGCGCCGTCCGCGCGCCGGGCCGTGCCGCCCCGCGCCCCCGTCTCGAACGGCGGTTCCTTTCCGCCGAGTTGACGCCGAAGGAGTCACGGTGTCCGGTCACCGGACCGCGCCCGCACTCGGGTACGCGGCGTTCGTCCAGCTGCGCCACCACCCGTACGAGCAGTACGCCCACGCCCGCCTGGGCGATCTCGACCTCAGCCGCCGGGTCGTCCAACAGGCCCTGCGGCGAACCGAGTTGAGCTGGCCCGCGGTGCTGGCCTCCGATCCGGACGCGTTCGCCTGGCGGGTGCTGGGCGAGACGGTCGCGGACGCCCTGGCGCGCTCGGGCCGCCCGGGCGCCGACGCGCTGCACCGGACCCTGCCCGCCCGCGCCGCGGACGCCGCGCTCCTGCACGAGCAGTTGGGGATGCCGACCGGTGCGGCGGCCGAGCTGATGGGACTCGGCGAACCCGAGCTGCAGGTCGAACTGCGCACCGCCCGCCGCCTGCGCACCGGAGCGAGGAGCCGCCCCACCGCCTGACACCGACACCCCGGCCCCCACAGCGGCCCCGACACGGCGGCCCCGGCGCCGAAGCCGCCCGGCCGTCGCCACCGGCGCACTCCGTCCCCCGAGGGGTGCGCCGGCGCGGCTCGCGCCACGGCCCGCGCCGGGGCTCGCCATGCTTGCGCCAGGCAACACCCCGGCGGGTGATGCCGCTTCGCCATGTCCGGCCGATAGCATGACGGGTCGTCACATTCGGTGGCAGTCACCGCACTTGGACGGCTCGAAGGGGGAACGGGTGACCGATTCACTACCGGGCGGGATCGACGTCAGCAGGCCGACCGCCGCGAGAATGTACGACCATCTACTGGGCGGGCGCTTCAATCACCCCTCCGACCGCGCCGCCGTCGAGCAACTGCTGAAAATCGCCCCCAGCACCAGGGAACTCGCGCTGAACAACCGGGCGTTCCTGTGCCGCGCCGTCGAGGTCATCGCCCGCGACTACGGCATCCGGCAGTTCGTCGACCACGGCTCCGGGCTGCCCACCCGGAACAACGTCCACCAGGTCGCCCAGCGCGTCGACGGGTCGTGCCGGGTCGTCTACATCGACGACGATCCGCACGTCCACGCCTACAGCGGCCTGCTGCTGGACGAGAACCCGCAGGTCGCCCTGTTGAAGACCGACATGACCCGGACCGAGGACATCCTCGCCGACCCGGACTTCCGCTCCCTGATCGACCTGCGCGAACCCACCGCGGCGCTGTTCGTGTCGGTGACCCACTGCCTCACCGACGAGCAGGACCCGGCCGCCATGATCCGCCGCACCGTCGACGCACTCCCCGCCGGCAGCGTCGTCGTGGTGTGCCAACTCGTCAGCGACGACGAGCGGATGCGCGAGGACGTCACCCGCCTCATGCGGGACGGCACCGGCGACAAGTGGGGCCGGGTGCGCACCGAGAGCGAGGTGCGGGCGTTCTTCGACCTCGACCGGCTGCGGATCGAGGAGCCGGGCCTACTGGACGTGACGCACTGGCGTCCGGACCGCGACGTCCACCCGCGGCAACGCACCGACGAGTGGATCGAGTTCGGCGGCCTCGCCGTCGTCCTGTGACACCGCCCGCCGATGCGCGGGCACGGCCGCACTCACTGCGCCGGCCGGCTCCCCGCCCGCTCGCCGTGCCAGGCGATCGCGGCGCGGATCAGCTCCCGGCTGGGCTCCCGGCGGCGGGCGCGCACCGCGACGTCGTTCAGGATCTCCTTGTAGTCCTCGAAGCCCGCCGAGTCCTCCGCCCGGTCCGGGTAGTAGTAGTGGCCCTCCCGGTCGCCGGTCTCCACGTAGATCAGCTCCGTGATCGTCCCGGGCTTGTCGAAGTCCAGCTTGGTCAGGTTCGTCACCTGCAGCGCCAGCGGCAGTTCGACCGGAATGATCCGGACGCCGATGTTCGGCGTCTCGGTGTACTCCAGCAGCTTCTCCAGCTGCTCCACCATCAGCGCGTGACTGCCCATCACCCGGTGCAGCGCGGCCTGCTGCATGCAGAAGACCGCCCGGATCCCCGACTCGAACACCACCCGCTGCCGCACCAGGCGGGACCTGACCACGCCCGGCACCTCGTGCTGCCGGCTGCGCACCAGCGTGGCCCTGGTGACGGCCTCCATGTACGCCCGGGTCTGCAGGGCGCCCGGAACCACCTGGGAGTCGACCGCGATCAGCTGCCGAGCCTCCTGCACCATCCCGGACAGCCGCTGCTGCGCGCCCGCCCCGGCGTCCCGGTGGAAGCCGGGCTGGCTCTTCTGCGAGGCGGCGACCGCGAGTTCCATCAGGCGTGCGCGACGGGGCCCGTGCTCCACCTCCAGGGCGTCGAGGATGCGGGCGACGTCCTCCGGGTTGTTCAGCCGGCGCTGGCCGTTCTCGATCCGGCTCAGCTTCGACACCGAGATGTGGGCCCGTGACGCCACCCACGCCAAGGTCCGCCCGCCGCGCAGCGCCCGCAGGTCGATGCCGACCTGCGCGGCGGGGACGGACCATTCCGGCGCGCCGGAGTCACGACCCCGGCAAATCGGGATCACATTTTCGTTCGAATATTCGCCGTCGAACATGTCAGCGACCACAAGGGCCCCCCTTGCACAAGCCAATTAGATCGGCAAGCTTGGCACAAGGAGGGCCACTGCGTCATACCGGAGGTTTCCCGGGGTGGGGAAACCCCCTTCGATCAGGCCAACAGGTGGTCGAACTCCTCCCGCTTCGCGCCGTCGAGCCAGGCGTCGATCTCCGCCCGTGTGAAGATCAGCGCCGGACCGGACGGGTCCTTGCTCTGCCGCACGGCCACCCGACCGTCCGCCAGGCGGCGCAACTCCACGCACTCGCCGGAACCTTGACTCTTCTGCGCCACCTGCCAGGGGTGGGGCGAGTCGATGCCGTCCGCCGGCATCCCGTTGTAGAACGCTCCGACAACGTCCACGGCCCGTCTCCTCTCCGATGAATCCCGCCCGCCGGTCCGCCAGTCATACTTTTTCGGACCTCCGCAGATCAGCGGCCCGGGCAATCCCATGTGCAATTGCCCGGGGCGGCGAAGTGAATCATTGCGCCCAAAAATCGAACAACGCCACTCCCCGATAGGGTGATACGAAATCGAAGCCGAAAAACAATGATCGCATTCTGATATCACCGGCATGGTCGACGTCGATCGTCCCACCATCCACGACGTCCCCTGCTTCACCCGCGTGGTGGCTTGTCCGGCCCGGCGAGTCGCACACAGACTTCCCCCCGGGACTCCCCCTTCCCCTCTCCCCGTCACCGGAGGACAGCGATGACCAACGCCAAGCGCGGATCCGAGGCCCTGCTGCAGGCCTGGCGCGACGCCGGCCAGCCGATCAGCGACGAGTTCGTCTCGGGCCTCGCCGACATCACGTCCGAGCTCGTCCTGGAGCGGATCCTCATCCGCGGCATCCCCCGCCCCGACGGCCTGCACGCCACGTTCCGGGCCGACGGCGACAGCCAGGGCGCGCAGATCGGGTCGGTGGTCCAGCAGATGGTGGACCTGGCCCACCGGACGAACGTCGCCCACAACAGTGCCTTCACCGTGCTGACCCGCGGACTCCCGCCGGTCGTCGACGCCCAGATCATCGAGGTGTCCGTCGGGGCCGGCAACCTCGTCCACTGATCCCCGACCGGACACCCCGATGACTCTTCCCGGCCGGGCCTTCCTGCAGGTCCACCCGACCCGGCGCTGCAACCTCCGTTGCCTGCACTGCTACTCCTCCTCCGGGCCCGACGTCGCGGAGACCACCGAACTGCCCGTCCTGCAGCGGGCGGTGGCCGACGCAGCGGCCCTCGGGTACGACGTGCTCGGGGTGTCCGGGGGTGAACCGACGCTCTACCGGCCGCTGGACGAGCTGTTGCGAACGGCCCGCTCGTACGGCATGCGGACCACCGTCACCAGCAACGGCATGCTGCTCACCGGCCGCCGGCTCTCCGAACTGGCCGGTCTGGTCGACGTGTTGGCCATCTCGCTGGACGGCGTGCCGGACAGTCACGTGCGAATGCGCCGGGATCCCCGGAGTTTCGCGGCCATGGAACGCAGGCTCCCGCTGGTCCGGGCCTCCGGGATCCCGTTCGGCTTCATCTTCACCCTGACCCAGTTCAACATCCACGAGCTGGCCTGGGTGGCCGACTTCGCCGTCGCCGCAGGGGCGACCCTGCTGCAGATCCACCCGCTCGAAGCCGAGGGCAACGCGGCGGAGGCCCTTCCCGACGCGGTGCCCGATGTGACCGAGATGCTCTTCTCGGTACTGGAGGCCGCGCGGCTGCGGACCTCGACGGACCTCGTGATCCAGCTCGACCTGGTGGAACGCGGGAACCTCGTGTCCCAGGCCGACCGCTTCCTGCTCGACGACGGCGACGTTCGGGGAAACGGGCCGGCCGAACGCCTCAGCTCCTGGCTGTCACCGCTCGTGGTCGAGACGGACGGCACGGTCGTGCCCTTCGCCTACGGGTTCGACCGCCGGTTCGCGCTCGGGAACCTGCACGAGGCGCCGCTGTCCGCCCAGGGCCGCAGTTGGGACCCGGCCCCGTTCCGCAGCCTCTGCCGGAGCGTGCACGCCGACCTGGCGGGCGAGCACGGGCCCGCCTTCGTGAACTGGTACGACGAAGTCACCCGCGCCTCACGGGCGGCGAGCCTCGTCGGTTGACGCTGCTACTGCGAACCCGGATCCGGGTTCATGCAGATCCGCCACGACTGCAGGCAGTCGGTGTTGCACGGCTGCCAGGCGTCGAAGTTGTCCCGGAGCGGGTCGCACCCCTGCTCGCAGATCTCGTAGGAGTGCTCGCACGCGTTGATCAGGTCGAGCTGCTCCTGCGTGAACATCGGCGCGATCCGGTCGGCGGGCGCGGCGCGGAGCCGGCCGCGGGGCCGGTACGCCCCGGTGCGGAGTCGGACGGCGACCTCGGCGCGGAAACCGGGGATGGTCATGGCGGATCCTCCCGTCTCGGCCTCGTGGGGCCCGGAGCTCTCGCTCTCCAGGCTAGGACGGCCCGCCGAGGTGCGCGGGCGGGGGCGCGGACGCAGCCTGGAAGTGCGGGACGTCGGGGGTGCGCACGTCCGGTGGGGTGGGTCACGGTCTCCGGAACGGTCTCGGCGTGCGGGTGGTGTCCTGCGTCCCCACCAGGTGAGGAGTGTCCGACATGACGACGGGCGAGAAGCGCGACCGCCGCGAACAGACCGCCGGGAGTGCGCCGCGGCGGCTCCGGCTGCCGGGCTTCGTCACGGACGAGGACATCGGGCTCGGCGACGCCGTCAAGCGGGTCACCTCGACGCTGGGCATCCGGCCCTGCGGCGGGTGCGAGCGGCGCGCCGCCGCGCTGAACCGCCTGCTGGTCGTGTCCGGTGGGCCGAGTCGTCGGCAGCGGAACTGACCTCCGAGGAGCCAGCGATGGAACAGGACCAGGACTTCAGCCGGCCGGTGCAGGGCCGCCCCCCGGAAGCGCCGGGAGCGGACCAGCAGGTGCCCGAACCACCGCCGGACGAACGGCAGTCGGCACCGGACCCCGACCTCCGCGGAACCCGGACGGATCCGCCCGGCCCCCTCGAACCCGCGTCCGCGCCGGTCAGTCCGGCCTGCGGGTGCGGCAGTTCGGGCGCCGACACGGCCGAAGGGCAGCGGGAACCGGACCGGCCCACCTTCGTCTACGCGATCGGCCAGGTCGACGTCCGCTTCCCGAGCCTGGGCGTCGAGAAGGAGCTGGCGCAGGCCGTCGGTCGCGCGGAGACCTCGGGGCTGACCGACCGCCAGACCGTGCACTCGATCATCTCCCGCCCCGAGAACCGCTACCTCGCACGGCAGTTGTGCTACGTGCTGAACATCCAGGGCATCGACACCTACCTGCTGCGCCCCCGCGATCCGGCCGACGTCGCGCTGCTGGTGGACGCCGTCCGGCCCGACCCGCGTCCGACGGACCTGGACGTGGTGATCGGCCTGCGGGGGCCGTTGGCGCCGCCGTCGCTCTGCAACGGCCTGACACTCCCCGTGGTCTTCTTCGACCAGCTCTACTCCTTCGACGGCGCGGAGCTGATCCGCGCGATCGAGCGGCCCGCAGCGATCCCGGCCGACCGGTTCGAGTCCGCCTCCCACGAACTCCTCAGGCGGATCCTGCACTTGGGCGACAACGCCGGCGACACCGACGAGCACCGCGCGCTCAACTACCTGGCCGTTCGGTACGAGAAGATCTACCACCGGACCGTGGAGGCGTTCGCGGCCGACTCCGCGCTCAGCGCGGTCGAGGTCCTCGACTCCAGGCTGAGCGGCGCCCGCCGGATCCTCGACGTGGTGCTCTCCTACACGCACCGCCGGAACGACGTCACCGAGAAGTACTTCGTGCGGCTCGACTGCACCGAGGAGTTCCCCTTCGTGGTGACGAAACTGACGCCCTACTACGACCGCTGACCGGCCACCGACCGGCCACCGGCCGAGACGAGGTGAGCGACGATGAGCATTCCGGGTTTCACCGCGGACACGGTGACCCACCGAGACAGCGGAGAGTGCTGGACGGGGTACGGCGCCCAGGCACAGGGAAAGCCGGGCATGGTGCCACAGGCCGGAGCCGTCCGGCGGACGGGCACCCTCGACAAGGAGATGGTCTGCGCCCGGCGGTGTGAGAACCGATGCCGGCCGTTCTGCCACAACCCGCTCAGCGAGCAGTGCGACGTGTGCTTCACCCCCTGCATGGACATCTGCCTGCGCCCACCGACGGTGTGAATCTGCTCTGAGACGAGGTGTGTACCGATGAGGATGCCAGGCTTCACCGCCGAAGCGGCGGTCTACCGGAGCCGGGGGCACTACCGCCCCGGACCGTCCCGGGGTGGGCCGGCAGGTGTGAACACCCTGGTGCCGTCCGCACGGTCGGGCGGGGGCGCGGGGTCTTCGACCAGCGTGTTCTGCGTCGCCAAGTGCCGCGGGGTCTGTGCCCCGTTCTGCATCAACAGCCCGCGCAGCCAGCGGTGCCGGGGCTGCTTGAGCAACTGCCACGCCCTCTGCCCGCCGGACTCGAGCGGGTGAGGCCGCTCGACCTGGTCGGGCTGGCGCCGCTGATGGCGCGCAGTGCCGGCCGGCCGGAGGTCGTCGTCGGGTTGCTCGACGGCCTGGTCGCCGTCGGACAACCCGCCTTCGCCGGGCGGCGGTTGCACGTTCTGCCCGGCCGTCCGGACGCCGCCGGCGGGCCGGTCTGCACAACCGCCGGCGACGGCCCCTGCGTGCACGGCAGCTTCGTCGCGGGCGTGTTGAGCGCCGACCGCGCCTCGCCGTCGCCGGGCATCTGCCCCGACTGCACGCTGCTGATCCGCCCCGTCTTCGCCGGCCACCGCGCCGACCCGCCCGCCGCACCGGCCGGTCGTCCCACCCCGCTGGACGCCTCGACCGAGGAGCTGGCCGCCGCCGTCGTCCAGGCCGTCGACGCCGGAGCCCGGGTGCTCAACCTGAGCGTCGCGCCCGAGCGGCCGTCCAGTAGCGGCCACCGCGAGCTGACGGCCGCCCTGGACCACGCGGCGGCGCGCGGCGTACTCACCGTCGTCGCGGCCGGCAACCAGGGCCGGCTGGGCAGCTCGGTGCTGACCCGCCACCCCTGGACCATCCCGGTCGTCGGGTACGACAGCCTGCGCCGCCCGATGGACCTGTCCAACCTCGGCGGCTCGATCGGCGCCCGCGGTGTCGGTGCACCGGGACAGGCCGTGGTGCACCTGAACCCCGCCGAACGCCCGCTCGTCCTCTCGGGCACCAGCGTGGCCGTCCCCTTCGTCACCGGGACCCTCGCCCTGCTGCTGTCCTGCTTCCCGCACGCCACCCCGGCCGAGGTCCGCGCGGCCGTCCTCCGCGGCGCCGCCCGCCCGTCCGCACGGCGCTCGGTGGTGCCGCCGCTGCTGGACGCCCGGGCCGCGTACGAGCACCTGCGGGGCTGACCTCCGACACGGGGTCGGTCACCTGCTCGCCGGCAGGGCGGCGACGGCGGTCGCCCACGGGTAGGCGGCGACGTTCCCCCGCTCCGGCGGGTGGGGCGTGAAGCCGTTCTCCCCGAGGAGCACCGTCACTCCCTCCTCCCGCAGGACGGTGACGCTGCGTCGGACGGCAGGGTGTGCGGCCAGGGCCGTGTTGAAGTGCGGCAGCGCGACGATGGGCAGGCGCAGGCCGATCCCTTCGGTCAACACGCCGAGGGCGAGCGTGTCGCAGGTCCCGGCGGACCACTTGTTGAATATGTTCGCGGTCAACGGCGCCACCAGGAGGGCATCGGGAGCGGGCGTCCTGCCGGACTGGGAGGGCAGGCCGTCCGCAAGCGGGTCGCCGAGGGCGGCGCCGGTGACGTCGCCGCGGAGGACCGGGTGGACCGTGCGGCCCGGACCGAGGGCTTCGACTTCCCGCGGGCGGAACGCTACGAGGTCGCCGCGCCCGTCGCGGAGGCGATCAACGAGCGCCGGGCGAGGGGCGGCCGGGTCGTGGTGTGCGGCACCTCGGCGTTGCGCACCCTGGAGACGGTGACCGGCCCGGACGGCGTGGTGTCGGAGGGGAGCGGTTCCACGCAACTGCGGATCACCCCGGGGCACCGGTTCCGGGCCTGCGACGCGTTCATCACGAACCTGCACCGGCCCAGGAGTTCGGAGCTGCTGCTCACGTCCGCGTTCACCGGCCGTGAGCCCTTGCTCGACGTCTACCGGCGGGAGCTGGTGCCCGGCGCGTACCGGTTCCACGAGTTCGGTGACTCGATGCTGATCGTCTGACGGGTCTTCGGCCCCTGCTGTCCGGCGCGGTCCTCGAAGACGCCCCGGCGGTCGGGGCCGGGCCCTCGGTGAACGGATGTGATCCCAGTGCTCGTTGACGACGTCGTTCGCGTTCCGGTGGCGGACGGCTGGCGGCTGTCCGCCACCGTCCGCACCGCGTCGTGGCCCGAGGGGCGGCACCTGTACTTCACCGTGCGCGGCGGCGAGCGCGACTGGCTGCCGGTGCGCGGCGACGCCTTCTTCGCCGCACTGGTGATGCCGGCCATGGCGCTGGGCGAGGACCTGACCGTCGCCGCCCCGGTCTCGCCGCGCCTGCTCAGGTCCGCGCAGACCGCGATGGAGATCTATCACGCGTGGTGGGGAGCGCGGCTGCGGCCGGTGCGGTTCGCCGTGGCGGAGGAGGCGCCGGCGGAGGCGTCTGCGGACGGCGTGGGGCTGTTCTTCAGCACGGGGGTGGACTGTTTCTACAGCCTGCTCAAGGACCGCGACCGGCACGGCCGGCCCGGGCACCGGCCGGTAGACGCGCTGGTGCACGCCAACTTCGACCGGCACCGGGGCGCGGACTACGACCGACTGCTCTCCCGGGTCCGCCGGGTGGCCGCCGAATCCGGTTGCGCGGCGGTGGTGGTGGAGACCGACGTCCGGGCCGCGACGGCCGAGTTGGTCCACTGGGAGGAGTTCCACGGGGCTGCGCTGGCCGCCGTCGCGCTGGCCCTGCAGGGGCTGCTCGGTCGGTGCCTGATCGCCGCCAGCGACCAGTACAGCCGGCTGCCGCCGCTCGGCTCCCACCCGCTGCTGGACCACCTGTGGTCCACCGAGGGTCTGGAGATCGTGCACGACGGCGCCGAGGCCACCCGCACCGACAAGGTCGAGCGGCACCTCGCCGCCTCGCCCCTGGTGTGGGAGAACCTCGGAGTGTGCTGGCTGAGCCGGCCCGCCCACAACTGCGGGATCTGCGAGAAGTGCCTGCGGACCATGGCCGCCTTCGACATGGCGGGTTCGCTCCGGCACTGCCGCACCCTGCCGACGGTGCTCGACCTCGACCGGCTCCGGACGGCCCCGCTGCGTTCGGAGGGTGCGATGGAGTCGATGCGCTCGCTCGCCGAGGACGCCACCGCCCGTGGACGGCGCGACATCGCCGAAGCCGCGGACCACGCCCACCGCAGCGCCGCGCAGCGGCTGTACCAGGGCGCCGTCCGGTGACCGGTCGGCGGGACGTCGATCCGGCGGCCGCGATCCGGGCGAAGGCCGGGGCCGAGTCGACCGCGGTGCTCCGCGGACTCCTCCCGCCGGGCACCCGGTGCGCCCTGGTGGACTTCCCCCACCACGCCAACGTCGGCGACTCCGCGATCTGGCTGGGCGAGCGAGCCCTGCTGCGGGAACTGGACGTCGACCTCGCCTACGTCTGCGACCGGCACACCTTCGCGGAGGCCGACCTCGCCCGGCGCCTGCCGACCGGCGCCATCGTGCTGCACGGCGGCGGCAACCTCGGCGATCTGTGGCCCCATCACCAGCAGTTGCGGGAACGGGTCGTCCGCGCGTTTCCACGGCACCGGATCGTCCAACTCCCGCAGTCCGTGCACTTCGACGACCCGCGGAACCTCGCCCGTGCCCGGGCGGTCTTCGACGCGCACCCCGATCTGACGCTGCTGCTGCGCGACGCGCACAGCCTGCGGCAGGCCCGCGACGCGTTCGCGACCCGCAGCGTCCTCGTCCCCGACTCCGTCTTCGCACTCCAGGACCTGCCGGCCGCCGGAACACCCCACCGCCGCCTGTTGTGGCTCGCCCGGACCGACCACGAGGCCGCCCCGCACGCCGAGCCGGCTCCGGACCGCACGGTGCACCGCACCGACTGGAACGCCGGTGAAGGCGGTGGTCCCGACTGGCCGGAGCAGCTCCGAAGCGTCCGCACGGCGATCCGGGCGGCGGCCGATGCCCTCCGCCGGACCCCCTCCGACCGGTCGGCCGAGGCCCTGGCCGACGCCTTCGACGCCCATGCCCGGCTGCAGCTGCGCCGCGGCTGCCGGCTGCTCGGCAGTGCCGGGGCGGTCGTGACCGACCGGCTCCACGCGCACCTGCTCTGCCTGCTCCTGGGCATCCCCCACACCGTGCTCGACGACCGGAACGGGAAGATCAGCAGCTACCGGAACACCTGGCGCCACCGGCACGGATGGCCGCCGACCCACCTGGCCCCGACACCGCACCGGGCGCTGCGGCACGCCGCGGCACAGGCGGACAGGCTGCGGCAGGAGACGTGATCATGGGCCGAGAGCCGCTCCCGTCCGCCCTCCCCGCACCCGAACTGCTCAGCGTGATCATCCCGGCCCGCGACGCCGCCGCCCTCCTTCCCGGGCAACTGGCCGCACTCAGTCGGCAGGACCACACCGGTTCGTGGGAGGTCATCGTCGCCGACAACGGATCCACCGACGAGACGGCGGCCACCGCCCTGCGATGGGCCGACCGGCTGCCGGGCCTGCGGGTCGTCGCGGCCTCGGCGCGCCCCGGCATCAACCACGCCCGGAACATCGGTGCCGTCACCGCCCGCGGCGACGTCCTGGTCTTCTGCGACGCCGACGACACCGCGACACCGGGCTGGCTCCGTGCCATGGCCCGGGCGGTCGGCACCGCCCACCTCGTCGGCGGCTACCCGGCCCCGTACACCACGGCCAACCACCACGCCCGCTCCTGGCGGACACCGCAGCCCCGCGACCGGCTCCCCGTCGCCCTGGACTACCTGCCCTTCGCGATGGGCTGCAGCCTCGGCGTCCGCACGGACGTCTACCACGCCCTGGGCGGGTTCGACGAGGGCTACGCGGGTGGCGGCGACGAGGTCGAATTCTGCTGGCGCGCCCTCCTCGCCGACTACACCCTCGCCTACGCGCCCGACGCGGTGATGCGGTACCGACTGCGCGAACGCCTCGGACCGCTGGTCGGACAGGCCTACGGCTATGGCGTCGGCAACGCCCGGCTGATGCGTGACTTCCGCGTCCACGGCCTCCCGGCCGTCGCTCCCGCGGAAGCCGCGCGCACCTGGCTGCGGCTGCTGCGCCGGCTGCCCGAACTCGCCGACCGCGAACAGGCCGGCCGGTGGTGCTTCGACACCGCGTTCCGCGTCGGACGGCTCAACGGCAGCATCCGCTACCGGGTGCCCTGCCTGTGACCCCGGCCGCCGCATGCCGCCTAGACGAGTAGTTCCGAAGTCGGTTGGGTTTGCCGGTTCTGCTCCGGGCATGCAGGGAGGGTGTCCAACATTCGGGTTGTGACGACCGAAGAGCTGGACACCCTCCTGACCGCACTCTACGTGCAAATCGACGATCACCTGCCCCGAACACGGGGGTTGGGCCGCCCGCCGCGGCTGACGGACTCCGAGCTCGTCTGCCTGGCCGTGGCCCAAGTGCTGCTCGGATACCACTCCGAGGCCCGCTGGATCCGATTCGCCCACGCCCACCTGCGCGGCATGTTCCCGAACCTGCCCCAGCGCCCGGCCTACAACAAGCGCCTGCGTGCCGCCCGGCCCCTGCTCCAGCAGGCCGTCCGCGACCTCGCGAAGGCCACCGACCTGTGGGCCGACCCGGTGTGGATCACCGACTCCACCCCGGTCGAATGCGGACGCTCCCGCGACACCGTCCGACGCTCCGACCTCGCCGGATGGGCCGGCTACGGCTACAGCCGATCCCACTCCCGCTGGTTCTGGGGCCTGAAGCTCCACCTCGTGTGCACCCCGGCCGGACTGCCCGTCACCTGGGCCCTGGCCGGCCCGAAAGTCGACGAACGCGAGGTGCTGGCCGCGTTGATCGAGACCGAACCCGACCTCGTCCGCGAACGGCCCGGCCTGCTGATCCTCGCCGACAAGGGCTACGTCTCCGCCGAACTCGACCGCTTCCTCGACCAGCACGGCGCCCACCTGCTGCGACCGTCCTACCGGACCAGCCCCCCACGCCCCGGCGAACACCTGCTGAAGTCCGTCCGTCAGCTGATCGAGTCCGTCAACGACACCCTCAAAGGCCAACTCGGCCTCGAACAGCACGGCGGGCGCACCATCGAAGGCGTCGGCGCCCGGGTCGGCCAGCGACTCCTGGCGATGACCTGCGCGATCTGGCACAACCGCACCACCGGCCGACCCGTCACCCGCTCACTCATCGCCTACGACCACTGACCGACTTCGGAACTACTCGTCTAGCCCGCTCCCGGGGCGAGGCGCCCGACGCCGGCGGGGGTCCTGCGGCAGGTCGGACGCCGACCCGGCTCGGGGCGGGGCCGGCGTCCTGGACTGGCGGGGGTCAGCCGGCGACGGCCAGGCCGTACAGCCAGAGGCTGTTGACCCGGCTCCGCTCGGCGCTGTTCGGGTTCGGGTTGGTGCAGGAGGTGCCGGGGCCGCCGCCGGACATCAGCTCGCTGCACGGGCCGGAGTAGTGGTCGGGCAGGCCGAGCACGTGGCCGGTCTCGTGGGCGACGACGCGCAGCGAGCTGTACTGCCGGTTCTGCGCGTAGTCGAGGAAGACGTAGCCGCCGCCGTGGCCGTCGGTGGAGGCGTAGGAGCCGCGGGAGTCGTTGCCCTCGTAGTAGCGGAAGTCGGCGTTGGTGCCGGAGCGGAGCTGGACGTTGGTGACCGAGGAGTTCCAGATCTGCGCGCTCTGGGATATGACGGTGCGGAAGGTCGGGGCCTGGCTGGCGTCGTAGGTGACGGTGACGGCCAGCAGGTAGGGGTTGGCCGCCTGCTTGGCACGGGCCGACTTCATCACGGCCTCGTAGAACGCCTTGTTGTTGGCGTCCTCGGAGGACTTGGCGGCGATGCCCACGGCAGGGGTGTAGCCCTGGGCGGTGGTGGCTGCGGCGGCGGGCACGGCGGCGGTGCCGGCCGCGAGGACCAGCCCGAGGGCGGCGGCGAGCACGGTCATGGAGCGGTTCATGTGGGGACTCCATTTCGCGGGTCCCGGGGGCATGGGGAGGCCGTCCGGGACGCGGTGGCAAGGTGTTGCACCGAGCTTGGGGCAGGGCGGGCGGGGCGCGGAGATGGCAACCGGCGATAGCTCGGGGCAATACCCGTGCAGAACCCTTGATTTGACGGATCGCCGATCTACTCTTGACATGCTCTTGGCAAGCAATGGACGCCTGGCTATGCTCCCGTGATGGAGCTCGACGTCCGACACCTGCGGGTGCTGTGCGCGATCGCGGACACCGGCAGCGTCCGGAAGGCCGCCCGTCGACTCGGCATGGCCCAGCCGTCGCTGACCACCCAGCTGCACCGCATCGAACGGGCCATCGGCGGACGGCTGTTCACCCGCGAACAGACCGGCAGCCGCCCCACCGCCCTCGGCCACTCGGTACTCTCCCGGGCCCGACCGCTGATCACCGAGATGGACGCCCTCGTCGCCACCGCCCGGGCCGAGGCCGCCGGACCCGGCCGCCGCCGACTGCGGATCGGCAGCGTCGGCAGCCGCGCCGTCCCCGCCTGGCTGCGCCGCATCCACGACCGGCTCCCGGAGACCGACACCACCATCCACATCGACATCTCGGCGATCGCCCTGATCCACCTGGTCGCCGCCGAACAGCTCGACATCGCCTTCGTCCACGAGAGCGAGGGCTTTCCGCTGCACGTGCCGACCGGCACCGAGCAGCGGGTGCTGGTCGCCCGCGAACCCCAGTTCGTCGCCCTCGCCGAGACCCACCCCGCCGCCGGCCGACCGGTCGTCGACCTCGCCGACCTCGCCGACGACACCTGGATGGTCGACCCGACCGCCGACCACGAGTACGCCGCACTGCGCCGGATCTTCGCCGAAGCCGGGCTCGACCCGCGGGTCGTCCAGGTCCGCGACAACGCCACCGCCGCCGAGCTCGTCGCCGCCGGCGAAGCCGTCCGCCCCTGCCAGCCCACCTCACCACCCGGCCCCGGCACCGTCCTGCGCCCCGTCCACGGCGACCCGCTGGCCGTCCGGCTGCTCCTCACCTGGCGCCCCGACACCGTCGGCGGCCCGGCACTCGACGGCCTCTGGGTCGACCTCTGCCACGCCTACCTCGACCTCGCCAGCGTCAACCCCGCCTACCGGGCCTGGCTGCGCCACCACAACCGCTCCCTCCACACCCTCCTCGCCCCGACGGGGCCACCGGCCTGATCACCGGCAGGGCGCCGGGGGTCCGCCCTCCTCGCGCCTCCGGGTGCTCGGGGAGCTCGAAGTCGAACCGGCAGACCCTAGCAACAGCGCCTGCAGTGCGCCCTGTTGGGCGCGCCCGCCGCCCTGCACCACCCGGCCGGGAGCCGTGAGCACGGTGAAGTCACCGCTCCGCAAAGCCTTTTGGGTTTTGCCGACACGCCGGTCCGGCCGCCGCCATACTCGTCGGCGTGACGGAGTACATCGAGCTCGGCCTCTCTGACGACACGTCAATCATGTTGCGGGTCTTCCCGATCGGCCGGGTCGCGGCCCGGCCGGCCGACGGCGCGCAGGGGGCGGCGGAAGCGGACTGGGGCAGGCCGCCGGACCTGGTCGGGGCCGTGCCGGTCTCCAGTGGGGCGGGGGCCCGGACGGCGGAACTCGCGCGGGACGCGCTGCGGCTGGCCCTTCGGCCGCTGGTGCCGTTGCTGCAGGAGGTCCACGACACCGTGGCGGCCGTCCCGGCGCGCCCGGACGAGGTGTCCGTCGAATTCGGGGTGCAGTTCGGCGCCGATCTCAAGCTCGGCATCGTCGGCGGCAAGGCCGAGGCGACCCTGACCGTCTCGGCGACCTGGAAGCTGCCCCCCGCGCCGCCCGCACAGCCCGACGGCGACTGAGCGCCATGGGCTGGTTCGGGACCGGCGGGGACACCGCGGAACGGGAGCTGCTCTCCTCGCTGGCCACCGTCCTCACCGGAACCGGTCAGGCCTCCGGCTGCGGGGTGTACCTGACCGGGCGACACGTCCTGACCTGCGCCCACGTGGTCAACGACGCGCTCGGCCGGAGCCAACTCGACCCGTCCGATCCCGGCCCGGCCCCGCTGCGGCTCGGGTTCCGCAGTGGCACCGCCACCGCCCGCTGCACCGTGTGGGTCGCACCCCGCGCCCCGGGCGGCGGCCCCGTCACGGCGGGCACGCCGGAGTGGCACGGCGACCTGGCACTGCTCGAACTCGACGGAGACCCGCCGCCCGGTGTCGTCGAACAGCGCTGGCTCGGCCTGCGCCGCGGCCAGAACGTCCGCGCCTGGTACAGCGGCCGGGCCCCCGAGAGCTACGTGGACACCACCGTCACCGCCTGCGGTCCGGCGCTGTTCTACCTCGACCGGGCCCTCGCCACCGGGCCGGGCATCGTCCCCGGCTACAGCGGCGGCCCGCTCTGGTCGCCCGCGGACGAGGCCGTCGTCGGCCTGGTCGTCGGCAAGCTGACCGGCGCCGGCTACGACGACCGGGGCCTGGCCATCCCCTGGCTGGTCGCCCGCGAGCAACTCGCCGAGCAACTCGCCGAGCGGCTCGGGGAGTCGGCCGCCCACCGGCTGCTCCCGCCCGCACCCGCGGCGCCTGCGGACGGCCCGTACACGCCGGCCGGCCGGGAGAGCCACCGTCGGCTCGCCGCGATCATCCGGGCCGAACTGTCGACCGCCGCGCTCCGCGGCCGGCACGCCCGCGCGATGGCCGACGCCTGCGGACTCACCGTGCTCGGCGCCGAGGACAGCGGACCCGCCCCGGACGAACTCGCGGCGGCGCTCGCCGACACGCCGCGCGCGCTGGCGGCCCTCTGCGAGTCCCTGCGCCCCGCGCACCCCGGGGCCGCCGACCGCCTCGCCGCGCACGGCCGGATGCTGGGCATCCCCACGCTGCTGTCGCCGGAGGAGCACGGCTGGCTGGTCCGGCTGCTCGGCGAGCCCGTCCCCGACGGCACCGCGTTCGCCACCATCGGGCCGGCGCTGCTGCGGCACCTCGGGGTGAGCCTGGAGAGCGACGCGGAACCGGCCGCGACGGCTGCCGAGCCTGTCGAGCCTGCGGCTTCCGAGCCTGCGGCTTCCGAGCCCGTCGAGTCCGCCGGGCTTGCGGATTCCGAGCCCGCAGGACCTCCGGTGACCGAGCCCGAGGCTTCCGCGTCCGCGACGGCCGCGGACGTCCTGCCGGACCTCGGCGTCGCCATGGTGGCGGCCAACGGGATGACCTACAGCGTGGTCCACGACCGAGGGGGCGTCAGGCTCTGGCCGCCGGACGCCTACAGCCCGTGGTCCGGCCGGCGGACGGGCTTCCCGCAGGGGGTGAGCCACGTCGAGGCCGCGGTGGTGAAGGGCCACCCCCACGCGCTGGTGTGCACCGATTCGGGCTCCGTGGAGGTCTGGAGCATGGTGCGGTGGCAGCGCGAGTACGCGCTGACCGGCCACGAGGCGCCGGTCACCTTCGTCACCACCGCGGTCCTCGATCGCCGCCAGCACGCGATCACCGCGTCCGCCGACGGCACCGCCCGGATCTGGGACCTCGTCGACGGCTCCTGCCGGAACGTGCTGATCGGGCATCGCGGCCCCGTCACCTTCGCCACCACCACCGTCTTCGAGCGTCGCCCGCACGCGATCACCACCTCGGCGGACGGCACCGCGCGGGTCTGGGACCTCACCGGCGGAACCTGCCGGAACGTGCTGACCGGCCACCGCGGCCCCGTCACCCACGCCGCCGTGACCACCGTGTACGACCGGACCTACGTGTTCACCGCGTCCGCCGACGGCACCTGCCGGGGCTGGGACCTGCTGGACGGGCAGTCCAAGATCGTGATGTCGGGTCACACCAAGCCGGTCAACCGGATCGCCCTGAACATCGTCCAGGGCCAGCCGCAGGCCGTCACCATCAGCGACGACAGCACCGTCCGGGTCTGGAGCGCCAACAACGGCAGGTGCCGCAGAGTCCTGACCGGACACACCGGCCCGGTCACCCAGCTCGTCGTGGGAGCGGGCGGCGCGACCGCGATCACCGTCTCCGACGACCGCACGGTGCGCCGCTGGGAACTGTCCTCCGGGTTCCTGTACGGCAGCACGGCCGTCCCCGACGGGCACATCGCCCGCGCCGTCACCCACAGCGGGGCGCCGCACGTCCTGGTCGCCGATGCGGACCGCCGCCCCCGGCTGTGGAACCCGGACTCGATCCGCACCAGGCCGAACCCCGTCACGACGGCCACCGCCGCTCCGCCGGCACCGGAACCGTCCGAGGGCGGCGCCCGGCCCCGTCCGCTGACCGCCTTCGCCGTCGGGGGCGTCGACTACCGGATCCTGAACGACCTCGACGGCCTGTGGATCGCGCAGGCGATCGGCAGCGACACGCCCGTCCTGATCAGGACCCGTCCGGCGGCCGACGACCGGAACGCCGTCCTGGCCGAGGAGCCCCTGCGGCCCGTTCCGCCCCACCCGCACCTGCTGCCGCTGCTCGCCATGGGCGTCGACGCGGACCAGGCCTACACGGTGTCGGCCTGGGGAACCGGCCGGGCGCTGTCCCGGACGATCGCCTCGGGGGCCGTCGCGACCGTGCCGATCGGTCGCCGACTGCGCTGGCTGGCCCAGATCGCCACCGCGCTGGCCGCACTGCACCTGGCCGGGGAGGTGCACGGAAGCCTGTCCCCGCAGGAAGTCCTGATCGACGACCGGGGGAACGCCAGGATCACCGCCCCCAGCCCCATGGACCGGACCGGCGAACCCCTGTGGCACGCGGCGCCGTACGCCGCGCCCGAGCGGCAGGACGGCCAGGACGGCCGGCCGGCCGGAGACCTCTACTCCCTCGGCCGGGTCGCACTCGCGCTGGTCTCCGGCGCGCTCCTGACGCCGGCGGCCGCAGCGCCGGCCGACCCCGACCCGCGCGCCACCGTCCTCGCCGATCTCCGGTCCGCGGTCTCCGAACCGGTCCGGGAGCTGATCGCCGACCTCACCGACCCGGACCCGGCCCGCCGGCCGGGCAGCGCGGAGGACGTCGCCGAGAGCTTCCAGCAACTGTCCCGCCTGCCCGTCCTGCCGGTGCGCTCGGCCCGCCCCGACGTCCACCTCAGCCGCACCCGGGCCGACGCTGCCTGGGCGTCGTGGATCCAGGGCCAACTGTCCGAGCACTACGCGGTGGAGACGGTCCTGCTGGACTCCGAGGCCGGCCCGCGACTCCCCGTGGGTCCCGTCCGCAACGCCGAACGCACCGTCCTGCTGCTCTCCCGCGCGGCCGTCGCCCGAACCGCCGGCCACCCGGGGTGGTGGGAGCAGGTCGCGGCGGCAGCCGCCCGGGGAAACCTGCTGGTGGTCCGCGTCGACGACGTCGAGACACCCGCCGCGCTGGACACCACCCCCGTCCTGGACCTGCTCGGCGCGGCCGAACAGGATACCCGGACGCTCCTCCTCGACGCCGTGGCGACGCTGACCGGCGGGACTTCCCCGCCGTAGCCCGGGTGGCGCCGAGACCGTCTGCGGCCGGGTACCCGGGTCGGCGGGTCCGGGCTGTCGGGCCGGAGCCGCCGACCCTGGGTCCGGCGACGGGTCAGCTGACGGGGGCGGTCCAGGCGGCGTCCCAGGTGCGGGGGCCGACGACGCCGTCCGCGCCGAGGCCCTTCTCCGACTGGAAGGCGCGGGCCACCTCGGCGGAGGCGGGGCCGTACCAGCCGTCGGCGTCGATCCGCCAGCCGCGGTCGCGCATCCGCTGCTGCCACTGCCGCACGTCGTCGCCGTGCAGCATCGGGGTCTGCGCCCGCAGGTACCGCCCGGGCCAGGCCGGGTGTGCGGCCGGCTGCTGCGGGGGCGGCGGTCCGGGGCGCTCCGCGGCGTCGTCCAGCAGTTCCCGGGCCCGGGCGATGATCGCACCGCGCTGAGCCCGGCGGAGTTCGCCGGGGCAGCCGGTGTGGCCGCCCCAGGCGGCGCCGCCGGCGCCGTGGTAGGTCAGGCCGTGCTCGGTGGTGGAGTCGACCACCGCGAGCGGCCAGCCGAACTCGCGGTGGCCCCAGGCGTAGATCCTGGCCACACCGTCGACCTGTTCGCCCGTCAGGGGCTGCCCGGGGTAGCCCTCGGTCTCGACCGAGGCGTAGTACGCGTTTCCCGCGGCCTGCGCCCAGGCCAGGTCGGCGCCGGTCTCCACGTACTGCTCGATCCGGCCGTCCCTGGCGACCCAGAAGTCGGAGGAGGCCTGCGACTCGGGGTTGTCGAACCAGCCGAACGGACTGTTGTCGCCCTCCTGGACGTGCAGCACCAGTCCGCGGTGCTCGCGCGTCCCGCCGGGGCGGCGGTTGCGTACCGGGCGCCATCGCGCGCCGGGCATTCTGGACATGACGGGCCTCCGATCAGTAGGGGATGCCGAGGAACCGGCGGGTCGAGAACTCCATGTCGGCGTAGCTCGGGAACGGCCAGACGTTGTCGCTCATCCACGTGTAGCTGTCGAAGGTGAAGACCCCGCCGCCGAAGCCGCCCTTGGCCGTGCCGGCGCTGTAGGTCATCTGCTTGGAGGAGTTGACGCTCACTCCGCCGCCCCAGTCGCCGTAACCTGCGGCCACGTTGCGGGCCTCCCCGCGGAAGTCGCCCGGGGTCGCCGCCTGGGTCCAGAAGACATTCGCGTACGGGCCGCCACCGGCGCTGGCACCGACGGCGAGGGGGATGCCCGCGAGCGTCGGCCCGGGGATGCTCGTGTCGCTGCCCGTGAGGCCGGCCTCGGCGCTGCCCCCTCCCGCGAAGAAGTGCATGGAGTCGAACAGTTGGTTGTTGAGCGTGGGCGGCGTGAAGTACACGCCGACGTTGACGTCCATGACGAAGAGGCAGACGCCGGGGCAGAGGTTGAGGCCGAGGCCGACTTGCACGCCGGCGGCGTGCGGACCTTCGGTCACGCCGTCCACCACGTGCTGGGCGACGCCCGGGACGTCGACCCCGGACTTCTCGGCGAGCTCCAGCCCGAGCTTCGCCGCCTGCACCACGGGGTGCTGTTGGACGGCGTTGACCGCCGCGGACTTCAGCAGGTCCTTTGCGATCTCCGAGTCGGACGGCCCCGTGCCGGGAGCGGGCGGCAGGAAGGTCGCGGTCTCCTGCCCGGCCTTGCCGATCCGCCGGCGGATCTGTTGCGAGAGCGAGAGCTTCGGCGGTTTCTCCGCGCCGGCCTTCGACTTCTCCTCGTCCGCTTCCTTGCCGCTCGTGCCGGTCCGGTCGACCCGCCGCAGCGGGTTGCCGCGGGTGTAGGCGTAGCGATTGGACCCGTCCGCCTCGCCGGCCGGATCGGGTGAGGTCCAGCGGCCGAGCCAGGGCGCGTAGTGCCGGGCGCCGTGGCGGGCGAGGCCGCTCTCCTCCTCGCGTTCCATGCCGGTGAAGCGGTGGCGCTTGGCGGCGTAGGAGCCGAACGAGGTCTCCCCGTACGGCGTGTACTCCTCGCGGTTGACCAGCGCGCCGGCCTGGTCGAGGACGGCGCCGACGCTGCCGAGGTGGTCGTGGAGCGCGTACTTCACCGCCGGGGTGAGGTCCCCGGGGAGGGCCGGACCGAACCGCACCGAGCCGACCCGGGACTCGCCGTCCGGCAGGTGGACGGTGTCGTGGGCGGACACCGCGCCGGTCGGGGCGACCAGGACGATCCGCTCGAAGACCCCGTCGATGTCCACGGTGAGCCGCCGGGCCCCGCCCATGTCCTGACGGGTCTTCAGCACCCGCTGCCCGGCGGCGTCGTAGCGGTTGACGACCTGGAGGGTGGGCAGCCGCCCGGCCTGCTCGCGGTAGCCGGTGAGCCGGCCGGCGGCGTCCCAGCCGAAGTGCCGGCTGTCCGCGTCGGAGAGCAGGTTGCCGCAGGCGTCCCAGCGGTGCTCGTAGCGGACGTCCGCGACCAGCAGCGCGGCCGGCCGGTCGTGGCCCGGCTCGGTGGGCATCCGGCGGACCCGGCCGGCGCCGTCGGCCGCGTGGGTCAGCGTGGTGAGGTTGCCGGCGTCGTCGTACTCGTAGCTCTCCCGGTACGCCCGGGTACGGGTCGGGTCGGTGCCGGCCGGGCCCGCACTCCACGGCGTGGCGGGCCGGATCTCGTGTTCCCGGCCGGTGGCCGCGACCAGCCGGTACAGCGGGTCGTGGTCGAACAGGCGGATCAGCCGGTCGGGGGTCGGGGCGAGGCCCGAGCCGGAGTGGGTGTCCGTGACGGTGAGCACGTTGCCGACCAGGTCGTGCCGGTAGGCGCGGTCCTCCACGGCGGGCCCCCGCGACTGCCAGTGCGGCGCCCCGTCGGCGCCGGTGAACTCGGTGGCCGGCTCGCTGCGCAGCCGGGCCGGCCGGCCGCTGTGCGGGTCGTACAGTGCGCGGGTCAGCACGCCGTTGCCGTACAGGGTGAGCACCCGGCGGCCCCGGGCGTCGTACGCCGCGCGGCGCAGGTGCGGCACGCCGTCGAGGGCGAGCTCGGCGAGCGCGCCGGAGCGGCCGTAGCCCGCGGTGATCTCGGCCCGGTGGCCGGTGACGTCCTCGGGGCAGCGCAGCAGGGTGCGCCGGCCGAGCGCGTCGTAGCGGTTGCTGAGCCGGTAGGTCGCCAGGTCGAGCGGTGCCGGGCCCTCGACGCCGCCGCCGGTGCCGGTGGCGGCGACGGTGGCGGCACCGGTGCCGGTCAGGCTCATCGGATCGCCCGAGCCGGGCGGGCCGCCCGGGCCGTCCGAGCCTCCGGGGTCGGTCGGGCCACCGGAGTCACCGGGCAGCGGCAGCGGCAGCTCCTCGCCGGGCAGCCGCCGGACGGTCTCCAGCGGCCGCCCGGCCCGGTCGTACGCCTCGTGGGTCAGCTCGCCCGCCTCGTCGCGCACGACGTGCGCCCGGCCGAGCAGGTTGGCCCCGGCGTCCGGCGCGGTGAGCGTGTCGCCGTAGACGGTCTCCACCCGCAGCGTGATCGGACTGTCGGCGTCGTCGCGGGCCCACAGCCGCACCGGCCGGTGGGCGGCGTCGAAGCGGGTGAGCAGCACGGCGCCGCGGGCGTCGTGCTCCTCCAGCGGGCCGTCCAGCGGGTCGAGCACCCGGCGGCGCACCCCGGAGTCGCGGTGCTCGGTGCGCCAGGGGCGGCCGAGCAGGTCGTACGCGGTGCGCGAGCCGGTCCGGCCGAGGGCGTCGACGGTCTCCACCACCCGGCCCTCGAAGTCGAGGCGCGTGCGCGTGGTCAGCGCGCGGTCGGCCAGGCGCTCCACGGTCGCGACGGTCCGGCCGAGGGCGTCGCGCAGGGCGGTCGTCGGGGTGTCGTGGTGGCCGGCCGGGGTGCCGGAGGTGCCGGGGTGGGTGCGGCCGGCGTTGTCGCTGGCATCGTAGGTCCAGGTCTCCCAGGGCGTGGGCCGGAACTCGTCGGGCGTGCCGAGGGCCGCCGGGCGCCCGTGGACGGTGCGCAGCTCGGAGCCGTCCGCAGCGGTGACCCGGACCACCTCGCCGCGCGGGTCGCGGTGGGTGGTGACGCGGGCCAGGTCGGGCTGCTGCTCCTCGGGCGGGGTCCAGTTCCAGCCCTCGGCGTAGTAGGGCTCGTAGGCGACGGTCACCCGGCCCTTGTCGTCGTAGGTCCGCCAGCCGGTGACGGCGACCCGGGGCGCGCCGGCCTGCCCGAGCAGGCCCACCGCCTCGCCGACGGTCGCGGCCGGGTCGGCGGGCAGGCCGAGCGTGGCGACGGTCAGCTCGTCGGCCTGCACCCGGGTCTGCAGCAGTCGCCCGAACCCGTCGGTCGCCTCTCGCTGTTGGACGAAGCGCTCCGGGTGGCGCTCCCGTTCGTCGGTGGGGAACAGCGCCGCGATCTCCGCCGTGGTGGGGGCGGGCCGCCCGGCGGCCAGGCGGCGGGCGCGTTCGGCGAGGACCACGGCCCAGCGGTGCTCGGTGCGGCGGCTGGTGTGCACCCAGGCCGGCCCGCCCTCGACGTCCCAGGCGTCGAGGCGGTACTCGAAGACCGTGCCGGGCTGCTCCGGGGTGTCGCCGTCCTCCTCCCCCGACCGCCCCAGCAGGGCAATCGAGGTCGGCAGGCCGAGCGGGCTGTAGGTGAGGAGCGTCCGGTTCCCGTTCGGGTCGGTCCCGAGGGCCGGGCGCAGCACCCGGTAGTCGTACTCGGCCGTGCTGGTGAGGCCGACCGGGTCGGTGGTGCGCACCGGAAGCAACTCGTAGCGGTCGTAGGCGACTTCGGTGCGGCCGTCGAGGGCGTCCAGCTGGACGGCGACCTGGCCGCGGTCGGTGTGCCGCAGCCGCGAGGTGACGGCGTACCAGCCGTCGGGGCGGCCGGGTTCTCCGGCGACGTACCGGTAGCCGGCGTACGGTGGCAGCGCGTCGCGCCACTGGGCCGGGTAGTCCGCGGGAGACTCCGTCCCGGCCAGGCAGGGCGGCGCCTCCTCGTCCCAGGCGGCGGTGAGGGTGCGGGCGGTGTGCACCAGGGTCTCGGTGCGGGCGGGCAGGCCGCGGGCGCCGGCCCGGCCGAGCGGCAGGCCCTCGAAGGGTTCGCCGTCGTAGTGGGTGCGCTCGTGGCCGAGCAGGACGGTGGCGGCGGTGCCGGCGCCCACCGTGCGCCACAGCTCGGCGAGCGGCAGCGTGCCGGGGTCGGTGACCTGCAGCCGGGTCGTGGCGGCGGTCAGGTCCAGGCGCGGCGCCTGCCCGTCGTCGCCGGCGGCGTACTCGGTCCGCACCGCGCCGACCAGGTACGGCTCGCCGCCGCCGGTCGGGGCGGCCGGGTCCTGTCCGCGCGGCACGCCGGCCTCGCCGGTGAGCCGGGGGCGGCCGTACTCGTCGAAGTCGTCGCTCCAGCCGAAGCGGTGCATGGGCTCGTCGCCGCGCAGCCAATCGGTGCTGCGGTGGGCGGTCTCGGCCGCGTGGACGACCGGCCGCGCCGCCCAGCGTCCGGCCGCCCCGGCGGCGCCGTCCAGCACGGCGGCGACGCGGTGGCGGTACTCGGTGACGGTGTAGGGCCGCGGTCCGAGCACCGGGTGCCCGTCGGCGGCGTACAGCTCGCTGCGCTGGACCCGGCCGCGCAGCGCGCGGGCGGCGTCGCGCAGTGCCCGGCGCGGGGCGTCCTCGGGCAGGCGGTACTCGGTGGGGCCGAGCCGGGCCGGGTCCTCGGACCAGTGCTCGGGCCGCAGGTCGGGGGCGTTCCAGTCGCCCTCGGCGGGGCCGAGCGGGCCGAGGTGGTACCAGGTGCGGGTCTCGGTGGGCGGGGTCGACTGCTCGCCGGCCCGGTCGGTCCGGGCGTCGAACACGTCGACCCGGCCGAAGCCGCGGAACTCCCGCTCCGCGCCGTCCCAGGCGCCGTGGTGGTAGCGGTAGACCGTGCTCTGCGCGGAGCGGGCCAGCTGGTCCCGGACGGTGGTCCCGGCGACCACCTGCACCGGGAAGGGCAGCACGGTGGCCCAGGGCCGCCGCTCGGCCGCGTCCGCCAGCCGGAAGCGGGTCGACGGCGCGTAGCGGATCTCGCCGCGCATGCCGCGGTGGTTGTCGACCGAGGTGAGCAGGTAGGGCTTGGTTCCCCCGGTGAGGTCGAGGAAGGCGTAGCCGGTGCCGCGTCCGGCGTCGCGGCTCCACAGGATGCCCTGGGTGCCGTGGCCGAGCAGGTCGACCAGCCGGACGGCGTCCAGGTCGGTGACGCCCGGGGTGCCGTGCAGGGTGAGCGGCGGGGCGAAGCCGGTGCCGGACCGGTTGAGCCAGAGGGTGAGGTGACCGTCGCCGACGTACACCAGGTCGGCGCAGCCGTCGCCGTCGAGGTCGCCGAGCAGGACCCGGCGCGGGTCGAAGTCGGTGCCCTCGTCGAACACCGGGCCGGCCGTCATCCGGATCTCGGCGCCCCAGCGGCCGTGGCCGAGGTACGGCCAGTAGCGCACCCGGCGGTGCTCGACCAGGACGATGTCGGAGAGTCCGTCGCCGGTCATGTCGGCGAGGTGGACCCGGGGGTCGGTGAACGGGACGGGGGGCGCGGCCGGGGCCCGGCGGGCGGTGGTCCAGCCCCGGCCGGGCTGTTGGAGGAAGAGTTCCAGGCCCGCGCCGCCGCTGCGGACGGCGTCGGTGATGCCGTCGCCGTCCAGGTCGACCAGTTTGACGGCGGGGTCGTCCAGGTCGAACGGCGGCGCGGCAGCGTGCCGGACGAACCGGGCCGGGTCGAAGCCTCCGTTCGGGGCGGGCGGGTAGTGGCCGCCGGGGACCAGCAGGTCGGTGCGGCCGTCGCCGTCGCAGTCGGCGAGCTGGACGCCCGGGTCGGCCAGGGCGAGGCCGTCGGGGGCGGTCAGCGGGACGGGCCGGGCGAACCGCCCGTCGCCGAGGTTGCGCCAGTAGCGGGCGTACTGGCCGGTGAGCTGGACCAGGCTGGGCAGGCCCTCGCCGAACAGGTCGACCAGTTCCAGCGTCGGGTCGGCCAGCGAGGTGGCGGGCAGCGCGCCGGCGGGTGCGCCGAGGGGGCGGTGGCGGCGGGCTGCCGGGTCGTAGCCGGAGTAGCCGAGCTCGATCGGCGGGGTGCTCTGGACGGCCTCGCCGTCGTGCCCGCTGACCGTGACCCGGGTGAGCAGGGACGCGGAGTTGGCGGCCTCGGTGTACCCGAACTCGACCCGGCGGGCGAGGACGGGCTGCTCGCCGTGGTGCATCCAGGTCTCGATCCGGGTGCAGCGCAGTGCGGTGCGCAGCTCGAAGCCGGGTCGGCGGTCGCTGGTCCGGTCGGCCCGCTCCTGGTGGTCGAGCACGACGTGGACCAGGAACTCGCCGTCGCCGCGTTCGACGTAGCGGATGTCGGCGAGGTGCAGCTGCTCGTGTCCGGGTCCGGCGTCGCGTCGGTAGCGGTGGAGCACCCGGTTGCCGTGCGGGTCGGCGCTCTCGCTGAGCAGCCAGCCGAAGATCCGGGCCGGGTCGGCCGGGTCGGTGAGGGCCGCGGGGTCGCGCCAGTCGGGTGCGGCCTGCGGCGGGCGTACGGTGCCGTAGCGGTTGGTCAGCCCGTCGCCGGTGCGGACCTCCCAGTAGTCCTGGCCGTCCGCGGTGACGTGCTCGATCCGGGCGAAGCCGCTCTCGGTGCGGGGGCGGTAGCGGGTGCGGCCGGGGGCGCACCCCGGCACCGGGACGAGGTCCTCGGCGCCGGAGAGCAGGAAGGTGTCGCGCTCGTCGTAGTGCGGCAGGCCGCGCCGGGTGGAGCGGCGGACGTCGGGCGGGCTGAGCCGCCAGCCCATGCCGAACGGGCCGTTGGGGTTGCCGGAGCTGTACTCGAGGGCGAGCTTCGGGGTGAGGCCGGCCCGGCCGGCCGGCAGCTCCACCGGGAGGGTGAAGGTGCCGGTGCCGGTCTGCGGGTCGGCGCGGAACGCCTCGCCGAGGCCGGCGATCGCGCCGCCACCGCTCGGCAGGTCGATGACGGGGGCCTTCACGCTCATGCCGACCACCTCGGGGCCTGCCCGATCCAGCCGACCACCAGCAGGATGTCGTCGAGCCGTCCGGAGTCGAACAGCTCGTCGGCTTCCGGGCCGAAGGCGAGCTGCCAGTCACCGGCCGGGGGCTGGCCGCACAGGGCGGTCCAGGCGGCGGCGTTGCCGCGGCGGGTGGAGGCGACGCCCTGGTAGGTCTGCGCCTCGCCGCCGAGGGCGCCGCGGGTGAGGGTGACGCCCATCTTCGGGATCTCCTCCGAGCTGTCGAGGTCGAGGACGCACAGCGCCACCGATCCGACGGCGAGCTGGTCGAGTTGGGCGGGGAAGTCCGGGCGGGCCAGGGTGAGGCCGGCGCCGCGCGGGCCGGCGGTCTCCGGGTTGTGCAGCGCGTACCAGAGGTCCGGGAAGTCCTCGCGGAGGCTGAACATCCGTTCGCCGCTGCGCTGTTGGGCGCTGTTGAGGCGTTCGACGACGCGGGCCCGGTGCTCCTCGCTGTGCATGGCGGTGTACTCCACCGTGAGCACCACGTCGGCGATCGAGGAGTAGTCGAACGCGTTGGCCGCGCGCGGCAGTTCGAACCGCCAGGTGGTGTCCACGCCGGTGCCCTCGAACGGCAGCAGCATCTCGGACTGGGCGTCCAGCTCGAACACTCCGGTGGCGGAGACCGGCGAGGTCAGGGCGACCAGCTCGGGGTCGCGGCGCAGCGCGGTCTCGGTGAGCGTGGCGCCCGCGTCGCCGGAGCGGGCCACTACCCGGGAGATGCCGGAGGAGGCGAGGGTGGCCCTGATCCCCTGGCCGGGCGGCACCAGGGCCACCAGCGAGGTCTTCACCCGCCGCACCAGGCGCAGGTAGTGGCCGGGGAAGGCCTCGTCGAACCAGCGCATCGGGGTGGCGAAGTCCAGTTCGCCGGTCTGCCGGAAGCGGGCGAACTCCACCGGGGCGAGCTGGGCGACCGAGAAGGTCTGGGTGATGTTCAGCTTGCGCCGGTCGGTGTCGAAGGCGTACTGGTCGAGCCCCTGGACGTCCTGGAGCAGCCGGGCCGAGCCGGTCAGCCCGCGCCGGTCGGCGTCCGCGCCGTCGCCGGGCGCCTGCCAGTAGTCGGTGCGCACGAAGGCGGAGACGGACTCCTGGCGTTCGAAGGCGAGTTGCTCCTGCGCGAGGCGGGCGACCGCGGTGGCCTGCTGGAGGAAGTAGCGGTACACGCCGCCGAGCACCTGGGCCATCCAGTGGTACAGCTCGGCGCTGGTGAACTGCCCGTCCAGGAAGAGCAGGGTGGCCTGGGCCTGGCTCGCCTGGAGTTCGGCGACGGCCTTCTCCTGCGCGACCACGTCGAGGTGGGCGGCGGCGGCCTGGCCCTGCTTGGCGGCGATGTTGCCGTCCTTCTCGGCCAGGCCCAACTGGAGCCGCCAGTCGTCCTTCTGGCGTTCCATCCCGGCCATGAAGGTGTTGGCCTGCAGCTGCTCCTCCAGCAGGTTGAGCTTGCCGCCGGCCACCGCCTTGCCGATCATCGCCGCGCTGGCGACGCCGTTGGCGACCTGCTTGATGCCGAAACTGCCGATGAAGTCGACGAGGCTGGCCGACTGTGCCGCCAGCTGGGCCACGCCGATGGTGGCGTCCAGCGCGCCGATCACGTTGCGCATGTCGCGGACCTGCTTGTAGCCCTTCAGCATCCGCTGTTCGTAGCTGTTCAGCCCGGCCTGCAACCGGTCCGCGTAGTGGCCGGCCAGGTAGGCCGCCCGCTCCTGCTGGGCGGTGGCGAGCTCCGTGCCGGTCTCCGCCTCGGTCAGCCGGCGGGCGGCCAGCGTCACCTGGGCGGCGCTCAGCTGGACGGCCTGGTCGGCCTCGAACCGCCGGTAGGTCTTCTCGTCGTACTTCTCCAACGCCGCGAGGTACTGGGCCTCGACGGCACTCGCCTGCCCGGCCAGCTGCCGGGACCGCTCGACCAGCGAGCGGAAGCGGTACGGGGTCGGCGGCGCGACGGCACGCCGGGCCGCGGCGCCGGCGCCCGCCGTCATCGCCTGGCCGAGGTCGACGGTGCGCAGCATGCCGGCGATGTTCCGGCCCTGTCCGATCTTGGCGAGCTGGGCGCGGGCCCGGGCGCCGAGCGCGACGGCGTCCTGGTTGGGGAAGGCGACGTCACCGGTGGTGACGCCGGTCGGCCACAGGTCCGGCAGCGCCAGCAGGTCGAGCGCGGCGCCGTACAGCCCGCGGGCCCGGCCGGTCTCCTCCCGGGCGAACTCGGAGTCCGCGAAGTCCACGAAGCAGCGGATCAGGGCGAGCAGGGTGTAGCGGGTGTACGGGTTGGGCCGGCCGGCGGCGACGGTGTGCGGGTTGAGGTTCTTGGTCCAGCGCGGCGGCAGGGTCAGGTCGGCCGGGCCGTGCTGCTCCAGGGCCAGCAGGTGGCAGACCTTCCGCTCGGCCGTCGGCCGGTGGTACGCGTACACCCGCTGCAGCCAGTCCAGCGCCGTGACGTACTCGCCGGAGGCCTGCAGCCCCTGGGCGAGCAGCAGCGGGACGAAGTACAGGACCTCCAGCAGGTCCACCGCCGCAGGCTGCAGGTACGGCGCCTTCGGGACGCCGGTCGTGTCGCGGATCTCGAACGGGGACAGCAGGCGCTGCGACAGCTCGCGCAGGGCCAGCAGCTGGGTGTCGGTCTGCACGTCGGTGAGCTGGAAGCCGGTGCCGAACCGGTCGCGCAGCGCCTGCGGAAGCTCCTGCCAGTACGCGGCCGCCTGCTGGCGGGCCTCGACCGGGCTGAGCCGGGCGACCGAGCGCAGTCGGCCGACCAGGTTGGTGAACGGCTCGCTGCGGGTCGGATCGGGGGTGTAGACGGCGGTGCGGCGGGTGGGATCCAGCTGGTTCTCGGGATACAGGAAGGCGAGCAGGGCGGCGCGCCAGGTGTCGTAGCCGCCCATCCAGGCCCAGTCGGCGTCGAAGTCGCTCTCGCTGGTGAGCTTCCAGCCGCCGGCCGGGTGGCCGTTGCCGAAGCGGGCGACCCGCAGCGAGAACATGACGTTCTGCAGGGTCTCCACGGCCTGCAGGATGCGCGTGGTGCGCAGCGCGCCGCCGGCGCCGACCGGCAGCTGGTAGCGCTCGCCGAGCGCGTCGGCGGCCTCCGGGCGGGCGCCGATCCGGGCGGCGTCCAGCAGGGCGTCGCGGAGCACCGGCAGGGCGCTCTCCTCGGTGGCGGCGAGCAGCGCGGCGTGCCCGTCGGTGAGGGCGCGGTGCTCCTGGGCGCGGGAGCGCAGGACGGTCTCCCAGCCGCGGCGGGCGGCCTGGCGGGCCCGCCAGGCGGGCAGCCGGGGCGCCGCCGCACCGGGCACGAACTGGTCGGGCGACAGGGTGAGGGCCGACTCCTCGGAGCGCCACTGCGGGTAGTACTGCGCGACCTTCTTCACTTGGGTGAGGACGGCGTACAGGCTGTCCCACTCGGCGGCGGTGACCTGCGCGCCGACGGCGGCGGTCAGCGCCTTGATCCGGCGCAGCAGCAGGAAGGCCTCGCGGGTGAGCCCGGCGGCGGTCAGCTGCGGCTCGATGTCGGCCCCGGCCCGCTCCTGCGCGTCCAGGGCGTCGAGGTCGGTCGCGGGCAGGGCGTCGGCGAGGACGGCGCGGTAGCCGGCGGCCGGGTCGGCGGCGGCCTCGCGCCGCGTCCTCAGGCCCTGGACCACCCCGCCCAGGGTGGTACGGCGGGCGGCGAGCAGCGCGGCCGCCTGACTCGCCGGGCGGACGTCCAGGTCGCTCAGCAGGTCGGGGTCGACGATGACCGCGAACTCCCGTCCGGTGGCGGTCCGGTCCTGCCGCGCCCAGCGGACGCGCATCCACTCCTCCCGCCACTCCAGGACCTGGCCGCGCGGGAGTTGGCGCAGCTGGGGCTTGGCGGTGCCGGTGTCGCGCAGGCCGAACAGCCGCTCCAGGGCGTCCTCGGTGAGCACGGCGGGCTCAAGGGTGAGCGCGTCCAGCTGGTCCGGCCGGCTCGGCGAGAGCGGGAGGCCGAGCCGCTCGGCGAGGGCCTGCCGGGAGGCCTGGTCGGCGCCGCGCACCAGGCGCAACTCCTCGTAGGAGGTGCCGAGTTCGCCGAGCAGGGTCTGGTAGGCGGTCCACCGGTACTCGGCCTCGGCGGCGACCGGCACGGTCTCCGGGGTCGGGAGGTTGGCACCGGCGGCGAGCTTGGCGGCCCCGGCCTCGTCCACCGCGTAGGTGAAGACCCGCAGGTCGTCGAGCATGCCGTTGAAGCCGGGGCCCCACGGGGCGCCGCCGACCCGCAGCGGGCCGTCGTTCCCGACCACCCGTCCGGTGAAGGGGGCGGAGCTGTCCAGCTTCCCGTCCAGGTACAGCAGCGCCTGGTTGCCGCGCTTGACGAAGGTGACGTGGGTCCAGGTGTTCAGTTGCAGCGGCGCGGTGCCGTTCAGACCGGAGTTGTACTCGGTGGTGGTGCTGAACCGGGCGTGCAGCCTGAGCGCGTCGGGCTGCAGCCAGATCGCGAAGGTGCGCTGCAGGTTGTCGTTCCCCTTGTGCATCACCTTGCGCCACAGGCCGGTCGGGCCCTGCCGGACGTTGATGAAGAAGCCGACCGTGAAGTCGGTGCCGTTCCAGCCGATCTCGAACCTGTCGGTGTGCGGCAGCAGACCGCCGTTGGTGCTGCCGTCGAAGCTCACGGCCTGGCCGCTGCGGCCCGGCGCGCGGACCAGACCGGCCGGGAAGGTGAGGGTGTGCCCGTTTCCGGAGCGGTCTCCGGCTTCGTTCTCCCAGATCGCGTCGTCGTCGAAGGTCCAGTGGCCGGCCAGCTTGGGGCTCTTGTCCTCGACGTGCCGGCGCAGCACGTCGATCACCCCGGTCAGCTCGTTGACCGGCCGGTGTCCGGCGTCGCCGTGCGCCGCCAGCGCGGTGCTCAGCTCGGCGAACTGCTGGCGGAACACCTCCGCGATGCGCTTCGAGAGCAGGGCTCCGCCGGGCACGGTGGCCTGCCCCTGGGCGAAGCCCAGCAGCGAGTCCAGGTAGGCGCGCTGGGAGAGCCGTTCCTCCAGCGAGGCCGGACGGTACTCACTGACGGCGCGCACCGGTATGTCGGTCGCGGTGACCTTGCCCGCGGCGTCGACGGCCTGCACCCCGATGGTGTGCGTGCCGTAGCCGTAGATGTTCGGCGAGGCGCTCCAGGCCGCCCAGCCGGGCGAGGCCGCGACGGCGTCGGTCCACGCGCCGCCGTCCACCCGGTACTGGACGATGCGGACCCCGCTCTGGCCGTCCACCGCGGCGCCGGTGACCGGGATCGTCGCCACGCCGTCCTTGAGCGTGAACTCCTTGTTGGGGGTGGGGCTCTGCACGGTGAGCGTGGGCGGGGTGATGTCCTGGACGGCCAGCGTGACGTCCCGGGTCGCGGTGTTGCCCACCGCGTCGCGGCAGCGCAGCCGCAGCACCCGGGCGCCGAGCGGCGCTGCGGGCAGCTGGAAGGTGCCCTTGAAGGTGCCGGTCGGGCCCTCGACCAGGCCGCCCGAGCCGGTGCCGACCAGCTCCCAGCTCATCGTCCGCGCACCGAAACCGGTGGAGGTGGAGGCGGTGATGTCCAGCGGCAGCCCGCCGATCGGCACGCCGAGGGCGCCGGCGGCCGGGGCGACCACGGTCAGGTCCGGCTCGGTGCTGCCGAGCGTGATCTGGACGGACGCACTGGCCTGGGCCTCGACGTAGGCGCCTTCCTCGCCCTGCGCGTCGGCGGAGACCGTCGCGATGAAGTTCCCGGGGCGGTAGGCCTGGACGTTCGCCCGCCAGGACTTGGTGTAGCCGGAACCGGACAGCGTGACGTCGTAGGTCCGGCCGTCGAACCGGACGACGACGGACAGGTCCGACGCGTACTTCACGGTGACCGAGCCGCTCAGCTCGAACCAGGCGCCCGGCTGGGGGGCGCTGACGCCCGCCCCGTTGATCTTCACGGAGAGCACGGGCGTCGGCGGGGGCGGCGGCCAGTTCGGGTCGTCGACCGGGGGAAGCATGGTCGGATCGGCGGTCGGATCGGTGGGGTCGGTCATGTCCTGCCGGTTCATGGGAGTCCTCTCGTGGTGACGATTCGTCAGCTTGGCGAGGAGGACTTGTGGATGGCGTGCAGCTCGCATGTGGGCGGGGTGATGAACACGAACGCATCAGTCCGTTGATCCCGCGTTGATTCGATGCCCAGTCCGGGCAAGCAGAGTCAACGGACGAAGCTTCAGCAGAGCGGGGAGGTACGCCGATGGGCGGCCGCACGGGGTGGGAGTTCGGCGTGCTCGGGCCGCTGGAGGTCCGCTACGACGGGTGCGTCCTCACCCTCGGCAGCACCCGCCAGCGTGCCGCGCTGACCGCTCTGGCGGCGGCCGCTGGCCGGACCGTCCCGGCCGCCGAACTGATCGACGCGGTCTGGGAGGAGGAGCCGCCCCCGAGCGCGCTCAACAGCCTGCAGAGCCACCTCTCCCGGCTGCGCACCCGACTCGTCGCCGCCTCCGGGGCGCCGGTCCTGGGGTACGACCCGGCCGGCTACCGCCTCCTGGTCACCCCGGAGCGGATCGACGCCCGGCGCTTCGAACGCGCCGCCGCCGACGGCCGGGAGCAGTTGGCGGGCGGCCGGCCGGACCGCGCCCTGGAGTTGCTGCGCGAGGCCCTCGGCCTGTGGCGCGGCGCCGCCCTCGGCGAGTTCCACGACCACTGCTCGTTCCGGGCCGACAGCGCCCGGCTGGAGGAACTGCGGTTGCTGACGGTGGAGTCGGCGGCCGCGGCCGAGCTGGCGCTGCGCCGCCCGGACGACGCGGCGGCCCGGCTGACCGCGCTGGTCGCCGAGCACCCGCTGCGCGAACGGGCCCTGGCCCGGCTGATGCTCGCGCTCTACCGCACCGGCCGGCAGGCCGACGCTCTGGCGCTCTACCGACGCTCCCGCCGGCGGCTGGTGGCGGAACTCGGCGTGGAGCCGGGCGCCGAACTCGCCGGCACCCAGCAGGCCATCCTGCGCCACGACCCGGCGCTGCGGCCGGGACCGGACCGGGAGGACCGACTCCCGGCCGTCCACCGCGAAGTCGAGCGCCGTGCCGTGGCGCTCGCACCGGACGAGGGCCCCGGCGTTGTCGGCGCTGTCCGCGTTGTCGGCGCTGCCGGCTCTGTCGGCTCTATCGGCGTCGAGGCCCACCCGGTCGCGGCCGGGCGCGGCATCGCCGTCGCGGCCGAAGAACCGCCGCGGCGGACACCCGCCGATGCCCCGACCGCAGGCAGCGGGCAGCACCCCGAGGCCGCCCGACCGGCCCAGGCCGGTCCGATCGTTGCCGGTACGCGGCACCGCCGCGTCCCCGACCCCTGGCAGCACTGGGGACCGGCCGGAGTGGGCGCCGTCCACGTCCTCCCACCGCTGTTCGCCGCTACTCGGCCGGAAGTCGAAGTGGTCGGCGAAGGGATCCTCAAGCGGTCGACGAACAGTTCACGCGCCCCTGCGACTCCGGGCGGCGGGATCCTCCCGATGCTCACGGCGGTGGTTCCCCGGATTCCGGCAAGGGCCGGCACAGCCGCGCTCGGCGGCCTTCCTCGCTCCTGCCGGGCCTCGCCACGTGCTCCGTCCGGCCGCGCCGACCTCACCCCCGCCGGACCGCCGACGGCCTCTGCGATCCGCAGCGCAGCCCGCCTCGACCGGCCGGGAACCATCCCCGCGGGCGCGGGGAGCAGTGGAGCAGCAGACGCCGGATTCCGCTCGACTCCCACCCGCCCCGGTCCGCGCTCAGCGGTGCTCGGGGTTCTCGAAGTCGAAGCGGCAGCCCGCGTCCCACTCCGAACGCTGGTTGCCGTACGCCGGAATGCCCCCGGCGTCCTTGAGCATCCGCGCCAGGTGCAGCTGATTCCGCGTCATGAACGTCGTGTTCCGATTGGTGAAGTCGTTCTCCGGCCCACCCGACCCGGGATCCAGGCACGACGGCCCCGGCCCGGCCTCCCCCACCCAGCCCGCGTCGGCCTGCGGCGGGATCACGAAGCCGAGGTGCTGGAGGCTGTACAGGGATTCGGGTTAGTACTGCAACGACACTCCGTGACCTGGTGACCCTGCGCCTCGTTGAGGATTGCGTGTCGGAGAACATAGCTGATGGCTGGTCAGATGAATTCGGTGAGGCCTGCGAGCTTGCCAGCAGCACCTACCTGGCGGTGCCCGAGGAGCTACGGACGGAGATCCTGGACGTACGCACCATGGAGGTGATCCGGATAATGCCTGTGCGGGTCCGCGAGACCCGTACTGCTCGACAGCTCGGTGAACTTCTCGCTCTGCCCACCGGCCGGATATGACAGGATCGGCCTCGGCCCGTCAGCCTTACGGGCATGACGACTGTTCCGGAAACCCGGATCGGCGGATTCGCCGAGTCCGAGGTGTTCGCCGTCCTCGAAACCGCCTGCCGACACGTTGGAGTCGACGCCTCCGATGCCAAGCTGCTGCGTGGCCACACCAACGCCGTCTACCTGCTGGAAGCCGCTGGAGCGGTAGTCAAGATCGCCCGAGCGGGAACCGAAGTCGACGATGTCCGCCGGACGGTGGCGCTCGTGCAATGGCTGATGGCCATGGAGTTCCCGACTGTTGAGCTGTTGCCCGTGGAGCAGCCCGTCCTGGTCGGTCGGCACGCTGTCACGTTCTGGCGGCATCTTCCCCAGCCCCAGCGAGCCGTACCGGCCGCCTACCTCGCCGGCCCGCTACGCTCCCTCCATCAACTACCGCTTCCTCCCATCGAAGTCCGTCCGCTCGACACCGTCGCAGCCATCCGGCGATCCATCGCCGCTACTACTGAGCTGCCGGCAAGTGATCTGAACTTCCTCAGCGCACGGGTGTCCTCGCTCGAAGCCGCGCTCGCCCAGGTCCGGTACGTGCTCAAACCCGGGCTTCTGCAAGGTGATCCACAGCATCGGAACGCACTGCACTGCCACGGCGCGGCGGTGTTGTGTGACTGGGACACCGTGTGTTTCGGCCCACCTGAACTCGACCTTGTGACGGTGGAGATCCATTGCAGGAGATTCGGGTATGGCCGGTCCCACTACGAGGAATTCGCGGACAGGTACGGCTTCGACGCGACCGAGTGGGACGGCTACCCGGTTCTTCGCGACCTCCGTGAGCTGCGGATGGTGACGACGAACGCGAAACGCGCCCCGGCCGGAAGCGAGACCCTTTCGGAGGTGCGGCGAAGAATCGCCGGAATCCGAGAAGCGGACGCCGAGATGCGATGGAACATTCTCTAGCGCGCCTCGCACAGGTCGCTGATTCCCTGCCTCGGCTGCCTAAAGGCTGTCTCGTAACTCGGCTGACGGCGTGGGGTCAGATCCCGCTGGTTCGGCGGAGTTCAGCCGGCAAGGGCGAGGTTGTGCATGCGGGCGATGCCGCTGGCCGCCCAGTAGACGGCCAAGCCTTTGCGTCGGCAGGCGCGGAGGATCTTCCAGTTCTTCATGCGGGAGATGGCATGTTCGACGCGTGCTCGCACACGTCGGTGGGAGCGGTCGTCGTCCTTCTGCCAGTCGTCCAGGTCCTGGCCTGGTCGGCGTCGGTGCGGGATGAGCGTGCCGGTGCCGCGGTAGGCACCGTCCGCAAGCACGACGGCGTCGCCGCAGGCGGCGTCGACGCCGGACTCGGCGAACGCCTGGCAGTCGTTGCGGTTGCCGGGCACAGGCCTGCCGACGGCCAGGACCAGGCGGGTGTGCGCGTCGACGAGGATCTGCAGGTTCGCCGAGTGCCGGCAGTTCTTCGACGGAGCCGCGACGCTGCGGTCGTGGGTGGGGACCAGGGTGCCATCGACGATGACGACCTCGTCAGCCGTGGGGTGGCGACGGGTGCGGGCCAGGGCCAGGAACGGGCTGTGCCGGTCGATGATCCGGTGGGCGGCCGCCGTTGAGACGCCGAACAGCGGCGCGAGCTGGCGCATCGTGAGGTTCGTCCGGTAGTAGACCGCGACCAGCAGAACCCTGTCCTCCAGCGACAGGGCCCAGGGGCGCCCGGGCCTGGAGGGGTCCAGCGTGCGGCCGCCGCGGTACTTCACCGCCTGGACCAGGCGCCGGAACTGGACCGGGCGCAGCCCGGTGAACACCTCGATGAGCTCACGACGCTCCGCCGACAGCACCTGCACACCCAGACCAACGCAGCCCAGCCCACGGAGTTACGAGACAGCCTTTACCCTGCGAATCAGGCCGGGTCGCGGTTCTCGGCGCGGAACGTTCCGGTCTCACCACGGACGGCCAGCGGCGTTCAGGCCGAAGTGCGGGACGGCATTGGGTACGGCGGGTCTCCTCGTCAGGGCTGGTCGAGCGAGCGGATGGTGGCGCCGAGGTCGGTGAGCACCGCCCGGGCGAGCTGGTCGGACTGGGCGAGGTCGAGCAGAACGCCGCCGGTGAAGGTCGCGTCGGTGAGGACCCAGCGGTCGAAGGAAACAGTGTCAGAGGAACAGGCGTTCTCGAAGGCGGCGTAATCGAGGCGGCAGCCCTCGAACAGAGCGTCGTTGAGAGTGACGGCGCCCATGACGCGGCTCCTGGCCCAGTGGGCCTGGGTCGCGCGGCTGCCGCACCAGGTAAGGGAGGCGATGGTGCTGGCGGTGATCTCAACGGAGGATAGGCGGACACCTGTCAGGGTGGTGCGCTGAGCGAAAGGCTGCGGATGCGGCCGGCAAGGAGCGCGGTGTCGGCGAGGTCGAGGTCGCGCACGTCGGCGTCGGCGAGGACGAAGTCGCGGGCGGTTTCGCCGCCGAGGCGGCTGACCGGCTCCAGATGCTGGTCGGTCGAGTCGAGGCTGGGCAGGGTGACGCGGATGGTGCCGTAGGCGCGGGTCTTCACGGTGGTGCTCCGGGGCGTTGGGGCGGGTGCCGGGCCCGCGGTGGTGCGGGCCCGGCCGATGGTGCTGATCCTGGCAGGAGCGCGGGTTGCTACCAGTTGTTCGCGAAGTCCGACCAACTCGGGCCGTTGTGCCAGTCGTTCCACGGGATGACGGGGGTGTTGTCCCAGCTCGGGTTGTTGCCCCAGGTCGCCTGGCTGTCCCGGCCGCCGGTAGGGGCGGCGCGATGGAGGAGATGGTCAAGCTCCCCTCCAGCGCACACCAACCGGCGGCCTGAACACCCTGCCTACCAAAACCGTCGGCTCCGAATGCCGCATCGCCCTGCCCACCGAGTACGTCCACTCGCTCAAGCACCACCGGGCACGGCAGGACCGCGAGCGTGAGACCGCCGAAAAGGCTTGGAGGGACAGCGGATACGTCTTCACCGCGCCGGACGGCTCGGCTATCGAGCCGTCGACCCTGACCCGGCGGTTCACCCCGCTGTGCCGAACAGCCAGGATCCGCCGCATCCGGTTCCACGATCTCGGGCACACCGCGGCGATCTTGCTCCTGGAACAGGGCGTCGAACTCGTCGTCATCAAGGAGCTCCTCGGCCACGCCCACATCGGCGTCACCGCCACCGTCTACGCACACGTCCGCCTCCGCCTCCAGCGCGACGCCATCGACCTCCTCGGCCGCACCCTCGGACAGTCCTCCGGGGCCGCCACCGACCCCGACGACGGCGACGAGCCACCGCTTTGTGCAGCACCCGTCCGCTGACGTTGCCGTCAACTACTGCCGTCAAGACCCAAGGAAGCCCCACCGGAATTCTATCCGGTGGGGCTTCCTGAACTCTTCCACCGCTTAGAGCCGGTGAAGCCATTCGAGAGCAGATTGACGCTCATGGGAATCGGATCTCGGATTTGAAGCAAGCCGCCCAGCGTAGTCCCTAATGAGCTTTACGCGATCGGGCATGGGGACCACAAGGACACCAATAGCATCCTCCCAGGTTGTTCCCCGCAATATAACTTCCCCACCGATTGACATCATCACGAATTCGGGTCTACCCGCACCGGATCCAAGCATTCCGCTAGCCGCGCCATGGCCCATAACGTCCCAATCTTCCATCAGCTCAACATTAGCCCATCG
Source organism: Kitasatospora griseola (assembly GCF_044999035.1). Taxonomy (NCBI): domain Bacteria; kingdom Bacillati; phylum Actinomycetota; class Actinomycetes; order Kitasatosporales; family Streptomycetaceae; genus Kitasatospora; species Kitasatospora griseola. The sequence continues at coordinate 7,153,873 of NZ_CP173360.1, read as the reverse complement.
AAGAATTGGCGTCGATTCATCATCGGCCAGGTCGACTCCCAGCAGGAATTCCCCATTCGGCCCACTGAACAGGCCACTCTCACTCGCCAAGCCAAACCAGCTCAGATTTGCATTAGTAACCACGTCTGCATCGCTGACATCAAGAACAACATCGCGTCGACCGTCGTCACGTCCGCAACTCACGGCGATCCATGCAGCTCTGACGGGTAGCGTCGCCGGCGTCTCGTCGACGCCGCGAAAGCGGATCCCGGCCGGCGCCAACGCTTCCGACAGCTTCCGGTCGTTCATGAAAAACCTCCGAGCCAATACAATGCCGATCGAACATTTCATCCGCACAGCATGGCAGGCGGGCTCCGAGTATCGCCCGAAGCCCGCCGCCAATTCACCGAAAGCTATGGATGCGGGAAGTAGGGCATGATCTTGGTGTAGTCGTGATTATCAACCCAGCCAATATCGCCATACTTGTTGATCAAGACGCGGTACCTGTTACCTCCGCCCGGGATGTCGTAGATGGTTGCGCCGTCCCATTTCCTGGCTATAGCGGGCGGAGTATTGGGGCGCACGGTGAATGTATCGACGTTGCCCTGGGGTGTGAGTCGCGGAGGGCGTCCATTATTGATGATGTCATCGACGCCGTCATGGACAACGTTAGGAATATCCCCAGGTCCGCAGACGCCGCCCTTGCCAGCGTTATGCACCAAGACCGGCGTGGTCCCGGCCAGTACATAGTACGTGTGGATGCCGCGAACAGTGAGGTTATAGGCGGGCATCAGCGCAAGCACGTGGGTCGTTGCGGCCACGCGCGCAAGGGTTCCGTCCGCGGTGCGAACGGTGTCGCCTGCCAGCAGGTTGGAGGCGTCGACCCATGCACCGCGGTTCGCCGCCCAGAACGGGTGATGGTCGGTGGCGGTAAGAGTGGATCCGTCGCCATCAAGAGTGATCGTGGTGAATTCACGATCATCGGGCGTGATGAGAGTTGCGTCCACCTCCTTTGCTGCAGTCTCACCCGTCTCGGGCTCTGTCGCAAGGACTTCATCTCCCGGCTTAACGTCTTCTATCGGCTTCTCGGTTCCGTCAGCCAGAAGAACGACAGTTCCTGCCGGAAAGCTGTTGTGGCCCCTTGTCGCACATTTCGCTTTTTCGAGAAGGTCCGAAAGCTTTTCAGCTGTGCTAGCACTTTTCGCGCCTTCGTTTACCTTTTTTGCCGCACGGAGCCCGGAACCTTCGCCGGAGGTTTCTACATTCGAAAGGAGAAAGAAGGCGAGCTCTCCTGTTGCCTGCTCGGGCCTACCCTCCGAGTAGTCGTCGATAATTTCACCGACGTCGTTTGCTATTCCATCAATCAGGGCCGGCCCGTTCTGCACGACGGAGAGAACCGGCATGGCCCTCACCGCAGTGTTCTTACATGCATTGCCAGAAAAATCGAGAACGCATGCCTTTGCGTCACCGAAGATCTGCGCCTCGCTCGACAGGAATCCTTCCCCTGCTTCTAGCGCCTTGCCGATGAATCCGCTCAGGAACCCCTTGTCCTTCTTCTTGGGCGGGGCGAGCACCTCCCAGGGGCCGCGGTCGTCAATGGCATTCAGGAGGAGCCCGGTCGGGTCGCTATAGGTGAGTGGATTGTTATTGCTGTAGGTGTATGTGCCGAGTGACTGTGGGTCGGCAGGGTTGAGCAGAGGGTCAACGCTGGTAAAGCGTCCGGTGGTGGGGTCGTAGTCGCGGGCTCCGAGGTGGGTGAGGCCGGTGGGTTCGTTGGTGCCGCCGAGGAAGCCGCGGGTGCCGGCCCAAGTGGTGGGGTTGGTGCCGCGGGTGGCTCCGAAGGGGAGGGAGTGGCGCTGGTCCATGGCGCCGGTGGTGGCGTCGATGTTGACTTCGGCGGTGCCGTGGTGGTCGGTGGTCTGGAAGGTGACCTTGTTGTCGTCGGTACGGATTGCGGTGCCGGAACTGAGCGGGTAGTAGCGGGTCGCGGTGGCCTTGGCGGCGCCCTTGACCAGCTTGAGTTCGGTGTTTCCGAGGTAGAGCGTCCAGTTCTCGGCTGCCGGGTTGGCGGTGTCGAGGGTGTGGCCGATCAGTCGGTTGCCGCCTGCGTCGTAGAGGTAGTCGGTGGTCTTGCTGGTGGTTGTGGTGGTCGAGCCGACAGTGGTCTTCACCATGTCGGTGATCTTGGAGAGCTTGCTTTCGTTGTCCCAGGTCAGCGTCTGGTCGCTGGTCTGGTTGCCGGCCGGCTTCAGGTGACGGCCAGTGGTGTTGCCTGCGTTGTCGTAGTCGTAGCTCTCCGCCACGGGGGTGCCAGCGGCGCCGGTGACCGTGCTGGTGGAGGTGAGGCTGTGCGGGCGGGCAGCGGTGGCGGCCGGGTAGGTGTAGGTGGTGGTGGAGTCCTGTCCGGTGTTGCCGGTGGTGTTGTGCCGGGTCTCGGTGGCGCGGGTTCCGTTGGTGTTGTAGGTCCAGCTGGTCCAGTACGGGGCCGGGCCGCCGAGCTTGGTGCCGTCAGGGGCGGAGCAGGAACCGGTATTGGGGGTGTACGCCTCGGTGAGGCGCGTGAGGTAGTCGTACTGGAAGCACTGCTGGTCTGTGCCGGAGCTGGAGCTGTCGGTCACCGAGGTGACGTTGCCGGCCTGGTCGTACGTGTAGGCCGCGGCCCGCGCCGGAGTGGCGATGCCGTACCGGTCGGTGCGGCTGGTGGCCAGGCGTTGAGTTCCCCACTCGTAGGTGTTGGTGACCAGGATTTCCTTGCCGGCCGTGCTGTTGAGCTTGGTCTGCACCGGCTTGCCGGTGAGGCTGTAGCTCTGGCCGGTCTGGTAGGCGTAGCCGCCTGCAGTGTCGACGCCGGTGAGCCGGCGCAGGGCGTCGTAGGTGAATGCCAGCGATTCGCTGGGAAGGTTGCCGGCCGCCGGGTAGCTGGTGGTCCTGGCCTGGCCGTCGACGCGGTAGATGGTACCGCTGATGTAGGTGCCGGCGAGGCCTTCCTGTCCGGGCACGGAGGGGATCGTCACTGTCGTGCGGGTCGGGCGGGCGAGGGCGTCGAACAGCGAGTAGGTGGTCGTGTACTGGTAGGTGGTTCCGCTGACGGTGCTGTAGCGGGTGCTGGATGCCAGCAGGCCCTTGTTGTTCGCCGGGTCCCAGGCTTGGGAGGTCAGCAGGGGTCCGGTGGCCGAGCCGCTGTGGGTTTCGGTCAGGCGGCCATGGTTATCGTAGACGTTGGCGATGGTGTTGCCGCGTCCGTCGGTGGTGCTGGTGACCTCGCCCCGGTCGTTGTAGGTCTTGACGGCCGTTCCGCTGTCGGGATCGACGGCCTTGGTCTGCTGGCCGAGCTGGTTGTACAACCAGGTCCAGGTGGTGCCGGCCGGGTCGGTCAGCTTGCTGAGATGGCCGGCCTGGTCGTAGCCGTAGCTGGTGGCGTCGTAGGCACCGGTCGGTGTGGCGGACTTGTACTGACGCAGTTCGGTGGTCTGCCCCGCGGCATCGGTGATGGTGGTGGTGGGGGTGCCGCCTGCGGGAGGCGTGACGGTGACGCGGTCGCCGTTGTACTCGGTGAGCGTGGAGTACAGCGGGGTGCCGACGCCATTGCCCGACAGAGCCGTGGTTTTGACGGTGCGTCCGAGGCCGTCGTAGGCGACCGCGGTCTGGGTCTCCAGATTGGTGAGGTCGTCAGCCTTGCTCAGGACTGCTGAGGGTGCGTTCTTGCTGTAGTAGGGGGAGTAGGAGAGGGCGGCTTGGCCGCGTTCGTCGTAGAAGGTGTCGGTGAGGATCCGGCCGCCGTTCTCTCCGGGTACCTGGGTCTGGCGTGCGCGGGCGAAGCCGTCGTAGATGGTGTAGGAGGTCTGCTGCGTGCCGTCTTCGTCGTTGAGCGTCTTCGTCGCGACGGCGGCGGGCGCGTTCTCTGCGACGGTGTAGACGTATTCCTGGTTGGGGTTTCCCTGGCCTATCCGGTCCTGCAGCCAGACCTTGAGGGTGCGTCCGAGCGCGTCGTACTGGACCTCTGTCCGACGGTTGTTGGTGTCAACACTGTCCTTCGCCTGACCACGCATCAGGTCGAAGTCAGTGGTGGTGGTCTGTGCGGTGGCGCTGTTTCCGGCCGTTGCGGGCGGGGTTGTCACGACCGACTTGGTGGGCCGGCCGGTGGCCGGGGTGAACACGGTGGTGGTGGTCCGGGCGTACGACGAGGCGGTGGTGACCGGGCTGGTCGCGCCGGTGGTGTCGTAGACGGTGCTGGATGCCAGGTCAGTGGCGCTCAGGACCCGACCATAGGCGTCGTAGGTGGCGGAGTTGTCCAGGTAGGTGGCGCTGGTGCCGGTGCGGGACTTGAGGGTCTCCGTCAGCGTGATGTCACCCTTTGTCGGGGCAGTGCCGTAGCCCTGCCCGTCGAACCGGTACCGGACGTCCGACAACACTGTGGACGTGCCATCGGCCTTGGTGTCGCGATCGACGGTGGCCCCGCAGGTTGCCGCGACGGTCTCGATGCGGGAGGTGAACTTGAGAATCCACGCCGAGGTGTTGTTCAGGTAGGTGGAGCGAGCACACTTCTCATCACCGGTGACCGACACATCGCCGAGGCTCTCCATCGCGGTGGCCCGGCCGTACGTGTCGTACGTGGTGTTGATGCGAGTCTCTCGCCAATTGCTGCCCGCACCCTTGTCAAGCGACGTGAAGGAGCGGGCGCTGCTGGCGCCGGTCAGGTTGGCGGTGGTGGTGCCCCAGTCCCGCACCCGGGTGGCCGTCACCGCCTTCCACGGGGTGCTGACGGACTTGCCGAGGATGGTGCCGCCAGGCTTGTCGTACTGCTCGGTGCGGTACTCGACGCCTGCCCAGGCGTTGTCGTCGGTGAGGGTGGTGCCCTCGCCGTCGTTCACCGTGACGGTGCGCTTGCTGTTCTTGTCGGACGGGTTGTTGCGGTCGCCGTCCATGCCGCGCAGGTACCAGTGGTCGGCCTGGGTGGACATGGCGGCGTTGCCGCCGGTCTCGACCCGGACGTGGGCGTAGCCGCGCCACTGGGACCAGGTCTTGAGCTTCTCCTTGGTCAGGCCGTCCTCGTCGTCGAAGTGCCAGGCGGCGTCGCCGAGGTAGGTGTAGTGGGTGACCATCTCTGGTGCGCCGCCGGTGCGGTCGGTGCCGATGACCGATTCGACGACGTACTTGTTGAACCACTCTGTGGTTACCGGGCTTGTCTCGGATGCCTGGTACATCTGCGGGAAGCAGCGGGTGGTGTTGGTCTGCGGGGTGGGCAGGCTTCCCCAGGTGCAGGCCTCGCCGGAGTAGTTGACGTCGATCTGGCCGCCGATCTCGTCGGTGATCGTGCCCAGGCGCTGCTTGACGAACGGCATCCGGCCGTCGCCGGTCTTGTCGAGCCGGTTGACCATCTGCTTGTAGGCGAGGGTGGTCTTCGGCAGCGGGACGGCGGGGGCTGCGGAGTTGCCGGTGTGCTTGATCGAGTCCAGCAGGAGCTGGTAGTCGAAGTCGGCGGTGCCCCACTTGTGCGTCAGGTCCCAGGTGTCGATGGCGGCGTAGCTACCGTCGGCCTGGAGGGTCTTGGCGACGACCTGGGTCAGGCGGGTGCGGGTGAAGAAGGTCGGCGAGTACGTGCTGGCGCAGTCGGTGCCGTCCTTGCAGTTCTGGTCCCACGGAGTGTCGTACCAGTACAGCCGGTTGGTGTCGATCGAACCCGCGGCGCAGAGGGTGGGACTCTCCAGACAGCGTTCGGTCGTGCCGAACTCGACCCGGGCCATCGGCTTGACGGTCCCGGAGTAGATGTCGTTCTTCTGCTGGCCGTACTCGATGTGGTCGAGACGGCCGCCGCGGATGTACGGGGTGCGGTTGGTGGCCTTCAGGTTGCGGCCGTAGTTGTTGGTCTCCGGTGTGTACCAGTAGGTGATGTCGTTGCCGTGGGCATCGACGACCAGGTCGAGGTTCCATCGCCAGCCCTGCTGGCACCACGACGCGTCGAAGGTCGAGGCGTTGCACGGTTCGCCGGCGTTGTTGCCGAACACCGGAACTGTATAAACGGACTTGGTCTCCGGCTTGCCGGTGGACCAGTTCGGCAGGCGGTTGTACCCGAAGTAGTAGATGGTGCCGTCAGTGGTGGTCGCCTTGAAGTATTCGCCGTCGTTGTCGCCGTTGCCGCGGGCGGTGTCACGAACTCGGACGATCTTCGTGTTGTCGTCGTTCTTGATCCGCCACTCGTCGGCGGAGACGGGAATCAGTTCGCCTGAGTGGCCGGCGAAGCTGATGGTGGCGTTGTCGGTGCCCCAGCACAGGTCGCCCGGGCTGACGGTGCCGGTCTTCGGGGCGCCGTCGTCCGCACACGGCTTGTAGGAGCGTTCGACGAAGCCAGGGGCCAGGTCGAAGCCGTCGCCGGCCCAGGACGCCTGGTTGTTGCTGTTGGATGTCCGGCCGTCGATGGCACCGGAATTGTAGGACAGGCCGAGCTTCGGGGTGAGGCCGCCGGGCATCGCCGTCAGCGGCATGTCGTACGACCAGGTGAACGATCCGCTGTTCAGCGAGGTCGACCAGGTCGAAGCCGAGGAGAGCGGGGTGGCTGTGTAGTCGCCGCCCGGCCCTGCCGAGCCGCTGCTGAGGCCGAGCACAACTGGGCTGCCCGCGCCCTGGATGCGGGTCGAGCCGGCCGGGGCCGCGGTCAGGGTGTCCGCCTTGACCGTTTGCGCCTCGAGGTCGTTGCCGCCGGGAAGCGACGTCTGCACGCGGCACTCGGCGAGTTGAGGGGTAGTCAGCGCGCAGTCGGGGAGCCGCACCAGCTTCAGTCGGGAGCCGTACCCGGAGCCTGCGGCTTGCGTGAACGACGAGTAGTCGACGGCCACGCCGGTGTGCTCGTCCACGCCCGTGACGGTGAACAGCATGCCGGTGATCCCGGCCTTGGCGGCCGTGTCCTGGCCGAGCACCTCGACCTGGGCTTTCGCGGCAGTGCCTGACGAAGTCACCGACACCGGCAGGTTGCCGGCCTTGACCGCCTTCCCCTTCTCTCCCGGGACGTCAGCAGCGGCCTTGCCCTTGCCGGGCAGGGCACCGTGCTTGCTGTCCGGCTTGCTGACGGTGGTGTCGGCGGGGCGGCCCTTCGTCTTGGCGTTGGACGTCTTGACCGGCTTCTCGGGCGAGACCGCCGAAGGTGGCGTGTAGGGCTCGGCGGCCGCAGCCGCGGCCAGTGGCAGCGTCGGCAGCAGTGACCCGATCAGGGTGGCCGCGATGATCGCGGACACTCTGCTCCGGGTCCGCCGCGCGACGGACCTTCCAGTACTCATGTACGGGGCTTCCTTGCTCGAAACGGACCCGCCCAGCAGGTGCCGGGCGGGTTGTACCAAGGCCGGGCCGGGCGGCAGGGTGCCGCCCGGCCCGGAGATCGGGGAGAGGTGGGGTCAGACGCCGGGATCGGTGGGCGTCTCGTTGGTGTAGTTCGCGAGGCGCGCGATCTGGTTTCTGGTCAGGACGCCCTGGTAGAGCCAGACGTCATCGAGTTCGCCGGAGAAGTACTCGCCCCAGGCACCGCCCGACCGGGTGCGGCCGAACTGCAGGCCGCCGCTGGCCTCGAAAGGCGCCGGGGCGGTGGTCGCGGCGGTGCGCGGCGTGCAGTTCGTGGGGCTTCCCGGGCAGTACACGTTCTCTGTGGTGCCGTTGACGTACAGGGTGATCCGGCCGGCGAGGGCGTCGTAGCCGACGGCCAGATGGGTCCAGTTCTCCAGCAGCGAGTAGCCGGGGGCGCGCGCCACCGATGTCCGGATGGCTCCGCCGCCGTCGGAGTCGCGGACCTCGGCCTGCCACTCGCCGCTGGGCTGCTGGTTGGCGTCCAGGCCCAGGTAGTGCCAGCGCACCGTCACCGCGCTGTTGTTGGCTCCGGGCAGGGAGAGCACCGTCATGTCCCGGATGGGGGTGCCCGCCGTGTTCGCCCAGGCGGCCACGGTGAAACTCTGGTTGGTGTGCACGGGGGCGGTGCTGGTTGCCGCGTAGGCGGTGGTGCCGTTCAGCAGCAAGGTGCCCGGGTTGGGCAGCAGGCCACCGCCGGCGTTGATGGACGCCCCGCCGTTGAGGGTGGCACCGATGTTGGAGCTGGTGCCGCCGTTGGCCGGGACCTCGCCGGGGGTGACCGCCGGAGTACCGGCAGCGGCGGAGAGCTTCCAGCGGCCAGCCAACCGCGGCCGCTGCTGGACCATGGCGGCGGCCTCCGGACCGGTGACGATCCGGTCGTAGAGCCGCACGTCGTCGATGTCGCCGCGGAAGAACTCGGTGTTGGCGCCCTCGCGGTTGGCGGATCCGATCTGCAGCGGGCCGGGGTTGGCCCAGGGCGAGTTCTGGGTGTAGGCAGACTCCGCGACCAGGTAACCGTTGAGGTAGAAGCGCAACTTCTTCGCGGTGGTGTCGTTGACGCCGAGCAGGTGCGTCCAGTCCTCGGTGGTGCCGGTGAGGCAGGGGACGCCGTTGATCAGGGTGCCGGTGGCGCAGTCGGGCTGGGCGACGCGCACCTGGGTGTCGGCGGCGGTGTCCTCCTTGTACCGGCCGAACGTCCACCGGCCTGCGGCAGCGGAGTAGTAGAGCGCGAACTCGCTGTTGTGCTGGCCGATCTGGCTGATCGCGACCTTGGCCATGGTGTCGCCGGCCGCGGGCTTGGGCAGCTTCACCCACGCCGCGACCGAGAAGTCCCGGGCACCGTCGACCTGCGGCCTTGCGGTGCGCAGGTAGCCAGTGGTGCCGTCGAGGCGGATGGCTTGGCCGGCCACACCGGTCACACCGGTCTGCACCGACCCGTTGGGCTTCAGGGCGTCCGCTTCGGGCGCGCCGTTGACGGTGGCGGTTGCGCTCTCGTCGAGGTGCCAGACGGCCTTCGCCGGGGTGCCGGTGGCGGTCTGGTCTGCGGCGACCTGGGTGACCTGGGTGCCCGTCAGGGCTCGGTCCCAGAGCTTGATCTCGTCGACCGAGCCGGGCCATGCGGCGGCCCACTGGCCCTGCCAGCGGTCACGTCCGAACTGCACCGGGCCGTGGCCGTCCCACAGCGCGGACGGCACCAGGGTGGAGCCGGCCAGCACGCCGTTGACGTACAGCAGGATCGAGTGCGCGGCGGAGTCGTACACGCCGGTGAGATGGGTCCACTGGCCGGTCTGCGCGGTGTTCGCGCTGACCACGAAGGTGGTGCTGTCGGAGTCGCCCGGCGCGCTCTGGACCTTGAACGCCCAGCGGTTGTCGGTGCCGACGACGTACGTGCCGAGGGTGAACGCGTAGTAGTTGGTTCCGTTCTGGCTCACCGCCACCCGGCTCGTGGTCGCCCCGTTGAACATCACCCAGCTCGAGACGGAGAAGCTCCGCGAGGTGTCGAGCACCGCCGCCTCGGTCTGCGCGTAGCCGGTCCCTGCGTCGCCGTTGAACGCCATGCCGTTGTTGACTCGACCTGCGGACCCTGCGGTCGCGCCGGATCCGAGCACTGCGGGGACTTCCGCACCGCTGCCGTTCAGGTTGCCGTCCATGTTCCAGCCGGCGCGTTGCCCCTGTCCGGCCAGGACGTTGAAGTAGAACGTCTCGGGCTGCGAAGCGTTGTTCGACCCGTCGATCGCCTGGGCCCAAATACGGTGCAGGCCGGGAGTCTCCGGAAGCGCCTTGATGGTCTGCGCGGCGCCGCCGGTGGTCGAGACCGATCCCGTGGCGGTCGTCGACGTGTCCAGCCCCCACTGGTACTTGACGACGTCGGTGGACGCCGACTTGAGGGTGAACGAGCCGTACCTGCCGACGCCGTCGGTCCACGGCAGCTCTGCGGTGGCGTCGCTGGAGCCCGGATAGGTCGGGGACGTGATCATGGGGCCCTGCGGGGCAGCGGTGTCGAGGGTGAAGTAGCAGGCGGTCGGATCCCCTTCCGAGGACCACTCGCCCCACGAAGCGCCGTCCCAGGCCCGGGCCTCCCAGCTGAGCTGGGTTCCCTGCGGCAGGTCGGCGGGCAGGGTCCACGAGAAGATCGAGCCGGAGCCCTTGAACGCGTTGAACCCGGGTGCGGCGCCCTCCGAACCGGTGGACCACCAGCGCCGCCGCATACCGTCGCCGGCGTCCCAGGACGCGGCGAACTGCACTCCGATCGCCTCGCCGTCGGGGTCAGTGGCTCTGACAGTCACCTGCGGCACCTTGTTGATGCGGACCGGCTGAGGCCTGCACTCCGAGCCCGGCGACATCGACATGTCGATGTTCGGGATCTGGTTCGGCCTCAGGTTGTACTGGACCTGCAGGTAGGCACCATCAGTGAACCGCTTCCAGCCGTTCAGGTCGCTCTCGTTCTGCGCCTTCAGGCCGAAGGTGGTGGTCTGCCAACCCCAGTTCGCGGCGTCCTGCACCAGGTTCTTCACCCCGGCGTCGTCGCCGCCCCACTCGATCCAGCCCGCGTCACAACCGGAGTTCCCCTTGGCGGTGGTGACGGTCTGCAGCTTGCGACTCCAGAACCCGGACGCGTTCTGCGCGTTCCAGGTCAGGCCGGGGCTGATGTAGCTGGTGTTCCACAGCTCGACCGGGCGCGGTTGAGCGCAGTCGTAGGTGTGGCTCTCGTAGGTGCCGAACGTGGCCCTCAGGATCTGCTTGCCGATGAACATGCCGCTCGGGACCTGGAAGAACGCCCGCTTCACGTCGCCCAGCTTGCACCTCGTGGAGTCCCCGCAGTAGCCGACGCCCCAGTCGTGCACGTCGTCCGGGGTGTAGGTGAAATGCCAGTACGTCTGGTTCGGGTAGTACCGCGACACACCCGCCCAGTCGGCGGCGTGCGGGGCGTCCCACGCCGGGTCGATCATCACCGGGAAGACCGTCGCTGGATCGTCCAACAGGGCTTGATTCGGTGTCAGGACCATTTCATTCTCCGCGAGATCGACCTTCAGCGGCGCGACCCTGGCGCCATCGCCCGGAATGTCCCCAACCGTGGGCGACGCTCCGGCCGCGCCACTCGCCGCGGCCTGCGTCTTGGCCGACAACCCTGCCGGGGTCGCAGCGGCAGCCGTCGAGGAATCCCACATCACCGGCGGCGGCGCCTCGAAGACGGTGCCGCCACCTGAGATGTCCACCGCCGTCAGCGAGCCGTCGCCCTCCTGGCGCACGGTCAGATCGACCGTCTCCAAGCCCAGTCGAAGCTGATCAAGCTCGGGGTTCTTCGCGGCCTCGGCCGTGTGCACCACGACGAGTTGCGCGAAACCGGTCTTCGTCGCGGTCAGCCGCAGGTCCACGTCCGGCAGGATCGACCGGTACTCGGCCGTGGAGCCGTCCACCACCGGCTTCGGCAGCGCCTTCGGCCAGGAGATCTTCAACTCCTTGCCGGCTCGCACCATCCGCACCAGCGGCTGCCCGCTGCCGCCACCGGAGAACTCGACCTCGGCAGCCGCGGCCTTCGGCGCCACCGCACCGCTCGACAACACAGCAAGCGTGGGGTCGAGATCCACCCACCCGCCCGCCTTGCGCACCCGCTTCGGCTGCACATAGATCGTCGACAACAACTTGCCGTCCGGCTGTGCCACAACGTCGGAGCTCTCACCCCGAAGGGCCTCCACTTCCACCGGCTTCCCGGTCCGACGAGCCTCCGCGACCGCCAGCGCCTCCGCCGTTTCGTTCGACAGCGCCGACGCCGTCGGGCTCTGCGCCGGCGCCTCATCCGCCGCCATCGCAGGGCTCGCCGCACCCGGTATCCCGAACACGCCCGCCACTATGCCAACGGAGAGAACAGCCGCGGTCCACCCACGCAGCCTCCTCCTCCGCACGGATCTCTCCACGTCACATCCCACAGGGTCTGGTGATCATCACATGCGAAGCCAGATCCTCACGAAAGACCCATGTCTTTGTCAACGATCTTTCGAGGAAACGGAAATGACAGGCAAAGACATACGAGGAGAATCCTTCGAATCACTACCCAAAACGTATGAAATCGATTTTCCAAGGTGTCAGCCTTCTCGAGAGGCCAAGCCAACCGAGTCACAGGCTCCACGTTTTGACCGCACGTCAGCTGCCCTTCCTGGCCGACCAATTAAGGTGACTCATCATTCCCCCTTAACGGTCAGTACCTGCACTCGGTCATGGCAGCCAGGAACCACCGGGTGGCCTAGGCAGTATCGACACCCAGGGTGCGGAGCTTGGCGGGAATGTCGGTGTGGCCGCTTCGGAGCTGGTTTGAGTCCAGTGACGGTGGTGGGACCGCCTGCTCAGTCCCGCGATCAGCACGGTGGTGACCGTTCGGATGTTCGTCGCGGATCGGGTCCGAGGTCGGGTCGGACCAGGGCCTCGCGACGGTCGGCATGTTGCCCGCCGGGACGCCGAAGTCGATCTCGATGGTGAGGCCTTTCTCCGCATCGAGGGTGAACTTGCCGTCCACGAGGACGTCACTCGCGGCGAGTTCGAGCCCAGAGCGGATCGCCTCGATGTGCCGTTCGGCGTCGTCGCACAGCAGTTCCAGCAGCCAGCACTGATCGGCGCTGTGAGACTGCTCCAGCAGGATCTGCTACAACTCGCCGACGATCGACTTCTGGTCGAGCGCGGGTAGAAGACCTTCCTTCACGGCCTCCCACGCGGTGCGGTCGGCAAGCGGCACCGAACTGTCGCACGCACGGTACTTGGCGGTGGTGACGCGCCGTCCGGTGTTCTTGATCCGCCACTTGACCTCATGGGTGACCAGGGCCGGGAGGACGGGGCCGGTCAGCAGGAAATCGACCGAGGAGCAGCTTGGCTTCGGAACGTCCATCCAACCGCATCTCCGCGGGTCAATGCTCTCGGCCTCGGACCTTCAGCGGGATGTCGGGGAACTCCGGAACCAGCAGCCTGGTGCCGTCGTAGCCGTGCACTTCACCGAAGCGTGAATCCTTCTCCCTGTCGCTTCATGATCCTCATCACCTCAGGCAGCTCGTCCCACGCTCGGCCGCATTCCCCTGGTCTGCGCTCAGCGGTGCTCGGGGTTCTCGAAGTCGAAGCGGCAGCCCGCGTCCCACTCGGAGCGCTGGTTGCCGTACGCCGGGATGCCACCGGCGTCCTTCAGCATGCGCGCCAGATGCAGTTGGTTCCACGTCATGAAGGTCGTGTTGCGATTGGTGAAGTCGTTCTCCGGCCCGCCCGACCCAGGGTCCAGGTACGACGGCCCCGGCCCGGCCGGGCCGACCCACCCCGCGTCGGCCTGCGGCGGGATTACATACCCCAGGTGCTGCAGGCTGTAGACCACGTTCATCGCACAGTGCTTCGCACCGTCCTCGTTGCCCGTGATAAGACAGCCGCCGACCCGCCCGTAGTACGCGTACTGCCCGCGCTCGTTCAGGATCGACGAACACGCGTACAGCCTCTCGATCACTCGCTTCATCACGGAAGAGTTGTCTCCCAGCCATACAGGGCCGGCGAGCGTAAGAATGTCTGCGGCCATGACCTGCGAGTAGATCACCGGCCACTCGTCGGTCTCCCAGCCGTGCTCCGTCATATCCGGCCAGACGCCCGTCGCGATGTCGATGTCCACTGCCCTGAGCACCTCGACCTGCACGCCTTGGCGCTCCATGATGCCGGTGCTGATGTCGATCAGGCCCTGAGTGTGGCTCCGCTCCGGCGATCGCTTGAGGGTGCAGTTGATCAGCAGGGCACGCAGGTCGCCATAGGACGTGGCGGTGTCGGTCATCGGATTCCTCCAGGCCAGGTGCGGGGTGGGATGCAGGTGCTGCGACGTGCGGACAGCGCTGAATCGACGAGCCGGTAGAGGCTTCGGTAAGCGGCTACGAGTCCAGGTCCGCGGGCAGGCTCTGCCCTGACCGGCCCGGTTGTGCGGCCGGAAACCTCGCGTACTGTCCAAACCGGCCAGAGAGCATGTATCGCCGGATCAGACCGGGCCGGCCAGGGTGAGGATGTCGGCGTTCATGATCTGGGAGTAGAGGACGGGCCAGTCGTCGGTGTCCCAGCCGTGTTCGGTCATGTCGGGCCAGACGCCGGTGGCGATGTCGTGGTCGACGGCGCGGATCTCCTCGACCTGGACGCCCTCGCGGCGCAGGAGGGCGGCGCTGAGGTCGATCAGGCCCTGGGTGTGGCTGCGTTCGGGTGAGCGCTTGAGGGTGCAGTTGACGAAGACCGCCCGCAGGTCGGTGTAGGTGGCCATCGGCGTCCGTTTCGTGGGCAGGCACGGCGGGGGGAGGCCATCGCACCACGGGTGCGCGCCGGTGGGTGGCGCGGCACGCCGTGGCGCGGGGGTGACGGGTGGTCAGGCGGCGCTCAGGGAGAAGTAGTTCTCCTCCTCCTGAGCGAAGTGCAGTTGCAGGACGGAGTGCAGGCCGTAGAGGCAGGCGCGCAGGTCGTCGTGTTGTTCGGGGGCGAGGGCGCCGGTGGGTTCGGCGTGGGCGAGGTGGGTGGTGATGCGGTGGGCGAGGCGGTGGATCTCGGTGTGGGCGCGGCTCATGGTGGCGGTGGTCTCGGGGCCGCCGAGGGCGTCGGCGAGGGCGGGGTAGAGCTCGTGCTCCTCGGCTTCCTCGTGCGGGAGCAGGCGGGTGGTGAGCAGGTGGTCGACGTGGCGGACGGCAGCGAGGGCGTCGGTGGAGTCGGCTGCGGTGAGGCGGTCGGCGGCTTCGCGGACGGCTTCGAGGACGTCCCGCAGGTCGTCGTGTTCGGCGGAGAAGCGGCGGACGAGTTCCTCGGTGTCGGCGTCGATCTCGGGCCCGACGCCGCGGCCGGGCCGCAGGGCGCGCAGCGCGTTGAGGATGACGGCGACGTCGATGAGTTGTTGGAGCAGGGCGCCGGCGGCGGGCGGGAGGAGCCCGAAGGCGGCGAGGACCATGGCGGCGGCGGACAGCAGCATGCCGCCGAGTGCGGACTGGACGGCGATCCGGCGCGAGCGGGTGGCGATCTGGGCGGCGTCGGCGAGGCGGTCGACGCGGTCGGTGGTGAGGACGATGTCGGCGGCCTCGGAGGAGGCGCTGGCGCCGCGGGCGCCCATCGCGACGCCGACGTCGGCGGCGGCGAGGGCCGGGGCGTCGTTGACGCCGTCGCCGACCATGACGGTGACGGCGCGTTCGCGTTCGGCGCGGACGGCGGCGACCTTGTCGGCGGGTGTCTGCTGGGCACGGACGTCGTCGAGGCCGACCACGGCGGCGATTTCGCGGGCGGGTTCGGGGCGGTCGCCGGTGATCATGAGGAGTCGGGTGACGCCGGCCTCGCGCAGGCGGCGGACGGTGCGCGGGGCGTCGTGCCGGACGGGGTCGCGGAGCAGGACGGCGCCGACGAGCCGGTCGTCGACGGCGACCCAGGCGACGGCGGCGCCGTCGAGCGCGGCGCGGTTGTCGGCGGCACGGGCCCAGGCGGGCAGGTCGGCGGTGCCGCGTTGGCCGACGGTGGCGGTGGCGCCGTCCGCGAGGGTGGCGACGGCGCCGCGGCCGGGCTGTTCGGTGACGTCGTGGACGGGGGGCAGGGTGAGGCCGCGTTCGGCCGCGGCGGCGGTGATGGCTTCGGCGAGGACGTGCGGCGAGTACTGGTCGACGGCGGCGGCGAGCGCGAGGACCTCGGCGGGGGTGCGGCCGGGGGCGGTGGCGATGTCGAAGGCGCGGGGGCGTCCGCTGGTGAGCGTGCCGGTCTTGTCGAGGCAGACGGTGCGGGCCCGGCCGAGGGTCTCCAGGGCGGCGCCGTCGCGAACCACGACGCCCTTGCGGGCGGCGCGCGAGATGCCGGAGACGATGGCGACGGGCGCGGCGAGCAGCAGCGGGCAGGGGGTGGCGACGACCAGGACGGCGACGGCGCGGATCGCGTCGCCGGTGAGCAGCCAGGCGAGGCCGGCGGCGGCGAGGGCGATGGGCAGGAACCAGGCGGCGTAGCGGTCGGCGAGGCGGATGACGGGGGCGCGTTCGGCGCCGGCCTGCTGGGTGAGGCGGACGATCTCGGCGTAGGTGCTGTGTTCCTCGGTGGCGGTGGCGCGCAGCTCGAACGCGCTGCCGGCGTTGACGGCGCCGCTCCGGGCGGGGTCGCCGATCTCGCGGGTGACCTGGGCGGATTCGCCGGTGAGCACGGATTCGTCGAGGACGGCGCGGTGGCCGGTGATCCGGCCGTCGACGGGGACGGTCTCGCCGGGACCGACGACGAGCCGGTCGCCGATCCGGACGTCGGCGAGCGGGACGGTCTCGGTGGTGTCGCCGGTGCGGCGACGGGCGGTGCGGGGGGCGTGCCGGAGCAGGGCGCGCAGGTCGCGGGTGGCGCGGCGTTCGGCGGCGGCGTCGAGCCAGCGGCCGCTGGTGAGCATCAGGGCGATCAGCGCGCCGGCCAGGTACTCGCCGGTGGCGAGGGTGCCGGCCAGGGCGAGGACCGCGATCAGGTCGACCCCGGCCCGGCCGCGCCGCAGCGCCTGGACGACCCACATCAGGGCGGGGGCGATGGCGGCGGCGGTGGCGACGATCCAGCACTGGTCGGCGAATCCGCGGGCTCCGGCCGCCCAGGCGATCAGGCCGGTGAGGGTGGCGAGGGTGACGACGCCGAGCAGGACGGGTTCGATGCCGCCTCCGCTGAGCAGTTGTCGGGCGCCGCCCTGTTCGCTCGGCGCGGTGTGCGCTGCCATGGGTGTCTCCTCCGCTCGGCCTGCGGCTTTCCTTCTCCAGTGCACCTCGCCGCGCGCGGTCCGGCCAGGGCCGTCGGTCCCGGGCGGCCGGGGTCGCCCGGTCCCGGGTGCGGGCGGGGTAGGTTCGGGGGGTTGGTGTTCCCGTCCGGTGTCCCGGGGTGTCCGGGGTCCGGCGTACAGAGGGCAGGTGGGGCAGGTGGAGTCGTTGTTCGAGCTTCCGATCCGGACGCTGGCGGGCGAGCCGTCGTCGCTGGCGGAGTACCGGGGCAAGGTGCTGCTGCTGGTGAACGTGGCGTCGAAGTGCGGGTTGACGCCGCAGTACTCGGGCCTGGAGCGGCTGCAGAAGGCGTACGGCGAGCGCGGGTTCACGGTGCTCGGGTTCCCGTGCAACCAGTTCGCGGGGCAGGAGCCGGGGTCGGCGGAGGAGATCCAGGAGTTCTGCTCGACCACGTACGGGGTGTCGTTCCCGCTGTTCGAGAAGATCGACGTGAACGGGCCCGACCGGCACCCGATCTACGAGCGGCTGACGCAGGTGGCGGACGCCTCGGGCCAGGCCGGGGACATCACCTGGAACTTCGAGAAGTTCCTGGTCGGCGCGGACGGTGAGGTCGTCGGGCGGTTCGGTCCGCGCACCGAGCCGGAGGCGGCGGAGCTGGTGGCCGCGATCGAGGCGCAGCTGCGCGGCTGACGGCCGGAGCGGACGGGCGCGGATTGTCCGGTTCCGCCCTCGGGCGGCCGAACTGTACAGGTAACCTGCGCAGTGAGACTGGACAGTCCGGGCCCGTTCCGGCTGCCCCCGTTACGACGAAAGGCACTCCTGTGTCCGTCACCGCGCTCGACCCGGCCACCGCCCTGGTGGTCGTCGACCTCCAGCAGGCCTTCCTCGGCCTCCCCGGCAGCCCGTACCCGGTGCGCGAGGTGCTGGACCGCAACATCCGCCTCGCCGGGGCGTTCCGCGCCGCGCGACTGCCGGTGGTGCTGGTGCGGGTGTCCTTCGCGCCCGACGGCGGGGACGTGGTGCCGGGCCGCACCGAGCAGCCCCGGTCTGCCCTCTCCTACCCCGAGGGCTGGGACGCCCCGATCCCCGAGCTCCACGAGCCGTCCGACCTGGTGGTCACCAAGCACAACTGGGGCGCGTTCCACGGCACCGACCTGGACGTGCAGCTGCGCCGGCGCGGGGTGACGCAGATCGTGCTGACGGGCGTCGCGACCAGCATCGGCGTGGAGTCCACCGCCCGCGCCGCGTTCGAGCACGGCTACCACGTGACGCTGGCGGTCGACGCGATGACCGACATGGACCCGGAGGCGCACCGGGGCAGTGTGCAGCGGATCTTCCCGCGGCTCGGCGAGACCGGCACCACCGAGGAGATCCTCGACCTGCTGGCGAAGTCCCGCTGAGACGCGGCGCAGGGGGGCTCAGGCCTCGCCGGGGTGCCAGGCCGGCCACTCCCAGGGGCGGTCGTCCCACCGCACCCGGACCGGGTCGTGCGGGTCGAGGTCGGGGAAGTGCTGTCTCACCTCCGGTTCGAACTCCTCGGGGGCGAGCGGCTTCCAGCCGGCGTCCTTGAAGTGGACGAGTCGGTAGCGGCTGTCGGTGCGGAACTCCGCGACCCGCACCAGGGGCTCGCCGGCCGTGCCTGCCCCGCTGCTGCTGGTGATGTTGCTGCTGGTCGTCATGCCGCCAGCTTCGACCGCCTCCCCGCCCGGCGCACGCCCGCACCGCCGATGCCCGCCGCAGGTGTCACCGTTCGGCCCCGGCCGCGCCGGGCACGCCCACACAGGTGTCACCGTTCGGCCCCGGCCGCGCCGGGCGCGTCACGGACCTGCCACGGTCCGCCACGGCCTGCCGCGGACGGCGGCCGGTCCCGTACCGTGGAAGCCGGTCGGAGGGTTCGTCGGGAGGTCCTCGTGAGCAAGGGCAAGACGTCGAAGGGGTCGGCGGCGGCGCGGATGCGCGGGCTGGACGGCCTGGCGGTGACGCGCTCGGCGTGGGGCCTGTACCGGGAGACCCGGCGGCCCGGCGCGCCCGGGTTGGCCGCCCGGGCGGGGGCGTTGCCGCGTCTGCTGCGGGACGTGCTGCTGCGCCGCTACCCGGGCGTGGGCCCGGGCAAGCTGCTGCTGCTGGCGTTCGTCGTCGCGGTGTACCTGGTCAGCCCGATCGACGCGATCCCGGACTTCATCCCGGTGCTCGGCTGGAGCGACGACACCGGCCTGCTGCTGTGGTTCCTGATGGGCCTGACCCGGGAGTCCGGCCGGTACCTGGAGTGGGCGCACCGCGGCCACGCCGCCGCCGGCGAACTGCCCGCCGACGGCTGAGCCCGCTCCCGCCCGCCGCTACAGCGACTTGACCAGCTTCTCGAAGCGCAGGTCGGACCGGAGCGGGGTGCCGAACCGCTCGTCGCCGTACGGGAACGGCTCGTACACGCCGGTGCGGGTGTAGCCGCGGCGCTCGTACCAGGCGATCAGGTCGGCCCGCTGCTCGATGACGGTCATCTCCATCGCGCCGACGCCCCAGGCGGCCCTGGCCCACTCCTCGGCGCGGGCCAGCACCTGTCGGCCGAGGCCGCCGCCCTGGGCGGACGGGGAGACCGAGAACATGCCGAAGTAGCCGGTGGCGCCCCGCCGTTCGACGTGGCAGCAGGCCAGCAGGCGGCCGTCGGATTCGGCCAGCAGCACCACCGATTCGGCCCTGCCGAGCAGTTCGGCCACGGCTGCCTCGTCGGTGCGCTGCCCGTCCAGCAGGTCCGCCTCGGTGGTCCAGCCGACCCGGCTGGCGTCGCCGCGGTACGCCGACTCGACCAGCGCGACCACCTGCGGCACGTCCTGCGGCCGCGCGGCGCGGAAGGCCGGCCCGGCGGCGGTGTCGGGGTCCGCGTCGGCGGTGCGGGAGGCGGTCGGCTCGGCGGTCATTCGGTGCGCTCCTTCGGGTGCTCGAACGGCCATCGTGCCACAGTGCCCGTCCTCGCCCCGAGGGCCGTCCGCCGCCCGGACGGGCCCGCGGGAACGCGCCCGGTCAGCCGGTGGCGTCCGGCGGTTCGGGCGCGGGGACGGGCTGCTCGGCCGGGCCGGGGTAGGGCAGGATCTGGCGGAGCAGTCCGCGCGGGTGGCCCCGGCGGCGCCACTCGCGCGGGTAGCCGAGCGAGACCTCTTCGAAGCGGACGTCCTCGTACCAGGTGGTGCGCGGGATGTGCAGGTGACCGTAGACCACGGCGGCGACATTGAAGCGGCGGTGCCAGTCGGCGGTGAGCTCGGTGCCGCACCACTGGGCGAAGTCGGGGTAGTACAGGACGTCGGTGGGACGGCGGTCCAGCGGCCAGTGGCTGACCAGCACCAGCGGCAGTTCCGGATCGTGTGCGGAAAGCGCTTTCTCGGTGGCCTCGACGCGCTCCCGGCACCACTCGTCGACGCCCGAGTACGGCGCGGGGTCGAGCCGGTACTCGTCGGTGCAGACCACGCCGTTCTCCCGGGCGCGCTCCAGCGACTCGGCCTTGGTGTGCACGCCGGGCACCCGGAAGCTGTAGTCGTAGAGCGTGAACACCGGGGCGATGGCGCAGGGCCCGCCCGGGCCGGTCCAGACGGGGTACGGGTCCTCGGGGGTGGCGACGCCGATCGCCCGGCAGCGCTCGACCAGTTGGCGGTAGCGCTCGGGCGCGTCGATGGGGGCCGGGTCGCGGGTGGTGGTCCACAGTTCGTGGTTGCCCGGGGTCCAGATCACCTTGGCGAAGCGGCCGGCCAGGATGCGCAGGGCGTCCTCGACGACGTCGACCTGTTCGGCGACGTCACCGGCGACAATCAGCCAATCGTCCGGGCCGGTCGGTCGCAGCACGTCGAGAACCGGCCGATTCTCGGCGACGCCGACGTGGAGGTCGCTGACTGCGAGCAGGCGTCCGTCCGCCACCGCTCCCCCAGTTCCGTGTCGACCGGCGCGCGCCGGCCCGTGTCCGTCGATGCCGGCGCGTGTCCGTCAACGCATCCCGGCAGTGGGACACGCGTTGACACGCTACCGCCGAGGGGTCGACAACGCCAGCAACAACCGGTTTCTGTCGTACCGTCAACATCCGGTGGAACCACAGGTTTTCGGCAGTCGCACGTATGTCTGTTCGCTCTACATACCTTTGGACGTTGTGTGGTTTCAACACTCTGTTGACTGACGGGTCCATGACTATATGTTCTCCGCAGCGGCCGAAAACCGGCTGCCTTCACCCCACTGAGGACTCGTCATGCCTGCATCCGGCAACACCAGCCGTATGTTCCGCCGCGCCGCCACCGCAGCCGCGTCCGCCGCCCTCCTGGTCGGTGCGATCGCCGCCGCCTCCCCCGCCCAGGCCGCCAAGCCCGGCACCCCCGCCAACTTCCACCCCGAGCTCGACTACGCGGGCTCCACCGTCGCCGCCCACGAGGGCCGGGACACCTCTCCTGCCGCCGCGAACTCGCTCGCCGCTCTGGCCGTCACCCAGACCAAGGGCATGGACGTCTCCAACTGGCAGGGCAGCGTCGCCTGGAGCACCGCCTACGCCAACGGCGGCCGGTTCGCCTACGTCAAGGCCACCGAGGGCACCACCTACACCAACCCCTCGTTCGCCCAGCAGTACAACGGCTCCTACAACGTCGGGATGATCCGCGGCGCCTACCACTTCGCGCTGCCGAACGCCTCGTCCGGCGCCACCCAGGCCGCGTACTTCGTCGCCCACGGCGGCGGCTGGTCCAAGGACGGCAAGACCCTGCCGCCCGCGCTCGACATCGAGTACAACCCGTACGGCGCGACCTGCTACGGCCTGAGCCAGGCCGGCATGGTCAGCTGGATCCGGGACTTCTCCAACACCGTGCACACCAAGACCGGCCGCTACCCGGTGATCTACACCACCACCGACTGGTGGACCACCTGCACCGGCAACAACAGCTCCTTCGGCGCCACCAACCCGCTGTGGATCGCCCGGTACGCCTCCTCGGTCGGCACCCTGCCGGCCGGCTGGTCGTACCAGACCATCTGGCAGTACGCCGACTCCGGCACCCTGCCCGGCGACCAGAACTACTTCAACGGCGCCCTGGACCGCGTCGTTGCGCTCGCCAACGGCTGACTCTTCGTCAGATCGCCTGTCCGCGGCCGGATTTCGCCCCGCTCCGGTCGCGGGCAGGCTCCTCCGTCACGCGGCGGGAACGATCAACTCCCAGGTGTCGACGGCGAAATCGAGCACCATGCCGTTGTTGCGGTACAGCGCGGGCGCGCCGGTGGCGTTGCCGGTGTCCACGCCGAGGCCGACCCGGGTGCGGCCGCGATCGGCGTAGAACGCGAAGAAGTACCGCAGCAGGTAGCCGCCGAGACCCCGTCCGCGCAGCTCGGACCTCACGCCGATGTGCGAGGCCCAGGGCATGTCGGACCGGTCGTCGCGGGTGCGCAGCACGGCGACGTCGCCGTGGCC
This sequence comes from Kitasatospora griseola, assembly GCF_044999035.1. Lineage (NCBI taxonomy): Bacteria > Bacillati > Actinomycetota > Actinomycetes > Kitasatosporales > Streptomycetaceae > Kitasatospora > Kitasatospora griseola. The sequence continues at coordinate 7,131,946 of NZ_CP173360.1, read as the reverse complement.
GTCGAGTTCGGCGATCCACACCACCGACCAGTCGGCGCTGTCCGCGCCGGTGTCGGTGCACCACTTCTGGTAGCTGCGCGGCTGGAAGTCGAAGTGGTCGGCGAAGGTCTCGTGGATCAGCCGGTGCACGGTACGCCGGTCGTCCTCGCTCGCGCAGGCCCGCAGCCGCAGGCCCGCCGGGGCCTCCGGGAACGGGTCGGTCTTCGGGTCCACGTCGCGGTTCAGCACGTGGTGGCGGCGCATCCGCTGCCAGCCGCGACCGGCCAACGCCTCGGTGTCGATGGTCGGTCGAGCCGTGAGCATCAGGTGCAGCACGGCCCGCTCGGCGCCGTTGCGGCGGGCGAGCTCGGCGGCGCGCGCCTCCATCAGCTCGAACAGCTGCAGGCCGGCGGCGGTGTGCCCCGGCAGCAGGTACTGGTCGAGGTTGATCCGCTCCCCCGCCGAGCGGTCACGGACGAGGCCGTAGCCGACGAGCCGCCCGTCGCCGTCGTGCAGCAGCCAGGAGTCGCGCTCCAGGTCCACCGAGACGTGCCCGAGATCCTCCTCGACCTCCGCCAAGTCGGTGAAGGCCCGGCCCACTTCGATCTCGTCCACCTGATTGAGCAGCACCCACACGGCCTCGGCGTCCCCAACCACCGCCGGGCGCACCGTCATTCCGTCCGGGAATGCCATGTCCCCCTCCTCCACTGTCGACTTCGACGGCAAACCCGGCCTTTTTATCCGCCCCAACGGCCTTGCCCCAAGCGGTTTTCGAGCGCAATCCAGGGGCCGACCACGACGGCCGTCGGCCCGAGGTCGGAGTCAGGCGCGGAACAGCCGCCAGAACGCCGCCGCCGTGTCGGCGGCGGGCGCCGGGTGTTCGCCCGTGATCCAGTGGGTGACGACGCCCAGCAGTGCGCCGGACAGGTAGGCGGCGTGCAGGTCGACCGGGACGTCGTCGAATCCGGCGGGGCGGTTGCCCTCGCGGAAGCGGGCGGCCAGGGCGGCGGTCACCTGGTCGCGCATCCGGCCGGCGAAGCCGGCGCTGCCCTGGTCGCCGAGGACGCACCGGTAGACGGCGGCCCTGGCGGCGATGTGCTCGAACAGGGCGACCAGGGTCTCGGGGGTGCGGCCGGGCGGTGCGTCGGCCGGGCACTGGCGGGCCGCGCGGGCGATGTCGGCGATCGCGTCGTCCATCGCGTCGACCACCAGCGCGTCCACGTCCGGGTAGTGCTGGTAGACCGTGGCGCGGTTGATCCCGGCGCGCTTGGCCACCGCGGAGACGGTGATCGCGTCCAGGTCCTGTTCGGCGGCCAGCTCCAGGATCGCTTCCCGGAGTCGGGCTCGGGTGCGCTGCACACGGGGGTCGTCCAGGTTCATGGCAGTACTGTACGACAGCCGTCGGCTAGGCGACGAGTGTTGTTTAGCCGACGGATGTCGCCTACTGTCGAAGGTATGCGAATCGAGATCTGGGCGGATGTGGTCTGTCCCTGGGCGTACATCGGCAAGCGGCGGCTCGACAAGGCCCTCGCCGACTGGGACGGCGAGCCGGTCGAGCTGGTCTGGCGACCGTTCCGCATCGATCCGACCGCGCCCGTCCCCGCCACTTCGCACGAGGGGTCGACGGAGGACGAACTGCTGCGCGACCTCGGCATCCTGGGCGACCGGGACGACGCCGAAGCCGCGCAGGCGTGCGCCGTCGGGCCCGCCGCCACCGCGGCGCAGACGCCCCCGATCGCCGAGATCGCTGCCGCCGAGGGCCTCGGGTCGACCTGGGGCGCCGCCTGGCGCGCCAGCAGCCACGACGCGCACCGGCTGCTCGCCCTCGCCCACCGGCACGGCGGCGCCGAACTGCAGCACGCCCTGGCCGAAGCCGTCATGAAGGCGCACTTCACCGAGGGTCGCGACATCAGCCTCGCCGAGACGCTGGGGCAACTCGCCGCCGACGCCGGGTTCCCCGAGGCCGCCGCGCTGCTGGCCGACGGCGCCGCCGACCAGCAGGTCAAGGAACTGCTGCTGATCGGCAAGGCCCGGGGCGTCGCCACCTCCCCGACCCTGGTCGTGGGCGACCGGGCCCTGTCCGGCGCGCAGTCCCCGGAGACCGTCACCCGATTCCTGCGCGACGCCGCCGGGCAGCCCCACCGCCGGCTCCCCGCCGAGGTCGAGCGCCTCCGGTACGCCGACGCACTGCTCGACAAGCGCGACCCATTGGGCGCACTGACCCTGCTCCAGCCACTGCTGACGGAGTACGGCGACGAGCCCAGCGTCCAACTCCTCGCCGCCCGCGGGTACTTCGCCTCCGCCCAACTCGGCCGCGCTGCAACCGTGTTGGAGGAACTCGTCGCCCACGCACCGGACGACTCCTACGCCCGACTCCTGCTCGGCCGCACCCTGACCCGCCAGGGCCGCACGGAGGAGGCCGCCGTGCACCTCGCCCTGGCGGCGGCGATGACCCCCGAGTACGCGACCTGAACCGCCCCCACTCGTCGACCCGCCCGCGTCAGCCGACGCCCGGCTCGGGCCGGGGCAGCTCATCCAGGTCGAGCGTGTACGTCCGCCCGTCGGCCAACTCGATCGGCAGCTTGCCCGAGCCGTACTTGTGGGTGTGCGCGGCGATGTAGCCGGAGCCGGTGGGCCGGGTGTGGACGACGACCTCCCCGGCGTACGGGTCCACCACCACGTAGACCGGGATGTTGTAGCGGCCGTACTTCGCGGTGCAGTCGTCGTAGTCCTTGCGCGCCGAGGAGACCGACACCACCTCGGCGATCAGCAGCACGTCCTCGAACCCGTAACGCTTGCCATGCCGCTGGGCGTCCTCCCGCATGATCACGAGGTCGGGGGCGGAGTTTTCGTCGGCCGGAAAGTCGATGTACACGTCGGAGAAGGCCTTGGCATGCAGTCCGAACGACAGGATCGTGCCGTACTGCATCACCTTGATGGTGCTGGAGTGCTCCACGCTCTGCGGAGTCATGACCACCTTCCCGTCCTTGCCGAAGAAGACCGCATACCCAGCAGGGAACTCGGTGTGCATGACCGCGTCGACGCTCATCAACGGCTCCTCTCTGTAGCCCTCAGGATATTGCGCCCCAGCCCCACCCGGAGCCCGCCGCGGGGGGCGGGTCGCGTCACGGGCGGGCGGGTGACCCGGTTTCGCGCCACCACTGGCGGCCGTCCGCGTCGTGGACGACCACGCCGAGTTTCGCCAGTTCGCGGCGCAGTTCGCCGATCTCCTTCTCCTCGCTCTCCTTCAGCGCCGCGGCCCGCGCCTTGAGGAGCGCGTTGCCGGCGGGCGGCAGGCCCGGCATGTCCTCGACCCAGCGGCGGTACGCGTCCCGGTAGGGGTCGCCGTCGGGCAGCCACGGGTATCCGTGGGCGCGGAAGGCCTCCGCGAGTCGTGCGACCGACGGGAGGTCGGCGCCCTCGTTCTTGTACTCGGCGATCAGTTCCTCGCCCTGCGCGCCGAGCACCACCAGGCGCTTGCGGTCGGCGAACACGCCGCTGACCGCCGTCCGGGGTGCGCTCCGGCTGGAGCCGGCGCGGTCCGTCGTGATCCGGTCCCGCTCGACGGTGACAGTGACGTACCCCTGCTCGGCGAGGAACACGATGACGCCGCCGATCACGGTCCCGAGCAGCAGACTGCCCACGGTGGCCGCCGGTTCGGGCGCCTCGGCGACGAGGTCGACCGGCCCCTGCCACGGGATCCAGGGCCAGCTGGACGCCCGGACGGCCAGGAGTTTGAGCAGGAATCCGGCCCCGGCTCCCAGGACCGGGAATCCGGCCGCCACCAGCACGCGGTCCGACGTCCTCTGTCGAACCGTGATCGCCGCATCTCGGTCGGCCTCGGTCATGCGCCCCTCCCTGAGCAAAATCTATCAAATGACAAACGACCGTTCTCGGAACGAGCGTACTGTGTGTCGCGGACAACGATCGGCGGAGGAGAGCCATGGGCGTACCGAACGAACCGGCGGCGCGGATTCCCGAGCTTCGCCGAGGGGTCCCCGAAGGGGCCGAGCAGCAGGTCGCCGCCCTCTACTGGGAGGCGTTCGGGCGGAAGCTCGGCCCCGCGCTCGGCCCGCCCGACCGGGGCCGGGCGTTCCTCGCCGCCCACCTGCAGCACGACCGGGGCGTCGTCGCGCTCGACGGCACGGGCCGTGTCCTCGGCGTCGCCGGCTACTACCTCGCGGGGCGCGGCCTGACGGGCGGCTCGGCACGTGACGTGCTGTCCGCGTTCGGCGTCCTGGGCGGGCTGCCCCGACTGGCGCTCCTCGCCCTGCTCACCCGGAGAGCCGCCGAGGACGAACTCGTCATGGACGGCATCTGCGTGGCGGCGGCGCAGCGCGGCACCGGCATCGGCAGCCTGCTGCTGCACGAGATCTTCGCCGTCGCCGCCGAGCAGGCCCGGGCCCGGATCCGGCTCGACGTCATCGACACCAACCCGCGCGCCCGGGCCCTGTACGAGCGTCACGGCTTCCGCGCCGCGCACACCCACCGGACCCCGTTCCTGCGGAACCTGATGGGATTCGGGGCCGTCACCACCATGCACCGGCCCGTCGTCCCCGACGGCCCGGGCGGAGGAGCCCACCCGTGAGCCGTTCGCGACCCGAGATCCCCACCCGGCTGCTCGTGCACGCCCTGGTCCGCGCGGACGGGACGGTCGACGCCGGTGAGCTGTACACCGTCGCCGGGCTCCTCGGCATGACCGATCAGCAGGTCCGACTGTGCGTCGGACGCCTGGTCGCCGAGGAGAGGTTCCGCCAGGACGGGCGCGGGCGCAGGGCCGTCCTGCGGGCCGTGTCCGACGCCACGAGCGGCGCCCTCGCCCCCGACGCCGAGCACATCCGGCACGCGTACCGGCAGGACGACGGGCTCGCCCCCTGGGACGGCACCTGGCACCTGTTCGCCTTCGCCGTGCCGGAGGCCCGCCGCACCGTCCGCGACGCGCTGCGCGAGACCCTCCTGCACCTGGGCGCGGCGCCCGTCCAGGGCGGACTGTACGTCGCGGCCAACCCGATCGCCGACCTGGTCGAGGCCCGGGCCCGGAGCCTCGACGCGCTCGACTCCGTCACCTTCCTCACCAGCACCGACCTGCGCCTCGGAGACCTCACCGAGCCAGTCCGACTCGCCGCCCGCATATGGCCGTTGGACGCCATCGCCGCCCGGCACGAGCGTCTCGCGGCCTTTGCGGAGGCCTGCGCCGGGACCATCGACGGCACGGCCCTCTCCGGGGCCGAGCGGCTCACCCTGGCCTTGGAACTCGCCGCCGGGTTCAGCGACGCCATGACCCCCGATCCCCTCCTGCCGCCGGAACTGCTCCCCCCGCACTGGCCCGGCCGCCGCGCCCGCCGACTCGCCCGGGCCTGCTGGGCCGCCCTGAGCGCCCTCCCCCCGGAGCCCGGCGCCCCCGCGTCACCGCCCCGCCTGTTCCAGCTCTACGACGACGCGTTCGCCGTGCCCGAGGGGACGGGGCCCGCCGGTCCGGCCTGAGCTCCGGTCCGGTCCGGTCTAGGCCCCGGCGCGGTGGGCGTACGGGCGGTCGGGGCAGTGCGTGCAGGTGAACAGGTGCAGGCCGGCCAGGTCGCCGAGCAGCAGGTCGGCGGCCCGCTGTATCGACTTCCGTTCCTCGTGAGGCAGTTCCCAGACGGTACCGGTGGCCGGGGTGTCCTCGACCGCAAGCCAGGTGCGCCAGCTCTCGCCGTCGAACTCGGCGCTGTCGACGGACAGCAGGTGGTCCATCCGCCGCTCGCAACGGGGGCAGTGGGGCCAGTCCGGGTCCTGACTCCAGGCGGGGTAGCCGCCGACCTTGGTCCCGTCGGCCACCGACAGGTGGTACTCGTACGACCAGCCGGTCTCCTCCTCGACCTGCTCGAACCGTTCCTCCAGGGCGTCGTGGAGGTGTTCCGGCAGGTCCCAGGAGGGGTACTCGGTGACGCGCTCGGGGTGCAGGACGCACGGGTCGGGCAGGTAGTGGTGGTGGGCGCCGTCCGGCCGGGGCGGGTCGGCCGGTTCGAGGTCGGCGCGCGAGCCGTCCCACCAGTACACCTGCGGCCGCGGCGCGTAGCCCTCCTCGTGGTCGAACGGGCACCACAGCACCTGCAACACGTCCGCGCCGTCCGGGAACGGCAGTTCGGGCACATCGACGGCGAGCAGTTGCACCACCGGCACCAGCGGCACGGGCCCCGCACCGCGCGGCGGCGCGTACCCGGTGCGCGGGTGCTCGTCGGAGCAGGACGGCCACGGCTCCGCACGCGGCCACCGCACCGGGCCGCCCAGCGAACTCTCCCCAGGCCCGGGCTCCCCCCGCCGGGGGTGCAGCCGCACGGCGTCCCGCCGCAGCGCCGCCACCTCGGGGAACAGCGCCTCGACGTCAAGCGGACGGGGCGGGCTGGTGCGGACCATCGAACGTACTCCCTCGACCGGAATCGTGCCGGTCCGCAGCGTACTCGCGACGCGGACGCCCCTCGCCCGCCGCCCCGGCTACGCTCAAGCCCCCGCCCCCCGAGGAGCAGTCTTGAACGACAAGGACGCCGAACTCGCCACCGCACTCGACGAGTTCGCCGCGCTGCTGACCGGCGTAGCGGACCCGATCAGCCAGGACCGGTACGAGCAGGTGGAGTCCACCCGCCTGCTGCTCGGTCAGGCACTGACGGCAGACCCGGCACGGACCGCACGGCTCGCCGACCTTCACCGGCCCCGGCGCCACCGCCGATTTCCTCGCGGCCCAACTCGCCCACGCCGTCGACTTCCTGGCCGAGCGTCGACAGAGCTGGGGCTGAGCGGCGGCGGCCGCTGACGCCTCGTCGGTCAGTCGAGCGCCAGCAGGGCGGCGAGGGCGGAGGTCGCGGCCAGGAGGAGGTACAGCTGGGGGTAGCCGCCGAGCGGCCCGGCGAGGGCGGCGCCGGCCCACGGGGCGAGAGCGGCGGCGATCGTGGCGGGGGCGGCGAGGAGGGCGCTGAGGCGGCCGTACGCGGCGGTGCCCCAGCGGTCGGCGACGGCGGTGGCCTGAAGGAGGGTCAGGTTGCCGCGGACGGTTCCCGCGAGGACGGCCAGTGCGACAAGTAGAGCTGCCGGTCCGGGAGTTGCGGCCAGGGCGAGTGTGGTGGCGCCGCCTGCGGCGATCAGGACGGCGGTGCGCGCCCGGACCGGGGTGCGGGCGGCGAGCGGCGCGTACAGGGTGCGGCCCAGGGTCTGGCCGAGGCCGCCGAGGCCGAGCGCCCAGGCGGCGAGGGTGGGTCCGGCGCCGCGGGCGGTGAGCAGCGGGACGAGGCCGAACACCACGGTGTGCATGGCCAGGGTGGAGAGGGTGAAGGCTGCGGCGAGTCGCCAGAAGCCGAGGTCGCGCTCAACCGACCTGACCTGCACGGAGGTTGAGACGGTGTCGCGCGGCGGTGGCGGCCAGGGGTGGCGCAGCGCGAGGGCGTGCGCGGGGACGGTGACGACGGCCAGCAGCAGGGCGAGGGTCAGGTAGGTGGTGCGCCAGGAGAGGTGGTCGGCCAGTGCGGCGGTGAGGGGTGCGAAGACGGTGGAGGCGAGGCCGCCGGCCAGCGTCACGGTGGTCAACGCCCGTACCCGGCGCGGTCCGTACCAGCGGGTGACGGCGGCGAAGGCGGGTTGGTAGAAGGTGGCGGCCATGGCGGTGCCGGCGGCGAGCCAGGCGAGGAGGAAGACCGGCAGATTCGGTGCGAGTGCGACGCCCGCCAGGGCGACGGCACCGAGCGCGGAGCCCGCGGTCATCACCACGCGCGGGCCACGACGGTCCAGCAGCCGCCCGACGGGGATGCCGACCAGCGCGGAGGTCAGCAGCGCGGCGGAGAATGCGCCGGTGGTGGCCTGGGTGGACCACCCGGTGGCGTGGGTGATGCGGGAGAGCAGGACGGGGAAGGCGTAGAAGAGGATGCCCCAGCCGGTGATCTGGGTGAGGCACAGGGCGGGCAGCGCGGCGCGGGGCGATAACCGGACGGGCGCGTCGGTCGCGGCCCCGCCCTCGGTGCGGGTGGTGTTCACCATGGTCAGCAGCAACCACCGGTCGGGGAGCAGGAGTCGGTGGACTCCTCGGCTCCGAGGATGATCAGCTTCGGCCTGGTTCCGACGGTGAGGGTCTCGGGCTCGGCCGGGGTCGAGCAGCAGCCGCCGTCCTGGACGGCGTCCTCGTCGAAGAGGCCGGCGCCGCCGCACACCCCGGTCTCCGGGAGGGTCAACTCGACGCGGGCGGCGGCCTCGTGGTCGCCGGCGAGGGCGGCGGCGACGGAGCGGACCTGCTCGTAGCCGGTCAGGGCGAGGAACGTGGGCGCGCGGCCGTAGGACTTCATGCCGACCAGGTACACCTCCCCCTCGGGGTGGGCGAGCTCGTTCGCGCCGTGCGGGTGGACGGTGCCGCAGGAGTGCTGATTGGGGTCGGTCAGCGGGGCGAGGGCGAGCGGGGCCTGGAGGCGCTCGTCGAGGCCGAGGCGCAGTTCGTCGAGGAAGGAGAGGTCGGGGCGGAAGCCGGTCAGGACGATGATCTCGTCGACGGCCTCGCTGCGACGGCCGTCCTCGGCGACCAGTACCAGGCGCTCGCCGTCGGGCTCGACGGCGGCGGTGCGGAAACCGGTGAGCGCACCGGCGTGACCGGCCTCGACGGCGGCCTTGGCGCGCAGGCCGAGTGCGCCGCGGGCGGGCAACCGGTCGGCGGCGCCGCCGCCGTAGGTGGATCCGGAGATGCCCCGGCGCAGCACCCAGAGGGCGTGGGTGCCGGGCGCGTCCTGGGCGAGGTCGGCGAGCAGCGCAAGCGCGGTGAACGCGGACGCGCCGGAGCCGACCACCGCCGTCCGCCGGCCGGCGTACCGCGAGCGCACCGCAGGGTCGGCGAAGTCCGGGACGCAGTACGAGATCTTCGCGCTCGCGGCGCGCTCGCCGAGGGCGGGCAGCCCGTTGCCGCCGCCGGGGCCGGGAGTGGACCAGGTGCCGGAGGCGTCGACGACGGCGCGGGCGAGGAGTCGCTCCTCGGAGCCGTCGGCGTGCTGAACGTGGACGGTGAACGGCTGCGCCTCGCGGTCGGCGTCGACGATGCGGTCCCGTCCGGCCCGGGCGACGCCGGTGACGCGGGCGTCGTAGCGGACCCGGCCCCCGAGCGCGTCGGCCAGCGGCTGCAGGTACCGGGCCACCCAGTCGCCGCCCAGCGGGTAGGCGTCGGCGTCGGGGCGCACCCAGCCGGTGGGGGCGAGGAGCTTCTCGGCGGCGGGGTCGACGACCTCGGACCACTGCGAGAACAGGCGCACGTGCGACCACTCGCGCACGGCGGTGGCGGCGCTCGGTCCGGCTTCCAGCACCACGGGCTCGATGCCGCGCTCGATCAGGCGTGCGGCGGCGGCCAGGCCGATCGGGCCTGCGCCGATGACGGCGACGGGAAGGTGGGCGGTGGAGGCGTTCTCGCTCATCTCGGTTCTCCGGGCTGGTGCGTGACGGATGAGCGCTGCATTGACGCTCGTCGATACAGCCGAGCTTGCCCACTGATTCGACGAGTGTCAACATAGACGTATGTCGAACTTGATGTCCGCCGAGCTGCCGATCGTCGACGCATCGGCAGCGCCGTGCTGCCCGCCGGTGACGGCGGCGGCGCTGTCGGAGGCGGACGCGGAGCGGATGGCTGCGATGTTCAAGGCGCTGTCCGACCCGGTGCGGCTGCGCCTCTTCTCCCGGGTCGCCTCGCACCCGGGCGGCGAGGCCTGCGTGTGCGACATCCAGGACGTGGGCGTGTCCCAGCCGACCGTCTCCCACCACCTGAAGAAGCTCCGCGAGGCCGGCCTGCTGACCTCCGAACGGCGCGGCACCTGGGTCTACTACCGCGTCGTCCCGGGGCCGCTGGCCGCAATGGCCGGGCTGCTCACCGCCACCCGCTGAACGCGTCCACCACGTGCCGCGAGTCTTCCGTGCCCGGTCACGGCGCCGGCGGTTCGCGCGAACCCGACCACCGGGAAGGTTCGCCGGGCCGAGGGGTCAGTCCTGTTCGGAGGCGGCCGCGAGACGGCGACGGCAGAGGTCGGCCGAGGTGAGGTGGGGCTTGTGGAGTGCGTCGCCGCAGAGCCGCATTTCACGGGCCGCCCGGTCCAGGTCCTGCCAGAAGGCGAGCGGCGCGTCGTGGTCGTCACCGAGATCGACCAGGCAGTCGAAGGCAAGGCCCAGCTCGTTGTGCTCCAGGAAATCGAGCGTCACCGAGAGATCGATGCCGGGTCGGCCCGCCAGGCGGGCCCGATCAGTGTCGAGGTGGCCCCGAGTCCGGTTCCAGCCGGCCTGCAACGCCTCACGGTCAACGGTCATGGCGTCAGTGTCGCCGGTGCGGTCCGCGGGGTCACGCGACTTTCGCCGGTCGTCCGCTCCGACTGTCCGACTGTCCGACGACGATCAGCTCTCGTGACCGGCCACGGCGTTGGCGTCGATCTCGGCGATCAGCTGCTCGATCAGGGCCTTGATCGCGTCGCGGATCGGCCGGACGGCGTCGACGCCCTGGCCGGCCGGGTCGTCCAGCTTCCAGTCGAGGTACGTCCTGCCGGGGAAGTACGGGCAGGCGTCGCCGCAGCCCATGGTGATGACGTAGTCGGAGGCCTCGACGGCCTCGGAGGTGAGGATCTTCGGCTTCTGGTCGGAGATGTCGACACCGACCTCGGCCATCGCCGCGACGGCGGCCGGGTTGACCTCCCGACCCGGCGCGGAGCCGGCGGAGCGGACCTCGACGCGGTCGCCGGCGAGGTGGGCGAGGAAGCCCGCGGCCATCTGGGAGCGGCCGGCGTTGTGGACGCAGACGAACAGCACGGAGGCGAGCGGCGCGGTGGTCATCGGTGGAGGGTCCTTCGTTCGGGGTAGCAGCTGTCCGGGCCGGAGCGAGTACCGGCGGCCCTGCTGTTCGGCCAGTCCCGGCCGATGTGAAAGTATCAGCCCATGGTGATATCAGTCGACACTGAACTGTTGCGGGTGCTGGCCGACCCGCTCAGGCTCCACATCGTGACCCTGCTGGCCCGCGAAACCCTGTGCACCACGCACCTGGTGGAGGAGACCGGCGCCCGCCAGACCAACCTCTCCAACCACCTCAAGGTGCTGCGCGAGGCCGGCGTGGTGGACACCGAACCCTGCGGCCGCTTCACGTACTACCGGCTGAGGCCGGAGGTACTGGAGTCGATGTCGGGGCAGTTCGCCGACCTCGCCGCCACCGCCCGCGCCAACGCCGGCGTGAAGAGGTCCTGCTGATGGCGGCCCCCGTCGAACCGGTGGAAGCGGCGTCGGTCACCGGCAAGCTGTCCTTCCTCGACCGCTACCTCGCGGCGTGGATCCTCGCCGCGATGGCCGTCGGCCTCGGCCTCGGCCGCCTGATCCCCGGCCTGAACGACGCCCTCGCCGCGGTCGAGATCGGCGGGGTCTCACTGCCCATCGGGCTGGGCCTGCTGGTCATGATGTACCCGGTGCTGGCGAAGGTCCGCTACGACCGGCTCGACGCCGTCACCGGCGACCGTCGGCTGATGGTCTCCTCGCTGGTGATCAACTGGGTGGTCGGCCCCGCGGTGATGTTCGCCCTCGCCTGGATCTTCCTGCCGGACCTGCCCGAGTACCGCACCGGTCTGATCATCGTCGGCCTGGCCCGCTGCATCGCCATGGTGATCATCTGGAACGACCTCGCCTGCGGCGACCGCGAGGCCGCCGCCGTCCTGGTCGCGCTGAACAGCGTCTTCCAGGTCGTCATGTTCGGCGTCCTGGGCTGGTTCTACCTCGACCTGCTGCCGGGTTGGCTCGGTCTCGGCGACGGGCAGCACCTGGACGTCTCGATGGGGAGGATCGCGCTCAACGTCGTCGTCTTCCTCGGCATCCCGCTCGCCGCCGGCTTCCTCACCCGCCGCCTGGGCGAGAAGAAGCTCGGCCGCGAACGCTACGAGGCGAAGGTGCTGCCGCGGATCGGCCCCTGGGCCCTCTACGGCCTGCTGTTCACCATCGTGATCCTGTTCGCCCTCCAGGGGAGGACGATCACCTCGCAGCCGCTGGACGTCGCCCGGATCGCGCTGCCGCTGCTCGCCTACTTCGCGATCATGTGGTTCGGCACCTTCGCCCTCGGCAAGGGCCTCGGCCTCTCCTACGACCGGACGGCCACCCTGGCGTTCACCGGCGCCGGCAACAACTTCGAACTCGCCATCGCCGTCGCCATCGGCACCTTCGGCGTCACCTCCGGCCAGGCGCTGTCCGGCGTGGTCGGCCCGCTGATCGAAGTCCCGGTGCTGATCGCCCTGGTCCACGTCTCCCTCGCCTGGCGAAAGAAGTTCACCCCGGCGAACTGACCGCCCGTCACAGACCGGCTGCCTGGGGGCCGGAACCTTCCAGGCAGCCGTCCGGGTCTCCTGCCCCACGGACCGTCAAAACCTCGACCGGGAATGCAAAAAGACCGATCGGCCCGACATGTTGTCGGACCGATCGGCCGTTCTGGGTCGTACGACCCGCTGTGCGCGAGGGGGGAGTTGAACCCCCACGCCCTTTCGGGCACTGGAACCTGAATCCAGCGCGTCTGCCTATTCCGCCACCCGCGCAAAGAGTGTAGCCGCCGGTTGCCTGTGTGCTCGGTTCGACCTGCTGAGAAGCTTACCGCATGTTCTGGGCCGTTCTGTTCACCTCCGGCGGCCGTCGCATCTCGGAAAGGCCGTGGCGGGGCGTCACAATGGCCGGATGAGAGTGATCTTCACCGTGCTCGGGGTGGCACTGCTGGTCTGGACGGCGGGCAGCATTCTGCGGACGCTGGTGGTGCCGCGCGGGCTGTACTCGGCGTTGGCGATCCGACTGTGGTCGTCGCTGCGGGTGGTGGTACGGACGGTGGCGGCGCCGTTCGGCGGGTACCGGGCGATCGACCGGGCGCAGACCTGGCTGGCGCCGTTGACGCTGCTCGGGATGCTGGGGTGCTGGCTGCTGTCGACGCTGATGGCGTACACCCTGCTGTTGATAGGGACGTCCGAACTGCCGTGGCACGTCGCGTTCCGGGAGGCCGGGTCGAGCCTGTTCACGCTGGGCTTCGCCAGCGGCGACCGGCTGCACCTGTCGGTGATCGACTTCCTCGCGGCGGCCAACGGCCCGCTGATCATCGCGCTGCTGATCGCCTACCTGCCGACGCTCTACTCGGCCTACAACCGGCGGGAGTTGGAGGTGACGCTGCTGCAGTCGCGGGCCGGTGAGCCGGCCTGGGGGCCGGAGTTGCTGGCCCGGCAGGCGCTGGTGCGGACCGAGAGCGAGCTGCCGGAGCTGTACCGGGACTGGGAGCGGCTGGCGGCGGACCTCGGCGAGGGGCACTCCAACTATCCGGTGCTGATCTCGTTCCGCTCGCCGCAGCCGTACCGCAACTGGGTGGTGGGCCTGATCGCCGTGATGGACGCGGCGGCCATGCAGCTGGCGCTGAACCCGCGTTCGGCCCCGCCGGAGGCGCGGCTGCTGCTGCGCGCCGGGTTCACGGCGCTGCGCGACATCGCGACCGCGCTGCGGATCCCGTTCGAACCGGATCCGGAGCCGGAGGAGCCGATCCGGTTGACCTTCGCGGAGTTCGACGCAGCGGTGGCGATGGTGACGGCTGCCGGGATGCGGCTGGAGCGGCCGGTCGCGGACGCCTGGGCGCACTTCCGCGGCTGGCGGGTCAACTACGAGGCGATCGCCTACGAGTTGGCCCGCCGCGCGGACGCGGTGCCGGCGCTGTGGACGGGGCCGCGGGACTTCCCCGCCACCCCGATCCCGCCGCGCCGCCCGGCCGACCGCCGCCCGGTCAATCCCTGACCGGCCGTCGGCGGGAGCTACCGCAGCAGCTGCTCCTCCGCCTGCGCCAGCACCTCCACCACGCGCCGCCCGAACCGGACGTCGCACGGATGCGGGGTGCCGGTCGCGGCCGCCGCCAGCAGGGCGTCCAGCGCGCGCCCGTACGCGGCGGTGGGCGGCCCGTCCCGGTCGGGGAGCCGGGTGACGCCGGCGGCGCCGCGCAGTTCGGCGCCCGCGCCGAGCGCGGAGGCCTCGGGCGGGGCGGTCAGGCTGAGCGTCACGGTGCTGGACGCGCCGCCCTCGTGACGGAGGATCAGGTGCGCGGTGTCGCCGGGGCCGGGCGCGGCGACGACCCGTTCGACGTCGCCGAGGACGGGCAGCAGCACGGACAGGGCGTGCGGGCCGACGTCCCACAGCGCACCCTTCTGCTGGCGCCACGGGGACGCGGCGTAGGGGCTGTCGGTGGTGAACACCGAGCCGATCCAGTGGCAGTGCGCGGTGAACCAGCCGCCCCGCTCGGCCTGTTCGACGATCCAGTCGCCCTGCGCGCCGCCGAACCGGACGGTGAAGAACACCACCGAGGCGACGCCGGCCGCGGCGGCCGCGTCCTCGACGGCGCGGGCGGCGTCGACCGTCGAGGCGACCGGCTTGTCCAGCAGCAGGTGCTTGCCGGCCGCGGCGGCGCGCACCGCGTACTCGGCCTGGACGTCCGGTGGCAGGGCGATGGCGACGGCGTCCACGTCGGCCAGCAGGTCGTCCACCGCCTGGTGGGCGGGGACGCCGTGGGCGGCGGCGAGGGTCTTGGCGGCCTCGGGGCGACGGCCCCAGACGCCGGCGAATTCGACGTCGGGGTGGGCGGCGAGGGCCGGGGCGTGCACCAGGCTCGCCCAGGGCCCGGTGCCGAGGAGTCCGATCCGCACGGTGCTCAGCCCTCCACCCGGATCAGCGTGAAGCCGTCGTAGCCCTTGGCGCCGACGGTCTGCACGGTGGTGGCGTCCAGCCGCTTGTCGCCGGCGAGCAGCTCGTGCAGCTGCTGGACGCCGCGCACGGCCTCGTCGGTGCTCTGCCGGTCGGCGAGCCGGCCGCCGCGCACCACGTTGTCGATCACGATCACCGAGCCGGGCCGGGTGAGCGCCAGCGACGCCTCCAGGTAGTGCGGGATGTTCGGCTTGTCGGCGTCGACGAACACCAGGTCGTACGGTTCGACGCCTTCCTCGGTGAGCTGCCGCAGGGTGTCGCGGGCCGCGCCGAGCCGGATCTCGACCCGGTCGGCGAGACCGGCCCGTTCCAGGTTGGCGGCGGCGACCGCGGCGTGCGCCGGGTCGATCTCCAGCGTGGTCAGGGCGCCGCCCTCGGGCAGGGCACGGGCCAGCCAGATGGCGCTGTAGCCGGCCAGGGTGCCGATCTCCAGGATCCGCCGGGCGCCCTGCATGCGGGCCAGCAGGTGCAGCAGCTTGCCCTGGTTCGGGGCCACCGCGATCGGCGGCAGCCCGGCCCGGTCGGCGGCCTCGACGGCCGCGTCCAGCACCGCGTCCTCGCCGATCAGCCGGTCCGCGGTGTAGTCGTCCACCGCCGTCCACCGCTGCTGCGGGTTCTCCTGCGTGCTCATTCCCCACCTCCGTGATCGCTTCGCGCTGCGACCCTACTCCCTGTCCGGCGCGCGGCCGCCCTCGAACACGGCGAAGGCCGCCGCGTCCGGGGCGGGACACGGCGGCCTTCGGGTGCGGCTTCCGGGGTCAGTCGACGAGCGTCTCGCTGAGCGGCTCGCCGCTCTTGCCGCCGGACTGCTCGGGGTGCTCGGCCCGGGACTTCTTCGCCCGCCACTTGAGCACCAGCGCCGAGCCGACGCCGAACACCGCGGCCGCGGCGAGACCGATGTACGAGGCGCCCTTCAGGTACTCCTCGGCGACCTTGCCGACCTGGTAGACCAGCAGCGTGGTGCCGCCCGCCCAGACCACGCCGCCCAGCACGTTGGCGATCAGGAACTTCCAGTACGGCATCCGCAGGGTGCCGGCCAGCGGACCGGCGAAGATCCGGAGCAGCGCGATGAACCGGCCGAAGAACACCGCCCACATGCCCCAGCGGTGGAACGCCCGCTCGGCGGTGGCCAGATGATCTGGTCCGAAGTGCTTGGGGAACCTGCGGCCGAGTTTCTCGAACAGCGGCCGGCCGCCCTTGTGGCCGATCGCGTAGCCGATCGAGTCGCCGATGATCGCGCCGGCGATCGCGCAGCCCGCGACGCCCCACGGGCTGACGATGCCCTTGGCGGCGAGCAGCGCGGAGGAGACCAGGGCGATCTCGCCGGGCAGCGGAATGCCCAGACTCTCCAGTCCGATGATCAGGCCGATGAGGATGTACACCGAGGTCGGCGGAACGCTCTCGATCCACTGGTCGAGGTGCAAGGCGGAGTACCTCCGTCAGGGCAGGGACAGGCGGCCGACGCACGGCGGCACACGGGAAAAGCTTCGGTAAAGGGCCCGAGCCCGGCCAGCCTAGCCGCTCCCGGCCCGCAGGCCGAGCGCCTCCCTCAGCAGCAGCTCAACGGGGGTTCGGACGCTCCTCCCCCTCGCTCGCCCACACCCGGTCCAACTCGCGGCGGCCTCCGGTTCGTTCCCGGTCCGCGGGTGACATTCGGCGCACCCGCCGGACCTGTTCCGGGCCGCCCGCCGGACCCCATACTCCGGGTCCGGACAGCACGGCCCACGGGGAGGAAACCCATGACCACGACAGCGGCGGCGGCAGGCACCTGGCAGCTCGGCGACCTGATGGTGAACCGGCTCGGCTACGGCGCGATGCGGTTGACCGGCAACGGCATGATGGGCAACTCCGACGGCGCCCCGATCGACCGCGACTTCGCCGTCCGGCTCCTGCACACCGCGTTCGAGCAGGGCGTGAACCACGTCGACACGGCCTCCTTCTACTTCTCGCCGCGGCGCTCCGCCAACGAGTTGATCAACCGGGCGCTGGACTCCTGGCGGGGCCACGACGTGGTGGTGGCCACCAAGGTCGGCCCCGGGCGCACCCCGTCCGGCGAGTGGCGGACCATGGCCCGGCCGGACGAGCTGCGCGGCCAGGTCGAGGAGAACCTGCGCCAGCTCGGCCGCGACCACTTGGACGTGGTCAACCTGCGCCGCAACGGCCCCGACTGCGACTCGGTCGCCGAGCACTTCGGCGCCCTCGCCGACCTCCGCGAGGCCGGACTGATCCGGCACCTCGGACTCTCCAACGTCCGCCCCGAGCACATCCGCGAGGCGCGGGAGATCGCCCCCGTGGTGTGCGTGCAGAACTCCTTCGGCCTGGACTGGCGGCGCGCCGAGGAGACCGGCGTCCTCGGCCTCTGCGCCGAGCTGGGGATCGCCTTCGTCCCCTTCTTCGCCATCTCCGGCCTCCACCGCGAGGCCGCCCCCGCCGCCGACCGGGACCACCGCATCACCACCGTCGCCACCGAACTCGACGCCACCCCCGCCCAGATCCGCCTCGCCTGGACCCTCCACCGCGGCCCCCACGTCCTCGCCATCCCGGGCACCACCAACCCCACCCACCTCACCGAAAACCTCACCGCCGCAACCCTCCGCCTCACCCCCACCCACCTCGCCCTGCTGGACACCCCCACGACCTGACCCGCCCCCGCCGCCAGAGGCCGGGGACGGCGGAAGGGATCGAACGAGACCGCCGGTGCGGCCCGGCCGTCAGGATTTGAGGAAGTCGAGCAGGTCCTGGGTGAAGCGCTCCTTGTCGCCGGGCACCATGGCCAGGCCGTGCGACCCGCCCTCGTAGACCTTGAGCACCGCGCCGGGGACGAGGGCGGCGGTCCTGCGGCCGGTGGCGTCGATGGGGACGACCTGGTCGTCGTCGCCGTGCGCCACCAGCAGGGGGAGGTCGAACTTCTTCAGGTCGGCGTGGAAGTCGGTGTGGCCGAAGGCGTCCACGCATTCGACGGCGCCCTGAACGGTCTCGGCCATCGCCATGTGCCAGAAGGCGTCCAGGTTGCCCTGGGTGGCTCTGGTGTGGACGCGGTTGGCGCCGAAGAAAGTGACGGCGGTGTCCTTCCAGAACTGGGAGTGTTCGCGCAGGATGCCGGCCTTGAGCGAGTCGAGGACGCTGTCGGGCACGCCTTCGGGATTGTCGGGGCCCTGGACGAGCAGCGGGGTGATGGCGGACAGCAGGACGGCGGACTTCACCCGGGAGGTGCCGTGCCGGCCGATGTAGCGGGCGAGTTCGCCGCCGCCCATGGAGTGCGCGACGAGGGTGACGTCCCGCAGGTCGAGGCTGGTGAGCAGGTCGTTCAGGTCGTCGGCGAAGGTGTCGAAGTCGTAGCCGTCCCAGACGGGGGTGGACCGGCCGTGGCCGCGCCGGTCGTGGGCGATGCCGCGGAATCCGGCGTCGGCGACGGCCTTCAGCTGGTCCTGCCAGGCGTCGCCGTTGAGGGGCCAGCCGTGCAGGAAGACCACGGGGCGGCCATGGCCCCAGTCCTTGTAGAAGAGCTCCACTCCGTCGCGGGTCGTGCAGTGCGGCATGGGTGTCTCCGATCGAGTGCCTCGACATGGGCGGGGTGCTCGCGCCCGGGGGACGGCGGGCACCTCGCCCATCAAGGCACGGCCGGGCCGGACCCGCACGGCGGCGGGGCCGACACCGGACGCACCGTCAGCTCATCGGCGGCACCCGCGCGTTCACGACGGCTCGACGCAGAAGACCGCTCGCCGGACCTGCTCGGCGCTCGGGGCGCCCGCGCCGTGCACCCGGATGTCCACCTGCTCGCCGGGCAGCAGCGTGGTCAGGCCGCGGTCGGCGGTGGCGTCGGCGTGCAGGCGGTCGGGCTGCAGCAGCAGGTCGCGGATCAGCGTGCGGGCGGTGATCCGGACGTCCACCGCGCCGTCGCCGGCCGCCGTCACGTCGAGGTCGAAATCGGGCCGCGGGTAGGCGAAGTGCCGGTCGGCGGCCGGGAAGTGCACGGCGCGCAGACCGTCCGCGTCCGCCACCAGGTACTCCTTGACCGTCCCCTGATCCATCAACATCCCATCAGGCAAGGGGAGTTGGTGGACGGCGCGCGGCGGGACGGCGATCTCCTCGGTGTGTTCGGCGAGCTGCCGCCCGGTGGTGTCGAGGCGGCGCAGCCGGAGGGTGGTGGTCCAGGGCTCGGCGGACTGGTTGACCAGGGCGGCGCGGGGTGCGCCGTCGCGGTCGGCGGGCTGCAGGGTGAGCAGCCGGTCGGCGTAGAGGCGGCGCAGTTCGTGGTGCAGGGGCTTGCGGCGGCCGTCGCCGTCGACGGCGGCCCAGGAGGAGACCGGCCAGCAGTCGTTGAGCTGCCAGACGATGGTGCCGGCGCAGTGCGGCCAGTGGGAGCGCCAGTGTTCGATGCCGGTGGCGATGGCGCGGGCCTGGATCAGCTGGGTGAGGTAGTGCCAGCGGTCGAAGTCGTCGGGGACGTCGAAGTGGCGTTCCAGGCCGCGGCGGAGTTTGCCGTTGCCGTCGCCGGCCTTCTGGTGGTGCAGCATGCCGGGC
Organism: Kitasatospora griseola; assembly: GCF_044999035.1. Lineage (NCBI taxonomy): Bacteria > Bacillati > Actinomycetota > Actinomycetes > Kitasatosporales > Streptomycetaceae > Kitasatospora > Kitasatospora griseola. The sequence continues at coordinate 7,112,722 of NZ_CP173360.1, read as the reverse complement.
GAGTCGGCGGTGAGCGTCTCGTGCGGGAGGGCGCGGCGCAGCGTGGCGTGGGCGGGCGGGGCCTGCCAGCCGAATTCGGCGACGAACCGGGGAACGGTGGCGCGGTATTCGGCGAAGTCCTCGCGGTTCCACACGTCCCAGGAGTGGTGGGTGCCGTGGTCGACGTCGTTGGGGTGGTGGTCCCAACTGCCGGACCAGGGGCTGCCGGCGCTGTAGGGCCGGGTGGGGTCGAGTTCGGCGACGATCCGGGGCAGCAGGCCGAGGTAGTAGCCCTCGCCCCAGGAGTCGCCGCGCAGCTTCTCCTCCCAGCCCCAGTCGCGGAAGCCCCACTGGTTCTCGTTGTTGCCGTTCCACAGCACCAGCGAGGGGTGCGGCATCAGGCGGACCACGTTGTCGCGGGCCTCGGCCTCGATCTCGCCGCGCAGTGGCTGTTCCTCGGGGTAGGCGGCGCAGGCGAACGGGAAGTCCTGCCAGACCAGCAGGCCGAGTTCGTCGCAGAGGTCGTAGAACGCGTCCTGTTCGTAGACGCCGCCGCCCCAGACCCGGATGAGGTCGACGTTGGCGTCGACGGCCTGGAGCAGGCGGGTGCGGTAGCGCGCGGGGGTGACACGGGTGATCAGGGTGTCGTCGGGGATCCAGTTGGCGCCGCGGACGAACAGCGGTTCGCCGTTGACGGCCAGCGTGAAGGGGGTGCCGGTGGCGTCGGGGGTGCGGTGCAGCTCGACCGTGCGGAAGCCGATCTGCCGCTGCCAGGCGTCGAGTCGGCCGGCGCCGTCGGCGAGCGTGACGGCGAGTTCGTAGCGGGTCTGGTCGCCGTGGCCGCGCGGCCACCAGCGCGCGACGTCGGCGGCCTTCAGGACGAGCACGGCGCTGTCGCCGTCGAAGACCGTCTCCGCCTCGGCGCCGGCGACGGTGGCACGGGCGGTGAGCGGACGGCCGGCGCCGGCGGCGGTGCGTTCGACGGTGAGGTGCACCTCGACCCGGCCGGTGGCGCCGTCGACGGTGACCAGCGGGCGGACGTCGGCGATCCGGGCGGTGGACCAGTGCTCGTACCGGACGGACTTCCAGATGCCGGCGGTGGGCAGGGTCGGGCCCCAGTCCCAGCCGAAGCTGCTGGCCATCTTGCGGATGTACTGGAACGGCTCGGGGTACTCGTTGGGCCGCTCGCCGACGATCCCGCGGACTCGTTCGGCCTCCGTGTAGGCGCTGGTGAAACGCACCGTCAGCGGCCCGCCGAGCCCGGTGGCGTCGAAGCGGTACCGGCGGTGCATGTTCCGGGTGGCGCCGAGCACGGTGTCGCCGAGGGTGACGGTGGCGACGGTGTCCAGGCCGTCGAAGACCAGGTCGGTGCGTTCGTGGGTGCTGCCGTGCGCGGGCAGGTCGAGGCTGTACGTCCAGTCGCGGCGGCCGATCCAGGCCACCTCCAGCTCGTTGGCGTCGAGGTACGGGTCGGGGATCCGACCGGCCGCCAGCAGGTCGGTGTGCACGCAGCCGGGCACGGTGGCGGGCAGCAACTCCCCGTCGTGGTGCAGGTTCCAGCCCTGGTCGAGCGGGGTGGTGTCCTTCATCTGTGCGGCTCCTCGGTGCGGATGTGCGACGCGTGCAGCACCGTAGCCCCGCCCCGTCCGGCATGTCCACGAACCGGTTTCGGGCCGCCGGGCGCAGGTGTCGGTCAGGGCTCGTGGACCATCTCCGGGAAGCTCGCCGACGGCCCGTCCAGCAGGTGGTCGTCGTGGCCGCGCAGCCAGCGGTCGAAGAAGCTCGCGACGTACGTCCGGGTCGCGAGCACCGCCCGGTCGGGTCGGACCGCACCGATGTCGCCGTGCAGCGCATCGGCGGAGATCGCGCCCTGGTCGGCGAGTTGCGGCAGCAGGGACTCGGCGTCGGTGTACGAGCCGTGGCGGGAGCCGTCGAGGGTGAAGTCCGCGTGCCAGCCGGTGCTGCGGTGCCACAGCGCGTCCCAGCCGGGCTGCTGCCGGTAGGGGCCGGAGTCGTCGTTCCGGGTGCCGAGCAGCAGGAACGGGCGGTCCAGGCCCTTCTCGGCCACGTCGGTCAGGTAGACGCCGGTCCTCCCGTCCGGGCCGGGGAACTGCAGCTGCCCGTCCATGTTGACGGCTGCGGCGATCCGCGGGTCGTCGTGCATGGCCTGGAGCGCGGTGGAGCCGCCGCCGGAGTGGCCGACCATGCCGATCCGGCCGAGGTCGAGGGCGGCGCCGACGCCGGGCGGCAGGGTCCGGGAGGACTTCAGCCGGGCCAGCTGGTCGAGGACGAACCTGGTGTCGTCGACCCGGGTGCCGATCATCTTGCGCAGCAGCGCGCCGACGTCGAGGTTCGGGTCCTTGGCCAGCTCCGGGAACACCGAGGTGGCCAACTCGCCGTCCGGGAGCGACACTTCGGACGCCTCCCAGGTGTGGTCGACGGTCACCACGACGTAGCCGCGCGAGGCCAGGTCCTCCACCAGGCCGGTGCCCCAGGTGCGCGGGTCGCCCAGCCCCGCCGAGTACAGCACCACCGGCCGGGCCCGGCCGGGCAGCGCGGGCGCGTCGACGCGGGCGTGGGTGCGCACGCCCGACCAGTCGGTGCGGTCGGGTTCGAAGCCCTGGTTCAGCTGGGTGACGCTCCCGGCGCTGCCGAAGTGCGCCCCCGCGTCGGGCGTCATGTACCGCGCCCGTTCGTCGCCGAGCGCGGGACGGCCGGTCGGGTACCAGAGACTGATCATCAACTCCCGGGGCCGCCCGACCTTCCACGGATCCTCCCGGCCCGGGTCGACCAGGTGCACGCTGGTGGTGCCGACCGCGTACGGCCCGGTGGGCGCCGGCAGCGCCGCCGTCGCCGACTTCCCGACCGGCGCGGGCGCCACCGCCATCGCACCGGGAGCCCCGGCCACCCCCAGCGCCACCGTCGCCGCCAGCACCACCGTCGCCATCGCCCGTCCCCGCTTGCGCATCGCCCGTCCCCTTGTTCTCGTCCTCGGTGTGCTCCTCGGCACGGGAAAGAAGGTACGGGCGGGGCGGGGGTGAAACCGTCACACCGCAGAGCCAACTCGCCGGAGGCTACCGAGGTATGACATCCCCACAACCGCTGATACTCACGGTGCACCGGTCGACGGAGCGGGGCTTCCCGGCCCCGACTCACCGACGCCCCGCTCGCTCGACGCCCTGTTGAGCCGCCGACGGGCGTGGCGGTCCGCCAGGGCCAGTTCCGCCAGTTCCGCGATCCGCCCCGCACGGGCGAGCAGGTCGAGGTGCCACAGGTGGTTGTCGTGGCGGTGGAAGTCGGCGGAGTAGCACTCGGCACGCGCGCTCACCAACGCGATCGCCGCGTCCCAGTCCTGCCGCTGCTCCGCCGCCCGGGCCTGCTCGTACCAGTTCACCCCACAAGTGTGCGGGTCACCGGCCCGGGCTTCGAAAACCAGGTGCCCCGACCGCCGCTCCTCCCTACGCTTCCCACCGTGGACAGCACCCGGGCCGCGCGCCTCGTCAACGTCGTGGACGTCGAAGCCACCTGCTGGGACGGTGCGCCGCCGCCCGGCGCGGTGAGCGAGATCATCGAGATCGGCCTGACCGTCGTCGACCTGGGCGCCGGCACGCGCCTCGCCCGGCACCGGATCGTGGTCAGGCCCGTCCGGTCGGCGGTCAGCAGGTTCTGCACCGAGCTGACCGGCCTCACCCAGCAGGAGGTCGACCGGGGCGTGGGCTTCGCCGAGGCGTGCCGGCTGCTGGCGGCCGAGCACCGGGCGGGCGCCCGGCCGTGGATCAGCTGGGGCGACTACGACCGCCACCAGTTCACCCGCCAGTGCGGGGCCACTCGCACGCCCTACCCGTTCGGCCGCCACCACACCAACGCCAAGGCCGTCTTCACCGAGGCCCACGGGCTGCGCAAACGCCCCGGCATGGCGCAGGCCCTGGAGATCGCCGGCCTGCCGCTCGAAGGCCGTCACCATCGCGGGGAGGACGACGCCTGGAACATCGCGGCCCTCGTCCTCCACCTCGCCGACCGCGACGCCTGGCCGTAGAACCGGTCAATCCGACGCCTGGCCGTAGAACCGGTCAATCCGATGTCGGCCGCTCACGCGAGGCGTGACGAACTGTCATGTAACCGGATCCAGCGGTAACCAATCCGATCATCCGAATCGTCATACCAGTCGGACGGCCTGCCAGCCAGGCAGCCGTGTACCGAGGGGACGGCGAGCGATGAGCGACGACAAGCGCAGCGGTGGTGGCAGGGGACGGGCGAGAACCGCTCAGGTCGCGGCGGTCGTGGTCGCGGCCGGTGCGGCCACCGCGCTCGTGGTGGGCCTGACGACCGGCGGCAGTTCGACCCCGGCGCAGCAGTCGATGTCGGCGACCACGGGCGCCGACACACCGCCGCCGAGCGCCGCTTCGAGCCCGAGCCCGAGCCCGAGCCCGTCCGCGACCTGGGACGGACAGGTGAAGGTGCTCGGGGACGGGTCGACGTCCGACACGGGGCCGCAGCCGAACCAGTTGAAGATCGAGAAGCTGAAACCCGGGGAGAAGCCCCCGCAGTTCGTGGTGTTCTCCTGGGACGGCGCGCTGGAGAACGACGACCACCTGTTCTCCCGGTTCCGGAAGCTGGCGAAGGAGAACCGGGCGACCATGACGTTCTTCCTCACCGGAATCTACCTGCTCCCGGAGGAGAAGCACGGGCTCTACCGGCCGCCGCAGCACGATCCGGGCAGCGCCGCCATCTCCTTCCCCACCGACAAGCACGTGAAGGAGACGCTGGAGCAGCTGCGCGAGGCCTGGAAGGACGGCGACGAGATCGGCACTCACTTCAACGGGCACTTCTGCGGCGCGAAGGGCGGCGGGGACTGGAGCACCGACGAGTGGCGCAGCGAGATCGACCAGGCGTACTCGTTCGTCACCAACTGGAAGACCAACACCGGGTTCGCCGACGAGGCGCCGCTGCCGTTCGACTACCGCAAGGACCTCGCGGGCGGTCGCGCCCCGTGCCTGGAGGGGCAGAAGAACCTGATTCCGGCCGCGAAGGCCCTGGGTTGGCGCTACGACGCGAGTTCGCCGGGAGAGTTCCAGGTCTGGCCGTCGAAGACCGGCGGGGTGTGGAACTTCCCGCTCCAGCTGCTGCCGTTCGGCAACTCCCAGGTGCTGTCGATGGACTTCAACTTCCTGGCCAACCAGTCCGGCGACAGCACCCAGGGCGACCCGAAGAAGTACAACGCCTGGGAGAAGCAGACCCGGGAGGGGTACCTCGACGGGTTCGCCCGGGTCTACAACGGCAGCCGGGCACCGCTGTTCATCGGGAACCACTTCGAGACCTGGAACGGCGGCATCTACATGCAGGCCGTCGAGGACGTGATGAAGGGCGTCTGCACGAAGGAGGACGTGCGCTGCGTGTCGTTCAAGGAGCTCGCCGACTGGCTGGACGCCCAGGACCCGAAGGTCCTGGACCAGCTCCGCCGGCTCGATCCGGCCCAGGCGCCGGACTGGCCGACCTACCTCAAGTAGCGCGACGCATCGGGGACTTCACCCCACGGCCTTCGTGTAGGCGGCCCAGATCGCGGCCGGGGTGGTGTAGTCGGGGGTGGCCGGGTCGGCGCCGGCCACCCCGGTCAGCGGGAGGAGCGCCAGGGTCTTCGGATCCATCCGGAACAGCGACACGGCGGTGGTGACCGGTCCGCGGTAGCCGACGAACCAGCCCGCGGTGCGGGCCTGGTTGCCGCCGGTCTTGCCGGCGGCGCCGGGGACGAGCTGTCCGACCTCCTTGCCGGTGCCGTCCTTGGCGGCCCCGCGCAGCGCGGCGTCGACCTCGCCGGCCACTCCCGCGGGCGCGGCCCGGACGGCGACCGGCCGCCCGACGGCGAGTTCGGCGCCGTTGCGGCTGACCCGGTCGACGGAGTACGGGTCGGTGCGCATGCCCTGCCCGGCGAACGCGGTGTAGGCGTCGGCCAGCCGGATCGCGCTGGGCGTGGAGTTGCCCAGCGCGAAGCCGGGGACCAGGTCGCCCATGCTGTCGGGGAGCAGCCCGAACCCGAGCGCGGCCCGGCGGACGTTGTCGAGGCCGACGTCCATGCCGAGTTGCTGCATCACACCGTTGACGGACTGTTCGACGGCGGTCCGCAGGCTGACCTGGCCCCAGTTGCGGTCGCCGTCGTTGGCCGCCTTGGCCTTCTTCCCGTCGCGCCCCCAGTACGGCCCTTCGGGGGTCTGCAGGTCGACGCCGTTGTCGCCGTTGTAGCGGGTGGTGGGCAGCACCGGCGTCCTGCTGCCCTGCCGTTCGCGTTGGACGCCCCGGTCGAGCCCGGCGGCGTACACCAGCGGGGTGAAGGCCGAACCGGCGGGCACGTTCGCGGTGTTGGCGTTGTTGAAGCCCTGCTTCAGGTAGTCGGGTCCGCCGTAGACGGCCAGGATCCGCCCGTCCGTGGCGACCGAGGCCGCGCCCAGGTGGACGTTCTGGTCGGCGGGGCGACGGTCCGGGTCGAGGTTCTTCGCGGCGTCCTGGACGGCCTGGGTGAGCGCGGTCTGCCGGGGCTTCTCGAAGGTGGTGCGGATCTGGTAGCCACCCAGGTCGAACTGGGCCGGGGTGATGTCCGCGTGGCTCAGCGCGTAGGCCTTCGCCAGGTCCACCAGGTAGCCGGTCTGCCCGCTCAGGCCGGCCTGCTGCGGCGGGGTCTGCGGTTCCGGGAAGACGGTGTAGCGGGCCCGCTCCTCGGCGGACAGCTTCCCGATCTTGACCATCCGGTCCAGGATCCATGCCCAGCGCTCCACCGCGCGGTCCCGGTTGTCGCCGCCGAGCGCCGGGTCGTACAGCGACGCGCCCTTCAGCACGGCCGCCAGGAACGCCCCTTCGCTCGGGTCGAGTTGGGACACGTGCTTGCCGTAGTAGGCCTGCGCGGCCCGCTCGATGCCGTAGCTGCCGCGGCCGAACCAGCTGATGTTCAGGTAGCCGCTGAGGATGTCCTTCTTGTCGACCTGCTGGTCCAGCTTGACCGCGATGAACATCTCGTCGAGCTTGCGGGAGAAGCTCTGATGCTGGTTCAGGTAGGCGTTCTTCACGTACTGCTGGGTGATGGTCGAGCCGCCCTGGGTGTCACCGCCCGACCCCATCCGGTAGAACGCCCGGGCGATCCCCTTCATCGAGATGCCGGGGTCCGAGTAGAAGTCCTCGTTCTCCGCGGCGAGCACCGCCCACTGCACGTGCTCCGGCACCTGCTCCAGCGGCACGTCCTGCCGGTTGACCAGGCCGGTGCGCGCCATCTCGGTGCCGTCCGCCCAGTAGAAGACGTTGTTCTGCTGGGTGGCGAAGGAGTTGAGGTCCTTGGGGACGTCCGTCCGCGCGTACATCACCACGGCCGCGACGGCGAGCGCGCCGACCGACCCCGTGGTCAGCAGCACCAGTTGACGCCATGACGGGAGCCAGCGCCGTAGCCCCCGGCGGCCGGCGCGCGGGTAGTCCGGCCGCAGTCTCGACGCCCGGCGCCGCCCGGTCCGACCCGATCCCGGCTCGGGCTCCGGCTTCGGTCTCGGCTTCCGGGCGGGCCGTCGCCCCGCACGCTCCGCCGCTCCGTCCGATCCCTCTGCCCCGACCGCGTCCCTCGGCTCGCCGGACACCATGCGTTCCCCGATCTGCTCGATTGGCAAATCTCTCCCGCAGACTTGGGACGTGCTGACCGACCGTCACGTCGCGACCCAACCGTGTGATGATCGCCACGCCACCGATCGAGGCGCCCGCCCACCGCCTCTGGTAGCGTCACGCTCTTCGCCGTCCGCACCGGCGGAGTCCCGTTGGCAGGAACCATGACGACCGCGCAGCAGCGCCTGCACCACGCCCTGGACGCCCTCGACACCGCCGGCCGCAGTGCCCACCCCGGCCCTCCGGTGGGCGGCTGCGAACACTGCTGGACCGCCGAGGACCTCGCACTGCTGTCCGGGCCGCCGGACCTACTGCCGAACGAACTGCTCCGCCGGGCCGCGGTGAAGAACGCGGACCTCTGGTACGACTTCCCCACCCTGTACCGGCGCCTCGCGCCGCGCATCCTGCGGCAGTTGACGACCGGCGTGCTGGCCGACGGCGAGTTGATCGCCACCCGGCTGCGCGCCGCCGACTGGCGGAAGTGGCCCCACGCCGACCTGGTCACCGAGGTGCTGGACGCCTGGTGGTCCGCCACCCTGGAGCAGCCCGCGCCGCCGACGCACGTGCCGACGGTCCTGGAGACGGTGGCCGCGACGACCGACACCCTTGCCCCCTGGCTGCGCACCTGGGCGGACACGGCCACGCCGACGGCCGACCGGCACCTCGCCGACGCGGTGGAGGGATGGCTGCACTGGGGCGAGGTGCTCACCCTGAAGTTCGGCTTCTACGGCGAGTTCGAGGCCGGCCCGGAGCTGACGGAGTGGCTGCTCGCCCTGCCGCCGGGCCGGATCCCGGTGGATCAGCGGTACTGGCTGGAGTTGATCGTCTCCCCTCCGCCTCGGGAGAGTTGACGGACCGTCAGGGGAGGATCTCGCCGGAGCCCCGGGGGATCAGCGTGGTGGGCACCTCCAAGCTGGCGGGCGCGCCGATGTCACCCGCCAGTCGGGCGAACAGGCGGCGGGCGGCGAGGGCGCCGAGGGCGGCCGGGTCCTGGGCGACCACGGTGAGGCCGGGGGTGAGCAGGTCGGCGAGCTCCAGGTCGTCGAAGCCGACCACGGCCGGGCGGCGCTCGGCGGGGAGGTGGTGCAGGGCGGCGAGGGTGACGCGGTTGTTGGCGGTGAACAGCGCGGTGACGGCGTCCGGTCCGGTGGTGAGGCGGCGCACCGCCTCGCCGACCCGGGCGCGGTCGGTGGGGCCGCAGTCCACCCAGCGGTCGTCCACCGGCAGTCCGGCCTCCGCCATCGCGGCGCGGTAGCCGCGTTCGCGTTCGGCGGCGGTGTGGATCGCCCGCAGGTCGCCGATGAAGCCGATCCGGCGGTGGCCGTGGGCGATCAGGTGCGCGGTGCCCCGGCGGGCGCCGCCCGCGTTGTCGCTGAGCACGGCGTCCGCGTCGATGCCGCCCGCGGGTCGGTCCAGGAACACCACGGGCGTGCCGGACGCGATCTCCGGCAGCAGGTACCGGTGGTCGTCGCCGGCCGGCACCACGATCAGCCCGTCCACCCGGCGGGCGCAGAACGCCAGCGCCAACTCCCGTTCCCGGTCCGCCCGTTCGCCGCTGGAACCGGTGAACAGCAGGCAGTCCTCGGCGGCCGCGACCTGCTCGACGGCCCGGGACAGCGCGGAGGAGAACGGGTCGCTGATGTCCTCCAGGACCAGCGCCACGCTCGCGGTGCGCCCGGTCCGCAGCAGCCGCGCGCTGTCGTTGCGCCGGAACCCGAGCGCCTCGATCGCCTCCCGCACCCGCTCCGCCGTCCCGTCCGTCACCCCGGACTCGCCGTTGACGACCCGTGAGACGGTCTTCAGTCCGACCCCGGCCGCCGCGGCGACGTCCTTCATGGTCGGTCGAACACCGGTGCGCAGTCGGACACCGGTTCGGAGGCTGCTCGTCATGCCACGGAGAATAGTGCGGGTACCCCCGGATCCGACCCTCGACGGATGCCCCGGGCTGCGGCGATGCCTGCTGGACAACGTTGTCAAAGCGGGTCAGAATCACAGGACCGATCCGACGGCGCCCTGCCACGCACCACGGCGCTCCCCGTTCCACCTGCGGAGACGTCACCATGAACCATCACCCGGCAGGTACCGGCGAAGCACTGCTCGCGGCGCTCGACATCGGCGGCACGAAGATCGCGGGCGGCCTGGTCGACCCCCGGGGCGCCCTGCTGCACCGCCTCCAGGTGCCCACCCCCGCGACCGGCGACCGGCACGAGCTGATGGCCACCGTGACGCACGTCCTGGACGAGCTGGCCCGGCGGCCCGAGTGGCCCCGGGTGCAGGCGCTCGGCATCGGCAGCGCCGGGCCGGTCGACATCGCCGCGGGCACCGTCAGCCCCGTCAACCTGCCCGGCTGGCGCGAGTTCCCGCTGCGCGCCGAGGCCGCCCGGCACCCCGCCGCCGGCGACCTGCCCGTGGTCCTCGGCGGGGATGCGGTCGCCATGACCGCCGCCGAGCACTGGCGCGGCGCGGCCCGCCCCTACCGCAACGCGCTCTGCCTGGTGGTCTCCACCGGCGTCGGCGCCGGGCTCGTGCTGGACGGCCGCCTGCACACCGGCACCACCGGCAACGCCGGCCATCTCGGCCACATCAGCGTCGACTTCGAGGGCCGCCCCTGCCCGTGCGGCTCCCGCGGCTGCCTCGAAGGGCTCGCCTCCGGCACGGCCATCGCCCGCACCGCGGCCGACAGCGGCTGGCGCCCCGGCCCCGACGGCGACACCACCGCGACCGGTGTCGCCCGCGCCGCGAAGTCCGGCGACCCGCTCGCGCTGGCGGCCTTCGACCGCGCCGCGCGGGCCCTCGCGGCCGGCATCGCCGCCACCGCCACCCTGGTCGAACTCGACGTCGCCGTGATCGGCGGCGGCGTCGCCGGCGCGGGCGACGTCCTCTTCACCCCCCTCGCCCGCCACCTCGCCGGCTACGCGACCCTCCCCTTCACCCGCCGGCTCGCCCTCGCCCCCGCCCGCCTCGGCACCGACGCCGGCCTCGTCGGCGCCGCGGCCCTGGCCCGCCACGCCCTGCCGGACGGAGACCGAACAGCATTCCGGAGCTGACCGCCGGAGCCGGATCACCGCAGTCCGTGTCGCGCCGGATCAACCACTTTCCGAATGCGCGGTGTTACATTCTGTATTGAATCGGCCGGTCGCCTGCCTTTGTTCCGTCGCTGCCGCCTGCCGATTCGCGAAAATTCCCTTCGGCTCGGGAGAGCATCAGCATGCGCCAGGCACCGTTGGAAGCCGCCGATATTGCACCGGGGCACATTGTCCAATGGAATATCAGATCCTGGGGTTCGGCATGCGCGGACCGCCCCGGCGAGGAATACGCCGGGAGCGCGTCGTTCAATCAGGACAAGCACCACTCGCTGATCGACGAGACCCGCAACAGCGAGGAGCCGCTGGCCTCCTGGCTTGCCGTCACCTTCGAGATCGAAGGGCCGCTCGACCAGCGGGCACTGGAGTCGGCGCTGCTCTTCCTGGTGCGGCGGCACCATGTCCTGCGCTGCGAGTTCCAGCGCCTCGTGGAGGATTTGTCGTACGCGGTGCACCGGCCCGAGGAAATCGAACTGGAAGCCGTCGGCATGGGCGAATTCGACACGCCCAGGGAAGTCCACGCGTTCCTGACGGACAGCTTCCGGAAACACATCGACACCCTGGAGTGGCCCGCGTTCACCATGGGCGCCGTCGTCCGTGACGACGGCCCCACGACGGTCTACCTCGCATTCGACCACATCGTGTCCGACGGAATGTCGATGCCGAATGTCGTGCGGGACGTCCAGCTCGCCTACGCCGCGTACTGCGACGGAACGGAACCGGACCTCCCGGAGGCGGGAAGTTACATGGAGTTCGCCCGGGAGCAGCGCCACCGGTACACCTCGATCGGCGTCGACGACGACCGTCTCGCCTACTGGAAGTCGTTCATCGCCCGGAACGGCAGCCTCTTCCCCCGGTTCCCGCTGGACCTCGGGACGGAGCCCAGCCGGCTGTATCCGGCGGTCGGCGACACCGCGACCCTGCTGGACGCCCGGCAGACCGCGGCGCTGGAGGCCCGCTGCGAGGAGGTCGGCGGGAAGTTCTTCATGGGGTTGTTCGCCGCGGTCGCGGTGGCCCTGCGCGAGGAGGGCGGGCCGGACGTCTACCGTGCGCTGATGCCGCTCAGCGAACGCGGCCGGGGCACCTGGCGGCACTCCCTCGGCTGGTTCGTCAACACCCTGCCCATCGAGTTCTCGGTGGCCGAGGAACTGGACTTCGCGCAGCTCGTCGCGGGCGTCCGGGACGGGTTCGCCGCGATGATGGAGAGCATCGACGTGCCGTTCGTCCGGGCCTGGGAGCTGCTCGCACCCGAGCACTTCACCGGCCACTGCTGGCCGTTCCCGGTGAACTTCCTCTCCTACATCGACATGCGGAAGTGCCCCGGGGCCGAGAACCACGCGCGCTGGCAGCCGATGGCCCATGTGTGGGTGTCGCGCGTGAACGGCACCACCTCGTGGTTCCAGCGGGACGAGGACGGTCTGCACATCCACACCGTCCACGTCGACCTCCCGCAGGCCCACCGGACCATGGCCCGGCTCCGGCGCACCCTGCGCGAGACGCTCCTGGCGATGGCCGCACCCGCGACGGTTCCGGCCTGACGGACCGCGACGGCCCGCGACGGCCCGTCAGGAACCGGCGAGCGCCGAAACCGCCTCGTCGACCGGCGAGTTGCCGCCGACCAGCTCCAGCGTGAGCCCGGCCGTCCGGGGCTCGTCGAGCAGCGCGGCGAGCACCGCGGCCACGTCGTCGCGCGGGACCTCCCCGCGCCCCGTGGCCGCGGCCAGCGTCACCCTGCCGGTGCCCGGCCGGTCGGTCAGGCGTCCGGGCCGCAGGATCGTCCAGTCCAGACCGGGACGGGACTGCACGTCGGCGTCCGCCGCCGCCTTGGCCCGCAGGTAGGCGGCGAACACCGGGTCGGTCCCCGCCGGCGGCTCACGGTCCGCCCCCATGCTGGACACCACGACGAACCGCCGCACACCCGCTGCCTCCGCCGCGTCCGCGAACAGCACGCACGCCCCGCGGTCGACCGTCTCCTTGCGTGCCGCCCCGCTGCCCGCCCCGGCCCCGGCCGCGAACACCGCCGCGTCGGCGCCCTCCAGGTGCCCGGCGACCTCGGCGACCGTCGCCGACTCCAGGTCGCACACCACGGGCTCGGCCCCCGCCGCCAGCAACTCCCCCGCCTGCTCCGGCCTGCGGACGATCCCCGCGACCGCGTCCCCCCGCGCGCCGAGCAGCCGCTCCAGCCGCAGCGCGATCCGACCATGACCACCAGCGATGACAATGCGCATGCGCCCCACCGTATGCCCCGTCGATCACTTCCCGACGGAGGGCGACCGCCGTTCCGCCCGTCCGGGTGACGTCACGTCAACTCCCCTTCGGCCACCCGCCGAGCTCGGCACACAGTCGGCGGTCGAGGCGCGCAGGTGCGCGACGGGGCCGCCCCGGGCCGCCGTTCACGGTCGGTCCCTCCCTCGGGAATCCGCCCGATCCACCGCGTTCACGCCGCCCCCTCCCCCGTGCCTGGCTCGTCGAGGATCCGCTCCCAGAGCAGCGAGTCCTGCCAGCGGCCGTCGAGCAGGATCGCGGCGTGGGCGACGCCGTACGGGGTGAATCCGTTGCGGCGCAGGACCCGTTGGGAGGGGAGGTTCTCCAGGTGGGTGGAGGCCTCGATGCGGTGGAGGCCGAGCCGGTCCGTCATCACGGTCAGCGCGAGGGAGACGGCGCGGCCGGCGTGGCCCTGGTTCTGGGCGGTGGTGGCGATCCAGTAGCCGAGGGAGGCGCGGCGCAGGAACGGCTGCGGGAGGATGGTCGAAATGGTGATCTGGCCGATCGGTCGGTCGTCGGCGAGGACGACGCCGGGCCAGATCGTTCCGGCCTCGTGGCCGGTCAGCAGCCGGTCGATCCGTGCGGCTTGGCCCTCGGGGGTGAAGAACTCGACGGGCTGGGCCGGTTCCCAGCGTCGGAACGCCTCGACGTCCCGGGCGTAGTGGGCGGCGATCGGGACGGCGTCGGCGGGCGTTATCAGGCGGATGCGGGTACTGCTGGGCATGGGCTGGGTCCTCGTCACGGGCGGGTGGGCCGGATCCGGCAGCCTACGACGGACGGCCCGCGGCCGGTGGCCGGCCGCGGGCCTCGGACGGAGTGTCAACTGCCGTTCGCAGAAGGCTCCGGGCGTCCGTTCTCGATCTGCTGGATGAGGCGTTTGAGCTGGGTGACTTCGTCCTGGAGGGCGCGGTCGCCGGCGGCGGTGAGCGTCAGCCAGGTGCGGGCGCGGCGGCCCTCGTAGCCTTTTTCGACGGCGATCAGGCCGGCCTTCTCAAGGACGGTCAGGTGCTGGCTGAGGTTGCCGGCGGTGAGGCCGAGCGCGGTGCGCAGGAAGCCGAACTCGACCCGGCGGGCCTGGTGGGCGACGGTGAGGATGCCGAGGCGGACGCGCTGGTGGACGACGTCGTCCAGGCCGGCGGCAGGGTGCTGTTCGACCTGCTCGGGCGGTTCGGTCATGATGCGGTGCGTTCCCGGGGTCGTTCGGCCAGGGCGAAGCCGAGGGCGCCGAGCAGCAGCAGTGCGCCGGGGACGGCGTAGCGCGGCAGGGCGGACCACGGCGAGGTGATCGGGATGCCCGCCCAGCCGGTGCTGAGCGGGACCAGTTCGACGGCCAAGTAGAGCACGGCGAGCAGCAGCAGGGCGCGGCTGCGCTCCACCCGGGCCAGCACCAGCAGCGGCAGTCCGACGGCCAGGGCGTCGCCCATCAGCCGTTGCAGGAGTCGCGTCGCCGGGGCGGCGGGGTCGAGGTGCAGGCCCCACAGGTCGAGCGGCGCGCCGGGCTGCGGCATCCCGTTCCGGGTGGCCCAGAGCGAGGTGGCGGACACCGTGGCGAGCAGTGCGATGCCGGTGAGGACGTAGGGCCGGATCGCCGTGCCGACGCCGCGGTTGCGGGCCCGGCGGACGTAGAAGACGGCGGTGGCGAGATAGGCGAGGGCGAGACCGATCGGCCAGTAGAGCGGCGAGCCCTGCCTGACCAGGGTGCAGTCGGCGCCCGCCGGTTCGCCGACGCAGGGGACGGTCAGCACCTGGTGGGTGAGGCGGGCGACCAGGATGCCGCCCGTCGTGAGGCCGCCGAGCAGCAGCAGCGGGAACCAGGTGCCGCGCTGCGCGGCACGCACCTTGCGGGTCAACTCGCCCAGTCCGGCGAGGACTTCGTGCGGGGTGCCGTTCACGGGCACCGATGCGTCTGTCATGCCGTCAGGTTTGCACAGCAAACCGGTTGTGGCAAGAGACCGTGCATCGCACCTCCCGCTCCCGGTGGGCGAGTTGGGCGTCGGCGTAGGCTCGTAGGTGCAGCCATCCGGACGGAAGGAGCAGGCCACCGCGATCCTGCGCGCCGCCGAGGCATTGACCGCCCGGGAAGGCTGGACGGCGCTCGGGCTGAACGTGTTCGGCGGCAACGAGGCCGCGATCGCGCTGTACCGCGCCAACGGCTACCAGGTGGCGGCCATGGCGCTGCGCAAGACGGTCTGACGGTCGGTCAGCATCCGCTCGGGCAGCGGAAATCGGGATGACCGGCCGGACGGTGTTCCGGTAGCGTGCGCAGCGTGGTGAGCCCCGAGTCGGACGAGGTGGGGGTCTGCGGCCCCGCCGTCGGCCCCTGAGCACCTGAGTCCGCCCTGCCTCTGCCCGCGCCGCCCCGTCGAGGGCCGCGCGGTGCGGAGGAGTGCCCCGGGCTCCGGGTGACGAGACGGCTGTCCGTTTCCTCTCCTCACCTCGGAGTACCGTGCGATGCCTCTTGCCCTGTATCTGCTCGCCCTGGCCGTGTTCGCCATGGGCACCTCGGAGTTCATGCTGTCCGGCCTGCTGCCGGATCTCGCCGCCGAGCTCGGCGTCCCCGTCGGCACGGCCGGCCTGCTGACCTCGGCCTTCGCTGTCGGCATGGTCGCGGGCGCCCCGCTGATGGCGGCCCTGACCCGTCGCTGGCCGCGCCGCTCCGGGCTGTTCGGCGGCGTGGTGCTGTTCGCGGCGGCCCACGTGGTGGGCGCCACCACGACGTCGTTCCCGGTGCTGTGCGCCGCCCGGGTGGTGGCGGCGTTCGCGAACGCCGGGTTCCTCGCGCTGGCGGTGACGGCGGCGGGCACGCTGGTCGGGCCCGAGCGGCGGGGGCGCGCCGTGGGCGTGCTGCTGTCGGGGACGACGGCGGCCACCGTGGTGGGCGTCCCGGCGGGGGCGCTGCTGGGTCAACTGCTGGGCTGGCGGGCCTCGTTCTGGGCGGTGGCGCTGCTCTGCGCACCGGCCGCCGTCGGGGTGCTGCTGGGCGTCCCCGCCGGGCGCGGGTCGGCGGACGGCCGGCCGGCGCTGCGTGCGGAGCTGGCCGTGCTCGCCCGGCCCCGGCTGCTGCACGTGCTGCTGCTGGGCGCGCTGGTGAACGCCGGGACGTTCGCCGCGTTCACCTTCCTCGCCCCCGTGGTGACCGGCCCGGCCGGGCTCGGCCGGGGCTGGGTGCCGGTGGTGCTGGTGCTGTTCGGCCTCGGCACGGTGCTCGGCATCAACGTCGCCGGGCGGCTCGCCGACCGCCATCCGCTGCGGCTGCTCGCCGTGGCGGGCCCGCTGCTGCCGCTCGGCTGGGCGGCCCTGGCCGCGCTGGCGGACCGTCCGGCCGCGCTGCCGGTCCTGGTGCCGTTGCTCGGCGCCCTCTCCTTCGCCGTCGGCGGAACGCTGATCACCCGTGTCCTGGCCACCGCCGCCACCGACGCGCCCACCATGGCCGGGGCGTACGCGACGGCCGCCCTCAACCTCGGCGCCACCATCGGCCCCCTGCTCGCCGCCGCCGCACTCCCCTCCCCCACCGGCCCCCTGTACGCCGCCACCGCCCTCACCGCCGCCGCGCTCCTGCTCGGCCCGGCCCTCCGCGAACGGCCTCCGGCCCGGACCGCCGCCTGACCGCCCGCCCGCACGCCTCCGCCCGCACCCGTCCCGCCCCCGGGCCTGCACCCACCCCGGACCGCCCGCCCCACCGCCTCGCAACACCAGCCCGGGCCTGCACATCACCCCTGGTCAGCGAGTTCGCGGGGCTGTCCCGGGTGACGGAGGATCAGGACCTGGCCCGGGTGCGGGCCGCGTACGAGGGGGACAACGCCGAGCGGTACGCCCCTCGGAGCCTTGAGGTGGCGGCGTACGGACAGCCGGGGGCGGTCGGCCTCGCGGAGGCGGAGCTCCTGGTGGTGGCGATGAGCGGTTCGGTGCCGGACGCCGCGCAGGCGGCCACCTGGATGCTGGGCGGCTACTCCCCCGACGGTGCCACCACGCTCCGCGACGGCACGGCCGTCACGGGCCTGCGCACCTTCGAGCCCGGCCCGCTCGGCGGCGCGATCGCCTGCGCACTGATCGACGACAGCGATCGCGAACTCCCGGTCTGCGCCTGGGCGGACGGCTCCGCCCTCGGCAGTCTGACGGACGGCACCGCCGCCCTCACCCTGGACGAACTCGCCGCCCGTACCCGCGAGTTGCGCGACCGCGCCGAGCACCGGGCCTGACCGCCGCCGCGGCGACGTCGAACGGGACGGAACAGCGAAGGAGCGCGGACTCGGGCCGCGGCCGTGGAAGTGGCCCGTGGGACGACCGAGGACTACTGGAAGCCGCCGCTGCTCCGCAGGAGTTGGCCGTTGATCCACTGGCCGGACGGGGAGCAGAGGAAGTCGATCAGGCGGGCCGCGTCCTGCGGGGTGCCGAGGCGGCCGAGGGGGGTGTGGGCGAGGACGTCGGCGCGGACGGCGTCGTCCATCCAGCCGGTGTCGGTGGGGCCGGGGTCGACCGCGTTGGCGGTGATGCCGAGGTGGGCGAGTTCGCGGGCGGCGGCGAGGGTGATCCGGTCGAGGGCGCCCTTGCTGGCGCCGTAGGGGAGGTTGCCGACGGTGTGGTCGCTGGTGAGGGCGACGATCCGGCCGGTGCCGAACGGGCCGGTGAAGCGCAGCCCGAACTCGCGGATCAGCAGCCAGCCGGCCCGGGTGTTGACGGCGAAGTGCCGGTCGAAGCTGTCCAGGGTGGTGTCGAGCAGCCCGGAGTCGACGGATTCGGCGTGGCTCATCACCAGCGCGGTGACGGGCCCGAGTTCGGCCGTCACCCGGTCGAACAGCCGGGCGGGCGTCCCGGGGTCGGCGAGGTCGGCGGGCACCGCGAGCTGCCGGGCGCCGTGCGCGCGGAGCGTCGCGCCGACGGCCTCGACGGCGTCCGGCTCGACGCCCCAGGGCATCCGGGCATCGTACGGCGTCCAGTGGGTGTGCGCGATGTCCCAACCGGAGGCGGCGAGTTGCTCGGCGATCGCGGCGCCGATGCCGACCGTCCGGCCGACTCCCGTCACCAGGGCGACCGGACGGGCGGGGGTGTGCTGCTGATCGGTCTTCATCGCCGCCGATCCTGTCGGCCCGTCGGGCGTGCTCACAAACGGTTTTCGGCCCGGTGCAGCACGGCCCGCACCGGCCCGTCGGGGTGGACGGTCAGCCGGTAGCCGGCCTCGGTGGGCTGTTCCCGGATCTCCGGCCGGAACGCGGGGAGCAGTTCCTCCAGCAGCAGCGTCATCTCCCGGACCGCGAACTGGGCGCCGATGCAGGCGCGCGGGCCGAGGCCGAACGGGAAGTAGCTGCCGGGCGCGGGGCGGCGTTCGGCGGCCAGGAAGCGCTGCGGACGGAACGTCTCCGGGTCGGGCCAGACCTCCGGGTCGCGGTGGGTCAGGTAGGGGCAGAGCAGCACCGTCGCCCCGGCGGGGACGAGGTGCCCGCCGACGGCGCCGGTCTCGGCGGCGTGCCGGGGCATCAGCCAGGCGACGGGGTAGAGCCGCAGCGTCTCGTCGATCAGCGCGCGGATCGCGGCCGCCCGCTCGGCGGAGCCCGCCGGGCCGGCCGACAGCACCAGGTCGCGCTGCTCGGGGTGGGCGTCGAGCAGCAGGAACAGCCAGCCGAGGGTGGTGGCGGTGGTCTCGTAGCCGGCCACCATCAGGGTGAGCAGTTCGTCGCGGACCAACGTCTCGTCGTAGTCGGGCAGTTCGCGGGCGGCGCGGAGCAGCACCCCGATCAGGGTGGGCTCGTCGGCCTGCCGGGCGAGCGCGATGGCGTGCTCGGCGGCGCGGTCGGCGTCGGCGACGGCCCGGCTGAAGTCGGCGTCGCTCTCGCCGGTGGCGGGCGCGAACGCGGGGATGGCGGCGAGGCTGTCCCCGGCGGCGACCAGCTGCCGGTAGGTGGGCTCGTCCAGCGGTCGGGCGGTGAGCGAGCGCCAGATCACGTCGAGCGAGAAGTACCGCAGGTCGGCGTCGAGTTCGCGCATCTCGCCGGCGTCCGCGGCGGCCCGCCAGCGGTCGGCGACGGCCGCGACGGCGGCGCGCAGCTGCGGCTCGTAGGCACGGATCCCGCGCACAGTGAACTGCGGTTGCAGCAGCTTGCGTTGACGCCGCCAGGGCTCGCCGGCGGCGCACAGCAGGCCGTCGCCGAGCAGCACCTTCGCGCGGTGGCCGTGCTTGACGTACGTGTCGGGGTTGCGGGCCAGCACGTGCTGGACCTCCTCGGGCCCGGTGACCAGCACCACCTGCCGGTCCCCGATCCGGAACCCGGCGACCGGGCCGAGTCGCTGAGCGGCCGTCAGCAGGTCGACCAGCCGCCCGCCGTCGGCCCGCCAGCGGACCAGTTCCTCGGCGTCGAGTTCCGGAAGGGTGCTGTCCGCTGCCGTCACCATCACGTCTCTCCCCTGCCGACCCGTCCGGACGGTGCCCACCTTAACGGAGCGTGGGCACCTCGCGCCGGTGTGCGATCAGCGGGCGTTCAGCAGCCGCTCTTCCTCCGCCGGGGTGAGGCCCTCCTTCTCGGGCACGCCGCGGGCGGCGTCCCAGGCCGCGGTGTCGGCGAGGGTCTCGGCCGGCGGACGGAGCGTCAGGCCGGCGGCCAGGGCGCGCGAGATGTCGATCCGCTCGGCGGCCGCGAACTCCGGGTCGCCGTTCCACAGCGGGACGCCCATGAACGGCTCGACGCCTTCCTTCAGCAGCGTCTCGGTGTCGACCCAGACCCCTTCCACGTCGGAGCCCACGGCGGCCTGGCAGGCGGCGAAGAACTCGCCGATCGGCATGGAGCGGCCGGTGACGATGTGGACGCCGGCGCGTTCGGCGGCGACGCAGCCGAGGATCCACGCCGCGAGGTCGCGGACGTCGATGAACTGGGTGGGGGCGGCCGGGTCGCCGGGCAGCAGCACCCGGCCGCCGCGCCGGAAGCGCCGCGGCCAGTAGGCGAACCGGTCGGTCGGGTCGTGCGGGCCGACGATCAGCCCGGGGCGGACGATGCTCGCACGCTCGCCGTACGCGTCCAGCACGATCCGCTCGCAGGCGGCCTTGTTGGCGCCGTACAGCTGGATCCGCGACAGGCCGTCGACGACCTCCAGCACCGCGCCGTCCTCGTCCTGGACGGTGGACAGGTCGGCGAACACCGAGATCGTGGAGACGAACACGTACCGGCCGACCCGGTCGCCGAGCGCGTCGACCGAGCGCCGCACCACCTCGGGCAGGTAGCCCGCGACGTCGATCACCGCGTCCCAGCGGCGCCCGTCGAGCGCGGACAGGTCCTCGGTGCGGTCCCCGATCACCGTCTCGACGCCGGCGTCGGCGAACAGCCCGGGGTCGGTCAGGCCGCGGTTGAACATCGTGACCCGGTAGCCGTCGGCCAGCGCGGCCTCGACCACGGCCCGGCCGACGAACCGCGTGCCGCCCAGGACGAGCAGGCTGGGACGGTCGGCGGAAGTGCTCTGCATGGTGGACAACTCCCTCTCGGTGGGGCATCGGAGCCGATCGGTGGCCATCCTCCGCGCGGGACGCCCACCAGGTCCAACAGATTGTCGAGTTGACCGGTCGTCAGGCGCTGGGGCCCCCTTCGGTCACCGGCCCGTCGCGGCCCGCCGGTCGGCGCGTCAATTCGGGTGCGGAGCGGGGGTGCGGCTGCTACCGTCCGGGGCATGAAGCGCGCTGCGATGCCGACGACGACGCGGGAGAATGTCCCGGCGCGCTGACTGCTGTTCTGATCAAGCCCCGGGGCCGAGCGCCCGGGGCTTTCGCACGTGCGGCCGTGGCGGCTCGTCCCCCATCCGGTGAGGAGACCGCCGTGTTCGACCATCGCAAGCTGGGCCGCGAGCTGGGCCTGTTCGACACCGATCCGCTGATCGGCGCGGGTCTGCCGTTCTGGCTGCCGGACGGCGCCGTGGTGCGGCAGGGCCTGGAGGATTTCGTCCGCACCCTGGAGCGGCGTGCGGGCTACCGGCACGTGTACTCGCCGGTGCTGGGCAAACGCGAGCTGTACGAGCTCTCCGGCCACTGGGCGCACTACCGGGACGACATGTTCCCGCCCCTGTCCATGGGCGAGGACGACCAGCTGGTGCTCCGTCCCAGCCTCTGTCCGCACCATGCCGTGATGTTCCGCTCCCGCTCCCGCAGCTACCGCGAACTGCCGTTTCGGATGGCCGAGCTGGGCGGCATGTACCGCTCCGAGCGGTCCGGGGTGCTGGGCGGGCTGACCAGGGTGCGGGCGATCCAGCTGAACGACGGGCACATCTTCTGCACCCCGGACCAGGTGGCCGAGGAGGCGCGCGGCGCGCTGGAGCTGATCGCGGTGGCGTACCGGGCGATGGGCATCGTCCCGTCCCGCTACCGGCTGTCGCTGCCGGGCGGCGGCGGCAAGTACGTGGCCCGGCCGGAGCTGTGGGAGCGGGCGACCGCGCTGCTGGTGCGGGTGCTGGACGAGCTGGGCGTGCCGTACGAGGAGGGGGTCGGCGAGGCGGCGTTCTACGGGCCGAAGATCGACGTGCAGGTGGTGGACGCCGCGGGTCGCGAGTCGACCCTGTCGACCGTGCAGGTCGACTTCCACCAGCCCGAGCAGTTCGACCTGCACTACATCGGCCCGGACGGGGCGCGGCACCGGCCGGTGATGGCGCACCGGGCGATCATCGGCAGCGTGGAGCGGGCGGTGGCGCACCTGGTCGAGCAGCACGGCGGGGCGTTCCCGGCCTGGCTGGCGCCGGTGCAGCTGGCGGTGCTGCCGCTGGGCGAGGAGCAGGAGGGCGCGGCGCGCGAGCTGGTCGCCCGCTGCCTGGAGCTCGATCTGCGGGCCGAGGTGCTGGCGGCGGACCGCGGCTCGCTGGGCGCGCGGGTCCGGGACGCCCGACCGGCCCCGTACCAGGTGGTGCTCGGGCCACGCGAGGCCGCCGACGGCTCCCTCGCGGTGCGGCTGCGCGACGGCCGCCGGCTCGATCCGCTGCCCGCCGCGGACGTGCTGGAGCGGATCGCGGCGAAGGTCGGGGCGCACGCCGTCGACCTGTGGTGAGACCCGCCGGGGGTGTGGCGCGGGCCACCGCGGGAACGTGACAAGTCCCACGCCGCACCCCCGGCCCGGGGCGGGCGCCGAACGCCCCGACGCCGCCCACCACTCGCCGAAGTCCCCTTTATCCAGGGCTTATCCGCAGGTGAGGGGCCGAACGGCCCCTCGTGCGGGGGACCTTCGGCGTGGCATACTCCGGAGCCATGACCGGCATTCACGCGACCAGAGCCCTGCGGGGCGCGGTGTTCACCGCGCTCGCCGTGCCGCTGGCCGCGTTCGGCCAGGTGGTGATCACCGGCCGTGCCCTGCCGCTCACCCTGGTCGCCGTGGCCTGCGTCGCGGTCTTCCTGCTCGCGGTCCTGCTGGACGGCGCACGCCGCCGCTTCCTGCTGCTGTCCGCGGTGCTGGTGCCGGTGGAACTGCTGCTGAACACCGCCTTCAACCTCGGCCAGGACGCCTGTTCCCGGCCCGTCCACGGCGTGGACCTGCTGGTCTGCGGCGGCGACCAAGTCAGCGGCTCCGAACTCTTCGCGCAGTGGACGCACAACTCGGCGGGCACGCTGCGCCTGCTGGTGCTGGGCGTGCACCTGGCGGTCGCGCTGGCCGCCGCGGCCTGGCTCCGGCTCGCCGACGCCGCCCTCGACGGGGTCGGCGAGGCACTGCGCACCATGGCCCGGCTGCTGCCGCACTGCTGGCGCTCGCTGCTGCTGGCCGCCCGCCCGGCCTGCCCGGCGGCGCTGCTGCCCCGGGCCGGCGCCGAGCCCGCCCCGCGGCGTCCGCAGGACGCCGTCCACTCCCCCGCCCCGCGTCGCGGACCGCCGCAGCCGGCCTTCGCCTGCTGACGGCCCGTCACCTCGCACGACGCGTACACGGCCGTCTCCGGGCATCGCACCCTGCCCCCTTTCTTTTCGACCCCGCACCCCGCCGGGCCGCCCGCCCCTGCTCCCGTCCGGATGGAACCACCTGACCAGGTGGGACCACCTGCCGGAGCCGGGCCGCGTCGCGCCGCCCCGGGGCGCAGAGGAGACGGATCACCATGCCCAGCACCCACAAGTCCGCCAAGACCGTCACCGCCCGCGAGCGCCTGAAGCAGGCTCAGCAGGCGGAGGCGCTGCGCGCCAAGCGCCGCCGCACCCTCACCATCGGCGTCTCGGTGGTCGCGGCCGTCGCCGTGATCGCCGGCGGCACCACCCTCGCGGTGAACGCGTCCAAGGACTCCGACTCCGGCAGCGGCACGGTCGCCGTCCCGGCCAACGCCTCCGGCCCCGACAGCACCGTGGTCGTGTACGGCAAGGCCGACGCCCCGCACACCCTGGCCGTCTACGAGGACTTCCGCTGCCCGGTCTGCGAGTCCTTCGAGACTTCGGCCGGCCCGACCGTGAAGGAACTCGCCGACCAGGGCCAGTACAAGATCGAGTACCACCTGGCCGCGTTCCTCGACAACAACCTCGGCGGCAAGGGCTCGCGCACCGCGCTGGCCGCGGCGGGCGCCGCGCTGAACGAGGGCGTCGACAAGTTCAAGGCCTTCCACGACGTGCTGTACGCGAACCAGCCGTCCGAGCGCGAGGACGCGTTCGGCGACGTCAACCACATCCTGGACCTCGCCGGCCAGGTCCCCGGCCTGAAGACCGAGGCGTTCACCAAGGCCGTCACCGAGGGCACCTACAAGGGCTGGGCCGCCAAGGTCGCGAGCGCCTTCAACAAGAGCGGCGTCTCCGGCACCCCGACCGTCAAGCTCGACGGCAGGACGCTGGACGTGATCGGCAAGGACGGCAAGGCGCTCTCCGGCGACCAGTTCGGCGCGCTGGTCAAGCAGAGCATCGGCGGGTGACCCGATGACCACGGCCCGGAACGCCCCGGTGGGGGCGAGTCGCCGCTTCTCGTGGCTGATCCTGCTGAGCGGACTGATCGGCCTGGCCGCGTCCGCCCAGCTCACCCTGGACAAGATCCGGCTGATCGAGAACCCGGCCTACCAGCCGAACTGCAACATCAACCCGATCATCAGCTGCGGATCGGTCATGCGCACCGAGCAGGCCGAAGTCTTCGGGTTCCCCAACCCGGTCATCGGCCTGGCCGCGTTCGGAGCCCTCGCCGCCATCGGCGCGGGCCTCCTCGCAGGCGCCTCCCACCGGCGCTGGTTCTGGCTCTCCCTCCAGGGCGGCGCCCTCGCCGGCCTCGGCTTCGTCGCCTGGCTGATCCACGAGGCCCTCTACGAGATCGGCGCCCTCTGCCCTTACTGCATGGTGGTCTGGGCCGTGGTCATCACCCTCTTCTGGTCCACCACCGTCCACAACATCCGCACCGGCGTCCTCCCCGCCCCACCCGCCCTCCGCCGCCTGGCCGCCCTCCGCCACCAGTGGCTCGTCCCGCTCGCCGTCTACCTGGCGATAGCCCTGATGATCCTGACCCGCTTCTGGTACTACTGGTCGACGCTGATCTGACCGGTCGTCAGGGCTCGAACGGGCCTCCCCCTCCCGGGGGAGGCCCGTTCGGCGTTTCGAGGGGTCGGGGCGTCAGGGGATTCGCGGCGGGGCGGCCAGGGCGGCCGCGACCAGGGCGCGGACGGCGTGGTCGTCGAGGTCGCCGGCGAGGAGCAGGCCGCGGAAGAGCATCAGGCCGGCCCACATGTCGAGGAGGGTGAGGACGTCGGTGTCGGCGGGGAGGGCGCCTCGGGTGACGGCGCGGCGCAGGACGGTGGCGGAGCGTTCGCGGCGGGGTTCGATCAGTTCGGTGCGCAGGCGGTGGGCGAGTTCGGGGTCGGTGGCGGCGTCCGCGATCAGGGCGGGGAGGATCGCCCGGACCTGCGGGGCGCCGTAGAGGCCGGCCAGCGCCCGGGCCACGGCGAGGATCTCGCGCGGGCTGTCGCCGAGGTCGTCCACCGGGATGTCGGGCAGCCGGGTGCGGACGGCGTCCAGGGTGAGGGCGGCCTTGTGCGGCCAGGAGCGGTAGACGGTGGCCTTGCCGACGCCGGCCTCCTGCGCGATGCCGCCGACCGTCGCCTTCGGGTAGCCGACCCGGGACAGGACCCGCAGCGTGGTCGCGAGGATCCGCTCGCGGGCCGCCAGGTCCCGGACGGGAGCGCCCTGTTCGTCGGACAGCGGGAGCAGGTTGCGCTTCTCCCCCATGGTGTGTCGCCTCCGTGGTGTCTCTGCTCAGCGACCGGCCAGCCAGCCGGTGATCAGTTCGGCGATGCCGCCGCCGGAGCGGGCCCAGCGGACGTGGTCGGCGGCTTCGCCCTCGGCGGGGACGTGGTGCCGGCGATCCACGTCCGCGGCGGGGAGCTTGGCGACCAGCCGGTCGACCGCGGTGGCGGGGGCGAGGTGGTCGTCGGGGAGGGAGACGGCGAGCACCGGGAGGGTGAGCGCGGCGAGGGCCTGCTCGTAGTCGAGGTCGGCGCCGGTGGGCGCGTAGCGGCCGGTGCGGCCGAGGCGGGCCCAGTCGCGCATCAGTCGGGCCGGCTGGCGGCCGCCGAAGCCCAGTCGGTCGCCGGGCCAGTAGCCCCACAGGGCGGCGACCAGGGCGACGAGTTGGGTGTTGGCCAGCACCCGCCAGCGGGCGGCGCCGGTGAATCCCCGGAAGTCCACCGAGCCGGACGCGACCAGCACCAGGCCGTCCACCGCCTTGGGCTCGCGCGCGGCGGCCAGCACCGCGCTCTGCCCGCCGATGCTGTGGCCGAGCAGGAACAGCGGCACGTCGCGGCCGAACCGGCCCCGGGCGGCCGCCGTCGCCGCCGGGAAGTCCCGGGACGCCAGCGAGTGGTAGCCGTGCGTCGAACGGCGGGCGGCGGGCGGACCGCTCTCGCCCTGGCCGCGCAGGTCGACCGCGACGACGGCCACCCCGCGGGCGGCCAACTCGGCGCAGAACGGCCCGTAGTAGCCGGCCGGCACCCCGAGCGCGGGCCACAGCACCAGCACCGCCGACGGCGGGCCGACCGGCGCCGTCACCGTCGCGGCCAGCGGCTCGGCGCCGGGCACCGGTATCCGCAGCTTCTCCGGCTCCGCGATCGGCTCCGCCGCCATCGATTCCTCCGCCGTCCGTCGCCACCCGCGCCGCAGGTCGGAACGGGTCGTCTCGTCCGCACGCTAGCGACACCCCGCACGGGCCGTCAAGTGCCGTTCCGGGAGCCGGTTTTGGCCCCTTGCGAGGCGCTTCAGCGAGCGATTACAGTCCGGGACGCCCAGCCCTGCTCGCCAGTCACTTCCAACCGCGGAGGCCCGCGTGACCCGTCAATGGACCCTCCGGGAGAGCGTCACGGTGCACGCGTCCGCCGAAGCGGTGTACGCCGCCCTCGGCGACCTGCAGAACCTGGCCCGCTGGAGCCCCGAGTGCATCGCGATCCGGCGGCTCGGCGGCGGTCCGGTCGCCGAAGGCACCCGCTTCCTGGGCTTCAACCGCAAGGGCCTGTTCCTGTGGTTCACCGACTGCCGGGTCACCACCGCCCGGGCCGCGCAGGAATTCGCCTTCCGGGTGTCCACGTTCGGCCTGCCGGTGGCCACCTGGGGCTACCTGGTCGAACCGGAGGGGCCCGACGCCGTCCGCGTCACCGAGTACTGGGAGGACCTGCGCACCGGACGCGGCTCCCGCCTGACCGAACTCCTCGGCCGGGTCTTCACCGGCACCCGCCCCACCGACCGCGCCGCCCTCAACAGCGCCGGCATGCGCGCCACCCTCGCCCGCCTCCGCGACGCCGTCGAGGCGGCGCACCCCGCGTAGGGCAGGTCGGGCACCGGGGTCAGTCGGCCGCTGCCTGCTCGGTCCTGCGGCCCCTCAGCAGGGCCACGATGAGCACGAGCAGCGCCAGGCAGATGCCGCCGAGCACCCACAGGACGGTGTGGAAGGCGCCGTCGTAGGCGTGGACCAGGAGGTCGGTGAAGCTGCCGCGCCGCGCCTCGGCGACGTGTCCGACCGGGCCGGAGATGTTGCCGCTCGCCACGGTGCCGGCGACGGTGGTCGGGTCGCCGGCGTCGGCGAAGTCGGCGATGCCGTCCCGGGTCCTGCCGCTGATGACGGTCGCGAGCAGCGAGCCGTAGACGGCCACGGCGACGGCCTCGCTGCCGAGGCGCAGGGTGTTGAGGAGACCGGCGGCCATGCCGGCCCGTTCCGGGGCGACGAGCGCCAGGGCCTGGCCGTCGACCAGGCCGGCCGCGAGGGCGAAGCCGGCGCCGGTGATCAGCATCGGCAGGGCGACCAGCCCGAGGTTGATCCCGGGCCGGAAGAGCTGGAGGCCGACGGCGCCGACCACCAGGAGGACCACGCTCAGGCGGATGATGCGCATCGCGGGGACGCCCCTGGCGACGAGCTTGGCGGTCACCAGCGGGAGGACCAGCATCGGGGCCGTCAGCATCAGCATGGTCGCCCCGGCCGCGCCGCTGGACCAGCCGCCGGCGGCGGTGAGGTAGCCGGGCAGATAGGTCAGCATGGTGACGAAGCCGAAGGAGCCGGCCACCGGCACCAGGCAGAGCGCCATGAACCGGCGGTCGGTGACGATGCCCAGGTCGAGCATCGGGTGCTCCGTGCGCTTCTCCACCGCGGCGAAGATCGCGAGGACCGCGATCGTGCCGGCGAACAGCCCGAGCACGCCCGGGCTCGCCCAGCCCCACTGCGAGCCCTGGGCGATGCCGGTGGTGAGCAGCA
Source organism: Kitasatospora griseola (assembly GCF_044999035.1). Taxonomy (NCBI): domain Bacteria; kingdom Bacillati; phylum Actinomycetota; class Actinomycetes; order Kitasatosporales; family Streptomycetaceae; genus Kitasatospora; species Kitasatospora griseola. The sequence continues at coordinate 7,085,124 of NZ_CP173360.1, read as the reverse complement.
GCATGGCGAGAACGAACAGGGCGGAGCCGCGGACGTCGATGCCCGCGCCTTCGGCGCGGGTCTCCCGAACGGCGCGGCGCATGGTCGGGACGGCGAGCAGCACCAGAGCCGGCACGATCGCGTGCACGGCGAACACCCAGCGCCAGCCGGCGCTCTCGATCAGCACGCCGGACAACGACGGGCCGAAGGAGACGCCGACGCCGGCGACGGTGCCGAAGAGCGCGAACGCCCGGCCGCGGGCGGGACCTTCGAAGACGGTGGACAGCAGCGCGGCGCCGCAGGCGAAGATCGCGGCGCCGCCGATGCCGGCCAGGGCGCGGGCGGCGTCCAGCAGGATCACGTTGCCGGCGAACACGCTGACCAGCGAGGCGGCCGCGTAGATCGTGGCGCCGAGGGCGAAGGCGCGGACGCGGCCGATGATGTCGGCGACGGATCCCCAGGCGAGGGTGAAGCAGGCGAACGCCACGTTGAAGGCGTTGACGACCCACTGGAGGGGCACCAGGCCGGCGTCGAGGTCGGAGCCGATGTACGGCAGCGCGACGCCGGTGCCGGAGATGGACATGGGGACGACGAGGACGGCCAGCAGGACGGCGACCAGGATCAACGTCTGCCGTCGGCGCCCCGGCCCCTGAGGCCCGGCGCCTACCCCGACGAGGGGAACTTCGGTCTGTGCAGCCATGGTTGAGGGGGCTCCCGTTCCGGAGGACTCCGAGGACTCCGAACCTCAGGTTCGGTTTTTGTCGAACCTGAGACTGACAGGAAGCAGAGGTATCATGCAAGTCGAACCTGACCCGCGATTGCGGCGGGCGAGCGACGGGAAAGACGGAGAGATGGTCGACGCGGAAGGTCACCCGAGCCGGGACGAGATGGAGCTCGCGGCGGTCCTGAACGCCCTGTCGGACCCGTTGCGGTACCGGGTCGTCCAGGAGTTCGCGGAGCTGCCGGAGGGCACCGAGCGGACCTGCCTGTCCTTCGAGCTCGGGGTCTCGAAGTCCACGCTCAGCCACCACTTCCGCGTCCTGCGCGAATCCGGGCTGGTCCAGCAGATCAACCGGGGCAACAGCCGCAAGGCGCACCTGCGCCGGGAGGACCTGGAGGCACGCTTCCCGGGGCTGCTCGACCTGATCGGCCAGAACCCGCCGCCCCGGAAGGATCCGGCGGACGACGCCGGCGCCTGAGCACCGCCGCGGTCGGCCACCCCGGGCACGCGGGACACCGGAAATCGGTGTGCAAACTCTTGACCCTCCGCCGTTCGGCGGCTTAGCTGACGGCCGCCGCCCGGTCTTTCCCGACGGGGCGTCACATCAACGACACGGGGGTCAAGTTGATCATCTCTCGCCTGCCCGCGCTCCGGACGGCGGCCGTCGCCGCCGCCGCGCTGGCCGTCAGCTGCACGCTCACCGCCGCCGCGCCCGCGAGCACCGCGGACGCCGCCTCGAAGGACCGTCTCACGCCGTTCACTCTGACCAGTCCGGACTTCCGCGACGGCGGCAGGCTGCCGGCCTGGACGGAGTTCGGCGGGCCGGGCTCCGAGGGCGCGTCGTGCCACGGCAAGAACCTCGCGCCCCAGCTGAACTGGCGCAACGCCCCGGCCGGCACGACCGGTTACGCGCTGCTGGTGAACGACCCGGACGCCCCGCTGGCCGGCGGCTGGCACCACTGGGTGCTGTACGACATCCCGGGCTCGACCCACCGGATCGACGGCCACGGCGCCCTCCAGTTCACCCAGGGCGCCAACAGCTTCGACGTCTACGGCAGGCCGGTGGTCGGCTGGGGCGGTCCGTGCCCGCCCGCGACCGGTCAGCCGCACCACTACGTGTTCACGCTCTACGCGCTCTCCACGCCCACCCTCCCGTCCGCGGGCCTGACGTACGAGCAGGTCACGGCCGCCATCGAGCCGTACGTCCTCGGGGCGACCAGCATCGTCGGCACCTTCGTCCGGGTGCCTGCCTGACACTGCTGAAGCACCGCCGGTGTGGCACTCCGGCGGCTGCGGGCACCCGCCTCTAGCATGGCGGTGCCCGCAGCCGTCAGCAGCGGCCCTGCCGCTCGCGCGCCGGAGGTACCCCGTTGACCAGCGCACGCGAACTGTACGAACGCACCGTCGCCGAGTTGACCCCGGCCGCCGCGCACAACCGCCTGGTCGAGCAGGTGGAGGCGGGCACCGCACCGGTCGGGGCGCTGCAGCGGATCGCCGGGGAGGAGGACCGGATCATCCGCAGCGACCGCCGCTCGTTCGCCCTGCTCGCCGCCCGCTTCGCGGACTCCGGCCCGACCGCCGCCCCGTTCTTCCTCGGGCTCTCGCAGGGCGAGGGCCAGGCGCTCGACCTGCTGCCGCCGTTCGCCGCCGCCGTCGGCCTCTCCCCCGCCGAGCTGGCCGCCTACCGCCCCCGCGCGGCCGCCCAGACCTACCCGCACCACCTCGCCTGGCTGGCGCAGTTCGGCACGATCGCCGAGACCGTCCTCGCCCTGCTCGCCAACTTCGGCTTCTGGGGCGGCTACTGCGGCCGTCTCGCCGCCGCCCTCCCCCGCCGCTACGGGCTCTCCGCCGAGGCGACCGCCTTCTTCCGCTTCTTCGCCACCCTGCCCCCGGACTTCGAGCCCACCGCCCTCGGACTCCTCCAACACGCCCTCGACGAAGGCGAGTCCGCCGAGGACGCCCGGCACGCCGCCCACCTGATGCAGGCGTACGAGGCGTCCTTCTGGGCGGCGGTGCTCTAACTCCCACTCGACCTCAGCCGGTACACCACCGTCCGGCGGTGCGGGCCCGGCGGCAGGGTCAGGTCGTCGAAGTCCGCCGACGGGTCGTGCGTCATGCCGAGGCGTTCCGCCACGGCGCACGACGGGGTGTTCCCCGCCGCGATCAGGGCCAGGATCTCCGGCAGCGCCAACTCCTGGAAGCCGTAGCCGAGTACGGCCCGCGCGGCCTCGGTGGCGTAGCCGTGGCCCCAGGCGTCGCGGTGCAGGCGCCAGCCGGCCTCGACGCCCTCGACGGGCGCCTCCTCGTCCACGGGGTCGAGCCCGGCGAAACCCAGGAACCGTCCTCCGTCGCGGAGTTGGACGGCCCACCAGCCCCAGCCGCGGTCGGCGAGCTCCGCCCGGAAGGCCGCCAGGGAGCCGGCCGATTCGGCGCGGGTCAGCAGGCTGCCGAAGTGACGGCGCACCTCGGGGTCGGCGTTCAGCTCCGCCCAGCGGTCCAGATCGCTGTCCTTCCACTGGCGCAACAGCAGTCGGGGGGTGGCCAGTTCGACGAACTCAGCCATGTCGGACCTCCGCCCCGGCCAGCACCTCGGCCGCCAGTGCCTCCGCCGCGTCCAGCACCGCGCCGAGCGCGGCCGGGTCGACAGCGCCGGGGGCGAACAGGGCCTGCGCCCGACGCTCGAAGTCCGTTGGCGCACAGGCCAGTTGACCGGCCGATGCGATCGCGCCCTGCTCGTTGACCAGCCACCGCCCGGCCCGGGCGTGCAGCGCGTGCACCAGCAGCCCGACCGCCCGGAACAGGCAGCCCTGCACGTGGCCGGCGTCGCCGCGCCGCGCGCCCTTGCGGGCGACCGCCAGCGCGAACGGCGCCTCCCACGCGGCGTCCGCCTCCAGGCGCTTCGTCAACTCGACCGGGAATTCCCGCACTTCGGCCCGGAGCGAGGCCAGCGCGCCGTCCGGGTCGGCGAGCACCCGCCCCAGCGCCAGCTCGCCGACGTACGCGTAGGACGGCACCCCGTACGGGTGCCCGGCCTGCTGGCCGGCGAGGTAGCGGCCGGCCCGGGCCTCGGCGGCGTAGTGGCGGACCCGGGCGATGTCCCGGTAGATCCAGTCGACGCGGGCCGGGCCGAGATCGAGCCAGGCGCCGCCGTCCACCCACGGCCCCCAGCCGCCGGGTTCGGTCACCTCGACGGGGTGGCCGCAGAGTTCGGCGGCGAGGGCGCGCAGCGCGGCGGTGTCGAGTTCGCCGGCCCGGTAGTACAGGCCGAGGTCGTAGTCGGAGCCGTCGACGTGCGCCCCGCGGGCCCGGCTGCCGCCGAGGCAGACGCCGACGATGCCGTCGATCCCGGCGAGCCGCGCGGCGAGCCGCCCGATCTCGTCCTCGATCGCTTCGCTGTTTCCGGTGTTCTCGTTCATCGCCCGTCAGGATGCCGCACCGCCCCCGCCCTCGCGAGGAGGTTTTTCGGTTCGGACGGGCGGCGGCGCGGCCGACTGGGGCCCGACGCGGGATCAACCGACCGTGCAGGCCACTCCGTTGAGCGAGAAGCCGGTGGCGGCGGCCGCGTTGCCGGTGTGGTTTGCGTTGAACCCGAAGCCGGTGGACCCGCCCGCCGGGATGGCCGCGTTGTAGGCCAGGTCGGTGGCGGTGACCTGCCCGCCGGCAGGGCTGACGGCGGCGTTCCACGCGCTGGTGACGGTCTGTCCGCCGGGCAGCGTGAACTTGACCGACCAGCCGTTGACGGCGCTGCCGCCGGTGTTGGTGACGGTGACGTTCTCGGTCAGGCCGGTGGCCCAGGCGTTGATCTGGGTGCTCACCCGGCACCCGGAGCCGGTCGGCGGCGTGGACGGCGAGGAGGAGGACGACGGCGACGAGGACGGCGAGGGCGAGCCCGCGGTGCCGCCGAGCGCGGTGACGGCCGAGCGGTAGGAGGCCTTCGGCTGGTAGTTGTCGTCGTACATGGTGGCGGCGCCGTAGCCGCCGAACGCGCCGGGGATCCACGAGTCGGCGTCGCCGACGCCCCACTGGGAGATGCCCACGCAGCCGCTGACGGCCAGGCAGTTGGCGATCACCGTGGCGTAGTCGGTGGCCTGCTGGGCCAGGTTCGCGGCACTGGCGGGCACCTGCATCCGGTCGTCGAGTTCGGTGACGGCGACGTCCAGGCCGAGCGCGGCGAAGCGCTGGATGTTGGCCTTCATGGTGCTCGGGATCTGGCCGACGATGAAGTGGCTCTCCAGACCGACGCCGTCGATCGGCACGCCCTGCGACTTGAGCGAGGAGACCAGCTGGTACATGGCGTCGCTCTTCGCGTTGACGCCTTCGATGTTGTAGTCGTTCAGGTAGAGCTTGGCGCTCGGGTCGGCGGCGCGCGCGGTGCGCAGCGCGTCCGCGATGTAGCCGCTGCCCATGGCGTTGTAGAAGGCGCTGGTGCGCAGCGAACCGTCCTCGTTGAAGGGCTCGTTGACGACGTCCCAGGAGTAGACCTGGCCCTTGTAGTGGGTGGCCTGGGTGGTGACGTGGTTCTCCATCGCGGCCTGCACCTGGGCGGCGGGCAGGCTGCCGACCCAGGACGGCAGTTGGCTGTGCCAGACCAGGGTGTGGCCGCGCACCCGCATGCTGTGGGCCTTGGCGAAGGAGACGATCTGGTCGCCGGGGCCGAAGTTGAAGGTGGTGGCGGAGGGTTGGGTGGTGTCCCACTTCATCTCGTTGCCGGGGGTGACCATGTCGAACTGGGCGCCGGCGACGGCGGTGAGCGTGGAGTTGCTCAGGTTGGACTGGGTGAGGGCGGTGCCGAAGTAGCGGCCCTTGGCCTCGGCGAGGTCGTGCAGGGTGCCGCCGGCGGCTCCGGCGGGGCCGCTGCCGAGGGTGGCGGCGGCCAGCAGTCCGCCGGCGGCGGCGACGGCGAGCGCCGCGAGGGCGCGCCCGCGCCGGAGTGCTGCGCGCAACTGTGCAGCCATGGTTCGTCCTTCCGGGGGTGGGTGGGTGGACGGACCGTACGGTCGGGTGCGCTCCCCGGGCAACGGACCGCCGCTGCACCGGTCGGCAGCGTCAACGGGCTTGATACACAAGGACGTTCGACGGAAGTCAGCCCCGCCCGAGCCCCGACCTGCGGCGGGCCGGGAGAACGGCGGAGCGGCCGCCGCCCGCGGATCACGGGTCGACGGCCGCTCCAACCGGCCCGGCGGGTGCGAAAGTTACAGCGCGCCGAGCTCCTTGCCCATGCAGATGCTGAGCTCGTGGTCCTTGTAGAAGCCGAACTTGCGGATCTCGGCGTAGCCCTCGGAGGTGTACAGGCCGACGGCCTCCGGCTGCAGGGTGCCGGTCTCCAGCACCAGCCGGGTGCGGCCGGCGGCGATCGCGGCGGCTTCGAGGTGGCGCAGCAGGGTGCGGGCGTAGCCCTTGCCTCGGGCGGCGGGGACGACGTACATCCGCTTGAGTTCGGCGTCGCCGTCGCGCAGGCCGTCCGCGTCGCGCTCCTTGACCCGCCAGCCGCCGCAGGCCACCGGCTCGCCGTCCTGGTAGCCGATCACGAACAGCCCGGCGGGCGGGTCGAAGTGGTCGGTGTGCATGGCGGTCTGGTCGCCGTCGCCGTAGCGCAGGACGTACTCCTGCTGGACGTCGGCGGCGAGCTGCTGGGCGTCGGGGTGTCCGAAGCCGGTGGTGCGGATCTCCATGTCGGTCAAGGGTACGGGCCGCTATCGGGCGGCCGTGAGGCGGGCGACCAGATCGTTCTTGCCGAACAGTCGGGCGGCGTCGAGCGCGGAGGGCGTGCCGGCGTGCGGGTCGGCGCCGTGGGCGAGCAGGGCGTCGACGACCTCGGCGGCGCCCTTGAAGACGGCGCCGGCCAGCGGGGTCTGGGCGCGGTCGTTGGCCCGATCGGGTTCGGCGCCGCGTTCCAGCAGTGCGGTGACGGTGGCGGCGTGGCCGTGGTAGGCGGCGAGCATCAGCAGGGTGTCGCCGCGGTCGTTGGTGAGGTCGGCGGGCACGCCGGCGTCGAGGTGGGCGGCCAGCAGCGCGGTGTCGCCGGTGCGGGCGGCGTCGAACAGGCGGCCGGCGAGGGCGACGACCTCGGGGTCGGGCGGAGTGTGGTCGGTCATGCGCGAACGGTAGCGGACGCCACTCGGGGCGTGGTTCCGGACGGCCGTTCGGGCGATCTCCGGACGGGCGGGGCGCGGTCGCGGCGGGCGGCCCGGTGAGATCCACCCGTTTGCCGCACACCATCATCTATTACTTTTTGTCACCATAAAGGCACTTTCTGTCACACTGTCCCCGCCCTTTGTGAGGAGCGTCCCGTGATTCTCTCCATCTCCGGCATCGTGCTGTTCGGCGTCATCGCCTTCCTGTTCTTCCGCCGGGACGGGCTGAAGATCTCGCATGCCCTGGTGTGCGCGCTGTTCGGCTTCTACGTCGCGGGCTCCTCGATCGCCCCGAGCATCCAGGCGGGCGGCGCGAGCCTGGCCAGCCTGATCGGCGGCCTGAAGTTCTGAACCGTCCCGGCTCCCGGCGGCCCGGGCGCGGAGGTCCCACCGCCCCGGGCCGTTCGCCGACCCGGGCCGACCCCGCCCCCGCCCGACCCACCGCCACCACCCCATCCCGCCACCGGAGCCCGCATGTCCTTCACCCGCCACTTCCACCGGGGCCGCGACCTCGCCCGCACCGCCGGCGACCACGCCGCCGACGTGTTCGCACCGCTGACCGTGATCGGCCGCGGCCTGCGCCGCCACGCCGACTGGACCAAGGCCCGCTGGGCGGCCACCCCGAAGGAGCGCCGCGGCCCGACGCTGCTGGTCGGCGCGGCCGTCACGATCGGCGTCTTCCTGCTGCCGCACGGCCCGCTGATGGCGCTCGTCGCCCTGGTCGCCTCGGCCGCCTGGGCCGGCCGCGGCCCCAAGTCCGAACCCGAACCGGAGGCGGACCTCGCCGACACCAAGCTGACCGCGCTGTACGCGGCGCTCACCCCGTACCTCGGCGGGATCGACGAGCCGTTCGCGCTGTACCGGCTGGACGGCGAGTGGCGGGCGGCGTTCTCCGGCTGGGAGTTCGACCCGGACGGCCGCCTCACCGCGCTGGAGATCTCCTACCCGGCGTACTTCACCGACACCGAGCCCGCCGCCCGGGCCCGGATCGAGCAGGTCGTGCAGGGCAAGGCCGGCCGCTCCCGGGAGTACCGCTTCGACTGGGACGAGGAGATCAACCGGCTGCGGGTGAGCGCGCTCGCCCCGCTGCCCGCCGACATCGTGGCGCAGCGGTTCGTCACCGCGCCGGGCGAGATCGTGCTCGGCTTCACCGACGGCGCGGGCAGCAACCGCACCATTCCGGTCGAGCAGGGCGGGGCCACCGAGCAGCAGCCGCCGGTGGTGTGGCGGGTCGGCCCGCGCTCCGCCGAACCGCACCTGCTGGCCCTCGGCACCGCCGGGTACGGCACCTCGACGCTGCTGCGCTCGATCGCCCTGCAGGCGCTGCCGCACGGCGACCTGGTGGTGGTCGACGGGGCGAGCACCGGCGAGCACGCCTGCCTGGTGAACCGTCCCGGCGTGTACACCGTGGAGACCAGCCTGCACGGGGCGCTGGCCGCGCTGGACTGGGTGGCGAAGGAGACCGAGCGCCGGCTGATCGCGCTGAACGCGGCCCGCCACCACGGGGTGGCCGCGCCGGCCGACGTCACCCGGCCGCTGTGGATCCTGCTGGACCACCTCACCGAGCTGTCCGAGCTCGCCCACGCCGAGGGCCGCACCGACCCGCAGGAGCTGCTGGAGGTGCCGCTGCGGCACGGCCGGTCGGCGCGCGTCACGGTGGTGTTCGTCGACGACCTGGAGGCCCGCCACCGGATCGCCGCCACCGTGCACGCCTGCACCCGGGCCCGGGTGGTGCTCGGTCCGATCACCTCCGAGTCCGGCTCCGCCGGGCTGGGCGTCCCGCTGGACATCGCGCCCGCCGCGCACACCCCGCCCGGCCGCGGCTACGCCCGGATCGGCACCGCGGCCCCCGTCCGGGTGCAGGTCCCGGTCACGGTGGACCCGCTCGACGAGGAGGCCCCGCAGGCGCTGCGCGAGGCGGTGGTCGCGCTGCTGCCGCACCGTGACACCCGCACCGAGGAGTCCCCGTCCGCCGGAGCGGAGGTCACGGGGGCGCAGGCCGCCGGGACCGAGCCGGAGCGGGCCGAGGTCCGGCTGACCAAGGACCACGCCCCCGCGCAGCCCGGGATGGCCTGACGACCCGCCCTCGGCCTTTCCTCGACGTTCCCTCGACCATCTCTTCGAACGCTCTGCGCGCGCCGACCAGAAGTGCACAAAATGTGACACGCCGGGTGATATCACCGCTCAGATGTGACAAATCGGGCGACCATGGGTACAAACAGGGGCGGCACGACAGGCGACGTATGTCCCGGACGGGAATCTTCGTCGGAGGTCGGGCGTTGGACCCATCGACGAAGACAGCGACCACTAGTCCTGTGGGCAAGAAGCCCGGGAGGCACGATTCATGAGCGAGCGAGCTCTCCGCGGCACGCGACTCGGGGCGACCAGCTACGAGACCGACCGCGGCATTGATCTGGCACCGCGCCAGACCGTCGAATACGCATGTCAGAACGGGCACCGATTCGAGGTTCCGTTCTCGGTCGAGGCGGAGATCCCCGTGGTGTGGGAGTGCCGTTTCTGTGGCCAGGAGGCCGCACTCCTCGACGGCGACGAGCCGGAGGAGAAGAAGACCAAGCCCACACGTACCCACTGGGACATGCTGATGGAGCGCCGGACCCGCGAAGAGCTCGAGGAGGTCCTGGCCGAGCGCCTGGCCGTCCTCCGCTCCGGCGGGATGAACCTGGCGGTCCACCCGCGGGATTCCCGCAAGTCCGCCTGACGGACCGAAACCCGCACCACTGCCGAAGGGCCCCGGAAGTTCCGGGGCCCTTCGGCGTTGCCTGCTGTTGCCTGCTGTTGCCTGCTGCCGGGATCAGGAGCGGATCACGGGGCGATCGGCGGCCGGTACTCGGTGTCCGGCCCCTTCGGGCCGGCCGGCGGGTCGACGACCTCGCCCTGGACGATCTTGCCGTCCGGGCGGTGGATGCGCAGCTGCTCCTGCAGGCGCATCGCGTCCGCGAACCGGTCCGCACCGACCGGGGCGGTGGAGCGCAGCACGCTGCCGGTGAGCCGGCGGGCGACGGCGCGCCACACGGCGCGGGTCGGCGGGAGCAGCAGGGTGGCGGCCAGCAGGTCCGACAGGAAGCCCGGCAGGATCAGCAGCACACCGGCCAGCACCGTCATCGAGGTGCCGGTCTGCGGCTGCGCGGACTGCGGGTCCTTGGACAGCTCGACGGCCGCGCGGAACGCCCGCGCCCCGGCGCGCTTGATCACCGTGCCGCCCAGGAACACCCCGGCCAGCAACAGCACCAACGTCAGGAACCAGCCCACCCAGCCGGCCACCACGGTGACCAGCCAGATCTCCAGCACCAGCCAGACGGCGATCAACAGCGGCACGATCCGGGCAAGGCGCCCACGCCGGGTCGGACGGGCCGGGGTTGCTTGCTGGGACACGGTACGGATCCACTCCATCGCGGTGCTCTCAGCGACGACCGGCGACTCCGGCCGCATTCACGGCACCACCCTGCACAACGGCCCACCGGGCCCGCGTGTTCCGCCGTGCGGGCCCGTCGCCCGCCCCGCCGCCCGCTCGGGCCTGCTCGGCTACTCGGTGTCGGACCTGCCTCAGGGATGCTTCCCGCCCGCTGCAAGGCGGCAGGCCGGGCAGCGGCAGGGACCCGCTCCGGCCCCACGCTCCGTTGCCCACAGCCCCACTGCCCGACATCGGACCCGCGTGGCGCCCCGGGGCCGCGAAGCCGAAGGCCGACGGGCCGCCGAGCACGAACCTCCCGCCCTCGCCCGGCGACGCTCCGCGCCCCGCCGCCCGAACTGTGACGCGACCTGTCGACCGCTCAGGCCTGCTTGGCCGCCCGGCGACGCAGCAGGCCCGTCGCGAAGGCCAACAGGCCACCGAGCGCAAACCTCCCGCCCTCGCCCGGGCGACGCTCCTGCTCCACCGCCCAGGCCCTGACGCGTCCCGCCGCCCGCCCGGGCCTGCTCGGCTACTCGGTGTCGGACCTGCCTCAGGGATGCTTCCCGCCCGCTGCAAGGCGGCAGGCCGGGCAGCGGCAGGGACCCGCTCCGGCCCCACGCTCCGTTGCCCACAGCCCCACTGCCCGACATCGGACCCGCGTGGCGCCCCGGGGCCGCGAAGCCGAAGGCCGACGGGCCACTGAGCGCAAACCTCCCGCCCTCGCCCGGCGGCACTCCGTGCCCCGCCGCCCGCTCAGGCCTGCTTGGCCGCCCGGCGGCGCTGCAGGCCCGTCGCGAAGGCCAACAGGCCACCGAGCGCAAACCTCCCGCCCTCGCCCGGGCGACGCTCCTGCTCCACCGCCCAGGCCCTGACGCGTCCCGCCGCCCGCCCGGGCCTGCTCGGCTACTCGGTGTCGGACCTGCCTCAGGGATGCTTCCCGCCCGCTGCAAGGCGGCAGGCCGGGCAGCGGCAGGGACCCGCTCCGGCCCCACGCTCCGTTGCCCACAGCCCCACTGCCCGACATCGGACCCGCGTGGCGCCCCGGGGCCGCGAAGCCGAAGGCCGACGGGCCACTGAGCGCAAACCTCCCGCCCTCGCCCGGCGGCACTCCGTGCCCCGCCGCCCGCTCAGGCCTGCTTGGCCGCCCGGCGGCGCTGCAGGCCCGTCGCGGCGGCGAAGGCGCAGGCCAGCAGGCCGCCGAGGGCGAGGATCCATTCGGGGCCGGCGCCGACCTTGTCGGCGATGGTCTGGCCGTCGCGCAGCGGGACCACGGCGTTGAGGACCTCCTGGTCGAGCTCCGCGGTGCGCTGCTGGACCTCGCCGTCCGGGGTGATCACGGCGCTGACGCCGCTGGTGGCCGCGATCAGCACGGCCCGGCCGTGCTCGACGGCGCGCAGTCGGGACATCGCCAGCTGCTGCTCGGTCTGGCCGGTCCGGTTGTAGGTGGCGTTGTTGGTCTGGACGACCAGCACCCGGCCGCCCTGGTTGACGGTGTCGCGGACGATCTCGTCGTACGCCACCTCGAAGCAGATCACGTCGCCGATCCGGGCCGGGCCGAGGTGCATGACGCCGCTGCCGGTGCCGGGGTAGAAGTCGCGGGCGACCCGCTGCAGGCGGGTGATCACCTTGGACAGTTCGGCGCGGAACGGCACGTACTCGCCGAACGGCACCGGGTGCTGCTTGGTGTAGGACTCCCCCGGGCCGGTCGTCGGGTCCCACACGATGCCCTCGTTGCGCACGTGCTGCTGGTCCGGTCCGTCGACCAGGGCGCCGACCAGGGTGGGGACGCCGATGGTCTTCACGGCCTCGTCGATCCGGGCGTAGGCCGCCGGGTCGGTGAACGGGTCGAGGTCGGAGGCGTTCTCCGGCCAGATCACCACGTCGGGCTTGGGCACCCGGCCGGCGGCGACGTCCGCGGCGAGCTGCTCGGTGGTCTTGGCGTGGTTGTTGAGCACCAGCATCGGCCGGCCCAGGAAGTCCATGCCGGGCCGGTCCACGTTGCCCTGGACGATCGCGACCTTCACGGTGTCGGCGGCCGCGGTCGGCACCGGCACGACATAGCCGATCAGCACCAGCGCGACGGCCGCCAGGCCGCCCGCGACGGTGCGCCACGGCAGCACGGCGGTGCCGGCCCGGCGGGCCCGCAGCACGCACAGCGCCGCCCAGGCGAGCAGCGTGCCGCAGCCGGCCACCGCGAAAGTCACCAGCGGGGCGCCGCCGAGCGCGGCGAGCGGCGTGAACGGGCTGGCGGTGTTGGCGAACGCCAGGCGGCCCCAGGGGAAGCCGCCGAACGGAAGCCGGTCACGGGCCCACTCCTGGGTCACCCAGAGCATCGCGGCCCACAGCGGCCAGCCGCGCAGCTTCGAGGTCAGCGCCAGGCCCGCGCCCATCAGCGCGAGGAACAGCGCTTCGATCGCCGACAGGCCGATCACGCCGTCCCAGCCCACCACCCGCAGCCAGGACAGCAGCACCACGAAGAACGGCACTCCGAACACGAAGCCCAGCCAGGCCCCGTGCCGGGCCCGCCGCCCCCGGGTCAGCAGCGTCAGCGCCGCCACCCCGAGGATCGACAGCGGCCACACGTCGTACGGCGGGAAGGCGAACGCCATCGCCGTCCCGCACACCGCGGCCAGCCCCGTCCGGGCCCACCATCCCCCGCGGCCGGGGCGCTGCGGCGCGCTGTCCGCCTGCCCCTCGGTCACGGGGTGCTCCTGCGAAACGGGCAGTGCCACCTGCGCACCATCTCTCTACTTCGTACGACGTCCCCCGAAAGGTACCTCACCCTAAGAGACGGTCTGCTGGCCCTGGTGGGTGTGGACCGTCCGGCCCCGGACGACGGTGCGCAGGCAGGTGGGAAGGGGCTCGCCGGGGGTGAGGTCGGGGAGGCCGGGGGTGCCGGAGCGGGGGTCGGTGGACCAGCCGGCGATGCGGTTGTCGGGGGCCTGGACGACCAGGTCGGTGGTGGCCCAGATCGCGTAGGAGGCGATCGCGCCGGGCACCAGGACGCCGTCCGCGTCGTGGCCGAGGGCGCGGTGGCCGCCCCGGGTATGGGCGGTGAACGCGGCGCGCACCGAGATCCGGTGCTCGGGGGTGCGGTGGAACGCGGCGGCGCGGACGGTGCCCCACGGGTCGAGCGGGGTGACGGGCGCGTCGGAGCCGAAGGCCAGCGGGATGCCGGCCCGCAGCATCGCGGCGAACGGGTTGAGCCGCGCGGCGCGGTCGGCGCCGAGGCGTTCGGCGTACATGCCGTCGGGGCCGCCCCAGGCGGCGTCGAAGGCGGGCTGGACGGAGGCGGTCAGGCCGAGTTCGGCGAACGCGGCGAGGGTCTCCGGGGTGAGCGCCTCGGCGTGCTCGACGCGGTGGCGCATCGCCTTGACGCGTTCGGCGCCGAGCTTGTCGCCGGCGGCGCGGACGCCTTCGACGACGGCGGTGATCGCGGCGTCGCCGATGGCGTGGAACCCGGCCTGCAGGCCGGCCTCGGTGCAGGCGGCGACGTGCTCGGCGATCTGCCCGGCCGTCAGGTAGGCGACGCCGGTGTGGTCGGTGTCGGCGTAGTCCTCGTGCAGGCAGGCGGTGTGCGAGCCGAGCGCGCCGTCGACGAACAGGTCGCCGCCGGCGCCGACCGCGCCGAGCCGCTTGGCGGTCTCGACGCCCGCGGCGCCGAGCTCGCCCCAGTAGCCGAACACCTCGGGGCCGGGGGTCTCGGCGGCGAGGGCGAGCAGCGCGGCGAGGTCCTCGGCGGAGGAGATGTCGGGGCCGGCGCACTCGTGCAGCGCGCCGATGCCGAGTTCGGCGGCGCGGCGCAGCGTGGCGAGCTGGGCGTCGCGGCGCTGGGCGGGCGTGAGGTGGGCGAGCGCGGCGCGGCGGACGGCGTGGTGGGCGTCCTGGGTGAGCGGGCCGTCGACGGAGTACCCGGCGCAGTCGGCCAGCGCCGGGACGAGGGCGCGCAGGGCGCTGGTGGCGAGGCCGGAGTGGACGTCGGTGCGGGACAGGTAGAGCGCGGCCCCGCCGGCGGCGGCGTCGAGTTCGGCGAGCGAGGGGGCGCGGTGCTCGGGCCAGCGGGTCTCGTCCCAGCCGTGGCCGAGCAGGACGCCGTCGGCGCCGCCCGCGGTGAACTCGGCGATCGCGGCGAGCGCTTCGGCGAGCGAGGCGCCGGCGGTGAGGTCGAGGCCGGTCAGGGCGAGGCCGGTGGAGGTGGCGTGCACGTGGGCGTCGACGAACGCGGGGGTGACCAGGGCGCCCTGCAGGTCGACGATCTCGTCGGCGACGTCGGCGTACGCCTCGGCGGCTCCGTCGCTGCCGACCCAGGCGATGTGTTCGCCCTCGACCAGCATGGCGGTGGCGAAGGGGTCGGCGGGGCTGTAGACGTTGCCGCCGCGCAGCAGGACGGTCCGGTCGGTGCGTTCGGTCATGGCGACCAGTCTCGCACCCTGGCCGATCGCACAGTCGGGGGGTCAGAGCTTCGGGGGGCGGGCCTCGTACGGGGTGGAGAGGACGACGGTGGTGCGGGTGGACACGCCGGCGGCGGAGCGGATCCGGGCGAGCAGGTCCTCCAGGTCGCCGGGGCCGGGGACGCGGACCTTGAGGATGTAGTTCTCGTCGCCGGCGACGCTGTGGCAGGCCTCGATCTCGGGGAGGGCGACCAGGCGTTCGGGGGTGTCGTCGGGGGCGCTGGGGTCGAACGGCTTGACGGAGATGAACGCGGTGAGCGCCAGATCGACCGCCTCGGGGTCGACGATGGCGGTGTAGCCGCGGATGACGCCGCGCTGTTCGAGGCGGCGCACCCGCTGGTGCACGGCCGAGGTGGACAGGCCGGTGGCCTTGCCCAGGTCGGTGTAGCTCATCCGTCCGTCCTGCAGCAGCAGCTGGACGATGCGCTGGTCGAGTTCCTCCACAAGGCGTCAACCTACTCGATGGACGGCCGGGCTGTGCAGACAGCTCGCTGGGGGCGCATTCGGGGGGCACATGCCAACGGAATGTGGCGAGGAACACACTTGGTGCATCACCGTGCGCCGGAGCGCAGGGTTATGACGCGTCGTCAGCGGGAAGTGCTGCTGGTGGCCCGGTCAACGAGTGATTCCGGCCCGATCCGAGGGGGATCAGATGCCTTCCACCGACCAGCGTCCCGACGTCGAGGACGAACCCGTCGCGTCCGAGCCGCCCTTCGGGACGGACCCGGGCGCGGCCGACAACTGGGACATCGTCCGGGTGCACTGCCCGGCCTGCGACCGCCCGATCGCCCTGATCGGGGACGAGGAGAGCCTGCCGCAGCACGCGGTGCTGCCCTCCGCGTGGAACCCCTTCCAATCGGCGATCTGCCGGGGCACCGGCACGCCGACGGCCGACCTGCCGGAGAGCGTGGAGCAGCCCGAGCAGGGCGCCGTCGAGAACCTGGTGGCGCTGCCCACGGCGCTGGACTGGCGCACCCAGCCGTTCTCGCACGCGGGCGCCCACCGCGCGGTGCGCGCCCTGGTGCCCGCGCAGCGCGACCGCCGGGCGGCCTGACCCGCCCGTTCCCGTCGAGGGCGCCGCGGCTCCGGTGCCCTCCGGGAGCCCCCCGCCCGGCCACGTAGGCTGGCCGGATGACCGATGCCTTCCCCGACCTGTCCGCGCTGGCCGCGGGCCTGCTCGCGCTGCCGCCGTCGCTGGGCCCGGTGCGACTGGTCGCGGTGGACGGGCACGCCGGTTCCGGCAAGACCACCTTCGCCGGCCGGCTGGCGGTGGCGCTGGGCGGCGCACCGGTGGTGCACCTGGACGATCTGGCGACCCATCGGGAACCGTTCGGCTGGGTGGACCGGCTGCGCGCCCAGGTGCTGGAGCCGCTGGGACGGGGCGAGTCGGCCCGGCACGGCGTGTACGACTGGACGGCCCGGGAGTTCGACGACGTGGTGACGGTGCCGCCGGCCCCCGTGGTGCTGCTGGAGGGAGTGGGCGCGGGCCGGCGGGCGGTGCGCCCGGCGCTGGCGGCGCTGCTGTGGATGGAGCTGGACGCGGCGGCGGCGCGGGCCCGCGGCGAGCTGCGGGACGGTCCGGAACTGGCCGAGTTCTGGGCGGGTTGGGCGGTCGCGGAACGGGCGCACTTCGCCGCCGATCCGAGCCGTCCGTTCGCCTCGCTGCGGGTCGACGGGATCACCAGGCGGATCGTCGGGGACACCCTGAGTGAACCGTTTGAACCACTCTTGACCTGCGACGTCGCCAGGATCTAAGTTCAGCCTGTCGCGGAAATCAGTTGAATCCGCAACCACAGACACGGCGTCTCCGGCTTGTTCCCCCGTGAGCCGGAGACGCCGTTCCCTTGCGCCCGGTGTGGTGTTCGCGCCCCCAACACCCGATCGTCTCGCGCCATTTGACCCGCGCGCCACCCTTACGGATCAGCTCCGCGCCGGTACCATGCCCACGCAGGCCCGTTTGAAGCGGCCCGAGGTCTGGCGGGGGGCGTCAGTGACGGTGGAGAGTTCCGGCGGCAAGGGGCCCGCCGCGGCGGGGCCGGATCCGGAGGCCGACCGCTCGTGGTCGCGTGCCATGGACGCCTACACGGCCGGTTCCTACGCCCGCGCGGAGGAGGAGTTCAAGGCCGCGGTCCGGGTCGACCCGGGCATGGCGGACGCCTGGCTGGGCCTGCACGCGCTGCGCAGCGACACCGCCGGCGCGCTGCTGGCGATGCACCGGCACCGGGAGCGGTTCGGCGAGCAGCGCGAGCGGCACCGGCGCCCGCTCAGTTCCTGGTACTGGCTGGGCTGGTGGGTGCAGCCGGTGCTGGAGAGCGCGCAGGACCTCGCCCTGGCGCACGCCTCGCACTGGCTGGACGGGCGTCATCTCACCGAGCTGGACCAGGCGTTGGCGTCCTGTCCGACGCCGGAGCAGGAGCCCGCGGTGCGGTTCCTGCACGCCTGTCGCTCCTACCTGCTGAAGGACTGGGAGCAGCTGATCCGGGACACCGACCGGCTGCTCGACGATCCGGTGCTGGGCATCGAGGCCGGCCTGTTCGCGGGAATGGCCCGGGTCCGGCTCGACATGTGTGCGCAGGCGCAGCGCCCGCTGGCGGCCTCGCTGGCCCGCTGCCGCTCCGAGCAGCCGCAGCGCAAGGAGTTGCGCTACTGGCTGGGCCGGGCGTACGAGGGCGCGGGGCGCAGCGCGGCGGCGCTGCCGCTGTACCGGGCGGTGCACCGGGCCGATCCGGCGTTCATGGACACCGAGCAGCGGCTGGCGGCGATCTCCGCCGAGGACGGGCTGCTGGACGGCGCGGCGCTGTCGGGCGAGTCGTACGGCGAGTACCGGGGCGCGGTGGTGGAGACCGCGGTCGAGACCTTGGGGGACGTCGAGCCGGAGCGGGCCCAGCCGCCGGCCGGGGAGCCGCGCGGCGGGCAGCTGGCCGAACGGGCGTCCGCCGCTTCGCCGTTACCCCTGCGGCTGGGCAACTGGCCTGCGGCGGCGGCGATTCCGCCGGCCGGTCCGAACCCCGGTCCGGCGGCCCGGCTGGAGCTGGACCAGGCGCTGGCGGAGCTGGAGGCGATGGTCGGCCTCGACCCGGTGAAGCGTCAAGTACGGGCGCTGTCGGCGCAGTTGCGAATGGCTCGGCTGCGCGCGGACCGGGGGCTGCCGGTGCAGCCGCCGAAACGGCACTTCGTGTTCTCCGGGCCCTCGGGCACCGGCAAGACCACGGTGGCGCGGATCCTCGGCCGGGTCTTCCACGCCCTCGGGCTGCTCTCCGGCGACCACCTGGTGGAGGCGCAACGAGCCGACCTGGTGGGCGAGTTCCTCGGGCAGACGGCGGTGAAGGCGAACGAGCTGATCGACTCGGCGCTGGACGGCGTGCTGTTCATCGACGAGGCCTACTCGCTGGCCAACTCCGGCTACAGCAAGGGTGACGCGTTCGGCGACGAGGCCCTGCAGGTGCTGCTGAAGCGCGCCGAGGACAACCGGGACCGGCTGGTGGTGATCCTGGCCGGCTACCCGGAGGGCATGAACCGGCTGCTGGCGACCAACCCGGGCCTGAACTCGCGGTTCACCACCCGGGTCGACTTCCCCTCCTACCGCCCGGCCGAACTCGCCGAGATCGGCGCCCAGTTGGCCGGCGCCGACGGCGACGACTGGGACGTCGACGCGGCCGAGGAGCTGGCCTCGATCTGCGCCCACGTGGTCACCGAGGGCTGGATCGACCAGCTCGGCAACGGCCGCTTCATCCGCACCCTCTACGAAAAGTCCTGCGCCTACCGGGACTTGCGGCTCTCCGGCCAACGCGGCATCCCGTCCCGCGAGGACCTGTCGACCCTGCGCCTGCCCGACCTCCTCCAGGCGTACGGCGAGCTGATCGACGGCCGGCAGTGACGGAGCGGGGTCGCGCCCGTCAGCGGTGGACGACGGTGCGGCCGCCGATCACCCAGATGTTGGCCGGGGTCGGGGTGCACCTGGTGGCGCGCGGCGGGTTCTCGGGGTGCAGCAGGTCGGCGCCGGCCCAGCCCGCTCGGAGGTGGCCCTCGGCGTCGGCCGGGTAGAAGCTGAATCCGGTCTCGGGGTGCCAGCCGGCCGGTCCGGTGGTCGGCGCGCTGCCGTCGGCGGGGGTGGCGGAGGCGCTCGTCACCGGCCCGGTGACGGTCACGACGCCGCCGTCGACGACCAGGCAGTCGACGTCGAACTCGACCCGGGCGGTGCCCTCACCGTCGAAGACGTGCTCGGCGATGACGTGTCCGCTGGTTCGGCCGTGCTCGGTGCGGGCCTCCACCCGGGCGGTGAACCGCTGGCCCGGGTTGGGGCCGGGGCCGCTCTGGTTGAACAGCGTCCAGCTGTGCACGCTCAGGTGCCGACCGGAGTCCTGGGCCGCTGCGGCGGGGCCGGCGGCGCCGACGGTCCCGGCGATCAGCGTTGCCGTGGCGGCGGCGGCCAGGGCGGTGGAAGCGGACTTGCGCATCGTCAATCCTCCATACTGAAAAGGGAGTCGGGCACCTCGTCCGACATCCGCAATCCTTCCGCCCGCGCTGCCGCGCGCCATCGGCCCGGGGCAGGAGCCGCTGTCGGCACGGCGCACGAGGGCCGTCTCCTTCCGGCGGACGGCACCGCGGGCGCGGCGTCCGCCGGGAGGAGGATGCACCCGCTGGACGGCAGCCGCCAGGCGTGGGCTCAGGGCGCCGGGGCGGTCTCCCGCACTCCGGTCAGGAAAGCGGTGAGGACGCGTCGCAGCCGCGGTTCGACCTCGACGATCGCGTGGCCGAGGCGGGGGTCGGAGGCGTAGAGGGCCTGCAGGCGGGGGCCGGGGGTGGCCATCTGCCAGAGGGCGCCGGCCATGCCGGTGGCGGTGGCGGCGAGGTCGAGCACCTGCTGTTCCGTCAGGCCGAGGAGGCGGTTCAACTCCGCGCCGATCAGGTCGACTTCGTCCAGCGTGACGAGCTTGAAGGCGCGCACGGCGTCCAGTGAGACGTTGCGCTCCAGGTTGAGCGGGGCCTGGGCGAGCAGGTCGCAGAACATCGGGCGGGCCGACAGGGTGGCGGCGAGCACCTCGGCGATCTCGGCGGGGGTGGCGTGCGCGCGGGCCGCGAGATCGGCGCGCAGCGCGCCGGACCACTCGCGCCAGCCCTGGGCGGTGAGTTCGAGGAAGATCTGCTCCCTGGTCTCGAAGTACCGGAGCAGCGCCGACTTGTGCATGCCCACTTCGGCGGCGATGTCCGTGAGGGTGACGTCGCGGATGCCGCGCCCTTCGCCGAGCGCGCGGGCCGCGTCCAGGATCGCCCCTTCGCGCGCCTGCTTGGCCTCGGCGCTGCGCGCCCGTCGGAAGGCTGGCTGAGTCATGGGGCCATTCTAGGAGCCGCTAACGCAACAGTGTTGCGCTATTAAGAGAACGGTGTTGTACTAAACCCATGAGCGATGAAGCGCGCACCACCCAGCAGCAGGTCTGGTTCATCACCGGTTCGTCCCGCGGCTTCGGCCGCGCCCTGGTCACCGCCGCCCTCGAAGCGGGCGACCTGGTCGTCGCCACCGCCCGCCGCCCCGAGCCCCTCGCCGCGGAACTCGCCGAGTACGGCGACCGCGTCCTCACCGTGCCCCTGGACGTCACCGACCCCGTGGCGGCGCAGAGCGCGATCGACGCCGCGCTCGCCCGCTTCGGCCGCATCGACGTGCTGGTGAACAACGCCGGCTACGCGAACGTCTCGCCGGTCGAGACCTCGGACGACGCCGACTTCCGCGCCCAGTTCGAGACCAACTTCTGGGGCGTCTACCACGTCACCAAGGCGGCGCTGCCCGCACTGCGACGGCAGGGGTCGGGCACCGTCGTGCAGTTCTCCTCGGTCGGCGGGCGGGTCGGCGGCTCCCCCGGCATCGCCTCCTACCAGGCCGCCAAGTTCGCCGTCGACGGCTTCACCCGGGTGCTGGCCACCGAGACCGCGCCGTTCGGCATCCGGTACCTGGTGGTCGAGCCGAGCGGCTTCGCCACCGACTGGGCGGGCGCCTCGATGACCGCCTTTCCCGTCCCCGAGGCCTACGACGAAACGGTCGGCGCGATGAACCGGCGGATGCGCCAGGGCGAGGCCGGGGCCGCCGGCGACCCGGAGCGCGCCGCCGCGATCATCGTCCGCACGGTCAAGCGCGGCGACGCCCCGAGCCACCTGCTGCTCGGTGTGAACGCGGTGACCATGGCGCTCGACTGGTCCCGCCGCCAGCTCGCCGAGGCGACCGCCTGGGAGCAGGTCAGCCGCTCCGCCGACTTCGCCGAGCCGTACCCGGTGGAACTGCCGTGAACGGCGGCGGCCCCGCCGCAACGAGTGCGACGGGGCCGGGAGCAGCGGGTGATCAGTGTCGGTGGTCCGGGTCGTGGACCTCGCCGACCAGCTCCTCCAGCACGTCCTCCAGGGCGACCAGGCCGAGCTGGCGGCCGTCCGCGTCGACCACGGCCGCCAGGTGGGCGGCGGCGCGGCGCATGGAGGCGAGCGCGTCGTCCAGCCGCAGGCCGGAGCGGACCACGGTGATCGGCCGCCACAGCCGGTCCGGGACGGGCGCCGTCAGGTCGTCGACCTCCAGCGAGTCCTTGACGTGCAGGTAGCCGAGCACGATGCCCTGCTCGTCGGCGACCGGGAACCGCGAGAAGCCGGTGCGCACGGCGAGCTGCTGGATCTGGTCGCCGGTGACATCACGGCCCACGGTGACCAGCTGGTCGGCGGGCAGCAGCACCTCGGTGACCGGGCGGCTGCCCATCTCCAGGGCGTCCTCCAGGCGTTCGCGACGGGTGTCGTCGAGCAGGCCGGCCTCGCCGGAGTCGGCCAGCAGGTGCAGCAGCTGCTCGCTGGTGAACACCGAGTTGACCTCGTCCTTGGGCTCGACCCGGAACAGCCGCAGCACGCCGTTGGCGAAGGCGTTCAGCAGGGTGATCACCGGGGCCAGCCAGCGGGCCAGCCGGTCCAGCGGCGGGCCGAGCCAGAGCGCGGCCTTCTCCGGTCCGGCCAGCGCCAGGTTCTTCGGCACCATCTCGCCGATCACCATGTGCAGGAACACCACCAGGCTGAGCGCGATGGCGTAGCTGAGCAGGTGCATCGCCGAGTCGGGCACGCCGAGCGCGTGGAAGGCGGGCTCCAGCAGGTGCGCGATGGTCGGCTCGGCGAGCGCGCCGAGCAGCAGCGAGCAGACGGTGATGCCGAGCTGGGCGGCGGCCAGCATCGCGGAGACGTTGGACAGCGCGTGCAGCACGGTGCGGGCCCGCCGGTTGCCGGCCTCGGCGAGCGGTTCGATCTGGCTGCGGCGCACCGAGATGACGGCGAACTCGGCGCCGACGAAGAAGGCGTTGCCGAGCAGCAGGAGCAGCGAGAAGGCGAGTTGCAGGGCGCTCATCGGTTGCTGTCCTGGTCCTCGTGGTCGTCCTCGGAGCGGGTGCGGCGCACCTCGACCCGGCTGGTGCGGTGGCGGTCGACGGCGGTCACCGTCAGTTCCCAGCCCGGCAGTTCGACGCTCTCGCCGACGGCGGGGAGCTTGCCGAGCAGGTCGGCGAGCAGTCCGCCGAGGGTCTCGTAGGGGCCGTCGGGGGCGTGCAGGCCGATCATGGCGAGCTGGTCGAGCCGGGCCCGGCCGTCGGCGTCCCAGACCGGCAGTCCGTCGCGCGGGGCGAGCGGGCGCAGGTCGGGGGTGTCGGCGGGGTCGTGCTCGTCCTGGACCTCGCCGACCACCTCTTCGACGATGTCCTCGATGGTGGCGACGCCGGCGGTGCCGCCGTACTCGTCGACCACCACGGCCATCGGTTCGCGGCCGCGCAGCAGGTCGAGCAGGCGCTCGGCGGGCAGCGTCTCGGGGACCAGCAGCGGCGGGGACGCCAGGTGGCGGACCTTGGTGTGGTCGCGGCGGTCCGCGGGGACGGCCAGGGCGTCCTTGAGCGTGACGGTGCCGGTGACGTTGTCCAGGCTGTCGCTGTACACCGGGAAGCGGCTCAGCCCGGTGGCCCGGGTGAGGTTGAGCACGTCGCCGGCGGTGGCGTCCTGCTGGAGCGCGGCGACGTCGATCCGCGGCGTCATGACGGATTCCGCGGTCAGCTCGCGCAGGCCCAGGGTGCGCACGAACAGCGTCGCCGACTCCTCGTCCATCGCGCCGGCCTGGTACGAGTGCCGGGCGAGCGCGAGGAGTTCGTCGGCGGTGCGGGCGTGGCCGAGTTCCTCCTGCGGCTCGACGCCGAAGAGCCGGACGATCCGGTTGGCGGAGCCGTTCAGGAACGCGATCAGCGGGCGGCAGGCGGCGGAGAACACCCGCTGCGGTCCGACCACGGCGTAGGCGACCTGCATCGGGTGGGAGATCGCCCAGTTCTTCGGGACGAGTTCGCCGATCACCATCTGCAGCACGGTGGCCAGCACCAGGCCGACGATCAGCGCGGTGCCGCGGGCCGCCGAGTCGGGCAGGCCGACGCCGGTGAACACCGGCGAGAGCAGGGTGGACAGCGCCGGCTCGGCGAGCATGCCGACCACCAGCGAGGTGATGGTGATGCCCAGCTGGGCGCCGGAGAGCTGGAAGGACAGTTCGTGCAGGGCCTTGGCCAGGCCCTTCGCCCGGCCGTCGCCGGTGGCCGCGGCGCGTTCGACGGTACCGCGGTCGGCGGTCACGAACGCGAACTCGGCGGCCACGAACAGGCCGTTGGCGAGGATGAGCAGGAAGGCCGCGAGCAGCAGGAGCCAGGCGGTGGTCATCGGGCCGCCCGCCTTCCCTGGCTCGGAATGTGCATGGCGGCGCGGGTACTACCGGACGGATCGTCCATCGAGGGGAGGTGTCACTCCTCAGGTCGCGGGTGGACGCGGCAGGCCTGACACTGGTGGGCTTTGCCGCGGTTTTACCAGCGTAGACGATACCCGAACGGTCCTCCGGCGCTGTTCGGCCGGGCTGCCGGGGGCGTGTCAGCCCCGGGCCGCGCCCCGCTCCTCGACCAGGTCGCGCAGCGTGCGGGCGGCCGTGACGGCCTGGTCGCGTCCGCCGGCGGGCTGGATGCCGACGGCGGCCAGCGCGGTGCCGTCGGCGAGGTCGAGCATCACCCACGGGTCGCCGTGCTTGAGGTTGACCCGGACCACCTCGGCCCAGGCCAGCCGGCGACTGCGGACGAAGTTGACCACCGTCAGCCCGTCGGCGTCGGCGACCACCTTGGGCCGGGCCAGCATCAGGCCGACCGCGGCGAACAGCAGCCCGCTGATCACCATCATCACCCGGTCCCTGAGCTGCCAGTTCTCCGGCAGCACGACGGCGAGCACGGCGAACAGCACCACCATCAGGGCGCCCAGCGTGAGCAGCACGGCACGGTTGCGGCGGGGGGCCCAGGTGACGGGCAGAGTGAGGGGGGTCGACACGGGTGGCTCCAAGAAGAAGCGGGGGCCGCCGGGCGGGCGACCCCCGTTCCGGTGACGGATCAGATGCGGCAGGCGTGGATGTTGGTGACCAGGATGGCGCGGGCGCCGATCGCCCACAGGTCGTCCATGATCCGCTGGGCCTCCTTGCGGAGCACCATGGAGCGGACCGCGACCCAGCCGGCGGTGTGCAGCGGCGACACGGTCGGCGACTCCAGGCCGGGCGTGAGCGCGACGGCCGCGCTGACGTTCTCGGCCCGGATGTCGTAGTCCATCAGCACGTAGCGGCGGGCCACCAGCACGCCCTGCAGGCGGCGCAGGAACTGGTCGACGCCGGCGTCCTGACCGGCGCCCTTGGGCCGGACCACCACGGCGTCGGAGATCAGGATCGGGTCGCCGAACACCTCCAGGCCGGCGTTGCGCAGGCTGGTGCCGGTCTCCACCACGTCGGCGATCACGTCGGCGACGCCGAGGTGCACGGCGGTCTCCACCGCGCCGTCCAGCTTGGTGACGGTGGCCTTCACGCCGTGCTCGGCGAGGTGCTGCTCGACCAGCCCGGTGTACGAGGTGGCGATCCGCAGGCCGTCGAGGTCCTGCACGGTGGCGATCTCGGCGCCGACCGGCTTGGCGAACCGGAAGGTCGAGCCGGCGAAGCCGAGGGCGAGCACCTCCTCGGCGTCCGAGGCGGAGTCCAGCAGGAGGTCCCGGCCGGTGATGCCGATGTCGAGCCGGCCGGAGCCGACGTAGACGGCGATGTCACGCGGGCGCAGGAAGAAGAACTCGACCTGGTTGTCCGGGTCGACCAGGACGAGTTCCTTGGGGTCCTTGCGCTGCCGGTAGCCGGCCTCATGGAGCATCTCCGCCGCGGGACCCGAGAGCGAACCCTTGTTGGGGACGGCGATGCGGAGCATGAGAGGCGAACCCTTCGTCGACTGCGGTGGGATTTACAGGTACTTGTAAACGTCTTCGAGCGTCAGCCCGCGAGCGATCATCATCACCTGGACGTGGTAGAGGAGCTGAGACATCTCCTCCGCCGCTTCCTCGGGCGACTGGTACTCGGCGGCCATCCAGACCTCGGCGGCCTCCTCGACGACCTTCTTGCCGATGGCGTGAACGCCCTGCTGCACGAGCTGGGCGGTGCGGGAGGTCTCGGGGTCGCCGGTGGCGGCCTTCTGCTGGAGCTCTGCGAAGAGCTCCTCGAATGTCTTGGAAGCCATGATGACCTCACCTTACGGGGTGCGGGCTGACGGGCGGTAAACGGTTCCGCACCGTGGACAGTCCGTTGGACATCCGAACGGACCGCCACGGTGCGATCAGCCGATCAACGCCAGGGCTCGACGACCTCGCGGAGCGCGGCCGCGGTGGCGACGGCGGCGGTCGCC
Organism: Kitasatospora griseola; assembly: GCF_044999035.1. Classification (NCBI taxonomy): domain Bacteria; kingdom Bacillati; phylum Actinomycetota; class Actinomycetes; order Kitasatosporales; family Streptomycetaceae; genus Kitasatospora; species Kitasatospora griseola. The sequence continues at coordinate 7,059,700 of NZ_CP173360.1, read as the reverse complement.
GCCTCGTGGCCCTTGTCCTCGACGGAGTCGGGCAGCCCGGCCCGGTCCAGCGCCTGCTGCTCGGTGTCGCAGGTCAGCACGCCGAAGCCGACCGGGACGCCGGTGTCCACCGCGACCTGGGTCAGGCCGAGCGTCGCGCCCTGGCAGACGTAGTCGAAGTGCGGGGTGCCGCCGCGCACCACCACGCCCAGGGCGACGATCGCGTCGTAGCCGCGACCGGCCAGCTGCTTGGCCGCGACCGGCAGCTCGAAGGTGCCGGGGACGCGGACCACGCTCGGCTCCTCGATCCCGACCTCCTTGAGCGCGCGCAGCGCGCCCTCCAGCAGCCCGTTCATCACCTGGTCGTGCCACTGCGCGGCGACGATCGCGACCCGCAGGTCGGCGCAGTTCTGCGGGGACAGCACGGGGGCTCCGTGTCCGGCCATTTCAGTTCCTCTTTCGACGGTGCGTCAGAACGGGTGCTTCGACGGCTGCTTGTCGTCGACGGCTATTTGTTGTCGTCCTCTAGCCACGGCAGGTCGTGGCCCATTCGGTCGCGCTTGGTGCGCAGGTAGCGCAGGTTGTGTGCGCCGGCGGCGGTGGGCAGCGGGCGGCGGGCGGCGACCTTCAGACCGTGCTCGGTGAGCGCGGCCTGCTTGGCCGGGTTGTTGGAGAGCAGGGTGAGCGAGCGCACCCCCAGGTCGGCGAGCATCTGCGCGCCGATCGAGTAGTCGCGGGCGTCGGCGGGCAGCCCCTGGTCGAGGTTGGCATCGACGGTGTCACGGCCCTGCTCCTGGAGCTGGTAGGCGCGCAGCTTGTGGGTCAGTCCGATGCCGCGGCCCTCGTGGCCGCGCAGGTAGAGCACCACGCCGCGGCCGGCCTCGGCGACGGCGCGCAGCGAGGCGTGCAGCTGCGGGCCGCAGTCGCAGCGCAGCGAGCTGAACACGTCGCCGGTCAGGCACTCGGAGTGCACCCGCACCAGCACGTCCTCGCCGTCGGGGAGCTTCCCGTCGGCGTCCAGGCCGCCGGCCACCAGGGCCAGGTGCTCGACGCCGTCGATGGTGCCGCGGTAGCCGACGGCGGTGAACTCGCCGTGGTCGGTGGGCAGTCCGGTGACGGCGACGCGGTCGACGTGCAGTTCGGTGCGGCGCCGGTAGGCGATCAGGTCGGCGATGGAGATGATCGCCAGGCCGTGCCGGCGGGCGAAGGCGTGCAGCTCGGGCAGCCGGGCCATGGTGCCGTCGTCGTTGACCACCTCGGCGATCGCCGCGGCGGGGGCGAGGCCGGCCAGCCGGGCCAGGTCGACGGCGGCCTCGGTGTGCCCGCCGCGCGCCAGCACGCCGCCGTCCACCGCGCGCAGCGGGAAGACGTGGCCGGGCCGGGTGAGGTCGCCGGGCTCGGTGCCTGGCGAGGCCAGCAGCCGGACGGTGCGGGCCCGGTCGGCGGCGGAGATGCCGGTGTCGATGCCCTCGCGGGCGTCCACCGAGACGGTGTAGGCGGTGCCCTTGCGGTCCTCGTTGACCTGGGTCATCGGGGGCAGCCGGAGCCGGTCGAGCTCGGCGCCGGTCATCGGGGCGCAGACCACGCCGGAGCTGTAGCGGATGGTGAAGGCCATCAGCTCGGGGGTGGCGGCCGACGCGGCGAACACCAGGTCGCCCTCGTTCTCGCGGTCCTCGTCGTCGACCACGACCACGGCACGGCCGAGCGCGATGTCGGCGATGGCGCGTTCGACCGGGTCGAGGGCGATCGGTTCTTCGGGCTGGTCGGCGCTCATGCGGCAACTCCCTCGGCGCGCGGGACGGTTCGGACGGTGCGGGCCTTCGTCCACCAGCTGGCCAGACCGGCCACCACCAGGACGAAGTAGACGGTGAAGGTGAGCGCGGAGAACACGTAGCCATGGGCGTAGCTGTACGGCACGCTGATCACGTCGACGGCGATCCAGGCGAACCAGAACTCCACCCAGCCGCGGGCCTGGGCGTACATCGCGGCCAGCGTTCCGGTGAAGATGTACGCGTCCAGCAGCGGGTTCCAGGACAGCTTCGGGAAGGCGTTGAACAGCGCGGCGACGGCGGCGGTGCCGGCCGCGGTGGCCAGGACCAGCACGGCGCGCTGCCGCCAGCCGGCGAACCGGACCTCGATCTCGCCGGTGTCGCGGCGGCCGCGGTTCCACTGGGTCCAGCCCCAGACCGCGGTGACCACGACGATCACCTGCTTGCCGATCAGGCCGGGCACCTGCCCGCCGAGGAACACGCTGATCAGCACGGCGCCGGCCAGCAGCTGGGCGGGCCAGGTGAGCACGGAGCGCCGCCAGCCGAACGCCAGCCCGGCGAGCCCTATCAGGTTGCCGACCATGTCGGCCACCTTCACCTTCTCGCCGAAGGCGGTGAAGGTCAGATCTGCGATCGCGCTCACTTGGATTCCCCCAGGGTGTCGGGCAGTGCACGGGTTTCGAGCAGTCGTTCCACGTACTTGGCGAGCACGTCCACCTCCAGGTTGACGGGGTCGCCCACCGCCTTCACCCCGAGCGTGGTCAGGGCGAGCGTGGCGGGGATCAGCGAGACGGTGAAGCTGTCCAGGGCCGCCTCGACGACGGTGAGGCTCACTCCGTCCACGGTGATCGACCCCTTCTCCACCAGGTAGCGCGAGATCGGCTGCGGCAGGGAGAAACGCACCACCTCCCAGCGCGGATTCCCGTCGGCGTCCAGGTCGCCCGGCTCGCGGGAGAGCAGGGTGCCGGTGGCGTCGACGTGGCCCTGCACCAGGTGGCCGCCGAGTCGGGCGCCGAGCGCCATCGCCCGCTCCAGGTTGACCCGGGAGCCGGGGCGCAGCGCGCCGAGGCTGGAGCGGCGCAGCGTCTCGCGCATCACGTCGGCGCTGAACTCGCCGTCGCGCTTGGCCAGTTGCTCGCTGTCGTCGACGACGGTGAGACACACGCCGTTGACCGCGATGGAGTCGCCGTGGCGGGCGTCCGCGGTGACCAGCGGGCCGCGCAGGCGGATTCGCGAGGATTCGCCGATCTCCTCGATGGAGACAACCTCGCCGAGCTCTTCGATGATGCCAGTGAACACCCGGGTTCTCCTCGCGCTTAGGGCGCGGACTCCGGGGCGGCATTCGGGAGTTGACTGCGGACGTGGCGTGCCGAGGACGCCCCCGCGAGGCCATGACTCGTCGTCGTGGCACGGGTTCGCCGCCGGAAATGCCGTGCTTCCGCACCCCGGCCCTCGGGTGGGCCGTGGTGTGAACACACCTGTCCGCCGCGCACGCCTCCCATCCGGACTTTAACCGTCGGTCCAGGAATTTCACCTGGTCAACCGGCCGCTGGCTGCGGACGGGTCGCGGACTGTAACCGCCGGCTCGGAATTTCACCGACCCCGGAGTGCGCTGAACGTCACTGCTACTGCACCAGCATTCTTGCACGCGCATGTACGTCGAAGGCAAGAAACGCTCCCTGTGGCCTGGTTCACGCCCCGGGGCGCAGGGTGGAGGTGAGCGCCCCCGCACGGGGGGCTCCCGGCCGAGGAGTTGAGCGACGATGACGATGTTCATGGACGTCCACCACGGGATGGCCGGCATCACCGCCGAACAGTTGAAGGCCGCCCACGAGGCGGACCTCGCGGTGCAGGACAGGGAAGGCGTGGAGTTCCGGCAGGCCTGGGCCGACCCGGAGTCCGGCACCGTCTACTGCCTGTCCTCCGCACCGTCCAAGGAGGCCGTCCAGCGCGTCCACGAGCGCACCGGACACCCCGCCGACGAGGTGCACCCCGTTCCGCTGCAGATCTGACCCGCTCGCCGCGGACGCGGTGAACAGGGATAGGGTCGGGTCGCGTGATCTTCGACGCCCTCGCCGCTGAGGCGATCCACGACCCGGCCCGACTGCGGGAGTTGTACGAGCAGCCGAGCCCGCTGGTGCAGCGCAAGCAGGTCGACCGCCTGCACGAGGCGGCCCGCCGGCTGATCGGCTGCGCCTCCCTGGTGTTCGTCGCCACCGCCGACGCGGACGGCAACTGCGACGCCACCCCGCGCGGCGGCCCGCCCGGGTTCGTCTCCGTGCTGGACGAGCGGACAATCGCCGTCCCCGACGCCACCGGCAACCGCCGGCTGGACAGCCTGCACAACATCGTCGCCACCGGAAAGGCCGGGCTGATCTTCCTGGCGCCGGGCCGGGCCGCCACCCTGCGCATCAACGGCCGGGCCTGCGTCAGCACGGACCCGCGGCTGCTGGAACAGCTCACCCCGGTCGGCAAGCCGCCGCGCAGCGCGATCGTGGTGTCCACCGACGAGGTCTACGGGCACTGCCCGAAGGCACTGCTGCGCAGCTCGGCCTGGAATCCCGAGCAGTGGCTGCCCGCCGACGCGATGCCCAGCTCCGCCGAGATCACCCTGTCCCACCTGGACGACCCGTCGCTGACGCTCGACCGGATCCTGGCCGCCGAGGAGGAGTCGCTGCGCCTGCGCTACGAGTGAGTCGGGGCCGGTCCGGGGGCGGGGCGGGGCTTCGTGCATGCTGGAGGGCACGGGGAAAGCCGCATAGGCAGAACTTTGGGGGGCCATAGCTTCGGCTTATGACGACATAAGCCGAAGCACCGTACCGGGCGCGCCCGCACGCCGGAAGGCTGGCGGTACGCGCCCAGAGCCGAACAGGAGTACCTGCCCATGTCCCGCCCCGTCCGGGTGGCCATCGTCGGTGCCGGCCCCGCCGGGATCTACGCCGCCGACGCGCTGCTGAAGTCCGAGCTGGCCACCGCCCCCGGTGTCTCCATCGACCTGATCGAGCGGCTGCCCGCCCCCTTCGGCCTGATCCGCTACGGCGTCGCCCCCGACCACCCGCGGATCAAGGGCATCGTCACCGCCCTCCACCAGGTCCTCGACAAGCCGCAGGTCCGCCTGCTCGGCAACGTCGACTACCCCGGCGACCTCTCCCTCGACGAGCTGCACCGCTTCTACGACGCCCTGGTCTTCGCCACCGGCGCCGAGGCCGACCGTGACCTGGCGATACCCGGCATCGAGCTCGACGGCTCCTACGGCGCCGCGGACTTCGTCTCCTGGTACGACGGCCACCCCGAGGTCCCCCGCGAGTGGCCGCTGGAGGCCGAGCAGGTCGCCGTCCTCGGCGTCGGCAACGTCGCCCTGGACGTCGCCCGGGTGCTCGCCAAGACCGCGGACGAGCTGCTGCCCACCGAGATCCCGCCGAACGTGTACGAGGGCCTGTCCGCGAACCGCGCCGTCGAGGTCCACGTGTTCGGCCGCCGCGGCCCCGCGCAGGCCAAGTTCTCCCCGATGGAACTCCGCGAGCTCGACCACTCCCCCACCATCGAGGTGATCGTCGACCCCGAGGACATCGACTACGACGACGCCTCGATCGCCACCCGGCGCGCCAACAAGCAGGCCGACATGGTCGCCTCGACCCTGGAGAACTGGGCGATCCGCGACATCGGCGACCGCCCGCACCGCATCCACCTGCACTTCTTCGAGAACCCCGTCGAGGTCCTCGGCGAGGACGGCCGGGTCGTCGCCCTGCGCACCGAGCGCACCGAACTCGACGGCACCGGCAACACCGTCGGCACCGGCGCCTTCCGCGAGTGGCCCGTCCAGGCGGTCTACCGCGCGGTCGGCTACCGCTCCGACGAGCTGCCGAAGCTGCCCTTCGACGCCCTCTCCTCGACCGTTCCGCACGAGGCGGGCCGGGTCCACGAGAACGGCGCCCACCTCCCCTCCGTCTACGTCACCGGCTGGGTCAAGCGCGGCCCCGTCGGCCTGATCGGCCACACCAAGGGCGACGCCAACGAGACCGTCGCCTGCCTCGTCGCCGACCACGCCTCCGGCCGCCTCCGCCCCGCCACCGAGCCCGCCGAGGACGCGGTGGTCGACTTCCTCCGCTCCCGCGGCGTCGACTTCACCACCTGGGAGGGGTGGCACCGGCTCGACGCCCACGAGAAGGCCCTCGGCGGTGCCTCGGGCCGCGAGCGGGTGAAGGTCGTGGACCGGGTGGCGATGCTCGACGCCTCGGCGAGCGACAGGGTTGCCGAGCGCAAGCCTCAGTAGCCAGCAGGCGCGAGAGCGGGCAGGCGCGCAAACAGGGGCGCGGGGAACTGCGCGACAAGCGCGGAACCCGTCCGCAAGGTCGCGATCAAGTGCAGGTCATTGTCCTGCGTCGCGATTTTGCGGTCGGGCGCCTTCCGCTTCGCGCAGTTCTCCCCCAGCCCTGGCGGGCCGGGAGGTACCCCCACGCGCCCCTGTCGGTGCATCCCTTACATCGTGATCACCTCTGTCGCCGCGTCCACGACCACCGGATCGTGGGTCGCCACCAGTGCCACGCAGCCGCGTGCGCGGGCGGTGCGGGCGATCAGGTCGGTGAGGGTGCCGGCCTGGTCGCGGTCGACGGCTGCGGTGGGTTCGTCGATCAGCAGGAGCTGGGGTTCGAGGAAGAGGGCGCGGGCCAGGGCGACGCGTTGCCTCTCGCCGCCGGAGAGCTGGTCCGCGCGGTGGCGCAGGCGGTGGCCGAGGCCGACGTCGCCGAGGGCCGTCTCCGCCGCGGCGCGCAGCCGCCTGGCGGGGCGCCCGGCGATGGACGCGGCCGCCAGCAGCTGTTCGACGGTGGTGAGTCCGCCGAGCAGGTTGCCGCTCTGGAACATGTAGCCGATCCGTTCGCGCCGGGCCTTGGCCCGCTCTCCGTCCCCGAGCTGCGCCAAGTCCGTGTCGCCGAGCAGCACTTGTCCGCTGTCGGGTCGCAGCAGCGCACCGGCCACGGCGAGCAGGGTGGACTTTCCGGAGCCCGACGGTCCGACCAGGGCGGTCAGCTCGCCGGGGCGGCACGCGGCGGAGACGTCTCGCAGGACGGGTGTCCTCGCGTCGCCGTGGCCGAGCGAGACGGACACCTGGCGCAGGGTGAGTGAGGTCATCGTCCGGCTCCCAGCATGGTCATCGGGTCGGCGGTGGCGACCCGGCGGAGGGTGAGGGCGGCGCCTGCGAGGGCGGCGAGGGCGACGGTGGCCATGGTCGCGGTGAGGGCCAGTCCGGGGAGGCTGAACGGGACTTCGGTGCCGACCAGGAGGCCGACGGCGGAGGCGAGTGCCGCGCCGGCCAGAGTGCCGCCGAGGACGACGGCCGCGGCCTGGACCAGGGTGTGTCCGAGGAGTCGGCGCCGGGAGGCGCCCATCGCGCGCAGCAGGGCGAGTTCGGGTTGCCGCTGGACGGTCCAGACGCCGAAGAACGCGCCGACCACCAGTGGGGCGATCAGGTACAGGAAGAACTGGATGGACGTCATGGTGACGCGTTCGCCGGTGTAGCCGGGCGCGGCGGCGTACGCGTCGGTCACCGCGACGGTCCTGGTCCCGAGCTCGCCGTCCGCGCCGTCGAGGTTCGCGGCGGACGCCGCCCGCAGGGCTATCGCGCTGTACTGCTGCGGCAGCCCGGCGGCGGGCGTGCTCGCGCCGGGGGCGGTGAAGCGGATCGCCTGCCAGGTGGCGGTGGTGACGTAGCCGGCCGGGACGTGGCCGTAGGAGGCGCGGCCGGTGATGCCGGTGACCTTGAGAGCGATGCCGAGCCGGTCGACGGTGAGGGTGTCGCCGATCGCGACGCCTTCTTCGGCGAGCTTCCGCGAGATCACCAACTGGCCGTCGCCGCCGAGGCGTTGACCGTCCTCGACGGCCGGGTCGAGGAACGAGCCGACCTCGACGCCGAACGCGGCGAGGTCGACCTCGGCGTGCCGGTCGGTGGTGCCGCGGGTGATGGTGACGCCGAGCGGGGTGGCCTGCACGCCGGGGCGCTGCTGCCAGCCGGCCAGCGTCTCGGCGGGGACGAGGCTGCGGGCGAACTGGTCGGATTTGGCGTCCGGGGAGAACGCCAGGTGGGTCGCGGGCAGGCGGCGCAGCGCGGAGACGGTGTCGTCGCCGAGTCCGGTGGTGAACCCGGAGACGATTCCGACCAGGGCGGCGACCAGCAGGACGACGCAGCCCATGAGCAGGAAGCGGCCGCGGGCGGCCTTGAGTTCGAGCAGGGCGAGGTACACCGTGCTCCTTCCGAGAGGCGAACAGTGATGGGGACAGTGCGTCCCCAAGATAAACATGGCGACACTGCGTCCCCAACACCGGGGGTACCGCCTTCTAGACTGTCGGGGTGCCGAAGATCAGCGCCGCCACGGTCGCCGACCATCGCGCCCAGCAGCGCCGGGCGCTGGTCGACGCTGCCCGCGAGCTGCTGGAGAGCGAGGGCGACGCGGCGGCCGTCACCTTCGCCGCGGTCGCCCGCCGCACCGGCCTGGCCCGCAACAGCGTCTACAAGTACTTCGCGGACCGCGCCGAACTGCTCTCGGCCGTGGTGCGGGAGTCCGCCCCCCGTTGGACGGAGCGCATCGCCGCCGCGATGGCCGCCGCCGACACCCCCGAGCAACGGGTCGCCGCCTACGTCCGCGCCCAGTGCGAGCTGGTCCGCGACGGCGAGCACCGCATCGCCCGCGCGCTGGCCGGCGACCGCGACGCCGCCGCCCTGCGCGAGGCCGCCGGCCACGCGCACCGCGAACTGCTCACCCCCCTGATCACCGCCCTCGTCGAACTCGGCGACGACAGACCGGAGTTCACCGCCCAACTCCTCCAGGGCCTGGTGAACGCGACCGTCACCGCCCTCGAATCCGGCGCCCCGTACGCCCCCACCACCGACCGCGCCACCACCATGGCCGTCGCCGCCCTCAGCGCGATCCGGGGCGCACGGCACAACCAGATGTGATCGCGGCCTTCCGCATGAGCGTCTCGCGCCCGCTCGGGCGACTGGCGCTGCGTCAGGCCCCGCACTCGCTCCTGTACTTCGCGGCCGCATGTTCAGCTCAGGACGCCCCTATCGCCGATCCGACGGGTCGTCATGCGCACTCTGCGGTTCCTGCTCATCGCTGCGGTCCTCGCGGCACTCCCCGGTGCGGCCGCGGCTGCACCGTAGGCTTCCGACACTTGCTGGTCACGTACGTCGCGCGGGTGTGCGACAAGTACGACGAGGTGATGGCCAACAAGGCCCGCAACAACATCCAGGAGTCGTTGCGGGATCTCGGCCCGGATTCGAACTACGCCCCCGGCGTGGCGGTTAATCCGACCACCGAGGCGGAGGGGACGCCCGTCCCGCCGTGCCGTCCGTTGCCCGGGTGGTCGTTCAGCACCGGGACGGGGTTCACCGCCAAGTCCCCGGCGACGCTCCAACTGACCGCCGTGACCATGCAGTTGCGGACCGGCATCACCACCCAGGACAGCACCCCGGAGCTGGACGCGCAGGGCAACCCGACCGGCCGCACGCTGGAGGGCGCGGTCACGGTGCAGTTGGACGCGAACGAGCTCGCGGCCGCCCGTGCCCGGCGGCCGGATCGACATCGAGAAGGTCACCGAGGGTGGCACCGGCACCTTCCGCTACACGATCAGCGCCGGCCCCGAGCCGCGGGACGAGAGCGTCGCGTTCCCGAACCCGCAGTCCGCCGTCGTCACCACCACCGCCGAGGGCACCCCGACCACCGCGCACCCCGCCGACGGTTCCTCCGGCCCGGCCGCCGACCTGCTCCCGGTCGGCCCCGGAGTGCGGTACGTCGTCCAGGAGTTGCTGCCGGCGCCGCCCGACGACGGCTGGTGGGAGCTGGAGGCCGCGGACTGCGGGCCCGGCCAGGGCCGGACGGACCTGGAGCAGGCCGTGGTCGAGGTGAACCTGACGGCCGACCACCCGACGCCGACCTGCCGGTTCACCAACCGGCTGCACCACTTCACCGGCCTGGACGTGGTCAAGGTGACCAGCGACGACACCGGGCTGCGCCCGGGCACCGCCCACCTGGACCTGCGGTGCCCCGCCTACGCCGAGCCGCTCGGCCTGGACGTCCCGCCGGGCACGGACCGCGGCGAGATCGAGGTGCGCACCTCCGTCCCGCCGGCCACCTGCGTCCTCACCGAGCCCGCCACCGGCGCGGCCGACGGCGTCACCGTCTTCACCAGCGCGGTGCTGACCAGCGACGACGGCAGCAGCACGCCGATCACGCTGGGCGAGGAGTTCACCGTCCCCGCCGAGCACACCTCGACGGTCACCGTCACCAACCGGATGACCCGCCGGGCCCCGTCGCAGTCGCCGTCCCCGTCGCCCACGCCGACTCCGACGCCGCCCCCGTCCGCCGGCGCCCCGGGCGGCCCGCAGCCGTCCGCCCCGGAGGGTCCCGGGTCGGAGGAGGTGGAGGGGACGCCCGGCCACCATGCGCTGCCCAGCACCGGCTCCTCGCCGCTGCCGCTGCTGGTCGCGGTGTCGGCCACCGTGCTGCTGATCGCCGGCGGCACCCTGTTCGCGGCGGCCCGCCGACGCCGGCACTGACGGCGCAGCCGACGAACCCTCACCCGCCCCGGGCCGCGTCGAGCGGTTCCGGGGCGGGTTGCAGTTCGGCCCGGCCGGCGGCGTCGGAGAGTTTGATCAGGACGGCGGTGAGCAGCCAGTTCGCGGTCAGCGAGGAGCCGCCCGCGGCGAGGAACGGCAGGGCCTTGCCGGTCAGCGGTATCAGCCCGGTGACGCCGCCGACCACCACGAAGACCTGGAGCGCCACGGCGGCGGCCAGGCCGGTGGCGAGGAGTTTGCCGAACGGGTCGGTGACGGCGACGGCGGTGCGCAGGGCGCGCTGCACGAACAGACCGTAGAGCAGCAGGACGGCCATGCCGCCGGCCAGGCCGAGTTCCTCGCCGATGGTGGTGAAGATGAAGTCGCTGCGTCCGGCGAAGCCGATCAGGAAGGGTTTGCCCTGGCCGAGTCCGGTGCCCAGCACCTGGCCGCTGCCGAGGCTGAACATCGCCTGTGCGGGCTGGTCGGAGACCAGGGCCGGGTTGTGCACCGGTTTGTAGTAGTCGAGCGGGTGCAGCCAGGCCTCGACCCGGCCGTGCACGTGCGGTTCCAGGTCGCCGACCACGGACGCGCCGGCGGCGGCCATCAGCAGGCCGATCAGCACCCAGCCGGTGCGTTCGGTGGCGGTGTAGAGCATCACCACGAAGACGCCGAAGAAGATCAGCGAGGTGCCGAGGTCGCGTTCGAAGATCAGCACCAGCAGGCTGATCACCCAGATCGCCAGCACCGGCCCGAGGTTGCGGCCGCGCGGCAGGTTCACGCCCCACACCTTGCGGCCGGTCAGCGCGAGCGCGTCCCGGTTGGCCGTCAGGTAGCCGGCGAAGAACACCGCGATGGCGACCTTGACGAACTCGTCGGGTTCGAAGGAGAGCCCGCCGAGCCGGATCCAGCGCTTGGCGCCGAAGCTGTCGCCGGGGAAGAACGCGGGCGCGGCCAGCAGCACCAGGGCGCCCGCCATGATCAGGTAGACGTACTTCTGGAACAGCCGGTGGTGCTTGACCGCCGCCAGCAGCACGGCGGCCGCCAGCATGGCGATCACCGTCCACTGCACCTGGCTCGGCGCGGCGGGGATCTTCTGCCAGTCGCCCTTGGCGGCGTGCCAGATCGCGTACGAGTGGTCGAGGCGGTCGAGCAGCACCAGGCCGAAGCCGGTGAGCAGCACCGCCAGCGCCAGGATCAGCGGGTCGGCGTAGGGGGCGAAGCGGCGGACGACGAGGTGCAGGACGGCGGCGAGGGCGGTCAGGCCTGCGCCGTAGGGAAGCAGGCCGGGCGGGAGGATGCCGCGCAGGGCGAGGTTCGCGGTGCACCAGCCGGCCAGGCAGACCGTCACGGCGAGGGTCAGCAGGCCGAGTTCGACGTTCCGGCGGTGTGCGGCGCGGCGGCTGCCGACACTGCGTTCGGTGCGTCCCACCCGGCCCCCCTCCCAGTAGATTTCTACAGGCGTGTAGAACTTCAATGCCGGATCCTCGCACGGACCCGGCGCTGCGACGACGCCGGGCACCCGCCTCCGGTTCCACCCGCCGGGCGGCGCGGCCGCAGAACGACCGAAGGAGAGCCACCGCCATGTCCCGTTCCGCGCCCTGGCACTGGTCGGCGCTGGCCGACACCTGGACCTTGGAGCCGGCCGTCGCCGCCCTGACCGTCCTGCTGGCCGGCAGCTACCTGGTGGGCGTCCGCCGCCGCGGCGGCTGGCCCTGGTACCGGACGGCGGCGTTCCTCGGCGGCCTCGCGGTGTGGGTGTGGACCACCAGTTCCGGCCTGGGCGTGTACGAGCGGGTGCTGTTCACCGACCGCGCCGTGCAGCTGGTGCTGTTGCTGATGCTGGTCCCGTTGCTGCTGGCGCTCGGCGCCCCCGTCTCGCTGTTGGCCGACACGCTGCCGGCGGCCGGCCGGGAGCGGCTGCGCGCGGCGCTCGGCGGCCGGGTCTCCCGGGTGCTGATGTTCCCGCTGGTGTCGACCGTGCTGCTGGTCGCCCCGCCGTGGCTGCTGTACTTCACGCCCTGGTACCGGGAGACGCTGACCAGCACCGCCGGGAACATCGGCTTCCACCTGCTGCTGGTGCTGCTCGGTCTGCTGTACTTCTGGCCGCGCCTGCAACTGGACCCGGTGGCGCACGAGTACCCGCTGCTGCTGAGCGTGGTGATCACCTTCGTCGAGGTGGTGTTCGACGCGGCGCTCGCCCTGGTGCTGCTGTACGGCGGCCGGCTGATCGCCGAACCGTACTACGCCTCGCTGGCGCGTGACTGGGGCCCCTCGCTCGCCCGGGACCAGTTCGTCGGCGGCAACGCGATCTGGATCCTCGGCGACCTGGTCGGCCTGCCGTTCCTGGTCGCGCTGATCCGCCGCCTGATCGTCACCGGCCGGGCCGAGACCGCCGCCGTGGACGCCGCGCTGGACGCCGCCGAACAGGCCGCCGAGCGGGCGGTGGACGCGGGCGAGGCCCCGGCGGGCGACCGGCCGTGGTGGCTGGACGACCCCAATCTGCGCCACCGCTACGGCGGCTGATCGACGTCCGGCCGGCCGGGTGAGACGCACGTCACCCGGCGCGCCCGGGAATGCACCTCCCGGCGGTCCGGTTGCACCCGACGTACGCTGAATACCCATGGGGGTATCGAAGCGCCCCAATTCGGACAACCGCGGCATCGACCAGAGAGGCTCGGCGACATGACCGACGACTTCACCGCCCTCCTGAACCACCCGTTCACGGACGCGGCCGACCGGGTCCGCGCGGCCCTCGCCGAGCAGGGCTTCGGCATCCTCACCGAGATCGACATGACCGCTACCCTGAAGGCCAAGATCGGCGTCGAGATGGAGGACTACCTGGTCCTCGGCGCCTGCAACCCGCCGATCGCGCACCGCGCCCTGGAGATCGACCGCCGGGTCGGCCTGCTGCTCCCGTGCAACGTGGTGGTGCGCGACATCGGCGGCGGCATCCTGGTCGAGGCCATGGACCCGCAGCTGATGGTGCAGTTCACCGGCCGTCCCGAGCTCGGCGCCGTGGCCGACGAGGCCGCCGCCAAGCTGCGCGCCGCGATGGCGGCCCTGAAGGCCTGACCCGCACACCCCGGCAGGGGGCGCCCCCACGCCCCCCGCCCCCCTTGCATTCACACCCCGGCCTCCGCCTGCCCCCGCATATACCCCCCTAGGTATTACCCTTGGATCGGCGGATCCCCCCGCCCGCTTGGAGAAACACCTGTGAACCGCTCCGCCCCCGCGCCGGCCGCCTCCGCGCCCCCGGCCGTCGCCCCGCCCCGGGACGGGCTGCTCGGCCGCCTCGGCGTCTGGTCCGTCCACCACTTCAAGACCGTGCTGGTCGGCTGGCTGATCGTGGTGATCGGCCTCGGCGCCTTCGCCCCCAAGGTCACCTCCGCGCTCTCCGGCGCGGGCTGGCAGGCCAACGGCTCGGACTCGGTGAAGGTCCGCACCCTCGCCGAGGAGCACTTCGCGGGCAACGCCTCCTCCGCGATCCAGATCGTGGTGCACGCCGACCGCCCGGTGACCGACCCCGGCGTGCAGCAGGTGGTCGACCGCGTCACCGCGCTGGCCGCCGCCGACTCCCGGATCTCCACCGTCGTCCCGCCGCAGCCCGGCGCGACCATCAGCCAGGACGGCCGCACGGCCGTGCTGCTGGCCGGCGCCAACGCCTCGCCGGACGACATGGTGCGCGCCGCCGACGACCTGAAGGAGCCGCTGCGCGAGCTGTCCGGCGGCGGCGTGGACGTCACCGCGACCGGTGCCTCCGTGCTGTGGAGCGACTTCAACACCGCCAACCACGACGCGATGATGAAGTCCGAGATCATGTCCTGGCCGGTCACCCTGGCCATCCTGGTGCTGGCGTTCGGCTCGCTGGTCGCCGCCGGACTGCCGCTGCTGCTGACCATGGCCGGCCTGGCCGCCTCGGCCGGCTCGCTGGTGCTGATCAGCCACCTGTTCCCGGTCTCCATCTGGGCGATGAACTTCGCCATGATGTTCGCCCTCGCGCTGGGCATCGACTACGCGCTGTTCCTGGTCGTCCGGTTCCGCGCCGCCCGGGCCAAGTCCGAACGCGGCAGCGACAGTTCACGGTCGGTCGCGGAAACCATGGACACCGCGGGCAAGGCCGTGCTGCTCTCCGGCGCCACCGTGCTGGTCAGCCTGTCCGCCGTGATGCTGGTCCCGTCCCCCGCGTTCCGCTCGATGGCCGGCGGCATCATGCTGGCCGTGCTGTTCGTGCTGGCCGCCACCCTGACCCTGCTGCCCGCCGTACTCGGCAGGCTCGGCCACCGCGTCGACGCCGTGTCGCTGCCCTGGGCCAAGCGCGAGGCGCAGACCTCGCCGCGGTTCGAGGCCTGGGGCGAGCGGCTGTGGAAGCAGCCGCTGCGCTGGGGCGCACTGGCCCTGGTCGCCCTGCTGGCACTGGCCGCGCCGGTGATCGGCCTGCGCACCGCGATGCCCTCGATCAACGTGCTGCCCGACGACGCCAGCGCCAAGGCCGGCTACACCGCCGTCCAGCAGGCGTTCGGCGACGGCGCCCCCGGCACCCTGCAGATCCTCACCCCCACCGACCAGGCCGCGGCCACCGCGCAGACCGTCGCCAACACGCCCGGGATCGCCGGCGTGATGCCCGCGATGCCGGCCGCCGACGGCGCGAACTGGTCGATGATCCAGGCCGTCCCGTCCGTCGACCCGTCCGACCCGCAGCTGGGCCACACCGTGAACACGCTGCGCGCCGAACTGCCCGATCACACCCTGGTCGGCGGCGCCGCGGTGGAGAACCTCGACCTGCAGCACCTGCTGACCGAGAAGACCCCGCTCGTGATCGGCGTCGTCATGGCGCTCGGCTTCGTGCTGCTGCTGCTCGCGCTGCGCGCCCCGCTGATCGCGGCACTCGGCACCGCGGCCAGCCTGCTGTCCACCGGCGCGGCGTTCGGCGTCGCCCGGCTGGTCTTCCAGGACGGCCACGGCTCAGGACTGCTGGGCTTCACCCCGCAGGGCTTCCTGGACGGCTGGGCGCCGGTGTTCTTCTTCGCGATGATCTTCGCGATCGCGATGGACTACACCGTCTTCCTGCTGGCCTCCGCGAAGGAGCAGTACGAGCGCACCGGCGACCCGCGCAAGGCGATGGTCGGCGCGCTGTCCCACTCCGGCCGGGTGATCTTCGCGGCGGCCGCCGTGATGGTCGCGGTGTTCTTCACCTTCGCCATCTCCGGCCCGCTGCCCCCCAAGGAGATGGGCATCGTGCTCGGCGTCGCCGTCCTGCTGGACGCCGCCCTGGTCCGCCTGGTCCTGCTGCCCGTCCTGCTCCGCCTGACCGGCCGCGCCGCCTGGCACACGCCCCGCTGGCTCGACCGCGTCCTCCCCAACATCCCCTTCTCGCACTCCTGACACCCCCTCCCCCGAAAGGACCCACCACCATGTGTCGTCGCATCACCTGCAAGACCTGCAACAAGCCCTCCTACGCCGGCTGCGGCATGCACGTCGAGCAGGTCCTCGCGGGCATCCCCAAGTCCCAGCGCTGCTCCTGCACCCTGGCCGACAAGGCCGCCTCGGGTTCGTGGCTGAGCCGGATCTTCGGCCGCTGAGCCCCGCCTCCGGCCGCTGAGCCCCGCCTCCGGCCGCTGAGCCCCCTCTCCGGCCGCCGACCCGGACCGCGCCCCCGCCCACCGTCAGGGCGGGGGCGCTCGGCGTTCCCGGGGGGTCAGACCCCGGCGGGCTCCGCGCTGTCGGGGGAGGCCGCCAGGACGCGTTCGGCCATCGCGGGGTCGAGGGCGGCGCGGACCAGGGCGTCGGCCAGTCGGTGGAGGTCGGCGGGGTCGATCAGGTCGGCGAGCTCGGCGGGGTCGGTGGGGAGGCCGAGGCGTTCCGCGCCGGCGGTGGCGCGGGGGTCGAGGGCGGGGCGCAGGTGCGGCCAGACCGCCTGGGCCTCGCGGCAGAACGCGGCCGCGCCGGCCGGGCCGATGCCGGGGAAGCGCTGCAGCAGGGCGCGGGTGCGCTCGGGGCGGCCCTGGGACGCGGCGGCGAGCTTGCGCAGGTCGCCGCCGTACTCGCCCTCGGCCAGCCGGGCGCATTCGCCGAGCCGGGTGGCGGTGCCGTCGGCGAAATGCTGGTAGCGGCCGGCGATCAGCGCGTCCTTGCGCTGCTGCCAGTCGAGTTCCAGCGTGCCGGCGGGCGTGCCGGCACCGGCCGCGACCAGGGAGGCCGTGCCGGTGACGGCGATCTCGGCCTGGATCCGGGCCGAGACCAGGTTGCTGAGCATCAGCAGTTGCCACAGTTCGGCGGGGCGGTCGGCGATCTCGATGCCTGCCTGTTCGGCGTGGGTGGTCCCTGCGTCCGCCACCAGCACCGCCACTCGTTGTCGCGCATCCATACCGGCCTCCCTGGGTCCCTTCGCTGACGAACCGTCAGCCCTCCGGCCCGACGGTACGCGGAGGGGGGCCCGGGCGGCCCGGAGGCACGCCGCGCAGGGGGTCAGTCCAGGAGCGGGGCGACCTCGGCCAGGGTGCGGACCCGGGGCACCTCGACGGCGACGCCGGTGGGCTCGCGCTCCAGCCAGATGCCGAGCAGCCCGGCCTCGGTGGCGGCCTGCGCGTCCACGTCCAGCCGGTCGCCGACGTACGCGGTGCGCCCGGGGGCGACGCCGAGGGTGCGGCAGGCCAGGTGGAAGATCGCCGGGTCGGGTTTGGCGCAGCCCGCCTCGGCGGAGGCGGTGGTGTGCGGGGCCAGGACGCCGAGGCCGACGGTGCGCAGCTTGTCGCGCTGTATGTCGCCCTCGCCGTTGGTGATCACGCCGAGCCGCCGCCCGGCCCCCAACTCGCTTATGGCGCGCGGCACTTCGGGGAACGCCCGCCAGGATCTCCGGTACCTGCGCAGGTAGCCGGCGAACCAGGCGTCGGCCTGTTCGTCCGACCACTCCCCCAGCCCGAGGTGCCGGGCCAGGCCGAGCGCGCGGACCCGGCGCTGCTCCTGCACCGTCAACTCGCCTGCCAGGTAGCGGTCGTACTCGCGCTGTTCCAGCTCCCGCCAGAACCGCAGCAGCCCGTCGCGGTCCAGCTCCCGCCCGGGGAGTTCGGCGGCCGCGCCGGCCAGCACGGCGGCCTCGGCCGCCCCGTCGTGGTCCATCAGCGTGCCGTCGAGGTCGAACAGCACCGCCTCGATGCGCATCCGCCCCTCCTCGGCCTGTCCTGCCTGCACCGTCACCCTATCCGGCGTGCCGACGGACCGTCACCAGGGCCCTGCCGGCAGGGGCCCGCGGGTCTGGAGCCGACCCTCCAGTTCCATGACGGCGGCCAGCAGTGCGCCGGGCCGGCGGGCGCCGTTGTAGTGGGACGGGTGCGACTCGACCTCGACGCCGACGGCCCGTTGCCCACTGCCGGACGGGACGACGCGGATGGCGGCGACCTCGTCCCCGGAGACGGCGAAGTGCAGGTGCAGGACGCCCTCTTCGGCCCGGGCCACCCAGCGCGCGGCCCGGTAACCGACCCGGTAGCGGTTCCACTGCTCCTCGGGGAAGTGCATCGCCTCCGGGACGGGGTGGGGCCGGGGCAGCCGCATCCGGGTGAGGTGCGGCAGCGGCGCGGGAATGCCGCCGGGGGCGGGGAACGCCCAGCCCGGCAGCGGTTCGCGGGCGTCCAGCCAGGCGGCGGGGATGCCGGCGGCGCCGGTGCGGGCGGCGACCACGCCGCCGGTGATCGCGGCGACGGTGTCCATGTCGCCGCCGGCGCCGATCGCCGACCGGACGGCCGTCGGGTAGTCGTCGAGCCACCGGGCGGCGCACCAGAGCGCGAGCGGGACGGTGTCGAGGGCGCTGGTGCGGCTGCCGTTGCCGAGCACGGCCGCGACCTCGCGGGCGTCGCTGCGGTCGAGCAACTGCCGGGCCTGGTACAGGCCGTCGCGGACGACGCCGTACGGGGTGAGGTCGGCGACGGCGGACAGGAAGCGCTCCGCGGTGAGCGGCTCGGTGCGGCAGCGCACCGCGTGGGCGGCGGCGACGGCCACCGCGATCGCGCCGTCCACCGCGTCCGGGTGGGTGTGGGTGATCACGGCGGTGTCTGCGGCCGGCCGGACGACGGCGGCCGGGTCCTCGGCGTACGCGGCGCCCAGCGGGGCCACCCGCATGGCCGCGCCGTTGCCGAACGAGCCCTGGCCGTCGAAGAGTTCGGCCGCCAGCCGGCGGGCGTCGCCGCCCTCCCGGATCAGCCGCAGCAGGCGGTTCGCGGCGGGCCCGTAGCCGCGGTCGAAGTCGTGGCGGTACGCGAAGGCGTGGGTGAGGTCGTAGCTGTCGACGGCGCCGCGCTCGGTCTGCGCGGCGTACACCGAGCAGGCCATCTCGGTGTCGTCGGTCCACGGCCAGGGGCCGGGCGGGACGGTGCCCGCGGCGAAGTGGGCGCGGGCGGTGGCGGGGACGAAGAACTGGGCGCCGAGGGCGTCGCCGACGGACAGGCCCTGGAGGGCGTCGAACGCGGGGCCGGTGTGCGGGGCAGGCGTGGTCATATGGCCCCCACCGAAGCGCGCCGGGCGCCGGTCCGTCAAGTCCGGCCCGGTGGGCGGTAATTCATTTGCGACACCGCGTGGACCGATCGAGAATCCGCTCCCATGAGTGTCCTTTCCGAGCAGCAGATCGAGCGTTTCGTCACGGACGGCTTCGTCCGCCTGGAGGGTGCGTTCTCGCCCGAACTGGCCGCCGGGTGCCGGGAGTTCCTGTGGCAGGAGATGGGCCTCGACCCGGCCGATCCGGCGGGCTGGACGCAGCCGGTGGTGCGCCTGGAGGGGTTCGGGCAGGAGCCGTTCCGGCGGGCCGCGACCACCGAGCGCCTGCACGGCGCGTTCGACCAACTGGTCGGCGCGGGCCGCTGGACGCCGCAGCCGTGGCTGGGCAGCTTCCCGATCCGCTTCCCGCACCCGGACGACCCGGGCGACGCCGGCTGGCACATGGACGCGAGCTTCACCCCGGACGGCGAACAGGGCTACTGGCTCAACCTGGTCTCGCACGGCCGGTCGTTGCTGATGCTGTTCCTGCTGTCCGACGTGGACGAGGCGAACGCGCCGACCCGGATCAAGGTCGGCTCGCACCTGGACCTGCCGCGCCTGCTGGAGCCGGCCGGGGACAAGGGCGTGGAGATGTTCGCGTTCTGCGCCGAACTCGACCGGGCCGGAGTGCTCGACAGCCCCGAGCGGGAGACCGCCCTCGCCACCGGACGGGCGGGGGACGTGTACCTGTGCCACCCGTTCCTGATCCACGCCGCGCAGCCGCACCACGGCACCGAGCCCCGCTTCCTCGCCCAGCCGGCGCTGCTGTCCACCACCGACCTGGTGCTGGAGCGCGCGGACGGGGCGTACTCGCCGGTGGAACGCGCCGTCCGGCTCGGCCTGGGTCGCGCGTGACGCCGTCCCCTCCTGCGATGATCAAGGCAGGTTCGCGGAAGGGGAAGCCATGATCGGCGTGTTGCTGGTGGTCGTACTGCTGCTGGTGGTGGGCGGCTGCGGCTGCGTGGTGTGGGCCGAGCGCGGCGGGCCCGCGTGGGTCCGTGCCGTGTCGCGGGCGACGCTCGGCGCGGGCGAGGTGACCCGGCGGGCCGCGCGTCGCCGGGCGATCGAGCAGCGCCGCCACCGGAACGACTCGGGCGACACGGACTGAGACCGACGGCGCGTCAGTCCGCGATCCCCAGTGGGTCGGGGGCCTCGGCAAGCAGCTGCGGGCCGTTCTCGGCGACCCGGTTGACGGCCGTGGGCACCGCCCGGACCAGGATGTTGCCGTCGGCGGGCTGGTGCAGCAGGTGGTGCAGGTCGGCCCGGTCGCTGTGCGCCGGGTCGAGCCAACTGTCCACGTCCTGGCGGGTGATGGTGAGCGGCATCCGGTCGTGCACCCGCCCCGCGCTGTCGGTGGCGTCGGTGGTCAGGATGGTCGCCGTCGCCAGCCAGGCCGCCGGGTCGTCCTCCGGCAGGCTCGCGTCCCGCCAGAACTCGTACAGCCCGGCCATCAGCATCAGCTCGCCGGTGCTCAGGAAGTACGGCTGCTTGTACGCCTTGCGGCCGTCGCCCGCCGGGACGGGCCGCCACTCGTAGTAGCCGTCGGCGGGGATCACGCAGCGCCGGGCGGCGAACGCCTTGCGGAACGAGGGCTTCTGGTCGACGGTCTCCGAACGGGCGTTGATCAGCCGGGCCGCGCCGGAACGGTCCTTCGCCCAGGACGGCACCAGGCCCCAGCGCAGCGTCCGCAGCTGGCGCACCACCTCGCCGGTGTCGTGGTCGACCCGTTCCAGCACCGCCGGGATCGGGTCGGTCGGCGCGACGTTCCAGCTCGGCGCGAGCGCCTCGGTGGGGTTCCAACGCGCGACGTCGAGCAGGGCGACCAGGTCACCGGGCTCGGTGGTGGAGACGAAGCGACCGCACATGCGCCCCACCCTGCCACCGAACCCCGACAACCGCACGCACCCCACGCGATCCTGGACGACTCAGGAGTAGAAGTTCCGGTCCCAGCGGTGTCCGGCCAGCACCTTCAACTCGCCCTCGCCGAGCGGCACTCCGTCACCGACCGCGGCGTTGCGCTCGACGTTGCGCACCGAGCGCATGCCGGGGATCACGGTGGACACCGCGGGCTCGCTCAGCACGAACCGCAGCGCCGCCTCCGCCAGCCCGTCCGCCCCGATGCCCAGGTCGGCGGCGATCGCGGCGGCCCGGCGCTCGACCTCCGCCAGCCGGTCGCCCCGGAAGTAGCGCTGCCGGAAGTCGCCGTCCGGGAACACCGTGTCGGGCGTCAGCCGGCCGGTCAGCCCGCCCTCGTCCAACGCGACCCGGACGATCACCCCGACGCCGTGCTCCTGGCAGGCCGGGAACAGCTCGTCCAGCGGCGACTGGTCGAAGACGTTGAAGATCACCTGCACCGCGTCCACCACGCCACTGCGCACCAACTCCACGGCGCTGTGCGGCTCGTGGTCGTTGACGGAGACGCCGAACAGGCCGATCAGCCCCTCCTCCTTGAGCTCGGTGACGGTCTCCAGCCAGTCGCCGCGGCCCATCCACTCGTCGTGCCAGACGTGGAACTGCACCAGGTCGAACCGCTCCAGCCCACTGGCCCGCAGCGAGGTCTGCACGCTCTCCCGGATGTGCGCTCCCGGGAAGGTCTCCGCCGGGTCCACCCCCGGACGGGCCGGCCACTGCCGGTTCAGCGGCGGCACCTTGGTGGCCACCCGCACCTGCTGCCCGGCCGCGGCGCGCTCCCGCACCACCTTGCCCACCAGCCGCTCGCTCTCGCCGTACCCGCGGGCGGTGTCGATGAAGTTCACCCCCAGGTCGATCGCCCGGTGCAGCGCCGCCAGCGACTCGTCCTCCCGCGCCCCGATCCAGCCCGACGCGCCGATCCCCCACGCCCCGAAGCCGACCTCCGACACCTCGACCCCGCTGCGCCCCAACTGCCGGTACCGCATTCGCCGTTCCTCCTCCGCGCCGAAAGTCCCTCAGCTCGCGACGATAGGCGGCGGGGCCGCCGGAAGCCAGTGGAATCCGGTCCTCCCGAACGGGAGGACTACACTCCGCGCCATGACCGTCCCCCCGCCGCTGTCCGCCCTGGGCCCGTACTTCGCGACCCTCGCCGGCGACCCGCCCACCGGGTTCCGGCCGCTGTACGAACTGTCCGCCCCGGACGGCCCGTTGGCGGCCCGGATCGCCGAGGTGGCCCGACTGCTGGGCACGGACGAGACCCGCGTCGCCGCCTCCACCGCCCACCTGGGCCTGGCCGCCCGCCTCTGGTCGGTCGCCCTCGGCGCCGCCGTCACCACCGGACGCCTTCCCGACCTGGACGCCGCCCGGTTCGCCCTCCCGCCCGAGGGCCCGTTCGACCTCTGGCTGCCCGACCCGCTCGGGCCCGAAGCCACCCCGGCCGCGCTCCACGTCCTGGTGATGGACCGCCACCTGCACCCCCTCGCCGATGCCGTCCGCGCCCTCACCCCACTCGCCCCGGGCCTCCTGGCGGGCAACGCCGCCTCCGCGCTGGTCGGCGCCGCCCGCCAACTCGCCACCGTCCCACCCCTCCGCACCCCCGCCACTGCCCTGGCCCGCGCCCTCCTCGCCTCCCCCGCCCTCGCCCCCACCGGCACCCCCACCCCGCCCCCCGCTCCCCTCGCCTTCCGCCGCACCTCCTGCTGCCTCTACTACCGCACCCCGTCGGGCGGCCTCTGCGGCGACTGCGTCTTCACCCGGGCCCCGAAGTCCCGCCGCTGACGGGAGACTTCGACGAGCGAAGGCCCGGACCGTCGGACGGTCGCGTCTGCCGCCGGGTGCCGCAGCCGTTCCCCGCACGGCTTCCCTGGCCGTCCCGGTCGTGAGCGACCGGCTGCGTCGGCTCGCGCAGCACGGATGGGCGTGGCGGACTCGTGGCCGATCCGGCTGCCACGGCCGACTCGGTGCGACTCGTCCCGGAGCCCGCCGGCGGCGGGCCGCAGTGGCGGAAGCGAAGCCTGCCGGCGGCAACCGGCCGCAGTGGCGAAGGAGGTACTGGCCGGCGCGGGCCCCTTCCACCGACGGGCCGGCACGTGCTCGGGTCCGCCCGCGTGCAGGTCATCGCCCGCGTCGCGATCCTGCGGTGCGGTGCGTCAACCCTTCGCGCAGTTCCCCGCCCCCGGTTGTGCTCCCCCGCGCCCGGGCGTCATTCCCTTGCGGCTTCGGCGACCAGGGCGCCGATGCGGTCGACCGCCGTTGCGGGGCCGGGGAAGAAGCGGTTCCTGGTGAGGGCGAAGGAGAGCCCGGTGGCCGGGTCGGCCCAGGCCGCGCTGCCGCCCATGCCGGGCATGCCGAAGACGGTCGAGGTTCGGTGAGGGTCGGCGCCGGGGCGGCCCAGGTTGTAACCGAGGGCGCGGGGGGTGGGGAAGCCGACCATCCGGTCGGTCTCGGCGGTGGCGAGTGCGGTGATCTCGCGCAGGCGCGCTTCGGGGAGCAGGCGGACGCCGTCCACCTCGGTGAGCAGCGCGGCGTACATCCGGGCCACCGCGCGGGCGGACATGGTGCCGCCGGAGGGGATGTCGGCGGTGAGCACTAGGGAGTCGTTGCCGTAGGCCGCGCTGGGGGTGAGGGCGGGCGGGGTGGCCTTGAACAGGGGCAGGTCGGCGGGCATGGCCGCCATCGTCTCGGCGCTGCCGGGGGCGTCCTCAAGTCGGGCGAGCCGGCCGAGCGCGGAGGCGGGGACGCCGAAGTACAGCTCGTCGGCGATGCCCAGCGGCGCCGCCACCTCTTCCCGGAGCACCTGCGAGATCCGTCGGCCGGTGGCTCGGCGGACCACTTCGCCCAGCACGTATCCCCAGGTCACCGCGTGGTAGCCGGTGCGGGTTCCGGGCTCCCACCAGGGCTCGGAGTCGGCGATCAGGGCGCACATGCCGTCCCAGTCGGCCAGGTCCGGCGCCGTGAGGTGGGCGGGGACGGCAGGCACGCCGATCGAGTGGGTCAGCGCGTGCCGGAGGGTCGCCTTCTCCTTGCCGTGGGCGCCGAACTCCGGCCAGAGCTCCACGATCGGCGTGTCGTAGTCGAGGGCGCCGCGCTCCGCGAGGACGTGCACCACGGTCGCCGTGACGCCCTTGCCGGTGGAGGCGCTGAAGAACGGGGTGTCCGAGGCGACCGGACGGCCGGTGGCCGGGTCGGCGACGCCCGCCACCGCGTCCACCGCCTTCTCGCCGTGCCGGTACACCGCGACCTGGATGCCCAACTCCTCGCCGGACTCCACCAGTTGGTCAATGGCCTGCTGGACGAGCTGCTGCATGACGTGGCGCCTTCCCAGTTCTCGACTGCGGTGCTCACGGGCACCGTTCGCCCGACGGTCGAGGCCGCCGGGCGGATCTCTACATCACCGGCATCGCCACCTCACCGGCCCGAGACTTCCGCGCCGGCGAGCTGGGCGGCGAGGACGGCGGGCGCCTCGGCCAGCGAGGGCCCGTACCAGGTGAGATGGCGGCCGCTCAGCAGCGCGTACGGGAGGCCGGGGAACGCCTCCGGGCCGTCGGCGGCGGTGAAGCGGTACGGCTCGTCCGGGAGCGCCAGCAACTCGGCGCCGGCGTGAAGGAGTTCGGGGAGCGGGATGCGGGGGTACCGGCCCGGGTGGCCGGCGGTCACGACGGTGACGCCGAGGCGCCGGAGCAGGTCGGCGGCGAAGGTGTCCGCACCGAGCACCATCCACGGCCGCCGCCAGATCGGCACCACCGCCCGCACTCCCGCCGCCGGGTCCGGCACCCTCCCCCAGGCCTGCCGCGCCGCCGACAGCCAGGCGGGCTCCGGCAGTTGGCAGACTTCGACCAGCAGGCGACGCAGCGAGTCGAACGCCTGGTCGAGGTCGCGGATCCGGGTCGTCCACACGGCCAGGCCGGCCGCCCGCAGCGCGGCGAGGTCCGGGGCGCGGTTCTCCTCCTCGTTGGCGATCACCAGATCGGGACGGAGCGTGACGATCCGCAGCACGTCCAGGTTCTTGGTGCCGCCGATCCGGGGCACGTCCAGCTCGGCGGGGTGGGTGCACCAGTCAGTGGCGCCGACCAGCAGGCCGGGCGCGGTGGCGGCCACCGCCTCGGTGAGCGAGGGGACCAGCGAGACGATCCGACGGACCTCCCCGAGCCGTACCGCGCATCCCTCGCCGTCCGTCAACTCCCTTGTAGCACACATGAAGGCCACGGTACCGCCGCCGTCCGAGGGTCACCCGGCCGGGGCGCGGCGGCCCCGCCGCACGCCCCCGCCAGAGCCAATCGGACGTGCACGGATTTATTTCGCCGATCTCACCGCGCGCCCCCTCGACAGCTGACCTAGCGTGGGTCTCGCCCCGGTCGGACGGGGATCTGCAGGTGGGCGCCCCCTGTCAAACCAATCACTCTCGGTCACATCTCAGTGAAAGTGGAAAGACATGGCATTCGGAAAGATGCTCGGCACCATCGGCGTTGCGTCGGCCCTCGCGTTCACGGCCCTCGGCGCGGTCGGCTCCGCCGCCTACGCGGACACCGCACCGGCCGCCCAGCCCGCGACCCAGACCGCGGTCGTGCCGGCGGCCGACGCCGCCGCGGACGTCCAGACCCCGGCGATCACGCTGGCGAAGCCGACCAACAAGCCGGCCATCCACGCCGACGGGACGGTCACGAGCATCGCGCCGCTGAACCTCGCCTGCGGCAACTTCGTGTTCAGTGGAGCTTCCTTCCTGGAGACCTGCAACGGCCCGCTCTGGCAGCCGTTCGTGGACTGCTCGGACGGCAACCGCTACGTCTCCACCGTCGCGTTCTCCGGCCTCTTCCGCGTCCGCCTGGTCTGCCCGGTCGGCGTGGCCGTCGGCGGCGGCGCCTTCGACCTGTCGTAAGCACCTGGCGACACCGGCGACGTGAGCCCAGGCCGCCGGCCCTGCCTCCGGGCACGGCCGGCGGCCTGACCCCTGTTCGCCCCGCCACCGTCAACCCGCTTGCGCCGCACCCCACTTCCCCGGACGAACGGAGCCACCCCGAATGGAACGCCGAATCAGCATCGCACTCACCGCCCTGGCGGCCACCGCCGCCGCCCTCCTCCCGACCGCCGCGACCGCGGACCCCGCCGGCCCGACGGCGACCCGCCCCGTCGCCGCGCCGAACCCGGACTTCGCCGTCCAGTGCGCCACCACCGGCGGCGGCGTCCAGCAGATCGAGAGCTGGGTGTTCGTCCCGGCCCCCTCGACCGACGGACGCACCGTCACGGCCACCCACCGGACCAGCTACAGCGGCTGCTCCGGCAGCGCCAAGAGCACCCTGAACCAGAACACGCCCGTCCAGTGGACGGCGAGCTGCACCGACCCCTTCCCCGCGTCCGGCACCGAGACCGTCACCTACGTCTGGGACTCCGGCGACAGCACCACCGTCACCTACGACAAGGTGACGACGACCAAGGACGCCGGCGGCAACGTGATCCGCTTCCGCACCGTCAGCACGGGCACCGTCACCGACGGCAGCGGCATCGGCAAGGCGGTCAGCCGCTCCACCCTGTTCGACCCGGTCGGCTCCGGCTGCGACCAGGACAGGACCGAAGTCTTCGGCACCACCGACCGGTTCAGCATCGGCTGAGCCCCGCCCGAACTGCGGCGACACCGTGGCAACCCGCTGGAAGGCGGGGTGGGCGGATACACCGGACGGTGGACGGTTCTTCGGCCTGCCGTTTCGGTTGTACACCGTGTTTCAACCCGCTGGGCGACTCCTGGCCCCCACCCGGATTCCTATGGTTCCGGACATGACCTCCAACGGACAGATCACCAGGACCGGGTCCCTGCGCAAGTGGGCCGGCGCCGCAGCCGCGACCATCGGCCTGTCGCTCTCCCTGCTGGGTGCCGCCGGGCCGGCCTCCGCCGCGGAAGCGGACCCGGGCGACGTCGTCGCCGAGACCAGCACCGGCGGCTGGTGCCACTACGCCAGCCCGTGGGGCGGGACCTTCTACTGCGACAGCAACGTCAAGATCAAGCTCCCCAACGGGTACTGGCAGGCCTTCGTCATCGGCACCGACCACGGCGTCTACACCCAGTGGAGCTCCAGCTCCGGCCTCAGCGGCTGGAAGCTCCTCAACAACGGCTCCTGCAAGGATCCCGGCAACCACTCCGTGGACGTCTGGGACGTCAACGGCTGGCAGTTCAACGTCACCTGCATCGGCATGAACGGCACCCGCTACTACGACCACCGCAACAGCAACGGCTCCTGGTCCGGCTGGACCACCACCCGCCGGCGCTGACCCGGACCCCGGCCGACGCTTCCCTGGTCGGCCGGGGCCACCTCGATCCGCTGTGCGCCGCCCTTCGCGAGGGCGGCGCACAGCCGTTTCCCGTGTCCGCAGGTCAGCGGGCCAGGCGGCCGAGGAGGGCGGAGGCGGCGGTGATGCCGGCGGCGGTGGCGAGGGCCAGGACGCCGAAGTCCAGGGCGAGGTGGGAGGGGGTGCCGATGAGCAGGCCGCGCAGGGCGTCGACCTGGTAGCTGAGGGGGTTGGCGCGGCTGACGGCCTGGAGCCAGCCGGGCATCAGGTCGACGGGGTAGAGGGCGTTGGAGCCGAAGAAGAGCGGCATGGTGATGGCCTGGCCGATGCCCATCAGCCGGTCCCGGGTGAGGACGATCCCGGCGATGGTCATCGACAGGCAGGAGAAGAACGCCGAGCCGAGGATGACCACGACGGCAACTCCCAGCAGCCGCAGCGGGTTTGCGGTCATGCCGACGCCGAGCACGGCGGCCAGCACCACCACCACGGCGGCCTGGACGACCGCCTTGACCCCGGCGGCGAACGCCTTGCCGGTGACCAGTGCGGCCCGCGGGGTGGGGGTGACCAGCAGTTTGGTGAGCACCCCGGAGTCGCGCTCCCAGATGATCATGATGCCGTAGAAGATCGCGATGAACATCGCGGACTGGGCGATGATCCCGGGCGCCAGGAAGTCGAGGTACGGGATGCCTCCGGTCGGGATCGCCTTCAGCCGGGTGAAGGTCTCGCCGAAGATCAGCAGCCAGAGCGCGGGCTGGACCGCCCGGGTGTACAGCTCGGTGCGGTCGTGCCGGAGCTTCTGGAGCTCGACGGTGCACATCGCGACCACCCGGGCGGGCACCACCCGCCAGCCGGTCCGGGCCTTCGGCGGCACCAGCAGGAGCCCGAAGTCCGGTTCAGCCGACGCGACTTGCGGTTCGGCGGGTGCGGCGGACATCTCCGAAGTCCCCTTCCTTGGCGTCGGCCAGCGTGCGGCCCGAGAAGTGCCGGAACACGTCGTCCAGGGTGGGTTCGGCCCGCGCCGGGTCCTCGGCGCGGACCCGGGCCTTCAGCTCCTCGGGGGTGCCGAGGGCGCGGATCCGGCCGCGGTCCATCAGGGCGACCCGGTCGCAGTGGCGGTCCGCCTCGTCCATGTAGTGGGTGGTGACGAGGACCGTCATGCCGGTGGCTCGGCGCACCGCGTCCACCCGTTCCCAGACGCCGGCCCGGGCGATCGGGTCGAGGCCGATGGTCGGCTCGTCCAGCACAAGGAGCCGGGGGGCGCTGACCAGCGCCTGGGCGAGTTCGAGCCGGCGCACCATGCCGCCGGAGTAGGTGGCGGCCATCCGGTCGGCGGCCTCGGTGAGGTCGACGGCGGCCAGCGCCTGGACGACCCGTTCGGCCCGCTCGGCGCGCGGGACGTCGAAGACCCGGGCGAACAGTTCGACGTTCTCCCGGCCCGTCAACCCGGCGTCGGCGGACAGCTGTTGGGGCACGTAGCCGAGCAGGCGGCGCACCGCGACGGGCTCGGCGCTGCAGTCGTGGCCGAACACGGCGACCATGCCGCGCGCGGTGGGCAGCAGGGTGGTGATGGCCCGGATGGTGGTGGTCTTGCCCGCGCCGTTCGGCCCGAGCAGCCCGAAGACCTCTCCGGCCCGGACCGTCAGGTCGATGCCGTCCACTGCCCTGGCGCCGCCGTCCTTCTTCCGGCCGCGTTCGAAGGTGTACACCAACTCCCGGCATTCGACGGCTACTTGGTCGCTCATGGAGCCACCTTCCGGTCGTTCGCCCTGGTGCGCAGCCCGGCCGCGACGGTGCGCAGCGCCGGCATCGCCTGCGTGAGTGCGGTCCGCTGGTCGGCGGGGAGTTCGGCCAGTACCTCGCCGACCAGCGCGATGCGCCGGGCCCGCCAGTCGGCCAGCCGTCGGGCGGCCTCCTCGGTGGGGTACAGCAGTGCGGCGCGCCGGTCGGCGGGGTCGGTCTCGCGGCGCAGCAGGCCCTGTCCGACCAGCTGGTTGACCAGGGTGGAGACCGAGTTGCCGGCCAGGAACAGTTCCTCTGCGGCGTCCGAGACGCGCAGGCCGGGGGTGTCCTGGACCAGTCGCAGCAGTTCGACCTGGGCGCCGCGCAGCGGCGGGTGCTCCAGGCCGGAGCGCAGTCGGCGGCGGATCAGCCGTTGGATGCCGACCAGCAGGGCGGAGAACTCCTCGGTGTCGTCCACACTGTCGAGGTTAGCTCTGGGTGAGAGGTATCGGAGGGGTGCGCGGGCAAAATCCTGGCCGGGAACAGGCCCAGGGCCGGCCTCCCCGGAGGGTGGCCGGCCCTTGGCGCGGGGCGACGGCGCTTGTCAGCAGTCCTGGTAGGCGGTGCAGACCGGCTTGGCGAGCGCGCTCAGCACGGCGCTGTCGGCGGGCGCGGACCAGGCGGTCTTCGGGTGGCCGCCCTTGGCGACCTCCGCCTGCAGGGTGAGCTCGACGACTGCGCCGCCGGAGGTGGTCAGGTACTCGTGCACCTGCACCGTGCCGCCGCCGGACTGCGGCAGCGTCACGGTCGCCACCAGGAACTCGCTGTCGTCGCCGGTGATCTCGGCCTTGGCCCCGGGGACGGTGGTGGCGCAGTTGCGCACCTCGTCCTTGAGCGCCCCGAGCAGGCCGAACGCGGACTGCGCGGCGGCGCTGCTCTTCGCGGCGTCGCCGAAGGTCGCGATGCTCTGGTCGGCCTTCCAGTCGCCCTCGGCGCCGCCCAGCGAGGCGGTGTCCACGCCGGGCACGGTGTTCGCCCAGTCGTCGGAGCGCTTTCCGTGGCATAGCTGCTCGATCCGGAACCGGCCCTCGGCGCCCAGGCTCTTCGCCGAGGAAGCGGGCGCCGTCCAGTGCAGCGCCGTGTTCAGCGGCACCTGCTGGGCGCCGATCCAGGCCGCCGCCGGCACCGTCGAGGCCTTCCCGCCGCCGGTGGGCGCGCTCCGGCCGGGCTTCGGGCTGCCGGACTCCGCGGCGGCGTTCGACGGCGTCGCACTGCCGGCGGGCGCCGCGGCGCTCGTCTTCGCGGTGTCGCTCCCGCCCGTCCCGTCGGGGTCGCAGGCGGTCAGGACGAGGACGGCGGACAGGCAGGCCGCGGCGGTGGCGGCGAGGCGGAGCGGACGCACGTGGATCCCCGGGTTCGAAGTCGCTGGACGGTGGTGCCGGCCGGTCCCGCCTGCCGCCGCCGACCGGTGGACGGGCGGCGGCAGGCGGATCGCGGGCGGATCAGTAGCCGCGGGCCGGACGGTTCGGGTCGGCCTGCTGCACCTTGGACGCCAGGTCGTGGCCGTCCGCCGAGACGTGGTACCGGCTCCGGATGTAGTTCATCGACGCCGCCACGTTCGCCACCGGGTCGTAGATGTCGGTGGAGGTGCCCTTGACGTGGTACGCCGCGAAGGTGGGCGGGATGGTCTGCCAGCCGCCGCGCGAGCTGTTCAGCGGCGCGCCGTCGGCCTGCTTCGCGCCGTGCGCGTTGGTGTCCCACAGGTTCACCTGCGAACCGGCCGCGTTGTACGTCGACTCGCGCTTGGCGATGGTCAGCATGCCCTTGGTCCACGCCTCGCGGGCCGCCGGGTCGGTGATGCCCATCGCGTCCAGCGCCTGCGCGATGTAGTCGCGGCAGGCGGCCTCGCCGCTCTTGAACTTGCCCTTGCCGCCGTAGGTGACCTCGCTGGTCTTGATCGCTCCGGCGTGCGAGATCTCGATCTTCGGGTCGCTGCCGCCACCGTGGTCGCCGCCGCCGCCGCCGTGGCCGCCGGGCTTGTTCGGGCTCTTCGGCTGCGGCGTGCTGGGCTTCTTCTCGGCGGGCTTGCCGGTCGGCGTGTGCTCGCCGCCCTTGCCGGGGCTCTTCGGCTGCGGCTTGGAGGGGGTGGGCTTGGTGACGATGTCGTGGGCGTGCTTCTCCGCCTCCTGGTACCGCTTGATCACGGTGCCGATCTTCTGGGTGTCCTGGGCGAGTTCCTTGGTGAGCTTCGCCTTGGTCGCCTCCAGCGCCGCGACCTGCTCGTTGATCGCGTTCACCTGCTCGCGGACCTGGGCCACCACGGCGCCGAAGCCGATGATGTTGCCGAGCGCTCCGGCGGCCAGGTCGGTGGCGACCGCCTTGCCGATCACGCCCTTGATCCGGCCGGTCTGCTGGGTCATCTCGTTCATTCGCTGCTGGATCGCCTGGAAGTCCTTCTGGATCTTCGCGAGCTCGCTCAGCGTGACGCCGAAACCTGTCATGTCGTGTCTGCTCCCCCGTAGAACCTGACGCCCGTTCAGTCGTTTATCCCACCACAGGCCGTCCCGGGGCAATCACCGGCCCCCGGCCGCGTGCGCGGCTACCCGCACGGCGGCCTCCGCAAACCACCTGACCGGGGCTTTCGCCGAGATGCCGGGCCGCACCCGGCGCGCGACCATGGCACGTGCGGACCGCCCTCCGACGGTCCGCGTCCGACCGCACTGCCGGGGCTCGCTCCGAGGCCCGCCGCCGATCGGCCGGCGCCCTACCGGAAAGGCTGGGATTCGATGTTCCAACTCCTCTGGATTCTGCTGATCGGCTTCGTGCTGGGTGTGCTGGCCAAGCTGATCCTGCGCGGACCGCAGGCCATCCCGTGGTGGCTGACCATGCTGCTCGGCGCGGCCGGCGCCTGGCTGGGCAACGCGGTGGCCGGCTGGATCGGCGTCCGGCACACCTCCGGCATCGACTGGATCCGCCATCTGCTCCAGCTCGGCTTCGCGGTCGCGCTGGTCGCCTTCGTCTCCCCCGCATGGGCGAAGTCGCACCCCAGCAGATGACCGTCCGCACCGCCGCCACCGCCGCCCGTCGAGCCCTCCGCTCGGCGGGCGGCGGCACGGTCGGGCCGGGTCACCGTCCGGTCGGGCGGTGGGCGGGGCGGGGATCGTCCCCGTCATCGCGGTGGCGGCGTAGCCGGTCTGCCCGAAGGTGCCGCACTGCCCGGCCGGGGAGCCGATCGTGATCAGCCGGCCGCCGTCGCCCTGTTCGTGCATCCGAACGGCGGCGGCGCGGGCGCAGGTGAAGGTGCCGCGCAGGTGGGTGGCGACGACGGCGTCGAAGTCGTCGTCGGTCATCTCCCAGAGCACCTTGTCGCACAGGATGCCGGCGTTTGCGACCATCACGTCCAGCCTCCCGAAGGCCTCTACGGCCCGGTCCACCGGGAGTTGCGCGGCTTCGGCGGTGCCGACCGCGGCGGCCTGGGCGACCGCCTTGCCGCCGGCGTCCCGGATCGTGGCGGCGGCCCGCTCGGCGGTGTCGGCGTCCAGGTCGTTGGTCACGACGGCGGCGCGGGCGAGGGCGGTGGCGTAGGCGAGACCGACGCCGGATACCTGCTGTACCGGCTCGGCCGGCGGTCCGGCAGCCTGCTCGACACCGCCCTGGAACAGCACGGCCTGCGCCTGCGCCACCACGCGATCCTGCGCTACCTGGCCACCGTCGACGGCGACCGCCGGCGCGAACTCGCCGACCGCCTCGGCTACGACCCGAGCGCCGTCGTCACCCTGCTCGACGACCTCCAGCGCCTCGGCTTGGCCGAACGCCGGGCCGACCCCGCCGACCGCCGCAACCGGATCGTGGTGCTCACCGAGGCCGGCCGCGAGCTGCTGCGCACGGCCGACAGCGACAGCGCCGGGTCACCGACGACCTGCTGCAACCGCTCGACGCCGCCGACCGCGCCACCCTGCTCACCCTGCTGCGCCGCCTCGCCGAACCCATGTCCCGACGGCCGACGGTCAGCCGGCCCAGATCTCTCGGACGGCCCGCAGCGGGTCGCGCTCGACCCGCGCCTCCGAGCCCCACCGCATGGTGGCGCGGCCGTCGCGGTAGGGCGGCCAGACCGGGTCGAGGTCCCGGACGAAGGCGACCCAGGCGGTGTGCATCGCGTCGGCGAGGTCCTGCGGGGGGCGGGTGCCCAGCGCCTCCTCGACGCCCTCTGCGGTCAGCGCGTCGAAGGCGAACGGCAGGTCGGTGCAGTGGTAGGCCTGACCGGACCGGCCAGGGGCGCTGCCCGTCCACTCGAACTGGTAGAGCCAGGTGGGACGTCCGAGGGCGACGCGGGCCTCGGCGAGGGCCAGCGCGGGGGCCCGGAACAGCCAGTCGGTGAGCACCTCGCCCGATGCGGCCCGCGGGTTCTCGGCGTGGAACCGGGCGGCGCGCGCCGGGTCCAGGCCGAACGCGGCGAGCATCGCGTCCACCTCGGGACCACCCGGCACGGCCGGCCCGGGCGCGGCGAACTCGTGCGCGGTGAAGCCGAGCAGCAGCGGCACCTCGGACTCGGCGACCGCCTCGGCCACCGGACGGGTCACCAGTTCGCCGTCCACGCACGGGGCGAGGGCCAGCAGCGAGTCGTCGGCGCTCAGGGCGTCCTGGAGTTCGAGCAGCCGCTCGTCGCTCGCGTCCTGCAGGGCCGCGGCCGTGAGCACCGCTCCAGTGCGCTCGGCCAGCGTCCGGGCGACGGCCGGGGCGTCGGGTTCGAGCACCGCGCCGGACGCGGAGATCGCGGCGCGCAGCAGCCCGCGGGCCGCGGGCACGGCCAGCAGGGTCTGCACCGCGCCGCCGCCCGCCGACTGCCCGGCGACGGTGACCTTCGCGGGGTCGCCGCCGAAGCCGGCGATGTTGTCGCGGACCCACTCCAGGGCGGCGACCCAGTCCCGCACACCCCGGTTGTCGGGCGCGTCCGGCAGGTGCAGGAAGCCCTCGACGCCGAGCCGGTAGCCGACGGTGACCAGCACCACGCCGTCCCGGTTGAAGGCCGTACCGTCGTACCAGGGGCTGGCGGCGCTGCCCGCGACGTAGCCGCCGCCGTGGATCCACACCAGCACCGGCAGGCCGGCCGCCGGGTCGGTGGCGGGGGTGAAGACGTTCAGGTTGAGCGTGCCCGCGCCGGGGATCGTCGGCTCGGGGATGGTGGTGATCTCGGCGAACGGCCGGCGCTGCGCGGTCGGCCCGTACGCGGTGGCGTCGAGCACCCCGGTCCACGGCTCGGGCGCCACGGGCGCGGCGAACCGCAGTGCCCCGACGGGGGGTTGGGCGTACGGGATGCCGAGGAAGCGCACGCTCCCGTCGGCGCGGCGCTCGCCGCGCACCGGGCCGCTGCGGGTGGGGACGACGGTCATCTGTTCTGCTCCTGGACGGGTCACGGGGTGGGCCCCTGGTGTTCGACGTAGTGGCGGACGCGGTTGAGCTCGGCCGGGTCGGCCGGGCGCGCGCCGTAGGTGCGGTCGGGGGTGACGGGGGTGACGGAGATCCGGTTGTCGCGCAGCAGCGCGGTGGCGTCGGCGTCCGGCACGGTCTCGGTGCAGCTGTCGCCGGGCCGGTGCTCGCACCAGCCGAGGCTGATGGCGTAGGCGCCGGCGGCGGTCGGCTCGTAGGCGTGCCAGACCTCCCGGCCGCGGCCGACGGAGGTCCACCGGGCGGGCCCGGCGGGGCGGCCGGCGGTGATGTCCGGGTAGTCCACCTTGAGGGCGAAGGCGCGGCTGAGCAGGTCGTGTCCGCGCAGGCCGGCGATCAGCCGGGCGGCGTAGTCGGCGGTGGCCCGGTAGTCCGCGGTCGGGAAGTACTCGCCGCTGTCGTCGCCGGTGGTGGAGAAGGCGAGCGCCGGGACGCCGTCGTCGACGGCGGCGAGCGCCGCGCCGACCGTGCCGGAGTCGTTGACCTGGGCGCTGACGTTGGCCCCGGAGTTGATGCCGGAGACCACCAGGTCGGGCCCGCCGGACCAGCTGGCCCGGTCCGCGAGGGCGGCCCGCAGGGCGAGGTGCACGGTGTCCACGGGGGTGGCGGCGGGGCTGTCGGGCCGGCAGGCGTCGTCCAGGCAGACCCCGTACACGGCCCCGCCGGACGGCGCGCCCGCACAGTCCGCGCCGTAGCCGGCGGGCAGCTCGCCGCGGCGGGCCAGGGCCAGCGTGCCGCTGTTGCTGACGGCGGTGCCCTTGCCGGACTGGACCTGCCAGGGCGCCATCACCACCACGTCCGCGCCGGCCGCGCACAGGGCGCGGCGCAGCTCGTACAGTCCGAGGCCGTCGGACTGCGCGGCCTTGGCGGCCCGCATCGAGTCGTCGTTGGTGAGCAGCACCCGCAGGCCCGCCAGTGGCCGGACGGCCGGTGCGGGGACGGCGGGCGCGGCGTCGGCGGGGACGGTGACGGCCAGGGTGCCGGCGGCGGTGGCGGCAGCGAGCAGGCGGGCGGTGCGTCTCATGCGCGGGTCCCTCTCTGACGGGGGGTCACAGGTCGAGGCCGTGACCGTACGGGAAGACCGGGTCGGCGGTGTCGTTGGGCACGTCGGGGCGGGAGGCCGCCACGGCGGCCATCGAGCGCGGGAGTTCGAACGGCAGGCGGCCCTCGGGGCGGGCCAGTCCGAACACCGCGTCGAGCAGGGCGTCGTCCTGCGCGCCGTAGTCGGCGACCAGGGCGTGCGCCCGCTCGGCGATCTCGGGGAGCACCGCCGGCCGCTCCAGGTTGATCAGCACGACGGTCGGCACGGCGTCCAACACGGCGAGGATGCGGGCGAGTTCGTCTGCGGGGAAGTCCAGGTACCCGGAGTGGAACAGCGACTCGAAGAGGTTCGGCCGCTGCTCGTACGGCGTGTACAGGCGCAGCACGGCGAGGTCGGCCTCGGCCGGGTCCTGGACGGCCCGGCCGTGGCGGGCGACGACGGCGGGGTCGAGGCCCTCGGTGTAGAGCCGGGGGGCGGGGCGGGTGACGGGCAGCGTGTCGGCGCGGTTGACCAGGACGGTCAGCGAGCGGCGCTGCGCGGCGGCCCCGGCGGCCCGGAACTCCGGGTTGCCGACGATCAGTTCGGCGGCGTCGGGGTCCACGTAGCGGCGGTCGTCGAACAGGCCGAGGACGAACTTCTCCCGCAGCAGGCGCCGGGCCGAGGCATCGAGCCGCTCCTCGGTGATCCGCCCGTCGCGGACCAGGGCGACCAGCAGTTCGGGGCACTCCTCGCCGCCGAACTGGTCGGCCCCGGCGTCGAGCGCCTTGGCGGCGCGTTCGGCGGGGGTGAGGTGTTCGACGCCCCAGGCGCGGGCGCGGTGCGGCTCGCCGAAGATCTCGTCGTCGTTGAGCAGGCCCCAGTCGGTGCACACCACGCCCCGGAAGCCGAGCTGTTCGCGCAGCAGGCCGGTGACCACGCCGCGGTTGAAGCCGAAGCCGACCTCCTCCCAGTCGGTGCCGATCGGCTGCCCGTAGTAGGGCATCATCTGGGCGGCGCCGGCCGCGACGGCCGCCCGGAACGGGGCGAGGTGCAGCTCGCGCATCCCGCCCGGGTAGACCTGTTCCTTGCCGTGCGGGAAGTGCGGGTCCTCGCCGTCCTTCTGCGGCCCGCCGCCGGGGAAGTGCTTCACCATGGCGGCCACGCTGTCCGGGCCGAGCCGCTCGCCCTGGAGGCCGCGGATGTAGGCCTCGGCGAGTTCGGCGGTGAGGGCGGCGTCGGAGCCGAAGGTTCCGGTCTGCCGCGACCAGCGCGGTTCGGTGGCGAGGTCGAGCTGCGGATGCAGGGCGACCCGCAGGCCGACGGCGAGGTACTCGCGGCGGGCGATGTCGGCGAAGCGGCGCACCAGTTCGGGGTCGCGGACGGCGGCCAGGCCGATCGGCTCGGGCCAGGCGGAGAACGCGCCGGCCCGGATCGAGGCGCCGATGTTGGCGGTGAAGGAGTGGCGGGGGTCGGTGGAGACGGTGACCGGGATGCCGAGCCTGGTGCCGTGGGCGATCTCCTGGACGGCGTTGTGCCACTCGGCGATCCGGCGCGGCGCGGCGGTGCCCAGCAGGTTGAAGTGGCTCAGGCCCTGACGGCGGATCAGCCCGGTGGTGTCGGTGGGGAAGTCGCCGTCGTCGCCGTCCTCCACGGGCCGGCCGTCGGCGTGCATCGGCAGCATGGTGTGGAACAGCAGGCCGGCCTTCTCCTCCAGCGTCATCCGGCCGAGCAGGTCCTCGACGCGTTCGTCCACCGGCCGGGCCGGGTCCTGGTAGGGGAGGGAGGTGCGGTGCATGGTGTTTCTCCGGTACGAGGGGCGAGGGGTGTTGAGGGCGGGTCAGCGGACGCCGCGGATCGGGACGACGGCGAGCGCGCCGCCCAGGATGATCAGGGCGCCGGCCAGGTAGAGCGCGTCGTAGCCGGCCAGGCCGACCACCGCGGAGGCGACCAGCGGGGCGAGGATCTGCGGGCCGGCGTTGGCGATGTTCAGCACGCCCAGGTCGCGGGCGGCGTCGGCGGCGCTCGGCAGCACCTGGGTGACCAGGGCGGTGTCCACGGCCATGTAGCAGCCGAAAGCGATCCCGGCGAGCACGGTGTACAGCAGGATGCCGGTCCAGGTGGGCAGCAGGACGGGGACGGCCATGGTGGCGGAGGCCAGGACGCACGAGACGGCGATCAGCGGCTTGCGGCGGCCGAGCCGGTCGGACAGCCAGCCGCCGAGCGCGGTGGCGGCGAGCGTGGAGACCGCGTCCACCGGCGCGAGGTAGGTCTGGGCGCCGGGGGCGTCCATGCCGTCGGGGAGCCGGATGTGGTCCTGCAGGATGTAGAACTGGAACAGCGAGACGGCGAAGAAGCCGAGCATCATCAGGAACCGGCCGATGAACGCCCAGCGGAAGTCGGCGACCTTCAAGGTCTCGGCGAACGCGGCGAGTTGACGGCGCAGCGGGACGGGTTCGGTCTTCGCCGGGCGCCCTTCGCGGACCAGTGCGGTGAACAGCACGGCGGCCAGCGCGATGACGGCGCCGATCAGCAGGTAGCCGGTGCCGAGGCCGTCGGGGACGAACCGGGCGGCGAGCAGGATGCCGACCACCGAGCCGATCGGAGTGCCGATGCCGACCATCGCGGAGGCCACTCCGCGGCGTTCGGCGGGCACCCGGTCGGGGACCACGGCGGTGAGGGCGGCCTGGAAGCAGTTCATGGTGGCCTGCACCAGGCACCAGACCAGGGTGACCAGCAGGATGGTGCGGACCTGGCCGAGCAGGGCGAGCGCGCCGAAGGAGGCGAGGCCGCCGCCGAGGATCCACGGGTTGCGGCGCCCGGAGCGATCGGAGAGCAGTCCGGCGAGCGGGTTGAACAGGGTGGCGAACACGGCGGCGACGCCGGAGACCAGGCCGAGACTTCCGACCTTGCCGTCCGGGTCGAGCAGTTCGATCTGGGCGGGCAGCAGGACGCCGCCGACCCCGAGGTAGACCAGGTACAGCGCGGAGTTGCCGAGGGTGAGCATCGGCAGCAGCGCCCGGCCGGCGGTTCTCGGGTGGGAAGCGACGTCGTCGGCGGTGGTCATGACCGGCCTCCTGGGGTGGCCACGGTCCCGTGCGGCGGGAGGGTGAAGGGTGGGGGTGCCCCGCGCGCAGGGTGCGGCACGGCGGACGGACGGCACGTCAGGTGGCCGTCCGGCCGGAACGGGCACGGCGGCGGGGCCGGACCAGCAAAGCACGAAAACCGAGTGGTCAGTAGGTATTCATTTTGTGGCCTGGATCACACCGCACAGGGCTGTGCGGCGCGTTGGCTAAGGTGGCAGCCATGGACGTGAAGCACGAGCCGGCCCGCCGCGGCAGCTACGCGGTCGGCGACGAGCGCCGCACCCGAATCCTGGACACCGCTGTCGCGCACTTCGCCCAACTCGGCTTCCGCGGCACCTCGTTGGCCCGGATCGCCAAGGACGCGGGCCTGACCCAGGGCGGCCTGCTGCACCACTTCCGCACCAAGGAGGCGCTGCTGGTCTCGGTGCTGGAGGCCAGCGACGAGAACGACATCGAGCAGTTCTTCGCCGAGGAGTGCGCCACCGTCGCCGAATGGTTCCACCGCCTGGTCGACCTGGCCGCCCACAACGCCGATCGGCCCGAACGCACCCGGATGTTCAACGCCCTGGTCGGCGAGTCCGGCGACCCGGAGCACCCCGCGCACGCCTTCTTCACCCGCCGCTACCGGACCCTGACCGCCGACGCCGCCCAGTCGCTGCACCGCGGCGTGGACAGCGGGGAGCTGCGCGCCGACACCGACTGCCCGGCCGAGGCCCGCCAACTGCTCGCCGTCATGGACGGGTTGCAGCTCCAATGGGTGCTCGACCAGTCCGTGGACATGCCCGGCCAGCTGCACGCTTACCTGGACCGGCTGTACCGGGCCCTGTCCACCGCCGGCACGCCGCTGCCGGACGCCGCTCGCCCGCGCGGCTGACGGCCGGGCGCGACGGGCGGCCGCCCACCGGAGTCTGCGGCGTCCCGGGCGCGCTTATGTCAACGCCATTGACGTTGGCCGACGGGGAACGGTCTGATGACGGCATCCGGGTCCCGCAACCCCGCTCCGGGGCCCGGCGTCCCCTGCACCGCCGAAGGAGCCCCGCCATGGCCGACCCCGTCCACGCCCTCCGGGACGCCCAGCCCGTACCGTTCTGGCTGGACTCCCCCGACCGGCCCGAGGCCGAGCCCGCCCTGGTCGGCCAGACCCGCTGCGACCTGCTGGTGGTCGGCGGCGGCTACAGCGGACTGTGGACCGCGCTGATCGCCAAGGAGCGCGACCCCTCACTGGACGTGCTGCTGATCGAGGCCCGCGAGGCCGGCTGGGCCGCCTCCGGACGCAACGGCGGCTTCTGCGAGGCCAGCCTCACCCACGGCCTGGCCAACGGCCACCAGCGCTGGCCCGGCGAACTCGCCGCCCTGGAACGCCTCGGACAGGCCAACCTCGACGCCATGCAGGAGACCGTCCGCCGCCACGGCATCGACTGCGACTGGCGGCGCAACGGCTCCCTCAGCATCGCCACCGAGCCCCACCAGGTGGACGAACTGCGGGAGTTCGCCGAGCTCGCGGCCCGCTACGGCAGCCACCTCGACGTCCTCGACCAGGACGCCGTGCGCGCCGAGGTCGACTCCCCCACCTTCCTCGGCGGCCTCTGGGACCGCGACGGCGTCGCCATGCTCGACCCGGCCCGCCTCGCCTGAGGCCTCAAGCGCGCCTGCCTCGACCTCGGCGTCCGCATCCACGAGCACACGCCCGCCACCGCCCTCGCCGAGACCCCCGGCGGCCTGGCCGTCCGCACCCCCTACGGCCGGATCGCCGCCCGCCGCACCGCGCTCGCCACCAACGCCTTCCCGTCGCTGCTGCGCCGCCACCGGCCGTACACCGTCCCGGTCTACGACTACGCGCTGATGACCGAGCCGCTGACGGACGCCCAACTCGCCTCCGTCGGCTGGCAGAACCGGCAGGGCTGGGCCGACAGCGCCAACCACTTCCACTACGTGCGGCTGTCCGCCGACAACCGGATCCTGTTCGGCGGCTACGACGTCGTCCACCAGTATCGCGGCCGGGTCAGCGCCGAACGCGACCAGCGGCCGGAGACCTTCGCCACCCTCGCCCGGCACTTCTTCCGGACCTTCCCGCAGCTGGCGGGCCTGCGCTTCACCCACGCCTGGGGCGGCGCGATCGACACCTGCACCCGGTTCTCGGCCTTCTTCGACCTGTCCCACCGCGGGAAGGTCGCCTACGCCGCCGGCTACACCGGGCTCGGCGTCGGCGCCACCCGGTTCGGCGCCGAGGTGATGCTCGACCTGCTCGCCGGGGAGCGCACCGAACGCACCGAGCTGGAGATGGTCCGTCGCAAGCCGCTGCCGTTCCCGCCGGAGCCGGTCCGCTCGGTCGGCATCGGCATCACCCAGTGGGCCCTCACCCGGGCCGACGCCAACGCCGGGCACCGCAACCTGTGGCTGCGCACCCTCGACCGCTTCGGCCTGGGCTTCGACAGCTGACCGAAACATCCCGGCACGGCCGGCTCGCGCGCAGGTGCTCACCCGAGGCGCGGGGAACAGCGCGAAGGGGGACGAACACGTCCGTGGGATCCGTTGTCCGACAGCCGGTCGCACCTGGCCGGCCCCGCCCGGGGCGTGCACCCCTCGGGTGGGCCGGAGCCAGGATTCGGGCTGCTGCGGAATCCCGGAACTTCCCGAAGTCCCGTTCCCCTTCGCGCAGTTCCCCGCGCCCCCGGCTTCGCACCCGCCCGCGCCCTCAGGTTCGCCCCCGCCCGCGCCCCCGGGCTCGTGCCCGCTCGCGGCTCGGTGCGACGCCGAGGCGGCGGCGGCGGCAACGGCCAGTGGGTCCGTCAGTGGGCGGCCGAGGAGGTTCGGCAGGTCGGGGCCGGTGGCCGACAGGAAGCCGTGGCGGACGGCGGTGGCGATGGAGCTGAGCATCGGGGGCTGGAAGGGGAGCAGGCCCGGGGTGGCGTTCAGGAGGCGGTCGCGGTAGGTGGTGAGGTCGAGCGTGCGGTGGGGGACGGCGAGGGCGGCGGCGATCCGGGTCGCCGTGATCGGGGTGCCGACGAGGTCGTGGACGAGCCCGGTGTGGGGGGTGGGGTCGGCGGCGACGGTGGCGGCGGCCTGGGCGAGGTCGGCGCGGGCGACGGCGGCGAGGGCGCCGTCGCCGAAGGGGGATTCCAGGCCGTCGGAGGTCCAGGTGAGCAGGCCGCCGAAGAGTTCGGCGTAGAGGCCGTTGCGCAGGATCGTCCAGGGCAGGCCGCTGTCGCGGATCAGCCGTTCGGTGGCGCGGTGCGCGGCCGCGAAGGCGAGGTGGTCGCCGCCGGTGGTGAGGCTGGTGTAGACGACGTGGCCGACGCCGTCGCGGGCGGCCGCGTCGAGGACGGCGGCGTGCCGGGCGAGGACGATGTCGTCCTCCGCGTAGCCGGCGGAGATCAGCAGCAGGGTGGCGACGCCGCGCAGGTCCAACGTGGCGGGGTCGTCGAAGTCGAGGTGTCGCATGCCCCCGGCGGGGGTGCGGCTGCCGCCCTGCGCCGGTACGCCGGCCAGGCGCAGCGCGGCGAGGGTGGCCGCGCCGAGGTTTCCGTTCGCTCCGGTCACCAGAATCATGATCGGTCACAGCCTTTCGCGCCGTCGGGCGCTGGTTCTCCTCGGTAACCAGTCACTACGGTTGATCCTCGGCCCGCGCGACGACCGCCCACAAGGAGGCAGTTCGATGTCACTGACGCACACGGAGGTAACCACCCCCGCCACCCCCGCCGAGCTCGAACCGTGCGGGCGGCAGGACCATCCGGACTGCGGGATCCGGGACGTGCTGGACCGGATCGGCGACAAGTGGTCCGTCCTGGTGGTCGTCGAACTCGCGGGCGGGCCAAGGAGGTTCAGGGAGCTGCAGCGCGCCGTCGAGGGCATCTCGCAGCGCATGCTGACCCTCACCGTCCGTCGTCTGGAGCGCGACGGCCTGGTGCTGCGCACGGTCTACCCGACCGTCCCGGCGCAGGTGGACTACCGGCTGACGGAGACCGGCGCGGGTCTGACCCATCTGGTGAAGGCGCTCGCCGACTGGTCGCTGGCCCATCGCGCGGCGATCGCGGAGGCCCGGCACGCCTACGACCTGGAGCACCCGGAGAACGAGATCCGCTGACCCGGGAGGGCGTCGACCGCCCACCCTCCCGGGTCGGTTGCTCAGGCGGGGATCCGCCCGTTGGGGCTGACCGCCGCCGGAACCTGGAGCGGGTCGGAGAGGGACTTCGCGGTCATGCTGGGGAACTGCCCGCCGTAGCCGGCGGTGTTGAGCGCGACCACCCGGTAGGCGTACGGGGTCGTCGTCGAGGAGGTCATGTCGACGAAGGTGCGGTCCTGGTGGATGTTCGGCTGGTCCAGCGGCGAGGCGATCGTCCCGACGTCGGTCCAGGTCGTGCCGTCCGTGGAGCGTTGGACGGTGAACGAGGTCTCGTTGATCGAGTTGTCCCGCCAGCGCAGCTGCACCCTGGCGTTGCCGCCCTGGCCGATCACCGAGGCGGTCAGCCCGTCGGCCTTGGCCGGGGGCAGGACCAGTGATTCGGGCCGCATCATGTCCATCTCCTCGTGGCTGAGGATGTGGCAGTGGATGACGTACTCCCAGCCGAAGTTGACCAGCTGGTTGGTGATCGGCGCGGTCCCGTTGCCCTGCGGGTCGACGTTGTTGAACATCGAGGTGTCGCCGGCCGGCATCGCCGGGTCCAACAGCCGCACCGAGTTGGGCACTTCGAAGGGCGTGGTGGGCACCACCGGGCGCAGCGCGACGATGGTGTCCTCCAGTGGGCTCATCCGCACGGTGTCCTTCCAGCCGAGTTCGTTGGCGTCCGGCCGCAGGATGATGTTGTCCCAGGTGACCCGGTTGAGCACTTGGACGTCGTAGAGGTGGAAGTGCATCGGGTGGGTGTCCACCCCGTTGTGGGTGAACCGCCAGATCTGGGTGCCGTCGGCGGTCGAGCCGATCGGGGTGACTTTCGCGTCCGCTCTCGGCAGCGCGGTGCCGTCGATCAGTTCGGTCTGCGGGTTGATGTACGGGTAGAGGGTGACGTTCTGGGCGCCCGGGGTGGGCGGTTGGGCCTCGACGCCGAGGGTGGCCTGCATCCGGCCGTAGGCGTCGAAGCTGGTGGCGTTCATCTCGTCGTGGATGGCCTTGGGTTGCAGCGTCAGGGTGCTCTTCGCGTTCGGCGCCTTGAGGGTGTTGAAGTTGAACGCCGTGGTGTCGTTGACCCGGACCAGTCCGTCGCAGGTCTTGACCGCGGTGTTGGCGGTGTTGCAGTTGCTGCCGGCCGCGAAGCCGGTGCCGTAGGCCGAGTTGTACGCGGCCTGTCCGACGATCACCGGGTTCTGGCCGGATTCGAAGACGCCGGAGCCGTCCGCGTGGTGGCGGAACGCGGCCTGGAGCTTCGACAGGTTGAACGCGGGGGCGGGGGTGATGTCGGCGACGGTCACCTGCATGACGGTGCGGGTGTTGGGGCCGTAGCCGGGCATGATCTTCGGCGCCCCGGCGGGGGCGAGGTCGGGGGCTCCGGTGTAGTAGTCGTAGGAGGCGATCCGGGCGGGGTAGGCGGCGGGCGCGTCGTTGTAGAGGATCAGCGTCTTGCCCGCGAACTTCGAGAAGTCGACCAGCACGTCGGCCCGTTCGGCGGGGGCGAGGGTCAGTGAGTGCTTGTCGACGTTGCCGACGTCGAAGCGGGTCGGGTCGGTGATCCAGGTGGTCGGCTGCTGTCCGTCGATGACGGCGGGGGCGGGCAGGAAGCCGCCCTCGTTGGCGATCTGGATCCAACTCGGCCCGGCGGCACCGTTGTTGGCGTCGACGGGGGTGGGCGCCACATTTGGATCGGTCTGCGCGGCCTTCAACTCATCGGGCTTCAGGGCGACTTCGGTGGTTCCGTCGCCCTGCTTCGGGTCGGCGGTGTACCACTGGAAGTTGAAGAACCGGTCGTTGGCGGCGTTGAGCATCTTCAGCCGGTAGGTCTTCGGCTGGACGGTGGTCTTCGGGTAGGCGACGCCGTTGACCAGGGGCGTGTCGTTGAACTGCTCCATGCCCATGGAGATGTTGGGGGTGCCGGGGATCTGCTCGGGCTCGCAGTAGGGAGCCGCCTGGTACTGCCAGGTCGTCGGGTCGTCGAGCTTGCAGTGCGGGTCGTGGTAGGGGTTGGGGATCGGCCCGTACGTGGTGTCGCCGGCCGGCGGCCAGAACCACGGCCCGTACATCCAGCGGCCGTAGGAGCTCATGCCGCTGGGGTCGCCGGGGTTCTGCGCCGGCATGTAGACGTGGTGGTACCAGAAGCTGCCCTTCCCGCCCCAGCGCTTGGCGTCCCAGGTCGGGTCCTGGCCGTAGGAGACCCGGTCGCCGCCCGCGTCCAGCTGGTCCTTGAGCTGGGCGTCGTCGGGGACGAAGGTGCGGTCCTGGACGAGCAGGGGCAGCGTCGACGCGGCGTCGGGAATGGTGCCGCTGCTGATCAGGGCCTTCTCGGTGTCGTCGGTGATGGTGTAGCCGGCGGCCTCGCCCGCGTACACGTTC
The DNA here is from genome assembly GCF_044999035.1 of Kitasatospora griseola. NCBI lineage: Bacteria > Bacillati > Actinomycetota > Actinomycetes > Kitasatosporales > Streptomycetaceae > Kitasatospora > Kitasatospora griseola. The sequence continues at coordinate 7,014,936 of NZ_CP173360.1, read as the reverse complement.
AGCCGGGTGATGCCGTAGGAGTGGTCGTGGTAGAACATCAGCCGCGCGCTCTGCTGGTTCGAGTAGTAGAACGTCGAGCAGCCGTCGTCGGCGGCGGCGCACAGCGTCGCGCCGCTGGGGTCCACCATGTCGGGCACGTTCTGCACGCCGACGCCCTGCGGCCAGTCGGTGTGCTCGCCCGCGGGGGTGATCCACTGGTGCGGGGTGCCGTCGCTGATCCACGGGGTGATGCCGCCGTGCAGGTGCAGGGTGGCGCGGTTGTCGGTGTAGCAGCCCGGCTTGGCGTCGGTGCAGGCCGGGTTGCGGACCTCGTCGGTGACGGTGGAGCTGTTGCCGGGCGCGGGCATCGTCATCGGGCCCATGCCGGCGCCCATCCCGGTGCTGTCGACGGGCAGGAACAGGTCGCCGGCCGCGCCGGTGGGCAGCAGGTTGCGGAACACGATCCGCACCGGCCGGTCCTTGGTGGCGGCGATCAGCGGCCCCATCCACTGCGGTGCGGCGACGCCGGTGTACGGCAGTTGCTGCCGGGTGCCGTCCATCAGCTCGTTGTACAGCGGGACCTTGCGGCCGGGCACCGCGTCCGTGGAGAGCTGGACGTAGCCGCGCACCAGGGTGGGCGGCAGGTCGGAGGAGAACCGGGTGCGGTACTGCACCAGGCCGATGACGTACTGGTCGGCCTGCTTGCCGCTGGTGGTGACGGTCTCGGGCACCGCCTCGGGGATGAACTTCGCCGCCGGGTCGGTGCTCGGGTCCGCGAGCTGCTGGACGTCCGGGCAGCCGGCGCCGTTCGCGCCGGGGTTGCAGGTGGTCGGCAGCCGGTCCTGGAACTTCTTGATGCCGGGCGTCAGGTAGCCGGCGCCCGGGCTGGTGACGGTGACCGAACTGATCGCGCCCAGGTTGGTCACGGCGCTCGCCGCGGCCCCCGAACCGCCGTTGCCGGTGGGGTCGGTGACGGTGACGTCGGGTGTCGAGGCGTAGCCGGTGCCGGGCGTGTCGACGGTGAGCGCGAGCAGCTTCAGGCCGCTGGCGGCGGCCGCAGGCGTCGCGCCGGGGATCGGGTCGGCCAGCGTGCCGTTGCGGACGGTGACGCCGGGTGCGGCGGTGTAGCCGCTGCCGGGGTCGTCCACGGTCACCTTGGCGACGCCGCCGGACGGGGTGAGGTCGGCCGGGTCGACGTGGCCCTTGGCCACCGTGCCGTCCGGCCGGGCGGGCAGGTCGAAGTCGACGGTCGGCATGGTGTAGCCCGCGCCGCTGTCGGTGATGTTCACGGCCGCCACGCCGCCGGAGGCGGTGGCCGCGGCCCCGCTCCCGCCGCCGCCGGTGACGGCGACCGCGAAGCCGCCGTAGCCGCTGCCGCCCGCGCCGACCCGGTAGTCGACGACGCTGCGGGTCTGCTGGACGGCGGCGGTGGCGGTGGCCGCCGTGGTGCCGCCCTCGACGGTGACGGTGGTCGCGCCCTCGACGTAGCCGTGGCCGGGCGTGGTCACCTCGATGCTCGCGATGCCGCCGGTGCGCGGGTCCACGGTGGCGGTGGCCTCCGCGCCGCTGCCGCCGGCGGCCAGGGCGACCTGGGCGCCGAAGGAGTACGTCCGGTCCTGGACGGCGTAGCGCTCCCAGCCGGGTGCGCCGACGGTCACGGCGGCGTCCTTGACGGGGGCGACTCCGGTCGGCGGGCTGGTGCTGCTGTCCGCGCCGGCCGGGTACACCAGGGTGTCGGTCGGGTGCGCCACGCCGGTGTCGACGGGGACGCCCTCGCCGTAGAAGGCGATCAGGTCGCCGGCCTGGACGGGCGTGTCCGGCATGTCGTACGCGGTGACCTCGCCGCCGGGGGCCCCCGACGCGGGCACCGTGCGCGGTCCGCTGTCAGCGACCACCGTGTACTGGTCGGCAGTGCCGGTCGGGCGCAGCACGTAGCCGTGGAACAGGCCGCCCTCGGAGCTGCTGGGGCTGCCGCCGGGGTCGGTCTGGTTCCAGCTGCGGAAGCCCTTCAGGGTGCCGGTGGGCAGCGGAGTGCCGGCCAGAACCACGAACACCGGCCCGAGTTGGCCCTTGGGGGTCGCGTAGTCGGTGGCGTAGGCGCGGGCGGTCAGCGGGTTGCCGACCTGCGCGGTGGTGGCGCTGTTGGTGATCGAGACCTTGGCGCGGGACACCGTCAGCGGGCTGTTCGCCCAGTTCGGCCAGGGGCCGAAGTAGTGCGGGACCTTGGTCGCGTCGGTCGGTCCGGCCGGGGCGGCGGCCGCCGGTTGGGGCTGCGTCGGCGGCAGTCCGAGCAGGGCTGCCGCCACCACTGCCCAGACGCCGGCCATCGCGGTGAGGGCCCGCCGCGTGCGGCGCGGCGGCCTCGTTGTCTGGCGCGTGAACACGCCGTTTCTCCTCCCTGTCGGCACCCGGCCGCCGTCGCGCGGGTCCGTCCCTTCCGGCGCGGCGGACGACGGCGGGTGCCACGGGGGTGTGGACGGCCGTGCCGCCGGCCGGCCACGAGCTGCGGCGGATGCGGCCCCCAGTGTGCGGACGGCCCGCGGCCGGGCCGGAGAAGATGACAGTCTTGTCATGAGGACGTCATGACGGCACATCAGCTCCGCAGGCCGCACACAAAGTGCGATAATCGTCCGCAACTTGGGCGTGATCGGCGTCCGGAGGGCGGGAGGGGCAGCACCGAGCATGGCGCGACTGCTGGTCGTCGAGGACGAGATCCGGCTGCGGGCCTACCTGACCCGCACGCTGAGCGCGGACGGCCACCTCGTCCAGGGCGCGGGCTCCGGCCCGGAGGCCGTCCACCGCCTGCGCGAGGACCCGTACGACCTGGTCGTGCTCGACCTGATGCTGCCCGGCTTCGACGGCTTCGAGGTGATGCGCCAGACCTTCGAACTCCGCCCCGAGCAGCGGGTGCTGGTGCTGTCCGCCGTGGTGGACGTCGCCACCCGGGTGCGCTGCCTGCGGCTCGGCGCCGTGGACTTCCTCGGCAAGCCGTTCGCCACCGCCGAACTGGTCGAACGCGTCCGCTCCCGGCTGCGCACCGCCCCCGTCGGCGCGCCCCAGCGGTGGCTGCGCGTCGGGGACGTCGCACTCGACCTGGAACGGCAGGCGCTCGGCATCGACGGGCGGCAGATCCCGCTCTCCCACCGGGAGTTCATGCTGCTCGGCCACCTGATGCGGCAGGCCGGACAGGTGTGCAGCCGGCACGAATTGCTGGCCGGCGTCTGGGGCTGCAGCGACGACCTGGCCAGCAATGTGGTCGACGTGACGGTCCGTCGGATCCGCGGCAAGGCTCCGCGGCCGATCATCGAGACGGTGCGCAACGTCGGATACGCGTTCAGTGCCTGCTGACCGCGGCATACGCGAACGCGCGCTCTTCGTAGGCTGGGTGCTGCTCGTGGCGGGCACCCAGCTGGTGCTGTTCGTCGCGCCCCACCTGGAGACGGTGGCGTTCCACCTGGTGTGGATCAGCATGTCCATCGTCTACGGCTTCCAGGCCTGGTCGACCCGCCGGACGGCCGTGGTGCTCACCGCCGTCACCCTGGTCACCGGCGGCACCATGGCCGCGTACGCCGCGCACGGCCTGCTCGGCTGGGACGAACTCGCCGAAGTGCCGCTGATGGCCCTGGTGTTCCTCGCCATGGCCTGGCACGTGCGCCGCCGGGCCGCGGCCCTCGCCGAGGTCCGGGCCGCCGCCGAACGGGAGCGCCGCGCCCAGCAGGACAAGGAGCTGTTCGTCCGCACCTGCTCCCACGAGATGCGCACCCCGATCACCGTGGCCCGCTGCTACGCGGAGCTGGTGCAGGGCGAACTGCCCGCCGGGGCCGGGCGGGAGGACCTCGACGTGGTGCTCGACGAACTCGACCGGCTCGCCCGGCTGTCCGGCCGGCTGCTGGTCCTGGCGGACGCCTACCACCCCGCCGCGCCCGAACTCGGCCCGGTCGACCTCGACGTGCTGGTGCACCGCACCGTCCAGCGCTGGCGGCCCGCCACCGACCGCCGCTGGCACCTGGACGCGCCCGCCGTGCGCGTCGAGGGCGACGAGTCCCGACTGGAGGCCGCCCTCGACGCGCTGGTGGAGAACGCGGTCAAGTACACCGCCCCCGGCGACGCCATCACGCTGCGCTGCCGCACCGCCGGCCACGGCGCCGAACTCGACGTCGAGGACACCGGCGTCGGCTTCGCCCACTCCCCCGCCACCGGCCTGTCGGGCACCGGCCTGGGCCTGGCCATCGTCCGCGCCGTCCTCGACGCCCACGCCGGCGACCTCAGCATCTCCCCCGCCCCGCACGGGGGTTCGCTGCTCCGGATGCGCCTCCCGACGGCGCTCCCGCACTGAGACCGACGGATCAGTTCAGCGGGCGGCACAGCAGCGCGTCGGGCACGCCGCCGTGGTTCCACTTCCAGGTGTAGGCGACGCCCGCCAGGTACTCGTTGTCGGCGCACTGGCCCTTGTAGTAGCCGGGCGCCCAGTCGCTGGCGGTCGAGCCGCCGGTGGCGGGCCGGTTGTCGCCGCCGTCGAACCACACGTTGCGCCCGGTCAGCGGCAGCGCGGCGGCGGAGGGCGCGCACAGCAGCGCGGACATCGCGTTGCGGTTGACGCTGTAGCCGACGGCGAAGGCGTTGTCCGGGCACTGGAGCTTGTTGTAGCCGCTCGCCCAGTCGCCGTGGGTGACGTAGCGCTCGTCGGTGACGGTCGTCCAGGCGCCGGCGCCCTTGGCGGGCCGGCCGGCGTCGGTGCACAGGCCGCGGCTGTCGCTGCGGCCGAGGCCGGCCAGGCGCTGGGTGTCGGGGCAGTTGCCCTTGCGGTTGCCGGGTGACCAGTCGGGCCCGGCCGGCATGGTGGCGGAGGCGTTGGCGTCGTAGTGGTCGAGGTTGAGCATGTTCCAGCGCGGGCCGTCGGCGACCGGCCCGCTGCGGGCGGGGGCGTCGATCAGTTTGCTCCAGTCGGCGGCGCGCCAGTCGCCGGGGTCCATGACGCCGAGCCGGGCGCCGTCCGCCGTGTAGTTGACCATCGCCCAGTTGTCCTGCGGCGTGCCGGCGGAGTCGCTCCAGCCGACCAGCGGCCAGATCGCGAAGTCGGTGTCGTTGCGCACCAGGAGGTCGGTGAAGGTGTCGAACCAGGCGCGTTCGCGGGCGTCGACGGGGCCGCGGCCGGCGGCGCCGAACTCACTGATCCACACCGGTGCGGTGAAGTGCTGGCCGGTGCGGGTCACGAACAGCGCCTCGTCGTCGACCGCCTGGGCGAGCTGGTCGGGGGTGAGTTCCTCGTAGCGCGGGTCGTGGGTCTCGCCGGTGCCGGTGGCGCCGGTGTGCCGGGGGCCGGTGTAGCCGTAGAAGTGCGCGGAGTAGACGAGTTTGTCGGAGCGGATCAGGGTGTTGGACAGGGTGGCGACGGGGGTGAGCGTCGGACGCCAGTGCGGGGTCACGTCGGTGGGGATGCCCTGCCAGTTGATGCCTTCCATGACGATCAGCAGGTCGGGATCGGTCCGCAGGATCCGGTTGCCGGCGTCCTCCAGCGCCTGGTTGAGGTCGTGGTCGTCGCCCCAGCCCCAGTTGGCGTCGTTCCAGGTGTCGCGGCGGACCTCGTTGCGCAGGTCGGCGCCGACCACCCGCTTGTCGTCCCGGTACCGCTGGGCCAGGAACACCCAGTCGTCGATCCACTGCTGGGTGGACTGTCCGCTGTTCCAGCGTTCGTTGCCGTCCAGGCCGCAGCAGAACCGGTAGCTGGTGGTGTGGTTGTTGAGGATCACCGCGAAGCCGTCCGCGGTCAGGGCCGCGACCACGGCGTCCATCACCTGCAACGGCGTCTTGCCCCTGAGCTGCGGGTTGGCGGCGACGGCGGAGTCCGGGACGGCGGCGGTGTCGTGGACGAGCGCGTTGGCGAACGGCAGCCGGATACTGTTCAGGCCCATGGTGTGGAAGTCGGCCAGGATCCGGGCGATCGGCGTCCGGTCCAGGCCCAGCGGGATGTTGTTCGACAGCTGCCGGGCCTGGTGGTTCGCCGGGTCGCGGACGTCGCCGCTGCCCTGCCAAGTACCCTGCGCACCGGCCCAGTTGCCGGACTTGAGCTTGAACCGCTCGCCGTTCGCGTCGACGACGTACCGGCCCCGGGTGGACAGCGGGCCGGTCCAGGAGGCGGCGAGCTGCGGGCCGGTGAGGACGGGCGCCGCGGTCGGGCCGGCCGCAGGGGGGACGGTCGCGGCGGACGCGACGGGGGCGAGGGCGCCGAGCAGGAGGGCGGACGCCGCGACGAGTGCGGCGGACGCGCGCCCGAGCGCGGTGGTGCGAGGTTTCACGGAACGCTCCTGACGAGGGGGGAGAGGTGCGTCGGACCTTGCCGTGGTGCGGTGGTGACGCCGGGTCGGCCGTCGCGGCCGCCGGAGGCGGCGTCCCCGACGGTGTACCGCCGGGCGGGCAGGAACATGCCGACCGGCGGCGTGACGGTCACCACGGCGCCGGCGAACTCGCGGCCGCGCGGCCGGGACCGGCGCCGCGCGCCGGACTCCGCCGCCGGGTCCGCCCGGCAGCGGTGCGATCGGGCCCGCGAGCGGGCCGGCCCGCGGTCGGCTTCGGCCGCGCAGCGGTGTGGCGCGCCCCCACCGGCCCCTCCGGCGCGGGAGGATGCGGGCGGTCGTGCACGCAGCGGTGCACGGGCGGGCGGGAGGAGCACGGGGTGCGGAGCGACCGCGAGGCGGACGGCGCGGGGTACGGGGTCGGCCGGGTGGGGCGGGCGGTGTCGCTGGGGACGGCCGCCCTGATGTACTGCGTGATGGTGGGCCTGCAGTTCGCGCCCGCCGGCTGGCAGACCCCGTCGGTGGTGGTCGCGGTGCCCGCCCTGGTCTCGATGGCCTTCCCGCCGGCGATGATCGTGGCGTCGGCGGTGCTGGCGATCGGCACCCGCTGGGCCTTCGTGCCGGACGAACCCGGCCGGGTCGGCGCCGCGATCGGCACCACCGGGGTGATCGCCATCATCGCCGCGCTGGGCATCTACCTGGTGCACCGCCGCGAGCAGGCGGCCGCGCACCTGGTGGAGATCAGCTCGGTCGCCGAGGCCGCCCAGCGCGCGATCCTGCGCCCGCCCCCGCCCGTCGTCGGGCCGTTCCGCACCGCCGCGGCCTACCGCGCCGCCGCCCAGTACGCCCGCGTCGGCGGCGACCTGTACGCGGTGGCCGACACCGCCTACGGCGTCCGCGCCCTGATCGGCGACGTCCGCGGCAAGGGCCTGGACGCCGTCGCCACGGCCGCCGTCATCCTCGGCTCGTTCCACGAGGCCGCCCAGGACCACGCCCGGCTGGCCGACCTCGCCGACCGGATGGACACCAGCCTGCGCCGCCACCTGAACGACTCCGAGGCGTTCGGCACCGCCTTCCTGGTCGAGATCGCCGCCGACGGAACGGCCCACGGACTGTCCTGCGGGCACCCGCCGCCGCTGGTCCTGCGCGGCACGACGGTCACCGAACTCCCGGTCTCCCCGCGGCCGCCGCTCGGCCTGAGCAGTCTGCTCCCGCTCCCCGCCGACGACCCCGCGCCCGCCGTCCGGCTGTGCCCCGGGGACACCCTGCTGCTGTACACCGACGGCCTCACCGAGGCCCGCGCCGCCGACGGTTCCTTCTATCCGCTGCTCCCCCGGCTGACCGCCCACCTGGCGGCGCACCCCGACGGCCCCGACCCCGCGCCCCTGCTGGCGTGGCTGCACCGGGACGCCCGGGCCTTCGCCACCGGCGGCGCCGACGACGACGCCGCCCTGCTCGCGCTGGCCTGGCCACCCGACCCGGCGCATCCCAGAAAGCTGGGATATCCCGGGCCCGCACCCCTCTGACAGGCTGATCTGTCATGGACGCACGCAGCAACGGTGCACCGTGCGCACGAGGAGGTTTCGTGGTCGCCGCCCTGAATGGCCGCTCCGTCACCGCCCCCACCACCGCGGTCGCCGCCCGCCCGGCGCTGCGGTTCCGCCTGCTGGGGCAACTCGCCGCCGAGACCGACCGCGGCCCGCTCCACCTCGGCTCGTTCAAGCAGCGGGCCGTGCTGGCCGCCCTGCTCGGCCACCCCAACACCCTGCTCTCCACCGACCTGCTGACGGAGGCGGTCTGGGAGGACGAGCCGCCCCGCTCCGCCCGCAAGAACCTCCAGGTATACGTCTCCGGCCTGCGCGGGACACTCGGCGCGGACCGCCTGGTGCACCGCCCCGGCGGCTACGAACTCCAGGTCACGGACGAGGAGTTGGATGCCCAGCAGTTCGACGCCCTGGTGCGGGCCGGCCGGGAGGCGGCGGCCCGGCAGGCGGACGAGCAGGCCGCCGGGCTGCTCGGCGAGGCGCTGCGGCTCTGGGACGGCCCGCCGCTGCCCGGCTTACGCCACTCCTCCGTCCTGCGGGCCGTCGCCGAACGGCTGACGTCCCGTTACCTGGGCGCGGTCGAGGACTGGGCGGAAGTGGAACTGCGACTCGGCCACGCCGCACCCGTCGCCCACACGCTCGCCGACCTGGCGGACCGTCACCCGCTGCGCGAACGCCTGCAGGCCGTCCACCTGCTGGCCCTGCACCGGGCCGGGCGGCGCGCCGAGGCCCTGGCCGCGTTCGCCCAGCTCCGCCAGCAGCTCTCCCGCGAACTGGGCCTGTCACCGGGCCCCGAGCTGGAGGCCTGTCACCGCGAACTGCTCGCCGACCGCCCCGCGCCACGACCCGCCCGCCGCACCGGGCGGACCGTACTGCCGCCGGACACCACCGCGTTCACCGGCCGCGAGGCCGAGACGGCCGAACTGGTCCACGCGGTGCGCCGCGCCGAACGGCCCGTGGTGCTGACCGGACCGGTCGGCGTCGGAAAGACCGCCCTGGCGATCCGCGCCGCCCACGCGCTGCGCGAGGACTTTCCCGACGGCCGCCTCCTGGTCCGCCTGGGCGACGCCTCCGGCCACCCCCGCGAGCCGCACTCCGTCGCCGCCGACCTGGCCCGCCTGCTGACCCCCGACGACCGGCCGCAGCCGGCCGACCCCGCCGACCCGGCCCGGACGCACGCCCGCTGGCGCGAGTGGCTGGCCGAACACCGGGCGCTGGTCGTCCTCGACGGCGTCGCCGACGAACGCACCGCCCGCGCCCTGCTCCCGCCCGACGGCCCCGCCACCGCCCTGGTCACCGGCCGCACCGCGCTCCCCGGCCTCGGCGCCGCCCACCGCATCGACCTCGCTCCGTTCACCGCCCCCGAGGCCCTCGCCCTGCTGTCGCTCCTGGTCGGCGCCCACCGGGTGCACGCCGCCCCCGCCGCCGCCGAACGCCTCGTCACCGCCTGCGGGTTGCTCCCCGCCGCGGTCCGCCTGGCCGGCTACAAACTCGCCGCCCTGCGCCACCTGCCGCTCGCCGAGTTCGCCGACCGCCTCGCCGACCCGCACCGCGCCCTCGACGAACTCGCCGTCGGCGAGACCCGCCTCCGCGACCGCCTCGACACCCAGTGGCACACCCTCGCCCCCGAGCAGCGCCACACCCTCACCCGCCTCTCCCACCACCCCTGGACCCCCACCTTCGACCTCGCCCACGCCCGCCGGGCCCTGACCCTGCCCTCCGCCCCCGCCCTCGCCGCTCTCGAACGCCTCATCCTGGCCGGCGTCCTGCTCTGCCCCACCGAAGAGGTCTCCGCCCACACCGCCCACTACGCCCTCCCCCGTCTCACCCACCTGCACGCCCACCTGCAGGCCTGACGCCCCGTCAACACCGTGACCGCACCGGCCGGGTGGAGAACGGCGCGGGTCGAAGCGGACGCGGCGCCGGGACTGCCGGGCAGCGGCTGTTCGGGTCCTGCCGATTCCTGCTCGGTGGTCATCGGTCTTCGATAGTGTGCAGAAATGCTTTCTGGTGATGCGTTACGGGCCGGTTGGGTCTACGAACGGGCAGTCGACGGTTTTGGGACGGTCCGTCTGCGTCCGGTGGATCCCGTGGAGGACGTGGGCCTGATCCACGCGTGGGTCACGGAGCCCCGGGCGAGCTTCTGGGGCATGGGCGAACTGAGCCACACTCAAGTCCTGGGCATCTACCGCCACTTGGACGCCCTGCCCACCCATCAGGCGCACCTGGCCTACCGTGACGACACCCCGGTGGCGCTGTTCCACACCTACGAGCCGGCCGACGACCGCATCAGCGCGTGCTACCCCGTCGAACCCGGGGACGTCGGCATCCACCTGCTCCTCGGCCCCACCCCCGGCGCCGCGGAAGCGGGCTTCACCAGCGTGCTGTTCCCCGAACTCCTCGGACACGCGCTCACGGGCCACAGCCGCATCGTGGGTGAACCGGACGCCCGCAACGCCAAGGTCCTCGCCCGCCTGGAACGGACGGGCTTCACCCTCCACCACGAGATCCTGCTGCCCGCGACCACCGATCCCGAGTTCACCCAGGCCGAGAAGCTGGCCCGGCTGGTCTTCTTCACCCCCGACAAACTGCCCGCCCGCTCCTGACGTCGCGCCCCGGAGCCCGGACGGGCGGGACCGGCGCCAAGGCGTTCACCGGGCGTAGTCGACCTCGGGGAAGTCGGGGGAGGGACCGTCGAGCAGCCGCCCCCGGTCGCGGAGGTGGAGGTCGAAGAAGGCTCGCGGGTAGGCGCGTTGGAACGCCTGTGCCCGGTGCCCGGGAATCGTCCCGACGTCCTCCTCCAGATCGGCCGGTGACCTGCCCAGGAGCGGGGCGAGCAGCGGCAGGATCAGCACGTCGTCGCCGAACGACTGGTGCGCGGCTCCCCGTACGGTCAGGTGCAGGCGCCAGCCGCGCAGGTGCGACCAGAACGCGCGCAGGGCGGGGTTGTTCTCCATGCCGCCCTTGCCCGGGGTGTCCACGACCAGGAACGGACGGTCGAGCCCGGCGTCCACCACCGGGCCCGCCGCGCCCCCGTCCAGGCTCGCCCCCGCCGTGATCCGCGCGTCGACGAGCATCGTCGCGGCGGTGGTGGCGCCGCCCAGGGAGTGGCCGAGCATCCCGACGCGCCGCAGGTCGAGCGCCCCGCGCAGGCCGGTGGGCAGCGGGGTGCGGCCGACGCCGGGCCGGCCGCCCGAGCGGAGGACGGCGAGCCGGTCCAGGACGAAGCGGATGTCGGCGGTACGGACCTCGAGGGCCTTGGCGTAGTCGCTGACCCCGCCCAGCGGATTCGTCTCGACGCGTCCACCGGAAAAGCCGACCACCGCCGCGTCGTAGGTGTGGTCGACGGTGACCACCAGGAAGCCGTGACTGGCGAGGTCCTCCACGACGCCGGTGCCGAACGACCGCGACGCGTCGGCGCCGGGAGAGTAGAGCACGACGGGCAGGGGGCCCGGTGGGCCGCCGACGGGAGCGCCCTCGTGGCCGTGGGTGCCGCCCAGTCGCACCCGGCCGGGAGGCAGGCCGAGGAGGCTCAAGTACCGGTCGGCCGCCGCCGGAGGCAGCCAGGGAGCGGTGGGGCGGGCCGCGCAGTCGCGGGCGGGGTACCAGATGCTGATCATCAGCTCACGGCAGGGGCGGGAGGGCACCCAGGGGTCCGGCCGCGCGGTGTCGACCAGGTGCAGCGCGATCGTTCCCAGCGGGTACGGTCCGTTCGGGGCGGGCAGTCGGAACCGCACGGGTTCCTCCTGCCCCGGTCGCGCGACGGCCACCGGCGCGAGCGGACCCGGGATCATGGCGGCGGCCAGTGCCGCGCCCGAGGACAGCAGTGTTCTCCGATTCATGCGCTCCACTGTTCCGTCCGACGAGCCCGGCGGCTTCGCCCCCGGGGACGAACCCGGTGTCAGCCCAGGAGGGTACGACGGGCATCGGCCGCGCGGATGACTCGGCCCGCGGGATGACGTCCTCCGGGCTGACGGGCCGCGGGCCCCCGCGTGGATAGCGTGGCCGGCATGGGCGACGGGGAGTCACGGCCGCTGGTGGCCGGACGTCTGCGGGACGGACAGTGGCACGGCGTGGACACGGTCGCGGCCGTGCTCCTCGCCCTGGCGTTCGGCGCGAGCGGGACGCGGAGCGGTGGCTGGGGCGCGGGAGCCGTGGCGGCGGTGGTCTGGCTGCCGGTCGCGGTACGGCGCTGCCGGCCCGTCGGGGTTCTGTACACGGTCCTGGCCGGAGCGGTCCTCGCCCTGGCGTTCACCGGCTGGGAGGAGTCCTGGATCCCCGTCGGGGTCGCCCTGTACACGGTGGCGGCTCGGGAACCGCGGCGCCGGTCCGCGACGGCGCTCGGCTGCTCGCTGGGCGCCGTCGCGGCGGCGATGGCCCTCGTACCGCGACCGGTCCCGGCCTCCGGGGTCGCGGGGGACGTCGTCTTCGCGTCCGTGATGATGACCCTGCCCTGGCTGGTGGGCACCGCGCTGAGGGAGCAGCGGTCGTACGCGGAACTCGCCGCCCGGCAGGCCCTGACGGACGAGCGCCTGCGGATCGCCCGCGAGCTCCACGACGTGGTGGCCCATCATCTGACGGTCATCGCGGTACGGGCCGAGGTGGCCCGTGCGGTGGCCGCCGCCGACCCGCAGGAGGCCGAGCGGACCCTCGCCCTGGTCGGGACGGCGGGCCGGACGGCGCTCACCGAGATGCGCCGCATGCTCGGCGTGCTGCGATCACCCGGCGACGGGGCCGAGTTGGGGTCCGCCCCCGGGCTGGCGGACCTGCCCGCGCTCGCGAACGGCGCGGGCCCGCGCGTGGAGCTGTCCGTCGACCCGGACCCGCCGCTCCCCCCGGGTGTGGAACTGGCGGTCTACCGGATCGTTCAGGAAGCCCTCACCAATGTCGTCAGGCACGCGGGATCGGCGGACTGCCGGGTGAACCTGTCCCGGACGGATCCCGGGGCGGTCGAGATCGAGGTCGTCAACGACGCGCCGGCCCGGCCCCCGTCCCGGACCCCGTCCCGGCGGCCCGGCGGCGGGCACGGACTCGTCGGGATGCGGGAGCGGGCGGCCATGTGCGGCGGGACCCTCTCCGCCGGCCCCCTGGCGACGGGCGGGTTCCGGGTGCATGCGCGGCTGCCCTGCGGATCGGAGGCAGCACGGTGAACCGGTCGGTCCGGATTCTCGTCGCCGACGACCAGGCGCTGTTGCGGGCGGGCTTCCGCCTGCTCATCGACAGCGTGCCGGACCTCACCGTCGTGGGCGAGGCCGTCAGCGGCGAGCAGGCCGTCGAACTCGCCCTGCGGCTGCGGCCCGACATCGTGCTGATGGACATCCGGATGCCGGGCACGGACGGTCTGGAGGCCACCCGGCGCATCTGCGCGGACCCGGCCGCCGCCGGTACCCGGGTGCTGGTCCTCACCACGTTCGACCTGGACGAGTACGTGTACGCGGCACTTCGCGGCGGGGCCAGCGGATTCCTCCTGAAGGACATCCTCCCCGCCGACCTGCTGACCGCCCTGCGGGTGGTCGCCGCCGGCGACGCCCTGCTCGCGCCCGCGGTCACCCGCCGTCTGATCGGCGAGTTCGCCGGACGCCACGAGCCGCGCCCGCACCTCGCCCTGGACCTGGCGGGCGTGACCCCGCGGGAGCGGGAGGTCCTCCGCCTGGTGGCCCGGGGACTTCCCAACCCCGCGATCGCCGAGCAGCTGGGGCTGAGCATCGCGACCGTCAAGACGCATGTCCGGCGGCTGCTGGCCAAGCTCCACGCCCACGACCGGGCCCAGCTGGTCGTCATCGCCTACGAGACGGGCCTGGTCACCGTGGGTGGGAACCGCCCGCCCACCGGCTGACGCCCCACCGGCCGGGGCGGTGGACCTGAACGGGACTCCCCCGGCGGTGCGGACCGTGATCCACCACCCGGGACCAGCCCGGCGCCCGCCCGCTGTACCGCGACTTAGGCGTTCCTGTACCGGCCCGCAACCACCGCCCCCCACAGTCCAGTTGACACTCGCTCGGACGGAGGGGACGGACGTGGAGCTGTCGGAGATCCTCGACCTGCGGCCCGAGCCCGCCGGCGGCCTGCTGGTCGCACTGACCCGGCGGTGCCCGCTGGCGTGCGCGCACTGCTCGACCGACTCGTCGATGGACTCCCCCGACCACCCGGACCGCGAACGCCGCGCCCAACTGCTGCGCTTCGTCCGCTCGTTCACACCCGGGTCGCGGCCGGACGTGGTCCTGCTGACCGGCGGCGAGCCACTGCTGCTGCCGGGCCTGGCGTACGACCTGACGCGCGCCGCGCAGGACGCCGGGGCACGGGTCTCGCTGCTGAGCGGGCTGTTCTTCGCCCGCGACGGCGGGCGGATCCCCGCGCCGATCCTGCGGACGATCACCGCGCTCGACCACTTCTCCGCCAGCCTGGACGCCCCGCACGAACGCGAGGTGCCGCGCGCGGACGTGTTCCGGGTGCTGGCGCAGGCGCTGGACGCGGGCGTCCCCGTCAGCCTGCACCTGACCGGCGCCGGCCCCGACGACCCGTACCTCGCGGACGCGACGGCCGCAGTGCTCCGGGAGTTCGGCGACCGGGTGCCGATGCTGGTCAACGAGGTGCGCCCGGTCGGCCGCGCCACCACCGGCCGGACGGCGACCGGCCCGGGCGGGCCGTGCGCGATGGCCGCGTGGCCCACCGTCGCCCCGGACGGCACGGTGCTCGCCTGCTGCAACCAGCGCACCGTGGACGTCCGGCCCGCCCCGCCGCACCTGACGCTCGGTCACATCGCCGAGGACGACTGGCCGGCCGTCCGCCGCCGCACCCTGGACTCGCCCCGGCTGCGCCTCATCCGCACCCTCGGCCCGGACCGGCTGCGCGTCCGCGGCGGCGCCGGCCCGGCCCCGGGCGGCTACTGCGCCGGCTGCCGCGCCCTCCCGCAGCAGCCGGGCCCGGACGACGCCGCCGCCGCGGGCGCGGCCGGCCGCCTGCTGGACCAGCTCTCGGCCGCCCGCCTGCGCGCCCAGGGCCCCGCCGCCCTGCTGCGCCGCCACGGCTGCGCCCCGTACGCCCACCTGGTCCGACCCGGGGGGACGGCATGAGCGTTCCGCCCCCGCACGGGCCGCGGGTCCGCCCCGGGGGCACCCCGTGAGCATCCCGTTCTCCCGCGCGTTGAACGCGCGTCTCGCCCTGGCCACACCCGCCCTGCACCGGGCGAGCGCCCACCTGTGGCGTCCGGACGGCGACCTGACGAGGCGCTATCTCCGCTACCTCTGGGCGATGCACGCGCTGACCACCGCGTCCGTCCCGCTGCTGGAGTGCGCCGCGGCGGCCTGCGCGCGACTGGACGACCCGTGGGCGCCGTCACTGGCCGCGTACTTCACGGAGCACGCGAAGGAGGAACGCGGCCACGACGCCTGGCTGTTGGCGGATCTGGTCGCGGCCGGGGAGCCGGTGGGGCCGGAGCGCCCGTTGGCGCCGCCGCTGGTGGTGGAGTTGGCGGGCGCGCAGTACTACCGGATCGCGCACCGGCATCCGGCCGCGCTGCTGGGCTACCTGGCCGTGCTGGAGGGCCAGGCGCCGTCGCCCGTGCTGGCGGGGGCGCTGGCCGCCCGGACGGGGTTGCCCGCGGCCGCGTTCCGCACCGTGCGCGATCACGCCCACCTGGACACCGAGCACCTGGCCGAGGTCGAACGCCAGCTCGACCGGCTGCCGTTGACGTCCGACCAGCAGACCGAGGTCGCCGTCAGCGCCCTGCACACCGCGGGCATCCTCGCCCGGCTCTTCCACCAGCTCGCCGCGGACACCGGAGGACAGCGATGACCGACCACCGCACCGACCGCACCGACCGCACCAACGGCGCCGACCCCGGCCCGGCCCTGGCCGCGCTGACCGCCGCCGGGTTCGACCTGAGCGGTCTCACCGAGGAGCAGCACGCCGTGCTCCGTTCGCTCACCGATCAGGAACTGGCCCTGCTGGCCGACCTCAAGGGACGGCTGGAGGAGGCCGGGCCCGAGGTCCAGGGACATGCGGAGGTGGCGGGCGGTGCTCTCTTCTGACGCGTTCGGCGCCGGCCCGGGCCCGGCCGACGACCGCTGCCCGGGCTGCCGCCGTCCGCTGCCCGCCGAGGCCAGGTTCTGCGCGGCGTGCGGGACCGCGCGCGCCGAGCTGCGCGGCCCCACCACCGCCGGCCGCAAGATCGTCACCGTGCTGTTCTGCGACCTGGTCGGCTCCACCGCGCTGTCCGGGACGCTCGACCCGGAGGCACTGCGCGGGGTGACGCTGCGGTACTTCGACGCGATGCGGGCGGCGATCGAGGAGCACGGCGGGACGGTGGAGAAGTTCATCGGGGACGCGGTGATGGCGGTGTTCGGCGTGCCGGCCGTCCGCGAGGACGACGCCCGGCGGGCGGTGGCGGCGGCGCTCGGCATGCTGGCGGCGGCGCTCGGCATGCTGGCGGCGCTGCGGGCCCTCAACGAGGAGCTGGACGCCGAGCCGGGCATCCGACTGGCCATCAGGATCGGGGTCAACACCGGCCGGGTGGTGACCGGTTCGGACGCGTCGGCGCGGCAGGCGCTGGTCTCCGGCGAGGTGGTGAACGTCGCCGCCCGGCTGGAGCAGAACGCCGCCCCGGGCGAGGCGCTGATCGGCCCCGACACCCTGCGGGCGGCCGGCCCGGGCGTGCGGACCGCCGAGGTCGGGCCGCTGCAGCTCAAGGGCAAGGCGCAGGCGGTGACCGCGCACCGGCTGCTCGGCCTGGACCGCGGCATGCCCGACAGCCTCCGGGTCGACCTGCCGTTCGTCGGGCGGAAGCCGGAACTCTCCTTGCTGGATCGGGAGTTCACAAAGGCTGCGGAGCGCCGCTCGGCCCGGCTGCTGGTGCTCGGCGGCGAACCCGGCCAGGGCAAGACCCGGCTGCTGCGCCACTGGCTGGCGAGCGCCGGCGCGAGGCGGTTCGGCGCGGGCCGCTGCCGCCCGCCCGGCGAGCGGGCCGGCCTCCAGCCGCTGGCGGACGCCGTCACCTCGCTGCTCGCCAGGTCGCCCGACCGTCCGCACCCGCCCGGCCTGGACGTCCTCGCCCAGGGCCTGCTGGCCGACGGCACGCCCACCCCGTCGCTGGAGGACACCGGCGCGGCGCTGGTCGAGGTGCTCGCCGCGCTGGCCGACCCGGCGCCCGTGGTACTGGTGGTCGACGACGCGCATTGGGCGGCCCCGCTGCTGCTCGACCTGCTGGACCGGGTGGTCGCCGCCCTCGCCGACGCGCCCGTGCTGGTCGCCGTACTGGGCCGCCCCGAACTGCTGGACGTCCGCCCGGCCGGCGCGCACCGGGTGCTGACCCTCGGCGGACTGCCCGACGCGCAGGCGCTGCGCCTCGCCCGGGCGCTCTCCGACGCCCCGCCCGCGCACCTGCTGGAGCGGGCCGGCGGCAATCCGCTGCACCTGGAGCAGCTGCTCGCGGCCCCGGCGGGCGCGGGCGGCGACGGAGTGCCGCTGACCCTGCAGACCCTGATCGGGGCCCGGCTGGACGCGCTGGACCCGGCCGAACGGCGGGCCGTCGACCTGGCGTGCGTGCTGGGCCGGGAGTTCGCCGCCGCCGAGCTGGCCGCGCTGGACACCGGCGGGCCGGACCTGTCGGCGGCGCTGCGGCGCCTCGTCCGGCACCGGCTGGTGGTGTCGGACGGCGCCTCGTTCCGGTTCGCCAGCGGCGTGGTGCAGGAGGTCGCGTACGAGTGCCTGTCCAAGCAGGGGCGGGCCGAGCGGCACGAACGGGCGGCGGCGCTGCGCTCGGTGCGCGCCGCCGGACCGGCGGCCCTCGGCGGCCACCTGGAGCGCGCCCACCGCTACCGGGCCGAGCTGGGCCTGGCCGGCGCGCGCACCGAGGGCCTGCGGCGGGCGGCCGCGTCGTCGCTGGCCGAGGCGGGCGCGCGGGCGGCGGCCCGCACCGACCCCGGCTGGGCGGTCGACCTGCTGACCCGGGCCACCGGCCTGCTGCGCCCCGGCGAGGACGGCCGGCTCCCGGCCGCCCGGCGGCTCGGCGAGGCGCTGCTCGCGCTGGGCCGGGTCGAGCCCGGCCGGGCACTGCTCGCCGAGGTCGGGGCGAGCGCCGAGGACCCGGTGGAGGCGGCGCACGCCCGGCTCAGCCTGGCCGCTGTCGGCCAGCAGCGGGCGCCCGCGCCGGTGGCCCGGCAGACCCTGCCGGTGTTCGAACGGGCCGGCGACCAGTTGGGCCAGGCCCGGGCCTGCCTGCGGCTCGCCCAGCAGGAGCAGACCGACGGGCGGCACGCCGCGGCGACCCGGCTGCTGGCCCGGGCGCTGCGGCACGCGGAGCGCTCCGACGGCGAGCAGGAGCGGGCGTCGGCCCTGGGCGCGATCGGCGTGTCGCTGTGGCGCGGCCCCGTCCCGGCGC
This sequence comes from Kitasatospora griseola, assembly GCF_044999035.1. Taxonomy (NCBI): domain Bacteria; kingdom Bacillati; phylum Actinomycetota; class Actinomycetes; order Kitasatosporales; family Streptomycetaceae; genus Kitasatospora; species Kitasatospora griseola. The sequence continues at coordinate 6,996,742 of NZ_CP173360.1, read as the reverse complement.
CGGCCGCGGTGGCCCGCTGCCGGGAGCTGCTGGCGGCGCAGGGCCGCGGCCGCCGGGCGGTGCGGGTGACGCTGAACTGCCCGCTGGCGGTGCTGCTGGCGCTCGGCGACGACGAGGCCGGCGCGGCGGCCTGCCTGGCGGAGGCCGGGCACCACGCCGAGCGCCTGGGCTACGCGGAGGCGGCGGCGTTCCTGCCGCTGTTCGGCGCGACGGTGGCCGCGCTCGGCGGACGGCCCCGGGAGGCGCTGGAGCTGCTGACCGCGGCGGCCGCGGCCGCCCGGGAGCTGGGCGGGGGCGCCCTGCTGAGCGGTGCGCTGCTCGACACGGCGCGCCTGCGCCTGGACCTGGGCGAGCGGGCGCCGGCCCGGGCCGCGCTGGCCGCGCTGGAGGAGGAGCGGGCCCGCACCGGCGAGCGGCTGTCGTTCGCGGCGGTGGCGGAACGCGACGGCCTGCTGGCCCGGCTGGCGGCCACCGGCCGCGACCGGGACGCGGCGCTGAAACTGGCCCGCGGCGCGGTCGCCGAGGCCGGCCGGACGGACTCGCCGATCCTCCAGGGCCTGGCCGCCGCCGACCTGGCCCGCACCGCCGCACTGCTCGGCCTGGAACGGGAGCGCGCCCTGGCCGCCACCGCGGCCGCCGGCCGCTTCACGGCCAAGGGGCACGGCCCGGGCGTGCGGCTCGCCGAGGCCCTGGCCGACCACCATCCCCGCAGAGAGGCAGTCTCCTGATGACGACCCTGCCCGACGCCGCGCCCCCGCGCGGCCTGACCTGGCGCCTCACCGGCAGGACGCCCGAGGACGTCCGGACGGAGGCGGACGCCCTCCCCGACCGCCCCACCCCGGGCGCCCTCGTCGGCGGCTCGGGGCGGGGCGTGCGGGTCTGCGTGGTCGACTCGGGGGTGGACGGGAGCCATCCGCTGGTCGGCGGGGTGGCGAGTGCGCACGTGGTGCGCAAGGACGAGGACGGGACGGTCCGGGTCGAGGAGGTCGGCGCGGACCACCCGGGCGATGTCTCCGGCCACGGCACAGCCTGCGCGAGCATCGTCCGACGAGCCGCGCCGGACTGCGAGATCCACAGCGTCCGCGTGCTCGGCGAGCGGTTCACCGGAAGCGGCGACGTGCTGTTGACGGGGCTGCGCTGGGCGATCCGACAGGGCTTCGAGGTGATCAACCTGAGCCTTTCGACCACCCGCACCCGCTACTCGGAGGACCTGCACGCGCTGGCCGACGAGGCGTACTTCGGGCGCAGCACGATCGTCGCGTCCGCCCACAACGCACAGGTGGAGAGCTTCCCCTGGCGCTTCTCCTCGGTGATCTCGGTGGGCAGCCACCTGGAGGACGCCCCCGATCTGCACCTCTACAACCCCGAGCCGCCGGTCGAGTTCTTCGGCCCTGGCGTCAACGTCGAGGTGGCCTGGCTCGGCGGTGCCACCGTGCGCTCCAGCGGCAACAGCTATGCGACGCCGTTCATCGCGGGCCTGTGCGCACGGATCCTTTCCGAGCGGCCCCGACTGACGCCTTTTCAGTTGAAGCACGCCCTGTACCTGTCCGCAGCGAACGTCCACGTCGGCGGTACCCGGTGAGCGCCGGGCCGTGCGCCGTGAGAAAGGGACCGTGGTCGAGATGACCCAGCCAACCGCCCCCGCCGCACTGCCGACCGATCCGGTGGTGGCGGAGCTCCTGCAGTCGGTGGTCGACGTGGCCCGCGCCATCTTCGGCGCCCAGGCCGGCTCGATCATGCTGCTCGACCACCAGTCCTTCGAACTGGTCTTCCAGGCCGTGTCCGGCCAGGGGCAGGAGTTCCTGATCGGCCGCCGCTTCCCCGCCGGCCAGGGCATCGCCGGCTGGGTGGCCGGATCGGGCGAACCGATGATCGTCGACGACCTGCGCCGCAGTGCGACCTTCGACCACGAGACCGCCGAGTCCACCGGCTACGTGCCGGACGCCCTGATGGCCGCCCCGCTCATCCATGGCGACCGGGTGCTCGGCGTCCTGGAAGTCCTGGACCCGGCCCCCGGCCCGACCCGAGCCGGCCTCCCGGAGCTGGAGCTGCTGGCGCTGTTCGCCCGCCAGGCCGCGGTGGCGCTGCGGGTGGCCGTGGACGGCTCCGCGACGGCCACGGGCGCGGACGACCGGGACCGGGCGGTACGTCTGCTGGCGGAGGTCCAGCGGCTGATCGGCGACCACGCCGACCGGTGACGGCCGCTGGTCTGTACCGGCCCTGAACCGGGCTCGTACCGGTCTTGAAGCGAAGCCAACTACCTTAATTTCAACGGCAGTTGAGCCGACCAATCACCAGATCAGGAGATCGCGATGAGCGTCGACCAGACCCCTGAGGACAACGCCGCCGAGGCCGAGGCCGTCCTCTCCCTCCAGGAGACCGAGACCGGCGACGAGGTCGAGGCCCACGAGGCCAGCACCTGGACCATCGGCTGCAACATCACCGTCACCAAGACTGTCCGGACCGAGTCCTGACGCCACCGGCCGACGGGAGCCCGCACATGAGCACCGACCGCACCCCCGAGGACACCGACGCCGAGACCGAGGCCGTCCTCTCCCTCCAGGAAGCGCCCACCGCCGACAGCGACGCCGAGGTGGAGGCCCACCAGGTCGCCTCCTACAGCACGCTCAGCATCACCTGCGTCATCAAGCCCCCCGTCACCACCGCCAGCTGACACCTCGAACCACCACCCGACAAGGAGAACGTTCATGGCCGAGGCGCTGGCGGAATTCGCCGTCGCGGACCGGGAGTACTACGAGCCGCTGGACACCGCCGCGCCGAAGGGCGAAGCGTTCACGCCGGGCCGGGCCGCCGAGGGCTGGCACGGAACGGTGAGCGGGATCTGGACCATGTGGCACCGGGAAGGGATGCCGGAACTTCCCGACGACGGCTGGAAGGTGCACGTGTCGGCGCGCCGTTCGCGGGCCGCCGCGGTGCTGGACACCGTCGCGGAGATCTGCTTCGCGCAGGACGTGGCGTTCAAGCACCTCGCCACCGACCACTGGTACTGGTGGCTGCACCGCAAGCACGCGTCGCGGCCGCAGAGCGGCAAGTTCATCGCCGCGTACCCGGCGGACGCCGATGCGGCCCGCCGGCTGATGGAGGCGCTGCGGGAGGCGCTGGACGGTGAACAGGGCCCGCTGATCCTGACCGACCGGCGCTTCCAGGGCAGTGAGACGGTCCAGTACCGGTACGGGGCGTACCTGACCCGCGACCGGGTGGACGCGGAGGGCAGCCGCACCTCGCTGACCCGGGACGCCAACGGCGAGGCCGTGCCGGACCGGCGCGGCGCTTCGTTCCACCTGCCGGAGGGCCTCACCGACCCGTTCGCCGCGGCCCTTCCCCCGGCCACGGCCCGCCCCGAGGGGCCGGTCGTGCTGCGCGGTTTCTCGATCGAGCGCGCGGTCGTCCACTCCAGCGGTGGCGGCACCTACGAGGGGCTGGAGGTCGCCACCGGCCGGAAGGTGTTCCTCAAGGAGGCGCGCCCGTTCCACGGCCTGGGCGCTGGCGAGGACGACTCGGTCGCCCGGCTGCACCAGGAGTGGCAGACGCTGACCACGCTGCACGGGCTCGCGCCGGGCCTGGTCCCGGAGCCGATCGCCCTGTTCGCGGCCGGCGGCCACGCGTTCATGGTCACCGAGTTCATCGACGGCAAGCCCCTGAACCGGATACCCCCCACCGGCCACCCGCTGCTGAAGACCGACACCACCCCGGACGACTTCGCGGCCTACTACGCGCGCTGCGAGCGAATCCTCGGCTCGGTCGAGGCCGCGATGGAGCGCCTGCACGCCCTCGGCTGGACGTTCATGGACGTCAGCCCCGCCAATGTGCTGGTCACAGCCGACGACGAGATCAGACTGATCGACTTCGAGACGGCGTGCGGCCCTGACGACACCCCGGGGGTGATGGGCACGCCCGGGTACGTCCCCCCGCAGCACATCGTGGAGCGCGACGGCCGCACCGCCTACGACGACTACGGGGTCAGTAGCCTGGCGCAGCTGCTGGTGGGCTCCCTGCCGTACACCTCCGACCGCACCCCGGACTCGCTGACCCATTTCCACCACGACCTGACCGAGCGTGCCCCGGTCACCGACGCGCTGTGGAAGCGCGCCACCCATTACCACCCGCCGAGCGAGTCCCCGGTGCTGCCGTCGCCGGAGGAGATCGCCGCCGACCCGCTGCGCCACCTGGCCGACCTGCGCGAGGCCGTGGCGACGGGGCTGCTCGCCGCCGCCGACCCGGAGCACCCGCTGCGGACCTTCCCGACCGTCCCGCAGGGATACGGCAGCAACACGCTGTGCGTGGTCTACGGAGCAGCGGGCGTGCTGCACGCGCTGAACCGCTGCGGAATCGAGGCACCCGAGGGCGCCCTGGAGCGGCTGCGCCGCGACGCCCTCGCCGACGCCGGGAAACTCGCCCCCGGCCTGTACGTCGGCCTGTCCGGGATCGCCTGGGTGCTGGCCGAGCACGGGCTGATCGACGAGGCCCGAAGCCTGTTGGACACCGCCGACGCGCACCCGCTGGTCGGGCAGAGCGCCACCCTGCACGGCGGCGCGGCCGGCCTGGCGATGGGCCACCTCGCGCTGTACCGCCGCACCGGCGAGGCCCACCACGCCGGCCGCGCGCACGCCCTGCTGGCCGCCCAGCCGCACGGCGCGGACCTGGTGCCCCGGCTCGGCCGCGACGACTCCACCGGCCTGCTGAACGGGCGCGCCGGACTGGCTCTCGCGTACCAGCAGTTCGCCCAGGTCACCGGCGACACCTCGCTGCTCGCCCGGGGTGTGGAGCTGCTGCACGCCGAACTCGACCGGGCCACCGACCCGGACGCGGCGGGCCTGCTGTTCCCGGTCTCCACCGAGGACAAGCGCGCCATGCCGTACCTGTACTGCGGTTCGGCGGGCCTGGTGCACGTCGCCACCCGGTATCTGCGCACCGTCCCCGACGCGCGGCTGGCCGAGACCATGCCGCGCCTGCTCGCCCCGCTGCACGGCGGCCACACCGCGCTGCCGGCGCTCTTCGCGGGCAGCGCCGGATTCGCCTTCGTCCTCGCCGAGCACGCCCTGCTGACCGGCGACGAGGCCTCCCGCGCCGGGGCCGTCCGGTCCGCCCGCAGGCTGTACAAGCACGCGGTGCCGCAGGAGGACGGGACGGTGCGATTCCTCGGCATGGGCCTGCTGCGGTTCAGCACCGAGCTGTGGACCGGTTCGGCCGGCGTCCTGCTGGCGCTCGACCAGGTCCTCGCGCCGCGCGCCGACCTGCTGTTCACCCTCGACGCACCTGCGGAGTGAACCCGTGGCCCGCGATCTGACGCTCTACTGGTGGGGGCAGACCGCCTCCACCGTCGGTTCCCTGTTCACCGCCGTCGCGCTGCCCGTGGTCGCCGTCGTCCACCTCGATGCGTCCCCCGGCCAGCTCTCCCTGATCGGCGCGGCGAGCACCCTGCCGGCCCTGCTGTTCGGGCTGCCGGCCGGTGTGCTGGCCGACCGGATCCGCCGGCCCCGCCACGCCCTGGTCCTGCTCGACACCGTCTCCGCGCTGGCGATCGCCGCGGTGGCCGCCGCCGTGGCGGGCGACGTGGTCTCGATCCCCTGGCTGATCGCCCTCGCGCTGGTGTCCGGCGCGGTGTCGGTGGTCACCGAGGTGGTGTACTTCCTGCACCTCAACCAGGTTGTCGAGGCGGGCGAGCTCACCAGGGCCCGGGCCCGCCTGCAGAGCGGGCAGCTCGGCGCGGGCCTGGTCGGCCGACTGGTGGCCGGCCCGGCCATCGTTGCCTTCGGCACTGCGACCGCACTGGTGATCGACGTCGTCAGCTACCTGCTCAGCGCCGCCGCCCTGCTGGCCATGGGCCCGGCCGCTCCGCTGGAACGTGCGCCGCGCACGGGGAAGTCGACGTTCCTGCGCGATGCACTGGTCGGCGGCCGCATCCTGTGCCGGAACCGGTTCCTCCGCGTGCTGATGCTGATGCTGTCCGTCCCGGTGCTCACCGCCGCAGGCAGCGGAACCCTCGGCGGGATCTACCTGTTGCACACCCTGCGCGTCCCGACCGGCGTGTACGGCCTGGTCGGCATGGCGGCCGGGCTGCTGGGCCTGCTCGGTTCGACGCTGGCCGGCCGGATACTCACTCCGCAGCGCGACGCCCGGCAGGTCGTCGTCCTGTGCTACGTCGCCGGCATGCTGTCCGAACTGCTGTACCCCGCCGCCGGCGGTCCGCTGCCGCTCGCCCTGGTGGTGGCGGGCCTGGGCGTGGGCATTCCAGCCCTGTTCGGCTCCATCGCCAACATCGCCCTCAGCCCCGTGCTGCTCGCGGAGACCAGCGAGGACGTGCTCGGCCGGGTCACCGCGACCCTGCACGTCTACATCGGCGCGCTCGGCCTGGTCGGAGCGCTCACCGGCGGCCTGCTGGGCGACCTGCTCGGCGTCCGCCCCGCGCTGTGGGCGCTCTCGGGCGCCGCCGTCGTCGCCGTCCTGCTGGTCACCCCGCTCGCCCTGCGGGTCATCCGGGGCGCACCGTTCGCGGCCGACAGCACGGCCGTCGAGGAGGTCACCGCCGCCGCCAAGTGAGCACTCGCGCACACGCCGTCGCCACACCCCGAACACAAGTGCTACCGTCCGCGCATGGGATTACGCGGACCGCAGCGCGCCGCCGCGCGCGCAGCGATCGAAGGCCTGCGGGAGCTCACCGCACCTGGCCTGGCGAGCAGTCAGATCTTCCGTCGCGCCGATGAACTCCTGCGCCCCGTACTGGAGTTCGACGCGGTCTGCTGGCACACCAGCGACCCGGCCACGGGGCTGGTCAACTCGGTGCAGAGCGACGACCTCAACCTCGGCCAGTTCCACGACGCGGTATATCTGGAGGTGTGGGCGGACGACCTGGCCACCTTCCCGAAGATCCGGAACAGCGGGGTGCACGCGGAGACGTTGAGCCGGGCCAGCCGGGGCGCGCCGCAGCAGAGCATTCGGTTTCGGGAGCAGATCTCCCGGTACGGCTTCGGGGACGAGCTGCGGGCGGTGTTCGACGCGGCCGGCGGCATGTGGGGGTGCGCGGCGTTCATGCGGGCCGCCGACCGGGGGCCCTTCCCGGCGAAGCAGCGTGAACTCGCGGACGCCGCAGCCAAGTTGCTCGGCCAGGCGCTGCGCGCCAGTCACATCCCGGCGGCCGCGCCGGGCCGGGCCGATCCGGCGCCGGCGGTGTTCCTGCTCGACCGGCACAACCGTCCGCGGGCGCTGTCCGGCCCGGCGGAGGAGCTGCTGGCCCGGCTCGCCGATCCGTCGCCGACCTCGCTGCGCGTGCCGACCGCGATCGCGATGGCCGCCGAGCACGCCCGGCGGGCCGCGCACGGCCTGCCCACGCCGCACGTCCCGGTCCGGATCCGGACCCACGACGGCCACTGGTACCTGCTGCACGCCGCCGCGCTGCGCGACACCCTGCCCGCGGATCCGGCCGCCGACGAGGTCACCGTGGTCGCCTCCCCGGCCTCCCCGGCGCAGGTCATTCCGCTGCACCTGGCGGCGTACGGTCTCACCGGCCGCGAGCAGGAGGTCGCGCTGCTGCTGATCCGCGGCGCGGACACCCGCGAGGTCGCGCAGCGCCTCGCGATGACGCCCTACACCGTGCAGGACCACCTGAAGTCGGTGTTCACCAAGACCGGTGTCAGCCGACGGCAGGAGCTCACCGCCCTGATCATGCTGGCGCTCAACTCTCCGGGCTGACGTCCGTCAGGCGGCGCAGCCACTCGCGCAGCAGGGCGGTCTCGGCGGCGGTGAAGCGGTGCGGCCGCTCGGGCAGCGTCGCGTCCAGGGCGATGGCGAGGGCGGCGGGGGTGGACACCTCCGCGGCGGGGGCGCCGGTGATCGCGGCGAGGACGGTCTCGCGCATCCGGGTGGAGAGTGCGACGTCGCGGGTGGCGGGCGGCTCGGCGATCAGGGTGAGGGTGACGCCGAGGGCGGTGGCGCGGATCATCCGGGCGGCCGCCGGGACGGGCACCATCAGTCGGCCGGCCCGGGCGACGCGCTCCAGCATCGTGGCGAGCACCCGTCCGGACCGCTCAGCGGCCTCGGCGGCCTCGCCGGAGCGGTCGGAGCTGTACATCAGCGGGTAGAACGACGGGTGGGTCAGGCCGAATTCGACGTGCAGGTCCCAGCCGCGGCGCAGGTCGTCGACCGGGTCGGGGCCGGGTGTGCGGGAGGTCTTCTCGGCGAGGTAGCGCTCGAAGCCGTAGTTCACCACGGCGTCGATCAGGCCCTGCTTGTCACCGAACAGCCGGTAGAGGGTCGGGGCCTGGACGCCGGCGGCGGCACCGACGGCGCGGGTCGACATGGCCTCGCTGCCGCCCTGCGCGAGGAGTTCGGCGGCGGCGGCGAGGATGCGCTCGCGGGGGTCGGGGGCGGCGTCTGCGTTCATGTGGAGCAACGTTACCGGATTCTTGTTAGCGGCGAATTATCGGTGCTACGGTCTTATCGACAACGCCGCTAACGAGCGAACGGGGAACCTCCCATGGACACGCGCACCCTCGGCACCGACGGACCGGTCGTCTCCGCCCTCGGCCTCGGCCTGATGGGCATGTCGGACGCCTACGGCGCGGCCGACGAAACCGAGTCGATCGCCACCGTGCACGCCGCGCTCGACGCCGGCATCACCCTGCTCGACACCGGCGACTTCTACGGCGCGGGCCACAACGAACTGCTGCTGCGCGACGCCCTGCGCGGCCGCAGCCGCGACAACGCCGTGATCAGCGTCAAGTTCGGCGTCCAGCGCGACGCGCTCGGCGCGATGCTCGGCATCGACACCCGCCCGGCCGCCGTCAAGACCTCGCTCGCCTACTCGCTGCGCCGCCTCGGCACCGACCACATCGACATCTACCGCCCGGCCCGCCTCGACCCGGCCGTCCCGATCGAGGAGACCGTCGGCGCGATCGCCGAGCTGGTGCAGGCCGGCCTGGTCCGCCACATCGGCCTGTCCGAGGTCGGCGCCGAGACGCTGCGCCGCGCCCACGCCGTCCACCCGATCGCCGACCTGCAGATCGAGTACTCGCTGCTCTCCCGCGGAATCGAGTCCGAAATCCTGCCCACCGCCCGCGAGTTGGGCATCGGCATCACCGCGTACGGGGTACTCTCCCGCGGTCTGCTGTCCGGTCACTGGAGCCGGCAGCGGGAGATCGGCGCGCGCGACTTCCGCAGCCACAGCCCGCGCTTCCAGGGCGAGAACCTCGACCACAACCTGGCCCTGGTCGAGGCCCTGCGCGCCGTCGCCGACGCCAGGGGCGCCACCGTCGCCCAGGTCGCCATCGCCTGGGTCGCCGCCCGGGGCAAGGACGTCGTCCCGCTGGTCGGCGCCCGCCGCCGCGACCGCCTCGCCGAGGCGCTCACCGCCGCGACCCTCGACCTCACCGCCGCCGACCTCACCGCCGTCGAGCAGGCCGTCCCCGCCGACTCGGCCGCCGGCACCCGCTACGCGGCCGCGCAGATGGCCCACCTGGACAGCGAGAACTGACCGGGCCCCGGGCCCCGGATCCGATGCCGGCCATAACAGCGGGGCAATTCATTTGATCAACTACCACTCCTCCTATAGCAATTGACCATGCTTCATGGCGAAAGGATCGGGCTGCGGGCCCGACACGAGGACGACATCCCGGTTCTGCACTCCGAGCTCTACGACGACGTGGCCACCCGGTCGCGCGCCGACTCCCGCCCCTGGCAGCCCATTGCCGCGACCTCGGGCCACTCGCCCTTCGTGGTGGCCGGGCCGTCGGACGAGGTGGCCTTCTTCTCCGTCGTGGAACTGGAGTCGGCGGAACTGGCCGGCGAGGCCCTGCTCTGGGGCATCGACACGCACAGCCGCACCGCCCACCTCGGGCTCGCCCTGCGCCCCGCGTTCCGCGGCCGCGGCCTCGCCGTCGACGTGGTGCACACCCTGTGCGAGTACGGCTTCGCCGTCCGCGGCTTCCAGCGCCTGCAACTGGAGACCCTGACCGACAACGCCCCGATGCTCGCGGCCGCGACCGCCGCGGGCTTCACCCTGGAGGGCACCCTGCGACGCTCCGCCTGGGTCTACGGCGAGTACGTGGACCAGGCCGTCCTCGGTCTGCTCTCGGACGAGTGGAAGCCCCGGAAGGCGCGCCCCGCTCAGTAGCGGAACGGCCTCCTCCGCGCCTCGGGGCGCTCCCCTGCGGAGCGCCCCGATCGCGTTGGGTGACTCGGCCGGTCGGGTGATCCCCCGAGGTCGGGATGGTGGGAACGGCAGGAGATCATGTCGCGACCGGTTGCACGGTCGCCCACCAGGGTTTCGCACGGCAGAGCACAGAGACGAGGCAAGGACACCAGGCGGACCGAGAGGTCGCGCGCTGCGCCCGGCAAGGCTCGAACACACGAAGTCGATCTGCAGGTCCGGCCCCTGGAGGACTTCACCGTCCGCGCGGACCCGGTACACGGCCTTGTCCACCGACAGGTTGTAGACCTCGTGTGCGGCCTTGAGGTCTTCGAGAAGCCACTCCGCGTCGGCGGGAACAGCAGGTGACCTGTGACGGCTTGCCGGGCGCCCACGGGTAGATGCGCGGACGGGTCGCCGCTCCGATCGACCCCAGCTCGTACGTCACCCTCCGCAGCCGGGCCTTGCGGCCGGTGCGCGGGTCCTCCGGCAGCTCCCACGCGAAGTGAACCCCGGCGGGGAACTCGGCGGCATCGACTTCGTCGCCCCACTCCGGGAAGAAGAACCCGGGGTCGAGGGTGCGCAGCAGCGGCCGTCCGGCCTGCGGGTCCCGCGCGAGCGTGTACACGCCGTCACCGGAGCGCACCGCGGACTGCTCGCACTGCTGCATGCGCAGCGGCAGCAGCTCCCGCCGTCCCAGCCCCTCAGCCGCCGCCTTCGCCCCCGCCTTCGCCTCCGGTGCACCGGCGTGAGCGTTCGCCCCTCGGAGTGAGTGCCGGGATCACGCCGGCTGCGCTCGGGGTCTCCTTGGGCAGTGCCCCTGGCGTGTCGGGCCGCACAGGGCGACCCGCACCCAGGACGTCAGGAGACTCCTATGCGTATCCGCACCGTGCTTGCCGCTGCCGTGCTCGCCTCGGCCGCGATGTTCACCATGGCAGGCGGCGCCTCCGCCGACTCGGACGTCGGCATCCTCAGCGGGACCAACGACAACCCGTGCATCTCCATCGACACCATCAGCAGCCCCGACGAACCGTTGTCCTCCACCGTGATCAACACCGACAACTGCGGCTGACGCGACGCGCAAGGGCCGCGCCTACGGGACGGTGCTGGTCGACGCCGAGACCCGCCGGCCGGTGGACCTGCTGCCCGACCGGGAGGCGTCGAGCCTGGAGGCCTGGCCGACGGCGGAGGCCGCGAGCCGGACGGCGGGGAGGTGGTTCACCCGGCGTTCGACGCGGGTTCGCCCGGGGTGGTAGCCGCATTGGCCCAGCCGGGCGGATTTACGTCATCCAGGATGAACTTTCAGACGGGCTGACACTTCGAAGGCAGGATTGGTCCGGAGCCTTGGAATCGCATGGCAAGGTTTAGGTCATGGCACACGTGAAATGTCACATGGCCAAAAGTGCCTGTCTCCGACCGGTTTCTCACATCGTCTGAAGGAGAAGACCATGAACCGCATCACCCGCATCGCGGTGGGCGCCACTGGTGCCGCCGCCCTGCTCACGACGCCCGTGCCGGCCTTCGCCGCCGCGACCGGCGCCGACACCGCCGCCGCCACGGTCACGACCTGCAAGTACGCTCTCCAGGCCGGGCTGGCGACCTACGCCTGCGCAGACGTCACCGGCAGCAGCATCGTGATCTACGGGAAGATCGGCCTTGCCGGCCCGCCCGACGGTCCGGTGTCGTGGCAGACCCTGTACACCAATCTGTCGGCCGAGGTGGTCGGCGGCAACTCGCTCGGCTCCGTGAACGGGAGCACGGCGTTCCACTCCACCACGGTGCAGGTGAACGGCTTCACCGCCACCGCCCCGTGCGGTTCGACCGTGCGTGCGACCTTCTCGGTGCAGGGAAGCGGCCCATATGGCACTCGGCCGGTGGTGGAAGTTCCGGTGGCCTGCTGACGCTTCATCAACGTGAACGTCGGGCCCGGGAGTTGTCCGCATCCCGGGCTCGGCCGCCGCAGCGGCCTGCATGGACCTCGCCCGCCGCGGCGGCCCACACGGATGCCCTGGCTCACCCATCCCCGGGGATGCGCGAGCCAGGGCATCCGGGCTCACGCGCCGGTCAGTACTGGGTGGTGACGGTGACGCCGCTGAAGGCGGTCTTGCCGTAGAGGGTGATGTAGCGGTAGCCGGCCGTGGTGTTGGTGACGGTCACGGTCTGGGCGGTGCCGCTGTTCGTGGAGGAGGCGGCGTAGTCCGTGTTGGTGGCCCAGCGGTCCGGGCTGTAGTAGAGGTAGGCGGTCCCGGTGCCGCCGGTGGTGGAGACGGTCAGCGTGGTGGTGCCGGCCGGCAGGTAGATGTACATCTGGTCCGAGCTTCCGGCGTCGGCGGCGCGGCCGGTGCGGAAGCAGTTGTAGTCCATCTTCCGGGCGTCGGGGTCGGTGCAGGCCGCCGGTGCGGCCGGGGCGGTGACGGTGACGGTCCGGGTCGTGGTGGCCGTCCTGCCGTTGCTGTCGGTGACGGTGAGGGTGACGGTGTAGGTGCCGGCAGCGCGGTAGGACTTCGACGGGGAGGCCGCGGTGCCGGTGGTGCCGTCGCCGAAGTTCCAGGCCCAGCCGGTGATGCTGCCCTTGCCGGCGGTCTCGGTGGAGCGGTCGGTCAGCTGGACGTTCAGGTCCCGTACCGCGGCGTCGAAGGCCGCCTTCGGGGTGCCCGCGGTGAGGCAGGTGTCGGTGGCGCAGGTGTCGACCCACCTGGTGAAGTCGGCGTCGTAGGCGGTGCCGATGCCGTTGTAGTACGCGTAGGCGCGGGCGTAGTCGCCGGTGCGGAAGAGGCCGAGCATGGTCTGGACGGCGCCCGGGGATCGCTCGATCATGTAGCGGGCGGCCAGGTAGCCCCAGTGGTAGGTGCGGACGACGTCGCTGTTCTGGTACGTGCTCTGGAGCAGGGTGCTGAGCGCGTAGGTGTGCTTGGGGGCCAGGGAGACCGCGTTGACGTCGGTGACGCCACGGTAGGTGTAGGAGACGTACTCGGCGACGCCCTCGATCCACCACAGGTCGGGCACGCTGGTCTGCTGGAAGAAGTCGCCCTTCATGTCGTAGCGGGCGTCCAGGACGTGGGCGTACTCGTGGTTGAGGTTCCAGATCCGGGCGGTGAAGCCGTTCTCGTTCGGGTGCCGGTACATGAGGGAGACCGGCTGGTTGGCCGGGTCGCTCGGGGTCCCGGTCAGGGTGACCCCGCCGTTGTTGGTGTTCGCCTCGTACATCGCGCCGGCGTAGGTCTGGTAGTCGGCCTGGCTCGCGAAGACGACGAGCTGCACGGACGACTCGTACTGGCCGGGGATGGGGCCGTTGTCGCGGACCAGCCTGTGGAAGAAGGCGTCCTCGCCGCTGAGGTCGGCGCAGACGGCGGCGAGTTCGGCCGCGGTGAGGTCCTGGGCCAGGACGGTGAGGGTGGCGTTGCAGGTCTGCCTCATCGGCAGCACGGCCTTGGTCAGCCGCTGCTTCAGGTCGCAGACGCCGTAGTAGGAGCACTGGTCCTTGTCGAAGAAGGCGGCCGTGTTGGCCGTGCCGACCCACAGCGGGGCGGTGGGGCCGGTCATCGACGAGCTGTCGAGCAGGGCCTTGGCCAGCGGGCGGATCCTGGCCTGGAACGCCGGGTACTTGACGAACCGGGTCAGCTCGATGCCGGCGTTGGAGACCAGGAAGCCGGGATAGGTTCCGAGCAGGTCGTGGTGGGTGCGGGTGAACGCGTCGAGGGTGTCGACGATGCCCGGGTCCGCGGTCACGGCGTCGACGAAGGCCTTGTTCTGATGGCCGCGGTCCAGCGCGGAGAGGGCACTGTTGACGTACGTGAGCAGGTTCTTCGAGCTGTCGTACGCGCTGGTGTAGCCGTTCAGCACCTGCCGGTAGGTGTTCAGGTAGCGGCCCTGCTGCCCGGTGCTGTCGGTGAGGATGATGACGTCGTTCGCGACCTGGCCGTTCGCGTCGGTGACGTCCGCGGCGTGCGGGCCGGCCAGGAAGGCATCGATGCCGCGCGTCACGGCGGCGGTCAGCGTCGCGTCGTAGGGCCCGACGTGTGCGAGGTCGTTGTCCTGCACGTAGTAGCCGGCGCGCAGGTACAGGACGACCTGCCAGGTCGCGGTGGAGTTGTCGCCGGGGTAAGAGGTGGCGGCGCTCTGGAAGGCGTCGGCCATCGTCGCCATCTGGCTCTGGCGGAACAGGGTCGAGGCGTACGGGCTTCCCGCGGTGTAGAACAGCGAGCCGATGCACTGGGGGGTCGAGGCCTTGACGTAGGACACCAGGGCGGCTCCGGTCCGGCCGGCGAAGTCGGCCGGGGTGCACGACTGGGCGGTGGCCGGTGCCGCCGCGAGCGCGCGCGGTGCGGCCTTGGCCAGGCCCTTGTCCGCGCCGGTCTCCGCCGGGGCCGTGACGGACAGCGGGTGGACCAGCGGCAGCTGCGCGGCCGTGAGCCGGCGGGACTGCGGCGCGCCCGGGCTCTCGGGATCGGCGAACGGACTGCCGGGCACCTCCGACGAGCTGCCGGAAGGCTGATGCGGGCCGGCAGTGACCGGTGCGGGGGTGACCGGCGTGGGGGCGGCCTGGCTCGGTCCGGCGGATATGTCGAGCAGGACGGTGCCTGCCGCGGCACTCACGGCCAGCAGCCTGGGCATGCGTGAGAGCTGCCGCATCGTCTATTCCTTTGTGGGGGAAGCGCGAACGGAGCGCCACGGACGTCGAAATGTGGGAGGCATCCGAAGCGCGTGACGCACCGTCTCACAGGACCGACGGGGCGATCAATAGGGTGTGACATGTCACCTGTCGCGAGTTCACTGCCGAAGGCGGCGGCCCTGGCCCACCAGGGCCCGGCAGGCGAAGCGGTGCACCCGCAGAGCAACCGTCACGGGCCGCTGGCAGCTGGGCCGCAGGTAGGAGCCGTGGACCCGCTCCGACCACGTCCCCCGGTCCGGGCATGACGCACTCGCAGCAGCCGCGCGGGCGGCGTCACTGCCGCCTTCAGCGACGGTCGGTAACCGGGGACGGTGGGTTCTGCGATACCGCCGGTCGGGTGATCCCCCGAGGTCAGGGTGGTGGGAGCGATAGGAGATCATGTCGCGACCGGTTGCATGGTCGCCCACCAGGGTTTCGCACGGCAGAGCACAGAGACGAGGCAAGGACATGAAGGTCGCGTTCGGGTGGAAGCTGCACGGGGACGGCCGCGCCCCGCAGCCCGGGGCGGTGGTCAAGCCGGACGAGCGGCTGTCATGGGGGCGCACGATCGGGCTGGGGGCGCAGCACGTCGTGGCTATGTTTGGGGCCACTTTCGTCGCCCCGGCCAAAGCATGATGAGACCGAAGTCCGATTAGTAACTAGCCGCGCTACCTATCCCCGGCGGAGCGAGAAGTCGCAGGCCTCGCCCGGCAAGGCCTCGAACAGCTCCCCCGCCCTCACGAATCGCCAGCGATCTGCGGAGCCCACTGACGCTCCGGCAGGGGCCAGCGGTCCAACACCGCCGACCGGTGGCCCGAGGACCATCCCCGCGGGTGCGGGGAGCAGGCCTGACGGCCGTACGCGGCGCCGTCGCGGGCGGGACCATCCCCGCGGACGTGGGGAGCAGCGGGCCCGACCCATTTGCGCGCCGTAATGCCGGGACCATCCCCGCCGACGCGGGGAGCAGGAGGAGTGCCAGTACGTGTTCGTCGGCCACGAGGGGTCATCCCCGCGTCGGCGGGGATGACCCCGTCCTGCTCACCCGACTGATCCGCAAGATGGACTGCTCCCTGCGCGCGGGGATGGTCCATCCGGCAATTCCGACATGGACGACCCCGCGCCCCGCCCGCGCGGGGATGATGCCGCCGGGTTCGAGACCCCCAAGCTCGAGCGCCTACCAATTACATTATATACGGTCACGACTTATTCAGACCCATGAAATCCAAGGAGGCGGCGAGAAGGGTCCGACCACCTAATCCCCCGATCGTAGAGCAGCCGCACCGTTCATCGCGCCGTCGCCGTGACCTGAGCCCAACAGGCAGTAGACCTCGTCGGCGATCCGGCACGCCCGGGCATGCAAGCGAGTCAGGACTTGGAACACCTGGTCGCGCTCCGCAGGTTCGACCACACGGTTGATCTCGCTGCCAAGTTCACGGGCCTGATCAAGGGTCAGGTGGTAGAGACCCAGTCCTCTACCCCAATGTCGCCGCAGACCGCGTTCGAAGGCATGCCGCCGGCGGCTGATGCGCGGCACAGTTTTGGGAGCTCGGCGCAGCACGGCCGTTGTCAGGGAATCGACAGTGCGCTGAAGCTCCTTCAAAGCAGTGGTGTGACTCTCATCGTCCATGGCGAGCATGGTCCTTCCGACCACCGCCCCAAGTCCACTCATTGAAGAGCTATTTCAGGCTCACGAATTTGACACTTTCGAATTCCAACTCTCCACCCACCTTGGGGGATTTTCAAGTCGACTAATGAAATAGTCAAGGCGCGACCGCTCCCCGCAGATAAGATTGATTACCAATGGGGCCACCCCGAAGCCGGCAGCGGCATCTCGATATAGCTGCCAGAGCCCTTCGCGGGCTGCGCTTTCGCATGCCGACACCGGGATACCGTCAACCAGAATCGGCTCCTCCCCACAAAGGCATCGATGGATTGCAAGATGGATCTTGTGACGAGCCGCTGGATGCAGTTCTTCACCTAGCGCGGCCATCATTACGGATATAGCAGCCGGCGCCACATCGGATGGAATTGATTGATTTTCAACATGCCCAGACAGGTCAACCCTAGATATCTGATCCTCCGTAGTTGCAGACACTAGGATTTGCAGAATCTTCGCAAGATGACCCGCCGGGCGGCCACACCCACACTGATATGAATTCCAGTCGACGCGATCAATCTCGATCAATGAAAGGTTCACTGACGCATCCACTTCAAAGGATTCGCGGGAAGGATTCCACCTTCATACCCTGGATCAAAGAAGACGTCGGGACCAAATGCCCACCCCGGAATCCTCCTCTGACATTGCACGCAAACATCCCTCTGCTCAATAGAATACCCCCCGACTGAATCTGGAATGGCCTCAAAGGCTCGCCCGAAGATAAGACCCGCAAGCCCCCACCCGGTGCTCTCCATTATGTTTATCTCGCCACATGATCCATTCCCGGAGCATGTTGCCGCAATCTGCCTAGTCTCCATGTTAACTGCACCTACATACGTGGCGCCCGCTCTCTTCGCAAGAAGGCGGTCACTGGAGTTCAAATGGACTGCCGCATCCGTCAGCATGCCCGTAGCAAGCGCGGTCGCCGCCTGAAGCATCTCCTCCCAGCCCATACCTTCGGTCTGCATAACTATAGCGCCCGGCAATCCGAGGTCTCCCCGCGGGCCGCGCGTCCCCCATCCCTGCTGAATATCATGGTAGTAAATATTTTCGCGAGTTAGGACATCGCCGGCTCGTGCGACTGCTGGGCTCACCAGCACCGTACCGAGGGCCGCTGCCGCATTGACCGGGTTGTCCAGAAGTTTTGGCGCACCGGCCGCTACGTCGATCGGGTTGTCCAGGAGTGTTCCAGTGACCGCCCCCAGATTTGGGCTCACCGTTCCCCATGCACCCGCGCCGGCGATTGCCGGGAAGGTGGTCGAGATTAGACCTGCCGCTTCCTGTGCGGCGTCCGCGGTGAAGGCCGCGGCCCCAGCGGTCGGGTTAGCGGTGGCCGTGACAGTGGCGGTCGCAGTGGCCGCGGCGGCCACACCGTAGGTTGCGCCGGCGGTGTAGGTGCCTTCCGCTCCGCCGATCGCCTTGCCCGGGGCGATCTTGGTGCGGTCGATCTTCACGACCGGCGCTGCGACGTCACAGCTCGAGTAGCCGGACGTGGCCATCCCCAGCGGAGTCATCTTGCTGCCGATGTACATTCCGGCGGCGACCGCGGACAGGCCCATGCCGAGCCCTTGGAGGACATCGTGCTTGTTCGCCTGCGACATGGACACATACAGCGAGGACCCGCCGCCGCTGCTCAAGTAGCCGAGGGCCTGGAGGTTGGCCGATGCGTAGAAGGCGTTGTAGTTGAAGGTGTACTGCGGCCCGGACGAGAACCACCGGTACTTGCTCGGGTTCTTCGGCGCAGGGCCAAGCTCGTAGTTCTCCATGGCCACTGCGGCGCCGGCCACCGCGGCCACTGCGGCCGCCCCGGACGCGATCACCGTGTGCCTGGCGCCGGCGCAGCCGGCGGAGTGGCCGTCGGGGTCGGCGTTCTGAACGGGGTCGGCGTCGCCGAACTGGTAGCGGTTGGCCCGGGCCGACGACATCGGGTCGAGGAGGACGGTGTCGCGGCTGGTGAAGCCGGACGTGGCCGGGTCGTACCAGCGGCTTGAGGTGCTGACCTGGCCGGTGGCGGTGTCGGTCCAGCCGCCCTGGTAGCCGAGGTTGGCGGTGGTGCCGGTCTGGGCGGTGGGCTTGCCCCACGGGTCGTAGGAGGTCGAGCCTGCGGGGGCGGTGGCGGTGGGAGTGAAGGTGCCGATCAGGTCGCCGTGGCGGTCGGTGTAGGCAAGCGCCGCCGCGCCGGTGGCGCCGATGGCGGTGAGGGTGCCGCCGGGGGTGCGGGAGTAGTGCTCGGCGCCGTCGGAGGTGAGGGTGCCGGTGTCGCCGTCGTAGGTGAAGGCGTGGGTGCCGGACTGGGCAAGGCGGCCGAGGGCGTCGTAGCTGTAGGTCTGGCCCTGTTGGGCGGTGAGTTTGTCGTAGGCGTCGTAGGTGGCGGTGGTCGTGGTGCCGCCGGTGGTGCTGGTGGAGCGGGTGCCGCGGGCAGTGTAGGTATAGCTGGCGCCGAGGCTGTTGGAGATGAGCTGGTTGCGCTGGTTGTAGGTGGCGGTGTTTGCGCCGTTAGCGGTGAGGTTGCCGTTGGCGTCGTAGCCGAAGGTGGTGGGGGTCGCGCCGTTGTTCCAGGTGCTGAGTCGTCCGGCCTGGTCGTAGCTGTAGGTGTTGGTGGTCGCTCCGGCGAGGCCGACGGTGGTCTTGGTCTTGAGGCGACTGGAGGGGAAGTAGGTGTAGGTAAGGGAGGAGACGGCGGTGCCGGTGGCGGTGGCGAGGCTGTCGCCGGTGACGTTGCCGAGGTCGTCGTAGGTGTAGGTGCGCTTGTCGCCGGTGCCGTACTGGACGGTGGAGGTCTGGCCGCGGGCGGTGTAGCCGTAGGTGAGCGCGGTGCCGGTGAGCGGTTCAGCGAAGGTCTTCAGGCGTCCGGCGCCGTCGTAGCTGTAGGTGGCGCTCCCCGATTCGTTGGTGCGGGTGGTGAGGTTGCCATCCGCGTCGTAGGTGTAACTGGCTTGGCTGGCGGGCCCGTTGGCGGTGGCCAGTAGGCCGCGGTCGTCGTAGGCGAAGGTCTGAGTGCCGCCCGGGGTGGACAGCGAGGTCAGGCGGCCGGCCAGGTCGTAGCCGAAGGTGCGGGCCGGGCTGGTGGTGGCTTCGCCGCCGGTGCCGCTCTGACCGGTGACGTTGCCGAGGGCGTCGTAGGTGTTGGTGAGGGTGACGCCGCCGGGTTCGATCCGAGTGGCGGGCGCGGAGTTGATGTCGTAGGCGGTTGTGTAGGTGCGGTCCGCGACGTTCGGGTAGGCGGAGGTCGCGGGCTCAATGGTGGACTCGGGCAGGCCGAGGGTGTTGAAGGTGTAGTAGGTGGTGTTGCCGTTGCCGTCGGTGTAGGCAGTGCGGTGGCCAGCCGCGTCGTAGCCGAACGCGGTGGTGATGCTCGCTGTTGCGGAGACCGGCTCTACGTGGCGCACCACGTGGCCGACGGCGTCGAAGGCCGCGGTGGTGGTGTTGCCGTCGGCGTCGGTGGCGGTGACCGCGTTGCCTGCAACGTCGTAGCCGGTGCTGGTGGTGGCCAGCACGGTGCCGGTGGTCGACAGGCGGGAGGTGGTCCTGGCCTGGCCGGCCCGGTCGTAGGTGGTGACGGCGGCGGGGCCGGCGGTGCCGGGCTGGTCGCCGGGCTGGGTGATCCTGGTGGGCTGGCCCGCCAGGTTGTAGGTGCTGGTGGTGGTGTTGCTCAGCGAGTCGGTGGCCGAGGTGGATTCGCCGGCGGCGTTGAAGGCCGCGGTGCTGCGGAGCCCGGCCGGGGTGGTGACGGAGGTGGCGTTGCCCGCGTCGTCGTAGGTGACGGTGCTGGTGTAGGCGTCGGTCGTGGTGGTGCGGCGGACGAGTTCGGTGGCGGTGATCTGCCGGCCGAGGTCGTCGTAGGTGGCTTCGACGCGGGCGCCGGTCGGACCGGTGGCGGAGAGCGTCTCGCCGGCCAGGTCGAAGGTGGTGAGTGACTTCGGGGTGATGCCGTCGACCTGAGGGAAGTCGGTCTCGACGAGGTTGCCGAGTTGGTCGTAGGTCTGGGTGGTGAGCTTGTTCTTGGCGTCGTGCAGGGTCTTGGGACGGTCGAGGGCGTCGTAGTCGACCTGGGTGACGGCCGTGACGGCAGTGTTCTGCCGGGGGGCGGTGTAGGCGGTGCGGGCAGCGGACTCGTGGTGCCCGGTCGTCTGGTCCCAGGTGTGCGTCAGGGTGGTGACGTTGCCGGTCGGGTCCTGGGTCGACGTCGGCTGGTCGTCGATGCCGTAGCCGACGCGGGAGATGGCCCGGGTGCCGTGCAGGACGGTGGCGGTGCCGGTGGCCGGGTCGACGGTGGTGGTGTCGGCGGGCGGCGCGGTGGTGAGGGTGAGGCGGCCCAGGGCATCGTGGCTGTAGGTGGTGGTGTAGGCCGTGGGGTCGGCGCCGGTGACGTTGCCGAGGGGGCTGGTAGTGGTCAGCGGCAGGCCACGCTGGTCGTAGGTGTTCTTGACGACGGAGTCGGCGGGGGTGTTCTTGACAGTCTGGGTGAGGACTTGGCCGACCTTGTTGTAGGTGGCGTCGGTTTCGCGGCTCTCGCCGCCGCCGGCCAGGACGCTGGTGAGGATGTTGTTGCCGGCGTCGTACGTGTAGGCGGTGGTGCGGTTCAGGCCGCCGGGGTCGAGCGTTGTAGCTGTGGTGCGGCCTGCGGCGTCATAGGCGGTGACGACGGTGGTCTTGCCGCCGCCACTGGTCTGCTGGGTGAGATGGCCCGCGGCATCGTAGGTGTTCTGCTGCAGGACGATGGCGCGCTGGGTGCCGTCGGGGTTCCGGTAGGCGTCGAGGTCGGTCTCGGCGACAGAGTTGTCGTCGTTGTAGTAGGTGTGGGTGGTGCGGCCCATCGCGTCGGTGACGGTGGCCAGGCGGCCGGCGGGGTCGTAGGCGCGGGCTTCGAGGATCTGGAAGCGGGAGGGGACGGGGTCGAGCGGGCTGCCGGTGTAGTTGTTGATGCCGGTGCGCAGGAGTCGGCCGTTGCCGTCGTAGGTGTAGCTCCAGGAGGTGCCGGCGGGGTCGGTGCGGTTGATGGGGTGGGCTTCCGCGTCGTAGAGGTAGCTGGTGGCGCGGCCGGCGGGGTCGGTGGTCTTGAAGAGCTGGTTGTGGGTGTTGTAGGCCCAGGTGGTGGTGCGGGGGCTGTCGCCGCCGGTGGTGTCGGAGACGGTCTGGGTGGTGGGGTTGCCGTCCGTGTCGTAGCCGGTGGTGGTCTTGCGGGTGTGGACGGTGCCGGTGATGGCGTCGGTGGTGGCGGGGTCGGTGCGGGTCAGCAGGTTGCCGAGGCCGTCCCAGGTGGAGGTGGTGGTGGTGCTGGCCGCGGCGGGGCCGCAGTCGGTGCAGGTGGTGGTGGCGGTGGTGCGGCGGCCGAGGTTGTCGTAGGTGTAGGTGGTGACCAGGCCGGTGGGAGCGATGGTGCGGTTGAGGTTGCCGGCCTTGTCGTAGGCGTAGGCGGTGGTAGCCCCCGCCGTGTCGGTGCTGGTGGCAACAAGTGCGGCGGGCTGGGTGCCGGTGGAGCCGACGGCCGCCTCGGTGCCGGTGGTGTAGGTGACGGTGGCGGTGCGGCCGCTGGGGAAGTCGGAGGTGGCGGGGGTGGTCGTCGACGTGGGGTCGCCAAGCGCGTTGTACGCGTAACTGGTCGCGTACGTGGTGTCGTTGACGTTCTTCGCGCGGGCGTCGCTGCTGGTCAGCAGCCTGTCGCTGGCGGGGTTGAAGGGGTTGGCCTGGTCGAGCGAGTAGGTGGCGTAGGCGGTGTGGCAGTGCGCGGCGTCGGTGCAGGTGGTGGTGGAAACGGTGTTGCCGCGTTCGTCGTGGCCGGTGGTGGTGGTGTGGCCGTCAGGGTCGGTGACGCTGAAGAGGAAGCCGTGGGTGTCGTAGCTGTAGCGGGTGGTGGCGGCGTTGGCGTCGGTGGTGGCAGTGAGTTGGCCGGTGCGGGCGTCCCAGCGCCAGGTGAGGGTGTGGGAGAGCGGGTCGCTGGCGGTGGCGGTGGTGATCTTGGTCTGGGCGGCGGCGCTGCCCATGGCCTTGTAGTGAGCGGTGACGGCGTCCGCGTTCAGCACGGAGGGGTAGTAGGCGACTTCGGCGATGGTGCCGGTGAAACGTCCGTCGGGGCTGGTGGGGTGGTTGGGCCAGGTGCCGTCAGCGGTGCCGGCGCCGACGTAGGCGTAGGCAGTGCCGTTGGCGAACACGGTGCGCTTGGTGGTGCTGCCCGCCTCCTTGGCGCCGTCAAGGTAGAGCGTCTGGCCGTTGTCGTCGCCGGCGAGGACGGCGTGGTGCCAGGTGTTGTCGTTGACGTTCTGGGTGGAAGTCAGGGTGTTGGCGGCGTCGCCGGTCCACAGGTCGCCGTAGAGCTTGCCGTCGGTGCCGACGTACAGGGCGGGATTCCACTGGTCCACCCCGCCGGTGTGGGCGGCGCCGAGCGGGAAGGACTGGTAGCCGTACAGCACACCGGCGTTGCTGGTCTTGAACCACAGCTCGATGCTGTTGGGGCCGCGGACAGGTATGGCGGAGGCGGGCAGTTGGAGGGAGGACGTGGTGCCGTTGAAGGAGGCGGCGGTGCCGTCGGAGCTGCCGGAGGGGCCGGTGACGCCAAGGTTGGTGCTGGTGTAGGTGCCGTGTCCCTGTTCGGGCAGGGCGGTGCCGAGGGTGTCCTGGACGATCTTGGCGCCGGCGGGCTCGTTCAGCCGCCAGTAGGCCTCGGGGGTGGAGTCGATGACTCCGGTGCGGTAGTTCGCGGACTGGCTGCCGGCCTCGCCGGCGGGGGCAGTGGCGTAGCTGTAGTGACGGCCGATCGTGTTGGTCTCCAGGGCGTAGCCGTAGTAGGAGAAGTCGGCGATCTGGCCGGTGAAGTGCCCGTTGGCGTCAGTGGGTTGGCTGGGCCAGCCGGTGACGGTTCCCGCGCCGAGGTAGGAGTACTGGGGGCTGGTGTACTTGGTGGGGCCGGTGATGGTGCTTCCGGTGGCGGCGCCGTCGAGGAAGAGCTGTTGGGAGAAGGAGCCGTTCGCGAAGCCGACGACGAGGTCGGCCATGTGCCAGGCGTTGTCGTTGACGGCAGTGGCGGAGACGGCGGTGTTGGTGTTGTCACCGTTCCAGACCTGGCCGCGGAGTTTGCCGTCGGCGCCGACGTACAGGACCGGGGTGTAGGTGGCCGGGGTTGCGCCGCCGATGGGGTCGGACTGGTAGCTGTAGATGACGCCGGCCTTGGCGGTCTTGAACCAGACTTCGACGGTGGCGGTGTTGCCGATGTGCGGGGCGGCGTTCGGGGGCAGTTGGACGTAGGAGGTGGTGCCGTTGAACGTGGCCGTGGTGGTGCTGCCGGTGCTATAGGGGCCGCCGGCGGCCTGGGTGGTGTTGGAGTAGGTGCCCTGGTTCTGGGCGAGGGCTTGGGAGGTGAGCAGGTCGGCGGCCTGGTTTCCGGCGGTGTCGTTCAGGCGCCAGTAGCCGGACGGGTGGGCGTCGACGACGGCGCCGTCGTACGCGGCGGTGCCATTGGCGGCCTGGGCGTACAGGGCGGCGGCGTTGATGCCGTGGTCGAAGGCGGCGACGTCGGCGATCTGGCCGTTGAAGTGGCCGGACGGGTCGGTCGACTTGCCGGGCCAGCCGCCGTCGAAGGTGCCGGCGCCGAGGTAGACGTGGGTCTGCCCGTTGGGCTTGATGTCTCCGGTGAGGGTGCCTGCCGCCTGGCCGTCGAGATAGAGGGTTTGGCTGGTGGGGTTGTCCGCGGACAGCACGGCCTGGTGCCACTTTCCGTCGGTGACGGTGGCGGTGGTCACGAGGGTCTTCGAAGGGTCGCCGGTCCAGAACTGTCCGTGGAGTTTGCCGTCGGTACCGACGTACAGTGCGGGGTTCCACTTGTCGACGCCACCGGTGTGGGCGCCCCCGATGGGGAAGGACTGGTAGCCGATCAGAACGCCGGGGCCGGTGGTCTTGAACCACAGGGCGAAGGCGCCGGTGCCAGTGGTGGGCGCGTAGGCGGCGGGGATCTCGGCCCAGGAGGTAGTGCCGTCGAAGGTCGCTGCAGTGCTGCCGGTGGTGGGCCCGGCGGCGCCGAGCGCGACGTTGGAGTACGTGCCGTTGTTCGGGGTGGGGCGCGGGCTGTAGACGGCGTTGGTGGCCTGGCCGGCTTTTCCTTCTGCCAGGCGCCAGTAGCCGGCGGGGCGGGAGCCGAGGACGGCGCTGCGATACTCCTGTTCGGAGCCAGCCACGGCGGGCTGGTTGAGCTTCCAGACGCCGCCGTTGGGGTCGGTGTACTGGGTGGCGCGGTCGTTGACGGTGTCGTAGGTGACGGCGAGTTTGGTCTTGCCGGACGGCAGGGCGATATTGGTGAGTTCAGCGGAGGGCTTCTGCGCGGCGGTCCACTGCGTGGTCACGGCGGGTGCGCCGATGGTGCGGTTGTAGAACGCGACGTCGCTGATCGAGCCGTTGAAGTACGACGGCCGTCCGGTGTTGTCGCTGCCGTTGTACAGCGGTTCGTCGGGCCAGATGCCGCCGGTGAAGCCCGCGCCCACAGTGGCGACGCGCTGGCCGGGCGCGACGATCTGGCCGGTGCGGCTGCCCTGGGCAGTGCCGTCGAGGTAGAGGGTCTGGGTGTCGCCGGCACCGGTCAGCAGCGCGTAGTGCCACTTGCCGTCGTTGACGGGATTGGCGGAGGCGATCGGGTTGACCCAGTTGTTCCACAGCTCGCCGTAGAGCTTGCCGGAGGTTCCGACGTACAGCGCCGGCGTGTAGTTGCCGGTCGTGGTGGCGGCGGGGAAGGCATCCGTCTGGTAGCCGAACAGCACGCCTTGGCCGGTGGTCTTGAACCACAGGCCGATGGTGGCGTAGGCGGAGGCATCCAGCAGATTGCGGGGCAGAGTGACGACGCCGGAAGTGCCGTTGAACGTGGCGGCCGTGGCGGCAGACCCATTGCCGGGGCCCGCGGTGCCGAGGGCGACGCCCTGCGCGGAGTAGGCGGCGGTGTCGGTGCCCTGGTTGGCGATCGCCTCGCTCTTGGCGGTGGTGCCGGAGGCCTCGCCCAGGCGCCAGTAGGAGACCGGCCCGGCGTCCAGGACGGCCGAGCTCAGGTGTGATCCGGTGGTGTAGGTGTAGGCGGTGCAGGGGCGGGCGGTGTTGGTGCCCGCGGGCGGGGTGCAGACCTGGGCGAGCCGGTCCGGGTCGGCCGTGTCGTAGCTGTAGGTCCAGGCGAGCGCCGTGCTCGCGTCGCCGGCGATGGCCGGGTCGGTGGCGACCTGTGCGACGTGCCGGCCGTCGGCGGTCCAAGTGAAGTGCAGGGCGCGGCCGGAGGCCTGATCAGTGACGGTGTCGAGCTTGCCGCCCGTGTAGCGCAGCGCCTGTGTGTGCTGCTGGCGGTCGGTGATCTGCGTCAGCAGGAACCCGGCGCCGGCGGGCTGGGCGAAGGTGTAAACGGTACCGGTCTTGTCGGCGAGGGTGAAGCCGCCGCCCGCCCGGGCGGCCAGCGTCTCGAACTCGCCGGCGGGCGAGGTGTAGACGGCCATGCCGGTGGTGGTGCGCGCCGCCGCCGACCACTGCGGGGTGCTGCCGGAGTGGTACAGGTACTGGACGCCGGTGGCCTTGTCGACAGCGAGGATGTCAGTCCCCGGATCGCCGGCGATGCCGTTGACCGGGGTCAGGTCCCGCATGCCGTCCCACCCGGTGCCGAGCTGGACGGGGCTGCCGAGAGTGGAGGAGCCGAGCGTCGCGTTACCGATGCCGGGGTAGAGCAGCAGGTTGCCGGAGCCGTCGATGGCGACGAGGTCGCCGCGCCCGTCGTGGTTGAAGTCGCCGCCGGTCAGCTCACGCAGACCGTTCCAGCTGCCGCCGAGTGCGGTGCGCGCGCCGATCGACGAGCCGTCGGCCGCGATCGGGTAGGCGTAGAGCGTGCCCGTGGCGGGGTCGACCGCGACGAGGTCCTTCTTGCCGTCGGCGGCCAGCGGCGGCGTGACGGCGAGACCAGTCATGCCGTTCCAGCCGTCGGCAGCGAGAGTGACCGGGGTTCCCAGGCTGGTGCCGGCCCGGCCCGGGTACAGCTTGAGAGCGCCCGAACCGTCCACCGCCAGCACCTCACCGACACCGTCGCCGGTGACGTCGCCGCCAGCGATCCGCGACATGCCGCTCCAGCCGTCACCGAGCAGGCGACGCTTGGCCTGGGAGAAGTCCGGCCCGGGGTAGAGCCACAGCTTGCCGGTGCTGGAGTCGACCGCCACCGCGTCGTCGATGCCGTCGCCGGTCTGGTCCCCCGCGCCAGCCAGCTTGGTGAGCTGAAAGTCGTTGCGCCCGAACCGCTCGGCACGGCCGCTGGCGGTCGTCAGTACGACACCGCCGCTGCCGTCCGCGTCCGGCACCACGCTCATGTCGTACAGAGAGGACCAGCCACCGCCGAACAACGACGCAGTGCGCGGGTCGAGCGAGTTGTAGGTCCGGTTGACGGCCAGCGCCGGGCCGACCGCAACAACCGACGCATCAGTGGTGCCGGTGGTGTAGTTACCGGCCTGCGGGTCGAAGCTCCGGGTAGTGCCGTTGCCGACAGCACCGCCGAGGCGGGAGGTGATGAGCGGCTGCTGGACCGTGGTGCTGAAGGGGATCGGGGTGGTCGGGAGGCTCTCCCCGATGTGGTCGCCGACCTTGACGGTCCAGGTGTAGGTGGAGTTCCAAGCAAGGATTCCGGCGGGCACCCGCCAGGAGTTGCTGGGCTGCCAACCGGAGTCGGCGAGCTTCTGAGGGCTGCCCGAGACAGGGGTCGAATAGACCTGGAAGTCGTAGTCGAGGCCATTGCCCGGGTAGTTGTCGGGATCGTGGCCGGACGCGTACAGCTCCGGTGTGATGGTGCCGACCTGGGTGTTCCCGAGTGGCAGGACCGTGTCGATCTGGGGGTTCGCGTTCTGGGACTGGATCCAGACGCAGGCGCCCATCATGACGTTGTAGGAGTCGGCGAGCGAGGTGTTGCCGTTGACCTGTCCGTCCCAGCACATCTGGTAGTTCTGACCAGCGGGCAGCGGCGGGATGGTCGCGTTGAAGGTGACGGTTTCACCGGTCTTGACCAGGCCGGGCACGCCGGTGAGCGGCACGTTCGCCGCAGGGAACACCTCTATGTTGTTGGAGTTGTAGAACCGCGGCTTGACCTGCATCGACGAGCTGTTCCACCAGTTCACTGACCGGTTGGTCATGGTAAGCGGCATGGAGCCGGGTTGCGTCGCGGTCGGCGGCGTGTAGCTGGTGGGGTTGCCGTAGACGGCCGCCCAGTCCGCGTAGGTGATCTCCAGGTAGGGCGGGTAGGAGGTGTTGACGCTGTCGTACTTTTTCCAGCCATTGACGTCGGTGGAGCTCGCTGTCATCGCCAGACCGTAGTTGGCGCCGTCGTTGGCCCAACTGTTGACCAGCGCGGTGCCCGGGTCGAGCTGGTTCTTGCCCAGTTGGAAGATCTCGTCCCTGATGCCGACGGAGCACTTGTCGCCGGCGGATGCCGTGTTGACGGCGAGTTGCTGGCCGATCGTCAGACCGGGGAAGTCGTGGATCGTAGACGGGTCCCACCCGCTGTCGATCTTGTTGATGTAGACCGGTGCGCCGTCGCAGTTCCATGAGTGGGTGTTGACCGCGTGAAGCTTGGCGCCCACCACGAACTGATTGTGTAGGGCGCTGCCGACACCGGGGAAGTACAGGTAGCTGTTGTCGACGTGGCCGCCGTTGT
The DNA here is from genome assembly GCF_044999035.1 of Kitasatospora griseola. NCBI lineage: Bacteria > Bacillati > Actinomycetota > Actinomycetes > Kitasatosporales > Streptomycetaceae > Kitasatospora > Kitasatospora griseola. Next base: position 6,968,643 of record NZ_CP173360.1, on the reverse strand, counting down.
CGTAGGTGCCCACTCGCAGCTCGGCGGCACCGGAGTTGTTGCCGTTGTAGCCGCCGGCTCCGGACTCGACGAAGGTGGTCCGGCCTGCGTTGACGTTGCCGGCACTGGTCGGGTCTACCCGGACCGGGTAGGCGCGCGCCTTGTCGTGCAGCCAGGCTGCGTCCAGATCCATCCGCATAGCTGGCTTGCCGTCGACCGTAATCAGCGTGTAGTTCACGCCCGTCGATATCGCGCCCTGGCCACTGTGGACGTCGACGTTCGCGTCCTCCATGCTGCCGCGCGGCATGGTGAGGCGAACGGCACCGGAAGCGTCCCGAAATTCCAGGTCGCCCAGGCTGCCGACGACCGGAGTCAGGCCGGTCAGGTCCAGTGGGAAGGTCCAACTGGTAGGGGCGTCGGCGTCGTTGAGGACGAGCGTTTCCTTGATGCCGTTGGCCAGGCCGTTGTAGACGACATCGGTGGAGCGGGCGGCTCGCGGGTAGGTGAGGGTGTCGCCGTTGGCCGTCGCTTTGACGGGGGCCGCGCCCTGCAACCCGTAGGACACCTTGTGGTCAGCGTCGACGGCCAGGGTCACCAGGGTCCGGTCGTCGGCCCGGGCCGCGAAGGAGATGTCCTGACTGTTGGCCGTCTCGGTCCACCGGCCCGCCGCAGTGGTGAAGTTGGTGTCGATATTCGCCCAGGTCCCGTCGGGCTTCCGGTAGTGCACCGGACGGGAGTAGACGCGCGTTGTCTTCGTGCCGTCGGGGTTCGTGAAGGTCGCGGAGTCCCGGTTGCGGGCGCCGACGACCTCGGCACCGTCGGAGGCGGGCCCGGGTAGCGCGGTGGTGTCGGCGGCGGACTGGCCGCGGTAGGCGGGGTTGCCGTCCTTCTCCGCCTGGGAGACTGGAGTCCCGGTGCTTCGCGGGCTGTCGGGCGGCGCGACCGGCTGGGCGGCGATGGCGCCGCGGCCGCCTTCGGACGGTTGCGGACCGGCCCCGTCGGTCACGGTGTCGGCCGGCAGCTCACCCGGAGCGGGGCTATGTTTGCCCGCGCCCGCACCGGACCTGGAGGTGGCGGAGGCCGGAACGCTGCCGGATCGACCGTCGGCGCTGCCCTCGAGCTGATGGGGCGTGTCGGCCGCGGCCCGGGCGGTGGCGGCCTTCGCGCTCTGCTGTGTAGTGAACGCCGTAGCCGGCTCGGCAATCGCAGTCTGCACCATGGCCAGACCGACAACGACCGCAACCCACCGGCCGGCCCGGGCGACAGGGGTGGTGCTGTGACGTGCCATCGGCGTCCTGGCCGCGTGGGCGGCACGTTGGACAACGGACTTCACGGACGAGCGACGCACGTCGGATCTCCCCTGGACAGATTCAAAGCCACACCCCTCACAGGGCTGACGGCGAACACTTACCGTTCGCACACATGTCCCGTCTAGAGGACCTCCAGAGCAAATTGCCCCGTTTCGACGACTCAAGGCAGACTTCGACCGAAATGATCTTGCCAATCCTTTTCCTATCCATGGGGATTCAATGGGAAATCCTCCGCCAACTGCCGCCCGGAGCCCGACACAAAATGGGTCTTTCGTTCCGCCCATCCCGTTCTGTAGGATCAGCTGCCGCCATGGCACCGACCATTGGCCGAAATTTGCCGAGCGATGGCTTACTTGAAGGCCCAGGAAATGCGAGGGGGAAGAGTTCGTGTCAGGCCATTGGCGCAGTTGGGCGGCCGGTGCCGCTGCCGCAGTCACTCTCTGGGCCGCTGCCGTGCCAGCCTCTGCCGAGCCGATACGCGGCGCCGAGTGGCCACTGGATGCGCGGCACTTCGACGCGGACAGGGTCTGGACCGTGTCCCGTGGTGACGGCGTAACAGTGGCCGTGGTGGACACCGGAGTCGCCGCTTCCCACCCCGATCTGGCAGGGCAGGTGCTGCCCGGCACGAGCCTGCTGGGCGACGGCGGCGACGGCCGCAGCGACACCTCCGAGGACTCCCACGGCACCGCAATCTCCGGCATCATCGCCGGCACCGGCGGGACCGACGGGCAGGGCATGTTCGGACTCGCCCCGGGGGCAAAGATCCTGCCCGTCAAAGTGGCTTCCGGCGAGCAGATGCTGCCCTCCGTGGTAGCCCAGGCGATCGTCTGGGCCACCGACCACGGCGCCCGCGTCATCAACGTGTCGCTGAGCACCACGACGCCCGATCCGCTGCTGAAGCAGGCCGTGGCGTACGCGCTACGCAAGGACGCGGTTGTGGTCGCCGCCGCCGGCAACCACGGCACGGCCGGGAACCCGGTCCAGTACCCGGCCGCCTTTCCCGGCGTGGTGTCGGTCTCCGGCGTGAACGAGGACGACTCGTTCTGGACGCCCAGCGAATCCGGCGCCGGAGTGGCGGTCGCCGCCCCGGCCAGCGACATCTATTCGACCAACGACATCGGCCAGTACGTCCACGCGGAGGGCACCAGCTACGCCGCCGGGTACGTCTCCGCGACCGCCGCCCTCATCCGCTCGCGGTGGCCCGAGTTGACACAGGGCCAGGCGGTCCGCCGCCTGATCGGCGCCACCAAGGACCACCGCAACAGGCCGGACCCCAAGTTCGGCTACGGCCTGCTCGACCCCTTCGCGGCCCTGAGCGCCACGATCGACACCACCGACACAGGTAACCCTCTCGACTCTCCGACCGCCGCGCCCGCGCGGGCCTCGGCCTCCAGATGGCCGGCCTGGCTCGGCTGGACGGCGGCCGTACTGGCGGTGCTGAGCGTCGCGGTCGCCGCGATCGTCACGAGGCGACGCCGGACCACCTGGGCCGCCGCTATGCCGTCACACCCGCCGGTCACACCGAAAAGCGTCGGCAATGCGCGCGGACAGTCGGCTCCAGGCCAGCCCCCGAGGAATGGGAAGAACACCAGGAACGCCGCAAAAACGGCCGAAAAGGCCAGGTGAGGAATCCCGTTCCGAAATTCGTCGCAGCGGTCTCAAACAATGCCGCGACAGTGGTCGGCGTACCGACCGGCGTCACATCCGCCTGCATTTCGCCAATGGCTCAAATGGCATGCTCAGAATCCCGCCGGCCCGGAGAATGCGACCGGACGGAATCGACACGCCGCTCACAAGGTGCACAGAAACCGGTGATCCCGTGAAGCTCGCATCCCGTCCGCCGACCCGGCGCGGACTCGTTCTGGCGACCTTGGCCGTCATCCTGCTGGGAACGGCCCTCACCGCCTGGCTCCAGCCGTGGGACAACAGCCACGCCGTGCCGAAAGTCGCCGCGAACGACTACTCCGGCCGGCCAACGGCGTGCCTCGCGGCGGACGACTCGGTGGCCTCCGCCCAGGTCGTCCAGCACACCTGGACGGTCCTCCAGCAGGCCGGCAAGGACAACCCAGTCAACGTCCAGCAACTTGTCGTCACCGCCAAGGGCCCCGAGGAGGCCGCGCCCTACCTGTCCGGTCTGGTCGCTCAGCACTGCACCCTGATCGTCACCGCGGGCAGCGCCTTCGACGGCGCGGTTCCGGCCGCCGTCAAGGTCTCGCCGCACGTCCGCTTCGCCGTCGTAGACCCACCCGCGGGAGTCGACCTCAAGGGCGCGACCGCACTGACCGGCGATCAGCTCGTCGACCAGCTCGGCAAGAACGTCCACGACCTCGCCGCGAAGCACTGACGAGCCGCGGCCCGGCAGCGCCCGCGACACCGTTGCGGCGGGCTTGCAGCTGGCGGCGGCACCTGCGTCGTGGACGGCTGCGCCGGAGGCATTCGCTGCGGCCAGCACACCGGTGAACCAGCCCATGTACCTGGCCATTTGGACGAGCGCCTCTTCGCCGGGCAGCGGCGGCGGCGCCTGTCAGGTGGCGCAATTGCTCGGTGGGCATCACGGGTGTTTCGGGTGGGTATTGCAACGCAAGGAAGTTGACGCCGCGTCGAGCTACCAGCCGGGTCTGGGGACGGCTGACTGGTGGCGTCGGCGGGGGTTGCGCATGCGGAGGCGGTGCGCAGAGTGGTAACGGCGGCTGCGGTGCCGGCCATCATTGAGGCGAAGTGGCACAGAGGCCCGATGGAGCGTGAGCCGCTCGATGTCTTCGAGAAGAAGGTCAATCGCAAGGGCCACAACGCGTTGGGCCTCTACATCGCGGTCAGCGGCTTCACCCCCAGCGCGCTGCGAGTACGACCGCTGCACGACGTCCGTCACCATGGACGGCGCCGACCTGTTCTGCGTGCTGGACGGCGGGAAGGCCAGGGAATGATCCCGTTTTTGGAGGACCTTCGGTCCTCGCTTACTGGGCGTTTCGTCCAAAGTCAGGGACGAAACGCCCAGTAACTGGGCGTTTCACCCGTAGTTGGGATGGTACATCCCGATTTTCGGGGAGCTCGGGCTGCTGGTGTTCGGTGACGCTTGGGGTCCTGGTGGCAGGAGTGCCACTGTTGCACCTATGTCCGCCGGAACTGCGCGGTTCCTCCTGTCTCGTCCCAAGAAGTCGAGCGCACGGGCTTTTGTCCCTCGGATGCCGCGAGTCCTGGGAAGCACGGCAATCCCGCAGTATGCCGTTGTCATGACGGATCGTCGACCGTATCCGAGCGACCTGTCCGACGCCCGCTGGGCCCTGGTCGAGCCCACCCTCACCGCCTGGCGCCGGGCACGCACCGAGCGCGCCCTCGCGTTCGGCCGGCCTCCCGAGCACGAACTGCGCGACCTCCTGGACGCGATCCTCTACGTCGACCGCACCGGCATCCCCTGGCGCTACCTCCCCCACGACTACCCGCCCTGGGAAACCGTCTACGCCTACTTCGCCCGATGGCAGAAGGAAGGCGTGTTCGAGCAGCTCAACGGGCTGCTGCGGCGTCTGGTCCGCACCGCCGAGGGCCGCGATCCGGAGCCGACGGCGTGCATCGTCGACTCGCAGAGCGTGAAGACCTCCACGAACGTCCCCGCCTTCTCGCAGGGCGTCGACGCCGGCAAGAAGATCGTGGGCAGGAAACGCAACATCGTCACCGACACGATCGGCCTGCTGCTGATGGTCCTGGTCACCGCCGCGAGCGTGCAGGACGGCACCGCCGGCAAGCAGTTGCTGACCGCGGTCGCCACCGAGCACCCCGCCGTCCGCAAGGCCTGGACGGACATGGGCTACAAGAACGCCGTCGTCGAACACGGCGCCACCCTCGGCATCGACGTCGAGATCGTCCGCCGCGACCCCACCACCAAAGGATTCGTCGTCCAACCCCGCCGCTGGGTCGTCGAACGCACCTTCGGTTGGCTGATGAACCACCGCCGTCTCGCCCGCGACTACGAAGCCCTCCCCGCCCGTTCAGAAGCCATGGTCCACGTCGCGATGATCAGCCTCATGACCCGCCGACTCACCGGCGAAAACACCCCCACCTGGCGCGGAACCTGACCATCGGAATCCGGGGTGAAACGCCCAGTAAGTGGAACCCGGCCGTACGGCCGGGCTCCACTGGCAGATGCTCCGCTTTGGGTCGGTTGGCGAGTCATGTTGTCGAGGGAGGGCCGAACGCGCGCCCGGTCGGTTCCCGCCTACCCGCCGACGAGTGGGACGTTGGCTCTGCCGGGTTTCGACTCGGAGCGCCGGCCGATGTGGCTTCATTGCGTAGACAGCCGTGCTGGCCGGCAGCGTGTACCGCGCGGTTCGGTCGACGCGGTCGTATTCGTCGTTGATGCCGATCCCCCCTCTTCACTGCCGCCTTCAGTGACGGTGGGTAACCGGGGATGGTGGGTTCTGCGGTACCGCCGGGCGGGTGATCCCCCGAGGTCAGGGCGGTGGGAGCGATAGGAGATCATGTCGCGACCGGTTGCATGGTCGCCCACCAGGGTTTCGCACGGCAGAGCACAGAGACGAGGCAAGGACATGAAGGTCGCGTTCGGGTGGAAGCTGCACGGGGACGGCCGCGCCCCGCAGCCCGGGGCGGTGGTCAAGCCGGACGAGCGGCTGTCGTGGGGGCGCACGATCGGGCTGGGGGCGCAGCACGTGGTGGCGATGTTCGGCGCCACCTTCGTCGCCCCGGTGCTGATGGGCCTGGACCCGAACCTGGCGGTGATGGTCTCCGGTGTCGCGACGATCTTCTTCCTGTTGGTGACCAGCGGCCGGATCCCGTCCTACCTGGGCTCCAGCCTGTCGTTCGTCGGTGTGGCGGCCGTGATCAAGGCGCAGGGCGGGGACGCGGCGACGCTGACCGGTTCGCTGCTGGTGGTCGGTGCGGTGCTGGCGGCGTGCGGTGCGGTGGTGCAGGGCTTCGGCGCGAAGGTGATCCACGCGGTGCTGCCGCCGGTCGTCACCGGCGCGGTGGTCATGCTGATCGGCTTCAACCTGGCGCCGGTCGCGGCCGGCACGTACTGGCCGCAGGACCAGTGGGTGGCGCTGCTGACGATGTTCTTCACGGGGCTGGCGCTGGTGGTGCTGCGCGGGTTCTGGTCGCGGATCGCGATCTTCCTGGGCCTGGTCTTCGGCTACCTGGTGTCCTTCCTGTTCGACCGGGTCTTCGGGAAGATCAACTCCCCGGTGGGCGGCGGCGCGGCCGTCGACCACTGGCGTCTGGACCTGTCGGGCGTCGGCAAGGCCGACTGGATCGGCCTGCCGTCGCTGCACGCTCCGAGCTTCTCGCTGTCCGCGATCCTGGTGGCACTGCCTGTGGTGGTCGCGCTGATCGCCGAGAACGCCGGCCACGTGAAGGCTGTCTCCGAGATGACCGGTGACCCGCTGGACGACAAGATGGGCGCCGCGATCATGGCGGACGGCGCGGCGACCATGGTGTCCACGGCGGTCGGCGGTCCGGCGACCACCACGTACGCGGAGAACATCGGCGTGATGGCGGCGACCCGGGTGTACTCGACGGCGGCGTACTGGTGCGCGGCCGGCTTCGCGATCCTGTTCGGCCTGTGCCCGAAGTTCGGCGCGGTGATCGCGGCCATCCCCGGCGGTGTGCTCGGCGGCATCACGGTGGTGCTGTACGGCATGATCGGCCTGCTCGGCGCGCAGATCTGGATCCACAACAAGGTGGACCTGACCAACCCGCTGAACCTGGTCCCGGTCGCCGCGGGCGTGATCGTCGGCATCGGCAACGTCAACCTGAAGATCACCGACAACTTCGAGCTCGGGGGCATCGCCCTGGGCACCCTGATCGTCCTGACCGGCTACCACACCCTGCGCGCCATGGCCCCGGCGCACCTCAAGCACCCCAGCCCGGCCAACGGCCCGCTGCTGGACGAGGGCACCAGCAGCTACGACGACAACAGCCGTCCCGAGAGCTGACCGGGATGGCCCTCCGCCCGTTGAACTCCGCCGAACGCGCGCTGCTGGAGCACCTGCTCTCGGCGGAGTTCGACGGCGCGGCCGAGCTGCGCGCCCAGCTGGACCGCACCGAGGTGGTGGGCCCCTGGGCGCCGGGCTCGGTCAGCGTGGACCTGCGGGTGGACGAGCCGGGCCGGCACACAGGGCCGTCCCGGCTCGCGCCGGTCGGCGCGGCGGTCATCGACGAGGACGGTGAGTACATCGGCGAGCTGCTGCTGTGGACGGACGACGCCGGCCGGACGCTGTCGGCGCTCGAGTACGCCTGGGTGACGGACGACATGCCGACCGTCCTGCCGCCGGTCGAGCACGTCCGGCTGGTGTGACGGCGCGTCAACCGACCAGCCCCGCGTCCCGCGCCAGCAGCGCCGCCCGGACGCGGTTGCTGACGCCGAGCGCGCCGTCCTGCCGCCGGTCGAGCACGTCCGGCTGGTGTGACGGCGCGTCAACCGACCGGCCCCGCGTCCCGGGCCAGCAGCGCCGCCTGGACACGGTTGCTGACGCCGAGCGCGGTGAGGATCCGGCTGACGTGCGCCTTCACGGTGCTCTCCCGCATCGCGAGCCGCTCGCCGATGTCGGCGTTGGCGCGGCCCTCGGCCAGCAGCGCCAGCACCTCGCGCTCGCGCGGGGTGAGCCGGTCGAGCCGGGACCGGGCCGCGCTCGCGGCGGTGCGGCCGGTGGCGTGGTACCGGTCGATGACGCGGCGCGCGGCGGCCGGGTGGAGCATCGCGGAGCCGGCCGCGACCAGGTGGACGGCGCGCAGGATCTCCGCCGGGTCGGTGTCCTTGAGCAGGAACCCGTCGGCCCCGGCGGCCAGCGCGTCGTAGACGTACCGGTCGAGGTCGAAGGTGGTCAGCGTGATCACCCGCGGCGGCTGCGGCAGGGCGCGCAGCCGGGCCGTGGCGGTGATGCCGTCCATCCGGGGCATCCGGACGTCGACCAGCGCGACGTCGATGCGGAAAGCGCTTGCCCGTTCGATCGCCTGAAGGCCGTCGGCGGCCTGTGCGACCACCTCGATGCCGGGGTCGCCGTCGAGCAGGTCGGTCAGGCCGAGACGGACGAGTGCGTCGTCGTCGACCACCAGGGTGCGAATCATCGGGTGCCGCCCTTCGGTGAGCCGTGCGGAAAGCGCTTGCCCGCCACCGGCTCGTCCGGTGCGCGCGTCATGCCGGACCGTCCTTCGGGGCGGGGTGCGGGAGGCGGGCGGACAGCCGCCAGGAGCCGGTGCCGGCCGGGCCGGCGTCCAGATGGCCGCCGAGCGCGGTGACGCGTTCGCGCAGGCCGACCAGACCGTAGCCGGAGTCAACGGCGGCGGCCCCGGCGGCGCCCGCGCCGTTGGTGACCTCGACCCGGGTGGCGGGCGGCCGGTAGTCGACCCGGACCTCCGCCGCCGCCCCGTCCGCGTGCTTGCGGGCGTTGGTCAGCGCCTCCTGGACGATCCGGTACGCGGCCAGCCGGTGCGTGGTCGGCGCGTCCGCCGCCCGGCCGGTGACGGTCAGCGCGACCTGCTGCCCGGCCGCGCGGGCGTCCGCCACCAGCGCGGCGACCTCGCGGACGGCGGGCGCGTCGGCCGGCCCGGCGTGCGGGTCGTGGAGCGCGCCGAGCACCTCGCGCAGGTCGGTGAGCGCCTCGACGGAGGTGGTGCGGAGCATCGCCAGCCGGTCGGCGACCGGGCCGGGCAGCGCGGTGCCGCGGGTGGCGAGGACGCCGGTGTGCAGGGCGATCAGGCTGAGCCGGTGGGCGAGGACGTCGTGCATCTCGGCGGCGATCCGGGACCGTTCGGCGGCGCGCGCCGCGTCCTCCCGCAGCCGGGCCTCCACCCGCAGCTGCTCGACCTGCCCGGCCAGGGTGTGCACCAGTCGGCGCCGGTTGCCCTGCCACAGGCCGAGCACCAGCCCGAACAGCAGCACCGTCAGCGTGGACAGCCAGCGCTGCCCGACCCACACCGAGGCGGCCCGCACCCCCGCCAGGTTTCCGGCCAGCGCGAGCGCCGCGCACAGCAGCGCGAGCCGGGTCCGCCGCGCCACCGCCAGGTCGAACATCACCACGGCGAGCAGCAGGTCGGTCAGCCAGCCCCACCACGCGGTGACCGCGACGGCCGCCAACGGCGCGACGGTGAGCCGCAGTCGGGGGACCGCCAGGATCAGCGCGCACACCGTCGCCGCCACGGTCACCGTCAAGTGCCGGTGTCCGTCGCCGAGTTTGGCGCCGTTGTTGTCGATCGCCGCCACCAGGAACGCCAGCACCGCCGCCCGCCCCAAGGTCGCCCACAGCGGGCTCCGCCACCACCTCACGACGTCCATGCTAGGCAGCCTGCCCGGCTCGCGGAATCGACGAACGGCCGTTCCCACCACCGACTTTCGTCGGTCCGGACGGCCGCCGCACGGCGGATCTGCCGCGTCCTCACGGTTCCTAGCGTCGAAGCCATGACCGAGCAGACCTCTCCCCCGCCGCGGCCCCGGGCCGACGGCTGGGCGTTCCTCCGTGAAGCCGTCCGCGACCTGCGCACCACCGGTGCGGTCGCCCCCAGCAGCCGGGCCCTGGCCCACGCCCTGGCCGCCCCCGTCCGGGCCCGTGCCCCGCACCCGATCGACGTCCTGGAGGCCGGCGCGGGCACCGGCGCCGTCACCCGCGTCCTGCTGCCCCAACTGCCGCGCGGCGCCCGCCTGGACGTGGTGGAGGCCAATCCGCGCTTCGCCGACCGGCTGCGCGACCTGGTGGCCGCGCAGAGCACGACCCGGGTGACGGTGCACCAGGCGTACGTGGAGGAGCTGGCCACCGACCGGCGCTACGACGTGATCGTCTCCGGCCTGCCGCTGACCAACTTCACGCCCGCCCAGGTCGACCGCATCATGGCCCGCTACCTCGAACTGCTGCACCCGGGCGGCACGTTGACCTGGTTCGCCTACCTCGGCACCCGCCGCGCCCGAGCGATGTTCGCCACCCGCGCCGAGCTGCACCGGCACGCGGCGGTCGACCGCGCGATGGCCGCGCACCTGCGCGGCGGCCGGACCGAGTGCCGCACCGTGCTGGCGAACCTTCCCCCGGCCCGGGTCTGGCAGCTGCACCCGGATAATTGAATGAGCGTCAATCTCCTTGCCCAACAAGGGCCCTGACCCGGGGCACCACCTCCTCGCCGACCCGGTACGCCTCCTCCAGGTGCGGGTAGCCGGACAGCACGAACTCCTCGATGCCCAGGGCGTGGTACTCGGCGAGCCGGGCGGCGACCTCGTCGTGCGAGCCGACCAGGGCGGTGCCCGCGCCCTCCCGGACCAGGCCGATGCCGGCCCACAGGTTCGGGGCGACTACCAACTCCCGTCCGGTGCCGATGCCGTGGCCGTGCAGAGCGGCCATCCGGGCCTGACCGGTGGAGTCCATGGCGGCGAACCGGGCCTGGCTGGCCCGCACCGCCGCCGGGTCGATCCCGGCGAGGATCCGGTCGGCCTCCGCCCAGGCCTGCTCGGCGGTGTCCCGGCTGATCACGTGCAGCCGCAGCCCGTACCGCAGCGTCCGCCCCTGCCCGGCGGCCAGCGCGCGCAGCCGCCCGATCCGCTCGCCGATCGCCGACGGCGGTTCGCCCCACAGCAGTTGGACGTCGGCGCGGCGGGCGGCGACCTGCTCGGCGGCGGGCGAGGCGCCGCCGAAGTACAGCGGGACGGGGTGCTCGACCGCCGGATCGACCAGCTGCGCGCCCTCCAGGTGCAGGTGGGCGCCCCGGTGGTCGACCCGCTTCCCGGCCAGCAACTCCCGTAGCACGGCCATCAGTTCATCGGTCCGGGCGTAGCGCTCGTCGTGCGCGAGCCGGTCGCCGTACGCGCGCTGCTCGGCGGGGTCGCCGCCGGTGACCACGTTCAGCCGGAGCCGTCCGCCGGCGAACCGACGGAAGGCGTCGGCCTGTTGGGCGATCAGGGTGGGGCTGGCCAGACCGGCCCGGAAGGCGATCAGTAAGCCGATCCGGCCGGTGTGCCGGGTGAGCGCCGCTCCCAGGATCCACGGGTCGACGCAGCCGAGTCCGACCGGGGCGAGCAGCGAGACGAACCCCGCCTGCTCGGCGGCCTGCGCGACCTGCGCGAGGTATCCGACGTCGGCGGGCCGCCGGGTGGCGGCGCCGGTCCGGCCCTGCACGGCGGTGACGCCGCCGGGGTCGCGGCCGTCCCCTCCGGTGGGCAGGAACCAGTGGAACACGGGGGCGCGGTCGGACAACGGATCGATCCTCTGCTGCAAGACGGTGCGCGGCACCGCCGGGGGCGGTCGGGACGCGGGGGCGGACGGTCGCACGGCGGCCGGGACGCGGGGGCGCCGCCGCGGAGAGTCGCGCGGCGGGCGAGGGAGGACGGGCGGTCGCTCAGGAGCGGCGACAGGCAGCGGAACACACCCGGAGGAGGTCGATGTGCCCCCGGGTGGTCAGGAAGAGTCGCTGTGGCACGCCCGGAAGTTACCACGTTCGCGCAGCGCACGGCGTCCTCGTCCGGCGCACCCCCTTGACCCCGCCCGGTACGGCGCTATCGTCTCCCTCGGCATCCGGTCTAGACCTATGGCCGTCTCCCGGCCCGCCCCATCGGCGTCGGGAGGGATCGCCCTGACCCCACATCAGGAAGGCACGGAAATGAAGGCAAACAGAAAGGTGACCGCCGCGATCGGCGCGCTGGTCGCCCCGCTGCTCGGGCTGACCCTGTCGGCCGGCACCGCCAGCGCCCACGGCTGGGTCACCGACCCGGCCAGCCGCCAGGCGCAGTGCGCCAACGGCGTCGTGGTCTGCGGGCAGATCAAGTACGAACCGCAGAGCGTCGAGGGCCCGAAGGGCCTGTTCAGCTGCAGCGGCGGCCACTCCGAGTACGCGGAGCTGGACGACGACTCCAAGGGCTGGCAGGTCGCCAACGTGTCCTCCACCCAGACCTTCAGCTGGCACCTGTCGGCCCGGCACGCCACCGCGAACTGGCAGTACTTCATCGGCAGCCAGCTGATCGCCCAGTTCTCCGGCAACAACGCCCAGCCCCCGGCGGACGTCAGCCACCAGGTGAACTTCGGCAGCTACACCGGCCGGCAGAAGGTCCTCGCGGTGTGGAACGTCTCCGACACCGCCAACGCCTTCTACTCCTGCATCGACGTCAACATCGGCGGCACCGGCGGCGGCACCCCGGGTGGCGGCAACGGCAGTTGCACGGCCGCCGCGTGGGACCCGGCCCGGGTCTACAACAGCGGCGACGGCGCCTCCTACGGCAACCACAACTGGCGCGCCAAGTGGTGGACCCAGGGCGAGCAGCCCGGCTCCACCGGCCAGTGGGGCGTCTGGGAGGACCTCGGGGCCTGCAAGTAGCCCCGGCGAGCAGTCCCGGCTCGATGTGACACGACGACCGCCCGGCGGCTCCCTGTGGGGGAGGGCCGCCAGGCGGTCCGGTGGTCAGGCGAGCCCGCCCAGCGCGTCCCGCAGCTGGGCGCGCGCCCGGATGCCGAGCTTGGCGAACACCTTCCGCAGGTGGTAGCCGACGGTGCGCGGCGACAGGTAGAGCCGGGCGGCGATGTCCCGGTTGGTCAGTCCCTGGGCGGCGAGTTCGGCGATCCGGCGCTCCTGCGGGGTGAGCGGCTCCTGCGCCGCCCCGGCGTCGGCGGCGGGCACCTCCGCGCCGGCCGCCCGCAGTTCGGCGGCCGCCCGGTCGCGCCACGGCCCGGCGTCCAACCGCCGGAACGTCTCCAGCGCCGCGCCGAGCAGCGGACGGGCCTCCGCGGACCGCCGCCGGCGCCGCAGCCACTCCGCGTGGTCCAGCTGGACCAGCGCCCGCTCGAACGGCCAGCCGGCCCCGGCCGGATCGGCCAGCGCCGCCCGGAAGTGCCGCTCCGCGTCCTCGCCCTCGGCCAGCAGCGCCGCCGCCCGCTCGACGATCGCGTGCAGCCGCGGCGAGCGGTCGTCGCCGAGGTCGGGCTGGACGGACTCGAACACCGCCCGGGCGTCCGCGACCTCGTCGGCGTGCACGGCGGCCGCCGCCAGATCGCCCAGGTAGTACAGCGAGGCGTGGTAGTGCACCGGCCGGGGCCGGATGTCCCGCGTGAACAGCGCCCGGACCTGCCGGTACGCCTCGGCGTGGTCGCCGGCCGCGGTGGCCGCGATCGACAGCGCCACCCGGTGGCGCACCTGCAGGGCCAGCGAACGGCGCAGGTCGACGCCGCGCACCGCCGCCTCGGCCCGCTCCCGGGCCGCCGGGTCGCCCTGCCGGGCGTCCAGGGTGGCCTGCAGGATCCGGGTGCCGACGGCGGACAGTTCCGCGCCCGCCTCGGCGGCCATCCACAGCGTGTCCTCGGTGCTGTTGCGGGCCGCCGTCCAGGCCCCCGACTCGTACTGGGCGAGCGCGATGGCCTGCGAGACGGTGGCGTTGGTACCGGCCGTGCCCGCGCGGCGCAGATGGTCCAGGGCGCGGCCGAGCAGCTCCACGGCGAGCGCCGTCTCGTCCATGCACCAGGCGGTGCCGCCGAGGACGGTGAGGGCGCTCAGGTCGTCCTCCCCCATCGCCGCGTTCGCCGCCGCGAGCAGCTCCAGCGCGCGGGCGCGGCCGGTGTGCGGGGCGGTGGCGGCCGCGATCCAGGCCTGGCTGTTCGGTTCGGGCAGGTCCGCCAACCGCTCGGCCAGCCGCCGCAGTTCGGCCCGGTGGAACGGGTCGCCGGAGGCGAAGGCGGAGGTCGCGGCGATCCCGAGCGCCGACAGCGCGGCGTCCGGCAGCGCCGCCACGTGCTGCTCGGCGACGGCCAACAGGGTCTCCAGCGCCGCGTCATGACGGAGCGTCAACCCGAGCGCCCAGCCGGAGAACACGCCCGCCTGGGCCCGCAGGTCCGGCCGGTCGGTGTACCCGGGCACCCGGGCGGTCAACTCGCCCACCCACTGCGGGTGTCCGCCGAACATCGCGGACCGGGCCGCGGCCAGCAGCCGCTGACAGCGCAGCTCCGGATCGGGCGTCAGGTCGGCGGCCCGTTCCAGCGCGGCCGCGGCGGCGGCGTGCCCGCCCCGGCTGCGGGCGCGTTCGGCGCTGGCGGCGAGCGCGTCGGCGACCTCCGCGTCCGGGCCGGTCGCGGCGGCCGCCAGGTGCCAGGCCCGCCGGTCCGGTTCATGGACGAGCGCACCCGCCAGCGCCAGGTGCGCGGACCTGCGCTCGGTGAACGACGCCGCTCCGTAGATCGCGGACCGGACCAGCGGGTGCCGCAACCGCAGCAGACCGTCCTGGATGCGGACCAGCCCCGCGCGTTCGGCGGGCTCCAGCGCGCCCAGGCAGTCCAGGCCGCCGGCCGCGCCGACCACGTCCGACAGCTCGCCGGTGTCGGTGGCCGCGGCGAGCAGCAGCGCCCGCCGGGTGTCCGCCGGCAGGTCCGGCAGGTCCGCTGCGAACAGGTTCTCCAGCCGCTTCGTCAACGGCAGCGCCCTGCTGCCGCCGGACTCGACCCGGCCGTGGGCGAGGGCCCGGCTGAGCTCCACCAGCGCCAGCGGGTTCCCCGCCGCCTCCTGAAGGATCCGCGACCGCGCCCGGCCGCACGGCGGAACCGGCTGGGCGTCCAGCAGCAGCCCCGCCGAGGCCCGGTCCAGCGGCCCGGCGGTCACCTGCGGGAAGTCCCGGTCGAACCGCAGCGGGACGGTGTCCTCCCGGGCCGCGGCCAGCAGTGCGGCGGCCTCGCCGTCCAGCCGACGGGCGATGAAGGCCAGCAGGTCCAGCGAGCCCAGGTCCAGCCACTGGAGGTCGTCGACCACCAGCAACAGCGGCCGCCGGGCGGCCGCGTCACCGACCAGCGTCGACACCCCGACCCGCAGGTGCAGCGGATCGACCGGCTCCCCCGCCCCCGCCCCGATGCCGAACGCACCGCGCACGGCCCGCCGTTGGCTCTCCGGCAACCGCCCGGCACCGGACAGCAGCGGCCGCACCAACTGGTGCAGCCCGGCCAGGCCGATCCCGTGCTCACTCTCACTGCCCCGGGCCCGCAGCACCAGCGCCCCGCCCGCGGCCGCCCGGTCCGCAGCCCGGTCCAGCAACGAGGTCTTCCCGGCGCCGGGCTCACCGGTCACCACCAGCACCGACGACCCCCGGCCCGCACCGACCGCCGACTCCACCAACTCGGCGATCTGCGCCCACTCGGCGTCCCGGCCGAGCAACGACTGCTCCCCCGGAACCTGGGGGCGACCGGCCCCCGAAACCTCGGACGGCCTACGCAGGCCCCCCGATCCGGTGCCGGCAGGGGCGGTCGTCACGTCGCTGACCTCGTCGTTCCACTGATCCGTCAAGTCCCGCCCATCCTGCCACGCGACACCCCGCCCTCCGTCACGCGGCCGCCGGGGGCATCCCGAACCGCTCGGCAGCCACAGCCCGGACGGACCCAGGTACGCGGCCCCCGACCACCGTCAGCCGGCCTGCACCCCCGCGAGCCGGGCGTCGGTGCGGGCCTGCCACTGGGTCGGGGTCAGGCCGTAGGCCTCGCGGAAGACCCGGCTGAAGTGCGAGGGGCTGGCGAAGCCGAAGCGCCCGGCGACGACTGCGACCGGGACTCGGCGGTGGGGCGGCCGGTCGAGTTCCTGGCGGCAGGCTTCGAGTCGGCGGTGGCGGATCCACTGGCCGACGGTCGTGCCGTCCTGCTGGAACAGCTTGTGGAGGTAGCGGACCGAGATGCAGTGGGCGCGGGCGACGGACTCCGGCGACAGGTCGGGCCTCGTCAGGGCCCCCTCGATGTGGGCCCGGATCCGGGTGAGCAGCGCGGCGGAGCCGCCCGACCGGCCGGGGGCGTCCTCGTCCAGCAGGTCGGTGATCAGGAGTGCGAGCAGGTCGGCGGCGCTGCGGGCCAGTCGGATCCGGGCCAGCGGGACGAGGCCGTCGGAGTGCGCGGCCAGCGTGGCGAGGAACTGCGAGGCGAGCGAGCCGACGCCGGTGGAGCCGGGGGCGTGCAGGGCGCCGGCGGCCCGTACCTCGGCCGCGGAGATGCCCAGTGCCTGGCACGGCACCCGGAAGACCCGGCTCGCGCAGTCGGCGCCGCGCAGCAGGTTGACCGGGTGCGGGCCGCCGCTGATCACCAGGTCGCCTGCGGCGACGGGCAGTTCGCCGTGCGGGCGGCGCAGGACCGCTCCCCCGGCCAGGTGCAGGGTGACGTGGACGCAGTGCGCGTCGTCGGCGCCCTGCGGCACGGGCAGCAGGTCGAGGCGGCCGCTGCCGGAGCCCGCCGCCGGGGCGGTGGTCGAGGGTTCGGTGGGGGCGGACAGGAGTGCGCCGGTGCCCGAGTGGTGCATGGGAGGGTCCCATCGTGTCGTTCCGAAGGTGGATGCGGCCTCGCTCCGGGAAAGTTCGACCACGTCCGATCGGTGCGGGATCGGTGCGTCGAACGTTCACGCCGTGCAGTGGGCGGGCCGGGCGAGGAGCGCGCCGGTCGGAGTCCGTCCGGGCTGCGTCGCGCCCCCTCGCTCTGCGACATTCCTACCGGGCCACTCCGGCGCCGGCCAACCACCCACCCGCCCGAGCCCGCGACTCGCCGGTCACCTGCCGGCGCACCAAAACCTGCTCTGACCTGCACCGATGCCACCCGGAACGAGGCCGGGGCCCGGACGGCGCCACCACCGACGACTGGTCATTCGACCGATGCCCGACCGGACGCCAAAAGCGACGCCCCCGGCACCGGAAGACCGGCACAGGAGGCGTCGCCCTGTTCACCCGAGGTCTCAGCCGCGCAGCTTGGCCATCAGACCGGCCCACCAGCCGCGCCGCTGCTCCGGCACGACCGGCGCGGGCGCGGCCGGCGGGACGGTCGCGGCGGGCGGGGTGTGCGGCGCGGGCTCGGGCGTGGAGACGACCGGGGCGCTGGTGGTGGTGGTCGGGTCCTGCGGCTGGAACGCGACGCGCGGGGTGAAGCGGGCCGGGAGTTCCGTCAGGTGCCGCGACATCCAGTTGCCACGCCACACCAACTCCTTCTCCTCCACGGCGAGTTGCAGGTCGGGAAGGCGGGTGAGCAGGATGTCGATGCCAGTCTCGGCGATGGCCCGGCCGATCTCCTGGCCGGGGCACTCGTGCGGGCCGCTGCCGAACGCCAGGTGCGAGCGGTTGCCGAACAGCGGCTGGTTCAGGTCGGGTCGCACCGCCGGGTCGGCGTTGCCGGCGGCCAGGCCGATCAGCAGCATGTCGCCGGCCTTGATGTGCCGGCCGCCGAGCTCGGTGTCCCCGGTCGCCCAGCGGCCGGGGACCAGCATGAACGGCGGGGAGTCCCACAGCACTTGGTCGAGCGCGTCGGGCAGGGTCATCTGGCCGCCGGACAGGTGGGCGCGGAAGCGGCCGTCGGTGAGGACCATCTTCAGCGTCTCGGCGATCAGGTTGATGGTGGTCTCGTTGGCGGCCAGCAGCACCGAGCGCACGTGCTGGAGCACCTCGTCCTCGGTGAGGCCGGACGGGTGCTGCATCAGCCGGGTGACCAGGTCGGCTCCGGGGTCGGAGCGCTTGCGGTCCATGGTGCGGCGCAGCGACTCGACCACGTACTCGTTGGAGGCGACGGCGGTCTCGGTGCCGCGGACCAGGTCGCGGGCGGCCTCGACCAGCCGCGGGCCGTACTCCTCGGGCATGCCGACGAGCTGGGTCATCACCAGCATCGGCAGGTGTTCGGCGAACTCGGAGACCAGGTCGACCTTGCCGATGGAGCCGAACTCGGCGATCAGCTGGTCGGCGAAGCGGGTGACGTAGCGCCGCATGCCGCGCCGGTCGAAGTTGTTGAGGCCGTCGGTGACGGCGGTGCGCAGCCGGCGGTGCTCCTCGCCGTCGACGAACGAGCAGGTCGGCTGCCAGGCGATGACCGGCAGCACCGGGGAGTCGGGGGCGACCCGGCCCTCCTGGAACTCGGTCCAGCGCCGGGAGTCGCGGGAGAACCGGGACGGGGTGCGCATCGCGGTGAGGTTGGCGGAGTAGCCGAGCACCAGCCAGGCCGGCAGGTCGCCGTGCAGCAGCACGGGCGCGACCTCGCCGTGTTCGGCGCGCAGCTTCTCGTACAGGCCGGCCGGGTCGGCTTCGGCCTCCGGCCCGAACAGCCGCCGCAGGTCGTCCTGTTGGAGGGGAGTGGCGCCGTGGGCCGGGCAACCCGGCGGGGGGACGGCGCCGTTGTACGTGCGCTCTTCGGGGATCACGGAAGTTCTCCAGGAGATCGGGACGGTGCGGGGCGTCAGCCGACGGGCTGGGCGGCGAGCTCGTACAGGTAGCGCATCAGGGCCATCAGCACGTCGCGGCTGGACTCCCGGGTGCGGGCGTCGCACTCGACGATCGGGACGTGCGGCGGCAGGTCGAGCGCCGCGCGCAGTTCGTCGAGCGGGTAGGCCGGGGACTCGGGGAAGGAGTTGACGGCGACGACGAACGGCACGCCGCGGTCCTCCAGCCGGCCCAGGACGTCGAAGCTGACCTCCAGACGGCGGGTGTCGACCAGCACGACGGCGCCGAGCGCGCCTTCGAACAGGCCGTTCCACAGGAACCAGAAGCGTTCCTGACCGGGGGTGCCGAAGACGTACAGCACGAGTTCTTCGCTGATGGTGATCCGGCCGAAGTCCATCGCGACGGTGGTGGAGCTCTTGCGTTCCACCCCGGCCAAGTCGTCGATGCCGACGCCGGCCTCGGTCATGGTCTCCTCGGTGGTCAGCGGGCGGATCTCGCTGACCGAGCCGACCAGGGTGGTCTTGCCGACCCCGAAGCCGCCGACGATGACGACCTTGACGGCGGCCGCCACCGTGGCCGGGAGCAGTTCGGCCTCGCGCGGCCCGCGCACCGGCTCAGAGCCGCTGAAGTCCATGGATCACTGCCTCCAACAGGGAAAGGTCGGGAAGGGCTGCCGCCGGGATGGGGGCGCGGGCCTCGATCTTGTGCGTGCCGAGCAGCTCGGACAGCAGAACGATGACCAGGCTGTTCGGCAGGCTCAGGTATGCGGAGATCTCGGCCACCGACAGCGGCGAGCCGCAGATCCGCAGGATCGCCGCGTGCTCGGGCTGCATGGTGGGTTCGGGCCGGGAGCGGGCGACGACCAGCGTGACCAGGTCGAAGTCCGTCACGGCGTGTTGCCGGTCGCGGCCCCGGGTGATCACGAAGAACCGCTCGGGGCCGACCTCTTCCCAGTTGCTCATCGGAGTCCCCGACTCACGCGAGTTGTTCGCCGGTGCGGACGGGTGTGGTGAGGTGCTCGCCGATCCGGGCCACCAGGTCCCGCATCCGTTGGCCGACCAGTCCGGCGTCCACGCCCTCGTCGGCGAGGACCGCGAGGAACGCCCGGGAGCCCGCCGCCATCAGGTAGAAGAAGCCGCCGCCGACCTCGATCACCACCAGTCGCATCCGGCCGTCGCCGTGCGGGAACTCACTGCCGACCGCGTGCGCCAGGCTCTGCAGTCCGGCGCAGGCCGCGGCCAGCCGGTCGGCGGTGTCCGGGTCGGTGCCGTGCTGGGCCAGCCGCAGGCCGTCGGCCGACAGGACGATGGCGTGCCGTGCGTGCGGGACGCTCTCCGCGAGGTCCCTGAGCATCCAGTCCATGTTGGTCCGTTGCTGAATCACTTCTCGCCTTTCCCTGCTGACTCTTCACTGGCGTGGCGGCCGTCCGACGGATCGCTGGGCGTGCTGCCGTTGACCCCGTCGGTGAACGCGGCCAACCACAGGCCGGGCTGGACCGGTTCGGCGGCGGGCGCGGGCGCCTGCCGTCGGGGGGCCGACCCGCCCGGGCGCAGCGGCGCGGCGTGGCGGCGGCGCTGCGGCAGGCCGTTGGCGGTGCGTTCGGTCACCACCGGGTAGTCGTCCTCGGCCGGGGACGGCGCGGGCACCCGCGGCCGGCTTTCGGCGGGCGGGAAGGCCGCAGCGGCGGCGAATCCGCCGGACGGCGTGTGGGTCGCGGTCGGCTGCTCGGCCGGCGGGCTCCACACCGGGTTCTCGGGGTGCTTGGGGTGCTGCTGGATCACGGACGGGTGGCCGGTGGCCATCCGACCGATGCCGTGCGCGCGGCTGGGCGCGGGCGCGGTGGTGATGTAGCGCTGCGGGACGATCAGCACGGCGCGCACGCCGCCGTACGCGGACGGGCGCAGCGAGACCTGGAAGCCGTAGGCGCGGGCCAGTCGGCCGACGACCGCGAGGCCGAGCCGCGGGGTCTCGCCGAGGTCGTTGAGGTCGATGCCGGACTGGGCCTCCTCCAGCATCCGCTCGGCGCGGGCCCGGCCCTCCTCGCCGAGGCTGAGGCCGCCGTCCTCGATCTCGATCGCGATGCCGGTCTGCACCTCGACCGCGGTGAGGTGGACGTCGGTCTGCGGCGGCGAGTAGCGGGTGGCGTTGTCGAGCAGTTCGGCCAGCGCGTGGATCAGCGGTTCGACGGCGGGGCCGACGACGGCGACCTCGGAGACCGGGTGCAGTTCGACCCGGCGGAAGTCGAGGATGCGGGAGATGCCGCCGCGCAGCACGCTGAACAGCGGGACGGGACGGCTCCACTGGCGGCCGGGACGGGCGCCGCCGAGCACCGCGATGGAGTCGGCGAGGCGGCCGATCAGCGCGTTGCCGTGGTCGAGGATCAGCAGGTCGTCGAAGACCGCGGGCAGGTCGCCGTGCCTCTCCTCCATCTGCCGCAGGTCGAGGGCCTGGCGGTGGACGATCGCCTGGACGCGGCGGGCGATGTTCACGAACGCGCGCTGGGCGGACTCGCGCATCGCCTCCTCGTTGTCGACGGCGTCGAGGACGGCGCGCAGCACGGCGTGCCGGGCCTCGTGGAAGTCCTCGCCGGCCTCGGCCAGGTGGCGCTGCTCGTAGGAGCGGAGCACGTCGGTGATGAACTCGCCGCGCTGGAGCCGGTCGACCGCCTCGGGCAGTTCGTTCTTGGCCAGGTCGAGCATGCCGGCCTGCTGACGGGCCAGCCGGGCGCGCAGTTCCTCGCCCTGCCGGGCGCCGTCCGCGAGGGCCTGTTCCAGGGCGCCGCCCCGGTGGGCCGCCGCGAAGCCGACCGCCGCCACCGTCAGGGTTCCCACCAGACCGCACAGCAGGATTCCCGAGATCGACTGTCCGGGCCCGGCGGTCTTGGCGAGGGCCACCGTCACGCCGATCACGACCGCGGGCAGCAGGCCGACGAGTACGGCTGCGGGCAGCCGGGTTCCTGGCGACGATCCGGGTCGAAGCATCGGTGTCCTCATACGGTCAAAGGGATGGGAACGCGGGTCCGGGCGGTGCGGCGGGGCCCGGGCGCGAAGCAGCATAGCCGGTGCACGACAGCTCCGACGGTTCGTCAGCATCCCGTTCCACCAGCAGAGTTGTGCCGGTCGACGGAGGTGTCGAACACGCGGCGGAAAGGTTCGTGCGCCCCTCGCCGGGGCTCTTAGGCTTGTCGCACCGGGCACCCCACAGCAGCCTCCCGGCCCGGATTCACCCGGACGAGCGGCAGTCGCGGCGTTCCTCGCACGGCAGGCCCTGTGATGGTGCTAGGGCCGCGCTCGAAGACCGACAGCGACACGGCCCGCGCCTCCGGACAGGAGGAACGAGCCTTAAGCGGCATATTACTGACGGATGATCAGTTCGTCATATTCATGCCGGGCGTTCACGCGACACACCGAACCTCCGCGCCGGACGTCCGGACGACTTTCACCACCTCTCCGCCCACCGGTGGGCCGCACCTCACCGCCGGTTCACCCCGCCGGGTAGGCAGCCTTGCGTCCCGCCCGCCGAAGCTCCGGAGGCCGCCGTGCCCGACTCCCAACTCCCCTCGACCGACGGCACGTTGCCCGGACGTCGCGCCGTGCTGCGCACCGGCCTGGCCACCGGCGCCGTCGCCGCCGTCGGACTGGCCGGATCCGCCGGGCGGGCGCACGCCGAGACGCCCTCCGACGATCAGGTGCTCACGCTCACCGGCCGACTCCTCACCGGCGCGCCCGACTTCGTCTACCTTCCCGTCGAAGTGCCGCGCGGCGTACGGGAGATCGCGGTCTCCTACTGCTACGACCGGCCCGCCGTCCCGCCCGGCACCCCCGGGAACTCCTGCGACATCGGCATCTTCGACGAGCGCGGCACCGCCCTCGGCGGCGACGGCTTCCGCGGCTGGTCGGGCGGCTTCCGCACCGAGTTCAGCCTGTCCCGCGAGGCCGCCACGCCCGGCTACCTGCCCGGGCCGATCAACCCCGGCACCTGGCACGTCGTCCTCGGCCCGTACCAGGTCGCCCCCGTCGGGCTGACCTACACCGTGCAGGTCACCCTCCGGTTCGGCGCACCCGGCCCGGCCTTCACCCCCGCCTACCCGCCGGAGCGGGCCCGCGGCCGCGGCCGGGCCTGGTACCGCGGCGACTGCCACCTGCACACGGTGCACTCCGACGGCCGCCGCCTGCCCGCCGAGGTCGCCGCCGGAGCCCGCGCCGCCGGCCTCGACTTCATCGTCTCCACCGACCACAACACCTCTTCCTCGCACGGCAGTTGGGGACCGCTGGCCGGACCCGACCTGCTGATCGTCCCCGGCGAGGAGGTCACCACCCGCAACGGCCACTGGCTGGCCCTCGGCCTGACCCCCGGCCAGTTCGTGGACTGGCGCTACCGGGCCCGCGACGAACAGTTCCCGCGCTTCGCCCGCCAGGTCCACCGGTCCGGCGGCCTGGTCGTCGCCGCCCACCCCTACTGCCCCTACGTCGCCTGCCAGTGGAAGTTCGGCTACCAGGACGCCGACGGCGTCGAAGTGTGGAACGGCCCCTGGACGTACGACGACGAATCCGCCGTCGACACCTGGGACGCCAACCTCGCCACCGCCCTGCGCGAGGGCCGCAACTGGCTCCCCGCCCTCGGCAACAGCGACGCCCACAGCGCCCCGCAGGTCATCGGCGCCCCGCACAACGTGGTCCTCGCCGACGACCTCCACCGCACCGCGATCCTGGCCGGCCTGCGCGCCGGCCGCTCCTGGATCGCCGAATCCGCGGCCGTCCAGCTGGAGTTCACCGCCACCGGCCACGGCCGGCAGGCCGGCATCGGCGAGCGCCTCACCGTCCCCGCCGACGCCCCCGTCGACATCCGACTCGCCGTCTCCGGCGTCCCGAACGGCACCGTCCGCCTGATCACCGACGAGGGCCAACTCCACCAGGAGTCCCTCCCCGCCACCGGCACCGGCACCGGCACGATCACCTGGCGCACCACCGCCTCCCTGGCAACCTACGTCCGCGCCGAAGTCCGCCACCCCAAGCCCGACGGCACCCCGGGCAAGGGCAACTCCATGGGCCCCGACCTCCCGTGGGGGCCGATGGCGGCACTCACCAACCCGATTGCGCTGCACGTCTTCTGACGATGCGTCACTTTCAATCGAGAGTCGGACGAGGGCGACGTCGCGGCCGAGGCCGACGGCAGAGCGCCGCCCGGGGCGACAGTGGGCAGGCGGAGCGGCCGGGCCAACGGACGGCCGTCGGCCCAAAGACATGGTCGCCAGGCGGAGGGCCTCGTCCTGCGCACCCCGCACCCCCTCCGACCGCCGCAAGAACGCCGTCACCGTCA
The DNA here is from genome assembly GCF_044999035.1 of Kitasatospora griseola. Classification (NCBI taxonomy): domain Bacteria; kingdom Bacillati; phylum Actinomycetota; class Actinomycetes; order Kitasatosporales; family Streptomycetaceae; genus Kitasatospora; species Kitasatospora griseola. Next base: position 6,944,916 of record NZ_CP173360.1, on the reverse strand, counting down.
CCCCGGAGGGCACGGCCGTCCTCACCCGCCGCTGACCCGGCTCCACGAAGCCTGATCCCATCCGCGCTCGCCATCGGGCCCCGCCCTGGGGGCCCGATGGCGCCGCTCCCGGCGCTACGTCAGCTCCACCACCTTCCGCCCGCAGCGCAGGAACACCCGCCGCTGCGCACTCGCGCCCGCCAGCTCGTGGGTGCCGAGCACCACCAGCAGGCGCTCGTCGGCGTCGGCACGGGACAGCGGCACGGTGTGCTGCCCGCCGTCGAGGCGCTCCACCACCAGCTTCAGGCCGCCCGCGTCGGCGACCCGGCGGACCTGGTTGAGGCTCGGCAGCTCGCCGCTGACCTTCACCAGCAGTTCGGCCGGTGTCGCCGCACCGTGCCGGGCCGCGTCCACGGCGGGCAGCGGGCCGGCGTCGGAGAAGCGGCGTTGTGAGAAGCGGGCCCGGAAGGCGTCCCGGGCGGCGAGGGCGGCCGGGGCGCCGTGCACGGTGGCGGTGACGGCGGCGGCCAGCAGGGTCTTCACCGCCATCGGGTGGCGGCGGCCGTCGGCAGCCTGGGCGAGCAGCAACTCGACTTCCTCGTCCAGGAGTTCAGTGAGCAGTCGGAGGTAGTCCGGGAGCAGCCGGTCCGCGCAGGCCATCAGTCGGCCGAACATCTCCTCGGCAGGGAAGGACAGTCCGACGTAGTTGTTCTTGGACTTGCTCATCTTGGCGCCGGTGCCGTCGGTGCCCTCGATCAGGCCCGTCGCGAGCACCACCTCCGGCTGCTGGCCGTGCACCGTCTGCACCCGGCGGCACATCTGGAGGTTCAACAGCTGGTCCAGGCCGCCGAGTTCGATGTCGGCGACCAGCTCGACCGAATCAAGCGCCATCACCACCGAGTACACCAACTCGGCCAGCGTCAGCCCGCTGCCCTCGGCCAGCCTGGTCCGGAAGTCCTCCCGCTGCAGCGCCGCCGAGGCGGGCAGCCGGGACAGCACGCCGAGGAAGTCCGGCAGCGTCAACGGGCCCAACCACTCGCTGTTGAACCGGAATTCGGCCCGCTCGAAGTCGAAGAACGGCCCGACCTGCTCGCGGTAGGTCGCGACATTGCGCGTCACGTCCTCGGCGGTCAGCGGCGGCCGCTCCGCGCTGCGCCCGGACGGGTCGCCGATCCGCGCCGTCACGTCCCCCACCAGGAACACCACCCGGTGGCCCATCCGCTGCAGGCGACTGGCCAGGATCATCGGCACCGCGTGCCCGAGGTGCACCTCCGCCCCCGTCGGGTCGATCCCGTACTTCACCGTCAACGCCCGCCCCTGCCCGAGCAGTTCGGCCAACTGCCGGTCACCCGGCAGCACGGCCGCCGCCCGCGCCCCCAGCAGCTCGGCCTGCCGCTCCGGGGCCAGCTCGGAGAGATCCGCGCGCTGCCGCTCCGCCAGCACCTCCAGCAGCCGGCCGAGCGCCGGACCCTCCCTGAGCTCGTCCTCCTTCTCGATCAGTTCACTCATCAGCTCGATGCTGCGGTCGAATGCGGTGGCGGCCATGGCCATCCTCTCGGGGTACAGGAACAACGGACGATCGGACGCACCCGCCCCGCACAGAAAGCACCACCAAAACGACGACCGCACACCGCACCCGCGCACAGGCAGGCAGGTTTCACCACAGGTCGTCCAAGAATCCGGAGGCCCGGCCGCCGCTACTTCAGGCAGGCCGGAGGGCGGTGGGGACCGCCACTAATATCGCTTCACCACGCGAAACCTCCGGGAACAGGAAGCGGCAGAAGCCCCTCGGCTCCACCGCGAGCCCCCATCCTGCCTCATCCCCGCACCTGCCCGCACCTGCATTTTCTCCCGCCCACCCGCGAGCGGTCAGCGACGCCCGGAAGAGAATCGGCAGACGGAGCGTCAACTCCGGTCGGCAGTCCGGCGATCGGCACCCGAGCTCCGTTCGGCAGTCCCGCGATCGGCACCCGGTGCCGGCTTCGGCAGCACGATGACGGCGCGGCCCGACCCCAGATCGACGATCGAGCGGGGCGGAGCGGCGTCCCCCTCCTCGTCGCGTCGCATCGCCTCGCTGGAGCGTTCCTCCAACTCGGCCGCCTTGCCGGTGTTCACCGAGCCGGTGAAGACGTCCAGGGCCACGGTGGACGTCGAGGACAGTCCGACGAACCGGCCCGGTCGCCTGCGGTACCGCGCCGGGACCAGGCCCGAGCCGGCCAGCCGTCGCACCGCTCGGGAGGCGACCAGGAACATCACCAACGCCAGCGCCAACCCCGGCAGCGTGAGAGAGAACGCCAGAACCACCGACCCGCACCCCCGTCCGCACGACCCCCTCGAATCGCGCACCGACCGGCCAACGACTCGCGTCCGCCCGGGAGTTTCCCGATCACGACCGCCGTGCGGACCCGCCGCTGCGGCGGCGGGCGGGACACCTCCGGGTGTCTCGTCTTGGCACGCCCTCGCCCCCCTGCCATCGTGGGCACATCATCTGCTTGTCGGTTTGTCACCGAGGGAGGATGCATATGACCGCACCGGTGCTGACGGTGGACCAGGTGGTCGACCGGATGGCGAAGCTCGCGGCCGAGCTGCCCGTCGCGGACGGGGTCGCCGTGTTCAACGCGATGTACCTGACCGTGACCCGCCTGGTCCGCGACCATCTCGCGGTCGCGTACTTCGACGACCCGGCCACCATGGCGGAGCTCGATGCCGTGTTCGCCGCCCGCTACCTGACCGCCGTGGACGACGACCGCGCGGGGCGGCGGCCGGCGGCCTGCTGGCGGCCGCTGTTCGAGCTGCGGGCCGCCGCGAACGTCCACCCACTGCAGTTCGCGCTCGCCGGAATGAACGCCCACATCGAGAACGACCTCCCGCTCGCCGTCCTCGACACCTGCCGGCTGACCGGCCGCACCCCGGAGCAGCTGCACCCCGACTACCTGCGGATCAACAGCCTGCTGGCCGAGGTGGAGGCCCAGGTCCGCGCCACCCTGCTGCCGCTGCCGTCCGTCGGCGACCCGCTGCTGCACATCCTCGGCGTCTGGAGCATCGACCGGGCCCGCGACGCCGCCTGGGCGTCCGTCCTGGCTCTCTGGGAGCTGCATCGCCTGCCGCCCGCGTACCGCCTGGTGGCCGACGCGCTGTCGGGGTCGGTCGGGATGGTCGGCCGGGCGCTGCTCACCCCGCTCTCCGTCAACTGACGATGAACGGGCGGGCCCCCGCGGAGGGAGCCCGCCCGCGGCCGGGACCGTCAGGCCCAGCTGGAGTGCAGCGGCTTGCCCTCGGCGTAGCCGGCGGCGCTCTGCAGGCCGATGATCGCCTTCTGGTGGAACTCCTCCAGGTCGGCCGCACCGGCGTAGGTGCAGGAGGAGCGGACGCCGGCCACGATCGAGTCGATCAGGTCCTCGACGCCGGGGCGGGTCGGGTCGATGAACATCCGGGAGTGCGAGATGCCCTCCTCGAAGAGGGCCTTGCGGGCGCGGTCGTAGGCGGAGTCGTCGGCGGTGCGGTTGCGCACGGCGCGGGCCGAGGCCATGCCGAAGCTCTCCTTGTACTGGCGGCCGTCGGCGGTGGTCTGCAGGTCGCCGGGCGATTCCAGGGTGCCGGCGAACCAGGAGCCGACCATCACGTTGGACGCGCCGGCGGCCAGCGCCATCGCGACGTCGCGCGGGTGCCGGACGCCGCCGTCGGCCCAGACGTGCTTGCCGAGCCGGCGTGCCTCCGCGGCGCACTCCAGGACGGCGGAGAACTGCGGCCGGCCGACGCCGGTCATCATCCGGGTGGTGCACATCGCGCCGGGGCCGACACCGACCTTGAGGATGTCCGCGCCGGCCTCGACCAGGTCGCGCACACCGGCGGCGGAGACCACGTTGCCGGCCACGATCGGGACCTGCGGGTCGAGCCCGCGGACCGCGCGCAGCGCGGAGATCATCGACTCCTGGTGGCCGTGCGCGGTGTCCACCACCAGCACGTCGGCGCCGGCCTCCAGCAGGGCCTTGGCCCGGCCGGCGACGTCGCCGTTGATGCCGACGGTGGCGGCGACCCGCAGCCGGCCGGCGTCGTCCACGGCGGGGGTGTAGAGGGTGGCGCGCAGCGCGTTCTTGCGGGTGAGGATGCCGACCAGGGTGCCGTCGGCGGCGACCACGGGGGCGAGCTTGCGGTGCGCCTCGTTGAGGCGGTCGAACGCGTCGCGCGGGTCGATGTCCTGGTCGAGCAGCAGCAGGTCGCGGGACATCACCTCGGAGAGGCTGGTGAACCGGTCCACGCCCTGGCAGTCGCCCTCGGTGACGACGCCGACGGGCTTTCCGCCCTCGACCACGACCAGCGCGCCGTGCGCGCGCTTGGGCAGCAGCGCCAGGGCGTCGGCGACGGTGTCGCCGGGGCCGAGGGCGAGCGCGGTGTCGTGCACCAGGTGACGCTGCTTGACCCAGCCGATCACCTCGGCGACGACGTCGATCGGGACGTCCTGCGGGATGGCGACCAGGCCGCCGCGGCGGGCGACGGTCTCGGCCATCCGGCGTCCGGCGATCGCGGTCATGTTGGCGACGACCAGCGGGATGGTGGTGCCGGTGCCGTCGTGGGAGGAGAGGTCGACGCCCTGCCGGGAGCCCACTGCGGAACGGCTGGGGACCATGAAGACATCGTCGTAGGTCAAGTCGTACGCGGGCTTGAGGTCATTCAGGAAGCGCATGAAGAGGCTCTCTGGCTGGGGGAGGAACGTTTCACCGGGGGTGCGGTACGGCGGTGCCGTGCGGCGCATCTCGGGCGCGCCGCACCCAGCGTTCAATCCTTATGGATTCCCCGATCCAGGGCCAGCTAACGAGCGAATCCTGAAGATCGACACAACCGGAGGTCCGTCCTTCCACAAACGGTTTGGAGGAAGCTACAAGATCGTGGCGGCGAGACGGCGCCCTTCGGCCAGGAACGCCGTGGTCGCCGACAGATCGCCCAGCTCGGCGAGGGTGCGGGCGGCGCCGAACGGGGCGTTCCAGAACGCGCCGCTGCGCGGCGTCGGCGGGCCGACGTACGCGTACGGCTCGGCCAGGAAGTCGTCGCCCGGCGAGAGGCCGTAGTTCACGCCGTCCACCGTCACCGCCAGGTCGAAGTGCTCGGGCCACAGCACCGGATCGGCCTGCGCGAACAGCGCCCGCAGCGCCGCGTCGCCGTGCGCGAAGCAGGCGGCGACGGCGTCCGCGCCCGCCGCGTCCAGTTCCAGCGGCTGGTCGAGCGCCACGCCCGAGCCGTCCCGGTACAGGCCCTCCGGTCGGCCCGCGACGATCCCGACGGCCGCGCCGAGTTCCGCGCAGCTCACCCCCGGAAGGTCCAACGCCCGCCCGGCGGCGATCAGTTGGGCACTGCGGACGCGCAACCGCGGCTCGAAGCGGGTGGCGAACCCGCCGGGATACGCGCGCAGCCGGACGGTGCCCGCGAGCCGGTACTGCGGACCGGCCAGCAGGTGCTCGGCGACCGCGTGCAGCGCGGTACGGGCCTTGGCGAACCGCTGCGCGTCCATACCGCCATCCTCGCGCGCGACGCGGGCCGTGGCCAGGGGCGACGGTCCCGGATCGGTCACTGTCCCGGCCGGACCAGGCCGGTCTCGTAGGCGAGCACCACCGCCTGGGCCCGGTCACGGAGGGTGAGCTTGGCGAAGATCCGGGCGACGTGGGTCTTCACGGTGGCCTCGCTCAGCGTCAGCCGTTGGGCCAGTTCACTGTTGGACAGGCCGCCGCCGAGCATCGTCAGGACCTCCAACTCGCGGGGCGTCAGCGCCGCCAGGTCGCGGTGCACGGCCGGGGCAGGATCGGCGGGGTCGGTGCCGAACGGCCGGTCGGCGGCGAAGCGTTCCACCAGCCGGCGGGTGATGGAGGGTGCGAGCAGCGCGTCGCCGGTGTCGACCAGCCGGACGGCGGCGGCCAGGTGAGCGGCCGTCACGTCCTTGAGCAGGAAGCCGCTGGCGCCCAGGGCCAGGGCGGCGTAGACGTAGCGGTCGAGGTCGAAGGTGGTCAGCATCAGCACCCGGCAGCCCGGCTGCCGGGCCAGCACCCGGCGGGCCGCCTCCAGGCCGTCCAGCACCGGCATCCGGATGTCCATCAGCACCACGTCGGGGCGCAGCCGGGCGGCCAGCGCCACCGCCTCGGCGCCGTCGGCGGCCTCGCCGACCACGTCGATGCCGCGGGCGGTGAGGATCAGCCGGAAGCCGGTGCGGATCAGCTCCTGGTCGTCGGCGATCAGCACCCGGGGCGAAGGGGCGACGGGCGTGCTCATGCGCCCGCCAGCGGGATCCGGGCGCGCACCCGGTAGCCGCCGCCGAGCCGGTGCCGGGCGTCCAGGTCGCCGCCGTACACCGCGACCCGTTCGCGCAGGCCGAGCAGGCCGCGGCCGGCGCCGTCCGCCCGGCGCCGGGGAGTCGGGGCGGCGCCGTTCAGCACGCTCGGCCCGCTGTTCAGCACCTCCACCCGCAGGCAGCGGTCGGTGTAGCGCACCGTCACCTCGGCCTTTCCGCCGTCGCCGTGGCGCAGCGCGTTGGTCAGCGCCTCCTGCACGATCCGGTAGGCGGCCAGGTCGATGCCGGCGGGCAGCGGGCGCGGCTCGCCGGAGATCCGCACCTCCACCGGCAGCCCGGCGAAGGCGATCCGGTCCACCAGTGCGCCGAGCCCGCGCAGGCCGGGCTGCGGCGCGAGGTCGGTGTCGTCCGGGTCGCTGCCGTCCGCGGCCGGGGCGAGCAGGCCCAGCAGGTGGCGCAGCTGGGTCATCGCGTCCCGGCCCGCGCCCTCGACCGCGCCCAGGGCGTCGGCGGCCGCCTCCGGCATGGTCGCCAGCACTTCGCGGGCCGCACCGGCCTGCACCACCATCAGGCTCACGTTGTGGCTGACGATGTCGTGCAACTCGTGGGCGATCCGGGCCCGTTCGGCGTCGACGGCGGCGCGGGCGGCGCTCTCCCGCTCGCGCTCCAGCAGCCAGCCGCGGTCCTCCAGCGCCTTGCGGTGGCGCCGGCGTTCGCGCAGCAGCGCGACGCCGAGCCAGCCGGCGGCGGCCAGCGCGGCCAGCAGCGCGCCGACCAGCAGACTCCCCCGATACCCGTGCACGGCGTCACTCTGGCAGAGCCGCCGGTGGGCGCGCATCATCCGCCGGGTCCAGCGCCGTACATCCCCGGGATGACGGCGGCGCGGGGTTGCATCCGGGGAGGGACGCCGGGGCCCGGCGGGGTCGGGCAGGCTTCGGTGCCATGACGGAACAGGGCAGGCGGGAGGGCGTGGTCGTCCGGTTGGGCGACGTGCGCGGGGAACCGGGCAGGCAGGGGGAGGTGGTCGTCCGACTGGACGGCGTGCGCAAGGAGTTCGGCGAGACCGCCGCGCTGGACGGGGTCTCGTTGGAGATCCGGGCCGGCGAGGCGGTGGCGGTGATGGGGCCCTCGGGCTGCGGCAAGTCCACGCTGCTCAACATGGTGGCCGGGCTCGACCGGCCGAGCGCGGGCCTGGTGGAGGTGAACGGCGAGGACCTCGGCCGGCTGACCGAGACCGGGCTGGCGCTGTACCGGCGCCGCCGGATCGGCATGGTCTTCCAGTTCTTCAACCTGATCGACGACCTGCCGGCGCTGGACAACGTGGCGCTGGCCGCCCAGTTGACCGGCAGCTCGGCCGCGCAGGCCCGGCGGCGGGCGCTGGAGCTACTGGACGAGCTCGGCATCGCCGACCGCCGCGCGGTCTACCCGGCGGCGCTCAGCGGCGGCGAACGCCAACGGGTGGCGGTGGCACGAGCCTTGATGAACCGTCCGGCGCTGCTGCTCGCGGACGAGCCGACCGGTGCGCTGGACAGCCGGGCCGGCGAGCAGGTGATGGACCTGCTGATCGACCTCAACCAGATCGGGCAGACCCTGCTGATGGTCACCCACGACCAGCGCCTGGCCATCCGCTGCGCCAGTCGGCTGATCGAGCTGGCCGACGGCAAGGTGGCCCGCGAGAGCGCCCTGGAGCGGCCATGAGCACGCACAACTCCGGTACGACGCGGGACGGGTGGGCCGGATGAGCGCCGTCTGGCAGGCGTCCCGCGCCGCCGTGAGACGCCGCCGCCTGCAGACCTTCGTGATCGGCCTGGTGGTCTTCCTCTCCGCCACCGCCCTGGTGGTCGCGCTCGGGCTGATCGACGCGGCCGGCGCCCCGTTCGACCAGGCCTTCGGCGCCCAGCACGGCGCCCATCTGACCGCCGTCTTCGACCCGGCCAAGGTCACCGAGGACCGGCTCGTGGAGACCGCGAAGCAGCCGGGCACCACCGCCGCGGGCCCGTTCGGCCAGACCCACGTGGACCTGGAGGACCCGACCGGCGACCTGCCGGAGCAGTCCGCCACCCTGGTCGGCCGGGCCGACCCGGGCGGGCCGGTGGACCGGCTGGAGGTCTGGAAGGGCCGCTGGGCCACCGCGCCCGGCGAACTGGTGCTCGCCCTGCCCCGTGGCGCCCGACCGCCGGACACCCTGATCGGCTCCACCCGCGCGGTGGCCAGCCGCGGCAGCCTCACCGTGGTCGGCGTGGCCACCAGCGTGACCGGCTCCGCCGACGGCTGGGTGACGCCCGCCCAGCTGACCGCGCTCCACCCCACCGCCGTCCAGGTGCTCTACCGCTTCTCCCGCGCCGGCTCGACGACCGAACTGGACGCCGCCCGGGAGGCGGTCACCCGGCAGCTGCCGCCCGGCTCGCTGGTCGCGGGGCTGTCCTGGCTGAAGGTGAAGGAACAGGCCGGCCGCGGGGCCACGCTCTTCGTCCCGCTGCTGATGACCTTCGGCGTCGTCGGCCTGGTCGTGGCCGTGCTGATCGTCGGCAACGTGATCGGCGGCGCCGTGGTCTCCGGCTTCCGGCACATCGGCGTGCTGAAGGCGATCGGCTTCACCCCGAACCAGGTGGTCGCCGTCTACCTGACGATGCTCTCCGTACCGGCCGTGGTCGGCTGCGTGCTCGGCACCGTGGCCGGCAACCTGGCGGCCGTCCCGCTGGTCACCCTGTCGCTGCGCGGCGTCGGCGGCTCGGCCTACGTGATCAGCCCCTGGACGGACGCCGTCACCCTGCTCGGCCTGCCCGCCGTGGTGGTGCTGGCCGCGCTGGTCCCGGCGATGCGCGCCCACCGGCTCTCCGCGGCCCGGGCGATCAGCGCGGGCAGCGCGCCGCGCACCGGCCGGGCGCTGCGGATCCAGCGCCGCCTGGCCGGCGCCCGGCTGCCGCGCTCCGTCAGCCTCGGCCTGGGCCTGCCGTTCGCCCGGCCCGGCCGCACCGCACTGACCCTGGCCGCCGTGATCCTCGGGTCCGCCGCCGTCACCCTGACCACCGGGCTGACGAGCACCATGACCGCGTACGGGGACGCGGTGGAGCACGCCGGGCAACGACGGGTCGAGATCGACTCCGGCCAGCGCCGGATGAACCGGACCGCGCCGAACCTGACCAACCCGGAGATCGAGGCGAAGCTGCGCCAACTGCCCGGCGTGGAGCGGGTGATGACCGACTCGTACCTGATGGCGCAGCTGGTCGGCGACCCGCAGCCGGTCATCGTGAACGCGATGCGCGGGGACTCCGAGCAGCTCGGTCCGCTGCTCCTCAAGGGCCGCTGGTTCGCCGGCCCCGGCGAACTCGTCGCCTCGGCCGGCTTCCTGCACCAGCACGGGTTCGCCGTCGGCGACCGGCTGACGCTCGCCGTGGGCGACCGGCAGGGCGAGCTGACCGTCGTCGGCTCCTGCCTGATCTCCGCGCCCGACCTGGTGTTCGCCGACTGGCAGGGACTGCAGGCGATCGCCCCGGACAGCAAGTCGCTCGACCGGTCCCCGCAGTACGTCGTCCGGCTCGCGTCCGACGCCGACCCGGCCGCCTTCAAGACCGCCGTCAAGGCCGTCGACCCCGGGCTCTACCCGAACGCCGGGACGACCGTCAACGCCGGTTCGGTGGCGGTGATCAGCACCTCCGGCATCCTCACCCTGCTGCTCGGCGCCGTCACCGCGCTCGGCGTCTTCAACACCGTGGTGCTCAACACCCGGGAACGCCGCCGCGAGCTCGGGGTGTTCAAGGCGATCGGCATGACGCCCCGGCAGGTGACACTGATGATGGTCACCTCGATGGCCGCGGTGGGCCTGGTCGGCGGACTGGTCGGACTGCCGCTCGGCGTGCTCGCCCACCGCCTGCTGGTGACGGGCACCTTCGGCCTCGCCGGGATCGAACTCCCCGACCGGATGATGCACGTCTGGTCGCCCGCCACGCTGGCCGCGCTCGGCCTCGCGGGCATGCTCATCGCGGCGGCGGGCGCGCTGGCACCGGCCCGCTCGGCGGCCCGACTGACCGTCGCCGAGGTGCTGCGCAGCGAGTGAGCGTCTCCCGGTCCCGATGGCGACGGCCGCTGGGACCGGGAGCGGGCTGCGGCCCCGGTCGGGGTGGGCACCGCCCCGTCGGTCGGATCACGGGCCCTCAGCGAGGGTCCCTGCGCATGCACCAGGTGCGCGGGCCGTCGCCGGGGAGCCGGACCTCGGCGGTGACCCGGAAGCCGAGGCGCTCGTAGAACCGCACGTTCGCCTCACCGGAGGTCTCCAGGAACGCCGGACATCCGGCGCGCCCGGCCTCCTGGATGCCGGGAAGCAGCACTGCGCTGCCGAGGCCCTTCCCCTGGACCTCGGGTGCGGTCGCCACGGTCTCCAGGAACCATCCCGGTTCCCGGGGCCGGTACGGGGCCATGGCCTCGTCCGCAGCGACCGAAGCGGCCATCCGGTCGCCGCTGAGTTCGCCGAGGATCGGCCCGAGCTCGTCGAGGACGGGCGACGGGTCCTGGCCGGGGACGGCCCAGACGGCCACGGCGCGGCCCTCCTCGGCGACCCAGACCCGGCCGTACACCATGCCGATACGCGTCAGGCACAGCTCCTGGTAGCGCCGGATCCGCTCCTCGTGACCGTCCGCCGCGATCACGTGCCGTGTGAAGGGGTAGTCGGCGAAGGCCCGGGCGAGGGTGTCGACCGCAGTGGGAACGTCGCCATCGGAGATGGGACGCACGGAAGGCGCGTTCCGGGACATTTTCACCGTTCGATCCTGACAGCGGGCCGGTTCCTCGACAAACGATTTCGGCCGGACGCCCGGCGGCGTCGGGCGCGGCCGCTCGTCACGCCCCGAGGTAGCGCAGCACGGCCAGCACCCGGCGGCTGTACCCGGCCGTGCGGGGTAGGTCGAGCTTGTCGAACAGGGCGTTCAGGTGCTTCTCGACGGCGCTCAGCGACAGGTGCAGGCGCTGGGCGATCGCGGCGTTGGTGTGGCCCTCGGCGAGCGCCTCGAGCACGGTGCGCTCGCGCGGGGTGAGCCGGGCCAGCGGGTCGGCGTGCTCGGTGCGCACCACCAGGCGGCGGACCACCTCGGGATCGATCACCGCACCGCCGGAGCCGACCCGGGTGAGCGCGTCCAGGAACTCCTCCACCTCGGCCACCCGGTCCTTGAGCAGGTACCCGACCCGCTCCGCGCCGGACGCCAACAGCTGGGCGGCGTAGCCGCGTTCGATGTGCTGGGAGAGCACCAGCACGCCGACCCCGGGCCGGCTCTCCCGGATCCGCACCGCGGCCCGCACCCCCTCGTCGGTGTGCGTGGGCGGCATCCGGATGTCGACCACCACCACGTCCGGCGGCTCCGCGTCCACCGCGGCGAGCAGCGCCTCGGCGTCGCCGACGGCGGCCAGCACCTGGTGGCCCTCCTCGGCGAGCAGCCGGACCAGGCCCTCCCGCAGCAGCGTCGAGTCCTCGGCGACGATCACCCGCATGGCAGCTCCGCAGTGACGACGGTGGGGCCCCCGGCGGGGCTGTGGACGTTCAAGGTCCCGTCGAGCGCGGCGACCCGGCCGCGCAGCCCCGACAGGCCGCCGCCCGCCGGATCCGCGCCGCCCCGCCCGTCGTCCTCGACCCGGACGGTGAGTCGCTCGCCGTCCCGCTGCACCGCGACCTCGATCGCCCCGGCGGCGGAGTGCTTGGCGGCATTGGTGACGCACTCGCTGACCACGAAGTACGCGGCGGTGAGCACCGGCCCGGGCAGCGTCCCGCCCACCCGGTGCCGCACTCGCAACGGGATCGGGCAGCGCTCGGCGAGACCGGTCAGCGCCTCGTCCAGGCCCAGGGTGTCCAGCGCGGACGGGTAGACCCGCCAGGCGACCTCGCGCAGCTCCGTGAGCACCTCGGCGGCCTCCCGGTGCGCCTGCCGCAGCAACTCGTCGGTCCGCTGCGGGTCCCCGCCGCGCCGGGCCCGGCCCAGTAGCAGCCGCAGCGCGACCAGCCGCTGCTGGACGCCGTCGTGCAGATCGCGCTCGATCCGCCGCCGCTCGGCGTCCACGGCGTGCAGCACGGCGGCCCGGCTGTCGGCGAGCTCGGCGATCCGCCGGCGCAGCAGCTCGGCCTCGGACGGGCCGAAGCACTCCCGGGCCAGCCGCGCGTCCAGCTCGGCCAGCGAGGCCAGGCCCTGTACGGCGAGGAACAGCAGGACGCCGCCCAGCAGCACCTGCCCGAGCAGATCCGCGACGCTCAGCGTGCCGCGCAGCACCCCCGCCGCGAGCAGCACCACCAGCACCGCCCCGAACCCGATCAGGCCCAGCACCAGGCCCGCCACCAGCCCGACACCGGTCCGCCGGGCCAGGTACCGCAGCACCTTCCGGCCGTCGGCCCGGTAGTGCTCGGGGAACCGGTCCCCGAACCACGCCACCCGCCGGGCCCGCTCCACGCCGGCCAGCCGGACGACGCCGCCCTGCCACGCGGTCCGGGCCCGAGCCCCTGTGCCCGGCCAGGGCAGCAGCGGCCCCAGCACCGCACCGGCCAGCACCAGGTACAGCGCCGCGAACGGCGCGGTCAGCATCCCCAGCAACCCGCCGACGGCCCGGCGCGGCACGGGAACGGTCTCCGTCACGATCGGTTCCTCCCCCATGGAACGAGAGCCTACTGTCCGTCATGATCGGTCGTCGGTCGACGACTTGACGCATCGCCGAGAAGGACCCGCCGCCGGCGGTGCCCGGGCTCTGCCCGCCGCCGGACGCGCGCGAAATCCGGTGGCCGCCGTCCCCGCCGCGTCCCTGGGGTCGCCGCCATGGCGTACAACACGGTCGACCCGGCGACGATGACACCGGAGATGGCGGCGCAGATCCGCACCTGGCGCTGCGACGAGGACTACAGCTGGCGCGCCGTGGCCCGGGCCGCGACCGACCTGTGGGGCTCCGACAGGGGCAGCAACCAGCTCTACGGCGAGGACCTCTGCACGGCCGCGGCGAAGCTGCTGGGCGAGAACATCGACCGGGAGCCGTGGAACTGAACGACCGGGTCTCGGCTCCGGTGGGCGGACCGGACACCGGCGGCTGTCCGTGAGCGACCGCCCGCCGCCCGTCGTCGTCCCCCGACCTGCCGCGACGGCATCCGCCGCAGGCCCGGCGCCCGGCCGTTCAGCGGGCCCGGCGGTGCCGGGAGTCGCGGCTGCGCAGGCGCAGGCCCAGGTAGACCGCGATGGCGATCAGGGCGAGGACCAGGACGGTCTTGGAGAAGATGCCGACGTAGCCCTCGACCACGTCCCAGCGGTCGCCGAGGACGTAGCCGGCCATCACCAGCACGGTGTTCCAGGCGAGGCTGCCGACGGCGGTGAGGGCGGTGAAGCGGGCCAGGGCCATCCGTTCGACGCCGGCGGGGACGGAGATCAGGCTGCGGAAGATCGGCACCATCCGGCCGAGCAGGACGGCCTTGGTGCCGTGCCGGGCGAACCAGGCTTCGGTGCGCTCCAGGTCGGAGACCTTGACGAGCGGGAGCCGGGCCCAGATCGCGTGCATCCGGTCGCGGCCGAAGACCGCGCCGAGCAGGTAGAGGGCGAGCGCGCCCGCCACCGAGCCGGCGGTGGTCCAGCCGAGGGCCGACAGCAGACTGAGGGTGCCGCGGCCGGCCGCGAAGCCGGTGAGCGGCAGGATCACCTCGCTGGGCAGCGGCGGGAACAGGTTCTCCAGGGCGATGGCGAGTCCGGCGCCGGGTCCGCCGAGGGTGTCGACCAGGCCGGCCGCCCAGCCGGCGACGCCGTCGGTGGGCGTCTGTGCGGTCGCCAGGGAAATGAGCTGCATGACCGGGATCTCCTCAGATGGGCACTCCCCCGGGCGGTTCTCCCGGGGGCGTCACTCATCCTGGAATCCGCAGCTCAGCGGCGGTACGCGGTTTCCCACCCAGCCGGATTACGGGTTTCCGCACCCCCGGACACGCCGCGGCCCCCGGTGGAGGAGCTCCACAGGGGGCCGGACGGCGGACGAGGCGACTTAGTAGCCCCGCCAGTAGGCGCCGTAGCCACGGGCGGCGGCCATGTTGTCCATGGAGCCGTAGCGGGCGTCGCAGTAGCGCGAGCTGGCGATCAGGTTGTCGACGGGGTTCCGGATGTCGGTGTGACCGGGCAGCGCGTAGGCGCGGAAGGTCGGCTGGATCATCTGGGTCAGGCCGATCGACGGGGTGCCGTTCTTGGCGTTGATGTCCCAGTTGTTGATCGCGTTCGGGTTGCCCGAGGACTCGGCGATCGCCGCGGCGCGCATCGCCTTCGCGGACGGGACGGGCTTGCCGGCGGCGGCCAGCACGTCACGGGCCTCGGCGATCCAGCCGTCCAGGTTGTTCGCGTAGGTCGGCTTGGCGGGCGCCGGCGCGGGCTCCGGGGCCGGAGCCGGAGCCGGGGCGGGGGCAGGCGCGGGCTCGGGCGCGGGGGCCGGCTCGGGCTGCGGCTGCGGCTGCGGCTCGGGCTGGGGGGCGGGCTGCTGCTCCTGCGGCTGCTGCTCCGGCTGGGTCTGCGGCTGCTGCTGGTCCTGCGGCTGCTGCTCGGCGTTCTGGCCGTCGGTGGCGACCGCCGCGGTCTCGGCCTTGGCGGGCGCCGGGGAGGCGACCGCCTGGCTCATGGGCAGCAGGGCGCCGACGGCGATGGCGCCGGCCAGGCCCACGCCGAGGAAGGCGTCGGGCATCCGGTGGTGGCCCATCCGGATCTGCGGCAGTCGGCCGAGATTGGTCTTGATGCGTCGCATGTCGAGTACCTCCGAGAGTCGTGTTCCAGGTCACGCCGCACCCGGGCTGGACATGGCGGAACTCCGCGGTACTGCGGGGTTCCTCGGCCCGGGACGGCCGGCCCGGCGGCTCGTGCTCACCGGGGACGCGGCGCCGCACTGGTGTGTGGCGGTCTGCTGCGTCGTGAAGCCCCGTGAGCATCTGAACGGCTCGGGGCACAACCACGACATTGCCTGAGCCCCCAACCCAGCGGCAAACAACCCGAAATGGGGCACCTCGGACCCGTCGACCAGCCTGCTTCCCTTGCGCGACAAGGGATCTGGCGGCCCGCCGGGGCCGACTTTCCCAGCTGCTTATGAGGAGGCTCACAGGACGCTCCCAGGAAGCGCCAACCCCGCCCGGCGACACGGAATTTGGGCCCGCGCCCAAGCGCGCCAAGGCCTCCGGGCCACCCCGGGCCCGCCGCCGGACCGCATCCGCCCGGCCCGCCCTGTGACCCCGGCCACCGGCCGTCCGCTGTGGCCCGGCTCTCACCCCGGCCACCCGCCGCAGCCGCCCCGCCACCCGCCGCGCCCGACCTGTGACGGGGGCCACCGCCGACCCCCGCGAACGCCCCCGCCCGCCTGTGGCCCGGACCACCCGCGCCGCCGCACCGCCGCCGTCCGCCTGTGACCGGGGCCACCCACGCCGCCGCACCGCCGCCGCCCGCCTGTGACCGGGGCCACCCGCCGACCCCGGCGAACGACCGTTCGGGCACGCCTGGTTGACTGCGGCGGGAGGTCAGGTGGAAGCGTTGGTCGCGGCGTTCGCGCCGATCTGGGTGCTGACGGCGGTCGGCTGGGCAGCCGGGCGGACCGGGCTGCTGGGCGGGGACGCCGAGACGGTGCTCGGCCGGTTCGTGTTCCACG
Organism: Kitasatospora griseola; assembly: GCF_044999035.1. NCBI lineage: Bacteria > Bacillati > Actinomycetota > Actinomycetes > Kitasatosporales > Streptomycetaceae > Kitasatospora > Kitasatospora griseola. Next base: position 6,929,042 of record NZ_CP173360.1, on the reverse strand, counting down.
TGGCGATGCCGGCCGCCCTGTTCACGGTGGTGGCCCGCACCGATCTGGCGGGGTTCGCCAACACCTCGATGCTGGCGTTCGCCGCCGGGACGCTGGTCGCCTCGCTGCTGGGCCTGCTGGCGGGCCGCCGCCTGTTCCCGCGCGGGTCCGCCGAGCGGACGGTGGCGGTGATGACGGCGGGCTACGTGAACTCGGGCAACCTCGGCATCCCGGTGGCCGCGCAGGTGCTCGGCGACGCGTCCTTCGTCGCGCCGGTGCTGCTGTTCCAGGTGCTGCTGGTGACCCCGGTCATGCTGGCGCTGCTGGACGCGGCCACCGGCTGCGCCGCCCGCCCGGCCGAGCGGCTGCGCCGGCTGGCGCTGCTGCCGCTGCGCAACCCGGTGATCCTCGGCGCGGGCCTGGGCGCGCTGTTCTCGGCGGCGCACTGGCGGCTGCCCGGCCCGCTCGCGCACCCGGTGGACCTGCTGGGCGGCGCGGCCGTCCCCGCCGCGCTGGTCACCCTCGGCCTGTCCCTGCACGCCCCGCCCGGCGCGGCCCCGCAGCGCCCGGACCGCGCCGAGCTGGCCGTCACGGTGCTGCTGAAGACCGCCGTCCAGCCGCTGGCCGCGCTGGCGGTGGGCGCGCTGCTGCTGCACCTGCCGGGCCCGCAGCTGCTGGCGGTGGTGCTGCTGTCGGCGCTGCCGACCGCGCAGAACGTGTACGTGTACGCGCGGCTGTACGGGGCGGCGCCGGTGCTGGCGCGCTCCTCGGTGCTGATCTCCACGGTGCTGTCGATGCTCACCCTGTCGGGCATCGCCTGGGCGCTGGGCGGACGTTGACCGTCGACCGCCTGTGCGGCAGGTCACAGGCTTCGCCCCGGCCCGGCCCGCTCACGTAGAGTTCGCCGGTATCCATGGGGAGATAGAGGAAGCATCCGCAGTGACGAACGCGCAGACCCAGCCGGCCACCGAACCGGTCGAGGACGACATCGACTACGGCAAGGGCATCGACCCCGAGCGGCTTGAGCTGTGCCTGAGCGTGATCGCCGAGCTGGACGAGATCCACGTGGACCACCCGGACGCGATCCGGATCCGGATGGCCGTCGGCGGGATCTTCCGCACTCTCAAGCAGCGCCGCCGGCAGGAGACCCGGGCCCGCAAGACCGCCAACGACCGCGCGGTGACGTCCAGGACCGCGACCGGCGCGCCGGGCCGGATCGACGACGAGACGGCGGGTGCGTTCGGTCTGACCACCGAGACCACCACCGAGCTGGCGGGGATCCTGGAGCGGGCCCGCTCCTGCTACATGTGCAAGCAGCGGTACACCGAGGTGGACGCGTTCTACCACCAGCTGTGCCGCAACTGCGCCGCGCTCAGCCGGCAGCGGCGGACCGCCCGCGCCGACCTGACCGGCAAGCGCGCGCTGCTCACCGGCGGCCGCGCCAAGATCGGCATGTACATCGCGCTGTGCCTGCTGCGCGACGGCGCGCACACCACCATCACCACCCGCTTCCCGAACGACGCGATCCGCCGCTTCTCGGCGATGCCGGACAGCGCCGACTGGATCCACCGCCTGAAGGTGGTCGGCATCGACCTGCGCGACCCCGCGCAGGTGATGGCGCTGGCCGACGAGGTCGCCGCGGACGGCCCGCTGGACATCCTGATCAACAACGCCGCGCAGACCGTGCGCCGCTCCCCCGCCGCCTACCGGGAGCTGCTCGCCGCCGAGTCGGCGCCGCTGCCCGCCGGGGCTCTGCCCGCGTCCACGGTGATCGGCCGGTTCGGCTCCGGCGCCGTGGACGTGCCGGCGCTGCCCGGACAGAGCCGCAACGAGCAGCCCGTGGTGAGCGCCGAGGAGGTCACCGCGCTGGCGCTGGTGACGGGCTCGGCCTCGCCGGAGCGGATCGCCGCGGGCACCGCGATCGACGCCGGCGGCCTGGTGCCGGACCTGGCGGACACCAACAGCTGGGTGCAGACCGTCTCCGAGGTCGGCCCGATCGAGCTGCTGGAGGTGCAGCTCTGCAACTCCACCGCCCCGTTCATCCTGATCAGCCAGCTGCGCCCGGCGCTGGCCGCGTCCCCGGCGCGCCGCAAGTACGTGGTGAACGTGTCCGCGATGGAGGGCGTGTTCGACCGCGGCTACAAGGGCGCCGGCCACCCGCACACCAACATGGCGAAGGCCGCGCTGAACATGCTGACCCGCACCAGCGCGCAGGAGATGTTCGAGACCGACGGCATCCTGATGACCGCCGTCGACACCGGCTGGATCACCGACGAGCGCCCGCACCCGGACAAGATGCGCCTGCACGAGGAGGGCTTCCACGCCCCGCTCGACCTGGTGGACGGCGCGGCCCGGGTGTACGACCCGATCGTCCGCGGTGAGCTGGGCGAGGACCTGTACGGTTGCTTCCTGAAGGACTACCAGAAGGGCAAGTGGTGACGGACGCTCAACTCCCGGTCGGTCCGCACTCGCTGGCGCCGCTGGTCGGCGCGGGCGTGATCGTGCCGACCGGGGACGGCCGGGTGCTGATCGGACGGCGCACCACGGCCGGCGAGTCGCCGACCTGGAGCCTGCCGGGCGGCAAGGTCGACCACCCCGGCGAGTCGTTCGAGCAGGCCGCGGCCCGCGAGTTGGCCGAGGAGACCGGCATCGTGCTGCCCGCCGGGCAGATGCGGCTGCTGGCGGTGCTCCTCGACCACGAGCTGGGCCGGACCAGGGTGACGGCGGCGGTACTGGCCCCGCCGAGCCTGGCCGAGGCGCTGGTCACCGAGCCGCACGCGTGCGCCGGTTGGGAGCGCGTCCCGGTGGACGCGCTGCCCGAGCCGATGTTCTACCCGTCCGCCCAGGTGCTGGCCGCCTGGCTGCCCGAGTACCGCGCCCCGGGCGGCACCTGGCGCTACCCCGCCTGACGGCCGCCACGGCCTCCTGACGGGCCGTCACGCCGCTCTGGCGGGCGGGGTGCCACCGCCTGTCCGGCGGGCGCCCTCAGGCCCGCCTGGCGGCCCGCAGCGGGGCGCCGCGGCCCGTGCCCTCCCGCCGCACCAGCAGGATGAAGGTCCGGGCCCAGGCCCGGCCGCCGGTCACCCGCGGCCAGTCCAGCCCGGCGAGCGCCGCGGACGCGGCGGCGTGCGGTGCGCCGTTCACCCGGACTTCGGCGGTCTGCTCGCCGTCCCCGCCGCCGAACAGCACCTTGATGCCGACGAGTTGGTCCCGGCCGAGGTCGCCGCCCAGCGCGGGGGCGAGGGCCGGCGGCAGCGGGTTGCGCACCAGCCAGTCCTGGACGGCGTGGTAGCGGGCGCCGGTGCCCCAGCCGACCACGCCACCGTGGATGGCGTGCCAGCCGGGCATGCCGTCCGGGTCGCGCGGGTCGAGGTGGCCGGCGAACCGGCCGTTGTGGGCGACGAGTTCGATCAACGAGACGCCGGTGGTGGCCGCCCACACCTCGATGCCGCGGCGCACCGGGTCCCGGTCGCCGTCGCCGATGCCGGTCACGCAGTCCCGGACGGCCGTCTCCGGACGGTCACGGTCCGCGAGGAACACCAAGTCCAAATGGTGCGGATGCGGATCGTCCGATTCTGCGAGTCGGACCGCCATGCCTCCCGGCCCCCGGACCTCGACCCCGCCCTCCCCCTCGACCCGCCACGGCTCGCCGTGCAGTGCCGACAGTTCGTCTGCCACTGCACCCAACACGACCTGCGCGGACGGCCGTTCGGCGCTTCTCCCGGCGGCGTCCGGACCGGTCCCGGACCGGCCGCGCCACCATGATCCCCATGCCATGCGCACACCGTAGTCAGGTCCCGGTTTGCCGACAATGCGGATAACACTCGGGTTTGGCAGGTGGTCGGCGGCGTGCGGTATGTGTATCGTCGCAATGCGCTATCAGGGACTTACCGCGGGCAGCAGCTGGGGGCGGGCAAATGGCGGTGCAACTACCATCGGGGCTCAACGGGGTCATAGGCCTGCTCGGCGTACGGTTCCCCGATGCCAATGAAGACGAACTGAACCAACTGGCCAGCCAGCTGGAGAAGTTCGCGAGTGCTCTGGACTCCGCCCAGATGGCGGCCGACAAGGCACTGACGATGCTTCACGAGGTCTACAAGGGCTCGTCGGCGGACCGACTGTCCGAGCTGTGGAGCACCATCACCAAGTACTCCAAGGTGATCGTCGAGGCGTGCCAGACGATCGCCAAGGTGCTGCATGCCGCAGCAGTGGTGATCGAGGTGGCGAAGACCCAGTCGATCGTCCAGCTCTTCTCCATCCAGGCGAGCCTGGCGGCGGCCTCGTCGACCGGCCCGTGGAGCACCGCGGCGGTGCTCCGGCTCGGCCGCGAGCTGATGAACCGGCTGCTGTCCGAGGCGGTCAGCCGGCTCGGCCACACGCTGCTCCAGCCGATCGAGGACATGATCGTCAAGGCGGCGCAGCACATCGTGCCGACCCCGGCCAACAACTCCAACGGCCAGGGCTTCAACGTCGATCTCGCCCAGGTCGCCTCCTGCGCGGCCGACCTGCGCCGCGGCGCGGACGACATCGAGTCGCACGGCATGGACTTCAAGCGGATCGTGTCGGGCCTGAAGATGGGCGGGTCCGGCGACCCGTTCGGCAAGCTGGTGATCCAGGTCGCCCAGAAGATCCTGCAGACCATCGCCGAGGACGTGCTCAAGCGCATCCTGGGCTCGTTCCGGGACACCGCCGGCAAGATGGACAAGCTGGCCGGCAACCTCAGCGAGAACGAGGCCAGCAACCGGACGTCGCTGAACAGCATCGCCTCCATGGTGGCGAACCCGCTCAGCCCGGACCTGTCGACCGGCACCGGCCTCAATTCGGCCGGCACGCCCCGGATCGGCGGGGGCGGCGGCTCCTCGGACGCCGGGCTGGCCGCGTCGTTCGCCGCACTGTCGCCCAAGCTCGGCCCGGTCGGCGGCTCGTCCTCGCGCGGCGGCAGCGGCAGCGGGGTCAACACGCTGGGCCTGAAGGAGCCGAACCTCAAGGGCATCGGCGCCGCGCTCGGCGGCCACTCCGGTGGCGGCGGCGGTGGCGGCGGTGGGGCGGACTCGCCCGGCGTCGGCGGAGCCGGAGCGGCCGGAGGCTTCGCCACCCGGCTCACCCCGCCCGGCGGCAGCGGCTCCAAGACCGGTGCCATGCGCCTGGGCACCAGCCTGGAGGGCGACCACCACGAGGGTGTGTCGGGCGTCGGCTCCGGCTCGGGCTCCGGCGGCGGTACCGGCACCAGCACCGCGGGCCTGGCCGGCCGTCCCCCGATGGCCGGCGGCATGATGGGCGGAATGCACATGGCCGGCGGCGGCAGCTACGGCCCGGTCGGCGGCAGCGGCATCCGCGGCGCGCAGCGCCGCAGCGGCGGCGGCCAGGGCGGCAACGGCGGTGCGAACGGCAACGGCAGTGAGAACGGCGAGAACCCCGCCGACGGCGTGATCTCCGACGCGAGCGCGTCGGCCGCGCACTCCGCCCTGCAGCTCGGCCGGGTCGCCCCGGTCCGCCGCGAGCCCGGGGAGGAACGCGCCGAGCGCGACGACCGCTACGACGACGACTTCGACGCGGACCTCACCGACCTCCCCGACTTCACCGAGTTCTCCGACCCCGCCTGACCCACCACTCCAAGGGCCCCGCGCCCGGGCACCCGCCCGGCCGGGGCCCTTGGCGTTGCCCAGCGCTGTTTTTGACAGCACGTCGGCCGCCAACGCACAGACCTCAGCAACCCCAACAGTTCCGCCGGCCCCACCCCGCTACTTCCCGCCGCCCTCCACGCATTGGCGCCCACGGCACCGCATCACTCCCGACAGCTCCCCGTCATCCACTTCCCACCCTCCCGTCCCATCTCCCCCACCCGCCCCAACAGTTCCTCCAGCCCCACCCTGCTGTCTCCTCCGCGCCACTTCCCGCCCCCTCCCACGTATTTGGCGCCCCCGGCGCCCCATCACTCCCAGGAGCTCCCCGTCATCCACTTCCCACCCTCCTGCCCCATCTCCCCCACCCACCCCAACAGTTCCTCCAGCCCCACCCTCCTGTTTCCTCCGTGCCACTTCCCTTGAATTGACCGTGAACGGTAAACTTTCCCCCTTGGTGGTATGGACCACGAACGAAGGCGGTGGCTAGGGTCGTTTTCGGCCCGCACCCTCGAACCTGCGACGGGACATGTCCGTGACCGACACTCTGGCGGTGCCTGACGCCGACGGTGCCCGCTACGAGGCCGACCGGCTCGATGCGACGGCCGCCTGGGTCGCCCGGCACCGTCCGCCCGGTAGTGGCTCGCTGGCCGAACTCGGCGCGCGCGACGGCGCGTTGACCGGTCGGCTGCTCAAGGCCGGCTACACCGTGCACGCCGCCGAGCCCGATCCGGCGTTGCGCCAGCGCCTGCTCTCTGCGTTCGGCCGCCGCACCCGCCTGCGGCTGAGCGCGGCCGACCTGGCCGCCCCGCCGCCGGTGCGCCGGCGCTTCGGGGCGGTGCTGCTGATCGAGGCCCTGCAGGCCGGCCAGGACCTGGAGCTGCTGCACGCCCTGCGCACCGACCTGCTGTTCGTCGCGCTCGCCCCGTCCGCCCTGGACGGGCGCCTGCGGCCCTGGCTGTCCGCCCAGCAGGGCTGGCTCCTGGTCGAGGAGATCGATCTCGCGGCCCCGCGCGCCGCCGCCTCCTGCCGCCCGGCCCCGGGCAGCCGCGGCATCCTGCTCCGCCGCTCCGTCTGACTCCCCGTCATCGCCGAACAGGAATACGCTGACCGCCGTGTCGATCTCCGGAACCGCCTCCTACGCCGACCGCGCCGCTCTGCCCGAACCGGTCGTCCGCGCCGTCGAGTTGGCCGAGCGTCTCGGCTTCGCCCAGTCCTGCCGCCCGGAGCACGGCCGGCTGCTCCGGGCGCTGGCGGGCGGCGCGGCGGGCCGGATCGGCGAGACCGGCACCGGCTGCGGTGTCGGCCTGGGCTGGCTGCTGGCCGGGCGGCGGCCGGGGGTGCGGGTGGTGAGTGTCGAGCGGGAGGCCGAACGGGTCGCGGCCGTCCGGGAGTTGTTCGCCGACGTCCCCGACCTGGAGATCGTGCACGGCGACTGGACGGCGGTCGCCGCGCACGGCCCGTTCGACCTGCTGGTGCTGGACGGCGGCGGCAACGGCAAGCAGTCCCCGCCCGCCGACCCGGACCTGCTGCTGACCGCGGCCGGCACCCTGGTGGTCGACGACCTGACGCCTCTCACCGCCTGGCCGCCGACCCACCAGGGCCGTCCGGACACCGGCCGCACCGCCTGGTACGACCATCCGTCACTGCTCACCACCGAGGTCCGGCTCGCCCCGGACCTCGCCACCCTGCTGGCCACCCGCCGCCCCTGAGCGGCCGTCAGAACTCAGTACCCGACGGCCTCCCGGAGCAGCAGCACGATGCCCTGGGTGAACCGGGTCGGCGCGTTGAACACCATCAGCTGGTTGACGGCGCTGGGCACGCCGTAGGCGGCCTCGGTGCGGGCGGTCTCCAGCGGGAGGGCGTGCTCCTCCAGGCGGCGCAGCGCGGCGGGCAGGTCGGGGGCGATCTTCTGCGCGCCGACGATCCAGATCGCGCGAGCGGCGCCGCCGGTGTACGCGGGCAGTTGGCTGCCGCTGCCGGAGGCGACCACCAGGGAGCCGGTCTCGGTGAGCGCGGCGACGCTGCCGATCACCACGTCGGGGGTGGCGAGCAGGTGCCGGATCCCGTCCGCCTCGCTCTCCCGGTCCATGGTCAGCACTTGGGGCTTGACGGACCGGGGGTAGCGGTCGCCGTTGAGGTCGTCGTCGATGCCGGACAGCCGCAGCGTCTCGCTGGCCGTGGTGTAGACGCTGGCCTTCTCCGCGACGAGTTCCCGGACCCGGGCGCGGGCGGCTTCGGCGTCCGCCAGGATCTCCACGCCGAAGCCGCGGGCGGCGAGCGCGTCGGCCGTCCGCTCCAGGCGCTCCGCGGAGACCGGCTCGGTGTACTGGGTGGCCGGCGCCGCGGCCTGCTCGGGCGCGGACCCGGCGAGCGGGCTGGTGTCCAGGTAGCGGAGCTCGTAGACCCGCTCGGTGAACCGCCAGCCGTCCGGAGTGCGCCGGTAACGGTCGTGGTAGATCGCGTAGTTGAGGCCCTGGATACCATTGCGCAGCCGGGCGATCTCGTGCATGTGGGCGCGGCCGGTGGCGGTGTCGCCGTCGATCACGATCGCGCCGGGGTGGGTGTTCTGCACGAAGAACTCCCACTGCTCCTGGAGCTTCTCGCCGCCGAGCCGGATCTGCTCGGGGCCGGTCAGCTCGATCGGGACGTTGGGCATCCGCAGCACGCCGTCCGCGGTGAACAGCGCGGCGAGCCGGGCCCGGTCCCGCATCATCGCCGCGTCGGTGAACTCGGCCTGCAGCGCCTGGATCTCGACGCGGTCGGCGGTCGCCTGAAAGGTGGTCATCGGATTCTCCGTTCGTCTTCCTGACCAGTACGACAAGGCGGCCGCACGGAATGTGAGGCGGCGGCGCGACGTCACATTCCGACCCGCTGTTCCGTCGTACCGATCGGGAGCCCGGGACCGGGCCCCGACCGACGAGGAGTGCGAGGCAGCGTGAACGAGACCCACGAGGACGAGCTGGACGACGCGATCATGGGCGAGCGCCGCCGGCTGACCAACCTGGCGTACCGGCTGCTCGGTTCGCTGGCCGACGCCGAGGACGTCGTGCAGGAGACGTACGCCCGCTGGTACGCGCAGTCCGAGCAGCAGCGGGCCGCGATCGAGTCGCCCGGCGGGTGGTTGACCACGGTGGCCGGGCGGATCTGCCTCAACCTGCTGGGCTCCGCGCGGGCGCGCCGGGAGCGCTACGTGGGCGAGTGGATCCCCGAGCCGCTGCCCGCGCACCGGGAGGGGGCTGCCGGGGCGGCGGCCGACCCCGCGGACCGGATCACCCTGGACGAGTCGGTGCACATGGCGTTCCTGGTGGTGCTGGAGTCGATGACGCCGGCGGAGCGGGTCGCGTTCGTGCTGCACGACATCTTCCAGTACCCGTTCGCCGAGGTGGCGGAGGTCCTGGGCCGGTCCGCGGCGGCCTGCCGCCAGCTGGCGACCTCGGCCCGCCGCCGGATCCGCGCCTCGCCGGCGCCCGCCACGCCGTCGAGCGCCCAGGCGGGCATCGTGCGGGACTTCAAGCGGGCCTGGGAGGCGAAGGACGTCAGGTCGCTGATGGACCTGCTGGACCCCGACGCCACGGTGATCGCCGACGGCGGCGGCCTGGTCGGCGCCCTGCTGGAGCCGCTGACCGGCCGGGAGAACATCGTCCGCGCCTATCTCGACGTCGCCCGCTTCGTGCCCGGGACGACCTTCCTGGAGCGCACCGTCAACGGCCAGCCGGGCCTGATCGCCCAGCAGGGCGGCGTCACCGTCACGGTCTTCGCGTTCCGGATCGTCGACGCCCGGATCACCCACATCTGGGGCGTGCGCAACCCGGAGAAGCTGCGCCCCTGGACGAGTGCCGACGCCTGACGCCCCGCCGGCCCCCGTGCCCGCACAGGGGCCGGCTACTGCCAGGTCCTCCCGTCCAGCAGCTCGCGCACGATGTCGAGGTGCCCGTTGTGCCGGGAGGTCTCCTCGATCAGGTGGAGCAGGATCCACCGCAGGTCCATGTGCAGCCCGCTGCGGGACGACCGCACGGCCTTCGCGTCCAGGTCGTGCTCGGCGACCAACTTCCGGAAGCGGACGCTCTGTTCCTCGTACTCCGCGAGCAGCTGCTCCAACGGGACGTCGACCGCCGTGCGCATCTCCGGGTCCGGGTCCTCCTCGGTGGCCCCGGCCAACGGCCCGACCAGCTCCTCCCCGAGGAACACCGCCTCCAGCCACCAGTGCTCGTTCCACCGCAGGTGGCTGATCAGTCCGCACACCGTCATCAGCGGCGAGTCCGGCAGTGGCGACCGCCGGGCGTCCTCGGCGGAGATCCCCTCGCACTTGGCGCGTGCGGTGGCCCGGGCGTAGTCGAGGAAGGTGGTCAGCTGGGTGCGCTCGTCCCAGGTGGGAGGCGTGTCGGTTCGCTCAGTCATCGCGCGCAGTCTGCCGCAGGCCCGACGATCCGTCGACGAGTTTTCGGCCCGCCCGGCGGGAGCAGCTCAGCCCCTGTGCGCACAGGACGGTGCCGGTCGGGCCTGCCGAGCGGACTCACCCCGCCCGACTGGCCCGTCCCGCACCGGCGTTGACTGCTCGCGGCGTCACATCAGCTGGGCGACCCCGCCGTAGCAGCCCGCCTGCGCGTCGGTGACGGCCGTGTCGTCGCCGCCGGGGTTCCACCGGGGGCTGGCGACGACACCGGGGTCGAGCAGGCGCCAGCCCTGGAAGAGCGTGGTGACCTCCTCCTGGCTGCGGGCCTGGAGGTCGGTGCCGGAGCTGCGGTAGACGTTCTCCATCCGGGCGGTGGCCTCGGGGTCGAAGTCGGCCGTGAAGTGGGTGATGACGAGGTAACTGCCCGGCGCGAGGCGCGAGGTGAACGCCTCGACCACGTCGAGGGCGCTCTGCTCTGGCCGGTCGGCGACGAAGTGCAGCACGGCGACCATGCTGAGCGCGACGGGCCGGTCCAGGTCCAGCGTCCGCGAGGCCGCGTCGAGGATGGTCCGGGCGTCCCGGATGTCGCCCTGGACGTAGTCGGTGCGGCCCTGGGCGGTGCCCTCCAGCAGGGCCTCGGCGTGGGTGAGGACGATCGGGTCGTTGTCCGCGTAGACCACCCGGGCCGCGGCGTTGACGCCCTGGGCGACCTCGTGCAGGTTCGGCGAGGTGGGGATGCCGGTGCCGATGTCGAGGAACTGGTCGATGCCGAGCTCGGCCATGGTCCTGGTGGCGCGGCGCATGAAGGCGCGGTTGGCGTGCGCGGCGAGCCGGGCGTTGGGGAAGGCGTCGAGCGCGCGACCGGCGGCCTCCCGGTCGGCGGGGAAGTTGGTCACGCCGCCCAGGTAGTAGTCGTACATCCGGGCCGAGTGGGCCTGGTGGATGTTGAGGTTGATGCCGATCTGCGGCGTCTGCTGGGCGGTCTCGTCAGCCATCGCGCGTCCCCCTGGTCGCTGAGCGTTCTCCGTCTGCTCCGCCCGAGGGGACATGCCGCGGCACACCCCTCGGGCGGAAGTCATACGATCATTCCCCTATGATCACGCCCGTGAACCGGCCCGGGCAACCGACCTGGTCGCGCCCTGCGGACTCCATGCCCACACCCGCCCCGGCCAACCCCCGCGCGACTCGCCGACCGGGTTCTGCTGCTGACGAAGCCTCAACCGGCCGTCCGACTTTCGCTTCTGTGCCACGGATGTTCGCAGAGTTCCGTTTTCACCACAGGGATCCCGATACGCTGAAATGGTGGTGTGAGGGGGGCACAATCCCCTCGTCAGGGCATCGGCGTCTGGCGCGAAGGAGTCGCGGGCCGCGATCCGGTCGATGCGGGAGGCGCTCCCGCTGGGAGGGGTGGCAGTGGACCCGGAGTTCGGATTGGCGGCACCGCAGCGGCGAGATCAGCTGACGTTCGACGCGTTCTGCGAGACCCACGAGCAGGCGTGGCTCGCCGCGGCGCGCGCCTGCCGACTGTCCGACGAGCAGGCCCACGCCGTGGTCGACGCGGTCCGCGACTGGCTGTGGGGCGACTGGCAGATGCTGCTGCGCGAACCCGCCCCGGCCGCCTCGGCCTGGCGGGTGCTGAAGGAGGAGATCTCCAGGGCGGGACTCGCGGCGACGGCCGACCGCGACCAGCACGGCCCCCAGGACCAGTGGCGGGTGGCGATCCGGACGGCGATGCACCGCATGCACATGGGGTTCGCCTCGGACGTGCTCGGCACCTACGAGGCGATCCTCTCCCTGCCCGAACGCCAGCAGGACGTGATCATCCTCCGCTACGCTCTGGACCTCCGGGACGAAACGGTCGCGGAGTACCTGGACTCGACGGTCGTGACGGTTCGCTCCCACGCCCGCCACGCCGAGAGCCGCCTCAAGGAGAAGCTCGCCCGGAGGAACGCGTGAGCGGAAGATCCGCCGCCACCAGAGTCGCCCTGGAACGCGGCCGGGGCGCGGCCCCGGCCCCGCTGCGCCTGGCGCACCGTCAGGCCCGCCACGAACTGGCCATGCTGTGCTCGCTGATCCTCGCCAACCCGGCGGCGGCCAGCTCCCTCGCCAAACTCGTCGACAGCGAGGTCGAACGCCCCGACGGCGCCCTGGTCCTGGGCGTCCTGCTCAACCTCGCCGACTACGAGGAGGGCGCCCGCTTCTGGTGGGAGTTCGCCGCCGGCGGCGGCAGCCACCTCGCCGCCTCCTGCCTGTGGTTCCTGCACCAGTCCCGCGGCGAGCCCAAGGACGCCAACTTCTGGCGCCTCCAGGCCGAGTCCCTGGCCCAACTCCCCCAGCCTGCCTGGCAGTTGTCCTCCCCCGACCGCCCCCTGGTGTCGCGCAGCGTCCGCGCCGAAATACTCGCCCTCTGCAAGCAGGGCATGTCTCCGCGGCTCCCTCCGCGGCTGGCCGCCGTCCTCAAGTCCCTCCCCGTGGAGGACGACAACGGCGACTGGCCCGAAATCCCGCACTGGAGCCCCGACGTCGTCCACCACCTCCGCGCGGCCACCGAGGACACCCCCCGCTGACCGGTCGGCTCAGGCCCGGACGACCTCGGCGGCGATGCCCTCCAGGACCGCCCCGATACCCTCGCGGAGACTGACGAGGCGGGCCTCGACGATCGCCTCCTCCCGCTCCGGGTTGGCCGCGACGAAAGCGTGCAGCGGGGTGGGCAGGTTGCCCATCCCCATGCCGTGGCGCACCCTGGTCCCGGCGCCCTCGGGGGTCAACTCGTAGAACCAGTGGGCGAAAGCGTCACCCTGCGCGGTGGCGGTGTCCGGCAGCACCGACCAGGCGAAGCGCCGACTCGGGCTGAGCTCGGTGATCCGATTGACGGTCTGCCACCGATGCCCGTCCGCCCTCGCGTTGTGCCCGGCGAAGCACGCCCCCACCGCGGGCCCCTCCGCACCCTCCAACCACTCGGTGCGCTGGAGCTCCGGACTGAACCGCGGCGAGGTCGAGATGTCCGCCACCAGCTCCCACACCCGCTCCGGCGGCGCCGGAATCGTCGCCTCGACCACCACGCCGAATTCGTCGGAGAGTCGCACGTTGCCTCGTTCCTGTCGATCCCGATCCACCCGGCCCACGGCCGGGGCCCTGCTCCCGCCAGGGTGTCATGTACCGACAGCCCACCCGAACGTGGGGCACGATCAGGTCCGGCGCCGCACTCCCGCTACCCGGGCCTCGACCGGCAGCACAGTCACGCCCCGTCGTCGACCCGGCGCCGAGTTCGGGAAAGCGGCTTGGTCCCGTCCGAGCGTGTGCCACCATCGAACTGTGCCGGAGCGGGGGACACTCCGGCGCAGGGGGTGCTGAATGCTTTCCGGATGGCGGACGGTTGCCCGCCTGATCACTGCGATCGCCCTGACTGCCGGCTACCTCACACTGCACCTCGCGATCACCGCAGCTCAGGACATTCAGACCGGTGACCGCTTTCGTGATGCCCAGGTCCGCGCCGCGGCCTTCGCCGCCCGGGTGGACCGATTCGCGAGTGGCGACACGGCCGTCCGGCCCGAACTCGTGGCGGCCGCACAGTGGTTCGAGGAGAACGCCCCGCCCGGCCGCGCCCGGAGCACGGTCTCCACCACCGTCGACCTCGTACGCCGGAACGACGGACCGGGTGCCCTGGCCCGCACCGGCACGCTGCAGGCGGACGTCGAACGGGACCGGTCGGCACTCCGTCGGGCCGTGGACGCGGAAGCACAGGCGGCGCTGTGGCTCGCGGTCGCGGCTGTGGTCCTCACCGCACCGGCGCTGATGTTGCGTCGGCAACGTCTGGCGGCTGCGGCGGAAGCCGCCCGCACCGTCAGCCGATTCGCCGAACCGCAGCCGTGGTGGCGCCGACCGTTGTTCCTGACGGCGAGCAGCATCGGGTACTGCCTGTTCACCGCCGGCTACTTCGCCGTCAACACGGCCCAGCGGTCGGGCTTCCAGAATCCGGTGGCCGTCCAACTCGTCCTGCTGCCCGCGGGACTGGCCGCCCTCGGCGCAGGCTTCCTGATTCTGCGACGCACCCGGCCCCGCTCGGCGCGGCCCGCCGCCCGTGCACTGCAGGCCGACGGCCGTCGGCCCGTGCTCTACCTGCGCAGCTTCGCCGACGACGGCACCGCCGCCAGGATCGACGACTGGGTGGCGCTCAACCTCCACTCCCGGGAGGAACAACTCGCCGCCGCGCTGGCCGCGTTCGGCCCCGTGATCGCGGTGGGCCGGCCGGGCGAGCCCCTGCCCCTGCTCGGCGCGGCCCGGTTCTACCTGCCACTGGACGACTGGCAACCGACGATTCTCCACCTGATGGACCTGTCCCGACTCATCGTGCTGCGAGTGGGCACCGGGGCGGGGCTGCGGTGGGAGATCGAGCAGGCCGTCGCCACTCAGCCCGCAGGCAAGCTGGTCCTGCTGACACCGGGCCGGGTCAGCGACACGGCCGCCAGCACGGACGGCCGGCTACCCGTGCCGCTGCGGTTGGAGGAGATCGCCGCGGACACCTCCTGGATCTCGGCCGCCGTCACGTTCGGCGCGGACTGGACGCCGCACGTGCGGGCGATCGAGCCCGCTCCCGGCACAGAACCGCCTCGCGGCAGGCTTCGACGCACGTTCACGCCGGTCCAGGCAGTGTTCTGGGAGCCGTCGCCGGCCCGTCGGACGGTCCGCGCGATGAAGGCCGCACTCGCAGCGACGGGTGTCCGCGGCCGCATGTTCGTGCTGCGCAGCGACAGCAGCCCGCTCGCCACCCTGGGCAAGGGCTCCGTGGCGATCGCAGTCCTGGCGCTGCCGTACCGGCTGCTCGAACTGGCAGGCCTCTGGTAGCACCGCTCGGCGTGACTTCGGAAGAACTGACGTCAAGAGAGGGGAACCATGGACAACGCACAGCAAGGCAGTACCGGTGCCGCGAGCGCCACCGAGGGAACGCGGCGCAGGCCGGTGAGCGGGTGGGCGGCAGCGGTGACGGTGCTGATCCTGATTGTGCTCCTGCGGGAGCTGGTGGTCCTGGTGGCCAACTGGCGGGACTACGAGCTCATCCACGCCTACCTCGACGGGACGGCCACCGAGGCGGAACTCGTTGCCGCCGACGCCGACGCCCTCACGGCGTTGTCGGGGTCGGCGCTGCTGTCGTACCTGCCCTGGAGTGCGGCGGGCGTGGCGTTCCTCGTCTGGCTGTGGCGGGCCCGCATCAACGCCGAGTCGCTCCGCGGCCGCGACACGCAGCGCCGCACCCGGATCTGGATCGTCGGCTCATGGATCACCCCCGTGGTGAACTTTTGGTACCCCTACCAGATCGTCTCGGACGTCTGGCAGGCCAGCTCGCCCCGGCGATCCGCCCCCGGCGCTCTGGTCAAGGCCTGGTGGGCATGCTTCGTCCTGCTCGGCCTGGTCAGGCCGATCCAGTGGCGCCTGGCCAAGCAGGACTGGACCAGTGAAAGCGACGTCCTCGCCAACGCGAACGTGTCTCTCCTGTTCGCGGTGCTGGCCGTGGCGGCCGGCGTGCTGGTCGTCCTCATCGTCAGGCAGGTCACCGCGTGGCAGAACCAGGCGCCGCAGACCGTCGGAGACGACCAGTGACCACCGCATCCGCACCGCCGTCGCCATCGCCATCGCCATCGCCCGAGCCGAAACCTTCGCCGGAAGTCCTGGAGCTGTACAAGCTCGCGGTGGAGATGGCCGACCGGGTCTCCGCCCGCCGCGGCACGGCCAACGCCTTCTTCCTCTCCGTACAGACCACCCTGGTCGCCGTGGTGGGGTTCGGCGCCCCCTGGCTCGCACCGTCCGCGTGGTGGACGGTCGGCGCCGTCACCGCGGCCGGCCTCACCCTCTCCACCGCCTGGTGGCTCCAACTGCAAAGCTACCGCGACCTCAACACGGCGAAGTTCAAGGTCATCAACGAACTCGAGGACCGCCTGCCGGTCAAGGTCTTCACTGCCGAATGGAACTACCTCAAGCAGGACCCGCCCCCGGTCGGACGCAGGCGCTACGCGGAACTGGGCGTCTCCGAACGGTTCGTGCCCTGGGTCTTCGCCGCGGTCTATCTCTTCATCCTGCTGGGGACAATGCTCAAGTGACCTACCTCGACCAGCTCGCCGAACTCATCCGCTCCTGCCTGCCGCCGAGCGCCCGGCCCCCGGCCGACTCCGACGACCTGTTCCGCAGCTACGCGGTACTGCTCCGGGCCAAGGGCACCCAGGTCACCGACGAGGACGTCCACGACGCCTGGTCGGCCTGGATGCAGTCGGTGAACCCCACCCACCGCGCCCTCGTCCCCTTCCACGACCTCCCCGCCGAGACGCAGGCCTTCGACACCCCGTACGCGGAGGCGATCCGCGAGGCGGCACGCAGGGCCGGGCGGTGAGGGTGGTGCCGGGTGCCCGGCTCACCACGCCTTGGTCAAGAACGCGGAAGGAGCAGCCCCCTGATGGCCGATACCTTTCCGGCCGCCGACGCGTGGACTACTACGGGCCGGCCAACGGGGCCGGCCCGGAAGGGGGAACGACATGCGACGGTGGACCACCGCGCTGGCTGCCGTGATGCTCGCCGCGGGGGTGGCGGCGACCACGGTCCCGACGGCCTCGGCTGTCACGGCCACCACTGACTGCTCGACCGTGTGGGGCAGCCTGGACCGGCAGGACCGGACCGTCCCGTACCAGCCGCAGGCGCTGACGAACGTCCGCACCGGCGCCCACGAGTGCTTCGACCGCCTGGTGATCGACGTCCCGGGCACCTCGCAGGAGAACCCGCTCGCCTACCGGGTGCACTACATGAACGCCAACGTCGTCTACCAGGCCGGCTCCGGCACACCGATCCCGGTGAGCGGCGGCGCCGTCCTGGAGATCGTCGTCGGCGCGAGCGCCTACGACCCCGCCACCTGGCAGAAGGTCTACCCGGCCCGCTCGGGCGACCCCCTCCCGGGCGTCGACCTGACCGGCCACCGCACCTTCGTGGACGCCCGCTTCGCCGGCAGCCTGGAGGGCGAATCCCAGTTCGGCCTCGGCGTCCGCGCCCGCCTGCCGTTCCAGGTCTTCCAGCTCGACAACCGCCTCGTCATCGACGTCGCCCACAGCTGGAGCACCACCGCCTGACCCGGGGGTCCCGCACAGCCCGGCGATCCTGTGAACGCGCTGGCCGAGCGACACTCGGGAGGCCGAAAGCGCGGAGGCCCCGTCCAGGGAACGGGACAAGGCCTCCGCGCTCTCGGCCGCTCGGCCAGGACCGGGCGCGGGCGGTGATCTCGCCGCGGGCGATCACGCCATTGACCGAGGGAGCGGCAGCCGGACGAGAGGCTCAGGTGCTGCGCGACGGCGAGCTCCGACGAGGTCGCCGGCCCCACTGGGATTCGGTGCTCTTCACCCGCTTGCGGCACCAGACGCGATGGGCGGGCATCGGTTGAACCTCTTGACCCCCAGTCAGGAAGGGTCTCCCTATTCCTGCCTGAAGTGCACTCACGCACACGTCGTGCGTGTGCAGATGAGCGCGTTTCGTGCACCTCGCACGCCAGCGCGCATGACGTGTGGTCCCCAGCTGGTCCCCAGGCCAGGGGCTTGACGGAGGGTCCGGGTGGCGTTCATGTCTCCAGGGTAGCGCCACTCCAGCCGTGGATCCAGAGATTCCCGCGGATCGCCCAGGACGTCACCGGACAGAGACCCGGCATCGCGGAGTTAAATCAATTCAACCCGAGCCGAACGTCAGCCAGAAATGGCCGCATCAAACCCAGACCCCATCTATTTTCTTCGGTCTCACCGAAATTCTCGGGGCTCGCTGTGACCCGCTCGGGGGACCAGTCCGAGGCTTGACGCCATCGCTCTGCCCATGCTCCGGGTTGTACGACCTGAACAACCCGTCGATGACCGTCACCTGGGACTCCACGCCCTCCCCGACTACACCATCCGGAGATTGCGATCCTCGGCCGTCCCGAAGGACGACCGCCACCGCCGCGGACCGCGTAGGTGACCTCGCCCACCAGGTAGTTGCGATCCTCGGCCGTCCCGAAAGATGACCGCCACCCGTGCCAACCAGCCCGGCCGGAGGAGTTGCGATCCTCGGCCGTCCCGGAGGATGACCGCCACCTCGCCGATCGCGCCGTCGATGAGCGTCGAAGCGAGGTTGCGATCCTCGGCCCTCCCGAAGGACGACCGCCACTCGACGACACGGTCGCGGAGCTGCGCTCGGACCGGGAGTTGCGATCCTCAGCCGTCCCGAAGGACGACCGCCACACGCTGCGGCAGTCCTTCACGTTCGACCCGAGGGCGCGTTGCGATCCTCGGCCGTCCCGAAGGACGACCGCCACCGTCCAGGCGCTTCGCGGCCTGCTGCTCGTCGAGCCCGTTGCGATCCTCGGCAGTCCCGAAGGACGACCGCCACGACCAAGGCGGCGACAGTGTTTCGGGCGGTCGGGTGGTTGCGATCCTCGGCCGTCCCGAAGGACGACCGCCACCCTGCAGGTCGACGACGACGGGCACCGGAGTCTGCGGGTTGCGATCCTCGGCCGTCCCGAAGGACGACCGCCACCCTGCAGGTCGACGACGACGGGCACCGGAGTCTGCGGGTTGCGATCCTCGGCCGCCCCGAAGGACGACCGCCACACGCCTGGCCGACCGGGTTGGCTCCGTGCTCCATGCGGTTGCGATCCTCGGCCGTCCCGAAGGACGACCCCCACCACCTCGGTGGGGCCCGACACCAGCGCGGTACGGCGGTTGCGATCCTCGGCCGTCCCGAAGGACGACCGCCACTCGGGGTCCTGGCACCAGGTGACGATCGGTTGGGTGTTGCGATCCTCGGCCGTCCCGAAGGACGACCGCCACGCCATCCATGCCGAGCTGGTGTGCGGCCCACGACTCGTTGCGATCCTCGGCCGTCCCGAAGGACGACCGCCACCTGGGGCGACGTGTATGACGTCCTGGCCGCGCACGAGTTGCGATCCTCGGCCGTCCCGAAGCACGACCGCCACCAGGAACTGCCGGGTGCCGCCGCGCAGCGCCGGGGCGTTGCGATCCTCGGCCGTCCCGAAGGACGACCGCCACACCGGCACGCCGTCGGCAACGCGCGCGGGCGCGGGGTTGCGATCCTCGGCCGTCCCGAAGGACGACCGCCACCACGCAGCTGGTGGAGTCCGCGCCCGGCGTGCTGGAGGTTGCGATCCTCGGCCGTCCCGAAGGACGACCGCCACGTCTCGGGGTGCAGCCAGGTGCCGGTCTCGGTGGTGTTGCGATCCTCGGCCGTCCCGAAGGACGACCGCCACGTCAGCAGCCGCTCGATGACCGCGCGCTGCTGCTCGGAGTTGCGATCCTCGGCCGTCCCGAAGGACGACCGCCACGCATATAACCAGGGTGAACACGTCCCGAGTGACTGCGATGCGGAGACCGTTCACCGGCTGATTCCACTCAACTCGGACATCACGCTTCGGTGCGATCCGCGTGGCGTGTGTGCACTTGGGGTTCCGAACCGTGCTCTGTCACAGGATGAGGTCCTCACGGTGGCTTTGCACTCGGGCGATGCCGAGTGTCCGTACGTCGTTGAAGCCGTTGTGCGGGAGGCGGTAGATCCGGATGCTGTCGGTGTTGCCGTCGATGGTGTTGCCGATGTCGTTGAGGAGGTGCAGGAGGTCGACGTCGGTCGCGGCGATCTCGAAGACGGACTTCTGGACCCGCAGGCCGTGGCCTTCGCAGAGCTTCGCGACTTTCCGGAGCCGGCGGCGGCCTTCGGGTGTGGTGGTGTCGACGTCGTAGGTGAGCAGCAGGTCCATCAGCCGGCCGTCCAGGGTAGGTATCCGGGGAGGTCGCCTCGGATGTGGCGGGCGAGGATGCGGCACTGCAGGACCGGGAGGAGTGCGGCGGGGACTGTCCGGCCGGCTGCCGGGTGTTCCCAGGGTTGGGTCTTCCATTCCTGCCAGGCGGCGAGGACCGTTTTGCGGCCGTCTTCGGTGAGGTTGACGGCTCCGCCTGCGAGGGTGTCGAAGTGATGGGTCCTCAGTTCTCGGCGGTTGAGGAGGGTGAGGGCGAATCGGACGGCGAGGACGGGTCGGAATTCTTCCATCAGGTCGAGGGCGAGGGCCGGTTTCGCGGGGCGCAGGCCGTGGAGGAAGCCGATGTAGGGGTCGAGGCCGATCTGTTCGATGGCGCCGTGGACGAGGTTACGCAGCAGTCCGTAGGTGAAGGAGAGGGTGGCGTTGACGGGGTCGGTCGGTGGGCGGCGGTTGCGGTGGGTGAAGGCGGGGATTCCGTCGGTGGGCCGGTGTATGTCGCGGAGGGCGGCGAAGTAGTTGCGGGCGGCGTTGCCTTCGATGCCCATGAGGGTGTCGAGCGAGTCCGTGTGCTGGGTGTCGGTGAGTGCTTCGGCGAGTTTGGCGGCGGCTTCGCGGATGCGGGTCTGTGCGGTCGGGTTGGTGTCGCGGGCGGCGCGGAGCAGGATCCAGCGGCTGTTGCGGATTTTTCCGGCGACGGTGTTGCGGGCGATGGCGAGTCGCTGGTCGGGGTCGGTGTGGGCGCGGTGTTGTTCGTGGCGCAGGAGAACGTTGCCACGGACAGGGCCTTCGAGGCGTGCTTGGAAGCGTCCGCCCCGGGTCATCCAGGTGATGGGACGTCCGTCCTGGGCACAGCGGGTGAGGAGTTCGGTGGAGAGGTTGATGTGGCCGTAGAGAACGATGGCGTCGAGGCGTCGCAGGGGGAGGGTCTTGCGGCCGGGGGTGTCGGGGAGGTGGATACGGAGGGAGTCCTGGTCGAGGCGGAGGTCGGTGCCTTGGGTTTGGACGTAGAGGGTGTTGAGGAGTTCGAGGGTCATGGGTATGTGGGTTCTTCGTCGGGGAGGGTGTAGAGGTCGGTGAGGGCGTGCTGGTAGGGGCGGGTGCGGGTGAGGATGGTGGGGATGCAGGTGGTGGCCATGGAGCAGCGGCGGCAGCGGTTGTCGGTTGTGGGTGGCGGTAGTTGATGGGTGGTGAGGAGTTGGCGGACGGCTCGGGTGGCGGCCTCGACGCGTTGGTGGAGTTCGGGGGTGATGGTGATGGTGTGGCGTCGTCGGTCGGCTGCGGAGTAGATCGCGGCGTGGGGTACGGGTTGTTGGAACATGTGTTGCAAGCAAAGGGCTTGGGCTGCTGCTTGGACGTCGGCGGGGCCGCCCGGGTGGTAGCGGCCTGATTTGTGTTCGACGGGCAGGATGGTGCCGTTGTCGTGGAGTTCGACGGTGTCGCAGGTTCCGGTGAGTCCGAGGCCGTCGTGCCAGACGGGGAGGGCGTGCAGGGTGCGGATGGTTCCGCGTCCGCGGTTGCCGGGGGTGTCGACGCGTTGGTGGAGGAGGGTTCCGCGGGTGGTGGCGGCGTCGTCGGTGAAAGCGTCCTCGAGGACGATGAGGGCGCACTGGCGGGGGCAGTAGGTGTAGTGCTCCAGCCAGGAGAGGGCGACTTGGGGTTGGTCGCCGTCTCCCGGTCGGGGGTTGGGGTGGGTCATCCGACGATGCGGGTGAAGGCGACGCCGGCGTCGGTAAGGCCGGTTTCGTCGATGTCGATGGGGCCGTAGTCGGTGATGTTGCGGGCGGTGGCGTCGTGGAGTTGCTTGATGCGGATGCGGTCGAAGAGGGTGTGGGAGGGCAGGCGGCCGAAGGCGTCGTCGTGGGTGAAGACGTAGAGGCCGCGCAGCGCGAGGCTGCCGCGGGCGGCGGCGCGGTCGTGTTCGAACATGATCTCGAAGGCGCGCCAGAACATGGCGAGGTCGTCGCTGGTGACGCCGGTGCGGGCGGCGAGCGGGGCGCTGAAGTGGCCGGCTCCGCGGTACAGGGCGTAGGGGACGATGTGCTTGGTGCCCATCTCGGTCTCCTTGCCCTTCTTGTCCTCGGTGGGGTTGTTGAACGCGTCGACGTCTTCCTGCTTGGTGGGGGTGACGCGGGTGATGCCGATCTCCAGGGGGGTGATCGGGTCGATGGAGCGGGAGAAGGTGAGTTGCATGGGGCCCTGGACGCGGCCGGCGGGCTTCTTGCCGGTGCTCATGACGGCGCCGAACATTCGGATGTCGTAGAAGGTCTGGCACATCCAGGTGCGGGCGTCGGCCTGCTGGGTCTTGGGGCCGAGGGCGGTGTAGGCGCGTTCGTGCTGGCTGTTGAGGGCGACGCCGGCTTCGACGTAGATGTCGTAGCCGGGCTTGGGCTGGTGCTGGTTGAGCATGGCGACGGTGTTGCGGATCTTGCGCTTGATGGCGACGTCGGTGATGAGGCCCTGTCCGGAGACGGGGTCGGTGCGGGGGCTTCCGCCGGCGTCGGGGTCGCCGTTGGGGTTGCTGTCGACGGCCTCGACGAGGAAGACGAAGTCGTGCTTGCGGGCGGGGTCGAGGTGGGCGTCGTTCATGGCGGTCTCGTTCTCCAGAAGGTTTCGCACGGGCTGGGGTTGACGTTCGGTCAGGAGGGCTGTTCGTCGGGGGTGTTCGCGGCAGCCTTGGCTGCCTTCGCCGCGGCTTTGGCGGCCGTTGCCGCGGCTTTGGCTGCGAAGTCGGCGGCGCGCTGCTGTTCGTAGCCGATGACGAAGCGGGCCTGCTCGCGGGGCGACAGGTGCGTGGGCGGGTCGTCGGTGAGCGCGCCGAGGACCTGCGCCAGCCGCTCGCTCAGGGCGGTGTGAGCACCCGGCTTGTCGCGGCGCAGGCGCTTGAGGTGGGCGTTGGCTCCGTGGCGGAGGTTGGCCAGGACCGCGGCCGGGGCGGTCATCGCGGTGCCGAAGTACTTGTCGCCGATGGTGGCCTTCACGTCGGGCAGGGCCGCCGTCTGGATCGCTTCCAGGACGGCGAACGCCCGCCCGCACAGGTAGGCGGGGTCGGTGCTGTCGGAGTCGAGCCTGGGCATCGGGCGGTCCGTTCGGTCGTGGGAGCGGTTGAGGGCGAGGCGCAGCAGCGCCGTGCGCGGGGCGTCGATGCGGTGGTCGGCGCGGATGCGCTGGAGCAGGAGCGGGAGCAGGCGCGCCGGTGGCGGGGTGCGGCGCAGGGCGCTGTGCAGGAGTTCGCGTTCGATGCCGTGGGGTGCGGTGCCCTTGACGTACTGGGTGCCGTTGTGGCGGCCGGCGGCGAGGGTGAGGTGCCACAGGGGCAGGTAGCGGGTGGTGCCGCGCCAGCCGTCGTGGACGCCGTGGTCCTCGAACCAGGCGCCGAGGTTGGCCTTGACGGTGTGCAGGGGGACGTCGAGCCATTCCCGCACCACGGTGCGGGCGTTGTTCAGGCCCAGGGTGAGGGCGTAGAAGTCGTTGGGGTCGACGCGGCCGGCGGCGGCCGGGTCGGGGGTTTCGTGGAGGGCGTCGATGAGGTGGGCGACGGCGTCCGGATCCGGGTCGTTGTCGTCGATGAGCTCGATGAGCGGCTCGTCGACGGGTTCGCGCGTCCACCACAGCAGCACGCCGTCGGACAGGGAACGGCGGTGCCGGCCGGAGGCGAGCATGGTGTTCAGCGCGGCCATGGAGCGGCTCCCGCAGCGGTCGCACACCGGGGTGTTGACCAGCTTGACGGCCCCGCCACGGCCCTGCGCGGGCGAGTTGACGCTGACCAGCTGCGCCTCGTTGCTGCCGCCGGTCGACGGGATCGCGCCCTTCTTGATCGGCTCGGGGATCGTCGCCAGCAGGTCGCCCGGCTCGCCGCACACCAGGCACAGTTCCTGCTCCGCACCGCCGGCGCCCTTGCGCTCGCGTACGACGCGCGCCCACAACTCCCGCACCGATGCGCGCTCGTGCAACCAGCGGCCGTCCACCAGCACGCCGACCGTGTGCCGGGCGTCCACCTCCGGAGGAACCTCGCTCTCGGCGAGGCCGCGGGTGAGCACGTCCAGAACCAGGCCGGCCGACGGATCGTCAGGCACCGCGTCCGCCCAGCGGCGCAGCAGGGCGAGGTACTCCCCCCGCCTGCGGGCGGCCTCGGCCACGTCCTTCTCGCTCGGCCCGTGCTCGTCGCCTTCGCCGCGGGCGCGGCCGAGGACGAACTCGGCGGTGTCCACCAGCAGGAACGGCGGCACGCGCGTTCCCGACCGCTGCACGTACGGCACCGCCTCGACGGTCGCCTCGCCCCTGGACTTCGGCGGCGGCCGGCGATCGGCCAAGGACGGGACCGCGCCGCCGGTCGTGATCACCAGCGCCCAGTCGATCTGCCGGTACCGGTAGAACTCCGGCGGCAGGCCATCCAACCGCTCGGCCTGCTCGGCCAACCGCTGCAGCAGCACCGGTTCACCCCTCGCCGTCGACACGCCACGGCGCCGACGGCAACGCCACCGCGTCCGCGGACAGCGGCTCCTCGGGCACCTCCATCACCCCGTCCACCAGCCGCGCACGGAACCACCGGTACCGCTCGCCCTTCGGCGTGTAGACGATCGAGTGCAGCATCACACCCAGCTCCTCGGTCCGCCCCACGAGCGCGGGCGCCTCGCTCGCCGGCCCGAACGACGCGCTGAACTCCCGGCACCCCAGGAACGGCTGCGAGAAACACGCACCCCGATCCACCCGCCGCCGCAACTGCTCCCGGAACTTCTCCTCCGGCGCGTTCGCGTGCCGCGCCACCACGATCTGCGCCCGGATCCGGTACGCGACGTCCGCCAACGCCATCGTGTTCCGCTGGTCGCGGTCCTCCTCCACGTCGTACCGGGCACCCGGAACCGTCTGGAGTTCCTGCACCTTCTTCGCAGTGACGACCGACTTCACCTCGTTGCGACGCACCTGCAACCACTGAACCGGCCGCAGCACCTCGATCGCCCGCACCACATACCGGAACTCGGGCTTCCAGTAGATCGCCTCCAACACCCCCGTCGCAGCCGACGGAGTCATCACCGGATAACTCACTCGCTCCGACTTCAACTCCGGCCTGGTGAAACACGCAAGAGGCCCCCACACCTCCACCACCAGATCCGGGAACACCCACCCCGAATTCCCCCGACGACGAGCAAGAGCATCCCGCTCCCCCGCCGCAGCAACCCTTCCGGCCACCACAATCGCCTTTCCACACACAGAAGATGGCGCAGCATCAGTTCTGCTGCGCCGAGGCGACCGTAGACCAGCCCACCGACAACGACCGGAGCGCAGAGACCTCCCCACACCCGCCACGGAGAACAGGTTCGATCAGCATTGACCAAGAGCCGACGAAAAGGTCGACAAACCCAACTCCGAGACCAGCCGGTGACCAATGGCGACCGATCCGCGACCGAACAGGAGACAGAAATGACTGGAAATCTCCATGCCACACGGCCGGATTTCTGCCCGGTTGCGATCCTCTGCCGCCCCGGAGAGCGACTGCCACGCCGGCGGATTCGTGGCGAGCGCCGCCAGCTCGGCGTTGCGATCCTCGGCCGCCCCGAAGGGCGACCGCCACCACTGACCGTGCTCCACAGCTCCGGGGTGTTCGGGCGGTTGCGATCCTCGGCCGCCCCGAAGGGCGACCGCCACGGCCGCTCACCTGGGGTGATGCCGATTGACTTATTCGTTGCGATCCTCGGCCGCCCCGAAGGGCGACCGCCACGTCCGGGTAGCCGGTCGCGCCGCCGGAACGGGTGCCGGTTGCGATCCTCGGCCGCCCCGAAGGGCGACCGCCACGCCGGCCCATCAGCGGAAACCGACCGTCTCTCGCGCGCTTGCGCGACCAACCGGACAGGCAAATCCACAGACTTCGGACATCCTGCTTCGGCGCGATCCGCGTGTCGGCTGCACACTGGGGGTTCCGAACCGCTGCCCGCCGACGTCAGTCAGCAGCGGTACGGTCCGGCCGTGAACAAGGTAGCCACTATGGACGGTTCAAACAGCGAAGCGGCACCACTGTGGGCCCACAGCCGGAACCTACCAGGTGCCCGCCACACCCTGGAGGACCATCTCCGGGGATCCGCCTCGCTGGCGCGCCGGTTCGGATCGGCCTTCGGCGCAGGCGAGTTGGCCGAGTACCTGACCCTGATCCACGACGCCGGAAAGGGCTCGTGCGCCTGGCAGCACGGCCTGGACCAGGCGGAGAAGCAGCAGCGCAAGATCGGCGTCCCCCACAAGGAGGCCGGCACTTGGCTGGCCGCCTCGCACACGGGGGTCCCGTTCGGCGCCATCGTGCAGGGGCACCACGGTGGACTCCCCGAACTCCAGAAGGTGAAAGATCTCGTCCACGCCGTGAAAACCGGCGCCCACGCGAACCAGGCGCTGATCGAGGAGGCGATCGCCCGCACGGCGGCCGTCGTCCCGGAGATCGTCCCGACCAGACGCATCACCCTGCCGGCCTGGCTCGCCCGCGCGACAGGCCCGGAAGGCAAGTTGAACCGTGACCTGCTGGTGCGGATGCTGTTCAGCTGCGTGGTCGATGCCGACTTCCTCGACACCAGCGCCCACTTCGCGAACACGCCCGCGCAGGTCCGGGCCGACGCCGACATGACGCACCTGCTGGAAGTCTTCGACACGCGCCGGAACGAAGCCCTGTCCCGGCGCCGCGCCTCGAAGATCGACGGCATCCGCCGGCGGGTCTACGAGGAGGCGGTGGCCGCAGCGACCGGCGCGCCCGGCATGTACGTGCTCCACGTGCCCACCGGCGGCGGGAAGACCCTCACCTCCGCCGGCTTCGCCCTGCACCACGCCGTCGCGCACGGCCACCGCCATGTCGTCGTCGCCGTCCCCTACACGAGCATCACCCAGCAGAACGCCCGCACCTACCGCGACATGCTCGACCCCGACGACCCGGACCTTCCCCCGACCGTTCTGGAGCATCACAGCTCGGTCGACCTGGACGGCGCGAAGGGAACCTGGGCGCGCACCGCCGCCGAGAACTGGGACGCGCCGTTCGTCGTCACCACCACCGTCCAACTCTTCGAGTCGCTCTTCTCCCACCGGCCCGCCGCCATGCGCAAGATCCACCGCCTGGCCGGCGCGGTCATCGTCCTCGACGAGGTCCAGGCCCTGCCGGACCGGCTCCTGGCCCCGATCCTCAGCGCCCTGCGCGGCCTGGTCGACCACTTCGGCACCACCGTCGTCCTCACCTCCGCCACCCAGCCCGCCTTCTGGTCCCTCGCCCAGCTCGACGGACTCCCCCGCCGCCAACTCATCACCGACCCGGCCGAGTTGTTCGAAGAGCTGCGGCGCGTCACCTACGACTGGCGCACCGGCCCCGACGTCACCTGGGAGTCGATGGCCGACGAAATCGGCCGGCGCAGCGGCCGCCAGACACTGACGGTGGTGAACACCACCAAGGACGCCGCACACCTGCACCGCCTCCTGGAAGAACGGGCGAGCGGTACCGTCCTGCACCTGTCCACCCGGATGACCGCCGGCCACCGCGATGAGGTCATCGAGCACATCCGCAGGCTCCTGGAGTACGGCGGCGACATCCACGTCGTGTCCACCCAGCTGATCGAAGCCGGCGTCGACCTCGACTTCCCCCGTGTGTTCCGCGCCTGGGCGCCCGCGGAGTCCCTGCAGCAGGCCGCCGGCCGGTGCAACCGCGAAGGCCACCAGGCCCACGGCACCGTCGTCGTCTTCAAGGTCCACGACGCCGGACAGCCCCGCGACAAGGCCTACACCGCCGCACTCGACGCCACTGCCGCCCACATCGGCCCGGACCTCGCCCGACCCGACAACCTCGACGCCCTCGACAAGTACTACCCGCTGCGCTACACCCTCCAAGGCAGCGGCCCCACCGGCATGGGCACCCACATCGACACCCTGCGCACCCAACTCGACTTCCCCGCCGTCGACGACGCCTTCCGCATGATCGACGACACCCTCAACCGGCCCGTCATCGTCATCCGCGACGAAGCCCACCGCGCCGCCGTCGAAGCCGACATCGCCGCCCTCAGATCCCCCTACCCGTGCGGCCCGGAACCACTACGCCGACTCCAGCCCCACACCGCCCAACTCCCCCGCCACGAAGCCGACGCCGCCCTCACCACCGGCCTCGCCGAACCCATCATCGGCAACCTCCTCCTGTGGAACGGCGCCTACCACCCCCACCGCGGACTCGACCCCGCCCAACCCGAAGACCGAACCGCCTTCCTCCTCTGAACCCTCCTCAGCACGGAAACCGCCCCGGAGCCTCCCTCGTTCCACTCACGCCGACCACGAGACGACCGCACTTGGGCGCAGTCCGATCTGGTGGGCGCGCCGGGCCGCGTCGGCGACGTTGCGATCCGCGGCCGTCCCGCAAAACGACCGCCACCGGCGGGTCAACCGACTCGGTGCAGCATGGGCGGGATGTTGCGATCCGCGGCCGCCCCGAAGGGCGACCGCCACCGTCGGGGTGGCGGAGCGATGCGGGGCGGGTTCCGGGGGTTGCGATCCTCGGCTGCCCCGAAGGGCGACCGCCACGGCGGGGCCGGGGGGTGGTGTGCACGGTGGTCCTCTCGTTGCGATCCTCGGCCGCCCCGGAGGGCGACCGCCACCAACTCGCTCGGGTTCAGCAGCAGCTTCGCCCGGGTGTTGCGATCCTCGGCCGCCCCGAAGGACGACCGCCACCCGCCACGGATGAACTCACGGCGGTGGTCGCCGGGTTGTTGCGATCCTCGGCCGCCCCGAAGGGCGACCGCCACCCGGATGACCGTCCGGTACGACAACGGCGAGCTGATGGTTGCGATCCTCGGCCGCCCCGAAGGGCGACCGCCACCGTCGGTCCCCAACGTCACGTCGCACACGTAGTCCATGTTGCGATCCTCGGCCGCCCCAGAGGGCGACCGCCACGTCCCACCGGATGGTGACGACGGTGTCTGAGGGGATGTTGCGATCCTCGGCCGCCCCGAAGGGCGACCACCACATTCGCTGCCGTCCGCAACCGAGCTGGCTCGGGAGTGGTTGCGATCCTCGGCCGCCCCGAAGGACGACCGCCACGCGGGCGCTGCCGACCAGCAGCCTGGTGGCGATGGTTGCGATCCTCGGCCGCCCCGAAGGACGACCGCCACACGAGCAGCACCAGGCCGGCGACCAGCAGCACGGAGTTGCGATCCTCGGCCGCCCCGAAGGACGACCGCCACATCGCGGACGGGTCGTAGGACAGCGCCGACCACAGGTTGCGATCCTCGGCCGCCCCGAAGGACGACCGCCACGTCGGACCGCTGCTGCCGCCGCCGCCCCAGACGTAGGGTTGCGATCCTCGGCCGCCCCGAAGGACGACCGCCACTCCGGCCGATCTCGCCCAACAGGTGCGCAATCAGGTTGCGATCCTCGGCCGCCCCGAAGGGCGACCGCCACGCCGGCCCATCAGCGGAAACCGACCGTCTCTCGCGCGCTTGCGCGACCAACCGGACAGGCAAATCCACAGACTTCGGACATCCTGCTTCGGCGCGATCCGCGTGTCGGCTGCACACTGGGGGTTCCGAACCGCTGCCCGCCGACGTCAGTCAGCAGCGGTACGGTCCGGCCGTGAACAAGGTAGCCACTATGGACGGTTCAAACAGCGAAGCGGCACCACTGTGGGCCCACAGCCGGAACCTACCAGGTGCCCGCCACACCCTGGAGGACCATCTCCGGGGATCCGCCTCGCTGGCGCGCCGGTTCGGATCGGCCTTCGGCGCAGGCGAGTTGGCCGAGTACCTGACCCTGATCCACGACGCCGGAAAGGGCTCGTGCGCCTGGCAGCACGGCCTGGACCAGGCGGAGAAGCAGCAGCGCAAGATCGGCGTCCCCCACAAGGAGGCCGGCACTTGGCTGGCCGCCTCGCACACGGGGGTCCCGTTCGGCGCCATCGTGCACGAACACCACAGTGGACCCCCCGAACTCCAGGTCATCGCCCGCACGGCCGTCGCCCCGGAGATCGTCCCGACCGGAGGCATCCCCCTGCCGGCCTGGCTCGCCCGCGCGACAGGCCTGGGCTGCGAGCTGAGCCGTGACGTGCTGGTGCGGATGCTGTTCAGCTGCGTGGTCCACGCCGACTTCCTCAACACCAGCGCCCTCTTGGCGAACGCGCCCGCGCAGGTACGGGCCGACGCCGCCATGACGCACCTGCTCTCCCCAGAGTCACGGCCGCCCTCCACCGCCAGGCCGCCCTTCAGATGGCTGCTCACCCCGACGGCCGCCTATAAAGCTACAACCTCTCGGGCGTTCCGATGCCGAGGAGGTCCATGCCATGGCGGAGGGTCTGGCCAGTGAGCTGGCAGAGCAGCAGCCGGGTCTCCACGACCTCGCGGCTGGGGGCCTTCAGGACCGGGCAGTGCTCGTAGAACGTGGTGTACGCCGCCGCGAGACTGTGCAGGTAGGCGCAGAGGCGGTGGGGTTCGAAGGTCTCGGCGACGAGGTCGATGGTGGCGCCGAACTCGTCGAGGAGGAGGCCGAGGGCGCGTTCGGCCGGCTCCAGGGCCAGGTCCTGGTGGGCGGTCGGGGCGACGCCTTCGGGGGCCTTGCGCAGGATGGACTGGATGCGGGCGTAGGCGTACTGGAGGTAGGTGCCGGTGTCGCCGTTGAGGGAGACCATGCGATCGGCGTCGAAGATGTAGTCGCGGGTGCGGGAGGTCGAGAGGTCGGCGTACTTCACGGCGCCGATGCCGACCTGCTTGGCCCGGTCTTCGAGTTCCTCGGTGGCGAGTTGGGGGCTCTTCTCGGCGACGACGGCGCGGGCGCGGTCGACGGCTTCGTCGAGGAGGTCCATGAGGCGGACGGTCTCGCCGGAGCGGGTCTTGAAGGGCTTGCCGTCCTTGCCGAGGACGGTGCCGAAGCCGAGGTGCAGGGCGCGGACGTTGTCGGGGAGCCAGCCGGCGCGGCGGGCGGTCTCGAAGACCATCTGGAAGTGGAGGGCCTGGCGGCTGTCGACGACGTAGAGGAGTTGGTCGGCGCCGAGCAGGCCGACGCGGTCGCGGATGGCGGCGAGGTCGGTGGTGGCGTAGCCGTAGCCGCCGTCGCTCTTCTGGACGATCAGCGGGGTGGGCTCGCCGTTGAGGCCCTTGATGTCGTCGAAGAAGACGCACAGGGCGCCGTCGGAGCGGGCAGCGACGCCGGAGGCTTCAAGGTCGGCGCACACGTCGGCGAGCATCGGGTTGTAGTAGCTCTCGCCGACAGCGTCGGCGTCTTCGAGGAGGACACCGAGACGGGCGTAGACGGCCTCGAAGTAGACCTTCGACTCGTCGACCATGCCCTGCCAAGAGGCGACGGTCTCGGCGTCGCCGGCCTGCAGCTCGACGACGCGCCGACGCGCGCGATCGGCGAAGTCGGCGTCGCTGTCGAACTTGGCACGCGACGCCTTGTACAGGCGGTTGAGACGGGACATCGACGGGCCGGCGCCTTCCGGCTCGGTGTCGTCGCCAAGCTCGGCGGGGTGTTCGACGAGGTACTGGATGAGCATGCCGAACTGGGTACCCCAGTCGCCGAGGTGGTTGCGCCGAATCACCTTCTCGCCGATGAACTCCAGGGTGCGGACCAGCGCGTCGCCGATGATCGTCGAGCGCAGGTGCCCGACGTGCATCTCCTTGGCGATGTTCGGCTGGCTGTAGTCGATCACCGTGACGCCGGCCTCGGCGGAGCTGCCAACACCGAGTCGGGCGTCGGCAGCACGGGCAGCCAGGCTCTCGAGGATGGCCGCGTCGGTGACGGTGACGTTGATGAAGCCGGGCCCGGAGACCTCCAGGTTCGCGATCACCTGGCCAGAACCGAGGTTCTCGAGCACCCGCGCGGCCACCTCGCGAGGGTTCGCGCGCAGCGGCTTGGCCAGGCTCATGATGCCGTTGGCCTGGAAGTCGGCGCGGTCACTTCGTCGCAGCTGGGGGTCGCTGTCCGCGGCGTCGGGGAACGCAGTGGAGATCGCCTGTGCGAAGCGCTCGCGCAGCGCGTCGGCGATGGAGAGGACCGTAGCCATAGAACGAAGGACCACTTCTGTGAGAGGGCAAATCCGCGACTGGGCCGCGGGAGTCGCACAGCGCCGCAACGTCGAGTCAGCTGGCGCCGTCTGCCGAGTATCCCATTTCCCGCACAGCCAACGGCCCGATTAACTTCGCCACGGAGCGCAGCCTGAACACTCAAGACCATTGATCGCAGCTCATCCTGAGTGACCATCAGCAACAAGCACGAACCCCTCCGACGTCGGGAAGCAAGCGTTCGCCACGCTCCGCGCCCTCGCGCACGCCGCCTGCCAGGATCAGGTCGGCATCGCCACCCTGGTGACCTCCGCCGAAGCGGAACGGCGGCTCGCCACAGACCTCCTCGGAGAACGCCTCCACCTCATCCACGTCCACGCCCCCGAACCGGTGCGCCACGCCCGCGACGCCGTCCGCACCTACCGGACCAATCCGGCACCGGACGCGCCGGAGCTGTCGTGGTCCGGCCCCGAACAGCCCGCGCTGGCGCTCGACACCACGGCCCCGCTCAGCACCACCGTGAACGCCCTGTGCACGTTCGCCGCCACCGCCCTCGCGACCGCCGCTTCCCCATAGACGTCGGTCAAGCAGCAGTCGGGATATCCGACATCGAACCGGCTCTCACGCGTACCTCCTGCCGGCCGTCGTGCGAGGCTGCGCCATGCCCGCTGCGGCCGCTACTGGCCTTCTCCGCCACCGCGATGAACGCCAGCTCGGAGAAGAAGAAGCCACCCAGCCGGTCCGCATCGCACACCGAGGTGTACCAAGCTTCGACCTCTTCAGGGGCGACCGCGCCACGACCGTGCCTGGCGGCGGACAGCAGAGCCTTCCGGACCTGGCCAACCCGATCCCGTGCGTGCCCCGTGAACTCGGTCGACCACGCCAGCAACGGCTCGACCCCGACGAGATCCAGCGGGCTGCGGGCGAGGAGCAGTCCGAGCTTGCGACCGATCCTGCCGTCCGCGTGATCCATCCAGCTCTGCGCGTCGTCCACGAACGCGTGGCACACCCGCCGGTCGAGATCTGCTTCCGCGCCCGCAACGACCATCGAGTCGAAGTCGACGTGCGCGATGACCGCCCGCCCGCCAGGCCGGAGGACTCGCGCCACCTCGGCCAGCATGGCCTGCGGGTTCGGCAGGCACTCGATGGTGTTGTACGACAGGACGATGTCCACGCTCTCGCCTGAACACGGGAGAGGATCGCGCAGATCCGCAACGATCGCCGCCGTCGGCCCCTTGTGGCCTGCCAGACCCGCCCGGGCCTGGTGCAGCGACGCCGCCGAACGATCGATCCCGATGAGGGAAGCCTGCGGCGCTGTCCGGCTGACGGCCCGCAGCGTCGGTCCCGCACCGCAGCCGAGATCAACAACAACCTGGCCGGGTTCCTGCGAGCGGGCCAGCTCCGCAAGGCGTGCGTGGATCGGCTCGGCACTGTCGGACACGGCGCAGCCCTCCTCCCCTGTTCGCGCCAGAGCCCGAGATGGCGGCACCAAGAGTTCGGGTCTGCACCATATGACATGCTTCGAGATGCCTCATCCTGAGTAGGGAACCCACCCCCGTGGCTCGCCCCTTCGAGCCACCGGCCACTCCAGCCGCACGTCCCACCAGGCGAAGAACACCCAGCCCCACAGCCGAAGCCGCAGCCACCTGCCGCTCTGAGTGCCTCCTGGAGTCGGCCGAGAACGCCGCCGCTGGTAGCCGACGAGCCCCGGCATACGCGGGCCGAACCTGCTCCTTGCGCAGGTCGGAACCTCCCATCCGGCGGTCACTCGAGCACGATGGTCTCCGCGATCCACTCGCACCGCTGGTCTCAGCCGAATCCGCCGAGGAGCCCGCAACCCGGGCTCAACCGCCTCTGCCCACGAGGGGGCTCGCCCTCTCCCAGCCGTCGACGCCAGCCAGCTGCACGAGCCAGAGCGTTCTGACGATGCGCCAGAATGGCTCGATGCCCGGCGACGCCGCCGAGCAGATCACCGGAGGTGCGGCTTCATGACCCGCTACAGCATCGACCCCGAACGGCACGAACTGATCGCCACCTGGGGGACCGGCGAGGGTGATCTCGCCACCCGTATCGCCGCCCTCCCGGCCGGCACGGACACGGACGCGCTACTGCGCCTGGCCCGCGCCCTCACCCACCTGTCCGAGGCCGCGTGGCGTACCTACACCCACCCGGCCAGCGCCACTGCCTCCCAGGACCCCAACACCGAGGGCTGGCACCGCGAACAGGAACGCGGGCACTTTGGCGCGGTCGCGGACGCGATCGCCAAGCCGAACCTGCCCAGCGGCGGCGCGACGATCGCCTCCTACAGCCGCCTACTCGAATCCGCCCACCAGACCGGCCGCTCCCTCCATGAACTCGCCGACACGGCGCTGACGGAGGCCGTCCTGGGCGAGGCCGCCACCGAACTCGCCGCCGTGGAGAACGCCGAACTCGGCGACCTCACCGGCCGCGCCCAGCAGGCCGTCCTCCTCAGCCGGGAGGACGCCTCCCCCGTCCAGGTCGCCGCCGCCGACCGGCTCCTCGAACTGGACCCCTTCGGCCCGGCCGAGCTGTTCTCCGCCGTCGATCCCACCGCGGCCGCCGTCGCCGCGGCCCACTGGCTCGCCGTCGCGGCCGAAGTCACTGCCGACGCCTCCGGCCACGACCCCGACCAGGTCGTCCAGGAAGCCGACAACATCGAAGCCCTGCCCCACGAGACCCCCACCCTCGTCCTAAAACTCATCGACGCCGGCGCCACTCCGTACGAAGCCGTCACCGACCTCGTGCGCCACGCCCTGCGCATCACCGACGGACTCCTGCCCGACCCCGACGTCCTGCGCGAACAGCTCGACGACCTGGAGGAGACCCTCGCCGACTTCGGCGACGACGCGCCCGGCCTCGCCGACGTCGAACTGCGTCTGACCCCGCTCGACCCGAAGCGCCCGGCCCGCGACCTCCTCGAAGACCTCCTCACCGGCATCCACGCGTGCTGGCTCCTCCACACCGAGTACGACGACCTCGACGACGAGGACGACGACACCAGCGCGGAAGTCTGGACCGACGAACAGGTCGAACAGCACCAGCGGCGCAGCCGCAAGCGCTTCGCCCAGCTCGTCCGCGAGGCCGCCGCCCACCGCGAACCGCTCGTCTGACCGAGCGCCGGGCGCGCGTGGGCTCGGTGATCCAGAGCGTGGCGACGAACCCTATGGCTCAGAACATGGTTCTCACCGGGATCGGGACAGCTACTGGGCTGCCGGTGCCGCAACTGCCTCAGTAGAGCAGCCACGTCGAGAACACCGGCCCACCGGCGTTCCCCTCTATTCCTTGCTGACGCAAAGTGCGATAAACGCAACAAGAACTAGATTGTCCTGCTTCCGGCATGTATGTTGTCCGGCTCATCCCTGGGTGGTCCGGGGATGGTGTGCTGGGGGGTACGTGGCGGGTCTGCAGGTGTTCCGCGTTTCTGATGGGGATGTTCGTCGTGTCGAGGGCGACACCGTGGAGCTGGAGCGTCACCTCCAGGCTCTCGTCGAGGCGAACATGGAGGAGATGCTGGGCGGCGTCCGCTTCCTGGCGAGCGAGTACTCCACCGGTCCGGTGCACCGGGGCCGGATCGACAGCCTCGGTCTGGACGAGGACGGCAGCCCGGTGCTGATCGAGTACAAGCGCACGAGCAGCGAGTCGGTCCTCGCGCAGGGGCTGTTCTACCTCTCGTGGCTGGTGGAGAACCGCGCCAAGTTCGAGGCGCTCGTCGAGCAGCGGCTCGGCGCCGAGGTCGCCGAGCAGGTGGACTGGAGCAACCCGCGGGTGGTGTGCATCGCGGCGGACTTCACCCGGTACGACCTGGCGGCGGCCGGAATGTCCCACCACCGGATCGACATGGTGGTCTACCGGCGCTATGGGGACGACCTGGTGACGCTGGAGCTGGCGGCGTCGGTCGCTGGCGGGTGCGGCGCCCTCTCGACCGGGCGGACGGAGCTTGCCCGCCCGGTCGCGGCCAGCCGTCGGACGGTCACCGACGTCCTCGCGCAGGCCAGCGGCGAGATCCGCGGGCTGTACGAGGAGCTCGACGCCCGTCTGCTCGACCTGGGCGAGGGCCACGCGGTGCCGCTGCAGCACTACGTTGCCTACCGCCGCCGGCGGAACTTCGCCTGCGTCCGGGTGCTGGCACAGGCTCAGGCTCTGGTCGTCTTCCTGCGGGTCGACCCGACGACGGTCCGGCTGGTCCCGGGCTGGACCCGGGACGTCCGGAGAATCGGGCACCTCGGGACGGGCGAGCTGGAGGTCCGGATCGGGTCGGTGGAGGACCTCGATCGGTCGATGGAGTTGCTGCGCACGAGCTACGCGGCTGCCACATAGTTCGTCAACGGCGATGGCCCGCACCCCCGGAGGCGAATTCCAGGGGTCGTAGCAACACGATGATCAACTGGCTGTGGCCAGGAGCTTAGCGAAGCGCTCGGCTGGGGTCTCCCAGCCGAGCGTTTTGCGTGGGCGGCTGTTGAGTTCGGCGACGACGGTGTCCAGGTCCTCGCGTGTGTAGCGGGACAGGTCCGTGCCCTTCGGGAAGTACTGCCGCAGCAGGCCGTTCGTGTTCTCGTTCGACCCGTGCTGCCATGGACTTCCCGGTTCGCAGAAGTAGACGTCCATCTCCGTGGCGGCGCTGAACTGGTGATGCAGGTGCATCTCGGAGCCCTGGTCCCAGGTCAGGGACCTTCTGAACTGATGCGGCAGCGTCGAGACGGCCTCTATGAGCGCGTCGCGGACCTGGGCGGGCTGGCGGCCGTCCGGGAGATGGACCAGGACAAGGAGCCGGCTGGAGCGTTCCACCAGCGTGCCGATGGCGGACTTGTGGGCCTTGCCGATGATGAGGTCGCCCTCCCAGTGGCCGGGGACGGCCCGGTCGTCGACCTCGGCGGGCCGCTCGCTGATCATCACCATGTTCTTGGCCATGCGCGGCTGACGCTTGGCGGACTGACGGTGCGGGCGGCGCATGGCGCGGCCTGTGCGGAGGGAACGGGACAGGTCGCGTCGGAGGTCCCCGCGCTTGCGGGAGTAGAGGGCCTGGTAGATCGTCTCGTGGGTCACGTGCATGTCCGGCCGGCCGGGGAACAGTTGCCGCAGGATGTGACTGATCTGCTCCGGACTCCAGCGGCGTTCGAGGCGGGCCTGGACGAACTCGCGCAGTTCGGGGTTCCGGCCGATCTTGCCGGCCTTGGGACGGGGCCTGCGGGCATCCGCCCGGGCCTGGGCGGCATGGGGCCGGTAGACGAACCTGCCACCCGTCCAGTGGGACCCGTTGCGGCGTATCTCCCGGCTGACGGTTGACGGGCTGCGGCCCAGTTCGGCGGCGATCTGGCGGATCGTGGCGTTCTCGCGCAGCCGGTCGGCGATGTGGAGGCGCTCGGACTCCCGCAGGTAGCGGGAAGGGCCGGCCGAGGACGGCTCCCGGTGTACCGGGGGTGCGGTCCTCGGCCGGCCCTTGTACGCGTTGCGCCCGTTGCGCCAGGTGATGCCGGTCCTCCGGTTGACGCCCACGATTCGGCACGCCTCGGAGTTGTTGAAGCCCTGCTGCATGAGCTGGAAGTATGCCGCCCGCTCAGCGGTCAGCTTCCTCCGCCCCTGAGGGCCCCGGTCCTCCCGGATCTGATATTCCATTGCATCCCCTGAGCTGGGATGTTGCAACGACCACTAGAACTTAAGCGAAGGGGTGCGGCCCATCGCCGTTGGTCGGCCCGCTCGTTCAAAGGCCGGGTCCGCGGGGCGGACCGTGACCTTCAGCGGTGCCGGGTTGGCCAGCGAGGCGGTTACCGCCGGCGGGGCCGAGAAGGCGGGGGTGGTGCGGTGGCGGTCGGTTCGCTTGCCCGCGGGGCGGAGGCCGAGTTGATGGCCTGCTGGATGTGGGCGCGGCGGGCGGCCCAGCGGCTCAGGTCGCGCTGGTAGGTCCGGGCTTCCTCCCCTCCGGCAAGGCTCGGGTGAGGGGCTGCGGGCTGACGGTCCTGGGGTTCGGCTGTTCGATGTATTGCTCCTCTGCGTCAGGGGGTGGCGATTCCCGGTGCCGCCGGGAGGCGAGCGGGGTCATAGTCCTCGGTGGTGCCGCGGTTCTCGGGCCAGCGCGGTGATCAGAGCGCGTTCACGGACGAGGTCAGCGTGGACGTCGGGCTGGTTCGGGTCGAGGGCTTCGATGGCGCTGTCGATCGCGTCAAGGGCTTCGGATCGACGGCCGAGGCTCCGCCAGGCGGTGGCCGTGCGAAACAGCATGATCGGGTCGGTGTCGTCGAAGGTGGGCCAGGCGGCCAGCTCCAGGATCCGCTCGGCCTGGTCTGGTAGTCCGTCTCCGAGCCAGAGGCCGTGGAGCAGGGCGTGGCAGACCTGAAGGTTGTCGCCGGCCTCGGCGAGACTACGGTCCAGGGCTTCGAGGGCACCGGGGGCGGAGCTTCCGAGGAGGGCGAACGCCGCGAGGGCGCGGGTGTACGGATCCCAGCGGGCTCGCTCGCTCCCCGGAGCCTGGTCGAGCAGCTGCTGGATGCTGCGGCACTGGAAGTCGAAGCGGAGGGCGACGAGGTGGATGTGCCGGAGCGCCTGGGCGTGGGTGCGGTCGGTGCCGGGCTGGGTGAAGTGATCGGTGCCGGCGAAGTGGGCGAGGGCGCTGTTACGCCGACTGCGGGCGTACCGGGTGAGGTAACTATCTCTGGTCTGAAACTGTTGAGATCCATGTGCCAGGTCACGCTGGTTCGCTGGCGTCGAATCGCTTGGTATCCCGGCTGGCCTTAAATACCAGTACTGGAGCCCTAGGGTGCCGACGCCGGTCCCGGAATCCGCGTTGCCGGGTGACCCATCGCCGATAGCAGCGCCCACACGGAGATCGGCTCCCCTTGCTGGTACAGCTCCTGGCGGGTGGCGGTCAGTGCCCGGCCGGCGCCTGCCCCGGCCGCCAGGTGGGTGTAGAGCAGCTGGGTGGCTCGTAGGGTCGCCGTGTCCTGAGCGGGCCAGTTGGTGCCGATCACGGTCGCGGCTCCCTTCAGCAGAAGCATCGTGCCGATGCCGAACGTACCGTTCCCTCCGGATTCCGTCCCGGACTGGGCTGACTCGCACGACCCGAGCACGATCAACGCACCTGGGTGGACGTCGACCTGCGCCAACTCGGCCACGGTGAGCGGCCCGTCGGAGAACAGGAAGTGGCTGGACGCGGGATCCGACCGCAGGTAGTTGGTGTGCCCGGCGAAGTGCACGAGGGGGTGGCCGGGCAGCGCCGCCAGGAACGCCTCCCGGGTGCAGGAGGCCGGTGCGGTCGTCTCCAAGCCCCGAGTGGTCAGGACCTCCCGCACCAGCTCGCCCTCTTTCCTGGCCCCGCGCAGGTCTCCGGTGGGATCGGCGACGATCAGCGCCCGCCCGGAGCCCTGAGTTACCCGCCGATCACCCGAGACCTGGCCGACGGCCCGCAGCAGCGAGGGGGTCCGGCATAGCGTGAAGCGCAGTCCGAGCCGGTGCGCGTCCTTGCCGAGGGCCTCCCACGGGACGGTGAGCAGGCTCGCGTCGGCGGAAACCATCAGCGTGCCCGCGTTCGAATCGTCGAGGGCGCGCCTGATGGGTTCGGGGAGAAGGACAGCGGTCAGGCGCCCGGCGATGTAGTCGAGTTCATCCTCCGGATGGTGGTTGAGCACGGCCAGAAGGGCGTCCAGCGCACTCGGATTGACCTCGCCGACATGCTTGGACACCCGACCGTCGGTGCCGGTCAGATAGATGTGCAGCTCGTTCTCCGTGCGGTCCAGCCGGTAGGCCAGGGCGGCGGTCGGCTCTGGCCACGGGGCGGCGGCCAGGGCATCGGGCAGGCTCTCCGGCGTGGTCCGAAGGAACGAGGGGAACCGCGTCAACTGCCCTCCGGCTGACGCCCGCAGCTCGGCGAGGCGTTCCCTGACGGCGGTGGTCCGAAGATCGCGCTCGCGCTCGTACTCGTGGGCCGCCCGGATCACGATGGCCCGAGTGGAGTCGTCGACCAGCGAGCGCAGGGCGTCGGCCTGCGCGCTCAGGGCGCCACTCAGCCGCTGCTCCGCCGCGGCCTCCAGCCCTGCGAGCTCCTCGGTCAGCGCGCGCGTCTCGGCGGCGGTCTCGACCGCCGACCGGTCCGGGTGCACGGTTGGCAGTGCTCGCGAGAACGCGGCCTCCTTCGACGCCTCCACATACGCCAGAACACGTCCGTGTTCGACCTCGCCGAACCGCTCCAGCTCTGCGTTGAACATCACCAGGAGCTCGTACGCGCGGACGATCCGGTCGTAGTCCTCCGGCCCCAGCACCGCGGATCCGGACGGCAGGGTCCGATCGTCGAGAGCGATCGTCCGCAGGCAGAGTTCGGCCGCGGTGGAGTCGTCCGAGAGCGCGCGGAACACCTGCACCAGCGCTTCGAGCCAGGCGAGCTGCACCGTGTCGCTGCCCTGCGGCCAGACCATGTCGGCGTACCGGCCGAGCAGTTCGAGCGCCGACAGGTCGCTCCGGCCGTCCCGGAGCAGCCGGGCCATCCGCAGCGCATGCTCCACCCTGGGCAGCGGGACGGACTCTTCGAACCAGGTGTGTACGGCGCTCTCCAACCCCGCGACATCACCCGCCTTCAAGTAGCTGACGGCCCAGTTCACCTCGGCCGCCTCGACCATCGGTGTCAGGCCGGCGGCGGCTGCGGTGCTCCGTGAGCGGGCCAGCAGCGCCCGCGCGGCGGCGAAGTCCCGCCTGGTGGCCAGCATGACAGCCTTGGTGAGGGCGGCCCGTGCCCACGGCCCCGGTTCCGTCGAACGCTCCAGGACCACATCACAGATGCGCTCGGCCTCGGCGCTCGCCCCGGTGGCCCGCAGGCCGACGGCGAGCTCCGCCCAGCCGGCCCAGTCCGGCTGATCAGTGGGCTCGCGGCCCTCGACAAGCCGGTGCAGCGGCACCATGAGGTCGGTGCGGCCGAGCTGGCCGAGAACGGTGAGCAGGCCCGCCACGAGGCGGACGACGGCCTCCGGGACGCCCAGCCGGTCCACCAGCTCGACGAAGTCCTGGACGCACCCCGGCGCGGCGGCGTCTCTCCGGATCAGCTGTGCCAACGCCCGGTAGTAGTACCAGGTCGGGCCCACGGCGGGGTCGGCGGTCACCTCGACGCGTTCCGCGAGCCTGGCCAGTGCGGGATCGAACAGGCCGCGATGGCGGCTGCAGCATGCCGCGACGTGGCATCTGGCCAGGTCGATCACCACCGTGTCGCAGGCCGCCCGGTCGGCCTGCTCGAGCAGGGCCACAGCCTCGTCCCAGTCCCCGGTCGAGATCCGGGCCAGTGCGGTGGGAAGGGCCTCGGCCGTCATGTGTTGTCCTCCGGCATTACGCTCCACCCCAGCTGCCACGGCGGCCTGCTCAGCATTTCGGTTCTCCCGTCCGTCAGCAGCAACGGATAGCCCTGTGCGGGCGGCGGAATGTGCAGCCCGAGCACCGGGATCGTGAACGGCTCGCCGGCGTCGCCCCTCGTGAACAGCAGCTGCAGCAGCACCCCTCCGTCTTCCCGTGGGTACGCCGCCTGAAGGTCGAGTACTGCCCGCGCGCCCTGGCGGTATCCGGCGAGGCCGGGGGTGGCGAACGCGTCGCCCAGGCGGGTGGTGATGTCGCCGGCCTCGGCGGTGAGTCGTGCCACCGCAGACCGGTAGGCTTCCGGGTCCGTCGGCAGGCCCAGGTCCGCGCGGATCATCTGCCGCCGCGCGCCGGAGTCCCGCGTCCTGAGCCGTTCGGTCACCGCAGGCAGGAAGGCCGGTCCGACGACGAGTCGCTCGTCGGGACGCAACGCCTCGACCGGAAGGTGCTGGTCGAGGCGCTCCAACCAGCGTTCCGCATCCACGATCCCGGACCCGGCCGGGCCGTCCGCTCCACCGGTTGCGCGCACCGCGTCGATCAGGAGCCGGCGAAGGCGCCCGCCTGCGGAACGCGGCCCGCTACCAGGGACCGGAGATGGCTCGGCGAACACGACCACGGGGTGTACGGACCGGGGAGGTGTGGAAGTCACCACGCAGACCTCGTCCGACAGGGCACGCACGAAGCCCAGGACCCTCTCGAACTCCGCCGCGTACGACTCGGCCACCGCACACCGCCGGGTCGGCCAGGAACGTTCGGAGCGGATATACCCAACACCTGTGCTGTCGTACGTCTCGTTGAACGTACCGAGCGTCAGGGCCTCCTGAGGATCGTCTCCCTCGATGAGGAACCGTCCGTCCCTATCCACCACAGGGACAGGTGACAGTCTTTCGACCAGGAGCAGTCGCCCCGGTAGGAGCCGGTCGGTCATGTCGGTGCTCAACCTGTCGGATAGAGGAAGATGAACTGGGATGCCAGGCGGGCGACCGCGGCCCGCAGGGCCTCCGGGTTCCCGGATTCGGCGGCTGCCGCGACCGCGCTCGACGCGACCGCGACCTCTTGAGCCGCCGGATGCAGAGTGCGCGACAGCTCCCGGACCCGGTCACCGGGGCACGGGTCGGCTGCCTTGTCGAGAATTCGGCCCAGCACCGCTTCGTAGCTCGAAAAGGCGTGCTGGAACATTCCCCCGCACTCGTGGAACGCGCCGGTGGCCCCGGCCAGCAGCGCGAGGATCTCCGGGACACCACCGGCACGCGTGGCCCGCGCCAGACTGGAGTGGGCATCGAAGAAACAGGCGGCGGTCAGGTAGAAGGTGTGGAGCTCAAAGTTGTCGAACGCCAGCTTTGCCGCGCGGGCATGCGCACTCGCGGCCCGGTCGTAGAGCTCCGACGCTGCCTCGGGCCGTGCGAGCCGGCCCGAGGCGCCGTAGATGAACCCCTCCGCCTCGAACCGCAGGTGCGCCTGCGGATGCCGGGCATCGGCCGTATGCGGGTCCGACAGGTGTTCCGCCCGCAACGCCTGTGTCTTCTCGAAGTAGTACACCGTCAGTAGATAGGAACGGGTGACTCCCGTGTACTCCGCCGCGGTGAACTGGCGGTAGGCGAGGTTGGAGTAGAGGCGGGCCGCCTCAAGCCGCCGACCGGCCTGCTCCTCCTGATGACCCGCGTGGCGGAGGGCTTCACCGAGGCGCTCGACCCGGTCGCCGACGGTTCCCGGATCGCCCGTCACCCGGCTGACCTTCAGCATTCGGTCCAGGTGGGCGATTCGGTCGTCGCGGCCGGTGCGCCGTTCAAGCAGCGCGTCTGCTCGGCGCAGGGAGTCGACCGCCAGCGGTTTCGCGGCCTCGACCTCGCGCAGGACGTAGAGCACCCGATGGAGCTCCAGCTCCACCAGATTCAGCGCGGCCTCGTCCAACTCCTGTCGGGTCATCAGGTCGGCCATGCGCTGCGTGCCGTCCGTGAGCAGTCGGGCGGCACGCGCCGTCAGCTCGCGGTCGGGCTCGGTGGTCACGTGGTATCCGAGGTCCCGGGTCTGCCGAACCGTCCAGTCGAGCAGCATGAGGGCGAGTTGGAGGTGCCGTTCCATCGCCTGTTCGGCCGCGTCCAGCATGGCGTGCAGCGTCGATCGGTCACCCTCAGGATCTGAACCGACCACCTCGCTCGTCAGGTGAGCCGCCCAGTCGGCCATGTTGGAGCGAGCCTCCTCGCCCTCCTCGCCACCGATCTCGAGGACCGCGAGCAGGGCCTCCACGGCCAGAGCCTTGACGGCCACTGCCGCCGACCGTACTCCCGCACCGGTCTCGAATGCCTTGACGAACGCCTCGTGGGCGAGCGGAGCCAGGTCGCCCGGCTTGCCGGCCCCTGGGAGCTGAACCCGCTCGGTGAGGCAGTCGCCGACCGCCTCCAACCCCTCGGTGTCGCCGAGCACACCGAGCATCGCGATCAGTCCGGACACGTGGCGGGGTTCCCGCTCCTCCCCGAGGTATTGATCGAGAAGCCCGCCGTAGGAGCCGGATCGCTGTGTCCAGAGGCCGGCTGCCATCTCAGGGCAGCTCGATACTCGGGCGGTCGAGCTGCCGGGTCAGCTCGACCAGCCGCGGAATCTCCTCTGCGGACGTGTCCGCCGGGAATTCGATGCTCCGGCCGTCGGCACTGCGGATGACGATGTTCGCGCTGCCCGAACGGCGAGCCGCCATGAGCGAGAAGATTCCGGTGATCAGGGCCGAAAGCACTGATGCACTGCCGGATACGACGGCCACAACGACGGTGGCGTCGATGCCAACCCGGTAGTCGCTGGCTGGCTCCCGCACCTCGAACTGTACTGCGGCGCCCGGCACATGCTCGCTGA
Organism: Kitasatospora griseola; assembly: GCF_044999035.1. Taxonomy (NCBI): domain Bacteria; kingdom Bacillati; phylum Actinomycetota; class Actinomycetes; order Kitasatosporales; family Streptomycetaceae; genus Kitasatospora; species Kitasatospora griseola. The sequence goes on along the minus strand of NZ_CP173360.1, from coordinate 6,885,095 downwards.
CCGCACGCCGCAACTCCCCGGCGGCCAGCGAACCGCTCCGGATCTGGATCTCTCCACCCATCTACCACTCCTCGCACAGTGCCGCGTTGGCTTGCCAGCACATCTACCGGAAGTCATGGTGTGCTGTACGGCGAATGGCCCGATCGGGCCGAACTCGCGACGTTCGGGCAGGGCTCCGCCCGTCAGGCGGACTCGGTTCGACGGTCAGCCTCGTACGGTCACTCACGGTCCTGTGGGGTGCGACGCCCGTTGATGGAGGTCACCGTCGGGTCTGATGGGGCGGTGAGCTGTGTTCGCAGGTTCTCGTTCTCGATGCTGAGCTCGTTGATCAGCAGGCTGTAGGTGGTGACGAGTTCTTCGAGGCCAGCGCAGTGGGCCCGCAGACGGTCGAGTTCGCCAGAACCCTGGTGGTCCGATTCGGCGGCCTCGCCGGGGCTCTTGGGCTGCCGCTTGGCTTCGGCGGCCAGTCTCTGGAAGTGGTCGCGCAGGTCGGTGTGCTTCTGGGCGATGATCCAGTATTTGACCTGGGCCTCGGCGGCGAGCTGGACGACTGAGAGTCGGCCGGTGGAGTGCTGGGGTGTGCCGGCGAGGAGGCGGTCGGCCGCAGTGAGGATGGCGATCCGTTCGGGGGCTGTCTCGGGCCTGGGCCATGAGGTGGTGGCGGCGTTCATCGTGTTCCTCGTCCGCGGTGGTGGGTGTCGATGATGCTCTGGAGGGCTTGGAGTTCGGCGCGTTCGCGCTGGTGGCGTGGGGAGGGGGCGAGGACGTCGGCGGTCAGGAACCGGAGTTCCCGTGCTCGTGTCTCGCGTTCGGCGATGTCGCGGTCGGTGTAGGCGATGTTCTGGCAGGTGGGTCGGCAGTCGTCTTGGTCGGGCGTCTGGCGGGTGCTGCCCTGGGTGGTGAACACCCGGCACAGGGCCTTCGCTGCGTCGTGGACGCAGGTCATGGCCCGTCCGGGGTAGATCTGCAGCAAGGGGTTGGCGACCAGATCGCGCGCCTGCTTGGGGTTGGTCAGGACGCGGCCGGCGAACTTGGCGTTGCCCTCCCGGACCCTGTGCCGGTACCGGTCGGCCGCGGGGCCACTGACGTGTTCGCCCGCGTCCAGCAGGCGTTCGTCCTCGGCGAGCTGGTCGAGGCGGGCGAGCCACTCCTCGAAGGCGTGCTCGTCGGGGAACCCGGACGCGTAGGTGCCCGAGTAGCCGAGGGTGACCTGGGTGTAGACGTGCGCGTACTGGATCGCGGCGGCGACCAGGCCGCGGGGCCGGCGGACGATGTGCCAGGCGAGGGTCCTGCGGAACCTCGCGGGGACGATGGCGCCGTGCGGGTCGGGCGGGATCGCCTCGCTCAGGCCGGCCGTTCGGCAGAAGTCGTTGACCCAGGTGATGAAGGCGGCGATGTCGCGGGGCGCCTCGCGGCTGGTGCGGGCCTCGCCGGGCCGGCTGCTGAGGGCGCCGATGGGGTTGGCCGGGTCGAGGTGGACGGGGAAGAGCAGCCGGTGGTCGTGGAGGCGCTCGACGGCGTCGACGGCGCGGGCGACGACGTCGATGACCGTCCACGGGTCCCTGCGCTCCTCGCCTTCGGGGATCTTGTTGCCGTTGCTGTCCTTCACCCCCTTGAAGTGGCGCCCGGTCAGGGTCCAGACGCCGGTGGCCTCGTCGTACGCGCTGCAGCCGCGCTCCAGGTTGAGGACTTCCCCCGGTCTCATTCCGGAGAGGTAGGCGACCGTAATCGTCGCCGCTGTCCGCAGGAGTCGGGCCAGCTTCGGGGCCTGTTCGTAGGTGATGCGGCCGTGCCAGGGCCTGCCGTGGACCTGGCCGGTGACCGGGGTGTCGAGGTAGGCGGCGTCATCCAGCGGGATGCCGGAGCCGGTCACCATCGCGCGAAAGAGCGCGCCGCGCTGGCGGCGCTCGCGGAACGCGGACTCCGAGGTGTCGAGGATCCGCACCAGGTGGGGCCAGCACGGCTCCAGCTTCCCGTCCGCTCCGGTCCGGCCCGGCAGTGCCTTGCCGGTGCGGCGCAGATCGTCGAGGTAGGTGGCCAGGAGCGGCACCAGTTGGTGCGGCTGGTTGGGCGCCGTGGGCGCGGTGCTGCCGTGGCGGGCGCGTCGTGCCCTGTCGTTGCTGCCCTGGTGGGAGAGCGCCAGGTAGGCGCGGTGGGCGGCGATGATGTCGTCGGCGAAGTCGCCGACGAACCGAAGCGCCCAGAGCAGCAGCGGTTCCATGGTGTCGGGGTGGATCCGCGGGGTCCTGTTCTCGCCGGTCTTGCGGGAGGCGCCGAGCAGCTCGAAGGGGTAGTCCCCGTTCCAGGGTGCTTCGTCCGGCAGGCGGGCCTCCTCGGGGACGCGCTCCTGGTAGGTCCACAGGCGGCGGACCTCCAGCAGCAGGTCGCCCTTGGCGCCGACCGGCTTCTCCATCTCGTCCACGGCGTCGAGATACGCCTCAAGGTCGTCGTGGGTCACCTGGCCGAGCGAGGTCAGGCCGCGGGTGGCCAGCCAGAGGATGAACGCGTTGAGCTTGCTGAACCCTACGGAGATGGTCCGCAGGGCCGGCCGGTCGCCGGGGGTGTGCCGCATCGGCCTGGGCATGTCGTGGTTGATCATCTGCCAGACGTAGTGCCTGACCTGGGTGCGGAACGGCTCGGGGACGGCGGTGAAGTTGAGCGTGGTGGTCGGGATGTGGCCTTCGAAGAGTCCGGGGGTCAGGTCCCAGCGCTCGTCGCGGAACAGGGACGGGGCGGTGCGGCCGGCCTGGGGGTTGAGCCTGCGGCGCAGGAGGACCGGGGTGTCGGGGCCGGGCAGGGCGGTGTCGGGGAAGTCGGCAGGGTCGATCGGCTGGGTCACGGCAGGTCCAGTTCTCGGGCGAGGAAGCGTTCGGCGAGCCGGCGGTGCTCGGGGGTGATGGAGTCGCGGGCCTCGGCGACGGCGTGCGGGTCGGCGCGGTCCAGGAGGTCGTCCAGTTGGGTGTGGGGCAGGGCGAACCGTTCGGCCCACCGCAGCGGCGTCGTGCTGGTCCGGCGGTTCGCCAGTTCGTCCCGGACCAGGATCTGCAGGGGCAGGTGGTGCGGTGCCGCCCGGGCGCACGGACACGACAGGCAGAGCATGAACGAGGCCCGGCAGGGCTGTCCGGCCGGTGCGTGCGGGCTGTTGTCGTGGTCGACGCACCCGGTCATCACGGTGTCGAGCTCCGCGGCGAGCAGGCGACGGAGCGTCGCGGCGTCCATGCCGTGGCGGGCGGCGACGCGAGCCGGGTGCTCGGCCGCCTCGGCGACCTCCTCCGCGGTGAGGACCTGCATGGCGGCGTGGGTCCTGGCCTTGGCGACCTCCCGGGCCAGGGCGCCGGCGACGACGCGCTGGTACTCGGCCAGGTTCCCGCGGTTGCGCAGGAGGTAGTCGTTGACGAGGGTCGTCTCGGTGTGGGCGACGGGCTCCTGGTTCAACTCGTTGTAGGTCAGCCGCAGTCGTCCCAACGTCACGTCGAGGATGGGCGGTTGGGCATCCGGCCCGGCGCCCGGTGCTGGGTCCGCGGGGATACGCCGGGCCTGCGACCAGGCCCGGATGAGGTTGCCGGCCGCTCCGGTGCGCAGGCCGGGGCCCATGCCACCGCCGCCGCTGCGGGCCCACCAGACCAGCAGCCGGTCGCTTCCCAGTAGGCGGCGGGGACCTTCGGCGAGTTCGTGCAGGAGCATGAACACCCCGAACGGGCTCTGGAGCCTGTCGCGCCGGTCGGACTCCGGCCCGGCGGCTTCCGTCTCGCTCCCCGCCCACTTCGGCAGGTCGACCAGCGGCCGGTCCATGTGGCGTCGGCTGCCCCGCCGGGGCTTGTCCAGCTCGACGATGGCCGAGGCGATGCCGCCGGCGTGCCCGTCCGGGCGGTGATGTCCTGCTGGGGCGTTGGTGATCGTGCTCTCGTTCTCCCCGGTCATCTGGACCAGCAGGATCACGAACGCCGCGATCTCCAGCGCGGACAGGTGCACGGCCTCCACGTGCTCGGCGACCGTCCCCAGCTGCCTCACCCACCACTGGGGGCCGCCGCTGGGTGTGCGGGGGACGTCGGCGTGCTCCTCCACGAAGGCGGCGAGTCGGCCCCGCCGTCTCTGGTGGGGAGGTTCACCGTCCAGGTCTCCCGCCCGCCACCGGTCCGCCAGCTCCTGGCCTGCGCGGATGCGGGCGGCGGCCTGCCGTACGTCGTGGCGGGCAGCGTTCAGGATCCGCTGGTTCTCGGCCCTGCTGTAGGAGGAGTTCGCCCGCCCCCGGCGGCGGTTCGCGTGCTCGGGCTGGCGCTGGTTCAGCGCGGTGCGGAACTCCGGCCCCAGCCCGGGAACGGTCCGCAGGTTGCTGATCAACTCGCCCACCTGGTGCCACAGGGACGTGTAGTTCAGCCGCTCCAGACGCCAGCCGTCCAGGTGCACCGGCAGCAGGTCCTGCGGCCGGGCCGGCGGCGTGTTCAGCGTGCCCAGGTAGGTGGCGAAGCCCCGGAAGAACCTGTAGGACTTCTCGGCCGAGCCGAGCCTGCGCAACCGCCCACCCGCCTTGGTGCGTTGGACGAAGCCCTTCGCGAACGCCAGTTGGAGTTCCGGCGAGACCGTCAGCCGCTCGAAGTCGAAGACCCGGGAGCACTCCTCGGCGTCCTCCGGGATGAACAGGACCTGCAGCGGCGTCTCGGTCGAGACCCGTCGCCGCGGCCGGTAGCCCGCCGGGGGCAGCGCTCCGGGGCGTCCTCCGCCCTCCGCGTTCATCGCCGGCCTGCCAGCGGGTCGTTGATGACCAGCGGGTGGCCGGCCAGGAACGTGGCCAGGAAGCCGTCCAGGGCGATCCCGTGGATCTGCTGCAGCAGGAACTCGACGTCCAGTGAGACGAACGGCTCAAGATAGAATTTTTTGGTCGTTTCCGGACTGGCATGGCCGAGGATCGTCGCCACCAGCTGCCAGGTGCCCCCGAACTGCTCGCGGAAGTCCTTCGCCTCCTCCTGGTCCAGGTGCGCGAACTGCTGCGAGTAGACCAGCCGCCCGACCGCGTACCACCTCAGCGCGCAGCTGTGCCGCAGCATGTGGGGCGTGCAGAACAGGCCCGGCAGGTTCATACCCCTGATGCGGGTGTTGGCCTGCGCGAACGTGTGGTGCCAGGCGTGGGGGTGCCGGGGTAGGCCGTCCTCGTTCAGCCAGAGCGCGAGCGGCTCCAGCCCCTGGGGCGTCGACCTGAACAGTCGGCGGCGTTCCCGCGGCTTCAGATCGTCCATCGCGACGACGGACTCGCGCCCGTCGGCGCCCGTCAGCCTCAGCCGCCCGCTTTCGACCCGGACGACCCTGCGGGCGCTCGGCTGGTTCTCGTAGCGGCCGGCGACCTGGGCGTTGCGTACGGCCCGGGCGCGAGCGCCCTCCACGTAGTCCAGGACCCTGAGCAGTGGCAGCCGGGCGATCCAGTACTTACGGCCCCATTGGCCCTTCGCGCTCGCCGAGGCGAGCTGGCAGGTGGAGAAGCCGCGAACCCCCTCGTCGGTCGGGAGTTCGGGCAGCAGGACGCTGCCCCACTCGGTCAGCCGCAGCCCTGTCGAGTAGAGGCCGTCGGCGAAGGCCGCGTCGCGTTGCTCGTTCCGCCCCTTCCATCCCCGGCTCGTCCGGCCGTCCAGGTCCTTGCCGCGCAGGCCCACGTCGCGCCAGCGTGCGTAGCCTGCCGGGTCGAGCCACTTGATGTCCCGATCGCGGGCACCTCTGGGCTGGAGGTCGAAGTCGTCGAAGCTGGCCACGGGGTCCGGAACGCCGTGCTCGGCCGCCGCCCAGCGGTAGAAGACCCGCAGCGAGGTCACGTTGGCTCGGAAGGTCGGCGGCTTGACGCGCCGGGGGTTCAGCTCCTCTGTCAGCCGCCACTCCTTGAAGAACTCCGCGTCCTCGTCCGTCGCGTTGTCCCACCGGCCATGGGTCGCGTTCAGGAAGTTCAGCCACAGCCGCAACGACTGCGCGTACTTGTCCCAGGTCAGGGGCGACCGCCTGCGGACCCGGCGCGATTCGAAGAAAGCGTTGATCCGCCGGTCCGGCAACCCCGCCGGCGACAGCAGGAACGGCTGCCGATCCTTCGGCCCGCGCGCTCCCACCGCGTTCAACAGCTCGCGATGACGGTCCGTGAGGGGCAGCGATGGACTGACCGCGACGGATGCCAGGTCGTACCGGAAGACAATCCACTGACCAGGCATGTAGGTGGTTCTCACACCCGTGACGCTAGGCCCCGAACAACACCAACAACAGTTGCTCGGCTAGAGACCGTAGCGGTTGACCAGCGCCGCGCTGGTCCGCCAGTCCGCGTTGGCGCGGCTGAGCCAGCGAGCGGCTTCGGAGGGCCAGGGTCGGCCCGCGTCGATGTCCTGTTCGATGAGGGAGCGGATGGCGGCCAGTGCGGTCGGGCGGAGGTCGTCGCGGTGGACGGCAGCAGCAAGGGCAGCGTACGAGCCGGGTGTGTCGAGCAGCCCGCGGATCATGATCCGTTGGGTGGGCGGGTAGGCGGCAGCGCGGGCGATCCGTTCGATGGTGTCGAGAGCGGTGGTGGCGGTGGTAATCAGGCCGTGTCCCTTGTGGAGTCTGTTCCGTGGTGGCGGTGGAGGGTTCAGCGGGTTCGGCGGGTGGTGGCCGAATGGGACTCGAAGGCGCGCCGCATCGGTCGTGGGTTCGGGCGCAGGTGCCGCTCGCGGTGGTCAGCGGGCCGGCTGCCGGAGCTGGTCGGGTGGGTTGGAGGCGGCAGTCGAGCGGCTGGCAGCCGGTGCCAGCTGTGAGAGACCGACGCGGGTGCGAGCGGCCAGCGACCGCGCGGACGGACCGGGCGGGGCCTTGGGGACGAGGGGGCGGACGTCGAGGCACAGCAGGTGCTCGGATGTGAGGTCACGGCCGAGGCGGGCCACCGGCGCCGGGTCGGCCATCGCGGCGGTGACGGCTTCCAGGAGCGGGGCCGGGATGTTCTCCGACATCTCGATGGTCCAGCCCTCGGCTTCGCTGCCGCCGCTGATCTGCCAGGCGCGGCTCTCCCCGACGAACATCTGCCCGGCGGGGGCGGTGCAGCGGTAAACGCTGGCCATCTCGCCGCCCGGTGCGTCCCAAATCAGGTGTTCGCGGGTGCTGTTGTCGTGCCAGCCGGCGGAGATGATCGGCACGAGACCGTCCTCGGCGTTCCCGGCGGTCCGGATCAACTCGCTCGGGTTGGCGGCAAGCGCGGTGTGCAGGGCGGTCACGATCTCCGGCGGGGTGCGGGGGTCTGCGGTAACCCGCCAGACCTCCTCGCCGCTCAGCAGGTAGTTGAAGGACGCAGTCCAGCTCGTCCCCGTGTCGTCGGTGGTCGACTGGGCGCGCAGCCGCCGGCACGGGCTGGTGTACACCGTGGTGGGGCCCTGCTTCTCGGTGGTCCAGCCCCGGCCGGTCAAGGGTTTGGCCGCAGCGGTGCGGTCGTGGCCGGGGCCGGCGAGGTAGACCGGGGCGACGATGGCCAGCGGCGCGGGCCTGACGTCCGGGGCGAAGAGCTCCGGGGTGCGCGCGGCGGCCCCGGTCAGCAGACGGTCGATCGCATGGAGCGCCTGCTCGTGCTGGGCGGTCGGCAGCGATCCCCAGGTCCACGTGGTGCCGTCGCCGACCGGCCGGTCGTGCAGCGCTTCGGCGATCCCGCTGAGGTCGGTCCCGTTGATCTGCGCCGCGGCGGCGTAGGCTGCCGCGTCCTTCAGGTCGCTGATGTTGAAGGGGAGTTCACTCAGTGCCGCGGTGAGGGGAGGTGTCGGCTTTCGGCTTGCGGTCCGCGGGTCGAGGTTGGCGCCGAGGTCCAGGTCGAGGAGCGCCGGTGCACTCGCTGCCGCCGCGATGACCATGTCTTCCACCAGCAAACACGCCAGGGCCCTTTGCTCCGAGGGAAGTTGGCCCCAGGTTGTTGGGGTGCGGCTCCGGCTGCTGGGGATGACCCGGTCCACGATGTACCACTCGGGTACGAAGTCGAGGTGTTCGACCTCCTCCAGGGCCTCCTCGCACAGCTCGGCCGCCGCTTCCCGCAGGTCCGTCTCGGTGTACGGGCTGGCGGCGGCTGGGCCGGCCTCCGTCCGGTGACCGAGGTGGGCCAGGAGTTCCTCGTCCATCCAGTCCCGGTCGCGCTGCAGGGGGGTGGGGTTGGTGAGGGCCCGGGTGAGGGCGTCGACGACGACCGCGGGGGCGTTGGTGGTGACCATGGCCTGCCAGTAGGGCGGGTAGCCGCCGGAGCCCCGCGGACCGATCTCCACGTACAGGTGGGGGTGGGCCATGAGGTCGTCCGGATCGCCGGGCGGGTCCAGGCGGACCTGGACTCGGGCGAGTTCGTCGGGAGCTTCGAGGTCGAGCACACCGTCGCGGTAGGTGCTGCGCCAGCCGGCGTCGGCGAGGGTACGGATCAGGGCCCGCCGGTCGGTCGGTTGCTGGAGGGCGGGGTGCGACTCGCCCGTCCAGTCGATGGTGGCCCCGGTGCGGGCGAGTACGTCGGTGACGGCCATGATGATCTCGGGCGGCGTCTCGGTCGAGAAGCCGGCCATCCAGGCCGGCACGCCGAGGGGCTCCGGGGCGGCCGTGATCCGCCAGGCGGAGCCGGGGTCGAGCTGGCCGTCCGCGATGCGGAAGCGGTGGTTCGGGCTCCAGGCGAACTCCTGGCCCAGGTCGTCGTCGGTGCTGCGGCCCCAGCCCTGCTGGACGAGGCGGTCGAAGACCCGGTTGGTGTGGCTGGCCCCGGCGAGGTAGGCAGGGGTGACGTAGATCGTGGTTTCGGGGATGGCGGTTCCTCGGGGGCTGTCAGCGGCTGGGGTCGTGGGTGACGGTGGCGGAGCGGGCTGCTGGTTCGGGATCGGCGACGGGCCGCGGGGTGGCCGCCTCGCAGCCGCACCCCAGTGTTCAGCGGTAGCGCGGCCCCGGCCCAGAGGCCGGCTGCGAGAAGGGCGCGGAAGCCGAGAAGGCGATCCGGGTGGAGTCGGCGGCGGCGCGGGTCGGGGAGGTCGTGCGGGCGGCTCGGGCGCGGTGGGTGTCCAGCGGCGTCGGGCTGGAGGGGATCTCCGTCAGTTCGGCGGCGCCGACGACCGCCGCGCCGACGGCCAGGTCGCCGAGGTCTCCGATGTCACGGATGGCGGGGGCGAGCATCGCGCTGACCATGGTGTGCAGGATCTGGTCCGGCGTGCAGATGCTGGCTGCGGCGGACCAGCCGTCGAAGTCGCCTGCGATGTCGACGCTCCAGAATCCCTCCTGCCCGGCCTCCTCCCACTCATCCGGGTCGAGGACCGCCTGGGTGTTGAGGACGATCCTGTCCTGCGGGCTCTGCTCGGCGAACGCCGTCTCAGTGCCCGCCGCGGCGTCCCAGATGAGGGTCCACCCGTGGGCCTGGAGGGGGGTGCGCCACTCGTCGTCGGCAGCGCCCCCGGTGAGCCGCCTGCCGGTGCGCAGCCGGTCGGCCAGCTCGGTGGTGATGGCCTCGACGACCTCGATCGGCGTGTTCTCGGTGAGGCTGACGGTCCACAGCGGCGGGCGGAAGGGGCGTTCATGGACGGCGACCTTCCCCATCACGTCGCCGCCCTCCGGCTCGAGTCCGAGCCGGATTCGGCCGTCGGTGGAGATGATCAGCTGGTTGCCGCGGCCGTCGTCGAGGCGTACGGCTCCCGCGTCGGTGAGCGGCCGGATCGCGCGCTCGATGTCCCGGGTGGGGCCGGCGTACAGGGCTGGGGTGATGCGGACCTGCTGCCAGGGTCGTTCGCGGGCCCGCTTGGCCCAGTGGGGATTGACCGTGGTCAACTACTGCTCCAAGTAGGCGGGTTCATGTGGTGCGCGGTCGGACCGTCACTGCGGCAGGCGCGATGGAGCGGGGGAAGCGGCGACCTGAACGTCGTCGGGCATGGACGGGGCCTCGTGGGGGTCGGTGCGGGGGTCAGCGGGACTTCGGCCGCGGGCCGTCGTGGCTTGGCGCTCCTGTGTGGCCGAGCGGGCCGGTGACCGTAGGAAGTGCGGTCGGCGTGGTTCGGGTGCGGGCTGCTGCGGACCGCGGTGAGTGGGCGGTGCCGAGGCGGCCGACTGCATGGTCGGCCGCTTCCCGGCCGGAGGCGACGATCTCGGCCGTCAACCGGAGCGCTTCACCGGCGTCTCCACTAACGCGGTGGTGGAGGGCCCAGCCGCCGGCCGCCCGCAGAACCCTGGCGCTGCGGTCCAGCACGCCGCCCTCCCCGGTGATGACGCCAGCCGCCCTGCGCACCTCAGCCGGGTCGGTGGCACGCAGCAGGCGGGTGGTGACCTCGTCGATACCCTCGGCCAGCCGTTCCGCGGTGTTGCTCGGCAGGAGCTCTCCGGTAACGGGGACGAAGGGCTGTGGCGACAGGCGGACGCCGAGGGTGGGGCCGAGGGTGACGTCGTACCCGGCGGTGGCGAGGAGGACGGCCGCGTCGGTGGCGATCTCGTTCTCCTCGTACCGGGGGTGGCTGGCGGGCAGGGTGTAGTGGTTCGAGCGCCCGGGGGTGGGGGCGAACCCGGTGGTGCCGATGAGGAAGGCGGTGCGCTCGTCCCCGCCGGTCGCGGTGATCGCGTCGTCGTCGGTGCGTCGGATGGTGACCGCGTTCGGGCCGGCTCGGCCGGGGTCCGCCGGTCCGGGCTCGGCTGGTGCCTCGCCCTGGTCTTCGCGGGTGGGCTGCTGGCCGCGGGCGGGTGGGAGGTTGCGGCGATGACGCGGTTCGAGGTGGACCTGGGTGCGGTTGGCGGCGGGGATCTGGAGGCGCTGGCGGAGCGCCGGCAGGGGGTTGACGACCTCGTCGAGCGCGGCGCTGATGAGGGCGGTGGGGGTGTGGCTGGCGAAGACGGCATGCCAGCGCTCGCTGGGGTAGCCGCGGGGGCCGCCCCAGACGGTGACGGTCGGACCGATCCCGCGGATGTCGCCGATGTTGTGGTTGACGGCGATGCCGGCGGTGGCGTCGGGGCGGGTGCAGCTGTAGACGCCGTGGACAGGGCTGGTCTCCCGCGACCACGGTTCGTCGGCGGCTTCCAGGTCGGCCGCGATGGTGTCGTCCAGCGATCGGCGGCCCCACAGGAGTTCGTCGCGCACCGTCTCGGAGGTCGCGGTCAGGGTGTGGGAGAGGCGCTCGACCACCGCGGTGACGACCTCGACCGGGGTGCGGGTGCAGAAGGTCGCGTGCCAGGTCCGCTTGCCGACGGGCGAGGCGTACGCGGCGATGGTCCAGCGGGGCCCAGTGCTGGTGTCGTGGTCGAGTTCGATCGCGGCGAGGAGGGACTCGTGCAGCGCGACGGTGGTGTCCTGCCCCGGGCTGTAGCGGCCCCAGGTGGGGGACGTTTCGAGGAAACGGGCGAGGGCTGCTTCGGCGTCGCCCGGTCCGGCCAAGTGGCCTGGTGTGACCACCACTTCGAGGTCGGGGGTGGGGGTGCTCAGGGGGCCTCCTTCCGTGCGGGCTCGCCTGCGGCACCGGTGCCGGCCAGTGCTGCGGTGCTACCGGGCGGATACAGCACCGGGCGCAGGATGTTAGGGGCGTCGTGTACCCGGGTGATTGCGTCGACCAGGGCGGTCAGGACCGGCGCGGGGGCTGCTTCGCTCACCGAGATCGACCAGAACCGGCCGTCCTTGACGCCGTCGATGTCCCAGCAGCCGTCCTGGCCCGACTGGAACGGATCGAGCATCCGACCGGCACGGTTGTGGTGGGTGGCCAATGCCCTGTCGCCGTTGGCAGCCCGGTAGCGGAACGGGTAGGCGCGCAGCCCGGGCGACCTCTGCCACCCCGCGTCGGCGAAGCCGTCGAGGGCGGAGGCCGGGTCGGCGGTGCCCCAGAAGTCGAACAGTGGGTGCTTCTCCTGGTGGAGTCGGGCGACCGTCGCCGTGACCGCGGCCACGACCTCGATGGGCGTGTTCCGGTTGAGGTGTGCACCCCAGAGTGGCTGCTCGAACGGCTCGTCGTGGACGAGCACCCGCCAGGAGGGCCAGCTCCAGTGCGGGAAGACGTAGCCGACGTGGATCCGGTGGTCGGGGGTGATGACCATGGTGTTCTTCGCGGCGCGGGTGAGGTGGGCGCCGAGGTCGAGCAGGGGCTGCAGCGCCCGGTCGAGGCCGTCGGGCGGCCTGCCGGCGGCGTCCCAGTAGGTCGACGGGTCACCGTACTTCTTGAACAGGTCATCTCCTTCAGGCTCGGAGCGGGACCGGGCCGCCGCGCGGGCGGCGGCCCGGCTGGCGCGGTCAGGCTTCGGTCGGCTCGACGGCCTCGGAGTCAGGGTCGGTCGCGCCCTCGGCGATCTGCCGCTCGGTCTCAGCGAGTCGCTGCTCTGCGATGCCGGCGTAGTGCGGGGTGACCTCCACGCCGATGAAGTTGCGGCCCTCCAGCAGGGCGGCGACTCCGGTGCTGCCGCTGCCTGCGCACACGTCGAGTACGGTGCCGCCGGGGCGGCAGATCTTGACCAGCTCCCGCATCACCGAGACGGGCTTCTGGGTGATGTGGACCCGACCGCTCCTGGGCTGGGAGGCGGTATAGAGGCCGGGCAGGTAGACGGGGTGGGCGTCGCCGTCGATCGGGCCCTTGCTCCCCCACAGCACGAATTCACAGTGCTGGGTGAATCGACCCTTTTGCGGCCTGGCGGCGGGCTTGTACCAAGCGAGTGCGCCACGCCAGATCCAGCCGCCGGCCTGCAGTGCGTCGCTCGTTGCGGCCAGCTGGCGCCAATCGGTGAAAACGAGGGCGACGCCGCCATTCTTGGTCGCGCGATAGGACTCGGCCAGGAGCTGGGACAACCAGTACGTGTAACTCCTCTGGTCCTTGTTCTCGCCGGGGAAATCAGCGAGGGAGTGGGCAGCGTCGTTCGAGGTGTACTTCGCTCGCGCCGTTCGTCCGGTCCGCTCCTGGGCGGTGCGCCCACCCGAATTGTAGGGCGGATCGGTGATCACGGCATCGACGGAGTTCGAAGGGATCGCGGCGAGTCGGACAAGGGCGTCACCCTGATGGATTTCGTAGGGCAAGGGGCGGGCTGACCTCCTGGTCGGGGATGGGGCAGCAACGGCAACCGGCGGAATTACCTGGCCTTTCGGCGGGCGGCAGAAGTCCGGCGGGCGGCTCCGGAACACTCGGGCTGCGGCTACGTCAGGAACCTAGCCCAGGTGCGGCTCGCAACCTAAAACGCACCCCGAGCCACCCTGGCGAAGATCGTTTTAGGTTGCGAGCCGCACTCCGCCTATCGTCTGCCGCACCCCCGGAGATCACCCGGCCCGGAATCCCGTTTTAGGTTCCGAGCCGGTCCAGTTCTACGGTGAGGCACCCCGACGGAAAACCACCTTCTACCTGCATGCCGACCAGCTACCCGTTTTTGGTTGCGAGCCGAGAAGGCATTAGCGTCCGCCGGGCAGGCCGCCGGTATACCCCGGATCGTTGGCGCCGCACCGTTTTAGGTTGCGAGTCCGCGATTCGGTACCGTCGGCCGCCGCAAGCGAATTCCACCCAACCCTTACCAGGGGACATCCATGCCTTTTTCGAGATTACGAGCGCGGCTTGCTGCCGCTCCCTCCGGCCCGCCCGCCTCCCGGCCGGGCGGGCCCACCCCGCACCCCTCCGCACGATCCGACAGGAGCCCCCGCCTTGCTCGCCCCCACCGCACGGATGCGGATGCCCAAGCCCCGCCCGCCGGACCCCTGCGCCGATGCGGCCGGAGGTGACGTTCGGAGGGCACGATGAGCTGGCAGAAGTGGGTCGGCGGCGGTCTCGCCGGCCTGCTCCTGGCACCGTTCGCCATCGCCTTCCCCGCCCTGGCGGTCAGCGCCAACGACTCCACCAAGTCCGACACCTGCACCCCCGGCACCGGTCCACAGCCTGTGGACAGTGCGGCCGTCGCCGCCCAGGTCAAGAAGATCCTGGACGGCGCGACCGGCCAGGTCGGACTCGTCGCCGGGCTGGACAATCCGGCCGTACAGATCCCCTTCGCGAAGACGATCACAGCGACGGGCATCTCGATGAACGTGTCCGCCCGCGGGCAGGTCATCGCCCTGGCCACCGCGCTGCAGGAATCGAACCTGCGGAACCTGTCCTACGGCGACCGCGACAGCCTGGGCCTGCTCCAGCAGCGCCCGTCGCAGGGCTGGGGCACGGCCGAGCAGATCCAGGACCCGGTGTACGCCTCGACCCGGTTCTACAAGGCCCTGTTGGAGGTTCCCGGCTGGGAGCAGCTGCCGCTCACCGTGGCGGCCCAGAAGGTCCAGCGGTCCGGCTATCCGGATGCCTACGCCAAGTGGGAGCCGCTGGCGACCGCCTTGCAGCAGGCCATCTCCCAGGTGTTGTCCGGGAGTTCCGCTCCTACGCCGACTCCCTCTCCGGGCACAACGCCGTCACCGAGCCCGTCCGCGCTGGCCACGCCGAGCGGCTGCGGCACCGGGGGCGACGACGGAACGAACTGGGGCGTCATCCCGCCCGGCGTCCTGCCGGCCGGCTACCAGATCCCCACCGATGTCCCGCCTGCCGTGCAGAGCGCCATCAAGTTCGCGCTCGGCCAGCTGGGCACGCCCTACCAGTGGGGCGGCAGCTGCACCGACGCGCACGGCCAGGACCCGATGGGCCGCTGCGACTGCTCGTCCCTGACGCAGCAGGCGTACAAGGTCGGCGGCATCACCATCGAGCGTCGGACCTACGAGCAGGTCCACAACGGCACCGGCGTGAGCGTCGACGCCATCCGCCCGGGCGACCTGCTGTACACCCGACCCGGCCCCAACGGCCCGGAGCACGTCGGCATGGCCATCGGCCAGGGCCTCGTGGTGCACGCCCCCAAGACGGGCGATGTCGTCAAGATCTCCACGCTCGCCTCGTGGAAGGCCGACATCATCGCCGCCCGCCGCATCGCCCCCTGACGGCAACTGCCGTCCATCTCAGCGCACTTCGCGCACCTCACCCCCTTCCAGCGCGGCCCGCCCGCGCACCTTCCTGCCCCTCTAGCCGTGGAGTGTGTTTGCTCACCTACTACCTCGCCGACGCCGCCACGCAGCTGGCGTACGACCCTGGTATCTCACCGTCCGAGGGTGGCTTGCCCGGCCTGTCCATCCTGAAGTCCACCGTGGGCAGCATCAACTTGTTCGCGATCATCGCGGTGGTCGGTGCGCTCTGCGTCAGTGGCATCGTCTGGGCCTGGGGCCACCACACCGGCTCGCACGGCAGCGAGCAGAAGGGCAAGCAGGGCGCCTTGGTCGCCGCGGGCTGCGCCCTCCTGCTGGGTGCCGCGAACGGCATCGTCAGCTTCTTCTCGACGGTGGGGACCAGCGTCCACTGATGCCGAAGTCCTCGCCGCTCGCCGGCCAGTCCACCATGCTGCGCCGGCTGCTGATCGGCCTGGGCGTGCTCGTGGTCGTCGCCCTGCTGGCCGGGCTCACCGCCCGGCTGGCGGGCGGCGACCACCGCGCCCCGAGCGCCGCCAACTCCGCTTCCTCCCCTACCGCTTCCGCGACTTCGACCGTTTCGCCGCTCGGCCCCGGACGCGCCCCCTCTGCCGGAGCGACACCGGGCCCCTCCGTCGTCGCTGCTCCGCCGCACACCAGCGACCCCATCAAGTTCGCGACGGCGTTCGCCACCGCGCTGTGGAGCTACGACACCCGCACCGCCACCCAGCCTCAGCAGCTGGCCGGCCTCCGCGGCTGGCTGACCGGCGAGAGCAAGTACGCCGACCCGGACGCCCTCGCCGCCCAGCTGCCGGACCCGGTCCTGTGGAGCCGGATGCGCGACAACGGTCAGCATGCCGTCGGCGAAGCCGCCGTGGCGCACCTGCCCGCAGCCTGGCAGCAGGCCATCGGCAAGGACCCGACTCAGCTCACCGTCGCCTACGTCTACGCCGTCACCGTCACCGGCAAGCAGACCGTCAGCTGGAACGACGGCGGCCGGGGAGCCGAGGACCGCAGCCTCACCCTGGCCGTCCAGTGCCGACCGGGCCGCGACTGCGCGCTCGCCTCCATCGCCACCACCGTCTACCCCTGACCTCCTTCCCCATCGGTCCCGACCAGAGGAGCTGATCGCCCATCGGTTTCTGCGACATTCCCGGCTCCGGCCTGCTCTGCGACGTCATCGTCGGCGGCGTCAGCGACTCCGTCACCGCCTCCATCGGCAACTGGGTCGCCAAGAGCGCCGGCGACCTCGCCAAGTCCGCGGTCGACCTCGCCTCCCGCGCCGTCGACAAGACGACCTCGGTCGACCTCGGCGCGGAGTGGTTCCGCACCAACTACGCGACCATCCTGCCGATCGCGCTGGTCATGCTGGTGATGACCTTCATCTTCCAGCTGATCCGCGCGGCTTGGAGGCGGGATGGCCAGGCGCTCGGCCAGGCCGTCACCGGCACGGTGAGCGCCACACTGTTCGCGATGACGGCGATCACCTTCACCGGCGTCTCCCTGGTCATCGTCGACGCACTCTCGCGCGGGCTGTTCCAAATCGCCAACTCCAGCATGGACGACGCGGTCAGGCGCCTGGTCAAGGTATCGATGATCGGCATCACGTCACCGCTGGGCTGGGCGATCCCTGCGCTGGTGGCGCTCGGTTGCGCGGCCGGGGCGATCCTCTACTGGGGCGCGATGGTCCTGCGCAAGGTCACGATTCTCGTGCTCGTCGTACTCGCACCCTTCGCGGCGGCCGGCGGCGCGTGGGAGCCGACCCGCGACTGGCGACGCCGCTGGATCGAGGCCACCGCCACGGTCGTGTTCAGCAAGCTGATCATGACGATCATCATGCTCGTCGGCGTCTCCGCGCTCGGCCAGAGCGACACCAAGGACGGCATCCAGGCGCTGAGCGACATCATCGCCGGCCTCGTCGTCATGGCCCTGGTGCTGCTCAGCCCGATGGCGATCTACAAGTTCGTCCACTGGGCGGGCGACGGCGGGCAGGGCCACGATCTGCACCGCAGCACCGCCACCGGTCTGCAGGTCGGTGCCGCGACCGCCCAGAAGGCCGGCCGGATGGCCGCGACCGCGGGTGCCGGCGGAGCGGGCGGCGCAGCGATGGGCGGAGCCGCCCCGCAGGGCCCGGCGCAGGTGCCCGGCCAGGATGCCCCGGCCGGCGGCAGCGTCGGCAACCCGGGCTCCGGCGACGGCTCGTCCCCGTCGCAGAGCACCTTCCGCTTCCCCGGCACCTCCTCCGGCGGCGGCGATGCGATCGGAAAGGCGCTGATCACCCGCCGCACCCAGTATGGCGGCGACCAGGGCCAGCCGCTGATCTCCCGGGCCCCGGCCTCCGGCCAGTCCTCCGGGGGCGGAGCGAGCGGAGGAGCAACCGGCAAGCCCACAAGCGCAGTTGCCGCCGCCGGTGGGAGCGGGGGTGCCGCGCAGGTGGTCTTCAGCGCCGCACGTGGCACCGTCGCCCAGGCTCCTGCCGCCCCGCCAGCTTCGGCCGCTGGTCCCGCCCCGTCGGTGGCCTCCACCGGCTCGGCCTCGGTGCCGAGCAGCCCCGTCGGCCCCTCCACGCCGCCGACCTCCTGACCAGCACCGGCCGGGGCCACCGCCCGCCCCGGCCGGTGCCCCCGCCCTGACCGAAGGAGTCGCCCCTGTCGGCTGACCTTCCCACACCGACCGTCCGTTTCCCCAGCCGATCCCGACGGGGAGTTCTGCTCGGGCTGACCGCCGCCTAGCTCACCGTCGTCGGCATCGCCGGCGCGTTGCTCCTGGCCACCATGGTCGCCACCGGACTCGCCGGAGCCGCCCTCGCCACCCCGCTCTGGGCCCTGGCCGCCGCCCTCGTCATCGTCCGCTTCCACAGCCGCTCCGTGGCAGATTGGGCCCCGATCCTCATCCGGTACTACCTCCGCCGCGCCAAGGGCCAGCTCGTCTGGCTCGCCCGGCCCGCCACCCGGCCCCGCCGCGACGGCCTGCTCCACCTGCCCGGCACCGACGCCAGCCTGCGCGCCGTTACCGCCCCCGGCGGCACACTCGGCGCGATCCACAACCCCCAGAAGAACACCCTCACCGCCGTCATCCGCGTCAGCTCCCGCGCGTTCGCCCTGCTGGACCCCTCCACCCAGGCCGGCAACGTCAATGCCTGGGGCCGGTGCCTGGCCTCGCTCGCCCGCACCGGCTACATCACCACCGTCCAGGTGATCGAGCGCACCGTCCCCGACAGCGGCGACGCCCTCGCCCGGTACTGGGCCGAGAACGGCCGCCCCGACGCCCCCCTCGCGGGCCCCGTCTACGAGGAACTCCTCGCCGCCGCCGGCCCGACCGCGGCCCCACACGAGGCGTACATCGCGATCAGCCTCGACCTCAAGGGCGCCCGCCGCCTGATCGGCGAGGCCGGCGGCGGCCTGTCCGGCGCGTTCAGCGTCCTGACCCAGCTCGTCCCCGGCTTCGAGCAGTCGCTGCGCAACGCCGGACTCAACCCCCGCGGCTGGCTCAGCACCGGCGATATCGCCGCCGTGATCCGCTCGGCCTACGACCCGAAGGCCCTCGCCAACCTGGAGCAGTGGTCCGAGAGCGGCGAAGCCGTCGCCGACCCGGCCGCCGCCGGCCCCGTCGTGGTCGTCGAGGAACCAGGCCGCCTGACCACCGACACGGCCTGCCATGCGGTGTACTGGATCGAGCAGTGGCCCCGCTCCGAGGTTACCCACGGGTTCCTCCACCCGCTGGTCTTCGCCGGCGGCGCCCGCCGCACCCTCTCCCTCACCTACGGGCCGCAGGCACTGGATGCCGCGCTCAAGGCGGTGCAGCGCACCAAGGCGTCGATCGTCGCCGACGCCGCCGAGCGGGTCCGCAAGGGCCAGGTCGACTCCGAGGCCGACAGCATGGAGTACGCCGACGCCAAGCAGCACGAGCGCGAGCTGATCTCCGGTCACGCCGACGTCGACCTGACCGGCCTGGTGGTCGTCAGCGCCGACACCCCGGAGGAACTGCGCCGCGCCTGCGCCTCGATCGAGACCGCCGCCGCCGGCACCGGCCTGGACCCGCGGCTCCTGCGCTGGCAGCAGGCCGAGGCGTTCGCGCAGGCGGCCCTGCCGCTCGCCCGCACCTGACGGGAGGCCGGCCGTGCACCACCCACCCACCAGCGACCACCGCCTCCTGCGCTTCGCGACCGCGGGCGTCGACGTCCACCACCACACCGCCATCCCGGAGCAAGAACCCGTCTCCCGCGGCGAGTTGGACGCGCTCCACGCTCACTGCGTCGCCCTGTTCGCGCTGCTCGACACCCACACCGGCACCACCCGGCCGCTCGCCCCGGCCGAGGCCGGCCACCTCCACGCCGCCCGCATCCGGCTCTGGCAGACCTGCGACGCCCTCCACGACGCCTACCACCGCGCCCCGCGGGCCGACGGACGCCGCCCCACCCGCGAAGCCTGCGCGCTGCGGCTGCCGGAAGGCGCCCCCGACATGGTGATCTGCCAGCGCCACAGCACCACCTCGGGCCGCGTCCGGGTGATCGCCACCCCCTCCGAGCTCCGCGGCACCCCGACCACAGCCCCTCGCGTCTGACAGGAGAAACGTTCCTGCGCCCCCGCTCCGCCAGTGCCACCCCCCTGTTCACCCCGACCCGCTCGGACCGCGCCGCCCGCCGCCAGGCCAAGCGCGACCTCGCCGCCGCCCGCCGCGCCGCCCGCCAGGCCGACCGCCCCCACCGCCCGAAGAGCCGCCGCGAGGAGAACGCCGAACTCCTCCCCACCTACCCCGCAGCCGGACGCCCCGGCCCCGCCTCCCTGCGCGGCGGCCGACTGCGACTTCCCGCGCACCGCATGACCACCGCGACCGCCTCGGCCGCCTACCCCTTCCTCGCCGAGGGCGGCCTCGGGTCAGCCGGCGTCCTGATCGGCCGCGACGTCCACGCCGAGGCGTCGTTCGTCTTCGACCCCTTCGCCCTGTACGGGAAGGTTGAGAACTTCACCAACCCGAACACGCTGGTGGCCGGCGTGATCGGCCAGGGGAAGTCGGCGCTGGCGAAGAGCATCGCTTTGCGCAGCACGGCATTTGGTTACCGCGTCTACGTCCCATGTGACCCGAAGGGCGAGTGGACGTCGGTCGCGGAGGCGATCGGCGGGACCACCATCGCGCTGGGGCCGGGGCTTCACGGAAGGCTCAACCCGCTCGATGCGCCGCCCGCTCCGGTCGGCGTCGACCCGGCGGACTGGGCGGGTGAGGTTCGCAAGCGCAGGCTCCTGCTGCTCGGCTCGCTGGCCCGCACGGTCCTGCGGCGCGACCTGGCGCCGATGGAGTACACGGCGATGGACATCGCGCTGGACGCGGTGGTCGACCGGTGCGCGCGCACGGGCCAGGTCCCGCTGCTGGGCGACGTCGCGGCCGTTCTCGGGCAGCCCGCCGTCCTGGACGCCGCGCTCGGCGATCCCACCCGGCGCGTCGGCGCAGCCGCCCAAGACCTCGCCCATGCCCTGCGCCGACTGGTCAACGGCGATTTGGCGGGCATGTTCGACGCGCCGTCGACCGCGGAGTTCGACCCGAAGAGTCCGATGCTGACAATCGACCTCTCGCGGCTCGGCTCCTCGGGCGACGACACCGCGCTGACGCTGGCGATGACCTGCGCGTCCGCCTGGATGGAGGCCGCGCTCAGCGACCCCAACGGTGGTCGCAGGTGGGTGATCTACGACGAGGCGTGGCGCGTGATGCGGCACGCGGCACTGCTGGAGCGCATGCAGAGCCAGTGGAAGCTGAGCCGCGGACTGGGCATCGCAAACATGCTGATCATCCACCGCCTGTCCGACCTGCTGTCGGCCGGTGACGCCGGCTCCCGGACCCGGGCGCTCGCCGAGGGCCTGCTGACCGACTGCGCGACCCGCGTGATCTACCGGCAGGAGAGCGACCAGCTGGCCGCCACCGCCGGACTTCTCGGCCTCAGCGGTGTCGAGACCGCCGCCATCGCCGCCCTCGGCAAGGGCCGCGGACTGTGGAAGGTCGCCGGACGCAGCTTCGTGGTCCAACATCTCTTGCACCGCGCCGAGTTGACCCTGTTCGACACGGACGCCCGGATGCATGCGAAACCCCGTGAGTTCACGAAAACTGACGCCCCGTTGATTCCGGTTTCGCGCCCCGAGGTGCGGCGATGAGTCTACGTGGGGTCGTGGGTTCCCGTCTGCTGTCCGGCGCTGGTGTCGCTGGTGCCGTTCAGGGCGGGGTGGCCGAGGGCGGCGTTGTAGCGGTTGGCGGCCTCGATACCGAGGCCGAAGAAGTCGCAGATCCGGCGGACGTCACCGCCGGTGTCGAAGATCTCCTGGAGGATCCGGTCGTCGCGCAGGGCCTGCGGCTTCACATCGACCTTGCGGAACGCAAAGAGCCGGCTGGCGGCGATGGCTCTGGGGGCGGTCTTGCGGGTGACGATCAGGTGCGGGTTGAGCGTGTTGGGCCACGTCCGCGCCCGTTCGTCGAGGTAGGCCGCGAGTCGTGTGAGGACGGGGCCGGCCAGAGGGATCTTCTTGTCTCCGAGGGCGAGCTTGCCGTCGACGATGTCCGTGAGCTGGATCGCGGAGATCTGTGGGGCCGTCAGGCCGTGGAAGGCGACCAGCGCGACCGAGAGCGCGGCGGTGGTGTCGGGCGAATTCAGCGCGTCGCGGACCTTGGCCGTGTCCAGTGGCATGGGGACGGTGGTGTTGGACACGGCGCCGGGTACGCCTCGGCTCGGGTTGGCGAAGATGTGCTTGCGCGACTTGAGGATGTCGAAGACGGACCTCAGCCCCTGGTCGGCGTGGACCCGGCTACTGCCCTGCGTCGGCACGGCGTCGATGAACTGCTGACGGGTGATCTCGGCGAGGGACCGGTGCCCTTCCTCCGCCCAGCGGCGCCAGATGGGTGCCATGCCCTGGACCTGCCACTTGATGGTCCCCTTCGTACGTGCGCGCCGACGCGGCGCGGTGGAGCTCCCGTTGAGCATGATGTCGAACCAGAGCTGCAGTTGCTCCAGCATGGGCTCGGGCAGGCCGACGGTACGCTCGGCGAAGTAGCGCTCGATGACGCTCACGCGATCGTCAGTCAACAGCTGTGCTGCGTCGAGGACTTCGAGGGTGGAGACCATCGTCCCGCCGTAGCGCATGCTGGCGGCGATATCACTGGCGAGGATCTTCTCACCGTGCCACTGCTGCTGGGCGTCCAGGAGCTTGAGGGCGTGGACGACGCTATTGGTCTGACGGGTGCTCCACGAGTGCCGCTCGGCATGCTCGCGCAGGACGGGCTCGCAGTGCTGGAGAAGCGGCGAGTGCTGGGTCAGGGCCCGTTGCTTGATGGTGCCGTGCCCCGCCGCCATGCGGAAGAGCAGAAGTTGGCGGGCGTCGGTGACCGTGATTTCTTCAGGGGCCGGGCGCTGCTCACGCAGCTCACGTTCGCGGGCCGCGCGCCGGCGGGCGGCACCGGTCTGGTCGTACTGGAGATTGGCGAGGAAGAGCTGCTGGCCGAAGCGCGCGGCCTCGGCGAGGTTCGGCGCGCGGCCGACCTGCTGGTGGAACCGGGCGTTCTCCCAGCACAGGCGGCAGGCGCCGCGGCCGTTGATCCGGCTCTCGCGGTCGCAGAACTGGCAGACCGCGATCTCGTAGTGGCTTCGCCACCAGCGGCAGCTCCAGCACAGCCAGCTGACCTGGCGGTAGACGCCCCAGGCGAGGCAGCCGCGGCAGGCCCCGATGTGCAGTGGGGCGCCGGGATGGCAGCGCGTGCACTGGCCCTGGCTGAAGTAGTCGGACGAGCCGCAGGAGCGGCACGGCGGCGGGGTGAACGGCCCGCCGGGCATGCAGGTGTAGCAGACATCCACGCGGGGCTTGGTCCAGGCCACGCGGTTGATCCCGCAGACCTGGCACTTGGCAGGTGGCTGGATGCTCATACGGGCGGCTCCGAGCGGGGTCGGCCGAAGCGCGGGGCGATGATCGTGCCGGCCTCGGACGCGTTGCTGGAGGAGTTGACGGCCTTGGCCTCGGTGGGCCGGCGGGCTGCGACCTTCTCTGGCTCGCGGATCAGCAGCGCTGTCGGGTCGCAGTCCAGGACGGCGCAGATCACGTCCAGGTCGTCCAGGCGGATGCTGACCGGCGTGCCGGTCCACAGCGCGGACATCTTGCCCGCGCTGATCTCCAGCCCGGCCTCGGCGAGTCGGCGGCGCATGTCGGTCGACTTCCAGATGCCGCGCTCCGCGGCTTTGAGTCGCAGGTTCCACTGCACTGGTTCACACCTCTCCGAAGCGGGCTTCGAGCCGCTGGTTGGCCGCCGTCCAGGCGCGTTCGACGTGGTCGCTGCGGACGTGGATGTAGCGGGTCGTCGTGGACAGCCACTCGTGCCCGAGAAGTTCTTGAAGTGCCTTGAGGTCCATGCCAGTTGCATGCCGTCGTAGGTGGTCCAGGTCTGCGCGGGGACCTGGCTGTCGTTCGCTACGAACACCGTGCCGTTGGGGGTGGCGGTGTTGTCGTAGTACGCGGCGGAGGTCTTGATCGCCCACCCGTGCGAGTCGTACACGGTGTCGGTGAGGAAGCGCCCGGCCATCGTGGTCGGCGAGTTGGCTTGAGTCTGTCGGACTCGGCCCAGGCCGTCGTAGAGCCGAGTTGTGGTGAGGTATTGCTCGATCTCGTTGATGGTCTGCGAGGTCACGACTGAGGGCGCTGTGACGCCGTTGACCGCGTAGGAGAACTTGCTGTTGGGGGACAGGTTGGTAGCGCGGCCTGGGATCCACACGGCGGTCAGGCGACCGAGGCCGTCGTACTGCTGAGTGGTGGTGCGGCCGTTGGTGTCTGTGGAGACCAGCGGCAGGTTGCGACCGGGGTCCTGGTCGACGGTGGAGATCCAGCCCGTCGGGCCGGTCGAGGTGATCTTGGTCGGTATCGCCCCGGTGGCCGGGGTGAACGCGACGGTGGACTTGGCGGCGGTAGCGGCCGGGTCGCGCCCGGTCAGCTGGTTGCCGTCCTTGTCGTAGGTGGAGCCGTCACCCTGGGTGTTGGACACCGGGCGGCCGTACACGTCGAACCCGGTGGTGGCGGTGTTGACGTAGACCGGGTTGCCGGAGGCGTCGTAGTGGTCCAGCGTCTGGGCGCTGGTCGGCTCGGCGAGCGTGCCGGCCTGGCCGAACGGCTTGGAATCGTAGAGAGTGCGGGTGTCGCTGAGGGTGTTGGAGGAGTTCGCCGCCGTACCACAGGGACCCGCGACCGACAGCTTTCGGTCCACCAGGGTGACCAGCGCGGCGTTGCCGCTGGTGGCGTAGCTGGTGGTGGTGCAGACCTCGGGAGTGGCGGCGGTGCCGTCGCCCTTGTCGTCGATCTGCAGTTCGCGGTTGGCATTGTCAGGGTCGCTAATGACGACCCTCGTGGTGGTGCGCCAACTGCCGGCGGAGAGCTTGCTCTTGGCCGTCGCGGTGACGTGGTCGGCGGGGTAGCGGGCCACGAGGTCAGGCATGCCGCCGGACTGCTTGTGTGTCGCGGTGGCTCGCTCGCCACTACTGGTGCTCCCGCTCATGCTGACGACCTGGCCGCCGGCCTTGTCGTAGACCTCGGTCGCAACGGGCGAGCCGCTCAACCAGCCGCTGTCGGTGACGCTACCGCCGAGCGGGCTGGTGACGCTCACGCTGCGGTCCGTTCAAGTCGCACCCGATGCGTCAGATATGCATCTCACGACGAAACCTGACGGAGCGTCGGTTCATCGCTTCACTCGCCTTTCGGGGGCGTCGGACGGGAGCGCCATGGTGTCGTGCCGGAGAACGGCCTCAGTGTGCAGGGCCGCGCCAAGACGCCGGAAGGGGGCCAACATCCCTACCGAGAAGCCCGGTTCTGCTACCTCCACGACCAGGTCGAGCAGCTCGCGAGCGGTGATCGGCATTCGACGCCGAGAAGCAGGAGGATCTGCTCGGACGGCTGCCGCGACAGGAGCGCGAGTGGCGGCCGCAGCGTGACCCGGTCCGGGCGCGAGGACCGCGACCGCTCCACCGGGCCGAGGGCCGGGACGGCGGTCCCCCCACGGGTGCCCACGGCCTGACGGCTGACACCGGTCGGGTCGGCATCGGTGTGAATACACGACACTTCCACGCTCGCAGTCCCGCGATCCGCACCGCCCGGCCGCCGTCGGCAGCGCTTCGGCGGCGGCCGCGCGGGCGTGGCGAACGAAGCGGCCGACGCGGTGGAGGGTGACCGGGCCGGCCGTGCGGAGGGCGGTGGGGCCGCCGGGGGCGGTGTCGGCGCGGTGGGCGAGGTCGGTGGTGGAGGTGGGGGCGTGCAGTTCGACGCCGGGGTCACGTCCGGCGTGATGTCGAGCGGGGAGTGTCTCGCGAAGGTCGCCGTGCTGCGGGCCGAACCGGCCGTGTTCGGGTCGGCAGCCTCCGACCCGACGGTCTCCCGCCTTTCGCCGCCCCCGACGGCAAGGCCCCAAAAGTCTTCCGTGCCGCGCGAGTTGAGCCCCGCCGGCACGCGTCGCGGCCGCGAAGCGCCCGGTGCCGGCGGGACTGCGACCGTGGACCTCGACCAAGGTGCCGGCGATCGCGCACTCGGGCGAGGAGTACGCCGCACCGACCCTCTGACGCGACGTCACCCGAGCGGACCGATCCACCACCCGGCCCGAGCACGCCGTACGAGGCCGTGCGCGGGAACGGACTCCACCGGGCGGGTGCGGGCCGCCCGGTGGAGTCCGGCCGTCACTGGGTCAGCAGCTTCTCCAGGACGTCCGCCGCCTTCGACGCGCCGCCCGCGCCGCGGACGACCCGGCTCAGGGCCGCCGCCCGGGGGCGGTAGGCCCGGACGGACCGGACGGCGTCGCGCAGGCCCTGGACGGTCGGGTCGGTGAGTGTCCTGCCGACCTGCAGTTCCTCCGCCCGCCGGGCGATCGCCTGCTGTTCCGGGATCTGCGGGACCGCCACGAAGGGCACCCCGTGGTACAGGGACTCCATGGTCGAGTTCATCCCGGCGTGGCTCAGGAACACCTCGGTGTGCCGCAGCACCGCGATCTGCGGCACCTGCGCGTGCACTTCGACGTTCGCCGGGATCGGGCCCAGCGACTGCCGGTCCAGCCCGCCCACGGCCATGACGACCTGCCAGTCGCTGTCCCCGAACGCCTCGATGCAGGTCCGGTAGAACTCGGGCCGGTCGTTGAAGACGGTTCCCAGCGAGATCAGCAGCACCGGGCCCGGCGACCGGGGGCTCCACTCCCCGGCGGTCTGCCGGCTGCTCAGCGACGGCCCGACGAAGTGGAAGCGCTCGTCGAAGGTGTCCCCCGCCAGCTGGAACTCGCGGGGGACGAACACCAGGCTCGTCGGGGGCACGTGGCCGAACATCAGGTTCGGGTCGTCGAGGAAGCTGTGGCCCTGCGCGAACTTCCCCATGTCCTGGATCGCGGCCACCAGCCGGGGGTTGGCGTGGTCGAAGTCGGCCGGCAGGTACACCTGCGCCGCCGAGAAGGACTCGTTCTCCGCGAAGGTCGGCACCAGGGACACCTCCCGCACGTCGAGCAGGTTCGCCAGCATCCTCCCGGTGAAGGTCACCGAGTCGTAGCACACCGCGTCCGGCGGGTCGGCCAGGAAGTGCTCGGCCAGGACGGGGAAGGAGGCCCGCGCGTCGTCGAGGTAGTACTCCATCGTCACGGCGAGCTGCTCCGCCGTGAACTCCCCCCGCGACGCCAGGTCGGGCGGCAGCTCCGAGGGCAGGGTCACCGGCGACGCCCCGGCGGCGACGGCGGCGTCCATGGTGGCCGGACCGGTGGCGTAGCTGACCCGGTGACCGCGCCGGACCAGTTCCTCGACCAGCGGCAGGGTCGGGTTCACGTGCCCGGACGCGGGTGCGCTCACGAAGGCGAAATGGGCCATCAGCTCTCCTCCAGGATGACCGGCAGGGTCTTGTGACCGTTGGTGAAGAAGGAACCCAGCGGCTCGAGTTCGGACGACGGGACGGCCAGCCGCAGCCCGGGGAACCGGGAGAACAGCGCGGACAACGCCGTCGTCGCCTCCAGCTTCGCCAGCGGGCTGCCGAGGCAGAAGTGCACGCCGTGCCCGAAGGTGAGGTGGTCGGACCGCGACGACCGGGTGACGGAGAAGTCCTCCGCGTCGGCCCCGTGCTGCGCCGGGTCGCGGCCGGCCGCGCCGAAGGACAGCAGGATCGCCTCGCCCTTGCGGATCTGCACGCCGTCCACGGAGATGTCCTCCACGGCGTACCGCAGCGGCAGGTTCGGCACCGGCGCCTGCCAGCGCAGGGTCTCGTCCACCACGTCCTCCCACGTGCTGGCGCCGGAGCGGACCAGGTCGAGCTGGGACGGGTGGGTGGCCAGCGCGTGGACGGCGTGGTCGAGCAGGTTGACGGTCGTCTCGAAGCCGGCGGAGATGGTCAGCAGCAGGGTGTCCAGCAGCTCCCGCTCGGACAGTCGGGTGCCGTCCGCCTCCTGCGCGGCGATCAGGTCGCTGGTCATGTCGTCGCCGGGGTTGCTCCGCTTGGCGGCCACGAGTTCCTTGAGCAGCAGGTACAGCTCGCCGGAGGCGGCCTGCACGCCCGTCGGGTCCGCGTCGAGGCTGAACACCGCGTCCACCAGTCGCCGCAGGTCCGCGCCCGTCTGCGGGGTCACCCCGAACAGGTCGGTGATGACCTGGATCGGCAGCGGGAACGCGAACCGTGCGCGCAGGTCGACCGGCTCCCCCGGCGGCACCGCGGCCAGCTCTTCGATCAGCCCGGCCGTGATCTCCTCGATGCGCGGCCGCATCGCCTCGATCCGGCGCGGGGTGAACGCCTTGGCCACCAGGCTGCGCAGCCGGGTGTGGTCGGCCCCGTAGGCGGTGAACATGTTCTGCAGCGCGACCCACATGATCAGCGGCCAGTCCGGCGGGACGTCGCCGTCGCGCCACATCGGCCAGTGCTTGTTCGCGTCCTTGGACACCTTCGGGTCGAGCAGCAGCTTCTTCGCCAGGTCGTGCCCGGTGACGGCCCAGGCCGACACGCCGCCGGGCAGTTCGACGCGGGTGGCCGGGCCGCGCTCGCGCAGGGCGGCGGCCTCGCCGAAGATGTCGCCGCCCGAGGCGTCGATGACGTACGCGTCGGCGGGCGGGGCCTGCACGCGCACCGGCTCGGTGAAGGTGGTGGCGGTACGGGGCTTGGGCGGCTCGGTGACCTCCAGCAGGGCCGCGGTGAACCGCGAGCCCATGCCGAGGCCGATCGACATGATGGTGTCGCCGGACTTCAGGCTCTCGTCGTGCAGCAGGTGGTCGATGCCGAGCAGCTGGTCGCACGGCCCGACGTGGCCGAGCTCGCGCAGCATCGGCCAGGTGGTGCGGCTCAGGTCGATGCCGAGCGGCTCCAGCACGACGACCTCCAGCTGGGCCAGGCCCAGACCGGTGACGACGAACCTGGTGATGTCGGCGATGTCGACGCCGCCCTCCTTGGCCGCCTGCTCGACCGCGGAGACCAGCGCCCCGCTCATCAGCGTCAGGTACGGGGCCAGGCCGGTGACCTCGATCGGCGTACGGTCGCGGTGGCCCGCCGGGTCCGGGATCGTCGGGGCCGCGAGGACCTCCATCTGGGTCGCGGAGCTGTTGGCGGTCGCGATCAGCCGCGCCCGGCCGCCCTCGCGGTTGAGCACGGCCGCGACCGCGCCGTCGGCCAGGAAGATCCCGATGGTGGGCTGCCAGCGCTCCCACCGCGGCGGCAGGAACCGGGCGGTGGCCGTGACCAGGGTCGCGGTCGCGGCCGGGTCGGCCACCAGGTGCGCGGCGGCGGACTGCAGCGCGGCCGAGCCGCCGTTGCTGGTCGCCTCGACCTCGTAGACCAGGGCGTGGCCGAGGCCGAGGACGCGCTGCAGGTGGCAGGAGGACGCCCGGTGGTCCTGGTGGTCCATCTGGGCGTAGGCGGCCATCGAGATGTCGGCGCCGGTGAGACCGGACTCGCGCAGGGCTCCGATCGCCGCGTGCACGGCCATCCCGTGCTCGGTGACGTCCTCGGAGCGGGTGAACGACACGAAGTCCGACAGCGCGAGCAGCCGCCGCATGGTCTCGGTGTCCGGCACGGCCTCCGTGGCGGGCGTGCGAGGCGGCAGGTACCGCCCCGTTCCACCGATGTAAACGTTGTCCCAGATCATGCGTAGTCCTTTCCCCTGAGTTCGGACAGCCCGGCCCCGTATCCGGTGAAGTCGAGAAGCCACGTGCTGATGGCCAGCGCCGTGGCCGCGGAGTGCTCCTCCAGCACGGTGAAGTGGTCGCCCGGGACGGTGAGCACCTCCTGGGCGGTGGTGGACAGCCGGGGCCACGAGCGGTTCCCGGTGCCCACCAGCAGCACCGGCGCGGTGACGGGCTCCGGGGCGCCGGCCAGGTCGAGGTAGCGGCCCATGGCCACCAGCCGCTCGTCGTCGACCGGCTGGACCTGGTGGCCGGCGTCGAGCATGCCGGTGAGCACGCCCGGCAGGTCGTCGGGGTAGCCGTCGATGAGCACCACGGCGCTGGGCCGGGCCCCCCGCCGTTCCAGTTCCCCGGCGGTCGCCAGCGCCAGCCACGCGCCCACCGAACGGCCGACCAGCACCGGCGCGGCGACGACCGACGCGGCGTCGGCGAGTGCCTGGACCAGGACGTCGGCGTCCGCGGGCAGCGGGTCGCCGGCGAAGCCCGGCAGGGTGACCGCCGTGACGTCGCGGGCGGCCTCCAGCGCCGCGCCGAACCGCCGGTACTCCTCGACGCCGCCGGACGCCAGCGCGGACGGCAGGCAGACCAGCGACGGCTGGAGGAAGCCGGCCGCGAGGGCGACCGTCTCGACCTTGGGCGCGTCGGTGGCCTCGCTCAGCCGGGACGCCGTGGCCAGCAGGTCGAGGCCGTCCTGTGCGCGGCCCACGTCGACGGCCTTGCGCAGCAGGCGCTCCATCGGCCCGGCCACCCGGTTCTCCGGCGAGCACAGCTGCCCGTAGAGGTGGTTGACCAGCTGTTCGGGCGTCGGGAAGTCGAAGACCAGGGTCGCCGGGAGCTGGAGCCCGGTGGCCGCGTTGAGCTGGTTGCGCAGCTCGATGGCGGTCAGCGAGTCGACGCCGTGGTCCCGGAACAGCTGACGCGGGTCGTCGATCCCGCCGGGGGCCATCCCGAGGATGCTCGCGCTGTGCCGGACGACCAGGTCGAGCAGCAGGGCGCGCTGCTCGGGCTCGGGCAGGGCTTCGAGCCCGGCCCGCAGGTCGTCGGGGCCGGTCGCCGGGGCCGGCGCGCGCCGCGTCCGGGCGAGTCCGCGCAGCAGCGCGGGCGGGGTGTCGATCGCCGCGAGGTCGAGGCGGACCGGCACCAGCGCCGGACGTCCGCCGGCCAGGGCGGTGTCGAACAGGTCGAGGGCCTGCTCGGTGCCCAGCGGCAGCATCCCGGTCCGCGCCAGCCGGCGGTGGTCGGCCTCCTTCAGGTTCCCGGTGATGCCGCTGGACTCGGCCCACTGGCCCCAGGCCAGCGAGGTGGCCGGGAGACCGCGCGCGTGCCGGTGCTCGGCGAGCCCGTCGAGGAACGCGTTCGCGGCGGCGTAGTTGGCCTGCCCGGGGGCGCCGAACACTCCGGACGCCGAGGAGAACAGCACGAACGCCCGCAGGTCCAGGTGCTCGGTGGCCTCGTGCAGGTGCCATCCGGCATCGGCCTTCGCGTGCAGCACGGTGTCGATCTGCTCCGGTGTCATCGATCCCACCAGGGCGTCGTCGACGACCCCGGCGGCGTGCACGACGACCCGCAGGTCGGGGATCGAGGCGACGAGGTCCCGCACGGCCTCCCGGTCGCCGGCGTCGCAGGCGACCACGGTGAGGGCGTCGCCCAGCTCCTCCCGGAGCCCGGGCGGCTCGACGCCGCGGCGGCCGGCGAGCACCACGTGCCGGACGCCGTGCCGCGCGACCAGGTGCCGGGCGACCAGGACGCCGAGGGTGCCGGTGCCGCCGGTGATCAGTGCGGTGCCGTCCAGCGGCGCGCCGTCCAGTGGCCCGGCCGCGGCCGCCCTCACCAGCCTCGGAACCAGGGCGGTTCCGTCGCGCAACTGGATCTCGGGCTCGCCGTCGCTCACGGCGGCCCGCACCGCGGCGGGGATCGCCCGTCGGGACGCGGCCGTGCCGTCGTGCCGGACGGTCAGGATCCGCCCGGGGTTCTCGCTGTGCGCGCTGCGCAGGAAGCCGCGGGCGGCGGCCGAGGCCGGGTCGTCGCCGGTGAGGACGACGAGCCGGGCCGGTGTGTCGGTGGCCAGGAACTCCCGGACCGTGCCGAGCAGTTCGCGGGTCACCGCATGGGCGGCCGCGACCGGCTCGCCCTCGCCGACGGCCTCGTGGAGGACTGTCTCGGTGTCCGGGCCGTCCGGTGCCGCCATCGGCGTCCAGTCGACGGCGAACAGTGTGTTCGGCCGACGCCCGGCCCCGCGACCCGCCGCTTCGACGGGCCGCAGGACGATCTCGTCGATGCTCACGACCGGCGTCCCGGCGGTGTCGGTGATCCGCACCGCGTAGGTGTCCGGCCCGGTCGGGTGCAGCACCACGCGGCCCGTCGCGGCCGACCCGGTGACCGACACGCCGGAGAACGAGAAGGGCATCCGCGCCGGGCTGCCGCC
Organism: Kitasatospora griseola; assembly: GCF_044999035.1. Lineage (NCBI taxonomy): Bacteria > Bacillati > Actinomycetota > Actinomycetes > Kitasatosporales > Streptomycetaceae > Kitasatospora > Kitasatospora griseola. The sequence goes on along the minus strand of NZ_CP173360.1, from coordinate 6,853,676 downwards.
GCCGTCCTCGGCGGCGAGGCCGGCGAGCAGGGTCAGCGGCTGGATGGCGGCGTCCAGGAGCGCGGGGTGGACGCGGTAGCCGGTGAGCTGCGCGGGGTCCGCCGGGAACCTCACCTCGGCGTGCAGGTCCTCGCCGTGCCGCCGAATTCCGGTGAGCCCCTGGAAGGTCGGCCCGTAGTCGTAGCCGGCTTCGGCGAGCCGGTCGTAGAGCGAGCCGATGTCGATCGTTACGGCCTCGCCGTCGTCCGCCCCGGGCGCCTCCGTCCGGTCGGGCCGGGTCGTCGACGGACTCAGCACGCCGGTCGCGTGGCGGGTCCACTCGTCGGGCTCCGCGGAGGTGCGGGAGTGGACGGTGACGGGCCGGCGTCCGGTGTCGTCGGGCGCGCCGACGGTGACCTGCACGTGCACGCCGTCGTGCTCGGACAGCACGAGCGGCGCCTCCAGGACCAGCTCGGACAGCACGGGGCTGGCCGTGTGCTCGCCGGCCTGGAGGGCCAGGTCCACGAACGCCATCCCGGGCAGCAGCGTCGAACCGAGCACGGTGTGCTCGGCCAGCCACGGGTGGACGGACGCGGAGAGCTTTCCGGTCAGCACCACGCCCTGCCCGTCGGGGAGCTTCACCAGCGACCGCAGCAGCGGGTGGTCCGGCGTGTCGAGGCCCTCCGACGGGGTGGTGGGCTGGAGCCAGTAGTGCTGGTGCTGGAAGGCGTACGAGGGCACCCGCACGCCCGCCGTGGTGGCCGCGGGCGGCGTCCAGCGCATCGCACCGTCCGCCCACAACCGCCCCAGACCTGCGAACAACCGCTCCGGGGAATCACCACCGCGCCGCATCAACCCGTTCCCCACCAGCACCGGATGCGGACCGACCTCCACGAACCCCGAAACGCCCTGGCCCGTCAGCCACTCCACGGCGTCGGCGAACCGCACCGGCTCGCGGACCTGCCGCACCCAGTACCCGGGCTCGCCCATGTCCACCGGGCACCCGGTCAGGGTGGAGACCACCGGGATCACCGGCTCACCGAACGACAGACCCGCCGCCACCCGGCCCAGCTCCCCCAGCACCGGATCCATCCGCGCCGAATGGAACGCGTGACTGACCTCCAGCCGCCGCACCCGACGCCCACGCCCCCACCACACCTCCGAGACCGCCGCGACCGCCGCCTCGTCCCCCGACACCACCACCGCATCCGCCGCGTTGACCGCCGCCACCTCCGCGCCCGGCACCAACGACCCCACGACCTCTGCCACCGACGCCTGGAGCGACACCATCGCCCCACCACCCGGCAACTCCTGCATCAACCGGCCACGCGCACCCACCAGCGCACACGCATCCTCCAGACTCAAAACACCCGCCACATGCGCCGCCGCCACCTCGCCGACCGAATGCCCGACCACGAAGTCCGGCCGCACACCCAACGACTCCACCAGCCGGAACAGCGCCACCTCCAGCGCGAACACGCTGCCCTGGGTGAACAGCGTCTCCCCGAGAACTCCTTCCTCGTCCTCGAACAACACCTCCACCGGCAACCCCAACAGCCCGCACGCTTCGTCCAACACCCGCGCGAACACCGGGAACTCGCGATACAGACCACGCCCCATCCCCGCCCACTGACCACCCTGACCGGAGAACACGAACGCCGACCTACCCGCATCACGGGCCTCGCCGGTCACCAGCCCGGGATGTGCCTCCCCGCGCACCAGGGCCGCCAGGGCCTCCGGTCCGGTCAGCACGGCCCGGTGGACGAACCGGGTCCGCGCGGCGAGCGCGGCGCCGATCCCGTCCGTATCGGGGGCCTTGGCCGCGTACGCCTGCAACCTGCGGGCCTGGTCGCGCAGGGCCTGCTCGGACTTGGCCGACAGCAGCCACGGCACCATGACCGCAGGAGCGGGCTCGGGAGCAGGGGACTCGGGCAACGGTTCTTCGGCCGGTGCTTCCAGGATCACGTGCGCGTTCGTGCCGCTGATGCCGAACGCCGAGATGCCCGCGCGGCGGGGACGCCCCGTCTCCGGCCACGGCCGGGCCTCGGTGAGCAGCGAGACCCGGCCCGCCGACCAGTCGACGTGCGAGGTCGGCTCGTCGACATGCAGCGTCGGCGGCAGTTCACCGTGCCGCATCGCCATCACCATCTTGATCACACCGGCCACACCGGCGGCGGCCTGCGTGTGGCCGATGTTGGACTTAACCGACCCCAGCCACAGCGGCTCGTCCCGATCGCGGCCGTAGGTCGCCAACAGCGCCTGCGCCTCGATGGGGTCGCCGAGGGTGGTGCCGGTGCCGTGCGCCTCCACCGCGTCCACCTCGGACGGCTCCAACCCGGCATTGGCGAGGGCCTGGCGGATGACACGTTCCTGGGAGGGGCCGTTCGGCGCGGTCAGGCCGTTGCTGGCCCCGTCCTGGTTCACCGCGCTTCCCGCGACGACCGCCAGCACCCGGTGGCCGTTGCGGCGGGCGTCCGACAGCCGCTCCAGCAGCACCAGACCGGCGCCCTCGCCCCACGCCGTGCCGTCGGCAGCCTCGGCGAACGCCTTCACCCGGCCGTCGGTGGCGAGCCCCCGCTGGCGGGAGAAGTCGATGAAGGCGGCGGGTGTCGCCATGACGGTCACACCGCCGGCCAGCGCCAGCGAGCACTCACCCGAGCGCAGCGCCTGCGCCGCCAGGTGGATCGCCACCAGCGACGACGAACACGCCGTGTCCACCGACACCGCCGGACCCTCCAGCCCCAGCAGGTACGACACCCGCCCGGAGGTCACACTCGTCGCCGTGCCGGTGGCCACATAGCCGTCCGCGTCGCGCGAGATCTGGTCCACTCCGCCCGCGTAGCCGGATGCCCAGATGCCGGTGAAGACGCCCGTCCGGCTGCCCCGCAACGACGTCGGATCGATCCCCGCGTCCTCGAACGTCTCCCACACGGTCTCCAGCAGCACCCGCTGCTGCGGATCCATCGCCAACGCCTCACGCGGCGAGATCCCGAAGAACGCGGCATCGAAGCCACCCGCGTCCGCCAGAAAAGCGCCCGACCGCGTGTACGAAGTCCCGGGAGCGCCGGCCGGATCGTAAAGACGACCCACGTCCCACCCACGATCCGACGGGAAGTCGCCCACCGCATCGACCCCACCCGACACCAGACCCCACAACTCCTGCGCCGAGCCCACCCCACCCGGGTACCGGGCACCCAGCCCGACCACCACCACCGGATCGTCCGACACCGGCACCCCGACCGGCACGGGCGCGACCGTCCGGCGCTCCATGCCGAGGACCACCTCGCGCAGGTATTCGGCCAGCCGGGCCGGGGTCGGGTGGTCGAAGATCATCGTCGCCGACAGCCGGGTCCCGACCGCCGTGGACAGCCGGTTGCGCAGCTCCACGCCGGTCAGCGAGTCGAAGCCCAGGTCCTTGAAGGCCAGGTCGCCACCGATTGCGTCGTTGCGGCCCAGCACGGCCGAGGCGTGGGTGCTGACCAGGTCGAGCAGGATCTCGCGTTGCCGGGCCTCGGGGAGCGATCCGAGCTCGCCCGCCAGTCCGGTGGTCCGGACCGGTTTGCGGGCGCGTGCCAGCGCGCGCAGCACCGGCCGGTCGCCCAGTGCGGACACCTTGAGCCGGGCCGCGACCACCGCCGGTTCCGCGGTGTCCAGGCCGCCGTCGAACAGCCCGAGTCCGTAGTCGGTCGCCATCGGCAGCAGCCCCGCGCGGGCGAGGCGTTCACCGTCGGCCTCGGACATCTGCCCGGTCAGCCCGCTGGCCTCGGCCCAGTAGCCCCAGGCCAGCGACACGCCCGGCAGCCCCTGGGCACGCCGGTGCGCGGCCAGGCCGTCGAGGTAGGCGTTCGCCGCCGCGTAGTTCGCCTGCCCCGCCGCGCCGAGTGTGCCGGCCGCCGAGGAGAACAGGACGAACGCCGTCAGGTCCAGCCCCCGGGTGAGTTCGTGCAGGTTCCACGCCGCCCGCGCCTTGGGCTCCCAGACCGCGGCAAGACGATCGGGGGTCAGCGACTCCACCACGGCGTCGTCGAGCACGCCGGCGGCATGCACGACCGCGGTCAGCGGATGCGCGGCCGGAATCGAGTCCAGCACCGCCGCCAACGCGTCCCGATCCGCCACGTCACACGCCGCGACGCTCGCCTCCGCGCCCAGCCCCGCCAACTCCTCGCACAACGCCGCCCCGCCACCACTACGACTGACCAGCACCACATGCCGCACACCCCGCTCGACCACCAGATGCCGAGCGACATGACCGCCCAACGTCCCCGTACCACCGGTGATCAACACCGTCCCCGCCGCATCGAAACCCGCCGGAACAGTGAGAACGATCTTCCCGACATGCGCCGCCCGACTCATGAACCGGAAGGCGTCCCGCGCGCGGCGGACGTCCCAGGTGGTGAGCGGTGGCAGGCGCAATTCGCCCGCGCCGAGCAGCCGTACGGCCTCGGCCAGGATCTCCGCCAGCCGCTCCGGTCCCGCGTCGGCCAGGTCGAAGGCCAGCACGCCGGGCCGGATGTCGGCCTTGCCCATCTCCACGAACCGGCCGCCGGGCGCGAGCAGCCGCAGCGAGGCGTCCAGGAACTCGCCGGACAGCGAGTTCAGCACCACGTCGAAGGGTCCGAACCGGTCGGCGAACTCCAAGGTCCGGGACGAGGCGATGCGGTCCTCGTCCAGCCCCAGGGCGCGCAGGGTGTCCCACTTGGCGGGGCTCGCGGTGGCGAACACCTCCGCGCCGCTGTTCAGGGCCAGCTGGACGGCGGCCATGCCCACGCCGCCGGTGCCGGCGTGGATCAGCACCCGGTCTCCGGGGCGCAGTTCGCCGAGGTCGAACAGCCCGTACCAGGCGGTCATGAACGCGATCGGCACACTGGCGGCCTGGGTGAACGTCCACTCGTCGGGGATGCGCACCAGCGCCCGGTGGTCGGCGACGGCCACTCGGCCGAACGCGCCGGGCAGCAGCCCGGCGACCCGGTCGCCCGGCCGCAGGCCGGTGACCTCGGCGCCGACCTCGGTGACGACGCCCGCGCCCTCGCTGCCGAGCAGCGCCGGGTCCGGGTAGACGCCGAGGGCGATCAGAACGTCCCGGAAGTTCAGGCCGGCCGCCCGCACGGCGACGCGCACCTCCCGGGGCCCGAGCGGGGCCTGCTCGTACGGCAGGAAGGCGAGGTCGTCCAGGCTGCCCGTGCCGGTCTGCGTCAGCCGTCCGTCGAGCGCCTCCTCCGGTGCGGTGCGCACGAGCCGGGGCACGTGGACGGCTCCCCGGCGCACCGCCACCTGGTCCTCGTCGCCGACCGACAGGCCGTCGGGCAGCTCGTCGGCGTCCACCAGCACGAATCGGCCGGGGTGCTCGGACTGCGCGGACCGGACCAGGCCCCAGACGGCCGAGGCCTCCGGGTCGTTCACCGCGTCACCGGGAACGACGGCGACCGCGCCCCGGGTGTGCACCACGAGCCGTTCGCCGGGCCCGGCCAGGAAGTCCTGGACGGCCGTCAGCGCCTCGGCGACCGAGCCGGGCGAGACGACGGCGTCGCCGAGCACGCCTTCGGCGGGGGTCAGCGGAATCCATTCGAGGGTGTACAGCGGGCCGCGTTCGGCCATCGGACGGGTGGTCAGCGCCTCGACGGTCGCCACGGGCTCGCCGGACCGGTCCGCCAGGTGGACGGCGTACGTGCCGGGGCGCACCGCCGCCAGCCGCACGCGCGCGGAGGTCACACCGGTGCGGTGGACCGCGATCCCGCCCAGCGAGAACGGCAGCCGCACGTCGCCCTCCGTACCGGCCAGCAGCACCAGCGGCTGCAGGGCGGCGTCCAGCAGGGCCGGATGGACGGAGAACCGGGCCGCGTCCGGGACGGTGACCTCGGCGAACACCTCGTCGCCGCGACGCCACACCGCCTGCACGCCCTGGAAGGCCGGCCCGTACTCGTAGCCCGCCGCGGCGAGCGTGTCGTAGAGCCCGGTGACCGGTTCCGCGCCGGCCGGCGGCCACTGCGTCAGCTCCTGCCCGACCACCGGCTTCCCGCTCACCGTGCCGGTGGCGTTCCGTACCCAGCCGTCCGTACGGGACCGGACGTCGACCGTCCGGCGGCCGGTCTCGTCCGGCTCGCCCACGACGACCTGCACGTCCACCGCGCCGTCGGCGGGCAGCACCAGCGGCGCCTCCAGGACCAGTTCCTCCACTGCCGCCCCGGCCGCGTGCACCACCAGTTCCACGAACGCCGTCGCGGGCAGCAGCACCGTCCCGAGCACGGAATGGTCCGCGAGCCAGGGGTGGGTGGCCAGGGAGAGCCGACCCGTCAGGACCCGCTGCTCGCCCACCTCGACGGCGGCGCCGAGCAGCGGGTGGTCCACCGAGTCGAGCCCGGCCGCGGACACGTCTCCCGCGCCGCCGGCGAGCCAGAACCGCGTCCGCTGGAAGGGGTAGGTGGGCAGCGCGACCGGCTCCCCTTCGGGGAACGGCCACTGCACCGGCACACCCGCGACGAACAGCCGCGCCGCGGCGGCCAGGAACTCGGTCGGGGTGCCGTGGTCGCGGCGCAGCGTCCCGGTCACCACACCCGCCTCGTGCTCCTCCAGCGCAGGCGTGAGCACCGGGTGCGGGCTGATCTCGACGAAGACGGGATCGCTGCCCGAGGCGAGCAGCAGCCGGGTGGTCCGGTCGAACAGCACCGGTTCGCGGAGGTTGCGGTACCAGTAGTCGGCGTCGAGCCCGGCGGTGTCGATCTCCTCGCCGGTCACCGTCGAGAAGAACGGGATCGCCGCCGACCGGGGCGAGATCTCGGCCAGGTCGGTCAGCAACTGCTCGCGGATCGCCTCGACCTGCGCCGAGTGCGCCGCGTAGTTGACGGGCAGTCGGCGGGCGCGGATGCCGCCGGCCTCACAGGCCGTCAGCAGCTCGTCCAGCGCGTCCAGATCGCCCGACACGACGACCGAGCCAGGGGCGTTGACCACCGCCACCGTCAGCCGGCCGTCCCACCGGGCCACGAACTCGGCTGCCTGCTCGTGCCCGAGACCGACCGACACCATCCCGCCCTGGTCGGCCAGGGCGACCAGGGCCTTGCTCCGCAGGGCGACCGCCTTGGCGGCGTCCTCCAACGACAACGCGCCCGCCACGTACGCTGCCGCGATCTCGCCCTGCGAATGCCCGACAACCGCATCCGGCTCCACACCGTGCGCACGCCACAGTGCGGCCAGCGCCACCATGACGGCAAAAAGGGCAGGCTGCACCACATCGACGCGGTCCAGCGAACCGCCGCCGGTCAGCACCTCCACCAACGACCAGTCCGTGTACGGCGCCAACGCCGCATCACACGCATCGATCGCGTCCCGGAACACCGGCTCCGAGCCGTACAACTCCCCACCCATGCCGACCCATTGGGCACCCTGCCCCGGGAACACAAACACCGACCGACCCAACGGACGGACGATCCCGGTCACCAGACCCGGCACCGTGCCACCCGCAGCCAGAGCGTCCAACGCCTCCGCACCGCTCAGCACCGCACGGTGCTCGAACACGGTGCGGGCGGCCAACGCGCCACCGACCGCCGCCGGGCCCACCTCCGGATGTGCGGCGGTGAACGCGGCCAGCCGACGCGCCTGCTCCCGCAGCGCCGCCTCGGACCTGGCCGACAGCACCCACGGCACCAGCCCGCCCGCGGACCCCGCCGAAACCTCGACCGGCTCCTCAGCAGCCGCCTCGATCACCACGTGCGCGTTGGTGCCGCTGATGCCGAACGCGGAGATGCCCGCGCGACGCGGGTGGCCGTTGTCGGGCCAGGGCCGGGCCTCGGTGAGCAGCCGGATGTTGCCGGACTCCCAGTCGACGTGCGAGGTCGGCTCGTCGACATGCAGCGTCGGCGGCAGCTGCCCGTGGCGCATCGCCATCACCATCTTGATCACGCCCGCCACACCGGCGGCCGCCTGGGTGTGCCCGATGTTCGACTTCACCGAACCCAGCCACAACGGCTCCGCCCGGTCCCGGCCGTAGGTCGCCAGGAGTGCCTGGGCCTCGATCGGGTCGCCGAGCGTGGTCCCGGTGCCGTGCGCCTCGACCGCGTCCACGTCCGCCGTCGACAGTCCCGCATTCGCCAGCGCCTGCCGGATGACGCGTTCCTGCGACGGACCGTTCGGCGCCCCGAGGCCGTTGGAGGTGCCGTCCTGGTTCACCGCCGAACCCCGCACCACCGCCAGCACCCGGTGGCCGTTGCGGCGTGCGTCCGACAACCGCTCCAGCAGCAGCAGACCGGCGCCCTCACCCCACGCTGTGCCGTCGGCCGCCTCGGCGAACGCCTTCACCCGGCCGTCGGGGGCCAGGCCGCGCTGGCGTGAGAACTCCGTGAACCCCAGCGGGGTCGCCATCACGGTCACGCCGCCGGCCAGCGCCAGCGAGCACTCGCCCGAGCGCAGCGCCTGCGCCGCCAGGTGCAGGGCCACCAGCGAGGACGAGCAGGCGGTGTCCAGCGAGACCGCCGCGCCCTCCAGCCCCAGCAGGTAGGCGATCCGGCCGGAGGTCACGCTGGTCGCGGCGCCCGTACCGAGGTAGCCCTCGGCGTCGGCGGGTGCCTGGTCGCCGTAGCCGGAGGACCAGATGCCGGTGAACACCCCAGTCTGGCTGCCCCGCAACGACGTCGGATCGATCCCCGCGTCCTCGAACGTCTCCCACGCGGTCTCCAACAACACCCGCTGCTGCGGATCCATCGCCAACGCCTCACGCGGCGAAATACCGAAGAAATCCGCATCGAACCCCGCCGCATCCGCCAGGAAACCACCCGACCGCGTGTACGACGTCCCCGGATGATCCGCATCCGGATGGAACAACCCCTCCACATCCCAACCACGATCCGACGGGAACCCCCCGATCGCATCCACCCCACCCGACACCAGACCCCACAACTCGTCCGGCGACCCCACCCCACCGGGCAACCGACACCCCATACCCACGATCACCACCGGATCGTCCGACACCGCAACCACGACCGGCACCACCGAAGCCACCGCCCCGCCGAGGATCTCGGTCAGCAGGTGCTCGGCGAGTTGCCGCGGGGTGGGGTGGTCGAAGGTGACGGTGGCAGGCAGGCGCAGGCCGGTGGCGGTGTTGAGGCGGTTGCGCAGTTCGACGGAGGTCAGGGAGTCGAAGCCGAGGTCCTTGAACGGCTGCCGGTCCCATCCGGCCCCCGGTTCGCGGTGACCGAGCACGGCGGCAGTGTTGGCGGTGACCAGGTCGAGTGCGGCTCGCAGCCGTTCGGCCTCCGGCAGCGTCCGCAGGCGTTCGGCGATCGCACCGCGCCGGGCCGGGCGCCGGGCCGCCTTGCGGGAGACGAGGCCCTTGAGAGCCGCCGGGGTCGCCGGGGCGCCCGCCATCACGGACAGGTCGAGGCGTACCGGCACCAGCGCGGCCCGGTCCGTGGCCAGGGCCGCGTCGAACAGCGACAGGGCGTGGTCGGTGGCCAGCGGCACGACCCCGGCTCGGGTCAGCCGGTCCTGGTCGGCGTCGGTCAGGTGCCCGGTCATGCCGCTGGCCTCGGCCCAGTAGCCCCAGGCCAGCGAGGTCGCCGGAAGTCCGAGGGCGCGCCGGTGCGCGGCGAGCGCGTCGAGGAAGGTGTTGGCCGCGGCGTAGTTGGCCTGTCCGGGGCTGCCAAGCGTGCCGGCCGCCGAGGAGAACAGGACGAACGCCGTCAGGTCCAGCCCCCGGGTGAGCTCGTGCAGGTTCCACGCCGCCCGCGCCTTCGGCTCCCAGACCGCGGCAAGACGATCAGGGGTCAGCGACTCCACCACGGCGTCGTCGAGCACCCCGGCCGCATGCACGACCGCGGTCAGCGGATGCGCGGCCGGAATCGCCTCCAGCACCGCCGCCAACGCGTCCCGATCCGCCACGTCACAGGCCGCGACCGTCACCTCCGCGCCCAGCCCCGCCAACTCCTCGCACAACGCCGCCCCGCCACCACTACGGCTGACCAGCACCACATGCCGCACACCCCGCTCGACCACCAGATGCCGAGCGACATGACCACCCAACGTCCCCGTACCACCGGTGATCAACACCGTCCCCGCCGCATCGAAACCCGCCGGAACAGAGAGAACGATCTTCCCGACATGCGCCGCCCGACTCATGAACCGGAACACGTCGACCGCGTCCCGGACCCCGCGGACGTCCAACGGCAGCGGCGCGAACCCGCCGTCCGTGAAGGCCTGTACGACGGCGTCGAGGATCTCGCCGAGCCGTTCCGGCCCCGCGTCGGCGATGTCGAACGCCCGGTAGACGATGTCGGGGTGGTCGGCCGCGTCGCGGATGTCGGTCTTGCCCATCTCCACGAACCGGCCGCCGGGCACGAGCAGCCGCAGCGAGGCGTCGACGAACTCGCCGGACAGCGAGTCCAGGACGACGTCCATGCGCGGGAACTTCTGCTCGAACTCCAGGGTGCGCGACGAGGCGATGTGGTCCTCGTCCAGCCCCAGGGCGCGCAGGGTGTCCCACTTGCCGGGGCTCGCGGTGGCGAACACCTCCGCGCCGAGCCGCCGGGCCAGTTGGATCGCCGCCATGCCGACACCGCCGGTGCCGGCGTGGATCAGCACCCGGTGACCGGCCTCCAGCCCGCCCAGGTCGCGCAGGCCGTACCACGCGGTCAGGAACACCACCGGCACCGACGCGGCCCTGGCGAACGACCAGTCGTCGGGCATCCGGGCCAGCAGCCGGTGGTCGGCGACGGTGACCGGGCCGAACGCGCCGGGGACCAGGCCCATGACGCGGTCGCCGGGCCGGAACCGGGCGTCCGGGCCGGTTTCGAGGACGACGCCCGCGCCTTCGCCGCCCATCAGGGCCGCGCCGGGGTAGACGCCGAGGGCGATCAGCACGTCCCGGAAGTTGAGTCCGGCCGCCCGCATGGCGATCCGGACCTGCCCGGGCCCGAGCGGCTCCGTGAGCTCCGGGCGGGGCACCAGCGCCAGGTCGTCGATGCTGCCGGTGCCCGTGTCCTCCAGCCGCCAGGTCCCGTCCGGCGGGGTGAGGCTCGCGCCGACCCGGACCAGGCGGGGGACCCGCAACGCCCCTTGGCGGACCGCCAGTTCCGGCTCGTCCGTGCCGGCGATCAGCGCGGGGTCCCAGGTCGGGTCGGCGTCGACCAGGACGAACCGGTCGGGGTGCTCGGCCCGCGCGCCGCGGACCAGGCCCCAGACCATCGAGTGGTGGAGGCCGACCACGTCACCGGGCGCGGCGGCGACGGCGTTGCGGGTGACGACCGCCAGCCGCGTCCGCTCGCCCGCCAGGTGGTCCCGGATCACGGCGAGTACGCGCTGCGCGCTCTCGTACGCCGCCTCGACGGTGTCCGCCTCGGGCTCCGGCCCGGGCACCTCGTGGACGACCAGGTCGGCAGGGTCGCCGACCGTCGACGCGGGTTCGAGGGGGACCCAGTCGAGTGCGTACAGGCTGTCCGGGACGGTGGTGGCGTCCCGCACGGTCAGCGACGTGATGACCGCGACCGGGGTGCCGTCCGGATCGGCCACGGCCACGGTGTAGGTGTCCGGCCCGGTGGCGGACAGGCGGACGCGCAGCGGCCCGCGGGCCGCGGACCGGATCGCCACCCCGGTGAACGCGAACGGCAGGCCGGTGCGGTCGGTGAGGAACGCCATGGGGTGCAGGGCGGCGTCGAGCAGCGCGGGGTGCAGAGCGAACGGCTCCTCGGCGGGAAGCTCCACCTCGGCGTAGACGGTGTCGCCGACCCGCCGGGCCGCCGTGACGCCCTGGAACGCCGGCCCGTACTCGTAGCCGAGCACGGACAGCGAGTCGTAGAGCCCGTCGACGTCGAGGGGCTCGCCGGCCGACGGCCAGTCCCAGGCGCTCAGCACCGGCTCCTCGCCCAGGGTTCCGGTGGCGTGCCGCACCCACTCGTCGCCGTCGTGCGAGTACACCGTGAGCGGGTTGCGGCCGTCGTCCTCGGGGCCCACGACGACCTGGAGGTGCACCGGGGCGTCGTCGAGGACGAGCGGCGTTTCGAGCACCAGTTCCTCGACCGCGCGGCCGAGCCGGCCGGCCGCGTAGGCCGCCATCTCCGCGAACGCGGTGCCGGGCAGCAGCACGGAGCCCCGCACGGCGTGGTCGGCCAGCCACGGGTGGGTGGCGAGCGAGATCCGTCCGCTGAGCACCGCGCCGTCGGGCAGTTCCACGAACGTGCTGAGCAGGGGGTGGTCGCCCGACACCGTCGGGACGGGCCGCAGCCAGTACGGCTCGCGCTGGAAGGCGTACGTCGGCAGGTCGACGGGCTCGGTGTCGTCCGGGAACCGCCAGTCGACCGGGACACCGTGGACGTACAGGCGGCCGAGCGAGGTGAGGAAGTCGTCCTGGTCGCGCCGGAGCGTGCCGGTGACCAGGGGGTCGGAGCCGTGGTGGTGACCGGTCTCCTCGACGGCGGAGACCAGGACCGGGTGCGGGCTGGCCTCGACGAAGACGGTGTGGCCGTGGTCGAGCAGCGCCCGGGTGGTCCGGTCGAACAGCACGGGTTCGCGGAGGTTGCGGTACCAGTAGTCGGCGTCGAGGACGGCGGTGTCGATCTCCTCGCCGGTCACCGTGGAGTAGAACGGAACGGCCGCGGTCCTCGGCTCGATCCCGGCGAGGTCGGTCAGCAACTGCTCGCGGATCGCCTCGACCTGCGCCGAGTGCGCCGCGTAGTTGACGGGCAGTCGGCGGGCGCGGATGCCGTCGGCCTCACAGGCCGTCAACAGCTCGTCCAGCGCGTCCAGATCGCCCGACACCACCACACTGTCCGCCGAGTTGACCACCGCCACGGTCAGCCGACCGTCCCAACGGGCCACGAACTCGGCGGCCTGCTCATGCCCGAGGCCTATGGAGACCATGCCACCTTGGTCGGCCAACACCGCCAGCGCCCGGCTTCGCAGCGCCACCACCTTCGCGGCGTCCTCCAGGGACAGCGCGCCGGCCACGTACGCCGCCGCGATCTCGCCCTGCGAATGCCCGACAACCGCGTCAGGCTCCACACCGTGAGCGCGCCACAGCTCGGCCAGCGCCACCATGACGGCAAAAAGGGCAGGCTGCACCACATCGACCCGCTCCAACGACCCACCGCCGGTCAACACCTCCACCAACGACCAGTCCGTGTACGGCGCCAACGCCGCATCACACGCATCGATCGCGTCCCGGAACACCGGCTCCGAGCCGTACAACTCCCCACCCATACCGACCCATTGGGCACCCTGCCCCGGGAACACGAACACCGACCGACCCAACGGACGGACGATCCCGGTCACCAGACCCGGCACCGTGCCACCCGCAGCCAGAGCGTCCAACGCCTCCGCACCGCTCAGCACCGCACGGTGCTCGAAACGCGACCGCCCGGCCAACGCCCGACCCACCGCAACCGCGCCGACTCCCGGATGCTCGGCCAGGAACGCCCCCAGCCGACGCGCCTGCTCCCGCAGCGCCACCTCCGACTTCGCCGACAGCATCCACGGCACCACCCCGCCTGCGGACCCCGTCGGAACCTGGACCGGCTCTTCATCGGCCGCCTCGATCACCACGTGCGCGTTGGTGCCGCTGATGCCGAACGCCGACACGCCGGCCCGGCGGGGACGCCCGGTCTCCGGCCACGGCCGGGCCTCGGTGAGCAGCGAGACCCGGCCCGCCGACCAGTCGACGTGCGAGGTCGGCGCGTCCACGTGGAGGGTCGGCGGCAACTGCCCGTGCCGCATCGCCATGACCATCTTGATCACGCCCGCCACACCGGCCGCGGCCTGGGTGTGCCCGATGTTCGACTTCACCGACCCCAGCCACAACGGCTCGTTCCGCCCCTGACCGTAGGTCGCCAGGAGTGCCTGGGCCTCGATGGGGTCGCCGAGAGTGGTCCCGGTGCCGTGGGCCTCCGCCGCGTCCACATCCGCCGTCGACAGTCCCGCATTCGCCAGCGCCTGCCGGATCACCCGCTCCTGCGACGGACCGTTCGGCGCCGCAAGCCCGTTGGACGCGCCGTCCTGGTTCACCGCCGAACCCCGCACCACCGCCAGCACCCGGTGACCGTTGCGACGCGCGTCCGACAACCGCTCCAGCAGCAGCAGACCGGCGCCCTCGCCCCAGCTGGTGCCGTCCGCCGCCTCGGCGAACGCCTTCACCCGGCCGTCGACGGAAAGGCCCCGCTGCCGCGAGAACTCGACGAACCCCGCCGGCGTCGCCATCACGGTCACACCGCCGGCCAGCGCCAGCGAGCACTCCCCCGCCCGCAGCGCCTGCGCCGCCAGGTGGATCGCCACCAACGACGACGAACACGCCGTGTCCACCGACACCGCCGGACCTTCCAGCCCCAGCAGGTACGACACCCGCCCGGACGTGGCGCTGGTGGCGGTTCCGGTGGCGAGAAAACCCTCGAGGTCCGGCGGCGGCTGGTTGCCGTAACCGGAGGACCACAGGCCGGTGAACACGGCTGTTCGGCTGCCGCCGAGCGTGGTCGGGTCGATGCCGGCGTGCTCGAAGGTCTCCCAGGCGGTCTCCAGCAGCACCCGCTGCTGCGGGTCCATGGCGAGCGCCTCGCGCGGCGAGATGCCGAAGAACCCGGCGTCGAAGCCCGCGCCGTCGGCGAGGAAGCCGCCCGACCGGCTGTAGGTCGTGCCCGGCCGGTCCGGGTCGGGGTCGTAGACGACGTCCCAGCCACGGTCCGGCGGGAATTCGGTGATCGCGTCGGCGCCGTCCGAGACGAGCCGCCACAGGCCGTCGGGGGACTCCACCCCGCCCGGGTAGCGGCAGCCCATGCCGATGATCGCGATCGGCTCGCGCGCGGCCTCCTCCATGTCGGCGAGGCGCTTGCTGAGCACTCCCAGGTCGGCCGTGGCGCGCTTGAGGTAGGTACGGAGCTTCTGTTCGTCGGACATGACTACTCCTCAGCGTTTCGGGACTCGCCCGAGCGGATGACCTCGGTCCTGCGGTGTGCATCGTCCAGAAGGCTGAACAGCTCGTCGTCGCTGGCCTCGTCGACACCGGCCGCGGAGCCGGTGCGGTTGGCGGTCCAGGCCGCGAGAAGTCCTTCGAGGCGGGCCGCGACGGTCTCGTAGTCGGCGTCGGCGGCTGCCGCGTCGAGCGTGGACCTGAGCCGGTCGAGTTCGGCGAGCAGCGGGTCGGGGGCGGCGGCGCCGTGTAGCCGGGTGTGCACGAAGGCGGCGAGGCGGGTCGGTGTCGGGTGGTCGAAGACGAGCGTGGCGGGCAGGCGCAGGCCGGTGTCCGCGTCGAGCTGGTTGCGCAGCTCCACGGCGGTGAGCGAGTCGAACCCGATGTCGGTGAACGCCTGGTCGGGGTTGACCGCCTCCGGTGACGAGTGCCCCAGGACGAGGGCGACCTGGCCCACGACGAGTTGCAGCACGTCGGCCTGCGTCCACCCGCGGTCGGCGGCCTGCCTGCGCCGGGGCCGCACCAGCTCCCGCAGCAGGGCGGGCGGGTCGCCGGCCCGGCGCAGTGCCGGCAGGTCGAACCTGACGGGGGCGAGGACCGGGGCGCCCGCGGTCAGCGCGGCGTCGAACAGGGCCAGCGCGTCCGCCGTCGGCAGCGGCCGGACGCCGGCCCTGGCCAGGCGGTGCCGGTCGGTGGCGGTCAGACCTCCGGTCATGCCGCTGGCCTCCGCCCAGTAGCCCCAGGCGAGCGACACGGCCGGCTGTCCCTCGGCGTGCCGGTGTGCGGCGAGACCGTCGAGGTACGCGTTCGCCGCCGCGTAGTTCGCCTGGCCCGCGCCGCCCAGCACGCCGGCCGCCGACGAGAACAGCACGAACGCCTCCAGGTCCGAGGTCAGTTCGTGGAGGTGCCGTGCCGCGAGGGCCTTCGACTCCCACACCCGCGCGAACTGCTGCGGGGTGAGGGATTCCACGACGGTGTCGGCCAGCGTGCCCGCGGCGTGGACCACCGAGGTGACCGGGTGTGCGGCGAGCAGCCGCGCCACCGCCTCGCGGTCGGCCACGTCGCACGCCACGATGTCGGCGGTCGCGCCCAGCGCGGCCAGGTCGGCGGCCAGCGCGGCCGCGCCGGGGGCGTCCGGGCCGCTCCGGCTGACCAGCAGCAGGTGCCGCACGCCGTGCCGCACGGCGAGGTGGCGGGCGATCGTGCCGCCCAGGGTGCCGGTGCCGCCGGTGACGAGCACCGTGCCCTCGGGGCTGAGCGGCGACGGCAGCGGTTCGGTCCGCGCCCGTTCGAGGCGGGGGACGTGCACGGCGCCGGCCCGGATCGCCAGCTGGGGCTCGTCGCCGGCCAGCCGGACCTCGTCGCCGTCGTCGCCGTCGACCAGCACGAACCGGCCGGGGTGCTCGGTGGCGGCCGACCGGACCAGGCCCCAGACGGCGGCGGCCTGCGGGTCGACGTCCTCGCCCGGCCGGACCGGAACGGCGTTGCGCGTGGCGACCACCATGCGCGGGGTGTCCGTGCGGAGGAAGTCCTGGATCACCCGCAGGGTCTCGACGGGCGAGGTGGCGTGGTGGACCGGAATGTCCGGTTCGGTGGTCGCCGCTTCCAGCACCGGCCACGCCACCTGGTACGGCACGTCCTGCGTGGTGGTCCCGGTCGGCCGGCGCAGGGTCAGCGAGGCGATCTCGGCGACCGGCGCGCCCGACTGATCGGCGAGGCCGATCGCGCAGGTGTCCTCGCCGGTCATGGTCAGCCGGACCCTGGCGTGCTCGGCGCCGCGCCACCGGGAGATCCCGGCGAAGGAGAACGGCATCTTCGCCCGGTCGTCGGCGACGGTCACGAGCTGGATCGCGGCGTCGAGCAGGGCGGGGTGCAGGGCGAACCGGCTGTCGCCGGGGGGCGCGGCCACCTCCGCGTAGAGGGTGTCGCCGTCGCGCCAGGCCGCTCGCAGGCCTTGGAAGGCCGTGCCGTAGACGAACCCGGCGTCGGCCAGGTTGTCGTAGAAGGCGTCGAGGTCGACCGCTTCGGCCTGCGGCGGCCACTGCCGCGCCCAGGGCTCCCTCGGTGCCACGGGCACGGCGCCCAGGGTCCCGGTGGCGTGCCGCACCCACTCGCCGTCTGCGCGCGAGTGGATCGCGACGCTGCGCCGACCCGCCCGGTCGGGGCCGACGGTCACGGACACCTGCACGCCGTCCGCGACCACCAGCGGCGTCTCCAGCGTCAGGTCCTCGACCGCCGGGCAGTCGACGTGTTCGCCGGCCCGGAGCGCCAGGTCCACGAACGCCGCGCCGGGCAGCAGGGGCGAGCCCGAGATGACGTGTTCGGTGAGCCACGGCTGCGCGGCGGTGGCGAGTTGACCCGTCAGCACCACGCCGTTGTCGTCGGGGAGTTCCATGGCGTCCCGCAGCAGCGGGTGGTCGAGCCGACCGTCACCGATCGGTGCCGGCGCGGTGGGCTGGAGCCAGTAGTGCTGGTGCTGGAAGGCGTACGAGGGCACCCGCACGCCCGCCGTGGTGGCCGCGGGCGGCGTCCAGCGCATCGCACCGTCCGCCCACAACCGCCCCAGACCTGCGAACAACCGCTCCGGGGAATCACCACCGCGCCGCATCAACCCGTTCCCCACCAGCACCGGATGCGGACCGACCTCCACGAACCCCGAAACGCCCTGGCCCGTCAGCCACTCCACGGCGTCGGCGAACCGCACCGGCTCGCGGACCTGCCGCACCCAGTACCCGGGCTCGCCCATGTCCACCGGGCACCCGGTCAGGGTGGAGACCACCGGGATCACCGGCTCACCGAACGACAGACCCGCCGCCACCCGGCCCAGCTCCCCCAGCACCGGATCCATCCGCGCCGAATGGAACGCGTGACTGACCTCCAGCCGCCGCACCCGACGCCCACGCCCCCACCACACCTCCGAGACCGCCGCGACCGCCGCCTCGTCCCCCGACACCACCACCGCATCCGCCGCGTTGACCGCCGCCACCTCCGCGCCCGGCACCAACGACCCCACGACCTCTGCCACCGACGCCTGGAGCGACACCATCGCCCCACCACCCGGCAACTCCTGCATCAACCGGCCACGCGCACCCACCAGCGCACACGCATCCTCCAGACTCAAAACACCCGCCACATGCGCCGCCGCCACCTCGCCGACCGAATGCCCGACCACGAAGTCCGGCCGCACACCCAACGACTCCACCAGCCGGAACAGCGCCACCTCCAGCGCGAACACACTGCCCTGCGTGAACAGCGTCTCCCCGAGAACTCCTTCCTCGTCCTCGAACAACACCTCCACCGGCAACCCCAACAGCCCGCACGCTTCGTCCAACACCCGCGCGAACACCGGGAACTCGCGATACAGACCACGCCCCATCCCCGCCCACTGACCACCCTGACCGGAGAACACGAACGCCGACCTACCCGGGGAGGCAGTGCCCGTGACGATCCCGGGTTCTCCGCCGATCAGCGCGTCCAGGCCGGCCGGGTCCGTCAGCACAGCGCGGTGCGGGAACCGGGCCCGCGCGGCCAGGTCCGCGGCCACCTCGGCCTGTGTGACCTCGGGGTGCTCGGCGAGGAACCCGCGCAGCCTGCGGGCCTGGTCGCGCAGGGCCTCGTCCGACTTCGCCGACAGCAGCCACGGCACCGGCACGACGGCTGCGGGCGCGGGATCGGCAGGGGACTCGGGCAACGGCTCCTCGGCCGGTGCCTCCAGGATCACGTGCGCGTTGGTGCCGCTGATGCCGAACGCCGAGATGCCCGCGCGACGCGCGTGACCGTTGTCGGGCCACGGCCGGGCCTCGGTGAGCAGCCGGATGTTGCCGGACTCCCAGTCGACGTGCGAGGTGGGCGCGTCCACGTGCAGGGTCCGCGGCAGTTCACCGTGCCGCATCGCCATCACCATCTTGATCACACCCGCGACGCCGGCCGCGGCCTGCGTGTGGCCGAGGTTCGACTTCACCGAACCCAGCCACAACGGCTCCACCCGCCCCTGACCGTAGGTCGCCAACAGCGCCTGCGCCTCGATCGGATCGCCGAGCGTAGTGCCGGTGCCATGGGCCTCCACCGCGTCCACCTCGGACGGCTCCAACCCGGCATTGGCCAGCGCCTGCCGGATCACCCGCTCCTGCGACAGACCGTTCGGCGCGGTCAGACCGTTGGACGCACCGTCCTGATTGACCGCCGACCCCCGCACCACCGCCAGCACCCGGTGACCGTTGCGACGCGCGTCCGACAACCGCTCCAGGAGCACGACACCCGCGCCCTCACCCCACGCCGTGCCGTCCGCCGCCTCGGCGAACGCCTTCACCCGGCCATCGGTGGCGAGCCCCCGCTGCCGCGAGAACTCGACGAACCCCGCCGGTGTCGCCATCACCGTCACACCGCCGGCCAGGGCCAGCGAGCACTCGCCCGAGCGCAGCGCCTGCGCCGCCAGGTGGATCGCCACCAGCGACGACGAACACGCCGTGTCCACCGACACCGCCGGACCTTCCAACCCCAGCAGGTACGACACCCGCCCGGAGGTCACACTCGTCGCCGTGCCCGTCGAGAGGTAGCCCTCCAGGTCGGGCGGCTGTGCCCCGGCGCCGTAGCCGGAGGACCAGATGCCGGTGAACACGCCCGTCCGGCTGCCCCGCAGGGACGTCGGATCGATCCCCGCGTCCTCGAACGTCTCCCACACGGTCTCCAGCAGCACCCGCTGCTGCGGATCCATCGCCAACGCCTCACGTGGCGAAATGCCGAAGAACGCCGCGTCGAACCCCGTCGCGTCCGCGAGGAAACCACCCGACCGCGTGTACGACTTCCCCGGACCACCGGCCGGATCGTAGAGACGACCCACG
Source organism: Kitasatospora griseola (assembly GCF_044999035.1). NCBI lineage: Bacteria > Bacillati > Actinomycetota > Actinomycetes > Kitasatosporales > Streptomycetaceae > Kitasatospora > Kitasatospora griseola. The sequence continues at coordinate 6,833,981 of NZ_CP173360.1, read as the reverse complement.
TCCCACCCACGATCCGACGGGAAGTCGCCCACCGCATCGACCCCACCCGACACCAGGCCCCACAGCTCCTGCGCCGAGCCCACCCCACCCGGGTACCGGGCACCCAGCCCGACCACGACCACCGGGTCGTCCGACACCGGCACCCCGACCGGCACGGGCGAGGCAGGGGCCTGGCGCCGGGCGCCGACGAGGAGGTTCCGCAGGTGGCCGGCCAGCGCGTCGGGGGTCGGGTAGTCGAAGGTCAGCGTCGCGGGCAGCCGTACCCCGACGACCGCGGACAGGCGGTTGCGCAGTTCCACTGCCGTGAGCGAGTCGAAGCCCAGCTCCTTGAAGGCCCGGTCGGCGCCGACGGCCGCGGTGTCGGTGTGGCCGAGGACCGCGGCCGTCTGGCCGGTGACCAGGTCCAGGACGCGGCTGTGCTGCTCGGTCTCGGGCAGGGCCGCCAGTTCCCTGCCCAGGCCCGGCCGGTTCGTCCGCCGGGCGGGCCCGGTACGGGTGAGGCGGCCGAGCAGGGGGCGGGTGGACGCCGCCGACAGGTCGAGGTGTGCGGGGACCAGCGCGGGTTCTTCGGCGCCCAGGGCCAGGTCGAACAGGGCCAGCGCCCGGTCCGTGGGCATCGGCAGCACACCGGCGCGGGCGAGGCGCTTGAGGTCGGTGTCGGTGAGGTTCTCGGTCAGCCCGCTGGCCTCGGCCCAGTGGCCCCAGGCCAGCGACACGCCCGGCAGCCCCAGGGCGCGCCGGTGAACGGCGAGGGCGTCCAGGAAGGCGTTCGCGGCGGCGTAGTTCGCCTGGCCCGGGCCGCCCAGCACACCGGCGGCGGACGAGAAGAGCACGAACGCGCCCAGGTCGAGGTCCTTCGTCAGCTCGTGCAGGTGCCAGGCGGCGTCGGCCTTGGGCCGCAGCACCTGGTCGATCCGGTCGGGCGTGAGGGATTCGACGACGCCGTCGTCGAGCACGCCGGCGGCGTGCACGACCGCGGTCAGCGGGTGCGCGGCCGGGATCGAGTCCAGGACGGCCGCCAGCGCGTCCCGGTCGGCCACGTCGCAGGCCACCACCTCGGCGTCGAAGTCCACCTCCGCGCCGGTCCTGCTGAGCAGGAGCAGGTGCCGGATGCCGTGCCGCTCGCGCAGGTGCCGGGCGACGAGGCGGCCCAGTGTTCCGGTGCCCCCGGTGATCAGCACGGTGCCGTTCGGGTCGAGCGGGCCGGGCACCGGGGCCGCTTCGGCCCGTACCAGCCGGGCGGCGCGGGCAGCGCCGTCGCGGACGACGAGCTGCGGTTCGTCCCCCGCGACGAGGACGCGGTCGTCGGTGTCGACCAGCACGAACCGGTCGGGGTGTTCCGCCTGGGCCGCGCGGACCAGGCCCCAGACGACGCTGGACGGCAGGTCGACCGGGTCCGGCCCGACCGCCCCGCGGGTCACGACGGCCAGCCGGCCGTCCCCGTCGCGCAGGAAGTCCTGGAGCACGCCCAGCGTCTCGGCGGCGACGGTGTGCGCGGCCGCCACGGGGTCTCCCGCCGGGGCCGTGACGTGGTGGACGGCCGGAGCTTCGCCGGTGCTCTCGACGGGCACCCAGTCGAGGCGGAAGAGCTGGTCGGTCCCGGCGGCCGGCAGGCCCGGCGGCCGGTGGCGCACGGTCAGCGCGTCGATCACCGCCAGCGGCCCGGCTTCGTCGGCGAGCGCGACCCGGAAGGTGTCCGGACCGGTGGGCGTGAGGCGGACCCGGGCCGTGGAGCCGGCCTTCCGCATCGACACCCCGGCGAAGGAGAACGGCAGGCGGCCGGCCGCCAGCAGGGTCAGCGGCTGGAGTGCGGCGTCGAGCAGCGCCGGGTGGAGATCGAAGCGGTCGCGGGTGTCGACGGGCAGTGCCACCTCGGCGTAGAGCTCGTCGCCCTGCCGCCGGATCTCCCGCACGCCCGCGAACACCGGCCCGTACTCGTAGCCCTGGTCGGCGAGGGTCTCGTAGAAGTCGGTCAGGTCGACGGGCTCCCCGGCCGGCTGCCAGGACTCGCCGGTGTCGTACGGGTGGGGGCGGTCGGCGGTCGCCAGCATGCCGGTGGCGTGCCGCAGCCAACTGCCGCCCGTCCGGGAGTGCACGGTGACGGGGCGTCGGCCCGTCCCGTCCGGTGCGCCGACGACGACCTGGACCGGCACGGAGCCGTCGTCCGGCAGGATCATTGGGGCTTCCAGCACCAGTTCGTCCAGGACGTCGCAGCCTGCCTGCCGTCCGGCGTGCAGGGCGAGTTCGACGAACACGGTGCCGGGCAGCAGCACGGAGCCCAGGACGACGTGGTCGGCCAGCCACGGCCGGGTGGCCGTCGAGAGCCGCCCCGTGAGCAGGACGCTCTGGTCCCCGGCCAGTTCGACGACGGCCCCGAGCAGCGGGTGCCCGGCCGAGTCCAGGCCGGCCGCCGACACGTCGCCCTTCGCCGCGACGGGGTTCAGCCAGTACGGCCGGTGCTGGAAGGCGTACGTCGGCAGCGGGACGTGGTGGGGCTCGCCCGGGAAGACCGGCGTCCAGTCGACCGCCACGCCCTGCGTGTGCAGGCGCGCCAGGGCGAGGTGGAACTCCTGCCGGCCGCTGTCGCGGCGCAGCGTGCCGGTCACCACGCCGTCCATCACCGGCACCAGGACGGGGTGCGGGCTGACCTCCACGAACACGCCGTGGCGGTGCTGCGTGAGCGTCTCGACGGCGAGGTCGAAGCGTACGGGTTCGCGGAGGTTTCGGTACCAGTAGTCGGCGTCAAGGCCGGCGGTGTCGATCTCCTCGCCGGTCACCGTGGAGTAGAACGGAACGGCCGCGGTCCTCGGCTCGATCCCGGCGAGGTCGGTCAGCAACTGCTCGCGGATCGCCTCGACCTGCGCCGAGTGCGCCGCGTAGTTGACGGGCAGCCGGCGGGCCCGGATGCCGTCGGCCTCACAGGCCGTCAGCAGTTCGCTCAGCGCGTCCAGATCGCCCGACACGACGACCGAATCGGGGGCATTGACCACCGCCACGGTCAGCCGACCGTCCCAACGGGCCACGAACTCGGCAGCCTGCCCATGCCCCAGGCCTATGGAGACCATCCCGCCCCGGTCGGCCAACACCGCCAGCGCCCGGCTCCGCAACGCCACCACCTTCGCGGCGTCCTCCAACGACAACGCACCGGCCACGAACGCCGCCGCGATCTCGCCCTGCGAATGCCCGACGACCGCATCCGGCTCCACACCATGCGCACGCCACAGTGCGGCAAGCGCCACCATCACCGCGAACAGCGCGGGCTGCACCACATCGACGCGGTCCAGCGAACCGCCGCCGGTCAACACCTCCACCAACGACCAATCGGTGTACGGCGCCAACGCCGCATCACACGCATCGATCGCGTCCCGGAACACCGGCTCCGAGCCGTACAACTCCCCACCCATACCGACCCACTGCGCACCCTGCCCCGGGAACACGAACACCGACCGAGCCGGCGAACCGGCCACGCCCGTGATGACGCGGGGGTCTCCGTCGGCGAGGGCGGCCAGTTCCGCCATGAGGTCGGTCCGGGTGCTGCCTGCCAGGGCCGCCCGATGGGCGAGCAGGGTGCGGGTGGTGGCGAGGGCCCGACCGATCGCGGTCAGCCGGAGTTCGGGGTGGGCGGTGAGGTGGTCCGCGAGCCGTCGGGCCTGGGCGCGGAGGGCGTCGTCCGTCTTGCCGGACAGCAGCCACACGGTGGGCTCCGCGGAGTCGTCCGCGGCGGGTTGTTCGGGGGTTTCTTCCGCGAACTGTTCGATGACCACGTGGGCGTTGGTGCCGCTGGCCCCGAAGGCCGAGATGCCCGCACGGCGGGGGCGCCCCGTCTCCGGCCACGGCCGGGCCTCGGTCAGCAGCCGGATGTCACCGGTGTCCCACTGGACGTGCGGCGTGGGCTCCTGGACGTGCAGCGTCGGCGGCAGTTCGCCGTGCCGCATCGCCATCACCATCTTGATCACACCCGCCACACCGGCCGCCGCCTGGGTGTGCCCGATGTTCGACTTCACCGAACCCAGCCACAACGGCTCCACCCGGTCCCGGCCGTAGGTCGCCAGGAGAGCCTGCGCCTCGATCGGATCGCCGAGCGTGGTCCCGGTGCCGTGCGCCTCGACCGCGTCCACGTCCGCCGTCGACAGTCCCGCATTCGCCAGCGCCTGCCGGATCACCCGCTCCTGGGAGGGGCCGCTGGGCGCGGTCAGACCGTTGGACGCACCGTCCTGATTGACCGCCGAACCCCGCACCACCGCCAGCACCCGGTGACCGTTGCGGCGTGCGTCCGACAACCGCTCCAGCAGCACCAGCCCCGAACCCTCGCCCCACGCCGTGCCGTCCGCCGTCGACGAGAAGGGCTTGCACCGGCCGTCGGCGGCCAGGGCACGCTGGCGGGAGAACTCCGTGAACTGCAACGGCGTCACGCTCACGGTCACGCCGCCGGCCAGGGCGAGTGTGCACTCCCCCGAGCGCAGTGCCTGCGCCGCCAGGTGGATCGCCATCAGTGACGAGGAGCAGGCGGAGTCGACGGACACGGCCTGGCCCTGGAGGCCCAGCAGGTAGGAGACCCGGCCGGAGGTGATGCTCGGCGAGATGCCCGTGGCGAGGTAGCCCTCGGTGTCGGGCGGCGCCTGATCGGGGCTGCCGACGTAGCCGGAGGACCAGATGCCGGTGAACACACCCGTCTGGCTGCCCCGCAACGACGTCGGATCGATCCCCGCGTCCTCGAACGTCTCCCACGCGGTCTCCAACAACACCCGCTGCTGCGGATCCATCGCCAACGCCTCACGCGGCGAAATACCGAAGAAATCCGCATCGAACCCCGCCGCATCCGCCAGGAACCCACCCGACCGCGTGTACGACGTCCCCGGATGATCCGCATCCGGATGGAACAACCCCTCCACATCCCAACCACGATCCGACGGGAACCCCCCGATCGCATCCACCCCACCCGACACCAGACCCCACAACTCGTCCGGCGACCCCACCCCACCCGGCAACCGACACCCCATACCCACGATCACCACCGGATCGTCCGACACCGCAACCACGACCGGCACCACCGAAGCCACCGCCCCGACTGCGCCGGAGAGTTCGGCCGTGAGGTGGTCGGCGAGGTCGGCGGGGGTGGGGTGGTCGAAGACGAGGGTCGCGGGCAGCCGCAGGCCGGTGGCGCCGGCGAGGCGGTTGCGCAGTTCGACGGCGGTCAGGGAGTCGAAGCCGAGGTCGCTGAAGGCGAGTCCGGGAGTGATGGCGGCGGCATCGGAGTGGCCGAGGACGGTGGCGGTGTGGGCGACGACCACGGACAGCAGGTCCGACGCGGAGGCCTTCGGCGTCGGCAGGGTCTGCGGCATCGAGAGGTCGGCCGTGGTCAGCGCGGGACGTCCGGAAGCCAGCGCGGTGTCGAACATGGCCAGGGCGCGTTCGACGCCGATGGGGCGGATGCCCTTGCGGGCGAGGCGTTGCCGGTCGGCCGCGGTGAGGTGGGCGGTCATGCCGCTCTCCTGCTCCCAGTAGCCCCAGGCCATCGACACGGCGGGCAGTCCGAGGGCCTGCCGGTGCGCGGCGAACGCGTCGAGGTAGGAGTTCGCGGCCGCGTAGCCGGCCTGGCCGGCGTTGCCGAGCACACCCGCGGCCGCGGAGAACAGCACGAAGGCGGCGAGGTCGTGCTCGCGGGTCAGCTCGTGCAGGTGCCAGGCGCCGTCGACCTTGGGGCGCAGCACCCGGTCGAGCTGCTCCGCGGTCAGCCGTTCCACGACGGTGTCGTCGAGTACGCCGGCGGCGTGGACGACTGCGGTGAGCGGATGCGCGGCCGGGATCGAGTCCAGCACGGCCGCCAGCGCGTCCCGGTCCGCGACGTCGCAGGCCACGACCCGCACGTCGACGTCCCCCTGCACGTCCAGGTGCGGCACCGCGGCGCCGCTGCGGCTGAGGAGCAGCAGGTGCCGCACCCCGTGGCGGGACGCCAGGTGCCGGGCGACGGCCTGGCCGAGGGTGCCGGTGCCGCCGGTGATCAGCACGGTGCCGTCGGGGTCGATCGGCTGCGGGACGGTGAGGACGATCTTGCCGGTGTGGCGGGCCTGGCTCATCAGCCGGAAGCAGGCGACGGCCTGGCGGAGGTCCGCGGCGGTGACCGGCAGCGGCTCCAGCGTCCCGTCGGCGACCATCGCCACGGCGTTGGAGAGGATGTCGCCCTGCCGCGCGGGGTCGACGTGGTTGAGGTCGAAGGCCCGGTAGATCAGGCCCTCGGGCGAGCGGACGTCCGTCTTGCCCAGCTCGACGAACCGTCCGCCGTCGGCGAGCAGCCGCAGGGAGGCGTCGGTGAGTTCTCCCGCGAGCGAGTTGAGGACGACGTCCATGGCCGGGAACCGGTCGGCGAACCGGGTGTCGCGGGACGAGGCGATGTGGTCGTCGTCCAGCCCCAGGGCGCGCAGGGCGTCCCACTTGCCGGGGCTCGCGGTGGCGAACACCTCCGCGCCGCTGTTCAGCGCCAGCTGAACCGCGGCCATGCCCACGCCGCCCGCGCCGGAGTGGATCAGGACCCGGTCTCCGGGGCGCAGTTCGCCGAGGTCGAACAGCCCGTACCAGGCGGTCATGAACGCGACGGGCGTCGACGCCGCCTCGGTGAAGCTCCAGCCGTCGGGGATCGCCGTCAGCAGCCGGTGGTCGGCGACCGCGCGCGGCCCGAAGGCGCCGGGCATCATGCCCATGACGCGGTCGCCGGGCCGCCAGGCCGTGACGCCGGGGCCGACCTCGACGACGGTGCCGGCCCCTTCGCCGCCCAGCGGCGGCCGGTCCGGGTACATGCCGAGGGTGATGAGCACGTCGCGGAAGTTCAGGCCGGCCGCGCGTACCGCGACCCGCACCTGGCCGGGTTCCAGCGCGGTCTCCGGCCAGGGCAGCAGGGCCAGGTCGTCCAGCTGCCCGGTGCCGGACTCGCTCAGCCGGTACGCGCCGTCGGGGGCGGCCAGCTCCGGCGCGTACCTGGCCTGCCGCGGGACGAGGACGCCTTCCCGGCGCAGGGCCAGTTCGGGTTCGTCGCCGGCCGTCGTGGCGGCCCGGATCGCCTCCTCCTCGGACGCGTCGCCCATGTCGACCAGCACGAACCGGCCGGGGTGCTCGGCGGCGGCGGTGCGGACCAGGCCGCGGACGGCCGCGCCGGCCACGCCGCGGGTCAGGACGGCCAGGCGTGCGGCCGCCCGCTCCGGCTGCTCGGCCAGGAAGTCCTGGACGAGCGCGCGGGCCCGCTGGACGAGCGCGTGCACGGACTCCGCGTCGGCTTCCGCGGCGAGCACCGGGCTCGGCACCACCTCGGTCGGTGTGCTCGCGGCGAGCGGCACCCACTGGGTGTGCAGCACCGCGGCCCGGACCTGGGCGGCCGGACGGACGGTCAGCGCGGTGATGTCCGCGACCGGGTTGCCGGACAGGTCGGTCAGCGTCGCGCGGTAGGTGTCGGCGCCCGTGCGGGCCAGGTGGACCCGGGCGGACGACACACCGGTGGTGTGCACGGCGACGCCGGAGAAGGAGAACGGCAGCCGGACCCGGGTGTCGGGGCTGAGCAGGATCAGCGGCTGGAGCGCGGCGTCCAGGAGCGCGGGGTGGATGCCGAAGCGGGCGCCGTCGGGGACGGACACCTCGGCGTACAGTTCGTCCTCGCCCTGCCACAGCTCCCGCACGCCCCGGAACGCGGGTCCGTACTGGTAGCCGAGTCCGTCGAGGAAGGCGTAGAACCCTTCGGGGTCCACGGGTTCGGCGTTCCTCGGGGGCCAGTCGAGGCGTCCGGCCGGCACCCGGCCGCCGAGGGTTCCGGACGCGTGGCGGACCCAGCCGTCGCCGCCCCTGGAGTGCACGGTGACCGGGCTGCGGCCGGCGTCGTCCGGGGCGCCGACCGAGACCTGGAGGTCCGTGGGTGCGTCGGAGAGCGCGAGCGGCAGGTGCAGGACGAGGTCGTCCAGGGTCCCGCCGGCCAGGGTGGCGAGTTCGAGGAAGGCGGTGCCCGGCAGCAGGACCGTGCCGTCGACGGCGTGGTCGGCCAGCCAGGGGTGGGTGCGGGTGGAGACCCGGCCGCTGTGCACGGTGGTGCCGTCGGGCAGTTCGACCGTGGTGCCCGCCAGCGGGTGCCCGGTGCCGTGGTCGCCGGCCGCGGGGGTGAGCCAGTAGGTGCTGCGCTGGAAGGCGTAGCGCGGCAGCCTGACGCCGTGCGGGCGGTCGTGCGGCCAGGTCACGGCGACACCCTGGACATGCAGGCGGGCCAGGGCGGTGTGGAATTCCCCGATGGCGCCGTGGTCGCGGCGCAGGGTGCCGGTCGCCACGCCGTCCAGGTCCTGCACCAGCACCGGGTGCGGGCTGACTTCCACGAACACCTCGTGGCCGTCGGCGGTGAGCCGGGCGGTGGCCAGGTCGAACCGGACGGGTTCGCGGAGGTTGCGGTACCAGTAGTCGGCGTCGAGGCCGGCGGTGTCGACGGGTTCCGCGGTGACGGTGGAGTAGAACGGGATCGCCGCAGGCCGGGGCCGGATGTCCGCGAGGTCGGTCAGCAGCTGCTCGCGGATCGCCTCGACCTGCGCCGAGTGCGCCGCGTAGTCGACGGGGATGGCGCGGGCGCGGATGCCGTCCTTGGCGCAGGCTGCCAGCAGTTCGTCCAGGGCCTCGCGTTCGCCGGAGACGACGACGGTCGAGGCGGAGTTGACCACCGCGACGGTGATCCGCTCGCCCCAGGGGCTCAGGTAGTCGGCGGCGTCGTCCGCGGACAGCATGACCGAGACCATGCCGCCGTGTCCGGCCAGGGCGACCAGGGCCTTGCTGCGCAGGGCGACCGCCTTGGCGGCGTCCTCCAACGACAGCGCACCGGCCACGTACGCTGCCGCGATCTCGCCCTGCGAATGCCCGACGACCGCATCCGGCTCCACACCGTGCGCACGCCACAGTGCGGCCAGCGCCACCATCACCGCGAACAGCGCCGGCTGCACCACATCCACCCGGTCCAACGACCCGCCGCCGGTCAGCACCTCCACCAACGACCAGTCCGTGTACGGCGCCAACGCCGCATCACACGCATCGATCGCGTCCCGGAACACCGGCTCCGAGCCGTACAACTCCCCACCCATACCGACCCACTGCGCACCCTGCCCCGGGAACACGAACACCGACCGACCCAACGGACGGACGACCCCGGTCACCAGACCCGGCACCGTGCCACCCTCGGCCAGGGCGTCCAGGGCTGCGACATCGCCCACCACCACGGCCCGGTGCTCGAACACGGTGCGGGCGGCCAGCGCGCCCCCGACCGCCGCCGGGCCCACCTCCGGATGTGCGGCGGTGAACGCGGCCAACCGACGCGCCTGCTCCCGCAACGCCGCCTCGGACCTGGCCGACAGCGGCCAGAGAACCCGGTCGTCCGCGCGGCCCCGGGGAGCGGGTGCGGCGGAGTCGGCCTCGGCGGGCTGTTCATCGGCCGCCTCGATCACCACATGCGCGTTGGTGCCGCTGATGCCGAACGCCGACACGCCGGCCCGGCGGGGACGCCCGGTCCTCGGCCAGGCGACCGGTTCGGTGAGCAGGCGGACCGCGCCGGACTCCCAGTCGACGTGCGAGGTGGGCGCGTCCACGTGCAGGGTCCGCGGCAGTTCACCGTGCCGCATCGCCATCACCATCTTGATCACGCCCGCGACGCCGGCCGCGGCCTGCGTGTGGCCGAGGTTCGACTTCACCGAACCCAGCCACAACGGCTCCACCCGGTCCCGGCCGTAGGTCGCCAACAGCGCCTGCGCCTCGATCGGATCGCCGAGCGTGGTCCCGGTGCCATGGGCCTCCACCGCGTCCACCTCGGACGGCTCCAACCCGGCATTGGCCAGCGCCTGCCGGATCACCCGCTCCTGGGAGGGGCCGTTCGGCGCGGTCAGACCGTTGCTGGCCCCGTCCTGGTTGGTGGCGGAGCCTCGGACGACCGCCAGCACCTCGTGGCCGTTGCGGCGGGCGTCCGACAGCCGCTCCAGCAGCAGCAGGCCGGCGCCCTCGGCCCAGCCCGCGCCGTCGGCCGCGGCGGCGAAGGACTTGCAGCGGCCGTCGGGCGCGCTCGCCCCCTGCCGGGACATCTCGGTGAACAGCGTGGGCGCCGAGTTGACGGTGACGCCGCCGGCCAGGGCGAACGAGCACTCTCCCGAGCGCAGCGCCTGAGCGGCCAGGTGCAGGGCCACCAGGGACGACGAGCAGCCGGTGTCCAGGGACAGCGCCGGGCCGAGCAGGCCCAGCTGGTACGCCAGCCGGCCCGACCCCACGCTCGACGCGGTGCCGGTGACCTGGTAGCCCTCCAGGTCGTCGGGGACCGGCCCGGCGGCGTAGCCGGTGGACCAGATGCCGGTGAACACGCCGGTTGACGTGCCCTCCAGCGTGGTCGGGTCGATGCCGGCGTACTCGACGGTCTCCCACGCGGTCTCCAGCAGGATGCGCTGCTGGGGGTCCATGGCGAGCGCCTCGCGGGGGGATATCCCGAAGAACGCCGCGTCGAAGTCGCCGACGGCGTCGAGGAAGCCGCCCTTGGACGTGCTCGACGTGCGGGGACGGCTTCCCGTCGGGTCGTACAGGCGGTCGATGTCCCAGCCCCGGTCGGCCGGGAAGTCGCCGACCGCGTCCACGCCGTCCGCGACCAGCCGCCACAGGTCCTCGGGGGTGTCGACGCCGCCGGGGTAACGGCAGCCCATGCCGATGACCGCGATCGGTTCGTCCGTCGCGGCCGGGGCCGGGGCCTGCGGCGCGTCCTGCTCGCCGGACAGGTGGGCGGCCAGCCGGGCCGGGGTGGGGTGGTCGAAGACCAGGGTGGCGGGCAGTTTCACCCCGAGCGCGGCGGTCAGGCGGTTGCGCAGTTCCACCGCGGTCAGCGAGTCGAAGCCCAGGTCCTTGAACGCCTGCCGGGGGTCGATCCGCTCGGGGGTGGCGTGTCCCAGCACCCCGGCGGCGTGGGTGGTGATCAGCTCCAGCAGGTCGGCGCCGCCGGCGGCGGGCGCGGGCCGGGGGGCCTGCGGCCGGCTGTGGGCCTCGGGCAGGTCCCGCAGCAGCCGGCTCGGCCGCGCGTGGGTGTAGGCGCGGGCGAACTGCGCCCAGTCGGCCTCGGTGACGACCGCGAGGGCCTCGCCGTGGTCGAGGACGTCCTGCAGGGCGTCGAGTGCCCGGCCCGGGTCCAGCTCGCCGAGGCCGAGCAGGGTGCGCTGGCGCTGCACGGACTCCAGGGCCGCCATGCCGCCGTCGGCCCAGATGCCCCACGCGACGGAGGTGGTGGCACGGCCCCGGGCGCGGTGCTGTGCGGCCAGGGCGTCGAGGAAGGCGTTGCCGGCGGCGTAGGCCGCGCCGTGGCCGTCGCCCCACACGCCCGCGGTGGAGGAGAACAGGACGAGGGCGTCGAGGTCCGGCAGGAGTTCCGCCAGGTTCTGCGCCCCGGCGACCTTGGCCGTGACGACCTCGGCGAACTCCGCCGCTGTCGTGTCGGCCAGCCTGGTCGCCCTGATGACGCCGGCGGTGTGGAAGACGGCGCGGATGTCGCCGACGCGCTCGACGAGGTCCCGCAGGGCGTCCCGGTCGGCCACGTCGCACGCCGCCACGGTCACCCGTGCCCCGGCTGCCTCCAGTTCGTCGCGCAGGCCGGCCGCGCCGGGTGCGTCGGGGCCGCGGCGGGCGGCCAGCACGATGTGCTCGGCGCCCTGCCGGGCGAGGCGGCGGGCCACGTGTCCGCCGAGCGCGCCGGTGCCGCCGGTGACCAGCACGGTGCCCCGCGGCCGCCAGGGCTGCGCGGCCGGGCCCGATGCGGCCTTGCGGCGCAGCCGCTTGGCGAAGCGCCGGGCGCCGCGGATCGCCACCTGGTCCTCGCCCGTGCCGGCGAGCACGACGAGCAGCGCGTCCACGCCGTCCTCGTCGGGCACGGCGGGAAGGTCGACCAGGCCGCCCCAGCCGTTCGGGAACTCCAGCGCCGCGGACGCGCCGGCGCCCCACGCCAGGGCCTGGGCCGGGCTGGTGACCGGGTCGGTGCCCGAGGTGCTCACGGCGCCGCTGGTCGCGCACCACAGCGGGACGGCCGCCGTCCTCACCGGGTCCGGGCTGCGCGCCGGGTCCAGGGTGCGGACCAGGTCCAGGGTGCGGACCAGGCCCGCCGGGAGCACCGGGTGGTCGGGGTGCGGCGCCTCGTCCAGCGCCAGCAGCGACAGCACGCCGTCCGGCCGGGCGTCCCCGGTGTCGGCCGCGTCCCAGCTGTCGGCCACCGCGAAGCCCCGGGCGCGCAGGGCCTCGGCCCACGGGTGCCCGGTCGTGGCGAGGACGAGCCAGCGCGCCGGGTCCACCGGGGCCGCGGTGCCGCCCGTCGGCGCCCAGGCCACCTGGTACCGCCAGTCGTCACGGGGCGCCGGCGGGGTCGCGGTCACCCAGTAGGGCTCGCGCTGGAAGGCGTACGTGGGCAGGTCCGCCGCGGGTGCGGTGCGGGGCAGGACCGGGGTCCAGTCGACGTCGACCCCGGCGGCGTGCAGGCGCCCCGCCGCGGCGAGGAACTCGGTGAGGCCGCCGTGGTCGCGGCGCAGTGTTCCGGTGGCGGCGACGTCCTCCAGCGCGGGCACCAGCACCGGGTGCGGGCCGACCTCCAGGAACAGGTCGTGGCCGTCGGCGGTGAGCCGGGCGGTGGCCAGGTCGAACCGGACGGGTTCGCGGAGGTTGCGGTACCAGTAGCCGGCGTCGAGGCCGGCGGTGTCGACCGGCTCGCCGGTGACCGTGGAGTAGAACGGGATCGCCGCCGACCGGGGCGTGATGTCGGCCAGTTCGGCGAGCAGCTGCTCGCGGATCGCCTCGACCTGCGCCGAGTGCGCCGCGTAGTTGACGGGCAGGCGGCGGAAGCGGACACCGTCGGCCTTGCAGGCGGCCCCCAGTTCGTCCAGCACGTCGAGGTCGCCGGACACCACGACCGCCGCGGGTCCGTTCACCACGGCGGTGGTCAGCCGCTCGCCCCAGCGGGCCAGGTAGTCGGCGGCCTGTTCGACGGACAGCGCGAGGGACACCATGCCGCCCCGGTCGGCGATGGCGGCCAGTGCCCTGGACCGCAGCGCCACGACCTTGGCGGCGTCCCGCAGCGACAGCGCGCCGGCGACGTACGCGGCGGCGATCTCCGCCTGGGAGTGGCCGACCACGGCGTCCGGCTGCACGCCGTGGGACCGCCACAGGTCGGCCAGCGCCACCATGACGGCGAACAGGGCCGGCTGCACCACGTCGACGCGATCCAGCGAGCCGTGGCGCAGTTCGTCGACCAGCGACCAGTCGGTGTACGGGTCCAGGGCGGCGGCGCAGGCGTCGATGCCGGCGCGGAAGACCTCGGACTGCTCGTACAGGTCACGTCCCATGCCCGCCCACTGCGCCCCCTGCCCGGGGAAGACGAACACCGTCCCGCCGGTACGGGTCGGCAGTCCCGGCGGGAGCGCGGCCAGGCCGGACAGCAGGTCGTCCCGGTCGGCGCCGACCACCGCGGCCCGGTGCTCGAACCGGGTGCGGGCGGCCAGTGCGCGGCCGATCGCGGCGGCCGGGACGTCGGGGTGGGCGGTCGCGTACGCGTGCAGCCGCTCGGCCTGGGCGCGCAGCGCGGCGTCGGTCTTCGCGGACAGCAGCCAGGCGGTGGGGGCGTCCTGGCCTGCGGGTTCGGAGCGGCGGCCGGAGTCCGGCTCGGCGGGCTGCTCGATGATCAGGTGGGCGTTGGTGCCGCTGACGCCGAAGGCCGAGACGCCGGCGCGGCGCAGGTGGCCGTGGTCCGGCCACGGCCGGGCCTCGGTGAGCAGCCGGACGCCGCCGGAGGCCCAGTCGACGTGCGGGGAGGGCGCGTCCACGTGCAGGGTCCGCGGCAGTTCGCCGTGCCGCATCGCCATCACCATCTTGATCAGGCCCGCAACGCCGGCGGCGGCCTGGGTGTGGCCGATGTTGGACTTCACCGAACCCAGCCACAACGGCTCGTCCCGGTCCTGGCCGTAGGCGGCCAGCAGGGCGTGGGCCTCGATGGGGTCGCCGAGCGTGGTCCCGGTGCCGTGCGCCTCCACCGCGTCCACCTCGGACGGCTCCAACCCGGCGTTCGCCAGCGCCTGCCGGATGACGCGTTCCTGGGAGGGGCCGTTCGGCGCGGTCAGGCCGTTGGACGCACCGTCCTGGTTCACCGCGCTTCCCGCGACGACCGCCAGCACCCGGTGGCCGTTGCGCCGGGCGTCCGACAGGCGTTCCAGCAGCACCAGGCCGGTGCCCTCGGCCCAGCTGGTGCCGTCGGCCGCGGCGGCGAAGGGCTTGCTGCGGCCGTCCGCCGCGAGGCCGTGCTGGCGGGAGAACTCGGTGAAGCCGAACGGTGTCGCCATGATCGTGACGCCGCCGGCCAGCGCCAGCGAGCACTCGCCCGCGCGCAGGGCCTGGGCGGCCAGGTGGACGGCGACCAGGGACGACGAGCAGGCGGTGTCCACGGACAGCGCCGGGCCGCGCAGCCCGAGGTGGTAGGCGACCCGGCCGGACGTGACGCTGGTCGCGACGCCGGTGAACAGGTAGCCCTCCAGGTCCTCCGGCAGGCCCGGCCCGGTCGCGTAGCCGGACGACCAGACGCCGGTGAACACGCCGGTGTGGCTGCCGCGCAGCGAGGCCGGGTCGATCCCGGCGTGCTCGAAGGTCTCCCAGGCCGTCTCCAGCACCAGCCGCTGCTGCGGGTCCATGGCGAGCGCCTCGCGGGGCGAGATACCGAAGAACGGGGCGTCGAAGCCGGCCACCGCTTCCAGGAACCCGCCCCGGTCGATGTACGTGGTGCCCGCGCCGCGCAGGTCCGGGTCGTACAGGCGGCCCAGGTCCCAGCCGCGGTCGTCCGGGAAGTCGCCGATCGCGTCCACGCCGTCCGCGACCAGCCGCCACAGGTCGTCCGGCGAGGCCACCCCGCCGGGGAAGCGGCAGCCCATCCCCACGATGACGACCGGGTCGTCGTCGTGGGCGGCCGGGGCTGCGGGGGCCGACCGGTCGCCGGGGCCGGTGCGCAGCCAGTCGATCAGCTCCGCGGGCGTCGGGTGGTCGAAGATCAGACCGGAGGGGAGCTTCCGGTCCAGGGCGCCGGCCAGGCGGTTGCGCAGTTCGAGCCCGGTGACCGAGTCGAGGCCGAGCTCCTTGAAGGTGAGCGCGGGATCGATGTCCGCGGGGTCCTCGTGGCCCAGCACGAGCGCGATCTGCGCGGTGACCACGGCGGCCACGTCGACCAGGTCGAGCGACTCGGTGTCGCCCGCCCCGGTGTCATGGGTCTCCGGGCCGCCGTCCGCCCGGCCGGACGCGGCGGGCTCCGCTGCGTGCGTCCCCGGGTC
Source organism: Kitasatospora griseola (assembly GCF_044999035.1). Taxonomy (NCBI): domain Bacteria; kingdom Bacillati; phylum Actinomycetota; class Actinomycetes; order Kitasatosporales; family Streptomycetaceae; genus Kitasatospora; species Kitasatospora griseola. Next base: position 6,818,658 of record NZ_CP173360.1, on the reverse strand, counting down.
GGCCGGGGTCCGTCCGCCCTGCCCGGCCGTCGCTCCGGGCAGCCAGTACGAACGACGTTGGAAGGCGTACGTGGGCAGGTCGACGGGCGCGGCCCCGGCGACGGCCGGGGACCAGTCGACCGGCACGCCGGCCACGAACAGCCGGGACAGCGCGGTCAGGAAGACGTCCGCCCCGCCCCGGTCGCGGCCCAGCGTGCCGGTGGCGACGCCGGGCGCACCGGTCCGCTCGCGGGCCTCTTCCAGGCTCTGTTCGAGGGCGGGCAGCAGCACCGGGTGCGGGCTGACCTCGACCACGACGTCGTGCCCGTCCGCCAGCAGTGCGGCGGTGGCCAGGTCGAAGCGGACCGGCTCGCGCAGGTTGCGGTACCAGTAGTCGGCGTGGAGCACCGTGGTGTCGTCGAGGAGGCCGCCGGTGACCGCGGAGTAGTAGGGGACGGTGCCCTGCTGCGGCCGCACGCCGTCCAGTTCGGTGCGCAGCCGCTCGCGGATCGCCTCGACGTGCGCGGAGTGGGAGGCGTAGTCCACCGGGACGACGCGTGCACGGACACCGTCCGCCTCGCAGGCGGCGACCAGTTCGGACAGGGCCCGGGTGTCACCGGACACCACGACCGAGCCGGCGGCGTTGACCACGGCGACCGTCAGCGCGCCGTCCCAGCGCGACACGTAGTCCTCGGCCCGCTCGGCGGACAGGGCCACGGACACCATGCCGCCCCGGCCGGTCAGCGTCACCAGCGCGCGGCTGCGCAGCGCCACGATCCGGGCCGCGTCGGACAGCGACAGCGCGCCCGCGACGTACGCCGCGGCGATCTCGCCCTGCGAGTGCCCGACCACCGCGTCGGGCTCGACGCCGAAGGAGCGCCACAGTTCCGCCAGGGACACCATCACCGCGAACAGGGCGGGCTGCACGACGTCCACCCGGTCGAGCGGGGCGCCGTCCAGCACCTCGGCCAGCGACCAGTCGGTGTACGGGGCCAGCGCCCGGGCGCACTCGTCCATGGCGGTCCGGAAGACGGGGTACTCGGCGTACAGCTCCCGGCCCATGCCGACCCACTGCGCGCCCTGGCCGGGGAACACGAAGACGGTGCGGCCCGGGGCGCCGGCCCGGTCGGCGGCGACCTGGACGGAGTCGAGCAGGACCGCGCGGTGCGCGAAGCGGGTCCTGGTGGTGGCCAGCGCGTGCGCGACCTCGGCGCCGGTCAGTTCCGGGTGGCTGCGCACGTGCTCGTGCAGGCGCGCGATCTGCGCCCGCAGCGCCTGCTTGGTCCGCGCCGTGACGATCCACGGCGCCGGCCGGGCCTCGGGGGCGGGCCGCCGGGCCGGCGCGGCCGCGTCGGGCGCCTGCTCGACGATCACGTGCGCGTTGGTGCCGCCCATGCCGAACGACGACACGCCGGCGAGCAGGGGCGCGTCCGGCCGCGGCCACGGAGTCAGCGCGGTCTGGACCCGCAGCGCCAGCGCGTCGAGCGGGATGCCGGGGTTCGGGGTCTCGTAGTTCAGGCTCGGCGGCAGTGCGCGGTGGTGCACGCTGAGGACGGTCTTGAGCAGGCCGACGATGCCCGCGGCGCCTTCCAGGTGGCCGACGTTGGTCTTGGCGGAGCCGACCCGCAGGGCGCGGTCGGCGTCGCCGGACGCGGCCGGGTCGCGGTAGGCCGCCGCGAGGGCGGCGGCCTCGACGGGGTCGCCGACGGCGGTGCCGGTGCCGTGCAGCTCCACGTACTGCACGTCCGCGGGACGCACGCCGGCCCGGGCCAGGGCTTCGCGGATGACCTGTTCCTGGGCCTGCGCGCTGGGCACGGTCAGGCTCTGCGTGGCGCCGTCGTTGTTGACCGCGCTGCCCCGGATGACGCCGTAGACGCGGTCCCCGTCGGCCAGGGCCCGGTCCAGCGGCTTCAGGACCAGGAAGGCACCGCCCTCGCCGCGGACGAAGCCGTTGGCCCGGGCGTCGAACGTGAAGCAGCGGTCGTCCGGGGACAGGCCGCCGAACTCCTCCGCCCCTTCCTCGCGGGCGGCGGTCAGGTTGAGGTTCACCCCGCCGGCCAGGGCGAGCGCCGACTCGCCGCGGCGCAGGCTCTCGACCGCCAGATGCACCGCGACCAGCGCCGACGACTGGGCCGTGTCGACCGTCATGCTCGGTCCGCGCACCCCGAGGAAGTGCGAGACGCGGTTGGCGATGACGCCCCGGCTGGTGCCGGTCAGCGTGTGCGGCGTGATGTGGCCGGGGTAGGTCAGGGACGTGTAGTCCTCCCACATCGAGCCGACGAACACCCCCGTCGGGCCGCCCGTCAGCGTGCCCGGCACGATCCGGGCGTCCTCCAGGGCCTCCCAGGCGAGTTCGAGCATGAGCCGCTGCTGCGGGTCCATGCCGGCGGCCTCGCGGGGCGAGATGCCGAAGAATGCCGCATCGAAGCCGTCCACCCGGTCCAGGTAGCCGCCGTGCCGTGCGCCCTGCCTGCCCTCGGGCGGCGCGGTGATCGCGTCGGTCCCGTCGCACAGCAGTCGCCAGAACGCCGCCGGATCCGGGGCTTTCGGCAGCCTGCCCGCGATGCCGATGACAGCGACACGATCGGCGTCCGAGTCCAAGGGGAAGCGCATCACATCGACACCTCGTGAGCCGGAGGGATGGAGAAAGGCGGGGTGTTCCCGTAGCCGTCCCGATGCCGCGGCTCCGGCCGCGCACGAGGCCGGATCATCGGGCGCACGGGCAGCCGGCGACCCGGTGGTGTTCGAACCCGGACCCGACCGCGCTTCGAGCGTCTGGATCAGTGGAGCGGACCTCGAAAGTGACAGCGCCTGCGACGCTCTTCGAGGAAAAAGCACTGGTGAGCTGAGCGCTGGGCGTAGCGGCCGGGGCGATGATCGTCCGGCTGCGCAGATGAGCATGGCAGCAACGTCACACCATCGCCATAGGTCGATCACAGGCTGTCTCAAACGGAGCACATCACACCGTCATATGCCTGCGAAGCAGCGGGCACTGTGGCGAAATCGGTCCCGTGCGCCCCATGAAACGCGTCGTTCCTCACAGGCCACCCGTCGCAAATCCGCCAATGGACCTTCCGGCCCGGTCGCGGAAGTGCTCCGCGCCCAGCGCCGCCACGACCGGGCCGGGTTCACGGGAACCGTCGACGCCGCCGGTGACAACGCCCTAGACTCCCGTCCGCACTCGCGCAGAAGAACGTCCTCGACCATCGTCCGGCCGCCCGGGAACACCTCCGCACGGCGCTCACCACCCGGTTCGGGCGAACCGACCACCGGCGCCGCCGACAGCTCCGGCCGAACCGTTCGACCACCACCGACATCGAGACGATCGCGAGCCGGCGCCGCCCGGCGGCACACCAACCAGCTGTCACCGATCCGCGCATCGGTCCCGGCCGTTCGCGCCCGGCACCCGGTGGCCGGGCCCGGTGACACCCAGTCAGGAGGCAGCGATGCAAGCCACGTTCCCCTTCACCACACCGCACCACCTCGACAACGAGCCCGAGGCCGAGGCCCTGCTCGCGCAGGCTCCGGTCGTCCGCGCCACGATCGGTCCGGCGAACGTCTGGCTCGCCCTCTCCTACAAGGCGGTGCGCCAGGTACTGAGCGACAGCCGGTTCAGCCGGGAGGCGGCCACACTTCCGGGCAGCCCGCTGAAGCTGTCCGTCGCCACCGACCCGCTCCTGGTCACCAGCCTGGACGGCGAGCGCCACGCCCGCCTGCGCAAGCTGATGTCGCAGGCGTTCAGCCCGCGCATGGTCGATCAGCTCGAACCCCGCGTGCAGTCCGTCGTGGACTCCCTGCTCGACTCCCTCGATCCCACCGCGGACCTGGTGGCAGGCCTCTGCGCCCCGCTCCCGCTGATGGTCATCTGCGAGCTGCTCGGCGTGCCCTACTCCGAGGCGGAGGCCATCCGCAGGTGGACCAGGCGGCTGTTCGTCACGAACATCACTCCGGACGAACTGCAGGCCGCACAGGGCGAGATGCAGGCCTGGCTGGCCGACCTGGTCCGTCAGAAGCGGGCGCAGCCGGACGACGGGTTGATCTCGGCGATGGTCGCCGCCAACGACGAGGGCGACCACCTCACCGAACCCGAGCTGCTGGCCAACCTCGAAGGCCTGCTGATCGCCGGCCACGAGACGACCGTCAACCAGCTGGGCAACTCCTTCCTGACCCTGCTGCGCCACCCGGACCAACTCGCGCTGCTGCGCTCGTCACCGGACCTGATCGCACCGGCGGTCGACGAACTGCTGCGCTACAGCAGGCTCTTCACCTCGGCCGAGGTCCGGGTCACCACCGAGCCCGTCGAACTGGAGGGCGTCGAACTCGGCGCGGGCGAACCGGTCCTGCCGGTCATCGTCGCGGCCAACCACGACCCCGCCGTGTACCCCGACCCCGGCCGCTTCGACATCACCCGCGAAGGCCCGGCCGCGCACCTCGCCTTCGGCCACGGGCCGCACTTCTGCCTCGGCGCGATACTGGCCCGCCGCGAGATGCGGTTGGCGATCGGCTCCGTGGTGAAGCGCTACCCGAACCTGCGCCTCGCCGTCGACGAGTCCGAGCTCACCTACGTACCGGAACTCGTCTTCCGCGGCCTCCAGTCACTGCCCGTCACCTGGTGAAACCCCCCTCCCCAGCCCGCCGGGACCCCCCGTGCCGTGCCCCTACCGCCGCCACGGAGGCGGTCGGCGCGTCCGCGGGCCGGGGTGGCTCGCGGACGCGCCGGATGTTTGCTGGTGCTACTTCTCGGCGAAGATGAGGTCCTCGATCGGGCGGGTCATGCGGAGGGTGCCGTCGGTCACTTGGACCACGTGCTGGAGGCCGAAGATCCTCTTGTTGCGGTCCTCGGGGAGGGTGTACTCGTCGGCGCTGCCCGCCAGGAAGGCGGGTACGCCGCCCAGGTCCGGGCCGAAGACGCGGACGTAGTCGACGAGGTGGCGGAAGAGCTTGGGCAGCATGACCAGGTCGTCGGTGAGCGATTCGAGGTTCTCGATCTTCGCGCCGCTGGTGGTCTTGTCGTTCAGCCAGACGCTGTCGGGGGCCTTGTCCTTCCGGGCCTGCTGCGCGGTGGCGGTCATGTCCGTCCGCAGGTCGGGCGGGAGGTTCTTGTAGAAGGTCGGGTAGGCCAGCCCGAGGGAGAGCAGGTGGTGGTTGGCGGTGGCGCGCAGCATGTCGACCGTGACGTTGAGGTGGGTGCCGCTGCGCGCGGGATCCGGGTCGGTGTCGATCTTGGGCGCGTCGCCCCGGCCGACCAGTGCGATGCAGCGGTTGTAGACGTCGGCGCCGCTGGTGAGGATGTAGCCCGGCACGGCCCCGGGCTTCGAGGAGCGGACTCGCTCCTCCTCCTTGTCGTCGCGCACGACCTCGGTGAAGCCCAGCCACGTCAGCAGTTCGTTCCGGGCGGCGTGCGCACCGAGCCCGAGCGGCTGGTGCACGAAGTCGCCGACGCCCGGGTAGTGGGTTTCGAGGGCGTCGATCCCGTCCAGCCGGATCGAGACCCCGCCGTACTCGTTCCGCTTGACCTTGTGCATGCCGGGGACGTCGCACCAGAACGCCGCGTCGTCCGGGTAGAAGCGGACGGTGTCGCCGTCGGGGGAGTCACCGGTGACCCGGTAGGTGCCGGTGATGAGCAGCATGGACATGTGTACCTCCCGGTCACAGGGTGTTGGCGAGGGCGTCCGCGGTGCGGAGGGTCAGGGCGGCGAGGGTGAGGGTGGGGTGGCGGTCCCGGCCGTCGGGAAGACGGAGGAGCCGGCGACCCAGACGCCCGGGTGGTCGTGGGACCGGCCGGTGGGAGCCACCACCGAGGTGCTCTTGTCGGTGCCCCTGCGCATGGTGCCCGTGAGCTGGCCGGCGCCGAGGAAGCGCAGGTCGGCCGGCAGGGGCTCGACCCCGGTGGCACGGGCGGTGTCCTCCAGGTGCTGCGTCGGAGCGCGTGGCGTCCAGGGATGCCTCGCCGGTCAGCGGCTCGGACAGCGCCAGGAAGTCGGTGGCGTCGCTCATGGCGGGCTCCCTCACGCCTCGTCGAAGGAGCCCTGGATCAGCAGCATGGTCATGATGTCCTCCGTGGGACGAGGGGGAAGGGCCCGTACGGCCGGTTCGACCGGGGCGGCTCACTGGGACCCGCACGTCGGCGGCGTCACAAGGGCCATCATCACCACGGCGCGGTGCAGGCGGCTGCGCGTGTACGCCTATTCGGATGCCGACCGGCGTCCCGCCCGCCTCCTCCCCGCGCGAGCGGGGGTCTGCCGAGAACGGGCCGGAAAGCTCGGGTGATGCAGCAGCGAAGCAGCCAGCCCCGTGTCTGCCACCTGCGCGAACGGCCCACCCCCGCCACTGACGGTTCGTCAGATAAGCCAGCAAATGGTCAGCATTCATCCACCCACAGCGTGCAGAACCCACCCGCAGGTGGGAATCGGCAAGGTCTCCGGGACTGCTGCCGGGAGCTCGGCCGGCGACGCTCGCCGGCGTCTCGCCCAGAGCCGGAGGCGGTCGCACGCCACCTCGCAGGGGCTGATCGCCGCGACCGCCGAGTGCGGCATACGCACAGGTCAGGCGCGATTTCCTCGCGCCTTGAGGGCGACGTTCGGAAGCTCCGGGGCGCGCAGCCGAGCCCCGTCGTAGCCGTGCACCTCACCGAAGCGTGAACCCTTCTCCCAGTCGCTCCGCGCCTGCGCGATCTCCTCGCCGGTGCGGCCGATGAAGTTCCACCACATGACGAGGCGTTCGTCGAAGGGCTCGCCGCCGAGGAGGAGGACGGCGGCGTCGGTGCGGGCGCGGAGGGGGAGTTCGCGGCGGCCGCAGCCGAGGTAGAGGATCGAGCCGGGTTCGAGTGGGGCGCCGTCGATCTCGACGCTGCCGGACATGGACAGGGCCGCGTACTCGAAGTCCGCCTCGATCGGGAGGCGGTGGGCGGCGCCCTCGCGGAGGGTGAGGTCGGCGCCGGTGAGCGGGGTGTAGGTGGTGCCGGGAGAGGTCGCGCCGTCGAGGGTGCCGAGGATCAGGCGGGCCGTGAGGCCGTCGGCGGTGACGACGGGGAGTTCGGGGTGGTGTTCGAAGGCGGGCGCGGTGTGGCGGTGGGTGTCGGGCAGGGCCACCCAGAGTTGGGCGCCGTGCAGCAGCGGGGCGTGGTCGCGCGGGGACTCCTCGGAGTGCGAGATGGCCCGGCCGGAGGTCATCAGGCCGAGTTCGCGGGGGCGGACGGTCTGCAGACTGCCCAGGCTGTCGCGGTGCAGGATGCTGCCCTCGTGCAGCCAGCTGACGGTCTGCAGACCCATGTGCGGGTGCGGCGGCACCTGCATGCCGGGCTCGTCCGCGATGTCGTCCGGCCCGTAGTGGTCGACGAAGCACCAGGCGCCGACCATCCGCCGCCCGAGGTTCGGCAGCAGCCGCCGCACCACCGTGGACTCCCCCAGCGGTACTTGACGACCAGTCAGCAGATCCTTGACCGGGCCGGTCGTCGCCTGCTGCCCGCAGACCGCCGGGGCGGGCTTGAGATCGAGGTTGCTCATGGCGGCCAGTATCGGCCGCCGCCCCCGCCGCCCCCCGTAGCGACAGACCGGGGTGACCCGAACGGTCAACGGGCCCCGAGCAGCGCCACCGCGTCCGGCATGACGCGCCGCCAGAACCCGCCGGTGTGCAGGCCGCGCGGGAAGTGCGTCCGGACGCCGGGCGCGCCGGAGAGTCTGCGGGCCGCCGGGCAGAACGGGTCCTCGGTGCCGCACCAGACGCCGATCCGCCCGACCTGGCCGAGTTCGCCGAGGTGCTGCAACGGCTCGTGCTCGCGCCAGTCGGCCCGGTCGCGGTAGGCGTCGACGGTGCGGGCGTCCTCCCAGCTGCGGAACAGCGCGGGGCTGAGCAGCGCGATCGCGGACACCCCTCCCTGCCGGGCACGGGCGTACTGGAGGGCGCCCGAGCCGCCCATCGAGATGCCCATGACCCGCGTGGGCTCGGCCAGTTGGCGGGCGGCGAGCCAGCCCGGGAGTTCGGTGGTGAGCATCGCCATCGGGTCGTCGGCGACGCTGCGGGCATGCCAGTAGATGTCGCCGCCGTCCACCGCGACGATCCGGAACGGCGGGACGCCCGCGGCCACCGCGGCCGCCAGGAACTGCGGCACCCCGAGATCGACGAACGCCGCCGCATCGCTGCCGTGCCCGTGCAGCGCCAGGCAGACCGGCAGGTCGTGACGGTCCGCACCGGGCGGGTCCATGACGACGAGCTGGACATCGCGGCCGCGGGCCCGGGAGTGCTCGGTCCCGGTCCGCACCGCCCCGGCCGCGAAGCCGGGCACCGCGCCTTCCTGACCGGTCATCCCGAACGCCCGTCGAAGTCGCGCACCCCCGGGCAGCACGTCCTCGACCATCGCCCCACCGACCGCCCCCGCACCGACCACGGCGACAGCCAGCGCCCCGAGCAACCGCCGCCGCCCGAGACTCGGCACCGCCGTCTCCGGCCCCTGCTCCCCCACACCCTCGACTTCCACCGCCACCTGCACCTTTGCCCCCACCCCTGCTCCGCTCCACCATGACCGTGCCGCCAGACGACAGCCCGGACCCCTCACATGACGCCGCCCGACGACAGCCCGGACCCCTCACATGACGCCGCCCGACGACAGCCCGGACCCCTCACATGACGCCGCCCGACGACAGCCCGGACCCCTCACGTGACGCCGCCCGGACACGTTCCGGTTTCAGCCCGGCCCCCCGAACGTCCGCCACCGAGAGTCCGCCACCGAACGCCCACCACCAAGAGTCCGCCCTGAACGATCGGCTGCCGACCGCCCCGCCCACACCGCAGTTGCGGCGACCGCCCCGCGCCCAGGGCCCCCGCCCTCGCGGCAATTTCAGTGCCGGCAACCCCATCCGGCCGCCGCCGTCGCCGTCTCGGCCTGGGCCCGCAGGGCCCGGATCGCCTCGGCCGGGTCGGCGGCGCCGTAGACCGCCGAGCCGGCGACGAAGACGTCCGCGCCGGCTTCCGCGCAGGCCTCGATGGTGGCGGGGGCGACGCCGCCGTCGACCTGGAGCCAGAGGTCGAGGCCGTGCTTGTCGATCAGCTGTCGGGTGCGGCGGATCTTGGGGAGCATGATGTCGAGGAAGGCCTGGCCACCGAAGCCGGGCTCGACCGTCATGATGAGCAGCATGTCGAGTTCGGGGAGCAGGTCCTCGTAGGGCTCGATCGGGGTGGCGGGCTTGAGTGCCATGGCGGCCCGGGCGCCCTTGGCGCGGATCTCGCGGGCCAGGCGGACGGGCGCAGCGGCGGCCTCCACGTGGAAGGTGACCGAGCCGGCGCCGGCCTCCACGTACTGCGGGGCCCAGCGGTCGGGCTGTTCGATCATCAGGTGGCAGTCGAGCGGGGTGCTGGTGGCCCGGGCCAGGGATTCGACGATCGGCACGCCGAGCGTGAGGTTGGGGACGAAGTGGTTGTCCATCACATCGACGTGCAGCCAGTCCGCGCCGCGCACCGCCTCGGCCTCCTCGGCGAGGCGGGCGAAGTCCGCGGACAGGATGCTGGGGTTGATCTGCGCCATGACCGACTACCTTCGTGCGAGAGTGCGAGAGCGTGAGCAAGGGGTGGCGGCGCCGCAGGAACCGGGCGCCTCGTCACATCATCCCGCGCCGCGTCACCGGCTAGCGCACACCGCGGCCGCCGGGTGATCGTCATCACATCCCGGCCGGGGTTGCCCGGCCGTCGCTATGGTCATCAGCACGTGGACGATCCCCGGCCCCCACCGGGATCACCCTCGTCCAACCAAGTTGCCGTCCGCCCGAGTTGGCCGCGAGAGCCCACCCGGCTCGCCCGGTCGGCAAGGTCTCCGTGGGAGGTCTCCCGATGTCCGCTCCCGTCCACCCGGCCCGCGCGCTGTGGCAGCTGTTCGAGCCGGTGTACGCCGTGGCCTTCCTCCAGCCCGAGAACCGGGCGGCGCTCGGGGCGCTGGGGCTGGAGGCCGACTGGCGCGGCTATGTCGCGGCCCGCGCCGCTCCGTTGGGGGCGGCGGACGCGCCGCCAGTGATCGCCGCGTTCTTCAACTTCGCGCCGCGGCGGGTGGAGCGGGCGCTGCCGGAGGTGTGGTCGCAGGCGAGCCCGGCGCAGGTGCTGGCCGCCCGGGCCGAGGGCGCGGCGGCGGCGCTGGCCCGGCTGCTGGAGTCGGTGGAGCCCGCGCGGGTCGAGTCGGCGACGGCCGCGCTGGAGGAGGCGGTGGCCCGACTGGACTGCGCCGGCCGGGTGCTGGCGGCCGCCAACGCCGCGCTGCCCCGGCCCGCGGACGTCCACGGGCGGCTGTGGCACGCCGCGAACCTGCTGCGCGAGCACCGCGGGGACGGCCATGTGGCCGCGCTGGTCGCGGCCGGGCTGGACGGCTGCGAGGCGCCGGTGCTGCACTGCACGCTGGTCACCGACCGCAAGGTGCTCCAGCCGATGCGCGGGTGGACGGACGAGGAGTGGGAGGCGGCCGCAGGACGGCTGGTCGAGCGGGGCTGGCTGACGCCGCAGGGGGCGGTCACCGAGCTCGGCCTGGTCCGGCACCGTGCCGTCGAGGCCGCCACCGACCTGGCGGCCGGCCGCGTCTGGGAGGGGCTGTCGCCCGACGAACTCGACAGCCTGACGGCCGACTTGAGGCCGATCGCGGCGATCTGCCGGGAGCTGATGCCGATCAACCCGCTCGCGATGCCGCCCGTGGAACGGTAGTCGTCCCCAGCACCCCGGCGATCACGCCGCCCGTGGGACGGCAGTCGTCCGCAGCACCCCGGCGACCACGCCTCCCGTGGGACGGCAGTCGTCCGCAGCCCCCCGGCGACCATGCCTCCCGGGAGTCGGCTCGCGTCGCACGAAGCGCTGATCAGGCGCCTGCCGGGGCGCCGGGATGTTCACACGGCCGCAACATCTTCCCTTCCCGCCGCCGATCCGCTCTGGCAGGCTCACGAAGCAGTGGGACCCTCAGCTCGACCCTCACCGAAAGGCATCCGATGACCCAGGTCGTCCACCCCGCACGTGCCCTGTGGTGGCTGTTCGAACCCGTTCACGCGCTCACCTACTTCTCCCCCGAGGCCCGCGCCGCGTACGAGGCGGCGGGCCTGCGCGGCTACTGGCGCGGCTACTTCGGTGGACGGTCGGCGCCGCTGGGGGCGGTGGAGGCCGCGCCGGTGGTGGCCGCGTTCTTCAACTTCGCGCCGCAGATGGTGGAGCGCGCGCTGCCGGAGATCTGGGGCCGGGCCACGCCCGAACAGGCCCTGCAGGCGCGGGTCGAGGGGGCGACCGGCACGCTCGGGCGGGTGCTCGCGGAGGTGAAGCCGAATCTGATCGACCGTTCGGTGGAGCTGCTGGAGCGCGCAGTCGAGGGCCTGGACTGCGCGGGTCGGGTGCTGGCCGCCGCGAACGCCGCGCTGCCCGCCCAGGACGGTCGGCTGGCCCGGCTGTGGCAGGCCACCACGGTGCTGCGCGAGCACCGCGGCGACGGGCACGTGGCGGCGCTGGTCGCGGAGGGCCTGGACGGCTGCGAGGCGCTGGTGGTGCGCTGCGCGCTGGACACCCGCCGGGAGACCATGCAGCCGCACCGCGGGTGGACGGACACCGAGTGGGACGAGGCGACGGCCCGCCTGATCGAGCGTCAGTGGCTCAAGCCGGACGGGTCGCTGACCACCGAGGGCCGCCGTCGCCACGTCGCCCTGGAGGCCGCCACCGATCTGGCCGCGTCCCGGGTCTGGACGCACTTCCACCGCTCCGAGCTCGACGAACTCGCCGACGCGCTCCGCCCGATCTCCACCGCGTGTCGCGCCGACCTGCCGCCCACCACGCCGATCGGTCTGCCGAACGCCTCCTGACGCCGCCTCCGGCCCGGTACGTCCTCGCCGGACCGACCGGCGGGCACCCGGGCCGACGGAACGTCAACACCCGTCCATCGCAGTACAGTTCAACCTTTCGGCGGCGGCCCGAGCAGGATGCCGCGGCCGGCGTAGAACCGGTCGAGGTCGACCCAGGGGACGCGGGCGGCGCGCTGGGAGCCGTCGGGGAAGCCGGACGGGTTGTGGATGTACAGCGCGTCGTCGTCCGCGCCGACGGCCAGCACCAGGTGTCCGCCGAGGCGGGGGACCTCGGGGGCCAGGGACCGGATCGCGGGGTGGACGGAGATCATCGGCAGCACGCCCCGGGCGAGTTCCTCCGGCAGCCGCTCCACGGGCAGCGGGCTGACCGCCTGCGCGTCCAGGCCCCAGCGGGCCCGGACGTACGCGGCGAACGGCGAGTGGATCAGTCCGTCGAGCCGCCCGTCGGGGTGCCGGATGTACGCACCGGCCAGCTCGCACTCCTCGGCCAGCCGGACCTGCGCCGGGGCGACGCCCCACCAGTGGTCGAGGACCATCCGCAGGCAGGCCATGCCGCACAGCCGCCAGGACCAGTACTCGTACTCGGCCTGGTCGGCCGCGCCCGACCGCTCCCACAGCGGATCGTCGGCGGCCCGCAGCGTGCCGTCCAGAATGTCGGGCACGAGTTCGGGCGACTCCCACTGGGAGTAGTAGGGCACCGCATGGCTGATCGGCTTCACCCGGTCATCCTGACGTACTTTCATCCCGTTCTCCCGCACCCTCGCCCGCGACACCGTCGACCACCCTCCCACCTGCGGCGATGCATACTCTCGCGAGAAACTTGAACGCGTTCAACTTCTCTGACAGGGTGAGCCCGTCACCCTTGGGAGGGGAACATGGGAAGGGAACGAACCATGCGCGGCCACCGCCCCCGGACGGCGGTCCTCGCGGCCGTCGCGCTGCTGCTGACCGGCTGCGCCGGCGTCGCGCAGTACTACGAAGGCACCGGGCTGCACGACGCCACCGTCGCCGAGGCCGCCGGCAGCTGGGACGGCGACCAGCAAGCCCACCTGACGCTCCACCAGGACGGCACCGCCACCGTCGAACGGCTGGACGGCCAGGACTGGGCCTACGACGACGGCTGGCGACTGTCCGGTGCCGGCCGCTGGGAACTCACCGACGAGGAGGCCGGCCAGCGGCTCATCCTCGACCTCACCACCCGCACGGCCGTCGACACCCGCCCCGACGCGCGCCGCTCCCTGTCGAACACCGAGCCGCCCACCGCCTACCGCTGGCGCTTCCACGTGAAGCGCGACCGGCAGCACCGGCTGGAGCTGTTCGTCTTCATCGGCGACCCGGACAGCGGCAGCCACCACCTGCTCACCCGCACCCCGGCCGAGCCTCCGACCGCGCCACTCCCGGCCACGCAGTGACCGCCGCACAGTGACCGCTGCCCCCGGGCGCGCGCCGCGCCCGGGGGCACCGGGTCACCAGGCGTAGTGCTCCGGAGCGGTGCGGTGGCCGGGGAAGATCTCGTCCAGCCGCTCCAGCGTCTTGGCGTCCAGCTCAACGTCCAACGAGCGCATCGCGGCGGTCAGTTGCTCCTCGGTACGGGGGCCGACGATCGGCGCGGTGACGGCCGGACGGGTGCGCAGCCAGGCGAGCGCGACGTCGCCGGGCTCGTGGCCGAGCTCGTCGCACAGGTCCTCGTACGCCTGGATCTGCTCGCGCCGCTCGTTCAGGGTGTCGACGGCCCGGCCCTGGGTGCGGCGCACGCCCTCGCGCTCCTTGCGCAGCACGCCGCCGAGCAGGCCGCCGTGCAGCGGCGACCAGGCGATCAGGCCGAGGCCGTAGTGCTGGGCGGCGGGGACGACCTCGAGTTCGACGGTGCGCTCGATCAGGTTGTAGATCGACTGCTCGCTGGTCAGGCCGAGGAAGTGCCGGGCCCGGGCGGCCTCCTGGGCCTGGGCGAGGTGCCAGCCGGCGAAGTTGGACGACCCGACGTAGATGATCTTGCCCTGGAGGGTGAGCACCTCCATCGCCTGCCAGATCTCGTCCCAGGGGGTGTCCCGGTCGATGTGGTGCATCTGGTACAGGTCGATGTGGTCGGTCTGCAGGCGGCGCAGGCTGGCGTCCACGGCGCGGCGGATGTTGAGCGCGGAGAGCCGGCCCTCGTTGGGCCAGTCGCCCATCGGGCCGTAGAGCTTGGTGGCGATCACGGTGCGCTCGCGCCGGCCGCCGCCCTTGGCGAACCAGTTGCCGATGATCGTCTCGGTGAGGCCCCTGTTCTCGCCCCAACCGTAGACGTTGGCGGTGTCGAAGAAGTTGATGCCGTGCCCGTGCGCGGCGTCCATGATGCGGTGCGCGTCGGCCTCTTCGGTGTGCACGCCGAAGTTCATGGTGCCCAGGCACAGCGGGGACACGGACAGGCCGGTGCGGCCGAGGTGGGTGTACTCCATGACGCCCAACCCTCTGCCGCACCGGCCGGGTTGTCCAGCATTTGACGCCCGGAGTCGTGTTGACGGATCGTCAGCGACCGGCGCGGGCGAAGTTCCGCACGGCGAACGGCACCGCGAGCGCCAGCAGCAGCGCGCACCAGCCGAGCGCGGCGGCCACCGGGTGCTGGGCGGGCCAGGCGCCCCCGGGCGCGGACGGGTTGCCGAACAGTTGCCGGGTGGCCTCCACCACGGCGCTGACCGGGTTCCACTCGGCGATCGCGGCCAGCCAGCCCGGCATGCCGCCGGTGGGGACGAACGCACTGGTGAGCATCGAGAACGGGATGGTCAGGACGGCGAGTTGACCGGCCGTGTCCTCCTTGCCGACGGCCAGGCCGAGCGCGGTGCCGACCCATCCGCAGGCGAACCGGAACAGCAGCAGCAGGCCGAACGCGCCGAGCGCCGGGCCCAGCCCGTGCCGGATCCGCCAGCCCGCCGCCAGGCCGACCAGCGCGGTCGGCACCAGCACGACGGCGGCCACCAGCAGGTCCGCCAGCGCCTGCCCGGTCAGCAGACCGAACCGGGACACCGACATCGACCGCAGCCGGTCGGTGACGCCCCGCCCGGCGTCCCGCGCGCCGCCGACCATGGCGGGCATCACGGCGTTCAGCGCGACCAGGGCGAACAGACCGGGCATCAGGAACTCCCGGTAGCCGCCGCCCGGCACGTTCATCGCACTGCCGAACACGTACCCGAACACCCCGACCATGGCGACCGGCACCAGCAGCGAGGACGCCAGCAGCCCGGGCGAGTGGCGGTACACCAGCAGGATCCGCCGGGCCGACGCGGCGGCGTCCACGGGCATCGTCGTCGCGCTCATGCGGCCGTCTCCGTCTTCTCCGCAGCGCCCGCGCCGGTCAGCGCGAGGAACACGTCGTCCAGCGAGGGGGTGCGCAGCGCCACGTCCAGCGCGACCACCCCGGCGGCGTCCAACTCCCGTACCAGGCGCGGCAGGGCGAGCGGCCGGGCCGGGTCGGAGACGGCGCCGACCCGGCACTGCCCGGCGTCGACGGCCGGTGCGCCGCCGGTGAGCACGGCCAGCACGGCGCGGGCCCGTTCCAGGTCGGCGTCCTCGGGCAGGGTGACTTCCACCAGCGTGCCGATGGCGGCCTTGAGCCGCTGCGGGGTGTCGTCGGCGACGGCCCGCCCGCGGTCCAGCACGGTGATCCGGTCGGCCAGCCGGTCCGCCTCGTCCAGGTACTGGGTGGTCAGCAGCACGGTCGAGCCCTGCGCCGCCAACTCCCGTACCGCCGACCAGATCTCCCGCCGGCTGCGGGGGTCGAGTCCGGTGGTCGGCTCGTCCAGGAACAGCACCCGCGGCCGGGTGATCAGGCTCGCCGCCAGGTCCAGCCGGCGGCGCATCCCGCCCGAGTAACCGCGCACCAGGCGGTCGGCGGCCTCCTCCAGGCCGAACTCCGCGAGCAGCTCCGCCGCCCGCGCCCTGGCCTTCACCGCCCCCAAGTGGTGGAGCCTGCCCAGCAGTTCGAGGTTCTCCCGGCCGGTGATCCCCTCCTCCACCGCTGCGTACTGCCCGGCCAGTCCGATCACCCGCCGCACCGCTGCGGCCTCCCGCCCCACCTCGTGCCCGCACACCCGGGCCTCCCCCCGGTCCGGCCGCACCAGCGTCGCCAGGATCCGCACCAACGTGGTCTTCCCCGCCCCGTTGGGCCCGAGCAGACCGCACACCGCCCCTTCCGGGACGTCGAGTTCGAGGCCGTCCAGCGCGCGCGTGGCGCCGAACGTCTTGCCCAGGCCGCGAACGGCAATGACCGGGTCGCTCATGGCAGGCCCTTTCTAGGTACATCGTACGTAGTAGTGCTGTGCAGCACACTACTGGGTACGTCGTACGGAGAAAAGGCTCGCAGGGCATGCAAAAGGGGGACCCGCCGCTTCCGGCAGATCCCCCGACCCCGACGGGGCGTCAGTCCGCGATGCGGTCCGAGGTGTCGCCCGGGCCCGACGGACGGGCCGGATCGCCGTGCACCAGCAGATCCGCGCCGTTCGCGGCGCGCGGAGTGAGGGTGAAGGAGACCCGGTGGGTACGACCGCGGGACACCCCGGCCTCGGTCTCCGCGCCCACCGCGAAGATCTTGAAGCCCGCCTTCGCCTTGGCGTCGGCCCGCAACTCGACCTCGAACTCCATCTCCACCGGCCCCACCGCGAACACCAGATCCGGGTGCTCACCCCCGGCCCGGGCCGCCGCCAACAGCTCGTCCCGCACCGTCGCCACCGCGTCCACCAGCGGAATGTCCATACCCGATCCCTCTTTCCACGTTCTGCCGTCCCGGCGTGCACCACCGTAGGCGGCCACCCCTCCCACTCGCAGCCGAATACCGCCACCACCTGCGTAGACTGACCACCGAGGTGATCCAACGATGGCGTCCGGCGAGCAATCCGAGCTGATCTGGCTGCGCCCGGAATACTCCGGCCGCGGGCCGCGTCCGGCACACAGCCGGGTGTCGATCGCCCGGGCGGCGGTCGACCTCGCCGACCGCGACGGCCTCGACGCCGTGACGATGCGCAAGGTCGCGGCCGAACTCGGCGCCGGCACCATGTCGTTGTACAACTACGTGCCGAAGAAAGAGCACCTGTTCGACCTGATGCTCGACCTGCTGGCCGGCGAGTACGACCTGCCGGACCAGCCCAGCGGCGACTGGCGGGCCGACCTCACCCTGCTCGCCAACCGGTTGCGCACCGTCCTCACCCGCCACAGCTGGGCCACCACCCTGATCACCCACCGCCCCGGCCTCGGCCCGAACGGCCTCCGGGTGACCGAATACCATCTCGCCGCACTCGCCGACACCTCGCTGGACGGCACCGCGAAGATGGAGGCGTTCGCCCAACTCACCGGCTTCGTCTGCCAGTTCACCGACTGGCAGCAACGCGCCACCGCCGCCGGCGATCTCTGGCTCAGCGACCTGATCCGCTACCTCCAGACCGTCACCGCCACCGGCCAGTACCCCCACCTCGCCACCGCCCTCGCCCAGAGCAGCACCCCCACCGCCCCCGACACCGTCTTCGACCGCGACCTCCAGCGCCTCCTCACCGTCCTCGTCGGCGCCTGAACCGCCAGGGGCGGGTGGGGGCGCCTCCCAGCCCGCCAAGGCTGGGGCCCCCACCCGCCCCTGTTCTCGCGCCCCTCGGCCGTCAGGCCGTGCGCCGGAGCAGCGCCAGGTACATCGCGTCCGTCCCGTGCAGGTGCGGCCACAGCTGGATGTCCGGGCCGTCGCCCAGTTCCGGGACGCCCGGGAGCAGCGGGCGGGCGTCGACCCACTCCACGTCCTCGCGGCCGCGCAGTACGTCGTCCACCACGGCGCGGGTCTCGGCGAGGTGCGGCGAGCAGGTCGCGTAGCCGACGACGCCGCCGACGCGCGCCGCGTCCAGCGCGGAGCGGAGCAACTCCCGCTGCAGCGGCCCGAATCCGGCGATGTCCTCGGGGCGGCGGCGCCACCGCGCCTCGGGGCGGCGACGCAGCGCGCCCAGGCCCGAGCAGGGGACGTCGACCAGCACGCGGTCGAACGCGCCCTGCTGCCAGGCGCCCCGGGTGCCGTCGGCGGTGATGACCGCGTACGGGCCGGGGTTTCCGTTCAGGGCGCGGGCCACCAGGCGGGCGCGGTGCGGCTGCTTCTCGGAGGCGACCAGGGCCGCCCCGCGCGCGGCGGCCAGCGCGCCGAGCAGCGCCGCCTTGCCGCCGGGGCCGGCGCAGCCGTCCAGCCAGAGCCGGTCGGGGCCGTCCACGGGGGCGTTGGCGAGGGCGAGGGCGACCAGCTGGCTGCCTTCGTCCTGGACGCCGGCCCGGTTCTCGCGGACCGCGTCGAGGCCGGCGGGGTCGCCGCCCTCGGCGAGTCGGAGCGCGTACGGGGACCAGCGGCCGTCCTCGGCCTCCGGCAGCGCCTCGCGGAGTTCGGCGACGTCGGAGCGGCCGGGGCGGGCGACCAGGGTCACCTCGGGGCGGGCGTTGTCGGCGTCCAGCAGGCGCTCCATCGCGGCGCGGCCGGAGTCCTCGGGCTGCCAGCGGCCGAGCGCGTCCCACAGCGAGGAGACCACCCAGCGCGGGTGCGAGTGCACGACCGCGAGGTGGTCCTCGGCGTCGTCCTCGTACGGCGGGGCGACCTGGGCGACCCAGCCGTCGAGGTCCTGGGCGCTGATCTTGCGCAGCACCGCGTTGACGAACTTGGCGCGGCCGTCGCCGAGCACCACCCGGGCGAGTTCGACGGTCGCGGAGACCGCGGCGTGGCTGGGGATGCGGGTGCCGAGCAGCTGGTGCGCGCCGAGCGAGAGGACGTCCAGCACCGGCGGGTCGACCTCGCGCAGCGGGCGGTCCACGCAGGCGGCGATGATCGCGTCGTAGGTGCCCTGGCCGCGCAGCGTGCCGTAGACCAGCTCGGTGGCGAGCGCGGCGTCGCGGCGCTCCATGCCCTTGCGCTCGGCCTCGCGGAGCAGCGACGGCAGGATCAGGTTGGCGTACGCGTCACGCTCGTCGACGGCGCGCAGCGCGCGGAACGCGACGATCCGGGCCGGGTCCTTCTTGGGGCGGCGGTGCGGACGGGGGGCGCGCTTGGCGCCGGCGGGGGTGCTCAACGGGTGCCTCGAAACAAAGTGCTGCGGATCAGGTCCGACCCGGCAGCGCGGCCGGGCCTCACCGTGAATTCTATGGTGAGACCCGGCCGAACCCGGCATCCGACGGGCCTCAGCCCTCGAAGCGCTCGCCGGACTCGATCCGCGCGCCGCGCGCCCAGTCGGCGGCCGGCATCGCCTTCTTGCCCTGCGGGCGGACCTCGCCGAGCTCGATCTCGTGGCTGCCGGTGCCGACCCGTACGCTGTTCTTTCTCACCGCCAACTCGCCTGCCGCCAGGCCGACTTCACCGGGCAGCAGGCGCACGGGGCCGGTCACCTTGAGCCGCTCGCCGCGGAACGTGGTCCACGCGCCGGGCGCGGGCGCGCAGCCGCGCACCACCCGGTCGACCCGCAGCGCGGGGTGGGTCCACTCGATCCGGGCGTCCTCGACGGTGATCTTCGGCGCCAGCGACACCCCGTCCACCGGCTGCGGCTCGGGCCGGGCCTGGCCGTCCTCGATCGCGTCCATGGTGCGCACCAGCAGTTCGGCGCCCGCGAACGCGAGCCGGCCGAGCAGGTCGCCGCTGGTGTCGGTGGGCTTCACCGTCTCGGTGAGGACGCCGAACACCGGGCCGTCGTCCAGGCCCTCCTGGATCCGGAAGGTGGACGCGCCGGTCACCTCGTCGCCCGCCATGATCGAGTGCTGGACGGGGGCCGCGCCGCGCCACGCGGGCAGCAGCGAGAAGTGCAGGTTCACCCAGCCGTGCGCCGGGATCTCCAGCGCGCCGGGCCGGATCAGCGCGCCGTAGGCCACCACGGGGCAGCAGTCGGGGGCGATCTCGGCCAGCCGGGCCATGAATTCCGGCTCACTGGGGCGGGCCGGCTTGAGCACCTCGATGCCCGCCTCCTCGGCGCGCTGCGCGACGGGGCTGGCGACCAGCTTGCGCCCGCGCCCGGCCGGCGCGTCGGGGCGGGTCACCACGGCGACCACCTCGTGCCGGGAGGCCAGCAGGGCGTCCAGGGCGGGAACGGCGACCTCGGGGGTACCGGCGAAGACGAGACGCACGGGCATGGGCCTTTCTTGAAGTCCAACTGATCAGCAGGAAGTCACCCTGATCAGAACATCGGATTGCCGGAAAATGATCGTCGTCCGATCGGGCCTTCGGCTCATCGGCCCCTCCGACAATCCCACCGAAACACTGCGCGGGAACGGACGGTCCGTCAGCGAATCACGCCGAACGTGGAATGCGGCGAGACCTTCACCGTCGGCGCCGGAGCCCCGCCCCAGTCCGCCTCCCGGATCGCCTTCATCGCCGCCTTCCGGGTCTCCCGGTCCAGCCGGTCGATGAAGATGATCCCGTCCAGGTGGTCCGTCTCGTGCTGGATGCACCGCGACAGCAGCTCGGTGCCCTCCACCGTCACCGGATCCCCGTACATGTTGAAGCCCTTCGCCACCACGCCGAACGCCCGCTTGGTGTCGAACCGCAGCCCGGGCAGCGACAGACAGCCCTCCGGGCCGTCCTGCTCCTCCTCGGTCAACGACAGGTCCGGATTGATCAGGTGCCCCACCACACCGTCCACGTTGTACGTGAACACCCGCAACGAGACGCCCAGTTGCGGCGCGGCCAGGCCCGCGCCCGGCGCCCCCAGCATGGTGTCCGTGAGGTCCTTCACCAGCCTGCGCAGTTCCTTGTCGAAGGTGACCACCGGCTTCGCGGTCGACCGCAACACCGGGTCACCGAAGATCCGGATCGGCTGAACTGCCAAGACTGCGACTCCCTCTGCCACCCGAACGGGACGGAAACAACGACCTACCGGGAAGTCTATGCAATGCCCCGCACCCGTTCGGAACGGTCACCGACAAATCCCGACTCGCACTCCGGGCGTGACCCAACGACCCGACGTGCGTTGGTCAATGCGAATTGACCGGGACGCGCGAGCGCCCCGAGCACGCGACCCGACCGAGAGGTGGCAACCAGGCCATGGCCGAGCAGATCAACCACGACGCCCGGGCCAGGGCGTCCCTGCACCTGCTGGTGCGGGACATCGAACGGGTCCGGCGCCAGGTCGACGCCCTTCGCACGCTCACCGCCCAACTGGGCAACGTCTACCGCCCCCGCCGCCCCAGCACCTCCGCCGGCTTCGTGGTCTACGGCCGGGCCCCCGCCCCCACCGTCCGACTCGCCCAGGAGCTGCGCGAGAGCGTCGAGACCCTGGTTGCCGCCGCCGTCGAGTTCGACCGCGCCCTCGGCTTCTCCTGGGACTCCGTCGGCTCCGCGCTCGGCGTCACCAAGCAGGCCGTCCACCGCCGCTACGGCGTCCGCCGACCCACCACCGAACTCCTCCCCGCCCCCCGCGAAACCGAGACGGCGCCCCCGGCGCCCCCTGCTCCCCGGCCCCCGATCCCCCAGGCCCGCCAGGCCAGCCCCTTGATGCCCCAGCGCACCCGGTAGGCAGAAGAGCGCAACCAGGGGCGCCCCCAGCGCCCCTGTTCTCGCGCCCGCCTGCGTTCGGCGCCCACCCGGTCGTGCGCCCACCTGGCCGTAGAAGCTCACGGGCCCCGTTTGTCCCCCTCCCGCTCCCGCCGAAGAATCGATCTCGCACGCCATCCTGTGCCGACGAGAGGGATCGATCCCATGGCCGTGGCCAACACCCCGATGAACCTCACCCGTGCCGCCCATGTCGGCATCTCCGTCTCCGACCTGGACACCTCGATCGCGTTCTACCGCGCCCTGACCGGCCGCGAGCCGGTCGTCGCCGACGAGACCATGCACAGCGTCCCGTTCGGCGTCTCGCAGGGCCTGCCGACGGCGAAGCTCCGCTACGCCACCATCAATCTCGACAACAGCCTCGGCATCGACCTGATCGAGTTCCAGCACCCGATCGGCTACCGCACCAACGGCGCGGCCAACCGCCCCGGCTCGATGCACCTGTGCTTCCGGGTCGACGACTTCGACGCGGTGCACCGCCGGATGAAGGACGCCGGGTACGAGTTCCTCGGCGACGACTACACCTTCCTGGCCGGCGAGGTCACCCCGGAGGCCGCGCTGGGCACCAGGGTCGCGTACTTCAACGACCCGGACGGCACCAACCTGGAGATCATCCAGCCCAAGGGCGGCTTCGCCGGCTGACGGCGGCACAAACGCCGGCCCCGCCCGGACCGGAGCCTGGCCGGGGCCCGCTCAGCCGATGTCCGTCGGATCGACCCGGATCCGCACCGTCTCCGCCCCGCGGAGCGCCAGCCGGGCGATCTGCGCCGCCTTGAGCGCCGAGGCCAGCGCCGCCCCCTGCCCGGGAGCGACCCGCACCAACGCCCGTTCCGCCGTCTCCCCCTTGGGCCCGCCGTACACGGGCACCGGCCCGAGGACGTCCGCGCCCTCCGGCAGCCGCACCAGCCCCAGCAGGTCCTCGACCGCCTGCGCAGGCCCCGTCACCGACGCCATCCGCGACACCGGCGGGAAGCGGAGCTCCTCCCGCTCGTCGAGTTCCATCCCGGCGTGCCCGGCGGGATCCCATCGCACCAGCGCCTGCACGGCCCGCGCCGCGGCCTCCGCGACCACCACCACCGTCCCGCCCTCCCCCACCGGACGGACCAGCGAGGCGGCCGTCAGCCACCGCCGCACCGTCTCCTCCCCCGCCCGCAGGTCGGGACGGTTCAGCAGCGCCCACCCGTCCAGCAGCAGCGCCGCCGCATAGCCGGGCCCCTCCGCCACCGGCTCCGCGCCCGGCGTCGAGATCACCAGCGCGGGCGAAGAAGGCACGGTGGCAAGAACCGCGTCCCGCCCGGACGTCCGCACGGGTACCCGCGGGAACGCCTTCCCGAGCTCCTCCGCCGTCCGCCGCACGCCCACCACCTGCGCCCGGAGCCGGAACGATCCGCACTCCAGGCAGTGCCAGTCGTGCTCCTCGGTGCCGCACCAGGCGCACACCAGCGCCGCGTCCGCCGCCGGGGACTCCAGCGGCCCCCCGCAGGCACGGCAGCGCACCGGCTCGCGGCAGCGCCCGCACGCCAGCCGGGGCGCGTAGCCCCGGCGCGGGACCTGGATCAGCACCGGGCCGCGCGAAAGCGCCTCGCGCGCCGTCTCCCACGCCACCGAGGGCAGCCGGGCCGCCTGCGCGGCGGCGTCCCGCGCCTGGTCCTGCTCGGTCACCGTCCGCACCCGGGGCGCGACCTGCCGGACCACCTCACGAGGGGCGGCCAGCGGCCGCGCCCACCCGCTGCGCACCAGCTGCGCGGCCTCGACCGTCATCGAGACGCCGCCGAGCAGCATCGCGGCGCCCTCCTCGGCGGCCCGCAGCAGCGCCACGTCCCGGACGTGCGGGTAGGGCGCGTTCGGGTCGCTGTGGCTGCTGTCGCCGTCCGACCACACCACCACCAGCCCGAGATCGCGCACGGGTGCGAACACCGCCGCGCGGGTGCCGATCGCGGCGTGCACCGAGCCCCGGCTGACGGACAGCCACCGCCGGTACCGCTCCTGCGGCCCGGCCTCCGCGGCCAGCACCGCGTGCCGGCCCTCCCCCAGCACGCCCCGCAGCGCGGCGTCCACCCGCGCCACCGAGCGCCCGTCGGGCAGCACCACCAGCGCGCCGCGCCCGGAGGCGAGCGTCGCGGCGACCGCCCGGGCGATCTCGAACGGCCACTCGGGGCCGGGCAGCGCCGTCCACACGGCGCGCGGCGCGTGCCCGCCCGCCAGCGAGGCCAGGAAGTCCGCCCCGTGCGCGTACCGCTCCCAGCTCCCCACCGCCGGCGCCCCGGGCGGCGGCAGCGGCCGCGGCGAGGGCTCGCCCTCCGCTCCGGCGTGCCGTGGCGGGATCGCCAGCTGCAGCACGTCGGCCAGGGTGCCGGCGTACCGGTCGGCAACGGCCCGGCACAGTCGCAGCAGCCGGGGGGTCAGCACCACCTCGGGCGACAGCACCCGGGCCAGCGGCGCCAGCGGGCCCGCGTAGTCCGAGTCGTCCCGGCGCTCGACGATGAACCCGTCGTGCAGTGCGCCGCCCTCGCGCCGGCCGTGTGCGCCGACCCGCCCCCCGAAGCGGACCCGGACCCGGACGCCGGGCCGGGCGTCCTCGGACATCGCCTCGGGCACCGCGTAGTCGAAGTACTGGTCGAGGCTGAGCACGCCCTTGTCGACCAGCACCCGGGCCACCGGCTGCCGCTCGGCCGGAACGACGCCGCGCGCGGCCCGGGGCTTCGCCCGGCGCACCGTCTCCCGGATGAACGCCAACTGCTCCCCGGCCCCGTCCGCGCTGCTCACGCCCCCCAACCTAGCGGACGCCGCCGACACAACGACGACGCCGCCCGCCGAGGGGGAATCCCCTCGACGGGCGGCGTCGTCGAGAAAACGATCAGCCGGCGACGGCGGCCTTCAGCGCGTCGACCCGGTCGGTGCGCTCCCAGGTGAAGTCCGGCAGCTCGCGGCCGAAGTGGCCGTACGCGGCGGTCTGGGAGTAGATCGGCCGCAGCAGGTCCAGGTCGCGGATGATCGCGGCCGGGCGGAGGTCGAAGACCTTGCTGACGGCTTCCTGGATCGTCAGCACCGGGACGGTCTCGGTGCCGAAGGTCTCCACGAACAGGCCCACCGGCTCGGCCTTGCCGATCGCGTACGCGACCTGCACCTCGGCGCGCTTGGCGAGGCCCGCGGCGACGATGTTCTTCGCCACCCAGCGCATCGCGTACGCCGCGGAGCGGTCGACCTTGGACGGGTCCTTGCCGGAGAACGCGCCGCCACCGTGGCGGGCCATGCCGCCGTAGGTGTCGATGATGATCTTGCGACCGGTGAGGCCGGCGTCGCCCATCGGGCCGCCGATCTCGAAGCGGCCGGTCGGGTTGACCAGCAGGCGGTAACCCTCGGTGTTCAGCTTGATGCCCTGGTCGGCGAGCGCCTTGAGCTCGGGCTCGACCACGAACTCCCGGATGTCCGGGGTGAGCAGCGACTCCAGGTCGATGTCCGAGGCGTGCTGCGAGGAGACCACCACGGTGTCCAGGCGCACGGCGCGGTCGCCGTCGTACTCGATGGTGACCTGGGTCTTGCCGTCGGGGCGCAGGTACGGGATGGTGCCGTTCTTGCGGACCTCGGTCAGGCGGCGGGAGAGCCGGTGCGCCAGGGTGATCGGCAGCGGCATCAGCTCGGGAGTGTCGTCGCAGGCGTAGCCGAACATCAGGCCCTGGTCACCGGCGCCCTGGCGGTCCAGCTCGTCCTCGACGTCGCCCTCGACCCGGTGCTCGTGGGCGGTGTCGACGCCCTGCGCGATGTCCGGGGACTGCGAGCCGATCGACACCGACACGCCGCAGGAGGCGCCGTCGAAGCCCTTCTTCGACGAGTCGTAGCCGATCTCCAGGATCTTCTCCCGGACCAGCTGGGCGATCGGCGCGTAGGCCTTGGTGGTGACCTCACCGGCGATGTGCACCAGGCCGGTGGTGATCAGGGTCTCCACGGCGACGCGGGAGGTCGGGTCGTCCTTGAGGAGGGCGTCCAGAATGGTGTCGCTGATCTGGTCAGCGATCTTGTCGGGGTGGCCCTCGGTGACGGACTCCGAGGTGAACAGGCGGCGAGACACAGCGCTCCCTGGGGTTGCAGCGGCTGCTGACTGAATGCGCTCGGAAGTCCCGAGGCATCCGGAAAGACTTGATTCCTGCTGTGGAGTGTAACGGTCGGCTACCGATCACGGACACTCTCCGTGCGCCTTGAACGTGTCCGCGATATGGATCACATCGGGGTGAAACCGGCGGAAACATTGCCGGAACACCCCGAGCCGGACCCAACTGCCGGGACTGTGCCGGGCGTTGGGGCCTCAGTCGGCCGACCGGTCGGCCGGGCCGGCCAGCCGGGCGGCGACCTGGTCCCAGATCGCGTCGGCCAGCATCTCCTTCGGACCGTCCGCAATGTGGACCTCCGAGCCGTCGGCCCCGAGCAGCACGGCGCTGTTGGTGTCCTGGCCGAACGCCTTGCCGTCGCCGACCTCGTTGACCACCAGCAGGTCGCAGCCCTTGCGGGCGAGCTTGGCGCGGCCGTTGGCGAGCACGTCGTCGGTCTCGGCGGCGAAGCCGACCACCAGCTGCCCGGGGCGGGCCCGGTCGGCGGAGATCTCGGCCAGGATGTCGGGGTTGCGGACCAGCACGATCGGCGCGGGCTCGACCCCGTCCACCTTCTTGATCTTGCCGGTGGCGTACTCGGCGGGCCGGAAGTCCGCGACCGCGGCGGCCATCACCACCGCGTCGGCCTCGGCCGTGGCCTTCAGCACGGCGTCGCGCAGCTGCAGCGCGGTGCCGACCCGGACCACGTCCACCCCCGCCGGATCGGGCAGCGCGGTGTTCGCGGCGACCAGGGTGACCCGGGCGCCGCGGGCGGCGGCGGTGGCGGCCAGCGCGTAGCCCTGCTTGCCGGACGAGCGGTTGCCGAGGAAGCGCACCGGGTCCAGCGGCTCCCGGGTGCCGCCCGCGGAGACCACCACGTGACGGCCCGTCAGGTCCTGCTCCAGCGAACCGCGGGCCAGCACCCGCCGGCAGGCGGCGAAGATCTCCCCCGGGTCGGGCAGCCGGCCCTTGCCGGTGTCCACGCCGGTCAGCCGGCCCACGGCGGGCTCGATGACGATCGCGCCGCGGCGGCGCAGCGTGGCCACGTTCTCCTGGGTGGCGGGGTGCTCCCACATCTCGGTGTGCATGGCGGGCGCGAACACCACCGGGCAGCGGGCGGTCAGCAGGGTGTTGGTCAGCAGGTCGTCGGCGAGGCCGTGCGCGGCCTTGGCGAGCAGGTCCGCGGTGGCCGGGGCGACCACCACCAGGTCGGCCTGCTGCCCGATCCGCACGTGCGGGACCTCGTGCACCCGCTCCCACGTCTCGGTGGCGGCGGGCCGGCCGGACAGCGCCGCCCAGGTCGCCTCGCCGACGAAGTGCAGCGCGGCGGCGGTCGGCACCACCTGCACCTGGTGCCCGGACTCGGTGAACCGGCGCAGCAGTTCGCAGGCCTTGTAGGCGGCGATCCCGCCGCTGACACCGAGGACGACACGGGGCGCGGTCATGGCGGTCGATTCTCCTAACGACGGGTCAACCCGCCCACCTTACGACCCGCCGCCGGACCGCTGCGACGTGTCGACGCGCACAGGCCAACCCGCCTCCGGGCCCGCACAGGCCCGCCCGCGTCCGGCCGCACGGGCCTGCGCAGTCGACCGCAGGCCCGCGCACCCCCGTACAGGCCCGCACATGCCGAAGGCCCGCCCGACGCACAGGGCGTCGGACGGGCCTTCGAACGGGACACGGGGGCTCAGACGCCCTCGACCGCCTCGGCGGTGAGCAGGCCGGCGTTGATCTCGCGGAGCGCGATCGACAGCGGCTTCTCGTGCACGTGGGTGTCGACCAGCGGGCCGACGTACTCCAGCAGGCCCTCGCCGAGCTGGGAGTAGTACGCGTTGATCTGGCGGGCCCGCTTGGCCGCGTAGATCACCAGGCTGTACTTGGAGTCGGTGGCCTCGAGCAGCTCGTCGATCGGCGGGTTGATGATGCCCTCGGGCGCGGTCATCGAAGAGGACACGCTGAACCTTCCGAAGTGGTTTTCATGGATTGGCTGGATGCAGCCGATCCGGTCAGGCTACACCGAGCAAGGCTAGCAGTTCGGCCGCTACCTGCTCGACGGAGGTGTTGACAAGCGTCGTGTCGAACTCCGCCTCGGCGGCCAGCTCGATCCGGGCCGCCGCCAGCCGCTCGTCGATGACGTCCTGCGACTCGGTGCCGCGGCCGGTGAGCCGGCGCACCAGCTCCTCCCAGCTCGGCGGGGCCAGGAAGACCAGCTGGGCCTCGGGCATCGACTCCTTGACCTGCCGGGCGCCCTGGAGGTCGATCTCCAGCAGCACCGGCTCGCCCTTGTCGAGCTTCTCGACGACCGCCTGGCGCGGGGTCCCGTACCGGTTGCCGGCGAACACCGCCCACTCCAGCAGTTCGCCGTTGGCGACCAGCTTGTCGAACTGCTCGTTGTCGACGAAGTGGTACTGCACTCCGTCGCGCTCGCCCGGGCGCGGGTGACGGGTCGTCGCCGACACCGACAGCCAGACCTCGGGGAACTGCTTCCTCATATGAGCGACGACCGTGCTCTTGCCGACCCCGGAGGGGCCGGAGAGCACGGTCAGCCGCGGACGCTCACTCATGTACCGATTATCCCGGATCGCGGAGGTTTCTCCGACACCGGCCTCCGTTCAGGAGGTGGCGCCGCCGAACTCCCGCTCCAGGGAGGCGATCTGGTTCGTACCGAGGCCCCGCACACGACGGCTCTCGGAGATGCCGAGGCGCTCCATGATCTGCTTGGCGCGGACCTTGCCGACACCCGGCAGGGACTCCAGCAGAGCGGAGACCTTCATCTTGCCGATGACCTCGTCGTCGGACTTGCCGGCCTTGATGACGTCGTGCAGCGAGGCGCCCGAGTGCTTCAGCCGGTTCTTGACGTCGGCACGCTTCCGGCGAGCCTCGGCGGCCTTGGCGAGCGCGGCGGTGCGCTGTTCGGGAGTAAGGGGCGGAAGAGCCACGCCGTTCACCTCAGGTGTGGATGGAAGGGATGAGCCATGACTGGGTTGTGCCCGGACGCCACAGGCTCTGACCTGCGACGGTGGCCGGAACCACCGCCAACTGGCGTCCTACCGCCGGACACTACCCAACTTGGGCCGCCGCGTCAGGAAAAGAACACGAAAAGTCCAGGTCAGCAGGTGCTGACCCGGGACTTATCCGGGCAAATCAGCCGAGTTGGCCACCCTCGGCTCACGCGTTTGTGACGGCCCTCACATCATCGACGAACACCTGCGCGGCCTGTCGCAGCGCCGCCACCGACGGTCCGTGCTTCAGCACGTCACGGCTCACACTGGGCACCACGTTGCGCACCTGGTCGCCGAACACCCGCGGCAGGTCCTGCGCGGTGGCGCCCTGCGCGCCCACGCCGGGGGCCAGCAGCGGGCCGTTGATCGCCAGGTCCACGCCCGCGTCGGCGAGCGTCGCGCCGACCACCGCGCCGAACGAACCCAGCGGCGCCGCACCGGAGTTCTCCGCCGCGAGCCGCCGCAGCACGGCCTGCGCGACGCTCTCGCCGTCCGCGCCGACCGCCCGCTGCACCTCGTGGCCCTCGGGGTTGGAGGTGAGCGCCAGCGCGAACAGGCCGCAGCCGTTGCGGTGCGCCAGGTCGACGGCCGGCTGCAGCGAGCCGAAGCCCAGGTACGGGCTGACGGTGAGCGCGTCGGAGAACAGCGGGCTGTCCGGCGACAGGAAGGTCTCCGCGTAGGCGGCCATGGTGGAGCCGATGTCGCCGCGCTTGGCGTCCATCAGCACCAGCGCGCCGGCCTCCCGGGCCTCGGCGACGGTGCGCTCCAGCACCGCGATGCCGCGGCTGCCGAACCGCTCGAAGAACGCCGACTGCGGCTTCAGCACGGCGACCCGGTCGGCCAGCGCCTCCACCACGGTGCGCGAGAAGCTCTCCAGGCCGGCCAGGTCGTCGTTCAACCCCCAGGCGGTGAGCAGCGAGCCGTGCGGGTCGATGCCGACGCAGAGTTGGCCGCGGATGTCGAGGGCGGTCCGCAGGCGGGTGCCGAACGGCGTGGTGTCAGTCATCGGTGTCTTTCCTCAGTCTCAAGAATGTGGTCGCCGTCCGGACGGGATCTAGCGGATGCCCTTGCCGACCGCCTCGCCGATCGAGGCGTAGCCGGCGGCGCGCAGGCGGGCGGACAGGCCCTTGTGGAGCTTGCGCATCCAGAACGGGCCTTCGTAGATGAACGCGGAGTAGCCCTGGACCAGGTCGGCGCCGGCCAGGATGCGCTGCCAGGCGTCCTCGGCGGTCTCGATGCCGCCGACCGAGACGATCGTCAGGCGGCCCTCGGTGCGCTTGCGGAGCCGCTCCAGCACCTCCAGCGAGCGGGCCTTCAGCGGGGCGCCGGACAGACCGCCCATGCCGATCTCCTCGATCCGCGCGGCGGGCGTCCGCAGGCCCTCGCGGCCGATGGTGGTGTTGGTGGCGATGATGCCGTCCAGGCCGAGGTGCAGCGCCATGTCGGCGATCTCGTCGATGTCCTCGTCGGCGAGGTCGGGGGCGATCTTCACCAGCAGCGGCACGTGGTGCGTCGTCACCTCGTCGGCGGCCTTGCGGACGTCCCACAGCAGCGGGCCGAGCACCTGCACGGCCTGCAGGTTGCGCAGGCCCGGGGTGTTCGGGGAGGAGACGTTGACGACCAGGTAGTCGGCGTACGGCGCCAGCGCCTTGGCGGACTTCAGGTAGTCGGCGGTGGCCTCGTCCTCGGGGACGACCTTGGTCTTGCCGATGTTGACGCCGATCACCGGGGTGTTGCTGGTGTGCGCGCGGGCGGCGAGGCGGGCGGCGACCCGGGCGGAGCCCTGGTTGTTGAAGCCCATCCGGTTGATCAGCGCCCGGTCCTCGACCAGGCGGAACAGCCGCGGCGCGGGGTTGCCGGGCTGGGCCTCGCCGGTGACGGTGCCGATCTCGACGTAGTCGAAGCCGAGCATCGACAGGCCGTCGATGCCGATGCCGTTCTTGTCGAAGCCCGCGCCGAGGCCGAACGGGCCGGGCAGGTCCAGACCGAGCGCGGCGGTGCGCAGCTTCGGGTCGCGCGGGGCGAGGACGGCCCGCACCAGCGAGCGCAGGCCGGGCACCGAGTGGGCCAGCCGGATCCAGAAGAACGCCAGGTGGTGGGCCTTCTCCGGGTCCATCTTCTTGAACAGCAGGTTGAACAGCAGCTTGTACACCAAAGGCCTCCGACGGCTGGGCTCGGGCATGGACGTGGGGGGCACCCGACGTGCGGTGTGCCCCCCACGGTTGTCGACCTAGTTGCGGCCGGAGTTGATCAGCGCCGCGTGCTCCTGCAGCGACATCACGCCGACCTCGCCGCGCAGCAGCGCGTCGATGCCCTGCACGGCCGCGCCCATCGCCTGCACGGTGGTCAGGCAGGGGACGCCGCGGGAGACCGCGGCGGTGCGGATCTCGTAGCCGTCCATCCGGCCGCCGGTGCCGTACGGGGTGTTGATGATGAGGTCGATGGCGCCCTCGTGGATCAGCTGGACGACGGTCTTCTCGCCGTCCGCGCCCTCGCCCTCGGAGTGCTTGCGCACCACGGTGGCGGGGATGCCGGCCCGCTGCAGCACCTCGGCGGTGCCGGTGGTGGCGAGCAGTTCGAAGCCGAGCTCGACCAGCGCGCGGGCCGGGAAGACCAGGTTGCGCTTGTCGCGGTTGGCGACCGAGACGAACACCTTGCCGCTGGTGGGCAGGGCGCCGTACGCGCCGGTCTGGGACTTCGCGTAGGCGGTGCCGAAGACCCGGTCGATGCCCATGACCTCGCCGGTGGAGCGCATCTCCGGGCCGAGCACGGTGTCGACGCCGCGGCCGTGCACGTCGCGGAAGCGCGACCACGGCATCACGGCCTCCTTGACGGAGATCGGCGCGTCGGCGGGCAGCGTGCCGCCGTCGCCCTCCCGGGGCAGCATGCCCTCGGCGCGCAGCTCGGCGACGGTGGCGCCGAGCGAGATCCGGGCGGCGGCCTTGGCCAGCGGCACGGCGGTCGCCTTGGAAGTGAACGGCACGGTGCGGGAGGCGCGCGGGTTGGCCTCCAGCACGTACAGGATGTCGCCGGACAGCGCGAACTGGATGTTGATCAGACCGCGCACCCCGACGCCCTTGGCGATGCCCTCGGTGGCGGCCCGCAGGCGCTTGATGTCGTACCCGCCGAGGGTGATCGGCGGCAGCGCGCACGCGGAGTCGCCGGAGTGGATGCCGGCCTCCTCGATGTGCTCCATGACGCCGCCGAGGTACAGCTCCTCGCCGTCGTACAGGGCGTCCACGTCGATCTCGACCGCGTCGTCCAGGAAGCGGTCGATCAGCACCGGGTGCTCGGAGATCAGACCGGCGTGCCGCTCCAGGTAGGACGCGAGCGAGGCCTCGTCGTAGACGATCTCCATGCCGCGGCCGCCGAGCACGTAGGACGGGCGGGCCAGCACGGGGTAGCCGATCTCGTCGGCGATGGCCTTGGCCTCGTCGAAGGAGAAGGCGGTGCCGTGCTTGGGCGCGGGCAGGCCCGCGTCCTTCAGCACCCGGCCGAACGCGCCGCGCTCCTCGGCGAGGTGGATCGCCTCGGGCGAGGTGCCGACCACCGGCACGCCGTTGTCCTTGAGCGACTGCGCCAGGCCCAGCGGGGTCTGGCCGCCGAGCTGCACGATGACGCCGGCCAGCGGGCCGGCCTGCTGCTCGGCGTGGACGATCTCCAGCACGTCCTCCAGGGTGAGCGGCTCGAAGTACAGCCGGTCGGAGGTGTCGTAGTCGGTGGAGACGGTCTCCGGGTTGCAGTTGACCATCACGGTCTCGTACCCGGCGTCGGCCAGCGCGAAGGAGGCGTGCACGCAGGAGTAGTCGAACTCGATGCCCTGGCCGATCCGGTTCGGGCCGGAGCCCAGGATGATCACGGCGGGCTTGGTGCGCGGCGCGACCTCGTTCTCCTCGTCGTAGGACGAGTAGAAGTACGGGGTCTTCGCGGCGAACTCGGCGGCGCAGGTGTCGACGGTCTTGAACACCGGGCGGATGCCGAGCGCGTGCCGCACCTCGCGGACCACGTCGGGCTTCAGGCCGCGGATCTCGCCGATCTGCTGGTCGGAGAAGCCGTGCCGCTTGGCGTGGCGCAGCAGCTCCGGGTCGAGCTTGTCGCCCTCGCCGAGCTCGACGGCGATCTCGTGGATCAGGAAGAGCTGGTCGACGAACCACGGGTCGATCCTGGTGGCGTCGAACACCTCCGCGGGGGTGGCGCCGGCCCGGATCGCCTGCATGACGGTGTTGATCCGGCCGTCGGTCGGGACGACGGCCTTCGCCAGCAGCTCGTCCTTGTCACCCGGCTCGCCGACGAAGGTGAACTGCGAGCCCTTCTTCTCCAGCGAGCGCAGCGCCTTGTTCAGCGCCTCGGGGAAGTTGCGGCCCATCGCCATGGCCTCGCCGACCGACTTCATGGTGGTGGTCAGCGTGGCGTCGGCGGACGGGAACTTCTCGAACGCGAACCGGGGCACCTTGACGACCACGTAGTCCAGGGTCGGCTCGAAGGAGGCCGGGGTCTGCTCGGTGATGTCGTTGGGGATCTCGTCCAGCGTGTAGCCGACGGCCAGCTTGGCGGCGATCTTGGCGATCGGGAAGCCGGTGGCCTTGGACGCCAGCGCGGAGGAGCGCGACACCCGCGGGTTCATCTCGATGACGATGACCCGGCCGTCCTCGGGGTTGACCGCGAACTGGATGTTGCAGCCGCCGGTGTCGACGCCGACCTCGCGGATCACGGCGATGCCGATGTCACGCAGGATCTGGTACTCGCGGTCGGTGAGGGTCATCGCCGGGGCGACGGTGATCGAGTCACCGGTGTGCACGCCCATCGGGTCGAAGTTCTCGATCGAGCAGACCACGACGACGTTGTCGTTCTTGTCGCGCATCAGCTCCAGCTCGTACTCCTTCCAGCCGAGGATGGACTCCTCCAGGAGCACCTCGGTGGTCGGCGAGAGGGTCAGGCCCTGGCCGGCGATCCGGCGCAGGTCCTCCTCGTCGTGCGCGAAGCCGGAGCCGGCGCCGCCCATGGTGAAGGACGGGCGCACGACGACCGGGTAGCCGCCGAGGGTGTCGACGCCGGCGAGCACGTCCTCCATCGAGTGGCAGATCACCGAGCGGGCGGACTCGCCGTGGCCGATCTTGGCGTTGACGGCCTCGACCACGCCCTTGAACAGCTCGCGGTCCTCGCCCTTGTTGATCGCCTCGACGTCGGCGCCGATCAGCTCGACGTCGTACTTGTCGAGGGTGCCGGCCTTGTGCAGGGAGATCGCCGTGTTCAGCGCGGTCTGGCCGCCCAGGGTCGGCAGCAGCGCGTCGGGGCGCTCCTTGGCGATGATCTTCTCGACGAACTCCGGGGTGATCGGCTCGACGTAGGTGGCGTCGGCGATCTCCGGGTCGGTCATGATGGTCGCCGGGTTGGAGTTGACCAGGATGACCCGCAGCCCCTCCGACTTGAGGACCCGGCAGGCCTGCGTACCCGAGTAGTCGAACTCCGCCGCCTGGCCGATGACGATGGGGCCGGAGCCGATCACCAGGACGGACTTGATGTCGGTGCGCTTAGGCACGCTGGGCCTCCATAAGGCTCACGAAGCGGTCGAAGAGGTAGGCGGCGTCATGCGGGCCGGCTGCCGCTTCGGGGTGGTACTGCACGCTGAAGGCGGGGATGTCGAGTGCCTGCAGGCCCTCGACCACGTCGTCGTTGAGGCAGACGTGGGAGACCTCGACCCGCCCGAAGGGGGTGTCGCTCACCTTGTCCAGCGGCGCGTTCACGGCGAAGCCGTGGTTGTGGGCGGTCACCTCGACCTTGCCGGTGGTGCGGTCCTGCACCGGCTGGTTGATGCCGCGGTGGCCGTACTTGAGCTTGTAGGTGCCGAACCCGAGGGCCCGGCCGAGGATCTGGTTGCCGAAGCAGATGCCGAAGAACGGGGTCTTCTTCGCCAGCACCTCGCGCAGCACGTCGACCTGGCGGTCGGCGGTGGCCGGGTCGCCCGGACCGTTGGAGAAGAACACGCCGTCGGGCCGGACGGCGTAGATGTCCTCGGCGGTGGAGTTGGCGGGCAGCACGTGCACCTCGATGCCGCGCTCGGCCATCCGGTGCGGGGTCATGCCCTTGATGCCGAGGTCGACGGCGGCGACGGTGAACTTCTTCGCACCGATCGCGGGGACGACGTAGGCCTCCTTGGTGGCGACCTCGGCGCACAGGTCGGCGCCCTTCATCTCCGGGGCCTGCTGCACCTTGGCGAGCAGCGCCGCCGGGTCGTCCACGGCCGGGCCGGAGAAGATGCCGACCCGCATCGCGCCGCGCTCGCGCAGGTGGCGGGTCAGCGCGCGGGTGTCGATCCCGCTGATGCCGACCACGCCCTGGCGCTCCAGCTCCTCGTCCAGCGAGCGCCGGGAGCGCCAGTTGGAGGCGACCCGGGAGGGGTCGCGGACGACGTAGCCGGCGACCCAGATCTGCTGCGACTCGTCGTCCTCGTCGTTCCAGCCGGTGTTGCCGATCTGCGGGGCCGTCATCACGACCACCTGGCGGTGGTACGACGGGTCGGTCAGGGTCTCCTGGTAGCCGGACATGCCGGTGTTGAAGACCGCCTCGCCGAAGGTCTCGCCGATCGCGCCGTAGGCCTGGCCGCGGAACGTCCGGCCGTCCTCCAGGACGAGCACGGCGGGCACTCGCTCCCGCCTGGTGCGCTGCGTGGTGGGGGCAGGTGCGGTCATGTCGCGGCCTCTTCCGTCTTCTTCGTGCTCGTACGTGTTACCAGTGCCCCGACGGCCTCGACCCAGGCGTCGTGCTCGGCTGCGGAATCCAACCGGAAACCGCTTTCCAGTTCGCTGTCCCCGTGCGTCCAGCCGACCACCAGCAGGCCCGAGGGGACCACCTTGCCGGCGATGCCGGAGTCGGTGCGGGCGCCGGTGAGGGCGCCGGCCGGGATCCACAGGTCGGCCGCGCCGGGGCGGCGGGCCAGCAGGCCCTGTTCGGTGAGGGTCAGCTCGGCCAGGCTGCGGGTGCCCAGGTCGTGGGCGACGACCCGGTCCAGCCAGTTCCCGGCGCTGGTGGAGCCGTGGTACCGGCCGGGGCCGGCCAGCAGGGTCTCACCCGGCTGCTCGGGCGCGGCGGGCAGTTCCGGCAGGTCGGACTGGAGGGTGCGCCGCCAGTTCCAGCCCTGCCGCATCAGCCAGTAGACCAGCGCGACCAGGATCAGCAGGCCGACCGTCGCACCGATGTACCCGGGCCAGTCGGTCACCCGGCCCTTCTCGGTGGCGAGCAGCATCAGCGCTCGACCAGTTCGCCCGCGAGGACGGTGGCCTCGCCGCGCAGGAAGGTGGCGTGCACCCGTCCGGGCAGGTCCATGCCCTTGTAGGGGCTGTTGCGGGAGCGCGTGGCGAAGGTGTCGGGGTTCACGACTCCACGGTACGCGGGATCGAAGAGCACCAGGTTGGCGGGCTCGCCCACCGAGACCGGACGCCCGTGGCCGGCCAGCCGGCCGATCCGCGCCGGGCGGTGCGACATCCGGTCCGCGACGCCCTCCCAGTTCAGCAGGCCGGTCTCGACCATGGTCTGCTGGACGACCGACAGCGCGGTCTCCAGGCCGACCATGCCCATCGCGGCGACCGCCCACTCGCAGTCCTTGTCCTCCGACGGGTGCGGGGCGTGGTCGGTGGCGACGGCGTCGATGGTGCCGTCGGCCAGCGCGCCGCGCAGCGCCTCCACGTCCGCGGCGGTGCGCAGCGGCGGGTTGACCTTGTACACCGGGTCGTAGCTGCGGACGAGTTCGTCGGTGAGCAGCAGGTGGTGCGGGGTGACCTCGGCGGTGACGTTCCAGCCCTTGCCCTTGGCCCAGCGGACGATCTCCACCGAGCCGGCCGTGGACAGGTGGCAGATGTGCACCCGGGAGCCGACGTGCGCGGCCAGCAGCACGTCCCGGGCGATGATCGACTCCTCGGCGACGGCGGGCCAGCCGCCGAGGCCGAGCTCGCCGGAGACCAGGCCCTCGTTCATCTGGGCGCCGGCGGTCAGCCGCGGCTCCTGGGCGTGCTGGGCGACGACGCCGTCGAAGGCCTTCACGTACTCCAGCGCGCGGCGCATGATCACCGCGTCGTCGACGCACTTGCCGTCGTCGGAGAAGACCCGCACCCCGGCGGCGGAGTCGTGCATCGCGCCGAGCTCGGCGAGCTGCTTGCCCTCCAGGCCGACGGTGACGGCGCCGACCGGCTGCACGTCGCAGTAGCCGTACTCCTGGCCGAGCCGCCAGACCTGCTCGACCACGCCGGCGGTGTCGGCGACCGGGAAGGTGTTGGCCATCGCGTGCACCGCGGTGTAGCCGCCCATGGCGGCGGCCTGGGTGCCGGTCAGCACCGTCTCGGCGTCCTCGCGGCCGGGCTCGCGCAGGTGGGTGTGCAGGTCGACCAGGCCGGGCAGGGCGACCAGGCCGGTGGCGTCGATCTCGATGTCGGCCTGGACGTCGAGCTGCTCGCCGATCGCGGCGAACACGCCGTCCGCCAGGTGGATGTCCTGCGGGGCGCCGCCGAGGATCTGGGCGTTGCGGATCAGGTAGGTGGTCACTGGGCGGCCTCCGGGGTGTCGGTGGTGCGGGCGGAGTCGGCTGAGCCGTCGGCGAAAACCGCGCCGCCGAGCAGCAGGTACAGGACGGCCATGCGGACCGAGACGCCGTTGGCGACCTGCTCGACCACGGTGCAGCGCGGCGAGTCGGCGACGTCGGCGGTGATCTCCATGCCGCGGACCATCGGCCCGGGGTGCATCACGATGGCGTGCTCCGGCATGGTGGCGAGGCGCAGCCCGTCCAGGCCGTAGCGGCGCGAGTACTCGCGCTCGGTGGGGAAGAACGCGGCGTTCATCCGCTCGCGCTGCACCCGCAGCATCATCACCGCGTCGACCTTCGGCAGGACCGCGTCCAGGTCGTAGGAGACCTGGCAGGGCCAGGTGTCGATGCCGATCGGCAGCAGCGTCGGCGGGGCGACGAAGGTGACCTCCGCGCCGAGCGTGGTCAGCAGGTGCACGTTGGAGCGGGCGACCCGGCTGTGCAGGATGTCGCCGACGATGGCGATCTTCCGGCCGGCCAGGTCGCGGCCGGGGCCCGGGTTGAGGTGGCGGCGCATGGTGAACGCGTCCAACAGCGCCTGGGTGGGGTGTTCGTGGGTGCCGTCGCCGGCGTTGATGACGCTGCCGTGCAGCCAGTCGGAGCCGGCCAGCCGGGCGGCCGCGCCGGAGGCGTGGTGACGGATCACCACGGCGTCGGCGCCCATCGCCTGGAGGGTCAGCGCGGTGTCCTTGAGGCTTTCGCCCTTGGAGACCGAGGAGCCCTTGGCGGAGAAGTTGATGACGTCCGCGGACAGCCGCTTCTCGGCGACCTCGAAGGAGGTCTTGGTGCGGGTGGAGTCCTCGAAGAACAGGTTGACGACGGTGCGGCCGCGCAGCGTGGGGAGCTTCTTGACGGCCCGACCGGAGAGCTGGGCGAGCTCCTCGGCGGTGTCCAGGATCAGCAGCGCGTCGTCGCGGCTGAGGTCGGCGGCGGAGACGAGGTGGCGCTTCACGCGGGTTTACTCCGGGAGCTGGGGATCGGCGGCAAGGGCCTGGGAGGAGCGCGCGGCGTAGTCGCGGTCGCCGAGCAGGACGGCGTCGCGGCCGTCGGTCTCGGAGAGCTGGACCTGCACGGCCTCGCGCAGCGAAGTGGGCAGGTTCTTGCCCACGTAGTCGGCGCGGATCGGGAGTTCGCGGTGTCCGCGGTCGACCAGCACGGCGAGCTGCACGGCGCGCGGGCGGCCGATGTCGCCGAGCGCGTCGAGGGCGGCCCGGATGGTGCGGCCGGAGAACAGCACGTCGTCCACCAGGATCACCAGCTTGCCGTCGATGCCGTCGGCGGGGATCTCGGTGTGCTCCAGGGCCCGGGCGGGCTTCAGCCGCAGGTCGTCCCGGTACATGGTGATGTCCAGCGTGCCGAACGGGATCTCCCGGCCGGTGATCTGGGTGAGCTTGGCGCGCAGCCGGCGGGCCAGGTGGACGCCGCGGGTGTGGATGCCGAGCAGCACGACGTCCTCGGCGCCCTTGGCGCGTTCCACGATCTCGTGGGCGATCCGGGTGACGACCCGGGCGACGTCGGTGGCGTCCAGCACCTGGTGCGGGGCGCGCGGAGCAGAACTGGGAGTGGTCATGCCGAAGCGGACCTCCTTCCCCGCCTCACGGGACGGGCCTTAAAGGATGTCTAAAGGGGTTTCCGGCCGCAGCCAGAACTTCGCTCATCGTAGCAGTGCGCTGATCTCGGCCCGCTCGACACGCGTTCGCACGAGTGCCCCATTCGGCTTGACGCGCCACCCTCACTCTACGTAACCTCACAGTGAGTTACGAAGGTGCCCCGTCGTGGGCGCTCGTCACTCCCATTTCAGCGCACGCGCAATCTCGTCCGGGGAGATCCATGTCCAGCGACTACGCGAAGCAGCTCGGGGCCAAGCTCCGGGCGATCCGCACTCAGCAGGGTCTCTCCCTGCACGGCGTCGAGGAGAAGTCCCAGGGTCGCTGGAAGGCTGTCGTCGTCGGCTCCTACGAGCGCGGCGACCGCGCCGTCACGGTGCAGCGCCTCGCCGAGCTGTCCGAGTTCTACGGCGTCCCGGTGCAGGAGCTGCTGCCCGGCGGCACCCCGGGCGGCGCGGCCGAGCCGCCGCCGCGCCTGGTGCTCGACCTGGAGCGCCTGACCCAGGTCCCGTCCGAGAAGGCCGGACCGCTGCAGCGCTACGCCGCGACCATCCAGTCGCAGCGCGGCGACTACAACGGCAAGGTGCTCTCGATCCGCCAGGACGACCTGCGCACGCTGGCCGTGATCTACGACCAGTCCCCCTCGATCCTCACCGAGCAGCTGATCAGCTGGGGCGTGCTGAACCCGGACGCGCGGCGCGCCGTCCGCGAGGACGACGCGAGCTGAGCCTGCGCGCTCCGAAAAGTTCTGAAGAAACGTCACAGCGGGGCGGGCGGCCGGTTCTCCGGCGGCCCGCCCCGCTGTCGCGTGCTCAGACCACGGTGCCGAGGCTGAACCCCGGACCGGCCGGGACGCCGTCCACCGCGAGCTCGGCCGGCGACCAGTCGAAGCCGGTGCTGCGCCAGGCCCAGGCGACCTGCCGGTACTCGCCGCACACCGCGCCGGAGCCCTGCGTCCCGTGCAGCACCGCGACGCCCGGCAGTTCGCCGTACAGGCCCGCGCAGAGCACCGCGGTGATCAGGTCGAGCTCCTCGTCGTGGATCCGGACCGCGCCGTCCTCCCAGTGCAGCACCCGGGCGTGCGCCTCCAGCGGCCCGCCGGGGGCGTCCACCGCGACCCGGAACTCGTACGCGCCGCAGCCGGCGCCGACCAGCACCCGGCGGAACACCTCGGAGGCCTGCTGGTACGTCCAGCGCACCCGCGGGTCGGCGGCGGCCAGCTCCGCCTCGCACAGCGCGCCGTCCATCACCAGGTCGGCGTGGCGCAGCGTCAGACCGCCCTCGCGGGCCCGGACCAGGCGCGGCACGAAGTCGGCCAGGTCCTCACCGCGGTAGGTGACCAGCTGGGTCTGCAGCGGCGGGTTGACCAGGTAGCCGTCCCGGGCGGCCTGCTCGCCGGGGTCGACGCCGTGCAGCAGGCAGTAGTCCGCGAAGTCGTCCGGGTGGAACATCCGGGCCCGGACGGTCGCGTACCCGTCCACCGCCCCGGCCAGCAGCCCGGCGGCCTCCCGCAGGTAGGTGTCGTAGTCCGGCGCGTCGGTGAGCTGCCACTCCCGCGCCCGGGCGAAGTCGGCCTCGTCGGTCAGGATCCCGGTGACGAAGGCCTCGTCGCTGCGGCGCGAGGGCTCGGCACCGCAACGGCGCGGCCGGCGGCTGTTCCTGGACATCGGTGGCTCCCGGGGATCTCGGTCGAGCAACTGCTGACCCACTTCTCCCCATCCGCACCCGTCCCACACACACGGGCTGTCACAACTCTGCAACCGACCGTCAGGAACGGGCCTACCGCGGGGTCTTGGCGAGCTGGCGGGACTGGGCGACCAGGCGGCCGTCCTCGTCCCAGATCTCGCAGTCCTCCTCGAAGTAACCGCCGGCCACGTTGCGGGTGGCGTGCGAGACCCGCAGCCAGCCGTCCGCGGGCAACGCCCGCAGGTGGACGGTCAGTTCGATGGTGGGGGCCCAGCCGGGGCGGCCCAGGTCGAAGGTGACCGGGGGCAGCGCGTCGGCGGTGAGCAGCAGCGACAGCGGGTCGGCGGGGCGGCCGTCGGCCAGCTTGAACCAGCCCTGGATGCGGCCCTCCTTGGACGGTTGGCCGAGCGCCCAGCCGACGGTGGCCGGGTCGAGGCGCAGGTCCATCCGCTGCAACAGGGCGGCCTGGGAGATGAGTTCCTTGGGCGCGTGCTCGATCCCTATGCACTGTTCGGGGGCGGGCAGCACGGGCGGCACGGCGGTGGTGGCGACCTCGCCGTCGAGGGCGGCAAGGTCGGTGAAGGCGGCGGTGACCCGCAGCCGTTCCTCGCCGTCCTGGGAGAGGATCGCGCTGCCGGTGGCCAGGGTGCGGCCGCGGCGCATGATCTCGGTGCGGACGGTGGCCGGCCCGGGGCGGGACGGCGAGACGTAGGTGCCGCTGACGGTCAGCGGGTGCGGGTGGCCGGGCCCGGCCTCCAGGGCGAGGGCGTGCGCGGCGAAGGCGAGCAGCAGTCCGCCGTTGACGCCGCCGCCGATCTGCCAGCCGTCGCCGAGTTCGCCGTCGTAGCGGCCGGGCTCGTCGGGGTGCGGGGTGAGCGCGATGCCCCGGTCGAACTCGCTGGTGATCTCCGGCATGGCTGAGGCCCTTCTGCGCAGGCGCGAAACTCATTACTTGCCGGTAGCTTACGCGCGAAGGCCGCCGGACCAACAGGTCCGACGGCCTTCGAGGGGCACTGCGGGCTCAGCGCCGAATGGTCGGCTTGAGCTCCAGGAACCGGGCGAGCAGACCGTTCACGAAGGCCGGCGACTCGTCCGTGGAGTACTCCTTGGCGATCTCGACGGCCTCGTCCAGGACGACCGCGTCGGGGGTGCCGTCCTCCCAGATCAGCTCGTACGTGCCGAGCCTCAGGACGTTGCGGTCCGCGATCGGCATCCGGTCGAGCGTCCAGCCCACCGCGTAGGTGGAGATCAGGTCGTCGATGGTGCGCGCGTGCTGCGCGTAGCCCTCGACCAGCTGCATGGTGTACTCCGCGACCTGCGGAATGCCCTCGTCCGGACGGGGGTCGCGCGAGCGCGCCACCCAGTCGGCGAGCACCCGCTCGGGGGACACGCCGCGGTGGTCCGCCTCGAACAGGATCTGGAAGGCCCGGGTGCGGGCCTTGGTGCGAGCAGAGGCCACGATTACTTGACCCGGCCGAGGTAGCTGCCGTCGCGGGTGTCGACCTTGACCTTCTCGCCGGTGGTGACGAACAGCGGCACCTGGATCTCGGCGCCGGTCTCCAGGGTGGCGGGCTTGGTGCCACCGGTGGAGCGGTCGCCCTGCAGGCCCGGCTCGGTCTCGGAGATGACCAGCTCGACCGCGGCGGGGAGCTCGATGTACAGCGGGACGCCCTCGTTCTGCGCGACCAGGGCCTCGAAGCCCTCGAGCAGGTACTTGGCGGCGTCGCCGACGGTGGCGGCGTCGACCGGGACCTGGTCGTAGGTGTCCATGTCCATGAAGATGAAGGTCTCGCCGTCGCGGTACGAGTACTGCATCGTCCGCTTGTCGACGTTGGCGGTCTCGACCTTGATGCCCGCGTTGAAGGTCTTCTCGACGACCTTGCCGGTGAGGACCTCCTTCAGCTTGGTGCGAACGAAGGCCGGGCCCTTGCCGGGCTTGACGTGCTGGAACTCGACGACGGACCAGAGCTTGCCGCCGTCCAGCTTGAGGACCATGCCGTTCTTGAGATCGTTCGTGGTAGCCACGGGCGCACTTACTCCTGATATGTCCGCTGTCAAAGAACACCAAGCAGTGCGCCGCCGAAGCCTGTGGGACTACAGCGCGAGGAGCTCCTTGGTGGTGATGGTGAGCAGCTCGGGCCCGCCCTCCTCGGGAGGCCGCACCACGAGCGTGTCCTCGATCCGGACTCCGCCGCGACCCGGGAGATGCACTCCTGGACCGACGGTGACCGGCACGCGATTGTCCAGTTTACCCATGTCGGCGGGGCCGAGGCGCGGAGCCTCCCTGATCTCCAGGCCGATGCCGTGTCCCAGCGGGTGGACGGCGTGCTCGGCGTGGCCCGCGGCCTGCAGGATCGAGCGGGCCGCGTCGTCCGGGACGTGCTGCTCGACGCCCGGCCCGAGCGCCTCCCGACCGGCCCGCTGGGCCCGGAACACCAGGCGGTGCAGCTCGACCTGCCAGGCGGCCGGGGCGGCGCCGATCACGAAGGTGCGGGCGGTGGAGATGCCGTAGCCGCGGTACTGCGCGCCCAGGGCGACGGTGAGGAAGTCGCCCTCCTCGACCCGGCGGTCGGTGGGCTGGTGGCGCTCCAGGCCGGAGTGGCTGCCGGTGCCCACGGAGACCGGGAAGGCGGCCCGGTCGGCGCCGTGGTCGATCATCCGGCGCTCCAGCTCCATCGCCAGGTGGCGTTCGGTGCGGCCGACCAGGATCGATTCGAGCAGCTCGCCGAGCGCCTGGTCGGCGATCTCGGCGGCGATCCGCAGGTCGGCGAGCTCGTGCTCGTCCTTGACCACCCGCAGCCGCTCCACCGCCCGGTCCAGGTCGAGCAGCCGGGCCGGCGCGGCCAGCCGGCCGACGGCGCGGTGCCGGTCG
The DNA here is from genome assembly GCF_044999035.1 of Kitasatospora griseola. Taxonomy (NCBI): domain Bacteria; kingdom Bacillati; phylum Actinomycetota; class Actinomycetes; order Kitasatosporales; family Streptomycetaceae; genus Kitasatospora; species Kitasatospora griseola. The sequence continues at coordinate 6,775,525 of NZ_CP173360.1, read as the reverse complement.
ACCGTCAGGTCGTGCTCCTCGACGGCGAGGTCCGCAACCCGCAGCCGGGCCGCGGCCTCGGCGGCGGCGACCGCGGCGTCCGTCTCGGCGGGCACCGGCAGCCGGGTGACCTCCTCGTCCACCTCCCGCTCCACCGCCTCCTCGGGCGGCACGTCCTCCGGCAGCGCGAGCACCGCCCGCTCGCGGGTGAGCAGCAGCGCGGCGCCGCACGGCGGGCAGCCGGTGAGGTAGCGGACGTTCGCGGCGCGCGTGATCAGCGCGGCGTCGGCCCCGGAGGCGCTGCAGTACTCGCGGAGGCGTTCGCGTCGGGCGGCGTGCGCGTCGGACATGTCTCCGAGCCTACGAACGGGTCCGGGGGGCCGCCCGTCGGGACGGGCCCGATCGGTGGGCGGGAATGCCGAGGGGCGGGGCCGTGTTGTGGCCACATGAAAACGGCAATCGTTGCCGGGATTGGGAGGTTCGAGATGGCGCGCAGCGAGCTGCGACCGGTGATCACGCTCCGGTCCACGGCGGGCACGGGCTTCAGCTACGTGACCCGCAAGAACCGCCGGACCAACCCGGACCGGATCGTGCTGCGGAAGTTCGACCCGGTGGCCGGGCGGCACGTGGAGTTCCGCGAAACCCGTTGACGTTCAACGGAATTGAGCAGTTCGAGGGCTTGCAGAAGGAGGAGCAGATGAAGCAGGGAGTGCACCCCGAGTACCGTCCGGTGGTGTTCCGGGACAAGACGGGCGGCCTGTCGTTCCTGACCCGCTCCACCGCGTCGAGCGGTCGGACGGTCGAGTGGACGGACGGGCGGACGTACCCGGTGGTGGACGTCGAGACGTCCTCCGCGAGCCACCCGTTCTACACCGGCAAGGCCCGCCTGCTGGACACTGCGGGCCGGGTGGAGCTGTACCGCCGCAGGTACGGCCTCTGACCGACAGCCGGTGAGGGGCCCCGGGAGTCTCCCGGGGCCCCCACCCATGCCCCGACCGGGCTGCCCATGCCCCGATCGGGCTGCTCACGTACCGGCCGGGCTCATTTGCCGGCCGGGCTCATTTGCCGGTCGGCGGGGGGACGGAGACCACCAGGGTGAGGCGGCAGTCGACGTCGCCCTCATTGCGGTAGCTGTGGGCGGTGCCGGCCTCGTAGGAGGCGGTGGAGCCGGCCGGGATGCGGTGGGCGCGGCCGTCGAGCACCAGGGTGAGTTCGCCCTCGTCGATCCGGGCGATCTCGACGGTGCCGGCCGGGTGCGGGTCGGAGGCGTGGGTCTCGCCGGGGCGCAGGTGCCAGTTCCACAGCTCCAGCGGACCGGGGGCCTCGATGCCGTTCAGCAGGACGCCGCTGCCGCCGTCCGGGCCGCTCCACAGCCGCACGGCCTCCTCGGCGGGGACGATCCGCACCACCGAGGTCTCGTCGTAGTCGAGCAGTCGGGCGATCGAGACGCCGAGGGCGTCGGCGAGGCGGACCACGGTGCCGACGCTGGGGTTGGTGCGGGCCTGCTCGATCTGGACCACCATGCCGCGGCTGACGCCGGAGCGGGCCGCGAGGGCGTCCAGGGTGTGGCCGCGTTCGGTGCGCAGCCGCTTGAGGTTGCGGGCGAGGGCCTGGGTGACGAGATCGGGTTCCGGCACGCTTGAGTCCAATATATTGGTTGGGTCGGTTCAGGGGGGTGAACTATGCTGCGACCGCACGACAGGTCCACCGACTGTACTGCGGAGTCCACCATGCTGCCCCGACCCGACGCGCTCCCGGCCTCATGAGCGCCGCTCTCGCCCTGCTCGCCAGCCTGCTCTGGGGCGTCGCCGACTACGGCGGCGGCACGATCACCCGCCGACTGCCCGCGCTCGGCGTCGTGGTGCTCTCGCAGACCGCGGCCGCCCTGGTCCTCGCGGTGGCCGTCACCGCCACCGGCGGCTGGGCGGACGCCGGTCCCGCGCTCTGGTACGCCGTCGCGGCCGGCGTGCTCGGGCCGTTCGCCCTGCTCGCGTTCTACCGGGCCCTCGCCCTCGGACCGATGGGCGTGGTCTCGCCGCTGGCCACCGTCGGCGTGCTGGTGCCGATCGGGGTCGGCCTGTTCCTCGGCGAGCGGCCGGGCGTCGTCCAGGGGCTGGGGATCCTGGTGGCGATCGCCGGGGTCGCGCTGGCGGGCGGCCCGCAGCGCGGCGGACCGGCCGTGAGCCGCCAGGTGCTCGTCCTCACCCTCTCCGCCGCGTTCGCGTTCGGCGCGGTGCTCGCCCTGATCGGCTACGCCAGCACCGGCGGCGGACTGCTGCTGACGCTGTGCGTGCAACGACTGACCAACGCGGTGGTCGGCATCGGCATGCTGGCCGCCGCCGCCCGCCGGGAGCCGCTCGAACTGCGCGGCGCGGCCCGCTCGTTGCCCTCGCTGACCGCCGTCGGCGTCGCCGACGTCGCCGCGAACGGCCTGTACGCCGCCGCCACCCACCTGGGCTCGGTCGCGGTGGCGGCGGTGCTGGCCTCGCTCTACCCCGTGGTGACGGCGCTGATGGCGCGCGGCCTGCTCAAGGAACGGCTGCTGCGGGTCCAGGTGGTCGGCGCCGGACTGGCGGTCGCCGGAACGCTGATCCTGGCCGCAGGTTGACGTTCCGTCAGGCCACGCGGGCTCAGACCCCCGCCCCGGCGAACGCCTTGGACCGTCGGGCGATCCGCCAGTAGCCGATCGCCGCCGCCCACACCACCACGAACAGGCCGACGATCACGAAGCCCACGTTGTCCAGGCTGAGTCCGGCGATCCAGTCGGACACCGGATCGTCCAGGCCGAACTTGTCGTGCAGCACCGCGACCAGCTCGATGGTGCCGATCACGAAGGCCACCGCGATCGACAGACCCGTGATGGTCAGGTTGTAGTACACCTTGCGAACCGGGTTGGAGAACGCCCACTGGTAGGCGAAGTTCATGAACGTGCCGTCGAGGGTGTCGAACAGGCTCATCCCGGCCGCGAACAGCAGCGGCAGGCAGACGATCGCGTACCAGGGCAGGCCGGACGCCGCGCCCGAGCCCGCCATCACCATCAGGGTGACCTCGGTGGCGGTGTCGAAGCCCAGGCCCAGCACCATGCCCACCGGGAACATCTGGCCGGGCCGGGTGATCGACCGGGTCGCCCGGCTCAGCACTCGGGCCAGGAAACCCCGGGAATCCAGGTGCTTCTCCAGCTCGGCCTCGTCGTACTGGCCGGCCCGCATCGCCCGGAACACCCGCAGGATGCCCAGCAGGGCCACCAGGTTGAGCGCCGCGATCAGGTACAGGAACGCCCCCGAGGCGGTGGTGCCGATGGTGCCCAGCACCTGATGGGTCGTCGAACCCTCGTCCATCAGCGTGCCCGCCAGCGCGGCCCCGCCGGCCACCAGCGCGGCCATCAGCACCACCATCGAGGAGTGCCCGAGCGCGAACCAGAAGCCCACCGAGACCGGCCGGCGGCCGTCCGCCATCAGCTTGCGAGTGGTGTTGTCGATCACCGCGATGTGGTCGGCGTCGAAGGCGTGCCGCATGCCCAGGGTGTAGGCGGTGATGCCCAGGCCCACGCCGAACACCTGGGTACCCACCTGGTACTTCTCCGGCACCACCAGGAACAGCAGCGTCCCGAACGCCGCCACGTGCAGGGCCAGGATCACCGCCATCAGGCCGGCGGTGCGCCAGGTGTCCTCGCGGCGCCAGCGGAAAGCAGGAACAGGGGAGCCCGGGACGTTTCCGGGCATGGTCGAATCGGACGCGGTCATCCGCGCATCACGCTCCAGCACCTCGTGGATCACTTCGTGAGATGCCGTGGCCGGTCTCCTGGCTGACGGGGTGTTCGGCGTCGGCGCCCGGCCTTCCCGGCCGCGAACGGCCAGTGGCACGAGGTGGGAGCCGACGACTCCCCGATCACAGTGGCGAGGGCCGCTCCGGACTCCTGTGACGAGCACAGTGCACCGGCTTCCCGAACACCACGGCCCGTCCACCGTAGAACCGTCCCGGGTGCAGCGGCAAGAGCGGACCCCTCCGGAGGTGTCGCAGATCACCCCGCCCCGCGAGGTGACGGCGGGTCAGGCCATCCAGAAGAACACGCAGGTCATCCGCTTCTCGTCCAGTGTGGTGCCGTAGTACTCGGTCGCGGTGTGCATCAGGTTGGCGGTGTACAGCAGCAGCCGGTTGTAGCGGTGCGGGACGGCCAGATCCTCGGTGAACGAGTCCGGCGGGACGAAACGGGTGCCGAGCGCGTCCACCAGGTTGTTGTGCGGGGCGACCACCGTGTTCCCGCCGAGCCGGCCGCCCGGCAGGCTCTGCCGGTAGAAACTGGTCCCGCACCGCTTCGGCACGTTCGGGTTGAGGTACAGCACCGCCGCGTAGCGGCACAGCGAACGCGAATCGGTGTGCGGACGCGGCTCGCACTCCCCCTCCCCCACCACCTGCACGCAGTTGTGGTTGAAGGTGCCGCCCTCGGCCTCGCTCAGCGCCCACACCCTGGGCACCCCGACGGTCTCCCGCACCAGCTTCTCGACGTACGCCAACTCGTCCGGCTCCAGGCCCGGCATCCCCCGCAGCCCAGGCCAGGACTCCGGCTTGTGCGGATACCCCTCGTCCCAGTCGGTACGGGCCAGGTGCCGGGCGCGCACCGCGTCCGGGTCCGGCAGCACGTCGTCCAGCACCCAGTAATCACGACCCTTGGTGGGTTTGCGGTACGGCAGGACCGGAAGGGCCGGAGTCGGACGGGGGCCCCGGAACGGTTGTGCGGACATGAACCCGACAATAGGAGCGGGCCCCGGAGCCCTCGCCCAAGGAGCGGTCAACCTTCCGTCAAGGCTTCCCCCGCGGCCCGATTTGGTGACGGAGCGTCAGGACTGCTGGCAGCGGGGGCACCAGAACAGGTTCCGGGCCGCCAATTCCTCCGTCCGCACCGGCGTCCCACAGACCAGACACGGCTGGTCCTGCCGCCGGTACACGTACACCTCACCACCGTGGTCGTCCACCCGCGGCGGCCGCCCCATCGCCTCCGGCGTGTGCTCAGGCCGGACGGTGTCGATCCGCCCCGCCGCGACACCCTCCCGCATCAGCGCCACCAGCTCCGACCAGATCGCGTCCCACTCCGCCCGGCGCAGCTCCCGCCCCGCCCGGTGCGGACTGATCCCCAACCGGAACAGCACCTCCGCGCGGTACACGTTGCCGACACCCGCCAGCACCTTCTGGTCCATCAACAACGCGGCCACCGACGTCCCGCTCCGGGAAATCCGCTCCCACGCCGCGTCCCCGAGCTCCCCCGCCCGCAACGGATCCGGCCCGAGCCGCCGGTGCAACGCCGCCTTCTCCCCCGGCGTGATCACCTCGCACGCCGTCGGCCCCCGCAGATCCGCGAACCCGCCCTCGTTCACCATCCGCAACCGCACCTGCCCGACCGGCGCCGGCGCCTCCCCCACCCCGAACTCGTACTTCCCGTACAACCCCAGGTGCACGTGCAGCCAGTCGTCCCCGAACCCCAGGAACAGATGCTTCCCGTGCGCCTCCGCGACATCCAACACCCGCCCGTCCAACAGCGCCGCCCCCTCCGCGAAGCGCCCCTGCGGCGAAGAAACCCCCACCACCCGCCCCCCGAACAGCTCCCCGTTCAGCCCCGCCAACCGATGCACCACATGCCCCTCGGGCACCCGCGTCAACTCCTCATCCGTTCCCGTCCAACACCCCCATTCTCCCAGCCCCCACCGACACCCCGACAGAGCCCAAAACCCCGCCTCCCGAAGCCACCGGCGAAAGCGGCGCAGCGGAAACCTGCAGGTCGAACAAGGGACACACTCGCGCAGCGGAAAGGCAAGCGCAGCACAGCCCCGCGCAGCGGACCAGGACCAGGCCCAGGCCCGGGTGGGGTCAGCCCTGGTGGAGGCGGGTGAGGATGGCCTGGTCGAGGGCGGCGGCGGTTTCGGGGACGGTGAGGTTGGAGTTGTCGATGATGGGGAGGCCGGAGGTGCGCCAGCCGGCCATGCGGCCGTGGATGCGGGCCACCTCGTCGTCGGAGAGGCGGCGGTTGCCGGAGCGTTCGGCGTTGCGGGTGAGGACGCGGTCGAGGCCGGGGAGGAGGACGACGGGGATCATGCCGGGGCCGATGTGGCGTTTCCAGCCGCCGAGGCCGATCGCGGGGCGGTCGGGGAAGACGGCGTCGTCGATGATGCAGGAGATGCCGTTGGCGAGGTAGTTGCGGCAGGCGAAGCCGCAGGTGCGGCGGGCGAGGCGGTACTGGGCCTCGGAGGCGGTGTTCCAGCCGGACTGCGGGTTGGCGAAGCCGGCCTGGACCCATTCGCGGACGTCGTCGAGGCTGATGTGCGCGGTGGGGGTGGGGCGGCGTTCGGCCCAGTGGCGGGCGACGGTGGTCTTGCCGGCGCCGGCGGGGCCTATCAGGAGGACGGCGATCGGGCCGGTGGGCAGGGGGGCGGGCAGCGCGGGCATCGGCGCTGGCGGGGCGGGGAGTTGGACGGCGCCGCCGCTGGCGAGCACGAAGTATCCGGTGCCGCTGGGGGCGACGGGGGCGACGGCCTTGAGCGGGACGGTCGGCCGGTCGGGTCGGGGCGCGGTCGGTCCGAGGGTGGGGATCGCCTGGGTGGTGGCGGGCAGCGGCGTTGCGGGGTACGGCTGTTGAGGGGCCGTCGGAAACGGAGGCGTGCCCTGCCCCCCCGGCACCTGGCCCCCCGGCTGGTGGCTCTGCGCGTACTGGCTCACCGTCACCTCCCTGCGCCGAATGTACACGTCGGCCCGGTGGCGGGCACAAGTCCGCCACCGGGCCGGAGGCCGCTCAGCGGGTGGTCAGTTGCTCGGCGAGTGCCCGCAGGGCGAGTTCGTAGGAGCCGAGGCCGAAGCCCGCGATGGTGCCGGAGGCGACGGCCGCGATGACCGAGGTGTGGCGGAAGGCCTCGCGGGTGTACGGGTTGGAGATGTGCACCTCGATGAGGGGGGCGGTGCGCTGTGCGGCGGCGTCCCGCATCGCGTACGAGTAGTGGGTGAACGCGCCGGGGTTGATCACCACCGGGGTCTTGGCGTCCGCCGCCTCGTGCAGCCAACCGACCATCTCCGCCTCGGAGTTGGTCTCCCGTACCGAGACGTCCAGGCCGAGTTCGAGCCCCAGCGCGGTACACCGGGCGACCAACCCCGCGTACGAGGTGGAGCCGTACACGTCGGGTTCGCGGGAGCCGAGCCGGCCGAGGTTCGGACCGTTCAGGACGAGCACCGGGACGGCGGTCATCCGGAGACCTCGGCGTACGCGGCGACCAGCAGCGACGGGTCGGGGCCCTCCAGGACGGAGGTCTTGGCCAGGCCGTCGAGGACGATGAAGCGCAGCAGGTCGCCGCGGGACTTCTTGTCGATCTTCATGGCGTCCAGCAGCTTCGGCCAGGCGTCCGCCCGGTAGCTGAGCGGCAGGCCGACGGAGGCCAGCACGGTGCGGTGCCGGTCGGCGGTGGCGTCGTCCAACCGCCCGGCCAGGCGGCCGAGTTCGGCGGCGAACACCATGCCGATGGAGATCGCCGCGCCGTGCCGCCACTTGTAGCGCTCGTTGCGCTCGATGGCGTGGCCGAGGGTGTGGCCGTAGTTGAGGATCTCCCGGCGGCCGGACTCCTTGAGGTCGCCGGAGACCACGTCGGCCTTGACCTGGATGGCCCGGCGGATGAGTTCCAGGGTGTGCGGGCCGGAGGGGGTGGTGGCGGCCGCGGGGTCCTGCTCGATCAGGTCGAGGATGACCGGGTCGGCGATGAAGCCGGCCTTGATCACCTCGGCCAGGCCGGAGACGTAGTCGTGCTTGCCGAGGGTCTCCAGGGTGCCGAGGTCGGCCAGCACGCCCGCGGGCGGGTGGAAGGCGCCGACCATGTTCTTGCCCTCGGCGATGTTGATGCCGGTCTTGCCGCCGACCGCGGCGTCGACCATGCCGAGCAGCGTGGTGGGCACCGAGATCCAGCGCACTCCGCGCAGCCAGGTGGCGGCGACGAAGCCGGCCAGGTCGGTGGTCGAGCCGCCGCCCAGGCCGATGATCACATCGCTGCGGGTGAAGCCGGTCTGGCCGAGCACCGACCAGCAGTACGCGGCGACCTCGACGCTCTTGGCGTCCTCGGCGTTCGGGACCTGGAGGACGATCGCCTCGTAGCCCTGGTCGACCAGGTCCTCGCGGATCGCCTCGCCGGTGGCCTCCAGCGACTCCGGGTGGATGATCGCGACGCGCTTCGCCTGCGGGCCGATCAGCGGGGCGAGTTCGCCGAGCAGCTGGTGCCCGATCAGCACCTCGTACGGGGCGTGGCCGTCGCTGCCCGCGACCTGGATGCGGACGATCTGGTCAGTCATGGGGGTTCTTCAACTCCAGTGCTTCGAGTACGGCGTCGGCGACCTGCTCGGGCGTCCGGTCCTGGGTGTCGACCACGGCGGTGGCGACCTCCAGGTACAGCGGGCGGCGGGCCTCCATCAGCTCGCGCCAGCGGGCCCGGGGGTTGACCGCGAGCAGCGGGCGGGGGGCGTCCAGGCCGACCCGCTTGACCGCGTCGGCGAGCGCCACCTCCAGGAACACCACGGGCAGCGGGGCGAGCAGTTCACGGGTGGAGGGGGCCATCACGGCGCCGCCACCGAGCGCGAGCACGCCGGGGTGAGCCGCGGCGGCGGCCTCGACGGCCTCGCGTTCGAGCTGCCGGAAGTGCGGTTCGCCCTCGTCGACGAAAATCTCCGGGATCGGCTTGCCAGCCGTCCGTTCGATGTCGTCGTCGGTGTCGCGGAACGGCAGGCCGAGTCGCTCGGCGAGGACCCGCCCGACGGTGGACTTGCCACTGCCGGGCGGGCCGACCAGCACCACCACGGGTGAGGTGCTCATCGGACGATCAGGTTGTCGAGGTACGACTGCACGTTGCGGCGGGTCTCGGAGACGTTGTCGCCGCCGAACTTCTCCGCCACCGCGTCGGCCAGCACCAGCGCCACCATCGCCTCCGCGACGATGCCGGCCGCCGGGACGGCGCACACGTCGGACCGCTGGTGGTGCGCCTTGGCGGGCTCGCCGGTGCGCACGTCCAGCGTCTGCAGGGCGCGCGGGACGGTCGCGATCGGCTTCATCGCGGCCCGGACGCGCAGCAGTTCGCCGGTGGACAGGCCGCCCTCGGTGCCGCCGGAGCGGCCGCTGGCGCGCTTGACGCCCTCGGGGGTCGGCAGGATCTCGTCGTGCGCCTGGGAGCCAGGGATCCGGGCCAGCTCGAAGCCGTCGCCGACCTCGACGCCCTTGATCGCCTGGATGCCCATCAGCGCGGCGGCCAGCCGGGCGTCCAGGCGGCGGTCCCAGTGCACATGCGAACCGAGGCCGACCGGCACCCCGTAGGCCAGCACCTCGACCACACCGCCCAGGGTGTCGCCGTCCTTGTGGGCCTGGTCGATCTCGGCGACCATCGCCTTCGACGCGTCGGCGTCCAGGCAGCGCACCGGGTCCTCGTCGAGCCGGGCCTCGTCGGCGGGCAGCGGCAGCACCCCGGCCGGGGCCTTGGCGGCGGCCAGCTCCACCACGTGGCTGACGATCTCGATGCCGCAGGTCTCCTTCAGGTAGGAGCGGGCGACGGCGCCGAGCGCGACCCGGGCCGCGGTCTCCCGGGCGCTGGCGCGCTCCAGGATCGGCCGGGCCTCGTCGATCGAGTACTTCTGCATGCCGGCCAGGTCGGCGTGGCCCGGGCGGGGCCGGGTCAGCGGCTCGTTGCGGGCCAGGCCCGCGAGCACCTCGGGGTCGACCGGGTCGGCCGACATGACCTGCTCCCACTTCGGCCACTCGGTGTTGCCGACCATGACCGCCACCGGCGAGCCCATGGTCTCGCCGTGCCGGACACCGCCGAGGAAGGTCACCTCGTCCTGCTCGAACTTCATCCGCGCGCCGCGACCATAGCCGAGCCGCCGGCGGGCCAGCGCGTCGGCCACCATGGCGGTGGTGACCGGCACTCCGGCCGGCAGGCCCTCCAGCGTCGCGACCAGAGCGGGGCCGTGCGACTCCCCCGCCGTCAGCCAGCGCAAGCTACCCACCGAAAAGCTCCTTCGTCAGCGGCCCGCACGCCGTGAACGGCGACCGGTCCGGCGTCTCGTCCTGCCCGGCCGCGGAACGCGGCGGGGCAAGCACCGATCCTTTCACGTCCGGAGGGCGGTCGGAGGCACGGTCCGCGTGGCGGACAGTGAGCGTCCGCCGCCGACGCCCGAACGGACCGGCGAAGCCGCAGTTCAGCGGTGCCCGCGACGGCCCGGGGCGCGGGCGCCGTCTCAGGACGAGGACGCCAGCGCCGCCTCGCCGGCCGCCCGCATCGCCGCCAGCGGGCCGTGCTCGACGCCGGTGAACCGCTCGAACTGGAGCACCGCCTGGTGCACCAGCAGGTCCAGCCCGCCCAGCACCGTGCCGCCGCGCTCCAGGCAGGCCGCGGCCAGCGCGGTCGGCCACGGGTGGTACAGCACGTCGAACAGCACCCCGGGGGCACCCGTCAGCTGCGCGGCGAAGCCGTCGGTGGCGCCGACCGGCGTGGTGGAGACGGTCAGCGGACCGGCCAGCGCCCGCGCCGCGTCCGCCCAGTCGGCGGTACGCACCGCCACCCCGAGCTTCTCCCCCAACTCCCGCATTTCGGCGGCCCGTTCGGCACTGCGCACGTACACCGTGACCTCGCCGTCGCAGATCTGGCCGAGCGCGGCCAGCGCGGACGAGGCAGTGGCCCCGGCGCCCAGCACCGCCGCCGACCCGACCCGACCGACGCCGCGCTCGCGCAGCGCGTTGACCAGTCCGGGGACGTCGGTGTTGTCACCGTGCCGCCGCCCGTCCGGGCCGAACACCACGGTGTTGACGGCGTCCACGGAGCGCGCGGTGTCGCTGACGGTGTCCAGCAGCGGCAGGATCGCCCGCTTCAGCGGCATGGTCAGCGACAGGCCCGCCCAGTCGGCGTCCAGCCCGGTGACGAACGCCTCCAGACCGGCCTCGTCGATCTCGTACCGGTCGTAGCGCCACCCGTCCATCCCGAGCGCGGCATAGCCGGCCCGGTGCAGGGCGGGCGAGAGCGAGTGGGCGATCGGCGAGCCGAGGACGGCGGCCCGGTGCGGGTTGGTCACGACACGATCCTTCGGGGAGTTCGGTGCAGGTGGACGTCGATCGGGTCCTCGGACGCGAAGGCGAAGCCGTGCCGTTCGTACAGGCGGCGGGCGGGGCTGCCCTGCAGCACGGTCAGCCGGACGGTCAGTCCGGCGGCGTCGGCGTCGTCCAGCGCGGCACGCAGCACGGCGGTGCCGAGACCGCGGCCGTGCAGCGCCGGGGCGAGGTAGAAGTGCTCCAGCACCAGGGCGCCGGGCCGGTGCTCGTCCGGGCGGAGCGTCAGGCAGCCGGCCGGCGGCGGGGAGCCGGGCACCTCCAGCACCGAGGTGTGCGCCGGGCGGTACCCGTCGCGCATCCGCTGCCGGACCCGGTGCTCGTCGTACCGGCCGAGGCGCTCCAGGTCGGGGCGCATCGCCGCCGCCCGCAGCTCGACCAGCGGCTCCAGGTCGGCGCCGGTGGCGGGACGCAGCGTCCAGGCCCCGACGGTCACGGAGTGTCCCGGCGGGTGCGGGCCGTCCAGCGGCCCTCGCTGTGACCGATCCGGATCGGGTGGCGGAAGCAGTCGGACACCAGCTCGGTGGTGAGCACCTCGGCGGCGGGGCCGGCCGCGGTGACCACGCCGTCGCGCAGCAGCAGCGCGTGGCTGGTGGTCTCCGGCAGCTCCTCCAGATGGTGGGTGACCAGCACCGAGGCGACCTCGGGGAACCGACGGCGCAGCCCGTCCAGGCTCTCCAGCAGCTGCTCGCGCGCCGTCAGGTCGAGACCGGTGGCGGGCTCGTCGAGCAGCAGCAGCCGGGGTTCGGGCATCAGCGCGCGGGCGATCAGCACCCGGCCGCGCTCGCCCTGGGACAGCGTCGTCCAGGCACTGTCCGCGCGGTGCGCGACGCCCAGCGTGTGGATCAACTCCTCGGCGTGGTCGAGCTGTTCGGCCGTGGGCTTGCGGAACGGATCCGGCTCGATGGACTGCGTGGTCCCGGTCAGCACCACCTGACGCACCGTCAGCGGCGAACGCAGCGGGTGCCGCGGATTCACGTGCCCGAGATGCGCCCGCAACTCCCGCACATCGACCTTGCCGAGCTGCCGCCCCAACACCCGCACCGCCCCCGCAGTGGGGTGCTCGACCGCCCCCAGCAACGACAGCAACGTGCTCTTGCCCGCCCCGTTCGCCCCGAGCACCGCCCAGTGCTCGCCGGCCCGGACGGTCAACGACACGTCTTTCAGCAGGTACCGGCCGCCCCGCACCACGTCCACGTGGGCGGCTTCGAGAAAGGCCGGGTCCGGGGTCTGCAAGGTCTCCATCCGGGTCACGGTACTCGCTACCCCCGGCTGCCCCGCAAAGCCGTTCCGCCCACCGGACATCCCTGCTCCCGGACGCGCCAGCCGAGCGATTCGGACACTGGGAGTGGGCAACCGGAGCGAGGCGGCGCAGCGCGCCATGACCTACTGCAACGGCGAGAGCGTCGCCGTCGACACGTACTTCAACGGCGGCGGGTGCCGGTAGCACCGACACGACGGTGCGGCCAGTCGTACTGACCGGCCGCACCCGCGGCTCACTTGCAGACGACCTGCTTCGCGTCGTACTGCTTGCCCTTCGCGATGCACCAGTCCTCGGTGTTCTTCGCGTGCTCCTTGTCGGTGACGGCGAACTTGGTCTCCGACGGCGAGACCGCCAGCCAGTACACCCAGTCACCCGGAGTCGGGTCGAGGACCGCCTTGATCGCGTCCTCGCCCGGGTTGGAGATCGGAGTGGGCGGCAGGCCGGGGTTCATGTTCGTGTTGTACCTCAGCGAGCGGTCGTTGATCTCCTGGTAGGTCAACTCCTTGCGGCCCAACTGGTACTGCAGCGTGGTGTCCAGGCCGAGCTTGTGCCCGGTGACATTGGTGGTCAGGCGGTTGGACATGGCCCGCGCCATCTTGCCGAAGTCCACCGAGTTGTTGCCCTCGGCCTGCAGGATCGACGCCTCGGTGATCACCTCGTAGGCGTTCTTCAGACCGGCCTTCTGCGCCGCCTCGTCCAGCTTGAGCTCGTTGTAGCGCTGGACGGCGTTGGTCACCATCTGCTTGAGCAGGTCCTCGGGCTTCATGCCGTCGGTGACGGAGTACCGGGCCGGGTAGAGGAAGCCCTCGGGGTTGTTGTTGGCGTACGCGGGCAGGCCGAGGTTCCCGGCCTGGTCCTTGGCGACCTTCGCGGTGGCACCCTTGTCCAGCTTCAGCTTCTCGTCGATCTTGGTGTAGATGTCGACGGCCTTCATGCCCTCCGGGAGGATCAGCACGTTGCCGCCGTTGGACTCCACCAGCTCCTGGACGGCCGCCGCGCCGGACATCTCGTGCTTCATGGTGTAGATGCCGGGCTGGATGCCGCGAGCCTTCGGGTTCTTGTCGTACGCGATGGTGAACGCCTTGATGCTCTTCACCACGCCGGCGTCCCTCAGCACCTTCGCGATGTCGCCGCCGACCGCGCCGGAGGCGACGGTGATGTTGACCGAGCCGGTGCCCTCGCCCTTGAAGTCCGGCGGCGGGCCGAAGCGCTGCTGGTACTGGCCGTAGCCCCACCAGCCGGCGCCGCCGGTCGCGCCGAGCAGGACCAGGGCGACCACCAGGCAGGCGCCGCTGTTGCGGCGGCCCGACTTCTTGCCCTTCTCCTTGCGCTTGCGTTCGGCCTCGCGGGAGTTGTCCTGCTCGGAGAGGAACGAGCCGCGCTCCTCCTCGGCGTACTCGTCCTCGGCCCACTGCTCGGACTCGTCGGCGTGCTCGTCGTACCGGTCCGGCTCGGCCGGGGCGGGCACCGCCGCCGGGTTGTCGAGCGCAGCCGCCTCCGCCTCCCAGTCGATCCCGTCCGGACCGGGCCCGCCGACCGGCTCGGCCCGCCGGGCCTGCGGCCCCGCCGCCTGGGGCTGCACCGGCTGCGGCACACCCTGCTGCGCCATGCCCTGCTGAGGCATCGCCTGCTGCGGCATGCCCTGCGGTATCGGCTGCGCCATCCCCTGCTGGACGAACTGCTGCTGACCGCCCAGGCTCGCGCCGCGCTGCTGCGGGTAGCCCTGGCCGCCCATCGGCATCTGCTGCTGCGTCGCCGCCGGCCCGGGCGGGAAGCCCTGCTGCTGGCCGAACTGCTGCTGCGCGAACGGCTGTTGGCCACCCTGCGTCATGCCCTGCGGGGGCATCGCCTGCGGCTGTCCGGCCTGCTGCTGCGGGTAAGCCTGCGGCTGCTGGCCGAACTGCTGCTGCGGGTAGCCCTGGCCGCCCATCGGCATCTGCTGCTGGGGCGGAAAGCCCTGCTGCGGCATCCCTTGCTGCGGCATGCCCTGTTGCGGCATCTGCTGCTGGGGCATCCCCTGCGGCGGCACCATGCCCTGGCCCTGCGGCGGCACCCCCTGCTGCTGCACGTACCCCTGCGGGTACTGCTGGCCGAGGTCCTGCTGACCGTACTGCGGGGGCTGCTGCTGCTCGCCGGGGAACCACGCCTGGTCGCCCTGGGCACCGTAGCGCCCGCTCTGATCAGTCATCGATCCCCTTACCGCGTCCAGGGTGTCCGTCGAACCGGCGTGCTAGTGCCGCCTCTGCTGGGAGACGTTACCGTACCGCAGCGTAGCCACCGGGCGTCACTGCCTGTTGTTCAGGGGACGTCCGGTGAGGAGCCGGCGGCGCTCGGGGACGGGTTCTGTGCACGGTGTGCGTTGAACTCGTCGACGTTCTTCCGTTGTTGGTCGGAACTGTCGGTGAACCGGGTGTCACCGGGTTGGACGGTCACGAAGTACAGCCAGTCACCGTCGGCGGGGTGGATGGCGGCGCGCAGCGCGTCCCGGCCGGGGTTGCCGATGGGGGTGGGCGGCAGGCCGGGGTGGGCGTAGGTGTTGAACGGGGAGTCGAGCTTGGTGTCGGTCACGGTGGTGGTGAGGGTGGACCGGCCGAGCGCGTAGTTGATGGTGGAGTCGAGCTGCAGCGGCATGTTCTTGGCGAGCCGGTTGTAGACGACCCGGGCGACCTTGGCCATGTCCTCGGGGTTGTCGGCCTCGGCCTGGGCGAGGCTGGCGATGACGAGCAGGCCGTAGGGCGTGACGTTGTTGTTGGCGGCGGCCTCGTTGACGGCGGAGCCGTCGAGCCGTCCGGTGGCCTCCTTCACCATCTCCTGGAGCAGGCTGAGCGGGGTGCTCTCGCCGGTGATGGGGTAGGTCGCCGGGAACAGGTAGCCCTCGGGGTGGCCGGTCGCGTCGGGGGGCAGGCCGAGGTCGGCGAGGTGCTCCTCGGCGGCGGCCTTGGTGGTGCCGGCGGGCAGGCCGAGCCGGGTGTCGATGGCGGCGTAGACCTTGGTGGTGCGCCAGCCCTCGGGGATGGTCAGGGCGTTGGCGTTGGCGGGGTCGAGCAGCACGTTGAGCGCGGCGGCCGCCGACATCCTCTCCCTGAGGGTGTACGTGCCGGGGTGGATCCGGTTGCCGGCCGGGCTCTTGGCGGCCGCCTCGGTGAACGCCCGGGTGGAGGCGATCACGTGTTTGGCCGTCAGGGTCCTGCCGATCTGGGTGATGCTGGCGCCCTGGGCCACCGACACCTGCACCCGGCCGGTGCCGCTGCCCACGTAGTCGGCGGCGGGCTTCTTGCCTTCGGGCCAGACCAGGAACAGCGCGACGGCGGCGGCCATCGCCACGCCGAGCAGGCCGGCCACGCTGAGGCAGCAGGCCGCACCGGTGCGCAGCCGTCCCGGGTCGGGCGGTTCGACGCCGTACGGCAGCCCGGGCGGGGCGCCCTCGGGTTCGAGCACGGGGGCGCCGAGGTGACCGGGCGTCAGTCCGGGTGCGGTGTACGGGTCGGTCACGGCGGGGCCTCCGGCGGCGGGCATGCGATCGGGGCCCGTGCGGACGCGCGTCCGCACGGGCCCCGATCGGAACCTAGACCTGACCGGTCAGACCACCGGCTCGACACTCTCACCGGGTGCGCGGCCGCTCACCCGTTCGGTCTCAAGCGCGGCCTGGAGGATGACCACGGCCGCGGCCTGGTCGATCACCGAGCGGCCCTTCTTCGAGGACCGGCCGGAGGCGCGCAGCCCGGCGGCGGCGGTGACGGTGGTCATCCGCTCGTCCACCAGCCGCACGCCGACCGGGGCGACCAGCGCGGCCAGCCGACCCGCGTAGTCGCGGACCTTGGCGGCGGCCGGGCCCTCCTTGCCGCTCAGCGAGCGCGGGAGGCCGACCACCATCTCGATCGCGTCGTACTCCTCGACGAT
Source organism: Kitasatospora griseola (assembly GCF_044999035.1). Classification (NCBI taxonomy): domain Bacteria; kingdom Bacillati; phylum Actinomycetota; class Actinomycetes; order Kitasatosporales; family Streptomycetaceae; genus Kitasatospora; species Kitasatospora griseola. Next base: position 6,759,272 of record NZ_CP173360.1, on the reverse strand, counting down.
CGCCTTGAGCCTGGCCTGCGAGCGGCCCCCGGCGGGGACGGTCTCCACGGGCGTGGCGATCAGCCCGTCGGGGTCGCAGACCGCGACCCCGATCCGGGCGTCGCCGACGTCCACGGCGATCCGCCGGCCGCGCCGGAAGACCTTCTCCTCGATGTTGTGCTCCTCGCTCACGCGCGCTCGGCCACCAGTGCCCGGACGGCCTCGATCGCCTCGCCGACGGCGGCCGGGTTGCTGCCGCCGCCCTGCGCCATGTCGTCCTTGCCGCCACCGCCGCCGCCGAGCGCCTTCGCCGCGGCGCGGACCAGCTCGCCGGCCTTGATGCCGCGGGCGCGGGCGTCCTCGCTGGTGGTGATGACGGTCAGCGGGCGGTCGTTGGCGACGGTGAACGCGGCGACCACGGACGGGCGGTTGCCGAGCCGGCCGCGGACGTCCAGCACCAGCTTGCGCAGCTCGTCCGCGCCGATGCCGTCACCGACCCGGGCGGCGACCAGGGCCACGCCCCGGACGTCCTCCGCGCCCTCGGCGAGGCCCGCGGCGGCCTGCAGCACCTTCTCGGCGCGGAACTTCTCGATCTCCTTCTCGGCGTCCTTGAGCTTGGTGAGCATGCCGGAGATCTTCTCCGGCAGCTCCTCCGGGCGGCCCTTGACCAGCTCGGTGAGCTGGGAGACCACGGTGTGCTCGCGGGCCAGGAACTTGTACGCGTCGACGCCGACCAGCGCCTCCACGCGGCGCACGCCGGAGCCGATCGAGGACTCCCCGAGCAGCTTCACCAGACCCAGCTGGGCGGTGTTGCCGACGTGGGTGCCGCCGCACAGCTCCTTGGAGAAGTCGCCGATGGTGACCACGCGCACCGCGTCGCCGTACTTCTCGCCGAACATCGCGATGGCGCCCTGCTTGCGGGCCTCGTCCATCGTCATGACCTCGGCGGTGACGTCGAGTTCACGGGTCAGCACGTCGTTGATCTTCTGCTCGACGTCGACCAGCACGCTGCCGGGCACGGCGGCGGGCGAGCCGAAGTCGAAGCGGAAGCGGCCCGGCGCGTTCTCGGAGCCGGCCTGGGCGGCCGTCGGGCCGAGCGCGTCGCGCAGCGCCTGGTGGGTCAGGTGGGTCGCCGAGTGGGCGCGGGCGATGGCCCGGCGGCGCTCGGTGTCGATGGTGGCGTACGCGGACGCGCCGAGCACCACCTCGCCGAACAGCACCCCGCCGGAGTGGACGATGACGCCCGGCACCGGCTGCTGCACGTCGCGGATCTCGACGACCGCGCCGGAGTCCAGCCGGATCCGGCCGTGGTCGGCGAGCTGGCCGCCGCCCTCGGCGTAGAACGGGGTGCGGTCGAGGATCAGCTCGACCTCGTCGCCCTCGCTCGCGGCCGGCGCGGGGACGCCGTCCACCAGCAGGCCGACCACGGTGGCCTCGCCCTCGGTGTGGTGGTAGCCGGTGAAGACGGACGCGCCGGCGCTGTCGGCGACCTCGCGGTACGCGGCGACGTCGGCGTGGCCCATCTTCTTCGCCTTGGCGTCGGCCTTGGCGCGGTCCCGCTGCTCCTGCATCAGGCGGCGGAAGCCGGCCTCGTCGACCTGGAGGCCCTGCTCCTCGGCCATCTCCAGGGTGAGGTCGATCGGGAAGCCGTAGGTGTCGTGGAGCTTAAACGCCTGCTCGCCGGAGAGCACCACGCCGCCGCCGGCCTTGGTCTCGGTGACCGCGGCGTCCAGCAGGTTGGTGCCGGAGCGCAGGGTCTGCAGGAAGGCGTTCTCCTCGGCGACCACGACCGTCTCGATGCGCTTGCGGTCGGTCTCCAGCTCCGGGTACTGCGGGGCCATCGCCTTGATCGAGATGTCGATCAGGTCCTTGGCGACCTGCCCGGTGGCGCCCAGCAGGCGCATGTTGCGGATCGCCCGGCGCAGGATGCGGCGCAGCACGTAGCCGCGGCCCTCGTTGCCGGGGGTGACGCCGTCGCCGACCAGCATCAGCGCGGTGCGGAAGTGGTCGGTGACCACGCGCAGCGAGACGTCCGACTTGTGGTCGGCGCCGTAGGTGTGGCCGGTGAGCTCGGCGGCGCGGTCGAGGATCATCCGGCTGGTGTCGATCTCGAACAGGTTGTCGACGCCCTGCAGGACGGCGGCGAGGCGCTCCAGGCCGAGGCCGGTGTCGATGTTCTTGCTCGGCAGGTCGCCGAGGATCTCGAACCCGTCCTTGCCGTCGCCGTGGCCGCGCTCGTACTGCATGAAGACCAGGTTCCAGATCTCCAGGTAGCGCTCGCCGTTGACCGCCGGGCCGCCCTCCTCGCCGTACGCGGGGCCGCGGTCGTAGTTGATCTCCGAGCACGGGCCGCACGGGCCGGGGACGCCCATCGACCAGAAGTTGTCCTTCATGCCCAGCCGCTGGATCCGCTCGGACGGCACGCCGATGACGTCCCGCCAGATCTGCTCGGCCTCGTCGTCGTCCTTGTAGACGGTGATCCAGAGCTTCTCGGGGTCCAGGCCGTAGCCGCCGTCCGCGACGGAGCCGGTGAGCAGCTCCCAGGCGAACTTGATGGCGCCTTCCTTGAAGTAGTCGCCGAACGAGAAGTTGCCGCACATCTGGAAGAACGAGCCGTGCCGGGTGGTCTTCCCGACCTCCTCGATGTCCAGGGTGCGGACGCACTTCTGCACGCTGGTGGCGCGCGAGAACTGCGGCTTGACCTCGCCGAGGAAGTACGGCTTGAAGGGCACCATGCCGGCGTTGACCAGCAGCAGGGTGGGGTCGTCGGCGACCAGCGAGGCCGACGGTACGACGGTGTGGCCGCGCTCCTCGAAGAAGCGCAGCCAGCGGCGGCGGATCTCTGCCGACTCCATCAGTGGGGGTCCTTCCGATCGGTCGTGCGGCCCGGCAGCTCGCGCTGACGGGGCTTGGCAACGATTTGGGGGGTGGTACGGCGCGTGCCGCGAGACGTGGGCAGGGCGGCGGCCGGGGAACCCGGGGCCGCCGAGATAGCTCGGTCCCCGCCGGAGCCGGCCGCGCCGCTGAGCGTGCGACGGCGGGGCGGTTCGACGACCGCGGTGCCGTCCAGGCCGAGGTCGGCGCGCAGCTGCTGCTCGCGCTCGGCCATGCCGGTCTTCACGTCGCGGGCGAACTGCCGGGCGGCGTCGCCGAGTTGGAGCGCGCCGCGGGCGGCGGTGCCGGACAGCGAGTCGGGCGTGAGGCGGTGCACCGCCTCGTTGGCCTTGTTCATGGCCCAGACGGTCGCGCCCGCGCCGACCGCCATCCAGAAGATTCTGCGCACCATCGCCGTCAGCCCTTCACGGCCCGGCGCACGCGGGACAGCAGCCCGCCGCGCGGCGCGGTCGCGGCCCGTACCTCGGCCCGGACCAGCCGGGCCAGCTCCTCGCGCTCGCCGCTCTGCTGCGGCACCGCGAGCCCGGCCTGCTGGCGGTTCACGGCCCGGCGCACGCCGTAGCTGAACGCGGCCAGCTTCACCAGCGGCCCGCCGACGGTGGCGGCCACCGTGGAGGACAGCGCCTTGGCGTCGGCCGCGGCGTCCTGGACGTTGGCGGTGATCTCGTCGACCCGCTCCAGCTGCTCGTGCGCGCTGCGGACGGCGGCGTTCGCGTCCTGCAGCAGCGGCACGGCCTGCTCGGTGACGGCGGAGACGAGGACGGTGGCCTCGCGCAGCACCTTGGACAGCCGGACCAGGACCACGGCGAGCAGGGTGACCAGGACCGCCCAGAAGACGGCGACCAGCAGACCGGCCAGCTCTCCCACGGACACCTTCGCGCGCTCCCTCGCCTGTCCCAGTCACACTCGTGCAATTCCGGGGTGCAATCCCAGGCCTGAACCCTACCGTGACTGCCGACCGCTCCCCGACCGGATATCGGCAGGTACGCCCGAGTCCGAACCGGTCGGATGTGCGAACACCGCGCGTAACCTACCGCCCGGTCGCCTCGTTGGGGGAGGTGACTCGCGGAGTACGGGCCGGCGGGTCGGACGGGTTCCAGGGCCGGTCCGGTCGATCCTGTCGGTCGCGCGTCCGGCAGGATCGGCCGGGCAGGCACTAGCGACGGGGGCGTCTCGTGGAGAGCATGGCGGCAGCGTCGAGCGGGCCGGGTCGGCTGCCCGCCGAACTCACCCGCTTCATCGGCCGGGCCGCCGAACTCGACGCCCTGGCAGGGCTGCTGGGCCGTTCCCGGCTGGTCACCGTGACCGGCCCGGGCGGGGTCGGCAAGTCCCGGCTGGCGCTGCGGGCCGCCGCCCGGCTGGCCGCCGGCTTCCCGGACGGCGCGCGCCTCGCCGAGCTCGGTCCGGTGCGGGACCCACTGCTGCTCGGCCCCGCCGTGCTGGCCGCGCTGGGCCAGGGCGACCTCGGCGCCCGTCCGCTCGCCGACCGCCGCCTGCTGCTGGTGCTGGACGGCTGCGAGCACCTGGTCGAGGCCTGCGCCGCGCTGGTCGACGAGCTGCTGCGGGCCGCGCCGGGCCTGCGGGTGCTGGCCACCTCCCGGCAGTCGCTGCGGGCGGCCGGCGAGCACCTGCTGCCGCTCGCCCCACTGCCGGTCGAGCCGCCGCCGGGCCGGGCCGACTCGGAGGCGATGCTGCTGTTCGCCGACCGGGCCGCCGCCGTCCGGCCGGGCTTCCGGCTGGACCTCGCCGACCGCGCCGAGGTGGCGCTGCTCTGCCGCCGCCTGGACGGCCTCCCGCTGGCCCTGGAGCTGGCGGCCGTCCGGCTGCGCGCCCTGTCGGTGGAGCAGCTGGTGGCCCGGCTGGACGACCGGTTCCGGCTGCTGACCGGCGGCGGCCGCACCGTCCCGGCCCGGCACCGGACGATGCGCACCGCGATCGGCTGGAGCCACGAACTCTGCACCATGCAGGAACGTTTACTCTGGGCCCGCCTGTCCGTCTTCGCCGGCGGCTTCGACCTGGACGCCGCCGAATACGTCTGCGGCGGCCGGGGCCTGGAGCTCGACGACGTCCTCGAACTGCTCGACGCGCTGGTCGACAAGTCCGTGCTGGAGCGCCTCGACGGCGAACCCGTCCGGTTCCGGATGCTCGAAACCCTGCGCGACTACGGCGCCCACTGGCTGCGGGCCGGCGACGACCACCGGCGGCTGCTGCGCCGCCACCGCGACTGGTACCTGTCCGTCGCTGCCTGGGGCGAGGTCGAATGGTTCGGCCCCCAGCAGGCCGAGACCGCCGAACGCACCCGGCTCGCCCACCCCGACCTGCGCGCCGCCCTGGAGTTCTCGCTCGCCGAACCCGGCGAGGAGCAGCCCGCCCTCTCGCTGGCCGGCACCCTCTGGTACTTCTGGCTCGGCACCGGCCGGCTCGGCGAGGGCCGGCACTGGCTGGACCGCGCCCTCGCCCGCGCCCCCGAACCCACCGACGCCCGTGCCAAGGCCCTCTGGGTCACCGGCCACCTCGCCACCCTCCAGGGCGACCCGGCCCGGGCCCGCCCCGCCCTCGCGGAGTGCCGCCGCCAGGCCCTGGACACCGGCGACGCCCGGGCCCTCGCGCACGCCGTCCACCGCCAGGGATCCGCCGCCCTGATCGGCGACGACCCGGCCCGCGCCGCCGAACTCCTCGGCGAGGCGCTGCGGCACTACACCGCCCTCGGCGAGCTCGACTCCCACGTCCTGCTGGCCATGGCCGGGCTCGCCCTGGCCCACCTGTTCCTCGGCGACGAACCGGGCGGCACCGCCTGGGCGGAACGCGTCCGCGACAGCTGCGAACAGCACGGCGAGCAGTGGGCCCACGGCTACGGCCTGTACGCGATGGCCTGGGCCCGCCGCCAGTCCGGCGAACCGCGGGCCGCCCGCGGCTTCGCCCGCGAGTCGATCCGGCTCACCCACCCGCTGCGCGATCCGCTCGGCCTGGTCCTCGCGATCGACCTGCTGGCCCTGCTAGCCGCCGAGGACCCCGCCCCCGACCCGTACGAGGCCCGCGTCCTGCAGGGCGCCGCACACCGGCTCTGGACCTCCGTCGGCACCCCGTTCTTCGGCTCCCGCACCTTCCGCGGCCCCCACCTCGCCTGCGCACGACGCGCCCGCGCCGCCCTCACCGAGCAGCAGTACGAGGAGGCCTTCCGCCTCGGCGCCCGCCTCGACCTGGACGCCGCCGTCCGCCGCGCCCTCGGCCCCTGACGCCCGGCACCGCCCGGAAAACGGGAAACGCCCCCGCGGTCCGAGGACCGAGGGGGCGTTCCGCTCGCGGGTCAGCGCGAGTAGTACTCGACGACCAGCTGCTCGTCGCAGACAACCGGAACCTCGCGGCGCTGCGGCGCGCGGTCCAGGCGGAAGGCCAGGGCCTTCAGGTTGACCTCGAGGTACTTCGGGGTCTGGCCCTCGCCGGCGTTGCCGCCCTCGCGAGCCACCTGGAAGGGGACCTTCTCCTTGGACTTTTCCTTCACCGTGACGACGTAGCCCGGCTTCATCTGGAACGACGGCTTGTTGACCTTCGAGCCGTTGACCTCGATGTGACCGTGCACGACCATCTGGCGGGCCTGGTAGATGGTGCGGGCGATGCCCGAACGCAGGACCAGGGCGTCGAGGCGGACCTCCAGCAGGGCGACGAGCGCCTCACCGGTCTTGCCCTCGACCTTCTTGGCGGCCTCGAAGGCACGCGCCATCTGCTTCTCGCTGAGGTCGTACTGCGCGCGCAGACGCTGCTTCTCGGTCAGACGGACCTTGTAGTCAGAGTTCTGCTTGCGGCCACGGCCGTGCTGGCCGGGCGGGTACGGGCGGGCCTCGAAGTACTTGACGGACTTCGGGGTCAGCGGAACGCCGAGAGCACGGGCGATCTTGACCTTGGGGCGCTTCTGGTTCGCCATGTTTCCTTTTCCTGTTCAGATACGGCTGTCACCAGGTGTTGACGGAGGACGCTTCTCGCGGCCCGGAGAAAAACCGTCCGTCGCCGGATGGTCAGCCGCTCTCCGCGACCGGGCACTATGTGCTTGCACACGAGAGGCCCACCGACCGGGAAAGGTGGTGGGCTGCCCGCGACACCGAAAACCGGTGCGCGCCGCTCCTGGAGAACTCCCTCGCGGGAGGCCTCCGTTGGTTGCCCCGCTGGTGCGGCCGGTCGTTCCTCGCGGAACCCCGGACCCGGGACACACTGCGGACAGTCTACAGGCTGCGACCGCCCGGGTTTCACTCGCCCTTGAGCCGGGCCCTGGTCCACTCCGCGATGTCCGCGTACCGGGCCTCCCCGCCGCGCCGGGTCGGCCGGTAGTACTCCTTGCCGTGCACCGCGTCCGGCGCGTACTGCTGCGCGGCGATGCCCTCCGGCAGGTCGTGCGGGTACTGGTAGCCCTTGCCGTGCCCGAGCTTCTTCGCCCCGCCGTAGTGCGCGTCCCGCAGGTGCGCCGGCACCGCGCCCGCCAACCCCTGCCGGACGTCCGCCAGCGCGGCGTCGATCGCCAGGTACGCGGCGTTCGACTTCGGCGCCAGCGCCAGCGCGATCGCCGCCTGCGACAGGATGATCCGCGCCTCCGGGAACCCGATCAGCGCGACGGCCTGCGCGGCCGCGACGGCCGTCGGCAGCGCCGTCGGGTCGGCCAGGCCGATGTCCTCACTGGCCGAGATCATCAGCCGCCGGGCGATGAACCGCGGGTCCTCCCCCGCCTCGATCATCCGCGCCAGGTAGTGCAGCGTGGCGTCCACGTCACTGCCCCGGATCGACTTGATCAACGCACTCGCCACGTCGTAGTGCTGGTCGCCGTCCCGGTCGTACCGCACCGCCGCCCGGTTCACCGCCGTCTCGGTGGCCGCCAGCGTCAGCACGCCCCCGCCCTGCTCCAGCGCCGCCCCGGCCGCCGCCTCCAGCATGGTCAGCGCCCGCCGCGCGTCGCCCCCGGCCAGCCGCACCAGATGGTCCTCGGCGTCCTCGCTCAGCTCCACGCTGCCGCCCAGGCCCCGCTCGTCCGTGGTCGCCCGGCGCAGCAGCGTGCGGATGTCCTCGTCGGTCAGCGACTCCAGGGTGAGCAGCAGGGAGCGCGAGAGCAGCGGCGAGATGATCGAGAAGTACGGGTTCTCGGTGGTCGCGGCGATCAGCGTCACCCAGCGGTTCTCCACGGCGGGCAGCAACGAGTCCTGCTGCGCCTTGGAGAACCGGTGGATCTCGTCCAGGAACAGCACCGTCTCCCGACCGGTCATCCCGACCGCCCGTCGGGCGCCGTCGATCACCGCGCGGACTTCCTTCACCCCGTGCGTGATCGCCGAGAGTTCGACGAACCTGCCCTCCACCGCCTGGCTGATCACGTGCGCCAGCGTGGTCTTCCCCGTCCCCGGCGGCCCCCACAGGATCACCGAGCTCGTCGCCGCCGGCCCCTTCGCCCCCGCGACCAGCCGCCGCAGCGGCGACCCCTCCTTCAACAGCTGCTGCTGGCCGGCCACTTCGTCCAACGTCCGCGGCCGCATCCGCACCGCGAGCGGGGCGCGCCCCGGCTCGGCGTTCTGACGTTCCTCGGCTGCATGGGTGAAAAGGTCGGGCTCGTCCACAGTACGAGAGCCTATACGGGAGGGGGGACACGAACAGGGGCGCGTAGGGGTGCCTCCCGGCCCGCCAGGGCTGGGGGAGAACTGCGCGAAGCGGAAGGCGCCCCCGGTTTCGCGCCCGCCTGCTGCCCCGCCCTACTGCGACCTGTGCAGGAGGACCACGTCGAACTCCTCCATCCCGTAGATCACCGTCCCCGACGCCTTGCTCGCCGCCGACCGCACCGCCGCCTGGGCCGCGCGGGAGGCGGCGAAGGCCTGTCGGTCGGCGAAGATCGTGCCGACCACGCCCACCGACCGCTCGCGGTCGATGAGCATGGCGGCCCCCACGTACCCGTCGATCTCCCTGATCGCCGGCAGGCCGCTCTCCTCGAAACCCTTCACGACCCCGTCCACGGCCGCCGGGTCGTACGCGAAGCGGGTCAGCCGGAAGCCGCCGTTCTCGACGGCGGGGCCGGGCTCGGCTGCGGCGACGTCCCAGCGGTTGACGGCGACGGTGGCGGCGAAGGGGACGAGCAGGGTGTCGCGGCGGTCGGCCAGTGCGGTGTCACTGGCGGCCTCGTGCTCGGGGGTGTCCCACCAGGAGCCCATGGTGAGGGTGCCGAGTTGGCGGTTGGCGAACAGGCCGTAGCCGCGGTAGCCGGGTTGGCCGGAGAGGAGTTCGACGGATTCGCCGCGCAGTGCGTCGAGGCTGTCCTCCAGCAGGGCCGGGTCGCCGGTCGCGTAGACGGTGCGGACGTACATGGAGTGCCTCCAGCCGTTGCGGGATCCCCTCCATCGCACGCCCGCCGAACCGCACCGGTCAACCGGGGGCGGTCACCGCGCGAGCAGCGTCGCGGCGTGGTCGAAGACGTACTTCTGGAGGTCGCGCGGCGGCCGCTGGTAGCCGCGCGGTTCGGGCCTGGCCGGCAGGGTGACCGCGGGGCGGACCACCTCGCGGTACGGGACGGTGGAGAGCAGGTGGGCGATCATGTTGAGGCGGGCGCGGCGCTTGTCGTCGCTGTCGACGACGTTCCACGGGGATTCGGGGATGTCGGTGTGGACGAACATCTCGTCCTTGGCCCGGGAGTACTCCTCCCAGCGGGTGATGGACTCGACGTCCATGGGTGAGAGCTTCCACTGCCGCATGGGGTCGTCGAGGCGGTCGCGGAAGCGGCGTTCCTGTTCGATGTCGCTGACCGAGAACCAGTACTTGCGGAGCACGATGCCCGCCTCGATGAGCATCCGTTCGAAGGTGGGGCACTGGTGGAGGAACTGCCAGTACTCCTCCTCGGTGCAGAAGCCCATGACCTTCTCGACGCCGGCCCGGTTGTACCAGGAGCGGTCGAACAGCACCATCTCGCCGGCCGCCGGGAGCTGTTCGACGTAGCGCTGGAAGTACCACTGGCCGCGCTGGCGTTCGGTGGGGGCGGGGAGGGCGACGATCCGGGCGATGCGGGGGTTGAGGTACTCGGTGACGCGTTTGATCGCGCCGCCCTTGCCGGCGGCGTCCCGGCCTTCGAAGATCACGACCATCCGGGTGCCTTCGCTGCGCACCCATTCCTGCATCTTGACCAGTTCCTGCTGGAGCCGGAGCAGTTCGGCTTCGTAGATCCGCTTGGGAACCCGCTGGACGCCCTTGGCGCCGCCGGCCTTCTTGCCACGCTTGGGGTTCGCCACTTCGCACACCTTCCGACCACCGCACTGATGATGATCACTCAGGCTACGGGCCGCCGGTGGTCGACGCAGGTCGGCCGGCGGCCACTGGCGAACGGAGCGGGTCAGAGCTCGTCGAACGGCGCGGCGTAGCGGCACATGCCGTGCGGGGCGCGGTCCGCGCCGGGCAGCACGAGTGCCTGGAAGTATGTGTCGGGGACGTCGAACGGGCCGCTGATGCGGTGTCCCGAGGCGGGCTCGAAGCCGAACCGGCCGTAGTAGCCGGGTTCGCCGAGGACCACCACGACGCGCTCGCCGGCCTCCGCGGCGGCCGTCAGCGCGGCCCGGACGACGGCGCTGCCGACGCCCTTGCGCTGCCATTCGGGGGCGACGGCGACGGGCGCCAGGGCGAGCCCCTTGCCGCTGCCGATCTTCAACCGGGTGAGAAGGGCGTGGCCGATGACGACCTCGCGGTCGTCGACGGCGACCAGGGAGAGTTCGGGCAGCCAGGCGGGGTCGCGGCGCAGCGCGTCCACCAGGTCCGCCTCTTCGGGGCCTGGGAAGGCCGCCATGTGCACGCGCCGGGTCTCGGCGGTGTCGGTGGGGAGTTCAACTCTGGTTCGTACGGTCATCCTTGACCCCTCTTGCGCCCTGCACCCCGTCGTGCAGTGATCCGGCCCCGGGCGGTGCGAGCCTACTCCTGGTGGGCGCGCACCGACCGGGGCCGGAACGAATCGTGATCTTTGTGATGTGCCGTCAGTTACCGACGGTGCGTCAGGCGGTGGGCTCGGCCTCCGCCTTAGCGGCGTCCTTGGCCTTCGGCTTGGCGTCCACGCCGGCCTCCCGGCGCTGGGCCGGGGTGATCGGGGTGGGGGCGCCGGTCAGCGGGTCGCCGCCGGTGGAGGTCTTCGGGAAGGCGATGACGTCCCGGATGGTGTCGTAGCCGCCCAGCAGGGTGACCACGCGGTCCAGGCCGAGCGCGATGCCGCCGTGCGGCGGGGGGCCGTAGTTGAAGGCGTCCAGCAGGAAGCCGAACTGCGAGGCCGCCTCCTCCTCGGACAGGCCGATCGCGTCGAACGCCCGCTTCTGCACGTCGCGCTGGTGGATACGGATCGAACCGCCGCCCAGCTCCGAGCCGTTGAGCACCAGGTCGTACGCGTTGGAGAGCGCGCTGCCCGGGTCGGTGTCGAAGGTGGCGAGCGACTCGGCGGTGGGCGCGGTGAACGGGTGGTGCACCGCGTGCCAGCCCTGGAACTCGCCCTTGTCGTCCTCGATCGGCTCGAACATCGGGAAGTCCACGACCCAGAGGAAGGCCCACTGGGACTCGTCGATCAGGTTGCAGCGGCGGCCGATCTCCAGGCGGGCCGCGCCGAGCAGCTCCTGCGAGGCGGTCTTCTTGCCGGCCGCGAAGAACACCGCGTCGCCGGGCTTGGCGCCGGCGGCGGCGGCCAGGCCGGCCAGGTGCTCCTCGGACAGGTTCTTGGCGACCGGGCCGCGCAGCTCGCCGGTCTCGGCGTCCACCAGGACGTACGCGAGGCCGCGGGCGCCGCGGGCCTTCGCCCAGTCCTGCCAGGCGTCGAGCTGCTTGCGGGGCTGCGAGGCGCCGCCGGGCATGACGACCGCGCCGACGTACGGGGCCTGGAAGACCCGGAACTCGGTGCCCTTGAAGTAGTCGGTCAGGTCGGTGAGTTCCTGGCCGAAGCGGACGTCCGGCTTGTCGGAGCCGTAGCGCGACATGGCGTCGACGTACGTCATCCGCGGCAGCGGGTTGGGGATCTCGTACCCGTGCACCTCGCGCCAGATCGCGGCGATGATCTTCTCGCCGAGGGCCAGGATGTCCTCCTGGTCGACGAACGAGGCCTCGATGTCCAGCTGGGTGAACTCCGGCTGCCGGTCGGCGCGGAAGTCCTCGTCGCGGAAGCAGCGGGCGATCTGGTAGTAGCGCTCCATGCCGGCCACCATCAGCAGCTGCTTGAACAGCTGCGGGGACTGCGGCAGCGCGTACCAGTGGCCGGGCTGGAGGCGGACCGGGACCAGGAAGTCGCGGGCGCCCTCGGGGGTGGAGCGGGTCAGGTACGGCGTCTCGATGTCGAGGTAGTCGTTCTCCTCCATCACCGTGCGGATGATGTGGTTGACCTTCGAGCGCAGCCGCAGCGCGCGGGCCGGGCCCTCGCGGCGCAGGTCGAGGTAGCGGTAGCGGAGCCGCACCTCCTCGTTGACCGAGCCGGGCTCGTACTCGGCGACCTGGAACGGCAGCGGCGCGGCCTCGGACAGCACCTCGATGGACTCGACGACGACCTCGACGGCGCCGGTCGGGATGTCCGGGTTCTCGTTGCCCTCCGGGCGGACCCGGACGTCGCCGATCACCTTCACGCAGTACTCGGAGCGCAGCCCGTGCACCGACTCCAGGTCGCGGACCACGACCTGCACGGTGCCGGAGGCGTCCCGCAGGTCGATGAAGGCCACGCCGCCGTGGTCACGGCGGCGGGCCACCCAGCCGGCCAGGGTGACGGTGGTGCCGGCGTGCTCCGGTCGGAGCGTGCCCGCGTCGTGCGTGCGGATCACAGCTGCTTCTCCTTCAGGGTGGTGACGAGCGCCTCCAGGGAGACGGGGGTCTGCTCGCCGGACTCCATGTCCTTGAGCTGGACCACGCCCTCGGCGAGGTCCCGGTCGCCCGCGATCAGGGCGAAGCGCGCCCCGGACCTGTTCGCGGACTTCATGGCGTTCTTGATGCTCTTGACGCCGAACGCGAGGTCGGTGGCGACACCGGCCCGGCGCAGCTCGACGGTCTTCGCGAACAGCACGTTCTTGGCCTCTTCGCCGAGCGCGACCGCGTACACCTCGGTGGTGACGGGCAGGTCGAGCTCGATGCCCTCGGCCTCCAGCGCGAGGAAGGTGCGGTCCACGCCCAGGCCCCAGCCGACCGAGGGCAGCGCCGGGCCGCCCAGCATCTCGGACAGGCCGTCGTAGCGGCCGCCGCCGCCGATCGCGGACTGCGAGCCGAGGCCGCCGTGCACGAACTCGAAGGTGGTGCGGGTGTAGTAGTCCAGGCCGCGCACCAGCTTGGGGTCGTCGACGAACGCGACCCCGGCGGCGGTGAGCAGCTCGCGGACCTTCTCGTCGTACGCCTTGCAGTCCTCGCACAGGTAGTCGCGCAGCTTGGGCGCGTCCACCAGCTGGTCCTGCACGGCCTCGCGCTTGTCGTCCAGGACGCGCAGCGGGTTGATCTCGGCCCGGCGGCGGGTGTCCTCGTCCAGGTCGAGGCCCGCGAGGAACTCCACCAGGGCGGCGCGGTAGATCGGGCGGCACTGCTGGTCGCCGAGCGAGTTCAGCAGCAGCCGGTACTCGCGCAGGCCGAGCGAGCGGAAGGCGTCGTCGGCGAGGATGATCAGCTCGGCGTCCAGCGCCGGGTCCTCGGCGCCGAGCGCCTCCGCGCCGACCTGCGAGAACTGCCGGTAGCGGCCCTTCTGCGGGCGCTCGTAGCGGTAGAAGTTGCCCGAGTACCAGAGCTTGACCGGCAGGTTGCCGAGCTTGTGCAGGTTGGCTTCCAGGGTGGCCCGGACCACCGAGGCGGTGCCCTCGGGGCGCAGCGCGAGGTCCTCGCTGCTCTCCGGGCGCCTGGCGAGGGTGAACATCTCCTTGGTGACGATGTCGGTGGACTCGCCGACGCCGCGGGAGAACAGCTTGACGTCCTCGAACACGGGGGTCTCGACGTAGCCGTACCCGGCGCGGCGCAGCGGCGCGGACAGCCGCTCGCGGATCGCCAGGTAGGCCGCGGAGTTCACCGTGGGCAGCAGGTCGTAGGTGCCCTTGGGGGCGGTGAAGGTGCTCAACTTCTCTTCCGTCACATTCCTCGTCGCGGGAAGGCCGGGGCGCCGACCGCCCCGGCTGCCTGCTGGAGGTAGGGGTTGGTGGCGCGCTCTCGGCCGATGGTGGTCTGGGAGCCGTGGCCGGAGAGCACCACGGTCGCGTCGTCGAGGGGCAGGCACACCCGGGCCAGCGAGCGCATGATCGCGCCGCTGTCTCCGCCCGGGAGGTCGGTACGCCCGATGGAGCCGGCGAACAGCAGGTCGCCCGAGAACAGCACCGGCGGGCACCACTCACTTGAGGAGGTGGCCTCCGCGGCGGGCGTCCTGAACGTCACCGACCCCTTGGTATGGCCGGGCGCATGGTCGACGGTGAGCTGCAGGCCGGCCAGGTCGAGCACGGCGCCGTCGGTCAACTCACGGACGTCGTCCGGTTCTCCGACGGTGAGGGAGCCCATCAGCTGCTGCCCGAGGGAGCGGCCGAGGGCCTTCTCCGGGTCGGCCATCATGTACCGGTCCTCGGGGTGGATCCAGGCCGGGACGCCCGTGGCGCCGCAGACCGGGACCACCGAGGCGACGTGGTCGATGTGGCCGTGGGTGAGCAGGACCGCGACCGGCTTGAGCCGGTGCTCGCGGATCAACTCCTCGACGCCGCTTGCCGCTTCGTGGCCGGGATCGACGATCACGCACTCCTCGCCGGCGGCGGGTGCGACCAGGTAGCAGTTGGTGCCCCAGGCCCCGGCGGGGAATCCGGCGACGAACACGCGAGTCCTTCGTTTCATGCGGTGGCGGTCTTCTTTCCCCCGCAGCCTACCGGCGGCACCGGGCCGCGGGCGAACCGGTTCCCGGGCGCGTTCAGGCCTTTCTCATGTGGCGTTGATCCCGAGCTGACGCGCGGGGTCCCTACACTTGGCCGCCGACAGGTGCGACGATGCGCATCCGACAGTCACAAGTCCGACTCCCCACAGCGCAGTAGGAGACACGCCCGGTGGTCAGCAGCGAACAGCGTCGGCGGGAGCTCGCCCGCGAGAAGTACAAGCGCCAGATGGAGGCGCGCGCCACGGCCGCGGCCAAGCGCAAGAAGCGCAACGCCGTGGTCGCCTCGGTGGCGGCCCTGGTGGTGCTGGCGGGCGTCGGTGCGGCCGCGGCCGGTGTGTTCAGCTCGGACAAGAAGGACGACAAGAAGGCGTCCGCCGCCCCGGCCCCGTCGTCGCAGGGCAAGAAGTGGGCGGCCGAGCCGGCCATGTCGATCGACACGGCGGCGCCGTACACCGCGACGCTGGACACCTCGGCGGGCAAGGTGACCTTCTCGCTGGACGCGGCGAAGGCCCCGCACACCGTCAACTCCTTCGTGTTCCTGGCCGGCCAGCAGTTCTGGGACAACACCAAGTGCCACCGGCTCACCACCGAGGGCATCTACGTGCTCCAGTGCGGCGACCCGACCGGCACCGGCTCCGGCGGCCCGGGCTACCAGTTCACCGACGAGAACCTGACCGGCGCGACCTACCCGGCGGGCACCGTGGCGATGGCCAACGCCGGCCCGAACACCAACGGCAGCCAGTTCTTCCTGGTCTACAAGGACACCCAACTGCCGCCCAGCTACACCCCGTTCGGCAAGATCACCGGCGGCCTGGACGCGCTCCAGAAGCTCGCCCAGGCCGGCGTCAAGGGCGGCGGCACGGACGGCCCGCCGGCCACTCCGGTCGACGTGAAGAGCATCACCGCGGCCAAGGGCTGACCCGCCGCGAAAATCGACCGGCGCCGGATGCGGACAGCACCGGCGCTGGTCGCCTATGTTGCTGTTGTATAGGGTGCCCAGACCGTCGGCCGTCACCCTCGGCACGACAACGACGGCTCGGGACGGCGGACTCCATCGGTTCGCCGCACATCAACTGTGGACGACGCTCCCGCCCGTGGGCGTGGCGTCATGTGGAGGAGGCGCTGTGAGCAGCGACCCGTGGGGCCGTGTCGACGAGCAGGGGAACGTCTACGTGAGGACGGCCGACGGCGAACGCCAGGTCGGCTCCTGGCAGGCCGGCTCTCCCGAGGAGGCCCTCGCCTACTTCGAGCGCAAGTTCCAGGGCCTGGAGGCGGAGACCGCCCTCCTGGAGCACCGGGTGCGCAAGACCGACCTGGCCGCCAAGGAGGCGCAGGTCGCGTTGGAGCACCTGCGCACGCAGGTCGTCGAGGCGCACGCGGTCGGCGACCTGGAGTCGCTGGCCAAGCGCCTGGACACGCTGGCCGGGGAGATCGAGACCCGGCAGAGCGAGCGCAAGGCCGCCCGGGCGAAGGCCCAGGAGGAGACCCGCGCCGCCAAGGAGGCGCTGGTCGCCGAGGCCGAGCAGCTCGCCGAGTCCAACCAGTGGCGGGAGGCCGGCGACCGGCTGCGCGCCCTGGTCGACAGCTGGAAGGCGCTGCCGCGCCTGGACCGCAAGAGCGACGACGAGCTGTGGCACCGCTTCTCGCACGCCCGCTCGGTGTTCTCCAAGCACCGCAAGGCGCACTTCGCGGCCCTGGACTCGGAGCGCGACAACGCCCGCACGGTCAAGGAGAAGCTGGTCGCCGAGGCCGAGCAGCTCGCCGAGTCCACCGACTGGGGCCCGACCGCGGCCGCCTACCGCGACCTGATGACCCGCTGGAAGGCCGCCGGCCGCGCCCAGCGCGAGGCGGAGGAGGAGCTGTGGGCCCGCTTCCGCGGCGCCCAGGACGTCTTCTTCCAGGCCCGGTCCGCCGCGTTCTCCGAGCGCGACGCCGAGCAGGGCGAGAACCAGAAGGCCAAGGAGGCGCTGCTGGTCGAGGCCGAGGCGATCCTGCCGATCACCGACCTGAAGGCCGCCAAGGCCGCGCTGCGCGAGGTCGCCGAGCGCTGGGAGGCCATCGGACACGTCCCGCGCGACGCCCGCCCGAAGCTGGACGGCCGGCTGGCCACGGTGGAGCGCGCCGTCCGCGAGGCCGAGGACGCCGAGTGGCAGCGCTCCAACCCGGAGGCCCGGGCCCGTGCCACCGGCATGACCGCGCTGCTGCAGTCCGCCGTCGACAAGCTGCAGGCCGACCTGGACAAGGCCCGCGCGGCCGGCAACGCGTCCAAGGCCGCCAAGCTGGAGGCGGAGCTGGCGGGCCGTCAGGAACTGCTCGACCAGGCGCAGAAGTCGCTGCAGGAGTTCACCTCCTGACGCCGCGTCACTGAAGGGGCCCGGTAGCCGTACGGCTACCGGGCCCCTTCGTCGTACCCGCCCTCAGACCGTGGTCGGGGTGGCCTCGGGCTGCTGGAGCCGGTCGATGTCCAGGCTCTGGTCGGGGCCGGGGGTGGCGGACGGCACCGGTGTGCCGAACTCGCCGAAGTCGACCGCGCCGACGTCCTGCTCCAGCCGCAGCGGCACCGGCGGCCCCTGGGCGGCCACGTACAGGGTGGCGGTGCCGGTGTCGGTGCTGCGGGCCAGCGGGACGGCCGGGCGGCCCTGCACGGTGGTGGTGGCGCCCTTGGTCAGGTCGCTGGTGGCGGCGCCGAGCTGGTCGGCGAGGCCGCCGAGGTCGCACAGGGTGCCGATCTCGCCGAAGTCCGGGTCGTCGCTGGTGGTCTTCAGGTACCGGTCGCCGACCTGGTCGGAGAGCGCGGACCCGCCGTGGCTCTGCCAGAACGCCTGGTCGGGTTTGACCCACAGCTGATGCCCGGCCTTGACCACCTGGAAGCCGCCCACGTCGGTCTGGCTGAGCGTGCCGGTGCAGTTGCCGTCGGTGTCCAGCCGCAGGTCCATGGTGATCGGCTGTCCGCCGCCGGCGATGGTGCCGACCGCCCGCACCGAGCGGGCGTCCCGGAGCGCCTGGGCGGAGCGCTGCAGGATCTCGGCGGCCGACAGCCCGGCCACCCCGTTGTCGACGCCGGGGGCCGGCGTGCCGGCGGTCGCGGTGGCCGCCGCGGGGCTCGCCGCGGCGGCCGGTCCGGTGGAGCCGCCCGAGCCGCCGCAGCCGGCCGTCAGGGCGGCGACGGCCGCCGCCGCGCCCGCCACCGCCGTCATCGTCCGAGTCGTGTGCACGGTGCCTCCGGGAATCAGCGGGCCGCCCCCACCCGGCCAGTGTCGGCGGGGCGGGGGCGGCCTGCACCCGGAGTGCTGCGCGCGGAGTGCTACTTGTTGCGGGCCGAGGTGACCCGGTACACGTCGTACACGCCTTCGACGCCGCGGACGGCCTTCAGCACGTGGCCGAGGTGCTTGGGGTCGCCCATCTCGAAGGTGAACCGGCTCATCGCCACCCGGTCGCGGGAGGTCTGCACCGCCGCGGACAGGATGTTGACGTGCTGGTCGGAGAGCACCCGGGTGACGTCCGACAGCAGCCGGGAGCGGTCCAGCGCCTCCACCTGGATGGCCACCAGGAACACCGAGGACTGGGTGGCCGCCCACTCGACGTCGATGATCCGCTCGGGCTGCTGCTGCAGGGACTCGACGTTGACGCAGTCCGCGCGGTGCACCGAGACGCCGTTGCCGCGGGTGATGAAGCCGACGATCGGGTCGCCGGGCACCGGCGTGCAGCAGCGCGCCAGCTTCACCCACACGTCGTCCACGCCCTTGACGATCACGCCCGGGTCGCCCTTGGCCCGGCGGCGCATCGAACGCGGCTGGTGGGACGGGGTGGCCGTCTCGGCGAGGTCGTCGACCGCGCCGTCCTCGCCGCCCATCGCCTGGACCAGCTTCTGCACGATCGCGGGCGCGGCGACGTGGCCCTCGCCGATCGCCGCGTACAGCGAGGAGATGTCCGGGTAGCGCATCTCGTGGGCCAGCGTGACCAGCGAGTCCCCGGTGAGGATCCGCTGGATCGGCAGGCCCTGCTTGCGCATGGTCCGGGCGATCGCCTCCTTGCCCTGCTCGATCGCCTCCTCGCGGCGCTCCTTGGAGAACCAGGCGCGGATCTTGTTCCGGGCCCGCGGCGACTTCACGAAGTTCAGCCAGTCCCGGGACGGGCCGGCGTTCTCCGCCTTGGAGGTGAAGACCTCGACCGTGTCGCCGTTCTCCAGCGTCGACTCCAGCGGCACCAGCCGGCCGTTCACCCGGGCGCCGATGCACCGGCAGCCGACCTCGGTGTGCACCGCGAACGCGAAGTCCACCGGGGTGGCCTGCGCGGGCAGCGCTATCACGTCACCCTTCGGGGTGAACACGAAGACCTCGTTGCTGGACAGGTCGAAGCGCAGCGACTCCAGGAACTCGCTGGGGTCCTCGGTCTCCTTCTGCCAGTCCAGCAGCTGCCGCAGCCAGGCCATCTCGTTGACCGCGTCGGCCTTGTCGTGCTGCCGCTTGTGGGTCGGGGTGTCGGTGCGCACCTTGGACGCGCCGGCCACCGCCCGCTGCTTGTACTTCCAGTGCGCGGCGATGCCGTACTCGGCGCGGCGGTGCATGTCGAAGGTGCGGATCTGCAGTTCGACGGGCTTGCCGCCGGGGCCGATCACCGTCGTGTGCAGCGACTGGTACATGTTGAACTTGGGCATCGCGATGTAGTCCTTGAACCGCCCCGGCACCGGGTTCCACCGCGCGTGGATGGTGCCCAGCGCCGCGTAGCAGTCGCGGACGGTGTCGACCAGGACCCGGATGCCCACCAGGTCGTAGATCTCGGCGAAGTCCCGGCCCCGGACGATCATCTTCTGGTAGACCGAGTAGTAGTGCTTCGGTCGGCCCGTCACCTGCGCGGTGATCCGCGCCCCGCGCAGGTCGCCCTGCACCTGGTCGATCACGGTCGCCAGGTACTCGTCGCGCTTCGGGGCGCGCTCGGCCACCAGTCGGACGATCTCGTCGTACATCTTGGGGTAGAGGATGGCGAACGCCAGGTCCTCCAGCTCCCACTTGATGGTGTTCATGCCCAGCCGGTGCGCCAGCGGGGCGTAGATCTCCAGCGTCTCGCGGGCCTTCTTCTCCTGCTTCTCCCGCTTCAGGTAGCGCATCGTGCGCATGTTGTGCAGCCGGTCGGCCAGCTTGATCACCAGGACCCGCGGGTCCTTGGCCATCGCGACGACCATCTTGCGGACGGTCTCCGCCTGCGCCGCCTCGCCGAACTTCACCCGGTCCAGCTTGGTGACGCCGTCGACCAGCAGCGCCACCGAGTCGCCGAAGTCGTGCCGCAGCGTCTCCAGGCCGTAGTCGGTGTCCTCGACGGTGTCGTGCAGCAGGCCCGCCATCAGCGTCGGCGCGTCCATCCCCAGCTCGGCCAGGATGGTCGCCACCGCCAGCGGGTGCGTGATGTACGGGTCGCCGCTCTTGCGCTTCTGCCCGCGGTGCCACTTCTCGGCCACCGCGTACGCCCGCTCGATGTCCTTGAGCAGGGCCGGGTCGGCCTTCGGGTCGTTGGCCCGGATGGTGCGGAACAGCGGCTCCAGCACCGGGTTGACCATCGAACTGCGCTGTCCGCCCAGCCGGGCCAGGCGAGCCCGCATACCGCCGGGCGAAGGGCGGGAGCTGGCAGTCGCAGCCGTGGGCACAACCTCGTCGGGCAAGGACACTCCTACGTGCGGACGGATCAACCTTCATCGTACCGGCGGCGCGACGGGCTTCCGCGTTCGGCCGACCCCCTACAGCGAAAGCCGCCCGGGAACGGAATCTGTTCCCGGGCGGCTCACCTGCGATCGGATCGGTCAGACCACGACCAGGGTCTCCAGCGGCGCACCGTGCAGGTGCGGGACGAGCCGCTCACGGCCCGTCAGGAAACCGAGCTCCATCAGCACCACGACGCCCACCAGCTCGGCGCCGGCCTCCTGGACCAGGTCCAGCGAGGCGGCGATGGTGCCGCCGGTGGCCAGCACGTCGTCCACCACCAGCACCTTCTCGCCGGGGGCGAACGCGTCGCACTGCACCTCCAGCGTCGCCGACCCGTACTCCAGGTCGTACGAGCGGGAGAACACGTCGCCGGGCAGCTTGCCCTTCTTGCGGATCGGGACGAACCCGAGTCCGGCCGCGACCGCGGCGGGCGCGGCCAGCACGAACCCCCGCGCCTCCAGGCCGACCACCTTGGTGGCGCCGAGTTCCTTCGCCCGCTCGGCCAGCGCCCGGGTCAGCGCGCCGAACGCCTCGGCGTCGGCCAGCAGGGGGGCGATGTCCTTGAACAGGACGCCCGGCTTCGGGTAGTCCTGCACGTCCCGGATCCGGCTGTTGAGCAGCTCGGTCAGGGCGGGGTCGATGGTGGAGGTCACGGGGGTTCCTTAACGACGCGGGGTTCAGCGCTTGCCGGACGGCCGTCCCTTGCCCCGGGTGCGGCTGGTCGGCTGGTTACGCTGTCCGACCATACCTGCCGGGACCTCCTCGTCGATCATCACGTCCTCGCCGCGCTCGGCGGCCTCCTCGGCCGCCTTGGCCTCGGACGCCCGGCGCTGCGCGACCCGCTTGGCCAGCGCCTTCATCTCCGGGGTCTGCTCCTTGAGCTGCGCGAGCAGCGGGGTGGCGACGCAGATCGAGGAGTAGGCGCCGGCGGCGAGGCCGATGAACAGGGCCAGCGAGATGTCGTTGAGGGTGCCCGCGCCGAGCAGGCCGCCGCCGATGAACAGCAGCGCGGAGACCGGCAGCAGCGCCACGACCGTGGTGTTGATGGAGCG
Source organism: Kitasatospora griseola (assembly GCF_044999035.1). Classification (NCBI taxonomy): domain Bacteria; kingdom Bacillati; phylum Actinomycetota; class Actinomycetes; order Kitasatosporales; family Streptomycetaceae; genus Kitasatospora; species Kitasatospora griseola. The sequence goes on along the minus strand of NZ_CP173360.1, from coordinate 6,737,805 downwards.
CACCAGGGTCTGGTTGAGGCCGTGGTTGGCGGCCTCGCTGTAGGTGCGGCGGGACTGCTTGGTGAGGCCCCGGGTGTTCTCCTTCACGGTGTCGAAGACGACGACCGTGTCGTAGAGCGAGTAGCCGAGGATGGTCAGGAAGCCGATCACGGTGCCCGGGGTGACCTCGAAGCCGACCAGGGCGTAGACGCCGATGGTGATCAGCAGGTCGTGGATCAGGGCGACCAGGGCGGCCACCGCCATCCGCCACTCGAAGGCGATCGCCAGGTAGACGGTGACCAGGACCATGAAGATGATCAGGCCGGTCAGCGCCTTCTTGGAGATGTCGGCACCCCAGGAGGGGCCGATCACCTGGGCGTTGATGTCCTTCTCGTCGACGCCGACGGCCTGCGAGAACTCCTTGGTGAAGGTCGTCGCCGACACCGACTCCTCGGCGCTGATCTGGATCCGGACGTCACCCTTGTCGGTGGTCTGCACCAGCGCGGTGTTGGAGTTGGTGATCTTGTTGGCGGTGTCCTTCGCCTGCGACACCGACAGCCCGGGCTTGTGCACGGTGTAGACCGAGCCGCCCTTGAACTCGATGCCCAGGTGCAGGCCCATGGCCAGGCCGATCGCGGCCACCAGGACGATCACCGCGGAGATCGAGTACCAGATCTTCCGCTTGCCGACGAAGTCGAACGAGACCTCGCCCTGGTAGAGGCGGTGACCGATGTTGCGGAGCGACATGGGTCAGACCTCCTGGGTCTGCTGGGAGGGGGCGGGACGGCGGCGGGAGCCGCGGATCGGCGGACGGGCGCCGAGCCGCTTCGGGTCCAGGCCGGACCACGGGTGGCCACTGGAGAAGAACTTGGTGCGGGCCAGCAGCGTGATCAGCGGCTTGGTGAACAGGAAGATCACCACGACGTCGAGCAGCGTGGTCAGACCCAGCGTGAACGCGAAGCCCTGCACCTTGCCGACCGACACCAGGTACAGCACCGCGGCACACAGGAACGACACGAAGTCCGACACCAGGATGGTGCGCCGGGCCCGCGGCCAGGCGCGCTGCACGGCGGGCCGCAGCTGGGCGCCCTCGCGGACCTCGTCCCGGATGCGCTCGAAGTACACGATGAACGAGTCGGCGGTGATGCCGATCGCGACGATGGCGCCGCAGACCGCGGGCAGGTTCAGCGCGAAGCCGACACCGGCGCCCAGCAGGCTCATGATCGACCAGGTCAGGATCGCGGAGACCGCCAGACCGGCGATCGAGATCAGGCCCAGGCCGCGGTAGTAGACCAGCGAGTAGATGACCACCAGCACCATGCCGATCAGACCGGCGATCAGGCCGGCCTCCAGCTGCTCGGAGCCGAGCTGCGGGGAGACGGTGGTGACGTCGCTCTTCACGAAGTCCAGCGGGAGCGCGCCGTAGCTGAGCACGTTGCCCAGCGACTTGGCGTCGGCCTGGGTGAAGGTGCCGGAGATGACCGCGCTGCCGCCGGTGATCGACTCGCTCACGTACGGGTGGGAGACCACCTGGCCGTCCAGCACGATGGCGAACTGGTTCGCCGGGGCCGGCTGGGTGGCGAGCTTGCCGGTGGTGGACGCGAAGGCGTTCGAGCCGGCGTCGTTGAACGACAGGTCGACCATCCAGCCCTTGGCGGACTGGGTGTCGTAGACGGCCTGCGCCTTGGTGACGTCCTGGCCGTTCACGGCGACGCCGCCGAGCGCGAACTTGTACCAGATGCTCTGCTCGGCGTCGTACGAGCAGGCCACGGTCGGCGCGGACGGGTCGCTGGCCTTCTGGTAGTTCTGCCGCTGCTCCTTGACCGAGCAGTCCAGCGCGGTGAACTGCTGCTGCAGCTCGGCCGGGACGGTGCCCTGGGTCAGCGCGGCGCTCACGTCGGCCGGGTTGGTCGGCGTGGTCGGGGCGCTCGGGGCGGCGGAGCCGGTGGCGGGGGCCGAGGCGGAACCGCTCGGGTCGGCCTGCAGGGCGCCGGACAGGGCGCGGCCGGCCTTGGTGGCCGAGGAGCTCGGCGAGGCGGGCGCGGAGGCGCTGCCGGAGGCGGCCGGGCTGGCCGAGCCGCTGGGCGCCGTCGACGGCGCGCTGCTCGGCTGCGGCTGGGCGCTGATGCCGGTCGGCGCGGTGGCCAGCACCGGGCGGAAGTACAGCTTCGCGGTGTCACCGACCTTGTCGATGGACTCCTGCGTGTTACCACCGTCGGGGATGTTGACGATGATGTTGCTGTTGCCCTGGGTCTGGACCTCCGCCTCGGAGACGCCCATGCCGTTGACGCGCTTCTGGATGATGCCGACCGCGGTGTCGAGGTTTGCCTTGTTGATCGCGGAAGGATCGTCCGACTTGGCGGTCAGCGTGACACTGGTGCCACCGGCGAGGTCGATACCGAGACGCGGCTTGGTGTAGCCCGTCCCGAACATGAGGGCCACCAGGCCGACGGTGACCACCAGAATGAGCGCCAGCGCCCGCCCCGGGTATCCGTCGCGCGACCGCGACTTGGGTGTTGCCACCTTGTTCGTTTCTCCCTGTCCATGCCGCTCGGCGGCCGGCCCCGGACCCCGCACAGGGCGGGGCCCGGAAGAGACGGACGCACGGCGGCCCAAGAGGTCCTGTGGGCTCGCGGCGGATGCCGCTGGTCGGGGAAGAGAGGCCCCCCCGGCCGTACTACTTGCTCTCGGGAGCCTCGGCGCCGGCCTTCGCCTCGTCCTTGGACAGGCTCAGCGGCTTCTCGTCGGCGTCCGTACCCTCGACGGCCTCGACCGCGTCCTCCTCCGACTCGTCCTCGGCGGGACGGCCGTTGATGATCGCGTCGTACTCGAGCGGCTCCAGGACCGCCGCGATGGCGCCCTTGGTGTAGTGCGCCACCACGCCGGGAGCGACCTCGAGCTCGATCGTCTCGTCGTTGACCGCCTTGACCACGGCGTACATGCCGCCGATGGTGCGGACACCCGAACCCGGCTGCAGAGCGGACTGCATGGTCTGCATCTGCGCCTGCCGCTTCTTCTGCGAGCGGAACATCAGGAAGATCGCCAGGAGCGGGAGGAGGAGGATGATGAAGTTCACAGCCAGGGTCCTTTGTCGGCCGCCCACCGGGCGGCCAGTGCGTGTACGTCGGCCCGTCGGGCGAGAGGGGCGGTCCGGCGGAGTCTAGGCGACCCGCACTGAACGGACAACGCCAAGCATGCCAGTGCGGCGCCGAAAGTGGCGAGCCTTGGCATGGACATAAACCGCCGATAAGGCAACCCGGTTACGCCTGGCCGTCCGCCCAGAGTTCGGGCTGCGCCCCGCGCGGCGCCCGGGTCGACTGCGGCGGGGTCAGCCCCAGGTGCTGCCAGGCCGCCGCCGTCGCGATCCGCCCGCGCGGGGTACGCGCCAGCAGTCCTTCCCTTACCAGGAAGGGCTCGGCGACCTCCTCCACGGTCTCCGCCTCCTCCCCTACGGCGACCGCCAGGGTGGACAGACCGACCGGTCCGCCGCCGAAGAGCTTCAGCAGCGCCTCCAGCACCGCGCGGTCCAGCCGGTCCAGTCCGCGCGCGTCGACCTCGTACACCTCCAGCGCCCGCGCCGCGATCTCCCGGGTGACCAGACCGTCGTGGCGGACCTGCGCAAAGTCCCTCACCCGGCGCAACAGCCGGTTGGCGATGCGGGGCGTGCCGCGCGAGCGGCCGGCGATCTCCGCCGCGCCCGCCGGGTCGATCTCCACGTCCAGCAGCCCCGCCGAACGGTGGACCACCCGCTCCAGCTCGGCCGGCGCGTAGAACTCCATGTGGCCGGTGAACCCGAACCGGTCGCGCAGCGGCGGCGGCAGCAGACCGGCCCGGGTGGTCGCCCCGACCAGTGTGAACGGCGGCAGCTCCAGCGGGATCGCGGTCGCCCCCGGGCCCTTGCCGACGATCACGTCGACCCGGAAGTCCTCCATCGCCATGTACAGCATCTCCTCGGCGGGCCGGGACATCCGGTGGATCTCGTCGAGGAACAGCACCTCGCCCTCGGTCAGCGAGGACAGGATCGCCGCCAGGTCGCCGGCGTGCTGGATCGCCGGGCCGGAGGTGATCCGGATCGGCGCGTTCAGCTCCGCCGCGATGATCATCGACAGCGTGGTCTTGCCCAGCCCGGGCGGGCCGCTCAGCAGCACGTGGTCCGGCGCCGCGCCGCGCTGACGGGCCGCCTGCAGCACCAGCGAGAGCTGCTCGCGCACCCGCTCCTGGCCGATGAACTCCTCCAGCATCCGCGGCCGCAGCGCCGCCTCCACCGCCTGGTCCTCGCCGTCGGCGGACGCCGTCACCAGGCGGTCAACGGGCTCGGACTCGTACGGACTCATCGGAAAACGGCTCCCCATTGTCGATTTGGTGACGGATCGTCAGATTGCTTCGGCGATGCTCAGCGGGCCCGGTTCAGGCCCCGCAGCGCGAGCCGCAGCAGCGCGCCCACGTCCGGCGTGGCCTGCGCCTCGGCGTCCGGCGTCACCCGGGTCACCGCCTCGTCCGCCTCCCGCGGAGCGTAGCCCAGGCCCACCAGCGCCGAATGCAGCTGCTCGTGCCACGGCGCCGGGCCGGTCGCCACCGGCTTCTGCGCCGGCACCGTCCCGTGCGGGACGCCCAGCTTGTCCTTGTACTCCAGCAGCAGCTTCGCCGCCTTCGCCTTGCCGATCCCCGGCACCGCGATCAGCGCCTTCTCGTCACCGCTCGCCACCGCCACCCGCAGCGCCTCCGGCGAATGCACCCCCAGAATCGCCTGCGCCAGCTTCGGCCCGACCCCCGGCGCCGCCTGCAGCACCTCGAACGTCGCCCGCTCGTCGTCGTCCGCGAACCCGAACAGCGTCAACGAGTCCTCCCGCACCACGAGGGACGTCGCCAGCCGCGCCACCTCCCCCACCCGCAGCGCCGCCAACGTCGACGGCGTGCACTGCACCGCCATCCCCACGCCCCCGACCTCCACCACGGCCACCCCGGGCCCCACCACCGCAACCGGGCCCTGCACAAAGGCGATCATGGTGAGTCGTTTCCTTTCGAAGGTGGGAGCTTTCGGGACCTGCGGGGGTGCGCCCCGTCAGGGGCGCGTGGAGTTGCGCGGGCGGCCGGGCACTCTGCCGTACGCCGCCCGGGGCGCGCCGCTCTGCTGCTCGGCCGGTTCCGCGGCCGGGGTGCCGTGCCAGTTGCCGCCGGCGGCGTGCGCCTTGATCGCCGCCGTCAGGCGGTTGGTGGTGCCGCCGCGCCAGATGTGGCAGATGGCCAGCGCCAGGGCGTCCGCCGCGTCGGCGGGCTTGGGCGGGGCGTCGAGACGGAGGAGGCGGGTGACCATGGCGGTGACCTGGGCCTTGTCGGCGCGACCGGAGCCGGTGACCGCCGCCTTGACCTCGCTCGGGGTGTGCAGGGTGACGGGAATCCCCCGCCGGGTGGCGCAGAGCACGGCGACGGCGGAGGCCTGCGCGGTGCCCATCACGGTGCGGACGTTGTGTTGCGCGAACACCCGCTCGACGGCGACGAGTTCGGGCGAGTAGCGGTCGAGCCACTCCTCCAGCCCGCGTTCGACGGCGAGCAGTCGCGGCCCGAGGTCGTCCCCCGGCGGCGTCCGCACCACGCCCACGCCGAGCATCGTCAACTGCCGCCCGGGCAGCCCTTCGACGACTCCGACGCCGCACCTGGTCAGCCCAGGGTCCACACCCAGCACTCGCACGAGCCCTGCCCCACCTCTCTCCGACCCGGGAAGGCTACCCCTGACCACGGACAACCGTCCCCGGACACGCCTCCGCCCGGCGGCCGCGAGCGGTCACCGGGCGGAGGAGCCGAGGACGGAGGACTCAGGCGTCCAGCTCGGCCATGATCTCGTCCGAGACGTCGAAGTTCGCGAAGACGTTCTGCACGTCGTCGCTGTCCTCCAGCGCGTCGATCAGCTTGAAGATCTTGCGGGCGCCGTCGGCGTCCAGCTCGACCTGCATGCTGGGCACGAAGTTGGCGTCGGCGGAGTCGTAGTCGACGCCCGCGTCGACCAGCGCGGTGCGGACCGCGACCATGTCGGTGGCCTCGGAGATCACCTCGAAGGCCTCGCCGAGGTCGTTGACCTCTTCGGCGCCGGCGTCCAGGACGATGTCCAGGACCTTGTCCTCGTCCACGCCGTCGGCCTTGGGGACGATCACCACGCCCTTGCGGTTGAACAGGTAGGACACCGAGCCCGGGTCGGCCATGTTGCCGCCGTTGCGGGTCATCGCGACGCGGACGTCGGAGGCCGCGCGGTTGCGGTTGTCGGTGAGGCACTCGATCAGGACGGCCACGCCGTTCGGGCCGTAGCCCTCGTACATGATCGTCGAGTAGTCGGCGCCGCCGGCCTCCGCACCGGAGCCGCGCTTGACGGCCCGGTTGATGTTGTCGATCGGGACGGAGCTCTTCTTCGCCTTCTGGATGGCGTCGTAGAGCGTCGGGTTGCCCGCGGGGTCGCCGCCGCCGGTCCGAGCCGCCACCTCGATGTTCTTGATCATCTTGGCGAAGAGCTTGCCGCGCTTGGCGTCGATCGCGGCCTTCTTGTGCTTGGTGGTAGCCCACTTAGAGTGGCCGGACATCGCCAGCTCCTTTTCGTCGCCAATGGGAAATGAACAGGGGAGATCTTACCGGTGCCGCACTGCGGGGTGGCACACGGTCACCGCGCCGCGCCTAGCGGGCGGCGGCCTCGACCATCCGCACGAAGTACTCGTGGACGCGGTGGTCGCCGGTCAGCTCCGGGTGGAAGGAGGTGGCCAGCAGGTTGCCCTGGCGGACCGCCACGATCCGGGCGTCCGGGCCGTCGGCGGCGGGCACCTCGGCCAGCACCTCGACGCCCGCGCCGACCGACTCGACCCAGGGGGCGCGGATGAACACGCCGGTGACCGGCTCGGCCATGCCCTCGAACGGGATGGCGGTCTCGAAGGACTCGTTCTGCCGGCCGAAGGCGTTCCGACGGACCGTCATGTCGATGCCGCCGACGGTCTCCTGGTCGTCCCGGCCGTCCAGGATCTTGTCCGCCAGCATGATCATGCCGGCGCAGGTGCCGTAGACCGGCATGCCGGCCCGGACCCGCTCGCGCAGCGGGTCCATCAGGCCGAACAGCACCGCCAGCTTGGAGATGGTGGTGGACTCGCCGCCGGGCATCACCAGGGCGTCGACCTCGGCGAGCTCCTCGGGGCGGCGGACCGGACGGGCCAGCGCGTCGGCGGCGGCCAGCGCCACCAGGTGCTCACGGACGTCGCCCTGGAGGGCGAGGACGCCGATGGTGGGGGTGCTCACGGTGTCACTACCTCTTCATCTCGAACTACGGGCCGGGAAAGCCCACGGAGCGGCCCGCCGCGCCGATTGCTCGCGCGACGGGCCGGGGCCGGGGGACGCGGACCGGAACCGTCGGTCCGGTCCGCTCCCCGGCAGTGCTTACCAGCCGCGGTTGGCGTAGCGCTCCGACTCCGGCAGGGTGTCGCAGTTGATGCCGACCATGGCCTCGCCCAGGTTGCGGGAGGCGTCCGCGATGACCTTCGGGTCGTCGAAGAAGGTGGTGGCCTTCACGATGGCCGCGGCACGCTTGGCCGGGTCGCCGGACTTGAAGATGCCGGAGCCGACGAACACGCCCTCGGCGCCCAGCTGGCGCATCAGCGCGGCGTCGGCCGGGGTGGCCACGCCACCGGCGGAGAACAGCACGACCGGCAGCTTGCCGAGCTCGGCGACCTCGCGGACCAGCTCGTACGGGGCGCGCAGCTCCTTGGCGGCGGCGTACAGCTCGTTGTTGTCGAAGCCGCGCAGCTTGGCGATCTCGTTCTTGATCTGGCGCAGGTGGCGGACGGCCTCGACCACGTTGCCGGTGCCGGCCTCGCCCTTGGAGCGGATCATGGCCGCGCCCTCGGCGATCCGGCGCAGGGCCTCGCCCAGGTTGGTGGCGCCGCAGACGAAGGGGGTGGTGAACGCCCACTTGTCGGAGTGGTTGATCTCGTCGGCCGGGGTCAGCACCTCGGACTCGTCGATGTAGTCGACGCCGAGCGACTGCAGGACCTGGGCCTCGACGAAGTGGCCGATGCGGGACTTGGCCATCACCGGGATGGAGACCGCGTCGATGATCTCCTCGATCATGTTCGGGTCGGACATCCGGGCCACGCCGCCGTCCTTGCGGATGTCGGCGGGCACCCGCTCCAGCGCCATGACGGCGACAGCGCCGGCGTCCTCGGCGATCTTCGCCTGCTCGGCGTTGACCACGTCCATGATCACACCGCCCTTGAGCTGCTCGGCCATGCCGCGCTTGACCCGGGCGGTACCGATCTGCGGCTGGTCTGCGGTGGTGGGGGTGGTGGACACGTAAGACCTCACTCAGGGATGAACCGGTGCTATCGACCTATCGTAGGCCTCGGGGGGTGGGGACCCATACGCCACATGGTCCAGCGTCACCAACGGCATACGACAATCAGGCCAGAGCACCACGGACGGGGAACAGTGGGCGAGAAATCAGCGCCCAGCCTACGCGGGCGCTCCCTCGGGCGTGAGCGCCGTCGGCGGTTCGTCGTCCATCTCGAACGCCATGGGGAACGGCGCCCGCCCCGCAAGCCGGAAGTAGCGCACCAACCGGTGCTCGCGCACCGCCCGCGCCGCCCGCACCGCGTCGTTGTGGAACCGCCGCGCCATCGGCACCCGGCGCACCGCCTCCACCAGGTCGCGCACCGCGTCCTCGCCGCCCGGGGCCGCCCGCAGCGCCGCGACCTGCTCCGGCTCGTCCAGCACCGCGCGCAGCGCCAGGCTCAGCTCGCTCTCCGCCACCTCGCGCTGCTCGTCCTGCGCCTGCCGGGCCGCGTGCGCGGCCTCCAGCAGCAGGATCGACGCGGCCGGGTCGAGCAGCGAGGAGGTGGCCAGCTCCATCGCCACCGACGCCCGGCGCAGCAGCTGGGCGTCCAGCGAGGCCCGGGCGGCGTCGATCCGGGCGTGCAACCGGTCGAGCCTGCCCGCCGTCCAACTCAGGTAGACGGCGAACAGTACGACGGCCGCGAGGGCCCAGATCCAGGTAGTCACGGGGCGTTACGGTACCCGGCTCAGCCGCCGAAGACCGCCGAGCGGTAGGAGTCCCGGTCGGTCTCGGTGACCGACACCGCGGCCTGCACCGCCCCCGGATCGGCGCCCAGGTACTCCGGCAGCGCCGCCACCGTCGCCTCCGCGAGCGCCGCCTTGGCCTGCGCCGACCGGCCCGGGAAGATCTCGAACTCGACCGCCACCAGCGTGTACGTCTCGGCGTCCGCGCCGACCACCGCCTCCTCGGTGCGCCGGAAACGGGTCTTGCAGGCCTCCGGCTTGGCGTCGATCAGCTTCACCGCCAGCCGGTTCAGGGCCAGCCCGAATCCGCGCCGGTCGAAGCAGTCGGCGAGCCGGTCGGTGTAGTCGACGGTGATCAGCGGCATGGTGGTACCTCTCGCGAGCAGGGTGGTTCAGCGACCAAGACGCGTGCGCCAGCCGGACGGTTCGGCCTCGGCGACCGGCGGACGACCGTCGGTGACCGTCTCGTACACCGACAGCACCTCCGCCCCGACGGTCTCCCAGTCGAATCGCCGCACGTGCCGGGAGGCGGCCTCGCGCAGCGCCAGCAGCCGTTCGGGGCTGCCGAGCAGTTTCACCGCGGCGGCCGCCAGCGCGTCCGCGTCCTCCACCGGGAACAGCTCGCCGGCCGCGCCGCCGTCCAGCACCTGGCGGAACGCGTCCAGGTCGCTGGCCAGCACCGGCGCACCCGCCGACATCGCCTCGACCAGGATGATGCCGAACGACTCGCCGCCGGTGTTCGGCGCCACGTACAGGTCGACGCTGCGCAGCAACCGGGCCTTGTCGCGGTCCGAGACCATGCCGAGGAACTCGACCTGCGCCCGCACCTCGGCGGACAGGCCCGCCACCGCCTCCTCCTCGTCGCCCTTGCCGGCCACCAGCAGCCGCACCCCGGGGCGCTCGGCGAGGATCCGCGGCAGCGCCGCCAGCAGCGTCGGCAGGCCCTTGCGGGGCTCGTTGATCCGGCCGATGAAGCCAATAGTGCCCGGCCCGCCCTCGGCGGCGCCGCCCTGCCACTTCGGGTCCGGCTCGGCGTCCGCGAAGAACCGCACGTCCACGCCGTTCGGGATCACCACCGCGTCGCCGCCCAGGTGCTCCACCAGGGTGCGCCGGGCGTACTCCGACACCGCGATCCGGCCGGACATCTTCTCCAGGCCCGGCTGCAGGATCGGCGAGGCCGCGATCATCGCCCGCGACCGCGGGTTCGAGGTGTGGAACGTCCCCACCATCGGCCCGGACGCCGCCCAGGCCGCCAGCATCGACAGCGACGGCGAGTTCGGCTCGTGCACGTGCAGCACGTCGAACCGGCCCTCGCGCAGCCACCGCCGCACCCTGGCCGCCGACAGGATGCCGAAGCTCAGCCGCGCCACCGACCCGTTGTACGGCACCGCGACGGCCCGCCCCGCGGACACCACGTACGGCGGCAGCGCGTCCTCGTCCTCCGCCGGGGCCAGCACCGACACCTCGTGACCAAGCCGGATCAGATGCTCCGCCAAGTCCCGGATGTGGAACTGGACACCGCCCGGCACGTCCCAGTCGTACGGGCAGACCACGCCGATCCTCACCGCTCCGCCCTCCGCGGCGTCAGGTCGGCCAGCCACAGCTTCTGCAGCATGTGCCAGTCCGTCGAGTGCTCCCGGATCGACTCCGCCCACACGTCGGCCATCGTCTGCGTCATCGCCACGACCTGCTCCTGCCGCTCGCCCACGCCGGACGGCACCACCTCCGGGTGCACCTCCGCGCGCAACACCGGCCCGTCGTACCAGAGCGTGACCGGGAACAGCGCCGCACCGGTGCGCTGCGCGAGCGCCGCCGGGCCGGCCGGCATCCGGGTCGGCTCGCCGAAGAAGTCCACCTGGACACCCGCCTCCGACAGGTCCCGGTCGCCGACCAGGCACACCAGCCGGCCCTCGCGCAGCCGCCGCGCCAGCGTCCCCACCACCGACACCTGGGAGCCGGTCAGCGCCAGCACCTCCATGCCGAGGCTCTCCCGGTACGCCACGAACCGGTCGAACAGCGACTCCGGCTTCAACCGCTCGGCGACCGTGGTGAACGGGAACCCGCCCGCGGACGCGATCCACGCGCCCGCCAGGTCCCAGTTCGCCATGTGCGGCAGCGCCAGCACCGCGCCGCGCCCCGCCGCCATCGCCTCGTTCAGCTGATCCAGGTTCTTCACCGTTATCGCCTGCGCGACCCGCTCCCGGCTCCAGGTCGGCAGCCGGAACGACTCCATCCAGTACCGCATGTACGACCGCATGCCGGCCCGGGACAGCTCCCGCAGCCGCATCGCGTCCGCATCCGGGTGGACCCGCGCCAGATTGGCCTCCAGCTGCCGCACCCCCTTGCCCTGCCGTCGCCACGCCACCTCGGCGATGGTGTTGAACAGGCCGCGGGCCACCGGCTCCGGCAGGTGCTTCAGCCCCGCCCAACCGGCCGCATAGGCCGCGTCGACCAACCGCTCCTTCACTCGACCCCCTCGGCGGCGCCCGCCGCCTCCAGTTCCGCCGCCTCCCGGCGCACCGTCAGCATCCGCTGCGCCACCGTCACCAGGCTGCCCACCGCGACCACCCACAGGGCGACCGGCAGCAGCCACTCGATGTACGGCACTCCGAACTTGTGCAGGCCCGCGAAACCGGCCGCCACCAGGCTGATCACCAGCCGCTCGGCCCGCTCCACCAGACCCGACACGTTCACCGGGAAGCCCAGCGACTCCCCGCGCGCCTTGGTGTACGACACCACCTGGCCGCTGGCCAGACAGAAGATCGACACCGCGCACAGGATGTCGTTGTCGCCCTTTCCGGCATACCACATCGCCAGACCGCCGAAGATCGCCGCATCGGCGACCCGGTCGAGCGAGGAGTCCAGGAACGCACCCCACTTGCTGGACCGGCCCGCCTGGCGGGCCATGTTGCCGTCCACCAGGTCGGAGAAGATGAACAGGGTGATGGTGATCGTGCCCCAGAAGAACTCCCCGCGCGGGAAGAACACCAGGGCGCCCGCCACCGACCCGGCTGTACCGATCAGCGTGACCGCATCCGGACTGACACCCCACCGCAGCAGCATCGCCGCGAACGGGGTGAGGACACGTGTGAAGAAGCCACGCGCGTACTTGTTGAGCATGGCCTTCCGGTCCGCTCCGCTCCTCGGTTGGCACCCGCGAGCCGCTTGCCCGCCGGGCGGCCGCGCGGATGGCCCCGCCCGGCTGGACAATGGTATCCACGCTGATCGAGCGGCAGGAGGCCAGCCATGCCGGACCGGACAGCCCACACCCCCGCCACACCCGCCGACCGACCCGGCCGGCTCCGCAACCTCGCCCTGGTCGGGGCGGGCGGAGCCGGCAAAACCACCCTCGCCGAGGCCCTCGCCCTCACCGCCGGCGCCCTGACCAGGCCCGGCACCGTCCCCGACGGCACCACCGTCGCCGACTGGGAGGACATCGAGCACCAGCAGCAGCGCTCGGTCCAGTTCGCGCTCCTCCCGCTCCCCTGGCAGGACCTCACCGTCAACCTGCTCGACACCCCCGGCTACGCCGACTTCGCCGGCGAACTCCACGCCGCCCTGCGCGCCGCCGAAGCCGCCGTCTTCGTCCACTCCGCCGCCGACGAGACCGTCGCCCGCCCCGTCCGGGCCCTGTGGCAGAGCTGCGAGGCCGCCCGCCTCCCGCGCGCCCTCGCCCTCACCCACCTCAACTCCGCCCGGGTCCGCCTCGACGACGTCCTGCGGATGCTCCAGGACACCCTCGGCACCCCCGACACCGTCCGCCTGCTGCACCACCCCGACCTGCGCGACGGCCACCTGCACGGCAGCACCGACCTGCTCACCGGCCGCGCCTACGGCAAGCCCGACCACCCCGGCGACCTCACCGCCGAACGCGCCCGCCTGGTCGAGGCCCTGGCCGGCGAGGACGACGCCCTGATGGAGCGCTACCTCGACGGCGCCGACCTCGACACCGCCGCGCTCACCGCCGGACTGCGCCGCGAGTTCCTCGCCGGCACCCTGCACCCCGTCCTGGCCACCGCCCCCGACGGCACCGGCTGCGACGCCCTGCTCGACCTGGTCGCCGCCGCCTTCCCCTCCCCCGCCGACCGCGCCGACGACCTCCCCGCCGCCGACCCCGACGCCCCGTTCACCGCCCAGGTCGTCCAGACCGGCGAGGACCCCTACCTCGGCCGCCTCAGCCTGCTGCGGATCTTCACCGGCACCCTCCGCCCCGACACCACCGCCCACCTGCCCGACGGCACCGACGAACGCCTCACCGCCCTGCACAGCCCGTTCGGCCACCAGCTGCGCCCCGTCCCGCAGGCCGTCGCCGGCGACCTGGTCACCGTCGCCAAGCTCACCGCCGCCCGCACCGGCGACACCCTCACCACCGACGGCGCCGTGCTGCCGCCCTGGCCGCTGCCCGAGGCCCTGCTGCCCACCGCCGTCCGGGCCCGCTCCAAGGCCGACGAGGACAAGCTCTCGCAGGCCCTCGGCCGGCTCACCGCCCAGGACCCGGCGCTGCGCGTCGAACAGAACCCCGACACCCACCAGCTCGTCCTGTGGTGCACCGGCGAGGCCCACCTCGCCGTCACCCTCGACCGGCTCGCCGACCGGCACGGCGTCCACGTCGAGACCGTCCCCTACGAGGTCGCCCTCCGGGAGACCTTCGCCGCCCCCGCCAGCGGCCACGGACGGCACGTCAAACAGTCCGGCGGCCACGGCCAGTACGCGATCTGCGACCTCACCGTGGAACCGCTGCCCGGCGGCGGCTTCGAATTCGTCGACCGGGTCGTCGGCGGCGCCGTCCCGCGCAACTTCGTCCCGTCCGTCGAGAAGGGCGTTCGCGCCCAACTCGCCCACGGCCTGCACGGCCACCCGATGACCGACGTCCGGGTCACCCTCACCGACGGCAAGGCGCACTCCGTGGACTCCTCCGACGCCGCCTTCCAGACCGCCGCGGCGCTCGCTCTCAGGGAAGCCGCCGACCACACCGACGTCCGGGTCCTGGAACCGGTCGACGAAGTCCGGGTGCTGCTGCCCGACGAGTACCAGGGCGCCGTCCTCACCGACCTGTCCGCCCGCCGCGGCCACGTCCTCGGCACCGAGATCGGCGGGCCGGGTCTGAGCCTGGTCCGCGCCGAGGTCCCCGAACTCGAACTCGCCCGCTACCCGCTCGACCTGCGCTCGCTGTCGCACGGAACCGGCCAGTTCACCCGCAGCTACCTGCGCCACTCGCCGATGCCCGCGCACCTCGCCGCCCAGTACGCCACGGCGGGTTGACGGCGCTCAGGAACGGCGCGGCAGCGCGCACGCCTTCGTGCCACCGGGCATCTGGTCCCGGTGGCGCGCCACCCAGCGGTAGACCACGCCGGCGAGCGGGCGCACCGGCGCCAGCGCCAGCAGGCCGCCGGCCCACGCCCACGGCCCGCCCGACCGCATCAGCAGCCGCGCCACCGCCTGCGCACCGCCGTACACCTTGCGGTCCGGCGTGATCCACAACACCTCGCGGGACGCCCGCTCCTCCGACACCTGCCCGCCGGTGAACTCGGCCAGTGCCTCCAGGTCCGCGAACTGGAACGCCACCGCCTCCCACCCCGCCGAGGACAGGCTCTGCCGCGGATAGCGCTCCGCCCACCGCACGCAGCTCGAACAGAACGCGCAGTCACCGTCGAAAACCAGCACCGGGCCCGGTGCGAACGCACTCGTCATGGCGCGATCCTAAACCCGTGCGTCGAAGTCCCCGTGGCGGGGCAACATCACCCCGAAACCGGTTCGCGCGGCCGAGATGTGACCCAGGATCAGTTGATGATCCGCGCGGGCGGGCCGCCACGCGGTAACCTGCCGCAGACCATCAGGGGAGGAGGAGCTGCTCAGGTGACTCAGCTCGACATGACGCCGGGCGCGCAAGTACCACGGACGGACGTCGGTCATCAGACCGCGGTCACCCAGGCGTTCTCCTCCGCCGCCTACCGCACCGGCGACTACAACGAACTCGGGGCGCTCGCCGGAGTCTCGGTCAAGCCCGGCAAGTTCGCCCTGTTCCGGCCCAGCGCCGGCGAGGCGTTCAGCCGCGCCCTGATCGACCGCACCCTCGGCGGCGGCCGCAAACCCATCGTGCCCTCGCACGGCACCGACGTCCGGATGGTCGTCGAGCACTGCCTCGCCGCCCAGGACCTGCGCGAGGCCCGCGACCGCCGGCTCTCCACCCTCAGCGTGGTCTGCGGTCTGCTCTTCCTGCCCGGCACGCTGATCTGGCTCGCCGCGTACCAGGCCCGCGCCTGGCTCGGCGCCAAGAAGTCCGCCGCCCGGGACGGCTTCATCGGCACGCTGGCCCTGCTGCTCGCCGCCGGCCTCACCCTGTTCCTGGCGATCCGCCCGCCGGCCGACGGCCTGCTCGGCCTCTACTGCCGGATCGTGATGATCGGCCCCGTCATCGGCTGGTACCTCGCCCGCCGCACCGTGGTCGCCTCCGTCATGCAGCAGCGCGCCCGCTGGGGCGACCTGGTCGGCGGCAGCGCCGTCGCCGCCGTCGTCCCGAAGGCCGTCCCCAAGGACGACCTCGACAAGAAGGCCAACGAGCTCCGGGCCGGCCTCGACCGCCTCACCCGCGAGCAGAACACCAACGTCCAGCACTACGCCGGTCCCAAGGGCATCCTCGGCATCGGCGCCCGCTGGGCCGAGTGGTCGCTGCGCGAGGACCTCCGCCCCGCCGAGGGCCACCCCGACTTCCGTACCTTCCACGTCTGGGACCTGGCCCGCCGGATCTCCGACCGCCTCGGCGCGCTCTCCGGCTCCGAAGTCCCCAACGGGGGCCTGCCCAAGCCGCAGATCAACCACTGGGTGGTGCTCGACACCGGCGAGGGCGCCGACGAGATCGGCCGCCCCTCCGGCGCCGAGATGGACGGCGACCGGATGCGCGACTTCGCCGTCTCGGAGCTCGCCAACAAGCAGAGCGTCGGCACCGACACCCGGCACCGCATCGCCGTCCAGTTCGTCCTGCACAAGGGCCAGTTGGTCACCACCGTGGTGGTCAGCATCATGGTCCTCTCGCACAGCCTGCAGGTCACCGCCACCGCGCACGCGCTCGGCCCGATCGCCGGCTACTTCGGCGCCAAGCCCAAGACCCCCGAGAAGGACGTCCCCAAGACCCTCCGGTTCTGGGAGAACCGCACCGTCCAACTCCCCGTCGTCACCGACGACGAGATCGTCCGACAGGCCGTCCGCGCCCCCCTCCACAAGATCCCCGGCCTGCAGAAGTGGCTCGGCGGCTCCATCGGCCTCCCCGAGCCCCTGTGCCTGCGCCAGGCCTGGGCCGACCCGGCCTGGAACAGCCGCTTCAAGTCCGACGACGCGCTGTACATCCCCACCCCCGTGGTCGGCCTGATCCACGCCGCCGTGGTCGAGTTCCTCGACGAGCACGACGTCGCCACCGACCGGATCGCCAACCGCGCCAACGTCATCCGCGCCGAGATGCAGGGCAGCCGCCCGTTCCGCGCCGACAAGTACGACGCCGGCTGACCCCGGACACACCAACGGCAGGGGCCGTGCGGGAACACCTCCCGCACGGCCCCTGCCGTTGGCCCGTCACCGGATCAGACCGGCCACACCTCGGCCAGCACCTTCCGGGTGTCCGCCAGCAGCTGCGGCAGCACCTTGGTGTGCCCCACCACCGGCATGAAGTTGGTGTCCCCGCCCCAGCGCGGCACGACGTGCTGGTGCAGGTGCGCCGCGATCCCGGCCCCCGCCGCCGCACCCTGGTTCATCCCGATGTTGAACCCGTGCGCCCCCGACGCCGCCCGCAGCGCCGTCATCGCCTTCTTGGTGAACTCCCCGAGCTCCGCCGTCTCCGGCCCGTCCAACTCGGTGTAGTCCGCGACGTGCCGGTACGGCACCACCATCAAGTGCCCGCCGTTGTACGGGTACAGGTTCAGCACCGCGAACACCGACTCGCCGCGCTGCACGATCAGCCCGTCCTCGTCGCTCAGCTTCGGGATCGAACAGAACGGACAACCGTCGTCCGGAGCCGGCCCGGTGGGCTTGTTCTCGCCCTGGATGTACGCCATCCGATGAGGTGTCCACAGGCGACGGAAGCCGTCCGGCTCCCCCACGCCCCGCTGCAGTTCCGGCTCACTCGTCATGCCCGCCAGCATATGCTCCGCACCTCGTGAAACCAGCAGTGCGGGGCAGACTCCCGGAGGAGACCGCCCCGCACGTCACATCGCTCTACCGGTGTCAGACCTGCACCCGGCTGCGCACCGCCTCGACGATCTCGGCGATCGCCTCGGCCCGCGGCACGCCGTTCTTCTGCTCGCCGTTGCGGTAGCGGAACGACACCGCGCCGGCCTCGACGTCGTCGTTGCCCGCGATCAGCATGTACGGGACCTTCGACTTCTGGGCGTTGCGGATCTTCTTCTGCATCCGGTCGTCCGAGGTGTCGACGTCCACCCGGATCCCGTGCTTCTTCAACTCGGCCGCCACCTCCAGCAGGTACGGCACGTGCTCGTCGGTGATCGGGATGCCGGTCACGGTGACGGGGGCCAGCCACGGCGGCATGGCGCCCGCGTAGTGCTCCAGCAGCACCGCGAAGAAGCGCTCGATCGAGCCGAACAGCGCGCGGTGGATCATCACCGGCCGCTGCCGCGAGCCGTCCGCCGAGGTGTACTCGAGCTCGAACCGCTCCGGCAGGTTGAAGTCGAGCTGGATGGTCGACATCTGCCAGGTGCGGCCGATCGCGTCCCGCGCCTGCACCGAGATCTTCGGGCCGTAGAAGGCCGCGCCGCCCGGGTCCGGCACCAGCGGCAGACCCTGCTTCTCGGCCACGCTGGCGAGGACCGCGGTGGCCTCCTCCCACGCGTCGTCGCTGCCGACGAACTTCTCCGGGTCCTTGGTGGACAGCTCCAGGTAGAAGTCGTTCAGACCGTAGTCGCGCAGCAGGTCCAGCACGAAGGTCAGCGTGCGGTCCAGCTCGTCGGCCATCTGCTCGCGGGTGCAGTAGATGTGCGCGTCGTCCTGCGTGAAGCCGCGGGCGCGGGTCAGGCCGTGCACCACGCCGGACTTCTCGTACCGGTACACGGTGCCGAACTCGAAGAGGCGCAGCGGCAGTTCACGGTACGAGCGGCCGCGCGCGTCGAAGATCAGGTTGTGCATCGGGCAGTTCATGGGCTTGAGGTAGTAGTCCGTGCCCTCGTCGAGCTGCATGGGGGGGTACATGCCGTCGGCGTACCAGTCGAGGTGGCCGCTGGTCTCGAACAGCTTCCCCTTGGTGGCGTGCGGGGTGTAGACGAACTCGTAGCCCTCTTCCTCGTGCCGCTTGCGCGAGTAGTCCTCCATGGTGCGGCGGATGATGCCGCCCTTGGGGTGGAAGACGGCGAGGCCGGAGCCGATCTGCTCGGGGATGGAGAACAGGTCGAGCTCGGTGCCGAGCTTGCGGTGGTCGCGCTTGGCGGCCTCCTCCAGGAAGTCGAGGTGGGCCTTCAGCTCTTCCTTGGTGGGCCACGCGGTGCCGTAGAGGCGCTGCAGCATCGGGTTCTTCTCGCTGCCGCGCCAGTACGCGGCGGCGGAGCGCATCAGCTTGAACGCCGGGATGTGCCGGGTGCTGGGCAGGTGCGGGCCGCGGCAGAGGTCGCCCCAGCAGACGTCGCCGGTCTTCGGGTCGACGTTGTCGTAGATGGTGAGTTCGCCGGAGCCGACCTCGACGTCGGCGCCGTCGCCGGCGGTCGCGGCGGAGCCCTTGAGGCCGATCAGCTCCAGCTTGTAGGGCTCCTTGGCGAGCTCCTCGCGGGCGGCCTCGTCGGTGACCACGCGGCGGGAGAACTTCTGCCCCCGCTTGATGATCTCCTGCATCTTCTTCTCGATGGTCTTGAGGTCGTCCGGGTGGAACGGCTTCTCGACGTCGAAGTCGTAGTAGAAGCCGTCGCGGACGGGCGGGCCGATGCCGAGCTTGGCCTCCGGGAAGACCTGCTGGACGGCCTGGGCCATCACGTGCGCGGTGGAGTGCCGCAGGATGTCGAGGCCGTCGGGGCTGGAGATCTCGACGGGTTCGACCTCGTCGCCGTCCTGGACGGCGTAGGCGAGGTCCTTGAGCTGGCCGCCGACCCGGGCGGCGATCACGGCGCGGTCGTCGGCGAAGAGCTCGGCGGCCGTAGTGCCCGTGGTCACCACGCGCTCTTCCCGATCGGGTTCGCGGTTGATGATGATCCGGACGTCCGTCACCGGTCTCTCCTGACGTTCTGGCTATGGGGCGCAGCACAACCGCTGCGTTGTGCATGGTACCGAGCCGGGCCAGGTCCCCGTCGCCAAGGCCCGGGGCGGCCGCGGTGATCGTTCGGTCACTTTCTGCCACAAGAGGTCGCCCGGGACGGTTGACCTCCCGTCAACTGCGGTATCACTTCGACACGGCGCGGCGCTCCGCTGGTCCTCGGTGGCAGCGCCGCCCGGCAAGGGTTCGCGCGGCGTCTGAGGGTGCGTCATGCAGCAGCTCCGTTCCTGGTTCCACGGTCCGTTGGCATCGTTCGACACCGAGACCACGGGTGTGGACGTCGAGCAGGACAGGATCGTCTCGGCCGCCCTGGTGGTGCAGTCCGCCGCGGGCGGGGCGGCGGCCGTCCGCAGTTGGTTGGCCAATCCGGGTGTGCCCATTCCGGAGCAGGCCCGGGCCGTTCACGGCATTTCCGACGACCGGGTGCGGGCGCACGGCCGGCCGCCGCGCACGGTGGCGATGGAGGTGGCGCTCGCGCTGGCCGAGCAGTCCCGCGCGGGGGTGCCGCTGGTGGTGATGAACGCCCCGTACGACCTGACGCTGCTGGACCGGGAGTTGCGCCGGCACGGGGCGGGTTCGCTGACGGAGGTGCTGGGCGGCGCGGAGCTGCTGGTGCTGGATCCACGGGTGCTGGACAAGCAGGTGGACCGCTACCGCAAGGGCCGCCGCACCCTGACCGACCTGTGCGGGCACTACGGCGTCCCGCTGGTGGGTGCGCACGACGCGGCGGCGGACGCGGTGGCGGCAATGGAGTTGGTGCGCGCGGTGGCGGCCCGGCACCCGGAGCGGCTGGGCGGGCTGTCGCCGGCGGAGCTGCACCTGCGGCAGGCGGTGTGGCACGCGGCGCAGGCGCGCGGGCTGGAGCGCTGGTTCGAGCGGGCGGGTACGCCGGAGCGGGTGGACACGGCGTGGCCGCTGCGGCCGGCCCGCTGCCGGTGCGGTGCGCGCCTGGAGCCGGGCCACGCCTGCGAGTTGGCGGCCTGACGGGCCGCCGGGACGCCACAACACGGAAGGCCCCGACCTGATGGTCGGGGCCTTCCGTGTTGTGCTCGGTGGGCGATACTGGGATCGAACCAGTGACCCCTTCGGTGTGAACGAAGTGCTCTCCCGCTGAGCTAATCGCCCGGGCAACGAGATGAACAGTAGCACCACTTGGGCCCCGGCATCCAATCCGTTCCCCGACGGCCCCCCAGATCCCGTGCCGGGCACGTCCGTTGAATAGCTCCCGGGCGGGGCGGGCCTGTTGAATGCCCGTCAGAACTCGGGCCGGGAACGCGGAAAAGGCGTAGGGCCCCGACCTGATAAACAAGTCGAGGCCCTACGCCTTTGCATTCCGGTGGGCGATACTGGGATCGAACCAGTGACCCCTTCGGTGTGAACGAAGTGCTCTCCCGCTGAGCTAATCGCCCGGGTGCAGAAAGAACATTACCCCATCCGCGCGGGTGCTCCGACCACCCCCGCCCCTCGTCGTGCCCGGTCCGCGCCCGGCTTGCGCCCCCGGTCCGGCCGACGGCCCCGACCAGCGGCGTCGGCGGGCCGGCCGGGAGCGCCGCGGGCGGGGCACCGCCCCGGGGCGGGTCCGGCGGCGGCAGCTTCGTGCGTTCCTCCAGTCGTCCGGGCACCGGTCCGGTGCGACCGCCGGTAATCCGTGCCGTTACCGGGTCGGTCGGCGGCAGGTCGGGCCGTTCGGGGGATTCCGCAATGCGCCGGAAGGGGTACGACTCGCACCGGAATCGGGACAGACGGGTTTACACCGGGCTTTCAGGTGGGATGGTCCGTTCGCCGACGTGCGATTCCCCGAGCGCACACTGAGCGAAAGGCCCTGGCGCTTATGAACACCACGGTCAGCTGCGAGCTGCACCTGCGCCTCATCGTGTCCAGCGAGTCCTCACTGCCCGTCCCCGCGGGCCTGCGCTACGACACTGCCGACCCCTATGCCGTGCATGCGACGTTCCACACCGGAGCAGACGAGACCGTGGAGTGGGTGTTCGCCCGCGACCTCCTCGCGGAGGGGCTGCACCGACCGACCGGTACCGGCGACGTCCGGGTGTGGCCGTCCCGCAGCCACGGTCAAGGCGTGGTTTGCATCGCCCTGAGCTCTCCGGAAGGAGAGGCACTGCTGGAGGCCCCGGCCCGGGCGCTTGAGTCCTTCCTCAAGCGGACGGACGCCGCGGTGCCGCCCGGCACCGAACACCGTCACTTCGACCTCGACCGGGAGCTGTCTCACATCCTCGCCGAGAGCTGAACCGAACGAGTCAAGGCCCGCCGTCGCGCGGCGGCGGGATCGCCTCGATGCGCACCGTCCTACTCGGGGGCACGGTCGCAGTTCACTGCCGCCTGCCGGCGGCCTCGGGGCCCGGCCCCGGGCGTTCCCTCCTGTCGGAGCGGACGTCCGGGGCTAAGCCACGTCCGGGTCCGTCCTGGCCCGAACGGCGTCCCGGGCCGGTAGAGTCGGGCCCCGCTTTGACCGACGCGACGGTCCTCGGGCCGCCGCCGCGTGAGGAGTTCCCACGTGCTGATCACCCATGACACCGAATGCGCGCTGAGCATCCTGGTGGAGCTGCTGAACACCGCGCCGGAGGCCTGCGGCAGCGAGCAGCTGCCCGACGTCGCGGCGCTGAGCGCCTTCGTGGTCGGTCAGGAGATCAGCGAGATCGACTCGCTCGGCCCGGCCGACCTGGCCGCGGTGCACCAGCTGCGCGACCGGCTGCGCGAGGTGTTCTCGGCGGACACCGTCGAGCGGGCCGCGGAGCTGGTCAACGCGCTGGTCGCCGAGGCCGGCACCACGCCGCGGCTGACCAACCACGACCACCACGGCTGGCACATCCACTACTTCGCGCCGCACGCCGCGATCGGTCGGCACCTGGCCGCCGAGCTGGGCATGGCGCTGGCGTTCATCGTGATGGCCGGCGAGCTGGAGCGGCTGCGCCGCTGCGAGGCGCCGGACTGCGCCCGGGTCTTCGTCGACCTGTCCCGCAACCGCTCCCGCCGCTACTGCGACAGCCGCACCTGCGGGAACCGGCTGCACGTGGCCGCGTACCGGGCCCGGCAGCGTTCGGCGGAGGCCGAGGCGGTGGCGGCGGCCGGGCGCTGACCGCCGAGCGCCGCCGGTCGGGGCCGGGGCCGGTCGGGATCGGTCGGGGCCGGGTGGCGGACCTGGGAGACTTGGGGCATGAGCGATTCCTCCCTGCCCCGCGTCGAGTTCTGGTGCGACCTGCTGTGCCCCGACTGCCGTACCGCGCTGGCGGACGTCCACGCGCTGCGCGCCCGCTTCGGTGACGCGCTGGCCGTCGAGCTGCGGCACTTCCCGCTGGAGAAGCACAAGTTCGCGTACCCGGCGGCGGAGGCCGCGACCGAGGCGTTCGAGCAGGGGCGCGGCTGGGAGTTCGTCGAGGCGCTGCTGGCCCGGCTGGAGGACGTGGAGCGCGGCGGGGCGAAGGCGCTGGTGGAGATCGCCGGGTCGGCCGGGCTGGACGCGGAGGAGGTCGACACCGCGCTGATCGACGGCCGGCACATGCTGCTGGTCGACTCGGACGTGGCCGAGGGCCGGGCGATCGGCGTCACGGGCACCCCGACGTACGTGGTGGCCGGCGAGCGGCTGGACGGCGGGCAGTCCCAGGACGGGCTGCTGGAGCGCATCGTGGAGCTGCTGGGCGGCTGACCGCCCCGCTGGCGGTGACGGCGGGGCGGTCGGGAGGCCTCAGAGCAGCGGTTTGCTGAGCACGCGCCGGGTGACCCGGTAGCCGAGCGACTCGTAGAGGCGGATCGCCACGCCGTTGTCGGCGAACACGTTGAGCCCGAGGTCGTGGACGCCGGCGGCGAGGCATTCGCGTTCGGCGATCCGCATCAGGGTGCGGCCGTGGCCGCGACCGCGGTGTTCCGGGGCGGCTTCCACCAGCATCACCCAGGCCAGCGGGCGGCCGTCCGGCATGGTGGCCTGGCGGAGGGCGACCCAGATGCAGCCGAGGACGTTCCCGTCGGCGTCGAGGAGTTGCCGCAGCACCGTGTCCGGGGTGTCCGGGCCGGCCGGCAGGGCGTGCCGGTGGTCGTGCTCCGACTTCGCGGTGGCCTCGGCGGCGCCCAGGCCGGAGTCGATCAGTTCCTGCCGGTAGCCCTCGACGGCGGCCCGCTCCCAGTCGGGGTACTGCTCCGGACCGATCCGACGGTCCGTCAGTCCTGCCGGGAGCTGCGGGAGTTCGGTGAGCGGCTTGATCATGTTGCGCATCCGCTCGGTGTAGCCGAGGGCGTGGGCCAGCTGCAGGCCGGCCGCTGCCTCGGCGGGCACCGTGACGTCGACCCGGGTGCAGCCCCAGGAGCGCAGCACCTCTTCGGCGGCGAGCACCGCGACGGTGCCCCGGCCCCGCCGCCGCCCCTCGGTGACCTCCAGCTCGCCGATCTCGCCCGGGCAGAACCCGTCCCGGGGCCACGCGGTGGTCCGCAGGCCGCCCACCGGGTGCCCGTTCACCATGATGTGCCAGCGCCGCGTCCGCCCTTTGTTGGCCGCGGCTTCCTCGGCACCGTCCGGCCGCAACGTGGTAGTCATACCGGCCCCCTTCCCTCCCCCACCGGGGTTCTACCGTCCCACGCCGCCCGCGCGCCCGGCCATGGTCAGACCGGGTCGCTGTGCCGGGCCGCCCGGTCGGCGAAGATCTCCATCGCCTTGCGGGTCACCGGGCCGATGCCGGGGAGGGTACGGGCGTCGACGCGGGTGACGGCCTGGACGTCGCGGAGGGTGGAGGTCAGGAAGACCTCCTCGGCGTCGGCGAGGGCTTCGAGGGGGACGTCGACCTCCTCGGCGCCGGTCCAGTCGACGACGAGTCGGCGGGTGATGCCGGCCAGGCAGCCGGAGGCGAGGGTGGGGGTGAGGAGGCGGCCGTCGAGGACCAGGAAGACGTTGGAGCCGGTGCCTTCGCAGAGCAGGCCGGCGGTGTTGGCGAGCAGGGCCTCGCTGGCGTCGGCGCGGTGGGCGGCGGCGAGCGCGATGACGTTCTCGGCGTAGGAGGTGGTCTTCAGGCCGGTCACGGCGGAGTGTTCGTTGCGGCGCCAGGGGACGGTGACGACGGCGGTGGTGTCGGGCCGGCGGTTCGCGGTGCCGAGGGCGACGACCAACGTGGGTGCGGCGTCGCCGCGTTCGGAGCCGAGCGGGGCGCGGCCGCCGGTGTAGGTGATCCGCAGGCGGCCGAGCGGCATGGGCTGCGCGGCCAGGACGGCGGCGCAGGCCTCGCGGACCAGGTCGTGGTCGGGGTCGGGGAGGCCGAGGCCGCGGGCGGAGCGGGTGAGGCGGTCGAGGTGGCGGGTGAGGGCGAACAGTTCGCCGTTCTCGGCCTTGACGGTCTCGAACACGCCGTCGCCGACGGTCAGTCCGTGGTCGAGGACGGAGAGTGTGGCGTCGTCCTCGGCGGTGAGGGTTCCGTTGACCCAGATCATCGGCGTCGTGCTCCTTGCGGTCAGGCGGGGGTGCCGGTGGAGGCTATCGCCACCAGCCTGGCGGCTTTGAGTTCGGTTTCGCGCCATTCCCGGTCCGGGTCGGAGTCCCAGGTGATTCCGGCGCCGGTGCCGAATTTGAGGACGGGGCGGCCGCTGTCCCGTTCGATCCAGAACGAGCGGATGCCGACGGCGAGTTCGGCCAGGCCGCGGTCGGCGTCGACCCAGCCGACGGCACCGCAGTAGGGGCCGCGGGGGGCGGTCTCCAGTGCGCGGATGATGCGCAGCGCGCTGCTCTTGGGGGCGCCGGTGACGGAGCCGGGCGGGAAGGTCGCGTCGAACAGCTGCGGCCAGCCGGCGTCGGCGCGCAGGCGTCCTTCGACGGTGGAGACCAGGTGGACCAGGCCGGGGTGCTTCTCCACGGCGCACAGGTCGGGGACGGTGACGGTGCCGGTGTCGCAGACCTGGCCGAGGTCGTTGCGGACCAGGTCGACGATCATCACGTTCTCGGCGTGGTCCTTGTCGAGCAGGTCGTGCTCGGTGCGACCGGTGCCCTTGATCGGGCCGGAGCGGACGGTGCGGCCGCGCCGGCTCAGGTAGAGCTCGGGCGAGGCGGTGGCGATTTCGATGCCGTGCTCGGGGAGCCGGATCGTTCCTGCGTACGGCGCGGGGTTGTGGGCGGCGAGCAGGCCGGTGAGTGCGTCGATGTCCGTGCGGTCGGGGTCGGGCAGCGGCGCGCTCAACACCCGGCACAGGTTGGCCTGGTAGACCTCGCCGGCGGCGATGTGCTCGCGGATGCGGCGCACTCCCGAGCGGTAGGCGTCGGCGTCGAGGGAGCTGTGCCAGCTGTCGGGGGCGGGGCCGCGCCAGCTGTGGGTGGCGGGCGGCGCGGGGTCGGGGCGGACCTCGTCGAACCGGGCGCAGGTGAGGCGGCCCTCGAAGTCGTGGGCGACGGCCCAGAATCCGCCCCGGTCGAGGGCGGCGGGGTCGTGGGTGACTTCGCGCAGCCCGGTGGCGAGGCGCCCGGCGAAGCGGGCCATCGGCTGGTGGGGGCTGAGCGGGGCGGTGCGGCCGGACACGGTTCTCCTGCGCGGATTCGCGGATTGCGGTGCTGCCCGTTGCGCCCGCGCGGGCGCGGGCGTGGGCGCCGGGGGATCGCCCCGGTAGTGAAAGTCTAGGTCGGAGGCCTGTCGGAACGGTCCGGGCGGACCCGACGGTTGGGCATCGGGCGGCCACCCCCGCGCCACGCTGCGGGAACGGATTTTTCAGCTGGGCCAGAAATCCGCTAGAGTTCAACACGTCGCCAGGGAGCGCAGCCGGGAAAAACCGGAAGGGCTTCCAGGAAGACAGGCGGACGTGGCTCAGTTGGTAGAGCATCACCTTGCCAAGGTGAGGGTCGCGAGTTCGAATCTCGTCGTCCGCTCGAAGGAGAACAGGTAGGATCGTTCTTCGCAGTTGCCTGGTGGAGTGGCCGAGAGGCGAGGCAACGGCCTGCAAAGCCGTGTACACGGGTTCAAATCCCGTCTCCACCTCCAAGAGGTACCCCTGGTTCCGGCCCGGGGTCCTCCCCGCGCGATTAGCTCAGCGGGAGAGCACTACCTTGACACGGTAGGGGTCACTGGTTCAATCCCAGTATCGCGCACTGATCTTCGGATCCTTGGTCTTCGGATCATCCCTGCGCGATTAGCTCAGCGGGAGAGCACTACCTTGACACGGTAGGGGTCACTGGTTCAATCCCAGTATCGCGCACCACTGGCAGGGCTCCTCGGAGCTCCTGGTACGTTCCTGCGCGATTAGCTCAGCGGGAGAGCACTACCTTGACACGGTAGGGGTCACTGGTTCAATCCCAGTATCGCGCACTGATCTTCGGATCCTTGGTCTTCGGATCATCCCCGCGCGATTAGCTCAGCGGGAGAGCACTACCTTGACACGGTAGGGGTCACTGGTTCAATCCCAGTATCGCGCACCACAGTTGAGAGCCGCCGTCCGGTTTCGGACGGCGGCTCTTCGCATGTCGGGGGCAGGGCGGACATGGGAGTGGCCGGGAACGGCACGCCCTCACCGACGTGTCGTTCCCGGCCACCGGGTTGGCCGGAGCTGCAGCCTGCGCCACTCATTTCGTCCGTCCACGACGTGATGAGGGTTGCTCCGGGCCGGCGCGAAGACCCCTACCCCATGGGGGGTCAGCGCCCGATCAGATCGGCGACCGCCTGGGTCTGGGTCGCCAGTTGGTCCCACGCCCCGAACAGGGCCATCAGCAGGATCGCGCAGGGCAGGGCGATGGCAAGGGCGACCATCGGGTGCCGGGTCTCCGCGGAGTGCGGGGACAGGGGCCGGCGGCGAAGGGCTCGGTCGAGCGGTGCCATGTCTGCTGTGCTCCTGCGGGCTGCGGTGCTGCGGTCGGGTCGGGGAACAGGTCGTGCTGCTTGGCAGCGAGGACGGTTCTTCTCGGGGGACGAGCGGGGCCGTCCTCGCTGTGAACAACGGTAGGCGGGACGGCTGTCCGGGTCGTCATGCCGTCGTACCGTTCCGATCGCCTCCGCTGGTAGGAGGAGGAGCGGGGTGACGTACACCTGGAGTCGGACACCGGCGTGCGCGAACCCCTTAGGCGACCCTGACAGCACCCCCTGGGGGGTGGCCGAATTCCCTGCGGGGCAGGGGGTCTGACGGTGCGCCGACGTCTCCGATCTGACAATCCGACCGGCGGTTCGTGTGTTGCGTGTCAGCACGGGGCCGCTGCCTGTCCGTAAGCTGTGCCGAGACAGTTGTCTGACGATGCCCCAATCCGACGGGGCCTCACCCCACAGGCTGACGGAACGGGAACGGGTACGGGCAAATGGCAATGATGCGGCTGCGGCGTGAGGACCCCCGCATCGTCGGCCCGTACCGGCTGCACCGGCGGCTGGGCGCCGGCGGGATGGGCGTGGTCTTCCTGGGTTCGGACCGCAAGGGGCAGCGGGTCGCGCTGAAGCTGATCCGCGCCGAACTCGCCGAGGACGCCGAGTTCCGCACCCGGTTCGCCCGGGAGATCGCGGCGGCCTCCCGGATCCGCGGCGGCTGCACGGCCCGGGTGATGGGCTCCGACATCGAGGCCGACCGCCCGTGGCTGGCCACCGCGTACGTGCCCGGGCCGTCGCTGTACAAGCAGGTCTCCGAGGAAGGCACGCTGGCCTGGCCGGACGCCGCGCGGATCGGCGCGGCGCTGGCCGACGGGCTGGTGAAGGTGCACGAGGCCGGGGTGGTGCACCGCGACCTCAAGCCGTCCAACATCCTGCTCTCCCCCAAGGGCCCGCGGATCATCGACTTCGGCATCGCCTGGTCGCGCGGCGCGTCCACGCTCACCCACGTCGGCACGGCGGTCGGCTCGCCCGGCTTCCTGGCGCCCGAGCAGGTGCGCGGCGCGGCGGTGACGCCCGCCACCGACGTGTTCGCGTTCGGGGCCACGCTGGCGTTCGCCCTGACCGGGGAGTCGCCGTTCGGGTCGGGCGCCTCGTCCGAGGTGATGCTGTACCGGGTGGTGCACGAGGAGCCGGACCTGTCCGGGATTCCGCCGGTGCTGGCGCCGCTGGTGCGGGCCTGCCTGGCCAAGGAGCCGTCCGAGCGCCCGCCGGCCGCCGCGCTGCACGAGCGCCTGAGCGAACTCGCCGCACGCGGCGTCGGCGGCCGGGCCGCCCGGGCCTCGGCCCGCGCCGAGGAGCGGTCCGCGCAGGCCGCCCCGGCCGAGGGACCGGCGGGCGCCCGACCGGACGGTGCTCCGCCGCGCCGCGCGGCCGGCCCGCAGGGCGCCCCGGTGCCCGGCGCCGTCCGGCGACCGGCCGCCGACAGCCCGCGCGCCGCGGCCGGTGCGCCGCCCGTCCGCCCCGCCGTCCGCCCGGTGCCCGTGCCGGCGCCGGCTGCCGACGGCGCGTCGGCGGCCCCGGGCGGACGGCCGGTGGCGGCCGCGTCCGCGATGCCCCGGCAGGAGGTGCACCCGGAGGCCCGGACCGAGCGGGTGCGGCGTCCGGTCCGGGACGGCGACACGGTGCGCGAGCGTCGGCCCGCCGCCCCCGCCGGGCGGGAGCGCACCCCGCTGCCCGGCCGCGACCGCACTCCCCCGCCCGGGCGTCCCGCGGGCCCCGCCCGGCCGACGGCCCGTCAGCGGCTGATGCGCCAGCGGCTGGTGGTGTTCGTCACCGTCACGCTCGGTGTGGCGCTGGCCATCGCGATCGCGCAGGGCTGCGAGAACCGCTCCACCCACGGCCTTCCGCAGCCGACCGTGACCGCCCCGGTGAAGCCGACCACGGGTGCGACGCTGTCGGTGGACAGCCTGAACACGGTCGGCCACAGCGGCTCCGGCCTCGGCCCGGCACTCGGCAGCCCGCCCGCCGCGGACTGGCCCAACCGCAGCTACCCGGACCCGGCCGGCGGCCCGGCGATCCAGCTCCACGACGGCCGCTCGACCGACGCGGGCGCGCCCGTCACGCTGTCCGCGGTGCTGCCCGCCCGCTTCCGGGACGCCCCGGCGGCACTGGTGGTGCTGCGCCGGGTGGAGGGCTCCGTCCCCGTCGACCTGGTGCAGCTGTACGGCTTCACCGGCGACGCCCCGGTGCTGATCGCCGGCCGGGCGTCCACCGCGAACCCGGAGGCGGGAGCGGTGTGGCGGGTGGAGAACGGCGCGCTGATCCGCGAGGAGCGGGTGGACCGCACCGGCGCGGTCTCCTCGACCCGCTACACCGTCCGCCCGGACGGCGGCCTGGAGGAGTCCTGGCCGGGCTCGGGCGTGTCCGGGAACTGAGGGATCCGGCCCGGGCTCAACTGCCGGTGACGGTCTGTCAGTGCCCGGCGGGAGCATGTGCCGCATGATGTGGACGACCGACGCGATGCATGTCGCGTACTGCCAGTATTTCCTGTACGGCCCGGAGCTGCCGGACGGCTGGGACGCGCACGCGCTGGCCCGGCTCTTCCACGGCAACGGGGTGGCGGCCGGGTGCCCGGACCACCTGACGGTGCTGTGCGGAACCCACACCGGCCTGATCCGGCTCGGCGTGGAGCGCGCGGCCGAGCGGCCCGCGGAGCCCGGGCCGGAGTGGGAGAGCGCGGTGGAACTCTCGCTGTACAGCAGCGGCGAGCTGCACCTGCGCGCCTGGGACGGCGTGGACATCGCCGACGCCGGCAACCTGGCGCACGCGGGCCGCGGCTGGTACCGGGTCCGGGTGCAGACCCGGGGCCGCGACCGCGGCCGGGAGACCGACACCGCCGCCCGCGCCGTCGAGGAGCACCGCCTGACGATCTGGCCCGCTCCCCCGTCCCCCGACCTGGTGCTGCGCGTCGGCGACCTGACGGGCCGTCGCCACCACGACCCGCGCCGGCCGGCCCCCCGGCCGATATCGCCCCCGGCGGCGGCCCGCCGGGCAGCCTGACGGGTCATCGGCCGGTCACAGCGGATAATGATCCGCGGAAAATCGGGCGAGACCGGGAGGTACGGGAGCAATGGCGCTGGTCGCAGGGGCGCGGGTCAAGCTGGTGGCGGACGTGGAGCTGGGGGACGCGTCCGGGAGCGGGGAGCCCGTGGGCGTCCTGCTGCTGGGGGCGGGCGTCGAGGGCACCGTCGAGCACGTGGTCGGGGAGGTGGCGGCGCCCGAGGAGGTCCGCGAGTACGAGCGGCTGCGGGCGCTGCACGACGACTACGGGCACACCATGCCCGCCGAGAGCCTCAAGCAGTTGGAGGGCGAGATCGCCAAGTTGACGCCGCACTGGGAGGCGTTCCAGGTGCGGGGGCCGCGCTCGTCGGTCCGGGTGCGCTTCGACAACGGGTTCGTGCTGGACGGGGCCGACGAGGCGGTGCTGGCGGCGCTCTAGAAGATGGCGCTCTAGAAGCGGTCGTGCTCCTCCCAGTCGTACCAGCCGTTGCCCAGCGGGTTGTAGTGGCCCCGCTTGGTCGGCGGGGTGGTGCCGGGCGGGAAGTACGCGTAGCCGTGGGGGGCGAACGCGCCGGTGCCGCCGATGGCGAACCTCACACCGTCGCCGGTGAACTCGGTCCCGATGACGCGGTAGCCCGCGACCCAGCCCTGGTCGGCCGTGCCGGTCGCCAGGGCGTGCTCGGCCCAACCGGTGAGGGCTGGGCGGGCCAGCGCGAACCGGGCCTCGGCGGGGTCGGTCTGGGTGACCGTCAGCACGGTGGCGGCGAGCAGCAACGGCGCCACCGCCCAGCGCCAACGGCCGGACGGGGACTCGGCGTTGCGGGCGACGGGCCACTGCTGCCACAGCAGCCAGGCGAGCGGCAGGCCGACCAGCGTCAAGCCGCCGACGCCGAGCAGGCCGAGGTCCCAGCCCGGGACGCTGAAGCCCAACACGACGGCGGCGCAGCCCAGCGCGAGGCCGAGCAGCGCGCTGGCGCCGGGGCGGCGCGGGCGGGTAAGCGGCCGTTCGACCGTCGCACCGATCACCACGACGGCGATCAGCAAGAACGGGAACGCGATCGGCAGCAGCATCAGTGGTGCGATCGTCGGAACCACCCTGAGCAGCGACAGGAACATTCCGCCCACCATCGCGGCGAGTTTCATCGCGCGGTGCAGTCCTCCCTCGGGCAGCGCCACGACGGCGGCCAGCAGGGCGGCCAGCAGCAGTGGGCCCCGGTAGCCGGGGAGGGTGAGGCGGCGGAGCGCGACGGCGCCGTTGGTGATCATGGCGGCATGTCTACCGCAGATCCGTGACGAGTCTCAACTCCCCTGGCGGGGGCGGGAGTCAGCCGTGGTTCACCGCGTAGAACGCGATCGCGGCGGCGGCCCCGACGTTGAGCGAGTCGATGCCGTGCGCCATCGGGATACGGACCCGCTGGTCGGCGGCGGCGAGCGCCTTCGGGGTGAGTCCGTCGCCCTCGGCGCCCAGCATCAGGGCCGCCCGGGGCAGCAGGTGGGACTTGGCGACGGTGAAGTCCTCGGCGCCGGACGGGGTGAGGGCGAGGAGTTCGAAGCCGGCCGCGCGGACGGCGGCCAGCGAGTCCGGCCACGGGTCGAGGCGGGCGTACGGGACGGAGAACACCGCGCCCATGGACGTCTTGACGGCCCGCCGGTACAGCGGGTCGGCGCAGTCCGGGGAGAGCAGCACGGCATCCATGCCGAGAGCGGCCGCGGAGCGGAAGATCGCCCCGAGATTGGTGTGGTCGACCAGGCCCTCCAGCACGGCCACCCGGCGGGCGCCGTCGAGGACTTCGGCGGCCGTCGGGAGCGGCTTGCGCTCCATCGACGCGAGGGCACCGCGGTGCACGTGGTAGCCGGTGACCTGCTCCGCGAGCGCCGGCTCCACCAGGTGCACGGGCGCGTCGGTCTCGGCGATCACGTCGCCCATCACGCCCAGCCACTTCGCGGTGAGCAGCATCGACCGCATCCGGAAGCCCGCCGCGAGGGCGCGGCGGATCACCTTCTCGCCCTCCGCGATGAAGAGGCCTTCGGCCGGTTCGCGCCGACGCCGCAGTTCGACGTCGGTGAGGTCGGTGTAGTCGCTCAGCCGGGGGTCGGCGGCGTCGGTGACGGTGATGGGCTCGGACATTGGACGATTTTCGCACGTGGGGGGAGTCGCGAGGGCGGGCCTTACGGCGGGGCCCGGAACTTCGGCACGCACTGAGCCCCCGTGACCAACCGCAGACCCGGCCTCGCCGTTCCCCGAGCCGCTGTCGGGGCTCCCTTGATCCCTCGGCCTCTAGCCCAGGATGTTCACCACGTCGCCGATGACGATCACCGCCGGCGGCTTGATGCCCTCCGTGCGGACGGTCTCGCCGATGGTGGCGAGCGTCGCGTCGATGCGGCGCTGGGCGCTGGTGGTGCCCTCCTGGACGACGGCGACGGGGGTGTCGCCGGGGCGGCCGTGGGCGATGAGCTCCGCGGCGATGGTGGCGATCTTGTCGACGGCCATCAGCAGGACCAGGGTGCCGGTCATGCCGGCGACGGCCTGCCAGTTGGTGAGGGAGCGGTCGCCGGGGCCGACGTGGCCGGAGATGACGGTGAACTCGTGGGTGAGGCCGCGGTGGGTGACGGGGATGCCGGCGGCGGCCGGGACGCTGATCGAGGAGGAGATGCCGGGGACGACGGTGACGGGCACGCCCGCGTCCAGGCAGGCGAGCAGTTCCTCGCCGCCGCGGCCGAAGACGTACGGGTCGCCGCCCTTGAGGCGGACCACGAACCTGCCGGCCTTGGCGTGGTCGATCAGGGTCTGGTTGATCGCCTCCTGGGCCATGTACCGGCCGTAGGGGATCTTCGAGGCGTCGATCACCTCGACGTGCGGCGGGAGTTCGGCGAGCAGTTCGCGCGGGGCGAGCCGGTCGGCGACCACCACGTCGGCGTCGGCGAGGAGTCGGCGGCCGCGCACCGTGATCAGGTCGGGGTCGCCGGGGCCGCCGCCGACCAGGGCGACGCCCGCGCCACGGGCGCGGTACTGGCGGGCGGCGAGGGAGCCGTCGCGCAGGCCGGCGACGATGGAGTCGCGGAGGGCGGCGGAGTGCCGGGGGTCGCCGGTGAGCACGGCGACGGTCGCACCGGCGTCGTGGCCGGAGGCGGGCGTCCAGGCGGTGGCGGCGGAGGCGTCGTCGCTGCGGGAGCAGAACACCCGCAGGCGTTCGGCCTCGGCGGAGACCGCGGTGTTGACGTCCGGGTCGTCGGTGGCGACCAGCACGTACCAGGTGTCGGCCAGGTCGCCGTCCGCGTACGGACGCTGGTGCCAGGTCAGTTCACCGGCGTCGGCCATCGCGGAGACGGCGGGCGTGGTGGCCGGGGATATCAGGTGCAGGTCGGCGCCGGCGGCGATCAGCGCGGGCAGTCGGCGCTGGGCGACCTGGCCGCCGCCGATCACCACGACGCGGCGGCCGGCCAGCAGCAGCCCGACGGGGTACGGGGTGAGGCCCTGGGTGGACGGGTGCGGGTGCGGCGCGGTCATCGGGAGCAGCTCCTGGGTGGGCGGCGGTGCGGGGAGCGCCGTAGCCGGCCCGCCCTCGGGCCGGCTACGGGACGTCGGGCGGGCCGTCCCCGCTTCGCAGCGGGGACGGGCCGGACGCCGGTGGATCAGGCCTTCTCGGTGACTCCGGCGGAGTCGAAGGTGGCTACATCGTGCATCGCCCGGGCGGCGCTCTGCACCAGCGGCAGGGCGAGCAGGGCACCGGTGCCCTCGCCGAGCCGCAGGTCCAGGTCGATCAGCGGGCGCAGGCCGAGCCTGGCGAGCGCGGCCTGGTGGCCCGGCTCGGCGGAACGGTGACCGGCGATGCAGGCGGCCAGCACCTCCGGCGCGATGGCCTTGGCGACCAGCGCGGCCGAGCCGGCGATCACGCCGTCCAGGATCACCGGGATGCGCAGCGAGGCCGCGCCGAGCAGGAAGCCGGCGATCGCGGCGTGCTCCAGCCCGCCGACGGCGGCGAGCACGCCGATCGGGTCGGCCGGGTCCGGCTTGTGCAGCTCCAGGGCCTGCCGGATCACCTCGACCTTGCGGGCGTGGGTGGTGTCGTCGATGCCGGTGCCGCGACCGGTCACCTCGGCCGGGTCGGTGTCGGTGAACACCGAGATCAGCGCGGCGGAGGCGGTGGTGTTGGCGATGCCCATGTCGCCGGTGATCAGCACCTTGTTGCCGGCCGCGACCAGGTCACGGGCGGTCTCGATGCCGACCTCGATGGCGCGGATCGCCTCGTCCCGGCTCATCGCCGGGCCCTGCGTCATGTCGTCGGTGCCGGGCTTGACCTTGCGCGGCAGCAGGCCGGTGGTGCGGCCCTGCTGGATGGCGTCCGGCAGTTCGGCGGCCACGCCGACGTCCACCACGCACACCTCGGTGCCGATCTGCGCGGCGAACGCGTTGACCACCGCTCCCCCGGCCAGGAAGTTCCCGACCATCTGCGCGGTGACCTCCTGCGGCCACGGCGTCACGCCCTGGGCGTGCACCCCGTGGTCACCGGCGAAGACCGCCACGCAGCCCGGCTCCGGGATCGGCGGCGGGCACTTGCGGGCCAGACCGGACAGCTGCGCCGCGATGATCTCCAGCACGCCGAGCGAGCCGGCGGGCTTGGTCATCCGCTTCTGCCGGTCCCACGCCTCGCCGAGCGCCTTGGCGTCCAGCGGGCGGATGCCGCGCAGCGTGTCGGACAGCAGGTCGTGCGGCTCCTCGCCGGGCAGCGCGCGGTTGCCGTACTGCTCCTCGTGCACCACCCAGGACAGCGGGCGCTTCTTCGCCCAGCCCTGCTGCTCCAGCTCCGGCTCGTCCGGGAACGCGTCCACGAAGCCGACGCACAGGTAGGCGACGACCTCCAGGTGCTCGGGCAGGCCGAGCTCGCGGACCAGCTCCTCGTCGTCGAAGAAGCTCACCCAGCCGACGCCCAGCCCCTCGGCGCGGGCGGCCAGCCACAGGTTCTCCACCGCGAGGGCCGCCGAGTACGGGGCCATCTGCGGCTGGGTGTGCCGACCCAGCGTGTGCCGGCCGCCGCGGGTGCGGTCGGCCGTCACCACGATGTTGACCGGCGTCTCGAGGATCGCCTCGATCTTGATTTCCTTGAACTGCTTCGCCCGGCCCTTGGGCAGCGAGTCCGCGAACGCCTCGCGCTGACGCTCCGCCAGCTCGTGCATCTTCCGGCGGGTCTTCGCGGACCGGATCACCACGAAGTCCCACGGCTGCGAGTAGCCGACGCTCGGCGCGGTGTGCGCCGCCTCCAGCACCCGGATCAGCACCTCGTGCGGAATCGGGTCCGGCCGGAAGCCGTTGCGGATGTCCCGCCGCTCCCGGATCACCTGGTGCACGGCGTCCCGCCCGGCCTCGTCGTACCCGGGCGCGGCGGGACCGCGGTCCTCTTCGGCGGCGTCGAGGGTGTCGGGGGTCTCGGCGACGGCGGCTTCGGTGTCGGCGTCCGCTTCGGCCTTGGGCTCCGCCTCCGCCTCCGCCTCCGCCTCCGCCTCGGCCACGGTCGGCTCGGCGGGTTCACCGGTGGTCTCGGGCTCGGCAGGCTCTGCGGCCTCGACGGGCTGCGGCGTGGCCTCCGGCTCGGCGGGGGCTTCGGCGACGGCCTCGGTGGCGGGCTCCGTGGTCGCGGCGGCCCCGGCGGTCGGCTCGGCGGCGGCAGGCTCCGGCGTCTCGACGGCGGTCGCGGCCGGGGTCTCGGCCTCCGCTGCCTGGACGGGCTCGGCGGCCTTGGCCTCCTCGACGACCTCGGCGGCCTCGGTGACGTCAGCAGGCTCGACGACCTCGGCAGGCTCGGCGGCCTCGGCAGCGGGCTGCGGCTCGGCGACGGTCTGCGGCTCCAGGATCGGCAGCCCGGCGGGCGCGGCGAGGAACGCCGAGATGCGGCGGTGCGCACCCCGACCGCCCGACTTCGCGGCCTGCGCGGGGATCGGCTGTGCCGCGGCCTCGCCCTCGGGCGTCTCCGCCTCGGCCGCTTGCGGCGCGGACTGCTCAGCAGGCTGCTCGGCGGGCTGCTCGACGGTCGGGGCCGCCGGCTGCTCGGCCGACGGGACGTCAACGGCGGCAGCGGTCTCGGCCTGCGGCTCCGACGGCTCGTCGGCCGCGTCGGCGACAACCGGCTCGACCGCCACCGGCTCGACCGCGACGGGCTCCTCGGCCTTGACCTCGGGCTCGGCGACGGCGAGCGTCTCCGCCGCAGCTGCGGCAGGCTCGACCGGCGCTTCGGTGACGGGCGCCTCGGCAGCCGGCGGGTCCGCCGGAGCCGGCTCGGCGACGGGTGCGTCGGCGGCGGGTGCCACCGGCTCGGCCGCGGCGGGCTCGGCCACCACGGGCTGCTCCGCTGCCGGAGCCTCGGCGACCGGGGCCTCAGCGGTGGGCGCGGGCGCGGCGGGCGCGACCGGCTCCACGAAGACGGGCGCCAGGCCGGCGGCGGGCGCGGCGATCACGACGGCCTCCGGCTCCACCGGGGCCTCGCCGGCGGCAGGTGCCGACTCGGCCACCACGGGAGCGACCGCGATCGGCTCGGCGGCCACCGGTTCGACGGCGATCGGCTGCGCGGCGGCGGCCTCCGGCTCGGCAGCAGGCGCGGCGGGCGCGTCTTCGACAGTCGCTGCGGGCGCGGCCGCCTCGGCGACGACCGCGGCCGCGGCGGCCTCGACCACCTGCGGCTGCACCGGCGCGGGCACCGGCACGGCCTGCACGGCGGTCGGCGCCGCCTGGACCTGCGGGGCCGGCGCGGCCTGCGGCTGCACCTGCTGCGACTGCTGCACCGTTTCGGCGGTGACGATCGGCACCCCGAACGCGGGCGTGCCACCGGGGGTGGACGGGCCGCGGTCGGCCAGCGAGCGGACCGGGACGTGACCGGTCATCAGCGACGGGTCCGGGATCGGCGGCCCGGCGTGCAGCGGTCGGCGCTGCTGGGGGGGCGTCAGGAGCGGCGCGGCGGCGGGCTGCGCCTGCGGGCCGCCGACGGCCGGGGCGCTCTCCGCCGCCGGCGCGGCGACCGGAGTCGCGGCGGGCGCCTCGACGGCCTGCTCGGCCGCCGGCTCCGTGGTCAGCACAGGCGGGGCGAGCGGCGGCCAGGACGGCGCGACGGGGGTGCCGGGCGGCTGCTCGGCGTCACCGGCGGCAGCAGCATCGGCGTCGCCCGGCTCCGCGGCCTCGACGGTGCCGTGCACGGCGTCGCCCCAGGCGGTCTGCGGGGCGGGCATCAGCAGCACGTCGTCGTCCTCGTCGCCGTCGGGCTGGTCGAGGAAGGTGTACGCGGGCCGCTGTTCGCCGTGCCATCCGGCTGCGGCAGGCGGAAGGGGCGCGCCGAGGTGGTGCTCCGGGACGGGTCCGCCGGGCCCGGTTTCGGGCGCGAGGGGACCGGCGTGGGGGGCGTGGCCGCCGTCGGTCATGTCAATGCTCCTTCCAGGCCGCTTGCGCGTCCTCGGCGGGTGTCCCGGAGGGTCCCGCCCACTTCGCCGGGGCGGAGCCGCACCGACCCGTCCCGTACTCCATCGGTCGTCACCCTCAGGGGTGGCGTGCCATCAGAAACAACGACAGCCCCGGGCAACCGGCACGACGGCGCGGCCGCTTTCGGACCCTCACGGCATTCTTCCGGGCGGGTGCGCACCACGTCGAATGCCCGCGAAGCGGGCTGTTCGGGTTGCAGCGCGTCAAATCGGTGGTATTCATGCCGAATCGGACACGGTGCTGCCGTGACGGATTGCGCCCCGGGGAAACCCTACCGGCCGCGGCCGGACCGTTCTCGAAACCGTGTCCGGATGCGACGGGGATCACCGTACCGTCGAGGTCTGACGGTCAGTCGTGTGCGGTCCGCGGGCAGCCGGGGGCGGCCGGGTACAGCCGCCCGTGGTCGCGGGGGCGGAGTCCGTCCCGCGGTCAGTCCTGCGGTTCGCCCCAGATCAGCAACGTGTAGTCGCCGCGCCCGAAGGAAGGTCCGGCGCCGCCGGCCGGCTCGGCGCGCAGGGGGGCGGACTGGAGCAGCAGGCCGTCGGTGCGGTAGCCGGCGGTGTCGAGGATCTGCCGGGTCTCGCCGGCTTCGGCGAGGCTGCGGGCGACGGCGACGACGCGTTCGGGTTTGCGGGCGACGACGGCGCGGACCATGGCGGGGCCGCCGTGTTCGACGGCGACGGCGTCGGGTTCGGGGAGGGCGCCGAGGACGTCGGGTCCGGTGCCGGTGGCGGTCTCGATCTCGACGCCGGCCTTGCGGGCGTTGGCGGTGATCCGGACGCAGTCGGCGGGTTCGGCCTCGACGGCGACGACGGCGGCGCCGAACCGGGCGGCCTCGACGGCGAGGGCGCCGTCACCGGCCCCGACGGTCCACAGCAGGTCGCCGGGGGTGGGCGCAAGGCGGGCGAGCGCCAGCGCGCGGACGTGCGGGGGCAGTGCGCGGGGGCGCCTGGTGTCGGCGTCCGCGCCGGCGTACGCCCGGTTGGGGAGTGCCCAGCCGCGCTGCGGTCCGGGGTGGTCGAGGGGTTTGCCGGCCAGCCAGCCGGCGGCGGCCTCGGCGGGCGGGACGTTGCCGATCACCAGGACGACGGAGGGGTCGCGCCAGTCGTGGTCGGGGACGCGTTCGGAGGTGAGGACGGTGACGTCCTCCTCGGGGGTGCCGAGGGCTTCGCAGACCACGAAGGTGCGGGGCACCCCGCGGAGCATCAGGGCGAGTTCGCTGGGTCCGGCGTCGGCCGTGGTGAGGACGGCGACCTTGGGATGGGCGCGGCAGACGTTGGCGGCGCGGCGCAGTCGCCCGCCGTGCGCGGAGACCACCTGGGCGTCCTCCCAGGGCATGCCGGCCCGGGCGAAGGCGGCGGCCACCGAGGAGACGGCGGGCAGCACTTCGAGTTCGAGGCCGTACTCGGGGCTGCGCAGGGTGCGGACGACACCGAAGAAGCCGGGGTCGCCCTCGGCGACGACGACGGCGGTGCCGCGGTGGTCGGCGAGGCGGCGGGCGGCGGCCCGCAGGTCGGCGAGGCCGATGCGTTCGGCGCGTTCCGGGACGGGGAGGGCGGCGAGCTGGTAGCCCGCTCCGGCGACCAGGGTGGCTGCGGCGAGTGCGCCGGCGGCTGCCTGGGTCAGTGGTGTGCCGTCCCACCCGATGACCGTGATCCGGTCAGCCATCTGCGGCTGTTCTCCCTATGCCGTGTTCCGCCCCTGGTGGAAGCCGATCGTGTTCGTCGGCGTTCCCTCGGCAGAGGCTACCGCCTGGCGGGGGTGGTGCGGAGCAGTGGCGCGCGCCCGGGGCGCGTTCAGTGGCGCAGGGCGTGGGGCTGGTCGGCGGGGTGGGCGGGTTCGGGCGGGTCGAGGTCCTCGGGGAGCAGGCTCCACACGATCAGGTCGGTGTGTTCCTCCGGCCCGGGGCCCCATTCACCGCCGCGGACTATCGCGGCGTTGCGCAGCACGCCTTCGCTGATCGCGCCGGTCTTCTGGGCGACCTGCTGGGCGGCGGTGTTGCCGGCGGCGGTGCGCAGTTCGAGGCGCTGGAAGCCGCGGTCCTCGAACAGCCACTGGGCGGTGCCGAGGACGGCTTCGGGGGCGTAGCCCTCGCCGCGGGCCCAGGGGGCGGTCACGAAGCGGATCTCGGTGGCGCGCAGGTGCCAGTCGGTGCGGTCGAGTTCGAGGAGTCCGACCAGGCGCTGGGTGAGGTGTTCGGTGACCGCGAAAACGATTCCGCGCCCGAGGGCGCGGCGCTCCGGCGCCCGACGGCCGATCAGGTCCTCGGCGTCGGCCCGGGTATAGGGCCGGGGGTGTCCGGTCCAGGTCTGGACGAGTTCGTCGGAGAGCATCGCGGTCAGGCCGGGGGCGTCCTGCTCCTCAAGGGCGCGCAGCAGCAGCCGGTCGGTGCTGATGGCTGTCTCGGGGAAGTTCGCAACCATTGCCGTCTCTCCTCGCCGGGTCGTGGACACACCGTACGCCCGCCCTTGATCGGGCGTGTCAGCGTACCCGTTCCGTCTCTCACGGCTCGTCAGCGCGGTGCCCCCGGCGGGGAGGCCGGGGGCACCGTGGGGGCTGAGCGTGATTCGGGGTGCGGCTCAGAACGCGGGGATGACGGCGCCCTGGAAGTTGTCGTCGATGTACTTCTTGACGGCGTCGGAGTGCAGCAGCTCGGCGAGCTTCTTGACCCGCGGGTCGCTCTCGTGGCCCTTCTTGACGGCCAGGATGTTGGCGTACGGGTTGCCCTGGGCCTTCTCGATCGCCAGCGCGTCGCTCGCGGGCTTGAGGCCGGCGCCGAGCGCGTAGTTGCCGTTGATCACGGAGGCGTCGACGTCGTCCAGCGAGCGCGGCAGCTGGGCGGCCTCCAGCTCCTTGATCTTCAGGTGCTTGGGGTTGGAGGCGATGTCGTCGGCGGTGGCGGCGGTGCCGGCGCCGTCCTTGAGGGTGATGAGGTTGTTGTCGGCCAGCAGCTTGAGGGCGCGGGCCTCGTTGGTGGCGTCGCTGGGGACGGAGACCTGGGCGCCGTCCTTGAGGTCGGCGAGGTTCTTGACCTTCTTGGAGTAGACGCCGAGCGGCTCCAGGTGGACGGTCTCGACGGAGACCAGGTCGGTGCCGTTCTTCTTGTTGAAGTCGTCGAGGTACGGCTGGTGCTGGAAGAAGTTCGCGTCCGCGGATCCGTCCTGGACCGAGGTGTTGGGGGTCACGTAGTCGCTGACCTCCTTGACGTCC
The DNA here is from genome assembly GCF_044999035.1 of Kitasatospora griseola. Taxonomy (NCBI): domain Bacteria; kingdom Bacillati; phylum Actinomycetota; class Actinomycetes; order Kitasatosporales; family Streptomycetaceae; genus Kitasatospora; species Kitasatospora griseola. Next base: position 6,697,049 of record NZ_CP173360.1, on the reverse strand, counting down.
AGCTTGAGGCCGGCCTGGGACGCCAGGTTGTCCTGCACGAACTTGAGGATCTGCGCGTGCGGGGTGGCGCTGGCGGCGACCACGAGGGGCTTGTTCGGGTCGGCCCCGGCGCCGGAGTCGGAGCTGCCGCTGGAGCAGGCGGTGACGCCGACGACGAGCCCGGCGGCGGTGGCGGTCAGGACGGTGGTCTTCAGAAACTTACGCACGAAAAGTGCCTTTCTGCGGGTGCGAACGGCCCTGGTGGGCCGGGGACCGCTCCTGGTGGGGAGCGGTGGTCAGTGGGAGGAGACGAGGTCCTCGTCGACCGCCTCGGCGGTCTGCTCGGCGCGCGGCGCGGCCTTCGCCGCCTTCCTCGGGCGGAAGAGGCTCAGCGGGCTGCGGTAGTCGCCGCGGCGGGAGAGCCGGCGGGCGGTCAGGTCGCCGAGCAGCTGCAGCACGGTGACGATGATCACGAGTTCGGCGACGATGACCCACATGAAGGCGGTCTCGAAGCGCTGGTAGCCGTAGCGGACGGCGAGGTCGCCGAGTCCGCCGCCGCCGACCACGCCGGCCATGGTGGAGTAGCCGATCAGCGCGATCAGCGTGGTGGTGACGGCGGAGACCAGCGAGGGCAGGCTCTCCGGCAGCAGGGTCTTGCGGACGATGGTGCCGGTGCCGGCGCCCATCGCCTTGAGCGCCTCGATCAGGCCGCCGTCGACCTCGCGCAGCGCGGTCTCGACCAGCCGGGCGAAGAACGGGATGGCGCCGATGGCGAGCGGGACGGTGGCGGCCTGCCAGCCGAGCGAGGTGCCGGTGAACAGCTTGGTGAACGGGATCACCGCGACGATCAGGATGATGAACGGGATGGAGCGTCCGACGTTGACGATCACCCCGAGCACCCGGTTGACGGCGGCGTTCTGCAGCAGGCCGCCCTTGTCGGTGAGCACCAGCAGCAGCCCGAGCGGCAGGCCGATCACCAGGGTGGCGAGGCCGGCGACGCCGACCATGCCGAGGGTCTCCCAGGTGGCGGGCCACATCAGTTCCTGCATCCGTTCCCAGGTCATGCTGCCACTCCGTTCGACAGGTCGAGGACGTCCACCTGGAGTCCCTGTTGGCGCAGGTAGCCGATCGGCACCACGTTGTCGGTGTGGCTGCCGGGCAGTTCGACCCGCATCCGGCCGACCAGGCGGCCGGCGATGGTCTCCACGGCGGCGCCGAGGATGTTGATGTCGATCTGGTAGGTGCGGGCCAGCTGGGAGACGAACGGCTGGGCGGGCGCGTCCCCCTGGAAGGTGATCTCCAGGACGGTGCGGTCGGCCTGCCCGGAGCCGAAGTCGCCGAGCGGGAACAGGTCGCGGGCGATCCGCGAGTGGCCGTCCGCGAGCAGGTCGGTGAGCCGGCCGCTCTCCACGACCCGGCCACCGCGCATCAGCGCCGCGGAGTCGCAGACCGACTTGATGACGTCCATCTCGTGGGTGATCAGCAGCACGGTGAGGCCGAGCTGCTGGTTGAGGTCGCGCAGCAGCTGCAGGATCGAGCGGGTGGTCTCCGGGTCGAGGGCGCTGGTGGCCTCGTCGGAGAGCAGCACCTTGGGGTCGCCGGCCAGGGCGCGGGCGATGCCGACCCGCTGCTTCTGGCCGCCGGACAGCTGGCCGGGGTAGCTGCCGGCCTTGTCGGCGAGGCCGACCAGGTCGAGCAGTTCGGCGGCCTTGCGGCGGCGGTCGTGCCGGTCCAGGCCGATGATCTCCAGCGGCAGTTCGACGTTCTGCTGCACGGTGCGCGAGGAGAGCAGGTTGAAGTGCTGGAAGACCATGCCGATCCGCCGCCGGGCCTCGCGCAGTTCGCGGCCGGCCCGCTGCTCGCTGCCGGACAGCGCGGTCAGTTCGACGCCGTCGACGGTGACGGTGCCGGAGGTGGGGCGCTCCAGCAGGTTGACGCACCGGATCAGGGTGGACTTGCCGGCGCCGCTGGTGCCGACGACCCCGAACACCTCGCCCTCCTGCACGTGCAGGTCGACGCTGTCCAGCGCCAGGACGTCGCGGCCCCGGGAACGGTAGACCTTGGTCAGGTCCTTGGTGGTGATCACAGCTGCTTCCGTTTGTTCGTCGGCGGACGACCGTGCGGGCATCCGCGCCAATGCAGGGAACGGCACCTGGTGCCGGGAGGAAGATCGAGGGGCTGGCGTCGTGTCGGTCACGGCCGCCGGCCGACCGGGTCGCGCGGGGCGCGGCCTCGACGGGTCATCGGGCGGACGGGACGTCAGCGGGGGCTGGGCAGAGCTCTCAGCGACAACACATTCGACGGCGCATGCTTCGCTCACCTGCCGGCGTCGCGCCGGTGGGGATGCATGTCGTCGTCGTGGTCATGGAACCCAGTAAATCAGACATTTGGTGAACGTCCCAATGCCCAGGACGCACTGTCCGTTATGTGGACACGACCCTTGCGGGGCAAGCACTGCGGCACCCGACCCGCGTCCGGGCCGGGTGCCGCGGGGGTGGTTCAGGCCGCCAGCGAGGCCTCGCCGGGCTTGGCCAGGGTGACGATCGACAGCCGGCGGGAGACCTCGCGCACGTCGGTCTCGTGGTAGCCGAGGCTGCGGTACAGCCGCAGGTTGCCGAGGCTGCGGTGGCCGGTGAACAGCTCGAAACGGGTGGCGCCGTCCTCGGCGAGCTTCGCCTCCAGCGCGGTCAGCAGGCGGCGGCCCAGGCCGTGCCGCTGCATCCGCGGGTGCACCACCAGGCGGCCGATCTGGCCGACGCCGGCCTCGTCCACCCAGCCGCGCACCGCGCCGACCACCTCGTCGCCCAGGCGGGCCACCAGGGAGCGGTGCTCGGCGAGTTCGGCCTGGAGGCTCTCCAGGCTCTGGGTCAGCGGTTCGAGCGTCCAGTCGCTGTACAGCTCCGCCTCGCTCTGGTAGCCGAGGTACTGGAGCTTGAGGATCTGCTCCGCTTCATCCGGTCGTGCCGCTGCGATGATCACACTCATGCCCATGGATGGGGCCTCCATCGTCAATCGCCCGGCGCACGCGAGTGAGGGTCTGGCACCGGCCTTGTCCGAGGTGTGCCCGGACGGGGATCGGCCCGGCCCGGGAAAAGCGCGACGCGTCCCACCGGACGGTGGTCCGAGAGGCCGGAACCGACGCGCTCACGGTCAGTATCCGGGCGGTCGGGCGACCGTCAAGAGAGACGTTCGCCACCGCTCTACCCAGGCGACCACTCTTCTCAACCTCCCGGACGCCGACGTGGCGAGCGTCACGCCCGCACCGCCCGGACCACCCGTCAACCGCTCGGACGGATGTTCTGGTTCACCCGGAACAGGTTCCCCGGGTCGTAGCGGTCCTTCAGCGCCACCAGCCGCTCGTACTTCGCCAGCCCGTACGCCTCCACCACCCGGCCCTGCCCCTCCAGGCCCATCAGGTTCACGTACGCCCCGCCCGAGGAGAACGGCCGCATCGCCTCCAGGCACTGCCGCACCCACGCCACCTGCGGCTCCGCCGGGCCGGTCGTCCAGCGGCCCACCGCGCTCAGCAGGTACGGGGCCTGCCGGTAGGTGTACGCGCTGTCCTCCGCGCCCACCCGGGCCACCGCGCCGCCCAGGAACGCCAGTTGCGCGTGGGCGTCCGGCGAGGGCAGCGCGGCCACCTGCTCCGCCAGCCGGTCGATCGCCGCGCCGTCCAGCACCGACAGGAACTCCGACCGGCCGAACACCCCCGCCCCCGGCCCCCGGCCGGTGTCCAGCATCTGCTGCCACAGCGTGTACGGGCGGGTCTGCACGGTGTCCGCGACCACGCCCGGCATCGCGCGCAGCGGCGCCACCACCTCCCGGCCGCGGTCCGCCCGGCCGGCCCAGCACAGGCCGATCCGCACCGCCGGCCCGGCCGGCAGCTCCGGCACCCCGCGCGGACGGCCGAACTCGCACGCCACCGTCAGCCCGTCCGGGGCCTGCGCCATGAAGTCCCGCACCGCCGCCACCGTCGCCGCCAGCGCCTCCCTGGGCAGGTACAGCGCCCCGCACAGCACGTGCGGGCCCACCCGGTGCAGCCGGTACGTGAACGAGGTGACCACCCCGAAGTTCCCGCCGCCGCCGCGCAGCCCCGCGAACAGCTCCGGATGCGAGGCCGCGCTCGCCGTCAGCAGCCGGCCCTCGGCGGTCACCACGTCCGCCTCCACCAGGTTGTCGCAGGTCAGGCCGTACGTCCGGGTCAGCCAGCCGATGCCGCCGCCGAGCGTGGTCCCGGCGATGCCCGCCGCCGAGTACGGCGCGCCGGGCGTGGCCAGCCCGAACGCCTGCGTCTCGTGGTCGAACCCGCCCCAGGTCGCCCCCGGCTGCGCCCGGGCGGTCCGGCGCTCCGGGTCCACCCGCACTCCGGTGAGGCCGGACAGGTCGATCAGCATCGCGCCCTCGCCCGTCCCCAGCCCCGCCACGCTGTGCCCCGCGCCGCGGACCGCCACCGGCAGGCCGTGCTCCCGGGCCACCGCGACGGCCTGCAGCACGTCCGCGACACCGGTGCACCGCGCGATCACGTCGGGCCGGCGGTCCACCGCCGCGTTCCACACCCCCCGCGCCCGGTCGTACTCCTCGTCCCCGGGCACCACGATCTGCCCCCGGAACCCCTCGGCAAGCGCCACGGCTGCGTCGGCCATGGACTCAGCCTAGGGCCGCCCCGCCCGGCCCGCCCCGGCATGGACCGGCCACCGGGTGACGCATGCCGCCCGCGGTCCCGCCGCGGAGCCCGCGCGGAACCGGTGATCCGTACACGGCCTTCGCCGGGAATCCCGGTCTGCCGCAGGGCGGGGGCGGCACCGCGTCAGCGCGTCCGGCGCCGCTCCCGGCCGGTGGCCTTCGACACCGCGCCCCACATCCACGCGGCCCCGGCGAGGGTGACCAGCACGGCCGGGCCGATGGTCCGGCCCCGCCGGTCCAGGGCCGCGGCGACCAGCCCCGCCGGCCCCTCGCCGCCGGGATTCTCCCCCGGAGCCGGCGCCTCACCGGCCATCAGCAGGCCGGACACCGCGCCGCGCGCCGACCGAGTCGTCATGGCCCCCCCTCGCCACGTCCTGAGGAGCCCGCCCGGCAGCGAGGTGCTCAGCCGATCCAGGCCTGCTGGACGGCCAGGTCCTGCTTGATCTCGCCGAGCTGCACGGCGACCGCCGAGGGCGCGGTGCCGCCGCGGCCGTTGCGGGAGGCGATCGCGCCGTGGACGGAGAGGACGCTGCGGACGGCCGGGGTCAGGTGGGAGGAGATGGCGGCGAACTGCTCGTCCGTCAGGTCGGACAGCTCGATGCCCTCGGCCTCGCAGACCTTGACGCAGGCGCCGGCCACCTCGTGGGCGACGCGGAACGGGACGCCCTGCTTGACCAGCCACTCGGCGATGTCGGTGGCCAGCGAGAAGCCGGCCGGGGCGAGCTCCTCGAGGCGCTCGCGGTGCACGGTGAGGGTGGCGATCATGCCGGTGAAGGCGGGGAGCAGGACCTCGAGGGTGTCGCAGGAGTCGAAGACCGGCTCCTTGTCCTCCTGGAGGTCGCGGTTGTACGCGAGCGGGAGCGCCTTCAGGGTGGCGAGCAGGCCGGTCAGGTTGCCGATCAGGCGGCCGGACTTGCCGCGGGCGAGCTCCGCGATGTCGGGGTTCTTCTTCTGCGGCATGATCGACGACCCGGTGGAGAAGGCGTCGTGCAGCGTGATGAAGCCGAACTCCTTGGTGTTCCAGATGATGATCTCCTCCGCGATCCGCGAGAGGTTGATGCCGATCATCGCGGTGACGAAGGCGAACTCGGCGACGAAGTCGCGCGAGGCGGTGCCGTCGATGGAGTTGCCCACCGAGCCGCGCTCGAAGCCGAGTTCGGCGGCGACGGCCTGCGGGTCGAGGCCCAGCGAGGAGCCGGCCAGCGCGCCCGAACCGTACGGGGAGACGGCGGTGCGGGTGTCCCACTGGCGCAGCCGCTCGGCGTCCCGGCCCAGCGACTGGACGTGGGCGAGCACGTGGTGGGCGAACAGCACGGGCTGGGCGTGCTGGAGGTGGGTGCGGCCGGGCATCGCGGTGGTCGGGTGGGCCTCGGCGAGGCCGACCAGCGCGTGCTGGAGGTCGAGGATCAGCGCGCCGATGGTCCTGGCGTGGTCGCGCAGGTACATCCGGAACAGCGTGGCGATCTGGTCGTTGCGCGAGCGGCCGGCCCGCAGCTTGCCGCCGAGGTCGGCGCCGAGGCGCTCCAGCAGGCCGCGCTCCAGGGCGGTGTGCACGTCCTCGTCGGCGACGGTGCCGACGAACGCGCCGGACTCGACGTCGGCGAGCAGCTGGTCCAGGCCGGCCAGCATGCCGGTGAGCTCGTCCTCGCTCAGCAGGCCCGCCTTGTGCAGGACCCGGGCGTGGGCCTTGGAGCCGGCGATGTCGTAGGGGGCGAGCCGCCAGTCGAAGTGGACGGAGGCGGAGAGCTTGGCGAGGGCCTCGGAGGGGCCGTCGGCGAAGCGCGCGCCCCAGAGGCGGACGTCTGCGGGCTGGTCGGCGGTCATCGCGTGGGCTCCTTCAAGTGCTGTGGCGGTGCCCCGGCCGCGTGGTGCGGCCGGGGCGGGTACTGCCGGGGGGTCAGGCCAGGTCGCGGCGGGCGGCGATCTTCGAGGACATGCCGAAGATCTCGATGAAGCCCTTGGACATGGACTGGTCGAAGGTGTCGCCGGTGTCGTAGGTGGCGAGGTTGAAGTCGTACAGCGACTGGTCCGACTTGCGGCCGTTGACGACGGCGCGGCCGCCGTGCAGGACCATCCGGATCTCGCCGGAGACGGCCTGGTTGGCCTCGTTGACGAAGCCGTCCAGGGCGCGCTTGAGCGGGGAGAACCACAGGCCGTCGTAGACCAGCTCGGCCCAGCGCTGCTCGACCTGCCGCTTGTAGCGGGCGAGCTCGCGCTCGACGGTGACGTTCTCCAGGGCCTGGTGGGCGGTGATCAGGGCGATCGCGCCGGGGGCCTCGTAGATCTCGCGGGACTTGATGCCGACCAGGCGGTCCTCGACCATGTCGAGGCGACCGATGCCCTGGGCGCCGGCCCGCTTGTTCAGCTCCTCGATGGCCTGCAGGACGGAGACCTTGCGGCCGTCGATGGCGACCGGGACGCCGGCGTCGAAGGTGATGACGACCTCGTCGGCCTCGCGCGGGGTGGCCGGGTTCTGGGTGTACTCGTAGACGTCCTCGATCGGGGCGTTCCAGATGTCTTCCAGGAAGCCGGTCTCGACGGCGCGGCCGAAGACGTTCTGGTCGATCGAGTACGGGTTCTTCTTGGTGGTGACGATCGGGAGGTTCTTGGCCTCGGCGAAGGCGATCGCCTTGTCGCGGGTCATCGCGTAGTCGCGGACCGGGGCGATGCACTTCAGGTTCGGGGCCAGCGACTGGATGCCGACCTCGAAGCGGACCTGGTCGTTGCCCTTGCCGGTGCAGCCGTGCGCGACGGTGGTGGCGCCGTGCTTCTGCGCGGCGGCGACCAGGTGCTTGACGATCACCGGGCGGGACAGCGCGGAGACCAGCGGGTACTGGCCCTGGTAGAGGGCGTTGGCCTTGAGGGCCGGCAGGCAGTACTCGTTGGCGAACTCGTCGCGGGCGTCGGCGACCTCGGCCTCGACGGCGCCGCAGTCGAGGGCGCGCTGGCGGATGACCTCCAGGTCCTCGCCGCCCTGGCCGACGTCGACCGCGACGGCGATGACCTCGGCGCCGGTCTCCTCGGCGATCCAGCCGATGCAGACGGACGTGTCCAGACCGCCCGAGTAGGCGAGTACGACGCGCTCAGTCACGGCTTTCTCCTTCAGTACAGGTTTCATGCGGCGTTAGGCATAAGTATGCACGAGTGCGTATGCATTGCCAAACCGGTGGCACTCAGTGGGACGGAAAGGGGGTGGAGGGCTACTGCGACTTGGCCTGGGCGAGCTGCATCAGGTGGTCCGCGAGCGCCTGCCCGCCGGCCGCGTCACGGCTGATCAGCAGCACGGTGTCGTCGCCGGCGATGGTGCCGATGATCTCGAACACCTCGGCGGTGTCGATCGCGGATGCCAGGAACTGGGCGGCGCCGGGCGGGGTGCGCAGCACGACCAGGTTGCCGGAGGCGGTGGCGGAGACCATCAGCTCGCCCGCCAGCCGGGCCATCTTGGCCTCGCTGGCGGACTCGCCCATGGGGGCGCGCGGGGTGCGGTCGCCGCCCTCGGCCGGGACCGCGTAGATGAGCGCGCCGTCCCGGTTGCGGATCTTCACCGCACCGAGTTCGTCCAGGTCCCGGGAGAGGGTGGCCTGGGTGACCACGAGTCCGTCGTCGGCGAGCAGCTTGGCCAGCTGGCTCTGGGAACGGACGGGTTGACGGGTCAGCAGGTCCACGATCCGGCGGTGGCGTGCGGCGCGGGTCTGCGGGACCTGCGGCGTGGGGCCTGCCGTGGGCGACTCGGGGCGGGGTTCGGTCATAACTGAAGATTCTCCTGAAAGACGCTCAGCTGTTCGCGCCGGGGGCGGTTTCGCGGACCGTTCGGAGGATCGAGGGCAGCGCAGCGAGGAAGCGGTCGGCCTGTTCCTCGGTGAGGATCAGCGGCGGAACCAGCCGGACGGCGTCCGGAACGGCCGCGTTGACCAGGAAGCCGGCGTCCTGCGCGGCGGCCTGGACCTGGCCGGCGACGGGCTGCGTCAGCACGATGCCCAGCAGCAGGCCCTTGCCGCGCACCTGCGCGACCAGCGGGTCGCCGATCGCCTCGATGCCGTGGCGCAGGCGCTCGCCGAGCTTGGCGGCGTGCTCCAGCAGGCCCTGCTCCTCGATGGTGCGCAGCACGGCGAGGCCGGCGGCGGCGACCACGGGGTTGCCGCCGAAGGTGGTGCCGTGCTGGCCGGGGGCGAGCAGTTCGGCGGTGTCGCCGAAGGCGAGCACGGCGCCGATCGGCAGGCCGCCGCCGAGGCCCTTGGCGAGGGTGACGACGTCCGGGTCGGCGCCGTCCTCGGCCTGGTGGGCGTACCAGTGGCCGGTGCGGCCGATGCCGGTCTGGATCTCGTCCAGGACCAGCAGGGTGCCGGTGGCGCGGGTGATCTCCCGGGCGGCCCTCAGGTAGCCCTCGGGCAGCGGGACGGCGCCGTTCTCGCCCTGGATGGGCTCCAGGAAGACGGCGGCGGTGTCGGTGGTGACGGCCTGCCGCAGGGCCTCGACGTCGCCGAGCGGGACGTGCGTGACGTCGCCGGGGAGCGGCTTGAACGGGTCCTGCTTGGCGGGCTGGGCGGTCAGCGCGAGGGCGCCCATGGTGCGGCCGTGGAAGGCGCCCTGGACGGAGACCAGGTGGGTGCGGCCGGTCAGCCGGGAGATCTTGAAGGCGGCCTCGTTGGCCTCGGCGCCGGAGTTGCAGAAGAACACCCGGGCCGGGCGGCCGGCCAATTCGACGAGCTTCTCGGCGAGTTGGATGGTCGGCTCGGCCATGAACAGGTTGGAGACGTGGCCGAGGGTGGCGATCTGCCCGGTGACGGCCTCGACGATCGCGGGGTGCGCGGTGCCGAGCGCGTTGACGGCGATGCCGCCGACCAGGTCGAGGTACTCGTTGCCGTCGGCGTCCCACAGCAGGGCGCCCTCGCCGCGCACCAGCGGGATCCGCGGGGTGCCGTAGTTGTGCATCAGGGTGTGCTGGTACCGCGCGGTGATGGCCGCGTTGCCGGTCGGTTCGTCGCTCATGCCAGGCCCCCCAGGACGGTGGTCTCGTCGTCGGGCACGACCATGGTGCCGATGCCCTCGTCGGTGAAGATCTCCAGCAGCAGGCTGTGCTGGACCCGGCCGTCGAGCACCCGGGCGGTGCCGACGCCGGAGCGGACGGCGCGCAGGCAGCCCTCCATCTTGGGGAGCATGCCGCTGGCCAGGGTCGGCAGCATCTCCTCCAGTTCGGAGGCGCTGAGCTGGCTGATCACGTCGTCGGAGTTCGGCCAGTCCTTGTAGAGGCCCTCGACGTCGGTGAGCACGACCAGCATCTCGGCGCCGAGCGCGACCGCCATTGCGGCGGCGGCGGTGTCGGCGTTGATGTTGTAGATGTGGCCGTCGGCGCCGCGGGCGATCGAGGAGATCACCGGGATCCGGCCGTCGGCGATCAGCGCCTTGACCGCGCCGGCCTCGATGTTGACGATGTCGCCGACCAGGCCGATGTCGACCTGCTCGCCGTCGACCACGGCGTAGCGCTTGACGGCGGTCATGGTGTGGGCGTCCTCGCCGGTCATGCCGACGGCGAACGGGCCGTGCGCGTTGAGCAGGCCGACGAGTTCGCGCTGGACCTGCCCGGCGAGCACCATCCGGACCACGTCCATGGTCTCGGGGGTGGTGACGCGCAGGCCGGCGGTGAACGAGGACTCCAGGCCGAGCCTGTCGAGCTGGGCGCTGATCTGCGGGCCGCCGCCGTGCACCACGACGGGGTGCAGTCCGGCGTAGCGGAGGAAGACCACGTCCTGGGCGAAGGCGGCCTTCAGGTCCTCGTCGACCATGGCGTTGCCGCCGAACTTGATGACGACGGTCTTGCCGTGGAAGCGCTCCAGCCAGGGCAGCGCCTCGATCAGGGTGCGGGCCTTGGGCAGGGCGGCGTTGCTGCGGGCCTGTTCGCCCTTGGGTGCGATCTGCATGGCGTGTGTCGATTCCCCCGGGTCAGCTGGAGTAGGCGCTGTTCTCGTGGACGTAGTCGGCGGTCAGGTCGTTGGTCCAGATGCTGGCGTCGGCCCGGCCGGCCTTCAGGTCTGCGGTGATGACGACCTCGCGGCCCTTCATCGAGACCAGCTCGCGGTCCTCGCCGACGCCGCCGCTCCGGCACACCCAGACGCCGTTGATGGCGACGTCCAGCTGGTCCGGGTCGAAGGCGGCGGAGGTGGTGCCGATCGCGGACAGCACCCGGCCCCAGTTGGGGTCCTCGCCGTGGATGGCGCACTTGAGCAGGTTGCTGCGGGAGATGGTGCGGGCGACGTCGACGGCCTCGTCCTCGGTGGCGGCGTTCACGACGTCGATCCGGATGTCCTTGGACGCGCCCTCGGCGTCGCCGATCAGCTGGCGGGCCAGGTCGGCGCAGACGCCGCGCACGGCCTCGGCGAACTCGGCCTGCTCCGGGGCGACCTCGGAGGCTCCGGAGGCCAGCAACAGCACCGTGTCGTTGGTGGACATGCAGCCGTCGGAGTCGACCCGGTCGAAGGTGGTGCGGGTGGCGTCGCGCAGCGCGGCGTCCAGCTGCGGGGCCTCGACCACGGCGTCGGTGGTGACCACGACCAGCATCGTGGCCAGGCCCGGGGCGAGCATGCCCGCGCCCTTGGCCATGCCGCCGACCGTCCAGCCGGCCGGGCTGGTGACCTGCGCGGTCTTGTGCACGGTGTCGGTGGTCTTGATGGCGATCGCGGCGGCCTCGCCGCCGGTGCTGCTGAGCGCCTTGGCGGCCTGCTCGATGCCGGGCAGCAGCTTGTCCATCGGCAGCCGGACGCCGATCAGGCCGGTGGAGCAGACCGCGACCTCGATCGCGCCGACGCCGAGCTCGGCGGCGACCTTCTCGGCGGTGGCGTGGGTGTCCTGGAAGCCCTCCGGGCCGGTGCAGGCGTTCGCGCCACCGGAGTTGAGGACGACGGCGGCCAGCTCGCCGTCCTTCAGCACCTGCCGGGACCACTTGACCGGCGCGGCGTGCACCCGGTTGGAGGTGAACACGCCGGCCGCGGCGTGCAGCGGGCCGTCGTTGACGACCAGCGCCAGGTCCGAGGTGCCGGACGCCTTGAGGCCGGCGGTGACGCCCGCCGCGCGGAAGCCCTTCGCCGCGGTGACGCCGAGGTTCTGAGTGTCCGTCATGGTGCGACTCCGTTCAGCGGGAGGCCGAGCTCCTCGGGGAGGCCGAGGGCGATGTTCATGCTCTGCACCGCGCCGCCGGCGGTGCCCTTCACCAGGTTGTCGATCGCACTGATCGCGATGATCCGCCCGGCGTGCTCGTCCAGCACCACCTGCAGCACGGCCGCGTTCGACCCGTAGACGGACGAGGTGTGCGGCCACTGGCCCTCGGGGAGCAGGTGGACGAACGGCTCGTCGCCGTAGGCCTCCTGGTACGCGGCTCCGAGCTTCTCGGCCGTGGTGCCGGGCTTCGCCTTGGCGGAGCAGGTGGCGAGGATGCCGCGCGGCATCGGCGCGAGCGTCGGGGTGAAGGAGACGGTGACCGGTTCGCCCGCGAGCGGAGTCAGGTTCTGCGCCATCTCCGGAGTGTGCCGGTGGCCGCCGCCGACGCCGTACGGGCTCATCGAGCCCATCACCTCGCTGCCCAGCAGGTGCGACTTGGCGGCCTTGCCCGCGCCGGAGGTGCCGGACGCGGCGGTGATCACGGCGTCCGGCTCGGCCAGGCCCGCGGCGAACATCGGGAACATCGCGAGCGTCACGGCCGTCGGGTAGCAGCCCGGCACCGCGATCCGCTTGCTGCCCTTCAACGCGTCACGGTGGCCCGGCAGTTCAGGCAGGCCGTAGGGCCAGGTGCCGGCGTGCGGGGAGCCGTAGAACTGCTCCCAGTCGGCCGCCGACCTCAGCCGGTGGTCGGCGCCGAGGTCGACCACCAGGACGTCCTCGCCGAGCTGGGCGGCGAGCTCGGCGGACTGGCCGTGCGGCAGGCCGAGGAACACGATGTCGTGCCCCGCCAGCGTCTGCGGGTTGGTCGGCTCCAGCACCCGGTCGGCCAGCCCGATCAGGTGCGGCTGCAGCGCACCGAAGCGCTGCCCCGCGTTGGAGCCGCCGGTCAGCGCCCCGATCTCCACCTCCGGATGCCCTTGCAGCAGGCGCAGCACCTCGCCGCCCGCATACCCGCTCGCTCCGGCGACGGCAACTCGCAATACCATGGCATTCCTTCCTGAAGGCCCAGCATGAATATACGCATCGCAGCAAAATCATGCAAGATTGCTCCTGGCTGCCCACCGTCATTTCCGGGCCCTGACCTGCGGCCATGACCGAACTCGCAGTACTGGCCCGAACCCCGGGCCACGACGACTTCCCCGCAGAGCGACCGACCTGCCACCCGCGCCTGCCACTGGCGGTCGCCACCGCGACCGGCGGCCGCACCGTCCGCGTCCTCGACTGCGCGGAGGGGCGGCTGCGTGGTCGCGTCTTCGTCCACTCAGCGCGGGGCCGCCGGGAGGTGAGCAACCGAACGCTTGGCCGCATCACGCGCACGGAACCCGAAGCTGACGAGGACCACGCGCTCTCCGGCGCCGAGGGGAGTCCTTCCGTGCGGGGTGATCGCCCCATCGAAGACAACGCACTCGCCCGCTGCGAGGTCGCACGCACGGTAGCCGTCAGCGCCGATGAAGACGGTAGTGCTCACAGTGGGAGCTGCGGCGGGACGCTCGTGCTTGAGGCACAGGATCAGATTGGCCTCACCGAACCCGAACTCGTCCACGTGGAAGTCGAGGAACTGCCCCTCCTCCAGATAGGCGATATAGACGCCGTTGTGCGGCTGCTCCACCTCCAGGCCGGTGGACTCCGCGACGACTGCGGCGAGATCCACTTGCCCTGCGAAGCGGTTCGCGGCGTCGCCCACGGCCGCGTTCCACTTGCCGTTGTGGAGGTATCCGTTGGCGGTCAGGGCCTCCTCGGCCTCCTGCGCCATAGCGTTGATCAACTCGACCGGGAACGGCTGGTCTCGCAGGTGGCGCGGGTGTACCCGCTGATGCGCGGTCAGCCCGCGCACGGCGCTCCGGATGGCCGGGAAGTCTTCTGCCCACCGGTCCGAGGTCCGGGCCGTGGTGTTGGACTGGAGCCACGAAGTCCACTGCCTGCTCCACTGGCGGGGCACCGCGTTGTCCGCCCCCGGCTCTGCGGTTTGCTCGATCAGCAGTTCCACCCGCGAGAGTGCTGCCTGTGTGGACCCGATCAGCTCGATGTCCCCCTTGGCGATCCGCAGTCGCAGCGCTTCCCGGAGGTGGGCCTCGGCACCGGCGAGGTCACCGCGCTCCATCAGATACTTGCCGGTGTGCTGGAGCGCGAAGTCCACCAGTTCCGGGTGTTGGCTCCGCGCGGTGCCCAGGGCGCTGCGGTAGAGCGCATCCGCAGTCCGCATGTCACCGGCGTAGCGGTGGGCGTCGCCGAGGTTGAGCCCGGTGGCGACGACCGCTCGGGTGTTGCCGCTCGCTGCGGCCAAGTCGAGCGACTGCCGCAGGAACGAAAGGGCCTCCTCGTGGTGTCCCAGGCACATCTGACCGACGCCGATCCATCTGGTCAGGACCCGGACACGGGCTGGGTCGGCCCCATCGGGCAAAGCCCTTAGATCTTCATGGAGTTGGCCAACCGCAGTCGTCAACTTGCCCCGGTCGGTCGGGACCATCCGCAGGCCGGCGTCCTGTGTGATGAGGTGCTGGAGCACCGGACCCTCCTCGTTCGGTTCTGCTCAGGGTGGCACTACAGCCGGTCGGTCTGGCGGCGCAGGTCGGCCAGCAGCTCCACTCCGTGCGGGGTGAAGTTCTCACTCAGGAGTTCGAGTTCGCGCATGAGGTAGCGGACAGCGGGAAGGCCCTCGTCGTAGGCGGCCCGGAAGCACGCGCGCTCGGTGGCGGTCAGGTCGTCGCGGTCCAGCTCGGTGCGGCGGAACCTCAGCAGCTGGTTGTAGACACCGGTCGCGTGGAAGGCCCGGTCCACCTCCCAGAACTGGTTGCGCGCGACGCCCTGACCCGCTCGCCACTTGATCTCGATCTTCGGGGACTCCTTGGACGAGTACCCGTCGGCGAAGACCTGGTGCTGAAGGACGTGGAAGCTGATCGACTGGTGCGTTCCCTCGTGGAGCAGGTTCTCCGCCAAGAAGCGGGAGGACGGCTCCGGGCTGACCGTGTTCGGCGGGATGTGGTGTCGGGCCTTGTCGGAGAACACGACGATGTACGGGAGCGCCGGGTCGCTGGAACTGGTCAGCGAAGAAGCGCGGACTCCGGGCTTGAGCCCGACCCACAGCAGCCCACGAACGAACTCGCGCACGCGGGCGAATCCCTCGGGGTGGACCAGCGACAGGCGGTCCAGCGCCTCGGACAGTGCTGCGCGGCGGCCGTCGGTGTGCTCGGCGATCTCATAGTCCGTCAGGTTGATCTCGCTGGCGATCTCGCCGGGAAGCCGGGCGTCGAACCAGTCGAAGGCCGCGCCGGCCACGGTCACGTTCTCGCTGCGCAGGGAACGGGCATGCTGCGCGTAGGGGGTACCGGACCCGACGAGGCGTTCCATCAAGGCGAACGGCAGAGCGCTCTCCGCGCCCTCCTCGCGCAGGCGGCGCAGTTCCGGACCCTTCCGGCCGAGGTCGAAGAAGGAGCCAGTCGGGACGCTGGTGGCGATGGTGGTGTTCACTGCGGACTCTCCTTGTTTGGGAGTGTGTGGCGATGCCGCGCGGCGGGCCGACCCGGGTGGCCATCCGAGCCGACCCGCCATGCCGTCAACTACTCGGCATCGATTCGGAGTTGCTGTCAGACCTCGGTGGCCGCAGGCGCGAAGTCGCCGTCCGGGACCGAGTGGTCCAGCCGCCGCGTCAGGGACTCGACGCCCACCGGCACGAAGTCGCCGTCCGGCACCGAGTGGTCCAGGCGCCGCGTCAGGTTGCTGACCTGGGTGCTGTCGGACATGGTTGTGCTCCCTCCATGGGTACTGCTGCGAGTTGGTGCACCTCCCCGAGGTTCGGGGAGGAATCTGCGAAACCGCTGGCGGGCTCACCGCTTGGCCTTCGGCAGGTGTCGCCGTCTGCCGTGCCAGTCGGACGGAACCCCTGGCCTGTCGGTGCAATCAGTGAACAGCCAGTCACGCTCCGGAGGTACGGTATGAGCACACCGATCCCGTTCAACCCGTTCAAGATCGCAATTAGGGGCGACAGTTGACGGACAACAAGGCACCGAACGAGGCACTGGCCCGGGCCATCGCGGAGTCCGGATGCACGTACCAGGCACTGGCGACGACAGTGCGCGCAGTCGCTTCCGAGGCGGGGGAGCACTTGGCCACGGCTCCATCGGCCATCGCCCACTGGGTGGCCGGCGGCACCCCCACGGGGCGCACCCCGCTGTACCTCGCCGAGGCCCTCACCCGGAAGACGCGCCGCAAGGTGACCGTGGCGGAGATCGGGCTGGGGTCGGAGGCGATCGGGGAGGCCATGGGCACCGACCCGCTGGCCACCGCCGCCGACCTCGGGCGAGCCGTGACGCAGTCCCGCCGCGACTTCCTCGCCAGTGCGTTCGCCGCTGCCGCTGTGGCACTGCCGCTGACCTACGATCACCAGGCGGTCGCCGCCACCCTGCGAGCGGGGAGGGCCGGTGGCCGGGTGGGCGTCGGCGAGGTGGCCACCGTCCGGCACATCACCGGCGTGTTCACTGCCGCTGACGAGCGTCTTGGCGGTGGGCACGGGCTGAGCGCCGTGACCACCTACCTGACCGACACGGTGGTGCCGATGCTCCAGGCCGTGTATCCCTCCGAGGCGATTCGCCGGGATGCCTATGGCGTGGCGGCCGAACTGTCGTACCTCGCCGCGTGGAAGTACCACGATCTGGGCCGGGAGGGCGCCGCGCAGCGGTACTACCTTCTCGGCTACCAACTCGCCTGCGAGAGCGATCCGACCGGACACGGAGCCTGGATGATGCGCGCCCTCGCCCATCAGGCTCTCAACCTCAAGCAACCGGAGTTCTGCGCCGAACTGGCGGAGGAGTCCCTACGGCGAGCGCGTGGAAAGGTGGACCCGCAGACCGAGGCCCTGTTGCTGATCACGAGCGCCAGGGCGTACGGAGCTGTGGGGAGCGGACAGAAGGCCGCAGCGGCGCTACTGGCGGCCGAGGACGCCATGCTGGACACCACGGCTCCGCCGGCGTCTTTCACGGCCGCCACCGGGCCGGTAGCGGCAACCGTCGCTTCTCACACCGCCAAAACCCTGGCCGAGCTGAAAGACCATCAGGCGGCCGAACGCCACCACCGCACCGCTCTCGCCGGTCGTGACCCCGAGGCGTTCCGGCGCATTCACGCCCTGACGCTCGGGAACCTGGCGCGGTCCGTCGCTGCCCAGCGCCGCCACGACGAGGCTGTGGGGATTTGGGGTCAGTCCCTGGATTTCATGGACGGAGTCGTCTCGGACCGACACAAGAAAGACCTTCACAAAGTCCGTACCACAATGACCAGTTGGGCCCGACGCGGCATCCCGGGCGCCGCGGACCTGGGGCAGCGCGCTGCCGAACTCGTCCGAGTCTGACCCCCGCCGGCCCGGCCCCGTTGGCAGATCCTCGTCGGAGCCTGCTACGCGGTCCGCCACTCCCCCGTACGCCGAACGACTGCCGACCGCGGACCGACGGGCTCACCCGGTTCCGGTCGCGTGACCGCTGGGCCGTCCCGCACCACCGCACCGCGAAGCAGAACCCCTTCGCCCCGTCCGGGACCGACCCGGGCGGGGCATTCTCGGCCCTGCCGTAGAACCGCTGGTTCCTCGCGGGAACGGAGGAGGTGCCGCAGGAGGACGACCTGGAGGGGCACCTCGCCACCACCGACGGCGCTCGCACCTGGACCGGCGCCGACCTCGCCATGGTGACCGGAACCTTCTCCGGCGATCCGACCTGGCTGCGGCTCCGGGCCGCCCTCAACCGGGCCCGGGGCGTTCGGGCGATCTGACGCCGCGCCGGTCGATTCGTGTGCCCGTCGATGGCCCGGACGCGCGACGCCGATCGGTTCGGTGTCGGGGCGGGTGGCCGCGGCCGCCAAGGTGACGGCAGAGCGGTGGCGGCCGCAGGCCGTACGGGCGCGGCCCGATGCCCGGTCGGGCCGGGTGGCGGGTCGCAGTGCATAGGATCGCCGACATGGCGCTGCGACCCGCTCATGTGATCATCAAGGCTCTCGACCCGGTGGCGGTCGGCCGGTTCTGGGCGCAGGCGCTCGGCTGGACCGCCCACCATCCGGGCGTGACCACGTACGTCGCCCCGCCCGGCGAGCTGGTCTGGCCGGACCCGGTCGCCATCGGCCTCGACCTGGTGCCCGTCCCGGAGGGCAAGGGCCCGGCCAAGAACCGCATGCACCTCGACCTCGCCAGCACCTCCCCCGCCCATCAGGCGGACCTGGTCGCCCACCTGCTGGCGCTCGGCGCGACGCCCGTCGACCTCGGGCAGGGCGAGGTGCCGTGGACGGTGCTCGCCGACCCCGAGGGCAACGAGTTCTGCGTGCTGGAGCCCCGTGAGATCTATCGGGACACCGGCCCGGTCGCCGCGATCGTGGTGGACTGCGCCGACCCCCGGGGGATGGCCCGCTTCTGGGGCGGGGCGATCGGCTGGACGGTCCACGAGGTCGCCGACGACCAGGCGACCCTGCGCTCCCCCGCCGGCACCGGCCCCTACCTGGAGTTCCTCCGCTCCACCGACGCCCGCACCGCCCCCGACCGCCTCCACCTCGACCTGCTGCCCCACCCCGGCGACGACACGTCCACGGAGGTCGCCCGCCTCCGGGCCCTCGGCGCGACCGACCTCGACGTCGGTCAGGGCGACGTGCCGTGGACGGTGCTCGCCGACCCCGAGGGCAACGAGTTCTGCGTGCTCGCTCCGCACTGACGCCGGTCCGTCAGGACGGCGCGTCCGTCCTGCGCCCTCACCTGACGTCGTCACACCCCGCCGCTACCGTGCCGCCATGACCGAACTCGCCGTGCTGGCCCGCCTGTCGGCCGACTCGAAGCACCCCGTCGAACAGCTCGTCCGCCACCCCCGGCTCCCGCTGGTGGCGGGTACCGCGGCGAAGAGCCGGCTGGTCCGGGTCTGGGACTGCGGCGGCGGGCGGCTGCACGAGTTCGCGCCCGTCGACCTGGGGCCGGCCCGGGAGCCGGACCCCGCCGAGTGGTGGCGGTCCGAGACTGCTCCGCCGGTGGCGTGGCACCCGGAGCGCCCGCTGCTGGTCGTCGCCGACGGCAGCACCCTGACCCGGTGGACGCCCGACGGCCCGTCGGTGCCCGAGCAGGTCTCGGCCGCCTACCTCCACCTGGCGTTCAGCCCGGACGGCCGCACCCTGTGGGCGAAGCCGTCCGGCGATTCCTCGGACGCGCTCGACCTCGCCACCGGCAGCGCCGTCCCGGCCCCCTACTGGGACACCGGTGTCGCCGTCCACCCGTCCGGCGAGCTGGTCGCCACCCTGGTCAGCGACCAGTCCGCCACCTTCTGCCTGTTCGCCCGGCCCGGGGCCGAACCCCCGGCGGCGATGCGGCAGTTGCGGCACGCGCTGGTCCTGGCCGCCGACGGCTACGGCACTCCGCTGTTCAGCGCCGACGGCCGGCACCTCGCGATCCGCGGCAACGCCTACGTCGACTCGCTGGACGTCTTCGCGTTCCCTTCGCTGCGGAGGGTCCTGACGAGGACGCTCGCCGAGGACGACGCGCAGCGGTGGCCGGACGAGAACCTCGCCTGGGGCGTCCGGCCCGGTGTGCTGTGGATCGGCACGCCGACCGGCTCACTGCTCGAACTCGACGTCGAGACGCGGGAGACCGTCGAGCACCCGTCCCCGGCCGGTACCCCGATCTCCGCGCTGACCGCCACCGCGACCGGCGACCTGCTGGTCGCCCACGCGGACGGCGAACTCGCCCTGCTGGCGGAGCGTCCCGCAACTCCCGCCCCCGAAGCGGTGGATGACGTCACGGTGTTCCTGGCAGGGACGGAAGAGGTGCCGCCGGCGGGCCAGTTGGAGGATCACCTGGTGTACACCGACGGCTCCGGGATCTGGGAGTCCGAGGACCCCGACGCTGCCGAGGCGGCCGGCCGGCCCCTGCCGTAACGCAGTTCGCCGGGCCGCACCGAAGATCGGCACGGCCCGGCGAACGAAACGGTCAGGCGTCGGGCTGAGTGATCGTCAGGCCCCAGTGCACGTCGGGGGCTGAGGTCTCCACGCCGACGCTGAGCGAGGAGATCCGGTCGACCGGCACCACGGCCGAGCCGCGGCCGATGGTGTCGGCCGGGCAGGCCACGGTGAACTCGACCGGGGTGGTGCCGCCGCCGAAGCTGACGTGCACCTCGCCCGGGCCGCTGCTGCCGCCCTGGCAGCCGACCGTGACGGTGACGGGCGGGCCGGACATGTTGAGGCCGGCGCCGACCGCGCCGCCGTTGCCGATCCAGTCCGGGATCCAGATGAACCCGTCCGGTCCGGGGTGCGGCAGGATCTCCCCCGTCCCGGGCGTTCCGTGCTCGGGTTCCCCGCTCTGCCCGGCCATCGCCGACCCCGCCGCCACCACGACGGCCGGCCCCGCCGCCACCACGACGGCCGCCGCCGCGGCCACCCAGGCGAAAGTCGCGCGCCTCATCTGTTTCTCCCCTCCGTCACCACCGGGCCCCGAAGTCCCGACGTGCCCGAACAGTCTCATCCGGCACTGACAGCACTCGCTTGAGTACGGGTACTCAAGTCACCGGTTCGGGGCCCGGCCGGTTCCGGGTGCCGGCGCGGATGCGGGCGGGCGCGGCAGTGACGGCCGACAGCGCCCTGCGGGCGGGGATCGGGTCACCGAGCAGCTCGGCGAAGTCCTCGGACGTCATGCCGAACTGCCGGGCGTCCCGCCAACCTGCCGGACCGCCCCCGGCCGGGTCACCGGTGCTCGCGCTGTTCGCCCGGCCACCGGTCCGTTTGACGTGCCGTCAGGCCGACCCGGCTCCGGATCCAAGGCACGGTGGTGACCGGCGGCCAGGTGCGTCGGGTCAGTCGTGCGGGACGATGGCGACCGGCGACTTGGCGTGGTGGCTGACCGCGTGGGCGACCCGGCCCAGGCGGTGGCGGCGGCGGCCGACCACCACCAGGGCGGCGCCGGCGGAAGCGTCCACCACCGCCCCGGCACCGCTGCCGATCCGGCTGTCCTCGACCACCGTGACCTGCGGGTACTTGGCCCGCCACCCGCCGAGCCCCTGGGTGAGCAGCTCCGCCTCGAGGACGCGGAACTGCTCGGCCTCGGTCTCCGGCGCCACCCAGCCCGCGTAGCCCCAGACCGGGGGCGGAGTCCAGCCGTGAACCACGCGCAGTACCGCGCCGCGGGCCTCGGCCGCGCGGAAGGCGAAATCGACGACGGCGTCCGCCGGGGCGCGGGTGTCGATCCCGACGACCACCTCGCCGGGGGCCTCGCCCGGCTGCGGCTGCGCGGCCCGCACCAGCACAACCGGCACCTCGCAGCGCGCCGCGACGTCGAGGCCGATCGACCCCACCAGCAGGCCCTCGAAGCGGCCCAGGCCCAGCGAACCGACGGCGAGCAGCTCCGCGTCGGCCGCGGCGGCGGCCAGGTCGGCGGCGGGCTCGCCGCCGGTCAGCAGGCCGGTGTGCAGCTCCAGCCCCGGATGGGCCTCGCGCACCTGCTGCGCGGTGTCGGCCAGCATGCGCTCCGCCAGGGTGCGCACGGACGCCGGCTGGCTGGGATCGGCGTGCAGGTCGTCCTCCCAGGTCCAGGCGTGGACGAGGCGCAGGGCGAGGCCGCGGCGCAGCGCCTCGTCGGCCGCCCAGTGCGCTGCGGCGGTGCTCTCGGCCGAACCGTCGGTGCCGGCCAGAACGAACGTGCCCATGGCGGTGTCCCTGCTCTCCGTTGCTCGGGGCGGCCCCGGGCGCGGTCGCCGGGGGCCTGCAGCCATCCTGGCCGGGGCGCGCTCTCCGGGTCGAGGGCCTGCCCGGCCCGTGGTCCGGGCCCATGGTCCCGGCCGGTCGGGACAACCGGTGCGGGCCGTCCGGCGAGGCCGTCCCGGATGGGCGACGGCCTGCGGGACCTTCGGAACCAGCCGGAGACTTCCGACCTCTGTCCGGACGGCCGGGGCCGCGGCGACGCTGTCGGGAGCACGAGGCCGGGCGAACCGCCGCCCGGACCATCCGCACCCCCTGGAGGTCCACCCATGTGCGATTCCGTCGTGGCCGGCGTCGACGGCTCGGCCGAGAGCGCCGCAGCGGCCCGCTGGGCGGCGGCCGACGCGCTCCGGCGCGGCGTCGCCCTCCGGCTGGTGACCGTGGTGTCACCGTCGGGCAGCGCCTTCGGGCACCGTGAACCGGCCGGGCACCGGCTGCCGGAGTTCGCGACGACGCTCCGGGCCGAGCTCGCGCACGCCCTGCCGGGGCTGGACGTCTCGTGCGAGGCGATCCCCGGTGAGCCGTGGTCCGTGCTGGCCGCCGCCGGTGAGAAGCAGTGGCTGCTGGTGCTCGGTTCCCGGGGATCGGGCCGGCTCGCCGGGCGGCTCCTCGGTTCCGTCGCGCTGCGCACGGCCGCGGAGGCGCGGTGCCCGGTCGTCCTGGTGCCGGAAGGCGCCGCGGACCCGGACGGCTCCGGCGAGGTCGTGGTCGGAGCGAGCGGCGAGCGGCCGTCCGGCGCCGTCCTCGGGTTCGCTTTCGAGGAGGCCGCCCGGCGCGGGGCCGTACTGCGGGCCCTGGAGGGCGGGGCCGAACCGCACGGGCCGCTGCGGACCGACGCCCCGATCGGGCCGGCGGAGGTCCGGCGGTCGCCGGTGGAGGCGAAGACGGTCCGCTTGCAGGACGCGCTGGCCCCCTGGCAGGAGAAGTTCCCCGAGGTGCGCACGGTGGCGGAGGTGACCGGCTGGGGCGCGTCCCGGGCACTGCTGGAGGCGTCGCGCGGCGCGGCCCTGGTGGTCCTTGGCCGGCGCGCCCCCGCGCATCCGCTGGCCGCGCCGCACCTGGGACACCTGGCGCACGCGGTCGTCCACCACGCCCACGGCCCGGTGGCGGTCGTCCCGCACGACGCGGCGCAGCGCCGGTGACCAGCGGCCCGGAGCGGCCGGGGACCTTCAGCCCGCCGCGAATGCCCCGCTCGACCCCGGTGGACGGCGGGCCCGGGCGGTGTGCGGGACCTGTGCCGCACCGACATCCACGCCGCCCGCGGCGACCGGCCGGTGCAGCCCGGCGACCTGCGCGCCTGAACCGCACCGCGCGACCCGACAACCCATCGATCGGAAGGACAACGGCATGAACGGGACCGGCAGCACGGCGGAGCGGCGCATCGTGGTGGGGGTGGACGGCTCGGAGTCGTCCCGGTCCGCGCTGCGCTGGGCCGTACGCCAGGCGGCTCTGACGGGTGCCACCGTGGAAGCGGTGATCACCTGGGAGTATCCGGCCGTCCACGGCTGGGAGATGCCGCTGAGCGACGCGGACTTCAGCACGGCGGCCGAGCAGACACTCGCCCAGGTCGTCGAGGAGGAGGGCGACCCGGCCCACCCGGTCGAGATCGGCCGCCGGGTGGAACGCGGCAACGCGGCCCGCGTCCTGCTGGACGCCGCCGAGGGCGCCGAACTCCTGATCATCGGCAGCCGCGGCCACGGGGGCTTCACCGGGGCGCTGCTCGGCTCGGTCGGCCAGCACTGCGTCCACCACGCCACCTGCCCGGTCGTCGTCGTCCGGGACACCGCGCACCGGGACACCGCCCACGACACCGCGCACCACGACACCGCCCACGACACCGCGCACCAGGACACCGCCCGCGCCGAGCACGCCGACGTGCCGGCCGCCGGTCGGTGACCCGCACCCCTGACCGACAGGAGTTCCAGCCGATGCACCGGACCCTCACCCGGCCGGACCCGGTGCGTCCGGCTGCCGAGCAGCAGGACGCCGCCGCCGGGATGCCCGCCCGCCAGGCCGCCACGCAGGACGCCGCCCAGGTGCTCGCCCGCCTGGACAGCACCCGCGCCGGGCTGTCCGGCGCGGAGGCCGGGCGGCGGCTCGCCGCCGTCGGCCCCAACGCGGTCCGCACCCACCGGGTGCGGGCCCTGGCGGTGCTCGGCCGCCAGCTGCGCAGCGCCCTGCTGCTCCTGCTGCTGGCCGCCGCGGTGGTGTCGTTCTTCTTCGGCGAGCGCACCGACGCGGTGATCATCGGCGTGATCCTGCTGCTGAGCGTCGCCCTCGGTTTCGCCAACGAGTACCGGGCCGAGCGGGCCGCGCAGGCCCTGCACTCGCAGGTGCGGCGCACCGCCGTGGTGCTGCGCGACGGCCACGAGCAGGAGGTGGACGTCACCGGCCTGGTCCCCGGCGACGTGGTGCGGCTGGCCCTCGGCCGGATCGTGCCCGCCGACGTGCGGGTGCTGGAGTGCACCGGCCTCCAGTGCGACGAGAGCATCCTCACCGGCGAATCCGCCCCGGTGGACAAGGACCTGGCAGCGGTGGACGGCGAACCGGAGCTGGCGGAACTGTCGTGCTGCGCGCTGATGGGCACGGTGGTGCACGCGGGCAGCGGCACCGGGGTGGTCGTCGCCACCGGCGGGCGCGCCGAGTTCGGCCGGATCGCGCTCGGTCTCGGGGACCGGCAGCCGGAGACCGCGTTCCAGGTCGGCCTGCGCCGATTCTCGGTGCTGCTGCTCCAGGTCGCCGCCGTCCTCACCACCGGCATCTTCGTGATCAACACGGTGCTGCACCGGCCGCTGCTGGACGCGCTGTTGTTCTCGCTGGCCATCGCCGTCGGGATCACCCCGCAGCTGCTGCCCGCCGTGGTCAGCACCAGCCTGGCAGCGGGCTCCCGCCGCCTCGCCCGCCGCAAGGTCCTGGTCAAGCGCCTGGTGTGCATCGAGGACCTCGGCGACATGGACATCCTGGTGACCGACAAGACCGGCACCCTCACCGAGGGCCGGATCACCTTCGAGAGCGCCCTCGACCCCGCCGGCGCCGCCGGGGAGGACGTGCTGCTGCTCGGGCTGCTCGCCACCGAAGGGGACCTGGACGGCGACCACCTGGGCGACAACCCCCTGGACACCGCTCTCTGGCAGGCCCCCGGTGCCGCCGGGTTGACGGCCGGACACCTGCGGCTGGCCGGCCTTCCGTTCGACCACGAGCGTCAGCTCTCCTCCGCCCTCCTCCAGCGGCCCGACGGTACCCGGGTGCTCGTCACCAAGGGCGCGCCGGAGGCCGTGCTGGCCCGCTGTGCCGCCGTCCCCGCCGACGCCGCCCCCGTACTGGCCGGCCTCTTCGCCGCCGGCCACCGGGTCGTCGCGGTGGCGGCCAAGGACGCCGGCGGCCTCGACGCGATCGCGGTGCCGGACGAGAGCGGGCTGGAGCTGGCCGGGTTCCTGGTCTTCCGCGACCCGCCCAAGCAGGGCGCCGCCGAGTCCCTGCGCCGGCTCGCCGACCTCGGTATCACCGTCAAGATCTGCACCGGCGACAATCCGGTGGTGGCCGAGAAGGTGTGCGCCGACCTCGGGCTGCCCGCCGGGACCACCCTCACCGGCCGGGAGGTCTCCGCGATGAGCGACGGGCAACTGGCCGACGCCGCCGCCGGGGCCACCGTCTTCGCCCGGGTCTCCCCGGACGACAAGGCCCGCGTCGTGCGCGCCCTGCGCGGCAGCGGCCGGGCCGTGGGCTTCCTCGGCGACGGCGTCAACGACGCGCTGGCCCTGCACGCCGCAGACATCGGCGTCTCCGTGGACAGCGCCACCGACGTGGCCAAGGACGCCGCCGACGCCGTCCTGCTGGAGAAGGACCTCGGCGTGCTCGCCGAGGGCGTCGCCGAGGGCCGACGGATCTTCGCCAACACGATCAAGTACGTGCTGATGGGCACCTCCAGCAACTTCGGCAACATGTTCAGCGCTGCCGGCGCCTCCCTGGTGCTGCCGTTCCTGCCGATGCTGCCCTCGCAGATCCTGCTCAACAACCTCCTCTACGACACCGGCCAGCTCACCATCCCCACCGACCGGGTCGACGACGAGCAGCTGCACGCACCCTCGCACTGGGACATCGCCTTCATCCGCCGCTTCATGCTGTGCTTCGGCCCGGTCAGCTCGCTCTTCGACTTCCTCACCTTCTGGGTGATGCTCGGCGTCTTCCACGCCGGGCCCGAACTGTTCCGCTCCGGCTGGTTCGTGGAGTCCCTCGCCACCCAGGCCCTGGTGATCTTCGCCATCCGCACCCACCGGATCCCGTTCCTGCGCAGCCGCCCGAGCATCCCGCTGCTGGCCGCGTCGCTCGGCGTGGTGGCCCTGGGCGTCGCGCTCCCGTTCTCGCCCGTGGCCGCGACATTGGGATTCACGGCTCTCCCGCCCGCCTTCTTCCTCGCCCTGGTGACGATGGTCGTCGTCTACCTCGTGCTGATCGAGGGGGTCAAGCGGTGGTTCTTCTCCCGCCCCGCCACCGCGGAGGTGCCGCGCGCACCCCGCCTCCGGCAGCAGGCCCACCGCATCCACCGCAGGGCCGGCCACTTCAGCCACCCCGGTCCGCTGACCTGATCCGGGACGTCCGCCCGGGCCGGGACACGCCGAGGACGGCGGCCGGCGCGCAGGCGGGCGAGCACGACGGTGGCGGCCGCATCGAGGTCCACCGGTGTTCGGCCCCGCCGGGGAGGTGACCACCGTTCGACCGGGCGGGCGCCCGCCCGGCGCGCCGTCAGGCGTTCGCGTCCGTCGAGGCCCGCACGACCAGTTGCGGGGCGAAGCGCTCCACGCTCTCCGCCCGTTCCCTGGCGGGGGCCTGAAGCAGCGTCAGGGTGCGTTCGGCCATCGCGGTGAGCGGGTGGCGGATGGAGGTGATCGGCGGGTCGAGGAGTTCGAGTATCTCGGTGTCGTCGAAGCCGGTGACGGCGATCTCCCCGGGCACCGACACGGCCGAGCGCTGCAGGGTGGAGACCAGGCCGACGGCGAGGACGTCCGCCCCGCAGACGACGGCGTCGATCTCGTCGCGCTGCGCGGCGATCCGCCGTGCGGCGGTGCGACCGGCGTCGGTGGTGAAGCTGGGGAGCAGGACGGTGGCGGCGCCGGTGCCGCGGGCCTCGGTGAAGGCGGCGAGGCGTTCCGCGCCGGAGGAGGACGCCTGGTCGGCGGCGACCAGGGCGATCCGGTGGCGGCCGAGGGTGTCGAGGTGGTCGAGGAGCAGGCGCATCGCGGCGGCGTTGTCGAGGGTGACGGCGACCGTCCCGGAGCCGCGCGCCCAGCGGTCGAACAGGACCAGGGGCGCCCGTTTGGCGGCGGCCCGGACGGCGGGGCCGGAGGCGGCGGCGGAGACGGGGACCACGACCAGCCCGTCGACCCGTCCGCCGAGCAGGGTCTCGATCTGTTCGGCCTCGATCTCCACCGAGTTCGCGGCGTCGGAGACGACCAGCTGTCCGCCGGCGGCGCGGACCTGCTGGGCGATGGCGTCGGCGAGTTGGACGAAGTAGGGGTTGGCGAGGGAGGGGACGACCACGCCGACGGTGCCGGTGGTGCCGGTGCGCAGCGCCCTCGCGGAGTGGTTGGTGCGGTAGCCGAGTTCGCGGGCGGCGTCCTCGACGCGGCGGGCGAGTTCGGGGTCGACGTTGCGCGGGGTGCCGGCCAGGACGCGTGAGGCGGTCGCGCGGGAGACGCCGGCGGCGGCGGCGACGTCGAGGAGTCGGGGCGCTGTCACGTGGGGGTCCTCCCCGGTCGGGAACGGTGCCAGAAGGCGTTGTCGTAAGCGGTGTCGGTTGCGGCGCCGAGGCGGGTCCGGTGTCGAAACGGTGTCGGCGCGGTCTCGGATCGGACGGCCGCAGGCCGGGATGTCCGAGCTGGCGGAATGCGCAGCACGAGGGTACTTGACGGTCGGCGAGGGCTGGGCCAGAGTGTGGGAAATCGATCTCCCAAGGAGCTCCCAAGGAGCGCAGATGTCGTCCATCACCGTCGTCGGTTCGGTCAACCGCGATCTTGTGCTGACCGTTCAGGACCTGCCGCGACCTGGCGAGACCGTGCTTGCGGAACGCTTCGTGGAAGGCGTCGGCGGCAAGGGCGCCAACCAGGCCGTGGCGGCCGCCCGGCTCGGTTCCCGGGTCCGGCTGGTGGCCCGGGTCGGGGCGGACGCGGAGACGATCCTGCGGGCGCTGGCCACCGAGGGCGTGGACGTCACCGCGGTGCTCCCGGCCGCGGACGCCAGCACCGGGATCGCCTCGGTGGTCGTCGACCGGGCGGGCGAGAACACCATCGTGGTCAACCCGGGCGCGAACGCGGCGCTCACCGTCGCCGACCTGCCCGAGCAGTTGTCGGGCGCGGGCGAGGTGTTGCTGGTGCAGCACGAGATCGCCCCCGAGGTGGTCGCCGCCGCGGTGCTGCGGGCCCGGGAGCAGGGCGGCACGGTCGTCCTCAACCCGGCGCCGGCCCGGCCGGTCGGGTCCGACGTGCTGGCGGCGGTCGACGTCCTGGTCCCCAATCTCGGCGAACTCGCCACCCTGCTCGACGTCGCACGCCCGACCGGCCCGGACGGCGCGCGCGACCTGCTGGAGAGGGCCGAACTGCCGTGCGGGGCCGTCGTGGTGACGCTCGGCGCGGACGGAGCGCTGGTCAAGCAGCCGGGCCGCCCGGCCGTCCACCTGCCCGCACCGGTGGTGGACGCCGTCGACACCGTCGGCGCCGGCGACACCTTCTGCGGTGCGCTCGCCGACTCCCTCGCCCGCGGCGGCGACCTGCTCTCCGCCGCCGAACGCGCCGTCCGGGCGGCCTCGTTGGCCGTCACCGGGCTCGGCGCCCAGTCCTCCATGCCGACCGCGGCGCAGCTCGGATCCCCTGCCGTCAACGGCTCCTGACCACCCGCAGCACCAATTCCCGCACCGTTTCAAGTTCTTGGCGGAACGGGACTCAACTCGCCTTTCGTCAGCGGTTCCTGACGACCAGTCGACTCCCCCGCACCCCCAGTTCAACGGAGAACACCCATGCGCAGCCTCAAACTCGGACTGTTCGAGAACGCCCAGACCAACGCGAGCGGCACCGCCACCTGGCGCCACCCCGAAAGCCGCCGCCATCTGTTCGACACCCTCGGCTACTGGCGCGAGGTCGCGCAGCTCTGCGAGGACGCCAAGCTGGACTTCCTGTTCCTGGCGGACGCCTGGGGCTGGTCGGAGATCAACGGGGTGCGCCCGCCGATCGCCACCGAGGAGACCCTCGACCTGCCGCGTCTGGACCCGTTCGTGATCGCCTCGGCGCTGCTCGCCTCGACCACCGACCTGGGCCTGGTGGTGACCGGTTCGGTGCTGGTGGAGCCGCCGTACGCGTTCGCCCGCCGCCTGGCCACCCTGGACCAGCTGTCCGGCGGCCGACTGGGCTGGAACATCGTCACCACCGGCACCGCCGACACCGCCGTGAAGGCGTTCGGGATGGACATGGTGGCGCACGACGACCGGTACGCGATGGCCGAGGACTTCCTCGACCTGGTCTACAAGTACTGGGAGGGCTCCTGGGAGCCGGACGCCCTGGAGAAGGACAAGGCCGGCCGGTTCGCCGACCCGGCGAAGGTGCACCTGGTCGAGCACGAGGGCCCGTACTTCCGCTCGCACGGCTACGGCAACACGGCCCGTTCCCCGCAGGGCACCCCGGTGCTGTTCCAGGCCGGCGCCTCCCCGGCGGGCCGCCGGGTCGGCGGCCGGCACGGCGAGTGCATGTTCGTCGGCAGCGGCAGCGTCGCGCAGCTCGCGGGCCACACCAAGGCGATCCGCGAGGAGGCGGTGAAGGCCGGCCGCGCCGCCGACCAGGTCAAGATCATGTCGGCGTTCTCCTGCGTGGTCGGCGCGACCACCCAGGACGCCGAGCGCCGCTGGCAGCGGATCCTGGACGCGCAGCGCCCGGAGGTCACCGTGGCCTCGTACGCGATGTTCACCGGCCTGGACCTGTCCTCGTACGCGCCGGACACCCCGATGAGCGCGCTGTCCACCGAGATGTCGCAGACCCAGGTCGCCCGGTTCGCGGACAAGACCGTCGGCGACGTGCTCGCCGACTGGCACACCCACGGCGTCGGCGCCCGCCCGGTGGTCGGCACCGCCGAGGAGATCGCCGACGAGATCTGCGCGCTCGCCGAGGGCGCGGACCTGGACGGCTTCCTGCTCTCGCCGCCCGTGCAGCCGCACTCCACCGTCGAGTTCGTCGAGTCGGTGCTGCCGATCCTGCGCGAGCGCGGCGTGTTCCGCGGCGAGTACGAGGACGGCGAGTCGCTGCGCGAGCGCCTGACCGGCGCCGACGACCGGGCGCTGCCGGCCAGCCACCCGGCCGCCCGGTACCGCCACTGATCCCACCCCACCCACGCCATTCGCGACGAGAGGACGGCGACGGCCATGGCCATTCCCGCCCACCACCCCACGACCGCCGAGGACTTGAGCGCGGACGCGCTGCGCCGGGCCTTCGGGGCGTACCCCACCGGCGTGGTCGCGATCGGCGCGCTGCGCGAGGGCGCACCGGACGGGTTCGCCGCGAGCTCGTTCGTGTCGATCTCGCTGGAGCCGCCGATGATCGCGGTCAGCGTGGCCCGCACCTCGACCACCTGGCCGCGCCTCGCCGACCGGCCGGTGCTGGGGCTGAGCGTGCTCAGCCACGGCCAGGGCTCACTCTGTCGGCGGCTGGCCTCACGGGCGGGCGACCGCTTCGAGGGCACCGACTGGCAGGCGACGGCGGACGGCGCGGTGCTGATCGAGGGCGCCGCGCTGTGGCTGACCGCCCGGGTCGGCGCGGTGTACGACGGCGGCGACCACGAGATCGTCCTGATGGAGCTGCTCACCACCGAGCTGTTCCCCGGCGTGGAGCCGCTGGTGTTCCACACCAGCCAGTTCCGCGAGCTGTCCCCCCATGCCTGACACCTCGCCGACCTGCCTGTCCGGCACCGTCGTCCACGGTGCCGGACGGGGCCGGGGGCTGGGCTTCCCCACCGCCAACATCTCCCCCGACCCCGGTTCGGACGTTCCGCAACCGGCCGTCTACAGCGGCTGGTTGACCCGCCCGGCCACCGGCGCCGTGCACCGCGCGACGATCAGCATCGGCACCAACCCCACCTTCGAGGACGGTCCGCGGATCCACACCGAGGTGTACTGCCACGACACCTCCGACGACCTGTACGGCGAACGCGTCTCGCTCTGGTTCGTCGCCCGGATCCGGGACACCGTCAGGTTCGCCTCGGTGGACGAGCTGCTGCTCGCCGCCCGGGCGGACGTCCACCACTCGGAGGCGCTGCTGGACTCCGCGCACGGCCGCGACGTCCTGGCCGCCGCCTCCCACTGACTCACCGTCCCTCCACAAGCCCGGTCGGCCCCGCTCTCCCGCTTCCCCCTGCGGGGCCGACCGACCCTCCCCCACGGCACGCACCCCCACCCCACACCCACGTCCGCGCCCAACGCCCGCGTGCCCGGCCGGCCCCTCCCCGCCTCGCCTCCTTTCCCTCCCCCTCCCTTCCTTTACGGCACGCACCCCCACCCCACACCCACGTCCGCGCCCAACGCCCGCGTGCCCGGCCGGCCCCGCCCCCGCTTCCCCCGACGCGCGGCCGGCCGCTCCCTCCCCGCCTCGCTCCGAACGAACAAAGGTGTGAGTAATGAGCGCATTCCACTGGCTGAACGAGCAGTTCAGCTTCCTCGGGCTCCCCGTCTACTGGTCCGACTTCCTGGGCAACATCCTGGCGCTCGCCACCGTCTGGCTGGCCCTGCGCCGCTCGCTGGTGGCCTGGCCGGTGCAGATCCTCGGCTCGGTCTTCCTGCTGATCGCCAGCCTGAACGTGCACCTCGGCGGCAACGCCGCCCGGCAGGTCGTGATCATCGTGTCGGCCACCTGGGGCTGGGCCACCTGGAAGCGCAGCCGCGAGCAGGAAGGCGCCATCAACGTCCGCTGGGCGACCGGGAGCGAACGCGCCCTGCTGATCGGCGCGATGGTGTTCGGCACCGCCGCGTTCGGCGGTCTGCTCAAGTGGACCGACGCCTCGTTCTACCCGGGCGCGCCGTGGTGGATGGTCCTCGCCGACGCCTGGATCTTCATCGGCTCGATCCTCGCCATGTACAGCCAGGCTCGCCGCTACATCGAGTTCTGGTTCGTCTGGCTGGCCGTCGACCTGGTCGGCGTGCCGCTGGCCATCCACTCCGAGCTGTACTTCTCGGGCATCGTCTACGGCATCTTCTTCGTCATGGTGCTGATGGGCATCCGCGACTGGGCCTCCCGCAGCAAGCCCCAGGACATCGCCTCCCCGCTGGAGCCCGCCGTCCAGGTCGAGAGCCGCGACGAGGCCGCCCGCCACTGACCGCACGCCCCGCCCGTTGCAGGCCGGCTCCCACCCCCACGGGAGCCGGCCTGCAACACGCGCTCCGACGCGGCGTCAGGACGCCCGGAGCGCCGCGTAGACGGCCGCGATCAGGCGGTGGTTCTCCGGGCCCGCGCCGTAGCGGGACGGGAGGCCGAAGCGGCGGCGGGTGTAGGCGTAGGCCAGGCCGCTGCCGGGGTCGGCGAAGCCCAGGGAGCCGGTGGCGCCGCTGTGGCCGAACGCGTCCGGGCCCAACGGGCGGAACAGGGCGGTGAGTTCCTCGAAGCCGAGGCCGAAGACGTCCTCGTTCCCGGTGATCACGTCGGTGCCGTGGAACTGCGGGCGGGCGAACTCGACGATGGTCTCCGGCTTCAGCAGCGCAGCCCGGCCGTCCACCTCCCCGATCGCCGCCGCGTACATGGCCGCCACGCCGCGGGCGGTGCCGACGCCGCCGGCCGAGGTCGGCCCGAGGGCCCGCACGGTGCGGTTGTTGGCGAACTCCACCAGATCGGTCGGGGTGGGCCCGTTCCGGTTGCCGGCGACGGCGAGGATGCTGGTCGGGTCGAGCGTCCTGGCCGCGAGCCGCTCGGCCTGCTCCGGTGTCGGCCGCAGCGGCAGCGTCTCGGCCCGGCGGGCTTCCAGCTCCTCGGGCAGGCCGAGGTAGAAGTCCAGCCCGTACGGGGCGCGGACCCGCTCCTCGAAGATCTCCTGGATCGAACGCCCCGTCACCCGCCGCACCACCTCGCCGGTGAGCGCGCCGATCACGAACGCGTGGTAGCCGTACGCCGACCCCGGCTCCCAGAACGGCCGTTGACCCGCCAACCGGGCGGCGATCACCCGGTCGTCGGCCAGCTCCTCGTCGGTGAAGCCGCCGTCCGCCCCGGGCACGCCCGCGCGGTGCGCGAGCAGCTCGCGCAGCGTCAGCCGCTCCTTGCCGTGCACGCCGAACTCCGGCCAGTACGAGGACACTTCGCGGTCCAGGTCGAGCACGCCGTCCTGCACCAGCAGCGCCGCGACCAGGTGCGTCGCGCCCTTCGTGATGGAGAACACGCTCATCAGGGTGTCCGCGTCCGTCCCGCCGCCGGCCCACAGGTCGACCACCCGCTGCCCGCCGACGTGCACCACCAGCTGCGCCTCCGGCGACTCGTGCATCTCGCCCAGCACAGCGGCGAATTCGTCCCGCACGCCCTCGAACCCCGCGGCCACGGTGCCGCGCACCGCATCGACCTGCGCCGCCCTGCCCGGTGTCGCCCCGCTCTGTGCCGCCCCGCCCTGATGGGCCATCGCCGTTCCCCCGACTGTCCGATCCGGCCGTCCGTCGACCGAAGATCCCAACTTTCGTTCCCCCACGAAGATTCCCGGCTCGGACGATCTGCCAGGATCACCACTGTGACCAGCGCCTTCCACATCGACCGCGTCCTCGCCGACCGCCCCTTCGCCGAGGCCTGCGACCCCGTGCTCGCGGTGCCGGACGAGCGCCGCGGGCTGCTCGCGGTGGCGGGCCGGGCGGTCGGCCCGTGGCCGCAGCCGGTCGCGGTGTATCGCACCGCCGACCTGGCCTGTGTGGCCCTGGCGCGCTGCCGCTTCCCCGTGCACGCGCTGGCCTTCCACCCCGACCTGCCGCTGCTCGCGATCGGCACCGGCAGCTACGACGGCGGCTACTTCTTCGACGGTGAGCTGCTGCTGCTCGACCTCGAATCCGGCGCCGCCGTCTCGCTGTTCGAGCACCGGTCGGGCCGTCAGGTGCTCGGCCTGGAGTGGCTGGACGGCCGGTCGCTGCGGCTGCTGCTCGCCCCGCCGGACGACTGGCGGGACCGCGCCGCGTGGCAGGAGGGCCACCTGGCCGAGCTGCACCGGGACGACTGGCGCGCCGTCGCCCCGGCGTCCGTCCCGCCCGCGGAGTTGGCGGGGCCGCGCCTCGCCGTCCCGCGCCCCGACGGCGCAGCGGCGGCCCGCCTCCTGCTGGACGGCCTGCACAGCGGTTGGGAGCCACGCGGCCCGATCGGCGCGGTCGAGGAACTCGCCGACGGGCGACTGCTGTTGGCGATGCCCGAGGTGGTGGTGGAGTGCCGCACGCCGTCCGACACCGTCGCCTGGTCGCTCCGGCGGGAGGGCTACGGCGGCGAGTTCGCGGTCGCCGCCGGCCGACGGTCGGTCTTCGTCCGGGCCGCCGAGCCGCCGTCGGTCGCCGAACACTCCCTCACCGACGGCTCCCTCCTCGCGCGCCGTGAACTCCCGGGCCGTTTCACGCTGTTGGCCTGTGCTGACGGCCTTCCGGCCCTCGTCCCGTTCCGGCCCGGCGACCTGCGGATCCGGCGTGGCCGACTGGTGTACACCGCCCCGCACCGCCGTCCCTCGCAGTCCGAGCAGTGGCTGGTGGCGGCCGACCCTTCGCAACTGCCCGCCGACGACCGGCCGTACCGGCCGTCCGACCGGTACCGCGGCTGCTTTCCGCTGTCCTGGGACCCGGCGCAGACCCACCTGCCCGGCCCGGGCGTCGAACTCCCCGACGGGAGCCTGGTGTACGCGGGCACCGTCCACGACGGCCGCGGCCGGCATTCCGGCGGCTCCTTCGTGGTCCGCCGCAGCCCGGCCGACGGCACGCCGCGGTGGGTGTTCCGCACCGACCGACCGGCCACCGCGCTGGACCTCGACGTCGACCGGGACGCCGTCCATCTGGCGTACGACGACGCCGAGTTGGTCACCCTGTCGGCCACCGACGGCACCGTCCGGCGCCGGGGCCCGCTGACCGTCGGCCGGGTCGCGGTGGTCGCGACCGCCCTCACCGTCCCCGGCCCCGGCCGCCTGCTGCTCGGCACCACCGACGGCCGCGTCCTCTCCTGCACCACCTGAGGCGGGCGGGCCACCCCGTGCCATGATCGGGCCATGGCCGAACCGGTGATCCGCCCGCGACACGACGACGATCTGCCCGCCTGCGTCCGGATGCTGGCCGCCGTCCACCGGGTCGACGGGTATCCGGCGGTGTGGTCGGCCGAGACCGAACACTGGTTGACGCCACGGGAGTTGCTCGGCGTGTGGGTCGTCGCCGACGGACCGGCCGTGCTCGGCCACGTGGCCCTCACCCGCACCGGCCCCGACCTGGCGGCGGCAGTCGGCCGACCGGCCTCACAACTCGCCGCCGTGGCACGGCTGTTCGTCGACGTCTCGGCTCGAAGAACCGGACTGGCCGCCGCGCTGCTGGCCCGGGCGGTACAGGCGGCGGTCGCGGACGGGCGCCGGCCGGTGCTGGAGGTCGAGTCCGATGCCGCGGGCGCCATCGCGCTGTACGAGCGCGCCGGGTGGCGGCGCGTCGGCACCGCCCCGGGAGATTGGCTGACCG
Organism: Kitasatospora griseola; assembly: GCF_044999035.1. Classification (NCBI taxonomy): domain Bacteria; kingdom Bacillati; phylum Actinomycetota; class Actinomycetes; order Kitasatosporales; family Streptomycetaceae; genus Kitasatospora; species Kitasatospora griseola. Next base: position 6,661,852 of record NZ_CP173360.1, on the reverse strand, counting down.
CCGCCGGGCAGCCCGCCGTGGTCCACACCTACCTCGGACCGGCCTGACCCTCCCTCAGCAAGCGCCACCACCCGTGGGACGATACGGAAATCGGTTCGCCTCCCGACGGTCCTTCAGGAGAGACTTCCGGGTCGCGATCGATGCGCCGATCACCGCCCTCCCGAAGCCCAAGGTGCCGCATGACCGTCCCCGTCCCGCCCGACCGTCCCGAGCCCGAAACCGCGGCCGCGGCCCCGATCGAGTCCGAGCCCGAGGCTCGGCCCGCGTCCGAGGCCGAAGCCACGGCCCGGCCCGAGGCCGCACCCGAGGCCAAGCCCGTGCCCGTGCCCGCGCCGTCGTCCGCACCCGTGCCCGCGCCGTCGTCAGCGCCCGTGTTCGAGGATGCGCCGGCGCCCGTCAAGAACCCGTGGGCCGCGCCGGACCCGAACGCGATGCCGCCGGCGGCTCCCCCGCCGATGCCGGGGCCGGTTCCCGGCCCGTTCCCCGCCCCCGGGCCGCACCCGAACGGCATGTACTGGGCGCAGTACCCCGTTCCGACCCCGGAGCCGCGCAACGGCGTGGGCATCACGGCCCTGGTGCTCGGGATCGTGGGCGTGGTGCTCTGCCTGCCGCTGTTCCTGTTCTGGCTCTCCTGGCTGCCCGCCCTGCTCGCGGTGTGCTTCGGCGGCGTCGGTCTGAGCCTGGTCCGCAAGCGCCTGGCCACCAACCGGGCGATGGCGCTCACCGGCACCGCTCTCGGCGTCGTAGGCCTGCTGGCCTCCGTCAGCACCGGCGTCCTCCTGGTCGCCGACCTGAGCTCCGACATGCGGGAGCGCAGCCGCACCGTGAAGCAGCAGGAGCACGACGACTCCGAGCGGCGGCGCCTGGCGGACGAGCGGTCGAAGAAGGCCGCCGCCGAGCAGGCGGCGCGGGAGGCGGACGAGAAGGCCCGGCGCCTGTCCTTCGGTGGCAGCTACACCTACCCCGACGGTCTGAAGGTCACCATGGCCGCACCGACCCCCGCCTCGCCGCCGAGCCGGAGCAGTGGCGCCACGTTCCCGCCGGACACGACGTACATCCTGGTCCAGGTGACCGTGGTCAACACCGGCTCCACCGAACTGTCGCTGTACGGCTCGGGCTCGCTCATCGTCAAGGACTCCCGGGGCAGCCTCGCCCGTCCGGTGTTCAGCGGCGACCGGTTCAAGATGCTCCCGCAGACCCTCGGCCCGGGCCAGGACGCCACCGCGCTGGAGGAGTTCGCCCTGCCGAACGCCTCGGCAGACCCGTTCACGCTCCAGTTCACCCACGGCACCCGGATGGAGCGCAAGGACGTCATCTGGGCCGGCCCGGCACCCCGCTGACCCACCGCACCAACGGAGTTCACCCCGCATGACCGCCGTCTCCGAGCTCGCCGCCCTCGGCGAACCCGTCCTCGCCGTCGCCGACCCCGCCCGCCGGCTGCTCGCCGTGGCGTGCGCCGACATGTACGGCGAGGCCACGACGCTCGGCCTGTTCGAGACCGGTGACCGCCCCCGACTCCTGCGGCGGATCGACTTTCCGTACCACGTCAACGCGCTGGCGTTCCACCCGAGCAGCCCGCTGCTCGCGGTGGGCGTCGGCGACTACGACGGCGGCTACCACTTCGAGGGCCAACTGCTGCTGGTGAACCTCGACAACGCCGCCGAGCGGGCGATGTTCGCCGAGACCTGGGGCCGCCAGGTACTCGCCGCCCAGTGGCTGGACCGGACCCGACTGCGCCTGCACCTGGCCCCGCACGACGACGACGAGGACGAGGCCGCCCATCACGACGCCCACGTGGTCGTCCTGGAGCACCCCAACTGGACGGCCGCCCTTGGCCGTTCCATCCCGGACGAACGCCTCCAGGGCCCCCGCATCCGCTACCCCCGCCAGGACCACCGCGCTGCCGCCCGCCAGCTGACGGCCCGCCTGCTCGTCCCGCCGGCCCACCGCCACGACTGACCCCTGACCACTGACCCCGGACCACTGACTGCCGACCGCCCGGGACGCACCGTCAGCGGCAGGACTCCATGACGGTGTCCTCGAACTCGGGGAACTCCGCGGCCGCGTCCTCGATCACCTCGGCCGCCGACTGCCGCCGCTCCGGGGCGAACTCCTCGGCGACAGCCGACAGTTCGCCCCACGGCCGGCCCGTCCACCCACCGCGCCGCCCGACCGTGGCGGCCTCGCCCGGACCGAACCCACCGGCCAACAGCCACAGGAAGGCCCCCAGGTCACGGGCCACCACTGCGGTCTCACCCTCCGAGCCGAGAAACACCACCGGCTGATCGACGACCGACCGCCCCGGCCGCACCAGCCAGAACGCCGCACACCCGCCCGAGCCGTCCTGTCCGAACACCCGGAACTCGCCGCCGTCCGCCTCCTCGTTGCCCGTCCAGGCCCGCCACCAGAAGGCGGTGTCCTCGGCGGACCGGAACGCCGGGAAGGGCTCGAAGTCGATCCCGTCCCCGCCGTCGTAGTCGAACGGCACGGCCAACGCGGCGGCAAGGGCAGCGGGGAACTGTCGATCATCGGTGTGGTTCACAGGTCGTGAGCCTAGTTCGCGCTTCGGCCGGGGCATCCTCCGCCCGGCCACCCAGGCCGAGTCCGAAGCGCGCGGCCAACTGCTCGACCCGGTCCGCCACCGGGACGGTGCCGTCCACCGTGACGACATCCAGCCCGTGCTCCTCCGCCTGGCGGCGGACCTCCGCGTCCCAGAGCGCATCACGGCCGAGCCTCAGCGCCAGCATGCCGGCCGGGTCGCCGCCGCCCCAAGTGGCCTGCGCACGGCCTCGATCCGCGTAGCGCGCACGGAGGGCGGCCTCGCGGAACTCCGGAGTGGGCAGCAGGAACACCGCATGCTCGGGCCGGGCGAGCAACGGCACGAGGTCGCGGGGCAGGATCCCGAAATAGTCCACCAGCACGACCCGATCGCCCGGCCCGGTCCGCAGATCCTCGGCGAGGAAGCCCGCGGTCTCCCCGTACAGACTCGCCATCGACCGGAACACCTGCTCCGACGTCCGCCCCTCCCACATCCCACCCGCCGCCGTCCCCCGCAGCGCGGCCAGGCGCGGATGCCGCTGCGGCGTGCACCGCGCGAGCCAACTGTGCTCCGCACGATCGCCGTTGTAGACCTCGGCCCCGCACCGCTCGGCCAACGCGCGCGCCACCGTACTCTTCCCGGCCCCACAGCCACCGACGATCCAGCGCACGTGGGCGAGCCGGTCGGCGACGTCGTCGTTCTGGAGTTGAGGACTCATGGAGGTCATCGTCCCTGTCGCAGAACGGAATTGACAGTCTCGGGCGCTGCCGGACGTCGACTCGGGGGTCCCCGGAGCCCGACGGAAGCACGTTCGAAGCATCCGACCGGGCCCCGTCGGCGCTTGCCGGATGCGCTTCGTCCGCCCGGCCGAGCACTCCGGGCTTCTCTGCGTCAGCGGCCCTGCTCGACTACCCCGGCGGCATCAGGCGCAGCAGGTCCGCCACCGGCAGTGCCGGGTTGGCGGCGGCCCTCTGGACGGTGACCGGGTCCGAATCCTCAAGCAGGGAACGGAGTCGGTCGAGCGGAAGTGCCGGATGGGAGGCGACGTTGCGGCGGGCTCGGGTGTCGCGGAGGCAGGCGGTGAGGGTGGGGCCGTCGGCGGCGGGGTGGGTGGCGAGGGCGCGCAGCGTCGCGACGTTGTGGTCGGCGCGGACGAGTTCGGCGAGCACGGCGGGGGTGGCGCTCGGATTGGCGGCGATTCCGGCGGCGACGGCGCGTCCGTGGCGCCGGTGCATGGCGCGCAACTGCCCCTCGTCCAGGCCTGGGTGGGGTGCGACGGCGGCGGCGACCTTGGCGACCGGGTCGTCGGCGAGCAGGTCGCGGACGGGGGCGGGCAGGTCGCGGTGGAGCGCGGTGACGCGGCGCAGCTCGGGGTCGGCGGCGGTGGCGAGCGCGTCCAGTTCGGCGCGGGTGGCGGCGGCGATCCGTGGCGGCAACTGCCGGACGACGCCGCACACCTGGTCGAGGACGTCCAGCGGGACCTGCGGATTCCGGGCGACACTCCGCCGCACCTCGTCGGACCGGTCGGCTGCCAGTTGCCGGATCAGTTCCTCCCCGATCGCGGCATTGCCCGCCAACTCCTCCCGCGCCCAGCTCTCCGGTCCGACGGCGAGTGCAGCGTACGCGGACGCGGGAAGGTCGGTGCGCCGGGCGAGTTGGGCCCGCAGGAGCGGTGACGGGGTGTCGAGGTGGCGGAGCACGTCGACGACGGGTGCGGCCGGGTGACCGAGGACGGCCTGCAGGATCCCGTGCCGGGCGTACTGGTGGCTCCCGTCGCACGCCGCCCCGCCGGGCAGGGTGCAGTCCCGGTCCGGACAGTCCGGCGGGTGGACCCACGGGACGGCGTGGCGCGCACAGACCTCACAACCATCCAGCGGCGGCCGGTCGTCGATGAGGTCGGCCAGCACGGCGGACGGCGTGCCCTCGTTGAACCCCAGCTCCGCACGGACGTGCTCCGACGGGTGGGCGGCCAGCAGCGCGGCGATCTCCGGATCGGTCGTCGCCCCGGCGAGCGCGGTCGGAACGGCGGGATCGGCGTCACCCGCCAGCCGCCGCGACACCTCGGCCGGGAGCACCGGGCAGGCCGCCAACTCCACGCGCAGCTCCGGCCGTTCGAGCACCGCGTGGGCCCACTCCACGGGCGCGAGTCCGGCCCACAACAACCCGAGCGCCGCGACGGGCTGCCGCGACGGGTCGACCCGCTCGACGGTCAGCAGCCCGCTCGCCACCAGGCCCCTGGCCTCCACGACACCGCGCCCGGCCAACACCTCGACCTGCCGCTCCGTCAGCTCGACCCGCCCGGCCAACTCCATCGACAGCTCCGGCATCATCACCAACCGGTCCACCGCCTCCACCGGCAGCGCAGGATTCTCGGCCAACCCGGCCCACACATGACGATGCATCCCCGCATCCTCCCCGAACACGGCGCGCCCCACCGCGAATTACGCTCCGCGCCAGGCCCGACCGGTTCGCCCCACCCGCCACCACCCGGCCGGCGCACCCCCTCGCCCGCCGCCGCCAGGCATCTCCTCACCCGCCGCCGAACGCCCCCGCCTGCCGCGGGATCTCCCGCACGAACACCACCCCCTCCATCAGTCCCAACGCCCCCGGATCGATCCCGAAGTACGTGTGGTCCGCCGGAACCCGCGGCTTCGCCCGACCCGCCGGCGTCTGCGCCAGCACACGCGGGTCGAGAACGGTGCAGGCCTCGGGGAGCGCGGCGAGGCGCCCCTCGAAGGTCTCGGGGTCGGGGTGGTCGTCAGGGGCCCGGTGGCCGAAGGTGGTGGCGACGAAGGCGTAGCTCTCGCCGAGGCGGGTGGCGAGCAGGGAGCCGGTGGTCCACCAGCGCAGCTGGTGGGCGCCGAGCGGGAGCCGACCGGCCTCGCGTTGGAGGTGGCGGTTGTGGGCGTGGACCAGCGTCGGACCTCGCCGCACCTCGCGCCGCGTGATCGCTTCCAGGTTGTCGGCCATCATCAGACCCCGGTGCCGCATCAACGAGTTGAACCGGTCCGGCCCGGTGTCCGCCATTGCCGCGTGGTACCGCAGCAGCCCGATCGCGGTCCGCGCGTCCAGGTGCGCCCGCCAGTACGCCTCGGGGTCCGCCTCGGCCGCGAGCTGCGGCTCGTACGCAGCCAGCAGCACCACCAACTCATCCGCGATCAGCCGCAGTTGGACGGCGTCGGCCGATCGCCCCACCGACCGCCCGGGATCGAACGCCGCCGCCGGCTCGGTCCATCGGCCCCCCGGCCCGCACAACCGCAGCAACTCGCCCTCCGGCGGCAGGAGTTCGACCGGAAGGTGCCCTCCCAGGAAGTCCCGCAGCCGGATCAGCGCGGGCCCGGGCGCCGCCGCACCCGCCATCTCCAGCGGTCCGTCCGCACCGTAGAACCGCAGCCGCTCCTCCCGCTCCCCCAATCCGCTGTTGAACTCCCGCATCCATCGCACCAGTTCGCGGTTCCCGGCGAACTCGCCGAAGCCGTGGCCGAACCCCTCCCGCACCACGTCGTCGAGCTCACCGTCCGTCGCACCGCCCACGTAGGCGTCGACGGCGAGCGCCGCCAGGCAGTCGCTCTCGACCGCGACCGAGCGGTAGCCGTGTTCGGCGACCAGGTGCCGGAACAGCTCGTTGCGGAGGTCGAGGAAGGCCTCGACGCCGTGGGTGGGTTCGCCCAGGGCCAGCACCCGGGTCCGGGGCGGGAGCAGGTCGGTGACGGCGGACGGCGAGAAGGGACGAGCGGCATCCCGGAGTGAGCGCGAGACAGTCATGACTTTCACCGTATCGCTGAAGTGACGGTGTAAGCTTTTCTGCTCTCCACCCGAGAATCGAGCAGAAAAGTCTCAATCATGGCGCTGCGGCCGATCGATCTGGCCCGGGAGCACGGCCTGTCCACCCAGGCGGTGCGCAACTACGAGGAGGCGGGGATCCTGCCGCCCGCCGACCGCTCCCCGCACGGGTACCGGCAGTACGGGGAGCGGCACGCGGCCGCGCTCCGCGCGTTCCTCGCCCTGCTGCCGGGCCACGGCCACCGCGCGGCCACCGCGATCCTGAGCGCCGTGAACGGCGGGGAGCCGGACGTCGCACTGCGGCTGATCGACGAGGGCCACGCCCTGCTCGCCGAGGACCGCCGCACCCTGGACGCGGTGCGCACCGCCCTGGAGCACCTTCTCCCGCCCCGACCGGCCGTCGCCGGTGCCGAGTTCACCAGCATCGGCCCGGTCGCCCACCGTCTCGGACTGCGCCCGGCCACACTGCGCGCCTGGGAGCGCGCGGGGCTGGTCACCCCGTCCCGGGACACCCGCACCGGCTACCGGACGTACACCTCGGACCAGGTGCGCGAGCTGCTGATCGCCGAGCAACTGCGGCGCGGTGGCCACGGGTTGGCCCGCACCGCCGAGATCCTGCACCGCCTGCGCACGGCCGGCCACCCGGATGCCGTCCGCCCCACCCTGACCGCCTGGCAGGAGCGCCTCACTGCCCGCGGCCGCGCCCTGCTCTCGGGCGCGGCCGCCCTCCACTCCTACCTCGACCGTCCCGAGGGCGCTCAGACCTGACGGTTCGTCACCACGCCGCCGGACATGGTCAGCGGCACCGCCGTGGTGGCGAACTCGTCGGCCGGCGCGGTCAGCGGGTCGAGCGCGAAGGCGGTGAGGTCGGCCCGCAGGCCGGGCGCGATGCGGCCGGTGCGGTCGAACTCGCCCGCGGCGCGGGCCGCGTGGGTGGTGTAGCCCTCCAGCGCCATCAGCGGGGTGAGCGCCTGCTCGGGTGCGACGGGCGGGGTGTCGCTGCCGGCGTGGCGGCGCAGCTGCGCGTAGGCGAGGACGCCGCGCGGGTCGTGGTGGGCGATCGGCCAGTCGGAGCCGAGGGCGAGGGTCGCGCCGCTGTCGCGCAGGGTGCGGCAGATCCAGGCGCGTTCGGCGCGTTCGACGCCGAGGCGGGTGGACCAGGCGTCGGTGTGGTCGGCCCGGGTGTACGCGGAGTGGGTGGGCTGCATGGACGCGTGGACGCCCAACTCGGCGAAGCGCAGAGCCTGTTCGTCGCCGAGCGTCTCGATGTGCTCGATCCGGTGCCGGCCCCGGGCGGTGTAGGGCAGGTCGGCGATGGTGTCGAGGACATGGCGGACGCCCGCGTCGCCGATCGCGTGGGTCGCGGTGCGCACCCCGTACGCGTCCAACTGCCGGACCACGTCGGTGTATTCGGCGGGGTCGAGCCAGAGCGCGGCGGTCCCCTCGCCGTGGCAGTCGGGGCGTTCCAGCCAGGCGGAGCCGCCCTCGACGGTGCCGTCCATGAACAGCTTGACTCCGCCGACCAGCCAGTTGCGGCCGGACTCGCCCTGCAGGTCGGCGAGTCGGCGCAGGTCGGCGGCGCTCGCGCCGGGCATGCACCAGGGGGCGATGCGCAGTCGCAGCGGCAGCGGGCGGTCGGCCTCGATGGCGCGGACCAGGTCGAGGATGTCGCCGCCGGCGTCCATCACGTGCGCGCCGGCCAGGCCCCCGGCGGCCATGTCGAGCAGCAACGCGTGCAGGGCGTCCCGGCGTTCGGCGAGCGGGCGGCTGGGCATGACGGAGGCGACCGGGTCCATCGCGGCGAACTCGATCAGGTGGCCGGTGGGGGTGCCGTCGGGGTCGCAGACCACGGTGGCGCGCTGCGCGAAGCGGCGCGCCCCGGTGATGCCGGCGGCGCGCAGGGCGGCGCCGGTGGCGAGCGCGGAGTGGCCGTCGTAGAGGCGGATGAACGCGGGCACGTCGGGGCCGAGCACGTCCTCGATCAGGGCGCGGTGCACGGGCCGGTCGCCGAACACGTTGTGGTCGAGGTTCCAGGCGAGCAGCCAGCCGTCGAGGCGTTCGGCGCGGGCGAGGGCGGCGCGCAGCCCGTCGAGGTCCTGGACGTCGGACAGGTCGACGCCTTCGGAGAGTTCGAGTCCGAACGCGGGGTGGCTGTGCCCGTCGACCAGGCCGGGGACGAGGACGGCGTCGCCGAGGTCGATGGTCTCGGTGCCGGGCCCGGCCCAGTCGCGGGCGTCGGCGGCGTCACCGACGGCGGTGATCAGCCCGGCCTCGACGGCGACGGCGGTGACGGCGGGGTGCGCGGCGTCCAGGGTGTGGACGGTGCGGGCGAGGACGATGGTGTCGGGCGACACGGTGGGCTCCTGGTGGTACGGGGATGTGGTCCGAGTCTGGGTCAGGCGGCGCTGTGCACCGGGGAGTCGAGGGTCGGCGGCGCGTCCGCGGACTGCGCCGGGGCGGGGCCGGCGGGCTCCTCCGACGGCTCGGCGGCGAAGGCCGCGTAGACCTCCGGACGCCGGGCGCGGGTGCGCAGCGCGTACAGCACGCCGACCGCGAAGACGGCGGGGACGATCGCGATCAGCACCCGGTTGACGGCGGGGGACGCGCCGGTGAGCAGCTCGATGTGGTCGACCACCAGCCAGAGCGCGCCGGCCAGCAGCAGGGCGGCGGCGAGGGGGGCGACCACGGTGCGCAGCACGCCCTCGCCGTGGCTGCGGCGGCGGAACCAGCAGGGCACGGCGATCGCGGCCAGCAGTTGGAGCGCGACCAGCGAGAGCATGCCGGGCGTGTTCACCCAGAGCAGCAGCTGGGTGTACGGGTCGGCCCCGGCGGCGGCGAACGCGACGACGACGAGCAGTCCGAGGCCGGTCTGGGCGAGGCCGGCGACGTACGGGGAGCGGTGGCGGGGGTGGATCCGGCCGAGCGCCCGGGGCAGCAGGCCCTCCTCGGCGAGGGCGAGTCCGTAGCGGCTGGTGGCGTTGTGGAAGGCGAGCAGCGAGGCCAGGATGCTGGTGACGATCAGCACGTGCATCAGGTCCGCGGCCCAGCCGCCGACGTACTGGTCGATGGCGGTGAAGAACAGCCCGCCCGGATCGGCGGCGGCGGCCGCGACCACCTCGGCGTCGCCGTAGGCCTGGATGACGGTCCACACCACGAAGGCGTAGAACAGGCCGAGGAAGGCGACGGCCAGGTAGGTGGCGCGCGGGACGGTGCGGTCCGGGTTCCGGGCCTCGCGGCGGTAGATGACGGTGGACTCGAAGCCGGTGAACGCGGCGAACGCCAGCGCCAGGACGCCGGGCGTGCCGTTGGTCAGCACGTTCCCGGGGGCGAACGCCTGCGGGCTCAGGCCGTGCGCGCCGCCCTTGAACAGCACGGCGGCGGCCAGCAGCACCAGGATGCCGGTCTCGGCGAGCAGCAGGACGCCGAGCACCTTCGCGCCGAAGTCGATCGAGCGGAAGCCGCCGTACCAGATGACGACCAGCCCGAGCAGCGCGGGCAGCAGCCACGGAACGTCGTACCCGGTAAGCGCTTTCACGGTGTCGTGGGTGGCGGTGCCGAGCAGGCCGTACACGCCGATGTTCATGCCGAGGTAGCCGAGCAGGGCGAGCAGGGCGGCGCCGAATCCGGCGGGCCGGCCGAGGCCCCGGGTGATGTAGGCGTAGAAGCCGCCGGCGTTGCGGACGTGTCGGCTCATCGCGGTGAAGCCGACCGCGAAGACGGCGAGCGTGACGCCCGCGGCCAGGTAGCCGGCCGGGGCGCCGATGCCGCCGATCAGCAGGGCGAGCGGGGCGACGCCGGCCATCACGGTGAGCGGGGCGGCGGCGGAGACCACGAAGAAGGCGATGTCGGCGGTGCCGAGACTGCCGCTGCGCAGCGTGGGCGCGGCAGTGCGGGATTCGGTCATGGGGGAGCCCTTCGCGCGGCCGGATGGTGGGGGTCCGGCTCCGGGGACCATAAACCTAAAGGTTGATGGTTTCCGTTGGTTTCGGCACCATAGCCCGGCCGACTACCCTCTGGGAAGACCCGATTTCGCACCCGTCCGCAGCGATTTCCGAGGTCAGGACGGCAGTTGCGCCGGCCGCGACGCACCCGACGAGGAGGGCCCACCGGTGGGACGCCCCAGCAAGGCCCTGCTCGACCGCGAGCGGATCGGCGCGACCGCGCTCGCCCTGGTCGACGAGCAGGGCGACTTCAGCGTCCCGCAGATCGCCCGCCGGCTCGGCGTGCAGACCGCCTCCGTCTACCACCACGTGGACGGCCGCACCGGCATCGTCGAACTCCTGCGCATCCAGGTCTCCTCGGCCATGGACCTCACCGCCCTGGACCTGCGCCCGTGGGACGTCGCCCTGGACGCCTGGGCGCGCTCCTACCGGGCCGCGTTCGCCGCCCACCCGCGCGCCATCCCGCTGCTGACGATCAGTCAGGTCGCCGCGCCCGAGGTGCTGGTCCACTACGAGCGCACGGTCGCCCTGCTGCGCGAGGCCGGCTTCCCGCTGCCCGCGGTGATGCCCCTGCTGACCGCCGTGGAGAACCTGGTGCTGGGCTCGGCGCTCGACCTGGCCGCGCCCGCCACGGTCTGGGACACCGACGCCGACACCCCGCTGCTCGCCGAGGCCATGGACGCCGCCGGGCCGTCCCGCGCCGACACCGCCTTCGAGCTGGCCCTCGCCGCCCTGCTCACGCAGGCCCGCACGCTGCTCCCCTGACCGTCCGGACGCCCGGCATTTCCCGACGGACCGTCAGATCAATCTGTCCGATCCCTCCAAAACGCGCGGACGTGAATCAGTCCCGTCCGGTACCTGAACTCGCGATCACTGCTTGGCAGAGTGGCCATCACCGACCGACCTGGCCGACCGCCGGGGCGGCATTCGTTGTGCCCTCATCACAAAGGGAGTTCCACCGTGCGCACGGAATCCGACAGCGTCACCGGCGGCGTCACCGACCGCGTCCTGGTCACCGGGCTGGGAGCCACCACCCCGCTCGGCGGCACCGCCCCCGCCACCTGGCAGGCGATGCTGGAGGGCCGGAACGGCATCCGGGCGATCGAACGGGACTGGATGGTCGAACTGCCGATCCGGATCGCCGGGCAGCTCGCCGTCGAACCGTCCGAGGCACTGGACCGCGTGGAGGCCCGACGCCTCGACCGCAGCGAGCAGTTGGCGCTGATCGCGGCCCGCGAGGCATGGGCGGACGCGGGCCGGCCGGAGGTGGACGGCGAACGGCTGGCGGTGGTGATCGGCACCGGCACCGGCGGCGCGGTGACCATGCTGGACCAGGACGACGTGCTGGAGCGTTCCGGCGTCCGCAAGGTCTCGCCGCACACCGTGCCGATGCTGATGGCCAACGGCCCCGCCGCCTGGGTCTCGATCGACCTCGGCGCCAAGGCCGGCGCCCACACCCCGGTCAGCGCCTGCGCGTCCGGCGCGGAGGCCGTCGCGCTCGGCCTGGACCTGATCCGCCTCGGCCGCGCCGACGTGGTGATCGCGGGCGGCACCGAGGCCTGCCTGCACCCGCTGCCGCTCGCCGGATTCGCCCAGGCCCGCGCGCACTCGCTGCGCAACCACGACCCGGAGCACGCCTCCCGCCCGTTCGACCTGGACCGCGACGGCTTCGTCATCGGCGAGGGCGCGGCCGTCCTGGTCCTGGAACGCGCCTCGCTGCGCCCGGGCCGCCACTCCTACGCGACGCTCGCCGGGGCCGCCGTCACCTCCGACGCCCACCACATCACCGCCGGCCACCCGGACGGCCAGACCCGCGCCGTCCGCCGCGCCCTCGCCGAGGCCGGCGTCACCCCGGAACGGATCGGCATGGTGCACGCCCACGCCACCTCCACCCCCAAGGGCGACCTCACCGAGGCCGAGACCCTCGCCCGGGTCTTCGGCCCGCACCGCCCCGCCGTCACCGCCACCAAGTCCATGACCGGCCACCTGTTCGGCGCGGCGGGCGCCCTCGCCGCCCTCGCCACCGCCTACTCCCTGCACGACCAGCTCGTCCCCCCGATCCGCAACCTGACCACCCCCGACCCGGCCGCCGACCTCGACCTGGTCACCGCCACCGCCCGCACCGTCCACGCCGAAGCCGCCCTCACCAACGCCTTCGGCTTCGGCGGCCACAACGCGAGCCTGGTCTTCACCGAAAGCTGACCGACCGCAGGCGACCGCGGGCCCGGCCTGCGGGAGCCGGCGGCCGCGCGTTGCAGGCCACCGCCGTCACCCCGTCACCGCTCCGTCACCGCGCCGGCGCCTCGTCCGCCGCCGAACGCCCCGCCGCATCCAGCGCCTCCGCCAGCACCGTCAACTCCCCTGCCCGCAGCACCCGTTCGGTCGGCGGGAGCGGGACGTGCAGCGGCGTCAGCCACTCCTCGGGGATCGCGTCCACGCCGTACACGGCACCCGCGAGGGCCCCGGTGACGGCTGCGGTGGTGTCGGTGTCGCCGCCGAGGTCGACGACGGCGCGCAGCGCGTCCGGGAAGCCCCCGGTGGTGCGCACCGCCCAGACTGCGGAGCCCAGGCAGGGCCAGACCGCGCCGTTGCTCTCGGTGGCGAGGGCAGGGTGCCAGTCCTCGGCGAGGACGCGCACCCAGCGTTCGCGGTGCTCGGCCCGGACGGCGGCCAGCGTCGACGGCAGCGCGGCGAGCGGGTCCTCGCCGTCGAGCGCGCGGCGCAGCAGTTCGTGCAGGATCGCGGTGCCTTCCCAGGCCGCGCCGTCGCCGTGGGTGAGGGCCGTGATCCGGCGGGCGGCGTCCATGGTGGCCGCCCGGCCCTGTGGGGCGAACCGGACGGCGGCCGTGACGGCGCGCATCAGGGCGCCGTTTCCGGCCGCCCGGCCCTCGGTCCGGAAGTGGATCTGCGCGGCGAGGTCCCAGGGCAGACCGCTGCCGAGGACGCACTCGGTGAGGATGCCGATGTCCTTGGGGTCGGCGGCGGCCCACGCCCGGAACCGCTCGAAGATCCCCGGCAGGTCGAGGCCGCCCGCGTCGAGCAGCGATTCGCCGAGGTGGACGGCCAGCTGCGTGTCGTCGGTGGCCTCGCCCGGCTCCCAGCCGCCGCCTCCGCACATCGACGCAGCGTACGAAAAGCGCATTCCAGGGGTGTTCGGGAAGCGCTTTCCGAACACTCCCGCGGGACCGAACTCGAACGGTGCGCCCAGCGCGTCGCCGACCGCCGACCCGAGGACCGCCCCGACCACCCTGTCCCGTCGCCGCATGGCGCTCCTCCCGTTCCGCCGCCGTCCGGCGGCCCCCGCCCCCTCGGATAGCCTGGGGGCACGATGAACGACTCTTTCACCACCGCCTGGGGCGCCTTCGAGCTGGCCCGGTTCCCGGAGAACCCGCGTGAGCAGCTGCGCGCCTGGGACGCCGCCGACGAGTACCTGCTGCGGTACCTGAAGGAGGGGCCGGACAGCGGCGGCCCCGTCGCGCTGGACGGCGCGGTGGTGGTGCTGGGCGACCGCTGGGGCGCCGTCTCGACGGCGCTCGCGGGGGCGGCCGGCTCGCTGACGGCGATCACCGACTCGTACCTGGCCTCCCGGGCGATCGCCGCGAACCTGGCCCGCAACGGGCTGGACCCGGAGGCGGTGGACGTCCGCACCACGCAGCAGGAGCCGCCGTCGCGGATCGACGTGCTGCTGGTGCGGGTGCCCAAGAGCCTGGCGCTGCTGGAGGACCAGCTGCACCGCCTGGCGCCCGCACTGCACGAGGGCACGGTGGTGGTCGGCACCGGAATGGTGACCGAGATCCACACCTCCACCCTCCAGCTGTTCGAACGGATCCTCGGCCCGACCCGCACCTCGCTGGCGGTCCGCAAGGCCCGCCTGATCCACACCGCCCCGCAGCCGGCGCTCGACCGCCCGACCAACCCGTGGCCGCTGCGCTACCGGCTCCCCGACGGCATCGGCGTCCTGTCGGGCCGTCAGGTCGCCAACCAGGCGGGCGTGTTCTGCGCGGACCGCCTCGACATCGGCACCCGGTTCTTCCTCCAGCACCTGCCCGACCTGGGCGACGCCCGCCGGGTGGTCGACCTCGGCTGCGGCAACGGCATCGTCGGCACCGCCGCCGCCCTGACCGCCCCGCACGCCGAACTCCTCTTCGTGGACGAGTCGTTCCAGGCGGTGGCCTCCGCAGAGGAGACCTTCCGCACCGCCCTCGGCCCGGACGCCCGCGCCGAGTTCCTGGTCGGCGACGCCCTCGCGGACGTCCCGGACGCCTCGGTGGACGTGGTCCTGCTGAACCCGCCGTTCCACTCCCACCAGGCCACCACGGACGCCATCGCCTGGCGCATGTTCACCGGCGCCCGCCGCGTCCTGCGCCCCGGCGGCGAACTGCGCGTGGTCGGCAACCGCCACCTGGCCTATCACGTCAAGCTCCGCCGCCTCTTCGGCAACTGCCGTACGGTGGCGGGCAGTCCGAAGTTCGCCGTCCTCAGCGCGACCCGCCGCTGACCCGGCCACGCCGCGAACGAGCCCGGGGGCCGACGACACCACGGGGTGAACTGCCCTACGAGAACGGGCAGTCCACCCCTCACCCGGCTTCGCCGTACCAGCAGTCGCGTGCCCGCGCCGGGGACCGGCCCGAGGTACGGACCGCCGGCAACAGCTGCCGCCCGCACCGGCCCGGCGCACCCCGGCGGAGCGGACGCCGGGAGGCCGGGCAGGCCTGACGTGCGGCCCGTCCGAGCAGTGCTCTAGGGTGAGCGCCGTTTCGCCGTGGATCATCGCCGTGGACGCCGTCGCGGCCGAGCACCACCGCTCAGGGAGGGCCCGTCTTGGACGCCGCAGAACCCGCCTCGGGGGCCCCCGCTCCCGCGGCCCCGTCGCCGACCTGCTTCCGGCACGCCGACCGCGAGTCGTACATCCGCTGCAGCCGCTGCGACCGCAGCGTCTGCCCGGACTGCCGCCGCGACGCGGCCGTCGGCTACCAGTGCGTGGAGTGCGTCAAGTCCGGCCACCAGAGCGTCCGGCAGGCCCGCACCGCGTTCGGCGGACGGATCACCTCCCGGCCGTACGCCACCCTCGTGCTGATCGCGCTGAACATCGCCGCGTACGTGGTCGAGGTGGTCCGACCGGAGACCGTCCAGCAGTTCGGCATGCTCGGCGCGGCGATGCTGCCGGACAACCCGAACAGCGACCCGTACGACATGCCGATGCTGTTCCACCAGGCCGGCGTGGCGCACGGCGAGTGGTACCGGCTGCTCACCGGAACGTTCCTGCACCTGTCGCCGAACTCCGACACCTTCCTCGGCCCGATGGCGGTCGTCCACATCGTGTTCAACATGTACTGGCTGTGGTCGCTCGGCCGGGTCGTCGAGGACCGCCTCGGCGTGCTGCGCTTCCTCGGCCTGTACCTGCTGTCCGCGCTCGGCGGCTCGACGCTGGTCTACCTGATCGCCCCGCACACCCTGACGGTCGGCGCGTCCGGCGCGATCTTCGGCCTGGCCGGCGGCTACTGGATCCTCAGCCGCCGCCAGGGCTACGACCCGCTCGGCGGCAACCAGATGATGGTCACCCTGCTGGTGTGGATGGTCGTCTCGGGGACCTTCGCCTCCTGGCAGGGCCACCTCGGCGGCATGCTCACCGGCATCGCCGCCGGCGCGGCCATCGCCCACGCCCCACGCGAGCAGCGCGGCCTGGTCCAGACGATCCTCCTGTCCGCCGTCCTGCTCCTGCTCGCCACCCTGATATACGCCGCCACCGGTCACCTGACCGGAAGCTGACGGAGCGTCAGCCGACCTCCCGCACCGCCTCGCCGAGCAGCGCCGCCGCGTCCTGCAGCCGCCGTTCGGCAACTCCCGCGTATCCCAGCGCGATCGACGGCCGGCCGGGGACGAGCCGACCCGGCCCGACCGTCGCCACCCGCACCCCGCGACGCAGCGCCGCCTCCGCCACCGCCTGCTCGTCCACGCCGTCCGGCAGGTCCGCGCACAGGTGCAACCCCGCCGCGACGCCCCGCAGTTCGGCCCGCGGCAGGTGCCGGCGCAGCGCGGCCACCAGGGCGTCGCGGCGGGCCCGGTAACGGGGGCGGACGGTGCGCAGGCGGCGGTCGTAGCCGCCGCTCTCCAGCAGGGCGGCGAAGGCGAGTTGGTCGATCGCGCCGGTCCCCAGATCGGCGTACAGCTTGGCCTGGGCGAACTCCTCCACCAGGTGGTCCGGCAGGACGGCCCAGCCCAGCCGCAGCCCGGGCGCCAACGTCTTGCTGAGCGACCCCAGGTACACCGTCCGCTCCGGCGCCAACCCC
Organism: Kitasatospora griseola; assembly: GCF_044999035.1. NCBI lineage: Bacteria > Bacillati > Actinomycetota > Actinomycetes > Kitasatosporales > Streptomycetaceae > Kitasatospora > Kitasatospora griseola. The sequence goes on along the minus strand of NZ_CP173360.1, from coordinate 6,645,299 downwards.
TGGACGGCGCCCAGCGGTTCACGGTCGTAGCGGAACTCGGCGTCGTAGTCGTCCTCGATCACCAGCCCCCCGGCCCGCGCCCAGGCCGCGAGTTCGGTCCGCCGCCGCGCCGACAGCACCACGCCCGTCGGATACTGGTGCGCCGGGGTGACCAGCACCGCGTCCGCTCCACTGGCCGCCAACTCCCCCACCACCAAACCCTCTTCGTCCACCCGGACGCCGATCGGCCGCACCCCGTGCGCCCGCAGCAACTCCAGCGCGCCCGGCGAACCCGGGTCCTCCACCGCGATGCGCTGCCGCCCGCCCGCCGCCAACACCTGCACCAGCAGCGCCAGCCCCTGCCCCACCCCGCTGACCACCGCCACCCGCTCCGGCCGCGCCACCACCGCCCGCACCCGCCCCAGGTACGCCGCCAACTCCCCACGCAGCTGCGGAAGTCCGGCCGGATCCGGATACCCCAGATCGCTGTTCGCCGCCCCCAGCAACGCGCGCCGTACGGCCGCCGCCCACGCCGCCCGCGGGAACGCCCCGAGATCGGGCGTTCCCGGCTTCAGGTCGTACCTCACCTCCACCGGCGCCACCCGCGACACCGGCCCCGGGCCCACCGCCACCACCCCCGCCGCGACCCGCGTCCCCGACCCGCGACGCCCCACCAGGTAGCCCTCCGCGGCGAGTTGCTCGTACGCCTCCACCACCACCCCCCGCGAAACCCCCAACTCCGCCGCCAGCACCCGACTCGCCGGCAACCGCTCCCCCACCCCCAACCGCCCGTCCCGCACCGCCGCCCGCAACCCCCACGTCAACCGCCCCGCAAGGCCTCCCGGCCCGTCTCCCAGCTCGATCAGCAACTCCCGCATGGGGCTCATCATGGCAACCGACCAGGTAGGGGTCATGTCTGCGAGTGATCAATAGGGCACAAAGCGGTCCGCCGTTTCGGGTACCTGTCTTCAACCCGCCGCAGCCATGACCACCCGCTGTCTCCGGCCACCAGCAACAGGACCTCGCCGTTCTCCCCCAGCCCTGGCGGGCCGGGAGGTGCCCCCACGAGCCCCTCAATTCTCACCCCCCAGCCCCCTGAATTCGCACCTCCCAGTCCCCTGATCTCGCACCCCCAGCCTTTGGTCCTCTCCAGCAGCCCGCCAGTGGCCCTGGGATCCGAACCACTTCCCTCCTAGCGTCGCCCTCATGTCCACCACCACCGCCGCGCCCGCTCCCGCTCGCGCCGCAGGCACCTTGCAGGCCGCCGCCGCAATGACCCTTCTCGGCTGCTCCACCGGCGTCACCGCCACCTTCTCCTCGTACCCGGTCGCCGCCGGCCAGGCCCTCCGCTACGCGATCGCCGCCGCGGTGCTCCTTCCCCTGGCCCGCCGTCAGAAGAAGCTCATCACCCGCCTGACCGTCCGCGACGCAGCGCTCCTGCTCGCTCTCGCCGCCACCGGCCTCTTCGCGTTCAACCTGCTGATGATCACCGCGTTGCGGCACACCGACCCGGCCGTGGTCGGCAGCATCGTCGGCTGCACGCCGCTCCTGCTGGGGGTTCTCGGTCCGCTGCTGGCCCGTCGGCGGCCGGCCGTCCGGCTGCTGGTGGCGGCGGGGCTGGTCGTGGTCGGGGCGGCGCTCACTCAGGGTTTCGGCTCGGGGGACACGGTCGGCCTGGTGTGCGCGGCCGGGACGCTGCTCTGCGAGGCCGCGTTCTCGCTGCTCGCGGTGCCGTTGCTGCCCCGGCTGGGACCGGTCCGGGTCTCGGCGTACACCACGGCGCTCGCGGTGCCGATGTTCGCCGTGACGGCCGCGGTCGGCCCCACTTCCCTCCGTCTGCCGACCCTCGCCGAGTTGCTGGCCCTGCTGTTCCTGTCGCTGCTGATGACGTGTGTCGCCTTCCTGCTCTGGTACTCGGCGCTGAGCCGTCTCGCCCCGGAGCACGCCGGCCTGTTCGGTGGTCTGATCCCGCTCACGGCCACCCTGTCGGGCGCGGTTCTCACCTCCACCGCCCCCACTCCGCTCCAGTTGGTCGGCGCCACGCTGGTCACCGCCGCCCTCGTCCTCGGTCCGGGCCGCACCGATCCGGCCTGAGGCCGCGGGGCCCCACTCGTCCGGCCGTTGGCCGGTGTCGCGTCGCCGAGGGGTCCGCATAGGGTGGCCGCGATGACACTCGACCGCCGCAGTGTTCTGCGTTCCTCCGCCCGCCTGGCCGCGTTCACCGCCACCGTGGGCCTCACCGCCACGTGCAGCGCCGCCACCGGCGGCGACCGGCGCGGGGACGCCTCCGTCGCGGCCCGCTCGCAGCCCTCCCACCTCGCCGAGAGCCCGAGCCCGAACCCGAATTCGGGCGCGAACCCGGGTCCGGGTCCGGGTCCGTCCCCCGAGGAGTCCGAACCGTCCGCCGGGGAGTCCACGCCGTCGCAGCCGCCGCTCGCCCCGGACACCCCGCTGGAGGTGGTGACGGGCCCGCACAGCCGCCCGCAGCTCGCCCTGACGTTCCACGGGCAGGGCGACCCGGCGGTCGCGACGGCGCTGCTGACGGCGGCCGAGCAGCGCGGGGCGCGGCTGACCGTGCTGGTGGTGGGCAGTTGGCTGGACGAGCAGCCGCAGATGGCGCGGCGGATCCTCGACGGCGGTCACGAGCTGGGCAACCACACCCAGAACCACCTGGACATATCCGCGATGCGTCCGGACCAGGCGCGCGAGGAGATAGCCCAGTGCGCCCAGCGACTGGAGCGCCTGACCGGGTCGATGGGCCGCTGGTTCCGGCCCTCGGCCGCGCAGTACGCGACGCAGATGGTGAAGGACCAGGCCCAGCAGGTCGGCTACCAGCACATACTCTCGTTCGACATAGATCCGCTGGACTACACCGACCCGGGCGCGGACACCGTCACCAGGCGGGTGCTGAAGTCCGCGGCGGCCGGCTCCGTGGTCGCCCTCCACATGGGCCACCAGGGCACGGTGGCGGCCCTGCCCGCCATCCTCGACGGCCTGGACGCCAAGGGCCTGCACGCGGTGACGGCCTCCGAACTCTGCTCGTAGCAGCCCCCTTCCCGGCCCAGCAGCCCCACCCGCCGCCGCTCAGCCCCGCCCGCCGCCGCTCCGCCCCCAGCGGCCCGCCCCCCGCCGCTCTGCCCGCAGCAGACCCGCGCCCCCGTTTCCGATCCGCCCTCAACTCCCGGCCCTCGCCCGTGCGATGCTCGACCCCATGCGCTACCTCTTCCTCGGCGCCGGCGCGGTCGGCGGCACCATCGGCGGACGTCTCCACCAGAGCGGCCACGACGTGGTCCTGGTCGCCCGCGGCCCGCACCTCGCGGCGCTGCGCAAGGACGGCCTGCACCTGACCACCCCGGACGGCGCGCGGCTGCTGCCCGTCCCGGCGATCGGCGGGCCGGAGGAGATCGACCTCCGGCCGGACGACGTGCTGGTGCTGACGGTGAAGACCCAGCATTCGACCGCGCTGCTCGACCAGTGGGCGCCCCGCCCGGTCGCGGGCGGCGGCACGGCCGGTGAGCGGCTGCCGCTGGTGTGCGCGCAGAACGGCGTGGAGAACGAGCGGCTCGCGCTGCGCCGCTTCGCCCGGGTGTACGGGATGCGCGTCTGGCTGCCGTGCACGCACCTGGAGCCGGGCCGGGTCTCGGCGGCGGGCGCGCCGCGCTCGGGCGTGCTGCACGTGGGCCGCTACCCGCAGGGGACGGACAGCCTGGTGGAGCAGCTCTCGGCCGACCTCACCGCCTCGTTCTTCGACGCGCCGGTGACCGACCGGGTGATGGAGTGGAAGTACGCGAAGCTGCTGAGCAATCTCGGCAACGCGCTGGAGGCGGTCGGCGGCCCGATCGACGGCGAGCTGCGGACGGCGCTGTGGGAGCGCGTCCAGGAGGAGGGCCGGGCGGTACTGGCGGCCGCGGGGATCGAGTACCCGTCGGCGGAGGAGCAGCGGGCCCTGCGCGGCGACCGGGTGACGCTGATGCCGCTGGAGGGCGTCGAGCGCGGCGGCGGCTCGTCCTGGCAGAGCCTGACCCGCGGCACCGGCGACATCGAGACGGACTGGCTGAACGGCGAGATCGTGCTGCTCGGCCGCCTGCACGACGTGCCGACGCCGCTCAACTCCGCCCTGCAGCAGCTGTCGGGGGCGTTCGCCCGCGAGGGCCGCCCGGCGGGCTCGCTCCCCGAGGCAGACCTCGCCGCCCTGCTCGACCTCCAGCACCGCACACCCTGACACCGCACACCCTGACACCGCACAACTGACGCATCGTCAGATCATCGGATCGTCCGGCCCGTACGGCCGCAGGCGCAGCGTGCGTGCATCGGCGGCACGGATGGCCTCGGCAGAGCCGACCAGGGTCTCCAGGTCGTCGCGTTCGGCGTGCAGGAAGCGGCCGTGCAGGGCGTCGAAGCGGCCGCGGGCGGCCTCCACGGTGACGGCGACCATGTAGGGGAGGGAGGCCCAGTCCTTCTTGCCGCGGAACATCGGCAGGTCGGCGGTCATGTCGGTCTCGACGGCGCCGGGGCTGATGTCGAGCACCACGATGCCGTGCGGCGCGACCGAGTCGGCGATGTTGTCGGACAGCCGCAGCAGCGCGCCCTTGGAGGTGGCGTACGCGGTGTAGCGGCCGTCGGGGCGGAGCGCGAAGCCGCTGTTGAGGTTGACGACGCGGCCGCGGCCGCGTTCCACCATGCCGGGCAGGACGTGGCGCAGCAGGTTGTAGGGGCCGCGCAGGTTGGTCTCGACGACCTGCCACCACTGGACGGGGTCGGTCTCCCAGATCGGGGCCTCGGCGCGGTCGATCTGCCCGGCGTTGTTGACCAGCAGGTCGACGGGGCCGAGGTCGCGTTCGACGGCGCGGACGGCTTCACGGACGGCGCCGGGGTTGTTGACGTCGGCGGTGACGGCGACGCCGCGCGCACCGTGGTGGACGCACTCCTTGAGGGTGTCGATCAGTGTCTGCCGGGTGCGGCCGATCAGGGCGACGGCCATGCCTTCGGCGGCGAGGCCGATGGCGATCTCCCGTCCGATGCCCCGCCCGGCGCCGGTGACCAGTCCGACCTGACCGTCGAGTGATCCGGATCCCATCTGCCTGCTCCCTCCTGCGGCTGGACGTTCGCATTCTGGTCCCGGCCGCGCAGCGGGGGTGGGCGCACCCGCCGAGGCTCACCCGTTCGGGTGATAGCTGCCGGGACCGGTCCGAGGTGAACGAGCGTTAAGGCAGGTAGTACCGTCGTCCGGGCGGACCGTCCGGCCCCGACCGGGGCGTGGCGGCCGTGACACCACCGGCTGGGTGACCCCCAGCTCCACGTGAAGGGCATCTGAGTGAGTGACATCGCGCGTGTCGGAGTAGTCGGCTGCGGCCTCATGGGGTCGGGCATCGCCGAGGTCTTCGCCCGTTCCGGCCTGGACGTGCTGGTCTCGGAGGCCAGTGGCGAGGCGCTGGAGCTCGGCCGGACCAGGCTGACCAACTCGCTGGAGACCGCTGTTCGGCGCGGCAAGCTGACCGAGGAGCAGCGCGACGAGGCGCTGTCGCGGCTGGCGTTCACCACCGACCTGGCGGACTTCCACGACCGGGACCTGGTGGTCGAGGCGGTCGCGGAGCGCGAGGACATCAAGGTCAAGATCTTCCAGACGCTGGACCAGGTGGTGGCCCGCCGGGACGCGATCCTGGCGTCGAACACCTCCTCGATCCCGATCGTGAAGCTGGCGGCGGCGACCAGCCGCCCGGAGCAGGTCATCGGCCTGCACTTCTTCAACCCGGCGCCGGTGCAGAAGCTGGTCGAGGTCATCCCGACGCTGACCACCTCGGCGGAGACCACCGCCCGGGCCGAGCAGTTCGCCGTCGAGGCGCTCGGCAAGGAGCCGATCCGGGCCCGCGACCGGGCCGGTTTCGTGGTCAACGCGCTGCTGGTGCCGTACCTGCTGTCGGCGGTGCGGATGTTCGAGTCGGGCGTGGCGACGGCCGCGGACATCGACAAGGGCATGGAGGCCGGCTGCGCCCACCCGATGGGCCCGCTGCGGCTGTGCGACCTGATCGGCCTGGACACCATCGTGTCGATCGCCGAGTCGATGTACGAGGAGTACAAGGAACCGCTGTACGCGGCGCCGCCGCTGCTGTCGCGGATGGTGGACGCGGGCCTGCTGGGCCGCAAGTCCGGCCGCGGCTTCTACGACTACACGGCCTGACCTTCCGTCACCCCCCGTCGGCCGCCCTCTGCTTCGCGCGGGGGGCGGCCGGAGGCGTTTCAGGGGGTGGCGTAGCGGGCGATGTCGACGACCCGGCAGCTGACCGGGCCGCCCGGGTCGGCGGTGCCCTGGGCCTGTTCGAGGGCGTCCTGCGCGGGGGCGAGGGTGCTGGCGGCGGCGACGCCCTCGGTGACCTGGCGGCCGGCGCGGTCGAGGAAGGCGACCTGCACCACGTAGTTGCTGGTGGTGGCGGAGTGGTTGGTGATCCTGACGGTGGCGGCGGGCCAGTGCAGTTGGTCGTCGACGCCGCAGGCGGTCAGTTCGACGTCGCCGCTGCCCCGGTCGGAGTCGAACGCCAGGCCGTACCGGTCGGCGGCCGGTGCGCAGCCGCCCGCCGCGAGGACGGCGGCCAGGCAGGCGGCGGTGACGGTCGCTCGGATGCGCATGGCTCCCCCTCGGAAACGGGCGCGGGTCGAGGCCGAGGCTATCGACCGACCGGGGCGCAGCGGCCCGGTTGTGTCCGAGTTGTAATAACGGTGCGCAGCACGTGTGTTGACGAACGATCGACAACGCAGTGGCACCCGGCCCCGCACGGAGCGGGAGCCGGGCGCCGCCGCGGGCGGCCGGTCAGCTGTTGATCTGGTACGGGTCGCCGTAGACCTTCCACTTCAGCGGCGGGTTGAGGTCGAAGTTCTTGGCGTTCAGGAACACCCGCTGCTCGGTGTCGACCCGGCTGGTGTCGGCGTGCGCCTCCTCCTGCTCCATGATCACCTTGCGGGCGTCCAGGAAGGCGTTCAGGTAGGTCGCCTCGTCGCCGCCCTGGGCGGGCGTCTTGGCCTTCTTCATGGCGGCCGCGCGGATGCCGCCGAAGGAGTCGGAGCTGTTGCCGGGGCCGTGCATGACGATGGCGTCGTAGTAGACGAACTGGCCGAGCGCCCGCAGCCCGTCCGACTTGGCCTGCTTGACCGACGGGTTGAAGTACACCCGGTCGCGCTCGTCGTTCTGCGCGGTCTGGAAGACGGTGTCCTTGGCGGCGGTCTTCCAGTCGTTGACGAAGGCGGTGCCGAGGCCGGAGTGCGAGTCGCTGCCGTTGACCTTCTTCAGCGCGGGCAGGTACTTCGCCAGCACGTTGCCGGGCTTCAGGTCGGCGTAGTGCTGCACCAGGTCCAGCATGTCGCCGGTGCCGGAGCAGAAGCCGATGATGCCGGCGGTGTAGCCGCGGCCGTCGCCGATGTCCTCGATGTACTTGTACTGGGCCTTCCAGTCGAGCGAGGAGTTCTCCGCCGAGGAGACCAGCTCCATGGCGATCTCCTTCTTGTGGGCGTCGTCCAGGCCGACGGACGCCGCGGCGGCGGTGCCCGTCCCGGCGGCGGCCAGGGTGAGCGGGAGGGCGGCGAACAGGATCGCGAGGGCGGCGCGGGTGGTGCGGTGCTTGGTCTGCATCTGACGCTCCGTCGGCCGGCTGCGGGCATGAGGGTGCCCGCAGGAGAGGGTTAGGAAAGTTTCCTAACAGGGATTGAAGCGTCCGCCGCGCAGCCCCGCAAGACGTCCGACCGCATCCGACGGGTACTCGCCAGAAGATGCGGCGAAAAACCGCTGGCCCACCACTGCCCGGCCCGCCAAGCTGGACCGGATGATGATTCGCGACGCCACCCCCGAGGACTGGACGGCCATTTGGCCGTTCTTCCACCGCATCGTCCGCGCCGGCGAGACGTTCACCTACCCGGTCGACCTCGCCGCCGACACCGCCCGCGACTGGTGGCTGCTCACCGCCCCCAACCGCACCGTCGTCGCCGTCGACGAGGACGGCACGGTCCTGGGCACCGCCAAGATGAACAACAACCAGTGGGGCAACGGCGCGCACATCGCCAGTGCCAGTTTCATGGTCGACCCCGACCGCACCGGCCGCGGCACCGGCCGCGCCCTGTGCGAGCACGCCCTCCAGTGGGCCCGCCAACAGGGCTTCCACGCCATGCAGTTCAACGCCGTGGTCGCCACCAACGCACCCGCCGTGCACCTGTACGAGTCCCTCGGCTTCCGCGTCCTCGGCACCGTCCCCGAGGGCTTCCGCCACCCCGTGCACGGCCCGGTCGGACTGCACATCATGCACCGCCCGCTGTGACGGCCCCGGCCTCCCGCCGCACCGCCCGGCGGGAGACCGCCGTCACCGCCAGCGAGAGCGCCGCCAGCACCGCGATCGCCCAACCCGGCTCCAGGAGTTGGGCGAGCGCACCGCCGAACGCCGCGCCGACGCCCTGCCAGGTGATCCGCCCCGCCGACTCCACGCCCTGCACCTGGCCGCGCTCCGCGTCCGGCGTCAACGCCAGCAGCCGTTCCTGGAGCGGCAGCGTCGCCGCGAACCCCGCCCCGGCCGCACCCGCCGCGCACACCGCCACCACCACCGGCGGATGCAGCGCGAACAGCAGGAACGGCCCCGCCAGCAGCAGCCGCAGCGGATACGCCCAGCGGGCCCGCCCGGCCTCGTCCAGCAGCCGGCCCACCACCAGGTCGCCCAGCAGCAGCCCCGCCGAAGCCGCCGCCAGCAGCACGCCCGCCCAGCCCGGCGCGTACGGCAGGAACACCGCCTCGCAGCCCACCACCAGCCCGTTCGGCACCCACAGGTTCAGCAGCAGCGCCCGCCGCCCGGGCCGGCCCAGCAGCGCCGCGTTGCCCCGCCAGGTCTCCCGCACCCCCGGCCGGCGCGCCGCCCGCACCGAACGCTCCCGCACCGTCGCCGCCACCACGATCGTCGCCGCGGCCGCCAACACCCCGGCGAGGCCGAACACCTGATACGGGCTCAGCACCGCCAGCAGCGCCCCGCCGAGCCCGAACCCGAGCACCGAGGCGCCGCCCGCCGTGATGTTCATCAGCGACCTGGCCGGCGCGTACCCGGAGGCCGGAACGATCTCCGCCAGCAGCCCCATCCGCGCGCCCGTGCCCAGCGACTGGAAGAACCCCACCACCAGCAGCAGCCCGAACCGCGCCGCCAACGGCAGCCCCGGCACGGCCTGCGCCGCCACCGCCGCCAGCGACAGGCCGTGCAGTGCCACCAGCGTCCGCCGCGGCCGGCCGCCGTCCGCGACCGACATCAGCGTCACCGCGCCCGCCACCGCCGCGAACGACGACCCGAACATGCTCAGCGCCGTCAGCAGCGGCGACCCGGTCCGCGCCTGCACCAGCGAACCCAGCGCGAAACCCGACAGCGTCCCCGCCGCCGCCGTCAGCGAGAAACTCGCGTACAGCCCGGCGAACTCCCGCTGCCGCAGCAACGCCGAGTAGCCCACCGGACGGGCGGAACCGCCGCCCCCCGCACCCCACACCGTGTCAGAAGTCATGAAAAAAGCCTCCGACGCTGCCGCGGGCGCGTTCGAAGGCTGACCGGTGGACCATAGCAGCACGGCCGCCCGAAGCGTCAACCGTGGCGTCCCGCACACCTTTTCGGGACCGGACCCGCCGTCCGTCGGCGGTCTGGCACAGTGTCCCCCATGCGATCCGTCATCACGCGAACCGCCCTCGGCTGCCTGGCCCTCGGTGTCGCCCTCACCCTCAGCTCGTGCGACTTCCCGGGCGGCTCCAAGAGCGACGCCAAGAAGCCCGCCGCCACCGCGGCCCCCTCCGAGGACGACAACTGGGACCAGGCCGTCGACGCCGAGATCACCATGCTCGGCGCGCTGAAGGACATCGACCCCCATCTGATCGACGACCAGCAGAAGGCCATCGACGCCGCCGCCGAGCTCTGCAAGGAGATCCAGAAGCCCAGCAGCGACAGCGCGGGCCTCGGACAGGTCGCCGTCACGAAGTTCGCCGAACTCAAGAGCGGCCTCACCCCCCAGCAGGGCGACCGGATCGTCACCGCGGTGAAGGCCAACTGCAAGTGACGCCCTGACACGACGGAGCCCCGCCGCGCCCGGACCCGAAGGTCCGGGGCGCGGCGGGGCTCCGGTCGTACCGTCAGGCTCCGCGCAGCACCGCGCCGGTGCGCTCCGCGGCCACCGCGACCGCCGACTCGCGGGCCGCCGACGCCTCGTCCGCGGTCAGCGTCCGGTCCGCGGCACGGAAGCGCAGCGTGTACGCCAGCGACTTCCTGCCCGCACCGGCCTGCTCGCCCGTGAACACGTCGAACAGCCGCAGCGACTCCAGCAGTTCGCCCGCGCCCTCGCGCAGCGCCGACTCCACGTCCGCCGCGTGCACGCCCGCGTCCACGATCAGCGCCACGTCCTGCGTCGCCACCGGGTACGACGAGACCGGCGGGCCGGACACCCGGCGACCGTCCTCGAACACCAGGTCCAGGTCGAGCTCCATCGCGCTGGTGCGCTCCGGCAGGTGCAGCGCCTTGACGACCCGCGGGTGCAGCTCACCGGCGTGACCGACGACGACCTCGCCGACCAGCAGCTCCGCGCAGCGGCCCGGGTGCCACGGCGCGTACTGCGCCTGGCGGACCGTCAGCTCCACGCCCGCGGCCGCGGCGACCGTACGGGCCGCCTCGATCGCGTCCGCCCAGCCGGACGGCGCGCCCTTGCCCCACCAGCCCGACGGCAGCCGCTCGCCGGTCAGCGCGACGGCGACCCGGCGCGGCTGGTCCGGCAGCGCCGCGTTCAGCTCGGCGAGCTGCTCCTCGGTCGGACGGCGGTCCACCGGCAGCCGCGGCGCGACCTTCGGCTCCGCCTTCGGCAGGAACACCGTGCCCGTCTCGAACAGCGCCAGGTCGGTGTTGCCGCGGCCCACGTTGCGGCGCAGCGCGCCCAGCAGACCCGGCAGCAGCGTGGTGCGCAGCGCCGGCTCGGCGTCGTTCAGCGGGTTGACCAGCTTCACGGTGCGCCGGCGCGCGTCGTCCGCGTCCAGGCCGAGACCGTCGAACGCGGCCTCGCCGACGAACGGGTACGCGTTGATCTCCACGTAGCCGGCGCCGGCCAGCGCCACGCCCACCCGGCGGTGGAAGCGCTGCGCCTCGCTCAGGCCGCGGCCCGGCGGGACGACCGGCATCCGGGCGGGGACGTTGTCGTAGCCCTCCAGCCGGACGACCTCCTCGACCAAGTCGTACGGGTCCGTCAGGTCGGGCCGCCAGGACGGCGGGGTGACCTCCAGGACGTCCGCGCCGACGACCGAGCAGCCGACCTCCTGCAGGCGGCGGGTGACGGTCTCGCGGCCGTACTCGGCGCCCGCCACCCGGTCCGGCAGGCCGGCGTCGATGGCGATGGTGCGCACCGGGCGCGGGGCGGCGATGTCGGTGACCCCGGCCTCGGCGGTGCCGCCGGCGATCAGCACCAGCAGGTCCACGGCGCGCTGCGCGGCGGCCCGGGCGGCCTCCGGGTCGACGCCGCGCTCGAAGCGCTTGGACGCCTCGGAGGGCAGCTTGTGGCGCTTGGCGGAACGCGCGATCGCGACCGGCTCGAAGTGCGCGGCCTCGACGATGATCTCGGTGGTGCCGGTGACGACGCCGGTCTCCGGGTCGCAGGCCGGCTCCAGGATCTCGGTGGTCGCCCCGCCCATCACACCGGCCAGGCCGATCGGACCGGAGTTGTCGCAGATCAGCAGGTCCTCGGCGGACAGCTTGCGCTTGACGCCGTCCAGCGTGGTCAGCGTCTCGCCCTCGGCGGCGCGGCGGACCTGGATCGGCCCGTCCACCCGCTCGCGGTCGTACGCGTGCAGCGGCTGGCCGACCTCCAGCATCACGTAGTTGGTGATGTCCACGGCCAGCGAGATCGGGCGGATCCCGGACTTCTGCAGGCGGCGCTGCAGCCAGATCGGCGACTTCGCGGCCGGGTCGACGCCGGTGACGGTGCGCGCCACGAACCGGTCGCAGCCGACCGGGTCGGCGACCTTCACCAGGTAGCCGTACGAGTTCGCCGGCGGCACGTCCAGCAGCGCCGGGTCGGCCAGCGGCAGGCCGTACGCGGCGGCGGCCTCACGGGCCACGCCGCGCATCGACAGGCAGTAGCCGCGGTCCGGGGTGACGGCGATGTCGAGGACCTCGTCGGCGAGCTGGAGCAGCTCGATCGCGTCGGTGCCGGCCTCGTACTCGGGCGGCAGCACGATGATGCCGTCGTGGTCGTCGCCCATGCCGAGCTCGCGGGCGGAGCAGATCATGCCGGCCGAGGTGTGGCCGTAGGTCTGCCGGGCGGAGATCGGGAACGGGCCGGGCAGCACGCCGCCGGGCAGGATCACCACGACCTTGTCGCCGACCCGGAAGTTGGTCGCGCCGCAGACGATCTCCTGCGGCTCACCGGTGCCGTTGGCGGCGCCCACGTTGACGAAGCAGTGCCGGATCGGCTTCTTGAAGCCGGGCAGCTCCTCGATGGAGAGGACCTCGCCGACCACCAGCGGGCCCTTGATGTCGGTGCCGAGCTGCTCGACCGTCTCGACCTCGAGACCCGCGCGGACCAGCCGGGCCGCGACGTCGCGTCCGGTCTCGCCCGCCGGCAGGTCGACGTACTCGCGCAGCCAGGAAAGCGGGACGCGCATCAGATCTCCATCCCGAACGGGAGGGTGAAGCGGACGTCACCCTCGACCATGTCGCGCATGTCGGCGACGTTGTGACGGTTCATCAGGATCCGTTCCAGGCCCAGGCCGAACGCGAATCCGCTGTAGCGGTTCGGGTCGATGCCCGCGGCGACCAGCACGCGGGGGTTGACCACGCCGCAGCCGCCCAGCTCGATCCAGCCCTCCGAGGAGCAGGTCCGGCACGGACGGTCCGGGTTGCCCACCGAGGCGCCGCGGCACACGAAGCACTGCAGGTCGATCTCGGCGCTCGGCTCGGTGAACGGGAAGTACGAGGGCCGCCAGCGCAGCTCCAGGCCGCCGCCGATCAGCTTCTCCACCAGCACCTCGATGGTGCCCTTCAGGTGGCCGAAGGTCAGGCCCTCGTCCACCGCGATCGCCTCGACCTGGCGGAACACCGGGGTGTGCGTGGCGTCCAGCTCGTCGGTCCGGTACACCCGGCCCGGGCTGACCGCGTACAGCGGCGGCTCGCCGGCCAGCATCGCCCGGATCTGCACCGGCGAGGTCTGGGTGCGCAGCACCATGCCGGAGTCGGCGGTGCCGTCGGGCGCCTCGACGAAGAAGGTGTCCTGCATCGAGCGGGCCGGGTGGTCGGCGTGCAGGTTCAGGGCGTCGAAGTTCAGCCACTCCGCCTCGACCTCGGGGCCGGACGCCACCTGGTAGCCCATCGCGACGAAGGTGTCCTCGATGCGCTCGGCGAGCGTGGTCAGCGGGTGCCGGGCGCCGCGCGGGACACGGCCGTAGGGCAGCGTGACGTCCACCGCCTCCTCGACCAGCACCCGGGCGTCGCGCTCCGCCTCCAGCTCGGTCTGCCGCTTGGCGAGGGCCTGGTTCACCGCTCCGCGGGCCTGCCCGATCAGCTTGCCCGCCGCGGCCTTGGCCTGCGGGGGCAGCGCGCCGATCTCACGGTTGGCGAGCGAGAGCGGGGAACGGTCGCCGGTGTGCGCGACCTTCGCCTGCTTGAGCTCGTCGAGGTCGGCGGCGGCGGCGAAGGCGGCGATCGCCTCGTCCCGGGCCTGTTCCACCACCTCGGGCTTGAGGGCCTCGACCTCGACCGGGTCGTACGACTTGTTGGGTGCCGACATCTCTATGCTTCCCGTGCTCCTGCTCGTGATCAGGTCTGCTGCCTCGCCGGGCGTCCGCGAGAACGCCAAGGGTCGAGTGTAGTCGCAGGCCGCGACCGGCCACGCTGGACGACCGCGCAGCGGCCCCCCGGCGCGGGAAGTCGGGGTCACAGCATGAAGTCGGGAATCCCCGCGGGCAGCACGAACCGGAACCTGGCGCCGCCGCCCTCCGCCCGGCTGATCCGGATCACCCCGCCGTGCGCCTCCACGATGCCCTTCACGATGTACAGGCCGAGGCCCGTCCCGCCGCGCTTGGAACCCCGCCAGAACCGGGTGAACACCCGCGGCATCGCCTCCTCCGCGATGCCCGTGCCCTGGTCGCTGACGGTGACGGCGGTGCCCTCGATCGGCCGCGGCGGCGAACCGGCGGCCTCCACCACGTCCTTCGCCGGCCCCAGCTCGATCGTCACGGTGCCCTCGCCGTGCCGCACCGCGTTCTCCAGCAGGTTCGCCAGCACCTGGTCGATCTTGTCCGGGTCGCCCCACTGCTCGCCCAGCGGCCCCGCCACCCGGATGTCGAACCGCTCCTGCGGGATGCCCGCCGCGACCTTCCCCTCCACGTGCCGGCGCACCGCCGCCGCCAGGTCCAGGCGCTGCCGGCGGATCTCCAGCCGGCCCGCGTCGATCCGCGAGATGTCCAGCAGCTCCGCGATCAGCCGGGTCACCCGGTCCGCGTCCGCGTCGACGGTCTCCAGCATCACCCGCTTCTGACCGTCGTTGAAGCGCTCCCACTTCGCCAGCAGCGTCGCCGTGAACCCCTTCACGCTGGTCAGCGGCGACCGCAGCTCGTGCGCGACGGTCGCGATCAGCTCGGCGTGGCTGCGCTCGGTGCGCCGGCGCGCCTCGGTGCCGCGCAGCGTCACCACCACCCGCCGCACCGTCCCGCCCGGCCGCTCCCGCACGTACCGGACGCACACCAGCACCTCGCGGCCTCCGGGCAGCAGCAGGTTCCGCTCCGGCTGCCCGCTGCGCACCGCCAGGCCCCCGTACGGGTCGGTCAGCTGCCACCAGCGCCGCCCGTCCAGGTCCTCCAGCGGCAGCGCCTGCTCCAGTGCCACGCCGATCGCCCAGTGCGCGGACCGGCCGGTGAGCCGTTCGGCGGCCCGGTTGAAGACCACCACCCGGCCCTGTCCGTCCGCGACCACCAGCCCGTCCGGCAGGTCGTCCGGATCCAGGGTCGCCAAGCCGTCGTCGCCGCCCATGGGTGTCCTCCCCCGCCCCGCACCGGCTTTGAGGACCGACCCTAGCGCGCTCAGGCCGTGCCGCGACACCCGCCGGGGGAGCGTTGGGCGCGCGCGGAGGCGTACAGGCACACGGCGGCGGCCGTGGCGAGGTTCAAGCTCTCCGCGTGCCCGTGAATGGGGACGCGCACCACCTCGTCCGCCAGCTCCCGGGTCTCCTCCGGCAGGCCCCACGCCTCGTTGCCGAACACCCACGCGCACGGCCCCTCAAGGGTGCCCTCGTCCAGTTCCTGGTCCAGGTCGCGCTGCCCGGCGCCGTCCGCGGCCAGCACCCGCACCCCGGCCTCCCGCAGCCGCGCCACCGCCTCCTCGACCGGCACCCCGGTGGCGAACGGCAGGTGGAACAGGCTGCCCACCGACGCCCGCACCGCCTTCGGGTTGTACGGGTCCACCGACGCGTCGGTCAGCACCACCGCGTCCGCGCCCGCCGCGTCCGCGGTGCGCAGCACGGTGCCCGCGTTCCCGGGGTCGCGCACGTGCGCCAGCACCGCGACCAGCTTCGGCCGGGCCGCCAGCACCTGCTCGAACGGGGTGTCGATGAACCGGCACAGCGCGACGATGCCCTGCGGGGTGACGGTGTCGCAGATCTCCGCGATCACTTCCTCGGTGGCCGTCAGCACCGGCAGCCCCTCGGCCCGCGCGGTGGTCACGATCTCGGCGTGCCGCTCGGCGGCCTCCTGGGTCAGGTACACCTCCACCACGGCGTGCTCCCCGCCGGCCAGCCGCCCGAACGCCACCGCCTCCCGCACGGCCTGCGGGCCCTCGGCCAGGAATCGCCGCTCCTTGCTCCGCTGGTTGCGCTTGGCCAGACGGCGGGCGGCGACGACGCGCGGGGAACGCAGGGAGGTCAGCAGGGGGGTCTCGATGCTCATGCTCACGTTCTTCGTCACGGAGGGGCGGGAGGACAAGGGCGTGCCGGGGGCACAACGCACGGACCCGCAGGCCGGGCGGCCTGCGGGTCCGGGAAAAAGCAGTCAGGGCACGGCCTGGATCAGGCGGCGACCTTGGGGGCGTTGACGTCCTCCGGCAGCGCCTTCTGGGCAACCTCGACCAGGGCGGCGAACGCGACAGTGTCGTTGACCGCGAGCTCGGCGAGCATCTTGCGGTCGATCTCGACGCCGGCGGCCTTCAGGCCCTGCACGAAGCGGTTGTAGGTCATGCCGTTGTTGCGGGCAGCGGCGTTGATGCGCTGGATCCACAGCTGACGGAAGTCGCCCTTGCGCTTCTTACGGTCGTTGAAGTTGTAAACGAGCGAGTGGGTGACCTGCTCCTTGGCCTTGCGGTACAGGCGCGAGCGCTGGCCACGGTAGCCGGAGGCGCGCTCCAGGATGACCCGGCGCTTCTTGTGGGCGTTCACTGCCCGCTTGACGCGTGCCACTTCATTACTCCTTGGTTCCGGACCCCGGGTTCGTGCCGCCGGTCCGTTATTCGATTCGGTCGGTAAGGATCAGCTGTGCCCGCGGCGTGGCCGCGGGCGGGCGATCACTTGCCGAGAAGCTTCTTGATCTTCTTGGCGTCGCCGGGGGCCATCTCGGCGTTGCCGGCCAGCTTGCGGGTCAGCGTCGAGGGCTTGTGCTCAAGCAGGTGGCGACGGCCGGCACGCTCGCGCAGCACCTTCCCGGAGCCAGTGATCTTGAAGCGCTTGCTGGCGCCGCTGTGCGTCTTCTGCTTCGGCATGTCGCCGTATCTCCTCGTCGGTCCGTTCGCGGCCCGCACCTCGGGGGTGCGGGCCGGAACTGGATGGATCTCGTCTCCGGGACGGTTGCCCCGGGTCCGGTGCCGATCCCGTTCGGAATCCGAGCCCGAAGGCTCAGGCGTCCTGGGCGGTCTCGGCGGGCTGCTCGACCTCGGCGGTCTCGGCGGCGGTCTCGGTCTCCTCGACCTGCTCCACCTCGGCGGCCTCGGTCTCGTCGACCTCGACCTCGTCGTCCGCCTGCTCCGCGGCCGGGCCGCGGCCGAGCCGCTCCGCCTTGCGGGCGTCAGCGGCGGCGCGGGCCTCGGCCATCGCCTCGGTCTTCTTCTTGTGCGGGCCGAGAACCATGATCATGTTTCGGCCGTCCTGCTTGGCCGCGGACTCCACGAAGCCGAGCTCCTGGACGTCCTCCGCGAGCCGCTGCAGCAGTCGGAAGCCCAGCTCGGGGCGGGACTGCTCACGACCGCGGAACATGATCGTGATCTTGACCTTGTCGCCCTGCTTGAGGAACCGGACGACGTGACCCTTCTTGGTGTCATAGTCGTGCGGGTCGATCTTCGGCCGGAGCTTCATCTCCTTGATGACCGTGTGCGCCTGGTTCTTGCGCGCCTCACGGGCCTTCATGGCCGACTCGTACTTGAACTTGCCGTAGTCCATGAGCTTGCACACCGGCGGGCGCGCCGTGGCGGCGACCTCGACCAGGTCCAGGTCGTACTCCTGGGCAAGCTCCAGCGCCTTCGCGAGCGGGACGATGCCGACCTGCTCGCCGCTGGGACCGACGAGTCGCACCTCGGGGACGCGAATCCGGTCGTTGATGCGGGGCTCGGTGCTGATGGGGCCTCCTCGGTTGCACCTTCTTCGATGCGGCCGTCGGACGGCGGTCGCACGTAGTGGTTTCGACCACTGGGCGGGGCTTCATTCATGCTTCGCTGCCCCTCCGCCGTCTGGCAGAAGCACCGAACGCACGAAAAAAGCCCCGCACGGTACAGGCGGGGCTCCACACGTTCCGGGGTGCCCTGTCGGACACCACTGGCAGCAAGCATTCCTTGCGGCGCTCGCCACGGACCGGACCCGTCGACCCTTCGGCCGCTCGGGTGGGAGACTGTCGCAGTTGCCCTCTCGGGCCTCCTGAAGTGGAGCCTCCACTTGCTGGCCGGGCACCCGAATCGGGTTCCTGGCCGGTCAGTCTCGAAGCATACCAGCGTTCCGGGGCCGACCGGTATTCCGGCCCGCCTCCGCCCGCCTTGTACGCTCCCTTTGTACTGCGCTTTCGCACCAGCACCCCGGAGTGACACCTTGACCAGCCAGCCCGACCACTCGTCCGAGTCCGACCAGGCCCTCGGTTTCGACGACCTGACCCGCGACATCGCCGAGGTCCCCGCCGTCGAGGTCATCACCACCGTCGCCGTCCACCTGATGAGCGCCGCCGCCGTCAAGTGCGGCCTGGCCGAGGGCGGCGAGGCCGACAAGGACCTCGACGAGGCCCGCAAGCTGATCACCGCCCTGGCCGGCCTGGTCACCGCCGGAGCCCCCGAGATCTCCAACTTCCACGCCGCCCCCCTCCGCGACGGCCTCCGCTCCCTCCAGCTCGCCTTCCGCGAGGCCTCCCTGATCCCGGACGCCCCGGGCTCCGGCCCCGGCGAGAAGTTCACCGGCCCGGTCTACTCCTGACCCACCCGGCCCGCCCCCCTTCCCGCACCGAGCGGAAGACGCCCACGCCGAAGCCGCCCGCCGGGGGAACTCCCCCGACGGGCGGCTTTCGCTGTGCGACTACGCGTCGTACTCGTCCAGCGGCGGGCACGAGCACACCAGGTTCCGGTCGCCGTACGCGCCGTCGATGCGTCGCACCGCCGGCCAGTACTTGTCCGCCGGGTTGACGCCCGCCGGGAAGACGGCCTCTTCGCGGGTGTAGGCGTGCGCCCACTCGCCGGTCAGCATCGCCGCGGTGTGCGGGGCGTTGCGCAGCGGGTTGTCGTCCGCGTCCCACTCGCCCGCGCCGACCTTCGCGATCTCGCCGCGGATGGCGATCATCGCCTCGCAGAACCGGTCGATCTCGTGCAGGTCCTCGGACTCGGTCGGCTCGATCATCAGCGTGCCGGCCACCGGGAACGACATGGTCGGCGCGTGGAAGCCGTAGTCGATCAGGCGCTTGGCGATGTCGTCGACGCTGACGCCCGTCTCCTTGCTGAGCGGGCGCAGGTCGATGATGCACTCGTGCGCGACCAGCCCGCCGGGGCCGGTGTACAGCACCGGGAAGTGCGGGGCGAGCCGCTTGGCGATGTAGTTGGCGTTCAGCACGGCCACCTGGGTGGCGCGCTTGAGGCCCTCGCCGCCCATCAGGCGCACGTACGACCAGGAGATCGGCAGGATCGCCGCCGAGCCCCACGGCGCGGCCGAGATCGGGCCGACGCCGGTCGCGGGGCCGGCCTCGGCCTGCAGCGGGTGGTTGGGCAGGTACGGCGCGAGGTGCTCGCGCACCGCGACCGGGCCGACGCCGGGGCCGCCGCCGCCGTGCGGGATGCAGAAGGTCTTGTGCAGGTTCAGGTGCGAGACGTCCGCGCCGAACTTGCCGGGCTTGGCCAGGCCGACCAGCGCGTTCAGGTTGGCGCCGTCGACGTACACCTGGCCGCCGGCCTCGTGGACGAGCGCGCAGATGTCGGTGATCTGGGTCTCGAACACGCCGTGGGTGGACGGGTAGGTGACCATCAGCACGGCCAGCTGCTCGCGGTGCTGCTCGATCTTGGCCTTGAGGTCCTCGACGTCCACGTCGCCGTCGGTCAGCGTCTTGACGACGACGACCCGCATGCCGGCCATCGCCGCCGAGGCCGCGTTGGTGCCGTGCGCGGACGACGGGATCAGGCAGACGTCGCGCTGGGTGTCGCCGTTCGCGCGGTGGTAGGCGCGGACGGCCAGCAGGCCGGCCAGCTCGCCCTGCGAACCGGCGTTCGGCTGGATGGACACGGCGTCGTAGCCGGTGACCTCGACGAGCTGCTGCTCCAGCCCGCGGATCAGGGTCAGGAAGCCCTCGGCCTGGTCGACCGGCGCGAACGGGTGCAGCTGCCCGAACTCGGGCCAGGTGATCGGCTCCATCTCGGTGGTCGCGTTGAGCTTCATGGTGCAGGAGCCCAGCGGGATCATGCCGCGGTCGAGCGCGTAGTCCCGGTCCGACAGGCGGCGCAGGTAGCGCAGCATGGCGGTCTCGGAGCGGTGGCTGTGGAACACCGGGTGGGTGAGGTACTCGTCCTCGCGCAGCAGCGCGGCGGGCAGCGCGTCGGCGTCCTCGGCGATCTCCGCGGAGATGCCGAACGCGGCGAACACGGCCGCCAGGTGCTCACGGGTCGTGGTCTCGTCGCACGAGACCGACACCTGGTCGGCGTCCACCCGGTACACGTTCACGCCACCGGCCAGGGCGGCGGCCACGACCTCGTCGGCGCGGCCCGGCACCACGGCGGTGACGGTGTCGAAGAACGCGTCGTGGGCGAGCTCGACGCCGCCCGCGCGCAGGCCGGCGGCGAGCGCGGCGGCGTAGCGGTGGGTGCGGCGGGCGATGTCGGCGAGGCCGTCGGGGCCGTGGTAGACGGCGTACATGGAGGCCATCACGGCGAGCAGCACCTGCGCGGTGCAGATGTTGGAGGTGGCCTTCTCGCGGCGGATGTGCTGCTCGCGGGTCTGCAGGGCGAGCCGGTAGGCGCGGTTGCCGTCGGCGTCGACGGAGACGCCGACCAGGCGGCCGGGCAGGTTGCGGGCGTACTCGGCGCGGACGGCGAGGTAGCCGGCGTGCGGGCCGCCGAAGCCCATCGGGACGCCGAAGCGCTGCGAGGTGCCGCAGGCGATGTCGGCGCCGAGCTCGCCGGGCGAGCGCAGCAGGGTGAGGGCGAGCAGGTCGGCGGCGACGGCGACGATCGCGCCGAGCTGGTGGGCCTGCTCGATGACGGGCTCGATCTCCCGGACCGCGCCGGACGCGCCGGGGTACTGGATCAGCACGCCGAAGACGCCGCGCTCGGCGATCTCGGCGGGGATGCCGTTCGACAGGTCCGCGGTGACGACCTCGACGCCGGTCGGCTCGGCGCGGGTCTGGATCACGGCGAGGGTCTGCGGCAGGGTGTCGGCGTCGACCAGGAAGACGCCGCCCTTGACCTTGGTGACGCGCCGGGCCAGGGCCATCGCCTCGGCGGCGGCGGTGCCCTCGTCGAGCAGCGAGGAGCCGGAGGTGGCCAGGCCGGTCAGGTCGGCGACCATGGTCTGGAAGTTGAGCAGGGCCTCCAGGCGGCCCTGCGAGATCTCCGGCTGGTACGGGGTGTACGCGGTGTACCAGGCGGGGTTCTCGAGGACGTTGCGCAGGATGACCGGCGGGGTGAAGGTGCCGTAGTAGCCGAGGCCGATCATCGAGGTGAGGACCTGGTTGCGGCCGGCGAGCTCGCGCAGCTCGGCGAGCACCTGGGCCTCGCTGCGGCCGGCGGGCAGGCCGAGCGCGGTGAGGCTGCGGATGGCGTCGGGCACGGCCGCGTCGGACAGTTCGTCCAGCGAGGTGTAGCCGACCTGGGCCAGCATCTTCTGCTGGGCGTCGCTGTCGGGGCCGATGTGGCGGTGCTCGAAGGGGCTGGCCTGCTCAAGGTCGCTGAGCGTCGGCTGGGCGTTCATGGGGGTCGGGCCTCCTGGTCGCGGACCGGCGGTGGTACGCACGCCGGCCGGCCGCTGTGGGGCGTCGGGGCGCACGAACCCGTCAGCCTCCCCCTCTGTCATCGGTACCTGAGAGCTTCGCGCGCCCGGGTGGTGCCCCGGTCGGCTTGCACCGTCGGCGAGGGCAGCGTCCGATGGCTTCGGTGCCGACGGTCCTGCCCTGCTTTCCAGAGTGACCTGGTCCCACTCGGTACGGATGCCTGAGAGATTCCGGGGAGGGGTTGCTCCTTCGGCGTCCCGCAACCCCCTTGATCAGGGGCCGGGACTCTCCCGAGCGGGCTCGGCGGTCGCCGCCCAGGGTACCAGCGCCGACCTGGTCGATCACCGTGACGGCCCTGCGATCGACCCCGGACGGCGGCACCCGGGGCGACACCGTCCGTTACGTGGCTTTTGGTGTGGAATAGCGGCCCGGCACGCTCCTCCGGCCGCTCCCCCGACGGGTCCCCCAGGAGCAGCGGCGGGAGGACAGCGTGCAGACCGATATCGATCCGCGCGACCTGATCGGACACAAGGCGGTCGACCGGAACGGTGACAAGATCGGCACGGTCGACGAGGTCTACCTGGACGACGCCACCGGCGAACCGGAGTGGGCGGCCGTCCGGACCGGGATCTTCGGCCGGGACGCCTTCGTCCCGCTGGCCACCAGCGAGTTCTCCGGCGACGAGCTGCACGTCCCGTACGACAAGTCACTGATCAAGGAGTCCCCGGACTTCGGCGTGGGCCAGCACCTCTCCCCGGAGCAGGAGCTGGAGCTGTACCGCTACTACGGGCTGAACACCTCGGGCGACGAGGAGCCGTCCGTCCGGTTCACCGCCGGGCCCGCCCCGGAGCCGGCCCCGAAGGAGCACTCGGAGCAGGTGGCCGACCGCGACTTCGGCGAGGTCGCCTCCTCCCCCGGCCCGGTCCAGGGCCCGGCCCAGGGCCCGGCCCCCGCGCCCCTGGGCTTCACTCGGCCCGACCCGACCCCCGAGCCGCCCGCGGCCCGGCCCACCGAACGGCCCGCGGCCCGGCCCGCCGAGCCGCTCGCCGCCCGGGCGGACCGGCAGAAGGCGCTGGAGATCACCTGCCGCGAGGAGCGCCTGGACATCACCACCCAGTGGCACAACACCGGCACCACCCGGCTGCGCAAGTACGTGACCACCGAGGTGGTGGAGCGCCGGGTGCCGGTGGTGCGGGAACGGGTGCGGGTGGAGCGGTTCCCGGTGTCGGACGCGGAGCGGGAGGCGCTGAGCGACCAGGAGATCGCCGAGGCGATGGAGGAGGTCACGCTGCGCGAGGAGCGTCCGGTGGTCCGCAAGTACCTGGTCCCGGTGGAGCGGGTGCGGCTGGTGGTGGAGCGGTACACCGAGGAGCAGGTGATCCGCGAGGAGCTGCGCCGCGAGCAGGTGCAGGTGCACGGCGCGACCGACGGCGCGGGCGCGGGTGCGGACGACGGCGCGGCCGCGCAACAGCAACAGCAACAGCAACAGCAACAGCCGTGGAACGCGCAGCCGTCGCCCCCGGCGACGTCGCCGGTCTGACGAATCGCCAACTCCCGGCCCCGGTCCGCCTCGGCGGGCCGGGGCTTCGACTTTGCCAAAGCTTCACCATTAGATATTTGACAGATTGAAGCATCCCCCTGGATCGTTACTTCAGTTCCTGCACTATCGCCGTATGAAGCAACCGGAGGATTTCCCGTGAGTGAGGCACCACAGCCCACCGCCGCGGCCGCCAAGCCCACCAGCGCCAGGGTCCTGCCCGCGCTGATCCTCGCCATGCTGGCCTACAGCGTGGTCCAGACCGCGGTCGTCCCGATCCTTCCGAGCCTGGCCGCCGAGCTGAAGGTGTCGGGCTCCGACATCACCTGGCTGATGACGGCCAACCTGCTCTCCGCGGCGGTCCTCACCCCGCTGCTGGGCCGCTTCGGCGACCTGCGCGGCCGCAAGCCCGTGCTGCTGATCTCGCTGGCCGGCCTGGTGCTCGGCTCCGGCCTCGCGGTCTGCACCCACTCCTTCGGCCTGCTGGTCGTCGCCCGGGTGCTCCAGGGCGCGGGCGGCGGCGTGCTGCCGCTGGCGATCGCCATCGTCCGTGACGAGCTGCCGAAGCAGAAGGTCACCGCCGGTGTCGCCGCCATCTCCGCCTCGATGGGCGTCGGCTCCGGCCTCGGTCTGGTCGCCACCGGCCTGCTGCTGGAGCACTGGGACTACAAGTCGATCTTCTGGATGGGCCTGATCTTCGGTCTGGCCGCCGTTGCGCTGGTGGTCCTGCGGGTGCCCAGCGACCCGGTCGTCGACAAGAACGGCGGCGCCGACCCGCTCGGCGCGCTCACCCTGGCCGGCTGGCTGTCCGCCCTGCTGATCGCCGTCAGCCGCGGCAACGAGTGGGGCTGGGGCTCCACCCGCACCCTCGGCCTGTTCGCCGTCGCCGCCGTCGTCGCCCTCATCTGGCTGCTGGTCGAGTCCAAGGTCGCCCACCCGCTGGTCGACCTGAAGATGATGGCCCGCCCCGCCGTCGCCTTCACCAACATCTCCGGCCTGCTCATCGGCTTCGGCATGTACGGCTCGTTCATGGTGATCAGCAACTTCGCGCAGACCCCGGAGAAGTTCACCCACTACGGCTTCACCGCCACCGTCCTGCACGCCGGCATCATGCTGCTGCCCTCCGCGATCGGCTCCATGGTCGCCGCCCCCGTCGGCGCCCTGCTGATCGCCCGCCGCGGCCCCCGTCTCCCGCTGGTCCTCGGCGGCCTGCTCGGCGCCGTCTCCATGGGCTACCTGGCCCTGCGCCACAGCGCCGAGTTCGACATCTACTTCTCCTCTGCCGTCTTCGGCCTCGGTGTCGGCCTGGCCTACGCCGCCATGCCGGCCTACATCAACGGCGCCGTCCCCGCCGAGCAGTCCGGCATCGCCAACGGCATGAACGCCGTCCTGCGCACCGTCGGCGGTGCCATCGGCACCGCCGTGATGGCCGCGATCCTCACCGGCGACACCCTCAAGCTCCCCATCCCGGTGCACCTCCCCACCCTCAACGCCTACCAGAACGCGTTCTGGGTCGCCGGAGCCATGTGCCTGGTCGCCGCGGTCGTCCCCTTCGCCATCCGCCGCACCGCCCCCGCCGCCACCCCCACCGAGCAGCCCACCCCGGCCCTCGCCAAGACCGACGCCTGACGGCGTCCCCTCGCGTACTGGACACACGCGAGTCACCACGGACACCCCCCGCCACGGGCATCGGCGGGGGGTGTCCGTCATTTTCACGCGAGCGGGTACGAAACCGGGGGCGCGAGGAACTGCGCGCCCAGCCCCCCACCGCCCCCAACTCGCCGCCGCCACCCCGCCCCCACCCCCGGAGGCGACCGGAGCAGGCGGCTCACCCCTCACTCGCCGGAGGCCTGAGCGGGAGTGCCCCCGAAGCCGCCAGCTCCTCGTCGTCCACCGCGAACGTCCGCACCCGCCCCGGCCGTTCCGAGTACGGCGTCTCGAACCGCACCGTCACCCGGCCGACCCCGCTCCCCTGCACCCACCCCGGCCCGAACTCACGATGCGTCACGTCCTGCCCCGGCCACCACCGCCGGACAGCAGGCTCCCCGGGAACCCCCTCCGCCTCCTCGATCCCGTCCTCCCCCTCCCCTTCTCCTTCGCCGTCCGCCTCCCCCTTCTCCTCCCGCTCCAGCTGCGCGAACAGATCCTCCTGCGTGTAGTCCGCGAGCTGCGTGACCCCCACCCCCAGCAGTCGCACCCCGCCGGTGGTGTCCACCTGCATCGCCAGCCGCCGCGCCGTCGCGGCGATCACCTCGGGCTCGTCCGTCGGCCCGCCCAGCGTCTCCGACCGGGTCAGCGTCGAGAAGTCGAACCGCCGGACCTTCAGCACCACCGTCCGCCCGGAGCGCCCGGCCGCGCGCAGCCGTCGTACGCACCGCGCCGCCAGGTGGTCGATCTCGCGCAGGATGCGGTCCCGGTCGGCGAGGTCGACCTCGAAGGTGTCCTCCACCGAGACCGACTTGGCGTCCCGGTCCGGCACCACCGGCCGCTCGTCCCACCCGAGCGCCATCTGGAAGACGCCCGCGCCGTGCGCCTTCCCCAGCAGTCCGACCAGTTCCTCGAACCCGGCCTCCGCCAGGTCCGCGACGCTCGTCAGCCCGGCCCGGCGCAGCGCCTGCTCGGTGGCCGGCCCGATGCCGGGCAGCGCGCGCACCGGCATCGGGGCGAGCACGGACTTCTCGGAGCCGGGTTCGATCAGCACCAGCCCGTCGGGTTTGGCCTGCTCGGAGGCGATCTTCGCCATCAGCTTGGACGCGGCGGCGCCGACCGAGGCGGTCAGCCCGGTGCGCTCCACGATGTCCGCCCGCAGGTCCTCGGCGAGCGCCAGCACCAGTTGCGCGCCCTCGGCGGGCGTCGCAGCGGCCAGCGCCGGCCCGTACGGCCCGGCTTCCAGGTCGACGAACGCCTCGTCCAGGCTGAGCGGTTCGACCAGCGGGGACCGCTCCCGCAGCAGGCTCATGACGATCTCGCTGTTGGCCCGGTACGCCTCGAACCGGCCGGTCAGGAACGCCGCGTTCGGGCAGAGCCGCCGGGCCTGCGCCATCGGCATCGCCGAGTGCACGCCGAACTTCCGGGCCTCGTAGGAGGCGGTGGAGACCACGCCGCGCCCGCCGAGGCCGCCGACGATGACGGGTTTTCCGCGCAGGCTCGGTTTGGACGCCTGCTCCACCGCCGCGAAGAAGGCGTCCATGTCGAGATGGATGATGCTCGGCACGGATCGCACTGCTCGATCATCCCGCGCACCACCGACAATCCCGGTCCTAACCTCGCGCCGCGTCCGCGAGCGCCTTCGCCACCCCGTCCTCGTGCCGTCCGAGGAACGTCGGGTCGGGTCGCACCACCACGTTCAGGAAGGCTTTCGCCGCGCTGCCGATCTCCCGCACCTCGCCGTAGTGCCAGGTGGTGTCGTGCCACTCCTCCACGCCGACACCGGACGCGTCGATCCCGGCCGCCCGGCACAGCGCCAACGCCCGGCGCACGTGGAAGGTCTGACTGATCAGCACGGCCCTGTCGACGCCGAATACGCGGTGCGCACGGGTGCAGGAGTCCCAGGTGTCGAAGCCCGCGTAGTCGCCGACCACCCGCACCCCGGGCACCCCGCGTTCGATCAGGTACGTCCGCATAGCGTCGGTCTCGTCGTACTCACGGGTGCCGTTGTCGCCGGTCACCAGGATCGCCTGCACCTTGCGCGCCCGGTACAGCTCCAGTGCGGCGTCCAGCCGGTGCGCCAGGTAAGGGGAGGGTCTGCCGTCCATCAGGCCGGCGCCGAACACCACCGCGACCGGCGCGGCCGGCACGCTCTGCACGGTGCCGATCTTGTGGGCCTGGGTCACGAACAGCCAGGCGTCGGGGGTCACTCCCAGGGCCGCGCACACCGCCAGCGCCTGGAACCAGCGGCGCTGCCCGCGCCTGCTGCCCCAGCCGGGCGGCCGCCGCGTCAGCAGCCACCGCCAGCGCCGCCCGAGCCCCTGCATGATCGTCCACACAGGGGAGTTGACGATCCGTCCGCCCGACCGGTTCCCGCCGGTCGGCGGGCGGTCAGACCGCGCGGTTGCGGCGTTGCGCCAGCTCGTCCCCCGGGTCGTGGCCGACCAGCGTCTCGCCGGTGTCGGTGCGCTCGCCGTGCAGCCGGCCGAGCGTGGCCTCCAACTCCTGCCAGACCGCGCCGACCGCGATGCCGAACACGCCCTGGCCGCCGTTGAGCAGGTCGACGACCTGCTGCGGGGAGGTGCACTCGTAGACCGTCGCGCCGTCGCACATCAGGGTCAGCCCCGTCAGGCCGGCCTGGTCGGCGGACTGCAGGTGGGTGACGGCCACCCGGATGTTCTGGAGCGACACGCCGGCGTCCAGCAGCCGCCTGACGATCTTCAGCAGGAGGATGTCCCGGAAGCTGTACAGCCGCTGCGCACCGGCCGGGTACCCGGAGCGCACCGAGGGCTCCAGCAGGCCGGTGCGGGCCCAGTAGTCGAGCTGCCGGTAGGTGATGCCGGCGGCCGCGCAGGCCGTCGGGCCGCGGTAGCCGACCAGTGCGGAGGTGGGGGTGAGCCGTTCGATCGCGGGCTGCCCGGGCTGGACGGCCGGGAACCGGCCGACTCGGGGCAGCTCGTCACCGTCCGGTTCGGGCCGCCAGGGCCGCCCGATCGGACCGCGGCCGGCGCGCGGCACGTGCACCGCGCACAGGGCTCCGGAACGCGTCTCGTCGCCGGTGCCGCTCATCGCCAACCTCCGTCCATTCCGCCTCAAGGCCCCCATGGCCCCGCACGGACCCGGCGGGCCCAGGCTGCGGGCGGCCCGTCCGGCGGGCCATCACCTGACGGTAGGCAGTCGCCCGAGCACCGTCAACGATCGCCACGCCGGGGCCTCGCACAAACTTCACCCCATCGAGTGGTTATTCGTGCCCCAAGTGCGGGTAGCGGAATGGATTTCTACCACAGCCGAGTTGCGGCCCACGGCCTGCCCCGCTAGCAGAGCGTCCGCCACCGGTCACCGGTGGTCGCCCGGGACGGGGACAAGACGGGACGGGTGCGGGCAAGGACAGGCATGGACGGCAACGGCCGGCTACTGCGGGCCGCCGCCGAAGTCCTCCGGCGAGACCTGGTCCAGGAACTCCCGGAACTTCTCGACCTCGTCCTCCTGCTCGTCCGGGATCGAGATGCCGGCCTCCGCCAGCACCTCCTCGCTCCCGAAGATCGGCGTGCCGGTGCGCAGCGCCAGCGCTATCGCGTCCGAAGGGCGCGCACTGACCTCGGCGCCGCCCGAGAACACCAGGTCGGCGTAGAACACACCGTCCCGCAGGTCGTTGATCCGCACCTCGGTCAGCTGCTGGCCGAGCGCCTCCAGCACGTCCTTGAACAGGTCGTGCGTCAGCGGCCGCACCGGAGTCATGCCCTGCTGGGCGAAAGCGATCGCGGTGGCTTCCCCCGGCCCGATCCAGATCGGCAGGTAGCGGTCACCGCCGACCTCCCGCAGCAGCACGATCGGCTGGTTGGAGGGCATCTCCACCCGGACACCCACGACGTCGAGCTCATTCACACCAGCAACCCTATGGCGCGCGCCCCCGATAGGAAAGCGCAGCAGGCAGCGGCCGCCGCGATCCGGACGCGCCGATCGCGGGCCGCCCGCTCAGGACAGCGCCCGCAGCCCCGCCTGGACCATCGCCGCGTGCAACCGCACCGACAGCGTCGCCAGCTCCCGGGCCGTCGCCTCCGCGTGCGCCCGGGTCTGCGGATTGCGGTGCCGGCGCAGCGGCGCCACCACCTGCTCCACCAGCGACACCTCGCGGTCCGCGGCCGCCTTCACCGCCCGCAGGTGCCGCGGCTCCAGACCGAACCGGCCCAGCTCCGCCACCAGCCGCGCGATCTGCAGGGCCTCGCCGTCGTACCCGCCGTCCGGCCCGGGCTGCACCAGCCCGTACGCCTCCCACTCGACGAGTTCGCGTTCCTGCGCCTCCGCCGCCGCGATCAGCTCGGCCCGGCCGAGGCGCACCCCGCCCGTCGCCGACGACCCCGCCAGCTCCCGGTCCGCCTCCTCCAGCGGCCCCGGGCGCGCCTCCGCACCCGGCAGCGCCGGCGGCTGCTCGCCGCGCTCGATCGCGTCCAGGTGCTCGCGGATCACCCGCAACGGCAGGTAGTGGTCGCGCTGCATCCGCAGCACGTACGCCAGCCGCTCCACGTCCGCCGCCGAGAACTTCCGGTAGCCGGACGGGGTGCGCTGCGGCTCGACCAGGCCCTCCGCCTCCAGGAAGCGGATCTTCGAGATCGTCACCTCCGGGAAGTCGTCCCGCAGGAAGGCCAGCACCGCGCCGATGGACAGCAGTTCGTCACCCCGCCGGCGCGCCTCGCCCGCGCGGCGCGAAGCCGGCACGGGCGAGGACCCGAGGGACGGGGTCGGAGTCTGTGGGGTCACTCGGGCTCCAAACGGAGAAGTGGTCAGTACCCCCGGTGGTGACTGGCGAAGAACACCAGCCGGTACTTACCGATCTGCACCTCGTCGCCGTTGCTCAGCAGCACCTCGTCGATCCGCTCCCGGTTCACGTAGGTGCCGTTCAGGCTGCCCACGTCCGCGACCGAGAAGCCGCCGTCGGGCTGCCGACGGAACTCCACGTGCCGACGCGACACCGTCACGTCGTCCAGGAAGATGTCGCCCTGCGGGTGCCGACCCGCCGTGGTCACGTCCGAGTCCAGCAGGAACCGGCTGCCCGAGTTCGGGCCGCGCTGCACGATCAGCAGCGCCGAGCCCGGCGGCAGCGCGTCGATCGCCGCCATCACCTCGGCCGACAGCGTCGGCGTGGCGCCCGTCGACGTCGCGGTCGGGTCGTACGACTCGATGCCGGAGATCGAAATGGTCGACGTGGTCTCCGCCGCGCCCTCCGGGAAACCGCCGCCACGCAGCTGAGTACCGCAGTTCGAGCAGAACCGGGCCTGCGCCGGGTTCTGGTTCCCGCACCGCGGGCACGGGCTGGTGCCAGCCATGTTCACAGCCTCCTGGCGCGGCACACCCGACTGGGGGTGCCCGGCGTAGGTGTCCGGGGCAAACCCTCCACCGGAGGTTGAGGGTCCTGACGGGAAACCTATGCGCGGGTTGCCCGCGGAATCAACCGACGCGCCGTAACCCGCGTCGAACTGCCCGGTCGGCACGCCGGCCCCCTGGGTCACGTCCTCCCGGTACAGCGGACGCTGCCCGTCCGCCGACGAACGCATCGGCGGCACCCCGGCGTCGTCCTGCCGGTACTGGGCGGTCGGCGCCTCCGCCGCCTTCTTGTTACGGCCGAAAAGCTTCGAGAAAAAACTCACGGGCGAATCCCCTTGCGTGTGACAGAACCGCCCGCGGGGCAGGGTTCAGGGCTCGGTGTGGCGGTAAGCCCGGCATCCGGCCGGAAACTGACGATCGACAAGACCCAGTGTCGCCGACGCCCTGCGGGCACCCACCACCGGGGGCGACCCGCAGCTGACGAACCGTACGGAGCGCGCCCCGTCACTTCGCCGCCGGCTTGCCGTACTGCAACGGCCGCGGGGTGGCCAACGCGTCCACCACCACCTTCTGCTGCTGGACGATGGTCGCCCGCGCCTGCTGCTTCTCCAAGCTGCGCACCACACCACCGGGAATGTTCAGCGCCGGAGTCAGATCCTGCGGGTTGCCCACCACGGTGAAACGGAACGGCTGCGACACGTTCTTCCCGTCGATCCGCACACCGCCGCCCGACGCGTTGTCGGTGAAATACGTCCCGGCCACCACGCGCACGTCGTTGATCTGAATCGCCTCCGCCCCCGCCGCTCGGAGTTCCTGCAGGGTGTCCAGCAGCATATCCGCCTTCACCTGCCCTTGGGGATCATCGATCGTCAGTACGATCCCCGGACCGGCCGCCTTCTCCGTCCCCGCCAGCACGCCCAGCTCGGCCGCCTTCTTCCTGGTCTGCTCCTGCGCCTCCTTGGCCTGGTTGGACGAGTTCTCCAACTGCGCCAGGTTCTGCTCCAGCTGCGTCTTCTCGAACTGGAGACGCTGCTGGCGACCGTCCAGTTCGTCCAGGATCCGCACCAGGTCCTCCTGCCGCGCGCCGCGCAGCTGGCTGTGGTCGTTCGTCGACCGCACCTGGATCGCCAGCGCCAGCCCCAGCGCGAACAGCAGCAGCGCCACCACCAGTTGACCGCGGGACACCCGCGGCGGCCACAGCGCCGCCTTCAGCCGCTCACGCCCGTCCGACGGCAACGCCACCGGTATCGGGGCACTCTGACGGGCCGTCACCGGCTCCTCGACCACCGGCGCGGGCTCCACCGCCGGCTCGACGGGCTCCGGCTCGACGGGCTCCGGCTCCGGCACGACCTCGGGCTCGACGGCCTCCGGCTGCTCCGGCGCCTTCGGCTTCCCGGTCTCCGCCTCGCCCGGCTGCTCCGGCTCCTGCGGCTTCTTCTCCTCGCTCACAACCGATCCCCTAAGCCCTGAACACGTGCCGACGGATCGCCGCCGCATTCGAGAAGATCCGGATGCCCAGCACCACCACCACGCCGGTGGACAGCTGCGAACCCACGCCCAACTGGTCACCCAGGAACACGATCAGCGCCGCCACCACCACGTTCGACAGGAACGACACCACGAAGACCTTGTCGTCGAAGATCCCGTCCAGCATCGCCCGCACGCCGCCGAACACCGCGTCCAGCGCCGCCACCACCGCGATCGGCAGATACGGCACCACCGCGTTCGGCACCTCCGGCTGCACGAACACACCGACGACCACGCCGATCACGAGACCCAGTACGGCAATCACGGTGTAGCTGCTCCTGTTCCGGAGGGAGTGGACTTCACGGTCGAACGCGGGGACTTCGACGCCCCCGCCGACGGGGACGGCGACTTCGCGGCCTGCGACGACGACGGCGCGGGCGACTGCGACGGCCCGGGCGAAGGCTCCGGCGACGGCGTCCCGGCCACCCGCAGCGTCACGCCCAGCGCGGCCGGCAGCGTCAACGACTTCTGCGCGGACACCGTCGACCGGATCCCGTAGCTGTCCTGGATGACCTTCAGGTAGTGGCCGCCCTCGTTGTCCTGGAACGCCTGCGCCAGCCGCGGCCCGTCCCCGATCGCCAGCAGCGTGTACGGCGGCACCAGCGGCCGGTTGTCCACCAGGATCGCGTCACCGGCGGCCCGGATCGCCGACAGCGCCGTCAGCCGCTGCCCGTTCACGGACACCGCCTCCGCGCCCGCCAGCCACAGGCCGTTCACCGCGTACTGCAGGTCGTGGTCCTGGACCCGGCCCTTGTTGGCGAAGCCCTCCGCGTTCCGCGGGTCGCTCACATTGCCGCCGGAGCCGACGCCGGACGCCTCCTCGATCACCAGCTTGACCCCCGGCCCGGTGATCGCCCCGGTCCCGGCCTGCGCCGCCAGCTGCGCCACCCCGCCGTCGTCCCCCGACTGCAGGGCCTGCGCCTGCGCGTCCGCGACCCTGTCACGGTCCTTCTCGACCTGCCGCTGCAACGCGTCCGCCGCCTTGTTGGCGTCGTTCACCCGGCTCACCAGGGCGTCCCGCTCCTGCGCCAGGACCGGCGCCGCCTCCTGGGTGTTCACCGCCCCGACCGTCACCACCGTCGCCGCCAGCGCCAGCCCCAGGGCCAGCACCAGCCGCCCCTTCGCCGTCGCCGGCAGCCGCGACCGGCCCTCCGCCCCGCGCGCCCGGGCCGCCTCCGCGTACCCGTCGTCCAGCGAGTGGTCCATCACCGTGGTCAGCAGGGACATCGAGGCGTCCGGACGGCGGAACCGCCCGTTCGGGTCACTCGGCGTCGGCGTTGCTGGCATGCGCCACATCGTTTCACGACCGTACAGCGGCCCACGACCAGCCCCCGGGCCCGCAGGACCCTTTCGGCACACGATCGTGACAAACGACCGGAGGGGACGGACCCGCAGGCCCGCCCCCACCTAACGTCTCCGCACTACCTCCCGGCGCCGTCCACAACTGCGGCCCACTCGTCCAGCAGCCGCTCCGTCGCCTCGTCGTCCGGGCCCTCCGCCCACAGGTGCGTCACGGCCTCCGCCGGGTCCGGCAGGACCAGCGTCCACCTGCCGTCCGCCTCGACCACCCGCACCCCGTCCGTGGTGTCCAGCTTGCGGTTGCCCGCCGCCTCCACCACCGAACGCATCACCATGCCCTTCGCGGCCCACGGCGTCGCGATGTCCCGCTTCTGGATGTGCGCCTGCGGGATCCGCGCGTCGATCTGACTCAACGTCAGCTGCGTCCGCGCCACCAGGCCCACCAGCCGCACGAACGCCGCCGCGCCGTCCAGCACCCCGGAGAACTCCGGGACCACGAAACCGCCGCGCCCGTCGCCACCGAAGATCGTGCCGTCCGCCGCCGCAGCCTTCGCCAGGTCGTCCGGCGAGGTCGTCGTCCAGATCACCTGGGTGCCGTGGTACGCCGCCACCTGCTCGGCGATCCGCGTCGTCGTCACCGGCAGCGCCACCTGCCCGGCCCGCCGCTCCGCCGCCACCAGGTCCAGCAGCACCAGCAGCGCCCGGTCGTCCTCGATCACCCGGCCCTGCTCGTCCACGAAGGACACCCGCTCGCCGACCGGGTCGAACCGCACTCCGAACGCGGCCCGCGAGGACGCCACCAGCTCGCCCAGCCTGGCCAGCGCCGCCCGCCGCTCGTCCGCGCCCTCCGTCGGCCGCGCCTCGTCCAGGCCGCCGGCCACCGTCAGGGTCTCCACCCCGAGCCGGCCCAGGATGCTCGGCAGCACCAGCCCCGCACTGCCGTGCGCGGCGTCCACCACCACCTTCAGCCCGGCCTCCCGCACCCCGGTGGTGTCCACCTCCCGCAGCAGGTTCGTCGCGTACGAGTCGAACACGCTCGCCGGGTGCAGCAGGTCGCCGATCTCGCCCGGGAACGCCCGCCGGAACTCCTGCCGCGCGTACACCCGGTCCAGCTTCCGCTGCCCGGCCTGCGACAGGTCCGCGCCGCGCTCGTCGAAGAACAGGATGTCCAGCGAGTCCGGCACCCCCGGCGTGGTCCGCAGGAAGATCCCGCCCGCACTCCCCCGCGCCGTCGCCTGCCGGGCCACCGGCATCGGCACGTTCTCCAAGTCCCGGACGTCGATCGCACTGGTCTGCAGCGCCGAGATCATCGCCCGCTTCAACGCCCGCGCACCCCGCGAGTGGTCTCGCGCGATGGTGACGGTGGCGCCCTTCTTCAGCGTCGTCGCGTACGCCCCCGCCAGCCGCACCGCCAGCTCCGGCGTGATCTCCACGTTCAGGATGCCCGACACCCCTCGCACCCCGAACAGGTGCTCCTGGCCGCGGGACTCCCAGATCACCGAGGTGTTGACGAACGCGCCGGCCTCGATCGTCTTGAACGGGTAGACCCGGACGTTGCCCGCGATGATCGACTCCTCGCCGATCAGGCACTCGTCACCGATCACCGCCCCCTCGTCGATCCGCGCCGCCTGCATCACGTCGGTGTTCTTCCCGACCACGCACCCGCGCAGATTCGACTGCGGCCCCACGTACACGTTGTCGTGCACCACCGCCTTGTGCAGGAACGCCCCGCGCTTCACGACCACGTTCGAGCCCAGCACGGTGTGCTCACGCAGCTCCACGCCGGCCTCGACCTTGGCGTAGTCACCGATGTACAGCGGCCCGCGCAGCACCGCCTCCGGGTCCACCTCGGCGCCCTCAGCCACCCACACGCCCGGCGAGATCTCGAACCCGTCGAGCTCGACCTGGACCTTCCCCTCCAGCACGTCCGCCTGGGCCTTCAGGTAGCTCTCGTGGGTGCCCACGTCCTCCCAGTAGCCCTCGGCGACATAGCCGAACACCGGCTTGCCCTCCTTGAGCAACTGCGGGAACACGTCGCTCGACCAGTCGACCGACTCCCCCGCGGCCACGTAGTCGAAGACCTCCGGCTCCATCACGTAGATACCGGTGTTCACGGTGTCCGAGAACACCTGCCCCCAGGTCGGCTTCTCCAGGAAGCGTTCGACCTTGCCCTCGTCGTCCGTGATGGTGATACCGAATTCCAACGGATTCGGCACCCGGGTCAGGCACACCGTCACCAGTGCGCCCTTCTCCCGGTGAAAGTCAATCAACCGGGAAAGATCGAAGTCGGTCAGTGCATCACCGGAGATCACCAGAAACGAGTCGTCCCGCAGCGCGTCCTCGGCGTTCTTGACGCTGCCGGCCGTTCCCAGCGGTGTTTCCTCGTTGGCATAGGTGAGGTGCATCCCCAGTTCCTCACCGTCGCCGAAGTAGTTCTTCACCAGCGACGCCAGGAACTGCACAGTCACCACGGTGTCAGTGAGGCCGTGCCGCTTCAGCAACCGCAGCACGTGCTCCATGATCGGCCGATTGGCGACCGGCAACAGCGGCTTGGGCATGCTGGAAGTCATCGGGCGGAGTCGAGTGCCCTCCCCGCCCGCCATCACAACGGCTTTCATTACGGGTGCGTCCTCCTTCGCGGTGGTGAACCCCTGCGGGTCCATCAAACCGGTCCGACGCATGTCTACCCGGAAGAAATGATCCGACTCACCGTGGAGGCCGTGTGAAACGTCTCAGGCTGATCTCAAACGGCAGCCGAACGCTCCGCCTGCAGGATCTGCCGAGCCTGCACGGCATACAAGGCGCCGGCCCACCAGTACAGCGTCGTCCCCCACCAGATGAACGCCCAACTCACGACCTTCGCAACCTGGTGCACCCACCCGTCGCCGACCCCCAGCAGCAGAAGCGGAAACGCGTACATCAGATTGAACGTGGCCGCCTTCCCCAGAAAGCTCACGTTCAACGGCCCGTAACCCGCCCGGTTCAGCCTCAGCAGCACCACCCCGACGAACGCCTCCCGGGCCACCAGCAACGCCGTCAGCCACCACGGCAGAATCTCCCGCCACGTCAGCCCCACCAGCGTCGACACGATGTACAGCCGGTCCGCCGCCGGATCCAGCAACTGCCCCAGCCGGCTGACCTGCCCCCACCGCCGAGCCAGCTTCCCGTCCAGGTAGTCGCTGACCCCACTCAGCATCAGGACGACAATCGCCCACCCGTCATTCTTCGGCCCCCCGAAGACCGGCCACAACACCAACCAGAGAAAGATCGGTACGCCCACCAGCCGAGCCATGCTCAGCAGATTGGGGATCGTAAGGACCCGGTCGGTCTGGACGCGCGTCTCCTGGACCTCCACTGTGCGGAGCCTCCTGTGGTACCAACGACAAGTGTGCGGAATTGACCTTACAACAGAAAAGCCCCCTGACATCCCGTCAGGGGGCTTCTCCAGAAAAATTGTTCGGCGGCGTCCTACTCTCCCACAGGGTCCCCCCTGCAGTACCATCGGCGCTGTGAGGCTTAGCTTCCGGGTTCGGAATGTAACCGGGCGTTTCCCTCACGCTATGACCACCGAAACACTATGAAACTGTCGAACCGGAACCCGCACACCCCACAAGGCGGGGCGGGATTCTGTTCGTGGTTTCAGAACCAACACAGTGGACGCGAGCAACTGAGGACAAGCCCTCGGCCTATTAGTACCGGTCAACTCCACCCCTCACAGGGCTTCCATATCCGGCCTATCAACCCAGTCGTCTACTGGGAGCCTTACCCTCTCAAGGAGGTGGGAGTGCTCATCTCGAAGCAGGCTTCCCGCTTAGATGCTTTCAGCGGTTATCCCTCCCGAACGTAGCCAACCAGCCATGCCCTTGGCAGGACAACTGGCACACCAGAGGTTCGTCCGTCCCGGTCCTCTCGTACTAGGGACAGCCCTTCTCAACACTCCTACGCGCACAGCGGATAGGGACCGAACTGTCTCACGACGTTCTAAACCCAGCTCGCGTACCGCTTTAATGGGCGAACAGCCCAACCCTTGGGACCTACTCCAGCCCCAGGATGCGACGAGCCGACATCGAGGTGCCAAACCATCCCGTCGATATGGACTCTTGGGGAAGATCAGCCTGTTATCCCCGGGGTACCTTTTATCCGTTGAGCGACGGCGCTTCCACAAGCCACCGCCGGATCACTAGTCCCTACTTTCGTACCTGCTCGACCCGTCAGTCTCACAGTCAAGCTCCCTTGTGCACTTACACT
The DNA here is from genome assembly GCF_044999035.1 of Kitasatospora griseola. Taxonomy (NCBI): domain Bacteria; kingdom Bacillati; phylum Actinomycetota; class Actinomycetes; order Kitasatosporales; family Streptomycetaceae; genus Kitasatospora; species Kitasatospora griseola. Next base: position 6,608,346 of record NZ_CP173360.1, on the reverse strand, counting down.
CAACACCTGATTGCCAACCAGGCTGAGGGAACCTTTGGGCGCCTCCGTTACTCTTTAGGAGGCAACCGCCCCAGTTAAACTACCCACCAGACACTGTCCCTGATCCGGATCACGGACCCAGGTTAGACATCCAGCACGACCAGAGTGGTATTTCAACGGCGACTCCACCATGACTGGCGTCACGGCTTCAAAGTCTCCCACCTATCCTACACAAGCCGAACCGAACACCAATATCAAGCTATAGTAAAGGTCCCGGGGTCTTTCCGTCCTGCTGCGCGAAACGAGCATCTTTACTCGTAATGCAATTTCACCGGGCCTGTGGTTGAGACAGTCGAGAAGTCGTTACGCCATTCGTGCAGGTCGGAACTTACCCGACAAGGAATTTCGCTACCTTAGGATGGTTATAGTTACCACCGCCGTTTACTGGCGCTTAAGTTCTCAGCTTCGCCCGACCGAAATCGGACTAACCGGTCCCCTTAACGTTCCAGCACCGGGCAGGCGTCAGTCCGTATACATCGCCTTACGGCTTCGCACGGACCTGTGTTTTTAGTAAACAGTCGCTTCTCGCTGGTCTCTGCGGCCACCACCAGCTCAAGGAGCAAGTCCCATCACCAGCAATGGCCCCCCTTCTCCCGAAGTTACGGGGGCATTTTGCCGAGTTCCTTAACCACAGTTCACCCGAACGCCTCGGTATTCTCTACCTGACCACCTGAGTCGGTTTGGGGTACGGGCCGCCATGAAACTCGCTAGAGGCTTTTCTCGACAGCATAGGATCATCCACTTCACCACAATCGGCTCGGCATCAGGTCTCAGACTATGTGTTGCGCGGATTTGCCTACGCAACGTCCTACACCCTTACCCCGGGACTACCACCGCCCGGGCTGGACTACCTTCCTGCGTCACCCCATCGCTCACCTACTGCAGACTTGGATCGGCGGCTCCACCACGTCCCATTGTCCGAAGACTCCGGGCCGGCTTCACGGCCTTAGCATCACCTGGTTCAGCGTTGGCGCTTCAAAGCGGGTACGGGAATATCAACCCGTTGTCCATCGACTACGCCTGTCGGCCTCGCCTTAGGTCCCGACTTACCCTGGGCAGATCAGCTTGACCCAGGAACCCTTGGTCAATCGGCGCAAGAGTTTCCCACTCTTGTATCGCTACTCATGCCTGCATTCTCACTCGTGAACCGTCCACAACTCGATTCCTCGGCTGCTTCACCCGGCACACGACGCTCCCCTACCCATCACAGCCTCCGTTGGGAGTATTGCTGCAATGACACGACTTCGGTGATGTGCTTGAGCCCCGCTACATTGTCGGCGCGGAATCACTTGACCAGTGAGCTATTACGCACTCTTTCAAGGGTGGCTGCTTCTAAGCCAACCTCCTGGTTGTCTCTGCGACTCCACATCCTTTCCCACTTAGCACACGCTTAGGGACCTTAGTCGGTGTTCTGGGCTGTTTCCCTCTCGACCATGGAGCTTATCCCCCACAGTCTCACTGCCGTGCTCTCACTTACCGGCATTCGGAGTTTGGCTAAGGTCAGTAACCCGGTGAGGCCCATCGCCTATCCAGTGCTCTACCTCCGGCAAGAAACACACGACGCTGCACCTAAATGCATTTCGGGGAGAACCAGCTATCACGGAGTTTGATTGGCCTTTCACCCCTAACCACAGGTCATCCCCCAGGTTTTCAACCCTGGTGGGTTCGGTCCTCCACACGGTCTTACCCGCGCTTCAACCTGCCCATGGCTAGATCACTCCGCTTCGGGTCTTGGGCATGCAACTCAAACGCCCTGTTCGGACTCGCTTTCGCTACGGCTACCCCACACGGGTTAACCTCGCTACACACCGCAAACTCGCAGGCTCATTCTTCAAAAGGCACGCAGTCACAGCCCGAAGGCTGCCCCCACGGCTTGTAGGCACACGGTTTCAGGTACTATTTCACTCCGCTCCCGCGGTACTTTTCACCATTCCCTCACGGTACTATCCGCTATCGGTCACCAGGGAATATTTAGGCTTAGCGGGTGGTCCCGCCAGATTCACACGGGATTTCTCGGGCCCCGTGCTACTTGGGAGAAGCTCAAGCGAGCCGTACAGATTTCGTCTACGGGGGTCTTACCCTCTACGCCGGACCTTTCGCATGTCCTTCGACTACCCATACGGTTTCTGACTCGCCCAGCCGCCGGCAGACGACTGAAGAACTTTCCCACAACCCCAACATGGCAACCCCTGCCGGGTCTCACACCATGCCGGTTTGGCCTCATCCGGTTTCGCTCGCCACTACTCCCGGAATCACGGTTGTTTTCTCTTCCTGCGGGTACTGAGATGTTTCACTTCCCCGCGTTCCCTCCACACTGCCTATGTGTTCAGCAGCGGGTGACAGCCCATGACGACTGCCGGGTTTCCCCATTCGGACACCCCCGGATCAAAGCTCGGTTGACAGCTCCCCGGGGCCTATCGCGGCCTCCCACGTCCTTCATCGGTTCCTGGTGCCAAGGCATCCACCGTGCGCCCTTAAAAACTTGGCCACAGATGCTCGCGTCCACTGTGCAGTTCTCAAACAACGACCAGACACCCAAACTCGGCAACCCTTGCGGGCGCCTCGCATGAGGCCGGCATCCCAGAAGAAACGATCACTCGTTCCCTCAGGACCCAACAACGTGCCCGACACACCCGACTCCGAACCCGCGTTCCACACCCCGAGGGGCAGTACTTGCGGTCATCACCGTGTGTGCCGAATAGTCAACGTTCCACCCATGAGCAACCAATCCGAGACGTTCGCTCGGATCTGGCTATGTGCTCCTTAGAAAGGAGGTGATCCAGCCGCACCTTCCGGTACGGCTACCTTGTTACGACTTCGTCCCAATCGCTGGTCCCACCTTCGACGGCTCCTCCCCTTACGGGTTAGGCCACCGGCTTCGGGTGTTACCGACTTTCGTGACGTGACGGGCGGTGTGTACAAGGCCCGGGAACGTATTCACCGCAGCATGCTGATCTGCGATTACTAGCAACTCCAACTTCATGGGGTCGAGTTGCAGACCCCAATCCGAACTGAGACCGGCTTTTTGGGATTCGCTCCGCCTCACGGCATCGCAGCCCTTTGTACCGGCCATTGTAGCACGTGTGCAGCCCAAGACATAAGGGGCATGATGATTTGACGTCGTCCCCACCTTCCTCCGAGTTGACCCCGGCAGTCTCCTGTGAGTCCCCGACATTACTCGCTGGCAACACAGAACAAGGGTTGCGCTCGTTGCGGGACTTAACCCAACATCTCACGACACGAGCTGACGACAACCATGCACCACCTGTACACCGACCACAAGGGAGCTGATATCTCTACCAGTTTCCGGTGTATGTCAAGCCTTGGTAAGGTTCTTCGCGTTGCGTCGAATTAAGCCACATGCTCCGCTGCTTGTGCGGGCCCCCGTCAATTCCTTTGAGTTTTAGCCTTGCGGCCGTACTCCCCAGGCGGGGAACTTAATGCGTTAGCTGCGGCACCGACGACGTGGAATGTCGCCAACACCTAGTTCCCAACGTTTACGGCGTGGACTACCAGGGTATCTAATCCTGTTCGCTCCCCACGCTTTCGCTCCTCAGCGTCAGTAATGGCCCAGAGATCCGCCTTCGCCACCGGTGTTCCTCCTGATATCTGCGCATTTCACCGCTACACCAGGAATTCCGATCTCCCCTACCACACTCTAGCCTGCCCGTATCGAATGCAGACCCGGGGTTAAGCCCCGGGCTTTCACATCCGACGCGACAGGCCGCCTACGAGCTCTTTACGCCCAATAATTCCGGACAACGCTCGCACCCTACGTATTACCGCGGCTGCTGGCACGTAGTTAGCCGGTGCTTCTTCTGCAGGTACCGTCACTTGCGCTTCTTCCCTGCTGAAAGAGGTTTACAACCCGAAGGCCGTCATCCCTCACGCGGCGTCGCTGCATCAGGCTTTCGCCCATTGTGCAATATTCCCCACTGCTGCCTCCCGTAGGAGTCTGGGCCGTGTCTCAGTCCCAGTGTGGCCGGTCGCCCTCTCAGGCCGGCTACCCGTCGTCGCCTTGGTAGGCCATTACCCCACCAACAAGCTGATAGGCCGCGGGATCATCCTGCACCGCCGGAGCTTTCCACCCACTCCCATGCAGGAGCAGGTCATATCCGGTATTAGACCTCGTTTCCAAGGCTTGTCCCAGAGTGCAGGGCAGATTTCCCACGTGTTACTCACCCGTTCGCCACTGATCCACCCCGAAGGGCTTCACCGTTCGACTTGCATGTGTTAAGCACGCCGCCAGCGTTCGTCCTGAGCCAGGATCAAACTCTCCGTGAATGCTTCCACGAAAGAGCGGCACAGCAACCACCGGAATAAGGTGGCCCTGCGCACTGCGTCCTCGCTAGTGATACTTCATAAAGGAATCTCCAACCGATCCAGAAGGACCGGCCGGGGATGTCAACATATCTGGCGTTGACTTTTGGCACGCTGTTGAGTTCTCAAGGAACGGACACTTCCTTTGAGCCGCATTCCTGCGAACCCTCCGGGCGCTTCGTTCGTGTTTCGAGCTTATCAGACCGTTTCCTCGGCGTTGACCGCGGCTTTACGTTCTCGACTTGCTCTGTTTACCGCCGTTGCGCGGCGACCTGAGCAACGATAGCGGGTCGGCGGTCGAGCGCCTAATCGAGCCGGGATGGATCACTCGGACGGCAGCGATCTGCCCGTGCGGGCAGGGCCGAGGGGGGCCTACCCGGATGCCGTAGAGTGCGGCGCGTTGGCCAAGAGGACTAGACCACTTGGGGGTGGACGACCCGGGGGGGAGGGGGCGCGACGGTCGGTTCGTGTGCGGCGGGGTCGACGTCGGGATCGATCTTCACTCGGGCGACTCGTGGGCGTTACGTCATGAAATGTCCGAGTTGACGTAATTTGGGTTCAGTCGATCACCGGGCCGCTGCCTCGCGGCCGCACGCGATGTACTCCGTACCTGGGAGGCTCCACCATGACCACTGTGACGTCGCCGCTCGCCGGACGTGCTGTCGGCCTCGCCAATGTGCCCGACCCGGTGTTCGCGGGAGCGATGGTGGGACCGGGGACGGCGATCGATCCGCTGCGGGAGCCGATCGAGGCGGTGTCGCCGGTGGACGGGCAGGTGGTGTCGATGCACCCGCACGCATTCGTGGTGATGGACGAGAACGGGCACGGGGTGCTGACGCATCTGGGGATCGACACCGTGCAGCTGAATGGGGAGGGGTTCGAGCTGCTCGTGCACAAGGGGGACCGGGTGAAGCGGGGGCAGCCGGTGATCAAGTGGAATCCGGCCGTGGTCGAGGCTGCGGGGAAGTCGCCGATCTCGCCGATCGTGGCGTTGGAGGCGTCCGCGGAGCAGCTGAGCGGGGTGGCGGAGTCCGGCGAGGTCACGGCCGGCGGCGAGCTGTTCGTCTGGAACTGACGGCGACGACGGACGAAAGGGTTCGGGCCATGGAGCGGATGCTGCGCGGTGTGGGCGTGAGTCATGGGGTCGCCGTCGGGCCGGTGCGGCACATGGGGACGGCGGTGCTGGAGCCGCCGTCCACGCAGATCTCGACGGCGGAGGCGCCGCGGGAGCAGGCCCGGGCGCAGGCCGCGGTGGAGGCGGTGGCGGCGGATCTGAACGCGCGCGGGAATCTGGCGGGCGGTGAGGCGCAGGCGGTGCTGGAGGCCCAGGCGCTGATGGCGCAGGATCCGGAGCTGATCGCGGATGTGAATCGGCGGATCTCGGAGGGCAACAGCGCGGAGCGCGGGGTGTACGACGCGTTCGCGGCGTACCGGACCCTGTTGGCCGCGGCGGGCGAGTACCTGGCGGGGCGGGTCGCGGACCTGGACGACGTGCGGAACCGGATCGTGGCGCGGCTGTTGGGCGTGCCGATGCCGGGGGTGCCGGACAGTGATGAGCCGTACGTGTTGCTGGCGCGGGACTTGGCGCCGGCGGACACGGCGCTGCTGGATCCGTCGCTGGTGCTGGGGTTCGTGACCGAGGAGGGTGGGCCGACCTCGCACAGCGCGATTCTGGCGCGGGCACTGGGGGTGCCGGCGGTGGTGGCGATGCCGCGGGCGACGGAGTTGGCGGAGGGGGTGGTGGTGGCGGTCGACGGGTCGACCGGTGAGGTGGTGGTGGAGCCGTCGGTGGAGCGGCAGGAGGAGCTGCGTCGACTTGCGGCGGAGCGGCAGGCCGCGTTGGCGGCGTCCTCGGGGCCGGGGCGGACGTCGGACGGGTTCATGGTGCCGTTGCTGGCGAACGTGGGTGGTCCGGCGGATTTGCCGGCGGCGTTGGAGCACGGGGCGGAGGGCGTCGGGCTGTTCCGGACGGAGTTCCTGTTCCTGGACGATTCGGCGAAGGCGCCGAGTGAGGACAAGCAGGTCCAGGCGTACCGGAAGGTGTTGGAGGCGTTCCCGGACGGCCGGGTGGTGGTCCGGGTGCTGGATGCGGGGGCGGACAAGCCGCTGGACTTCCTGACTCCTGCGGACGAGCCGAATCCGGCGCTGGGGGTGCGGGGGCTGCGGTCGTTGCTGGAGCACCCGGAGGTGTTGCGTTCGCAGTTGCGGGCGTTGGCGCGGGCGGCGGAGGGGTTGTCGACGCGTCTGGAGGTGATGGCTCCGATGGTGGCGGACCGCGAGGATGCGCGGGCGTTCGCGGAGGCCTGCCGGGAGGCGCGGTTGGACGCCAAGTACGGGGCGATGGTGGAGATTCCGTCGGCCGCTCTGCGGGCGGGATCGCTGCTGCGGGAGGTGGAGTTCCTGTCGCTGGGGACGAACGACCTGGCGCAGTACGCGTTCGCGGCGGACCGGCAGGTGGGTTCGCTGGCGCGGCTGCAGGATCCGTGGCAGCCGGCGCTGCTGGATCTGATCGCGTCGGCCGCGGAGGCGGCGACGGCGGCCGGGAAGAGCTGCGGGGTGTGCGGGGAGGCGGCGTCGGACCCGCTGCTGGCGTGCGTGCTGACGGGCCTCGGAGTGACCAGTCTGTCGATGGGGGCGGCGGCGATCCCGTACGTGCGGTCGGCCTTGGCGCAGGCGTCGCTGGTGGAGTGCCGGCAGGCGGCGGAGGCGGCGCGGGCGGCGGATTCCGCGGCGGAGGCCCGCACGGCGGCGCGGCAGGTGTTGTCCGGAGGGTAGGCGTCCGGACCTTCGACTCCCGAGGGGTCGCTGCCACCGTGGGGGTTGGCGGCGGCCCCTCGGGGCCTTTCGGGGCCTTTCGAGGCCTTGAGGGCGGGTCGGTCAGTGCTTGCGGGTGGTGGCGAGCTGTTCGAAGAAGCGCAGGTGGTCGAGGTTGTCGACGGAGCCGGGGTTGACCGCCTTGGTGAGGGGGGTGCCGGCCAGCAGGCGCTTGACGGGGACTTCGAGTCGCTTGCCGGTGAGGGTGTGCGGCAGGCCCTGGACGGTGATCACCTCGTCGGGGACGTGACGCGGGGAGAGTTCGGTGCGCAGCGAGGTGCGGATCCGGCCGGTGAGGTCGTCGTCCAGGACGGCGCCGGGGGCGAGCACCACGAAGAGCGGCATCCAGTAGCCGCCGTCGGGCTCCTCCAGGCCGATGACCAGGGATTCGGCGATCTCGGGGAGGCGTTCGACGACCTCGTAGATGTCGGCGGAGCCCATCCGGACGCCCTGCCGGTTGAGGGTGGAGTCGGAGCGGCCGTGGATGACGATGGTGCCGCGGTCGGTGGCGGTGATCCAGTCGCCGTGGCGCCAGATGCCGGGGTAGGTGTCGAAGTAGCTGTCGTGGTAGCGGACGCCGTCGGGGTCGTTCCAGAAGCCGGTCGGCATGGACGGGAGCGGCTTGGTGACGACGAGTTCGCCGACCGCGTCGGTGAGGGGGTGGCCGGCGGGGTCCCAGGACTCGACGGCGGCGCCGAGGCAGGGGGCCTGGATCTCGCCGAGGTGCACGGGGAGGGTGGGGACGCCGCCGACGAAGCAGGAGCAGACGTCGGTGCCACCGCTGACGGAGGCGAGCCAGACGTCCGGCTTGACCTCGTCGTAGATCCACTGGAAGCCGTCGGGCGGGAGCGGGGAGCCGGTGGTGCCGATGCAGCGGACGGCGGACAGGTCGAGGTCGCGTCCGGGGTGCAGGTCGGCCTTGCGGCTGGCGATGACGTAGGCGGCGGAGGTGCCGAGGACGGTGGCGCGGGTGCGGGCGGCGACCGACCAGAGGGCGCCGGTGTCGGGGTGCCCGGGGCTGCCGTCGTAGGTGACGATCGTGGTTCCGGTGAGCAGGCCGGCGAGGAGGAAGTTCCACATCATCCAGCCGGTGGAGGTGTACCAGAGGAAGCGGTCGTCCGGGCCGAGGTCGAGGTGGAGGGCGGCCTGCTTGAGGTGTTCGACCAGGATGCCGCCCTGGCTCTGCACGATGGCCTTGGGGAGGCCGGTGGTGCCGGAGGAGTAGAGCACCCAGAGCGGGTGGTCGAACGGGACGGGTTCGAAGACCGGCGCGGTGTCTGCGGCGACCAGGTCGTCGTAGTGCAGGGTGCCGTCGGGGGCGGGGGTGCCGAGCAACGGGATGTGGACGACCGTGCGGAGGGTGGGGAGTTCGCGGCGGATCTCGGCGACCACCTCGGTGCGGTCGTGGTTCTTGCCGCCGTAGTGGTAGCCGTCGACGGCGAACAGGACGGTCGGCTCGATCTGCTGTAGGCGGTCGAGGACGCTGCGGGCACCGAAGTCGGGGGCGCAGCTGGTCCAGGTCGCGCCGACGGCGGCGGTGGCGAGCAGGGCGACGGCAGCCTGCGGGATGTTCGGCAGGTAAGCGCTTACCCGGTCGCCCGGGCGGACGCCGTTGGCGCGCAGGGCGGCGGCCAACGAGCCGACCTGGCAGCGCAGTTCGGACCAGCTGGTGGCGACGGGCTCGGCGGTGCGCTCGTCGAGGTGGAGGATCGCCGGGCGGTCGGCGTTGGCCGGGTCCTCGGCGGCGCGCAGGGCGTGCTCGGCGTAGTTGAGGGTGGCGCCCGGGAACCAGTCCGCGCCCGGCATGGTGGCCGGCTCGGCGAGGACGGCGGTGGGACGGGTGTGGAAGCGCACGTCGAAGTACTCGGTGACGGCGGTCCAGAAGCGCGGGAGGTCCTCGACGGACCAGCGGTGGAGGTCCGCGTAGCGGGTGGCGGCCTCGGTGTCGGTGGCGACCGGTGCGAGCGGGGCGGCGGGGGCGCCGTGGTGCTCGGCGGCCCAGCGCTGGAAGGCGACCAGCCGGCTGGCGGCGGCGCGGGCGGGGTCCGGACGCCAGAGCGGCTCGGGGTGCGGGGGCTGCTGGTCCTGGGGGGTCGGAGGGGTGCTCACGTGATGATCTCCAGGCCGGTGGGGGGACGGCTGGGCTTGTGGCGGGCCGTCCGTGGGGTGCTGACGGTGCTGACCATGCCACGTGATCGTCCGGGGGTCCAGGGTTCGCCCTGGTGGTGGACAGTCCAGGGGTCGATGTGACGGTCGTGGGTGGTGGGAGCTGCGATGTCGGTGCGCGGCGAGAGGCCGGCGGTGGGGTCTGCACGGTGGGTGGTGGGCGGCGCCAGCGGGTGGTAGGACGGCGGGATGACGGTGGCTTATGACGTGGTGATCGTGGGTGGCGGGCACAACGGGCTGGTGGCGGCCGGGTACTTGGGGCGTGCCGGATTGCGGGTGCTGGTGCTGGAGCGGCTCGGGCACGTGGGTGGGGCGGCGGTCTCGGAGCGGGCGTTCCCCGGGGTGGACGCGCGGCTGTCGCGCTACTCGTACCTGGTGAGTCTGCTGCCGCGACGGATTCTCGCGGAGCTGGGCGTACGGGTGGAGCTGCGGCGTCGGCGGATCTCCTCCTACACGCCGTGGGAGCGGGACGGGCGGTCCGGCGGGCTGCTGGTGGATGCCTCGGACGGGCGGCGGACGGCCGAGTCGTTCCGCGAACTGACGGGTGGAGAACGGGAGTTCGCTGCCTGGCAGGAGTTCTACGGGATGACCGGGCGGGTGGCGCAGCGGGTGTTCCCCTCGCTGACGGAGCCGCTGCCGTCGCGGGCGGAACTGCGAGCGCGGGTGGACGATCCGGTGGCCTGGGCGGAGTTGTTCGAGCGGCCGTTGGGCGAGTCGCTGGAGCGGCGGTTCACGGACGACGTGGTGCGGGGCGTGGTGCTGACGGACGCCCTGATCGGGACGTTCACCCATGCGCATGATCCCTCGCTGCGACAGAACCGGTGCTTCCTGTACCACGTGATCGGCGGCGGCACGGGCGACTGGGACGTGCCGGTGGGCGGCATGGGCGCGGTGACGGGTGCGCTGGCGGAGGCGGCCCGGGCGGGTGGGGCGGAGTTCCGGACGGGGTGCGAGGTCGTCGCGGTGGACCCGGGCGGGCCGGGGCGGCCGGCCGAGGTCGGGTACCTGGACGCGGACGGGGTGGAGCGGCAGGTCGGGGCGCGGTGGGTGCTGTGCAACGCGGCACCGGTGGAGCTTGCGCGCCTGCTGGGTGCGGGCGGCGGGGCGGCGGCCGGGGTTGGGGCGGGGGCCGGATCTGGGGTCGCTGCCGGAGCCGGGACCGGGGTGGCGGGTGGTGAGGGTGGTCCGGAGGGGGCGCAGCTGAAGGTCAACATGCTGCTTCGTCGGCTTCCCCGGCTGCGGGACCAGGCGGTGGACGTGCGGGACGCCTTCGGGGGGACGTTCCACATCGCTGAGTCGTACCGGGAGTTGGAAAACGCTTACCGAGCGGCTTCGGCGGGCCGGCTCCCCTCCCCCGCGCCGTCCGAGATCTACTGCCACTCGCTGGCGGACCGCTCCATCCTGGGCCCGGACGTGCCGGCCGACTGGCACACGCTGACACTGTTCGGTCTGCACCTGCCGGCGCGGCTGTTCGTCGGCGATCCGGACGGGGCGCGGCAGACCGCACTGGAGGGAGTCCTGGCCGCGCTCGACGCGGTGCTGGCGGAACCGCTCGCGGACTGCCTGGCCGTCGATGCGGACGGTCGGCCGTGCTTGGAGGTACGGAGCCCATTGGACCTGGAGGCCGATCTCCGGCTGCCGGGCGGCAACATCTTCCACCGGGATCTGGCGTTCCCGTTCCGGGTTGAGGGCGAGGACGGGACCGGGGGCGTGGGCGCGGGCCTGGCGGAAGGGGCCGGCCGGTGGGGCGTGGAGACCTCGGCGGCTCGGGTCCTGTTGTGCGGGGCCGGAGCGGTGCGGGGTGGTGGGGTCAGCGGGATTCCGGGACACAACGCGGCCATGGCGGTGCTGGGGAGGTAGGCGCGGGGCGGGTGGGGCGACGGGGACGGCGGCAGGAGGGAAAGCGCTTACCGACTGGCTCGACCGTTTCCAAGTCGCCGAACGGTAAGCGCTTTCCGGCCGGTCCGGTCGCTCTCCGGTCCGCCGAACGGTAAGCGCTTTCCCTCTCCCCCTGCTGCCTGCTCCCCCTGCTGCCTGCTCCCGCTGCTGTCTACTCCCCTTGCTGCCTGCTCCCCCGCTACCGCGAGCTCAGCGGGTGGGTGAACTCCCCGTTGAACCAGGAGCGGGCGACGCGGGTGTGGAAGGGGAAGGCCAACGGGGTGTCGGCGGTGGCGAGTTGCCAGCCCTCGGTCTCGTCGGTGGGGACGGACGGGGGGAGGTCGGCGAGGTTGCGGGCCGGGAGGAGAGCGAACAGGCAGAGGAAGCCGCCGCGGGTGTCGGAGTCGGTGGAGACCAGGCGGGCGTCGGCGGCGTCGGCCAGGATGCCGGTCTCCTCCCGCAGTTCCCGGACGGCGGCCTGCTGCCAGCTCTCGCCGAAGTCGACGTAGCCGCCGGGGAGGGCGAGTTCGCCGCAGCCGGGTTCGATGGTGCGGCGGATGACGGTGAGCCGGGTGTCCCCGTCGGGGTGGTGGATCGGGAGCAGTGCGACGGTGACCGGGAGCGGGTTGCGGTAGCTGATCTCCTGGCAGCCGGGGCAACTGCGCGGCCAGGTCGCGGTGCCGGCCGGGTACGGCGTTCCGCACCAGTGGCAGTGCGTGTTCGGACCGAACAGGGCGGGGCGGGCGGACGGCTGGGTCGTCATGCAGGGATGGTAGTTCGATCGGGTGATGGGTCGGGCGCGAAGCCGGAAGCCGGACCCCACCGAGGGATGACAGCGGAGCCCGGGCTACCCGCTCTGCGGCGCGCGGTGGTGCGAGTCGGGCGGCCCGGCGGCGTCGCGCTCCCGCCGAGCGGGTGAATGGGGAGCATGCTGTTGGAATTCCGGCGTGCGGGCGCGATAGCGATGGGGCGGGCCCATGACAGACATGGGCGTTGAGCATGTTTAAGGATTATTGTGCGAGCAATTCTCGTTTCCCTGGTGGCTGCGGCCTCGGTGATCGGTCTGGCGGCTCCCGCCCCTGCGGCGCCGCGGGCGGCAAGCGGCGAGGTCGTGGTGTTCTCCACCGAGGCGCAGCCGCTGGACGTCTACCGCGACCCGTCCGGATGCCAGCAACTCCCCGCCATCGCCCATGTGTTGAACAATCAGACGGACCGCCCGGTGCAGGTGTACGGCAATCCGTTCTGCCTCGGCCCGTCGGTGACGGTTCAGCCCGGGCGCGGGACGCACGTGCCGGGCGGAGCGGGGAGCTTCTCCGCCTGATCGGGTGAATCGAAAATGCAGGCGGACGGGTGGCGGAATGGCCGCCCGTCCGCCTTTTGCGCTTATCACAGAAATACATCAACCCGGTGGCTCTGTGTCATCATGGTGGTCGCCGACTATTTCGCCTGTCGTGGCGAATTGGCGCGCCGTCAGCGCGGTCGGCTCGTTGTCTGAGGCCCCCCGGCGCACTGACGTTCCGGGGTTGCGGCCGCCATTGAGAGGACTGCTTCCGTGGAGCACGTCGCTGTGTCCGCTGCCGCTGGGGCGGCAACCGCCCGCGGGTCGGCCCCGGCCGCCTGGCGGGCGTACGCCAGGCTGGCCAAACTCGACATCTACGACTACTACTTGAGCGTCCCGCTGGTGGCCGCGATGGTGGTGGCAATGGGATCGGATGCGGGGGCCGGAACGGGCGTCGGCAGCACGCTGGCGGTGCTGGTGCTGTTCCTCGGCGGCGAGGTCGCGATGAGTGCGGCGATGTGCACCTTCGACGACGTGACCGGCTACCGGGACGGCAGCGACGCGGTGAACTACGGGCCGGACGCGCCGGCCCGCCGACTGGCTCGAAAGCCCTTGGTGGCAGGCACGTTGACGGAGCCGCAGGCGATCAGGTTCGGCTGGGCGACGGTGGCGGCGTGCGTGCTGTTCTGGCTGGCGGCGGTCGCGCTGGCGCCGACCCGGCCGGCCTGGGCGGTGGCCGGGGTGGTCACGCTGGCGGTGTGCGGATTCCAGTACTCGTGGTGGCTGCGGATCAGCTACAACGGCTTCCAGGAGTTCTTCCTCGCCGCCCTCGGCTGGCTCTTCGTGCTGCCCCTGTACGGTCTGCTGACCGGTCGGTTCGACGGCTTCGTCGCGGTGCAGGCGCTGGTGTTCGGGCTGGGTCCGCTGCTGTTCGGCGTGTACTCCAACACCAATGACATCCCGGGCGACCGGGCGGTCGGCCGCAAGACGGTCGCGGTGCTGGCGTCGCCGCGCGGCAACTCCTGGTTCGTGGCCGGGTGTTCGGCGTTGGAGGCGGTGCTGCTGGTGGGTTCGGCGGTCGCCGGGATCGCGCCGTGGTGGTTCCCGCTGGTGATGGCCCCGGTGATGGCGTTGCGGGCCCGGCAGTGGGTGCTGGGCTTCGTCCGGGGTGACATCCTGATCGCACGCCGACTGGGCATCCGCCTGCACCGGCTGTGCTGCGCACTGCTGGTGGGTGTGGACCTGGCGGTGGCGGTGTTCGGCGGCGGGCTGTGACGGGGCCGGGCCGGGCGACCCGGCGCGGTGCCGGCGTGGCGTCCCTGGTTCGGCGGCTGCCGCTCGACCTGGGTCCGCTCTTCGACACGCTGGCCGAGCAACGCCCTTCGGTGGACGTCCGGTTGGGGCGTCCGCTGGACCTGGCGCCGGACGGTGGCAGCTGCTGGAACACCGCCGGACTGGCCGAGTTGGTACGGGAGACCGCGGGCTGGCTGGCGGCCGCGGGGGCACGTCCGGGGTCGTCGGTGGCGATCGTGAAGCGCAACCACTGGGACTACGTGCTGCTGGCGTCCGCGGCGGCCCGGCTCGGCGCGGTGCCGGCGCTGCTGTCCGACCGGGTCGCGCCGGACGGGCTGGTCGCGCTGCTGCACCGGCTGCGCCCGGACGTGCTGGTCACCCAGCGGGACGTCCTGGCGGGTGCCCGGGCGGCCGGGCACGACCTCGACAAGCTGGCCGTCCGAACGGTGTGCCTGGACGGGCCCGCCGAGGGGGCGTTGACGCCGGACGACCTGCGCGGCGGGGCGGTCCCGCCGGTGCACTCGCGCGGGGACGACGAGCCGCTGGCGATCATTCACACCTCGGGCACCACCGGGGTGCCCAAGCTGGTGGTGCACTCCAGCCGGACGTTGATCCGGCGGCTGTCCGCGTTCGAGGCACGCCCGTGGCCGGTGCTGTCGGTGCGCGGCGACGACACCGTCGCCAGCGCGATCTCCTTCGCCCACGGCCGCGCCCTGACCTGGACCGTCAGCGCGTTCTGGCGCGCCCCGCGCACGGTGGCGCTGCTGCCGGACTCCGACCTGTCGACGGCCGCCGCGCTGCTGCGCAGCCACCCGCCGACCGTGCTGGAGGCGATGCCGTCCACCTATGTGCGGTGGCAGCAGTTGGCCGACGGCGGGGCGACGGGCACGGAGGCGGAACCGGCGACTTCTGCGGCGGCAGGGGCGAATCCGTTCCGGGATGTGCGGCTGTTCATCTCGACCTTCGATGCGATGCACCCGCCGACGGTGCGAGCCTTCCTGAACGCGAGTCAGCGGCGGCGGCCGTTGTGGATGCAGGGCTGGGGGCAGAGCGAGACCGGTCCGTTGAGCTTCCGGTTCCTGACTCGGAAAACGCTTTCCGCACCCACCGGCCGGCATCCGACCACGCGTGATCTGGGACGCCCGGTGCCCGGGTGGGTGCGGGTGAAGGTGGCCGATCCGGAGCGGCCCGGACGGTCGGTGCGGCGCGGTGAGACGGGCCTGCTGTACGCCCGGACCGGTGCGCTGTGCCTCGGCTACCTCGGCGAGCCGGAACGGTGGGCGCAGAAGGTCGACGGTCCATGGTTCAACACCGGCGACCTCGGGGTGCACACCCGGGACGGTCGGATCTTCGTGCTGGACCGGGAGGTGGACATGGTTCCCGGGCTGAGCTGCGTCGAGATCGAGGACGTGCTGCACGAGCGCCTGCCGGACGTCGAGGAAGCAGTACTGCTCTCGGTGGCGGACGGCCGCCCGCAGCCGGTGCTGGTCACCGCCGCAGGCGACCTCGACCCGCAGCGCTGGCGGGACGCCGTGCGTGATCTGCCGCCGCTGGCCGAGCCGTTGCTCGTTCCCTGGGAGGCGGTGCCGCGCACGGCCACCGGGAAGGTGCGGCGGCACGAACTGCGCGAACAGGTGCTGGCGGGGAGCTCGCCGATCGGAACGGGCCGGTGGACGTGAGCCGGCCGAGCTGAGCAGGCCGACGGGTCGGTGGGCGGCCTGGTCAGGTGGCGGGCCGGGTAGCGCGACGGGGTTGCGGGCGGATGGCGGAACGGATGGAGGAGTTGGGCGTGGACGAGCTCGATGTTGCGGTGGTCGGTGCGGGGATCGCGGGGTTGTCCGCGGCGCACCGACTGGCGGCCGCCGGGCGTGAGGTGCGGGTCTTCGAGGGTGCCGACCGGGTCGGCGGGCGGATGGCGTCCACCCGGGTGGACGGCTGGCTGCTCGACGAGGGTGCGGAGACCATCGCGGGCGCCGGGTACGAGGCGACCTGGGAGTTGATTCGCGCGGTCGGCATCCAGGAGTCGGAAGTGCCGGTGATCGAGCCGGGCTTCGCGCTCTGGCGGGGTGGCCGCGCGCACGCCCATCTGGGCCACCCGAAGGGCCTGTTGACGGGTGCCGGACTGTCCTGGCGGGGCCGGGCGGCGTGGCTGCGGTTCGCCGTGGAACTGGCCACGTCCTGGCGCGGCTTCGACCCGGACCGTCCGGAGACCGCGCCCAGCCGGGACCTGACCCTGAGCCAGTTCTGCGCCGGTTCCAGCGGGCGGGAGGAGCTGCTGGCGGCGATGCTGCAACCGCTTTCCAGTCACTGTTTCGGCTGGCGGCCGGAGAGCTCCGCGATCGCGCCGATGGTGGCCACGCTGATGTCGGTCGGCGGGGCCGGCGCCCGCTGGATGACCTACCGGGACGGCATGGACACCCTGGCCCGCCGCCTGGCGGAGCGCCTCCGGGTGGAGCTGGGCTCGCGCGTGGTGGCGGTCCGGGAGCTGCCCGGCGGGGCCGGTGCACGGCTGGAGTTCGCCGACGGTGCGCAGGTGGTGGCCCGGCAGGTGGTGCTGGCGGTGCCCGCGCCGCTGGCGCTGGAGCTGCACAGTGACGCCGCGGCGGACGCGCGACCGTACCTGGCGGCCAGCACCTACACGCCGATGCTCAAGGTCGCGTGCCTGCTGGACCGCCCGCTGCCGAGTCCGACCCGCTCTCCCAGCTACGCGCTGTCGGTACCGGAGAGCGAGAGCCGGCTGTGCACCGGCTTGATTCTCGACCACCTGAAGGCCGAGGGACGCGCCCCCGAGGGGCGGGGCCTGGCGAGCGTCTTCGCGTCCCCGTGGATCTCCCCCGAGCTGCTGGACCAGCCCGACGAACAGGTGGTGGAGACGGTCTGCGCGGAGGCCGAACGCTTCCTGCCGGGCCTGCGGGACGCCACCGTTCGCACACTGGTGCACCGGTTCCGGCTCGGCCTGCCGCAGGGTTCGCCGGCGGCGGTGCGGGAGCGGGCCGCGTTCCTGGCCCGGCCGACCCGGGCCGTGGAGTACGCCGGTGACTGGGTGATGCTCCGGCCGAGCAGCGAAGGCGCCGTCCGTTCGGGCAAGTTGGCGGCCGAGCGGGTGCTTGCGTTCGCGGCGGAGCGGTCGGGTGCGGTGTCAGGGTCGGTGGCGATGGCGGAGCCGGCCGGGCCGGTCTCGGTGCCCGGGCCTCGCACTCCGGAGTCGGATCAGGCCGCCTCGGAGGAGGCTGCAGTGACTGGTGCCGCGGCGTCGGAGGCTGCGGGGCCGGAAGATCTCCCGGCGGGCGACCGTGGCGGCGAGACGGCTGGGGCGGTCTGATGGCCGGGGCGGTGCGGGAGTCGGCGTCCGGGGGCGGTGGGCGCTCGTACCTGTTCGACAACGCCAGTGCGCATGCGCGTGGACAACACCGCTGCCTGGCCGGGTGGTTGGACCGGATCAGCATCGGCGAGCTGAGCCGGGTCGGGGTGCAGCCCGGGATGAGCTGCCTGGACGTGGGGGCCGGAGCCGGCAGCATTGCGGTCTGGCTCGCGGATCAAGTCGGGCCCGGTGGTGCGGTGTTGGCCACGGACCTGGTTCCGCTGCCGATGGCCGACCGGCCCGCGTTGACGGTGCTTCGCCACGACGTGGTGCGGGACGCCCTGCCGGAGGTCGCGTTCGACCTGGTGCACGTCCGGCTGGTGCTGTCCCACCTGCCGGAGCGGGAGGCCGTGTTGGCGCGCCTGTTCGCGGCCCTGCGGCCGGGCGGCGTGCTGCATCTGCTGGAGTTCGACGCCGAGTACGCGCCGGTCCTGACCGTCCCGGACGAGCGGGCCGGTGACCTCTACCGGCGGTACCAGCAGGCCAAGTTGCGAGCCTTCCGGACGCGCGGGTCGGAACAGGGGTGGGGTCGGAAGTGCGCCGCGGCGATGGTGCGCGCCGGTTTCGTCGGTGTGGAGGCGTCGCCGCATCTGGACACGCTCGGGCCGGGCACGCCGCAGTTGGAGATGCAGGTGCACAACACCTGGCACCTGCGTGAAGCCCTGCTGCGAGAGGGCCTGACGGACGACGAACTCGCCGAGCTGCGCGCCCTGTTCACCGATCCGATGTTCCGGGCCTGCTCGAACGTGGTGTACGCGGTGCACGGCCGCAGGCCGTGACGGTGGGGAGGGCGCTGGTCCGGCCGCCCGGTTCGGGCGGGCGGACGGGCCGGTCGAGTGTGATGTGGCAGGCCTCTCGGTGAGGCGGGGCGGGGTGGTGCGGCTGGCCCGCGACGGTTCTGGGAGGTTCGAGTGACAGGCCATCAACTGCTTTGCACGTCCGAGGTGGTGGAGGACCGGGATACCCGGCCGCAGGTCGCTTCCCGGGTGGCGGCCGGCCTGCTGCGGGCTGCCGGGGCGGAGGTGACGGAGCCGGCGGACGGCACGCTGGAGATCGACCGGACGGTGTCCTGCCGACTGTCGTGGGCGGGACCGGTCGCGCTCCCGTTGCGGAGCGAGGCGGACGTCCAGGCGGCCTGCGGGGTGATGCACGTCCACGGGCGCAGGTACGGCCGTCCGCGACTGCTGAGCGTGGACTTCGCGTCGGTAGCGGCCGGGGTGCTGGCCGCCGGCGGCGCTCTCGCGGCGCTGCGGGCCCGGGAGTTGGGCGCGCCGTACCGCGAGGCGGAGGTCTCGGTGGCGCAGGCCGCGCTGCTCGGACTGTCGCAGTACCTGGCAGCGGCCACGGCGGAGGAGCCCAGCGCGGAGCCGGTCGGGGTCGGCGGTCCGCCGTTCCGCTCGTCGGACGGGGTCTGGTTCGAGCTGGAGACCCTGACACCGGACGGCTGGCTGCGGTTCTGGACCGAACTCGGCGTCGACCGACGGCTGGTGGGCCGTTCGTGGCTCCCGTTCCAGGCTCGGTACGGGACGGCGACCTGCCCGCTGCCGGACGAACTCTTCGCTGCGGCCGACCGGTTGACGTTCCGGGACGTGGCGGCGACGGCCGAGCGGTGCGGCGTCACGGTGACGCCGACGGAGACGCGGCCGCCGGTGGTCGGCGGGGTGCCGTGGCGGCGGCGGGAGGGCGCAGCCGGGGCCTCACTGCGCGAGGCCGCGCCGGGCGGGCGGGGCCCGCTGGACGGCGTCACGGTGGTCGAGGTGGCGCGCCGCGTACAAGGCCCCATGGCCGGGCGGGTGTTGAACCTGCTGGGCGCACGAGTGGTGCGGGTCGAACCGCCCGGTGGGGACCCGTTGCGGGGCGTGCCGCCGATGACGACGCTCGACGGAGAACCGGTGTCGGCGCGGTTCGCTGCGCTCAACCGTGGCAAGGAGGTGCTGGAGGCGGACCTTCGTTCGGTGGAAGGGCGGTCTGCGGTACGAGAGTTGGTGCGTGGGGCCGATGTCCTGCTGCACAGTCTCGCGCCGTCGAAGGTGGCCGACCTGGGCCTGGACGCGGAGTCGCTGGACGCGGTCCGGCCCGGCCTGGTGTACGCGCAGGCGTCCGGGGGCGCGCCCGGGGTGAACACCGACTTCCCCGTACAGGCGCACTCCGGTCTTGCCGCGCTGCTGGCTCCGCCCGGCCTGCCGCCGCAGGCGACGCTGTTGACGGTGTGCGACGTCCTGGGCGGCCTGGTCTGCGCGACGGCGACCGTCGCCGGCCTGACGGCGCGGTCCCGGACCGGGCGGGCCCAGCGGGTGGAGTCGTCGCTGCTGTCGGCGGCGAGGCTGCTGTGCGGGGCCGTCGGCACGCCCGAGCGTCGCCCCGGGGACGGGGTCGAGGTCTGTACGGATCTGTCGGCGCTGGCCCGCGACCCGCGATTCGCCGCGGCGCTGGACGGCTCGGGGTGCGCCGTCGTACGCGCCCCCTGGGAGTTCCGCACATGAGCGGGTGGCGGTGGCGCGAGCGACGCCCCCGGCCGCTGTGCGGACGCTCGGGCCGAAGGACGTCCCGCCCCAAAGGCTCCGCCGGCCGGGCCCGCAGGCGCTGCACGTACGGACGTTGGTGCCGCTGCTGCCCGCCCGGGGAGGGCGTGGCGGACGGACCCGGGCGCAGCGGGACGTGGTCGACGGGGCCCGGTCGGTGGGGAGCCGAGACGCTGCGGTTCGGCGGCTCGGGTGGACGACGGGGCTGTGCGACGGGTCGGTGCCGGCGGGCGGGTGGTGGGGTGCCCGCACCGGAAGTGGGAGTGGATCGGCATGGCGTTGCTCACCCCGGGGCGGCGGGCAGGTGGGCGACTGCCGGCTCGGCGCGCCGCGGGCTCGGGCGGCATGCTGTTCTGCCACCAGCCTCTTCCGGGGCGAACGGTGAGGCTGGGGCTCGGCGTCGGAGGGTGTGCTGTGCGCTGAAGCCGGAGGCGGTGGGTGGCGGGCGCGGCGGCGCGAGCGGATTGACGGTGGCAAGACCTTGGCGGGGTTGCGGAGTTGGTGAAGCCCGCTCGGTCCGGCACTGCCGTGGAGGCAGACCCGGTCGTCGGTACGGAATCCGGGGGCGTACACCCACCGCTTCATCACCGGGCGTGTGTCGGACCACCCTGCGGCGGGGGCGCCTCTGGCGGCGCTGCATGTCACCTGCCGATCGGAGGGCGTGCGGTGTGCTGACGCCGAAGACGACGGGCGGCGGACGCAGTGCGGCGGGGACGGCAAAACGTGGCCGGGGTTGCGAGGTTGATGGAGCCCGGCAGAAAGGGCGCAGCCGCGGAACCGGACGTGGTCGTCACTGCGCGACGCAGAGACGTACACCTGCCGACTCGTCACCGGCTCCACGTCGGACCGCCCGGAGGCGGGAGCGGTGCTGCGTGCCGCCTACCGATCGGGGAGTGTGCGGTGCGCTGACACCGGAGACGACAGGCGGCGGGCGCAGTGCCGCGAGTGCGGTGGTGGTGACAGGACCTGGTCGAGGTTGCGGAGTTGACGGCGTCCGGCAGGGCGGACGTGGCCGTCGCTGCGGGACGCGGAGGCGTACATCTGCAGGTTCGCCACCGGTCCCGCGTCGGGCCGCTGGGTGCCGGGAGCGCTGCTCACAGCCTTCCGGCGCGAATGGGCGGCGCGTCGCTGTACCTGCCTCGACGAGTGGGCCTTGTGGAGTGGGGCCGCATCTGCGCGTTCGGGGTGGTTCGCCTCCGGGAGCTCCGGTGGGTCCGCCGCGAAGCAAGTGCGGACGACTCGGCGGCTCGGCGGCGGCCGGCTCCTGGAGGGGAGATGGCGCTGGGCAACGACCGCTGTGCCGCGCTCTGACACCCGGGGCGAGGGGCGTCCGGCACGCTGCCGCGAGCTCGTCGGCACCGCGTGGACGAGCCCACGGCGTCTCTTGCGCCTCGGCGATCGAGCTCGGCCGTGCAGGCGCAGCGGGTCGGCGGTGCGGGCCTCGGGGGCGCTCCTCTGATGCCCCACCGCTCTTCTCGCCGGGACCGGTTGGGAGCAACTCCGGGCACGCGCGCAGGTGTCGCACAGTACCTGCCGGGACGACTGACGCACCCGGGCGCCGCTGCCGCGCCGCATCACTCCCCACGTACAGGGGCTCCCGGCGCAGCAACCGCGGCCCCGGCACTTCGACGGCTGCGGCCGCCCAGCCAGGTCGAACAGGCCGACGCCACAGAACTCGAACGCCACGCATGCCCGACAGCCGACCGAACACCGGCTCACCACGGCACCGCACACTGCCCACCAGCGTGAAGGCAACAACGGCACAGCCTCGGCGAAGCCGCGGCACCGAACCGGCCCCGGCAAGTGACAGTCGCGGACGTCGTGGAACGGATCGACGATCGCGCATGCACGCGGGCCGCCCGGGAGCACCGGGCGACCAACCGCGCGACAGCTGCGGCCCCCGGGCCTGGACGGCCTTCGACTCCTGCCCAGACGGAACCGGCCGACGCACCGGACCTCGGACATCCTGGACGCCCGATGGCGGGCCCGGCATCGGCAGCGAACCGTCCGAGCGGTCACCAGCTGCCGACCCCGGACCTCGTGGAGCAGGTCGGCGATCGCCCATGCACCCCGACCGGCCGCGCAGCACCTGCGGACCCGGGGCCTCGGCTACCGCACGACGCACTCCTGATGCCCGATCACGCGTCGGCCGTGTGCAGCGCGAACGCTCACCACGGCGCTGTGCGCCGCCCACAAGCGCGGCACCGACATCGGAACAGCCCTCGTCCACCCTCGCTGACAGCTCTGATCAACGGTCGCACATCCACCCTGGCCGGCCAGGAGCACCGGACCACCAGTCGGGCGACAGGACCCGGACACTACGTACGCCCGACAGTCGAGCAGGCATTGAACAGCCCGGATCCGTGTCGCCAACCGGCATGAGGACAACGGCGAGCATCCCCCAGCGGGACTGTCTCCGACCTCCCAGCGGGGCAGGGCGATCGCACGTCGTGCGCCGGGGCCTGCCGAGAGCCCCGCGCAGCACCGGCAGGTGGCGGGATGTCACGTCAGCATGCGGCTGCGACGCGGGCGGAAGCGCGTCCGGTGGCCGACTCCGGCGACGGTGGGTGTGCCGTGCTCAGGTACCTCGAATGACGGGCGCAAGGCAGGGGCGTGACGGCAAAGCCTTCTGCACTCTGACGGTCCGAGAGCGGCGCGCAGGTGGAGCGGGCTGGGGGCTCCGCGTAGGTGCATCCGACAGCCCACCGGGCGTCCCGTCGCACGCATCGGTCGCAGAGCAAAGCAGCTCTTCACCAGTCGGCGCCCGCACGTCAGTTGATGGCTGCCGCAGGCCATCACGGACCCGCCACACGCTGCCGGCGACAGCGGGCGCGCCCGACCCGGCGAGCGAACTCCCCCGGGTGCCTCCCACCGCGCGCTGCGGGCTTCGGCGAGGACCGCGGAGCCGCGTGTCGGCGGTGGGCAGACGCAGCCGGAACCGCGTGGCCACGACGTGGGTGCGCCCACCTCGCGGCCGGTGCCGACGCCCCGCCGTGCGCGGAATATCTGCGCCGCACAGCACCTGCGAGCTACGCAGCACCCCGCCGGCGCAGCCTCCACGGACAGGCATGCCCCGGACTGCGTAGGCCCGGGCAACAGGCCGGCTCCGGACACGGCGGTGTTTCGAGGCCGGTTGCCCGCGTCCCCCGTCCGGGCACTGCACAGCAGCTGCGGGACGGGCATGCCCCGGCAGTGAGGGACACCCCTGTGCCGGTCGCGGAGATCGTCGGGCCTCACCCCGGGGGCGGGGTTTTCAGTGGATGAATCGATCAGTGAATGGGAGTGGTGATTGTGGACGGTACGTGGGTCTCGGTGGCCGGAGTGGAGTTTCCGGATCAAGTGGGGCGAGGGTTGCGTGAGGAGTGGGTGGCTCGGGGGTGGTGTCCGGGGCGGGGGTTGTACGAGTTGTTCGTGGAGCGGGTGAGGGTCGATGGGGGGCGGGTGGCTGTGGTGGACGACGGGGGTGAGGTGACGTTCGGAGAACTTGCCCGGCGGGTGCGGGGGTTGGCTGCGGGGTTGGCGGCGCGGGGGGTGGGGCCGGGGTCGGTGGTGGCGACGAAGGTGCCGGCGGACTGGCGGGCGGTGGCGGTGGATCTGGCGGTGGCGGCGTTGGGGGCGGTGGTGCTGCCGTGTGTGCCGGGGCACGGGCGGCGGGATCTGCTGGCGCTGTTGGGGACGTCGCGGGCGGATGCGGTGGTGACGGTGCCGGAGTGGAAGGCGTTGGTGGACGGGTTGCGGCCCGAACTGCCGTGGCTGCACGAGGTGGTGGTGCTGGGGCCGGAGCCGTGGCCGGAGCGGGCGGGGTGGGAGCCGGTGGCGGTGGATGCGGAGGCGCCGGTGCGGATTCTGGTGTCCTCGGGGTCGGAGTCCGCACCGAAGCTGATCGCGTACTCGCACAATGCGTTGACGGGGGGCCGGGGACGCTACGTGGAGCGGGCGTTGGGGACTGCGGACGGGACGCCGCCGCGGGTGTTGCTGTTGGTGCATCCGGCGACGGCGTACGGCTCGTTGGCGGTGGTGTCGTTGCTGCGGTGCGGGGCGACGGTGGTGTTGCGGGAGCGGTTCGATCCGGCGGACGCGCTGGCGGCGGTGGGGCGTTGGCGGCCGACGCACCTGGCGGCGGTGCCGACGATGCTGCGTCGCCTGGCGGATCGATCGCCTTCTCCGGGTGAGGACTTGTCGTCCTTGCAGGCGGTGGTGTCGAGTTCCGCGATGCTGTCGTCGGCGGTGCTGGGTGCGACGTTGCAGCGGTTCGGACGTCCGGTGGTGAACGTGTACGGGGCGAGTGACGGGGTGAACTGTCATACCCGGTGGACGAGTTCGGACGCCGATGTGCTGCGGGTGGGGCGGCCGGATCCGGCGGTGGCGGAGTTCCGGGTGTGCGGGCCGGACGGGCGTCCGGTGCCGGCGGGGGTGGCGGGCGAGTTGCAGGCGCGGGGGCCGATGAGTCCGCTGTGCCACGTCGGGGAGCCGGAGTTGGACGCCCGGCTGCGGGTGGACGGCGGGTGGGTGCGGTCCGGCGATCGGGGGGTGTTGGAGGCGGACGGGTCGCTGCGGGTGGTGGCGCGGATCAAGCAGATGGTGAACCGGGGCGGGGTGTCGATCGGCCTGTCGGAGGTGGAGCGCCTGCTGGAGGGGCACCCGGGGCTGGTGGAGGCGGTGTGCGTGCCGGTGCCGGATCCGGATCTCGGGGAGCGGATGTGCGTGTGCGCGGTGCCGCGGGAGCCCGCGGGCGGGCTGGCACTCGTTGAGCTCACGGACTATCTGGGCCAGTTCTGCGGTCTGGAGAAGTACAAGTGGCCGGAGCGACTGGTTCTGCTGGAGCGGTTGCCGCTGGGTGCGTCCGGGAAGCCGGACCGGTTGGCGCTCACCGAGCTGGCGACGTCCTCGACTCGCGAGCAGGAGACGGCGGTTGTGGTGAGTTGATGCCAGGACGGCGGAGGTCCACCACGGCGGCGAGGTGGTGGACCCCTGCGGTTCAGCTCACCGGCGCGGGTGCGCCGGCGAAGGAGAGCACGGCAGCCGTGATCCGCTCGACCTGGGCGTCCGTCAGGTGGGGGTAGATCGGGAGGGACAGGCACTGGCGGGCGGCTCGTTCGGCGTTCGGCCAGCGGCCGTCGGCGGGGGCTGCGGAGGCGAAGGCGGGCTGGTGGGGCAGCGCGCGCGGGTAGTAGACGTGGCTGTCGACGCCTTGCGCGGCGAGGTGCTTCCGGAGCTGGTCGCGGGGCTCGGCGAGCAGTGAATAGACGTAGTAGCAGCGGCCGTTGGTGCCGGGTGGCGGCGGCGTGATGCCGTGCGCGGCGAGCGGTGCGAACTGTTCGGTGTAGTGGGCGGCGATCTCGGCCCGGCGGGCCAGTCGACGGGCGAGGCCGGGGTGGCGGCGCAGCTGGAACGCGGCGAGGACTTCGTCGAACCGGCTGTTCAGGCCGATCAGGTGGTGCCGGAAGCGGTGCACCCCGTCCTGCCCGTGGTTGCGCAGCATCCGTACGGTGCGGGCGAGTTCGGGGTCGTCGGTGACCACGACGCCGCCCTCGCCGGGGCCGCCGAAGGACTTCACCTGGACGAACGAGAACAGGCCGGCGTCGCCCCAGGTGCCGGCGGGCCGGCCGTCCAGGATGGCGCCCTGGGCGACGGCGGAGTCCTCGATCAGGCGGAGGCCGTGGCGGTCGGCGAGGGCGCGCAGGCGCGGCATGTCGGCCATCACCGAGAACATGTGGGCGGGCATCAACGCCTTGGTGCGGGCGGTGATCAGGGCTTCGGCGGCGTCCGGGTCGACGACCAGGGTGTGCGGGTCGATGTCGGCGAACACGGGGGTGGCGCCGACGCCGAGGACGGTGTTGGCGAGCGGGGCGCAGCCGAACGCGGGGACGATCACCTCGTCGCCGGCGGTGATGCCCATGGCGCGCAGGATCAGGGTGAGCGCGGTGGTGCCGCTGCCGCAGGCGACGACGTCGGCGACTCCGAGGTCGGTGCGCAGCAACTCCTCGAAGCGGGCCGTGCGTTCGCCGAGGATGAAGCGCTGGGCGGGGTCGGTGGCGACCTCGTGGACGACGTCCAGCAGCAGGTCGCGGTCGTCCTCGAAGAGGTCGGGCGGGAAGAACGGGATCGGTGGGGGCGTGGTGGTGGTCATCGGTGCTTTCCGTGCTGGAAGCCGCGGACCAGGTCGCTGACCAGGTCCAGGTCGTGGTCGGCGAGGTCGGGGTAGAGCGGGAGCGCGAGGGCGCGCGAGCAGGCGGCCTCGGCGTTGGGGAACTCACCGGGCCGGTGGCCGAGTTCGGCGAAGCAGGGCTGCAGGTGCAGCGGCGTCGGGTAGTAGGTCTCGGTCTGGACGCCGTGCCGGGCGAGGTGGGCGGCGAGTTCGTCGCGGTGGTCGGACTCGATCAGGTAGACGTACCAGACGGGGTTGGTGGCGGCGGTGCGCGGGACGACGGTGGGCAGGGTCAGGCCGGGGGTGTCGGCCAGGCGCTCGGTGTAGCGGGCGGCGAGCTCGGCCCGGCGGGCGATGCATTGGTCGGCGCGGTCGAGCTTGGCGAGCAGGACGGCGGCCTGGATGTCGTCCATCTTGCTGTTGGTGCCGAGGAGTTCGGTGGGTCGGTTGATGGCGGGGAAGTCGTCGACGGTGGCGCCGGTGCGCCCGTGGTGGCGCATCGCGGCGACGGCGTCGGCGAGGGCGGGGTCGTCGGTGAGGACGGCCCCGGCGTCGCCGATCGCCCCCAGGGTCTTGGTGGGGAAGAACGACAGCACGCCGCCGGCGCCGTGCAGTCCGGCGTGGACGCCGTCCCAGCGCATGCCGAACGCCTCGGCGCTGTCCTCGACCACGGTCAGTCGGTGGCGGGTGGCGAAGTCCAGCAGGGCGTTCAGGTCGGCGAGTTGGTGGAACAGGTGGACCGGCATGACCATGCGGGTGCGCTCGGTGCGGACGGCTTCCGCACTGGCCGGGTCGAGGCTGTAGCTGTGCGGGTCGATGTCGGCGAAGACCGGGCGGCCGCCGGCCAGTACCACGGCGGTGGCGGACGCGGCGAAGGTGTACGTCGGGACGATCACCTCGTCGCCGGGCTGCAGGCCGGCCGCGCGCAGCAGCAGGACCAGCGCGTCGGTGCCGCTGTTGACGCCGACGACGTGTCGGGCGCCGGTCCAGGCGGCGAGCGCGGCCTCGAGTTCGGCGACCTTGGGGCCGTGCGAGTACTTGCCGCGGTCCATCAGTTCGTCGAGGTGGCGCCGGGTGGTGGGCCAGAGGGATTCGAAGGTCTCGGTCTGGTCGAAGAAGGAGACGCCGGAGGAGGCACCCATGGAACTCTCATCGGATTGTGGGCGGTGACGGACGGGTGGCCGACCGCAGTCGGAAAACGCTTTCCGATCAGCACTGCAGAGGGAGATTGAAAGCGCTTTCCGGTTGCCCCGTCCGATTCGCGACCGGCGTACGGGCGCAGGTGAATCTCCGGCGCAGCGGTTCGATGCACCCCGCTGAATCTATGCCGCCGTCACCGCCGTCCACTGCGCCGAATGGTTCGCTTCACTCGTTCGAATGGCTTGATACGTAAGTGAGTTGACGTTCTGACAGGTCTGGTCGCAAGTGCTGGTTGAATACCCGGCGACGCGATCCCCGCGAATCGGACGGAAGGACGGCTCGCCATGTCGAACGGACTCGGGACCTTACTGGTCGGAATGGGGCGGGCGGGCAGCGGACTCCATCTGCCGGTGCTGCGTCGATTGCGCACCGCCGCCGATTCCGGACACCTGTTCGCGCCCGCCCCGATACTCGCGGTCGACCCGCGCCGCCGCCCCGGGGCGGCGGCCGATCTGCGGCCAGTCAGCCTCGCGGAGGCACCCCTGCTGGCCGACCCCGCCGAGACCGTCGTCCACCTGTGCACCCCGCCGACCGAACGGGTCGCCGCGCTGGACACCCTGGGCCGGCTCGGTTACCGGCGCATCCTGCTGGAGAAGCCGTTCGCCGCCGACGCGGCCGGGCTGGACGAGCTGCTCGCGCTCCGCGAGCGCCACGGGCTGGACCTGGTGGTGGTCGCCCAGTGGCTCGGCAGTCGACTGACCGACCGGCTGCGCGCCGCACTGGCGAGCGGCGCGTACGGCCCGCTGCGCACCATCCACGTGGTGCAGCGCAAGCCGCGGTTCTCCCGTTCGCTGGCCGGCGACGGCCACCCCACCGCGTTCGACATCGAGCTGCCACACTCCCTCGGCCTCTGCCTCTCGCTGGCCGGGCCCGGCCGGGTCACCGGCGCGGGCGGCACCGACATGGTGGTCGGCGGGCAGGTGCTGCCCCGGTTGGGCACCGCCTGGCTCAACCTCCAGCACGAGAGCGGCGCGTGGACCCGGATCCGCTCCGACCTCACCTCCCCCGTCCGCGAGCGCCGGGTCACCCTGGAACTCGCCCACGGCACCCTGATCGGCCACTTCCCCGGCAGCGAGGCCGACGCCTACGCCCGGCTGACCGTCATCGATCACCAGGGCGAGAGCACCGAGCTGCTCCACGACGACTCGCTGAGCACCTTCCTGCACCGCGTCTACGCCTACTTCGCGGCGGGCGGCGCGGCCGGCGGCGCCCACCACCCGCACCCCGACCTGGCGGTCAACTCCCAGGTGGTGCGGCTGCTCGACCAGGCCAAGACGATCGCCGCGCAGGCCCGCGACGCACAGGTCGGCGACGCACAGGTCGGCGATGCACCGGCCCGCGAGCCACAGGTCGGCGGCACCCAGGTCCGCGACACCCAGGCTCGGGATGCCCGGGCTCGGGATGCCCAGCGCCGCCCGGCGGCCGCCCGATGACCGGCCCGGCCGCACCGACCGTCGACACCACTCCGCCCGGGGCGCCGCTCGGCCGTCGTCGGCTCCGCCCGCCGGGGGAGGCACTCGCCGCGATCAGCTTCGGCGGCATCGGCGACGAGGCCGCCCCCGACCTGCCCGGGCAGCTCGACGCGCTGAACGAACTCGGCTGGCACGACCTCGAGTTGCGGACCGTGGACGGCAAGTGGATCGCCGAGCTGCCGCTCGACCGGGTCCGCCGGATCGCCGAGACGCTCGCCGCCCGCGGCACCCGGGTGACCGGCCTGGCCTCCCGAATCGGGAACTGGGCCAGCCGGATCACCGACGATCTCGACCGCGACCTGGCGGAGCTCTCCGCTCTCGCCGTCCGCGCCGCGCTGCTGGGCACCGACCGGATCCGGGTCATGTCCTACCCCAACGCCGGCCTGTCGGAGGCGGATTGGCGCCGCCGCGCGCTGGAACGGCTGACCCGCCTGACCGAGCTGGCCGGCCGCAGCGCCCTGACCCTGCTGCACGAGAACTGCAGTGGCTGGGCCGGCGCCTCCGCCGAACGCCAACTCGACCTGGTCACCTCGGTGGACAGCCCGGCGCTGCGCCTGCTGTTCGACGTGGGCAACGGCGTCCCGCACGGCTACGACGGGTACCTGATGCTCCGCGAGGTGGTCGACCACGTCGCCCACGTGCACATCAAGGACGCGGTGGGCGGCGGCAACCGCACCGAGTACGTGCTGCCGGGCACCGGGGTGGCGCGGCTCGCGGAGAGCCTGCGCTTCCTGGTGGACCGGGGCTGGAGCGGCGGCTGGTCGCTGGAGCCCCACCTCGCCACCCGCCCGCACCAGGGCCTGGCGGCGGACGGCACCGCCGTGAGCGGATTCGTCGCCGCCGGGCGGGCGTTGAGCGCGCTGGTGGCGGACGAGATCCTGCCGTTCGCGGCCGGCTGGCGCGCCGTGCCGGGCGGCCTGGAACGCATCGGCGGTGTCGTGTGAGCCGGGAGACCGCGCCCACCGCTGTCGGCGTCGCCCGCACTCCGGCCGCCATGGGGGCCCGACTCCGGTCCGAGGATCGGGAGTTGCTGCTCGATCTGCTGGCCCTGCCGACCGCCGGCCCGTTGGAGACCGGCCCCGGCGCACCGCCCCCGCGGCTCCCCGAGGCGCTCACGGTGTACGCCCGGGCGGCGGAGGCGGCCGGCCTGGCCGAGGTGCATCGCGGCGCACCCCGCGCGGCGGAGCTCGACCGGCCGGACGTGCCGCTCACCGTGCGCCAACGGGCCGACGACGCAGCGTTCTTGGCGTGTCAGCCGAGTCTGGTGCTGCGGCTCGGCGCGGAGCTGCCCCGGTCGGCGACGGTGATGTTCAACGTGCACCTGGACACGGTGGCGGGCCTGGAGCCGGTCGGCTTCGACGGGCGGCGGTTCACCGGGCGGGGTGCGATCGACGCCAAGGGCCCGGCGGTGGCGTTGCTGGCGGGGATTCGGGCGGCGGTCGCGGCGGAGCCCCGGGTGGGCACTGCGGTCGGGGTGCTGGTGCAGGCCGTATCGGGCGAAGAGGGCGGCGCGATGGGCGTGTTCGGCACCCGTCCGCTGGTGGAGGCCGGGTACGTGGGCGCGCTGAACGTGTTCTGCGAGCCGACGGGGCTGCGGTATCTGCCCCGGGCCACCGCGGCCGCCACTGCCCGGCTCCGGGTCCGCGGCGAGGACGCGATCGACGACTGTCCGGGCGAGGGTCACAACGCGACGGTGCTGCTCGGCTTCCTCGCCCAGTACCTGGCCCGGGAGTTGGGCACCGTCCCGGCTCCGCGCGACCCGGTGTGCGTGGCGGGCCTGAGCACCGGTCCGCTGCACAACCGGGTGTACGGGTCCGGCGAGCTGCTGCTCAACCTCCCTTATCGGGATGCCCGTTCGGGCCGTCGCGCGGAGCAGACCGTGCAGGCGGCGGTCGATGCCGCACTGGCCGCGTTCCGGCGGGAGTTCGCCGGGTTGCCGGAGTTCGTTCGGACGGCCGCCGACTGCGCGCGGATCACCCGGCTGGACTGGCCCAAGCGCGGCCTGCCCGTCCTGGACAACCGGCATCCCGCCTTCGAGGAGCTGCTGTCCCGACAGGCCGGCATCCACCGGTTCCCGGACCACGAACCGGCGTTCACCTGCGACGCGATCTGGACGGCGGGCCTGCCGGACGCGTTCACCGTGGTGCTCGGCCCGGGCGACCTCGGTGCCAACCGGGCGCACGCGGCGGGCGAGTTCGCCGAGCTCGCCCAACTCGACGGTTTCGCCTCGGCGGTGGCCCGCCTGCTGGTGGCCTTCGCCCGTCACCGGCCGCGCCACTGACCGTGCCGATCCCCCGGCAGGACGGCAGCCGCACGACCGAATCAGCACCACTCGACCACCCGTCGTTCCCACCTCCAGGAGACCGCCGCCCATGAGCTCCGTGGCGTCCGCGCCCACTTCCACCGCCCGTACCGTTCGCGTCCCGTACGCCGAGTTGATCCGTTTCACCACCGATGTCTTCGTCGCGCACCGACTGCCGCCGGATCGGGCGCGCTCGGCGGCGGAGGCGCTGTGCTACGGGGACGCGGCGGGGATGGACTCGCACGGGCTGGTGAATCTGTCCCGGCTCTATCTGCCGCTGCTGGCGGAGGGGCGGGCCGATCCGGCGGCCGAGCCGGTGGTGGTGGCCGATCGGGGGGCGGCGGTGCTGGTGGACGCGGGGAACGCGCTCGGGCTGTGGCAGGCGGGCGCGGCCATGGAGTTGGCGGCGGACCGGGCGGAGCGGTTCGGCGTCGGGCTGGTGTCGGTGCGGCGGGCGACGCACTTCGGGTGTGCCGGGCACCATGCGGCGCGGGTGACGGGGCGCGGCATGGTCGGCCTGCTGGCGTCGAACTGCGGACGGCAGCGGATCGCCCGTCCGCCGGGTGGCGCGGTCGCGCTGCTGGGCACCAATCCGTGGAGCGTGGCCGCGCCGGCGGGTGAACTGCCGCCGTACGTCCTGGACATGAGTACGACCGCCGTCCCGACGGGGCGGGTGCGGGCGGCCGCGCGGGCGGGGCGGACGATTCCGGCGGGGTGGCTGGCCGACGAGGACGGTCGGCCGGTGACGGACCCGGCCGCGTTCGACCGGGGCGAGGCGCATCTGTTGTGGCTGGGGTCGGGTTCGGGCGCCGAGTTCAAGGGGTTCGGGCTGGGGCTGATGGTGGAGGTGCTGGCGGCGATGCTGCCCGGCGCGGGGCTCGGCCCGGAGCCGGCGGCGCTGGACGGCGACGGCGGTCCGACCGGCCGGGACGACGACATCGGCCTGTTCGCCCTGGCGATCGCCCCGGCGACGCTTCGCGATCCGGCCCAAGTGGCTGCGGATGCACGGACGTTGTTCGCCACGGTGCTGGACTGTCCGCCCGCCGG
This sequence comes from Kitasatospora griseola, assembly GCF_044999035.1. Classification (NCBI taxonomy): domain Bacteria; kingdom Bacillati; phylum Actinomycetota; class Actinomycetes; order Kitasatosporales; family Streptomycetaceae; genus Kitasatospora; species Kitasatospora griseola. The sequence goes on along the minus strand of NZ_CP173360.1, from coordinate 6,576,505 downwards.
CGGCCAGGCCGGGCCGGTCGTCTACCCGGGCTGGCACGAGGCGCGGAGGACGGCCGAGGCGCACCGTGACGGTGTGCCGCTGGCGGCCCCGCTGCTGGTCGAACTGGCGGCAGTGGCAGAGCAGTTCGGTGTCCGACCGGTGGCCGTGGAGGTGGCGCGGTGAGCGGCCTGCGGGTGGGGGTGATCGGTCTCGGGGTGATCTCGCGGTTCTACCTGGCCGCACTGGAGCAGGTCCCGGGGGTGCGGTTGGCGGCGGTCTGCGACCGGGACGCGGAGCTGCTGCGTGAATTCCCCGACGGCGTCGGACGTTTCACGGACCACCGGGCACTGCTGGCGGCGGGCGGGCTGGACGCCGTGGTGGTGACCGTCCCCAACGACCAGCACCTGCCGATCTGTCGGGACGCGCTGCGGGCGGGGCTGCCGGTGTGCGTGGAGAAGCCGCTGTCGCTGCGAGCGTCGGAGGGCGCGGAGTTGGCGGCCCTGGCGGTGGAGCGCCGGGTGCCGCTGTTCACGGCGTTCCACCGGCGGTACAACACGGCGGTGCGGGAGTTGCGCCGAACGTTGGACGGCGCGGCGCCGGTCCGGTCGGTGACGGCGCGGTACTTCGAGCTGATCGAGGATCATGTCGGCCGGGACCGCTGGTACTTGGAGCCGGAGCGGTGCGGCGGCGGCTGCGTCGCCGACAACGGCCCGAACGCGTACGACCTGCTGCGGCTGCTGGCCGGGCCGATGAGTCTGGGCTCCGCGGAGGTGCGGCGGGACGGGAACGGGGTGGACCGGTCCGCGGTGCTGGAGCTGTCGGGCGCGGGCGGGGTGCGCGGCCGGATCGAGCTGGACTGGTCGTACCCGGGCGAACTGAAGGACGTCACCGTGGAGTTGGCCGACGGCTCGACGCTGCGCGCGGATCTGCTGTCCGGGCACGACGGGTTCAAGCAGTCGCTGTGGCACGAGTACGTCGGCATCGTCACCGAGTTCGCCGCCCTGCTGGCGGGCATCCTGGTGGCGGGCGACGACGGCCGAGGCCCGGACGGGGTGGATGCGCTGTGCGTGGTCGAGGCGGCGTACCGGGCCGAGCGGGCTGGGGTGCGCGGATGATCCGGCAGCGGAACGCTCCGACCCAACTGCCGGGCGCGGTACGGGAGAACGGGCCGAAGCGGACGGTGACGGGCATCCTGGTGAAGGTGCTGCTGCACAGTCGGACGGAACGCGGGATGAGCCTGGAGTCGTTCGCCAGCCGCTGCGTCCGGGTCGGCGAGGTGCACGAGTTGGTCACCACTGATCAGCGGGACACGGCGCCGGGTGCGCGGATCGACCGGGTGGGGTTCCTCGGCTTCGCGGAGATCTCGGCGGCGGGGGTGCTGGACCGGGGCGACGAGGTGTTCGTCGGGGAGCACCGGGTGGGGACGGTGCTGGGCTTCGACGCCTGCCACTTCCCCAACCACTACAACGTGCTGATCGCGGCCGACCGGCTGCTCACCGGCGAGAAGCTGGACCTGCGGCCGGAACTGCCGGTGCGGTTCGTCCCGGCGGCCCCGGAGTTCTGAGCGATCGGAGCTGCGGGCGGGCGGCGACGTCCTCGCGGCATGCTGAAAGGCCCGGATCGGGGGGCGCCTTCCCCGTTCCGGGCCCGAACTGCGTCAGACCGTCACCGGCCTCGCCGCGGTGGGGGCTCAGCGGCCCAGCAGCGGAACGTCCAGCTCGCCCACGTGGTAGGCGCGGACGGCGTGGACCAGCTCGTCGACGGACAGCTGGCCGTCGCCGTCGGTGTCGATCTGGCGGAACGCTTCGGCAGGCACGACGCCCTCGACACCGATGGCGTCCAGCCAGGTCTTGAACTCGGCCGGGTTGACCTGGCCGTCGCCGTCCACGTCGACCAGCTCGACCATGGCCTGGATGGTGGGCTTGACGACGCGGCCGAAGCCGGCGCCGCCGTTCTCCAGGACGTGCTCCTCGGCGATGTGGTTGAACTGCTCGGGGGTGAGCGCGCCGTCGTGCTCGTCGATGCCGGCCTTGTCGGCGAAGAAGCTCCACATGCCGAGGTAGGCCTCGGTCAGCTGGCGGCCGGCCGGGGAGGTCGGGGCCTCGCCGAAGGCCTGCAGGATGCGGGTGGCCTCGGCGTTCCAGTCGGCGCGGTCGATCTGGCCGTCGCCGTTCACGTCCCAGAGGTCGAAGCGCTTCTGGGTACGGTCGGCCTGCACGGAACTGGTCATCGATGTCTCCACGTGAGTCTGTGGCGGGCGGCGGCCGGTCCAGGGACAGGGCCGACGGGGTGTCGCCCGCCGGGGTTCGAATGAGTGGCCATCACACAATCGGTGCGGTCGGCCACGGAACGTCACACTACCGGCGAGACGCGCTCCGGTTCGGCTGCGTACCGCCAACCGGGTGACATACCTCGCGTATTGACCGACCGTCAGGCCGATGGCCGTTGAACTCCAAGGCCTGCACCACGATTTGGGGACACGGTCAACGGTTTCGAGACCTGTCTCCCGGGTGGGTGATCGCCGCGCGAGTCGACGGCCGCGGGCCCGCACGGGAGCCATAGCCTCGCTCCGTGACCGACACCTCCGCGACCAGGACGGCCGCGACCAAGACCGCCGCAGCCGGAACGCTCCCGCCGCTTCCGCTGATCGAACTCGCCCCGCAGGCCTTCGCCGCCGTGCACGCGCTGCACGGCGCCGTCGAGCAGGCCGCGGCGGCGGCCGGGCTGGAGCCGCTGCTGCTGGAGCTGGTGCGGCTGCGCTGCTCGCAGCTGAACGGCTGCACGTACTGCGTGGAGCTGCACACCTCGGCCGCACGGAAGGCCGGCGAGTCGGCCGAGCGGCTGGACGGGCTGGCGGCCTGGCGGGAGTCCGGCCCGCTGTTCACGCCCCGCGAGCAGGCCGCCCTGGCGCTCGCGGAGGCGGTCACCCGGCTCCCCGACCATGCGGAGGGCGCACGGGCGCAGCGGGTGGCGAGGGCGGTGCTGTCGGATCCGGAGGCGGCGTTCGTGGCCTGGGCGGCGACGGTGGTGAACGCGTACAACCGGATCGCGGTCACCTCCAGGCCGGTGCCGGCGGCCGGGGGCTGAGGCCCGGGTGCCACGGGTTCGCCGCGCGGCGGGTGGTGCGGCAGGCTGGAGGGATGGCAGCGGTCGACGGCTCGAACGTTCCCGGCGCCACCGCGGGCTTCGCGTCCGCGCCGGCGGCCGGTCCGGTGGTGCTGGACGGCGGCCTGTCCGCCCAACTGGCGGCGCAGGGATGCGACTTGTCGGATGCGCTGTGGTCGGCGCGGCTGCTGCTGGACGATCCGGGGCAGGTGGTGGCGGCGCACCGGGCGTTCTTCGCGGCGGGGGCGCAGGTGGCCACCTCGGCGAGCTACCAGGCGAGTCGGGCGGGGTTCGCGGGGCGCGGTGTGGGTGCGGCGACGGCGGACCGGCTGCTGGCGTCGAGTGTGGAGTTGGCGCGGCAGGCGGCCGAGGAGGCGTCGGCGGAGTCGGGTGACGGGCGGGCGCGCTGGGTGGCGGCGTCGGTGGGGCCGTACGGGGCGGTGTTGGCGGACGGTTCCGAGTACCGGGGCCATTACGGCCTGTCCGCCGCCGAGTTGACCGCTTTCCACCGTCCGCGGCTGGAGGTGTTGGCGGCGGCGGGGCCGGATGTGCTGGCGGTGGAGACGGTGCCGGATCTGCTGGAGGCGTCCGTTCTGGCGGAGTGCGTCCGGGGGTTGGGCGTGCCGGTGTGGTTCTCGTTCGGCGCGGCGGACGGCCGGACCCGGGGCGGGGAGCCCTTGGCGGAGGCGTTCGCGTTGCTGGCGGATGTCCCGGAGGTGGTGGCGGTGGGCGTCAACTGCTGCGCGCCGCAGGAGGTTTCGTCGGCGGTGCGGCTGGCGGTGGAGGTCACGGGCCGCCCGGCGGTGGCGTACCCGAACAGCGGCGAGGGCTGGGACGCGACGGCCCGTGACTGGGCGGGTCCGGCCGCCTTCGACGCCGCCGACGCGCCGCGCTGGGTCGCGGCGGGCGCCCGGCTGGTGGGCGGCTGTTGCCGGGTGGGTTCGGGCCGGATCGCGGAGCTGGCGGCGGTGCTCTCCGGGTGACCCTCGATTTACTGCGAGTCCCGGCGCGGGACGGGAGGATGGGGCGGTGATCGACGGACGGAGAGGGGCTGCGGTGCAGGCGGTCGGGTTGGTGAACGGTCTCGGGGCGCGCTGGGGGCGGGAGTTGGCGTTCGAGGCCGGGCAGGTGTGGACGGCGGTGGGGGTGTGGCCGCTGTTGGCGATGCTGGCGGCGGGGGCCGACGGGCCGGTGCGGGCCGAGTTGGAGCGGGCGTTGGGGGTGCCGGCCGAGGAAGCCCCGGCGGCGGCCCGGGAGCTGCTGGCGCTGGTGCGGCGGACGCCGGGCTGTGCGGCGGCGCTCGGGCTGTGGACGGCTCAGCAGGTCGAGGTGGAGCCCGGCTGGCTGGGGCAGTTGGGCCCTTCGCTGTGGGGGCGGTTGACGGGCGGGACCGACACCGACCGGGCGGTGCTGGACCAGTGGGCGAAGGAGCAGACCGGTGGCCTGATCCAGCGGATGCCGGTGGACCTGACCGAGGTGCTGCTGGTGCTGGCGTCCGCGGTCACAGTGCGGACCAGGTGGGCGAAGCGGTTCGTGCCGAGCCGCTTCCGGGTGCTCGAAGGCCCGTGGTCGTGGCGGGAGTTCGTGAAGTTGGAGGTGTCGGGTCCGGAGCTGTTCGAGCGGATCTCGGTGTCGGAGACCTCGGCGGGCCCGGTCACGGAGGTCCGGGTGGTCGGGGACGGCGAGGTGGACGTCCATCTGGTGCTGGGCGAGCCGGACGCGGCGCCGGGCGCGGTGGTGGCGGCCGGGTTCGAGCTGGTGTCGGGCGAGTCGTGGCGGATGCCGCTGAAGGGGCTGTCGGACGGGGAGTCCTGGCCGGGGCTGGAGTTGGATTCGGTGGACTCGGCCGTGCCGGGGAACACCGGCACGCTGCGGACGGCCGGGTTCGCCGTCCGCGCCGAGCACGACCTGCTGGCGGCCGCCGAGCTGTTCGGGCTGCGGACGGCGACGGCGCACGAGGACTGGTTCCGGGGCATCAGCCGGAGCCTTCCGTTGAAGGTCTCGGGCGCGCGGCAGGCGGCGGTGGCGGAGTTCTCGGCGGAGGGCTTCAAGGGCGGCGCGGTGACGGCGGTGTCGATGCGAAGGGGCGGCGCGATGCCCGCCCCGAAGCGGTTCCGGGTGCGCCGGGCGGCCGCGCGGTTCGACCGGCCGTTCGCGTTCCTGGCGGTGCACCGCGCCTCGGGCCTGGTGCTGCTGGCGGGCTGGGTGGCGGAGCCGGCCGCGACGACGGCCTGATCGTCCGGTGCCGGGCGTCCGGGTGGTGGCGGCGGGGTAGTACGGTCGGAGCACGGTAGGTGGGGTCGGCATGGCCGACCGGTGGTCAGTGGAGGTGGGCCGGTGCCCGGTGCGATCCAGTCGCTGTCGCGGGCGGCCGCGATCCTGCGCCTGTTGGCGGGCGGGGAGCGGCGGCTCGGCCTGTCGGAGGTGGCGACGGGGCTGGGGCTGGCGAAGGGCACGGCGCACGGCATCCTGCGCACCCTGCAGCAGGAGGGCTTCGTCGAGCAGGACCCGGACAGCGGCAAGTACCAGCTGGGCGCGGAGCTGCTGCGGCTCGGCCAGAGCTACCTGGACGTGCACGAGCTGCGGGCCCGGGCGCTGGTGTGGGCGGACGACCTGGCGCGGGCGGCCGGCGAGACGGTGTACCTGGGGGTGCTGCACCAGCGGGGGGTGCTGGTGGTGCACCACGTGTTCCGGCCGGACGACTCGCGGCAGGTGCTGGAGGTCGGTTCGATGCAGCCGCTGCACGCGACGGCGCTGGGCAAGGTGTTGCTGGCGTACGACCCGGTGGCGCGCGGCGAGCTGGGGGACGGGCCGTGGGAGGCGTTCACGCCGCGGACGGTGACCGAGCCGGTTGCGCTGGACGCGCAGTGCGCGCTGGTGCGGGAGCGGGGCTGGGCGGACGCGGTGGAGGAGACCTGGGAGGGCGTGGCGTCGGTGGCGGCACTGATCCAGGACCGGCGGCGCAACCCGGTGGGCGCGGTGTGCGTGAGCGGCGCGGTGGAGACGGTGTGCGAGGGCGGTGCGGTGCGGCCGTCGCTGGTGGCGTCGGTGCGGACGGCGGCCCGGGCGATCTCCCGCGACCTCGGGGCGCACCGGTTCTGAGGGGGTGCCGTGGGCAGCGGGTGATCGTTCGGCGTCGGTGGGTGGCCGTCGGGGCGTCGCGGGTCACAACGCCTTGACGTCGGGCGTCCGGCTGCTGTTGGCTTCCAAACGTCGGTCGACATTGTCGAACGACGGCTGGAGGGTCCGGGCGTTCCGCGCCGCCCGCCTGGTTTGCCGGACCTGCGCGCACGGGGACTGACGAAGGGTCAGCCCCGCTCCCCTGACGACCCCCTGAGCCGAGCCGAGCCGAGGAACCGCATGACTGCCAGCTACATCGCCGCGATCGACCAGGGCACCACGTCCAGCCGGTGCATCCTGTTCGGGGCGGACGGCCGGATCGTCGCCGTCGAGCAGCAGGAGCATGCGCAGATCTTTCCGCAGCCGGGCTGGGTCGAGCACGACGCGGCGGAGATCTGGACCCGGGTGCAGGCCGTGGTGCGCGGCGCGCTGGACAAGGCGGGGCTGACCCGGGAGGACATCCGGGCGGTCGGCATCACCAACCAGCGCGAGACCACGGTGCTGTGGGACCGGCACACCGGCGAGCCCGTGCACCACGCGATCGTCTGGCAGGACACCCGCACCGAGGCGCTCTGCCGGGAGCTGGGCCGCAACGTCGGCCAGGACCGGTTCCGCCGGGAGACCGGGCTGCCGCTGGCGAGCTACTTCGCCGGGCCGAAGGTCCGCTGGCTGCTGGACAACGTCGAGGGCCTGCGCGAGCGCGCCGAGGCCGGGGACATCCTGTTCGGCACCATGGACACCTGGCTGATCTGGAACCTGACCGGCGGTGTGACCGGCGGCCGGCACGTCACGGACGTCACCAACGCCTCGCGCACGCTGCTGATGAACCTGCACACCCTGGAGTGGGACGAGCGGATCGCCGAGTCGATCGGCGTGCCGATGGCGATGCTGCCGCAGATCCGTTCCTCCGCCGAGGTGTACGGCGAGGCGGTCGGCGTGCTGGCGGGCGTGCCGGTCGCGGCGGCGCTCGGCGACCAGCAGGCCGCGCTGTTCGGCCAGACCTGCTTCGACGTCGGCGAGGCGAAGTCGACGTACGGCACCGGCACGTTCCTGCTGCTGAACACGGGCGAACGGATCGTCAACTCCTACCACGGGCTGCTCACCACGGTCGGCTACCGGATCGGCGACCGGCCGCCGGTGTACGCCCTGGAGGGGTCGATCGCGGTCACCGGCTCGCTGGTGCAGTGGTTGAGGGACCAGCTCGGGATCATTTCGACAGCGGCCGAGATCGAGACCCTGGCGGGCACCGTCGAGGACAACGGCGGCGCGTACTTCGTGCCCGCGTTCTCCGGCCTGTTCGCGCCGTACTGGCGATCCGACGCGCGCGGCGTGATCACCGGCCTGACCAGGTACGTCACCAAGGGCCACCTGGCGCGGGCGGTGCTGGAGGCGACCGCCTGGCAGACCCGCGAGGTGGTGGACGCCATGCAGAAGGACTCCGGCGTCACGCTGACCGCGCTGAAGGTCGACGGCGGCATGACCTCCAACAACCTGCTGATGCAGAACATCGCGGACGTGCTGAACGTCCCGGTGGAGCGCCCGTACGTCGCCGAGACCACCGCTCTCGGCGCGGCCTACGCGGCCGGCCTGGCGGTCGGCTTCTGGGACGGGCTGGACACCCTGCGCGCCAACTGGCACCGGGCCGCCGAGTGGACGCCCCGGATGGACGACGCGACCCGCGAGCACGAGCACCGCAACTGGCTGAAAGCGGTGGAGCGCACCATGGGCTGGATCGAGCAGGACGACGAGCAGCCGCAACTCTGACACCTCAGTCAGAGTCCGCATTCCCGATCGGAAGGAGACGCGGACCGGCCGCGAAACCGGGCCCGCCGCACACACCATGGCAAGCATCCCGACCCTGGGCGCCGAGCGCGCCGCCGGCCGCGTCGCCTCCCGCGCCGCCACCCGCGAGCTGCTCGGCCGGGCCCGCTACGACCTGCTGGTCATCGGCGGCGGCATCCTCGGCACCGCCACCGCCTGGACCGCCGCCCAGGCCGGGCTGAAGGTGGCCATGGTGGACGCCGGGGACTTCGCGAACGCCACCTCCTCCGCGTCCTCGAAGCTGGTCCACGGCGGGCTGCGCTACCTGCAGACCGGCGCGGTCCGGCTGGTCGCCGAGAACCACAAGGAGCGCCGGGCGCTGGCCACCGACGTGGCCCCGCACCTGGTCAACCCGCTGACCTTCTTCGTCCCCGTCTACGAGGGCGGCCCGCACTCGGCGCCCAAGCTCGGCGCGGGCGTGTTCCTGTACTCGGCGCTGTCGGCGTTCCGCGACGGTCTGGGCCGGGTGGTCTCCCCCCGTCAGGCGGCCCGCGCGGTGCCGGGGCTGCGCACCGAGGGCCTGCGCCGCGTCGCGGTGTACGGCGACCACCAGATGAACGACGCCCGGATGGCCGTGATGACGGTCCGCGCGGCGGTCGACGCGGGCGCGGTGGTGCTCAACCACGCCGAGGTGACGGGGCTGCGCTTCACCCGCGGCCGGGTGACCGGCGCGGAGGTCCGCGACCGCCTGGACGGCGCCGAGTTCGGCATCGACGCCCGCTTGGTGCTGAACGCCACCGGCCCGTGGGTGGACCACCTGCGGCGGATGGAGTTCGCGGGCGCCGCGCCGTCGATCCGACTGTCGAAGGGCGCGCACGTGGTGCTGCGCCGGCAGGCGCCGTGGCGGGCCGCGCTGACCATTCCGATCGACCAGTACCGGGTGTCCTTCGCCATCCCGTGGGAGGACCACGTCCTGCTGGGCACCACCGACGAGGAGTACACCGGCGACCCGCTGGACGTCCGGGCCACCGACGCCGACATCGACCAGATCCTGTCCGAGGCGGGGCACGCGGTGCGCGAGGAGCACCTGCGCCGCGAGGACATCACGTACGCGTTCGCGGGTCTGCGGGTGCTGCCGGGCGGTCCGGGGGCGACGGCGGCGGCCAAGCGGGAGACGGTGGTGACCGAGGGCCGGGCCGGGATGCTGTCGGTGGCGGGCGGCAAGTGGACCACCTACCGGCACATCGGCCGGGTGGTGCTGGAGAAGCTGAAGCACGCGCGCGGTGTGGGCCTCGCCGAGGACGTCTCGCCCATCCCGGCGACCGTGCCGCTGCCCGGCATCGGCGCCCCGCAGGCCGTCGCGCACCGCCTGCTGATGGACCGCGAGCCGGGCTCCCGGATGGACCCGCTGGTGGCCCGCCACCTGGCCACCCACTACGGCACCCTGTCGTTCGAGATCGCCCGCATGATCGCCGAGCGGCCCGAGCTGGGCGAGCGGGTGCACCCGGGCGGGCCGGACATCTGGGCGCAGGTGGCGTACGCGGCCGAGCAGGAGTGGGCGTACACGGTGGACGACGTGCTGCGTCGGCGCACCACGCTGACGGTGCGCGGGCTGGACACCGAGGAGGTCCGCAAGCGGACCGCGGAGCTGCTGGCGCGCTGAGGCGTCCGGGGACACGACGACGCCCTCCGGGAGAGAGAAGCGGGATCCGGAGGGCGTCGCGGTCTGGGGGGTGTCGCTCGCTAGATGATCAGGCTGAGCGGCAGGATCAGGGCGATCGCGACCACCGAGATCACCGTCTCCATCACCGACCAGGACTTCAGGGTCTGGCCGACGCTCATCCCGAAGTACTCCTTCACCAGCCAGAAGCCGGCGTCGTTGACGTGCGACAGGAACAGCGAGCCGGCGCCGATGGCGAGGACCATGAGCGCGGCGTGCGTGGTCGACATGTCGGCGGCCAGCGGGCCGACGATGCCGGCGGCGGTGATGGTGGCGACGGTGGCGGAGCCGGTGGCGAGGCGGATCAGCACGGCGATCAGCCAGCCGAGCAGCAGCGCCGAGATGTGCCACTTGCCGGACCAGTCGCTGACGGCCTGGCCGACGCCGACGTCGATCAGGGTCTGCTTGAAGCCGCCGCCCGCGCCGACGATGAACACGATGCCGGCGATCGGGCCGAGCGAGTTGCCGACCGTCGCGGAGATCTTCGTCCTGTCGAACCCGGCGGCCCTGCCGAGGGTGACCATGGCGAGCAGGGTGGCGGCGAGCAGCGCGATCAGCGGGGAGCCGATGAAGTCGAAGAACCGCTGAACGGTGGCCTTCGGGTCGTCGATCACCACGTCGGCGAGGGCCTTGCCGAGCATCAGCACGACCGGCAGCAGGATGGTCGCCAGGACGGCGCCGAACCGCGGGGTCTTCTCGTGCTTGACGGTCTCGGCGGGCGTGGTGTCGGCGGGGATCTCCAGCGGGCCGACCCAGCGCTGGGCGAACCGGGAGAACAGCGGGCCGGCCACGATCAGGGTGGGGACGGCGATCAGCAGGCCGAGCGCCAGGGTGACGCCGAGGTCGGCCTTGAGGGCGTCGACGGCGACCAGCGGGCCGGGGTGCGGCGGCACCAGGCCGTGCAGCACCGACAGGCCGGCCAGCGCGGGGATGCCGATCCGCATCAGCGGGACGTTGCCGCGGCGGGCCACCAGCAGCACGATCGGGATCAGCAGCACGACGCCGACCTCGAAGAACAGCGGCAGGCCGAGGACGGCGGCGATCAGCGCCATCGCCCAGGGCAGCATCTTCGGGCCGGTCCGGGCGAGCACCGTGTCGGCGATGATGTTGGCGCCGCCGGAGTCGGCGAGCAGCTTGCCGAGCATCGCGCCGAGGCCGATCAGCAGGCCGACCGAGGCGACGGTGGAGCCGAAGCCGGTGGAGAAGCTGCTGAGCAGCTTGTCGAACGGCGCGCCGGCGACGGCGGCGAGCAGGCCCGATCCGAGGGTGAGCGCGAGGAACGGGTGCAGCTTGAACTTGGTGATCAGCAGCACGATCGCGCCGATGCTGAGCAGCACCGCGACCAGCAGTTGGCCGTTGCTGGACGTGTGGGGGAGCGCCGGCGCGGCGGCGGCCAGCAGGGTGGGGGTCACGCGAGTCTCCATTGACGGGCCGTCGCCGCCCCGGGGGTCTCGGGTGCGCGGCGGCGGGTGTGACAGGTCGGGCGGGGGTCAGTTCGACAGGGCGGCGACGGCGCGGTCGACGAGGGTGTCGGGGTCGGCGTCGACGCCCAGCACGGTGCCGCTCTCGTCCGCCCGGAGCGGTTCGAGGGTGGCGTACTGGGAGTCCAGCAGCGAGGGCGGCATGAAGTGGCCGGTGCGGTGGGCGATGCGGTCGCCGACCAGCTCGTGGCTGCCGGTCAGGTGCAGGAAGAACGCCTCGGGGCAGGCGTCCCGCAGGAGGTCGCGGTAGCTGCGCTTGAGGGCGGAGCAGGTGACGACGCCGCCGGTGCCGGCCGCGGCCCGTTCGCCGAGCCAGGCGCCGAGGGCGCGCAGCCAGGGTTCGCGGTCGTGGTCGTCGAGCGGTGTCCCGGCGCTCATCTTGGCGATGTTGGCGGCGGGGTGGAAGTCGTCGGCCTCGGCGTACGGGAGGCCGAGACGGTGGGCGAGCAGTCGGGCGACGGTGGTCTTCCCGACTCCGGAGACGCCCATCACCACGATGACGGGCGGCTGCTGGTTCTCGACGCTGAGAGCCATGGGTGGTGCTCCTGTCCTTGCCTGGTCACGGGCAAGGTAGACCCAAAGGTATGACTTATTCAAGCCGCCGAAACCTAATCGTCATACATATATGCGTTATCGCAGGTGAGAGCCCTTCACCGCTCCCCCGCCCCCGTGGCCGCCGTGACCTCGCCGATAGGCTGGCGGGATGGAGATCCAGGGCCTGCCCGGCCGACTGCTCGCCCACCTCGGTCCGGCGATCGCCTCCGGGGAACTGCCCGCGGGCACCGTGCTGCGCGCCGAGGAGCTGGAGGCGCAGCACGGGGTGTCCCGCACCGTGGTGCGGGAGGCGGTGCGCATCCTGGAGTCGATGCGGATGGTCGAGCCGCGTCGCCGGGTCGGGACCACGGTGCGGCCGCAGTCCGACTGGGACGTCTTCGACCCGCTGGTCATCCGCTGGCGCCTGGCCGGCGCGGGCCGCTCCGCGCAGCTGCGCTCGCTCGGCTCGCTGCGGGTCGCGGTCGAGCCCGCCGCGGCGGCGCTGGCCGCCCGCAACGCCAGCGACGACGACCGGCGGGAACTCAGCGCACTGGCCGTCGAACTGACCGTCACCGCCCGGGCCGCGGACCTCGAAGCCTTCCTCGAACACGACATCGCGTTCCACGCGGCGGTCCTGCGCGCCTCCGGCAACGAGATGTTCGCGCATCTGAAGGACACCGTCGGCGCGGTCCTCACCGGCCGCACCGAACACCGTCTGATGCCGCACCGGCCCCGCGAGTACGCGGTGCAGCTCCACCGCGACGTCGCCGAGGCGATCTGCGCGGGCGATCCGGAACTGGCCGAACGGGCGATGCGCACCATCGTGGCCGGCGCGCTGGAGGAGCTGGACGCCACCCTGCCGGACTGACCGTCAGCCCCGGCCCGACAGGCCCTCTTGCCGGGCGGAATACGATCCAGGACGGGGGGTTGACGGTCCGTCGGCGCAACACGCCCGGTTTGAGTGGAATTCAGTCGGGTGGCGGCATACCTTCACCCCTGTCGGGGAAACCTGGGGTGCACAGGGGGTGGGCGATGGCGCGTCGTCGGCGCAGCAGGCTGCCGGACGAGGTGCGGGCCGCCGCCGTCCGGGCAGGCCTCGCGTTCGCGTTCACGGTGGTGACGGTGATAGTCGCGGTCCTGGCCTCCTGGTCGCACACCACCCTGATCGTGCCCGCGCTGGCGATGATGGCGATGGGCGTCTTCGTCACGGCCTGGTGCCTGATCGACATCGTCGTCTCCCGCCAGGTTGCGGCGAGCCGCGACCAGAGATCGGCGAATCCGATGACGGGAGCGAAGACGAAGCCAGGGGCGCGGGGAACTGCGCGGCCGGCCGCGCACTCGCAGCCAGGTCGCCGCGCAGGATGGTGAGTCGCACTGTCCCGCGGCCTTGCCGGCCGATGCCTTCCGCCGCGCGCAGTTCCCCGCGCCCCTGCCTGCTCACCCCCTGCTGCCCACGGCGAAGCCGTACTGCGCCGGCCAGTTGCGCTGCACGCCGAGCGCCTTCGCCGCGTGCAGCGGCCAGTACGGGTCGCGGAGCAGCTCACGGCCGAGCATGACCGCGTCCGCGTCGCCGTCCGTCAGGACCTGCTCGGCCTGGGCCGGCTCGGTGATCATGCCGACGGCGTTGACCGGGAGCCCCGCCTCGCGGCGGATCCGTGCGGCGAACGGGACCTGGTAGCCCGGTTCGGCGACGATGGTCGCGTGCGGGACGAGGCCGCCGGAGGAGACGTCGAGCAGGTCGACGCCGAGGGCGTGGAGTTCCTTGGCGAGCAGGACGCTCTCCTCGACCGTCCAGCTCGGCTCGTCGGCGATCCAGTCGGTGGCGGAGACGCGGAACAGCACGGGCAGGTCGGCGGGCCAGACGGCCCGCACCGCGGCGGTGATCTCGCGGGCGAGGCGGGTGCGGCCGGCGAAGTCGCCGCCGTAGCCGTCGGTGCGGTGGTTGGTGAGCGGGGAGAGGAACTGGTGGATCAGGTAGCCATGGGCGCCGTGCACCTCGACCACCTGGAAGCCGGCGGCGAGGGCGCGGCGGGCGGCGGCGGCGAAGTCCTCGACGACGTCGGCGATCTGGGCCTCGGTCAGTTCGAGGGGCGTCGGGTAACCGTCCTGGAGCGGGATCGGGGAGGCGCCGACCACCGGCCAGCCGCCGTCCTCGACCGCCACCGGCCCGCCGCCCGAGCCGGCCTTGCCGGTCGAGGCCTTGCGGCCGGCGTGGGCGAGCTGGATCGCGGGGACCGCGCCGTGCTGGCCGATCAGGGCGGCGATCCGGGCGAGGGCGTCCTGCTGGCGGTCGTTCCACAGGCCGAGGTCCCAGGCGGAGATCCGGCCGTCGGGGCGGACGGCGGTGGCCTCGACCATCACCAGGCCGGCGCCGCCGGCGGCGCGGGAGCCGAGGTGGGCGAGGTGGAAGTCGGTGGCGACGCCGGTCTCGGGGCCCTCGGCGGCGGCCGAGTACATGCACATCGGGCTGAGCCAGATCCGGTTGGGGATGGTCAGCGAACGGAGAGTGATCGGCTCGAACAGGGCGCTCACGAGGGCCCGTCCTTCCTGTGGTCCCGACCGTGACGGTCGCTTCGACGGTCTCTTCGCTTCGTACGATAGCTGCCGTACTACGACATCTGTCAAACTACGAGGGTTCTCGTACTATGGCAGCGTGACCATCGACCAGGACTGTGCGGGCGACCCGGAGTGCCCGGGGCTGCTGCCCGAGCCGACCGCCGCCGAATTGCGGCTGGAGGCCGTGCTGCACGCGCTCGCCGACCCGATCCGGCTGCGGATCGTTGCCGAGCTCGCGGACGCGGGCGGCGACGAGCGGAACTGCCTGGCGTTCGAGCTTCCTGTCACCAAGTCGACACTGACGCACCACTTCCGTGTCCTGCGCGAGGCCGGATTGATCCGTCAGCACCGTCGCGGCACCTCTAAGATGAACACACTGCGCGCCGCTGATCTTGCCGCGCGCTTTCCCGGACTGCTGGACGCGGTGCTCGACGCCGCCGAGCCGTGCCTCGACACCTCGAAGCCGGCCGCCCGCTGATCCTTCGACCGAGCCTCCGGCCACGAGCCTGACGATCCGTCAATTCCCGCGGCGAGTACCCGCCATGGGATCCGGCGACCCTTCGCCAGTTCAAGTGTGGAACCGTCTCGTCACCCTGCTCGTCAACCGCCTCGGAAACCTCGCCCGGCGGATGCCGGGGGCCTCCGTCCGACATGGTCATGCCTGGTCACACGGGCTTCACCGGAGTTGCCCCAGCGTTCATCCCACGTGGTCATTTGGTCTATACCAATCGGGTAATCTGACCGACGACAGGTGTCAATGACCGGCCGTGGGGGGCCCAATGACTGTCAATCACCTTCCGTCGCCACCCTCCGATCAGGAGCTCTACTGGTATTTCGGACCTCAGCGTCGCTGGGTCCCGCTGCTCTCCGCGTTCGCCTTCGTGCTCAGCGCGGCCACCATGTTCAGTTTCTCCCTCCGGACGCCCGCGCTCTGGCCGTTCCTGGCCGTCCTCGGCGTCAACCTCGTTGCACTCGCGCTGACCTGCCTCAACGGACTGCGTCGCCGCCGCTTCACCCGGGCCGGCCACGAACTGCTGGTCGCCGCCTGGCAGCCCGCCGAACCGCCGTCCGTCGACCTCTACCTGCCGACCTGCGGCGAACCGCTCGACATCCTCGCGAACGCCTACCGCGCCGTCGCCCGGCTCGACCACCCCGGACAGCTCGACGTCTGGGTGCTGGACGACGCCGACCGGCCCGAAGTGGCCGCGCTGGCCGCGGAGTTCGGCTACCACTACGTCGTACGGCCGAACCGCGGCGAGTTCAAGAAGGCCGGCAACCTCAACCACGCGCTCACCCTGAGCAGGGCCGAGTACATCGCCATCCTGGACGCCGACTTCGCGCCGCGCGCCGACCTGCTGCAGCACCTGCTGCCGTACTTCGGCGACGACCGGGTCGGCATCGTCCAGAGCCCGCAGTGCTTCGACACCGACGCCTCGATGGGCTGGGTGCAGCGCGCCGCCGGCGCCTCCCAGGAGTGGTTCTTCCGCTGGGTGCAGCCCAGCCGGGACGCCTCCGACGCGGCGATCTGCTGCGGCTCCAACGCCGTGTACCGGCGCTCCGCGATCGACGCCGCCGGCGGCTTCGCCCGGCTCGACCACAGCGAGGACATGTACACCGGACTCGCCCTGCACGAACGGGGATTCACCACCCGGTACGTGCCGGTGCTGGTCGCCAAGGGCACTTCGCCGGACTCCACCACCAGCTTCGTCAACCAGCAGTACCGCTGGACGATGGGCAACCTGCACCTGATCGGCGACCGGGCCGCCCGCAAGGCGATGACCTGGCGGATGCGCCGCTGCTTCGACGAAGGCATCGTCGGCTACCTGGCCGCGGCCGTGAACGTGCTCACCGCACCGCTGCCGCCGCTGGTCATCCTGTTCGCCTTCCCCGGCGAGGTCCGCGCCTGGTACGTGCTGCCGATGCTCTCCCTGCTGTGGCTCTGGCACGTCCTGCTGCCCCGGGTCAGCCGCACCCGCTGGCGCACCGAAGTGCTGCGCGCCAACGTGCTGATGAGCTTCGCCGCCGCCACCGCCTACTGGCACACCCTGCGCGGCCGCAGCGCCGCCTGGGTGCCCACCGGCGTCGCCAAGCCCGGCGGCTCCGGCGGCATGGCCCGCAAGGTGCTGCTGGTCTCCCTGGTGTGGACGGCCGGCACCCTGATCGCCACCACCGCCGGCGTGGCCGTCGCCACCGCGATGCACGGCTGGCACTACACCTGGGGCCTGGCCCTGTACCTGGCCGTGCAGCTGCACGCCGGCGTCCCGCTGATCCGCGACCTGTACGCCGAACTGCGGCCGCACCCCACCGAGAACACCGAATCCGGGGCACGCCCGGCGATGCGGCCCAGGCGCTGGCCCGAGGCCCTCGCCGTCACGAGCACGCTCGCCCTGATCGCCCTGCTCGCCTCCGGCTGGGTGGCGCCGATGCTGCCCTGGCTGGGCTGAAAGGTCCACCTCCCGTGTCCACCAGCACCGCCCCGTTCACCGTCGTTCTCGGGCAACCACCCGTCGAACGGCCCAGGTTCAGACCCGACATCGAAGGCCTGCGGGCCGTCGCCGTGCTCGCCGTGCTCGCGTTCCACGCGGCCGTCCCCGGCCTGGCCGGCGGCTTCGTCGGCGTCGACGTCTTCTTCGTCATCTCCGGCTACCTCATCACCGGGCTGCTGCGCAGCGAGAGCGCCGCCACCGGGAAGGTCCGGCTGGCCGAGTTCTACTCCCGCCGTGCCCGCCGCCTGCTGCCCTCCGCCGCCGTGGTGCTCGCCGTGGTCGCCGTCCTCGGCGCCCTGCTCACCGCGCCGCTGCGCCGCGCCGACCTGGAACGCGACGTCCTGGCCTCCGCGCTGTCCGTCGCCAACTGGCGCTTCATCGCCGAACAGACCGACTACCTGGCGGCCGGCCGCGACCCCAGCGTGCTGCTGCACTTCTGGTCGCTCGCCGTCGAGGAGCAGTTCTACCTGCTGTGGGCCCCGCTGATGGCGCTCGCCGCCCGCTGGGTCTGGAAGCGGCGCACCCTGCTCGGCCTGACCGTGCTGCTCGGCGCCGGCTCGTTCTGGCTCTCCCTGCACTGGAGCGCCGGCGCGTACCTCTCCACGCCCACCCGGGCCTGGCAGTTCGCCGCCGGCGCGGTCATCGCACTGCTGCCGATACGCGAAATACCGCGACTGATACGGGAGTTGCTGGGGCTCGGCGGCATGGCGGCGGTACTCGGCGCGGTCCTGGTCTTCGACGCCCGCACGCCCTACCCCGGGTACGCCGCGCTGCTGCCCACCGTCGGCACCGCCGCGATCATCCTGGCCGGCTCCGGGACGCACCTGGTGGGACGGGTGCTGTCGCTCGGCGCGCCGCGCGCGATCGGCCGGCTCTCCTACAACCTGTACCTGTGGCACTGGCCGGTGCTGGTGCTCGCCGAAGCCCAGTGGGGCGCCCTGCACTGGGGCGTGAAGGTCGCCCTGACGGCGGCCGCCGCGCTGCCCGCGCTGGCCGCCCTCAACTGGCTGGAGCAGCCGCTGCGCCGCAGCCGGGTGCTCGGTGAGATCCCGCGCCGCGGACTGTCGTTGGGCCTCACCGCGGTGGTGATGCCGGTGGTGCTGGCGCTGGTCGTCGGCACCGGCACGATCCGGATGCTCGGCCCGGCCACTCCCCCGGACCCGTCCGGCCTGCCACCGGGCGCCCGCGACGGCCGCTCCCTGCTCGCCGCCGCCCCGCCCGCGCACAGCCCGACCGTGCCCAACCCCGTCCAGGCCCGGCAGGACTTCCCGCCGGACGGCGCCTGCGAGGTCGACCCGGCGGACACCGTCAGCCCGCCCTGCCGCTTCGGCACCGGCGACGACCGGATCGTGCTGCTCGGTGACTCGCACGCCGGCCAGTGGTTCTCCGCCCTGCTCGGCATCGCCGCCCAGCACCGCATGTCCGTCGAGGAACTCGTCAAGCAGGGCTGCCCGCTGCCCGAACTCACCGTCACCAACCCCCAGTTGGGACGCACCTACCACGAGTGCGACACCTGGCGGACGAACGCGCTGACCCGGCTCAAGGACGGGCCCAGGCCCAAGCTGATCATCGTCTCCACGCTGAACCGCTACACCGCCGACCGGGCGACACTGCTGCACGGCTGGGAGCAGACCCTCGCCCCGCTGCGGGAGTTGGGCGTCCCGATCGTCTACCTGCAGGACACTCCCATCCCCGGCCGCGACGTCCCCGCCTGCGTCTCCGGACACCCCGACACCACCTCCGCCTGCGACTTCCCGCGCAGCGAAGGCCTGTGGGCCGACCCGCTGGCCGAGGAGATCGCCGCCGGTCGCGTCCCCGGCGTCCGCACCATCGGCGTCAACTCGGTGCTCTGCCCCGGCGACGGCCGAACCTGCCCCGCCGTCCTGGAGCACGTCCTGCTGTACCGCGACGACTCGCACCTGACCAACGCGGCAGCCGTCGTCCTGACCTCCCGGCTCGACCAACTGCTCATCGACGCGAACGTGTTCACCACCGGCTGGACCACCCTGCTGCACGACGAGTTCGACGGCCCGGCCGGCGCGAAGCCCGACCCCGCCAACTGGCAGTACGACGTGGGCACCTGCTACCCCGGCTGCCCCGCCGCGCAGTGGGGCACCGGCGAGATCGAGACCATGACCGACTCCCCCGCGAACGTCCGCCTGGACGGCCGGGGTTCACTGGAGATCGTTCCCACCCGGGACGGCGCCGGCCGCTGGTCCTCCGGACGGATCGAGTCCAAGCGCGCGGACTTCGCCGCACCGGCC
Organism: Kitasatospora griseola; assembly: GCF_044999035.1. Taxonomy (NCBI): domain Bacteria; kingdom Bacillati; phylum Actinomycetota; class Actinomycetes; order Kitasatosporales; family Streptomycetaceae; genus Kitasatospora; species Kitasatospora griseola. The sequence continues at coordinate 6,557,498 of NZ_CP173360.1, read as the reverse complement.
GGCGGAGTCCTGCGGGTGGAGGCCAAGTTGGCCCTCCCGGACGTCAAGGGGCCTGCCGCGTCCGGGTACTGGCCCGCGTTCTGGGCGCTGGGCGGCAAACTCCGTGACGGGTACACCGGTTGGCCGGGCGTCGGCGAGCTCGACGTCCTCGAATCGGTCGGCGGCCGCGGCGTCTTCGGCACCATGCACTGCGGCACCACGCCGGGCGGCCCCTGCAAGGAGCCGAACGGGCTGGGCTCCGGCGAACAGTCCTGCGCGGACTGCTGGGGCGCGTTCCACACCTGGACGCTGGAGGTCGACCGCTCAGCCTCTCCCGAGAAGGTCCGCTGGCTGCGCGACGGCCAGGAGTACTTCGCGGTGACGTCCGACCAGGTCGAGCCGGCCGCGTGGGACCAGGCGGTGCACCACGGGATCTTCCTGATCCTGAACGTCGCGATGGGCGGCAACCTGCCCACTGCGTACGGGAGTCCGGTGACGACGGCGACGGAGCCGGGGCATCCGATGAAGGTCGCGTCCGTCACCGTTTCGGCGAAACAGTAACCCCACGCGCCCCCGGTTTCGCACCCTCCCGCGCCCCTGTTCTCGCACCCTCTCCCGCCCTACTCGGGCTTGCGGAACATCCTCGTCGCCGTGATCTCGCCGTGGATGGTCGGGCCGTCCGGGTCCTGGGGGGACGGGAGGCCGGGGCGGAGGTGCTCCTCGACGGAGATGTACTTGAGGCCGGCGCGGAGGTCCGCGTCGTTGCGGAGGCGGATGACGAGCGGGAACTCGGCGAGCGCCGTGGTGTCGAACAGGCCGGTGGTGTAGATGAGTTGGACGCCGAGGGCGTCGGCGACGGCGCGCTGGAGTTCCAGCAGGTAGGTCGCGTTGGCGCGGCCGATCGGGTTGTCGAGGAAGAGCGTGCCGGCGTGGCGGAGCTGCGACTGGCCGCGGTCGTTGGCGCGCAGGGCGGCCATCGTGCAGTAGAGGGCGATGGCCGCGGTGAGCAGCTGGCCGCCGGAGAAGACGTCCGACATCTGGCCGACGGAGACCCGTTCGGCGCGAAGCACCGCGTCCGGCTTGAGGATCTCGACCGAGACGCCCTTGGGGCCGATCGCGGCGGCGACGCCGCGCAGCAGCAGGGACATGCCGTCGCGGCGCAGGTCGGAGTTCTTCCGGACGGCCGACTGGGTGGCGTCGTCGATGACTTCGCCGAGGCGTTCGACCAGGACGGCGTGGTCGGGGTCGTCGAAGCGGATGCGCAGGAACTCCTGGCCCGACCATTCGCCGAGACCCTCGGGCAGGCGCGAGAGCCGCTGCGCGGCGCGCAGGGTGGCCAGCGACGACTCGACCAGGCCGCGCAGGCGGTCGACGATGGAGGCGCGGTTGCGTTCCAGCTGGGCGAGTTCGTCGGTGAGGACGCGCAGGCGGGGGGCGAACGCGGCGGCCCAGGCGGCGGCGTGGTCGGGCAGGGCGGCGGCGGGGAGTTCGCGGATCTGCTGGCGGGCGGGGGTGCGGACGGCCTCGTAGCGGGCGGCGTTGGCGTGCCGGACGAGGGCGTCAGAGGCGTCCCGGACAGCGAGTTCGGCGCCGGTGAGTTCGGTGGCGGCGGTGCGCATGGCGCGCCGCGTGTCGGCGGCGGCGGCGCGGGCCGCGGCGAGGCCGCCGAGGTAGGTGTCGGCGGTCTCGGTCTCGTCGCCGTTGTCGCGCAGCGCGTCGCGGAGCTGGCCGGCGAGTTCCTCGAAGTCGGTGGCGGCGGCCTGCGCCTGGTCCAGGGTGCGCTGCAGGTCGGCGTGTTCGGTGCGGGCGGTGTCGACGCGTTCGCGGCGTTCGGCGAGCAGCGCGGTGGCGGTGCGCAGCAGGACCTGGGCGTGCTCGGGGTCGGCCGGGAGGAGGTCCTCGGGAAGCTCCGTGTGGGCTTCGCCGTTGACGGGCGCGGAGCGCTCGGCGTCGCCGCGCAGGCGGCCGACCTCCTCGGCGGCGGCGCCGGAGCGGGCCTCGATGATGGTGACGAGCTCTTCGGCGCGGGCGGCGGCGGCCTGTCGGGCGGGGCCGTCGGCGCCGTCGGGGCTGGCGAGGAGTTCCTCGGCGCGGGCCTTGACCTTGTTGCTGAGGCGCTCCAACTCGGCTGCGGCAGCGGCTTCGTCGCCTTCGGCGCGGGCCTGTTCGGCGCGCAGGTCGGCGCCGACGCCGACCTTCTCGTAGAGCTGGGCGGCGGCCCGGTAGGCCTCGCGCAGGGCGGGCAGCGAGATGGGGGTGACGGTGTCGTCGGGCTCGGCGCTGGTGTCGGCGGCGGCGATCTCGGCGCGTTCGCCGCGCAGGGTGCGCGCGGTGCGGCGGGCGTCGTCGGCGGCGCGCTGGGCGGCGCGGCGGTCCTCGTCGCAGGTGCGGGCGCGTTCGGTGCACAGGGCCTGGCGGCGTTCGCACTCGGTGGCGTCGTCGGCGAGTTCGCGCTGCCGGCGGGTCCAGTTGGCGCGTTCGCGGAGGCGGAAGGCGAGGCCGGCGAGGGCGTCGGCGCGGCGGCGGGTGCGCTGGGCGGTCTCCCGGCACTCCTCGTGGCGGGCGGCGGCGGCCTGGTGGTCGGCGTCGGCTTCGGCGCGTTCGGCGCGCAGGGTGGCGAGTTCGGCGGCGGTGGCTTCGGCGTGGTCGGCGGCTGCGGCGGCGGCCTCGGCGAGTTCGGCGAGGGTGCCGGGCGGGCAGCTGGCGTGCCAGGAGGCGAGGCGGGCGGCGAGGGCGCGGTCGCCGCCGAGGCGGGCGGCGAGTTCGCGGATGTGCTCCTCGCGGGCGGTGGCGCGGGCGCGCAGTTCGCGGCGTTCGTCGTCGGCGGCGGTCTCGTTGTGCATGGCCGGGTTCGGCGGCACCAGGAAGAAGCCGGGTTCGCCCTCGATGGGGGCGATCAGGGCGGCGGCGGTGCCGACGGCGACGGTGGAGCGGGGCAGCAGGGCGGCGGCGGCGAGCGCTTCGCGGGCCCGGTCGAGCGAGGCGGGGTCGGTGACGACGACGCCGTCGACGAGTTCGGGGCGGGCGGCGAGGATGGCGTCGTGGTCGGCGGGGTCGACGGACTGGGCGAGGTAGCGCCAGCCGGGCAGCGCGGGGATGCCCTGTTCGCCGAGGTGCTCGACGGTGGCGAGGACGTCGGGGCCGGGCGGGAGGAGTCCGCCGTCGCCGAGCGCGGCGAGGATCCGGGAGTCGTCGGCGGCGGCGGTGCGCAGGTCGAACAGGGTGCGTTCGGCGTTGGCCACAGCCTGGTCGAGGAGTTCGCGCAGGTCCTCGGCGGAGGCGTCGAGCTGACGGGGCGTCAGGAAGCCCTCGCTCTCGTCCGCGCCGTCCTGGTACGGGGAGAGGGAGAGCAGTTCGGCGAGCCGGGGTTCGGCGGCGAGCTGGGCGGCGGTGCGCTGTTCGGCGGCGAGGGTGCGTTCGGCGGCGGTGCGGGCGTCGGTGGCGCGGGCGGCGGCGAGTTCGGCGCGGGCCTCGGCGGCGGCGGACTCGCGGGCCCGGACGGCGCTGGACTCGGCGGCGGTGCGGGCCAGTTCGAGGGCTTCGGTGGCGGCGCGTTCGGCGTCGGCGGCGTGCAGGGCGGCGCGGGCGGGGTCGGGTTCGGCGCCGGAGTCGTCGATCCAGCCGGCTTCGACGGCGGCGGCGGTCTCCTGCTCGACCTCGGTGAGGCGCTGGCGCAGGTGTTCGGCCTCGGAGCGGGCCTTCTGCGCGGCGGTGGCGGCGGCGGTGGCTTCGGCCTGGGCGGCCGAGCCGTCCTGCTGCAACTCGCCTGCGCGCAGCTCTTCCTGGTCGGCGCGGGTCTCGGCGCTCAGCGCGGCGCCTTCGAGGGCGCGGGCGAGGGCGCCGGCGGCGCGGTCGCGGGCGGCGAGGGCGGGCGCGGCGTCGAGTTCGGCTTCCCGGATGGCGGTGGCGACGCGGCCGGCCCGGTCGGCGGCGGCGCGGTGCCGCAGCACCGCCTCGGCGGCCTGCCAGGCGGCGAACTGGGCGCGGGCGTCGGTGAGTTCGCGGCGCAGTCGGCCGGCTTCGGCGGTCGCGGCCTCCAGCCCGAGGGTGGCGTGCCGGTAGCCGAGTTCGGCGACGATCAGGGCGTGCCGGGTGCGGTCGGTCTCGGCGGCGGTGACGGCGCTCGCGGCGGCGGCGACCTCGACGGCCAGGTCGTGCATCCGGTCGCGCTCGACGGTGGAGCGCGCGGACAGCGAGAGTGCGAGCCTACGGGTGCGGCGTTCGGCGGCGCGGTGGCCCTCGCGGACGGTCTCGCGGCCGGCGGTGGCGTCGACGATGCGCTGCAGCAGGTCGACGGAGCCGGCGGTGAAGTCGCGTTCGGCGGTGAGTTCGGCGCGGCGGCCGAGCTTGGCGGCGAAGCCGTGGACGAGGTCGGCGAGGCCGTCGGTGTCGCGGGTGTCGGTGACGGCGCGCAGCAGCAGGTCGGTGAAGTCGGCGTCGTTGCGGACCGCGAACAGGCCGGCGGCCTCGCCCTCGTCGGCGTTCATCTCGCGCTGGTAGCGGAAGAGTTCGGGGTCGAGGCCGAGCGCGCCGAGGTGCTCGTTCCAGCGGTCGTGGATCTCCTCGAAGGTGACGTCGAGGTGCGGGTGGGCCTTGGCGGCCTCGGTGAGGGTGTCGCGGAAGCCCTTCATGGTGCGGCGGCGGCCGCGGGCCTTCTGGTCGCCGGCCAGGCTGGGCCGTTCGGCGACCGGCAGCGCGTCCAGGGTGAGGCCGGGGCCGGGGCGGAAGGAGTACCAGAGTTCGGCGAACTTCCGCGGGTCGGAGGAGACCTGGCGGCCGCGCCACTCGCTGACCTTGCCGACCACGATGAGTTCGCCGGTGACGGTGTGCTGCCATTCGAGGGCGACGTGGCCGCAGTCGTCGGCGAGCAGGAACTTGCGCAGCACGCCGGACGACGCGCCACCCAGGGTGTTGCGGTGGCCGGGCAGCATCACCGAGAAGATCAGCTTGAGCAGCACCGACTTGCCGCCGCCGTTCTCCAGGAACAGCACGCCGGCGGGCGCGGGGCGGCGCTGCGGGCCCTCGGGCTCCTCGCCGAACAGGCCGATCTGCTGGGGCTGCGGCTCGGGGACCGGATCGCCGACGCCGCGCAGGTCGAGCACCGTGTCGGCGTAGCGGGCGCCCGCCGGTCCGATCGAGTACAGGCGGACCCGGTTCAGCTCGTACATGTGCGGTGGTTCTCCTGGAGCGGTCAGTTCAGAAAGTGTGGTGACGGATCGTCAGAGCGCGTGGAAGGGCAGGCCGGCGTCGGCGACCAGCTCGTCGCTGTCGTCGGGCGGCAGCAGGGTGGCGGTGCCGTCGCTGACCGGGACGACGCCCAGGTCGAGCAGTTCGCCCATGGCGGCGCTGCCGGCCAGGTCGCGGACCTGCAACTGGTAGCGGGCGGTGGTGCGGTAGGTGCCGCCGGCGTCGTCGGAGGTCTTCTGCAGGAAGCCGGAGTCGACCAGGAAGGACACCGCCTTGGAGACGATGCCGGTGGTGGAGCCGGCCAGGCGGCGGGCGTCCTTGGTGGCGCCGGTCGCGGAGCGGCGCGCCCACACCCGCCAGGCCGCCTCCAGGCCGGGGGCGGAGCTGGCCGGGTCGGTGTTGCTGCCCTCGGCCTCGGCGCGCTCCTCCAGGCGGCGGCAGGCCTGCCGGACGAACGCGTCCACGCCGTTGACGGTGACCCGGCCGAGGTAGCCGTCGTCGGCGAGGTCCTCGGGGCGGGGGAAGGCGAGCGCGGCGACCGCGAGGTGCGCGAGGCCGTGCAGGAAGCGGTCGGTGGACTCGGAGGCGGCGCGGCGCGAGTAGTCGCCCATCCGGACGGCGAACACCGAGTCCTCGGCGGCGGCGACCGCCATGCCGGCCCGCGGCGAGACCTCCAGCACCACCAGGCCCATGCCGGTGGCGACGGCGTCGGCGAGGCGCCCGAACTGCGGGTCGTCGCGGTAGCGGCGCACCAGTTCGGCGTACTCCGCGTCCCGGGAGGGCAGCAGCTTCGCCTGCAGGCCGAAGGACACCAGGCGGGCGGCCTCGGCGACGTCCGCCGGGCTGATCGGCGAGTGGGCGGGGGCGGCCGGCTCGGCGTCCTGCGGTGCCCACGCCTCGGCGCTGGTGGTCATGCGGGTGCTCCTTCGGTGCAAATGCTGCGCGTGCTGCGAGGGCTGTGCGCGCCACGGGCGACGCAAGTGCCGCGAGCAGTACGGACGACGCGGGCGCTGTGCGCGCTACGGGCGATGCGAGTGACAAGGGCAGTGCCAGTGGTGCTACGGATGCCGCGAGCGCTGCGGGCGGTGCCGATACTGCGGGCGGTGCAAGCGCTGCGCATGCCGCGAGCGGTGCGGGCGGTGCCGATACTGCGGGCGGTGCAAGCGCTGCGCATGCCGCGAGCGGTGCAGGCAGCGCCAGTGCTGCGCCCGCTGCGCTTGCCGCCGGCGCTGCGAGCCGCGCGGGCGGTACCGGTGCGGCGGTCGACGCCTGCGCCGCAGGCACCATGCGCGCCACCGGCAATGCCCGCGCCGCAGGCGCAACCCGTCCCGCTCGCGCTGCCGGCGCCGCAGGCGCGACTCGCACCGTCCCCGGCCCGGCCGGTCATTTCGCGTCCCGGCGGTCGGCGGCCATGCCCGCGGCGTCCAGCAGGGCGCTGCCGACGATCAGGTCCGCGCCGCCGAAACCCGGGTCGTCCAGGCGGGTGCCGTCGTCCACCGCGAACAGCAGGCGCTCCTCGCCCTGCCGGTACGCGGTGCCGACCGGCGGACTGGCCGCGTGCACGGCCAACAGGGCGACCAGGTAGGCGAGTTCCTCGCCGTCCTCGGCGAGTTCGGTGCCGCGGGCGCGGGCGTCGGCGAGCAGGCCGGACAGCCGGCGGGGCGCGTCGGCGGGCAGGTCCAGCAGGTCCAGCGCGGCCTCCAGCTGGGCTTCGGAGAACCGGCTGTCGTCGGGGGTGGCGACCAGGTCGGGCTCGGGCAGTTCGGCGCCGAGGTGCTCGCGTTCCACGGGCGGGGTGAGCAGCAGGTCGACCAGGTCGCCGACCCGGACCGAGACGGGGGTGCGCAGGCCGGTGCCGCGGGCGAAGAACGCGTCGGTGGGCCGGGTGGCGTCCGCGAGCGGGAGGGTGAGGACGGGTGCGAGGAGTTGACCGTACAGGTCGATGCCGGTGCGCGCGGTGGGTGCGGAGAACGCCTGCCGGTCCTGTTCGGCGCGGAACAGCGGGCCGGCTTCCAGCAGGCGGGTCTGCAGCTGGGTGTGCCGGCGGATGCAGTCCTTGACGATGTCGACGAGCTCGGCGGCGCGGCGCTTGTGCTCGGCGTCGGTGCTCTCGTCGCGGGCCTTGCGGATGTTGGTGAGGATCGCGTTCTCGTGCCGGTACCGGTCGGCGATGTGGTCGAGCGCCTCGTCGATCAGGTCGGGGACGGTCTCCATCCAGTCCACGGCGCGGACGTTGCGGCGGGTCGCCTCCAGTGCGCGGCGCAGCGTCTCGGCGTACTGGACGGTGCGGTAGCGGGCCTGTTCGGCGGCGAGCTGGGCGTCGGCGAGGCGGCCGCGGCGGATCAGCACCTCCAGCTTGACCTCGGCGGCGATCTGAGCGCTCGTCACGTCGGTGTCCAGCGCGCCGACCAGGACGTTGACCGCCTCGTCGGTGGTGCGCAGGTAGACGCCGCCGTCCTGGCCGGGGACTTCCTCGATCAGCTTGAAGTCGTAGTCGCGGCGGGTGTACGCGCCGTCCGGCCCGAAGGTGCCGTACACGGCGCGGAAGCCGCGGTCGACGCTGCCGACGTTGATCAGCGACTCCAGCACCCAGCGGGCCACCCGCTCGTGCTCGGTGACGGCCCGCCCGGGGTTCTGCGCGGCGATCCGGGGCTGGAGCCGGCCGAGCACTATGTCGCGGTCGGCTCCGGTGTCGAAGTCCATGTTGAGGGTGACCAGGTCGATCGCGGCGAGGCCGATCTCGGCCATCGTGTACGAGGCGTACTCGCCGGCCAGGTTGACCTTGCGGCTGTCCAGGTCGTGCAGTGGCGCGGTGCAGGCGAGCGCCTTGAGCCGGCGGGCGAGTCCCTCGTCGGCGGCCGGTCCGGGGGCGGGCCTGGTGGGCTGGTCTGCGATGGCGGTCACGGTGGACAAGATTAGGGCTTTCCGTGGACAGGTCCGAAACGCCCCCTTTGGGACAGCCTGTTCCGGCATGTTGAACGCGTTCAAATTCAGGTCTAGAGTCCTTCTCGCGACACCGCGTGCCGTCTGCGGCACCCGCGTCATGGAGGGGGACTCCCCATGTCCGACATCGCCACCGCCCCGACCGGTTCCACCACCGCCGGCCCCGGCCCCACCACCGTCACCGACACCGCGCTGGTCCGACGCCGGATCAGGCGCTGGCTCTGGCTGTTCATCGTCTGCCTCGCGCTCAGCGGGCTGACCGCCTTCCCGCTGCAGAGCGAGACCACGCTGCTGGTGCGCGCCCTGGACGCCACCGGTCTGAGCTCCGCGCTCCCCGCCCTCGGCGACTGGGCCGTGCTGACCCGGGACGGCATCGCCGACGGTTTCGGCAGCCACCCGTTCCTCGCCTACGGCACCGACTGGCTGGCCTTCGCGCACCTGGTGATCGCGGCCGCGTTCTGGGGGCCGCTGCGGGATCCGGTCCGCAACATCTGGGTGATCCGCTGGGCGATGCTCGCCTGCGGCGCCGTCATCCCGCTCGCGCTGATCTGCGGGCCGCTGCGCGAGATTCCGCTGTTCTGGCAATTCGTCGACATGTCGTTCGGTGTATTCGGCGTCATTCCGCTGCTGATCGTGCACCGCCTGATCCGCGCCCTGGAGTGGGACCAGGCGGTCCGCACCCACCACGACTTCGCCCGGGTCGTCCCCTCCCCCTGACCGCCCGTCGGGTCACCGCGACCCACCGGGTCACCCGCGGCTCCCCGCCGCCGGTGACCCGTCCCGGCTCAGCCCGCGGCGACCTCGGGCTCGGCCTCCGGCCGGGACACGGTGCCGTCGTGCAGCGAGATCACCCGGTCGGCCTGGGCCATCAGGGCCGGGTCGTGGGTGGCGACCAGGGCCGTGACGCCCTGGGAGTGGACCACCGCGCGGAGCAGCTCCATCACGGCCAGGCCGGTCTCGGAGTCGAGCTGGCCGGTGGGCTCGTCCGCGATGATCAGCGCGGGGTCGTTGGCCAGCGCCCGGGCGATCGCGACCCGCTGCTGCTGGCCGCCGGAGAGCTCGCTCGGCCGCTGCTCGGCGTGGTCGGCCAGCCCGACCAGGGCGAGCAGGGTGCGGACCTTCTCCTCGCGTTCGACGGCGGACAGCCGGCGCAGCCGCATCGGGACGCCGACGTTCTCGGCGGCGGTGAGCGTCGACAGCAGGCCGAAGGACTGGAAGACGAAACCGATCCGGTCCCGGCGCAGCGCGAGCCGTCCCGCCTCGTCGAGACCGGACAGGTCGGTGCCGTCGAGCGAGATCCGGCCGCTGGTCGGGGTGTCGAGGCCGCCGACCAGGTTGAGCAGGGTGGTCTTGCCGGAGCCGGACCGGCCCTTGAGGGCCGTGAGTTGGCCGCGGGCCGCGGTGAAGGACACCCCGCGCAGCGCGTGCACGGTGCGCGGTCCGGCGCCGAAGCTGCGCCACAGGTCCTCGACCACCACCATGGGCGCCGCTGACTCGGTCATCTCGTTGTCCCCCGTTGGCAGTTGAGTGATGGTGCTCGATTCTGCGCACTACGACAACGGTTCGCGCAAGGCCCTTCCGCTGATCGTTCGAATCTGACAGAGTCGTCCGCCATCCGGTACACGCTGACCGGAACGGGGGTACGGGGAAACATGTTCGGCTTTGTCCTGCGACGACTGCGCGGGCGGCTGCCGCTGGCGGCTGCCGTGCTGTTCACGGTGCTGATCACCACCACGGTGCTGACCACGCTGGTCGCCTTCAACCGCACCGTGGCCGAGGCCGGCCTGCGGCGGAACCTGGACGGCGGCACCCGGGTCGGTGTGGAGCTGCGCTCCGACCACGCGGCGGACGCCCGGACGGCGGACGACGCGAAGGCCGCCGCGCTCGGCGCCCAGCTGTTCGACGGGCTGCCGGTCGACGTGCAGTCCCTCGCGCACAGCCGCTCGTACGGGCTGCCCGGAGCAACGGGCGCCAACGACCCGGACCTGACGGTGCTGGCGTCGCCGGACCGCAGCCGGCTGAAGCTGACGGCCGGTCAGTGGCCGACCGCCGAGGGTGCCCCCGCGGGCCCCGACACCGCGGGAACGGTCCAGGCGGCCGTCCCGGGCAGCGCCCTGCGCCGGCTCGGCCTGACCGAGGGCGCGCTGCCCGCGCAGGTCACGCTCTCCGACCGGTACGGCGGCCGACCGCTCACCGTCCGGATCACCGGCGTCTACCAGATCGCCGACCGGGAGGCCCCGTACTGGCGGCTCGACCCGCTCGGCGGCCGCGAGATCCAGGTCAAGGGCTTCACCACCTACGGGCCGATGGTGGTGGACGACGCCGTCTTCACCGCCGGCCCGCTGCCGCAGGGCGGCCGGAGCGTGCTGCTGACCGCCGACTTCTCCGCCGCCGACCCGGAGCGCGTCGACCGGGTCCGGGCCCGCGCCGACCACCTGGCGGACCTGACCAAGCAGTACGCCGCCGGCCTCCAGCCGCAGACCGAACTGCCCGCCCTGCTGGGCGAGTTGCAGTCGTCGATGCTGGTCGCCAGGTCCAGCCTGACGATCGGGGCGCTGCAGCTCGCGGTGCTGGCCGCGGCCGCGCTGCTGCTGGTGGTGCACCTGGTGTCGGAGCGGCAGAGCCAGGAGAACGCCCTGCTCACCTCCCGGGGCGCGACCCGGCGCCGGCTGGCCGGCTGGACGGCCGTCGAGGCGTTGCTGCTCGCCCTGCCCGCCGCCGTACTCGCTCCCCTGCTGACCGGGCCGCTGCTGCGACTGCTCACCTCTTGGGGCCCGCTGGCCGGGCTGCCGCTGGAGCACACCGACACCGCCGTCCGCTGGCCGGTGGCCGCGGCCTGCGCGCTGGCCTGCGTCGCGCTCACCGCCCTGCCCGCCGTGCTCCGGCGCGGCGGCGAGCGGGTGGTGTCCCGCCGGCAGGCCGTGGTCAGCACGGTGGCCCGCTCCGGCGCCGACCTGACCCTGCTCGTCCTCGCCGTGATCGCCTACCAGCAGCTCGACGCCCGCACCGGCGGCCTCTCCGCGGACGCCTCCGGGCAGCTCGGCATCGACCCGGTGCTGGTCGCGGCGCCCACCCTGGCGCTGGGCGCCGGAACGCTGCTGGTGCTGCGGGTGCTGCCGTTCGCGGCCCGGCTCGGGGCCCGGCTGGCGGCCCGGGGCCGCGGCCTCGGACCGGCGCTCGCCGGCTGGCAGCTGGCCCGCCGCCCGGGCCGGGCGAACGGTCCGGTGCTGTTGCTGGTGCTGGCGGTCGCCACCGGCGTGCTGGCGCTCGGCCAGCACGCCGCCTGGCGCGACTCTCAGCACGACCAGGCCGACTTCGCCTCGGCGGGCGGCCTGCGGATCCAGGGCTCGGCGCTGCCCGCACTCGGCCAGGGCGGCCGGTACGCGGCGCTGCCCGGCGGCGACCGGCTGCTGCCGGTGGCCGGGTTCGACCAGTGGCTCCCCGGCGACAAGCGGGGCCGGGTGCTGCTCACCGACACCGCCCGCGCCGCCGCCGAACTGCACGTCCGCCCCGACCTGTTCGACGACCGGCCGGTCGAGGACCTGCTCGGCCCGCTGGCCGAACCGCAGCCGGCCGGCCTGCGGCTGCCCGGGAAGCCGACCCGGATCGACCTGACCGTGGCGGTCCAGGTCGGCGCCGTCGACTCCTCGTTCCCCGCCTGGATGCCGCCGCCGACGGCGCCCGACGTCTGGCTGCACCTGCGGGACGGCTTCGGGGCGGCCTACCGCGTCCTGATGCCGCAGCTCCCCGGCCGGGGCGAGGTCACCGTCTCGGTCGACCTGAGCGCCCAGACCGCCGCCCCGCTCGGCTCGATCGCCGCACCGCTGACCCTGACCGGCTTCGAGCTGACGTACGGCTCCAACGCGAGCCTGGCCGCCAATGAGCTGACGATCCGCCGCCTGGCCGTCTCCGACACCGCGGCCGGACCGGCCACGCCCGTCCCCGCGCCCGCCGGCTCCTGGAGCGCCACGGCCGACTCCCCGGTCCGGGTGACCGACGGCCCCGCCGGGACCGGGCTGCCGACCGTCTCCTACACCCCGGACGAGTCCAAGAGCTTCGACCGGCGCGACGGCCGGCGCGCCCTGCTGCTCCCGCCCGGCGACACCGTGTCCGGCGCGGAGGTCAAGGGTCTGGCCACCCGCGGCTACCTGACGGCCGCCGGCGCCGAGGTCGGCGACCTGATCAAGGTCCAGCTCGGCAACAGCGGCATGCCGGTGCGGATCACCGGCCAGGTCGAGGAACTGCCCGTGTACGGCGACACCGCGCTGATGCTCGACCTGGCCAGCGCCCACCGGTGGCTGACCGACCGGGGCGCCGACGTCCCGCAGGTCTCCGAATGGTGGCTGCCCGCCACCGGCCCCGACGACCGCACCCCCGCCGAGGCCGCCGCCGCCCTGCGCGCCGGACCGACCGCCCAGCAGCTGACGCTCCGCGAGGAGGACGCCGCCGCCCGCTCCGGCGACCCGCTGAGCGCCGCCCCGCAGAGCGCGCTGGCCGCCCTGGCGGTGGCCGCCGCCGTCCTCGCCACCATCGGCTTCGCCGCCGCCGCGGCCGCCTCGGCCGCCGAACGGGCCGGCGAGTCGGCCGTGCTGCTCGCCCTCGGCACGCCCCGGCGGCTGCTGCGCCGCACCGCCACCGCCGAACAGGTCGTGCTGGTCGGCATCGGCACCGGCGTCGGACTGCTGCTCGGCGCCGTCCTGGTCCACCTGGTGGTGCCGCTGGTGGTGCTCACCCCGGCGGCCCGCCCGCCGGTTCCCGAGGTGCTGGTCGGGCTGCCGCTCGGCCAGCTGCTGGCCCTGGCGGTCGGGACCGCCGCCCTGCCGCTGCTGTCCGCCTTCCTGGTCGGCGGCCGCCGCCGGGACGTGGCCGCCCGGCTCCGGTTCGTGGAGGACAAATGAGCACCCCGGCCCCCTGGGTCCGCACCCGGCTGCGCACCGCACCGCTGGCGGCCCTGCTCACCGCCGCCCTGGCGCTGACCGTGGTCTTCCTGTCCGCCGCACTGCCCCGGGCCCAGGACCGCGGCGCGGACGACGCGCTGCGCAGCTACCTGCGCACCGCGGGCCCGGCCGCCAACGGCCTGCAGGTCACCTCCGCCATTCCCCGGGCCGCCGACGGGGCGTACCGGCTCGACGTCACCGCGGGCCAACTCACCGAGACCGTCGGCCCGCTGCTCCCGCTCGACCCGAGCGGCCCGGTCTACGGACGCCGCGGCACCCAGCCGCGTTCGCTGGGCGACCCGTCGCTGACCCGCCCCGACGGCGTCCCGCCCGAGATCGCCGTGCAGTACCAGCACGGGGCGAACGACCACCTCCGGTTGACGTCCGGTCAGTGGCCGGGCGCCGCCGCGGAGGGCGAGCCGACGCCGATCGCCGTGTCGGAGGCCACCGCCGAGACCCTCGGGCTGCGGCTCGGCACGGTGTACGCCGGCGGCAGGTCGGTGCTGGACCGCACCGGCCCGCCCCCGGCCCAGCAGGTCCGGGTGGTCGGCCTGTACACCGTCGACGACCCGGCGGACCCGTTCTGGGCCGAGATCGGCTGCGCGCTCAAGGCCTGCCTGAACCTCACCCCCAGCAGCGGCCCCGGCGACCCCCCGGAGCAGTACTGGTACGCCGTCGCGCTGGCCGGCCCCGAGGCCACCGAGCAGGTGGCCACCTGGGGCCACGGCGCCGAGGACTACTGGCGGCTGCCGGTGCGGGTGGACACGCTGCGGGCCGACCGGCTCAAGCAGACCTCCTACGACCTCGCCTCGGTCATGACCGGGCCGGTCGCCGTCCGGATGACCACCGCCCTCGGCCGGAACAACGTCCGGATCACCTCCCAGCTGCGCACCCTGATCGACCACGCCCGGCAGCGGCAGGGCGCCATCGACTCGCTCGCCGAACTCGGCCCCGCCGGCGCCGCCGGAGTCGCCACCGTGGTGCTCTGCCTCGCGGCTGCGCTCGGCACCGAACGCCGCACGGCCGAACTGCGGCTGCTGCTGGCCCGCGGCGCCGGGATCCGCGGCATCTTCCGACGGCTGCTCGGCGAAAGCGCGTTGACGGTGCTGCCGCCCGCCGCGCTGGGCGCGCTGCTCGCCTTCACCCTGCTGCCCACCCCGCGCTGGCTGCCCGCCGCCGTCGCGGCCGCCTCGGTCACCCTGCTCGCCCTGCTGGCGTTCCCGGTCCGGGCGGCCGTGCTGCTGCGCGAACGGGCCGACCGGGCCCGGTCCGGACGCCGCCGCCTGATGGGCGAGCTCGCCGTCCTGGCCACCACCGTCGCCGCCGTCACCCAGGTCGCCCGGCGCGGCGTGGCCCCGGCCGGCGAAGGCGTGGACCCGCTGCTGGTCGCCGCGCCGCTGCTGCTCGCGCTGACCGGCGCACTGCTGCTGGCCCGGCTCCAGCCCGCCCTGATCGGACTGCTGGCCCGCTGGGCCGCGCGGCGGCCCGGCGCGATCGGCTTCCTCGGCCTGGCCCGCGCCGCCCGCGGCAGCGGCGGCCCGCGCTCGCGCCCCTCGGTGCTGCCGCTGCTCGCCCTGGTCCTCGCCGTGACCTGCGGCGCGATCGGCGCCACCGTGCTGAGCTCGGTGGCCGACCGGCGCACCGCCGTCGCCCGGTACAACATCGGCGCCGACGCCCAGGTCGCCGCCCCGCTGGGCAGCACGCTGCCGGACGCCTTCGTCACCGCCGCCGGCCGGCTGCCCGGCGTACAGACCGCGGCACCGATCTGGATCATGGACGACGTCGCCATGGCGGTCAGCGTCGGCCGGTCGATCCGGGTCAACGTCGTGGTGGCCGACCCGGTCGCGTACGCCAAGATCGCCGAGGCCGCCGGGCGGGGCCGGTTCGACCCGGCGCTGCTCGCCGGCGGCGCCCCCGGACAGCCGCTGCCCGCCCTGGTCAGCAGCGACCTGCCGGAGGGCGACTTCACCCTCCGGCTGGGCGCCGGCGAAGCCGTCCCGATCCACACCGCAGGCTTCGTCGACGGCACCCCCGCCCTGAACGGTGCGGTCGGCGTCAACGTGCTGCTGCCGCTCGGCCCGGCCACCGACCTGCTGCCCCGTTTCGGCGGCCCCGCCAAGTGGCTGGCCGTCGGGCCCGTCGACGACGCCCGACTGCACGCGCTCACCCAGCAGTACCTCGGGCCGGCGGCCACCGACACCAAGCCGGGCCACGTGGCGCGGACCGTCACCGGCGAGGCCGCCGCACTCGGCAACGACCCGCTGCAGGCCTCCGCCGAGCGGATGTTCTGGGTCGCGGTCGGCGCCACCGCCCTGTTCGCGCTGCTCTCCGTCCTGCTGACGCTGCTCCGGGCCGGCCCCGAACGGGCCGCGACCCTGGCCCGGCTGCGCACCATGGGCCTGCGGCCCCGGCAGGGCCTGGCGCTGATCCTCGCCGAGGCCCTGCCGCAGACCCTGGTCGCCGCACTCGGCGGGGCGCTCACCGCGGTCTGCGGCGTGCTGCTGCTCGGCCCGGCCATCGACCTCGGCCCCCTGGTCGGCGCCGCGACCACCACCGGACTGCGGCTCACCGCGTCACCGATCCTCCAACAGGCCCTCGGGCTGGCGCTGTTGGCCGCCCTCGCGGTGCTGGCCGAGACCGCCGTCACCGCCCGTCGGCAGATCACCACCGAGCTACGAGCGGGAGACAACCGATGAGCACTCCGCCCCCGAGCCTGGACGAGCTCCGCGCCAGGGCGCTGGCCGCCTCCGCGCCCAGGGCCGTCCGCTCCGACCTGGCGATCAGCTGCGAGCGGCTGGTGCGGATCTTCAGCAGCGACGGCATCGAGGTCCAGGCCCTCCAGGGGCTCGACCTGACGGTCGACCAGGGCGACCTGGTGGCCCTGGTCGGCGCGTCCGGCAGCGGCAAGTCCACCCTGCTGAACGTCCTCGCCGGCCTCGACACCCCCACCGCGGGCAGCGCCACCGTGGCCGGCTGCGACCTGCTCGCCATGACGCCCAAGGACCGCCTCCGCTACCGGCGCGAGGTGGTCGGCTTCATCTGGCAGCAGACCGCCCGCAACCTGCTCCCGTTCCTGACGGCCGCCCAGAACGTCGCCCTGCCGATGCAGCTGCGCTCCGGCCACCGCGCCGCCAAGCAGCAGCGCGGCCGCGTCACCGAACTGCTGGAGGCCCTGGACATCGCCGAGTTGGGGCACCGCCGCCCCGCCGAGCTCTCCGGCGGCCAGCAGCAGCGCGTCGCGATCGCGGTGGCCCTGGCCAACGACCCGGCGGTGCTGCTCGCCGACGAACCCACCGGTGAACTCGACTCGGAGACCGCCGTCGGCATCTTCGAGGCCTTCCGCACCGTCAACCGCGAACTGGGCACCACCGTCGTCGTCGTCACCCACGACCCCATGGTGGCCGGCGAGGTCCGCCGCACCGTGGCCATCCGCGACGGCCGCACCAGCAGCGAGGTGCTCCGCCGCACCGTCACCGACGAGCACGGCCAGGAGACCGTCAGCGAACGCGAGTACGTCATGCTCGACCGCACCGGCCGCGTCCAACTCCCCGCCAAGTTCCTCGCCGCCCTCGGCATGGAACACCGCGTGGCCGCCGACCTCGCCACCGACCACATCGCCATCCGCCCGGACGACACCGACTGACGGATCATCAACCGAGGGCCCTGACCCGCAGGTCGCCGGACCGGCCGTCGCAGCGGACGGTGCCGGAGGGAAAGGCGAGTTCGAGGGCGGTACGGCCGGTGAGCGGGTGATGCTCCTCGCGCGCGGCGAGGACGGGCTCGCCGAGGTGACGGGCGAACGGCGTCCCGGCGCGGTCTGGGCGGACCTCGATGCGGCCCCACTCCCCCAGGTCGAGATCCCCGTGCGGCGTCTCGTCCTCGACGGTCAGGCACCAGTCGCTGCCGATGGTGATCCGAGTGCGGCCGCCCCGGTCGTCGAGCAGCCGGACGTCCACCGGTTCGGGCTCGCGCTCGCCGCCGGGCGGCGTGAACCAGGACGCCACCAGCCCGATCAGCCGGCGGCCGACCAGCCCGGCCGGGTCGAGGCCCGGGCCGTGGGTGGGGCAACTGGGCGGCGGAGCGGGGGTGTTCGGGCCCCCGGGCGGGTCGGCGGGGTGGGTCAGCGCTCCGGGTCCCACTCGATCAGGTGGTCGAAGAGCCGGCGGTCGCCGTCGAGCTTCAGGTCGTCCAGCGGGAAGCGGCCGTAGAACATGAGCGCCAGGTCGCTCGCCGAGCCGTGGGCGGCGGCGGTGGGCGCGGCGTCCGCGGGGACGGGGACCAGGGTCGCGCCGGCGGCGGAGAGGTCGTTGCGCCAGGAGCGGCCCTCGGCGGCGTGGTAGTCGGCGGTGGCGGGCTCGTGCGGCCACGCCTCCGTGGTGGTGCACATGCTGGAGAGGAACTCCTCCACGCAGTCGACCGCGAGCTCGGCGGGCAGCGGCTCGGACACGCCCGCGGCGAGCTGCGCGTCCCAGGTGTGCACGGAGATCTCGTGCACCTGGCGGCGGGCCACACCGCGGCTGGTCAGCGGGGTCTGCGACTTGCCCCACCAGCCCCAGCAGACCCGGTCCGGGCCCGCCTCGCGGAGCTCGGCCAGCAGCAGCTCCGTCGACTCGGCGAGCCAGCCGAGCAGCGCCTCGCGCTCCTCGGGCGCGGTCGCCCCGCCGAGCGGCGCCAGCTTCCCGGTGGCCGTCGGCCCGGCGGCGACCGTCGCCGCCCAGGCCCGGCGGCCCTCGCCGATGTGCTGGGCGAGGTCGCGCAGCGTCCACCCCGGGCAGGACGGCACCGGCACGTCGAGGCCGGGCGCGGCGGCGATCGCGGCGCGGAAGGCCGTCGAGCGCTCGTCGATCAGTCGCAGCAGCTCGTCGTGGGCGGGACCGGCGAAATCAAGATTCTTTTCCACGCGCGGATGTCTATCACCGGCGCCCACGATGCGGACACCGATTTTCCGGGCGCCCCGCCGTCACCAGCGCATCCGGACGTCCTCGGCCCAGCCCAGCAGGCCGTCCACCGCGATCCGCAGGCCGTCGTCGGTGCGGATGCTGCCGCGGTAGTGGCCGAAGCACTGGTCGGTGCGGTTGGCGAGCAGCCCGGCCTCGGTGCGGACCCGGCGGTCGTGGAACGGGGTGAAGGTCAGCTCGACCTGGTCGCTGCCGGGCGTGGTGATCCGCCAGGGGGCGAGCGGGGCGGCCGGGTCGTACTGCCAGTCGAGTTCGTCGCCGATCTTGCTCAGCCGACCGTCCACGCAGAGCGCGTTCTCGGTGGAGCCCGTCCCGACCGTCCACTGTCCGCCGAACTGGAGGCCGACCACGTGCCCGTCGGTCCGGCCGGACGCGGCGCCCCAGTTCCAGCCGAGCGAACGCGGCCAGCGGCCCCGGCCGTGGTCGAGCACGCCCCAGGCGTCCTCGTCGAACGCGTACGTGCGACCGCCGAGCCGGACGGTGCCGGTGGCGGGGCGGGCCGTGTGCTTGGAGGTGTACTGAAAGCGCTTTCCGTCCCAGGGGACGACCACCGACATCGTCTCGTGGCCCTCCGGCAACGCCACCAGCAGGTCCACTTCGAGCGGCCGCAGGTCCGCAGTGAGCGCGCGGGCCGACAACCGGGTCCCGCCGTCCTTCTCCTGACGGATCGCCACCCGGACCTGACGACGACCGGGCCGCTCGGGCCCGACGGCGAGGTCCGCGCCGTACCGGCCGCCGGAGCCGGCGATGCCCTCCGGCATCGCGGTGGGGCGCAGCGGCAGCCCGGGAGCGAGCGCGGTGCGTTCGTGGTCCTCCAGCACGCCGTGGTCGTCCCAGGCGAGGAAGTGGACGGCGTCGAGCGTCAGGAAGTCGAGGTCGCTGACGGTCAGCGCGACCAGGTGCGTGGGCGTGGTGACACACCAGTACTCGAACCGCTTGGTCCGCCCCCACCCCCGCAGATTGGCCCGGTGCAACGGGGTGCGGGACCACCCGACCGCCGCAGGATTGAGCCGCCCGTCCGGACCGCACAGGTCGACGGCTTCGGTGATCTCACGCTCATGGGTCGCCATCCGCGCACCCTACTGCCGAGAAACCGGGGACGGGAGCCGGTGGGCGCGAAAACAGGGGCGCAGGTCGGCGCTCGTCGTGCAGTCCCCGCGCCCCCGATTTTCCCGCCCTGCGGGGCTACTTCGCCGCAGCCCCCTCCGCCACGGCCGCCGCCTCGGCCGGGACGGCCTTCAGCGCAGCGACCTTGCGGATGCCCGGGATGGCGAGGGTGACCAGGCCGGCCAGGACGGCCGCGCCGGCGCCGATCACGAAGGCCGTGCGGAAACCGCCCTCCGACGGCAGTGCGCGGCCGTGGAAGTCGATGGTCATGTGCGCCAGCACCACGCCGATGACGGCGGAGGAGGTGGAGGTGCCGATGGACCGCATCAGGGCGTTCAGACCGTTGGCGGCGGCGGTCTCGGAGGCCGGCACGGCGCCCATGATCAGTGCGGGCATCGCCGCGTAGGCGAACGCGATGCCGCCGCTGATCAGGCAGGAGAACACCAGGACGCCCCAGGCGTGGCCCATCAGGGCGAGCGCGGCGAGGTAGCCCGCGGTGATGATGACGGCGCCGACCAGCAGCGAGACCTTGGGGCCCTTGGCCCGGGACAGCTTGGCGGAGATCGGCGAGAGCAGCATCATCACCAGGCCCGCGGGGGCCATCCACAGGCCGGCCTGAACCATCGACTGCCCGAGGCCGTAGCCGGTGCTGGTGGGCAGCTGGAGCAGCTGCGGGGAGACCAGGCTCATCGCGTACATCGCGAAGCCGATCACCACGGAGGCCAGGTTGGTCATCAGCACCTGGCGGCGGGCGCTGGTGCGCAGGTCGACCAGCGGCTGCTCGGTGCGCAGCTCCCACCAGCCCCAGACGGGGAGGACGACCGCCGCGACGGCGAACATGCCGAGGGTGGAGCCGGACGCCCAGCCCCAGTCGCCGCCCTTGGAGATGGCGAGCAGCAGGGCGACCAGGCCGATGGTGAGGCCGATGGCGCCGACCACGTCGAAGCGTCCGCCGGAGCGCACGGGCGATTCGGGGACGAACGCGACGACGGCGCCGGCGATCAGCGCGCCGAGTGCGGCGGAGATCCAGAACAGGGCGTGCCAGCTGGCGTTCTCCGCGATGACGGCGGACAGCGGCAGGCCGAACGCGCCGCCGATGCCGAGCGAGGAACTCATCAGCGCCATCGAGGAGCCGAGCTTCTGCGGCGGCAGTTCGTCGCGCATGATGCTGATGCCGAGCGGGATGACGCCGGCGCCGACGCCCTGCAGGGCACGGCCGACCACCATCGGCGCGAGCGAGCTGCTGAGGCCGCAGACCACCGAGCCGACGACCAGCAGGGCGAGGCTGATCAGCAGCACCCTGCGCTTGCCGTACATGTCGCCGAGTCGGCCGAGCACCGGGGTGGCGACGGCGCCGGCCAGCAGCGTGGCGGTGATCGCCCAGGACGCGTTGGCGGCGGTGGTGTGGAGCAGCTGCGGCAGTTGGGGGATCAGCGGGACGACCAGGGTCTGCATCAGCGAGACCACGATGCCCGCGCCGGCGAGCACTCCGACGACAGGGCCGGTGCGTGCCTGACTCATGGGGTTCTTCTCTTCTCTCTGACTACGATATGCATGATGCATATAATGTGTACCATACATATTTACCGCTTGCGGGATATGCTGCCGAAAAGTGACGCACGGGACGGAGGAGCATGCGGCACGCCAAGGAACTCGCCCTGATCGAGCGGGAAATGATGCTGCTCAGCCGCCACCAGGTGCTGGCCACCGCCCGCACCTCCGGCAGTCCCGACAGCCTCGACCGCAGCGCGTACACGCTGCTCAGCCGGATCGAGACCGAGGGCCCGCTCACCATCGGCCAGCTCGCCGAGGCGTTCGGGCTGGACACCTCCACCGTCAACCGGCAGACCGCCGCCATGCTGCGGGCCGGCCTGGTCGACCGGATCCCCGACCCGGACGGCGGGGTGGCCCGCAAGCTGCGCATCACCGAGGAAGGCCTGCGCCGCCTCCACCACGACCGCGACTGGTCGATCCAGGGACTGGCCAGGGTGGTCGACGAGTGGACGGCCGAGGACCTCGCCGGGTTCGCCGGGATACTCGAACGCTTCAACCGCGACATCGAGAAGATCCAGGGCCGCCCCTGGCCGCGCGGCTGACGACCCGTCCCGCTCCCTTCCTTCCTCCCGGCCCCCGACCCGGCGTCAATTCGCGCCGCCGGACGCTCCCCCGACCGCGTTGCACCCGAGCGGGTGGCCGGTGCGCCTCGGCCTGGGAACTGCCGGGTAAAACCTGTCACCCGGAGCCCGGCACCCGTCCCCGGCGAAACGATCAGGCCCTACGATCGCCCCAGGAGCGGGCGCCCGGGGCCCCGGGTCGGACCGCGCGGGAAAGGGCGGGCGAGGCGTGGTGGCCGAAGCGGTGATTGATCTCAATGCGGATCTCGGCGAGGGCTTCGGCCGCTGGAGCCTCACCGACGACGAAGCCCTGCTCTCGGTGGTCACCAGCGCCAACGTCGCCTGCGGCTTCCACGCCGGTGACCCGTCCACCATGCGCCGGGTGTGCGCGCTGGCCGCCGAGCGCGGCGTGCGGATCGGCGCCCAGGTCTCCTACCGCGACCTCGCCGGGTTCGGCCGCCGCGCGATGGACGTCCCGCCGGAGGAGCTCGCCGACGAGATCGCCTACCAGATCGGCGCCCTCCAGGTGTTCGCCCGCGCCGCCGGCTCCCGGGTCTCCTACGTCAAGCCGCACGGCGCCCTCTACAACCGGGTCGTGCACGACAACGAGCAGGCGGAGGCGGTGGTCTCGGGCGTCCTGCGGTCCGGCGCGATCTGCGACGGCCCGCTGCCGCTGCTCGGCCTGCCCGGCTCCCGACTGCTGGCCGTCGCCGAGGGCGTGGGGCTCCCGGTCGTCACCGAGGCGTTCGCCGACCGCGCCTACACCTGGGCCAGCACCCTCGTCCCGCGCCGCGACCCGGAAGCCGTCGTCCACGACCCCGAGGCGGTCATCGCCCGCGCGGTCGGCATCGCCCGCGACGGCACCGTCGCGGCCCTCGGCGGCGAGCCCATCGCCGTCCAGGCCCGCTCGCTCTGCGTCCACGGCGACACCCCCGGCGCGGCCCAACTCGCCTGGCGGGTCCGGGGCGCGCTGGCCTCCGCGGGCGTCCGGGTGGAGGCCTTCACCTGACGGGCCGTCGCCGCCGAAAGTTTCTCGAATTCGTGGCCCCGCGGCCGCCCGGAAATGCCCCTCCCGCACCCTCCGCGACACCCGCACGCCCCTCGCGCCCCCACCCGTGACCGTGGCGGCGGGCCTCCTCCGAAACCCCCCGCGGCACGTCCTGCACGCCCTCGCCAAACCGCCTCTGACCTGGTGTTTTCTCCAATTTCCCCTAGGGTTGGGGCACTGCCCGAGCACATCGGAGGGGACACTGTGACGGATACGTACGACGCCAGCTCGATCGTGGTGCTGGAGGGCCTGGAGGCGGTCCGGAAACGGCCCGGGATGTACATCGGCTCAGCCGGCGAGCGGGGCCTGCACAACCTGCTGTACGAGGTGGCTGAGTCGGCCATGGACGAGGTGCTGCTCGGGCACGCCGGCCGGGTGGAGGTCGCCCTGCTGGCCGACGGGAGCGTGCGGGTCACCCACGACGGCGTCTACCGGCGGCCCCTCGACGAGCAGTTGACGGTCCTGCACGTGGCCGGCCCGCGCCGGGGCGGTCGTCACGTCGTCAGCTGGTTCGACCTCGGCCTCGTCGTGGTCAACGCGCTCTCCGACCGACTGGTCGCCGAAGAACGGCACGGCGGAGTGACGAACCGCCAGGAGTACTCCCGCGGCAGGCCGGTCGCTCCACCGCACCCGACCGGCCCGGCGGACGGCACCGGCACCGGCACCGGCACCGGCACGACCATCACCTTCCGGCCCGACCCGGAGATCTTCGAGACGGTGACGTTCGACCGCTCCACCCTGACCGAGCGTTTCCGCGAACTCGCCGCACTGAACCGCACCTTGGACCTGACCCTGACCGACGCACGCGGGGACGTCCCGCACACCGAGCGCTTCCACTCCCCCGACGGCGTCCGGGAGTTCCTCGCCCGCCTCGGCGCCGACCCGGCCGAGGCGATCGTCGTCGAACGCGAGGACGACCGGATGGGCGGGTCGATGGCGATCGCCCTCGCCCCGGCCGGCGACGGCGAACCGCAGATCGCGACGTTCGCCAACTCCCGCCGCGTCGACGGCGGCACCCACCTGGAGGGCTTCCGCGACGGCGTGGCCGCCGTACTCGGCCCCGATGCCCGGCTGACGGCGGTCGTCTCGGTGAAGCTGGACGAACCGAGCTACGAGGGCTGCCGCCGCGACATCCTCGGCAACACTCCGGTCCGGGCCTGCGTCGCGGAAGCCGTCCAGCAGGCGCTGGAGACCTGGCGGGACGAACACCCGGAGCGGGCGGCCGCGCCGACCGCCCACTGACACCGCCTCAGACCTCGACCCGGGCCTGCCCCGGGTCGAGGTACCGCACCTCCACCCCCGCACTGTGCGGCGCCAGCAGCTCGGCCAACTCTCCTGCGGCGCACGCCAACTGTCCCTCGTCCGGCTGCAGCGTCTCCAGCAGGAACAACGCTTCCACCGAATGCTCGGTGACCCGGGTACGGTGCGCGTCCCGATGGTTCCAGTGCCGAGTGAGAACGCCCGCCGCATCGCGGTAGATCACCTCACCCGCCTTCGGCCGCTCCACCACCTCCGGCTCCCCGAGCGGCGTGAACCCCTCACCGCCATCGGCGAACCCGATCACCACCTCCCCGTCCACCGCCGCCAGATCGAACGCCCCGGCAGGCAGCCCGTGCCGGACGGACACCGCGTTGTACGAGTCCACCGCCGAGTTGATCCGCGGCAGCACCCCCTGCTTCGCCAGCCGCCGCCCCAGCGCATCCACACTCGGCCGAACCCGCCGCGGATTGGCGCCGAAGGCCCGATACGCGGCGTGCCACACCCCGATCCGCGAATCACCCTCGTCCGCCGGCCGCCAGACGCCCTCGGCAAGTTCCCGCTCCAACCGCTCGATCACGGCAACGGTCCCGGGCCACGGCTCGGTCCCCCGAATGCCCCGGGCGGTGACGAGGGCAATCCGAGTGTCGGGAAAGGCCTCGGCGACAGCCGGGTGCAGGTACACAGACGTCATCCGGACGGTGCTCCGTTCAGAGAGATGCGGACAGAACGCGGACATCCGAACGCGATGCGCCACGCCCGATTCGGACAGGTGAGTGGAGTGCGGGGCGACGAGGACAGCCTGACGACCGCAGCAACATCTGGACCACAGCTCGGCAGTGCGACGCGGCCGCCCCCAGTACCTCCCGGGCCGAGCTGCGCTCAAGCAATGGAGGGCCACTCCGAACGCAGCCTCGGCCCCCACCCTCCGACTCGCGGCACGCCGGTCCCGGCCGCAGCCGGCCGGCTGAGCTCCGCACCGGAGCCCCGAAATCGCGCGCCCGTTCACACCAACGCCAGCAGGCCGACCGCGAGGGCGGCGGTGCCGAGGCCGGCGAGTTGGGTGCGGTGGATGCGTTCGGCGAGGACGGCGCGGGCGAGGAGGACGGTACCGGCCGGGTAGAGGGCGGTGATGACGGCCACGGCGGTGAGGTCGCCGGTGCGGGCGGCCAGGAGGAAGAGGACGCTGGCGGTCGAGTCGAGCACTCCGGCTGCTGCCGCCAAGCGGTACGCGGGGCGTTCGGGACCGAGCCGGCGGCGCCAGATCGCGGCGGCGGTCAGGGTGAGTGCGGAGGTGACGGTCCGTCCGACGATCAGTGGGGCGATGCCACTGCCGGTGGGGGCCTGGTGGAGGCAGACCAGCTGGACGGCGATCGCGGCGCCCGCCCCGAATGCGAGCAGCAACGCGGTCCGGGAGACCCGGGCCCGGCCGTCCGCCGTGCCCGCGCTGACCAGCACCACGGCCGCCAGGGCCAGGGGCAGGCCCAGCAGCCCGGCGGCGCCGAGGTGTTCACCCTGCAGCAGGCCGACGGCGACCGGGAGTACCGCCGACACCAGGGCGGTCACCGGGGACAGCACGTTCATCGGGCCGATCGCCAACGTGCGGTACAGCAGCGCGAAGGCCGCCGCCGAGGCCGCGCCGGAGGCCGCGCCCCAGCCGATCGCCGCCGCGTCGAACGTCGCGCCGAGCAACGGCCACATCGCCAGCTCGACCAGCAGGCTGGCGGGGGCGGCGATCAGCACGGTGCGCAGCACGTGCGCCCGGCGCGAGCCGAGGCCGCCGAGGAAGTCGGCGCAGCCGTAGGCGAGCGAACTGCCGAGGGCCAGCAGCAGAGCGATCATGGCATTTCCCAACCGTGGAGCGGAACACCGGAACGGTACATCAGACTGTACGAAGCAGACCAACACACTGATCGCTCGAACTGTTCCGCCCCGCCGCAGGCAACCAGAAAGCGCTTGCCGCACCCCGCGCCCGACTGCTCTGCTCACCCCTATGAACCCAACGAACCCGACGAACCCCGCCAACCCTGCGAACCCCGCCAACCCCACGGACATCAGGCTGCGCACCGCCCGGCTCACCCTGCGCCGCCTCTCCCCCGCCGACCTCCCGGCCGTCACCGCGCTGTGCGGCGACCCGCAGGTGATGCGACACCTGGAGGACGGCCGCCCGATGCCCCCGGCGCAGGTCGCCGACGAGGTGCTCCCGGCGCTGCTGCGCGAGTACGAGCGGCTGCCGGCCGGGCTCGGCTGCTGGGCGCTGACCACCGATGAGGAGCCGTTCCTCGGCTGGGCCGCGCTGCGTCCGGCGCACTCGGTGGGGTTGGAGACCGGTCCGGCCGGCGGGCTGGAGGTCGGGTACCGGCTGCTGCCCGCCGCCTGGGGGCGGGGGTACGCGAGTGAGGCGGCCGTCGCTCTGGTGGGTGCGGCGTTCGACGAATTGGGGGCGGAGCGGGTGGTGGGCACCACCATGGCGGTGAACTCCGCGTCCCGCCGGGTGCTGGAGCGGGCCGGACTGCGCCACGTCCGGACGTTCTTCGAGGACTGGCCGGACCCGATCCCGGGCAGCGAGCACGGCGACGTGGTGTACGAGCTGACCCGCGCCGAGTGGGCGGCCCGGGACGTCGGCTGACGGGCCGTCGAAACGTCAACTGCCCGTCAACTTCCGTCAACTTCCGTCAACTGTCCAGGAACGACAGGAACTTCGGCCAGGCATCCAGGTGCGCGGCCTCGTTCGCCGCGGCGTCGCCGCCCAGGTCGAGCGGGGCGCCGATGAGCGGGGTGGCGGTGCTCCCGGCGGGCAGGTACGGGAGGCCGGCGACCGCGTGTCCGGCACCGGGGTAGAGCAGGGCCTGCCGGTTCGGCGCGGCGGCGGTGGGGGTGCCGATCTGCCGGGCCCAGCGCGGCGCGGGCCAGAGCCGGTCGTTCTCCCCGGCGACGGCCAGGATGGACGCGGGGATCCGGTCCAGCGCGATCGGCCCGGTCGGGACGGGCGCGCCGTTCTCGGTCCAGGCCGTCCCGTCCGGCAGGCCGCCGTTGATCTCGGCGGACGGCGCGAACACCACCACCCGCCGCACCAGATCGGGAAGTTGGGCGGCGACCAGCAGGGCGAGCTCGCTGCCGCGCGAGTTTCCGTCGATGGCGATGCCGGTGGCGCCCGTCCGCTCGGCGAGCAGCCGGGCCGCACCGACCGTGTACTCGACGGGGACGTTCTGCAGGGTGGGCGACAGTCCGGACAGCCCGAAGTAGGCGATGGACAGCGCGGGGTGACCGTGCGAGGCGAGCAGCGCGGCGGCGTCGACGCCCGAGTTGCCGCCCTCGGAGCCGCCGAACAGCAGGACCGGGGTCTTGGCGGGCGTCCCGGCGGGCGGCAGGAAGAGGGTGCCGCGCACGTGGTCGGTGTCGAGGTTCAGCTCGGCGTGGGTGACGCCGTCGACCGTCCACCGGCGGGTCACGGTGTGCTCGGCGGCGGCCAGGCCGTCGGCGGTGGCGGTGATCCGGACCGGGAAGTCGGGGGCGGTGACGGGCGACGGGGGGCTGAACACCGTGTTGACGCTGCCGTTGGTCGGGAGCATCGACCAGAACAGGCCCATCCCGTCGGCCTGGCGGTAGGAGCCGCTGATCGGCGCGTCCCGGTCGAGGCTGACCGTGCCGTTGTGGTCCGCGCGGTAGACACCCGTGGACTTCCAGCCGATGCCGAGGAGGTCCTCGGCCTCGGCCGTGACGGTCACCTCCTGGCCCTGCCGCAGACCGGCCAGCACCAGGTGCACGGGCCGGTCGACCAGCGTGTCCTTCTCGTCGGCGGTGATCACCAGGTGGTGCCGACCCGATCCCGACGTGCAGCCGGCCGAGCCGGTGAGCAGCAGCGCGGCCAAGGCGGCGGAGCCCAGCGCGCGGCGGGTTGTCCAGACCATTCCATCCCCCTGTGTCGCGGAGCATTCTGCCCCCGGCGGGAGCCGCGATCAACCGCGCCGGTCCCGAACTTCCGCTCCGGGCGCGGAGGTTGGACGCCCGAACGATCCTGCGCAATTCGCCGCCCGAAACGCATGGAAATATTCACATATGCCCGGTTGCGAACTCCGCGACACCTGGAGCCCCTATCATGCGGCCACGCCGGACCGAGCCCCCGAGCCGCCGCCGGACCACCCCACGAGCGAACAGGACTGACGCCATGCTGAACCATCGAGCGATATCCGCGGGGGTAGTCCGGTGATCGACTGGTTCCACGGGGCCGTGCTCGGCCTGGTACAGGGCCTGACCGAGTTCCTGCCGGTCTCCTCCAGCGCGCACCTGCGGGTGTTCTCCGCCCTCGCCGGCTGGGACGACCCGGGCGCGGCGTTCACGGCGGTGACGCAGCTGGGCACCGAGTCCGCGGTGCTGATCTACTTCCGCCGCGACATCGGCGCGATCATCAAGGCCTGGACGCTGTCGCTGTTCAAGGCGGAGTGGCGGAGCGACCGGAACGCGAAGCTCGGCTGGTACGTGATCGTCGGCACGCTGCCGATCGGCATCATCGGCAAGCTGTTCCAGGACACCATCGAGACCACCCTGCGCGATCTGCGCCTGATCGGCACCACGCTGATCGTGTTCGGCCTGATCCTCGCCGTCGCCGACCGCTCGCGCGCCGTCCGCAATGCCCGCCCGATCAGCTCGCTGACCTTCCCGCACGCCCTGATCTACGGCGCGGCCCAGTCGCTGGCGCTGATCCCGGGCGTCTCCCGCTCCGGCGGCACCATCAGCGCCGGCCTGTTCCTCGGCTACAGCCGCGAAGCGGCCGCCCGCTACTCGTTCCTGCTGGCCATCCCGGCGGTGCTCGCCTCCGGCGCCCTCGAACTCTTCAAGATCGGCGAGGGCCCGGCCCCGGCCTGGGGTCCGACCGTCCTGGCCACCTTGATCGCCTTCGCGGTCGGCTACGCGGCCATCGCCTGGTTCCTGAAGTACATCTCGAACAACAGCTTCATGCCGTTCGTGATCTACCGCGTCCTGCTCGGCGCCACCATCATCGGCCTGGTCACCGCCGGCGTCCTCGCCCCGGACGCGGGCGCGGTGCACTGACCGCTGCCACCCTGGAAAGGGCGGGCCCCGGAACCTCCGGACGGCCCGCCCTTCTTCGTGCCGCCCGCGCCCTGCTTCACGCCCCCGGAGCCGTTCCGACACGACACGCCGACCCCACCGGCATCGATTGTGAATCGATCAAATGTGCGATTAGATGCCATGCCATGACACTCGCTTGGAAACTGGTCGTGGACAGCGCCAACGCCTCCACCATCGCCGAGTTCTGGGCCGCCGCCCTCGAGTACGAGGTCGAGGACCCCACCGCGCTGATCGACTCGCTGCTCGCCGCCGGCCGCCTCCCCGCCGCCGCCGTTCTCGAACACCCGGACGGGCGCAAGGAGTTCCGCGGGTACGCGGCCGTCCGCCACCCCGAGGACCCCTACGACCCGCTGAGCGGCATCGGCAAGGGCCGTCGCATCCTGTTCCAGGACGTGCCCGAGCCCAAGGCCGGCAAGAACCGGCTGCACCTCGACATCCACTCCGACGGCCGGCTCGACGCCACCGTGGACCGGCTGGAGTCCCTCGGCGCCACCCGTGTCAAGGAGCACGACCAGGGTCCGATCGGCCACTGGTGGGTGATGCTCGACCCGGAGGGCAACGAGTTCTGCGTCGCCTGACCGGCCGTCACACCATCAGTGGGCGGACCGCCAAGGCGGGCCGAGGGTGCGTCACAGCTCGGGCGCGCCGTCGGCGAGGTGGTCGCCGAGCGGGGTGCGGTGGTAGAGGACGCGGCGGCCGAGCCGGGTGCGGTCGACCAGGCCGGTGTCGCGCAGGACGGCCAGGTGGCCGCCGACCGTGCCCACCGACTGGCCCATCAGGGCGGCGAGTTCGCTGGTGGTGGCGGGGACGTCGAGATGGCGGAGGATCACCGCGCGACCCGCGCCGACCAGCCGGGCGAGGGCCCGGTCGCCGCCGGACGCGGGGCTTGCGACGCCCGTCCCGCGGGCCGGGTAGACCAGTGCGTGCGGCCGGCCGGGCGCGTGGCACAGCCAGGAGCTGCGGCGGGCGCTGATCGGGACGAACAGCATTCCGTCCGCGCCGACCATCCGGTCCGGGCCGGGCTGGTCGCTGAACCGGATGGCGTCCGCGCCGACCCACGCGCTGCGGCGGTTCATCAGGTGCAGGGCCCGCGGCCAGCCGTGCGCGGCCAACAGCCCGGCCCGGTGGGTGACGTCGCGCTGCAGGACGGCCCGGCGGGCCGGCCAGTCGGCGGCGACGTGGGTGTCCCAGACCTCGCGGAACAGCTCGGCGGCCCGCGCCCCGTGGTCACGTCCGGTGAACCAGTCCAGTTGCCGCCGGTCCTCCCAGCTGTGCGCCACCGACAGCCGCAGACTCTCCCGCACCGCCTCGTCCGGCACCCGCGCCACCTCGGCGAGTTCGGACTCCAGGGTGGTCTCCATCCCCCCGCCCGGCGGCACCACCAGATGGTCCGGCAGGTACTTGGTGGCCGAGATCAGTCCGACCAGCCCCCGCGCGTACGGGTCCGTCCGCAGCCGGTCGAGGAACGCCACCCGGTGCCGGGCGTGCCACTGCGGATGCCACGAATCGGCTGCGGGCCGGGCGAGTTGGACGATCGTCGCGAGCGTCTCGGCGAACGGCGACAGGGCGAACCGGGAGCGCGACAGCGCCAGCGAGTCCAGTCTCAGCATCACCACGACGAAGTCCGCCCCTCCTCCAGGTTTCGGTGAACGGCGAAACGATAGAGCCCCGGCGGCGCACCCTCGCACACTCTGCGGATGCTTCCACCACTCCTTCACCACTCCGGTTTCCGCCGGTTCTTCACCGGCCGCGCGATCTCGCTGTTCGGCAGCGCGATGGCGCCGGTGGCGCTGGCGTTCGCGGTGCTCGACGGCTCCGGCCGGGCCGCCGACCTGGGCGTCGTGCTCGCCCTGCGGACGCTCCCCATGCTGGCGTTCCTGCTGCTGGGCGGCGCGATCGCCGACCGCCTGCCGCGCCGCACCGTCCTGCTCACCACCCACCTCGGGGCCGGCCTCACCCAGGGCGCGGTCGCGGCCCTGCTGCTGACCGGCCACTACGCACTCGGCCCGATCGCCGCCCTGGAGTTC
Organism: Kitasatospora griseola; assembly: GCF_044999035.1. Classification (NCBI taxonomy): domain Bacteria; kingdom Bacillati; phylum Actinomycetota; class Actinomycetes; order Kitasatosporales; family Streptomycetaceae; genus Kitasatospora; species Kitasatospora griseola. Next base: position 6,526,850 of record NZ_CP173360.1, on the reverse strand, counting down.
CTCAACGGCCTGCTCACGGCCTTCACCTCGCCCGCCCTGGTCGGCGTCCTGCCCGAGCTCGTCCCCCGCGAGCAACTGCGCCCCGCCAACGCCCTGTTGGGCATCGCCGCGAACGGCAGCAAGGTGTTCGGCCCGGCCCTGGCCGGACTGCTGGTGGCGAGCGCGGGCGCCGGTTGGGCGGTGGCCGTCGACGCGCTCAGCTACCTGCCGGCGGCACTCTGCCTGGCCCGGCTGCCCGCCGGCCGGATCCGCAGCCAACGCGCCGCCCTGCTACCGGAGTTGCGCGAAGGCTGGACGGCGTTCCGGCGCACCCGGTGGATCTGGTGGACGACCTGGTCGTACTGCGCGACCAACCTGCTGCTCACCGGGCCCTGGCAGATCCTCGGCCCCCAGCTCTCCGGCCCCGCCCTCTGGGGCACCCTGCTCGGCGCCCGGGGCGCCGGCCTGCTGCTGGCCGGCGCCGTGCTCTACCGGCTGGCCCTGCCCCGCCTGCTCGCCGCCGGTCAACTCGCGGGCCTGGCACTCCCGTTGCCCCTGCTCGCCCTCGGCCTGCACGCCACCGTCCCGTGGCTGGTCGCCGCCGCCCTCGTCGCCGGCCTCGGCAGTGCGCTCGCCTCCACCGCCTGGGACACCTCGCTCCAGGAACACCTGCCGGCCGACGTGCTCTCCCGGGTCGCCTCCCACGCCGACGTCTTCTCCTACCTCGCCATCCCCCTGGGCCAGTTGGCCTGCGGCCCGCTCGCCGCCCACTACGGCCCGCACACCGTCGCCGCCACCACCGCCCTCGCCCAGGCCGCCCTGACGCTGCTCCCGCTCCTCGCCCCGTCCGTCCGCACCCTCCCGCACGGCCGACCGGCCGTGGCCTGACACCTCGCCGGCCGGAGCATCACGCATGCCGGACCAGCAGGCCGTGGCGGTAGCAGGCGGTCCGGGCGAGGAACGTGCGCAGGGCGGCGTACTCGGCGGCGAGGCGGTCGAGCGCGTGCGGGTCGTCGTCCCCGAGTGCGGCCGGGTCGAGGTCGGCGGCCAGGACGTCGAACGGGAGGTCGGCCAACCGGCGTTCGACAGCCGCGACCTGCTCGGGCGTGAGGAGGCGGGGCGGGCCGTAGCCCCGGCCCTCCGCGCCGGGGAGCGGCCGGTCGCCGTGGACGAGGTCGGCGGGAAGGTCGAAGCGGCCCAGCAGCACGGCCGGCTCGTCCCGGGCCGGCCCGGTCTCGTGGAGGCACCGCGCGGAGGGCGCGCGCAGCTCTTCCCGCTCCGCCTGCTCGTCCCTGAACTCCTCGACCCAGCCCGGCTTTTCGACGGCGCGGGCGAGGTCGGCGGCGGAGAGCCGGAGCTGACTGCCGAGGGTGCTCATGCGCGGCATCCTGGCAGCCGTCTGCGACAGCAGCGGCTGGGACGGCCTAGCGGGGGGAGCGGCCGGAGCGCCCTGAGCGGCGGCGCACCAGCAGGGCGACCAGCGTGCCGATCACTGCGACGGCGATCAGGCCGCCGAGGACGATCGTCGTGGTGCTCTCGCCGTTGTCGTCGTCGGCCTTCTCGGTGCTGCCGGACGGCGTGGGCGACGGCGGGGCGCTGGCGGTGAGGGTGGCGGAGACCGAGGCGGCGGGGGCCGGGGCCGAGGGCGCCGCGGCGGCAGGCAGCGCGGTGGCGCCGGCCGCGGCCGGGCGCAGCGCGAGGACGGGCGCGGGGTGTTCCGGCTTGGCGTCGCCCTGCGGGGTCTCGATCCACCGGTCGGTGCGACCGTCGGAGTAGTCGACCAGGGTCTTGAACACCACCGAAGTGGTGGACGGAAGTTGACGGACCTTCACGCTGTACTCGGCGGCCGCGCCGGGCGCGAGGGCCGGGCCGGCGACCGTCCAGCCGTCGGCGGTGGGGGTGAAGGCCCAGCCGTCGGGGGTCTTGTCGGGCGTGACGTCGGCGGGGGCGAGCCCGGCGGGCAGCGTGACCTTGACGTCCGTGATGCCCGCCGTGGAGGACTCGCCCTCGGCGGAGAAGGTGACAGTGGCATCGACGGCGAGCGCCTGCGCGGTCGAGGAGTTGACCTCGACGTGCGCGGCGGCGGGGCCGGCCGCCCCGAGGACCACCCCCAGGCTGAGGAGGGCGGTCAGGGCGTGGCGAGGCGCTCGCGGTCGCTGCATGGGCGTGACTCTACCGGTCGCGGGCCGTCAAGCGGCCCCGAACGGCGGCGTGGACCTCGGCTTCTTCGGCCGGGTCGGCGGCCAGTCGGCGCAGGCGTTCGAGAACGCGGGCGTCGCCCGTGGTGATGACATGGGTGGCGGCGAGCTCCCGGGTGGACTCCTCGCAGTCCCACAGGCACTCGACCGCGGGCCCCTCCCCGAAGTACGGGTCGGTGACGGCCAGGGCCTGAGCGGCCCGGCCGCGCAGTTCCGAGGAGACCGCTTCGCCGTAGACGTGCCGCAGGGCGGGCACCGCGGCGTGGGCGCGCAGTCGGCCGATGCCGTCGACGAGGCTGCCGAGGCCGGTGCCGGTGACGCCGTTCAGGGAGATCCATTGATGGAGTGCGGCGACCACCAGCGGGGCGTCGCAGGCTTCGCCCGCGTCGGCGAGGAGGCGGACGGCGGCTTGGCCGAGGGCGCTGTCGGCACTGCCGGTCGCCGGGTCGGCCCAGCGGCGGGCGTGCGTGAGCGCCTCGGGACCTCGCATCCGGCCGAGCAGTTCCAGCGCGGTGGCGACGATCCGGTGGTCCAGGTCGGCGGCGGCGGCCTCGATGTGCTCGGCGGCGGCCGGGTCGCGCTGCTCGACCAGGTACCGCAGCGCGGTGCAGCGGGCGCCGGCCGGGCCGCCGGCGGCGGCCTCGTGCAGCAGCGGCGCGTCCTCGGGTCGGACCACGGCGGTCAGGCAGCGGGCGGCCGCGGCGGCGCGCCTGGCGAGCGCGCCGGGCTCGCGGCCCTCGCCCTGATCGGCCCAGGCGAGCACGTCGGCCGTGGACCAACCGGGCGTGACGCCTTGGCGGTTGAGCTGTCGCTGCCACAGGTCGAACGGCGACTGCTCGCTCGCGGTGGCGACCCGTGGGTGGTGGACGGCCCACAGCCGCCACACCCGCGGCTCGTACGCGGCGCGGATGGCTTCGCGCAGTTCGGCGTCGCCCTCCGGGTCGGCCGGGAAGCGGCGCAGGACGGCCGGGGCGAGGGCGAGCAGGGCCTCGTCGGAGTCGCGCAGGGCGAGCTCGTCGAGGGCCCAGGCCCAGTTGGTCCCGGTGGTGGTGTAGGCGCGCAGCAGGTCGAGGGCGTCGCGGCGGCCGTAGCCGGCGAGGTGGCCGAGTACGGCCAGGGCGAGGCCGGTGCGGGCCTCGTCGGTGTCGGTGGCGTCCTCGGGGGAGGTGAGGTGGAGTTCGAGGCCGGTGAGGGGGGCCTCCAACTCCATGTAGAGCCGGGCGTAGTACAGGGAGCGGTTCTCGACCTGCCAGTCGGCGCGAGGGTCGTTGGTCACGCAGCTCTCGACGGCGGCGATCGCCTCGTCGCGGTCTGCGGCCAACGCATGCAGCTGCCCGTCTCCGCGGCCTCTCTGGAGGAGGCCGAGGAGGCTGGCGCTGGGCGCTATCACTGGCTCGAACATGAGGTCAGCATCCGTTGCGGCGGTCGTCAAGGCAACGGGATTTCCGTCGCCGGGGTCGGTTGGCACAGCTCAGGCGCCCGGGCGCCGGAATCACCGAAGGTTACCGCCTGGGGGGCCGATCCGCACACAGGGCAACGGATTTCCGCAGGTACGGGCCCGCGGGGAGCGGCTCCGCCCGCGCGGAACCGGATCCGTCCGTACCGGATCGACCGGTTCCGGACGCTCGACCCGGCGCCGCACGGGCCCGCCGCCGGGAGCGGCCCGGCGTGGCTCAGATCGGCCGGGGCTCGCGGGGCGCGGGCAGTGCGGCGCGGATCCGTTCGCGAAGCTCGGCGACGGCCGGGCGGTCCTGGTGGCGGGCGGAGAGCCGGTCCATCGCGCGCAGCCGGTCCCAGGTGCGCCTGGAGGAGGTCTGGTCGATCCCGTCGAGGACCCGGTCGGCCTGCGCCACGGCCGCGTCCGGCTCGTCGGCGATCCAGTGCACGGAGGCGAGGGTGATCCGGTCGAGCAGGGCGGAGCGTTCCCGGCCGCTCTTCTGCCGCAGCCGAATGGCCTGCCGGGCGTGGTGAACGGCCAACGGGACGGCGGCGGCGTCGTGTTCGGCGAGGGTGCGGTGGACCAAGGCCTGCATGCCGTGCAGTTCGGCCTCGTCGAACAGCTGCATCCAGCTGGGAGTGGGCCCGTCGGCGTCCTGGACGAACAGGTGCTCGGCCTCGCCCAGGGCCCGGTGGGTGGCGTCGGAGCGGCCGAGCGAGGCCTGCGCCCAGGCTTCGACGGTGCACAGCATGGCGCGGGTGCGGGGCAGTGCGCCGTCGGCGGGGCGGGTGCCGGCCCGGGCCAGCTGCATGAGTTCGAGGGCGTCGTCGGCGCGGCCCAGGTGGAGCATCTGGCGGGCGGCGCGGGAGACCGCCTCGGCGGCCCGGGGGCGGTCGCCGGCCTCCCTGGCGGCCTGCGCGGCGATCACGAAGTAGCGCTGGGCGGTGGGTTCGAGGCCGACGTCGTGGGACATCCAGCCGGCCAGCACGGCGAGGTTGGCGGCGACCGTCCAGAGCCGGCGTTCCAGGGCGACGGGGTGGCGGTGCGCGAGCAGCCCGCCGACCTCGTTGAGTTGGCCGACCACGGCCTTGCGCTGGAGGCCGCCGCCGCGGGAGGCGTCCCAGGCCCGGAACACCTCGACCGAGCGTTCGAGGGCGGCGACCTCCTCGTTGCCGACCGGGCCGGGTTCGTTGACGTCGGCCACCACGCCCGTGGCCGGGAGGCGGCGGGGACCGGGGCGGGCGGCGGCGGTGGTGCCGCCGGTGAGCCAGTCGTGCAGGTTGTCGGCGATGACCGCGCCCGCTGCGAGGGCTGCGGAGGCGCCGACCAGTCCGCGTCTGTTCAGCATGAGGTCCATTCCCGTGAACTCGGCGAGGACCGCGGCCGTCCGATCCGGTGCCCCGGGCTCCGTCGGCGGCGCTGCCGTGTTGGCGGACCTGGCGGGTCGGTGCCGTTCGAGACCTAGGTCCTCGGTGGTGACGACACGGCCGAGCCGCTCGGTGAACACGGCCGCCAGCACCCTCGGCACCGGGTCGCGCGGGATCTCTCCCTGCTCGATCCAGCGCCGGACCCGGGAGGTGTCGGTGGACAGCTGCTGCTCGCCCAGTGCCGCACCCCGCCGGTTGACCAGCCGTGCCAATTCGCCCTTCGACCAGCCGGTCAGTGCGAAATGGTCGGCCAACCTGCTGTTCGGCCCCCTGCTCAAATGAGCCCCCAGGTTCATCGGCTGAGCCCGACCCTAATCGTTCTGTCACATGCCAAGCGACCATTCGCCAGGGTTCGCCAGGGTGCGCTATGTGGTGTGCCAGTGCCGATCGGGTGTCAGGTAGGAATGCGCCACCCCGACTTCGCGTCGGAACGGCCCCCGACCGGCCCGGATGTCGACCCGACGGCCCGTCAGGAGCCGTTCCCGATTGACTGGTTCAGGGGGTGGCGCGACCGGGTGGCGCGGGGGCTCCGGGCACGGCACGGACGGTCGGATCGGACGCATTTCCCCAGGGTGCGGACGGTTCGGCGGGCCTGCTCCGCGCCCGGTGCCCGCGCCCCGCCCGACGGCCCGGTCCCAGCCCGCCCGGGCCTCGTGAAGCTTTGCCGCCGGTCAAGGAAGGACCCTCACCCGCCCATGTACTCCACAGCCAGTACCGGTACTCGCCCGACCGCCCCGATCGGGGTGGACGGCGCGGTCGCGCGCCCTCAACGCTCCGGTCTGCGCCCCCCGACCGCAGGCGCGGGCCGTCCCGCGCAGCGCGCCGTGGAGCTGCGCGACCCGCGCGGGCGCACCACCCTGGTGACCCGCCCGATGCCGGAGCAGGCGGGCCGGTTCGGCCGTCCGGTGCCCGGGCGGGGCGCGGAGGCGTTCGTGGACCGGGTGGATCCGGCCGCGCTGCAGACCCCTGCGGTGCGTGCGGTGCTCGCCAACGTCGCGCGGATATGTCCGGCGTTCCTCCCCCGGCAGGTGCTGCGGGAGGGCAGTCGGCACGTCCTGGTCGCGGGCACCATCGGCCGGGCCCCGGTGGTGGCCAAGTGCCTGGCGCCGGCGGCGCTTCGCGGTCCGCAGGCGGCGCAGTTGGTGGACCGGTTCCACCACGAGGTGGCGGTGTACCGGGCGTTCGTGCGGCACCGTCCGCCGGTGCGGATGCCGCGGCTGGTGGCGGCGGACCACGACCGCTGCGTGCTGGTGCTGGAGCGGGTCCCGGGCCGTCCGGCGGCCCGCGAGCGGCACCCGGCGAACGCGCCGACCCCGGGCGAGGTGCGGGCGGTGCTCGGCGCGGTGCGCACGCTGAACCTGTGGCGCCCGCCGACGGACGTGTTCGACCAGCCGCTGGACTACCAGACGGAGATCGCCCGCTTCCACTCGCTGGGCCTGCTCACCGACCGGGACGCGGGCGACCTGCGCGCCCTGCTGCACGGCCTGGCCGCGGTGCCGCGGCAGCTGTGCCACGGCGACGCGCTGCTGGGCAACATGCTGCTGGCGCCGTCCGGCCCGGTGCTGCTCGACTGGGAGCAGGCCGGCTGGTACCTGCCGGGCTACGACCTGGCGGTGCTGTGGAGCGTGCTGTCGGGCGACACCGCGGCGCGTCGGCAGATCAGCCAACTCGCCCAGTCCGGCGGCACGCTGGCCCGGGACGCGTTCCTGGTCAACCTGACGCTGGTGCTGATGCGGGAGCTGCGCATCCACGACCTCCCGGGGGCGGGCGAGGAGCAGCGGATCATGATCCGTCGGCTGTACGACGACGCGTCGCTGGCCCGCCGCGCGGTCCGCGCGGCGGTCGGCACCCGCTGATCCGCCCGGCGGATCGTCAACTGCCCAGCAGGGCTCGGCCGAGGGCGTCCAGGACGGCGTCCTCGGCGGGCAGCTGGGTGCGCAGGCTGAGGGTGTCGCGCAGGTGGCGCTCCAGCGGGTGGCGGCGGTCGAGGCCGGCGCTGCCGGTGAGGGTGAGCGCCTGCTGGACGGTGTCGGCGGCAGTGCGGGCCGCCAACAGCTGGACGGTGGGGGCCCGTTCGGCGGCGGCCGGGTCGGCGTCGGTGCGGGCGGCGAGGCCGTGCACGAGTTCCTCGGCGCCGGTGAGCCGGGCGTCGAGTTCGCCGACCGGGCGGCAGTGCGCGGCGGTGCCGCGCAGGCGGCCGGCGGACCAGTCGAGGGCGGCCCGGGCGGTGCCCAGCAGGACGGCGGTGAGGGCGAGTTGACGCCAGGCGGCGGTCAGCGGGTGGGCCGCCGCCACCGGGGTGCGGGACAGCAGGGCGGCGTCGGTGCCGACCCGGGCGCCGTCCAGCAGGACGTCGTGTCCGGCGGCGGCGCGCAGGCCGAGCTGATCCGCGGCGGGGTCGATCTCCAGCCCGACGCTGTCGGCGCGGACCAGGAACAGCCCGGTACGGGGCTGCTGCTCCTCGGTGCGGGCTTCGACGGCGAGCCAGGCGAGGGCCTCGGCGCCGGCACAGTGCGCGGCGCGGCCGGTGAGCTGCCAGGCGTCGCCGTGCCAGTGGGCGGTGACGGCGGGCGGCCGGCCGGTTCCGGCCCGCAGGGTGCCGACCAGCGCGGGGCCGCGGCGGGATTCGGTGAGCAGCCGCCGGTAGAGCGCGGCCGGCCAGGGCGCGGTGCGGGCCTGTTCGGCGTGGTGCAGCAGGGTGTGGGCGGTGAGCAGCGCGACGGAGGCGTCGCCGCGGCCGAGCCGGCTCAACACCCGTACGGTGTCGGCGAGTCCGGCGCCGGGCCCGCCGTAGCGCTGGCCGACCGTCAGGGTGAGCAGTCCGGCTTCGTGGACGGTTTCGACGCCCTGGTACGGGAAGGTGCCGTCGCGGTCGTGTTCGGCGGCGCGGGCGGCGAGCAGGTCGACCACCCGGGGCAGCCGGTCGAGGGCCCGGTCGAGCGCGGTGGCCGACTCGTGGGGGTCCCGCTCGACGACGGGTGCGGTGACGGCGGGGCTGTGCGCGGGGGTGCGGGGCATGGCGGCGTTCCTCCGGGCTGGCGTGGTCGGTCGGGCGGTCCTGGACTCCGGGGTGGGTCAGGACGCCGGACAGGTCGCGCCGGCGGTGCGCCGGAGGTCCACGTGCAGGCGGCGGGTGAGCAGCAGTGGCCGGGGCATCGCGCCTAGTCCTGCTGGAACATCTCCGCCGGAAGCGGCTTCAGGAGTTGGTAGAGGTCGTCCGAAATCGGTCGGTCCCAGGAGGCGATGGTGACCTGGACGTCGTCGCTGCGCCCGAACTGGGAGCAGTACAGGCGCCCTTCGCTGACCTTGACCTTCCGGACGATCAGCAGGTCGTCGCCGAGCATGACCGGGAAGTCCTCGGCGGAGACGAATTCCACCGGCTCGTCGTTCTCCAGGGCGGCGAGCAGCTGGCGGACCTCGAAGGGCACGCCGTCCTCGCTGTCGCGGGCGGGCGACCCCTGCGGGACGTTGCCGATCAGCATGGCCGGGCCGCGGCCGCCGAGCAGGTCGTAGCGCAGGAAAATGCCTTGGCAGGAGCCGTCCGGAGCGGCCATGATCATGGCCCCGAACAGGCCGGGCCAGTCGCCCGGATCCATGGCCAGGACGTCGAAGTCCGGGCCGGCGGGCTGTCCGGAGCGACGGCGGAGAAATGACATGGGCCCATCGTACGTGCCCGGTGGGCCGGGGCCGGTGAGTGGGTCCGCGATCAGGCCGGGATCTACGCTCAGGGACCAATGTTGACTCTGAGCAACCGTCCGGGCTACGTTCGGTTCAGCACGACGGCCGCTCCGGGCGAGATCCACAGGGTGCGGCTTGTCGCAGCGTGCCCTGCGCGCGTTCCCTCACTGCGCACACGGCCGTGTGAACTCAGGTTGTGTGAACTCACAAGCACCATTTGCTGATTCAATGGGACTTCGCCCTTGCGGGAGCCTGCGGACGCCGCGGCGGTCGTGAGCGGCGAACGGCCCTGTCGAAGCGGCACACAAAGCCATATGGAACACCGAGCCAGGTCCGCGGGGCCCTTCTGCCGTCGCGTTCGCGGACCTTGCCCGGATCACCGCCGCGTGGGGGCGTGCGGAATCCGGGTCTCGGCCTGTTCGGGGAGTAGCTCTTCCCGGTCGGGCCCGCTCCCGTCGCGACGGCAGCCGCACTCTGTGCGGTCAAGGGTGGGAGGGCCCGTCATCGGCGCCGGTGACGGGCAGCACAAGCGGGCGCCGTGCCAGACCGCGTGGGGGCGGTCGGCACGGCGTCTGCCTGCTCTTACTCTCTGGCAGGCTTGTCGGACAGTCAACAAGTTTCGGCCCATCAGAACTCTTTTGTAACCTGGGAGTATGCCCGCTCGTCACCTTTGCGAGCGGTTTCGACGGGTGCGGATCAGGGCAGTCCGGGCGTACCGGTCACCTGCGAAACGACCGAAATCCGCCCGCGTCCGGCCGAATTCGACACCGGGGGCCGCATTCCTGCCGAGTTCGGCCCCGGGGCGCCGCTTTCAGGCCTCCGGCCGCCGGTTCGGGTCGAACTCGCCGTCCCGCGCGCCGAGCACGAAGGCCCGCCATTCGGCGGGGGTGAAGATCAGCGCCGGCCCGTCCGGCTCCGCGCCGTTGCGCATCGCGATGTATCCGTCGACGAAGGCGATCTGCACGCCGTTCGGGTCGTCGCCCGCGGACCGCCATTCGGCTCCGCTCACGTCCAGCTCGATCTTGCGCCGGTCCGCCGCCTGTGCCGCCATGGTGCTGCTCCCTCCGCTGCCCGTCATCCGCGTCGGCCGTGTCGTCCGCGTCGAGCATCTGTGTCGAGCGGCCAGCCTAGCCAGCACGGGCGCCCGGCCTCACGGACAGCGCCAGGTCTGCCCCGCGGGTGGTGGAGATGGTCCGATCCGGCCGTGTCCGGCCGACACCTGTGCTAAAGGCGGGCTGCCGAGGTCCGTTCGAGGTAGGGATGGGTGACGAGCAGTCAGCCACGCACCGGGGAGCAGCCGATGGACCAGCGGGACGGCAGCCGCGCCGACGTCATCCCGATCACCACCGCGCCGTCCGCCCCGCCGGTGGGCGCCGCCACCGGCACGCTGACCGCCCCGACGCCCACGGTGCCCCGGCCGTCGCGGCCCGCCGGGCACGGCCGGGTGGGGGTGGTGCTGGTCTCGCACAGCCACGAGGTGGCGGACGCGGTGCGGGCGCTGGCCCTGGCGGTGGCGGAGTCGGACGACCCGGCGCCGGTGGTGGCGACCGGCGGCTCGATCGCGGACGGCCTGGGCACCAGCGCGGTGCTGGTGGCGACGGCGGCCCGCCGGGTCGACCAGGGCCACGGGGTGGTGGTGCTGTGCGACCTGGAGGGCGCGGTGGAGACGGTGCTGGCGCTGCTGACCGACGCCGACGAGCACGGCCTGCCGTTCCCGGTGCGGTTCGCGGACGCGCCGTTCGTGGAGGGCTCGGTGGCGGCGGTGGCGACCGCGACGGCCGGCGGCGACCTGGCGGCGGTGCTGGACGCGGCGGAGGAGACCGGGCGTCGGACGAAGCGCTGAGGGGCGCCTCCACCGGTCGTCGTGCGGGATGTGGCCGATGGGACGGTTTGGGTGCGACTGAGCGGTTTTCGGCCCGGTGGGCGAGGGTGCGCCGCTAGAGTCGGGCGCATCGGCCCGGTGGGGGGATCCCCGGGCCCGGCGGAGGGGTGGTGTACGGCGATGCGAGTGGTGATCACCGGCGGGGCCGGGTTCATCGGGGCCAATCTGGCCCGGGAGTTGACGGCCCGTTCGGAGGTGTCGGAGGTCCGGGTGGTGGACGACCTGTCCACCGGCAGCAAGGCCAACCTGGCGGGTGTGGACGCCACGCTGTTCGAGGGCACGATCCTCGATCCGGCACTGTTGGACGCCGCGTTCGCCGGGGCGGACGCGGTGGTGCACCTGGCGGCGCTGCCCTCGGTGCCGCGCTCGGTGGCCGCGCCGCTGGCCAGCCACCACGCGAACGCCACCGGCACGCTGGAGGTGCTGGAGGCGGCCCGCCGGGCCGGCGGGCTGTACGTGGCGGCGGCGTCCTCGTCCTCGGTGTACGGCGCCAATCGCGAGCTGCCCAAGCGCGAGTCGATGCGCACCGCGCCGATGAGCCCGTACGCGGTCTCCAAGCTCGCCACCGAGGCGTACCTCGGGGCGTACCACCACTGCTACGGCCTGGGCGTGCTCCCGCTGCGGTTCTTCAACGTCTTCGGCCCGCTACAGCCCGCCGGCCACGCGTACGCGGCCGTCGTCCCGGCGTTCCTGGCGGCGGCGCTGGCCGGCCGGCCGGTGACGGTGCACGGGGACGGGCTGCAGAGCCGCGACTTCACGTATGTCGGCACGGTCGCGCAGGTGCTCGCCGAGGCGGTGCTGCGCCGGGTGGTCAGCGCCGAGCCGGTGAACCTGGCGTTCGGCACCCGGACCACCCTGCTGGAGCTGATCTCCCTGCTGGGCGAGGCGCTGGGCGAGCCGGTCGCCGCCGAGCACGTCGACCCGCGGCCGGGGGACGTGCGCGACTCCCAGGCCGACAACTCCCGGCTGCGTGAGCTGTTCCCCGACGTCCGGCCGGTCCCGCTGCCGGAGGGCCTGCGGCGCACCGCGGCCTGGTTCCGGACGCTCTGAGGCGAACCGGGGTTCCGGGGCACGCCGTCGCGCGCCCCGGGAGCTCCGCTACGCGCCGGCCGGGGCGAAGTACGCGGTGCTGTTTCCGGCCAGCGCCAGTTCGATCCGTTCCTGTGCGGACGCGTCGAGTGCGGGCAGGGCGTCCGGGCGGAACCAGGCGACTTCCAGCGACTCGTCGTCGTTCACGCATGCCTCGCCGGCCAACGGGCGGCAGCGGAAGGTCAGTTCGAGGTACTGGCAGCGGTCCCCGTTGGGGTAGTCGACCACCGGTGAGACGGTGACCGAGATCAGCGCCTGCGGCTCCACCGTCACGCCGGTCTCCTCCAGGCACTCCCGCACCGCCGCGTCCGCGGGTTGCTCGCCCGGGTCGATGATGCCGCCGATCAGCGCCCAGGCCCCGTTGTCGGCCCGCCGCCCGAGCAGCACCTGCCCGTCGTCGTCGACCACGACCACTGTCACGGCGGACAGCCACAGCGCCCGCTGCCCCACGAGTTCGCGCAGCTCGGCCAGAAACACAGGAATTCCCATGGCCCCGAGCCTATGCCCTGCCCGCCGCGCGGCCGGTCAGGACATGGGGCGGGCCGGGCAGCCGATGACGGTGGTGCGCTCCGCGACGTCGCGGGTGACGACGGCGCCGGCGCCGACGAAGGCGGCGGGGCCGACGGTGCGGCCCTGGAGCACGACGGCGCCCGAGCCGACGGTGGCGTCGTCGTGCAGCAGCACGGCGCCGGAGACGTTCGCGCCGGGGTAGACGGTGACGCGGGCGCCGAAGCGGGTGTCGTGGCCGACGGTGGCGTTGTAGTGGACCTGGCTGTGCGGCCCGAGAGTGACGCTGCTGGAGACGTGCGCGCCGCCCATCACCAGGCAGCCGGCGGCCAGTTCGGTCTCCGGCGCGACGATCGCCCGCGGGTGCACCAGCGTGGCGGGCCGGCCGCCTGCCGCGTCCAGCAGCTCGGCCAGCCGGGCCCGTACCGCCGGGTCCGCGATGCCGATCAAGTACGGCGCACCGAACGGGAGTTCACCGGGCTTGCGGACGGGGAGCCCGCGTACCCGCTCGCCCGCCGGCCGGTCGTCCAGGAATCCGGCGACCGGCACGCCCGCCGCGATCGCCACGTCCAGTGCTTCCCGGCCGACTCCGCCGGCTCCCGCGATCCACAGCATCCCGTCCCGCTCCCTCTTCCCGCCCTGACGCACCGTCGGTTCCGGACCCTACGGCCGCCCGGTCGAAGGCATGCCCGATCGAAGTCCTGCCGGGCCGAATCGTTTCGTCAGCGAGGCAGCTCCTCCCGGGCCAGCCGGGGCGCGGCCGCCGTCGCCTGGCGCGGCAGCACGACCCGCGCAGCGGGCGTCGCCGCGGGCGCCTCGGCGGGAACGGGGAAGCCGGGGTTGACGCCGCCGGCGGCGGTGATGCCGGTGGGGCGCAGCAGCATCCGGGCGGTGCCGAGGAGGATGCGCAGGTCGAGCAGCAGGGTGCGGTGCTCGATGTACCAGAGGTCGAGTTCGATGCGTTCGGGCCAACTGATGGAGTTGCGGCCGCGGATCTGCGCCCAGCCGGTGAGGCCGGGGCGCAGCGCGAGCCGGCCCCGCTGCCGGGGCGAGTAGTGGACGACCTGTTCGGGCAGTGTGGGACGCGGGCCGATGACGGCCATGTCGCCGCGGGCGACGTTCCACAGCTGCGGGAGTTCGTCGAGGCTGGTGCGGCGCAGCAGGGCGCCGAGGCGGGTGATCCGCGGGGCGTCGGGCTCGTCCTCGTGACGTTTGTCGCGCATGGTGCGGAACTTGAGGATGCGGAACTCCTGGCCGTGGCGGCCGGAGCGGGTCTGCCGGAAGATCACCGGTCCGCCCATGGTGGCGCGGATCAGGAGGGCGATCACCAGGCCGAGCGGGACGGCGATGATCCCGGCCAGTGCGGCGACCGCGAGGTCCCCCCCTCGCTTCATTTCTCCCCCAACTGGGTTGGTGCGTGGTGGTGTGGTGGGCCCCGGTCGGGGCGGGTTGCGGGCACGCCGGGCTGCTGGCGCGCATGACGGTGGAGCCGCGGTGCCAGTGCTGTGGTGCGGCGGTGCTGGTGTGCTGCGGTGCGGGTGGCGCCGGTCAGTCGGTGGTCCAGGGCAGGCCGCGTCTGCGGGCGACGGCGGCGTAGGTCTCCAGGGAGATCCGGGCGACGGTGCGCTGGTCGAACTGTTCGAGGGCGCGGCGGCGGGCGGCCGTGCCCAGGCGGTTCCGCAGGGCCGGCTCGGTGAGGAGCCGGTCGAGTGCGCCGGTCAGGGCGGCGGCGTCGGCGGCGGGGGCGAGCAGCAGGTGCTGGTCGTGGGTGCCGATCTCGCGGCAGCCGCGGATGTCGCTGAGCACCATGGGCAGACCGCTGGCGGCGGCCTCCATGCCGGAGCGGGAGAAGCCTTCCCGGTAGGAGGGCAGGACGAAGACGTCGAGCGCGGCGTACACGGCGGGCATGTCGTCGCGGCTGCCGAGGAATTCGAGTCCGGCCTCGGCGGCGCGCAGCGCGTCGGGCTTGTCGGGGTCGTCCGGTCCGATCCACACGAAGCGGGCTTTGCCGGCCAGCGCCCGGGCGGCTTCGGCGTATTCGCGGATGCCCTTCTCCGCGACCCGCCGGCCGACCCCGCCGACCAGCAGCTCGTCGTCCCGGACGCCCAGTCGGTCGCGCACCGCGGTGCGCAGCGCGTCCCGGGCGGGGCCGGGGGCGGGGAAGCGGTCGAGGTCGACGCCGTTGCCGACGACCCGGGCGCGCCGGGCGGGGACGCCCCAGCGGGCGAGAGTGCGGTGGTCCTCGGCGTTCTGGTACAGCTCGGCGTGCGAGAACCGGGCGGCGAACGCTTCGGCACCGCGCACCAGCAGCCGCTTGGCGAGCGGGTCGTGGGCCTGCGCCCAGAGCCCGTGGCAGGTGTTGACGACGACCGGCACCCGGGCGAGCCGGCCGAGGACGCGGCCGAGGACGCCGGTCTTCGGGTTGTGGGTGTGCAGCACGTCGGGCCGGATCTCGCGCAGCACGGAGAGCAGTTCGCGGGCGGCGGCGAGGTCGGCGGCGGGCTGCCAGGCCCGGGTGAGCGAGGGCAGCGGCCGGTGGTGGACGCCGAGGTGCTCGATCCGCTGCCGGTAGGGGCCGGGGGCGCTGAGCCCGTACGTCGTCAGGCCGTGTTCGACGTCGACGGTCAGTTCGGTGGACAGCAGCAGGTGCAGCGACATGTCGACGGTGGTGAGGTGCGCGACCCGCAGCGGCCGCCCGTCCTCGCCGCGCAGCCGCAGCGGAAGTGAGGGCCACTCAGGCACGGGCGCCCACCGCCTTTGCGGTGGCGACGATCCGGGCGTAGGCGCGTTCGGGGATCAGCCGGCCGTACAGCTTGGCGCGGAAGAAGTCGATCGGGTCGGTGCGGCGGACCGGCACCCGGTGCAGGCGGACCGGGTCGCCGCCGGGCAGGTTGCGGCCGACCCGGCCGGTGGCGCTGGTGCGGAACCGGGCGCGCAGCGCGGTCTCCATGTGCGGGACGGGCGTGCCCCAGGTGTACGCGAAGTGGCGCGGGCGGGTGCCGAGGTGCTCCTCGACGTCGTCGCCGCAGGCGTCCAGTTCGGTGGTGGTGAGCAGCATGGGGCGGGCGTGGCTGCGGGTGTGGTTGGCGACGGTGCACAGGCCGGTCGCGGCCATCTCGCGCAGCTGCTCCCAGCTCAGCCCGGTGGCGGGGGCGCCTTTGGCGGTGGAGCCCTCCCAGCGCATCGGGCCGCCGACCATGCCGCTGGCCAGGTAGACGGTGAACGGCAGGCCGCGTTCCCTGAGGATCGGCCAGGCGGTGTCGTAGGTGTCGGCGAAGCCGTCGTCGAAGGTGAGGACGGTGCTGGGGGTGCGCAGGCCGGCGTCGAGCCGGTCGGCGGCGGTGTCCAGGGAGACCACCCGGCCGGGCGGGAGCTCGGCGAGCAGGTCGGCCTGGGCGGTGAAGTCGGCGGTGGCGAGGTCGAGCTCGTCGGCGGTGCCGCCGCCGATCCGGTGGTAGATGAGGACGGTGGCGCCCTCGCCGGGTACCCGGCCGGCCGCGCGGGCCAGCTGCTGTTTGACCTTCGCCCTGATGCCTGCGGCGGCGACGGCGGTGCTCGCCATGACGTCCCCCTCGCGGTGCCCCCGCACCGGAAAATGCGGCCGCGGCGCCCCCGCGCCCGACCCTGATGACTCCCCCGGCCCGCGGCCTGCGCGGGCGATGCGTTTCACAGTAGGGGGAAGTGTGCTTTCACTGCCGGGGAAACGTGAAAGAAGTGCGCAGGTAGGCCGAAAATCAGCCGATCCGACCGGCGCTGTCCGTTTGCTGGACGTTTTCGGCCCGTCCGGTCGATTCGCGCCCCTCCGGGAACCGCAGCCCCTCCGGGAACCGCAGCCCCTCCGGGAACCGCAGCCCCTCCGGGAACGGCAGCCCCTCCGGGAACCGCCGCGGCTCCGGGAACGGCAGCCCCTCCGGGAACGGCAGCCGCTCCGCGCGGAGTTTCAGGATGCGGTGCCGCGGCCGGGGCGCAGCAGCGCCAGGCCGACCCGGGCGAGCAGCAGCACTCCGGTGGCCAGGCAGCCCGCCACCGCCATCACCCACGCGGGGCCGTCGCTCTCCGGGACCAGCACCGCGACCAGGATGCCGAGCACCACGCAGCCCACGCCGACCAGGGACAGCAGCAACTGGTGGCGGCGCAGTGCGCAGCCGCCGAACACGGTGGACCAGCGCGTAGCGGTGCGGTCACTCGGGGTGTCTGCCATGCCCTCCACGGTAACCCGGCCCCCGGGGGCGGGCCACGGACCTTCGGCACTGGTCGACGGCGCTGCGATGCGCTCCGGCACCGCCCGGGCCGCCGCGCGAACCGTGCCCCGGACCGCCCTGCGGGCTGTCCGTCGCCGTGCTCCGGCCGACCTTCCCGACCGGTGTCCGGACCGTGCCTGATCACCGTTCGGACGATTCCGGACGGCCGTTCGGAGGTCCCCGCGAAATCTCGCCGTCCGCCGTACAACCATCCCGCCATGTCGATGGTCTCCACTACATTGAGCGATCCAGGAGCCGTCCGACGAGCGGGATTGGGAGTACCCGCCGCGGGCTAGATCACTCGGGAGCGGAGCCGCCGTTCCCGGGGTCGGAGGCCGGGCTCCGCCTGCCGACGGGACCGCCACGCCGCATGCCGGCGACCGAGGGGGGAACCGTGTCGTACGCCACCACCGCCGCCGCCGTCTGCGCCCCGCCCCAACCTGCCGCCGTGCCCGCCGCCGCGCCCGCCCTCGCGTCGGGGCAGCCCCGGGACCGCAGCAGCTGGCTCCGGTTCAGCCCGGCCCAGCCGCTGTTCCGGGCCCGGGCCGCGCAGCGGCTGGCCGTGCTCGCCTATCACGGCATCACCGATCCACGCTCGTTCGGCGCCCAGCTCGACCGGCTCCGACGCCTGGCCACCCCGGTGTCGGTGCAGGACGTGGAGCGTTCCCTGGCCGAGGGTCGCCCGCTGCCGCCGCGCTCGGTCCTGGTGACCTTCGACGACCCGGACCGCACCGTGCTGCGGCACGCGCTGCCGGAGCTGGTGGCGCGCCGGATCCCGGCGGCCGCGTTCGTGATCGCCGAGGTGATCGGCACCGAGCAGCCTTTCTGGTGGCACGAGGCGGCGTTCCTCGCCCGGCACGGCGGCCGGGCCCGGCTGCTGCCCACCGGCGGCGACCCGGTGCGGGTGCTGGCACTGCTCAAGGCGCTGCCGGACCCGGACCGCCGCCGCAGCCTCGCCGAGCTGCGGGTCTCCGCGTCGCGCCGCCCGCCGGCCCAGGAACAGCTGCGCCCGGAGGACCTGCGGGCGCTGCGCGAGGCCGACGTCACGGTGGGCAACCACACGCTGGGGCACCCGTCGCTCCGGCGCTGCGACGCGGCGACGGTGCAGGCGGAGATCGCGGGCGCGCACCTGGCGCTGACCCGCTGGCTCGGCGAGGCCCCGTCGGCGTTCGCCTACCCCGACGGCGGGTTCGACGAGCGGGCGGACACGGTGCTGCGCCAGCTCGGCTACCGGCTGGGTTTCCTCTCCGACCACCGCCTGGGCCCCCGACTGCCCGCCCACCCGCTGCGGATCAGCCGCCTGCAGGTGGATTCCACCACCTCGACCCGGCGGTTCGACACCATCCTGTCGGGCCTGGAGCCGGCGGTTCAGCGCCTGCTCGGCGCCCAGGCGTAACGGTTCGCCGAGGCGTAACGATTCACCGCGCCGTGACGGCCCGCCCGGCCGTCACGGTCGGCCGGTTCCTCCTCGCCGTGCGCATGCGGCCCGTGGGCGCTCGACGTGAACGGCGTCGCGGCCCGCGGTCGGCGTCCCGTCACACGGCGGCGGTCGGCGTCCCGTCACGCGGCGGCGGCCGGCCGGATGTTCCGCATCCGGCCGACCGCGTAGACGCAGCCGGCCAGGGCGAGGTCCGACAGCAGCATGAAGCCGATCGAGTAGCTGCCCTTGGCGCTGTAGATGGCGCCCATGACCAGCGGCGGGACGAAGCCGCCGAGGCCGCCGATCGCGCCGACGATGCCGGTGACGGACCCGACCTGGGCGACCGGGGTGACCTGCGAGACCAGCGCGAACACCGAGCCGCTGGTAGTGCCGAGGCCCGCGGCCATCAGCAGGAAGGCGATCGTCCCGACCGGGTCGAGCGCGGGGTCGAAGGCCTGCACGACGGCGAAGAGCGCGGTCAGCGCGAGCGCCCAGCCGGTGACCACGGCCGGGTGGACGCGGTCCGACAGCCAGCCGCCGAACGGCCGGAACACCACGGTGACCAGCGCGAAGCCGGCCGCCTTGGTGCCCGCGTCGGTCGCCGACAGGTGGTACCAGGTCTTCAGGTACGTCGGCAGGTAGACGCCGAACGCGACGATGCCGCCGAAGCCGATCGCGTACAGCGCGGACAGCTCCCAGGTGACCCGCAGCCGACCCGCCCGCCCCAGCCGGGTGGCCAGCGAGGCGGTGGGCACGGCCCGGTCCGGGCGGTCGCGCAGCAGCAGCGCCGCGAGCACGGTGTACCCGGCGAGCGCGCCGGCCATCACCAGGAACGGCAGGTCGTGGCCGTGCTTCCACAGCCGCGGCGTGAAGTAGCCGGACAGCGCGACGCCGCCCATGCCCATCCCGAACACGCCGAGGCCCAGGCCCCGCTTGTGCGCCGGGAACCAGGAGTTCACCAGCGGCACCCCGATCGCGAACGTCGTGCCGCCCAGCCCGAGGAAGAACCCGACCGCCAGCAGCGCCCCGTACGACTCGCGGGCCGGGATGATCAGCAGCACCGGGACGATGGTCAGCGCCGAGATCAGCGGGAACATCAGCCGGGCCCCGTACCGGTCGGTCAGTGCGCCGACCGGGACCCGTCCCAGCGAGCCGACGATCACCGGGACGGCGACCAGGAACGACTGCGCGAACGACGACATGTGCAGCGTCTTGTCGAACTCGCCCGCCAGCGGGGCGATCAGGTTCCACGCCCAGAACGTCAGCGCGAAGCCGAGCGTCGCGACCACCAGGTTGGTGTACGCCGCCCCCGACACCCGCTCGTCCGGCCCGTTCGACGTCGTCCGCTCTCCCATGGGGCCCAAGCGTGGGCACCCGCCGGACCCGCCGCACCCAACCCGGCCGCACCACCGCCGCACATCAACCGGACGGAGCAGGGGGCCGGAGGCCGGGGGCCGGGGGCCGGGGGCCGGGCCTCAGGACGCGGCGGGCGACGCGGCCCGGGTGGCGGGCACAGCAGTCGGGGCGGCGGTCGCCCGGATCTGGGCGGCGTGGCCGGGCAGTTCGGTGGCGGCCAGCCCGTCGAGCAGGTCGAGGATCGCCAGCGGGCCCTCGAACACCGGTCGGCCGTGCGAGAGCAGCAGGGTCGGCAGCGCGGTGTCCAGCTCCTCCGTCCCGAGCGACGCCGCGAGCGCGCACAGCGCCTCGGCCTGCGCGGCGATCCGGCGGCGCAGCTGCCGGCCGCCGCCGGTGCGGTCGATCACCCGGCCGATCGTCCAGCTGTCCTGGGAGATCCGGTTGTCGAAGGTGGCGGGCGAGCCGGCCGCGACGGCGGCCACCGCCGCCAGGGTGCCGGCCGTGACCGACCCGACATGGGCCAGCACCTGTTCGGCGTCCCACTCGCCGGGCGGGACGGCGACCGGCTCGGCACCGGCCGCCTCCTCGGCGGCGGCGATCACGTCCTGGTACGCACGGTGGAGTGCGGCGGTGTCGTACATCCGTGGTGCCCTTCTGCTGCGGCGGCGCGCTCGGGGCACCGCGTCGGGTGCATGGGGTGCTTCGGGTGCTTCGGGTGCGTGGGGTCCGTGGGATCCGTGGGGTGCGTCAGTCGGCGCGGGTCTCGGTGGGGGCCATCTCCCACGGGGCCTGCGGCAGGGTCTCCCCGGTCTCCAGCAGCGACTTCAGGTTGGCCAGGACGGCCGGCCAGCCGTGCGAGATCGCCTGCAGCGCGGTGCGGTCGCGCAGCTTCTCGTGGGTGACGGTCAGCCGGACGATGTCCTCGTGCGGCTCGACCAGGAAGGTGACGGTGGCCTCGTCTTCGAGGCCGGACAGGTCCGGCCGGTCCTCGAAGGTGAGCACCAGGCGGGTCGGCGGCTCGGCCACCAGCACCCGGCCGGTGACGTCGACCTTGCCGGAGCCGTCGGTGCGGCGGTGCTCCCAGGTGGATCCGGCCTGCCAGTCGGAGACGTTGGCGTGGCCCCAGTAGCGGGCCGTCAGCTCGGCGTCGGTGAGCGCCTTCCACACCTGTTCCGGGGTGGCCCGGATGTAGGTGGCGTACACGTAGGTCGGGACAGTACCGGTCTCGGATGCGCTGTTCATGGCGTTCTCCTGCTCTGCCTGTCGTTTGATCGCGCCGAGGACGGCCAGCCGGGGCCGGTCGAAGTCGGCGATCCACCGCTGCTCGATCTCGTGGATCGGCCCGGGGTTGAGGTAGTGGAGCCGCTCCCGCCCCCGGCGGACCACGGTGACCAGTCGCGCCGCGACCAGCAGGTCCAGGTGCTGGGTCACCGACTGCCGGGCCATCGCCACCTCCTCGCACAACTCCCGCAGCGTCTGCCCGTCCCGCACCCGCAGCCGGTCGAGCAACGCCCGCCGCGTCGGGTCGGCGAGGGCCTTGAACACCGCGTCCATCGGGGCGGTGGGGATCGGTTCCGGACTCACCCCTCCATCATGCAGGTATTTGCCTGCCTATCGCAACGCGGGCGGCGGAGGCACCAGGCGAACCCCGGCCGCACGCGTCGATCCGGTCGAAACGCGGCCAGTCCGGGCGACGTCCCGGCGGCGTCCGGGCGGCGTCCCGTCCGAGCGTCCCGGCGGCGTCCCGGCAGGGCGTTCGTACGCGTTCGGCCAGGGCTGCGGTGCAGGTGGTCCCCATCGGCCGGACCGGGGTGTGCGACGGCCAAGAGGTAGAGTCGTTGCTCGTGAAGATCGCCCTCGTGGACTCCGGAATCGGACTGCTCGCCGCCACCGCCGCGCTGCGCCGCCTGCGGCCGGACGCGGACCTGGTCATCTCCTGCGACCCCGACGGCATGCCGTGGGGACCGCGCACCCCCGAGGACATCACCGAGCACGCCCTCGCCTGCGCCCGGGCCGCGGCCGCGCTCGAACCCGACGCGCTGGTGGTCGCCTGCAACACCGCCTCCGTGCACGCGCTCGCCCGGCTCCGCGCCGAGTTCGAGCCCGAACTGCCGGTGATCGGCACCGTCCCCGCGATCAAGCCTGCCACCGCGGCAGGCGGCGTCGTCGCCATCTGGGCCACCCCCGCCACCACCGGCAGCGACTACCAGCGCGGCCTGATCGCCGAGTTCGGCGCCGGTGCCGCCGAGGTCCACGAGGTCGCCTGCCCCGGCCTGGCCGAAGCCGTCGAGCACGCCGACGAGGACGCCATCGCCGCCGCCATCGCCTATGCCGCGGCCCGCACCCCCGCCTCCACCACCGACGTCGTCCTCGGCTGCACCCACTACGAACTCGTCGACGACCGCATCGCCTCGGCGCTGTCCGTCCCCGCCCGCTTCCACGGCTCCGCCGACGCCGTCGCCGCCCAGGCCCTCCGCCGCATCACCTCCACCACCGCCGGCGCCGGCACCCTCACCGTCCTCCACTCCGGCCGCCCCGCCGCCCTCCAGACGGCGGCCCTCAACTACCCCCAGGGCGAGATCCTGATCGGCGCAAGGGTCTGACCGTCCCGTCGGCCCCAGCGGCCACCGGTGGTGCCTCGGTGTCGTCGCAGCGCGAGTAGACCGATATTCGCCCCCTGGGTAGCCCGCACCGTTCCTCGCCGTGCCCCACACCCCCGGCCCTTGCCCTCCCCGGCCGGCCCTCCGGCCGACCGCCACGCTCCCGGCCCAACCCCACCCCTCCGCCGGACGGCCGCCCCATCGCGCCCCGACGCCGGCACCGCACCGGGCGGGGCTGCCGCCCACCCCTCGACCCCCCCCTCCTTGCCACACCCTCACACCCCCGGCCCTTGCCCTCCCGGCCCAACCCCACCCCTCCGCCGGGCGGCAGCCCGTCGCGCCTCGGCGTCCGCGCACTGTCCGTGGGGCAGACTGCCGGGGTGACCGTGCTGTGGTGGGTGTCGGTGGTGGCGCTGGTGGTGTGGGTGTGGCTGGCGGCGTGTCACGGCGGGTTCTGGCGGACCGATCAGCGGTTGCCGCGCGGGGGTGCGGAGCCGTCGCGGTGGCCGGACGTGGTGGCAGTGGTGCCGGCCCGTGACGAGGCCGGCGTGCTGCCCCTCTCCCTCCCGTCCCTGCTCGCCCAGCAGTATCCGGGCCGGGCCAGGGTCGTCCTGGTGGACGATCACAGCACGGACGGGACTGCCGAGTTGGCGAGAGAACTCGCGGCCGCCCGGGGCCTGGAGCTGGAGGTGACCACTCCCCCACCCCTCCCCGAGGGCTGGACGGGCAAGCTGTGGGCGTTGCGGCACGGCGTCGAGCGGGCCGGCGACGCCGAGTGGCTGCTGCTGACGGACGCCGACATCGCGCACCGGCCCGGTTCCCTGCGGGAGCTGGTCGTGGCGGGCGAGGCGCACAACCTGGACCTGGTCTCCCAGATGGCCCGCCTGCGGGTGGCGTCCGGCTGGGAGCGGCTGATCGTCCCGGCGTTCGTGTACTTCTTCGCCCAGCTCTACCCGTTCCGCCGCTCCAACCGTCCCTCCTCCCGGACGGCCGCCGCGGCCGGCGGCTGTTCGCTGGTGCGTCGTCGCGCGCTCGAACGGGCGGGCGGGGTGGCGGCGATCCGCGGCGCGGTGATCGACGACGTGTCACTCGCCCGCGCCGTCAAACGCACCGGCGGCCGCACCTGGCTGGGCCTCGCCGACCGCGTCGACTCCGTCCGGCCCTACCCCGGACTGTCCCCGCTGTGGCGGATGGTCTCCCGCAGCGCGTACGCCCAACTCCGCTACTCACCACCCCTGTTGCTCGGCACCGTCCTCGGTCTGACGCTGATCTACCTGGTGCCGCCGATCGCGGCCGTCACCGGCCTGCTGACGGGCAACTGGTGGACCGCTGGCACTGGCCTCGCCGCCTGGGCGCTGATGGCGGGCACCTTCGCGCCGATGCTGCGCTACTACGACAGACCCGTGACCGAGGCCCCGCTCCTCCCCTTCACCGCGCTGCTGTACCTGCTGATGACGGTCGACTCCGCCGTCCAGCACTGGCGCGGCCGCGGCGCGTCCTGGAAGGGCCGCACCTATCCGCCCCCGCAACGCATCGACGACCGAACGACCCACCGGGCATAGTTACATGATGGAACGCCAGACGATCGGACGGATCGCCCACCGCGACCACCCTGTGGCCGCCCCCCTGTCGGACGAGTCGGTGCGCCGCCTGCTGGAACACCAGCTCCGTCGCCGCCCGGACGGTCGCGTCCTCGACCTCGGCTGCGGCGAAGCCGCGTGGCTGGTAAGGGCGTTGAGCATGTACCCCGACCTGCAAGCCATCGGCGTGGACGCCAACCCGGACGCCCTGGAGGACGGCCGCCGAACCGCCGAACGCGCGGGCGTGGCCCGCCGAATCGGCCTGCACCACACCGACGTACGGGACTTCAGGACGAACGAGCCCTTCGACTCCGTCCTCTCGGTCGGCGCGACCTACGCCTTCGGCGGCCTGCTGCCGACCCTCGAAGCCGTCCGCCCACTCCTCACCCCGGGCGGCACCCTGCTGCTCGGCGAGTCCTACTGGGACGGCCAACCACCCGACCACGCACGCGAGTTCTTCGGCGACGACCTCACCGACCTGGCCGGCGTCCTCACCACCCTCCGCACCGCCGACTGGTGGCCGATCGCCGGACACACCTCCACCCGCGAAGAACTCGACACCTACGAATGGTCCTGGACCGGAGCCCTCACCGACTGGGCCCTCGACCAACCCCCGGGCCCCGACCGCGACCAGGCCCTGGCCGCCGCCACCCACCACCGCGACCAATGGCTCACCGAGTACCGCGACGGCTTCGGCTTCGTCACCGTCCTCCTCCGCCCCGGCGACTGACAGTCCGACGTTCCGGGAAGCCTGCGGTGGACGACTTCATCCGTCAGCGGGTGAGGAGCCGGCGGGCCGTCGGCTTCACGTACTCGTAGCGGGTCATCTGTTCGAGGTCGCGGAGCCAGGCGGTGCGGCCCGGGGGTTGGCGGAGGAGTTCGCGGTAGATCTCCTCGAAGGCGGTGGAGACGTGGTCGAGTGAGAACCGGCCGACCACCCAGTCGCGGCCCCAGCTGCCGAGTTCGGCGCGGCGGTCGGGTGCGTCGGCGAGGGTGCGGATCTGGGCGGCGAGGGCCTTGGGGTCGGTGGGGCCGTCGCCGTGGCCGTACATGCAGCGGGAGGCGTGGGGCTCGACGAGGGGGCCGGGTTCGTGGATGGCGGTGTAGCCGTTCGCGCCGTGGACGATGACGGGTTTGGCGAAGGCGAGGCCGCGCAGGGCGGAGCCGCCCATGCCGAGGACGAGGTCGGCGGCTTCGTAGGCGGGGCGCGGGTCGGAGCGTTGGCCGGTGAGGACGATGGCTTCGCGGCCGAGTTCGGCGTTGAGGCGTGCGGCCTCGGCGCGCAGCGGCTCTTCGCTGGGGCCGCCGCCGACGACGGCGAGGACGAGGTCGGGGTCGTCGAGGAGGCGGACGGCGGCCATGGTGCGTCGGACGCCGGCGTCCTTCTCCAGGCCGGAGACCAGCCGGGTGACGATGCAGAGCAGCAACTGGGAGGGGGCGGCGCCGACTTCGGCGCGGAAGGCGGAGCCGGAGACCGAGCCGGGCGCGTCCAGTGAGGTGTTGACGGGGGGTTCGATCAGTCGCAGGTCGCGGTGCCCGAAGGCCCGCCCGTCGGGCATCAGCGCGCCGAGGCCGAGGACGAGGGGCTGGTGGCGGGGCATGCCGCGGAGCATGCGGATGCCGTAGAAGGTGGTGACGATCGGGAGGCGGCCCTGTCGGCCGGGGCCGAAGTACGCGTTGCGGGCGGCCCGGACCTCCCAGGCGTGGACGAGTTGGGAGCCGTGTTCGTCGGCGAGGCGGGCGAGGCGGGCCCGGATGACGGCGTGCGGGGTGTCGGGGTCGCCGGCCACGACGAGGTCGAGGTCGTGGGAGGCGGCGAGTTCGACGAGGGGGGCGGGGCCGTCGACCCCCTGGGCGAACAGGACGGGTTCGTGGCCGCGGTCGCGCAGGGTGCGGGCGATGTCGACGGCGTTGAGCTGGGCGCCGCCGAGGGCAAGGTTGTTGAGGTGGACCAGGACGCGGACCGAACGCACGCTCACTCCTCCCATTGGTGCGGTACGAAGACCGGCGCGGCGAGCACGACCGCGCGCGGCGGGGTGTCCAGCATCGGGCCGAACACGTCGAACTGGCCGGCGGAGTGCCAGCTCATCAGGGTGCCGCCGTCGGTCTTGCCGATGGAGTAGACGCCGGTCCACAGGGTGTAGCGGCCGCGCGGCAGCGGCAGCCGGGGGATGACGCAGGCGACGCGGTGGTCGCCGCCGGTCAGGCGGATCTCGTGGCTGATCTGGAAGATCGGGCTGGAGGTGCCTTCGCTGACGCCGAGGTGCAGGGTGGCGTCGCCGCGGTAGTCGCCCCCGAGGGTGAGTTCGACGGTGACGGGTTCGTCGGTGTGCAGGTTCTCCTCGCCGTCCTCGCCGCGCACTTCGTACTTCAGCAGCGTCAGCGGTTCGCCGACCCGGGCGGTGGCCTCGGACTGGGCCTCGATGGAGTCGCGGTAGCCGGCCAGGGCGTCCTTGATGCCGGCGTCGACCCGGACGGTGCCCTGTTCGAGCCAGACGCCGCGCCGGCAGATGGACTGGACGGCAGGGAGGTCGTGCGAGACGAAGACGATGGTGGTGCCCTGTTCGGCGACTTCGCGCATCCGGTCGAGGCAGCGCTGCTGGAAGACGGCGTCGCCGACGGCGAGCACCTCGTCGACCAGCAGGACGTGCGGCTCCAGGTAGGCGGCGACGGCGAAGCCGAGGCGCATCTGCATGCCGGAGGAGTAGAACTTGACCTGCCGGTCGATCGCACCGCCGAGCCGGGCGAACTCGACGATGTCGTCGAAGCGTCCGGCGACCTCGCGGCGCTTGAGGCCGAGCAGCGCGCCGAACAGGTAGATGTTCTCCCGGCCGGTCAGGTCGGGGTGGATGCCGGCCCGGATCTCGATCAGCGCGCCGATCCGGCCGCGGACGTCGATGATGCCCGCGTACGGGTACATGACCCTGGTCAGCATCTTCAACAGGGTGGACTTTCCGGACCCGTTGGAGCCGATCAGGCCGACCGACTCGCCCGGTTCGATGTGCAGGTTGATGTCGCGCAGCGCCCAGCGCCAGTCCTCGCCGCGGTCGCCGCGCAGCCGGCGGGCGGCCTGTTCGACCCGGTCGCGCAGCAGCATCCGCTGCTGGTCGGCGCGGAACCGCTTCCAGACCTGCTGGGTGCGGATGGTGCCCAGCGGGTAGTCACGCGACATCGGCGATCCCCGTTTCCAGCTTCTTGAAGAACAGGTAGCCGCCGACCAGGAAGACCAGCGAACTGGCGGCCGCGATCAGCGTCATCCGCCCGTCGGGGGCCTCGCCGTACAGCAGCGCCTTCCGGTAGCCCTCGATGACCGCGCCGAGCGGGTTGACGCCGACGTAGATCTCCTGCAGCCGGTGCGGGATCTTGGCCAGCGGGTAGGCGACCGGGGTGGCGAACACTCCCATCTGGGTGATGATCGGCAGCAGGTGGCGGACGTCGCGCAGGTACACCACGGCCACCGAGAGGATCAGCGCGATGCCGTAGGTGAAGGCGAACTGGATCACCAGCAGCGGCAGCGCCCACAGGAAGGTGGCGGCGGGGGCGGTCCAGAACACCAGGAACATCAGGCCGAGCACGCCGACGCCGATCGCCATGTCGACGGTGGCGACCAGCATGGTGGCCAGCGGGAACACCTCGCGCGGGCAGTACACCTTGTTCAGCAGGCTGAGATTGTTGGCGAGGCTGAGCGCGCCCTGGTTCATCGTGTTGCTGAAGAACTGCCAGACGATCAGGCCGACATAGGCGAACAGCGTGTACGGCACCGCGCCGGTCTCGATCTTCACGGCGCGATGGAAGACCAGCGTGAAGATGGCGCACAGCGCGAGCGGCGTGAGCACCGCCCAGGCGAAGCCGAGCACCGCCTGCTTGTACCGGGCGCGCAGGTCGCGTTCGGCCAGCGCGCGCACCAACTCCCGTGCGGCCCAGAGCTCGTGGGCCACCTGGACGGGGCGCAGCCGGCGTTTGAAGACCAGTTCGGGCGGTGGCCCGGCCGGGATCGTGACGCCGCCGGGCGCCTGTTGGCCCTCGCGGTCGTCGATGACCTGTGCGCGCTGTCCCCCCACGGACTCCCGCCCTCTCCGGGCGCGGTGCGGCCGCGCCCGGTGTCTGTGTCGGCTGTGTCGGAGCCGGGCGGACGGTGCGGTCCGGTCGGGCCCGGCGACCACCATGACACAGAGTGTGGGGGCGGCGGGCGGGTTCCGTGAAGATTGCGCCAGCTCAACCCGCCTGTCGACGGTTCTGGGCCGAACCGGTCCGCGCACCAAGGGAGTTCACGGCTCAGCGGGCCCGGTCCGGGCTTCCCTCGGCGACCAGCCGGTCGAGCGCGGCGGGCATGTTCTCGACGCCGCCGGCCCGGGTGGGCGAGGTGCGGCCGTCGTGGTCCACGACCACCGTGGGCAGTTCGTTGACCCGGTAGTCGGCGAACAGCCTGGGCGCCTGCTCCACGGCCCGGTCCACCTCCGCGGAGTGGTACGCGGCACGGAACTCGGCGGCGTCCATGCCGTGCGCGGCGGCCCAGTCGGCGGCGCGCTGCTCGGTGGTCAGGTCGACGCCGTCGTCGCGGACGGCGCGGAACACGGCGGCCTGCTGCCGGTCCACCTCGCCGAGCCGGTCGAGGGTGTAGAACAGCCGCGCGTGGGCGCGCTGTTCGGCCTCGTCGGGGCTGCCGACCCAGATCGCCGGGATGCGGCGCAGCGTGACGTCCGACCGGTGCTGGGCGGCCCAGCGGGTGAGCGGCGCTTCGAGCGCGGCGGAGTGCGTGCAGTTGTACCAGAAGAACTCGACGGCCTCGTGCAGGCGGGTGGCCTGCGGCCCGGCGGCCTGCGTACCGGCGGGCGGGCTCTGCGGTGCGGCGGCCGGGGCCTGCGAACCGACGTCGACCGGCCGGGTGTCGGGGGCCGATCCGTGCTGCTTGGCGGGACCGGGCTGCTGCGCGGCGGCGAGGTACTGACCCGGCGTCAGCAGCTGCTTCCCGGTCAGGCCGTGCGACGCGCTCGGACGGGCGGAGACGGCGGCGGCGGCGGCCGGGGCGGCGACCAGGCCCCCGGCGACGGCGATCAGGACTGTGGTTCTCAGCAGCGGCTTCACGAGGGCAGCGTGGCAGCCCGCCCCGGCGCGGGCCAGGCGATCCGGAGCCGGTCGGCGAAGTTCCCCGGAACGGAGCAGCACCGCTCGAACGGACGTCTGGCGCCCGGATGTTCGCCCGGGCGTTCGCCCGGGCGGGCAGTGGAACGCCGCCCGGTCGTCGGGTCCCCGGCGGGCGGGCGGCGCCCCCGCACACTCGCCCACCGGAACCCGGTCACGTCGTTCCTCGACTACTTGCCGAGGCCGCGCAGCTGGGCCTTGGCCTCGGCCTCGGAGGCCTGCGGGACGCCGATCTGGACCTGGGCGGAGCCCTCCTCCTTGATCGGGCAGTACCGGGCGTCCTTGACCTGCATGGGGAGGGAGAGGACGTCCTCGTTGCGGACCAGCACCAGCAGCGAGCCGGTGGTGCAGGAGGCGTTGGGCGCGACGGGCGGCGCGGAGAGCCAGGTGACGGCCTGGTAGACCGGCACGTTGGGGTGCAGCACGGTGCCGTGGGCCTTGTCGGTGGCGAAGGTGCCGGAGCCGAGGACGCCGCTGACGAGCTTCTGGAACTGCGCGGTGTGGTCGGTGCGCAGGTCGGGCTTGCCGTAGACGACGCACTCGGTGGACGTGGTGTTGGTGAGCTTGATGATGCCGGTGATCCGCGGCTCGGCGCTCCGGTCGAGGGTCAGCTCGGCCTTGACGTCGCTCTCCTTCTCGGAGTTGCCGCAGATCCGGACGTCGGCGGCGGGCTTGCCGCCGCCGGGGGCGGCGGACGAGGAGCCGCCGGACGCGCCGTCGGAGGCGGCCGGCGGGGCCGCCGGGGTGCTCGCGGCGGTGCTCTTCGCGGGCGCGGCGTTGGTGGAGCTGTCGGGGTCACAGGCCGTCAGGGCGAGGACGGAGCAGGCCAACAGGGCAAGGGCGACGGGCTTGCGGAGGTTCATCGAAGGCTCCTGCGGGGGCGAGGTGTGCGGTCCGCCGAGCGGCGGGCATGCGTCACCACGCGTCCGGTTGTCGGACGGTTCCTCGACCTTCCGTCCGGTACGCCGCTGTTACACGTCCGGGACGGACCGCGGGGCCGAACTCCGGTCAGGGCCGGTTCGGTTCGGGTCCCGACGGCTCGGCGGCCGTGACACTCCGCACCTCGACCCGGTCCAGTCGGACTCCCCAGCCGGCCGCGGCGGGCGCCACCTCGCGCAGCAGCGCGCGCCTCAGCTCCTCGCGTGCGGTGGTCAGTTCCCCGAACGTCCGCTGCTCGGCCTCGGTGCGCATCACCACCAGCGCGAGCTGACAGATCGCCGTCCGGTGGTTCTGCACCGCGGTGGCCGCCACCACCGGATCCACCACCCAGAACGTCAGCACGGCCTCGACGCGCGCCCGTCGGCCGTCCATGGCGGGGCCGGTGAACGGCACCTCGACAACGGTCTCGGACACGTCGACGCACTCCAGCCGATCGACGAACGGCACCAGCACGACCGTCCCTGGCCGCAGCACGCGTTCCCGCAGTCGGCCGGTGCGGAACACCAGTCCGCGCTCGTTCTGCCCCACCCGCTTCACGCTCGCCGCCGCCGCCAGCAGCACCACGAGCCCCATCGCGACAAGCCACGCCATGGCTGCCTCCCCCACTCTCGACCTGCACCCAGTATGGGCGGCGCATGGCCAACCAGCAGTGGCTGCGAACGACTTGGCCCGGCGGCGAGCACGGCCGACCGGACATGAGAGACGCGTTAGGAGAGGCTGCCCTTAGTAAGGTTAGGATCACCTTATGACATACCTGCAGCTGGCCGCGGAGGCGGCCGGATACACCACGCCTCCGACCTGGCGGGTCCTCACCAAGGCCGGCTACTTCGTCGGCCTGAGCGGCACCATCGGCACCACCGTCACGTACCTCACCTCCGTGCGCCCCGCCCTCAGGGCCGCGAGCACCACGTCCGAGGACGCCGCCGCACTGCGCCGACGGTCGGCCGGCTACCTGGCCTGGGCGGGCGTCGTCCTGCTGGTGACCGGGTACTTCCAGCTGGTGGCGCGCGTCGCCAGGGCCGGCAAGGGCATGCCGTTCGGCGACGCCATGGCCCCCGGCCGAATAGCTGACTTCCTCGACGCCCCGGCGGCCAAGGACGCCTGGATCGCGCAGGGCACGCTCTACCAGCTGCAGAACGTCGTGCTCCTCGCCACCGCCGCCGCACTGATCGCGCTGTTCGTCCCGGCGGTGCGCCGCCACCTCGACCGCATCGTCCTCGCGGCGCTGCCGGCCTCCCTCGCGATCACCCTGATCGCCGGCACCCCGGCCACCGCGCCCGCCAACCTCGACCGCTGGCTCGACCCGGTGTTCGACCAGCTCCACATCGTCTCCGGCACCGTGTGGCTCGGCGGCCTGGCCCTGCTGGTCGCCCTCGCGGGCACCCGCGGCCGCCTCGGCGAGGGCGCCGGCCTGCTGTGGGCCGACATCTGGCGCCGCTTCAGCCTGGTCGCCATGGT
This sequence comes from Kitasatospora griseola, assembly GCF_044999035.1. Classification (NCBI taxonomy): domain Bacteria; kingdom Bacillati; phylum Actinomycetota; class Actinomycetes; order Kitasatosporales; family Streptomycetaceae; genus Kitasatospora; species Kitasatospora griseola. The sequence continues at coordinate 6,495,916 of NZ_CP173360.1, read as the reverse complement.
GTGCGTCGGCGCGGTCACCGTCTCCGGCCTGTGGCTCACCTGGAAGCACGTCGGCGCCGTCTCCCAGCTGTGGACCACCGGCTACGGCATCGCCCTCCTGATCAAGATCGTGCTGGTCCTCGGCCTGGTCACGGCCGGCGCCTTCAACCAGTTCTGGCTGATGCCGAGGATCGCGCAGGCCCGCCGCGCCGACGACTCCGCCTCGCTGCTGCACCTCACCCTGCAGCACTTCCCGAAGGTGGTCTGGGGCGAGGTCGTCCTCGGCGTCGCGGTCCTGGTGGTCCTGCCCTTCATCACCGGCTCCGCCCGCACCGAGGCCGGCAGCGCGAAGGCCGTCTCCGACGGCAGCGTCTTCGCCGCCGGCGCCGCGCTGGTGGCCGCCCTCGCGGTCTCGCTGTACGCCACCGCGAAGGCATCCGACGCCCTGTCCCGCCGCCCCGCCCCCGGCGCCGCCGCACCCACCACGGCCGGCTGAGGCTCGGCGACCGCGTCACGCGAGGAGCGGAGAGATCCGGTCGGGCGAGGGTCGCGGGCACCGCCCGCCGGCATGCCGACCGGACGGTCAGTTCCTCGCGTCCACCCGCCGTCCGGCGCGGGCGACTTCGCGCAGCAGGTGCTGCCAGCGGGTGGCAACGGCGGCGAGGTCGAAGTGGGCGAGGGCGTGCTCGCGGGCGGCCTCGCCGTAGGGGGCGCGATCGGCGGCGAGGAGGGTGCGGAGCGCCTCGGCGGCGGCGGACGGGTCGTCAGGGGGCGTGAGCAGTCCGGTCTCGCCGTGGCGGACGACGTCGGAGACCCAGCCGACCTCGGTGGCGACGGCGGGCAGAGCAGCCAGGGCGGCTTCGATCAGGACGCCCGGGACGCCTTCGGAGTCGCTGGTGAGCAGCAGCAGGTCGGCGGCCCGGTAGAGCGGTGCGGGGTCGGCGAGCGGGCCGAGCAGGTGGGTGCGCGGGCCGGCGTCGGCCGTGAGGCGTTCGCGCAGCGGGCCCTCACCGGCGAGGGCGAGGTGGACGTCCTCGGGCAGGCGGGTGTGGGCGGCGAGGGCGAGGTCGGGGCGCTTCTCCGGGCTGAGCGCACCGATCCAGGCGATCAGCGGCCCGCCCTCGGGCAGCCCGAGGGCCTCCCGGGCGGCAGCCTTCTCGGCGGGGCCGACCGGAGGCGAAAAGCGCTCCGCAGGACGGGCGTTGGGCAGCACGTGCAGTCGGCGGGCGGGCAGCCGGAACCGGGTGCGCAGCAGCTCCACGGCGTGCGGCGAGATCGCGGCGACGGCGGCGGCCCGGTGCAGGAACGCGCCGACCCGCAGGCGCCGGGCGGGAGTCGACGTCCAGTGCCGGGGGTCGCCGATGTTCACGTAGACGAACGGGGTGCGGGCGGCCAGCAGCCCGAGCGCGCACGCCTGCAGCGTGGACGACCCGTGCGCGACCACCACGTCGGCCCGCTGGGCTGCCCGCCGCAGCGCCCGCAACGTGTCCAGATGGTGGCGCGAGGGCCCCAGCACGGCCACCGGCTCGGCGGGATCGGCGTCCGGATGCGGATGCAGCGCCACCAGGTCGGACGTCTGCCCACGGCGCGACAGTTCGCCGTGCAGGTCGCGGGCGAGGCGCTGCGCGCCTCGGGCCCGCGGGTCGGTGATCACGTGCAGGACGCGCGGCTCGGCCATGCGCCCGACCCTACCGAGACGCCGCGGACCGGCGGGCCGGGTTCGGCCGACTGCCCGCCTCCGGCCACGGGTCGACACGGTGCCCCGATGGCGCGGCGGCAGTCCCGCGACACGCCGTGCGGCCGGGCGGCGCCGCTCGTCCCGCGCCGGTGCGACGCCCGCAGGCGTGACTCAACTCCCCTGCTGGCCTGCCGACTTGCGCAGCTCGGGCAGGTTGTCCGCCAGGAACTCGTCCACCGTCCGCGCCGGGCGGCCGAGCAGGTCCGGGACCGCGGTGGTGACGTCGGCGAGGGCGCCCGCGGCCGCGCCGCGGAAGAGGTCGGCGAGGGCGCGGGCGAAGCCGATCGGGGCGCCCTGGCCGGCGAGGGCGGTGGCGAGATCGCCGGGGGCGAGGGCGACCCGGCCGACGGGGCGACCGAGCGCGGCGGCGACGCGGGCGGCGAGTTGGGCGTCGGTGAGGGCTTCGGGACCGGTGAGGACGAAGGTCTCGCCGGGGCGGGCGGGGCCGGTGAGCAGGACGTCGGCGCAGGCGGCGATGTCGTGGCAGTCGATGTGCGAGATCGCGCCGTCGCCGTAGCGGCCGATCAGTTGCCCGTCGGGGGTGAAGGCGCCGGGCCCGAGCAGGTTCTGCAGGAAGCCGGACGGCTGCAGGACGGTCCAGGGCAGGCCGGAGGCGGCGAGGCGGCGGTCGAGTTCCCAGTGCGCGCCTTCGGAGAGGGCTCCGCCGGGCGAGGCGTGCCAGACCGAGATCTTGACGACCCGTTCGACTCCGGCGGCGGCCGCCGCGTCGATCACCGCACTCAGTTGACGCACCATCGGCTGCTCGCCGTCCACGGCCTGCGCGCCGGGCCCGTTGAGGAACAGGCGGTCCACGCCCTCGAACGCGGCGGCGAGCGAGGCGGGGTCGTCGAAGTCGCCGATCACGTGGTCGCAGCCCAGCCCGCGGCCCTTGGCCCGGTCGCGGACCAGTGCGCGGAACTCGACGCCGCGGTCGGCGAGTCGGCGAACCAGGTGGCGTCCGACGGAGCCGGTGGCTCCGGTCACCAGGATCATGGCATGCCCCTTCCCCCGGACGCCCCGTTAAACTGAGGCATCCTCGATTTCCCGATAACCCGAGGATGCCTCGACTTAATCGGGAACGCAAGCGCACCAAGGGAGTTGCCATGCCCGCACAACCGACCGGCCCCACCCGCCGACGTCCGCGCGCGGACGCCCTGCGCAACCGGGAACGGCTGCTCGCCGAGGCCGACGCCGCGTTCCGGGAGGAGGGCACCGGCGCCTCGCTGGAGGGCATCGCCCGCCGGGCGGGCGTCGCGATCGGCACCCTGTACGGGCACTTCCCGACGCGTGCCGCGCTGATCGCCGCCCTGCTGGAGGAGCGCAACCGGGCACTGTTCGCACACGGCGAGCGGCTCGCCGAGGACCCCGACCCGGCCCGGGCGCTGGCCGAATGGGTCCGCGCGGTGGTCGGGCACGCCGCCGCCTACCAGGGGTTGACCGAGCAACTCTCGGCAGGAGCCGTCGAGTTGAGCGAGTCCTGCGCCGCACTGACCGCGCTCTGCGACCGCTTCACCGACCGGGCCGGGCAGGCCGGCGCGCTGCGCGGCGACACCACCGGCGCCGACCTGTTCACCCTGATGAACGCCGCCGCGTGGAGCCGCGAGCACGACACCCGCGAGCAGGCCGACCGGCTGCTCGACATCGCCCTGGCCGGCATGCTCGCCACCACTCCCCCGCCCGCCTGCGGGTAGCACCCATCAGCTGGCGGGTTTCGCGGACGCGGGCCCTCCGGGGCTGGGATGCTGAGCCCCGGTCAGGGGGTGGCCCGGGCGAGGGGGTGGCTGCGGTGCGCGTGGTGTACGTGATCGACAGTGTGAGCCGGGTCGGTGGCGCGGAGCAGGGGCTGGTGGCGATGGCTCCGCTGCTGGTGCGCGCGGGCGTGGAGCTGCAGGTGGCGTTCCTGAAGGAGTCGCCGGGCGGGTTCCAGGAGGAGCTGCGGGCGGCGGGCGCCGAGCCGGTGCCGGTGCTGCGCGGCTCGCGCCCGGCCCGACTGGCGGCGCTGCGCGCCGAGTTCCGCCGCCGCCGCCCGGACCTGGTGCACACCACGCTGTACGAGTCGGACGTGCTGGGCCGCCCGGCGGCGCTCGCCGCCCGGGTGCCGGTGGTCTCCAGCCTGGTCAACTCCGCGTACGGGCCGGAGCACCTGCGCGCCCGCGGCCTGAGCCCGTGGAAGGTGCGGGCCGCGCAGGGCGTGGACGCGCTGACCGCGCAGGGCGTGCGCCGCTTCCACGCGCTGACCGACCACGTCGCGGACGCGATGGCGGCCCGTCTGCTGGTGCCGCGCCGCCGGATCGACGTGGTGCCGCGCGGCCGCGACCCGCAGCTGCTCGGCACCGCGACCCCGCAGCGGCGAGCGGCGGTGCGGGCGGCGCTCGGGCTGGAGGACGAGGTGCCGGTGGTGCTGGCGGCGGCCCGGCAGCAGTACCAGAAGGGCCTGGACGTGCTGCTGTCCGCCTGGCCGGAGGTGCACGCGGCCCGGCCGGACGCAGTGCTGCTGCTGGCCGGCAGCCGGGGCGCGGAGACGGCCCGGCTGGAGCAGTTGGCGGCCCGGACCGAGGGGGTGCGGTTCCTCGGGCCGCGGGACGACGTGTTCGACCTGATGGCGGCGGCGGACGTGTGCACGGTGCCCTCGCGCTGGGAGGGGCTGGGCAGCGCCGCGATGGAGGCGATGGGCGTCGGCGTGCCGCTGGTGTGCGCGGACGTGCCGGCGCTGCGCGAGACGGTCGGCTCGGAGGACTACGCGCTGCTGGTACCGCCGCAGCGGCCCCGGGAGTTGGCCGCCGCACTGCTGCGGGCGCTGGACGGGCCCGGCGAGGCGCTGGTGCGGGCGAAGGCGGCCCGGGCGCGCTTCCTGACCAGGTTCACCCTCCAGCAGGTGTCCGCCCGGATGGTCGAGTTCTACGAGCGCGCACTGACCTGACGGTCCAAGGGCGGTTCGCCGACGGAGCGAACCGGACCGGTTGATGACGTTTCGTCAGATTGTGTGCAGGCGTCCGGAATACGTCCACAGCTTGGTACCGGAATCGCCAAAGCGCTTGCGTCGCAGGTCCGGGCCGGGAAGCATCGTTCACCGGGGATGTGGTCTGGGGGGACCGTCCAACTGCGCGTGGCCGCAGCCGTGGAACACCGTCCGTGGGGCGGGTCGGCGCGGGCGTCGGGACGAGGCGAGGGGAACCAACCGGTGGAACCGGCAAATCTGTTCACCGTTCTGCGGCGGTACTGGCGGCTGCTGGCCGGCTGCACCGTCGCCGCGCTGATCGTCGGGTTCGTGCTGACGCCGGCCGGTGACGCGGTGGACAACGGCAAGTGGCAGTGCAAGGTGGCGATCACTCCCGTCGCGGGCGCGGCGGACACCGTCCGGGCCGACCAGGTGCTGTCGTACGCGCAGGGCTCGGCGGTGACCACGGCGGCCGCGCAGAAGCTGCACATCACGGACGTCGCGAGCCTGTCGGCGCGCCGCACGGTCGCGGCCGCCTCCACCCAGATGCTGGTGTTCACCACCACCGGCCCGACCCAGCAGTCCTGTGCGGACCTGGCGGCGGCGCTGTCGGAGGCCACCATCACCGGCTACAGCCAGGAGTCGAAGAAGAGCGCCGACGAGTCGATCAAGCGGCTGCGCGCCCAGGCCGACACCCAGCAGCAGCAACTCGACGACCTCCAGAAGCAGTTCAGCCGGGCCAACACGACCGATCAGGCCAAGCTCCAGCCCCAGCTGTCCACCGCGACGGCGGCGCTGACCAAGACCCTCGGCGCCATCGCCGACCTCCAGAACTACAGCCAGACCGACGCGATCCAGCAGTGGGGCTCGATCGACGCGAAGGAGCTCGGCGGCAACCTGCTGACCTCGCCCACCCGCAGCGTCCGGCTCGCGCTGGCGGTGGTGCTGGGCCTGGCGCTGGGCGTGGTGGCGGCGCTGATGCTGTCCCGGATGGACACCCGGCTGCGCACCCGCGACGGCGCCGAGGAGGCGTTCAACCTGCCGGTGATCGGCGAGATCCCGCTGCTGTCGCGGCGGCTGCGCCGGCTGCGCGAACCGCTGGTGACGGCCCGCCCGGAGGACCCGGCGACCGAGGCGTACCGTTCGCTGCGCTCCACGCTGCTGCTCACCGGGCCGCGCGCGCTGTCGGCGCAGCTCGGCCAGGGCGGCCTGGACCCGGACGACCGGCGGGCCCGGCGGGCCGCCGAGCCGGCGCCGGTGGTGCTGGTGATGTCGGGGCGCTCGGGCGACGGGCGGACCACCACGGTGGCGAACCTGGCGGCGACGCTCGCCGAGACGGGCCGTCAGGTGCTGGTGCTGGACTGCGACTTCCGTCAACCGGGCCTGCGCGGCCACCTCGGGGTGGGCGACGGCCCGGGCATGGCGGAGCTGCTGTCGGGCGAGCAGCTGCCGGACCCGGTGGACCTGATCCGCCGCACCAACGTGCCGGGCGTGGCCCTGATCACCGGCGGCAACACCACCGCGTACCCGGCGGCGCTGGTCCTGCGCGCCGGGGAGGTGCTGAAGCTGGCCCGCCGGCACGCGGACGTGGTGCTGATCGACTCCTCGCCGCTGCTGCACGCCAACGACGCCTACGACCTGGTGCAGCACGCGGACGCGGTGCTGGTGACGGTGATGGCGGGCAACCTCCGCCCGGAGGAGGCGGACCGGGTCTCCGAGCTGCTGGCCCGCACCGGGGTGCCGGTGGCGGGCGTGGCGCTGCTGGGCGCGGAGGGCACCACGGGGCGGCGCAAGCGGACCCTGCGGCCGGGCCGCCCGCCCGCGAAGGGCTCCCCCGCGAAAGGCTCCCCCGCGAAGGCCGCGCCCGCGGCGAAGAGCACTCCGTCCGTCCCCGAGCCGCAGCGCCGCACCGAGCCGGCGCCCCGGGTGGAGCCGCAGCGCCGACCGGGCGAGCACCAGCGGCCGGCCGATCCGCGGCCGGCCGCACCCGGGTACGGCGAGGCGCCGGACCGCCGGGACGGGGCGACGAGTTGGGGCCGCCGGCCGGCCGAACTGCCGCCGGAGGAGCCGGTGGAGACCACGCTGCAGCTGCGCCTGGGCGAGGACCGGTGACGGGCGGGCCGGCCCGGGTGCTCTGGCTGGCCAAGGGCCTGGGTCGGGGCGGCGCGGAGCAGCTGCTGGTCAACTGCGCACGCCACGTGGACCGTTCGCGGTTCGCGGTCGAGGTGGCGTACGTGCTGCCGCAGAAGGACGCGCTGGTCCCGGCGCTGCGCGCGGCCGACGTCCCGGTCCACTGCCTGGGCGCCGCGCCGGGGAGGCGCTGGCCGCTGCGGCTGCGGGCGCTGCTCGCCGAGCGCCGCTTCGACCTGGTGCACACCCACATGCCGGTGCCGGCGGTCGCCGCCCGGCTGCTGGCGGGCCGTCGGAAGCTCGTGCACACCGAGCACAACCTGTGGGAGCGCTACCGCCTGCCGACCCGCTGGGCCAACGCCCTCACCTACCGGCGCAACGACGCGGTGATCGCCGTCTCGCACGCGGTGGCGGCGGGCATCGGCCGCCGCCGGCCGGACGACGGGTGGCTGACGGTGGTGCACCACGGCCCCGACCTGGGCGACGCCCCGGCGGGCCCGGCCGCCCGCCGCGCGGCCCGCTCCGAACTCGGCCTGCCCGAGGACGCGTTGGTGATCGGCACGGTCGGCAACCTGACGGCGAAGAAGGACCAGGCGGCGCTGCTGACCGCGTTCGCGCTGCTGCGCCGTACCCGTCCGGACGCCCGGCTGGTGCTGGTCGGCGCGGGCCCGCTGGAGGCACGGCTGCGCGAACTGGCGGGCGACGGCGTGCTGTTCGCGGGCTCCCGGGGGGACGTGCCGGCGCTGCTGCCGGGCTGGGACGTGTTCTGCCTGAGCTCGCGCCAGGAGGGCCTGCCGGTGGCGCTGATGGAGGCGATGACCACCGGCCTGCCGTCGGTGGTGACCAGGGTCGGCGGCATGCCCGAGGTGCTGGACGACGGCGTCGAGGGCCGGCTGGTGCCGCCCGGCGACCCGGCCGAACTGGCCGCCGCGCTCGACGGGTTGGCGGCCGATCCGGGGCTGCGGAAGCGGATGGGCGCGGCCGCCCGGGAGCGGTCGAAGGTCTTCGACGTGGCGGGCGCGCAGCGGGCGATCGAGCGGGTCTACGCGCGGGTGCTGGCACGCTGAGTCCGGAGGGGACGAGCACGACGTGAGCGGTGAACTGACGTACCGCCGGCTGGAGTCGGCGGACGTGCCGGCGGTCCTGGAGCTGCTGACGGCTTCGCTGGCGGGCGGCCCGACGGGGCGGCGCAGCGCCGAGTTCTTCGACTGGAAGCACCGGGCGAACCCGTTCGGCGCCAGCCCGGGCCTGGTGGCGCTGGCGGCGGACGGGCGGCCGGTGGGGGTGCGGCTGTTCCTGCGCTGGTCGTGGCGGGGCGCGGGCGGCCGGGAGGTGGCGGCGGTGCGGCCGGTGGACACCGCGACGCACCCGGACTTCCAGGGCCGCGGGATCTTCCGCCGGCTCACCCTGGAGCTGCTCGAACAGGTGGCCGGCGAGGCCGAGTTGGTGTTCAACACGCCGAACGGCAACAGCCTGCCGGGGTATCTGAGGATGGGCTGGCGGGAGTTGGGCCGGGTGCCGGTGGCACTGCGGGTGGCCCGGCCGATGTCGTTCGCCCGGGGCGCCCGGGCCGCGCTGGCCCGCCGACCGGGCCCGTCGGGGCCGCCGCGCTGCGAACTGCCCACCGCCGCCGACTGGTTCGCCTTCCCGGACCCCCGGCTGCGGGAGCTGCTGGCGGAGCGGGCGCTGGCGGACGCGGCCGAGACGCGGCTGCACACGGTGCGCACCGCCGAGTACCTGGCCTGGCGGTACGGGGCCGCGCCGGGCCTGGACTACCGGGTGGTGACGGTGGAGCGCGGCGGCGAGCTGGTCGGGCTGGCGTTCGGCCGGCCGCGGCGGCGCGGCCCGCTGGCCGAGTTCACCCTGGCCGAGCTGATCGTCCGCCCCGGCGACCGGGCCGCGGCCGGCCGGCTGCTGCGGGACGCGGCCGCCGCCGGCTGCGACCACGCGGCGACCCACCTGGCGCCGGGCACCGAGGCGGCGTCGGCAGGCCTGCGGGCGGGCTGCCTGACGGCGCCGCGCACCGGCATGGTGCTGGCCGCCCGCACCCCGACCGGGCCGCTGCCCGCCGAACGCACCCTCGCCGACTGGCGGTTCAGCCTCGGCGACCTGGAGGTCTTCTGATGCCCGCGGTGCAGCCCGCGGCACGCCCGTGGCCGCCCCGGCTGCGGGAGGCGGCCCGGCGCGGCCGGCCGACCGCGCTGGCCTGGGCGCTGGTGATGGCCTACGTCTCGGTGTTCGTGCTGGCGATGGTGCACACCTCGTACGACACCTGGGGGGCGCTGCTGGTCGCGCCGGCGCTGATGGCGATCGGCACGCCGATCCTGGCCCGGGTGGCGGCGAACAACCCCGAGCGGGGCGTGTTCAAGCTGCTGATCGTGGCGATGGGCGCCAAGCTGGCCTGCGCGTTCCCGCGCTACCTGATGGCGTTCGTGCTGTACGGCGGCGCGGCGGACGCCAAGATGTACGACCAGAAGGGCTCCGACCTCGCCCAGTACCTGACCACCGCCGACCTGCTCGGCGGGCTGCACTACGACCTGGGCATGAAGGTCGCCGGCACCGGGTTCGTCATCATCGTCACCGGGGTGGTCTACGCGGTCACCGGGCCGACCCTGGTCGGCGGGTTCCTGGTGTTCTCCTGGCTGGGCTTCTGGGGGCTGCTGTTCTTCTGGCGGGCCCTGCAGATCGCCTTCCCGGAGGCCGATTCGCGGCGCTACGCGAAACTGGTGTTCTTCCTGCCCTCGCTGCTGTTCTGGCCGTCCAGCATCGGCAAGGACGCCTGGATGATGTTCTGCCTGGGCCTGACCACGTACGGCGTGGCCCGGCTGCTGGACCGCCGCTTCGGCGCGTTCGTGTGCATCGCGCTGGGCTCGCTGGGCACCGCGATGGTCCGCCCGCACGTCACGGTGCTCGCGGGCGCCGGGCTGACCGTCGCCTACGTGCTGCGCAAGCGGCCGCAGCAGGTGTCCGCGCTGGGGCCGCTGCGCACCGTGCTGACGGTGGCGGTGCTGGGCGTCGGCGTGATGCTGATGCTGCAGCAGGTGTCGACCTTCTTCGGCACCAGCGGCACCGGCGGGGACGCCGTCAACCAGGTGCTGTCGGAGACCTCGCGGCGCACCTCGCAGGGCTCCTCGGTGATCAACGCCTCGACCGCGGAGGACCCGGCGCCCGCGTTCAGCCTGAACCCGGCCCGGCTGCCGGTGTCGGTGATCAGCGTGCTGTTCCGGCCGTTCCCGTTCGAGGCGTCGAACATCCAGAACCTGATCCAGTCGGTGGAGTGCTTCGCGCTGCTGGTGATGTTCGTCCGGGCCTGGCCGCAACTGGCCCGCATTCCCAAGCTGTTCGTCCAGCGCTCGTACGTCGCCTTCACGGTGGTGTACACCCTGCTGTTCTGCTGGGCGTTCTCCACCATCAACAACATGGGCATCCTGTCCCGCGAGCGGGTGCAGGTGCTGCCGCTGGTCCTGGTGCTGCTGGCGATCCCCCGGCCGGCCGCCGCCGGCCGGGTGCCGCGCCGCCGCCGCCCGCCCGTGTGGCGGGTGCAGCCCGGCCAGTGGGGCGGCGGCCCGGGGCCCGAACCTCCGGTCGCCGTCGGCGCACCGGACCCGTACCGAACCCAGGGGGGATCGACCACATGACGACCGACCAGTTGCGCCCCGCCGTCCTCGACGGCGCGCCCGCCTTCCCCGACGGCCTGCCGCTGACCCGCGTCCGGGTGCCCGACCGCGAACGGCTGCTCGGCCGGCTCGCCGAGGTGCTCGACTCGGGGATGCTCACCAACGGACCCACTGTCCGCCAACTGGAGGACGAAGCCGCCGAGTTGCTCGGCGTTCCGCACGTGGTGGCGGTGTCGAACTGCACGGCCGGCCTGATGCTGGTGCTGCAGGCCACCGGGGTGGGCGGCCGCCGCCCGGTGCTGATGCCCGGCTTCACCTTCTCCGCCACCGCGCACGCCGCGCACTGGGCCGGCGGCGCCCCGCTGTTCGCCGAGGCCCGCGAACAGGACATCACCCTGGACCCGGCGGACGCCGAGGCCCGGCTGAAGGCCGCCGACGCGCCCGCCGCGCTGATGGCCACCCACGTGTACGGGACGCCCTGCCAGACCGAGGAGCTCCAGCGGATCGCCGACGCGGCCGGCCTGCCGCTGGTGTACGACGCCGCGCACGGCCTCGGCTCGGCCCGCCGCGGTGTGCCGATCGGCAACTTCGGCCTGGCCGAGGTGTTCTCGATGAGCCCGACCAAGGTCGCGGTGGCCGGCGAGGGCGGCCTGGTCGCCACCCGCGACGCGGCGCTCGCCGCCACCCTGCGCACCGCCCGCGACTACGGCAACCCCGGCGACTACGACACGCTCTTCCCCGGCCTGAACGCCCGGATGAGCGAACTGCACGCCGCCGTCGGCCTGACCTGGCTGGCCGGCCTGCCCGAGCGGGTCGCCCACCGCGGCGCCCTGGTCGCCGAGTTCGCCCGCGCCACCGCCGGCCTGCCCGGCCTGCGGCTGGCCCTGCCGGAGGACGGCGACACCTCCACCTTCAAGGACCTCACCCTGATCCTCGACGCCGACGACTTCGGCCTGAGCAGCCGTCAGCTGGCCGCCGCGCTCAAGGCCGAGGGCATCGACACCCGCCGCTACTTCCACCCGCCCGTGCACCGGCAGCGCGCCTACGCCCACCTCGGGCAGGCGGCGCAGCTGCCGCGCACCGACCGGCTCGCCGACTCCGTGCTGACCGTCCCGCTGTGGTCGCACATGAACGCCGCCACCGTCCGCCGGGTCGCCGACGCGGTGGTGCGCGTCCAGTCCTTCGCGCCCGAGGCACGGACCGTCCTGCGCGACGTCTGAGCGAGCCTCGCAAGACGGTTCGGCGATTAGTCGGATCAGGTGAACTCGGTTGGACCGCCGGGAGGTTGGCCCGTCAGGATGGCGGACATGTTCAAGGGATTCCGCAGCTTCCTGCTGCGCGGCAACGTGGTCGACCTCGCGGTCGGCATCGTCATCGGCGCCGCGTTCACCGCCGTCGTCACCGGTTTCGTCGCAGCCTTCCTGACCCCGCTGGTCGGCGTCGCCTCCGGCGCCGTCGGCGACTTCAGCAAGGAGACGTTCACCGTCGCCGACGTCACCTTCCCGTACGGCGCCTTCCTCCAGGCACTGATCAGCTTCGTGCTGGTCGCGGCCGTCATCTACTTCGCCGTCGTGCTGCCGGTCGCCCGGCTGCAGAACCGCTTCAATCCGGTCAAGGACGCCCCGGTGGCCAAGGTCGACTGCCCCGAGTGCCTCAGCACCGTCCCGGCCGCCGCCACCCGCTGCGCGCACTGCACCAGCGAACTGGCCGGCCGCCCGGGCTTCCCGGCCCAGGCCACCGCCCCGGCCGTCACCCGCTGAGCGACCATCCGCACCACTCGCACCACCCGCACCACCCGGCCCGGACGGCGCCCGCCGCCCGGGCCGGCGCCTGTCCGGAACCCGACGCCCCGCCGACGCCCCGCCCACCGGCGGCCGGCCCCTCCGGCCCTGGTCCGCCCGGTGGGATCCGGTGAGATCCGGCCGACGGCATTAACAGAACCTTTACTGGCCCTTTCCCCGCCCCCAGGTGAACCTTTTACACCTTTCCGACCGGCGGATCGCCCACGGACCATACGTCGGGGATGGCCGAAATGATCCGACTGTTCGCCCAACTAGCTCCGGGATTGTCCGATTTGAGCCCGCGAAGACTCTGTAAACTGTTGAAGTCCGGGCCCTCCCGCTCTCCTCAGCAGGCCTGCTGTGGGCTTACGGTATGCCCCATGACCTCGCCCCGCTCCTACGACGGAGTCGGCTACCCCTCTCCGTCCTTCTCCTCCGGCACGCCCATCTACGACAGCCTGGTCGCAGAGCGGGGCATCCCGCAGATCGCGCCCATCAACGTGCCCCCGGCCCACTCGGCCCCCACCTGGTCCGCCGCCTACGGCAGTGGCCTCACCGACGGGTTCGGCACCGGCGGCCTCGGCACCGGCTTCGACTCCCCGGCGTCGAACCTGCCCGCCCTGCCGCCGGCCCGCCTCGCCCTCGGCCCCGGCCCGAGCAGCAGCCCGGTGCCCGCGCCGCACATCCCGGTGCAGCCCGGCTACGCCGCCGCGCCCGTGCCGCCGCAGCCGTTCATGCCCGGCCAGCGCCCGGTGGCCCCGGCCTACCCGCAGCCCGCCCAGGCGTACCCGGCCGCCCCGGCGAACTCCTTCGCCACCGCGCCGCAGGGCTTCGCCCCGCAGCAGTTCGGCGGCCAGCAGTTCGGCGCCCAGCCGGTCGGCCAGCAGCAGTCCTTCGCCGACCAGTCCTTCGGCGGCAACACCCTGCGCCCGGCCCAGCCCAACCCGCCGCAGCAGTACCCCCAGTACCGCCAGTACCCCCAGGCGGGCTGACCGGATCGATCGCAACTCCCCTCCCCACGGGGGCAAGGTCTCACATCTCCACCCCGGTTCCCCGCGGCCCGCCACAGGGCCGCGGGGAACTGTCTCTCCCCCGCGGAACTGCACGTGGGGGCACGGGAACGCCGGTGAAGTCCGCCCGCGACGGCCTCTGGCAGGATGGGCCGCATGCCGAGCCTGCACTCCCTCCACCTGTACCCCGTCAAGTCCATGTACCGCCTCAGCCCGCCGTCCGCCGACGTGCACCCCTGGGGTCTGGCCGGCGACCGTCGTTGGATGCTGGTGGACGCGGAGGGCGTCGCCGTCACTCAGCGGGACGAGCCTTCGATCGGCCGGTTCCGCCCCGTCCCGTCCGCTGACGGCACGTCACTCTCGCTGACCGCCCCGGACGGTTCCACCCACACGCTCGCGGTGCCGACGCTCGCCGGCGGCGCGCCCGAGGCGACGGTCTCGGTCTTCGGCACGCACTTCTCCGCCGCCACCGCCCCGAAGGACACCTCCGGGTGGCTGGCCGAGCACCTGCCCGCGAAGCTCGGCGAGGTGCGGCTGGTGCACCTGGACCGCCCGGAGGTCAGCCGGCCGATCAATCCGAAGTACGCGGGCCCGGACGAGACGGTGTCGATGGCGGACGGCTACCCGCTGCTGCTCACCACCACCGCCTCGCTGGTCGAGCTGAACGCCCGGATCGCCGAGGACCACCCGGGCGACGAGCGGAAGGGCGCGGCGCTGCCGATGGAGCGGTTCCGCCCGAACCTGGTGGTGGCCGGCACCGAGCCGTGGGCGGAGGACGGCTGGCGGCGGGTCCGGGTCGGCGGGCTGGAGTTCCGGGTGGTGAAGCCGTGCGCCCGCTGCGTGGTGACCACCACCGACCAGGAGACCGGTGAGCGCCGCGGCCCGGAGCCGCTGCGCGCGCTGGGCCGGCACCACCGGTTCGGCCAGAAGCTGGTGTTCGGCCAGAACCTGGTCCCGGTCCGCCCCGCTCCCGCCGCCGAGGTGCTGGGAACGCTGACGGTCGGCGACGAGGTGGAGGTCCTGGAGACGGTGGAGGCCCCGCAGCCGGACCGCCGCTGACGGGCACCCGGAACCACCCCCCGGCTCGTTCGTTGAACCGGGCGACGGTCCGGTCGGCCTCTCGCGCTACGGTGGGGGTCATCGCGCAGCGTCTCGCACGCACTCGACGAAGGCGGGGATGACAGATCGTCATGGGTGAGCTCAGGGTCCGGGTCACGCAGGACAGCGCCTCCCGGTGGCGGCGGCGCAGCGGGGAGTACACGACGCTCCGCGAGGCCCTGGAGGTGGCCGAACCGGGTGACACCCTGACGGTCCGGGCGGGGACGTTCCACGAGGCGGTGCTGGTCGACAAGCCGGTGACGCTGGTCGCGGAGAAGGGTCCGGGCAGTGTGCGGATCTCGCCGCCGGAGAGCGCGGTGCGCGGGGGCACGGCACTGACGGTGACGGCGGGCGCGACGATCCGCGGCCTGACGGTCGCGGGCTCCGACCGCTCCGCCCCGGCGGTGCTGCTGGCGGGCGCGGACGGCGCGGCGCTGGTGGACTGCCGGATCGAGACCTCCTCCGCGGTGGGGGTGGAGCTCGCGGACGGCGTCCGGGCGCAGCTGGTCAACTGCACGGTGGAGAACCCGTCCGGTCTGGGCATCCGTCTGCGGGCTCAGGCGCAGGCCGAGTTGGCGGACTGCGAGGTCTCGGCGGCGGGGCAGAGCGGTGTGGCGGTGCTGTCGGGTTCGCGGCTGCGCGCGGAGCGGCTGAAGGTGCACCACGCGGGCGGCGCGGGTCTGCTGCTGGCCGATCCCGGGTCGCTGGCGGAGCTGACGGGCTGCGAGCTGTACGAGGTGCGCGGCTCGGGCGTGCAGGCCGAGGCGCAGGCGGTGGGCCGGTTGACGGACTGCACGGTGCACCGGGTGTCCGGCAACGGGCTGAGCCTGGACACCGGGGCGGAGCTGGAGCTGTCCTCCTGCCGGGTGCACGAGGTGCCGGAGAACGCGGCCGATCTGCGCGGCGGCGCGAAGCTGACGTTGCGGCAGGTGACGATGCACGGCTTCGGCCGGGGCGCGCTGTCGGTGTGGGACGGCGGGACGAAGGTGCTGGCGGAGAGCTGCCGGTTCCACTCCGCGCAGGGCGACTACCCGGCGCTGTGGGTGAGCGACGGCGCGGCCCTGGAGCTCGCCGACTGCTCGCTCGACGACCTGCCCGACGCGCTGTTCGTCCTCGACCAGGGCTCGTCGGCCGCGGCCCGCGACTGCTCGTTCACCGCGATCCGCTCCTCCGCGGTCTCGGTCTCGGGCGGGGCGAGCGCGGACCTGTCGGGCTGCCGGATCCAGGGCGCGGGCACCGGCCTGTGGTTCCGCGACCACGGCTCGGGCGGCCTGCTGACGGACTGCGAGATCGCGGACGTCGCCACCGGGGTGATCGTCACCAAGGGCGCGGACCCGGTGCTGCGCGAGTGCACGGTGCGCGGCGCGAGCGAGGCCGGGGTGTACGTGTCGGCGCAGGGGCGCGGCGAGTTCGACACCGTGCGGGTGTCGCAGGGCGGCGGGTTCGGCTTCCACGTGATCGACGGCTGCCGGACGAAGCTGGTGCGCTGCCGGGCGGAGCGCAATGCCCGGGCCGGGTTCGAGTTCTCCGAGCCGGGCCCGGTCGCCGAGGGCTGCACCTCGGACGACGCCGCGCCGCTGCCCGCCCCGCGTCCGGCCGAACCGGCCGCTCCCCCGTTGGCCTCCCTCGCTCCCGCCGTTCTGACCTCCGCCTCCGCTGCTCTTCCCGCACCGGCGGTGATCGCCCCCATCCCGGACTGCCGCCCGCCGGAGGTGGCGCTGGCCGAGCTGGACTCCCTGGTGGGCCTGGCGACGGTCAAGCAGGAGGTGCGGACGCTGATCGACCTGATCTCGGTCGGCCGGGCCCGCCAGCGGGCCGGTCTGAAGGCCCCCTCCCCGCGCCGGCACCTGGTCTTCACGGGCTCCCCCGGCACCGGCAAGACCACCGTCGCCCGCCTGTACGGCGAGATCCTGGCCTCCCTCGGCGTCCTGCAGCGCGGCCACCTGGTCGAGGTGGCCCGGCTGGACCTGGTCGGGGAGCACATCGGCTCCACCGCGATCCGCACCGCCGCCGCGTTCGACAAGGCGCGCGGCGGGGTGCTGTTCATCGACGAGGCGTACGCGCTGGCCCCCGAGGACGGCGGGCGGGACTTCGGCCGGGAGGCGATCGACACCCTGGTGAAGCTGATGGAGGACCACCGCGACGAGGTGGTGATCATCGTGGCGGGCTACACCGCGGAGATGGAGCGCTTCCTCGCCGCCAACCCAGGCCTGTCCTCCCGGTTCTCCCGGACCGTCACCTTCCCCGACTACACCGCCGACGAGCTGCTCGACATCGCCCGCTCGCAGGCCACCGAGCACGAGTACCACCTCGACCCGGCCACCGAGACCGCCCTGCACGCCCACTTCACCACCCTCGACCGGGGCGTGGGCTTCGGCAACGGCCGCACCGCCCGCCAGGTCTTCGAGAGCATGATCGAACGCCACGCCTCCCGGGTCGCCCAGCTCGCCGACCCGACCACCGAGGACCTGCAACTCCTGGTCCCCGCCGACCTGCCGGCCTGAGTCCCCGTCCCCGACCGGCCGGCCTCCGGCCCCGCCGACCTGGTGGGGTCCGCAGCTGTGCTGACGGTGCGTCAGTTGCGGTACGGCGCGAGTGTGGCCGCCAGGCGGTCGCGCAGCGCGGTCTGGGCGGCGATCCGGCGGTCCAGCACGGCGAGGCGTTCCCGGGCGACGGCCAGCGCCTGCCCGGACGGCGGGCCGCTGGTCAGGTCGCCGTCCAGGCACGGCAGGAACACCTGCACGTCGTCGAGGGTGAGCCCGGCGGCCAGCAGGGCGCGGATGTTGCGGACCCGGACGGCCGCGCCCGCGGCGTACACCCGGTAGCCGTTGGCGGCGCGCCCCGAACTGATCAGCCCCGCCTGCTCGTAGTGCCGCAGCGCCCGGGCCGTGGCACCGGTCGCGGCGGCCAGTTCACCGATCCGCACCCGCCCGATCATGCCACCACGGCCCCGCCGTCCACCGGCAGCACCACCCCGGTGACGAACGACGCCACCGGCTCGGCGAGTCGGGTGATCGCCCAGGCCACCTCCGCCGGCCGCCCGATCCGCCCCACCGGGGTGTGCGCCACCTGCCAGGCCCGCAGCGCGGCCAGCCGATCCGGCGTCAGCCCACGCACGATCGGCGTCTCGACCGCCCCCGGCGCGACGGCCACCACCCGCACGCCCTGCGGCGCGAGTTCGACCGCCCAACTGCGGGTGAGCGACTCCAGCCCGGCCTTCGTCGCCGCGTACACCGAACTGCCCGGCCAGCCGCGCTGCCCGATCGCCGTGCTGACGTTCACCACCACGCCCCGCGCGGCGACCAGCAACGGCAGGGCGCTTCCGGTGAGCAGCGCGGGCCCGACCAGATTGGTCGCCAGCTGCTCCTCGACCGCGTCCCGCCGCAGCTCCCCGAGCGGCGCGCTGCGCACCACCCCCGCGTTGTTGACCAGCACGTCCAGCCGGCCGTACCGCTCACCCACCGCCGCGGCGATCCGCTCCGGCCCGCCGGGCGCGGCGACGTCCCCGACCAGCACGTCAACTGCCCTGTGCCCTGCGGCCGTTGCCTCCAGCGCCGTCCTTCCCCGCCCGACCGCGACCACCCGCGCCCCCTGCCCCGCGAAGGCCTGCGCCGTCGCCCGTCCGATACCGCTGCCCGCCCCGGTGACCAGGACGATCCGCTCCTCAGGTGTCATGCCGCAGATCGTCCGACCCTGCCGCCAACGGCAGGGTCAAGCACGGGCGTTCAGGCGAGCCGGCCGCCGCCGTCGACGTGCAGGACGGTGCCGGTGACGTACGGGTTGTCGATCGCGTACAGGACGGCCTTGACCAGGTCCTCGGGGCTGCCGACCCGGCGGGCGGGGTTGCGGGCGGCGACCTGCCGCAGGAACTCCTCCTTGCCCGCGCCGAGGCCGTCCCAGGAGCCGGTGTCGACGATGCCCGGGGAGACGGCGTTGACCCGCAGCGGGGCGAGTTCCACGGCGAGGGCCTGCACCAGGAACGCCAGCGCCCCGTTGGTGGTGGCCATCACGGTGCGGGCGGGCGCGGGGCGCCAGGCGGCGACGCCGGAGAAGAAGGTCATCGAGCCGCCGCCGGCGAACTGCTCCGCGAGGTGCTTGGCGAGCAGCAGCGGACCGATCACCTTCGCGTCGAACGCCCGCCGGATGTCGGCGAGTTGCAGGTCCTTCAACGGCCCGTTGGCGGGCATCCCGGCCGTCGACACCAGGTGGTCGACCCGCCCGGCCCGGGCCGCCAGCGCCTCGATCGACGCCTCCTCGGTCAGGTCGACGGGCACCACGGTGGACGGGCCGGTCAGCTCGCCCGCCGTCCACTCCAGCTTCCGCGGATCGGGCCCGGCGAGCACCAGCTCGGCCCCGGCGGCGGAGGCGGCGTGCGCGAGCAGTCGGCCGGTGCGCGATCCGGCGCCGACCACGACGACGCGGCGGCCTGCGAGAGATTCGGACATTCGAGGGCTCCTGTCAGTTCGAGCGGTACTCCCTCCACCCTGCTCGGCCTGCGGTGATAGGTCCAAGGCTTGTTCTTCACTCCAGCCATAAACTGTGTGCATGGCAGCAACGCTCCGGCAGCTCGAGTACCTGGTCACCGTCGTCGACACCGGCTCCTTCACCCGGGCCGCCGAACAGCTGCACGTCACCCAGCCCGCCCTCTCCCACCAGGTCCGGGCCCTGGAGTCCGCCCTCGGCGGCCCCCTCCTCGAACGCCTCCCCCGCGCCGTCCGCCCCACCCCGCTCGGCCGGGCCGTCCTCCCGCACGCCCGCGCCGTCCTCGCCGACGCCCAGCGCCTGCACGCCGCGGCCCGCCGCACCGCAGGCCTGGAGGACGGCGAACTCGAGGTCGCCACCGTCCACTCCATCGCCCTCGGCATCCTCCCGCCGGTCCTGCGCGCCTGGCGCCGCCGGTACCCCACCGTCCGCATCCGCCTGCGTGAGTACCCGCACGCGGACCTGCTGCGCGCCGCGATGGCCGCCGGCGGCGCGGACCTCGCCATCGGCCCGGTCCCCACCGACTGGGACGGCCCCGTACGGGAGTTGGGCGTCGAGGAGTTCGCCCTCGTCCTCCCCTCCGACGACCCCCTCGCCAACCCTCCGGACGGCGCCCTCCCCCTGTCCGCCCTCGCCGACCGCGCCTGGGTCCACTACGCCCCCGGCCACGGCCTCGCCGAACTCCTCGACCAGTCCTGCGCCCGCGCCGGCTTCCTCCCCCACCCCGCCGTCCGCACCGAACAGACCGCCGCCGCCCCCATGCTCGCCGCCGCCGGCCTCGGCCCCGCCCTCGTCCCCGCCACCATCCTCCCCCCCACCCTCGACGCCGCCGTCCTCCACCCCCACCCCCCGATCCACCGCCCCCTCGCCGCCTACACCCGCACCCGCCCCGACCACCTCACCACCACCTTCACCGAAATCCTCGCCACCCACACCCGCCTCACCGCCGGCAATCCGCAAAGCTCCGCAGGAAGGACGACTCAAATTGATTGCGCCGACTGAAATCGATCTGCAACAGCTCCTGATCGACTGGTACGGCAGGGAATCCGAGCCGAGTTCCCCGCTTCCCACCGAAATCGCCTGGCTTCCGGACGATGCGAAACGAGCATTTGCGGCGGCGTCACGAACAATGTGGCGCTACGACGCGCCACGGGCATTCCGAAACCTCCGACCCGATCGGGAAGATCCACGCATGAAAATCTTCCTGTCCGACCCGGACTTCGACATGGCGCTGGCCCTCAGGGGCAGCCGGCCCGACACCGTCCACGAGGCGAGTTGGGACAGCCCGGATTGGTCCGCCTTGCCGGAAGACCTGCCAACGGCCTTGAAGCACCACTTCGTCAAGACCATTGCGGACGACCCGAGGTTCCACTCGGCTCATGCTGTCATCGAAGATGATCTCGCCCACGGCGCACTGTCCTCAATGATCGAGATCGCGTTCACCCCATGGAAGTCGTATCCGGGGGAACGAATCTTCCTCGGAGAGCACGTGATCGGCATCATTTCACCCGCCCACAGCGGCAGGTGGCCCAGTTCGCACATCGAAGGGGCGAAGCGCGTCCAGTTCGCCGCCAAGGATCGGGGCACTCTGGACTTCACTGCTGACATTCCCGCGATCGACGGCTGGGTGAGATTCCGCCCGGAAGAACTGCCGCCGCAGGTGCGCGCCGATCTTGGCATCAACAAGCACACTCCGAACAGCTGACGAAACCCCGGGTCGCGAGTACTTCACTCGAGATCCGGGGCTTCGACACCTGCCGTCGGGTTTCAGCGCCGACGTACGACGCTCAGGCGTCCGGGATGTCCGGCTTCGCCGCCGCGAGCATCGCGCCGGGGAGGACGACCAGGCGTTCTCCCTCGCCGATCCGGACGCCTTCGGGGAGGCGGTCGCGGTAGGCCTCGGTCGCGTCCGTTCCGATGACGGCGATGTCGCCGTTGGCGAGTCGCCAGATGTCCGGGCATTCGTCGCGGCCGTCGGAGAGGCCCAGCTCGGCGGCCGGCTTCCCCAGGCGCTCGGCGAACGGTGCGGACAGGTCGACGTTCCAGGTGCGGCCCATGTGTGCCCCGTCCGTCGATGCGACAGTGAACGGCAAGCCTAGCCCTGACGCGTCGTCATCAAGCCTGTCGTGCATGCCCGTTCATCTCGCCTACGGCGCCGGCGGGCAGGTCGGGGTCGGGCCGGCGAGGAGGAGGGTGAGGGTGACGGCGGTGAGGACGATGCCGGCGACGACGGCGAGGAGGCGGATGAATTCGGGGTCCTCGGCGAGGCGGGTGCGCAGGCCGGTCCAGCGGGTGAGGCTTCCGGTGAAGGCGCCGCCGAGGGCGACGAGGACGAAGGAGATGGGGAGGAGGGCGTTGAGGGCGAAGAGGCTGCCGGGTTCGAGGTGGGTGTCGCAGCCCATCCAGTTGTTGGCGACGATCTTGGTGCTGGCCAAGGTGGCGGCGGCGGCGAGGACTGCGCCGAAGGTCGCGGTGGCGGGACGTCCCAACAGGTTCACGGTGGCTCTCCTCCTCGGGGCCGCGCCTGTCGCGCCCGCCCGTCCCCCTCTCGGACGGGCGGAGCGCCGGGCCGGTTGCACCACCGGACGGGGTGTCAGAAGACGGCGGTGAAGGCCGCCATGCGGCTGGAGTCGAGTTCGGGGCGGAGTCGGCCGCCGCGGGCGAGGGTGGCCATGCCGTGCAGGGCGGACCAGGCGAGTTCGGTGTAGCCGGCGGGGTCGAGGCCGGCGGCGGTGGCGCTCGCGGTGGCGGGGTCGGCGATGGCGGCGAAGGCCTCGTGCAGGGTGGCGGGGGCGTAGGGGGTGCCGAAGGGCAGCGGGTTGGCCATGGTGAAGATGGCGTCGTAGAGCGCGGGGTTGGCGGCGGCGAACGCCAGGTACGCGCGGGCGACGGCGGCGAACGCGGCCCGCGGGTCGTCCAACTCGATTGCTGCGGCGCGGAGTTGGACGGCGAGTTCGGCGCAGCCCTCGACCGCGACGGCGGCGACGATCGCGTCCTTCCCGGCGAAGTGGCTGTACAGGACGGGCTGGCTGTACTCGATGCGTTCGGCGAGTCGGCGGGTGGTGACGGCGTCCCAGCCCTCGGTCTCGGCGAGTTCGCGGGCGGCCCGGACGATCAGCTGTTCCCGTTCGGCGCGTTCGCGCGCCCGGCGTTCCTTGATGGCCATGCCCGAAATCCTAGCAGCGCTAGACAACTGACGGGCCGTCGGTCTAGCGTTGCTCATGCCGCTAGCGTCGCTAACCAACAGGCGGTGCAGCCCACTTCACACGCCAGGGGGAACCACCATGTCCGTCACCGCACAAGCGGCCACCAGCAGCGCAAGGGTCCGTCTCGCCACCGTCGGCACGGTGCTGCTCGGCCTGTTCCCGCTCTGGTTCGGCCTCAGCTACATCCTCGCCCCGGAGTCCACCGCCCCGAGCTTCGGTCTCCCGGCGTGGCCGCACGGCGACGCGGCGATGTTCCTGATCACCAAGGGCATCCGCGACGTGGTCTCCGGCCTCGTCCCGCTGGCGCTGCTGCTGCTCGGGCACCGCCGGGCCTCGGGCTGGGCGATGCTGGTCACGGCGCTCGTCCCGATCGGCGACGCGACCACCATCCTGACCCACCACGGCAGCGCCCTGACGGCGTTCACGATCCACTTCGCGACGGCCGCCGTCATGATCGCCGTCGCCGCCCTGGTGCTCACCGAGCACCGCGAGGCGAAGAACTGACGAAGCCGCTCAGCCGTCCGCCCAGTCGCCGCCCGCGAGGAACGCCTCCAGGGCGGCGCGGTGCGGCCGCGGGTCGATGTGCTCGTCGGCGAGCCACTCGTCGGAGTAGTACTTGTCGAGGTAGCGGTCGCCGGGGTCGCAGATCAGCGTGACGACGCTGCCGGTGCGGCCGGCGGCGCGCATCTCGGCGACCAGCTTGAGCGCGCTGTACAGGCCGGTGCCGGTGGAGGCGCCGGCCTTCTTGCCGAGGACGGCCTCCAGCAGGTGGACGGCGGCGATGGACGCGGCGTCGGGGACGCGCATCATCCGGTCGATCGCCCCGGGGACGAAGGACGGCTCCATCCGGGGGCGGCCGATGCCCTCGATCCGGGAGGAGGTGGGGCAGGTGGCGTCGGGGTCGCGGTGCACCCAGCCGTCGAAGAAGCAGGAGTTCTCCGGGTCGGCGACGCAGATCCGGGTGTCGTGCTGCATGTAGTGGACGTACCGGGCGATGGTCGCGGAGGTGCCGCCGGTGCCGGCGGTGGCGACGATCCAGGCCGGCTCGGGGTGGGGCTCCAGCCGGAGCTGCGCGAAGACCGACTCGGCGATGTTGTTGTTGCCGCGCCAGTCGGTGGCCCGCTCGGCGTAGGTGAACTGGTCCATGTAGTGCCCGCCGGTCTCGGCGGCCAGCCGGGTCGCGGCCTCGTACACCTCGCAGGCGTTGTCGACCAGGTGACATCGGCCGCCGTGGAACTCGATCAGTTCGATCTTGGCCTGGCTGGTGGAGCGGGCCATCACGGCGATGAACGGGACGCCGATCAGCTGTGCGAAGTACGCCTCGGAGACGGCGGTGGAGCCGCTGGACGCCTCGATGACGGGCTTGCCGGGGC
The DNA here is from genome assembly GCF_044999035.1 of Kitasatospora griseola. Classification (NCBI taxonomy): domain Bacteria; kingdom Bacillati; phylum Actinomycetota; class Actinomycetes; order Kitasatosporales; family Streptomycetaceae; genus Kitasatospora; species Kitasatospora griseola. The sequence continues at coordinate 6,472,564 of NZ_CP173360.1, read as the reverse complement.
GGATCCAGCCGTTGCACAGGCCGTACAGGAACAGCGAGCGGGCCAGCCGGTGCTTGAGGCTGCCGGTGGGGTGGGTGGACTCGTCCTTCAGGTACAGGTCGATGCCCCACTCGGCGGGCAGCGGGAAGCGCAGCAGGTGGGTGTCGGCGGAGCGGTTGGCGTCCGCCTGGACGCGCCGCACGGCCTCCTTCAGCCAGGCCCGGTACTCGGGGTCGGACCGGTCCACGTCCAGAGTCGGCACACTCGCAACGGTCATCGCGCACTCTCCTCGCATCCACCGGATCTCCACCCACTGTAACAGGCGACTACGATAAGTGACGGTTACCCGGGCCCCAGCTTCCGCTTATGGGAAGCCGGGGCCCGGGTCCCGGAGCGCGATCCGACCCGTCGTCAGGCGGCGGCCACCGCACCCAGGATGTCCAGCCGGGCCGCCCGGGCGGCCGGTCGCAGCCCGGCCAGCGCCCCGGCCGCCAGGCCGACCAGCGCGACGATCGCCAGCCGCCCGGCGGGCAGCGCGAACGAGCCGGTGCCGGCACTGTCCGCGGCCCGGGTCAGCGCCCAGCCGAGCAGCGCGCCGAGCGCCAGCCCGCCGACCGTGCCGAACGCGGCGACCAGCACCGACTCCCAGCGCACCATGGCCCGCAGCTGCGCCCGGGTCTGGCCGACGGCGCGCAGCAGGCCCAGTTCGCGGATGCGTTCGTGGACGGCCAGGGTGAGCGTGTTGGCGATGCCGAGCAGGGCGATCAGCACGGCGAGCGCGAGCAGCGCGTAGACCACGGAGAGCATCATGTCGACGCCGGAGGCGGAGCTCTCGGCGTACTCGGCGCGGGTCTGCACCTGCGGGTTGCCGTAGGCGTCGGCCACCCGGGCGATCGCGGCCTTGCCGGCAGCCAGGCTCACGCCGGGCTTCAGGGCGACGGCGACCAGGCCGTCGGAGTCCTGGACGCGGTGCGGCTGCCAGGCCTGGCGGCTGATCAGGTAGTCGCCGGTGACGCCGCCGCCGCGGTACAGGGCGCGGACGGTGAAGGCGGCGGGGCCGTCGGCGAACCGCATCGGGACGACGGTGCCGAGCTGCCAGCCGCGGGCGGCGGCCTCGGTGCGGGAGACGGCCAGGCCGTCGGCGCCGAGATCGGCCAGCGAGCCGTCGACCCGCCCGAGGTCGGTGACCTGCGCCAGCTGCCCGGGGTCGGCGACGTCCAACTGCTTTCCGTGGCCGTCCACTTGGGCCACGCCCCGGCCGAGCCCGGCGGCGGCGCGGACCTCCGGCAGCGCCGCCAGCGCCGGCGCGAGCTTCGGGGAGACGCCGCTGCCGCCGGCCCCGGCGGCGGGGGCGGTGACGGCGAGGTCGCCGGCGAAGGACCGGGAGACGGTGTCGTCCAGGGTGGCCTGCACGGACGCGCCGAACACGGTGAACAGGGTGACCACGGCGACGCCGACCATCAGCGCGCCGGCGGTGGCGGCGGTCCGCCCGGGGTTGCGGGCGGCGTTGCGGCGGGCCAGCGCACCGGTGACGCCGCGCAGCCGGGCCAGCGGCGCGCCGAGCACCCGGACGGCGGTGGCGGCGGCGACCGGCCCGAGCACCACGGTGCCCAGCAGCAGGGCGAGCGCGCCGCCGACGGTCAGCGCCAGCGACGGCCCGCGGGTCGCGCCGACGATCACGGCGGGCAGTCCGCCGGCCACCAGCAGCGCGCCGAGCGCGCCGCGCAGCAGGGCGCTCCGGCCACTGGCCGCCTCGTCCACGGCGGTGTCGCGCAGCGCGGCGAGCGGGGCGGTGCGGGCGGCGCGCAGCGCGGGGGCGAGTGCGGAGCCGGCCGCCACCAGGGTGCCGACCAGCAGCGGCAGGACGATGGTGGCGGCCTTGATCACGGTGCCGCCGGTGGGCAGGGTGAAGCCGATCGCCGCGAACAGCGCCTTGAGGCCGGCGGCGACGCCGAAGCCGCCGAGCAGGCCGAGCGCGGAGGCCAGCAGCCCGATGGCGAGGGCTTCGCCGAGGGTGGTGCCGAGCACCTGGCGGCGGCTCGCGCCGAGGGCGCGCAGCAGGGCGTTCTCGCGGGTGCGCTGGGCGGTGACGATGGCGAAGGTGTTGTGGATGGTGAAGGTGGCGACCAGCAGCGCGATGCCGGCGAACACCAGCAGCAGGGTGGTGAACAGTCCGAGGAAGCGCCCGGAGACGTCGGCGGTGGACTGCGCGGTGGCGTCCGCACCGGTCAGCGCCTCGACGCCGCTCGGCAGCAACGGTCGTACGCGTTCCACCAGTTGACGCTGACTGAGGCTGTCGGAGCGCAGCCGGACGGTGGAGACCTGGCCGCTGCCGTGGGGTGTCAGGTGGGCCTGGGCGTCGGCGAGGGTGAGCGCGGTGAAGGTGCTGGGGCCCATGCCGTCGGCGTCGGCGCCGAAGGTGGCGATGCCGACGACGGTGATCCGCACCGGGTCGGGGGTGCGCAGCACGGTGGTGTCGCCGACGTGCAGCTTGCCGGTCCGGGCGGCACCGCGGTTGATCACGGCTTCGCCGGGGGCGGCGGGGGCGCGGCCTTCGGCGAGCCGGTACGGGTTGAGCTTCGGGTCCGTGATCCAGTTGCCGGCCCAGGTGGGCGGGCCCTGGCCGCCGATCGGTCGGCCGTCGGCGCCGATGAGCTGGCCGGCGCCCTGGACGGAGCCTTCGGCTGCGCCGACGCCGGGCACGGCGCGCAGCTTCGCGGTCAGCGCGTCGTCGAGCGGGGCGCGGACACCGCCGGGGACGCCCGGGTCGGCGATCGCGTCGGCGCTGCGGACCACGGCGTCGGTGCCGGCGTTGGCGTCGGCGAACAGGGTGTCGAAGTTGGCGCGCAGGGTGTCGCCGAGCACCATGGTGCCGGTCAGGAAGGCGACGCCGAGGACGATCGACAGCACGGTGCCGACCAGTCGGCGCCGGTGGGCGAGCAGGGAGCGCGCCCCGAGCCGCACGCTCGCGTTCACCGGGCGCCCGCCCGGGTGCGGCGGCCGTCGAAGGCCTTCATCCGGTCCAGCACCCGTTCGGCGGTGGGTTCCTGCATGGTGTCGACGAGGCGGCCGTCGGCGAGGAACAGCACGGTGTCGGCGTACGCGGCGGCGGCCGGGTCGTGGGTGACCATCACCACCGACTGGTGCATGGTGTCGACGGCGGAGCGCAGCAGGCCGAGGACTTCGCCGCCGCTGCGGGAGTCCAGGTTGCCGGTGGGCTCGTCGGCGAACACCACCTGGGGGCGTCCGGCGAGGGCCCGGGCGACGGCGACGCGCTGCTGCTGGCCGCCGGAGAGCTGGCTTGGGCGGTGGTGCAGGCGGTCCCGGAGGCCGACCACCTCGATCAGGGTGTCCAGCCATTCGGGGTCGGGGGCGGTGCCGCCGAGGTCGAGCGGCAGGGTGATGTTCTCCCGCACCGTCAGGGTCGGCACCAGGTTGAACGCCTGGAACACGAAGCCGATCCGCTCCCGGCGCAGCAGCGTCAGCTCCCGGTCGCCGAGGGCGGACAGCTCGGTGTCGCCGAGCCAGGCCCGGCCGTCGCTGAGGGTGTCGAGCCCGGCCGCGCAGTGCATCAGGGTGGACTTCCCGGAGCCGGAGGGGCCCATCACGGCGGTGAACCGCGCGGCGGCGAACTCGACGCTCACCTCGTCCAGGGCCCGGACCCGGGTGTCCCCCACGCCGTACTCCTTCACGGCCTTCTCGACCCGGGCCGCGGCGCTCATCGCTTCACCCCGGGCGTGTCCTGGGCCTCGGTCAGGACGGCGCGGCGCTCCCGGTACTCGTCGGCGTCGATCTCGCCCTGCGCGTAGCGCCGTCCGAGCACCGCCAGCGGGGCGTGCTCGGCGTGGCCGCCGCACCAGCCGCGGCGCCGCCACACCGCCCGGCGCAGCACCAGCACCACCAGCACCACGACCAGCAGCCAGAAGAACGGGAACACCAGCACCCACGGCCCGGGCCAGTGCCCGTATCCATCGGCCAGCAGTTCGACCATCGGAACTCATCTCCTCGGGATTCGAAGGGGGCCGGACCGATCCCGCTCCCGCCCACTCCTCCACCGTCCCGCCGGCCCCGCCCCCGCCGCGTCCCCCACCGGGCGGCTCTCCCGCTACTCCCGCCGTACTAGATGAATGATGCGAAGGGTTAGTGGTCGTAGGCGGTCAGCGAGCGCATGACGGGCTGACCGGTCCGGTCGTTGTGCCAGATCGCCGAGGTCAGTGCGAGGATGCGTTGCAGGACACGGACCATCACCCCGGCCGGCGTGCGGCCCTGGTGGCGTTCGAGGTCGAGTTGGGCCTTGAACGTCTGGTTGACCGACTCGATGATCTGCCGCAGCAGCTTGAACAGCCTGGCTCCGGCCCGCTCGGGTTCGCCCTTGCGGGCCGGGCGGAGCAGGTGGACGCCCCACTCGGCGAGTTCGTGTTCGAAGGCGCGGCCGTAGTAGTGCCGGTCGCCGATCAGGGTCTGGCCCGGTCGGGAACCGGCCAGGTCGGGTTCGGCGTGGAGGATGCCGAGCAGGGTCTGGCGCTCGTCGGCCTTCGCGCCGGTCAGCGCGAACGCGACGGGCAGGCCGTGCAGGGTGCACACCAGATGCAGGCGCAGACCCCAGAAGTAGCGGGAGTGGCTGGCGCAGTAGCCGTACTCGGCCCATCCGGCCAGGTCGGAGCGCTTGGCGGTCTCGCGTGAGCGCCCACATTCCACCGGGGTGGAGTCGACGACCCACACGCTGTCGGTCCACAGCGAGGTGTCGATCGCGACCAGGCGGTTGACGCGGGCGATCAGGCCGGCGGCCTTGCGCAGGCGCCGGTTGTAGCCGGACTGCCCGGGCAGGTACGGGAACAGGTGCCGCAGGCGGGCGGTGGCGTAACGGATCCAGCGGCGCTCGGAGGTGAAGCCGAGCAGGGCCTGCATCACCGCCAGGGTGACCAGTTCGGCATCGCTGAGCCGGGGCGCGATCCCGATCTCGGGTCGCCACGGCGCCAGATGGGGCGATTCCTTCAGCAGGTCGTCGGTCTTCACGTAGAGTGCGGTCGCGAGGGAGTCCAGGTCAGGCGTCACAACCGACCTTTGGACTCCCTCGCGTCATTTCATGCACGCCAGCGAGCCCTTGGCATCAATCATCTAGGGCGTGTCCGACAGCCGCGCCCTAGCCCAGCCAGCCGGGCCGGACCAGGCCCGATTCGTAGGCGGCGACGACGAGTTGGGCGCGGTCGCGGACGCCGAGTTTGACCATGGTGCGGCTGACGTGGGTCTTCGCGGTGAGCGGGCTGACCACCAGGCGGCGGGCGATGTCCTCGTTGGTGAGGCCGAGGCCGACCAGCGCGAGGACTTCGCGCTCGCGCTCGGTGAGGACGTCCAGCCGGGTGGTGGACGGCTCCTTGGAGCGGGCGGCGAACTCGCCGATCAGGCGGCGGGTGACGCCCGGGGAGAGCAGGGCGTCGCCGGCGGCGGCGACCCGGACGGCGCGCAGCAGGTCGCCGGGTTCGGTGTCCTTGACCAGGAAGCCCGCGGCGCCGGCCCGCAGCGCCTCGAAGACGTACTCGTCGAGTTCGAAGGTGGTCAGCACGACCACCCGCACGTCCGCCAGTGCGGGGTCGGCGCAGATCCGGCGGGTCGCGGCGAGGCCGTCCAGGCGGGGCATCCGGATGTCCATCAGCACCACGTCGGGGCGCAGTTCGGCGGCCCGGGCGACGGCCTGTTCGCCGTCGTCGGCCTCGCCGACCACCTCCAGGTCGGCCTGGGCGTCCAGCAGGGCCCGGAAACCGGCCCGCACCAGCCGCTGGTCGTCGGCGAGCAGCACCCTGATCATGCGTCGGCTCCCTTCGTGACGAGCGGCAGCCGGGCCCGGACCTGCCAGCCGCCCGCGCCGCCGGGGCCGGCGTCCACGGTGCCGCCGAACGCGGCGGCGCGCTCGCGCATGCCGATCAGCCCGGTGCCGCTGCCGCCCGCGTCCCCGCCGCCGGGCGGCCCGGGGTCGGTGACGGTCAGCTCCAACCGGTCCGGCTCCCAGCTGAGTTCGACGGTGGCGGTGCGGGCGGTGGAGTGCCGCAGCACGTTGGTCAGCGCCTCCTGGACGATCCGGAACGCGGCCAGCCCGAGGCCCGCGCCGAGCGGCCCGGCCCGGCCCTCGGTGCGGACGGTGACGGCCAGGCCCGCATGGCCGGCCTGCGCGACCAGTTCGTCGAGCCGCTCCAGGCCGGGGGCGGGGGTGCGCGGCGCGGCGGCCCCGGGGGTGCGCAGCGTGCCGAGCACCTGGCGGACCTCGCCGAGTGCCTCCTTGCTGGTCGCCTTGATGGTGGTGAGCGCGTCCCTGGCCTGTTCGGGCCGGGCGTCCAGCAGCTCCAGGGCGACGCCCGCCTGCAGGTGGATCAGCGAGATCGAGTGCGCCAGGATGTCGTGCAACTCCCGTGCCATCCGCAGCCGTTCCTCGTCGCTGCGGCGCGCCCGGGCCTCCTCCTCGGCGGCCCGCACGGCGGCGATCTGCTCGCGCCGGAACCGGGCCAGCTCGGCCCCGACGAAGATCAGCAGCAGCCACGCGGTGACGCCCAGCTCCTGCCAGCCCACCGCCTCCCGGCCCGGGGCCCGCAGCCAGGACGCCGGCACCGCGTAGCTGACCAGCAGGTGCAGCAGGTAGAAGCCGCCGGCGGCGATCCACGCGGCCCGCCGGTGGCCGCGCTGCACGGCCGAGAAGAACGCCACCACCAGCGCCACGAACGCCGGCCCGTACGGGTACCCGGCCCACAGGTAGGCGGCCGTCACCGCCGTCACGGCGGAGACGGTGAACGCCGGGTACCGCACCCGCAGGACCAGCAGCGCCGGGCCGAGCACCAGCAGCAGGTACCCCCAGGCGTCCAGCGGCACCCGCTCGCCCTGGTGCCGGGCGGCCACACTCGTCCCGACCACCTGGACCACCGTCGCCACGACGGCGGCCGCCACCGGCCACCCCGCCTTGCCGGCCCGTACCCAGACGGGCACCCACGGCCGCCGCACGTCTCCCATACCGGAAGGCTAGCCGCGCCCCGGGCCTGCACCATCGGCCGCGCGGAGCAGACCCGCCTACTCCCGCCGCAGTACGCGACGCGGTCGACGCCCGGCGAGGCGTTCGCGCCCGCGGCCCGTCAGGGGATCCGCACCGCCCGGCCGGTGACCCGCACCCGGGTGTCGCCGGCGGTGAGTCCGACGGTCAGCAGGCCGGGCCGGCCGAGGTCCTCGCCCTGGTGCAGCGTCAGCCGGGCGGTGTCCAGGTGGCGCAGGTGGCGCAGGTAGGCGCCGAACGCGGCGGCGGCCGCGCCGGTGGCCGGGTCCTCGACGATGCCGCCGACCGGGAACGGGTCGCGGACGTGGAAGGTGGTGGCGTCCTGCTCCCAGACCAGCTGGAGGGTCACCAGGTCCAGCCGGCGCATCAGTGCGGCGAGCGCGTCGAAGTCGTAGTCGAGGTCGGCCAGCCGGGCCCTGGTGGCGGCGCCGATCACCAGGTGCCGGGCGCCGGCGTACGCGATCATCGGCGGCAGCTCCGCGTCCAGTTCGGCGGCCTGCCAGCCGAGTGCGTCGAGCGCCTCCGCCAGGTCCGCCGGGTCGACGTCCTCGACGCTCGGCGGAACACTCGTCAACGTCGCCGTGAACTCTCCGGTCGGGGTGCGCTCCACCGCGACCGGCACCGGGCCGGCCTTGGTCTCGAACAGCAGCTCGCCGGGGCCGATCCGCTCGCCCAGCGCCACGGCGGCGGCGATGGTGGCGTGCCCGCAGAACGGCACCTCCGTCAGCGGGCTGAAGTAGCGGACGGTGCGGGTGCGCGGCTGGTCGGGCACGGGGGTGAGGAACGCCGTCTCGGAGTGGCCGAGCCGGGCGGCGAGGGCCAGTTGCTGCGCGTCGTCGAGCGCGGTGGCGTCCAGCACCACGCCGGCCGGGTTGCCGCCGGCGGGGTCGGCGGTGAAGGCGGCGTACTGCAGCGGTGCGGCGGAATCGGCCGGGGTGTTGTCGGTCATGTCCGGGCAACGGACGGCCGGTCGCGCCGATTCCCCGGGCGGACCCCCGGAACGTACGTGCGGGGATCAACGCTAGACTGCCGCATCCGGCTCTCATAACCGTATCGAGGACAGAAGAAACATGGCTGAGGCCCACCCGAAGGTTGTTGTAGTTGTTCCGACGTACAACGAGCGGGAGAACCTCCCGGTCCTGGTAGGTCGGTTGGGCGAGCTCGGCATGCCGAACCTGCACGTGCTGGTAGTGGACGACAACTCCCCCGACGGCACGGGCGACGTGGCGGAGAAGCTGGCCGCCGAGTCGGGCGGCACCCTCACCGTGCTGCACCGCACCGACAAGGACGGCCTGGGCCGGGCCTACATCGCGGGCATGACGCAGGCGCTGGAGAACGGCGCCGACATCGTGATCCAGATGGACGCCGACCTGTCGCACCCGCACACCGCGATCCCCGCCATGGTGGAGAAGCTCACCACCACCGACGCCTCGGTCGTGCTGGGCTCGCGCTACGTGCCGGGCGGCTCGACCGCGTCGGAGTGGCCGTGGCACCGCAAGGCGCTGTCGGCCTGGGCGAACTTCTACGTCAACGCGATCCTGCAGCTGAAGGTGAAGGACGCCACCGCCGGCTTCAAGGCCTGGGAGGCGCAGGCGCTGCGCCGGGTCGACCTGCAGTCGGTGCGCTCCAACGGCTACTCGTTCCAGGTGGAGATGAACTACCGCGTGGTCAAGCGCGGCATGCGCATCGCCGAGGTGCCGATCCGCTTCGAGGAGCGGGTCGAGGGCATGTCGAAGATGAGCCTGGGCGTGCAGTTGGAGTCGGCTGTCGCTCCCTGGAAGCTCCGCTTCGGCAAGTGACGCCCCAGTAGTGCGCCGAACGGCGCGGGTCGACGGTCCGTCGACCCGCGCCGTTCGCCTTTCCCGACACCGTTTCGCGGCGCCGTTTCGCGGCGCCGTTTCCTGGCGCCGTTTCCTGGCGCCGTTTCCTGGCGCCGTTTCCTGGCGCCGTTTCAGGAGGCCAGCACGGCCTGCGGGTCGTCCAGGTAGGGCTCCCAGGCGAGTTCGGCGGCCCCGACCAGCCCGGCGTGCGCGACCTTCGCGGGGACGATCGGGACGCGTCCGCTGCGGCCCCACAGGCAGCGTTCGGCGACCACGGCGGCCAGCCGGTCGGGGGCGGCCGCCAGCAGGTCCAGGTGCAGGCCGCTGAGCACGATCCGGTCGGGGTTGAGGATGTTGACCAGCCCGGCCAGGCCCAGGCCGAGGCGGTCCACCACGTGCTCGACGGCGTCGGCGGCCTCCGGGTCGCGGGCCAGTTCGCGGGCCTGCGCCAGCAGCGGCCGGCCGGGGTCGGGGCGGCGCTTCGCGGCGGCGAACAGCGCGTCGGTGTCGGTCTCGGCGTTCAGGCAGCCGCGGTTGCCGCACGGGCAGGGCCGGCCGAGCGGGTCGACGGTGAGGTGGCCGACCTCCAGCGCGAGGCCCGAACTGCCGGTGTGCAGGCGGCCGTCGACGACCAGCGCGCCGCCGACGCCGCGGTGCCCGGAGGTGACCAGCAGCAGGTGCCGGGCGTCGCGGCCGGCGCCGTGCCGGTGCTCGGCGAGCGCGGCCAGGTTGGCGTCGTTGGCGACGGCGGTCGGGAGCGCGGTACGGGCGCGCGGTCCGAGGTCCGCGTCGGCCACCTGTGCGGCGAACAGGTCGGCGACGGGGGTGCCGGACGGCCAGTCGAAGTGCAGCGCGGCGAGCGCGGTGCCGTCGGGCTCGGTGACGGGGTTGGGCAGCGCGAGGGCGAAGCCGAGCACCCGGCGGCGGCTGCCCCGGGCGAGCTCCGCGCCGGCCGCGGCGACGGCGCCGAGCAGGCGCCCGGGCGCGGTGTCGGCGGGCAGCGGCAGGTGGACGGTCTCCAGCAGCCGGCCGCCGAGGCCGGCCAGCGCGGCGGAGACGCCGTCGGCGTGCAGCTGGGCGGCGAGCACGGCGGGGCCCGGGTCGGCGACCGCGAGGCGGTGCGAGGGGCGGCCGCGGCCGCCGCCGGCCGGGCGGGAGTCGACGCTGATCAGACCGAGCGCCTCCAGTTCGCCGGTGACCGCGCCGGCGGTGGCGCGGGTGACGTCGAGGGCGCCGGTGAGCGCGGAGCGGGTCGGGGCCTGCCCGGTGTGGATCAGGCGCAGCGCCGGTCCGAGCAGGGTGCGGCCGCGGTCGGGGGCGGTGCGGCGCGGGGTGCTCACGGCTGGGCTCCGGTTCGGGCTTGAAGGTGTGTGCGGCACACCCCTATTCTGACTTTGTGCCGCTAATGAACAAAACAGTAGCCCGTCCCTCGTCCTCCACCTCCCCGTCCGGCCGACGCTCCTCCTGGTCGGCGGCACGCCTCGCCCTCACCGCCTTCTTCGCCGTCGACGGCTTCCTGTTCGCCGCCTGGGTGGTCCGCATCCCCGACGTCCGCGCGCAGGTCGCGGCCTCGCACAGCGCGCTGGGCCTGGCCCTGCTGTGCATCTCGGCCGGCGCGGTCGCCACCATGGCGCTGGTCGGCAGGCTCTGCCTGCGCTTCGGCTCCCGCCCCGTCACGGTCGCCGCCCTCGGCGTGTTCTCGCTCGCCGTCGCGCTGCCCGCGCACACCCACTCGGTGCTCGCCCTCGGCGCGGTGCTGCTGCTGTTCGGCGCCGGCTACGGCGCGGCCAACGTGGCGATGAACAGCGCCGCCGTCGACCTGGTCGCCGAACTCCGACGGCCCGTCATGCCCAGCTTCCACGCGGGCTACAGCCTCGGCGGCCTGCTCGGCGCGGCCGTCGGCGGCCTGCTGGCCGGGCGGCTCTCCGCGTCCTGGGCGCTGGCGTCGGCCGCCGCCCTCGGACTGGCCGTCACCGCCGCCGCCGGAACCGCCCTGCTGCGCGCCCCCGCGGCCCGCCCGCGGCCCGTCAACAGCCCTGCGGAGCCCGCCACTTCGCGGCTCTCCCGGCACACCCGGCTGCTCGTGGTGCTGCTCGGCCTGACCGCCCTGTGCACCGCGTACGGCGAGGGCGCGCTCGCCGACTGGGCCACCCTGCACCTCACCGACGACGTCCACGCGAGCACCGCCACGGCCGCCGCGGGCTACGCGGCCTTCGCGTTCGCGATGACGGCGGGCCGGCTCTCCGGCACCTGGCTCTCCGAGCGCCTCGGCCAGACCCGGGTCGTCCTGTTCGGCGGCCTGGCCGCCTGCGCGGGCATGGCCACCGCCGCCCTCGCCCCGTCCGTCGCCGTCGCACTCGCGGGCTTCGTCCTGGTCGGCCTCGGCCTGGCCAACGTCTTCCCGCTCGCCATCGCCCGGGCCGGCGCGGCGGCCGGCCCGCAGGGCGTGGCCACCGCCTCCACCCTCGGCTACGCGGGCATGCTGATCGGCCCGCCGGCGATCGGCTTCCTCGCCGACGCGCTCTCCCTGCCCGCCGCACTGCTCACCGTCGCCGCCACCTCGGCCCTCGCGGGCCTGCTGTCCCTCACCGTCCGCCGCCACCGGGCGGCGTGACGCCCGCACAGGTGAACGGCGGCCCGGACGCCCCCACGCGCCCAGGCCGCCGTTCGGTCATTGAGGCCCCGTCAGGGCTGGTACAGCTGCGCGCCGCTCAGCAGCGCGCCCTTGGCGTCGAGCTTCACCGCGTACCGGTTGCCGTGGCAGCGGTACGGCGCGGCCGGCTGCTCGTGCGGCAGGCAGGCCTCCTGGGTCTTCATGAAGACGAACACGTCGACCTCCTAGGCCTTCAGGTTCTCGTCCGGCAGCAGGGTCGCGGTGTCGTTGCCGACGTCGTGGACCTCGGGCTCGCCGACCGCCTCGAAGCAGCCGTCGCCGGGCACGTCGGGCCCGCAGACGAACGTGGTGCCCTTGGCGGCGCCCGCCGTCAGGGCGGCGGCGGTGACACGGCTGAGGCGCACGGTCGGTTCCAGGTGACGTCGTAGCTGTTGACATGGACCCGGGACGTGACCTGTCGGCGCCCCCGCGGCCCGACCCCGGCACTTCCAAGATCCACGAGGCAGCATCCTGCCCCACTCGACAGCCCTCACCACGCCGATCCGGCCCTCCCGGTCTCGGGTGTTGTCCACCTGTGACAGTCGTTGCACCCCGTGCCACGGCCTTCGGAGCGCCGTCCGGCGGCTACGCCTCGGGGGCGGTGTTCTCGCCGGGCAGGCGCAGGTCCCAGCCGACCAGGGCGCGGAGCTGCTCGGCGGTGACGCCGTCGGGGACGGGGCGCGGGGCCTCGTGGCGGATCGGCGGCTGCCAGCCGTCCTCGGGGTTCCAGGTGCGGACCTGGCGGGCGGGGGCGCCGGCCACCACCGCGAAGTCGGGGACCTCGCCCGAGACCACCGAGTTGGCGGCGACCACCACGTTGCGGCCGAGCCGGGCGCCGGGCAGGATCACCGCGCCGGTGCCGATCCAGGAGCCGGCGCCGATCGAGACCGGCTCGTTGCGCGGCCACTGCTTGCCGATGGGCAGTTCGGTGTCGCGGTACTCGTGGGCCTGGTCGGTGATGTACACGTTCGGGCCGGTCCACACGTCGTCGCCGAGCACGATCTGCTGGTGGCCGACGATGTGGCTGCCGCGGCCGATCACGCAGCCGCCGCCGATCCGGACGATCGGCTCGGGGCCGAGGTCGAGCCCGGGCAGGAAGCCGGCCGAGATGGTGACGCGTTCGCCGATGATGGAGAACGGCCCGATGGTGATCCACTGCTCGTTGAACACGGTGCCGAGCGGGAACGCCAGCTTGGTGCCGTCGCCGAGCTCCCCGAACCGGTACGGCCCGGGGCTCCGGTTGCTGACGGCGCCGGCGTCCTGCACCCAGCGCCAGCCGCGGTGCACCGCGCGCCCGGCCGCCCGGCGCGACCTCTCACGGACGGATCCCAGCAGCGCGCGGACGATCGACATGCGCACACCGTATCGGCCGGCAGCGGCCCGCGGCAGGCAACGGGACCAAACTCACACCGGCCGGTAACTTCCGGCGTACGCCCAGGTCAGCGCACCCGTCCGGGTCAGCGCACCCAGCGCGCGGGCCGCTTCTCCAGGAACGCGCGCATCCCCTCCTGCGCCTCCTCGGAGCCGAACAGCCGCGCGGACTGGGCGACCAGCTCCTCGGTGTGCCGCTCGAAGGACTCCCGGACGGCGGCGTTGGCCAGCCGCTTGGACTCGGCGAGGCCCTGCGGCGAGCACAGCCGCAGCGCGTCCAGCACGGTCTTCAGCGCGGCGCCGGTGTCGTCGGCGGCCTCGGTGACCAGGCCGATCCGGGCCGCCTCGGCGGAGTCGAAGGTCTCGCCGGTGAGGTAGTAGCGGGCGGCGGCGCGCGGCTCCAGCTTGGGGCGCAGCGGCAGCGAGATGACGGCGGGGGCGAGGCCGAGGCGGGCCTCGGTGAAGGCGAAGGTGCAGTCGGGTCCGGCGACGGCGAGGTCGCAGGCGCCGACCAGGCCGAGCCCGCCGGCCCGGACGTGGCCGTCGAGTCGGGCGATCACCGGCTTGGGGCAGTCGACGATGGCGCGCTGCAGGGCGACCAGGCCGCGCGGTCCGACGGTGGGGTCGTCGCCGGTCGCCTCGGAGAGGTCGGCGCCGGCGCAGAACACCCGGCCGGTGTGGCCGAGGACGACCGCCCGGACCTCGGGGTCGGCGGCGGCGTCGGCCAGGCCGCGGGTGAGTTCGGCCATCAGCCGGGTGGAGAGCGCGTTGCGGTTGTGCGGGGAGTCGAGTTCGAGGGTGGTGACGGCGTCGGCGGTGCTGCGGCGCAGGAGGGGAGCTTCGCTGGTCATCTGGGCTGGCCTGCCTTCCGGCTGAGGGTGGGTCGGACGGTGTCCGCCTGCACCCTGGCACGACAGCGCCCCGACTGACCAGTACCCCGTGCGTACACACCCTCAATTCTCTTAAGGTCTAGACCTATTGACTGTTAACGGTCACCCTGGGTTGAGTGCTCGACACACCGCTCGTTCCCCCCACAAGGAGTGGCCGATGTCCCCCACCCGCACACTCGCCGCACACCGTTCGCACTCCCGCCGCGGCCGGATCGCCGCCCTGCTGACCGGCGCACTGGCCGTCACCGGACTGGCCGTCATGGTGCCGACCTCCTCCACCGCCGCCACCGCCTGCGCGAGCCCGTACGCGGCCTCGCAGGTGTACACCGGCGGCATGACCGCCTCGTACAACGGCCACAACTGGAACGCCAAGTGGTGGACCCAGGGCGAGACGCCGAGCACCGGCGGCTCGGGCGTCTGGGCCGACCAGGGCGCCTGCGGCACCGGCGGCGGCACCTCGCCGAGCCCGAGCCCGACCTCCACCGGCACCTCGCCCAGCCCGAAGCCGTCCGGGACGGTCTGCGCCTTCCAGGTCTGGGTGGCGGGCACCCAGTACACCACCGGCACGGTGGTCAAGTACGTGCCCAACGGCAAGTTCTACGTCGCCACCCACGACAACCCGGGCTACGACCCGACGATCTCCACCTGGTACTGGAGCCCGTCGAACTGCGCCGACGACCAGCCCTCGCCGAGCCCCACCACCAGCACCTCGACCAGCCCCGACCCGGGCGGATTCGTGGTCTCCGAGGCCCAGTTCAACCAGATGTTCCCGAGCCGGAACCCGTTCTACACGTACAACGGGCTGGTCGCGGCGCTGAGCGCCTACCCGGCGTTCGCGGGCACCGGCTCCGACACCGTGAAGAAGCAGGAGGCGGCGGCCTTCCTCGCCAACATCAACCACGAGACCGGCGGGCTGGTGTACGTCGTCGAGCAGAACACCGCCAACTACCCGCACTACTGCGACACCACCCAGCCCTACGGCTGCCCGGCCGGCCAGGCCGCCTACTACGGGCGCGGTCCGATCCAGCTGAGCTGGAACTTCAACTACAAGGCGGCCGGCGACGCGCTCGGCATCGACCTGCTGAACAACCCGAACCTGGTGCAGACCGACGCGGCCGTCGCCTGGAAGACCGGCATCTGGTACTGGATGACCCAGAACGGCCCGGGCACCATGACCGCGCACAACGCCATGGTCAACGGCAAGGGCTTCGGCGAGACCATCCGCTCCATCAACGGCTCCCTGGAGTGCAACGGCGGCAACCCCGCCCAGGTCCAGAGCCGGATCAACGCCTACACCTCCTTCTCCGCCATCCTCGGCGTCCCGACCGGCTCGAACCTGAGCTGCTAGCCGGCACGACGGCGGGCGCGGGTGACGGTCCGTCACCCGCGCCCGCCGCGCGCTGCCGGGTCAGCGGCGCACCAGCATCGTCATGCCGACGCCCGCGGCGGCGAACATCGCGGCCAGCAGCAGCCAGCCGGCCGTGCCGTTGGCGATCACCACCGAGGTGATCAGCACCGGGCCGAACATCATCGCGCCCGACATGCCGGTGCTGAAGACGCCCTGGTAGGCGCCCTGCGCGTGCTCCTTCGCCAGGTCGTAGCCCAGCGCCCACGCGCCGGCCTGGCTGTACACCTCACCGAGCGCCTGGAGTCCGACGCCGACGGCGATCACCAGCGCCGCGACCCAGCCGGGCAGGCCCGCGGCCAGCGCCAGCACCGCGCAGGAGCCGGCCACCAGCAGCGCACCGCGCCGGAAGACCCGGGCGGCCGCGCCGATCTCCTCGGTGCCCCGGGTGGCCCGCACCTGGAGGGCGATCACCAGCCCGGTGTTCACCAGCAGCGCGCCGGCCGCCATCCAGCGCGGCGCGTCGGTCTCCCGCACCACCCACAGCGGCACGCCGACCTCGATCATCACGAACTGCAGGGTGATCACCGCGTTCAGGCCCGTCGCCGCCAGGTAGCGCCCGTCCCGCAGCACCGCGCGCATCCCGCCCCCGGCCTTCGCCTCCGCGGCGTGCTCGGCGGTCCGCGGCGGAACGTGCACCATCAGCAGGTACATCACCGCGATCACGCCGTACGTCGCGCCGTCGAACAGCAGTGCCGCCAAGTACGCGCCCCGACTGTCGAGTTGGAGCACCACCGCAGCGGCGACGGTGCCCAGCCCGATGCCGATGTTGGTGACCGAGCGCAGGTACGCCCGGCCCGCCACCCGACCGTCCTGGGGCAGCACCTCGGCGAACAGCGCGCCGCGCACCGCCATGCCGCCCCGGTCGGTGACGGCCACCAGGCAGGCCAGCACCGCGAACACCGCCAGGTCGTGCACCAGCACGTACCCGACCGAGCACACCCCCTGGGCCACCAGCAGCACCACCAGCACCGGCTTGGGCCCGAACCGGTCGGACAGCCAGCCCGCCGGCATGCCCGCCGCCAGCCCGAACGCCCCCGCGACGGTCAGCACCACGCCGACCTGCGCGACCCCGAAACCCAGGATGCGGGTGAAGAACAGCACCGACAGGGTCATCGACAGGCCGTTGCCCGCCGTGTTGATCAGGGTGATCACGGACAGCCGGCGCAGCGCCGGGTCCTGGGGCAGCAGCCGGGCGAACCGGCTCCGGGCATGGCTGGGCAACGCGGCCTCGTCGGCCGCGAGTTCAGTGGCGGTCATGATCCGATCAGACCGGGTACGGAGCGCCCGTGGTATTGATTTAGCCCGGACCTGAATCCTCGGGCCCGGACAGGGGGAACACCGTGGTGCTGCGCTTCCGGCTGGGCCTGGCCGATCTGGCCGCCACCTACTTCGCCTGCTCGCCGCTGCAGGAGACGGTGCTCAGCCTGCGGATGTGGACGCACCCGGGCCAGTACCCGCACGGGGCGGCGTTCGAGACGATGCGCCCGGCCTTCGAGGCACTGCCGGGCGCACCGCTGCTGCGCGCCCTGGTGGCGAGCAACAAGTACGTGCCGGACTTCATGACACCCCGCCCGAGCGTCCCGTTCCCGGACTTCGCGGCCGAGCTGGCGGCCGTCCGCGCCTTCGAACCGGCCCGGCTGCGAGGCGAGTTGGACATCACCTTCCGGCCGCACGACCGCGAGGTGCCGCCGCTGCTGGCCGCCTTCGACGACCGCCCGGCGGAGCTGATCGGGCGGATCGCCGACGCCCTGGAGCAGTACTGGACGCGGGTGCTGGAGCCCGCCTGGTGGCCGCGCGCCCGCTCGGTGCTGCACGCCGACATCGTGCACCGCGCCCGGGTGCTGGCCGAGCGCGGCGCGGCCGGCCTGTTCGCCGACCTCGACCACCGGCTGCGCTGGACGGACGGGGCGCTGACCATCGACCGGAACTGGGGAGACGGCGACCTCGACATCGTGGTGGACCGGCGCGGCCTGGCCCTGCTGCCGACCTGCTTCGCGCGCGGCGCGATCACCGCGATCGGCCCCGACCTCACCCCGTCGATCAGCTACATGGCGCGCGGCCAGGGCAACCTGACCGGCCCGGCCGACCCGCCGCCCGCCCCGCAGGCCCTGGAACAGCTGATCGGCGTCCCCAAGGCCCGCGTCCTGGCGCTGCTCCAGGAGCCCACCGCCACCACCGAGTTGGCCCGCCGCCTGGGCGTCACCCCCGGCGCGGTCAGCCAGCACCTCGCCGTCCTGCACGCCACCCGGCTGGTCACCCGGGCCCGGCACGGCCGCCTGGTGCTGTACGCGCGCAGCCCGCTCGCCGAGCAGCTGATCGGCCCTTGACGGAGCGTCAGCAGAACGCGATCGCCGCGCCGGTCCGCACCGACAGCTCGGCCGCCCGCATCAGCTGGAGGCAGATGAACGACTCGGTGCCGTAGCGCTGCCAGCCCTCGGGGTCCGCGACCTCGCCGTCGAGCACCGCGGTCACCTCGTCCGCGTACGGGTCGAGGTCCGCGGGCAGGCCGAGCGCCTCGGCCACGGTCCTCAGCTCGGCCAGCAGCCGCACCGAGGACCCGAGCATCCCGCCGGACAGCTCCTCGTCGATCAGCACCGGCCCGAAGTCCACGGGGACGTAGTAGCCCTCGCAGTCCGAGTGGTGGATCAGGTGGTCGAACGGGCCGGCCGGGTCGTCCGGTATGTCGTAGTAGGCCTCCCGCAACTCCGGGTCCTCGGAGGCCCGGTCGCCCTCGGCCAGCGGCTCGGGCAGCCGCCCGTTCGCGGCCAGGTGCGCGGCGACGCGGCGCAGCGTGTGCAGCCCCGAGTACCCCCACACCCGGTCGCTGAACCGGGGGCCGTCGACCGGCTCCTGCCAGCCGGGCAGGCCCTCGCGCTCCAGTACCGCGCCGATCGTCGCGCACTCCTCGCGGAACCAGTCCGCCACGTCCTCCTCGGCGCCGATCAGCGCGCCCACCATCACGTCGAGTCCCATGCCGGAGATCCTGCCTGCCACCACCGACACTCGGTGGATCATGGCCCCGCCGGACTGTCAACCTCCGTCCGGTATAGACCTGTTGACGAGTTGGTCCAGTCCACTTACCCTCCTGTTGCCGGCTCCCCGGCACCCCTGTACGGAATCCCCCACACCAGACAGGGAGTACCGATGCACGTCCGCTCCAGGAAGCGCCTCCGGGCCAGACTGCTGGCTCTGCTGGCCACGCTCGCCCTGCCGATCGCCCTGCTCGCCGCCACCCCCGCGCACGCCGCGGCCAAGCTCACCGCCACCTTCACCAGCGACAACTACGGCTCCTGGTGGAAGGGCACGTTCGTCGTCAAGAACCCCAATGCCACCGCCGTCACCGGGTGGACGCTGGAGTTCGACCTGCCGTCCGGCGTCACCATGACCGGCACCTACAACGGCACGGCCACCACCACCGGCAGCCACGTGGTCGCCACCAACGCGTACTACAACGCGACCGTGCAGCCGAACGGCTCCACCGAGCCGTACAGCTTCTGGTTCATCGGCAACGGCCCGATCACCGCGCCGCTCAACTGCCGCGTCAACGGCGACAAGTGCGACGGCACCCCGGACGTCCCGCCGACCGCGCCCGGTGCCCCGACGCTGGTCGACGCCACCGCGCACAGCCTCGCGCTGAGCTGGACCGCCGCGAGCAAGGGCGACTTCCCGGTCGCCTCGTACGACATCCTCAACGGCTCGACGGTCCTCGGCTCCGCGACCGGCCTGTCCACCACCCTCACCGGCCTCACCCCGGCGACCACCTACACCCTGAACGTCCGCGCCAAGGACACCCGCGGCAACACCGGCCCGCTCAGCACCCCGGTGTTCTTCTCCACCGTCGACCCGGCCACCGACACCGTGCCGCCGACCGCCCCGGGCAACCTGCGCTCCACCGGCGTCACCTCCACGAGCGTCGCCCTCGTCTGGGACGCCGCCACCGACAACAAGCGGGTCGCCGCGTACGACGTCTACCAGGGCGACGCCCTCGTGCAGACCGTCGGCACCACCACGGCCACCGTCGGGCAGCTCTCCCCCGCCACCCCGTACACCTTCACGGTCAAGGCCCGGGACGCCGCCGACAACAACTCCCCCGCCTCCAACGCCCTCACCGTCACCACCGGCGACCTCGCCGGACCCGGGAAGTACACCCGGGTCGGCTACTTCGTCCAGTGGGGCATCTACGGCCGCCAGTACTTCGTCAAGAACCTCGACACCTCCGGCAGCGCCGCCAAGCTCGACGTCGTCAACTACGCCTTCGAGAACATCGACCCGGTCAACCTGACCTGCCTGGCCGGCGTCACCAAGGGCACCACCTCCAACCCCGAGGACCCCGACCAGGGCACCGGCGCCGGTGACGCCGACGCCGACTACGCCCGGCCGATGAGCGCCGCCCAGTCCGTGGACGGCGTCGCCGACGACGGCTGGTCGCCGCTGCGCGGCAACCTCAACCAGCTGAAGAAGCTCAAGGCCAAGTACCCCGGTCTCAAGGTCGTGGTCTCGCTCGGCGGCTGGACGTACTCCAAGTTCTTCTCCGACGCGGCCGCCACCGACGCCTCCCGCAAGAAGCTCGTCTCCTCCTGCATCGACATCTGGATCAAGGGCAACCTGCCCGCCTACAACGGCGCGGGCGGCCCCGGCACCGGCGCGGGCATCTTCGACGGCATCGACCTCGACTGGGAGTGGCCCGGCTCCGCGGACGGCCACCCCGGCAACCACTGGAACACCGCCGACAAGGCCAACCTGACCCTGCTGCTCGCCGAGTTCCGCCGGCAGCTCGACGCCCTCGGCGGCCCGCACAAGCTGCTCACCGCCTTCACCCCCGCCGACCCCGCCAAGATCGCCCAGGGCTGGGACCTCTCACAGATCTTCCGGTACCTCGACATCGCCAACGTCCAGGGCTACGACTTCCACGGCTCCGGCTCCGACAACTCCTGGGAGCCCAACCGCACCGGCCAGCAGGCCAACCTGCACACCGACCCGACCGACCCCTACCCGTTCCACTTCTCGGTCGAGAACGCCGTCAACACCTACCTCGACGCCGGCGTCAACCCGCGCAAACTCACCATCGGCTTCCCGTTCTACGGCCGCGGCTGGCAGAACGTCACCGACGGCGGAGCCCACGGCGCCTGGCAGGCCGCCAACGGCGCCGCACCCGGCCAGTTCGCCGAGGAGGCCGGCACCCGCGGCTACAACAACCTGATCACCTCGGTGCCCAACCTCACCGTCCACCACGACCCGGTCTCCGTCTCCACCTACGGCTACACCGGCAACGGCGGCCAGTGGTGGACCTTCGACGACCCCTGGTCCATCGCCCAGAAGACCGCCTGGCTCAAGTCCAAGAACCTGCTGGGCGCCATGGTCTGGGAGATGTCCGGCGACACCCCCTCCGGCACCCTGATGAACAGCCTGGACACCGGCCTGAAGTAACCCCCTGTCAGGGGCGCGGGGAAGCCCCCCGAACCCCAACCCCCGCGCCCCGCCGCACGAACGGATCCGCCCGGGGAGGGAACTCCCCTCCCCGGGCGGATCCACGACTCCGGCCG
This sequence comes from Kitasatospora griseola, assembly GCF_044999035.1. Classification (NCBI taxonomy): domain Bacteria; kingdom Bacillati; phylum Actinomycetota; class Actinomycetes; order Kitasatosporales; family Streptomycetaceae; genus Kitasatospora; species Kitasatospora griseola. The sequence continues at coordinate 6,451,867 of NZ_CP173360.1, read as the reverse complement.
AGCCTAGCGACCGGCGATCGACGCCAGCTTCCGCGCCGCCCGGTGGTCCCGCATGAGCTGCGCGAACGTCGTGTGCCCCTGGGTGGTCCGGGCGAACGCCCGCCACGCCGGGGTGATCAGCGAGACGGCCGCGTGGAACATGTGCGGGCGCTTCTCGAACGAGGCCAGCATGATCTTGCCGGCCCGCATCTCCACGCCCAGGCCCGCCTTGATCGCGAACGAGTAGTTCAGCGCCTGGCGCCGCACGTCCGCCGCCCCGTTCGCCTCGGCGACCTGCACCGCCCACTCGCCGGCCAGCCGACCCGAGCGCAGCGCGTACGAGATGCCCTCGCGGGTCCACGGCTCCAGCAGACCGGCCGCGTCGCCCGCCACCAGCACCCGGCCGCGGGACAGCGGCGAGTCCTCGGCCCGGCAGCGCGTCAGGTGCCCGGACTCCACCAGCGGCGTGAACCCGGACAGGCCGAGCCGCCGGATGTAGTCGGCCAGGTACTGCTTGGTCTGCTCGCCCTGCCCGCGCGCCGAGATCACGCCGACGGTCAGCGTCCCGGAGTCGGTCTTCGGGAAGACCCACCCGTAGGAACCGGGCAGCGGACCCCAGTCCAGGTGGATGCGTCCGGCCCACTCGCGGGAGACCGACTCGGGGACGGGGATCTCCGCCTCCAGGCCGAGGTCGATCTGGTCGAAGCTGACGCCGACGTGACGGCCGATCCGGCTCGCGGAGCCGTCCGCGCCGACCACGGCCCGCGCCTCCACCCGCCCGCCGCCGGCCAGCGTCACGAAGACGGTCCGGCTGTCACCGCCCTGCTGCTCGACGCCGGTCGCGGTGACGCCGGTGACCAGCACCGCGCCGGCCTGCTCGGCGGCCTGCACCAGCCGGAGGTCGAACTCGTCGCGGTTGACCACGCCGAACAGCATCCGCTTCGAGCGCCGGGTGCGCGTCCACTTGCCGTTCAGCGCGAACGTGACGGCCGAGATCCGGTCCTGCAGCGGGAGCTTGAAGTCGGCCGGCAGCGAGTCCCGGGACGGGCCGATGATGCCGCCGCCGCAGGTCTTGTACCGGGGGTGCTCGGCCTTGTCGAGCAGCAGCACCCGCCGACCCCGCGTCGCGGCCGCGTACGCCGCCGACGACCCGGCCGGCCCGGCGCCGACCACCACCACGTCCCACACCCCGTCGAGCAGCGCGGCCCGCTCGGCGTCCGCCTCCACGTCCGTGCTCACGTGTTCCGCCGACGGCTCGTCCGACGCAACGTCCAACGCCTCGTCACCGGCGTCGTCGGCAAGGGCCGCGACCGGCTCGACGGGATCCAGGTCCTGGGTGCTACCGGTGTCAGTCACGGTCGCCCATCCTAATCTGCCCGCCCCGCTCTCCGGCCAGGACCCGCCCTTCCCGGACCCCGGCCGGACGACGCGCGCCCAACCGGCCCGCCGCACACCCGCTGTGACGACACAACCGCAGGTCAAGGCCTTGCCAAGGGCCCTTCGAACCGGTTCAGTAAGGGCCATGCCGCACATCGCGCTCCCTGCCCCCCACCCCGGAATCCGGGGCCTGCTCGCCTTCAACCCCGCATCCGGCCTGCGCCTGAGCGAACTCGCCGAACAACTCCTGCGCGGCGAGTCCCCGTTGTCCGTCGGCGAACGCGAGCTGATCGCCGCCTACGTCTCCTCGCTCAACTGCACCCGCTACTGCGCGGCCGCGCACGGCGCCACCGCCGCGCACCGCCTGGAGGGCGACTTCGCCCTGGTCGACGCCGTCCAGGCCGACCTGGCCACCGCCCCCGTCTCCGACCTGATGCGGGCCCTGCTCCAGCTCGCCGGCAAGGTCGCCGAGAGCGGACTGTCCGTCACCGAGGAGGACATCGCCGCCGCGAGGGCCGTCGGCGCCGACGACACGATCATCCACGACACCGTGCTGATCGCGTCCGCGTTCTGCATGTACAACCGCTACGTCGACGGCCTCGCCGCCATCACCCCCGACGACCCCGACGTGTACCGCATGATCGGCGCCCACCTCTCCGACCACGGGTACCTCCCGCAGCCCGGCGAATAGGGCTGCGCCAGGCTGGAAACCGGACGCGCAACCGGGGGCGCTGGGGGTACCCCCAGGCAAAGCCGAGGGGGCGGAACTGCGCGCAGCGGAAGGCACCCCGTCCGCAAGACCGCGACGCAGGACGACGACCTGCACGTGCTCGCGACCTCACGGCCGGGCGTGCGCTTGTCGCGCAGTTCTCCCCCAGCCCTGGCGGGCCGGGAGGTACCCCCACGCGCCCCTGTTCTCGCGCCCGTCCGCTCGCGCAGATCCCCCCCGCGCCCCTGGTTGTGCTCTTCCTGTCCCCTCACCCGACTACCGGGCCTGCGCAGCGCCTGTCGCGGCCCGTCGCCCGCCCTCCAAGTACCTCAACTCCCCTTCCGCCCGCGCCTCCAGCGCAGCCACCAGCCGTCGCAGTCGCGCCGCCGGCAGCATCTCCGCGGCCTCCCGCAGCGTCGCGAAGTGCCAGTCCCGGAGCTCCCCGGTGGGCAGCCGCAGCCGCAGGACCTCGGAGGGCCCGAGTCGGCCGCCGTCGTAGACGAGTCGCAGGCCGCCGCGGGCGCGGCCCTTGCCCGGCTCCCAGTCGACGGCGAGCAGCCGCAGTTCCTCGGGGCGCAGCCGGAGGCCGAGTTCTTCGGCGGCTTCGCGGACGGCGGCCGCGGTCGGCGATTCGCCGCGTTCGACGACGCCGCCGGGGAACTCCCAGTGCGGTTTGTACGCGGGGTCGACCAGCAGGACCCGGTCCCGGTCGTCGAAGAGCAGGACGGCGGCGGCGACGGTGTCGCCGTTGCCGCCCTCGGTGCGCACGATCGGGCAGCGGGCCGCACCGCTGCGCACCAGGTCGAGGATCCTCTCGGCGGTCTGGCGCGGCGTCAGCACACCGTTGTCGATCATGCGCGCGTCGCCGGCCAGCCAGCCGCGGGCGGCGAGGTAGGCGGGCAGCGCCTCCCGGTCGCGCTGCCGCAGCGCCGTGTCGAGGGCGCCCTCGCGGGTGGCGATCCTGGCGCGCAGGATCGTTTCGACGGGGTCCAGGACGACGTGGTGCACGGCGAGACCGCGGCCGGCCAGCGAGCCGAAGATCTCGTCGCGGTGCTCCTGGCGCAGCAGCGTGATCGGGACCAGGACGGGCCCGGCGGTCTCGTCGGCGAGCGCGGCGGCGGTCTCGGTGACCAGCCGCCGCCACGCGGGCAGCTCCTGCGGGTCCGTCACCTCGGCCCGGCGGCCGGGCGGCAGAGTGGCGCGGAGCAGCGCCTCGACGGCGTCCGGCTCGAACAGCACGCTGCCGGGCAACAGCCCGGCCAGCTCTCGGCAGGCGCTCGTCTTGCCCGCCCCGAATGCCCCATTGACCCAGACGATCACAGCGTCCCTGCCCCTCTGTGCCGGCCCGGCCGGTCCGCCGGGCAGCCGCGGGGCCCGGGCCCCCACGCCACCCCCAGTGGTACCCACTCCCCGGGCTCCTGAAAGGACCGCTTTGCCCGCCCCGGACGGACCCCCTACCGCCCGGGCTCCAGCAGCTGCTTCTTCAGCACCTTGCCCATGGCGTTGCGCGGCAGGTCGTCGACCAGGACGACCCGGCGGGGGCGCTTGTGCACGGACAGCCGCTGCGCCACGAAGTCGACCAGCTGACGTTCGGTCAAATCTTCACCCGAGGCGACCACGTAGGCGACCACCACCTGCCCGAGGTCGTGGTCGGGGGCGCCGACCACTGCCGCATCGAGAACCCCGGGGTGGTCGCGCAGTGCGGCCTCGACCTCGCCGGCGCCGATCCGGTAGCCGCCGCTCTTGATCAGGTCGACGGAGGCGCGGCCGACGATCCGGTGGAAGCCGTCGGGTTCGACGACGGCGACGTCGCCGGTGCGGAACCAGCCGTCGGCGGTGAAGGAGTCGGCGGTGGCGTCGGGCCGTCCGAGGTAGCCGTCGAACAGGGTGGGGCCCTGGAGCTGGAGGTCGCCGACGCTCTCGCCGTCGTGCGGCAGCTGCTGCCCGTCCTCGCCGATCAGCCGGGTCCGCACGCCGGGCAGCGGTACGCCGACCGCGCCGGGCCGCCGTTCGCCGTCGGCGCGGGTGGCGACGGTGATCAGCGTCTCGGTCATGCCGTACCGCTCGGCGGGGGCCTGCCCGGTGAGCCGGCGCAGCTGTTCGAAGACCGGGACGGGCAGCGGGGCGCTGCCGGACACCAGCAGTCGGGCGGTGGCCAACTCGCGGGCGGCGTCGGCGTCGGCGGCGATCCGGGACCACACGGTGGGCACGCCGAAGTACAGGCTGCCGCGGGCGGCGGCGTACCCGGCGGGGGTGGGGCGGCCGGTGTGCACCAGGCGGCTGCCGGTGCGCAGCGCGCCGAGCACGCCGAGCACCAGGCCGTGGACGTGGAACAGCGGCAGGCCGTGGACGAGGGCGTCGTCGGCGTTCCACTGCCAGGCGTCGGCGAGGCCGTCGAGGCCGGCGGCGACGGCGCGGTGCGGGATCAGCGCGCCCTTGGGGGCGCCGGTGGTGCCGGAGGTGTACAGCACGAACGCCGTCCGGTCGAGGTCCTCGGCGGCGGGCCGCCACTGGCCGCTCGCCCGGTCGGTGAGCCGGACCGGAAGGACCGTCAGCCCTTCGGCGTCCTCGGGCGGACGGGTGCCCGCCAGCAGGGTGGCGCCGCTGTCGCGCAGGATGTGGGCGCGCTCCACCGGCCCGGAGTCGGGCGGCAGCGGCACCACGGGGACGCCGGCCAGCAGGCCGCCGACCACGGCCGCCACGGTCTCCGGCTCGGGCCGGGCCAGCACGGCCAGCGCCGGTGCCCCGGCGGCCCGTTCGGCGATCGCCCCGGCGGCGCGCAGCAACTCCTCCCAGGACAGCGCAAGGCTGTTCACCACCACCGCGTCCGCGCGGTCCCCGTACACGCCGTCCAGTGCCGTCAGCAGTCCCATGCCGCCCGACTCTACGAGCCGGGGCGACCGGAGTACACCAGCGACCCGTCCGCCGGGCGGATCGTCACCGTCCGTGCTGAGCTGGGGCGTTACGGAATCGCTCCAGTTCCTTTACCGAATCCGGTGGCCGACCGGAACCATCCCCACCGCCCGTCTCGGACTATGGCCGGACCTCGCCGGCACCGGTGGGATAGGGATCGCCCCGGCCGGTCGTGCCGGGAACCGTCTCCTCCAGGAGTCCCCTTTGAGCATGCACCCCGCCACCGCGGGTCCCCGTCGCTCCACCGCGCTGCGGGCCGCCGCGCTGCTCGCCGTCGGGGCCACCGCCCTGACCGGCGCCACCGCGACCGCCCGGTCGGCGGCCGACCTGCACCTGCCGGCCGCCTTCCACCTGCGTCCCGCCTCGGCCGGGCACATCGACGCGGTCGGCCGGGTCGCGCCGATATCGACCTCGGACTGCGTGTCGCAGATCGGCATCCACTGCTACTCGCCGCTGCAGTACCGCCAGGCCTACAACCTGAACCCGCTGTACCAGCAGGGCGTCACGGGCAAGGGCCGCACCATCGTGATCGTGGACTCGTTCGGCTCGCCGACCATCCAGCACGACCTGGAGGTGTTCGACAAGCAGTGGGGCATCCCGGACACCCAGGTCGAGGTGGTCAAGTGGGGCGACGTCCCGGTGTTCGACCCGACCAACCCGGACCACACCGGCTGGGCCGGTGAGACCACCCTGGACGTCGAGTACGCGCACGCCGTCGCCCCCGACGCCCACATCGTGCTGGTGGAGACCGGCGTCGCGGAGACCGAGGGCGTCACCGGCCTGCCGGAGATGATGGACGCCGAGAAGGCGCTCATGCAGCACCGCGACGTGGACGTGATCTCGCAGAGCTTCGGCGCCACCGAGAACACCTTCCCGGGCTTCGACAAGGGCGACTTCAAGTCGATCGAGAGCCTGCGGTACGCCTTCAGGTTCGCCGCCGCCAAGGACGTCACGGTGCTCGCGGCCTCCGGCGACAACGGCGCCACCGACGCGATGGAGAACGGCACCGACCTGTACCCGTACCGGGTCAACTCCTGGCCGTCCGCGGACCCGCTGGTCACCTCGGTCGGCGGCACCGAGCTGACCCTGGACAACAGCGGGAAGCGCACCGCCCCGGACAAGGTCTGGCACGACGACTACGGCGCGGCCGGCGGCGGCGTCTCCGGCGTCTTCGGGCGCCCCTGGTACCAGGCGGGCGTGGCGAACGTGACCGGCGACCACCGCGGCACCCCGGACATCTCGATGAGCGCGGCCGTGGACGGCGCCGCCTGGACGTACGAGTCCTACGACCCGACCCGGGTCGGCTGGCACCTGACCGGCGGCACCAGCGAGGCCACCCCGATCTTCTCGGGCATCGTGGCGCTCGCCGACCAGCTCGCCGGGCACCGCCTCGGCCAGCTCAACCCGCGGATGTACGCGATGGCGCAGCTGCCCCCGCAGTGGAGCGGCATCACCGACGTCACCGAGGGCGACAACTCCTGGGGCGCCGTGACCGGCTACCAGGCCGTCAAGGGCTACGACCTGGCGTCCGGCCTCGGCACCATCGACGCCAACCGCTTCGTGCGCTCCCTCGCCGGCCGCTGACCCCGGCCGGACCCGAAAAACGGCGCGGCCCCCGGGACAACTCCCGGGGGCCGCGCCGCAGTTCAGCCTCGACAGGTCAGCCCTTGCGGGCCTTGACCTCGGTGGTGAGCTGGGGGAGGACGGTGAAGAGGTCGCCGACGACGCCGTAGTCGACGAGTTCGAAGATCGGGGCCTCGGGGTCCTTGTTGACCGCGACGATGGTCTTCGAGGTCTGCATGCCGGCGCGGTGCTGGATCGCGCCGGAGATGCCGGCGGCGACGTACAGCTGCGGCGAGACCTGCTTGCCGGTCTGGCCGACCTGGTTGGTGTGCGGGTACCAGCCGGCGTCGACGGCGGCGCGGGAGGCGCCGACGGCCGCGCCGAGGGCGTCCGCGAGGTCCTCGACGACGGTGAAGCCCTCCGCCGCGCCGACGCCGCGGCCGCCGGAGACGACGATGGCGGCTTCGGTGAGCTCGGGGCGGCCGGTGGAGACGCGCGGGGTGCGGGAGGTGACGGTGGCGGCGTTGCCGGTGAACGCGACGGTGACGTTCTCGACGGTGCCGGCGGCCGGCGCGGCTTCGGGGGCGGCGCTGTTCGGCTTGACGGTGATGACGGGCGTGCCGGTGGTGACGGTGGACTTCACCTGGAACGACGCGGCGAACACCGACTGGGTGGCGACGGGGCCGTCGGTGCCCTGTTCCAGGTCCACGGCGTCGGTGATCAGGCCCGAGCCCAGGCGCAGGGCGGTGCGGGCGGCGATCTCCTTGCCCTCGCCGCCGGAGGTGACCAGGACGGCGGCGGCGCCTGCGGTCTGGGCGATCTGGGTGAGGGCGTCGACCTTGGGGACGACGAGGTGGGTGGTGAACTCGTCGGCGTCGGCGGTGTAGACCTTGGCGGCGCCGTACTCGGCGGCCTTGGCGGCGATCGCCGCGGCGTGGTCGCCGGCGCCGAGGACGACGGCGGCGGGGGTGCCGAGGCGGCGGGCGAGGGTGAGCAGTTCGAGGGCGGGCTTGCGCACCGCGCCGTCGGCGTGGTCGACCAGGACCAGGATCTCGCTCATGTGTCTAAACTCCGTATCCTTCGAAGGTTCCTGGCGGGCCGTCAGATGAACTTCTGCTCGGCGAGGTACGCGGCGAGCCGCTTGCCGCCGTCGCCCTCGTCGGTCACGACGACGCCCTGGGTGCGGGCGGGGCGGGCGGTGATCTCCGCGACCTTCGTCCACGCGCCCGCCAGGCCGACGGTGTCGGCGTCGATGCCGAGGTCGTCGAGGTCGAACGACTGCACGGGCTTCTTCTTCGCGGCCATGATGCCCTTGAAGGAGGGGTAGCGGGCCTCGCCGGACTGGTCGGTGACCGAGACGACGGCGGGCAGGGGCGCCTCGAGGAGTTCGGTGGCGGCGTCGCCGTCGCGGCGGCCCTTGACGGTGCCGGCCTCGACGGCGACCTCGGACAGGAGGGTGGCCTGCGGGACGCCCAGGCGCTCGGCCAGCAGGGCGGGCAGGACGCCCATCGTGCCGTCGGTGGAGGCCATGCCGCACACGACGAGGTCGTAGCCGGTCTTCTCCAGCGCCGCCGCGAGGATCGCGGAGGTGCCCATCACGTCGGTGCCGTGGATGTCGTCGTCGTTGACGTGGACGGCCTTGTCGGCGCCCATCGACAGGGCCTTGCGCAGGGCGTCCTTCGCGTCGTCGGGGCCGACCGTCAGGACGGTCACCTCGGCGCCCTCGTTCGCCTCGGCGATGCGCAGCGCCTGCTCGACGCCGTACTCGTCCAGCTCCGACAGGAGGCCGTCCACGCCCTCCCGGTCGGTGGTGGCATCGTCCGCGAAGCGACGGTCACCGGTCGCGTCGGGCACGTACTTCACACAGACAACGATCCTCAAGCTCACGGCCTGCTCTCCTGTTACTGGTCCGATCCGGCGGCTGCGGCTGCGTCCGTGCGTGTCGAGCGGTCTCGGCACACGCGCGGGGCCCGCGGTCCGGGCGGCGCGCGCCGGTGCCCCGCCGGAACTCCCCGGCAGCATACTCATGAGTAGCTCAGCCGTCACTACTCGCCAGTAGCTTACGCTGCCGCAGGTCCGGGCGGGCACCTGCGGCACCGCCTTGGCCCATCCTGCCGCAGGGCGGGCCGACTGCCACCTGACCCGGCACCAGATCGCCTGTGAGATTGAACGCTAGACGGCCTCGCCGAGTGCCGCGATCACGTCCATCCGGCGCGGCTGACCTGCCGCCCGGCGCACCACCCGGCCCGCGGCGTCCAGCACCAGCACGGTCGGGGTGCGTCGGATCTCCAGCCGGCGCACCAGCTCCAGCTGCGACTCGGCGTCCACCTCCACGTGCGCCACCCCCTCGACCATTCCGGCCACCTCGGCGAGCGTGCACCGGGTCGCCCGGCACGGCTGACAGAAGGAGGTGGAGAACTGCACCAGCGTCGCCCGCTCCCCCAGTTCGGCGCCGAGTTCCGCCCCGGTCAGCCGCACCGCTTCGCCTTCGCCGCGCATCCGCCGCCTCCCGCCTCGCCGTTCCACCGTCGGGACCGGCCGGTCCGATCACCGGTCCAGTGTGACAAACGCCGCCCCGGGCTCGAACAGTCCGCCGGTGGGGCTGTCACGACCACTCTCCGTGCGACCCGGTGTTCGACGCCCCCGCCCCGTCCCGCGCCGCCCGGGGCGCCGGGCCGGAGCCGCACAGCTGCCCCGGTTCGCCCGATTTGCCTGCGGGGCACGGGTCGCCGCCCGCCGGTCACCGCGCCGAACGCCCGGCCCCGGCCCGGCATTCCGACTCCGGCCGCACCCGTCGGGCCGACCCGTGCGGTGCGCGGGCGTGACAGACCGTGCCCGTTCGGGGGATCATCGGGGGGAAACACCCGTGGCCGCCGCGGCGTGCCGCGACCCGTCGGCCCTGCCACCACGCCCCGGGATCCACCGCACCGGGCACCAGGCCCGTGGGAAGTAGGACTGACCGTGGCAGAGTTCGTGTACCCGCCGGTGATCCGCACCGCGCTCACCGCGTTCAAGGCGCTGGACCTGCGGATCTCCATCGTCGGCGCCGAGCATGTCCCCGCCACCGGCGGCGCCGTCCTGGTCAGCAACCACATCAGCTACCTGGACTTCATCTTCGCCGGCTTCGGCGCCTACCGGGTGGCCCGCCGCAAGACCCGCTTCATGGCCAAGGACGACGTGTTCCGGCACCGGATCTCCGGCCCGCTGATGCGCGGCATGAAGCACATCCCGGTCGACCGCACCGACGGCCAGCCCGCGTACGAGGCCGCCGTCAAGGCGCTCCGCGAGGGCGAGGTGGTCGGCGTCTTCCCCGAGGCCACCATCAGCCGCTCGTTCATGCTGAAGAAGTTCAAGACCGGCGCCGCCCGGATGGCCGCCGACTCCGGCACCCCGCTGCTGCCCGTCATCCTCTGGGGCACCCAGCAGCTGTGGACCAAGGGCCGCCCGAAGACCCTGACCAAGCGCCACGTCCCCGTCACCATCATGATCGGCGAGCCGATCCACCTGACCGAGGCCGACAGGCCCGTCATGGTCACCCGCCGCCTGCGCGCCGCCATGTCGGAGATGCTCGACCGCGCCCAGCGCGACTACCCCGCCAAGCCGGCCGGCCCCGACGACTCCTGGTGGGTCCCCGCCCACCTCGGCGGCACCGCCCCCACCCTGGAGCAGGCCGAGGCCGAGGACGAGGCGGAAGCCGCCGCCAAGGCCGAACGCCGCGCCGCCCGCTGAGCCCGCCGCCCGTCGCCCTCGCCGCCCGGCAGGGGCGACGGGCGCGCCGGGTGGACCGAACCGGGCCACGCGCTCCCCGAACGGCGGGATGCCGACCTCGGCCCGCCGCCAGGTCCTGTCTTCACACCGCCGCCCGCCCCACGACGCGCCCCCCGGCCTTCGGCCGGGAGGCACCCCCCGGGCACGCACTCCCGCCGCACCGGGCGAAAGCCGAGTACACCCAGTACGAGGCCTTCCACCCGGCACACCGAGAGCACGCACCGGACGCCGCGGGGCTGCGACGGCGGTTCGAAGACCGGCCCCGGTCCATTCGCGCCGGGCCCTCGCACGGCACCGGCGCGCCGTCGTGCACCCCCGCGATCCGGGTGCCGCAGACCTGCACCCGCCCCTCGTTCACCAGCAGCCGGTCCCGCAGGAACGCCGACTCCCGCGCCGTCCGCCACCGCCTGCTCCCTCAGCCGCAACGCCCGCCGCTGCACGTCCGGTTGCCGGGCCGTCGAGCGACGCCACGCCGGCCGCTCCGCCGGAACACGTGAAGTGTCCCCGGGGCCGACAGCGCTTCGGCGCCGCTCAGCCGCCGAACCAGCCTGCCGCGTCCAGCCGGAAGCCGGACGGTCCGGTCAACTGCGCCAGGCCGTCCTCGAGTTCGCGCAGTCGCTGCTCCCCCAGGGCCGCCGCCCAGCGTCCGCGGATCTGCTCGAACACCACCGCCGACCGGGCCAGCACGTCCAGCCCGTGCGGGGTCAGCCGCACCACCTTGCGCCGCGCGTCGCCCGGGTCGTCCGCCCGCTCCGCATAGCCGAGCGCCTCCAGCCGGTCCACCGTCTTCCCCGCGGCCTGCTTGGACACCCCCAGCCGCCGGCCGAGCTCGCTCGCCGTCGCCCCGTCCAGCCCGATCGCCTGCAGCGCGAAGCCGTGCGCGGGCCGCGCCTCGGGGTGACCCTGCCGGGCGAGTTCGGCGTGCAACTCGTCGATGATCGTGCGGAATCCGGCGAACAGCAGCAGCGGGAGCTCGAAGCCGTTGCGCGGATCGACAACCTGGTTTACGTTTTGGTCAACCACGTTGTCCATTCTAGGACGCGCAGCCGCGGCACGCCCCGGCACACCTCTCACCACCCGAAAGAGATCGCCATGTCCGGCATCGCCACCCAGCACTTCCCCGACCTCACCCCCGAGACCGCCCCCGCCGCGTCCCGCCGCTCCCTGGAGGGCGTCGCCCACCACCTCGGCTACCTCCCGAGCGCCGCCGCCCGACTCGCCCAGTCGCCCCAACTCCTCGACGGCTTCCTCAAGTTGACGGCGCTCTTCGACGCCACCGAACTCGACCCGGTGGTCCGCGAGACCGTCGTCCTGACCATCGCCACCCGCAACGGCTGCCACGTCTGCGTCGCCATGCACACCGCCCAGCTCACCCGGCTCGCCGCCGACCCCGACCTGATCGCCGCCCTCCGCGCCCAACAGCCCCTCCCGGACGCCCGGTTGGAGGCCGTCCGCCGCTTCGTCCACTCCGCCCTCGACCACACCGGCGCCGTCCCCGAGCCCGACCTCGCCGCTTTCCTCGCGCACGGCTTCACGCCCCGCAACGCCCTGGAGATCGTCCTCGGCATCGGCGCCTACACCCTCTCCACCTTCGCCAACCGCCTCACCGACGCCCCCGTCGACCCCCAACTCGCGCCCTACGCCTGACCCTCCGCTCCAGCCGGTACGCTCCCCCGGTGACCGACCGCGGCCTCACCCTCCCCCAACTCCGGCACCAACTGGTGACCGCGGTCCTCACCCTGGCCGCCCCCGGCCTCCAGGACGCCGACTTCGACCCGGCCCCGCACCTCGCCACCCTCCTCACCGACGCGTGCGACGCCACCGCCCCCGTCCCCTGGCTCGGCCACACCCTGCGCACCCCCGAGGAAGCCGCCCTCACCGCCGACCTCGGCACCGCCCTCCGCCTCCACCTGGCCGCCCTCCCGCCCGACCCCACCCCCACCGACCACCTCCGGGCCGCCACCTGGCACCCCGTCACCACCGTCGCCGCCCGCCTGGCCCACCTCCTGGTCCGCAACGACCACCACGCGGACACTCCCTGACGGCACGCCACCGCCCGCGGCCGGTGGCTCACGGGCGCGGCCTCAGCGCTGCCTGCCCCCGCCGCTCAGAACTCCAGCGCCACTCCGACGGCCCCCGCACCCGCCCGCTCCGCCGCCCGCAGCACCCGCACCGGCCCCGCGAACAGCTCCGCGACCGTCCCCGCCCCGTCCTCGTCGCCCATCGACGACAGCCACGCGGCCGCCCGTTCCGTCCCCGGCCGGCCCAACAGCGCCTCCAGCACCGGCCGGTACTCCCGCACCCCCGCCGCGTCGAGCACGAACTCCCCGCCCCACCCCGGCAACCGCTCCACCGCCTCCGGCCCCAGTGCGAACGCCAACGCATCGAACGGGTACGCCCGCGAAGCGCCGATCGTGCAACGCTCCTCCTCCGCGCACTCCTCCAACCGCCCGAGCAGCTCCCATCGCACCTGCTCCGCCCGGTCGCCGTCGCCCCGCCAGCCCTCGAACATCTCCGCCGGCACGACCGCGTCCGCTCCGCGCCAAGCACCGCCGCCGGGCAGCCGCCGCAGCCACTCCGTCCGCGCCGCGAGCCGATCCCGCCACCACGCCAACTCCCCGACCGCCGTCGCCGGCCGCCGCGCCCAGTCGGCGACACCCGCCGCCACCTCGTCCGGCACCACCCCGAGCACCCAGTACCCGTGAAACCCCACGCCCGCCCCTCGCCTCCCGACCTGCAAAAGGGCCCTGACCGTCACCGGCCGGGGCCCCTTCGCCCTCCCACTCAGCGGCCCGGACCCTCGCCCTCGCCCGGCAGCGTCTCGGGCAGCACGAAGTGCGGGTTCTCGATCAGTCCCAGCACCGACCCGGCCGGCTCGACCACCGCCGCCACCCGGATCCCGCCGCCAACCTCCTGCACCGCCTGCCGCACCGTCGCCCCGGCCGCCACCACGTGCTTCAACGCCACCTCCACGTCCCGGACGCCCCAGTACGTCACCGGCCCCACCGCCGGGTCACCGCTCGGATCCAGCGACAGCTCGTAGCCACCGACGTTGAAGCCGACGTAGAACGGCTCGTCGAAGTACGGCTCGATGCCCAGCACCGAGGTCCACCAGGCCTTCGCCGCAGCGAGATCCGGCGCGGGGTAGATCACCGTTCGCAGGCCAAGAAACATGTCAACTCCCTTTCACAGCAAGCTGGTTCTTCCGAACGCGAGCCTACGGCCCGGGTCCGACAGCACCGCCCCGGCACGCCAGGACACTCACCCGAGCTGCGGCAGCACCTCCGCCGCCACCCACTCCATCGCCCGCTCCACCTGCTCCCCCGCGACCGGGAACCACAGCGTGCAGTCCGTCAGCCCCGCCTCCGCGAGCTCCCCCAACTCCTGCACCACACTCCCCGCCGAAACTCTCTCCCCACCCAACGGCCGCCCCGGCGCTTCCACCACTGCCTCGACACCCGGCGGGGTCAGGAACACCGCCGCAGCCACCGCGAACCGGTCCGCGTCCTCCGCCAGCTCCGCCAGCCGACGTCGAACGCCCACCACCTCCGCCGCATCCACGCCCGTCCCGTACCAGCCGTCCCCGTGCCGCACCACCCGCCGCAACGCCGCCGCGCTGTGCCCGCCCACCCACACCGGCGGCCCACCCGCCGACACCGGCGCCACCCCCAACCGCACCCCCTGCAGCTGCGTGAACCGCCCCTCGAGCTCCGCCGGCCGCGAGGACCACAACGCCCGAGCCGCCCCCAGGTGGTCGTCCGTCCGCGCACCCCGCTCCCCCGCCGGCACCCCCGCAGCGGCGAACTCCGCCGGATTCCACCCCGTCCCGACCCCCAGAATCAGCCGGCCGCCCGACACCACATCCAGCGTCGCCACCTGATTCGCCATCACCACCGCCCGGTAGTACGGCACCACCAGCACCGACGTCAGCAACCGCACTCGCGACGTGGCCCCCGCCACCGCCGCCAACAGCACCAACGGATCGGCATCCAGCCCGAACCCGCTCTCCAACACCCGGTTCCCGACCGCAACATGATCGAATCCGAGCCGCTCCGCGACCCCCGCCGCCCGAACCGCTCCACGACCGTCCCCCGCCGGCCACCGCGGCTGAGCGACACCCCTAGACGCAACCCGGACATGGCAGCACACCCCTCCGTAGACCACCCGACCCCAGGCCCAACCACTCGGCCCGGCCCGTTTCATCCCCGCAGGTCGGAGCTCCACGTCTCCGGATTCCTCCGGGAACGCGAAAAAGCCCCCCGCCGTAAAGGCGAGGGGCTTTCCCTGAAGAATTGTTCGGCGGCGTCCTACTCTCCCACAGGGTCCCCCCTGCAGTACCATCGGCGCTGTGAGGCTTAGCTTCCGGGTTCGGAATGTAACCGGGCGTTTCCCTCACGCTATGACCACCGAAACACTATGAAACTGTCGAACCGGAACCCGCACACCCCCCAAGGTGGGGCGGGATTCTGTTCGTGGTTTCAGAACCAACACAGTGGACGCGAGCAACTGAGGACAAGCCCTCGGCCTATTAGTACCGGTCAACTCCACCCCTCACAGGGCTTCCATATCCGGCCTATCAACCCAGTCGTCTACTGGGAGCCTTACCCTCTCAAGGAGGTGGGAGTGCTCATCTCGAAGCAGGCTTCCCGCTTAGATGCTTTCAGCGGTTATCCCTCCCGAACGTAGCCAACCAGCCATGCCCTTGGCAGGACAACTGGCACACCAGAGGTTCGTCCGTCCCGGTCCTCTCGTACTAGGGACAGCCCTTCTCAACACTCCTACGCGCACAGCGGATAGGGACCGAACTGTCTCACGACGTTCTAAACCCAGCTCGCGTACCGCTTTAATGGGCGAACAGCCCAACCCTTGGGACCTACTCCAGCCCCAGGATGCGACGAGCCGACATCGAGGTGCCAAACCATCCCGTCGATATGGACTCTTGGGGAAGATCAGCCTGTTATCCCCGGGGTACCTTTTATCCGTTGAGCGACGGCGCTTCCACAAGCCACCGCCGGATCACTAGTCCCTACTTTCGTACCTGCTCGACCCGTCAGTCTCACAGTCAAGCTCCCTTGTGCACTTACACTCAACACCTGATTGCCAACCAGGCTGAGGGAACCTTTGGGCGCCTCCGTTACTCTTTAGGAGGCAACCGCCCCAGTTAAACTACCCACCAGACACTGTCCCTGATCCGGATCACGGACCCAGGTTAGACATCCAGCACGACCAGAGTGGTATTTCAACGGCGACTCCACCATGACTGGCGTCACGGCTTCAAAGTCTCCCACCTATCCTACACAAGCCGAACCGAACACCAATATCAAGCTATAGTAAAGGTCCCGGGGTCTTTCCGTCCTGCTGCGCGAAACGAGCATCTTTACTCGTAATGCAATTTCACCGGGCCTGTGGTTGAGACAGTCGAGAAGTCGTTACGCCATTCGTGCAGGTCGGAACTTACCCGACAAGGAATTTCGCTACCTTAGGATGGTTATAGTTACCACCGCCGTTTACTGGCGCTTAAGTTCTCAGCTTCGCCCGACCGAAATCGGACTAACCGGTCCCCTTAACGTTCCAGCACCGGGCAGGCGTCAGTCCGTATACATCGCCTTACGGCTTCGCACGGACCTGTGTTTTTAGTAAACAGTCGCTTCTCGCTGGTCTCTGCGGCCACCACCAGCTCAAGGAGCAAGTCCCATCACCAGCAATGGCCCCCCTTCTCCCGAAGTTACGGGGGCATTTTGCCGAGTTCCTTAACCACAGTTCACCCGAACGCCTCGGTATTCTCTACCTGACCACCTGAGTCGGTTTGGGGTACGGGCCGCCATGAAACTCGCTAGAGGCTTTTCTCGACAGCATAGGATCATCCACTTCACCACAATCGGCTCGGCATCAGGTCTCAGCCTTGATGTGAGGCGGATTTGCCTACCTCACGGCCTACACCCTTACCCCGGGACTACCACCGCCCGGGCTGGACTACCTTCCTGCGTCACCCCATCGCTCACCTACTACCCCGTTGGGCCACCGGCTCCACCACGTCCCATTGTCCGAAGACTCCGGGCCGGCTTCACGGGCTTAGCATCAAGAGGTTCAGCGTTGGCGCTTCAAAGCGGGTACGGGAATATCAACCCGTTGTCCATCGACTACGCCTGTCGGCCTCGCCTTAGGTCCCGACTTACCCTGGGCAGATCAGCTTGACCCAGGAACCCTTGGTCAATCGGCGCAAGAGTTTCCCACTCTTGTATCGCTACTCATGCCTGCATTCTCACTCGTGAACCGTCCACAACTCGATTCCTCGGCTGCTTCACCCGGCACACGACGCTCCCCTACCCATCACAGCCTCCGTTGGGAGTATTGCTGCAATGACACGACTTCGGTGATGTGCTTGAGCCCCGCTACATTGTCGGCGCGGAATCACTTGACCAGTGAGCTATTACGCACTCTTTCAAGGGTGGCTGCTTCTAAGCCAACCTCCTGGTTGTCTCTGCGACTCCACATCCTTTCCCACTTAGCACACGCTTAGGGACCTTAGTCGGTGTTCTGGGCTGTTTCCCTCTCGAC
>NZ_CP173360.1:3020000-6430000 GCF_044999035.1 Kitasatospora griseola | reverse complement strand
CAGCCGCCGACCAGGTGGAACAGGCCGTCGACGTGGCCGTGCTCGGCCTCGAGGTGGTCGGCCCAGTCGTGGACTTCCTGCGGGTCGAGCAGGTCGATGACCTGGCCGGTGATCTGCGCGCCGGGGACGGCGGTGCGGACGCCCTCGACGGCCTTGTCCAGGCGCTGCTGGTCGATGTCGGCGCCGATCACGGTGGCGCCGTCGGCGGCCAGGCGGCGCATGGTGGCCTGGCCGGCGGGGCCACTGGCTCCGGCGACGGCGATGACCTTGCCGGCCAGCGGGCGGCCGGTCTCGGTACGGGGTGCGGTGGTCACGCGGCGATCTCCTCGACGTCGGCGCTGGTGATGCCCTTGGTGTCGGCGATGACCCGGCTGAGCTTCTTGGACAGGGCTTCGTAGAACATGCTGAGCGGGAACTCGTCGGGGTGGACGGCGTCGCACAGCGCCTTGCGCAGCGCCTTGTCGTCGGCGAGGTCGAGCGGGAGCGCCTCGGGGCCCTTGGCCCAGGTGGAGGCGGGGTGCGGGGTGAGGTACTTGGAGACCAGCTCGTAGGCGGCGATCCAGTGGGCGGTCTTGGGCCGGTCGATGCCCTCGCGGTAGAGGGTCTCGATCTCGGCGCAGAGCTGGTTGGTGACCTCGGCGACGCGCGACCAGTCGATGGTGAGGCGGTTGTCGCGCCAGCGCAGCGCGTCGTGCTTGTGCAGGTAGGCGAAGAGCAGCTGGCCGCCCATGCCGTCGTAGTTGCGGACGCGGTCGCCGGTGACCGGGAAGCGGAACATCCGGTCGAACAGGACGGCGTACTGGACGTCGCGGCCCTGGGTGTAGCCCTCGGCCTCCAGCTTGACCGACTCCTTGAAGGTGTTCAGGTCGCAGCGGAGCTCTTCGAGGCCGTACATCCAGAACGGGCTGCGCTGCTTGATCATGAACGGGTCGAAGGGCAGGTCGCCGTGGCTGTGGGTGCGGTCGTGGACCAGGTCCCACAGGACGAAGGTCTGCTGGACGCGGTCCTGGTCCTGGAGCAGGCTCGCGGCGTCGGCGGGGATGTCGAGGCCGAGCTGGCGGACGGCGCTGGTGGAGACGGTTCGGAAGCGGGCGGCCTCGCGGTCGCAGAAGATGCCGCCCCAGGTGAAACGTTCCGGCGCTTCGCGGACGGCCACCGTCTCAGGGAACAGCACCGCGGAGTTGGTGTCGTAGCCGGCGGTGAAGTCGTCGAAGGTGATGCCGAGGTAGCCCGGGTTGTCGAAGCGGGTCTTCTCCAGCTCGGCGATCCACTCGGGCCAGACGACCTTCAGCAGGACGGCTTCCAGGTTCCGGTCCGGGTTGCCGTTCTGGGTGTACATCGGGAAGACCACCAGGTGGCCGATGCCGTCGGCGCGGCGCTCCTCGGGCCGGAAGGCCATCAGCGAGTCCAGGAAGTCGGGCTCCCGGTAGCCGGTGTCGGCCCACTTGGCGAGGTCGGCCCGGACGGCGGCGAGGTACTCGGCGTCGTGCGGGAAGTGCGGGGCGAGCTCGGCGACGGCGGCCTGCACGGTCTCGACCAGGGGGTCGACGGTGGGGCGCGGCACGGTCGCGAGATCGATCGAGCCGTCCTTGGACTGCAGGGGACGGAGGGCCTCGACGGCGTCCTTGAGGCGCAGCCAGGCCGGGTGCCCGGCAAGGTCGGCGGTGGGGGTGTCACCCGCGGCCGCGAGAGTCGGCGAAAGATTCTGCATCACAGGCTCACTTCGACAGGAGTTATTTCGACAAGACCACGTTAAATGCGAAAGGTCTTCCGGCTCAAGGGCAACTTGACGGCGGACACTCCAGTTCGTAGCGCGACCGGTGCCGCTCCCTGACGGGATGGATGAAACGGACAGATCCGGCGTCGCTTCCGGTAGGCCCGACCCTGCCCCGCACCCGAACGGCCCGCCACCGGGGGCTTCCGCTCCGTCACCGTCGGCCGCGCGAGGCGCTGCGCCGGGCACTGCTCCACGCCCGGCGCAGGCCCGGCCGCGCCTCGGTGCGCCCCTGTTCACGCCCTGCTGCGCCCGGTCGGGATCGGTGACCGTGGGGTGGCGTGCACATCCGGCCGGAGGGGGAGGCGATGCACGGTCCGGTGCTGGTGAACTGGCTGCTGGCGGCGCTGGCCATGGGCAGCGGCGGCTACTGCGGGTGGCGGGTGCGGCATGCGCGGCGGGCCGGCCGGGCCGCCGCGACGTGCGGGGACGGCCGGTCGGCCCGGCCGGAGTCGGACGTGCTGGAGGCCGCGATGGGTTTGGGGATGGCGGGGATGGCGCTGCTGCCGGGCGTGGCCTGGGGCTGGCCGTACGCGCTGCTGGCGGCGGTGCTGCTGGTGGGTGCGCTGGCCGGGCGCGGCGCGGGGCTGCGGGCGCACCGGCTGCACCACGGGATCGGCGCGCTGGCGATGGCGTACATGGCGCTGGCGATGGCGGGCGGTCCGCCGGGCGGGCACGCCGGGCACCATGCGGGGCCGGCCGGGCTGCCGGTGGTGACGGGGCTGCTGCTGGTGTACTTCGGCGGGTACGCGCTGTGGGAGGGCAGTCGGGTGATCGCGGCGGGCGGTCCGGCGGTGGCGGCGCCGCTGCCGCGGGCCTGTCGGGCGGCGATGGGCATCGGGATGTTCGCGATGCTGCTGACCATGTGAGCCGCCGGCCGGGCCGGGCGGCTGACGGGCCGTCCGAAACCCTGCGGCGACGTGGTGTTGGTCACTGGACGCGCCCGGCCGTTCCCCGTCGGCGTGAGGCGGCATAGGTTGGGGGGAAGCGCATCGCCGCGCCTCGAATCCCGCCTCGGGGAGCCCCTGCCATGACGGCACTGCTGAGCCTGCTGCTGCTCGGACTGCTGCTCGCCACCGTGGCGCCGAGCCGCCTGGCCCGGGCCCGCTGGCCCGAGCGAGAACCGGTGTTGGCCCTGTTGGTGTGGCAGATGCTGGTGGTCGCGGTGCTGCTGTGCTGCGTGCTGAGCCTGCTGCTGGCGAGCGCGGCCGCGCTGCCCGCCTGGCGGGACGTGGTGTTCTCGGGCGCCCCGCACGGAGTGGCGGACGCGTACGGTCTGGCGGGCCGGGAGGGTTGGGGCCGGCTGTCCGCGGCGGTGCTGGCGGCGGGCGGGTTGTGGACGGCGCTGTCGCTGGCCCGGGAGATCCGTTCGGCCCGCGCGGAGCGCGGTCACCGCCATGCGCAACTGGTGCGGCGGGCCCCCGAGTTGCCGGCCTCGCTGCTGCCGCGTCGGCGGGCGGCGGCCAAGGAGCCGCTGGTGGTGCTGGAGAACGTCCGGCCGCAGGCCTGGTCGCTGCCGGGGCCGCGGGCCCGGCTGGTGGTGACCACGGGGGCGCTGCAGCAGCTCTCGGACCGGGAGCTGGCGGCGGTGCTGAGCCACGAGCGGGGCCATGTCCGGGCCCGGCACCACTGGTTGGCGCAGTGTGCGCAGGCGCTGGCGACGGGTTTTCCGGGGGTGGAGGTGTTCTCCGCGTTCCGGGACCAGGTGGCCGTGTTGGTGGAGCTGGCGGCGGACGACCGGGCGGCGCGCCGGCACGGGCGGGTGACCACGGCGCTGGCGCTCGCGGAGTTGAACAGCGAGGTGTTCGCGTCCTGCCCGCCGCGGCAGTTGGCGCAGTCCCCCGCCCGGGTGGACCGGCTGCTGCTGGGCGAGCCCCGGCTGCCGCGGCGGGCCCGACTGGCCTGGACGCTGGCGGCACTGGCCGCGCCCGTGACGGCGGCGCTGATCGCGGCCGCGCCCGGGCTGTCGACGCTGTTCTGAACCCGGACGCCCGGGGGCGCGCGGCCGCCCGGTCAGTCCGACAGCGTCTCGGCGAGGATCCGGCGGTGCACGGGGCGGGCCCTGCGGTAGCGCTCGCGGCCCTCGGCGGTGAGCGTGATGAAGATGCCGCGGCGGTCGTCCTCGCACATCGAGCGCTGGACCAGGCCGGACTTCTCCATCCGGGCGACCAGCCGGGAGAACGCGCTCTGGCTGAGGTGCACGCTGCCGGAGAGCACCTGGGCGCGCGAGCCCGACAGGTGCTCCTCCTGCTCGAACTCCCAGAGGCGCTCCAGCAGTTCGAACTCGCTGACGCCGATCCCGAAGGTCTCGCCGAGCTCGCGGTCTATCGCACAGGACGTGGCCGCGTGGCTGGCCAGCACGGCGCGCCACTTCTCGGCCAGCGCAGTCTCCACCGCGGGGTCACGATCCGGATCTAGGTCGGTCACGCCGCCACGTTAGCACATGCGTACGCATCTGTTGCAGCCGCATTAAATGCACTTGCATCCCATGCACATGCATGTAGCGTACGGTGCCATGACCGACACGCGATGGACCCCGCGCATCTGGGGCGCCCTGGTGGTGCTCTGCGCCGCCATGTTCCTGGACGCCCTCGACGTCTCGATGGTGGGCGTCGCCCTGCCCTCGATCGGCGCCGATCTGCATCTCTCCGATTCCGCCCTGCAGTGGGTGGTGAGCGGCTACGTCCTGGGCTACGGCGGTCTGCTGCTGCTCGGCGGCCGCGCCGCCGATCTGCTCGGCCGTCGCCGGGTCTTCCTGATAGCCCTGGCCGTGTTCGCCGGCGCCTCGCTGCTCGGCGGCCTGGTCGACAGCGGCCCGCTGCTGATCGGCGCCCGCTTCCTGAAGGGCATCAGCGCCGCGTTCACCGCCCCGGCCGGCCTCTCCATCATCACCACCACGTTCGCCGAGGGCCCGGCCCGCAACCGCGCGCTGTCCATCTACACCACCTGCTCCGCCGCCGGCTTCTCGCTCGGCCTGGTCATCAGCGGGCTGCTGACGTCGGCCGGCTGGCGGCTGACGTTCCTGATGCCCGTGCCGATCGCGCTGGTCGCCCTGCTCGCCGGCATCAAGCTGCTCCCCCGTCAGCGCGGCGAGCAGCGCACCTCCGGCGGCTACGACGTGGCGGGCGCGATCACCGGCACCGCCGCCGTCCTGCTGCTGGTCTTCACGGTCACGGAGGCGCAGGGCGTGGGCTGGCTGTCGCTGCGCACGCTCGGCTCGCTGCTGCTGGTGGCGGTGCTGGCCGCGGCCTTCCTGCTGATCGAGGGGCGCACCGCGCACCCGCTGGTGCGGCTCGGCATCTTCCGCAACGCGGGCGTCCGCCGGGCGAATCTGACGGCGCTGACGCTGATGGGCTCCTACGCGGGCTTCCAGTTCGTGGCCACGCTCTACCTGCAGCGGCTGCTCGACTGGTCGGCGCTGGAGACGGCGCTCGGCCTGCTGCCCGGCGGCGCGATCGTCGCCTTCTCGGCCGGCTCGGTCAGCCGGCTGCTCGACCGGTTCGGCCCGGAGCGGGTGCTCCCGGTCGGCGTCGCCTCGATGGCCCTCGGCTACGCGCTCTTCCTCCGGCTGGACGAGCACAGCTCCTTCCTCGGCCTGGTGCTGCCGAGCATGCTGCTGATCGGCGCGGGCTTCGCGCTCGGCTTCCCCTCCATCAATGTGGCCGCCACCAACGGCGTGCCGGACGACGAGCAGGGTCTGGCCTCGGGCCTGGTGAACACCTCGCTCCAGGTCGGCGGCGCGATCGTGCTGGCCGTCACCACCGCGGTGCTCACCGCGGGCACCGGCACCGGCACAGACGCGCACGCCCAACTCGCCGGCTACCGGCCCGCCCTGCTGCTGGTGACGGGCACCACCACGCTCGGGCTGCTGATCGCGCTCACCGGCGCGCTGCGCCGCCGCGCCAAGGCCGCCGCGGAGCCGGTGTCGGTGCCGGACTACCAGTACCGGCCGCTGGAGCAGGAGGTGCTGTCGGAGCGTTGAACACCCGCAGGGCCGGCGCCCGTGAGCCGGGTCCCACGGGCCCATCGCGCAGGGCTGTGAGGGTCGGGGCCGGCTCCACCAAACCCCCGTGTTGGTGGAGCCGGAATGCCGCCCGGTCCGCGCCCGAGGGGGCGGGGCCGACGGCGGCGCAGTCACCATGGCAGCTTGCCGGGCCCCGGTCAATCCGGTTCGCCACCCCGATACCGAACTGCGGCTCGGCGGCCGCTGCGCGGGCCGACCCCTGACGTTCCGTCAGTCCCGGTCGGCCCACGCAGCACCGCCGGGCCCTTTCGTCACTGGCTCTTGAGGATGCCCTGGAGCAGGTCGAGGGTCTGCTGCGGCGTCAGGCTGTCCACGCAGAGCCGCTCCATGACCTGGACGTACTCGTCCACGTCGTCGCGCTTGTCCAGGTACAGCGCGCTGGTGAGCTGCTCAAGGTAGACCACGTCCGGCAGGTCCTGCTCGGGGAAGCGCAGCACCGAGAACGCGCCGCTCTCGCCGGCGTGCGCGCCGAACCGGAAGGGCATCACCTGGAGCACCACGCTGGGGAGTTGAGCGAGGTCCACCAGGTGCTCCAGCTGGGCGCGCATCACCTCGGGGCCGCCGACCGGGCGGCGCAGCGCGGCCTCGTCGATGACGGCCCACAGCTTCGGGCCGCGGCCCTCGGTGAGCAGCTTCTGCCGCCGGGCCCGCAGCGCGACGCGGCGTTCGATCTCGTCGTCGGCGAGCGCGGGCCGGTTCTGCGCGAAGATCGCCCGGGCGTACTCGTCGCACTGGAGCAGGCCGGGGACGAACTGCACCTCGTAGGTGCGGATCAGCGCGGCGGCCTCTTCCAGCCCCATGTAGGTCTGGAACCAGTTCGGCAGGACGTCGTTGTAACTGTGCCACCAGCCGGACTTGTTGGCCTCGCGGACCAGGGCGAGCAGGGTCTCCCGCTCCGCGCCGCCGGACAGCCCGTAGAGGCTGAGCAGATCGGCGACGTCGCGCTCCTTGAAGGAGACCCGGCCGAGTTCCATCCGGCTGATCTTGGACTCCGAGGCGCGGATCGCGTAGCCGGCGTCCTCCCGGCTGATCGCACAACCCTCGCGGAGCCGGCGGAGCTGGGAGCCGAGGAGGATGCGGCGCACCATCGAGCCCCCACCGGGCTGCACTGTGGTCATCTGACCAAACCTCCACTCGGAAAGACCAGTTGCACAGTCTGCCATCACTTGGACGCACTGAGTGCCGGTAGTGATGCGCTCGGCTACCGGTTCTGATGCGCAGACACCATCTTGCACGTGCATCCGGTGCATGCATATGCCAATCACACGACTGCACGTGAATCGACTCTTGCATCTGCCGTGAGCGCAGAGGACCATGGTGCACGTGCACTTGCACGCCCTTGGCAACCCCGCGGGCTCCGCGTCGACAGCTTGCGCGATTCCGCACACCCGTCCCGGCAACGCCCGTGCGTCGCTGGGTACTTGCGTGTGCGCGCAACGGTCGGACGCGGCGGCAGAGCGGCCGAGCGAGTCGGAGGTGACCGGCATGACCCCGGTGGGTCCCGCCGTGTCCGCCCCCTTATGGGAGGAGCTCTTCATGAGCACCGGTACGGCCCTGGCGACCGACCCGCATGTGGTCAGCTGCACACTCGCTCCCCGCTTCGAAGCCGTACGCACCGCGCGGGAGTTCGCCCGGACCACCCTCGAGGACTGGGGCCTCGGCGACCTCTTCGACGATGTCGCCCTGGTGGCTTCGGAGTTGGTGACCAACGCGCTGCGGCACGCACTCGGCCAGCGCGAGCCGTCCCGGGTGCCGACCCAGCTCGCTCCGCAGCTGGCGGCCGGCTCGCTGCCGATCCGGATCAGCCTGGTGCACCGGGCCCCGCAGGTGGTGTGCGCGGTGAGCGACCCGTCCAGCGCCGGCCCGGTCGCCCGGGAGGCCGACTTCGTGGCGGAGTCCGGTCGCGGGCTGCACTTGGTGGACTCCTTCTCACGCTCCTGGGGCTGGCACCCGCTGGCAGGCGCGGGCAAGGTGGTGTGGGCGCTGTTCGACGCCCGCGGACCGGAGACGGCAGCCGAACCCCCGCTGCCGAACCTCGGCCGACACCGCCGCTCCGCCTGACCGCCACTCCCCTTGCTTCTGCGCACGTCCGCCCACTTCTGCACCCGGAAGCCCGACCGCACCGCCCGCCGCCATCGACTCGTCAGGTCGAACGAGGTCGGCCAGGTCGAACAGCCCGACACGCCGAGCAGGCCGGCCGGGACGCCCGGAAAACACGAAGGCCGTCGTGGGATCTCCCACGACGGCCCGGGGGCATCGTCCCTGACACACCGTCAGAGCGCGGTGCCCAGGTGGTCGAACTCCCCGTCCTTCACGCCGAGCAGCATCGCGTCGATCTCCGCGCGGGTGTAGACCAGCGCCGGGCCGTCGGGGAAGCGCGAGTTGCGCATCGCGACGCCGCCCCCCGGCAGCGCGGCGAACTCCACGCAGTTCCCCTTCGAGTTGCTGTACCGGCTCTTCTGCCAGACCACGTCGAGGTCCGCCGCCGCAATGCCGTTGTACGCCTCACCCATTGATTTCTCCCCAGACCCTGGTGAATGCCTCACTTGACGTGATGATAGCTCGGCTGCACGTGCATCAGCATGGGAAATTTCCCGTGCAGAAGACCGTGCCAATGCCGCCACCAAGTCTTCACAGGACCGTAATTGACGGTGCGTAAGGGGACACAGCCGAGCAAATCGACCATCGCCCCATGACCGTCCGCACACGGCCGTCAGCACGTTGTCGATCATCAACGCCCGGTCCCACGCCTCACAGCCAGTCACAACTCGCGCTGTGATGACCGTCACTTCCTGGCGGAAAGCCGCCCGCTGCCGGTATCCGGCTGCAAGGCACGCTGGGCAATGTCCTACGATCTGGCCCATGAGCACCGCAGCCATCCCGGGCGCGCCACTGCCCGTCCGTACGCCAGGCTCCCGTGCGCGGGGGCGCCACCGCCGTCCCGAGCGCCCCGAGATCATGGCCGGTTCGCCTGCCCTGGTGCTGGCGGTTCCGGCCGTCGCCGGGCCGGAGACCCGCCCGGTCGTCGACGAGCTGCTGTCCGTCGTGCGCGGCGACCAGCCGGGCATCGAGGTGACGGCCGCCTACCTGGGCGGCGAGGACGCTCCGACAGTGGTCGAGCTGCTGGGCGCCGCGGCCGAGGCCGGCCTGGCCGCGCCGGTGGTGCTGCCGCTGGTGCCGGGTCCGCACGAGTTCCTGACGGAGCTGCACAAGGCGGCCGCCGAGACCGGCGCCCAGGTGCTGGACCCGCTCGGCCCGCACCCGCTGCTGGCCGAGGCGGTGCACGTGCGCCTGTCCGAGGCGGACCTGGCCCGCGCCGACCGCGCCCGACTGTTCGCGATCGCCACCGCCGCCGACGGCGTGGTGCTGACCACCACCGGTGGTGAGGAGGCCGCGGCCGCGGCCGGTATCACCGGCGTGCTGCTGGCCGCCCGGCTCGCCGTGCCGGTGGTCCCGGCCGCGCTGGACGTGGCCGGTTCGGTCGCCGCGGCCGTCAACCACCTGAAGGCCACTGGCTGCGAGCGCCCGGCGCTGGCTCCGCTGGTGATCGGCCCGGAGGCCGACCCGGAGCTGCTGGCCGCGGCCGCCGAGGAGACCGGCTGCCCGAGCGCCGCCCCGATCGGCGCCTACCCGACGGTGGCCCAGCTGATCGCCTCCAGCTACCTGGCGGCGCTCCCCGAGCCCACCCAGGAGCAGTTGGAGGCCGCCGAGGCCGCCGCCGCCGAGCAGCGCACCACGCCGGGGGCGCACGCGGCGCGCTGACGCGCCGTCCTATGGAACGCGACGGGCGGGAGCGGCGCATCGACGCGCTCCCGCCCGTCGCAGTTTCTCCCCTCCTGTCGGGAGGGGAGCGCTCAGCCGGTGACGCGCCCGGTCCGCGGCGCGCTGTCGGTGAACTTCAGCGCGGGCAGCGCGACCTGACGGGGCGGGGTGGGCGCGGTCGCGGGGCTGGTGGCGGCGTTCCACGGCCCGGCCGCGAGCCCGGGGGCGGGTTTGCCGAGCGCGACGGCCGCCGACTGCCCGGCCTTGCGGAACAGGATCTGTTTGGGGGCGGGCGCGTCCGGGTCGAGCCACAGTTCGGGGCCGTCGCCGAACTCGCAGTCCAGCACTGCGATGTCGTCGGGCTTGCCGTCGGCGGTGGCCCGGAACGCCACGCCGGCCTTGCGGTGGCCGGTGAGCCGGCTGCGGCTCAGGGTGACCTGCTCGCCGTCGAGTTGGTGCTTGAGGGTGACCACGGCGTAGTCGGACTGCCCGGCCGCGTCGATCAGCAGCCCGTCGAACACGGTGCCCTTGTCGCGGCCGAGCGCGTGGACGGCGATCCCGCCGGCGGCGTTGCCGTACAGCACCGAGGCGCGGTAGCCGAAGTCGTTCAGGTAGGCGCCGTGCTCGATGCCCCAGCCGCCGTTGTGGTAGGCGGCGAACCCGGTGACGGTGTGCGGGTGTTCGGAGTTCTGCCAGACGAAGATGCCGTCCTCCAGGTTGTTGTGCGCCAGGCAGTTCTCGAACGTCCACACCCCCTCGCTGTTCTCCGGCCACTCGTACCCGGACGCACCGGTGGCGCCCTGGACGCCGACGGCCACGCAGTCCCGGGCCGTGGAGCCGGTGCCCGCTCCGAGGCTGAAGCCGGTCAGCCGGTAGCCGCGCGGGTTGGGCTCGTACACGGTGCGGGAGGCGACGCACCCCAGGTAGGCGATGTCGTCGGACGGGATCTGCGGGGTGCGGGTGTCGGTGGGGCCGTCCCACCAGTACGCGTCCTCCCAGGTCTGGTGGGAGATGCAGCCGCGGAAGGTGATGCCGTGGCTGTTGTGCGGCACGAACGCGTGGCTGCCGGCGTCGCGGACCACGACGCCCTCGACCACGGTGCCGCGCGAGGTGTCCAGCAGCATGTGGAAGTGCAGCCCGTACCGGCCGAGCACCGGCTCGGTGACGGGCTGCCCGTTCCAGCTCTCCTTCCCGGCGGCGCGCGGTCCGACCCGGCGCAGCGCGGCGTGCCGGAGGTCGGCCGGACGGCTGGACGTCAGGTGGACGTGCGCCCGGCCCTGTTCGGTGCCTTCGACCCGGACGTTGCGGGTCAGGTTGAGCACCTCGGCGCCGAACACCGCACCGCCGCCGGCGCTCACCCGCGGGTGGGCGTGCTGGAGCGGCGCGGTGAGGGTGACGGTCCGGCCGTCGATCCGTTGGACCGTCACCAGGTCGTAGGAGGTGGAGAAGTCCGCGGCGTCGGGCGGGGCGGTCGGGGTGACGGCGAGTTCGTCGCCCGCCTGCCAGCCCTCGGGGTCGGCGGCCAGTCGCACCGTGGTGTCGCCGGCCTTCAACTCGGCGGCGGCGCGCACCCAGGCGGTGCGGGGTGCGCCGTCCAGCCGGAGGTAGCCGCTGCCGGTGACCCACAGGCCGGTGTCGGTGTCGACGACGGTCATGCCGCCGCCCTGGAAGCGGTGTTCGTCGATGTCGGGGAAGCGCAGCGTGTGGGTGTGCGCCGGGTCGGGCGTGAGGGCCAGGACGCCACGGACTTCGACGTTGCCCCCGCTCTCCAGGGTCAGCGAGCGGTCCTTGGCGAACACCAGCGAGCCGCCGGTGTCGATCAGCAGCGAGCCGACCCGGGCGTCGGCGTCCAGCACCACCTTGTCGGTGATCCGCACGGCACTCCCCGGCCCGGGCGCCCTGCCGCCCCACCCCTTGGCGTCCGACCACTTCCGCCCGCTCTCGTCCAGCGCCGCCGGGGCCGCCGTCGGCGGTGGCCCCGCCGCCGTCACCGCCGCCCCGGCCAGCGACTGCCGCAGCGCCACTCCCCCGCCGACCGCCGTCACCGTCCCGACGGCCAGCCAGGTCAGCATCCGCCGCCGCCCCAGCAGCGGCCGCCGGTGCCGCCCGTTCTCCCACTGCTCCACGATGGCCGCCTCCCGAACACCCGCAGGGACTCCGAATCGTCGGGGGCAGCGTACGTCGGCCGCGCATGCCGCGCGCGCATCTTCGGCCCACACTAAGCATTTTGACGTAGCATCAGGAACAATCGTGCGATGCCGATCGAACTCGCGTAGCACCGATTTCCAAGAATATGTCAACTGACTTACCGTCATATACCGTTCGCCTGCGATGCCTCTGTATGCGATCTCGCGCATTCCCAAAGGTCAATGGACACCCGACGACCGACAGATGACTCATTGTCCACTGTTGTCCCGATTGGTCTCTGACGGCTGGTCACGGGATGGTTAAAGTACCCGGCCAGCAGTGGTGGAGGCCCGGTAAAAGTCTCTAACTTGAGCGATTGCTATTGCACAGGATTCAGACATCCCCCTCACGGGTTGGGCTGGTCTTGATGCAACGAAATCCGCTTCTTGGGGAGATACTGGTGGGGACTTGGCGCGTGCGCTCTCCGCTCTGGCGCTGGCTGCGAGGCCAGACGCGCGGGGTGGGGTTGCTGACGCTTTTGGCAGTTGTGACCTCGATGCTGGTGGTGCCGCCCGCGGCGTTCGCCGCAAAACCTCCGAAGGTCTGGGTACCGCCCAACACGCAGTTGCAGGAGACCAAATCGGTCTCCGGACACGACGAAGTACTGAAGTCCGTTCCGGCCGACAGCGCCCGGGCCGACGGCAAGCCGGCACCGCGGCGCGCGCCCAAGTCCGGCTCCGCCACGGTGGCAGTCGGCGATGTGTCGCAGGAACAGCTCGCCGCCCGAAAGTTGAACGGCGGCGCGGCTCCCGCCGCTGGGGGTGACGCCCGGGTCAAGGCTGGCGATCTGCCGGTGTTCCTGACCGACCGGGCTCAGGGCAAGGCTTCCTCGGCGGACGCCCCGTCCGTGAAGGTCGACGTCCTGGACGAGGGCAAGTCCAAGGCCACCGGCCGTACCGGACCGGTGATCGCACTGACCGGCGCGAACGGGTCCGCCACACGCCCGGCCACCCGTTGAGCGTCTCGCTGGACCTCAAGGACCTGATCGGCGACGGCGCCTGGACCGACCGGGCCCGACTGGTGCGACTGCCCGAGTGTGCGCTGACCACTCCGGACAAGCCGGAGTGCGCCAAGAGCACGCTGGTGGCCTCCAGCCTGGACGCCCGCACCGGCACGCTCACCGCCGATCTCGAACTCCCGGCCGCCGCAGACAAGTCCGGCGCCGTCAAGGCCAACGCCACCGGTTCCGGTTCCGTGGTGCAGGCCGGCTTCGTGGAGCAGGCCGCCGCGTCCTCGGGCACCATGGTGCTCGCTGCGGAAGCCTCGCCGTCCGGCTCGATGGGCTCGTACGCGGCCACTCCGATCTCGCCGTCCGCGGCGTGGAGCGCCGGCACCAACGCGGGCAACTTCACCTACTCGTACACGATCGCCGCGCCGACCGCGATCGGCGGAGCGGCGCCCAGCGTGGTGCTGACCTACGACTCGTCGGCCGTGGACGGGCGGACCGCCGCGAACAACGCGCAGCCTTCGTGGATCGGTGACGGCTGGGACTACACGCCCGGCTCGATCAGCCGCTCGTACAAGCCGTGCGCCAAGTCCGGCATCGACATGTCGGGCGATGAGTGCTGGGCCGGTCAGGCCCTTCAGCTCAACCTTGCCGGCCACTCCGGCACGGTGGTCAAGGACGACACCACCGGCGAGCTGCGGCTCCAGGGCGACGACGGCACCCAGATCACCCCGCTGACCGGTCTCGCCAACGGCGCCTGGAACGGTGAGGGCTTCAAGGTCACCACCACCGACGGCACTCAGTACTACTTCGGTGCCAACCACCTGCCCGGTGGCGATGGGACCGATCCGGCCGCCAACTCGGTCAACACCGTGCCGGTGTACCACCCACACGCGGGCGACCCCTGCTACAACTCCTCGACCGGGCTTGCCTCCTGGTGCCAGATGGGGTGGCAATGGAATATCGACTTCGTCGTCGACCTCCACGGCAACCTGATCAAGTACAAGTACGCCAAGGAGGGCAACTACTACAGCCGGGGCGGTGGCCAGAACAATGGCACCGGCACGCTGACCGCCTACGACCGCAACTCGTACATCACCGACATCCACTACGGTGTCCGACTGTCCGACCAGATTGCGATCAAGGGCGCCGGCAACCCGGCCGAGAAGGTCGTCTTCACGGTCAAGGAGCGGTGCTGGCCGGGTGCCACCACCTGCACCTCGGCGGAGATGACGGCCGCCAACCAGGCATCCTGGCCGGACACTCCGCTCGACCAGCTGTGCGCGTCCACCGGCCCCTGCACCAACTACGGGCCGTCGTTCTGGACGTCGAAGATGCTGTCGCAGATTGACACCAAGGTCTACGTCGGCGGCAACCCGCGGACCGTCGACACCTGGACGCTGACCCAGAGTCAGTGGGATCCGAGTGACGGCACCGCGAAGCTGGTGTGGCTGAGCTCGATCAAGCGCGCCGGCTCGAACGGCCAGGGGACCCTCAACGTCCCGGCCGTCAGCTTCACCGCGTCGCCGCTCCCGAACCGGGTCGACGGCCTGGTCCCGCCGGTCCCGCAGTTCAACCGTCCTCGTATGAAGGAGATCCGCACCGAGACCGGTGGCCGCATCACGGTCACCTACAAGGACGCGGAGTGCTCGCGGGCGGCCGGCCGGATGCCGGCTTCGGCGCAGACCAACACCCTGGCCTGCATGCCGGTGAAGTGGGTTCCGCCGAACTCGCCGTCCACCGCCAAGCCCTACGACGACTGGTTCCACAAGTACCTGGTCTCCTCGGTCATCGAGGAGTCGATGGTGACGGCGTCCAGTGCGGCGAAGCTCACCGAGTACAGCTACGGCGGCGGCGCCGCATGGCACCGCAACGACTCGGAGTTCGCCGACGACGACACCCGCACCTGGGACAACTTCCGCGGCTACCAGACCGTCACCACCACCACCGGCAGCGGCTCCGACGGGCCCAAGACCAAGAACGTCACGACGTTCCTGCGCGGTATGGGCGGACAGGTCACGGACTCCTGGGGCGGCACCATCACCGACTCGGACGAACTGGCCGGATTCGTCCGGGAGACCCAGAACTACGACTCCGCGGCGGCCGGTGCCAAGGTCATGGGCGGCGAGCTGACCACTCCGTGGATCTCCGACGTGACGGCCACCCACACCCAGCCGAACGGGCTGCCGAAGGTCTACGCCCGGTACGTCAACACCGCCCAGGTCAAGGCCCGTTCACTGCTGTCGAACGGCTCCTGGCGGGTGACCGAACGCAACGCCACCTACGACAAGGACCACGCCGGACGAGTGGTGACCACCGATGTCCTCGGTGACACCTCGCTGGCCAATCTGCCCCAGCGGCAGTGCACGGCCATCAGCTACGCGTCCGGCGGCAACTCCGTGATGGTGGAGACCCCGTACCGGGTGCTCACGCTGGCCGGTGCCTGCGGGCAGACACCCACCCAGGCCAACACCATCGCCGACACCCTGACGATCTACGACGGCCAGGCCCTCGGCACCATCGGCGCCGAGGCCAACCAGACCGAGAGCCGGGTCCTGGAGTCCTACGGTGCGGGCAACACGCCCAACTACCGGGCGACCGCCAAGGCCCAGTACGACACCTACGGCCGCCAGACCGCCACCACCGACCCGAACCGCATCGACGCCACCCACCCGGGCGGCGCCACCACGACGACCGTCTACACCCCGGCCACCGGCGCGATCCCGACCACCATCGAGGTCACCAACCCGCTCGGCTGGAAGTCCACCACCACCATGGACCCCGGTCGCGGCCTGCCCACCAAGGCGGTCGACGAGAACGGCCGGACCACCATCGAGGCCTACGACGCGCTCGGCCGCCTCACCGGTGTGTGGCTGCCCGGGCACGACCCGGCGGCCACCGACCTCTCCAAGAACGCCAACCGCGTCTTCTCGTACGCGCTCAACGGCGTCAACGGACCGTCCACCGTCACCAGCAAGAGCCTGCACAACGACGGCGTCACCTACGCCAACAGCATCGAGATCTACGACGGCCTCGGCCGCATCCGGCAGGCCCAGTCCGTGCCGGTCGCCAACACCACCGGCCGTCTGATCTCCGAGTCCGTCTTCGACTCGCACGGCTGGCAGGTCCAGACCACTCCCTCCTACTACAACAAGGACTCCGGCCCGACCAGCGCGGTCTACCTCCCGATCGCCGACTCGGAGATCGCCGCCCAGACCTGGACGGAGTACGACGGCCTGGGCCGACCCACCGTCAGCAAGTTCGTCTCCTACGCCCAGGAACAGTGGCGCACCACCACCACCTACGTCGGCGCCGACCGCATCGACAGCACCCCGCCCACCGGCGGCTTCGCGTCCACGACGATCGTCGACGCCACCGGTGCCACCGTCGAGACCCGGCAGTACAAGTCCAACACCCCGACCGGGGCCTACGACGCGACGACCTACGGGTACGACATCGCGGGCAAGCCGACCTGGCGTCAGGACTCGTCCAACCCACCGCACCGCTGGACCTACAGCTACGACCTGCTCGGTCAGCAGACCAGCGGCACCGACCCCGACTCCGGTGCCTCGACCGTCGCGTACGATAAGTCCGGAAACGTCGTCACCGCAACCGACGCACGCGGCAAGGCGACCAGCTTCAGCTACGACCTGCTCGGCCGCAAGACCGGGCAGTACGACGGCACGTCGAACACTGACGCGTCGAAGCTGACCACCGCCTGGACCTACGACTCCAAGGCGCTGGGCAAGCCGGACGGCTCCACCCGCTACGTCGACAACCCCGCCGGCGGCGCCAAGTTGGCGTACAAGCAGTCGGTCACCGGCTACGACCTCGGCTACCGGCCGACCGGCACCTCGGTCACCATCCCGTCGGTCGCGGGCGAGACCGAACTCGCCGGCACCTACACGTGGTCGATGACCTACAGCGGAGCCCTGAACCTGCTCAAGTCCGTGCAGATGCCGGCGCTCGGCGGCCTGGCGGCCGAAACGGTCGGCAGCTCGTACGACAACGACGGCAACTTCACCGGCTCCAGCGGCCTGGACTACTACGTCCAGGACATGCAGTACGACAACTTCGGCCGCCCGCTCCGCACCACGATCGGCGCGTCGGGGATGCAGGTCGTCTCCACCCAGGGCATCGACCCGGCCACCGGCCGGATCATGCAGTCCACCCTGGACAAGCAGACCGCGACCACTACCCACGTCGACCTGACCGACTACACGTTCAACAAGGTCGGCTCGCTCACCTCGGTGAAGACCGTGCAGGACGGCGTCAACACCGACCTGCAGTGCTTCACGTACGACTACCTGGGCCGCCTCACCGCCGCCTGGACCGACAAGGGAACCACCACCACCGCTGCCGCACCCTCGGTGCCCGGCATCGGCGGTTGCACCAACTCCACCGAGCCGACCACCGCGACCGCGTCGGCCCGGATCGGCGGTCCGGCACCGTACTGGCAGTCCTACGGCTACGACCTGACCGGCAACCGGACCAAGCTGGTCCAGCACGACACCGCCGGCACGGCCACCAAGGACAAGACGGTCGACCAGACCTTCGCCACCGGCCCGAACACCCCCTCCACCGACCCGGCCACGGGCGGCGGAACCGGCGGTCCGCACGCGCTGCTGACCTCCAAGACCACGATCAACGGTGCCAGCACGGTCGCCACGTCCACCTACGACGCCAACGGCAACACCACCTCCATCACCGACACCGCCGGCACCAAGACCCTGACCTGGGACAACCAGGGCAAGCTGGCCAAGGTCCACGACACCGGCGCCACCGGTGACACCAGCTACGTCTACGACGCGAGCGGCAACCAGTTCATCCGTCGCAGCCCCGGCAAGGTCACCATCAACCTGGGTTCGGACGAGCTCACCCTCAACACCGCGACTCACGCCCTGTCCAACACCCGCTACTACTCCGCCCCCGGCGGACTGACCGTCACCCGCACCACCGCCACCGGCGGCGGCAAGCTCTACTACCAGGCCGCCGACCCGCACGGCACCGGCGGCGTACAGATGGAGGCCGCCACCCTCAACTCCGTCCGACGCCCCACCGACCCCTTCGGCAACGCCCGCGGCACCCAGCCCGGCAACGGAGTCTGGGCCGGCGACAAGGGCTTCGTCGGCGGCACCATCGAGGGCACCGGCTTCACCAACCTCGGCGCCCGCCAGTACGACCCCAGAACCGGACGCTTCCTCTCCGTCGACCCGATATTCAACGGCGGAGACCCCCAGTCCTGGAACGGCTACGCGTACGCCAACAACGACCCGATCAACGGCTCCGACCCCAACGGCACCTGCCGCGTCGCCTTCGACGACAACATCTGCCAAGGCATCGCCCCGATCTACGTCGACCACGGCTCCACCACCGGCCAGTCCGGCTCGTCCGGCACCAACTCGGCCGACAACAGCAAGTCCGAGGCCACCAACCAGGCCCTCCAGAAGAAGAACGAGGCCGACGCGGCCCTCGCCAAGGCGAAGCGCGAGCGCGAAGAACTGATCACCAAGATCGTCGACGTCGTCGGCGACCTGATCGGCTTCAACGACGCCCGCGACTGCTTCACCAAGGGCGACGTCATGGGCTGCATCAACACCGCCCTCAACTTCGTCCCTTGGGCCAAGGCCCTCAAGGCCGTCAAGATCGGCATCAAGGCGTTCAAGCTCTGGCGCGAGGGCGAGAAGGCCTACGACGCCATGCGAAGCGCCCAGCGCATCGCCAAGGAGGCCGAAGACGCCCTCAACATCGCCCGCAAGACCGAGCGGGAGGCAGCCGAAGCCGATAACGCGGCAACCAAGGCAGACGCCGGGCCCAAACCTGAAAACAAGGCAGACGCGCCGGGAACCAAGCCGGAATCCGAATCTGATGATCTAATTACAGTGTATCGAGGGACCGACCACGGACTGGAAAATGCAATCGCGGAAGAATCTGGCTACCTGATGAGCGATTCCGCCCGAACCACATATGCAGGCACCGGATCACTGGATGCTGCAAGGAAAGCATCCGAACATGCTCACTCAAATGCGCTTGCCACGTGGGGGTCCGCCGATACGTACGCCCAAGCCCATGGAGCATTCGGCACGGAAATCTCTCAGATTGGCGAACGGTCGATGATGTCATTCACCACAGACATCGACATCGCACGGAATTTCGGCGGAACCGTCTATGTCGCGAAAGTTCCCCGGAGTCAAGTAATTATGCAGACACTTCCTGGAGCCGGGGAGTCTGAAGTCCTCATCCCGCACATGGTGGAAGTTTCGAGGCTATAGATGTACATGGAGATTATTCTTGGCACCCTCCCGGTGCGATATTACCCAGGCGCTATCAGGCCGACCTCAAAAGACCTGTCGCCCGGCCCGCATGCCATGCAGAAACCAGGCGTTTACCAGCCTGACAGACTGCGACGCATCAGCATGACGCTTCCAGGAGGAAGAAATTTCACGCTCTTCCTTCATTGGAGCGATGGCACCGACCTTAATCTACTAGACCAAAGAATCATTGACGGCCATCCCTACGACAGCTTCTTCTCTGGCGCACTGGCTGGCACCGAGACGCCTATTCACTGTCGAAACTGCGGAGAGAAGTTTACTGGAATCCTGACTGACACTGGGAATCCACTTCTAACTGACATGGCAGCCAGGCTTCGCGCTCACAACTATGTCGAATCCTGCCCCACCTGCGGATCAAGGTGGCAACCTCACGTACTTCAAGTTTTGATCTAACGCGAAACAGGGGGGCCCGTGAGAGAATCTCCCACGGGCCTCTTTCCTCGCCCGACCTTCCCAGTGCCGGACTCTGCCTACGAACACCTCAAAGGCCGAGCCGACCGATCTGCATATCTTGCATTCTGGCCAAAGAATAGACGGTTGCCCTCCAGTCGAAACTGGGGGCAACCGTTTTAGCGTTTTTCGGACCCCAGGTCAGCCGACCGGCGTCGAGCGCCAGCGTTGGGCGGTGGTCTGGTTGCAGTCCCAGAGTTGGACGCGGGTGCCGTTGGTGGTGTTGCCGTTGGGGACGTCGAGGCACCTTGTGGAGAGGACGTTGTAGAGCGAGCCGTCGGGGCGGAGGATCCACTGCTGGTTGGGGGTGCCGCTGCAGTCCATCAGCTGGATGAGGGTGCCGTTGGCGGTGCCGCTGTTGACGGGTTCGATGCAGCGGGTGAAGACCTTGAGGGTGCCGTCGGGCTGGACGGTGAACTGCTGCTTGGTGAAGCCGTTGCAGGTGGAGATCTGGATGGGCTGGCCGTTCTGGTTGACCGATTCGAGGTCTTCCAGGCAGGTGTTGGTCGGAGTGTCGAGGATCAGGGGTCCGGTGGTGCTGCCGGCGTCGGTCGCGGTGTCGTAGACGGCGACGTCGCTGACGCGGCCGGAGAAGGCGGTGCTGAAGGCGCCGGCTTCCTGGTTGGCACCGATCACCAGCTGGCCCTTGGCTGCAAAGCCGCCGGCGTGGACGGCGGAACCGGCCAGGGCGCCGTTCACGTAGAGGGTCATGACCTTGGTGGTGGCGTTGTAGCTGACGGTCAGTCGGTCCCAGCGGCCGTCCTTGTAACGGGCGGCGTTGGTGATGTTGGAGTTGGTGTCGTCGTACGCCGCTGCCGCACCGTCCGCGGTGGCCAGCTTGAAGTGCCAGTTGCCGTCCGCGCCCGGAGCGAGGACCAAGCCGCTGGACTTGGTACCGCGGGTGCTGAGGACGGCGCCCTGGGCGGTGGTGCCGCTGGGCTTGGCCCAGGCGGTGACCGTGAAGGACTTGGCCGTGTCGACCTGGAACGAGCCGGTGGTGTTGGTGAAGTCGATCCGTCCGAGGCTGGAGTTGCCGGAGAACGCAGCAACATTGGTGGACACGCCGTTGACCGTGTCGGTCGGGAAGGTGACCGTCCCAGTGGCCCGGGCCGCGGGCGAGTTCTTGTAGTAGCCGGGCACCAGGCTGCTGGAGTCCAGGCCCTGCAGGCGGTAGCGCTCGACGAAGCGGCGGGTGTCGCCCTGGTCCGCGCCGGTGGCGGCGAAGCCGTTGACCGCGGTGGTCGACGTTCCGTCAGTGGTGGTGCCGGGCCAGATCTGCAGCTTGCCCTTGGTGTCGATGGTCCACAGGTCGGTGATGCCGTCCTTGTTGGCGTCGCCGCTGGAGCCGATCTTCGGGTAGGCGCTGCTGAAGAACCGTTGGGCGCTGATCACCCGGGACTGCGGGCCGGTCGGATCCGTGAGCGCCGAGAGGTCGATTCGGCCGTCCGCCTTCAGAGTGATGTCGTAGGCCCGGATCAGGCCGTCGGCCTTGCTGCGTGACCACAGGGTGGGCTGCTTAGACGTGCCGTTGGCCGGCCCGGGGTTGATCAGGTCGAAGTTGCTCCAGTTGCCGGTGGTGGCGACCTTCACCGCCGGAGCGTCCAGGGTGTTGTGGGTGTCGCCGCGGTACATCCAGAGGCTGCCGTTCTCAACGGTGAGAAGGGCGGTCTGGTTCTTGCTGACGATGCCGTCCGACGCGTTCAGCGGGCCGTTGAGCGCGCCGAGCGCGAGGATCTGTTCGACCTTGGACCAGTCCGAGACCCAGCCTGTCGGTGCAGTGGTCAGCGGCGTGCCGTCGGTCGCGGCGAAACTGGTGGGCTTGGCCAACGGCGAGCCGGTCTTGAAGGTACCGTCACCCCTGTTCTCGTACAGGTAGAGGACCTTGGCAAGGTCCGTCGTGGCACTGGTCCACGCAAAGGCGTCGTCGAGTTGCATGGAGCGCAGCGCGCCGCGGTGCGTGGTCCTGGTGATGCTGTCCTTCCAGCCGTAGCCGCCGGGGAACAGGTCCAGCGGGGCGGCCAGGGCGCTGGTCGGGTCGTTGTCCAGGGTCATGACCCGGAGGTTGCCGAGGTCGTCGGGGAGCAGGATGTCGCCGCGGCCGTCACCGGTGAGGTCACCGGGCGACGCGGTGCCCTTGGCCGGGTCCCACGGCACGTAGAAGGTGTAGCGCAGGGGCTGGCTGTAGTTACCGGCCACGTCCATCGCCTGGACGAACATGGTGTTGGTGCCCCACACCGTCGGGGTGAAGGCGAATGTGCCGGAGTTGCCCTTGATGATGCCGCTGCCGATGGTGGCGGCATCGTTGCAGGACCATCCGGTGACGGCGTTCGGGTCGGTGCTCCAACGGGCACAGGCCATGCCGGAGGCGTTCAGGCCCGAGGTCGGGGCCGGGTCCTGGGCGCTGACCGTGAAGGTGCCGCTCTGGCCGACCTTCTTGGTCGGCGTCTGGTTCAGGATGCCGCTGGCCGGGAAGTCGCTGGACGTCAGAGCGACCTGGGGCGGGGTCTTGTCGACGCGGAAGTAGCAGGCGGCCGTGTCGCCGGAGCCGAGGAGCTGGTCGTTGGCACTGGCGTTCCAGTGGTACTGGTGACCGTCCTCCAACCGGTCGACGAGCACGGTCGGATCGGCCCATCCGCCGGTCGAGGTGGTGAAGGTGGAGAGCCCGCCGGTCGTGTCGTCCCGGAGCCGGAACGTGGTGTCCAGCGTGGCATTGATCGGGGACCAGACACTGGCGTTGAGCCTGATGTACTGGTTGGCACCGACCCAGCCGGGCGCGTACCCGGCGTCGCCGCCGGGCGTGACGCAGTCGTTGCGCTGGGTGCCGAGGACCGGGTCGTTGATGTAGCCCGGGGTGGGCGTGGTCCGCGGGTACCAGATGGTCGGCGCGATGTCGTAGTAGAGGCTGATGTGCGGGTTGGCGCCGAGGTGGTGGCGCTGCAGCTTGTCGTTCTCGTTCTCGGCGGAGAAGCCGACCGTCCAGTTCGGGTACTTGCCATTGACCAGCGTCTGGGCCCAGGACTTGACGTCGTAGCTGAGGCCGCCCGTACCGGTGATGTCGGCGTTCGCGACCCAGGTGCAGCCCTGCATCTTGCCGGCGGTGCCACAGGGCTGGTTGTTCCAGGTCGTGGTGCCCGAGAACGCCGGAGCGCTGTAGAGGTTGATCGTGCTCTTGGTCTCCGGCGAGGACGCGTCGGTCACGTCGGCCAGCAGGGTCGCCCGGGTCACGGTCGCGGCGCCGTGGCCGCTGCCTTCGAACAGCGAATCCGGGACGCCGAGTTGGTAGTAGGCCCGGTAGCGGCCGTAGCCGGTGCAGTTGGCGTATCCGCAGTAGCCGACGCCGAGGTTGCTGAGGGTGTTGACGTTGGAGGTGTCCGGGTGGTTCTCCTGCACCTGGGCATTGACCTGACGGCCCATGTCGGCGGCTCACTCGGGGTCGAGGTACCAGGGGCCGGTGCCCTTGCCGAAGGTGTTCCGGTCGGGAGTCAGCACCAGTTCGCTGCTGTTGGCGCCCACGCCGATGGCCGAGACGACGGCGCCGTCGCCCGGGCGCTCCGCGGTGGAGACGTCCGAGTCCGGTGCCGTCGCGGCCGACGCAGGCGCGGCGAACAGCGACTTGGGGGCGGCCGCGGGCGAGCCGTTCAACGGGGCGGCCGGGGCGGGCTTGGTGGAGTCCCACTGGAACGGCGTCGGGGCGTGGAAACGCACCTTGCCCGCGTCGTCGGTCAGCGAGACGTTGCCGGCCTGGTCCGAGGCGACCGTCAGCCCAGTGGCCTGGATGGGGAACCGCAACGACTCCAGGCGCGGGTCGGCGGCCGCCTGCGCAGTCTTGACGACGACCACCTCGCGCCAGCCGCCGTCCGGACGGGCCGTCACTTCGAGGTCCACATCGGGCAGGACCGAGGCGTAGGTGGCCTTGGAGCCGTTCAGCGTCGGCTTCGGCAGGGCGAACGGCGCCGAGACCGAAAGCTTCTTGCCGTCGGCCGTGGTAACGGTGGCGAGCGGACCGCTGCCGCCGCCGGAGAGCGCCAGGTCGGAGCCGGTGACGGCGGGGACGATCGTGCCGTCGCTCTTGGGCCGCAACGCGGTGTCGAGGGTCTGCCACTGACCGGTGCGCTTGGTCCTGACGTCCTGGGCGAAGTTCTCGGAGTGGAGCGACCGGCCGTCCGTCTCGGCGAACGTCTCGCTGGTCTCGGTGGTCAGCGCGTCGATCCGGACCGGCGTGCCGGTGCTCTTGGCCTGCTGGAGCGCCGCGCGGATCGCCTTGGTGGCCTCGGACTCACCGGGGGGCTGATTGTCCCCGGCGGTCTGACTGGGCATCGGAGTCGGCTCGGCCGCGGCAAAAGGCACCGATATGGAAATCAGCAACAGTGCCGCAGCGGCACTGAAGGCTGCCTGCGAAACAGTTCTCGTCCCCCCTCTGCGGCACCCGGCCGTACAACGTGATGACTCAGGATTTCTTGACATGCTTTTGATCTTTTCCTCCCACAGGCTCGCCATGATCATCGGCGAGCAGTCGGGAAGGAACGATGCAGGCAACGTGAAGAGCTGGTCAAGTGCGGCCGCCAGCCCACCTACTGACGATCGATTGATCATCCTTATACAGATGGAACGGAGGCAAAGCAATAGCCCTTCCGATCCGATCGCGGCATCCAGCAGTCCGGCAAGGGCCTCCGCGACCCGCCGTCCCACATCTGCGACATGCTGCCCGACCAGGACCCTCGCCGTGCCGCAGTAGCAGTGCTGTTCAGATTTCGATGCCACGTCAAAGCAATGTCACTGCATGAAAATTGAGCCTCTAAGGTTCCGTCAGAATCACATATCGGAAACTCGGGACTACTTCAACCATCCACACATGTCGCAGATTTGACGCGTCGTCATCAACCATTACTGAAGCGCAGAAATCGGCCGGCGCCCGATTTCCCGGAGTGCCCCACGAACGCTCGAGCCGCCTCGGACCACGGGCTGCCACATCACGAAACCGGGGGTGGAAAATCGATACGGACATTTGCGAACTCCATCACATAGCTCGCATTTCATGACGTAGCACACCCAGGCCTGAGGGGTCAGCAGTTTCCGACATCGCGGGACCAGTTCGGAGCGAGTCCGTGATCGTCTTTTCTGAGCCGAGTGACGACCGTCACTGGCATTTGCTAATCGTCCTTAAATCCGCTTAATCTCCTGCCCACGTTCGTGGACACACGGACCCAGCTCACCCGGAACGCCGAGTCCTGCCGCCGGGTGCGCCGGCTCATGCGAAACGCACCGCGGCAGGGGCGGGGGAACCAGGTAAGTCGCCCTGGGGCGGTCCTGACGGACCGGTCCGGGGCTAGGGGTGAAGCCGGGCGCACCGAGAGGTGCGCGCGGCCGGGCAACTCCAGCCCGAATCCGACAGCTCACCTCGCAGGCGTGGGAGAGGAACGCATCTTCATGCTGCCCGTCAGCGCCAAGCGCGCCCGCCGTCTGATCGCCACCACCGGTGTCGTGGGCATCGGCCTCACCGTCCCCGGCCTCGCGGCCGGCACCGCCTCCGCCGCGTCGGTGGCCACCTGGGACAAGGTCGCCCAGTGCGAGTCCAGCGGCAACTGGTCCATCAACACCGGCAACGGCTTCTACGGCGGCCTCCAGTTCACCGCCTCCACCTGGGCCGCCTTCGGCGGCACCGCGTTCGCCCCGCGCGCCGACCTGGCCACCAAGGACCAGCAGATCGCCGTCGCCGAGAAGGTGCTGGCCTCGCAGGGCCCCGGCGCCTGGCCGGTGTGCTCGGTCCAGGCCGGTCTGACCAAGGGCGGCGCCGCCCCGCAGGTCGACACCTCCGCGGGCTCCACCGCCGCCAAGCCGTCGCAGGACACCGCGTCGAAGCCGGCCCAGCCGCAGGTCCAGCAGGCCCCGAAGCAGACCCAGCCCCAGCAGCAGCGCCAGCAGGCCCAGCCGCAGGCCCAGCAGGCCCCCCAGGCCTCCGGCAGCTACACCGTGGTGGCGGGCGACTGGCTGTCCGCCATCGCCCAGCGCCAGAACGTCGAGGGCGGCTGGGAGAAGCTGTACGAGCTGAACCGCTCCGTCCTCGCCGAGGGCCCGGACATGATCTACCCGGGTCAGCAGCTGGCGCTCGGCAACGTCGCCGTCGCCCAGGCTCCGGCCAAGCAGTCCGCGCCGGCCGGCAACTCCTCGTCCAACGGCTCGAACCGGAAGACCGACGCCCCGGCGCCGAGCACCCCGGCCCCGGCCAAGCCGAGCACCCCCGCGAAGCCGGCCGCCACCACCACGACCACCGCCGCCACCACCGCCGCCGTCAAGGCGACCGGGTCGAAGGCCGCGGCGATCGACTTCGCGCTGTCCAAGGTCGGCCAGCCGTACATCTACGGCGGCACCGGCAACGGCGGCTGGGACTGCTCGGGCCTGACCCAGGCGGCGTTCCGCCAGGCCGGCATCAGCCTGCCGCGCGTCGCCGCGGACCAGGCCGACTACTCGACCCGGGTCTCGCTGAACAGCCTGCAGCCGGGCGACCTGCTGTTCTGGTCGAACAACGGCGCCAACTCGGGCGTCTACCACGTGGCGATCTACATCGGCGACGGCAAGTACGTCGAGGCCGCCAACCCGAAGTCCGGTGTGCGGACCGAGACCATCGCCAACTGGGCGCCGGACTTCGCCGGTCGGGTCTGACACCCGGAAGCCCCCGCCGCACGCACCGCACGGTGAACGCCGCTGCCCCCGGAGACCCTGGTCGGCTCCGGGGGCAGCGGCCTGTTGTCGGCCGGAAGCGGTGGCGAGACCGCCGAGAACCGGGGAGCGGTGCGATGGCGAAGGTGACGATCACGCTGGAGGCGGATCTCGCGCTGGAGGCGATGATGCGCC
This sequence comes from Kitasatospora griseola, assembly GCF_044999035.1. Classification (NCBI taxonomy): domain Bacteria; kingdom Bacillati; phylum Actinomycetota; class Actinomycetes; order Kitasatosporales; family Streptomycetaceae; genus Kitasatospora; species Kitasatospora griseola. Next base: position 6,403,673 of record NZ_CP173360.1, on the reverse strand, counting down.
TCGGGGTGGGCAGCCCGCAGGACGCGGTGGAGCTGCTGGTGCGCGACTACCTGTCCACCGGCCGGCGCACCCGGGCGCGGACCGGCGGCAGCCGGGACGGCGAGCGGTTCGCCGGCCCGGCGCCGTCCGTCGAGGAGGGCTGAGCAACCTGGCGGGCGAGGCCGGTCGGCGACACGTCAAATCCTGTTACTGTCAAGGAACTTACCGTCTAGTAAGTTCGCGGCCGAGTCCCTACCCTGGGCGGACCCCCACCCACCCAAGGGAGTTCGCCGATGGCACACCCCCTCGCCCGGGCCGCCCGCGCCGAGCATCTGCGCGACCGTGCGCCCGTCGAAGTCCTGCGCTCCGACGGCCGGGTCGTCGAAGCCCGCACCCCGCACCTGGTACCGCCGCCGGACGCCGGCAGCCTCGCCGACCTGCCGTTCCGCAACGCCGAGCAGGCGCCGGACGCCGAGGTGCTGACCAGGCGCCGGCCGGACGGCGGCTGGCAGCAGGTGACGGCCCGGCAGTTCGCCGATCAGGTGGCGGCGACCGCCCGCGGGCTGATCGCCGCCGGGGTCCGGCCCGGCGGGCGGATCGTCCTGATGTCGCGCACCCGCTACGAGTGGACGCTGCTGGACTTCGCGGCCTGGGCGGCCGGCGCGTCCGTGGTGCCGGTGTACCCGACCTCCGCGATCGAGCAGGCCGAGTGGATCCTCCGCGACTCCGGCGCGGTGCTGGCGGTCGCGGAGGACGCCGGCACCGCCGAGGTGCTGACGGTGGCGATCGCCCGCACCGGCGGCACGGTGCCGCTGTGGCGGCTGGACGAGGACGCCGTCGCCACCCTCGGCGAGCTCGGCAGGACCGTCCCCGCCGGGGAGGTGGAGCAGCGCAGGAAGGCGCTCGGCCCGGACAGCGAGGCCACCCTGATCTACACCTCCGGCACCACCGGACGCCCCAAGGGCTGCCTGCTCACCCACGCCAACTTCCTCACCGAGGCGGCGAACTGCCACGCCCTGCTGGAGCCGGTGTTCACCGCCGCCACCGGCGAGACGCCGTCCACCCTGCTGTTCCTGCCGCTGGCCCACGTGCTGGGCCGGATGATCCAGGTGACCTGCGTCTTCGGCCGGATCCGGTTCGGCCACAGCCCGTCCCTGAAGCCCGACGAGCTCCGGCCCGACCTGGCCGCGTTCGGCGCGACCTTCCTGGTCGGCGTGCCCTATCTGTTCGAGAAGATCCACCAGTTGGGCCGGGCCGAGGCGCAGGCGAAGGGCGCGGTGCGGGTCTTCGACCGGGCGGCGGAGGCCGCGGTGCGCCACGCCCGCGCCGAACTGGCCGCGCTGGCCGGCGGGGGCGGCCCCGTGCCGCTGTCGCTGCGCCTCGCGCACCGCCTGTACGACGCGCTGGTGTACCGCCGGGTGCGGCAGGCGATGGGCGGCCGGATCCGGTACGCGATCAGCGGCGGCTCCTCGATCGACCCGGAGCTGCTGCTGTTCTTCGCCGGCGCAGGCGTGCTGGTGTACGAGGGCTACGGGCTGACCGAGACCACCGGCCCGTCCACCGTGAACCCGCCGCTGCGGCCCCGCCCGGGCACCGTCGGCCCGCCGGTGCCGGGCAGTGCGGTGCGGATCGCCGAGGACGGCGAGGTGTTCCTGAGCGGCGGCCAGGTCTTCGACGGCTACTACGAGTTGGGGGCGGAGCCGACCGAGCGGGAGCAGTGGTTCGCCACCGGCGACCTGGGGCGGCTGGACGAGGACGGCTACCTGACCATCACCGGCCGCAAGAAGGAGATCCTGGTGACCTCCGGCGGCAAGAACGTCTCCCCCGGCCCGTTGGAGGACCGGCTGCGCGCCCACCCGCTGATCAGCCAGGCGCTGGTGGTCGGCAACGGCCGCCCGTACGTGGGCGCGCTGCTCACCCTGGACCCGGAGGCGGTGGAGCAGTTCCTGCGGCAGCAGCCGCCGACGCCCACCGCGAGGACCGTGGACGTGAGCAGCGCCGTCCCGGCCCACCCCGCCGTGCTGGCCTCGCTCGCCGAGGCGGTGCAGGCCGTCAACTCGACCGTCTCGCGCGCCGAGTCGATCCGCCGGGTGCGGGTGGTCGGCGGCGACTTCACCGAGGAACGCGGCCTGCTCACCCCGTCGCTGAAGGTCCGCCGGCAGGCCGTCAGCACCGCCTACCGGCGCGACATCGAGCAGCTCTACGGCTGAAAGGCCGCCGCGGCCCCCGCTCCGCCGTCGAGCGGAGGCCGCAAGCGCCGCGGAACACCCGTCAGTTGCGCGGACCCGACCCGGTGGAGCCGCGCATCACCAGCTCCGGCTGGAACATGAACTCGGAGCGCTGCCCCGGGTTTCCGCCGACCTCCTCCAGCAGGGCGTCGACGGCGGCGGTGGCCATCGCCTCGACCGGCTGGCGGACGGTGGTCAGCGGCGGTTCGGTGAACGCGATCAGCGGCGAGTCGTCGAACCCGACCACCGAGACGTCCTGCGGCACCGACAGGCCCCGTTGGCGCACCGCGCGGATCGCGCCGAGCGCCATCATGTCCGAGCCGCAGACGATCGCGGTGCAGCCCTTGTCGAGCAGCGCCTGGGCGGCGGCGTGCCCGCCCTCCACGCTGAACAGGGTGTGGTGGACCAGCTCCGCGGCCTCTTCGGCGGTGCGCCCGGTGAGCTGCTGGAGCGCGGCGGTGAAGCCCTCGATCTTGCGCAGCACGGGGACGAACCGCTTCTGGCCGACCGCCAACCCGATCCGGTCGTGGCCGAGTTCGACCAGGTGCTGGACGGCCATCCACATCGCGGCCCGGTCGTCCGGGGAGATGAACGGCGCGGCGATCTTCTCGCTGTAGCCGTTGATCAGCACGAACGGGACCTGGCGGCCCGACAGCTTGGCGTACCGGTCGTGGTCCGCGGTGGTGTCGGCGTGCAGTCCGGAGACGAACACGATGCCGGCCACGCCGCGTTCCACCAGCATCTCCACGAGTTCGTCCTCGGTGGAGCCGCCCGGGGTCTGGGTGCACAGCACCGGCGTGTAGCCGTGCCGGCTGAGCACCTGCTCGATGACCTGGGCGAGCGCCGGGAAGATCGGGTTGCTGAGCTCCGGGGTGATCAGGCCGATCAGCCCGGCGCTGCGCTGGCGCAGGCGGGTGGGTCGCTCGTAGCCGAGCACGTCCAGCGCGGCCAGCACCGTCTGCCGGGTGGTCGCGGAGACGCCCGCCTTACCGTTGAGAACGCGGCTGACGGTGGCCTCACTGACCCCCGCCTGCGCCGCGATGTCGGAGAGTCGCGCCGTAGTCACGATCCCAGAGCCTATTGCAACCACCTCAGACCGCCCACCATGCGGTGCTGTCGGCCGGGAGTTCGGCCTGCTCGGACTCCGCCACGGCCGCCGAGGACAGCAGCAGCCGGCCGGGCGCGGGAACGGTGACGCTCTCGCCGGTGGCGTTCACGGTGCACACGAACGACCCTTCGGCCGACTCGCGACGGAACATCAGCACGCCCTCGGGGGCGGCCAGCCACTCGACCTCGGTGCCGGCGCCGAGCGCGGGCTGCGCGCGGCGCACGGCCAGCGCGGAGCGGTACAGCTCCAGCGTCGACGTCGGGTCACCGGTCTGGACCTCCACCGACAGCCCGGCCCAACTGGCGGGCTGCGGCAGCCAGCTCGGGCCGCCGGCCGTCGGGCCGAAGCCGTACGGCGCCTCGGCGCCGGACCACGGGATCGGCACCCGGCAGCCGTCGCGGTAGCCGTCCTGGCCGGCCTGCCGGAAGAACGACGGGTCCTGGCGGACCTCGTCGGGCAGGTCGGTGACGTCCGGCAGGCCGAGCTCCTCGCCCTGGTAGATGTACGCGGAGCCGGGCAGCGCGAGCATCAGCAGGGTGGCGGCGCGGGCCCGGCGCAGGCCGAGCTCGCGGTCGCCGGCGGTGCGGATCTGGGTGCCCAGGCCGGGCTCGTTGGCGAACCGGGTGGCGTGCCGGGTGACGTCGTGGTTGGACAGCACCCAGGTGGTGGGGGCCTGCACCGGGCGCATCGAGTCGAGCGACAGGTCGATCACCTCGCGCAGCTTCGCCGCGTCCCAGTCGGTGCCCAGGTACTGGAAGTTGAACGCCTGGTGCAGCTCGTCGGGGCGGACGTAGTTGGCGGTGCGCTGGACGGTCGGGGTCCAGGCCTCGGCGACGCCGATCCGGTCGCCGGGGTACTCGTCGAGGATCTTTCGCCAGCTGCGGTAGATGGCGTGCACGCCGTCCTGGTCGAAGAACGGCATGACGTCGTTGCCGAGCAGCTTCAGCTGGTCGTGGCTGCCGAGGTCGGGCAGGCCGGGGGCCTTGACCAGGCCGTGGGCGACGTCGATCCGGAAGCCGTCGACGCCCATGTCGAGCCAGAACCGCAGGATGGAGCGGAACTCGTCGGCGACCGCGGGGCTGTCCCAGTTGAAGTCGGGCTGCTCCGGGGCGAACAGGTGCAGGTACCACTCGCCGGGGGTGCCGTCGGGGTTGTCGCTGCGCGTCCAGGCCGGGCCGCCGAAGATGGACTCCCAGTCGTTCGGCGGGAGTTCGCCGTTCTCGCCCTTGCCGGCGCGGAAGTGGTAGCGCTCGCGCAGCGGGGAGCCGGGGCCCTCGCGCAGCGCCCGCTGGAACCACTCGTGCTGGTCCGAGGAGTGGTTGGGGACCAGGTCGACGATGATCCGCAGGCCCAGCTGGTGGGCGTCGCGGATCAGCCCGTCGGCGTCCAGCAGGGTGCCGAACATCGGGTCGACGGCGCGGTAGTCGGCGACGTCGTAGCCGGCGTCGGCCTGCGGGGAGGCGTAGAACGGCGAGAGCCAGACCGCGTCCACGCCGAGGTCGCGCAGGTAGGGCAGGCGGCTGCGGATGCCGGGCAGGTCGCCCATGCCGTCCCCGTTGCCGTCGGCGAAGCTCCGCGGGTACACCTGGTAGATGACCGCGTCCCGCCACCAGCCGCCTCTGGAGGCCCCGGTGGTCGCAGCAGTCGTCCGAGCGGCGGGAACGGCGGCGGGCCGGGAGGCGTCGGCCAGGTTCTGGGTCATTGGACAGTCATCCCTTGGGTGCTGTGGAAGGTGACGGAGGTTCAGGACTTCGCCGCGCCGGCCGTCAGACCGGTCACCAGGTGACGCTGCACCAGGTAGAAGACGACCGCGGCGGGGATGGCGATGAGCACCGAGGTGGCGGCCATCAGCTGCCACTGGTGGTCGTGCTCGCTGACGAACGAGGCCAGGCCGACCGCCAGCGTGTACTTGCTGGACGAGAGCATGAAGGTGGAGGCGAAGGCGACCTCGCCCCACGCGGTGAGGAAGGAGTAGAACGCGGCCACCGCCAGGCCCGGGCGGGCCAGCGGCAGGATCAGCCGCCAGAAGGCGCCGAACGGCGACAGCCCGTCGACCCGGCCGGCCTCGTCGATCTCCACCGGGATGGTGTCGAAGTAACCCTTCAGCAGCCAGGCGCAGTACGGCACGGTGGTGGTCGCGTAGACCAGGATCAGGCCGGTGTAGCTGTCCAGCATCTGCAGGTTGGACAGGATGTAGTACATCGGCACGATCAGCACGGCGATCGGGAACATCTGGGTGACCAGCAGGGCCCACATCAGCGGGCGGTAGCCGGGGAAGCGCATCCGGGAGACCGCGTAGCCGGTGGTGGCGGCGATCAGCACGCCGATCAGCGTGGTGCCGCCGGCCACGATGGCCGAGTTGCCGAACCAGGTGAGGAAGCCGGTGTCGCCCAGCACCCGGCCGTAGTTGGCGAAGGTGGCCTTGTCCATGATCTTCGCCGGGTGCAGGTAGTCCATGTCGTCCGGCCCCAGCGAGATGTACGCGATGTACAGCACCGGGAACAGGGCGATCAGGCTGGCGACGATCAGGGTGCCGTGCGAGAGCACGGAGGCCAGCCGGGAGGACTCTCCGCGCGGACGGACCTTGACGGGTCGTCCGGCGGGCGCCGGGTCGTCGGTGGCGGGGCGGTCGGCGGTGAGGGTCATCGGGCTACCTGCCTGGTCCTTGGGCTGGGGTTCGGTTCCGGTCCGGGCGTCGGCGCTCATCCGTTGGCCTTCTCGACGCGGGCCGTCCAGCGGCGGTAGAAGCCGGTGAAGACGATCAGGATGGAGAGCAGCAGGATTCCGTAGGTCGCCGACTGCGCGTAGTCCGCGGGCTGCTGGCCGAAGCCGAGGCGGAAGGCCCAGGTGACCAGGATCTGCGCGTCGGGGGCGCCGGAGCCGAACAGCAGGAAGATGATGGCGAACTGGTTGAAGGTCCAGATCACGCCGAGCAGCACGACGGTGGAGGAGACGGTCCGCAGGCCGGGCAGGGTGACGTGGCGGAACCGCTGCCAGGCGGTGGCGCCGTCCATCTCGGCGGCCTCGTACAGCTCGGCCGGGATCGACTGGAGGCCGCCGAGCAGCGAGATCATCATGAACGGCACGCCGACCCAGGTGTTGACCAGGATCGCGGCGAACTTCTGTGCCAACGGGTCGGACAGCCAGCCGGGTTCGGGCAGGTGCAGCATCGACAGCAGGCCGTTGACGGCGCCGCCGTCGGCGAGCATCAGCCGCCAGGAGAAGACGGTGACGAAGGTCGGCACCGCCCAGGGCAGGATCAGGACCAGCCGGTAGACGCTGCGGCCGCGCATCTTGCGGTTGAGCAGCATCGCCAGGCCCAGGCCGATGCTGTAGTGCAGGACCACGCAGGTCACGGTCCAGACGACGGTCCAGATGAAGTGCGACCAGAACCGGTCGTACGCGGTCGGCCCCCACAGCACGTCCGCGTAGTTGTCGAGGCCGACGAAGTCGAAGCTGTCGGGTATGTGGTTGACGCCGATCTGGCGGCCCACGTTGAGGCTGGTGGCGTTGGTCAGGGTCAGGTAGAAGCCGCGCACCAGTGGGTAGCCGACCAGCGCCCCGAGGACGACCACGACCGGCGCGACCATCGCGTACGCGTACCAGTACTTCGAGTACGACAGCCTGATGCGCTGAACGACCGCAACTGCCATGGGTTGACACCTTCTCCGGGAGGTCCGCCGCCTGCCTCGGCGACTGGTGCTGTGTGGTCTGACGGGGCGCGCCCGGCCCACCGTCAGGTGTGGGCCGGGCGAGCCTGGTTCCGACTTACTTGCCGAAGCCCGGCAGGAGCTTCGCGTAGTCGGTGGCGGTGGCGTCCAGGCCGGCCTTGGTGTCGGACTGGCCCTGGACGATCTTGCCGAGGTTGGTGCCGAACGAGCCGAACAGCGAGGCGTACTCGGGCAGTTCGGGGCGCGGCTGGGCGGAGGTCAGGATCGCCTGGAAGTCGGCGATGCCCGGGTTGGCCTTGACCTCGGCGGTGTAGGCGTCGCTGCGGGTCGGCAGGGTGCCGTTCTTCAGCGCGAGGAAGGTCTGGCTCTCGGCGGAGGTCAGGAACGCGGCGAGCTTCTCGGCGGCGGCCTTGTGGGCGGCGTCGGAGCCGGCGTAGACGGAGACGTTGTGGCCACCGGTCGGGGCGCCGCCCTTGCCGGAGGCGCCGTTCGGGACGGCCGCGATGCCGAGGTTCTTCTTGTCGGCGAAGGCGGCGCCCTTGTAGACGTTGGTGACCTCCCACGGGCCCTGGATGATCGCCGCGACCTTGCCGGTGTTGAAGGCGTCCATCATGTGCGCGTAGGCGTCGGTGGTGACGTCGGCCTTCACGGTGCCGGGGGCGGTGAACATCGACTTGTAGGTCTCGACGGCCTTGACCGCCTCCGCCGAGTTGACGGTGATCTTCTTGCCCGCGGCGTCCACCATGTTGGTGTTCTCGCCGTACAGGAACGGCATGGCGTAGTAGCCGTCGGCGGCCTTCAGCCAGAAGCCGTCCACGCCCGCCTTCTCCTTCAGCTGGGCGGCGTCGGTCTTCAGCTCGTCCCAGGTGGTCGGCGCGGCGGTGATGCCGGCCTTGGCGAACAGCTCCTTGTTGTACATCAGGGCGAGGGTGTCGGTGACCAGCGGGACGCCGTAGGTCTTGCCCGAGTACTTGGCCTGCTGGATCAGCGAGGGCTGGAAGACGGAGGCGTCGGTCAGCGCCGGGGTGCCGTCCAGCGGCTCCAGGTAGCCGGCCTTGGCGAAGGCGGAGGTCCAGCCGACCTCGGAACGGAAGGCGTCCGGCGCACCCTTGGCACCCATCGCGGTCTGGAGCTTGTTCTGCGCCTGATCGAACGGCACGTTCTCGAACTTGACCTTGATGTTCGGGTTCGCGGCCTCGAACTTCTTGACCAGTTCCTGGTAGTTCGGCGCCTCGTTGGTGGCGTTCGAGGTGTCCCAGTAGGTGATGGTGACCGGTCCGCCGTCGCCCTTGGCGTCCGAACCGGAGCCGCTGCTGCCGCACGCTGCAAGAGTGACCGCAAGAGCCGCAACGAGAGCGGAGGCCGCGATACCACGCCGCATGGAAACTCCTTGAAAGATGAGGGTGCCCGAGTGGGGGAGGACCGCGCATAATGGCTGTCCCAGCCGACTGCGCCGTTGCAGGCCGTCGGGCTTGAGCAGGAACGTAACAGCGCGGCCAACGCGACTGAAAGTCCTTGCAGCAAGTTTCTGCAAGTTCCAGGGGATCGTTACGTCCACGTGTCCTTAGAGTTGCCGCCGCGCGTCTTGACCATCTGTGGCCTTGCGGAAACTCCTTGCAGCCCCACCATCGCTGAGCAGGCAGAACAGGGCCCCGGGAAGCTCCCGGGGCCCTGCTCGGTGCGCTGCTGCGGTCAGCCGGCGGTGCCCAGCCGCAGCACCGTGCTGGAGCGGAACTCCTGGCCCGGCCGCAGCTCGGTCGACGGGTAGGACGGCTGGTGCGGCGAGTCGGGGTGGTGCTGGGTCTCCAGCGCGACGCCCGCGAACGGGCCGTACCGCGTGCCGGACGGGCCGACCACGCTGCGGTCGAAGCCGTTCGCGGTGTACACCTGCAGGCCCGGCTCGGTGGTCAGCACCTCCAACGTCCGCCCGCTGCCCGGGTCGGCCAGCAGCGCCGCCCGCACCGGCGGGCCGTCCGCGGGGCGCTCGCGCAGCACCCAGTTGTGGTCGTACCCGTGCGAGAGCTTCAGCTGCGGGTGCCCCTGGGCGAGGCCCTCGCGGATCGGCCGGGCACTGGTGAAGTCGAACGCGGTGCCCGCCACCGGCTCGAACGGGCCGTACGGGATCTGCCGCTCGTCGACCGGCGTGATGGCGTCCGCGTCGATGGTCAGCAGGTGGCCGAGCACGTCGCCGCGGCCCTCGCCGGCCAGGTTGAAGTAGGCGTGGTTGGTGAGGTTGACCACCGTGGGCCCGGTGGTGACGGCCCGGTAGGAGATGGTCAGGTCGGCGCCGTTCAGCGTGAAGTCCGTCCAGACGTCCAGCGCGCCGGGGAAGCCCTGGTCGCCGTCCGGCGAGTGCAGGTGCATCCGCACCCCGTCGGGGATCTCCTCGGCCTGCCACACCCGGTGCGAGAACGAGTCGGGCCCGCCGTGCAGGGTGACGCCGTGTCCGGTCGGCAGCAGCGGGTGGTCCTCGCCGTCCAGGGTGACCCGGCTGTCGGCGATCCGGTTGGCGTACCGGCCGACGGTGACGCCGTAGTGCTTGGCCGGCCCGAGCAGCGCCCCGACGTCCTCGGTGGTCAGCAGCACCTGCGCGGGCGTGCCCGCACGGTCGGGCGCGGTCAGGGTGTGCAGCGCCGCGCCCAGGGTGATGACGGTGGCCTCGATCCGGTCGGAGCGCAGCGTCCACCGGTCCAGTCCCATCCCGGCCCCGGACGAGTCGTACGGTGCGCGGTGCACCTCGGTGGGCCGGTCCGGCACGGTCATGGGCTGCTCCTCGGTCCGTGATCACCCTGCTCGGCTTGGTTCGTGATCACCCTTGTCGGCCAGCGTAGCCCGCCCCGGCGGGCGGGTCGGTGACCCGCTCCCCGCGCGCCGGGGTGGTCCGTCGGGCCGTCAGACAGCCTGCCCGGGGTCGTCACCGGGCAATCCGAGCGCGTCGGCGAGACCCTCCGGTCCGGTGCCGAGCTTGCGGTGGACGGCGGCCAGCCGCTGCTTGACCACCGACACCGGCAGCTTCAGCTGTTCGGCGATCCGCTGCGGCGGCAGGGCCTGCACCGCCAGTTGGGCGACCTCCAGCTCCTGCTCGTTGAGGGTGACCTTGACGGGCACCAGCGCCCGGCTGGGCTGCAGGCCGGACGACGCGAGCACGTTGCGGGCCCGCACCTCCAGGCCGTCGGCTCCGCAGTGCTTGGCCAACTCCATTCCCTGGTAGAGGTGTTCGGCCGCCTCCAGGCTGCGGCCGACCTGCACCAGGGCGGCCCCGAGGTCGACCAGCGCGTGCGCGTGCTCGTAACTGGCCGGGGAGCGGCCGAGCAGGGAGACGGCCTCCTGGAGCAGTTCGACGGCCCGCGGGCCCTCCCACACGCTGGCGGCCAGCCGCAGCGCGCTGCCGATCGCCGACGGCGAACCGGACTCCCGGGCCCGGGCGACCGCGTCGTCGCCGTTCTTCCGGGCGGAGGGCAGGTCCCGGTGCGCCATCGCCACCGCCAGGTAACCGGCCCACGGCGCGTGCACAGTGGAGCGCCAGCCGCGCTTGTCCAGCCGCATGCCGGTCTCGGCGAGCACCTCGACCGCCATGTCGTAGTCGCCGCGGGAGATCAGCAGCTTGCCGTAGATGGTGGCGACGTCGGGCAGGACCAGCGCGGTCTGGTGGTACGGCGGCGAGAAGCGGTACCGCTGCGCGATCTCCCAGGCCTCCCGGTCGCGGCCGCGGGCCAGCAGGGTGTCGATCAGCGAGCCGACCAGGTTCCACTGCAACGGCAGGCCCGAGCCCATCCGGTCCGCGATCCGCAGACCCCGGCGCAGGAAGTCCTCGGCCTCCGGGAGGAAGCCGCGGCGCAGCCGGGCGAAGCCCATCAGGAAGTAGGCGAAGCCGCGGTGCGCGCCGCTCCACCCGGCGATCTCGAACTCCAGGATGGCGGAGCTGAACAGCTTCTCGGCGCGGGCGAGTTCGTCGTTGTAGGCGAAGCACAGACCGAGCAGCGCGGGCAGTTCGAAGTTCCAGGTGGTGTTGGTCCAGCCGAGGCTGCGCGGCAGCCGGCCGAGGACCAGGGCGTCCTCGGCGGCCCGCAGCGCCTCGGTGGTGGGGCCGCCCTTGAGGGTGAGGTCCCAGGCGTGCAGGGCGCGAACCGGCTGGGAGGCCTCGCTGTCCTCGTCGACCTGGGCGGCGAGCGCGGTGACCTTGTCGGCCCGCTCGCGGCCGTTGTCCTCGTCCCGCTGGAGGGCGGTGTACAGCAGGTGGGCGGTCAGCAGCCGGACCTTGCCGAGGCCCTCGGCGGTGTTCTCGGCCTCGGTCAGGCACAGCCTGGCGGCCCCGGTGAGGTCGCCGCCGTGGGCGATCACCTCGGACAGCCGGAACACCGCCTCGACGCGCAGGTCGGGGCTGAGGCCGTCCTCGATGTCGAGCGCGCGACGCAGCTGGTTGGCGGTCGCGTCCGGGTCGGTGAGCAGCGCGGCGCTGCCGAGTTCGTACAGCACCTCGGCGCGGTCGTCCTCGTCCGGCGGCTCGGCCAGGGCGCGTTCCAGGCAGCGGCGGGCGGCTTCGGGGGCGCCGATGGCGAGGTTCTCGGCGGCGGCCCGGCGCAGTTTGCGGACCATCCGGTCGTCGCCCTCGCCGGGGTGGGTCTCCAGCAGGTGCCGGGAGGCGGAGAGCAGCGAGCCGCCCCGGTCCTCGATCGCGGTGGCGGCGATGCCGTGCATGCCGGTGCGGGTGGCGTCCGGGATCGACTGGTAGATCGAGGTGGCGATCAGCGGGTGGACGAACTCCAGCTTGCCGTTGGGCTGGCTGGTGAGCACCCGCAGCCGGCGCAGCTCGCGGACCGACTGGGCGGACTGGGCCGGGCCCTGGGCGCAGATGGTGGCGGCCAGTTCCTCGCTGATCTCGGTGCCGAGCAGGGCCGCGGCCCAGGCGAACTGGATGACGGTCGGGCCGAGCTTGTCGAGCCAGTAGTCGCGGCCCTGGCCGCGGGCGGCCGCGGCGAGGTCGCGCAGCCGGGGCGAGTTCTCCTCGACGGGTTCGAGGTTCTGGTCGCGCACCTCGCGCAGCAGGGCGACGGTGTCGAACGGGGCTCCGGCGGTGACGGCCCACACCTGGCGGCAGAACGCGTCGTCGGCCTCGGCGAACTCGCTGTGCACGATCTCGGCGATCGACAGCGGGTTGAGCGGCAGCAACTCGTGCCGGCGCTCGGCGCGTTCCTGGATCTGCAGGACGAGCGGGCGGGCCGCCTCGTCGAACTCGTGGCGGTAGGCGAAGACCAGCAGCACCGGAAGCTCCCGGGCGCGGACCGCGAACGAGGCCAGCCAGGCCAGCGACTCCTGGTCGACCGCGTGCAGGTCGTCGATCACCACGACCAGCGGGGCCCGCCGGGGCGCGAGTTGGGTGATGACGAAGTCGAGGCCGTCGTGCACGCCCTGCGGGTCGATCCGCTCGACCTCGTCGGACGGCGGGGCCAGGCCGACGGCCGGCGCGACGATGTTGTACCAGTTGCCGAACACCTCGGTGCGCTCGTCCTCGTCGAGGTCGCCGAGGACGGGCAGCAGCAACTGCCGCAGGACGCGGAACGGTTCGTGCTTCTGGCGTTCGCTGCCCCAGGCGAACAGCACGGTGGGGTCCTTGCGGGCGCCGGCGATCCGGCGGACCTGTTCGAGCATGGTGGTCTTGCCCATGCCGGCCGGCCCGGAGAACAGCAGCAGTTCGCCGATCTTGGTGCCGCCCGCGGCGAACTCCCGGCACAGCTTGTCCACGGCCTGTTCGGCGGAGTGGAGTTCGTTGTCGCGCTCCCACAGCCGCTTGGCGACTGCTCCCTCACCGGCCACCGATTCCTGCGGCCCGCTCTGCTGTTCGGCCACGTCCGTCCTTCCGCCTCGCCTGCCCCGCACTCCGCTTCGACCATAGCGTCGTCGAGGGCGGCACGGGCGGCGTTCCCGCAGGCGGTGGCCCCTACGGGGAGTCAGATCGCCTGGTCAGGGGCAAATCCCTTGCGGACGACGATCACTGACGGATCGTCAGGTTAACTCTTTCCGGTTTCCCAGGTGTATTCGATCTTTGCGAGGGAAGACCGACGCCGGGCGCGAGCCCGAAATCGACTTGACGCCCCAGCACATCAGGCCGCTCTGGAGAAACGTTGGCTGCCATACCCCCGCTCTTCTGCCCCATCCCCTCGACCCTGCACCCCGCGCACGAGACCGTCGGCAAGAGCACCGAACTCTGGCTCGAAACGATGGGCTTCACGCAGGAGGAGGAACGCCGCCGTCGCCTCCTGGCCATCGGCGCACACGAATTCGTCTGCCGGATCGCCAAGGACGCCGATGGCATCACGGGGCTGGAACTGGTTTCGCAGTGGTTGTGCAGCATGCTCACCCTGGACGACGAGTGGGACACCGGCCGACTGAGCCGAGACCCCTCCCGTGTACTCACGATAGCAGCCACATTACTCGCCGTTATCAATTCCACGCCTTCCCACCCGGCGGAGTCGGACATCTACGTCGCCTCGGTGCGCGACGTGTTCCGCAGAGCCCGGGACTGGGCCCCCGCGGTCGCCGTGAAACGGTGGGCGGACAGCCAGTTGGAGTCCTTCATGGGCGCCGCCGCCGTCACCGCCTACCGGGCGCAGGGCCGGCCGATGACGCTCTCCGAGTACCTGACGATAGGGCCGCTGGACCGCGGCAGCCGCTCCTGCATCGAGATCATCGAGGTGTGCGAGCGCACCGCCGTCCCGCAGTCCCAACTGGACTCGCCGCGGGTGCACGCGCTCACCGAGGCCGCCAAGTTCCTGGTGCTGATCGCCGCCGACGTCTACTCGTACCGGCGGGAGGACAGCCAGGGCGCGCTGGAGAGCAACATCGTCGACGCCCTGGAACGACATCTGGGCTGCAAACGGGACCAGGCCCTGCAGGAGGCCGCCGCGCTGCACGACCGCACCATGGTCCTGTTCCTCCGTCTGTCGGACCGCGCCGCCCGCCGTGCCGGGCCCGAACTGCGGCGCTACATCGACCAGTTGTCCAACCTGGTGAGCGGGAACCTGGAGTGGGGATTCACCTCCGCCCGCTACACCACCCGCACGCCGGGCGTCGTCCCGATCGCCGAGCGTGCCGAGCGCCCCGCCGACGGCCGACTGACGCCGCCGCCCTACCCCGAGATCGCCTGGTGGTGGGAGCAGCTCTGGTGACGGACCGCTGACGGCCCGACAACCGCGCCGCGCCTCCCCGACCGGGGCGCGAAAACCGCCCATCGGGACATCACACCACACCACTCCCCCGGCCCCGGCCCGCGGCACGCGCCCGGGGCCGAAGCGTGCCCGCAGCGGTGGCGCACCGGCTCCGACCGGCCCAGGAGGGCTGGCGAACGGCGGTCCGGCGTGGTCACGTCGGGTCAGTGTCCGATCCGTCGGGCCCGACCCGCCGTTCCACCGCCAAGGAGTGAACCCCTCATGACCATCGCCGTCGACAAGCTCTCCGACCCGGCCGTGCGCCGACTGCTCGGCGCCGTCAACTCGGGCAACCGGGACGCCTTCTTCGCCGCGCTCACCGACGACGCCACGATGTCCGACGACGGCTCCCAACGCGACCTGGCGGACTGGGTGGACCGCGAGATCTTCTCCTCGCACGGGCACATCGAGGTGCAGACCGAGAAGTCCAACGGCCGCGCCCTGGTGGCCGACTTCCGCAACGACGCCTGGGGCGAGATGCGCACCGCCTGGAGGTTCACCGTCGCCTCCGACGGCCGGGTCAGCCACTTCGACACCGGCCAGGCCTGACCGTCCCCTTGGCGGGCGGTCCGTGCGCACCGGCCGGCGGCCGCTCGCGTCAGGACGGCCGGCGACCGGTCAGCCCCGGGCCGCCAGGCACTCCCGGACGGCCGTGATCAGCGCCCGCGAACGGATGTCGCCGGTGACGCCGGGCTGCATGCCGTTGGTGACGTAGCCGAAGCCGATGCCCAGTTCCGGATCGGCGAAGCCCAGCGAACCGCCGCGGCCCGGGTGGCCGAAGCTCGCCGGGGACGCCATCGGCGAGGTGCCGCTGTGCCGGAAGAAGCCCTGGCCGAACGTGGTGTTGACGATCAGCACCCGGTCCGGCCCGTGCACCGAGGGGCCAACCGCCTCGGCCAGGGTGGCCGGCTCGAACAGTGCGGGCAGCCGCTGCCCGGGCGCGTCCGTCCGGTCGGTGGGGCCGATCAGCGCCGCGTAGAACCGGGCCAGCGACCGGGCGGTGCCGATGCCGCCCGCGCCCGGCACCTCGACGGCCTGCACCGCCGGGTCGTCCAGGTCCACGCTGCTGCGGACCGAGCCGAACGAGCGGGCCGTCAGCGAGCGCGGGTCCCGGTAGGCGTCCACCACGGACTGCTTGGGGCGTATTCGCATCCCGCCCGGCCCGGCCTTGGCCGCCTCCGGCGCGGGCAGGTCGACCAGCCGGCCGACCCGGCCGGACTCCGCGGCGGGCAGGCCGATCCACAGGTCCAGGTCGAGCGGCGCGGCGATCTCCTCCGCGAAGTACCGCCCGACGCTGCGGCCGCCGGCCCGGCGCACCACCTCGCCGACCAGCCAGCCGAACGTCAGCGGGTGGTAGCCGTGCGCGGTGCCCGGCTCCCAGGCCGGGGCCTGCGCGGCGACGGCCGCCGCGGCCGGGTCCCACGCCAGCACGTCCTCGATCCGCAGCGGCACGTCCAGCGCGGGCAGCCCGGCCTGGTGCGACAGCAGCCAGCGCACCGGGATCCTCTCCTTGCCGGCCTGCCCGAACTCCGGCCAGTACGAGGCCACCGGGGCGTCCAGGTCGAGCAGCCCGCGCTGCGCCAGCAGCAGCGCGGCGGAGGCCGTCAGCCCCTTGGTGACCGACCGCAGCACCTGCGCGGTGCCGGCCTCCCAGCCCACCGCCGACGCCGGCCTGCCGCCCACCTCCGGACGGGCGTCGCCGCTCCACAGGTCGACCACCGGCCGGCCGTCCAGGTACAGCGCGAACGCCGCACCCAGCTCCCCGTACTGCCGGAAGTTGCCCTCGAAAGCCGCCCTGACCGGCGCGAATCCGTCCGCCGTGAATCCCTGGATCTCCACCCGCCCACCTTAGACACCGCCCTCCGCGACCTGCGGAGGGACCGGCGCCGGTGGGCTCGTCACCGCTCCACGGCTACTCCCTCTCCACCGCTACTCCACCGTCCAACCGATGTGGCCGATGCCCGAGGAGTAGATGGCGCAGTGGCCCGCCGACTCCTGCGTCTCGCCGGGCCGGGCCGTCACCGAGGTGCCCGAGACGTCCGGCGCGAGGCCGCACACGATGTCGGCGTGGAAGGTGATCGGGGCGCCGGTGTTGTTGGTGCAGAGCACTCCTCCGGTAAGCGGATCGTTCTCGTGCACCCAGGTGGTGCAGTCCAGCCCCGAACGCACGGCGGCGGGCCCGGACGCGGCCGCGGCGGGCAGCGCGGTGCCGAGCGCGACCAGGGCGGCGGCGACGGACAGGACAACGGCACGGTTCCTCAACGATCCTCCCGGAGCAGGTGACTGACGGTCCGACAACTGACCTTCCCGACCTGACTGTTCCGTATGCCAACTCTTTCGGGTGATACCGGCCGTCCGGGGCCAGAATGGCGGTCATGACCACTCCCTCCCCCGACTCCCCTGCCGCTCCGCTCGACGAACTCGTCGACGTGGTCGACGAACACGACCGGGTGCTGCGCACCGCGCCCCGCTCCGAGGTCTACCGCGACAACCTGCTGCACCGCTGCGTCTTCGTGCTGGTCCGCGACCCGCAGGGCCGGATCTTCACCCACCGCCGTACCGACACCAAGGCGTTCGCCCCCGGCGCCCACGACTGCTTCGTCGGCGGCGTGGTCGGCGCCGGCGAGAGCTACCCGGAGGCCGCCGTCCGGGAGGCCGAGGAGGAACTCGGCGTCACCGGCATCCGCACCCGCCCGCTGTTCCGCTTCCGGTACACCGACGGCGAGCACTTCAGCTGGTGGTCCGACATCCACGAGGCCGAGTGGGACGGCCCGGTCTCCCCGCAGGTCGAGGAGATCGCCTGGTACGCCTGGCTCACCGAGGACGAGCTCACCGACCGCCTCGCCACCTGGGAGTTCGTCCCCGACGGCCGGGAGGCCTGGCGCCGCTACCTGGAACAGCGCGCCACCGGCTGACCGCCCCGGACGTGCTGTCCCGCGCCACCCCGACGAACTAGGGTGGGCCGCATGGCTTCCCGTACGCCGTCCGTGGCGCCCCGCGCGGAGGAACAGCAGCCCGCCCGCACCCCCCGGCGGCGGCTCACCGTCGACGAGCGCCGCGAACAACTCATCGCGGTCGCCCTCGAACTGTTCTCGGACCGGGCCCCCGAGGACGTCTCCATCGACGACATCGCGGCCGCCGCCGGCGCCTCCCGTCCGCTCGTCTACCACTACTTCCCCGGAAAGCAGGCCCTCTACGAGGAGGCCCTCCGCCGGGCCGGCCGCGAGCTCGCCGGACGCTTCGAGGAGACCGCCGACGGCCCGGTCTCCGAGCGCCTGTACCGCGTCATGGGCCGCTACCTGGACTTCGTCCAGTCCCACGAGACCGGCTTCACCGCGCTGCTGCGCGGCGGCTCGGTCGCCGCCAGCCCCGACGCCGACGCCGTCATCGACCAGGTCCGGCGCGCCGCCCAGGAACAGATCCTCCGTCACCTCGGCCTCGCCGACCCCAGCCCGACCCTGCGCCGCACCGTCCGCGCCTGGATCGCCAACGCCGAGATCAGCTCCCTCGACTGGCTCACCGACAAGCCGGTCCCCGCCGAGACCCTGCAACTCCACCTGGTCCAGGACCTGGTCGCCGCACTCGCCGTCACCGCCACCCGCGACCCCGAACTCGCGGCCCTCCTCCCCGAGTTCTTCACCGCTGAACAGCCCGACGGCCCCACCGCCCGCCTCCTCCGCGACCTCACCACCACCCTCGCCACCCCCACCCTCACCACCTCCCTCCTCCACCTCGCCACCCCACCCACCACCTGACCCACCCTCACCCGTCCACAGCCGCACCACCAACCACCTGTCCCCGGACGACCCTTCCTCCTGCGTCGTTCACATCCCCTCCCCTCACGCCCGCGCCGCAGGCGCCCCCCCCCTTTCCCCACCCACACCACCAACACCACCCGCACCACCAACCACCCGTCCCCGGACAACCCCTCCTCCTGCGTCGTTCACATCCCCTCCCCTCACGCCCGCGCCGCAGGCGCCCCCCCCTTTCCCCACCCACACCACCAACACCACCCGCACCACCAACCACCCGTCCCCGGACGACCCTTCCTCCTGCGTCGTTCACGTCTGATAAAAAGTGCCTGAACTGTCCACACCCGAGAACGAGGGGGCTCGGCGAATGACGCAGGACGGCTTCGCCGCCGCAGACCGGATCACGGCCACACTGGACGCGGCGTCCGCCGCACTTCTCGGCAGCCGCGCCACCCACTACCCCGTCGACGCGCTCACCGCGTTCCGCCGACCCCAACACCCGGCCGCCAAGGCCCTGTTCGGCCTGCGGATCAGCCAGATCGGGCCCGGCCTGCTCTCCGTTCCGAAGCTCGGCACGGTGATCGAGGTCTCCGCCAACCGCCGTCCGAACGCGACCGCCGGCCGCGAGGCCGTCCCCGTTCTGACGCAGCGTTTCGCCGCCTCCACCCTGGGCCTGACCGACGTCCCGTCGGTCTCCTCGCTGCGGGTGCACGCCGAGCCGAGCCCGGTGGACAGTGGGCCGCTGGCCGGCTTCACCTCCTCCCTCGCGGCGCTGGCCGAGCCCCGGGTCACGGTCGCCCCGGATGAGCTGTCGACCGGCTCCGGCGTCGAGGCGCGCCTGGTGGTCCCGCCCGCCTTCCACACGCTGACGGTGCGCGGCTCGGGCAACGCCCTCTCGGCCCATCTCGCCGAGACCGCCGAGGAGTTGTTCTCCGGTGCCACCCCGGCCGAGCGCAACGACTTCGCCGTGGTGGCGGCCCTGCTGGCGGAGCAGTTCGCCGGAGCGAACGTCGCCTACGCGGGCCTCGCCGCGCTGCTGGTGAACGGCCGCCGCTCGCGGGTCTCGCTGGTGGTGTCGACCGTTCCGTGCGCCCAGCCGATCCAGGAGCTGGCGGTGGAACTGTCCACCGAGCGCCCGCACTCCGAGGTGTGGACGGTGCTGTTGCCGGCCGGCCCGGCCGCCGTGCTGGTGGAGAACCGGTCGATGCCCGCCCTGAAGGAACTGCGCGACGAACGCCCCGGCGGCGTGGTGCACAGCTCGGTGGTCGAGGCGTTCGTGCCGATGCCGGACGGGGCGACGGTCCTGACGGTCCAGCTGACCACCTCCGACACCGAGGACTGGGACGTCTACACCTCGGTCTTCGCCGACCTGCTCTGCTCGGTCCAACTCGCCTGGGACGGTGTGGCGGTGGCGCCTGCCCCGGTGCCGGTCGGCCGGGCCGTCCCCGCGCACGCCCCGAACGTTCCGGCGCAGTCCGCCGCACCGTCCGTGCCCGTCGCCCCGCCGGTGCCGGTCGCGCCGCCCGAGCAGCCTGACGCCCCGTCGGGCACCTCGGTGCGGGTCCCGCCCTCGGACTTCAACCCCTTCGCGGCACCCGCCCCCGCCGATCCGCCGACCCAGCAGCCGTCCCCGGTCCTGGCCTCCGCCGACCCGTTCGGCGCCCCGGCTCCGGCCCCCGCACCCGCGCCCGAGCCCGAGGCCGCGGACCCGGTCAAGGGCCGCCTGGTCAGGGTTCCCCCGGCGGACTTCAACCCCTTCGGCGCTCCGGCCCCGGCCGCCGCCGCACCGGCCCAACCCGCCCCGGCCGCCGACCCGTTCGGTGCACCGGACCCGTTCGGCGCCGCTGCCGCCACCCCGGCGGCCGCGCCCACGCCGGAGCCCGAGCCCGAAGCCCCGGACCCCACCAAGGGACGCTTCGTCAAGGTGCCCCCGGCGGACTTCAACCCCTTCGGCACACCCGCCCCGGCTCCAGCCCCGGCTGCCACCGCACCCGCGCCCGCGCCCGCACCCGCCGCCGACCCGTTCGGCGCACCCGACCCCTTCGCCGCACCGGACCCGTTCGCCGCGTCCGCCGCCACCCCGGCCGCCGCACCCGAACCCGAGCCCGAGCCGGAGACCCCCGACCCGACCAAGGGACGCTTCGTCAAGGTGCCCCCGGCGGACTTCAACCCCTTCGGCGCACCCGCCCCGGCTCCAGCCCCGGCCGCCGCCGCACCCGCACCCGCACCCGCACCCGCGCCCGCCCCGGCCGCCGACCCGTTCGGCGCACCCGACCCCTTCGCCGCGTCCGCCGCCACCCCGGCCGCCGAGCCCGCACCGGCAGCGGCACCGGCAGCGGCACCGGCTGCGGCCGACCCGACCAAGGGCCGTCTGGTGCACGTGCCCCCGGCGGACTTCAACCCGTTCGCACCCCCGGCCCCGCCCACCGCGGCAGCCGAACCCGAGCCCGAGGCAGAAGCCCCCGACCCGACCAAGGGACGCTTCGTCAAGGTCCCCCCGGCCGACTTCAACCCCTTCGGCGCACCCGCCCCGGCCCCGGCCGCCGCACCCGCCGCCCCCGCGCCTGCTCCGGTCGCGGCGCCCGCGCCCGCTCGGGCGGCCTCCGCCGACCCGTTCGGGACGGTCCTGTCCTCCGAGCCGGCCGATCCGTTCGGGACGGTCACCGGCTCGCCCGCCGCCATTCCGCCCCGGCCCAGCGCGCCGCCGGCGGTCCCCGCTCCGACCGCTCCGCCGGAGCCCGCCGACCCGACCAAGGGCCGTCTGGTGCACGTGCCTCCGGCGGACTTCAACCCGTTCGCACCCCCGGCCCCGCCCACCGCGGCAGCCGAACCCGAGGCCGAGCCGGAAA
The DNA here is from genome assembly GCF_044999035.1 of Kitasatospora griseola. NCBI lineage: Bacteria > Bacillati > Actinomycetota > Actinomycetes > Kitasatosporales > Streptomycetaceae > Kitasatospora > Kitasatospora griseola. The sequence goes on along the minus strand of NZ_CP173360.1, from coordinate 6,382,881 downwards.
CCCCGGACCCGACCAAGGGACGCTTCGTCAAGGTCCCCCCGGCCGACTTCAACCCCTTCGGCGCACCCGCCCCGGCCCCGGCCGCCGCACCTGCGGCCCCGCAGGCCCCGCCGGCCACCAGCCCCTTCGGCTGAGGCTGATCCGCACCCCGTGAACGGCGAGCCCGCCCGGGCTCGCCGTTCTGCGTCCCCGGGCACCCCCGACGCACGGTCAACCACCCGCAGCCGAGCACCGGTTGACCACTGGCCCCGGGCTCCACCCGTCGGCTAGGTTGACGGCCATGACGACCGGGACGGCCTCGCGCCACTCACGAATCGGCGACCCGGTGCTCCGCTGAGCACCGCCCGGGCCGTGACCGGCCCGCTGCCGGAACGGAATCCTCGCGCAGCCACCACCGCTGCCACAGCCGCCCGCGCTCCGCCTCCGCCGTGTCGACCACAGCCTCGAAACGTCGACCACGCCACGGCAGGAGAAACCGATGTCCGCCCAGCCACGCACCGAACTGCTGCAGATCCCCACCCCGGACGGCCACGCCGACGCGCTGGCCGCCTTCCCCGACGGAGGCGGCCGCCACCCGGGGGTGCTGATGTACCCGGACGGCTTCGGCCTCCGGCCCGCACTCCGCGAGCTGGCCTGCGAGTTGGCGGGCCACGGGTACTTCGTACTCGTCCCCAACCTGTTCTACCGGCACGGCCCGGCGCCGGTGGTCGCACTCCCCCCGTACATCGGGGCGGAGCAGCGGGCCGAGGTCTTCGCCCGGGTCATGCCGTTGGTCACGGCGCACACCCGCGACCGCGCCCTGCTCGACGCCGACGCCTACCTGCGGTTCCTCGCCGCCCGGCCCGAGGTCGTCGCCGGACCGGTCGCGGTGACGGGCTACTGCATCGGCGGTCTCCAGGCCGTCCGCACCGCCGCCGCCCACCCGAAGCAGGTCGCCGCCCTCGCCGCGTTCCACGCTCCCGTGGCGGTGGACGGGCCCGGGCTGTTCGCCGGGCTCACCGCCGAGGTCCATTTCGGCCACGCGGCAAGCGACCTGACGCCCGAGACCCTCGCCGGGCTCAACCGCTCCCTGGACGCAGCCGGGATCACCCACACCTCGGAGATCTACCCGGGCACCGTCCACGGCTTCACCATGTCCGACACCGACGCCTTCGACCCCGCCGCCCGCCGGCTCCACTGGGACCGCCTGCTCCCCCTCCTCGCCCGCGCTCTGCCCACCGCCTGACCCGCGCTGTCAGCGCCCCCTGTCAAGATCCCCATGCACCCCACCCGGAGGAGATCACCATGGGCGCCTGGGACATCGGGCCGTTCGACAACGACCACGCCGCCGACTTCGCCGGCGAGCTCGACGACACTGCACCGGAGCGGCGTGAGGACCTGATACGTGCCGTCTTCGGCGTCGCCCTCGGCGAGTTCGACGACCTGGACGCCGACGACGGGGACCGGATCATCGCCGCGGCCGCCCTGGTGGCCGCGCAGTGCCCGGGCGGCACGCCGGTAGACACCGCGTACGGGCCGGAGCAGCCGCTGCCGGTGTTCGCGTCGGCGACGCGTCGGCTCGCGGCGGACGCGTTGACGGGCGTGCTCGGCGAGGAGTCCGAGCTGGCCGAGCTCTGGGAGGAGACGGACGAGGGCCCGGCCTGGCGTCAGGCGGTGGAGCGGCTGCGCGCCGTCCTGTCCGGCGCCGCCGCCTGACGTCGCTTCAGGCCGCGCCGCGCTCGACGTCGATCTCCTCGGCCAGCACCGCCATCCGGTACAGCGCGACGAAGTACCGGGAGGCGTAACTGTCGGTGCCGAAGGTCGGCAGCAGGTCGGCGAGGAGCTCGATGCGGCAGCGCAGGTGTTCGCGGTGGCGGGCGCCGAGCGGCGGGCCGTCGAGGACGTTGGCGGCGAAGCCGACGAGGGCGGTGTCCAGGGTGACCAGACAGGTGCCTTCGGGCTCCCGGTCGTACCAGCCGGTGGGGAACCTCATGGCGCTGAACTCGTCCCAGAGGCACGCCAGGAGGTCGGTCTTCTCGTCCGCCATGATGATGATCATGCCGCAAACGGAGCCCCGCTGGGAACGCGTTACGTACACATGTTCGGCACGAATCCGGCAGTCGGCGGAGTCAGGCGGCGCGGCGGGCCAGGTGCACCGCGTCGGGCACGCCGCGCTCGACGGCGATCTCCTCGGTGCGGACCTCGGTGAACCCGGCGTCCCGCAGCGCCCGTTCGAAGGCGGCGGACGGCCGGGCGCTCCACACTGCGAGGACGCCGCCGGGCCGGAGCCGGGCGGCGGCGTTGGCCAGGCCGACGGGGCCGTACAGTGCGTCGTTCTCCTCGCCGACCGTCCAGTCGGGGCCGTTGTCGATATCGAGGCAGAGCGCGTCGTAGCGGTCCTCGGCGGAGGCCAGGTACGCCACCAGGTCGGTGTGCAGCACCTCGACCCGCGGATCGTCCAGCGCACCGGCGGAGAACGCGTCGAGCGGCCCCGCCCGGTGCCAGTCGATGATCGCGCCCTCCCGCTCGGCCACGGCGATCCGCCCCCACCGAGGCTCGGCCGCGGCGTGGGCCAGCGAGAAGCCGACGCCGAGCCCGCCGATCAGCACGCTCGGGCCCGGCACCGCGAGCTCGTCCAACGCGGCCTGGATCAGCAGCCGTTCGGAGCGGCCGTCGGCGGTGTCCATCAGGAAGCAGCCGTTCGCGATGATCTCGTACTGCTCGCCGCGCCGCCGCAGCACCACCTCGCCGTACGGACCCTCCCGGCGGTCGACCACTTCGGCCTCGGGCAGGCCCTGACGGCTGGGCAGTACTGACATCCGGTCACTCCCGGTCGACGTACGGTCACGGACCCACCTGACCCTAACCGATGGCGACGGCCCGGTCACCGGGGTTTTCCTACCCCTGCGCGTCCAGCACCGGACCGGCGGCGGCGACCGGCGTCGCCCCCTCGCGCGGGCTGCGCCGGCCGCGCCGCTCCAGCCACTTGGCCAGCCAGGACAGCAGCAGACACATGCCGATGTAGATCGGGGTGATCACCATCACCACGGGGATGAACGGCAGGTCGTAGTCCAGGTTGGTGGCGATCAGCTTCCCGGCGTGCAGGAACTCCTCGTACGTGATCAGGAAGCCCAGCGAGGTGTCCTTCAGCGCCACCACCAGCTGGCTGACGATGGTCGGCAGCATCGACCGGACGGCCTGCGGCACCAGGACGTACGTCATCACCTGGGTCTTGCGGAGGCCGAGCGCGAACGCCGCCTCCTTCTGCCCCTTGGGGACGGCCAGCACGCCGGCCCGGAACACCTCGGCCAGCACCGAGCCGTTGTACAGGGTGAGGCCGGCCACCAGCGCCCACAGCGGTTCGACCTTGAGGGCGACGAAGATGAAGAAGATCATCACCAGCAGCGGCATGGCCCGGAAGAACTCCACCACCAGGGTGGACACCCAGCGCACCGACCGGTGGTCGGAGAGCCGCCCGGCGGCGAACAGCGCGCCGAACGGGAGCGCGAACAGCACCGTCCAGCCGAACGCCTTCAGGGTGTTGCCGAGGCCGCGCAGCAGCAGCTCCTGAACGCCCTTGTACTCGAAGGCCATCCACTTGTCGTGGGTGAACTGGTTGGTGTGGAACAGCATCCAGATCACCCAGCCGACCACGGCGGCGATCACCACCAGCGCCAGGATGCCGTACAGCCGGTGCCGGGCCAGCGCCTTGGGCCCGGGGACGTCGTACAGCGCGGAGGACTCCACCGTCATCGGGACACCGCCACCCGTCGCTCCAGCACGTTGAAGACGGCGCTGATCGCCAGTGTGATGATCAGGTAGCCGACAGCGATCCAGACGAAGGTCCAGACGATGTTGTAGCCCAGCTCGTTGATGGTCCGGTAGGTGCCGAGCAGTTCGACCACGCTGAACGAGCCGGCGATTGCCGTGTTCTTCGCCAGCGCGATCATCACACTGCCCAGCGGGGCGACCACCGAGCGGTACGCCTGCGGCAGCACCACCAGGCTCAGCGTCTGACCGAACGTCATGCCCAGGCTGCGGGCCGCCTCACCCTGCCCCGTCGGCACCGTGTTCACCCCGGAGCGCAGCGCCTCGCAGACGAACGCCGAGGTGTAGCAGCCCAGGGCCAGCACGGCGAAGGTGAAGAACGGCAGCGTGATGTGGAACCGGGGCAGGCCCAGCACCACGATGAAGAACAGCAGCGTCAGCGGGGTGTTCCGGAGCACCGTCACCCACCCGGTTCCGAAGGCCCGCAGCGGCTTCACCGGCGACACCCGGAAGCCCGCGATCAGCACCCCGAGCACCAGCGCCAGCGCGGCGCTGGCCAGGGTCAGCCAGAGGGTGCCGAGGAAGCCGTGCCAGTAGGTCGACCAGTTGCTGGTCAGGACGTTCATCCGCGCCCCCTGCTCATGGGTACCGGTTGATGGCCGGGGGCGGCGGCGCCGGCACCCCGGAGAGGCCGAGCGTCGCGTCGTACGCCTTCTTCCAGTTGCCGTTGTCCATGTTCGTCTGCAGCGCGTCGTTGATCGCCATCCGCAGCACGGTGTCGTTCTTGGGGACGCCGATGCCGTACGGCTCGGTGGAGAACGGCTCGCCGACCATCTTCAACTCGTCGGGGACCTTGGCCACGTAGCCCTGCAGGATCGCGTTGTCGGTGGTGACCGCGTCGACCTGACCGCTGATCAGGTTGTCCACGCACGCCGAGTAGGTGTCGTAGCCGACCAGCTCGGCCTTCGGGTAGTCGGTCTGGATCCGCTGGTACGGGGTGGACCCGGCGGCCGAGCAGACCTTCCGCCCCGCCAGGTCCTGCGGGCCGTTGATCTTCGTCTCGCTCTTGCGGACCATCAGCGCCTGCCCGGCGATGAAGTACGGGCCGGCGAAGCCGACCAGCTTCTTGCGGTTGTCGTTGATGGTGTAGGTGCCCACGTAGTAGTCGACCTGGCCGTTCTGCAGCGCGGTCTCCCGGTTGGCGGAGGCGATGGTGCGGAACTCGATCCGGTCGGGCGCGAAGCCCAGGTAGGCGCCGACCATCTTGGCGATCTCGATGTCGAAGCCGGAGTACACGCCGGTGGCCGGGTTCTTCTGGCCCAGGTACGGCTGGTCCTCCTTGGCGCCGACCACCAGGTGGCCGCGGGCCCGGGCCGCGTCCAGGGTGGGCGAGCCGGTGATGGTCTCGGACCGCACCTGGTAGCTGGGGAGCGCGCTGGGCTGCGGACCCTTCGGCGGCGGGGTGCCCTCCTTGCCGCAGCCGGACAGCATCGAAAGCGCCGCCAGCACCGCCAGCACCGCCAGGACGGCCGGAGCCACGACGGTCGTACCCCCGGCGACCGGAGCCCCGGCGGCCGGGCGGGGCAGCGCGGCGGGCCGCGCCGGCCCGCGCAGGATGTACCGCTGGTTCACCGCGCCGCCTCAGTGCTTAAGGATCTTGGACAGGAAGTCCCGGGCGCGCTCGCTGCGCGGGTCCGCGAAGAACTCCTCGGGGACGCGGTCCTCGATGATCCGGCCGTCCGCCATGAACACCACGCGGTTGGCGGCGGAGCGCGCGAAGCCCATCTCGTGGGTGACCACCACCATGGTCATCCCCTCGGCGGCCAGCGAGCGCATCACCTCCAGCACCTCGTTGATCATCTCGGGGTCGAGCGCCGAGGTCGGCTCGTCGAACAGCAGCGCCTTCGGGTCCATCGCCAGCGCCCGGGCGATCGCCACCCGCTGCTGCTGGCCGCCGGACAGCTGCGACGGGTACTTGTCCGCCTGCGAGGCCAGCCCGACCCGCTCCAGCAGCGCCCGCCCCTTGGACTCGGCCTCCGCCTTCCCGCGCTTGCGGACCTTGATCTGGGCGAGCGTGATGTTCTGCAGCACCGTCCGGTGCGCGAACAGGTTGAAGGACTGGAACACCATCCCGACCTCGGCGCGCAGCTTCGCCAGGCCCTTGCCCTCGGCGGGCAGCGGCTGCCCCTCGATCAGGATGTCGCCGCTCTCCACCGGCTCCAGCCGGTTGATCGCCCGGCACAGCGTGGACTTCCCCGACCCGGACGGGCCGATCACCACCACGACCTCGCCCCGGCCCACCGTCAGGTCGATGTCCTGGAGCACGTGCAGCTGCCCGTAGTGCTTGTTCACCCGGCGCAGCTCGATCAGCGGCTCCCCGGCCGGCCGCCCCGCGCCCTCCTGCGGTGCCGTCACCGCTCGCGCCGGCCCTTCAGCAGCCAGCCGAGCGCCACGCCCGCGACCAGCGTCGCCAGCAGGGCGATCCACAGCGGGCAGGTGACGGTGAAGACCCAGAACTGGATCTTCACCTTGTCCAGGTTGGCGAACAGGAACCAGACCGCCAGCACCACGATGACGCCGATGCCGATCCAGCGGGTCGGGATGCCGCCGATCTCGCCGCGCTGGCCGCTGGACGGAGAACCACCTGAAGTCTTGGTCACCCTGGCAGTCTGCGCCCGGCCCGCACGCCGACCCCCGCACCACCACCGCCGGGCCTGCCCATTCACCCGTCCGGCCCACCCTCCCCGGACCGGCGGCACCGCACGTGATGCAGACCACACCCCTTGGTGCGACCCGAATTCGGTTCCCGCGGCGTTTCATCCATCGGGGGGAACTCCGAGGAACTCGACCGCCTCGGGAATACCCCGCTGTTCAACCCGGTTGCCGCCCTCTTGGAAACACCCGCGCAGCACCGCTGCACACCGAAGACCATGCACGACCGAAGGGCACCCCGTACTCGTGACCAGCACTTCCGCAGGACCTTCGATCCCCTCGATCACGCTGAACAACGGCGTGCGGATCCCGCAGCTCGGATTCGGCGTCTGGCAGGTGCCGGACGCGGAGGCCGCCCCGGCGGTGGCCACCGCGATCGAGGCCGGCTACCGCTCGATCGACACCGCCGAGATCTACGAGAACGAGACGGGCACCGGCCGGGCGATCGCCGAGTCCGGCGTCGACCGCGACGAGCTGTTCGTGACCACCAAGCTGTGGAACTCCGGCACCCTCGACTGGTCCGGCGAGCAGGGCCGCGACCGGGTGCTGCGCTCCTTCGACGAGTCGATGGCCAGGCTCGGCCTGGAGCAGCTGGACCTGTACCTGATCCACTGGCCGCGCCCGATGCGCGGCACCTCCTTCCTCAACGTCTGGCGCGCCTTCGAGCAGCTGCTCGCCGACGGCCGGGTCCGCGCGATCGGTGTCTCCAACTTCCGCGTCCCGGACCTGGAGCTGCTGCTGAAGGAGACCTCGGTGGTCCCGGCGCTGAACCAGGTCGAGCTGCACCCGTACTTCCCGCAGGCCGAGCTGCGCGCCCTCCACGCGGAGCACGGCATCGCCACCGAGGCGTGGAGCCCGCTGGGCCAGGGCGGCGACCTGCTGGCCGAGCCCGCGCTGCTGAGGATCGCCGAGAAGCACGGCCGTTCGACGGCCCAGGTGGTGCTGCGCTGGCACCTGCAGAGCGGCGTGATCGCCATCCCGAAGTCGGTCACCCCGGCCCGCATCCGGGAGAACCTGGACGTGACGGGCTTCGAGCTGGACGCCGAGGACCTCGCGGCGATCGCCGCCGTCGAGACCGGCAAGCGGATCGGCCCCGACCCGGCCGAGTTCGACTGGAGCTGACGCCCCGCGTTCGGTCGCCGAACTGACGTCGCATCAGTTTTGACTGACGCCCAATCAGCACGGAGCGTGACGACCGGAACAACCCGGAAGGGGCCGACACCTGACGTGGTGTCGACCCCTTCCGGAGCGTCCCGAGCGGTGCCGCGTGCCCGTCGGAGCGCGATCGCCGCCCAAAAAATTGGACGACGCTTTGCAGAATCGTTACAGCCGAGCCGCCTTGGCGAGCAGCGCCAGCGCCGGCGCGTGCTCGTGCGGCTCCAACGAAGCGAGCAGCGCTTCCTGGACCTCACGGACCCCGGCGGTGGAGCGGTGCAGCAGCTCCTGGCCGGTCGGGGAGAGCGAGAGCAGGTTGCGGCGCCCGTCCGAGGGGTCGCGGCGGCGCAGCACCAGGCCGCGTCGCACCAGCCGGCTGACCATCTCGGCCATCGTCGCCTTGTCGAGCGACGCGAGCTCGCCGACCGTGCGCTGGTCGGCGCCCGGCTCGGTCTCCAGCGCGTCCAGCACGGCGTACTGAGGGGCCGTCAGTTCGGTGCCGACCTTCTCCGACCAGAGCTTGGTGTGCACCTGCTGGGCGACCCGGATCAGGTAGCCGATGGCCCGCTGGGCGTCCAGCGTGGGCCGGGCGTCGGCCATCACGGCGACGGCCGCCGGCTCCAGCCGGGCGATCCGTGCCATGGTCCGGACGAGTTCCAGCTGTTCGTCCGGACTGAGCGGCTCGAACAGGGTCCGCTGGACCCGGACCACGCCGCCGGTCGCCTCGCGCACCGCCTGGGCGCCGCTCTGCGAGAGCGCCAGCAGCTTGCGCCGACCGTCGGCAGGGTCGCGGCGGCGGAGCACCAGGCCCCGCCGGACCAGTCGGGCGACCATTTCGGCCATCGTCGCCTTGTCGAGCGAGGCCCGTTCGCCGACCGTGCGCTGGTCGGCTCCGGGCTCCAGTGCCAGTACCAGCAGCACCGCGAACTGCGGAGCTGTCAGCTCGGTACCGACGTATTCGGACCACAAGCGGGTGTGCACCTGCTGGGCCACTCGAATGAGGTGGCCGGGCGACTGCTGCAGTCGGCCGGGCACACGGGTTGTCGGGATCTCCCCCAGCACCATGAAATCCGTCCCGGTGTCACGCTCGGGATGTGTGTGGGACACCCGAGCGGGGCAGTAACGGCGAGTGAGCATCCCGCTGTGAGTAAGGACGCGCCGGCCGTGCAGCCGGTGGCTGCTGGCGCACACTATACAAACGGTCGGCCTGGACCGGCAGGTAGGGGCGCAGAGTAGTCGCAGGTTCGGCAAAGTTGGCATATTTCCCCCGTATGTCGGGACCACGACCAACCTGGTTCACCCGCTCGGCCGCCGAACGCCCTCACCCTCTGTCACCTGCGGCGCTGCCTCTGGCCGGAATTTCTACTCGCCGGTAGGGTTGCCGCGCTGCGCGCTGCGCACCTCATTCATTTCTCATCCGCGGGTCGCCGGCCCGGGCCGGTCCCGTCGTCCGATTTCGAGAGAGACGAGTACGAAGATGACCGAGCAGAGCACGTCCGTGACCACCGACGCTCCGGTGCGGGTGGCCGTGGTGACGGGTGCGGCCCGTGGGATCGGCGCCGCCACCGCGCTCCGGCTGGCCGCCGACGGTTACGCGGTCGCGGTGGTCGACCTGGAGGAGTCCACCGCGAAGGGCACCGCCGAGGCGATCGTCGCCGCGGGTGGCCGCGCGCTGGCCGTCGGCGCCGACGTCTCGAACGCCGAGCAGGTGCAGGCCGCGGTGGACCGGATCGCCGCCGAGCTGGGCACCCCCGTGGTGCTGGTGAACAACGCGGGCGTGCTCCGCGACAACCTGCTCTTCAAGATGTCCGAGTCCGACTGGGACACCGTCATGAACGTGCACCTCAAGGGCGCCTTCCTGATGACCCGCGCGGTGCAGAAGCACATGGTGGCCGCCGGCTTCGGGCGGATCGTCAACCTGTCCTCCTCCTCCGCGCAGGGCAACCGCGGCCAGGCCAACTACTCGGCGGCCAAGGCCGGCCTGCAGGGCTTCACCAAGACCCTGGCCATCGAGCTCGGCAAGTTCGGCATCACCGCCAACGCGGTCGCCCCCGGCTTCATCGCCACCGACATGACCGCGGCCACCGCGGCCCGGGTCGGCATGGAGTTCGAGGCGTTCAAGCAGGCCGCCGCCTCGGCGATCCCGGTGCAGCGGGTCGGCACGCCGGACGACATCGCCCACACCATCTCCTTCCTCGCCTCCGAGGGCGCCGGCTTCGTCTCCGGCCAGGTCGTCTACGTCGCGGGCGGCCCGCTCGACTAGTCGCCGACGGGTTCGTGGTGCGCCGCCCACGGCGCGGGTCCAGACTCGACGTGCAGACCTCCCGCCGCCGTCCCCCGGCGGCGGGCGTACCCATGGAGGATCTTGATGACCGATTCCACGGACAGCGACTCCAAGCCGACTCCGGACAGCCGACTGCACACCGGGGCGGAGAACCCGGTGGACCCCATCGACCTGGTGCAGGCCACGGGGCGCGACGTCACGGAGAAGCGGCTCGCGCAGGCGAAGAAGGACCTGGAGGAGCACGGCGCGGCAGCCGTCGAGAAGGTGCTGCCCTGAACCGCACCGCGCCGTCCGACCCGGCGGTCGATTTCCCGGAAGTGACCTGCGTCACGGGAAATCGACCGCCTCTTTCGTTCCCGCACCACCCGCCCGGCAATTGGAGAAACCCGGGAAAACGGTGCCCGGAAGCGTTCGGGAGGGTGATTTCGCCCACTCCCCTCCGCTTTCCCGCCCCACCCTGTGCCCGTTGAACTGCCCGTATGGGGAAAGTGCGGACAACCGATCACCGGCGGGTGACAGATCGTCCGAATAGCCCGGGGCGCTCCGGGCCAGCCGGTAATGTCGAAGGCGTGCCAGCCAAGCCCGAATCCCCCGTGCCGCGGATATCGACCGCACCGCGCACGGTTCCGATCCAGTCCGAGCGCGATTCCGTCACCACGACGACCGAATCCGCACTCTCCTCGATCAGTCGGCGGCACGCTCTGCTCTTCGGCATCACGGCCGTGCTCTACCTGGCGGTGGTGCTGGCCATCATGCTGGACTCACCGCTGGTCGACCTGGACTGGGCGCTGCAGCAGCTGCGCCCGTACAAGCAGTGGCCGCAGGCCCTGCCGTACCTCGACATCTGGGTGATCGCCGGGCAGCGCGGTCCGACCGCGATCGCGGCCTGCCTGTGGCTGGGCTGGCGCTGCTACCGCACCCACTCGTCGCGGCCGCTGCTGGTGATGGGCATGGCGCTGCTGCTGTTGAACGTCACGGTGGGCGGGGTGAAGATCCTGACCGGTCGGCTGGGTCCGCACTACGCGCACTACGTGGGCTCGCCCGAGCTGTTCTCCGGCGGCACCATCTTCCCGTCCGGGCACACCGCCAACGCCGTGGTCACCTGGGGCGTGCTGGCCTACCTCGCGGTGCGCTGGCGGCGGACCGGCACGGTGCTGGCCGCGCTCACTGCGGCCTCGATCGGCCTGACCACCGTCTACCTGGGCACCCACTGGATATCCGACGTGTTCGCCGGCTGGGCGGCGGGCGCGCTGGTGCTGCTGTCGCTGCCGCTGGCCGAGCCGGCCGTCGCCGCGCTGGACGAGCGGGTGCTGGCGGTCTGGCACCGCGAGGGCAGGTTCGCCCGGCCCGCCCCGGTGCCCCGGCCGAAGCCGGCCACCGCGCACTGGCCGGGCCGCCCGCTGCCGGTGCGCCCTCAGCCCGCCCAGGCCCGTTCCACCACCCCCGCGCGCACCGTCAGGTTGAGCCGCTCGGACCGGTACTCCATGGTGAGCAGCGCCTCCGGCTCCACCGCCCGCACCGTGCGCCAGCCGCGCTCGGCGGCCAGCGCCCGGGCGCGCTCCACCGGCAGCCCCAGGTAGTCGTCCAGCCGGTCTTCCATCACTCCGCCTCCCCGCACCCGACAGTCCTACGCTGGAAGGGTACGAGGGAGGCGGTGGCGTATGCGGCGCGCGAAGACTCCGAAGGTCTGGCGGAGCGGGACGGAGCCGGCCACCGCGCGCACCGATCTGAAGCTGCGTTTCCTGCTGTCGGTGCTGTTCCTGCCGTTCTTCGCGCTGTGCACCGCCGGGTTCGCGGTCTGGGCGGGCTTCGCCTCGCCGCACGGCGCGCCCAGCAGCGGGACGCTGATCGTCTTCGCGGTGGCCTGCGGGGTGCTGACGCTGGTGGCGGCGGCGGACCTGTGGGTCGTGGTGCGCCGCCGCCGCACCGAGCTGTAGCGCGTTCACCGCGAGCCGACGGCCTGCTTGACCAGGGTGCGGCCGAAGTCCCACATCAGGCCGCTGCCGCGGTGGGCGTCGTCCATCACCTCGGTGAACGCGTCCAGGAAGCGGTCGACCTCCTTCTCGGTGATGATCAGCGGCGGGATCAGCTTGATCACTTCCAGGTGGTCGCCGGAGACCTGGGTGAGGATCCGGTGGCGCTGCAGCAGCGGGACCACCACCATCTGCGCGAACAGTCCCTTGCGGGCGGCCTGCAGCGCCGTCCAGCCGGTGCGCAGCTTGAGCGACCTGGGCCGGCCGAACTCGATGCCGATCATCAGCCCGCGGCCGCGCACCTCGGCGAGCAGTTCGTACCGGTCGACCAGCGCGGCGAGCCGGGAGCGCAGCAGCTCGCCGACGCGGGCGGCGTTCTCCACCACCTTCTCCTGCCGCATCACGTGCAGGGTGGCCAGGCCGGCGGCCATCGCCTGGGCGTTCGAGCCGAAGCTGGCGGAGTGCACCAGCACCCGGTCCATCGAGGAGTACACCTTCTCGAAGATCCACGACTTGCCGAGGGTGGCCCCGATCGGGACGTAGCCGCCGGACAACGCCTTGGCCGCGCACACCAGGTCGGGCTGCACGCCCTCCTCGGCCTGGAAGGCGAAGAAGGCGCCGGTGCGGCCGACGCCGGTCTGCACCTCGTCGCAGATCAGCAGCGCCTTGTGCTCGTGCAGCAGTTGCTGGGCGGCGGCCAGCCGGCCGGGCGGCGGGGCGAGCACGCCCTTGCCCTGGATCGGCTCCACGATCAGCGCGGCGACGTCGCCCTTCTTCAGCTCCCGCTCCAGCGCGCCCAGGTCGCCGAGCGGGACGGCGGTGTCCGGCAGCAGCGGGTCGAAGCCCTTGCGGAAGCCGCTCTCGCCGTTGACGGACAGCGAGCCGGTGGTGAGGCCGTGGAAGGCGTGGTCGCAGTACAGGACGCGGCGCTTCCCGGTGGCGTACCGGGCGAACTTGAGCGCCGTCTCGACCGCCTCGGTGCCGCTGTTGCCGAAGAACACCCGGTCCAGGCCGGGCGCCAGGGCGAGCAGCTGTTCGGCGAGCAGGCCGGGCAGCGGGGAGCAGTCGAAGCGGGTGAGGTCGGCGGTCTCCAGGTCCATCGCCTGCTGGACGGTGGCCCGGACGGCGGGGTGGTGGCGGCCGAGCGCGAAGACGCCGAACCCGGCCAGCATGTCGAGGTACTCGTTGCCCTCGGCGTCGTAGAAGTACGCGCCCTGCGCGCGTTCGTAGGACCGGTCGAAGCCGATGGTGTGCAGCATCCGCGGCAGTTGCGGGTTGAGGAAGCGGGCGTGCAGCTCGTAGCGTTCGCCGCCCCGGGCGGCGAGCAGGGCGGCGAGGTCGAGCGGTTCGGCCTGGGTCACGCGGGTTCGCTCCAATCGGTCAGCGGCATCCGGGGCCGGTACTCCTGGGCGCCGGGGCGGGTTCCGGTCCCGGGGAGCAGGCGGCGGGCGTGGGCGGCGGTCTGGGCGGCGACGCCGGTGCCGGTGAGTCCGATCTCCTCCAGGATCTCACCGCGCGAGGCGTGCGCCAGGAACTCCTGCGGGATGCCGAGGTCGCGCAGCGGGGTGTCCACGTCGGCGTCCCGCATGGCCTGGGCGAGGGCGGCGCCGACGCCGCCGGTGCGGCCGTTGTCCTCGACGGTGACCACCATCCGGTGCGCGCCGGCCAGCTCGACCAGGGCGGGGTCGACGGGCTTGACCCAGCACGGGTCGACGACGGTGGCGGTGATGCCGTCGGCGGCGAGCAGCGCGGCCGCGTCCAGGCAGGCGGCGGCCATCGGGCCGACGGCGACCAGCAGCACGTCCGGGGCGGGGCCGGTGCGGGCGAGCACGTCGACGCCGCCGATCCGTTCGATCGCGGGCGCCTCGGGGCCGAGCTCGCCCTTGGGGAAGCGCACCACAGTGGGCCCGTCCTCGACGGCGACGGCCTGGCGCAGCTGTTCGCGCAGCCGGGCGGCGTCGCGAGGCGCGGCGATCCGCAGCCCGGGGACGACCTGCAGCACCGACAGGTCCCACATGCCGTTGTGCGAGGCCCCGTCGTTGCCGGTGACGCCGGCCCGGTCGAGCACGAAGGTGACGCCGAGCCGGTGCAGCGCGACGTCCATCAGCACCTGGTCGAACGCCCGGTTCAGGAAGGTCGCGTACACCGCGACCACGGGGTGCAGCCCGCCGGTGGCCAGGCCCGCGGCGGAGGCGACGGCGTGCTGCTCGGCGATGCCGACGTCGAAGGTCCGCCCGGGGTAGGCCTTGGCGAACGGCCCGAGTCCGACGGGGTGCAGCATGGCGGCGGTGACGGCGACCAGCTCGGGGCGCTCGGCGCCGAGCGCGAGCATCTCCTTGCCGAACACGGACGTCCAGGAGGCGCCGGCGGACGGCGAGATCGGCAGGCAGGTGTACGGGTCGATCGGGTTCACGGCGTGGAACCGGTCGGCCTCGTCCTGCTCGGCGGGCCGGTAGCCGCGGCCCTTGACGGTGAGGCAGTGCACGATGACGGGGCCGCCGAAGTTGCGGGCCCGGCGCAGCGCCTGTTCGACGCCGGCGATGTCGTGGCCGTCGATCGGGCCGAGGTACTTCAGGCCGAGGTCCTCGAACATGCCCTGCGGGGCGAAGGCGTCCTTGAAGCCCTTCTTGGCGCCGTGCAGCGCGTCGAACAGCGGCGGCCCGACCACGGGGGTGCGCTGCAGGGCGTCCTTGCCCCAGGCGAGGAAGCGCTCGTAGCCCTTGGTGGTGCGCAGGGTGGCGAGGTGGTGGGCGAGGCCGCCGATGGTGGGCGCGTAGGAGCGTTCGTTGTCGTTGACGACGATGACCAGCGGGCGGTCCTCGGCCTCGGCGATGTTGTTGAGGGCCTCCCAGGCCATGCCGCCGGTGAGCGCGCCGTCGCCGATCACGGCGACGGTGCAGCGGTCGACGCCGAGCAGCTGGTCGGCCTTGGCGATGCCGTCGGCGTGGCCGAGGGCGGTGGAGGCGTGCGAGTTCTCGATCAGGTCGTGCGGGGACTCGGCGCGCGAGGGGTAGCCGGACAGTCCGTCCTTGGCCCGCAGCCGGCTGAAGTCCTGCCGACCGGTGAGCAGTTTGTGGACGTAGGCCTGGTGGCCGGTGTCCCACAGGATGCGGTCGTGCGGGGAGTCGAAGACGCGGTGCAGGGCGATGCTGAGTTCGACCACGCCGAGGTTGGGCCCGAGGTGGCCGCCGGTGCGGGTGACGTTGTCGATCAGGAACGCGCGGATCTCGGCGGCGAGCGGCGGGAGCTGTTCGGGGTGCAGTCGGCGGAGGTCGGCGGGCCCGGTGATCCGGCTCAGCAGTGGCATGGCGTACCCCTCACGGCTGTTCGGGTGGGTGGACGGTCGGTGTCCAGCCTGCGGCCCTGCGGTCGTGGTCGCCTGTCGGCGTGGGCCGCCCGCGCCGTCGTGGCGCGGGCGGCCGGTGACGGCCGCTCAGACGGCCTTGGGGGCGGCGAGGGTCTCCCGGGCGGCGCGGATCGACTCCTTGAGCGAGCCCATGGTGGCGAGCACCGCGGTGGGCTCGTACCCGCAGTGGGCCATGCAGTTGTCGCAGCGGGGGTCGCGGCCGCGGCCGTATTTGTCCCAGTCGGTCTTCTCGATGAGTTCCCGGTAGGTGGGGACGTAGCCGTCGGCCATCAGGTAGCAGGGGCGCTGCCAGCCGAACAGCGAGTAGTTGGGGATGCCCCAGGCGGTGCACTCGAAGTCGACCTTGCCTTCGAGGAAGTCCAGGAACAGCGGGCTGTGGTTGAGCCGCCAGCGGCGGCGGTTGCCGCCGGAGAAGGCCTTGCGGAACAGTTCGCGGGTCTGTTCGACGCCGAGGAAGTGCTCCTGGTCGGGGGCCTTCTCGTACGCGTAGGCCGGGGAGATCATCATCTCGTCGACCTTGAGTTCGTCGTTCAGGAAGTCCAGCACCTCGACCACGGTCTGCGGGGTGTCGGTGTTGAAGAACGTCGAGTTGGTGGTGACCCGGAAGCCCCGCCGCTTGGCCTCCTTGATCGCCTCGACGGCCTCCGCGAAGGTGCCCTCCTTGGCCACCGACTCGTCGTGGCGCTCCTGCAGGCCGTCGATGTGCACGGCGAAGGTGAAGTACGGGGACGGGGTGAACAGGTCGAGCTTCTTGCGCAGCAGCAGCGCGTTGGTGCACAGGAAGACGTACTTGCGGCGGGCCACCAGCTGCCGGACGATCTCGTCGATCTGCGGGTGCATCAGCGGCTCGCCGCCCGCGATGGAGACCATCGGGGCGCCGCACTCCAGGACCGCGCCGACCGCCTGCGCGACCGGCATCCGCTGCTTGAGCACCCCGGCCGGGTGCTGGATCTTGCCGCAGCCCTCGCACTTGAGGTTGCAGGCGAACAGCGGCTCCAGCTCGACGATCAGCGGGAACTTGTCCCGGCGCTTCAGCTTCTGCTGCATGAGGTAGGTGGACACGCGGAGGGTCTGACGCAGCGGCATGGCCATGGCTTAGCTCGCCTCCTGAGGGAGCGTCGAGGGCTGTGTCGAGGGCTGGGGGGTCGTCGGCGGACGGGGGGCGGCGTTCAGCTGCCGGTGCCACGCGGTGAGGGCGGGGACGGCGGCGCGCAGCGCCCGCCAGGCGCGGAACCCGGCGGGCAGGGTGCCGGGGCGGATGAGCTCCCGCTCGGGGGTGTCGACCACCACCCGCAGCACGGCGGCGGGCAGGTCGGGGACGTGCTCGGCGCGGGCGGCGAGCACGGCGGCGGCCTCCATGTCGACGGCCAGCGCGCCCTCGGCGTGCAGCCGGGACCGTTCGGCGCCGCGCACCACGTGGTCGGCGGTGCGGAGGGTGCCCAGGTGGGCGCGGAGCCCGGCCTCCTCCAGGGCGGTGGCCAGCGCGGGCGCGGCGGTCAGCGGGTGGGTGCGGCCCTCGGCGTCGGTGACCCGGTCGGCGACGATCACCTCGCCGGGGCGCACCCCGGGGCCGACCGCGGCGCCGAACCCGGCGATCAGCAGCGCCCCGTAGCCGCCGACGTCCAGCAGGGCGGCGGCCCGGCGCCCGGCCGTCCGGCGGCCCATGCCGGTGCGGGCCAGCACCGGGGGTCCGCCGGCCGCGCCGGACCAGTCGCCGCCGCGCAGCGCCCAGGCCTCGGGGGCGAGCGCGCAGAGCACCAGCAGGGGCTCGGTCATCGCTCGCCGCCCCGGCCGAGCGGCGCGTCGTGCTGGTACCGCCCGAGGGCGGTGACCGGGAAGACCAGGCGGTACAGGTGGTAGTTGATGGAGAAGTCCCAGGGGAACCCGGTGCCGGTGAACTGCGGCTCGTCCCAGCTGCCGTCGGGGCGCTGGGTGCGGGTCAGCCAGGCGATGCCGCGTTCGACCGGCTCGGTGTCGCGTTCGCCGGCGGCGAGCAGCGCCATCAGGGCCCAGGCGGTCTGCGAGGCGGTGGAGTCGCCGCGGCCGGCCCAGGTGGCCGGGTCCTCGTAGGAGCGCATGTCCTCGCCCCAGCCGCCGTCGGTGTTCTGGCGGGCCGTCAGCCAGCGGACGGCGCGGCGGACCGAGGGGTGGCCGGGGGCGATCCCGGCGGCGATCAGGGCGGGCACCACGGAGCCGGTGCCGTAGATGTAGTTGGTGCCCCACCGGCCGAACCAGGAGCCGTCGGTCTCCTGGTGCTCCAGCAGCCAGGCGACGCCGCGCCGGGTGCGGGGGTCCCGGGTGCGGCCGGTCTCGGCGAGCATCTCCACCATGTGTGCGGTGACGTCGGCCGAGGGCGGGTCGATGACCTCGCCGAAGTCGCAGAACGGCAGCTTGTTGGGGAGCCTGCTGGTGTTGTCGGCGTCGAAGGCGCCCCAGGCGCCGTCCTTGGACTGCATGCCGAGGCTCCAGTCGACGGCGCGTTCCACGGCGCCGAGCAGCCGGGCCCGGTCGGGGTGGTCGATCCGGCGCAGCGCGAGCACCACTTCGGCGGTGTCGTCGACGTCCGGGTAGGTGTCGTTCTGGAATTCGAACGCCCAGCCGCCGGGGGCGAGCCGGGGGCGCTTGACGGCCCAGTCGCCGCGGGTGGTGACCTCCTCGCCGAGCATCCAGTCGCCGGCCCGCACCAGGGCGGGGTGGTCGCCGGGCAGTCCGGCGTCGCGCAGCGCCACGGTGGCCAGGCAGGTGTCCCAGACCGGGGACTGGCAGGCCTCCATCCAGCGCTTGCCGTCCTCGGTGTGCACGGTGAAGCCGTCGAAGGCGGCCAGTCCGGCCTTCATCACGGGGTGGTCGAGGCGGTAGCCGAGCAGCCGCAGGGCGATCAGCGAGTACACGGCGGGCGGCTGGATGCCGCCCCAGCAGCCGTCGGCCTCCTGCCGTTCGACGATCCAGGCGGCGGCCTGCCGCAGCGCGAGGCGGCGCACCGGCCGGATGGCGTGCCGGTGGTAGCGGTGCATCAGCTGGTCGAGGCGCTGGAAGAGGCCGTCCCAGCTGTGCGCGGGGGCGAGCGGCCGCCTCGGGTACGGGTTCGCCGGGTCGGTGTGCAGTTCGGTGAGGTCGAACGGGGCCGGGCGGACCGGGCGGTGGGCGGAGACCACGGTCAGCGGGACGATGGTCTGTCGGGCCCACTGGCCGAAGGAGTAGATGTTCAGCGGCGCCCAGCTGGGCAGGAACAGCACTTCGGGGGGCAGTTCGGGGAGTTTCTCCCAGGGCCACCAGCCGAACAGGGCGAGCCAGATCCGGGTGAAGACCCGGGTGGCGGCGATGCCGCCGCTCTCCCGGACGAAGGCGGCGGCGGCCCGCATGTGTGCGGCGTCCGGGGCGTCCCCGGCGAGCCGGAGGGCGACGTACGCCTCGACGGTGGTGGACAGTTCGGGCGGGCCGCCGTGGAAGGTGGCCCAGGTGCCGTCCTCCCGCTGCCGGGAGCGGATCCAGGCCGCGGTGGCCCGGGTCTGCTCCTCGGTGCGGATGCCGAGGAACTGGCGGAGCAGCAGGTCTTCGGCGTCCATGGTGACGTTGGTCTCCAGGTCGCCCTTCCACCAGCCGTCGGCGTGCTGGAGTGACAGCAGGTGTGCGGTGGCCCGGCTGAGCGCCGCCGCGGGTGAGGAATCGTCAGATCGTGTTACTGCAACTGAGGTTTGGGGTCCGAGCCTTCCACCCGCGGTTGCTGTCACTCTTACGTCACCTCTCTCTGACCACCACGAATTCGGCGAGTGCGACGAAGTGCTCGCGCACCTCGTCGGCCATGGGCACCTCGCCGAGCGCGGCGAGGGCGGTGTCGTACTGGCGGCGGGCCTCTTCCTGCGTCCAGGCCCGGCCGCCGGCCTGCTCGATCAGCGCGGCGCGGGCGGCGAGCTGCTGCTCGCTCTCCTCGCCGCGGCCGGTCGGGTCGGCCAGCTGTGCGGCCAGCTCGCGGGAGGCGGCGCCACCCTCGGCCAGCGCGGCGCACACCGGCAGCGACTTCTTGCGCGACTGGAGGTCGCTCCAGTGCGGCTTGCCCGTCACCTCGGTGGCGCCCCAGATGCCCAGCAGGTCGTCCACCGCCTGGAACGCAAGGCCCAGGTGGTAGCCGTACCGCTGGAGCGCGTCGGAGATCCGGTCGTCGGCGCCGGCCAGTACCGCGCCGATCGCCGCGGAGGCCGCCAGCAGGGCGCCGGTCTTGCCGCCCTCCATGGTCAGGCACTCCTCGACCGTCACCACGTCACGCTGTTCGAACGAGACGTCCAGCGCCTGACCGTCGATCAGCCGCCGGGTCGCGGTGGTGATCAGACGGACGGCGCGGGCGGCATCGGTCGGGGTGGCCCCGCCGGTCACCGCGGCGTCCAACAGGACCTCGGTGCCGAGGGTGGCCAGCGCGTCGCCGACCAGCACGGCCTGCGCCGGGCCGAACACCGTCCAGGCGGTGGCCCGGTGCCGACGCGTCTCGTCACCGTCCATCAGATCATCATGGAGAAGGGAGAAATTGTGGACCAGTTCGACCGACACGCCGCCCGGTACGCCCACCTGCGCGTCCGCGCCCACCGCCTCGGCCGACAGCAGGGCCAGCGCGGGGCGCACCGCCTTGCCGCCGTCGCCCGCGGCGGGCCGGCCGTCGCGGTCGATCCAGCCGAAGTGGTACGCCGCGACGGTGTCCATCGGCGCCGCCAGCGTGGCGACGGCCTCGCGCATCGGCGGCGTGCAGAGCGTGCGCCCGCGCGCCAGCAGGTCCAGGACCGTCGGGGTGTCCCTGACCGTCGAGCCGGTGCGTGCCTCCACGTGCGTTCCCTCTCGGTACGTCTGGCCGGCCGCGAACGGCGGCAGGCCGGGTGCGATGTCGATGGCAGGGGGCTGCCGGGTCGCCGTCATCGGGGCCACCGCCCGTCCGCGCGGTCGTCCCCCAGCCCCAAGGGGGGCTGGGAGGTGCCCCCATGCCGGCCGGAGCCGGCCAGCGCGGCGTCGGCCGCGGCGTGGCCGCTGCGCACCGCGCCCTCCATGGTCGCGGGCCAGCCGGTGGCCGTCCAGGAGCCGGCGAGCAGGATCCCGGGCACCTCGGTGCGTGCGCCGGGGCGCAGCCGGGCGGTGCCGGGCGCCGGGTCGAAGGTGGCGGTCCGCTCCCGGGTGACGAAGAAGTCCAGCACCCGCGCGTCGCGGGCGGCGGGCAGCAGCCGGGCCAGCTCCGGCAGGTAGCGCTCGCGCAGCTCGGCGACCGGCAGGTCGATCTCGTCCTCGGCGGCGGACTGCGACACCGCCAGGTACTGGGCGCCGGGGACGGCCAGGCCGGAGTGCCCGGTGCGGTCGAAGACGAACTGCACCGGGGAGCCGATCGCGGCGAAGAACGGGCGGCGGATCAGCGGCCGGTCGTAGATCACGTGCACGTTGAGGATCGGCGCGGTGCCGAACTCGGCGAGCCGCTGCTGCCCGGGGATCGCGCCGGCCGGCAGCAGCGCCGCCGCGGTGTCCTGCGCGCCGGCCAGCACCACGGTGTCGGCGGTGAGCAGCTCGCCGCTCTCCAGCCGGACGGCGTGGGGCTCGGCGGCCTTCAGCTCGGCGGCCTTGGCCCGCAGCAGCACCCGGACGCCCGCGCGTTCGAGTTCGGCCCGGGCCCGGTCGTGATGGATCTCGCCGAGCGGGACGCGGGCGACGCCGATGTCGGCGGCGCCCGGGTCGGACAGCAGGCCGGTCTGGAAGACCTTGGCGGCCAGCGCCATCGAGGTGCGGTCGGCGGTGGCGTTCAGGGTGGCGACGCCCACCAGGTCCCAGACCGCCTCGATGGTGGCCGGGGTCTGGCCGTGGCGGCGCAGCCACTCGCCGAAGGAGATCTCGTCGAGCGCCGGGTCGTCCAGGTCCAGGCCCTTGAGGGCGAGCGCGCCGCGCACCACCCGCAGCCGGTCGGCCGGGCCCAGGTGACGGTAGGTGGCGAGGCTGCCGGCCAGGTGCAGCGGGACGGGCAGCGCGGCGCGGCGCAGCCGGCCGAGGCTGCGGGTGCCGTCGGCGGCCAGGCCTAGCACCGGGACGTCGAGCCGGTCCTGCAGGTCGGTGAGGGCGTGCGCGCCGAGCCGGTCGATCAGGCCGCGGTAGGCGGTGCAGCAGCGCAGGTACACGTGCTGGCCGTTGTCGACCGTCAGGTCGCCGCGCTTGAAGGAGAAGGCCAGGCCGCCGAGCCGCGGGCGGGCCTCGACCAGGGTGGTGCGCACGCCGGCGTCGGCGAGGCGGAGCGCGGCGGTGATGCCGGCCAGGCCGCCGCCGATCACCACGGCGGTGCGCTGCCGCTGCGGCGTCGGCGTGCTCATCGGTCCTCCCCGGCAGCAGTGGACTGAGGGCACAACAACGTGCGCACGCGTCGCGATTCCCTGTTGACACAGCGTGACATAACTGGCGTGAGAATCAAGAACGCCCTCCGGCGAGCCCGGACAGTGCCACGTACGCCTTCTCCCAGCCGGGCAGCGAGACCCGGCCGCGGAGCACCGAGTGCGGGTCGGCGGCGATCCGGCCGAGCAGGCGGTGGTAGATGCCGGCCATCGCGGCGGTGGCGGCGCGGCTGCGGCGGTCGAGCATCGGCAGCAGTTGCAGGCCCTCGGTGAAGGCCTGCTGGGCGCGCTCGGCCTCGAAGGCGACCAGGCCGGTGAAGTCGGCGCCCACCGGGAGCTGCGGGAGGGCGAAGCCCTGCTGGCAGCCGAACCGGGCGAGGTCCTCGGCGGGCAGGTAGGTGCGGCCGTTCAGGGCGTCCTCGCGCAGGTCGCGCAGGATGTTGGTGAGCTGCAGGGCCAGGCCCAGGGTGTCGGCGTACTCGGCGCCGCGCTCCCAGTCGTCGCAGCCGTACACGCCGAGCGAGAGCCGGCCGATCGAGCCGGCCACGCAGCGGCAGTACACCTTCAGCTCGTCGAAGGTCCGGTACTCGACGCCCTTGAGGTCCATCTCGACGCCGTCGATCAGCTCGTCGAAGCCGCCGAGCGGGATCGGGAAGCGGCGGGCGGCGTCGGCCAGCGCGACCTTGATCGGGTCGGTGTCCTCCTCGCCGACCACGCCCTCCCGGATCTCGTCCAGCAGCGCCCGGGTGCGGGCCAGCGCCTCGGTCTTCTGCTCGGCGGGCAGCTCGCCGTCGCCGATGTCGTCGACCCGGCGGGCCAGCGCGTACAGCGCGGACATCGCCAGCCGCTTGGCCTCGGGCAGCAGCCGGATGCCGTAGCTGAAGTTGCGGGCCTGCAGGGCGGTGACCGCCTCGCAGTACCGGTAGGCCGCCATGACCGGCGCGGACGCCAGTGGTGATGCCCCCACGCGGGCGCTCACCTTCCCTTCGCGAAAAGTGCCGCCGCCCGGCCGGCCAGGCGGCGCTTGTCCGGCTTCGCCCGGTGCGCGAGCACGTCGTACCCGGCCGCCGCGATGGCGTCCAGGGCCGCGTACCCGCCGGCGGTGAATCCCGCCAGCAGCAGTCGAAGCCTCCCGTGAACCGTACCTACCAGCGGCGCGCCGCGATCGAGCAGGGTCCGGGCCCGGCTCGCCTCCCAGGCGATCAGCTGCCGCACCTCGCGCGAGGCGGCGGGGGCGGCCAGGTCCTGGGCGGTGACGCCGAAGGTCGCGAGGTCCTCCTGCGGGAGGTAGATCCGGCCGCGGCCGAGGTCCTCGACGACGTCCTGCAGGTGTTCGACGATCTGCAGCGCGGTGCAGATGTCGTCGGACATCTCGATGCGTGCGGGGGTGGCGCGGCCGGCCAGGGCGAGCACCAGGCGGCCGACCGGGTCGGCGGACAGCGTGCAGTAGTGCCGCAGGTCGTCCCAGGTCGGGTAGCGGGTGACGGCCTGGTCGACCCGGTTGGCGTCGATCAGGCGGCGGAACGGCTCGGGGGTGACGGCGTGCCGTTCGATCATCGGGACCAGGCCGCGGATCAGCGGGTGCCGGGGCTCGCCGGCGGCGGTGCCGAGCACGGTGCCGCCCTGGGCCCGGTCGTCGCCGAGGGCGGTGGCGAAGGCCCGGTCGAGGTCCTGCTCCAGGCCGTCCAGCAGGGCGAGCCGGAAGCCCTCGTCCTCGGGGGCGCCGGGGACGTCCAGCAGCTGGGCGACGGAGGCGGCGTCGGCGAGGTCGCCGTCGCCGGCGTCGTCGATCAGCCGGGCGAAGCCGTAGACCGCCATCAGGTCGCCGCGCCAGGCGGCGGGCAGGAAGGCGGGGGCGACCGGGAAGTTCTCCAGGTCCGCCTTGTCCAGCGTCACCGCCGCTGTCTGGTTATCGGATTTGGTTGAAGCCGACACTGCCGTCACTCCCCCGTTCTACACCGGTCCCGGCCGCCATCGCGCCTCGGACACGCTTCCGTCGCCACGCCTTCACCCGCCGCACGGCACAGGGCCGGTGCCGGGGAGGTTCCCCGTGCACCGGCCCTGCGACCGTCGGCCGCGCCCCGGTCAGGGGCGCTCGCCCTTCTCGTACCGCCGGACCACCTCGTCGGTGTGCCCGTCCATGATCAGCTCGCCGTGCTCGATCCAGATGGTGCGCTCGCAGGTTTCACGGATCGCGTTGTTGTCGTGGCTGACCAGGAAGACCGTGCCGGCCTCCTTGCGCAGCTCGTTGATCCGGGCCTTGGAGCGCTGCTGGAAGCCCTGGTCGCCGGTGGCGAGGGCCTCGTCGATCAGCAGCACGTCGTGGGTCTTCGCCGCCGCGATGGAGAACCGCAGGCGGGCGCCCATGCCGGAGGAGTACGTGCGCATCGGCAGCGAGATGAAGTCGCCCTTCTCGTTGATGCCCGAGAAGTCGACGATGCTCTGGTAGCGCTCGCGCACCTGGGCCGGGGACATCCCCATCGCCAGGCAGCCCAGCACCACGTTGCGCTCGCCGGTCAGGTCGTTCATCAACGCCGCGTTCACGCCCAGCAGCGAGGGCTGGCCGTTGGTGTAGATGGCGCCCTTGGCGGTCGGCAGCAGGCCGGCGATGGCCGCCAGCATGGTCGACTTGCCGGAGCCGTTGGAGCCGATCAGACCGACCGCCTCGCCCTTGTACGCGGTGAAGCTGATGCCGCGCACCGCGTGCACCTCGCGGATCGCGGGCGACTTCTTGCGGGTGATCATCCGGCTCAGCGCCGAGGTGGCGCTGCCCTTGCCGGCGCCCGCGCCGTGCACCTTGTAGATGATGTGGACGTCGTCCGCCACCACGGTGGGGACCCGGGCCTGGTTGTCCACCGCGGTGGTCTCCTTCAGGGTGTCGATCGCTGCGTCAGCCACGGCCGTACTCCTCCTCGGACTTCCAGAAGAACACGAAGCCGATGACGAAGGCGACGACCGCCCAGGTGCCGGCCATGATCCAGATGTGGTGGGGAAGGACCAGCGCCTTGCTCCCGTAGACCGCCGGGTCGAAGCTGTCCGGCATGAACGCGTAGCGCATCAGGTCCATGTAGACCGTCGCCGGGTTCCAGGAGTAGACCGTCTGCCAGATCTCCGGCCAGTTCTTGATGTAGCCGGAGACGCTGTACATCACGCCGGAGACGTACATCCAGGTGCGCAGCAGGAACGGCATCAGCTGCGAGATGTCCGAGGTCTTGGCGCCGACCCGGGCCATCACCATGGCCAGGCCGGTGTTGAACAGCGACTGCAGCAGCAGCGCCGGGACGATCAGCAGCCAGGTCATGGTGGGCGTGACGTGGTTCAGCAGCACGATGGCGACCAGCACCACCATCGAGATCAGCAGCTGCTGGAGCTGGATCACGGTGAAGGCGATCGGCAGCGCGGCGCGCGGGAAGTGCAGCGCCCGGATCAGGCCGAGGTTGTCGGAGATCGACCGGGTGCCGGCCTGGATCGCGCTCTGCGAGAACTGGAAGACGAAGACGCCGACGCACAGCCAGGCGATGTACACCGGGACCGAGTCCCGGCTCTGCATGATCACACCGAAGACCAGGTAGAACACCGCGCAGTTGAGCAGCGGGGTGAGCACCTGCCAGAGCTGGCCGAGCTTCGCGGTGGTGTACTGCGCGACCAGGCGGGCGGTCGCGAACGCGCTGATGAAGGCGCGCCGGGCCCACAGCTGGCGGATGTACTTCGGCAGACTCGGCCGCTTGCCGCTGACGGACAGCCCGTACTTGTCCGCCAGTTGCTTCGGGGTCAGACCCGCGTCGGCGCCCCTCGGTGCGGAGAGGTTGACCGGGTCACTCAGTGTCGACACATTCGTCCTTCAGGGGGTCGAAATCCCGCGCCCGGGGGGACGGGACGCGGAACCGGGGCGTACCACGAGGAGCTCGGGTTTGCGCGCGGCCGGCGTGGGGAAACGCCGACCGGTTGCGATCAGATGATTGGCGGTCTGCCGAGCCTGGTCAAGCGCCAGACGGTGGACCACTTCATCGGCCGGCGCGGGCCGCAGGACTCGCTCCAGCCTGCCCGGAACCCGCCGAGCCACGCCTTCAGCGCCGACCCGGAGGGGCGGCGGGCGACCGTCAGCAGGAACCAGGTTCCCAGGTAGAGAGGCACCAGAGGGGCCGGAAGGTTCCGTCGGGCCAGCCAGACCCGGTTGCGGGCGATGTTGTGGAAGTACGCCGCGTGCCGGGCCGGGGAGGTCGCCGGGTGGTACAGCACCACGTCCGGGCGGTAGTCGATCGACCAGCCGGCGTCCAGCGCCCGCCAGGCCAGGTCGGTCTCCTCGTGCGCGTAGAAGAACTCCGCGGGCAGCTGCCCGGCCTGCGGGAAGACCGCGCTGCGCACCGCGCTGGCGCCGCCCAGGAAGGTGGTGACCCGGGAGCCGTGCATCGGGTCGCTGGCGCGCAGCCGGGGCACGTGCCGGCGCTGCGTGGTGCCCGTCTCCGGGTCGGCGATCCGGAACGAGACGATGCCCAGTGACGGGTCGGCGGTGAACGCCTGCCGGAGCAGCTCGGCGGAGTCGGTGTTCGGCAGCAGGCCGTCGTCGTCCAGGAACAGCACCGCGTCGACGTCGCGGCCGTCCGGGCCGAACAGCTCGATACCGACGTTGCGGCCGCCCGGGATGCCCAGGTTCTCGGGCAGTTCGGCGGTGCGCACGCCTGCGGGCAGCGGCGGCAGCGGGGCGCCGTTGCCGACCACGGCGAGCTCGACCGGCGGGCCCTGCTGGGCCCGCACCGACTCGATCAGCGCGTTCAGCTCGGCGGGCCGGTTGCCCATCGTGATGATGACCGCGCCGAGGCGGAAGTCGTCACTCATCGCAGCCTGCTGGAGAGCACGATGGACAGCAGGTGCAGGACGGTCTGCAGCATCGCGATGGCGGCCAGCACCACCACGGCGAGGCGGGTGAAGAACAGGTCGCCGCGGACCGCGTCGGCGATGCCGGCGGCCAGGATGAACAGCGAGGCCTCGACGGCGCCGACCAGGCGGTGGAACTTCAGCAGCGAGGCGGCCCGGCGGGCCTTGGCGACCGCGTTCGACCGCGGCACCGAGGCCTCGTCCAGGACGGCGGTCATCCCGGAGCGGGCCCGGGCGACGTCGACCAGGTCGGTCTCGGACTTGATCAGGATCGCGCCGAGCGCGGCCAGCGTGCCGAGGAACGCCCACTGCCAGGCGGAGTGCGAGCCCTCGCGGTGCAGCAGGTCGGTGGCCCGCAGGCCGAGGCCGGTGAGCAGCGCCGCCTCGGACATGTAGTGGCCGACCCGGTCCAGGTAGACGCCGGTGAGCGAGGTCTGCCGGCGCCAGCGGGCGACCTCGCCGTCCACGCAGTCCAGCAGCAGGTAGACCTGGATCAGCAGGGCCCCGAGGATCGCGCCGGTGAGGCCCGGGACCACCAGGGCGATGCCCGCCAGGATCCCGGTGAGCATCATCAGGTAGGTCAGGCCGTTGGGCGTGATCACGGTCACGGTCGACAGGATGCGGGTGATCCGCAGCGAGATCTTCCGCATGTAGAGGCGGCCGGCCCAGTGCTCGGCGCTGCGTCGCTGGAGCATGCCCTCCGGGTGGATGACCGCCCGGAGCTCCTCGATCGACGGGCGGCGGGTGAGGTCAACCGGCGGGCGTTCAGCTGTTGACGGCTTGGACATAGTCGGCGTACGCGTCCCTGATGTCTGTGGCGGAGAGGTCGAGGTGTTCGAGGATGGTGAAGCGCCCCGGTCTGGTGTTCGGAGCGTAGTGCACCGCTTCGGTGAACTCCGCCTCGGTGAAGCCGATCTGATCGGCCGTCACCGGCAGGCCGTGGAAGCGCAGGCGTTCCACGATCAGTCCGGACAGGTCCCGCTCGCCCCGCAGGAAGCAGGCGAAGGCCGCGCCGAGGCCGACCTGCTCGCCGTGCTGGGCGGACCGCTTGGGGTACAGCACGTCCAGGGCGTGCGAGATCTCGTGGCAGGCGCCCGAACTGGGCCGGGTGCTGCCCGCGATGTTCATCGCGATGCCGGACAGTACCAGGGCTTCCGCGAGCGTGGTCAGCAGGTCCGGGTCCTCCAGGGTGCCCGGGTGCCGCAGCAGGTTCTCGCCGGCCGCCCGGGCCATCGCCACCGCCAGGCCGTCGACCGGCTCGCCGGTGACGGTGTGCGAGAGCTCCCAGTCCGCGCAGGCCGAGATGTTGGAGACGGCGTCGCCGATCCCGGCCGCCACGAACCGCTTCGGCGCCTTGGCGATGACGTCCAGGTCGACCACGATGCCGATCGGCCCGGGCACCCCGTAGGAGCCGCGGCCGGCGTCGTTGTCGAGGGTGGAGACCGGGGAGCAGATGCCGTCGTGGGCGAGGTTGGTGGCGACCGCGACCACCGGCAGGCCGACCCGGGCGGCGGCGTACTTGGCCACGTCGATGATCTTGCCGCCGCCGAGGCCCACCAGTGCGTCGTAGTGGCCGCGGCGGATCTCGTCGGTCAGTCGGACCGCGCTGTCCAGCGTGCCGTCGTCGACCTGGTACCAGTCCGCGCCCGGCAGCGCCGGCTCCAGGCGCTCGCGCAGCAGCATGCCGGAGCCGCCGCTGATCGCCACCGCGATCCGGCCCGCCGGGGACAGCCGCTGGTCGGCGAGGATGCCGCCGAGCGCGTCCAGCGCGCCGGCCCGCACCTCGACGAACACCGGCGAGGGCACCAGTCGGGTCAGTACCGGCACGCGATCTCCCGGGCCTTGGCCAGGTCGTCGTGGTTGTCGACCTCGACCCAGGAGACCTCGCCGATCGGCTGGACGTCCACGATCAGGCCGCGGTCGACCATCTCCTGGTAGCCGTCCTCGTAGTACAGCTGCGGGTCGCGCTCGAAGACCGCCTTGAGGGCGTCGGCCAGCGCCGGGCCGGCGGACGGGTTGATCACCGTGACGC
The DNA here is from genome assembly GCF_044999035.1 of Kitasatospora griseola. Taxonomy (NCBI): domain Bacteria; kingdom Bacillati; phylum Actinomycetota; class Actinomycetes; order Kitasatosporales; family Streptomycetaceae; genus Kitasatospora; species Kitasatospora griseola. The sequence continues at coordinate 6,354,392 of NZ_CP173360.1, read as the reverse complement.
CGATGTACTCGCCGGTGGCGTCCAGCGGGTCCATCAGCTTGGTGATCCGGCGCACCCCGAGCTCCGGGTCGACGACGACCTTCATCTCCTCGTCGGCGAGCTTCTTCACGGTGTCCAGCGCCAGCAGGATGCCGGGGGCCCTGCCCTCCTTGATCCGCCGGTCGTTGCCGTCCAGCATGGTGCGCTGCACCGACGCCGGGTGGACGGTGTCGCCGTTGGCCAGCAGCAGGCCCTCGCCGAACAGGTCGCGGGCGCACCACAGGGAGTAGGCGTTGTTCCACTCCTCGGCCTTGTCGTTCTCGACCAGGGTGAGCTTCACGCCGTACTTCTGCTCCAGCGCCTGCTTGCGGTCGTACACCGCTTCCTTGCGGTAGCCGACGACGATCGCGGCCTCCCGCAGGCCGACCTCGGCGAAGTTCCCCAGGGTCAGGTCGAGCACCGTCCGCTCCCCGTCGACCGGCACCAGCGCCTTGGGCAGGGTGTCGGTGTACGGACGAAGCCGGCGGCCTGCGCCGGCGGCCAGGACGAGGCCGATCATGCGGGACTCCAGGGTCTCGGGTGGTCCGGCGCGGTGCGGGTCGGGCGCCGGGACGCGGCCGCGGCTGCGGCGCGCCGTACGGGCGCGCCTTGCGGACCGCCCGGTCTCACTGATGGTAGGCGACCCCGACCACCTGCCAGAACGCGCCCCGGGCGGGCCGACCGATCAACTACGGGTGCGACGTGAACGCCCGGCGACGGCCGATGATCGCGGATCGAACAGTTCCGTCGAACATCCGGTCCGCCGCCCTGGCGGTGTGCGTCGCGGCCCCGAGCCCGCCGGGGCATGCGGCAGACTTGGGCCCCGACGCCGTCGGCGGACCGGTCCGGTCCCGACGTGCGCGCAGCCGACCTCAGGACCGGGGTGGGCGGCCCCGGGGCCGCCCCCGGTCCACGTGCCGAAAGGGGCATTGCGCCCATGAGTCCTGCTGTCAGCCCGACCGACGACCTCTCCCCCGAGCTCGCCGTCCCGTCCGCGGCCGCACCCGGTGAGATCCTGCTGGAGCTGGTCGACGACCACGGCGTGACCATCGGGACCGGGGAGAAGCACTGGGCCCACCAGCAGCCGGGCCGGCTCCACCGCGCCTTCTCGGTGTTCCTGTTCGACCGGCAGGGACGGATGCTGCTGCAGCGCCGGGCGCTCGGCAAGTACCACTCACCGGGCGTCTGGTCGAACACCTGCTGCGGCCACCCCTACCCCGGCGAGCTGCCGTTCGTGGCGGCCGCCCGCCGCACCGCCGAGGAGCTGGGTGCGGCCCCCGCGCTGCTCTGCGAGGCCGGCACCGTCCGCTACGACCTGCCGGACGAGAGCACCGGGCTGATCGAGCGGGAGTGGAACCACCTGTTCGTCGGCCTGATCACCGCCGAGCCGGACCCGGCCCCGGAGGAGGTCGAGGACACCCGGTTCGTCACCGCCGCCGAGCTGCGCGCGCTGCGGGCCGAGAAGCCGTTCTCGGTGTGGTTCGAGACGGTCTTCGAGGCCGCGCTGCCGGGGATCCGGGAGATCGCCGGCAACGACTGGTGACCTCGGCCCGTCAGTAGTCCGGGTCCTCGTCGGGGCCGTCCCCCGTCCCGGCGGGCCCCGGTGCGGGCAGCGGCAGGCTGGCCCAGATCACCTTGCCGCCGTCCTCGGTCCGCTCCACGTCGCACTCGCCGCCCGCCTGCAGGGTGACGCTCTTCACCAGCAGCAGCCCGCGCCCGCCCGGACGGACCGGGTCGTTCTCCTGCGCCCGGGGGCGGTACGGGTGGCCGTCGAGCACCGAGATCCGCACCCGCTCCGGGGCGATCGTCAGCTCGCAGTGCACCTGCGGGGAGAGCGCCGCGGCGTGCGTGACCGCGTTCGACACCAGCTCCGAGACGATCAGCAGCAGATCGTCCACCAGCTCCTGGTACCGCTCCCCCGCCATCCCCTGGGCCAGCAGCCGGTCCCGCACCGCGTGCCTGGTCCGCGGCACCGAGGACTCCTGCGGCTCCGCGGTGAACCGCCACACCCCCGGCCCCGGCTCCCGTCCGGAGCGCCAGGTGGCCGCGTCCGTGACCGCCTTCTGCGTCTCTTCCACTGCACGCCGCCCTTCACGCGGTGAACGGGAGCCGGCGGCAGCTGTCGGGACTTCGGGCGTTCCGCGCGGGGCTCCTGATGACCCGAGGCTAGGAGAGCAGCCCCCGGCGACCCGCACCGGGACAGGATTCACGCGTGTCGTGAAGCTTCCCGACCGATTCGGTGCGCGACCTGCCCCCTCCTGGCCGCCCGCACCGCCAGGTCTGCCGCCAGAACACCCGCCCGAACCCCCACCACCAGCAGTTTCACCCCGACCTCCGCCCACCTTGCCCCCCTTGTGCCCGAATTGCCCCACCCGACCGCCCCCACACCTCGAAAACGCAGGTGAGAAGCACTCCGGAAGCCTGGTAATGTTCTCTTTGTCGCCAGGGGGCAGCCGAAAGGAAGCCCGCAGGCGAGACACCTGGTCCGGGTGGCGGAATGGCAGACGCGCTAGCTTGAGGTGCTAGTGCCCTTTATCGGGCGTGGGGGTTCAAGTCCCCCCTCGGACACCAACGAAGAGGCTCCAGTCGAACTGGGGCCTCTTCTGCGTTTGCGGCCCGCCCCGGGGCCTGCCCGGCCGGACCGTCGTCCCCGGTCACGAACCACGCAGGGGTGCTCAGCTCCCGTCCTTCCGCACCACGGATCGCTCGATGACCGCCAAATCCCCTCCGCGGAGGGCCGTCCCCTGGCAGGATCCTTCGTCACCGGACCCGTGACGGCGACCGCCGGGTCCGCGATCGCTGACGAGGACGGTGCGGTGACCGGCATGGGATCCAGGTGGCGGCTGCCACGGGTGAGGGCGGCCGGGACCGGGCAGGCGCAGGCGAGCGGCGGGGTGGCGGTCTCGGGCAACCTGATCGTGGACGGCGACCTGGTGGCGGGCCCCCCGGTCCAGCCGGCGCACACCGGCTACCTGGAGCAGATCCGCCGCATCGCTCCGCCGGAGCTCCGGGACCGCGCCGAGGAGCTGGCCGAGCTGGCCGCCTTCTGCACGGGCCCCTCCGAGTACCCGTACCGGTGGCTCCGGGGTCCGGCCCTGGGCCGGGAAGTCCGCGCTGCTGTCCTGGTTCGCGCTGAATCCACCGGCCGGCGTCCAGCTGGTCCCGTTCTTCGTCACCGGCCGCTTCGCCGGGCAGAACGACCGGCTGGGCTTCTGCGAAGTCGTGACGGAACAGCTGTCCGCCTTCCTCGGCAGGCCCGTGCCGGCCCGGATGACCGACGCCACCTGCGACGGCCACGTGCTCAGCCTGATCCACGAGGCCGCCGACGTGTGCGCGGAGAACGGCACCCGTCTGGTGCTGCTCGTGGACGGGCTGGACGAGGACCAGGGCGTCACCGCCCGGCCGGAGTCGTACAGCATCGCGGCCCTGCTCCCGTCGCGCCCCCGGGCCGGGCTCCGGGTGATCGTCACCAGCAGGCTCCGTCCGCCGGTCCCCTCCGACGTCCCCGACGACCACCCGCTCCGTGAACCGCGCGTCGTCCGGGAGCTGTCCGTCTCCCCGCACGCCCAGGCGGTACGGGCGGATGCCGAGCGGGAGCTCCAACGGCTCGCCGCCGCCCCGAAGCTGGAACGCGAGATCCTCGGCCTCGTCACCGCCGCGGACGGCGGACTGACCACGCAGGACCTCGCCGAGCTCACGGGCACCTCGGTCTTCACGCTCGGCCGCCACCTCGGCACCGTCGCCGGCCGGACCTTCACCACACTGCTGAGCCCCTGGACCAGGGAGGAGGTGTACGTCCTCGGCCACGACGAGCTCCGCACCTCCGCCCTGCAGGTGCTGAGCGGCAGCGACGTCGCCGGGCACCGGGAGCGGCTGCACCGGTGGGCCGAGGACTACCGCGACGAGGGGTGGCCGGCCCGGACGCCCGAGTACCTCCTGCACGGCTACTTCCGGACCCTCCAGCTCACCCACGACCTGCCCAGGGCGGTCGCGCAGGCGACCGACTACGCCCGCCACGACCGCATGCTCCAGGTCACCGGCAGCGATGCCGCCGGCCTCGCCGAGATCAACGCCGCCCAGGAACTGCTGCTCGGCCAGGACACCCCGGACCTCCTGGCGATGGCCCGCCTGGCGATCCACCGCGACCGGCTGCGGGCGCGGAGCGACAACGCGCCCGTCGCCCTGCCGTCGCTCTGGGCAGCTCTGGGCGCCGTCGACCGGGCCGAATCCGTGCTGAGCGGCATCACCGCGCCCGCCCGTCACGGCCGGGCGCTGCTCGCGCTGGTGGAGGCCCTGCTGGCGGCCGGCGAATTCGACCGCGCCCGGACGCTGGCCGATTCGGCGCTGCGGCCGGAGATTCGCTCCCAGGCCCTGGCGATGGTGGTCGCCGGCCGGTGCGGAACGGGCGACCTCGCCGCCGCCGAGGAGGTGACGGCCCTGATCGAGGACCCGCAGTACCGGGTCGCCGCACTCGGCAGTGCGATCAAGGCGGCGATGGACGCCGGGAATCCGGCCGAGGCCGAACGGCTGGCGGCATGCGCACAGGCGCACGCCCTGACCGTCGCCAACCCCAGCCGCCGGGCTTCCGCCATCAGGAACGTGTCGGTGCTGTACGCGCAACTGAACGACCACGATCGGGCTGTCGGCCTGGCTCGACTGACCCCCGAGCCGATCCACCGCGTGTACACCCTCAGCACACTGGCCGCCGACGCGGCGAAGGCCGGGGACCACGACCGGTGGCGGCTTCTCTCCACCGAAGCCGAGAGCACGGCCCGTGCGCTGACCCAACCGGTGGCGCGGGTGAAACACCTGGCGGCGCTCGCCCGCACCGCCGCCCAGATCGACCAGCGGGCGCACGCCAGAGTTCTCGCCCGGGACGCTGCCGAGTCCCTGGAGAAGGTGAAGGATCCGGCCGAGCGGACGGCCGCACTCGTTTCGCTGATCGCCGCCCTCGTGGCCACCGGAGATCCTGAACTGGCCCGGCTGCTGACCCGGAGCATCGCCACCCCCGACAAGCGGATCATGGCGCTGCTGAACCTCGTCGACGGCGGGGCCGTCACCGCTTCGGAATGCCTGGCCGAGCTCCCTCTCGTGGAGGGGGACGACATTCGCGAAGGCCCGCTCATCGCCCTCGTCTGGCGGGCGGCGCTGGGGTTGCGGCAGCCGGACCTGGCCGAGGCCGTCGCCGAACGGATCCACACTCCCGCCACCCGACTCCACCTCCTGGTCCGGCTGGCCCGGAGGTACGCGGCCGACGGCGCCCACGAACGCGCCGATCGGCTCGGGGTCGAGGTCTCCGAACTGAGCCGGTCGCTCACCGACCGGCAGGAGCAGGTCGAGGTCATGACCGCACTGGCGCTGCTCGACGTGTCGCTGGGCCGTACCGAGCAGGCCCGCCGAACGGCTGACGCGGCCCAGTCGCACCTGCGCGACTTCACCGGCCAGGTGGTCCACCAGAGTCGCGCCATGCTCAACCTCGCCCGGGCGATGACCGCGATGGGCGACGCCAAACGGGCGAGGGAGCTGGGGAGCCTGGCCGAAGGTCTGGCCCTGGAGCACGGGCTGGAGGAGGAAGGGGCGAAGATTCGGGCCGAGTTGCTCGAACTGGCCATGGCCGCCTCCGACCTCACCTGGGCGAGCAGCCTCGCCCGTGAGGTCCCCGAACCACGCCGGCGGGCCCTGACCTTGCTGAGGGTCGCCCGGGCCTGGGCCGACGCCGGGGTCACCAACCGTGCTCTCGACCTGCTGCCCGAGATCGAGGCCGGGATCGACGGGCTGCCGGACAACAGGCGGTCACGCCCGCTGGTGGACCTGGCGCGGCTCCTCGCCCACCTCGGCCGGCCCGAGCGCGCCGAACAGGCCGCCTGTCGGATCCCGGACCCCCAGCAACGGGTCGCCGTGTTCCTCGAACTCGCCCAGCAGGTACCCGATCCCCACGCCAAACGCCTCCTCGCCCGCGTTCTCGGCACGACCAGCTGGGCCGAGTCGCTGGCCGGCATGGCGTCCATGGCGCCGTCGGTCGTGCAGGCCGTGGCCGATGAACAGCTCGCCGAGAACCCGGACTCCGGATGAGTCCGACCGCGCGGGCCCTCACTCGCCCGGCGCCCAGAAGCCTTCGGCGCGGCCGGCGGTGAGGCGGGACCGGTAGGTGTCGACCTTGTGGTCGATGCGGGTCAGTGGGACCGGAGTTCGGCGAGTCGGGCGGCGACCTCGGTGCGGTGGGATTCGAGGAGGGCGAGGCGGTCGGGTTCGTTGCCGGGGCCGGCGGTGACGAGTTCGGCGTAGCGGCGGATGGTGCGGATCGGCATGCCGGTGGCGCGCAAGCGGGTGCAGAGGTCGATCCATTCGAGGTCGCGGCGGTGGTAGCGGCGGCGGCCGCCGGGGGTGCGGTCGACGGGGGTGACGACCAGGCCGGCCCGTTCGTAGTAGCGCAGCGTGTGGACGCTGACGCCGGTGCGTCCAGCGGCTTCCGCGATGGTCAACCCCTGGGCGGGGAGCGCGGGTCGGGGCTTGATTTCGAGCACGCTCGAAATCGTAGCGTCGGTGCGGAGGACCGGCCCGGAGTGAACTGACGGTGCGTCAATTCCCGGTCCGGACACGGATCGAGGGGGATCAGGTGCCCGAACTGGACGACCGGCGCAGGCGGTTGGTGCTCACGGTGTGCTGCGTGAGCATGGTGATGGTGGTGCTGGACATCACGGTGGTGAACGTCGCGCTGCCGTCCGTCCGACGGGAGTGGGGCGCGTCGGTGGAGGCGCTGCAGTGGACGGTGGACGCGTACACGCTGGTGCTGGCGGCGTTCCTGCTGCCGGCGGGCGCGGCGGCGGACCGGTGGGGGCGGCGGCGGGTGTTCATGGCGGGGCTGGCGCTGTTCGGGCTGGGGTCGGCGTTGTGCGCGCTGGCGCCGGGGGCGGGGGCGCTGGTGGGGGCGCGGGCGGTGCAGGCGGCGGGCGGGACGATGTTGAACCCGGTGGCGATGGCGATCGTGGCGACGACTTTTCCGGGGCGCGAGGAGCGGGCCCGGGCGATCGGGGTGTTCGGGTCGGTGTCGGGATTGTCGTTGGCGCTGGGCCCGGTGCTGGGCGGGGCGCTGGTGGACGCGTGGGGCTGGCGGGCGGTGTTCTGGGTGAACCTGCCGGTGGTGGCGGCCGGCCTGGCGGGGGCGGCGCGCTGGGTGCCGGAGTCGCGCGGAGCGCGGGCCCGGCGGTTCGACCCGGTGGGGCAGCTGCTGGTGGTGGCGCTGCTCGGCGGGACGGTGTTCGGCCTGATCGGGGCGGGCCGGGACGGCTGGTCGGCGCCGGTGGTGTGGGGGCCGCTCACGGTGGCGGCGGTGACGGTGCCGCTGCTGGGGTGGTGGGAGGCCCGGCGGGCGGATCCACTGCTGGAGGTGGGCCTGCTGCGCAGCGTCCCGATGGTGTCGGCGCTGGTGATGGCGTTCGCGGCGCTGTGCGCGTTCGGGGCGTTCCTGTTCGCGGTGACGCTGTACCTGCAGGGGGTGCGCGGGATGTCGGCGCTGCGGGCGGGGTTGTGCCTGGCTCCGGTGGGGGTGCTGATCGTGCTGCTGTCGCCGTGGACGGGCCGGGTGGTGGGACGGCGGGGGCCGCGGCTGCCGCTGGTGGTGTCGGGGACGGCGCTGGCGTCGGCGGGCGGCCTGTTGCTGCTGATGGGTCCGGGGACGCCGGTGCCGGCGCTGGTGGCGCCTTTCGCGGTGGTGGGGGTGTTCCAGGGGACGGTGAATCCGCCGGTGACCAGTACGGCGGTGACGGGGATGCCGGGGTCGATGGTGGCGCTGGCCTCCGCGTTGGCGTCGGCGGCGCGGCAGACGGGTTCCGCGGTGGGGGTGGCGGTGGCGGGCACGGTGCTCGCGGGCGGGGTGGCGGCCGGGGGTCCGGCGTTCACCGGGGCGGCGCACGGGGTCTGGTGGCTGCTGGTGGCGGCGGGCGTGCTGATCGCGGCGCTCGGCGCGGCGGGGTCGGGCCGCCGGTCGGTCGGGCGCGGGGCGGGGCGTCAGCCGGAGCGGCGGGCGCAGTCCGCGCAGAGTCCGCGGTAGGTGACCTCGGCGGCGGTGATGGTGAATCCGAAGCGTTCGGCGGCGGGGAGGGCGGCGAGCGGGTCGCCGGTGGGGTGGACGTCGCGGATGGTGCCGCAGGCGAAGCAGACCAGGTGCTGGTGCGGCCGGTGCGCGTTGGGGTCGTAGCGCTTGGCGCGGCCGTCGGTGGCGACTTCGAGGATTTCGCCGAGGGTGACGAGTTCGCCGAGGGTGTTGTACACGGTGGCGCGGGAGATCTCGGGGAGGCGTTCGGCGGCGCGCGCGTGGACCTCGTCCGCGGTCAGGTGGACGTGGTCGCCGTCCAGGACCTCGGCGACCACCCTGCGCTGGGAGGTCAGCCGCCAGCCCCGGTCACGCAGCCGATCGAGCAGGTCACTCATGTGTTCATCCATTCAGCTCAACAGACGCCCGAACTGTACAGGGGCTCGGCGGCGCGGCCCGATTCGAGCGGAGATCACCACCCGATTGACGGTGTTCTTGACTTAGACTGTGTCTATCTTAGGATCGACTCCGGCGAACAGCCAAGGTGTCAGTGAAGAGTTGCGATCCGCCCGACCCGGAGGGACTTCCCATGCCCCAGAACGACGACGCCATCGTCAGCGACCCCAAGTCCGAGGGTGCGGGCGGTTGCCCGGTCGCGCACGGCCGCGCGCCCCATCCGACCCAGGGCGGCGGCAACCAGCAGTGGTGGCCGAACCGGTTGAACCTGAAGATCCTGGCGAAGAACCCGGCGGTGGCGAACCCGCTGGGCGGCGACTTCGACTACGCCGAGGCGTTCAACAGCCTCGACCTGCCCGCGGTGAAGCGGGACATCGAGCAGGCGCTCACCACCTCGCAGGACTGGTGGCCGGCCGACTTCGGCCACTACGGCCCGCTGATCATCCGGATGGCCTGGCACAGCGCCGGCACCTACCGAATCTCCGACGGCCGCGGCGGCGCGGGCGCCGGCCAGCAGCGCTTCGCCCCGCTGAACTCGTGGCCGGACAACGCCAACCTGGACAAGGCCCGCCGGGTGCTGTGGCCGGTCAAGCAGAAGTACGGCAAGAGCCTGTCCTGGGCCGACCTGCTGATCCTGTCGGGCAACGTGGCGCTGGAGTCGATGGGCTTCGACACCTTCGGCTTCGCCGGCGGCCGGCCGGACGTCTGGGAGGCCGACGAGGACGTCTACTGGGGCCCCGAGACCACCTGGCTGGGCGACGAGCGCTACACCGGCGACCGTGACCTGGAGGACCCGCTGGGCGCCGTCCAGATGGGCCTGATCTACGTCAACCCGGAGGGCCCCAACGGCAACCCGGACCCGATCGCCGCGGCCCGCGACATCCGCGAGACCTTCCGCCGGATGGCGATGAACGACGAGGAGACCGTCGCGCTGATCGCCGGCGGCCACACCTTCGGCAAGACCCACGGCGCCGGCCCGGCGGACAACGTCGGCGAGGCCCCCGAGGGCGCGGGCCTGGAGGAGATGGGCCTCGGCTGGAAGAGCACCTACGGCTCCGGCAAGGCCGGTGACGCGATCACCTCCGGCCTGGAGGTCACCTGGACGAACACCCCGACCACCTGGGACAACTCCTTCTTCGAGATCCTGTTCGGCTACGAGTGGGAGCTGACCAAGTCCCCGGCCGGCGCGCACCAGTGGAAGCCGAAGGACGGCGCCGGCGAGGGCACCGTGCCGGACGCCTTCGACCCGGAGAAGAAGCACGCCCCGCAGATGCTCACCACCGACCTGTCGCTGCGCTTCGACCCGGTGTACGAGCCGATCTCCCGCCGCTTCCGGGACGACCCGGCGGCGTTCGCGGACGCCTTCGCCCGCGCCTGGTACAAGCTGACGCACCGCGACATGGGCCCGATCGCCCGCTACCTCGGCCCCGAGGTGCCCGCCGAGGAGCTGCTCTGGCAGGACCCGCTGCCGCAGGCGCAGGGCGTGCCGATCGACGCGGCGGACGTCGCCGTGCTGAAGGAGCGGGTGCTGGCCTCCGGGCTGACCACCGCCGAGCTGGTGTCCACCGCTTGGGCGGCGGCGTCCTCGTTCCGCGGCAGCGACAAGCGCGGCGGCGCGAACGGCGCCCGGATCCGCCTGGAGCCGCAGCGCGGCTGGGAGGTCAACGACCCGGAGCGGCTGGCGCAGGTGCTGCGGGTGCTGGAGGGCGTCCAGTCGGCGTTCAACGCGGAGGGCGGCCACCAGGTCTCGCTGGCCGACCTGATCGTGCTGGCCGGCACCGCCGCGGTCGAGCGGGCCGCGCAGGCCGGCGGCGTGGACGTCGAGGTGGCCTTCCACCCGGGCCGGGTGGACGCCGTCCAGGAGAAGACCGACGTGGAGTCGTTCTCGGCGCTGGAGCCCAAGGCCGACGGCTTCCGCAACTACCTGGGCAAGGGCACCCGGCTCCCGGCCGAGTACCTGCTGGTGGACAAGGCGAACCTGCTGAACCTGTCCGCCCCGGAGCTGACGGTGCTGGTCGGCGGCCTGCGCGTGCTGGGCGCCAACCACGGCGGCTCGCAGCACGGCGTGTTCACCGACCGTCCGGGCACCCTGAGCAACGACTTCTTCGTCAACCTGCTCGACATGGGCACCGCCTGGGCGCCGGTCGCCTCCGACAGCACCCTGTTCGAGGGCCGGGACGCCGCCGGTGCGGTCAAGTGGACCGGCACCCGCGCCGACCTGGTGTTCGGCTCCAACTCGGAGCTGCGCGCGGTGGCCGAGGTTTACGCCTCGGACGACGCCAAGGAGAAGTTCGTCAAGGACTTCGCCGCCGCCTGGACGAAGGTGATGGACCTGGACCGCTACGACCTGGCGCGCGCCTGACGCACCCCCGGAGGCCCGGTTCCGCTCGCGCGGGGCCGGGCCTCCGGGCGTCCGCGGTCAGCGGCGCAGCTCCAGAGTGCAGCACTTGACGGCGCCGCCGGCCCTGAGCAGTTCGGTGAGGTCGATGCCGATCGGGGTGAAGCCGCGGTCGCGCAGCTGCCCGGCCAGGCCGGTGGCGGCCTCGGGGAGGATGACGTTGGCGCCGTCGGAGACGGCGTTCAGGCCGAACACCCGGGCGTCGTCCTCGCCGGCCAGGATCGCGTCCGGGTAGAGGCGCTCCAGCACGGCCCGGGACTCGGCGTCGAAGGCCGGCGGGTGGTACATGATCTCGTCGTCGTCGAGGACGGCGAGCGCGGTGTCCAGGTGGTAGTAGCGCGGGTCGACCAGCCGCAGGGTGACCACCTCGCGGCCGAGGAAGGCCGCGGCCTCGGCGTGCGCGGCGGTCTCGGTGCGGAAGCCGGTGCCGGCCAGGACGCGCCCGCCGGCCACCAGGAGGTCGCCCTCGCCCTCGTTGACGTACTCGGCGTCCCGGACCTGCCAGCCGCGCTCGCGGAACCAGTCGGCGTACGCCGGGCCCTCGGCGAGGCGCTCCGGGTACCGGAAGCGGGCGCCCAGCACCTTGCCGTCGACCGCGGTGGCGCCGTTGGCGGCGAACACCATGTCCGGCAGGCCGGGCAGCGGGTCGATCAACTCCACGGTGTGGCCGAGGCGTTGGAAGAGCGCGTGGAGCTCCTCCCACTGGGCGAGGGCGGTGCCGGTGTCGGTGGGCTTGGCCGGATCCATCCACGGGTTGATGGAGTAGTCGACGGTGAAGTGCGTGGGCCGGCACATCAGGTAGCGGCGCGGACGGGCGGTTCGCGGCGACACGGTGGTGTCTCCCTCCAGGGCGGATCAGGGTTGCTGACGGTCGGTCAGCGGGACTCCGTACAGGCGTGGTTCAACTGTCGACGGGCTGCGGGACGGTGAACAGTCCGTCCGGGTCATGGCGGTGCTTTACGGCCACCAGCCGAGGGTAGTTCGCACCGTAGTGGGCGGCCCGGCAGCCTCGCAGGTCCGGATCGGTGAAGTTCAGGTGGGCGCCTTCGGTCGTGTACGCGGCGACCAGGTGGTCGGGCCGGGCGGGGCGGGCCCGGCCGAACGGACAACGGTGCGACGGTCGGAACGAGAGGGGACGGGTGTGGGGACGGACTGGGCGCGGGGTGCGGTGCTGTACCAGATCTATCCGCAGAGCTTCGCGGACGGGAACGGCGACGGGATCGGGGACTTCGCGGGGCTGACGGAACGGCTGGAGTACCTGCAGTGGCTGGGGGTGGACGCGGTGTGGCTGAACCCGTGCTTCGCCTCGCCGTTCGGGGACGCCGGGTACGACGTCGCAGACTTCCTGACCACCGCGCCGCGCTACGGCGCGCCGGAGGACCTGGCGAAGTTCACGGACGCGGCCCGCAGAGCGGGCATCCGGGTGCTGCTGGACCTGGTGGCGGGTCACACCTCGAACCGGCACCCCTGGTTCGTCCGCTCCGCCGCGGACCCGGACGACCACCGGTACATCTGGGCGGACCGGCCCGCGCCCGGGTACGTGGCCTCCCCCGGCAGCCGGCCGGGCTGGTACCGGCCGAACTTCTTCGACTTCCAGCCGGCCCTCAACTTCGGCTACGCGCAGCGGGATCCGGCGGAGCCCTGGCGGCAGCCGGTGGACGCGGACGGCCCGCGGGAGAACCGGGCGGCGCTGCGGGAGATCATGACGCACTGGTTCGGCCTGGGCGTGTCCGGCTTCCGGGTGGACATGGCGTCCTCGCTGGTGAAGGACGACCCGGGCTTCGTGGAGACCGGCAGGCTGTGGCGGGAGACCCGGGCCTGGATGGACGCCCACCACCCCGACCGGGTGATCCTCGCCGAGTGGGGCGACCCGGCGCGTTCCGTCCCGATGGGTTTCCACGGCGACTTCTTCCTCCAGTTCGGCGGCCCGGCCGACGGCGCCGCGCTGCGCTCGCTGTGGGACAACGGCACGGGCACGGTGCACGAGCACTGGCCGCAGCGGCCCTGCTACTTCGACGCCGAGGGCCAGGGCTCGATGCAGCCGTTCGTCACCGAGTGGGAGCGCACCGCGCGGGCCATGGACGGCCAGGGCTTCGCCTCGCTGCCGACCGCGAACCACGACTACTCACGGCTGGCCTGCGGCCCGCGCACCCGCGAGCAGTTGGCCGCGGCGTTCACCTTCCAGCTGACCTGGCCGACCACCCCGGCGATCTACTACGGCGACGAGATCGGCATGCGCTTCGTGCCGGGCCTGCCGGACACCGAGGGCAGCGTGCTGGGCCCGCGCTACAACCGGGCCGGCTGCCGCACCCCGATGCAGTGGGACGCGACGCCGGACGCCGGCTTCTCCTCCGCGCCCGCCGACCGCTTCTACCTGCCGCTGGACCCCTCCCCCGGCCGCCCGGACGTCGCCTCCCAGCGCGCCGACCAGGCATCCCTGCTGCACCAGGTACGGCAGTTGATCGCGCTGCGCCGTGCCCACCCGGCGCTCGGCCCGGACGCGCCGGTCGAACTCCTGCACACCGGTTACCCGTTGGCGTACCTGCGCGGCGACCGCTGCCTGGTGGTGGTCAACCCGCGCCGCACGCCCGCGCACCTGCCGGTGGAGCGGGAGCTGCCCGGGCGGCTGCTGTTCGGCCGGGGCGTGTCGCTGACGCACTCGGCGCTGCACGCGGACGGCTTCGGGTACGCCGTCTTCGGCCTCTGACCGACTACCGCTCGCCGCAGAGCAGTTCGGCCGCCGCCGTGCGCAGGTGGAGCACGGTGGCGGGCGGCGAGGCCGGCGTCGTGCAGGGCGTGCAGGTGGTGCGAGACGGTGGGGGCGGACAGGCCCGGTGCGGGCGGCGAGTTCGGTGGTGGTGGCGGGGGCGTCGAGTTCGGCGAGCAGCCGGGCGCGGGCCCGGCCGAGCACCCGGGCAGGACCGTCGGGGGTGGCGCCGGCGTCGGTCTCCCACCGCGTGGCGACGCCGTACGGTGGATGGACCAGGCCGGGCTGCCAGGGCGGGTTCGGTGTCGCGGCTGCTGGAGGGCGTCCGACCGACCCGGGCGGTGGCCGCCGGTTCGGCGCTGAACGCGCTCGCCTTCGCCGGGTTCGCGGCGCTGCCCGGCCCGCCGGTCGGCACCGGGTCGGTGGCCGCCATGCCGGTGTACAGCCTGGCCGGGACGGTCGCCACGCCCGGCCGCGAGGAGTTGGGCGTGGCACTCGCCCAGTCGGCGCGCCGCGGCCGCTGTCCGGCGGTCGACCAACTCTCCTGGAGCATCGGCCAGGCACTGGCTCCCGGCCTGTTGACCTTGCTGTTCGTCCACGGCCCGGCCTGGCCGTGGCTGTTCCTGCCGGCCGTTCCGCCGGCCGCCGTCCCCGCCTTCCTCCTCCTGGAGCGCCTCACCAGCCCTTTTCCGACATTCCGTCGGAATCCGGAACGCCCACCAGGGTCTAGCATGCCGTCAGGGTGACGGACAGCAGCGGGAGTTGACGATGGTCGAACTGGTGGTGGGATCGCGGGCCAGCCAGCTGGCGCGGGCCCAGGTCCGGGAGTTCCTCGCGCCGGTCCGGGAGCGCTACCCGGACCTGGTGATCCGCCACCGGGTGATCCTGGAGGACGGCGACCTGGACCGGAAGGCCGCCCTGCGGGAGGTCTCGGAACGCGGCGGCGGTTCGGCGTTCTCCACCAACCAGGTCGCGGCGCTGCTGAACCGCGAGGCGGACGTCATCGTCCACTCGCTCAAGGACCTGCCCACCGAGAACCCGGACGGCCTGACCCTGCTCCCGCCGCCGCCCCGCGCGGACGTCCGCGACGCGCTGTGCGGCGGAACGCTGAACGCCCTGCCGACCGGCGCCCGGGTCGGCACCTCCGCCGCCCGCCGGATCGCCCAGCTCCTGCACGCCCGGCCCGATCTTCGCCCCGAACGGATCCGAGGCAACGTGCCGACCAGGCTCGCCCGGCTCAGGACCCTGGACGCCGTGGTGGTCGCCGCCGCGGGGCTGCACCGCATCGACCGGGCCGAGGAGATCGGCGAGCTCCTGCCCGTCGGGCTCTTCCCGCCCAGCCCCGGCCAGGGCGCGCTCGGCATCCAGGTCCGCGAGGACCACGCGCTGGCCCGCGAACTCCTCGACCACACCGGCGACCTGAACACCGACGCCGAGGTGCGCGCGGAACGCGCGATGCTCGCCGAACTGCACGGCGGCTGCTCCGTCCCGGTCGGCGCGTTCGCCACCACCGCCGCCGGCGGCGTCCTCACCCTGCACGGCCAGGTCACCTCGGTGGACGGCGCCCGCCAGGTCGAGGCCCGGCTGTCCGGCAGCGCCGCCGCGCCCGAGAAGCTCGGCCTCGCGGTGGCCGGCCTCCTGCTCGACCAGGACGCCGACCGCATCCTGGCGGAGGCCCGCGCGCTCGCCTGACACCGGTAACGCCGGGTCGGATTCCCGCCAGCGCCGACCCCGCGCCCCGACAAGTATCGATCACATGAACCGACTTGAAGGAAACGTCGCCCTGGTCACCGGCGGCAGCCGCGGCATCGGCGCGGCCGTCGCGCTCCGCCTGGCCGAGGAGGGCGCCGACGTCGCCCTGACCTACCGCGCGGGCGAAGCACCCGCACAGAAGATCGTCGAGCAGATCGAGGGACTGGGCCGCCGGGCGCTGGCCGTCCGGGCCGACGGCGCCGACGCCGCCGCGCTGGACGCCGCCGTGGAACGGACTGTCGAGACCCTCGGCCGGCTGGACGTCCTGGTGAACAACGCGGGCGTCTTCCTGGTCGGCCCGCTGGACCAGCTGGGCCCCACCGAGATCGACGCCACGCTCGCCGTCAACGTCCGCGCCCCGTACCAGCTCGCCCGGGCCGCGTCCCGGCACATGACCGACGGCGGGCGGATCATCAACATCGGCAGCAACATCGCCGAACGGGCCCCGTTCCCCGGCCTCGCCCTGTACGCGATGAGCAAGACCGCCCTGATCGGCCTCACCAAGGGCCTGGCCCGCGAACTCGGCCCGCGCGCCATCACCGTCAACCTCGTCCACCCCGGCCCCACCGACACCGACGCCAACCCCGCCGCCGGCCCGAACGCCGAAGCCATCGCCGGCCTCACCGCCCTCGGCCGCTACGCCGCCCCCGCGGAGATCGCCGCCACCGTCGCCCACCTGGCGGGCCCCGACGCCCGCTACATCACCGGTTCGGTGATCTCCGTCGACGGCGGCTTCTCCGCCTGACCGCTGCTGCACTCCGCCCCTGACCCGGCCACCGGCGCCCCGCTGCTCACCGCGGCGGGGCGCCGGGCGCACTGCGGACGGCTCAGCCGCGCAGGGCCTCGGCGATCTGACGGGTGGTCTGGGCGGCCACCCGCGGGTTGACGGCGGCGTAGTGGGTGTAGGCGTTCAGGCCGGTTGCCAGGGCCCAGCCGCGGCCTCGCAGCCAGGTGGCCTCGTCCACGCCGAGCGCGGTCCGGAAGGCGGTCCGGGTCCCGGCCGACAGCAGGGTGAAGGCGATGGTCAGGTCGCAGGCCGGGTCGCCGAGGCCGAGCCCGCCGAAGTCGATGACCGCGCCGAGCCGGCCGTCGACCGTCAGCAGATTGCCGGTGTGGAAGTCCCCGTGCACCCAGACCGGCGCCCGCCCCCACGCCGGCGCGCCCAGTGCCGCCTCCCACAGCGCCGTCATCGCCGCACCGTCGAACACCCCGTCGAGCGCCGCGACGGCGGCCCGGGTCTCCTCGTCCCGCTCCGCCAGCGACTCCTCCCGAACGGCGCCCGCAGGCTCGCACCCCTGAAGTGCCCTGAGAAACCCGGCCAGTTGGACGGCGGCCGCCGCGGACCCGCCCAACGCCGCCACGCCGGCCGGCTCGCCGTCCAGCCAGCGCGACACCCCCCACCGCCACGGATACCCGAACCCCGGCTCGCCCACCGCCACCGGCACGGGCACCGCCAACGGCAACCACGGCGCGAGCCGCGGCAGCCACTCCAGCTCCCGCTCCGCCTGCCCGACCGCATCCGCATGCCGGGGCAGCCGAACAGCCAACTCCTCGCCCAGCCTGAAGATCACATGGTCCGACCCGCCCGGCTCCACCGCCGCCAGCGGCAGCCCGGCCCACTGCGGAAACTGCGCATCCACCAGCCGCCTGGCCAACCCGCCGTCGATCACCGTCACCAACAACCCCCCGGCCTCGGCCGCCTCCGCGCGCCCATGACGAACCTGTGCAAAATAATCGTCGGCACCGGCACCGCGCGCCTGATTAAAGTGGCGCAATGTTCGAAGGAAACCTGGTAAGCCTCCGTGCGCTGCGCGCCGAGGATGCGGCGCACCATCTCCGGTGGCGGAACGATCCGGAGGTGGCGCGGTGGGCGACGGCCGGCGATCCCGGCTTCGGGCCGGTGACGGCGGAGGCGGTGGCCCGCGGGTTCGAGACCATGCTGCGGCTGAACCCCCGGGAGTCGGCCGTGTTCACGATCGAGGAACTGGCGGGCGGGAGGGTGATCGGCATGGCCGATTACCGGGACCTGGACCCGTACGCGGGGGTGGCCACCCTGGGGGTGACCATCGGGGAGCGGGAGTTCTGGGGCCGGGGCCACGGCCGTGACGCGGTGCGGGTGCTCGTGAACCACCTGTTCGGTGCGTATCGGCTCGGTCGGCTGGAGCTGGACACCTGGAGCGGCAACGAGCGTGCAGTACGGGCCTTCACGGGGCTGGGTTTCCGGGAGGAGGGCCGCCGCCGGTCGGCCGTACTGCTGGAGGGGAAGCGCTACGACACCGTGCTCTTCGGGATGCTCCGCGAGGAGTGGGAGAGCTCCGTGTGACGGCGCCCCCGCTCAGGAGCCGTTGCGCAGACCGCCGTTGAGCAGCAGCAGCCCCAGCGCGACCGCCGTGGCGGCGATGACCGCCAGGAACGGGAGGCGGCCGCGCGGGGCGAGCAGGGCGGCGAGGGCGGGCGGAGCGGTGACGGCGAGGACGGGCCAGCCGGGGGCGAGGAGGAGTGCGGCGGCGGTCGCGGCGAGGACGGCGGTCAGGGCCGAGGCGCGGGCGCCGGCGCGTTGGGGCAGGCCGCGGATGTTCGCGGCGCGGTCGGCGGCCAAGTCCGGCAGGACGTTGGCGAAGTGGGCCGCGACGCCGAGCAGCGCGCCCGCGCCGAGGACGGGTGCGGCGGGCCAAGGCCGGCCCGGCAGCGCGAGGGTGACGAAGGCCGGCAGGAGCGCGAACGCCAGCGCGTAGGGCAGCCAGGACCACCAGGTGGCCTTCAGTCGCAGGTTGTACGCCCAGCCGGCGGCCACCGCCACCAGGTGCACGGTCGCCGCCGCGACCCCGCACGCCGCCGACAGCAGCACGCAGCAGGCCACCGCCCAGCAGGTCGACGCGGCGACCCGGCGGCCCGTCACCTCGCCGACGGCGAGCGGCTTGTCGGAGCGCCCGGCCGCCTCGTCCCGCCGTCGGTCGACCAGGTCGTTGCTCCAGCCGATCGACAGCTGCCCGGCCGCGACCGCACCGCCGGTGAGCAGCGTCCCGACCGGTCCGCGCCCGGCCCCGACGGCCATCGCCGCGGCCAGCACGGTCACCGCCGCGGCGGGCACCGGATGGCAGGCCCGCGCCAGTCCCCCGATCAGTCCCCGGGACGCCACTGCCGCATCGCTCACCCCGGCCACGCTAGCCGCCCGCGGACCGGCGGCGCGGGACCGGCGGAAGTGACGGCATGTCACGCATGCGGAGAAGAGGCCGAGTTGTCGACTGCCGGAGCCGGCGTTCCGCACATATGATCCCGGTTCCTGCTCACCGGCCGACCAGGGGGAATCCGACGGTGCTGGACATCAATCTCACCGTTGATCTGTTGATCGTGCTGCTGCCGGCGCTGGTGGTGCGACTGCTGTCACTGCCGCTGCTGCGGCGCTCCCAGCGCACGATCCGGGCGCGGTCCGTGGCCGCCGTGACGGGAGCCGCGCCGCCCGGGATCGGGCCGGTGGTGGGCGAGTTGGCGGTGTTCGTGGTGCTCGCGGGTGCGCTCGAAGCCCTGATGACCCTCATCAGGAACACCGGCTTCGACGTCCTGCACAGCCCGGCGGTCTTCGTGAACGACCGCGCGCTCGTGGCGGCGCTCCGGCTGACCCACGTCGGTCCGCAGCTCTGGCTGACGGGCTTCACGGCGGTGCTGGTGGCCGCGTTGCTGCTGCTCACCCACCTGGTCGACCGGGCGCTGCTGACCGTCGGCATGCCGCCGGAGGTGGCTGCGGACGGGCGGCTCCGGCGGCGGGGTCTCGGCGTGCTCGGGCTGCTCGCCGTTCTCGCGGTGGTGGCGCTGCCGCTGGGCGTGGTGCTCGGTGCGGTGGCGTTCCAGGCGGTGGCGCTGATCACCGCCCGCCGTCACCCCGCACTGGCGCCCACCGCGCCGCTCGGTTCCCCCGCCGCAGCCTGGCCGACGCCCGCCCCGCCGGTCGCCCCGCCCTTCGCCCCGCCCTTCGCTCCGGTCACCGCCCCCGCGACGGCACTCGCCACCGCCCCGCCCCCGGCTGCCCCGCCCGTCGTTCCCCCGCCTCCGCCCGCCCAGGTGCCGCATCAGGCGCTGGGCGGGCACGAGCCGCGCAGCATCGGGGGCTACCAGCTGCTCGGCCGGATCGGCGCCGGCGGCATGGGGACGGTGTACCTGGCGCGTCGTGCGGGCGCGGCCACCCAGGTCGCGTTGAAGACCATCAACGTGGAGCTGCTGGACGATCCGGACCTGTTGCGTCGCTTCCAGCGGGAGTCCGAGGTGCTGGCGATGGTGCCGGGGGCGTACACCGCACGGGTGCTGGACACCGGGGTGGACGCGGGACGGCCGTTCCTGGCCATGGAGTTGCTGGACGGGCGGCCGCTCGACGCCCACCTGCGGGAGAACGGGCCGGTGCGCTCCCCGGAGGCGCTGCGCGCGCTCGCCCTGGCGCTCGCGGTGGCGCTGTCGGGCGTCCACCGGCTCGGCCTGGTGCACCGCGATCTCAAGCCGTCGAACATCATGCTGACCTCGGCCGGGCCGCGGCTGCTCGACTTCGGCATCGCCGCCCTGGTGGACGGCACCCGGCTGACCATGACGGGCGCGGGGCCGGGCACGCTCACCTACATGGCGCCGGAGCAGTTCGGCGAGGAGCGGGTGGGTACGGCCGCCGACATCTGGGCGTGGGCGTGCTGCGTGGTGTGCGCCGCGCACGGGGCCAGTCCGTTCGCGGCCACCAGCACCGGCGCGGTGATCCGCCGGATCGTCGACACCGGCCCGGACCGGGCCGCCCTGGCCGCCGTCCACGCCCTGGACCCGGCGCTCGCCGCCGTGGTCGCCCACGCCCTCACCCCCGACCCGGCGGCCCGGCCGGGCGACGGCGCCGCCCTGCTCGCCCTGCTGACGTCTCGCCGACCCGACGGCGGCGCCGACGTCCGCGACGAGATCACCCGCGGTTGGAGCACCCTGCGCCTCTGACGGCATCCGCAGGCGTCGGCGCAGACGCGCCGGGCACGGGAGGATTGCCCGGTTCGGGTGGGTTCGGTCCCTATCCTGGGTCGGTGACGCGGATCGCGGCAGTGTGCGGGGTCCTTCCGCCCCATCAGTACCGGCAGGGCGAGTTGGCGGCCGGGCTGGCCTTGCTGCGCGGCGGGTCGGGGGACGAACGGGCCCTGTCGGAGCGGTTCTTCGCGAGCGCGGGAGTGGAGTCCCGGCGACTGGCGTTCCCGTTGGAGCGCTACGGCGGGTTCGACGGGTTCGGGCAGGCGAACGACGCCTGGCTGGAGGCCGCGTCCGAACTCGCCCTCCGGGCCGCCGAGTCGGTGCTGGCCGCGGCCGGGATGGCCGCCGAGCAGGTCGATGCGGTGGTCTCCACCACCGTCACCGGCATCGCGGTGCCCTCGCTGGAGGCGCGGATCGCGTCCCGGCTCGGCCTGCGCGAGGACGTGCGCCGGGTGCCGCTGTTCGGCCTGGGGTGCGCGGGCGGCGCCGGCGGACTGGCGGTCGTGGACGACTTGTTGACAGGGCGTCACGGCAACGGCGCGGCTCTGCTACTGGCCACCGAGCTGTGTTCGCTGACCCTGCAGCGGACGGACACCTCGGCGGCGAACCTGCTGGCCACCGCGCTGTTCGGGGACGGCGCGGGCGCGCTGCTCGCGGTCGGCGACGGGCATCCGGCGGCGACGGCGGCGGCCGGGCCGACGGTGGTGGCGACCCGGAGTCGGCTGTATCCGGGGACGGAACGGCTGCTCGGCTGGCAGGTGGGCGACTCCGGGTTCGGCATTCTGCTGGGGCCCGAACTGCCGGAGCTGGTACGGCTGCACGTGGGCGAGGAGGTGGCGTCGTTCCTGGCGGCGCACGATCTGAAGCCGGGCGATGTGGGCAGTTGGGTGTGCCATCCGGGCGGGCCGCGGGTGTTGGAGGTGCTGGGTGAGGAACTCGGGCTGTCGGAAGGCGCGTTGGCGCCGAGCCGGGAGTCGCTGGCGCGCTGCGGCAACCTGTCCTCGGCGTCGGTGCTGCACATTCTGCGCGACGTGATCGACCAAGGCCCGCCGCCGCCCGGCTCGTTCGGGCTGATGCTCGCCCTCGGTCCGGGCTTCGCCTCCGAACTCGTCCTGCTGCGCTGGTGATCGACGTGGTCGCCTACACCGTGCTGATCGCGCTGGTCGCCGTGGAGCGGCTGGCGGAGCTGCTGGTCGCCCGCCGGAACGCCGCCTGGAGCCTGGCCCGGGGCGGGGTGGAGTACGGGCAGGGGCACTATCCGCCGATGGTGGCCCTGCACACGGGGCTGCTGGTGGGCTGCCTGCTGGAAGTCCGGTGGGCGGAGCGGCCGTTCCTGCCGGGCCCGGGGTGGCCGATGCTGGTGCTGGCGCTCGCCGCGCAGGGGCTGCGCTGGTGGTGCATCGGGGCGCTGGGGCCGCACTGGAACACCCGGGTGATCGTGGTGCCGGGCCTGCCGCTGGTCGCCGGCGGTCCGTACCGGTGGCTTCGGCACCCCAACTACCTGGCGGTGGTGGTGGAGGGCTTCGCGCTGCCGCTGGTGCACACGGCGTGGGTCACGGCGCTCGGCTTCACCGTGCTCAACTCCCTGCTGCTGGCCACTCGGCTGCGCTGCGAGGAGGCGGCGCTGACGCTGTGCCGGGCCGCCGCGTGATCGACCTGCTGGTGATCGGCGGCGGCCCGGCCGGGTTGGCCACCGCGATCCACGCCGCCCGCGCGGGGCTGTCCACCACCGTGCTGGAGCCGCGCCCGACGCCGGTCGACAAGGCCTGCGGCGAGGGCCTGATGCCGGGCGCGGTACGGGCGTTGGCCCGGCTCGGCGTCGCGGTCGAGGGGCGGCCGTTCCACGGCATCCGCTATCTGGAGGCCGACGGCTCACGCGCCGCCGAGGCCCGCTTCCGCACCGGCCACGGCCTGGGCGTGCGCCGCACCGTCCTGCACGCGGCGCTCGCGGCCAGCGCCGAGCAGTCGGGCGTCCGGCGCACCACCGGCCGCGCGGAGGGTCTGACCATCACCGAACGGGCGGTGACGGTAGGCGATTTGACGGCCCGGCACCTGGTCGCCGCCGACGGCCTGCACTCCCCCGTGCGCCGCGCGCTCGGACTGCACCGGCCGACCGACGCCCGCCGGCCGGCCCGGTACGGGCAGCGGCGGCACTTCGCGGTGCGGCCGTGGAGCGACCTGGTGGAGGTGTACTGGTCGCGACACGCGGAGGCGTACGTCACGCCGGTGTCCGAGGGGACGGTCGGGGTGGCGGTGCTCGGCTCGCAGCGCCTGCCGTTCGATCGGCAACTCGACCAGTTCCCGGCCCTGTTGGCGCGGATCGGCGGCGCGGCGGCCGGGCCGGTCCGCGGCGCCGGTCCGCTGCGGCAGCACGCCGGTGCGCGGGTGCACGGTCGGGTGCTGCTGGTCGGGGATGCCGCCGGCTACCTGGACGCCCTCACCGGCGAGGGGATCGCGATCGCCCTGGCCTCCGCCGAGGCGGCCGTCCGCTGCCTGACCGCCGACCGGCCCGCCGGGTACGAACGCGCCTGGCGGCGCGCCACCCGGCCCTACCGGCTGCTCACCACGGCGCTCCTGACCGCCCGCCACCACCCCCTGGTCGGGCCCAGGATCGTCCGACTGGCGGCCGTGGCACCGCCGCTGTTCCGGGGCGGCGTCAACCTGCTGGCCCGGTGATCCGATCGGTCGGCGTCATCGGCTGCGGGCCCGGCGAGAGCACCAGCCCGGGCTGCGGCCGCACCGGCCCCTCGACGGCGGGGCGGAGCCGCCAGCGGCCGGCGATGGTGGCCAGGGCCAGGGTGGCCTCGACGGTGCCGAAGCGGTCGCCCGGGCAGCGGGTGGCGCCGAGGCCGAACGGCAGGTAGGCGTCCCGGTGGACGGCGCCGGGCGCGAAGCGGTCGGGGTCGAAGCGGGTGGGGTCGGGGAACAGCTCGGGGCGGCGCTGGAGCAGGTACAGGCAGCAGACCACCAACGCACCGGCGGGCAGCCGGGCGCCGCCGAGTTCGAGCGGGCGGGTGGTGGTGCGGCTGACCGCCCAGGCGGGCGGGTAGAGCCGCAAGGCCTCGCTCACCACCTGGGCGGTGTAGGGGAGTTGGGCGAGGTGCTGCCAGCGGGCGGGTCCGCCGGCCGGGCCGGCGTCCAGCTCGGCGTGCAACTTCCGCTCCACTTCCGGGTGTTCGGCGACCAGGCGGAGCGACCAGGCCAGCGCGGAGGAGGTGGTCTCGGCCCCGGCCAGCACCAAGGTGGCGACCTGGTCGGCGAGTTCGCGCTCCGCCAGCGGGCGTCCGGCCTCGTCGCGGGCGGCCAGCAGCAGCGACAGTACGTCCCCGTGGTCGACGCCGCGGGCCCGGTAGTCGGCGACGATGGCGGCCACTCCGGCGTGCCAGGCCCGCAGCGCCCGGCGGTACTCGCGGCGGGCGGGGGTGGGCAGCAGGTCGGCGGCGGGCAGCACGACCCGCAGGTACAGGCCGCGCAGCAGCACGTCCAGCGCGTGGCGCAGCCGTTCGGCGGCCTCGGCGGTCAGACCGGCCGAGAACAGGGTGCGGACGGCGACGGCAGTGGTGAGGGTGAAGGCCTCACGGGTGACGTCGACCGTCCGCCCGGCCTGCCAACGGGCGGTGAGCGCGGCCGTTTCGGCCGTCATCGCCTCGGCGTAGCGCGGCAACAGGGCGTGCCGGAAAGCGGGTTGGACGATCCTGCGGAGCCGCTGGTGGTCGGCGTGCGGGCAGGAGGCGAGGCCGTTGCCGAGGAAGGTGCGGATCTTCGCGTAGAGCGGGCCGGTGCGGTCGAAGTCGGCCCGGTCGGTGAGCACCCGCCGGATCAACTCCGGTGCGCCGACCATGTACAGCTCGCGCGGGCCGACCCGGACCCGGACCAGGTCGCCGTGCGCGGGCAGGGTGTCGAGGAAGGCGAGCGGGCGGGCGAGCATGGCCGGGAGGTGGCCCAGCAGCGGGAGGCCGCCGGGGGCGGTGGCGGGGTGCACGGGCCCTCGATTCGGTGACGGGACGCGGATGGCGCACACGGGGACGCGATTGGCGCACACGATACGTCACTGTTCGACCACGATGTGCAACAATCGTGCCGCATCCGGGTGGTGATGATGCGTCAGGCGAGGCTCTCGCCTCCGGCCCGGTGCCGGCTGCGGCCCCGGCCCAGCGACAGACGGGATGCCTGTGCCCTCCACTCCCGCACCGATGGATGCCCCCACCACCGCCCGGTCCGGCCCCGGCGCCGTCCGGCGCCGCCTCACCGCCACGGTGCACGTCGACCCGGCCGGCCGGGTGCTGCTGTACCGGCGCACCGGATCGACCCCCGTCCACCCCGGCCACTACGACGTCCTGGCGGGCGCGGCACGCCAATGCCTGCACCCGACCGTCCGGTTGGCGAGCGGCTTCCTGGTGGTGCGCCGACTGCTGACGGACCGCCCGCCGGACCCGGACCCGGCCGAGGTCGACTGGTGCGGTTTCGTCCCGCCCGCCGAGCTGCTGGCCGGCCGCTACCACCCGCTGGTGCCGGGCGGTCTGGACGTGCTGCGCCGTCTGTTCGCCGGCTGAGCCCGCTCGCCGCCGCACGGTCCGCGACGGGCCGCACACGCTCCGCCGCTGCCCCGTGACCTGCACCGATGCCGGTCCGCTCGGGGCGCGCGACACTGGGGGTATGAGCGAGACCGGAGACATATTCCACCCGCCGGTGGTGGTCCGCCCGCCGACCCGCGGGGCGCGGCCGTACCGGCGGGTGGAGATCTACGGACGGACGGTGGGGCGGGCCACCTCGGCGGAGGACGTGGCGGAGTTCGTCCGCCGCGCGGGCGTGGACGAACCGGACCTGGACGACCCCGAGCTGGTCGCCTGGCGCGGCGGCGACCGCACCGTGTGGGCGCCGCCCGAGCAGGCGACCTGACGTCAGTCCGATCGTTCGGTCGCTCAGACCGCCCTGCGGTACAGCCAGACGCCGAGCGGCGCGAACGCCGCGACGATGCCGACGTCCCAGGCGAGGGCCTGCCAGACCTGCGAGCCGACCGGCGTGCCCAGCATCAGGGCGCGGACCGCGTTGGCGGTGATGGTCACCGGCTGGTGGTTGGCGAACACCTGGAGCCAGCCGGGCATGGTCGAGGTCGGGACGAACGCGGACGACGCGAAGACCAGCGGGGCCAGCACCGGGAAGGCCGCGGCGGTCGCGGTCTCCGGGTCGCCGACGGCCAGTCCGACCACGGCGAACACCCAGGACATCGCGAAGCCGAACGCCACCACCAGCAGCGCCCCGGCCAGGAACCCCCAGACGTCGCTGTGCACCCGGAAGCCGACCAGGAAGCCGACGCCGCTGATCAGCGCCACCACGAACACGTTCCGGACCAGGTCGGCGGCCGTCCGCCCGGAGAGCACCGCGGAGCGGGCCATCGGCAGCGACCGGAACCGCTCCATCAGGCCGGTCTGCAGGTCGGTGGCCAGGCCGATCGCGGTGTTGACCGCGCCGAACACGACCACCTGCACGAACACGCCCGGCATCAGGTAGTCGACGTAGCTCACCCCGTGCAGGGCCGCGCCGACCACCCCGCCGAACACGTAGCGGAACAGCAGCACGAACACGACCGGCTGCACCGTGGAGAAGATCAGCAGCCGGGGCACCCGGCGCAGCGCGATCAGGTTGCGCCCGCAGACGGCCAGGCCGTCCCGGACGGGGGCCAGCAGGCGTCCGGACAGGCCGGGCGCGGGGGCGAGGTCGGTGGCGGTGACGGCGGTCATTTCGGGCCTCCGGAGGTGCGGTGGCCGGTGAGGGCGAGGTAGACGTCGTCCAGGCTGGATTCGCGGACGGCGATGGTGCGCGGGGTGAGCTGTTCGGACTCCAGCGCGTGCAGGACGTCCATCAGCAGCAGTGACCCGTCCGGGCTGGGCAGGCGCAGCAGGGCGCCGTCGCGTTCGGAGGCGTGTCGGAGCTTGTCGGCGATCAGGGCGGCGGCTCGGACGGCGCGCGGGTCCTCGCCCATGCCGAGTTCCAGCACGGTGGTGCCGAGGCGGGCCTTGAGGGCGTGCGGGGTGTCGTCGGCGACCACCCGGCCCTCGGCGAGGACGGCGACCCGGTGGGCGAGCCGGTCGGCCTCCTCCAGGTACTGGGTGGTGAGCAGCACGGTGGTGCCGTCGGCGACGAGTTCCCGGATGAGTTCCCACAGCGCGGTGCGGCTCTGCGGGTCGAGTCCGGTGGTGGGTTCGTCGAGGAACAGCACGGGTGGTTCGGGAACCAGGGCGGCGGCGACGTCGAGCCGGCGGCGCATGCCGCCGGAGAAGGTGCGGACGGGCCGGTCGGCGGCCCGGGTCAGATCGAACCGGGCCAGCAGGTCGGCGGCGCGCGGGGATCTTCGGCCGCGGGGCAGTTGGGTGAGCCGGCCGATCAGGCGGAGGTTCTCACGGGCTGTCAGGTTCGGGTCGACGGCGGCGTACTGGCCGGCCAGTCCGATCATCCGGCGCACCGCGCCCGGGTGGGCGACCACGTCGGTGCCGAGCACTTCGGCCCGGCCGCTGGTGGGCTGGATGATGGTGGTGAGGATGCGGATGGCGGTGGTCTTGCCCGCCCCGTTCGGCCCGAGCAGTCCGAAGACGCTGCCGGGCGGTACCTCGAAGTCGACGTCGTCGAGGGCGACGAGGTCCTTGAATCGCTTGCCGAGCTTCCGGACCCGGATCGCCGGTGCGGTGCTGTGCTGGGTGGTCATGGGCGCCCCCTCGGGCGTGGTCGTACCTCTCCAGTGTCCGCCCGTCCGGGTGGGGCGCGCAGAGCGGCTGCCGGGCGGCGGCGTCGACGGGCGGCGGGTGCGGACGGTGGGCCGTCCAGGGCAACGGGGTACCCCCTGGTGCGGACGGGGCCCGCTCTGGGGTGGCCGGGCGGCGGGCGGCGGGGATGGATGGTGACCAGCCCCCGCCGCTCCGGCCCCAGGAGTCGTGATGCCCCGTACCTGCCGTGTCGCCGCCACAGTACTGTCCCTGTCCGTGTTCGCGGCCGCCGGTTGCGGCGCGGATCCCGCCCCGAGCGCCCCTCCGGCCACCGGGTCCGCGCCGGCCGCCGCGCCGGCCGCCGCGAGCCCGTCGGGAGGGCCGGCGTTCGCCACCTCGGTGGGCGTCACGGTGGGGCTGGCGAGCGTGGGCAGTCTCGGCCCGATCCTGGTGGACGCGCAGGGCCGCGCCCTGTACCTGTACGGCGCGGACAAGTCGGTGCACGGCAGTTGCCTGGACGAGTGCGCGAAGTCCTGGCCGCCGGTGACCACGCCGGGCTTCCCGCTGGCCGGGCCGGGCGTGGACGACGGGCTGCTGGGCGCGGCGGCGCTCGCCGACGGGACGGCGCAGGTGCTGTACAAGGGCCACCCGCTGTACCGGTACACGGGCGACCACGGGCCGGGCCAGGCCACCGGGCACACGGTGGCGGACCCGCACGGCACCTTCTACGCGGTGACCTCGCTGGGCGACCCGGTGGGCGTGGACATCTCGACGCTGCGCGGGACCGGGGGCGCGCCGTCGGGTGCGGCGTCGGGTGCGGCGTCGGGTGCGGCCTCGGCGGGCGCGAGCGCCGGCGCGACGGACCCGGCGGCCACGGGTGCGACCGGGTCCCCGTCCGCGCCGGCCACGTCCACCGTCCCGGCGGTGCCCTCCACTCCCGTGGTCCCGTACGTGCCGCCGGCCCCGACCGCGCCCGCCGTGGTGCAGCCGCCCCGCGACACCGGGACGGACCCGGGCGCGGGCGCGGGCGCGGGCTCCGGCGGGAATCCGGCCGACCCGGGTACGGATACGGGCTCGGGCACGGGCTCGGGCTCGGGTACGGGCTCGGGTACGGGTACGGATACGGGCCCGGGTACGGATACGGGCTCGGGTACGGGTTCGGGTACGAGCGCAGGCTCGGGCCCGGGAACGAGTGCGGAAAGTGCGGGCGATCCGAGCACCGACGCGGACACCGGCACGGGCACGGGCACCAATACCGGGGACACCGGCACGGACACCAGCACCAACACCGGCACGGACATCGGCACGGGCACGGGCACCAGCACCAACACCAACACCGGCACGGACATCGGCGCGGACACCGGCACCAGCACCAGCACCAGCACCAGCACCAGCACCAGCACCGACGACGGCGCGCAGGACGGCTGAGGTGCGGCGCGCGGAGGTGTCCTGGCCGACCGTGCTCGCGGTGCTGGCGCCGGTGGCGGTCGTCGCGGGGCTGTTCTGGTTCGGGCGGGTGCACACACCCCAGCCGGGCCGCAGCCTGTTCGGCGCGGCCGGGGTGGACGCGCTGCGGCTGAAGTCGCAGCTCGGGTCGGCGCTGTTCGGCCTGGCGCTGGTGCAGGTGCTGCTGGCGCTGTGGATGTACCGGGGCGGTCACCGGGCGCCCCGGGTGCGGATCTGGCACCGGGTGGGCGGGGCGGCGGCGTTCGCGCTGTCTCTGCCGATCGCCCAGCACTGCCTGCTGGCATACGGGGTGCGGTTCACCGACGCGCGGGTGGCGGTGCACTCGGTGTCGGGTTGCATCCTTTACGGGGCGTTCGCGGCGAAGGTGCTGCTGGTGCAGCACGGGCGGCTGCCGGGCTGGGCGCTGCCGGCGGCCGGCGGGGCGCTGTTCTGCGCGATCGGGCTGCTGTGGTGGTCGGCGGCACTGTGGTTCCTGAACGGGTACTCCGTGCCCGGTTTCTGACGTCGCGTCACCTCTGGGCGCGAACGGAGTGACGGCCGGCGGGCTGCGGTTGTGGGCGGCCCGGGCCGGTGTTCGAGTGGTAGGAAGTCGCGGTGGACGACCCTCGCCGCCGCGCGGCTACGGCGCCCGGCGGGTGCCCGAGGAGGAGTTCTCCCGATGTCCCAGCACGTCCCGTTCACCACGAACAACGCGGGTGTCCCGGTCGAGAGCGACGAGCATTCGCTGACGGCGGGCCCGGTCGGCCCGATCCTGCTGCACGACCACTACCTGATCGAGAAGATGGCCCAGTTCAACCGGGAGCGGGTGCCGGAGCGGGTGGTGCACGCGAAGGGCAGCGGCGCGTACGGCACCTTCGAGGTGACCCAGGACATCAGCCGGTTCACCAGGGCGGACCTGTTCCAGCCGGGCAAACGCTGCGACATGCTGGCCCGGTTCTCCACGGTGGCGGGCGAGCTGGGCTCGCCGGACACCTGGCGCGACCCGCGCGGCTTCGCGCTGAAGTTCTACACCGAGCAGGGCAACTACGACCTGGTCGGCAACAACACGCCGGTCTTCTTCGTCCGCGACCCGAGCAAGTTCCAGGACTTCATCCGCTCGCAGAAGCGCCGCCCGGACAACGGCCTGCGCGACCACGACATGCAGTGGGACTTCTGGACGCTCTCCCCGGAGTCCGCGCACCAGGTGACCTGGCTGATGGGCGACCGGGGCATCCCGAAGAACTGGCGGCACATGGACGGCTTCTCCTCGCACACCTACAGCTGGGTGAACGCGGCCGGCGAGCGGTTCTGGGTGAAATACCACTTCAGGACCGACCAGGGCAACGACTTCCTGACCCAGGCGGAGGCGGACCGGCTGGCCGGCGCGGACGGCGACGTCCACCGACGGGACCTGTTCGAGGCGATCGAGGGAGGCGACTTCCCGTCGTGGACGCTGCACGTCCAGGTGATGCCGTTCGACGAGGCGTGGGACTACCGGTTCAACCCGTTCGACCTGACCAAGGTGTGGCCGCACGGCGACTATCCGCTGATCGAGGTCGGCCGGTTCACCCTGAACCGCAACCCGGAGGACCACTTCGTCCACATCGAGCAGGCCGCGTTCGAGCCGTCCAACCTGGTGCCGGGCGTCGGCGTCTCCCCGGACAAGATGCTGCTGGGCCGGATCTTCTCCTACCCGGACACCCACCGGCACCGGATCGGCCCGAACTACGCGCAGCTGCCGCCGAACCGCTCGCACGTGCCGGTGCACTCGTACAGCAAGGACGGCCCGATGCGGTTCGACGCCGCCCGCACCGCCCGCCCGTACGCGCCCAACTCGTACGGCGGGCCGGCCGCCGACCCGGAGCTGTGGGGCGCGCCACTGGGGTGGGACGTGGCCGGGAAGATGGTCCGCGAGGCGTACCCGCTGCACCGGGAGGACGACGACTGGGGGCAGGCCGGGACGCTGGTGCGCGAGGTGCTGGACGACGCGGCGCGCGACCGCCTGGTAGCCAACATCGCCGGGCACCTGCAGGACGGCGTCTCCGCGCCGGTGCTGGAACGCGCTCTCCAGTACTGGCGCAACGTGGACCGTTCGCTCGGCGACCGGGTGTCCGCCGCCGTCGCCCACTGACCCTCCTCCGCCTCCGCCGCCCGCCCGGCTTCCCCTGCCTGGCGGGCGGCGCTCGTTGACAACTCGGGCCCCCGGGGCAATCCTAAGCAAGCGCTTAGTCAGCCCACGTTCCCCTGCGAGGTGCCCCCGATGACCACCGCCGCTCCGCCCGGACTCGACCTGGAGAGGCTGCGCGCCCACCTGGACGTCGCGCTGCCCTCCCCCACCGCCGGTCCGCTGACGGCCCGCCGGTTCGAGGGCGGCCGGTCGAACCTGACCTACCTGGTCGAGGACGGCGCCTCCCGCTGGGTGCTGCGCCGGCCGCCGCTCGGGCACGTGCTGGCCACGGCGCACGACATGGCCCGCGAGTACCGGGTGCTGGCTGCGCTGGCCCCGACCGCGGTGCCGGTGCCGGACCCGGTGCTGCTGGTCGAGGACGAGGCGGTGATCGGCGCGCCGTTCTACCTGATGGAGTACGTCGAAGGCGTCGCCCACCGGGACGCCGGGACGCTGGCCGCGCTCGGCGAGCAGCGGGTGCACGGCCTCGGCGAGCGGCTGGTGGACACCCTGGTCGCCCTGCACGCGCTGGACCCGGTCGCGCTCGGCCTGGCCGGGTTCGGTCGCCCCGAAGGCTTCCTGGAGCGCCAACTGCGGCGCTGGGGCAAGCAGTTGGACGCATCCCGGAGCCGCGAGGTGCCGGGCGTCGACGAGCTGCACCGGCGGCTGGCGGACACCCTGCCCGACTCCCCCGCCCCCGCGCTGGTGCACGGCGACTACCGCCTGGACAACGTGCTGGTCGGCCCGGACGACCGGATCACCGCGGTGCTGGACTGGGAGATGTCCACCGTCGGCGACCCGCTCACCGACCTGGGCCTGCTGGTGATGTACACCGAACTGGCCCGCCGCTTCGACGGCGTGCTGCCCGGCGCCGCGCTCGCCCCCGGCTTCCCCGAAACCGACGAACTGGTGCGCCGCTACGCCGAGTCGTCCGGCCGGGACGTCTCCGGCCTGGGCTGGTACGTGGGCTTCGCCTCGTTCAAGCTGGCGGTGGTGCTGGAGGGCATCCACTTCCGCTGGACCCAGGGCGGCACGGTCGGCGCCGGGTTCGACCGGGTCGGCGAACTGGTGCCGCTCTTCGTGGAGTTCGGACGCACGTCGGTGGAGGGCTGAGCAATGGACTTCGGATACGACGCCAGGACGGTCCACCTGCTGGGTGAACTCGGCGCGTTCATGGACGAGTTCGTCTACCCGGCCGAGGAGGTGCTGGCCGCGCAGCTGGCGGACCCGAAGCGCGAGCCGTGGGCGATCCCGCCGGTGGTCGGCGAGCTCCGGGCAGCAGCGAAGGCCCGCGGCCTGTGGAATCTGTTCTTCGTGGACAAGCACGGCCTGCCCGGTGAGCACGGCGCCGGCCTGACCAACGTCCAGTACGCGCCGCTGGCCGAACTCACCGGCCGCTCCGTCCTGTTGGCCCCGGCCGCGGTCAACTGCGCGGCCCCCGACACCGGCAACATGGAACTGCTCGCCCAGTTCGGCTCCGCCGAGCAGCGCGAGCGGTGGCTGCGGCCGCTGCTGGACGGGGATATCCGCTCGGCGTTCGCGATGACCGAGCCGGACGTCGCCTCCTCGGACGCCACCAACATCACCACCCGGATCGAGCGGGACGGCGACGAGTACGTCGTCAACGGCCGCAAGTGGTACATCACCGGGGCGATGAACCCGAACTGCCGGCTCCTCATCGTGATGGGCAAGACCGACCCGGACGCCGAGGTGCACCGCCAGCAGTCGATGGTCCTGGTGCCGCGTGACACCCCGGGCGTCCACGTCCTGCGCGGCATGCGGGTGTTCGGCTACGAGGACGCCGACCACGGCGGGCACGCCGAGATCCTCTTCGAGGACGTCCGGGTCCCGGCGGCCAACCTGCTCGGCGAGGAGGGCTCCGGCTTCGCCATCGCCCAGGCCCGGCTCGGCCCGGGTCGGATCCACCACTGCATGCGGGCCATCGGCATCGCCGAACGGGCCCTGGAACTGACCTGCCGCCGGGTCGACTCGCGGGTGGCGTTCGGTCGTCCGCTGGCCGACCAGGGCGTGGTGCAGGACTGGATCGCCGAGGCCCGGGTGCGGATCGAGCAGGCCCGGCTGCTGGTGCTGAAGACCGCCTGGCTGATGGACACCGTCGGCAACCGGGGCGCCCACACCGAGATCCAGGCCATCAAGATCGCCGTCCCGTCCACCGTCGAGTGGATCCTCGACAAGGCCGTCCAGGCGCACGGCGCGGCCGGCGTCAGCCAGGACACCGTCCTCGCCCAACTCTGGGCCGGCAACCGCACCTTGCGCCTGGCCGACGGGCCGGACGAGGTCCACCGGCGCTCGCTGGCGCGGCGGGAGCTGAAGAAGTACCGCTGAGCACGTAGGAAGGGGCGGCCCGCTCGGGCCGCCCCTTCCCGGCAGTCACGGCACGACGACGATCCGGCCGGTGCTGGCGCCGGTGGCGACCCGGTGGACGGCGTCGGCGGCGCCGGACAGCGGAACGCGGTCGGAGATCAGCGGGCGGACCACCCCGGCGGCGGCCAGGGCGGTCAGCGCGTCGTGGCAGTCCCGGACGGCCCCCGGGTCCTTGGCCACGTACAGGCCCCAATGCAGGCCCAGCACCGAGTAGTTCTTCACCAGGGCGTGGCCCAGCTGCGGGGCGGGGATCTCACCGGAGGCGAAGCCGACCACCACGATCCGGCCCTCGAAGGCGATGCACTTGGTGGAGCCGGTGTAGGCGCTGCCGCCGACCGGGTCGAAGACCACGTCGGCGCCGCGGCCCCCGGTGGCGGCCCTGACCGCGGCCGCGAAGTCCTCGGACTTCCGGTCGACCACCAGGTCGGCTCCCAACTTCCGCGCCACGTCGGCCTTTTCTGCGCCGCCGACCACGGCGATCACGAACGCCCCGGCGGCCTTGCCGAGTTGCACGGCCGCGCTGCCGACGCCGCCGGCCGCGGCGTGCACCAGCAGCGTCTCGCCGGACGCCAGGCGGGCCCGGCGGTGCAGCGCGAACCAGGCAGTCTGGTAGGCGATCAGCAGGGCGGCCGCCTCGGCGTCGTCCAGGCTGTCGGGGGCGGGCTGTGCGCCGGCGGCGTCCGTCAGCGCGTACTCGGCGAACGCCCCGGCGGGCAACGCGGCGGTGCCGATCAGGCGTTCACCGGCGCGCGGGCCCTCGACCACCTCGCCGCAGAGCTCCACGCCCGGCGTGTACGGCAGCGGCGGGCGCACCTGGTAGCGGCCCGCCGCCATCAGCGCGTCCGGGAAGTTGACGGCCGCGGCCCGGACTCGGACCAGCAGCTGCCCCTCGCCCGGGACGGGGCGGTCGGCATCCTCCACGAGCTTCATCACGTCCAGCGGGGCGCCGAGTTCGGCGATCTGCCAGGCTCTCATCGGGTCTCCTGTCGGGCCTCGATCTGCCGCTGGAGCCGGTTCATGCCGTGCAGCCAGCGGTCGGGGGCGGTGGCGCGGGCCGCGTAGTAGTCGGCGACCTCGGGGTGCGGCAGGATCAGGAACTCGCCCGCCGCCATGCCGCGCAGGGCGGCCTCGGCCACCTCGGCGGGCTCGATCGCGGTGGGCGCGAGCAGCACCTGCCCGTGCTCGCCGGTGTCGTCCAGCATCCTGGTCCGCACGCCCTGCGGGCACAGCGCGTGCACCTGGACGCCGCGGTGCCGGTACGTCGCGGACAGCCACTCGGCGTAGGCCAGCGCAGCGTGCTTGGTGACGGCGTACGGAGCGGAGCCGAGCATGGTGAGCAGCCCGGCGGCGGAGACGGTGGCCAGGAACCGGCCGCTGCCGCGCTCCAGCCAGTCGGGGAGCAGCAGTTCGCTCGCCCGGACGTGGCCGAGCACGTTGACCTGCCAGGCCTGTTCCCAGGCGGCCGGCGCGGCGTCGGGGCCGCCGGTGGTGGCGACGCCCGCGTTGGCGCAGTACAGGTCGACGGCGCCGAGGTGGGCGCGGGCGGCGCCGATCAACGCGGCGACGCCCTCGGCGCTCGCGGCGTCGCCGGGGACGGCGTGCGCGCCGAGTTCGGCGGCGACGGCGTGCGCGGCGTCCGGGTCGAGGTCGTTGACCACGACCCGGGCGCCGGCCTCGGTCAGCGCCCGGGCGAGCGCCGCGCCGATGCCGTGGCCGGCGCCGGTGACGACCGCGCCGATGCCGGCCGCGTCGAAGGCGGGTCGGCCGTCCGTCACAGCCCGCCGCCGAGGGTGACGCCGCCGTCCACCACCAGGGTCTGGCCGGTGATCCAGCCGGCGTCCTCGGAGAGCAGGAAGGCGACCGCACCCGACACGTCCTCGGGCAGGCCGAGGCGGCCGAGCGGGTAGGCGCGGGCGACCTTCTCCTCGCGGCCCTCGAACAGGGCTTCGGCGAAACGGGTCTTGACCACGCCGGGGGCGACCGCGTTGACCCGGATGTCGGGGCCGAGTTCGGAGGCGAGTTCCATGGTGAGCCGCATCAGCGCGGCCTTGGAGACGCCGTACATGCCGATGCCGTTGGAGGCGCGGATGCCCGCGATGGAGGCGACGTTGACCACCGCGCCGCCGTGCTCGGCCATCCAGGCGGCGTGCGCGCGGCGGGTCCAGGCCAGCGGGGCGAGCACGTTGACGGCGAGGATCTTCGCGGCGGCGACCGGGTCGGTGTCCAGGATCGGGCCGTAGATCGGGTTGATGCCGGTGTTGTTGACCAGCAGGTCGAACCGGCCGAAGGTCTCCATCACCCGGGTGACGGTCTCCTCCTGGTGCGCGGCGTCGTCGGACTTGCCGGCCACCGCCAACGCGTGGTCGGGGCCGCCGAGTTCGCGCACCGCCTCGTCCAGGGTCTGCTGCGTGCGGGCGGTGATGCAGACCTTGGCGCCGCGCTGCACCAGTTCGCGCGCGATGCCGAGGCCGATGCCGCGGCTCGCTCCGGTGACCACCGCCACCTTGCCCTTGAACGACACTGTCATCGCCGTACCTCTCGGATGTGCTGCCAGGGATGGTTCCGCTTGCCTCGCGCCGCCGCCACCCCGCGTCGAGGGGGATGACTAAGCGCTTGCTTAGCATCTTGGCGGCGGGCGACACTGTCAACAGCCCACCCGCCCGGACCGGCCCGAACCGTCTGCGAGGATTGCCCCCATGAACGACCCAGCGACCGCCGCACTGTGGCCCGGGGAGCGCACCGAGGCAGCGCGGCGGCTGCTGCTGGCCGCCGTGGACTCCTTCGCCCGCCGCGGCTACCACGCCACCACCACCCGGGACATCGCCACCGCCGCCGGCATGAGCCCCGCCGCGCTGTACATCCACTACCCCTCCAAGGCCGCCCTGCTCGCCGAGATCTCCCGCACCGGCCACCGGGCGACGCTGGACCTGGTGGAGCAGGCCGAGGCCTCCGCCGCCGACCCGGTCGCGCAGATGCGCACCCTGGCCGAGTCGTTCACCACCTGGCACGCCCGCGGCCACACGGTCGGACGGATCGTCAACCACGAGCTGCACGCACTGCCCGAGGAGGACTTCGCGGCCGTTGCCGAACTGCGCATCCGGATCGAGGAGACGGTGCTGCGGATCATCGCGCGCGGGGTGGCGGAAAACGTCTTCCAGGTGCCCGACCAGCGGACCGCGGCCCGCGCCGTCACCTCGCTGGGCATCGACGTCTCGCGCTGGTACACCGAGCGCAGCAGCGAGTCCCCGGAGGAACTGGGCCGCCGCTACGGGCAGCTGGTGCTGCGCATGCTGGGCGCGCCGGCCGCCGCGATCGACGGCTGAGCCGCCGCGCGCCCGCTGGACGCTCGACCTCCGATTGACTTAGGTTAGCCTCACCTAAGTCAATCAGGAGGCTCTCCGTGCTGCCCCAGCCCGCCCGCCGCTCGCCCTCCCCCACCGCCGCCGAACGGGCCCGCACCCTGCTGGAGTTCGGCTCCTCCGCCGTCCTGGACATCCGCGGCGCCGACCTCACCGCCCGCCCCGGCCTGCCCCCGCAGGTCCGCTGCACGCTGCGGCCGGACGGCTCGGTGGCCGTCCTGGTCGGCCGCGAGTCCGCCCTGCACCGGATCGCCGCCCTGGCCCGCACCCCCCTCACCGCCGAACTCGACTGCGTGGACGTCGCCCCCGTCGCCGTGCTGCACCGCATCCGCGGCCGGCTCCAGGCACAGGGCCTGCTCACCCGCGCCCTCGGCGAGACCCCGCCCACCGGCGAGGGCGTGCTGCTCCGCCTGGACATCGACCACCTGGCGCTGGACGACCTCTGGGGCGCCGAGTGCTGCCTCGACCCGGCCGAGCTGGCCGCCGCCGACGCCGACCCGGTCGCCGCCGAGGAGACCCGGCTGCTCCAGCACCTGGCCACCGCCCACACCGACCAGCTCCTGCTGCTCGGCACCCGGGCCCTGGACCGCCCCGACGGCCCGCCGTTCCCCGCCGGGCGGCTCCGCGACGCCCGCCCGATCGCCCTCGACCGCCGCGGGCTGCGCCTGCGCCTGCTCGGCGCCGACCCCGCCGCCGTGCTCGACGCCCGCTTCGACTTCCACCACCCCGTCGACCGCCCCGACGACCTCCCCGAAGCCATGCACCGCCTGTTCGCCCACGCCACCGCGCCCGCCACCCGCGTCACCGACCGCTGAAGGCGCTCGGGCGTCCGGATGGAGGGCGTCCCCCGCAAGGGCGGTGCGCCGACGTACCCGGCCCGGTCCTCCGCTGCGGGTTCGTCCGGACCGGCGCCCGCTCCCCCGCCGTCAGCGAGGCGCGGTCAGGATCGAGAACCGCCCGCCCTCGGGGTCGGCGAGGCGGGCGACGCGACCGTACGGGGAGTCGGCGGGGCCGTCGAGGACGCGGCCGCCGAGGGCGGTGACGCGGTGGGCGGCGGCGTCGGCGTCGGCGACCGCGAAGAAGACCTCCCAGTGCGGGGCGAGGTCGTGGGCGAGCCGGAGGGCGGCCACGCTGTGGCCCCCGGAGCGCAGCACGACGCGTTCGTCCTCGTAGCGGACCTCGAACTCCGACGGGTCGCGACCGTCCCAGCGGAACACCTCGCCGTAGAACAGCGCGGCGGCGAACGGGTCGGCGGTGCGCAGCTCGATCCAGGCGGGCGCACCGGGGGCGGTCATCCAGGTGTCCTCGCCGGGCTCGCCCTCCCAGATGCCGAAGGTCGCCCCGAACGGGTCGGCGGCCAGCGCCACCCGGCCCGCGTCGAACGCCAGCGGGCCGACCGCGAGCGTGCCGCCGCGTTCGCGGACGCCGTCGGCGGCGCGGTCGGCGCTCTCGATCCCGAAGTAGGTGGTCCAGGCGACCGGGCGTTCCCAGGCGGCGTCCAACTGGCTGAGCCCGGCGACCTCGACGCCGTCGACGGTGGCCCGCACGTACGGGCCCCAGCGGTCCGGCCCCGGGACGAACTCCCAACCCAGCAGCGGCCCGTAGAACCCCTGCGCGGCGTCCATGTCACGGACCGTCAGCCCCGCCCAGCACGGCACCGCCGGCACGCACCGCACCGTGGCCGTCCGCTCCACCACCATCCCTCGGACTCCCTTCACCACTGCCCCGACCGCCCGGCCGGACCCGCGACCCAGCCTAGGCCGACCCCCCACCCGAACCCCGTTGCGCCTCGCGGACGAACCCCCACGACCTGCGACTCCCCCGCGCCCGGCCGAACCGCAACCACCACCGGCGCGGGTCCCCTGCCGGGAGCGGAGCGATGCCGTGGTCCGGAAGCCCAATCGCTCTGTCACCCCCTCAATTCACTCCCCTCCTGCCGACTCCCCACCCCAGCCCAACCACAGCCACCACCGGCGCGGGTCCCCCTGCCGGAGGCGTCGCGGTGCCATGGTCTGGGGGAGTCGGACGGCGGGAAGGAGATTGGGCATGGACACCGGAATCGTGGTTGTCGGAGCGAGTCTGGCCGGGGCGAAGGCGGCCGAGGCGCTGCGCGCGGAGGGCTACGCGGGGCCGATCACCCTGGTCGGGGACGAGCACGAGCGGCCGTACGAGCGGCCGCCGCTCTCCAAGGGGTACCTGCTCGGGAAGGAGGAGCGGGAGAAGATCTACGTCCATCCGGCCGGCTGGTACGAGGAGCACGGGGTCACGCTCCGGCTGGGCGTCGCGGCCACCGCGATCGACCCGGCCGCGCACACCATCGCGCTGGCGGGCGGCGACCGGCTGCCGTACTCGAAGTTGCTGCTGGCCACCGGATCCTCGCCGCGCCGGCTGCCCGTACCGGGCGGGGACGGGGAGTTCGTGCAGACCTTGCGGCGGGTCGGCGACAGTGAGCGGTTGCGGGCGGCGTTCCGACCCGGGGCCCGGGTGGTGATCGTCGGGGCGGGCTGGATCGGCCTGGAGGCGGCGGCCGCGGCCCGCACGGCCGGGGCGGAGGTGACGGTGCTGGAGGCCGCCGAGCTGCCGCTGCTGCGCGTGCTGGGCCGGGAGGTCGCGCAGGTCTTCGCGGATCTGCACCGCGCGCACGGCGTGGACCTGCGGTTCGGCGCCGAGGTCGAGGAGCTGAAGCCGGACGGCGTGCGGCTGGGCGACGGCAGCACGGTGCCCGCCGACGTACTGCTGGTGGGTGTCGGCATCAGCCCGAACACGGCGCTCGCCGAGCACGCCGGGCTGACCGTCGAGAACGGCGTCCGCACGGACCAGCACCTGGCGACCTCGCACCCCGACGTCTTCGCGGCGGGCGACGTGGCAAACGCTTTCCATCCGCTGTTCGGAAAGCCGATCCGGGTCGAGCACTGGGCGAACGCGCTCAACCAGCCGGCCGTCGCCGCGGCGGCGATGCTCGGCAAGGACGCCGTGTACGACCGGGTGCCGTACTTCTTCACCGACCAGTACGACCTGGGCATGGAGTACACCGGCTACGCGGAGCCCGGCGGCTACGACCGGGTGGTGTTCCGCGGGGATGTCGCGGGGCGGGAGTTCATCGCGTTCTGGCTGTCCGGCGCCAAGGTGCTGGCCGGCATGAACGTCAACGTCTGGGACGTGACCGACCCCATTCGTGAACTGGTCCGCTCCGGGCGCGAGGTGGACCCGGAGCGGTTGGCGGACCCGACGGTGCCGTTGACCGCGATCTGACGCCCCGTCAGGTCGACTGTCCAGGCGGGTCAGTCGGGCTGCCCGACCTCCTTGTGGGCCTTGGTGAGCAGTTGCATGGCGAGGTCGTTGAGGGCGCGGGCCCCGGCGACCTCCTCGCCGACCCGCAGTTGCGGGCTGTCGGAGTGGTGGCGGGTGGAGTAGCCGTGTGCGCGCAACTCCGATCCGTCACCGAGCCGGACCATGGCGGCGGCTCTGGTGCGGTTGCCGTCCTCCTGGAACTCCATTTCGATGTGCCATCCGACCAGTGTCTTCATGGCCACCACCTCCCGGGTGGGTACTGGGTGTTCAGCTGCTTTCCGGCTGGTTCGCCGCAGTGGCTCGGTCGCCGGCGGCCGGTTCGCAGTCCTCGCGGCCGGTCTCGGTGTGCACCACCCGGATCGGGTGGTGCGGGTCGTCGATGTGGATGACCTGCTGCGGCTGGCCGCAGCGCGGGCAGAGCAGGGGAATCGGGTGCATCTCGGCCGTCCACGCGCCCCGCGGCGGGTCACTCCCGGGCCCGCGTGGCCTCCTCACCCCCAGTGTGCCGCGCCGGAGTGCTCACCGCCGGGCGAGCTGGACGGGGTGGGCGGGCACGGCGACCAGGACCGTGGCGCCCGACCGCACCTCGAAGCGGGCGATCGCCGACGGGGCCAGTCCGGTGCCGCCGCCGGTGCGCAGCTCGGTGTGGCCGCCGTAGTCGGTGGCGGGGACGGCCCAGCTGGTGACGGTCTGCTGCGTGCCGTCCGTGCCGACGGCGACCAGGGTGCAACTCTGCGGCCCCGACAGGTGGCCGACGACGACGGTGATCCGGCTGCCCCAGGCGGCGGGGTCGACGCCGACCGTGGCGGACACTCCGGTGGCCCGGTCGGTGGCGCTGAACTGCTGCGCCGCGACGGCCACTTGCGGCCCTTCGGTGAGCGCCCAGGTGACCGCGGGCCCGCCCAGCGCGAGGATCGCCGCCACCGCGGCCAGCACCAGCCGCCGCACCTTGGCGCGCCGCCGTTCGGCCACCACCTGCCCGGCCAGCCGGTCCAGCAGTTCGGGCGGCGGCCCGTCCGGCTCCGCGACCGCGGTGGCGCCCTGCGGGCTCGCGGCGGGCGCGAGTTCGGCGAGCAGCGCGGTGACGGGGGCGAGCCGCGCGGCCTCGGCGGTGCAGCGCGGGCAGTGGGCGAGGTGTTCGGCGAACCGGGCCTCCTGCTCGGGTTCGAGCACGCCGAGCAGGTGGGCGGCGAGGTCGCCGTGCGGACCGAGGTCGTCGTGGGGGGTGGTCATGGCGTCACTCCCCGTTCCTCCAGGGCGAGCCGGAGGGCTCGCAGGGCGTAGTAGAGCCGGGACCGGACGGTGCCGGGCGGGACGCCGAGGACGGCGGCGGCCTCGGTGGCGGTGCGGCCGCGCAGGTAGGTCTCGGTGATCGCGCCGCGGTGCGCCTCGGACAGCGAGTCGAGCGCGTCGGTGAGGGTCATCAGCCGCAGCACGCGGTCGAGTTCGTCCTCGGCGGGGAGCCGTTCCAGTTCGCCGTCGGGGACTTCGCGGGGCCGGGCGCTCCGGCCGCGCCGGTCGTCGATGACGATCCGCCGGGCCACGGTGGCCAGCCAGGGCCGCAGGCTGTTG
This sequence comes from Kitasatospora griseola, assembly GCF_044999035.1. Taxonomy (NCBI): domain Bacteria; kingdom Bacillati; phylum Actinomycetota; class Actinomycetes; order Kitasatosporales; family Streptomycetaceae; genus Kitasatospora; species Kitasatospora griseola. Next base: position 6,313,128 of record NZ_CP173360.1, on the reverse strand, counting down.
CGGTCGGTGTCGAGCCGGTCGAGGTGCCGCCAGGCGCGGACCAGGGTCTCCTGGACGACGTCCTCGGCGCGCTGGCGGTCGCCGCCGACCAGGTGCAGCACCATCCCGTACAGCGGGCGGGCGTGCTCCCGGTACAGGGCGCGCATCAGCCGGTCCTCGGCGGCGGGGCCGCCGGTGTGTCCGGCGGTCGGCGCGGTGGCGGCGCCGTCGTCGTGACCGGTGGTACGGGGGTGCTCGGCCACGGCGCCATCCTCGCGCGGGTGCGCGCACGGGTCGATCGGGGACGGCGGGTGCGCGGCCCGCGGCTGCGGGGCGCGCGGCCGGCGGTGTGCGGTGCGGGCCGGGCCGGGGTTCTCAAGTCCGGCCCGGCCGGTGTCGATAACCGTGGCGGGGGTGCGGCGCGGGCGCCCGCGCCGCACTCCTTCGGCTCCGGCTGTCATCCGCTCGTCCATGGCGCACCGGCTCCGTCGGCACCGCGCGGCCGGTCAGTAGCCGCCGCCGGACGGCATGCTCGGCGCGGTGCCGGCCATCGCCTTGTCGCCGGTCGGGGTGGTCGCCCACCAGGTGCCGCCGACGCCCTGGCCGTTGGTCTGGCCGGGCTTGGTGTCGGGGGCGTAGCGGTACAACGGCCAGCCGTTCAGGGTGACTTGATGGGTGCCGTCGGGGCGGGTGACGGTGGAGACCAGCTTGGCGTCGATGCCCTTGAGGACGGGCGCGCCGCTGCCGGTGGTGAGTTCGGGCGGCCAGAGGGTGGCGCAGTCGCCGGTGCAGTGCGTGGCCGACGGGTTGTTGGTGTCCTGGTCGAAGCGGTACAGGGTGAACCCCTGCCCGTCGGTGACCAGGGTGCCGAGGGTGCCGTTGTGCTCGGTCATCAGCGTGGCCTGGGTCTGGCTGCCGCTGTGCATGGTGGAGGACGAACTGCTGCCGCCGCCGCTGCTGCTGCCGCAGCCGGCGATCAGGGCGGCGGCAGCCAGGGCACCGGCGGCGAACATGGTGACGCGGCGGCCGTTGGGGGCCGTTCGGCCGGTGGTGGTCATGGCGGGCTCCCGTCCGGGAGGGTGCGGGTCGGCCGGACCACCGGGATGCCGGGGTTTCCGGGCCCGGGGTTCGACCGGTTCGCCCGGGGGTACGTACGGCGGGTCCGGAACGTTCAGTGGAAGTCGGGCGCCCGGAATAGTTCCCCAGGTGGCGGGGTTGTGACGGCCGTGGGTCCGAGACCGGGCCCGCTCCGGAGATACCCGGCTGTGAAAGGCAGGTGGCAGCGATGAGCACGGTGGAACTGACCAAGGACAACTTCGACGAGGTGGTCCAGGGTGAGGACGGCAAGGGCTTCGTCCTGATCGATTTCTGGGCGGCCTGGTGCGGTCCCTGCCGCCAGTTCGCGCCGGTCTTCGAGCGGGCCGCCGAGAAGCACACGGACATCACCTTCGCGAAGGTCGACACCGAGGCGCAGCAGGAGCTGGCGGCCGCGTTCGAGATCCGGTCGATCCCGACGCTGGCGATCATTCGCGAGGGCGTCCTGGTCTTCGCCCAGCCGGGCGCGCTCCCCGAGGCGGCCCTGGAAGACCTGATCGGCCAGGCCCGCAAGCTCGACATGGCGGAGGTGCACGCGGGCGTCGAGGCCCAGAAGGCCTCGCAGAACTGACGTGCACCGCAGGCCGGTTGACGGCATGACGGCACGAAAGGGGCACCGGGATTCCTCCCGGTGCCCCTTCGTCGTGCCCGTTCGTCGCACCCGCGCAGCCGTCGTGCCCGCGCAGCGACCGCTTGACGACCGCACCCGTACGACGGCCGTTTCCGTTCAACGACCGCTCCCGCACAGCCACCGCTCCCGCACAGCCACCGTTTCCGGGCAGCACGGAGGCCCGCCGGGCGGCTCGGAGGCCGCACGACGGGCCTGGGGGGTGTCCCGACTCAGTCGAGGGTGGCGTTCATCTCCCACTGGAGCAGCTCGGCCCCGTCCGGTCCGGCGGTCACCCGCTGGCCCTCGGCGCCGGTGATGCGCAGCGCGTCGCCCTCGTGCAGCAGGCCGGCGCCTTCGACGGCGGCCTCGCCGCGGGCCACGTAGAGGTGGACGAACGGGGCGGTGGCGAGTTCCAGCGTCTCGTTCGGGCGGATGCGTGCGACGTGCAGCGCGGCGTGCTTCTGCCGGATGCCGATCGCCCGCTGGTTGGAGTGCTTGCCCATGCCGGACGCGAGGGTGGTCCAACCGCCTTGGCCGAGCTGGTCGTTGATGTCGAGCTGCTCGTAGCCGGGGACGATGCCGGCGGCGTCCGGGATGGTCCACATCTGGATGAAGCGGACCGGCTCCTGGTGCTGCGGCTCGCCGGTGATGGTCCAGGAGTCGTTCTTCTCACTGTGCAGGATGCCGGTGCCGGCGCTCATCCGCTGGGCGAGCCCGGGGTAGATGACGCCGTTGTGGCCCTCGGAGTCCTGGTGGACCAGGCCGCCGTCGAGCACCCAGGTGATGATCTCCATGTCCCGGTGGGGGTGGGTCTCGAAGCCGGTGCCGGGGGCGACGATGTCGTCGTTGGAGACCAGCAGCAGGCCGAAGTGGGTGTTGGCCGGGTCCCAGTGGTGCGAGAACGAGAAGGAGTGCTTGGAGTCCAGCCAGCCGGCGCGGGTGTGGAAGCGCTGGTCGGCGCGGCGCAGGTCGATCGTGGATGCCATCGGGTCCTCCTTCGTCGGGGCTTTGTTGAATTGTAAACCATCACCCTCCTCCACGCATTCCCCGACACCCCGGCCGGCCGTCGCGGCGCGCTGCCGTGCACCCGTCCGACCCCCGGGGGAGACTGCTGCGGGACCGCGCACAACCGAGTTCCGGGTGGTTCACGATGAGCGACGTACGGGATGTCCTGCTGGCCGTCGGCACGCAGAAGGGCCTCTTCCTGGGCCGCAGTTCGGGCCGCGAGAAGTGGGAGTTCAGCGGCCCGCACTTCCAGATGAACGCGATCTACTCGGTGGGCATCGACCGCCGGGGCGGGCGGACCCGGCTGCTGGTCGCGGCGGACAGCAGCCACTGGGGGCCGTCGGTGTGGTGGTCCGACGACCTGGGCGCCGAGTGGCAGGAGCCGTCGAAGCCGGCGGTGCGCTTCCCCGAGCGGACGGGCGCCTCGCTGGAGCGGGTGTGGCAGCTGCAGCCGGCCGGCCCGGAGGCGCCCGGCGTGGTGTACGCGGGCACCGAACCGGCCGCGCTGTTCCGCTCCACCGACGGCGGCGAGAGCTTCACCATGGTCGACGCGCTCTGGGACCACCCGCAGCGCGAGCACTGGGGCGCCGGCTTCGGCGGCCAGGGCATGCACACCGTCCTGACCGACCCGCGCGACCCGGACGCGCTGACGGTGGCGGTCTCCTCCGGCGGCGTCTACCGCACCGCCGACGGCGGGCGCAGCTGGGAGCCGTCCAACACCGGCATCAAGGCCGACTTCCTGCCGGACCGCTTCCCCGAGTACGGCCAGTGCGTGCACAAGATCGCCCGGGACGCGACCGATCCCGACCGGCTCTACCTGCAGAACCACGGCGGGGTGTACCGCAGCGACGACGCCGGCCGGACCTGGAAGTCGATCGCCGGCGACCTGCCCGCCGACTTCGGCTTCGGCGTGGCCGCCCACCCGCACACCTCGGGCACCGCGTACCTGTTCCCGCTGGACGCCGACTACGCCCGGCTGCCCGTGGACCGCCGCTGCCGGGTCTTCCGCACCACCGACGCGGGCGAGACCTGGCAGCCGCTGGAGACCGGCCTGCCGCACGAGAACCACTACGGCGTCGTCCTGCGCGACGCCCTGTGCACCGACGACGCCGACCCGGCGGGCGTCTACTTCGGCAACCGCAACGGCGAGGTGTACGGCTCGGCGGACGGCGGCGAGAGCTGGTCACTGCTCACCTCGCACCTGCCGGACGTGCTCTGCGTCCGCGCCGCAGCGATCTGACGCCGCACTCGGGCGCGGCCGGCCGGTTCAGGCGTCGGCGGCGCGCAGGCGGTCGGCGACGGCGCCGAGACTCGCCGCCAGGGCGGCCAGCTGCTCCGGGGTGAGCACGTCGATCAGCGTCTCGCGGACGGCGGCGACGTGCCCCGGGGCGGCGGCCCGCAGCGCCTGCCGCCCCTGCTCGGTGAGTTCGGCGAACACGCCGCGCACGTCGCTGGCGCAGGAGCGGCGGCCGACCAGTCCGGCCTTCTCCAGCTGGGTGACCTGGTAGGTCAGGCCGCTCTTGGAGGTGACCAGCCGGTCGGCCAGGTCGGTCATCCGCAGCGAGCCGTCGGGGGCGGCGGACAGGTGCACCAGGATCTCGTACTGGGTGTGCGACAGCCCCGCGTCGTCCTTGAGCTGGCGCTCCAGTCGGCGGGCGACCAGGTTGGTGGCCTCGACGAATCCGCGCCAGGCGGCCATCTCGGTCTCGTCGAGCCAACGGGGTTCGTCCATGCTCCGCATCCTACTCCGGTTGTTCAAATTTGAACCGAGGTGTACCGTCGAAAGCGTTCGGTTCAAATTTGAACCACGGCTGCGACCGCACCGGAACGCCGGACCACGCCAGGAGGACGGACCCATGAGCACCGCCACCCCCGAGCGCATGCCCGCTCTCTACCTCTCGCACGGCGCACCCCCGCTCGCCGACGACCCGATCTGGCCCGGCCAGCTCGCCGCCTGGTCCGCCGACCTGCCCCGCCCCAAGGCGATCCTGATGGTCTCCGCGCACTGGGAGGAGGCCCCGCTGGCGATCGGCGCGGTGCGGACCATCCCCCTGGTGTACGACTTCTGGGGCTTCCCCGAGCACTACTACCAGGTGCGGTACGCCGCCCCGGGCGCGCCCGAACTCGCCGACTCCGTCCGCAAGTTGCTGCGCACCGCCGGAACCCCCGTGCAGGACGTGCCGGACCGCGGCCTGGACCACGGCGCGTACGTCCCGCTGGTCGAGATGTACCCCGGCGCGGACATCCCCGTCCTGCAGGTCTCGCTCCCCACCCTCGACCCGGAGCAGCTGCTGGCCATCGGCCGCAAGCTCGCCCCGCTGCGCGACGAGGGCGTGCTGATCGTCGGCTCCGGCTTCTTCACCCACAACCTGCGCGCCCTCTCCCCCGACGGCCGGGTCACCTCCATGATGGCCGAGTTCGACGACTGGGGCCGCCGCGCCCTGGAGGCCCGCGACCTCGACGCCCTGCTCGACTTCGAGCACAAGGCCCCCGCCGGCCGCCTCGCCCACCCCCGCACCGAGCACTTCGCCCCGCTCTTCGTCACCCTCGGCGCGGGCGAGGCCGACCTCGGCGAACAGCGCAGCGTCATCGACGGCTTCTGGATGGGCCTCGCCAAGCGCTCGATCCAGCTCGGCTGACGGTCCGTCACCCCCTCCGGCATCATGGCTCGCCGGAGGGGGCACCGTGATCGACGACCGAACGCCGCGTGGCTCCGGGCGCGCCACTGCCTGCTGCCCATCGCCCCGCCGGGCTTCAGTAGCCGCAGGTGAAGCGCTCGCCGTGGTGGCGGGGCGTCTCCAGTTCGTCCACCAGGGCGGTCGCGAAGTCCGGCAGCGAGATGGTGGACAGGCCGTCCGGGGTGGCGACCAGTTCGTCGGCGGCGGTGCGGTAGTCGCCGGTGCGCTCGCCCGGCAGCAGGCTCTGCGGCGGGCTGAGCACCGTCCAGTCCAGGTCGCTGACGGTGCGCAGGTACTCCAGTGCGCGGCCGTGCGCCCGCATCACCTCCAGCTGGCGGGGCGTCACCGACGGCTCGTCCCACAGCCTCGCCCCGGCCGAGGTGGTCAGGCTGCCCGCGCTTCCGACCACCAGCAACCTCGGTGCGCTGTCGCCGAGTTGACGCAGCCCCGCGACCAGCGCGTGCGCCGCCGGCTCGATCAGCCGCCCCCGGCCCGGGCCGTCCCCGCCGCCGACCGCACTCACCAACGCCTCGGCCCCCGCCGCGACCCGCGCCACGTCCGCCGGCTCCAGCACGTCCCCGCGCTCCACGCTGATCGCCAGCCCCTGGTACTCCTCCGGCCGCCGCACCACCGCCGTCACCCGGTGCCCCCGCGCCATCGCCTCGGTCACCACGCACCGACCGATCTCCCCGTTGGCCCCGACCACCACCACCCGCATACCGGACCGACCTCCCACTCCGACCGCCTGACGCCTCATCAGAACACGTCGGCCGGACCCGAGCCACCGAGAGCCGCTGCGCGGGGCGGGTCGCGACCGCGGTGGTTCCGTCGGTCCGCTCGAACGGCGGAAGCGAATCCGTCGAGTGGCCGCGCGAGGCGGGGCCGGGCGGCAGGCCGTGCTGTGCGAGGGATCACTGGTGCGGCCCGGGGGTGGTGGGGTAAGGGTGGGGGCATCGACGGCGAGAGGGGTGGCGGGTGGACGGGCTGGTGGCGGACCTGGTGGCCGAGGGGGAGGAACTGGACTTCCTGGTCAAGGACTTGGACGAGGCCGGATGGGCGATGGAGACGCCGGCGGTGGGGTGGACGGTGGCCCATCAGGTGTCGCACCTGGCCTGGACGGACCGGTGCGCGCTGTCGTCCGCGCAGGACCCGGAGGGGTTCGCGGCCACGGTGGAGCGGGATTTCGCGGACGGGTTCGGGCCGGTGGAGCTGGGTGCGGCGGAAGGGGTCGGTGAGGAGCCGGCCGCGCTGCTGAAGCGCTGGCGGGCGGGGCGGTCGGAGGTGGCGCGGGTGCTGGCGGAGGTGCCGGCCGAGGTGCGGATGCCGTGGTTCGGGCCGCCGATGAAGGCACGGTCGATGCTGACGGCCCGGCTGATGGAGACCTGGGCGCACGGGCAGGACGTCGCGGACGCGCTCGGCGTGGACCGCGTCCCGACCGACCGTCTGCGGCACGTCGTCCACCTGGGCGTCCGCACCGTCGGCTTCGCGTTCGCCGTCCACGGCCGGCCCGCACCGACCTCCCCCTTCCGCTTCGAACTCCGCTCCCCCACAGGACAGTTGTGGACGTGGGGCGAGGAGGACGCCGCCGACCGGGTGTCCGGCCCGGCGCTGGACTTCTGCCTGCTGATCACCCAGCGCCGCCACCTCGACGACCTCGCCCTGACCGTCGAAGGCGACACCGCCCGCGCCTGGCTGCCGTACGCCCAGGTGTTCGCGGGGCCGCCCGGCGAGGGGCGCGGGCCCCTGCGCCGCGCCTGACCGCGGGGCCGGTCAGCGGATCTTGAGGCAGGGAGCCTGCCCGGGCATCGACGTGTAGTGGCCGGTCTCCTCGCCGTTCCCGACGCTGAGGAAGGCGACCTGGTGCGGGCCGTCGAGGCCGTAGCCGAGTTCGGTGATGCGCAGGCACAGGGCCAGGGTTTGGTCGGGGGTGGTGTCGGGCGTGACGGTGACCGTGACGGCGTTCTGGCCGCCCTCCTGGACGTCCGCCGCGGGCGGGGTGTGGGAGTAGGCACCGTGGTCGATGTGCGGCAGGCAGCGGATCTCGTCCGGCAACGGGGCCACCCAGCCGCCCAGCCAGCTCTCGGTGGGGCTGGGCGCCGCGCTGCAGGCGGGTCCGGGCCCGGCGGAGGTGGGCGCGGCGGCCTGCGGCGCGGTGGCGGTGGTGGTGCAGCCGACAACCGCGAACGCGGCTGCGGCTGCGGCTGCGGCTGCGGCAAGGACGGTGACGAGCCGTCTGGACATGATCTCCTCCTGGTTCGGGCATCACCGCACCGACCTTGGCAAACGCTTTCCGCACGCGCCCGCGGGGCCGCCCGCGAGGGGGGTGGAAGCCGCTACGGCAGGGCCGGTCGGAGGGTCGACCGGTCCCCGTCGAAGCAGGCGGGGTCGCCGCCGGGCTCCGACACGTAGTGGCCCGCCCCGCTGACGGTGAGCAGGGTGATGTCGTGCGACCCGCCGAGGCCGTACCCGAGGTCGGTGAGGCGGTGGCACAGGGCCCGGGCCTGGTCGGGAGTGGTGCCGTCCGCGACGCGGACCTCGACGGCGTTCCACTCCTTGCCATCGACGACCATCTCGCCCGCCATGTGGGCGAGGGTGCCGTCGGCCACGTGCGGCAGGCAGCGGATCTCCGCCGGGAGCGGGCCCCGCCAGCTGCCCGCCCAGCCGCCCTCCATGCTCACGGTGGGGCTGGGCGCCGCGCTGCAGGCGGGCCCCGGGCCGGCGGTGTCGGCCGGGGCGGCGTGCGCGGTCGGCCCGGTCGCCGGGCCCGGGTGGCCGGTGGCGGTGCAGCCGACGGCGGCGAAGGCGGCCACGGCGAGGGCCGCGGCGAGGCGTCCGGACATGCTCCCCCTTGGTCGAGGCCACACCGTACCGTCCGCCGCGGGCCGCGCGACGAGAATTTCGTTGGCGTCAGATCCCCAGCCGCAGCGGCGCGATCCGGGTGGCGATCAAGTTCGTCGCGCCGTGGGTGCGTTCGACGGTGCCGTGGACGAGCAGGCCGGCGCGTTCCAGGACGGTGCGGCGGTGGGCCTCCCAGACGGGGCGGTTGCAGATGACGTTGATCAGGCCGGTCTCGTCCTCCAGGCTGAGGAAGAGGACGCCGCCCGCGGTGGGCGGGCGTTGGCGGTGGGTGACCAGGGCGCCGACCACGACGGGGGTGCCGGGCGGGACGTGCCGGAGCTGCGCGGCGGTGACGGCGCCGGACCGGTGCAGGGCCTCGCGCAGGTGCTGGACGGGGTGGCTGGTGGCGGAGCTGCCGGTGGCCCACAGGTCGGCTATGGTCTCCTCGATCGGGGTCATCGCGGGCAGCGGCGGGGCGTCGGCGCCGGGGAGGGTGCCGGGCAGCGAGTCGGAGTCGGTGGCGGCGTACAGGCCGGCCGACCAGAGGGCCTGACGGCGGCTCAGTCCGAAGCAGGAGAACGCGCCGGCGGTGGCGAGGGCCTCCATCAGGGGCCGGGGCAGCGCGGTGCGGCGGGCGAAGTCCTCCAGGTCGGCGTAGGGGCGCCCGGCGGCGATGGTCTCGGCCTGGGCCCGGCCGAGGCCGCGCACCGAGGTGAGGCCCAGCCGGATCGCGGCCTGCGGTGTCCCGGCGGTGAGGGGGTGCGGGTAGGACGGGTGCCGCCCGGGTTCCAGCGTCGGCCCCGGGTCGCTGACCGCGACGTCCACGGCGCGCACCCGTACGCCGTGCCGGCGGACGTCGGTGATCAGGCTGAGCGGGGAGTAGAAGCCCATCGGCTGGTTGGCGAGCAGCGCGCAGGTGAACGCCGCCGGGTGGTGGTACTTGAGCCAGGCGCTGGCCCACACCAGGTAGGCGAAGCTGATCGCGTGCGACTCGGGGAAGCCGTAGCTGGAGAACGCCTCGATCTTGGTGTAGACGTCCTCGGCGGTCTCCGCGGGGATGCCGCGTTCGGCCATGCCCTCCAGCAGGCGGGTGCGCAGCACGGCGACCCGTTCCAGGGAGCGTTTGGCGCCCATCGCCTGGCGCAGCCGGTCGGCCTCGTCGGGGCTGAACCCGGCGCAGTCGATGGCGAGTTGCATCATCTGTTCCTGGAACAGCGGGACGCCGAGGGTCTTGGCGAGGGCGCGCTCCATGCTGGGGTGCGGGATCTCGGCGGGTTCGACGCCGTCGCGGCGGCGCAGGTAGGGGTGGACGGAGCCGCCCTGGATCGGGCCGGGGCGGATCAGCGCGACCTCGACCACCAGGTCGTAGAAGTGCTTCGGCTTGAGCCGGGGCAGGGTGGCCATCTGGGCGCGCGACTCGACCTGGAAGACGCCGACGGTGTCGGCCCGGCAGAGCATCTCGTAGACCTTGGGGTCGTGTTGGGGGATGCTCGCGAGGTCGAGCCGCTCGCCGTAGTGCTGTTCGATCAGGTCGCAGGCGTCGTGCAGGGCGGCGAGCATGCCGAGGCCGAGCAGGTCGATCTTGACCAGTCCGGCGCCGGCGGTGGAGTCCTTGTCCCACTGCAGGACGGAGCGGCCGGGCATCCGGGCCCATTCGGTGGGGCAGATCTCCCCGACAGGCTCCCGGGTGAGCACCATGCCGCCCGAGTGGATTCCCAAGTGGCGCGGCAGGCCGTGGAGTTGGCTGCCGAGGTCGAGGACGTCGGCGGGGATGACGGCGTCGTCCTGGACGGTGCCGTGGAACTCGACCTGCCGGGTGAAGGCGTCCACCTGCTCGGCGGGGTAGCCGAGCGCCCGGGCGGCGTCGCGCAGTGCGAGCCGGGGCCGGTAGGTGATGACGTTGGCGACCTGGGCGGCGTGGGCGCGGCCGTAGCGCCCGTACACGTACTGGATGACCTCCTCGCGGCGGCGGTTCTCGATGTCGAGGTCGATGTCGGGCGGCCCGTCGCGGGCCACGCTGAGGAAGCGTTCGAACAGCAGGCCGTAGGCGACGGGGTCGACGGCGGTGATGCCGAGGGCGTAGCAGACCGCGGAGTTGGCGGCGGAGCCGCGGCCCTGGCACCAGATGTTCTCGCGGCGGCAGAAGTCGACGATGTCGTGGACGATCAGGAAGTACCCGGCGAGGTCGCGGGTCTCGATCACGTCGAGCTCACGGGCGAGTTGGCGGCGGGCCCGGTCGTTGTCGGGGCCGAAGCGCCGCGGTCCGGCCTTGGCGACCAGGGCGCGCAGGTAGCTGCTCTCGGTGTGGCCGTCGGGGACGGGGTAGCCGGGCAGTTGCGGGTCGAGGGTGGCGAAGTCGAAGGCGCAGGCCCGGGCGAGGTCGACGGTGGCCTGCTGGACGCCGGGGAACCTGCGCAGCCGGTTCGCCATCTCACGGCCGGAGCGCAGGTGCGCGGTGCCGGCGGCCATGGTGTACGGGGCGGCCTGTTCCAGGGTGCGGCGTTCGTGCAGCGCGGCCAGGGTCTGGGCGAGCCGGCCCTGCGCGGGCGCGGCGTGGTGGACGTTGTTGGTGGCGACCAGCGGAAGCGCGGTGCGGGCAGCCAGCGCGGCGAGCCGGTCGTTGCGCAGGTCGTCGCCGGGCAGCCGGTGGTCGGTCAGCTCGACGTACACGTTCTGCGGCCCGAACGCCTCGGTGAGGGTGCGGAGTTGCTGTTCGGCGGCGTCCTCGCCGGCGGTCTCCAGGGCGTGCCGGACCCGGCCGCGGCGGCAGCCGGAGAGCACCGCCCAGTGGCCGTGGTGGGCGTCGGCGAGTTCGTCGAACGCGTAGCGCGGGTTGTTCTTGGCGCCGCCGCGCAGCTGGGCGGCGCTGATCGCGGCGGACAGCCGCCGGTAGCCCTCCGGGTCGCGGGCCAGCACCAGCAGGTGGTCGTCCGGGCCGAGGGTGAGTTCGGCGCCGAACACGGTGCGGATGCCGGTGCCCCTGGCGGCCTCGGCCAGCCGGACCGCTCCGTAGAACCCGTCGTGGTCGGTGATCGCCACCGTCTCGATGCCCAACGCGGCTGCCTCGTCGAGCAGTTGCTCCGGGTCGCTGGCGCCGTCGAGGAAGCTGAACGCCGAGTGGACGTGCAGTTCGGCCCACGGGACGGCGTCCTTCGGCGGCGCGGGCCTGGGGCGTTCGGGCTCCTCGGGGGCGGGCGGGACGGCGGCGCCCGCGCCGGTCATTCGGCGCTGCAGCTCCGTCCAGGGGAGCGAGGGGTGGCTGGTGAATCCCATCGCGGGTGGTGCTCCGGTCTCGGGGTGGTGGTTCCGGCTGCTCCCCCCGGGCAACGCGCTTGCTTCGCTGTCGACTTGCGCTAGTCATAGGCTCCTTCGACGTACCAGCGGCCGCCCTCCACGGTGAGCAGCAGGGCGCGGCCGCCCTCCACCGCGACCTGGAACCTGGCCCGGCGGCGGGCGGTGCCCGGGTCCCACCAGCGTTCGACGGCCGGCCACGGGCCGGTCCAGCCGAGCACTTCGAGGGTGCGGCCGTGCAGTTCGACCCGGTCCGGCGGGGCGGACACCTCGGCGCGGCCGTCCACCGCGACGGGCTGCCCGTCGCGGTCCAGCACCAGCACCGGCACCGGGTCCGGCGGCACCACGGACGGCGACGGGTCGGTGAGCCGGCCCGGCCAGGGGCCGTCCGCCGTTTTTTCCCCACGGAGCTCGGCCTCGTCCCAAGGCAGGCGCGCCTGCTGCTCGCCGGGGGCCCGGCCGCCCTCGGGGGCGCCGCGCCGCAGCCCCGCGTAGCCCAGCAGCGACTGCACCCGGGCCACCGCCCGCTCCACCCGGTCCTCCGCGACCGCCTCGCCCCACAGCGCCAACTGCCGCCCCCGGTCCGGGAACAGGCCGTCCGGGACGAGGCGCAGCGCGGTGAACGCGCCGTCCGCGTCGGTGAACGTGCCGGTGGACTGCCAGGCGTTCAACTGCCAGCGGATCCGCTCGGCGAGGGCGGCCGCCGTCAGCCTCCCCTCGTGCTGCCACAGCCGGGAGACGGTGCGGCCGCCCGCGCAGGACACCTCCACCGCCACCCGCTGGCAGGCCAGTCCGACCTCGGCCAGCCGGGCGTGCAGCCGCTCCGCGAGGGTGCGGCCGACGAACACCAGCGGCTCCGCCAACTCCTCCGGCGGATCGAAGAGTTGCTCCACCGCGAGGTCGAGCCCCTGGTCCTTGGGGGCCAGCGGACGCGGGTCCAGCCCGCGGGCCTGCCGGTGCGCGGCGCTCCCGGTCGGGCCGAACCGGTTCGCCACCACGTCCGCGGCCAACTCCGCGAACGCCCCCACCGTCTCCATGCCCAGCCGGTGCAGCAACTCCGCCAACTCCGGCTCCCCCAGCGTCGACACCGGGTACGGCGCGAGGAACTCCGGCGTCCGCCCGGCCGGCACCAACAGCTCCGCGCGGGCCGCCAGCACGGCGGCGAACAGGCCGTCGGCGACCCCGAGAAGACCGCGCGGGGGCGCGGGCTGCGGCTGTGGTTCCGGCTCGGGCTTCGACTCCCGCTTCGGTTCAGGCTTCGGCTTCGGTTCCGGCTTCGGTTCCGGACCGGCGGGGGCCACCAGGGCGAGCGGGGCCGGATCCTGGGCCGGGGCGGGCTCGGCGGAGCCGCCGTCGATCACGGTGAGCGGCGGACGCGAGGCCTCCGGCCCGGTGAACACCTCGTCCACCCAGGCGGGTTCGGCCTCGTCGGTCAGCTCGTCGGCGGGCTCCTCCGGCGCGGCGACCGGCCGGGTCTGCGCCAGGACGGCGGCGACCGCGTCCCGGATCCCCGCCACCAGCGCCTCCTCACCGCCGAAGTACCGGGCCGGGCCCTTCACCGGAATCGCGCACAGACCCGGCCGGAGCACCTCCACCCGCGGAGTGAACGCCTCGACCGCCGCGACCACCGGCTCGAACCTGCGCGCCTCCGCCTCCTCGTCACGGTCACGCAGCCGCAACTCCGGGCAGAACCGCTGCGCCAACCGCAACGGCTGCCCGCGACGCACCCCCGCGGCACGCGCCGCATCCGAGGACGCCAGCACCCGGCCGCCCTCCACCACCGCCACCGCGCCCCCACCCACCGGCCCGACCGCCACCAACGGCCAGTCCGGACACCACACCACCAGCACCCGCTGCCCCGCCGGCCCCCACCCCACCACCCCTTCCCCCGCCCGCGCGGTACCCCACAACGGCCCGCCACCACCACGGCTCACGGACGACACCGGCTTACGAATCGGATTGGGGTGCTTCATTGCTGGTCACTCGGGGGGAATCGACGGAACGGAAGGACAGGGTCGGCGGAGGATCAGAAACACCTCCACGACCGGACGCAGCCACCTGCCGGAAGGCCGCAACGGCGGATCCGCTGTCGGCGACCCGCCCAACACTCATGGCCAGGTATTTGACGAGGCGTCACCAAAGGCGGCGGAGCCGAAAGAGGTCGCATCTCAGACCGCCTCCAGGGCCGGGCGGGTGAGGGTGGGCCCGGCCGCCGGGGCGAGGGGGCGGGCGGTGCCTGTGGCGTCGGGGAGCCAGAGGTGGGCGGTGCGGGGGCGGGTCGCGGTGCCGCGGCCTTCGGCGACGGCTTCGACCTGGCGGCCGGCGAGTTGGCCGTGGCCGTCGCCGAGGCCGAACCAGCGGCCGGTGCGGATGCTGAGGCGTTGGGTGGCGCCGGGCCAGGGGCCGGCGACCAGGAGGGCGCAGCGGGTGCGGCGCAGGACGGCGGTGAGGCGGGCGGCGAGGGCGGGGGCGACGGGGCCGGTGGGACGCAGCAGGATCAGGCCGACGGCGCCGGCGAGGGCGGCGACCACGTCGGGCCAGTGCGGTCCGGGGTGGTCGGCGAGCAGCAGGCGGCGCAGGTCGTAGCCGTAGCCGGCGGCGGCGGACAGGCCGAGTTCGGGGAGTCCGACGGCGGCGGCCCAGGCGGTGTCCCCGGTCTTCTCGGTGAAGGCGCCGGCGCCGAGGGCGAGCAGCAGTCCGGTGTCGCCGGTGACGGAGACGGCGGTGCCGGGGCGCAGTCCGCCGCCGGGGAGCAGGGGGGCGAGGGCGGGCAGGACGGGCAGCAGTTCGGGTTCGGCGACGACCGGCGGGACAACCTCGGGGGCGGGGGCGGTGCCGGGCCGCAGCGGAACAACGACCGTTCGATCGCGTTCGAGCGTTCGAACGCCGCCGCCCGCCCAAATATGGGTAAATGGGGCGAAAGCGCCCGTCCCGGACGGGTCGATCGAGTCTCGTTCGAACATGTGCACGACTCCAGCATCGAACACTCGTTCGCAAATATTCAAGTCCGAGAATCTGACTGAGCTGCAGAAACGTCCGCCCGGTGATCCTCGGTGACCATTCCGCCAACGGGTCCGGCAAACGCCCAACGACTCAGCGGACGCCCGACGGCTCAGCGGACGTCGCGCGGGCGGAACTGGATGCTGATCCGCGGGCCGACCGCGCCGGCGCTCTTCGGGATGGCGTGCTCCCAGGTGCGCTGACAGGAGCCGCCCATCACCAGCAGGTCGCCGTGCCCGAGCGAGCGGCGCACCGTCGGGCCGCCGCCGCCCAGGGGGCGGAGCAGCAGCGGGCGGGCCTGGCCGACCGAGAGGATGGCGACCATGGTGTCCTCGCGGTCACCGCGGCCGATCCGGTCGCCGTGCCAGGCGACGCTGTCGCGGCCGTCGCGGTAGAAGCAGAGCCCGGCGGTGACGAACGGCTCGCCGAGCTCCGTCCGATAGTGGGCGCCGAGCACGTCCCGGGCCCCGGTCAGGACGGGGTCGGGCAGGGCGTCGCCCTCGTGGTAGAACGCCAACAGCCGGGGCACGTCCACCACCCGCTCGTACATCTCGCGCCGCTCGGCCTGCCACGACACCCGGTCCACCAGGCGTTCGAACAGCGTGTCGGCGCCGCTCAGCCAGCCGGGCAGCACGTCGATCCACGCCCCGCGTCCGAGTTCCGTCCGGTCGATGCCGTCCAAGGGGCCGAGCGCGGGTTCCGCCTCCGGGTCGCCGGTGTCGAACAGCGAACCCTGCAGCTGGTACGTCATGCCGTCCAGCGTAGCCGAGCTCGAACGCCCGTACGATTATCAGACGATCGGAAACTCTGACACAGGCGGTGCGTCACTGAAGGTTCGCCGGGCGATTTGACCTAGATTGTCCGCTTATGGAAGAGAGTGGTGCGATCAGCCGCCGTCTGGTCCTCAAGAGCATCGCCGGCCTCGCCGTGGCGTCCGAGGGAATCCTGACCGCGCAGCGCGCGGCGGCGACAGCGGCGCCGGCGCGCTTCCCGCAGCCGGCCGTGACGGCCTCGCGGTCGGCGTCCGGCCCGGCGACGCGAACGGTCGAGCAGACGCTCGACGTCCGCTTCACGGACGTCGACATCCCGGGCTACGGCCCGATCACCACGCGCACCTACAACGGGGCGATCCCGGGGCCGACCCTCCGGTTGCGCGCCGGGGACACCCTGCGGCTGACGCACGTCAACGGCCTGCCGCCCAACCCGCCGTTCCACCACGGCGACCACAACACGCCGCACCACGCGAACAGCTTCAACCTGCACACCCACGGCATGCACGTCTCCCCGTCCGGGGACGCCGACAACGTCCTGCGCGAGTTCGCGCCGCTCACCGAGGAGGACGCGGCTCTCGACGCCCCGGAGCCGCAGTACACGACGACCATCTGCGTCCCGGCCGACCACCCGGCGGGCACCTACTGGTACCACCCGCACCTGCACGGCTCCACCGCCGAGCAGATCGTCGGAGGAATGGCCGGGGTGATCGTCGTCGAGGGCGACATCGACGAGGTGCCGGAAATCGAGGCGGCCGACGACGTCGTCGTCTGCATCAACGAGCTCAAGCTCCGGGACGGCGAAGTCCCCGCCTTCACCTCGGGCAACTGGGTGACCGGCGTCCCGTCCGTCTTCACCGTCAACGGCGCGGTCAACCCCGCCATCAGGCTGCGCCGGGGCGAGGTCCAGCGCTGGCGGCTGGTCGCCGCCACCGCCTTCACCGCCCTACGCCTCCAACTGTCGGCGGACGACAGCTACTTGACCATGCACCAGATCGCCCAGGACGGCATCGGCTTCGCCGAGCCGGTCGCCCGGGCCGCGGTGGTCCTCGCCATGGGCAACCGCGCCGACGTCCTGGTCCGGGGCGACGAGCCCGGCCGGTACGAGCTGCGGGCCGACGGGGTGGACGACCCGCTGATGACGGTCGTGGTGACGGAGGAGTCCGTCGATCCGCCGATGCAGCTGCCGGCCGCGCTGCCGCCCGGCCGGCCGTTCCTCGACGAGGGCGAGATCACCGGCCCCGACCGCGAGGTGGTCCTGCACGTCGACCCGGAGGTCTTCGGCGGGCCGTTCCCCAACGCCTACCGCATGCTGGGCAGCAACGCCACGCCCCCGGCCGACCCCGACGGCGACCTCACCCGGGACACCGCCTACGGCCGTTTCGACCCCGAGTACGTCAACCACACCCTGCGCCTGGGCGATGTCGAACGGTGGACCGTCCGCACGGACGAGACCGTGCCGTCGCACGGCCACCCGTTCCACCTGCACACCAACCAGTTCCTGGTCACCCACCGGAACGGCGAGCCGCTGGACCCGCCGGTCTGGCACGACACCGTCGGCCTGGCCGGCGGCACCCCCGGGGACTCCGTCACCTTCCTGGTCAGGTACCAGGACTTCACCGGCATCGCCCTCGCCCACTGCCACCAGCTCCACCACGAGGAGCTCGGCATGATGCAGGTCGTCGAGTACGTCGACCCCTGAGAACGCCCGAAAACGCCTACCGCTGCTCGAAGTAGAAGCTGCGGATGAAGCAGTCCCGGGGCTGGCCGATCGCGAACAGCACGCAGTCGGTGACGGACTGGGCGGTGAGCACGTCGTCGGCGGTGCGGGAGGCGGTGTCCCAGTCGGGGCCGAGCGGGTCGGCGTCGTCGAAGTCCGGCGGGTAGAGGGCGATCACCCGGATGCCCTCGGGGCGCAGGCGGGCGGAGAGCACGTCGGAGAAGCCGGACTGGGCGGCCTTCGCCGCGTAGTAGGCGGGGTGCGAGGCGGAGCGGTGGTTGCGCAGTTCGCCGACCGAGGAGACCAGGTTGACCACGTCGGCGGCGGCCGAGGCGCGCAGCAGCGGCAGCAGGTGACGGGTGATCAGCACGGTGCCGGTGGCCCCGGAGGCGATGGTGTCGACGATCGCCTCGTCGTCCCCGCCCAGCAGGTCGGCACCGTGCAGGTAGCGGGCGCCGTTGTTGACCAGCACGTCGACCCGGTCGGTGCGGGCCGCGACCTCGGCGGCGAACTCCCGTACCGCGGCGGGGTCGGAGATGTCGCAGGCCAGGCCCTCCGCCTCGGCCCCGCTGTCGGCGGCGATCTCCGCGGCCGTCCGCCGGGCCGCTTCCGGCCCGCGCGCCGACACCAGCACCCGCGCGCCCAGCCGCCCGGCCCGGATCGCGAGCGCCCGGCCGGTGCCGCGGCCCGCTCCGGTGATGACCATGGTGCGTCCGGTGAGATCCATGCCCCGCCCCTTCGTCTGCATCCTGTTCGCTGCCGAAAGAATAGGACTGTCGATCGAGAGGGACCGAAGTGGCCGAGTGGGGTGTGGCGTTCGCGGTGACCTGCGTGTGCGGGGCCGAGGCGAGGCAGGACGCCGGGCAGCGGCTGCGGGACGGCACGATCAGCTGGGACTCGGAGTTCTCCTGCCGCGCCTGCGGGGCGTCGATGTGCCTGGGGTTCGGCGCCGACGGGACGCCGCACTGGGTGCGCGACCCGCTGATCGCCCGGCACGGGACGGCGCGGCTGCGGCTGACCGATCCGGCGGCGGGACGGGTCGCGGTGCTGAAGACCCTGCGCGAGGCCTGGGACCTGACGCTCCCCCAAGCCCTGGACATGGCAGTGCAGTTGGCCGACCCGGGGCTGTCCGGAACGCTCCCCGAGGTCGCCTGGCTGCGCGAACGGCTGGACGTCCGCGGGGTGTCCGCCGAGATCACGACCGACTCCGCCGCGGCGCCCGGCCCTTGGGATCCGTCGGCCGCCGGACGCGGCTGAACCTGCCGGACGCGGCTGAACCTGCCGGTTCCGGCGCCCTGCCGGTCTCCGGCCCGACGGGGTGGTTGGATCAGGGGCGGCGGTGTCGCCACGGGCGCCGCCGGACGGAGGGACGAGGACCGATGAGCGGCGCCGAGCGGACACCCGGGACGACGGACCGGCAGCACCTGGCGGACAGTCACGATCTGATCCGGGTGCACGGGGCGCGGGTGAACAACCTGAAGGACGTCAGCGTCGAACTGCCCAAGCGCCGGCTGACGGTGTTCACCGGGGTGTCCGGTTCGGGCAAGAGTTCGCTGGTGTTCGGCACCGTCGCGGCGGAGTCCCAGCGGCTGATCAACGAGACCTACAGCGCCTTCGTCCAGGGGTTCATGCCGACGCTGTCCCGCCCCGAGGTGGACGTGCTGGACGGCCTGACCACGGCGATCATCGTGGACCAGCAACGGATGGGCGCCGACCCGCGCTCCACCGTCGGCACCGCGACGGACGCCAACGCGATGCTGCGCATCCTGTTCAGCCGGCTCGGCGACCCGTTCATCGGCCCGCCGCCGGCGTTCTCCTTCAACGTGCCGACGGTGCACGGCTCCGGGGCGATCACGGTGGAGCGCGGCGAGGGCTCGAAGGCCGAGAAGCGGACGTACTCGCGGACCGGCGGCATGTGTCCGCGCTGCGAGGGGCGCGGCAGCGTCTCGGACATCGACCTCGGGCAGCTGTACGACGACGCCAAGTCGCTGAACGAGGGCGCGCTGACCATTCCCGGGTACAAGCCCGGCGGCTGGAACTACCGGCTGTACACCGAGTCCGGCCTGGTCGACCCGGACCAGCCGATCCGCCGGTACACCGAGAAGGAGCTGCACGACTTCCTGTACCTGGAGCCGACCAGGATGAAGATCGCCGGCATCAACATGACCTACGAGGGCCTGGTGCTGCGACTCCAGAAGTCGATGCTGTCCAAGGACCGGGCCGCGCTCCAGCCGCACATCCGGAGCTTCGTCGACCGGGCCGTCACCTTCACCCCCTGCCCGGACTGCGAGGGCACCCGGCTGAGCGCCGCCGCCCGCTCCTCGAAGATCAAGGGACTCTCGATCGCCGACGCGTGCGCCCTGCAGATCAGCGATCTCGCGGACTGGGTGAGGGAGTTGGACGAACCGTCGGTGGGCCCGCTGCTGTCCTCGCTGCGGCAGGTGCTGGACTCGTTCACCGAGATCGGCCTCGGCTACCTGTCGCTGGACCGCCCGGCCGGCACGCTCTCGGGCGGCGAGGCGCAGCGCGTCAAGATGATCCGGCACCTGGGGTCCTCGCTGACCGACGTCACGTACGTCTTCGACGAGCCGACCACCGGCCTGCACCCGCACGACATCCGGCGGATGAACGACCTGCTGCTGCGGCTGCGCGACAAGGGCAACACGGTGCTGGTGGTGGAACACAAGCCGGAGACCATCGCGATCGCCGACCACGTGGTGGACCTCGGCCCCGGCGCGGGTTCGGCGGGCGGCACGGTCTGCTTCGAGGGCAACGTGGACGGACTGCGCGCCAGCGGCACCATCACCGGCCGGCACTTCGACGACCGGGCCTCGCTCAAGCCCGAAGTCCGCACCCCCACCGGCGTGTTGGAGATCCGCGGGGCGAGCGCGCACAACCTGCGCGAGGTCGACGTGGACGTGCCGCTGGGCGTCCTGACGGTGGTCACCGGCGTGGCGGGCTCCGGAAAGAGCTCGCTGGTGCACGGCTCGCTGGTCAGCGGCGCGGCGCTGAAGGGCGGCGCGCCGGAGGGCGTGGTGGCGATCGACCAGAGCCCGATCCGCGGCTCGCGGCGCTCCAACCCGGCCACCTACTCCGGGCTGCTGGAGCCGATCCGCAAGGCCTTCGCCAAGGCGAACGGGGTCAAGCCCGCCCTGTTCAGCGCCAACTCCGAAGGCGCGTGCCCGACCTGCAACGGCGCCGGGGTGGTGTACACCGACCTGGCGATGATGGCCGGGGTGGCGACGGTCTGCGAGGAGTGCGAGGGAAAGCGCTTCCAGGCCGCCGTGCTGGAGTACCGCCTGGGCGGCCGGAACATCGCCGAAGTGCTCGCCATGTCCGTGGACGAGGCCGAGTCCTTCTTCGCCACCGGCGAGGCCCGCACCCCCGCCGCCCACACCGTCCTGACCCGCCTCTCCGACGTCGGGCTCGGCTACCTGACCCTCGGCCAGCCCCTCACCACGCTCTCCGGCGGCGAACGCCAGCGCCTGAAGCTCGCCGCGCAGATGGCCGAGAAGGGCGGCGTCTACGTCCTGGACGAACCCACCGCCGGCCTGCACCTCGCCGACGTCGAACAACTCCTCGGCCTGCTCGACCGGTTGGTCGACTCCGGCAAGTCCGTCATCGTGGTCGAACACCACCAGGCCGTCATGGCCCACGCCGACTGGATCATCGACCTCGGCCCCGGCGCCGGCCACGACGGCGGCCGGCTCGTCTTCCAGGGCACCCCCGCCGCCCTGATCACCGACCGCACCACCCTCACCGGCCGCCACCTCGCGGAGTACGTCGGCGCGTAACGGCCGCCGCCCGGGCAGGTCGAGCACTGGTTCGGCGCGATGGCGGACGCTCCGATCACTCCCCGTGGTGCTCGCGGGCCCAGGTGCAGGCGGTGTCCAGCACGCCGATCAGCGAGCGGCCCACGTCCGTCAGCGCGTAGTCGACGTGCGGCGGGTTGCCGCCGTGGTCGGTGCGGGTCAGCCAGCGGTCGCGCTCCATCGCCCGCAGCGTCTCGGTGAGCACCTTCGGGTTGACGCCGCGCAGCCGGGCCTTGAGCTCGGTGAAGCGGTGCGGCCCGCCCTCC
Organism: Kitasatospora griseola; assembly: GCF_044999035.1. Classification (NCBI taxonomy): domain Bacteria; kingdom Bacillati; phylum Actinomycetota; class Actinomycetes; order Kitasatosporales; family Streptomycetaceae; genus Kitasatospora; species Kitasatospora griseola. The sequence goes on along the minus strand of NZ_CP173360.1, from coordinate 6,292,064 downwards.
AGGCAGCGCAGCACCGCGCCGGACCACTTGTCGCCGACCCGGATCGGCGAGCGGTGCGCGCACTCCCGGAGGTCGAACACGCCTGCTTCGTCGGGGACGGCCATGGGTACGACCATAGCCGCACCTCGGAGCCGGTTCCGTTGCAGTAACCGGGGGTGCCCGTCCTACCGTCGGCGACGACACGGAACGCGGCAGGCGACGAGGAGAAGCCATGAGCAGGATCGTGATTTTCGGCGCGGGCGGACGGGTCGGCCGGGCGGCGGTCGCGGAGGCCGTCCGACGCGGCCACACCGTGACGGCGGTCGTCCGCGACCCGGCCAAGTACCCTGACCTGGAGGGGATTTCGGGTGTGACGCCGGTGCGCGGCGACGCGACGGACGCGGAGGCCGTCGCCCGGACGGCCGCCGGCCACGACGCGGCGATCAACGCCTCGGTGCGGCTGGACGTCCCGTCCGAGAGCTACTTCACCGCCGCCGCCCGCGCCCTGGCGTCGGGTCTGAGGCGGGCCGGCGTCGGCCGGCTGCTCGTCCTGGGCATCGCCACCACCCTGGAGACCGCCCCGGGGGTCCGCGTCATGGACGACCCCCGGTTCCCCGAGCAGTACCGGACGTTCTCCCGGGGCCACGTCGCCGAGTTCGACCTCCTCGCCGTCGAGTCCGGCCCCCTCGACTGGCTGATGGTCGTCCCGCCCATGGACCTCGCCCCGGACGCCCCTGCCACCGGCCGCTACGCCACCGCGATCGGCACCGTCACCGGCACCGGCCGCATCTCCCACGCCGACCTGGCCGTGGCCCTGCTGGACGAGATCGACACCCCCAGGCACCACGCCGTCCAGCTGGCCGTCTCCCACTGACGCCCCGGCCTTCGACGGCTCACCCGCGATCCGCCGACCGCCTGACGCGCCGTCACCTCTCCGGCGCGGCAGCGCCCGTTGACCCGGGGGCCGACCTAGGGTGGGCCCGTCGTCGCAGCCGGTGAGCCGAGGAGGTCGGAGATGCCCGGGGCCGCTGTTCCCCCGCCGCCGCAGGTGTGGCCGACGTTGCGGGCGCGTGACGCCCGGGCGCTGATCGCGTTCCTGGTGGAGGCGTTCGGGTTCGAGGCGACGTCCGTGTACGCGGACGGGGACCAGGTGGCGCATGCCGAGCTGGCGTGGCCGCCCGGGGGCGGGATCATGCTCGGCTCGGCGAAGGAGCCCGCGGACGGCGAGGACGATCCGTGGCCGTTGCGGCCCGGCACCTTCGGCGCGTACGCGGTGACGGACGACCCGGACGGGCTGTACCGGCGGGCGGTGGGCGCGGGCGCGGTGGTGACCGCCGAGCTGCACGACACCGACTACGGTTCGCGGGACTTCTCGGTGCGCGACCCCGAGGGCAACCGCTGGTCGTTCGGCACCTACCGGGGCGAGCCCCGCCACCACTGACGGGCCGCCGCTGTCGGAGCCCGCTGAGCCTGCACGGGCTGCCGCGGCACCTGACCGGGATCGAGCGAGCAGTGGTGGCTGGAGATCCGGTTCGCCGGCGACGGGTCCAGGCCGCTCATGTCCTGCTCCGACGACGACCCGAACCAGGACTTCGAGCATCTGGACGGCGACGTCGCCGAGTACGCCCGCCACAACGGGCACGCCGACCCGCTCCGGAAGGGCATCGACGGATCGACCGGCTGCTGGGGGAACAAGTGGGCAGGGTTCCGTCGGTCGACCGAACGATCGGTTGACCGAATTCCGTCTTTTCCTCGATACCTTCCGGGCGGGGGTTGTAGCCTGGCTGGGTGCTTCTTCTTGTCAGCCGTCGCCACGTGGACCTGCTCCGCGTCACGAGCATGTCCTGTCGACGCTCCGGCTGATCGCCCCATCCACATCCCCGCCCGTCGCGGTCCCACTCGACCGCGCGGGCCCCGCCACCCCGGCACTCCCGGCGTGATCCGCCGTACCCGCCGGGCCTTTCCCCGTGGACGCGCACCCATGACGATGCAGCACCCCACCGCCCTCCCCGTGATCGATCTCTCGCTCGCCGACGGCGCCCCCGCCGAGCGGGACCGGCTCCGCCGGGAGCTGCGGGAGGCCGCCACCGGAGTCGGTTTCTTCCAACTGGTCGGCCACGGCGTGACCGCCGCCGAGACCGCCGACCTGACCTCCGCGATGCGCGCGTTCTTCGCGCTCCCGGAGGCCGACCGACTGTCCGTCAGCAACCTCAACTCCCCGCATTTCCGGGGCTACACCCGCACCGGCGACGAGCGCACCGGCGGCAGCCGCGACTGGCGCGACCAGCTCGACATAGGCCCCGAGCTGCCGGCGCACGTGCCCGCGCCGGGCGAGCCCGCCTACTGGTGGCTGGAGGGGCCCAACCAGTGGCCCGCCGCACTCCCGGAGCTGCGCACCGCGGCCCTGCACTGGATCGCCCGCCTCGACGACGTCGCCCGCCAGCTGCTGCACGAACTCCTCGCCTCGATCGGCGCCCGTCCGGACTTCTACGACGACGCCTTCACCCCGCACCCCCACCTGCACCTGAAGCTGGTCCGCTACCCGGGTACCGCCCCCGACGGCGCCGCACAGGGCGTCGGCACCCACAAGGACTACGGCTTCATCACCCTGCTCCTGCAGGACACCGTCGGCGGCCTTCAGGTCGAGCGCCCCGACCACACCTTCCTGGACGTCCCCCCGATGGAGGGCGCCTTCGTCGTCAACCTCGGCGAGCTGCTGGAGGTCGCCACCGACGGCTACCTCAAGGCCACCAGCCACCGGGTCCTCTCCCCGACGGGCGCCCGCGAACGCTTCTCCGTGCCGTTCTTCTACAACCCCCGGCTCGACGCCCACATCGCCCCGCTCGACTTCCCGCACGCCCACCACGCCCCGGGAGCCACCCAGGACCCGGCCAACCCGCTGCACGCCGACTTCGGCTTCAACGAGCTGAAGGGCTTCGCCCGCGCCCACCCGGAGGTCACCCGCCGCCACCACGCGGAACTCCTCCCCCGGGCCTGATCGGGGCACCGGCCCGGACGCCCGGCGGGGCCATGGACCGCCGGGCGAGACCGGTGTCACACTGCTGGTGTCACAGTGGTGCTGGTGCGAGGGCTGGGGTGCGATGGGCGGCGGGGAGCTGCGGTTCACGGTGGACGAGCTGGCTGCCCGGGCCGGGGTGACGGTCAGGACCCTGCGGTTCTACGGGGCGAAGGGGCTGTTGCCGCCGCCGGAGCTGGGACCGCGACGGGTGGGGCTGTACGGGGCCGAGCACCTGGGGCGGCTGGAGCTGATCGAGGAGTTGCAGCGGCAGGGGCTGACACTGGCCGCGATCGACCGCTACCTCGCGCAGCTGCCGTCCGACATCGGCGAGTTGGACCTGGCGATCCACCGGGCGCTGGTGGCGTCGTGGACGCCGGAGTCGGCCGAGGAGGCGAGTCGGGCGCAGCTGGAGCGGCGGACCGGGCGGGCGCTGTCGGACGCGGATCTCGACAGCCTCGCCGCGATGGGGGCGCTGCACCGCACCGCGGACCCGGACGTGTTCAAGGTGGATCCGGGGCTGCTGCCACTGGGCGTGCGGGTGCTGGACGTGCCGATCCCGTTGGAGACGCTGGTGGCGGCGCGGGCGGTGGTGCGGCTGCACAGCCGGGCGACGGCGCACGATCTGCACCGGCTGTTCCGGGACACCGTGTGGCGGCCGTACCGGGAGAGCGGTCCGGGTCCCGAGGAACTGGAGCGGATGCGGGAGCTGACCGACCGGATCCAGCCGATGGTGGTGCAGGCGCTGGTGACGGCGTTCCAGCGCTCGCTCGCGGAGGAGCTGGCCCGCCCGGCGGAGCGGGCGGGCCGGCAGGAGGACGGCGGTCAGTCGCGGTAGCGGCCGCCGCTCTCGGCGAGGGCGACCAGCGACGCCGGCGGGGTGAAGCGCTCGCCGTACGCGGCGGCGAGTTCCCGGGCGCGGGCGACGAAGCCGGCCGGCCCGCCCGGGTAGCCGTTGACGTACTGCAGGACGCCGCCGGTCCAGGCGGGGAAGCCGATGCCGAGGATGGAGCCGACGTTGGCGTCCGCGACCGAGGTCAGCACGTTCTCGTCCAGGCAGCGGACCGAGTCGAGGGCCTCGGAGAAGAGCAGCCGCTCCTTCATGTCCTCGAACGGGATCTCCGCGCCGGGCCGCGCGAAGTACTCGCGCAGGCCGGGCCACAGCCGGGTGCGGCGGCCGTCGGCGTACTCGTAGAAGCCGGCGCCGCCGCTGCGGCCGGGGCGCTGGAACTCGTCGAGCATCCGGTCCATGACGATCTCGCCGGGGTGCTCGACCCAGGTGCCGCCGGCCTCCTCGACGGCGCGGCGCGACTCGTTGCGGATCTTGCGCGGCAGGGTGAGGGTGAGCTCGTCCAGCAGCGACAGCACCTTCGCGGGGTAGCCGGCCTGCGCGGCGGCCTGCTCGACGGAGGACGGGTCGAGGCCCTCGCCGATCATCGCGACGCCCTCGTTGAGGAACTGGCCGATGACGCGGGAGGTGAAGAAGCCGCGGGAGTCGTTGACCACGATCGGGGTCTTGCGGATCTGCCGGACCAGGTCGAAGGCGTGCGCGAGCGCCTGGTCGCCGGTCTGCGGGCCGCGGATGATCTCGACCAGCGGCATCTTGTCGACCGGCGAGAAGAAGTGCAGGCCGATGAAGTCGGCGGGCCGCTCGACGCCCTCGGCCAGCAGGCCGATCGGGAGGGTGGAGGTGTTGGAGCAGAGCAGCGCGTCGGGGGCGACCACGTGCTGGATCTCCTGGAACACCTTGTGCTTGAGCTCGGGGTTCTCGAAGACCGCCTCGATGACGGTGTCGCAGCCGGCCAGGTCGGCCGGGTCCGCGGTGGGGGTGATCCGGGCGAGGAACTCGTCGCGCTCCTCGGCGGACAGCCGCCCGCGCTGCACCTGCTTGTCCAACAGGCCCGCCGAGTACGCCTTTCCGCGCTCGGCGGCCTCCTGCGTCACGTCCTTCAGCAGCACCGTCAGCCCGGCCTGCGCGCACGAGTACGCGATGCCCGCGCCCATCATGCCGGCGCCCAGCACCGCGACCTTCGACGCCGTCCGGGCCGGGACCGAATCCGGGCGGGAGGCACCGGAGTTGACGGCCTGCATGTCGAAGAAGAAGGCCTGGATCATGTTCTTGGAGGTGGCGCCGCAGGCCAGCTCGGTGAAGTACCGGGCCTCGATGACGAACGCGGTGTCCACGTCGACCTGGGAGCTCTCCACGGCGGCCGCCAGGATGTTGCGCGGCGCCGGGTAGGGCGCGCCGTTCAGCTGCTTGCGCAGGTTGGCCGGGAAGGCGGGCAGGTTGGCGGCCAGCGCGGGGGTGCTGGGGGTGCCGCCGGGGATCTTGTAGCCCTTGGCGTCCCAGGGCTGCGCGCTGACCGGGTTGGCGGCGATGAACGCGCGGGCCTGCGCGAGCATCTCCTCGGCGGTGGAGGCGAGTTCGTGCACCAGGCCGTTCTGCAGGGCCTGCGCGGGACGGTACTGGCGGCCCTGCAGCAGCACCTTGAGCAGGGCGTCGGTGATGCCGAGCATCCGCACGGTGCGGACCACTCCGCCGCCGCCGGGCAGCAGGCCCAGGGTGACCTCGGGCAGGCCGATCTTGCTGCCGGGGGCGTCCAGCGCGATCCGGTGGTGGCAGGCCAGGGCGATCTCCAGGCCGCCGCCGAGCGCGGCGCCGTTGATCGCGGCGACCACCGGCTTGCCGAGGGTCTCCAGCCTGCGCAGCGCGCGCTTGATCCGCATCGAGTTGGCGAACACCTGCTCGGCGTCGTCCGGCCCGACCGAGGACAGCAGCTTGAGGTCGCCGCCGGCGAAGAAGGTCTTCTTCGCGGAGGTGACGATGACGCCCGTCAACTCCTCGGTGGCGGCGAGGCGTTCGACGGTGGCGTCGAGCGCGTCGGTGAACGCGGCGTTCATGGTGTTGGCGGACTGCGCGGGGTCGTCGAGGACGAGGGTGACCACGCCGTCCTGGTCCTGCTCCCAGCGGATGGGGCTCACGTCGGTCATTTCGTTGAAATCCTTGGGGGAGTACGTGAGTGGACGGGTGGTCAGATGCGCTCGATGACGGTGGCGATGCCCATGCCGCCGCCCACGCACAGGGTGGCGAGGCCGTAGCGCAGGTCGCGGCGCTCCAGCTCGTCGATCAGGGTGCCGATCAGCATCGCGCCGGTCGCGCCGAGCGGGTGGCCGAGCGCGATCGCGCCGCCGTTGACGTTCACCTGGTCGGACCGGAAGCCGAGTTCGCGCATGAAGCGGAGCGCGACGGCGGCGAACGCCTCGTTGATCTCCACCAGGTCGATGTCTGCGGCGGTCAGGCCGGCCTTGGCGAGGGCCTTGCGGGTGGCGGGGGCGGGGCCGGTGAGCATGATGGTCGGCTCGGAGCCGGAGACCGCGGCGGAGACGATCCGGGCCCGCGGGGTGAGGCCGTAGCGCTCGCCGATCTCCTTCGAGCCGATCGCGACCAGCGCCGCGCCGTCCACGATGCCGGAGGAGTTGCCGGCGTGGTGGACGTGGTCGATGGACTCCACCCAGTGGTACTTCTGCAGCGCGACGGCGTCGAACCCGCCGAGGTCGCCGATGTCCGCGAAGGACGGCTTCAGGCCGGCCAGCGTCTCCACGGTGGTGCCGGGACGGATGAACTCGTCACGGCCGAGCACCACCAGGCCGTTGCGGTCGCGCACCGGCACCACCGAACGGTCGAACAGGCCGTCGGCCTGCGCCTTCGCGGCGCGGGCCTGCGACTCGGCGGCGAACGCGTCCACGTCGGTGCGGGACAGGCCCTCGATGGTGGCGATCAGGTCGGCGCCGATGCCCTGCGGGATGAAGCCCGTCTCGTACGCCGTCATCGGGTCGGCGAACCAGGCGCCGCCGTCCGAGCCCATCCGCACCCGGGACATCGACTCCACGCCGCCGGCCAGGATCAGGTCCTCCCAGCCCGAACGGACCTTCGCCGCGGCCAGGTTGACGGCCTCCAGGCCGGACGCGCAGAAGCGGTTCTCCTGCACGCCGGCCACCGTGTCGGGCAGGCCCGCGGCGATCGCCGCGACCCGGGCGATGTCGGAGCCCTGGTCGCCGATCGGGCTGACCACGCCGAGCACGATGTCGTCGATCGCGGCCGGGTCCAGGGTCGGGAAGCGCCGGCGGAGTTCGTGGATCAGGCCGACCACCAGGTCGATCGGCTTGGTGCCGTGCAGGGAGCCGGTCTGCTTGCCGCGTCCGCGCGGGGTGCGGATCGCGTCGTAGACGTACGCTTCGGTGGTCACGGTGTGACTGCCTTTCAGACGGGTGGGTCGGCCGGGGTTCAGCCGAGCAGGGAGCGGCCGACGATCTCTTTCATGATCTCGGTGGTGCCGCCGTAGATGGTCTGGACGCGCCCGTCGGTGAACGCCCGGGCGACCGCGCTGTCGCTCATGTAGCCGGAGCCGCCGTGCAGTTGCAGGCAGCGGTCGGCGGTGCGCTTCTGCAGTTCGGTGGCCCACCACTTGGCCATCGAGGCGTCCACCGGCGTCAGGTTGTACCTGTTGTGCTCCAGCACGCAGCGGTCCACGAACGCCCGGGTGACGGCGCACTCGGTGGCCAGCTCGGCGATCTCGAAACGCACGTGCTGGAGCTTGGCCAGCGGACGCCCGAACGCGGTGCGCTGCTTGACGTACGCCGTGGTCTCCTCCAGCACGAACTCCGCGCCGGCGATCGCCGCGACCGCGATCGCCAGCCGCTCCTGCGCGAGGTTGCGCATCAGGTACAGGAAGCCCTGGTTCTCCTCGCCGAGCAGGTTCGCCTTCGGCACCCGCACGTCCTGGAAGAACAGCTCGGCGGTGTCCTGCGCCTTCTGGCCGATCTTGTCGAGGTTGCGGCCGCGTTCGAAGCCCGGCATGCCGCGCTCCACCACCAGCAGGCTCAGCCCGTGCGCGCCGCCCTCCTCGGTGGTCTTCGCCACCACCACGACCAGGTCCGCCAGGATGCCGTTGGAGATGAAGGTCTTCGAGCCGTTCAGCACGTAGTGGTCGCCGGCGTCGACGGCCGTGGTGCGGATCGCCTGGAGGTCGGAACCGGTGTCCGGCTCGGTCATCGCGATCGCGCTGATCAGCTCGCCGGAGCAGAACCCGGGCAGCCAGCGCCGCTTCTGCTCCTCGGTGGCCAGCCCCGTCAGGTACGGGCCGATGATGTCGTTGTGCAGCCCGACCGCCAGGCCGCTGGCGCCGACCCGGGTGAACTCCTCGGCCAGCACCGCCGCGAACCGGAAGTCCGGGCTGCCCCCGCCGCCGTACTGCTCGTCCACGGCGAGGCCGAGCAGCCCCGCCCGCCCGGCGGCCAGCCAGGCGTCACGGTCGACGATGCCCTGCTGCTCCCAGCGGGCGTGGTGCGGGATGACCTCCTTGGCGAGGAAGGCCCGGACACTCTCCCGGAAGTCCTCGTGTTCCTCGGTGTAGAGCTCGCGCTGCACGGGTCTCTCCTTCAGGAGGCGTTCGGGTCGAGTGCGGGGACTGCCCAGTCGCGGGCGACCTCGGCGGTGTGCGCGCCGGGCCGGGCGGGCGCGGTGCGCAGCGCGGCCGGCGTCGCGGAGAACCTCGGGGCGACGCCGGGCTGCACGGTGCCGTGCTGCTCGGTGTAGCTGCCGCGGGCCGCCAGGTGGGGATGCTCCTGTGCTTGACGGAGCGTCAGGACGGGTGCCACGCAGGCGTCGTGGCCCTCGAAGAGCGCCGTCCAGTCGGCCTGGGTGCGGGTGGCGAAACGCCGCTCGATGCGCTCGCGCAGCTCGGGCCAGCGGGGCAGGTCGTACTGGGCCGGGGCGTCCTCGCCGAGCTCCAGCAGGCGGGCGAACTCGGCGTAGAACTGCGGTTCCAGCGGGCCGACGGCCATCCACCTGCCGTCGGCGGTGGCGAACGTGCCGTACCAGGGGGCGCCGCCGTCCAGCAGGTTGACGCCCCGCCGGTCCTGCCACAGGCCGGCGCCGAGCAGGCCCCACAGCATGGTGGACAGGTGGGCCGCGCCGTCCACGATCGCGGCGTCGACGACCTGCCCGGTGCCGGTGGCCCGGGCGTGGTGCAGGCCGGCCAGCAGGCCGATCACCAGGTACAGCGAGCCGCCCGCGTAGTCGCCCAGCAGGTTGGCGGGGATCGCCGGGGGCCCGTCCGCGTCGCCGATCAGACCGAGGACGCCGGAGGTCGCCAGGTACGTGATGTCGTGCCCCGCCCGATCGGCGAGCGGGCCGTCCTGGCCCCAGCCGGTCATCCGGCCGTACACCAGCGCCGGATTCCGCGCCAGGCACTGTTCCGGGCCGACGCCCAGCCGCTCCGCGACGCCCGGCCGGTAGCCCTCGATCAGCAGATCGGCGCGCGCCGCCAGCTCCAGCACCAGGCCGGGGCCGTCCGCCGCCTTCAGGTCCACCACGACGGAGCGCTTGTTGCGGTTGGTCAGGTCCTGCTCCGGAGCCGGCCCGAGCACCTGCCCGCCCGGACGGTCCACCCGCACCACATCCGCCCCCAGATCGGCGAGCAGCATCGCGGCGAACGGCCCGGGCCCGATGCCCGCCAGCTCCAGGACACGGACACCCGCAAGCGGCCCGACAGCCGGGGCGGGGGGTGTTGCGGGGGTCATCGGCGGCCGCCTCCCAGGTTTGACAGTGAAGCTGTCACAGTGGCGATGATAGGGATGCGACTCGCCGGTAACAAGAGCCCGCCCCGGGTGCGACGAGCGCACATCACGTCCGCGAGGTCGCGATCACGGGCAGGTCGTCGCCCTGCGTCGCGATCCTGCGGTGGGGTGCGTTCCCCTCCGCGCGGCTCCCGGCGCCCCTGGCCTGCCATTTGCGGATCTCCAGGGCCGCAGCCACTTCGAGCGGGTTCTCGTGAAGGGGCCGCGGCAGCAACGTGTCGGCGTGGGCGAGGCGGCGCAGGAGGGTGTTGCGGTGGGTGAAGAGGCGGGTCGCGGCACGGGTCGCGTTGCACTGTTCGGCGAGGTAGGCGCGGACGGCTTCGGCCGGGGGGCCGTCGAGGGCGCCGAGGACGCGGCGGACGAAGCGGTCGGCGCCTTCGAGGTCCTGGGTGAGGAGGGAGACGAGTTCGATCTCGTCGTGGGAGGCGAGGCGTTGGACGGAGGCGAGGCGGGCCAGCATGCGTTGGGTGGTGAGGGCGTCGAGGTGGCTGCGGCGGAAGCCGTTGACGCCGGTGGCGGCGGGGCCGAGGGCGATCCGGACGGCGGGGAGCCGGTCCAGGCCGGCGCGGAGGACGGACGGGTCGGGGCGGGCGGCGGTCCAGAGCCAGCGGGTGGCCGCGCTCGCGGTGACGTCGAGGACCGGCGGGCGGCCTGCCGCCGCGGCCAGCAGGTCGGCGGCGCGGTCGAGTTGGGCGAAGTCCGCGTCCAGGTCGTCGACCCACAGCACGGCCGCGGTGTGGGGGCCGGCGAGGGGGTAGCCGAGCCGGGCCTCGGCGCGGGCCCGGGCGATCGGGGCGCCGTCCAGCAGCAGGGTGACGGCGTGCAGTCGCTCGGCGTGATTGGAGCCGGTGAGGGCGGCGCGTTCGGCCCGCAGCAGCGCGGACATCTCGCCGACGCAAGCGTCCACGAACGCGGAGATGGAGCGCAGTGACACTTCCAGCAGGTCGCGCAGTTCCTCGGGGTCGGTGGTGAGGGAGCAGGCGATCCGGGTCCACAGGCGGACGGCGACGCTCTCGCCGGCGCGGTAGGAGTCGAGGGCGGGTTCGTCCAGCCCGCGGCGGACGATGTCGCGGGCGATGAGCCGCTGTTCCTCGCCCTCGGGGGCCGGGGGGACGGGCGCGCCGGGGGCGGTGACGTTGGCGGCGGCCCAGCGCAGCAGGTTGGCCCGGTTGACGCGGCGCAGGCCGGCCGAGAGGACGGGGTCGGCGGCGATCGGCCGCCGGGTCTCGCCGGCGAGGGTCGCGGCGTCGAGTTCGGCCAGCCACTCGGGCTGCGGGTTGAGGGCGATCTCGGCGCCCTGGCGGATCAGTCTCCGGATCCGGGGCGGGGGCAGCGGCGGCATGCCCGTCACGGTAGTGGTGCACAGTGCACCGGGAAAGGCGCAGTACGGTGCAGGTTGAACCTGGGCAACTGCCGTGCGCTTTGAGGACGATGGCGGGGTCCGGCCCGTCACCCTCAGGAGTCGCCCGTGTCCACCGCCGCCGCTGCCGCGCCCCACGAGAGGGCCGCCGCGCCCGTCGAGCACCTGGACGTGCTGATCGTCGGCGCCGGGATCTCCGGCATCGGCGCGGCCCGCTACCTGACGGCCGAGTCGCCCGGCAGGTCGTTCGCGGTCCTGGAGGCCCGGGCGGAGCTCGGCGGCACCTGGGACCTGTTCCGCTACCCGGGCATCCGGTCCGACTCGGACCTGCACACCTTCGGCTACGCGTTCAAGCCGTGGCGGGAGAAGGAGTCGATAGCCGACGCCCCGCAGATCCTCTCCTACCTGCGCGAAACCGTCCGGGAGAACGGTTTGCAGGACCGGATCCGCTACCAGCACCGGGTGCTGGAGGCGTCCTGGTCGACGGCGGACGCCCGCTGGAGCGTCCGGGTGGAACGCGTCGACACCGGCGAGCAGGTGACGCTGACCTGCGACTGGCTGTTCTGCGCGATGGGCTACTACCGCTACGACCAGGGCTTCACCCCGGAGTTCGCGGGGCTGGAACGGTTCACCGGCACCGTCGTCCACCCGCAGCACTGGCCGGAGGACCTCGACCACACCGGCAAGCGCGTCCTGGTGATCGGCAGCGGCGCGACCGCCGTCACCCTGGTGCCCGCGATGGCCCGGCGGGCCCGGCAGGTGACGATGCTCCAGCGCACGCCCACGTACGTCATGCCGGTGCCGCGCCGCGACCACCTCGCCAACCTGCTGCGCCGCCTGCTCGGCGACGAGCGCGGCTACGCGCTGACCCGGCGCAAGAACATCGCCCAGCAGTACGCGGTCTGGTCGTTCTGCCAACGGCACCCGAAGGCCGCCCGGAAGATCATCCGCTGGGTGAACACCCGCCAACTGCCCGAGGGCTACCCGGTGGACGAGCACTTCAGCCCGCCGTACGACCCGTGGGACCAGCGGCTGTGCGCCGTCCCGGGCGGCGACCTGTTCAAGGCGATCCGCAGCGGCCGGGCGACGGTGGTCACCGACCGGATCCGCACCTTCACCGAGCACGGGGTGCTGCTGGAGTCCGGACGGGAGCTGACGGCGGACCTCGTGGTCACCGCGACCGGGCTGAACGTGCAGGCGTTCGGCGGGATCCCGATGAGCGTGGACGGCGAGCCGGTGCGGCTCGCCGGGACCGTCGCGTTCAAGGGCATGATGCTCTCCGGCGTCCCCAACTTCGCGTACGCGATCGGCTACACCAACTCCTCCTGGACGCTGAAGATCGGCCTGCTGTGCGAGCACTTCTGCCGCCTGCTGGCCCACATGGACCGGCAGGGGTACCGGATCTGCCGGCCCGAGGTCGCGGACCCGGCGATGCCCACCCGGCCGTTCCTGGACTTCGCGGCCGGCTACATCCGGCGCGCCGTCGACGACCTGCCCCGGCAGGGCGACCGGGGGCCGTGGCAGACCTCGACCAGCTACCGCGACGACGCCCGGACGCTCGGCGCCGGGCAGGTCACCGACCCCGAGCTGCACTTCGCCTGACCGGCCCCGGACGCCGCCCCTTGCTCCCCGGCGGGAGCGGGCGGACGCTGGGAGGAAGGCGCACCGGCCGCCCGTCGCCGGTGCACGGGAAGGTGACACGTCATGCAGAACCACTGGGTCGTCGACCTGAACTTCGAAGAGGACGAGTCCCGCACCACCTGCACCGCCTCGCTCAGCGGCTTCAGCGCCCCCGGCGCCGAAGGCAAAGGCATGGCCCGCCGAAATCCCGTCGACGACGGCGACAGCGTCATCGGCGAGGAGCTGGCGGCGGCCCGTGCGTGCCACGACCTCGCCCACCAGCTGGCCGGCCGGGCCGAGACCGGCATCGAGAGCCACACCCACAACCCGGCGCACCTCCCGCTCTGACCGGCGCCGAACTCCCGTACAGGGCGGGCCCGTCCACCGGCCAGTGATCTTTTCGGACCGTCGAACCGGCAGGTAGAGTGCGGCGATCAGTCGTGCCCACGGGGGGCACCAGCGAGACGAACACCGGTGACCGCATGACCGTCTGGACCCGCCCCGCCCTGTGGTGGCGCAGCGCCATCGCCCTGTCCGCGTTCCTGGGGATCTACCTCAGCAACAGCTCACTGGTGTACTTCACGCTCCAGAGCAACGTGCTGGTGCTCGGCTACTTCCTCGGCGCGGTCTACTGGATGGTCAAGCGCGACACGGCGGACGCCCCCGCGCCCCGGCTGCGCGGCGCCGTCGTCCTGTACATCACCATCACCGGCATCGTCGCGCACGTGCTGCTCAACCACGGCGAGAACCCGCTGCCCGGCCTGGTCTCCGGCCCCGACCGCCTCCAGCACTGGTCGAGCTTCTTCCTGCACTACACCACCCCCCTGATGGTGCTCGCCGACTGGCTGCTGCTCTCCCCCCGCAACGCCTCCCGCTGGCGCGACCTCCCGCTCTGGCTCTCCTACCCCCTCGGCTACGCCTTCCTCACCGAGGCCCGCGCCGCCGCCTTCCCGGACTTCCCCCTCCGCTACCCCTACTTCTTCCTCGACCCCACCGAGAAGGGCTACGCCTGGGTCGGCCTCCAAATGGTCCAGCTCACCCTGGAGTTCGTCGTCCTCGCCGCCCTGGTCGTCGCCCTCGACCGCCTCGGCACCAAACTCCGCCGCGAGCCCGCAGCCCCCGCGGAGGCCTGACGGCGGGCCCCGGTCGACGCCGTCGTGGCCGAACTCGCCCTGCGCCAGCAGCGACCCGTGGTGGTGCTGACGTCGGACATCGACGATCTCACCGAGCTCTGCGGGGGCCGGGTCCGGCTGATCCCGGTGTAGCCGTCAGCGGGTGGAGCCCATTGTTCGGGAGACGCGGGCGGCGGTGGCGGCGACCACCGGGCCGAGTTCGCGGGCGCGGGCGGCGGTGATGCGGGAGGTGAGGGCGGAGGTGGAGATCGCGCCGATGACGGTGTTGTTGTGGTCGAAGACGGGGGCGGCGATGCAGCGGACCTCGGGTTCGTTCTCGCGGTCGTCGACGGCGTAGCCGCGGGTGCGGATGCGGGTGAGTTCGGTGCGCAGGGCGGCGGCCGAGGTCAGCGTGCGGGGGGTGATCGCGGGGAGGCCGTGGGAGACCACGGTGGCGAAGGCGTCCTCGGGCATCCAGGCGAGCATGGCCTTGCCGACGGCGGTGCAGTACATGGGGGCGCGGCTGCCGATCCGGGAGGCCATCCGGACGGCGGTCTCGTTCTCGACCTTGTCGACGTAGACCACGTACGGCGCGTCGGGGACGCACAGGTGGACGGTGCCGCCGACCTCGCGCATCAGGTGGTGGGCCTCCTCGGAGGCGGCGGTGCGCAGGTCGAGGGTGGCCAGGTAGGCCTGGCCGAGCTGGAGGGCGCCGGGGCCGAGCCGGAAGTGGCCGGTGTCGCGGTCGCGGGCCAGCAGCTGGGCGTCGACCAGGGGCGCGGCGAGCCGCAGCACGGTGGATTTCGACATGCCGAGGCCTTCGGCGAGCGCGGTGAGGCTGAGGTCCGTCCCGGCCGCGGCATGGTCGCGGACGTGTTCGAGCACCGCCAGGGCGCGGCGCAGCGACGCGGACTGGTTGCGTTCCGGTCGGTCGGCAGGCCGGCTGTCGGCGGCGGTGCTGGTCATGGGGTGTGACGCTACGGCGCGTCGGGGCGTGGTGCCAGTTCCGCAGCACATCGTTTTGCAGTGCAGAACTTTCGCGCTCTGCTCTTGTCGGCGCGCCCGGCGGCTTTCTAATGTCCCGCTCACACCGATCCCCCACCGCATGTCCGAGTTTTCTCCGGATCGTGCAGGTACATCCCGCTTTTCGGCGAGGAGATGACGTTGAGCATGAAGAAGCTGGCCCGTGGTGCCGCCCTTGCCGTGCTGGCGGGCACCGTGGCGACGGCCTGCGCGCCGGGCACCGCCAAGACCGCCTCGTCGGAGGACAAGCAGACCGGCACCGTGAAGGTGTGGCTGTACGACGAGGCGAACCGGGCGCCGAAGGAGCAGGTGGTGGCGCAGGCCGTCGCCGACTTCAAGGCGAAGCACGCGGGCGTGGACGTGCAGGTGTCGTACATTCCGACGGACGCCGGTCCGCGCGCGGAGAAGATGAAGGGCGCGTTCAACGATCCGTCCTCCGCGCCGGACGTGGTGGAGTTCGGCAACACCGACCTGTTCGGCTACACCGCGTCGGGCGGCCTCGCCGACATCACCTCCGACCTGGCGAACTGGGAGGAGGGCAAGGACCTGCCGCAGGACCTGAAGGACACCGCGGTGGTGGACGGCAAGACGTACGGCCTGCCGTGGTGGCTGGGCGTGCGCGCGCTGTACTACCGCACCGACGTGTTCACCGAGCTGGGCCTGGCCGCGCCGACCAGCTACGCGGAGCTGAAGTCGGCGGCGGAGAAGGTCCGTTCGGCGCACGGCGACATGCTGGGCATCGCAGTCGGCGGCAAGTACACCTTCGGCGCGCTGCCGTTCGTCTGGGCGAACGGCGGCGACCTGGCGACGGCGAACGGTTCGGCGTACACCTCGGCGCTCGACTCGGAGAAGTCGCAGGCGGGCGTGAAGGCGTACACCGACCTGTTCACGGACGGGATCTGTCCGGCGCAGCAGTGCGCCGACCTGACCGGCGGCAAGACGGTGGAGTCGTTCGCCGCCGGCAAGGCCGGCATGGCGATCCTGCCGAACTCCTCGCGCAGCGCGGTGGAGGCGGGCGCCGCCAAGGGCAAGTACGCGATCGTCCCGCTGCCCGGCGCCGAGGCCGGGAAGATCGCGCCGGCCTTCTCCGGCGGCAACGACCTGGGCGTCATGAAGTCCACTCAGCACCGCAGCCTGGCCGTCGACTTCATCAAGGAACTGGCCTCCAAGAAGAACCAGTTGGCGCTCTTCGACGCGATGGGCAACCTGCCCACGCTGACTTCGGCGCGGGCCGAGGTGGTGCAGAAGCAGCCGTGGCTGAAGCCGTTCACCGACACCATCGAGGCGGGCACCAAGTTCGTCCCGAAGGACGCCGCCTGGGCGAAGATCGACGCCCAGAACGTGGTGCCGACGATGCTGCAGAAGGTGATCACCGGCAAGGCCGACGTGGCTGCCGCGACCAAGGAGGCGGCGGCCGCGATGAACACCTCGTTCAGCGGCAAGTAGCCGTCAACCTGTAGACGAGAAGCGGAAGTTGTCGATGCCTGCCACGACCGTCACCGCCCGGGCGGACCACGGGGACTCCCCGGTCCGCCCGGCGGGCGGCGCCCCCGCGAAGGGTCGCCGCCGATCCGGGCCGCTCGCCCGGATCCCCGTCCCGCTGTGGCTGCTGCTGCCGGCCGCGCTGGTGCTGATCCCGCTGTTCGGCTATCCGCTGTACCAGCTGGGCCTGCTGTCGGTGCTCAAGTTCGGGCAGCCGCAGGCCTCCGGCGGGGTTCCGACCGAGTTCGTCGGACTGTCGAACTACACCGACGTGCTGGGCGATTCGCAGTTCTGGTCGGTGCTCGGCCAGACCCTGGCGTTCGCCGCGTTCTGCGTCGTCGCCACCCTGGTGGTCGGCGCGGTCTGCGCGGTGCTGCTGACCCGGGTCGGCAAGTGGCCGCGGCTGCTGCTGATGTTCGGCGCGCTCGGCGCGTGGGCCGCGCCCGCGATGACCGGCTCCACGGTGTGGATGTTCCTGCTGGACACCAACTCCGGCCTGGTCAACGAGATCCTCGGCACCCAGGGCCACAACTGGATGTACGACAAGTGGTCGGCGTTCGCGATGGTCGCCGTGGTCGTGGTCTGGCACAGCTTCCCGTTCGTGATGATCACCCTCTACGCGGGCATCCAGGCCATCCCGGACTCGATCCTGGAGGCCGCCCGCCTGGACGGCGCCGGCACCGCCACGATCTTCCGCCGGATCATGCTGCCGATGCTGCGGCCGCTGCTGGTGATCGTGGTGATCCAGTCGATCATCTGGGACTTCAAGGTCTTCACCCAGATCTACGTGATGACCGGGGGCGGCGGCATCGCCGGCCAGAACCTCGTCCTCAACGTGTACGCCTACCAGAAGGCCTTCGTCGCGGAGAACTACAGCCTCGGCGCGGCCATCGGCGTCCTGATGACGCTGATCCTGCTGGCCGTCACCGCCGTGTACATCCGCAGCCTGCGCCGCTCCGGGGAGGAACTGTGAAGCGCGACAGTCGCGTTCTGAGGCAGGGCGCGAACGCGGTGGCGATCGTGCTCGCCCTGCTGACCGTCTTCCCGCTGTACTGGATGGTGCTCTCGGCGCTGAAGCCGAAGGGTGAGATCACCTCCGCCCACCCGCGCCCGTGGACGTTCGCCCCGACGCTCGACAACTTCCGCAACGCGCTGGGGGTCTCGGGCTTCGGCCGGTACTTCCTGAACAGCCTGGCGGTCGCCGTGGTCGTGGTGGTGGTCTCCGCCGCGATCGCCTTCCTGGCGGCGGTGGCGCTGTCCCGGTTCAAGTTCCGGTTCCGGACGACCATTCTGATCATGTTCCTGGTCGCCCAGATGGTGCCCGTCGAGGCTCTCACCATCCCGCTGTTCTTCCTGATCCGCGACATCGGCACGGTCGCCCCCGGCTTCGGCCTGTCCTCGCTGGGCGCGCTGATGCTGGTCAACCTGGCGTTCTCGCTGCCGTTCGCGGTCTGGATGCTGCGCGGCTTCGTCGCCGCCGTCCCCGAGTCGCTGGAGGAGGCCGCCCGGATCGACGGCGCCAGCCGCTTCACCATCCTGTGGCGCATCCTCTTCCCGCTGGTCGCGCCCGGCCTGGCGGCGACCAGCGTGTTCTCGTTCATCACCGCCTGGAACGACTTCGTGTTCGCCAAGACACTGATCCTGGACACCGACCACCAGACGCTGCCGGCGGCCCTGATGGTGTTCTTCAAGCCGGACGAGAACGACTGGGGCGGCATCATGGCCGCCTCCACCCTGATGACCGTCCCGGTGCTGATCTTCTTCGTCCTGGTCCAGCGGCACATGGTGTCCGGACTCGGCGGCGCCGTGAAGGACTGACCTGTCGGCTACCCGGCCCAGGCGGCGAACGCCTCGTGGAAGCCAGGGAAGGTCTTGCGCACGCACCCGGGGTCGTCGAACGCGATCCCGGGCGTGCGCAGTCCCGTGACGGCGAACGACATGACGATCCGGTGGTCGCCGCGGGTGGCGATCTCCGCCGCCTTCGGCGCCCCGGGCCGGATCTCGATCCAGTCCCGCCCCGTCGCCACGTCGACGCCCAGCCGCCGCAGGTTCTCGGCGCAGGCGTCCAGCCGGTCGCACTCCTTGACCCGGGTGTTGTACACGTCCTCGATCCGCACCGGCCCCGACGCGAACGGCGCGATCGCGGCGAGGGTCGGCATGGTGTCGGAGATGTCCCGCATGTTGACGGTCCCGCCGGTGAGCTCCCCGCCCTTGACGGTGGTCGCGTCCGCCCCGATCTCCACCTTCGCGCCCAGCCGCTCCAGCACCTCGACGAACCGCAGGTCGCCCTGGAGGGCGCCGCGTCCGAGCCCGTCGACGGTCACCTCACGCCCCGTCACCGCGGCCGCCGCGAAGAAGTACGACGCCGTGGACGCGTCCGGCTCGATCGCGTACCGCGTCGCCGTGTAACCGCCGGGCGGCACGCTGAAGAGGTCGCCCTCGCGCTCGACCTCGACGCCGAAGCTGCGCATCATCGCGAGCGTGATCTCCACGTACGGGGCGGAGACCAGGTCGGTGACCCGGATCCGCAGCCCGCTCCGGGTCAGCGGGCCGAGCAGCAGCAACGCCGTCAGGTACTGCGAGGACAGGCCGGCGTCCAGCGTCACCTCGCCGCCCGCCACGCCGCCCGTCCGCACGCTCAACGGGTGGTGGCCCTCCTCCCCGTGGCACTCCACCTCGACGCCCAGCTCCCGCAGCGCCGTGGTCAACGGCCCGAGCGGCCGCCGCCGCATCTGCGCCGACGCGTCGAAGTGGAACGTCCCCCGGCCCGCCGCGGCCAGCGCCGGCAGGAACCGCGCCGTCGTCGCCCCGTCCCGGCAGAACACCCGTGCCCCGTCCGTCCTCGGCCCCTGCGGCCGCCCCCCGATCCGCCACTCGCCCGCCTCCCGCGCCACCTCGTACCCCAGCGCGAGCAGCCCCTCGGCGAACCCCTCCGTGTCGTCCGAGACCAGCGGCCGCACCAGCGTGGTGACGCCCTCCGCCGCCGCTGCCAGGAACAGCGCACGCGCGGTGACCGACTTCGAACCGGGGATCTCGACGACACTCACGGGAGCCACTCCACCACGACGACAACAGGGCAGCCCCGATCCTGCCCTGCCGCGGCTGTGCGAGACGGATCGTCCCACGCCTCGGACAGCCGCCGGGCGCGGGCTACGAGTCGGTGTCCCAGTTGCACTTGGACGACAGCATCTTCCTGAGGATCGTGTCGCTGTTCCCGGTGAGCACGGGGCGCCACGTCTCCAGGTCCCAGGTCGGGCCGCCGAAGTGGCCGCCGCTGGTGTTGGGGTAGGAGAACTCCGCGTGGCACATCAGCTGTTGGAAGGTCGAGTTCTGTTCGGCCTGGGTGGCGCCGGGGAACATCCGCGTGTTGGACCACACCTGCCGCCAGTCCTCGTTCAGGTCGCTGGCGGCGTCGTCGGTTCCCAGGACGGTCTTGAACGCGGCGGCCGTCGGGGTGACGTGGACGGACGTCAGGCGGCTGTCGGACCAGTTGACGTAGACCTCGGTCCTGACCACCCACTTGGTGTCGGTGGTCCCGCCGTAGCCGATGCACGCGCTCTGGCAGGCCTCGAAAGCGTCGGCCTGGCCGCCACTCCACAGCAGGTACTTGCCGGACTGGAAGTCCTGGCGGACGCCGTTGTTGTCGTCGACGTTGCCGCCGACGTGTCCGGCGTTGTACTCGTCGCTGGTGGGGTAGCCGTACGTCCCCGTCTCGTAGCCGTACTGGCCCCACCACCAGCCGATGTTGCCGTGCACCGCGTGCGCCCCGGTGTTGGGCGACCAGTAGACCGTGGCGTTCTGGAACTGCTGGCGGACGCCGATCCCGTCGGGGTTGCGCAGCTCGTCGGTGAGCGGGTAGCCCATGTAGCCGCCCTCCCAGCCGTGTTGGGCCCATTCCTGGCCGACGAGCCCCCACACGGCGTGCGCCCCGGTGCCGGGGCTCCAGTAGATCGAGCCGTTGTCGAAGACCTGACGGCGGCCCACTCCGTCGGGCAGGCCGAGTTCGTCGCTGGTGGGGCAGCCGAGGGCCTGCCGCACGCCGGGCGTCTGGGTGTACTCGGTCCAGATGGCGCCGTCCACCGAGTGGGAGCCGCAGAAGACTTCCGCGGCCGCTGGGCCGGCCTGGACGCCCACCAGCAGGGCGGCGCCGGCCGCGCAGGCGGCGAGGGAGGCGAGGAACCGGGAAGCTGCTCGTCCGTTCATGACCAGCAGTATCGGGGAGGGCGGCCGGTGCGGGCTGCACGATAAAGAGCCAAAGTTCGCGTACCACGCAGAAGGCCCCACCGGCCCTTTTCCGGGGCGGCGGGGCCTCGCTCGGCACGGCTACGCGGTGCGGGCGATCTCCTCGCGGGTGACCGGGTGCGCGAACGGCAACCCCTCGGTGTAGCGGGCGAGTTCGTCGGCCGCGGCGGCGGCCATCCGGTGGAGTTCGCCGCCCAGGGAGCCCGCGATGTGGGGGGTGAGGAGGACGTTGGGCAGGTCGTAGAGCGGGGAGTCGGCGGGGAGCGTCTCGGGGACGGTGACGTCGAGCACGGCGTGGATGCGGCCGGTGACCAGCTCGGCGGTGAGGGCGTCCTGGTCGATCAGGGAGCCGCGGGAGGTGTTGATCAGGGTCGCGCCGTCGGGCAGCAGGGCGATCCGGCGGGCGTCCACCAGGTGCCTGGTCTCCGGGAGTTCGGGCGCGTGCACGCTCAACACGTCGGAG
Source organism: Kitasatospora griseola (assembly GCF_044999035.1). Classification (NCBI taxonomy): domain Bacteria; kingdom Bacillati; phylum Actinomycetota; class Actinomycetes; order Kitasatosporales; family Streptomycetaceae; genus Kitasatospora; species Kitasatospora griseola. The sequence continues at coordinate 6,271,128 of NZ_CP173360.1, read as the reverse complement.
CGGGTGCACAGTTCGTCCATCGAGACCAACTCCGCGCCCATCGAGGCGGCCTGATCGGCCGTCACGTAGGGGTCGTGGAGCAGGAGTTCGAAGTCGTACGGGGCGAGCAGCTCCAGGACCCGGCGTCCGATCCGGGAGGCGCCGACGATGCCGACGGTGCGCCGGTAGTTGCCGACCTCCGCGTACCCGGCCTGCCAGTCGTGCGGGGCCCGCCGGGCGCGGTAGTCGGCGGCCAGCCGGAGCACCGGCTTGTTGCTGAACAGCACGGCGGCGACGGTGAATTCGGCGACCGGCAGGGCGTTCGCGTACGCGGCGGAGGTGATGCCGAGGCCGCGGTCCCAGCAGGCGTCGGTGATGTGGTGCTTGACCGAGCCGGCCGCGTGCAGGACGGCGCGGAGCTCGGGCGCGGCGGCCAGCACGGTGTCCGTGAGCGGGGGGCAGCCCCAGCTGCTGATGATCACCTCGGCGGAGGCGAGTGCGGCCGCACCCTCCGGGGAGGAGAAGTCGTCGATGACCAACTCCGGGTCGAGGTCGGCGAGTTCGACCATCCGGGCCATGGTGTCGGCGGAGATCAGCCGGGCGGCGAGGTCGCGGTGCATGGCGAGCAGGGCGCGCGGGCGGGTCCGGACAGTGGCGGCGGAGGGCGATGCCTCGACGGGCGCGGAGTTGGGCATGGCGGGGCTCCCCAGAAGGCGCAGTGGAAACGGAGGTGGTTACTTGACGCTGCCGGCGGTCATTCCGGCCTTCCAGTGGCGCTGGAGCAGCACGAAGGCGATGACCAGCGGCAGAATGGCGAGCAGCGAGCCGGTGACCACCAGCGGGTAGTACTCGGGGAAGGCGTGGGTCTGGGCGTTCCAGGTGTACAGACCGAGGCTGACCGGGAAGAGCCGGTTGTCGGAGAGCATCACCAGCGGCAGGAAGAAGTTGTTCCAGATGGCGGTGAACTGGAACAGGAAGATGGTGACGAAGCCGGGCATGACCATCTTCAGGCCGATCGACCAGAAGATCCGCAGTTCGCTCGCGCCGTCCATCCGGGCGGCCTCCAGCGTCTCGCCGGGCAGGTAGCCGGCGCAGAACACCCGGGCCAGGTACACCCCGAACGGGTTGACCAGCGAGGGCAGCAGCACCGCCCAGTAGGTGTTCACGAGGTGCAGCTGGGAGGCCAGCAGGTACATCGGCAGGGCGAGCGCGGTGGTGGGAACCAGCACGCCGAGCAGCACCACGCCGAACAGCTTCTCCTTGCCGGGGAAACCGTAGACGTGGAACGCGTAGCCGGCGCCGACGCAGATCAGCGCGCACAGCAGGGCCCCGATCCCGGCGTACAGCAGGGAGTTGAGGTACCAGCGGAAGTAGATGCCGTCGCCGGTGGTGGCCAGTTCGTGCAGGTTCTGGCCGAGGTGGAAGTTGCCCGCGCCGAGCGAGCGGCCGCCGATCAGGTCGGCGGTGTTCTTCGCGGAGGCGGTGAGCAGCCAGCCGAGCGGCAGCAGGGTGTACAGGGTGGCCAGCACCAGCGCCCCGTTGACGGCGGTCTTCGACAGCGTCCAGGGGCGGCGGCGCGGCGGCGCGGCGGTGTCCGCGGCGGGGCGGACGGGGGTGAGGGTGCTGCTCATCGGGCGGTCTCCGTCCGGTGCTCGGTCGGCTTCGGGGTCCGCTTCCCGGCCCGCTTCTCGTCGCGGCCGCGGGTGAAGCGGGTGACCACGAAGGACAGCGCGGCGGCGACCAGGGCGAGGATCACCGAGGACGCGGCGGCCAGGCCGTAGTCGCCCCGTTCGAACGCGGCGGAGTAGGCGTACATGTTGGGGGTCCAGGTGGAGACCACGCCGGGGGCGACGTCGTGCAGGATCACCGGCTCGGTGAACAGCTGGAGCGAGCCGATCACGGTGAACAGTCCGACCATCACCACGGAGGCGCGGATCAGCGGGATCTTCACGCTGAACGCGGTGCGCAGCGGCCCGGCGCCGTCGACCACGGCGGCTTCCAGCACCTCGCGCGGGATGGCCTGCAGCGCAGCGTAGAAGATCACCATGTTGTAGCCGGTCCACTCCCAGACCGCGATGTTGACGATCGCGGGCAGCGGGTGGCCGAACACGTCGACCTGGGCGCCGGCCGAGTTGAGCGCGTCGATCACGGGGCTGATGCCGGGGGTGTACAGGTAGGTCCACACCAGGGCGGCGATGATGCCGGGCACGGCGTGCGGCAGGAACAGCGCGAGCTGGAAGAACCGCTTGGCGCGGGCCAGCGCGGAGTCCAGCAGCAGCGCGACGGCCAGCGACAGGCCGAGCATCAGCGGGATGTACAGCAGGCAGTACTGGGCGGTGTTCCAGAAGCCGTCGCGGAACGCGGCGTCGCCGAGCGCCCGGGTGTAGTTGCCGAGGCCGGTGAACACCTGGGTGGTGGCGCCGCCGAAGCCGAGGCCGGAACGGCGCTCGCTGAACAGGCTGAGGTAGATCGCGTAGCCGATCGGGATCAGCGTGCACGCGGTGAACAGCACCAGGAACGGGGCGAGCAGCACGACCGGGGCGCCGAACGGGGCCCGGCGCCTGCGCGGGGCCCGCGTTCCGGCGGAACCGCCCCGGGCGGCGGCGGGGGTGCCGCCGCCCGGGACGGACGTGGTGCCGGACATCAGCCGGCCACCTTCAGACCGCGGTTCTTCAGCTCGGCGAGGGTGGCCTGCTGGGCGGTGTCGACGGCGGACGGCACGGTGGTGCCCTGGCCGAGCTTGCCGAAGGCGTCCTTCATCGAGGTGTTGGTGGCGCCCATCGACGGGCCCCAGGACCAGTTCGGCTTGATGGACTTGGCGGCGTCCTGGTAGATCGCGTAGATGTCCTGGCCGCCGTAGAAGTCGGTCTTGAACGCGGCCTTGGCGACCGGGATCAGCTCCGGGTCGGCCGGGTAGGCGGAGGAGGCGCCGGAGGCGATGCGGGCCTGGATGCCCTCGGGGGTGGTGGTCGCCCAGGTGGCGAACTCGACCGCGGCCTTGGCCTTCTTGCTGTCCTTGGAGACCGCGAAGGTGGTGCCGCCGAGCATGCCGGACGCCGGCTGGCCGTCCCAGCTCGGCATCGGGGCGACCGCCCACTTGCCGTTGGCGGCCGGGTCGGTGCCGAGGGTGGACTTCAGCACGCCGCCGCCCCACGCGGCGCCCAGGTACGCGGCGGTCTCGCCCTTCTGCAGCGAGGCGGTCCACTGCTGGCTGAACGAGGGCTGCACGCGGACCAGGTCGTCGGCGATCAGGCCCTGCCAGTAGTCGGCGACCTTCTTGGTCTCGGCGCCGCCCATGTCGACCTTCCAGCTGTCGCCGCTGGTGCCGAACCACTTGGCGCCGGCCTGCCAGGCCATCGCCTCGAAGGTGCTCGGGTCGTCCGGGAAGAAGGTGGCGATCCGGGTGTTGGCGTCGGCGGCCTTCAGCTTCGCCGCGGCGTCCTTGAACTCGTCCCAGGTCTTCGGGACGGCCACCCCGGCCTTCTCGAACAGGTCCTTGCGGTAGTACAGGGCCTGCGGGGAGGCGTCCAGCGGCAGCGCCCAGGTGGAGCCGCCCAGCGTGGTCAGCTCCATCGACTGGGGCAGGTACTTGCCCTTCAGGTCGGCGGAGACCAGCTTGCTGATGTCCTGCACCGCGCCCTGGCTGACGAAGTCCGGCAGCTGCGGGTACTCGACGTTGAACACGTCGGGGGCGTTGCCGGCCTTCACCGCGTTGGAGATCTTGGCGTAGCCGCCGGCGTTGCCGGACGGGATCTCCTCGAAGGTGATCTGGATGTTCGGGTGGGAGGCGTTGAACGCCTGCACCACGTCCTTGGTGCCCTTGGCCCAGCCCCAGAAGGTGAGCGCGACCGGCTTGCCGTCGCTGCCCGCGTCGGAGCCCGACGCCGACTTGTCGCCGTCGCTGCCGCACGCGGCGAGCAGGGTCACGCCCAGAACGGTGGCGGTGGCGGCGGCGGCGAGACGAAGGGCTCTGCGGCGATGGAGAGCGGGAGAGGACATGGCACGGCTCCTGTGGGGGTCCTGGAAACGCCGGGTAGGTACCCGATCACCCGATTTGAGCAGGTCGGGACGGGTTGACCGCTATCTTGGGACGGCCTCCGATCAGACGTCAAGGGATCGGGATCAAATGATCTGCGTTGATCAATCGCGTTTGACCTGTTGAGCGCCGTTCACCTTGAGTTTTCGGCGTTTCTCGGGAGGTCACAATCAGATCAAGGAGATCATTCGATCAGTGATCCTTGACGGCACGATCGCCTCTTCCTAGGGTCGGCCGGACAGCCCCCGCGCCCACCCCGCGCCCACAGGAACCGAGGCCGCCGCCATGCCGCACCCGCTCCCCCTTCCGCCGGAAGACCGCGTGCTCAGCCCGCACACCGGCTGGACCCGGGCCCACTGGGAAGCTGCCGCCGACCACCTGCTGGCCGCCCTCCGCCCCTACGCCGGGCCCGCCAACGCCCTGATCAACCTCCCCGGCGCCCGTCCCAGCTGGTCCGGCCCCCGCTCGGACGGCCTGGAGGGCTACGCCCGCACCTTCCTGCTCGCCGCGATCCGGGTGGCCGGCGCCGACGGCGACGACCCGACCGGCCTGCTGGAACGCTACGCCGAGGGCCTCGCCGCCGGCACCCGCACCCCCACCGCCGAACGCGACCTCTCCGACGGCGACCTCACCTCCTGGGGCGTCATCACCGACTGCGGCCAGCCCATGGTGGAGGCCGCCTCCGTCGCCATCGGCCTGCGCCTGACCCGCCGCTGGCTCTGGGACCGCCTCGACCCCGCCGTCCAGGAACGCGCCGGCGCCTGGCTCGCCCAGGCCCTCCACCGCCGGCCGGTGGACAACAACTGGTGGCTCTTCCCGTTCACCGTCGGCGGCTTCCTCGCCGAGGTCGGCATCGACACCGACGCCGCGAACGCCGCCGTCGACCGCGGCCTGGAACGCATCGACCGCTGGTACCTCGGCGACGGCTGGTACACCGACGGCCGCCCCCGCGCCATCGACCACTACAACGGCTGGGCGCTGCACCTCTACCCCGCCCTGCACGCCCACCTCGCCGCCGACCCGGCCCTCACCGCCCGCTACGGGAGCCGGCTGCACGCCTACCTCGCCGACTACTCCCGGCTGTTCGACCACAACGGCGCGCCCGTCCACCAGGGACGCTCGCTCAGCTACCGGTTCGCCGCCGCCGCCCCGCTGTGGGCCGGCGCCCTGCTCGGCACCACCCCGCTCGATCCCGGCGCCACCCGCCGACTCGCCTCCGGCGCGCTGCGCTACTTCCTCGACCGCGGCGCCCTCGACGAACACGGACTGCTCACCCTCGGCTGGCACGGCCCCTACCCGCCGATCGTCCAGCCCTACTCCGGCCCCGCCTCCCCCTACTGGGCCTCCGGCGGCTTCCTCGGCCTCCTCCTGCCGCCCGACCACCCCGTGTGGACCGCCCCCGAGACCCCCTCCCCCGCCGAGACCGCCGACGCCGTCACCCCGCTGCCCGCCCCCGGCTGGCTGATCCAGTCCACCGCCGCCGACGGCCTGGTCCGCCTGCACAACCACGGCAGCGACGACCAGCCCGCGGACGCCCCCGTCCCCGACAACCCGCTCTACTCCCGCCTCGCCCACTCCACCCGCACCGGCCCCAGCACCGCCGCCGGCGACAACCACTTCGCCCTGCTCCTCGACGGCGAACCCACCGAACGCGGGCCCATCACCCCCCTCGGCGCGGGCCTCCTCGACGCCTGCGGCTGGGCCGCGTCCTCGCACCGGCCCCGCCACCAGGGAGCCGAACTGCCCGGTGTCACCGTCACCTCACTCACCCTCGCCCACGGCCCCGACGAAGTCCGGGTCCACGTCGTGCGCGGCGCGGCCCCCGGCGCGACCGTCCGCGAGGGCGGCTGGGCGGTCACCGGCGCCGCACCCGCCGTCTCCACCAACGGAGTCCACGCCGCCATCACGGGCGACGACCACCTCCGCACCGAACTCCGCGCCCTCCACGGCTGGACCGCGGCCAGCACCACCCCCGCCCCCGACGGCACGGCGTTCGGCGCCACCGCCACGGTTCCGCACCTGCACGGCACGGTCGACTCCACCACCGCGGTCTTCGCGAGCGCCGCCCGCCTCACGGCTGCCGCCGGCCCGCTTGCCCCGCTCACCGCCCTGGACCTCGCCGTCGCCGACGAGTCCCTCACCGTCACCTGGCCGGACGGGACCACCACCACCTGCGCGTTTCCCCCGGCCGCCTGAATCCTCGTCACCTCCCGCCCGCTCTCCTGTTCCTCCGCAGCCGGGCCACGGGTGGCGGGCGGGCAACTACAGCAAGGACCTGACGTGCCTCTCGCCTTCTCCACTCTCGGCCTCCCCGGCCACCCCCTGGACGCCGTCCTCGCCCTCGCCGCCGAGCACGGCTACCAAGGGCTCGAACTCCGCGCCGCCCCGAGCGAGCCCGTCCACACCGGCCTGACCTCCGCCGAACGCCGCGCCGCTGCCCGCCGGTTCACCGCCGCCGCCATCACCCCCCTCACCGTCGCCTCGTACATCGGCATCGCCGAGCCCGGCCCGGACGCGCCCGTCCTCGCCGACCTGCGCGCCCACCTCCACCTGGCCGCCGACCTGGGCGCCCCGTACGTCCGGGTCTTCCCCCGCGGCGGCTCCGACGTCCTCGAGGGCACCCGCACCGCCGCCCGCCGGCTCCTCCAACTCGCCGACACCGCCGCCGATCTGGGCGTCACCGTCCTGGTCGAGACCCACGACTCCCACCGCTCCGGAGCCGCCCTCGCCGCCCTCCTCGCCGCCACCCCGCACCCGTCCGTCGGCGCCCTCTGGGACGTCCTGCACACCTGGCTCTCCGGCGAGACCCCGGCCGAGACCTACCACCACCTCGCCCCCCGCCTCGCCTACACCCAGGTCAAGGACGTCGCCTCCCCCACCGACCTCACCCCCCTCCCCCTCGGCACCGGCACCCTCCCCCTCCCCACCTGCCTCGGCCAACTCCCCACCCCCACCTGGATCTCCTGGGAGTACGAGGCCCCCTGGCACCCCACCGCAGCCCCCCTCACCCCCCGACTGGCCGCCGGCCACGCCTATCTGACGGCCCTTCTGAACCGCTGACACCGCTCAGCGTTCGATTCGCGCTGCTCACGGGCAGACCCCTGCTCGACCTTGCTCGCCTGTCGGATCCTCCAACTAGCCTGCTGCGCACCGCGACAGGTGGAGGGCGCCATGGGGTACAGGACCAGTCTGCTGGTGTACACCGACGGAGAGGTGCCCGCTCTCCTGCGGCAGGCCGACGTGTCCGACCCAGGTCGGACCGTCGCCATGATGAAGCGCCTCACTCCCGGGCGAACGATCGAACCGACGGCCCCCGTCCGTCTCTGGGACGGGTTGTATCCGCCCTTCGGGGATGCGTTCGCGGCGAGTTTCCCCGGCGTCGACATCGTGTGCGATCGGCGACTGATCTCCGAACGGCCGTCCGAACTCCCCGCGCCGCTGGTGGCCGCGAGCGCCGGCCGACGACTCATCCTGCACGGCATGCACAGCGTCGTCGGCTGGTCCGCCTTCGCCGTCTGGGAGGACGGACGCCTCGTTCGCTCGCTGAGTCTGTGCCCCGACGACGGGTTCATCGAGGACCTCGGCGAACGGCTCCCCTTCGAAACCCCGTACTGGGCAGCCGATTGCAACGCCGACACCATTCCCTGGCCCGACCGGGCCGAGGACCCGAACGCGCTGCCCTTCCACGCCCTGGCCCTGGGCGTGGCCGCACTGCACGCGCTGTGCGGAATCGACCTCGACGGTCCGCCGGGGCCCAACGCGGTCGACGGTGCGGCCGTCCAGTTGCACGGGTTCGTGGCTCGGGGTCCGGTCGTCGGATGAGGGGGTGTCAGTCGGTGGCGGGGTGGTCGTCCAGGTGGGCGGCGTACTCGGTTGCGCGTACTTCGGCGATGCGTTCGTGGCGGGCCAGGCGGTCGGTCCAGGAGGCGTCGATGCCGAAGGCGGTGTTCGCGAATCCGAGGCGGCCGATGGCCTCCGGCACGGACGGGTCGCCGGGGGCCAGGAGTTGGACCGGGTCGCCGATGGCGAGCATCTGCGGGGGGACGAAGTACTCGTCGGGGAGCACGGTGCGGGCATGGACGAGCGCGGCGACGGCCACCACCGAACCGGCGCCGACCCGGGCCTCCTGCAGCACACTGGCGGAGGTGGCCAGGTAGCAGCAGCGCTGCACGGTGCAGCCCAGCAGGGTGGCGTGCGGGCCGACGAACACGTGGTCGGCGAGCCGGACGGGCTGGTCGGCGGCGACGGCGGAGGCCCGCAGGACGGCGTTCTCGGACACCACCGTCGCCTCCCCGATCTCGATGTACGAGCCCTCCGCGTCGAGCACCGCGCCGAACATCACCCGGGCACGGGGGCCGATTCGCACGTCGCCGACGAGTGCGGCGGTCGGCGCGACGTATGCGGTGGGGTGCACCTGCGGAGCTGCGCCGCGGTGCCTGATCCGGATTCCCTGCGAGTGCGTGGTCACGGGCCGGATCATCGAGGAGTGCGGCGCGCCCCCGCTGGCGGATATCGGACATGGCGTTCTCAGCTCCGGCCGCCCAGCAGTTGGGCGCGCAGGGCGGCGGTGCCGGTCTCGTCGAGCCAGGCCGAGAAGGTGCGCAGGCCGGGGTGGAGGACGCGCAGGGCGTCGATGTCGGCGTGCCAGCGGTGGCCGGCGGCCCACTGGCGGCGGACTTCGGCGAAGCTCGGGTGGAGCGCGGCGGCCTCGTCGTGGGTGAGCTGTCGGTAGCGGACGGCGATTCCGGTGGCGGCGCTGATCGCGGCGGCGGCCTCGACCGGGGTCAGGGCGTCGCCGGCCAGTTCCAGGGTGCGTCCGGCGAAGCGGTCGGGCTGTTCGAAGGCGAGGGCCGCGAACTCGGCGATGTCCTCCAGCGCGATGATCTGGACGGGGTCGTTCGGGCTGAACAGGTGCCGGTGCACGCCGTCGACGATGCCGTCGAGGCCGAGGCCGTTCGACCCGAGGTAGTTGGTCATGAAACGCACCGGGCTCAGCACGGTGACGAGCGGGATCCGCCGGTGCAGGTACTCCTCGATGCGCCGCTTCCCGGGCGCCGCGAACGCCGCGCCGGTGGTCGGGGCGACGCCGGTGAACACCACCTGGCGGATTCCGACGGCGGCTGCCGCGTCGGTCAGGTCGCGGCCGCGGCTGAACTCCAGTTCGTCGTCGAGGCCTTGCGGGCCGTAGGCCACGGGCGGCACGGCGAACAGGGCGGTGGCGCCGACCAGTGCCGGTTCGAGGCTCGCCGGGTGGTCGAAGTCGGCGCGGACCAGTTCGGCTCCGGCGTCCGCGAGGGCCACGGCGGCGGGCGCGGCGGTGTCCCGCACCAGTGCGCGGACCGGGTGGCCGGCGGCCAGCAGGCGGCGTGCGGTCGCGCCGCCCTGCTTGCCGGTGGCGCCGGTCACGGCGATGACGCCCCAGGTGGGTCCGTTGGTCATGTCGTCCTCCTTCTTCCCCGGGCCCGGTCGGGAACCGGTCGTCGACTCGGGGATCTGGGATACTTCAACCCGGTCGGCTCCCGGGGGACAAGGGGTTTCGTGACATGACGACAGTGGTCGACGGCGGCGACCGGACCGATGCCCGCCGCAATCGGGCGAAGGTGCTGGCCGCCGCCGGGGAGGCGTTCGCCGAGCACGGACTCGACGTCCCGCTGGGCGACATCGCGCGCCGGGCTGGTGTCGGCGCCGGCACCGTGTACCGGCATTTCCCCAGCAAGCAGGCCCTCCTCGAAGCGGTGCACGCCCAGCACCTGAACGACCTGATCGCATCCGGCGAGCGGCGGACGGCCCGATTCGCGCCCACCGAGGCGTTCTTCGGGTTCCTCCTGGAGGTGGTCGAGACGTCCCGGCGGCGCGGACCGGTCTGCGACCTGGTGACCGCCGACCCGAGTTGGCCGCGCCCGGTGCTGACGGCGGCCGTGCAGCGGTTCCGCCAAGTCCTGACGGCCCTGCTCCACGCGGCGCAGCGGGCCGGCGGAGTCCGCCCCGACCTCGGCCCCGAGGACGTCGCCTCGTTCGCCGTGGGGTGCACCTCGATGCTCACCGCACGCCGCGACCCTCAGGCCGGCCTCCAGCTCGTCCGGCTCGCCCTGGACGGGCTGCGGCCCTCCACTTCCGTCACGGAACAACTACCTTTTCGTGACACGCTCGGCGGCCGCCGGACGCTCGCCACCGCCTGCGAGGAGTGCGGGGCCGTACTCACGCCCCGCCCCACCGGCCGCCCGGTGCGCTACTGCGGACCCACCTGCCGCCAGCGGGCCCACCGCCGCCGCCCGGCCTCCGCTCCCTCTCCGACCGATGTCCCGCCCGCCTGCCGCAGCGCCGAGGTCCCGGCCTAGGCTCCCACCGTGACCGAGGAATTGAAGTGCACCCACGGCGGGAGTCCCGGTCTCGACCAGGGCTTCGTCGAGGACCGCGGTGAGGGCAGCCGGGGCGATGCCCGCTGGATCGCGGGCCCGCTGGAGCGTGGCCTGTTGGGCGGGGCCAGGCGCTTCGGCCGACCCCACTTCCAGATCGACGCCTTCCGCTGCCCGCAGTGCGGCCACCTGGAACTGTTCGCCCGTCAGCAGCTCAGCCAGAACCGGCCCGGCTCGCCCGGCACCCGCCGGAGGGAGCCTCACCCTCGCACCTCCCGATCCGGCGCAGCACCGGGTCGGTCTGCTGCACCAGGTGGGCGTGGAGCTCTTCGGCGGTGGTGAGCGGGCCGCGAACGGTCTTCCCTACTGCGACGCCGTCCCGGCCGGATGGCCGATCTCGGCCAGGTCCCCGGCGAGGTCGGCCAGGGTGAGTTCGGGGTTGAGGGCGGCCACCAGGTCCTCCGTCAGCGGCTCGCCGGCGAAGATCGCGCGGACGGCCGCCAGGTCGATCTCGGCCTCCAGGTACTCCTCGGCGTGCGCGTGGTACGCCTCCGGCCGGCGGTCCGTCAGCAGCGCGAACAGGGCGTCCGCACCGTCGGGGTCGGGTCCGGCGGGGAAGTCGATCGCGCCGTGCCGCCAGGCCGGGTCGGCGGTCTCGCGCCACAGGCAGGCCGTCACCACCGGGGTGCCGTTCTCGTCGCTGAACACCGGCTCGGCGACCTGCGCGGCGAACGCGGCGGGCACGTCGTCCAGTACGCCGGGCCACACCTGGTCGTCGTGGCCGTACGGGCTCATCTCCGCCTCGTGGGCGAACCCGCGCACGTACGCGCCGGCGGGTTCGAACACGATCGCGTACTCGTCGCCGCTGCCGTACCGCATCGAGGCCAGGTGCCGGCCGGCCGCCGCGTCCCACCGGCTGTCGTAGCCGAAGTACCGGTCCTCCCAGGCGGGGCGCAGGATCGCGTCCAGCACTGCCAAGGTCCGGCAGTGGCCCTGGAGTTCGGCGACGGAGGGCAGCGCCGCAGCAACGTGTTAACGGTCATACCGGCACCCAAGCAGGTCGTACCCACACTCGGCGCCGCACTCCGGCCCGCCCGCCGCTCCGCGCTCCGCCCCGCCCGCCGGCCCGAAAACCGGGTGCCCGCGGCCGCCGGGACGCAGCACAATGCCGCATGCTGATCGATCACTGGCCCGTGCTGGGCCTGCGACTGAGGACGCCCCGGCTGGAGCTTCGGCTGCCCGGGGACGAGGAATTGGCCGCGCTGGCGGACCTGGCGGCGGGCGGCGTCCACGCCGCGGACCGGATGCCCTTCCTGGTGCCGTGGACGGATCTGCCGCCCGCCGAGCGGGCCCGTTCGGTGGTGCAGCACCACTGGCGGCGGCTCGGCTCGTGGTCGCCGGACGACTGGGCGCTCAACCTCGCCGTGTTCGCGGACGGGCGGGTGGTGGGCCTGCAGACCGTCGCCGCGCGGGACTTCGGCGTGCTGCGGCAGGTGGGCACCGGGTCCTGGCTGGGCGCGCCGCACCAAGGGCGGGGCATCGGCACGGAGATGCGCGCGGCCGTCCTGCACCTGGCCTTCGCGGGGCTGGGCGCCGACGAGGCGGTCTCGGATGCGTTCGCGGACAACGCCGCCTCGGCCGCCGTCTCCCGCAAGCACGGCTACCGGCCGGACGGCGTCGAGCAGGTGGTGGTGCGCGGCCGCCGGATGACGTCCCACCGGTTCCGGCTGACCCGCGCCGACTGGGAGGCCTGCCGCACCACCCCCGTCACGATCGACGGCCTCGCGCCCTGCCTCCCCCTCTTCGGCCTACCGGGTCAAGCCCCGCCGTCGCCCCCGCAGGAGGTGCGGACCTTCAGGGTGGGGAGCAGTTCGACGTGATAGGCGGGGAGGCCGGAGCCGCCGTCGAGGCGGCGGAGCAGGAGTTCGAGGGCCGCGGCGCCGACGGACTTCTTGGGCGGGGCGACGGCGGTGAGCGGGGGTGCGGCGAGGGCGGCGAAGACGTCGTCGTAGGAGATCAGTGCGACGTCCTCGGGGACGCGCAGGCCGCGGGTGCGCAGCAGCGGCGGGAGTTGGATGGCGTCCTGGTCGTTGTGGACGAGGACGGCGCGGACGCCGTCGGCGGTGGCTTCGGCGATCTGCTGGGCGACCCATTCGGGGTCGGGGACGCCGGCGGGGGTGCCGGGGCGGTGCATGTCGATGACGGGGCGGGTGCGCAGGCCGAGCAGGTGGACGGCCTCGGCGTAGCCGGTGCGGACCTGGTGGGCCGTCCAGGTGTCGGCGCGGGCGGCGAGCAGCACGGTGTCGTGGCCGAGGGCGGCGAGGTGGCGCAGCGCGAGCAGCACGCCGTGGCGGTGGTCGGAGCCGACGGCGTCGAGTTCGGCGGCGGCGCTGCCGGGGTCGGCCTTGCGTTCCACCAGGACGGCGGGGACGGGGAGTTCGGCGAGCCAGTGGTGGTGGTCGGGGTGGTGTGTCGGGTCACCGGGCTGCCAGTTGGGGGTGAGCAGCAGGCCGTCGACGCCGGATTCGAGCAGGCGCTCGACCTGGGCGCGGTCGTCGCGGGCCTCGTACGCGGCGATGCCGAGGACCAGTCGGGCGCCGGCGGTGGCGGCGGCGGCGCGGGCGCCGGCGATCACTTCGTCGAAGTAGGAGCCGACGGTGGGGACCAGCATGCCGATGACCCGGTCGTGGCGGCCGGGGCGGGCGTTCGGGCCGCTGTCGGGGAGCGAGACGGAGCCGTGCGAGCGGGCGAGTTCGCCGGCGTCGGCGAGGGCGGCGACGTCCCGGCGGACGGTGACCGCGGGGATGCCGAGGCGGGTGGCCAGGTCGACCACCCGGACGGTGCCGAGGTCGCGCACGACCTGCAGGATCCGTGCCCGGCGTTCGTCTGCCGTGACGGTCATGGCGTCCTCTCCTGGTGAGCTCCGCGGGCCCGGTCGGGCCGCGGCGGCAGGTGCGGTGGACCAGCGCCACCTCTGCCGATCAATTTTTATCATTCGATCGCCATTCGATCGAAAGGTCTGAAGTTATTGACTCGATCAGATGGTCAACCTACGGTGCGGAACCGGGCGCCCCATCCCACCCTCCATTCTCGGGAGTCCCAACGATGCTCCTGCACCGTTCCCTTCGGCGTGCCCTGCCTCTGGCCCTGGCCGCCGCCACCCTCCTGACCCCGGCGCTGCCGGCGGGCGCGGCGAGCGCCGCCGCCGGCAGCGCCTGGTACCTGGACTGTTCGGCCGCCGCCGACGGCTCGGGCAGCCAGGCCAGTCCGTGGAACAGCCTCGCCTCCGCCAACGCGCACCTCTTCCAGCCCGGCGACCAGTTGCTGCTCAAGCGCGGCGCGACCTGCACCGGCACCCTGCAGCCGCAGGGCTCCGGAACGGCCGGCGCGCCGATCACTCTGGCGGGCTACGGTACCGGCACCGCCCGCCCGGTGGTGGCCGGCGACCCGGCGAGCAGCCAGAACGCGGCCGTCCGCCTCTACAACGTGGAGCAGTGGGAGATCCGCGACTTGGAGATCACCTTCCGGGACACCGCCGCTGCCAAGCGGGAGCGCAACGGCCTGCTGGTGGAGATCGCCGACCTGCCGAGCGGCGTCGGCACCCACTACCTGGTGGACGACGTGTACGTGCACGACGTCAACGGCGACGCCACCAAGTGGTCCAACGGCATCCAGTTCCGGGTCTCCGGCACCACCACCCCGACCAACTTCGACGACGTCACGGTGCAGAACTCGCAGATCGCGCACGTCGACCGGGAGGGGCTGACCAACCGCTCGACCTGGATGTGCCGGCCGAGCTACGGCACCGGCGACGGCTGCGGCACCACCAACAACTGGCGGGCCAGCACCCGCCTGGTGTTCCGCGGCAACACCGTCCAGGACACCGGCGGCGACGGCATCGTGGTGCGGGCCGCCGACCACGCGCTGGTCGAGCACAACACCGCCTTCGACCTGGCGATGCGCCCGATGGGCTCGAACGCCGGGATCTGGACCATCAACTCCGACTCCACGACGATCCAGTACAACGAGGTGCACCACGTGCGCCGGCTGTCCGACAACAACGACGGCATGGCCTTCGACTCGGACTACGGCAACAACGGGGCGCTGTTCCAGTACAACTACAGCCACGACAACCAGGGCGGCTTCATGCTGTTCTGCGGCGCCTGCGGGGCGGGCTCGTCCTCGACCGGCACGGTGGTGCGCAACAACCTGAGCCGGGCCGACCAGAGCCGCTGGCTGTTCGCCGTCGGTGAGAAGAACGCCCGGATGTACAACAACACCGTGTACCTGCCGGCCGGTTCGACCACCCCGATCATCCAGCAGGGCTCGGGCACCTCGACCACCGCGCTCAGCGGCAACCTCTTCCACAACCTGGGCAGCGGCGGCTACACCGGCTTCGGCACCAGCGCCTACAAGCCCGGCGACTTCAGCTGGGACGCCAACGCCTTCTGGGGCGCCCACCCGGCCAACGAGCCGACCGACGCCCGGAAGGTGACGGCCGACCCGCAGCTTGCGAACCCGGGCGGCGCCGACCCGGCCGACTACCGGCTGGGCGCCGCCTCCCCGGCCCGGGGCGCGGGCGCCGTCGTCCCCGCCAATGGCGGGCGGGACTACTTCGGCGCCCCGGTGCCGCAGGTGTGCCGCCCCGACATCGGCTTCCAGCAGGCGAGTGCCTTCGACGACGCGACCTGCAGCGCGCCCGACCCCGTCCGCAACGGCGGCTTCGAGGCCGGGACGCTCGCCCCGTGGACGTACTACGGCGGCGTGCAGTTGGACACCGCCAACGCGCACAGCGGCACCGCCGCCGTGCGGGTCGGCCCGGCGCAGGCCGCCGCCGAACAGATCGTCTCCGTGCAGCCGGGCACCAGCTACCGGCTGACCGGTTGGGGCAAGGTGTCGGCGGCCGGCACCGAACTGTCGCTGGGCGCCAAGGAGTACGACACCGCCGGCTCCAGCAACCGGGCGGCGTTCACCACGACCGCCTGGAGCCAGGGCTCGGCCGTCTTCACCACCGGCCCGACCGCCACCACCGCGCGCATCTACTGCTATGCGCGCAGCGGCAGCGGCTACGGCTGGTGCGACGACGTGACGGTCACCAAGGTCTGAGCGGCCGCCACCCGGCGGGCCGGGCTCAGCGCGGGTCCACCGCGTGGAGCTCACCCCCGTCCCACTCCAGCCAGCGGGTGATGCCGATCTCCCGCAGGAACGGGTAGTCGTGGCTGGCGACGACCAGCGTGCCCCGGTAACCCGCCAGGGCCTGGGTGAGCTGGCGGACGCTGGCCAGATCCAGGTTGTTGGTCGGCTCGTCGAGCAGCAGCAGCTGCGGCGGCGGGTCGGCCAGCAGCAGGGCCGCCAGCGTCGCCCGGAAGCGCTCGCCGCCGGAGAGCGTGCCGGCCTGCTGGTCGGCCCGGGCGCCGCGGAACAGGAACCGGGCGAGCCGGGCCCGGACGTCGTTGTCCGTGGCGGCGGGGGCGTACGCCTTGACGTTCCGGAAGACGGTGGCTCCGTCGTCCAGCACGTCGAGGCGCTGCGGCAGGTACCGCATCGGCACCGGCGTGGTGATCATGCCCTCGGCGGGCGCGAGCTCCCCCGCGACGGTGCGCAGCAGCGTGGTCTTGCCTGAGCCGTTGCGGCCGATCAGGGCGACCCGCTCGGGCCCGCGCAGCTCCAGGTCGACCACTCCGCCGTAGGCCAGCCGGACGCGTTCGAGCTGCAGCACGCTGCGCCCGGCGGGGACGGCGGTGCGGGGCAGGTCGATGCGGATCTCCGCGTCGTCCCGCACCGCCTCCTCGGCGACGGCGAGGCGCTCCTTGGCCTCGTTGAGGCGTTCGGTGTGCATGCCGCGCAGGCGGCCCGCCGTCTCCTCGCCCTTGCCCTGGAGCTTGTCGGCGAGGGCCTTGGGGTCGTTGCGCCGCACCGAGCGGGCCTTGCCGTAGGCCGCGGACTTGGCGAGCCGCTGGGTGGCCTCGACCAGATCCCGCTTCTGCCGCTTCACATCGGCCTCGGCGTTGCGGACCAGGCGTTCGGCGCTCTCCTGCTCGGCCGCCAGGGCCGCCCGGTAGGCGCTGAAGTTGCCGCCGTACCAGGTGACTTCGCCGTCCCGCAGGTCGGCGATCTGGTCGACCCGCTCCAGCAGCTCCCGGTCGTGGCTGACCAGCAGCAGCACGCCCGGGAAGGCGGCCACCGCGTCGTACAGCCGCGCCCGCGCCTGGGCGTCCAGGTTGTTGGTGGGCTCGTCGAGCAGCAGCACGTCGGGGCGGCGCAGCAGCAGCGCGGCGAGGTGCAGCAGGACGGCCTGGCCGCCGGAGAGTTCGCCGGTGGTGCGGTCCAGGTGCAGCCCCGCCAGGCCGAGGCGGTCGAGGGTGGCGCGGGCGCGCTCCTCGACGTCCCAGTCGTCGCCGATGGCGGCGAAGTGCCGTTCGTCGACGTCTCCGGACTCGATGGCGTGCAGGGCTTCGCGCTTGGCGCGGATGCCGAGCGTCTCGTCCACCCGCTGGTCCGAAGCGACCGTCAGGTCCTGTGGCAGGTAGGCGAGTTCACCGGCGATCCGGACGGTGCCGGAGGCCGGGGTGAGCTCGCCCGCGATCAGCCGCAGCAGCGTGGACTTGCCGGCGCCGTTCAGGCCGACCAGCCCCGTCCGGCCGGGGCCGACCGCGAGGTGGAAACCGCTCAGCACGGGGCGGCCGTCGGGCCATTCGAAGCCGAGGTCGGTGCAGAGGATCGAGGTGGTGGGTTGCGCCATGGAGGGCCTCCGTCAGTTGCCGTGGAAAAGGGGACAACACGGGGAGACACCGGGGACGCGGCTGCGAGAAGGGCCGTCACGGGAAAGCAGAAACCCGCACGGGAGCCATGGATCGCTGCCCAGCCGAGGTCGCACTCGCGCCCGCACGCCGAGAAACCCGGAAACAACACGGGTGTGGCGTGGCGCGGTGTCTCATGACCTCAGACAAGCAACGGCCTTCTCCAGACATGCGGGAATGTGACGCCTCCGAGCGTACGGAACCCCTGCCGCCGGGTGCAACGGAATTAAGTCCCGTCTCTTCGGCCAGACGCTGTCAGCGGCTCCCGCCACGCTGACGGGCGTGGGCGAGGGCGAGTCCCGGCAGCTGATCGAGGAGTGCCGCCCGCCCGGCGCCGACCCGGTCGCGGAGCGGCCGGCGGCCGCGCTGGAGAACCGGCCGGCCGCCGGCCCGGTCGCGCTGGTGACGGGCTTCGCCGGGCAGCTGTCGACGATGCCGTACCGGCTGGACCACCGCGAGCCGGGCGAGGAGCCGTCCGGTGACGGGTTCCTCCACACCCGCGCCGCCGGGGTCGCCGCCGGCCGGGCCGAGTACCTGGCCGTGCCGGCCGACTCGGGCCGGTTCGCGCCGTACGCCGCGGAGTACGTCCGGGCGGAGCCGCTGCTGTACGTCCCTGACCAGGCGTACCGGCGGCTCACCGGCGAGGAGTGGAACCGCGGCACCGCCCACAGCTACGAGTCGTATTCCGACACCGAGGGCCGGGCGCAGCCCCGGCCGACGGGGGTGCAGGCCGGCCCGGACGGGGGTGCTTCGGGCGGCGTCTAAAATCGACTCATCATGAGTGCCACTCTCGTCGTCAAGGATCTCGCCGCCGGTCACGGTGAGCGCACGCTGTTCGCCGGGCTGGACCTGGTCGTCGCCCCCGGGGACGTGATCGGGCTGGTCGGGGTGAACGGCGCGGGCAAGTCCACGTTGCTGCGGCTGCTGGCCGGGCTGGACGCGCCGGAGGGCGGCAGTCTGAAGCTGAGCCCGCCGACCGCGAACGTCGGGCACCTGCCGCAGGAGCCGGAGCGGCGGGAGGGCGAGTCGGTGCGCGACTTCCTGGCCCGCCGGACGGGCGTCGCGGCGGCGCAGGCGGCGCTGGACGAGGCGACCGAGGGCCTGGTGGAGGGCCGGCCGGGCGCGGACGATGCGTACGCGGTGAGCCTGGACCGCTGGCTGGACCTGGGCGGCGCGGACCTGGAGGAGCGGGCCGAGGAGGTCGCCGACCAGCTGGGCCTGAAGGTGTCGCTGGACCTGCCGATGACGGCGCTGTCCGGCGGCCAGGCGGCCCGCGCGGGCCTGGCCTCGCTGCTGCTGTCCCGGTACGACGTGTTCCTGCTGGACGAGCCCACCAACGACCTGGACCTGGACGGCCTGGAGCGCCTGGAGGCGTTCGTCAAGGGCCTGCGCGCGGGCACCGTGCTGATCAGCCACGACCGCGAGTTCCTGGCCCGCACCGTGACCAGGGTGCTCGAACTGGACCTGCACCAGCACCAGGTGAACCTGTACGGCGGCGGCTACGAGTCGTACCTGGAGGAGCGGGCGATCGGCCGCCGGCACGCCCGCGAGCAGTACGAGGACTACGCGGACACCAAGGCCGGCCTGGAGGCGCGCGCCCAGATGCAGCGCAACTGGCTGGAGCACGGTGTGCGCAACGCCCGGCGCAAGGGCGGCGACAACGACAAGAAGGCCCGCGCGCAGCGCGCCGAGTCCACCGAGAAGCAGGCCGCGAAGGCCCGGCAGACACAGCGGATGATCGAGCGACTGGACGTGGTGGAGGAGCCCCGCAAGGAGTGGGAGCTGCGGATGGAGATCGCCCCCGCGCCGCGCTCCGGCTCGGTGGTGGCGACGCTCCGTCAGGCCGCCGTCAAGCGCGGCGAGTTCGCGTTCGGCCCGGTGGACCTGCAGATCGACTGGGCGGACCGGGTGGCGATCACCGGCGCCAACGGCGCGGGCAAGTCGACGCTGCTGGCGGCGCTGCTGGGCCGGCTGGAGCTGGACTCGGGCAGTGCGGTGCTCGGCTCGGGCGTGCAGATCGGCGAGGTCGAGCAGGCCCGCGGCCACCTGTTCGGCGACGACGCCGAGCGTCCGCTGCTGGAGGCGTTCTCCGCCGCCGTGCCGGACCTGAACCCGGAGGACGTGCGCACCCTGCTGGCCAAGTTCGGCCTGAAGGCGGTGCACGTGCTGCGCCCCGCCGCGACGCTGTCGCCGGGCGAGCGGACCCGGGCGGCGCTGGCGCTGCTGCAGGCCCGCGGGGTGAACCTGCTGGTGCTGGACGAGCCGACGAACCACCTGGACCTGCCCGCGATCGAGCAGTTGGAGTCGGCGCTGGCCTCCTACACCGGCACCCTGCTGCTGGTCACCCACGACCGGCGGATGCTGGACACGGTGAAGGTGAACCGTCGGCTGGTGGTCGCGGACGGCCGGGTCACCGAAGCCTGACGGGCGGGGCCGCCGGCCATCGATTCGCCGGCCGCCGACTCGCCGGACGCCGGCGGCACGGTTCGCCGGGGCCCGACGACCGGGTCGCCGAGACCTTGCGGCCGGGCCGCCGAACCCCGGCGCCCGCGTCGCCGGGCCCGGCCGGCAAGTCCTGGCAAGTCCTGGCAAGGTCGGATCTTCCACTCGGCGCTCGCCATGTGCTGTGCTGTCGCCCATGGTTGACAGTGCATCCAGCACCGAAGCGCCGTCCTTCCCGACGGTGCCGCTGCGTCCGATGAGCGTGCCCGCCGACGAGGCTGCGGACCGCTGCCGGGACTTCCACGAGGTGATGGCACAGCGCCGCACCGTCCGCGACTACTCGACCCGTCCGCTGCCCGAGGGCGTGCTGGAGTGGGCGATCCGCACGGCGTCGACCGCGCCCAGCGGCGCGCACGTGCAGCCGTGGCGGTTCGTGGTGGTGACCGATCCGGAGCGCAAGCGGCGGCTGCGGGAGGCCGCCGAGGCGGAGGAGCGGGAGTTCTACGCGCACCGGGCGTCCGAGGAGTGGCTGGCGGCACTGGCCCCGATCGGCACCGACTGGCGCAAGCCGTTCCTGGAGGACGCGCCCGCGGTGATCGTGGTGTTCGAGGTGCACAAGGGCCCCAACTCGCCGCGCCCCTACTACACCAAGGAGAGCGTGGGCATCGCCGTCGGCCTGCTGCTGGCCTCGCTGCACCAGGCGGGCCTGGCCACGCTGACGCACACGCCGAGCCCGATGCGCTTCCTGAACGAGGTCTGCGAGCGCCCGCAGGAGGAGCGCGCCGCGTACGTGATCCCGGTCGGCTACCCGGCGGACGACGCCCGGGTGCCGGACCTGGAGCGCAAGCCGCTGGACGAGGTGCTGGTGCGGCTCTGACGGACCGGCGGACAGCGCGCGGGTCCGCGCGGCGCTCCGGGCGCGCGCGACCCCGCCCCGGTCCGGGCCGTGAACGAGCCGTGAGGGTACGGAATATCTCCTGGTCAGCGCGGTCGGACATGGCCCATACTTCCGGATCATGAGCCACTCCACCGACGCACCTGACAACACGGTGCGACCGCTGACCCCGGGCCGACCGCCCGAGCTGCTGCCGATCGGCGGCGGCGCGCACCTGCGCCGCCGCCGGCTGGCGGACGCCGCCGCGCTGAACACCGCGGTGCTCGCCAACCTCGACCACCTGCGCCCGTACATGCCGTGGGCCGCCGACGCGCCGACGCTGCCGGAGAGCGAGCAGCTCTCGGTCCGCGGCGAGCAGGTCTGGGACGAGGGCACCGACTTCATGTACCTGCTCGGCCTGGACGCCGAACCGGACGTGGTGATCGGCGGTTTCGGCCTGCACGGCCGGATCGGCCCGGGCGCGCTGGAGATCGGCTACTGGGTGCACCGCGAGCACGTCGGCCGCGGCCTGGCCACCGCCGCCGCCCGCGCGCTCACCGGGGCCGCGCTCGCCCTGCCGGGCATCACCCGGGCGGAGATCCACTGCGACGAGTCGAACGCCGCGAGCGCCGCCGTGCCGCGCAAGCTCGGCTACACGCTGGACCGGATCGATTCGGCGGCGCCGACCGCCCCGGCAGAGACCGGTCGCAAGATGATCTGGGTGACGGGCTCCTGACCCACACGCGGCAGAACTGACGGGGACGGACGGCGGCCGTCCCCGTTCTGCATGCCCGCCGCCAACGCCTCACGCCCCGCCCGGCGAGCCGCTCAGTGTCCGGCGCCCCGCTCAGCGTCCGGCGCCCCGCTCAGCGTCCGGCGAGCCGTTCGATCAGGGTCTGCCAGCCGTCGGCGAGCAGCGCCCCGAGGTCGCCCTGGCAGCGTTCGGCGCGCTGCTCGGCGGTCGACCGGTCCATCGCCAGGAAGACCAGCGGGGGGCCTTCGAGGGCGCTGGTGAGCTGGAAGGCGAGCGTCTCCGGGTCGGGCAGGCCGAGCCGGGCCTGCTTGAGCAGCATCCCGATGTGCGGCTGGGTGAACACCGGCCCGCCGGCCGGGACGGGACCCTTGCGTTCGACCGCGGCGCGCGCGATGTCCTGCCGCGCCAGCAGGAAGTGCGTCCGTTCGCGGCCGTAGGCGATCAGCCGGTCGACCGGGTCGGCGCCGGGGCCGAGCGGGGGCGCGCCGGACAGCACCGCGGCCTGGAAGCACTGTTCCTCGGCGTCCAGCAGCGCGCGGAAGATGCCGGCCCGGGTGCCGAAGCGGCGGAAGACGGTGCCTTTGCCCAGGCCGGCGCGTTCGGCGAGCCCGTCCATGGTGACTTTCTCGGTGCCGAGCTCGGCGATCATCGCGCGGGCCGTGCACAGCAGGGCCTCCCGGTTGCGGGCCGCGTCCGCTCGCTCGACCGGGGGCTTGCCGAAGGGGACGTCCATGGCTGCCAATTTACCTTCCGAGCGAAACGGGGTAAAGTCCGCTTCATCGAAGCGGGGTAAAGTCCGCTTCAACGGAGGCCCGCCCGGCCGCCTTCCCCACCCTGCCCCGCCGCGCCCGCTGCTTCCCCGGCAGGCCGAGATCCGAGGAGATCTGTCATGCACCTGTTCCGCCTGGACGCCAGCATCATGGGCCCCAACTCGACCAGCTCCGAGCTCGCCGACACCGCCCACGCCGAGTGGGAGGCCGCCCACCCCGAGGGCACCGTCACCCGCCGCCACGTGGGCGCCGACCCGCTGCCCGGCGACGTCTGGACCCACGCCACGCTGGCGGGCTTCACCCCCGAGGACCAGCGCACCGACGAGCAGCGCACCGCCGCCGCGCTCGGCGCCGAGCTCGCCGAGGAACTGCGCGCCGCGGACGCCGCGATCATCGCCGTGCCGCTGTACAACTGGGGCGTCTCGCAGCACTTCAAGACCTGGGTCGACGTGGTGATCGCCGGCGCCGGCCCGTCCGCGCAGCTGCTCAAGGACAAGCCGGTCCTGCTGGTCACCTCGCTCGGCGGCGGCTTCGCCCCCGGCACCCCGCGCGAGGGCTGGGACCACTCCACCCCGTACCTGGAGCGCATCCTGCGCGACGTCTGGGGCGCCGACCTGACCGTGGTCCGACGCGAGCTGACCCTGGCCGCCGTCAACCCGGCGATGGAGAGCCTGCGCGACCTGGCCGCCGAGTACCACACCCAGGCGCTGGACGCCGCCCGCGACGCCGGCAAGAACCTGGTCCGCGCCTGACGGACCGTCGACGAGCGGGCGCCGGAACGGGGATCCCCGTTCCGGCGCCCGCTCGTCCGCAGGCGGTTCCGGCTCCGCGGACAGCGGTCGAGCCCGGTCCGCGGGTCCGACGAGAGCGATCCGCATGCACCCGCTCGACGCCGCCCGACTGCCCGCCGCCATGGATCCATTCCCCGGAGCGCACCGCGCTGCTCGCCGAGCCGTCGGAACGACCGGGAGGCCACCGTCGGATGACCTTCCGGTGCGGTGAATTGACGTACGCCCACCGGAGGGTGACGTTCCGTCGGATTCGTTGACCCCCGGGTCCGGTTCCGCCCGCCCAGGACTACGATCGATCGATGACGGACACGACGCGCAGAACAGACGACAGAGCCGCGATCGCAGCCAGGTTCCCGGCCCTCCACGCACCGCAGCGCTGGGAGTGGGGCGGCATCGACGCGCAGTTCACCACGGAACTGCCGCCGGACGAACTGGTCACCAACATCCACCTGGTGGGTTTCTCCGAGGACCGCGTGGTCCTCTGCCGCGACGTACGCGGCCACTGGTTCCTCCCCGGCGGCACCCGCGAGGCCGCCGAGAGCATCGACTCCTGCCTGGCCCGCGAACTCCGCGAAGAGGCGGGCGCCCGCCTCACCGGCCCCCCGACCTGGATCGGCCACCACCTCGCCGTCTCCGACGGCCCCGTCCCCTACCGCCCTTGGCAGCCCCACCCCGTCAAGGCCTGGCTCTGGGGCTGGGCCGAAGTCCTCGTCGACTCCGCCCCCACCAACCCCGCCGACGGCGAACAGGTCCTCGAAGTCCGCCTCACCACCCCCGAAGAGGCCCAACACCTCCTCGCCCACCACCGAGACCCCTGGTGGCCCGAACTCATCGCCCTCGCCACCGAAGCCCGCGCCGCCGGCTGACGGCGACGGCCGGCCCCGTGGGACCGGCCGTCGGGCGGGGGCTCGTTACTTGCCCAGGCCGGCGCGGCGGAGGGCGTCGGCCATGGCGGAGTTGGCGGGCGGGGGCGGGGTGCGGTCGTTCTGGCGGCGGTCCTGGCGCGGCGGACGGGAGTCGCGGCGGGCGGACTGCTCGCGGGGGCCGGCGGCGGGTCGGGTCTCGTCGTCGAGGCGCAGGGTGAGGCCGATGCGCTTGCGCTGGACGTCGACGGCGGTGACCTTGGCGCGGACGATGTCGCCGGGCTTGACCACCTCGCGCGGGTCCTTGACGAAGTTCTTGGAGAGCGCGGAGACGTGCACCAGGCCGTCCTGGTGGACGCCGATGTCGACGAAGGCGCCGAACGCGGCGACGTTGGTGACGACGCCCTCCAGGACCATGCCGATCTCCAGGTCGGAGATCTTCTCCACGCCGTCCTTGAAGGTGGCGGTCTGGAACGCGGGCCGCGGGTCGCGGCCGGGCTTGTCGAGTTCGCCGAGGATGTCGGTGACGGTGGGCACGCCGAAGGTGTCGTCCGCGAAGTCGCCGGGGCGCAGCGAGCGCAGCACTGCGCCGTTGCCGATCAGGGCGCCGAGCCCGCCGCCGGTGGTGGCGAGGATGCGGCGGACCACGGGGTAGGCCTCGGGGTGCACCGCGGACGCGTCCAGCGGGTCGTCGCCGTCGGGGATGCGGAGGAAGCCCGCGCACTGTTCGAACGCCTTGGGGCCGAGCCGGGAGACGTCCTTGAGCGCGCGCCGGGTCCGGAACGGCCCGTTCGCGTCGCGGTGGGCGACGATGTTGTCGGCGAGCGTGCCGGTGATGCCGGAGACCCGGGTGAGCAGCGGCGCGGAGGCGGTGTTGACGTCGACGCCGACGGCGTTGACGCAGTCCTCGACCACGGCGTCCAGCGAGCGGGAGAGCTTGAGTTCGCTGAGGTCGTGCTGGTACTGGCCGACGCCGATCGACTTGGGGTCGATCTTGACGAGTTCGGCCAGCGGGTCCTGCAGGCGGCGGGCGATGGAGACCGCGCCGCGGATGGAGACGTCGAGGCCGGGCAGTTCCTGGGCGGCGAACGCGGAGGCGGAGTACACGGACGCGCCGGCCTCGCTGACCATCACCTTGGTGAGCCCGAGCTCGGGGTGACGCTTGATCAGGTCGACGGCGAGCCGGTCGGTCTCCCGGGAGGCGGTGCCGTTGCCGATCGCGACCAGGTCCACCTTGTGCTCGGCGGCGAGCCGGGCGAGCACGGCCAGCGCCGCGTCCCACTTGTTGGCGGGCTGGTGCGGGTAGATGGTCTCGTGGGCGACGACCTTGCCGGTGGCGTCGACCACGGCGACCTTGACGCCGGTGCGGAAGCCCGGGTCGAGGCCCATGGTGGCGCGGGTGCCGGCGGGGGCGGCGAGCAGCAGGTCGCGCAGGTTGGCGGCGAAGACGCGGACCGCCTCGTCCTCGGCCTCGGCGCGCAGCCGGGTGCGCAGGTCGATGCCGAGCCGGACCAGGATGCGGGTGCGCCAGGCCCAGCGGACGGTGTCGGTGAGCCACTTGTCGGCGGGGCGGCCGCGGTCGGCGATGCCGAACCGGGCGGAGATCCGCTGCTCGTAGTCGCTCGCGCCGGGCAGGTCGGCCTCCTCGGCGCCGTCGTACGGGGAGAGTTCGAGGTCGAGGGCCTCTTCCTTCTCGCCGCGCAGCATCGCCAGGATCCGGTGCGAGGGCAGCTTGGTGTACGGCTCGGCGAAGTCGAAGTAGTCGGCGAACTTGGCGCCGTCCTGCTCCTTGCCGTCGCGGACCCTGGCGACCAGCCGGCCGCGGGTCCACATCCGTTCGCGCAGCGAGCCGACCAGGTCGGCGTCCTCGCCGAAGCGTTCGACCAGGATGGCGCGGGCGCCCTCCAGCGCGGCGGCGGCGTCGGCGACCTGCTCGTTCGCGTAGCCGGCGGCGAGCGCGGCCGGGTCCTGCGCGGGGTCGGCGAGCAGCGTGTCGGCCAGCGGTTCGAGGCCGGCCTCGCGGGCGATCTGCGCCTTGGTGCGCCGCTTGGGCTTGTACGGGAGGTAGATGTCCTCCAGTCGGGCCTTGGAGTCGGCGGCGAGGATCTGCGCGCGCAGCGTGTCGTCGAGCTTGCCCTGGGAGTCGATGGACTCCAGGACGGCGGTCCGGCGCTCCTCGAGTTCGCGCAGGTAGCGCAGCCGCTCCTCCAGGGTGCGCAGCTGGGTGTCGTCGAGGGCACCGGTGGCTTCCTTGCGGTAGCGCGCGATGAAGGGGACGGTCGCTCCGCCGTCGAGCAGGCCGACGGCAGCCTGCACCTGGTTCTCGCGGACGCCAAGTTCCTCGGCGATCTTGCGTTCGACGGGCATGGTCACGATGCCGGTCACCCTTTCTGGTGGTTTCGCTTCTCGCCCGTGCATTCTGGCAGGTCCGGCCGACGTTGTTCGGCGGACCGGGCGGCACGGCGGGGTGTGGCGCGTTCCGGGGACGTGCACGGACACGCGCGGAGGCCGGTCCGGCGTCGCCCGATTTGTCTGATATGAGTGAGATCGCACAAGGGCCTGTCCAGAGGCTCGGCCCCGGATCGACCCCGCAGCACGACCGCACAGGAGGACAACGGTGGCGCAGGTCCCCACCCGGCCGATCCGCTGGAGCCGCCCCGCGACCTGGCCCCGCGAGGTCCTCGTGCTGGCTGTGTACTGGATCGCCAGCCGGCTGCTGATGGTCGGCCTGGTCCGCTCCGCGAAGACCGAGTCCACCTCCGAGGTCGGCGAGCTGTACCGCGGCTGGTCCGAGGTGCTGCGCACCGGCTCCTTCCCGGTGGACGACGTCACCTGGCAGTACCCGCCGGGCGCGGCGCTGCCGATGCTCGCACCCGCCGCGCTGCCGTTCCTGACGTACCTCCAGGCGTTCTGGCTGCTGATGCTGCTCACCGACGCGCTGGTCCAGTTCGTGCTGCTGCGGGTCTCGCTGGGCCGGCCCGGCCGTTCCACCTCCGGCGCGTGGCTGTGGGCGCTGGCGCTGCCGCTGCTGCTCGGCCTGCCGTACGGGCGCTACGACCTGGCGGTCACCGGGCTGGCGATGGTCTCGCTGCTGTTGCTGCCCGCCCGGCCCCGGTTGGGCGGGGCGCTGGCCGGGGTCGGCGCGATGGTCAAGGTGTGGCCGGCGCTGATCGTGCTCGGCACCCCGCGCGGCCGCACCACCCGGCAGGCCTGGACGGCGATGGCGGCGGCCGCGCTCGCCCTGCTGCTGGTGCTGGCCGCGCTCTTCGACCACGCCTTGGACTTCCTGCACGCGCAGCGCCACCGCGGCGTCGAGATCGAGTCGCTGGGCGGCACGGCCTTCCAGCTGGCCCGGATGTTCGGCTGGCCCGGCCGGGTCGAGCAGCACTACGGCTCGATGGAGTTCCTCGGCCCGTACGTCCACCGGGCGTCCCAGCTGTCGCTGCTGCTGACGGTCGCCGCGTTCGGCTGGCTGCTGCTGTGGCGGCTGCGCGCCCGCCGCTGGACGGCCGCCACCCCGTACGACGCGGCGCTCAGCGCGGTGCTGCTGTTCACCCTGACCAGCCGGGTGATCTCCCCGCAGTACCTGATCTGGCTGATCGGGCTGGCCGCGGTCTGCCTGTCCGTCCGGGGCACCTGCCAGCGGCCGGTGGCGCTGCTGCTGATCCCGGTGGTCGCGCTGACCTCCGTCGACTTCCCGCTGTTCTTCGACGCGGCGGTGGCCGGCGGCTGGCGGCCCACCGCGGTGATCGTGGCCCGCAACCTGCTGCTGCTGGCCGCGGGCCTGTGGTCGGCGGGACGGCTGTGGCGGGCCACCGTCCCGTCCCGGGCCCGCCGTCGGCGCACCGCGCCCGCGCCCACCGGGCCCCGGACGGACACCGACCCGGTCGGCACTGTCTGACGGACCGTCGGCCGCCGTACACTCGCGGCCATGGCCGACACCCCGCTGGACCGGCTCGCCGCCGGGAAGTACCTGCTCATCACCAGTTACCGCAAGGACGGCAGCGGCGTGCCGACGCCGGTGTGGATGGTCCGCGACGGCGACAGCCTCGGCGTGTGGACCGTGGCCGACTCGTGGAAGGTCAAGCGGATCCGCCGGCGCCCGGACGTCCTGGTCGGGCCGTGCGACGTGCGCGGCAACCCGACCGGCGAGGCGGTGCCGGCCACCGCCGCGGTCGCCGACGCCGCCACCACCGAGCACTACCGGCGGCTGCTCGCCCGCAAGTACGGGCTGCTCTGGTGGGTCACCCTGCTCGGCAGCCGGCTGCGCCGCGGCAAGCACGGCACCGTCGGCCTCACCGTCCGGCTCGCCTGACGTTCCGTCACACCCGGTACGGCAGCAGCTCGGGGCGCTTGGCGGGGCGCCCGTCGCCGGAGGAGCGGCCGCGCAGCCGCCGCCCGATCCACGGGCCGACGTGGGTGCGCAGCCAGCGGGCGTCCGCGCGCAGCTTCTCGCCCCGGGTGCGGGTGTCGGGCTCGGCCAGCGGCGCGCGCCAGTCCTCCTCGGACGGGCGGCCGAGCGCCTCCAGCACCGCCAGCGCGACCCGGCGGTGGCCCTCCGCCGACAGGTGCAGCCGGTCCTCCGCCCACAGCCGGCGGTCGTCGAAGGCCGGCGCGGAGAACAGGTCGACCAGCACCACCCGGCCCGGGTTCTCCCGCACCGTCCGCTCCACGAACGCCTTCATCCGCAGGATCGCCGGCAGCAGCCGCGCGCTGCCGGCCATCCGCCGGGTCGGGTCGGTCGAGGTGAACAGCACCACGGTGCGGCCGTCCGCGACCAGTGCCGCCGCGCACTCGCCGAGCCGCCGCTCCACCTCGGCCACGTCACAGCCCGGCCGCAGCACGTCGTTCAGGCCGCCCGCGAGCGTCACCAGGTCGGCGTCGGTCGCCGCCGCCCGGTCCACCTGCTCGTCCCGGATCTGGCCGATCAGCTTGCCCCGCACCGCGAGATTCGCGTACCGGAACCCGTCCTGCTCCGCGGCCAGCGCGCCCGCGACCCGGTCCGCCCAGCCGCGGAACTGCCCGTCGGGCAGGACGTCGTCGCACATCCCCTCGGTGAACGAGTCGCCCACCGCCACCATCGCCCGGTACTGCCGCACACCGCCTCCTGGGGTCGTCCCTGCGGCCCCAACCCTACTCGCGGGTTCGGTCGCCGCCGGTGCGCGGCCGGGGCACCACCTCCACGCGCTCCGGGCCGTTGACGATCAGCGACGGGAGGCGGGCGGGCCGCCGCCCCGGCTCTGCCAGGGCCAGCTCGGGCAGCCGCTCGAACAGGGTGCTCAGCGCCACCTCGGCCTCCAGTCGGGCCAGCGGCGCGCCGACGCAGAAGTGCGGGCCGTGGCCGAACGCCAGGTGGCCCTTGTCCGCCCGGGTCGGGTCGAACTCGTCCGGCCGGTCCGGGTGCTCCTGCGGGTCCCGGCCCGCGGCGGCGAAACCGACCATGATCGGGTCGCCCTTCGCGATCACCACGCCCTCGCCGAGGTCGATGTCCTCCAGGGCGTACCGCAGCGGGACGTACATGATGGGGCCCTCGACCCGCAGCGTCTCCTCGATGACGTCCGTCCAGTCGATCCGCCCCGCCCGCAGCCCGGCCAGCTGCTCGGGGTGGGTGAGCACCAGCAGCGCCGCGCTGGCGATCAGGTTGACGGCCGTCTCGAAGCCGGCGGCGATCATCGTGAACAGCGTACCGACCAGTTCGTGCTCCGCCAGCGGCTGTTCGCCCGGCCGGTCGGAGAGCAGCAGGTCGGTGGTCAGGTCGGCGCCCGGGCGGGCCCGCTTGTACTTCGCCAACTCGCCGAGACGTTCGTAGAGTTCGTTCTGCACGGCGAGCGCGGCGGCCTCGGTCAGCGAGGAGTCCAGCGCCCGGTCGATCAGGTGGCCCAGCCTCTCGCGCATCTCCTCGGGCACGCCGAACAGGTCGCAGATCAACGTCATCGTCAGCGGCCGCGCCAACGCCCCCCGCAGGTCCGCGCGTTCACCCGGCGCGAGCGCTCCGAGCGCCGCCACCAGCCGGTCGGCCGTCGCCTGCACCTGGGGCCGCATCGGCTTCACCCGCCGCGGCAGGAACGACGGCGCGATCCGCCCCCGGGCCCTGCGGTGCTCGTCCCCGTACCGGTTCACCAGGCTGTCCTGGAACGCCACCGACCCCAGCACCCACCCGTCCGGCACCTCGTCGACTCCCGGCCAGTGCCGCCGGAAGTCCCGCGACACCCGCGGATCGGTGGTCAGCGCCTGGATCACCGCATGCCTGGTCACCGACCAGGCCCGGACCTGCCCGGGCAACTCGACCAGCACCGCCGGCCCCTGCACCCGCAACCCGGCGGCCTCCGCATGGATCGCCCCCGCGGTCGGGTCGAGAAACGGGCATCGCGGCTCGGAAGAATCGGACACGGCGTGCTCCCCTCAGCACCGGACGTCCCTGCGTGCCTCATATGGTGCGCCCCCCGCCGGAGACCCGGAAGCCTCCCTTCACCATTGGCCTGATTCCAACCCTCCCGGCGTCAACTCCCTTTCTGATCACCCAAGTTGGTCAGTCGGAGGTGAGCGACACCGAGGCCTCGGGGGTGTGGAGCTGGAAGGTGAGGGACTCCTGGAGGTAGAGGTGGACAGTGGTGTCGTCGTGGGAGAGGTATCCGATCGACAGGTCCTCGCCGAGGTGGAGTTCGAAGTCGCCGCCGCGGGCGGAGAGCAGGATGGCGCCCTCGACGGCGGGGGCCCAGATGATCTCGCCGTCGAGGAGGCGGGCGAGGTGGTTGTGGACGGGGTAGCCGTGGTCGGAGGTCTCGTTGACGGCGGTGTAGGTGTCGGCGCCGAGCAGCAGGGAGTAGGGGCCGCCGACGCCGGCCAGGCGCAGCGCGGTGAGGGCGCGGCTGACGGCGTTGGGATAGTCGCGGACGTCGGCGGGCAGGGCGACGGGGTGGTTGCTGGAGCCGTCGCGGATGCCGGTGATGCCGGCGGCGGCGTAGCCGTCGAAGAGGGCGCGGTCCTCGGCGAGGGCGATGGTGCGGGCGGCGTCCTTGACCGGGTCCCAGTCGGAGTCCTTGGAGCCGCGTTCGACGTCGTCGACGGCGGCCCGGGTGACGGTGAACGGGACGCGCAGTTCGACCAGTGGTTGGCACTCCCGGGCGCGGGCCTGGACGCCGTTGGTGGGGGCGGCGATGTCGGCGAGGTGGCCGGTGCCGACCGCGGCGAGTTCCGGCCCGTCGGGGCCGAGCAGGTCGACCACCCGGCGGCCGGCCAGGTGCAGGGTGAAGGTGCGCCGGGCCTCCTCCTCGATTTCGGCCCAGGCGGCGGCGGAGACGGGCGCCAGCTCGCGGTGCAGGTTGTTCACGGTGAGGGACTCCTCTTCAGGCTGCCGATGCGGAGACTGCCGTCCCGGACCGCCGGGTTCGCGGACGGGGCCGGTGGCTGGGGTGCCGACGGGGCGTCGGCCTGCGCGCGGGCGGCCGCGGTGCCGGGCGCGGGCGGCGGGTCGCTCAGGAAGTCGGCGCTCGGGACGTGGAAGAGGGTCCCGGTGACGGGGGTGGAGAAGTCCAGCAGCCGGTCGTGGGCGGCCGGTCCGCGGCCGAGGAACATGTTGCGGAGCATCTCCTCGGTCACCCACGGGTCGCGGGCGTAGCCGATGAAGTAGGTGCCGCACTCGCCGCCCTCGGTGAACGAGCCGAACGGCATGTTCAGCCGCCGGATGTCGAGCCCTTCGCCGTCCGGCCCGGTGACGGTGTTCAGCGCGACGTGCGAGTCGGCGGGCTTGACGGCGTCGTCCAGTTCGATGTTGTCGAGCTTGGTGCGCCCGATGATCAGTTCCTGGCGTTCGGTGCTGAGCGCGTTCCAACCGTCCATGTCGTGCAGGTACTTCTGCACGACGACGTAGGAGCCGCCGGCGAACGCCGGGTCCTCGTCGCCGATCAGCACGGCGTCGGCGGCGTCCCGGCCGACCGGGTTCTCGGTGCCGTCGACGAAGCCGATCAGGTCACGGCAGTCGAAGTACCGGAAGCCGTGCGTCTCGTCGACGACGCTCACCGCGGCGCCCAGCCGGCCGGTGACCCTGGTGGCCAACTCGAAGCACAGGTCCATGCGTTCGGCGCGGACGTGCAGCAGCAGGTCGCCGGGAGTGGCGGGGGCGAGGTGCCGGGGGCCGGCCAGTTCCTCGAACGGGTGCAGGCCGGCGGGGCGGGGCCCGGCGAACAGTCGGTCCCAGGCGTCCGAGCCGATGCCGACCACCAGCGACAGCCCGTCGTGCGGGGCGCGGGTGCTCACCGAGCGGGCCAGCCCGCCGAGGTCGGGCAGCAGGTCGCGGACGGCCTGTTCGCCGCCCTCCTCGACGGTGAGCACCAGGAACACGGCGGCCCCGGTCAGATTGGCGAGGACCGGTTGGGGCTGCGGCATGGCGGATGCTCCAGGGGGACGTGCGGACGCCCGCCGACCATACCGGGCAAAAGGTTGGAGACTCTGCCATAGCGCCTGAATCGGGCGTGTCCCGGACCTGGACCGAGCCCCGCGCGTCAGCCGCTCGCGACCATCGCCGCGACGGCGAGTTCGGACAGGACCGCCAGGCCGTCGTACACAACGAGGTGGAGGCGGCGGCTGCGGCCGGTGAACCGCAGCCAGTGCCGGCCCGGTTCGTCGGCCGCTCCGCCGCACAGCGCGCCGAAGACCGCGCCGGCCAGCAGCACGCCGGGGAGGTGGCCGAACGCCGGCCAACCGAGGCCCGCCCCGTCGTCCTCTGCGTAGGCGTCGCCGAGGGCGGCCAGGACCACGGTGACCAGCAGGAGCAGGAGCAGTGCGACCAGCAGGGCGGGCCGCCGGTTCACCGGCCGGCGCTCCCGGATCGAGCTCATCGGACCGCCCACCGGAAGGATCGTCAGGCCCACGATCGACGACGGGAGCCCGCCGTCGCCGAACAGCGCAGAGCCGGCCCAGAACAGCAGGATCAGGACCAGCCCGATGCCCGTCCCGACGGCTGCGGCCGTGAACCCGGCCAGCGCGCGCGACCGATCGGTCTCCTGCACGAGTCTCCCCCGTTCCCGCGCCCCGTCCCGCTACTGGGCGTTGAGCACCGCCATCCCTGATTCCCCCGCCTCGAAGCGGTCGAACAGCCCGGCCAACGCATCCACCGGCCCGACGTGGTCGATCAGCAGCACCGCCTGCTTCTCGCCGTCCTGCTCGGCCGGCACGAAGTCGGTGACCAGTTCGCGCCGCAGCAGCGTCACCCACTCGTCCTCGCCCTCGGTCGGGGCGTCGGCGAACGCGTCCAACAGCTCGGCCTGTTCGGCCAGTTCCTCGCCGAGCACCGCCCGCGGCGCGACCAGCGTGACGGCCAGCCGGTCGCCGGTTCGGGCGTAGCGGGCGGACAGGTCGAAGGGCAGCAGGTAGAACACGCCCTCCTCGCCTTCGTGGCCGCGGTTCAGCAGCTGACCGGCGATCCGCTCCCCGGGGTCGGCCGAGTCGGTGTCCACCGACAGCAGCACCCCGACGTCGTCCGGGCCGAACGGCGGTACGGCGGTGATCCACATGCGTGAGGAGTCGTCCATGGCGGCCAGCCAAGCACACGGCTCCGACGGCCCGCCGCGCGCTCCGGATCGGCCCGCCCCGCCTGTCGTACCGTCGCTACTGGGCCGGCCCGCCGCCCGTCCAGCTGTGGTTGGCGGACCGATGGTGGCGGGCCGCCGCGGCGTCCCGGGCGACCTCGGCGCGGTGGGCCTCGGCGTGGTCGTGGGCGGGGCGCCGACTGCGGAAGGGGCGGGCGACCGCGCGGGCGGCGGAGACGGCGATTTCGATCAGCCGTGGCATGGTGGACCCCCGTTCGTCCCCGGACGACCGGTTGCGCCCGGACCTTCTCATCGTACCCAAATAGTCGCCTTCACAAGTCAGTTGACGGCGTACCAGTGGCCGCGGAAGGCGTCGGTGGGGCGGGGTTCGCCGAGTTCCGGGGCGCCCCAGTGGGCGAGCGCCTCGATGACGGGGCGCAGCTCGGCGCCGCGGTCGGTGAGCTGGTAGACGGTGGCGTTGGCGGGGCGCTCCAGCCGTCGGCGCTCGACCAGCCCCTCGGCCTCCAGTTGCTTGAGGCGGGTGGCCAGGATGTCGGTGGAGACGCCCGGCAGGTCGGCGTGCAGGTCGGTGTAGCGGCGCGGTCCACCGAGGAGTTCACGGACGATCAGGAGACTCCAGCGTTCTCCGACCGCGTCCAGGGCGCGGGCGACGGCGCAGTACTGGTCGTAGCTTCGGCGTGGCATGCCGTCAGCATAGCCAAGAGGTTGGACTTTCCAAGTCCTCACTTGGTAGAACGAAGCAAGCCGGCCGCAGGGGCTCGGTGACGGGTCGGGAGGCCGCTGATGGAGTTTCGCCAGTCCAGCAAGCTGAAGGACGTCTGCTACGAGATCCGCGGCCCGGTCGTCGACACCGCCAACGCCCTGGAGGAGGCCGGCCACAGCGTCCTGCGCCTGAACACCGGCAACCCGGCGCCGTTCGGCTTCGAGGCCCCCGAGGAGATCGTCCAGGACATCATCCGCAACCTCACCAACGCGCACGGCTACAGCGACTCCCGCGGCATCCTGCCGGCCCGCCGCGCCGTGGTGCAGTACTACCAGCAGCGCGGCGTCCCGAGCGTCACCGTGGACGACGTCTACCTCGGCAACGGCGTCTCCGAGCTGATCCAGATGAGCGTGCAGGCGCTGGTCGACAACGGCGACGAGGTGCTCGTCCCGATGCCGGACTACCCGCTGTGGACGGCGGTGGTGACCTTCGCCGGCGGCAAGGCGGTGCACTACCTGTGCGACGAGGAGTCCGACTGGTTCCCCGACCTGGACGACATCGCCGCGAAGATCACCGACCGCACCAAGGCGATCGTGGTGATCAACCCGAACAACCCGACCGGCGCGGTCTACCCGAAGGAGCTCCTCGAAGGCCTGCTGGACCTGGCGCGCCGCCACAACCTGATGGTCTTCGCCGACGAGATCTACGACAAGATCCTCTACGACGGCGTCGAGCACCACTGCCTGGCCGCCCTCGCCGACGACGTCCTCACCCTCACCTTCAACGGCCTCTCCAAGTCCTACCGGGTGGCCGGGTTCCGCAGCGGCTGGCTGGTGGTCTCCGGCCCCAAGCAGCACGCCAGGGACTACCTGGAGGGCCTCACCATGCTGGCCGGCATGCGCCTGTGCCCCAACGTGCCCGCCCAGTACGCCGTCCAGGCCGCGCTCGGCGGCCGGCAGTCCATCGACGACCTCGTCCTGCCGAACGGCCGCCTCACCGAGCAGCGCGACGTCACCTGGCGCGCGCTGAACGAGATCCCCGGCGTCTCCTGCGTCAAGCCGCGCGGCGCGCTGTACGCCTTCGCCAGGCTCGACCCCGCCGTCCACCGGATCGTCGACGACGAGCGCTTCGTCCTCGACCTGCTGCTCCGCGAGAAGATCCACATCGTCCAGGGCACCGGCTTCAACTGGCCCCGCCCCGACCACTTCCGCTTCGTCACCCTCCCCCGGGCCGACGACCTGGAGACGGCCATCAACCGCATCGGCCGCTTCCTCGCCACCTACCGCCAGTAGCGGACACCCGTCCGGCCGCGGAGCAGGTCGGCGGCGCGGACGCCGGTGGCTCCGCCGTGCGTCCGCACCTTCACCCACCGTCAACTCCGGCCGGGCCGACCGACCTTGAGCCGATCGCGGCGCTGCGCACGGATCCCGCTCGGCGCGCCCGGACGGGCGTCGAGGGCGCGCTGCGACGCACCTCGATCACCGATCGGTAACGAACCGGTCACTCGAACTCCACGGCTCGCACACACTCGGAAGGATGGCGTCCCGTCCACGCCGACCCTGCGAGATGAGCCGTCTTGTCCTTCTCCCTCCGCCTGCGCCGGGCCTCCGCGGCCGGTGCACTGCTGGCCGCCGCGCTGTTCGCCACCGCCTGCGATCCCACCGACGCCGCGCCGGCCACGACCGGCTCGCCCGCTGCCGTCAGCAGCAGCGCGCCGTCCCCCAGCGACTCCCCCACTCCGCCGCCCAGCCCGAGCCCCAGCCCGTCCCCGACGCCGTCGCCGAGCCCCACTCCCACGCCGACCGTCGAGCCGACCACGCAGGCTCCGGTGCCGGCGCCGACCACCAAGGCGCCGGAGCCGGCGCCGAAGGCCACCACCGCCAAGCCGCCGGCCGACCCCACCCACGCGCCGGAGCAGGCGGGCTGCCACCCGCTGTCGAACGCGGGGAACTGCTACAAGGCGGGCCAGTTCTGCCGGGCCTCGGACCACGGGGTGGCGGGCACGGACGCCTCGGGGCGGACCATCCGGTGCGAGGACAAGAACGGCTGGCGCTGGGTGGCGGGCTGACGGTCGGTCAGCGCCGCGGGCCGTACATGATCACGCCGACGCCGGCCAGGCAGATCAGCGCGCCCAGCACGTCCCAGCGGGTGGGGCGGAAGCCGTCCACGACGACGCCCCACAGCAGGGAGCCCGCCACGAAGACGCCGCCGTACGCGGCCAGCACCCGGCCGAAGTTGGCGTCCGGCTGGAGGGCGGCGGTGAAGCCGTACAGTCCGAGCGCGAGCACGCCGAGGCCGGCCAGCCACCACGGGCGGGACTCGCGGACGGACTGCCAGACCAGCCAGCAGCCGCCGATCTCCAGCAGCGCGGCCAGCGCGAACAACGTGATCGAGCGGACGGTACTCACCGCACCACCCTAGACGGCGAGGTCCCCGGGCCCGACAGCACCGGGTCCGGGGACCTCGCCGGCCCTCAGTGGCCGTGCTCGCTGCGGCCCGCCCGGCGGGTGATCGAGTAGTGGTCGATCCGGGTGCCGTCCTCGGCCAGCGCGGTGACCTCCATGCTGCTGGTCGCGCCGCGGTGCGCCGGGGTGACGTCCACCTTGATGAACGAGTAGCCGGTGTAGCGGACCCGCGACCACTGCACGGTCTCCGCGACCTTCACGCTGCCCTTGTCGAAGTGGTACGTGACCACCTCGTCCTGGTGGTTCTCGTGGCCCTCGTAGGTGTCGGGGGCGTCGAACGAGTACAGGCTGCGGCCGGCCGCACCGGCGGTCACGTACACCACGCCGTCCTTGGACGGGTCGATGCTCGCGCCGCTCGGCACCGCCTTGTTGACCTTGTTGCCGAGGATCGCGTCGGTGCGCTCGTACACGTGGTTGTGGCCGTTGATGACCAGGTCCACCCGGTACTTCTCGAACAGCGGCACCCAGGCGTCCCGGACGCCGCCGTCGGAGGCGTGCTGGTGGGTGGTGGAGAAGGCGCAGTGGTGGAAGAACACCACCACGAAGTCGATCGCCTCGTCCGCGCGCAGCTCGCGCAGCTTGCGCTCCAGCCACTCGGTCTGCCGGCCTGCGGTGATGCCCAGGTTGGCCGGGATCTCGTAGGACACGTCGTTGGCGTCCAGCGAGACGACGCCGACGTTGCCGTAGGTGAAGGAGTACACGCCGGGCGCCGTACGCGGGTCCGGGCCGTTGGTCGGCAGGGTGAAGCGGGCGTCGTCGCCGCCGTACCCGTTGTGCGAGTACCAGGCCTCCATGTCGTGGTTGCCGTAGGCGACCATCCACGGGACCTTCGCCGCCACCGTCTCGGTCTGCGCCAGGAACGCGTCCCAGGTCAGCGCGTTGAACGCGACGCGGTCGCTGTCCTTGCCCTGGCCCATCGGGTCGGCGTAGCAGATGTCGCCGGCGTGCAGGTGGAACACCGGCTGCTGGGCCAGGATGACGTGGTCGTTGCCGGCCGCGTGCGAGGAGACGCCCTGGTCGCCGAATGCGGTGAAGGTGAACGGCTCGAACGGACGGCCCCGCCGGCCGTGGCGGGACGGCGCGGTGGTGAAGGTCTGCAGGGTGGAGATCGCCTGCTGCGAGGCCGGGTCGAAGCCCTCGTGGCCGACGCCGTAGTAGTAGGTGGTGCCGGGCTGAAGGTGGTTCAGCTCCACGTGCAGGTAGTACTGGTCGACCGGGGTGGCGCCGTCGACCAGCGCGGGGGTGTGCAGCGCCCGGACCTCGGCCTCGATCTTGTGGCTGAGCTCCCACGGGTGCCGGCCGAAGCGCAGGAACGGCTTCTTCACCGGTGCCGGCACCTGCCAGGACACCCGCATCTGGGTGTCGGCGTCGGCGCCGAACTGCAGGTGACGGCCGACCGGGGCCACCAGCGAACCGGACACCGCGTCCGTCGTGCCGCTCTGCTTCACGGCCGGGTCGGCGAACGCCGTGCCGGAGCCCAGCGCCCCGCCGACGGCCAGCGCGCCGACCGTCACCGCGCTGGAGCGCAGCAGGGTGCGGCGGGAGAGCTTGCTGCGGAGGTACTCGTGCTGCTCCGCCATGTTCATGCGGGCGGCCAGCCGGGCGGGCACGCCCATGTTCGGGATATCCATGCGCGGGAGACTGCCAGCGGCCGATGGCCGTCACCCTGATGCTCGGTGAACGACCGTCATCGTGTCGGTCTGGCCGAGCACATGATCAGACCATGTGTTGGTAAAGCTGCCGACGCGAGGCGCGCACCGGCCCGATCATGGCGCATCGTCGCTGCTCACAGCGGGTCGCCCGGCACCTCCAGGTACGCCGCCCGCAGCCTCGCCAGCCCCGCCGCCTCGGCCTCCCGGACGTCGAACTCCCGGCCGTCCACCGCCGCGACCGCCCGCACGCCGGTCGTCGCATTGGTGGCGAACACCGCGTCCACGCCCGCGAGTTCCCTCCCCACCCTGGCGAACCCCCCACCGCACGCCCCGCGCAGCAGCGTCATCGCGGTGCCCGTCAGGTACTCCCCCTGCGGCCACACCACCTCGCCGTCGCGCAGGAACCCGACGTTCCACGTCGTGCCCTCCGTCAACCCGCCCTCCGCGTCCACGAACAGCGCGTCGTCGAACCCCGCCTGCTGGGCGAGCCGCCGCTGCCGCAGCACCCCGAACAGCGCCACGCTCTTCACCTCCGGCAGGTCCCGCCGGTACCCCGCCGTCCGCACCCGCACCGCCCCCGGCGCCCCGCTCCCCGCCGGACGCGCCGTCACCAGCACCCGCGGATCGGCCGGCCCCCCGACGCTCCCCAGGTCCATCCCCGGGTCGAACAACGTCACCCGCACCACCACCGCCCCGCGCGCCGGCACCTGCCGCCGCACCAACTCGCGCACCCGCCCCCGGTCCGGCCGCACCCCGAACACCACCGCGCAGTCCCGCTCCAACCGCGCCAGGTGCAACTCCAGCCCTCGCACCCGGCCGTCCTCCACCAGCATCGTGGTGAAGTGCCCGTAGTTCGTCAGCGCCAGCGCCCGCAACTCCCCGGCCGCCACCGGCCGCCCGTCCAACTCCGCCACCACGACTCCTTCGCTCACGCCCCCATTCTCCGCGCCCGCAGAGCCGCCCACGCGGCACCGCACGCCGACCGCCCGGAAATCCCGGTGCGACCCGCGCGGCGGGACGGATAGGTTCGCGGGATGACTGCGACCGAGACCCAGCGCCGCCCCGTACCGTTCAACGACAGCAGCGAACTCGACACCTCGCTGGCCTTCCTGAGGTTCGCCCGGGAGTGCGTGGTGAAGAAGACCGAGGGGCTGACGGAGGAGCAGCTGCGCCGGGTCCTGGTCGGGACGGGGACCAACCTGCTGGGTCTGGTGCAGCACCTCACCGCGTCCGAGCGGTACTGGTTCGGGCACCACGTGGCGGGCGACCTGACGTACGCGGAGGTCGACTTCACCATGGACGTCCCGGCCGGGGTGGGTGCCGAGCAGGTGCTGGCCGCCTACGCGGAGGCCGTCGCGGCGAGCGACGCGGTGATCGGCGCGTCCGCCGACCTGTCCCGTCCGGTGGCGGTGCCGGTCAACGACGAGCTGCGCTCGGTGCGGTGGGTGCTGGCCCACATGACCGGCGAGACGGCCCGGCACGCCGGTCACGCCGACATCCTGCGGGAGCAGATCGACGGCGCGACCGGGCGGTAGCGGGGGATCAGGCGGTGGCGGCGGCCGCGGCCCGGCCGGCGGTGCGGCCGGTGAAGAGGCAGCCGCCGAGGAAGGTGCCTTCGAGGGAGCGGTAGCCGTGGATGCCGCCGCCGCCGAAGCCGGCCGCCTCGCCCGCCGCGTAGAGGCCGTCCAGCACCGAGCCGTCCGGCTGCAGGACGCGCGAGTCGAGGTCGGTGTGGAGGCCGCCCAGCGACTTTCGGGTGAGGATGTGCAGCCGGACGGCGATCAGCGGTCCGGCCGCCGGGTCGAGCAGGCGGTGCGGGGTCGCGGTGCGGATCAGCTTGTCACCGAGGTAGCGGCGGGCCCCGTGGATGGCGGTGACCTGGAGGTCCTTGCCGAAGGGGTTGGCGATCTCGCGGTCGCGGGCCTCGATCTCCGTCCGCAGCGCGACGGCGTCGACGGGAGGGGCGCCGTCCTGGCGCTCGTTCATGCCCCGCACGAGTTCCTCCAGCGTGGCGGCCACCACGAAGTCCGCGCCGTGCTGTTTGAAGGCCTCGACCGGCCCGGGCGCCCCGGGCAGGGCCCGTCCGAGCACCCGGCGGATCGAACGTCCCGTCAGGTCGGGGTTCTGTTCGGAGCCGGAGAGCGCGAACTCCTTCTCGATGATCTTCTGGGTGAGCACGAACCAGGTGTGCTGGTACCCGGTGCGCATGATGTGGTCGAGGGTGCCGAGGGTGTCGAAGCCGGGGAACAGCGGGACGGGCAGCCGGGCGCCGGTGGCGTCCAGCCAGAGCGAGGACGGGCCGGGCAGGATGCGGATGCCGTGCCGGGCCCAGATCGGGTTCCAGTTCTCGATGCCCTCGGTGTAGTGCCACATCCGGTCGCCGTTGATCAGGCCGGCGCCGGCCGCGGCGGCGACGTCCAGCATCAGGCCGTCGACGTGCGCGGGAACGCCGGAGAGCATCCGGGCGGGCGGGGTGCCGAGCCGTTCGGGCCAGGCGGCGCGGACCTTGTCGTGGTTGCCGCCGATGCCGCCGGAGGCGACGATCACGGCCTGGGCGCGCAGTTCGAACTGCCCGGCGACGGCCCGGGAGCTGGCTTCGCCGCGCGGCACGGCGGACGGCGCGAGGATCTCCCCGGTGACGGTGTCGAGCGAACCGCCGCTCGCGGAGAGGCCGGTGACGCGGTGCCGGAAGCGGAGGGTGACCCGGCCGGCCCGGACGGCGTCGCGGACCCGGCGGGCGAACGGTTCGACCAGGCCGGGCCCGGTGCCCCAGGTGATATGGAAGCGCGGGACGGAGTTGCCGGGGCCGCTGGCCAGCAGCCCGCCGCGTTCGGCCCAGCCGACCACCGGGAACAGCCGCACGCCGAGGCCGTGCAGCCAGGCCCGCTTCTCGCCGGCCGCGAAGTCGACGTACGCCTCGGCCCAGCGGCGCGCCCACGCGTCCTCGGGGCGGTCGAAGCCGGCGGTGCCGAGCCAGTCCTGCCAGGCGAGTTCGCGGGAGTCCTTGATCCGCATCCGGCGCTGTTCGGGCGAGTCGACCAGGAAGAGCCCGCCGAAGGACCAGTGCGCCTGGCCGCCGAGCGACCCGGCGGGTTCCTGGTCGAGCAGGATGACGCGCCGCCCGGCGTCGGCGAGTTCGGCGGTGGCGGCCAGGCCCGCCAGGCCGGCTCCGATCACGATGACGTCGGCGTCGAGGGCCATCCGGGGATCCTTCCCAAAGACAGTGAGCCCCGATCCTGCGGCCACCCGGCCCCGAGGTCAACCCACCGGTAACAACGCGGGAGCCCCCGCCCCGCCCGAGAAGCGGCAGGACGAGGGCTCCCGACGAGGACCCGGCGAGCCGTCAGGGCTTCACCCGGACCACCTGCGGGTCGTGGTCGGAGGCCTGCACGGCGAACTCGCTGTTGATGTGCACCACGTCGTAGCGGACGTGCTGCCGCTTGAACGCGGGGCTGACCAGGATGTGGTCGAGCACCTGCGAGTTGCCCTGGTAGACGTACGAGTAGCGCTCGCTCGCGGGCAGGTCGTTCACCAGGTCGCGGAGCACGCCGCCCTTGGTGAGGGTCTGCAGCGCGGGCGAGAACTGGTAGTCGTTGAAGTCGCCGAGCGAGACGACCCGGGCGTCCGGGTCGGCGGCCTCCAGCTTGGCGACGAAGGCCTGCTCGACGGCGGCCTGCTGCTGCCGCTGCACCTCGGAGCTGCGGTTCGGGGCCTGGAAGCGGCTGTCGATGCCCTGGTCGCCGCCCTTGCTGTTGAAGTGGTTGGCGATCACGAAGACCGCCTTGTTGTGGAAGCTGAACTGGCCGACCAGCGGCTTGCGGCTGCTGTTCCAGGCGTCGTTGTTCGGGTCGATGCGGCCGGGCGAGGCGGTCAGCGAGGTGCGCTTGCCGGTGCCGGTGACGTCGACGGCGGTGGTGGAGTCGCCGCCGGGGATGTCGGTGAAGGAGACCCGGTCGGGGTTGAACAGGAACACCTGGCGGATGTTGCCGCCGGGCTGGCCGCCGTCCTTGTCGTTCACCGGGTCGATGGAGCGCCAGTCGTAGGCGGGGCCGCCGGCGGCCTTGACGGCGTCGATGAACTTCTGCACGGTGACCGAGGCGTCCACGGTGCCGTCGTCGACGGCGCCGCTGTTGTCCTGGATCTCCTCCAGGGCGACGATGTCGGGCGAGCGCAGGTTGGTGACCACGGCCTGGGCGAGCTCGGTGTACTTGGCGTCGGCGTCGCCGGGGGCGAGGTTCTCCACGTTGTAGGTGGCGATGGAGAGTTCGCTGGGCAGCGCCCGGTCGGCGACCTCGCGCTGCAGGCCGTTGTCCTGGACGGTGCCGACGGTGTTCGCGGCGATGGTGTAGCCGCCGAACTGGTTGTAGTCGAGCGGGCCGGCGGTGGAGCCGGTCAGCTTGTCGCCGACGTTGGCGACCGGGAACGGCTGCTCGGTCAGCGGCGGCAGCGACTGGATCATGATCCGGCCGTTGTTCGGCTTGTCGTAGCCGAGGTAGACCACGCCGCCGCGGTCGGTCCGCGGGTCGGTCGGGGCGGCGTCCACCCACAGCTCGTGGTACTTGTCCGTGGCCTGCACCACGGGCACGTCGCGGACCTCGACGTTCATGCCCTCCAGCGACTCGTACAGGTCGAGGGCGTACTTCGACGGGTCCAGCGGCAGGTTCTCGATCGAACCGCCGGCGGCGTCCGGCGCGTACGCGGCCGGGATGGCGGCGGCGTCCAGCACCACGGGCGCGGGGACGGCGTTGCCGGAGGACAGCACGGTGACCTTGGGGCCGGTCAGCTCGGTGACCGACTGCGAGCCGCCCGAGCTGTTCGGGTAGTACTCGCTCACCTTGGCGGTGACCAGCACCGAGTCGCCGACCTTGACGGTCGGGTTGGCGGAGCCGGT
Organism: Kitasatospora griseola; assembly: GCF_044999035.1. Taxonomy (NCBI): domain Bacteria; kingdom Bacillati; phylum Actinomycetota; class Actinomycetes; order Kitasatosporales; family Streptomycetaceae; genus Kitasatospora; species Kitasatospora griseola. Next base: position 6,228,204 of record NZ_CP173360.1, on the reverse strand, counting down.
GAAGACGAACACGGCCTCGCTGGTGGCCGGGTTGTCGTCCGCGTTGGGGTCCTGGATCCAGAAGCCCTTGGTGCCGTAGCCGCGCACGCCGGTGACGATGCCGGGCACGTTGGTGACGGTCTTGGTGTTCAGCGGCGATATCCGGGTGGCGCCCTGGATGTCGTGGATGCGCACGTCGCCGGGGACGGGCGTGCCACCGCCGCCGCCGGGGGTGGTGCCGCCGCCGGTGGTCTGGCCCTTGGAGTTGACCGGGGTCGGGTCGCCCGCGGTGAGGTCCTTGGCGTTGTCGTCGGTGTCGGCGAGCGAGGAACCGCGCGCGACCGAGGCGGAGTTGGACGCGCCCGCGGCCGGGCCGCTGCCCTCGCGGACCACGGCGGTGCCGAAGCCGACCAGGTCGACGATCCGCGAGTCCGCGGCGCAGTCGGCGGCGGTCTTGCAGCTCAGCGGGGCGGTGCCGTTGACCAGCGCGACGGTTCCGGAGGTGGCGGACAGCGCCAGGCTGCCGCCGGCGTCGGCGGCCGGGAGGTCCACGGTGCCGCCGGCGCCGGGCGCCTCGGCGATCAGGTAGCGGCCGCCGGCCGGGATCGAGCCGTTCAGCGGGGTGACGCCCCACTGGGTGGAGGCGCCGGGGCTGCCGGGCAGGTACTGCACGCTGTAGCCGGCCAGGCCGAAGGCGGCGCCGGTCGGGTTGCCGAGCTCGATGAAGTCGTTCTTCAGCGTCGCACCGGAGTTGCCGCCGCCGCCGTACACCTCGGCGATCACCGCGCCGGTGGACGGCGCGGCGAACGCGCCCGGCAGCGGGACGAGGACCAGGGAGGCGGCGACCGCGACCGGCGCGGTGACGCGCAGCAGCGCGCGGCGGGAGCGGCGGGCGGGGGTGGGGCTGGGCACCTTGGCGGGGCTCCTTCGTGGCAGGACCATGTCCCGGTCGCCGTCACGTGGGCGCCGGGTGGCGTTGAGGGTTCGTCAGGATGCTGACTGCCGGGGCCTCTCCGGCCCTGCCGGGCGGGCCCCGAACAGCAACTCGCGTAGATCCAGCCAGAAAGATACGCGCGTAGAAGTTGACCCGACAAGGGTCTTGACGTGAACTTCTCGCCACCGAGCGGGTACGCCGGGCCACCCGGCCCGGAACGTTCCGGCCACTGCGCGTGCGAAAGGGGCGCCCGGCCCGGAACGGTTCCGGCCCCCGCACGTGCGAAAGGGGCACCCGCCGGGTGCCCCTTGCCGGCTGACGCCGCGTCGGTCAGGACTGCTCGCGCAGGCCCGCCGACCACTTCTGCTCGACCTTGCCGAACTTCCAGAACGCCATCGCGCCGGCCCAGGTGACCACGAACAGGCCGACGATCACGTAGCCGACCAGGTTGAGGTCGAGCGAGCCGATCCAGCCGATCGGGCCGGAGGTGATGTCCAGCTTCTCGGCCAGCAGGCCGACCAGCTCGATCACGCCGATCACCAGCGCCACCAGCACCGACAGGCCGGTGACGGTGAGGTTGTAGTAGATCTTGCGGACCGGCTTGGAGAACGCCCACTCGTAGGCGAAGTTCATGAACGAGCCGTCGATGGTGTCCAGCAGGCTCATGCCGGCCGCGAACAGGATCGGCAGCACCAGCAGCGCGTACCAGGGCAGCGAGAACGCGGCCGCGCCGCCGGCCAGCACCAGCAGCGACACCTCGGTGGCGGTGTCGAAGCCGAGGCCGAACAGCAGGCCCACCGGGTACATGTGCCAGGGCTTGGTGACGGCCCGGGTGACCCGGCCGAGGATCCGGTTCAGGAAGCCGCGCTTGTCGAGCTGGCGCTCCAGCTCGGCCTCGTCGAAGTCGCCCTGCCGCATCCGCCGGAACACCTTCAGGATGCCGTTGAACGCGCCCAGGTTGATCAGGCCGATCAGCACCAGGAAGGTGCCGGAGACGGTGACGCCGATCAGGCCGGTCGCCGTGTGCAGCGTGGAGTCGTCGGACTCCACCTGCCCGGCCAGCGAGCGGATGCCGAACGCCAGCAGGGCGCACAGGCCGAAGACGATCGAGGAGTGCCCGAGCGAGAACCAGAAGCCGACCGAGAGCGGGCGCTTGCCCTGGCCCATCAGCTTGCGGGTGGTGTTGTCGATGGCGGCGATGTGGTCGGCGTCGAAGGCGTGCCGCATGCCGAGCGTGTACGCCGTCAGGCCCATGCCCGCGCCGAACACCTGGCCGCCGACGTCGTAGTGCTTGGGGGCGATCACCGCCAGCAGCGTGAACCACCCGACCACGTGCAGGGCGAGGACGAACGCGGCCATTCCGGCCAGCCGGATCCACTCCTCGCGGGTGAGCCGGTCACGCAGACGGCTGGGCGCTGGCATGGGATCTTCCTTCCGGACGGTGGTGAGCCGCATCATCCTTCCGTCGATCCGCTCGCAATTGCAAGTCATATGCAACTGAGAGCCAAGGGCGCACAACGGCGGGAAGCCCCCCGCCCGCGTTCCCCGGCCGCGACCGCCCCCAACCCGAATGATCGGAAAGCTTCCTGACGGTTCGTGAGCCGAAATCCTTGACCCGGGCGATTGGTCCAGTCCAATCTAGGTGACGCGCTCACCCCAAGCGCACAGGCTCCCACCTGGGCCCGTCGGGCCGCCGCACCTACCGGACAACCCCACTACTCCGGAGGTTCCTCCATGCTTGAACGGGCCACGCCCGCACCCGGGTCGACGCGCCGGGCCCCCTCCCGGCGACGCGCCGGCGCCCTCGTGGTGGCCGCCGCCATGACGGTCGGCTCCACCGCGCTCGCGCTCTCGCTCGGCAGCGCCTCGGCGGCCACCGTCAACCTGCTCGCCAACGGCGACTTCGAGGCCGGCTCGCTCAGCGGCTGGACCTGCACCAACGGCTCGGTGGTCACCACCCCCGTGCACGGCGGGTCCTACGCGCTGAACGCCAACGCCACGGCCTCGGACACCGGCCAGTGCCAGCAGACAGTCGCCGTCCAGCCGAACACCAAGTACACCCTGGCCGGCTGGCTCAAGGGCAACTACGTGTACCTGGGCGCCACCGGCACCGGCGTCAACGCCTCCACCTGGACGCCCGCCGCGACCAACTGGACCCAGCTGAGCACCAGCTTCACCACCGGCGCGACCACCACCTCGGTGACGGTCTTCACCCACGGCTGGTACGGCGCCGGCGCCTACCAGGCCGACGACCTCGCCCTGACCGGCCCCGGCACCGGCGGCTCGCCGAGCCCCTCGACCTCCGCGAGCTCCAGCGCCAGCGCCTCGGCGTCGGCCAGCCCCTCGCAGAGCGCCTCCCCCAGCCCGTCCACCTCCACCTCCTCCTCGCCGTCGCCGTCCGCGAGCTCCAGCTCGGGCACCGGCAACGGCCCCGGCGGCGACGGCAAGATCACCGTCCCGGGCGGAGTGACGGTCACGAAGACCACCGCCAACGCGGTGGTGCTGAAGTGGAACGCCTCGACCGACTCCACCGACAACTACGTCGGCTACAAGGTCTGGTCGAAGGGCCAGCTGGTCGGCACCTCGATGGGCACCTCCATCGCGATCTCCTCGCTGCTGCCGAACACCTCGTACACCTTCACCGTCCAGGCGTACGACAAGGCCGGCCACGCCTCCCAGCAGTCCGCCGCGGTGACCACCTCCACCGCCGCCGCGCCCGCCACCGCCAAGCCGTACAAATCCGCGTACTTCGACCAGTGGTCGGTGTACGACGCCGCCTACTACCCGAAGAACGTCGACACCTCGGGCGCGGCCGGCAAGCTGGACGTCATCTCCTACGCGTTCGAGAACATCCACCCGACCAACCTCAACTGCTTCGAGGCCGTCAAGGCCTCCGACGCCACCCACGAGGACAACCCGAACGCGGGCGACGGCGCGGCCGACGCGTACGCCGACTACCAGATGGACTACTCCGGCGCGATCTCGGTCGACGGCTCCGCCGACGACTGGCAGCAGCCGCTGAAGGGCAACTTCAACCAGCTGCGCCAGCTCAAGGCGAAGAACCCCAACCTCCGGGTCACCCTGTCGCTGGGCGGCTGGACCTACTCCAAGTACTTCTCCGACGCGGCGGCCACCGACGCCTCGCGCAAGAAGCTGGTCTCCTCCTGCATCGACATGTTCCTCAAGGGCAACCTGCCGACCGGTGTCGCCGGTGACGCCTCCGGCGGCGCGGCCAGCGCCGCGGGCATCTTCGACGGCATCGACATCGACTGGGAGTACCCGGGCTCGGCCGGCGGCCACACCGGCAACCACTACTCCGCGGCCGACAAGCAGAACTTCACCGCGCTGCTCGCCGAGTTCCGCAGCCAGCTGGACGGCTACGGCGCGAGCGTCGGCAAGAAGTTCCTGCTCACCGCGGCGCTGCCGTCCGGCCAGGACAAGATCCAGTACATCGAGACCGACAAGATCGGCTCGTACCTGGACTACGCCGACGTCATGACCTACGACATGCACGGCTCGTGGGACGCCACCGGTCCGACCAACCTCCAGGACCCGCTGCACGACAGCCCCGCCGACCCGACCACGCCGATCACCCCCGGCACCGCCAAGTACAACGTGGACACCACGCTGGCGGCCTACACCACCGGCCTGCCCGAGTACGGCATCACCGGCGGCTTCCCCGCCAACAAGATCATCCTCGGCATCCCGTTCTACTTCCGCGGCTGGACCGGCGTCCAGGCCGGAAACAACTACGGCCTCTACCAGAAGGCCACCGGCGCCACCCCCGCCAAGCCCGGCAGCCAGGAAGCCGGCCTCGCCAGCTGGCGCGAACTCACCCTGACCGCCCAGAACACCCACTGGGACCCGATCACCGAGTCCACCTGGGTCTACGACGGCACCAACTTCTGGACCGGTGACGACCCGAAGGCCATCCAGGCCCGCGCGGCCTACGCCAAGTCCAAGGGCCTGGGCGGCATGTTCGCCTTCGCCCTGGAGAACGACGACGACTCCAACACCCTGCTGAACACCATCTACAACAGCCTGGGCTGACGCCTCGTCGGATCCTGAACGGACGGCCCGCCGCATCTTCCCCATGGGTGCGGCGGGCCGTCACCATGTTCAGCCCCGCACGGCGAGCAGCAGCCGGGCCTCCTCGCGCAGGCGGTCCTCCTCCGGCACGCTCCAGGAGTGGTCCCGGCCGACCGGCCGGCTCCGGTCCGTGGCCAACCACCCCTCGACCAGGGCCCGTTGTTCGCCCGGCAGCGGCCGGCCGATCCGGCGCAGCACGGCGAGGGCGCGGGCGCCCGCCGCGGTCCGGTCCAGGGCGGCGAGCAGGCCGGGGACGGCCCGGGCGGGATCGCCGGTGATCCGCCAGTGCGCCTCGGCGGCCTCCACGCGCTGCCGGACATGACCTTCCGTCAGCCGGCGCTCCACCAGGGGCAGCAGGGGCGCCCCGAGCGGCCCGAGCAGGGCGGCCTCGGCCAGGCAGTCGGCGCGTTCGGCGAGCAGCCGCAGCGCGAGCTCGGGGTCCGCGCCGAGCCGGGCGGCGGCGACCGCGGCCGCGGGGGCCAGGCAGCGGTCGTCGCCATTGGCCAACTCGCCCAGCAGTCGGCGGAGTTCGGGGTCGTCGAGGCCGGACCCGCCGAGGAAGCGGACGAGTTTCGGGTCCGGGCAGGTGCGCAGCAGCGCGGTCAGTTCGGGCAGCAGCGGCGCGGCGCTCTCCGGGGTGAGCGCGTCGAGGAGTTCGTCCGCGCCGCTGTGGAGTGCGCCGCCGTACCGGGACCGGTGCGGCGCGAGGGCCCGGCGGCGCAGGGCGAGGTCGTCGGTCCGGGCGGCGAGTGCGTCGAGCGCGGCGGCGTCGGGCTCGGGGACGGCGGTGAGCAGGCGGATGTCGCCGGCCAGGCCGAGGGCGAGCTGGGCGGGCCGGGAGATCCGCCAGTCCGGGTCGACGGTGTGCGGCAGCACCGCCTCGACGACCGGGCCGGGCTCGGGGCAGCGCGCGACCAGGCCGGCGAGACCGTCCAGCACCTTCATCCGCCAGTACCACTCGCGTTGGTGCGGCAGCGCGGCGATCAGCAGCGCGACGGCCTCGTCCCGGTAGCCGTACCAGCGGGCGGCCAGCCGCAGCGCCCGGCGGGCCCCGCGTCCGTCGTGGTCGCCGGCCGCGATCCAGGCGGCGGCGACGGCCCGGGTGGCCTCCGGGTCGGCGTCGAGCAGCCGCCGCAGCCGGTCGTCGGTGTTGCCGACGCCGGGGAACCACTCGCCCCACCCGACCCGGAAGTCCGGAACGCCGCCGTCCGCCACCAGGACCGCCACCAGCTCCGCCGGGTACGGCGCTCCGGCGCGCTCCAGCAGTCCGAGCGCGGCCGTGGCCCGGACGGCGGGCTCGGGGTCCTCCAGCGCCGCCCGCAACCGCCCACCGGGGTCGGCGTCGAGGAAGCCCAGCACCGTCAACGCCTCGGCCCGCACCGCCGGCGACGGGTCCTCCCGGTGACACGCCACCAGCGCGTCCAGCGCGAGCGACCGGCTCTCCCCCGCCGCCCACCGCGCCACCCGCACGACCTGCCGGCGCACCTCCGGGTCGGGATCGCCGCGCAACAGGCCCAGCAGGCCCGGTAGTTCCCGGGACGCCAGGGTCCGCCCCGTCACCTTGTCCTCGAACCCGCTCTCCTCCTCCTCGCCCTCGTACTCCTCCTCGGCCCCACCGGTGGTCGCAATGAACGCCAGCACGTCGTCCCGCCGGTGAACGGCGTGCACCGCGGCATGCGCCAGGTACGGCACGGCGGCGGCCCCCGCCGAGGACACCGTCCCCTGATGCAGAGCCCGGTCGAACAGCTCCCCGAGCGCCTTGCCGACCACCGCCTCGTCCTCGGCGTACAACGCCCGGACCCAGCCGGGGACGTCGCTGCCGCTCCCGTACGAGTGCTCCAGCGATGCCCAGTCGGTCAGGTGCAGTTCCGCAGGTGATCTCACGAGCGCCGGACCCTACCCGGAAGTTCCGACAGGCGAAGCAGTTGGTCTGCCCTTGAGGGGGGCTTGGGAAACCCGGGAAGGTGCTGGGAGGCGGCTGTGAGCTCGATGAAGCCGTACCTTACGATCATCGGGTGCCGAGCCTGACCGGAGCCCCGATCCAGATCATCGCCAGCCTGCTGGCCGTTCTCGCCTTCGCCGCCACCATGTGGCTGTGGCCCCGGATGGGTGGCCGGAGCTGGCGGGCGTGGCTCGGGCGGTTGGGGGCGTTCTTCGGGACGCAGATCGCGGTGCTGGCCGCGATGGGGCTGGTCGCCAACTCGTACTTCGGCTTCTACTCGACCTGGAGCGACCTGCTCGGTCTGGACGGCAGCCCGGGCACGGTGGTCGACCACCAGCCGGGCGGCAAGGCCGTCTCGGTGACCGGCGAGCAGAAGATGTACTCCTCGCAGGGCGCCGCGCAGGACCGTTCCGGCGTGATCCAGAAGGTGGAGATCCACGGCGAGCGCTCCGGGCTGACCGGCACCCCGGCGTACGTGTACCTGCCGCCGCAGTACTTCCAGCCGGCCTACGCGGGGACGAAGTTCCCGATGCTGCTGGCGCTGTCCGGCTACCCGGGGACGCCGGAGAAGCTGATCTCGCTGCTGCAGTACCCGGCGTCCACGCTGAAGGCGATCGAGGCCAAGGAGATGCCGCCGACGGTGCTGGTGATGATGCGGCCGACGCTGGTCGCCAACCGCGACACCGAGTGCATGGACGTGCCGAACGGCCCGCAGGCGGAGACCTTCTTCACCGAGGACCTGCCGAAGGCGATGTCCGCCTCCTACCGGGTCGACGACCGGCCCGAGGCGCGGGCGGTGATCGGCGACTCCACCGGCGGCTACTGCGCCGTCAAGTTCGCGGTGCGCAAGCCCGATTCGTACCGGGCGGCGATCGCGCTGTCCGGCTACTACGAGGTCCACAACGACCCGACCACCGGCGACCTGTTCGGCGGCAGCGCCGAGGTCAAGCAGGACAACGACCTGCTGTGGCGGCTGCAGAACAAGCCCGCACCGCCGGTCTCGCTGCTGCTCGCCACCAGCAACAACGAGGAGAACTACCCGGCGACGCAGCAGATGGTCGCCGCGTTCAAGGCCCCGACCCGGCTGTCCACCATCACCCTGGACACCGGCGGCCACAACTTCCACACCTGGACCCGGGAGATCCCCCCGGCCCTCACCTGGCTCGGCAGTCGCCTCCCGCAGCCGCAGCCGGCCCCCGCGAGCTGAGCCGGACCGGCCTGACCGGCCTGACGGACCGTCGGACGAAGGCTCGCGGAGAATAGAGCCCGCTCACAGTCGGGTCTCATGGAGTTCTCAGCCGCGCCACGCAGCGTATCTCCCATGACCACGCCCAGTTCCGTTCCTCCGACCAGCGAGCCGTGGCCCGACGCCGCGAACCACCCGCCACCGACGGTCCCGGCCGACGCCGCCGCGTCCGGCCCGACCGTCTGGCCGCCGCCGCCCGCCGGGGACGAACGGCCCGCCGGGCGCGAGCGGCCCGCCGAGCCGCTGTTCCCGCCCGTCGCACTGCCGCCCGTCGGCCCCAAGGGCCCGGCCACCTGGGCCGGCCGGCTGCGCACCCTGCCCGGACGCACCTGGCGCGGACGCGAGGACGACCCGAGGTGGGTCCGGCCGGCGTTCCTGGGGCTGCTGCTGGCCACCGCCGTCCTCTACTTCTGGAACCTGACCGCCTCCGGCTGGGCCAACGCCTTCTACTCGGCGGCCGTGCAGGCCGGCAGCGTCAGCTGGAAGGCGCTGTTCTTCGGGTCCTCGGACGCGGCGAGCTTCATCACCGTCGACAAGCCGCCGCTGTCGCTGTGGCCGATGGCGGTCTCCGCCCGGATCCTCGGACTGAACTCGTTCAGCGTGCTGGCCCCGCAGGTGCTGATGGGCGTCGGCACGGTCGCCGCCGTGTACGCCACGGTGCGCCGCCGGTCCTCCGCGCTCGGCGGCCTGGTCGCGGGCGCGGCGCTGGCGCTGACCCCGGTGGCAGCGCTGATGTTCCGCTTCAACAACCCGGACGCGCTGCTGGTGCTGCTGCTGACGCTGGCCGCGTACGGCACCGTCCGGGCCACCGAGACGGCGTCCACCCGCTGGCTGGTGTTCGTCGGCGTGATGCTCGGGCTGGCGTTCCTCACCAAGACCCTGCAGGCGTTCCTGGTGCTGCCCGCGTTCGCCCTGGTGTACCTGTTCACCGCGCCCACCGGCTGGGGCCGCCGATGGCTCCAACTGCTGTACGGCAAGGTGGCGATGGTGGTCGCGGGCGGCTGGTGGGTGGCGATCGTCGAGCTGATGCCGGCCTCCGCCCGCCCGTACATCGGCGGCTCGCAGGACAACTCCTTCCTCTCCCTCACCTTCGGCTACAACGGCTTCGGCCGGATCACCGGCAACGAGACCGGCAGCGTCGGCGGCGGAAACCGGATGGGCGGCGGCGGGGGCGGCATGCCCGGTGGCGGCATGTGGGGCTCCACCGGCCCGACCCGCCTGTTCGACGGCGACATCGGTGGGCAGATCGCCTGGCTGATGCCCGCCGCGCTGATCCTGCTGGTGTTCGGCCTGTGGGCGACCCGTCGCCACGCCCGCACCGACTCGGCCCGGATCGCCTTCCTGGTCTGGGGCGGCTGGCTGCTGTGCACCGGGCTCACGTTCAGCTTCATGTCCGGGATCTTCCACCAGTACTACACGGTGGCCCTCGCCCCGGCGATCGCCGCACTGGTCGGCATGGGCACGGACGGCCTGTGGCGGGCCCGCCACCGCTTGCCATACGCGGCCGTGCTGGCCGTGACGCTCGCCGTCACCGCCTGGTGGTCGCACCAACTCCTGGGCCGCAGCGCCGAGTTCGTGCCGTGGCTGCGCTGGGCCGTGCTGATCGGCGGCCTGCTCGCCGCCGTCGCACTGCTCGCCGCGGGCCGGATCGCCGGACCGATCGGCGGCCGGATCGCCGCCACCGCCGGACTCACCGCACTGGCGGCGGGCCTGGCCGGGCCGGCCGCGTACGCCCTCGACACCGTCTCCACCGGCCACACCGGCTCCATCGTCACCGCCGGACCGCGCGTCAAGGGCGAGGGCTTCGGCCCCGGCGGCGGTCGCGGCAAGGCGCACGGCACCTTCCCGAACTTCCCGGGCGGGCAGAACGGAACGAACGGCGGCGGGAACGGCAACTTCCCGGGCGGCGGCATCCCCGGCGGCCAGAACGGCCAGAACAGCCAGAACGGCAACGGCTTCCCCGGCGGCGCCTTCCCGGGCGGCCAGACCGGAAGTCAGAACGGCGGCCAGAACGGCGCGTTCCCGAACCTCCCCGGCTCCCAGGGCTTCCCCGGCACCGGCACCGAGGACGGCCGCACCGGCCGCGGCGGTTTCGGCGGCGGGATGGGCGGCCTGCTGGAGGGCGCGAAGGTCCCGTCCGAGGTCGCGGACCTGCTGAAGCAGGACGCCGGCAAGTACACCTGGGTGGCCGCCGCGGTCGGCTCGCAGAACCAGGCCAGCTATCAACTCGCCACCGGCGAGCCGGTGATGGCGCTGGGCGGCTTCAACGGCAGCGATCCCTCGCTCTCGCTGGACGGCTTCAAGCAGCTGGTCGCGGAGGGCAAGGTGCACTGGTTCATCGGCGGTGGCGGCATGGGCCGCAGCATGGGCGGCTCCGACTACTCCTCGGAGATCGCCTCCTGGGTGGAGTCCACCTACACCGCGAAGACGGTCGGCAGCACCACCATGTACGACCTGACGGCCGCACCGAAGAGCGCGGGCTGACCCACCCCGCTCCCACGACGCCCGAGGCCGTTCGACTCCCCCTCCCCCAGAGGAGCTCGAACGGCCTCGGGTCCTTCCACGGTCGCGGGTCCTTCCACGGTCGCGGACCGACGCGCCGCGGGCCGACGCGCCGTCAACAGTCGTTCAGCCGGTCAGCCGGTCAGCCGGTCAGCCGGTCAACGCTTCGTCAGCCGCCGCACAGCGACAGCATGGTCTTCTTGTCGGCGGGCGTCACCGGCAGCTGGTACTTCAGCGAGACCTGCGCCCAGCGGATCGCGTACGAGCAGTGCACCTCGGTGTTGGCGGGCAGCCAACTCGCCGGGCCGGAGTCGCCCTTGGAGGCGTTCTGCGAGCCGTCCGCCGGGATCAGGTTCAGCGGGTCGTTGGCGATCTGCACCCGCTTGAGCTTGTCCCACTGGGAGGCGCCCTGCTGCCAGTCGTAGGACAGCGGCATCACGTGGTCGATCTGTATCTTCGACGCCTGCTGCTTGCTCCAGTCCACGTTCTTGCCGGTGTACGGGTCCCAGATGGTCATTCCGGTGACGACGCACTGGGAGCCGTCCTTGTGCTCCACCTTCTGGCCGTCCCGGGCCAGCATGTCGTCACGGGTGCTGCAGCTGTTGTGGCCCATCGGTATGCCGTCCACGTTGTCCGTCCAGGCGGGGCCGAACTGGTCGCGGTCGTAGCCGGTCTTCGGGCCGGGGTCGGCGGTCTTCACCTTGGCGATCAGGTCCCGGCCGGCCTTGCGGTCCGCGTCGTCGGTGACGGGCGCCAGGCCGGGCTTGGTGCCGTCCGGGTTCTGCAGCGGGTTGGTGCCCTTGGAGGCCGACTGGGGCTTGGACTTGGCGCTGTCGCTCGACGACTTGTCCGCTCCGTTGCACCCGGCGAGGGCGAGCGATCCGAGCAACAGGGCGGCGACTACGGCGGTACGGCGGGATCGCACGGTATTCCTCTGTGGGTGGGCGACTCTGACGGCCCACCAGAAGACCAGCCGGTCAAGGGCGGGTCAAGGCGGCCACGCCGCAGCATGACGCACCTCACAATCCGGGCAAAACTCCGACCGGTGCGAACCGTTCCGCCGGCCGCGCCGGGACGCCCCCGGGACCGCGCCGACCCGGGCAGACTGACGGCATGACGGAGTTGCGGGTGCCGGCCCTGGTGCTGGCGGCGGGCGGCGGGTCCCGACTGGGCGGGCGCCCGAAGGCGCTGCTGCCGTACCGAGGTCGCCCGCTGCTGGAACACACGCTGGCGGTGGCCCGCGACGGCGGGTGCGACGGAGTGGTGGCGGTACTGGGGGCCGCCGCGGCGGAGGTCCGGGAGCGCGCCGGCACCGGCGACTGCCTGCTGGTCGACAACCCCGACTGGCGCACGGGGCTGTCCTCTTCGCTGCGGGCGGGCCTGGCCGCCCTGCCGACGGGGGCGAGCGCGGTCCTGGTGCTGCTGGTGGACACCCCCGGCGTGACGGCGGAGGCGGTGCGCCGACTGCTGGCGGCGCACGCCGGGCGCACGGATCTGGCAGCGTGCGCCTATGCCGGCCGCCGGGCGCACCCGGTCCTGATCGGCGCCGCGCACTTCCCGGAGCTGCTGGCCACCTCGACCGGCGACGCGGGCGCCCGCGCGCTGCTGGCCAGGCACTCGGTCACGTTGGTGGACTGCACCCACGTGGCCGTCCCCGACGACCTGGACACCCCGGCGGACTTGGCCCGCTGGGGCATCGACTGACGTCCCGTCAGCCCGGCGCACGGCTCGTGCCGCACCTTTCCGCCACCTCAACTGCGGTGCAGGATTACCTCATTCCGCACCGGCCAGGATCCCGATCGGCGAGGATGGAACGGATCGTTGCCAGCCCGACCGGAACGGACGGTGACCAGCCATGCCGCTGCCCGAGGACGCCGCAGACCCGGCCCGGTTCTCCCCCGGTTCGCCGTCGGGGGCCAGCGAACTGCGCTGCCCGGCCTGCCGACGCGAGCACCGCTACGAGCCGCCGAGCCTGCCGTGCCCGTGCGGCGCGCAGTTGCGGGTGCCGCTGCTGCGCGGCGGGGTTCCGGTGCAGGTGCGGTTCCGCTCCTGGGAGGACTCCTGGGTGAGCATGCGATGTCCGCACTGCGGCCGCAGCGACCAGTGGCCGCAGCCGGAGTTCACCTGCGACTGCGGGGCGACGGTCCGACTGCCGGTGGACCGGGCGCCGAAGCTGCAGAGCGCGGGCCCACGGGCGACCCGCCCGGCCGAGGCGGCCCGCCCGTACACCACGGCGGTGCCGCCGGTCGCCCCGCCGGACCCGCCGGCGACGGGCTCGGGCCCGGCCCGGGTGCTGCGTCCGCCGTTCCGCCCGCAGCCGGTGCGCACCCCGCAGGACGCGGTGCTGACGGCGGCCCGCTACCTGCAGTGGCTGGGCTTCGAGGACCTGGAGTTGACGCCCGGCCAGGAGCGCGACTCGACCACACTGCTGGGCGGGCAGTTGGTGGCCCGGGTGGACACCTGGACGGAACCCGCCGACGTCAAGGCGGTGGAGTGCCTGTGGCTGGAGACGCTGCACAGCGAGCAGGTCGCGGCGGCGATGTTCACCGTCTCCGGTTTCTCCCGGCAGGCCACCGTGCGCGGCGAGCAGCTGCTGGTCGCCCTGTTCACGCTGGACGCGGCAGGCATCCCGCAGCCCTCGAACGGCGCCGCCGAGGCCCTGATGGAGACCGGTTGGACGTCCTGACACGCCGTCAATCCATCGTCACCCGGAAGCGTTGATTCCGGATTTCCTCACGCTCGTGATCTGGTGCACAAGCTCCCACGCGTGTTGAATTGCCGCCACGACGCGGGCCCATGGGGATTGGGGAGGGTCCGCCGGTCACTGCATGGCGCGCACAAGGAGGTGGCGTTGTCGGTGCACGGGACTGCCCCGGGGGGCATGGCGGACGTCGTCTGGCGACTACGGTCGCGGGGCTGCTGGCAGGAGGCCGCGGACCTGCTCCGCCCACAGGCCGGCCGGGATCCGACGGCAGCGTTGCAGCGGGCCGAACTGCTGATCGAGCAGTGCCTGTTCACCGCGGACCACTGGGAGCGCGCGGAGGACGCCCTGCGCCTGGCGGAAGCCTCGGTCGCGGGCAACGAGCATCGTGCGGCGGCCTCCTGCGCCCGCGGCTACCTGGCCTACGTGGCCAGCGTGCTGGGCCGCCGGGACCGGCTGGACGAGGCCCAGGCCGCGTTGGGCCGCACCTCGGCGCTGCTGCCGCCGAAGGCGCCGGGCCGGCCGCTGCTGGACTTCCGGCGCGGACTGGTCGCGGAGAACCTGCTGCACGACCCGGCGGCGGCGCACAGTGCGTACACCCGGGCGCACGAGGGCGCCCGGGAGCGCGGTGACGACCTGCTGCGCTCCTCGACCTGGTGCCACCTGGCGGGGCTGGCGCTGGCGGCGGGCGACCAGGAGCGGGCCCGGCAGGGTTTCGGAACCGCGCTGAAACTGCGCGAACAGCTCGGCTTCACGGTGGGGGTGGCGCCGGCGCTGGCCTCGTTGGCGGAGGTGTCGGAGCCGGCCGAGGCGGAGCGGCTGCGCGCCGAGGCGTCCCGGCTGGTGCAGGCGCTCGGCGGGGTCCCGGTCTGGCTGGCCCGGCGGCTGGGGATGCTCCCGACGCAATCGCCCGCACCGGACGGCGGCACCGTGCACGACCCGCGGCACGGCATCAGCTAAGGTGAGCCTTACCTGTCCGGGGCGAGCAGTGGCCCGGACAGGCCCACCGCGCCGTGCCCGGGCCCCGCTCCCGGGGTACCACCCAGGGAGCCCGCGTGACCGTGCACCAGGTCGGCCAGTGCCCCCCGCCCGCCGCCACCGACTCCCTTCCCCTTCAAGGGAGTTGGCGGCGGCTGACCGAGCTCTTCCCGGATCTTCGGATCCATTCCGCCGCCCAGCGCACCGACCCCGACTGGACCACCGCCGCAGCCCTCGCCACCGATCCGGCCGCGCTCGACGCGACCATCGCCTTCGACGAACGCCTCGGCCTGAAGCTCTACGGCGCCCCCACCCGCCCGGACGTCACCGCCGGCTTCAGCCTGCACCGCTACGCCTGGCCGGTCGCCCTCGCCTTCACCCTGCCGTGGTTCCTGGAGCGCCGGGTCCCGGTCCTCCCGGTCGAGCAGATCTCCATCAACCGCGCCAACGGCGAACTGACCGCCCGTCCGCTCGCCTTCCACTGCCTGCCGGACGACCCGGCGGCCTCCCACCCGGACGCCCTGGTCGCCCCGGACCGCCCGGCGCTCGACACCGCACTGCGCGCCGCGCTCGCCGACCATCTCGCGCCGGTGCTCGACGCCTTCCGCCCCCGCGTGCGACGCGGCCCGCGCACCCTCTGGGCACTCGTCACCGACGACGTGGTGGACGGCCTCTGGTACCTCTCCACCCTGCTCGACGAGGAGCCCCGGGCGGTCGCCGAACTGACCGCACTCCTGCCGGGCGACGCCTCGTCGGCCCCGTTCGTGGGCGCGCCGGGCTTCCGCGAGGAGGGCGGGCACCGGACCAGGACCAGGGTCAGCTGCTGCCTGTTCTACACGGTCCGGCCGGCCGAACCGTGCTTCAGCTGCCCCCGCAGCAAATAGATCCGACAATCCGTTGATGTAATTCCGAAATTCCCCCCTAATAGTGTATTGCTCGCGATCCGGCCATGTTTCGCCGCATTTCTCCGCCATGATGGTCCCCCCATCAAACGCGAAGAGCGAGGCTTGATCAGGTCATGAGACTGTCGGACATACCGCTGGGCTGGGTCGTCGCCGGCACGGCCGCCCTGGTGGCCGCCGTCGCCCTGCTGGCCTTCGCCCGCAGCCGCTCGGCCGCAGCCACCAACAACGGCGCTTCGGATTCCTGGGAACGCGCCGAGGAACGCCGCCGCCGCACCGAGAGCCTCTACGGCGGCGCCTCCTACCTCCTGCTGTTCTGCTGCGCCGCGGTCGCCGCCGCGCTCTCCTTCCACGGACTGGTCGGCTTCGGCGTCCAGAACCTCGGCCTCTCCGGCGGCTGGGAGTACCTGGTCCCGTTCGGCCTCGACGGCGCCGCGATGTTCTGCTCCGTCCTCGCCGTCCGGGAGGCCAGCCACGGCGACGCGGCACTCGGCTCCCGCCTGCTGGTGTGGCTGTTCGCCGCGGCCTCGGCGTGGTTCAACTGGGTGCACGCCCCCCGCGGCTTCGGCCACGACGGTGCGCCGCAGTTCTTCGCCGGCATGTCGCTCTCGGCCGCGGTCCTGTTCGACCGCGCCCTGAAGCAGACCCGGGTCGCCGCCCTGCGCGAGCAGGGACTCGTCCCGCGACCGCTGCCGCAGATCCGCGTGGTCCGCTGGCTGCGCGCCCCGCGCGAGACGTACGCCGCGTGGTCGCTGATGCTCCTCGAAGGCGTCCGCACCCTGGACGAGGCCGTCGAGGAGGTCCGCGACGACAAGCGCACCGCGGCGGAGAACCGGGAGCGCCGCAGGATGGCCTCCCGCCGGGAACGCGCCGAGATCCGCGCCATCGGCCGCCAGCCCGGCAGCAGTTGGCGCACCCGCCACACCCGCCAACTCGAACCCGCCCCCACCCCCACCACCTCCACGGAGCCCGCCATAGCCCCCGCCGGCCTCCCCGCCACCCCGGCCCACCGCAGCATCGACCTCACCCCGGACGAGGACACCACCACCATGCCGCGACTCGCTTCGCTCGAACAGAAGCTCAAGGACCTGGAGCAGCAGTTCGGGTGAATATTCAGGGGCTCGGGGAACGGCGAGGTCCTGTTGCCGGCGGCCGGAGACAGCGGTTGGCCATGGCTGCGGCGGGCCTCGGAACAGGGACCCGAAACGGCGGAACGCAAAGCGCCCTGCTGACCTTCCGCAGACACGACCCCGCCGTTCCCCGGGCCCCTGAATTCGCACCCCGGAGCCCCTGGTTTCGCGCCCACCTGCGCTAGTGTCCTGCGCCTGAGATCCGTTGGCAGAAACGAGCGAGGGATTCCAGGATTTCTTCGGCGGACTTGGTCCAGGTGAAGGGCCTGGGATCCTCGTTCCAGTTCTTGATCCAGGTGCGGATGTCGGCTTCGAGGGCCTGAACGTTCTTGTGGGCTCCGCGTCGGATCAGCTGGTCGCTCAGGAAGCCGAACCACCGCTCGACCTGGTTGATCCACGATGAGCCGGTCGGGGTGAAGTGCAGGTGGAAGCGCGGGTGTCGCTCCAGCCAGGCGCGGATCGCCGGGGTCTTGTGGGTGCCGTAGTTGTCACAGATCAGGTGGATGTCCAGGCTCTGCGGGACCTCGCGGTCGATCTTGACGAGGAACTTCTTGAACTCCTGGGCCCGGTGGCGCCGGTGCAGGGAGCTGATGACCTTGCCGTTGCCGACGTCGAACGCAGCGAAGAGCGTGGTCAGGCCGTTGCGCACGTAGTCGTGGGTGCGGCGCTCGGGCATGCCGGGCATCATCGGCAGGACGGGCTGGGACCGGTCCAGGGCCTGGATCTGGGACTTCTCGTCCACCGAGAGCACGACCGCGCCCTCGGGCGGGTTGAAGTACAGGCCCACCACGTCGTAGACCTTCTCCACGAACAGCGGGTCCGTCGACAGCTTGAACGTGCTGGCCAGATGCGGCTTGAGCTGGAACTTCCGCCAGATCCGGCCGACGGTGGACCTGGACAGGCCGCTGTGGTCGGCCATCGACCGGCGAGACCAGTGCGTGGCGTTCTTCGGGATCTCCTCCAGTGTCGCCACGACGACGGCCTCGACCTCCTCCACCGAGATCGTCGGCGGCCGGCCCGGTCGGGGCTCGTCGATCAGGCCGTCCAACCGATCTGCCAGGAACCGTCGCCGCCACTTCCGGACTGTGTCCGCAACGATCCCCAACTCCCTTGCGACGCCGACGATCGACGGCACGTCCGGCCCTGAACACGCGAGCACGATTCTTGCTCGGAGGGCGAGTGCCTGCGCGGACTTGGCCCGACGGCTCCACCTCTCCAGCGCCGCCCGCTCCTCATCGGTCAGCAGCAGGGGCTCCAGCTTCGGTCCCCGACGAGGAGCAGGCATGCGCGCAGAAGAGGTCATGCAACAACTAACGACGGACTACCGGCGCAGGACACTAGCTGCTGAGCTCGAACCACATCCGCTTGCCCGAGCCGCGGGGTTCCACGCCCCAGGCGTCCGCGAGCCCCTCGACGAGCATCAACCCCCGGCCGGAGGAGGCCTGTTCGCCCGGGGTGCGGCGGGTCGGCCAGAGGTCGCTCTCGTCCTCGACCTCGACGCGGAGGCGGGCCCGCCCGCTCTCCTGGTAGAGCCGGGCCGTGAACATCGCGTCCCGGTCGGTGTGCCGGATCGCGTTGGTGACGAGTTCGGAGGACAACAGCTCGGCGGTGTCGATGAGTTCGGGCACTCCCCAACGGCGCAGCGCGTCCCGGAGCTCGGCCCGGAGCTCGGAGATCCGGGCCAGGTCCGCCTGTCCGATCCGGCGGCGCAGCTGCTGCGCGGCGCGCCCGCCCGCGGGCCCGTCCCAGCGCAGCAGCAGGAGCGCGATGTCGTCCTCGCGTTCGCTGGTGTCGGCGGCCTGCGAGGCGATCCGGTCGGCGAGTTCCTCCAGTGGTTCGCGGGGGGATTCGCCGACCGCGGCGAGGTGTTCGGAGACGGTTTCGCAGAGGCGGCCGAAGCCGGTGTCGAGGTCCATGTCGCGGGCCTCGACCAGGCCGTCGGTGAACAGCAGCACGGTCTCGCCGGGGTCGAGGCTGAACCGCGTCACCCGGTACTCCTCGTCGGGCGCGACGCCGAGCGGCAGTCCGCCCGCCACCGGAACGGGATGCGCGGTGCCGTCGGCGCGGCGGACCACCGGGTCGAGGTGGCCGGCCCGGACGGCGTAGACCACGCCGTAGTCGACGTTGACCTCGGCGTAGGTGCAGGTCGCGAAGTGGTCGGTGTCGAGGTCGGCGAGGAACCGGGAGGCGCGGGCCATCACGGCGGCGGGCGGGTGGCCCTCCGCGGCGTAGGCGCGCAGCGCGATGCGGAGTTGGCCCATGATGCCGGCGGCGTGCACGTCGTGGCCCTGGACGTCGCCGATGACCAGGCCGACGTGGCCGCCGGGCAGCGGGACGACGTCGTACCAGTCGCCGCCGATCTGCAGGCCGGAGCCGGCGGCGAGGTAGCGGACGGCGGTGGTGACTCCGGGCACGGCGGGGACGGTGCGGGGCAGCATGACGCGCTGCAGGCCGGCGGCGAGTTCGTGCTCGGCGTCGTGCAGGCGGGCCCGGGCGAGGGACTGGGCGACGAGTCCGCCGAGGGTGGAGAGCAGGGTGCGTTCGTCGGCGTCGAGTTCGCGGTCGTCGTCGAAGGAGACCACGCAGACGCCGGTGGGGCGGCCACTGGCGACCAGCGGGAGGAACGCCCAGGAGGAGCGTCCGCTGTTCTCGGCCCAGTCCCAGGCGTCGGGGTAGCGCTCGCGGTACTCCTCGCGGCTGGAGACGAAGATCGGTGCGCGCTGGCGGACCGCCTCGGCGGCGGGGTGGGTGGGGGCGAGCGGGATCCGGTCGAACTGGTCGCTGAGCGTGCTGCGGTAGCCGCTGGAGCCGAGCAGGGCGATCCGGCCGCCTTCGAGCGAGGCGAGGGCGAGGCCGTCGGGGCCGAGGCCGGGCAGCGGGAGTTCGGTGAAGACCCGGGCGACGTCGCGGACGGTGACGGCTTCGGAGAGGGCGCGGGCGGCTTCCTTGATGAACCGGGAGCGTTCCTCGCGCAGCACGGCGAGCTCGTCGGCGCGTTCGCGCTTGTGGAGTTCGACGGTGGCGTCCCAGACGAAGCCGACCATCCGGGAGGGGCGGCCGAAGGCGTCGGCGAGGACGCGGCCGCGGAAGCGCACGGCGTGCAGTTCGCCGTTGGGGAAGACGGTGCGGTAGTAGGCGCCGCACTGGCCGAGTTCGGCGACGGCGCGTTCGACCCGGCGGCGCACCACGGGGGCGTCCTCGGGGTGCAGCAGGGCGAGGAAGGAGCCGGAGGTGCGGTCGAAGCTCTGGCCGGCCAGGCCGAGGATGGTGCAGGCGCGCCGGTCGCCGACCAGGGTGTCGCGGCGGATGTCCCAGTCGAAGGAGCCGATGCCGTTGGCGGCCATCGCCGGTTCGAGCCACTCGGGGGTGGAGTCGCCGGTGCGGGTGGGCAGGCCGCGGGCGGTGGACGGCACGGCGCGGCCGGCGGCGGTGCGCAGCGGCTTCGCGGGGGTGCTGTTCCGGGTGGCCTGGGTGGCCTGGGCGGGCGGGGTGCGGCGGGCGGGCCCAGGCGCCTCGGGCTCGGTGGCCATGCTTCTCCTGCCGGTGCCTTGCCTGGCGGCCGCTGGATATCCGTGTCCCCTGCTGGGCCGGCCGGACCGCGATGGTTGCGTGTGCCTGCTGGCACACATTCTCACTACCCTCTCGTATGTTCGGCAAGGCGGCAATGCCGGTGACCCGGACGGTACTGATCGCACACGATCCCGCCCGGGACATTCACTCGAACGGCCCGCTCGGGTGGCCGGTCCGGAATTCGCCCCACCGGTTCGGGCGGGCCCGCTCAGAGCGCGGACAGCTCGAACCAGGTGACTTTTCCGTCCCCGTGCAGTTGCACTCCCCAGTCGTCGGCGAGCGCCTCGACCAGCAGCAGGCCGCGCCCGGAGGTGGCGTCCTCGTCCGGGTGGCGGCGGCCGGGGAGCCGGCTGGTGCGGTCGTGCACCTCGATCCGCAGGCGCTGTTCGGCGGTGAGCTGGGCGTCGAACTCGGCGCCCTTGCCGGTGTGCACGAGCGCGTTGGTGACCAGTTCGGACGTCAGCAGTTCGGCGGTGTCGGCAAGTTCCGGCACACCCCAGTGGTCGAGCGCGGCCCGCAGGCGGCGTCGGACGGTGCCGACGGCGGGCAGGTCCGCCGCTTCCAGGGAGGCGTGCAGCCGGCGGTGCAGGGCGCACTCCGGTTGGCGCGCCGGGGCCGCGCTCTGCGGCTGTGGCTGCGGCTTCGACTGCATGGGTGCGGGCCCCTGGTCGAGCTGCTCCCGGCGCGAGGCCGAGCGCTGCCGCGGGAACCTTGCCTGACCGTCCATCAACTTCGTCAGCCCCCGCCCTCGTTCCGGACGGCCGCTCCGGTCCCCCACCGGTTCGGCGGCCACTTCTGGTCATCCTCATGCCCACTCGGCGGCGTTTGCAACAGTGATCCGGCCCTACGCCCGTGGTGAACGGTGCGCAAGGGCGTGCGCGGGCACGCGGGTGAGCCGGGGCGCCCGCCCTGGTCGGGGGCTCCGGCAAAAGCTTTCTCCAGGCAGGCAGCGACGGCGGCGACCCGGTGGCCGAAACCCCCGCCCGGTCCGATGATCGTCCCCGCCGACCACTCCCTCACATCTTCTCCCCGCTCCTTCCGCACCCCTTCCGTGCGCCTGCCGGGCGTCCCGGGCCTGCGGCCGGACGCTGGACATGACGGGCGGCCGCGGGTTCAATGGGGCCCACGCGTTTGAACGTCGTTCTAAACTCTTCACCGACCACCCTCCGCCCACCCCCGACGAGCGAGGCACCGTGCGACTGACTCCCACCGAACGGGACCGGCTGCTGATCTTCACCGCGGCCGAGTTGGCCCGCGCCCGACGGGCGCGCGGCGTGCGATTGAACGTGCCGGAGGCAACGGCGCTGATCGCCGACACCGTCTGCGAGGCGGCCCGCGACGGCCGCCGCCTGGCCGAGGCGATCGAGGCCGGCCGCACCGTGCTGAGCGCCGAGGACGTGCTGCCGGGCGTGCCGGACGTGGTGACAGTGGTCCAGGTCGAGGCGGTGTTCGAGGACGGGACGCGGCTGGCCGTGGTCAGCGACCCGTTCCGCGGCGCGGGTTCGCTGGGCGACGGGGCGCCCGGCGCGGCGCTGCCGGGCTCCGGCGCGGGCTACGACCCGGTGGAGGAGTCGCTGCTGCTGCCGGTGCACAACACCGCCTCGGTGCCGATCTCGGTGACCTCGCACTTCCACTTCTTCGAGTCCAACCCGCGCCTGGCCTTCGACCGCGCCGCCGCGTACGGGATGCACCTGGCCGTGCCGGCCGGCTCCTCGGTGCGCTTCGACCCGGGCGCCACCGTCGAGGTCGGCCTGGTGCCGATCGGCGGCGAGCGGGTGGCGATCGGCTTCGCCGGCCTGGTGGACGGGCCGCTGGACGCGCCGGGCGCGAAGGACGCGGCGCTGGCCAAGGCCCGCGCGACCGGCTACCTGACCGAGTTCGACGACACGTTCGACGACGCGGAGCCCGCCCAGTGACCGCCAACCCCCGCCGCACCAGGAAGGACACCTGCGCATGAGCGCCATCTCCCCGCACGACTACATCTCGGTGCACGGCCCGCGCGCCGGCGACCGGGTCCGGCTCGGCGACTCGGGGCTGATCGTCCGGGTCGAGTCGGACTCGCAGGCCCCCGGCGACGAGTTCCTCGCCGGGTTCGGCAAGACCGCCCGCGACGGGCTGCACCTGAAGCCCGCCGCGGTCCGCGAGACCTGCGACGTGGTGATCTCCAACGTGCTGGTGATCGACGCGGTCCAGGGCATCCGGAAGACCTCGATCGGCATCCGGGCGGGCCGGATCGCCTCGATCGGCCGGGCCGGCAACCCGGACACCCTGGACGGCGTCGAGGTGGTGGTCGGCACCGGCACCACGATCGTCTCCGGCGAGGGCCTGATCGCCACCGCGGGCGCCATCGACACCCACGTCCACCTGCTGTCGCCGCGGATCATGGAGGCCTCGCTGGCCTCCGGCGTGACCACCATCATCGGCCAGGAGTTCGGCCCAGTGTGGGGCGTCGGCGTCAACTCGCCGTGGGCGCTGCGGCACGCGTTCAACGCCTTCGACGCCTGGCCGGTCAACATCGGCTTCCTGGGCCGCGGTTCGTCCTCCGACGCCGCACCGCTGGTGGAGGCGCTCGCCGAGGGCGGCGCGTCCGGGTTCAAGGTGCACGAGGACATGGGCGCGCACACCCGGGCGCTGGACACCGCACTGCGGGTCGCCGAGGAGTACGACGTCCAAGTGGCCCTGCACACCGACGGGTTGAACGAGTGCCTGTCGGTGGAGGACACCCTCGCGGTGCTGGAGGGGCGCACCATCCACGCCTTCCACATCGAGGGCTGCGGCGGCGGCCACGTGCCGAACGTGCTGAAGATGGCCGGCGTGCCGAACGTGATCGGCTCCTCCACCAACCCGACCCTGCCGTTCGGCCGGGACGCGCTGGGCGAGCACTACGACATGATCGTCTCCGCGCACGACCTCAAGCCCGACCTGCCGGGCGACGCCGCGATGGCCCGCGACCGGATCCGGGCCGGCACCATGGGCGCCGAGGACGTGCTGCACGACCTCGGGGTCATCGGCATCACCTCCTCCGACGCCCAGGGCATGGGCCGGGCCGGCGAGACGGTGCGCCGCACCTTCGCGATGGCCGGCAAGATGAAGGCCGAACTCGGCCCGCTCGACGGCGCCGGCTCCTACGGCACCGCCGAGGGCGGCGACGACAACGAGCGAGTGCTCCGCTACATCGCCAAACTGACCATCAACCCGGCCATCGCGCACGGGCTTGTCCACGAGGTCGGCTCGATCGAGGTCGACAAGCTGGCCGACATCGTGCTGTGGCGGCCGGACCACTTCGGCGCCAAGCCGCAGCTGGTGCTGAAGGCCGGCTTCCCCGCGTACGGCGTGGTCGGCGACCCGAACGCCTCCACCGACCGGTGCGAACCCCTGGTGCTGGGGCCGCAGTTCGGCGCGCACGGGGCCACCGCCGCAGACATCTCGGTGGCGTTCGTCGCCCAGGCCGCCGCGGACTCCGCCTACTTGGACGTGGCGGGCGACCAACTGCCCACCCGCAGGCGGCGGGTGGGAGTGCGCGGCACCCGGGGCATCGGCCCGAGCTCGATGCTGCGCAACGGCCGCCTGGGGAAGGTCGACGTCTCGGCGACCGGCCTGGTCTCGCTGGACGGCGAGCCACTGCGCTCCGCGCCCGCCGATTCGGTCTCCCTCAGCCGCCTCTACTTCCTCTGAACTCCCCTCACCCCGCTAGGACTTGATCCCCATGACCACCCCCACCCCCGCCGAGCTCGGCTTCCGGATGCCCGCCGAATGGCACCCGCACGAGCGCACCTGGATGGCGTTCCCGACCGCGAACCCGACCTTCGACGGCGCGGAGCAGCTGGACGCGGCCCGCCGCGCCTGGGCCGAGGTCGCCAACACGATCGTCCGCCACGAGCCGCTCACCCTGGTGGTCAACACCGGCGAGACCGAGCAGGCCCGGCCCTACCTCTCGCCCGAGGTGGAGATCGTCGAGCGCCCGCTGGACGACGCCTGGATGCGCGACATCGGCCCGTCCTTCCTGATCGACGACAAGGGCGAACTGGCCGCCGCCGACTGGGTGTTCAACGGCTGGGGCGCCCAGTCGTGGGCCCGCTGGGACAACGACCGGCACATCGCCGAGCACGTCACCGAACTGGCCGGCGTCCGGCGGTTCGCCTCCCGGCTGATCAACGAGGGCGGCGGCATCCACGTCGACGGCGAGGGCACCGTCCTGGTCACCGACACCGTCCAGCTCGGCGAGGGCCGCAACGCCGACTGGACCCGCGAGCAGGTCGAGGCCGAGCTGCACGCGCACCTCGGCACCACCAAGGCGATCTGGCTGCCGCGCGGACTGACCCGCGACTACGACGAGTTCGGCACCCGCGGCCACATCGACATCGTCGCCTCGTTCGTCCGCCCCGGCACCGTCGTCGTGCACTCCCAGCCCGACCCGGCGCACCCCGACCACGCGGTCTGCCAGGAGCTCGCCGAGATCCTCCGCGCTGCCACCGACGCCCGGGGACGGCAGCTGGAGGTCATCGAACTCCCGGCCCCCACCGTCCTGTTCGACGAGGACGGCGAGCCCGTCGACTACTCCTACATCAACCACTACGTGGCCAACGGCGTCGTCGTGCTGTGCGCCTTCGACGACCCGCGCGACGAGCAGGCCAAGGCCGTCCTGGAGAAGGCCTACCCGGGCCGCACCGTCGAACTGGTCGACGCCCGCGAGATCTTCGCCAACGGCGGCGGCATCCACTGCATCACCCAGCAGCAGCCGAAGGCCTGACGCCTCGACGGCCGCGGGCCGGAACCTCGCAACGAGGTTCCGGCCCGCGGCCGTTCGGGTGTCCGACGGTCGGTCAGTGGCGGCGCCGGGGACGGCGGCAGGTCACCGCGCAGAGCGCCGCACCGCCGACGGTGAGCAGTCCGGCGACCGCGGCCAGCAGGCTGCCGGGCAGGTCGCTGCCGGTGTGCGGCAGCATCCCGTGCTCGCCCTTCGCCTCCTCGCTGGGCTTCCCGGCCGACGGCGACGGCTCCGGGCCGGTCGAGGGCGAGGTCGAGGGCGACGGGCTGGGGCTCGGGCTGGTGCGGGGCAGCACCAGGCCGAGGTCCAGGTCGAGGTAGCGCCGGCCGCCCGCCAGGTCGACGGTCTGGGTGAGGCCGGTGGCGGGGTCGGCGTCGGAGTCGAGTGCCGGGTCGGTGCCGGCGTACCGGCGGGTGACGGTGGCGCCCGCGGGGATCGTGGAGAGCTCGAAGCGGATCTGGTAGACGCCGTCCGGCAGGTGGTCGAAGAGGTAGTGGCCGCCGCTGTCGCTGACGGTGGTGAGCGGGTTGCCGTGCAGGTCGCGGACGGGCTGGCCGCTGCCGTCCAGCAGGTCCACGTGCACGCCGGGGACGCCGGGCTCGCCGGGCTGCTGGATGCCGTCGTGGTTGAGGTCGTCCCAGACGAAGTCGCCGAGCGCGTTGTCGGACGGGCGGGTCTGCTCGACGGCCACGCCGACCTTGGCGGGTTCGGCGGGCAGCAGCTGACGGCCCGTCGCGTCGATGGCGGTGTAGGCGAACGAGTTCCAGGCGTACGCCCCTTCGGGGGCGTCGAACGGGGCGACCATCGGCCAGCCCAGGGTGAAGGAGTCGCCGGGGGCGAGGGTGCCGGGGCGCTCGATCCGGAACCAGGTGGCGGTGCCCGGGCCCGGGAAGGTCGCCGTCCACACCGCGTTCGGGTTGCAGCCCGGGTCGGCGGCGGGCGGCACCAGCGCGGGCACGCAGGGGTGCTTGTCGGTGGTGTACTCGACGGTCACGCTGGGGTCGGAGCTGGTGATGGGGCTGCTCAGCGACGGCGCCCAGGCGCTGCCGCGGGCCGCGTCCGGGGTCAGCACGTAACCGTCGCCGGGGGTGGGCAGCTTGTCGTAGGCGACGAACTCGGTGACCGGGTCCGCCGAGTCGTTGCGGACGGTCATCCGGTAGGACAGCGCGCCGCCCGGCGTGGTGGCGCCCATCGGGCCGTACCCGGAGTCCAGGTCGCCCCGGACCTCCTTGTAGGAGCGCAGCACGCTCGGCACCTGCACCTCGACCTGCGACGTGGCGTGGCACATGGTCTCGGTCAGGTCGCCGTTGCCGTTCAGGTCGAGCGTGTCGGGGACGCCGTGGCTGACGCCGCTGAAGTAGCAGGTGACGGGCTCGGTCGGGTGGTCGGCGGTGACGAACACCTGGTTGGTGAGGGCACCGGCCCGGACGCTGTCGGCGACCTGGACGTCGAACAGCACCCGGTAGGCCAGCGCGTCGTTCAGGTACGTCATGTCGGGCGCACCGGCCGGCCAGGTCATCTTGATGATCTGCCGGCCGTCCGCACCGGGCGTGACCTGCACGGACTCGGGGAGCTTGGCGTCCGGGTAGCTGGGGTCGGTGCGCAGCGAGCCGTCCAGGTAGACCAGCCCGGCGGGCAGCACGTCGTACAGCACCAGCCGCCGGTCCAGCGCGCGCCCGCTGCGGTTGTACGGGATCACCTCGAAGGTGGCGCGGCCACCGGCGTTGGTGACGGCGCCCGCGACGGTGCTCTTGGCCGCGCCGAGGTTGGTGGCGGCGACGACGGTGGTCTCGGCGCAGCCGGTGGCCCGGGCGGTGGTGGCGCCGTCGGTGGCGGTGTTGTCGACGCAGTTGGTGAGCAGTTCGGGTGCGGGGCGGCCGTCGTGGCCGGGGGTGACGACCTGGGTGACGACCTGGACGCCGCTGCCCGGGGCCCAGCCGGTGGGCAGCGGGCCGTTCCAGGTCAGGCGCAGCCCGTCCAGCCAGCGGCCGGCGGGCAGGCCGAGCTCGTCCGCGGCGGGGTCGCCGGCGCCCTCGACGAAGGTGATGCGGCGGGTGGTGGAGCCGTCGAACGGGGTGCCCGGGGTGAAGGTCAGCCAGGTCGGGTCGCCGTTCAACCGGTACTGGAAGGTGAGTCGGATGCCCGGCGGGTTCCACGCGTCGAGCTGAACGGTCTGCGGGAACAGCCAGTTGTAGAGGCTGTCGGTGGTGCCGGCGCCCGGGTCGGTCATGGTGAGCTCGGTGGCGGGCGCCGAGGTGTTGGTGGCGAACAGGCTGAAACTGTTCAGGTCGCCGGAGACGCTCCGCTCGCCCCAGGACTTGGCGGCGCTGACCTGCACGCCGGTGGCGGGCTCCTGGAAGGCGCCGGTGGTGGCTTCGGCGGTGGACAGGCTCTGCTCGGGGGCGGCGCCGAGCGGGTCGCCGAGCAGTTCGACGTCGTTGGTGGAGGTGGTGCCGGACGGGAACGTCGGGTCCGGGTAGTTCACCACCAGCACGCCGGGGATCCGGCAGCCGGCCTGGCCGTTGGCGGCCCGGAACTCGCCGATGTCGTAGCCCCAGGTGTTCGGCCCGGGCGCTACCTGGCTCCAGCCGGGCGAGCGCGCGGTGTCGACCACCGCGCCGGGCGGCAGCGTGTCCAGCAGGCGGCTCGCGTCCAGGTCGACGTTGGGGCCGGACGTGGAGCAGGCGCTGAACTGGTAGGTGACGGTCCGTCCGTCGGCGCTGGCGGTCTGCACGCCCTTGGTGACCTGGTAGGCGGGCTCGACGTGCGCCGTGACGGAGGCGGAGCCGTTCTGCGGGGTCTCCCCGTCGACCGTCAGCTGCGCCGAGTTGAGCGCCGAAGTGCCGTCCGCGGTCGTCCAGTTGGGGAAACGCACCACCACGCTGACGGCGGCCGTGGTGCCCGGGCTGAGGTTGAGCAGCCTGATGTCGAGCGTGCCGCCCATGGTTCCGGCGGCGGGCACGGTGGAGCCGGCCACGTCCACGGTGGTGGGGTCGGGCGTCCAGCCGACGAACTCCACGGACGCGGGCAGCGTGTCGGTGATCCGCCCGTTGACGCATTCGGTGACCGAGCAGGTGTACTGCAGGGTGAAGGTGACGTTCTCCCCCGGCGCGGCGGTGAACTTGTCGACGTTCTTGACGAAGGAGATCGCGGCGTGCGCGGGTGCGGCCAGGACACCGCTGCCGAACAGCGATCCGGCCAGGAGTGCCAGCACGGAGCCGATCCGCCCGGCCCGAAGGGGAGTACGCATACCGGGCAGTTGATCGGGCATCATGATCACAAGTGGCGGTGACGCGACCTGAAATGACAGGTATTCACCCGATTGGCCCAGTCGATCCATCCGTCCGGCGGACGCCCCGTCACCGACCGGTCGTCCGGTCCCCGGTGAACTCCTGAGAACGATCTCCGGTATTCGACCTTGGTGCGCCTGTCGGCAGTTAGCATGCCCGTGCGGCGTCAGGGGGACGCCCGCCCAGCATTGGGGGAACCACGCATGCGCATCCGCGCGAAGGGGCTGACCGCCCTGCTCCTCGGCTCTCTGCTCGCCGTCGGCGCCACCGCCGCACCGCAGGCCGGTGCCAGCACCACCCCGGCCACCGCGACCACCGCCACCCGCGGTCTGGAGATCGGCGTCCCGGCCTACACCTTCCCGAACTACCCGATGATGCTGGACGTCCAGGCCGCCCAGCCCGCGCCGTCCGTCGTCGTCCTCAACCCGAACAACGGCGAGGACCCGTTCGACGCCGGCTGGCAGGCCCGCGCCGACGCGCTGCGCGCCCGCACCACCGCCACCGGCGAGCACACCAAGGTGCTCGGCTACGTGCACACCGAAGCCACCAAGCGCGATCGGGCCGCCGTCCTCAAGGACGTCCGCAACTACCTGGTCACCGCCGACGGCAAGCTGCACGTCGACGGCATCTTCTTCGACACCAGCAGCCGCAACTGCGGTGTCAACAACGTCGAGCGGGACTTCTACCTCGACCTGCGCCAGCAGGTCCAGGGGATCATCCACTCCATCGACCCGGCCGCGCAGGAGCTGGTGGTGGACAACCCCGGCACCGCCGTCCAGGACTGCTTCCTGGAGCCTGGCAAGCGCACCGCCGACACCTTCGTCACCTTCGAAGGCACCTACGACGCCTACACCAACAGCTACCTCGGTGGAAACGTCTTCAACCTGACCGTCGGCTACTACCCCGGCGCCGGGTTCGACCCCAACGGCACCTCCTACTGGCACCTGATCCACGCCGTCCCGAACGCCACCGCCATGAAGACCGCCCTCAGCACCGCGTTCACCCGCGGCGCCGGGTA
The DNA here is from genome assembly GCF_044999035.1 of Kitasatospora griseola. Taxonomy (NCBI): domain Bacteria; kingdom Bacillati; phylum Actinomycetota; class Actinomycetes; order Kitasatosporales; family Streptomycetaceae; genus Kitasatospora; species Kitasatospora griseola. The sequence goes on along the minus strand of NZ_CP173360.1, from coordinate 6,199,155 downwards.
CGCGTACGCCACCGACGACGTCCTCGACAACCCGTGGGACGCCACCCCCGCCTGGGGCTTCGGCGCGGAGACCTCCTACGCCGCCACCCTCGGCTGACCTGCCGTCCGGCCCGCCCCTGCGTCCTCGGAGGGGCGGGCCCGGCCGCGACGCGATGTCATGGACCCATGACCTCCCCCTCGCTCGACGAACTCACCGACGAACTGCTCCGCCTCGCTCCCGCGCTCGACCGCGAACAGGCCGCCGCCGTCCTCCGCAAGGCCTACCGGGCCGGCCTCGACCACGGCCGGCAGGAACACGTCGAGGGGCTCGAACACGGCGGCTGGTGACCCCGCCCGCACCTCCCGCCCTTCCCGTACGGGAGACTGGACCCCGGACAGCCAGCAACGAGGAGGGCGGATGGCCCCGCCACGCACCCGCCGCCCGGCCCGCCCGCGGGAAGAGGTGTACGCGGCCGCCCGCGCCGCCATCGCCGAACACGGCCTCGCCCGCCTCACCATGGCCGGCCTCGGCCAGCAGCTCGGCATGAGCGCCGGACACCTCCTCTACTACTTCGGCAGCAAGGACCAGCTCCTGCTGGAGACCCTCCGCTGGAGCGAGACCCAGCTGGGCGAACGCCGCACCCGCGAACTCGCCCGCCACGACCTGCCCGTGCTCGAACGGCTCGCCCGCTACATCGACCTCTACCTCCCCGAGGGCCCCGGTGACCCCCGGTGGATCCTGTGGATCGAGGTGTGGAGCCGCTCCCCCGAGACCGCGGACCTCCGCCAGGGCCAACTCGACATCGAAACCCCCTGGCAGACCGACCTCACCGCGCTCATCACCGAGGGCCGCACCACCGGCGTCCTCACCCCCACCGCCCCCGCCGCCGACCGCGCCACCCAGCTCCGCGCCCTGCTCGACGGCCTCGCCGTCCCGCTCGCCATCGGCCTCCCCGCCACCACCCGCGACCAGGCCACCGCCCAGGCCACCTCCGCGGCCCACGCCCTCCTCGGCGCCCCGCCGAAGTAGCCGGCGCCTGCGGCGTGCCCCCTCGGCCGGACGCCGCTTCGGCTCGTGGGCGTCAGTCCGTCCAGACCGCCGCCGCGGTGCGGTCGTCGGCGTAGCCCTTGGCGCGGACCTGGATCTGGCGGAGGAAGTCGACGGTGCCCGGGGGGTGGGGGTGGGCCCAGTGGCTGGAGAGGAAGTGGGCGACGGCGGGTTCCTCGGCGATCGGGTCGGCGAGGCCGGGGGTGCACAGGAGCAGGATGTCGCCGGCGGTGGCGGGGACGAGGCGGAACCGGAAGGGGCGGAGGGCGGGACGGGCCGCCGGGGGCAACGGCGGCTGGCCGTCCGGGTGGTGGAGCAGACGGGCCGCGTAGGCGTCGATCCAGTGGCCCGAGCGCAGGAGGTAGAGCCCGCCGGGGCCGGTGCCGAACGCGGCCCGGTGGGTGGCCGCCGGGTCGGTGGACATCAGCAGGCAGTGCAGCGACGCGGTCTCCTCGGGCGGCAGCGCCTCCGCCGGCGGAACGTCCTCTACGCTCCCGGTCTCGCCGCGCAGCCGGGCCGCCGCTTGGAGGGCGATCCGCTGGAGGCCGTACCGCAGCCGGTCACGGGCGCCGGCCCGCAGGTCGGCGGCGAGTTCGGCGCGGCTGCGCCCGATCGCTGCCGCCAGTTGCCTGGCCGCGTCCGTCGCCGCGGCGGAGCCCCATCCGGCGTCGGCCGGTCGGGCGGGGCCCGCGAGGACGGTCAGCACCAGCCCGTCCTCGGCGTCCCCGAACCGGACGGTGAGCAGCGCGTCGCGTCGCGGTTCGCCCCGGTAGCGGGCGGAGTCCCCGCGGATCGACACGGCCCGCAGGGTGGTCGTCGCGAACCGGGCGCCGTCGACGGCCGTGTCCGGCACGATCGCGCCCAGGGCGTCCGGGTCGCTGACCGGCAGCGCGGTCGGCTCGGCGGCGTACGTCGGCGGCCGCTCCCCGACGTGCGGCACGGTCGGCGTCTCCGGTTCCCGCCACGGCGCACCGCGCTCCGACGGCGGCGCCGACGGGACCTCGGGCTCCGGCGCCGCCTCCGCCCGCGGCGCCTCCGCCCGCGGCGGCTTCGCCAGGACGGGCGGTTCTACGACCGGCGGTTCTACGACCGGCGGTTGGACGACCGGCGGTTCGACCGAATGCGGCTGCTCGTCGCGCGCGCCCCCGTCGGGCGCGTCCTCGGTGGGCCGGAGTTCGGGCCAGGCGGCCTCGGCCCAGCTGCGCTGCGGCGGTACCGCGTGCGCCGTGTCCGTGTCCGGGTCGGTGCCGGTCGGGGGCGGGGTGTCCTCGGCGGGCCGGTGCCGGGGGTCGAAGAGGCCGGCGGCGGCGGTGAACCAGTCGTCCACGGAGGTGGTGTCGGCAACGGCGTCGGGAGTGTCGGGGAGGGTGCCGGCGGGGCCCGTGTAGACGGTGTGCCACCAGGCGTCGTCGGATCGGGTCGGCCCGGGTGCGCCCTGCTCGTTCAACTGACGGCTCCTGATCGATCCGTGGGAATGCCGGACGTGACGTCATTCTTCCGAAGCACAACGGCGCTGTCCGGGAATCGGAACATCGCACCGACGCACGGGGGAGGTTCCGGCCACCGGCGGTCCACTGACGGGCTCGAATGAGCCACGGCAATGGCTCCGGGACGGAAATTCGGAGCCCAAGGGGGGCATCGCTTCACCCGATCGGCTGATTAATATGTGCGCATGACCGCGCCAGGACTTCGCACTCGTCCCGGAGGAGGGACCGCGTACGCGGTGCTCCGCCCGGTGGCGATGCTGTGGGCGGTCCTGCTGGCCGCGCTGCTGGCGCTGCTGCCGTGCACGGCGAACGCCCGATCCGCGGGCTCCCCGCCGGCCGGGGCCGTCACGTCCGTGCGGGCGGTGTCGACCGTCGTCCCGGCCGCGATCGCCGTCCCGGACCGGGCCGGCACTCCCGCCGGCCACCAGCACGCGCTGGCGCCGGAGAGCTCCGGCGTGCTCATCCTCTGCACTGCGGACGGCCCGAACCGGCTGCCCGGTCACGGCTGTTCCAGCCACTCCTTCTGCGGCCCGGAGTCGCAGCTCCCGAACGCGCCCCCTCAGCCCGGCGCGGTCGTCCTGCCGCAGTTGGTGGCCCCTCCCGCGTCGCCCGCCGTCCCGGCGGCCGACGTCCGACCGGCGCCGCACCATGCGCCCGACCTGCACGCACTCCAGGTTCACCGGTCCTGAGCGGAACCCACCGCCGACCCGTTCCCCGGTTCCCGGGCGGTCGGCGGCTCCGCTGCCCCAACCTCACCGCAGACCGCCGTGCGCCGCACGGCGGGGACAAGGACATCATTCATGGGTTCCGCCTCCAAGCAGTCGTCCCAGCCGACCGGCAAGCAGCCCAAGCCGGGCAGCAAGTCCGCCCAGCAGGCCGACCGCCGGGCCCGGATCGCCGAGCTGCGCGCCGTCGAGCAGCGCCGTGAGCGCCGCAACAAGTTCCTCACCATCGGCATCTCCGCCGCCCTGGTGCTCGCCATGATCGGCGGCGGCTCCTGGCTGGCGCTGGACGCCAAGCACAAGAAGGACGCGGACGCCGCGGCCGCGAAGGCGCCGATCGACGGCGTCAAGACCTGGGACAAGCTGTCCCGCAACCACGTCCAGACCGAGGTCAAGTACGACCAGACCCCGCCGGTCGGCGGCGACCACAACCCGGTCTGGGCGACCTGCATGGGCACCGTGTACGACCAGCCGGTGAAGAACGAGAACGCGGTGCACTCGCTGGAGCACGGCGCGGTCTGGGTCACCTACAACAGCAAGGCCGGCGCGGACGACATCAAGGCGCTGAGCGAGAAGGTCAAGGCCACCCCGTACAGCCTGATGAGCCCGTACCCGGACGAGCAGGGCACCATCACGCTGAGCGCCTGGGGCACCCAGCTGATCGTCGACTCCGCGCAGGACCCGCGGATCGAGAAGTTCTTCACGAAGTACGTGCAGGGCCCGCAGACCCAGGAGCCGGGCGCCTCCTGCAGCTCGGGCGCGATGTGACCGGCGACCAGGAGTCGACGGCGGAGCAGGCCCGGTCCGGCGGCCGCAGCCGCCGGAAGCTGTGGTGGCCGGCCGCGCTGGCGGCGGTGGTCGCGCTCGGCCTCGGGGTGCCCGCGCTGGTCTCCAGCGGCACCCCGGCGTCCGGGAGTTCCTCGTCCGCGCCGAGCACCGACTCGGCGGAGGCCGGGTTCGCCCGCGACATGGCCACCCACCACCAGCAGGCGATCGACATGTCGTTCATCGTCCGCGACCGCACCCAGGACCAGGCGGTCCGCACCCTGGCGTTCGACATCATCAACACGCAGGCGAACCAGCGCGGCATGCTGATGGGCTTCCTCGATCAGTGGGGCCTGACCCAGGCCAGCGCGGCCAAGCCGATGGCCTGGATGGGACACACGTACGAGGCGCACGACGGTTCGCTGATGCCCGGGATGGCGACCAACGCCGACCTGGACCGGCTCCGCACGCTCAGCGGCCGGGACGCCGAGGTGTTCTACCTGCAGCTGATGCTCGCCCACCACCGGGGCGGGATGGACATGGCCCAGGCGTACGTGGACGCGGCGAAGAACGACGTCGAGAAGCGGCTCGCGCAGACCATGGTCAACGGGCAGCAGGCGGAGATCGACCTGATCAGCAGCATGCTGACGGAGCGCGGCGCGAAGCCGACGCCCTGACCCTCCGAGCACCAGGGGCGCCGTCCGGGACCACCCGGGCGGCGCGCCCCTGCTGTCGTACCGGTGCCGTACCGGCGGCGCTTCGGCGGGCACAGAGCCGGACCGCCGACACCGCCCGGCGGTTCCTCAGCGGGCGGACAGCCGGGCCGCCAGCACCGCGACCGCGGCGAGCAGCAGCAGGACCGCCCGGCCGCCGGACGCCGCTCCGGCGAGGTGGACGGCGAGCACCGGCAGGGCGGTGCCGAGCGCGGTGCCCAGGCTGCGCACCATGTTCACCAGGCCGCCGCCGACGGCCGAACTCTGCGCGGGTATCGCCCGCATCACCAGGGCGTTGTTGGCGGGCAGCAGCAGCCCGAGCCCGTAGCCGGCCGCCAGCAGCGGCCCCACCGCCGCGCCGGCGCCGGGCGCGGGCAGCACGGCGAGCACCAGCAGTCCGGCCGCGGCGAGCAGCGCGCCGGCCCGGCAGCGCACCGCGTCGCTCCAGCCGCGCGGCAGCAGCCCGCCGCCGACCGTGGCGGCCAGCGCGAACGCCGCGGGCAGCGCGGTGATCACCACGCCGGCGGTGGCGGCGGGCACGCCGCGGCCGGCCAGCACCACCGGCTCCAGCACCAGCGGGCAGAACAGCAGCAGGTAGCCGATCAGCGCCACCACCAGCCCGGCCCGGATGCCGGGGGTGTTCACCAGCCCGGGCGGGACGATCGGCCGGTCCGCGCGCCGCTCCTGCCGGACCAGCCCGGCCGCGGCGAGGACCGCGAGCACCGCCAGCGCGGCCACCGCCCACCCGGGCAGCGGCAGCCCGGACGCGGCGGACAGCGCCAGCAGCAGCGCGGTGGACGCGCCGGCCAGCAGCAGCAGTCCCGCCAGGTCGAAGCGTCCGCCGGCGTCCTTCGAACGGGCCGGGCGGGCCGGGCGGCGGCCGTCGGGGAAGGTGCGCGGCAGCAGGAACCAGCCCGCCAGGATGCCGAGCACGCCGATCGGGACGTTGACCCAGAACGCCCAGCGCCAGGAGGCGTGGGTGACCAGCAGGCCGCCGAGGGTCGGGCCGAGGGCGAGGCCGAGGGCCTGGGCGGCGGCCTGGATGCCGAGCGCCGTGCGCATCGCCCGTTCGGGTACCCCCCGGGCGACCAGCGCCACGCTGTTGGCCTGCATCATCGCGCCGCCGACCGCCTGCACCGCGCGGCAGGCGACCAGCACGGCCAGGCTGCCGGCCAGTCCGGCGCCGAGCGACGCGGCCGCGAACACCGCGAAGCCGCCCAGGTACATGGTCTTGCGGCCGACCAGGTCGGACAGCCGCCCGACCGGGGCGAGCAGGGCGACCAGCACCAGCAGGTACGACAGCGACACCCACTCGACGGCGGCGAAGCCCGCGTCGAACCGCTGCTCCAGCGCGGGGAACACCAGCGAGGTGACGCTCGCGGTCAGCTGGCCGAGGAACGCGCCCAGGCAGACCGTGCCGACGGCCAGCCAGTGCGCGTGCCGCCAGCGCGCGACGGCGCGCGGGCGCGGGCGTTCGGCGCGCTGCAGGGCGTCCTGCAGGGTGTCGAGCAGCCGTGGGGCGAGGGCGGGTTCGGCCATGGTCCGAATATATCGGCCGCAGACATAATCGCTCAAGGACTCTTTCCGGAGCCGAGCCATCTGGTTGCGGCCGACAACCGTTCCCGCTGGTCACCGAACGGACGGCGGACAGCACCGACACCACCTGGCGCTACGCTGTCCGCCATGTCCTCGCAGCCCCAGCCCGCGCCCGGCCCCCTCGCACCGGACACCGACGCACTCGCCGGGGCCCAGCAGCTCACCGACGTGATCACCCGGCTGCGCCGTGCGCTGCGCAGCTCGATCCGGTCCGAGTTCCCCTGGGAGGCCCTGCCGATGGCCCAGGTCGAGCTCCTCCAGACCCTCGCCGTCGCCCCCATGCGGGTCGGCGAACTCGCCGCCCGGCAACGGCTGGCGCCCAACACCGTCAGCGGCCTGATCTCCAAGCTCCTAGACGCCGGGCTGGTCGACCGCCAACCCGACCCGGGCGACCGCCGCACCGCCCGGATCGCCCTCACCGAGGCCGGTCACCAACAGCTCCGCGACTGGCAGAGCGCCCACGAACGCCGCCTCGCCGCCGCCCTCGCGGGCCTCACCCCCACCGACCGCGAAGCCGTCATGCACGCCCTCCCCGGCCTCGACCACCTCGCCCACGCCCTGGCGGGCACCGACCCGGCCCGCTGACGCTGCACCGGAGATCCACCCGCCCCGTCACCGACCACGTCCGCCCCGACCGAGGCTGCACCGCGTGGCGGTCGGGCTGTTCATCGATCGACCGGGCCGCACGTCGGCGCCCGCCCCGGCTCCGCGGCGCCGATCGCGATCTCGCTCAAGCTGTCCGACTGCGCCGAGGGTCCGAGTTGGACGAATCGCACCCGGCGCTCAATGACGGGGGCCATGGTGCCGTTCGCCCTCCGTCGCAACCCGGGGCCGTTCACTCGCCGTCGCCGACGCCCCCCTGGATCCGGCCGCTCCCCGACGCGGCGCCGCCCGGCCGACCCCGTTCGCCGACCGGCCGTCTCCGCTGCTCACCGGCGCCGCCGAAACGCACGAGGTCCGGTCCCACTCGGGGACCGGACCTCGTCACGCCCGGCGGCGCCGGCTTCGGAGCACTCCTGCCGCTAGGCCGCGCCGCCGGCCCCCGGGGGGACCGTGGCGACCAGCATAAAAATCGGTATCCATCCCAATGCCAATGCCGCCACTGCGTACAACAGAGCTCGCAACCCGCGCCCATTGGGCGAAAGTCGAGACAGGGGAGCGTCGCTCGAGGCGCGCAAAGACATACGTGACATAGCCATTTCCGCCCGGACAGGGTTCAATACCCTTGCTGCGCAAGGGGGTTCGTTTCGAACAACCTAACCCCTCGGCGGCTATTCCATCAACTCGATGGGGATGGCATGACTCTCCGGGCCATTCGAGCGAAGGGCTTGAACGGTGTGCCCGTGACATGACACTCGGACCGATCGGTTTCGGTTGCCTTCCTATTTTGACGGAATTGGCCCCGCAAGGATTTCCGCAGCCCTCCGAAGGGCTTTCTCCGCCCGACTCTCCTCGCCCTGCCGGGCGAACGACTCAGCCAGCGCCTCCCATCCGAGCGCCTCCTCCTCCCGGATCGCCGCCAGACGGGCCCGTTCGATCGACTGCTCCAGGTGGCATCGGCCGTGAGCGGTGGTACCCATGACTTCCTCGACCTGACCCAGCGCCCTCAGTGCAGCCACCTCCTCCCGGACAGCCCCAATCCGCACCGCCAGATCGAGCGCGCTGGAATACTGCTCGGCCGCCTCCGCGAGGTCGCCGCAGAGGAACCTGACCCTTCCCAGCTCGGTTCGTGCGTCGATTTCGTGGCGGGCGTCGCCGAGAAGGACGAAGGAATGCGCGGCGGAGTCCAGGAGGTCGGCCGCGCGACGCGATTCCTTGGGAATGTCGAGGGTCAGGGCAAGATTGAGTCGAACGGCGGCGAGATCGGCGGTGGAGAGATACCCCATGTCGAGATCCATCAGCGTCTCGAACGAAACTCTCGCGGCAGCCCTGTCCCCGCTGCTCAATTGCAGGCCACCCAAATTGTTCAGGAGCTGGACAGCGCTTCTCGAATCCTTCAGTTTCCGAAACACCGGAAGCGCTTCCCGGAGGGCCCGCATGGCCGACGGGTGGTCGCCGAGCAGGGTGTGGAAAATCGCCAGATTGTTGAGACTCCGCGCCAGCGGCCACTGGTCGCCGATCGAGCGGCGCACGGCGAGCACCTCCCGCTGGACCTCCAGCGCGGTGGTGAGATCGCCCTGCTGGCAGTGCACTTCGGCCAGCCGCTCGAACGCGTCGGCGCGAACGAGCATGTCACCGAGGGTGCCTGCCAGGGTGACCGCGCGTTCCGCACACCTGGCTGCCGCCGGATAGCGGGCGAAGCGGAGTTCGATCCGAGCCAACGCCACCAGGACGTGCGCCTCACGTTGCCGGTGGCCGACTCGCCGCTCGAACGCCGCCGCCGCGCTGTGCATCTGATGGGCTTCACGCCACAGGCCGGCGCCCTCCAGGTGGGGGGCGAGCAGATGGGAAAGCCAGGAGGCCTCGGCATCGGCGCCATCTGCCCTCAACTGCCGTTCCATGGCGATCAATCCGGGGATCTCTGCGCTCAGCCATTTCGTCGCCGCCGCCTCGTCCCTCCAGTCCGGGTGGCCGGAATGATCACCCGTGCCGCGATCAAGAAAGTCGGACGGTGGGGGCAGCCGGAAGCGGTGGGGCCAGACCACTTGATCGACCCCGCGCGCGGCGGAAGCGGCGAACGCGGCGAGTCTTCCGAGCGCCTCGGACTGCTCGCCCGACATGTCTGTACGATTCGCGACGACTCGTCCGAACTCACCTACAAGGTCCGGTAATCCGAATCTTTCGGGCGCGATTTCCGTGATCAGATGAACGTTCAGGAGCGCGTCCAGCACTCGTTCGACCTCGGCCGGCGGGCAACCGATCAAGGCCGCCGCCTGGCAGGTGCCGAACTCGTCGCCCGGATGCAGGCACAGCCTGCGGAAGGCCGTCTGGTGATCAGCCTGCAGGGCTTGGTACGACATGGTGAAGGCCCCCTCCAGGCTGTCGAGGGCGTCGTGCAGCTCGCCAATTCGCCCGTCGGCCCGGGACAGTCGCTGAATGAGGTGTTCAAGAGTCCACGTCGGATGGGCCCGGAAGCGGCTGGCCGCCAGATCGAGAGCGAGCGCATGTCCACCGCACAGCCGAGCCACTTCCGCGATCCCGGCGGCCTGCTCCGGTGCCGAGACTCGGCTGCCGCCCGCCAGTTTCCGGAACATCTCCCCTGCGGGCCGCGGGGCGAGCTCGCCGACGGTCATCGTCCACGCCGAACGGAGCTCAGCCATCCGATGCCGACTGGTGACCAGGACGAAGGACGCCGGTGCGGTCGGCAGCAGCGGCCGGACCTGGGCCGGTCCGGCGGCATCGTCGAGCACCACCAGGGCTCGCCGTCCCGTCAACAACTCGCGGCAGCCTGCCAGCAGTTCTTCCGAGTCGAGAGGGATCTGCGGGGCCGGCACCCCGAACTGGCGGAGCAGTTCCGTGGCGGCCGCCTCCGGGCTCGGCAGGGGTCTGCTGCCGGCGTGGGCGCCAAGCGGTACGAACACCTGGCCGTCCGGGAAGTCCTCGCGCAGGCGGTGCGCCGCAGCCAGTGCCAAGCCGGTCTTGCCGGCTCCCGCCAGCCCGGAGATCGCGACCACCGGAAGGGCGGTCGAGCGGGAGCCGACCCGGTCGACGTTCCGGGCGATCGCCAGGATCTGCTCCAGTTCCTTCTCCCGCCCCACCAGTTCCGGCTCTGCGCGCAGGGTGGACGGCGGTCGGGCGATGCCATGACCAGTCGGCCCGCGGGCCGCCACGGGGCGGCGCACCAGGTCGGAGGCAGGTACGCGCCGCAGGATCCGCTGGTAGATCTCGTCCAGTGCTTCTCCCGGCCTGGTTCCCAGGTCGTCGTACAGCCGCTGGCTGATCTCGCGGTAGACGCTGAGCGCCTCCGCCGTCCGGTCGCAGCCGTACAGCGCGGTCATCAGGAGGACGGAGATTCGCTCGTTCCACGGATGATCCGCAGCGAGGGCGATCAGTTCCGGCACCACATCGGTGAAGCGACCCAGGCGGAGCTCGATCTCGGCACGCGTGAGCTCCGCGGCCAACTTCCGGTCGGCCATCAGGATGCGGGCGGACCGTGCCCATTCCCCGGGCAGGCCCGCAAGTGGATCACCCTGCCACACGTCCTCGGCCTCCCGCAGGAGGGTCAGCGCGCGCCTGTCGTCACCGGCCTCGGCCAAGGTGGCGGCCCGGTCCGCCAGTCGACGGAAGTGATGCCAGTCCACCTGCTCCGCTCCCGCGCGCAGCACGTACGTACCGGAGTGGAAGGCGATCTCGATGGGCTGGGACAGTCCGCGCGCGGCCTTGGAATCCGTTTCCCGGAGCGCACTCCTGAGCCTGGAGACGTGACTCTGAAGGGTGGCAGTGGCGGTGGCCGGCGGTTCGCCGTCCCAGATGCGGTCGGCGAGGACGGACGGGCTGAGCGGCCGTCCGAGATCCAGGGCCAGACAGGCCAGGAGGGTTCGCATTTTGTGCGAGCGGACGGGGAACGGCGCCCCCTCGACAGCCAGCCCGACAGTCCCCAGAAGATGGATGTGCATGGACAAATGCCTCCCGTCGTCTGTTCTCCGGACGCGCAGGAGGCGAGCATGGCATGAGCAGGAAAGGCCTGCTATACCACCGCCTGGTTCCTGATCTGCGGGTTTCCAAATAGCCGTAGCCGCTTTGAAACTGATGTGGTATTTGCGTCCGATGCCCCACAACGGCCCGATCCCACGTCATGTCCCAGCACACCCCAACCGGCCTGAGGAGAAGCAGAGTTGGCTCACGGATCGGACGCCTCGTCGAACTCCCCAGCTCAGCACGGTGGAGGAAGTCGCAACAGCATCGAAGGGCACGCGATGATCAATGGAGTCGCGCTTCAGGCAGGCTCCATTCAAGGGGGCGTGCACGTTCAAGTTCACGCTCCGGCGCAGCTTCCAGTGCCTCATCAGCTTCCACCCGCCCCCACGCACCTCCCAGGGCGGCAGCGGGAGTTGGCCGGACTCGACGAACTACTGGAAGCCGGCGGCAGTCGGCGGGGGGCGACCGGGCTCGTACTGGTCCTCAACGGCCCGGCGGGGGTCGGCAAGAGTGCGCTGGCTGTCAACTGGCTGCGCTCTCACGCCCAACGGTTCCCGGACGGAACGTTCTACGTCGATCTGCGGGGCCACACCGTCGAGGATCCCGCGGATCCCGGCGAGGCACTCGGCCAGTTCCTCCGCGCACTCGGCCACACCGCAGTGCCCGCAGACCTCGCCGAGGCCAGCGCATTCTGGCGGTCGGCCACCGCACAGCTCCGCATCGCGGTCCTGCTCGACAACGCTGCCACCGCTGCTCAGGTCAGACCATTGCTGCCGAGCTCCGAACAGGCGGTGACCGTCGTCACCAGCCGCACCCGTCTCACCGGACTCGCGATGGACGGCGCCGAGCTGCTCCCCGTCGGACTGGTGGACGCGGCTGCCGCCGCCGCGATCCTCTCCAGGTGGGTCGGCCCCGACCGGATCGCCGCCGAACAGCTGGCCGCCGACCAAGTGGTGGACCGGTGCGCGGGCCTCCCGTTGGCGATCTGCGTGGCAGGCGCCCGCATGGCGGCACGTCCGAGACAACCGCTGTCCGCCACGGCCGACGCGCTCCGGCCGGAGAGGGACCGGTTGACTGCGCTGCGCCTGGACCGCGAGCGATCGGTGCACCGCGTTCTCGATGCCTCGTACCGTCTGCTGGAGCCGACTGCCGCCGAGTTGTACCGATTGCTCGGGTCGCTCCCGGTCCGGGAGTACACCCTGGAGATCGCCGGAGCGGCGGCCGAGCTGCCGCTGGCGGAGGCGGACCTGCTGCTGGACGATCTCGGCGAGGTGCACCTGTTGGAGGAACTGGGCGACGGCCGGTACCGGTTCCACGACCTGGTCCGGCTCCACGCCCGGGAACGCGGGCAGGCCGAGGACCTGGTCGAGCGGCGCGAGGCTGCGGTGCGCCGGGTCGGCGAGCACTACCTGGCGGCGGCGACTGCGGCCGAGGCGCTGATCATGCCGAGCCATCGCTTCCTCGCCCGGGACTACCTCCAAGCTCCCCTGCACGCCCCGGAGTTCACCGAGGAGGCGGAGGCGCTCGGCTGGTTCGACCGGGAACGCGAGCAGCTTTCCGCCGTACTCAGGGATGCCTCCCGGAGTCACCGGTACACCCTGGTGTGGCAGTTGGCCGACGCGATGCAGCCGATGTTCATCCGCCTCCGGTCGCAGGCGCTCCAGTTGGAGGCCCACGCCCTGGGATTGGACGCCGCCCGGAAGGTCGGGGACCGGATCGCCGAGCAGTGGATGCTGACCTCTGGCGGGCAGGGGCTGCGCGGCGCCGGTCGGGTCCGGGAGTCCGCCCAGTGGTACGCGGACGCACTCGTGGTGGCCCGGGGGAACGGGGACCGGAAGGCCGAGGCGCAGGCGCTGACGGGGCTCGGGCACGCTCACCGCATTCTCGGTGAACCCGACTTGGCGCGGGGCCGGTTCGAGCAGGCGCTGGTGCTGCGGGAGGCGCTCGGCTACCGGCGGGGCGTCGGCCTGATCCGGGTCGCGCTCGGCGAAGTCGCGGTGGACGTTGCGGACGAGGCGGAGGCGGTGCACCAACTGTCGATGGCCATTGAGGACTTGACGGCCGTCGACGACCTGTACGAGGCGGCCCGGGCGCAGGCGACCCGGGCCAGGGCCCATCTGCTGGCCGGGCGGTACGACCGGGCCCGGGCCGATCTGGCGGCTTCCCGGACCCGGTTCGTCGCTGCGGGCTCGATGCACTGGCAAGCCCGGACCGACGAATGGGCCGGCGAACTCGCCCTTGCACAAGGCGACTTCGATGCAGCCCGGGATCTCTTCATCGCCTCGCGGGAGCTGTACCTGGGCATCGCCGCGCCGGACGCAGCCCGACTCGCCCGGCGGATCGAGGAGCTGCCGACGGGCTGATGCGGCGTCAGAACAGCTGCCCCGAATCCTCGCTGCTCTCGTGGGCGAGGAGCCAGCGCTTGGCGTCGATGCCGGCGGCGAAGCCGGTGAGGTTGCCGTTGGCGCCCATGACGCGGTGGCAGGGGCGGATGATGAGGAGGGGGTTGGCTCCGACGGCGCCGCCGACGGCGCGGACGGCTCGGGGGGACTGGCCTGCGGCGTCGGTGAGTTGGCCGTAGGTGGTGGTGGTGCCGTAGGGGATGTCGTCGAGGGCGTCCCAGATCCGTTGGCGGAACTCGGTGCCGACGGGGGCGAGCGGCAGGTCGAAGGTGGTGCGCTCGCCGGCGAAGTACGCGGTGAGCTGTTCGACGGCGGGGGCGAGCGCCTCCGCGTCGGGCTGCCAGTCGGCGGCGGGCTCGGCGAGCGCGCCCTTCTGGCCCGGGGCGGTGACGGCGGCCAGGGCGAAGCCGTGCTCCTCGTCGAGGGTGCCGCTGAGCAGCAGGGTGCCGAGCGGGCTGTCCATGGTGGTGAACACAGTGGTCATGCCGGTTCCTTGCGGGTGTCGCGGGTGGTCCGGGCCTTGGCGGCGCGGTTGGCGTGGTGGGCCCCGGCGGCCGACCACAGGTGGTGCAGGGCGTAGGAGCGCCAGGGCGCCCAGGCGGCGGAGCGCTCGGCGGCGCTGCGCGGGTCGCCGCTCTCGCCGAGGGAGCGCAGGCCGTCGCGGACGCCGATGTCGGTGGGCAGGAAGACGTCCGGATCGGCGAGGGCGCGCATCCGCAGGTAGCCGACCGTCCACGGGCCGATGCCCGGCAGGGCGAGCAGGTCGGCGGCGGCCTGCTCGCGGTCCACGCCCGGATCGAGCCGGACGGTGCCTTCGGCGAGGGCGGCGCACATGCCGAGCAGCGCGCGGCGGCGGGACTGCGGCATCTTCAGGTGCTCGGGATCGGCGGCCGCGAGGGCGGCGGCGGTCGGGAACAGCAGGCGCAGGCCGCCGTCGGCGGCGGGCAGCGGAGTGCCGTACGTCTCGGCGAGCCGGCCGGCCAGGGTGCGGGCCGCGGCGACGGTGATCTGCTGCCCGAGGACGGCGCGGACGGCGAGCTCGTGCGGGTCGACGTGGCCGGGGGAACGCAGTCCGGGCCGGGCGGCGGCGAGCGGGGCGAGCAGCGGATCGGTGGCGAGCCGGCCGTCGACCGCGTCCGGGTCGGCGTCCAGGTCGAACAGGGCGCGCAGCCGGTGCACGGCCGTGGTGAGGTCGCGCAGGTCGCTGAGGGTGAGCCGGCAGTCCAGCCAGCCGCGGGTCCGCGGGTCGTCCGGGGCGAGGCCGTCGACCTCGGCGATGCCGTGCCCGTACGGCAGGGTCAGGGTGCGCCGGTAGGTGCGGGTGCCGGGGTACGGGCCGGGGACGACCTCCTCGACGCCCGGGACGGCTCGCAGCGCGAGGAAGTCCAGCAGGTGATCGGTGTCGACGGCGCCCCGGTAGGCGAGCCGCAGGGCGAGCGAGCCGGCCGCGACGGGGGAGCGGCGGTGGCCGCCGTGCTCGGTGCGCAGCGTGCTGGGGGTGCGGTCGTAGACCTCGCGGATGGTGTCGTTGAACTGCCGCACCGAGGCGAAGCCCGCCGCGAACGCCACTTCGGTGACCGGGAGTTGGGTGGTCTGCAGGAGCAGCCGGGCGGTCTGGGCGCGCTGCGCGCGGGCCAGTGCGAGCGGGCCGGCGCCGAGTTCGGCGATCAGCTGGCGCTGGAGCTGGCGGGCGCTGTAGCCGAGCCGGTCGGCCAGGCCCGCGACGCCCTCGCGGTCCACCACGCCGTCGCCGATCAGCCGGACGGCCCGGCCGACCAGGTCGGCACGGTGGTTCCACTCGGGCGAGCCCGGCACCGAGTCGGGCCGGCAGCGCCGGCAGGCCCGGTAGCCGGCGCCCTGGGCGGCGGCCGCGGTCGGGAAGAACGAGCAGTTGCTGCGCTTGGGGGTGGTGGCCGGGCAGCTCGGACGGCAGTAGATGCCGGTGGTGCGGACGGCCGTGAAGAACACCCCGTCGAAGCGGGCGTCCCGGCTGTGCACGGCTCGGTACCTGTTCTCGTCGTCGATCACACCATCCAGTCTGCGCCATCGCCGGGGCCACGACTGGCGGGAATCGGACATCGCCGTACTACGGTCCTGAGCCGGGCGGTCGGCACTGCCTCCGCCCGCCCCGGAGTCACCCGAGGCGGGCGGCAGTCGGGTGTCAGGGCCGGTACGAGGTGCGGGCCGCCTTGGTGCGGGACTTGTGGTGGCGGGCGCGTTCGGCGCGGAGGCGGGCGTCGGTGCGGGAGGCGATGAAGGCGTTCTCGCGCTGGAGCTTGAGGTAGGACTCCCAGCGGCGCTCGGGGAGGGTGCCGTCGGTGAGGGCCTTGCGGACGGCGCAGGCGGGTTCGGTGCGGTGGGAGCAGTCGTCGTATCGGCAGCCGGCTGCGAGGGCGTCGATGTCGGCGAAGGCGAGGTCGATGCCCTCGCCGCCGAACAGGCCGACGCCGCGGAGGCCGGGGGTGTCGATGATGGCGCCGCCGCCGGGGAGCGGGACGAGCTCCCGGGTGGTGGTGGTGTGGCGGCCCTTCTCGTCGACGCTGCGGACCTGCTGGACCGTCATGGTGTCGGTGCCCGCGAGGGCGTTGGTGAGGGTGGACTTGCCGGCGCCGGACTGGCCGATCAGGGCGCAGGAGCCGGTGGTGAGGGCGCGCAGGGCGTCCATGCCCGCTCCGGTCTCGGCGCTGACCGTCAACACGGTGACCCCGGGGGCGACCGCCTCCACGTCCGCCCGGACGAATTCGCCGTCGTGCACCAAATCGGACTTGGTGAGGACGATCAGCGGGTCGGCCCCGGATTCCCAGGCGAGGGCGAGCAGGCGCTCGATCCGGCCCAGGTCGGGTTCCGCGGCGAGTGAGACGGCGATCAGGACGGTGTCGATGTTGGCGGCCAGCACCTGACCTTCGGAGCGCTTGTGGGCGCCTTTGCGGATGATCGCGGTGGTGCGGGACAGCACGGCGGTGAGGGCGGGCAGTAACCGGGCGGCCGGGTCGACGGCCACCCAGTCGCCCGTGCACGGGTTGTGGATGGTGTCGGCGCCGGTGACGGGCCGGGTGTCGGCGCGCAGTGTGGTCGGCTCGCCGGTCTCGGGATCGACGAGCAGCACGTCGCAGCGGCCCCGGTCGATTCGGGTGATCCGCCCGGCGAGCAAGCCTGCCTCGGCGAGCGGGTGGAAGTCGGCGGCCCGATCCTCGTCCCAGCCGAGGCCGGAGAGCGGGTGGGCAGCGGAAGTGGCGGAAAGCACGGGGTGAACCCTTCGGGGAACACGCGGCCCCGGCCGGACGACGGCAGTGTCAGCGTATGGGTGACACCGGTTCGAGGTCGGCCGCGGACCTGGGGGTACAGGACTCGGTGGTCTTCTGAACGCGGGGAACAACACCTGCAAGAACAGGCCTCACGGTCCTCACCTCCTCTGCTGCGACGCGCCTCGCGCACCCCACTCCGGGGCGCCCTCGATCGGCGTACGCCACGTTAGTACCCACCCGCCCCGGCCGCCACCGAATTTCCGCCACCCTTCGACGGATGCCGGAACGCCCCACCGGCGGACGCCAACACACCCCGACCGCCCAGAAGTTGACGCAAGGGTTCCGCAAGGATCCGCAAGGGTTCTCCAGCCGTCCCGCCACCGCCCGCGGACATTCCTTCCTTGCGGCGGTGCACGGGGCACCGCCGTCCGGTGGGAGGCCGGGAAGGACTAAGGGGGGATGCCTCGTGTCGTGGGCGACTCTGCCCGACTGCAAGCGGGTGCTGGCAGTGGTGCACACCGAGGTGTACGGCCGGCGGCTGCGCGAACTCTGCGAGCTGCTGGGATCGGATCTGCGGGTGCAGGTGGTCTTCACCGTCGCACCGCACGCGTTCAACGACGGGGTGGCCGCGTTCCTGATGGGTCTCGGCGGCACGGTGGTGCCGTGGGAACAGGCCGTGCGGACCGAGTTCGACCTGGTGCTGGCGGCCGGCTCGCGCGGCATCGAGCAATTGCGCGGCCCGCTGGTGCGGTTGCCGCACGGAACGGGGCACCTGAAGCTGACCCGTTCGCTGCCGCCGGTGGGCTCGGTCACCGGCGTCCGCGAGCAGGCCGCCGACCCCGGCCGGGCACAGCACGCACAACAGACGCAACAGGCGCCGCAGGAGCGGCAGGTGGCCGGCCTGGGCCGGGACTACCTGCTGTGGGAGGGCCGGCCGAACGCGGCGGCGTACGCGCTGGCGCACCGGGACGACCTGACGGAGTTGGAGCGGACCTGTCCGGAGGTGCTGCCGGTGGCGGAGGTGGTCGGCGACGGCGACCACGACCGGATCACGGCGGCGCTGCCGCGGCGGGCCGAGTACCGGGCGGCGCTCGGGCTGGCGGAGGGGGAGCAGTTGGTGCTGCTCTGCTCGACCTGGGGACCGAACTCGGTGTTCGGCCGGCTGGACGCGCTGCTGCCGCGGCTGGTCCGCGAACTGCCGGCCGGCAAGTTCCGCACCGCGCTGGTGCTGCACCCGAACGTGTCGGCGGGGCACGGCCGTTGGCAGGTCCGCCGGTGGGTGGACGGGGTGTCCGGCGGGTCGGTGTCGCTGGTGACGCAGGAGGTGGACTGGCGTCCGATGCTGGTCGCGGCGGACTACGTGATCGGCGACCACGGCTCGGTGACGCTGTACGCGACCCTCACCGGGGCCCGGATCCTGCTCGCCCGGTTCCCGCACCAGGACGTCAATCCGCGCTCGCCGGGCATGCAACTGGCGCTGACCGCTCCGGCGTTGGACCCGGCCCGCCCGTTGGCCGGCCAGCTCGCGTACGCGGACCGGGTGTACCGGCCGGAGGCGTACGCGGAGATCGGCGCCCGGATCTCCTCGGAGCCGGGCGAGTTCCTGCCGCGGATCCGCCGCCTGCTTTACCGGCTGCTGAACCTGGGCGAGCCGGCCTACCCGGCCACCGAGCCGCCGTTGCCGTTGCCCACCCCGCTGACCGGAGGCACCCGTTGGCAGTGACCGTGACGGTACAAGTACCCGGCCCGCCCGGCGCCGGGCCCCGGTACGACCGGCACGTGGCGGCCGGGGTCGACGAGCCGGCCCGGGTCCGACGCCTGGCGGACGTGCTGCACGGCGGGTCCCCGGAGACGGCGGAGCAGGTGTGGCGGCGTCACCCGGGCTGCGCGGTGCTCGCGGTGCCGGGCGAGGACGGGTCGGTGCACGTCCGATTCCGCGGCGGCGCGCTGACCGTCCGATGGGAGGAGCCGGCCGTCCACGGGGAGGACCGGGCCCCGGACGCGGCGGCGCTGGCCGGTTCGCTGGTGCACGCGCTGCTCGCCACGGGCGGTGCGATTCGCCGGTGAGACGGACAGGAGCCCCGCTCCGGACACGATCCGGGGCGGGGCTCCATGGCCGGCGAGGCTACTTGCGGCCGCGCCGGACCTTGCCGAGTCGGCGGCGGACGTCGTCGTGCGGGAGGAAGCCGGCCCAGCGTTCGGGGTACTCGCTCGGTACCGGCTCGTCGTCGTCCTCGTCTAAGAGGTCGTCGTCGTGGCCTTCGGCGAGGCCGAACTGGCGGGTGCGTTCGGCGCGTTCGGCGGCTCGGCGGGCGGCGGCCTCGCGGCCGCGCTGGACGGCGGCGTCCTCGGTGAGGCGTTCGACCTCGGCGCGGGCGTCGGCGGTCTCGACGGCGGGCCAGCGGCGGTCTATGGCGGCGTTCATCGCGGCGCCGATCAGGACGGCGAGCGCCACCACGAAGATCCACAGCAGCACGGCGACAGGTGCGGCGAGCGAGCCGTACACCGAGTGGCCCTCGACGGAGGAGACCAGGTAGACGCGCAGGGCGACGCTGCACACCACCAGGACCAGCAGGGCGACGAGGGCGCCGGGGATGTCCTCGCGCCAGGGCGTGCTGACCGGGACGGCCACGTGGTAGAGGGTGGTGAGGAAGACCACCAGCAGCAGGATCGCGGCGGGCCAGTAGAGGGAGTTGATCACTCCGGCCCAGGCCTGGAAGGTGTTGATCAGCAGTCCGGGCCCGACCACCAGCAGCGGCAGCACCAGCGAGCCGATCACCAGCGCGCCGAGGTAGAGGCCGAGCGACATCAGCCGGGTCTTGACCAGGCCGCGTTTGCCGTCGAGGCCGTACATCACGGTGATGGTGTCTATGAAGATGTACAGCGCCCGGGAGCCGGACCAGAGCGAGAGCAGGAAACCGATCGAGATCAGGTCGGGGCGGGCGTTGTCGAAGACGCTGGTGAGCAGTGGTTGGACGATCTGGTCGATGGAGCTCGGTGAGAGCACCGTCCCAGCTGCTGAGACGATGTCCGCCTCCAGCCGCACGATGGTGCCGGCGCCGAGGATGTCGTCGAGGTAGCCGAGGGTGCCGGCCAGGCAGAGCAGCAGCGGCGGGATGGAGAGCAGGGTGAAGAAGGCCGCCTCGGCCGCGAGGCCGGTGACCCGGTACTCGACGCAGGTGTTGGTGGTGTCCTTCACCAGTGCCCACAGGGTGCGGTACCAGGTGGTTCGCTTGGCGGCGCGGCGGCGTCCGCCGCGGTGGCGGGAGGGCCGGTCGCCGGTCGCCCCGGTCCCCCCGGGTGGATGCGGAGTACTGCCTGCTGCTTGCACGCCCCTACGGTATCGGCCCGTACTCGTGGGCCGGTGCGCCGCCGCCGGGAACTGACGGGCCGCAGGGTGCGGAGCGGCAGCACTCTCCCTGTCGTCCCAGCATGCGAAACGTAAGAGTCCAGGATTCGGACGATAGTGGACCGCGAGTCGCTCGCCGTGCGAATCTCTTGCCATGTCTAGCGCCGGAACCACCCTAGTTGGCCGACTCCACGTCGACCTCCTTCGCGTGTCCAGCGCCATCTGTCCAGTGACCTGAGCCCCACTCGCACGCCGCCTCCGCATCGGCGCCCTGCTCGCCCATCCCCGCCGTCGCGGATGCGCGCTCCACCCTCCCCGGCCCAGCGTCACCCCACCCACCGCCTGTTGATATCCGCAGGTGGGAGCGGTGCGCGCCCGGGATCAGCAGTCTTCCCGCTCCTGCCACGCCGCTCAAAGGACTGACATCATGGCCCGCACTCCCGAGCCGGACGAGCCCCAGGCCGGCGCCGCCGACGCGGCCCGCCCCGCTGCCCGTAAGGTGACCCGTCACCGCGGCGAGGGCCAGTGGGCGATGGGGCACTACACCCCGCTGAACGCGAACGAGCAGTTCAAGAAGGACGACGACGGTCTCAATGTACGGACACGTATTGAGACGATCTACTCCAAGTCGGGCTTCCAGTCGATCGATCCTGCGGACCTCCGCGGCCGGATGCGGTGGTGGGGTCTGTACACCCAGCGCCGCCAGGGCATCGACGGCGGCCGCACCGCGATCCTGGAGCCGCACGAGCTCGAGGACGAGTACTTCATGCTCCGGGTCCGCATCGACGGCGGTCAGCTGACGGTCGCTCAACTGCGCGCCATCGGCGAGGCGTCGGAGCAGTACGCCCGCGGCACCGCCGATGTGACGGACCGCCAGAACGTCCAGTTCCACTGGGTGCGGATCGAGGACGTCCCGGCGATCTGGGAGAAGCTGGAGTCCGTCGGCCTGTCCACCACCGAGGCCTGCGGCGACTGCCCGCGCGTGGTGATCGGCTCGCCGGTGGCGGGCATCGCCGCCGACGAGATCATCGACGGCAGCTGGGCGATCGACGAGATCAACCGCAAGTACATCGGCAACCCCGAGTACTCCAACCTGCCGCGCAAGTTCAAGACCGCGATCTCCGGCTCCCCGCTGCTGGACGTGGTCCATGAGATCAACGACATCGCGTTCGTCGGCGTGGTCCACCCCGAGCACGGCCCGGGCTTCGACCTGTGGGTCGGCGGCGGCCTGTCCACCAACCCGAAGCTGGGCGTCCGGCTCGGCGCCTGGGTGCCGCTGGCCGACGTCCCGGACGTCTGGGCCGGCGTGATCGGCATCTTCCGCGACTACGGCTACCGCCGCCTGCGCAACCGGGCCCGTTTGAAGTTCCTGGTCGCCGACTGGGGGCCGGCCAAGTTCCGGCAGGTCCTCCAGGACGAGTACCTGAAGCGCGAACTGACCGACGGCCCGGGCCCGGAGCAGCCGGCCGGCCGCTGGCGCGACCACGTGGGCGTCCACCCGCAGAACGACGGCCGGTTCTACGTCGGCTTCGCGCCGAAGGTCGGCCGGTTGAACGGCAAGCTGATCCAGCAGGTCGCCGACCTGGCCGCCGAGCACGGCTCGGGCCGGGTGGCCACCACCGTCGAGCAGAAGCTGATCGTGCTGGACGTCGAGCAGGACCGGATCGACTCGCTGGTGGCCGGCCTGGAGGCGCTCGACCTGCGGGTCAACCCGTCCACGTTCCGGCGCGGCACGCTGGCCTGCACCGGCATCGAGTACTGCAAGCTCGCGATCGTCGACACCAAGGACCGCGGCCGCACCCTGATCGAGGAACTGGAGCGCCGCCTGCCGGAGTTCGACGAGCCGCTGAGCATCAACATCAACGGCTGCCCGAACGCCTGCGCCCGCATCCAGACCGCCGACATCGGTCTCAAGGGCCAGCTGGTCACGGACGAGAACGGGCAGCAGGTCGAGGGCTTCCAGGTCCACCTGGGCGGCTCGCTGGGCTTCGAGAACGCCGCGTTCGGCCGCAAGATCCGCGGTCTGAAGGTCACCAGCGCCGAACTGCCCGACTACGTCGAGCGCCTGCTGACCCGCTACCAGGCGGACCGGCAGGACGACGAGCGCTTCGCGCAGTGGGCGCTGCGGGCCACCGAGGAGCAGCTGTCGTGAGCGAGCGCGCTGCACCGTTCTACTGCCCGTACTGCGGGGACGAGGACCTGCGCCCGTCCGAGAGCGGCCACGGCTCCTGGGAGTGCCGGGCCTGCCGTCGGGGCTTCCAGCTGAAGTTCCTCGGGCTGCTGGCGACTTCCGACGGGGGGACCGGGCATGGCGACCACGACTGACTACGAGGCGGTCGCGCTCAAGGCCGGCCGGGAGCTGGAGGAGGCGTCCGCGCAGGAGATCCTGCAGTGGGCGGCCGACACCTTCGGCAAGCGGTTCTGCGTCACCTCCTCGATGGAGGACGCGGTGGTCGCCCACCTGGCGTCGACCGTGCTGCCCGGCGTGGACGTGGTGTTCCTGGACACCGGCTACCACTTCGCGGAGACCATCGGCACCCGGGACGCGGTCGCCGCGACCATGCCGGTCAACGTGGTCACGCTGACCCCGAAGCTCACCGTGGCCGAGCAGGACGCCCAGCACGGGCCGCAGTTGCACGACCGCGACCCGGACCTGTGCTGCGCGCTGCGCAAGGTCGAGCCGCTGAACCGGGGCCTGGCCGGCTACGACGCCTGGGCCACGGGGCTGCGCCGCGACGAGTCGCCGTCCCGGGCGAACACCCCGGTGGTGGCCTGGGACGCCAAGCGCCGCAAGGTGAAGCTCTCCCCGATCGCCCGCTGGACGCAGGACGACGTCGATGCGTACGCGCAGACCAACGGGGTACTGATGAACCCATTGCTCTGGGAGGGCTACACCTCGATCGGCTGCTCGCCGCTGTCCTGCACGGCCAAGCCCGGCGAGGGCGAGCAGGGCCGGGCCGGCCGCTGGGCGGGCTCGGGCAAGACCGAGTGCGGCATCCATCTCTGAGCAACGCCACCGACTTACCGTCACCGACCGTCAGGAGTTACCACCGTGACCACCGTGACCACCGCCGACACGCAGGCAGCGGGCCGCGAGCGCGGCGCCACCGTGTGGCTGACCGGCCTGCCCAGCGCCGGCAAGACCACGCTGGCGTTCGCGCTGGCCGAGCGGCTGCGCGCCGAGGGCCACCGGGTCGAGGTGCTGGACGGTGACGAGATCCGCGAGTTCCTCTCCAAGGGCCTCGGGTTCTCCCGTGAGGACCGGCACACCAACGTCACCCGGATCGGCTTCGTCGCCGAGAAGCTCGCCGCCAACGGCGTCAAGGTGCTCGCGCCGGTGATCGCCCCGTTCGCGGACTCCCGCGCCGCGGTGCGCGAGCGGCACGCCGCCAACGGCACCGAGTTCCTGGAGATCCACGTCGCCACCCCGGTCGAGCTCTGCTCGGAGCGGGACGTGAAGGGCCTGTACGCCAAGCAGGCGGCCGGCGAGATCTCCGGTCTGACCGGCGTCGACGACCCGTACGAGGCGCCGGAGAAGCCGGAGTTGCGGCTGCAGACGCAGGGGCGGGCGGTGGCCGAGTCCGCCGCCGAACTGCACGCCTTCCTGATCGAGAGGGGCCTCGCGTGACCACGGTGACCGACAGCCCGGTCCGCACCGACGACAACCCCTTCGCGCTGTCCCACCTGGACGCGCTGGAGGCCGAGTCGGTGCACATCTTCCGCGAGGTGGCGGGCGAGTTCGAACGGCCGGTGATCCTGTTCTCCGGCGGCAAGGACTCCATCGTCATGCTGCACCTGGCGCTGAAGGCGTTCGCGCCCGCGCCGGTGCCGTTCGCCCTGCTCCACGTGGACACCGGCCACAACTTCCCCGAGGTCATCGAGTACCGCGACCGCACGGTGGCGCAGCACGGCCTGCGGCTGCACGTCGCCTCCGTCCAGGACTTCATCGACCGCGGCGTGCTGCGCGAGCGCCCCGACGGCACCCGCAACCCGCTGCAGACCGTGCCGCTGCTGGACGCCATCGGGTCGGGCAAGTTCGACGCGGTCTTCGGCGGCGGCCGCCGGGACGAGGAGAAGGCCCGCGCGAAGGAGCGGGTGTTCTCGCTGCGCGACGAGTTCGGCGCCTGGGACCCGCGCCGCCAGCGCCCCGAGCTGTGGTCGCTGTACAACGGCCGGCACGCCGTCGGCGAGCACGTCCGGGTCTTCCCGCTGTCCAACTGGACCGAGCTGGACGTGTGGCAGTACATCGAGCGGGAGGAGATCGCCCTCCCCGAGATCTACTACGCCCACCACCGCGACGTGTTCCGCCGCGACGGCATGTGGCTGACCGCCGGCGAGTGGGGCGGCCCGAAGGAGCACGAGACCGTCGAGAACCGTCTGGTGCGGTACCGCACGGTCGGCGACATGTCCTGCACCGGCGCGGTCGACTCCGACGCCGACACCATCGAGGCCGTGATCGCCGAGATCGCCGCCAGCCGCCTCACCGAACGAGGCGCCACGCGGGCCGACGACAAGCTGTCCGAGGCCGCGATGGAAGACCGCAAGCGCGAGGGGTACTTCTAGAGATGAGCACCACCCAGGCCGACATCTCCCAGACCGGCACCGCCACCTCGCTGTTGCGTTTCGCCACCGCCGGAAGCGTCGACGACGGCAAGTCCACCCTGGTGGGCCGGCTGCTGCACGACTCCAAGTCGGTGCTGGCCGACCAGCTGGAGGCCGTCGAGCACGCCTCGCGCCGCCGCGGTCAGGACGCGCCCGACCTGGCGCTGCTCACCGACGGTCTGCGGGCCGAGCGCGAGCAGGGCATCACCATCGACGTGGCCTACCGCTACTTCGCCACCGCCCGCCGCCGGTTCATCCTCGCCGACACCCCCGGCCACGTGCAGTACACCCGCAACATGGTGACCGGCGCCTCCACCGCCGAACTCGCCGTGGTGCTGGTCGACGCCCGCAACGGCGTGGTCGAGCAGACCCGCCGGCACGCCGCGGTCGCCGCCCTGCTGCGCGTCCCGCACGTCGTCCTGGCCGTCAACAAGATGGACCTGGTCGAGTACGCGGAGCCGGTCTTCGCGCGGATAGCCGAGGAGTTCACCGCGTACGCCGCCTCGCTGGGCGTCAAGGACGTGGTGGCGGTGCCGATCTCGGCGCTCGCCGGGGACAACGTGGTCGAGCCGTCCGGGAACATGGACTGGTACGGCGGCCCGACCCTGCTGGAGCACCTGGAGACCGTCCCGGTCGGCTCCGACCCGGGCGTCGAGCCGGCCCGGTTCCCGGTGCAGTACGTGATCCGGCCGCAGAGCGAGGAGTTCCACGACTACCGCGGCTACGCCGGGCAGTTGGCCTCCGGCGTGCTGCGGGTCGGCGACCCGGTGACGGTGCTGCCCTCGGGCCACACCAGCACCGTCGCGGCGATCGACGCGCTCGGCGTCCCGACCGAACTCGCGTGGGCCCCGCAGTCGGTGACGGTCCGCCTGACCGACGACATCGACATCTCGCGCGGCGACCTGATCGCCGCCGGGCCCGCGGCCACGCCCACCAAGGACATCGAGGCGACCGTCTGCCACCTGAACGAGCGTCCGCTGAACGTCGGCGCGCGGGTGCTGCTCAAGCACACCACCCGCACCGTGCGCGCGCTCGTCAAGGAGATCTCCTACCGGATCGACATCGATACCCTCGAACAGCGCTCCGGCGCCGAGGGGTTGAACGTCAACGACATCGGCCACGTGGTGCTGCGCACCGCCGAGCCGCTGGCCCTCGACACGTACCACGACAACCGCCGGACCGGCTCGTTCATCCTGATCGACCCGGCCGACGGGACCACGCTCACCGCCGGCATGGCGGGCGAGGCGTTCGACACCATCGTCAGCACCACCGACGCTTCCATTGAGGAGGACTGGGTCTGATGCCCAGCGAGGCGTTCTCGGGCATGGACAAGGAAGGCGGCCGCATCGGCAGCGGCGTCCTCGGCAGCGGCCAGGGCGGCCTGACGCGATGTGGGGGCGGACAGGGGCGCTGACTGAGCCCCTGTCACCGGGCCCGGCCCGCCGCACCTGTCCACAGCGGGTACGGCGGGGCGGCCCGGCCCCGGTCAGGCACGACCTCATCCTTCTCCACGAACGGGACACCTTTCATGGCTTCCAGCGCCCTGCCCACCCATAGCCACGCCCGCCCCGCCGCCGGACGGATCAGACGGGCCGCCGTGGCGACCGTCGCCGTCCTCACCGCGGCCGGACTGCTCTCCGCCTGCGGCTACGGCTCCAAGAGCGAGGACAAGTCCTCGGCCGCCCCGGCCGCGTCCGGCGCGAAGCTCTCCGCCGACACCGTGAAGATCGGCTACTTCGCCAACCTGACCCACGGCACCGCCCTGGTCGGCCTCAAGCAGGGCATCCTCCAGCAGGAGCTCGGCGGCACCCGGATCAAGACCCAGGTGTTCAACGCCGGCCCCGCGGAGATCGAGGCGCTGAACGCCGGCTCGATCGACATCGGCTGGATCGGCCCCTCCCCCGCGATCAACGGCTTCACCCAGACCGGCGGCAAGTCCCTGAAGATCGTGGGCGGTTCGGCCTCCGGCGGCGTGAAGCTGGTGGTCAACCCGGCGAAGATCGGCTCGGTCGACGAGCTCAAGGGCAAGCGGCTCGCCACCCCGCAGATCGGCAACACCCAGGACGTCGCGCTGCTCAACTACCTTGCGGGCAAGGGCTTGAAGGTCGACCCGAACACCGGCGACGGCGACGTCAAGGTGATCCGCAGCGACAACAAGGTCACCCCCGACGCCTACAAGTCCGGCTCCATCGACGGCGCCTGGGTGCCCGAGCCGACCGCCTCCAAGCTGGTCACCCTCGGCGCGAAGGTCCTGCTCAACGAGAAGGACGTCTGGCCGGACAAGAAGTTCGTCATCACCAACATCATCGTGTCGCAGAAGTTCCTCGCCGAGCACCCCGACGTGGTGGAGGCCGTCCTGCGCGGCTCGGTGAAGACCAACGCCTGGATCAAGGCCAACTCCGACCAGGCCAAGGCCGTCGCGAACGAGCAGATCAAGGCCGACGCCGGCAACGCGCTGGACGCCGCCGTCCTCGACCCGGCCTGGCAGGACATCGACTTCATCGACGACCCGCTGGCCAACACCCTGCAGGCCGAAGCCGACCACGCCGTCACCGCCGGCCTGCTGAAGAAGCCGAACCTGGCCGGGATCTACGACCTGACCCCGCTCAACAAGGTGCTGAAGGCCGCCGGCCGGCCCGAGGTCGCCGACGCCGGCCTCGGCGCCAAGTAGCCCCTCCAGGCCCCGGGTTCCGCCTCGTTCCCGCCCATCGATGCCCACTCAGCGGGCGGGCACGGGGCGGACCCCGGACCACACCGATCCTGCCGCTTCCCGCCCTGCCCGGACCAGACCAGACCCGCAGGAGGTGCCCGTGACCACGGCACTGACCACCTCGCCCGACGCCCCCGGCGCGGGCCACCCGGTCGGCGACTTCGCCGTCCGGCTCTCGCACGTGCACAAGACCTTCGGCCGACCCGGCACCGCCGCCCCGGTCCTCGACGACATCAGCCTGGACGTCGCCCCCGGCGAGTTCGTCACCCTGCTCGGCGCCTCCGGCTGCGGCAAGTCCACCCTGCTCAACCTGGTCGCCGGCCTCGACCGGCCCACCTCCGGCACCATCGAGGTCCCCGGCGGCCGCCCCGCCCTGATGTTCCAGGACCACGCCCTCTTCCCCTGGCTCACCGCGGGCAAGAACATCGAACTCGCCCTCCGCCTGGCCGGCGTCGCCAAGGCCGACCGGCAGACCGAGGCCGAGCGCCTGCTCGAACTGGTCCGCCTCACCGGCTCCTACAAGAAGCGCGTCCACGAACTCTCCGGCGGCATGCGCCAGCGCGTCGCACTCGCCCGCTCGCTCGCCCAGGGCTCCCAGGTCCTGTTGATGGACGAGCCGTTCGCCGCCCTCGACGCCATCACCCGGGACGTCCTGCACGACGAGATCACCCGCATCTGGGCCGAGCGGCAACTCACGGTCCTGTTCGTCACCCACAACGTCCGCGAAGCCGTCTGCCTCGCCCAGCGCGTCGTCCTGCTCTCCTCCCGCCCCGGCCGGATCGCCCGCGAGTGGCACGTCGACCTGCCGCGGCCGCGCCGCATCGAATCCGCCGGGGCCGCGAATCTGTCCATCGAGATCACCGAAGAACTGCGTGGGGAGATCCGCCGCCATGTCCAGCACTGAGACCCTGCCCACCGCGGCGGACGACTCCGCCGGCGTCGAAGCCGGCCTCGACGCACTCGAAACCGTCCAGGCCCAGCGCACCCCGCTCACCACGGTCCTTCGCCGCTCGGTCCTCCCGCCCGTCCTCGGCGTGGTCCTCGTCCTCGCCGTCTGGCAGCTCGCCTACACCCTCGAACTCACCACCCCCGACAAGCTCCCCAGCCCCGCCGACGTCTGGGACTCGCTCACCGAACTCTGGTACGCGGGCACGCTGTTCTCCATCATCTGGACCAGCGTCTGGCGCGGCCTGTCCGGCTTCCTGCTGTCCGTCGTGATCGGCACCCCCATCGGCCTGCTGGTCGCCCAGGTCAAGCCGGTCCGCGCCGCCCTCGGCCCGGTCCTCTCCGGCCTCCAGTCCCTCCCCTCGGTCGCCTGGGTCCCCGCCGCCGTCATCTGGCTCGGCATCAACAACTCGGCGATGTACGCGGTGATCCTCCTCGGCGCCGTCCCCTCGATCGCCAACGGCCTCATCGCCGGCGTCGACCAGGTCCCCCCGCTCTTCCTCCGGGCCGGCCAGACGCTCGGCGCCACCGGGCTCCGCGGGGCGCGCCACATCCTGCTCCCCGCAGCCCTCCCCGGCTACCTCGCCGGCCTCAAGCAGGGCTGGGCGTTCTCCTGGCGCTCCCTGATGGCCGCCGAACTCATCGCGTCCTCACCGGACTTGGGCCTCGGCCTGGGCCGCTACCTGGAGAACCAGCGCGAGTTCACCAACATGTCCGGCGTCCTCCTCGGCATCCTCCTCATCCTCACCGTCGGCGTCGCCATTGACCTGCTGTTCTTCTCCCCGCTGGAGCGCCGCGTCCTGCGCAGCCGCGGCCTCCTCGTCACCACCCGCTGAAACCGATGCCTCCCCGCACCGCACCCACCCACCAGGAGCGCAGCGCCCTGACGCGGTCCACACCCCGTCAGGAGCGCAGCCCCCTGACACCTGCGGCCGCGGCGCCCCGCCAGGAGCGAAGCAACCTGACGCACAGCAACTCCGCGCCCCGTCAGGGGCGCGGGGAACTGCGCGCAGCGGAAGACGACCTGCCGCAGCCGGGCACCGCGCCCACCCCCACCCACCGCTCGCGCCCCGCTGCCGCCGCACCGCTTCTCCTTCTCGCCCACGGCTCCCGCGACCCCCGCCACGCCGCCACCGTCGAGGCCCTCGCGGACGCCGTCCGCGCGCTGCGCCCCGAACTCGCCGTCACCACGGCCTACTTGGACCACTGCGCACCTCGCATCGCCCAGGTCGCCCCCCGCCTCACCGATGCCATCGCGGTCCCGCTCCTCCTCAACCGCGCCTTCCACGCCAAGCACGACATCCCGGCCGCCCTCCGCGCCGCCGGCTCCGCCATCCCGGTCGCCGACGTCCTCGGGCCGTCCCCGCTGCTGCTCGACGCCCTCGACCGGCGCCTCGCCGAGACCGGACTCGACGTCACCGACCCGGCCGTCCGTGCCCGCACCGGCGTCGTCCTCGCCGCCGCAGGCTCCTCCGACCCGGCCGCGAACGCCACCACCCGTGCGGTGGCGGCCACTTGGCAGCGCACCCGCGGCTGGGCCGCCGTCAAGGCCGCCTACGCCTCCGCCACCGCCCCCACCGTCGCGGACGCCCTCACCGCCCTCCGCGCCGACCCGGCCGTCCGCGCCACCGCCGTCGCCCCGTACCTCCTCGCCCCGGGACTCCTCCCGGACCGCATCGCCACGGCAGCCACCGCCTCCGGCGCCGACCACCTCGCGCCCACCCTCGGCGCCGCGCCCGAACTCGCCCGGCTCGTCCTCGCCCGCCACGCCGAGGCGGCGATCGCGACCTCGGCGGCCCGCACCGCCTGACGGATCAGATCACCAGCATCTGATTCAGCCTCAAACAGTGGCGAACCAGAGGTCGTTCGCCGAGAATCGATCGGCGTCCAGCGCGAGCGCCGCTCGGCCGTCGCCCAACACCTCGCTCAGGACCGCGAATTCACAGCGCAGCAGCGGAGCCTCGAACGAGGGGACGGAAACGACCTCGATCCCCACCGGCTCCCAGCACGATCCCTCCAGCGAAACGGCCAACGGAACCTTCGCGGAAATCATCAGGACCGGGACGCCCCGCACCAGGAGGCTCACCCGGTCCTCGCCGGCGTCACCGTCCCAGTCGACTCTCGCCGCCAACACCAGGGCCGCCTCACGGGCAGCGCTCATCGCCTCTCGCCCGACCAGTGGGATCGGCTCCCCTCCCGGCCGACAGTCGATGTCACGTCGCACACGGTCGGCGTCACCCTCCCGGCCCCGGCCCTCAGGAGCCGAACGCCTGGAACGCGGCCGCCAGCTCGTCGGCCGCCGACGGCAGTGGCGTGGTGACGCCGACCCACGAGCCGTCGCGGAAGTGCAGGTCGAGGCGGCCGCGCTGGGTGACGCCCTTCGCGTTGCGGTGGGCGGCGGCGACCTCGTGGCGGGGGAGTTCGAACTGGAGGGCGTGCTGTTCGGTGAGCTGCCAGAGTTTGGCGCGGTCGGCGAGCAGGAGCAGGCGGCGGTCGGTGAGGGCGAGCAGGGCGCTGCCGTTCGCGCCGTCCTCGTGGAGGCGGACGACGAGGCGGCCGGCGGTGGTGTGCCAGTCCCCGGCCATGCCCTTGCCGTGCCAGACGGAGTCCGGCACGGCGTCCATCATCCGGTCCTCGACGGCGCCGACGCCCGCCGACACCGGGTTGACCACCGCGTACGCGCGCCGCAGCAGGCTGAACGGCCCGGCCAGCTTCTGTTCCAGCTCGCCGGGCCGACGCGGCGTCAGCAACTCCTCCGGCGGGCGCGGGATGCCGGGCGCCAGCGAGACGGGCGCAGCGCCGAGCAGCCGCTCGTCGGCGGCGAGGAACGGGGCGGCGAACTGGCGGTCCCGGTCGAGCACGTGGGTTCTCCTTGAGGTGGTCGGCTCAGCCGAAGGCGTCCTCGAAGCGCCGGCGGCGTTCCTCGGGGCTGAGTTCGGGCGCCTGGGCGGGCTGGGCGATGCCGGTGCGCCGGCGCAGGCCGGTGCTGGGGCCGTGGTTGCCGCCGATCCGGTCGTCGGCCTCGTCGGCGAGGATCCCGGCGCCGCTCTGGGTGATCTGCTGGAGCGCCTCGCCGGCCGGGTTCCCGGTCAGGCCGATGCCGTGCAGGCCGGCCTTGCCGACCGTCTTGACGGCGGTCTTGGCCAGGTACGCCTCGACGTCCAGCGGCTTGTTCCAGGTCCAGGGCTTCTTGGGGTTGAGGTGCGGGCGCTTGGAGACCGCCTTGAGGGCCTTCATCGCGTCGGCGATCTTCTTCAGCGCGCTGGCGAGCTTGCGCACCAGGTTGGCTATCCGGGCACTGGCGATGGCGCCTTCGGCCGCGGCCGCGGCGGCTTCGGCGGCCAGCGAGATGCCGGCGGTGATCACGCTGAAGGCGAGCGACGCGGCGAGCGTGATGATCGCCCACTCGATGAGCTCGCGGATGATCGTCTCGACCAGGTCCTGCGCCATCCGGGCCTCGGCGGCGGCTTCGGTGAGGAGTTCGGCGGTGCCCGCCATGTCCTCCGCCTCGTCCTCCAGCGCCTGCTCGTACTCGGCGAGTTCACGCTGGAACGCCTCGGACGCCGCGCCCTGCCACTCGCCCGCGAGGGCGGCCCGGTCGCGGCGCTGGTCGGCGATCACTTCGCGCAGCTGCTCGGCCTGCTTCTGCCACAGCTGGGCGGCGGCCTCCAGGCCCTCCGGGTCGCCGGTGACGAACTCCAGCGGCTCGGCGAGCGGCTCCACGAGGGGACGCATGATCTCGTCGATCACGCTGCCCAGCGGGGTCATCCAGTCGTTGATCTTCGTGTAGGCGTCGACGGCGCCCGCGATGGGGCCGCTCATCCGCCCAGCCCTCCGGCGATCGCCTGCATGGTCCGCCCGATGCCCTCGTCGGTGCGCTCGTACGCGCCGGCCATGCCGTCGGCGTACTCGGCGATCCGGTCCATGGTGTCGGCGGCGGCCCCGGCGTTGTCGATCGCCGCCTCGGAGCGCTCCACGTAGTCGCGGCCGGTCTCGTCGGACTCCGGGAGCTTCCCGAAGGCGGACGGCGACAGCTGGTGTCCGCCGAGTTCGGCGCGGATCGCCCGCAGCCGCTCGGCCCGTTCGGCACTGGTGCGGGCGAACCGGCGCAGCGCGTCCGGGTCGACCGTGAACTCCCCCGCCATGTCGGCGTACCTCTTCCCCGTTGTCAGGGTCCGCGACGCGGGCGACGGCATAGGCCACCCCATGCGAGGACCATGAATTGGCAAAGAAGCTAACACGGCGTCGCCCTCAAGAGGTAGCCCGCTGCGGTTTATTGACGCCCGGTCGGCCGCTCGGCCAGCCGTTCGCGCGCCCACGGGTCGACGCAGCGCGCCGCCGCCTCCCGACGGGCCGCCGGAAAGCGCTCGGCGAGCGGTCCGTCCGCGGCGTCCGCCCACCGCCACGCACCCACCGCGCACACCTGCCGCAGCGGGTCGTCGGCCGCCACCGCCGCCACCAGCTCCTCCTGCAGCCTCCGCCGGCCGCCCGCCGTCAGCAGCACCTGCGCGAACCAGCGCGGCGAGGACGGGTCGTCGTCGGTCAGCAGCGCGGCCAGCACCAGCGGGTACGCGTGGTGCGCGGCCGCCCGGTCCGCCGTCAGCCGCCGGTACGCGGCCTGCCGCTTGTGACCGATCCGGTGGTACTGCGCATAGCCCGGGGCCCGCTCGGCGAGGCGCGCCACCCGGTCGTCCTGCGGCACCTCCGCCGACATGTCGAGAGCCTCCAGCAGGGCGTCCAGCGCCGCCTCCTGCGCGTCCAGGCGCGCGTGCTGCTCCATCGACCGTCTCCTCGCGTTCCGCCCGGACCTCCCGCGCACGACCACCCGATACTTGCAGGCGCGGGAATTTGCACATCTCGACTAAGCTTGTACGAAGTGAAACCACTCGGAAGGGAGCGCGGCCGATGACCCGCCCGGATCCTGCCCTGGCGCACGGCTGGTGCGCCCTGACCGCTCTGCACGGTCGGATCGAGGCCCACCTCGAACGTGCTCTGCAGGCCGAACACGAGCTCAGCGTCCGTGAGTTCTCCGTCCTCGACGTCCTCAGCGAGCAGCACGACGGCGACGGCGGCCATTTCCGGATGAACCAGCTCGCGGACGCGGTCGTGCTCAGCCAGAGCGCCACCACCCGCCTGGTCACCCGGCTGGAGGACCGCGGCCTGCTCGCCCGCTACCTCTGCCCCACCGACCGGCGCGGCATCTACACCAACGTCACCCCGGCCGGCCTCGACCTGCTCGCCAAGGCCCGCCCCACCAACGACGAGGCCCTCGCCGAGGCCCTCACCACCGCAGAACAGCGCCCGGAACTGGCCCCGCTGGTCGCCACCGTCCGCGCGACACAGCCGACGCGCTGACCGAGAGCGAGAACGGGGACGCGTGGGGTACCTCCCGGGCTGGGAGGTACCCCCACGCGTCCCCGGTTTCGCGCCCGACTAGTCGGCCTGGCGCCGCTGCCGCCCCGTCCCGTAGTTGGAGCCGCTCTTCGTCCCGGAGCCCGGCTTCGCCCGCCCCGACGACTTGCCGATGAAGCCCGCCGCCATCTGCGAACTCCCGCCGCCCGGGCGCTGCTTGGGCCGGGGGCGGCGCGGGTTGCCGCTCATGTCGACGTCCTTGGGCAGCCCGCCGGAACGCTTCGCCGGGCGTCGTCGCGCCTCGCCGTCCGCCGGCTTCGCCCCGCCGCGCCCGCGGCCGCGGTTCTCGGCCTGCTCGGGCGCGGCCGCGACGATCGCCGTCGCCGGAACCGGGAGCAGGACCGCCACGCCGGACGGCGTCCGCGCGCCGGTGATGCGCTTCAGCTCGCCGTCCTCGGGGCGGACCTTGGTGATGGTGGGCCGGATGCCGGCGATGCTCATCAGGCGGTTGACCTCGCGGCGCTGCTCGGGCAGCACCAGGGTGACAACGGTGCCGGACTCGCCGGCCCGCGCAGTGCGGCCGCCGCGGTGCAGGTAGTCCTTGTGGTCGATCGGCGGGTCGACGTTGACGACCAGGTCGAGGCCGTCGATGTGGATGCCGCGGGCGGCGACGTTGGTGGCGATCAGCGCGGTGACCTGGCCGTCGCGGAACTGGTCGAGGACCCGGTTGCGCTGCGGCTGCGACTTGCCGCCGTGCAGTGCGGCGGCGACCACGCCGTGGGCGCGCAGCTGCTTGGCGAGCCGGTCCGCGCCGTGCTTGGTGTGCACGAACATGATCACCCGGCCCTCGCGGGCGGCGATCCGGGCGGTGGTCTCGGCCTTGTCGGCGGGGTCGAGCTGGAGCAGGTGGTGGTCCATGGTGGTGACCGCACCGGCCGACGGGTCCACCGAATGGGTGACCGGGTCGCTGAGGAAGCGGTTGACCAGGCGGTCCACGTTGCGGTCCAGGGTGGCGGAGAACAGCATCCGCTGCCCGCCCTCGGCGACCTGCTCCAGCAGCTTGACGACCTGCGGCAGGAAGCCCATGTCGGCCATCTGGTCGGCCTCGTCGAGGACGGTGATCGCCACGTCGTCGAGTCGCACGTCGCCGCGCTGGATCAGGTCGTCCAGTCGGCCGGGGGTGGCCACCAGCACCTCGGTGCCGCGGCGGACCTGGTTGGACTGGCGGGTGATCGACATGCCGCCGACCACGGTGGTGATCCGCAGGCCGAGCACCCCGGCGTAGGGGGCGAGCGCCTCGGTGACCTGCTGGGCGAGCTCGCGGGTGGGCACCAGCACCAGGCCCAGCGGGTGGCGGGCGGTCGCCCGCTTGCCGGCGGTGCGGACCAGCAGCGGCAGGCCGAACGCCAGGGTCTTGCCGGAGCCGGTGCGGCCGCGGCCGAGGACGTCGCGTCCGGCCAGCGCGTCCGGCAGGGTGGCGGCCTGGATCGGGAACGGCTCGGTGACGCCCTGCGCGCCCAGTTCCTTAAGCAGTCCGGCGGAGAGGTTCAGCTCGGCGAAGCTCGCGGCCGGCGGACGCGACGGGGTGCCCTGCACGGGCGTGAAGTCTTCGGCGGGCGCCGCCACCGGGGCGGCGCCCCGACGCGGCCGGCGCGGGCGCTCGGTACGGGCCTGCTCGCCGCCACGGGGCGAACCACCGGTGCGCGGCGCGCCGACGCGGCCCTCGCCGCGGGCGGCGCCGGTGCGCGGCTTCCCGCTGCGGGTGCGCGGCTTGTCACCACGCGGAGCGGACTGCGGGCCGGACTGCGGACGGGACTGCTCGGGCATGCGTGTTCCTCTTCCTGGAGGGCCGTCGGCCGACGCGCGGGACGCGCGGCGGCGGGATGTCGGCCGACGAGGAGGAGGAGGGGCCGCCCCGGCCGTCGGGCGGCATGGACGAGGGCCCGTACCTGAGGAGGTACGGGCCCTCGCCTGCGACAACTGAGTCGGCGTAGGCCGGGACTCAGATGGTGCGGATGTTCTCCGCCTGCGGGCCCTTCTGGCCCTGGGTCACGTCGAACTCGACCTTCTGGCCCTCGACGAGCTCACGGAAGCCCTGGGACTGGATGTTCGAGTAGTGAGCGAAGACGTCAGCGCCGCCGCCGTCCTGCTCGATGAAGCCGTAGCCCTTTTCGCTGTTGAACCACTTCACGGTGCCGGTAGCCATAACCGTCTCCACTTTCACTGGGGCATTGGGACACACACCTCGTGCGCCCCACGTAGCCGCGATCCCCATCCGGAGACTAAACACCGGACAAAACAAATGCGCCTGTCGGTTGGAACCAGCAGGCGCACACACACGTTCATGGGAACCAATACTGCAACTGCTTCGACAATAGCACGGCCACCCTCGTCAACGGCGGGAAAAGTTCCGCTGGTCACACCGTGTTTCGCCGCGACGCCGAAGGGGCATGCGGTCCGGCCGGACCGCATGCCCCTCTCACTCGGTGCTGCCCGCGGCTACCCGCGGGCGGCCGTTCAGGCCCTGCCGACGGGCTGCGGCTCGTACTCGCCGACCGGCTCGTGGCCGGGCTCGGGCATCGCGCCGTGACCGGGCCACCAGGCCTTCTTGCCGAGCAGCGCGGTGATCGCCGGAGTGAAGAACATCGCCATCACGAAGGCCGCCAGCACGATGCCGATGGCCAGCGCGAAGCCCAGCTCGGCGAAGAGCACGTTGCCGGCCAGCATGAAGGTCGCGAAGGACGCCGCCAGGATGAAGCCGGCCGCGGCGACGGTCGGACCGGCGTGCCGGACCGCCTCCTTGGCCGCCTCGCGGGGGCTGCGGCCCTCGCGGGCCTCCTCGCGGAGCCGGGCGATGATCAGGATGTTGTAGTCGGTGCCGATCGCCACCACGAACAGGTAGATGAAGATCGGCAGCATGAACATCAGGCCGGACTCGGAGCCGAGCTTGAGGAAGGCCACCGTGGTGGCGCCCAGCGTGGCCGCGAAGCCGAGGCCGACCGAGGCCATCAGGTACCAGGGCGCGACCACGCTGCGCAGCTGGAGGCCCAGGATCAGCAGGATCAGCACACCCGCCACCGGGAAGACCAGCTTGTAGTCGTGCGCCATCGCCAGGTTGATGTCCTTGTACACCGACGAGGTGCCGCTGACCAGTGCCTCGGAGCCGGCGGGCGCGGCCGCGTGGGCGGCCGTGCGCACCTCGGTGACGGTGTCGATCGCCGCGTTGCTGGCCGCGGAGTCCTTGAGCATCACGACGAAGTCGGCGGTGGTGCCGTCCTCGCTGAGCTTGGGCTCGGGCTGGACGGTGGCGACGCCGGGGACCTGGCCCAGCTTGGCGCCGAAGCCGCCCAGGGCGTTCGGGTCGAGCTTGCCGCCGGCCTTGGTGCCGGTGGTCAGGAAGACGTGCGTGGGGTCGGCCGCACCGGCCGAGAAGCCCTTGCCGATGGCGTCCATGACGACCATGGACTCCTTGTCCTTCGGCATCATGCTCTTCGCCATGTCGAAGGTGCCCTGGTAGCCGAGGCCGGCCAGCGACAGGACCACCAGCAGGCCGCCGGAGACCAGCGCGATCAGACCGGGGCGACGGCCGACCGCGCGGCCGAGCTTGTGGAAGCGGGCGCCCTCCGGCTCCTGCATCCACTTGCGGCCGGGCCAGAAGGTGGCCTTGGCGGGGATGACGGCGAGCAGCGCCGGGGTCAGGGTGAGCGAGGCGAGCGCGGTGACGACGACGGAGATCGCCAGCGCCGGGCCGAGCGCGGTGAACATGCCGAGCTCGGAGAGCAGCAGCACCGCGAAGGCGACGGTGACCGCGCCGGCCGCCGAGGCGATCGCCTCACCGACCCGGCCGACGCCGTTGGCCACGGCGCTCTTGCGGTCGTCGCCGGCCCGCAGGCGCTCGCGGTAGCGGAACATCAGGAACAGGAAGTAGTCGGTGCCGACGCCGAGGATCACCACGATGTCGATCGCGGAGGCGATCGGCGAGGACTTCAGGTCGAACAGCTTGGTGACGAAGGCGATCAGGCCGGAGGCCGCGATCATCGGGAACATCGACAGCAGCACCGGCAGCCAGCCGACCAGGATGCCGCGGAAGATCACGCCGACGATGACCACGATCAGGACCACGGTGGCGACCATGGTGATCGCGTCGGTGGCGCTGGAGGACTCCTTCTGGTCCAGCCCCATCGCGGCCTGGCCGCCGACCTGGTACTTCAGCGCGGTGCCCTTGGCCAGTTCCTTGCCCTCGTCGCGCACGTCCTTGGCGGCCGTCAGGTACTCGTCGGTCTGCATCTTGGTCTTGTCGATGGAGACCATGCCCATCGCGTAGTGACCGTCCTGCGAGATCGTCCGCCCCTCCATCGGGGGGATGACCTGCTCGACCAGCGGGATGTGCTTGTCGGTGAGGCCCTTGGTGATCTTGGCGATGTCGGCCTTGTCGGCGTCGGTGAGCGCGCCGCCGTCCGTGCGCTCGAACATCAGGATCGCGCTGGGGGTGAACTCGGCCGGGAACTTGTCCTGCTGGACCACGGCGGCCCGGATGGACTCGTAGTGCTTCGGCAGGAACTCTGACTCGTCGGTCGAGGCGCTCATCTTCGGAGCGAGGGAGATCAGGGCTATGGAGCCGATGACCCACGCGATGATCACCCACCAGGCCCGCTTGACGACGAAGTGTCCAAGTCGGTGGAACATGCTGGAAATGCCTCCCCTGGGCATGGTTCACCGCAGCCGGGGGACGGGGTACCGGGCAACGGCAGGACCGGCACGCGAAACCCTCGGCAGGGCCTAGCCGGTCGGCAGGTAAGTATGTAGTGAGCATCCTACGGGACCTTGCTTGCCGCCCGGCAAGTGGGTTTCGTCTGTGCCCCCTAGGGCGGCCACGGAGCCGGCCCTGATCCATCGTCACCCGGCCGGGGCCCTTCCCACCTCGTGCCCGGGGTGGAGATCGCTCCCCCTCAGGGTGGACGTCCGGCTGCCCTCAAGGAGGAGAACCCGAGCCCGGGGGTAGGGCTAACCCCCCATTCACCCCTGAGGAAAGGACCAGGGAAAAGTCGGTGACTAGCCGGATGGTTCGTCAGATTCCCAGCTCATAGCGTCTGTTGTGCCGCCGGATGCAGCCCGTCGGTCCATCGACCCGGGCGGCCCGCACCCGCCCGACACCCCTGGGGGAACACCTACCGTGAAGCATGGAATCGCCGCCACGATGGGCGCCTGGAGCGCCCGCCACAGAAAGACCGCGGTCTTCGGGTGGCTGCTCTTCGTCGTCCTCGCCGCCTACCTCGGCGGCGTGCACGGCGCCACCAAGGTCACCGACGCCGAGCAGATGCCGGGCCAGGTCGCACAGGCCGCCAAGATCCTGGACGACGCGGGCATCAAGTCCCCGGCCGGCGAGACCGTCCTGGTGCAGAGCCGCACGCTGACGGCCGACGACCCGTCGTTCAAGGCCGTCGTCGAGCAGGTCGGCGCCGCCGTCCGGGCCACCGGCAAGGCCGGCGAGCTGCACAGCCCGTACGAGACAGGCGCGGTCTCCGGCGACAAGCACTCTGCGCTGATCCAGTTCACGGTCAAGGGGGAGGACCGCGAGACGGCCGTGGCCAACGTGCCCGCGGTGATGGACGCGGTGACGGCCGTGCAGAAGCAGCACCCCGAGCTGCTGGTCGAGGAGTTCGGCGAGGCCAGCGCCGGCAAGTGGTTCAACGAGCAGTTCAGCGACGACTTCGCCCGCGCCGAGTGGACGGCCGTGCCGCTCGCCCTCGGCATCCTGCTGGTCGCCTTCGGCGCGCTGGTGGCCGCGGTCCTCCCGGTGGTGCTGGCGCTCACCGCCTTCGTCGCCGCCTCCGGCCTGGTCGCGCTCTCCTCCGGCCTGCTGCACACCAGCAACGACGCCTCCTCGGTGATGCTGCTGGTCGGCCTCGCCGTCGGCGTCGACTACTGCCTGTTCTACCTGCGCCGCGAGCGCGAGGAGCGCGCCGCCGGGCACGACGCCGAGACGGCGCTGCGGATCGCCGCCGCCACCAGCGGCCGCGCCGTGCTGGTCTCCGGCATCACGGTCGTGGTCGCGATGGCCGGCATGTTCCTCACCGGCATCGCCACCTTCAAGGCGATGTCCTTCGCCACCATCCTGGTCGTGATCACCGCCGTGCTCGGCTCGCTGACGGTGCTGCCCGCCCTGCTGTCGCTGCTCGGAGACCGGGTGGAGAAGGGCCGGATCCCGTTCCTGCACCGCCTGCGCCGCGGCGCCAACGAGGGCAGCCGGTTCTGGAACGCGGTGCTCACCCCGGTGCTGCGCCACCCGCTGGCCGCCGCCGGCCTGGCCACCGCCGCCCTGCTGGCGATCGCCGCGCCGATGCTCACCATGCACACCGCCAACCTGACGTTCCAGCAGCAGCTGCCCAAGGACAACACCCTGGTGGCCGTCTCGCAGCGGATCCAGGACGCCTTCCCCGGCAGCCCCTCCCCCGCCACCGTGGTGGTCAGGGCGAAGGACATCTCCTCGCCCGAGATGACGCAGGCGCTCGCGGACCTCCAGTCCGAGGCCCTCGCCACCGGCAGGATGCACGGCCCCACCAGCCTGACGGTGCACGCCGCGCAGAACGTCGCCACGGTCGACATCCCGCTCTACGGCACCGGCAACGACACCGCCTCCGCCGAGGCGCTGAAGGTGCTGCGCGAGCAGGTCGTGCCCGCCACGGTCGGGAGGATCGCCGGCGCCGAGGCCCCGGTCACCGGCAGCACCGCCGGCTCGGTCGACTTCAACAAGCAGATGTCCGGCTCGATGCTCCCGGTCTTCGGGTTCGTGGTCGCCTTCGCCTTCCTGCTGATGCTCTGCTCGTTCCGCTCGCTGTCCATCGCCGTCACCGCCGTGCTGCTCAACCTGCTCTCGGTCGGCGCCGCCTACGGCGTGCTGACGCTGGTCTTCCAGCACGGCATCGGCGCCTCGCTGATCGGCACCGACGGCGTCGGCGCGGTGGAGAGCTGGATCCCGCTGTTCCTGTTCGTGATCCTGTTCGGCCTGTCGATGGACTACCACGTCTTCGTGGTCTCCCGGATCAAGGAGGCGTACGACCGCGGCCTGCCCACCGGCGCGGCCGTCGCCCACGGCATCCGCACCACCGCCGGTGTGGTCACCAGCGCCGCCGTGATCATGGTCGGAGTGTTCGCGGTCTTCGGGACGCTCTCCATGCAGGTGATGAAGCAGATGGGCGTCGGCCTCGCCGTCGCCGTCCTGATCGACGCCACGGTGATCCGCGCCGTCCTGCTCCCCGCCGTGATGTCCCTGCTCGGCGACCGGAACTGGTACCTGCCGCGCTGGCTGCACTGGCTGCCCCGGCTGGAGGGCGAGACGCCCGCCGCCGCCCCGGCCGGCACCGGCGCCCACCGCGGCCGCGACGAGCACGAGCTGGTCGGCTGACCCCACCCCCTCCCTCCTGGAACGCCCCCGGTTCGCCGACAATGAGCAGGTGATCTTCGACGAATCGGGGGCCCAGGCCCTCCTGCAGCAGGCGTGCGCCCCGGCCGGCATCGACCCGGCCGGGGCCACGCTCATCTCGCTCGGCCAGAACGCCGTCTTCGACCTGCCAGAGCTCGGCCTGGTCGCCAAGGTCGGCCGCACCCCCGGCTCGGCCGACCGCGCCGCCCGCGAACTCGCGCTGGCCGGTTGGCTGGACGGCGCGGGCGTGCCGGTGGTCCGCCCGGCCGACCCCGTCGTGCACCTCGCCCAGGAGCACCCCGTCACGCTGTGGCACCGGCTGGAGCCCGCCGTCCGCCCGGCCCGCCCCGCCGACCTCGCCCCGCTGCTGCGCGCCCTGCACGCCCTGCCCGCGGAGCCCGCGCCGCCGGCGCCGCTCGGTCGGCGCGACCTGCTCGCCCCGGTGGACAGCTGGCTGGCGACCGCGGAGGGTCACATCGATCCGGCGGACGCCGCCTTCCTCCGTGACCGGAAAGAGACCTTTGTCACCGCTATTTCCGAATTGACCCCTTATCTCCCGTTCGGCCCGATCCACGGCGACGCCCTGCCCCGCAACGTGCACATCACCCCCGCCGGCCCGGTGCTGCTCGACCTGGAGTACATGGCCTCGGACCTGCGCGAGCACGACCTGGTGGTGCTGGCGCTCAGTCAGGACCGGTACGGCGTACCGGCCGAGGAGGTCGCGGCGTTCAACACGGCCTACGGGTGGGACGTCCGGGAGTGGCCGGGATTCGCGGTGCTGCGCGGCGCGCGGGAGACCGCGAGCGCCGCCTGGGTGGCCCAGCAGACGGCCGGAAACCCGTCCGCCCGGGCCGAGTTCCGTCGCCGCGTCGACTCGCTGCGTGACGGCGAGGCGGCAGTACGCTGGTTCGCGTTCTGACCGCTCCGTTCGGTGCCCGCCCTGTGGCGCAGCGCACACCCGGACGGAACCACCTCGTTCGTGCCCGGCGTCGTATCCCACCAGACGCCCCGCCGCATCGGCGGCCGCGGTACGACGTCAGGAGTCGTTCCATGGTGAAGTCCCGCATATCCGCCCGTCGTCGTCCTCTTCTCCTCGGCGTGTCCGCCGCACTGCTCGCCCCGGCCCTGCTGGCGGCGTGCGGTGCGCACGGCTCCCCCCTCGCGGCGGGGGACGCCGCGCAGCCCTCGGCGACGCCGAGCGCGAGCACGACGCCGAGCGGGAGCGGGAGCTCCTCGATCGCGGCCCGGCCGACCCCGAGCGGGGTCTCCTCGTCCCCGTTCGACTCGCCGAGCCGGACTCCGAGCGGCGCCGGGTCGACAGCAGCGACCACCACGCCGTCCGCGCCGGCGACCGGCGCCACCACCCCGTCCGCACCGGGCTCCGGCGCCTCGAGGCCGGCCGGCGGGCAGCACACCCCCGCCCCGGCGACGCACGTGCTGGCGCACACCGCCTCGAGCGGCAGGACCGTGGCGCTGACCTTCGACGACGGCCCGGGCCCGGCCACCGGCCAGGTGCTGGACCTGCTGGCGAAGTACGACGCGAAGGCGACGTTCTGCGAGATCGGCGACAACGCGAAGGCGAACCCGGCGGCGGTCAAGCGGATCGTCGCCGAGGGCCACCGCCTGTGCGACCACACCGTCGACCACCCGCAGCCGATGCACACCCAGTCGCACCAGCAGCAGGTGGCGGAGATCGCCGACGCCAAGACGCAGATCGAGAACGCCGCGGGCGGCAACGCGCAGATCACCTGGTGGCGCGCCCCGGGCGGCGACTTCACGGCCGAGAACGAGAAGATCGGCGCCGACCAGGGCATGAAGTCCCTCGGCTGGTCGGTCGACCCGCGCGACTGGTCCCGCCCGGGCGTGCAGTCGATCGTCAACACCGTGGAGCAGAACCTCCGCCCGGGCAGCGTGGTGCTGATGCACGACGGCGGCGGCGACCGCAGCCAGACCGTGGCGGCGCTGAAGCAGCTGCTGCCGTGGATGGTGGC
Source organism: Kitasatospora griseola (assembly GCF_044999035.1). Classification (NCBI taxonomy): domain Bacteria; kingdom Bacillati; phylum Actinomycetota; class Actinomycetes; order Kitasatosporales; family Streptomycetaceae; genus Kitasatospora; species Kitasatospora griseola. Next base: position 6,156,248 of record NZ_CP173360.1, on the reverse strand, counting down.
GCAGGGCTACACTTTCGACTTCCCGCAGTCCTGACCGGCCGTTCGGCCGTGGCGTCCTGACGGCCTGTCGGGACGCCGCCGAGGTCGCGCGGGCCACCGCCCGCCGACCGACCCGGGAGCAGCGTGCCGAAGTTCGTGCACCGCGTCACCAAGTACGACCCCGCCAACCGCGACGAGCGCGGCCACTACCTGGCCGACGACGACGTCGACAGCGACCGCGGGCCGATCGAGGCGGCCTACCTGCAGGCCGTGGTCGCGTTCGCCGAGGAGTGCTGCGTCGACCGGCTGTCCGTCCGCGACCCGGGGGCGTTCCTGCTCGAACCCGACGAGGACGGGATGCGCCTGGAGGACCTGTTCCCGAGCATGTGGGACTTCCACGACGGCGCGGAGGTCCCGCTGGAGGTCGCGCTGGAGCTGGTGCGGATGATGCTCCGCGGCGACGAGGGCTGGTGCCTGCTGGAGGCCGGCGACGAGTTCTTCGTGCACATCGGCTACGACCAGTACATGTACATCGGCACCGACCGGCCGTGCGAGCGCGCCGCGGCCCGCGCCCGCCGGCTCGGCCTGTTCCCGGAGCCGATTCCGGAGTCGCCCTACTCGGAGGAGCCCGAGGAGCCGGACGGCCCGCAGCGGCCCGCCGACGGGGAGTTCTGGGCGCGGGTGCACTGGTTGGTCGCCTCGGGGCAGGCCGGTGTCCTGGAGGAGTCGCCCATCCAGAACGTCTCCCGTTGGCACCGCCTGACACCCGACACCGTCGACGCGGTGCGCGCGGGGCTCGCGCCGCGCGCGATGCTGACGGTCTGGCCGCCGCTGTCCACCGACGTGGCGGCCGTGCTGGCCTCGGTCCCCGAGGACGGCCAGGTGGAGTTCGTCCGCGCGGACGCTGCGGGCACGATCACCGGCGTCCGTGTGGACGGGGAGCAGCGCGAGGAGTTGGCGGCCCTGGCGGCGGGCGCACGGGCCGCCGCCGCGCTGCCGACCACGGTCGACGAGCACCGGCCGCTGTCCGCCGCGGTGCTGCCCGACCCGGACGGCGTCCTGCGGGCCCGTTGGCGCACCATCTGGTCGCCGTGCGACCGGACTTGGGCGTTCCTGAACGCGCTGCGCCCGGGGCAGGCCGTCACCGGCACGGTCACCGGGATCGCCGACACCGTCACCTTCGTGGACGTCGATGGCTTCACCGCCCGGATCCGACAGCCGGAGCTGTCCTGGCGGTGGATCTGCGACCCGTCGGCCGTCGTCGCGGTGGGCCGGCAGGTCACGGCCGCGGTGCTCGGCGCCGACCTGGTGCGCGAGGAACTGTATCTGTCACTGAAGGCCCTTCAGGACAATCCGCTCACGCAACTGGCCGATCGCGTCGGAGAGTTGGTGGACGGCGTGGTGACGAAGGTGGTGCCGTTCGGCGTCTTCGTCCGGATCGAGGACCGGCCGGACGGTCTCGAAGGGCTGGTCCCCACGGCCGAGTCGGCCGGGGAGGCCGTTCAGGTCGGCGACCCGCTGACCGTGCGGATCACCGAGGTCGACCTGGCCCGGCAGCGGTTCGTGTTGTCCCGCCGCCGGGCGCTCGACTGATCGGCAGCCGCGAAACCGTCCTCAGGACGCCGCCTTGAGCGGCCAGCGCGGGTCGACCGTGGCGGCCGGGTCCTTGCGGCGCAGCCAGGCCTGCAGGTCGGTGGCCCAGGTGCGGTACCAGTCGATCTGCCGCCGGTGGAGTTCGTCCAGCGGCAGGTCGCCGGCCTGGGGGTAGCGGTGGCCGAGGGCGACGGCGACCCGGACGGCGGCGAGCGCGTCGCTGCCGGCCTCGTGGGCGTCGTGGAGTTCGACCCCGTAGACCTCGCAGACCCGCTGCAGGGTGCGGGAGCCCTTGCGGTACTTGTCGAGGGCGCGGTCGACCACCATGGCGTCGACCACGGGGGTGACCGGCCCGCCGAGGCGGTCGGCGAGGGTGGGGCGGCCGTGGCGGCGCAGTTCGGCGTCGAGCAGCGACAGGTCGTAGGGGGCGTTGAAGGCGACCACGGGCCGGCCGGCGGCGAGCCGCTGGTGCAGGGCGCGGGCGATCTCCTCGACGGCTTCGGCGGCCGCCCGGCCGTGGGTGCGGGCCTCGGTATCGGTGATGCCGTGGATGGCGGTGGCCTCGGCGGGTATCGGGACGCCGGGGTCGATCAGCCAGTTGGTGGCCCCTTCGACACGGCCGCCGAGGGTGTCGACCACGGCGGCGGTGACGATCCGGGACTCCTCCGGGTCGGTGCCGGTGGTCTCCAGGTCGAAACCGGTGAGCGGCCCCTTCCACCAGGTCATGGGGTGTGTCCTTCCGTCGGCACTGCCAAGACGCGGACCATCATCGCCTGCCGCTGTGACAGCGCCGACGGCGCGTCCGCTCCACGGGGCGCGATCCTGCTGGTCAGGACACCGCGCGGGAGTCTCCCCAGAGGTCCTCGAACTCCTCCCGGTAGACCTCCAGCAGGCCGGGTTCGGTGCCGCCGGCCTCCTGTCCGGCGCCGCCGCGCAGCACCAGGGCGGGCGATTCGATGCCGCGGGCCCGGCGCAGGTAGGGCTGGACGACGCCGAGGTCGGTGGAGCGCCGGCGTCCGCCCACGCCGGTGGTCCGCGGGCCCTCGACCAGGTAGGCGGTGAACCGGGGCAGTTCGTCGAACACCCGGATCTCGAAGCTGCCGGGGTCGCGCAGCCGGGCCCTCACCCGGCGCACGTGCATGATGTTCATCTCCACCGATCGGCCCAACTCGCCACGTCCGATGCCGAGTTCGCGTTCGCGGCGGCGCACCGCGCTGCTCGCCGGGTTGAGGAAGAGTAGCCGCACCCGGCAGCCGTCGGTGGCGAGCCGCACCAGTCGCTTGCCGGTGTAGTTCTGGCAGAGCATGCCGAGGCCGATGCCGACCGCGTCGAGCCGCCGGGCGCCGTCGAGCAGGTCCTCGACGGGCAGGTCGCGCTGCAGGCGGACCCGGTCGGGGTGGACGGCGACCACGTCGGAGTAGCGGCCGGCGACGAGTTCCTCGACGACGTCGGCGGGCACCCCGCCGAGCGTGCCGTCGAGCACGGCGAGCAGGCGGGCGGCGGCCCGTTCGGTCTGGTCGAGGACGGTCTGGGTGAGCGCCCGGTTGCGGGAGACCACGTGCCGGGCGACCTCGAGTTCGTCGAGGGCGAGCTCGACCTCGCGGCGGTCCACCAGGTGGGGTTCGAAGCACGGCCAGTGCTGGACCATGAGTTCGCGCAGCTGCGGCAGGGTGAGGAAGACCAGCGGGTCGTCGTCGACGGGGTCGAGCAGGTAGCCCTTGCGGCGGGAGACCTCGCGGACGGCGGCGGCCCGGTGCACCCACTCCTCGCCGACCGGTCCGGCGGCGGCGGTGACCCACTCCTCGCCGTGCACGGGCGCGTAGACGGGGCGCAGCACTTCGTGGACCAGGGCGCGCATCCGCTGTTCGACCAGGTTGAGCCAGACGTAGGCGCGGCCGGCCAGCCGGACCCGGCGGTAGGCGTCCTCCCACTGGTCGGCGGCCCAGGCGGGCGGCGCGCCCTCGACGGGGCCGCCCTGCGCGGGCAGCGATCCGCGGCCGCCGGTGCGGACGACCAGCGTCGGGGCCTCGCTGCCGCCGGCCCGCGGGTCGGGTCCGTCGCCGTCGGCGGGGAACGCCATCCGCCACCTCACCTCTCGCCCGCCGCCCGCCGACTGACGGGCTGTCCGCTGACTCGGTCCACCATGACGGCCCCTGGTCGCCGGCCGCACACGGGCCCGGGGTTCTCGCGGTCCGGACGATCAAGGGTATCGCCCTCGGTGGCCGCGACACAGCCCTCTTGACAGCACGCACCGCGGCGCGCACCGCGGCGGCCGACGGTCCGTCACGGCCCGGCCACGGCGGGCTGTCCGGCCCGGAAGCCGGGACACCCGTCCGGGCGAACAACGGGCGAATGGAGGCGGATGGACGCCGGGTTCGGCCGTCCGGCGAGGAGTATGCGGATGTGCGGTGCGTCACGCCCGTCGCGCCACTGACGCCCGCACATGCTCGGGCGCTCCACCGGGTGACCACCCGTGGGAGCGCCGATTGGCGTCTGGCACGGGGAAGTTGAGGACACATGCAGGTCTGGCCGGGGCAGCCCTACCCGCTCGGCGCCACCTACGACGGCGCGGGCACCAACTTCGCGGTGTTCTCCGAGAGCGCGGACCGGATCGAGCTCTGCCTGATCGCCGAGGACGGCTCGGAGACGGCGGTCGAACTGCGCGAGACCGACGCCTTCGTGCGGCACGCGTACCTGCCGGGCGTCCAGCCGGGCCAGCGCTACGGGTTCCGGGTGCACGGCCCGTTCCAGCCCGGGCTGGGTCTGCGGCACAACGCGTCGAAGCTGCTGCTGGACCCGTACGCGAAGGCGATGAGCGGCCACATCGACTGGGACGAGTCGGTGTACGGCTACCACTTCGGCGCGCCCGAGCGCCGCAACGACCTGGATTCGGCGCCGCACACCATGCACTCGGTGGTGATCAACCCGTACTTCGACTGGGGCACCGACCGGCCGCCGCGCACCGACTACCACCGCACCGTGGTGTACGAGGCGCACGTCAAGGGCCTGACCAGGCGGCACCCGGGCATCCCGGAGGAGATCCGCGGCACCTACGCGGGCCTGGCGCACCCGGCGGTGATCGAGCACCTGGCGAAGCTGGGCGTGACGGCGATCGAGCTGATGCCGGTGCACCAGTTCGTCCGCGACCACCGGCTGCGGGACCTGGGGCTGTCCAACTACTGGGGCTACAACACGATCGGCTTCTTCGCCCCGCACTCCTCGTACTCCTCGACGGGCGACCGCGGGCACCAGGTGCAGGAGTTCAAGTCGATGGTGAAGGCGCTGCACGCGGCGGGCATCGAGGTGATCCTCGACGTGGTGTACAACCACACCGCGGAGGGCAGCCACCTCGGGCCGACGCTGTCCTTCCGCGGCCTGGACAACGCCTCGTACTACCGGCTGGCGAAGGACCAGCGGTTCTACGAGGACACTACCGGCACCGGCAACTCGCTGCTGATGCGCTCCCCGCACGTGCTCCAGATGATCATGGATTCGCTGCGCTACTGGGTCACCGAGATGCACGTGGACGGGTTCCGCTTCGACCTGGCGGCGACGCTGGCCCGGCAGTTCCACGAGGTGGACCGGCTGTCCTCGTTCTTCGACCTGGTCCAGCAGGACCCGGTGGTCTCGCAGGCCAAGCTGATCGCCGAGCCGTGGGACCTCGGCGAGGGCGGCTACCAGGTCGGCAACTTCCCGCCGCTGTGGACCGAGTGGAACGGCAAGTACCGCGACACCGTCCGCGACTTCTGGCGCGGCGAGCCCGCGACCCTGGCCGAGTTCGGCTCCCGGCTGACCGGCTCCTCCGACCTGTACCAGGACGACGGCCGCCGCCCGATCGCCTCGATCAACTTCGTCACCTGCCACGACGGCTTCACGCTGCGCGACCTGGTGTCGTACAACGACAAGCACAACGAGGCCAACCGGGAGGACAACCGGGACGGCGAGTCCTTCAACCGCTCGTGGAACTGCGGCGCGGAGGGCGACACCACCGACCCGGGCGTGCTGGAGCTGCGAGCCCGCCAGCAGCGCAACTTCATCGCCACCCTGATGCTCTCCCAGGGCGTGCCGATGCTCTCCCACGGCGACGAGCTGGGCCGCACCCAGCACGGCAACAACAACGCCTACTGCCAGGACTCCGGGCTGACCTGGGTGGCCTGGCCGAGCCGGGAGGGCGAGCCGGCGGACAGCCGGCTGCTGGAGTTCACCCAGGGCATGATCTGGCTGCGCCGCGACCACCCGGTCTTCCGCCGCCGCCGGTTCTTCCACGGCCGCCCGGTCTCCGGCACCCACGACGCGCTGACCGACATCGCCTGGTTCACCCCGGGCGGCGAGGAGATGACCGATCCGGACTGGTCGACCTCGTACGCGAAGTCGCTGACGGTCTTCCTGAACGGCAACGCCATCTCCGAGCCGGACCGGCGCGGCGGCAAGATCGTCGACGATTCGTTCCTGCTGATGTTCAACGCCCACTCGGAGCCGATCGCCTTCACCGTCCCGGCCGGCCACGGCGAGGCCTGGCAGATCGTCGTCGACACCTCGCTGCCCGCCCTCCCCGCGCCCGGCACCGGCCCGCGCGCCAAGGCCGGCGACACCCTGCACCTGCCGGACCGCTCCTTGCTGGTGCTGCAGCGACCGGCCTAGGGCCTGTCTTCGAACCCGCGCCGCAGCCCCGCGGCGTCCGGTGCGTGCTCTCGGCGTGCCGGGTGGAAGGCCTCGTACTGGGTGTACTCGGTCTTTCGCCCGGTGCGGCGAGAGTGCGTGCCAGGGGGCGTGGGGCAGGCGGGGGTTCGAAGACAGGCCCTGGCACCCCGTTCGGGGCAATGGGCGGTAGGCACGGGGCGGTCCGGGTAGGGATGCGGCTATGACGTCAGTCGCCGCGCGCCCTTCGACGGCCCGCTTCCCGACGGCCACCTACCGGCTCCAGTTGCAGCCGGAGTTCACCCTGCACGACGCCCGCCGGGCGGTGCCGTACCTGGCGGCGCTCGGCGTCTCGCACCTGCACCTGTCGCCGCTGCTGGAGGCGGTGCCGGGCTCCACGCACGGCTACGACACGGTCGACCACGGCCGGGTCGCGGAGCAGCTGGGCGGCGAGCAGGCGCTGCGCGAGCTCTCGGCGCAGGCGCGGCGGCACGGCCTCGGCCTGATCGCGGACGTGGTGCCCAACCACATGGCGCTGCCGGTGCCGGAGCAGCTGAACCGGCCGCTGTGGCAGGTGCTGGCGAACGGCCCCGACGACCCGTTCGCCGCCTGGTTCGACATCGACTGGACGGCCCAGTCGGGCCCGGTCGACGCCCCCGGGCGCGGCCGCCTGCTGCTGCCGCTGCTCGGCGGCCGCCTCGGCGCGGAGCTCGGCGCGCTGACGGTGGACGGCGAGGTGCTGCGCTACCACGAGCACGAGTTCCCGCTGCGCCCCGGCACCGCGCACCTGCCGCTGCCGGAGCTGCTGGACCGCCAGTGGTACCGCCTCGCCTGGTGGAAGCTGGCCGACGAGCAGATCAACTACCGGCGGTTCTTCACCGTGAACGAGCTGATCGCGGTGCGGATGGAAGTCCCGGAGGTGTTCGAGGCGACGCACGCGGTGCTGCTGCGGCTGCACCGCGAGGGCGTCCTGGACGGCTTCCGGATCGACCACCCCGACGGGCTGGCCGACCCCCGCGGCTACCTGCGGCGCCTCGCGGAGGCCACCGGCGGCGCGTACACGGTGGTGGAGAAGATCCTCACCGGCGAGGAGCGGCTGCCCGCCGACTGGCCGTGCGCGGGCACCACCGGCTACGACGCGCTGCGCCGGATCGACGGCGTGCTGACCGACCACCTGGGCGCGGAACGGCTGACGATCGCCTACCGGCGCGACGTCGGCGACCGGGCGGACGCGGCGGCGTCGGCGCTGATCGGCCGGGCCGAGATGGTGTCGCCGGACGGCGCGCTGTCCGCGGAGACCGACCGGCTGGTGCGCCTGGTGGAGCGGATCTGCGCGGACGGCCCGGAGCTGGCCGACCACTCGCCGCTGGCGGTGCGCCGGGCGCTGGAGGGCCTGCTCACCGAGTACCCGGTGTACCGCCCGTACGTGGTGCCGGGCGAGCCGGCCCCGGCCGAGGCCGCCGAGGCGCTCGCCCCGCCCGAGGGCGCGTCGGACACCGAGCTGCTGGTGCGCCGCCTCGCGCTCGGCGCGCTGGGCCGCTCCCCCGCGAAGGACGAGTTCTGCCACCGCTTCGGCCAGACCGCCTCCGCGGTGGCGGCCAAGGGCGTGGAGGACACCGCGTTCTACCGGTTCAACGCGCTGCTGTCGCTGAACGAGGTCGGCGGCCTGCCGGAGCACCCGGGCGTCGCCCCGGCGGACTTCCACCGCTGGTGCGAGCAGCAGGAGCAGCACTGGCCGCACGCGATGACGGCGCTGTCCACGCACGACACCAAGCGCAGCGCGGACGCCCGGGCCCGGCTCGCGGTGCTGGCGGAGCTGCCGGAGGCGTGGGCGGCGGAGTGCGCGGCGTGGACGGTGGCGGCCGGGCCGTGCCCGGACCGGGCCTCGGCGTGGCTGCTGTGGCAGACCCTGCTGGCGGCGTGGCCGCTGACCGAGGAGCGGCTGCTGGGCGTGGTGCTGAAGTCGGTGCGGGAGGCGAAGCGCCGCACCTCGTGGACGGCGCCGGACGAGGTGTTCGAGCAGCGGCTCGCCCAGTACGTGCGGGACGCGCTGGCCAATCCGGGGCTGTGCCCGCGGATCGCCGGGTTCGTCGGCATGCTGGAGCCGTTCGCCCGGGTGAACTCGCTGTCGGCAGCGCTGCTGCACCTGCTGGCGCCGGGCGTGCCGGACGTGTTCCAGGGCGGCGAGGAGCCGCTGTACACGCTGGTCGACCCGGACAACCGGGCCCCGGTGGACCTGGACGCGCTGGCGGTGCGGCTGACCGACGCGGCCGCGCCGCGCCCCGGCGACCTGGCCCGGGAGAAGCTGCACCTGACCACCACCGCCCTGCACCTGCGCCGCGAGGGCCCGCTGGGCGCCTACCGCCCGCTGACGGGGATCGGCCCGGCGGCCGAGCACCTGGTGGCGTTCGCCCGCGGCCGGCAGGTGGTGGGGGCGGCGACCCGGCTGCCGTACGGGCTGCTCCGGTCGGGCGGCTGGCGCGGCACCCTGCTGGAGCTGCCGCCGGGCCGCTGGACGGACCGGTTGACGGGCCGTCGCTTCACCGGCGGGGCGGTCGAACTGGCGTATCTGTTCCAGCAGGTGCCGGTGGCGCTGCTGGTGAAGGGGGCGTGATGCGGTACCGGGTGTGGGCGCCGGAGGCCAGGGTGGTCGAGGTGGAGGTCGGGGCGATCCCGTACCTGCTGGAGCGCGACCCGGCGCAGCCGGGCTGGTGGCACGGGGACGGCCCGGACGGCGACTACGGCTTCCGGCTGAACGGCGGCCCGGCGCTGCCCGATCCGCGCTCGCCCCGCCAGCCGTCCGGCCCGGACGGGCTGAGCCGCCCCGTCGACCACGCCGCGTTCGACTGGTCGGGGACGGCCTGGCGGGGCCGCCCGCTGCCGGGCGCGGTGGTGTACGAGCTGCACGTGGGCACCTTCACCGCCGAGGGCACCTTCGACGGGGCCGCCGCCCGCCTCGACCACCTGGTCGAACTCGGCGTGGACTTCGTCGAGTTGATGCCCGTCTGCCCGTTCCCGGGCCGGCACGGCTGGGGATACGACGGGGTGTCGCCGTGGGCGGTCCACGAGCCGTACGGCGGCCCGGACGGGCTGAAGCGCTTCGTGGACGCGGCGCACCTGCGCGGCCTCGGCGTGATCCTCGACGTGGTGCACAACCACCTCGGCCCGTCCGGCAATTACCTGCCCCGGTTCGGCCCGTACTTCACCGACCGGCACCGGACACCGTGGGGCGCGGCGGTGAACCTGGACGCGCCGGGCTCGGACGAGGTCCGGGCGTACCTGATCGGCAGCGCGCTGGCCTGGCTGCGCGACTACCGGATCGACGGGCTGCGGCTGGACGCGGTGCACGCGCTGGCGGACGACCGGGCGCTGCCGTTCCTGGAGGAACTCGCGGCCGCCGTCGAGGAGTTGGCGGAGGCCACCGGCCGCCCGCTGTTCCTGGTCGCCGAGTCGGACCTGAACGATCCGCGGACCACCGCGCCCCGGCAGGCCGGCGGGCTGGGGCTGACCGCGCAGTGGAGCGACGACTTCCACCACGCGCTGCACGCGCTGCTGACCGGCGAGAGCCAGGGCTACTACGCGGACTTCGCGGCCGACCCGTGGGCGGCGCTCGCCAAGACCCTCACCCGCGGCTTCTTCCACGACGGCAGCCGGTCCTCGTTCCGGGGCCGCTCGCACGGCCGCCCGTTCCCGTCGGCCTACGGGCACCGGCTGCTGGGCTACGCGCAGACCCACGACCAGATCGGGAACCGGGCCACCGGCGACCGGTTGTCGGCGTCGCTGCCGCCCGGCCGGCTGGCCGCCGCGGCGGCCCTCGTGCTCACCTCGCCCTTCACGCCGATGCTGTTCATGGGCGAGGAGTGGGGGGCGTCCACCCCCTGGCAGTACTTCACCGACCACACCGACCCGCAGCTCGCCGAGGCCGTCCGGCAGGGCCGGCGTCGGGAGTTCGCCGAGCACGGCTGGCGCGCCGAGGACGTCCCCGATCCGCAGGACGCGGCCACCGTCCGCGCCTCCACTCTGGACTGGTCCGAGCCGGGCCGCGCCCCGCACGCCGAACTTCTCGCCTGGCACCGGGAGTTGATCCGGCTGCGGCGCGCCGCGCCCGAGCTGGCGGCCGGCGACCTGGCGGCGGTGCGGGTGCGGCACGATGCGGCGGAGGGCTGGCTGGCCGTGCACCGGGGCCGCTACCGGGTGCTGGCCAGGCTCGGCGGCGAGCAGCCCGCCGCCGTCCCGCTGGAGGGCGAACTCGCCGCCCTGGAGGCCTCGTTCGGCGAGGTGAAGGCCGGGGCGAACGGTGCGGTGCTGCTCGGGCCGGACGCGGTGGCGGTGCTGCGCACGGCCTGACTCACCCGGGCCGGGCTCACCACAGGAAGGCGGCGATCCGGGCGTGCAGGTGGGCCGCGTCCAGGCCGTACGCCGCCAGGTGCTCGGGCAGCGACCCGTAGTGCCGGTGCTCGGCCACCGGCACGCCCAACCCGAGGACGCGGTGCGGCAGTTGCTCCAGCGCCCGGTGCGCCTCGCGCTCCGAGGTGCCGGCCAGGTACGGCTCGACCAGCACCACGTCGGCCCGGCCGCCGATCGCCGCCCGCAGGCCCGCCGCGTCGAACGGCCGCACGGTGGCCGCGTACAGCACCGTCACGTCCAGCGTCTCGGTGGCCTCCAGCACCGCGTCCAGCATCGGGCCGACCGCCAGCACCACGCCCCGGGCGCCCTCACGGACCGTCAGGAACCGGCCCGGGACGATCGGCCGGGCCTCGCGGTTCTGCTGGGCGGACAGCCGCACGTACTGCAGGCTGTCGCCCGCCGCGACGGCGTGGCGCAGCAGCAGGTCGGCCTCGGCGGGGTGGCCGGGGACGTGCACGTGCCAGTCGGGGAGGGTGTCCAGCAGGGCGACGTCGCCGGGCGCCATGTGGGTGCGCCCGCCGGCCGGCCAGTCGTAGGAGCCGGCCGCGCTCACCAGCACCGCGCCGACGCCCTGGTGGTTCAGGTCCAGCTTCACCTGCTCGAAGGGCCGCTCGATCAGGAAGCTGGCGAAGGTGTGCGCGATCGGCCGCATCCCGGTCAGCGCCAGGCCGCCGGCGACGCCGATCAGCAGCTGCTCGCGGATGCCGACGTTCACCACCCGGTCGGGGTGGGCGCGGGCCGCCTCGGGGAACTGGGCGGCGCCGATGTCGGCCAGCACCAGGGCGGTGCGCGGGTCCTGGTCGAGCAGCTCGGCGGTGGTCAGCGCGAACTGGTCGCGCATGGTGAACTCCTGGGTGGTCATGGTCTGCGGTCTCCGCTCTCGGTCGTTCTCGGGCAGCTGCTCTTGCGGTGCTCAGCCGAACTTGGGCTCGGTGCGGGCCACCACCACGTGCGGGCGGCCGGGGTGCGGGGCGGTGTACGCCCGGTACAGCTCGTCGTGGTCGCGGCCGTCCACGGTGGCCGTCGACCAGCCCTCGCCCGCGAACCGGGCCGCGATGCCGCCGTTCCAGCCGTGGGTGGCCGAGGAGTTGTCGATCACCACGGCGTGCAGCCGCTCCAGGCCGTACGCCCCGGCGAACGCCACCGCCTCGTGGTTGCTGCCCTCGTCGAACTCGGCGTCCCCGATCAGCACCCACACCGCCGGGGCGTCCAGGCCCTGCGCCCGCAGGCCCAGCGCGGTGCCCACGGCCAGCGGCAGCCCGTGCCCCAGCGACCCGGAGCCGATCTCCGCGCCGGGCACCAGCAGCCGGTCCGGGTGGTGGCCGAGCGGCGAGTCGTACGACCCGAAGCTCGGCAGCAGCTCCACCGGGAAGAAGCCCTTCGCGGCCAGCACCGCGTAGTACGCCATCGGGCCGTGGCCCTTGGACAGCAGGAAACGGTCCCGGTCGGGCGCGTCCACGGTGGCCGGGCCGACCTTGAGCACCCGGTCGTACAGCACCCACAGCGCGTCCAGGGTGGAGTTCGCGGCCGGCGAGTGCTTCTCGTCGCCGGTCATCAGCGAGATCAGGTGGGGCAGTTCGTCGAAACCGCCGGGAGTGCGCGTTGCTTCGCTCGTCATGCCAACGAGGATCCAACTTCAAGTGCGCTTCAGGTCAAGGCCGTGCGCCGGTAGTGTTCCGGGCCATGACGCCCACCCGGCACGACCGCCTCACCATCGGCCAGCTCGCCGAGCGCAGCGGCCTCGCCACCTCCGCACTGCGCTACTACGAGAGCCTCGGCCTGATCCACGCCGAACGCACCACCGGCAACCAGCGCCGCTACCCGCGCGCGGCGCTGCGCCGGATCGCCTTCGTCCGGGCCGCCCAGCAGGTCGGACTCTCGCTGGAGGAGGTCCGCACCGCGCTCGCCCGACTGCCCGTGGACCGCGCGCCCACGCCCCGCGACTGGCACACCGTGGCCGGCGCCTGGCAGCACCGGATCGACCGGCAGATCGCCGAACTCCAGCTGATGAAGGCCAAGTTGACGGGCTGCATCGGCTGCGGCTGCCTCTCCTTGAGCCGCTGCCTGCTGTACAACGCCGACGACCGGGCCGCCGCCGCCGGCCCCGGCGCCCGCTACCTGCTCACCCGCGACCCGGACGACGGGCCCGAACCCGCTGTCGGACCGGACCGCTAACCTGGCCGGAGGGACCGGTTTCGGCCATCCGTCGTCGAACCGGTTTCCCGGCCGTCTATGCTGCCCCCGAAAGCGTGTTCCACCGACGGGGGGCCGGATATGACCGATCATCAGGAGATCTCGCTCGACTGGATGTCCGGCGAGCAGAGTCCGCCGCCGTCCGCCGAGCTGCGCCCGGAGATCCCGCACCCGGCCCGAATGTACGACTACTACCTCGGCGGCAAGGACAACTTCCCCGCCGACCGGGCCGCCGCCGAACAGGTGCTCGCGCTCAGCCCGCTGGTGCGGATCAGCGCCCTCGCCAACCGCGCCTTCCTCCAGCGCGCGGTCCGCACCCTCGCCGCCGAGCAGGGCATCCGCCAGTTCCTCGACATCGGCACCGGCATCCCCTCCGCGGGCAACACCCACGAGATCGCCCAGGCCGTCGCCCCCACCGCCAAGGTCGCCTACCTGGACAACGACCCGATCGTGCTGGTGCACGGCCGGGCCCTGCTGGCCGGCGCGCAACTGGGCAGCGTCAGCGTCCTGCAGGCCGACCTGCGCGACCCCGGGGCGATCCTCACCGACCCCGCCGTCCGCGAACTGCTCGACCTCGGCAAGCCGGTCGCCGTGATGCTGTTCGCGATCCTGCACTTCATCGACGACGCCGACGACCCGTACGGGATCGTCCGTACCCTGGTCGACGCCCTGCCCTCCGGCAGCTACCTCGCGCTCTCGCACGGCACTGCCGACTTCGTCGACCCGGCCGAGGCCTCGAAGGGCCCCGCGGTCTACCGCTCCGCGACCGCGCAGCTCACCATGCGCAGCCGCGAACAGGTGCTGCGCTTCTTCGACGGCCTGGAACTGCTCGAACCCGGCCTGGTCACCGCCCCGCAGTGGCGCCCCGACCAGGCCCCGCAGGACACCGACGGCCAGGTTGCCATCTGGGCCGGCGTCGCCCGCAAGCCCTGACGCCGCCCTCAACCGCCGGGCGGCGGCGGTGCGATCATGAGGCTCCCCTCACCGACGGAGCCCCCGCCATGACCGCACTGCCGCCGCCCCTGGTCGACGCCGCCTGGCTGGCCGCCCGCCTCGACCGGCCCGACCTGGTCGTCCTCGACGCGAGCGTCGGCGCCCACCGCCACGCCGCCCACCGCATCCCCGGCGCCCGCCCGTTCGACCTCGACGGACCGCTGTCCGACCCGTCGTCCGAACTCCCGCACACCATGCCGTCAGCCACCGACTTCCAGCGCGAACTGCGCGCCCTCGGCGTCCACGACCGCTCCACCGTGGTCGTCTACGACGGCGCGGGCATCTACTCCAGCCCGCGCGCCTGGTGGATGCTGCGCGCCATGGGCTTCGACCGCGCCGCCGTCCTGGACGGCGGACTCCCCGCCTGGCAGGCCGCCGGCCACCCCGTCACCGCCCATCAACTCCCGCACTCCCCCGGCGACTTCACCGCCCGCCCGCGCCCCGGCCTGCTGGTCGACCGCGCCACCGTCGCCGCCGCCCTCACCGACCCCGCCACCGCCGTCCTGGACGCCCGCTCCCACGACCGCTTCACCGGCGACGCCCCCGAACCCCGCCCCCACCTGCGCCGCGGCCACCTCCCCGGCTCCACCAGCCTCCCCTTCACCGACCTGCTCACCCCCGACGGCCGCTACCTCCCCCTCCCCGCCCTCCGCACCCGCCTCACCACCGCCACCACCCACCGCCCCCACCTCATCACCACCTGCGGCTCCGGCGTCACCGCCTGCATCCTCGCCTTCGCCGCCCACCTCACCGCCCACCCCACCCCCACCGTCTACGACGGCTCCTGGTCCGACTGGGGCCGCCCGGAAACCGCCCTGCCGGTCGCCACGGGGACCTGAGGTCCACCGCCACTTCGCCCCGGTCGGTGACCACCCGCAGCACTGCGGCACACCTCAGTCGGCCTCCGCCGCCCTGGACAGCCGTCCCGGCCACCAGATGTGGTGGGTGAGGTCGGCGGTGAGGGCGGTGACCAGGACGGAGCGGACGACCAGGGTGTCGAGGAGGACGCCGAGGGCGACGGCGAAGCCGATTTCGGCGAAGGCGACCAGGGGGAGGGTGCCGAGGACGGCGAAGGTGGCGGCGAGGATCAGGCCGGCGGAGGTGATGACGCCGCCGGTGGCGGCGAGGCCGGCGACGGCGCCGCGGCGGGTGCCGAGGTGGGCGGACTCCTCGCGGACACGGGTCATCAGGAAGATGTTGTAGTCGATGCCGAGGGCGACCAGGAAGACGAAGACGAAGAGCGGGAACGCCGGGTCCTGGGCCTCGAAGTGGAAGACGTGCGCGAAGAAGAAGGCGCTGATGCCGAGCGCCGCCGCGTACGAGAGGACCACGGTGGCGATCAGCACCAGCGGCGCGACCACGGCGCGCAGCAGGGCGGCGAGGATCAGCAGCACCACGGCCAGGACCAGCGGGATGATCACCCGGTTGTCGCGGGCGGCGGCCCGTCCGGCGTCGAGGACGACCGCGGTGGGGCCACCGACCTGGGCGTTCGCCCCGGGCACGGCGTGCACGGCCGTCCGGACCCGGTCGACGGTGGCGCGGGCGGCGGCGCTGTCGGGGGCGTCGGCGAGGGTCGCCGGGAAGAAGGCCTCGCCGCCGCGCACCTCGGCGGGGCCGATCCCGGCGATGCCGGGGGTGCTCGCGGCGGCCTGCCGGACGGCGTCCAGCGGCGGGCCGGCGTTGCTGATCACCGACAGCGGCGCGCCCGTCCCGCCGGGGAAGTGCGCGGCCAGCACTTGCTGGCCGGTGACGGAGTCGGGGGTGCCGGTGAACGATCCGGCGGCGCTCAGGCCGGTCGCGTCGAGCGATACCAGCCCGGCGGTGCAGGCGGCCAGGGCGAGCGCGGTACCGATCCACACCTTGCGGGGGCGGTCGGCGATCCAGGCGCCGATCCGCGCCCAGCGCCCGGTCTTCGTCGGCTCGGGCGTGCCGTAGCCCGGGCGGACCGGCCAGAACACCCAGCGTCCGACGGTCACCAGCAGCGCGGGCAGCAGGGTGAGCATCGCGAGCAGGGCGACGACCACGCCGATCGCGCAGACCGGGCCGAGGCCGCGGGTGGAGTTCATCTCGGCGACCAGCAGGCACAGCATCGACGCGACGACCGTCGCCGAACTGGCCAGGACGGCCGGCCCGGCCCGGTGCAGGGCGGCGGCCATCGCCTCGTGCCGGTCCTGGTGGCGTCGCAGTTCCTCCCGGTAGCGGGCGGTCAGCAGCAGCGCGTAGTCGGTGCCCGCGCCGAGCACCAGCACGATCAGGATGCCGGCGCTCTGCGCGTTGACGGTCAGTCCGGTGTGCTTCGCCAGCAGGTAGATGACGGCCTCGGCCACCGTCAGCGCCGCCCCGGCGGACAGCAGTGGCAGCAGCCACAGCACGGGGCTGCGGTAGGTGAGCAGCAGTAGGACGACCACCACGCCGACGGTCGCGAACAGCAGCGTGCTGTCGATGCCCGAGAACGCCTTCG
This sequence comes from Kitasatospora griseola, assembly GCF_044999035.1. Lineage (NCBI taxonomy): Bacteria > Bacillati > Actinomycetota > Actinomycetes > Kitasatosporales > Streptomycetaceae > Kitasatospora > Kitasatospora griseola. The sequence continues at coordinate 6,139,984 of NZ_CP173360.1, read as the reverse complement.
CCTGGTCGGCGGCGATCCCGCCGGGGCCGGTGACGTGCGTGACCAGCCCGGGCGGCGCGTCGGCCGCGGCGGTGGCGCGCATGCTGTCGACGGCGGGCTTGAGGTTGTTCCACCCACTGGTGCCGACCTCGACGGACACCACGGTCTGCATCGCCTGCCCGTCCGCCGAGACGGTCGGCCCGACCACCGGTCCGACCACGTGCGGCGCGCCGGCGAAGCTCTCGGCGTCGCGGGCCGCCGCGGCCCGGTCCTCGGCGGTGACGCCGCCCGGCCGCTGGTACACCGCCACGGCCTCGGCGGTGTCCACCGGCTGGAACCGGCGCTGCGCCTCCTGCACCCGGGTCGACTCGGCGTTCGCGGGCAGCCAGCTGGACGCCTGGTTGTCCTCGGCGCCCATCAGCTTCCCGGCCGTCGACGCGGCGGCCAGCAGCAGCACCAGCCACAGCGCCAGCACCACCCACTTGCGGCGCCGCCCGCACGGCAGCGCGGACCATCTTCTGCCGGAACTCATCGCGACCGGCCCCCAGTCGACGACCCCGGGCGGGGCCGTCCGCCGCGCCCTCCTCGTCCCAGCATCGGGCCGGGCCCGCCGGTCCGCGCGCGCCGCGACCCGATCGGCGCAGGTCAGGCGCTGCGCTGCTCCAGTTGCCGCCAGAGTTCCCGGACGCGGGCGGTGAGAGCGTCGAGGTCACCGCTGTTGTCGAGGACCAGGTCGGCGACGGCGAGGCGGTCCTCGCGGGTGGCCTGGGCGGCCATCCGGGCGCGGGCCTCGTCCTCGGGCATGCCGCGCAGCGCCGTCAGGCGGCGCAGGCGTTCGGCGTCGGGGACGTCGATGACCACGACCAGGTCGTACAGCGGGGCGAGACCGTTCTCGGCGAGCAGCGGGACGTCGTGCACGACGATCGCGTCCGGGCCGGCGGCGGCCTCCAGTTCGGCGGACCGGGCCCGCACCAGCGGGTGCACGATGGCGTTGAGCGCGGCGAGGCGGGCCGGGTCGCCGAAGACGATCCGGCCGAGCGCAGGACGGTCGAGCGCGCCGTCGGGCAGCAGCACCTCGGGGCCGAACTCGGCGACCACCGCGGCCAGTCCGGGCGTCCCGGGGGCGACCACCTCACGGGCGATCAGGTCCGAGTCGACGATCACCGCGCCCAGCGCGGCCAGTTGGCGGGAGACCTCGCTCTTGCCCGCGCCGATGCCGCCCGTCAGTCCGATCCTCAGCATGCCGCCAGGTTACCGGCCCGTACCGCGGCGCCCGCGGCGGCCCAGGCGGGACGAACACCGGGCGAACTCCGAAGGAACTCTCCGGGCCCTCGCCCAAGGGACGTCCGGAAAAAGTTGTCCGTACAGCTCTACGGGCCCGCGCGGGCCGCTAAGGTGCCGAACAGCTCGAACACCTGCATCACCCTCGAACGATCGGAGCACCATCCGTGTCCAGCATCTGGCCCGCCGGCCCGCGCCGGGTCCTGGTCGTCGGCATCGACGGCGTCCGTCTCGACCTGCTGCCCGAGCTGCACACCCCGCACCTGGACGCGGTCGCCGCCGCCGGCTTCCTCAGCCCCGTCGAGGTGGACGACGCCACCCCGACGATGTCCGGCCCGTGCTGGGCGACCATCGCCACCGGCGTCGGCGTCGCCAAGCACGGCGTGCTCGGCAACCACCTGGGCGGCCACCGGCTCGACGTGTTCCCGGACTTCACCACCCGGCTGGCCAAGGCCCACCGCCGCCGGACCTTCGCGGTCGGCGGCTGGGAGCCGCTGTTCCTGGCCCGCGACGGCGGCCCGCTGTTCAACGCGCCCGGCCGGCTCTCGTACATCGCCCCGCTGGAGGACACCCCGGAGGCGTGGGAGGTCTGCGACGAGCGGGTCACCGCCGAGGCCGAGTACGTGCTCGCCCGGTCCGACGACGACCCGCAGGCGTCCTTCGTCTACCTCGGCGCGGTCGACGAGACGGCGCACTTCCGCGGCTGCGGCGAGGACTACCGCCGCTCCATCGAGACCGCCGACGCCCGCCTCGGCCGCCTGCTGGCCGCGCTGCGCGAACGGTCCACGTACGCCGCCGAGGAGTGGACGGTCATCGTCGTCACCGACCACGGCCACGTCGACGCGGGCGGCCACGGCGGCCGCAGCGACCTCGAACGCACCGCCTGGATCGCCGCGTTCGGCCCCGGCATCACCCCGGGCGCGCCGGTCGGCCCGCTGCACCACACCGACGTCGCGGCGCACGTGTACGCGGCGCTGGAGATCGTCCCCGACCCGCACTGGACGCTCGACGGCCGCCCGTTCACGGCCGCCGCGCCCGCCCTCTGACCGACCGTCAGACCAGCTCGACCGACTCGCCGACGTCGAGGGTCCGGTACGCCACCCCGCCGGTGCCGGGCCCCTGCGGGCCGAGCAGCCGCCCGTGCACGGCCCGGCCGGCCGGGCTGAGCGTCTCGTCGTGGATCGCCACCGCCTGCCGGGGCCGGGCGTCGCGCAGGTAGTCGACCAGTTCGCCGACCCGCAGCCAGGGCGCGCCGAGCGGCAGCAGCAGCGTGTCGACGGTGTCCGGCGGGACGGTCAGCGCGTCGCCCGGGTGGAACACCCGGCCGCCGAGCAGGAACCCGATGTTCGGGATCCGCTCGATGTCCGGGTGGATCTCCGCGTGCCACTCGCCGTGGACCGTCACCGGCAGCCCGTCCAGCTCGAACGCGTCGCCCTCGCCGACCACCGTCACCCGCGCCCCGATGCCCTCCAGCTGCCGGGCCACCGAACGGTTGGTGTACACCCGCAGACCCGGGTTCGCCTCGACGGCGGCCCGCACCTGCGGTTCGGTGAAGTGGTCGACGTGCTCGTGGGTGATCAGCAGGGCGCGCACGTCCCGCACCGCCTCGGGGCCGGTGAACATGCCGGGATCGATCAGCACCGCCCCTTCCGCGTGCTCGATCCGGACGCAGGCATGGCCGAACTTCGTCAGTCGCATACCGCCACCCTAGGACCTGTCCGGCCGATCCTGCCGGGCGCCCGACGCCGACGGTCCTAGGGCGCGCCCACCAGTCCCGGCTCCTTCGGCAGTCGCGGCACGGGCAGCTCCGCCGGACGCAGCGGCGGCAGTTCGACGTGCTCGCTCAGGCCGATGCGACGGTGCAGGCGGCGCAGCGGGGCGGGCGCCCACCAGTTGAGCCGGCCGAACAGCGACATGGTGGCGGGCACCAGCAGGGTGCGCACCAGGGTGGCGTCCACGGCGACGGCGACGGCCAGCGCGATGCCCATCTGCTTGACCATGAGCATCTGCCCGAAGGCGAACCCGGCGAACACGATCACCATCAGCAGCCCGGCCGAAGTGATGATCCGACCGCTGCGCTGCAGCCCCAGCTCCACCGACCGCAGACAGCCGTGGCCCTGGTCGTGCAGCTCCTTGATCCGGGACAGCAGGAACACCTCGTAGTCCATCGACAGCCCGAACGCGAAGGCGAACACCAGCACGGGGATCACCGTCTCCAGGCCGCCGGTCGGGGTGAACCCGAGCAGCCCGCTGAAGTACCCGTGCTGGAACACCAGCGTCAGCGCCCCCAGCGACGCGCCCAACGAGAGCACGTTCATCAGCAGTGCCTTCACCGGCAGCACCACCGACCCGGTCATCATGAACAGCAGCACCAGCGTCCCCGCCGCGACCAGCCCGACCGCCCACGGCCCGCGCGAGCCGAGTTCGTGCTGGAAGTCCACCAGCGACGCCGCGTCCCCCGTCACGTACGTCTCCAGGCCGCCCCGGTGCTCGCGCAGCTCACCGACCACCCGCTTGGCCTCCGCCCCCTGCGGGTCGCCCTTCACCAGCACGTCCACGGTCTGCACCCCGTCCGACACGGGAGTGACGGCCCGTACCCCGGACACGCCCGGCAGCGACGCCACCACGCTGTCCGCGTAGTGCTGCGCCTGCTGCGGCGTCCCCTCGACCACCACCTGCACCGGGGCCGGAGCCTGCGCCGGGAAACGTTCCTGCACGGCCTCGGCGACCTGCCGGGACGCGAAACTCTTCGGCAGTACATCGGCGCCCGAGATGCGGAAGTGCGAACCCAGGAACGGAGCCCCCGCCGCGAGCAGCAGCGCCACGCACGCCAGCATCACCGGCACCGCCCGCCGCTGCACCCGGCGCACCGTCCGCGAGAAGAACCCCTCGTCCGGGACGGGCGTGCTCGGCGCCTTGATCCGCCGCCCCATGAACCCCAGCAGCGCCGGCACCAGCGTCAGCGCCGCCGCCACCGCGATCACCACCACGCTCACGCCGGCCGCCGCGACCGCCCGGAACACCGGGCTGGTGAACACGAACAGGCCACTCAGCGCCACCGCCACCGTCAGCCCCGAGAACGCCACCGTCCGACCGGCCGTCGCGGACGTCCGCTCCACGGCCTGCGCGATCGTCGCGCCCAGGCCGCGTTCCTCGCGGAACCGGTTCACCATCAGCAACGCGTAGTCGATCGACAGCCCCAGCCCCAGCACCGTCGCGATCGGCAGCACGCTGGTGTCGATGTCCATGATCCGGCTGAACCCGAACATCGCCAGCAACGCCCCGCCCACCGAGGCCACCGCCCCGATCCCCGGCAGGCCCGCCGCGGCCAGCCCGCCGAACACCAGCACCATCACGATCAGAGTGAGCGGCAGCGTCACGATCTCCCCGAACCGGGTGTCCCGCGCCGTCTGGTCCTTCACCTCCTGCTGCAGCACCGGATCCCCGCCCACCACCGTGTGCGCCCCGTCCGCGGTGATCTGCTCCAGCCGGTCCGTCACGGCCTTGAGCTGCTTCGCCGACGCCCCGTCCGCGATCCGCACGTTCACCAGCGACGCCCGGCCGTCACCCGCGCTCAGCTGTCCCCCGGTCGAGTACGTGTCCGCCACCGAGACCACCCCCGGCAGCTTCGCCACCTCGGAACTCGCCCGCTGAACAGCCGCCTTGACCCCCTCGCTCCCCACCGGCGCCCCGTCCACCACCGCCGTCACCGTGCCCTGCACCGGATCCGCCGCCTGCACGATCGCCACACCCCGCGCCGATTCCGACCCCCCGCCCCCCGTGCCCGCCACCGACCCCTCGAACACCCGCCCGCCGATCAGCACCCCCACCGCGAGCACCACTGCCCAGAACCCCAACACCCAACGCCGATACCGAAAACACACTCGCCCAAGCCCGGCCAACCGACCGTGAACCTGGAAAACCTGGACCTCTGCTGCGGTGGAGCGAGAGCTGCGCATGCCGGGAGCCTTTCGGACAACTCACCCCAAGGTATGCGTCACGCCCCGAACGTCCTATAGCCGGACGATGAGCCTCATCTCACAATTCCCTTCACATAAACGCCACTTAAGCTCCACAGAAGGACGCGCAATACCTCGGACCGAGACGAGGAGGCGGGAGCGCTGCGCGAGGTGCAGCGCGGCTGACGGGACACTGCGCGAAGCAGACAGCTCGGGCGACGTCCGGCGCCCCGTCCGGGCGAGCTCGGCCGGTAGCCCACCTCGCACCCGTGACCGGAAGCGCGAGCAGCTGCACGGCTGAGCGGACCCACCAGGCGGCCGCCGGCCCCGAGGGCGAGCAACTGGGCGCCTCAGCGAGCCGAAGCGGGCCCTTCCCGCCTGGGCGGGCGCAGCCTGGCACCCGAACTCGCCACGACCTCCGCCGCCCAATACGGCCGTCTCGCCTGCGGGCACCCGCATGGGACTGAGCGCCGCACGAGCAACTGGGCAGCCAAGCGACTCGGCATCCTGCCGATGGCGGCCGGGCGAAGCCAACAGCTCGGGCCGCGCGCAGCAGGCCACCGCCGACGGCCCGGTTCGCCCCACCATGCACAGCCTCCAGCTCACGCCACGCAGCGTGCCCCTGCCCGCCACCGGGCACTCGGCCGCCGGCGCAAGAACATCAGGCCCCACCCAGCCGCGCACAGCGCACGGCACGCCAACCCCCACGCAGCGCCCCCCTGGCAGGTGCCCGGACGGGCGCAAAACAACAAGCCTCGCCTGGCCCGCGCGCAGCGCACCCTCCCCTGGCGAGTGCACGTGCGGACGCAAAACAGCACGCCCAGCCCAACCTCCCGTGCAGCACACCTCACGCCAACCCTCGCGCAGCGCACCCTCCCCTGGCGGGTACCCGGGTGGGCGGGTGGGCGCAAAAACAGCAAGCCCCACCCAGCCCCGCGCAGCGTCCTCCACTGGCGCGCGGGCACAAAAACAGGGACCCCCCGCCCAGGAAAGCCTGGGCAGGGGGTCCCTGCGTGAGTCAACTACTCAGCGAGAGCGATTCAGCTCTGGCCGCCGGCCAGCTTCTCGCGCAGAGCAGCCAGCGCCTCGTCCGAGGCAAGCGCGCCGGAGCCCTCGTCGCTGCTGGAGGAGTACGAGCCGCCACCGGACACCGGGGCCTCCTCGCCGGCCTCGGCGGCAGCAGCCGCGTCCGCCTCGCGGGACTTGATGACCTGGGCCTGGTGCTGCTCGAAGCGGGCCTGGGCCTCGGCGTACTGCCGCTCCCACTCCTCGCGCTGCTTCTCGAAGCCGGGCAGCCAGTCGTTCGCCTCGGGGTCGAAGCCCTCCGGGTAGATGTAGTTGCCCTGGTCGTCGTAGGACGCGGCCATGCCGTACAGGGTCGGGTCGAACTCGACCGACGCCGGGTCGGCACCGAGGGACTCGTTGGCCTGCTTCAGCGAGAGGCTGATGCGACGACGCTCGAGGTCGATGTCGATGACCTTGACGAAGATCTCGTCGCCGACCTGGACGACCTGCTCCGGGATCTCGACGTGGCGCTCGGCCAGCTCGGAGATGTGGACCAGGCCCTCGATGCCCTCGTCCACGCGGACGAACGCACCGAACGGAACCAGCTTGGTGACCTTACCCGGCACGACCTGGGAGATCTGGTGCGTGCGGGCGAACTGCTGCCACGGGTCCTCCTGGGTCGCCTTCAGCGACAGGGAGACGCGCTCGCGGTCCATGTCAACGTCGAGAACCTCGACGGTGACCTCCTGGCCGACCTCGACAACCTCGTTCGGGTGGTCGATGTGCTTCCAGGACAGCTCGGAGACGTGCACCAGACCGTCGACGCCGCCGAGGTCGACGAACGCACCGAAGTTGACGATCGAGGAGACGACGCCGGAGCGGACCTGACCCTTCTGCAGGGTGGTGAGGAACGTCTGGCGAACCTCGCTCTGGGTCTGCTCGAGCCAGGCACGGCGGGACAGGACCACGTTGTTGCGGTTCTTGTCCAGCTCGATGATCTTCGCCTCGAGCTCCTTGCCCACGTAGGGCTGGAGGTCGCGGACGCGACGCATCTCGACCAGCGAGGCCGGGAGGAAGCCGCGGAGGCCGATGTCGAGGATGAGACCACCCTTGACGACCTCGATGACGGTACCGGTGACGATGCCGTCCTCTTCCTTGATCTTCTCGATCGTGCCCCAGGCGCGCTCGTACTGCGCACGCTTCTTGGACAGGATCAGGCGACCCTCCTTGTCCTCCTTCTGGAGAACCAGGGCCTCGATGTTGTCGCCGACAGCGACAACCTCGTGGGGGTCGACGTCGTGCTTGATCGAGAGCTCGCGGGACGGGATGACACCCTCGGTCTTGTAACCGATGTCGAGGAGCACCTCGTCACGGTCGACCTTCACGATGACGCCCTCAACGATGTCGCCGTCGTTGAAGTACTTGATGGTCTCGTCGATGGCGGCGAGGAAGGCCTCGGCGTCGCCGATGTCGTTGACCGCAACCTGCGGGGTGGTGCTGACAGAGGTGTCGGTGGGGCTCGTCATTAGGAAAAGGGCTCCGGTACGGACATGAAGTCGTAGTAATGCCACGCGGAGGGCCCTGATCGCTCCCACCGAAAGCCGTACAGGCCGGAAAACGGCCACCGAATCGATTCCATCAACCGGAATCCCGATGCCCGTCTGACGACCGTTGGGGTCTTCGACAGATGCGAGCGCGACCTGCTCCGTCCGAGGCGCGCAGGCCCGCAGCGCAACTTGTAGCATACGGGGACACCCGGACACGGTCAATGCCGAAGGCGGCAAGACCGGTAGAGGCCGGGACGGATCAGGCCATATCCTCCGAAGGCACACCTCGCGGCGGCTCGAACACCGGCCCTACCCCGGATGCCACGGCCCGACCCGGTCCCGTACGGGACCGACTCCGCGGCAGTGGCGCTTCCGCATCCCATACCTTACGTGACGGATTCCATGACCCACTCCACCACCCCCGGCCCCGACGCGTCCCGCGACTACGACCCCGCCGAGTACGACGTCCCGAGCGCCTACCGCACCGACGCCGAGCCGGACGACGACGACGGCGACGAGGCGCTCCGGCGGGAGGCCGGGGAGGTGGAGTCGAGCCGGGCGAGTCGGCACTGGTGGGACCGGAACGCGGACGACTACCAGGACGAGCACGGGGAGTTCCTGGGGGACGACCGGTTCACCTGGTGTCCGGAGGGGGTGGACGAGGCCGAGGTGCGGCTGCTCGGTGAGCCGGCGGCGCTGAAGGGCGCGGATGTGCTGGAGATCGGTTCGGGCGCGGCGCAGTGCTCGCGCTGGCTGGTGGCGCAGGGCGCCCGGCCGGTGGCGCTGGACATCTCGTACCGGCAGTTGCAGCACTCGCGGCGGATCGATCTGGGCCGCGGCCTGGAGCCGGTCGCGGTGGTGCAGGCGGACGCGGCCACGCTGCCGTTCGCGGACGGCTCGTTCGACCACGCGTGTTCGGCGTACGGCGCGGTGCCGTTCAGCGCGGACACCTCGCGGCTGATGCGCGAGGTGCACCGGGTGCTGCGGCCGGGCGGGCGGTGGGTGTTCTCGGTGACGCACCCGATCCGCTGGGCGTTCCCGGACGAGCCGGGCGAGGAGGGCCTGACGGCGTCGTCGTCGTACTTCGACCGGACGCCGTACGTGGAGCAGGACGAGCAGGGCGTGGCGACGTACGTCGAGCACCACCGGACGCTGGGCGACCGGGTGCGGGAGCTGGTCGGGGCCGGATTCGTGCTGCTCGACCTGATCGAGCCGGAGTGGCCGGAGGAGCTGGAGCAGGAGTGGGGCGGCTGGAGCCCGCTGCGCGGCCGGCACATCCCCGGGACGGCGATCTTCGTCGCCCGCCGGGACGGCTGACGGTGCGCACCGGGGGGCTCGAACTGCCGGTCCGCACTGCGCTGCCCGGGTTGGCCGAGGCGTTGGAGGGGCACGGCGCGGCGGTGCTGTCCGCTCCGCCCGGCACCGGAAAGACCACCCTGGTGCCGCTGGCCCTGGCGGGCCTGCTGGATGCTTTCCCCGGTCCGCCGCGCCGGGTGCTGGTCGCCGAGCCGCGGCGGCTGGCGGTGCGGGCCGCCGCCCGCCGGATGGCCTGGCTGCTGGGCGAGCAGGTCGGCGGCCGGGTCGGGTTCACGGTTCGCGGCGAGCGCCGGGTCGGCCCGGACACCCGGGTCGAGGTGGTCACCACCGGCGTCCTGCTGCAACGTCTGCAGCGCGACCCCGAGCTGCCGGGCGTGGACACCGTGGTGCTCGACGAGTGCCACGAGCGGCACCTGGACGCGGACACCGCGCTGGCGTTCCTGCTGGACGTCCGGGCGGCGCTCCGCCCGGAGCTGCGGCTGCTGCTGGCCTCGGCCACCGCCGACACCGACGCCTGGGCCGAACTGCTGGACGGCGCGCCGGTGGTGGCCGCCGAGGGCGTGTCGCACCCGGTGGAGGCGGTGTGGGCACCGCCGCCGGGCACCGTCCGGCCGCCGCACGGGACGCGGGTCGACCCGGCGCTGCTGGAGCACGTCGCGGCGACGGTCCGCCGGGCGCTCGCCGAGCGGGACGGGGACGTGCTGTGCTTCCTGCCGGGCGTGGGCGAGATCGCCCGGGTGGCCGGGCAGTTGGACGGCGTCGAGGTGCTGCAGCTGCACGGGCAGGCGCCGCAGGCGGTGCAGGACGCGGCGCTGGCGGCCGGGCAGCGGAGGCGGGTGGTGCTGGCCACCTCGGTCGCCGAGTCCTCGCTGACGGTGCCGGGCGTGCGGGTGGTGGTCGACTCCGGGCTGACCCGGGAGCCGCGCACCGACCACGCCCGCGGCCTGTCGGGGCTGGTCACCGTCCGCACCTCGCTGGCCGCCGCCCGGCAGCGGGCCGGCCGGGCCGGGCGGGAGGCTCCCGGCACGGTGTACCGGTGCTGGGCGGAGGTGGAGGACGCCCGCGCGGCGCGCTTCCCGACGCCCGAGATCGCGCTCGCCGACCTGACGTCGTTCGCCCTCCAGGCCGCCTGCTGGGGCGACCCGGACGCCACCGGCCTCGCTCTCCCCGACCCGCCGCCCGCCGGGGCGATGGCCGCCGCCCGCACCACGCTTCGCGCGCTGGACGCGGTGGACGCCGACGGCCGCCCCACCGACCGCGGCCGGGCGATCGCCCGTACCGGCCTGCACCCCCGGCTGGCCCGCGCGCTGCTGGACGGCGCCGCGGCGGTGGGCTCCCGGCGCGCGGCCGAGCTGGTCGCGCTGCTCTCCGAGGAGCCGCCGCGCGCGCTCGGCGACGACCTGGCCCACATCTGGCGCACCGTCAGGCAGGGCAACGACCCGTACGCGCGCCGTTGGAAGGACGAGACCCGCCGACTGGAACAGCAGATCGACAGATCGTCAGGTGAATCCGCGGAGCCGAATGCGGCCGTCGGGCTGGTGGTCGGCCTGGCGTACCCGGAGCGGCTCGCCAAGGCCCGCGGGGGCGGTGAGGGCGGCGAGGGCGCGTACCTGATGGCCTCCGGGACGGCGGCCCAGGTGCAGGGCGGCTCGCGGCTGCCGGCCGGCGGGTGGCTGGCGATCGCGGTGGCCGACCGGCCCGCCGGGTCGCCGTCGGCGCGGGTGCTGCGGGCGGTGGCGATCGACGAGGCGACGGCCCGCCGGGCGGGCGGGCCGTTGCTGGACGGGCGGGAGGAGGTCGGCTGGTCGACCCGGCAGCGGGAGGTGACGGCCCGTCGGGTGGAGACCCTCGGTGCGGTCGAGCTCGCCGCGGCGCCGCTGACGGCGCCCGATCCGGCGCTGGTGCGCGAGGCGCTGCTGACCGGTCTCGAACGCGAGGGCGTCGGCGCGCTGCTGTCCTGGCCGCCGGCCGCGGCGGGGCTGCGCGAACGGCTGGCGTTCCTGCACCGCACCCTCGGCGGGGTGTGGCCGGACGTGAGCGACGCCGCGCTGCTGACCTCCGCCGAGCAGTGGCTGGAGCCGGAGCTGTCCCGGGCCCGTCGCCGCGCCGACCTGGAGCGGATCGACACCGCCGCCGCGCTGCAGCGCCTGCTGCCGTGGGCGAGCGGCCAGGCCGGCCGGCTGGAGGAGCTCGCCCCGGAGCGGATCACGGTGCCGAGCGGCAGCCGGATCCGGGTCGACTACTCGGGCGACCGCCCGGTCCTCGCCGTCAAGCTCCAGGAGCTGTTCGGCTGGGACGCCGCCCCGGCGCTGGCCGACGGCCGGGCCCCGCTCACCGTCCACCTGCTCTCCCCCGCAGGCCGCCCGGCCGCCGTCACCGGCGACCTGGCCGCGTTCTGGCGCGAGGGCTACCGCGCCGTCCGTGCCGACCTGCGCGGCCGCTACCCCCGCCACCCGTGGCCGGAGGACCCGACCACGGCCGAACCCACCCGCCGGGCCAACCCGCGCAAGTGACGTCGTGTCGGGTCAGCCAGCAGGGAGCGAGGACGGCGAGGTGTGCGGGTTCGGCGCGACCGGACCGAGCGACAGGATCGGCCCGCATGCCATCAGCCGGCCCGACCGGTCGTAGTGGCAGTCCGGGTTCCGCGTCGGCCTGGTGTCGTCGCTGTTGGGATGCGTCCCGGGCGTCACCTCGGTGATCGGCGTCCGCGTCGCCTTCGGCTTCGCCCCGGTCGCTGTCGACCGGGGCGTGGCGGCGGCCGTGGTCTCCGGCTCCTCGGTCGGCGTCAGCGTCGCGGTCTCGGCGGGGGCCGGTGACTCGGTGGGCGAGGGCGAGGCGCTCTCGCTCGGCGTCTCGGCGACCACCGGCGCGGCCTGGGGCGGGGTGGCCGGTTGCGGGGCGGGGCCCGGGTGCGCTGCCCACAGCGTGCCGCCGGCCACCACCGCGGCTGCGGCCAGTACGATCCCCGCCCGCGCTCTTCCGCCCTGCGGCACCTTCATCCCGCCCCACCTCTCGCCCACCTGCCGAACGGGCGCGCGGAGCCTACCGGTCGGCGCTACACCCAGTCCTCGGCGAGGGCGGCCATGTCGATGTCGTCGATCCACTCGTCGCCGTACCGCAGCACCTGTCGGCGGACGCCCTCGACCTTGAACCCGGCCTTCTCGTACGCGCGCCGGCCGCGGGCGTTGAAGCCGTACACGCCCAACGAGACCCGGTTGAGGCCGAGGGCGCGGATGGCGTGGTCGGTGGTGAGCCGGACGGCCTCGGTGCCGAAGCCGCGGTCACGGCCGTCGGGGCCGATGCAGATCCGGAGGTTGCAGGAGCGGTTGGCCTCCTCCCACTCGTTGAGGACGACCTCGCCGACGCCGCGGCCGGTGGACCGGTCGACGATGATCAGGTCGAGCCGGTCGGCCTGCTCGTTGCGGGTGGAGTACCACTCGACGACGCGCTTCTCCATCGCCTCGTCCCACTCGGGCGCCGCGGGGGTGTACACGTTCGAGGTGTACTTGAGCACCTCCAGGTCCTGAAGCATCACCCGGAGCATCGGCAGATCCTCCTCCGGCCGCACCGGCCGAAGGATGATCCGCTCCCCCTCCAGCGTCGGCTTGTCGGCGAACGTGGCGGCGGAAGTGGAGAGTTGATCAGTCATTCGGCCAGTCTCCGAGCCCCGGGCGGAGGCCCGCAAACGATTTAGCCGTTCGCGGGGACTGCCGCCCGGGGCCGGTGGACCACGCCCGGGGCCGGTCGACTAGTGCGCGGCCGCCTCCCAGTCGGTGCCGACGCCGACCGAGACGTCGAGCGGGGCGCGGAGGGGGTAGGCGTCGGCCATCTGCTCGCGGACCAGGGCTTCGACCTGCTTGCGCTCGCCGGGGGCGAGTTCGAGGACGATTTCGTCGTGGACCTGGAGCAGCATGCGGGACTTCAGGTCGGCGGCGCGCAGGGCCTCGTCGACGCGGAGCATGGCGATCTTGACGATGTCGGCGGCGGAGCCCTGGATGGGGGCGTTGAGGGCCATCCGCTCGGCCATTTCCCGGCGCTGGCGGTTGTCGCTGGTGAGGTCGGGCAGGTAGCGGCGGCGGCCGAGCAGGGTCTCGGTGTAGCCGACGGCGCGGGCCTCCTCGACCACGTTGTGCAGGTAGTCGCGGACGCCGCCGAAGCGCTCGAAGTAGGTGTCCATCAGGCCCTGGGCCTCGGCGGGCTTGATGCCGAGCTGCTGGGAGAGGCCGTACGCGGACAGGCCGTAGGCGAGGCCGTAGGACATGGCCTTGATCTTGCGGCGCATCTCGGCGTCGACCTGGTCGCGGGCGACCGCGAAGACCTGGGAGGCGACGGTGGTGTGCAGGTCCTCGCCGGAGGCGAAGGCCTCGATCAGGGCCTCGTCCTCGGACAGGTGCGCCATGATGCGCAGTTCGATCTGCGAGTAGTCGGCGGTGAGCAGCGACTCGTAGCCCTCGCCGACCACGAAGGCGCGGCGGATGGCGCGGCCCTCCTCGGTGCGGACCGGGATGTTCTGCAGGTTCGGGTCCTGGGACGAGAGCCGGCCGGTGGCTGCGACCATCTGGTTGAAGGTGGTGTGGATGCGGCCCTGCGGGGAGACCGTCTTGAGCAGGCCCTCGACGGTGGTGCGCAGCTTGGCCTGGTCGCGGTGGCGGAGCAGGATGACCGGCAGTTCGTTGTCGGTCTGGGTGGCGAGCCAGGTGAGGGCGTCGGCGTCGGTGGTGTAGCCGGTCTTGATCTTCTTGGTCTTGGGCAGGTTGAGGTCGCCGAACAGGACTTCCTGGAGCTGCTTGGGCGAGCCGAGGTTGAACTCGCGCCCGGCGGCGGCGTGCGCCTCCTCGACACAGCGCTGGATCTCGGCGGCGAACTGGGCCTCCAGGCCCTGCAGCCAGCCGCGGTCGGCGGCGATGCCGTAGCGCTCCATCCGGGCGAGCAGCGCGGCGATGGGCAGTTCCATGTCGTGGAACAGCTTGTCGGCGCCGACCTCGGCGAGCCTGGTGTCGAAGAGTTCGGCGAGGTCGTGGACGGCGCGGGCCTCGGTCATCTGGGCCTGGGCGCCGGCCGTCGGGTCGGGCTCGTCGGCGTCGAAGCTGAGCTGGCCGGTCTCGGCCTGGGCGGCGGGGGCCAGCGAGCGGGACAGGTACTCCTCGGCGAGGACGTCGAGGGTGAAGGTGCGGCGACCGGGCTTCTCCAGGTAGGCGGCGAGCGCGGTGTCGGCGCTGACGCCGGCGAACTGCCAGCCCTGCTCGGCGAAGGCGCGCACGACCTGCTTGGCGATGTGCAGGGCCTTGGGGCGCGCGGGGTCGGCGAGCCAGGCGGTGAACGCCCGGTCGTCGTCCTCCTCCAGGGCGGCGGGGTCGAACCAGGCGGCGGCGGTGCCGGTGGCGAGCGCGACCTGCTTGACCTGGCCGGCGCCGAGGGCCCACTCGTAGTCGGCGGCGATCGCGGTGCGTTCGCCCTTGCCGGTGTGCTCCTCCAGCCAGGCGGCGAGCGCACCGGGGACGGTGAGCAGGTCGCCCTCGACGGCGGGGCCGGTGGGGATGTCGGCGGCGGCGGCGGTCTCGGCACCGGCCGGGTCGATGCCGGCCACCCGGTCGCGGAAGTTGGGGTTGCGGAACTCCAGCGCCTCCATCAGCCGGGCGATTTCCTCCCGGTCGAACGGCGTGCGCTCCAACTGGGGGACGCCGAGCGGGAGTTCGACGTCCCGGACGAGCTCGGTGAGCACCCGGTTGCGCTTGACGGAATCGAGGTGCTCGCGCAGCTTCTCGCCGATCTTGCCCTTGACCTCGTCGGCCCGCTCGACCAGTTCCTCGAAGGAGCCGAACTGGTTGACCCACTTCGCGGCGGTCTTCTCGCCGACGCCGGGGATGCCGGGCAGGTTGTCGGACGGGTCGCCGCGCAGCGCCGCGAGGTCCGGGTACTGGTCGGGGCGCACGCCGTACTTCTCGGCGACCTTCTCCGGGGTGTAGCGCGTCAACTCCGAGACGCCCTTGGTGGGGTAGAGCACGGTGACGTGCTCGTTGACCAGCTGGAGCGAATCCCGGTCGCCGGTGACGATGAGCACCTCGAAGCCCTCGGCCGCGGCGGCGGTGGCGAGGGTGGCGATGATGTCGTCGGCCTCGAAGCCCTCGGCGGTGAGCCGGGGGATCCGCATCGCGTCGAGGAGTTCGCCGATAAGCGGGATCTGGCTGCGGAACTCGTCGGGAGTCTTGGCGCGGTTGGCCTTGTACTCGGGGAACTCGGCGGCGCGGAAGGTCTGCCGGGAGATGTCGAAGGCGACCGCGAGGTGCGTGGGCGCCTCGTCCCGGACGGTGTTGACCAGCATCGAGGTGAAGCCGTACACCGCGTTGGTGTGCTGGCCGGTGGTGGTGGAGAAGTTCTCCACCGGCAGGGCGAAGAAGGCCCGGTAGGCCATCGAATGCCCGTCCAGCAGCATCAGCCGGGGCCGCCCGGCCGCACTCTTGCCTGCACCCTGTGTCGCCACGTCACATCCCGTTCCTGCCCGGTTGCACTGCCGTCCCCGATCCTATGGCCCGGGGCCGACATCTCCCGGCGCGGCGCGGAGCACCTCCCTACCGACGGGTAGACAGTCGTACGATCGACGCGCACAACGAAGTGAACCCCGAACAGGAGCACCATGACCGACGCGGCGCCCGTACTGAACGTGCCCCAGGACGTGCTGGACCACTTCGCGAAGCTGGGGGTGAACCCGGAGACCTTCTCGGGTGGCCTGCTGGGCGAGAAGCTGGGCATCACCATCGTCGAGGCCTCCCCGGACCGGGTGGTGGGCACCATGCCGGTGGAGGGCAACCAGCAGCCGTACGGACTCCTGCACGGCGGGGCGTCGGCCGCGCTGGCCGAGACGCTGGGGTCGATCGGCGCGATGCTGCACGCCGGCCCGGGCCGCTACGCGGTGGGCGTGGACCTGAACGCCACCCACCACCGCTCGGCCACCTCCGGCCTGGTGACGGGCGTGGCGACGGCGGTGTTCAAGGGCCGCACCGCGGCGACCTACGAGATCGCGGTGACGGACGACACCGGCCGCCGGATCACCAGCTGCCGACTGACCTGCATGCTGCGCGACCTGTAGCGCCGCGAGGCCGTAAAAAAGCCTCAACTCCCGACGCGCCCCCTGGGTTTGGCCTTTTCCCGACACGGGAATTCTCGGCTGGACGAGGGGGCGCCGCCATGTCCGCAGAACCGCCGCCGGGCGAGCCGAAGGGGTTTCTCGGCCCGGTGGAGCCGGGCGAGGGCACCTGGACACCACTCCGACTGTACGTCGACGAACCGCCGCGGCTGCTGAGCAGACGCCTGAAGGCGGTCCTGGTCCTGCTACTGCTGGCGCTGGCACTGTTCCTGACGGCGCGTCACGCGATGGAGCGCACGGCGGCCGCGGCCAACTCGCCGCCGCCGGAGCTGCCGCTCCCCTCGCAGTCCACCCGGTTCCAGTACGGCGGCAAGCTGCCGGTCGGGCAGGAGTCGTTCGCGCTGTCCCTGACGGTGCACAACGCCGGCACCGGCCCGGTGGACGTCCTGGGGGTGAGCCAGGGCTACCGCGGACTGTCGGTGGTGGTGGGGGGATGGCTGCCGCAGACGGTGCCACCGGGGCAGACGGTGTCGCTGCGGGTCGGCCTGAAGGTGACGGACTGCTCGGCGGCTCCGGCGGACGCCGGCCTGCCCTTCCTCGATGTCACGCTGCGTAACACGCGCGCATTGGAGACGACAAGTCAGATTCTGGGCGATTCCTACGCCCGGGACCTCTCCGCGGCACTGCACGCGACCTGCGACACTCCCGATAATCGAACACCCACGACCAGCCCGAGCAGCTCGGACAAACCTGTCCGATAAGCGGATCTTCCAACCCTGCCTGGGGAGTTGGGCGCCCCGACCGCCCGCGCCACCGGCCGGAGCCCGGAACAGCGGGCTCCACCTGCGGTTTTCTCCCACGCACTGAGATCAACTTCCGGCGTGGTCATAACAAGAGAATCACAGCCTCACCCGCCCCACTGACCGCACCGCCACACGCGGTCTAGAGTCACGCCCAGTCACCGCCCGTCCGATTTTCGGGCCCGGTCGACGCGTTCCGGCACCGCCAGCCCTGTGCGCGTGTCTTCCGTCCAGAAGGAGACCCCCGTCGTGCGAAAGAGCTCACTTCTTGTCGTGACCATTGCAGTTACCGGAGCGCTCACCCTCTCGGCCTGCGGCTCGCGCGGTGCCAAGACCGGCTCGGACAACGCGGGCGGCACCACCAAGGTGGTCATCGGCGTGGACGCCCCGATCAGCGGCAAGCTGTCCGCGCTGGGCCTGGGCATCAAGAACTCGGCCGACCTGGCCACCAAGAAGGCCAACAAGGACAACCTGGTTCCGGGCGTCACCTTCTCCATCGAGGCCAAGGACGACCAGGCCAACCCGACCTCCGGCAAGCAGAACGCCACCGCCCTGGTCGACATGAAGGACGTCGTCGGCGTGGTCGGCCCGCTGAACTCCAGCGTCTCGCAGACCATGCAGAAGGTCTTCAACGACGCCAAGCTGACCCAGGTCTCCCCGGCCAACACCAGCCCCGAGCTGTCGCTCGGCCCGGACTGGGGCAGCAGCAAGTTCACCCGCCCGTACGCCTCGTACTTCCGCACCGCCACCACCGACGTGGTGCAGGGCAAGTACGCCGCCCAGTACCTGTTCAACGAGGCGAAGAAGACCAAGGTCTACGTCATCGACGACAAGAAGACCTACGGCGCGGGCCTGGCGGCCATCTTCCAGGAGGAGTTCAAGAAGCTCGGCGGCACCGTGGCCGGCTCCGACCACATCAACCCGGACGACAAGGACTTCTCCGCGGTCGCCACCAAGGTCGCCTCCTCGGGCGCCGACTCGGTGTACTACGGCGGCGAGTACCCGGAGGCCGGCCCGCTCACCGACCAGATCAAGAAGGCCGGCGCGAAGGTCCCGCTGATGGGCGGCGACGGCATCTACGACCCCGAGTTCATCAAGCTCTCCAACAACAACAGCGACGGCGACCTGGCCACCTCGGTCGGCGCCCCGGTGGAGGAGCTGTCCTCCGCCAAGACCTTCGTCGCCGACTACACCGCGGCCGGCTACAAGGACGCGTACTCCGCGTACGGCGGCTACTCGTACGACGCCGCGTGGTCGATCATCGAGGCCGTCAAGGCCGCGGTGGAGCACAACGGCGGCAAGGTGCCGAGCGACCTGCGCACCAAGGTGCTGGCCGAGATGGCCAAGGTGAACTTCTCCGGCGTCACCGGCCAGGTCTCCTTCGACCAGTACGGCGACACCACGAACAAGCAGCTCACCGTCTACAGCGTCAAGGGCGGCGAGTGGAAGGCGGTCAAGAGCGGTACCTACAACGGCTGATCCCGCACCTGCACCAGCCGATGTCCGGCGGGGGGCGCCACAAGTGCCCCCCGCCTCCTCATACCCCCCTATCCACGGAGGCCCGCGGTGCACGAACTGCCGCAAAACCTGGCCAACGGACTGATGCTCGGCCTGATGTACGGCCTGATCGCCATCGGGTACACGATGGTCTACGGCATCGTCCAACTCATCAACTTCGCCCATGGCGAGATCTTCATGATCGGCGGCTTCGGGGCCCTGACCGCCTACGCCGCGCTGCCGCACGGCACTTCGCTCTGGCTGGCCCTGCCGGTCATGATCCTGGGCGGCGTGATCGCCTCCGTGCTCACCGCCACCGCGGCCGAACGGTTCGCCTACCGCCCGCTGCGGACCGCGCCCCGGCTGGCCCCGCTGATCACCGCGATCGGCCTGTCCATCGCGCTGCAGCAGGTGGTCTGGGCGTTCTACCCGGGAGCCAAGAAGGCCATCTCCTTCCCGCAGTTCGCGGGTGACACCGTCGACCTCGGCCTGTTCCACCTCCAGCGCAACGACCTGTTCCTGCTGGCCGCCGCGCCGCTGTGCATGCTGATCCTGGCCTCGTTCGTGCGCTTCACCCGCACCGGCCGGGCCATGCAGGCCACCGCGCAGGACCCGGACACCGCGAAGCTGATGGGCATCAACACCGACCGGATCATCGTGATCGCCTTCGCCCTGGGCGCGGCCTTCGCCGCGGTCGCGGCCGTGGCGCACGGCCTGAGGTACGGCCAGGTCGACTTCATGATGGGCTTCCTGGCCGGTCTGAAGGCCTTCACCGCCGCCGTCCTGGGCGGCATCGGCAACATCTACGGCGCGATGCTCGGCGGGCTGGTCCTCGGCGTCGCCGAATCGCTGGCCACCGCGTACATCCAGAACGTCCCCGGCATGCACCAGCTCGGCGGCGGCGCCTGGGCCAACGTGTGGGCGTTCGTCCTGCTGATCGTCGTGCTGCTGGTGAGGCCACAGGGCCTGCTCGGCGAGCGCGTCGCGGATCGGGCGTGAGCAGATGACCACTTCGTCCCAGAAATTCGCGGCCTCGCACGAGACCACGCCCGTCCTCCGGCTTCCCGGCACCGCGGCGCTCGCCGCGGCGGTGGCCGGCGGGGTGCTGGCCGCCGCGTCCGCGGCGATGTCCTGGACCTGGACCGACCAGTTCCCGGGCGACCTCACCTACTACGGCTCCCCGGCCGGCCTGCAGTGGCTGGCGCTGGTCGGCGGCCTGCTGACCGCGCTGCTGGCGCTCGCCGCGCACGGGCTGAAGGGCCTGCGCTGGCTGAGCCCGTCCGGCAGCCACAACGGCGTGCTGTTCGCCGCCCTCGGCACCCTCGCGGTGTGCTGGTACTCGGTGATCGCGATCACCGTCCAGCTGGACGGCCTGGTCAACCTCGACCCGGGCGGCTGGGTCGCCGCGGTCGGCTCGCTGCTCGCCGTGGTCGGCGCGCTCGGCCTGCCGCTGGACCGCCGCCGCACCGTCAAGCAGAACCCCGTCGCCCCGTGGTGGTACCTGGTCGCCGGTGTCGCGGTGGTGCTGCGGGTCGGCTTCGGCCAGGGCTGGGCGCTGAACGCCGTCCCGCCCGGCGTCCGGCCGCTCTTCACCGAGAACCTGTGGTTCTTCGTCGCCGTGCCGGTCGTGATCCTCGGCTTCCGGCTCTGGCAGCTGCTGGACGCCTGGCTGCGGATCGGCCGGATCGAACGCCCGCTGCCCGCCGCCCGCGTGCTGCCGTCCTGGGCGGAGATCCTGGTGATCACCGCGGTGTTCGCGCTCGGCCTGGGCGTGGTCGAGTTCGGCATCTCCACCGAGTACGGCGAGCTGTTCATCGGCTTCCTGCTGCTCGCGGTCTTCGCCACCGCCGCGCTGCTGGCCGGCGGCACGGTCGCCCGGCTGAGCGAACTGACCACCCGCCACCGCGCGGTGACCACCGGCGCGGCGTTCGCCGCCGCGGGCGCGTTCCCGTTCACCCAGAGCAGCGAGACGTACGTGCTGATCGGGGCGAACATCCTGATCTTCGCCACGGTGGCGCTCGGCCTGAACGTGGTGGTCGGCCTGGCCGGTCTGCTGGACCTCGGCTACGTCGCCTTCCTCGGCGTCGGCGCGTACGCGGCCGCGCTGGTCTCCGGCTCGCCGTACTCGGTGTTCCGCGGCCTGCACCTGCCGTTCCCGCTCGCGGTGCTGATCGGCGCGCTGGCCGCGCTGGTGTTCGGCGTGGTGATCGGCGCCCCGACGCTGCGGCTGCGCGGCGACTACCTGGCGATCGTCACGCTCGGCTTCGGTGAGATCTTCCGGATCGCCATGAACAACCTGGACGGCCGCTCCGGCCCGAGCCTGACCAACGGCCCGAACGGCGTGGCGGCGATCCCCGACGTCAACCTGTTCGGCTTCGACTTCGGCCAGCCGCACGACTTCGGCTTCGTCCAGCTCGGAAAGTTCGGCAACTACCTGCTGCTGATGCTGGTGGTCACCGCGATCGTCGTGGTGGTGTTCGGCCGGGTCGCCAACTCCCGGATCGGCCGCGCCTGGGTGGCGATCCGCGAGGACGAGACGGCGGCCGAGGCAATGGGCATCAACGGCTTCCGGGTGAAGCTGATCGCCTTCGCGCTGGGCGCCACCCTGGCCGGCCTGGCCGGCGCGGTGCAGGCGCACGTGGCGGGCGCGGTCTCCCCCGACCAGTACCAGTTCGCCGGGCCGGTCCCGCCGAACTCGGCGTTCCTGCTGGCCGCGGTGATCCTCGGCGGCATGGGCACCATCAGCGGACCGCTGGTCGGCGCGGCGCTGCTGTTCCTGATCCCGGCGAAGCTCCAGTTCCTGCAGTCCTACCAGCTGCTGGCGTTCGGCGTCGCCCTGATCCTGCTGATGCGCTTCCGCCCCGAGGGGCTGATCGCCAACCGCCGCCGGAAGTTGGAGTTCCACGAGGCCGAGCTGCCCGCGCAGGGCGGCCCGACCGACGACGCACTCTCGAAGGCAGGGGCGTGAGCACCATGACCACCGACACCGCGCCCGCCGCACCGCTCGCCGAGACGGTCCTGGAAGCCACCGACGTGGTGATGCGCTTCGGCGGCCTGACCGCCGTCAACCAGGTCAACCTGACGGTCCGCCAGGGCGAGATCGTCGGTCTGATCGGCCCGAACGGCGCCGGCAAGACCACCTTCTTCAACTGCCTGACCGGGCTGTACGTCCCGACCTCGGGCGTCGTCAGGTACAAGGGCCAGGTGCTGCCGCCCAAGCCGCACCTGGTCACCCAGGCCGGCATCGCCCGGACCTTCCAGAACATCCGGCTGTTCTCCAACATGACGGTGCTGGAGAACGTCCTGGTGGGCCGGCACACCCGCACCGAGGAGGGCCTGTTCTCGGCGATCCTCCGCGGTCCGGGGTACCGGCGGGCCGAGGCCGAGAGCCGTGAACGGGCCATGGAGCTCCTGGAGTTCTGCGGCCTGTCCGGGAAGGCCGACCACCTGGCCCGCAACCTGCCCTACGGCGAGCAGCGCAAGCTGGAGATCGCCCGGGCGCTGGCCTCCGAGCCGGGCCTGCTGCTGCTGGACGAGCCGACCGCGGGCATGAACCCGCAGGAGACCCGGTCCGCCGAGGAACTGGTGTTCGCGATCCGGGACCTCGGGATCGCGGTGCTGGTGATCGAGCACGACATGAAGTTCATCTTCAACCTGTGCGACCGCACCGCGGTGCTGGTGCAGGGCCAGAAGATCGTCGAGGGCGACCGGGAGACCGTCCAGAACGACGAGCGGGTGGTCACCGCCTACCTGGGCGAGCCGCTCGAAGGAACCACCACCACTACGGAGGCCGACCAGTGACCGCTCTGCTGGAGGTCGAGGACCTTCGCGTCGCCTACGGCAAGATCGAGGCCGTCAAGGGCATCAGCTTCACCGTCGAACAGGGCGAGGTCACCACCCTGATCGGCACCAACGGCGCGGGCAAGACCACCACCCTGCGCACCGTGTCCGGCCTGCTCCGGCCGACCGCGGGTCGGATCCTGTTCGAGGGCGAGCCGATCGACACGGTGCCCGCGCACCGGATCGTCGCGCTGGGCCTGGCGCACTCCCCCGAGGGCCGGCACATCTTCCCGCGGATGACCATCGAGGAGAACCTGCTGCTGGGCGCGTTCCTGCGGCGCGACCAGGCGGGCATCGCCCGGGACGTGGAACGGGCCTGCACGCTGTTCCCGATCCTCGCCGAGCGCCGGAAGCAGGCCGCGGGCACGCTGTCCGGCGGCGAGCAGCAGATGCTGGCGATGGGCCGGGCGCTGATGTCCAACCCGAAGCTGCTGCTGCTGGACGAGCCCTCGATGGGCCTGTCGCCGCTGATGATGCAGAAGATCATGGCGACCGTGGTGGAGCTGCGCGCCTCGGGCACCACCATCCTGCTGGTGGAGCAGAACGCGCAGGCCGCGCTCTCGCTCTCGGACCGCGCGTACGTGATGACGACCGGCGAGATCACGCTCTCCGGCACGGGCGCGGAGCTGCTGCGCGACGACACGGTGCGCCGCGCGTACCTGGGCGAGGACTGACGGACCGTCGGTACGGCGAGTGCCCCCGTCGGAAGTCCGGCGGGGGCACTCGTGCGCTCGGGGGCGGTCAGCCCTCGGCCGCCTCGGCCTTCTTGCGGTCCTGGGCGGCGCCCTCCTCGATCACGGCCTCGGCGACGGCGGCCATGGTCATCCGGCGGTCCATCGAGGTCTTCTGGATCCAGCGGAACGCGGCGGGCTCGTTCAGCCCGAACTTGGTCTGCAGCACGCTCTTCGCCCGGTCGACCAGCTTGCGGGTCTCCAGGCGCTGCGAGAGATCCGCGATCTCCTGCTCCAGGGTGCGCATCTCGGTGTAGCGGGAGACCGCCATCTCGATCGCGGGCACCAGGTCGCTCTTGCTGAACGGCTTGACGATGTAGGCCATCGCACCGGCGTCGCGGGCCCGGTCGACCAGTTCGCGCTGCGAGAACGCGGTGAGCATCAGCACCGGGGCGAGGTGCTGCTCGTGGATCCGCTCGGCGGCGGACAGGCCGTCCAGCACCGGCATCTTGACGTCCAGGATGGCCAGGTCGGGCTTGAGCTCCTCGACCAGCCGTACCGCGGTCTCGCCGTCACCGGCCTCACCGACGACGGTGTAGCCCTCCTCCTCCAGCATCTCCTTGAGATCGAGGCGAATCAGTGCCTCGTCCTCGGCGATGACGATTCGGGTGATCTGGGGCGAGTCGGTCTCAAGCGGCTGGGGCTGCTCGTCGGCGGTGCTCACGGGGCTCCTCGGTCCGGCGGGGTGCTGCATGCACGAGCCTACCCAGACACGGTATGTTTGGTTCACCACGGTGGGGGGTTTGACCTTCGAACCGCTGGGCCCCGATAGCCCAATCGGCAGAGGCAACGGTCTCAAACACCGTCCGGTGTGGGTTCGAATCCCACTCGGGGCACTTTCTCTTCAATTCCAAGGTCACCGACCTTGGCTGTGCGCCGCCGCGGTGACCACCACCACGGCGGCGCGAGTCGTTTCCCCGCCCGGCTGCCGAGGGATCCGGCTCAGGACGCCAGGTGCAGTCCGGCGGACGGGCCGGCCCGGTGGGCGAGGGCGGCCGCCTCGCCCCGGGAGGCGACGCCGAGCTTGGCCAGGATGTTGGCGACGTGGAACTTCACCGTGGACTCGCTGATGTGCAGCGCGGCGGCGATGTCCCGGTTGCGGCGGCCCCGGGCCAGCTGGTCCAGCACCTCCCGTTCGCGCGGCTGGAGGCCGTCCAGGGGGTCGCCGACCGAAGCGGGTTCGGGCAGCGCGAGCGGCAGGTCCACGGTGATGGTGGCGCCCCAACCGGGCACCGCCTCGACGGTGCTGCGCCCGCCCAGCGCGGCGATCCGCTCCGCGGTGCGGTGCACGCCCAGCGCGTCGGCCGCCAGCGCGCCGAGGCCGTCGCCGCGCACCACCGCGCGCAGCACCGAATCAGCGGTGAACTGCCAACTGACGTGCAGCCGCCCGGGCTTCTCCTGGTCCAGCATCACCAGCACGGCGGCCCGGACGGCGTCCCTGGCGGTGTGCGCCAGGTCGGCGGGGACGGAGCGGGCGCCGTCGGCCGGGGGCGCGACGTCGAGGCGGACCCGGGTGTGGCGCAGCAGCGGCCGCAGTTCGCGGGCCAGCCGGGCGAACGCGGCGTCGGCGGGCTCCTCGCTGAGGACGCGGTCCAGGTCGGCGGAGCGGCGCAGGTCGAGCAGGGCGGTGACGGCGAGTTCGGTGGCCGCGCGGCGGGCGGCGGCGTCGTCCAGGTCGGCGGAGCGCAGCGGGGCGAGGATCGCGGTCAGCGCGGCGCTGTGGGTGCCGGTGGACTTGGCGATCGCCCAGGCGCGGGCGTTCGCGGAGACCCGGGAGACGGCGGCCTGCGCGGGGGCGGCGTCGGTGGCGCGGTGGTCGGAGTGGGTGACCACCAGGTCCCACAGCTGCTGCAGGATCTCCAGCACGTCCGTCGTCAGCGGCGCCCCGTCCGACCGGATCAGCACCAGCACGGCGCCCTTCCCGGCCCCCGGCGTGGTGGTGACCACCAGCAACGGCCGCTCCGCTCCGGCAAGTTCGGCCTCCCCCTGCCAGGGTCGGCCGGGCCCGGCCTCGGCCAGCGCGCGCTCGCCGAGCCGGGAGATCACCAGGCTGCCGAAGGCCTCCGTCAGCTCCCGCGGCCCGACCGTGTTCGCCGGGGAGTACGCGCAGACGCCGCTGAGTTGGGCGGCGGCCAGGTGCGGGACCAGCGGTTCGAGCACCTCGGACAGCTTCGGCAGCAGGCCGGGCCGGGGTTCGCGAAGCACCTCGACGGCGCGGGCCAGCGCGTCCTGCGGGCGGGCCCAGGGGGCGGTCTCGTCCATACCCGCCAGCCTAGTTCGGGCCACGGGTACCGACCCTGGCCTTTCGGCCGGGTCGACCTGTCCGAAAGGCGGGCCGTGGGTCGGTCCGTGAGCCGCAGGGCGGACTTGTCGAAGACGTCGAACACGTCCACCCAGCCGACCAGCACGTTGCAGACCTGTTCGTCGCCGACGACCGTGCAGCCGAACCCGGCGACGACCATGCCGTTCAGCTGTCGGGTGACGGGGTCGTTGACGGTGATCACGGGGCCGCCGCTGTCGCCGGTCCGGGCGACGGGGCCGCCGTTCTGCGGGGCGCCGGTGCTGCCGAAGACGGCTGTGCCGTTGGTGACCCAGGTGGCGTTGCCCGTGTGCGTGGTGCGGATGTCGCAGACGTCCTTGGAACCGTAGCCGAGCCGGCAGACGAGCTCGCCGACAGCCACGTCGTGCACGCCGTTCAGGGTACGGGTGAAGCCCTGCTCGCCGAAGCCGTCCCTGGTGACGCGGGAGGCCTTGGCCTCGATGAACGCCAAGTCGATCTCCGGCAGTTCGGCCAGAGCCGCGGCGAACGCGAGGGGGCGCCATGCGAGTTTCGCCATCGGATCTCCATCGATCACTCCCCGAGTTCGAACACGCACTGCGAGCGACCACAGGGACGGTCGAATGCCCCGGCAAACCCAGCGCGGCGGTCCGGATCCGGCCGTCCTGGCTTTTCGGCCAGGTGGAACCGTCCGAAAGACCGGCCGGGCGGCCGCCGCCCGGGGCGCAGGATGGAACCCGTCGGAAAGAATCAACTCCCCATGAATCCAAGGACATTGCCATGACCAAGGCCATTGCTTTCGCGCACTACGGCGACCCGGACGTGCTGGGCCCGATCGATCTCGACCTGCCCGAGCCGGGGCCCCGTCAGGTGCGGGTCGCGGTCCGCGCGGTGGGCGTCAACCCGCTGGACCACAAGCTGCGCAGCGGCGCGCTGGACGGGTTCTTCCCGGTCGTCTTCCCCTCGGTGCCCGGTTACGAGTTGGCGGGCACGGTGGAGGCGGTCGGCGCGGAGGTCGCCGAGTTCGCTGTCGGCGACCAGGTGTTCGGCGCGGTGATGGGCGGCGGCTACGCCGAACACGCCCTGGTGGACGTCGAGTTGCTGGCGGCCAAGCCGTCCGGGCTGAGCTGGGAGGAGGCGGCGGCGATCCCGACGGCGGCGGAGACCGCGGAGCGGGTGCTCGGGGTGCTGGGCGTGCGGCCGGGCGAGACCCTGCTGGTGCACGGCGCGGCGGGCGGGGTCGGCACGCTGCTGCTGCAGTTCGCCCGGGCGCGCGGCATCACGGTGGTGGGCACCGCGAGCGAGGGCAACCACGCCTACCTGCGGGAGCTGGGCGCGATCCCGGTGGCGTACGGCGAGGGCCTGGCGGAGCGGGTGCGGGCGGCCGCCCCGGGCGGGGTGGACCGGGCGCTGGACGCGTCCGGGAAGGCCGACGAGCTGGCGGTGTCGATCGAGCTGACCGGCAGCGCCGACCGGGTGCTGACGATCACCTCGCCGCTGGCGGGCCAGCAGCACGGCGTCCGCTTCACCGGCGGCGCCGAGGCCGAGCCGTACCACCCGGGCGCGTACGCGGCGGCGCTGGCGCTGCACCAGGCGGGCACGCTGGTGCTGCCGATCCACCGGGTGCTGCCGCTGGCGGAGGCCGCCGAGGCGCACCGGCTCAGCGAGCACGGCCACCTGCGCGGCAAGATCGTCCTGACGGTGTGACGGGCGAAGGGCCGCCCGGTGCCGGGCGGCCCTCGCATCCGTCAGTTGTCCAGCTCGCCGACGTGGTGCACGCGCACCAGGTTGGTGGAGCCGGCCAGCCCGGGCGGGGAGCCCGCGGTGATCACCACGATGTCGCCGCGCTTGCAGCGGCCGAGGCTCAGCAGCTGGGCGTCGACCTGGGCGACCATCTCGTCGGTGGTGGTGACGAACGGGCCGAGGAAGGTCTCCACGCCCCAGGTGAGGGCCAGTTGGCTGCGCACGGCGGGCTCGTAGGTGAACGCCAGGACCGGGATCGGCGAGCGGTAGCGGGTCAGCCGGCGGGCGGTGTCGCCGCTCTGGGTGAACGCGATCAGGTACTTGGCGTCCAGGAAGTCGCCGATCTCGGCGGCGGCCCGGGCCACCGCTCCGCCCTGGGTGCGGGGCTTGCTCTTCTCGGTGAGCGGCGGCAGCCCGCCGGCCAGGATGTCGGTCTCGGCGGCCTCGACGATCCGGGCCATCGTCCGGACCGTCTCCACCGGGTACTTGCCGACCGAGGTCTCGCCGGACAGCATCACCGCGTCGGTGCCGTCGAGCACCGCGTTGGCGACGTCGGACGCCTCGGCGCGGGTCGGCCGGGAGGCGTTGATCATCGAGTCCAGCATCTGGGTGGCGACGATCACCGGCTTGGCGTTCCGCTTGGCCAGCTTGATCGCCCGCTTCTGGACGATCGGCACCTGCTCCAGCGGGAGTTCGACGCCCAGGTCGCCGCGGGCGACCATCAGGCCGTCGAAGGCGTCCACGATGGAGTCCAGGTTCTCCACCGCCTGCGGCTTCTCGATCTTGGCGATGACCGGAATCCGACGGCCCTCCTCCGCCATGATCCGGTGCACCCCCTCGACGTCCTTGGCGCTGCGCACGAACGACAGCGCGATCAGGTCGGCGCCGGTCCGCAGTGCCCAGCGCAGGTCTTCGACGTCCTTGTCGGAGAGCGCGGGCACGGAGACGGCGACTCCGGGCAGGTTGAGGCCCTTGTGGTCGGAGACCAGGCCCCCTTCGATGACGATGCAGTGCACCCGGGGGCCCTCGACGTGGGTGACCTCCAGGCAGACCCGGCCGTCGTCGACCAGGATCCGTTCACCGCGCGACACGTCGGCGGCCAGGCCCTGGTAGGTGGTGCCGCAGATCTCCCGGTCGCCCGGGACGTCCTCGGTGGTGATGGTGAACTCGTCGCCGCGTTCCAGCAGCACGGGGCCGTCGGCGAAGGTGCTCAGCCGGATCTTCGGGCCCTGGAGGTCGGCGAGCACCCCGACGCTGCGGCCCGACTCGTCCGAGGCCTTGCGGACCCGGTGGTAGCGATCCTCGTGCTCCGCGTGGGAGCCGTGGCTGAGGTTCAGTCGGGCGATGTCCATACCGGCGTCGACCAGGGCCTTGATCTGGTCGTACGAGTCCGCGGCAGGCCCGAGAGTACAAACGATTTTTGCTCGGCGCATACCTCAGAAGCCTAGGTATTACCCGGCCGTAACAGCACGCTTCCGGCCAGTCGTCCCATGGCAGTTGGCGAAAGATTTGATGAACGGACCGACACAGTCGCGACGGTGGCGTACGGGGTGAGCACGATCGACTCCGGTTGACGCACTGGTGTGCTGCCGGGCGGGCCGGTGTCACGGGAGAGTTGCCCAGATCTCACCTGTTGGACAGCTCTCGGGGCTGGTACCGGAGGCCAGAAGACGGCAGACTGCCACACGCGTTTTTCTACGCGCGTCACGGCAGGTGGCGGGGTGTCAGCTGCCCTGTCGCCGATGCCGCCCGACGGCCCGTACCGCTCGACTTGGAGACCTTGATGGCCCTGAACCGCCGTGACTTCGTCACCCGCTCCGCCGCCACCGCGGCCGGGGCCGCCCTGGCCGGCGGCCTGACCGCCGCCACGGCCACCCCCGCCGCCGCGGCGGACCAGAACCAGGGCGAGTCCCGCGGCCGGGGCCCCGTCCCGTTCAAGGCGAGCTTCACCGTGATGGGCACCACCGACCTGCACGGCCACGTCTTCAACTGGGAGTACTTCACCGACTCCGAGTTCGACGACAAGAGCCACAACGACGTCGGCCTGGCCAAGATCTCCACCCTGGTCGAGCAGGTCCGTGCCGAGAAGGGCCACGGCCGCACCCTGCTGATCGACGCCGGCGACACCATCCAGGGCACCCAGCTGTCCTACTACTACGCCCGGGTCGAGCCGATCACCGGCAAGAAGGCCCCGGTCCACCCGATGGCCGCCGCGATGAACGCCATCGGCTACGACGCCGCCGCGCTCGGCAACCACGAGTTCAACTACGGCATCCCGCTGCTGCGCGCCTACCAGGACCAGCTGGACTTCCCGCTGCTCGGCGCCAACGCGCTGAACGCCAAGAACGAGAAGCCGGCCTTCCCGCCGTACGTGATCCGCGAGCTGCACCTCGGCCACGGCCGTCCGATCCGGGTCGGCATCCTCGGCCTGACCAACCCCGGCATCGCGATCTGGGACAAGGCCAACGTCCAGGGACAGCTGACCTTCCCGGGCATCCCCGAGGTCGCCGCCAAGTGGGTGCCGAAGCTGCGCGCCGCCGGCGCCGACGTGGTCGTGGTCTCCGCGCACACCGGCGTCGACGACCCGTCCTCCTGGGGCGACCAGCTGCCCTACGCGGAGAACGCGGGCGCCGCGATGGCCGCCACCGTTCCCGGCATCGACGCGGTGCTGGTGGGCCACGCCCACAAGGAGATCGCGCAGCGGATCGTGGTCAACACCCAGACCGGCAAGAACGTCGTGCTGTCCGAGCCGCTGTGCTGGGGCGAGCGCCTGACCTGCTTCGACTTCGAGGTCGAGTTCGCCCGCGGCCAGTGGACCGTCACCGGCGTCACCTCGCGCCTGCTGAACTCCAACACGGTCGCCGAGGACCCGAAGATCGTCAAGCTGGTGGACGCCCAGCACAAGAAGGTCGTCGCCTACGTCAACCAGGTCATCGGCACCTGCAAGGAGACCCTCTCCATCGCCGAGTCCCGGTTCAAGGACACCCCGATCATCGACCTGATCGGCCGCGTCCAGGCCGACGCCGTCCGCACCGCGCTGGCCGGCGGCCAGTACGCGAACCTGCCGGTGCTGGCCCAGGCCGCGCCGTTCAACCGCACCGCGGTCATCCCGTCCGGCCAGGTCAAGCTGCGCGACGCGGCCGGCCTGTACATCTACGAGAACACCCTGGAGGCCCGCCTGCTGACGGGCGCCCAGATCAAGGACTACCTGGAGTACTCCGCCAAGTACTACGCCCAGGTCGCCCCGGGCGCGCCGATCAACCTGGACACCCTCACCAACCAGGCCAACAACACGCCCGACTACAACTACGACTCCCTCTACGGCGTCAGCTACGACATCGACATCGCGCAGCCGGTCGGCAGCCGCATCGTCAACCTGTCGTACCAGGGCAAGCCGGTCGACCCGACCGCGCAGTTCGTGCTCGCCGTCAACAACTACCGCGCCAACGGCGGCGGCAACTTCCCGCACGTCGCCAAGGCGCAGCAGCTCTGGGCGAACTCGGACGAGATCCGCAACACCATGATCGCCTGGGTGAAGGCCAAGGGCGTCATCGACCCGGCCGACTTCTACGGCCAGTCCGGCTGGCGCCTGGTCCGGGCCGGCGTGCCGGTCTTCTGACTCCCGCTCGCGCCGGGGCCGTTCGGACCGCGTCCGGACGGCCCCGGCCGTTTCCCGCGGAACCGGATCGCCGGCTACCCCGTCCAACTCGCGTCCTGTGAACGGGCTTCGAGGGGGATCACGGAGATGCGTGGACGAATTGCGGTGGCGGCGGCGCTGGTTCTGCTGCTCGGCGGGTGCGCGAGCAGCACGGCTCCGAAGAGCACGGCGATCGGGCCGAGCCTGATCACGGCCGGACCGGAGGTGCGCACCGCCACCGGCGAGGCCGCCCGGCGGGCCGCCGAGGTGACGGCCGCCTGGCCCGGATCGGCCGCCCAACAGGCCTGGGAGCACGGCTACTTCCCCCTCCAGGACGCCACCGAGTGGCTGCCCGAGGGGGCGTTCCACAACGGCGCGGACAAGGCCGCCTACCTGGCCGGCCACGTCGGCCTGGCGACCACCCTGCCGGTGTCCGTCTCCGGCACCACCGAGGTGGTGTTCGCGGACGGTTCCCGACTGGCCCTGCCGCAGCGCTCCGCGAAGGCCGTCTTCGACTCACTGACCCAGCGCCGCAGCGCCTGCGCCGCCGACTGCGACACCCGACTGACCGTCACCGCCGTCCGACCCGGCACCACCACCGTGGCCACCAGCCGGGGCCAGGCCGTCATCCCGGTCTGGGAGTTCACCGTCACCGGCTACGACCGGCCGTTCCGCTACCCCGCCGTGCTCTCCCAGGCGCCGGCCCCCACCACGCCCGCCCCCGTCACCGGCGCCACCACGCTGCGCTCGGTCTCCGCGGACGGTCTGGTGCTCACCGCCTTCGTCCCGCAGGGCAGTTGCGGCACCGTCCGGCCCGGCGAGGTCCACGAGACCGACCGGGCCGTCGTCCTGATCGGCCGCACCACCCCGGCCGAGTCCGGCCGCCCCTGCAACGCCGCCCTGCTCTCCACCCCGGTCGAGTTCCGTCTCTCCCGCCCGCTCGGCACCCGCGCCGTCCTCGGCCTCGCCGACGGCCGCCCGCAGACCCCGGCGCCGCAGTAGCCTGACCGCATGCCGACCACCGAGCGCCTCACCCTGCGCCCCTGGGAACCCGCCGACCGCGACCGCGCCTTCGACCTCTACTCCCGGTGGGAGGTGGCCCGTTGGCTCGGCGCCGAGCCCCGCGCCCTCGCCGAGCCCGCCGAGGCGGACGACCTGATCGCCCGCTTCCGCTCCCGCTGCACACCGGACGGCCGGCACGGCGTCTGGGCGGTCGAGGTCCGTGAGACCGGCGTGATCGCCGGGACACTGCTGCTGATCCCGATCCCGGACGGCGCCGGCGAGATCGAGATCGGCTGGCACTTCCACCCGGACAGCTGGGGCCACGGCTACGCGACGGAGGCCGCGACCGCGATCCGCGACCGCGCTTTCGCCGACGGCCTGACAGAGCTGTACGCCCTCGTCCGCCCGGACAACACCCGCTCGGCGGCAGTCTGCCACCGCCTGGGCATGACCCCGCTCGGCCGCACCGACCGCTGGTACGGCACGGAGCTGGAAGCCTTCCGGCTCGGGCGATGAGCGGGCCCTAAACCAGGGGTTGCACCGACAGGGGCGCTGAGGCTACCCCCGGACCCCCTGTCGGTTCGCGCCCCGCCAACCCCTCATCAGAACGGGAAGCGCGAGCGCCCGTGCTGGATCGAGATCCACTTGACGGTGGTGAACGCGTCCACGCTGCTCTCGCCGTTGAGGCGGCCGAGGCCGGAGTTCTTCTGGCCGCCGAACGGGACGATCGGTTCGTCGGCGATGGTGCCGTCGTTGACGTGCATCATGCCGGTGTCGATGCGCTGGGCGAATCGCACGCCGCGTTCGATGTTCGCGGTGTGGACGGCCCCGGACAGGCCGAAAGGCGTGTCGTTGGTGATCCGGACGGCCTCGTCCTCGCCGTCGAAGGGGATCAGCAGGGCGACGGGGCCGAAGATCTCGCGGTGCAGGATCGGGGCGCCGACCGGGATGTCGGTGAGGACGGTGGGCTTCACCAGGGTGCCAACGGTGGCGCCGTGCAGCAGCGGGCGGGCGCCGGCGGCTATCGCCTGGTCGACCTCGGCGGTGACGGACTCGGCCTGGGCGGTGTTGATCAGGGGGCCGAGCTGGGTCTCCGGGTCGCCGGGGTCGCCGGCCCGCAGCGAAGCGACCTTCGCGGTGAACTTCTCGCTGAACTCGACGAACAGGCTGCGGTCGACCAGGATCCGGTTGGCGGCCATGCAGATCTGGCCCTGGTGGACGAAGCGGCTGGCCACGGCGGCGCCCACCGCGTAGTCGACGTCGGCGTCGTCGAGCACCACGAGGGCGCTGTTGCCGCCGAGTTCGAGGACGGTCCGCTTGAGGTGGCTCGCGGCGACGGTGGCGACGTGCCGGCCGACGGTGTCGGAGCCGGTGAAGGCGATCACCTTGGGCACGGGGTGCTCGATGAACGCGTCGCCGATCTCGGCGATGTCGGTGAGGACGACGTTGAGCAGGCCGGCGGGCAGCCCGGCCTCCTCGAAGATCTTGGCGATCAGGGTGCCGCCGGCCACCGGTGCGTCCTGGTGGGGCTTGAGGACGACCGCGTTGCCGAGGGCGAGCGCGGGCGCGACGGCCTTCAGCGACAGGAAGATCGGGGCGTTGAACGGGCTGATCACGCCGACCACGCCGACCGGCAGCCGGTAGAGGCGGTTCTCCTTGCCGGGCACCGGCGAGGGCAGGATCCGGCCCTCGGCGCTCAGTGCCAGCGACATCGACTCCCGCAGCATGTCCTTGACCAGCGAGAGTTCGAACGCGGACTTCATCAGGGTGCCGCCGAGCTCGACGGTCAGCACGTCGAGGATCTCGGCCTCGCGGGCCTCGACCACCTGCAGCGCCCGTTCGAACACCAGTCGGCGGTCGTACGCACTGGTGGCGGCCCAGGCGGGCTGGGCCCGCTCGGCGGCGCGGTAGGCCTGGTCGATCTCCTCGGCGGTGGCCACGGTGAAGGAGGCCAGCTTCTCCCCGCTGAAGGGATCGAGGTCCACGATGTCCCAGGAGCCGGTTCCCGGCCGCCACTGGCCGTCGATGTACTGCTGGGCGAGTTCCGCGATCAAGGACATCGGATCCCTCTCGGTGCTGACGATCACCTACTGACGGATCATCATCTTAGGTGCGGACTAGCTCTCTTGGAGGATCTCCGCCAGAAGCACCCGGGTCTCTTCCTCGGACAGTGCCGCCGCCGACACCCGGTCCAGCGCGGCCGTGTACTCGGCGACCTCGCTCGGCTTGTCCAGGTACAGCGCGGTGGTGAACTGCTCGACGTACACCACGTCCGACAGGTCCGGCTCGGGGAAGCACAGCACGGTGAACGCCCCGCTGTCCGCGGCCAGCGCGCCCATGCCCAGCGGCAGCACCCGCAGGCTGATGGTCTCCCGCAGCGACAGCTCGGCCAGCCGGGCCAGCTGACCGCGCATCACCTCGGGCCCACCGCACGGGCGGCGCAGCGCCGTCTCGTCGACGATCAGCTCCAGCCGGGCGGTGGTGTCCGCCGCCAGGTAGCGCTCCTGGCGGCGCAGCCGGACGGCCGCCCGCCGGGCGATCTCCTCGTCCGGCACCGTCGGGCTGCCCGCCCGCATCACCGCGTGCACGTACTCGGGCGTCTGGAGCAGCCCGGGCACGAACTGCACCTCGTAGCTGCGCACCAGGTTCGCCGCGTCCTCCAGGTTGAGGTACGTCTGGAACCAGCCGGGGATGACGTCCCCGTAGCCGTGCCACCAGGCCGGGGTGTTGGTCTCGACGACCAGGCCGAGCAGCGCCGCCCGGGAGTGCTCGTCCTCCACGCCGTACAGCGTCAGCAGGTCCGCCACGTCGCGCTGCTTGAAGCCGACCCGGCCGAGCTCCATCCGGCTGATCTTCGACTCGGAGGCGCGGATCGAGTAGCCCGCATCCTCCCGGGTCACGCCTCGGGCCTCGCGCAGGCGGCGCAACTGGGCGCCCAACTGGATGCGACGCGCGGTCGCACCGCTGCCCGTCTGCAGGCCCGTCATGCAAACCTCCGCCCCGAACCACCAGTTGGACCCTGTGGGATGCAGTCTGCCACTGCCCGACGACACTCCGCGAGGGGCTTCCGGCATTTGGCCAAGCCGTTGCACAGTTGTGCTGCGGCGTCACTCAGGACAGCGTCGGCAACACCTGGGCGAGATCGGTGCGCGAACTCACCCCGAGCTTCGGGTACGCCTTGTACAGGTGGTGGCCCACGGTGCGGGCGCTCAGGAACAGTTGGGCGGCGATGTCCCGGTTGGACAGGCCATGCGCGGCCAGCCGGACGATCTGCGACTCCTGCGGGGTCAGGCCCGCCACCGCCCCGGCCGGGCCGCGCGCGGCGGGCGCGCCGGTGGCGTCCAGCTCCAGCCGGGCCCGCTCCGCCCACGGCAGCGCGCCCAGTTGACGCAGCGTCTGCTCGGCCGAGCGCAGCGGCACCCGGGCCTCCGACCTGCGCCGGCCCCGGCGCAGCCACTCGCCGTACAGCAGCTCGGTGCGGGCCTGCTCCCACGGACGGGGCTGCTCGGCGTGCCGGGCCAGCGCCGCCAGGTAGCACTCCTCCGCCAGCTCCTCCGGCGCCAGCAGCGCGTGGCAGCGGTGCACCAGCGCCCGGGCCCACGGCAGCCCGCTGCGGTCCGCCCACCGCTCGAACCGGGCCAGCGGCTCGGCGACCGCCTCCGGCCGGCGCAGCCGCACCGCCGCCTCCACCAGGTCCGGCACCGAACGGACGGCCGACACCTGGAAGTTCTGCCCGCCGCCGGCCAGCGCCGTCAGCTGCCCGAACGCGTCCTCGGCCCGGCCCGCGCCCAACTCCAGCACGCCGAGCGCCCACTGCGCCCACGGCACCCCGGAAGCGCCGCGGGCCCGCGCCAGCCCGGCGTGCTCCCGGCACCGGGCGTCCTCGCCGCGGGCCGCCGCCAGGTACGCCAGGAAGCCGTGCAACTGCCCGGTCCACAGCGGCTGCCCGCAGTCCTCGGCCAGCCGCAGCGCCTCCCCCGCGTGCTCGTCGGCGGTGCCCGGGCGGCCGGTGAACAGCTCGGCCTCGGCCAGGAAGAACAGCAGCGTCGGCAGCGTCCCGAACGCGCCGCCCTCCCGGGCCTCCCGGACCAGCCGGCCTGCGAGGTCCAGCACCTCCTCGTCCCGGCCCGGCAGCAGGGCGGCCCCGCACGCCAGTGCCAGGTCCACCGGCGCCACCGCGCCGGCGGCCCGCGCCGCCCGCTCGGCCTCCGCCAGCGCCGGCCCGTCCGGCCCGTCCCCCAGCGCCCCGGTCACGTACCGCACCACCGGCACCAGCGGATCGTCCGCCGGCAGCTCGACTGCGCCCAGCGCCGTCAGCGTCCCGCGCACCGCCGCCGCGTCGAGGTACCAGGCCGCGTGCACGGCCTGCACCAGCACCCGGGCCGCCGGGCCGGGCGCGAACTCCGCCACCAGGCCCGCCGCCTCGCCCAGCCGCCGGTGCGCGGAGCGGTGCTCGCCCCGCCAGAACTCCGCCACCCCGCGGGCGAACAGCAGGTGCGCCCGGGTCGCCGCGTCCAGCCCCGGACCGTCCGCCGCGGCCGCCAGCGCCTCGGCCCGGCCGACCTCGCCCGCCTCCAGTGCCGCCTCCACCGCCTCCACCGTCAACTCCCGGGCCCGCGCCGGGTCCGGGCTCAGCCGCGCGGCCCGCTCGAACGCCGCCGACGCCCCCGTGTGCCCGCCGCGCGACGCCGCCCCGGCCGCCGCCGACGCCAACTCCTCCGCCACCGCCGCGTCCCGGCCGGTCGCCGCCAACGCCAGGTGCCACGCCCGCCGCAACGGCTCCCGCTCCCCGTACGCCCGGGCCAGCGCCGCATGCGCGGCGAGCCGGTCCACCAGCGGCGCCCGGTCCACCAGCACCGACCGCAGCAACGGGTGCCGGAACGCCACCTGATTCGCAGTCAACTCGACCCGGATCAGGCCCTGTTGCTCGGCAGGCGCGAGATCCGCCGCCGTCAACCCGGACTCCTCCGCCGCCCGCAGCAGCACCTCCGGCGAACCGGACTCCTCCAACGCCGCCAGCAGCAGCCACCGTTGTGCACCGCCCGGCAGCCGGCTCACCTGCCCGTGGTACGCCACCCGCAGCCGCCCCGCCGGGGGCAGCACCCCGTCGGCGCCGCCCGCCGCGAGCTCCACCAGGGCCAGCGGATTGCCCTGCGCCGCCGCCAACACCGGCTCGACGTCAGCGAGTTCCGGCGCGACGGCGGCCAACAGCTCGGCGGCCGCCGCCTCGCCCAACGGCTCCACCCGCAACTCCGGCAGCCCGGGCAGCTCCGGCCCGTCCACCCGGGTCGCCAGCAGCAGCAC
This sequence comes from Kitasatospora griseola, assembly GCF_044999035.1. NCBI lineage: Bacteria > Bacillati > Actinomycetota > Actinomycetes > Kitasatosporales > Streptomycetaceae > Kitasatospora > Kitasatospora griseola. The sequence continues at coordinate 6,102,980 of NZ_CP173360.1, read as the reverse complement.
CACCGCCTCCGCGCCCAGCCGGCGCGCCGCCACCTGCAACGCCTCCGCGGACTCCCGGTCCACCCACTGCACGTCGTCCACCAGGCACAGCAACGGGCCCCGCTCGGCGAGATCGCCCAGCAGCGTCAGCACCGCGAGCCCCACCAGCAGCCGATCCCCGGCCGGGCCGTCCGCCAGCCCCAACACCCGCTCCAGCGCGGCCCGTTGAGGACCCGGCAGGGCAGCCGTGCGGTCCAGCACCGGGGCCAGCAGCTGACTGAGCGCCGCGTACGGCAGCCGGGCCTCCGACTCCACCCCGGTCGCCCGCAGCACCTGCCCCGCGGCGAGTTCCGCCGCGGCGGCCAGCAGGGCGCTCTTCCCCACCCCCGGCTCCCCGCGCAGCACCAGCACCCCGGCCCGACCCGCGCCCGCCGACTCCAGCAGCCGGCCGACGACCGACTGCTCCGACCCCCGTCCGTACAGCAGCATGCCCAGCACCCTACCTATGCGCGACCGATTCGCCATCCGCGCAAGCTCCGTAGCTTCTTGTCCCGCAAGGAAGACACCACGCGAAACGGAGCACACCATGGACCTGCAGAACCTCGCCGAGCGCTACCTCGCCGCCTGGAACGAGACCGACCCGACCGCCCGCCGCAAGCTCGTCGAGGACGCCTGGACCACCGACGGCGCCTACACCGACCCCCTGGTCGCCACCCGCGGCCACGACGAGTTCGACGCCACCCTCGCCGCCGTCCAGTCCCAGTTCGCCGGCCTCGCCTTCCGCCTCGCCGGCCCCGTCGACGCCCACCACAACGTCGCCCGCTTCACCTGGGAACTCGCCCCGGAGGGCGCGGAGGAGGCCCTGGTCATCGGCTTCGACGTCCTCACGGCCGCGGAGGACGGACGGATCGCGACGGTCGTGGGCTTCCTGGACAAGGTGCCGAGCGCATAGTGGTCGTGCTCTCCCTGCCTGCGAAAACAACGACGCCTGCCCTGTACCTGGTCGGGGAAGGGGCAGGCGTCGACCGGATCCCGGCGGCTCTGGCGGGTCGGTGTTTGTCGGCCGCACCCCCCGTGAGGGGGGCTGGCGTTCTTGGAGGTGGTCAGACCACCAGGGGACGGTCGGTCGGCTTGATCGGGGCGGGGAGCGGTGTCTTGCCACCCAGGTACTTGTCGACCGCCGCGGCGGCCGAGCGGCCTTCCGCGATCGCCCAGACGATCAACGACTGACCGCGACCGGCGTCACCGCAAACGTACACCCCGGAGACGTTGGTGCCGAACTTGCCGTCGCGGGCGATGTTTCCGCGGGCGTCGAGGTCGACGCCGAGCTGCTCGACCAGGCCGTTCCTGACGTCGGTGCCGGTGAATCCCATGGCGAGGGTGACCAGCTGAGCGGGAATCACCTTCTCGCTGCCGGGCACGGGCTCGAACTTGCCGTCCTTGAAGGCGACCTCGACGAGGTGCAGCTCCTGGACGTTCCCGTCCTCGTCGCCCGCGAAGTGCGTGGTGGAGACCGAGTACACGCGCTCGCCGCCCTCCTCGTGGGCGGAGGTCACCTTGTACGTCATCGGCATGGTCGGCCACGGCTGGCCCGCCGGCCGGGCCTCCGACGGCCGCGGCATGATCTCCAACTGGGTGACGGAGGCCGCGCCCTGGCGGTGCGCGGTGCCGACGCAGTCGGCGCCGGTGTCGCCGCCGCCGATGACCACGACGTGCTTGCCCTTGGCCGAGATCGGGGAGTCGACGTAGTCGCCCTCCTGGACCTTGTTGGCCAGCGGCAGGTACTCCATCGCCTGGTGGATGCCGTTCAACTCCCGTCCGGGGACGGGCAGATCACGCGCGGTGGTGGCGCCGGCCGCGATCACCACGGCGTCGAAGCGGGAGCGCAGGTCCTGCCCGGTGAGGTCGACGCCGACCTCGACGCCGGTGCGGAACCGGGTGCCTTCGGCGCGCATCTGCTCGATGCGGCGGTTGATGTGGCGCTTCTCCATCTTGAACTCGGGGATGCCGTAGCGCAGCAGTCCGCCGATCCGGTCGGCGCGCTCGTACACGACGACGGTGTGCCCGGCCCGGGTGAGCTGCTGGGCGGCGGCCAGACCGGACGGGCCGGAGCCCACCACGGCGACGGTCTTGCCGGACAGCCGCTCCGGGACCTGCGGGGTGACGCCGCCCCGGTCCCAGGCCTTGTCGATGATGGTGACCTCGACGTTCTTGATGGTCACCGCGTCCTGGTTGATGCCGAGCACGCACGCCGACTCGCACGGGGCGGGGCAGAGGCGGCCGGTGAACTCCGGGAAGTTGTTGGTGGCGTGCAGGCGCTCGATGGCGCCGACGAAGTCGTCCCGGTAGGCGAGGTCGTTCCACTCGGGGATGAGGTTCCCGAGCGGGCAGCCGTTGTGGCAGAACGGGATGCCGCAGTCCATGCAGCGCCCGGCCTGCTTGCTGATGATCGGAAGGAGGCTGCGCTCGACGTAGACCTCGTTCCAGTCGCGCAGTCGCACGTCCACCGGACGGCGCTCCGCCAGCTGCTTGGGCGTGGTCAGGAAGCCCTTGGGGTCAGCCACGTGCCGCCTCCATCATCTTCGCGGTGGTGTCGGCCTCGGAGAGGCCATCGCGCTCAGCGGCGTCCTTGGCGGCGAGCACTGCCTTGTAGTCGGTCGGCATGATCGTGGAGAAGCGGGAGACTCCGCTGCCCCAGTCGGCGAGGAGTTCGGCGGCGACGGTGGAGCCGGTCTCCTCGTAGTGCTGCTGCACGGTCTCGCGCAGCCATTCGCGGTCGGCGGCGCCCGGGGCCTCGATGCCCACCATGCCGCTGTTGACGTTGGCGGGGCGCAGGTCCAGCACGTAGGCGATGCCGCCGGACATGCCCGCCGCCAGGTTGCGGCCGGTCTCGCCGAGGATGACGACCCGGCCGCCGGTCATGTACTCGAGGCCGTGGTCGCCCACGCCCTCCACCACCAGGGTGGCACCGGAGTTGCGGACGGCAAAACGCTCACCGGCCTTGCCGCGCAGGTGGATCCGGCCGGCGGTGGCGCCGTAGCCGATGGTGTTGCCGGCGATCACGTGGTGCTGCGCGTCGGCGCCGATCGCGGCGGCGTCCCGGGCGGGGCGGACCACGAGCACGCCGCCGGACAGGCCCTTGCCGACGTAGTCGTTGGCGTCGCCCTCCAGGCGCAGCGTCACGCCCCGGGGGACGAAGGCGCCGAACGACTGGCCGGCCGAGCCGGTGAAGGTGACGTCGATGGTGCCCTCGGGCAGGCCCTCGCCGCGGTACTTCTGGGTGACGCGGTGGCCGAGCATGGTGCCGACGGTGCGGTTGACGTTGCGGATCGGCAGCTGGATGCGGACGGCGTCGCCGCGCTCCAGGGCGTCCTCGGCCAGCTCGATCAGCTGGTTGTCGAGGGCCTTGTCGAGGGCGTGGTCCTGCTCGGTGGTGCGGTGCAGGGCCGCGCCCTCGGGCAGTTCGGGGACGTGGAGCAGCGGGGCGAGGTCGAGCCCGGCGGCCTTCCAGTGGTCGATCGCGGCCCGCGCGTCGATGTGCTCGGCGTGGCCGACGGCCTCCTCGATCGAGCGGAAGCCCAGCTCGGCGAGGATCTCGCGGACCTCTTCGGCGATGAACTCGAAGAAGTTGACCACGAATTCGGGCTTGCCGGTGAACCGCTCGCGCAGCACCGGGTTCTGGGTGGCGACGCCGACCGGGCAGGTGTCGAGGTGGCAGACCCGCATCATGATGCAGCCGGAGACCACCAGCGGGGCGGTCGCGAAGCCGAACTCCTCGGCGCCGAGCAGGGCGGCGATGACCACGTCGCGGCCGGTCTTCAGCTGGCCGTCGGTCTGCACCACGATGCGGTCGCGCAGGCCGTTGAGCAGCAGGGTCTGCTGGGTCTCGGCGAGGCCGAGCTCCCAGGGGCCGCCCGCGTGCTTGAGCGAGGTCAGCGGGGAGGCGCCGGTGCCGCCGTCGTGGCCGGAGATCAGCACCACGTCGGCGTGCGCCTTGGAGACGCCGGCCGCGACCGTGCCGACGCCGACCTCGGAGACCAGCTTCACGTGGATGCGGGCGGCCGGGTTGGCGTTCTTGAGGTCGTGGATCAGCTGAGCCAGGTCCTCGATGGAGTAGATGTCGTGGTGCGGCGGCGGGGAGATCAGGCCGACGCCCGGAGTGGAGTGCCGGGTCTTCGCCACCCACGGGTAGACCTTGTGGCCGGGCAGCTGGCCGCCCTCGCCGGGCTTGGCGCCCTGGGCCATCTTGATCTGGATGTCGTCGGCGTTGACCAGGTACTCGGAGGTGACGCCGAACCGGCCGGAGGCGACCTGCTTGATCGCCGAGCGGCGCTCGGGGTCGTACAGGCGCTCCGGGTCCTCGCCGCCCTCGCCGGTGTTGGACTTGCCGCCGAGGCGGTTCATCGCGATCGCGAGGGTCTCGTGCGCCTCCATCGAGATGGAGCCGTAGGACATCGCGCCGGTGGAGAACCGCTTGACGATCTCGGAGACCGGCTCGACCTCGTCCACGGAGATCGGGGCCCGGCCGAGGCCGTCCAGCCGGAACAGGCCGCGCAGCGTCATCAGCCGCTCGGACTGGGCGTTCACCCGGCCCGTGTACTGCTTGAAGACGTCGTAGCGCTTGGTCCGGGTGGAGTGCTGGAGCCGGAACACCGTCTCCGGGTCGAACAGGTGCGGCTCGCCCTCGCGGCGCCACTGGTACTCGCCGCCGATCTCCAGCGCGCGGTGCGCGGCGGAGATGCCGGACGCCGGGTACGCCTTGGCGTGCCGGGCGGCGGTCTCCCGGGCGATCTCGTCCAGGCCGATGCCGCCGAGCTTGGTGGTGGTGCCCGCGAAGTAGGCGTCCACCAGCTCCTGGGACAGGCCGATGGCCTCGAAGACCTGCGCGCCGCGGTAGGAGGCGACGGTGGAGATGCCCATCTTGGACATCACCTTCAGCACGCCCTTGCCGAGCGCCTTGATCAGGTTCTTGATCGCCTTCTCGGGCTCCGCGCCCTGCACGAAGACGCCCTGCGAGACCAGGTCCTCGACGGACTCCATCGCCAGGTAGGGGTTGACCGCGCCGGCGCCGTAGCCGATCAGCAGCGCGACGTGATGCACCTCGCGGACGTCGCCGGCCTCGACCAGCAGCGACACCTGGGTGCGCTGCTTGGTGCGGATCAGGTGGTGGTGGATCGCCGAGGTGAGCAGCAGCGACGGGATCGGCGCGTGCTCGGCGTCCGAGTGCCGGTCGGAGAGCAGGATGATCCGGGCCCCGTCGGCGATCGCCGCGTCGGCCTCGGCGGCGATCTCGGCGAGCCGGGCGGCCAGGCCCTGGCCGCCGGTGGCGACCTTGTACAGGCCGGAGAGGGTGACGGCCTTCAGACCGGGCTGGTCGCCGTCCGCGTTGACGTGGATCAGCTTGGCCAGCTCGTCGTTGTCGATCACCGGGAAGGTGATGCCGACCGAGCGGCAGTGCGCCGGGGTGGCGTCCAGCAGGTTGCCCTCGGGGCCGAGGTTGCTGTGCAGCGAGGTGACCAGCTCTTCGCGGATGGCGTCCAGCGGCGGGTTGGTGACCTGGGCGAACAGCTGGGTGAAGTAGTCGAACAGCAGCCGCGGCTTCTCGCTGAGCGCGGCGATCGGCGAGTCGGTGCCCATCGAGCCGAGCGCCTCGGCGCCGGTCTTGGCCATCGGCGCGATGATGACCCGCAGCTCCTCCTCGGTGTAGCCGAAGGTCTGCTGACGGCGCGTCACCGAGGCGTGGGTGTGGGCGATGTGCTCGCGCTCGGGGAGCTTGGCGAGCTGGATCTGCCCGGCGGCGACCCACTCCTCGTAGGGGTTCTCGGCGGCGAGGGCGGACTTGATCTCCTCGTCCTCGACGATCCGGTGCTCGGCGGTGTCGATCAGGAACATCCGGCCGGGCTGCAGGCGGCCCTTCCTGGCGACCTTGTCCTGGTCGATGTCGAGCACGCCGACCTCGGAGGAGAGCACCACCAGGCCGTCCTCGGTGATCCAGTACCGGGCGGGGCGCAGGCCGTTGCGGTCCAGGACGGCGCCGATCCGGGTGCCGTCGGTGAAGGTGACGCAGGCCGGTCCGTCCCAGGGCTCCATCAGGTTGGAGTGGTACTGGTAGAACGCGCGGCGGGCCGGGTCCATGGTGGCGTGGTTCTCCCACGCCTCCGGGATCATCATCAGCACCGCGTGCGGCAGCGAGCGGCCGCCGAGGTGGAGCAGCTCCAGCACCTCGTCGAAGGACGCCGAGTCGGAGTGGTCCGGGGTGCAGACCGGGAAGATCCGGCTCAGGTCGCCGGGGATCAGGTCGGTGGCGAGCTGCGACTCCCGGGCGGTCATCCAGTTGCGGTTGCCCTTGACCGTGTTGATCTCGCCGTTGTGCGCGACGAAGCGGTACGGGTGGGCGAGCGGCCAGCTCGGGAAGGTGTTGGTGGAGAACCGCGAGTGCACCAGGCCGATCGCGGAGGCGTACAGCCGGTCCGACAGGTCGGGGAAGAACGGCTCCAGCTGCCCGGTGGTCAGCATGCCCTTGTAGACCAGGGTGCGGGCGGACAGCGAGGGGAAGTACACCCCGGCCTCCCGCTCGGCGCGCTTGCGCACCACGAACGCGATCCGGTCCAGCTCGATGCCGGCCCGCTCGCCGTGCGAGACGAAGAACTGCCGGAAGCGCGGCATGACGGAGCGGGCGGTGGCGCCCAGCAGCTCCGGGGCGGTGGGGACGTCGCGCCAGCCGAGGACGGTCAGGCCCTCCTCGGCGGCGATCGCGCCGATCCGGGCGACGGCGGCCTCGGTCGCCTCGTCGTCCTGGGGCAGGAAGGCGGTGCCGACCGCGTAGGAGCCGGCGGCGGGGAGCTCGAAGCCGACGTTGGCGCGCAGGAACGCGTCCGGGATCTGGGTCAGGATGCCCGCGCCGTCGCCGGAGTCGGGCTCGGCGCCGGTGGCGCCGCGGTGCTCCAGGTTGCGCAGCACGGTCAGCGCCTGCTCGACGATCCTGTGGTCGGCGATGCCGGTGAGCGTGGCCACGAAGCCGACGCCGCAGGCGTCGTGCTCGTTGCGCGGGTCGTAGAGACCCTGGGCCTGGGGACGCGCGTCCGGAACGAGGGCGTAGGGGCCGCCGGTGGCCGGGTCGTCCTCGTGGCCGGAGTGCAGGGATGCAGACAGCATCGGCTCTCCCGTCGTCGTGATCAGTTGCTTGATGCAAAGGGACGACGTTGGCCCTGATGCGATTGGTCGGTGCAGGTTACATGATGCCGGTGGTCCCGGGAAGTGGATTCCTGCGTCCATATCGCGGACGCAACCCCAGGTCACGGGGCGGATGGAGGGAAGGCGCAGCGTCGCGCGTCCAGACCAGTGTGCCCGGGGCCGAGGGGGTCGAAACAGGGGCGAAACGCCCCCGGAACGACCCCGCCGGGGGCCGACCTGGGATTCTCCGACCGGGACGCCGACCGCGGTTGGGATTGTGCGGGTCGGCGACCGGATGTTGAGACTAGGGCAAGGCGACGGCCCGTGCCCATGTGTGGAACATCACGCGCTGCAATGCATAGTCATGCAGAGATCTGGGTGTTCGTACAGGCCCGTCCGGAGGCCCGGTCAGCCGATCGCCCCGCCGATCAGTCGGCCCAGCAGGAAGGTGACGGCCGCCGCCGCGCCGCCCAGCGCGAGCTGGCGCAGGCCGCTGAACCACCAGGTACGGGCGGTCACCCGGGCCACCGCCGCACCGCAGACGAACAGGCCGAGCATGGCCAGCAGCGCGGCCGGCCACAGCGCGGTCGCGCCGAGCAGGTAGGGCAGCACGGGCAGCAGTGCGCCCAGCGCGAAGCAGCCGAACGAGGAGACGGCCGCGACCAGCGGCGAGGGCAGGTCCTCCGGGTCCACGCCGAGCTCCTCGCGGGCGTGCACGGCGAGCAGGGTGTCCGGGTCGGCGGACAGCTGGCGGGCGACCTCCATGGCCAGCTCCGGCTCGACGCCCTTGGCCACGTACAGCTGCGCCAGCTCGGCCAGCTCGCCGTGCGGGTTGCGCCGCAGCTCGATCCGCTCGGCCTCCAGCTCGGCCTCCACCAGCTCGCGCTGGGAGGCCACCGAGGTGTACTCCCCCACCGCCATGGAGAACGCGCCGGCCGCCAGGCCGGCCAGTCCGGTCAGCACCACGGTGCTCGGCTCGGCGGCCCCGCCGACCACGCCGGTCATCAGCGCGAAGTTGGACACCAGGCCGTCCACCGCGCCGAACACGGCCGGACGCAGCCAGCCGCCGTTGACGTCCCGGTGGTGGCCGTCGGCGGGTATCCGGGGCTGCGGGCTGTCGGTGTGGTGGTCGACGGTGATGGTGCTCATACGGGCGGCTCCCCTTCCGGGCACGGCGAACACCCCCCAGGCCGGGTTCCGGACAGGCTGCTCGTGCCCTTCGAAACTAGCCTTTTGACCTGCGAGTTTCCAGCAAAGTAAGCCTGCCCAAAGGCAGTTGGGGCCGCCCCGCCGGTGCTGGCGGAGCGGCCCCGTGGCGGGTCAACTGGTGCGCTCAGGAGGACTTTTCGGCGTCCTCGGCGGCCTGGACGCTCTTCGGGTCCTTCGCGTCCTTCGCGTCCTTCGGGTCCTTCGCGTCCTCGGGGCCCTTGGCGTCCTTCGGCGTGTCGTCGGCCGGGACGTCCCCGGCGCCGGCCGCGGCAGCCGCGGCCTCGGCGCGCTCGCGGGTGGCCTGCGGGTCGATCTCGTCCGGGTCCTCGCGGCCGGGGCGCAGCCGGGCGGAGACCACCAGGTAGACCACCGCGCCGATGAAGACGAGGATCGCCACCCAGTCGTTCAGCCGCAGGCCGAAGAAGCGGTGCGCCTCGTCGATCCGCAGCCACTCGGTCCAGAACCGGCCGGGCGTGTAGAGCGCGACGTACAGCGCGAAGGCCCGGCCGTGGCCGAGGGTGAAGCGCTTGTCGGCCCAGATCACCAGCACCGCGACCAGCACGCACCAGAGCGACTCGTACAGGAAGGTCGGGTGGTAGATGCCAGTGACCACGTCGCCGTTCGGCAGGGTCTTGTCGATCTCCAGACCCCAGGGCAGCGTGGTGGGCTTGCCGTACAGCTCCTGGTTGAACCAGTTGCCCCAGCGGCCGATGGCCTGGGCGAGCGCGATGCCGGGGGCGAGCGCGTCGGCCCAGGCGGGCAGCGGGACGCCGCGGCGGCGGGCGCCGATCCAGGCGCCGACCGCGCCGAAGGCGATGGCGCCCCAGATGCCGAGGCCGCCCTCCCAGATCTTCAGCGCGTCGAGCGGGTGCTTGCCCTCGCGGAAGTACAGCTGGTTGTCGGTGATGACGTGGTACAGCCGGCCGCCGACCAGACCGAACGGCACCGCCCAGACCGCGATGTCGCCGACCGTGTGCCGGCCGCCGCCGCGGGCGACCCAGCGCTTGCTGCCGAGCCACACGGCCACGACGACACCGATGATGATGCAGAAGGCGTAGGCGCGCAGCGGGATGGGTCCGAGGTACAGGACGCCCCGCGACGGGCTCGGAATGTATGCGAGATCCATGACACCCTCGACGCTACCGTGTCCCGCCCCTCGCACCGGCACCGGAGCGGGTCACGGAAGCATCAAACCTCCCGGTCGGTCGTCCGGCGGTCAGGGCGTGGGCGAGGTGTTGGGCTCGGCGGCGGTCGAGGTGGGCGCCGGGCTCTGCCCGTGCGGGCCGGGGGTGCCCAGCTGCTTGCCCTGGTTGGCCTCGTCCACCCACTTCACCAGGTTGTCGGTGCTGATCTGCTCGTCGCCCTTCTTCGGGTAGATCGGCTGGCCGTTGAGCAGCACCGTCGGCGTGGACTTGAAGCCGGACTTGTCGAAGTCCTGCTGGACCGCGGAGACCCAGCCGCCGAACTTGTTGGTGTCGACGCAGGACCGGAACTCCGCGTTGTCCAGCCCCGGCACCTGCTTGCCCAGGTCGATCAGGGTCTGCTTGGTGCCGAAGGTGTCCTCGGTCTCCCCGGGCTGGTTGCGGTACAGCACGTCGTGGTAGTCCCGGAAGTGCCCGGCGTTCTGCGCGCAGCCCAGCGCGTTGGCGCCGTACTTGGAGCCGTTGCCGCCCAGCGAGCGGTCGATGAACGAGACGATGTGGTAGTTGACGAAGACCTTGCCGGCGTCCTCCAGCTGGTCGATGGTCGGCGAGAAGGTGCGCTCGAAGGCGCCGCAGGCCGGGCAGCGCGGGTCCTCGTACACGGTGAGGGTGGACGGGGCGTTGGCGGCGCCGACCGGGATGATCAGGTTCTTGTCGCCGATGGTGCCCGCCGGGGCGGCGGTCGGGGTCTCCGGCTTGGAGCGCTGGTTCTGCACCACCACGCCGACCACCACGGCGGCGGCGATCACGGCGACCACCGCGCCGCCGACCACCAGCTTCTTCTTCCGCTTCGCCCGGGCCTCCTGCTCCGCCCGTTCCTCCAGCATCCGCTCACGGGCGCTGCGCTTGCCTTCTTGGTTCTTGTCGCTCATGAGGTGCTCTGCCATGGGTCCAGGGGTCGGTTCTCTTCGAGGGGTGGAGCGGGGACGGGGTGCTCAGGCGGCCAGCCAGGCGTCCACCGAGAGCTTGGTGCGGGGGCGGAAGATCAGCCACGCGGACAGCAGCAGGAAGCCGGTGTCGCGGAGGATCTCCTGGACGTACTTGGTCTGCGACTCGCTCACCGCGCCGCCGCCGCCGAAGCAGCCGCAGTCGATCGAGATGCCGCGCGCCCAGACGGAGGAGATGCCGGCGATGAACAGCAGCAGCAGCGCCGCGGAGATCACCGCGACCACCCGGGTGCCGAGGCCCAGCACCAGCAGCACCGCCAGGGCCAGCTCCAGGAACGGCAGCCCCCAGCCGACCGGCTTCACCAGCGACTCGGGCAGGATCTCGTAGGCCCGGACGGCCTGCGCCGCCTCCGCCGGGTCGGCGACCTTCGCCAGACCGGCCCAGCCCCACACCACGGCCAGGCCCAGCCGCGCCGCCAGCCCGAACCACTCCGCCGCCGGACCGTCCACCACCCGGCGAAACCCGCTCACCCGGTCGTGTTCGGCCTGCTGACTGGCCATCAGTTCCCCCTCGGGCACGCTCCGCCGTTTCCTGCCTGATGAACCGTAGGGGATGGCGGGTGGTTCCTCCACATTCGCGAGTTACGCCGGACGAGTGAGGTTATGCGGACATACGTCCGGTTCGGCAGATCATCGTCCCGGCTCTCCGCACCCCGCCTCCGACTGCTGGCACACCACCGCCCGCTCCGCGCCCCGGCGGGCCAACTCCCGTTCCACGCCGCCGCTTCCGGCCAGCGCCGCGACCAGCGCCAGACCGGCCGCCAGCGCCCGCAGCAGGACCGCCCTCTGCACCCGCGCCATCCGCCCGCCCTTCCGCCGACCCACCGTCAGCCGGTTCAACGGCCGGAGCCCCGACAAGATCACCGAGCGGCCCGGACAGTTCACCCGATCAGGTGGCGGCCCCAGAACGCCGAAGAGCCGCCCGGGGAGCGGCTGTTGCTCCCCGGACGGCTCCGGGCCCTCGGCTTCGGGCGCTACTTGCGGCGCACACCCGTCGCCAGGTCCGCGGCCAGCGCCCGGACGGCGGCCGTGCCGGCCGCCGGATCGGCCGCGTCCAGCAGGCGCTTCACGAACGCGGAGCCGACGATCACGCCGTCCGCGAAGGCGGCGACCTCGGCGGCCTGGTCGGCGTTGGAGACGCCCAGGCCGACGCAGACCGGCAGCGCCGTGGTGGCGCGGGTCCGGGCCACCAGGTCCTCGGCCAGGTTGCCGACCGCGGAGCGGGTGCCGGTGACACCCATCACGGCGGCGGCGTAGACGAAGCCGGAGCCGGCCGCGGTGACCTCGGCCAGGCGGGCGTCCTTGGAGGACGGGGCGACCACGAACACGGTGTCCAGGCCGTGCTCCCCGGCGGCCTTGCGCCACTCCACCGACTCCTCGACCGGCAGGTCGGGCAGGATGCAGCCCGCTCCCCCGGCCGCGGCCAGGTCGGCGGCGAACCGGGCGACGCCGTAGCGGTCCACCGGGTTCCAGTACGTCATCACCAGCACCGGCACGGCCGGGTGGGCGGCGGCGACCTCGGCGACGGTGCGCAGCACGTCCTTGATCTTCACGCCGCCGCGCAGCGCGATGTCGTCGGCGGTCTGGATGACCGCGCCGTCCAGCACCGGGTCGGAGTGCGGCAGGCCGACCTCGACGACGTCGCAGCCGCCCTCGATCAGCGCGTTGATCGCGGCGATGCCGCCGTCGACGGTCGGGAAGCCGGCCGGCAGGTAGCCGATCAGGGCGGCCCGGCCCTCGGCCTTGGCGGCGGCGAGGGCGGTGGTGAGCTTGGTGTCGGCCATGGTCAGTTGGTCCCCTCGGCGTCGTCGTAGAGGCCGAAGTACTCGGCGGCGGTGTGCATGTCCTTGTCGCCACGGCCGGACAGCGAGACCAGGATGGTCGCCTCCGGGCCGAGCTCGCGGCCGAGTTCGAGCGCGCCGGCCAGGGCGTGCGCGGACTCGATGGCCGGGATGATGCCCTCGGTGCGGGACAGCAGCCGCAGCGCCTCCATCGCGGCGCGGTCGGTGACCGGGCGGTACTCGGCCCGGCCGGTGTCCTTCAGCCAGGCGTGCTCGGGGCCGACGCCCGGGTAGTCCAGGCCGGCCGAGATCGAGTGCGACTCGATGGTCTGGCCGTCCTCGTCCTGCAGCACGTAGGTGCGCGAGCCGTGCAGCACGCCCGGGTCGCCCTTGGTCAGGGTGGCGGCGTGCTTCGGGGTGTCGGCGCCGTCGCCGGCCGCCTCGCAGCCGATCAAACGCACGCCCGCGTCCGGGATGAACTCGTGGAAGATGCCCATCGCGTTGGAGCCGCCGCCGACGCAGGCGACCACCGCGTCGGGCAGCCGCCCGGTGCGGTCGAGCACCTGCTGCCGGGCCTCGATGCCGATGACCCGGTGGAAGTCGCGCACCATCATCGGGAACGGGTGCGGGCCGGCGACGGTGCCGAACAGGTAGTGGGTGGAGTCGACGTTGGCGACCCAGTCGCGGAACGCCTCGTTGATGGCGTCCTTCAGGGTGCGGCTGCCGGACTTCACCGGGATCACCTCGGCGCCCAGCATCCGCATCCGGGCGACGTTCAGGGCCTGCCGCTGGGTGTCGACCTCGCCCATGTAGATGGTGCAGTCGAAGCCGAACAGCGCGCAGGCGGTGGCGGTGGCCACGCCGTGCTGGCCGGCGCCGGTCTCGGCGATGATCCGGGTCTTGCCCATCCGGCGGGTCAGCAGCGCCTGGCCCAGCACGTTGTTGATCTTGTGCGAGCCGGTGTGGTTCAGGTCCTCGCGCTTGAGCAGGACCCGCGCCCCGCCGGCCTCGGCGGAGAACCGGTGGACGTCGGTCAGCGGGCTGGGCCGGCCGGTGTAGTCCTTCAGCAGGGCGTCGAGTTCGGCGGCGAACGCCGGGTCGGCCTTGGCCTTCTCGTACTCCTCCGCGACCTGCTCGACGGCGGCGACCAGCGCCTCCGGGATGAAGCGGCCGCCGTAGGCGCCGAAGTAACCGCGGCTGTCCGGGACCTGGGTACCCGGAAGGTTGAGCTCGGACATGACTCGTCCTCGAAGTGGAAGTGACGGCGTGAAAAGTGGAACGGGCGGCGAAGGGTCAGCCGCGGGTTCCGCGCCATCGACGTCCGGGGACCTGCCCGGGCTCGCAGCCGATCACGTAGCGCACCCGCCGCCCCAGCACCCGGCGTGCGGGCGCGCGGCAGCCGCGCGGGCGGCAGCCGGGGGCGAGACGGGTTGCGATCGACATGGCGGTGGGTCAGCCCCGCCCGTTGTTGCGCAGCGCCGGGTGGGCGCCGGCGGCGACCAGGTCGGCGACCGCGGTGCGCGGGTCGCGGCCGGTCACCAGGGACTCGCCGACCAGCACCGCGTCGGCGCCCTGGTTGGCGTAGGTGATCAGGTCGTGCGGGCCGCGCACCCCGGACTCGGCGACCTTGACGATGTGCGCCGGGATGGCGTCCACCACGTTGCCGAAGGTGTTCCGGTCGACCTGGAGGGTCTTCAGGTTGCGGGCGTTGACGCCGATGATCTTCGCGCCGGCGTCCACCGCGCGGGCGATCTCCTCCTCGTCGTGCACCTCGACCAGCGGGGTCAGCCCGATCGACTCGGCCCGCTCGATCAGCGAGACCAGTGCCGGCTGCTCCAGCGCGGCGACGATCAGCAGCGCCAGGTCCGCGCCGTGCGCGCGGGCCTCCCACAGCTGGTAGGCGGTGACGATGAAGTCCTTGCGCAGGATCGGGGTCTCGACCGCGGCGCGCACCGCGTCCAGGTCGGCCAGCGAGCCGCCGAAGCGGCGCTGCTCGGTGAGCACGCTGATCGCGGCGGCCCCGCCGGCCGCGTAGTCGACCGCCAGCGCGGCCGGGTCGGCGATCGCCGCGAGTGCGCCCTTGGACGGGCTGGAGCGCTTGACCTCGCAGATCACCCGGACGCCGTCGCCGCGCAGCGCGGCCACGCCGTCCTTCGCCTCGGGCGCCTTCGCGGCGAGCTCCTTGAGCTCGTCCAGGGAGGTCCGGGCCTGTCGCTCGGCGAGGTCCTGCCGGACCCCGTCGATGATCTCGTCGAGCACAGTCACGCGTGCGCCCCCATCATGTTTCGCTGGTGTGGCCGGGGACACAGGTGCACGGCCCCGGCCTTTCGATGGTATCGGGCCCGGGGGGCGCACTCCGCATCCGTCCGGCGCGCGTCTCGATCGGCGGACCGCCGGGCGCGCGTTCAGGGCCCGTCCCGAGGCCTGTTCCGGACCGCCGGGGGCGCGAGTCGATGGGGTTCTAGACCGCCGGGGGCGCGAGTCCGGCGCCGATCGGCAGGTTGCGCACCACCGCGAACAGCGCCAGGACCAGCATCAGCAGCACCGCCTGCCGGCCGGTCAGTCGGAAGCCGGCGGGGCGGCCGCGCACCGCCCGCACCGTCCAGCGCACCCACAGCACCAGGGCGGTCAGCGCCAGCAGCGTCACCAGCAGGTTGTCGTGGCCGGCGGTCAGCAGGTCGCCCCTGGTCAGCGCGTGCACGCAGCGCAGGCCGCCGCAGCCGGGGCACCACCAGCCGGTCGCCTGCAGCACCGGGCACACCGGGTAGTGGCCGGGCGTGTTCGGGTCGACCGCGGCGACGAACGCGGTGGGCATCGCCACCGAGACCAGCGCGGCCAGCGGGCGGACCAGGCGGCGCGGGGCCGAGCCGGCGACGGGGGCGGGGGGAGCGTTCACGGGCACGATTGTGCCCGGGCCGGTACGGAAAACTCCCCGGAAAACGCCGAACGGCGGGCGCGCGGCCCGCCGTTCGTACCGTGTCCCGCGGTCAGGCCGCGGTGACCGCGCTGCGCTCCTCGGCGGACGCCGGCGCGTAGTTCTTGCTGGGCTGCTTGCCCATGCCCGCCATCGACATCGCCTTGCCGACGACACCGCCGATCAGGACCACGGCGAGGCCCGCAATGGTCAGCACGACGTTCGGCATGATCATGGCCACGCCGGCCACGCAGAAACCGACGAAGGAAATGACCACGCCGGTCCACGCGGCGGGAGTGTGGCCGTGCGCTGCTGAAGCCATCTTGATGCTGCTCCTTGTTATCCGGGGCCCCGGTCGGGCGATCCTGGGCGGCGCTCGACGGGTTGACACCCCCATTGTGCCGGGCCGAACACGGCGTCCCCAAGCGGGGGCCGCAGTGGTGCCGAGCACACTCAGCCGGTGGGGTCCTCGCCGCGGTCCAGGGCCTTCCACAGGTCAGCGGGGCTGTCCCCGGCCGGGCGGGGCGCCCGCCGGGCGGTCGGCGCCTCGTAACGGGAGCCCATGGCGGGCCAGTTCCGGCCGAAGCGGACCGTCACGGCGCCGGCCAGGAGCAGCAGCAGCCCGCCCGCCAGCGCCACCCACGGCCAGCCGGTGCGGGTGATCCCCTCGGCGTGCGCGCTGGTCAGTCCGAGCTGCGCGGCGGCCAGGTCGTGCAGGCCCGCGGTGTCGGTGCGGCCGATGACCGCCCCGGCGACCGCGCCGACGCCCGCCAGCACCGTCAGCAGGCCGACCAGCATCCGGGCCCGGCCGCGCACCGCGAACACCGCGACGGCGGCGGCCATCGCCACCAGCGCCATGCCGGTCGGCAGGCCGGTCAGCTTGCTGCCCGAGGCGGCGATCTCGATCCGGCCGCCGGCCGTGCCGGGCGCCACCCCCTCCGCCCAGGTGCGGCCGACGGCGGTCAGCACCAGCGTGGCGCCGAGCGCGGTCAGCAGCAGCATCAGCGCGAGGGTGCCTCGGGACTTGGGGGCAGCGGGGGTCTCACTCACCCGTCCAGTGTCCCCGACCGCACGCCGCAGCTCGCCACCGCCCCTCACCACCGCCCGGCCACCACCAACTGACACAGCCCGCGACCGCACGCCGGCGCCCCGCCGCGGGTTCGGTCAGCGCAGGGTGTTGGCGGCGGCGACCGCCCGCAACACCGCGGTGGCCTTGTTGCGGCACTCGGTGTCCTCGGCGTGCGGGTCGGAGTCGGCGACCACGCCCGCCCCGGCCTGGACGTACGCGGTGCCGCCGCGGATCACCGCGGTGCGGATCGCGATCGCGGTGTCCGAGTCGCCGGCGAAGTCCAGGTAGCCGACGCAGCCGCCGTACAGGCCGCGGCGGGTCGGCTCCAGCTCCTCGATGATCTGCATGGCGCGGGGCTTGGGCGCGCCGGACAGCGTGCCGGCCGGGAAGCAGGCGGTGAGCACGTCGAGCGCGCTGCGGTCCTCGGCGACCTTGCCGGTGACGGTCGAGACGATGTGCATGACGTGGCTGTAGCGCTCGATCGTCATGAACTCCACCACCTCGACCGAGCCCGGCGCGCAGACCCGGCCCAGGTCGTTGCGGCCCAGGTCGACCAGCATCAGGTGCTCGGCCCGCTCCTTCGGGTCGGCGAGCAGCTCGGCGGCCAGCTCGGCGTCCTCCAGCGCGGTGGCGCCGCGGTGCCGGGTGCCGGCGATCGGGTGCACCATCGCCTCGCCCTCGGCGACCTTGACCAGCGCCTCCGGGCTGGAGCCGACCACGTCGAAACCGCCCTCCGCGCCGCCGTCCGGGCCGGGGAAGCGGAACAGGTACATGTACGGGCTGGGGTTGGTGGTCCGCAGCACCCGGTAGACGTCCAGCGCGGACGCCTCGCACGGGGACTCGAAGCGCTGCGAGGGCACCACCTGGAACGCCTCGCCGGCCCGGATCCGCTCCTTCACCACCTCCACCGCCTTGCGGTAGGGCTCGCCGCCGAACGGCGAGTGCGCCGCCACCTCGGTCGGCGTCCAGGTGGCGAGGCCCGGGTCGACGGGGCGGCGCAGGTCGGCCTCCATCGCGTCCAGCCGGGCCACCGCGTCGGCGTACGCCTCGTCCACGCCGGTGGCCAGGTCGTTGTGGTTGACGGCGTTGGCGATCAGCAGCACGGTGCCGTCGGCGTGGTCGAGCACCGCCAGGTCGGTGGCCAGCAGCAGGGTCAGCTCGGGGAGTTGCAGGTCGTCCGGGGTGAGGTCGGGCAGGTTCTCCAGGCGGCGGACCACGTCGTAGCCGAGGTAGCCGACCAGGCCGCCGGTGAGCGGCGGCAGGCCGTCGTCGGGGCGCCGGGGGGTGTGCAGGGCGGCCAGCGTGGCGCGCAGCACCTCCAGCGGGTCGCCGGTGGTCGGGATGCCGACCGGGGGCTCGCCCAGCCAGCGCGCGCCGCCGTCCTGACCGACCGTCAGGACGGCGCCGGAGCGCACCCCGACGAACGAGTACCGCGCCCAGCTGCCCTGCTCGGCGGACTCCAGCAGGAAGGTGCCGGGCCGTTCGGCCGCCAGGCTGCGGTACACGCCGATCGGGGTGAGGCCGTCCGCGAGGAGCCGGCGGGTGACGGGAATGACCCGGGTGTCTGCGGCGAGCGTGCGGAAAGCCTCAAGTTCCATGGGGCACCGATCGGATGAGAGGGGCAGGTGGGCGGTCGAAGCAGGGACAGGCTAGCGGGACAGCGGCAGCACGTCGGCGTCGAAGCAGGTCCGGTCGCCGGTGTGGCAGGCCGCGCCGACCTGGTCGACCTTGACCAGCAGGGTGTCGCCGTCGCAGTCCAGTGCGACGTGCTTGACGTGCTGGAAGTGGCCCGAGGTGTCGCCCTTCACCCAGTACTCGTTGCGGCTGCGGCTCCAGTACGTGCAGCGGCCGGTGGTCAGGGTGCGGTGCAGCGCCTCGTCGTCCATCCAGCCGAGCATCAGCACCTCACCGGTGTCGTACTGCTGGGCGACGGCGGGCAGCAGGCCGTCCGCGGTGCGCTTGAGGCGGGCGGCGATCGCCGGGTCCAGGGCGGTGCTGCCGGGGGCGGCGGGGTTGGTCGACATTCCCCCATTCTCGCAGGGCGCCCGGGTCGGCCCGGGCGGGTGGCCCGACCCGGTAGTTTGAGCCCCGACAAAAAGCAGAGCTGCTGTGCATGTTGGGGGATTTGCCAGGTGAGCCAGTACCAGTCGCAACCACTGCCCGCCGCCGCGTTCGGTGACTACCGGCTCCAGCGGACGGCGGGCGAGCACCTCCACCCCGGCGAGCCGATGATCGGCGCCTGGGCGATGAAACTGGACCGTCTGGCGCCGCTCTGGTGGGACCGGGACACCGTCCGCGCGGCGAGCTACGCCCCGCTGGCCTGGATCCACAACTTCTTCGCCGCGCTCTGGCGCGGATTCTGGACGTACTTCCTGCCGCGCTGGTTCGTCGAGATCTTCGTGCCGAACCTGCACCTGCGCCGCCCGTACGGCCTGTCGCTGACCCGGCGCGCGTACCGCGCGCTGCGCCGGCCGCTGCACGGCGGCTCGCTGAGCGGCGGCGACGGCTCGACGGCACGGCAGTTCTGGCGGGCCGTGCGCACCACGCCCGGCGAGAAGCTGCGCGCCGACCACGACTGGTTCACGGTGCTGCTGACGGACCGCCGGCTG
Organism: Kitasatospora griseola; assembly: GCF_044999035.1. Classification (NCBI taxonomy): domain Bacteria; kingdom Bacillati; phylum Actinomycetota; class Actinomycetes; order Kitasatosporales; family Streptomycetaceae; genus Kitasatospora; species Kitasatospora griseola. Next base: position 6,084,097 of record NZ_CP173360.1, on the reverse strand, counting down.
CTGGTCCTCAGCCGCTGGACCAGCCTGCAGCACAACCAGCACTACCGGGCCGTCCCGCTGTACGAACTGCCCTTCGGCAGCTGGTGGCTGCGCCCGGACACTCCGAACGACGTCTGGGCCGCCCGCCAGGACCTGCTGTTCGCGGACGGCTCCTGGATCGCCCTGGACTTCCAGGACTCGGACGAGCGGGAGGCGTTCCGCGCGGCGACGGCGGGGCGCTGACCGTACCGGTCGGCCCCGCCGCCACCCCGGCGGGGCCGGTCAGCCGAAGGCGGTCGCGATCCGCGACTCGTCCACCCGGTACGGCGCCGGGTCGTGCGCGAGGCCGGCGTCGTGCAGGAGCTCCTGCTTGACCGCCTCTTTGTTGACGTCGCTTGTCAGGCCCTCCTTGGCGACCGCCCAGGAGGACTGCCCGGCCGCCTTCAGGCTGCCCTTGAGCGTGCCGTCGCCGCGCTGCGCCGGGTCGCCGTCCTCGATCCCCAGCCCCTCCCGGAGCTTGCCCTCCGCCCACTCGCTCGCCTTGGCGTCGAGCTTCTGGGCGGCCTGGGCGATCTTCCCCTCGCCCTGTTCCAGCTCGCGGAGGCCGTTGAACGCCGTCTTCACGTCCTTGACCTTGGTCAGTGCCTTGCTGATGCCCTCCAGGTTGCGGACGGCCTTCACGGCGCTGCCCAGCTCCTTGAGCGCCTTCAGCAGCTCCTCCAGCTTGCGCGCCAGCTCGGTGGAGACCTTGGCGACCTTCGCCACGAAGCGGGCGATCTGCGCCTCGGTGATCAGCGCGTCCGCGATCAGGCCGACGCCCATGGTGACCACCGCGATCACCGCCTCGGCGGCCAGCGACTCGATCAGCGACTCGATCGCCTCGCTGATGATCTCGATGATCATGCCCTCGGCCATCGCGCACTCCTGCGCGGCCGAGTTGATGATTTGGGCGGTCTGCTCCATGCCCTTCGCGGTCTGGTCGAGCGCGTCCGCGACCTCGCCCATGTGGCCGCCGAACGCGTCGCTGGCGCTGCCCGCCCACCCCTGGGAGAGCGGCACCGCGCCGCCGCGCAGCTCGGACGCCACCGACTGGACGGCGTGCGCCTGCGCCTGCCACTCCTCGGCGGCGGCGTTCAGCTCGGCCAGGTTGCCGGTGACCTTCTCCAGCATCCCCAGCAGGCCGGACTGCTCCAGCGCCCACTCGACCGCCTCGTCGAGCATCCCGCCCAGACCGCCCCGGTCGGGGTGCTGCGCCGGGTCGAGGTTCGCCATCGCCTGCTCGACCCGGGCGTGCGCCCAGGCGTAGGCGTCGCTGGGGCCGTCCAGGGACAGGCCGGGCGGCAGCGAGCCCCGGCCGATCATGATCCGGCCGGTGCCGGTGTCGCCCCAGCCGCCGCCCGCCGCCTCGGCGCCGACCTGACCGGCGACCCGGCCGAGCATGCCGCCGGGACCCGCGACGTCCCCGCCGCCCTCACCGGCGCCGTCCAGCTCGGTCGACGGCGCGGCGCCGCCGCCCGGCTCGGGGTTCTCCGGGTCCTTCGGGCCGAACAGCTTGTCGGCCGCCCAGTCACCGGCGCGCTGGCTCACGCTGTCGATGACGGTGCCGGCGCTGTCCTTGAGCTTGCCCTTGAACCAGTTCTCCCGCGGGTCGATCGGGCCGACGCCGTCCGCGCCGTCCCCGCCGTCGTCGGTCGGGTGCTGCGGCGGCTGCTGGCCGTTGTGGGGCGGCTGCTGCTGGCCGTTGTGCGGGGGCTGCTGCGGCTGTGCCGGGACGTGCGGCTGCGGCTGCTGTGCCGGGACGTGCGGCTGTTGCTGGTGCGGCACGTGCGGCTGCGACGGCGGGCCGGACTGTCCGCCGTGGTTGCCGGTGCTGCCGGTCTGGCCGCCGTGGTTGCCGGTGCTGCCGGTCTGGCCGCCGTGGTTGCCGGTGCTGCCGCCGTGGCTGCTCGAACCGCCCGTGGAGGTCCGGCCTCCGCCGCCCCCGCTGCGCCCGCCCCGCATTACTGGCCACCGCCCATCACGCGCACCACGTACTGCTCGTGGTCCTGGTAGTTCTGCGAGACGCCCGCCAGCCCCTCGGAGGTGCCGCTGACGGCGCTGCCGAGGGCGCCGATGTTCTCCCGGTTCGCGCTCGCGTGCTCCTGGTACGCCGACGCCAGGTGCTGGGCGTTCGGCAGGTGTCCGAAAGCATCGGACGAGATGGTGATCGCGGCGGTGGCCGACGCGATCCTGCTCAGCTGTTCGGACTGTTCCACGAGCAGTGACACATATCGGTCAAGTGCTCCCTGTTCCACCCGAAACCCGCTGTCCCCCATGGCAGTTGCCCTCTCTCGGCGACCTATGCAACAAGCCGGTCATCCTACTGATCCGTGGGCAAAGGCTTCGCAAACAGATGTCCGAAAAGGACTGACGCGGCCACCTGCGGACCAGCACAATGGCGGGGGGAAACAGGGGGTTGGCATGAGCGGGCGTCAGAAGACCGTCCTGACCGCGGTGGTGGCGGTCGTTCTCGCGGCGGTGGCCGCCGTACTGCTGTGGCCCGACCCGCACCCCCCGGTCGCCGCCCCGCCGCCCGCGCACAGCCCGTCCCCGGCACCTTCACCGAGTCCGTCCAAGGAGATTCCGTACCCGTACTTCACCCCGGGGACGTGCTTCCAGGTGCCGCGACTGAGCAACGTGCAGCAGCCCACGGCCGTTCCCTGCGACCAGCCGCACGACGCCGAGTCGATCGCCAACGCGGACCTGCCGGACGGGCTGGCCGACCTGCCGGCGATCTTCCGCAGCATGACCGAGCTGTGCAAGGAGCCGACCAGGCAGGCCCTGGCGCGCACCACCGGCGGCCCGCGGCACGGCACTTCGGTCGGCCTGCCGGTGGAGTTCTACCAGCAGGGCATGCGCGGCATCACCTGTGCCCTGACCTTCAAGGCCTGACCGCTGCGTAGGCTGTGCGGCATGTCGAGCCTTGCGCGGGCCGAGCGTGCCCGTCTTTCCGGATTGTTGTCGGCGGCCGGCCCGGACCGGCCGACCTTGTGTGCGGGGTGGCTGACCAGGGACCTGGTGGCGCACCTCGTGGTGCGGGAGGGCCGGCCGGACGCGGCCGCCGGGATCAGGATCCGGCCGCTCGCCGGGTGGACCCGGCGGGTGCAGGACCGCACCGCCCAGCGCCCGTACGACCGGCTGGTGAAGTCCTTCCGCTCGGGCCCGCCCGCGCTGTCGCCGTTCAACCTGCCCGGCGTGGACGAGGCGGCGAACCTGCTGGAGTACTTCGTGCACGCGGAGGACGTCCGCCGGGCGGTCCCGTTCGAGCCGGAGCCGGTGGCGCCCGAGCTGGCGGAGACGCTGTGGCGGCGGGTGCCGATGGCGGCCCGGTTCGGCGAGACCCGCCCGCCGGTGTCACTGCGGCTGGTGCGCCCGGACGGCCGGGAGGTGACGGTCCGTCGGCACGACCGGCCGGTGGTGACGGTGACCGGCGAGCCCGGCGAGCTGGTGCTGTTCCTGTTCGGACGCGGCGCGAAGGCCGCGGTGACGGTGCAGGGCGAGCCGGCGGCGGTCGCCGAGCTGGCCGAGGTGCTGCCGCTGCCCGAGGACTGACGGCGCGTCGGCCCGCCCCGCCGGGCCGAAGCTGCCAGCCTGGCGGTGGCCCGCCCACCCCGTCCTCCTTGGAGCGCCCATGGTCAGCACCGATTTCCGGACCGGATCGCCGAACTGGATCGACCTCGGCAGCCCCGACCTCGCCGAGTCCGAGCTGTTCTACGGCGCGGTGTTCGGCTGGACCTTCGAGTCGGGCGGCCCGGCGGCCGGCGGCTACGGCTTCTTCCGCAACGAGGGCCGCACGGTCGCCGCGGCCGGTCCGCTGACCGAGGCGGAGGCGCTGCCCGCCTGGACGGTGTACTTCCACACCGAGGACGCGGACGGCACCGCGGCGGCCGTCACCCGGGCCGGCGGCACGGTGCGGGTGCCGCCGTCGGACGTGCCGGCGGAGGGCCGGTTCGCGCAGTTCACCGACCCGACGGGCGGCAACTTCGCGGTCTGGCAGCCCGGGCGGACGCGCGGCCTGGAGGCGGTCGGGGAGACCGGGGCGATGTGCTGGGCGGAGCTGCACACCTCCGACGCCGCCGAAGCGCTGCGCTTCTACCGGGCGCTGTTCGGCTGGCGGACCCGGGACAGCGGCGTGCCGGGTGTGGACTACACGGTGCTGTCGACCGCCGAGGGCGAGGACCCGTTCAAGGACTCGTTCGGCGGCGTGGCCGGGGTGCACCCGCGGGTGAACGTCGGCTGGCTGACGCACTTCGCGGTGGCGGACGCGCTGCTGACCACCGATCAGGTGCGCACGTCCGGCGGGAGCGTCGTGGTGCCGCCGGAGCAGGTGCCGACGGTGGGGCGGATCGCGGTGCTGGCCGACCCGTTCGGCGCGCAGTTCGCGATCCTGGAGCCGGAGCCCCGTCGGTAGCCGTTCACCGACGGGGCGTCACCGCGCTCAGCGGACGGGGTGCCCGGTGGTCCGCAGTTCGTCCTTGACCTGGCCGATCGTCAGGTCGCCGAAGTGGAAGACGCTGGCGGCGAGCACCGCGTCGGCGCCGGCGTCGACGGCGGGCGCGAAGTCGGCGAGCTTGCCGGCGCCGCCGGAGGCGATGACGGGCAGCGAGACGGCCTTGCGGACGGCGCCGATCATCTCCAGGTCGTAGCCGTCCTTGGTGCCGTCGGCGTCCATCGAGTTCAGCAGGATCTCGCCGGCGCCCAGTTCGGCGGCCCGCACCGCCCACTCGACGGCGTCCAGGCCGGTGCCCCGGCGGCCGCCGTGGGTGGTGACCTCGAAGCCGGAGGCGGTCTGGGTGCCCTCGGAGCAGCGCCGGGCGTCCACCGACAGCACCAGCACCTGGCGGCCGAAGCGCTGCGCGATCTCGCGGATCAGCTCGGGGCGGGCGATCGCCGCGGTGTTGACGCCGACCTTGTCCGCGCCGGCCCGCAGCAGCTTGTCGACGTCCTCGACGGTGCGCACGCCGCCGCCGACGGTGAGCGGGATGAACACCTGCTCGGCGGTGCGGCGGACCACGTCGTAGGTGGTCTCCCGGGAGCCGGACGAGGCGGTGATGTCGAGGAAGGTCAACTCGTCGGCGCCCTGGGCGTCGTAGAGCTTGGCGAGTTCGACCGGGTCGCCGGCGTCGCGCAGGTTCTGGAAGTTGACGCCCTTGACGACGCGTCCGGCGTCCACGTCCAGACAGGGGATGACGCGTACTGCGAGTGTCACGGCTGCTTGCCTTCCAGAGTGCGGGCCAGGCCGGGGCGGTGGGCCTCCACCTCGACCTCGACCATCATGCGGGAGTCGGTCAGGCCCTCGACCACCACGATCGTGGTGACGGGGCGGACCTTGTCGAACAGTTCCTTGTGGGCGCGGCCGGCCTCGTCGCGGTCCCGGAGGTGGTTGAGGTACATCCGGGTGCGGACCACGTCGGCGGCGGTGAGTCCGTAGGGGTCGAGCGCGTCGAAGGCCGCCTTGAAGGCGGCGATCGTCTGCTCGTACGGGCCGCCCTCGACCGGGGCGACCCCGTCCTCGAAGGCGGTGCAGCCCGCGACCAGGACGAAGTCCCCGGCCGCCACTGCCCGGGAGTATCCGTACGCGTCCTCCCGGAGGGACGTCTCGGAGTGCTGAGGGGCGGCGGCCGGGGTTTCGTCGGTCATCGGGACACAGCCTCCAGGGCCTCTTCGAGGGTGAACTTCTGCTCGTAGAGGGCCTTGCCGACGATCGAGCCCTCGACGCCCTCCGGCACCAGGGTGGCGATCGCGCGCAGGTCGTCCAGCGACGACACGCCGCCGGAGGCGACCACGGGTCGGTCGGTGGCGGCGCAGACGTCGCGCAGCAGCTGCAGGTTGGGGCCGGTCAGGGTGCCGTCGCGGTTGACGTCGGTCACCACGTAGCGGGCGCAGCCCTCGGAGTCCAGGCGGGCCAGGACGTCGAACAGCTGGCCGCCGTCGCGGGTCCAGCCGCGGCCGCGCAGGGTGGTGCCGACCACGTCCAGGCCGACGGCGATCTTGTCGCCGTGCTCGGCGATCACCTTGGCGACCCACTCGGGGCTCTCCAGGGCGGCGGTGCCGAGGTTGACCCGGGTGCAGCCGGTGGCGAGCGCGGCGGCCAGCGACTCGTCGTCGCGGATGCCGCCGGACAGCTCGACCTTGATGTCGAGTCGGCCGGTGACCTCGCGGAGCAGGTCGCGGTTGCTGCCGGTGCCGAACGCGGCGTCCAGGTCGACCAGGTGCAGCCACTCGGCGCCGGCGTTCTGCCAGGCCAGGGCGGCGGCCAGCGGCTCGCCGAAGGAGGTCTCGGTGCCGGAGGCGCCCTTGACCAGGCGGACGGCCTGGCCGTCCCGGACGTCGACGGCGGGCAGCAGTTCGAGGCGGTTCGTCATGTTCCGTTGGTCTCCCAAGTCGGAGGGCGTCAGAGGGTGTCGACCCAGTTGGTCAGCAGGGCGGCGCCGGCGTCGCCGGACTTCTCGGGGTGGAACTGGGTGGCCCACAGCGGGCCGTTCTCCACCGCGGCGACGAACGGCTGCCCGTGGGTGGTCCAGGCCACCTTGGGGGCGCGGATCTTCTCCGAGTGGGTCTCCAGCAGCCAGTGCCGCACGCCGTAGGAGTGCACGAAGTAGAACCGGGTGTCGGCGTCCATCCCGGCGAACATCCGGGTGCCCTCGGGGGCGTCCACGGTGTTCCAGCCCATGTGCGGGACGACCGGCGCCTCCAGCGGCTCGACCACGCCGGGCCACTCGTCGCAGCCCTCGGTCTCGACGCCGTGCTCGACGCCCCGCTCGAACAGGATCTGCATGCCGACGCAGATCCCCAGCACCGGGCGGCCGCCGGCCAGCCGGCGGCCGATGATCTGCTCGCCGCGCACCGCCTTCAGGCCGCGCATGCACGCCTCGAAGGCGCCGACGCCGGGCACCAGCAGCCCGTCGGCGTTCATCGCCTCCTGGAAGTTCGAGGTGACGGTGACGTTGGCGCCGGTCCGCTCGACGGCGCGCTGGGCGGAGCGCAGGTTGCCGGAGCCGTAGTCCAGCACCACCACGTTCTTGCTCATGTCGCGGTACTCCTAGTAGCGCAGGATGCCGCCGGCCAGGCACATGGCCGACGCGAAGGCGAGGACGAGGATCACGCTCTTCGGCTTGTCCTGCTTCCAGAACGAGTAGACGCCGGTGGCGAAGAAGATCCCGAGGAAGATCATGACCGTCGCCATCAGAGGGCGCCCTTCGTGGACGGGAGGATGCCCTCGGCGCGCGGGTCGCGCTCGGAGGCGTAGCGCAGCGCCCGGGCCAGCGCCTTGAACTGGCACTCCACGATGTGGTGCGCGTTGCGGCCGTACGGGACGTGCACGTGCAGGGCGACCTGCGCCTGTGCGACGAAGGACTCCAGGATGTGCCGGGTCATCGTGGTGTCGTACGCGCCGATCATCGGGGCCATGCCCTCGGGCTCGGTGTGCACCAGGTACGGGCGGCCCGACAGGTCGACCGTGACCTGTGCCAGCGACTCGTCCAGCGGGACGGTGCAGTTGCCGAACCGGTAGATGCCGACCTTGTCGCCGAGCGCCTGCTTGAAGGCGGCGCCGAGGGCGAGGGCGGTGTCCTCGATGGTGTGGTGGGTGTCGATGTGGAGGTCGCCCTCGGTCTTCACCGTGAGGTCGAAGAGGCCGTGGCGGCCGAGCTGGTCGAGCATGTGGTCGAAGAAACCGACGCCCGTGGAGACGTCCGTCCTGCCGGTTCCGTCGAGGTCGATCTCGACCAGGACGGAGGTCTCCTTGGTGGTGCGTTCGACGCGGCCGATACGGGGCATGCGGGGTTACAGCTCCTTGATCACGGAGGACACGGCGCTCAGGAAGGCGTCGTTCTCGGCGGGGGTGCCGGCGGTGACGCGCAGCCAGCCGGGCACGCCGTTGTCGCGGACCAGCACGCCCTGGTCGAGGATCGCCTGCCACACCGCGTGGGTGTCGGCGAAGCGGCCGAACTGGATGAAGTTGGCGTCGGAGTCGGTCACTTCGACGCCCAGCTCGCGCAGCGCGACCACCAAGCGGTCGCGCTCGGACTTCAGCTGCTCGACGTAGCCGAGCAGCGTGCCGGTGTGCTCCAGGCAGGCCAGCGCGGTGGCCTGGGTGACCGCCGACAGGTGGTACGGCAGCCGGACCAGCTGCACCGCGTCCACCACGGCCGGGTCGGCCGCCAGGTAGCCGAGCCGCAGCCCGGCCGCGCCGAACGCCTTCGACATGGTGCGCGAGACCACCAGGTTCGGGCGGCCCGCCAGCAGCGGCAGCAGCGAGGCGCGGTGCGAGAACTCGACGTACGCCTCGTCCACCACCACCATGCTCGGCTTGGCGGCCTGCGCGGCCTCGTACAGCGCGAGCACCGTGTCGGCCTCGACCGCGGTACCGGTCGGATTGTTCGGCGAGCAGATGAACACCACGTCGGGGCGCAGCTCGGCGATCGTCGCCCGGGCCGCGTCCACGTCGATGGTGAAGTCCTCGTTGCGCGGGCCGGAGACCCACGCGGTGCCGGTGCCGCGGGCGATCAGCGCGTGCATCGAGTACGAGGGCTCGAAGCCGATCGCGGTGCGGCCGGGACCGCCGAAGGTCTGGAGCAGCTGCTGCAGCACCTCGTTGGAGCCGTTGGCGGCCCACACCTGGTCCTTCGTCACCGGGTGGCCGGTGGTGTCGGTCAGGTACGCCGCCAGGCCGGCCCGCAGCTCCACCGCGTCCCGGTCCGGGTAGCGGTTGAGCTGCCGGGCGGCGTCGGCGACCCGCTCGGCGATCCGGGCCACCAGCGGCTCGGGCAGCGGGTACGGGTTCTCGTTGGTGTTCAGCTGGACGGGCACGTCCAACTGCGGTGCGCCGTAAGGGGACTGGCCGCGCAGCTCGTCCCGGACGGGCAGGTCGTCGATCTTCGTCACGAGCTGGGGACACTCCACTCGAATCGGGCCTTCACGGCATCCCCGTGACCGGGCAGGTCCTCGGCCTCGGACAGGTTGACCACGTGCGCGGCGATGTCGGCCAGCGCCGCGCGGTCGTACTCGACCACCTGGACGCCGCGCAGGAAGGTCTGCACGGACAGGCCCGAGGAGTGGCAGGCGCAGCCGCCGGTCGGCAGCACGTGGTTGGAGCCGGCCGCGTAGTCGCCCAGCGAGACCGGGGTGAAGCGGCCGAGGAAGATCGCACCCGCGTTGCGCACCCGCTCGGAGACGGCGTGCGGGTCGGCGGTCTGGATCTCCAGGTGCTCGGCGGCGTACGCGTTGACCACGGCCAGGCCCTGGGCGAGGTCGTCGACCAGGATGATCCCGGACTGCGGGCCGCCCAGCGCCTCGGCCACCCGCTCGGAGTGCCGGGTGCGGGCGACCTGGGTCTTCAGCTCGGCCTCCACCGCGTCGGCCAGCTCCGCCGAGGCGGTGACCAGCACCGAGCCGGAGGTCGGGCCGTGCTCGGCCTGGCTGATCAGGTCGGCGGCGACCTCGGCGGCGACCGCGGTGTCGTCCGCGAGCACCATGATCTCGGTCGGGCCGGCCTCCGAGTCGATGCCGATCCGGCCGGCGAACAGCCGCTTGGCGGCCGCGACGTAGATGTTGCCGGGGCCGGTGACCAGGTTGACGGGCGCGCACTCCTCGGTGCCGAGCGCGAACATCGCCACCGCCTGGGCGCCGCCCACCGCGTACACCTCGTCCACGCCGAGCAGCGCGCACGCGGCCAGGATGGTCGGGTGCACCCGGCCGCCGAACGCCTTCTGCGGCGGCGAGGTGACGGCGATGCCGCGCACCCCGGCCTCCTGGGCGGGCACCACGTTCATCACAACGGAGGACGGGTAGACCGCCAGGCCGCCCGGCACGTACAGGCCGACCCGGTCCACCGGCACCCAGCGCTGGGTGACGGTGCCGCCCGGCACCACCTGGGTGGTGCGGCCGGTGCGTCGCTGGTCGGCGTGGACGGCGCGGGCCCGGCGGATCGACTCCTCCAGCGCGGCGCGCACCTTCGGGTCGAGCTGCTCCAGGGCCTCGGCGATCTGCTCGGCCGGGACGCGGGTGGACGTCAGCCGCACCCCGTCGAAACGCTCGGTGATCTCGATCAACGCCGCCACGCCACGATGGCGTACGTCCTCCGCGATCGGCCGCACCTTCTCAAGGGCGGCCTCCACGTCGAACTCGGCACGGGGCAGCACGTCGCGGGGGTCCTGGTCGGAGCCGCGGAGGTCGATTCGAGAGATCACAGGCCCAAGTGTAAGGAGTGGCGAAAACCGGCAGCCCGGCATTTCAGTCCGTGATACGAAGGGTGAGACGGCTACAAGATCATCGGGGGGCGCGGTGGACCAGGCACCGGACGACTGGACCGACACCGAACGCGGCCTGTGGGAGGCCTTCCGCCGCGGCGAGGTGTACGACCTGCGCGCCGGGCGTGTCGACGGCCCCGCCGACCTCGTCCTGCCCGCCCCCGCCGGCGCGGCCGTCCGCCCCGACCAGGAGAGCCACGGCCCGGACGACCCGTTCACGGCCGAGGAGTGGGGGCCCGGACGCACCGTCCGCGCCGAAGTGGTCGCCCGGCTGCTGCTGCACGGCCCCGAACCCGTCCCGGGCCGGGTCACCTCGCTCAAACTCACCGGCGCCCGGATCACCGGCGACCTCACCCTGGCCGGCGGCCGGATCGACTGCTACGTCGAGTTCCAGCTGTGCCGCTTCGACCGCAAACTGCTGATCTCCGAGGCCGCCGCCGGCACCCTGCGGCTGGTCTCCTGCGCCCTCCCCCGGCTGGAGGCCTCCCGGCTCGCCACCGAGGGCGACGTCCACCTCGCCCGCTGCGGCATACCCGGCGGCATCCGCCTCACCGACGCCCGGATCGGCACCGACCTGCTGCTCAACCAGACCACCATCGGCCCCGACGCGCACGGCCGCGCGGTGTCCGCCGACGGCATCGCGATCAACCAGGACTGCGAGGCGGAGCGCCTCGAACTGCTCGGCGAGCTCAGCCTGCGCTCGGCCCGGATCGGCGGCCGGCTCTCGCTGCGCGGCGCCGCCCTGCGCTCCGCCCCCGACAACCCGAACGCGTTCAACGCCCCACGGATCACCATCGGCCACACCCTGTACCTGTCCGGCTCCGACGACAGCACCTGGACCGGTTCGCGCACCGTCTACGGCTCCGGCTACGGCGAGTCCGGCGACCACCTCGAATACCGCGCTACCCGCCACACCCCGTTCCGCGCCTGGGGGCGGGTCCGGCTCTCCGACGCCCGCTTCGACAACGCCTGCCTGATCACCGCCGCCGAATTCCACCTCGGCCCCGGCCAGGAGCTCTCGCTCAACCGGATCCAGACCCCCGAACTCCGCTTCACCTGCGAAACCCCGCCCACCGGCACCGTCAGCCTCAACCGCGCCCGGATCGGCAACCTGGTCGACTCCCCCGGCGCCTGGCCCACCGACCGGCACATCTCGCTCACCGGCTTCAGCTACGAATCGCTCCGCCCCGCCGAACCGTTCCCGCTGGACCGCCGCATCGCCTGGGTCGAGTCCGGCGCCGAGTTCCGCCCCGAGGCCTACGAGCAACTGGCCGCGGCGCTGCGCCGCGACGGCGCCGACGAGGACGCCCGCACCGTCCTGCTCGCCAAGCAGCGCCGCCGCCGGGCCACCCTGCCGCTGCCCGGCCGGCTCTGGGGCCACCTGCAGGACGCCGCCGTCGGCTACGGCTACCGCCCCGGCCGGGCCGCCACCTGGCTGGTCCTCGCCTGGGCGCTCGGCACCGCCTACTTCCACGAGCACCCGCCCGCGCCGATCAAACCCGACGAACAGGTGGTGTGGAACTCGGCCCTGTACGCAGCCGGCAAGGTCCTCCCGCTGATCGACCTCGGCCAGGCCGGCTGGAACCCCGACCGCCCCGGCCAGTGGGTCGCCACCGCCCTGGTCCTGACCGGCTGGGTCCTCGCCACCACCGCCGTGGCCGGCGTCACCCGGCTCCTCCAGCGCAGCTGACGAACCGCCCGGCGGAAATCCCCTGCACGGCGGCGGGCCGACGGGAACTACGCTGTCCGCCGTGACTGAACGGCTCCCGCTCTTCCCGCTCAACACGGTCCTGTACCCAGGTCTGGTGCTGCCCCTGCACGTCTTCGAGGAGCGCTACCGCCACCTGGTCGCCGACCTGCAGAAGCTGCCCGAGGACGAACCGCGCCGCTTCGGCGTGGTCGCGATCCGGGACGGCCGGGAGACCGCGCCGGTCCGCGAAGTCGACGGCCCCGCAGGCCCGTTGGACGGCATCGGCGCCCCCGGCGAGGACCCGATGGACGCCCTCCACCCGGTCGGCTGCGTCGCCGACATCGCCTCCGTCCGCGACCAGCCCGAGGGCCGCTACGAACTCCTCGTCACCGGCACCACCCGGTTCCGGCTGCGCGCGATCGACGCCACCGGCCCCTACCTGGTCGGCGACGTCTCCGTCGTGCCCGAGCAGCCCGGCGAGGGCTCCGGCGCGCTCGCCGCCGGCGTCGAACGCGCCTTCCGCACCTACCAGAAGCGGCTGGCCGGTGCCCGCGAGGCCACCCTCAACGGCGAACCCGACCTCCCGGACGACCCGCAGGTGCTCTCCTACCTGGTCGCCGCCGCGACCACCCTGCCGGTGGCCGTCAAGCAGGAACTCCTCGCCTGCCCCGACACCGCGCAGCGCCTCACCCGCGAGCTCGAACTGCTCCGCCGGGAGAGCGCGGTGATCGCCAAGCTCCCGTCCCTGCCCGCCGCCGACCTCACCCGCCAGGCGTTCAGCCCGAACTGAGGACTCCCCCGCCATGCCGAAGAAGAAGACCGCCGGCGGCACCCCCGCCACCGTCGCCCTCGACGCCGCCGCGGTCCCGTTCACCGTCCACGAGTACGCCCACGACCCCGCCGCGAGCTCCTACGGGGCCGAGGCCGCCGAGGCGATGGGCGTCCCGCCGGGCCGCGTCTTCAAGACCCTCCTCGCCGAGACCGACGGCACCCTCGCCGTCGCCGTCGTCCCGGTCTCCGGCCAACTCGACCTCAAGGCCCTCGCCACCGCGCTCGGCGCGAAGCGCGCCACCATGGCCGACCCCGCCACCGCCGAACGCACCACCGGCTACGTCCTCGGCGGCATCTCCCCCCTCGGCCAGCGCAAGAAGCTCCGCACCGTCATCGACACCACGGCCCTGGCCCACCCCACGGTCTATGTCTCCGCCGGCAAGCGCGGCATGGAAGTGGAGCTCGCCCCGGCGGACCTGGTCCGTCTGACGAACGCGGTCACGTGGGCGATCGGGAGAAGCCAGGGGCGCGGGGAACTGCGCGAAGGGGAACGCACCTGACCGCAAGATCGCGATGCCGGACAACGACCTGCACGTGATCGCGACCTTGCGGACCGGCTTTGCGCTTGTCGCGCAGTTCCCCCCGCCCCTGGTTCGCGCCGGCTACTGCGGAGGCATCGCCCAGTACGGCGGCCGGTCCGGCTCGCGCTTGCCGAATGTCGCCGAGAGGGCGAGCAGCACGATGGTCGCCGTCATCGGCCACACCAGGAGCGCGCCGTGAGCGGTGAGCTCCAGGGGGCCGTCGAAGGTGCCGCCGTTGCCGACGGAGAGGGCGTGCGCGCGGAGGTCGGTGGTGGGCCCGAGGCGGGTGCCGAGTTGCCAGCCGATGACGGAGCCGAGCAGGCCGCCGGTGGTGAGGCCGACGGCGACGGCGATGCCGCCGCCGCGGGCGCGGGTCCACAGGAAGGCGCCGAGGGCGGTGACCACGCCGAGGACGAGGCCGAGCAGGGAGAAGACGCCGACGGCGGCGACCTGGGCTTCGCCTTCGGGGTCCCGGTAGAGGATCCGGTTGTCCTGGACCTCGAAGCCGATCCGGGGGGAGAGCCAGAGCCAGAGCAGGCCGAGGACGACGCCGAGGACCGTCCCGGCGACAGCGATGATCGCTCCGATCCGCAGTTCGGGGCCGACCGGCGGCCGCTCGACGGGGGCGGGCGACTGCGTCGGGTGGGGCGGGGCGAACGGGTCCGCCCCGGGCGGCGTGTCACCCGCAGGTGTGTTCGGTACGGTCACGCCCCCATCGTTTCATGGCCGCCCCCGCCGCTGTCGATCTCCCGGCGGCGGATGCTCCCGACGGGAACGGGTCAGCGTGCGGCGCGCCGGTACGCCCAGGTGGCGAGCGTCAGCGAGGCCAGGCCGACGGCGCCGCAGACGCCGAGGTCGAGCAGGACGCGGGCCCAGTCGGGGTGCGGGGCGAAGGTGAGGGCGAACGCGTCGACGCCGTAGGTGGAGGGCAGCAGGTCGCGCAGCCACTGCACCGGCACGGGCAGCCGGGAGGCCGGCAGGACGCCCAGCAGCAGGGCTGCGGACATGCCCAACTGTCCGGCGAGGGTGGCGAGTTCCTGGCGCGGGGCGAGCAGCCCGAGCGCCGCGCCGAGGCCGGCCAGCGCGGCTCCGGCGAGCGGGACGACGGCGAGCAGGATCCACAGCCGGCCCATCGGCAGGTCGAACATCCAGCTGCCGGCGGCGGCGGTGACGAACACGCCTGGCACGGTGAACGAGGCGTACGCGGCGGCGGTGCCGAGGACCACGGAGGCGGGCGGGACGGGCAGCGTCGCGTAGTGGTCGAGGCCGCCGGTGTGGCGGAGCTTCCCGAAGTACTGGGCGAGCAGGTTGAGCGCCACGAAGGCGACGACCAGGACGGCGGAGCCGGCCACCACCGCGTGCGCGGAGGGGTTGTCGCCGGGGTCGACGACGCCGCGCATCATCACCAGGATGCCGATGGACTGGAAGGTCGCGACGAACAGCAGCGGGATCCGGGAGACCTTGGCGCGGGCCAGCTGGGCGCGGTAGACCGCGGCGAGCGCGGGCAGCAGCCGGGCGGCGGGGGCCAGCGGCGCGGCCTGTCCGGTGGCGGTGGCGGCGGGGGCGTCGAGCAGGGTCATCGGGCGAGTCCTCCGTGCCGGCCGCCGAGTCGGAGGTAGGCGTCCTCCAGGGTGGGGGTGGCGAGGGTGAAGTCGTCGAGGGCGGCGAAGGCGGGGCCGGTGGTGACGGCGGCAACCAGTTCGCGGGCTTCGTCGGGGGTGGTGCGCACGGTCCAGCGGCGGCCGGTGCGTTCGGCGCGGTCGGCGAGCGCGGCGACGGCGGGGACGCCGGTCGGGGCGTCGGTCCGCCAGACCAGGTCGAGCCGGACGTGGCCGTCGACCAGGGCCTTGAGGCCGCCGGGGGTGTCGCAGGCGATGACCTTGCCGCCGTCGATCACGGCGACCCGGTCGAGCACGGTCTCGGCCTCGATGACGTTGTGGGTGACCAGCAGCACGGTGGTGCCGCGGTCGGCGCGGCGGCGGTCGACGGCGCTCCACACGGCGCGGCGGGCGACCGGGTCCATGCCGGTGGTGGGTTCGTCCAGGACCAGCAGCGGGCGGTCGCCGACCAGGGTGGCGGCGAAGCAGGCGAGGCGGCGCTGGCCGCCGGAGAGCTTGGCGAGCGGGCGGTGGGCGAGCGGTTCGAGGCCGAGCTCGGTGATCACGTCGGCGGTCTCGGCGCGGGCGGCGGCGCGGGACAGGCCCCGCAGGCGGCCGGTGGTCTCGGCGGCGAGGGCGACGGTGAGCTCGTCGAGGGCGGTGGATTCCTGGCCGAGGTAGCCGAGCAGCCGGGCGGCCCGCTCGGGGTGGCGGACGATGTCGTGGCCGAGCAGCTCGATGGTGCCGGCGTCGGGGCGGAGCAGGCCGGTGAGCTGGCGGACCAGGGTGGACTTGCCGGCCCCGTTGGGTCCGAGCAGCCCGAAGACCTCGCCGCGCCGGACGGCGAGATCGATGCCGTCGTTGGCCCGGACCTCGGTGCCGCCCGCCCGGTAGGTCTTGACCAGGCCGCTGACGGTGCAGCAGCCCTGAGGTGCCTTGCTCACGACGGAAGACTCTACGCGTCGCACCGGACCTTCCGGGCACGCGGGTCGCACGGTCGGCGGCGGTCAGCTGTCCTCCAGCAGCCCCTGGGGCTGGCGGGTGTCGGGGATCCGGGCGGCCATCTCCTTCCAGAAGCCCTCCCGGATGGCGTACCGGTCCTGCTCGTCGATCTGGTCCTCCTTGTGCGCGAGCAGGCCGAACCGGGCGGCGTAGCGCAGCAGTTCACCGTCGAGGCGGTGCGGGATGCGCGGGTGGTCGGTCCACAGCAGGGCGGGGCGGTCGGCGGGGGCGAGCCGGTCGAGCCAGCGGCGGGCGAAGACCTGGCCGACCTCCTGCGGGTCGCCGCCGACGCTGGTGATGTCCTCCTCGCGGTCGGCCCAGCGCTGGGCGGCGGTGGTGAGGCGGTCCAGGGTGGGCAGCGCGTCGGCGGCGGTGGGGGCGTCGGCGCGCTCCGGCCAGCCGCGGTCGGACGACCAGCGCAGCACCGGCCCGCCGAGGACGGCGGCCGGCGGCGCGGGAACCGGCACCGGGGCGCGTCCGGCCAGGTCCTTGGGGGTGGGGATGACCCGTAACGGGGCGGGCCGCCCGCCGGGCGCGGCGACGGCGGCGGGGACGACCACGGCCCGGGGGCGCGGCGGGGCGGGCAGCACGGCGACCGGCGCGACGGCGGCGACGGGTTCGTGGCCGGTCTCCCGGGGGCGGGCCCAGCGTTCGATCCAGGCGCGGTCGAGCACCCGGCGTTCGTCGGCCTCGCCGACCAGTTCCTCGGACTGGTTGAAGTCGCCGTCGGCGGCCTCCAGCGCCCACAGGTGGACGGCCACGCCGTGCTCCTTGGCGGACGCCACCCCGGGCAGCAGGTCGCCGTCGCCGGTGACCAGCACCACGTCGGCGCAGGCGTGGTTGCGGGCGAGCTCGCTGAGTTCGGCGTGCATCGCGGCGTCCACCCCCTTCTGCACCCAGCGGCCCTCGGCCCGGGTGAGCGCGCCGAGCCGGACGGTCACCCGGGGCAGCACTCTCAGCCGCCGGTGCTCGGGCACCGGTCTGCGGTCGATGGCCGCGTCGAACCAGTAGATCCGCAGCAGCGGCAGCCCGGTCTCCTCCTCGGCCCGTTCCCGCAGCGCGCCGATCAGCACCGGGTGGTCGACGGCGATCCGTGACCGGCCGGGCTCCCCGGCGAGCAGGCTGGCGGCGGCGCCCAGCAGGTAGCCCGCGTCGACCAGGACGACACAGCGGTCCATCTCCGGCACCTCCTCCTCGGCCCGGTGCCGCGGCGGTGGGGACGCCGCCAGGCAGCCCGGCCACCGTTGCGCACACCTTTACCCCTCGTTCGCTCCCCGAACCGCGCCGGAGGTTTCCCCCGCGACCCTGGATACTGGGACACCGTGCGGAAAAGTGCGGTGGCGTTGTGCGGAGTGGCGGCGGTCGGAGCGGTCGCCCTCGTCCTGGTGCCCGCGACCGTCCCGGAGACCTCCCGCGGCGACACCTCCCTGGTGTCCGTCGTCGTCAACGGCGGCCGCACCCTCGAACTCGGCCCGACCGAGACCCGGACCTTCCCGGTGGAGGTCACGGCCACCGACCGCTCCGGCATCCGCGCCGTCGACCCGATCGGCCTGTGGGGCCCGAACTACTCCACCCTCAAGGTCGGCCCGATGACCTGCGTCCCCCTGGACGAGACCGGCACCGTGAGCCGCTGCACCGGCGAGGCCACCGCCGCGGCCACCTCCCGCGTCCTGTTCGACGACCAGGCCGGCACCTGGTTCGTCGACCTGCGGATCCGCGCCAACGACGGCGACCGCTACGTGTCGAAGTCGGCCGGCGGCTTCTCCCTCAAACGCACCGCCCTGTTCGACCAGGCCGCCGCCCCCACCACCGCCGCCCCCGACCAGCCCGTCCAGCTCAAGGCCCGCCTGCAACGCGCCATGTGGGACCAGCACGGCTACATCCCCCAGCAGTCCACCGCCGTCTTCCTCCAGTTCCGCCCCGCCGACTCCCACGTCTGGACCACCATCGCCGTGGTCGACACGGACGGCGAGGGCCGGGTGTCGATGCAACTGCCCGCCCACGTCTCGGGGACGTACCAGTGGTACTCGCCGGGCGACAAGTGGACGGGCGGCGCGACGTCGGAGGAGCTGCCGATCACGGTCGACGGGACGGCGGCGCACCCGGGGCAGTAGCGGCTACCCGGTGCCGGCTTCGCGGCGGGCCCGAGCGAGCTGGTTGCGCACGGCCACGGTGGTGGGATGGGCGCCGCCGAGTGTCCGCTCGTACTGGGCGGCCACGGCCTCGAAGAGCGGGATCGCCCGATCCGGTCGGCCGGTCATCGCGCAGGCCAACGCCAGCCCTTGACGACTGATCAACGTGTCTGGGTGCTGCTCACCGAGCACCTGCTCGCGCTGCGCCAGCACTGCCTCCAACAGCGGCACCGCACGCACTGGGTCGCCGGCCTCCGCATAGCTCTGGGCAAGGTTGCCGCGGCTGAGGAGCGTATGGGGATGAAGGGCGCTCAGAACCTGCTCGCGCTGCGCCAGCACAAGCTCGAAGAGCAGCACCGCACGGCCGGCGTCACCGGAGGACAGATAGGCACAGGCCAGATTGTTCCGGCTGGTCAGCGTATGGGGATGAAGCTCCCCCAGAACCTGCTCACGCTGCGCCAGCACCGTCTCCGACAGCGGCACCGCGCGGCCCGGATCACCAGCCGCCCGGAGGGCACTGGCAAGGCTGTCCCGGGTGCCCAGCGTATCGGGATGAAGCTCCCCAAGAACCCGCTCACGCTGCGCCAGCACCGTCTCCAACAACGACACCGCACGGCCCGGATCACCAGCCGCCCGGTAGGCATCGGCAAGGTACTGCCAGCTGGTCAGCGTGTCGCGATGAAGCTCCCCAAGAACCCGCTCACGCTGCGCCAGCACCGTCTCCAACAACGACACCGCACGGCCCGGATCACCAGCCGTTTGATAGACGCAAGCCAAATTGCTGCGGATGAGCAGCGTATCGGGATGAAGTTCGCCCAAGACCTGCTCGCACTGTCCCAACACCGTCTCCCACAACGGCACCGCGCGCCCCAGATCACCGGCCAACTGGTAGGCGTCGGCGAGATTGTTCCGGCTGGTCAGCGTATGGGGATGAAGTTCCCCGAAAACCCGCTCGCACTGTGCCAGCACGGTCTCCGACAGCGGCACCGCCCGCCCCAAATCGCCGGCCGCCCGGTAGGCGCAGGCCAGATTGTTGCGAGTGGCCAGAGTGTCGGGATGAAGCTCGCCTCGGCTCTGCTCGCGCTGTGCGACGACCGCTTCGAGGAGGGCAGTGGCGCGGGCAAGGCGTCCTTGCGTGTCGAGACGCCATCCTGCGCGGCGGTAGAGATCGGTGACGGCCTCGTCGTCGTGCCCGCCCGGCCTGCTCTCGGCCAGCGCGATCAACTGCGGGATCAGCGAGTCCCACTCCCCGGCCTCCGGATCCAACCCGTCCAGCGCCCGAACCACCGCCTGCTCGGCCTCGCGCCGCCCCTCCGGAGCATTCACCCGCAGCACCTGCTGCACCAACCGGTGGACGCTGACCGTGTCCCGGGTGACGGTCGCCATGCTGTAGGCGGCCAGGTGCCCCAGCGCCTCGGCCGGCTCGTCCGGGTCCACGCCGTCCGCCTCCAGCAACCCGACGGGCACCTCGTCCGGCGCCAACCACGCCAACGTCCGCAGCAGCTCCACCGCACGCGGGTCGCGGACGGTGAGCGCGTCGAGGGTCTGCGTCCAGATCCGGGCGATGGTGCGCTCGGCGTCCAGGCCGTCAACGGCCTTGTCCAGCTTGGTCGGTAGGCGGCGGTAGTAGGCCGGGATGGTGACGGTGGGGTTCTGCCGGAGGTAGGCGCCGGCCTGTTCCAACGCCAGTGGCAGGTAACCGAGTTCGGCAGCCAGGGCCCGGACGTCCTGGAGTTCACGGACCGTCAACTCGGTTTCCCCGTACGCGGTGGCGCGGATCAGCTCGACGGCCTGCTCGGCATCGAGCGTGCCGAGCGCCAGTGTCCGCATGCTCCTCGGCCAGCCGACCGCGCGCCGGCTGGTGATCAGGTGCCGTCCGCCGCCGAGCGCCCCCAGGTACGGGGACAGGTCCGCGACCGCCTCGACGTTGTCGAAGACCAGCAGCCAGCCCGGGTGCCACTGGAGCCACGCCATCGCCCACGCGACGCGGTCGCGATCGGCCGTCAGCCCCGGGAGCAGCCGCCGCGTCAGTTCCGCCAGCGACTGTTCGATCCGGGTCGGCGAGTCCGCGTTGATCCACCACACCGCGCTGTACGCGTGCCGGTACCGGTGCGCGTACGCCAGCGCCAGGGTGGTCTTTCCCACGCCCCCGAGCCCGTGCACGGTGGACGCCTGCATGATCGCGGTGTCGCCGACCTCGTGCAGCCGGACGAGCTCGGCCTCCCGGCCGAGGCACAGCGGCGCGGGCGGAAGATTGGTGAGGCCCGGCGGGGCCTGCACGTCGCGGGCGGCGTTGAGGATCTCGGCGGGCAGGCCGATCACGTCGCCGGTGACGGCGGCGCCGATCCACCCGGCAGCGACCGACCGCTCGCCGGAGGCTTCCGGATTCACCGCGTGCCGGAGCGTCCGTTGTCGATGTTGACCGTCCCGATGCTGTACGCCGCGATCGACCGCTCGCCGGACGCGGTGATGGTGATCCCCCCGCTCGGCAGCAACCCGGCGAGTTCCGCCCGCAGTTCGGCGTCCTCGCGCAGTGCGCGCTTCAGCTGCTGGCGCAGCGCCGCGGCCGCGTCGGCGTCGTCCGGGTCGGCGGCCGCGTCGTCGACGGCCCCTTCCAATTCGGCGGCCTGCCCGGGTCGGCGCCGCAGCACGGCCTGCAGGATGCGGCGCCCGAGGTTCGCGGTGGCGTCCACCGCCGCGTCCTCCGCGCGCGTCAGCACGGCCGTGCCGTACGCGCCGACGGCCGAGGCCACGTACGGGCCCGCCTGTTCGACCAGCTGGACGATCTCCGCACTCATCTGCACCCGCCCCGATTCGGCTGTCCTGCACTCCCCATGACGAAGCGTAGACGCCGCCGAGGACCCCGGGCGAGCGAAAGGGCGCGGGAGGCTCTCCGCCTCCCGCGCCCCGGGGATCGAACGGGCCGTCAGCCGCGCAGCTCCGCCGCGACGAGCTCCGCGATCTGCACCGCGTTGAGTGCGGCGCCCTTGCGCAGGTTGTCGTTGGAGAGGAACAGCGACAGGCCGTTGTCGACGGTCTCGTCCACCCGGATCCGGCCGACGTAGCTCGGGTCCTGGCCGGCGGCCTGGAGCGGGGTGGGGATGTCGGTGAGGGCGACGCCGGGGGCGGAGGCCAGGAGTTCGGTGGCGCGCTCGGGGGTGAGCGGGCGGGCGAAGCGGGCGTTGACCTGGAGGGAGTGACCGGTGAAGACCGGGACGCGCACGCAGGTGCCGGAGACCTTGAGCTCGGGGATGCCGAGGATCTTGCGGCTCTCGTGGCGGAGCTTCTGCTCCTCGTCGGTCTCGTTGCTGCCGTCGTCGACCAGCGCGCCGGCGAACGGCAGCACGTTGAACGCGATGGGCCGCTTGTAGACGCCGGGCTCGGGGAACTCGACGGCCGCACCGTCGTGGACCAGCGCGGTCGCGTCCTCGACCACCTTGCGGGCCTGCTCGTGCAGCTCGGAGACGCCGGCCAGGCCGGAGCCGGAGACCGCTTGGTAGGTGGAGACCACCAGGGAGAGCAGCTCGGACTCGCCGTGCAGCGGCCGCAGGACGGGCATCGCGGCCATGGTGGTGCAGTTCGGGTTGGCGATGATGCCCTTGGGGCGCTCGGCGATCGCCTCGGGGTTGACCTCGGCGACGATCAGCGGGACCTCGGGGTCGCGGCGCCAGGCGGAGGAGTTGTCGATGACGACGGCTCCGGCTTCGGCGACCTTCGGGGCGAGGGCCTTGGAGGTCGCCCCGCCGGCGGAGAAGATCACGATGTCGAGGCCGCGGTAGTCGGCCGTGGCGGCGTCCTCGACGGTGACCTCGGTGTCCTTCCAGGGCAGGGTGCGCCCCGCCGAGCGGGCCGAGGCGAACAGCCGCAGCTGCTCGACCGGGAAGCTGCGCTCCGCCAGGATCTCGCGGACCACGCCGCCGACCTGACCGGTGGCTCCAACGATGCCGACCTTCATCCGAGTCTCCTCCTCCTACGTTGTGCAAAGCCATCATGCCTTGTCAGAGCGGGTGTGCGCGGAGGCGTCCCAAGGCGTGAACGCCTGCCGTCCAGCGCGGCAATCCCTTTCGTCAGGGCGTCCGCGGGCCGGAAATCCTGCGCGGATCCGTCACTCGTGCGCGAGCAGCGGCAGCCGCACCGCGGGGGTGGGGATGCGGCCGGCCCGGTGCAGCAGGGCCTTGAGCGCGGTCGGGTTGGGTCCGGCGAACGCGGCCCGGGACACCCCGACCAGCTCCGCGCCGAGCCTGCGGGCCAGCGGCACGTCGCCGTCGGCCCAGGCCCGGTGCAGGGCGACGAAGCGGGCGGTCTCCAGGTGCGCGGAGGCCAGGATGCCGCCGTCGGCGCCGAGCGCGAGCAGCGGGGACAGGAACAGGTCGTCACCGGCCAGGACGCCGCGCGGGCCGGCGGCCAGCAGGGCGACGGCCTGTTCGTCGATGCCGCCGGGGGCGTACTTCAGGCCCGCGACCTGCGGCAGGGCGAGCAGTTCCCGCAGGGTGTCCGCGCTCAGCGGCTGCCCGGTGCGGTAGGGGATGTGGTAGATCACCAGCGGCACGGGGCTGGTGGCGGCCAGCGCCCGGAAGTGGGCGAGCACCCCGGCCTCGCCGGGCCGGACGAACGCGGGGACGGCGACCAGGGCGGCGTCGGCCCGGCCGGCCAGCCGGCCGAGCGCCTCGGCGGTCCGCGCGGTGCCGCCGTGGCCGGCGCCGACCGTCAGCACGGCGCCGTACTCGGCGGTGACGCGGCGGCAGAGTTCGATCACCGTGTGCTGTTCGGCGTCGGTGAGGGAACCGGGTTCGCCGGTGGTCCCGAGGGCGACCAGTCCGGTGGCGCCGGCGTCCAGGCTGTCGCGGGCCAGCTGCTCCAGGGCGTCGAGGGCGAGGTCGCCGTCGGCGGTGAAGGGAGTGACCAGCGGGACGTGAATGCCGTGCAGTTCCATGGGGGAAGCCTGCCGGGCGCCGACCGTGCGGGTCCAGTTCACATTTCCGATGGTTCTCGTAAGCTGAGCCGATGCTCGATGTGCGACGACTGCGGCTGCTGCGCGAACTGGCCCACCTGGGGACGATCGCGGCGGTGGCGGACGCCCTGGCGTTCAGTCCTTCGGCGGTGTCCCAGCAGCTGTCGGTGCTGGAGCGGGAGGCGGGGGTGCCGCTGCTGGAGCGGACCGGGCGGCGGGTGGCGCTGACCCCGGCCGGGCGGAACCTGGTGCGGCACACCGAGGCGGTGCTGGAGCTGCTGGAGCGGGCGGACGCCGAGCTGGCGCACGCCCGCAGCGGCCTGGCCGGCCCGTTGCGGATCGGCGCCTACCCGTCCGCGGTGCGCGCCCTCGTCCCGGCCGCGCTGGCCGAACTGGCTTCCCGGCACCCCGAGTTGGAGGCCATGGTGAGCGAGGTGGACCCGGCCGGGGTGGCGGCGGCGCTGCGCGCGGGCGAACTGGACCTGGCACTGGTGCACGAGTACGACCTGGTGCCGGGCGAGCCGGAGGAGGGCATCACGCTGACCGGCCCGGTGTTCGCCGAGCCGATGTACCTGGCGGCCCGCACCGCCGGCGCCCTCGCCGACCACCGGCACAGCCCGTGGATCTCCGCCCCGCCCGGCACGCTCTGCCACGAACTCACCCGACGCGCCTGCCAGGCCGCCGGGTTCAGCCCCAAGGTCCGGCACCGGGTGGACGACTTCGCGGCCCAGCTCGCCCTGGTGGCCGCCGGCCAGGGCGTGGCCCTGGTCCCCCACCTGGGCACCGGCCACTGCCCCCCGAACGTCGCCCTGACCCGCCTGCCGATCCACCGCCGCACCCGCACCGCCTTCCGCGCGGGCGCGGCCGCCCACCCGGCGGTGGCGGCGTTCGCGGCGGCCCTGCACGCGGCGGTTCCGGCCGAGCTGCGCGCCGCCTGACGGCCGTTCGGCCCGCGACCCACTGCGCCCCCTCCGCGGCGCCCACCTGCCGGCGGCCCGGCGTGGGGGGCTTGATGCGGTCGATAGCCTTCCGCCATGCATGAGTTGAACGAGCAGACGGAGCAGCCCGGCCGGTTCGGCGCCGAGGCCACGGTGGAGATCGCGGCCGAGCGGGTCGGGTCGGTGCACACCGCGTACGCGCCGGACCACGACGGCGACCCGGACCCGGGCGAGATCGTGTGGACCTGGGTGCCGTTCGAGGAGAACGACGGCCGCGGCAAGGACCGCCCGGTGCTGGTGGTGGCCCGGGAGCGGTCCGGCTCGCTGCTGACGGTGATGCTGTCCAGCAAGGGCCACGACCAGGACCCGGACTGGGTGCCGCTCGGCGCCGGCCCGTGGGACCGCAGCGGGCGGGACTCCTGGGTGGCCCTGGACCGGGTGTTCCGGGTGCACGACGGCGGGATGCGGCGCGAGGCGTGCGCCCTGGACCGGGACCGTTTCCAGCTGGTGGTGGACTCGTTGCGGCACCGTTACGGCTGGCACTGAGTAACGATTGTCGGATCGTCTTCCATGGCTCGCCCCGGACCGGGTACAACGGCACCAGGATCCCCAACAGTTGACCTGGAGTCGGACGCATGAGCAGCAACACTCCTCCTGGCTACGGGCCGCAGGACCCGTACGGCCAGAACCCGTACGGTCAGCAGCAGCCGCCGGCGAACGGCGGCTACGGCGCCCCGCCCCCGCCGCCGCCCGCGCCGGGCTACGGCGAGCAGCCCGGGTACGGGCAGCAGCCGGGCTACGGCCAGCAGCCGGGTTATGGGCAGCAGCCGGGCTACGGTGCCCCGCAGGGCCAGTGGCCGGGCTGGCTCGGCGCGCCCCAGGGCCCCGGCATGCCGCCGGTGCCGGGCACCCGGGTGCTGGCCACGCCGGTGGACCGCTTCGTGGCCCGGCTGATCGACGGTCTGATCCTCGGCGTCGTCATCGGGGTCGTGGCCAACCTGGCCTTCGGCCTGTTCAGCTTCGGCTACTTCGCGCTGCTGGCGATCGCCTACGTCGTCTACGACGGCGTCATGATGAGCACCCAGCACTGCCAGACCGTCGGCAAGAAGGTCATGAAGCTCCGGGTGGTCAGCGTGGCCACCGGCGCGCGGCCGACCGACAACGAGCTGTGGACCCGGGCCGCGGTCTGGGGCGGCCCGTACATCGTCCCGTTCATCGGTTCGCTGGTGGTGCTGGTCAACGGCCTGTCGCAGCTGTGGGACAAGCCGCTGCAGCAGACCTTCCACGACAAGCTCGCCAAGACCGTGGTGGTCAAGGAGAACTGAGCCCGCGTCGACAGCGAAGAGCCCCTGCGGAGTTCCGCAGGGGCTCTTCGCGTGATCGGGGTCCGGTCAGCCGGCCAGGCAGCTCGGCCCGAGCAGCTGCTTGAGGTCGCCGAACAGGGCCGGGTCGGACTTCACCCGGTGCCGGTCGAGACGCAGCACCACGGTCCTGGTCCGCCCGCGCAGGTGGACGTGCACCTCGGTGCTGCCGCGGTGGCTGCTGAGCACCTCGCCGAGCCGGCCGACGATCGGCGGGGTGAGCTTGTTCTCCGGCACGGTGATGACGATCGGGAGTTGCGCGCCGACGTTGGACAGGTCGGGCACGGCGAGTTCCATGCCCATCAGCCGCGGCACGTCCTCCCGCTTGTCGAGCTTGCCGCGGACGAACACCACGGCGTCCTCGACCAGTTGGGAGGAGACCAGCTGGTAGCTGGCGGGGAAGAACATGCAGTCGATGGAGCCGGCCAGGTCCTCGACGGTGGCGATCGCCCAGGCGTTGCCCTGCTTGGTCATCTTCCGCTGCAGGCCGGAGATGATGCCGCCGATGGTGACGATGGTGCCGTCGGGGCGTTCGGCGAGGTCGGCGACTGCGCAGTCGGCCTTGTCGGCGAGCACGTGCTCGATGCCGTGCAGCGGGTGCGAGGAGACGTACAGGCCGAGCATCTCGCGCTCCTGGGTGAGCAGGAACGACTTCTCCCACTCGTCCTCGGAGAACACCACGTCCAGGCCGAAGCTCGGCTCGTCGGAGACGCTGTCGCCGCCGAACAGGTCGAACTGGCCCTCGGCCTCCTTGCGCTTGATCGAGACCACGTTGTCGATCATCGGCTCGAACTGGGCGGTCAGGCCCTTGCGGGTGTGCCCGAGCGAGTCGAAGGAGCCGGCCTTGATCAGCGATTCGACGGTGCGCTTGTTGCAGACCACCGCCTCGACCTTGTCCAGGAAGTCCGGGAAGGACGTGTACTTCCCCTTGGCCTTCCGGGTGCGGATCATCGACTCCACCACCGGCCCGCCGACGTTGCGGATGGCGGTCAGGCCGAACCGGACGGTGTCGCTGCCGTGCGGGGTGAAGTCGGCGTCGGACTCGTTGACGTCCGGCGGGAGCACCTGGATGCCCATCTTGCGGCACTCGTTGAGGTAGACCGCGGACTTGTCCTTGTCGTCCTTGACCGAGGTGAGCAGGCCGGACATGTACTCGGCCGGGTAGTTGGCCTTGAGGTAGGCCGTCCAGTAGGAGACCAGTCCGTAGCCGGCGGTGTGGGCTTTGTTGAAGGCGTAGCCGGAGAACGGGACGAGGACGTCCCACACGGCCTGGATCGCGGCGTCCGAGTAGCCGTGTTCGCGGCAGCCCCGCTGGAAGGGCACGAACTCGGCCTCCAGGATCTCCTTCTTCTTCTTGCCCATCGCGCGGCGCAGCAGGTCGGCCTGGCCGAGCGAGTAGCCGGCCAGGATCTGCGCGGCCTTCTGCACCTGCTCCTGGTAGACGATCAGGCCGTAGGTCGGCTTGAGGATCTCCTCCAGGGGCTTCTCCAGCTCCGGGTGGATCGGCGTGATGTCCTGCTGGCCGTTCTTGCGCAGCGCGTAGTTGGTGTGCGAGTTGACGCCCATCGGGCCGGGTCGGTACAGCGCGAGGACGGCGGAGATGTCTTCGAAGTTGTCGGGCTTCATCAGGCGCAGCAGCGAGCGCATCGGGCCGCCGTCGAGCTGGAAGACGCCGAGGGTGTCGCCGCGGGCGAGGAGTTCGTAGGTGGGCTTGTCGTCGAGCGGCAGCTTGAGCAGCTCGATCTTCTCGCCCTTGTTCTTCTCGATCGCCTTGACGGCGTCGTCCATGATCGTCAGGTTGCGCAGGCCGAGGAAGTCCATCTTGAGAAGGCCGAGGCCCTCGCAGGTGGGGTAGTCGAACTGCGTGATGGTGACGCCGTCGGTGTGCCGGGTCCAGACCGGGATGTGGTCGGTCAGCGGTTCGGCGGACATGATGACGCCGGCGGCGTGCACGCCGGGCTGGCGGATCAGGCCCTCGATGCCGCGCGCGGTGTCGATGACCTTCTTGACGTCCGGGTCGCTCTCGTACAGGCCGCGGATCTCGCCGGCCTCGCCGTAGCGCGGGTGCGAGCTGTCGGTGATGCCGGAGAGCGGGATGCCCTTGCCCATGACGTCCGGCGGCATCGCCTTGGTGATCCGGTCGCCCATCGCGTACGGGTAGCCGAGGACGCGCGAGGAGTCCTTGATGGCGGCCTTCGCCTTGATGGTGCCGTACGTGACGATCATGGCGACCTTGTCGGAGCCCCACTTCTCCGTCACGTAGCGGATCACGTCGCCGCGCCGGCGCTCGTCGAAGTCGATGTCGACGTCGGGCATGGAGATGCGCTCGGGGTTGAGGAAGCGCTCGAAGATCAGGCCGTGCGGGATCGGGTCGAGGTCGGTGATGCCCATCGCGTAGGCGACCAGCGAGCCGGCCGCGGAACCACGGCCGGGGCCGACCGCGATGCCCTGGCTCTTGGCCCACATGATGAAGTCGGCGACCACGAGGAAGTACGCCGGGAACCCCATCTGGATGATGGTGTCCATCTCGTACTCGGCGAGCTTCTTGTGCTCCTCGTCGTAGCCGCCCGGGAAGCGCCAGTCCATGCCCTCCCAGACCTTGGACTTGAAGAAGTCCGCCTCGGACTCGAAGCCCTCCGGGATCGGGAACCGCGGCATCAGGTTCTTGAACTTGAACATGCCCTCGGTGTCGACCCGGGAGGCCACCAGCAGCTGGCTGTTGCGGCAGCCCTCCTGCCAGATGTCGGAGGAGTCGAGGGCGTACATCTCGGCCGCGGACTTGATGTAGTAGCCGGTGCCGTCGAACCGGAAGCGGTCCGGGTCGGAGAGGTTCTTGCCGGTCTGGACGCAGAGCAGCAGGTCGTGCGCTCCGGCGTCGCCCTCGGTGGTGTAGTGCGAGTCGTTGGTGACCACCGGCGGGATGTTCAGCTTCTTGGAGATCTCCAGGAGGCCGTCGCGGACCCGCTTCTCGATGTCGAGGCCGTGGTCCATCAGCTCCAGGAAGTAGTTCTCCTTGCCGAAGATGTCCTGGTACTCGGCGGCGGACTTGAGCGCCTCGTCGAAGTGCCCGAGCCGCAGCCGGGTCTGCACCACGCCGGACGGGCAGCCGGTGGTGGCCATCAGACCGGCCGCGTGCTCGGCGATGATCTCCTTGTCCATCCGGGGCCACTTCACCAGCCAGCCCTCCGCGTACGAGCGGGAGGTCAGCTTGAAGAGGTTGTGCAGGCCCTCCTTGTTGCGGGCCCAGATGGTCTTGTGGGTGTAGGCGCCGGACGCCGAGACGTCGTCCTTCTTCTGGTGCGGCTGGCCCCACAGGATGCGCTTGGTGTTGGAGCGGGACTCCGGCGCCACGTACGCCTCGATGCCGATCACCGGGGTGATGCCGGCGGCCGTGGCCTGCTTGTGGAACTCGGCCGCGCCGTACATGTTGCCGTGGTCGGTCATCGCGACATGGGTCTGGCCCAGCCGCTCGACCTCCTTGAACAGCTGCTTCAGCCGGGCGGCGCCGTCCAGCATCGAGTACTCGGTGTGGACGTGCAGGTGCGCATACGGCTGATCGCTCAAGGCGGGGCCTCCGGGGTCCTGAGGGGGGCTGAAACACGTAAGGCCCGAGCCACCACCAGGGCTCGGACCACGGCTTCCGGGATCGCGGATCCGAGTCTAGTCCCCCTCCGGACGTGGAAGCGCTAACCTCCGATCCACCGCACGGTTACGGGAGGGGACCCGTCATGGCCTTCGTCCAACCACTGCAGTCGAACCCGCGCCCGGGGGGCCGCGGACTGCCCGCGATCGGCTTCCTGCTGCTGGTGCAGGTCGCGATCGAGCTCGCGGTCCTCGGCTACGACCTCAATCGCAGCGGTGTGAGCTACCTGCCCGCGGCCCTCGGGGTGCCGGTCGACGCCCGGTACTGGGTGCCCGCCCCGGTCAGCTTCACCGGCTACGACACGGCGCTGGTGCTCACCGCGCTGGTGCTGGCCTTCGGCGCGGTCAACGGCCGCCGGTGGGCCAGGCCGGGCGCGGTCGCCGTCCTGGCGGTCAACGGCTACGTCTCGGCGACCGCGCTGATCACCGTGCTGCTCCTCAACGAGAGCATCCTGCGCCTGGACATCGTCGACCTGCTGCTCACCGCCACGCTGCTGGTCGACGTCGTGCTCGCCCTGGTCGTCGTGCTGATCGCGGCTGTCGGCCGTGAGCAGTCGGCTCCGGCGCTGCCTCCCTTCCCGTCCCCGTACCCGCCCGCCGCCCCCGCTCCGGGTGCCTGGGGCGCGCCTTCGCGGCCCGCCGGGCCCGCCGGGTACTGGCCCCCGCAGCCGCCCTCCGCCGCCCCCTCCGCCGACGCCGGGCCCGGATTCGGGGCCGGATTCGGTGCGCCCCCGCCGCCCCCCGTGCCGCCCCTGCCGCCCGTGCCGCCGTCCGTCTGAGCGCCCCGGCCGACTGTCCTGACGGGTTGTTGGAGTGCCCGCCGTCGGCCCGCCGGATCCCGGGGGGCCGACGGGGACGAGAGGAGATCCGGCGATGCCCGCCGCACGTACGCTGTCCGCCCGCGAGCTGACGGTCTGCTCCTTCGAGCGGCAGCTGCTGGACCGCGCCGAGCCGTTGTCGGCGGCGGACGGGGTGCGCCGGCTGGCCGCGCTGCAGGCGCAGTACTCGCCGTCGCCGCACCTCGCGCTCTGGTCCCGGCTGCCGGGCTTCACCACCGGGCAGCTGGACGCGGCGCTGCGGGACGGCAGCATGGTGAAGTCGACGCTGATGCGCGGCACCCTGCACCTGGTGCCGGGCGAGGACTACGGCCACCTGGCCGCCGCCTGGCGCCGCCAGTGGCTGGTCCCGCTGCGCGGCCGGCACCGCACGGCGGGCCTGGACGAGGCCGAACTGGACGCCCGGCTGCGGGAGTTCGCCGCGGTGCCGCGCAGCGCGCAGGAGCTGCGCGAGCAGGTGGCGGAGATCTCCGGCGGCCGGGTCCGCACCGACGACCTGCTGAACTACGCGCGGGCGCTGCTGCCGCTGGTGCACGTCGCCCCGTCCGGGCACTGGCGGGCGCACGGCAAGCCGCAACTGGTGCTGTGGCCGGGCGAGCTGCCGCCGGAGCCGGTCGCCACCGCCCGGCTGGCGCGCCGCTACCTGGCGGCGTTCGGGCCGGCCTCGCGCGCCGACCTGGCGCACTTCGCGGGCCTGACGCTGCGCCAGGTCGATCCGGCGCTGGCCGAGCTGGGCGAGCTGACGACGTACCGGGCCGAGGACGGCCGGGAGCTGCTGGACCTGCCCGACGCGCCGCCGATCGGCGCGGCGGACCGCGTCCTGCCGGTACGGTTCCTGCCCAAGTGGGACGCGGCGCTGCTGTCGCACGCGGACCGCACCCGGATGCTGCCCGCCGCACTCCAGCCGCAGGTCTACCGGGCGGTGAACGGCACCCTGCTGGCCTCCTACCTGGTGGACGGCCTGGTCGCCGGGCTGTGGAGCCACACCTGCACCCGGGGCGCGGCGCAGCTCACCCTGACCCCGCTGGTCGAGCACGGAGCCCGGCCCGAGCTGGTCGCGGAGGGCGAGCGCCTGCTGGCGTTCCTGGAGCCGAGGGCGACCGGCCTGGCGGTGGCGTTCGCGTCCTGACCTCCGGAGCCTGTCCGGTCAGTCCTGCTGCTCGTCGAGCTCGGCGAGGAAGTCCAGCGCGGCCGCCCAGGTCCGGGCCTCCGCCTCGGCGTCGTAGTCCGGCAGTTCGGCGTCGGTGTACAGGTGCCCGGCGCCCCGGTAGCGGTGCACCTCGACGTCGGCGCCGGCCCGGGTCATCTGCAGGTACCAGGTGTTCAGCCAGTCCTCGGACTCGTACGCGTCCGGCTCGGCCACGTGCAGCTGCACCGCGATGCCGGTGGCGGCGTCCTCCCGCAGGTCGGAGGTGCCGTGCAGGAGCAGCAGCCCGCGGGCCTGCTCGTCGGCCAGTGCCAGGTTCTGCGCCAGCGACCCGCCGAGCGAGAACCCGGCGTACACCAGCCCGTTCTTGGCGGGCAGCAGCGGAGCGACGGCGGTGACGGCGCGGCGCAGCAGTTCGTCGTTGCCGACCTCGTCGCGGTACGCCATGCCCTCCTCCGCCTCGTCGAACGTCCGGCCCTCGTACAGGTCGGGGGTGTGCACGGTGTGCCCGGCCTCGCGCAGCCGGTCGGCGGCCCGGTGCACGGCGGGGCGCAGGCCGTACGCGGAGTGGAACAGGACGATCTCGGCCACGGGTGGCTCCTCGGTGCTGGTGCTCGGTGCTCGACCGTCCATGATCTCCCATCCCGGAACGCACCGGGGCCCGGCCCACCGGTGGGTGGGCCGGGCCGTTCGGGTGCGCGGGTCAGTACGAGGTGCTGACGGACGCCCCGCTGAAGCCCTGCTGGGCGTACAGGCTGACGTAGTTGTAGCCGGCGGGCGGGTTGGCGACGGTGATCGTCTCGGTGTTGCCGCTGTTGGTGGACTTGGCGGTGTACGAGCCGGTGGTGGCCCAGTTGGCGCCGTTGTAGTACAGGTCGGCGTTGCCGGTGCCGCCGGAGACGGTGACGGTCAGGCTGGTGGTGCCGGCCGGCACCCACAGGTAGAAGTACGCGTAGTTGTTCACGGTGGCGGCGACGTTGGAGCGGCGGCAGTTCTGGTCGAGCTGCCGGGTGTCGGCGCCGGTGCATTCGGGGGTGGTCGGCACGGTGGCGCCGCAGTTGCCGGCGTTGCAGGCGGTCAGCCAGCTGTTGAAGTCGGCGTCGTACCGGGTGCCGATGGTGGTCTTCAGGATCGTCCGGGCGCCGTTCCAGTCACCGGCGCGGTACTTGGCGAGCACCGCGTCCATGTCGCTGCGGTGCGACTGGAGCATGTAACGGACCGCCAGGTAGCCCCAGTTGTAGACCCGGGTCTGGTCCGCGTTGTCGTAGGTGGTGTCGAACAGGGTGGACAGCGCGTAGGTGTGCAGCCCGGCCTGGGTGATCGCGTCGGTGTACTCGACGCCCCGGTAGGAGTAGGAGATGTACTCGGCGAAGCCCTCGACCCACCAGACGGTCGGGGTGGTCATGCCGGCGTCGAAGTCGCCGTACATGTCGAACCGGCCGTCGAGGTAGTGGGTGTACTCGTGGTTGAGGTTCCAGATCTGGAAGGCGGGGCGGACCCACTCGGCCTCGTAGGCGACGAACCGCGGCTGGTTGCCGGCCGCGGCCGGGTCGCCCTCCAGGTACATGCCGCCGTTGTCGGTGGAGATCCCGAAGATGGTTCCGGCGTAGGTCCGGTAGTCGCTGCTGGAGTGGAACACCACCACCTCGATGGTGGTGTTGTTGTCACCTGCGACCGCGCCGTTGTCCCGGACCACGCCGTGGAAGTACGCGTCCTGGCCCTTCAGGCTGGTGCAGGCGGTGTTCAGCTGGTCGGCCGTCAGCGCCTGCGCGAGGATCCGGATGCTGGGGCTGCAGGTGTAGTTGACGGTCAGCACCGCCGCCTTCAGCCGGTTCGCCAGGTCGCAGGTGCCGTAGTAGGCGCAGTTCGCCTTGTCGTAGCTGTCGGTCATCTCGGCGAGGCCGACCCACAGCGAGGCGGTCCGTCCGGTGATGCTGCTCTGGTCCAGCAGGCTCTTCACCAGCGGCCGGACCTTCGCCTGCAGGGCCGGGTACTGGAGGAACCGGCCGAGTTCGCGGCCCGCGTTGGAGACCAGGAAGTCGTTGGTCCCGCCGAGCACCCCGTTGTTGCGGGTGGCGAAGGACTGGAGGGTGTCGAGCACGCTCGGGTCCGCCTGGACGGCGGGCAGGAAGTCGCTGTTCTGGTGGCCGCGCCAGAGCACCGTGTAGGTGTTGTTGACGGCGTTGACCATGTACCAGGACGCGTCGTAGCCGCTGTTGTAGCCGTTCAGCAGCCGCTTCACGACCGACAGGTAGCGGGCGTTCTCGGCCGCGCTGTCGATCAGGGTGACGGCCTCGCCCAGCGTGGCGCCGTTGGCGTCCGTCACGTCCTGCGAGTGCGGGGCGGCGAAGAACGCGTCCAGACCGCCCTCGATCGCGGACTTCAGGCTGCTGCCGTACGGGCCGACCACGTCCGCGTTGTACCACTGCACGTAGTACCCGGCCCGCAGGTACAGCACGATCTGGGTGGCCGAGGTCGAGTCGTCACCCGGGTAGCCGGCGGAGACGTCGCGCAGCGCATTGGCCACGCTCACCATCTGCGCCTCGTTGAACGCCAGCTTCGCGTCGTTGCCCTTGAGCAGGAACAGCGAGTTGACGCAGTCCACCGTGGCGGACTTGATCTGGGCGACCAGCGCGGCGCCGGTCTTCCCGGTGAAGTCGGACACGTTGCACGCGGCCGCCGCCGCAAGGGACTTGGCCTGCTCCGGCTCGCCCTTGACGGCGACCGGCGGGCGCTTGCTGGCGTCCGACCGCAGGTCGCGGTCGGAGTCCTTGCGGCGCTCGGCCGCCTCGGTGCTGCGCGGCGCCGACTTCGACGCCTTCGCGGGCCGGTCGCCGGTGGGAGCGGCGGGGGCGGCCGCCCGGGCGCCCGGCACGAAAGCAGCCAGGAATCCGAGGGCCAGACAGAAGGAGAGCAACAGACTCCACGTTCGCGCGAGGGACGCGAACGGTATCCGGAAGGTTCGCACGTGGGGCCTCCGGGCCGATGTGCTGCCGCGCTTGGGGGGCGCGGCAGAGGGTGGGGGACGGCCGCCGGAGAACCGCTCGACGACCGGTGACATGTACAATTGCACATGTCATCTCACGCCGGAACCCCCTGCGGCCGGATCAACTGCCCCGCATAATCCCGGAGTTGACGCCCAGGCCCCATCGCCGTATCCGCACCGGAAGCACGGGCCCACCCTCAGCGGACCGTCGCCGGGGCACTGCGGTCCACGGCCGGTGCACCGCGGCCCGCCGTCGCGCCGACATGCCTGTCCCAGGTCAGGCGCAGCGCCACGACCGCCAGAGCGGCGAGGGCGAACCCGACGCCGACCCACGGAAGCGACCGACTGCCCAGCGCGGCGAGCACCCACCCTCCGACAGCGGTGCCGACGGTGATGCCCAGGTTGGAGAACGAGACGAACAGGCTGTTGCCGAACTCGGGCGCGTCCTGCGTGTCGCGGCCCAGCCAGTTCTGACACACGATGAGCCCGCCGGAGTGCACGGCCGCCCACAGCGGAACGAGACCGATCATGGGCGCGGTCCGCGCCCCGAGGGCGAACACCAGGACCTGGACGAGGGCGAACAGGACCGGGAGGAGCAGCACGGTCCGGATCGCGCCGACCCGCAGCAGGGCGGCGAAGGCGAAGTTGCCGAAGACCATGACGACACCGAACGCCATCAGCATCACGCTGATCCGCGAGCCGCTCATTCCGGTGACGGCGCCGAGGTACTCCGCGAAGTAGCCGTACACGGAGAAGAGCGCCGCGAACACCAGGACGACCGACATGACGGTCAGCCAGATCCGCCCACTGCGCAGCACCCGCAACTGGCTGCCGTAGGACAGCCGTTCGCCGGCCGGCAGCGCGGGCAGGAACCGCAGGACGCCGGCGAGGCCGAGCAGGTTGACGGCCGCGCCGAACCAGAAGGCGGCCTGGAGCGAGAAGTGGTCCGCCAGGTAGGACGTGAACGGCACGCCGAAGGCGAAGCCCGCCGTGATGCCTGCGAAGACCCGGGCGGTGGCGCGGGTCGCGTCCTCCGGCCGGCCGAGTCGCACTGCCGTCGCGAGCGCGACCGAGAAGAAGACCGGATGCAGCAGGGCCGGGACGATGCGGAAGGCGAGCATCACCGCGAAGTGCGTGCTGAGCGCGTAGACCGCGTTGGAGACGGCGAAGACGCCCATGGCGGCCGCCAGTACGGCCCGACGGTCGAGGCGGGAGGCCGCGAGCGTCATGAACGGGCCGGACACGGCCACGACGAGGGCGAAGGACCCCACGAGCAGCCCCGCGGTGGAGGCACTGACGTTCAGTCTGGAGGCGACCTGCGGCAGCACGCCGACGATGCCCATCTCGGTGGTGATGATGCCGAAGACACCTACGGCAAGCGCCAGGACGGCCGGCGAGCTTCTTCTCATGATCGTCTTTCCGGGGGAGAGCGGGCGGAGTCATATCCATATATCGCGGTTACTAGATATGACAGCCCGCAGTGGGGCGCGGGACGGCGAGCAGCCCGCTCATCGGTGGAGCGGGCCGCCTCGTCGCGCTTGGGGCAGGAGGTCAGAGTTCGTTGCGGACATGGGCGGCGAGCGCCTGGATCATCCGTTCGTTGCGCCGGTAGTACGTCCACTTGCCGATCCGCTCGGACTCCAGCAGGCCGGCGTCCTTCATCGCCTGCAGGTAGCTGGACACCACGGACTGGGAGAGGCCGGACCGCGCCTGGATGTCACCGACGCAGACGCCGATGTGGAACCCCAGGCCCTGCTCGCGGTAGGCGCTCTCGTCGAAGTGCTCGGCCGGGTTCTTCAGCCACTGGAGGATCTGCAGGCGCGCCGGGTTGGCCAACGCCTTGTACATGGCCAGTTGGTCCACGATGCGCCCTTCGACTCGCTCCGCCGCTGTCGCATCTACTTTTTGCGATTTTTGGAATCGTGTCAAATGCGCGGGGGAGGCGCGTCGCACATCGCCTCCCCGCACGCCTCCCCCGCCGACCCGCCGACCCGCCGACCTACCCGGTGAACCGCCCCGCCAGCTCCTCCAGGTCGGCGACGAACCACAGCTGCAGCCCGCGGTTGCTCTCCCGCACGAAGTCCCGCAGCGCGTCCGACCGTTCCACGTGCGGCGCGACGTCGCCCAGCACCGCGAGACCCATCCGGTACTGCGCGAACTTCTGCACCACCCCGCCCGCGACCCCGCTGCGCAGCCGGAAGAACTCCGCCCCGAACCGCTCCACCGGCACCGCCACCCAGGACGCCCCCAGGTAGTACGCGTTCCCCAGCAGGTCCACCGCGTCCTGCTCGCCCGCGACCTGCTCGCCCTCCGCCGCGCACACCAGCACCTGGACCCCGCCCAGCTCCTGAACCGCCGTCACTGCACCTCTCCCGTCAGATCGTCGATCAACCCGAGCACGTCCCCCACCCGCCGCGGCGGCCCCAGCACCACGAACCGCAAGCCACTCCGCGCCTCGTCCCGCACCGCCTGCACCCACAACGGCCGCGACTCCCCCGACGACCAAGCCCCCGCTGCCGCGAGCACCGCCGTCACCAGCCGGTCCCCCTCCGCCCGCCCCACCCCGTCCACCTGCACCACCGCGGACACCTCCGCCCGCGAAGGACCCACGGAGTCGGCGGCCCCGCCTCCCCCGGTGAACGCCTCCACCTCCGCCCGCGCGATCCGGTACTGCTTCCCGATCCGCACGGCCTTCAGCTTCCCGTCCCGGACATAGCCCCGGACGGTCTTCACGTGCAGCCCCAACAGCTCGGCCACATCCTCGACGGAGTAGAACTCCTGCACGCCGCATCCTTCCCTATCGTTCCTCATCGCGCGAACCGAAGGGAAGAATACGGCGTACTCTGCTACCGGCCCAACTCCACCGGCCACTCGGCGCGGTCCTCGCGGCCCGACCGGACCTGGAGGAAGGCGGTGTGAACCGCGGCCTGCACGTCACCGCACCCGTCCGAGCCGTTGACGGCGGCCTGGAGGTGCGCGTCCTCGTGCCGGGCCCCAACCCGAGTTCCGGAACCGCCGGCCAGTGGAACCGGTCCCGGTCGATCGACCCCGACCCGGCCCCGACCGCCTCGAAGAACGCCTCCTCGATTGGACACGGTGCTGCTCGGATCGGCCGAACCGACCACCCCGTCCGGGAACGCGGCAGCCACGTGCAGCCTCGCAGCCGCAACCGCCCCCACTCACCCCACTTTCGACTCCGCACGAACGAGGCCCCGCCGCCCTGACCTCCAGGGATCGACGGGGCCTCTCGGCTGCCGGCCGGTGCAGGCGCGGTCAGTGCAGCGGGTCGGGCGCTTCCGGTCGGGCCGCGCCGGCGAGGCGGTTGCGGCGGAGCAGGCCGACGGCGGTGGCGACGGCCAGCAGGACGAGGACGACGGCGGCGTTGCCGAGCAGTTCCTGGGCGTCGAGGGGCGTGTTGCGATAGAGGGGCGCGGCGGTCATCGCGACCCAGGGCAGGGCGGCCAGGGCGACGCCGGCGGCCCGCAGGCGGCCGGTGGCGGGGTCGGCGAGGCGCAGGGCGTAGGCGAGGGCCATCACGACCGCCGGCCAGGCGGCGAGGGCGTCGAGCGGGAGCTGCTGAGCGGGCGGGAACCGGACGGCGAGGGAGTCCTCGCCCCAGTAGCCGATCCACAGGGCGTCGACAGCGCACATCGGCAGGGCGACGGCGATCGCGGCGGCCACCGCCCGGTTGCGGCCCCGCCGGGAGAGGTCGACCGCGTCGGGCGGCGCGAGCAGCACCAACACGCCCATCACGGACCAGAGTTGGACCAGGTGGACGGACGACATGGACGCCGGCTCCGGACGGAACTGCGCCGCCACCACGGCGACCAGGACCAGCGCCCGGGCCGGAGTCCAGCGACCGAGCGCGGCGCACAGCAGGGCGAGCACCCACGGCGCACCCTGGACGCCGTCCGCCACCCAGGGCGGCTCGAAGCCGTAGTGGGCGCCCGGCAGGATCAGGTCGGTCAGCAGGTGGAGCACGCCCAGGGCGGCCCCGCCGGCCAGCAGGAACGGCGCGGCGGCGGCCAGGACCCGGCCCGCGGGGTCGCGGGAGCTGAGCCGGGTGCGCAGCCGCAGCGCGTGCGCAGCGAGGACGGCCCACTCGCGGACGGCGGCGCGGCGGTCGGCGCGCCGGACCGATTCGGCGAAGACGGCGACGATCTCCTCGCCGTGGGCGGCCCGGTACCCGGCGGGGTAGAGGCGGTGCAACAGCCCGGCTCCGGAGGTGGGCGAGTGGGTCATGCCATTCCCCCGCTCGGCCGCAACCCGCCTAGGGCGAGCCGCCGTTCGGCCTCGGCCGCGCCGGCCCGCAGCCGCCGGGTCTCCTCGGTCAGGATGTGGCGGCCCTGGTCGGTGAGGGCGAAGCTGCGACGCAGCCGCCCGTTCACGACCTCTTCGCCCTCGACCTGGACGAGCCCTTGCTGGAGCAGCCGGTCCAGTGCCGTGTAGAGGGTGCCGGTGAGCATCTTGGTCCGGCCGCCGGTGATCGCCAGGACTTCCTGGAGGATCGCGTACCCGTGCCGGGGCTCGTCGGCGAGCGCGGTGAGCACGAGCCTGGTCGGCTCGGTCAGTTGACGGTCTGTCATGCCGCAACGATAGGTCAACCATTTAGATATGTCGATGATTTAGCTATGCACCGTCCGACCCCGACCCCGACCCCGACCCCGGCCCCGACCCCGGCCCCGACCCCGGCCCCGGCCCCGGCCCCGCGCGACGTTTCCCGGGCCCTCGCGCCCCGTTCCCCCCGTCTTTCCGGCTCCGCGAAAAAACCGTTTGCATCCACCGGTGCACTGACTAAGGTGGTCCGAGTCCGCCCGCAAGCACCCATGCGCGGGTGGTGAGACGAGTGAGGAGGTGTGGCCAGGATGGTTGCCGCCGTGACGCGGCGCGCTTTCGCCTGCGCGCCATACGCCTCCTCCCCCCGTCTTCTCCCCACCGGCTGACAGCGCGTCGTACCGCGCCCCGGTGGGCCACTCCTCAGGAGCCACCGCAGTGCGCGAGCGCTTTGCCGACAGCGATTCCTTCTCCCGTATCCGCCCCAAGGGCGCTTCCCGTCGTGGCCGCAAGGCCGACCGTTTCGACGACGCCGAGCCCGAGTACCTGTACTTCCCCGCCGAGGACCACGACGAGTTCGACGACTCGGAGGGCGAGAACCCCCCGGTCACCGACGGCCCGCCCGTGGGCGACCGCTGGTCGACGTGGGACCAGTCCACCCCGACCGAGAAGGGCCCGCAGCCGCGCCCCGATTGGGTGATCACCGAACTCGCGGCCGTCGACACCGAGTTCGGCATCGTGAAGACCGGCAAGGAGGCGGACGTCTTCCTGCTGGAGCGCAG
This sequence comes from Kitasatospora griseola, assembly GCF_044999035.1. Taxonomy (NCBI): domain Bacteria; kingdom Bacillati; phylum Actinomycetota; class Actinomycetes; order Kitasatosporales; family Streptomycetaceae; genus Kitasatospora; species Kitasatospora griseola. Next base: position 6,044,858 of record NZ_CP173360.1, on the reverse strand, counting down.
TGTCCCGGGCACCGAGCGCCGCACCCTGATGGCGGCCAAGCGCTACCGCGATGCCCAGCACCGCATGTTCCACCGCGATTCGGGCTACCTGGAGGGCCGCCAGCACAAGGAGTCCCGGGTCAGCCGGGCGATGGCCAAGCGCACCGCGTTCGGCAAGGAGGCGATCGCCGGCCAGTGGGCGGCCGCCGAGTTCACGGCGCTGTGCCGCCTGTGGTCGGCGGGGGTCGCCGTGCCGTACCCGGTGCAGATCACCGGCACCGAGATCCTGATGGAGTTCATCGGCGACGAGGTCGGCACGGCCGCCCCGCGGCTGGCCCAACTGCGCGCCGAGGAGGCCGACATCGACGACCTCTGGGAGCAGCTGGGCCGCAGCCTCTCCCTGCTGGCGTACGACGGCTACGCGCACGGCGACCTCTCGGCGTACAACATCCTGGTGCACCACGGCCGCCTGGTGATCATCGACGTCCCGCAGATCGTGGACGTGGTGGCGAACCCGCGCGGCCGCTCCTTCCTGGAGCGGGACGTGCGCAACGTCGGCGCCTGGTTCGTCTCCCGGGGCCTGCCGCCCGAGCAGGTGGAGGCCCTGGTGGCGTCGCTCGCCGAGGACGCCAGGCTGCGCGGCTGACCGGGCGCCGGCTCAGTCGCTCGGCCAGAGGATGAACCGCGGCAGCGTGATGCGCCGCGGTTCTCCGCCGTGCGCGGCCGTCGCGCCGAGCGCCCCGCGGATCTCGTACAGGTGTGCCACGGTGAGTTCCAGCGGGGCCTCGTACGGCTGGTAGGTGTAGCGGATCGGGTAGTCGAGGCCGGGCCGGACCGACATCTCGATGTGGCAGCCGAGCACGTGGGTGACGGTCCGCCGTTCGGCCAGGTCGATCATCCGGTCGATGCTGTGGCCGAACGCGGCCCAGTCCTCGATGTAGAGCCGGCCGGGGTAGACGGTGTCGCCGGTGAGCAGGAATCCGCTCCACGGGTCGTAGTAGGTGACCGAGGCGGCGTGGTGGCCGGGGGTGGCCAGGCACTCCAGCACCCGCCCGCCGAGGTCGATCCGGGCGACGGCCTCCGGGTCGGCGTCGAAGCCGAACCACGGCCAGGCGCTGTCCTTCCCGGCCGGCACCAGCTCCGTCGCCGGCCGGTCCGCGAACTGCCCGTCCCCGGCGACGTGGTCGCCGTGCGCGTGGGTGTGCACCACCAGCAGCCGGTAGTCCTCCCGCGGGTTGCGCGCCAGCCAGCCGTCGATCAGCTCGTCCACGGTCCGCCGCAGCGGCAGGTACTCGGCCTCGGCGGTGGCCCCGGTGTCGATCAGCACGGCCCGCTCGTTGCCGAACAGCAGGTACAGGAACGGCGCTTCGTAGTTGACGGCCATGTTCTGCCGCAGGATCACGGTGTGCTCGTCGTACGCGTACACCTGCAGGTCGGGGTCGGTGTTGTGCTTGGCCGACGGCGAGCCGTGGTGCCAGCTGACGTCCAACGGCCGCGCCTCGGGCCGTCCGGTGGTGAAGTCGATGGTCACTGCGCGGTTCCTCCGGATCTCTCCTGCACAGCCAGCCACTTGACCGTACGTCAGTACCAACGATCGATTCGAACGGACGTGCCCGGACGGCGTGTAGAGTCGCCGCGCGAAGAGGGGTCCGGCCTTCCCATCGGGTGGCCGAGCAGCCAGACTCTTCTTGTTGACAGGTCGTACACCATGCTCGGGGGAAACGGGACATGTGGGGTCGGGGGACGGTGCTCGGGGGCCGCTACGCCCTCACCGAGCGGCTCGGCAGCGGTGCCATGGGCGAGGTCTGGCGGGCGGACGACCAGGTGCTGGGCCGTCAGGTCGCGGTGAAGATCGTGCTTCCGGCGCTGATGGAGGACGAGGTCTTCGCGGCCCGGTTCCGCCGCGAGGCGACCGTGCTGGCGGCGATGAACCACCGCGGCGTGGTGCACATCCACGACTACGGCGAGGACGCCTCCGACCCGTCCGCGAAGGTCGCGTACATCGTGATGGAGCTGCTGACCGGCCGCCCGCTGGACCGGGCCAAGGGCCGCGGCAGCTTCCCGCCCGACCGGGCGCTGGACATCGCGGCGCAGATGCTGGACGCCCTGCACGCCGCGCACCTGCAGGGCATCGTGCACCGCGACATCAAGCCGTCCAATCTGATGATCGACCAGGACGGCCGGGTCACCGTCACCGACTTCGGCATCGCCCGGACGCTGGCCGACACCCGGATCACCACCGCCCACGCGGTGATCGGCACCGCCCTGTACATGGCCCCGGAACGTGCCGAGGGCAAGGACGCCTCGGCCGTCTCCGACCTGTACTCGGTCGGCGTGGTGCTGTACGAACTCCTCGCCGGGAAGCCGCCGTTCACCGGCGAGACCCCGCTGGAAGTGGTGCTCAAGCACGTCCGCGAGCCGGTGCCGGAGCTGCCGGAGGCGGTGCCCGCCCCGGTGCGCGCGGTGGTCGCCAAGTCCCTGGCCAAGGAGCCCGGCGAGCGCTACCCGGACGCCGCGGCGATGGCCGTCGTCGCCCGGCAGGCGATGTCCACCCCCGCCGGGCTGGGCGCCGTCGTCGCCCTCGCCGGACCGGACGAGACCCCGCCCGCCGTCGCCGCCCCGGACGCCCCCACCGTGCCCCGGCAGGCCGAACGCCCCGGCCGACGATGGCTGGTGCCCCTGGTCCTTCCGCTGGTACTGGTCACCGGCGGCGGGGTGACCGCCCACCAGCTCCAGCTGCTGCCCTGGCAGCACCGCCCGGAGTCCAGCACCAGCGCCGACTCCCCGGGCGGCCAGAACGGTTCCGGCCCGACCGGATCCCCGTCGGGCACTGCCCAGGGCGGCGCCGCCCAGCCGCAGTCCTCCGCCCCGCCGTCCGCCGACCCGGCCGGCAGCCCCGTCCCGCCCGGCGGCACGCCCGACCCGGGCGCGGGTGCGGGTGCGGGTGCGGGTGCCAACAACGGTTCCGGCAGCGGTTCCTCGAACACCAACACCGGCGGGAACACGGGCGGCGGCTCGGGAGGCGCCAACAACGGGGGCTCCACCAACGGCGGCTCCAACAGTGGCGGCGGCTCGAACAGCGGCGGCGGCTCCACCCCGAACCAGCCCGCCCCCACCACCCCGAAGCCCCCCGCGGGCGGCGGCCCGGCCTCCGGCTGCGGCGGCAGCGGCTGGGGACGGCTGGTCAACGTCGGCACCGGGCAGGCCGCCGGCCTCGGCTCGGACGCGCTGACGGCGGGCGTCCCGGTGGTGTCGGGCAAGAACACCTCCTTCGGCTGGGTGAAGGCCACCGACGCCACCAACCGCACCACCTTCACGGCCTGCAGGAACAGCAGCGGCGTCAGCCTGGCCTACCCCTACAGCGGCCCCCCGGGTGCCGAACTCGCCGGTGCCGCCTCCTACGGCGACATCGCCTACTTCGGCCTCACCGACGCCGGCTCGGGCATGTTCCAACTCGGCTTCGCCACCAGCTGTCTGACGGACCACGGGACCGGACAGCAGCTGACCATCACCACCTGCTCGCCCGGCGACAAGTCCCAGCTCTTCCGCTTCTCCTGACCCGATCCCGACCCGACTCCCGCGCGCCGCACCGGAGTTGTCACACCCCTGGGGAAGAGTGCCAGGCATGGCCGAACAGTACGTCACCGCGTTCGCGGTGGACGCCGCACTGCTGCTGCGCCTGCCCGGCTCGGGCGGGACGGGGCTGCTCGGCGTCCCGCGGTCCGCCGCCCTCACCGAGCTGCTCTCCGGCCGCCTGCGGGCCGACGCGGACTCCCGCTACACCGCCCTGCTGCCCGCCCTCGCGGGCACCCTCGGCACCCCGCTGGGCGAGGCCGTCCTCGCGGGCCGCCACTGGGACGAACTCACCGGCGTCTTCCGCACCTTGGGTCTGCCCGCGCTCGCCGAAGTCTGGTCCCGCCGCTGGCCCTGGCCGGACGGCGCCACCGACGACCGGCCCTGGCCCTGCCCGACCCTCACCCCGCACGCCGCGCTCCCCACCGTGCTGGCCGACCTCGCCGCCCTCGACCCCGAGTCGCTCCCCGAGCACCCCACGGCCAACCTGGACGACGACGACCTGGCGGACGCCGCCTGGTTCCTCACCGAGCACCTCCCCACCTGGGCCTCGCACGCCCACGCGCACTCCCTCGACCTGCTGCTGCTCCGCGACGGCGCCCGATGACCACCGGCGCCCTGGTGGTGCGCACCGACTTCGCCGATCCCGCGGCCTGGCGGCGCCTGTGCGAAGTGATGGCCACCCCGACCGGGGAGGGCTTCCTGCCCGTCGTCGTCCCGGTCGACGACCCCGCCTTCGTCGACCTGACCATCACCGACCTGACGGCCCGGCTGCCACCGCACTACAGCCACCCGTTGCTGGTCGTGGCCGACCGGCGCACCCTCACCGACCCCGAACTCCCGCTCCTGGCCGCCTACCTGCGCGACCCGGCGACCCCGACCGTCCGAGTGGCCGCCGCCGCACTGTGGGGCATCGAGAACAACCTGTCGATCGCCAACCTGGACTTCGTCGACTTCGTCCGCGCCGCCGGCCCCGACGGAGTCTTCCGCGGCTTCTGAGCACCCGTCAGGACACCACGTCCTTGGTCGCGAAGCCGCGGAACGCCAGCGCCAGCAGCACCACCGCGTACGACAGCGACAGCACCACGCCCTGCACCATCCCGCCCCACTCCAGCTGCGGCTGCAGCGCGTCCGCCCAGGCGTACTGCCAGTGCGCGGGGAACCACTCGCGCAGCGAGCCGAGCGCGGTGACGGCGTCCAGCACACCGGTGATGATCGACGCGAACACCGCGCCGCCCACCGCGCCCAGCGGGGCGTCCGTCGCGGTGGAGATCCAGAACGCCAGTGCGCCGACCACGACTTCGGCCAGGAAGACGTACAGCACGGCGAGCGCCAGCCGGGGCAGCGCCTCGGTCGCGGAGAGGGTCGCCCCGGTCGGGAGCTTCAGGTCGCCCCAGCCGTACGCGGCGGTGCCGACCACCAGGCCGACGGCGGGCAGCAGCACGACCGCCGCGGCCGAGAAGGCCATCGCCACGGTGAACTTCCGCGCCAGCAGCCGCGCTCGCGGCACCGGCGCCGCCAGCAGGTAGCGCAGCGAGGACCAACTCGCCTCGGACGCCACGGTGTCGCCGCAGAACAGCGCCACCGGGATCACCAGCAGGAACCCGGTGCCCATGAACAGCAGCGTGGTCGCGAAGTTCGCGCCGGACGCGGTGGCCAGCTCGATGAACGTGGTGCGGTTCTCCCGGCCCGGCGTGCCGCCGATCTGGAACGCCGCCAGCACGACGAACGGCAGCAGCGCCAGCACCCCGCCGATCACCAGCGTGCGGCGGCGCCGCAGCTGCCGCATCGCCTCGACCCGCAACGGCAGCGTCCGCCCCGGCCGGTACCCGGGGGCCGCCGTGTCCATCACCGTACTCATGCCGCTCCTCGGATCAGGGACAGGAAGGCGTCCTCCAGCCGTCGCTGCGGGCCGATGCCCGCCACCGGCACGCCCAGGCGCACCAGTTCGGCGGTCAGCCGACTCACCGGCAGGCCGTCCAGCCCGACCAGCAGCCCGCCGTCCACCGCCTGCACCGACTCCACGCCGTCCAGCGCGGCCAGCTTCTCCGCGACCGCCTCCGCCTCGGCGAAGCCGTCCTCGACGCTCACCAGCAACTGCTCGCCCGCGCCGGTGATCCCGGCGGTCGGCCCGGCCACCACCAGTCGGCCGCGCTCCATCACCACCAGGTGGGTGCAGGACTGCTCGACCTCGGCGAGCAGGTGGCTGGAGACGATGACGGTGCGCCCGGCGGCGGCGTAACGGACCATCACCTCCCGCATCTCGCGGATCTGCGGCGGGTCGAGACCGTTGGTCGGCTCGTCCAGGATCAGCAGGTCGGGCAGGCCCAGCATGGCCTGTGCGATCGCCAGCCGCTGTCGCATGCCCTGCGAGTAGGTGCGCACCGCGCGCTCCAGCGCCTCGCCGAGGCCGGCGATCTCCAGCGCCTCCGCGAAGTGCGCGTCCTCCACCGGCCGCCCGGTGGCCGCCCAGTACGACTCCAGGTTGGCCCGCCCGCTCAGGTGCGGCAGGAAGCCCGCGCCCTCGACGAACGCCCCGACCCGGGACAGCACCGGCGCACCCGGCCGGATCGCCTGCCCGAACACCCGGATCTCGCCCTCGTCGGGGCGGATCAGCCCCATCAGCATCCGCAGCGTGGTGGTCTTGCCGGCGCCGTTCGGACCGAGCAGGCCGAGCACCTGCCCGGCCTCCACCCGGAACGACAACTCCCGTACCGCGTACCGGTCCACCGAGCCCTTGTACTTCTTCGACAGCCCGGTGATCTGCAACGGCACCCCGGCCAGCTCCGGATCCGGCGCCGGCGTCGCCGCCCGCCGCCGGCGCGCGAACAGCAGCAGCGCGCCGATCGCCACCGCCACCAGCGGCAGCACCCAGGTCCGGTTCGGCAGCGGCGCGGCCTCGGTGTGCAACTGGTCCACCGTCGGCACGCTCAACGGCCCGGCCGCGGCCAGCCGGTACGTGGCGGCCTGCGCGGGCGAGGCGTACGCCAGGTCGGTGGAGGCCAGCACCAGCCGCAGCCGGTGCCCGGCCGGGAACTCGTGGTCCACGGCCGGCAGCGTCACCTGCACCGTCCGCCCGCCCGCCGCGTCCACGCCGGTCACCCGCAGCGGGGCGACCAACTGCTGCGGCAGCGCCTGCTTCCCGTCCGGCGCGACGTCGTACACCTTCGCGAACAGCACCGCCTCCGGCACGTCCGCCGCCACCCGGACCGACACCGTCGGCGCACCCGTCAGATGCAGCGCGCTGCCCAGGGGCGCGGAGTCGAAGGACGCGAACTGGCCGGGGAAGTCGATCGACAGGCCCGCACCCACCGAGGACAGCTGGGACAGCGCCCCGATCCCCGGCAACGTCGAAATGTTCGGCGGCGCACCGCCGGGCGGGTTCGCCACCTGCTGCTCACGGCCCGTCAGCTCCACGCTGCGCTGTGCCGTCCCGCCCAACCCGGGGTAGCTGTCGGCGTCCGCGCCGCGCAGCACCGCCTGGAAGCCCGTCGAGTCGACGCCGCCGGTGCGCGTCACCCGGAACGCGGGGCCGGTCGAGGTGCCCTCGCCCTTCAAGTAGTGATCGAACCAGGCCGTCACCCGGGCGTCCGAGCGGGTACTGCTCTCCTGCCCGCCGTCGTGCCCCGCGCCGAACCAGTCCACCGCCACCGGCGCGCCGTTCGCGGCCACCGCCTTCGCGATCCGATCGCCCTGGTCAAGCGGGAACAGCGAGTCCTGCTGACCCTGGATCACCAGCGTCGGCACCTTGATCCGATCCGCCACCGCGGACGGGCTCGACTGCTCCAGGACCTTCACCGCGTCCGCGTCCGGCCGCCCGGCCGCCGCCACCCGGTTGTACATCGCGCACAGCTCGTCCCGGAACCGCCCGCACCCCACCGGGCCCTCGGCCGGCCGCGCAGGTCCGGCCGCGCCGAGGCCGGACGCCGAACCGGTGGTGAAGAAGATCCCGGCCCACAGCTTCTTGAACACCCCGTCGGCGGCCGAACTCCCCTGCGCCGCCTGTGGGAACAGCGCATCCGCCAGGTTCCACCAGGTGATCTGCGGCGCGATCGCATCGATCCGCCTGTCGTACCCGGCCGCCAACAACGACACCGCCCCGCCGTACGACGCGCCCGTCACCCCGACCCGCGGATCGCCCGCCCCGTCCAACTGCACCTCGGGGCGCTGCGCCAGCCAGTCCACCAGCCGCGACACATCCGCGACCTCACGCTCCGGCTGGTTCAACCCGATCTGCCCCGACGACTGCCCGAACCCGCGCGCCGACCACGTCAACACCGCGTACCCGGCCCGGGCCAACTCCTCGGCCCGCTGCCGCTCGCTCTCCTTCGACCCGCCGAAACCGTGCGCCAGCAGAATCGCCGGGCGCCGCCCCGACCCGCTCCCCGTGAAGAACGAGGTGTCGATCCGAACCCCCTCCGACACCTCCAGGAACCGGTCCTCGCGATGCACCGCCGCCGGCTCCCCCGCCACCGCGACCACCGCACCACCCCCCACCAGCAACGCCACCACCGCGCCCCCGGCCACCACCACCCGCCGACGCATCACCCACCCGCGCCATGCCTCAGCGAACCCCATACCCGCGATCCTAACCACGCCCCGAGTAGGCACTTCGTTAACAGCCGCAGGGAGACGAGCGCGAGCAGGCGGGCAGCCAATCAGGGGCGCGGGGAACTGCGCGACAACCGCACACCCGTCCGCAAGGTCGCGATCAGCGGCAAGTCATTGCCCGCGTCGCGAGCTTTCCGTGGGGCGCGTTCCCCTTCACGCAGTTCTCCCCCAGCCCTGGCGGGCCGGGAGGTGCCCCCGCGCGCCCCCGGTTCCCACTCCCTCTCCCCTCCCTTCGCTGGTGGGCCACCGGCGGGCGGGTGGGCGCAAAAAGCCCAATCACCCACAACCTGCGCGCTATGGTGCAAATCCCCCACTCTCCCCGAGGTGCCCCCCGTGCTATGGCCTCTCGCCAGCCTCCTCACCGCGATCCTCGCCACCCTCTTCGTCGGCTGGCTGGTCGACCAGACCCTCCAGCGCCTCGCCGCCCGCCACCCGGACGCCCCGGTCTGGGAGTCCCTGCGTCGCTGCCGCATCCCCCTCCAGCTGACGCTGCTGGCCGCGCTGCTGCTCCTGTCCCACCCGATCCGCCGGATCTTCCCCAGCGAGGACAGCGTCGTCCTCCACACCGTCCTGCTCGCGCTGATCGCGTCTCTCGGCTGGCTCACCGTCAGGATCCTCGCCGCCGTCCTGGAGGCGGTCTTCAGCCGCTACGAGACGATCACCGAGGACGCGTCCCGGGTCCAGCGCGTGCGGACCCAGCTCGGTCTGGTCCGTCGGGTCGGCGCGGCGGTGATCTGGGTGGTGACGGTCGGCGCGCTCCTGCTGACCTTCGACGCGATGCGCACGGTGGGCGCCAGCCTGCTCGCCTCCGCAGGCCTGATCGGCATCGTGGCGGGCATCGCCGCCCAGTCCGCGCTCGGCAACTTCTTCGCGGGCCTGCAGATCGCGTTCAGCGACACCGTCCGGATCGGCGACACGGTGGTGCTGGAGGGCCAGCAGGGCACGGTCGAGGAGATCACCCTCTCCTATCTGGTGCTGCGGCTGTGGGACTACCGCCGCCTGGTGGTCCCGGTCTCGTACTTCGTCTCCAAGCCGTTCGAGAACTGGACCCGCCGCGACCCGGGCCTGCTCGCCTGGGTGCTGCTGCACCTGGACCACCGCACCCCGATCGACGCCCTGCGCGCGGAACTCGAGCGCTTCCTGACCGGCACCGAGCTGTGGGACGGCGAGGAGTGGTCCCTCACCGTCACCGACACCACGCCGTCCACCATCGTGGTCCGCGCCATGATGACCGCCCGCGACCCGGACGCCACCGCCGCCCTCAAGCTCGCCACCCGCGAACACCTGATCGCCTACCTGAGGGACCACCACCCGGACGCCCTCCCCCGCGTCCGCACGGCCTAGAAGGGTGACCAGCTCGCCGCCCGTTCCACACGTGCGGCACCGGCCTGCCGTCGGGGGCTGCATCACGGTCGAGGTGTCGCAGCCGCGCACGGCCAGTCCCCGTTCGAGCAGGGGTGCTTGCCGGCCCGTCAGCTTCCCGCCGGTCCGCCCGACGCCCGGACGGCGGACAGCGAACGCCGCTGCCGGCCGTCCGCGTCGAAGTTGTCGGGCGCGAGCCATTCCCGCAGCGCCTTGCCGACCTGCGGCCACTCGGCGTCGATGACGGAGTACCAGGCGGTGTCCCGGTTGCGACCCTTGTAGACCACGGCCTGCCGGAAGACCCCTTCGAAGGTGAAGCCCAGCCGCAGCGCCGCCGTGCGGGAGGGCGCGTTGAGGGTGTCGCACTTCCACTCGTAGCGCCGGTGGCCGAGCTCGTCGAAGACGTAGGACATCAGCAGGAACTGCGCCTCGGTGGAGACCGCGGTCCGCTTCAGCAGCGGCGAGAAGGCCACGCTGCCGACCTCGACAACGCCGTTGGCCGGGTCCTGGCGCATCAGGGCGAGGGTGCCGACGGCCCGGCCGCTGCGCAGGTCGACGACCGCGTAGTGCAGGGGGTCGTCCGTCCGCGCCGTCTTCGCCAGGTACGCGCGGTGGGCGGCCGGGCCGTCGAACGGGCCGACCGTCAGGTACGTCCAGTCCCGGCCGTCCGCCGCGAGCGCGTACGCGGCGTACAGGTCGTCGGCGTGGCGGTCCACGTCCAGGGGCTCCACCCGGCAGAAGCGTCCGTCGAGGGTGACCCGGGCGGGCGCGGGACGCGCCGTCCAGTCGGGCAGCGGGTGGCCGACGGGCTGGCCGTGTGCGTTGAGGCGTGCGGACATGCTCTCTCCTGGTGTGCGCCGGTCCTTCCAGGCTAGGAAGCGCGTGGAACCTCGAAAAGGTCCACGCCGTGCCCATTCCGTGGAGCCACGACCAGGACACCCACGGTCACGCCGGCTTCACGAAGCGTCACCATGGGGAGATGACTTGGCAAGCCGATATCGCCATCGACCCGGACGGCGTCCACCGCGCCGCCGTCCTGATGCGGGAGTCCGCCTCGGACAGCCGCCGCGGGTTCCTGCTGGACGACGCCCGGACCGCCGGCGGCGCGCATCGCGGCTGGCAGGCGGCCGACGCAAGCACCCGCTGCGTCGCGGCCTGGCGGGACCGCCTGCACCGGGAGGCGGACGAGGTCGAGGCCGCGGCCGACGCGCTCCGTGCCTCCGCGAATGCCTACGTCAACACGGACGGCGCGACGGCCGTCGCCCTCTCGGATGACGCGCAGTGGCTGCGGGGGGCCTGATGCTGACCCTCGACGACCTGGACCACGCCCAGCCCGGGCTCTGGCAGCAGGCCTGCGACGACGCCCTCACCACGGCCAGGCACTGCGAGCACCTCGCCTCGGTCGCCCGCGACGAGGTGAACCGGACCCTCGCCGGCGCCTGGACCAGTCCGACCGGCGATTCGGCCCGCGCCCGTTTCGCCCGGCACGCGGAGTCCTACGACTCCGCCGCGCTGTCGATGCGCGACCTCGCCAAGGTCTACGACCGGCTCGCCACGTCGATGGCGGCCGCCCAGCGCACCCTGCACGGCGCACTCGACCTCGCCCGCGACCACCGGCTGAACGTCGGTCAGGACGGCAGCGTGCACCGCGACCCCGGTCCCGTCGACCCGGCGAAGGAAGCCGCCCTCGGCGAGCGGATCCACCAGGCCCAGGCCCTGATCACGGCGGCCCTGCACGACGCCACCGCCGCGGACATCGGCGCGGCCGACGAACTGCGCACCCTGGCCCAGCTGTCCGGGATCGAGAGCTCCGGCACCGTCCGGGCCGCTCTCGACCACGACGGCAACAGCGCCCTCGCCGTCGCCCTGCGCCTGCAGAGCACCCACGACGGCCCGCACCGGATCAACGTCCCGCCCGAGCTGATCGACGCCGCCCGCCGGGCGTCCGCCGAGACCGGCATCAGCACCGACCTGCTGCTCGCCGTGATGTGGCAGGAGCAGCAGTGGTACCAGAACGAGGAGCCCGGCCTGGACGGTCCGTTGACCGCCCTCGGGCGGAGGTCCGACCGGGCCGCGGCGGACAGCCTGAAGCCCGACAAGTCCCTCGGCATCACCCACATCAAGCTCGCCACCGCCCGGAGCGTGATCGACGCCGACCCGGCCGGCTTCCCGAACCTCGTCGGGCTCAGTGACACCCGGCTGGCGGAGTACATCGAGGAACACCCCGCCGAGGACGTCCGGCTGAGCGCCCACCACCTGAAACGGCTCCGGCGGACACCGGACGGCGCCACCTCGGACAAGCAGCTCTTCCTGCTCTACGCCGCCGACACCGAGCAGGTCCGCCGCGCCAACGTCCAGTACGGCGACGACGGTTCGCACCGCGGCGCGGCCATCAAGGACCGGTCCGACAGCTGGGACGCCCTGCAGCAGTCCCTGCGCGACGCGGACGCCTGGAACAGCCTCCCGGAGGCCGAGCGCCGCCGGGCCCTCGACGACCTCGCGTCCCGCACCCCGTCCGACACCGCCGTCGAGCTGAACCCGGTGTACGCCGGGCCGGGCGTGAGCACCCGCGCCCGCGGCACCGCACCGGCGCAGCCCGGCCTGCTCCGCCCGCCGGTCCCGCCGGTCCCGGGCGTCCTGCCGACCCCGGCGCCGAGCCCCGGCCCCGCCCCCACCCCGCCGGCGGGCTGAGCGAGCGATGCGCCGTCCCCGCCCCGCCCGCGCGCTCGCCGCCGCGCTGTCCGCCGCCTGCCTGGCTTCCGGCCTGGTCTCCTGCGGCGGCGACGGACGGCCGCCCCGCGTGCCCATGCCCTCGAACGTGCCGACCGTGCCGCAGTTCCCCGACGCCGGCGCGCTCGTCGACGCCCTCGAACGGGCGGGTGTCCCCTGCCTGGTCACCCTGCACAGCAGCCTCGCCGGGGGATCGAGCACCGACTGCACGACGACCGTCGACGGCGACACCTTCGAGTACGTCGTCGACGTGTACAACCCCGAGCAGTTCACCCGCGACGACATCGGCAACGCCATCGCGGCCGGGCGCACCGCGTACCACCAGACCTTCGTCGCGGCCGGGAACTGGAGCATCAACGTCGTCGACCCCACCTACGCGCCGCGGATCGCGCAGATCCTCGGCGGTGCGGTGCTCCCCGGCGACGGGCCGAGCGCTCCCGCCCGCCCGCTGCCCGTGATCCCGCCGTCGCCCCGCTACGACAGCGTCGAGCAGCTCGCCACGGCCCTCGACGCCTCCGTCGGCTGCGAGGACCGGAAGGCGGAACCCGGCGGCTCGCTGGCCTGCCGGACCGGAAGCCGGGTCGGCCACGGGCCGAACTGCGCGAGCCTGCGGGTCTTCGGCAGCGACGCCGGGCGCGACCGGTCCCTGCGCGGGGCGCTCTCCGTTCCCGGCATCCCCGGATACCTCGCCGCGGGCGCGAACTGGTCGGTCAACCTGTGCGACTACGGGCTCGCCGACCGGGTCGCGCGGGACCTCGGCGGGGTCGTCGTCTCCTACGACGGCGACTGAACGCGCGAGGGGCCGCGGCCGGAATCCCGACCGCGGCCCCTCGTCCGCCCGAAAGCGCTGCTCGCCCGAGAGCGTTACAACACCCGCGTCATGGTGCGGTGCGGAATCCCCGCGTCGTCGTACTCGGGCCCGTGGGCCGCGTAGCCGAGCCGCTCGTAGAAGCCCAGCGCCTGTACCTGCGCGTGCAGTTCGAGCTCCGTCGCGCCGTGCTCGCGGCCCAGCTCCTCGACGGCCCGGACCAGCCGGGCGCCCAGGCCGGTGCCGCGCGCGGCCGGGACCACGGCGAGCCGGCCGAGCAGCACCCGGCCGGCGATGCCGCCGGTGAGGATGAGCGCCTCGGCGCCGGAGATCAGCCGCGCGGTGCCGAGCGGGGCGCCGTCCTCGCCGACCGCCAGCACGTGCTTCGAGGTGGCGTCGTACTCGTCGTACTCCAGCTCGGCGGGGATCTCCTGCTCCTCGACGAACACCGCGCGCCGCACCGCCCACACGGCGGCCAGGTCGTCCTCGTCGTCGGCGACCCGAATGACGACGGCCATCTCAGCTCTCCGCCGCGATGACGTCCAGCGCGTGCTGCAGGTCCTCGGGGTAGGCCGAGGTGAACTCCACCCAGCGCCCGTCCTCGGGGTGCTCGAAGCCGAGCGAGACGGCGTGCAGCCACTGCCGGGTCAGGCCGAGCCGCTTGGCGAGCGTGGGGTCCGCGCCGTAGGTGAGGTCGCCGACGCAGGGGTGGCGCAGCGCCGACATGTGGACCCGGATCTGGTGGGTGCGGCCGGTCTCCAGCTTGATGTCCAGCAGCGAGGCGGCGCGGTAGGCCTCGATCAGGTCGTAGTGGGTGACGGACGGCTTGCCGTCCCGGGTCACCGCCCACTTCCAGTCGCTGCTGGGGTGGCGGCCGATCGGCGCGTCCACGGTGCCGGACAGCGGGTCGGGGTGGCCCTGGACCAGCGCGTTGTACTTCTTCTCGGTGACCCGGTCGTGGAACTGCCGCTTCAGGTCGGTGTAGGCGCGCTCGGACTTGGCGACCACCATGATCCCGGAGGTGCCGACGTCCAGGCGGTGCACGACGCCCTGGCGCTCGGCGGCGCCGGAGGTGGAGATCCGGTAGCCGGCGGCGGCCAGGCCGCCGATGACGGTGGGGCCGGTCCAGCCGGGGCTGGGGTGCGCGGCGACGCCGACCGGCTTGTCGATGACGACCACGTGGTCGTCGTCGTGGATGATCCGCATGCCCTCGACGGCTTCGGCGACGATCTGCACCGGCGCCGCGGGGGCGGGGATCTCGACCTCCAGCCAGGATCCGGCGGTGACCCGGTCCGACTTCCCGGCGACCGCGCCGTCCAGGGTGACCTTGCCCTCGGCGGCGAGCTCGGCGGCCTTGGTGCGGGAGAACCCGAACATCCGGGCCAGGGCGGCGTCCAGCCGCTCGCCCTCCAGGCCGTCGGGTACGGGGAGGCTACGGGTCTGCGCTGCGATACTCACCCACCCGAGTATGCCCGACCCGGACCCGCCCCCTTCCCGCCAGTGGGCCCGTCAGGCCTTGGACGGCCCGTCCTCGCCGTCGTCCGTCGACCGCTCCTCGGTCTTGGCGGCGGGGGCGCCGTGCGTGGTGCCGTCCGGGTTGGAGCCGCGGAAGGAGAGCAGGACGACCAGGATGCCGCCGCAGACGATCGCCGAGTCGGCGAGGTTGAAGACCGCGAAGTGCTGGACCGAGATGAAGTCGACCACGTGGCCGCGGAACACGGACGGGGAGCGGAACAGCCGGTCGGTGAGGTTGCCGAGCGCCCCGCCGAGCAGCAGGCCGAGCGCGATCGCCCAGGGCAGGCTGTACAGACGGCGGGCGATCCGCCAGATCACCACGATGACGCCGGTGGCGATGGCGGTGAACAGCACGGTCAGCGCCTCGCCCATGCCGAACGCGGCGCCGCCGTTGCGGATCACCTGGAGGGTCATCCAGTCGCCGATCACCCGGATCGGCGCGGTGCGGTCCTCCAGGTGGGCGACCACCAGCAGCTTGGAGCCGAGGTCGATCAGGTAGGCGAGCAGCGCGACGCTCAGCAGCACGCTGATCCGGCGGCGGCGGACCGCGGCGCGGCCCCCGTCGGCGGCGGTGGCGCCGCCCTCGGCCCGGCGCTCCCCGGGCGCGGCGGGGCTCACCCGGTCACCCGCCCCGGTGGAGGGGGCGCTGGGGACGGCGTCGTCCTGGGTCTGGTGGGAACCTGGAGTGCTGATGATCCGCTCCGCTGCCGTGGGAAAAGCCGGTCGACGTTACGGGGACGAGAGTACGACACCCGTCGCCCCGTTGGCCGCCCTGTACGACAATGTACGGCGCGCAGGACGGCCGGGGCGTGGGCCGCGGTCAGCGGCGCTCCTGCTTCGCCTTGCAGCTGACGCAGAGGGTGGCCCGGGGGAACGCCTGCAGGCGGGCCTTGCCGACGGGCTTGCCGCAGGACTCGCACAGGCCGAATCCGGTGCCTTCGAGGCGGGCCAGCGCGCGTTCGGTCTGGGCGAGCGAGTCGCGCGCGTTGTTGGCGAGCGACAGCTCGCTCTCCCGGTTGATGTTCTTGGTGCCGGCGTCGACCTGGTCGTCGCCCGCGCCGTCGTTGGAGTCCCGCATCAGGCCGGCGATGGCGGCCTCGGAGGCCTCGATCTCGGAGCGCAGCCGGAGCAGGTCGGACGCCAGTTCGTCGTGCAGTTCGGCGACCTCGGCGGCCGTCCACGGCTCTTCGCCGGACTGGACCGGCAGGTCCGCCGGGTCGACCGACTCGGCGCCGCCGCGCGCGCCGGAGCCGGCCGGCACGTGCGAGCGGCTGCTGGCCGCGGTGTGTCCGGTGGTGCCGGTCTTTCGCCGCGCAGTACTCACGGTCCCCTCCCCTGGGTCGCTCGCCACGGCCTTGCGCGACCTCGTGGTCACGGTTCCTGTCGCCTTCTCAGCCATGGCTTTCGACCTCATTCACGAATGATCAGAAGCGTCGGTTCCCGACGATCTTGCCGGTCCCGGAACGATAAACCTCATCGAATCGCCCCACAACGGGACATACCGAAGCGTTTCTCCGATCCCACCCGCGCAGCCTCCGTCGGTGTCGACGCTGCCCGGAGTTGTGCCCAGAACGCCTCCGGCTAACCGCCCGGGGCCCGGCTCGCGGGTGCACGAAACGGCTTGCGAGGGCCGATACACTGGGCCTGCAAGGCGCAGACGGGACGAGTACCGACGTTACGCAGCCATGAGCGACCCGGGGACGGTGCGAGCCCGGGGGTGTGCACGGCGGGAAGATCACCCCCGAGCCGCCGGAAGAACGGCCAGTTCAACGGCCTACTAGACCCGGCAGCAAACCCAAAGAGAGGGCCGCAGCGCGCGCGGTCAAGGAGGGTGGTACCGCGGGGCGGCTCGCCGTCTCGTCCCTCCGTCGGAGCCAGTCCACGCATCCGCCGGAGGTTGACGCACCCCATGTCGCCCACCTACAACGCCGTTCCCGCGCAGGTCGACCTGCCCGCGCTGGAGCACCAGATCCTCTCCTTCTGGCAGGACCAGAAGGTCTTCCAGCGCAGCCTGGAGCAGTCCCAGGGCCGCCCCGAATGGGTGTTCTACGAGGGCCCGCCGACCGCCAACGGCATGCCGGGCGCGCACCACATCGAGGCCCGCGTCTTCAAGGACGTCTTCCCGCGCTTCCGCACCATGAAGGGCTACCACGTGGCCCGCAAGGCCGGCTGGGACTGCCACGGCCTGCCGGTGGAGCTCGCGGTGGAGAAGGAGCTGGGCTTCTCCGGCAAGCCGGACATCGAGAAGTACGGCATCGCCGAGTTCAACGCCAAGTGCCGCGAGTCGGTCACCCGGCACACCGACGCCTTCGCCGAGCTCACCGAGCGGATGGGCTACTGGGTCGACCTCGACCAGGCCTACCGCACCATGGACCCCTCGTACATCGAGTCGGTCTGGTGGTCGCTCCAGCAGATCTTCGACAAGGGCCTGCTGGTCCAGGACCACCGCGTCGCCCCGTGGTGCCCGCGCTGCGGCACCGGCCTGTCCGACCACGAGCTGGCCCAGGGCTACGAGACCGTGGTCGACCCGTCGGTCTACGTGCGCTTCCCGCTCACCTCCGGCCCGCTGGCCGGCACCGCCGCCCTGCTGGTGTGGACCACCACCCCGTGGACCCTGGTCTCCAACACCGCCGCGGCCGTCCACCCCGAGGTGACCTACGTGGTCGCCACCGACGGCAACGAGCGCCTGGTGGTCGCCGAGCCGCTGGTCGCCAAGGCCCTCGGCGAGGGCTGGGAGACCACCGGCGAGTCCTTCACCGGCGCCGAGATGGAGCGCTGGGCCTACCGGCGCCCGTTCGAGCTGGTCGAGATCCCGGACGCCCACTACGTCCTGACGGCCGAGTACGTCACCACCGAGGACGGCACCGGCATCGTCCACCAGTCGCCCGCCTTCGGCGCCGACGACCTCGCGACCTGCCGCCGCTACGGCCTCCCGGTGGTCAACCCGGTGGAGACCGACGGCACCTTCTCCCCCGAGGTGCCGCTGGTCGGCGGCGTGTTCTTCAAGAAGGCCGACGAGACCCTGGTCGCCGACCTGTTGGCCCGCGACCTGCTGTTCCGTCACCTCCCGTACGAGCACAGCTACCCGCACTGCTGGCGCTGCCACACCGCGCTGCTGTACTACGCGCAGCCCTCCTGGTACATCCGGACCACCGCCGTCAAGGACGCGATGATCCGCGAGAACGAGGCCACCAACTGGTACCCGGAGACGGTCAAGCACGGCCGCTTCGGCGACTGGCTGAACAACAACATCGACTGGGCGCTGTCCCGCAACCGCTACTGGGGCACCCCGCTGCCGATCTGGCGCTGCGAGGACGACCACCTGACCTGCGTCGGCTCGCTCGCCCAGCTCTCCGAGCTGACCGGCACCGACCAGTCGGAGCTGGACCCGCACCGCCCGTTCATCGACGAGGTCACCTTCGCCTGCCCGCAGTGCTCCACCACCGCGGTCCGGGTGCCCGAGGTGATCGACGCCTGGTACGACTCGGGCTCCATGCCGTTCGCGCAGTACGGCTACCCGTACCGCAACAAGGAGCTGTTCGAGCAGCGCTACCCGGCGCAGTTCATCTCCGAGGCGATCGACCAGACCCGCGGCTGGTTCTACACCCTGATGGCCGTCGGCACCCTGGTGTTCGACAAGAACTCCTACGAGAACGTCGTCTGCCTGGGCCACATCCTGGCCGAGGACGGCCGGAAGATGTCCAAGCACCTGGGCAACATCCTCCAGCCGATCCCGCTGATGGACCAGCACGGCGCCGACGCGGTCCGCTGGTTCATGGCCGCCGGCGGCTCCCCCTGGTCGGCCCGCCGGGTCGGCCACGGCACGATCCAGGAGGTGGTCCGCAAGACCCTCCTCACCTACTGGAACACCGTCGCCTTCCAGGCCCTGTACGCCCGCACCGCCGGCTGGGCCCCCTCGGCGAACGACCCGGCCGCCGCCGACCGCCCGCAGCTCGACCGCTGGGTGCTGTCCGAACTGCACACCCTGGTACGCGAGGTGGACGCCTCCTACGAGGCCTACGACACCCAGCGGGCCGGCAAGCTGCTGTCCGGCTTCGTCGACGACCTCTCCAACTGGTACGTCCGCCGCGGCCGCCGCCGCTTCTGGCAGGGCGACGCCGCCGCACTCGCCACCCTGCACGAGGCGCTGGAGACCGTCACCCGCCTGATGGCCCCGCTCACCCCGTTCATCACCGAGCGGGTCTGGCAGGACCTGGTCGTCCCGGTCACCCCGGACGCCCCGCTCTCCGTCCACCTCTCCAGCTGGCCGGTCACCGACGAGACGCTCATCGACACCGAGCTCTCCAAGCACATGGCGCTGGTCCGCCGCCTGGTCGAACTCGGCCGCGCCACCCGCGCCGAGAGCGGAGTGAAGACCCGTCAGCCGCTCTCCCGCGCGCTGATCGCCGCCCAGGGCTGGGAGGAGCTCCCCGCCGACCTGCGCGCCCAGATCGCCGAAGAGCTCAACGTCTCCGTCCTCGAATCCCTCGCCGAGGTCGGCGGCTCCCTCGTCGACACCTCCGCCAAGGCCAACTTCCGTGCCCTCGGCAAGCGTTTCGGCAAGGGCGTCCAGGACGTCGCCAAGGCCGTCGCCGCCGCGGACGCCGCGAAGCTCGCCGCGGAGCTCCGCGCCACCGGCGAGACCTCGGTCGAACTGAACGGCGAGACCGTCGCGCTCTCCCCCGACGAGGTCGTCATCACCGAGACCCCGCGCGAGGGTTGGGCCGTCGCCAACGAGTCCGGCGCGACCGTCGCCCTCGACCTGGCGATCACCCCCGAGCTCAAGCGGCTCGGCGTGGTCCGCGACGCGATCCGGCAGATCCAGGAGGCCCGCAAGAACTCCGGCCTCGACGTCGCCGACCGCATCCACCTCCAGCTCGCCACCACCGACGAGGACACCCTCGCCGCCCTGACCGAGCACCAGTCCCTGGTCGCCGCCGAGGTCCTGGCCGAATCCCTCGGCCTCACCATCACCGACCCGGACGCCCCCCGCTTCTCCGACGAGGGCCTCGCCCTGGAGTTCACCCTCCGCAAGGCCTGAGCGCTGCGCTCCGGCAGGAGCGAACCCAGGGGCGCGGGGAACTGCGCGAGCAACCCTGCACCAACCGCAAGATCGCGTCGTGACGGCAAGTAAATGCCCACGGCGCGATCTTGCTGTGCGGTGCCTTCCGCTGCGCGCAGTTCTCCCCCAGCCCTAGCGGGCCGGGAGGTACCCCCACGCGCCCCCGGTTGTGCTCTCCCTCGTCCCGAACCCATACGCGAAGGGCGCCCCCAGCCGTCATGGCCAAGGGCGCCCTTTCAAGTGCGCGTTGCGGAACCGCTAGTTGTCGCCGTCCTCGTCGATCAGGAAGCCTCGCATCGGAGCGGGGGCCTGCTGCATCGGCTGCGGGGGCTGCGGCCGCACGGCCGCCATCGGCTGGGTCATGCCCGCCGGCGCCATCGCCCCGTTGGAGCTCGCGGAGGCGCCGCCGAAGGACGGGGCGCCGGCCGAGCTGCCGAAGGAGCTGCCACCGAAGGACTGGTTGCCGCCGAAGGACGGGGTGGAGCCGAACGACGGCGCCGAGGAGGACATCGCGCCGGCACCGGCGGGCGCCATCGACGACGCGGCCGGCGGCAGCGAAGCGGTGGCGGGGATCCGCGGCGGGGCGAGCGAGTCGTCCGCCTGCGACTCCAGCTGACGCAGCTGGGTCTCCAGGTAGGACTTCAGGCGGGTGCGGTACTCGCGCTCGAAGGCGCGCAGGTCCTCGACCTTGCGCTCCAGCGTGGCGCGGGCGGACTCCAGGGAGCCCATCGCGACGCGGTGCTTCTCCTGCGCGTCCCGCTCCAGCGCGTCGGCCTTGGCGCGGGCGTCGCGCTCCAGACCCTCGGCGCGGCTGCGGGCCTCGCCGACGATCTTGTTGGCCTCGGAGCGGGCCTCGGAGATGGCCTGGTCCGCGGTCTGCTGGGCGAGCGCGAGGACGCGGGCGGCGCTGTCGCCACCGGGGCCCTGCTGCTGCATCGGGTTGCCCATCGGGGCGCCCATCGGCTGCAGCTGCTGGCCGCCCATGGGCTGGAGCTGCTGCCCGCCCATGGCCTGACCCATCTGCTGCTGCATCGGGTTGCCCATCGGCTGCAGCATCTGACCGCCCATCGGCTGGACCAGCTGCTGCTGGCCGCCCATGGTCTGGCCCATCTGCTGCTGCATCGGGTTGCCCATCGGACCGCCCATCGGGCCGCCCTGACCGGCGGGCAGCTGCGGCGCGCCGGACGGCAGGCCGAGCGGCTGGTTGCCCATCCCCTGCTGGGGGCCGGCGAGCTGCTGCGGGCCGCCGAGCTGCTGCGGACCGGGGCCCTGCTGCTGGCCGGGCACCGGCGGACCGGATATGGCGGCGGGCACCGGAGCGCCGGGTCGTCCGCCGTCCTGCGGAGCCTGCTGCTCCTTGCGCATGTTCGCCTGGTTCTGCGCGGCGGCACGCGTGGCGGCAGCCAGCTTGGCGCGCAGGTCCTCGTTCTCGCGCAGCAGGCGGGTCAGCTCGGCTTCGACCTCGTCGAGGAAGGCATCGACCTCGTCCTCGTCATAGCCTTCGCGCAGCCGGACGGTCGTGAACTGCTTGTTCCGAACGTCCTCGGGGGTCAATGGCATCTCTTCACCTCAACGTGATCGTCGGACCGGCATCCTGTCGCATCGTTCAGAACGACAGGCGCTGCACGAGCGAGATCAGGACATACACAATGATCATCAGTACGAAGAAGGACAGGTCGAGCGCCACGCCCCCGAGACGCAACGGCGGGATGAATCGCCGAAGAAGCTTGAGTGGCGGATCCGTGACAGTGTACGTGGCCTCCAGCACCACGACCATGGCCTTCCCAGGACGCCACGATCGAGCGAACTGGAAGACCCAGTCCATCACCAGCCTGAAGAGCAGGATCAGCAGGAACACGGTCAGCACCCAATAGAGCACCGAACCGAAGATCCCCATCGCTTCTCCCTCTCCCTGACCGGCAGTCCGTCAGTGACGCACTGTCAAACTGATCCACACAGAAAGTCGTGGCCGGGTCAGCTCTGGTTGAAGAACCCACCCTCGGCGATCCGAGCCTTGTCCTCCGCCGTGACATCGACGTTAGCAGGCGACAGGAGGAACACCTTCTGTGTCACGCGCTCGATACTGCCGTGCAGACCGAAGACCAGTCCAGCCGCGAAGTCTACGAGCCGCTTGGCGTCCGTGTCGTCCATCTCGGTCAAATTCATGATCACGGGCGTGCCGCCGCGGAACTGTTCACCGATCGTACGGGCCTCGTTGTAGGTGCGAGGGTGCAGCGTGGTGATGCGGTAGGGCTCTCGTTCGTTGACGACCTTGGGCATGATCACCGGGGTGCTCTTCTCCAGATTGCGGTGGCGCTCGGATGTGATGGACGACACGGGAGCCATCCGCGGCTGCTCCTGTCGGATCGGGACCGCGGCGGGCACCGGCTGGGGGGCGATGTGGGCCACGGGCGCCGGCTGCGCGGGGGCCGCGGCGGCGGGGTTCGCGGACCGCAGGTCCTCGGTGCGGCCGGTGCGGATCGGCTCCGGGTCGGTGTCGTAGTCGTCGTCGGGGTCGTACCCCTGGCTGTCATAGGTCTCGTCCTCGACCAGGCCGAGATAGACCGCCATTTTGCGCATCGCGCCGGCCATGCTGCTGTCTCCTCCGCTCATGCGCCCACCGTTCACCTGCGGACGCCGTGATGGTCACGGCCTGTCAGGCCGACGGTCCGTCAGACCGCGGAGGTGTGCGCTCGGATGCGATCCACGGTTTACCAGCAGACTGATCATCTGCTAGGTTCTGTCCTATTTTGTCCTGCAGTCTGATCTACTTACTCGGTGACGTTACCCGAGCGGTGACCGCACTCCGAGTACCGCCGTACCGACGCGTACATGTGTCGCTCCGGCGGCGATCGCCTGCTCCAAATCTCCGCTCATCCCTGCCGAAACCATCGTGGCAGTCGGATGCTCGGCGCGTACGGCGCTTGCGATTTCCGCAAGGCGCGCGAAGGAGCGCGCGGGGTCGCCCGCCAAGGGGCCCGCGAGCGGTGCGACCGTCATCACACCGTCCAGTCGCAGCCCGGGCGTGTCGGCGATCTTCGCGGCCAGCGCGAGCACGTCGGCGGGCGCAACGCCCGCGCGGTGCTCGCCCTCGCCCGCCTCCTTGTCGAGGGCGACCTGCACCAGGCAGCCCAGCGGCGGGCGTTCGGCGTTGTGCACGGCCGCGGCCAGCGAGTCGACCAGCCGCTCGCGGTCCACCGAGTGCACCAGGTCCGCGTAACGGACCACCGAGCGCGCCTTGTTGGTCTGCAGCTGGCCGACGAAGTGCCAGGTCAACGGGAGGTTGACGCACCGTTCGGCCTTCGGGGCGGCGTCCTGGTCGCGGTTCTCCGCGACGTCGGTGACGCCCAGTCCGGCGAGGAGTGCGGTGTCCTCGGCGGGGTAGGTCTTGGTCACCACGATCAGGGTGACCTCCTCGCGCGGGCGTCCGGCGGCGGCGCAGGCGTCGGCGATCCGGCGCTCGACCACGTCGAGGTTGGCGCCGAGTTGGTCGAAGCGGGCGCGCTGGGCGTCCGTCAGGGCGGCGGCGAAGTCGGCGCCGCCGGGGAACGGACCGAAGATGTCGTTCGTCATGAGAGTGGAGGTCCCAGCCAGACGTAGCTCGCGAGTCGGCCGGTCCGCTGCTCCCGACGGTAGGAGTAGTGGTCCGGAGATTCCAGGGTGCAGACAGAAGATCGCACCAGGTCGTGCACGCCCGCCTCGGCGAGTTGGGCGGCGACACCGGCCGGCACGTCCAGGGCAGGAGTGCCCCAGGAGGTCTCCGACCGGGCGGCCGGGACGAGTGCGGCCACCTCGGCGCGCATCGCCTCCGGCACTTCGTAGCACCGGCCGCACACGGCGGGGCCGGTGGCGGCGAGGATCCGCTCGGGGCGGGCCCCGAGTTCACGCATCGCGGCGACCGCCGCGGGGACCACCCCGGCCGCCAGGCCCGGGCGCCCGGCGTGCGCCGCGCCGACCACTCCGGCCTCCGGGTCGGCCAGCAGCACCGGCACGCAGTCCGCGGTGAGCACCGCGAGGGCCAGCGGGCGGTCGGTGACCACCGCGTCCACCGTCGGCGCGTACCCGTCCGGTTGGCGGTCCGTCACCACCTCGACGTCCGCGCCGTGCACCTGGTTCATCCAGACCACATCGGCCGGGTCCAGTCCCAGTTCGCGGGCCGCGAGGAAACGGTTCTGCTGGACAGCTTCGGGCGAATCGCCCACCGCGCCGCCGAGGTTGAGCTCCCCGTACGGCGAGGTGCTCACCCCGCCCCACCGGGTGGTGGAGGCGAAGTGAGCACCGTTGCGAAAGGCCGTACGAATCACTTCAGGAAGTCCGGCACGTCGAGCTCCTCGGCGGGGCTCTCGACGTAGGGCTGGCGCACCGGCTGCACCTGCGGCGGCACCGGCGGGGCGGTGGTCACCGGCGCCGGGGCCTCGGACGGGCGGGCCGGCTCCTCGGCGCGGGTGACCGAACCGATCGAGCCGTAGGACGGACGGGTGGCCGGCCGCTCCGGGGCGGACGAGCCGCTGCTGCTCGACGTCGAGCTGGACGCCGACTTCACCACCGGCTCGCGGACGATCGCCGGCGGCTGGCCGCCGTCGAAGCCCGCCGCGATCACGGTGACCCGGACCTCGTCGCCGAGCGCGTCGTCGATGACCGCGCCGAAGATGATGTTCGCCTCGGGGTGGGCTGCCTCGCTGACCAGCTGGGCCGCCTCGTTGATCTCGAACAGGCCGAGGTCGGAGCCGCCCGAGATGGACAGCAGCACACCGCGGGCGCCGTCGATCGAGGCCTCCAGCAGCGGCGAGGAGATCGCCATCACGGCGGCGGCCTTGGCCCGGTCCTCGCCGCGCGCCGAGCCGATCCCCATCAGCGCCGAACCGGCGTCCGACATGACCGACTTGACGTCGGCGAAGTCCAGGTTGATCAGACCCGGGGTGGTGATCAGGTCGGTGATGCCCTGCACACCGGAGAGCAGCACCTGGTCGGCGGAGCGGAACGCGTCCAGCACCGAGACCTGGCGGTCGGAGATCGACAGCAGCCGGTCGTTGGGGATCACGATCAGGGTGTCGACCTGCTCGCGCAGCGAGGCGATGCCGTCCTCGGCCTGGTTGGCGCGGCGGCGGCCCTCGAAGGTGAACGGGCGGGTGACCACGCCGATCGTCAGGGCGCCGAGCGAGCGGGCGATGTTGGCCACCACGGGCGCACCGCCGGTGCCGGTGCCGCCGCCCTCGCCGGCCGTCACGAAGACCATGTCGGCCCCCTTGAGGACCTCCTCGATCTCCTCGCGGTGGTCCTCCGCGGCCTTCCGGCCGACCTCCGGGTTCGCGCCGGCGCCGAGGCCGCGGGTGAGCTCCCGGCCGACGTCGAGCTTCACATCGGCGTCGCTCATCAGGAGGGCCTGCGCGTCGGTGTTGATCGCGATGAACTCGACGCCCTTGAGCCCGACCTCGATCATCCGGTTGATGGCGTTGACTCCGCCGCCACCGATGCCGACGACCTTGATGACCGCGAGGTAATTCTGGGGTGCTGCCACGTCGGGGCCTCTCGCCTCGAATTTCCGGGTCGGCGCCCCTGGATACGAAGGCCGACGGATGTCGATGGGTGGGAAGCGCGTGGTTCCAACCCGAACCCTAAACTTGAGGTTGAGGGTTATCGCTGTACCGGTGTCAGTTCGTTGTCGAGCACAGCTCGTTGACACAGGACAGTAGGTCGCAACCAGCGCGTGTTTCAACGAACACGCCGAGCTTCCCTTTTTCTTTTGAGCCTATGTGATCATCGACCCCCCGGTGAAACCGGGGTGACCATCAAGGGTCGGACCGGAGCCTCGGCTCCGTCAATACCTCCCCCGGGCAGAGAACTTACCGGATCAGCCGGACACCGCCGGGGCATCCGGCGCACTCACGTCGTAATTCGACGCCTTCCGGCCGAGCAGGGCCGTCAGGATCCGGGCCTTGCGCGGGGTTTCCTCGGCGCTGCCCCAGCGGACCGTGGCACCGGAGGAGAGTTGGAGGCGGATGTCGTCGTACGAATAGACCGTGAGCGAACCGGCCTGCTTGGCCACCTCCGAGGGCAGGCCGGCGGCCACGGTGATGGCCGAACGGACCAGCGTGGGGCGGTCGATGACGGACAGTGCGTCGTTCGCGGGTTGGCCGAGTTGCAGCGCCACCACGGGAACGCCGGACGGCGGCTGCGGGCCCGTGGCGAACTCCACACCCAGCGCGTCGACCTGGACGAAGCGGCCGTCGTCGGCACGGACCGCCGCCACCGGTTGACGCTCCGTCACCTTGATCCGCAGGGTGTGCGGCCAGCCGCGCCAGACCTCGACCCGGGCCACCCGGGGCACCCGGCCCACCAGTTGCCGGGCCCGGTCCAGGTCCACCCGGGCCAGCGGGCCCTGCGCGGTGGAGCCGAGCGCGCGCTCCACCTCCTCCTGGCTCAACTGCCCGGAGTCCAGGCCCTGGACGGCCACCCGGCGGACGTCCAGGGCGGCGGAGAAGAACACCGTCCAGCCGAGCCCGCCGAGCACCAGGACGCCCAGCGACACCAGCACCAGCACGCCCCGACGGGACAGTCGGAGCCGGGGCGGACGGGTCTCGTCGCCGTCCTCCCCGAACTCCTCCTCGTAGTCCTCGTCAGCCACGACGCCGGCCGCCGCGGGCGGCCTCGATCGCCTCGTACACCATCTGCACCAGCAGGTCGTCCGCGTCCCGGCGGCCGAACTCGGCGGCGGAGCGCGACATCTCCCACAGCCTCGCCGGGTCGGTGAGCACCGGCAGCACGTTCTTCAGCACCCAGTCCGGGGTCAGCTCGGCGTCGTCCACCAGCAGACCGCCGCCGGCCTTCACCATCGGCTGGGCGTTCAGCCGCTGCTCGCCGTTGCCGATCGGCAGCGGCACGAACGCGGCCGGCAGGCCCACCGCGGCCAGCTCGGCCACCGTCATCGCGCCGGCCCGGCAGAGCATCATGTCGGCGGCCGCGTACGCCAGGTCCATCCGGTCCAGGTACGGCACCGCGCGGTACGGCGGCATGCCGGGGATGTCGTCGATGGTCGGCAGCTCGTTCTTCGGGCCGACCGCGTGCAGGATCTGCACGCCGTACTGCTGGAGCCGGGGCGCGATCGCCTGCACCGTCTCGTTCAGCCGGCGGGCGCCCTGCGAGCCGCCGGACACCAGCAGGGTGGGCAGGCGCTGGTCCAGGCCGAAGTAGTGCCGGGCCTCCGGGCGCACCGTGCCGCGGTCCAGGGTGGCGATGGTGCGGCGCAGCGGGATGCCGATGTAGCGGGAGTCGCGCAGCTTGGAGTCCGGGGTGGAGACCGCCACGAAGTCGCTGTAGCGGGCGCCGATCTTGTTGGCCAGGCCGGGGCGGGCGTTGGCCTCGTGCACCACGATGGGCACCCCGGCGCGCTTGGCCGCCAGGTAGGCGGGCATCGCCACGTAGCCGCCGAAGCCGACCACCGCGTCCGCGTTGACCCGCTCGATGACCTCCTGGGCGGCCCGCACGGTGCCGCGCAGCCGGCCCGGGACGGTGATCAGCTCGGGGGTGGGCTTGCGGGGCAGCGGCACCGCCGGGATCAGCGCCAGCTCGTAGCCGCGCTCCGGGACCAGCCGGGTCTCCAGGCCGCGCTCGGTGCCGAGGGCGGTGATCCCGATGGACGGATCGTGCCTGCGCAGCGCGTCCGCGAGCGCCATGGCCGGCTCGATGTGACCGGCGGTCCCGCCGCCGGCGAGTACGACATGCACCGAAATTCACCGCTCCCTGCGCGACGACCCGGGGGCCTTGCGCGCTGTGGTTTTCCTACC
Source organism: Kitasatospora griseola (assembly GCF_044999035.1). Taxonomy (NCBI): domain Bacteria; kingdom Bacillati; phylum Actinomycetota; class Actinomycetes; order Kitasatosporales; family Streptomycetaceae; genus Kitasatospora; species Kitasatospora griseola. The sequence continues at coordinate 6,017,434 of NZ_CP173360.1, read as the reverse complement.
TGGCACCACCCGGTCCAGGACGGACCCGAACCGGGAGTTGGCCCCTTTTCGCCATCGGCGGGGCCGGGCAGCCAGCGCTGCCTTCGCCGCCGGAGTGCTGCGCGCGAAGCACAGCAGCAGCCCGATGGCGCACATGGCCGACAGCATCGCGGAACCACCGTACGAGAACAGCGGCAGCGGGACGCCCGCGATGGGCAGGAGTCCCAGCGCCGACCCCAGGTTGACCACGGCCTGAGCCATGATCCACGTGGTGGCGGCGCCCGCCGCGTACCGGACGAACGGGTCCGTGGTGCTGAGAGCCACACGGATACCCGCGTAGCCTAGTGCCGCGAAGAGCGCGAGCACCGACAGCGTCCCCACCAGGCCGAGCTCCTCGCCGGTCGCTGCGAAGATGAAGTCGGTGTGCGCCTCCGGGAGTTGCCCCCATTTCTCGACGCCCGCACCGAGTCCGGATCCGAACGGTCCGCCCGCGGCCAGCGCGTACAGTCCGTGCAGGGCCTGGAAGCAGTCCAGGTTCGGGTCCGGTTTGGTGACGCCCACGCAGGCCAGCCGGCCCAGCCGGTGCGGCACCGTGATGATCAGCGCGGTGCACGCGACCACCGCGATGCCCAGGGTGGCGGCGAACAGCCGCAGCGGCGCGCCGACCATCCAGAGCAGCCCGAACAGCATCGCGACCAGCACCATCGTGGTGCCCATGTCGCCGCCCAGCATGATCAGCATCATCAGCACGACCGTGCCGGGCACCAGCGGGACCAGCAGGTGCTTCCACTGGTTGAGCATGTGGGTGCGCTGCTTGCGGGCCAGCAGGTCGGCCGCCCAGAGCAGCAGCGCCAGCTTGGCGAACTCGGACGGCTGGATCTGGAAGAACCCCAGGCTGATCCAGTTCCGGTTGCCGTTGATCCGCACCCCGATGCCGGGGATCGTCACCAGCACCAGCGCCGCCACCACCCCGAACAGCAGCGGGTACACGGCGGTCCGCAGCACCCTGATCGGGGCCCTGGTCAGCACGACGGCGATCGCACCGCCCAGCAGCAGGGCGATCAGCTGCTTGCGGAAGAAGAACGTCATCGGCAGCCCGAAGTCCACCACCACGCTCTGCGAGGCGGAGAACACCATCACCAGCCCGAGCACCACCAGCAGCAGCGCCGAACCGAGGATCAGGTAGTACGGCGTCAGCGGACGGGCCATCAAGTACCCGAACCGCTCACGCGCTGCGCGCACCCGCGCGACGGGGCCCTCGGACTTGAAGGTGGTCGTGGTCGCCGAGACCAGTCGCAGCCGCGGCTGCTTCTCGCTGGGCGGCACGTCGGTCTCCTTCTACGATTCGAGGTCCACAGCCAGGGGCGCGTGGGGGTACCTCCCGGCCCCAGGGCCGGGAGGTACCCCCACGCGCCCCTGGTTTCCCGCCCTACAGCCCTCGTACTGCCGCTGCGAACATGTCTCCGCGCTCACCGTAGTTGGTGAACATGTCCATCGACGCGCAGGCGGGTGCGAGCAGGACGGTGTCGCCCTTCTGCGCTGCGGCGGCAGCCACGCGGACGATCTCGGTCATCGCCTCGGCGCCAGTCTTCCCCGGCGCGGGTTCGAACACCGGGACTTCCGGGGCGTGTCGCGCGAGCGCCTCGCGGATCAGTTGGCGGTCCTGGCCGATCAGGACGGCGGCCCGCAGCCGGGGCGCCGCGTCGGCGACGAGTTCGTCGAAGGTCGCGCCCTTGGCGAGGCCGCCGGCGATCCACACCACGGGGCGGTACGCGGCCAGCGAGGCCGCCGTCGCGTGGGTGTTGGTGGCCTTGGAGTCGTCCACGTAGGTCACGCCGTCGATCTCGGCGACGTGCGCGATCCGGTGGGCGTCGGGCGTGAAGGCGCGCAGACCGTCGCGGACGGCCTTGGCGTCGACCCCGTAGGCCCGGGCGAGGGCGGCGGCGGCAAGCGCGTTGGCGATGTTGTGCGGGGCCGGCGGATCGATGTCGGCGACGGCGCCGAGCTCCGCGGCGGCCCGGTCCCGGTCGGGAACGAAGGCGCGGTCGACCAGCAGGCCGTCCACGACGCCGAGGTTGGAGACGGCGGGGGCGTCGAGGCCGAAGCCGATCGCGCGGCAGCCCTCCTCGACGTCGGCCTCGCGGACCAGCGCCTCGGTGGCCGGGTCGGCGAGGTTGTAGACGCAGGCGACCTGGTTGCCCTGGTAGATCCGGCCCTTGTCGGCGGCGTAGGCGTCCATCGAGCCGTGCCAGTCGAGGTGGTCGGGGGCCAGGTTGAGCACGGCGCCGGAGTGCACGCGGAGCGAGGGCGCCCAGTGCAGCTGGTAGCTGGAGAGTTCGACGGCGAGGACGTCGTAGGGCTCCTCGGCGAGGACCGCGTCCAGCACCGAGACGCCGACGTTGCCGACGGCGGCGGTGCGCTTGCCGGCGGCGGTCAGGATCGACGCCAGCATCTGGACGGTGGTGGTCTTGCCGTTGGTGCCGGTGACGGCCAGCCAGGGGGCCGGCTCGCCGGTGGCGGGGTGCGGGGTGCGCAGCCGCCAGGCGAGTTCGACGTCGCCCCAGACCGGGACGCCGGCCTGCTCGGCGGCGGCGAACAGCGGGCTGTCGGGGGCCCAGCCGGGCGAGGTGACGATCAGCCGGGTGCCCTCGGGCAGGCCGGCGCCGTCGCCGAGGCGGACGGCGATGCCCTGCTCGGTGAGGGCCGCGGCCTTGGCGTCCAGCGCGGGGCCGGTGCCGCCGTCCACGACCGTGACGTGCGCGCCGAGTCCGTGCAGGACCCGGGCGGCGCTGACCCCGGAGAGGCCGAGTCCCGCGACGACGACCGGAAGGCCGGCCCACTCCGGGTTGATCATCCGGTCACCCATCCCGCGTAGAAGAGTCCGAGTCCGACGGCGACGCACAGGCCCTGGATGATCCAGAACCGGACCACGATCAGGACTTCGCTCCAGCCCTTGAGTTCGAAGTGGTGCTGGAGTGGTGCCATCTTGAAAACGCGCTTGCCGGTCATCCGGAACGAGCCGACCTGGATGATCACCGAAAGGGTGATGATCACGAACAGGCCGCCGAGGACGGCCAGCAGCAGCTCGGTGCGGGAGACGATGGCGAGGCCGGCCAGGGCGCCGCCGAGGGCGAGCGAGCCGGTGTCGCCCATGAAGATCTTCGCGGGCGAGGTGTTCCACCACAGGAAGCCGAAGCAGGAGCCCATCAGGGCGGCGGCGACCACGGCGAGGTCGAGCGGATCGCGGACGTCGTAGCAGGACGCGGTGGCCTTGATCGCGTAGGCGCAGTTCTGCCCGTGCTCCCACAGGCCGATGAAGGTGTAGGCGCCGAAGACCATCACCGAGGCGCCGGTGGCGAGGCCGTCCAGACCGTCCGTCAGGTTCACGCCGTTCGACATCGCGGCGATCATGAAGTAGGCGAACAGGACGAACAGCACCGGGCCGATCGCCCAGTCGAAGTCCTGCACGAAGGAAAGGTGGTCGGAGGCCGGGGTCTTCCCGCGGCTGTCCTCGAACTGCAGCGCCAGGATGGCGAAGGCGAGCGCGAAGAAGGACTGGCCGAGCAGCTTCGCCTTGGCCCGCAGGCCCAGCGAGCGGCGCTTGACCACCTTGATGTAGTCGTCCAGGAAGCCGACCAGGCCCAGGCCCGTGGTCAGGAACAGCACCAGCAGGCCGGAGGCAGTGGGCGACTCGCCCGTTATCGCCTTGGTCGCGAAGTAGGCGATCAGGGTGGCGAGGATGAAGGCGATGCCGCCCATGGTGGGCGTGCCCTTCTTGCTGTGGTGCGCCTTGGGGCCGTCGTCCCGGATGTACTGGCCGTAGCCGTGCCGGGCGAGCAGCTTGATCAGGGCGGGGGTGCCGAGCAGGGTCAGCACCAGGCCGATCAGGCCGGAGAAGAGGATCTGCTTCACTTCGCGGCACCGTCCGCGAGCAGTGCGTCGGCGACCTTCTCCAGGCCCACCGAACGGGATGCCTTCACCAGGACCACGTCCCCCGGCCGCACCTGACTGCGCAGCAGCTCGATCGCCGCGTCCGCGTCGGACACCAGCACCGACTCCTCACCCCACGAACCTTCGTTCCTCGCGCCCAGTTCCATCCGGGCCGCCTCGCGTCCGCCGACCGCCACCAGCTTGGTGATGTCGAGCCGGACGGCGAGCCGTCCGATGGCGTCGTGCTCGTCGAAGCTGTCCTCGCCGAGCTCCCGCATCTCACCGAGCACCGCCCAGGTGCGGCGGCGCTCCGGGCCCTTGCCCGCCATCGTCGCCAGTGCCCGCAGCGCGGCCCGCATGGACTCCGGGTTCGCGTTGTAGGCGTCGTTGACGACGGTCAGGCCATCGGCCCGGTCGACCACCTCCATGCGCCAACGGGACAGCGCACCGGCTTCGCCGAGTGCCTCGGCGACGCGGTCGACGGGCATCCCGAGCTCCACCGCCACCGCGGCGGCGGCGAGGGCGTTCGAGACGTGGTGCTCACCGTACAGGCGCAGCTGCACCGGTGCGGAACCGGCCGGGGTGCTGAGCGTGAACTGTGGCCTCCCGGTGGCGTCCAGGCGAACATCGGTGGCGCGGATGTGTGCGTCCTGGGACTCCCCGAACAGCACCACGCGGGCCTTGGTGCGGCTGCTCATGGCACGCACCAGCGGGTCGTCGGCGTTCAGCACGGCGACGCCGTCGGCCGAAAGCGCCTCCACCATCTCGCCCTTGGCGTCGGCGATGCCCTGCTTGGAGCCGAACTCGCCGAGGTGCGCGGTGCCGATGTTCAGCACCAGGCCGACGGTGGGCGGGGTGATGCCGGTCAGGTACTCGATGTCGCCCTTGTGCCGGGCGCCCATCTCCATCACCAGGTGCCGGGTGGTGGGGGCGACCTGAAGGGCCGTCAGCGGGTGGCCGATCTCGTTGTTGTGCGAGCCGGCCGGGAAGACCGTCTCGCCGTGCTCGGCCAGCAGTTGGCCGATCAGGTCCTTGGTGGAGGTCTTGCCGGCCGAGCCGGTGAGCGCCACGATCCGCACGTCGGCGGCGCGGGCGACCACGGCCCGGGCGAGCCGGCCGAGCGCCACGACCACGTCGTCGACCAGGATCGCGGGCACGCCGACCGGGCGGGTGGCGAGCACCGCGACCGCGCCGTCGGCGACCGCCTTCGCGGCGAACTCGTGGCCGTCCACGCGTTCGCCGAGCACGCACACGAACAGGCCGCCGGGCTCGATCCGCCGGTTGTCGGTGACCACCGCACCGGTGATCACCGCGTCCGGGTCGGCCGCGTCCAGGGTGCCGTCGACCGCCTTCGCGGCCTCGGCCAGGGTCAGTGCGATCACCGTTCTGCCTCCATGAGCTGCTCCATCGCCACCCGCAGCACCTCGCGGTCGTCGAACGGGCGGACCTCGCCCTTCACGTACTGCCCGAGCTCGTGGCCCTTGCCGGCCACCAGCACGGTGTCCCCGGCGTGCGCCCGGGCGACCGCCAGCGCGATCGCCTCGGCCCGGTCGGGGACGGCGAGCACCTCGCCGCGCTCCTCCTCGGGCACCTCGGCGGCGCCGCCGAGCATGGTGGCGAGGATCGCCAGCGCGTCCTCGGAGCGCGGGTTGTCGCTGGTGAGGACGGCGGTGTCGGCGAGCCGGGCGGCGATCGCGCCCATCGGGCCGCGCTTGTACGGGTCGCGGTCGCCGCCGCAGCCGACGACGACGTGCAGCCGGCCCTTGGTGACCTCGCGCAGCGAGGCGAGCACGGCGCTCAGCGCGTCCGGCTTGTGCGCGTAGTCGACCACGGCGACGTACGGCTGCCCGGCGTCGACCTTCTCCAGCCGGCCGGGCACGCCCGGGACCTCGGCCACTCCGGCTACCGCGGCGTCCAGCTCGATGCCGGCGGTGACCAGCGCGGTGATCGCGCCGAGCGCGTTGGCGACGTTGAACGGGCCGGGCAGCGGCACCGAGGCCGCGGCGCGGGCGCCGTCCGGGCCGACCACGGTGAAGGTGGACCCGGCCGGGCCGAGCTGGACGTCGACGGCGCGCCAGTCGGCGGCCGGGTCGCCCGCGGCGGAGAAGGTCACCATCGGGATCCGGGCCTCGCCGGCCAGTCGGCGGCCATAGGAGTCGTCGCGGTTCGCGACGCCGAGCCGGGCCTTGCCGGGCTCGAACAGCCGGGCCTTGGCCCGGTAGTAGTCCTCCATGTCGGGGTGGAAGTCGAGGTGTTCCGGCGTCAGGTTGTTGAACAGCGCGACGTCGTAGGCCACGCCGTCGGTGCGGCCGTACACCAGCGCGTGGCTGGAGACCTCCATGACCACCGCGTCGGCGCCGGACTCGTGCATCACGGCGAGCACCGCGTGCAGGTCGGTGGCCTCGGGGGTGGTGCGCTCGGACTTGATCCGCTCGGCGCCGACCCGCATCTCCACGGTGCCGATCACGCCGGGCAGCCGGCCGGCTCCGCGCAGGCCGCCCTCGACCAGGTAGGAGGTGGTGGTCTTGCCGTTGGTGCCGGTCAGGCCGATCATCAGCATCCGCTCGGCGGCGGCCCCGTAGACCGCCGCGGCGAGCTCGCCCATCACCGCGCGGGGGCTGTCCACCACCAGCAGCGGCACGCCCGCGTCCGCGGCCAGCTCCGCGCCGGCGGCGTCGGTGAGCACCGCGACCGCGCCGGCGGCCACCGCGCCGGCGGCGAACGCCGCGCCGTGGTGGTTGGCGCCGGGGAAGGCCACGTACACGTCGCCCGGACGCACCGCCCGGGAGTCGTGGGTGATGCCGGTGACGGCCGGGCCCTCGGCGGGCGGCAGCCCGAGCAGCCGGGCCGCCTCGGCGAGGGGCAGCGCCGCGGCGCGGCTCGGACGGGGGGGACTCGCGGAGATTTGATCGGATTTCGGCACGGCCGGAAGGCTATCGGCCCCATGCCCCCCGGGGCCAAACCGGGTCCCGTCGGCCGTGACGCTGCTCACATCGCGGGCGTCGCGGGCGTCGTGCTCGGCGCGCCGGGCGGTGTCGGGGGTGTCGCTCATCTCAGGGCTTCCAGTCGACGGGCAGGTTCGGCGCCTCGCTGCCGCTCGGCGGGACCTGGAGGGTCTTGAGGGTGAACTCCATCACCTGCTTGAACACGGGCCCGCACAGCTGCCCGCCGAAGTGCCCGTTGACCGGGTCCTGGATGACGCAGGAGACCGTCACCCGGGGCTGGTCGGCAGGCGCGAAGCCGATGAAGGAGGCGGTGTACCCGGAGTACTTGCCGGTCTTCGGATCCACCCGGTTGGCGGTACCGGTCTTGCCGGCCACCCGGTAGCCCGGGATCTGCGCCTTGGTGCCGGTGCCCTGCTCGTCGGTGACGACGGACTCCAGCATCTCGGTCAGCGTCTTCGCGGTCGCTTCCGTCACCACCCGGCTCTGCGCCCCGGCCGGCGCGGGCGTGAACCGCCCGTCCGGTCCGGTGGTGCCGGCCAGCAGGCCGGGGGCGACCCGCACGCCGCCGTTGGCGATGGTGGAGAACACCGAGGTCGCCTGCAGGGCGTTCACCGACAGGCCCTGGCCGAACGGGATGGTGTACTGCTGCGAGCCGTTCCAGTCCTCCGGCTTGGCCAGGATGCCGCGGGTCTCGCCGGGGAAGCCCAGCCCGCTGGGCTTCCCGATGCCGAACTTGTCGAGGTACCCGGCGAGCACCTTGTTGGCCTCGGCCTGGGTCGGGCCCAGGTGCTCGGCGGCTTCGATGGTGCCGATGTTGGACGACTTGGCGAGCACGCCCGCCAGCGTCAGGTACCAGGTCTCGTGGTCGACGTCGTCGTGGAAGACCCGGTCGGAGCGCTGCAGCGTGTTCGGCACCGTCACATGGGTGTCCCAGTTCGCCGAGCCGGTGTCCAGCACCGCCGCCATGGTCATCAGCTTGGCGGTGGAGCCCGGCTCGTAGGCGTCCTGCAGGGCCGGGTTGCCGAGCTGGTCGGCGCGGGCCGAGGACAGGTCGTTCGGGTTGAAGCCCGGGGAGGAGGCCATCGCCAGCACCTGACCGGTCTTCACGTCCTGGACGACCACGTAGCCCTTCTCCGCCCCGGCGTTGGACACCTGGTCGGTGATGGCGCGCTGCGCCGCCCACTGGATGTCCGGATTCACCGTCAGCCGCAGGTCGCTGCCGGGCACCGCGTCCTGCCGGTTGCCGCCGGCGGTGGCGACCCGGCGGCCGCCGGCCGAGGCGTAGGTCGAGTAGCCGTCCTCGCCGGCCAGCTGCTGCTGGTACTGGAGCTCCAGGCCGCCGGTGCCGGTGCCCTCGGAGTTGACGAAGCCGATCAGGTTGGCGGCCAGGCCGTTCGCCGGATAGCTGCGCCGGGTCGACTGCTCCCAGAACACCCCGGCCAGCGGGTTCACGCAGGCGGTGTCGAGGAACTGCCGGCCGCCCTTCTCGGCGGGCTTGCCGAGCAGTTCGCGCTGGCCCCGGCAGACCTTGGTGTCGGTCTGCTTGGTCAGCGCGGACTTCAGGTCGGCGATCTGCGCCTTGGCCTTCGGCTCCTGACGGGCGGTCAGCAGCGCGTACTGGCTCTTCGGGTTCTTCGCGTTCAGGTGGAGCGCGGCCGCCAGCTTCTCCTTCGGCTGGCCGAGGATCGGCGCGAGCAGCGCCGCGGCCTGCTCGGGGGCGTCCGGCAGGTGGGTCGCCTCGGGGGTGAACATGGTCGGGTCGGCGGTGATGTCGTACGCGTCCACGCTGGTGGCCAGCACGGTGCCGTCGGCGGCGGTGATCGAGCCGCGCTCGGCGGGCAGCGACACCCGGACGTACTTGTTGGCGCCCGCGCCGGCCGCCAGCGCGTCGGAGTCCAGCAGCTGGAGCTGCACCAGCCGGCCCGCGAAGATCACGAACACCAGGCCCAGACAGACCGTCACCAGCCGCAGCCGGCGCTTGGGATCGGCCAGCTTGATCACCCGCGCGCCGGACGCCGGGCGGCGGGCGGGCGGGCGGCAGACCTCGGGGCGCGGCCGGGGCCGGACGGCGGGCCGGCGCTCCCCCGCGGACGGCCGCGGGCGGGCCGGGCGCGGCGGGGCGCCGTCGCCGGAGTGGCGCGGCTCGCCGACCCGGCGGCGGGGCGCGGCGGGGCGGCCGCCGGACGGCGGGGTGCGGCGCGGGCGGTGGCCGTCGCCGGGCGGGCGGGTCACCGCTGGGCCCCGGGCGAGGGGCTGGCGGGCGGCGCGGGGGCCAGCTCGATGCCGGGGTCGCCGGGGCTCGGCGACGCCGCGGGCGAGGGCGAGCCGGAGGCGGCGGGGCGCTGCCAGGGGTCGGCGCTGCTGCGCGGCACCGGCGGGTTGTCCTCGGCGGCCTTGGGCTTGCCGGTGACGCTGCCGTCGGCGCCCAGGAAGACCGGGTCGCCGCCGGGGACCATGCCGAGGTCGCGGGCGCGCTGCTCCAGCGCGTCGGGCGCGGACTGGGCGGCGATCTCCTGCTGGAGGGACTGCTGCTGGTCGGTGGCCTCGGTGGTCTGCTTCCGCAGCCGGGACAGCGTGAACGAGCCCTCGTTGAGGGCGGTGTTGAGCATCAGCAGTCCGAGCAGCCCGGCCGACAGCAGGGTGACCACCAGCACCGCGAACGGGGTGCGCCCCCGCATCGAGCGCGCCCCGGGCCGGACGGTGATCCGTGCCCTGCCCCCCTGCCCGGGGACGCGCCCCCGGGTCCGCTCGCCGGCCACCGGCACCGCTCCACTCCCCTTCGCTCCGCTGCTCCCGGCGGCTGGCTACCTCCGGGTCTCCCTGATCCTCTCCGCCACGCGCAGCCGTACGGGTGCGGCGCGCCGGTTCTCCTCGATCTCCTCCTCGGTCGCCAGTTCGGCTCCTCGGGTGAGCAGCTTCAGCCAGGGCTGGAGCTCCTCGGGGATCACCGGCAGGCCCGGCGGGGCGGTCGAGGTGGCGCCGGCCTGGAAGTACTGCTTGACCAGGCGGTCCTCCAGCGACTGGTAGGACATCACGACGATCCGACCGCCCATCGCGAGGGCGTCCAGCGCGCCGGGGATGGCCCGGTCCAGCACCTCCAGTTCGCCGTTGACCTCGATCCGCAACGCCTGAAAGGTCCGCTTGGCCGGGTTGCCGCCGGTCCGCCGGGTGGCGGCCGGAATGGCGTTCCGCACCAACTCCACCAGACGAGCGCTGTTGGTGAACGGTTCCTTCTCGCGTTCCCGCAGCACCGCGGAGGCGATCTTCCCGGCGAACCGCTCCTCGCCGTACACCTTGAGGATCCGGGCCAGGTCGCCGTGGCTGTAGGTGTTGAGGACCTCCGCGGCGGAGATGCCGCGGGTCTGGTCCATCCGCATGTCCAGCGGCGCGTCCTGGGCGTAGGCGAAGCCGCGGTCGGCCTCGTCCAGCTGCATCGAGGACACCCCGAGGTCGAACAGCACGCCCTGCACCGCGGGGATCCCCAGGTCGGCGAGGACCTCCGGGATCTCGTCGTACACGGCGTGCACCAGGGTGGCACGGTCGCCGAAACGGGCCAGCCGCTCACCGGAGAGCTTCAGCGCCTGCGGGTCGCGGTCGACGGCGACCAGCCGGACGTCGGGGAAGCGGGTCAGCAGTGCCTCGCTGTGGCCGCCCAGGCCCAGGGTGGCGTCCACCACCACCGCGCCGGGCGCGGAGATCGCCGGAGCGAGGGCGTCCAGGCAGCGCTCCAGCATCACCGGAATGTGCCGGGGGTTGGGGCTGTCGGTACTCATACGGGGGCCGGGCCCTTCCTCAGGTGCAGGTGTGGCCCCGCCATTCTCGCTCACCGGGCCGCCGGCTCCACACGCCACCCGTGGTCCCCGCCCGCTCGCTCGGGGGAAGGAGCGACCGCCCGGCGCCGGGGAAGGTGCGCCAGGTGGGCACGGAGCGGGAGGAGGCCGCGGACTGCGTGCGGGCCGGCCGGCCCGGTGCGGAGAGCGGCCGGGCGCCCGGTTGCCGGGTGCCGTCCGCCGTGCTCCACTGCGCCGCCAGACTATCGCCCACGCCTCGCCAGTCAACGCTCCACCACGGCGCACCACCCGCCCGGCCGTATCCGTCCTCGCAGGTCGGACCGGTGGTGCGGGCCGCCGGCCGGACGGGGCGCGGAGCGCTCCGGACGCGCCGGTCGAACCGGGTCGAAGCCGTCCGAACGGGGCCCGGAGCCCGGCGGGTAAAGGCTTGCGCAGGTGGGTCCCGCCGCCCGCGCCACCCCACTACGGTCGTCGCATGGCACCTGCTCCCGGCTCCGACCGGCCGTCCGAGACCGACCGCTTCGTGGCAGCCAACCGCTCCTACGCAGAAACCTTCCGGGACGGCGGCATGGACGCCCGCCCGGTGCGCAAGGTCGCCGTGGTGGCCTGCATGGACGCCCGGCTCGACCTGTTCGCCGCGCTCGGCCTGGAGCTCGGCGACGCGCACATCATCCGCAACGCGGGCGGCGTGGTCACCGACGACACCATCCGCTCCCTGACCATCAGTCAGCGCGCCCTGGGCACCCGCACGGTGGTGCTGATCCACCACACCGGCTGCGGCCTGCTCGGCCTGACCGAGGACTTCCGGCACGAACTGGAGCACGAGGTCGGCCAGCGCCCGCAGTGGGCGGTGGAGGCCTTCACCGACCTGGACGGCGACGTCCGCCAGTCCATGCAGCGGGTGCGCACCTCGCCGTTCCTGCCGCACCGCGACCAGGTCCGCGGATTCGTCTTCGACGTGCACACCGGACTGCTCCGCGAGATCCGCTGAAACCGTCCGGGCCGCGCCCTCGTCCCAAACCGGGACAAGCCTTCGCGTGTCGCCCGGCCGGGTGACTTCTGGTCGGGGGACAGGGAAGAATGCGCCAAGTATTCGGGGCGGGCCGGGCTCGAACCAGCCGCCCGGCGACTGTTGCACATGGGAGCGTACGGGTGACGACCATCAACGGACAGGGCACGGGGCAGCCGGAGCAGGACCGCCGCGAACGCCGGGAGCCGGCCGGGCTGGCGGAGCTGACGGCGGTGGTCGACCGGGTCCGGGCGTCCGTCGAGAGCGTGATCGAGGGCAAGCCGGAGGCCGTCCGGATCGCGCTGACCGTGCTGCTCGCCGAGGGCCACCTGTTGCTGGAGGACGTGCCCGGCGTCGGCAAGACCATGCTCGCCAAGGCGCTGGCCCGCTCGGTGGACTGCACGGTCCGCCGGATCCAGTTCACCCCCGACCTGCTGCCCTCCGACGTCACCGGCACCAACGTCTTCGACCAGCACCAGCGGGACTTCGAGTTCCGGCCCGGCGCGATCTTCGCGCAGATCGTGGTCGGCGACGAGATCAACCGGGCCTCCCCGAAGACCCAGTCGGCGCTGCTGGAGTCGATGGAGGAGCGCCAGGTCACCATCGACGGCACCTCCTACGAGCTGCCCTCGCCGTTCATGGTGATCGCCACCCAGAACCCGGTCGAGATGGAGGGCACCTACGCCCTGCCCGAGGCCCAGCGCGACCGCTTCATGGCCCGCATCTCGATCGGCTACCCGAGCCCCGAGGCCGAGTACGCGATGCTCGACCTGCACTCGGCCGCCAACCCGCTGGACGACCTGCGGCCGGTCGCGCACGCCGCCGACCTGCTCAAGCTGATCGAGGTGGTCAAGGGCGTGTACGTCTCCGACCCGGTCCGCCGGTACGCCGTCGACCTGGTCTCCGCCACCCGCAACACCCCCGAGCTGCGGCTCGGCGCCTCCCCCCGGGCCACCCTGCACCTGGTCCGCGCGGCCCGCGCGCACGCCGCCCTGGACGGCCGCGACTACGTGCTGCCGGACGACATCCAGGCGCTGGCCGTGCCGGTGCTGGCGCACCGTCTGCTGCCCACCTCGGAGACCCAGCTGAGCCGCCGCACCGTGGAGAACGTGGTGCTCGACCTGGTGTCCCGACTGCCCCTCCCGCGTCCGCAGGGCCGCTGAGGTGCCGGGCCCCGCCCGGCCCTCCGGGCTGCGCGCCGCCCTGCAGGGGCTCACCACCCGGGGGCGTTCCTTCCTGGCCGCCGGCCTGACCGCCGCGCTCTGCGCGTACCTGTTCGGCCAGAGCGCGCTGTTCCAGGTCGGCGTGCTGCTGGCGGTGCTGCCGCTGGCCTCCGCACTGCTGCTGGTCCGCACCCGCTACCGGGTCGCCTCCGGCCGCCGGCTCAGCCCGCAGCGCGCCGCGGCCGGCCAGGAGGCCCGGGTGCACCTGCGGCTGGACAACGTCTCCCGGGTGCCCACCGGCCTGCTGCTGCTGGAGGACAAGGTCCCGTACGTGCTGGGTCCGCGCCCGCGCTTCGTGCTGGACCGGGTCGAGCCGCGCGGCTTCCGCGAGGTGTCCTACCGGGTCCGCTCCGACCTGCGCGGCCGCTACCCGCTCGGCCCGCTGCAGCTGCGGCTGTCCGACCCGTTCGGGATGTGCGAGCTGACCCGCGCGTTCACCGCCGCCGACGTGCTCACCGTGGTCCCGCAGGTCCAGGACCTGCCGCCGGTGCGGCTGCCCGGCGAGTCCGCCGGGCAGGGCGAGTCCAACGCGCACGCGCTGGCGCTGGCCGGCGACGACGACGTCATCCCGCGCGAGTACCGGCACGGCGACGACCTGCGCCGGGTGCACTGGAAGTCCACCGCCCGCTACGGCGAGTTGATGGTCCGTCGCGAGGAGCAGCCGCTCCGGGCCCGCGCCACCGTGCTGCTGGACACCCGGGAGACCGCGCACCGCGGCTCCGGCCCCGCCTCCTCGTTCGAATGGGCGGTGTCCGCCGCCGCCTCGATCTCCGTCGACCTGGTGCAGCGCGGCTACCAGACCCGGCTGCTCACCGACACCGGCCGCGCCCACCCGCAGCACGGCGCCAACACCACCACCGCCGAGACCGTCGGCGTGCTGCTGGACGCGCTCGCCGTGGTCGAGCACTCCGACGGCGGCGGCCTGAACCGCGCCGAGGAGGTGCTGCGCCTGGGCGGCGAGGGCCTGCTGGTGGCGATCGTCGGCGACCTCGACGAGGACCAGACCGAGCGCCTGGCCAGGCTGCGCCGCCGGGCCGGCGGCGGGGTCGCCCTGCTGCTGGACACCGGCACCTGGTCGGGCCTGCGGCACCTCTTCCCGGAGACTCCCGACGAGCAGGCCGACACGGCGATCGGCCGACTGCGCGCGGCCGGCTGGACCGTCCTCCCGGTGCGGGCCGGCGACTCGCTGCCCGCGCTGTGGCGGGCCGCCGACCGCACCCAGAATTCCGTTCCCTACCGAGACGAGGTCGGCGCGTGACCACCCGGGCCAAGTTGACGCTCTGCGCGGCCCTGGCGACCGCCCTGGCGGCGCTGTCCCTGTCCCCGCTGTTCCAGGACTCCTTCGCCCTGGCCCCGCACGGCCTGCTGATGATCGCCGTCGCGGCCGGCGCCGGCGCCGGCCTGCGCGCGCTGCCGCTGCCCCGCCCGCTGGTGCTGCCGCTCCAGCTGCTCGCGGTGGTGTACGTCCTGATGCTGACCACGGTGCAGTCCGCGATGACCGTCGGCGTGCTGCCCGGCCCGGCCGCGCTCGACGCCCTCTCCACCCGGCTGGCCGCGGGCGGCAGCGACATCCAGGAGTACGCGATCCCCGCGCCCACCACCGACGGCCTGCGGCTGATCGTGGTCGGCTCGGTCGCCCTGGTCGCCGTCCTGGTCGACGCGCTGGCCGTCACCTACCGCCGGGCCGCCGCCGCGGGCCTGCCGCTGCTCGCCCTGTACTCGGTGGGCTGCGGCCTGGCCGGCTCGCCGGGCGGCATGTGGCTGTGGTTCCTGTTCGCCGCGGCCGGCTACCTGATCCTGCTGTACACCGAGGGCCAGGACCGCCTCACCCGCTGGGGCCGGGTCTTCCACGGCACCGGCCGCTCCGCCGTGGCGCTGTCCAACGGCGGCCGCCGGGTCGGCCTGATCGCGCTCGCCACCGCCCTGCTGCTGCCCGCCCTGCTGCCCTCGGCCGGCTCCGGCCTGTTCGGCGGCCTCGGCGGCGGAGCCGGCAGCGGCAACGGGACGGGCAACGGCCCCGGCGACGAACGCTCGCTCAACCTGGTGGTCGCGCTCACCGCCAACCTGCGCTCCAACGACGACACCGAGCTGCTGCGCTTCTCCACCGACGCCACCGACGCCGACCAGCTCTACCTGCGGGTCGCCGCGCTCAGCGAGTTCGACGGCGAGGAGTGGAAGGTCGGCAACCAGTCCGGCGAACCGCTGCCCACCACGCTGCCCTCCCCCGAGGGCCTGGCCGCCGGCGTCGCCACCAACCCGATCCGCACCAACGTCAGGATCTCCGACCGGCTCGGCGCCACCTGGCTGCCGATGCCGTACCCGGTGTCCTGGGTGGAGATGCCGTCCATCCAGAACTGGCGCTTCGACCGGACCGGCCGCACCGTCGTCGCCGTCAACGGCCAGAAGACCAACGGCCTCTCGTACTCGGTCGGCTCGGTCACCGTCAACCCCGACGCCTCGCAGCTGCGCTCGGCCGCCCCCGCGCCCGAGGACATCACCCGGCGCTACCTGGGGCTGCCCGCCAACCTGCCCGCCGTGGTCGGCGAGACCGCCCGGAAGATCACCGCGAACGCCGGCAACCCGTACGACCAGGCCGTCGCCCTCCAGCAGTACTTCACCAAGGGCGACTTCACCTACAACACGAAGATCGAACCGCGCACCGGCCCGGACGCCATCGCCAAGTTCCTCCAGGACAGGGAGGGCTTCTGCGTGCACTTCGCCGCCACCATGGCCGCGATGTCCCGCTCCCTCGGCATCCCCGCCCGGGTCGCCATCGGCTTCACCCCCGGCACCGGCGACGGCTCCAACCGGATCGTGCGCAGCTCCAACTACCACGCCTGGCCGGAGCTGTACTTCTCCGGCCTCGGCTGGATGCGCTTCGAGCCCACCCCGAACCGGGGCGCCGCCCCGCTGTACTCCGTCCCGCAGGCCGCGAACACGGCCAAGCCGAGCGCGCAGCCCAGCGCCTCCTCCTCCGCCGACCGGCCGTCCGCCGGACCGTCCGCCTCCAGCACCTGCACCGCGCAGCAGCACCGCATCGGCGACTGCGACGACCAGTCCGCGGTGGTCGAGCACCGCACCACCGCCACCGCGTGGTGGCGGAGCCTGCCCGCCCTGCTCGCCGCGGCCGCCCTGGTCCTGCTGCTCGCCGTGCTGGCCACGCCCATGATGCTCCGCGGCCGCCTGCGCCGACGCCGCCTCGGCGCCGGCCGGCACGGACCCGGCGCGGACGGGCCCCGGCTCACCGACGAACAGGTGCTCGCCGCCTGGGCCGAACTCGTCGACTCCGCCTGGGACCTGGGCCTGCCGCCCGACGAGGCCCGCACTCCCCGGAACGCCGCCCGCCGGCTCGCCGAGGACGCCCACCTCGCCCCCGCCGCGGCCGAGGCCGCCGGCCGGGTCGCCCTCGCCACCGAACGCGTCATGTACGCCCGCGAGTCCGACCCGCCCCCGCACCTCGGCGCCGACGTCCGCACCGCCCGCGACGGCCTGCTCACCCAGGCCACCCGCGGCCGCCGCCTGCGCGCCCTGCTCCTGCCCGCCTCCACCGTCCGCCTCTGGTGGCGCACCCAGGAACGCATGGCCGCCCTCAACGAACGCACCACCCGCCGCACGGACGCGATCCGCAGCAAGCTCACCGGACGCTTCCGCCGTACCCCGAAGGAGTAGCCGCCGCCAGGTCCCCGCGCCCCGCCCGGGCGCGGGGACCTGCGGGAAGGGCGCTGCACGCAAAGATCCGCCCGACGAGGGAAGACTCCCTCCTCGGGCGGATCTCTCCGTTGTGAGTTCCGGTCGCGCTACAGCCCGCTCTGCTCGTCGCGGCGCCGCTGCCAGCGCTGTTCCATTTTGTCCACGACGCCGGTCTTCCGGCGTGGCGCTGCCGCCTGCCGTGGACCGTGTCCGGCCGGGCCTCGACGCCACGCGGTGACCGCGAGGACCGCACAGCCCAGCATTACCAGGAACCCGATCACGCTGACCCAGATGACCTGCGCGACCAGGCCGCCCATGAGCAGCGCGATGCCTGCCACGAACCCCGCCGCGGCCAGGTAGACCCGCCGGCGGGTGTAGGTGCGCAGGCCGGTTCCCTCAAGCGCTGACGCGAACTTGGGATCTTCGGCGTACAGCGCTCGCTCCATCTGCTCGAGCAGTCGCTGCTCGTGCTCCGAGAGCGGCACGGAGTCCTCCTACTCGTCGGTCGCGGGGCGACCGGTCCGCCACCCCTGGCTCGGGCCTCGTGGTCCATATGCCCCACCGGTCTGGCCGTCATGCTTACCGGCTTTACCCAGATCATACGGTCCACGGGCCCGGTTCGGCGTGGTCAATCGGGCGTGGCACGGGCCACCACGAACCGGGGCCTGCACCTCTGCAACGAACGGCCCTCCCACTTGGTGCCCCTGGCTGTGCCGGTGGGCGGTCAGGCCGCTTCGGCGAGCAGGTGGAGCTGGGTGGCGACGGCGTGGAAGGCGGGCTGCTCGGCGGCGGCCAGCTCCAGCTTGAGCAGGGCGTCGAGCGCGCCCGGCTCGGTGTCGACCAGGACGCCGGGGACCAGGTCGGCGAAGACCCGGATCCCGTGCACGGAGGTGACCCGCAGGCCGGCGTCGGTGGCGAGGGCGTCGAGCTGGTCGCCGGTGAAGCGGCGGGGCATCGGGTCGCCGGCGCCCCAGCGGCCGTCTGGAGCGTCCAGCACGGTGCGGGCGTCGGTGAACTGGCCGGCCACCGCGCGGGCCAGCACGGCGCCGTTGCGGTTGGCGGCGAGCAGGCTGACCAGGCCGCCCTTGCCGAGGGTGCCGACCAGGTGGCCGAGCGCCTCGGCGGGGTCGTCGACGACCTCCAGCACGCCGTGGCAGAGCACCGCGTCGACCGAGCCGGCCGGGACCAGCTCGGGCAGCGTCTGGGTGTCGCCCTGGACGGCGCGCACCAGGTCGGTGACCCCGGCCTCGGCGGCCCGCCGCTCCAGGGCGAACAGCGCGTCGGGGCTGGGGTCGACCACGGTGACCCGGTGGCCCAGCCTGGCCACCGGCACGGCGAAGTTGCCGGTGCCGCCGCCGGTGTCGACGACCTCCAGGACCGGCCGTCCGAGCTCGGCGGAGCGCCGTTCCAGCGCCGACCGCAGCACCTCCCACACCACGGCGGTACGCAGCGCACTGCGGGGACGAGTCGGATACAAGGCGGCACCCCTCTTGGCAGGTCTTCCACGGCGGGAACGCCCTCACCCTATCCGTCCGAACAGGGCGGGCCGGTGCGGCACAGCCGCCGGCTCAGGGATGCAGGGCCAGGATCCGCTCCACGATCCGGAGGTAGAGGGCGGTGTTGCGGATCAGGTCGTCCGCGTCCCGCGGCCCGGCGGCGCCGGCGATGCCGGCCTCGGCGGCGGCGCGGCGGCGGGCGCCGGCGGCGAAGTAGGCGGCCCACTCGGCGAGTTCGGGGGCGACCTCGGGCAGCAGCTCCCACGCGGGGCGGATCGCGTGGCGGCGGCGCGGATGGCGTTCGGGACGGCCGCGGACCGCGAGCACGGCGGCGGTGGCGCGCAGCGCGGCGAGGTGGGCGGTGGCGTAGCGCTCCAGCGGATCCTGCCGACCCCGGGCGAACACCAGGGTGCGGTGGGCGTGCCGCAGCAGTTCGAGCGCGGCCGGCGAGGCGGGAACCCGCCGCAGCACCGGGTGGACGTCGGCTCCGCGGGCGGCGGGCAGGGTGGGCTGGTCGACGACGGGTTGATCGACGGCAGGGCGGGCGACAGGCTCAGGACGACTGATGGTCATGGGTCTCCCCCGTTCACTCCGGACCTTGCCCGGGCCGGTCGGCCCGGTCATGCATCCATCGTGAACGGGGGGTCTGACAACTCCGGGCCGTTCGTGGCCGGTCGGTCGTCCCCACGGCCGCTCCCCCGGCGGGGGCCGGGCTCCGCCGCCCCGTGTCGGCGGTGCCCGGCCCCTTTCGTGCGGCCGTTGGTCGCGCCCAGGGCCTGTGGTGCGGGCCGCCGTTCCCCCGTTGGACGTGGCCTGCCCCGGGCGCTTCGGGAGGCTCACCCGGTGGTGGCCGTCCCGTTGCCCACTACTGTGCCGTCACGCCGTGGCACCGGGAATCCGCGCGGGTACTCAACCGGCGATCTGAGTACGGATACTCAGACGCCCCCGACGGTCGGCGGGGCGGGTACGGTGGCCGGGTCCGTCCGAGGGCCGGACGACGGAGCGTGTGCGAGGGGGCTGCGGTGGAGGCCGTTCCGCTGATCTTCACCAGCGGCTGGGCGAGCGGGATCAACGCCTACGCCGTGGTGCTGCTGCTGGGCCTGTTCGGCCGGTTCGGCGGCGCGGACTCGGTGCCGCCGGTGCTGGAGCGCACCGACGTGCTGATCGCCGCGGCGGTGCTGTTCCTGTGCGAGGCGGTGCTCGACAAGATCCCGTACGTGGACAGCGTGTGGGACGTGGTGCACACCTTCGTCCGCCCGATCGCCGGCGCCACCGTGGGCGCCCTGCTGGCGGCCCACGACCCGGGCTCGCTGGGCGAGGTCGCGGCCGGCGCGGTCGGCGGCGCAACGGCCCTGCTCAGCCACGGCATCAAGGCCGGCCTGCGGATGGCGGTGAACACCTCGCCCGAACCGGCCTCCAACATCCTGCTCAGCCTGGGCGAGGACCTGTCGGTGGCGGGCCTGGTGACCCTGGCGGTCTTCCACCCGTGGCTGGCGGCCTCGGCGGCGGCCGTCCTGCTGCTGCTCGGGGGGCTGCTGGTCTGGTTCGCGGTGTCCCGCATCCGGCGGTTCCGGCTCCGCCGCAAGGAGCGCCGCCTGGCGAAGGCGGGGGCGCGCACCCCGGGGCTCGACCCGGCACAGTGACCTGCGCGTGGACGCACCCACCGGAGGCCGTCGCCGTGTGAAGGCCGCATAAGATCTCCTGCCATGGCTCGCATCATCGTCGTCGGCGCAGGTATGGGCGGTCTGGCCGCCGCGTCCAGGCTGGCCACCCTCGGGCACCGGGTGACGGTGCTGGAGGCGGCCGGAACGTACGGCGGCCAGGTGGGGTCGTACCGGCGGGAGGGTTTCGGGTTCGACACCGGGCCGGGCCTGCTGGCGCTGCCCGCCGTGTACCGCGACCTCGCGCTGAAGACCGGCCGGGAGCCGCTGGAGGAGCTGGTCGCGCTGCGGCCGGTGGACCCGGAGAGCCGGCACCTGTTCGCGGACGGCAGCGAACTGGTACTGCCGAACGCGTCCCGCGGCGGGGTCGGCCAGGCGCTGGACTCGACGTTCGGCGCGGGCGCCGGTGAGCGCTGGAACGACATGGTCAACCGGGGCCGCACCGTCTGGGAGGCCACCCGCCGCCCGCTGCTGGAGGAGCCCCGCCCGGCCGTCGACCCCGTCGACCCGTACCCGGTGCCGCCGCGTCGCGGCCTGTCCCGGCTGCTGCCGCGCGGCCGCCACACGCTGGCCGACGTCACCGCCCGCGAGCTGGACGGCGAGCCCGGCCCGGCCGCGCTGCTCGCCGAGTACGCGCTGCGGTACGGCCTGAACCCGCTGACCGCGCCCGCCTCGGCGACCGTCCTGCCGTACATGGAGCAGTCGTTCGGCGTCTGGTACGTGGGCGGCGGCATGCGGGCGCTCGCCGACGCGGTGTTCGCGCGGTGCGGGAGCCGCGGCGTCGAGTTCCGCTTCGACACGCCCGTACGGACGCTGGAGCGTGCCGACGGGCGGGTGACCGGCGTCCGCACCGACGACGGGGTGCTGACCGCCGACGCGGTGCTGTCGGCCGTCCCCGGCCTGGGGGTCGCCGCGCCCACCGAACTCGCGCCCGGCCGCTTCACCGTCCTGCTCGCGCTGAACGGCTCCCGCCCCGCCGGCACTGCGCACCGCACCGTGCTGCACGGCGCGGACGTCGCCGCCGAGGCCCGCGCGGTCTTCACCGACCGCACCCTGCCCGAGCGCCCCACCGTCCAACTGCTGCGCCCCGACGACCCGTTGCTGGTGCCCGACGCGAACTCCGAGACGGCCGTGCTGACCGTCACCGTTCCCGCCGGGCTCACCCTGACGGACGCCCAACAGGACGCCTACGCCGAACAGTTGCTGGCCCACCTGGCCGCCGCGGGCCTCGACCTGCGGGAGCGGCTGCGCTGGCGGGAGACCCGGCTGACCGCGTCCGTCCCGGTGCCCGCACTGGCGGGCGGGCAACTCGCCCAGGCCAACCGGCCCGGCGAGCCCGGCCTGTACCTGATCGGCGCGCACGCCCACCCCGGCGGCGGGCTGGCCCGGGTCGGGATGTCCGCCTCGATCACCGCCGGGCTGATCGGCCCGGCCTGACGGCGGCTCAGTACTGCTGCTGGTAGTACCAGTTGTGCTGCTGCTCGCCGGGCTGCTGCGGGATGTACGGCGGCTGCTGCTGGTACTGCTGCTCCGGCTGGTACTGCTGCTGCTGCGGGAACTGGTAGACCGGCCGGCCGTACTGGTCGTAGCCGATCAGTTGCGGCTGCTGCTGGTACTGCTGCTCCGGCTGGTACTGCTGCTGGTAGCCGTAGTCGGGCTGCTGCTGGTAGGCGTACTGCTCCTGCACCGGCTGCTGGTAGGAGACCGACTCCTCGGTGTAGACCCCGGCGTCGAGCTCCTGGAACTCCTCGTACGCGTACGGCTGTTCCTCCACCGGCTCGTCCTCGACCGGGCCGACCTCACCGACCTTCGGAGCCGCCACCGCGGCCGCCGCGACGGCGGTCGTCCCGCCGGTGGCCGCGGCCAGCAGCGGAACCTTCGCCAGCGGCCCGGGCAGGGAGCCGTCCGCGCTACGCAACGACCAGCCGACCGGGCGACCGCGCTTGACCGAGAGGGTGACCATCGCCTGGCCCGCCGCGAAGGCGCCGGCGCCCACGACTATCACCGGCACGGAGGATTGCGTCATCCCCGCCACCACTCCGAGGAACCCCGCCAGGGCCAGCGCCCGCCAGTGCAGCGCGGCCCGGTTCTGCAGCAGCAACTCGGCCACCAGCCAGACCGCGACCAGCGCCAGAGCGCCATAGAGGAACAGGTGTCCGATGCCCATCCCCGCAACCTCCAGACGCCACCATCACCGCGCGATTGCGGGCGACTGTACCCCCTCCGGGCAAACACCACCGCATCCCGCACCACCCTCCCCCAACACGACCCCCCACCCGCGCCCCACCGCGCCCCCGCACGCCCCACCCCCAGCGCCGAAATGCCCGGCCCGCCGGGCTGGAACCCCACGCCTCCGCCTGAATCCCCTGACGCCGAAAACCCGGCCCGCAGAGCCGCAACCCCACACCACCAGCCGGTCGAACCCCGCCAGCGTCGAAAAGCCCGGCCCGCAGGGCCGACAGCTCCCCACCAAAGCCTGGCCCGCAGGGCCAACCTCAGACCCCCTCGGCCAAGGCCCGGCCCGCAGAGCCGCAACCCCACACCGCCGACCGGCTGAACCCCGCCGACGTCGATAAGCCCAGCCCGCCAGGCCAACAGCTCGCCGCCCCACCCAAAGCCCGGCCCGCAGAGCCGCAACCCCACACCACCAGCCGGTCGAACCCCGCCGACGTCAAAGCCCGGCCCGCAGGGCCGATAGCTCCCCACCAAAGCCCGGCCCGCAGAGCCAACCTCGAACTCCCTCGGCCCCAAGGCCCGGCCCGCAGGGCCGAAACCCCGCACCGCCAGCCTGTCGAACCCTGCCAACGCCGAAAAGCCCGGCCCGCAGGGCCAACAGCTCCACACCAAAGCCCGGCCCGCAGAGCCGAAACCCCGCGCCGCCGGTCGGTCGAACCCCGGCGACGTCGAAGAGCCTGGCCCGCATGGGCCGTCAGCGCTTGTTCAGCCCCAGGTTCTGGTAGATCTCCAGCGTCGAGGTGCTGTGGTTGAGCGTGATGAAGTGCAGGCCCGGCGCGCCCTCCGCCAGGAGCCTCTCGGCCATGGCCGTGGCGTGCTCCAGACCGACCGCCCGGACCTCGGCCGGATTCTCGGCGGCGGCCTCCAGACGGCGGCGGAACTCGGGCGGGAAGTCGGAGCCGGACAGCTGGGGGAAACGGACCAGCTGGCGGATGTTGGTGACCGGCATGATCTCCGGGATGATCGGCGTCTCGCAGCCGGCCGCGGCGACCCGGTCGCGCAGCCGCAGGTAGTCCTCCACCTCGAAGAACATCTGGGTGATCGCGTAGTCCGCGCCGGCCCGGCACTTGGCGACGAAGTGCTTGATGTCCTCGTCCCACTCGGTGGAGCGCGGGTGCATCTGCGGGAACGCGGCCACGCCGACGCAGAAGTCGCCGATGCCCTTGATGAGTTCGACGAGTTCGTAGGCGTAGCTGACGCCGTCGGGGTGGCGGACCCACTCGCCCATCGGGTCGCCGGGCGGGTCGCCGCGGACGGCGAGCACGTTGCGGACGCCCTCGTCGGCGTACTGGCCGATGATGTTGCGCAGTTCGGCGACCGAGTGGTCGACGGCGGTGAGGTGCGCGACGGGGGTGAGGGTGGTCTCGGTGGCGATCCGGCCGACCAGATTGACGGTGCGGCCGCGGGAGGAGCCGCCGGCGCCGTAGGTCATGCAGACGAAGTTCGGGTCGAGCGCCTCGACGCGGCGGATCGCGTCCCAGAGTTTGCGTTCGCCCTCCTCGCTGCGGGGCGGCATGAACTCGAAGGAGAAGGAGCGGTCGCCTGCCGCCAGCAGGTCACGCACGGTCTGTGCGCGGTCGCTTCTGGTGGAGGGAATCCCGAGTGCCATGCAGGCAGGTTAGCCTTCGGCGGCGCGGCCCGGACAAACCGCGTCCAGGGGCTGAGACACGTGTTGAGATTTCGGACAGGCCCCGACGGCCCGGCCCGGACCTCGACGGATCGGTGCACCCGGGCGGGGGCGTTAGTCTGACTGTCAGACCAATCTATCCGGAGTTCCAGGTGCCCTCCTCCACCCGTCTTCCCCGCAATCCCATCGATGCGGAGGACGTGCGCGACCGCGTCAACGCCGCGTTGAGCGCGTTCATGGCCGAACGGACCGCCCTGCTCTCCGGCATCTCCGACCAGCTGGGTCCGGTCGCCGACGCGCTGCGCGAGTTCCTCCTCGACGGCGGCAAGCGGCTCCGCCCGGCGTTCTGCTACTGGGGCTGGCGCGCGGCCGGCGGCGACGCCGACGAGCCCGGCATCGAGCGGGCCGCGGCCGCCCTGGAGCTGCTGCAGGCCAGCGCCCTGGTGCACGACGACCTGATGGACCGCAGCGACACCCGCCGCGGCCTGCCGTCCATCCACCGCCGCTTCGAGGGCCTGCACCGGTCCAGCGGCTGGCGCGGCGACCGCGAGCAGTACGGCGCGTCCGCCGCGGTGCTGCTCGGCGACCTGCTGCTGATCTGGTGCGACGAGCTGTTCCAGCGCTCGGGGCTGCCCGCCGCCGCGGTCTCCGCCGCCAAGCCGGCGTTCGACCTGATGCGCACCGAGGTCATGCTCGGCCAGTACCTGGACGTGCTGGAGCCGGTGGCGGGCGACTCCACCGACGCCGAGGCGCTGGACCGCGCCCGGACGGTGCTGCACTACAAGTCCGCGAAGTACACCATCGAACGCCCGCTGCAGGTCGGCGCGCTGCTGGCCGGCGCCGGCCCCGACCTGGTCGAGGCGCTCGGCAACTTCGGCCTGCCGCTGGGCGAGGCGTTCCAGCTCCGGGACGACCTGCTCGGCGTGTTCGGCGACCCGGAGGTCACCGGAAAGCCGGCCGGCGACGACCTCCGCGAGGGCAAGCGCACCCTGCTGGTCGCGCACGCCATGCGCGGCCTGTCGGAGATCGACGCCAAGACCCTGGACGCCCGCCTCGGCGCGCCCGACCTCACGGCGGACGAGGTGGCCGAGCTGCGCGACCTGATCTCCACCAGCGGCGCCCCGGCGATCGTCGAGGCCCGCATCGACCAGCTGCTCACCGAAGCGCTGACCGCCCTGCGCAACGCGCCGATCGCCGACGGCCCGACCCGCGAGGTGCTCCGGGCGCTGGCGGACGCGGCGACGGTGCGCAAGTACTGATCAGCGGGCCCACCACCGCCGGGAGGCGAGTGCGGCCAGCCCGGCGCCGGTGGCGTTCAGCAGGACGTCGTCCACCGAGGAGACCCGGTCCAGCCACAGCACGTACTGGGCGGTCTCCACCAGCACCGAGCAGGCCGCACCGAGCGCCAGCATCCGCGGCACGGACGCCAGCGCACGGAACCGCACCGGCGCGAAGCAGCCGAGCGCCGCGAACACCAGCAGATTGCCGCCGATCTGCACCACCGCGGTGACCGGCGTGCCCTGGGTGAGGACCTCGTACAGGTCCCGCAACGGCAGCAGGCTGACCCGCCGGGGCGCGACACCCGCCCCCGGGCCCGGCAGCAGAATCATCCAGACCCACGGCACCGTCCCGTGCACCACGGCAACCTCGGCGAACGACCGCCCCCGTCCCCGGTCGCCCCGCCGCCGGGCCAGCACCCGCACCAGCCCCGCCGACAGCGGCAACGCGACCAGCGACCAGAACACCGCCGCATTGACCGTCCCGAGCCACGGCTGCCACCCGGCACGGTGATGCAACGGCCGCTGCGCAACGAACGCGACGGCCGCAGCGAGCAGGACGACCGGAGCGAGCAGCACGACCCGGCGGGCACGGAATTCGGGGTTCACGACTGCACGGAGGCCACCAGCGCCACCACCGGTTCCCGGGAAGCGCAGGAACCCGTGAGGGTGCGGAACCAGGGGCGATCGGTCACCCACCTGCCTACCGCAGGCGCGCAGCCAGTTGCGCCGCCGCCGCGCCCGGGTCCTCGGCGGCCGTGAGGGCCCGGACGACCACGATGCGGGTGGCGCCGGCGGCCAGGACCTGGTCGAGGTTGCCGTGGTCGATGCCGCCGATCGCGAACCAGGGTCGGGCCGGGTCGGCGGCAGCCGCGTAGCGGACGAGGTCGAGGCCGGGGGCGTGGCGGCCGGGCTTGGTGGGGGTGGGCCAGACCGGGCCGGTGCAGAAGTAGTCGACGCCGGGCTCGGTGATCGCCGCGTCCACTTCGGTCTCGGCGTGGCAGGAGCGTCCGATCAGGACGTCCTCGCCGAGGATGGCCCGGGCGACGGCCACCGGCAGGTCGTCCTGCCCGAGGTGCAGCACGTCGGGGCGGGCGCCGAAGGCGACGTCGGCGCGGTCGTTGACGGCCAGCAGCTTGCCGTGCCGCTGGGCCGCGTCCGCGAAGACCTCCAGGTACTCGAGCTCCTGGCGGGCCTCCAGGTTCTTGTCCCGGAGCTGGACGATGTCGACGCCGCCGGCCAGCACGGCGTCCAGGAAGTCGGCCAGGTCGCCCTGCTCGCGCCGGGCGTCGGTGCACAGGTAGAGCTTCGCGTCGGCGAGCTGCTGACGGGCTGCCACCGGGCTGGTCACAGCGCCAGGGCCTGGGCGCGGCGCTTGACCTCGGTGCCGCGGTTCTCGCGCAGCGCCTGGATCGGGCTGCCGGGCAGCGACGGGTCCTCGGTGAACATCCACTCCAGGATCTCCTGGTCGGAGAAGCCGCAGTCGCGGAGCACCGTGAGGGTGCCGACCAGGTGCTTGACCGGGCCGTCGTCCTCGATGAAGTCGGCGGGCACCTGGAGGGAGTTGTTCTCGCCGCGGCGGACGGCCAACAGGGTGCGGTTCCTCACCATGTCGCGGACCTCGGTGATCACCACGCCCCACCGCTCCGAGATGTCGGGCAGGTACAGCCACGCAGGGACCAGGGCGTCAATCTTGGGATCAATCTTGCTCACGGCACCCAGCCTACCCATGCGCCACCTGCGCTACCTGGTCGCGGCCTTCAGCTGGACGGCCGGATCGGCGGCGAGCTCCGGGTCGAGCACCGTGCCGCGTTCGATCAGGCGGCGGCCCTGCGCCAGGTCGCGCGGCCGGTCCACGGCCAGCAGGGCGACCGGCGCGCCGTCGCGCAGCCACAGCACCGACCAGTCCCGGCCGGACGGGGAGCCGCGCCACAGCAGGTGGTCGGCCCCGGCGTGCCGGCCGGCGTACTGCACCATGCGGTCGAACTGCTCGGACCAGAAGTACGGGACGGGGTCGTAGGGCGCGTCCAGGGCGCCGAGCACGGAGGCGGCGACGGTGCCGCCGGAGTGCAGGGCGTGGTCCCAGTGCTGGACGGCCAGCCGGGCGCCGAACCGGGCGGACGGGTAGGAGACGCAGTCGCCGGCCGCCCAGACGCCGGGCAGCGCGGTACGCAGGCGGTCGTCGACCGGGATCGTGCCGTCGGCGTCGAGGGCGAGCGGGCTGTCGGCGAGCCAGCCGGTGGCGGGGCGGGCGCCGATGCCGACCACCACCTCGTCGGCGGGCAGGTGGGTGCCGTCGGCGAGCAGCACCCCGCCGTCGGCGGCCCCGGCGACGCCGACGCCGCAGCGCAGTTCGACGCCGGCGGCGGCGTACCACTCGGTCATCAGCGTGCCGAGTTCGGCGGGCAGCGCCCCGGCCAGCGGGGTGGCGGCGGCCTCGACCACGGTGACGTGGCAGCCGAGGGCACGGGCGACGGTGGCGGTCTCGGCGCCGATCCAGCCCGCGCCGACCAGCACGATCCGCTTGTCGGGGGTGAGCGCGGCGCGCAGCGCGTGCGCGTCGTCGACGGTGCGCAGGGTGCGGGCGCCGGGCAGGCCCGGCAGCGTGCGGGGGTCGGCGCCGGTGGCGATCACCAGGGCGTTGTACGGGAGTTCGCCGCGGTCGGTGTGCAGCACGCCGGCGTTCAGGCCGGTGGCCCGGTGGCCGGTGAGCAGGTCGACGCCGAGGTCGCTCCAGTCGATCTCGAAGGCGGTGGCGTCGGCCTTGCCGAGCAGCACGTTCTTGGAGAGCGGCGGCCGGTCGTACGGCAGGTGGAGTTCCTCGCCGACCAGGGTGACGGCGCCCTGCCAGCCGCCCTGCCGCAGGTTCAGGGCGGCCTGCGCGCCCGCCATGCCCGCCCCGACCACGACGACCCGGTCCGTTGCCCTCAGCTCAGCCACGGCGTCCACCCTAACCGGCCTGCTGCCGCTACGGGCACCGGCGTTAAAGTGGAGGCACTACCTCATCACGGGAGCCCGGCGCACCGGGCTGAGAGGCGGGCTGTGGCGGCCCGCGACCGTCCGAACCTGATCCGGGTCATGCCGGCGAAGGGAGAAGAAGTGCTGTGGCACCTACCGACGTGCTGGTGATCGGCGGCGGCATCATCGGCCTCGGCGTCGCCTGGCGCACCGCGCAGCGCGGACTGAGCGTCGCGGTGGTGGACCCGTCGCCGGGCGGCGGCGCGGCGCAGGTCGCCGCCGGGATGCTCGCGCCGGTCACCGAACTCCAGTACGGCGAGGAGCCGTTGCTGCGCCTGGGCATGGCGTCGAACGAGCGCTACGGCGCGTTCGCGGCCGAGCTGACCGAACTGACCGGCCTGGACACCGGCTACCGCCGCACCGGGACGCTGGCCGTCGCGCTGGACTCCGACGACCGCGAGGAGCTGCGCGAACTGCACGCCTTCCACGGCCGGTTGGGCCTGGAGTCGCAGTGGCTGACCGGCCGGGAGTGCCGGCGGCTGGAGCCGATGCTGGCCCCGGGCGTACGCGGCGGCCTGCACGTCGCCGAGGACCACCAGGTGGACGGCCGCCGCCTCGCCGCCGCGCTGGTCGCGGCCTGCAAGCTGCTGGGCGTCGCCTTCCACCGCACCCAGGCCGCCGAACTGCTGGTCGACCGCGACGGGGCCGACGGCGACCGGGCCATCGGCGTGCGGCTGTTGACGGGCGAGCAACTGACCGCCGGGCGGACGGTCCTGGCGGCCGGCGCCCGCAGCCACCTGCTGCCGGGCCTGCCGGACGGGGTGCTGCCGGCGATCCGCCCGGTGAAGGGCCAGGTGGTGCGGCTGCGGATCCCGAAGCTGTACGCGCCGTTCCTGTCCCGCAACGTGCGCGCCGTGGTGCGCGGGCAGCACCTGTACCTGGTGCCGCGCGCCGACGGCGAGTTGGTGATCGGCGCGACCACCGAGGAGATGGGCCACGACACCACCGTCACCGCGGGCGGCGTGTACGAGCTGCTCCGGGACGCGCACGAACTCGTGCCCGGCATCACCGAGTTGCCGCTGGTGGAGACCAACGCGGGGCTGCGGCCGGGCTCGCCCGACAACGCGCCGCTGCTCGGCCCGACCGCGTTGCGCGGCCTGGCCGCCGCCACCGGGCACTACCGCAACGGCGTGCTGCTCACCCCGGTCACCGCCGACCTGCTCGCCGACTACCTGGCCACCGGCGAACTCTCCCCGCTGGCGGCCGACTTCACCCCCGACCGCTTCCGCACCGAGGTGCCCGCATGAACACCGTCGCCCTGACCGTCAACGGCGAACCCCGCACACTGCCCGAAGCCACCACCCTGGACGCGGTGGTCGCCGAGGTGTCCGCCGCCAACACCGGCGTCGCCGCCGCCGTCAACGAGGTCGTGGTGCCGCGCAGTTCGTGGCCGACCACGGCGCTGCTGGCGGGCGACCGGGTGGAGATCCTCACCGCCGTGCAGGGAGGCTGAGATGGCCGACGACCTGCTGACCATCGGCGACACCGCCTTCGCCTCCCGCCTGATCATGGGCACCGGCGGCGCGCCCAGCCTGGACGTGCTGGAGCAGGCGCTGCGGGTCTCCGGCACCGAACTGACCACGGTGGCGATGCGCC
The DNA here is from genome assembly GCF_044999035.1 of Kitasatospora griseola. Lineage (NCBI taxonomy): Bacteria > Bacillati > Actinomycetota > Actinomycetes > Kitasatosporales > Streptomycetaceae > Kitasatospora > Kitasatospora griseola. The sequence continues at coordinate 5,987,957 of NZ_CP173360.1, read as the reverse complement.
GGGTCAACACCGCCACCCAGGGCTCGGTGCTGGAGGTGCTGGCCCGCAACGGCATCCGGATCCTCCCGAACACGGCCGGCTGCTACACCGCCGGCGAGGCCGTGCTCACCGCCCGCCTCGCCCGCGAGGCGCTCGGCACCGACTGGGTGAAGCTGGAGGTGATCGCCGACGAGCGCACCCTGCTGCCCGACCCGATCGAACTCCTGGACGCCGCCGAGACCTTGGTCGACGACGGCTTCACCGTGCTGCCGTACACCAACGACGACCCGGTGCTGGCCCGCAAGCTGGAGGACGTCGGCTGCGCGGCGATCATGCCGCTGGGCTCGCCGATCGGCTCCGGCCTGGGCATCCGCAACCCGCACAACTTCCAGCTGATCGTGGAGTCCGCGAACGTCCCGGTGGTGCTCGACGCGGGTGCGGGCACCGCCAGCGACGTCGCCCTGGCGATGGAACTCGGCTGCTCCGCCGTGATGCTGGCGTCCGCCGTGACCCGCGCCCAGGATCCGGTGCTGATGGCCGACGCGATGCGCCGCGCCGTCGAGGCCGGCCGCCTCGCCCACCGGGCCGGCCGGATCCCGCGCCGCTACTACGCCGAGGCCTCCTCCCCCACCGCCGGCCTGGCCGACACCCGGGAGCGCCCGGCGTTCTGACGGCGCGCCCGAACCGCCGGGCGCCCCGGCGCGTCCTCGGGTCGAGGGGGTGCGCATGGCACAGGCACGACGGAACCGGGCCGAACCTGGTGGGCGCGGTGGTGTTCGGCGCGGCGGCGGCGCTGCTGACCGGCGCGCTGCTGTGGCTGATCTGGCAGTTCACCCACCTCGCCCCGGGCCTGGAGACGGCCGGACGCGACGCCCCGCGCAACGACGCGGTGCGGCTCTCCGGGCTGCTGCTGCTCCCGGTGCTGGTCTGCGCCGCCGTCGGCGCGGTCGGCGCCGGGCGCGACGCGGGCCGCCTGCGGCGGCTGGGCCGGGCCGGCCTGGGCGCGCTGATCGGCCACCTGCTGCTCGTCGGCGCGCTGCTCGCCCCGATCGCCGTGTCGGCGCTCCGGTCGTGATGACCGATTCGGGCGACTCGGCCCCTAGACTCCTCGGGTGGACATGACCATAGGTGACCCTCTGCTCGGCGTGCTGCTCGACGGGCGCTACCGGGTCGAGCAGCGGATCGCCGTCGGCGGCATGTCGACCGTCTACCGCGGCACCGACACCCGTCTCGACCGCGCCGTCGCACTGAAGGTGATGCACCCTTCGCTGGCGGGCGACGCCGACTTCACGGCGCGGTTCATCCGCGAGGCGAAGGCCGTGGCCCGGCTCGCGCACCCCAACGTGGTCAACGTGCTGGACCAGGGCGCGGATCCGCGCGCGGTGTTCATGGCGATGGAGTACGTCCCCGGCCGCACCTTGCGCGACCTGCTGCGCGACCGCGGCGCGCTCTCGGTGCGGGCGGCGCTGGACGTCCTGGAGCCGGTGCTGGCGGCGCTCGGCGCGGCGCACCGGGCCGGGCTGGTGCACCGGGACGTGAAGCCGGAGAACGTGCTGATCACCGACAACGGGCTGGTGAAGGTCGCGGACTTCGGCCTGGTCCGGATCATGGGCGCCGCCGATTCGAGCACCACCGCCGCCACCGAGGCGGGCCAACTGCTCGGCACCGTCTCGTACCTGGCACCGGAGCAGATCAGCCAGAACGCGCCCACCGACCAGCGGGTCGACGTCTACGCGGCGGGCATCCTGCTGTACGAGATGCTGACCGGCGCGAAGCCGCACACCGGCGAGAACGCCGCCCAGGTGATGTACCGCCACCTGCACGAGGACGTCCCCGCGCCGTCCCGCACCGCCCCCGCGGTGGGCCGGGAGCTGGACGCGCTGGTCGCCGCCGCCACCGCCCGCGACCCGCAGGCCCGGCCGTGGGACGCGGTGGAACTGCTGGCGGCGGTGCAGCGGGTGCGCCGCACGCTGCCGGCCGCGCAGTTGGACGCGGAGCCGCCGGCGTCCGGTCGGCCCACCCCGCAGTTCGGCCCGGGCGAGGCCACCGCGGTGATCAGCGCCCCGCCGGGCCTGGAGCGCACCAGCGTGCTGGACGTCCCGCCGGAGTTGCTGCCGCCCGTCCGCCCGGTGGACGAGGACCTTCCGCCGCGCCGCCGCCGCGCCGCGCGCCGGCGCAGCCGCACCCCGCTGATCTGGTCGGCGGTGGTGCTGGTGGTGCTGCTGCTGGTCGGCGGCGTGACGTACACGCTGTCCAGCGCGGTGTACGCGACGGTGCCGAGCGTGCTGGGGCAGAGCCGGCAGCAGGCCGTCACGGTGCTGGACAAGCAGGGCCTGCACGGCGCGTTCAGCGAGCAGTTCAGCGAGTCGGTGCAGGCCGGGCAGGTGATCTCCACCGATCCGGGCGTGGGCACCAAGGTCCGCAAGAGCGACGCGGTGAAGGTGGTGGTCTCGCGCGGCCCGGAGCGGGTGCCGGTGCCGCAGGTGACGATCCGTCCGCTGGCGGAGGCGTCGAAGGCGCTGACCGACGCCCGGCTGACGGCGGGCACCACCACCGAGCAGTTCAGCGACTCGGTGCCGAAGGGCGCGGTGATCTCCACCGACCCGGCGGCCGGGACGGCGCTGGCCCCGAACTCGCCGGTGGCGCTGACCGTTTCCAAGGGCATGCGCCCGGTGCCGGACGTCTCCGGGATGTCCCGGGACGACGCGGCGAAGGCCCTGCAGGACGCCGGTTTCACCCCGCAGATCGCCGGCCTGCTGCCGTTCGGCAAGGTGACCGAGCAGTCCCCGGCCGCAGGAACGCCGCGCCCGCAGGGGTCGACGGTGACGATCACCATCAGCCTGTTCTGACGGCTCAGCGCAGCGGGCCGTCGCCGTCCTGCTCCTGGTAGGAGTAGCGCTGCTGCTGCCAGGGGTCGGCCCGGTTGTGGTAGCCGCGTTCCTCCCAGAAGCCGCGCCGGTCGGCCCGCATGTACTCGACGGCGCGGACCCACTTGGGGCCCTTCCAGGCGTACAGGTGCGGCACCACCAGGCGGACCGGGAAGCCGTGTTCGGCGGTGAGCGGCTGCCCGTCGTGGTGGGTGGCGAAGACGGTCGCCGGGTCGGCGAAGTCGGCCAGCCGCAGGTTGGCGCTGTAGCCGTACTCGGCCCACACCATGACGTGGGTGACGGTCGGGTCGGGCGGGACCAGGTCGAGCACCGTCCGGGCGGCGACGCCGCACCACTCGTTGTCGAGCATGGAGAACTTGGTGACGCAGTGGAAGTCGCCGCGGACGGTCACCTTGGGCAGGGCGTGGAAGGCGGCGAAGTCCCAGCTGGTCTTCTCCGCGTCGGCGGTCGCCCCGAACACCTGGAAGTCCCAGCTGTGCGGCTTGAACCGGGGCACCGGCCCGTAGTGCAGAACCGGCCAGCCGCGCTGTCGGCGCTGGCCCGGCGGGAGCCTCGGGTCAGAGGGCGGCGGCGGTTCCGATTGGTGCTGACCCATGGCTCCATGGTGACAGACGACGTTCGCCGAACCGCGTCCGGCCCCTTCGGCAACGCATTCCGACGGAGGGGGGCAACACGACGGAAATGCGCCCGGCCATTCGGGCCAGATACCCGCTAACGGCCCAATCCGCGCGACATCTGCGCAGGTCAGCGAATTCCCAGGCGGAACGAAACGCCGATCCGGGGCCGCCCGGTAAGCGTGAACTTACTGGAAGTGACCTCGACCGGCTGCCACGATGCGGGCAACCGGGCAGCGACCGGAACGAAGAGTCAGGAAGGCAGGCCATGCAGGGCGATCCCGAGGTCATCGAGTTCCTCAACGAGCAGCTGACCGCCGAGCTCACCGCGATCAACCAGTACTTCCTGCACGCGAAAATGCAGGAGAACAACGGCTGGACGAAGCTCGCCAAATACACCCGGCACGAGTCATTCGACGAGATGAAGCACGCCGAGACGCTGACCGACCGGATCCTGTTCCTGGAGGGGCTGCCGAACTACCAGCGGCTGTTCCACGTCCGGATCGGGCAGACCGTCACGGAGATGTTCCAGGCCGACCGGCAGGTCGAGGTGGAGGCGATCGACCGCCTCAAGCGCGGGATCGTGGTGATGCGCGCCAAGAACGACGTCACCTCGGCGAACATCTTCGAGGACATCCTGGCCGACGAGGAACAGCACATCGACTACCTGGACACCCAACTGGAACTGATCGACAAGCTCGGCGAGGCGCTCTACATCGCGCAGCTGATCGAGCAGCCCGACAGCTAGACGAGTAGTTCCGAAGTCGGTCAGTGGTCGTAGGCGATGAGTGAGCGGGTGACGGGTTGGCCGGTGGTGCGGTTGTGCCAGATCGCGCAGGTCATCGCCAGGAGTCGCTGGCCGACCCGGGCGCCGACGCCTTCGATGGTGCGCCCGCCGTGCTGTTCGAGGCCGAGTTGGCCTTTGAGGGTGTCGTTGACGGACTCGATCAGTTGGCGGACCGACTTGAGCAGGTGTTCGCCGGGGCGTGGGGTGCTGGTGCGGTAGGACGGTCGCAGCAGTTGGGCGCCGTGCTGGTCGAGGAAGCGGTCGAGTTCGGCGGAGACGTAGCCCTTGTCGGCGAGGATCAGCAGGCCGGGCCGTTCGCGGACGAGGTCGGGTTCGGTCTCGATCAACGCGGCCAGCACCTCGCGTTCGTCGACTTTCGGGCCGGCCAGGGCCCAGGTGACGGGCAGTCCGGCCGGGGTGCACACGAGGTGGAGTTTCAGGCCCCAGAACCAGCGGGAGTGGGATCGGCTGTAGCCGTAGCCGGCCCATCCGGCCAGTGCCGAGCGTCGGACGGTGTCGCGGGAGCGTCCGCATTCGACCGGGGTGGAGTCGGTGATCCACACCGGGTCGGCCCACAGGTCGGTGGCCTTCGCGAGGTCGCGGACGGCCTGCTGGAGCAGGGGCCGGGCGGCACGCAGGCGCTTGTTGTAGGCCGGGCGCTGGGGCAGGTTCGGGAACATGCCGCGCAGGTGGGCGTGGGCGAAGCGGATCCAGCGGGCCTCGGAGTGGTGGCCGAGCAGCACTTGGGCCACGGCCAGGCAGACGAGCTCGGAGTCCGTCAGCCGCGGAGGGCGGCCCAACCACCGTGTTCGGGGCAGGTGATCGTCGATTTGCACGTAGAGTGCGGTCAGGAGGGTGTCCAGCTCTTCGGTCGTCACAACCCGAATGTTGGACACCCTTCCTGCATGCCCGGAGCAGAACCGGCAAACCCAACCGACTTCGGAACTACTCGTCTAGGCCCGGCCGATCCTGCCGGAGGGCCCGCTAGGCCGCCTGCGGGGCGGCCTGCTCGGCCAGGCCGATCCGCTTGGCCAGCCGGGCGGTGGGGCACGGGCGGGCGCCGCTCTCGCCGAGCAGCGCCTGGATGCGCCGCACGCAGGAGCCGCAGTCGGTGCCGGCCTTGCAGCCGCGGGCTATCTGGCGCGGAGTGGTGGCGCCCCCGTCGATCTCCTGCTTGACCCGGGCCTCGGTGACCGCGTGGCACATGCACACGTACATGTGCGGCCCCTTCCAGCTCGGCGCTTGTTTACTGAGCCTTACCTTACCTGGTGCTCCGGGTACGAAGAAGGCCCCTCGGTCCTCGGATCACCGAAAACGGAGGGGCCTTCGTCACACCGGCCGGGGCCGGTCACGCGCTGCTACTGGCCGCGGTACATCTCGGCCACCAGGAACGCCAGGTCCAGCGACTGGCTGCGGTTGAGCCGCGGGTCGCAGGCGGTCTCGTAGCGCTGGTGCAGGTCGTCGACCAGCACCTCGTCGCCGCCGCCGACGCACTCGGTGACGTCGTCGCCGGTCAGCTCCACGTGGATGCCGCCCGGGTGGGTGCCCAGCGCGCGGTGGACCTCGAAGAAGCCCTTGACCTCGTCGAGCACGTCGTCGAACTTGCGGGTCTTGTGGCCGCTGGACGCCTCGTAGGTGTTGCCGTGCATCGGGTCGCTGATCCACACCACCTGGGCGCCGGACGCGGTGACCTTCTCCACCAGGGTGGGCAGGTGGTCGCGGATCTTGCCCGCGCCCATCCGGGTGATGAAGGTGAGGCGGCCGGGCTCGCGGTCCGGGTCCAGCCGGTCGATCAGGGTGAGCGCCTCGTCGACCGAGGTGGTCGGGCCGAGCTTCACGCCGATCGGGTTGCGGATCTTCGACGCGAACTCGATGTGCGCGTGGTCGAGCTGGCGGGTGCGCTCGCCGATCCACACCATGTGGCCGGACACGTCGTACAGGTCGCCGGTGCGCGAGTCGGTGCGGGTCAGCGCCGTCTCGTAGTCCAGGATCAGCGCCTCGTGCGAGGAGAAGAACTCGACCGTCTTGAACTCCTCCGGGGCCACCCCGCAGGCGTTCATGAAGGCCAGCGCCTGGTCGATCTCCCGGGCCAGCTGCTCGTAGCGCTGACCGGCCGGGGAGTTGCGCACGAAGTCCTGGTTCCAGGCGTGCACCTGGCGCAGGTCGGCGTAACCGCCGGTGGTGAAGGCGCGCACCAGGTTCAGGGTCGAGGCGGAGGCGTTGTACATCCGCTTCAGGCGCTCCGGGTCCGGAATCCGGGACTCGGGGGTGAACTCGAAGCCGTTCACCGAGTCGCCGCGGTACACCGGCAGCGTCACGCCGTCGCGGGTCTCGGTGTTCTTCGAGCGCGGCTTGGAGTACTGGCCGGCGATCCGGCCGACCTTCACCACCGGCACGGAGGCGGCGTAGGTGAGCACCGCCGCCATCTGGAGCAGGGTCTTCAGCTTGTTGCGGATGTGGTCGGCCGACACGCCGTCGAAGGCCTCGGCGCAGTCACCGCCCTGCAGCAGGAACGCCTCACCACGCGCGACGGCGCCGAGCCGGGCGCGCAGCTGGTCGCACTCGCCGGCGAAGACGAGCGGCGGATAGGAGGCGAGCTCCGCAAGGGTCTTGCGCAGAGCCTCTTGGTCCGGCCATTCAGGCTGCTGCGCCGCGGGCAGGGACTGCCAGGAGTGGTTAGTCACGGTCACAAGGGCAAGGCTACGGGGTCGTCGGAGCAGGACGGGGACGCCGCCCGGTGGGTGAGACAGCTCGTGGACATCCTCCCGGGCGGGCGAACAGTGGGCTATCGTCTGCTCCGTGACCGCGACCTACACCTGCTCCTGGTGGTGGGCCTGCCCGTTGGGCGGCCCACGGATCGCGCGTCCCTAGCGACGAACGACGGCCGCCCTTCGGGGCGGCCGTCGGCGTCTGTGTCCAGCGTCACGACCGTTCCGGAGGGCGGCGGCAGAGCCCGCAGCCCACTCCCGGAAGGACCCCCGCAGTCGTGACCACCACCGCAGCCGACCTGCTCGCCCGGCTCACCGCGCCCGGCGCCCCCGCCTTCGCCCTGCTGCACCGCCGCGCGCCGCGGCTCGCGCCGGACACCGTCGAGCTGCTGCTCGGCACCGTCTCCGAGCACGACACGCTGGCCGAACTGCCGGTGCGCCACGGCGTGCCCGCCGACGGCCCCCGGCACGACCTGCTCGCCCTGGTCCCCTATGCCCAGCTGCGCGAACGCGGCTTCGCCGCCCGCCAGGACGGCACCCCGCTGCGCGCCCTGGCCGTCGAGGAGCAGCACGCGCTGCCGCTGGCCGAGCTGCTGGCCGCGCTGCCGAACGCGCCGGTCGAGCTCCTCGGCGGCGGGTTCGACATCGCGGACGAGGAGTACGCCGGGATCGTCCGACGGGTGATCGAGGACGAGATCGGGCGCGGCGAGGGCGCCAACTTCGTCATCCGGCGCGACTTCCGGGCCGAACTGGACGGCTTCTCCACCGCCACCGCGCTGACCCTGTTCCGGCGGCTGCTGGAGCAGGAGCGCGGCGCGTACTGGACGTTCCTGGTGCACACCGGCGACCGGGTGCTGGTCGGCGCGTCCCCCGAGGTCCACGTCCGACAGTCCGGCGGCACCGTGGTGATGAACCCGATCTCCGGCACCTACCGCTATCCGCCGACCGGCCCCACCGCCGAGTCCCTCCTCGAATTCCTGCGCGACCCCAAGGAGTTGGAGGAGCTCACCATGGTGGTCGACGAGGAACTGAAGATGATGTGCGCGGTCGGCGACCTCGGCGGGCAGGTGCTCGGGCCGCGACTGAAGGAGATGTCGCACCTCGCGCACACCGAGTACGAGCTGCGCGGCCGCACCTCGCTGGACGTCCGGGAGGTGCTGCGGGAGACCATGTTCGCCGCCACCGTCACCGGCAGCCCCGTGCAGAACGCCACCCGGGTCATCGACCGGTACGAGCGCGGCGGACGCGGCTACTACTCGGGCGCGCTGGCGCTGATCGGCCGCTCCGCCAGCGGCGGCCAGCAGCTGGACTCGCCGATCTGCATCCGGGCCGCCGACATCGACCCCGCCGACGGCTCGTTGGTGGTCCGGGTCGGCGCCACCCTGGTCCGGCACTCCGACCCGTACTCGGAGGTCGCCGAGACGCACGCCAAGGCCGCCGGCGTGCTCTCCGCGATCGGCGCCCGCCCGGCCCGGCCCGCCAGGGCCGCCGCCGCCCGGCCGCGGCTCGCCGAGGACCACCGGGTGCAGGCCGCACTGGGCTCCCGCCGCGCCGGACTCGCCCCGTTCTGGCTGCGGATGCAGCAGCCGGCCGAGCCCCGGCCGGACGCGCACGCCCTGGTGGTGGACGGCGAGGACACCTTCACCGCGATGCTCGCCCACCTGCTGCGCTCGCTCGGGCACACCGTCACCGTGCTGCGCCACGACACGCCCGGGCTGCGCGAGCGGGCCGCCGCCCACCGCGGCCCGCTGGTGCTCGGCCCCGGCCCCGGCGACCCCGCCGACCCGGCCGACCCGAAGATGGCGCTGCTGCGCCCGATCGTCGCCGACGCCCTCGCCGCCGCCCGGGACGGCTCCCGCACCGCACCGCTGCTGGCCGTCTGCCTCAGCCACCAGCTGCTGTCCGCGCAGCTCGGCCTGCCGCTGGCCCGCAAGGCCGTGCCGTACCAGGGCGCGCAGGAGGCCGTCGACCTGTTCGGCGTCCGCCGCACCGTCGGCTTCTACAACACCTTCACCGCGCGCTGCGACGACCCCGCGGCGCAGCGGCTGGCCGCCGACGGCATCGAAGTGGCCCGCGACCCGCGCACCGGCGACGTGCACGCACTGCGCGGGCCGGGCTTCGCAGGGCTCCAGTTCCACCCCGAGTCGGTGCTGACCAGGGACGGCGTGGAGATCGTCGCGGAGCTGCTGCGCGGCGTCCCGGCAGTGCGCCGCTGACCCGTCCGTCACACGCGTCAACATCCCCTGAAATGCGTAGTGCAGACGCCGAGTTGACTGATATTCATATCCTGCTTCGCGAGCGGGCATGGAGGGGGACATGGCGCATTCAGCAGAACACGACACAGTGGAGATCGTCCTCGACGACGGGACCGTCCTGCACGCGGCCGTCCGCGCGGGCGACCGGCCGACGGCCGGGGACGCGGGGGCGGTGTCCAGGGCGGTGACGCACAGCCTGGGCGACGTCCGGCGGACGGTCCGCGCGGTGGGCCGGTGGGCCCGGGAGACCGCACGGCAGGCCGGCGACCCGGACTCCTTCGAGGTGGAGTTCGGGCTCACCCTGGGCGTGAAATCAGGCCAGTTGATCAGCGTACTGGCGGAGGCGTCCGGCGAGGCCAGCCTGGTGGTACGCCTCGGCTGGTCGCGCCCGGACGATCGCCCCGCCGAGTGACGGCGCACGGCGCGCCGGCCGCCGCGCTCTGGCTGGCCGGGCCGGACGGGGAGTTCCTCGGCAGCGGCTTCCACCTCGGCTCGGGCCGAGTGATCAGCTGCGCCCACGTGGTGGCCGGGCACTCCGTGCTCACGGCCCGCCACGCGGGCGCCGCGCACCCGGCCCGGGTGGTGCTGCTGGCCCCGCCCGAGCGCCCGCCCGGTGCGGCCGCCCACCCGCCGCCGGACCTGGCGGTGCTGGACGTCCCGGGCCTGGCGGGCGCACCGGCCGTCCCGGTCGCCGACCGGGACATCGCGAACGGCGCGGCCGCGCTGGCGCACGGCTTCGCGGTGAACGAGGTGACCGGCGAGGTCGGCCCGGAGTCCGCCCAGCTGACCGTGGCGGGCCCCTCCGGGCTCGGCCTGCGGGTCCAACTCGGCTGGATCCCCTTCGGGTTGAGCGGCAGCATGGTGATCGACGGCAACGGCCTGCTGGTCGGCATGGTGAAGGCCACCGCGCACAGCTCCGAAACCAGGGGCGGCTGGATCACCCCGGTCTCCGCGCTGCTGCCCGTGCTCGGCGACCGCCCGCCCGCCCCGGAACCGAAGGTCACCGCCCAGGTCTGCGCCCGGCTGCTCGCCGAGGTGGCGCTGCTCCAGGACCCGGCGGCGCGGCTGCAATTGATCCAGTCGATGAACGCGCAACTCGGTCCCGACGAAGGGATCAAGGTGCCCTACCACGGGCATGCATTCCTCCACCTGAGCAGCATCGCCGCCGCCTGCCTCCACCACCGCAACCCGACCGCCGCCCTGCACGCCCTGATGAACAGCGCGTTCGCCATGTCCGGCGGGGACCAGGCGCTCGACAGACTCGGAAGACTCCTGCACATCGACCCGGAGGGGTGAGACGTGGACCGCTGCACCAGGGAGACCCGGCACATGCTGCAGCGCATCCTGTCGGGTTGGCACGGACTGGCCAAGGATCTGCACCGCCTGGAGGAGCACCTCGCCGAACACACCGACTACGTGGTCCAGGTGGACCACACCGGCCTCCCGCAGTCGGTCCACCGGATCGCCAAGTACCTGGCGGAGGAGCACCCCCAGCCCGCCGTCGCGATCGGCCACCTGCACGACTGGCTGAAGGACATCGGGGGCGCCCAACTCCGCTGCGACTGGGTGGCGTTGCTCGCCGGGGCGCAGGAAGCCCGGGGATTGACCGTGAGTCAGCGCGCCGACTTCGTGGTGATCGCCGAGGTGCTCTGCTTCCCGCCGCAGCCGGCGCAGCGCACCACCGAGTCGGATCGCTGCATCCTGGCCTCGCAGGCCCTGACCAGTGGCAGCACCAACCTCCTGCTGGTCCAACTCGATCAGGCCGAGCCCGAGTTGGCCCAGCTGGCCCGGAGGGAAGTGGAGCGTTCGCGCTCCCCTCTCACCTACGGGCGTTCGCCCCGGCGTTGGACAGTGCTCGCGGTCGCGGTCGCGCTGCTGGCCACCGCCGGCGTGGTGACGGCGGTGATGCTGCCGCCGGACGGGCCGCCGCCGCTGCCCGGCCGGGAGGTGGCGTGGTTTCCAAGCACGTTGGAGCCGGGCGACGGGTCCTACGCCACCGTGAACGTCCCCCCGGAGGCGCACCGACTGGTGGCGCACATCCAGCTGACGGACGAGCAACCCGACCTCGGAAGCTGCCCCAACATACACATCACCCTCGCCGCCGAGCCGGGCGGAGCCACCGACTGGCAGACCCCGGACCAGCCGCTGTCCGTCGCCGTCCCGCCCGGCCACACCGGGCTGCGCATCACCCTGCGGCTCAATGCCTCTGACAACTGCAAGCGACGCATCGACACCCAGCGCGTCGAGTTCGAGCGATAGGAGGCTCCCGTGCACACACCGCGCCCCGCCCGCCTGACGGCCTGTCTGCTCCTCCTGGCCACCGCCGCGTTCGGCTGCTCCGACGACAGCAAGCCGGACCCGTTCGACAGCGACCCGATCAAGATCGGCTTCAAGGACGGCCGCCCGGGCATGTCCGTCCTCACCGGCAAGGGCACCTACGTCGGCTTCGAGCCGCACGTGGCGCAGAAGGTGGTGCAGGGGCTGCTGCACCGCGACTTCACCTCGCTGCCGGTGACCACGGCCGACTGGCAGGAAGCCCTCCTCGACGGCAAGACCAACCACAACAAGGTCGACCTGGTGATCGCCGACATCTCCGAACGGGACGACCTCAAGAAGGACTTCGACCTGGCCGGCCCCTACCTGCAGACCCCGCTCGGCGTCCTGTTGAAGGCCTCCGACACCCGGGAGATCAACAAGGCGGAGGACCTCCGGCCGCTCGCCGTCTGCGCGCAGGAGAAGACCACCGCCTACAGCACCCTGGTGAACAACGGCGGCCGGCCCCCCGTCACCGCCACCGACCTCACCGGGTGCATGGATCGGCTCAACGACGGCACCGCCGAGGCCGTGCTCGCCGACTACGTGGTGCTCCAGGGCATCGCGATCAACTCCGGAACCGGCACCGCCCACGCGTACCGGGTCCCCCGGAACGCCCGGATCGGCAGGCCGCAGTACCTGATGATGATGCTCCCCAAGGGGCATCAGAAGGCCTGCGAACTGCTCCGCCAGGCGATCGCCGACTACCTCAAGGACACCGACTGGACCACCACGTTGAAGGAGGACCTCGGGCTCGACGACTTCACCAACAAGGAGATCAACGACATCTTCCAGCCCGTCACCACCTCGGTGGACGACCGCTGCTCCGCCTAGCCCAGCTCCTCGTCCAGCCCCTGCTCGATCGCGTACCGCACCAGCTCGACCCGGTTGTGAAGCTGGAGCTTGCCGAGGGTGTTCTGCACGTGGTTCTGCACGGTGCGGTGGGAGAGCACCAGCCGGTCGGCGATCTGACGGTACGACAGGCCCTTGGCGACCAGCCGCAGCACCTCCGTCTCCCGGGGGGTCAGCTGCGGCGCGGCCGACTCCGCGGGGGTGCCGGGCTCGGTGGCCAGGCGGCGGAACTCGCCGAGCACCAGCCCGGCCAGGCCGGGGGTGAAGACCGGGTCGCCGAGGGCGGTGCGGCGCACCGCGTCGATCAGCTCCTCGCGGCCCGCCGACTTCACCAGGTAGCCGGTGGCGCCGGACTTCACCGCCTCCAGCACGTCGGCGTGCTCGCCGCTCGCGGACAGCACCAGCACCCGCACCGCCGGATCGGCGGCCACCACCTGGCGACACACCTCGACGCCGGGCAGCGCGGGCAGGTTGAGGTCCAGCACCACCACCTGCGGGGCGCTCGCCCGGGCCCGGCGCACCGCCTCCTCGCCGTCCCCGGCGGTGGCGACCACCGCGAACCCGGCCTCCGCCAGGTCCCGGGCCACCCCGTCGCGCCACATCGGGTGGTCGTCCACCACCATCACCCGCACCGGCTGATCAGTCATCGCCACCCCTCCGCGGCCACCGCAGTTCCACTTCGACGCCCTCGCCGGGCACCGAGTACAGCTCGGCGCTGCCGCCGAGGTCCAGCATCCGGCCGCGAATCGACTGCGACACGCCCAGCCGGCCGTCGCGCTGCGCCTGTGCCAGCCGCCCGGCAGGGAAGCCGGGGCCGTCGTCGCGGACCGAGACGGTGACGGCCTGCGGCTCGTCCTCCAGCAGGATCCAGGCCCGGGCGCCCTCCCCGGCGTGCACCCGGACGTTGTCCAGCGCCGCAGCGACCGCGGCGGCCAGCTCGGCGGCCACCGGCGCGGGCAGCAGCACCGGCGTGGCGGGCGCGGCGACGGTGATCCGCTCATTCGCGTGCCGGGAGACCAGCGGCCGCAGGTCCGCCTCGCCTTCGCCCGGCTCCGGCAGCTGGGCGCCCGTCATCAGCGCGCGCAGCGCCCGTTCCTGCTCCCCCGCCAGTCGGCCCAGCTCGGCGGCGTCGCCCTGCTGACGGTGCACCAGGGCGAGCACCTGCAGCACGCCGTCGTGGATGTCCCGGGACAGCCGTTCGCGTTCCCGGGTGGCGGCCTCCACCTGGAGCGCCCGGGTGAGCACCGCCTCGCTGGCCCGGGCCAGTTCGATGACGTAGCCGATCGCGCAGCCCGCGACCAGCAGCAGCACGATGTTGTGCAGGTTGTCGGGGCTGATCCCGCCGTGGCCGAGGATGTTGGCGGCGCCGATCACCGCCCCGGCGAACGCGGCGGGCCGCCAGCCGCCCTTGCCGGCGAAGCCCAGCACGGTGCCGGCCGCCCAGATGGTGGGCAGCGTCGGCGCGCCGGCGTGGATCCGGGCGGGGGTGTCGATGAAGCCGCTCTGCACGATGCCGAACACCGCGAACGTCAGGTCGGTGCCGAGCACCGCCCAGGTGCACCGCTTCGGGCCGGCGAACGCCCGGGTGCTGGCCAGCGTCCACAGGGTCAGCGCGCCCAGGTAGATCCAGCCGGACACCGGGTGCAGGAACTCCCGGTACGCGCTGAAGAACCGCAGCACCGCGTAGCCGAGCGCCAGCACCCGGAAGTACCCCATGGCGCGCCACAGCGGCAGCTCCACCGACATCCCGCCGGCCATCACGGCCGCGGTCGGCCCGGTCCGGGCCGACCGCGTCACGACAGGTCTGTGCTCCTCCACGCCAAGCCCCCTGACGGCCGGTCAGGCCCCGGCGTCCTTCTCCTGCTCGGTGGACTTCTCCTGCTCCGCGGCCTTCTCCTGCTCGGCGGCCTTCTCGGCCTTCTGCTGAGCCTTGCGGTCGGCGTCGGCGGCCTTCTTCTCCTCCGCGAGCTGCCGCTTGGCGGCGGTCGCGTAGATGTCCACGTACTCCTGGCCGGACAGCCGCATGATCTCGTACATCACCTCGTCGGTGACCGAGCGCAGGATGAACCGGTCGTTCTCCATGCCCTGGTAGCGGGAGAAGTCCAGCGGACGGCCGATCCGGATGCCGGGGCGGACGCCGAAGTTGGGGATCACCTGGCCGGGCGGCTGCACCTTCTCGGTGTCGATCATCGCGACCGGGATCACCGGCGCGCCGGTGGCCAGCGCGACCCGGGCCAGGCCGCCGACCTTGCCGCGGTACAGCTTGCCGTCGGGCGACCGGGTGCCCTCCGGGTACACGCCGAACACCTCGCCGCGCTCGATCACCGCGATGCCGCTGCGGATCGCCGCCTCGCCGGCGCCGCGGGCGCCCGAGCGGTCCACCGGCAGCTGGCCGACGCCCTTGAAGAACGCGGCGGTCAGCCGGCCCTTGATGCCGGGTGTGGTGAAGTACTCGGCCTTCGCGATGAACGTCACCCGCCGCTTCAGCAGTGCGGGTAGGAAGAACGAGTCCGAGAAGGACAGGTGGTTGCTGGCGAGGATGGCCGGGCCTTCGTCCGGAATGTTCTCCTCGCCCTCCATCCACGGCCGGAAGAAGATCCGCAGCAGCGGCGCGACGATCATCTTCATCAGTCGGTAGAACAACCGGGGCCTCCTGTTGTGCGGACCGGACGATCCTAATGCTTGCGCCCGCGCACCCGTGCACCGGCGACCCGTCGGGGCCGCAGCGGGCCTCTGTACGGGGCAACCCGCCCGTGGGACGATCGAGTTCCCCTCGCCTGCCCCCACACCCAGGAGTCCTGCCGATGCCGATGCTGCCGGGAGCCGAGCCGTACCGCCACGACGGCGGTCCGGTCGGTGTGCTGCTCATCCACGGTTTCACCGGTTCCCCGCAGTCCATGCGCCCGTGGGCCGAACACCTGGCCGACGCCGGACTCACCGTCAGCGTCCCGGTGCTGCCCGGCCACGGCACCCGCTGGCAGGACCTCCAGGCGACCCGCTGGGAGGACTGGTACGCCACCGCGGAGGCCGCCCTCACCGAGCTCGCCGCCCGGTGCGAGCAGGTCTTCGTCTGCGCGCTGTCGATGGGCGGGGCGCTCGCCCTCAAGCTCGCCGAGAAGCACGGCGACCGGATCTCCGGACTGGTGCTCGTCAACCCGTCGGTGCGCTCCGACAACCCCGCAACGGTGCTTCTTCCGGTCCTGCGCCACGTGCTGCCCTCGCTGCCCGGCATCGCCTCGGACATCGCCAAGCCCGACACGACCGAGGTCGGCTACGACCGGCTCCCGCTGCACGCCGCCTGGTCACTGGCCCGGCTGTGGAAGAGCGTCCAGGCGGGAATGCCCGCAGTGACCCAGCCCGTTCTGCTGTTGCACAGTCCGCAGGACCACGTGGTCTCGCCGAGCAACTCGGCACTGGTGCTCGCCCGGATATCCTCGACCGATGTGACGGAGCTGCTGCTCGACCGCAGCTTCCACGTGGCCACGCTGGACCACGACGCCGGTCTGATCTTCGGGGCGAGCCTCGACTTCGTCCGGCGGCTGGCCCCGGCAGCGGCGGTCGATGCCGGGAACCACTCGGGCTGAAAGGCCGATAGTGAACGAGACCAGCAAGGCGAACGACGACGAGGACCTGCCCCGCGACGACCCCAAGGCGGCCGAGCCCGCCGAAGAAGCCGCGTCCGAGCCCGCCCCGCGGCGCCCCGCCGCCGGCAGCCAGGCCGAGCAGGACGCGATCTTCGCCGCGCTGGTCGCCCAGTTCGACGAGCCGGTGGACGCCACCGACCAGGCCTGGCCCGACGCGGAGAACGTCCGCGAGCGCCCCCGCCGTCCCAGCGCGCCCACCGGCCCCACCGGCCTCGGCGACTTCACCCCCCGCCCGGTCCCCCGCCCCACCGACGGCCCGCGCGACTACACCGTCGCCGAGGACGAGGACGAGGGCCACTTCGTCCCGCCGGAGCCCCCGCCGCTGCCCTCCGCCGACACCACCGCCAAGTTCGCCTGGCTGGCCGTCCTCGGCGGCCCCGCACTGCTCCTGTTCGACGCCGTGGTCTGGCGCGAGGTCTCCGGCTGGCCCGCCTGGGTCGGCGTCATCGCCTTCCTCGGCGGCTTCGGCACCCTGGTCTCCCGCATGAAGGACCGCGACGACGACGAACCCGAGGACCCGAACGGCGGAGCCGTCGTCTGAACACCCCCGCCGCGCGCGCCGGAGCCGACGACCGCTCAGCCCCGGCGCGACCCGCTCCTCACGGCCCCGGCACCCGCAGTGCCGCCAGCACCGGCAGATGGTCCGTCGCCGCTCGCAGATCCGCCTCCGAGACACCCGGCAGCGGATACGGCACCCCGCAGCCCAGCACATCGATGTCCGGCGTGGCGAACACCCCGTCGATCCGCTGATACGGCTGCGCCGGCACCGAAGTGAACGTCCCGCCCCACGGCGCCTTCGCGTGCGCGTCCGTCAGCCCCTCCGCGAACGCCCGCCAACCCGGGCCCTCCGGCGGCTCGTTGAAATCCCCCGCGACCACGCCCGGCTCCCCCGGCCGCAATTGACGCTGCAACAGCTCGAACTGCCGCAGCCGCTCCTCCGGTTGAAGGCTCAGGTGGCAACTCGTCACCGAGAACGGCCGCGACCCGCCGATCCGCACCAACGCACTCGCGAACCCGCGCGCGTGCAGCCCCCGGGTCTTCGGCAGCAGCACGTCCCGCAACTCCAGCACGTCCACCCGCAGCTTGCCGAGCAGCAACGGCCCCGCCGCCACTCGGCCGCCGCCGGCCAGGATCACCATCCCGGTCCGGTGCGCCAGCCACGCCGCGGCCTTCTCGCTCTTCCAGTACCGCGGCGACTCCTGCACACACACCACGTCCGGATCACACGCCCGGATCACCCGAGCCACCGCCGTGCGGTCGTCACGCAACGACCGCACGTTGTAACTCATCACCCGCACCCGCCGCGCCCCGTCCGGCTCCACCCCGGAGGACGCCAACGCAACATCAGTGTCCGTCACCTGACCGACAGTAACAGCTGGGGCGCGCGAACAGGGGCGCCGGGGACAACCCCCGGCGCCCCTGTTCGCGCGCCCGTCAACCCCTAGCTGCGTGCCAGGTCCGCCGCGCCGGCGATCCCCGCCGCCGACCCCATCGACGCCAGGACGACGTTCGCGCGGGGCCGGGCCGGACCACCCGTCAGGTACCGTTCGAACGCGGCCGCGACCGGGTCGAGGAGGAGCCGGCCGGAGTCGGAGACGCCGCCGCCGAGGACGAAGACCGCCGGGTCGAAGAGCGCGGCGAGGTCGGCCATGCCGCGGCCGAGCCAGTCGGCGACCTCCGCGTAGCAGGCGAGGGCCAGCGGGTCGCCCTCCTCCGCGGCCTGGGTGATGTGGATGCCGCGGATGGTGTCCGCGAGACCCTCGTTGAGTTCGAGCATCCGCTTGCCGGCGATCGGGTCGGCCGCGGCCTTCTCCCGGCCGTAGCGCCGCAGGGCCCGTCCGGAGCCGTACTGCTCCCAGCAGCCGTGGCCGCCGCAGCCGCAGAGCAGACCGTCGGGGACCATGTTGAGGTGGCCGATCTCGCCGGCCACGCCGAAGCTTCCGCGGTGCAGGCGGCCGTCGAGGACGATGCCGCCGCCGATGCCGGTGCCGACGGTGATCAGCACCATGTCTTCGTACTCGGCCGCGGCGCCGAACCGGAACTCGGCCCAGGCGGCGCAGTTGGCGTCGTTCTCGACCACGGTGGGCAAGCCGGTGAGTTCCTCGACGCGCTGCTTGAGGGGCTCGTTCTCCCAGGCGATGTTGGGCGCCATCAGGACGGTGGAGCGGTCCCGGCTGACGAAGCCGGGGGCGCCGACGCCGACGGCGGCGACATCGGGGTACTGCTCCTTCAACTCCCGCACGCCCTGGGCGATGGCGTCGACCGCCCACTGGGGGTCGGCCGGGGTGGGCACCCGGGTCCTGGCCAGAATCTCGCCGGACTCGTCGACCACACCCGCTGCGATCTTGGTACCGCCGACGTCCACGCCGATGGTCAGAGCCATGTGTCCCTCAGCTATTCACTCGTTCCCGCTCAGGCGAACGGTACCGGCTGAGGGGTGCCCACGTACACAGTTCGGCCTACATTATCCGAAGGCAACGTTCGATCATCGACGAATCTGCCTTCAGAAGTCATACCAACTGTCCCGTTCGGTGATGACTCGAAACCATAACGTGACGATGACGAAGCGTCGGCTTAATTACTTGTCGGAGGCCTCTTCGGCCCCGTCCAGGTCCACCCGCTCGGTCTCGGCGTGTTGGGGCGCCGACCAGCGCCGCTCGTGCCCGGCCACCACGGCCCGGTACGCGGCCAGCAACTCGCCGCCGGCGGCGGCCAGGTGGCCGTACACCTCGGGGTTGGACTCGCGCAGCTTGCCGCCGATCTCCACGGCCTTGCCGCCGAGTGCGGTCGCGAACTTCCGCACCTCTTCCACCAGCGGCGCGAACTCGCCCGTCCCGCCCGGCTGTTCCGTACCCATCACACGCTCCCGTCCGTCAGGTCCCGCTACCCGCGCGGCCACAGCGCGGGGTCGGGGGTGAACCGCACCGACAGCGTTCCGTCGACCAGGCCGGCCCCACTGACCGTGCAACGGCGCAGCGCCGACGGGAGTGCCACGACCCGCCGGTAGCTTCCGGCGCCGAGCACCAGTTCGTCGCCGCGGCGCAGCAGTTCGAGGTCCGTGCGGTCGGCGCCGGGCAGCGGCAGGTGCCAGATCAGCTGGTTCTCGGCGGCCAGCCGGTCCTCGGTCCACGGCTCGGCGGGCGCAGGGATCCTGGGCGCGCCGGCCGGGTACAGCTCCTCGGCGAGCGCCTGTAGCGAGTCGGGCTGTCGCACCGTCAGCAGCGGGACGTTCAACTGCTCGGCGATCTCCGCGAGTTGCTCGCACTGCCGGGCGGCGGTGCGGGCCAGCCAGGGGTCCGGGGAGTCCACGGCGCCGGCAGGGTGCGCGCCGTGCGCGACCACCGCGTCCAGCGGCAGGCCGTGCAGCGCGAGGCCGGCCCGGATCCGGGCCAGGGCGCGCGGCGCGGGGCGGGCGGCGTCCAGCACCAGGCGGACGGTGGTGCCGGGCGCGGCGATCACGGCGGCGGCCTCGGCGAGCGCGGCGGACGCGGCAGCCCGGGCCTCGAACAGCTTGTCGGTGGGCATCGGGACGCCCGCCAGCCCGGCCAGCAGCGGGCGCAGCGCGCGGGCGGCCTGCCGCTGCTCGGGCAGCAGCCGGGCCAGGTAGCGCTCCAGTTGGGCGGGCAGCGCCAGGGTGGCGATCAGTTCGGCGGGCGGCGGGGCGGCGACCACCAGCACCTCGGCCTCGGCCCGCGGCAGCGCGCGCAGCAGGGCGAGGGCGCGGGTGCCGGGCAGCGGGGCGAGCTCGTCGGGGTCGAGCGGCTGGGCGCCGATCAGGTCGAGCGCGGGAGCGAGCCGGTCGCGGTAGCCGTCCAGGGCGGCGCGGAAGGCGGCCTGCTCGTCCATCCGGGCGGCGGCCAGGCACGGCTCCAGTTCGACGGCCTCGGGGCCGAGCCGGACGCCGAGCAGGTCGTCGACGGCCCGGTGCGGGTCGTCGGCGGCCAGCAGCAGGGTCGTGCTGCCCTGCCGGGCGTGGTGCAGGGCGGTGGCGGCGGCGATCCTGGCGGACTCCGGGCCGCTGATCAGTACGGTGCGGGTGGCCACGGGCCCGGTCAGCCCTCGACGCGCTTCTTCAGGCCGGCCAGCGCCCGGTCGATGATGACCTTCTCCGCCTTGCGCTTGATCATGCCGAGCATCGGGATCTTGACGTCCACGGCCAGCTGGTAGGTGACCTCGGTGCGGCCCTGACCGACCGGGGTGAGCCGGTAGGAGCCGTCCAGCGAGCGCAGCATCTGGCTCTTGACCAGGGTCCAGCTGACCTCGCGGTCGCCGTCCCAGGTGTAGGCGAGCGCGTGCTCGTCGCGGATCGCGCCGGCGTCCAGCAGCAGCCGCACCTCGGCGGCGCGGCCGTCCGGACCGGTCTGCAGGACCTCGATCTCCTTCAGCTCGTCGGTCCACTCCGGGTAGGCCCCGAAATCGGCGATCACCGCCATGACCTCGGCCGGGGTGGCGTCGATGACAATGCTCGACCTGGTGTGCTCCGCCATTGCGGCCTCCGCGATCTCCCTGTGCTGCTGTGCGCCCAGCAGAGGCTATCGCGGGCGGGACCCCGTCCTTTCCGCCGAGGCACCTTACCGGCGGGTCACCTCACGCCTGACGTAGGGTTCGCATCGATCCATCCCACGTCCGACCTGCGATGTGACGATCGGAACACCGAGGCCGACCCCTCTGGTCGAACTCACCTACCCAGCAGTAACGTCCAGTCGTCCCGCAGCGTCGCAGACGAGGAGCAGTCTTGCTCGAGGAGTTCAGCCTTCCGGCCCGCTACCAGGTACCGAGCGACGGCAACCTCGCCGACCTGGTCCACCAGAACGCGGAGCGGCACCCGGGCGTCGCTGTGCTCAGCCGCAAGGCGGACGAGCAGTGGCAGGACCTCACCGCCGTCCAGTTCCTCGCCGAGGTGCACGCCGTCGCCAAGGGCCTGATCGCCGCCGGCGTCGGCCCCGGCGACCGGGTCGCCGTGATGTCCCGCACCCGCTACGAGTGGACGCTGCTCGACTTCGCGATCTGGACCGCCGGCGCGATCACCGTCCCCGTCTACGAGACCTCCTCCGCCGAGCAGGTGCAGTGGATCCTCGGCGACTCCGGCGCCCGCGTCGTGGTCACCGAGACCGACAAGCACGCCGCCGTGGTCGCCGAGGTCCGCGAGGCGCTGCCCGCGCTCGAACACACCTGGCAGATCGAACGTGACGGCATCGCCGCACTGACGCTGGCCGGCCGGGACGTCGCCGACCAGGTGATCGCCGAACGCCGGGTGATCGCGAACCCCGACACGATCGCCACCATCGTCTACACCTCCGGCACCACCGGGCGCCCCAAGGGCTGTCAGCTCACCCACGGCAACTTCCTCGCCGAACTGGGCAACGTCACCGCCCGGATGCCCGAGCTGTTCGTCACCGGCGAGTCCTCGGTGCTGCTCTTCCTGCCGCTGGCCCACGTGCTCGGCCGGATCGCCGAGATCGCCGCCGCCATCGCCCCGGTCAAGCTCGGCCACGTCTCCGACATCCGGAACGTCACCGAGGAGCTCGGCTCCTTCCGGCCGACGCTGATCCTCGGCGTCCCCCGGGTCTTCGAGAAGGTCTACAACACCGCCCGCGCCAAGGCCCAGGCCGACGGCAAGGGCAAGATCTTCGACCGCGCCGCCGACACCGCCGTCGCCTACAGCCGCGCGCTGGACGCCGGCGGCCCCTCGCTGCTCCTGCGGATCAAGCACGCGATCTTCGACAAGCTGGTCTACGTCAAGCTCCGCAACGCGCTCGGCGGCCGCTGCAAGACCGCCATCTCCGGCGGCGCCCCGCTCGGCGAGCGGCTCGGCCACTTCTACCGGGGCATCGGCTTCTCCGTCCTGGAGGGCTACGGCCTCACCGAGTCCTGCGCCGCCACCACCTTCAATCCCAACGACCGGGCCAAGATCGGCACCGTCGGCCAGCCGCTGCCCGGCTCCGCGGTCCGGATCGCCGAGGACGGCGAGGTCCTGCTCAAGGGCCCGCAGATCTTCACCGGCTACTGGAACAACCCCACCGCCACCGCCGACGCCCTCCAGGACGGCTGGTTCGCCACCGGCGACCTCGGCAGCCTCGACGACGACGGCTACCTCACCATCACCGGCCGCAAGAAGGAGATCATCGTCACCGCCGGCGGCAAGAACGTCGCCCCCGCCGTGATCGAGGACCGCATCCGCGCCCACGCGATCATCGGCGAGGTCATGGTGGTCGGCGACCGCAAGCCCTTCATCGCCTGCCTCGTCACCGTCGACGACGAGTTCTTCCCCCGCTGGAAGGCCCTCAACAACAAGCCCGCCGACGCGACCGTCGCCGACCTCCGCGAGGACCCCGACCTCCTCGCCGCGATCCAGGCCGCCGTCGACGACGGCAACCAGGCCGTCTCCCACGCCGAGGCCGTCAAGAAGTTCCGCCTCCTCACCACCGCCTTCACCGAGGCCAGCGGCCACATCACCCCGTCCCTCAAGCTCAAGCGCAACGTCGTCCTGAAGGACTTCGCGGCCGAGATCGAAGCGCTCTACACCCGCTAGCGGGTGGTGGGCGCGAAAACAGGGGCGCGGGGGAACTGCGCGACCAGCGCAAGGCCCGTCCGTTAGGTCGCGATCAAGTGCAGGTCATTGTCCTGCGGCGCGATCTTGCGGACGGAGTGCCTTCCGCTTCGCGCAGTTCCCCGCGCCCCTGTTTTCGCTTCAGCGCACCTCCAGCAACCCCGTGAGCCGCTCCGCAAGCATGTCCCAGCGCCACGCGTCATGAACCCACTTGCGCCCCGCCTCCCCCATCTCGCGTCGCAGACTCGCGTCCCCCAGCAGCCGCACCAGTCGGTCCGCCAGGACCGTCTCGCCGTGCTTGCCCGGCACCACGAACCCCGTCTCGCCCTCGCGGACCGCGTCCGGCGCACCGCCGGAGTCTCCGGCGACGACGGGCAGGCCGGTCGCGGAGGCCTCCAGGTAGACGATGCCGAGGCCCTCGACGTCGAGTCCGCCCCGCCGGGTGCGGCACGGCATGGCGAAGACGTCCCCGGCCCCGTAGTGGGCGGGGAGTTCCTCCCAGGGCACGGCGCCGGTGAAGACCACCGAGGACCGCACCCCGACCTGGTCCACGAGCTTTTCGAGGTCGCCGCGGTACGGCCCGCCGCCGACGATCAGCAGGACCGCGTCGGGCTGCGCCGCCAGCACTCGCGGCCAGGTGCGGATCAGCGTGTCCTGCCCCTTCCGGGGGACCAGCCGCGACACGCAGACCACGACCGGGCGCTCCGTCAGCCCGAGCCGGGCCCGGACCGCGTCCCCGCCGGAGTCGGGTCGGAAGGTGGACTCGTCGACGCCCGGCGGCAGTTGGGCCATCCGGGAGGCGACCCGGGGGCCGACCGCGCGGGCGATCCGCGAGCGCGTGTACTCGCCGAGGTAGGTCAGCACGTCGGTGTTGCCGCCGATCCGGCGCAGCAGCTGCGCGGAGACCGGCAGTTGGGCCCACGCGGCCTCGTGGCCGTGGGTCATGCCGAGGAGTCGCTGGGCGCCGGCCCGGCGCAGGTGGGGGGCCATCAGGCCGAGCGGGGCGGCGGCACCGAACCAGACGGAGGTGCAGTTCTCGGCGCGCAGGATCTCCGCGGCCCGCCGGGTGACCCGGGTGGTGGGGATCATCATCCTGGTGCGGTCGCGGATCACCGGAAAGGGCTGTTCGGCGTCGAACTCGGCGACTTCCCGCCCGTCGCGCCAGGTGGAGGCGTACACCACGATCGATCCGGCGGGTTGCCGGACGGCCATGTTGTGGACGAACGCCTGGATGCCGCCTGGCCTGGGCGGAAAGTCGTTGGTGACGATGAGGGTTCTGGTCATGTGCCGCGGCTCGCTCGGTCAGGGGGTGCTCGGAGTACCCGTGAGTGGTCCGTACGATAGGTCACCGTGCCCGTCCGCCGGGAACGCGGCCCGCACCGTCCACGGCGGCGGGACCGTCGCAGGATCGGAAGGTTCGGACACGGTTCGGAGAAGTTAGAGGACACGGCCGCAACCGATGCGGTGTGCTTGGTGGCCTGACCGGTACCCCCGGCGGGCGCCCGGTACCGGTGCGTACGCGACGACCCGAAGGAGCGTAGTGGAGTCACCCCAGGCCGAACGGCCCGGCAGTTCGGAGGCCCCGGCGCTGCCTGCCCCGTCCGGTTCCGCGCCGAGTCGCCGTCCGCTGTGGGCCCTGGGGGCCGCCTGGACGGTCTCCCGGACGCTGCTCGTGCTGGTCGTCTCGGGGGTGTTGCGGATCGCCAACACGGACGTGACGGCGGACGTCTCGGTGATCTACCACAGCTGGTACGAGGTGCTGTGCACCGGCACGTTCCCGCTGGACGACGTGACCTGGCAGTACCCGCCGGGCGCGGCGCTGGTGATCCTGCTGCCGGGGCTGCTGCCGTGGTCGTACCTGGTGTCGTTCTTCGTGATCTGCGCCGTGGTGGACGCGGCGGCGATGGCCCTGCTGATGCGCGCGGGGGTGCGCAAGGGCCGGAGCTACCTGGGCGCCTGGTACTGGGTGGTGGGCGTGCCGCTGCTCGGGCCGACGGTGTACTGCCGGTACGACATCATCGTGACGGCGCTGGCGGTGGCGGGCCTGCTGGTGGTGCTGCGCCGCCCGGCGCTGGGCGGCGTGCTGCTGGGCCTGGGCGGGCTGTTGAAGATCTGGCCGCTGCTGGCGCTGTTCGGCACGCCGCGCGGCCGGCGCACCCGGCGGTCGTGGACCTCGGCGGCGACGTTCGCGGCGGCGCTGGGCTTCCTGCTGACGGCGGGCATGAACGGGGCGTTCGAGTTCCTGAAGTTCCAGTCGGAGCGGGGCATCGAGATCGAGTCGCTGGGCGCGCTGCCGCTGCACTTCGCGAAGCTGGCGGGTTCGTGGCACGGCACCGTGACGATGAACTACGGCTCGGTGGAGTTCCTCGGCCCGTGGGTGCCGGTGATCTCCAAGGTGATGGTCGGCATGACGGTGGCCGGTTTCGGCTGGCTGCTGATCTGGCGCCTGCGGGCGGCCCGGTGGACGTCGGCGACCACGTTCGACGCGGCGCTGTGCGCGCTGCTGATCTTCACCGCGACCAGCCGGGTGATCAGCCCGCAGTACATGATCTGGGTGGTCGGCCTGGCGGCGGTGTGCCTGACCGTGCGGGGCAGCAGCCAGCGCCCGGTGGCGGTGCTGGTGCTGGTGGCCACGGTGCTGACCACGCTGGAGTTCCCGGTGATGTTCGGCTCGGTGAACCGCAGCGAGCTGGCGGGCGTGCTGGTGCTGACGGCCCGCAACCTGGTGCTGCTGGTGACCACCGTGCTGTCGGCGTACCGGCTGTGGCGCTCCACCCGGCGGCGCGAGGCGCTGACCACGGTGGTGCTGCCGGCCGGGCAGGTGGTGTCGCAGTACCCGGTGCGGCCGGGCATCGCCTACGAGCAGGACCTGCTGGACGACCTCACTCCGGCGGACCGCACCTGACGGACCGCCACACCGCCCTGCAAGTTTCTGAAAGCGCTTGCAGGGCCTGGCTCTCCGCTGCCACCATCGCCGAATGATCGACTACGACATCCTGATCGTCGGCGGCGTCGGCGTGGACACCATCGTCCGGGTGGACCGCCTGGAGATCCCGCCCGGCCGCGACTCGGTGCACGTCCCCCCGGTGCGCGACTACCCGGCGCACACCGGCAACGGCGTCGCGCTGGCCTGCCACACGCTGGGCCTGCGCACCAAGCTCGCCGACTTCCTCGGCGAGGACCCGCAGGGCGCCCTGGTGCTGTCCGAGTACGCCCGCCGCGGCCTGGACTTCAGCCACCTGCCCGCCCCCGCCGGCACCCCGCGCAGCGTCAACCTGGTGGACGCCGACGGCCTGCGGTTCTCCTTCTACGACGGCCGCCACCCGGCGGACGCCCGACTGCCGCGCGAGTTCTGGCTGCCGCTGCTGGAGCGCTCGAAGCACGTCCACCTGTCGATCACCGGCGTCAACCGGGACATGTACCCGGACATCGAGCGGCTGGGCCGCCCCAGCTCCACCGACCTGCACGCCTGGGACGGCGAGAACGAGCACCACCGCTTCTACGCGC
The DNA here is from genome assembly GCF_044999035.1 of Kitasatospora griseola. Lineage (NCBI taxonomy): Bacteria > Bacillati > Actinomycetota > Actinomycetes > Kitasatosporales > Streptomycetaceae > Kitasatospora > Kitasatospora griseola. The sequence continues at coordinate 5,961,860 of NZ_CP173360.1, read as the reverse complement.
TCCGCTCGGACGTGGTGTTCCTGTCCGCGGCCGGCCTCGACAACCGCCCGGAGGCGGCGATGCGGTCGATCCTGGCCCACGGCCGGGCCGAGCTGGTGGTGGCCACCGCGGGCGCCCACGGCGCGTTCCTGCTCACCCGCGAGGACGACGCGCCCCGGCACTTCCCGGCGGTGGACCCGGGCGCGCCGATCGTCGACAGCAACGGCGCGGGCGACGCGTTCGTCTCCGGCTTCCTGCACCACCGGCTGGCGGGCCGCCCGGTCGAGGACTGCATGCGCGCGGGCGCGGCGGCCGGCGCGTTCGCCTGCACCACGGCGGGCACCCACACCGCGTTCCTGGACGCGGCGGGCCTGGAGCGGGCGCTGGCCTGAGGGCTCAGGACCGCAGGGTGGCCACCTCGGCCTCCCAGCTCTTGGTGAACTCGGCGACGCCGAGGCCGAGTTCGGACCGGAAGGCGCGCTCCAGGCCGCCGCTGCCGTTCTGCCCGACGGCCCGGTAGAGCGCCACCAGCCGCTGCGGCCCGTACCGGCGGGCGATCAGGTCGCAGGCCAGCCAGGACTGCTCGTAGGCCTGGGCGATGCCGGCCGAGCCGGCGGTGAAGGCGTCGTCGGTGGGCAGCCCGGCGGGCATCCGTCCGGCCCGGACGTCCCGGGCGAGTTCGGGGGCGATCTGCCGGACGGTCCGCCCGGTGCCCTGGTAGCCGGTGTAGTCGGCGACGCCCTCGGACAGCCACAGCGGGGTCCACGACCTGGTGTCGGCCCGGGTCGCGACGTGGGTGGCCTCGTGGGTCACCACCACCCGCCGGCCGAGCTCGCTGAGCTGCCGGTACGCCTCGGGGTTGACCACGATCCGGTCGGCGGGGGTGTGCGTCGGCGCGCCGCCGACCGCCAGGGTGACCGCCGCTATCCCCTGGTAGGCGTCCGCCGAGACGTCCATCCGACGGGCGAACTGCTGGACGGTGAGCGGCAGTTCGAGCAGCAGCCGGCCGGGCTTCCAGGCGCCCCAGACGGCCTCGACGGTGGGCATCGCGCGGTCGGCGAGGGCGGCCAGGTCGGCCAGTTCGGCGTCCTCGCCGAGGCCCAGCACCAGGCTGTGCTGCCCGGTCGCGGTCCGGACGGCGCCCAGGTCCCAGGGCGCCACCGCGCCGGTCGGCACCTCCCTGAGCACCCGCCAGCCGGCCGGCTCCCGCCGGAGTTCGACCTGCCGTTCCAGCAGCGCCGGGTAGTCGTCCACGCCGGCGATCCGGTAACCGAGTTCGGCGCCGACGGTCAGCCGGTCGGCGCCGGACGCGGGTTCGGCGAACGTGGTCAGCCGCAGCGTGTACTCGGTGAAGCGGATCGCCGCGGTGCGGGTGAGCACGTCCCGGTCGGCCTCCTCGGCGCCCACCGCCGTCGGCAGGCCGCCGGGGTCGCGCCGCAGGATCGCGCTCGCCCGCCGCGCCAGCACCTGCGTGACGGCCTCCCGGGCCCCGGACGGCGCGCCCGGCCCGGGCGGGGCGGCGGCCGGCGCGGCGGGCCCGGCCGGAAGCACCCGGGGCAGCGACAGCTGGGCGGCGCACCCGGCGGCGACCAGCAGCGCGGCCCGCCGGGACAGCGAGGCCCCGGCCTGTCGCGGGGCTTCCGGCGGCAGGTCGGTGACCAGGGGCTCGTGCTGGTTCAGACCCGCACCACCGAGTTGACCGGCATCGCGCCGACGCTCTCGTAGCGGACCCGGGCGCCGGGGTGGGGCGCGTGCACGACGACCCCGCCGCCGGCGTACATGCCGACGTGGTGCCTGTCCTTGAAGAAGATCACCAGGTCTCCGGGCCGGGCTTCGGCGAGGCTCACCCGCCGACCGGCCGAGGCCTGTCCCTGCGAGGTCCGCGGCAGGGTCACTCCGGCCTGCCGCCACGCCCAGTACATCAGACCGGAGCAGTCGAACGTGGTCGGGCCGGTGGATCCGTACACGTACGGGGAGCCGATCTTCGAGACGGCGGCGTTCAGCGCGGCCGCGGCGCGGTCGGACGCGGGGGGCAGGTCGCCGAGGTCGAGCCGGTCGGTGCCGCGGGTGGCGCGGTCCTGGGCGTCCCGGGCGTCGTCGTCGGCCAGCCGGACCCGCTCGGCGGCGCTGAGGCCGCCCAGCAGCCGCTGGGCCCGGGCGAGCCGGCTGTGGACCTCGTCCTTGGCGGCGGCCAGGCGCTGCCGGGCCTGTTCCAGTTCGTCGAGCTTGGCGGTGGCCTCCTGGCGTCGCTGGTCCAGTCGGCGCTGCCGTTCGTGCAGCTCGCGCAGGGTCTCGTTCTGCCGCTCGGTGGCCTGGCCGAGGGCGCGGGCGCCGGCCAGGTAGGACGCCGGGTCCTTGTCGAGCATCAGCCGCAGGGTGGGGTCGAGGCCCTGGGTGCGGTACTGGGCGGCGACCACCGCCCCGAGGTCGCCGCGCAGCCGGTTGAGGTCGTCCTGCCCGGCCGCGACCTGGCTCTGCAGGGCGCCGGCCTCGCGTTGCAGCCTTCGCTGCTGCTCCTGGGCCGCGTTGTACTTCTCGTTCGCCTGCTCGGCCTCCTCGTACAGCTGGTCGACCTGCGCCTTGACGTCGGTGCGGTCGGGCGGGTCGGTCGGCGCGGCGCCGGCCGGGGCGACGCCGAGGTGGAGGACGCCGGTCGCGGCGGCGGTGAGCGCCAGGGCGCGGGCGAGGCGCTGGACACCGGGCAGTGGGGGGCGACGGTGCACGGACACGTGCGACGACTCCGTTCCTGCGGCCGGCCTCCGCCGCCGCCCGCCGGTCGGGCGGCCGTCCGCACGGGGGGCCGGGCCAGAGGTTAGCGAGTCGGAAGGATCCAGTCCAAACCCTGACAACCTCGAATATTCGACCGCGAATCGGACACCGGAACGAGTGCGGCCCGGCACCCCCTGTGCGGGGTGCCGGGCCGGGCGCTCGAAGGAGCCGTCAGATCCGGACGATCTTGGTGATCGGCATCACGGTGGCGGACTCGTAGCGGACCTGCGCGCCAGTGTGCGGGGCGTGCACGATCTGCCCGTTGCCGACGTACATGCCGACGTGGTGCTGGTCGCCGTAGTAGATGATCAGGTCACCCGGTCGGGCGTTGGCGATGTTGGTGCCGATGTTGGTGCCGGCACCCGCCTGGGCCTGCGAGGTGCGCGGGATCGACACACCCGCTTGGGCGTAGGCCCACTGCATCAGACCGGAGCAGTCGAAGGTGCTCGGGCCGGCCGCGCCGTAGGAGTACCAGCTGCCCAGCTTGGACAGCGCGGCGCTCATCGCGGCGCCCGCGTAGCCGGCCGGAGCCTGCACCGGGGCGGCGAGGTCGGTCCGGGCGGTGTCGCGGGAGGCCCGCTCGGCCTGGCTGCGGGAGGCGTCGGCGGCCTTGGCCTCGGCCGCGGCGAGCTCGTCGCGCTCCTTCTGGGTGAGCGTGTTGAGCAGGTCCTGCGCCTTGGCCAGCTTGGCCTGGACGTCCTCCTTGTCGGCCTGGAGGGCCTTCGTGGTGGTGTCCAGCTCGGCGAGCTTCTGCTCGGCCTCCTTGCGCTGCCCGTCCAGCTTGGCCTGCTCGGCCTTGAAGCTCTTCAGCAGGTCCGCCTGGGTGGCGCCGACCGTGTTGAGCGTGCCGGCCTGCCCGAGGAAGGCGTCCGGGCTGCTGGAGAGCATCAGCTGCATGGTCTGCGAGATGCCGCCGTTGCGGTACTGCTCGGCGGCGATGTTGGCCAGGCTGTCCTGAACGGTGGTCACCTGGTCCTGCTGGCGGGCCAGCTGGTCCTGCAACTGGGTGACCTGCTTCTGCAGGTTCTGCTGCTTCTCGACGGAGGCGTTGAGCGCCTCGGTCTTCACCTCGGCCTGCTCGTTGAGCTGGTCGACCTGCTGCTTGACCTGGTCCTTGGTGGGCGCCGGGTCGGCGTGCGCGCCGGTCTGCGCGGAGAGCGCGACGGCGGTGGCGGCAGCGGCAGTGAGAATCGAGACCCGGGCACGGCCGACGGGCTTGGGACGGCGATGGGACGCCACGAAGGCGGACTCCTTCTTCCTCACACCGCCTACCGGGTGAGCTGACGGGTTCGGGCCGGAAGAGATGCCCTACAGCGCTTCACCGACCGCTGTCGCGGCCGGCCCGGCGCCGATTCACCCCGGGGGAACGTGGTTCCCCGGCTCCGTTCGACAGCACCCCCGCAGGGGTATCCCCGTCGGCGGACCTCGTTCTGACGATCCGCCCGCTGTGTCACGGACTCGGCGGCGACCCCCACCGTCGCCCCCCTTGGGCGATCGACTCTGCGGCGGTCGAACCAAGACCCTAGTAACCGATCCGTGATCGGTTCAAATCCTTGTCCGAAAAAAATCTGAATCTGAGTCAATTTCGATTACGGAAATGACCGAACGTAAGGGATTCGTTGCACAGTGCGCAGCATTTCCCTTCGTTCCATCGAAAAACACAACGCCCGGACGTGTTCGAGATCACAGTGGAATCTCGACCCGTCCGGGCGTGTCACGGCGCGTCAGTTGTCGCCCTCTGGGGCGTATGTCCGGATTGTCGGACCGTCAGACCCGGCGGATGGTGAGGATCGGCAGGGTGTCCGCGGCCATCAGCTTCACCACGTCGCCGGTGCGCGGCGCGTGCACCACCATGCCGTTGCCGACGTACATGCCCACGTGGTGCGCGTCGTTGTAGTAGACCACCAGGTCACCGGGCTGCGCGTTGTGCCAGTCCTTGCCCACGTTGGTGCCCACGCCGGCCTGCGACTGCGAGGTGCGCGGCAGCGAGACGCCGGCCTGCGCGTACGCCCACACCATCAGGCCGGAGCAGTCGAAGGTGCTCGGGCCGGTCGCGCCCCACACGTAGGCCGAGCCGCGCTTGTCGAGCGCCCGCTGCACCGCGACGCCGGCGTAGCCGGCGGCCTTCGGCAGGCTGCCCAGGTCGACCCGGTCGGCGCCGCGCGAGGCTGCGCCGCCGCCGCGCAGGATCGCGGCCCGGTCGGTGGCGGAGAGCTGGCTGAGCAGCTTCTGCGCCTCCTGGAGCTTGCTCTGCACGTCGTTCTTGGCGTCGTTGAGCGCCTGGGTGGAGCTGTCCAGCTCGGCCAGGACGGTCGCCGCCTCCTGCTTCTGCTGGTCCAGCCGGCGCTGCTGGTCCTCCAGCGACTTCAGCGTGGCGGCCTGGGTGCTGGCCGCCTGGTCGAAGGAGGACGCCTGGTCCAGGTACTTGTCCGGGTCGGAGGAGAGCATCAGCTGCATCGACGGGTCGATGCCCGCGTGCCGGTACTGGTCGCCGGCCACCGCCGCCAGCCCGGAGGCCAGCTCGGTCAGCTGCTCCTGGCCGCGGGCCACCTGGTCCTGCAGCTGGTCGGCCTGCTTGCGCAGCTGGTCGGCCTTCTCCTTGGCGCCGTTGTACTTCTCGGCGGCCTGCTCCTGCTCCTCCAGCAGCTTGTCGACCTGCGCCTTGACCTCGTCCTTGTTCGGCTGGGCCGGCGCGGCGTGCGCACTCACCTGGGCCGACAGGGCGACCGCGGTCGCGGCGGCAGCGGTCAGCACGGTCACCCGGGCGCGACTCGGCTGCTTGGGACGGCGGTGGGAGGCCACGGCGGTGCTCCTTCTTCCTGCTGGACTCACCCGATCAGGCGATAGTCCGGAATATAGGTTTGACGCCAGACCCTAGTGAAGTCCCTACCTCCGCGTCCACTCCCGGGGGGCTCCCGAATGGGCTTCTCCGCCCCCTTTCACCACACCGACACACTCCGGACGCTTCAACGCCGCTGACCGCCCGTCAACTCGATCAGCTGCGCGACAGCCGGTTCAGCAGCAGCACCGAGGCCACCGGGCGGGCGCCGGCCTTGCGCACCCCGTCCGCGACCTCCTTGTCGGCGGAGACCACCACCACCGGCCGGCCCTGCGGCTCGGCCCGCACCATGCGGCGGATCAGCTCGTCCGCGGTCTCCCCGGTCCGACTGAACCGGACCCGCACACCGCGCGGCGGAGCCATGATCACCGGCACGTCCAGGTCCTGGCCGTCGAACACGCAGGTCACCTCGGCCTGGGTCCGCTGGGCCAGCATCGCCAGGCCGCCCAGCAGCCTCAGCCGCTGCTGCTCCAGCGGCAGTTGCGGATAGCCGGTCTTGGTCACGTTGTAGCCGTCCACCACCAGGTGGACCTGCGGGATGGCCAGCAGCTGGTCCAGCAGCGCCGGATCGTCCTCGGCCAGGCCGCGCCGGGCCACGTCGTGCGGCGAGGCCGAGCCGGGCTCCACCGCCTCCACCAGGTCGGCGGGGCGCAGCGCCGTCACCGGCAGTGCCAACTCCCGCTGCAGGCCCTGCGCGGACTGCAGCACGGTGTCCAACAGCAGCCGCAGCCGCATGTCCTCGACGCTGCGGCCCTCCCGGGCGGTGCGCCGCCCGGTCTCCACCGCGGACTCCAGCTCGGACACCCGGTGCCGCAGCCGGCGGGCCTCCACCTCGGCGGCGCCGCGCTCGGCCGCGGCGGCGGCCCGGGCGGCCTCCAGCTCGGCGGCCAGGCGGCGGCTCTCGGCCTGCGCCCGGCGGGTGTCGGCCTCCAGCGAACGGACCTTCTTGCGCAGCGAGTCGGCCTCCCGGCGCACCCCCTCGGACTCGGCGCGGTGCCGGTCCAGCTCGGCGCGGGCGGCGGAGCGGGCCTCGGCGAGCTCCTCCTGGAGCTTCTCGACCATCCGGGCGGCCTCCGCGGCGACGCCCTCGGCGTCCACCCGCTCGGCCTGCTCGCCGGCCTCCTCTACCAGCCGGGCCCAGCCGGTGGGCCGCACCAGGTAGGCGGCGGCCGCCACGTCCATCGGGTCGGCGGCGGCCGGCACGGTGCCCGCCTCCAGCGCGCGCACCAGGTCGGGCTGGCCGAGCCGCAGCCGCTCGGCTATCCGCACCCGGAACGCCGGGTCGGACTCCAGCGCGGCGGCCAGCGCGGTCGCCGCGTACTTGGCCCGCCGGGCGGCGGTGAACTTCGCGTAGGGGCGCAGCGCGGCGGGCAGCTCGCCGGGCGCGATGCCGCCGAGCGCGTCGGACGCGATGCCCACCACCCGGCGCCGCACGCCCTCGGGCAGCGTCCGGCCGGCCGTCTCGGCGTTGCCGTCCTCGGCGCCCGGTGCGGTCTCGCCGTTGCCGTCCTCGGCGCCCGGTGCGGTCTCGGCGGCCTCGACGGGCCCAGCGTCCTGGGTCTGTCGGACCGGAGCGGGCGCGGTCCCGTCCGTGCCCGTGGGCGCGTTCGCTGCCTCCGCCACTGTTCTCGGCTCCGATCCTGGTCCGGGCGGGCCCCGGCGGGTGCCGGGGGCGTTGGTGTCCGCCGCTGCTTGCAATTGTCCCGTCTACCGTGCCGCACCGACAGCACCCCGCCGACGAGTCCGCCCCGCGCCCCCGTCCGGGCGCGGACGGGAACGCGGGGCGGTGGAAGTGCGTCAGCCCTGCGCGGGGCCACCCTCCGCGGACTCCTCGGCGCCCGGGCGGGCCACCAGCTCGACCTGGTCCACGGCGTTGCACCAGCGGCAGCGCACCGACTCGACGGTCTCGGAGAGCACCTGGGTCTCCTCGACCTTGGAGTCGCCGGCCAGGTCGAAGTGCACGAAATCGATCACCCGGGAGGACCGGGTGACGTCGAAGCGCGTGAGGTTGCCGCACAGCGTGCAGCGCCAGCGGGTCTCGGCGGTCGGCGCGGCAATGGTCATCAGTGGTCCCTCTCGGCTGGTCCCGGTTCCGGGCCTCCAGCCTATTGCCTGTGCCGCGGCGGCCGGGTCACCGGTCCACTGCCCGGACGCTCACCCGTCCGGAGCAGCGCCCGGTGTCGCGGACGCGCCCCCGAGGAATGCTCACCGGCATGGTGCTCACCACCCCCGCCCGGGCCGGTTCGCCGACGACCGAGCGGACCGCCCGCACCCCGGTCGTCTGCTACCTGCTGATCGCGCTCTCCGCGCTGGTCCTGCTGGCCGGCCCGGCCGGCGGTCTGAACCCGGCGTACGGCAGCGGCCCCGCCCGGGCCTGCGCCGAGCAGCGCTACGAGCACCGCTGGGGCGCGGTGCCCGCCGAACTGCTCGGCGGCCGTCCCCTGACGGCGGACCGGCTGTCCTCGCTCACCCCGGCGACGCCGGGCTGCACACTGCCGCCGACCCCCTCGAAGATCCCCGAACTCTCCGTGCTCACCTCGCTGTTCGTCCACGCGGGGTGGCTGCACCTGGTCGGCAACCTGCTGTTCCTGTTCGTCTTCGGCCCGGCCGTGGAGGCCCGGCTGGGCCGGATCCGGTTCCTGACCGGCTACCTGGCAATCGGCTACCTGGCCACCTACGGCTACGCGGTGGCCGAGGCGCACACCGCGGACGGGATGCGCGCCCTGGTCGGCGCGTCCGGCGCGATCGCCGGGGTGCTGGGCGCGTACCTGCGACTGTGGCCGAGAGCGCGGGTGACGGTGCTGGTGCCGGTCCTGCTGTTCCTGCCGCTGCGGTTCCCGGCCTGGCTGGTGCTCGGCCTGTGGTTCGCGCTCCAGTGGTGGTCCGTCAGTTCCGGCGGCGGCGGAGTGGCCTATCTGGTGCACGTGATCGGCTTCGTGACGGGCTGGCTGTTCGCCTGGGCCGCCCGTCCGGCGGGCGATACCCTGGGCGCACCTTCTCGAACAGGAGTTGCTCAGTGATCACCGCGATCGTCCTCATCAACACCAGCGTCGACCGGATCCCCGAGATCGCCGAGGCGATCGCGGCCATCGAGGGCGTCAGCGAGGTCTACTCCGTCACCGGCACCTACGACCTGGTCGCCATGGTCCGGGTGCGCAACCACGAGGACCTGGCCGAGGTGATCCCCGGCCGTCTCAACAAGGTCCCGGGCGTCTCCAACACCGAGACCCACATCGCCTTCCGCACCTACTCGCAGCACGACCTGGAGGCCGCGTTCTCGCTCGGCCTGGACGAGTAGCCGCTCAGCGCTGCCTGGTGTCCGCGACGCAGCGACCGCCCTCGCTGCGGTAGCTCCACCGCGCCCCGTCGGTGACCAGGTCCCGAACGGCCGTCAGGAACCGGTCCAGGTGCTCGACGGGGGTGCCGGCGCCGAAGCTCACCCGGATCGCGTTCAGGCTGCGCTCCCCCGGCAGCGACGGCTCGGGCGCCCCGCACTCGCTCGGCGCCGCGTCCTCCCCGCCGAGCAGCGTCCGCACCAGCGGGTGCGCGCAGAACAGCCCGTCCCGCACGCCGATGCCGTACTCGGCGGACAGCGCGGCCGAGAAGTGCGAGCTGTTCCAGCCGCGCACCACGAACGACACCACGCCGACCCGGTCCGCGTCCTCGCCGAACAGGCTCAGCACCCGCACCTCGGGGATCGCCGCCAGCCCCTCCGTCAACTTCGCGACCAGCGCCCGCTCCCGGGCCTCCAGCGCGTCGAAGCCGGCCTCGGTGAGCGCCCGGCAGGCCGAGGCGATCGCGTACGCGCCGATCACGTTCGGCGAACCGGCCTCGTGCCGGGCCGGGCCGGTGTGCCACTCCACCGCCACCGAGCCGTCCAGCTCCCGGGCCACCGTCCGGCTCGCCCCGCCGCCGGCCAGGTACGGCTCCGCCGCGTCCAGCCAGTCCGCCCGGCCGGCCAGCACGCCGGCGCCGAACGGCGCGTACAGCTTGTGCCCGGAGAACGCGATCCAGTCGACGTCCAACTCCCGCACCGACACCCGGTGGTGGGGCGCCAGCTGGGCCGCGTCCATCACCACCCGGGCGCCGTACCGGTGCGCGACCGCAGTCAGCTCCTTCACCGGCCACAGTTCACCGGTGACGTTCGACGCCCCGGTCACGCAGAACAGCTTCGGCCCCTCGGCCGCCCCCAGCAGCGCCTCCTCCAGCGCGGCCACCGCCTCACCGTGCGAACGCGGCGCCCGCAGGTAACGCACCGTCAGGCCCTCGCGCCGCCACGGCAGCAGCGAGGCGTGGTGCTCGGTCTCGAACGCGAACACCTCGGTCCCGACCGGCACCGCCCCGGCCAGCAGGTTCAGCGAATCGGTGGTCGCCCGGGTGAACACCACCTGGTCGCCGTCCCGCAGCTCCAGGAACTCCGCGACGGTCCGCCGGCTCTGCTCGAACAGGTCCGTCGACAGCTGCGACAGGTACCCGGCCCCCCGGTGCACGGACCCGTAGTACGGCGCGTACGCCGCCACGTCCTCCCACACCCGGGCCAGCGCCGGCGCACTCGCCGCGTAGTCCAGCGCCGCGTACCCGACCTTCTCGCCGGACGCCAACGGCACCTCGACCTCCTGGCCCAGGACGGCCAGCGGCTCACAGATTTCGGCGATCACGGACATGGATGCACTCCTCCACGGGGTAAGGACCCCGGGGTGCATCGACCGGAAGTCCGCGCTTGCCGCGCGGACGGATCGCCGCGCAGCCCGGTCCTCACCCAGGGCACCCCGCCACGGACGGAGGGTTGCCGGACAGCAAGCTGGGGCTTGTCGCTGCCACTCATGACCTGCGAAAGACCTTACACGAGAGCCCCTCGCGCTCAACCCCCGTCCGCCACCTGGACACACTCCTGAAACCTCGTCAGCAGCGCCCCCGCCCCGCCACGGGCGCGAGCAGGCGCCCACCAACGGCAAGGTCCGCCCGAGGAGGAGCAACTCCCCTCCCCGGGCGGACCCTTGAAGCTCACTGGGTCGCGTCGGCCCACCGCTTCAGCAGCTCCCCCGCCGCCCCGGAATCGATCGCCGCCGCCGTCCGCACCATCGCCGCCGCGAGCTGCTCGCTCAGCGGCGCGTCCGTCAGCTCCAGCGCCACCAGCGCGGCGGCGCTGTTGAGCAGCACCGCGTCCCGCACCGCCCCGCGCTCGCCGTTGAGCACCCGCCGCGCGACCGCCGCGTTGAACTCCGCGTCGGCGCCGCGCAGCGCCTCGATCCCGACCAGCTCGATGCCGACGTCCCGCGGGTCGAACCGGGTCTCCGTCACCCGGCCGTCCCGGATCACCCAGACGTGGGACGTGGTGGTGATCGTCAGCTCGTCGAGTCCGTCGTCACCCCGGAACACCAGTCCCTGTCCGCCGCGCCGGGCGAGCACGCCGGCGATCAGTCCGGCCAGCCGGGTGTCGAAGCAGCCGACCGCGTGGGCGCCGACCCGGGCCGGGTTGGTGAGCGGGCCGAGGATGTTGAAGACCGTCGGGACGGCGAGCTCGGCGCGGGCCTGCGCCGTGTGCCGCATCGAGGGGTGGAACTTGGCGGCGAAGCAGAAGGTCAGTCCGACCTCCTCGGCCACCGCCGCGACCCGGGCGGCGGACAGGTCGAGGTTGATGCCGAGCCGGCCGAGCACGTCCGAGGAGCCGGACGCGGAGGAGGAGGCCCGGTTGCCGTGCTTGACCACCTTCGCACCGGCCGCCGCGGCGACCACCGCCGACATGGTGGAGATGTTGACGGTCTTGGCCCGGTCGCCGCCGGTGCCGACGATGTCGACGGCCGGGCCGGGGATGTCCAGCGGCACGGCGTGCCCGTACATCGCCTCGACCAGGCCGGAGATCTCCTCGACCGTCTCGCCCTTGCCGCGCAGCGCGATCAGGAAGCCGGCCACCTGCACGGGGCTGGCCTCGCCGCTCATGATCCGGTCCATCGCCCAGGCGGTGTCGGCCTGGGCGAGGTCCTCGCCGCGCATCAGGGCCATCAGGAGGTCGGGCCAGGTGCGGACCACCTGCGCGGGGTCGCTACCGCCGTTCGCAGAGTGCACGTTCACCATGGCCGTCTCCAGCTCTCGTCTTGTCGCAGAGGAATCGGAGTCAGCCTATCGAGCGGGCGGGGACGGCCGCCCTGACTTGCCGTCCCCTTCTCTCCAGGTGAGACGGACCGGTCCGCGGACCGGACCGGTCAGCGTGCGACCGGCGCCCGTCGGGCCACCCGGGCCCGCAGCAGCGTGGTCGCGGCGTCGACCAGCGCGACCGGGTCGACGGGGTGCGAGATCGCCGCGTCGGCCCGGCTCCAGGCGGCCAGCCAGGAGTCCTGCGGGCGGCCGATCAGCACCAGCACCGGCGGGCAGCCGTAGATCTCGTCCTTCAGCTGCCGGGTGAGACCGAGGCCGCCGGCGGGCACCGCCTCGCCGTCCAGCACGCACAGGTCGACGCCGCCCTTCTCCAGGGCGCGCAGCACCGCGGGGGCGGTGGCGCACTCCAGGTACTCCAGCGCGGGAACGTCCCCGGCGGGGCGCCGGCCGAGGGCGAGGGTCACCTGCTCACGGGTGTTGCGGTCGTCGCTGTAGACGAGAACGGTGAGCGTCTCGTCGGTGTGCTGCGCCATGTCCCCTGCTTCCTGGTGCTCGTCCTCTTATATGTGTCCACTGTGTCCGTGCGGGCCGCGACCGCGCGCGGACCCCGACCGAACGGCCCAGTGTGACCCGGACCACGTTCTGGGACGGATGCTACTCCGGTGGGCCCGTCCTGGAGAGACCCCGACGCGATCTCGCTCAAGCCGCCGCGCCACGGGCTCACTCCCCCGGCCCAGTTCCCTCACCCGGTCCGAACAACCGTCAGAAAACGGACGGACCGCGAGGCGGGCATACCTCACGCACCGGACACTCCGAGGGAGACCCCCCGGCGTGAAGACGGAATAAGGGACCGACATAATGTCCGTCGTGGCGACAGCAACAGCAACAGAAACCGGACACGCGCACGGAGCGGTCAACAGGCCGAACCTGGTCAGCGTGGGAACCATTGTCTGGCTGAGCTCGGAGCTGATGTTCTTCGCGGCCCTGTTCGCGATGTACTTCACCCTCCGCTCGGTCAAGGGCGCCGAGTTCTGGCACGAGAAGGCCCATGCCCTCAACGTGCCCTTCTCCTCGGTCAACACCACGATCCTGGTGCTCTCCTCGCTCACCTGCCAGCTCGGCGTGTTCGCCGCCGAGCGCGGTGACGTGAAGAAGCTGCGTTCCTGGTTCGTGGTCACCTTCGTGATGGGCGCCATCTTCATCGGCGGCCAGATCTTCGAGTACACCGACCTGGTCAAGAAGGACGGCCTCTCGCTGTCCTCCGACCCGTACGGCACGGTGTTCTACCTGACCACCGGCTTCCACGGACTCCACGTGACGGGTGGTCTGATCGCCTTCCTGCTGGTCCTCGGCCGGACCTACGCGGCGCGGCGCTTCACCCACGAGCAGGCCACCGCGGCGATCGTGGTGTCGTACTACTGGCACTTCGTCGACGTTGTGTGGATCGGCCTGTTCGCGACCATCTACCTGATCAAGTAACAGCCGCCCCGCCCCTGACCCGGCGTCATCGCGACGCATGTGGAGTCGGGGGCAGGCTGCTGCCGACCAGATCCTGACACCGGGGTTATTCCGTGAAAAAGCTCTCCGCACGACGGCGCCACCCACTGGCGGCGGTCGTCGTTCTACTTCTCGCCCTGGCGGCCACCGGGGGGCTGTACGCCGCTTTCGCGCCCGCCTCGAAGGCGCAGGCCGACAGCTCCTCGCAGTCGCTCGCCATCGACGAGGGCAAGAAGCTCTTCGCCGTCGGCTGCTCCTCCTGCCACGGCCTGAACGGCCAGGGCACTTCTGACGGTCCGTCGCTGGTCGGCGTCGGCTCTGCTGCTGTCGACTTCCAGGTCGGCACCGGCCGCATGCCGGCCCAGCAGCCGGGCGCGCAGGTCCCGCGCAAGAAGGCCGTCTACAACCAGTCCGAGATCGACCAGCTGGCCGCGTACGTGGCCTCGCTCGGCCCCGGCCCGGTCACTCCGAACCCGGACCAGTACCAGCCGTCCGAGGACAAGGTCACCAACGCCGAGCAGGTCGCCAAGGGTGGCGAGCTGTTCCGCACCAACTGCGCCCAGTGCCACAACTTCGCCGGCAAGGGCGGCGCGCTGACCGACGGCAAGTACGCCCCCTCCCTGGAGGGCGTGGACTCCAAGCACATCTACGAGGCCATGCAGACCGGCCCGCAGAACATGCCGTCGTTCCCCGACACCACCATGCCGGAGGAGCAGAAGCGCGCGATCATCGCGTACGTCCAGAACACCAACGACGCGCCGAACCCCGGTGGTCTGGCCCTGGGCAGCCTCGGCCCCTTCACCGAGGGCCTGTTCAGCTGGATCTTCGGTATCGGCACGCTGATCGTGATCGCGATCTGGGTCGCCGCCCACACCACCAAGGCCAAGAAGTCATGAGCCACGACATGTCAGAGAACCTGCCGGAGGCGCACGAAGCCTCCCACGGCGCTGAGGTCGTCACCCACGACGACCCGTTCGCCGACCCGGGCCTGCCGGCCCACGAGCCGCGTCGGACCGACATCGACGAGCGGGCCGCCAAGCGGGCCGAGCGCCAGGTGTCGCTGATGTTCGTGCTGTCGATGCTGGCGACCGTCGGCTTCATCGCGTCCTACGCCGCGATCGACGCCGACAAGCTGGTCTACATCTTCCCGCTGGGCAAGGTCAGCGCCCTCAACTTCGCCCTGGGCATGACCCTCGGCGTGGCGCTGTTCTGCATCGGCGCGGGCGCGGTCCACTGGGCCCGCACCCTGATGTCGGACCACGAGCTGCCGGCCGACCGTCACCCGATCGAGGCCTCCGACGAGGTCCGCAACGACGTCATCGAGCAGTTCAAGACCGGTGCCGCGGAGTCCGGCTTCGGCCGTCGCAAGATGATCCGCAACACCCTCATCGGCTCGATGGCCCTGGTGCCGCTGTCCGGTGTGGTCCTGCTGCGCGACCTCGGCCCGCTGCCGGAGAAGAAGCTCCTGCACACCGGCTGGGACGAGGCCACCCAGGCCAAGCCGATCCAGCTGGTCAACATGAACACCGACCAGCCGATGAAGCCCGAGGACATCATCCAGGGCTCGCTGACCTTCGCCAAGCCGCACGGCCTGGAGGAGTCGGACGAGGACTTCCAGCAGCGCATCGCCAAGGACGCCCTGATGCTGGTCCGGATCGCGCCGGAGGACATCAAGGACGCCCAGTCCCGCGACATGGGCTTCGAGGGCATCCTGGCCTACTCGAAGATCTGCACCCACGTCGGCTGCCCGATCTCGCTGTACGAGCAGCAGACCCACCACGCGCTCTGCCCCTGCCACCAGTCGACCTTCGACCTGGCGGACGGCGCTCGCGTCATCTTCGGCCCGGCCGGCCACCCGCTGCCCCAGCTGAAGATCACCACCGATGAGCAGGGCTTCCTGGTCGCCACCGGCGACTTCGACGAGCCCGTCGGCCCGAGTTACTGGGAGCGCAAGCGATGAGCACCGCGAGCGGCACCACCACTGGTGCCTCCAAGCCGGCCAGCACGCGCGCCAAGCCCGCCAACAAGGCCGAGGCGACCGCGGACTGGGTCGACGGCCGGCTGGGGATCTACTCCCTGGCCAAGGCCAACCTGCGCAAGATCTTCCCGGACCACTGGTCCTTCATGCTCGGTGAGATCTGCCTCTACAGCTTCATCATCATCATCCTCACGGGTGTCTACCTGACGATGTTCTTCAAGCCGAGCATGGCGGAGACCGTTTACCACGGTTCCTACCTGCCGCTGAACGGCATCCGGATGTCGGAGGCGTACGCCTCGACGGTGGACATCAGCTTCGAGATCCGCGGCGGTCTGCTGATCCGCCAGATCCACCACTGGGCCGCGCTGGTCTTCGTCGCCGCGATGTTCGTGCACATGATGCGCGTCTTCTTCACCGGCGCGTTCCGCAAGCCCCGTGAGATCAACTGGCTGTTCGGCTTCCTGCTGCTCTGCCTGGGCTTCTTCGACGGCTTCTTCGGCTACTCGCTGCCGGACGACCTGCTGTCGGGCACCGGCATCCGCTTCATGGAGGGCGCGATCCTGGCGGTGCCGATCGTCGGCACCTACATCCAGATGTTCCTGTTCGGCGGCGAGTTCCCGGGCACCGACATCATCCCGCGCTTCTTCACCATCCACGTGCTGCTCATCCCGGGCATCATGCTGGGCCTGCTGGTCGCGCACCTGATCCTGGTCTTCTACCACAAGCACACCCAGTGGGCGGGCCCGGGCAAGACCGAGAAGAACGTCGTCGGCATGCCGCTGATGCCGGTCTACATGGCCAAGGCCGGTGGCTTCTTCTTCCTGGTGTTCGGCATCATCGCGGCGATGTCCGCGATCGCCACCATCAACCCGGTGTGGGCGTACGGCCCGTACCGTCCGGACCAGGTGTCGACCGACGCCCAGCCCGACTGGTACATGGGCTTCGCCGAAGGCCTGATCCGCTTCATGCCGGGCTGGGAGATCTCCGTCTGGGGCGGCCACACCCTGAACCTGGGCGTGTTCATCCCGCTGATGCTCTTCCCGCTGGTCCTGGTCGCGATCGCGGTCTACCCGTTCATCGAGTCCTGGGTCACCGGCGACAAGCGCGAGCACCACATCCTGGACCGCCCGCGCAACGCCCCGGTCCGCACCGCGCTCGGCGCGGCCTGGATCTCGCTGTACCTGGTCCTGCTGGTCGGCGGTGGCAACGACCTGTTCGCCACTCACCTGCACATGTCGATCAACACGATCACCTACATGGTCCGGGTCGGCTTCTTCGTGGTGCCGGTCATCACCTTCTTCGTCGCCAAGCGCTGGTGCCTCGGCCTGCAGCGCCGCGACAAGGACAAGGTGCTGCACGGCCGCGAGTCGGGCATCATCAAGCGCCTGCCGCACGGTGAGTTCGTCGAGGTCCACACGCCGCTGTCGCAGACGGACCTGCACACCCTCACCGCGCACGAGCAGCCCCAGCCGCTGGAGCTGCCCGCCGAGACCGACGAGAACGGCGTGGCCCGCAAGGCCGGCGTGGTCACCAAGACCCGTACGAAGCTCTCCGAGGGCTTCTACGGCGAGGGCAACCAGATCGCCAAGCCCACCTCCGAGGAGTACCTGGAGATCACCAGCGGCCACGGCCACCACTGATCCCTAGCTGTCACGCCACGTCAGAACCCCCATCGGCTCCGGCCGGTGGGGGTTCTGGCATATTTCTCCGGCACCGGCCCGACGCCCTGTTATCTTGGCCGGGTGCACGTGGCGATCGACCCCCTCTCCTCCACGCCGCCCTACGAGCAGGTGCGCTCGCAGATCGCGGCCCAGGCCCGTACGGGTGAACTCCCGACCGGCCTGAAGCTCCCCACCGTCCGCGCGCTGGCCGAGCAGCTCGGCCTGGCCGCCAACACCGTGGCCCGCGCCTACCGCGAGCTGGAGGCGGACGGCGTGGTCGAGACCCGCGGCCGGGCCGGCACCTCCATCGCCCCCACCGGGGACACCTCGCACCGCCTGGCGGCCGACGCCGCCGCCGAGTACGTCGCCCGCACCGCCCGCCTCGGCCTCGGCCGCGACGAGGCGCTGGCCGCCGTCCTGACGGCGCTGGACGCCGCCCACCGCTGACGCGGACGGCGAGGTCCGCCCGGCGGGAGCGCTGGCTCCTGCCGGGCGGACCTCGCCGCCGTCGGCGCCGCTACCGGCCCGCGGCCGTCCCGTCCGGCGCCGGGTGGTTCACGGCGGCCTCCGGCGCGGCCGTGTTCACCGGCTTGCCGAGGGCGCTGTGCTTCACGTAGTCGTCCCAGTCGACGTTCCAGTCGCCGAAGCCGTTGCCGAACGGCTCCATCTCGTGGCCCTTGCTGTTGACCACCTGCACGAGGTCGCCGACCCGGGTGTTGTCGAAGAACCACTTCGCGTCGTCGGTGCTCATGCCGGTGCAGCCGTGGCTGACGTTCTCCTGGCCCTGTGCCCAGGTCGACCAGGGCGCCGCGTGGACGTACTCGCCGCTCCAGGTGACCCGGGTCGCCCACTTCACGTCCAGGTCGTAGGACTCGCTGCTGCCGTCGGGTATGCCGATGGTCTCGCCGCTCATCCGGACGGAGGACTCCTGGCCGAGCACGACCTTGACGCCGTTGCGGGTGTCGAAGCCGGGCTTGCCGGTGGTGACCGGGATGGTCCTGACCACCTCGCCGTTGCGCTTGTACGTCAGCTCGTCGCTGTCGGCGTCGATCACCGCCTCGACCCGGTCGCCGGTCCGCAGCGCCAGGGTCTTCTCGTCGCCGCCGTACACGCCTTCGGCGACCCGGATGCCGGGCAGGTCGTAGGCGAGCTTCACGGTGGCGTTGGCCGGCCAGTAGTCCTCCGGCCGGAAGTGCAGGTTCTGGTCGTCGACCCAGTACCAGGCGCCGGTCACGGCGGGCTGCGAGGTGACGGTCAGGCCGCTCTCTATCTGCTTGCGGGCCGCCGGGTCGG
Organism: Kitasatospora griseola; assembly: GCF_044999035.1. NCBI lineage: Bacteria > Bacillati > Actinomycetota > Actinomycetes > Kitasatosporales > Streptomycetaceae > Kitasatospora > Kitasatospora griseola. The sequence continues at coordinate 5,943,748 of NZ_CP173360.1, read as the reverse complement.
TGACCTTCTCGGACAGCGTCACGGTGAGCGGCTGGCCGACGCCGTAGACCCCGCTGCCGGAGCTGTCGGGGCCGAGGTCGGCGCCTATCACGTGCGGGGCGGCCCCGGTGGTGAAGGTGGAGTCGGCCTCGCCGTGGCCGCCCTTGCCGTCCTCGGCGGTGACCTTGACGGTGTATCCGGCGCCGGCCCGGAGCGGGTCGGTGGTCTGCCAGTGCTGCTGGTCGGCGGCGAGCTGTCCGGCGACGGGCTTTCCGTCGGGGCCGGTGACGGTGACCTCGCCGAGCTTGGCGGTGCCGTCCGCGGTGACGCTGAACGCCTTCGTGGGGTCGGCCTTCGCCCCGGCCGCCGAGGTGTGGATCAGCGGCGCCACGTCGACCTGGCGGGGCGAGTTCTTTCCGGACGGGCCGCTGGTGGAACATGCCGCAGCCGGTGTGATCACCAGCAGGGCGGCCAGCGTGGTCCGGGTATTGACTATCCGAGAGCCCTTCAACGGAACCTCCCAGGGGTTGGAACCTGCCTCGAAGCGTAGGAAGGCGTCACCCCGGAGGCACTCCGGGTAACCCGCGCGGGGGAACTTCGGAGCGGTACCCGGACGACGAAGGGCCGGGCACCCCCCGAGGGGAGTACCCGGCCCGCCGTACGGCTTGCGCGATCCGGAACCCTACTGGTTCTGGTTCTCGCCGCGGTAGAACTCGAAGACCCAGCCGTACAGACCGATCAGCAGGACCGGAATCGACCAGAACAGCAGCCACCAGCCGAAGATGACGCCCAGGAAGGCCAGCGCGCCACCGACCGCCAGGGACAGCGGCTGCCAGCTGTGCGGGGCGAAGAAGCCCAGCTCGCCGGCGTCGTCCGAGACCTCGGCCTCGGGGTTGTCACCCGCACCGGTGTCCACCCGCTTGGCGGTGAACGCCAGGTAGAAGCCGATGAAGGCGCACAGGCCGAAGGCCAGGAACAGCGCGGTGGTGCCGGCGGCCTCCAGGCCGTGGTCCGACTTGGTGGTCCACACGAAGTACGTGATGGCGATGGCCAGCGTGAAGACGGCCAGACCCGCGAAGATCTTTCCCTGTTCCTTCATCGGGCGTCGCCCTCCTTGCCCTTGCCAAGGGAGCGGCCGTCGTACTGCGCGGGCGTGACACCCTCGAAGTGCTTCGCCATCTCACCGTGGTTCTCGAGGTAGTCCAGCGCGGCGATCTCCGGGTGGTGCAGGTCGAACGCCGGGGATTCCGAACGGACACGCGGCAGCGTGGTGAAGTTGTGCCGCGGCGGCGGGCAGGAGGTCGCCCACTCCAGCGAACGGCCGTAGCCCCACGGGTCGTCGACGGTGACCTTCTCGCCGTACTTGGCGGTCTTCCACACGTTGTAGAGGAACGGCAGCATCGACAGGCCCAGCAGGAACGAGCCGATGGTCGACACCGTGTTCAGCGTGGTGAAGCCGTCCGAGGCCAGGTAGTCGGCGTAGCGGCGGGGCATGCCCTCGGCGCCGAGCCAGTGCTGGACCAGGAAGGTGGTGTGGAAGCCGAAGAACAGCGTCCAGAAGGTGATCTTGCCGAGGCGCTCGTCCAGCATCTTGCCGGTCATCTTCGGCCACCAGAAGTGGAAGCCGGCGAACATCGCGAAGACGACGGTGCCGAACACCACGTAGTGGAAGTGCGCGACGACGAAGTACGAGTCCGAGACGTGGAAGTCGATCGGCGGGGAGGCGAGCAGGACGCCCGTCAGACCACCGAACAGGAAGGTGACCAGGAAGCCGATCGTCCAGAGCATCGGGGTCTCGAAGCTCAGCGAGCCCTTCCACATGGTGCCGACCCAGTTGAAGAACTTCACACCGGTCGGGACCGCGATCAGGAAGGTCATGAACGAGAAGAACGGCAGCAGGACCTGGCCGGTCACGTACATGTGGTGCGCCCACACCGTCACCGAGAGGCCGGCGATGGCGATGGTCGCGGCGATCAGGCCGGAGTAGCCGAACATCGGCTTGCGGCTGAACACCGGGATGATCTCGGAGACGATGCCGAAGAACGGCAGCGCGATGATGTACACCTCGGGGTGACCGAAGAACCAGAACAGGTGCTGCCACAGCATGGCGCCACCGTTGGCCGGGTCGAAGACGTGCGCCCCGAACTTGCGGTCCGCCTCCAGGGCGAACAGCGCGGCGGCCAGCACCGGGAAGGCCAGCAGGATCAGCACGGCGGTCAGCAGGACGTTCCAGCAGAAGATCGACATCCGGAACATCGTCATGCCGGGGGCGCGCATGCAGATGATGGTGGTGATGAAGTTGACCGCACCGAGGATGGTGCCGAAGCCGGAGAAGGCCAGGCCCATGATCCACATGTCGGCGCCGATGCCCGGCGAGCGGACCGCGTCCGACAGCGGCGAGTAGGCGAACCAACCGAAGTCGGCGGCGCCCTGCGGGGTGATGAAGCCCGCCACCGCGATGACCGAGCCGAACAGGTACAGCCAGAAGGCGAACATGTTCAGACGCGGGAACGCGACGTCGGGGGCGCCGATCTGGAGCGGCATGATCCAGTTGGCGAAGCCCGAGAACAGCGGGGTGGCGAACATCAGCAGCATGATCGTGCCATGCATGGTGAACGCCTGGTTGAACTGCTCGTTCGACAGGATCTGCGTACCCGGCCGGGCGAGCTCGGCGCGCATGACCAGGGCGAGCACGCCACCGATCAGGAAGAACGCAAACGAGGTCGCCAGGTACAGGGTGCCGATCGTCTTGTGGTCAGTGGTGGTGAGCCACTTGATGATCGCGTTGCCCGGCTTGCGCACGCGCGGGGTCCCGGAGGTGACGGCCCCGGCTGCCCCACCGGCCGCGGCGGGCTCGTTGAGGATGGTCACTTCTCTTCACTACTTCCCGTGGGGAGGATGCCTGCGGGAACCGCGCCGGCCTGGCCCTTGTCGCGAAGTTCCTTCAGGTGCGCCTCGTACTCGTCGTGCGAGACGACCTTCACGTTGAAGAGCATCCGCGAGTGGTCGACGCCGCAGAGCTCGGCGCACTTGCCACGGAAGGTGCCGTACGCGGTCGGGGTCACCTCGAACTCGTTGACCACACCGGGCACGACGTCCATCTTCATCATGAAGTTGATGGGCCAGAAGTCGTGGATGACGTCGTTCGAGGTCAGCTTGAACTTCACCGACTCGTTGATCGGCAGGTAGAGGGTCGGAGCCTCCTTGGTGCTGCCGACCTCGTACGCCGCCGTGGTGCTCGACGGGTCGGGGATCTCGCTGTTCTCGTAGTTGAACGCCCAACTCCACTGGAAGCCCACCACGTTGATGGTGTGCTGGGGCTTCTCGGAGACCTTCGTCAGGGTGGCCTCGTCGCGAGCGACGAAGTAGAACAGCACCGAGACGATGACGAGGGGGACCGCGGTGTACAGCGCCTCGATGGGCACGTTGTACCGGGTCTGAGCGGGGACCTCCACCTTGGTGCGGCTGCGCCGGTGGAAGATCACGCTCCAGAGGATCAGACCCCACATCAATGCACCAACAACCAGAGCCGCGATCCACGAGCCCTGCCACATGTGAAGGACCAGAGGGCCTTCCTTGGTGACGGGACTGGGGAGGCCAAGCCTGGGCAGGTCGTTGGCCGAGCAGCCGGTGGCGGTCGCGATGACGAGGCCCAGTGCCAGCGCCTGAGGCAGCTTCCGCCGCATCGTGCGCCGCGGCGAGCGGTCGGAGCCGTTGGGACTCACGTAGCGCCTTCCCGAAGTCTCGCCCGCGAACGCACCACCATGGAGAGTCCGTTGTCTGGTCTCTCCGGCGGTCCGGCCACGGGCACGGTTTGAATGCTTATGCGGGCCAAACGCTACTCCATCCTTATGCGGCACTCACGGGCAGCCCCCGCTAACGCGCCGCCCGGCTACCCGATCAGCCCCCGAGGGGTGAAGCACCTCGTAGGAGGGGACGGAGTCGCAGGTCATGGCGACTTCCGAGCCTCTCACGACCGAACGGGCGACCGCACTACGACACGCGGGTGACGGGCCGTCGGCTCCCCCGGAGGCCGGGAGGAATCCCCCCGTAAGGGGCGTCGTCTACCGTGGCCCCGTGCCCTACTTCGACGCCGCATCCACCGCTCCGCCGCACCCCGTCGCCCGGCAGGCGCTGCTCGCCGCCCTCGACGAGGGCTGGGCCGACCCGGCCAGGCTGCACCGATCCGGCCGGCAGGCCCGGATGCTGCTCGACGCCGCCCGGGAGACCGTCGCCGAGGTCCTCGGCGCCCGCGCCGACGAGATCGCCTTCACCGCATCCGGCACCCAGGCCGTCCAGTTGGGCATCCTCGGCGTCCTGCGCGGCAACCGCCGTCGCGGCGCCCACCTGCTGCACTCCGCCGTCGAGCACTCCGCCGTCCTGCACACCGCCGAACGCTGGGAGGCCGACGGCGGCAGCGCCACCGCCGTCCCGGTCGACCGTCACGGCCGGGTGGACGCCGCCGAGTTCGCCGCCGCGCTGCGCCCCGACACCGCGCTCGCCGTCCTGCAGTCCGCCAACCACGAGGTCGGCACCCTCCAGCCGGTCGCCGAGACCGCCGCGCTGACCGGGGACGTCCCGCTGCTGGTGGACGCCGCGCAGAGCGCCGGGCGACTCCCGGCGCCGAGCGGCTGGTCGGTGCTGACGGCCAGTGCGCACAAGTGGGGCGGCCCGGCCGGCGTCGGGGTGCTGGCGGTCCGCAAGGGCGTCCGGTACTCGTCGCCGCTGCCCGCCGACGACCGGGAGAACGGCCGGGTGCCCGGCTACGTCAACGTCCCCGCGATCGTGGCCGCCGCCGCCTCGCTGCGCGCCGTCCGGGCCGAGGCCGAGGCCGAGAACGCCCGGCTGCACGCCCTGGTCGAACTGATCCGGCATCGGGTGCCGCAGCTGGTCCCCTCGGTGGAGGTGGTCGGCCACCCCGAGCTCCGGCTCCCCCACCTGGTCACCTTCTCCTGCCTGTACGTGGACGGCGAGGTGCTGCTCGGCGAACTCGACCGGGCCGGCTTCGCCGTCAACTCCGGCTCCTCCTGCACGTCCAGCACGCTGACGCCCAGCCACGTGCTGGCCGCGATGGGCGTCCTCACCGAGGGCAACGTCCGCGTCTCGCTCCCGCCGGGCACCGCCGCCGCGGACGTGGACCGCTTCCTCGACGTGCTCCCCCGGATCGTCGCCGAGATCCGCACCCCCCTCGGCCTCGACCTCCCCGCCCCCGCCGCCACCGCCGACGCCCTGGTCCTCGACACCCTCGGCAGGCGCTGCCCGGTCCCGGTCATCGAGCTCGCCAAGCGCATCCCCGAGGTCGCCCCCGGCGGCCGCGTCGCCGTCCTCTCCGACGACGAAGCGGCCCGCCACGACATCCCCGCCTGGTGCGAGATGTGCGGCCACACCTACGCGGGCGAGACCCCGGCCACGGACTACGGCGCGGACCACGGCACGGCGTACCTGGTGGTCAGGTCGGGGGCGTAGCGGCGGGCTCCGCCCCCGGCCGGACTACAGCTTGGTGCGGACCTCGGCCGCGGCGTCCGCCCCGTAGGCCGCCTCGAAGCGCTCCAGGAAGTGGCCGCTGCGCAGCTCGTACTCCTGGGTGCCGACGGTCTCGATGACCAGGGTGGCGATCATGCAGCCGACCTGGGCGGCGCGCTCCAGGCCGAGGCCCCAGGACAGACCCGCCAGGAAGCCGGCCCGGAAGCCGTCGCCGACGCCGGTGGGGTCGACCTTGCGCTCCTCCGCGGCGCAGCCGACCACGATGTCCGGCTCGCCCTGGCGCTGGATGCAGACGCCCTTCGGGCCGAGGGTGGTGACCCGGGTGCCGACGCGGCTCAGGATCTCGTCCGCGGACCAGCCGGTCTTGGACTCGATCAGCGCGGCCTCGTACTCGTTGGTGAACAGGTAGGCCGCGCCGTCGACGATCTCCCGGATGTCGTCGCCCTCCAGGCGGGCGAGCTGCTGGGAGGGGTCGGCGGCGAACGCGTAGCCGCGGGTGCGGCACTCCTGGGTGTGCCGCACCATCGCGGCGGGGTCGTCCGCGCTGATCAGGACCAGGTCGAGGCCGCCGACCCGGTCGGCGATCGGCTTCAGCTCGATGCTGCGGGCCTCGGCCATCGCGCCGGTGTAGAAGGACGCGATCTGGTTGTGGTCCTGGTCGGTGGTGCACATGAACCGGGCAGTGTGCCGGGTCTCGGAGATGTGCACGGACTCGGTGTCCACGCCGTGCCGGTCGAGCCAGCTGCGGTACTCGGCGAAGTCCGCGCCGGCCGCGCCGACCAGGACCGGGCGCAGGCCGAGCACGCCCATGCCGAAGGCGATGTTGCCGCCGACGCCGCCGCGGCGGATGTCGAGGGTGTCGACCAGGAACGACAGCGACACCGTGTGCAGCTGCTCGGGGACCAGTTGGTCCGAGAAGCGGCCGGGGAAGGTCGTCAGGTGGTCGGTGGCGATCGAGCCGGCGACGGCGATGCGCACGGGGTTCTCCTCGGGCGGCCCGGCGGGGGCCGGAGCAGCGGACATCAACCCACCTAAGGTACCCGCCCGATCCGGTACTACCGATGGGTAGGCCTGTCGCCGGGGCCGGGAGCGTCCTAGGGTCGCCAGTACGGGGGCCGGACGCGGCCCCCGTCCAGTCCGCGGCAGCGTGGCCGCGGCGCGGCGATCGGAGCTGGTACCGCATGGTGATCGATCACTCTCCCCGCCGACTGCCGGTCGGCCTGGACGACCCCGATGCGGAGTCGCTGGCGGACCTGCTGGACTCCTCGCGCAAGCTGGGCCGGTTCTGGCCGGCCACCGGGCCGGGCCCTTCGCGGTCGGTGCCGACGGCGCTGGGCGTCCGGGTGCCGATGGAGGCGCGCCGGGTGGTGGCGGGGATGCCGGAGTTCGGCGAGTAGCGGGAACCGGATTCCTCCCGAGCACGTCAAATCCGCGCGGTGCCGCTCCCGGCGGCACTGCGCGACCCTCGGGAGGAACGCAGATCATGGACGTCAGGACCGCAGCCGTCTCCGCCAAGCCCGCGCACCTGCGCCGGACCGCGCTGGCCCTCGCCGCCGTGTCCCTCGCCGGCGGCCTGTTGACCGCGTGCGGCAGTTCCGCCCCGACCGCGGCTGGCTCCCCGGGCTCGTCGAGCCCGTCCGCCGCCTCCGACGCGACGCCCGGCCCGGGCACCGCCGCCCCCGGATCGCCGACGGCCACCCCGTCCGGCGGGGCCGACACGGGCGCCCAGTCCTCGCCGACGCCCGGCACCGGACAGCCGACCAGCCCGGGCATCGCGGTCGGCGAGCACCCGCCGACCGCGGTGAGGATCCCCGTGACGGGCTACCGGCAGGACAGCCCCACCCAGTTGACGGTGTTCTACGTCGCCGGGGTGTGCGACAAGTACGGGGTCCGGCTGGAGGAGGACGCCCCGCCCACCGTGAAGCTGCGGATCGTGATCACCAGGACCGCCACGCCGGGCCAGGCCTGTCCGCAGGTGATGAAGGAGCAGCAGGCGACGGTGACCCTGCCCCGCCCGATGAACGGCGGCGGCGTGGTGGACACCGCGACCGGCGACCAGGTGCCGCTGCAGACCGACGGGGTGGGCGTCGGCGGCCCGCGCTGACCCCGGAAAGCCCCGAGGGCGGCTCCCCCACCGGGGAGCCGCCCTCTTCGTTCGCGCCGTCCTGGAGGCTTAGCTGAACGAGTCGCCGCAGGCGCAGGAGCCGGTGGCGTTCGGGTTGTCGATGGTGAAGCCCTGCTTCTCGATGGTGTCGACGAAGTCGACGGTGGCGCCGCCAAGGTACGGGGCGCTCATCCGGTCGGTGACGACCTTGACACCGTTGAAGTCCTTGACGACGTCGCCGTCCAGCGAACGCTCGTCGAAGAACAGCTGGTAGCGCAGGCCCGAGCAGCCGCCGGGCTGCACGGCGACGCGCAGCGACAGGTCCTCGCGGCCCTCCTGCTCCAGCAGGCCCTTGACCTTGGCCGCAGCGGCATCGGTGAGGAGAATGCCACTCTCGACGGTGGTCTCGTCCTGGACGGTCATGCTTACTCCCGGTCTGTGACGACTGTGATCCGCCAGTGCCAACCAGCGGCCTCCCGGATTCATTTCCGGGAGGTGGTGCGTTCGGGGGACTTTTTTCGTCGCCCACTCCCCCACGTACCCCATGCTCGCACACCGGGCGCAGGCGGTCACCGCCCAGTTGGGCAAACCGCTACCGCCCGCACACCCGGGCACAGCAGGATGTGACGGTGATCATTCGTCAGCTGAGAGACACCGCGGAGGACGCCGAGGCCGTGAACCGGGTCTCCCGAGCGGCGTTCCGCGACCTGGACGGCCGACCGGCGGACGCCGAGCCGGAGGCGGCGGACGCGCCGTCCCGGATCCGCCGGCTCGCCCGCTCCCGCCACCTGGCCGTCACCGACCCGCAGGGGTGCTGGATCGCCGAGCAGGACGGCGAGGCGGTGGGGGCGGCGCTGTCGCTGCGCCGCGAGGGCGTGTGGGTGCTGGCGCTGTTCGTGGTGCTGCCGTCCGCGCAGGGCCGGGGGGTGGGCCGGCTGCTGCTGGAGCGGGCCGCCGCGTACGGGCGGGGCTGTCTGCGCGGCATGCTGTGCGCCTCGTCGTCGCCGGCGGCGGCGCGCCGCTACCGGGCGGCCGGGTTCACCCTGCACCCGACGATGCGGCTGACCGGCCGGGTCGACCGGGAGCGGCTGCTGGACCCGGGGGACATCCCGGTGCACACCGGCAACGCCTCGCACCTGCACCTGCTGGACTCGGTGGACCGGCGGCTGCGGGGCGCGGCGCACGGCCCCGACCACCCGTTCATGCTGGCGCACTTCGAGGAGCTGCTGATCGCGGACACCCTGGCCGGCACCGGCTACTGCTACCGGGACGGCGGCACCGTCCAGCTGGTCGCCGCCACCTCGAAGCGGATCGCCACCCGGCTGCTGCGGGAGGCGCTGGCCCGGGTGCCGGAGGGCGTCGACACGGACGTGGAGTTCCTGACGGCGGAGCAGGAGTGGGCGGTCGACGTGGGCCTGGAGCTGGGCCTGTCGCTGACCACCCGCGGCTACCTGGCGGTCCGCGGGATGCGCCCGCCGGCCCCGTACGTGCCGAACGGCGGCTACCTGTAGCCGCCGTTCGGGACGGCACGTCACCGCATGGTGTCGAGGATCTCCTGGACCATCTCCATGGTGGTGCCGGGGTGCAGGAACGCGAACCGGGCGACGGTCTCGCCGTCCCAGCCGGTCGGGGTGACGAAGCCGACCTGGTCGGCGAGCAGCTGCCGGGACCAGCGGTAGTAGTCGTCGTGGGTCCAGCCGGTGCGGCGGAAGCAGACCGCGGACAGCTGCGGGTCGTGGAGCAGTTCGAGGTGCTCGGTGTCGCGGATCAGCTGCGCGGTGTCCTTGGCCAGCCGCAGGCCGGTCTCGATGGCGTCGGTGTACGCCTGGACGCCGTGGACGGCGAGCGAGAACCAGAGCGGGAGGCCGCGGGCGCGCCGGGTGAGGTGGTAGGCGTAGTCGGTGGGGTTCCACTCGTCGCCCTCGGTGTGCAGGACGTCCAGGTAGCCGGCGTCCTGGGTGTGCACGGCGCGGGCCAGGCGCGGGTCGCGGTAGAGCAGCGCGGCGCAGTCGAACGGGGCGAACAGCCACTTGTGCGGGTCGACCACGAAGGAGTCGGCGTGCTCGATGCCGTTGTAGCGCTCGCGCACCGAGGGGGCGAACAGTCCGGCGCCGCCGTACGCGCCGTCCACGTGGAACCAGAGCCCGCGTTCGCGGGCGACCTCGGCGATGCCCGCGAGGTCGTCGATGATGCCTTCGTTGGTGGTGCCGGCGGTGCCGACCACGGCGATGACGGTCTCGGGGTGCGGGTCGGCGGCGAGGGCGGCGCGCAGGGCCGCGCCGGTGAGGCGGCGGTCGACGGCGGGGACGGGGAAGGCCTCGACGCCGATGATGTTGAAGGTGTTCTTGACCGAGGAGTGCACCTGGTCGGCGACGGCGATCCGCAGCCGGGCCTCGGGGCCGACGTTCAGCCGGCGCCGGGCGGTGTCGCGGGCGACCACCAGCGCGGACAGGTTGCCGGCCGAGCCGCCGGAGACGAAGACGCCGCCGGCCGTGGCGGGCAGTCCGGCGCGGTCGGCTATCAGCCGCAGCACCTGGTTCTCGGCGGCGATCGCGCCGGCCGCCTCCAGCCAGGAGATGCCCTGGAGGGAGGCGCAGGAGACCACCATGTCGAACAGCAGCGCGGCCTTGGTGGGGGCGCACGGGATGAAGGACAGGTAGCGCGGGCTGTCGGCGGAGATGACGGCGCGGGACAGCTCGTGGTCGTACAGCTTGAGCACGTCGGCCGGGTTGTTGCCGTGCTCGTTCAGCAGCCCGGCGAGCACCTCCCGCAGGTGGGCGCCGTCGCCGGGGTGGTCGAGCGGAACGGGGTCGTACTGCAGCCGTTCGCGCATGTAGTCGAAGACCAGGTCGACGAGTTCGCTGTCCGGCTTGTGCATGCGGTCGGGGGCTGCGTACACGGGTGTCCTCTTCGCTGCTGCGGTGCGTGGGGTCATGATCAGCGTAGGCAGCGGTGCGGTGCGGGCGCGCGTCGGAACGGGGCCGGTCAGGGCCGGTTTCGTGCGTGTTCGGGGGGTGCTGCGCAGGATTCCTGCGTCAGATGAGCTGGGAGAGCACCACCGAGGAACGACTGCGCTGGACGCCGGGCTCCTTGCGGATGCGTTCGATGACGGCTTCCAGGTGACGGGTGTCGGCGGCCCGCAGGTGGACCAGCGCGTCCGGGTCGCCGGTGACCGTCCAGGCGGCGGCCACCTCGGGGAACTGGCGCAGCGAGGCGAGCAGCTCCTCCGGCGAGGTGCGGGCCCGGCAGTAGACCTCGACGAACGCCTCGGTGCCCCAGCCGAGCAGCGCGGGGTCGAGCACCACCGTGAAGCCGCGGACCACGCCGCGCGCCCGCAGCCGGTCGATCCGGCGGCGGACGGCGGTGGCGGACAGGTTGGTGAGCAGCCCGATCTCGGCGTACGAGGCCCGGCCGTCCCGGCTGAGGTGCTCCAGCAGCAGGCGGTCGGTGTCGTCCAGGGCCTGTCCGGTCACCGCCTGGCCGAGGTCGGGCGGCCGGTGGGTGCTCATGGGGGGGCTCCACGGGTGGTACGGGTGAGGGTGTGGCGAGCCGCGGCCCCCGCACAGGGGCGGACTCTGCGGGGCCCATTCTTGCCGACGCCGGGCGTCCGATCAGTCCACCAGCAGGACGATCTTGCCGCGGGTGCGCCCTTCGGCGTTCAGGGCCTGCGCGGACGCGGCCTGGCCGAGCGGGAAGGTGGAGGCGACCGGCACGGTGAGCAGCCCGTCGTCGGCGAGCCGGGCGACGGCGGCCAGGTCCTCGGGGTCGGGCCGGGTCCAGATGTAGTGACCGCCCAGCCCGCTCACCCGGTAGTCGACGGCGGAGGCGATCCGGGTCGGGTCCTTGACCAGGGCGGTGGACACGTCGAGCGCCTCCCCGCCGACCAGGTCGAGCACCGCGTCCACCCCCTCCGGGGCGAGCGCCCGCACCCGCTCCGCCAGGCCCTGGCCGTACTCGACGGGCTCCGCGCCGAGCCCGCGCAGGAAGGTGTGGTTGTGCGACCCCGCCGTCCCGATCACCCGGGCGCCGAGCGCGGTGGCGACCTGCACCGCGAGCGAGCCGACGCCACCGGCCGCGGCGTGGATCAGCACGCTCTCCCCGCGCCGCACCCGCAGCGCGTTCACCAGCGCCTGCTGCGCCGTGAGCCCGGCCGTGGGCAGCCCCCCGGCCTGCGCCCAGTCGAGCGCCGCCGGCTTCCGGGCCAACGTCCGAACGGGCGCGGCGACGAGTTCGGCGTACGTGCCGTACCCGATGACGTCCTTGCGGACGTACCCGATCACCTCGTCCCCCGGCCCGAACTCGGTGACGGCCCCACCGACCGCCTGCACCACCCCGGCCAGGTCGAACCCCATGATCATCGGGAAGCACACGTCGAGGATCCCGTCGAGGTGCCCTTCCCGGATCTTCCAGTCGACCGGATTGACCCCCACCGCCCGCGTACGGACGAGAACGGAGTCGGGGCCGACCTTGGGATCCGGAAGCTCGGTGTACTCGACCACCTCGGGCCCGCCGTAGCGGTTGATCGCGATTGCCTTCATGCCCCCCACCCAACCGGGGGCACGGCCGGTTCTCGCGCCGGAAGCATCCATACCGGTGAGCGGTTCTCTTGACGTCCCCCGGGCCCCGAAGGACCTGGATTCCTGTCGCGGTCGGCCGACCGCGACAGCGGGGTTCCTGCTTCTCCGCGCGGCGCCGGTACGGACACCGGTCCTACCCTCGCTCCACAGGCGTTCTGCCTGTCCGCCCGTCCGGCGGCCAGGATGTTGCGCGCGGCGTTCACGTCCCGGTCGTGGACGACCCCGCATGCGCCGCAGGTCCACCGGCGGACCTCCAGCGGCTTGGGCCCGTCCTTGACACCACAGGCCGAACAGACCTGCGAGGTCGGTTCGAAGCGTCCGATGCGAGCAAAGTGACGGCCGTGCTTGGCAGCCTTGTACTCCAGCATCGCGACGAACCGCGACCACCCGGCGTCGTGCACCGATGTGGCCAGCCACCCTCGTCCGAGAGCGGACACCGCCAGGTTCTCCACGTACACCGCTTGGCTGTCGCGGATGATCCTCGTGGATTCCTGGTGATGCCAGTCCCTGCGGCGGTCGGCGACCTTCGCGTGCTGGCGCGCCACCCTCCTACGGGCCTTCGCCCGGTTCTTCGACCTCTCCTCGCATCGCCCGAGTTCCTTCTGAAGACGCTTGAGCTTCTTCTCCGCACGGCGCAGGAACCGCGGCGAATCGAGCTTGCGGCCGTCCGAGAGCACGGCGAAGTGGGTCAGCCCGAGATCGATGCCGACTTCGACGCCGGTCTCGGGCAGGATCTCCGGCACGGCTTCGACGACGAACGACGCCCAGTACCGGCCGGCGGCGTCCTTGGTGACGGTGACACTGGTCGGCGGTGCCGGAAGCCTCCGGGACCAGCGGACTTCCAGATCCCCGACCTTGGCCACGTACAACCGTCCGGATTCGCGCAGCCGGAAGCCGTTGGCGGTGAGCCGAATGCTCTGCCGACCGTCGCGCTTGGACTTGAACCGCGGCGGCTCGACCTTCGGCCCCTTGCGCTCTCCGGCGGCGGAGGCGAAGAAGTTGCGGAAGGCGGTGTGCAGATCACGCAGCGACTGCACCAGCACCACCGACGACACCTCGCTCAGCCATGCCCGCTCCGGAGAGCGCTTCGCCACGGTGATGACCCGCTTCTGCAGGTCCGTGTCCCCGATGTGGGGCAGCCCTGCCGCACGGGCCTCCTGCCGGGCCCGCAAACCGTCGTTGAACACCACGCGTGCGCACCCGAACGCGCGCGCCAGCGCCACCCGCTGACCTGGGGTCGGATACACCCGGAAGTTGTACCGAAGCTGCACGCTCGCACGTTATGACGGACGGCCGGCGGAGGCCCACCTCGCTCACGTGCCGGGCACGTCTGTGGTAGTGCACCGACCCCTGGATCGACGGTTGGTGCATGTGTTGAAGAGGCCCTGGTCACATCGACAGGACGTCCATCGTCAGGCTGACGGCAACCGGTTATCATAGATAGCGTCAGATAGACGAGAAGGCTGGTCGGGAACGATCCGGCCGCACCAGGAGGGCAGCCGCCCGTGACCACCACCACCGAGACGCACGGCGTCGACCCGACTCCCTCGCCGCTCGCCCTGCTGCTGCTCGGCCGTGAGGCCGACCCGAACAGTGAGCGCGGGGTGGAGTGCCCCGGCGATCTGCCTGCGGCCTCCGACCCGGACCTGGTGGCGCGGGCTCGCGCCGCCAAGGAGAAGCTGGGGGACCGGGTCTTCATCCTGGGTCACCACTACCAGCGTGACGAGGTCATCGAGTTCGCCGATGTCACCGGCGACTCCTTCAAGCTGGCCCGGGACGCCGCGGCCCGTCCGGAGGCCGAGTACATCGTCTTCTGCGGCGTGCACTTCATGGCGGAGTCGGCCGACATCCTCACCTCCGAGCGTCAGCAGGTCGTGCTGCCGGACCTCGCCGCGGGCTGCTCGATGGCCGACATGGCCACCGCCGAGCAGGTCGCCGAGTGCTGGGACGTGCTCACCGACGCGGGTGTCGCGGACGTGACCGTGCCGGTCTCGTACATGAACTCCTCCGCCGACATCAAGGCCTTCACCGGCAAGCACGGCGGCACCATCTGCACCTCGTCCAACGCCAAGCGGGCGCTGGAGTGGGCGTTCGAGCAGGGGCAGAAGGTGCTGTTCCTGCCGGACCAGCACCTGGGCCGCAACACCGCGGTGCTGGAGATGGGCTTCTCGCTGGAGGACTGCGTCCTCTACAACCCGCACAAGCCGAACGGCGGCCTGACCGCCGAGCAGCTGCGGGACGCGAAGATGATCCTGTGGCGCGGCCACTGCTCGGTGCACGGCCGGTTCAACCTGGACTCGGTCAACGAGGTGCGCGAGCGGATCCCCGGCGTCAACGTCCTGGTGCACCCCGAGTGCCGGCACGAGGTGGTCACCGCCGCCGACCAGGTCGGCTCGACCGAGTACATCATCAAGGCGCTGGACGCCGCCGAGCCCGGCTCCAAGTGGGCCATCGGCACCGAGCTGAACCTGGTCCGCCGCCTGGCCAAGGCGCACCCGGACAAGGAGGTCGTCTTCCTCGACCGCACGGTGTGCTTCTGCTCCACCATGAACCGGATCGACCTGCCGCACCTGGTGTGGGCGCTGGAGTCGCTCGCCGAGGGCCGGGTCCCGAACGTGATCACGGTCGACGCGGAGACCGAGAAGTACGCCAAGGCCGCGCTGGACCGCATGCTGGCCCTGCCGTAACGATTCGCCGCAAACCGGCGCCGGGCACACGAGAGGGCGGGCATCCCCTGGGGGATGCCTGCCCTCTCGTCACGAACGGCGCCCGAACTACTCCGGGATGCCCGGGATCAGGCCGTCACCCTCGGCGCGCAGCAGCTCACGCACCTGGTCCAGGGACGCCTCGGCGTCCGGCAGGATCAGGTCCGACGGCTCCAGCGACTCCGGCGGGAGCGGCGTGCCGACCTCCCGGACGGCCGCCAGCAGGCTGCCGAGGGCGGCCTTGAAGGCCTCCTCGTCGTCCGCCTCGACGGCCTGGAGCAGGTCGTCGTCCAGCTGGTTCAGCCGGTTCAGGTCCTTCTCCGCGACCTCGAACTGCCCCTCACCCAAGACCCGCATGATCATGCTGGTACGTCTCCCCTGCTCGCGGGCTTACTTCTGGTAGTTGATGGTGGGCGGCGGGGTGTCGTTCTTCCCCTGCTCGATCGCGTGCGGCTGCGAGGCCGGAGTGCCGCCGGTCAGCTCGGCCTTCATCCGGGCCAGCTCCAGCTCGACGTCGCTGCCGCCGGCCACCCGCTCCAGCTCGGCCTCGATGTCGTCCTTGCGGCCCAGGCCGCTGGCGTCGTCGAGCGCGCCGGAGGCCAGCAGCTCGTCGATCGCACCCGCGCGGGCCTGCATCTGGGCGGTCTTGTCCTCGGCCCGCTGGATCGCCAGGCCGACGTCGCCCATCTCCTCCGAGATGCCGGAGAAGGACTCGGCGATCCGGGTCTGCGCCTGGGCGGCGGTGTAGGTGGCCTTGATGGTCTCCTTCTTGGTGCGGAAGGCGTCCACCTTGGCCTGGAGGCGCTGGGAGGCGAGCGTGAGCTTCTCCTCCTCGGCCTGCAGGGCCTGGTACTGCGTCTCCAGGTCGGTGATCTGGGACTGCAGGTTGGCCTTGCGGCTGAGCGCCTCGCGCGCCAGGTCCTCGCGGCCGAGCGACAGCGCCTTGCGGCCCTGGTCCTCGTACTTGGAGGACTGCTGCTGCAGCTGGGTCAGCTGGAGCTCCAGGCGCTTGCGGGAGGTGGCCACATCGGCGACGCCCCTGCGCACCTTCTGCAGCAGTTCCAGCTGCTTCTGGTAGGAGTAGTCGAGCGTTTCGCGCGGGTCCTCCGCCCGGTCCAAGGCCTTGTTCGCCTTGGAGCGGAAGATCAGCCCCATACGCTTCATGATTCCGTCGCTCATGGGCCTCGATAGCCCCCTTCTTCGGGCCTGGGTTTGCGTCTCGTGACAGGTCGAGTGTATGCGCGACGGGGTCCCCGGCGCAGTCCACCGGCCAGCAACAATGCTGCTACAGCGGGCGGCCGTTCGGCATCGTCCTCACGATCGATATCGGTTCGCATCCGGGGCCGGGCCGGAAAGCGGCCGGTCAACCCGTACGCTGGGAGTGTGTTTCGACGCCGCTCTGATGACTCCGCCGCCTCCTCGTCCGTCACCTTGACGAAGGAGGAAGAGCGGCTGCCCCGCGACCCGCAGGCCCCGAAGGGCCGACCCACGCCCAAGCGCAGTGAGGCCGAGGCCAACCGGAAGACCCGGGTCACCGTCCCCAAGGACCGCAAGGAGGCCGCCCGCCAGGCCCGCGACCGGATGCGCGTCGAGCGCGAGAAGCAGCGCATCGCGATGCTCGAGGGCGACGAGCGCGCCCTGCCGGCGCGCGACAAGGGCCCGGTCAAGCGCTACACCCGCGACTTCATCGACTCCCGCCGCGCCGTGGCCGAGTACTTCCTGCCGTTCGCCGTCGTGGTGCTGGTGCTCGGCATCGTCCGGATCGGCTACCTGCAGACGCTGTCCTCGCTGCTGTTCATGCTGTTCTTCGTGACGGTGATCCTCGACTTCGTCCGGCTCGGCCTCGCGCTGCGCAAGGGCCTCGCCGCGCGCTTCCCGAACGAGAACACCCGCGGCGCCGTGATGTACGGCCTGCTGCGCACCCTGCAGATGCGCCGGCTGCGGATGCCCAAGCCGATGGTCAAGCGGGGCGAGCGGCCCTGACCGCGGAAGCCGTTCCGCCGTACTGGGCCCCGCCGGCGCAGCAGCCGGTCGGGGCCTTCGGCACACCGGGCGTCCCGGCGCAGTACGGGGCGCCGCGCGGCCGTCACGGGCGGCTGCCGGCCCGTGGCGGGCCGTACCACAGCGGGGCCGGCGAATGGCTGGAGCGGCACGGCGGACTGCACAACCTGGTCCGCCAGGAACTGGTGACCCGGCAGCTCGCCGAGCAGCTCACCCGCGGCACCGCGCTGCGGGTGCTCGACGTCGGCTGCGCCGAGGGCACCCAGGCGCTGCGGCTGGCCCGCGCCGGGCACTTCGTCACCGGGATCGACCCGGACCCGAGCATCCTCGCCGTCGCCCACCAGGCGCTGGCCGCCGAGCCGCCCGAGGTCCGCGACCGGGTCCAGCTGCTCACCGGCGACGGCCACCAGGTCGGCCGCTGGTTCGGGCCGCGCAGCTTCGACCTGGTGCTCTGCCACGGCACCCTGATGTACCTGCCCGACCCGGACCCGATGCTGGCCTCGGTGGCCCGCATCCTGGCCCCCGGCGGGCTGCTCTCGCTGCTGGTCCGCAACGGCGACGCGCTGGCCATGCGGGCCGGGCTGACCGGCGACTGGCGGGCCTGCCAGGAAGCCTTCGACACCACCCGCTACACCAACCGCCTCGGCCTGCCCGCCCGCGCCGACCGGCTCGCCGAACTCTCCGGCACCCTGGCCGGGTTCGCCGTCCCCGTGCGCCACTGGTACGGGGTGCGGGTGTTCACCGACACCATGCCGGACGAGGCCGCCCCGGTGGACGGCCGTCAGCTCGGCCAGCTGCTGGACGCCGAGGAACGGGCCGGCAAGCAGGACCCGTACCGGCACGTCGCCGCGCTGCTGCACGTGGTCTGCGCGAAGTGACGGGGCGTCAGCCCTCGTGCAGGCTCATCGGGTAGATGTCGCGGCCGTCCTCGACCAGCACCACCCGGTCGACGCCGTCGTCCAGCAGCGTCTTCCACTCCTCGCCGATCCAGGTCTCGGCGTCGCCCTGGCTGGAGAACTCCTCGGCGTCGCCGGCCGGGCTCACCACGGTGCCGTCGCTCTTCTCGTACCGCCAGGTCCACACCATGCCGGGCTCCTCCGGGTCGAACACTGCTGCTGAAGGGTTGCGACAGTAGCGTGCCCACCCCGCAGGCGGGCATGCGCCGTCCGGCAGGATGATCGCATGGCACTCCCCCGCACCCTGCTGCTCGGCGGCGCCCGCTCCGGCAAGTCCACCCGCGCCGAACAGCTGCTCGCCCCGTTCCCCGACGTCCTGTACGTCGCCACCTCGGGCACCCGCGACGGCGACACCGACTGGGCGCACCGCGTCGAACTGCACCGGGCCCGCCGGCCGGCCCGCTGGCGCACCGCGGAGACCTGCGAGCTGGAGGCCGTGCTCGCCGACGACAGCGACCCGGCGCCGGTGCTGATCGACTGTCTGGCGCTGTGGCTGACCGCCGTGATGGACGAGCACCGGGCCTGGGACGACGAGCAGTGGCTGGACGGCGGCCGGGAGGCCGTCGAGGCGCGCTGCGCGGCACTGGCCGCGGCCTGGGCCGGCACCCGGCGAACGGTCGTGGCGGTCTCCAACGAGGTCGGCATGGGCGTGGTCCCCGCCACCGCCTCCGGGCGGCGCTTCCGGGACACCCTCGGGCGGCTCAACATGGCCGTCGCCGACGCCTCCGAGCAGGTGCTGCTGGTGGTCGCGGGACAGGTGCTGACCATCAAAGCGACGGCCGTGTAGATTGCCGAGCGATGGACACCACCGTGGATCTCGACACTTTCTCCTCGCTCGTCGAACGGCCTGACGAGAGTGCGCGCCGCGGCGCCGAGGAGCGCTGGCAGCAGTTGGCCGTGCCGCGCGGCGGCCTGGGCCGGCTCCAGGAGCTGGCGGCTTGGCTGGCGTCCGCGCAGGGCGAGGCCCCGACCCGCCCGCTGCACGCCAGCAAGGTCCTGCTGTTCGCCGCCGACCACGGCGTCGCCTCGCTCGGCATCTCCACCCTCGACGCCCGCGGCGGCACCGCCGACCGGGTCCGTGCCGTCCTCGACGGCACCGCGCCGGTCGCCGTGCTGGCCCGCCGCTACGGTGCGGACGTCCGGGTCGTCGACATCGCGGTGGACGCCGACCCCGCCGAGTTCCCCGAAGAGGTCGTCCGCCACCGCGTCCGGCGCGGCTCCGGCCGGATCGACGTCGAGAACGCGCTGACCCTCGACGAAGCCACCCGGGCCTTCCGGGCCGGCATGGCCGTCGCGGAGGAGGAGGCCGACGCCGGCACCGACCTCGTCCTGCTCGGCGACCTGGGCGTCGGCTCCACCACCGTCGCCGCCGTCCTGATCGGCGCGCTGTGCGGCACCGACGCCGCCGCCGTCACCGGCCGCGGCTCCGGCGTCGACGACCGGGTCTGGATGGTCAAGTGCGCCACCATCCGCGACGCGCTGCGCCGGGCCCGCCCCGTGCTCGGCGACCAGCTCGCGCTGCTCGCCGCGACCGGCGGCGCGGACTTCGCGGCGATCACCGGCTTCCTGCTGCAGGCCGCCGTCCGCAGGCTCCCCGTCGTCCTCGACGGCGTGGTCTCCGCGGCCTGCGCGCTGGTCGCCCAGCGGATCGCCTTCCGGGCCCCCGAGTGGTGGCGGGCTGCCGCCCTCACCGGCGAACCCGCCCAGGCCAAGGCGTACGACCGCCTCACCCTGACCCCGCTCCAGGAGATCGGCGCCACCATGGGCGAAGGCGTCTCCGCGGTCCTGGCCCTGCCGCTCCTCCAGGCCGCGACCGACACCCTCGCCGAACCGGCGGCGGTACCGAGCGCGAAGCCGCTGCCGCCGCGGGCGCCGGCGAAGCTGCCGACGGCTGCGGAGCTGCTGGGTCGTTACTGACCGGGCGCTGGTGGGCGCGAAAACAGGGGCACGGAGAACTGCGCGAAGCGGGAGAGAACTGCCGCAGAGCTCTTCGCCGATGAGAACTTGCACGTGAGAGGCCCTGGCCGGTGAGCAACGAGAACGCGCAGCCCGGGGCCGAGCACGCAGAGAGTCTCTCGGCGGGGGGCTCTGCGTCGTCGTCCTCCGACTTCGCGCAGTTCCGCCCGCTCGCCGGGTTGCGCTTCGCTTTCGGAACGCTGACGGTCTTTCGGGTGCGGGTGCACCGGTGGGACCGGGCCGCCGGTGGGGCGGCGATGGTGGTGGCGCCGGTGGTCGGGGTCGTGGTGGGGGTGCTGGCCGGGGCGGTGGGGGCGCTGGTCGCGTGGCGGGGTGGGACGCTGCTGGGCGCGGTCGCGGTGGTGGCGGTCGGGGCGGTGGCGACCCGGGGGCTGCACCTGGACGGGGTCGCGGATGTCGCGGACGGGCTGGGCAGCGGCAAGCCCGCCGAGGACGCGTTGCGGATCATGAAGCAGTCGGACATCGGCCCGTTCGGCGTGCTGACGCTCGTTCTGCTGATGCTCGGTCAGGTCGCCGTACTGGCAGGCCAGTTCGGGCAGTCGCTCTGGCGCGGGGCGCTCGCCGCGGCCGTCGCGGCGACCGCCGGCCGCACCGCGCTGCTGTGGGGCTGTCTGCGGTCGGTGCCGGCCGCCCGGCCCGGGGGGTTGGGGGCGATGGTGGCGGGGACGGTGCGTCCGGCGGCGGCGGTGGCGGTGACGTTGCTGGTGGTCGGCGCGGCGGCGGCGTTGCAGTGGCAGGGCGGGGTGGCCGTGCTGGTCGGGGTGGCGGTCGCCGCAGGCGTGTTGCGGCGGTGCGTGCGGCGCTTCGGCGGGGTGACGGGGGACGTGCTGGGGGCGCTGGTGGAGACTTCGGCGACGGCGACCCTGGTGGCGCTCGCGCTGACATGACGGCGCACCCGCGCGAGAACTCACGCACCGTCACGAGTTGCGCCGGTTCGTGCACGGGGGCAGGCGGGGCGGCGAGATCCCAATATGCGGACTACCATGCGGTGAGCACCCTGGCCCCGAGCCCCGTTTTGCCGCGGAGTCTGCCTGGGTTTGCCGGTCGGCAACGGAGCCGTCACCGGCTGTGGACCGCGAAAGAACAGGACGCATTTGTCGTGACTGCACTGTCTGTGAGCACCTCCTCCGCCGCGAGCCTGCGTGCGGATGCCCTGGTGATCGGCGTGGCGAAGGGCCCCAAGGGCCTGGTCGTGGCGGCCGGTGCCGAGGCGGTCGTCGAGGCGTTCGAGGGCAAGCTGGCCGAGGTCCTCACCACCCTGGGCGCCACCGGTGCCGAGGGTGAGGCGGTCAAGCTTCCCGCGCCGGCCGGGCTGAAGGCGCCGCTGGTGCTGGCCGTCGGCCTGGGCGAGGCCGTTGACGGCCCGTTCGGCGCCGAGGACCTGCGCCGGGCCGCCGGTGTGGCCGCCCGCACCCTGGCCGGTGCGAAGAAGGTCGCGCTGGCGCTGCCGACCGGCTCCGCCGAGGACGTCGAGGCGGTCGCGCTGGGCGCCCTGCTCGGCTCGTACGCGTTCGGCGCCTACAAGGCCGACGCGGCGAAGGCCCCCGTCGCCGAGCTGGTCGTGCTGACCGACCGCAAGGGCTCGAAGGACGCCAAGGCGGCCGTCGAGCGCGCCACGGCGATCGGCGAGGAGATGAACCGGGCCCGTGACCTGGTCAACACCGCGCCGAACGACCTGAACCCGAAGTCGTTCGCCGCGATCGCGCAGGCGGCCGGCAAGGAGCACGGCCTGAAGGTCGAGGTCCTGGACGAGAAGGCGCTGGCCAAGGGCGGCTTCGGCGGCATCCTCGGTGTCGGCGTCGGCTCGACCAACCCGCCGCGGCTGGTGAAGGTGGCGTACACCCACCCGAAGGCGAAGGCGTCGCTGGCGTTCGTCGGCAAGGGCATCACCTACGACTCGGGCGGCATCTCGCTGAAGCCGGCCGGTCACAACGAGACCATGAAGTGCGACATGGCCGGCGCCGCCGCGGTGTTCGCCGCCGTGGTCGCCGCCAAGCGCCTGGGCCTGCAGGTCAACGTGACGGCGTGGCTGGCGCTGGCGGAGAACATGCCGTCCGGTTCGGCGACCCGCCCCGGCGACGTGCTGCGGATGTACGGCGGCAAGACCGTCGAGGTGCTGAACACCGACGCCGAGGGCCGGCTGGTGCTGGCCGACGCGATCGTCCGGGCCGGCGAGGAGAAGCCCGACGTGATCGTCGACGTGGCGACCCTGACCGGCGCGATGGTGCTGGCGCTCGGCAACCGCACCTTCGGTGTGATGGCCAACGACGACGCGCTGCGCACCCAGCTGCACGAGACCGCGGGCGCGGTCGGCGAGCCGTCCTGGCCGATGCCGCTGCCGGCCGACCTGCGCAAGGGCATGGTCGAGTCGACCGTCGCCGACCTGGCGAACATGGGCGAGCGGATGGGCGGCGGCCTGGTGGCCGGCCTGTTCCTGCAGGAGTTCGTCGCCGAGGGCATCGACTGGGCGCACATCGACATCGCCGGCCCGGCGTTCCACGAGGGCGGCCCGTTCGGCTACACCCCGAAGGGCGGCACCGCCAGCGCGGTGCGCACCCTGGTCCGCTTCGCGGAGGACACCGCCGCGGGCAAGTGACCCGTTGATCGACGTGTGGGGCCCGACACCGATGGTGTCGGGCCCCACACGCATTACCAGCCAGTAGCAACCCGTGCCAATCCACCCGACTGTTCGCCTCCGGCGAAAATTGATTCCGCAGGGCGGAACTGCTACGGCGAAGCCCCCCGGACGGAGTACCTCCGAATGCCGATTTCCCGGCCGTGAGCTGGGACGATACCTCCGGGACCGGGTCACCCCACCGCTTCGCGGGTCGCACCGGGGCCGGGCCGGGGCACCCTCCGACGCCACCCGCCGCCAACAAGTGCAAAGATGTATTTCCGGCACGACTGGGCGCCTTACAAGGGCTCTCACCCACCGGACCGCGACCGGCCCGGCGATCCGCACCTTTTGCATGGAGGACGTGACGTGGCGAACGACGCCAGCACCGTTTTCGACGTAGTCATTCTCGGAGGCGGAAGCGGCGGCTACGCCGCGGCCCTCCGTGGCGCTCAGCTGGGCCTGAGCGTCGCGCTGATCGAGAAGGGTGAGCTGGGCGGCACCTGCCTGCACCGCGGCTGCATCCCGACCAAGGCGCTGCTGCACGCCGCCGAGGTCGCCGACGAGACCCGCGAAGCCGCCGACTTCGGCGTCCTGGCCACCTTCCAGGGCATCGACATCAAGGGCGTCCACAAGTACAAGGACGACGTCGTCGCCGGCCTGTACAAGGGCCTGCAGGGCCTGGTCGCCTCCCGCAAGGTCACCTTCATCCAGGGCGAGGGCCGGCTGTCCTCGCAGACCTCGGTGGACGTCAACGGCCAGCGCATCGAGGGCCGCCACATCGTCCTCGCCACCGGCTCCGTGCCGCGCTCGATCCCGGGCCTGGACATCGACGGCGACCGGATCATCTCCTCCGACCACGCGCTGAAGCTGGACTACATCCCGAAGTCGGCGATCATCCTCGGCGGCGGCGTCATCGGCTGCGAGTTCGCCTCGGTCTGGAAGTCGTTCGGCGTCGACGTCACCATCGTCGAGGGCCTGCCGCACCTGGTGCCGCTGGAGGACGAGAACTCCTCCAAGCTGCTGGAGCGCGCGTTCCGCAAGCGCGGCATCAAGTTCGAGCTGAAGTCCCGCTTCTCCGGCGTGGAGTACACCGCCGAGGGTGTCCGGGTCTCCACCGAGAACGGCAAGTCCATCGAGGCCGACGTGCTGCTCGTCGCCATCGGCCGCGGCCCGGTCTCGACCGGCCTGGGCTACGAGGAGCAGGGCGTCGCGATGGACCGCGGCTACGTCCTGGTCGACGAGTACCTGCGCACCAACGTGCCGACCATCTCCGCCGTCGGCGACCTGGTCCCGACCCTGCAGCTCGCCCACGTCGGCTTCGCCGAGGGCATCCTGGTGGCCGAGCGGATCGCCGGCCTGAAGGTCGTCCCGATCGACTACGACGGCATCCCGCGGGTGACGTACTCCAACCCGGAGGTCGCCTCCGTCGGCCTGACCGAGGCCAAGGCCGTCGAGCAGTACGGCAAGGAGAAGGTCGTCACCCTCAAGTACAACCTGGCCGGCAACGGCAAGAGCAAGATCCTCAAGACCGCCGGCGAGATCAAGCTGGTCCAGGTCAAGGACGGCGCCGTCGTGGGTGTCCACATGGTCGGCGCCCGCATGGGCGAGCAGGTCGGCGAGGCCCAGCTGATCTACAACTGGGAGGCCCTGCCCGCCGAGGTCGCGCAGCTGATCCACGCGCACCCGAGCCAGTCCGAGGCCCTCGGCGAGGCCCACCTCGCGCTGGCCGGCAAGCCGCTGCACGCGCACGACTGATCGCGCCCCCGTCCCTTTCATTCCTGAACGCAAGACTTGATAGGAGTCGCTGAAACCATGGCGGTCTCAGTAACACTGCCCGCGCTGGGCGAGAGCGTGACCGAAGGTACCGTCACCCGCTGGCTGAAGGCCGAGGGTGAGCGCGTGGAGATGGACGAGCCCCTGCTCGAGGTCTCCACCGACAAGGTCGACACCGAGATCCCGGCGCCGGCCTCCGGCATCCTGGCCTCGATCAAGGTCGGCGAGGACGAGACCGTCGAGGTGGGCGCCGAGCTGGCGATCATCGACGACGGCTCCGGCGCCCCGGCCGCCGCACCGGCGCCCGCCGCCGAGGCCGCTCCGGCCCCGGTCGCCGAGGCTCCGGCCGCCCCGGCCGCCCCGGTTGCGGAGGCCCCCGCGGCTGCCGCTCCGGTCGCCGAGGCTCCGGCCGCCGCCGCTCCGGCCGCCGACGCCACCCCGGTGGTGCTGCCCGCGCTGGGCGAGTCGGTCACCGAGGGCACCGTCACCCGCTGGCTGAAGGCCGAGGGCGACACCGTCGAGGTCGACGAGCCGCTGCTCGAGGTCTCCACCGACAAGGTCGACACCGAGATCCCCTCCCCCGTGGCGGGCACCCTGGTGAAGATCCTGGTCGGCGAGGACGAGACCGCCGAGGTCGGCGCCCAGCTGGCGCTGATCGGCGCCGCGGGCGCGGTCGCGGCCGCCCCGGCCCCGGTCGCCGCTCCGGCTGCCCCCGCCGCTCCGGCCGCTCCGGCCCCGGTGGCCGCTGCTCCGGCTCCGGTTGCTGCGCCGGCCCCCGCGCCGGTCGCGCCCGCCGCCCCGGTCGCTGCCCCGGCTCCGGTGGCCCCGGCCGCTCCGGTCGCCGCCCCGGCCCCGGTCTCCGCTGCCCCGGTCGCCGCCGCTCCGGTCGCGGACGCGGACGCCGGTGACGCCTACGTCACCCCGCTGGTGCGCAAGCTCGCCGCCGAGCACGGTGTCGCGCTGTCCTCCGTCGCCGGTACCGGCGTCGGTGGCCGCATCCGCAAGCAGGACGTGGTCGCCGCGGCCGAGGCCGCGAAGGCCGCCGCCGAGGCCGCGAAGGCCGCGCCGGCTCCGGTCGCCGCCGCCCCCGCTGCCGCCCCGGCGAAGGCCGCCGCCGCGCCGTCCGCGCTGCGTGGCCAGACCGTCAAGATGACCCGCATGCGCAAGGTCATCGGCGACAACATGATGAAGGCCCTGCACGAGCAGGCGCAGCTGACCAGCGTGGTCGAGGTGGACGTCACCCGGATCATGTCGCTGCGCGCGAAGGCGAAGGACTCCTTCCTGGCCCGCGAGGGCGTGAAGCTGTCCCCGATGCCGTTCTTCGTGAAGGCCGCCGCCCAGGCGCTGAAGGCCCACGCGGTCGTCAACGCCCGGATCAACGAGGCCGAGGGCACCATCACCTACTTCGACACCGAGAACATCGGTATCGCGGTGGACTCCGAGAAGGGTCTGATGACCCCGGTCATCAAGGGTGCGGGCGACCTGAACATCGCCGGCATCTCGAAGAAGACCGCGGAGCTGGCGTCGAAGGTCCGCGACAGCAAGATCACCCCGGACGAGCTGTCCGGTGCGACCTTCACCATCTCCAACACCGGTTCGCGCGGTGCGCTGTTCGACACCGTCATCGTCCCGCCGAACCAGGCCGCGATCCTGGGCATCGGCGCGACCGTGAAGCGTCCCGTGGTGATCGAGGCCGACGGCGGCACCGCCATCGGCATCCGCGACATGACCTACCTGTCGCTCTCCTACGACCACCGCCTGGTGGACGGCGCGGACGCCGCCCGCTACCTGGTCGCGGTCAAGGAGATCCTGGAGGCCGGCGAGTTCGAGGTCGAACTCGGCCTGTAAGGCACCCCGGTTCCGCCCGGAAGCCCCGCACCGTCCCCGGACGGTGCGGGGCTCGCGCGTGTCCGGGCACTTGTCGGGCTGTGCCGTCAGCGGTGCGATCGGGTGCGGGCGCGGTGCGGATTGTGGATGCTGGAGCGGTGATGGACGAGACGGCATTCTGGCAGCTGATCGACGACTCCCGGGACGCGGCCGGGGGTGATCCGGACGAACAGGCACAGGGCCTGGTGGAGCGGCTGATGGGGCTGACCCCCGACGACGTGCTGGACTTCGCCCGGCAGTTCGAGGCGCGGTTCCAGCGGGCGTACACGGTGGACGTGTGGGGCGCCGCGTACCTGCTGCTCGGCGGGGCCTCCGAGGACAGCTTCGACTACTTCCGCTGCTGGCTGATCGCCCAGGGCCGGGAGGTGTTCGAGGGCGGGGTGCACGACCCGGACCAACTCGCCGAGCTGCTGCCCGACTTCGACGAGGAGGAGGACGGCGACGCGGAGGAGCTCGGGTACGCCGCCGACGAGGCGTACGAGCGGCTGACCGGGCTGCCGCTGCCGGACCTGGGGGTGCGTCAGCCGCACGCGCCGCAGGGCGCCTGGTTCGACTTCACGGACCGGACGGCGATGGCCGGCCGCTACCCGCAGCTGTGGGAGCTGTACGGGGACTGACGGCCCGTCGAGGGGGCGGGTGGCGTCCGGGTGGCGGCCGACCGGGTGCGGGCCGCCACCGGGCCGGTCCGGTCAGTCCAGGGCGCGGCCCATCCAGACGTCGTCCACGTAGGCGCCGTCCAGCAGGAAGTGCTCGGGGAGCACGCCGAGCACCTGGAAGCCGTTGCGCTCGTACAGGCGGCGGGCGGGCGTGTTGTGGCCGAGCACCCGCAGGGTCATCCGGCGGGCGCCGACGGCGCGGGCGGCGTCGCAGGCGGCGGTGATCAGGGCGTCGCCGAGGCCCCGGCCGCGGGCCTGCGGGAGCACGCCCAGGCCCTGGATCTGCCGGACGTGGGCGGCGGACTCCAGCGGGATCTCCTGCAACTGGCGGATGTAGCCGACGACCCGGCCGTCGAGCTCGGCCACCAGGTACTGCTCGGGCCGGTGCTGCGGGTCGAAGACCGGCGCGTCGGCGGCGCCCTTCGGGGAGACCTCGCTGAGCGTGGACCAGATGGCGTGGTCGACGGCGCGGATCGCCTGCTCGTCCTGCTCCACGGCGGGTCGGATGATCGGATCGGTCGATGGCATGGCGGCCATGCTAGGCGCTCCGCTGTGGATCTTGCCGGGAATTGTCGCCCCGTGAGCGGGCGGGCGGCCCGCCTGCCCGGGCGGGCCGGTAAGGGCTGCGAGGATGGCCGGTATGCGTATCGCGGTGACAGGTTCCACGGGATTGATCGGGTCCGCGCTGGTGGACTCCCTGGTCGGGGACGGGCACGAGGTGCTGCGGCTGGTGCGGCGGCGCTCACGCACCGGCCCACAGCCGGACGGGACGGTCGGGGTGGGGTGGAACCCGCTCCTGATGCAGATCGACGGCGCCGCGCTGGAGGGCGTCGACGCGGTGGTGCACCTGGCCGGGGCGGGCGTCGGCGACCGGCGCTGGTCGGACGCCTACCGGCGGGAGATCCGGGACAGCCGGGTGCTCGGCACCGAGACCCTGGCCGCCGCGCTGACCCGGTTGAAGGCCCCGCCGAAGGTGCTGGTCAGCGCCTCCGCGGTCGGCTGGTACGGGCAGACCGGGGACCAGCTGATCGACGAACAGGCGCCCAGCGGCAGCGACTTCCTGTCCGAGGTGTGCCAGGAGTGGGAGCGGGCCGCACAGCCCGCCGCGGCCGCCGGGATCCGGGTGGTGCACCCGCGCACCGGCCTGGTGCTCGACCCGAAGGGCGGCGCGGGGGCCCGGCTGCTGCCGCTGTTCAAGCTCGGACTGGGCGGGCGGCTCGGCAACGGCAAGCAGTACTGGAGCCTGATCTCGCTGGCCGACGAGGTGGCCGCGCTGCGTTTCCTGATCGACTGCCAGGACCTCAGCGGCCCCGTCAACCTGGCCGGGCCCGCGCCCGTCACCAACGGCGAGCTGACCGCCGAGCTGGCCCGGCAACTGGAGCGGCCGGCGGTGTTCGCGGTGCCGGAGTGGACCCTGCGCGCGGTGCTCGGGGAGATGGCCGTAGAGGTGGTCGGCAGTCACCGGGTGGTACCGAAAGCCCTGGTGGAGGCGGGGTTCGAGTTCCTCCACCCGGACCTGGAGTCGATCGTGGCGGCGGCGCTCGGGCGACCCGGGAACTGACGGAACGTCAGGGGGCGCACGGGTGCATGGGGGCGGCGCACGGGGCGTGGACGGTGACGGTGCGCGCCCGCACCTGCCTCGCGCGCCCCATTTGGCGCACGGTGGGTGACGGAGCCGCCCCGCTGTGTCTCCTCCACCAGTGGTCTGAACCGATTGAGTGGCGGCCGGCGGTCTGGGTGGCCGGGTGACGGGGCATCACCTTCGACGGACCGTGTTGTCCTCGCCCCCCGCTGCCCGCCCCGGCACCCTCCGCTCATTCGCGGGCACTGCCGCGCGCGGCGGCAGCGGAGGGCTCCGCCAGGGAGGGAGCACCCACTCGTGCCCGCACATGACTTCATCAGCCGTGTTCACGCCACCGACCCCGACGCGATCGTGGTCGGCGCCGGCGTCGCCGGGCTGACCGCCGCCGCCGCGCTCACCGCCCAGGGCCTGCACGTCCAGGTCCTGGAGGGCACCGAACGCGTCGGCGGCCGCATGGCCACCCGGGAACTCGACGGCTTCCGCCTCGACCTCGGCGGCCACCTGCTGAACACCGCCGACCCCGAACTCGTCCGCCACCTCGACCTGGACCGGCTGGACCTGCGTCCGCTCGCTCCCGGCGTCCTGGTGCACAGCAGCGGCCGCACCTACCGGGTCGGCGACCCGCAGCTCACCCCCGCCCGGCAGGCCGCCACCCGCAGCCCGCTCGGCACCCCGCTGGACCGGGCCCGGCTCGCCGGCACCCTGTCCCGGCTGGCCGCCACCCCCACCGCCCGACTGCTGGCCCGTCAGGAGACCACCGCCGCCCGCGCCCTGGCCGACCGCGGCCTGCCCGGCCGCACCGTGGACGGCTTCCTGCGCCCCCTGCTCGCCGCACTGCTCTCCGACCCGGCACTCGGCACCTCCAGCCGGGTCGCCGACCTGGCCCTGCGCGACTACGCCCGCGGCCGGCTGTGCGTCCCCGCCGCCGGGATCGGCGCCGTCCCCGCCCAGCTGGCCGCCGGGCTGCCGGACGGCACGCTCCGCCCGGGCGTGGACGTCACCGCGGTCGGCACCGACGGCGTGGAGACCGCCGCGCACGGCCCGATCCGGGCCCGAGCGGTGATCGTCGCCACCGACGCCGCGACGGCTGCCGCCCTGCTCCCCGGCCTCCGGCAGCCCGGGTTCCACCCCGTCACCACCTACTACCACGCCGCCAACCGCTCGCCGCTGGGCGAACCCGTGCTGCTCCTGGACGCCGAACGCACCGGCATCTCGCACTCCCTGGTGCTCAGCGACGCCGACCCGTCCTACGCCGCCGACGGCCGCGCCCTGATCGCCACCACCGTGCTCGGCCGCCGCGCCTTCGACTCCGGCGGCCCGGCAGGCGACGAACCCGTCGTCCGACGCCGCCTGTCCGAGCTGTACGGCACCTCCACCGCCCCCTGGGAGTTCCTGACGGTCCGCCACGTCCCCGACGCGGTCGTCACGATGCCCCCGCCGCACCACTTCCGCCGCTCCGTCCGCCTCCTGGCCGGCCTCTACGTCTGCGGCGACCACCGCGACACCGGCACCCTCCACGGCGCGATCGCCTCGGGCCGTCGGGCCGCCGGCGCCGTCCTGCGCGACCTGGGGGTACGGACGGAACCGGAGGTCGTCGAGGCAGCGGCGTGAGAACTCAGGGGCCCGGGGACCGGCGGGCCGAGTTCGCCGGTGCTCAACGGGGCGCGAGAGGGTCCCCCATTTCCGGCTCCCCAGGACGGGGACCGGAGACGGCGGAACGCCCGGCGCCCCGTTGATCGCCGGCAGACACGGCCCCGCCGCTCCCCGGCCCCCCGGGATCTAGATCACCCCTGCCTGCCGGGTCGCCTCCTCGAAGGCGCGCGCCGCAGGCGTGGTGCGGTACGGGGCGAGGCGGCGGTGGAAGTCGCGGAGGTACTCGACGGTGCGGGCGGAGCGCATCTCGCCGGCCGCCCGGAGGCTGTCGGTGGCCATCGAGCAGGACTCGTCGACGTCGCCCATGCCGAGGCGGGCGGAGGCGAGGACGAGGCGGCACAGGATGCGGCTGCGGGCGTACGCGGGGGCGCGCAGGCGCAGCGACTTCTCGGCGTGCTGGGCGGCGGGGCGCCACTGCTGGAGGTCGCGGTAGCAGTGGGCGAACTCGTCGGCGAGTTGGGCGTCGTCGAAGTAGCGGGCCCAGGACGGGACGTCGTCGCCGCTTCGGGCGGTGGCCAGGGCGCGTTCGCAGCGGACCAGGGCGGTGGTGCAGGCGCGGACGTCGCCGGCCAGGGCGTGGCCGCGGGCCTCGGCGGCGTGCATCAGGGCCTGGACGACGGGCGCGGCGGTGGTGCCGACGCCCTGCTGGGCGACCCGGGCGAGCTGGATGGCCTCGCGGGCGTGCCCGAGGTGGACGGCCTGTTGGCTCATGGTGGTCAGCACGAAGCCGCCGAGGACCCGGTCGCCGGCCGCCTGGGAGAGTCGCAGCGCCTGCACGAAGTAGCGCTGGGCGAGGCCGTGCGCGGCGATGTCGAAGGACGTCCAGCCGGCCAGCCGGGTGAGGTCGGCGACGGCGCCGAACAGGGCCCGGCCGATCTGTTCGCCGTAGCGGCCGCGGAGCATGGGTTCGGCTTCGCTCTCCAGGTAGCGGACCAGCGCCTGCCGGGCGTGGCCGCCGCCGTAGGCGTGGTCGAGGGCCCGGAAGAGGTCTCCGACGGCGCGGATCGCGGCGATGTCGCCGCGGCCGACCCGGACCGGGGGACGGGTCTCCCGGGCGTCCGCGGCGGCGGGTTCGAGGGCGCTGCCGCCGGGGCGGCGCGAGCCCTGCGGGGGGACCCGGGCGGCGGTGCCGGGCGGGGGTGTGCGGAGTTCCTCGGGGGTGAGGGTGGTGCCGTCCCGGGCGACGCGTTCGTCGGTGCGGCCGATCAGCCAGTCGCGGCTGGGGACGACCAGTCCGGCGGGGGTGAAGGCGATCTTGCGCAGTTCCGCGTAGGGGCCGTTGTCCTTGCGCCACATGGAGGCGACGATGTCGACGGCCTCCTGCGGGGTCTCGGCGAACTCCAGCCCGGCGTAGACGGGCGCGCAGGCGTCCAGGCCGACGTCCTGGGCGGTGAGGCGGCGGCCGAGGCGGCGGGTGAAGACTTCGGCGATCAGCGCCGGGGTGGCGCCGCGCGGCTGTTGGCCGCGCAGCCAGCGGGTGACGGAGGTCTTGTCGTAGCGCAGGTCGAGGCCGTGTTCCAGGCCGAGCTGGTCGACCCGGCGGGCGAGGCCGGCGTGCGAGAAGCCGGATTCCTCGATGAGTGCCGCGAGTTGGGGGTTCTGGGCGCGCCCGCCGGACGGTGGGTCGGCCGGCTCGGCGGCGCGCGGAGGGGTCTCGTCCGCTCCGGTTTGGCGCGGGCCGAGCGGGTCGAGCGGTCGGTACGCCGGGCTGTCGATTACGGGCCGTTGGGGCATAGCAGTCCACACCTCTCAGGCGCCGATCCGGCCCCTCCTGCCCGGTACAGCGCCCCCTGATCGGGAATCGGCGCGAATGTAGCGAGCATTGGGACGCTATGGGTGGATTCGGCCCACCCGTCCTCCGAACGGGTGAACCAGGCCCGCCCGTTCTGAGGAAGCCCGGGCGCCGCGTGTTTGAGTTCGGAGGCCTTTGCCCGCCTTCCGGCGGCATGGCGGGCGGCACCATGCGAGAGGGGGATGCTGTGGTGTCCGCCCACATCGTTGCGGGGCCCGCGGATTCCTACCGTTCTCGGCCATGGACACCACTTCTGACCCGCTCCTCCGACCCTCCCTGCACGGCCGCACCGCACTGGTCACCGGCGCCGCCTCCGGCATCGGCAGGGCCTGCGCGGAGGCGTTCGCCGCGGCCGGCGCGCGCGTGTACGTCGTCGACCTGGCCGCCGCGCCCGCCGAGGAGCTGGCGGAGCGGATCGGCGGGGTCGCGCACGTCGCCGACCTGTCCGACCCGGACGCGGTGGAGGCGCTGCCGACCGACGCGGACATCGTGGTCAACAACGCCGGCCTGCAGCACGTCGCGCCGGTGCACGAGTTCCCGATGGAGCGGTTCACGCTGATCCAGCGGGTCATGGTGGAGGCCCCGTTCCGGATCCTCCGCCGCACCCTGCCGCACATGTACGAGCACGGGTGGGGCCGGGTGGTCAACATCTCCTCGGTGCACGGCCTGCGCGCCAGCGCCTTCAAGTCGGCGTACGTGACGGCCAAGCACGCGCTGGAGGGCCTGAGCAAGACCGTCGCCCTGGAGGGCGCCCCGCACGGGGTGACCAGCAACTGCATCAACCCGGGGTACGTCCGCACCGCGCTGGTGGAGAAGCAGATCGCCGCGCAGGCGCTGGCGCACGGCATCCCCGAGGACGAGGTGGTCGAGCAGATCATGCTCGACCGCACCGCCGTGAAGCGACTGATCGAACCGGACGAGGTGGCGCAGCTGGCGGTGTGGCTGTGCTCGCCGAGCGCCTCCTACATCACCGGCGCGAGCCTGCCGGTGGACGGCGGCTGGACCGCGCACTGAGCGCGGCCGCCGCGGGCCGATAAGGTCCTGAACCTCCCTCACCCCCCACCTCACGCCAGGGAGTTCCTGATGGCTGCCTCTCCCGAACTCGCGAAACCCGCCTCCCTTCCCCGGGTGGTGGCCGCCTCACTGATCGGCACCACCATCGAGTGGTACGACTACTTCTTGTACGGATCGGCGGCGGCGCTGGTCTTCGGGCACGTCTTCTTCCCGAAGTCGGACCCGCTGACGGGCACTCTGCTGTCCTTCCTGACCTACGCGATCGGGTTCGCCGCCCGGCCGCTGGGCGCGCTGGTGTTCGGACACTTCGGCGACCGGATAGGTCGCAAGAAGCTGCTGGTGCTGTCCTTGCTGCTGATGGGCGGGGCGACCACCCTGATCGGCTGCCTGCCGACGTACGACCAGGTCGGCGTGGCGGCGCCGGTCATGCTGACGGTGCTCCGGCTGGTGCAGGGCTTCGCGCTGGGCGGCGAGTGGGGCGGGGCGGTGCTGCTGGTCTCCGAGCACGGCGACCAGCGGCGGCGCGGCTTCTGGGCGTCCTGGCCGCAGGGCGGTGCCCCGGCGGGCAACCTGCTGGCGGCCGGCGTGCTGTCGCTGATGACGGCCGTCCAGTCGGACGCGGCGTTCCTGTCCTGGGGCTGGCGGGTGCCGTTCCTGCTGTCGGCGGTGCTGGTCATGGTCGGGCTGTGGATCCGGCTGGCGGTGGACGAGTCGCCGCTGTTCAAGGCGGCGCTGGCGGCCGCCGAGGAGCGCACGGAGCAGCAGAAGCCTCCGCTGGTGGCGGTGCTGCGCGACCACTGGCGGGACGTGCTGGTGGCGATGGGCGCGCGGATGGCGGAGAACATCTCGTACTACGTGATGACCACCTTCGTACTGGCGTACGCCGTCGGCCACACCCACCTGCCCAAGCAGACCGCGCTGAACGCCGTCCTGATCGGCTCGGCCGTCCAGTTCGCGCTGATACCGCTGTTCGGGGCGCTCTCCGACCGGGTCGGCCGCAAACCGGTGTACCTGGTCGGCGCGGTCGGCGTCGGCGTCTGGGCGTTCGTGTTCTTCGGCATGGTGGACACCAAGGACTTCACCTCCCTGGTCACCGCCGTCACCGTCGGCCTGTTCTTCCACAGCATGATGTACGCCCCGCAGGCCGCGTTCTTCTCGGAACTGTTCGCCACCCGCACCCGCTACTCGGGGGCGTCCATCGGCGCCCAGTTCTCCTCCGTCGCGGCCGGCGCCCCCGCGCCGCTGATCGCCACCGCGCTGCTCAAGGACTACGGCAGCGCCACCCCGATCGCCGTGTACGTGGCGATCGCCGCCGCGATCACCGTCCTCGCCGTGCTGTGCGGCCGGGAGACCCGCGGCACGGACCTCGCCGAGGCGGGCGCCGCTCGGGGGGACTCCGTGAAGGCCGCTACGACGGTCTGACCGATTCCGACAAAATCAGGGCCGCGTCACCGGGCACCCGCCCGGCGGCGCGGCCCCGGCCCGTCCAGGGCCTGTCCAGTCGATCTTGTCGGATCAGCGTGCTTCCAGCCGGAATGATCCGGCGTCGCGCGCCCGGCAGGATCGACCGGACAGGCCCCGTGCGACGGGCCGCGGGCGACGGGGCCACGGGGGGCACGAGTGACAGGGAAGACCGAATGGACCGCCACACCACCGCCGCACCGGCGCTGCGCCGACTCCTCGACCTACTGGCGACCGGCGCCGCCACCGAGGACTTCGGCGAAGTCCTCGCCGAAGCCCGCCGGCAGGGCGCACCCGCCCAGGTCCTGACCGAGATCGACGACGCCACCTGGCAAGCCCTGCGGGTGCACCGGACGATGCGTCAGCACCGCCGCCGCGAAGCCGAGCTGACGGCCCTGTTCGACACCGCCGGAGACCTCGCCGCCTCCCGCGACCTCGACGCCGTGCTGCAGGCCATCGTCCGCCGCGCCCGCATGCTGCTCGGCACCGACACCGCGTACCTCACCCTCCCGGACGAGCGGGCCGGCGACACCTACATGCGGGTCACCGACGGCTCCGTCTCACCGATCTTCCAGACCCTGCGGCTCAGCCTCGGCGACGGCCTCGGCGGCCTGGTCGCGCAGACCGCCCGCCCCTACGCCACCCACGACTACCGGGTCGACGAGCGCTTCCGGCACACCGGCAAGATCGACGCCGGTGTGCTCGACGAGGGCCTGGTCGCCATCATCGGCGTGCCGCTGCTGCTCGGCGGCACCGTGATCGGCGTGCTGTTCGCCGCCGACCGCACCCCGCGCGCCTTCTCCCCCGACGAGGTCGCGCTGCTGTGCACCCTCGCCGCGCACGCCGCGATCGCCCTGGACACCGCCAAGTCGCTCGCCGACACCCGCGCCGCGCTCGCCGAGCTCGCCACCGCCAACGCCGTCATCCGCGCCCACGCGGGCTCCGTCCAGCGCGCCGAACAGGCCCACGACCGGCTCACCGACCTCGTCCTGCGCGGCGCGGAGGTCGCCGACGTGGCCGCGGAGGTCGCCGCGCTGCTCGACGGCGAGGCCTCCGTCCACGACGCGGAGGGCGCCCCGCTCACCGGCCCCGGCGGCGCCCCCGACGGCCTCGCCGACGCCGTCGCCGCCTCCCGCGCCGGCGGCCACGCCGTGCGGCACGGCACCGAGTGGGTCTGCGCCGTCCTGGCCGGCCAGGAACTGCTCGGCTCGCTCGTGCTGCACGGCAGACCCGAGCTGGACGACGCCGACCGGCGGGTGTTCGAACGCGCGAGCGTGGTCACCGCGCTGCTGCTCCTGCTGCGGCGCTCGGTCGCCGAGACCGAGAACCGCGTCCGCGGCGAACTGCTGGCCGACCTGCTCACCGCCCCCGACCGCGACCCCGCCGGCCTCACCGCCCGCGGCCGCCGCCTCGGCGTCGACCTGGGCCGCCCCCACCTGGTCCTGGTCGCCGTCTCCGCCGACGCCACCGCCCGGGAACGGCTCGCGGGCGCGGCGGCCCGGTACCTGTTCGGCTCGCGCGGCATCAGCGCCGAGTTCGGCGACGGCGTCGTCCTGCTCGTCCCGCACGACGGCACCGGCGACGGCGCGGTCGCCGCACTCGCCGCGGAACGCCTCGCCCGGCTGGTCGGGGCGCCCGTCACCGTCGGCACCGGCCGCGCCGCGAGCGGGCCCGTCCCGCTGGCCGCGGCCTACGCGGAGGGCGTGCGGTGCGTCCGGGCCCTGCACGTGCTCGGCCGCGAGGGCGACGGCGCGTGCGCGACCGACCTCGGCTTCCTCGGCGTCCTGCTCGGCGACGGCCACGACGTCGAGGGCTTCGTCCGCGCCACCCTCGGCCCCCTGCTCGACTACGACGCCAAGCGCGGCACCGAACTGGTCCGCACCCTGCGCGCCTACTTCGACTGCGGCGGCAGCCTGACCCGGGCCAAGGACCTGCTGCACGTCCACGTCAACACCGTGGTGCAGCGGCTGGACCGGGTCGAGGTCCTCCTCGGCCGCGACTGGAACCAGCCGGAGCGGGCGCTGGAGCTGCAGCTGGCGCTGAGGCTCCTGCTGCTGGCCACGGGATGAGAAACGCAGGCGGGCGCGACACCGGGGGCGTGTGCGGGCGATCAGCCGGGCCGGAAGGGTGCGCCCGGGCACGGGCGTACAGTGGCGAGGTTGAGCTGAGCCGGCCGACAGGCAGGAGCGTGTGGTGAGCGAGAACGTGCGGTTCGTGCGGATGGGGATAGGCGAACGGACCGTCCCCTACCAGGAGGCGTGGGCGGAGCAGCAGCGGCTGCACGCGTTGCGGGTCGCGGACGAGATTCCGGACACGGTGCTGCTGTTGGAGCACGACCCGGTGTACACGATGGGCAAGCGCACCAACCCGGAGGACCTGCCGCTGGACGGGACGCCGGTGGTGGAGGTGAACCGGGGCGGGGAGATCACCTGGCACGGCCCGGGGCAGCTGGTGGGGTACCCGATCGTGAAGCTGCCGGATCCGATCGACGTGGTGGCGTACGTGCGGCGGCTGGAGGAGGCGCTGATCCGGGCGTGCACCGAGTTCGGGGTGGAGACCGCCCGGGTGGAGGGCCGCAGCGGGGTGTGGAAGCTGGGCGCGGCGATCCCGGGCGCGGTGGTGGACCCGTCGAAGGTGGTGGAGATCGGCAAGCTGACGCTGCGGATGGGCCTGCCGCTGGGCATCGACCCGCGTCTCGCGGGCCCGGAGTACGCCCCGTCCAACGCGGGCCAGCGCGGCGACGACCGCAAGCTCGCGGCGATCGGGGTGCGGGTGGCGCGCGGCGTGACCATGCACGGCTTCGCGCTGAACTGCGACCCGGAGATGACGTACTTCGACAAGATCGTCCCGTGCGGCATCCGGGACGCCGGGGTGGCGTCGCTGAGCGGTGAGCTGGCCCGGCCGTTCTCGGTGTCGGACGCCGTGGGGACGGTGGAGCGCACGCTGCGCGAGGTGTTCGCCGAGCTGCCCGAGCCGGCCGTCGCGGTCTGATCCGCGCGGATCGTCGCGGTCTGATCCGCGCGGTCGCGGAATCGGCGCGCCGTGCCCGGTGTTGCCTTCCGAACGAAGGCCCGGGGCCCTGAGCAGGCCATCGAAGCAACGGCGTACTCTTTGGGGTACCCCGTCTAGTTCTAGGAGTCGCACGTGTCCGCTGTCGCACCCGACGGCAGGAAGCTTCTCCGCCTGGAGGTCCGCAACAGCGAGACCCCCATCGAGCGGAAGCCCGAGTGGATCAAGACCAGGGCGAAGATGGGGCCGGAGTACAACGCCCTGCAGTCCCTGGTGAAGAAGGAAGGGCTGCACACGGTCTGCCAGGAGGCGGGCTGTCCCAACATCTTCGAGTGCTGGGAAGACCGCGAGGCGACCTTCCTGATCGGCGGCGACCAGTGCACCCGCCGCTGCGACTTCTGCCAGATCGACACCGGCAAGCCCGCCGAGTTCGACCGGGACGAGCCGCGCCGGGTCGCCGAGTCCATCGTCACGATGGACCTGAACTACGCCACCATCACCGGTGTCGCCCGTGACGACCTGGAGGACGGCGGCGCGTGGCTGTACGCCGAGACGGTCCGCCAGGTGCACGCGATGACGGCGGCCCGTGAGGCCGGCCGTACCGGCGTCGAGCTGCTGATCCCGGACTTCAACGCCGTCCCGGAGCAGCTCGCCGAGGTGTTCTCGTCCCGTCCCGAGGTGCTCGCGCACAACGTCGAGACGGTGCCGCGGATCTTCAAGCGGATCCGTCCGGCGTTCCGCTACGAGCGGTCGCTCGACGTGATCACCCAGGCCCGGGCGGCCGGGCTGGTCACCAAGTCGAACCTGATCCTGGGCATGGGCGAGACCCGCGAGGAGGTCAGCGAGGCGCTGGCCGACCTGGTCGACGCCGGCTGCGAGCTGATCACCATCACCCAGTACCTGCGGCCCTCGCTGCGCCACCACCCGGTGGAGCGCTGGGTGAAGCCGCAGGAGTTCGTCGAGCTCCAGCAGGAGGCCGAGGAGCTGGGCTACGCCGGTGTGATGTCCGGCCCGCTGGTGCGTTCCTCGTACCGGGCCGGCCGGCTGTACCGGCAGGCGCTGGAGCGCCGCGCGCAGGCGGCGGTCTGAGCGGCTCCGTGACGCTGTGACGCGCTGTGCGTGAGGAGGGCGGGCCCGATCGGGCCCGCCCTCCTCGCGTACGGGGAGCTGTCCGGGCTAACCACCGACGTTTCACGTGGCATTGACGGTCGGGTCACCGTACGGTAACGGGCGTCCGGGACGCTGAAGCGGTACCCGGGTCGAGGAGTTGGTGTGGTCATGCGTACCGGACTCAGGACCGCCCTGCGGCGGGCCGAAACGCTGTTGCTGATCCGCGGCGCGCGCCGCAACGCGTGGGCGGCGGTGTGCGAGAACCGCCGGCTGGCGGTCGAACGCGAGCAGCCCGAACGGGTGCCCGAGCGCAGCGCCTGAACTCCCGGTGGCCTCCGGGCCGGGCTCCGGGAAAGTCCAGGGTCGCCGAACCGGCACCGCCTTGGATGATCGCCACCCCCGCCCCGTACCATGAGCAGTATGGCGAGGCAAAAATCCGATACCCCTGGGCGGCTCGCACAGATCCGCCAGGCATATGTCATGACCAAGCAGGTCGACTCCAAAATCGGCCTGATCATCGCCGGCGTCGGCCTGCTGACCTTCGGCGTGTTCCTCGCCATCGGCTTCGCCCTGGACCACCCGGTCTACCTGGGCATTCTCGGTTTCGTGGTGGCAGTGCTGGCGGTCGCGATCGTGTTCGGCCGTCGGGCCGAGCGGGCCGCGTTCGGGCAGATGGAGGGCCAGCCGGGCGCAGTCGCCGCGGTGCTGGGCAACATCCGCCGCGGCTGGAGTGCCAACCAGACTCCGGTGGCGGTCACCCGCAACCAGGACGCGGTCTACCGCGCGGTCGGCCGGGCCGGCATCGCGCTGATCGGCGAGGGCAACCCGAACCGGGTGCGTCCGCTGCTGGCGTCCGAGAAGAAGAAGATGGCCCGCGTCGTCGGCGACGTGCCGGTGCACGACATCATGGTCGGCAACGGCGAGGGCGAGATCCCGCTGAAGAAGCTGCAGATCCACCTGATGCGGCTGCCGCGGGCGATCACGGCCGCCCAGGTCACCGAGACCAACGACCGGCTGCGGGCGCTCGGCGACCTGCTGTCGAAGGCGCCGATCCCCAAGGGCCCGATGCCGAAGGGCGCCCGGATGCCCAAGGGCGGCGCGCGCTAGGCGCCCACTCCCCCGTAGGACACCACGGCCCCGCTCGCGAGATTCCTCTCCGCGAGCGGGGCCGTTCGACGTTTCCGGGCTTCGGGTTCCGGGCTTCCGGGTTCCGGGCTTCCGGGTTCGGCTCCTGGGCTTCCGTTTCCCGGGATCAGCTACTGGGCTTCGGCGCCCGGGTTCGGTTACCGGGCTTCGGTTTCCCGGGTTCGGTTCCCGGGTTCCAACAGGGTCAGATCCGGACCTCGACGGTGCCGACGGCCTTGTCGTGCAGGCCGCGGGTGTCGCGGTCCCAGACGGCGGCCGGGATGACCAGGCAGAGCAGGAAGGTACGCAGCAGCACCTGCGGGATGGTCGCGCGGCTGCCGTCCAGCCGGACCACCCGCAGGCCGAACAGGCGCTTGCCGACGGTGGTGCCGGTGGTGGCCAGGAACAGCACGCTGACGGCGTAGAACAGCGGGGTCGTCCACAGGTTGGCCGCGCTCTTGTCGCCTTGGGCGAGCAGGCCGTAGGCGACCAGGCTGACCAGCCAGCCGTCCACGAACAGGGCACCGATCCGGCGGCCGGGGCCGGCGATCGAGCCGGGGCCGGAACGCGGCAGGCCGAGGCGCTCGCCGCGGTAGCCGAAGTCGGCGCCCATCTTCTCGGCGGCCGCCTTCGGGCCGTCGATCCACGATCCGAGTGCTTCTCTGGTGTCCACGGACCCACCCTAACCGGGCTTACCCGCGGATCCGGTGGCGGGCCCGCGGGCGGGACGCGCCGGGGCGGGATCCCCCGAGGGTGAACCGAATTCCTCCGACTGCCACGAATGGTCTGAACCACCCTGGGTACACGTCACCCGCAGGACAGGCGATTTGCCCGGGCCGTACCGCTTTGCCACCCGCCGGAGCGGCCTGATTAACATGTGGGAAACAGTCAGGTCACGATCCGGAAACGGCCCATTCCTATCGTGAACCCCTGCACCGGGCCCCCGTCGCCCCTGACGGAGGCTCAGAGCGCACGCCGAGGAGGAGTACGGATGTTCACCAACGCCGACGAGGTGAAGCAGTACATCGCGGAGAACGACATCAAGTTCGTCGACGTCCGGTTCTGCGATCTGCCGGGCGTGCTGCAACACCTCGCGGTCCCGGCCGACACCTTCGACCCGACCGAGACACTGATGTTCGACGGCTCCTCGATCCGCGGCTTCCAGGCCATCCACGAGTCCGACATGGCCCTCGTCCCGGACTTCGCCACCGCCCGGCTGGACCCGTTCCGCACCGAGAAGCACCTCAACATCAACTTCTTCATCCAGGACCCGATCACCGGCGAGGCCTACAGCCGCGACCCGCGCAACGTGGCCCGCAAGGCCGAGGCCTACCTCGCCTCCTCCGGCATCGCCGACACCGCGTACTTCGGACCCGAAGCCGAGTTCTACGTCTTCGACTCGGTGCGCTTCGAGACCAGCGCCAACGCGTCCTACTACCACATCGACTCGGTGGCCGGCGCCTGGAACACCGGCTCCGCCGAGGGCGACGTCCGCGGCTACAAGGTCAAGTACAAGGGCGGGTACTTCCCCGTCCCGCCGGTCGACCACTTCGCCGACCTGCGCGCCGAGATGTCCCTCGAACTCGGCCGCGCCGGCCTGACCGTGGAGCGCCAGCACCACGAGGTCGGCACCGCCGGGCAGGCCGAGATCAACTACAGGTTCAACACCCTGCTGCACGCCGCGGACGACCTGATGCTGTTCAAGTACATCATCAAGAACGTCGCCTGGCGGGCCGGCAAGACCGCCACCTTCATGCCCAAGCCGATCTTCGGCGACAACGGCTCCGGCATGCACGTCCACCAGTCGCTGTGGACCAACGGCAACCCGCTGTTCTACGACGAGCAGGGGTACGCGGGCCTCTCCGACACCGCCCGCTACTACATCGGCGGCATCCTCCGGCACGCCCCGTCCCTGCTCGCCTTCACCAACCCGTCGGTCAACTCGTACCACCGACTGGTCCCCGGCTTCGAGGCGCCCGTCAACCTGGTCTACTCGCAGCGCAACCGCTCCGCCGCGATCCGGATCCCGATCACCGGCTCCAACGCCAAGGCCAAGCGCATCGAATTCCGCGCCCCCGACCCGGCCTCCAACCCCTACCTCGCCTTCTCCGCCATGCTGATGGCCGGCCTCGACGGCATCAAGAACAAGATCGAACCCGCCGAGCCCGTCGACAAGGACCTCTACGAACTCGCCCCCGACGAGCACGCCGCGGTCCCCCAGGTCCCCGCCTCCCTCCCCGCCGTCCTCGACGCTCTGGAGGCCGACCACGAATACCTGCTGGCCGGCGGCGTCTTCACCACCGACCTCATCGACACCTGGATCGACTACAAGCGCACCCAGGAAATCGCCCCGATCGCCCTGCGCCCGCACCCGCACGAGTTCGAGCTGTACTACGACCTGTAGGAGCGCGCTCACCCGACCCCGCAAGGGCCCGGCTGTCGGTCTCCGCTCGGAGGTCGGCGGCCGGGCCTGTGCCGGTTGTCGGCGCGGGGGCCGGCGTTGGGGGGAGTTCGCGCTGTCAGGCGGCGGACGGTGGGAGTCGGTCGCGGCGGAGGTGGCTGAGCAGCTCCCGTAGCCGGGCCGTCTGGTCGTGGGGCAGGGGCAGTAGCGGCGGGCGCGGTGGGCCGGAGGGGCGGTTCTGGAGGTCG
Source organism: Kitasatospora griseola (assembly GCF_044999035.1). Taxonomy (NCBI): domain Bacteria; kingdom Bacillati; phylum Actinomycetota; class Actinomycetes; order Kitasatosporales; family Streptomycetaceae; genus Kitasatospora; species Kitasatospora griseola. The sequence goes on along the minus strand of NZ_CP173360.1, from coordinate 5,901,637 downwards.
AGGCCCGCCTTGATGGCGCGGGGGAGGCCGTGGTCGACGATGAAGCGCAGGAAGGGCAGCAGTTCCTGCAGCAGCGTGTCGGCGCGGTCGTCGTGTCCGCCGACGGCCGCGGCGTGGAGCGCCAGCACCCACTCCGGTACGAGGCAGGGGGCGGCCGTGCACCAGCCGACGGCTCCGGCGCGGAAGGCGTCCAGGGCGACCGGGTTGCTGCCGTTGTAGACGGACAGCTCCCCGTCGGACAGCTCACGGATGGCGCGGAAGCGCGAAACCTCGCCCGAACTCTCCTTGACCATAGTGAGGTTGGGGATCTTCCGGGCGAGCGCGACCACCGCTTCGGGGCGCAGGTCCACGCCGCTGGTGCCGGGGTTGTTGTAGAGCATCATCGGCAGGTCGGTGGCACGTGCCACCTCGCCGTAGTGGCGGGCGAGTTCGTCCTCGGTCAGCTTCCAGTACACCTGGGGCAGCACCATGATCGCGGTGGCACCGTGGCGGGCGGCCACGCGGGCGCGGCGGACCGTGCCCTCGGTGCTCCAGTGGGAGACGCCGACGAGGGTCGGCACCTGGCCGGCCACGGTGTCGAGGGTGGTCTCGCAGACCGCGTCCCACTCCTGGTCCGTCAGATAGGCGCTCTCGCCGGTGCTGCCCAGCGGAGCGACGGCGTGGCTGCCGGCGGCGACGAGGTCGCCGGTGAGGCTTCGCAGCGCGGGCAGGTCGACCTCGCCGGTGACGGCGTCGAAGGGGGTGACCGGGTAGGAGATGATGCCCTTCAGGGGCGGGTTGGCCATCAGAGTTCCACCTGTCCGGTCACACAGTCGGGGTGATTGCGCAGCGCCTTGCGCGCGTAGTACTCGAAGTTCGCCCTGCTGCGCCGGTCGGTGGAGGTCCAGTCGTGGGCCTCACGGGCCAGCGCCGGGTCCAGGGGCTGGATGGTCCCCGCCGACATCGCCAGCAGTTGCAGGCGGGCGGCCCGTTCGATGAGCAGCGCCAGGGTGCACGCCTCCTCGATGGTGGAGCCCGTCACCAGTTGGCCGTGGTGGGCCAGCAGGATGGCCCGCTTGTCGCCGAGGGCGGCGGAGATGATCCGGCCCTCCTCGTTGCCCACCGGCACGCCCGGCCAGTCCTTGAGGAAGGCGCAGTCGTCGTACAGCGGCGTCGTGTCCATCTGGGAGATCACCAGCGGCACTTCCAGCATGGCGAGTGCGGCCGTGTGCAACGGGTGCGTGTGGATGATGCAGTTGACGTCCGCGCGCTCCCGGTAGATCCAGGAGTGGAAGCGGTTGGCGGGGTTGGGCATGCCCTCGCCCTCCAGGACTTCCAGGTCCTCGTTCACCAGCAGCAGGTTGTCCTCGGTGATCTCGTCGAAGCCCAGCCCGAGGCGCTGGGTGTAGTAGGTGCCCGGCTCCCGCCCGCGGAAGCTGATCTGCCCGGCGAGGCCCGAGTCGTGGCCGCCGTCGTAGGCGATCCGACAGGTGAGCGCCAGCTTCTGGCGCGTGGTCAGTTTCGAGTCCCCGAAGTGCCGGTCCATCTGCCGCTCGGCGCGGTCGACGAGGACGTCCTTCGAGTCCTGCAGTGTTTTCGCCATGTGTCTCTGCTCCCGCTCTCCGGCCCTGCCCCGGCGGCACGGCCTGCGCCCGGAGCCGCAGCCCCGGAGGAAACATTGTTCACCATAGGACACAAGGTTTCCTGCCACAAGAGCCCCGGGGATGGGCGTCCGCAGCCCCGGCGCACCACGGGGAAGTCCGCGACAGGTGCCGGCGGGCCACACCTCCCGGGCCTGCCGGTCGCGCCGCGGCGTAGCATTTGTTCGCCATAGGACACGAGGTGTCATCAGGAGCGGACGGCACGCTCGGCACCGCACGGCCCCGTCGGTTCAGGGGCACGGGAGAGGAAGACGCCAGTGATCAACCGGGTACGCCGGCTGCGCAAGGAACGGCTGATGACCCTGGAGGCGCTGGCCGAGCGGTCCGGCGTCACCAAGAGCTACCTGTCGAAGGTCGAACGCGGGCAGAGCGTTCCCTCGATCGCCGTGTGCGCCTCCCTGGCCAAGGCCCTCGAAGTCCCCCTGGACAGCCTCTTCGCCGACGCCGACGAACTGAGCGAGGTCACCGTCACCCGGGCCGCGGAACGCCAGGCCCTGACCTCCCCGGACGAGCCCGGCACCCGCTACGAGGGCATGGCGCTCGGCGCCGGCGCCAAGGGCATGACCCCGTTCATGCTCTACCCGCCGCTCGACGACGGCCCCGCCGCCTTCCGGGACCACCCCGGCGAGGAGTTCGTCTTCGTCCACGCGGGACGGGTCGAACTGGTCCTCCCCTCGCGCGCGATCACGCTCGACCCCGGCGACTGCGCCTACTTCAAGGCCACCACGCCGCACCGGCTCCGCTCCCTGGGAACCACGCGCGCCACCGTCCTCCTCCTGGTCTCCAGCGACTACGACGCTCCGGACGGCGCCTGGCCCCCGCACTCCCGCCTGCCCTGAGGCGCACCGGCGCTCGCCGCTCCGAACAGGCGTGCGGAGGGCCGGTCAGCAGGTGAGGACCGGACCCGCCCAGTCGGCGTGGTCACTGTTGTTGCCGTCGCCGCCGTCGGTGACGACGAGGTGCAGCTCGTCGGCGCCGGTGAGGTCGGCGGTGAGGTGCTTGACGCCGGCGGCGGCGTTCAGCACGCCGCTGTCGGCGACCTTGGTGCCGTCCTTCCAGATCTGGAAGGCGACGGTGCCGCGGCCCATGGCCTCGGCGTCGACGCCGACATCGGTGGTCAGCGAACTGCAGGCGCCGCCGAGGTAGTAGACGATCTCGCTGAACGCATTGGTGCCCAGGCCCTTGGCGTAGGTCGCGCCGTTGATGGTGATGGTGCGTCCGTCGCCGGACTGGTTGTCGCCGTTGCTCATGTCCTTCTCGACCTGGCCCCAGCCGTTGCTCGCGGAGGTCCAGGTGAGGTCGGAGAGCTGGTGGGCGCCGGCGGCGGGGCCGTTGCCGCAGGCGATCCTGGCTCCGGCCCAGTCGGCGTGGTCCCAGCTGGTGCCGTCGCCGCCGTCGGTGACCACCAGGCGCAGAACGGCGGCGCCCGTGAGGTCGACGGTGAGCTTCTTGGCCGGGTCCCTGCCGGTGAGCCTTCCGCTGTCGGCGGCGAGAGTTCCGTCCTTGAACACCTGGAAGACGGCGGAGCCGCTGCCGGACGTCTCGTCGTCGATGCCGACACTGGTCACCAGGTTCTTGCAGGTGCCGCCGAGGTTGAAGCTGATGTCACTGGGGGCGTTGGTGCCGATGCCCTTCGCGTACGCGGTGCCGCGGATGGCCAGGGTGCGGCCGTCGCCGGCTGCCCAGTCGCCGTTGCTGTGGTCGCGCTCGGCCGGGCCCCAGCCGTTGGTCTGGGCGAGGAACGGCAGGTCGCTCAGGTGGCTCATGCCGGTGGGCGGCGGGACGGGCGTGCTCGGGGTGACCCGGAACATCGCGGTGCCGTGGCCGGGGACGGTGGCGCTGATCGCCCCGGTGCTGGTGGTGGTCTTCTTCGACCACAGGTCCTTGACCGTGTACGAGGGCGCGCCGGCGATGCCGACGGCCTGCACGGTGGTGGTGATGGTGGCGTCGTAGGAGCCCTCGTTGGTGAGGGTGACCGCACGGCTGCCGTCGGCCAGCGGCTTCGACATGACGACCAGGCCGTTGTCGCTGGAGACCACCGAGCCCTGCTTGCCCAGCGGATCCTGGTCGATCGCGATGACGTCGGCGTTGGTGAGGATGTCGAACGTCTCCTGCTGGGCGGTGCGCAGGTCGGCGCCGATCAGCAGTGGTGCGGCCATCTCGGCCCAGAGGCTGAAGTGCGTGCGGTACTCGGTGCCGGTCATGCCGCCGTTGCCGACCTCCAGCATGTCCGGGTCGTTGAAGGCGCCGGCCTTGGCGTAGGCGGACAGTCCCTGGTTGGCGTGCGCGATGGAGATCATGCTCTGCCAGTTGTCGCTGATGTCGCCGGTGGTGCGCCAGGAGTTGCCGACCGGCTGCGCCCAGTTCCACGGGCCGCTGGAGCCCCAGTCGCAGATGCTGTAGAGGATCGGTCGGCCGGTCCTCTTCAGCGCGTCGCCCATGGTCTTGTAACGGGTCTGCGCGTCGACGCCCATGTTGTTGCAGTTGTCGTACTTGAGGTAGTCGACGCCCCAGGAGGCCCACAGGTTGGCGTCCTGCTGCTCGTGGCCGAGGCCGCCGGGGAAGCCCTGGACGTCGCAGGTGTGGGTGCCGGCGCTCGAGTAGAGGCCGAACTTCAGGCCCTTGGCGTGGACGTAGTCCGCGAGCGCCTTGATGCCGTGCGGGAACCGGACCGGGTCGGGCACCAGGTTGCCGGACAGGTCCCGGGAGGGCAGCGCCCAGCAGTCGTCGAGGTTGACGTACTGGTAGCCGGCCGCCTTGAGGCCCTTGCTGACGAACAGGTCGGCCATGCCCTTGACCAGGTCCTCGTTGAACTGGGACCCGCACCAGGTGGTGTTCCAGTTGTTGAAGCCCATCTGGGGGGTCAGGTTGATGCCGTTGTCGAGCGCCGACGCCGGTGGGGCGGTGGCGAGTTGGGTGCCGACGGCGAGCGCGCCGCCGCCGGCCAGCAGGGTGAGGGATGTCAACGCCGCACTGACGCGGCGGGACAGCTTTGCGCGTAAGGACTGCAAGGTTCCTCCCCGGGAACGGGACATGCGGAACTCGACCGCACGGAGACGCGGGTCGAGGAGGAGCCGTCGCACGGTCCGCCGACACCGTGGAGCGGGCGGAGTCGGGCGGCTCCTCGACGGAGGGTGCGGGGGCCCCAAGGCGGCGCCGCCCCGCACTCTCCGGGCTGATGGGGTCCGCCGCGTCAGGACACCGGGCTCCAGGACTGGCCTGCGGCCGATCCGTCGGGCCGGCCGAGGACGACGGCGGACGTGGGCGTGGACTGCGGGGCGTCCAGGGCGAGGCCGGTGGCCACGTTGGTGACGGTCAGCGCACCGGTGGCGGTGTTCTGGACGACGCGCCACTTCTGGTACGGGCTGTTGGGGTCGTAGCTGTTGAGGACCCACGCCGGGCCACCGGGCGCGGCCGGTCCGGTCAGGGTGCCGTGGACCTGGGTGTCGGTGAAGCAGTCGTCGGTGATGTGCACCGTGCCGTCGCCGTTGGCGTCGAAGCGCCACCGCTCCGAGGTGTGCCAGTCCCACCAGGTGTTGAGGTCGGTGGTCGAGCCGTCGGGGGCGCTGCACGTGCCCCGGACCTCCAGGACCTGGCCGCCGGTGCCGCCGGCGCTGATGCCGTGGTAGCGGCCGTCGCCGATCACCGTCGCGGGGACGGTGACGGGCAGGGCCTTGAGCCGGTACATGGCCACGCCGTGCGGGGCGACCGAGGCGCCGAGCGTGCCGGTGACGTCGCCGGTGGCGCCGGTCCACAGCTCCTTGGAGGAGTAGCCGGGGCCGGTCAGTCCCAGCGCGCTCAGGGTGGTGGCGACGGTCCGGGCGGAGTTCGGGTCCTGGTTGACCAGCAGGACGGCGGTGTCGCCGTTCGCCAGCTGCCGCTTGAGGACCAGCGGCGCGGTGGGGCTGTTCGGCGGGTCGCCGACCAGGGTGGCGGGCTTGGCGAGGCTGTCCTGGTCGACGGCGATGACGTCGGCGTTCTTGTAGACGGCGAGCGCGGAGTCGCTGATGCCCGTGGACCAGGTGTAACCGCTGTCGCTGTGCTGGGAGTCGGCGGCGGTGCGCAGGTCGGCGCCGGAGATCAGCGGGGCGGCCGTCATGGCGAGGATCGACATCTCGCTGCGCGATTCGGTGTCGTTCATCGGCCTGTGGCAGGTGCAGGTGTCGGTGGTGCCGTAGAGGCCGTACGGATCGAGCCAGCCGGCGAACATCATGTCCATGTCGTTCCAGCTGCCCGGCCGGACATTGCCCGGATACTGCAGCGCGGTCTGCAACTGGCCGTTGTGGAGCACGCCTTCCAGGTCCGGGCCGCGGTCGCCGCCGATCCGGCAGAGGTTCGCGACCTGACCGCACCAGACGCCGGTCGGCGCGTAGCCGGGGGCCTGCCGGGCAGGGGTGCCGGCCGCGACGACCACCGGGTCGGTGCGGGCGGGGTCGTCACCGGCCAGCAGGTACGGGAGACCGGTGTGCACGGGCTGGGCGGACACGCTCAGCACGACGCGCGGTCGGCCCTGGGCGGCCGAGGCGGCGTCCAGAGCACGCTGGAAGTCCTGGGTGCGGGCGTAGATGGAGCGGGTCAACTCCCGCCCCTCGCCCTGGGTTCCGTAGTTGTACCCGTCCGGACCGGTGATCGGCGGGCCGTAGGGGCAGTCGTCGTACTTGACGAAGTCGACACCCCAGGCGACGAAGTCGGCGGCGTCGGTCGACTCGTGCCCGAGACTGCCCGGGTGCCCCTGGCAGGTGGTGTAGGTGTCGGTGGCGTAGAGGCCGAACTTCATGCCCTTGCTGTGGGCGTACCAGGACAGGTACTGGATGCCGTTGAGGGTCTGCCCGTTGACGGTGTGCGCCGGGAAGTGGGCCGGGTCCGGCATCAGGTGGCCGGTCGTCAGGTCGAAGCCGGTGCCGTCGAGACCGCTGGTGGGGTTGCGGTCGGCGTCGTACAGCTGCATCGCGCCGTAGGAGTTCTTGACGAGGTCGGTGGTCTGGCCGTCGCGGTGGGACAGCGACCAGCCGTCGTCGATGGTGACGGTGTCGTAGCCGGCCGCCACCAGGCCCTTGGACGACATGAAGTCGATGGTCTGGACGACCTGCTGCTGGGTCACCGCGGTGCCCAGGCTGTTCCAGGAGTTCCACCCCATGGGCGGAGTGCGGGCGAGGCCGTTGTCGAGGGCCGCGGCGGGGGCGGAGGCGGCGGGGGTGGAGGCGGCGACGACGGCCGTGAGGCCGGAGGCCGCGAGGGACAACGCCGCGAGGGCGTGCAGCAGGGCACGGGGCATGGATGGACGCATGGGGGCGCTCCAGGTGGGCATGCGGGGGAAGGTGGCATGACGGTGGGCTCTGTTGAGTCCATCTCCAGAGATCGACGGCTAGAGGAATCTCAACAGAAAGCAACACATGGTAGCCAGATCGGAAACGCGCACTCAAGACCCCGAACACGCCGCCTTCACGAAACTTCCGGCCGGATGGCACCGCCGCGTCACCGCCACCGCAGCGGGGTGCGCAGTCTCCGGCGCTCACCTCCGGCTTCTGACGTTCCGTCAATCACCCGACTCTGTCCGCCTTGTGGCCGCCGAACCCGAAACCGCCGACGTGCCGGAAGCATGCGCGACCCGCCCGACCGCCGCGGAGGGCGTCGCGAGCGGGTGTCGACACACGCGCCCTCTTGACATGTCTGTGCAATGGCACTGTGATATGTCGGGTCGCGTTCGAGCATGTTGGTTTCTGATGGTTTGACGGGCCACCGAAGCCTGCACGACGAAAAGGAGCCTCCCCTCATGTTCCGTGCCATCAACTGCCGTGCCGCCGCAGGACTCCTGCTCGCCCTGGGCCTGACCACCGCCGCCTGCTCCACCGGCCGGGAGTCCACCTCCGGCGCCCCCTCGGTCGCCCCGGTCGGCGGACGGATCTCGATCACCTACCTGCAGAAGCAGGGCGACCAGGAGTACTTCGTCGGCGAGGCGGCCGGCGCGAGAGCGAAGGCCGCCGAACTGGGCGTCGACCTCAAGGTGGTGAACCTCGGCAACGACGCCAACAAGACCATCAGCGAGGTGCGGTCCGCGATCGCGCAGAAGACCAACGGCGTCATCGTGGTCGTGCCCGACCCGGCCGTCGGCCCGCAGGTCGCGCAGACCGCGAGGGACGCGAGGATCGCCCTGCTCACCTCGGACGACCAGGTCTGCACCACCGGACCGGACCCGGCGAAGTGCGCCAAGTCCGACCTGGTGCCGCGGATCGGATTCTCCGGCGCGCAGATGGGTGGCGAGGTCGGCAAGCGCGCCGCCGAGGAGTTCAAGAAGGCCGGCTGGAACGCCGCCGACACCCGGATCATCTCCGCCTGGAAGCAGGACGTCACCGTTTGCGGCGACCGGGTCAAGGCCGCCAAGGAAGCCTTCGACTCCGCCGTCCCCGGGGTCCGGAACATCGACGTCGCCACCGACAACACCCCGACCGGCGCGCAGGACAAGGTCGCCGCGACGGTCACCGCCAATGCCGGGGTCAAGCACTGGGTGGTCTGGGGCTGCAACGACGAGAACGTCCAGGGCGGCGTCACCGCCCTGCAGAACGCCGGCGTCAGCCCCGACGACATCGACGGCGTGGGCCTCGGCGCCTACCTCGCCTGCAAGGACTGGACCGGCGGCAAGCCGTCCGGGATGAAGGCCGCCCTGTTCATCAACGGCAAGGACGTCGGCGCACTCGCGGTCCGGACCATGTACGACCGACTGAAGAACAACGTGGAGATGCCCGCCGAGGCGTTCGCCCCCACCACCATGGTCGACGCCGCCACCTGGAAGAGCGCCGGCGTCACCTGCAACTGACCGTCCTTCCCCCCGTGGTCGCCCGGTGGGGCGGGCGGCCGCCACTCCTTCGCCCCAGTCCTGAGGTGACCCAGCAGTGAGCAGAGCACGCCCCTCGACCTCCAGCTCCCCACCGCCCGCCGGCCGGCCTTCCACCGCCGGCGCGCGGGTCGAGGGGATCACCAAGCGATTCGGTGCGGTGCAGGCCCTGGACGACGTGACCCTCGACCTCCCCGGCGGCAGCGTCACCGCCCTCATGGGCGAGAACGGCGCCGGCAAGTCCACTCTCCTGAAGATCCTCACCGGCGACCACCGGCCCACCCGGGGACGAGTCCTGTTGGACGGGCGACCGGTCGACCTGCGCTCCCCGGCCGACGCACGGGCCGCCGGCATCCGGATCATCCCGCAGGAACCCGAGATCGTCCCGCACGTCTCGGTCGCCGAGAACGTCTACACCGGATCCCTGCCCCGCCGGGCCGGCCGCCGCCTCGACCGGGCCGAGCTGCGCCGCCGGATCACCGCGGACCTCGACCGGCTGGGTTTCGCCGACGTCCTGGAGCCCGATCTGCTCGGATCACAACTGACCGCCGCTCAACGCCAGTTGGTCGAGATCATGCGAGCGCTGACCGGCCGGAACGCCGCCCGGGTCATCGCCTTCGACGAGCCGACCTCCTCACTGTCCGAGCACGAGGTCGACGCGCTGTTCGCGCTGATCGACCGCTTGCGCGATCAGGGCGTCGCCGTCGTCTACGTATCGCACCGGATGCAGGAGATCCTCCGGCTCGCCGACCGCATCGCCGTCCTGCGCGACGGAGCCCTGGTCGGCGTCCGGGATGCCAGGACCACCACCGAGGACGACCTGGTGCGTCTGATGGTCGGCCGCGACCTGTCGACGATGTTCGTCCGCCGGTCCGTCGTCGGCGACCGGGTCGTCCTGGACGTCCGCGGCCTGACGACGGACCGGGTCCACGGCATCGACCTGCGGATCCACGCCGGCGAAGTGGTCGGCCTCGCCGGACTGATCGGCGCCGGACGCTCCGAACTCGCTCTCGCGCTCGCCGGGGACCTGCCCGTCCGCTCCGGCAGCGTCACCCTGGACGGACGGCCGCTGCCGTCCGGCAGCCCCGGGGCGGTGATCCGCGCCGGTCTCGGCCTGGCCCCGGAGGAGCGGAAGGCGCAGGCGCTGTTCCTGCACCGCACGATCCGGGACAACACCTCCATCGCGGTACTGGAGCGACTGCGCCGCTTCCGCTTCGTCAGGCGAGGAGCGGAACGCGACCTCGCCCAGGAGTACATCGACCGCCTGCGGGTACGCACGCCGTCCATCGAGCACGAGGTCCGCAAGCTCTCCGGCGGCAACCAGCAGAAGGTCGTCCTCGCCCGCTGGCTCGCCCGCAGGCCCAAGCTGCTGATCCTCGACGAGCCCACCCGCGGCATCGACGTCGGCGCCAAGGCCGAGATCTACCGGATCATCGCCGACCTCGCCGAACAGGGCGTCGCGCTGCTGGTGATCTCCTCCGAACTGCCCGAACTGCTCGGCCTCGCCGACCGGATCGTCGTCATGCAGAACGGCCGCACCACCGGCGAACTGAACCGCGAGGAAGCCACCGAGGAGGCCGTCCTCGCCCTCGCGATGGCCGATGACATCAGCCCCAGCGCCTCAGGAGCAGCCTCATGACAACCGCCGCCACACCGCCGGCCGTCCCGGACGACGGAGGCCGGCGCCGGCCCGCCGCGAGGATTCCCGTGCTGGGCGCCATCGGCGGGCAGAACCTCGGCCTGATCGGCGCCCTGGTCGCCGTCCTCACCGTCTTCGGCCTCCTCAACGACAACTACCTCAGCCTCACCAACATGCAGGTGATCGCCGAGGCCGCCACCATCACCGGGCTGCTCGCCGTCGTCCAGACCGTCGTCATCATCTGCGGCGGACTCGACATCTCGGTCGGCTCCCAGGCGGGCGTCGCCTCCGTCGTCAGCGCCATGGCCTTCACCTCCGCCGGCTCCAACGCCTTCGCGGGCATGGCCGCCGCCGTCGCCGTCGGCCTGCTGATCGGCCTCCTCAACGGCGCGATCATCGTGTACGGCCGGGTCAACCCCACCATCGCGACCCTCGCCGGCCTCGCCGCCTACAAGGGCCTCGCCCAGCTCCTCTCCGACGGCCGGGCCCAGGGCTACGTCCTCAACGACGCCGTCTTCGTCTTCCTCGGCCGGGGCCGGATCGCCGGACTCCCCGTCATGGCCTGGATCCTCATCGCCGTCGCCGTCGCCGTCCACCTCCTGCTCGCCTGCACCGACATCGGCCGCAACATCTACGCCATCGGCGGCAACGACACCGCCGCTCGCCTCGCCGGCATCGACATCAACAAGTACCTGGTAGCCGTGTACGCCCTCATCGGCGCCGTCGCCGCCGTCGCCGGAATCCTGCTCACCGCCCGCACCGGCAGCGGACAGCCCACCTCCGGCAGTGAAGGCCTCGAACTCAAGGCCATCACCGCCTCCGCCCTCGGCGGCTGCGCCCTCAGGGGCGGCAAGGGCACCATCGGCGGCACCCTCCTCGCCGTCGCCCTCCTCGGCGCCCTCGACAACGGACTCACCGTCCAGGGCATCAACTCCTTCTGGCAGAACGTCGCCCAAGGCACGCTGCTCGTGGTCGCGGTCGTCGTCCAGCAGCGCCGCACCGGGGAACGCGCCGTCGGCCTCCCCGCCTGACCCGGTGTCGGTGTACCGGCGACGGAGGCCACGGCGCGTGCTCAGCGGGGCAGCCGCGCGACGAGCTCCAGTTCGTCCGCCAGGAGGGCCGGGTCGCGCGGGCCGGCGTGCGGGGCGGGCAGGGAGCGGACGCGGAACGGGTTGTGCGGGGTGGTGGCGTCCGCCTCGCGGATCATGAGGTCCTGGAGCGGGAGGGGGATGGTGCGGTCCTGGGTGTAGCGCAGGAAGGTGCGCGGCACCCGGCCCCACCCGGTCGGGAGGCCGCGGGCGTCCTCGCTCGCGCCGACGGCCGCGGACTCGTCCGGCTCCAGGATGTTCATCAGCGCCCGGACTTCGGCGTCCGGGCGGTCGGCGGCGATCGACTCCTTGACGAGGGCGAAGAACGCGGGGTCGCCCGAGCGCCAGTTGACCCGGCTGACGCCCAGCTCGGGCGGGGTCTGGATCGCGGGGAGCCTGAACACGGAGCTGGTGGCCGCCTCGGGGGTCATCATCAGCCGCAGCACCGAGGGGTGTTCGGTCGGGCAGAACGCGGAGGCGTACACCAGGTGCGCGAGCAGGTCGGGCACCTGGTTGGCGACGGCGTTGAGGGTCGCGCCGCCGAGGCTGCCGCCGACCAGCACGACCGGGCCGTTGCGGCGGGCCCGCCGCACCACGCCGATCACGTGCGCGGCGAAGTCGCCCAGCGTCACCCGGGATATCGGGGACGGCTCGGTGCGCAGCCGGTCGAGGTCCTGCGGGAACTGGTAGGACTCGGGGAGGTAGGCGCCGAGCCCGTGCCCGGGCAGGTCGACCGCGATCGCGCGGTGTCCGCGCAGGCCCAGTTCGCGCAGCAGGGGCTGCCAGTAGTAGGAGTTGCTGCCCGAGCCGTGGACGAGGACCGCTGTCGTGTCCCGCCCCGCCGACGCCGCCCCCGCGTCCCCCGCGTCCCCCGCGCAACTGCTCGCCCCCGCCGGACTGGTGGGCGACACGCCCGTGCTGTGGGTGGGCGAGCCGTTCACCGCCCCCGCGTGCTGACCTTCCAGGTCTACCTGGCACTGCCGCTCGCCGCCGACCTCGCCCTCGGCGTCGACGGGTCCGAGGCCACCACCGGGCTGTTCGTCCTCTCCGCCGCCGTTGCCGTCGCGGGCCAACTGCGGCTCACCGGCTGGGCCGGCCGCGTCTGGACGCCCTCCCGGGCGCTGGTGCGCGGGCTCGCCGCCATGGGGGCGGCGTTCGTTCCGCTCGCGCTGCTCCCCCGCTCCGGCGCGGTGGCCCAGCTGGTGGCGCTGGCGGTCGCGGCGGCCGTGCTCGCCGCGGCGGGCGCGGTGGTCCACCCGTTCGAGATGGACACCGTCGTCACGCTCGCCCGGGGCCGCCTGGTCGCCACTCACTACGGCCTGTACAGCACCGTCTCCGGGCTCGGCATCACCCTCGGCAACCTCGCCGTCGGGGCCCTCTGGGACTACGCCGCCCGCCACGACGCCCCCTACCTGCCCTGGCTCGCGCTCGCCGCCACCGGTCTGCTCTGCGCCGCCGCGGTGCGCCGCCGCGCCCGGACCGGGCGGCTCCCCCACCCGGCCGAGGAGGCCGCCGCCTCGCCCGCCTGAAGACTGTTGCAAACTATGTGCAACTGCAATTGATACGCGAAAGTGGTGCGGGCCGATGCCGAAGTCGCCGGTGGTGCTGGGAATCGAGTCGTCCTGCGACGAGACGGGAGCGGGGCTGGTTCGGGACGGGGTGCTGCTCGGGCAGGCCGTGGCGTCGAGCATGGACGAGCACGCCCGGTACGGCGGAGTGGTGCCGGAGATCGCGGCCCGCGCGCACGTCCACGCGATGGCGCCGGTGGTGCGGGAGGCCCTGGACCGGGCGGGGCTGACGCTGCGGGACGTGGGAGCGGTCGCGGTCACCACCGGGCCGGGGCTGTCGGGGGCGCTGCAGGTCGGGGTGGCCGCCGCGAAGGGCTACGCGTTCTCGCTCGGGGTGCCGCTGTACGGCGTCCACCACCTGGCCGGGCACGTGGCCGCCGCCGGACTGGCGGGCGGGCCGCTGCCGAACCCGTGCGTGGTGCTGATCGTCTCCGGCGGCCACACCTCGCTGCTGCTGGTCCGCGACCTGGCCCGCGACCCGATCGTGCACCTCGGCGACACCCTGGACGACGCGGCGGGCGAGTGCTTCGACAAGACCGCCCGCATCCTCGGCCTGTCCTACCCCGGCGGACCGGCGATCGACCGCGCCGCCCGCGACGGCGACCCGGGCGCGGTCCGGCTGCCGCGCCCGCTCACCGGGCCCGGCGACGCACCGTACGCCTTCTCCTTCTCCGGGCTGAAGACCGCCGCCGCCCGCTGGGTCGAGGGCCACCGCGCCGCCGGCGTCGAACCGCGGGTGCCGGACGCGGCGGCCTCGCTGCAGGAGGCGATCGCCGACACCCTCACCCGCAAGGCCGTCCGCGCCTGCACCGACCACGGCATCCGCACCCTGGTGGTGGTCGGCGGCGTCGCCGCCAACTCGCGGATCCGGGCCCTGACCGAACAGCGCTGCGCCGCCGCCGGCATCACCCTGCGGGTGCCGCCCCTGCCCCTCTGCACGGACAACGGCGCGATGGTCGCCGCGATCGGCGACCTCCTGGCCCGCGCCGGCGCCGAGCCCGCCCCGCTGGACGTGTCGATCGACCCGTCCGCGCCACTGGAGTACGCCGCGCTGACGCCGCGCCCGCGGGCTCGGTCCGCCGCCTGATCCGAGGTCAGGACCCGGGCCGCCAGGAGCCGGACGCACGGCAAAGCGCCGGCCGCCAGGACCCGGACGCACGACAAAGCGCCGGCCGCGAGGGCCGGCGCTTCGGTGGTGCGGGAGGGAGGGCTGGGACGGCCCTCCCTCCCGGTCGGGCTCGGTGCGTCAGGACTACCAGCTCGCGCCGGAGTCGGTGGCCGAACCGGAGACACCCTCGTCGTCCGCGACGGCGAAGCCGCTGAAGTGCTCCACGCTGTTCGGGGTGACGAACGAGCCGGAGCCGGCGATGCCGGCGGTGGTCTCGTTGGCGATGAACTGGACCTCGACGAAGTGCGCCTCGGGGCTGCTGCCCTCGTGGGCGGCATCCATGTCGCCGCCCTCGTGGGCGGAGGCCAGACCCGCGCAGCCGAGCAGGACGGGGGCGGCGAGGCTGATGGCGGCGACAGTACGAGTGAGAGCACGCATGAGAAATAAATCCTTCCGAAAACGGAATCCGATTCGGGAAGCAGTGGGCTTCCCTGTACTCCAAGACACACGACGTCAGCCGGGGCGGCCAGTCGGAAAAGTCCGATTGCTCCCCATGGCCGAGTGGCCCGGTCCGCGGCCGGGACGGGCCGCCGGCCCGCCTCCCGCTCCTTCGAACGGCCGCTCGACCGTCCACCGGCACGGCCGCCCGGTCGACCGTCAAGGCCGCTGCTCCCCCGGGGAGTTGGCGGCCTTCGCCGTCCCCCCGACCGGATCGAAATCGCTTGGCGGAAGCGCCTGCCTAGGATACCTTGGCTGAAAACTAGGAGTCCTAGGGAGACTGGAGAAGCCATGCAGGCACTGACCGAGGCGGAGATCCGGGCGTCGTTCGTCAACTGCACCAAGGGGGAAGCGAGTCGGGCCCGGCTGCCGCGCGAACTGGCGGAGCTGGACTGGGCCGGACTGGACTTTCTCGGCTGGCGGGAGCCAGGGGCACCCGACCGGGGGTACTTGGTGGCCGAGTTCGAGGGGCGGACGGTCGGGGTGGCCCTGCGACTGGCGCAGCGACCGGGCGCGGGGCGCGGTGGGGCGATGTGCTCGATCTGCCTGACGGCGCATCCGGCCTCGGGAGTGGCGTTGATGACGGCGCGTCGGGCGGGCCGGGGCGCGGCGGCGGAGGAGTACGCCTCGGCGGGCGAGTACTTCTGCAGCGACCTGGCGTGCCCGCTGTACGTGCGGGGTCGAAAGCGGGTGGCCGCGGGCGGTGCGCGGATGACGGAGAGTCTGGACGCGGAGCAGCGGGTGGCCCGGATGCGGGCGAATCTCGCCGGGTTCCTCGGGCGGGTCGTCCGATGACGGATCGTGCGGTGACGGATCGTGTGGTGACGGACCGTCCGGTGACGGGGCGGGCGGCGGGCCGTGAGGCGCTCGGCGGGCCGGTGGTGCGGGCGGCGCTGCTGCTGGCGGCGGGCGCGTTCGTCGCACTGCTGGACACCACGGTGGTGGGGGTGGCGCTGGAGTCGTTCGCGCGACGGTTCGACGTGGGCCTGGCGCAGGTGCAGTGGGTGGCGACGGCGTACCTGTTGGCGATGTCGGCGGTGATCCCGGCGACGGGGTGGGCGGCGCGGCGGTTCGGGGCGGTGGCGTGCTGGACGGCTTCGCTGGCGGTGTTCCTGCTGGGGTCGGTGCTGTGCGGGCTGGCCTGGTCGCCGGCTTCGCTGGTGGCGTTCCGGGTGGTGCAGGGGTTGGGCGCGGGGATGCTGTTCCCGCTGATGCGGATCCTGGTGGTGCAGGTGGCCGGTCCGGCGCGGATGGGCCGGACGATGGCGCTGATCGCGGTGCCGGTGCTGGTCGCTCCGGTGGCGGGGCCGGTGGTGGGTGGGGCGCTGGTCCAGGGCCACTCGTGGCGGTGGGTGTTCCTGCTGAACGTGCCGGTGTGCCTGGCGGTGGCGGTGCTGTCGCCGCTGCTGATGCGCAATCGGCGGGATGACGCGCCGGGCCGGCTGGACCTGGCGGGTCTGGTGACGGTGAGCGGCGGGCTGACGGCGGCCGTTCTCGGATTCGTCCGGCTGGGCGGGGGCCGGCCGGTGGGCGACCTGCGGGTGCTGGGGCCGCTGCTGGCGGCGGCGGTGCTGCTGACGGCGCACGGACTGCTGTCGCGGCGTCGGCGGGAGCGGGCGCTGCTGGACTTCGGGCTGTTCCGGGACCGCGCGTTCGCCGCGTCGACCGCCGTCTCGCTGCTGAACAGCTTCGGCCTGTACGGGGCGGTGGTGCTGGTGCCGCTGTTCTTCCAGCAGGCCGGCGGCCGCGGGCCGTTGACCGCCGGCCTGGTGATGGTCGCGCAGGGGGCGGGCGCGGGCGTGGCGGTGCTGCTGGTGGGGCGGGTGATCGACGCCCGGAGCAATCCGCGGGCGCTGGTACTGACCGGGCTGGCCCTGGTCGCCGCGGGCCTGGCGGTGTTCGCCCGGGCCGGCGCCGCGGAACCGGGCGGGCTGCTGCTGGTCGCCCTGTTCGCGCAGGGGGTCGGGCTGGCGCTGGCCGCCTCGCCGGTGATGGTGACGCTCTACCACTCGCTGCCGCCGGCCGCGGTGCCCGCCGCGACCACCGTGAACGCGGTCGCGCAGCAGCTCGGCGCGGCGGCCGGCACGGCGGTGGTGGCGCTGGTGCTGCAGCACGCCTCGCACGGCGGTGCGGGGACGGTCGCGGCGTTCCGTCCGGTGTTCGCGGTGGCGCTGGGGTTCGTGCTGCTGACGGCGGTTCCGGCCGCGTTCCTGCCGGCGCGGCGGAAGAGCTAGCCGGAGCGCGGCCCGGCGGGCGGGCTAGGCGGTGCGCGGCCAGTTCTCCAGCAGCCGGTGCAGGCCGGACACGATCCGCTGCCAGGAGCCGTCCACGCCGCGCGGGTGGTGGAAGCCGCCGTTGGCCTCGATGGCGATGAAGCCGTGGAAGGTGGAACGCAGCAGCCGGACGGCGTCGGTCAGGTCGGGTTCGTCCAGCCGGTAGTGGCGCATCACCGCGTAGGTGAGTTCGACCGACCGGGCGAGGGCCTCGGTGTCGGCGAAGTCGGCCGGGTCCAGGCGGAGTTGGGTGGCGGCGTAGCGGCCGGGGTGCTGCTGGGCGTAGGTCCGCTGGGCGTCGGCGAAGGCGGTGAGGGCCTCGGCGCCGGAGCGGCCGGCGACGGCGCTCGCGATGCGGTCGTTGATCTCCTCGGTGGCGAGCAGGGCGACCCGGGTGCGGATCTCCTGGAGGCTCCTGACGTGCGAGTAGAGGCTGGCGTCCTTGACGCCGAAGCCGCGGGCGAGGGCGGAGGCGGTCACCTTGTCGATGCCGACCCGGTCGGCGAGTTCGGCGGCGGCGCGGGTGATCCGCTCGACCGTCAGTCCGGCGTGCGCGCCCATGTCTCCCGTTCCGAACCTTGCCTGCTGAAGCCCGCGTCAGTGTATCCGGGGTCGCTCCGGCCGCTCGGGGCGCGACGTTCCGGGGCGCCGGAGCGTAGGGAAGAGGGGAGCCTGCGGAGTCCGGTCCGGGGAGCCCGAGCAGCCAGGCATAAAGATCATCTGATTTCCCATCAGATGGTAATGTACCGGACAAAACGGGGGCGTGGGTGACGCACGTTCCCCGGTCGATCCGCACCTTGGAGCCATCCGTGCCCGCACGTCCGTACCGCCGCACTCTGCCGCTGGCAGCCGCGGTCCTCGCCGCCTCCCTGCTCGCCGTCTCGGCGCAGGCCGACGACCCGAAGCCGGCCGACGCCACGCTGACCGCCGATCTGAACACCCTGCTCGCCGACCCGCGGCTGGCCAGCGCCCAGGCCGGCGTCGAGGTGCTGGACGCCACCACCGGCGAGGTGCTGTTCGCCCGGCAGCCGCAGTCGCTGTTCACCCCGGCGTCCACCCTGAAGACCGTGACCTCGACCGCGGCGCTCGACCTGCTCGGCGCGGACTACCGGTTCACCACCGAGGTCCGCACCACCGGCAGCACCTACGGCGACACCCTGGTCGGCGACCTGGTGCTGCGCGGCGGCGGCGACCCCAGCCTGCTGGTGCAGGACCTCGACGACCTGGCCGCGAAGGTCGCGGCGACCGGCGTCACCACCGTCACCGGCCGGGTGCTGGCCGACGGCACCCGGTACGACTCGACGCCGTTCGGCCCGGGCTGGGCCTGGGAGGACGAGCCGTACTCGTACAACCCGCAGATCTCCGGGCTGACCGTCGCCAACGACCCCGAGTACCTGATGGACACCGTCCAGGTGACGGTCACCCCGGGTGCGGCCGGCGAGGCCGCCAAGGTGACGCTGAACCCGGCCGAGGCGCCGATGAAGTTCGTCGGCACCGTCGCCACCGGCGCGGCCGGCAGCGGGTCGACCGTGGGCGTGGACCGGCGCCGGGGCAGCAACGACGTCGCGCTGTCCGGCAGCATCGCGGCCGGCGCCGCGCCGCAGACCTCCTGGCTGACGGTCGACGACCCCAGCACGTACACCGGGAAGGTGTTCGCGGGCGCGCTGGCCCGGCACGGCGTGCGGGTGGTGCGCGGGGTGCAGCCGGCCGCCGGCTCCGAGACCTCGCAGGCGCTGGCCTCGCACCAGTCGAAGGCCCTGTCCGAGTTGATCGTCCCGATGCTGAAGGTCAGCAACAACGGCATCGCCGAGCACCTGACCAAGGAGATCGGCAAGGTCAAGGGCGGCCGCGGCGACTGGGCGACCGGCATCAACCAGGTCAACGCCTTCCTGAAGGCGAACGGCATCACCGGCCCGACCACCCGCCAGGTGGACGGCTCCGGCCTGTCCCGCTACGACCTGACCACCCCCGCGAAGATGGCGGACCTGCTGAAGCTCGCGCAGACCAAGCCGTGGTTCGACGCCTGGTACAACGCGCTGCCGGTGGCGGGCAACCCGGAGCGGATGGTCGGCGGCACCCTGGCCGCCCGGATGCGCGGCACCAAGGCCGAGAACAACGTGCACGCCAAGAGCGGTTCGATGGGCGGCGTCGACAATCTGATGGGCTACGCGACCGCGCCCGACGGCCGCAAGCTGCTGTTCGTCGTGATGGTCAACAACTACGCCGGCACCAGCCCGCGCCCCGTGGTCGACGCGATAGCCGTCCGGCTCGCCGCCGGCCCCGCCGTCACGGCCCAGCTGAAGTCCAACAAGCTGGTCGCGCCCGGTGGTTCCGGTGACGAGTACACCGGCACCCGCTGGGAGGACTGCGAGACCCTGTCGCACTGCTGACGCCTGGTCAGCACGGGCCCTGCCGCACTGCGGCGGGGCCCGTCGCCGTTCGCGGACGCTCGAAATCTCTCTCCATCAAGCGCTTGATCGATGCCGGAGGGCGCGCGTACGCTCCCCCACCATGAGCCAGCACCGGACGGCCGCCGAGGCGAGCCGGGAACGGATCCTCGCGGTCGCCACCGACCTGTTCGCCGAACACGGCTACGACGGCACCACCACCCGGACGATCGCCGGCGCGGCCGGACTGAACGTCGCCACCGTCGCCTACCACGTGGGCACCAAGGCCGACCTGTACCGCGAGGTGATGCGGCGGGCCCACGAGGCCGAACGCGCCGCCGTCGACGCGGCGTTGGCGGAGTTCGCCCGGACCGCCCCGGGCGATCCGGCCCGGGCGGCGGCCGAATTCGCCGACCGGTACCTGGACTTCTGCCTGGAACAGCCGCACGTCCCCGCCCTGTGGATGCGCCGCTGGATGGCCGACGCCGCCGAGTTCGCCGACCTGGAGGAGCGGTACGCCCAGCCACTGCTGGAGACCGTCCGGCGTGAACTCGTCGCCGCCCTGCCGCAGTTGACGGCCGACCGGGCAGAACTCGCGGTGTGGACGGTGCTGTGGACCACGCACGGGTTCTGCCGCTCGGTGATCCGCGCGCAGGTACCGCGCTTCCGCACCCACCTGCGGGCCCTGGTGCAGCGCGAACTCGGCCTGGACGGCGGCGCGCGGTGACGAGCCGCGAGATGTCGCGGCGGGAGCTCGCCCGGTACGCGGTGGGCTCGATCGGCACCGGCATCCACTCCACCGTCCCCGGCCTGCTGCTGCTCTACTTCATGACCGACGCGCTGGGCGTCCCGGCCGGCCTGGCCGGTCTGGTGGTCGCCCTGCCGAAGGCCTGGGACGCGCTGTTCAACCCGCTGGTCGGCGCGGCCAGCGACCGCGAGGCGCTGCGCACCAGGCGCCGCACCCGGATCCTGCTGGCCGGCACGCTCGCCCTGCCGGTCGCGTTCGCCGCGATATTCCTCTCCCCGCTCACCGGCTCCGGCGCCGCCGTCTGGGTCGCCGGCACCTTCGTCCTCGCCTCCAGCGCGTTCGCGCTGTTCCAGGTCCCGTACGTGGCGCTGCCCGCCGAGATGTCGGAGCAGCCGCGGGTCCGCACCCGGATCACGGTGTGGCGGATCGTCTGCCTGACCGTCGGCATCCTGGTCGCGGGCGGCCTCGCCCCGGCCCTGGTCTCGCTGGCCGGCGGCGGGCGCGGCGGCTACGCCGTGATGGCCGTGGCGGTCGGCGCGCTGCTGCTGGTGACGCTGCTGGTCCCGACCCTCGGCGCCCGCACGGTGCCGGCCCGGCCCGGGGCGGAGCCGCTCGGGCTGCCGGCGGCGCTGCGCACCGCACGCGGCAACCGGGCGTTCTTCGCGCTGCTCGGCGCGTTCGTGCTGCAGGCCGCCGCGGTGGCGATCATGCTGGCGGCCGCGCCGTACGTCGCCACCTACTGGCTCGGCGGGTACGGGCTGACCTCGGTGCTGTTCGTCTGCCTGGTCGCGCCGAGCGCCGTCGCCGTCCCGCTGTGGGGCCGGGCCGCCGCCCGCTGGGGCCGGCTGCGATGCCTGACCGCCGCGACCGGTCTGTTCACCGTCGCCTCCGCCGCGCTCTGGCCCGCGGCGCACGGCGGTGCCCGGGTCGGGCCGGTGCTGGTCCTGTGCGCCCTGCTGGGCGTCGCGTACGCGGCCCTGCAGGTGCTGCCGCTCTCGCTGCTGCCCGACACCGTGCACGCGGACGCGGCGCGCACCGGCCGCCTCCAGTCGGGGGCGTTCACCGGGCTGTGGACCGCCGGGGAGACCGCCGGGCTGGCCGCCGGCCCCGGGCTGTTCTCGCTGGCGCTGGCCGCCGCCGGATTCGTCTCCTCGACCACCGACCACCCCGTCGCGCAGACCGGCGCCGCCCGGGCCGGGGTGCTGCTCGGCTTCAGCCTGGTGCCCGCCGCCCTGATGCTGCTCTCGCTGCCCGCCCTGCGCGCGTACGGCCGACGCCGCTCGGCCGTGCCGAACGTCGCCAACTCCCCCCTTGGAGCCGAATCATGACCACCGCCCACCCCGGGCTGCCGCAATTCGGCCGCCCCGCCGAGGAGTTGCCCGACGAGCTGCGGGCGATGACCGCCCACGACCTGCCCACCCGCGGCGGGCGCACCACCGCCTACACCTACGACGCGGGACGGCCCGACGTCCGGGAGGCCGCGGAGCGCGCGTACCTGGCCATGCTGGACGTCAACGGCCTCGACCCGACGGCCTTCCCGAGCATCGTCGCGCTGGAACGCCGGGTGGTCGGCGC
Organism: Kitasatospora griseola; assembly: GCF_044999035.1. NCBI lineage: Bacteria > Bacillati > Actinomycetota > Actinomycetes > Kitasatosporales > Streptomycetaceae > Kitasatospora > Kitasatospora griseola. Next base: position 5,880,281 of record NZ_CP173360.1, on the reverse strand, counting down.
GGTCGCCACCCGGCTCGGCGGGGACGACGGCACACCGGGGATCTTCACCAGCGGCGGCACCGAATCGATCCTGCTCGCCGTGAAGGCCGCGCGGGACTGCCGCCCCGGGATCGCCGAGCCGGAGATCGTCGTCCCCGCCACCGCGCACGCCGCCTTCTTCAAGGCCGGACGCTACCTGAAGGTCAAGGTGGTGGCGGTGCCGGTCGACCCCGGGACGTTCCGGGCGGTGCCGGCGGCGATGGCCGCCGCCTGCACCTCGAACACCGTGCTGGTGGTGGCCTCCGCGCCCTCGTACGCGCACGGGGTGGTCGACCCGGTCACCGAGATAGCCGCCGACGCGGCCGGACGCGGACTGCCCTGCCACGTGGACGCCTGCGTCGGCGGCTGGCTGCTGCCGTGGCTCGCCGAAGCGGGCGCCGCCGTCCCCGAGTTCGACCTGTCGGTGCCCGGGGTGACCTCGCTCTCCTGCGACCTGCACAAGTTCGGGTACGCCCCCAAGGGGGCCTCCGTCCTGCTGTTCCGGGACCGGCCGATGCGGCTCGCCGCGTACTTCGCCTGCGCGCAGTGGCCCGGATACCCGGTGGTCAACTCGACCGTGCAGAGCAGCAAGGGCGCCGGCCCGCTGGCCGCCGCCTGGGCCACCCTGCAAGTCCTCGGGGCGGACGGCTACCGGGAGTTGGGGCGCGCCGCACTCACCGCGACCCGCCGACTGATCGCGGGCGTCGACACGATCGACGGGCTCCGGGTGCTCGGCTCGCCGGACGCGACGCTGGTCGCGCTCGGCACGGACGACGCCGCCCTCGACCTGTGGGAGCTGGCCGACGAGACCCGCGCCCACGGGTTCTTCCTGCAACCCCAGTTGAGCGTGGCCGGCCTGCCCGCCAGCCTGCACCTCACCCTCACCGGCGTCAGCGAACTCGGCGTGGACGGGCTGCTCGACGCCCTCCGCGAAGCGGTCGCGGCCGTCCGCGCCCGCGGGCCCGTCGCCCCGCCGACCGAACTGCTCGCCCTCCTCGACCAGTTCGACCTCACCGACCTCGACGACGCGACGCTCGCCGCGCTCCTGCCTGCCGCAGGCTTCGGCCCCGCCCGCATGGCCGGCGTCAACCGGCTCCTCGACGCCCTGCCTCCGGAGCTGCGCGACCAGCTGGCGACGCGGTTCCTCTCGGCGCTGTACAGCCCGTACCTGGAGCAGAACTGACGGGAGGGCGCAAACGCAGGCGGGCGCAAACGCAGGCGGGCGCGAGAACAGGGGCGCGGGGAACTGCGCGAAGGGGAACGCACCCGACTGCAAGATCGCGACGCAGGACAATGACCTGCACGTGATCGCGACCTTGCGGACGTGACGTGCGCTTGTCGCGCAGTTCCGCCCCTTCGGCTTCGCCTGCGGCTACCCCCAGCGCCCTCGGTTTCGGGCCCGCCCGCCGCTACGCAGGAAGCAGCGCCGCCAGGCCGTCCGCGAGGCGTTGGAGGCCGAATTCGAAGCGGGTCTCCATGTCGGGGTCGGTGAGGTCGTCGGCGAGGGCGACCAGGTTGGGGTAGGTCTCGGCGGGGAGGGTGCGGAAGGTCTCGCCGGCCGCGCGGGCGGCCTCGCCGCGGGTCGCGCCGGCGGCCTCGGCGGCGGAGAGCGGGGACTGCTCCTGGAGGACGAAGCCCTGGACGTACGCGGAGAGCAGGTAGGAGGCCATCGCGGCGTCGGCGTCGCTGAAGCCCGCGGCGCGCAGGCGGTCGAGCTGGTCCTCCAGGACGGCGAGGATGTGCGGGCCCGGGGCGAGGCGGCCGGCGACGACCTTCGCGGCGTCGCGGCGGGCGAGCAGCAGGGCCCGGTGGCGGCGGCCGTATTCGAGGAACTGGTCGCGCCAACTGCCTTCGCGGGGCGGGAGTTCCGCGTCGGCGACGAGTGCGTCGCTGAGCAGGTCGAGCAGCTCTTCCTTGTTGCGGACGTGCCAGTAGAGCGAGGCGGCCTTGACTCCGACCTCGGCGGCGACCTTGCGCATGGACAGGCCGGCCAGGCCGTCGCGTTCGAGGATGCGCAGGGCGGCGGCGGTCAGGGCCTGCCGGGTGAGGGCCTGCCCGGGGGTGTCGGACGCAGCGGCGGCGGGGGTGGTCTCGGCCATGCGGGTTCCTCAGGGTGGGTGGTCCGGGGCACTGATCGCGCTTGCAATCTAACACCGTTAGGGCCATCCTGGGTGCGCACCAGCGGCCCCTAACGCCGTTAGGGGCTATCTCGACATGCCCGGAGGGGGACGGTCCCGGTGGAAGGTCCGATCAGCGCGCGCCACAAGTGGCAGGCGCTCGGCACGCTCTGCGTCACGATGTTCATGGCGATGCTGGACAACGTCATCGTCAACATCGCCCTGCCCCGGATCGGCCGGGACCTGGACGCGGGCATCAGCGGCCTGCAGTGGGTCGCCGAGGGCTACAGCCTGGTGTACGCGGCGCTGCTGCTCACCGGCGGCACGCTCGGCGACCGGTACGGCCGGACCAGGGTGTTCCGGTTCGGGCTGGCGCTGTTCACGCTCGGTTCGGCGGCCGCCGCGCTGGCCGGCGACATCGGGGTGCTGGTCGCCGCGCGGATGCTGCAGGGCGTCGGTGCGGCGCTGCTGACGCCGGGCAGCCTGGCGATCCTGCGGCAGGTGTTCACCGACGAGAAGGAGCGGGCCCGGGCGATCGGCCTGTGGTCGGGGGTCTCGGCGCTCGGCCTGTCGATCGGTCCGGTGATCGGCGGTCCGATGGTGGACGCGTTCGGCTGGGCCAGCGTGTTCTGGATCAACGTCCCGGTCGGGCTGCTGGCCATGGTGCTCGCGTACCGGGTGCTGCCGGTGATCGCGCCGCGCGAGCGCCGGATCGACCTCGGCGGGCTCGCGCTGTCCGCCGCCGGCCTGGGCGCGCTGGTCTACGGCCTGATCGAGGGCCCGGGCCGGGGCTGGGCCGACCCGGTCGTGCTGGCCTGCGGGGCGGCCGCGATCGTGCTGCTCACCGCCTTCGTGCTGGTCGAACTGCGGGTCGCGGAGCCGATGCTGGAGTTGCGGCTGTTCCGCGACCGGGTGCTCGCCGGGGCGCTGCTGAGCGGGCTGACGGTCAGTTTCGGGATGTTCGGCGCGCTGTTCTTCCTGCCGTTGATGCTGCAGGGCGTGATGCGCTGGGCCCCGACCGACGCCGGGTACGCCGGCCTGCCGATGACGGCCGTGATCATGCTGGCCGCGCCGCTGTCCGGTCGGCTGACCTCCCGTCACGGGGCTCGCCTGCCGCTGGTGCTGGGCATCGCGCTGTGCGCGGCCGGTCTCGGCGGGCTGTCGCTGTACAGCGGGCACGCGCACTACTGGTCGTACGTGTGGACGCTGGTGGTGCTGGGCTTCGGCATGGGCCTGACGTTCACGCCGGTGTCGATCGCGGTGCTCCAGCGGGTCGCCCCCGCGCAGACCGGCATGGCCTCGGCGACCATCAACACGCTGCGCGAACTCGGCGGCGTGCTCGGCATCGCGGTCCTCGGCGCCGTCCTCACCAACCGCCTGACGGACTCGCTCACCACCGCCCTGCCGCGGCTCGGCCTGCCCGTCGACCACGCCTCCCGCGCGGTGTCCGCCCTCACCGGCCACGGCGCCGGCCCCGCCGCGGCACCCACCCCCGCCCCCGTCCAGGCCGCCGTCGACACCGCCTTCGTCGACGCCCTCCACCTGGCCCTGCGCTGCGGCTCCGCGGCCCTCGCCGCCACCGCCGTCCTGGTCGCCGTCCTGCTCCACCGCCCGGCCGTCCGGCGACCGGTCGCCGAACCGGCCCCGGTCGGCGGGCCGGCGCGACGACGGACCGTCAACCACTCGACCGAGTGACGGCCGTGGTCCGGGACGACTGTTCACCCGTTCAGGTAAAGCACCGTCAAAGTACGCACCAAGTAGGGTGACGAACGGTATGCGGGGATGTGGTGAACGGCCCTGGGTTCGGCGGCCGGGTTTCGCTAGCATGACCCGCTCAAGTGGTCGGACCGACACCGGTGTTGGGGGATGGCGTGCGCGACGTGGGCCCAGGCGGCAGTGGCGGCGGGTTCCAGGTGGATCCGGACGAGCTGGACGGGGCGGGGCAGACCGCGAGGATCGTCGCGGAGCGGGTCCCGGACGCGGCCGGGCGGGTGCTGGGTCCGTCCGACAGCGCGGAGGGCGGGCTACGCGGCTGGCTGACGGGCAGTGAGCTGGACGCCTGCACCACCGCGTGGAAGTCGATGCTGGACCGGCTGTCCGCGGAGATGGACCAGCAGGGCGAGAAGCTCCGGCAGACCGCGGCCAACTACCGCAGCGCCGAGCAGGCCGCGGGCAACGCCGTCGCCACGGCCGGTGGGCGGTGACCATGGACGTCCCCACGCTCCGCGACGCGGACCCGCAGCGGCTGTTCGGCGCCGCCGACGCGTACCAGGCGCTCGCCGAGGCCGTCGCCGACGACGGCCGGCAGTGGCGGGCCGGGGTGGACGACCGGGTGCGGAACTCCGGGTGGACCGGCAACGCGGCCGACGGCGCCCGGCAGTCACTGTCCCGGACCACCGGCAAACTGGCGGCCGCGCAGCTGGAGTTGGCCCGGATCGCGCCCGTCCTGCGGGAGGGCGCGGAGGCCTTCGTGCTGGCCCAGGCGGACCTGCGCCGGGCCCTGCAGGAGGCGCAGGCCGGCGGCTACCAGGTCTCCGACGACGGCGGGATCTCCTGGCCGCCGCCGAGCGCCGCCGAACGGCACGACCCGGACGCGCCGGACCGCGCCCGGCAGGGCACCGACCTGCGCGACCGGATCGGCGAGGCGCTGTCCAAGGCCGCGCACGCCGACCAGGTGACGGCGGAGCGGCTGCGCCAGTACACCACCGACGCCCGCACCGGCGCCGGCCTCGACCCGGGCACCGCCGCGATGCGGCTGAACAGCACGCTGCTGCGCGCGTTCACCGGCAGTGAGGACCTGGTCCTGGCGGGCATGCCGGACCAGAACGCCTCGCCGACCGAGGTGAACTCCTGGTGGAAGTCGCTGCCGGCGGACGAACAGCAGCGGCTGATCAGCCAGCACCCGGGCGAGATCGGCAACCGCAACGGCATCCCCACCCCGGCCCGCGACCAGGCCAACCGGATCCGGCTCGACCAGCTGGTGAACGACCTGTCGTCCCGTCAGAACCTGTCGGAGTGGGACCGGAAGAAGCTGGAGGGCTTCCGTTCCATCCAGGGCCGGCTGAAGGACGACCAGGGCAAGCAGCCGCCCGCCTACCTGCTGGTGATCGGCGACCAGGGCCAGGGCCGGGCCGCGCTCGCGTACGGCAACCCGGACACCGCGGACGACGTGGTGGCGTACGTGCCGGGCCTGAACACCGAGATCAAGAACATGGGCGGCGGCGACGCCAACCGGGCCCGCGACCTGTGGCAGTCCGCGCACGACATCGACCCGAGCCGGTCCACCGCCTCGATCGCCTGGCTGGGCTACGACGCCCCGCAGGCCAAGGGGATCAGCCCGGACGCGCTGGCGGTGGCCGGCGACGAGCGGGCCAAGCAGGGCGGCGAGGCCTACCAGGGCTTCCTACAGGGCCTGCGCGCCTCGCACGAGGGCCAACCGGCGCACCTGACGGCGCTCGGCCACAGCTACGGCTCGTTCACCGTCGGGCAGGCGGCGCAGCGGCCGGGCGGCATACCGGCGGACGACATCATCCTGGTCGGCTCGCCCGGCACCGGGGCGCAGAAGGCCGGGCAGCTGGGCGTGGACGGCTCGCACGTGTGGGTGGGCGCGGCCGAGCACGACCCGGTCTCGCACCTGCCGAGCCACGCCGAGGCGAAGGGCATCGGCATCGGCGCGGGCATCGGCGGTCTGGTCGGCGGCGTGCCGGGCGCGGTGCTCGGCGGCTTCATCGGTGACAAGATCGCGGGGCACGGTGATCCGCACGAGCTCTGGTTCGGGCAGGACCCGGCGAGTTCCGAGTTCGGCGCGCGCCGTTTCGACGTGGCGGACGGCCCGCTGGGCTTCCAGTCGCACTCGGACTACTGGAATCAGGGCGACGGCCGGGACGGCCACTCGCTGCGCAACATGGGCATGATCGTCTCCGGTCACGGTGACCGGGTGATCGGACAGGACCGGCGATGAACGACTTCGCGGCACCCCACCCGTCGGCCGCGCTGCTGGCCGCGAAGGCGGCGGTGGACGAGCTGCTGGACTCCGCCCCGGCGGCGCTGAACCCGCCCGCCGACTGGGCGGACGGCCCGTACGTGGCGGTGGAGCACGAGCACCCGTACACCCGGGAGCCGGACGGCACCGCGCACCTGGAGAAGCGGCGCTACCTGATGACCCGGCTGTCGGCGGACCGCTACCCGGAGCTGCTCGCCCAGCTGGGCCGGGCCTGGCGGGCCCGCGGCTGGCAGCTGAGCGGCGAGAACGATCCGGTGCTGCCGCTGCTGCGGGCCGAATCACCGCTCGGGACGGTCGAGTTGAGGATCGGCATCCCGGGCAACGCGACGCTGCTGGCGCGGGTGCAGGACGTGCCGCCGAGCGGCACCTCGTACCCGTTCGGCGGCGACTCCACCGTCCCGCTGGGGCCGGACGGCGTGATGGACACCATGCCGCGCCGGCACGACCCGTTCTGGTCGGTGTGACGCCGATGAGCGGTCGGACGAGGCTGCGGGCGGCGGGCGCCGTCGCGGCGCTGCTGCTGGGGCCGGTGCTGGCGGGCTGCGGCTCCTCCGGCGCGGCCGCGGGCGGCGGTTCGGCGCAGGCCGCGGACCTGGCCCGGGGACGGCTCCAGGAGCTGGTGGACGGTACCACCTCGGCGCTGACGCCCGCGGTGCGGTTCGCCGACGACGCCTTCCGTGCGGTGCCGCACGAGAACGCCCGCCGGGACAACGACGGCACCGCGCAGTTGACGCTCCGTCGGTACGTGCTGACGAAGGTCTCCGAGGCCAACCGGCCCCGGCTGCTGGAGCAGGTCCGGGCGTACTGGACCGGCCGCGGCTGGACGCTGACCGAGAACTCCGCCTTCGCGGCGGGCGCGCGCACCTCGGACGGGACGGGCGTGACCGTCACCGTCGGCGTGCCCGGCAACGTGACGGTCGCGGCCACCGCGCGGGTGAAGGACCCGGGCGCCACCGAGCCGTTCGGGCCTGCCCCGAGCCCGCTGCCGACCGGCCCCGACGGGGGCCCCGACACCCTGCCGCGGTTCACCGACCCGGGGTGGTCCTGACGTCCGTCCCGACGGGCCCGTCCGGCCTCCGACCTGGACGAACCGGGCCGGACCGGGTCTGATCGGACGTCAGTGCAGGTGACGTGGGCGGCAATTGCCGGGGGGCTCTAGGGCTGGCGTGGCCATGCTGGCTATAGTCGCCCATGATTTAGCCGGAACGGCGGCCGGCCGAGGGGTTCCCTCGGTATTGCCATTGCCGTTCGTCGGCCATGCCGCCATGCCGTCCGCAGCTCCGGGCCGTCGTGTGTTCCGCCGTTGACCACGGGGAGAGACGACGACCATGGCACACACGACCGGGCGGGGGCGCACCGCGCTCGTCGCCGTCATCGGCGGGGCGCTGCTGCTGGGCGGCTGCGGCACCGGCGGCTCCGCCGAGAAGAAGGTGGACCTGCACGCGCTGCTGCCGGAGGCGGTGCGCAAGGCGGGGGTGCTGAAGGTCGGCACCTCGTTCACCGCGGCGCCGGTGGTGTACCGCAACGACCGCAACGAGCCGGACGGCCTCGACCCGCACCTGGTGGACAAGCTGGGCGCGGCGCTCGGCATCCGGATGGAGCTCCAGGACGCCGGGCCGTTCGCGAACGTGCTGCCGGGCCTGATGAGCCGCCAGTACGACATCGCGATGTCCGGCATCACCGACACCCGCGAGCGCGAGGAGGGCCTGGACAAGGACGGCAAGCAGACCGGTCCGGGCGTGGACTTCGTCGACTACTTCATGGCGGGCATCGGCATCGCCGTCGACAAGGGCAACCCGCAGAACATCGCCGACATCGACCAGCTGTGCGGGCACACCGTGGTGGTCAAGAAGGGCACCACCCACGACGACCTGGTGCAGCGCCAGGTGAAGGTCTGCGAGCACGAGTCGAAGCCGCTGAAGGTGGTGCAGACCGACACCGACACCGCGGCGCTGGAGAAGCTGAAGGGCCAGGCGGACGCGTTCGTCACCGACTACCCGAAGGCCAAGTACGCGGCGCAGACCGTGGACAACGGCAACGCCTTCCAGATGGGCGGCCCGCAGATCCAGCCCCGGCCGTTCGGCATCGCGGTGCGCAAGGAGGACGCGGCGCTGCGCGACGTGCTGATGCGGGCGATGAACCGGCTGATCACCGACGGCACCTACGACCAGGTGCTGGCCGACCACGACCTGGCGGTCGGGGCGATCCAGAACTCGGTGATCAACGGCTCGACCTGATCGGGGCCCTCGCCCGGGTCAGTGCGCGCGCAGGGCCAGCACGGCGACGTCGTCGGTGAGGGCGCCGGCGTGGCGGCGGACGTCCTGGGCGAGGAAGGCGACCAGGGTGTCCGGGTCGGTGATGGGCAGCGTGCCGAGCCGGGCGGCCAGCGGGTAGAACTCGCCGTCGCCGTCCCGGGCCTCGGTGACGCCGTCGGTGTGCAGCAGCAGGCTGTGCCCGGCCGGCAGCGACACGGCGGTGGGCCCCGCGGCCGGACCGGCGGCGAGGTGGCCGAGGCCGAGCGGGAGGTCCTCGGCGCAGCGGACGGCGGCGACCGTGCCGGGGCCGACCACCAGCGGGTCCAGGTGGCCGCGGTTGACCAGCTCGAACCGGCCGGTGAAACGGTCGTGCTGGAGCAGCACGGCGGTGACGAACAGCTCGCCGTCGCCGCGGTCCTCGGCCGCCCGCCGCACCTGGCGGTCGAGCTGGGCGGCGAGTTCGCCGAGGTCGGCGGTCTCGTGGGCGGCGATCCGGAACGCGCCGACCACGTCGGCGACGGTGCGCACCGCCTCCAGGCCCTTGCCGCGCACGTCGCCCAGCAGGATCCGGGTGCCGTACCGGGTCTCGCACACGTCGTACAGGTCGCCGCCGATGCCGACGTCGGCCTCCGCGGGCCGGTACAGCCCGGCGGCGCACAGCCCCCCGACCCGGGCGGGGACGGGGTGCAGCACGGTGTGCTGGAGGGTGTCGGCGACGGCCCGCATCCGGACCAGGTCGCGGGCCTGGCAGCGGCGCTGCCGGGCCAGCCCGGCGCCCATCACACCGGCCAGCACGGTACCCAGGTACGTCCACAGGTGGTGCTGCTCGTAAAGGTGCCCGGCCCGCAGGGCGAGCAGCGCCTGGAGGCCGACGGTGAGGGCGGTGGCGCCGGCCACCACGGCGGGGCCGGCGCTGAACGCGACGACCACCGGCAGTACGGTCAGCAGGAAGCCCGCGGCGACGGACCGGGGGACGGACTCCTCCAGCACCAGGTCGGCGACCAGCAGCAGGATCGGCAGGACGCGCACCCAGGTCGGGGTGCGCAGCGCCTCCGCCATGGCGGCCTCCCACCGGGCGGTGGCCTGACGGCCGTGCTGGCCGGGGGCCGCCTCGCCGGGGGCGACGCGAACGGGAGCGGCGGTGGGCGCGGGCATGCTGACCTCCTCGGCGGGCGTCCGGATCCGGGTGCGACGTCGCTTTCAATCGTCCCGTGCCGTCGGTCGGGGCCACCCCTTACCAAAGTCCCGACGAGTTGGGCCCTTGGACCCGATTCGATCATATTTCAACCAGTTCGGTGACCTGTGTCACCCCGGGTTCACGACGCCTCGACGGCTCGGGGGCTCGGCGGCTCGGGGGCTCGACGGCTCGACGGCTCGGCGGCTCGGCCGGTGAGGGTGACGGGCAGGGTGCGGTAGCCGCGCAGCACCAGCCGCTCCCGCCGGTCGGCCGGACCGGCGGCGGCCAGGTCCGGGAAGCGGCGCAGCAGCGCGGGCAGCGCGGCGGTGGCCTCCAGCCGGGCGAGCTGCGCGCCGAGGCAGTAGTGCGGGCCGCCGCCGAAGCTGAGCGGCCGGCCGGCGGCGCGGTCCGGGTCGAACCGCCCGGGGTCGGTGTAGCGCCGCGGGTCGCGGTTGGCGGCGCCGATCAGCAGCAGCACGCCGGTGTGCAGGGGGACGGGCGTGCCGCCGACCGTGAGGCCGTCGGTGAGCGCGATCCGGGAGGTGAGCTGGACGGGCGAGTCGAACCGCAGCACCTCGTCCACCAGGGCGGCCGGGTCGAGGGCGCCCTCGCGCAGCCGCGCGGCGGTGTCGGGGTGCCCGAGCAGCAGGGCGAGGGCGTTGCCGAGCAGGTTGCCGGTGGTCTCGAAGCCGGCCACCAGAAGCAGTGCCAGGTTGGCCAGCAGCTCGGTGTCGGACAGCCGCTGCGGGTCGGCGTCGGCGGTCGCGACCAGCGCGCTGACCAGGTCGTCCTTCGGGTCGGCGCGCCGGAGGGCGGCCAGTTCGGCGAAGTACTGCGAGAGTTCCCCGGCGGCGCGGTCGGCGGCGACCAGTTCGTCGTCCTCGACCAGCGCCTCCAGCGTCACGGTGAGGTCGGCGGCCAGCGGACGGAACAGGTGCCGGTCCTGCTCGGGCACGCCGAGCAGCTCGCAGATCACGCCGATCGGCAGCCGGAACGCGAAGGCGTCCAGGAAGTCCACCGGGCCGTCGCCGTGCTCGGCGAGTTCGTCGAGCAGCGCGTCGACGGCGGCGGTGACGGCGGGCTCCAGGGCCGCGACCCGGCGCGGGGTGAACACCGAGGAGATCAGCGAGCGCATCCGGCCGTGGTCGGGCGCGTTGCGCTGCAGGATCGAATCGCCCAGCAGGGTCTGGCCCGGGTGTTCGAGGTGGTCCGGCTCGAACCGGGTGGCCAGCTCCGGGTCGATGACCCCGAAGGCGGGGGTCCGCAGGACCTCGTCGGCCTCCTCGTGGCCGGTGACCATCACCATGTACTCGTCGGTCTGCACGACGGGCCCGAGTGCGCGCAGTTCCTCGTACAGCGGGTACGGCTCGCGGCGGCCCTCCAGGCCCAGCAGCCCGTTGACGATCGTGGCGATGTCCATGCAACTCCCCCAAGCAGCAGTCGTGTTCCTTCGTTCGGAGCGGGAACGGCCGGACGGCGCACCGGGGTTCCCGCCGGGCCGGGCCGGGCGGGCGGCGAGCGGTCGGCTGACGGGTGGGCGGCGGCGGTCGGCGGGCCGGACCGGGCGGCCCGGGGTCGGTGGGTAGGCTGGCCGGTCATGGAGATCTGGATCAACCCCCGGTGCAGCAAGTGCCGCACCGCCCTGGGCGAGCTCGACGCGGCGGGCGCCGAGTACACGGTGCGCCGCTACCTGGAGGAGCCGCCGACGGCCGCCGAACTGACCGAGGTGCTGAGCCGCCTCGGCCTGGAGCCGTGGGACGTGGCCCGCGTCGACGAACCGGTCGGCAAGGAGCTGGGCCTGCGGTCCTGGGGCCGCGAGGACGCCGACCGGGCCCGCTGGGTCGAGGCGATGGCCGCGAACCCGGCGCTGATCCAACGCCCGATCATCACCGCCGACGACGGCTACACGGTGATCGGCCGCACCGAGGAAGCCCTCAAGGACGTGCTCTCGCACTGACCTCGCAGCGCTGACAGCCCGCTGACAGCGTGCTGTGAGCGGGCCCCGGCAGGCTGGCCCGGCCACCTCCGATCCGACAGGAGCCCGCCGTGCCCGACCTGCCGATCCGCCGGCTGACCGTCACCGCCGTCCACCGCCCCACCCCGCGCACCGCCCGGGTGAGCTTCGCCCTGCCGCCCGGCGAGTTCGCCCTGGCCGGGCCCGACCAACAGGTCAAGCTGTACTTCCCGCGCCCCGGGCAGGACCGCCCCGACCTGCCCGCGGCGCCCCCCGGGCAGGACCTGATGGACTGGTACCGGGCCTGCCACGCCGTCCCCGAGCACCGCCGTCCGTGGATGCGGTCCTTCACCGTCCGTGCCCACGACGCCGAACGGCACACCGTGGACGTCGACTTCGTGCTGCACGGCGACGGCCCGGCGGCCGACTGGGCGGCCCGCGCCCGGCCCGGGCAGGAGCTGGCCATGTTCGGCCCCTCCCCCGAGTTCGCCCGCCCGTTCCCGCTGGACGGCGGCCGGCCGCTGCTGTTCGCCTGCGACGAGTCGGCGCTGCCCGCGCTCGCCACCCTGGTGGAGGCCCTGCCGGCCGGCGCCCGGGCCCACGCCTGGATCGAGACCGCCGGCCCCGAGGAGCAGCAACCCCTGCTCGGATTCGGCGAGTTGACCGCCCACTGGATCCACCGCGAGGGCGCCGCCCCCGGCGAGCGACTGCTCGCCGCCGTCCGCTCCGCCGACCTGCCCGCCGGCCTCGACCACGCCTGGCTGGCCGGCGAGGCCGGCGCCGTCCGCGAGCTCCGCCGCCACCTGCTGACCGAGCGTCACCTCGACCGCGCGAACGTCCACTTCACCGGCTACTGGCGCCACCGCCTCACCCAGGACGACGCACCCACCGCCGAGGACCTCGCCGACGCCCGGGAACTGCTGGCGCAGTACGGCGGCTGACCGACTGCTACCGTCCGCCCGGTGACCACCAGCCTGCTCCAACCGCCCCTGCTCACCCGCCTGCTGGCCGCCGAACGGATCCTGATCGCCGGCGCGGGCGGCGGCCACGACATCTACGCCGGGCTGCCGCTCGCCCTCGCCCTGCGCGCCGCCGGGCGCGAAGTGCACCTGGCGAACCTGGCGTTCACCCACCACTACGGGCTGGACGCGACCGCCTGGGAGGGCCCTCAGCTGGCCCGGATCACGCCCGACACCCGCTCCGCCGAGCCGAAGTTCCCCGAGCGTTCGCTGGCCCGGTGGCTGCGCGAGCACCAACAGCCGGACACCGTCTGGGCGTTCGCCTCCACCGGGGTGAGACCGCTGCGGGCCGCGTACCGGGCGCTGGTGCGCCGGCTCGGCGTCGACGCGATCCTGCTGGTCGACGGCGGCACCGACATCCTGCTGCGCGGCGACGAAGCCGGACTCGGCACCCCCGAGGAGGACATGGCCTCGCTCGCCGCCGTCGCCGGGCTGCGGTCGGTGCCCACCCGGCTGGTCGCCTGCCTGGGCTTCGGCATCGACGCCCACCACGGCGTCAACCACGCCCTGGTACTGGAGAACCTCGCCGCCCTGCACCGCGACGGCGGCTACCTCGGCGCGTTCTCACTCCCCGCCGACGCGCCGGAGACGGCGCTCTACCTGGACGCCGTCGAGCACGCCCGGGCCGCCGCGCCGGAGCGGCCGAGCATCGTGCAGGGGTCCGTCGCGGCGGCGCTGCGCGGCGGGTTCGGCGACGTCGGGCCCGCCGAGCGGGTGGCCGGCAGCGAACCGTTCGTCAACCCGCTGATGACGCTGTACTTCGGCGTCACCGTCGAAGCCCTCGCCGCCCGCAACCTCTACCTCGACCGACTGGAGGGCACCGTGCAGACCCGGCAGATCGCCTCCGCCATCGCCGACTTCCGCGAGGAACTGCCCCGGCTGCGCCCCGCCCGGGCCTACCCGCACTGACCGGGTGTCAGCCCTTGCGGGCCGCGGCGGCGATCTTCGCGGTGGTGTGGAAGAACCGCGAAGTCGCCTGCCCCTGGTACGACTTGGGGAAGCAGGTGGCCGGATTGCCGTTCATCCGCCCGCCGCGCAGGTGCATCACCACGAACGCCGCGCCCTCGTTCGCGCCGATCATCTCCCAGTCGCCCTTCGGCGAGGCCGCCGGCAGCTCCACCTCCGGCGGCATCGGCTCGGAGAGGAACAGCACGCACAGCCGGACGTCCTCGGTGACCTCCACGCCCGCGAACGGGTCCGACTCCACGACGGCCTCCACCTCCTCGACCGTCCGCAGCATCACCGGCACCGGGTACCCCAGGCCTTCGGCGAGCCCCGCCTCGATCCGGGCCGTCAGCGCCGCGCGGTCGGTCTCCGCGGTGCGGAAGAACACGTTGCCGCTCTGGATGTACGTCCGCACGCCGTCGAGACCGAGGCCCTCGAACAGCTCCCGCAACCGGTCCATCTTCACGGTGCGGCCACCGACGTTGATCGCCCGCAGGAAGGCAATGTAGGTCTCCATGGGCGGAGTCTAGGACGGGCCGCCGACAATCAGCGGTTTCGACGGGAAGGCGGCCTACACTCGCGCGCATGACGACCTGGCAGGACTTCGAGCAGCAGGCTCCCGACCTCGCCCCGCGCATCCGCGCCCGCTTCGAGGCGCACCGGCACCACGTGCTCGCCACCTTGGCCAGGGACGGCTCGCCCCGGGTGAGCGGCATCGAGGTGGACTTCATCGGCGCCGACCTGTTCCTCGGTTCGATGGCGGGCGCGGTCAAGGCCCTCGACCTGCGTCACGACCCGCGCTGCGCCCTGCACTCGAACCCGGGGCCGGACACCAGCATGACCGGCGGGGACGCGAAACTCGCCCTGTCCGCCGTCGAGTTGACCGATCCGGTGGACATCGCCGGGTACCTGGCGGGCCTGCCCGAGCCGCCGCCCGGCCCGTTCCACGCGTTCCGGCTGGAACTGCGGCGGGCCACCCTGACCGAGGTGGCGGACGACCGGCTGGTGATCAGCACCTGGCAGCCGGGCGAGCAGGTCAAGGTGATCGAACGCCGGTAGCGGCCTCCCCCGGTCGCCCCGGGGAGGCCGCTACCGACGGGCCGTCAGCCGTTCGGCAGGATCACCGCCCGGCCGTCGATCCTCCCGGCGTGCAGGCGCTCGTACGCGAGCGGCGCCTCGTCGATGCCGTACGTCTCGACGTGGACGTCGATCGCCCCGGCGCGGGCCAGGTCCAGGACCTCGATCAGCTCGGAGCGGCTGCCCCAGTACGGGGAGCTGACGCGGACGTCGTAGGGCAGCACGCCGAAGCCGACGGCCAGCGTGCCGCCGCCCAGGCCGACGACGGAGACGTCGCCCTCGACGGCGACCAGCTGCCCGGCCAGCGCGGTGGTCGGCGGGGCGCCGACGAAGTCGAACACGGCCTGCGCGCCGAGCCCGCCGGTCAGTTCGCGGACCTTCCCGGCGGCCGAGCCGTCCGACCGCACGGCCTCGTGCGCACCGACGGCGCGGGCCAGTTCGAGCTTCTCCTCGTTGATGTCCAGGGCGATCACCCGGGCCGCGGTCATCGCCCGCAGCAGTTGGACGGCGACGTGCCCGAGGCCGCCGGCGCCGATCACCACGGCCGTGGAGCCGGGGACGAGCTTCGGCAGCGCGCTCTTGATCGCGTGATAGGGCGTCAGCCCGGCGTCGGTGAGCGGCACGGCGCGCACCGGGTCGAGGTCGCCGAGCGGGACCAGGTGCCGCGGGTCGTCGACCAGCAGGTACTCGGCCATCGCGCCGGGCGCGCCGAGCCCGGGCGGCGCGATGCCCAGCTCGCGCGCCCGCAGGCAGTGGTTCTCCTTGCCCTCCGCGCACTTGGCGCAGCTGCCGCAGCCCCACGGGCCGTACACGGCGACCGACTCGCCCTCGGTGAAGCCGGTGACGCCGGCGCCCAGCGCGGCGATCGTGCCGACGCCCTCGTGGCCGAGGGTGAGCGGCAGCGGGAACGGCAGCCGGTCGGCGGGCCAGCTCATCACGGCGATGTCGGAGTGGCAGGCCCCGGCGGCGGTGACCTTCAGCAGGACCTGCCCGGGGCCGGGCTCGGGGTCGGGGACGGTGACCACCTCGGGGTGGCCGCCGACGGTGCGGTACTGGACTGCCTTCATGTGCTCGGACCCTCTCCGGTGCGCGCCCCCCTCGACGGACGGTCAGCGGGCGGAGTAGCCGCCGTCGACCAGGTGGTAGCTGCCGGTGACGAAGGACGCCCGGTCGGAGAGCAGGAACGCGGTGAGCTCGGCGACCTCCTCGGCCCGGCCGAGCCGTCCGGCGGGGTGCAGCGAGATCAGCAGCTCGCGCCCGGCCGGGTCGGTGTCCTTCAGCAGCGGGGTGTCGATGAAGCCGGGGCCGACCGCGTTGACCCGGACGCCCTGCGGGGCGTACTCGATCGCGGTCGTCTTGGTCAGGCCGACCACGCCGTGCTTGGCGGCGACGTACGCGGGCGAGCCGGCGAAGCCGTTGGTGCCGAGGATGGAGGCCATGTTGACGATCGCCCCGCCGCCCGCAGCGAGGATCTCCGGGAGTTCGTAGCGCATCGAGTAGAAGACGCCGTCGAGGTTGGTGGCGAGCACCCGCCGCCAGGCCTCCGGCTCGTACTCGCCGGTGGGGGCGATCGCGCCGCCGATGCCGGCGTTGTTGACGGCCAGCGAGAGCGGGCCGAGGCCCTGCACGGTGGCTCGGACGGCGGCCTCGACGGAGGCCGGGTCGGTGACGTCGACCTGCACGGCGAGCGCCTTGGCGCCGGTCGCTCCGAGGGCCGCGGCAGCCTCCCGGGCGCCGTCCAGGTTGTAGTCGGCGACGGCGACGTTCGCGCCGCGCTCGGCGAGCAGGGTGGCGACGGCCAGGCCGATGCCGGAGGCGGCGCCGGTGACGAGAGCGGTGCGGCCGGTGAACTCCTGTGCGGTCATGGGTGGTCGGTCCTTTCGTGCGCCGCGCCCGGAGACGGGCGCGGGTGGTGCGGAGGTTTCTGACGGTCGGTCAGCGCGGGGGTTCGGCCGCGACCAGGTCGAAGGCGCGGTCGATCAGGGCGGGCAGGTCGCCCGCCGGGTCGCGCACCCAGGTACGGGTGGCGGCGTGCAGGGCGGTGACGCCGAGGCCGACGGCGACGGCGGGCCGCAGGTCGGTCTCCGGGTGCAGGCCGAGCCGGGCGGCGACCAGCCGGATCGACTGCTCCTCCTCGGCGACGGCGATCCGCCGGTAGGCGGCGGTCAGCGCGGGCTCCTCGTCGATCAGCGCGAACAGCGCGCGCATGCCGGGACGGCGGTGCCAGGCGGGGTGGTCGCCGTCGTGCAGCCAGGCGGCGACGGCGGCCCGGTACGCGGCGACGGGGGCCTCGGCGGCGGGCCGGGCGGCGAGGCGCTCGTTGATCCGGGCGAAGTCGGCGCGCAGCGAGTCCAGGACGGCGTCCTCGCGGGACGCGAAGTAGCGGCTGAAGGTGCGCCGGGAGACGTCGGCGGCGTCGGTGACCTGCTCGACGGCGAAGGCGGCCGGGCCGCGCTCCAGGGCCAGGCGCAGCGCGGCGTCGGCCATCGCCTCGCGGGTGCGGCGGGCCTTGCGGTCGCGCCGCCCGGGCGGGACCGCCGCCTGCTGCTGGTCGGTGCTCATACGAACACCGTACTACCGGAAATGTCCCGGCGGGACATCAGTCCCGCCGGGACACTCGGGCCCGGATCGTGCTGCTCACGTCCCGGACAGGTGCGGGACGGGACTCACTGGCCCGCCGGGCCCCACAGACGGTCGGTGCAGCGGGCGTAGGTGTCGCGCCAGTGCGGCCAGTGACGGACGGTCTCGTCGTCGCAGTCGGCCAGCAGCCGGTCGATCTGCACCGGGTCGACGCCCTCCAGCAGCCAGACCAGGGCGTCGGACGCGGACGGGCCGTCGGCCAGGCGCAGCAGGTCGAGCAGTTCGGGCAGGGTGCCGATCCGGGAGCCGGGCTGGAAGACGCCGGCCATCCGGGGCAGCAGCTGGCGCTCCTCGATCCGCAGGTGGGTCTCCACCCGGGCGGCGAGCTCCTCCACCGCGTAGGAGACCGGCCAGGAGCTGGCGGGGTCGCGGGTGGCGATGCCGACCAGCGTGGTGGTGCGGGTGAAGCACTGGTCGAGGTTGTGGTGGTCGGACTCCAGCCAGTTGAGCAGCAGCCGCAGCTCGGGCGCGAAGCGGCGCAGCAGCGGCCAGAGCCGGGTGTCCTGCTGCTCGTGGTGGCAGGTGACCATGGCGGTCACGAAGTCCCAGTGCCGCTTGAGCGCGAGCGCGCTCTCGTGGTCGTCGGGCTGGAGCAGTCGCAGTGCCTGCGGGATCCGGGCGAGGTCGCGCCGGACGGCGGCGTGCACCAGGCTCAGCCCGGCGAACGGGAGGGGTTCGACAGCCGGCGCGGAAGGGAGCTCCTCGCGCGGGGCGGGAATGGTCGTCGGGCCGACGGACAGCAGGTGGCGGGACATGGCGCTCTCTTCACGACTGGCTGGGGCTGGGCCGGAGCGGGGGCCGCGGTTGCGGCGCCCCGGTCCAGTTCTCCGGTCCACGGGTTCCAGGGTGGGAGCAGTGCATCAGGGTCGAATGAACGACCGATTGATGTGCAGGTCAGCGCGCTTTCGGGGCCGCCCCGGGCGGTTTCGCGACCGTTCCCGACCGGCCGTCCGACGAGCCGGCCGCCGTCCGGTCAGTCCGACTCGGGCCCGGCGGTGTTGGCGGTCAGCCACTCCAGGGTGTGCGGGATCATCTTCTTGAAGTCGGAGGTGAGGTGCTTGCCGCCGGGCTGCTCGTAGTACTCGACGGTGGTGGGGGCCTTGGCCTTCTCCACCCAGGCCTTCACCAGCCTGGTCTCGTACGGGTTGGCGCCGCCCGCGGTGGCCAGCATCCGCACGTCGGCGGTGCCCGCGCCGATCAGCTGGTCGGGGCTGTTGGCCTGGCGCTCCTGCTCGTGGCCCTTCCACAGCGGCGAGTCCGGGTTCCAGTAGCCGTCGATCGGCACCGCGGCCTTGAACACGTCGGGGTGCTGCAGGGCGAGCTTGGCGCTGCAGAACGCGCCGGTGGAGGCGCCCATCACGGCCCAGCCGTCGCGGCCCTTGACGGTGCGGAAGTTGGCCCGGACGAAGTCGGGGATGTCCTCGGCCATCCAGGTGCCGATCTTCGGCTGGCCGGGGATGTCGGCGCACTCCAGGGCCCGGGACTCGGCGGAGTCCAGGTTCTGCACCGGCATGATCATGATGAACGGGTGGGCCTTGCCCTGGGAGACCATCTGCTGGTCGATCTCCTGGATCGGCAGCTGGTTGTCGGTCCAGGTGTTGTAGCCGGCGCTCTGGCCGCCCGCGTACAGGGTGAGCACCGGGAAGCCGGTCTTGGCGTACTTCGGGTCGTTGTACTGCGGGGGCAGCCAGACCCACACCTTGCCGCTGACGCCGGACTTGGCGCCGTTCAGGGTGGTCATCATGATCGGTCCGGCGGCGGTGTCGCGGACCTTGGACAGCTGCGCGGCCGGGCCGGTCGGCATCAGGACCTTGGACGGCTTGGGCGGCGCGCTGCTGCTCTTGGCGGCGGACGGCGACGAGTGGTCGCCGGAGATGGCGGCCTTGGCCTCGCCGGAGGTTCCGGTGTTGCTGCCGCAGGCGGCCAGCGGGGTGGCGAGGGCGAGCAGGGCGGCGGCGGTCAGCAGACGGCGGGCGGCGGAACGGGGCTGCGGCAGCACGGATCGGTCTCTCCGGGCGGGGGCCGACCCGGCAGTCGGGAGGGGCCCTGGTCATTGGGCTTCGCCGGGTCCGCCGTGCGCTGATGGCCGGCGCTCCCCGGGAACGGCCGCGGTCGCACGAGGGTGCGTCGGCCGGGCCGTCCGAGATCCTATGACGTACCACCCCGGACCCCGGTTGCGGCGGGGTGAACAACCCCCCGCACGGCGGGGGCAGCCCCCGCCGTCCGGCGGGGGCTGCGGGGCCGCGGCGCGCGGCCGCGGGCGCCGGGATCAGGGGCGCCAGGTGTCGTTCAGCGTGATCCGCCCGCTCGCCGGGACGCTCGCGGTGCGGTTGGCGCCGCTCTCCCAGGTGACGTTGCCGGCGGCGTCCTTGCGAAGGTACTTGTACTGGACCGCGGCACCGGCCGGCAGCGCCACGTCCAGCTTCCACACCGGGTACGAGGCGGAGCCCAGCAGCAGCGCCTTGGAGGTGTCCCAGCCGCCGAGCGCGGCCGCGTCGCCGACCACGTAGAGGTTCTGGCCGAGCGCGGTGGTGCCGTTGACCGCGAACGAGGCGCCGGGCGCGGTGCTCGCGGCGGTGGCGCCGACGTACAGCGCGACGGCGTCGCCCGCACCGACCGAGGCGGTGAACCTCCCGTCCGAACCGACGGTGTAGGTCGGGCCGGAGCAGCCGCCGCTCACCGGGTCGCCGTGCTGGACGTCGCAGTAGACGCCGGCGGGCAGCGAGGTCTGGAAGGTCTGGGTGATCGCCGAGGTCTCCCGGTTGATCGCCACGTAGCCCTTGCTGCCGCGGCCGAAGCCGATCGCGTTGTTGCCGTTGGACCACCAGTTGGTCATCGCGGCGCCGGCGACGGCGTTGCGGAAGCCGACCATGTTGGCGACCTGCCGCCAGGCGTGGACGCAGTTCCAGCCGTTCTGGTAACAGGCGGTGACGGCGCCGCCGTTCGGCGGGCCGTCGTCGTTGGCGTTGAACGCGTACCCGGAGTAGACGTTCGGCGAGCCGTACGGGTGGGCCAGCATGAAGACGTTGGCCAGCGTGTAGGTGGAGCCGTCCTTGTAGGTGAGGGTGGAGCCGTTGCGCTCGGTGTCCCAGTTGTCGACGAAGGTGCGGGCCTGGGTGGAGGCGAGCAGGCCGCTGCCCCAGCTCTGCAGGTCCGAGATCTTTCCGCCCTTGAAGGCGCTCTTCAGCCACGTCCCGGAGCGGAACTCGTCCACGTCGCCGTTGCCGGTGTACTCGGAGGGCTGGACGGCCTCGCCCGCGCCGTAGATGACCTCCTGCACCCAGTAGGCGTTCGGGTTGGTCATCTTGGCCTTGACGGCTGCCAGGTCGGTGGCGGCCATGTGCTTGGCGGCGTCGATCCGGAAGCCGTCCACGCCGAGCGACAGCAGGTCGCTCAGGTAGTTGGCGATGGTCTGCTGGACGTAGGCGGAGCCGGTGTCGAGGTCGGACAGGCCGGCCAGCTCGCAGTTCTGGACGTTGCTGCGGTCGCCGTAGTTGCTGATGTTCGTCCGGCAGCCGTGGAAGTCCTGGTCCTGGTAGTAGCCGGGGTAGTTGTACTTCGTGTAGGCGGTGCCGCCGGTGCCGGTGCCGCTGCCCGCGCTCATGTGGTTGATCACCGAGTCGGCGAGCACCTTGACGCCCGCGTTGTGGCAGGTGGTGACCATGTTCTTGAACGCGGTGCGGTCGCCGAGCCGACCGGCGATCTTGTAGCTGACGGGCTGGTAGGAGGTCCACCACTGGGCGCCCTGGATGTGCTCCTGGGGCGGGGAGACCTCGACGAAGCCGTAGCCCTTGGGGCCGAGGGTGTCGGTGCAGGCCTTGGCCACCGAGTCGAACTTCCACTCGAACAGGGTGGCGGTGACGCCCTTGCTGCCGGGCGTGGCGGCCGCGGCGGCGGGCGCCAGCGAGAGCCCGGCGCCGGCCGGGAGACCGAGCGCCGCGAGGGCGGTGCAGGCTGCGAGGACGCGCTTCCTACGGGCGGGGGCGGGGGTGGGCAAGGGAGCACTCCTGGGGGGGGAGGCCCGGTCCGCGGACGCACGTCGCGGCCGGGAGGCGGCAGGGTGGGGGCCGCGACGGCCGGGGGTGTTGGGGCCCCCGGCCGTCCGCGCGAAAGGGGGGCCGTCGCTACCGCAAGGATCCTGCAAGAGGCTGCAAGAACGCCGAAACTTGCTGGAAATTTGCAGTGGCATGACCATATGGTCGGCCTGGACGGCCGTCAAGGGAGCCCGCGACCGCTTCCGGGGCCCCGAAAACGGCCGCGCCGGCCCGCCGCTGACAGTTCGTCAACGGCGGACCGGCGCGGGCCGGGCGGGAGGCCGGAGGCGGGTGCCTCAGCCCAGCTGCTGCTCGATCAGGCCACAGGCGCGGGCGGTGCCGCCCTCGCCCTTCGCCAGGGCGCTCAACTCCCGCAGGCGGGCGGCCACCGCCTCGTCCGCGACCAGCTCGGTGAGCGCCGACCACAGCGCCTCGGGCGTGGCGTCGGCGGTCTCCAGGCGGCGGGCCACGCCGAGCTCGACCAGCCGGTCGGCGTTCATGGGCTGGTCGGCGGCCTGCGGCACCGCGATCATCGGCACGCCCGCCAGCAGCCCTTCGGCGCAGCCGCCCATTCCGGCGTGGGTGACGAAGGCGTCGGCCTGCTCCAGGATCGCCCGCTGCGGCACCCACGGGTGCACCTCGACGTTGGCCGGGACCTCCCCCAGCTCGGCCGGGTCGACGAACTTGCCGATCTGCAGCACCACGTGCCAGCCGGGGCGGTCGCCGAAGGCGGCCAGGCAGTTCCGGTAGAACGCGGGCTGCCGGGTGAACGCCGAGCCGAGCGACACCAGCAGCACCTTCTCGGCCCCGGCCGGGCGCTGCCAGGCGCCCCGCTCCGCCCGCAGGTCGAAGCACGGCCCGACGAAGTCGACCGCCTTGCGGTCCACCCGCTCGGCGTTCGGCTGCATCGCCTCGGTGATCATCGCGACGACGCGCGCCGGCTGCCCGACGAACGCGTCCACCTCCACCGTGGTGGCGCCGCTGCCGGCCAGCCACTCGGAGAAGAGATCGAAGTAGGCGTCCGCACCCGGCAGTTGCCGTATCTGCCCGCCCACCTCCTCCTGGTAGCCGTCCCAGGCGACCATGGCCGGCGAGAGCTGGACGACCGGCCGACCCTGCGCCTCGGCGAGCGCCCGGGCGGCGTACGCGCCGATGTCGTACAGGTAGAGGTCGGCCGGGTCGGCGTCGTACTGCGCGTGCAGCCGGGGCAGCATCGCGATCGCGTCCTCCAGGAAGACCCGCATCTGGCCGATCGGGTCGGCCGGCCAGTCGTGGTCGGCGACCGGCAGCGTGGACGGGTACGGGACGAACTCGGCGCCGGTGGGGGCGATCAGCTCGGCCGCCGACGGGTCGTTGAAGTACGTCACCCGGTGGCCGCGGGCGACGAGTTCGCGGATCACTTCGAGGCTCGGGCGGACGTGGCTGACGGCCGGGATGCCGATCATGGCGATATGGGCACGACGGGTCATGGTGGAGCACCTGCTTCCGGTCTACGGGGGTGGGAAAGGAACACCGCACCGCCGACGCGCGTCGAAGGGCGTCGGGGCGTGCGGGACGCGAGGCTCGGGGCGCTGCCCCGGCCGCGTCAGCCGTAGATCTGGTGGAAGAAGGACATGGCGGGACACTAACCCGCCGGGCCGGTCGCACGCATCCGATTAAAAATGCTCCCTTGACCGGCATTTGACAGTTCATCAGGTCGAAGGACGAGGGCATGCCGGTGCCCGGCGGCCGCCGAAGCGACTGCCGGGCACCGATCCATGAGGGTGTGTCAGCTGGTCTGGATCGCGGTGTCGTCGACGACGAAGGAGGTCTGCAGCGAGACGTCCTCGACGGCGTTGAACTTCACCGTGACGGTCTGGCCGGCGTAGGCCGACAGGTCGATGGTCTTCTGCGCGTAGCCGGTGTTCTTGTCGAGGTTGGAGTACGTGGCGACCGAGGTGCCGTTGACGGTGACGGTCATCTTGTCGTACGCCGTGGAGGTGGTGGTCTCAGCGGTGTCGATGTGCAGCCAGAAGCTCAGCGACGCCTTGCAGCCGGCCGGGATGGCGACGGTCTGCGAGATGGAGTCGGTGTGGCTGGAGCCATAGCCGTCCATCCACGCCTTCCACGAACCGCCGTGCGCGGCCTGCGAGGCGGAGTTGTCGACCACGCCGCTGGTGGTGGTCCACGGGGCGGCGGTGCCGGTCTCGAAGCCCGGGTTGCCGAGCAGCTGGGCCGGGGTGCAGCTGCCGCCGCCACCACCGGTGACGGTCCAGGTGAAGGACACCGAGCCGGTCTTGTTGGCCGCGTCCTTCGCGGTGACGGTCACGTTGTACGTGCCGGCCGCGGTGGCGGTGCCGGTGATCTTGCCGGTGGCGGCGTCGATCGACAGGCCGGTGGGCAGGCCGGTGGCCGAGTAGCTGAGCGGCGCGGTGCCGCCGGTGGCGTTGATCTGCAGGCTGACCGCGGCGTTCAGCGCGGTCGACTGGTTGCCGGGGCTGGTCACGGTCGGGCCGCCGGTGCTGGGCACCGAGCCGACGTTGACGGCCGCCCAGGCGGTCGCGGTGGCGTTGTACTCGGGCGAGTTGGCGCCGTACAGGTCGGTCGCGGCGGAGAGCATGCCGACCCGCGCGTTCGCGTAGTTGGTGGTGGAGGTCCAGTACGTGGTCAGCGCCCGGAACCAGATGGCGGCGGCCTTGTCGTGGCCGATGCCGGTGACCGGGATGTTGTTGAAGGTCGGCGAGTTGTAGCTCACGCCGTTGATGACCTTGGCGCCGCTGCCCTCGGACAGCAGGTAGAAGGCGTGGTTGCCGACGCCGGACGAGTAGTGGACGTCCTTGTTGCCGACCGTGGAGGACCAGTTGTCGGCCGAGGACCCGTCCTTGGACGGCTGGTCCATGTAGCGCAGCGGCGTGCCGTTGCCGTTGATGTCGATCAGCTCGCCGACCAGGTAGTCGGGGTTGTCCTTGGCGATGTTGGCGTACCACTCGACCATGTTGCCGAACACGTCCGAGGTGGACTCGTTCAGGCCGCCGGACTCGCCCGAGTAGATCAGGCCCGCCGTGTTGGAGGTGACGCCGTGCGTCATCTCGTGGCCCGCGACGTCGAGTTCGGTCAGCGGGTGGGTGTTGGAGGTGCCGTCGCCGTAGGTCATGCAGAAGCAGCTGTCGTCCCAGAACGCGTTGACGTAGTTGCTGCCGTAGTGGACCCGGCTGTAGGCGCCGACACCGTCGTTGCGGATGCCGTTGCGGCCGTAGGTGTTCTTGTAGTAGTCCCAGGTCATCGAGACGCCGAAGTGGGCGTCGACGGCCGCGGACTCCTTGTTGGTGGCGGTGCCGTCGCCCCAGGTGTCGGTGGCCTTGGTGAACAGGGTCCCGTTGCCGCTGGTGCCGTTGTTCAGGTTGGTGGTGTACATGTTGCCGCGGGTCGGGTCCTTCATCTGGTACGTCGACCCGGACAGCGAGGTGCCGATGGTGACGTTGCCGACGAAGACGCCGGTGCCGGTGCCGGTCTCGACACCTTCCCACTTCTGGATGACGTCGCCGCTGGTGGCGTCGGTGACCACGTGCAGCTTGCTCGGGGTGCCGTCCTTCTGGGTGCCGCCGACGACGGTCTCCCAGGCCAGGCGCGGGCTGTTGTCCGCGGCCCAGACCACCAGGCGGGGCGCGGTCTGCACGGCGGAGCCGGACTCGGCGGCCAGCGCGGTGGCCTGGCCCTTGGCGGCAGCCAGCTTCGGGGTGGTGGACAGGCCGTTCAGCGACGCCGAGGAGGCCCGGTCGACGCCCTTGGTGGAGCCGTTCGCGGCCTGGTGGACGACCATGTCGCCACCGAGGACGGGGAGTCCGTTGTACGTGCGCTCGTAGCGGAAGTGCTGGGTGCCGTCCGCGTCCTTGAACGCGTCCTTGGCCACCAGCTTCTCGGCGGAGCCCAGGCCCAGGTTCTGCGCGAACTGGGCGGAGCGGGCGCCGGCGTCCGAGATCAGCTGGGCGTGCCCGGCGGCCGCCTGCTGGTCGGCGACCTGGGCCGCGGCGGACGGGCCGGCGGGGGCGGCCTGGGCCACCGCCACCGGAATCGCGGTCACCAGCAGGGCGGTGGTGGCCGCCAGGGCGGCCATGCTCACGCGGGCATGCGTGTAGCGAGACATGCAGACTCCTTTACCGACCGTCGCGGGGTCACGAGCGGTGGAGAGAATCTGGCCGCGGTTGCGGCGCAGCGGGGGCCCCAGCCGCTTGTCGCGGCGCGGGGTGCGGTGCATGTGCGCGGTGCGGTGCTGCGGGCTGCCGGTGGCCTGGGGAGGGCTCCACCGGCAGGAAGTGGGGCTACCTGTCTTCGCAGCGAGGGGAATCGTGGCAGCAAACACCCCGCGAATGACAGATGCATGCCACGGATTGACTCATTTATGACCGCCCTACAAGACGCCCAAGGGCCCTCCATGGTCCGGCATTTGGGATGGCGTCACGGTAAACCTGACGTTCGGTCGGGCCGACCGATGCTTTTCGGCCAACTCGCAAGGGGTCCCACCCGAAGGTGAGACCCCTGTTACCGACGGGGAACCATTACTTCTGGACGAACACCGCCACCGTCCGGCCCGGCACCGTGAAGGTCCCCGAGGCCGGGTCGAAGGCTGCCTGCCGGACCACCGGGTCGGCGCCCGCGGCCTGCACCCGGTGCAGCGCCTGCACGGTGCCGCTCAGGCCCGCCACGGTCTGGCTCTGCGCGGTCGGGGTGGCGTTGAAGACCACCGTGAGGCCCTTCTCCGCACCCGGCAGCCCGGTGCCGTCCAGGTGCATGGTGATCACGCCCGGGTTCTCCCCCGCGGTGCCGGACAGCGGGAAGGACAGCCGGCGCTGCACCTCAGCTGCGCTGGACAGGGCGAACAGCGGCGAGGACTGACGGATCCTCAGGAACTGCTGGTAGAGGGCGGTGCTCGCGCCCGTCTCGTTGCAGCCCATCCGCAGCTTCGGGTCGGCCAGCAACTGCTTGTCGCGGGCCCACATCTCCTGGTTGTCGGCTGCCATCGGCAGGCCGCGGCCCCAGCCGTTGCCCAGCCTGCAGTCCCAGTTGACGGAGTTGAACCAGTCGCCGGAGTCGTAGGAGTTGGCGTCCAGCGACTTCGAGCGCAGCAGGTCGCTGCCGGCCTGGGCGAACCCCGGGCCCTGGGCGAGCGCGGTCAGCGACAGGCCGAGAGCCTGCATCCGGGCCCGGTCGGCGGGCGAGGTGCCCTGCGGCAGCTTGAACGCCAGCGCGTCGTACAGGTCGGCGTTGTCGTGCGCGTCCAGGTACTCCACCGCCTCGCCGGGCTGCGCGGCGTAGCCGGTCGGGGCGCCGTTGTAGTCGACTCCCTTGCCGGTGACGGCCTTTCCGGCGGAATCGGTGAACGCGTAGCCGGCCAGGTTGCCGGTCAGACCGACCTTGATCTGGTCCATCTGGTGCAGCAGCCGGGCCTTCTGGTCCGCCGGAGCGCCGTTGTCCGGCGAGCCGTTCGGGTCGGTGTACAGGCCGGAGGCGAAGCCCTGCTGCGGGGCCGAGGACAGCATGAAGTTGCCGCCGCGCCCGGCGTCCCGGATCCGGTCGTTGAAGGTCGCGATGCCGGTGCCGGCCATGTTGGCCTGGGTGGCCTGGACGAACCGCGCGTCGTTGGCGACGGTCCCGAAGTTCCAGCCCTCGCCGTACAGGAAGATGTTCTTCCCGTCGACGCCGTCCTTCTGCGGGGTCAGTCCGGCGAGCGCCGACCGCACGTCCAGCATGGTGGACTTCGGGTCCAGGCCCATCAGGTCGAACCGGAAGCCGTCCACCCGGTACTGCCTGGCCCAGGTGACCACCGAGTCGACGACCAGCTTGTTCATCATGGCGTGCTCGGGCGCGGTGTCGGCGCAGCACGAGTCGGTGGTGACCTTGCCGCTGTCGCTCAGGCGCTGGTAGTAGCCGGGGACGACCTTGTCCAGCACCGAATGCTCGTCCTGCCCGGCCGCCGCGGTGTGGTTGTACACCACGTCCAGCACCACCCGCAGGCCCGCGTCGTGCATCGCCTGCACCATCTCGCGGAACTGCACGGTGCGCGCCGTCCCGGTCGGGTCGGTGGCGTACGAGCCCTCGGGGACGGTGTAGTGCAGCGGGTCGTAGCCCCAGTTGTAGGCGTCGTCGGCCTTCACCGCCGCCACGCACTCCTGCTGCTTCTCCGACGCCGCGGGCAGCGCGGCCAGGTCGCAGGCGGGGAGCTTCTGGTCGGCCCGGTTCTCCCGGATGGTGGCGATGTCGAAGGTCGGCAGCAGGTGAACGGTCGTCACCCCGGCCGCGGCGAGCTCCTTCAGGTGCTGCATGCCCGCGGACTTGGACTGCGTGAACGCCAGGTAGGTGCCGCGCTCGTCGGCCGGCACGGTGGTGTCGGCGGCCGAGAAGTCCCGCACGTGCAGTTCCTGGATCTGCTGCTCGACGGCCGGGATCGCCGCCGGGCTGCGGTGCTGGTCCCAGCCCTTGGGCTTGGTCGCGGCGGCCGACAGGTCGGCGACCAGGCTGCGCCTGGAGTCGGCGGCCAGCGCCGTCGAGTACGGGTCGGTGACGGTGTTGGTGACCACCTTCTGCACGCTCGGCGCCCACACCTTGACCTGGTACAGGTAGTACTTGCCGTCCAGTTCCTTGGCGTCCTTGGTCAACGACCACACGCCCGACGCCTCGTCACGCTTCAACGGCACGGTCTTCGGGGTGCCGCCGCTCGCCCGGTCGAACAGCTGCACCGCCACCTCGGTCGCGGTCGGCGCCCACAGCGACAGCGTCACCTTGCGGTTGCGGCCGTTGCCCTGGCCTGGCCCCGTGTACACCGGGCCGAGCTGCGCCTCGGCAGCCTTCCCCGCGTACAGGTCGTCCAGCACGCCGGGGATCTGCACGCCGGTGGCGGCCAGCGCCGCGCCGTTCGGCAGGTGCTCGGCGAAGACCAGCTGGCTGCGCAGCGCATCGGTGATCCGGCCGGCGTCGCGCGCGTCGACGGTGAAGGCCCGGTAGCCCGCCAGGTGCGGGAACTTCGCCTTCTGGGCGTCCGTCAGGCCGGTGGCCGGGGTGAGCCGGATCCAGTGGCCGGGCCGGGACAGCACGCCCTGCTCGACGCTCAGTCCGCCGGCCGGGTCGTAGATCAGCTGGGCGCTGGTGCCGCCCTTCAGCTGCGGGTCCGCCGCGCCGTAGTCGGCGGGCACCACCACGGTCCTCGCGTCGATCCACTGGGCCTTCGCGGAGCCCAGGTCGAGCTGCGAGGAGGCGCCGGCGGCCTGCGGCAGCAGGTGGCCCTCCTGGCCTCCGATGATCCACACCTCGCGGCCGGAGACGGCGAAGTCCAGCGACTGGTCCTGCGGCAGGTCCTTGTCGTTGCCGTTGTGGATGATGTAGCTCAGGCTGGTCGCGCCCGGCGCCAGCGGCACCTCGAACACCGCGCCGAACGCGTCCTTGCGGGCCGGCATCAGCGGGTTGCCCCAGTCGGTCGGGGTGGCCGCGCCCGTCCAGTCGTGCAGGCCCCAGCCGTCGTAGTCGCCGTCGGCACGCCGGTAGTGGATGACCGCTTTGCCCTCCGGCACCGGCTGTGCGCCGTCCGGGTTCGCGGTGCGGACGGCCGGGTCGCCCTGCTTGATCCACACCTCGCCGGTGGTGGAGATGTCGATGTGCCGGTCCTGCTCGACGTCCTTGACGCCGTTCTTCTCCACCACGAACCCGACGTCGGACGCCCCGCCCTTCAGCTTCACGTACGCGAACGCGCCGTACGCGTCCCGCCCGACGAAGCCGTGCCCGTCCGGCCAGGTGGTGCCCTCGCCGTCGGCGATGTCGCCCCAGGTGTACAGGTTCCAGCCGTCGTAGTCGCCGTCCTGCCGCTGGTAGTGCACCACCGCGTACGGCCGGGACACCGCGCTGGGCGCGGGCGTCGGCGGCTGCTGCCCGGTGGTGAACTGCCCGCTCGCGGAGGCCAGTCGGCCCGCCGAGTCCTGCACCACGGCCTTGAACCGCACCACCGTGCCCGGCGCGACCCCGTCCAGGTTCTGCGTGACGCGGTACACCCCGTTGTCGGCCGTGCCCAGCGTCTGCCACGGCCCGTTGCCGACCTGCGCGGCGAACGTCACCCGGTCGAAGCCGCCGCCCGGCACGGTCGCGCCGAGGGCCACCGTGCCGTACGAGCCTCCCCCGGACTCCGTCTGGGAGGTGCCCCCATGCGGCGCGTTCACCGTGATCGACGGGCCGGCCGACGGCTTGGCCAACTTGTGCTTCGCCTTCAGCACCAGCGAGGACATCGCCGGGACGGTGACCGTCACCTTGCGGTCCGCCCCGCTGGTTGCCTTCCCCTGAAACCCGTACAGGCCGTCGAAGTCCATGCCCGCCGAGAAGGTGTCCAGCGTGACGGTCTTCGCCTCGGCCGCGTTGTTCACCGCCACCAGGTACTCCACCTGGTCCTTGGCGTCGATCCGGGAGAACGCGTACACGCCCGGCCCGTCCGCCGCGTACCGCTCCACCTGCGCGCCGTCCGCCAGCGCCGGGTTGTCCTTGCGCAGCTTCGCCAGCCCGGCGATGCCCTGGTACAGGGCACCGTCCTTGCCGTACCGGTCCTTCGAACCGGACGCGCCGCCGATCACCGGGTCGCTGTTGTACGACGGGGTCTTCGAGGCGAACATGTCCTGCCGGGCGTCCTTGTCGCCGCCCGCGCCGGTGAAGCCCTGCTCGTCGCCGTAGTACACCACCGGCTGGCCGCGGGTCAGGAACTGCAGCTCGTTGGCCAGCCGGTCCTTGGCCAGCAGCGCCTGGTCCGACGCCCCCGGGTTGTCGCTCCGCAGGAACGACCCGAACCGGCCCATGTCGTGGTTGCCGAGGAAGGTCGGCAGCTCGTACGCGTCGGTGTCGGCCGTGGTGTAGCGGTAGTCCTGCGCGTACAGCTCGCTCAGCGCCTTCGCCGAACCGTTCTGCGACACGTACTTCCGCGCCGCCTCCTGGAACGCGAAGTCCAGCGTCGCCTGCAGCTTGCCCTTGGTGACGTACGGGGAGGTCACCGCCGGGTCGCCCGAGTACACCTCGCCGAACATGAAGAACTTCTTGTTGCCCTGCCGGGCCGCGAACTGCTTCAGCGCCGGCGCCCACTGCTCCCAGAACGCCAGGTTCACGTGCTTGACGGTGTCGATCCGGAACCCGTCCACCCCGGTGTCGGCCACCCACTGCTGGTAGATCTTCGCCATCCCCGCGACGACCTTCGGGTTCTGCGTGTCCAGGTCGTCCAGGCCGGAGAAGTCGCCCTCGGTCGCGGACTCGCCGACGAAGGTCGAGTTGCCCCGGTTGTGGTAGAGCGCCGGGTCGTTCAGCCAGGACGGGGTCTTCGCGGTCGCGTCCGCCGGGCTCCGGAACACCGGGGTATAGGGGAAGGAGTCCTTCGAGACGCTCGGCCACTGGGCCCGCGCGTCGGCGACCGCCGTCTCGTCCACCGGGTTGCCGTCCGCGTCCAGCGTCGGATAGGCGCCGGTGGAGCGGTAGTCGTAGCCGCCCTCCGCGAAGTCGATCACGTCCGCGGTGTGGTTGGTGATGACGTCGAAGAAGACCTTGATGCCGCGCCGGTGCGCCTTGTCGATCAGCTCCTTGAGCTGCGCGTTGGTGCCGAAGTGCGGGTCGACCTGGGTGAAGTCGGTGATCCAGTAGCCGTGGTAGCCGGCCGACGTGTCCGCCCCCGTGCCCTGCACCGGCTTGTTCTTGAAGATCGGGGCCATCCAGATCGCGGTGGTGCCGAGGTCCTGGATGTAGTCCAGCCGGTCGATCAGGCCCTGCAGGTCACCACCGTGGTAGAAGCCCTTGTCCGCCGGGTCGAAGCCGTTGTCCAGCCGGCCCCCGGTGATCCCGCCGGCGTCGTTTCCGGTGCTGCCGTTGGCGAACCGGTCCGGCAGCACGAAGTAGAACTGCTCCCGGGTCAGGTCGTGCCGGGCCGCGGTCGCCGCCAGCGAGGCGTCCGAGGGCGCGGCCGGCGGAGCGGACGGCGCGGCCGACGCGAGCGGCACGGCGCCCAGTGTGGCGGCGATCAGCGAGGCCGCCACCAGGACGGAGGCCCGTCCGGGACGGCGGTACGGGGTGGTGCGGCGCGGGGAACGGGCTTGGGCGTCGGCCACGGCAGGGCTCTCCCTCTGAGGCGCTCGGGCAGGGTGGGTGGCGTGGAACCTAGCGCTCTGCAAGATGTTTCAGCAAGATGCGAAAGCTCTTCCGGGCGCGAGTCATACCGAGTCGTGACCTGAGCCCCTACGGGCGCTTTCCGCTCCCCCGCGGCGTCCGGGCACGAACGAGACCCCGGTTCGACCCCCGGTAACCCGCGCGACACAATGGACCGCATGCGCCTCGAGAACCGATCGACCCCTACCCCCGTAGGGGGACAGTCGGTGAAGAATCCCCGACCAGAGGATGAGCAAGCGGCCACACCTCGTCTGGCAGACTTCTCGTCCATGGGGGAACCGACCGAGATCCACGCAGCCGGCGCCGACCGCGCCGAGAGCACGCGCGGCGGTTCCGACCCGGGCACGGACCACACCGCCCGCAAGCCCGGCGGAGCCACCCGCGTCGCCCAGCCACCCGCCACCGGCCTCCGCGGCCGCCTGCGCGAACAGCGACGCACCCCGCGCCGCCCGCACCTGTTCTTCGAACTCGCCCTGATCGGCATCAGCTACTGGCTGTACTCGCTGGTCCGCAACGCCGTTCCCGAACAGGCCGCGATAGCGCACAAGCACGCCGACTGGGTCTGGAACCTCGAACACACCCTCGGCATCGCCGTCGAGCGCTCGATCAACCACGCCGTGAACTCGGTCACCTGGCTGATCGTCGGAATGAACTACTACTACGCCACCCTGCACTTCATCGTCACCATCGGCGTGCTGGTCTGGCTCTACCGCTCCCACCCCGGCCGCTACGCCGCTGCCCGCTCGGTGCTCTTCGTCACCACCGGCATCGCGCTCCTCGGCTTCTACCTCTTCCCGCTCGCCCCGCCCCGCCTGATGGGCGCCGGCTTCGTCGACACCGTCACCGTCCACCAGACCTGGGGCTCCATGGCCTCCGGCGCGGGCGCACACGTCTCCAACCAGTTCGCGGCCATGCCCTCCATGCACATCGGCTGGTCCATGTGGTGCGGCCTGACCATCTTCTTCCTGGCCCGCCGCACCTGGGTCCGCGTCCTCGGCCTCGCCTACCCCCTGGTCACCCTCAGCGTGATCATCTCCACCGCGAACCACTTCTGGCTGGACGCGGTCGGCGGCGAGATCTGCCTCTTCATCGGCTTCGTCGCGGCCCGCCTGATCTACCACAACTGGGTCTACCGCCTCCCCCGCGACCCGGACGACGCCTCGGACCGAGCTCTGACGGTTCCGGTCTCCTGGGACGCGAAGGTCTCCGCGTAGGGAACATCCAGGGAGCGCACAACCAGGGCGCGTGGGGGTACCTCCCAGCCCTGGTCGTGCTCCTCGCCGGTCCTACTCCGCGCCGTAGAACAGTCGCTCCACCGCGTGCCGCGCCCGTCGCGTCACGCGACGGTAGTCGTCCAGCAGCTCCCCGGAGTGCCCGACCCCGTACCCCAGGTACCGGGCCACGCCCGCCAGCTCCCTCGCGTCGCCCGGGAAGCTGTCCCCCGCCCGGCCGCGGACCAGCATGACCGCGGCCCGCACCCGGGAGGCCAGGACCCACGCGGCGTCCAGGACCTCCGCGTCCTCCCGTTCCACCAGGCCGGCCGCCGTCGCCGCGGCCAGCGCCGCCCGGGTGCGGGTGGTGCGCAGGCCCGGGATCTCGTGCCCGTGCTGCAGCTGCAGCAGTTGCACCGTCCATTCGACGTCCGCCAGCCCGCCGCGGCCGATCTTCGTGTGGGTGGTGGGGTCGGCGCCGCGGGGCAGTCGTTCCGCCTCGATGCGGGCCTTGATCCGGCGGATCTCCGTCAGGTCGCGTTCGGGGACGCCCGCCCCCGGGTAGCGGAGCGGGTCGATCAGGTCCCGGAACCGCGCCCCGAGGTCGAGGTCCCCGGCCATCGGTTCGGCCCGCAGCAGTGCCTGGCTCTCCCAGGCGTGCGACCAGCGGGCGTAGTACCCGGCGTACGAGGCGAGGGTGCGCACCAGCGGACCGTTGCGGCCCTCCGGGCGGAGGTCCGCGTCGACCTCCAGCGGCGGTTCGACGGAGGGTGCGGCGAGCAGGGTGCGCATCTCGCCGATCACGGCCTTCGCCGCGCCCGCCGCGTCCTCCTCCAGGACGCCGAGTCGCGGCTCGTGGACGAAGAGCACGTCCGCGTCGGAGCCGTAGCCGAGTTCGTGGCCGCCGAACCGTCCCATGCCGATGACCGCGATCCGGGTGGGCAGTTCGCCGTTCCGGTCCTCCCAGCCGTTGACGGCCGCGCGCAGCGCGCCCTGCAGGGTGGCGGCGGTGATCGAGGTGAGGGCTTCGCCGGTGGCGTCCAGTGCCGTCGCGGGGTCGTCGTCGAGCCGTCCGAGCAGGTCGGCGGCGGCGGTGCGGAACAGTTCGCGGCGCCGCACCGACCGGGCCGCGGCCACCCCGGCCGCCGGGCCGGCGGCGCGGCCGACCGCGGCGAGGATCTCCGATTCGAGCGCGGCCCGGCTGCGCGGCGCCAGCCCGGTGGAGTCGCCGAGCATGGCGACCGCCTCGGGTGCGCGCAGCAGCAGGTCGGGGGCCAGCCGGCCGGCGGACAGCACCCGGGCCAGCTGTTCGGCGGCCGCGCCCTCGTCGCGCAGCAGCCGCAGGTACCAGGGGGTGGCGCCGAGCGCGTCGGAGACCTGCCGGAAGTTGAGCAGGCCGGCGTCCGGGTCGGCGGAGTCGGCGAACCAGCCGAGCAGCACCGGCAGCAGGGTGCGCTGGATGGCGGCCTTGCG
The DNA here is from genome assembly GCF_044999035.1 of Kitasatospora griseola. Classification (NCBI taxonomy): domain Bacteria; kingdom Bacillati; phylum Actinomycetota; class Actinomycetes; order Kitasatosporales; family Streptomycetaceae; genus Kitasatospora; species Kitasatospora griseola. The sequence goes on along the minus strand of NZ_CP173360.1, from coordinate 5,846,206 downwards.
GCTGACCCCGGAGGCGAGCGCGGAGATGTGCCGGAGCGCGGCGGCCGGGTCGGCGTAGCCGAGCGCGGCGAGGCGCTGCCGGGCGGCCTCGGCGGTGAGCCCGGCCGCGCCGGAGCGGGTGACCCGGAGTTCGGCGACCGGCAGTTCGGCGACGGCGTCGAGCAGCGGGCGGTAGAACAGCCGCTCGTGCAGTCGGCGCACCTCCACGGAGTGCCGCTTCCACTCGCGTTGCAGCGCGGTGACCGGGTCGTCCCTGGTGTCCCCGTTGATCAGCGGGGCCATGCTGCGGGCCAGTCGGCGCAGGTCGTCGGGGTCGGTGGGCATCAGGTGGGTGCGGCGCAGCCGGTGCAGCTGGATGCGGTGTTCGAGGGTGCGCAGGAAGCGGTACGCGCCGTCCAGCGAGGCGGCGTCGGCGCGGCCCACGTAGCCCCCGGAGGAGAGGGCGGAAAGCGCTTCCAGGGTGTTGCCGCTGCGCAGGCTCTCGTCGCTCCGGCCGTGCACGAGCTGCAGCAGCTGGACGGCGAACTCGACGTCCCGCAGGCCGCCCGGGCCGAGTTTCAGCTGCCGTTCCAGCTCTCCGGCCGGGATCGCGTCGACCACCCGCCGGCGCATCTGCTGGACGTCGGCGACGAAGTGCTCGCGGGCGGCGGCCTCCCACACCAGCGGGGCGACGGCCTCGCCGTAGGCCCGGCCGAGCTCGGCGTCCCCGGCGATCGGGCGGGCCTTCAACAGGGCCTGGAACTCCCAGGTCTTGGCCCACCGCCGGTAGTAGGCGAGGTGGCTGGCCAGGGTGCGCACCAGTGGGCCGTTGCGGCCCTCGGGGCGCAGGTTGGCGTCCACCGGCCAGATCACGCCCTCGCCGGTGGTGTCCGAGCAGAGCCGCATCAGGTGCGCGGCGAGCCGGGTCGCGGCCTGCATCGCCCGCTGCTCGTCCACGCCGTCGCGCGGCTCAGCGACGAAGATCACGTCCACGTCGGAGACGTAGTTCAGCTCCCGGCCGCCGCACTTGCCCATGCCGATCACCGCCAGCCGGCAGGCGGCCGCGGCCTCCGGGTCCTCGGCGGCGGCGAGGTCCAGCGCGGTCTGCAGGGTGGCGCCCGCCAGGTCGGCCAGTTCGGCGGCGGTCTGCGGCAGGTCGGTGGTGCCGGACAGGTCGCGGGCAGCGATCGTCAGCAGGCAGCGCCGGTACGCGACGCGCAGCGCGTCGGCCTCGCTCCCGCCGGGCCGGACGCGGCGGGCGAGCTCGCCGAGGAAGTCGCCGGCCCCGGGGTGGATGTCGCGCAGCTCGAAGCTGACCAGGGCGTGCCAGTCCCGCGGGTGGCGGGCCAGGTGGTCGCCGAGCGCGGAGGACGCGCCGAGCACGCCGAGCAGCCGGTCCCGCAGCGGCTTGGAGGCGGTGAGGGTGTCGCGCAGGGTGTGCCGCTCGTGCGGATCGAGCGCCTCCAGCAGCCGGGCCAGGCCGAACAGCGCCTGGTCGGGGTCGGCGGCCGCACCGAGCGCGTCCAGCAGCACCGGGTCGGCGGCGAGCCCGTGCAGCGCCGGTTCGTCGAGCAGCCGCACCGCCTGGTCGGGATCGGAGAACCCGCGCCGCACCAGTCGGGTCTCCAGCCGGCTCACCCGGCTCCCGGACCGTTCCTCCACCGCTCCGCCTCCCGTTCGTCCCCGTTCGTCTCCCGCGTCCGAAGCGTACGTTCCCACCGGGCCCGGGCACCGCCCATGACGCACCGTCCGGCGCGCTCGTTGGCCCGGAGGCGACACCACTCCCGTCCCTCACCGGCCTGCGCACCGCCGCCCCTGCTCTGGCTGGTTCCACGATCACCGACCCGTCCCTGCGCACGCCTTCACGCCACCTGCAGGAGTCCTCGTATCACGCTCTGAGTCATGAAGCCCGCCCGCGCCGGAACCACCGAGAACCTCTCCGTGTCCATGCCCGCAGACCTCATCGCGGAGCTCCGCACACGCGCTGGACGCCGCGGCGTGTCCAACTACGTCACCAAGGCGGTCCGACACCGACTCGCCATGGACGGCCTCGCAGAAATCGTCGCCGCGCACGAGGCCGACCACGGCGCACTGACGGCACAGGAGATCGAAGAAGCCCGTCGCGAGCTGTTCGGGGAGGGCACCGGACGGGACGCCGTATGAAGGATCAGCTCACCCAATCGATCCGGCACGACTGCACCCCGGATCCTGCCTCGGCTACGAGTAGAACCGGTCACCCCGGAGGACTCCCTGACCGCAGCGGCCCTGCTTCGGGACGCAGGCGGACTGCACGGGCACAAGTACGCCATCGACGCGCTCGTCGCCTCACTCGCACTCCGGGTTCCGGGCCCGGTGCTGACTTCCGACCGCGACGACTGGTCGATGCTCTGCGGGAACCGTGTGGTCATCAGGGGCGTGTGACGGCCACGAACCGGTCGGTTCGCACATCGTTGGCACCATCCACCGCCACGCGCTGTTCCCCGACGGCTCCGCTCCGACCGCCCATCAGCTCAGCCCTGCTCGGACCTCCGGAGGCAGGGCGTCCAGCAGCCGCCGTTGAAGGGCGGCCACCGGCTCGGCAGCCGAGGGGATCACCCGGACCAACGTGGCGAGTTCGATGTGCAGTGTGGCGATCTGCCCGGCCGACGGGGCGGCCTGCAGCAACGACTCCAGCACGCGAGCGGCTTCGGCCGGATCCGGTGCGACGGTGTGGGCGAGCACCAGGTTGCTCAGGTCGTCGATGCCGTGACCCGAGCCCAGGAGTTCGACGGCACGCGCGAGGCAGGCGTCCCGCTCGGGCCGGCCGAGGGCGTGCAGGACCACGGCCTTCTCCAAGTGGAACCAGCCCGTGCCCGGATCCTCTTCGAGCGCCCGGTCGAGATCGGCCAACGCCTCCGGATAGCGATCCAGCAGACGGTGCGTAAGCCCCCGCGCCGCAACGGTCCAGACCGGGGAATCGAGCTCGACGGCCTGGTCGTAGTCGGCCAACGCCTCCTGGTGCCGACCCAGGAGCCGCCGCACGAGAGCCCGATGCACATGATGGGGCATTGAGCCCGGATCGAGTTGCACCGCACGATCGCATGCCGCCAAGGACTCCGTGAGTCTCCCCATGGCCCGGTGCACCAAGGCACGCATACCGGCCACCCCGGCGTCCTCGGGGGAGAGCGCGGCCGCCTGGTCGAAGTCCGCCAGTGCCTCCTCGTACCTGCCCATCACCCGGTAGGCATTCGCCCGCTGCATGATGGCCCAGCTGCCCCCGAGGTCGAGCTCCACGGCCCGGTCGAAATCCGCCAGGGCTTCCGTGTGCTGCTCCATCGCCAGGTGCTGGCCGCCGCGCCGGACGAGGTTCTCCAGGTTGTCGGGTTCGAGGGCGAGCGCCCGGTCGAAGTCGTTCAGCGCCTCCTGGCGATCTCCCATCGCCTGGTGAGTGGCACCCCGGGCAGCGAAAGCCTCTGCCTCGTCAGGCATGAGCCGGACGGCGTGGTCGAGGTCGGCCAGCGCCTCCTCGTGACGTCCCAGTTCCCCGTACAGCTGCGCACGTACCAGCATCGCCCAATGGGAGCCAGGGTCGAGTTCAACTGCCCGGCCGTAGTCGGCCAGTGCCTCCTCGAACCGGCCGAGTTCGCGGAGGGTGTCACCCCGCGTGATCAGAGCCGGGACGTACCCGGGGTCGAGCTCGATGGCCCGGGCGAGGTCGGCCAGCGCCTCCTCGTGGCGCCCCAACTCCCGGCAGGTGTCGGCACGAACGGCAAGGGCCCAGACGGAATCGGGGTCGAGCTCGGTGATCCGGTCGAGGTCGGCCAGCGCCTCCTCGAACCGCCCCAACTGCCGGTGGATCTCGCCTCGAACGGTGTAGGACCAAACGTGTTCGGAGTCGACCTCGATCGCACTGTCGAGAGTGGCGAGCGCCTCCTCGAACCTCTCCAGCTCCCATTGGATCTGCCCCCAGCCAGTGAGGGCCCAGAGGTCCTCAGGATTGAGCTCGACGGCCCGGGCGAGGTCGGCGAACGCTTCTTCGGTTCGCCCCAGCTCATGGTGGGTCTCGCCTCGATGCGCGATGGCCCAGCTGTGCTGAGGGTCGAGCTCGATGGCCCGGTCGAAGTCGGTCAGCGCCTCCTGCTGACGGCCCGACAACCGCAGGGCCTCCCCACGGGTGGCGAACGCCGCCGAGAAGTCCGGGTCCAACTCGACGGCACGGCCGAGATCGATCAACGCCTCCTCGTACCGCTGCACGGCGATCAGGGCGCGCCCGCGGCTGTGCAGGGCCTCCGGCCGGTCCGGATCCAGGGCGACTGCCTGGTCGAAGTCCGCCAGCGCCAGGTCGTGCCGCCCCTCCCCGTGGTGCCCGATGCCACGCAGGCGATACGCCACGGCTCGGCCCGGGCGGTCGAGGGCCGTACCGGACAGCAGCAGTGTCATCACGGCGATCCCTGGCTCCGGCTCGCCCATCGCTGCCACCAGCCGATCGCCCCATTCCCGGAGCCCCCTCGCGTCCGTGTCCTGACCGGCGCGGACGAGCATCTGGACCCACCGGCGGAGCGTCGTGGTGCTGTCGCTCCAGGCGTCGAGCAACTCCCGCAGCGCGAGCGGCAGCGCCCGGTCCGGGTCCGCGCACAGCCGGTGGTACGTCTCCTGGAGGCGGTACCCGCACCACCGCTCGTCCCGCCAACGCTCACTCAGCCCCAAATCGTCACAGGCGAGTTGGGTCCGCCACTCGGCGAACGTCGCCGCCAGCCGAGCGTGCTGCTGCCGCCACCGCGCCGGCGACTGCTGACGCTGCAGGCGCAGCATCGCCGTCCGCACCACCTCGTGGTAGTGGCACCGTCCGGCCCGGTCGATCACGAACGGCATCGACCGCAGCCACCCGAACAGCTCCCGGGCGTCCTCGTCCGCCACGGCGGCCCGGTAGACGTCCTCGTCCAGCTCCTGCGGCAGCGCGCACGCCAGCGCGGCCGCCCGCCGTTCGGGCCGGGTCTCCCACTTGAGGAAGCGCTCGACGGCGGTGCCGCTCGGGTCGCCGACCTCCGCCGGCGCCGTGGGGTGCGACTCGGCGAGGGTGGAGACCAGCAGCGGCAGGCGTCCGGACAGACGCAGCACCACCTCGATGACGTGCTCGTCCGTCACGCCCTTCGCCGCGAGCAGCTGGCGCGCCTCGGTCTCGGTGAACACGTCGAGCGGCAGATCCGCGACCAGGTCCAGCCAGTCGCCCCAGCACTGCGTGTCCAGCCGCCCCTGCCCGGCGAGCACCACCAGGACGTTCGCGGGCAGTTCGCCGTACCGGTCGCTGACCAGGACGTCCCGCAGCCAGGTGTCGAGCATCGGCCCGGTGCGTTCGTAGGTGTCGAAGAACAGCACCACCCAGCTGCGGCGCTGCGCGATCTCCGCCAGTTCCTGGAGGAACACCGGCGCCAGCGCCCGGACGGGCGACAGCACCAGCTGGACGTCCTCGTGGCTGCGGAACCTCGCGCTGAGCATGCCCTTCAACTGCTCCGCCCCGGCGGCGACTTGATTCGCGTCCAGCGCCCCGGCGAACGCCCCGACCCCGGGGATCAGCCCCAGCCCGACCAGGCCGACCCGCGACGCGATCACACTGCCCGGCGACGGCGCGGGGCTGCCCTCCACCACACCGGCATCCGCCTCGTGCCGCCGCTGCTGGTACGTGTTCAGCAGCCGCTCCAGCGCCTTCATCGGGGCGCCCTGCTGCGCGAACTGCCCGGCGAGAGACTTCATCGCCTCGACCGGGTCGGTCACCGACTCGTCCACGTAGCCGGTGACGGCCTGCACCTCCCGCGCCGCCGTCTCCATCTGCCGCACCAGCGTGGACTTCCCGACGCCACCGGGCCCGTGCACATGGAACAGGAACTGCGTCGCGTCCTCCGGCGCCTGCCGCAACACCTCGGTGAACGTGGCCAGTTCACTGCGCCGGCCGACGAAGCCGGTGCGCCGCCGACGCCGGATCAGCTCCTGCCGCGAAGGCGCCCGCCCGCCGCTGCTCACTGGGCCAGCACGCCTGTCGGCGCGGCGTCGCGCTGCTGGGCCTCGGGCGGCTGTTCCAGCTGGAGTTCCTTCTTGCGCTGCTCCTCCTTCAGCCGCTCCACCTCCTCGGCGAAGCAGGCCGCGGCATCCTCCGGCGGCAGGCGCTTGTAGCGGCGGATCCCGAGGTTCAGCGACTGGATCTCCATGTCGAGCGCATCGGCGGTCTGCTGGAGGTTCATGCTCCGCTCGCGGAACTTGAAGTAGGTGATGACGCCGGCCGAAATGCTCACCGTCGCGCTCAGCGCCACCGCGATCCAGCGCCAGCCGTCGTCCTCGGCCGAGGCCGTGGTGAAGACCGACGTCAGAATCGACCCCACCAGGACCGAGACCTGGAAGAAGTTGTGCCGGTTCCGGTATTTCGCGGCGCCCTGCCGGTAGCTGTCCCGGATCTCGACGACCGACTCGCGGTATTCGTGGAACGAACTGGCCACGGCCTGGTTCTGCTTCGCCAGGATCGACCTGCGCTCGGATTCCAGCTTCTTCAGTTTCGTCCGGGCGGCGAGCAGGCTCCCCCGCAGGTCGAACCACATCGTGGGCGCCATGAAGAGCGAGAAGGCGAGGGGAGCCCCGAGCAGGAAGTTCAGCCCGATCCGGCCCTGTCCGGGGCGCGAATAGTCGACGAAGACGTTGACGGCGACGATTCCGAGCACCAGCACCGGAATTCCGCCGAACCCCCACAGCATCGACAGCCGCTTCCGGAACATCAGTTGGTCGATTTCCGCCTCGGCGTCGATCACCTCGTGTTCCACAACCAGCAACTCGCGCGGCCCGGCCATGATCACCCCCCGGCGCGGCAGCCTAGCAAGCCGGACCCCGGCCCGGCAGGCCTTCGCCGCCGAACCGGGGTCCCGTACGCGCTACAGCACCTGGAGGATCTTCTTCAGCTCGAACGGAGTGACCTCCGAGCGGTACTCCTCCCACTCCTGCCGCTTGTTGCGGAGGAAGAAGTCGAAGACGTGCTCGCCCAGCGTCTCGGCGACGAGTTCGCTGCGCTGCATGAGATCGATGGCTTCGCCGAGGTTCTGCGGCATGGGCTGGATGCCGAGGGCGCGGCGTTCGGCGTCGGTCAGGGCCCAGACGTCGTCGTCGGCGCCGGGCGGGAGTTCCAGGTTGTCCTCGATGCCCTTGAGGCCGGCGGCGAGGGTGACGGCGTAGGCGAGGTAGGGGTTGCAGCCGGTGTCGAGGGAGCGGACCTCGATCCGGGTGGAGCCCTGCTTGCCGGGCTTGTACATGGGGACCCGGATGAGGGCGGAGCGGTTGTTGTGGCCCCAGCAGATGTAGGAGGGGGCCTCGCCGCCGGCGCCGGCGGTGCGCTGGGAGCCGCCCCAGATGCGCTTGTAGGAGTTGACCCACTGGTTGGTGACGGCGGCGGTCTCGGCGGCGTACTTGAGCAGGCCGGCGATGAAGGAGCGGCCGACCTTGGAGAGCTGGTACTCGGCGCCGGACTCGTGGAACGCGTTGCGGTCGCCCTCGAACAGGGAGACGTGGGTGTGCATGCCGGAGCCGGGGAAGTTGGAGAACGGCTTGGGCATGAAGCTGGCGTGGGCGCCCTGTTCGAGCGCGACCTCCTTCATGACCAGCCGGAAGGTCATGATGTTGTCGGCGGTGGAGAGCGCGTCGGCGTAGCGCAGGTCGATCTCCTGCTGGCCGGGGGCGCCCTCGTGGTGGCTGAACTCGACCGAGATGCCCATGGATTCGAGCATGGTGATGGCCTGGCGGCGGAAGTCGTGGCCGATGCCGCGCGGGGTGTGGTCGAAGTAGCCGGACTGGTCGGCGGGGGTGGGCGGGGTGCCGTCGCCGGGGAGGTCCTTGAGCAGGAAGAACTCGATCTCGGGGTGGGTGTAGAAGGTGAACCCCTGCTCGGAGGCCTTCTCCAGGGTGCGCTTGAGGACGTAGCGCGGGTCGGCGTAGGACGGCGAGCCGTCGGGCATCAGGATGTCGCAGAACATCCGGGCGGTGCCGGGGTTCTCGGAGCGCCACGGCAGTATCTGGAACGTGGTGGGGTCCGGCTTGGCGATCATGTCGGACTCGTACACCCGGGCGAAGCCCTCGATCGCGGAGCCGTCGAAGCCGATGCCCTCCTCGAAGGCCTGCTCCAGTTCCGCGGGGGCGACGGCCACCGACTTCAGGAAACCGAGGACATCGGTGAACCACAGCCGGACGAACCGGATGTCACGCTCTTCGAGTGTGCGAAGCACGAACTCCTGCTGCTTGCCCATGGGGACAGTCTCACCTCTGCTCTTTACGCCCGTGTTACGCCCTGCGCGTCCCACGCGTCGTGCGCGCCGTGTCGTGCGCGCCGCGCCGGACCCGCTGCACGCCGGATCCGCACCGCGCCCGAACGCGCCGTCCCCATCATGGCGGATCCCCGCCCGCTTGCCGACCGCGGCGGCCCCGGAGGCAACCAGGTCCGAGGGCCACCCCGAGCGACATAACGTCAGTTAGACGATTACACTCGTGGTCATGCCGAATCTGCGTCTCGCCCTGTGCCAGATCGACCCCTGGGTCGGTGACCTCGCCCGCAACAGCGAGGAGGTGCTGCGCTGGTCGAAGCGGGCCGCCGAGTCCGGCGCGGACCTGATCGCGTTCCCCGAGATGGTGCTGACCGGCTACCCGGTCGAGGACCTGGCGTTCCGCAACTCGTTCGTGGAGGGCTCGCGCGCCGCCCTGGTGGACCTGGCGGCCGAGCTGCAGGCCGAGGGCCTGGGCGAGGTCCCGGTGGTGGTCGGCTACCTGGGCCGCGGCGAGCCGGGCAGCCGGTTCGCGGGGAAGCCGCAGAACTGCGCGGCGGTGCTGCGCGGCGGCGAGGTGGTCACCCGGTTCGCCAAGCACTTCCTGCCGAACTACGGCGTGTTCGACGAGTACCGCTACTTCGTGCCGGGCGACCAGCTGACGGTCCTTCGGCTGCACGGCGTGGACATCGCGCTGGCGATCTGCGAGGACATCTGGCAGGAGGGCGGCCGGGTCGCCGCGACCGGCCAGGCCGGCGCCGGGCTGCTGCTGTCGATCAACGGCTCGCCGTACGAGCGCGACAAGGACGACGTCCGGCTGGAGCTGGTCAAGCGCCGCGCCGCCGAGGCCGGCTGCCCGCTGGTGTACCTGAACATGGTCGGCGCGCAGGACGAGCTGGTCTTCGACGGCGAGTCGCTGGTGGTCCGCGAGGACGGCGAACTGCTGGCCCGCGGACCGCAGTTCGAGGAGTCGCTGCTGGTCATGGACCTCGACCTGCCGGCCGCGACCGAGCCGGGCCTGCCGGACGGCACGGTGCTCGCCGACGGCCTGCGGCTGACCCGGGTCGACCTCGGCGGCGCGCCGAAGCCCGCCCCGGCCGAGCCCGTGCCGCCCCGGGTCGGCGAGCGCCTGGACGACGAGGCCGAGGTGTACGCGGCGCTGGTCGAGGGCACCCGGGCGTACGTCCGCAAGAACGGCTTCCGTTCGGTGCTGATCGGCCTGTCCGGCGGCATCGACTCGGCGCTGGTCGCGGCGATCTCGGTGGACGCGATCGGCGCGGAGAACGTGTACGGCGTCTCGATGCCCTCGCGCTACTCCTCGCAGCACTCCCGGGACGACGCCGCCGAGCTGGCCCGCCGCACCGGCCTGCACTTCCGCACCGTGCCGATCGCCCCGATGTTCGACGCCTACCTGGGCGCCACCGAGCTGACCGGCCTGGCCGAGGAGAACCTGCAGTCCCGGCTGCGCGGCACCCTGCTGATGGCGATCTCCAACCAGGAGGGTCAGATCGTCCTCGCCCCCGGCAACAAGAGCGAACTCGCGGTCGGCTACTCGACGCTGTACGGCGACTCGGTCGGCGCGTACGGCCCGATCAAGGACGTCTACAAGTCGCTGATCTTCCGGCTGGCCCGCTGGCGCAACGCGCAGGCCGAGGCGCGCGGCGAGGTGCCGCCGATCCCGGAGAACACCATCAGCAAGCCGCCGTCCGCGGAGCTGCGGCCCGACCAGGTGGACAGCGACTCGCTGCCGGACTACGACCTGCTGGACGCCGTCCTCGACCGGTACGTCGAGGGCGACCAGGGCCGGGACGCGATCGTCGCCGAGGGCTTCCCCGCCGAGGTGGTGGACCGGGTGGTGCGCCTGGTAGACACCGCCGAGTACAAGCGGCGGCAGTACCCGCCGGGCCCGAAGGTCTCGCCGAAGAACTTCGGCCGCGACCGCCGACTGCCGATCACCAACCGCTGGCGGCAGGGCTGACAACGCGGACGGCAGGGGTTAGGGTGAGCGCCGCGAGACGCGCCCGATCATGGACGGCGCGCCGGCCGGAGGAGGTGGGAGAGATCACCGTGCAGGTTGTCGAGGTGCTCCCCCGCCGTCGGGCCGCGGCCTGACCGCACGGGAGCCCGCAAGGCTCTTCGAAGAGGTCTTCGTGTCGTTCCCCCTTCCCTCTGCCGAACTTTCCCCCGCCCGCCTGGCCGACCGGCTGCGGGCGGCCGGCTGCGTCTTCGCCGAGGACGAGGCCCGGCTGCTGCTGTCCGCCGCCGACCACCCCGCCCGGCTCGCCGAGATGCTCGAACTGCGGTGCGCAGGGCACCCGTTGGAGCAGGTGGTGGGCTTCGCCGAGTTCGCCGGGCTGCGCATCGCACTGGCTCCGGGCGTGTTCGTGCCGCGCCGCCGCAGCGAGTTCCTGGTCGAGCGGGCCGCCGCGCTGGGCACGCCCGGCACGGTGGTGCTGGACCTGTGCTGCGGCTCCGGCGCGATCGGCGCGGCGCTGGCCGACCGGCTCGGCGAGGTCGAGCTGCACGCCGCCGACGTCGACCCGGCGGCCGCCGCCTGCGCCCGCCGCAACCTGGCCCCGTACGGCGGCACGGTGCACCTGGGCGACCTGGACGCCCCGCTGCCGCGGGCGCTGCGCGGCCGGGTCGGGCTGCTGGTGGCCAACGCCCCGTACGTGCCGACCGGCGAGATCCCGCTGCTGCCGCCGGAGGCCCGCGACCACGAGCCGCCGGTCGCCCTGGACGGCGGCGCCGACGGCCTGGCGGTGCAGCGCCGGGTGGCGGCCGCCGCACCGCGCTGGCTGGCGCCCGGCGGCCACCTGCTGATCGAGACCAGCGAACGGCAGGCCCCGGCGACGACCGCACTGATGGCCGATCAGGGCCTGACCGTCCGGGTCGAGCAGGACGAGGACCGGGACGCCACCGTGGTGATCGGCGGGTTCTGGGCCCAGCCCTAGTACCGGTAGCCGGCGACCACCGCGAGGTGGTCGCTGGCGTCCGCCGGCAGGGTGCGGGAGTCGGTGGGGACCAGCCCGCCCTTGCTGAGGATCTGGTCGATCCGGGCCATCGGGAAGGACGCCGGCCAGGAGAAGCCGAAGCCGTCGCCGGCCGCGCCCTGGGCGGAGCGCAGCTGCGAGGTGATCGGGGCCAGGCTGCGGTCGTTCACGGTGCCGTTGAGGTCGCCGAGCAGCAGCACCTTGCGCAGCGGTTCGTGCGCGACGGCATCCCCGAGCGCCTGCACGCTGACGTCCCGGCGGCCGGCGGTGAAGCCGCTGTCGAACTTGACCCGCACCGAGGGCAGGTGGGCGACGTACACGGCGAGCGGGCCCTTGGGGGTGGTGACCTCGGCGCGGAAGGCCCGGGTCCAGCCCATCTTGATGTCGACCACCTGGACGCCGTCGATCGGGTAGCTGGACCACAGGCCGACGGTGCCCTCGACCGCGTGGTACGGGTACGTCTTGGCCAGCCCGGCGGCGTACACGGGGACGGCGGATCCGGAGAGTTCCTGCAGGGCGACGATCTGCGCGCCGGAGCCGGTGAGCATCCGGATGGTGCCCTGCGGGTCGTCGTTGGCGGCGGCGACGTTGTGGCTGAGCACGGTGAAGTCGCCGGGGCTGCTGCTCTTGTCGACCAGCAGCGCGCCGAACAGGTTCAGCCACACCGCGGCGGGCAGCAGCGCGGCCAGCACGGCGACGCCGGAGCGCCGCCACAGAGCGAGCGCCAGCAGCACCGGCACGGTCAGGCCCAGCCAGGGCAGGAAGGTCTCCAGCAGGCTGCCCAGGTTGCCGACCGCGTTCGGCACCTGTGCGTGCGCCACCAGCAGCACCGTCACCAGCACGCCGAGCAGGGTGAGCGGCCAGCTGCGCCGCCAGTCGAACCAGCGGCGCAGCCGGCCGCGCCGGGTCTGCTCCTGCTCGTCCGCCGCTACCGCCGGGCCCTCCGCCCGCACCATGCCCGCTCCTCGCCGCCGTGTCCGTCGTGTCCGCCGACTCCCCGTCGACCCCGTCCGACCTGCTCCGATCCGATTCTCGGCTCAGCCTATGACGGGAGGGACGCGACAAAGTGTGCGAAGAGTTCCCGCCGAAAGGCCGGAAGGGCTCAGCGGGCGGCGAGGCCGTCGAGTGCGGCGTCGATCATCTGCCGGGGCAGGTCGGGGTCCTCCAGCGGCGCGTCGTCCCACAGGACGGTGCGCAGCAGGATCGGCCCGATCAGCATCTCGCAGAGCAGTTCGACGTCCAGGTCGGAGCGGAGCTCGCCCGCCTCGACGCCGCGGCGGACGATCTGCCGGATCAGCTCGCGGCGCGGACGGACCACCCGTTCGTGGTACGTCTGCTTGAGTTCGGGCCAGCTGTTCATCTGCCCGAGCGCGGACTTGACGATCCACCGGGAGCGCTTGATCAGGCCGCGCCGGCGCATGTAGTCGACGGCGCTGATCAGGTCGTCCCGGTAGGTCGGGCCGGCCAGCGGCGGCATCGGCTCCTCCAGCCGGTCGACCACGTCGACCAGCAGGGCCTCCTTGTTGGGCCAGCGCCGGTAGATGGTGGCCTTGCCGACGCCCGCCTCGGCGGCGATCCGCTCGATGGACAGCTCGGCCAGGCCGACGCCGTCCTCCATCAGCTTCTCGACGGCGCCGAAGATCGCGTGCTCGGCGGCCTCGCTGCGCGGACGGCCCCGCCGCGGAGCGTCCTGCTCCGCGGCGGGGCCGTGGCACGGCGTGAGCGGAGTGTCGGCGCTTGTCATGGCCTTATTCTCCACCCTTGCGATCAGACCTTGGCGGGACTCGCGTCGGAGCCCGTCCGGCCCTGCGCGCCGGGCTTCCCGGCGGGGCCGCCGGGGGCGGCGGGGAGCTTGCCGGGCAGCAGCGCCATCGCGAGCACCGCGCCGAGCACGGTGACGCCGGCCGAGACCGCGGAGACCACGTGCATGGCGTGGATGAACGCGTCCTTGGCGGGGTCGACCAGGGCCTGCAGGTGCAGCCTCTCGGCCGCCCCGAGGGTGGACTCGATCGACTCGCCGGCCCGCGAGCGGAACTGCTCCGGCACCGCGCCGAGGTGGTCCTCCATGCCGTTGCGGTACACGGTGGACAGCAGCGCGCCCAGCACCGCGATGCCCAGCGAGCCGCCGACCTGGCGGAAGGTGTTGTTCAGCGCGGAGCCCGCGCCGGCCTTCTCGCGCGGCAGCGCGCCCATGATCGCGACGGTGACCGGCGGCATCACGTGCGCCATGCCGGTGCCCATCACGAAGCCGAGCACGATCAGCAGCCAGATCGGGCTGGTCGCGGTCAGGAACACGTAGCCGAGGAAGCCGACGGTGACCAGCAGCATGCCGCCGGCGCAGGTCAGCCGGATGCCGATCCGGTCCACCACCAGGCGGGCCCGGGGCGCGAAGATCAGCTGGGCGACGGCCAGCGGCAGCATCAGCTCACCGGCCTGCAGGGCGCTGTAGCCGCGCACGCTCTGGGTGTAGAACACGCCGAAGAACGAGACGCCCATCAGCGCGAAGAACACGATGCCGACCACGCTGATCGACGCGGAGAACACCTTGTTCCGGAACCAGGTGACGTCCAGCGCGGGGTGGCTGGTGCGCTTCTCGAACAGCACGAAGGCGGCCAGCGCGAGCAGGCCGACCAGGGTCGGCACCCACGCCTCGGGCGCGGTGAAGTCGGCGAGTTCGCCGCCCTTGATGATGCCGTAGATCAGCGCGACCAGGCCGATCACGGACAGCAGCACGCCGACCGGGTCGAGCTTGCCCGGGTTGGGGTCCTTGGAGTCCGGGACCAGCCAGCCCATCAGGCCGAGCGCGAGGACCACGATGGGGACGTTCACCAGGAACACCGAGCCCCACCAGAAGTGCTCGATCAGCAGGCCGCCGGTGATCGGGCCGATGGCGATCGCCAGGCCCACCGCGCCGGCCCAGATGCCGATCGCCTTGGGCTGCTCGTGCCGCTCGAAGACGTTCATGATGATGGCCAGCGTCGCCGGCATCACGAACGCGCCGCCGAGGCCCATTACCGCGCGGTAGCCGATGAGTTCGCCCGGGCCGGCGGCGAACGCCGACAGCAGCGAGCCGAGTCCGAAGACCACCATGCCGGACAGCAGGGTCCACTTGCGGCCGAACCGGTCGCCCAGCAGGCCGGCGGTGAACAGCAGCCCGGCGAACACCAGGGTGTACGAGTTGATCGCCCATTCCAGGTCGCTCTGGCTCGCGCCGAGGCCCACCGGGGCGGGGGTGGCGATGGTCTTCATCGCCACGTTGAGGATCGAGTTGTCGAGTACGACGACGAGCAGGGCGAGCACCAGGGTGCCCAGGATCCACCAGCGTCGGCGGTGTACGGCTTCCGGCACCCGAGGGGCCTGGAGCGGCGCGGTCGGCGAGGTCATACGAACACACTAGCCGCCATTTCGATACGAGACGGTTCCGTATCGTAACGGTCGGGACACCGAACGGCAAAGACCTCCCCAAGAGCCCCCCGGGGTCGAGAACCCCCGACGGACTTCCGCCTCTTTGCTGACGGCCCGTGGCGTGCAAGCATGGAGCCAGATCCGGGGACGCCGCACGGCGCCACGAGACGACACACACCAGGAGTCTGTTCGATGAACGCCTCTCCGCTTCAGCCTGCCCAGACGCAGGACGCGCCCGTCAACACCCTCTACGGTGGGGTCACCAGCCGACGGGTGACCGTCCGGGACCTCGCCAAGGCCAAGCGCAACGGCGAACGGTGGGCGATGCTCACCGCCTACGACGCCCTCACCGCCGGCGTCTTCGACGAAGCCGGCATCCCCGTCCTGCTCGTCGGCGACTCCGCCGGCAACTGCCACCTCGGCTACGAGACCACCGTACCGGTGACCATGGACCAGATGGTGATGCTCTCCGCCGCCGTCGTCCGCGGCACCCAGCGCGCCCTCGTCGTCGCCGACCTCCCCTTCGGCTCCTACCAGGAGTCCCCCGCCCAGGCCATGCACAACGCCGCCCGCCTGATGAAGGAGGCCGGTGTCCACGCCGTCAAGCTCGAGGGCGGCGAGCGCAGCGCCCGCACCATCGAACTCCTCGTCGAGGCCGGCATTCCCGTGATGGCCCACATCGGCCTCACCCCCCAGTCCGTCCACGCCTACGGCGGCTACCCCGTCCAGGGCCGCGGCGACGAGGCCGCCCACCAGCTGCTCCGCGACGCGAAGGCCGTCCAGCAGGCCGGCGCGTTCGCCGTCGTCCTGGAAGCCGTCCCGGCCGAACTCGCCGCCGAGGTCACCACCCATTCCGCGATCCCCACCGTCGGCATCGGCGGCGGCCCGGGCACCGACGCCCAGGTCCTGGTCTGGACCGACTTCGCCGGCATGACGGCCGGCCGCGTCCCCAAGTTCGTCAAGCAGTACGCCGACCTGCGCGCGACGCTGGCGCAGGCCGCGAGCGAATTCGCGGCGGACGTGCGCGAAGGCGCCTTCCCGGGCCCGGAGCACAGCTTCCAGTAAGGGCAAAAAGGGCGCGAAAACAGGGGCGCTGGGGGTGCCCCAGGCGAAGCCGAGGGGGCGGAACTGCGCGACAAGCGCACACCTGTCCGCAAGGTCGCGATCAACGGCAAGTCATTGCCTGCGTCGCGACCTTGCGGACAGGTGCCTTCCGCCTCGCGCAGTTCCCCGCGCCCCTGGTTTGCCACCTGCCCGCGCCCATTCACTGTCACCCCCCGTCCTTCCCCTGACAGTCGGATGAAGGTCGCCTGACAGGTGGCCCCGGCACGGTGTTCCCATGACGCGAATCGAACGGAACGCCGTGGAGGTCCACGGCATCGTGAAGCACTACGGGGAGACGAAGGCCCTCGACGGGGTCGACCTGACGGTGCGCGAGGGGACGGTGCTCGGGCTGCTCGGGCCGAACGGGGCCGGGAAGACGACGCTGGTGCGGGTGCTGTCGACGCTGATCAAGCCGGACGCGGGCACGGCGTTCGTCGGCGGGTACGACGTGCTGCACCAGCCCAAGCAGTTGCGGCGGACCATCGGTCTGACCGGCCAGTACGCGTCGGTGGACGAGCTGCTGTCCGGCTACGAGAACCTCTACCTGATCGGGCGCCTGCTGGACCTGTCGGGGAAGGAGGCCAAGGCCCGCGCCGCCGAGCTGCTGGAGCGGTTCTCGCTCACCGAGGCGGCCCGGCGTCCGGCCAAGGGCTACTCGGGCGGCATGCGGCGGCGGCTCGACCTCGCGGCGTCGATGATCGGCCGCCCGAAGGTGCTGTACCTGGACGAGCCCACCACGGGGCTGGACCCGCGGACCCGCAACGAGGTGTGGGACGAGGTGCAGCGGATGGTCGGCGAGGGCTCCACGGTGCTGCTGACCACGCAGTACATGGAGGAGGCGGAGCAGCTCGCCGACGCGCTGACCGTGATCGACAAGGGCCGGGTGATCGCCAACGGCGGCATTCAGGAGCTGAAGGCCCAGGTCGGCGGCAAGAGTCTGCAGGTGCGTCCGCTGCGTCCGGCGGAACTGCCGGAGATGGCCCGGTGCCTGCGCGAGACCGGCGTCCCGGCGACGTTCTCGGAGGAGTCCGGCCTGCTCTCGGTGCATCTCACCGACGAGGAGCAACTGACGACCGTCATAGCGGCGT
Organism: Kitasatospora griseola; assembly: GCF_044999035.1. NCBI lineage: Bacteria > Bacillati > Actinomycetota > Actinomycetes > Kitasatosporales > Streptomycetaceae > Kitasatospora > Kitasatospora griseola. The sequence goes on along the minus strand of NZ_CP173360.1, from coordinate 5,829,370 downwards.
TGGGCACCCGCGGGTTCGGGATCGCGGGCATCGACACCAAGCTGCCCAGCCTGGACGAGGTCTTCCTGACCATCACCGGCAAGCCGTCCGTCCCCGCCCCGGCCCGTGACAAGGAGCCCGTCGCATGAGCACCGCCACCCTGAGCCCCGCACCCGCGTCCGCTCCCGCCCGGGCGAGCGGCGACGACACCCGGATCGGCCTGCGGGCGAACCTGCGCCATCTGGGTGCGCTGACCCGCCGGAACCTGATGCGGATCAAGGCCGACCCGGAGTCCATGCTGGACGCCCTGCTGGTGCCGGTCATCATGATCCTGCTGTTCGTCTACGTGTTCGGCGGCGCGATGGCCACCAACCAGCACGAGTACATGCAGTACATGGTGCCCGGCCTGCTCGGCACCACCGGCCTGAACCTGGCGATGGCGCTGGGCACCGGCCTGAACACCGACTTCCAGACCGGCGTGATGGACCGCTTCCGCACCCTGCCGATCGGGCGCTCCGCGGTGCTGCTGTCGAAGATGATCGCGGAGACGCTGCGGGCGCTGGTCGCCTTCGCGGTGCTGATCGGCTTCGCGCTGCTCCTCGGCCTGGAGGTCAAGGGCGGCCCGCTGAACCTGCTGGCCGCGGTCGGCCTCTCGCTGGTGTTCGGCGCCTCGCTGATGTGGGTGTCGATGCTGCTGGGCATGGCGCTGCGCAGCGCCCAGGCGGTGCAGGGCATGGCGATGATCGTGATGATGCCGCTGCAGTTCGGCAGCTCGATCTTCGCCAACCCCTCCACCATGCCGGGCTGGCTGCAGGCGTTCACGAAGCACAACCCGCTGTCGGCGCTGGCGGACGCCTGCCGCGCGCTGATCAACGACGGCGCGGTCGGCAACTCGGTGGTGACGGTGCTGATCTGGTCGGCGGCGATCACCGTGGTGACCGCGCCGCTGGCGGTGGCCCGCTTCCGCAAGCGCACCTGACGGTGGATCAGCCGGCCTCGGAGCGGAACGAGCCGGGATCGTTCAGCAGGGCGGACGCCTCACGCAACGTGAGGCGTCCGCCCTGCTCGTAGGCGCTCAGGTAGGCGTCCGCGCCGAGCAGTTCGCGGGCCGCGGCCACGCACCGGGCGTGCTCGCTGCGCTCCATGAACGAGCCGGGCATGCCGCTGATGCCTTCGTGCGCGCCCAGCAGTTCGGCGGCGCGGCGGGCGGCGGCGGGTTCGTCGTACGTCCGGGCGTACTCGACCAGGGCGCCGGCCATCGGAACCATCAGCATCATCGCCATGTGCTCGACGAAGATGGTGGCGCCGCCCTCGACGTCGGTCATCGAGCGCCGGCCGGCGCGCATCAGCTCCAGGCCGGCCGCGGGGTCGCCGGACCGGGCCACCACCCAGCCGCGGATGCAGGCGACGATGCCGGCGAACACCGAGGGGACGGGGCCGCGCAGGGCGTGGCCGACGGGCAGTTCGTCGAGCAGGGCCAACGCCTCGGCGTACTCGCCGCGGCGCACCGCCAGGTTGCACAGCACCAGCCGCCCGTACATCCGGGCGCCCTCGGCGTCGGTGTGCTCCTCGGCCGCGGCGGCGACCGCCTCGCGGACCATCCGCTCGCCGGCCTCCGGGTCCCGTTCGGCCAGCACCTCGCCGAGCCGGGCCCGCAGCATCGGGACCTCCTGGTGCGCGCCGAGCTGGGTGGAGAGCTCGATGGCCTGCCGGAAGGCCGCCTCGGCCTGGGCGGCGTCGCCGGACTTGGTGGCGTTCTCGGCCTTGCCGGAGAGGGCGTCGGACATGCCCCAGCGGTCGCCCAGGGCGGTGTAGAGGGCGAGCGCCTCCTCGCTGTCGGCGATCGCCCGGTCGAGGGCGCCGGCCAGGTCGTTGAGCAGCCGGGCGCGCAGCTGCAGGGCGAACGCCAGGTCGAGCGGGCCGCCGTGGACCCGGGCGCCGGCCACCGCGTCGTCCATCACCTCACGGGTGCGCTCGATCTCGCCGGTGAGGAAGACGGTGAAGATCCGGGCGAGCACCGGCTGCCGGTAGGACTGCGGCAGGTCGGGGGTGTAGGTGGCCAGGATGCGTTCGGCGGTGTGCAGCGCGCCCGAGCTGTCGAGCATGCTCATGTCCCCGGAGAACATGCTGATCAACCGATGCAGGCCGAGCTGGCGGCGGGCCTCGTCGAGGAGCTCGGGCGGCATCGGCAGCGGCGCGTCCAGCGGCCCGGCGGTGAGCGGGACGGGCGGCGGGGCGTCCTCGGCGTACGGGTCGGGGCCGAGCGCGGCGACCGCCTCGTACCAGGCGCGGGACTCGATGCGGTAGTCGCGCAGCATCCAGTAGCCGGCCATCGACAGCACCAGCGCCAGGCCCTCCTGCTCCTGGCGGGCGTCGACGGCGCGGCGCAGCGCGGCCCGCAGGTTCTCCTGCTCGCGGTCGAGCCGGGCGAGTTCGTCGAGCTGCCCGGGGCCGTGCAGGTTCAGATGGGCGGTGCGGCCGAGTTCGCGGTAGTGGGCGGTGTGCCGGTCGGCGACCTCGGGTTCCGCGGCCTCGGCGAACCGTTCCGTCGCGTACTCGTGGATGGTCTCCAGCATCCAGTAGCGCGGCTGCTCGCCCAGGCCGGCCACCAGCAGGGACTTGTCGACCAGTGACAGCAGCAGGTCGGCGACCTCCGCCCGGGGCACCTCGGCGTCCGCGAGCACGGCCTCGGCAGACTCCAGGGTGCAGCCGCCGGCGAACACCGAGAGCCGTCGCAGCACGGCGCGTTCGCGCGGGCCCAGCAGGTCCCAGGACCAGTCGACCACGGCGCGCAGGGTCTGCTGGCGGGGCAGCAGGGTGCGGGAGCCGGCGGTGAGCAGCGCGAACCGGGAGTCCAGCCGGTCGGCGAGTTGACGCGGCGTCAGTCCGCGCAGTCGGGCGGCGGCGAGTTCGATGGCCAGCGGCAGGCCGTCCAGGCGGCGGCAGAGTTCGGCGCAGGCCTCCGGGTCCTGGTCGGTGCGGAAGCCGGGGCGGGCGGCGGCGCCGCGTTCGGCGAGCAGGCGCAGCGCGGACGGGTCGGGCAGCGGTTCGACCGGCAGCACGGTCTCGCCGGGGACGCCGAGCGGTTCGCGGCTGGTGGCGAGGACGGTGACGCCGGGGCAGTCGGCGAGCAGCCGGTCGGCGAGGTCGGCGGCGGCCTGCACGACGTGCTCGCAGTTGTCGAGCAGCAGCAGGACGCGGCGGCGGCCGAGGTGGTCGACCACCCGGCGCACCGGGTCCTTGCGGCCGCCCTCGATCACCTCGGCGACGCCGCCGGTGTGCAGCACGGTCTCCCGCAGGCCGAGCGCGGAGGCGACGGCGGCGGGGACGGCGGCGGGGTCCTCCAGCGGGGCGAGTTCGATCTGCCAGACGCCGCCGGGCCAGTGCGCGGCGTCCTGTTCGCGGCGGCCGGCCTCGACGGACAGCCGGGTCTTGCCGGAGCCGCCCGGGCCGGTCAGGGTGGTCAGCCGCCCGGCCGTCAACGCGCCTGCCACGGTGACGAGTTCGCCTTCGCGTCCGACGAAGCTGGTACGGCCGGGGCGCAGGTTGCCGGCGGCCGGGGCCACTGCGGCGGCGGCGCGCGGGGGTTCGGCCGCAGTGGTGAGCAACTCGCGGTGCAGGGCGCGCAGTTCGGGGCCGGGGTCGGTGCCGAGCTGTTCGGCGAGGGTGTGCCGGATCTCCTCGTAGCGGACGAGTGCCTCGGCGGTGCGGCCGGCCGCGCGCAGGGCACGCAGCCGGAGTGCCTGGAGCTGTTCGTCGAGCGGGTGGTCGCGGCAGAGTTCGGCGAGCTCGGCGGTGACCTCGGCGGCCCGGCCGAGGGCGAGTTGCGCGGTCAGCCGGTGCCGGCGGGCCTCCTCGCGCTGCGCCTCCAGGCGGGCGGCGGGGGCGGTGCGGTCGGGCAGGTCGGCGAGCGCGGGGCCGCGCCACAGCGCGAGGGCGGCGGTGAGCCGGTCGGCGGCGCCGGCCGGGTCGCCGTCGGCGAGGGCGCGGGCGCCGTCGCCGGCCAGCCGCTGGAACTCGGCGACGTCGGTGTGCGGGCCGGTCAGCCAGTAGCCGGCCGGTCCGGAGCCGATCTCGGCCCGGCCGACGGTGCGGCGCAGCCGGCCGACCAGGGTCTGCAGTGCGGCGGCGGTGTCCTGCGGCGACTCGTCCGCCCACACCTCCTCGGCGAGCAGCTCGGCCGGGACGGGCCGGCCCTGGCGCAGCACGAGCGCGGCCAGCAGGGCGCGCAGCCGGGCGCCGCCGAGCGCGATCGGGGTGCCGTCGTCGTGGTGGGCGGTGGTGGTGCCGAGGATGCCGTAATGCACCCGCCCATTCTGCGCGACGCGCCGGACGCCGGGCGCACATCCGTGCGGAACGCCCGGCTGCCGCCGTCCGTTCATCCTGGGCCGCTTGTCCGGCGCGCCCGGCGCCCGGCATGATCGGACGTCCATCCGCCCCCAGCTCCGGAGCCTTCTCGCCATGACCTACGCCAGCACCGGCCAGCGCAGCGCGGAGAGCCGGGTCAGCCCGATCTTCCTGGCGCTGGCCGGCACCTTCGTCGCCGCCGGCCTCGCGCTGGCCACCGGCTGGGGCAACGACCGGTTCGGCATCTTCCTGTTCGTGGTGGCGGGCTGGATGGTGTCGCTCTGCCTGCACGAGTACGCCCACGCGCGCACCGCGCTGGCCGGCGGCGACATCACGGTCGGCATGAAGGGCTACCTGACGCTGAACCCGCTGAAGTACGGGCACGTGGTGATGAGCTTCGTGCTGCCGGTGGTGTTCGTGCTGATGGGCGGCATCGGCCTGCCCGGCGGCGCGGTCTACATCGAGCGGGACCGGATCTCCGGCCGCCTCAAGCACAGCCTGATCTCGGCGGCCGGCCCGCTGGTGAACGCGGTGTTCGGCGTCCTGCTGCTGGTGGCGGTCAGCCAGGGCTGGTTCGACAACCCGGACGTGCCGGCCCACTACGACGGCCAGGAGCTGGGATTCTCCCCGCTGCCGGCCGCCCTCGGCTTCCTCGCCTACCTGCAGGTCACCGCGGCGATCCTGAACCTGCTGCCGGTGCCCGGCCTGGACGGCTACGGCATCATCGAGCCCTGGCTGTCGCTCAGGACCCGCCGCGCGATCGCCCCGTACGCGCCCTACGGCATGCTGCTGCTGTTCGCGCTGGTGTGGCAGAGCCAGGTCGGCCAGTGGCTGTACGACTTCACCATGGGGATCTTCGACCTGTTCGGCGCGGACTCGCACTACGCGACGGTCGGCCGGCTGCTGTTCAGCTTCTGGAAGACCTACTGAGCCGGCCGGGCCCGGGCCGGACCTACTGGGCCTGGGCCTGCTCGGCCCGGGCGGCGCGGTCCCGGCGCAGGTAGTACCAGGCGATGTTGCTGGACACGCCGGCCATCAGCACCCACACCACGCCGAGCCAGTTGCCCTGGATGAACGAGACCACCGCGGCGATCACCGCCAGGACCAGGACGATCGTGGCGTACAGGGCGTTGCGGGGCATGGCGGGACTCCTCGGGCGGGCGCGGTGTGGCCCCGCCATTCTCGCCGACCGAACACGCCGCACCGGCCGGGGGTGGCGGGTGCGCGCCGCGGCGTCGGTCACACCGCGGCGCCGTCTCCCGCTCAGACGTCGGTGATCCGCAGGCCGGCGTGCGCCTTGTAGCGGCGGTTGACCGAGATCAGGTTGGCCACCAGCGCCTCCACCTGGTGGGCGTTGCGCAGCCGCCCGGCGAAGACGCCGCGCATGCCGGGGATCCGGCCGGCCAGCGCCTGCACGGTGTCGGTGGCGGCGCGGTCCTCGCCGAGCACCATCACGTCGGTGTCGATCGACTCCACCGACTCGTCCTGCAGCAGCACCGCCGACAGGTGGTGGAAGGCCGCGGTGACGGTGGAGTCCGGCAGCAGCGCGGCGGCCTGCTGGGCGGCCGAGCCCTCCGGGACCTGCAGCGCGTAGGCGCCCTGCTTGTCGAAGCCCAGCGGGTTGACGCAGTCCACCACGATCTTCCCGGCGAGTTCGGCGCGCAGCGAGGTCAGCGTCTCGGCGTGGCCGTCCCACGGCACCGCGACGATCACCACGTCGCTCTCCCGGGCGCACCGCGCGTTGTCGGCGCCGCGGACGCCGAGGCCGAGCGCCGCGGCGCAGTCCTCGGCGCGCTCGGCGCTGCGGGAGCCGATCATCACCTGCTGGCCGGCCCTGGCGAGCCGGTAGGCCAGGCCGCGGCCCTGGTCACCGGTGCCGCCGAGGACGCCGACCACCAGGTCGGAGACGTCCGGCAGCTGTCGGCCCGGTCCGGCCGTCGCGTTCACTGAATCGGGTTGCGTCATGCCGAAGATCCTGCCAAATCCGTTGCCCGGGCAGCATGCTGTCGCGCATGGACGCGGTGAGAGTTTCCGCACTCCGGCAGTCGCTGGCCGGCACCGGCTGGCCCGAGCGGGCGGGCGCCTTCGCCGCCGCGCTGCGCGGCTCGGTCACCCGGCGCAGCGCCACCGGCCTGCTGCTGGTCGGCACCCCCCGCTACGAGCCGTGGCACCTGGCGGCGCACCTGAGCGACGAGGCCGCGTACAGCGGGGTGCCGGAGCTCGTCCCGACGCTGCTGCGGCACACCGTCCCGCCGGGCGCGCCGAGCCACCTGGCGTGCGGGCTGCCCCGGCTGGAGGAGGCGCGGAACGGCGCGACGGTGCTGCTGGTCGCCCCCGCGCCCGCCGACGCGCCCCTGCTGGAACGGCTCGACGGCGCCCGCCGGGCCGGCGCGGTGCTGCTCGCCCTGGACGACGGCGACCCCGAGCTGACGGCGCTGGCGCACGAGCGGCTGACCGTGCCGGAGGCCGAACCCGAGCCGTTCGAGCTGGTGCAGCACCTGGTCAGCTCGGCCACCTCGACGGTGCCGCCGCGCTCCCGGCTGGCCCGGCTGGTGGAGCGGCTGACCGCCTCGCCGGTGGTGCGCTGGTGACGGGCCGGCAGAAAACCTGTTGCCCCGGTCCGTCCGCCTCCCGCAGCATCTGACCATGTGACAGCTGCTGCCCACTTCTTCCGCAAGTTGATCCCGGACCTGACGCCCTGGCGCGCCTCCCGGGAGTTCCGGCTGCTCTGGACGTCGGGGTGCGTCACCGCCTTCGGCAGCTTCCTCACCTACATCGCGGTGCCGATCCAGATCAAGCAGCTGACCGGCTCGACCCTCGCGGTCGGCCTGGCCGGCGCGTTCGAGCTGGTGCCGCTGGTGGTGTTCGGCCTGTGGGGCGGGGCGCTGGCGGACGCGCTGGACCGTCGCCGCCTGGTGCTGCTCAGCGAGGCGGGGCTGACGCTGATGGCCGTACTGCTGCTGGCCAACTCCGTGCTGCCGCACCCGATGCTGTGGCCGATCTACCTGGTGGGGGCGCTGACCGCAGCGCTGGACGGCATCCAGCGCCCGGCGCTGGACTCGATGTTCCCCAGGGTGGTGGCGCACGACCAGCTGCCCGCCGCGTTCACCCTCGTCTCGCTGTACCGCAACGCCGCCTCGGTGGCCGGCCCGGCGCTGGCGGGCGTGGTCGTCGCGGTGGCCGGCGCGCGCAGCGCCTACGCGCTGGACGTGCTGACCTTCCTGGTGTCGCTGGCGCTGATCGCCCGGATGCGTCCGATCCCGCCCGCCGAGAGCGCCGACCGGCCCTCGCTGCGCAGCCTCGGGCAGGGCCTGGCCTACGCGTGGAGCCGCAAGGACCTGCTGGGCACCTACGCGATCGACACGGTGGCGATGCTGTTCGCCTTCCCGGTCGCGGTCTTCCCGTTCCTGGCGGACTCGCTGGACGCCGAGTGGGCGCTGGGCCTGCTGTACGCGGCGACGGCGGTCGGCGCGCTGCTGGTGTCGGCGACCGGCGGCTGGCTGTCGCGGGTCCACCGGCACGGACGGATGCTGCTGTTCGCGGCGCTCGGCTGGGGCGGGTCGATGGCGCTGGCCGGCCTGGCCGGGAACGTCTGGCTGGTGCTGCTGTGCCTGGCGCTGGCGGGCGCGGCCGACCAGATCAGCGGCGTCGCCCGGTCGACGATCTGGAACCAGTCCATCCCCGACGAGCTGCGCGGCCGCCTCGCCGGGGTGGAGCTGCTGTCGTACTCGGTCGGCCCGCAGCTCGGCCAGGTCCGGGCCGGCGGCATGGCCGCGCTGGTCGGCACCCGGGCCTCGATCTGGACGGGCGGCGTGATGTGCGTGCTGGGCGTGCTGGCCCTGACGGCGTCCATCCCGAAGCTGCTGGCCTGGGACTCCCGCACCGACCCGCACGTCCTGGCGGTGCGGGCGCAGCACGAGAAGCAGCAGGCCGAGGCCGCGGCCGCCGAAGTGTGAGGGGGCGTCAGGCCTCGGGCGTCTCGTCGTTCCAGCGCGGGTCCTGCTTCCACTCCTGGTTGCGCTCGGCGGCGGTCTCCAGGGCGTGCGCGGCCTCCTCGCGGGTGGCGTACGGGCCGAGCCGGTCCTTGGCCGGGCACTCCGGGCCCTCCTCGACCTTGCCGTGCTTGATGCAGTAGAACCACTCCCCCGGCTTGCCGGTGGGCTTGCTGCGGCCGAACACCATCGTCTCGTCTCCCGTCCTGGTGGGCCCTCGCGGCGGCGGCCGCGGCGGTCAGCTGTGATCATTCCCGGTGGCCCGCCCGCGCACACGGCCCGGGGCGGGCGGACGGCGGCCGATACACTCGCGGTCATGGCTCTGGTACCCGGCACGCAGTCCCCCACCCGCAAGGTCCCCGCGCACATCGCGCGTCCGGAGTACGTCGGCAAGCCCGCGCCGACCCCGTACACCGGCCCCGAGGTGCAGACCGCGGAGACCGTCGAGAAGATGCGGATCGCCGGCCGGATCGCGGCGCAGGCGATGGCCGAGGCCGCGAAGCTGATCGCCCCCGGTGTCACCACCGACGCACTCGACGCCGTCGCGCACGAGTACATGTGCGACCACGACGCGTACCCGTCCGACCTCGGCTACCGGGGCTTCCCGAAGTCGGTCTGCACCTCGATCAACGAGGTGATCTGCCACGGCATCCCGGACTCGACCGTGCTGCAGGACGGCGACATCGTCAACATCGACGCCACCGCGTACATCCACGGGGTGCACGGCGACCTGAACGCCACCTACCTGTGCGGCGACGTGGACGAGGAGTCCCGGCTGCTGGTGGAGCGCACCCGGGAGTCCCTCGACCGGGCGATCAGGGCGGTCAAGCCCGGACGCCAGATCAACGTGATCGGGCGGGTCATCGAGTCCTACGCCAAGCGGTTCGGCTACGGCGTGGTCCGCGACTTCACCGGCCACGGCATCAACACCTCGTTCCACTCCGGCCTGATCGTCCCGCACTACGACAGCGACCGGGCCACCGAGGTGATCAAGCCGGGCATGACCTTCACCATCGAGCCGATGCTCACCCTGGGCAGCTACGACTACGACATCTGGCCGGACGGCTGGACGGTGGTCACCAAGGACCGCAAGCGCACCGCCCAGTTCGAGCACACCCTGGTGGTCACCGCCGACGGCGCGGAGATCCTCACCCTCCCCTGACCGGGCAGCACAGCGGCCCGTCGCCCTACCCGGGGCGACGGGCCGCTGCGTCGTTCCTGCGCCGCGTGCCTGCTCGGCTCAGCCGATCAGCCACTGCTCCTCGGCGACCGCGCCGACCTCGGTGCACGCGTCGGTCAGCACGTCCAGCACCCGCAGCGGGTCCGGCAGCGGCTGGTCGGGGCCGCGCAGCCAGCGCACCCGGGAGCCGTCGGTCAGCGCGGCCGGCGGGACCAGGGTGTACGAGCCGCGGCAGTGCCAGCGCAGCCCGGGATGCTCGGAGACCGTCTCGGGCGTGGAGTCCAGCGCGCTGGGCCACCACTCGTCCTCGTCCTGCGGGGTGCCGCGGGTGGCGGTGAAGAACAGGTACCGGTCGCCGCCGACCGCCGCCACCGGACCGCCCACACCGAGCGCGTCCAGCCGCCGCAGCGCCAGCTCGCCGGCCTCGGCCGGCACGTCCAGCACGTCGTGCACGCGGCCCGTCGCGGTGACGAAGTTCGCCTCCGGGTCACGCGTCAGCCAGTGCGCCAGTTGCTCGGCGTCGACGGTGGCCTGGGACTGCCAGGCGAAGGACACCGGATGCTGGGCCGGAGCCGGACAGCCGACCCGGTCGCACGAACACCGGTACCCCGCCGCCGGGTGCGCCGCCGGCGCCACCGGGAACCCCGCCCGGACCGCCCCCAGCAGCAGATCCAGCTTCGCAGCCGCGTCCCCCGTGGCGTCCGGGTCGTCCTTCCGGTCCCGCCGCCACCAGGACGTCCACCTGCTGCTGGCTTCCATCTGGCCCCTTCCGCACCTGCTGAGCTGCCGCACCTGGTACGGCACGGCCACCGACGCAACACCCGACGCCAACGCACGGAGCCGCTCGCTGCTTCCCGAATCGGTGCACCGCGCGCGGGGGCGTCTGCCGTCGACCGGGGCCGGGTTCTCCGGCCGGCCGACGTCCGGGGCGGGTACGGAGTTCGAGAGTCTCGCTCGGCGGGCGGGCGCACCACGGCGCGCCCCACCCGGCCCGTACGGGCCCGCGGACCCGGGGCAACCCCCGGGGGCGTACGTAGCAGGATAAGGGTCCGAAGGCCCTTCCCATGACCGTCGGCGATGCTGTCCGCGTCACACCCGCCGCGACGCGACGGACACACCCGCCCGCACCGGACATCCCGCCGCGTGCCTACCCTGGACCGGTGAAGAGCGCCGACACCGAATTCCTCGGGGGGCCGCTGGACGGCCGAGTCCTGCCGATCCTGCTGAGCCCGCTGCACACCGTGCCGAAGGTCTACCGGGTGCCCGTCCCCGCGCACGGGGACACCCCGGCGATCACGCTGGTCTACCGGCGCGCCAAGGAGTACAACGCGAAGGGCCGCTTCCGCTGGCGGTACGAGTACGACGACGCCGCCAGCGGCTGACCGTCCGTCACGCCCCGCCCCGGGGTGGGGATCAGGCCTCCTCGGCCAGGATCAGGTACAGCTTCTTCTTCGTCTCCGCCAGCACCGCCAGGCCCTTGGCGCGCTGCTCCTCGGTGCCCGTCATCATGACCTGGCGCACCGCGTGGTCCACCGCCGCGAGCGCGGCGCCGACCTCCTGCACGGCCTCCCAGTCGTCCCGCCGGCCGGCCTCGTCCCACGGGGACTCGGGCCCCTGTTCGGCCTCGGCCCGGCCCTGCTCGGTCAGTTCGAACAGCTTCTTGCCGGACTCCTCGTTGGCCTTGATCAGGCCTTCCTCCTCCAGCAGCTGGAGCGTCGGGTACACCGAGCCCGGGCTGGGCCGCCAGACCCCGCCGGTGCGCTCGCCGATCTCGGTGATCATCTCGTAGCCGTGCATCGGACGCTCCCGCAGCAGCGCGAGCAGCGAGGCCCGCACGTCACCGCGCCGCGCCCGGCCCCCGCGCCGCCCGCCGTGCCCGCCGCGCACCCCGTGACCGCCGAAACCCCGCCCGCGCGGCCCGAACCCGGGCCCGAACGGCGGCATCGGCCGCCCCTGCGCCCCGAACGGCCCGAACGCCGCCCGCGCCTCGAACTGCTCCCCCTCCTCGGGCCGCTCGGCCCACCGACGCCGACCCTCCCCGCGATAACGCTTGTCGTACCGCATGACGAACACCCGCTTCCCATGGTTGTCGGACACTCCGATCGTCGAAGCATCTCGATAACTCGACGATATATCGGTAACTGTCGAACGACAAGGGATGTCGACACCCGGCCGCCGGTCCGCGCGCAGTGCTACGGCCCGGCCTCGGTGATCGCGGCGTAGGCCGCCGCATTCGTCCACTCCTCGGCGCTGCTGTCGGTGGTCAGGTTGATGTAGAGAGCCCGGGACTGCAGCAGGTAGCGGTGGCTGTTCATCCGGTAACCCGACTGGGTGGCGCTGCGGATGTCCGTGCCCCTGTCGCAGAGCTGGGAGCCGGGGCCGGTCGTCGGACACCAGAGGCTCCAGTCCGTGATGGAGAACTCCGCGAGCGCCTGCTTGCCCCGGTCGGCGGCCTGTGCATCGGCCAGGGGTATCACCCAGACCGCCACCGCGATCCTGGCGTTGGCGTCGATGTACGTCCCGACCACCTGCTTGTCGCAGCCGGCCTTGCGCAGTGCCGTTTGGAGGCTCTCTTTCATGGAGTCGTCCGGGCAGTCCCCCGTGGAGCCGCTGTTCCGGGTGTAGGTCACGCCCTTGGAGTCGGTGAAGGAGACGGGCAGCAGCGCGCTCGCGGTCAGCGGGGTCCGGTCGGTCTGCGCACTGTCGAGCGACCTGGGGTCGAAGGTGGCGGTGGGGGTGCGAGCGGGGGTGGTGGTGACGGGCGCAGGCGTACGGGTCGGGCTCGCGGAGGTCGGAGAAGGGGTCGGCGGCCGGGTGGTGCCGGGTCCCTCCGCGTGGTCACCGGTGCCTCGGGAGCGGGCGATCATGACGGCCAGGAGGACCAGGACGAGCACCACGAAGACGACGGGGGCGACGAACGAGGACTTCGACCGGCCCTGCGGCGCGGGCGCCCCGTCGGAGGCCGCACCGTCGGAGACCGCGTCGGCCGGTGGTGCGGCGGAGGCGGTGGGGACCGTCGGGGCGGCCGCCCGGAGGCACTCCGCCCACTCGGCCGGCGACGGCCGGCGGGCCGGGGCGGGGTCGAGGCTCCGGCGGGCGAGCTCGCCGAGGTCCGGGCTCAGCGCCGTCAGTGCGGTGGGATCGGTGGTGACCTGGTCCCGGGCGATCAGGCGGACGGCGAGGAGCGCGAGTTTGTGGACGTCGCCGGCCGGGGTGGCCTTCTCCTCGCCCGCCGGGAGCTGCCAGTCCGGCGTCTCGGCCTGCGGCAGGACGCTGGCGCCCCGCAGCCGCATCGCGTCGCAGTCGATGAGGAAGCACTCGGGCGGACCGGTGGTGGCGAGCAGCAGGTTCTTCGGGGACAGGTCCCCGACGCCGATGCCGATGCGGTGCAGCCGGTCGAGCGTCCCGGCCAGGTCGGCGAGCAGCAGGAGGCGGTCCCGTTCGCCGACGGTGAGTCCGATTCCGGCCGTGTACGCGTCGTCGTTGAGCAGGAACTCCAGGTTCGCCAGTCGGCGGGTGCCGCTGCCCGCGCCGCTCAGGCTGCGGAAGTCGAACCGGAACCGGTCCGGGGCGGCCCGCATGAGGAACCCGCTGACCTGGCCGTCCGTGCGGACCACGGCGGCCGGCCAGGCGGTCTTCTCGCACAGCCACCGGCCCTCGTCGCCGCTCAGCTCGTCGAGCAGGTCCACCATCGCGGTCAGCGCGGCGGCGTCGAGGTCGGGGAGCAGGGCGGGCGCGTACTCCTTGTAGACCACGTCCCAGCCGCCGTCGGCGGCGGCCCGGTTGATCCTCAGGTTGGCCACCCGGTGGACGACGCCCTGGCCGCCCTGCCCGAGACGGCGGTCGAGGACCAGGGCGCCGCGGTCGACGGCGCCGCCGGGAGCGGCGTTCATCGGGGCGGGGCCGGGCTGCGCCGCCAGATCGCCAGCAGGGTCCGGTCGTCGTCGAAGGTCTCCCGGGCGAAGTCCAGCACGTGTGCGAGCCACAGGGGTGACGGCGGTGCGGCGAGTTGACGGGCGAACAGCGCGCCGACCTGGCCGTCGCCGTCGCCGAGCGGGTCGCCGAAGCCGTCGGTGCCGACCACCAGCACCTGGTCCGGCGTCAGGCGCAGGGTGGCCTGTTCGAGGGCGGCGGGGACGCTGGGCAGTGCCGTGACCTCGTTGGAGACCAGCAGGGCGTCCGAGCCGGTCTTCGTCGGGAAGACCGGCCAGTAGGCGCCCCGCCGGCTGTCGAGCAGCCAGGCGCCCGAGTCCCCGATCCGGCACAGTTCGACGACCGGCCCGTCGGGGTGGGGCCGGACCAGGCCGGTGACCAGCGTGGTCGCGTACCGGCCCGCGACCTCGGCGGTGCTCGGCTCGGCCTCGTTGAGCCGCCCGCGGGCCAGCCGCCGCAGCCGCTCGGCGGCGTGCCGGGCGACATCGTGGAGGTCGAGGGCGTCCGGGCTCCAGGCGAGTTGGAGCAGGATCCGCTCCAGCGCGGCCCGGCAGGCCTCGCCGGCGCCGCGCTCGGCCCTGGTGGCACTGGAGACGCCGTCGGCGACGGCGAACACGACGGCCCCGGTGGGCGCGTGCGGCACGGCGCGGGCGGCGTCCTGCCGCGGCTTGCCGTAGTAGCGGTGGTGGGCGCCCCGCACCGACGCCAGCCGCACGGTGAGGCCCGCGGTGGACCAGCCGTCGCACTCGGTGTCGGGCACGTCGAGGACGTCCCCGCCGGGCGGCCGGGCCTCGAACTCGACCCCGGGCGCCCCGACGGCGATCCGCTGCCAGGGCAGCGGGGACGGCGTGCCCTCGGCGCCGTCCGGACTCACAGGCCGACCTCGTCGATGGCCATGGTGAACTGGTCCGGCCGGTTGACGACGAGCTGCGGGTTGGCGGAGTTCAGCGCCTGGCCGGAGGAGACCAGGCTCGCGGTGAGCGAGTGGAAGAACTCCGAGATGGCCCGGCCGATGTCGGCCCCCGGCACGGCCACGAAGGCGAACTCCGGCCGGGTCGCGACCTCCAGCATGGTCCGGGCCTCGGCGCTGCCGATGCCGCAGGCGATGATGTTGGGCGCCGTGGGAGTGCGGGACCGGTCTACCAGCAGGGCGTGCGACCGCCGCCAGGCGTCCCCGTCGGTCGGCTGGCCGTCGCTGAGGAAGAACACCACCGGGCGGTGCACCTTGTACCCCTGGCCGCGGAGCCACTGCACGTCGGTGGGAATGCGTTGCCGCAGGTCGTCGAAGACCGCCCGGTAGCGGGTGGTTCCCCGGATGACCACCTCGGGCAGGCTGGTCTCGGCCCGCATGTCGGCGACCGCGAGCCGGACCTGCACGTCGTCGGAGAACCCGAGCACGGCGAGCCTCAGCTTCGCCGCGACCATCGGTTCGGCCCGCAGCCCCTCGCAGAGCGAGACCAGGCCCTCGGACAGCTCCTCCCGGTACGGGCCCATCGAGCCCGACTCGTCGGCCAGCACGTACGCAGGCAGCAGCACACCTTTGATCTCGGCCATTGCGTCCCCCATCCACGTCGCGCGAGCGACACCTGATGTCCCACTGTCGGCGGTGCTTCGGGCGTCAGGGCAGCAGTGCCCTGACCGCCTCGTCCAGGCCCTGGATCTCGGCGGCGATCGCGGTGGTGGCGGCCACGCCCTGGCCGGCCCGGGAGAGGAAGCGCAGGACCTGGTCCCAGCGCCGCACGGGCTCGGCCACCACCTGCTGGAGGTCCTCCGCCGCGCGGACCGCGTCGGGGTCGGGGCTCTGCCGCAGCTGCTCGACGAGGGCGAGCACCCGTCGGACGACGGCCTCCTCGTCCACCGCCGAGGTGTGGACGGTCGCGGAGGAGTCCTGGCCCGCGGCGATCGCGCCGCCGCTGATGGTGACCTGGGCGTTGCCGCTGATGTGGAGTCCGCCGGTGATACGCCGGTCCTCGGTCATCGGCCTTCCTTCCTTCTGCTGCCCGAGGCGCGTTCTGCCAGGCGCACGAGTCTGCTGCCGGCACCGGCGGCCACCGGGGAGTTGACGAAGCTGACGTTGGCGTTGTCGGAGGCGAACACGCCGCCGTTGTAGATCACGCTCTGGCGCTCCCGGAGTTCGGAGACGTCGACCTGCCGGTCGGCCAGGAAGTCGGTGAGCGTGTCCAGGGCTCGGCGTTCGACGATCTTGGTGTACATCTGGCTGTCGACCTGCTGGAAGTACCGGTGGAACCTGGGTTCGGCCGCCGCCTCCCGAATGCTCAGCTCGGCGCCGTGGTTGAAGGCCCCGAGGGCGATCAGGCGCAGTTGTTCCTTCTTCTTCTGACGGTCGGTCAGGCCGCCGACCAGCAGTTCGAGCGTCTTGAACGGGCTGACGATCAGTCCGCGCGGCACGGCGCCGGCCGAGGAGGCGACGAGGGCGAGCAGTTGCCGCCAGGTGGGGTGGTCGAGCAGGTGGTCGACCTGGTGGTACCGGTGGTGGATCGGGGGGAGCAGCGTGGTGCCGCCCTCGACGAAGAGCAGGTCCCGGGCAGCGCTCAGCGAGAACCGGACCACGGAGCCGGCCACCAGTTCGCCGCTCCACCCGGAGACCGTGGTGACCAGGTAGGGGCGGGCCCGCCCCGAGCCGTCCTCCCGCAGCCGGTCGAGCACGTCCGGGCGCAGTTCCGTCCGCGGCCTGCCGTCCGGTTGGGGAAGCAGCAGCCGGCGGAGCGCGGGGTCCAGCCCCTGGGCCAGGTCGGCGCCGTTCACGAAGACCCGCTCGGAGACCGCCACGCCGGGCAGCCCGAGGGCCTGGAGCGCGCCGGTGACTTCGGCGGTCAACTCCTGGAGGGTGAACGGGACGACGTGGTCGGACTGTTCGTCGGGCCGGTCCACGGCGATGGTGAAGTTCCACGGGGAGACGAGCCTGCCGTAGCCGAGGAACGGTTCGAAGCCCGAGAAGACCGAGACGTTCCCCTTCCGCTGCTCGGCGGCGACCTGGCCCAGCAGCTTCTCCTCGTGCGGATCGCCACGGGGAGCCCGGGCCGGGTCGAAGGCGTCCCGGCTCAGCTTGGCCCTCAGCACGCCGTAGAACGTGATGAGCCGTTCGGCCAGCACGATCCCCCAGGCCACGCAGAGCAGGGGGACGACGAGCGGTGGCAGCGGCACCGGCAGGACGGTCTCCGCGCTGTCCGGGAAGGACTGGAAGGCGAAGGAGGCCACCACGCCGAGCGCGACCAGCGTGAGCAGGGCCCGGGTGGCGGCCTGCCGGACCTGCGCGGCGATCGCGTACCGCAGCACGCAGACCAGGTCGACGCCGGGCGAGAACGCGACGGTGCGGTGCGGCTCCTTGAGCACGGACTCGATGGCCCGGTCGCACAGCTTGCTGTCCAGCTGGACGGCGACGCACAGGTAGCGGGTGGCGTCCGCCGCCGACCGCGGAGGCTGCCGGAGCGGGGCCTGGGGAGCGACCGCCCAGGTGCTGGACGAAGGCCCCGCCGCAGCGCCGGCCGGCGGATCGGGCGGCGCGAACGTGGGCTTCATCGGCGGCACGGCGTTCCCGGGCGCCTTGTTGTTCGGGTCCGTGGTCATGTCACCCCCCTTGAGCACTACCTGCGGCACAGAACACAGCACGCGACAGAACTCACCACAGAGGTGGTACCACCGTCCGCGCAGAGCAAACAAAAACCTTACGCATGAAGGGAGTTGACGATCATCCCGGACGGTCGGAGCCACCCGGCGCACAGCTCGCCGGCACCGGCGCGCGAGCCGGCGCACGCGAGCCCGCTCCGGGCGACGGCGCCTCCGGCCGAAAGTTCCGGCCGTCCCGACACGCCCCCGCAGCGCCCCGGTCGTCGCCCGGAGCCACTACGGTGACGGCCATGGCAGGCGAACGCGATCTTCGACAGCTGCTCTCCGGCTTGAGCCCCGTCCTCAACCCCGGCCGCTACGTGTACTGCACGCTGCCGGGCCGGGTGCCCGCCGGGCTGCGGCCGGTCGTCACGGTGGCCGAACCCGAGGGCGTCACGTTCGTCGTCCTTGAGGAGGAGGCCGACTCGCTCGGCCTGCCGCACGCGTTCACCGCCGCCTGGATCACCCTGCGGGTGCACTCCGCGCTGGACGCCGTCGGCCTGACCGCCGCCGTCGCCACCGCGCTCGCCGAACACGGCATCAGCTGCAACGTGGTGGCCGGCTTCCACCACGACCACCTGTTCGTCCCGGCCGCCGACGCCGACCGGGCCCTGGCCGCTCTCGACGCCCTGGGCGCACGGCACGCCTGACGCCTCGTCGGCAGCCCGGTTTCCGGCGTCCGGCACGGGCGAGAATCCGAACGGACGCCAACACCGGCCGGGACGAGAGGGACGCCGTGCAGGACTCCGTTTGGACCGCCGCCACCGTCGCCGACCTCGGCGCCGCCCTCGCCGAGGCCGTGGACGGCGGGCTGTTCCCCGGCGGCGTGCTGACGGTCGGTCGGGCAGGAGGCGACCGGGTCACCGTCGGCCACGGCCTGGTCGCCCCCGAGTGCGGCGACGCCCGGCCCGGCCCGCACACCCGCTACGACCTCGCCTCGCTCACCAAGGTGCTCGCCACCTGGCCGCTGGTCGGCGCCGCCGTCCGCACCGGCCTGCTCGACCTGGACGCGCCGCTGCGCGCGGCACTCCCCGAACTGCCACCCCCCGGCGGCGACCTGACCGTTCGGCAGCTGCTCACCCACACCTCCGGGCTGCTCCCGAAGACCGGGCTGGCCCGCTACGAGCACTCCGGCCGGCCGCTGATCGAGCACCTGTGCGCGGAGCCGCTGGTGAGCCCGCCCGGCAGCCGTCACCGCTACATCGACCGCGGCTTCATCCTGCTCGGCCTGCTGCTGCCCGCCGTCCTCGGCCGCCCCCTGCACCTGCTCGCCGAGGACCTGTGGCGCGAGCTCGGCCTGACCCGCACCGCCTACGGGCCGCTGCCCCGCGACCCGCAGCTCGCCCCGACCGAACAGCGGCTGCGCGACGCTCCCCGCACCTGGGGCGCCCCGCACGACCCCAGCGCCGCCCTGCTCGGCGGGGTGGCCGGCCACGCCGGGGTGTTCTCCTGCGCCGACGACCTCGCCGCCTACGCCGAACACCTGCTGACCGGGGCGAGCCCGCTGGCCGACTGGTTCGCCGAGAGCCGCCGCCCGCGCGCCGCCGTCGAACCCGGCCTGCACCGCGGCCTCGCCTGGCTGGTCACCGACGACGGCGGGGCGGCCTACCACCACGGCTTCACCGGGACCAGCCTCTTCCTGGCCCCGGCCACCGGCCGCTACGTGGTGCTCTGCACCAACGCCGTCTACCACGGCTGGGACCGGGCCCGGCTGGCCGACCTGCGCACCCTCGCGCTGCGCACGCTCACCGGCTGAGCGCCGCCGCGGCGCTCAGCGCAGCGGCTGCCAGCGGCCGCCGGTCAGCACCGTCAGCACCTCCCGGCTGCGGACCTGGCCCGGCCGCGGCCGGGCGGGGGCGGCGGCCAGCAGCGCGATGTCGTCCTCGGCCGGGTCGGGGGCGCCGGCCAGCACCGCGTCCAGCAGCCGGTCCGGTCCGGCCCCGGCGGGCAGCCGCCGGGCGGTGAGCCGTTCCAGCGAGCGGTCGATGTCCTCGCCCCGGCGCTCGACCAGGCCGTCGGTGAACAGCAGCAGGGTGTGGTCGGGCGGCAGCACCGCGATGCTCGGCAGGTAGCCGTTCTGCCCGGTGCCGAGCGGCGGGCCCGGCTCCACCGGCAGCAGCGCCACCTCGCCGTTCGGGCGGACCACGGCGGGCGGCAGGTTGCCGGCGCTGGCGAAGCAGTAGCGGCCGCGGGCGGGTTCGGCGTACACCGCCAGGCAGGTGGAGGGACGGTAGTCGTGCACGTCGCCGGCCAGGCCGTCCATCCGCGTCAGCAGGCGGTCGGCGGTCGGCTCCAGCAGCGCCATCGCGCGCAGCATCGCCTGGTAGTGGCTCATGTGGGCGGCGGCCTCGATGCCGTGGCCCATCACGTCGCCGATGGCCAGCACGGTGCGGCCGTCGGGCAGCGCCACCGTCTCGTACCAGTCGCCGCCGACCAGAGCGCCGGTGCCGGCCGGGCGGTAGCGGAAGGCGACGGTGAGGTCGGGGTGCGGGGTGCCGGGTTCGGCGAGCATGGCGCGCTGCAGGTCGACGGCGACCGCGT
Organism: Kitasatospora griseola; assembly: GCF_044999035.1. Taxonomy (NCBI): domain Bacteria; kingdom Bacillati; phylum Actinomycetota; class Actinomycetes; order Kitasatosporales; family Streptomycetaceae; genus Kitasatospora; species Kitasatospora griseola. Next base: position 5,809,771 of record NZ_CP173360.1, on the reverse strand, counting down.
GTTCGCGGCTGTAGCGGCGGGCGTTGTCCAGGGTGATGGCGGCGCGCACCGCGAGGTCCTGGGCGGCGACCGCGTCGTCCTCGTCGAAGCCCGGGGAGGGGTCGGCGCGCAGCAGGGTGACGGTGCCGATCCGGTGGCCGCGGGCGGTGAGCGGCACCACCATGCCGGAGTGGATGTCGATCGCCCGGATGTCGGCGATCCGCTCCGGGTTGGGGGCGGTGCGGCGCAGCTCGGCCTCGGTCAGCAGGTTCTCGATCACCGGCCGGCCCTCGGCCAGGCAGCGCGGCACGGCGGAGTCGGGCCGGTAGTCGACGTACTCGCCGCGCTCGCCGACCTGGCGGACCTGCTCCAGCAGCTCGGGCTTGGCGGCGATCGCGGTGCGCAGCAGCCGGCGGCCGCCGTCGGGGAGCGGGCGGGCGTGCCGGCTGTCGAGGTGCGGGAGCAGTTCGACGGTGGTGGCGTCGGCGAGGTGGTCGGTCAGGAAGGCGGCGAGCTCCCCGCAGGTGGTCTCGACGTCGAGGGTGGTGCCGATCCGGGTGGCGGCCTGGTCGAGCAGGGCGAGCCGGGCTCGGGCCTGTTCGAGTTCGTGCTGCTGCCGGTGGGCGGCGGTGACCTCCAGCAGGATGCCGACCAGTCCGACGGGCCGCCCGTCCTCCTCCAGCCGGTGGTAGGCGCCGTGCCAGTGCCGGAGGTGCTGCGGGGAGCCGGCCCGGGTGTGGCCGCTGGAGATGATCTCGCGGGGGCGGCCGTCGGCGAGCACGGCGCGCAGCAGGTCCTCGCGGGCGTCGAGGCCGGGCAGCAGTTCGCCGGCGGTGCGGCCGAGGTGGCTCTCGGCGGGGAGGCCGTTCATCACGGCCAGTGCCGGGTTGACGTAGCGGAAGCGCAGCCGGGAGTCGAGGACGGCGACGGCGGCGGGCGTGCCGTCCAGCAGCCGGCGCAGCGGCTGCGGCAGGTCGTTCCAGCGGGTGTCGGCCATGGCTGCGGCACCTCCTCGCCGGGCGCCCGGGCACTGTGACCAGTAAACACAGCGCGGGGGGCCGGGGCTATCCGGTACGCGACGGGGCCGTGGCGGGGCTGTCGCGGGCGGGTTCGCGACGGGTGCGCGGGCGTCGGGAAGGTCACCCGAACGGGGTCGTCCGGTGTGCCCCGGCGGGTGGACGGGCCGAGGGTCGACCCAGGTCCACTTCGGCCAAGGAGGTCCCATGAGCTCGTCCGTCGGCCCGACCCCGGCACCGCCCGGGTCACGCGGTTCACCGGCGCCGGGGCACAATCCCTGGGTGCCCGGGATGGTGCTGTTCGCCGGTGTGTTGATGCTGGTGACCGGTCTCTTGGAGTTGTTCCGCGGGATCATGGCGGTCGCGCGGGACGACATCTTCGTCACCACCCCCAACTACGTCTTCAAGTTCGACCTGACCTCATGGGGCTGGATCCACGTGGTGGTCGGCGCGCTGGTCGCACTGACCGGCCTGTTCGTGATCAGAGGCCTGGCGTGGGCCCGGATCGCCGGTATCGTCATCGCCTCGGTGAGCGTGGTGGACTCCTTCCTCGCCATCCCCTACTACCCGCTGTGGTCAGTGGTGGTGATCGCGCTGGACGTCTTCATCATCTGGGCGCTGTGCGCCTATCACGAGGCCTGAACCGCCGCAGCACGAGGTCCGAACCCTCGCACCGCGGTACAACGGCCGGAGCCGGTGGCCCGCTCCTCCTGGGAGCGCGCCATCGGCTCAGCCCTGCCGCCGGCCGGGCGTCACTTGCTCAGCGCGGCGACACCGGCCTGGGCGAACTGCTCGTCCTGGTCGGCGCTGGGGGCGCCGGCCACGCCGACGGCCGCGATTGGGGCGCCCTTCAGCTGGGCCGGGGCGCCGCCGCCGAGGAACAGCGTGCCGGGGATGTCCTTCAGGTTCGGGGCCTGGGCAAGGCGCTTGACCAGCTCGGAGGTCGGCGCGTTCCAGGACACCGCGGTGTAGGCCTTGCGCTCGGCGGACTCGAAGGACTGCGGGCCGGCGCCGTCGCCGCGCAGCTCGACGATCACGTTGCCGTTCCGGTCGACGACCGCGACGGAGATCTTCTGGCCGGCCTTCGCCGCGGCGTCCAGGCTGGCCCGGGCGGCCTTGGTGGCGGCCTCGACCGTCAGGTGCGAGGTCTCGAAGGTGTTCTTGTTCTGGACGTCCGACGAGGCGGCGGTGGCGGGGGCCGCGTTCGGCGTCTCGGCGCCGGCGGAGACGGCGCCGACCACGCTCGCCCCGACCGCGGCCACCGCGACGGCACCGGTGACAACGCGGGTACGAGTGCTCAGCTTCTTCATCTTCGGCTCCTGGATCGGTGGTTGGGCGCCGGATCGCTGGGGTGCTCCGGCCTCGCTCTCCATGGTTCGCGGCCGGACCCCCGCCACGGATCGGCGAACCGGCTGGACCGGCGGAGCAGGATGGACGACAACCGTGTCAGCCGATCGGTTGATGTACGCCCCGCGATCCGCGGGCACCATCCAAGTGCCGGCACCCGCCGGCGGGCGCCGACCGCATGCGAAAGGAGGCCGGCCCTGATGCGCCACCCCCTGTCCCGGGCGGCCGACCCGGACGCCGGCTGGCTCTCCGCCGTCATGCGGCTGGTCTTCGTCCTGCTGCTGGGCACCTCGCTGACGCGCTACCTGACGCACCACCTCGCCAGCCCGCTGACGCCGTGGGTGATCGCGCTGAGCGTCGCCCTCGCCGCGGGGCACCTGTCCGGCCTCTCCGAGCGCCGGCCGGCCTGGCTGGCGGCGGTGCTGGGCTCATGGGCGGTGCTGGTGCTGATGGCGCCGAGCTTCGCCTGGTGCGCCGTCCCGCTGGTGTACACGGTGCTGCGGGCGTTCCCGCCCCGGGCGGCGATCCCGCTGGTGACGGTGCTCACCGCGCTGGTCATGGTGGCCCAGGCGCGACTGCCGGGCGCCGATCCGACGCTGGTGCTGCTGCCGCCGGCGGTCGCCGCGCTGGCCACCGCGGTGTTCCTGTACATGCAGCGGCAGGGCGCCCGGCAGCGGAAGCTGATCGTCGACCTGATCCGGGCCCGGCGGGAGCTGGCCGCGGTGGAGCGCCGGCAGGGCGCGCTGTCCGAGCGCGAGCGGCTGTCCGTCGAGATCCACGACACCCTCGCCCAGGGCCTGTCCAGCCAGCAGATGCTGCTGCAGGCCGCCGACCTCGCCTGGGAGCAGGACGCGGCGGCCGCCCGCGGCCACGTCCGGACGGCCGCCGCGATCACCGCCCGGAACCTCGCCGAGGCCCGCCGCTTCGTGCACGACCTCGCCCCGGCCGACCTCGCCGAGCAGGGCACCCTGGAGGCCGCGCTGGCCGCCCTGGCCGAGCGGGAGGCGGCGGAGAGCGGCCTGCCGGTCCGCTTCCAGCTGGACGGCAGCCCGGTGCCGATGCCGGCCGCCGCGCAGTCCGCGCTGCTGCGGATCGCCCAGGGCGCGCTGGCCAACGTCCGGGAGCACGCCCGGGCCCACCGCGCCTCGATCACGCTCTCCTACCTGGGCGACCAGGCGGTGCTCGACGTCGCGGACGACGGCCGCGGCTTCACCCCGTCCCCCGGCGGCCCCGGCGGCCCCGCCGGGCGCGACCCGGCCGTCCCGGGCGGCGGGCGCGGCCACGGGCTGCCGGCGATGCAGGCCCGCCTGAGACAGTTGGGTGGCACGCTCACCGTCGAGTCGGCCCCGGGCGAGGGCACCGTGGTTTCGGCGGCCGTCCCGCTGGAGAGCCCACCGGAGGTCAGCTGACAGCACGCCGCACCGCTGCACCGCCGCACCGCCGCACCGCCGCACCGCCGCACCGCCGCCGCAGGAGGGTCCATGAACGACGACGACCGGGTCAGACTGCTCATCTGCGACGACCACGCGATGGTCCGGGCCGGGCTGCTGGCGCTGCTCTCCAGCGACAGCGCGATCGAGGTGGTCGGCGAGGCCAGCACCGGCGAGGAGGCCGTGGCGCTGACCGCCCGCCTGCAGCCCGACGTAGTGCTGATGGACCTTCAACTCGGCGACGGCATGGACGGGGTGGAGGCCACCCGACGGATCATGGCCGGGCCGGGCGACAGCCACGTGCTGGTGCTGACCACCTTCGACACCGACGCCGACATCAGCCGGGCCATCAACGCGGGCGCGACGGGCTACCTGCTGAAGGCGGAGCGCCCGGCCGAGCTGTTCGCCGCGATCCGCTCGGCCGCGGCGGGCCGGCCGGCGCTGTCCCCGCCGGTGGCGTCCCGGGTGATGGCCCGGATGCGCTCCCCCCTGCCCCAACTCACCGACCGTGAACAGGACATCCTCGATCAGCTCGGCCACGGCCTGGGCAACCGGGAGATCGCTCGGGCGCTGTTCATCAGCGAGGCGACCGTGAAGACCCACCTCGGCCGGATCTACGCCAAGCTCGGCGTGGACACCCGCTCCGGCGCGGTCGCGATCGCCAAGGAGCGCCGCCTGCTGCGCTGACCGAACCGGGCGACGGCCCACCTCCCGGACAACTGAAGATCGATCGGACGCGTCCGAAGCCTTGCCACGCACAGTGAGCAGAAGTCAGTATTCCTACCGGCCGGTAGACCTGACGGGACATCGGCCCCGGAGAACGCAGAACTGGCCGGAGCGGGTGTGGCGGCGCCCGGCACGGCAGATGTGACGCGAACGCGCAACATGCGCGCAACCCTCCGCTCACCCTCTCCTCGCCGACCCGTCGTCCGAGGACGAAACGGTTTGGCCGGAACCAACGTCATGAAAGGCGGACGCGCACCATGCCGACCGCATCAAGCCCACCCGAGCCGCGGCGCCGTCTCGGCGAGCACGGGCTCGCCTGGGCGTTCCTGCTGCCCTCGGTAGTGGTCTTCGCCCTCTTCATCCTGTATCCGCTGGGGCGCACCTTCTACCTGAGCGCGCACGCCAACGACCTGTTCGGCGCGCCCTCCCGGTTCGTCGGGATGAAGCACTACACCGACCTGTTCGCCTCCGCCGACTTCGGCCGCACCCTGGTCACCACCGGGCTGTTCGTGCTGTTCACGGTGGTCCCCGGGGTGCTCGGGGCGCTGCTGCTGGTGCTGCTGATGGAGAGCCGGATCCGCGGCGTACGACTGCTGCGGTCCGCCTTCGCGCTGCCGTTCGCGTTCTCGGTGGCGAGCGCCTCGGTGGTCTTCTCGGTCTTCTACAACCCCGCCAGCGGGGTGCTCAACGGGTTGCTGTCGCACGTCGGCCTGGGCCCGGTGGGCTGGCTGACGGACTCCCAGTACGCGCTGGTCTCCATCGCGATCTCCACGATCTGGATGAACCTCGGCTACAACGTGCTGGTGCTCTCCGCGGGTATCGGCTCGATCCCGGGCGAGATCACCGAGGCCGCCCGGCTGGACGGCGCGTCCGGCCTGCGGCTGGCCCGATCGATCACCGTGCCGATGCTCGGCCCCAGCCTGTTCTTCCTGGTGGTGATCTCCACCGTGAACGCGCTGCAGAGCTTCGGCCAGATCCACATCCTCACCAAGGGCGGCCCGGACGGCGCCACCCGCACCCTGGTGTACTCCGTCTACGAGAAGGCGTTCGCCTACGGCTCCAGCGACTTCGGCACCGCCAGCGCGCAGGCCGTGGTGCTGATGGTGGTCGTGCTGTGCTGCACGGCCGTGCAGTTCGGAGTCCTGGAGCGGAAGGTGCACTACGCATGACCACCCTCGCCAAGACGCCCGCCGTCGCCGACCCCGCCCACGCCGCCCGCCGGCCGCTGCACCTCCGCTCCCTGCTGGGCCGCGCCGGGGTCTACGCGGTACTGGCCGTGGCCGTGCTGACGGTCGTCTTCCCGGTCTACTACGTCTTCGCCGGCGCCTTCATGCGCCCGGACGAGATCGCCAGCTACCCGCCGGCGATGGTCCCGCACTCGGTCACCGGGGACAACTTCTCCGGCGCCGTGCACGCCATCCCGCTGGTGCGCCAGTACGGCAACTCGATGCTGGTGGCGGGCCTGATCACGGTGGCGCAGCTGTTCACCTCGGTGCTCGCCGCGTACGCCTTCGTGTTCCTGCCGATGCGCGGGCGGTCCGTGGTGTTCGGCCTGTTCCTGGCCACCCTGATGGTGCCGTGGGAGGCCATCATCATCCCCAACTACCTGACGCTGTCCGGCTGGGGGCTGGGGAACACCTACTTCGGCCTGGTGCTGCCGTTCCTGGCGTCCGGGTTCGGGACGTTCATGCTGCGGCAGTCGTTCCGTCAGTTCCCGGGCGAGCTGCGGGACGCCGCCCGGATCGACGGGGCGGGCCACTGGCGCTTCCTGTGGCGGATCCTGGTGCCGCTGAACAAGCCGGCCCTGGCCGCACTCGCCATCTACGTGTTCCTGTCCTCCTGGAACCAGTACTTCTGGCCGCTGATCATCACCCGCACCGCCAACATGCAGACCCTGCAGATCGGTCTGTCCTCGCTGCGGGACTCCGAGATGGCCGACCCCGGTCTGATCCTGGCCGGCGTGGTGCTGTCGCTGCTGCCCACGCTGGCGCTGGTGCTGTTCGGCCAGCGGTTCATCGTCCGCGGTCTGACCGCGGGCGCGGTCCGCTGACGGCGGATCACCCTCCCTCGTACGAAACACCGCTCCCGGTACCCACCCTCGCAGAAGAGAGAGAACCCGTGAAGAGAAGTGCCCGCGCGCTCGCCGCACTGCTGGTGTCCGGCCTGGCCCTGACCGCCTGCAGTTCGAGCGGCTCCGGCGGCTCCTCCGACGACTCCGGCGCCCCGGCCGCCTCCGCGCTGGACCAGGCGTCCGGCGTGACCACCGTCGAGTTCTGGCACTCGATGACCGGCAAGAACGCCGACGCGCTGACCGCGCTGGTGAACCAGTTCAACGCCGCGCACCAGGGCAAGATCGAGGTCAAGCCGCTGTTCCAGGGCACCTACGACGACCTGATCGCCAAGTACAAGGCCTCGGTGCAGCAGAAGGCCACGCCCGCAGTGGTGCAGGTCTACGACATCGGCAGCCGCTTCATGGTCGACTCCAAGCAGATCGTCCCGGCGCAGGCCTTCGCCGACAAGGACGGCTACTCGCTGGACGACCTGCAGGCGAACATCCGCAACTACTACACCTTCGGCGGCAAGCTGCAGTCGATGCCGTTCAACTCGTCGATGCCGCTGCTCTACCTGAACGACGACGCCTTCAAGGAGGCCGGCCTCGACCCGGCCAAGCCGCCGACGACGCTCGCCGAACTCGGCGAGATGGCGCAGAAGTTGACCAAGAAGGACGACAGCGGCAAGACCGTCCGGTACGGCTTCGGCGCGGCCATCTACGGGTGGTTCGTCGAGCAGCTGCTGGCCGAGAACGGCGCGCTGTACTGCGACTCCGACAACGGCCGCTCCGGCAAGGCCGGCAAGGTCACCTTCGACTCCGCCAAGGGCGCCGAGGTCGTCCAGTGGTGGGCCGACCTGGTCAAGGGCGGCTACGCGGCCAACACCGGCCGGCAGACCCCGGACGCGCAGGCCGCGTTCAAGGCCGGCACGGTCGCCATGCACCTGGAGTCCACCGGCGTGCTGCGCGGCTACACCGAGGCCGCCAAGTTCACCGTCGGCACCGCGCCGTTCCCGAAGACCGCCGCCGGCGACCAGGGCGGCCCGGTCATCGGCGGCGCCTCGCTGTGGATCTCCGGCCCCGGCCACTCCGACGCCCAGAAGCGCGCCTCCTGGGAGTTCGAGAAGTTCCTCACCGCCCCCGAGCAGCAGGCCGTCTGGCACACCGGCACCGGCTACTTCCCGGTCAACTCCAAGGCCCTGGAGCTGCCCGCCGACAAGGAGTGGGTGGCCAAGTACCCGCAGTTCCAGACCGCGATCGACCAGCTGAAGGGCACCAAGCCCACCCAGGCCACCGCCGGCTGCGCGCTCGGCGTCATGCCGCAGGCCCGCAAGGGCGTGGAGACCGCGATCGAGCAGACCATCGCGGGCACCAAGACCGCCCAGCAGGCGCTGACCGACGCCGCCAAGGAGCTCCAGCCCGCCATCGAGAGCTACAACAGCTCGGTGGGCTGACCCCGCTGACGCCGAAGGGCCCGGCCGCCGTACGGGACGCTGTTGGTTAATGCGGGCCTGATGGCACTTCGCCCCGTTGCTTATGCGGCGGGGCGGTGTGCTGTCAGGGGGCTGGTGCGGGTGCGGGCGTGGGGTTTGCCGGTGAGCCAGGCGTCGATGCGGATCAGGTTGACGGCGGCGCCGGTGAGTTGATGTTGGAGGCTGGTCTTCGGCAGGCCTCGGTAGCGGGATCGGCGCAGGCCGCAGGCCTGTACTGCTTGGGAGACGGTCCCCTCGACCCCTGCGCGGATCTTGTAGCGGTCCTTCCACTCGTCGGTCCGCTGGAGAGCTCGTGCCTGTTGGAGTGCTTCGTATTCGTCGCGGGGCCTGAGGTTGATCTCCCGGCGTTGGGCCGTCGGGGAGTTGACGCATTGCCGCAGTTGGGGGCAGGTGCGGCAGTCGGCCGGGGAGAAGCGGACCCGGACGGTCGGCAGGCCGTCCTCCGAGCGGCGCTGGTGCCACTGTGTGCTGGTGGTGCCGTTCGGGCAGGTCACGCGCCGGTTGTCCCAGTCGATGGTGAACGCGTCCTGTCCGAAGGCGGCCTCGCCGCGGGCGTGCGGGACGGTCACGGCCTTCAGTGGCCCGTGCAGCGCGACCCCGCGGTCACGGCGGGCGGCGACCATCGCGCCGCTGTTGGCGTAGCCGGTGTCGACCCAGTGCTCGTCCGGCAGCAGGTCGCGCCCCGCGAGGCCGGCATGGACCACGGCGGCCATCCGGTCGTCGGGGACGGTGGCGACGGTGGTGGCCACGTTCGTGACCAGGTGCACGTGCCCCGGCTCGCACGTCTCGGTGAGATGGACCTTGTAGCCGTCCCAGAAGGTGTCGCGCTTGACGCTGCCCCTCGCGTCGGGGTCATAGGGCGTGACCAGGCGCTTCGCGCCCGGCGGCCGGTCTTTTGGGTCCCGCGGCACCACCTCGCCCTCCACCAGGTGGAACTCCTGGACCCACAGCCTGCGCAGGAACTCCACCTCCGCGAGTGCCCGAAGCCGGGCGGGCGCTCCGTCCGCCCGGGTCATCTCCAGCAGTCGCGTCCCGTCCGCACCGATCCGGCGCCCCACCTCGGCCCGCTTGGCCTGGGCCTTCGGGAAGCGGGAGTCCTCGATCCGGGTCGCGTAGTGCGTGAACCACTCCGGCGGGGCGTGGACGGCGAGCCAGTTGGGCTCGGCTCGGGCCACCGCGTTCAGCGCCGCCCGCAGACTCTCCCCGACCAGCTCCAGCCGGTTCAGCTCCCGCGCGGCGGACAGCACGTGGGTGGAGTCCGTCCGGGCCCTGCCGCCCTTGCCGACCAGCCCCTTCTCCCGGGCGGCGGCCAGGATGCCGTCCAGCACCGACCGGCCGCCGTCCGCGCCCACCAGCCGGTCCCGGAACTCCGACAGCACGGAGAAGTCGAAGCCCGGATCGGTCAGTTCCAGCCCCAGCGCGTACTTCCAGTCGATCCGGGCCCGCACCGACTCGGCGGCCTGCCGGTCGGTCAGGCCCTCGACGAACTGCAGCACCGCCACCAGCGCCAGCCGCGCCGGCGACCAGGCAGGCCTGCCCCGCACCGCGAACAGGCCCACGAACCCCTCATCGGTGAACAGCGGCCCCAGCTCGTCCCTGACCCGGATCGCCAGGCTCCCCTTCGGGAACGCCGCCCGCGCCACCCGCACCGTCTCCGCCGGGATCTCCCCAGACCCCTTCGGCTGCATCGACACCCGCACCCACCCCAAACGACAACGTCGGCCTTCAAGACCACAACTGAGTCTTGAAGACCGACGTCACGCACAAGCCCGGATTTACCAACAGCGTCCCGTACGGCGGCCGGGCCCTTCGGCACGAGAGCGATCCACGCCCTCGGGCGCGGAAAGCGAAAGGGCGGCGGACGAGTCGGCCTGTACGCCGGGTTCTGTCTCCCGGGTTGCTTGCGCGGCCCGGGGAGGCGGCCATCCATCTAGGGCTGCCGTTGCCGACAGCCTCGTGCGGTCTACCCGCGAATTCGGGCGAGCAGCCCTCGAACATCCGCGCACGACACCCGAGGGTGTCGATCTTGACCTTGCTCCGAGTGGGGTTTACCTAGCCGGCCGAGTCACCTCGGTCGCTGGTGGTCTCTTACACCACCGTTTCACCCTTACCCGCCGCCGAAGCGGTGGGCGGTCTGTTTTCTGTGGCACTGTCCCGCGGGTCACCCCGGGTGGGTGTTGCCCACCACCCTGCTCTGTGGAGCCCGGACGTTCCTCGGCGGGCCCCCAGAAGGGACCCGACGCGACCGCCCGGCCGGCTCGTCCGCCGTAATGGTCATGGTAGCCGCTCCACGGACGGTCCCCGTACGCCGCCCGGCGCCCGGTCGAAGCGGGCCGCCACCAGGGCCGCCGTCCCGGCCGCCCACCGGGTGGTGGTGACCAGGCCGAGGGCGAACACCGTCAGGCCCAGGCCGGCGATGATCCACCAGCCGGTGTGCGAGGCCGCCGTGAAGTCGCCGGCCGAGGCGACCGCGCCGGCCACCACCGTGCCGATCACCGCGACGCCCAGCGACTGGCCGACCTGCCGACTGGTGGAGGCCACCGCGGCGGCCACCCCGGCCTGCGCCAGCGGCATGCCGGAGACCGCCGAGTTGGTGATCGGCGCGTTCACCATGCCGAAGCCCAGCCCGAACAGCGCGTACGCGGGCAGCAGCAGGAACGCCGAGGAGTCGGCCGTCAGCCCGGTCAGCAGCACCCCGCTGGCGGCGATCGCCGCACCGGCCACCAGCAGCGGCAGGCGCGGGCCCCGGTTGCCGACGATCCGGCCGGACAGCGGGGCGGTCAGCAGCGTCAGCCCGGCCATCGGCAGCGTCCACAGGCCCGCCACCACCGGGCTGTAGTGGCGCACGTTCTGCAGGTACAGGGTGTTCAGGAACAGGAAGCCGGCCAGCGCGGCGAACGCGCACACGGCGGTGACGGTGGCGCCGGTGAACGGGGCGCTGCGGAAGAACCGCGGGTCGATCAGCGGGTCCGGCACCCGCCGCTCCCAGAACGGGAACACCAGCAGCGCGACCAGCGCGACGGCGGCCAGCGCCAGGATGACCGGCGAGGTCCAGCCGTGGCCGGGCCCCTCGATGATCACGGTGGTGCCGCAGCCCAGCAGCAGCACCATCAGCAGTTGCCCGACCGGGTCCAGCCGACGGGGCCGCGGTGACCGGGACTCCGGGACGTGACGGTACGTCAGCACGAAGGCCGCCAGCCCGACCGGAATGTTGATCAGGAAGATCGACGGCCAGCCGGCGCTGTCCACCAGGAACCCGCCGATCAGCGGCCCGAGCGCCATGCTGACGCCGATCACGCCGCCCCACACGCCGATCGCCTGCGCCCGCTCCTTCCGGTCGGTGAAGGTGTTGGTGATGATCGACATCGCCACCGGGTTGAGCATCGACCCGCCGACCGCCTGCACCGCGCGGAACGCGATCAGCCAGCCCAGGCCCGGGGCCAGGCTGCACAGCAGCGAGCCGAGCACGAACAGCACCAGCCCGGTCTGGAACACCCGCTTGCGGCCGATCCGGTCGGCGATCGAGCCGGAGAGCATCAGCAGCGAGGCCAGCACCAACGTGTAGGCGTCGATCACCCACTGCAGGCCGGAGGCGGACGCGCCCAGGTCGTGCTGGATGGCGGGCAGCGCGATGTTCACCACCGTGTTGTCCAGGCCCACGATGAACAGGCTCAGACAGCAGATGGCCAGGACGAGAAGCCGGTGACGGCGGTCGGTGACAGCGATCGATCGGCTCATTCCCCGATCATCGCACCGGCTCCGGCCGCATTCGAAGACGGTTGTGCGCCAGGCACCAGCGCGAACCGGACGGTCCGGGTGACCGGGTCGGCCAACGTGAGGCGGACGGTCACCCGGCGGCCCAGCGGCAGCCGGTCCGCCGCGTCGCACTTGGCGACCACCGCCGGCCGGCGCAGCTGCACCGTGCCGACGGTGGGCCGGCGCTCGTCCACGTCGATCACCACCGCCGGGAAGTCCTCGCCCTCCCGGCCGCGCAGCAGCTCCGCCTCCACCAGGTCCACGCAGGCCCGCTCCACCTCGTGCGCCCGGCGGTCACCGCCCTCCAGCAGCCCGGGCACCAGCGGCAGCGCGTCCCGCACCCAGCCCGGCACATCGACGCCGCCGGCCACCGCCAGGCAGATCTCCAACGCGTACCGGTCGCCCAGCCGGCGCAACGGCGCGGTGCAGTGCGAGTAGGGGGCGGCCAGCGCGGCGTGCCCCGGGTCGGCGGGCGGGACGGTGCCGCGGGCGGTGTCGAACACGTGGTAGCCCGCGCCTCGCAACAGGCCGGTGCACTCGTTCAGGAACGCGGCGTCGGCGGTGCGGGCCGGGTCGAGGGAGCGGACCAGCTGTGGGTAGGGCAGCCCGTCCGGCCACGGCACGTCGAGCGCGGCGGCGACCCGGCGCAGCCGGGCGTACGCCGACTCCGGGGCGGCGGGGAGGGTGCGCAGCAGACCGACCCCGGCGTCCAGCATCAGCTCGGCGGCGGCCATCCCGGTGAGCAGCGAGAGCTGCGCGTTCCAGCCGTCGGCCGGGCGCGGCGCGCGGTAACCGAGCCGGTAACCGCCGTTCACGGCCGTCACCTCCTGCTCGGGGATCGGCAGGCTGACCCCGCCACGGGCCTGCTCCTGCGCCTCGCGGAGCCGGCCGATCTCGGCGAGCAGGGCCAGCTGCCCGTCCGCGCGGCCGGCGTCGATCCGGCCCTGGACGGTGGCGTAGTCGAGGCGCCGACGCGAGCGGACCTGGGCGCGGCGCAGGTCGGCCAGCACCAGCGCGCCGTCCGCGTCCAGGTCGAGCTGCCACAGCAGCGCGGGCCGCAGCTCGCCCGGCAGCAGGCTGGCCGCGCCCTCGGAGAGCCGGGCCGGATGCAGCGGAACGTTCCCGTCCGGGAAGTACAGCGTCTGGACGCGGCGGCCGGCCTCGGTGTCGATCGCACCGCCCGGGGAGACGAAGGCCGCCACGTCCGCGATCGCGTAGTGCACCCGGTAGCCGCTGCCGCGACGGGCCAGGTGCATGGCCTGGTCGAGGTCGCGGGAGCCCGGCGGGTCCAGCGTGAACAGGTCGAGATCGGTGGCGTCGAACTCCGGCAGCCGCGGCAGCGAGGCGGCCCGCTCGGCCTCCGCGAGCACCTCCGGCGGCCAGTCGGCACGGATCTCCAAGCGGCTTCTGAGGTCGGCGAGTTCGGTGTTGATCCTGGCGGTCTGGGCGGCCCGGACGCTGAAGTGTCGGCGCGGCATGGTCGCAGCGTAAGACGCAGTAGCGTGGTCGACGCACCGGACCGGCCATGAAGCCGGTTGTGGCGCACGGGGTTTGGCCGTGGGAAGGGGCAGACCGTGACAGGTCGGACGGACATCCGGCAGGGGGCAGCGGCGGAGTGCCGGTGCTGCGCAGTGGACACGAGTCGGCCTGTACGCCGGGTTCTGTCTCCCGGGACGCGGGCCACGGCGGTGGCCGTCGCGGGCACACTGGCCGCGCTGGGCGGACTGCACGCGGTCTGGTCGCGCTCGCCGTGGCCGTGCCGCGACCGTGAACGGTTCGCCGACCTGGTGGTCGGCGGCGCCCCCGAACAACTCCCCTCCGCGCAGGCCTGCCTGGGCGTCGCCGGCCTGCTCGGCACCGCCGCCTACCTGGTCGCCGCCCGCGGCGGAGCACTCCCCGCGATCGGCCCCCGCCGCCTCCGCACCACCGGCACCGCCACCGTCGCCGGCGTCCTCCTGACCCGCGCCCTCGCCGGCCCCCTCGCCTTCGCCCACCGCACCCCCGCCTTCGTCCACCTCGACCGCCGCCTCTACGCCCCCCTCTGCCTGGCCCTCGGCACCGGCGCAGCAGTGGTCGCCGCCCGCGGAAAGTAGCCCCCTGGGCCCGACGGGGGACCACGACACGGGCCCCCGGTCGCCCGCCGCAGGCTGCCGACGGCACACAACACACGACCTGCAGACGGCCGCCGCAGGTGGGCGGTCCGACGGGAAGCACCGACCGCCGCCGCGAACCAAGGGCATCGACCCACAGCCCTACGGCCCCGACCGCTCGCCGTGACGGGCACTGTGCACGACGAAAACACCCACCCGGCCACTGGCCCACCCCGGGCGAGGCACAGTCCTTCGGATCCGAGGGCGACGACCGCCGCAACGCCCGCGGCGCAGCCGCACAGACCCCGTCGGCGCCCGTCCCAGGCACGCAGCACGCAGCCAGTGACCCGCCCCAGGCAACCCACAACCGCCCGAACCTGTGGACGCCCGCCGAAGGCCCTCGGCGCAGCCGCAAACCCCGCCGACGGCTGCCGCAGGCGCTCGGCGCCGAACACCGCACACGGTCGGCAGCCCACTACTGGGCGACGCGCAACCGCCCGAATCCGCGAACCGCCGCCGCAGGCACGCAGCACACCGTCACGAGCCCACGCACAGCACCCCGGAACCGTCCGAACCCGCGAGAAGGCTGCCGCAGGCACCCGGGGATTCGGGGTGCAGGCCCGCAGGTCGTTAGGGTTGTCGGGGTCCGGTGTGGGTCGTTGAAAGGTGTTGCCGTGCTGGTTCTGCTGCCGCCGTCGGAGGGGAAGGCTGCGCCGGAGGCGGGGGTTCCGGTGGAGGTGGCGGGGCTTTCGTTGGCGGGGCTGGGCGCGGCGCGGCAGGAGGTGCTGGCGGCGCTGGTGGGGCTGTGCTCGGGGGACGAGGAGCGGGCCGCCGAGGTGCTCGGGCTGAGCAAGGGGCTGCGCGGGGAGGTGGCCAAGAACGCGGGGCTGCTGACGGCGGGGGCGCGGCCGGCCGGCGAGGTGTACACGGGGGTGCTGTTCGACAACCTGGGTCTGGCGAAGCTGGACGAGCAGGCGTACGCCCTTGCGGAGCGTTCGCTGCTGGTGTTCTCCGGCCTGTGGGGTGCGGTGCGGATCGGCGACCGGATTCCGCCGTACCGCTGCGCGATGGGGGTGAAGCTGCCGCCGCTGGGCACTCTCGCCGCGTACTGGCGGGCGGCGATGGACGGCGTGCTGCCGGCGGAGGCCGGGAACGGGCTGGTGCTGGATCTGCGCAGTTCGGCGTACGCGGCGGCGTGGAAGCCGGCCGGTGAGGTGGCGGGCCGGACGGTGACGATGCGGGTGCTGCAGGAGCGCGAGGTGGACGGGGTGCTGAAGCGTTCCGTGGTCAGCCACTTCAACAAGGCGACCAAGGGCCGGCTGGTGCGCGACCTGCTGGCGGAGGGCCTGGAGCCGTCCTCGCCGGGCGAGTTGGTGGACGCGCTGGAGCAGCTCGGCTACCGGGTGGAGGTCTCGGCGCGCGGCACGGCCCGCAAGCCGTGGCAGTTGGACGTCGTGGTGACGGACGTGCACTGACCGTCCGCCACCACGAGGGTGTCAGCGAAGGTGCGCGGTGTCGTTCAGCAGTCGCAGCGACGCGTTGCCGTCGCTGTAGTACTGGACGGCGCACAGTGAGGCCGCGGAGAGTTCCATCCGGTGCACGGCGTCCGGCGGGGCGCCGAGGGCGAGTCGCACCAGGGTCTTGATCGGGCTGACGTGCGAGACCACCAGGACGGTCTTGCCGGGGTAGCGGGCGAGGATCCGGTCGCGGGCCTGCCCGGCCCGGTGGGCGAGGGTGGTGAGCGACTCGGCGCTGCCGGTGGGCTTGGCCTTGGCGGAGCCGAAGAAGGCGGCCAGGTCCTCGGGGTGACGTTCCATCACCTCGGCGTAGGTGAGGCCTTCCCAGTCGCCGAAGTCGAGTTCCCGCAGGCCTTCCTCGATCCGCACGTCGAGGCCGAGTCGGCGGGCGGCGGCCTCGGCGGTCTGCCGGGTGCGGAGCATCGGCGAGGAGACCACGGCCTGCACGGTGCCGCGGGCGGCGAGCGCCTCGGCAGCGCGTTCGGCCTGCCAGACGCCCTTCTCGGAGAGGCCCGGGTCGGTGCCGGTGCTGCCGGAGAACTGCCGGAGCGGGGTGAGCGGGGTCTCGCCGTGCCGCAGCATCACCAGGGTGGTGGGGGCGCCGAGGTCGGCGGGCGCGGCCCAGCCGGCCCGGGGGGCGGGTGCGGCGGGCAGCGGCTCGTCCACCGCGGCGGCGGGCGCGGCGGCGCGGGGCCTGGGCTCCCACTGGCGACCCTGCTTGCCGGCGTCCATCGCCTCGTTGGCGAGCCGGTCGGCCTCCTTGTTCTTCTCCCGCGGGATCCAGCTGTACTCGACGTTGCCGCGGGCGGCGATGCCGCGGGCCTCGGCGGCCAGCGGCTGCATGTCGGGGTGCTTGATCTTCCAGCGACCGGACATCTGCTCGACGACCAGCTTGGAGTCCATCTCGACCAGGATCCGGGCGTCCGGGTCGAGTTCGCGGGCCGCCTTCAGGCCGGCGATCAGGCCCTTGTACTCGGCGACGTTGTTGGTCGCCCGCCCGATGTACTCGGCGGCCTCGGCCAGGATCTCGCCGGTGCGGGCGTCGAGGACCACCGCGCCGTAGCCGGCCGGCCCCGGGTTGCCCCGGGAGCCGCCGTCGGCCTGAACGATGAACTGGGCTCCGGCCACCGGGGTCAGACGCCCGACTCGCCGGTGCGGACCAGGATCCGGCCGCAGTTCTCGCAGCGGAGCACCTTGTCGGTGGGCTCGGCCTTGATCGCGTTGAACTCGGTGATCGAGAACTCGGTGCGGCAGCCCTCGCAGCGGCGCTGGTACAGGCGGGCCGCGCCGACGCCGCCCTGCTGCTCGCGCAGGCGCAGGTAGGCCTTCATCAGGTCGGCGGGGATGACGTTGGCGACGGCCTCGCGGTCGCGGCGGACCTTCTCCGCCTCGCCGTCGATCTCGGCGAACTTGGCGTCACGGCGGCCCTCGGCCTCGGCGACCACCACGGCGGAGTGCTCCAGGCGGGCGGTGAGCTCGGTGACCCGGGTCTGCGCGGACTCCAGGCGCTCCATCACCTCCAGCACCACGTCCTCCAGGTCGCCCTGGCGCTTGGCCAGCGAGGCGTTCTCGTGCTGGAGGTTCTCCAGGTCCTTCGGCGAGGTGACCGCACCGGAGTCCATCCGCTGCTGGTTGCGGGCGGACCGGGCACGGACCTGCTCGACGTCCGCCTCGGCCTTGGTCTGCTCACGGGTGGTGTCGCCGAGCTGGGCCTGGGCGGCGACCACCAGGTCCTTGAGGGCGGTGTGGTCGGCGGTGGCCTTGTCGATCTCGGCGTGCTCGGGCAGGGTACGGCGCCGGTGGGCCAGCTGGTCGAGACGGGAGTCGATGGCCTGCAGGTCGAGCAGGCGGATCTGGTCGGCGGGCGCGGCATTCACGCGGGATGGCTCCTGTGTGTGGTTCGACGGGGTGTCAGGGGGTGTACGGCATCGGCGCGTGCGCCGTCCACGGGTCGGTGACCCGGGTGGAGATGCGGGTCTCCAGTGGCCAACCTCGGTCGGTGGCACGGCTGGTGAGCTCGCGGGCGGCGAGCGTTAGCCAGGGCCACTCGGTGGCCCAGTGCGCGGCGTCGACCAGGGCGACGGGCGCCGCCTCGGTGGCCTCGGACGCGGGGTGGTGGCGCAGGTCGGCGGTGAGGTAGGCGTCCACGCCGGCCTTGCGGGCCTCGGCGAGGAAGGAGTCGCCGGAGCCGCCGCAGACCGCGACCCGGCGCACCTGCCGCTCCGGGTCGCCGGCGGCCCGGACGCCCGCCGCGGTGGCGGGGAGTCCGTCGGCGACCTGGGCGGCGAACGCGCTCAGCGTCATCGGCTGCGGGAGTTCGCCGATCCGGCCGCTGCCGCGGCGGCCCGCCGGGTCGGTCGGGTCGGCCACCAGCGGGCCGGTGACCTTCAGCCCGACGGCCTCGGCGAGCGCGTCCGAGACGCCCGGGTCGGCGTGGTCGGCGTTGGTGTGCGCGACGTGCAGCGCGATGTCGTGCTTGATCAGGGTGTGCACCACCCGGCCCTTGAAGCCGGTCGCGGCGACCGTGGTGGTGCCGCGCAGGTAGAGCGGGTGGTGGGTGACCAGCAGGTCGGCGCCCCACTCGACGGCCTCGTCCACCACGGTCTGCACCGGGTCGACGGCGAACATCACCCGGCCCACTTCGGCCTCGGGATCGCCGCAGACCAGGCCCACCGCGTCCCAGGACTCCGCCCACTGCGGCGGGTAGATCTCTTCGAGCACGGCGATGACGTCGGACAGTTTCGGCACCTGTCGAGACTACCGCGTGCCACGGCCCCGCCCGGCCGGGCCCGTCCGCCACCCGCGCTGCGGACGGCCCGCACACCTGCGCGTCAACGCGATGTCGGGCGGCCGATCGGGGCGCGGACGGCGTTCCCGGAGGCCGACGGACGGCGGACCGGCCGGTGGGAGCGCGGAGGGCCCTGCCCACACGCCCCGGGGCGAACGTATTCGAAAACGAAATTTGATCACCCTTACGAGTGAAGTGACTCGGCCGGTGTTGAGTCACCCCCGCCCCGAAAGTAACTTCAGTCCTGCGAACGAGAGTTGCCTCGACCGGGGGGTCGAAAAAAGGG
Source organism: Kitasatospora griseola (assembly GCF_044999035.1). Taxonomy (NCBI): domain Bacteria; kingdom Bacillati; phylum Actinomycetota; class Actinomycetes; order Kitasatosporales; family Streptomycetaceae; genus Kitasatospora; species Kitasatospora griseola. Next base: position 5,791,293 of record NZ_CP173360.1, on the reverse strand, counting down.
TGACCGGCCGGAATTCCCGAAAGAATTCGGCCGGCACGGGCGAGCCTCTCGTGACTTCCGCAGACCGTGACGGGTCGAGTCCACCGCGAAGGGGTGTGAAGCAGATGGGGACGGGCACACCGCTGCGCAGGACAGGGGGGCCGGCACCGGTCGACGACGAGCCGGGCGCGGACGGCGCGTTGGTGGAGGTGGCGCGGGCGGCCGTGACCGGCAGCAGGGCCCGGGGAGACGACGGCGACTGGACGGTCGCGGTCGAGGGCTTCTGGTGCACGGTGCGGCCGCCCGGCCCTGAACTCCCCGAGCAGGGGTGGAAGCTGCACGTCGCCGCAGCCTCCCCGGTCGCGGTCGAGGTGCTGGCCGCGGTCGCCGCGGTGATCGCCGAGGACCCGTGCACGTTCAAGTTCGCCGCGGACCGGGAGCGCCTGCACGAAATCAATTCCCGCAACAGCGACCGGGCTTCGGCCGGGAAATTCCTCACCGCCTATCCGGGCGACCAGGAGCAATTCCGCCGGCTCGCCGAGAAACTCCACCTGGCCACCGTGGGAATGCCCGGACCGGTGATTCTCTCCGACCGCCCGTACCGCCCGGGCAGCTCGGTGCACTACCGCTACGGCGTCTTCACCGGCCGCGCGGTGCTGGGCAACGACGGCGCGTACCGCTCGATGCTGCGCGGCCCGGCCGGCGAGTCGGTCGAGGACGTCCGCACCGCGTCCTACCGCTGCCCGCCGTGGGTGGTCGACCCCGTCGAGGGGGCGGGGTCGACCACGGGCACGGGTGCGAACGGACGGCGGGCCGGCGTGCTGCTGGACGGCCGCTGGGCGCTCACCGCCGCGCTGCGGCACAGCGCCAAGGGCGGGGTGTTCCTGGGCGCCGACCCGGCCACCGGCGCCGAGGTGGTGGTCAAGCAGGCCCGCGCCCACATCGAGGTCGACCGGGCCGGCACCGACGCCCGGCAGGCGCTGCGGCACGAGGCCGAGCTGCTCGACCTGCTGGCCGACAGCGGGCTGACCCCGCGGGTGCACGCCCTCGTCGAACAGCAGGACTCGCTCTTCCTGGTCCAGGAGCGCATCCCCGGCCAGGCACTGGGCAGCTGGGTCGCCGCCCGACTGCGGCGCGACGGCACCCCCGGTGTGCCGTGGACCGAGGCCGGTCCGCTGGCACTGGCCCTGCTCGACCTGGTGGAGCACGTCCACCGGCGCGGGCTGGTGCTGCGCGACCTCTCCCCCGGCAACGTGCTGGTCCGGCCGGACGGCGCCGTCCGCCTGGTCGACCTCGAACTCGCCGTCCCCGCCGGAACCCTGGCCGGAACCGCCGGCACCCCCGGCTACCGCGCCCCCGAGAACTCCGGCCCGCACCGCACCCGCCGGGCCGACCCCGGCGCCGACCTGTACGCACTCGGCGGCCTCTTCTTCCTGCTCGCCACCGGCCACGACCCGCTGCTGCCCGGCGACGGGCCCCTTGACCACTGGCTGGCGTCGGCCGCCCGCGCGGGCCTCACCGCACGCCGACTGGCCCCGCTGGTGCTCGGGCTGCGCGAGGAACACGCCGACCGGCGGTGGAACCTCGCCCGGGTCCGGCACGAACTCGCCGGACCCGCCCCGCAGGCCCCCGGCCCGCGGACGCCTCCCCCACTGGACCGGCTGCTGCACGACGGGCTGCGCCACCTGGCGTCCACGGCCACCCCACAGCGCCCCGACCGCCTGTGGCCGACCGTCCCGAGCGGGCAGCTCACCGACCCGTGCAACGTGCAGCACGGCGCCGCCGGCGTCCTCGCCGTCCTGGCCCGGGCGAGCCTCGCCCCGCTGCCCGAACCCGTCCGCGAACAGGCCCGGGCCACCGCCGCGACGGCCGCCGACTGGATCGAACGGCGCTGCGCCGCCGAACCCGTGGTGCTGCCCGGCCTGCACTTCGGCCGCTCCGGCACCGCCTGGGCCCTGTTCGACGCCGCGGACGCCCTCGACGACCCCGGCCTCGCCGAACGGGCCGCCGCAATGGCGCTCGACGTCCCCCTGGCCTGGCCCAACCCGGACGTCTGCCACGGCGCCGCCGGAGCCGGCCTCCTCCAGCTGCGCGCCCACCGCGCCACCGGAGCACCCCGGTTCCTCGACCGCGCCGCGCACTGCGCCCGCACCCTGCTGGCCGCCGCCCGCACCGAACCGTACGGGACGGTCTGGCCGGTGCCCGCCGACTTCGACTCGGCCCTCGCCGGAGCGGTCCACCTCGGTCACGCCCACGGGGTGGCCGGAGTGGGAGCCTTCCTGCTGGCCTGCGCGGAACGGCTGCGCGCCGCCGAACTTCCCGATGCCGCCGACGAGTTGACGGCCGGAGCGGGCCTGGCGGCGCAGACCCTGGCCGCGACCGCCCGGTGGGACGGCGACGCCGCGTGGTGGCCGCAGAGCCACGGCGACCCGGCGCACGTCCGGCTGGCGCACTGGTGCAGCGGCTCCTCCGGGGTCGGCAGCTTCCTGATCCGCCACTGGCAGGCCACCGGCGACGACCGGGCCCACCACCTGGCCCGCGCCGCCGGCCGGGCCGTCCTGAGCGCCCGCTGGCACAGCGGGACCTCCGCGTGCCACGGCCTGGCCGGCAACGGCGAGTTCCTGCTCGACCTGGCCCGGGCCACCGGCGAGAGCCGCTTCCGCCACGGCGCCCGGGAGATCGCCCGGCTGCTCGCCGACCGCGCCACCCGCCACGACGGTCTCCTGCTCCTCCCCGACGAGACCGGCACCACCAGCACCCCCGCCCACGGCACCGGCACCACCGGCCCCCTCGCCTTCCTCCTCCGCCTCCACCACCAGGGACCGCGCCTGTGGTCCGACCCGGAGGCGTACCGCGAGGCCGCTTCGCAGGGATATCGACTTGGCCCACTGCCGGGCCAGTTGAGCGTTGGGTCGACAGGAGGGCGTCGATGAGCGCCACGAACGCGTCCGCCGGCAGGAACCCGGTGTCGGCATCAATTCGCAGGCCCCGGCCGCCGGTTGTCGCGTCACTGGGGGGTGACGCCACCGCCCGCACCACACGGCTGTCCGCACCTGCCGGCGTGAGCCTGCCGCAGCCGTCGACTCGGCCACTTCGCCCGCCGGTCTCCGCATCGTCGCGGAGCGGAGCGGACGCGCACACCGCGCGGCCGCTTGCACCTGCCGGCCAGGGGCCGCGCCGGGATCCGGCCCTCGCACGCACCCGTCGCGGAGCGGAGCAACCGCGCACACCCCGCAGCTGCCCGCCCGTCACCTTCCGCTCCCTGCACCGCCCTTGCCCCACCGCCCCACTGGAGGACCCCGATGAGCACCGCGACTGTACGCACCGCGTCGCAGGCGTTGCGGCGGTTGAGTTTCACCTTCGCCGGTGACGGCTCGCACGCCGCGTGCCTGGCGGCCGGGGCCGACGGCGGTTGGTACGTGGAGAGTTGGCGGTTGCCGGAGCAGGGGGTGGCGACGCCGGGGCCGCTGGCGTTGGCGGAGGGGCGGGCGGAGAGTCTGCGGTCGCAGTTGGTCGCGCTGCCGGACGGGCGGGTGGTGGTGTGTCGGCACGACGGCGATCGGCACACGGTGGTGGCGCTCGCGGACGGCGGGCCGGGGCGGCCGGCCGTCGAACTCCCGCTTGCGGGAATGCGGTTGCCCGGGCTGCGGATGCTGGCGATGCCCGGGCCTGCCGGGACGGCGGCGGACGCGCCGATCGCGGTGCTGCTCGGGACCGACACCCGGCCGGTGACCACGGTGTGGCTGCTGACCGCGGACGGCTCCGCGCCGCACGTGGCGGCCGAGCTGCCCGGACTGTACGGCGGCGGAGTGTGGCTGGACGAGGTCGGACGCCTGCTGGCGCTGGACCGGGTGGCCGACGGCATGGTGAAGACCGTCGTGCTGGATCTCCGACTCGGCGTCGCCACCCCCCTGTTGGAACTGGGCGCGAGCAGCAACGACCGGCTGGTGCTGTTCGATCCGGCGACCGGCTTCGGGATGCTGCGCAGCGACGCGCCGGGCGTGGACCGACTGGGCTGGGCGCTGATCGGCGGCGCCGAGCCGGTGCGTTTCCCCGACTGCCTGCACCAGCCGGACCGCCTGCTCCGGCCGATCGCACTCGCGCCGGACGGGCCCGGCACGGAGCCCCGGGTGGTGCTCCAGGTGGATCACGGAGCGGTGTCCTCGCTGGTGCTGTGGCAGCCGGGCAGCGGGCGGCTCGATCCGCTGCCGGTGCCGCCGGGGCGGCTCGGTGCGATCGGGCACTGGTCGCCGGCGGGTCTGCGGATGCCGTACTCGGCGCCGGACCGTCCGGCCGCCCTCGCCACCCTGGACGTGGACGCGCTGCTGACGGCCCGCCAGGATGCTCCGCTCGACACCGCCTCGCCGGCCGGCTGGCGGCTGGACGGTTCGGCGACGCCCGGGGACGGCGGCCGGTGGCGGCCGGCGCGGTGCGTTCGGCTGGCGGGTCCGGCCGGTCCGGTCGAGGCGGTGGTGTACGGCGGCGAGCAGTGGCTGTCCGCCCCGCACCTGGTGCTGGCGCTGCACGGCGGGCCGGCGGACGTCTGGCGGCTGGAGTTCGACCCGGCGCTGCAGCGGATGGCGGCACAGGGCCTGGCCGTTCTCGCCCCGAACCAGCGCGGTTCGACGGGCTACGGCACGGAGTTCGCGATGGCGATCCGCGGCGCGTGGGGCGGCCCCGACCTGGACGACGTCCTGGCGCTGCTGGCGAGCGTGGCGGGGCGGCGGGCCGCGCTCGGCCTGGAGCCGCCGGCCCTGTTCGGCGTCAGCTACGGCGCGTTCCTGGCGCTGCTGGCCACCGCGCACGCCCCGGCCGGGACGGTGTCGCGGTGCGCGGTGGTGGCGCCGTTCCTGTCGGGCGGCCGGCTGCTGGCGGAGGCCTCGGCCCCGGTACGGGCGCTGACCGCCCGGCTCGGCGGCGACCGTCCGATCGACGACGCCCGGGGCCCGCGCGACGTCCTGCACCTCGCGGACCGGCTGCGCACCCCGCTGCTGGTGGTGCACGGCGACCGGGACGAGGTGGTGCCGGTCGGTCAGTCCCGGTCGCTGCGGCACGAGTTGCTGCGCCTCGGCCGGACCGAGGGCTCAGACTTCCGTTACGTGGAGGCGGCGGGCGCGGGGCACGAGCTGCTCGCCGAGGAGGGCGCGGCCGTACTGCACGAGCTGCTGGCGGGCTTCCTGCGCACCGGCAGACCCGCCTGAGCCGTCCCGGATCCTGACGATTCGTCACCAGACTTCCCGCCGCGCGCGGGAGCCCGCCGGCCTGCCCGGCTGCGGCCAGGAGCGCGTCCGGCGGGGCCTGACCTGCAACGGGAAAACGCTTTCCGTCGCAGTAGTCGGACACGTCCGTGCCCGACGGAACCCATAGGGGAGGAAACACCATGGAGAACATGACCGCGCTCGAGACCGAACTCGCGGCCCTGCAGGAGCTGCCGGAGCTGGAGTCGGTCGAGCTGGGCGGCCACGGAGCCGGGTGCCAGTTCACCTGTCTGGTCCTGACCTGCCTGATCTTCACCATCAGCTGACGCCGGGACACCCGGGCCGGGTCCGCCCCCGCGAAGGGGCGGACCCGGCCCGCACCGTCCGGTTCGCCTTGCGCCCACCGGGAGTTGACCGGGCGTGAGGCCGGTCGATCGCGCCGACGGTGTCGGAACCGCCGGAGGCCGCGATCGCACCGGCCCCGCCCGAGGTGGCGGGCGCAGCCCCGGACGTCACGACGCAGGCCGGGCCGTCGCCGGACCGGCTGCCCGGTCGGTGCTCGGCGCGGCCGAGTCGACACCGACCCCGGGCAGCAGGTCCGGCGCGAGCCGTTTCGAGGGGGTGCACGAGCGACGACCCGACCTCCGGCGAAACTCTCGGCGTCAAGTCACCACAGGTGCACGAAGGTTCGGACACCGTCGCAGCCGCCGAGGGCACGGGCGTCGACAATCCGCCGGGTCCGCCTCGGCCCTCGTCCCGACCTGGACGCACCGGTGCTCGACGAACTCCGCGCCGTCGCCGTTCGGCGCGGTCCCGACCAGGACCCGCGCGGCCGCGACCACGGTCGAGCGGTCGCGCAGGGCTCGTTCCATCGCCTCGGCCACCCTCGTGCGGGGCAGTACGGGAAGGCTCCCGAGGGTCCGTCGCACCGGCGTCCCGCGGGGCTGTTCGAACTGCCGCCGCGCGTTCCCGGCAAGGAACCCGCGGGAGTGGCAGCCGCGGACGGTGCGGGTCGGGGGCGCGACGCGCAGCGGTTTGGGTAGGCTCCGATCCGATTCGGCCGTTATCGTGGCCCCCGCGCGGGCCGACCACGAGGACGGCCTGCTTCCTGCTGTCCGGCTCCCGGACACACCGGCGCGCCGAGGCGTACCGGTGCACCTTCCGCAGAGACCGCCCATTCGCACGGAGAAGACTGACCAGATGTCCGAGTCCATCGACGACACCACGCACGACCACCGCGCGCCCGGCGCCGACGAGGCCGCCGACGGCCTGGCTCACGGCCGGCACCGTGGTACCACTGCCAGCGACGACAGCGCGGACGCGGACCCGCACGGCCGCCACCGCCGCTGACGTTTCCGGCCGCCGCGGGCCCCCGGCCCGCCGCACGACCACCTCGCACCGCCGACGCCCCCGGTCCCGTCACCGTCCTGACGGGCCCGGGGGCGTCGGCCGTCCGGCCCGCGACTCGGCACCACCCGGCCGAGCCGACCGCGGCGAGCGCCCGTCTCAGTCGACCGTGAGCACCGTGCGCAGCGCCTCGCCGCTGCGCATCTGCCGGATCGCCTCGTTGGCCTCGGTGAGCGGCAGCCGGTGGGTGATCATTCCGGCCAGGTCCAGTCGGCCGGCCCGCCACAGGTCGACGGCCCGGTCCGCGGTGCGGCGGACGTCGCCGCCGCCGTACATGGACGGCAGCACCCGCTTCTCGTTGAAGAAGAGTTCGCCCAGGCTGAAGGAGACCCGGTCGTCGGCCGCGCCGGCGCCGATCACCACCACCGCGCCGCCGCGCCGGGCGGCGTCGTAGCCGGCCCGGACGGTCTCGGAGCGGCCGACCGCCTCGAAGACGTAGTCGAAGCCGCCGCCGGGGACGCCGCGGGCGGCGGACTTGAGTTCCTCGGGGGCGATCGCCTCGGTGGCGCCGAAGCCGATCGCCCGCTCGCGCCGGGAGGCCACCGGGTCGACCACGGTGATCCGGGCGGCGCCGCAGATCCGGGCGCCCTGGACGGCGGCGATGCCGACGCCGCCCGCGCCGATCACGGCGACGGTCGAACCGGGTTCCACCTGCGCGGTGTTGACGGCGGCTCCGAGCCCGGTGGTGACGCCGCAGCCGATCAGCGCGGCGAGCTCGTACGGCAGGTCGGCGGGGACCGGCAGCAGGGCGTCGGCGGGGACCACCAGTTCCTCGGCGAAGGCGCCGGTGCTGTAGAACCCGTACGCGTCGGTGTCGCCGCCGATCCGGAACGTCGGGGTGGACAGCCGGCGCAGCGAGGCCACGCACAGGTGGGTCCGGCCGTGCCGGCAGGCGTGGCAGTCCCCGCAGGGCGGCATCCAGCACAGCACCACCCGGTCGCCGGGCACGAGGTCGGTGACTCCCTCGCCGACCTCGACCACCTCGCCGGCGCCCTCGTGACCGGGCACGAACGGCGCGGGCTGCGGCAGGACGCCGGTCATCGCGGACAGGTCGGAGTGGCAGAGGCCGGCGGCGTGCATCCGGACCCGGACCCGGCCGGGCCCGAAGCCGACCGCTTCCACGTCGTCACGGACGTCCAGGGTGTCCTGTCCGGTCTTGTGCAGGATCGCTGCGCGCACGGGCTGCTCCCGGGGTGCGGGCCACCGAGGGCCGGGTGGAGGGTGAGGGGGTGGAACACGTTCCACTGCGGGCCCTGTATAGCGCATTGCCCCGCCGGACGGCAGTCCGCACACCACCCGCTCCTGCCGCACCCCGTGACCACCGGCCGGGCCGCCCTGATCGAGGCCGAGCTCGCCGGGCGCCACGAACGGCTCGCCGTCGACCTGGTCCGACGGGCGCCCCCGCAGGGGACTGTCCGGCGACGGAGGGCGTTCCTACCATCCAGTAGGGTCCTGGTCAGTCCCCGACCAGCCCGGCAGGAGCGCCCGATGACCGACCTCACCACCGCCGAGGCCACGCCCGAGCCGCAGGTGCTCGCCGCGTTCCGCGCCGCCACCGGCTTCATGCCCGAGGACGAGGGCCTGGCGCTGTACGCCGCCGCGCTGGAGGCCGCCGGGCGCACCGGGCTGCCGGTGCTGGAGATCGGCACCTACTGCGGGCGTTCGGCGATCCTGCTGGCCGACGCCGCCCGTCGCAGCGGCACGGTCGCCCTCACCGTCGACCACCACCGCGGGTCCGAGGAGCAGCAGCCGGGCTGGGAGTACCACGACCCGACGCTGGTCGACCCGGAGGTCGGCCTGATGGACACCCTGCCGCGCTTCCGCCGCACCCTGCACGCCGCGGACCTGGAGCCGCACGTGGTGGCGCTGGTGGGTCGTTCGCCGCAGATCGCGGCGGTGTGGCAGGGCCGGCTGTCGCTGGTGTTCATCGACGGCGGGCACACCGACGAGCACGCCACCGGCGACTACCTGGGCTGGGTCCCGCACCTGGCCGAGGACGGCCTGCTGGTGGTGCACGACGTGTTCCCCGACCCGGCGGACGGCGGCCAGGCCCCGTACCGGGTGTACCTGCGGGCGCTGGACGAGGGCTTCGCGGAGGTCTCGGTGACGGGCTCGCTGCGGGTGCTGCGCCGCGCCGCGTCCTGACCTCCCGCCACCGATCGGACCGGTGGACCGGTCCGGGCGGGCCGGGCGACGACTTTCCGGCCGCGACCGGGAACGATCACCGCGGTTCCGGCGTCGTCCCCACCGCGACGCGTTGCAGGACCGCCGTGACCCGCCCCGCCGACGGCCGGTACGGTGTCGGGGCGGTGGACGGCCTGCGCGGCACGGTCGGTACGGCGGGCAGGCATCGGCGGGTCATAGGCGGGGGCGAGGGACACGGCATGACGGAGCAGGGCAGGGCCGCACGAGCGGTGTGGGATCCGACCGCGAACAACGGCGCGGGCGGCTGGGTCCGCCGACCGGTGGCGGACGACCCGGCGGCCGCGGGCCCGCCCACCACGGCGATCCCGCTCCCGAAGATCCCGGCCGGCCCGGTCGCACCCGCCGCCCCGGTCACCCCTGTCGCGCCCGTCGCACCTGTTACACCCGTCGTCCCCCAGCCGCCGCAGCCCGAAGCGCCGCGCGTCGCCGCGGCCACCGGTCCGGCGACCCCGCCCCGCGCCCCGAAGCCGGCCCCCGCGCCCCCGACCGCCCAGCAGCCGCCCGCCGCCCCGCAGCCCCCGGCGGCCCAACAGCCGCCCGCCGCCCCGCCCGGCCCGCAGCCCTCGTACGGCGGTCAGCAGACGTTCGGCGGGCAGCAGTTCCCGGCCCAGCCGCCGCAGGGCCAGAGCTTCGGCGGCCAGCAGCAGTTCGACCAGCAGCCGTACGGCCAACAGCCGTACGAGCAGCAGCAGTTCGGCGCTCCGCCGCCCCCGCAGGGCGGTCAGCCGGGCTTCGGCGGTCCGCAGCAGACGTTCGGCGGGCAGCAGTTCCCGCCCCAGCCGCCGCAGGGCCAGAGCTTCGGCGGCCAGCAGCAGTTCGACCAGCAGCCGTACGGCCAACAGCCCTTCGAGCAGCAGCAGTTCGGGCAGCCGCAGTTCGGCGGCCCGCCGCCCTCGTACGGCGGTCAGCAGACCTTCGGCGGACAGCAGTTCCCGAACGGCCCGAGCGGGTACGGCGGGCAGGAGTCCGACTTCGACTACGAGGACGACCCGCGGCGGCGGCGCACCCCGGTGCTGATCGGTGCGGCGGTGGCGCTGCTGGTGGTGATCGGCGTCGGCGTGGTGTGGGCGGTGCAGAACAGCGACAGCGGGACGTCGTCCCAGTCGAAGGGCGGCAGCTCCGTCCCGGCGCCGGACCAGTCGCAGAGCGTCCCGGGCGGCGGCGGCGCCTCGCCGGCGGCCTCCGCGCCGAGCAGCGCCGGGCCGTCCGCGTCGGGCGCGCCCTCGGCCGGTCCGGACGCCGCGGCCGAGGCGAAGGCGCTGGACGCGCTGCTGACCAAGGGCGAGAACGCGAAGGCGCCGATCGGCAACGCCGTGGCGAAGGTGCGCAGCTGCCCGCCGAAGACGGAGATCGACAACGCCGCGAAGGTGTTCGACGCGGGCGCCCAGCAGCGCGACCAACTGCTCGCCGAGCTGGCCCAGTTGCACACCGACAACCTGCCGGGCGGGGCGGACGCGGCGGCGAAGCTGAAGGACGCCTGGCAGGCGTCGGGGGACATCGACCGGGCGTACGCGGCGTGGGCGCGCGCCGTCTCCGCCCAGGGCTGCGCCAACAACACCGCGCCCAGTACCGCCGATCTGGGCCGGGCCAACGACCTCAACCCGCAGGCCACCCAGTCCAAGAAGGACTTCGTGGCGAAGTGGAAGCCGATCGCCGACACCTACGGTCTGACGGCGCGCACCTGGGACAGGATCTGAGGAACTCGTGACCGGCCGCACCACCTCGCCCCCCGTCGAGCCCGACCCGCACTCCGGTCGGGAGCGGCGCGCGGTCCGCCTGCGGCGGGCCGCGAAGCTGACGAGCGTGGTGCTGCCGGTCTGTCTGATCGGCTGGCTGAGCTGGCAGGCGGTCGCGAACAGCACCCGGGACGTCACCTCGCACCCGGCGGTGTCTCCGCACTACGCGGAGGGCGACCGGGTGGACGCGGACGGCCCGTCGGGCGCCGCCGCCCCGGAGGGCTCGCCGTCCGCGGGCGCGCCCGCGCCGTCGCCGTCCGCCTCGGCCGCGGGCACGGCGAACCTCCCGCTGGCCGGGCGGACGGTGCTGCTCGACCCGGGGCACAACACCGGCAACGCCAAGCACACCGCCGACATCAACCGGAAGGTGGACATCGGCAACAGCCGCAAGGAGTGCGACACCACCGGCACCTCCACCAACGCGGGCTACTCGGAGGCCGAGTACACCCTGGACGTGGTGCACCGGGCCCGGCAGATCCTCCAGGACCGGGGCGCGACCGTGGTGCTCACCCAGGACGGTGACCGGCCGTGGGGTCCGTGCATCGACGAGCGGGCCCGGATCGGCAACGAGGCCAAGGCGGACGCCGCGGTGTCGATCCACGCGGACGGCGCGCCGGCCTCCGGCAGCGGCTTCCACGTGATCATGCCCGCCAAGGTGGTGGCCGGCCCGGCCGACACCTCCGCGATCGTCGACCCGTCGCACCGGCTGGGCGTGCTGCTGCGCGACACGTTCAAGGCCGGAACCGGTGAGCCGACCTCCACCTACATCGGCCAGCAGGGCCTGGACACCCGCAGCGACCTGGGCGGACTCAACCTGTCGAAGGTCCCGAAGGTGTTCATCGAGTGTGGCAACATGCGCAACACCGGTGACGCCGGGCGGATGTCCGACCCGGAGTGGCGCCAGCGCGCCGCGCAGGCCGTCGCCGATGCCCTGACCAGCTACCTCACGGGGTGATTCACCAGCAGACCCACCGTCAAGACCTGTTCTGCCCCGTGCGGGCCGCCCTGCCGGGCCGTCCGGTTCGTACCGGATCCGGAGGGCGCTGTGCACACGGCGTCGCCTTGGCCCTAGGCTTTTGCCCCGTTGTACCGCTCCGGTACCACGGGGGCTCGGTCACCGCCCGCCGACCACGACTACACCAATGAGGGGAACGTCAGTGAATCTGCGCGCTCTCACCAGGGGAGACGCCGCCGTCGCCGGTGCGGCGGTACTGCTCCTGATTTCGTCCTTCCTGCCTTTCGTGGCGGTCGACTGCTCCGGCAAGTACTGCCCGACGAGCCTGTCCCGGAACGGCTGGTCCTCGGACCTGTTCCCGGTGCTGCCCTCGGTCATCCTGACCGGCCTGATCGGCGCGGCGCTGATCCTGCTGTTCCGGCTCCAGAAGGAGAACTGGGGCACCAAGCAGGTCGTCGGCCTGCGGCTGGACCAGTGGGGCACGGCGCTGTCCGTGGTCTCGTTCTGGGGCTGCCTGTGGACGCTGCTCGGCGTCCAGAAGGGCCTCGCCAACGGTGCGGGCGCCTACCTGGCGCTGCTCTCCACCCTGGTGCTGGCGGGCGCGGTGATCGCCGGTCCGCTGGTCCCGGCCCTGCAGGGCCCGCTGGTCTCCGGCACCCCGGCGGCGCAGACCGTCCCGCAGCCGTTCCCGCCGTACGGCGGCCAGCCCGGCACCCCCGGCCAGCCCGGCACCCCCGGCCAGCCCGGCCAGCCCGGCCAGCCCGCTCAGCCCGGCGCGTACGGCTACCCGGGCGCGCAGCAGCAGCCGCAGCCGTTCCCCGGCCAGTCGCAGCCGCACGCCGACCAGCCCGCGCCCGCCCAGCAGTTCGGCGGCCAGCCGGCCGGCGGGTACGGCTACCCGGCGCCCGCGCAGGCGGCCGCCCCGGCCCCGCAGCCGGCCGCGCAGCAGCCCACGGCCGTTCAGCCGGCCATTCAGGACCAGGTCCCGCCGCAGGCCGCCGCCGCTCCGTTCGCCCCGTTCTGGTTCGCCGTCCCGGCGGTCCGTCAGCTGGCCAACAAGGACAACCCGATGGGCCCGCCGGTCGGCGAACTGGTCCCCGGCACCTGGTACCTGGCGGTCGACCAGCGCGGCGCGGCGCTCGTCGCCCAGCTGCCCGACGGCACCCACGGCGTCCTGAACGACACCACGGGCATCCAGCGCGGCTGACGTGCGACCCGCGCCCCCTGGGGCGCGGGGAACCGCGCGAGCGACCCCGCTCGCACCAAAAGGTCCGCCCGAGGAGGGAGTTCCCTCCTCGGGCGGACCTTTCGGTTGCTCCGGGCTCAGCAGCAGTCGCCGACGACCAGCCCGGCCGGCAGGTGCTCCCCTCCGAAGACGCTGACCGTCGCGTGGTCGCCGCCGAGGGCCGCGACGGCGAGCAGCAGCGCGCCGGCCGTCCAGGTGGTGCGCTCCTCGGGCCAGATCGCGTCGTCCTCGAAGACGTAGCCGGTCCAGTAGGAGCCGTCCTGGTGGCGCAGGTGCTGGATCCAGCGGAGGATCTCGACGGCTCGGTCGGACTGTCCGGCGGCCCACAGCGCGAGGGCGAGCTCGGCGCTCTCGCCGCCGGTGACCCAGGGCCGGTCGCTGACGCAGCGGACGCCGAGGCCGGGAACGACGAACCGGTCCCAGTCGGCGGCCAGCCGGGCCGTCGCCTCCTCGCCGCGCAGCGCGGTGCCGAGGACGGGGTAGTACCAGTCCATCGAGTAGCGGTCCTTGTCGAGGAACCGCTCGGGGTGGTGGGCGATGGCGTGGCGGAGGCGGCCGGCGGCGAGCTCCCAGTCGGGCTGGGGCCGGTCGAGGTGGTCGGCGATGGCGAGTCCGCAGCGCAGGGCGTGCAGGATCGAGCAGGAGCCGGTGAGCAGCGCGTCGGTCGCGGCGGCGCCGTCCTCGTCCTGCCGCCAGGCGATCGCCCCGCCGGGGAGGCTGAGCCGGACGGTGTGGTCGAGGGCGCGGCTGACGGTGGGCCAGATCCGTTCCAGGAAGCGGTCGTCGCCGGTGGACAGGTGGTGGTGCCAGGCGCCGACGGCGAGGTAGGCGCAGAAGTTGGTCTCGCGGGCCCGGTCGGTGGCGGTGCCGTCGGCGATGCCGTCCTGCCCGTAGGCGTAGGCGGCGTACCAGGACCCGTCGGGGTTCTGCCGGTCGGCGAGCCACTGGTAGGCGGCTTCGGCGGCGGCGTGTTCGCCGGCGGTGTCGAGGGCCATCGCGGCCTCGGTGTGGTCCCAGGGGTCGAGGTGGCCGCCGTGGAACCAGGGGATCGCGCCGTCGCTCTGCTGGTGGGCGAGGATCGAGCGCACCGTGTCGGCGGCCTGGGCGGCGTCGAGGACGCCGTCCAGCAGCAGGGCCGCGGGGACGGCGGCACTCACGCGCCGGTCCGGGGCTGGTGCGGCTTGCTGGCGTAGACGACGAAGGACTTGCCGAGGACCGGGTTGAGGGCCTTCTCGGCGGCCTTGGTGAGGGTGGAGATGACGGGGGTGCCGACGATGTCCCAGACCAGCAGCTGGTGGTAGGCGCGCACCGGCAGGGCCTTGTCGTTGTTGACGCCCATCGCGCACTTGATCCACCAGTACGGGGAGTGCAGGGCGTGCGCGTGGTGGTTGCCGTAGGGCTCCAGGCCGGCCTCGCGGACCTTCTCGACCAGTTCGTCGCCCTTGTAGATGCGGATGTGCCCGCCCTCGACCTCGTGGTACTCGTCGGACAGCGCCCAGCAGATCTTCTCCGGCAGGTAGCGGGGCACGGTGACGGCGAGCAGGCCGCCGGGCTTGAGGACGCGGACCATCTCGGCGAGCACGCCCTTGTCGTCGGGGATGTGCTCCATCACCTCGGAGATGATGATCCGGTCGAAGGTGTCGTCGTCGAACGGCAGGTTCAGCGCGTCGCCCTCCATGGCGGTGGCGCTGGCCCCGGCGGGCGCCTCGCCGGCCTGTTCCATGGCGGCGAACCACTTGCGGACCTCGGCGATCTCCTCGCCGTTCTGGTCCAGGGCGACCACGTTGGCGCCGCGCCGGTAGCACTCGAACGCGTGCCGGCCGCCGCCGCAGCCCAGGTCGAGCACCCGGTCGCCTGGGGCGAGCGGGAAGCGGGAGAAGTCGACGGTCAGCACTGCGGGGCTCCCATTCACGAAGGGTGGTACGGGTGTTGACGGTCTGTCGGCCGAACGGGTCCGGTCAGCCGACGTAGCGCCAGCCGGGCCCGGAGCGGGCGGCGGCGCCCGTTCCGGTGGCGATGGCGGCCCGGTAGCGGTCGGCGGTGAGTTCGGCGGCGCGGGCCCAGGTGAATCGTTCCAGCACCCGGGCCCGTCCGGCCTCGCCGAGCCGGGCGCGCAGCGCGGGGTCGTCGAGCAGTCGGCCGAGTGCGGCGGCGAGCGCCCCGGCGTCGCCGGGCGGGACGGCCAGGCAGGTCTCGCCGTCGGGTCCGGCGACCTCGGGGATGGCGCCGCCGGTGGTGGCGACCAGCGGGGTGGCGGTGGCCATCGCCTCGGCGGCGGGCAGCGAGAAGCCCTCGTACAGCGAGGGGACGCAGGCGGCCTCGGCGGAGCGGTACAGGTCGACGAGTTCGGCGTCGGTCAGGCCGGTGCGGAACTCGATGTGCTCCTCCAGGCCGAACCGGCGCACCGCGTCGGCGACCGGGCCGTCGCCCTTCTGCGGCTTGCCGACCACCACCAGGTGGGCGTCGCGTTCGGTGCGGACCTTGGCGAGCGCCTCGACCAGGTGCACCAGGCCCTTGAGCGGGACGTCGGCGCTGGAGGTGGCGACGATCCGGCCGGGAACCCGGGCGACGGCGTCGGACGGCGACCACAGGCGGGTGTCGGCGCCGATCGGGACGACCGAGATGGCGTGCGGGGCGGCGCCGAGGTGGTCGGCGATCTCGCCGCGGGAGCTCTCCGAGACGGTGATGACGTGTTCCAGCCGGCGGGCGACCCGCTGCTGCATCCGGGTGAAGGCGTACCAGCGGCGCTTGCCGAGCCGCTCCAGCCGGCCGGCGGCCGCGTCGATCTCCAACTGCCGGTCCACGGTGACCGGGTGATGGACCGTGGTGACCAGCGGGAAGCCGTGCCGGGCCAGGCCGAGCAGGCCGTAGCCGAGGGTCTGGTTGTCGTGCACCACGTCGTAGCGGCCCTTGTGCCGGGCCAGGTACTGGCGGGCGCGCAGCGAGAAGGTCAGCGGCTCGGGGAAGCCGCCGGTGCGCATCACCGCGAACTCCAGCAGGTCCACCGGGCCACGGAACTCGCCGGCGGCGGGGGTGCGGAACGGGTCGTCGGCGCGGTACAGGTCGAGGCTGGGCAGTTCCACCAGGCGCACCGAGCCGGGGCCCTCGACCTCGTCGAGCACGGGGTACGGCTGCGCGCCGATCACGTCGACGTGGTGGCCGAGCCGGGCGAGCTCCCGGGACAGGTGGCGCACGTACACGCCCTGGCCGCCGCAGAACGGGTCGCCGCGGTACGACAGCAGGGCGATCCGCAGCGACGGCGGCGGCAACGCGGTCATCCGGGGCCCCTCTTTCCTACTCACCGGGACCGGCGACGAGCGGGGCCGCCGACCGGTAAAGTAGATCACGTTTCACAGTGGTGCAGGCTCGCCGTCGGGGAAAGCGGACAACGAGAGACCTCGAAGATTACCGGGCCGTAGCTTGCCGTCAGGAGCCGTGGCAGGTGATTCACGCCACGCTGTTCAGCCGCCCGCCCCTCCGCTGTTACCGCCGGTTACCACGGTCCCGGCCACCCGCCCTTTCGATCCTCCGCCCCGGGAGTGAACGTGACCGCGAACGACACCGCCGCCGGGCCGCTGACACCGCGCCAGGCCGAGCGCCGCCGGGGCATCCTGCGGGCGGCCACCGCGCTGGCCGCCCGGGGCGGCTTCGAGGCGGTGCAGATGCGGGAGGTGGCGGAGAGCGCGCAGGTCGCCCTCGGGACGCTGTACCGCTACTTCCCGTCCAAGGTGCACCTGCTGGTGGCGGTGATGCGCGAGCAGCTGGAACGGCTGCACGAGCAGGTCAGGCGGCGTCCGCCGACCGGGGCGGACCCGGCGGCCCGGGTCGCCGAGGCGCTCACCCACGCCTTCCACGCGCTGCAGCGCGAGCCCCGGCTGGCGGAGGCGATGGTGCGGGCGCTGTCCTTCGCGGACCGCTCGGTGGGCAGCGAGGTGGACGAGGTCGCCCAGGTCACCTCGGCGATCGTGCTGGCGGCCGCCCGGCTCCCCGACCCGCCGACGGCCGGCCAGCAGGCCGCGCTGCGGGTGGTCGCCCACACCTGGCACGCCACCCTGCTGGCCTGGCTGTCGGGGCGGTCCTCGCTGGCCGAGGTCCGGGCCGACCTGCACACCGCCGCCCGGCTGCTCACCCTCGCCACGCCCGCCAAGCCCGCCACTGCCGAGGACGAACTGCAACCGGTTCCACCACCTCCCAGGGGCGCCGCGCGGGTCGGCGGCTAGAGTCGTGGGGGCGCGGAACGGCCCCCACCGGACCGCCGACAACTTCATCCGCCTCCGAGGCCGGGGGAAGCCGGTGCGATTCCGGCACTGACCCGCAACCGTGAGCCGCGCCGTTCGACCGGCGCGGCGCAGTCGGACTGCCCGGCCGGAGACGAGCGGCCCTCCTCCGTCGTGGGTCTACGGGCGGCCCGTGCCTTCGGGTCCGCTGCGACCGCTCCCGAAAGGCTTTCTCCCCATGCTGACCGCTGCCCGCCTGGGCGCCGCCGCACTGGCCGGCGCCCTGCTCGCCGGCGCCGCCGCCGCGCCCGCCCTCGCCGACCCCTCCCCCGACGCGTCCGTCTCCGGCTCCCCGTCCGGTTCGGCCTCGGGCTCGGCCTCCGCCCCGCCGGCGACGCCCGGGGTGCCCGCCGGGCTGTACGGCAAGGGCGACCCGCAGTACGACGGCGTGTGGCGGCAGTCGCTGGCGCTGATCGCCCTGCACCAGGAGCGGGTCGAACCCGCCGACGCGGCCGTGCAGTGGCTGCTCGACCAGCAGTGCGAGGACGGCGGCTGGCCGTCGTACCGGGTCGAGGGCGTGGCCTGCACCCCCGCCGCCGAGGACTCCAACGCCACCTCGATGGCCGTGCAGGCGCTCACCGTGCTCGGCAACCACCAGCAGCAGGTCACCCGCGGCACCGACTGGCTGCGCGCCAAGCAGACCGTGGACGGCACCTGGGCGTACAACCCGGGCGCCCCCGGCGACGCCAACTCCACCGCGCTGGCGGTGAACGCGCTGCTGGCCGCCGGTCTCGACCCGGCCGCGACGTCCGTCCCGGGCGGGCAGTCCGCCTACGCCGGGCTGGCCTCCTTCCAGCTGGGCTGCTGGTCCCCCGCCGAGCAGCGCGGCGCGTTCGTCTACCAGCCGGTGTCGGGTGCCCCGGCCGCGCCCAACACGCTCGCCGCCGCGCAGGCCCTGCTGGCCTCCGCGGGCGGGCACCTGCCGGTCACCACCTCCGACCGCAAGGACACCGCGCCGAAGGCCCTGACCTGCCCGGACACCCCGGGCGACGGCCCCGTCGCGCACGCCGACTCCGCCGAGGCGGACGCCGCCTGGCTGGCCGGCCGGCTCGCCGCCGGCGGGCACCGCCTGATGCTGGACACCCCGGGCGCGGCCGCGACCGCCGACTTCAACTCCACCGCCTGGGCGGTGCTCGGCCTGGTCGCCACCGGCCACCCCGCCGAGGCCGCCAGCGCCGCCGACTGGCTGGCCGGCAACGGCTACGCCTGGGCCGCGCAGGGCAAGAGCGGCACCGACCCGTCGGCCACCGCCACCCTGGTGCTGACGGCCCGCGCCGCCAAGCTCGACCCGTACAACTTCGGCGGCGCCAACCTGGTGCAGCTGCTGGCCGACTCCGGCCCCAAGCCGAAGGTCGGCCCCGTCGGGGGCGACCCGCAGGCCACCCGGGCGCCCGGCTCGGCGATCACCGAACCCGACGAGAACAGCGGCTTCTCGGCCGGCTGGCTGATCGCCGTCGGCCTGCTCGTCGGCATCGGCGCCGGCATCCTGCTCAGCCTCAACCGCCGCCGCAACAACGCCGCCGCCGCGAGCGCCACGTCCGGCGACGCCCCGACCGGGGGTGCCTCGACCGGCGGCGCCTCGTCGGACGAGAAGCCGGAGCAGGACCGGTGACCGGGCGGATCCGCCGAACTCCCCTGCCCGCGGCGGCGGTCGTCGCCCTGCTGGGCGTGCTGGCGGCGCTGCTCGGCCCGGCCGCCGGGTCCGCGCACGCCGCGGACTACCGGTACTGGTCGTTCTGGAAGGGCGGCGCCGACGGCTGGGCGTTCCAGCAGGTCGGCCCGACCGGAAACGTGCCGGCGGACGGGGCGGTGGACGGCTGGCGGTTCGTGCTCAGCCCGGACGGCGGCCAGGACGCGCCGCGGCCGTCGCTGCCCGCCGACTTCGCCGCGATCTGCGCGAACACCGCGCCCGACGGCGGCCACAAGCGGGTCGCCGTGGTGCTCGACTTCGGCACCGGGAAGGACGCGCCGAACGGTGAGAAGCCCGCCGAGGCCCGCTCGGTGTGCGCCTCGGTGCCGACCGCCGCGAACTCGGCAGAGGTGCTGGCCGCGGTGGCCGCGCCGCTGCGCTACGACTCCGGCGGGCTGCTGTGCGCGATAGCCGGCTACCCGCGCGCGGGCTGCGGAGAGCAGGTCGCGGCGGGCTCCGACTCCGCCACCGGGTCCGGCGGTCCGGCCGACAAGGGCGACGGCGGACCGGCCGTCGGCGTGATCGCCGGAGTCGGCGTGGTGGTCCTGCTGGGCGCCGGCGCCCTCTGGCAGGCCCGTCGCCGCCGCACCCGCTGACCATGTCCGTCGACCGTCTGCGCCGCACCGCCCCCGAGGTCTCGAACTCGGGTGCGGTGCACAGCCGTTCGCTGCCCCGGCAGCTGCACCCGGGCGCCTGGTGGCTGTGGTCGCTGGGCCTCGCGGCGGCGGCCAGCCGGACCACCAATCCGGTGCTCCTGCTGCTGATCCTGGCAGTGGCGGGCTTCGTGGTGGCTGCCCGGCGCGGCGACGCCCCGTGGGCCCGCTCGTACGCGGCGTTCCTGCGCCTGGGCCTGCTGGTGCTGGCCGCCCGGGTGGTGTTCGCGGTCGTGCTGGGCTCCCCGGTCGGCGGCACCCACGTCCTGTTCACCCTGCCCCAACTCCCGCTCCCCTCCTGGGCGCAGGGCGTCCGACTGGGCGGTTCGGTGAGCCTGGAGGGCATCCTGTTCGCGCTGTACGAGGGCCTGCGCCTCGCGGTGCTGCTGGCCTGCGTGGGCGCGGCGAACGCGCTGGCCTCCCCGTCGCGGCTGCTGCGTTCGCTGCCGGGCGCGCTGTACGAGGTGGGGGTGGCGGCCGTGGTGGCGATGACCTTCGCGCCGAACCTGGTCGCGGACGTCCGCCGGCTGCGCGCGGCCCGGCGGCTGCGCGGGCGCACCGACCGGGGGATGCGCGCGGTGCTGTCGGTCGGACTGCCGGTGCTGGAGGGCGCGTTGGAGCGTTCGGTGGCGCTGGCGGCGGCGATGGACACCCGCGGCTTCGGCCGCACCGCCGACGTGCCGCGCCGACTGGTGCGCACCGCCGGGGCGTTGACGCTGGCCGGGCTGCTCGGCGTGTGCGGCGCCACCTACGGCCTGCTCACCGCGGGCAGCCACGCCTGGGCGCTGCCCGTCCTGCTGGCCGGCGTCGCCGCGTCCGCCGCCGGGCTCGCCCTGGGCGGCCGGCGCTCCGTCCGAACGCGTTACCGGCCCGACCCGTGGGCGCTCCCGGAGTGGCTGACGGCCGCCTCGGGCGCACTGGTCGCGGCCGCGCTGATCTGGTACGCGGGCCGCTGGCCGGAGGCCCTGACGCCGTCGGTGGTGCCGCCGACCGCGCCCCGGCTTCCGCTGCTGCCCGCCGCGGCCGCGCTGATCGGTCTGCTGCCCGCCTTCGTCACCCCCGAGCCGCCCCGGAGCAACCGGTGATCACTTTCGAGCAGGTCGGCGTGCGGTACGCCGACGCCTCCGAACCCGCCCTGCGCGGCGTCGACCTGACCGTTCCGGAGGGCGAACTCTGCCTGCTGGTCGGCCCGTCGGGCGCCGGCAAGTCCACCCTGCTGGGCACCGTCTCCGGCCTGGTGCCGCACTTCACCGGCGGCGTGCTGGAGGGCCGGGTCACCGTCGCCGGCCGCGACACCCGCACCCACCGGCCGCGTGAACTCGCCGACGTGGTCGGCACCGTGGGCCAGGACCCGGCCGGGCACTTCGTCACCGACACGGTCGAGGAGGAACTCGCCTACGGCATGGAGTCGTTGGGCCTGCCGCCCGCCGTGATGCGGCGCCGGGTCGAGGAGACCCTCGACCTGCTCGGCCTCGCCGAGCTGCGCGGCCGGGCGCTCTCCGCGCTCTCCGGCGGCCAGCGCCAGCGGGTCGCGATCGGCTCGGTGCTGACCGTCCACCCCAAGGTGCTGGTGCTGGACGAGCCCACCTCGGCGCTCGACCCGGGCGCCGCCGAGGAGGTGCTGGCCGTCCTGCAGCGGCTGGTGCACGACCTCGGCACCACCGTCCTGCTGTCCGAGCACCGCCTGGAGCGCGTCGTCCAGTACGCCGACCAGGTCCTGCTGCTGCCCGGGCCCGGCGAGCCGCCCGTGCTCGGCGACCCCGCCGTGCTGATGGCCCGCTCGCCCGTCCGCCCCCCGGTGGTCGACCTCGGCCGGCTGGCGGGCTGGGACCCGCTGCCGCTCACCGTCCGGAACGCCCGCCGGCGCGCGGCGACGCTGCGCGAACGGCTGCCCGCGCCGGCCCCCGCCCCTGCCCCGCCGACCGCTCCCGCGATCGCCACCGTCTCCCGGCTGGTGGTCTCCCGCGGCCCCGTCCCGGCCCTGCGCGGCGTCGAACTCGCCCTGTTCCCCGGGCAGATCACCGCGCTCATGGGACGCAACGGCGCCGGCAAGTCCACCCTGCTGGGCAGCCTGGTCGGCCTGCACGCCCCCGACTCCGGGACCGTCCGGGTGGACGGCCGCACGCCGCACAAGTCCCGCCCCAAGGACCTGATCCGCTCCGTCGGCCTGGTCCCGCAGGACCCGCGCGACCTGCTGTACGCCGAGACCGTCGCGGACGAGTGCACCGCCGCCGACCAGGACGCCGGCGCCGAACCCGGCGCCTGCCGGAGCATCCTGGCCGCCCTGCTCCCCGGCATCGACGACCGGTGCCACCCCCGGGACCTCTCCGAGGGCCAGCGCCTCACCCTCGCGCTCGCCGTGGTGCTCGCCGCCCGCCCGCCGGTCCTGCTCCTCGACGAACCCACCCGCGGCCTCGACTACGCCGCCAAGGCCCGCCTCGTCGAGATCCTGCGCGCCCTCGCCGCCGACGGCCACACCGTCCTGCTCGCCACCCACGACGTCGAACTCGCCGCCGAACTCGCCCACCGCACGGCCGTCCTGGCCGAGGGCGAGATCGTCGCCGACGGACCCACGCCCGAAGTCGTCCTCGCCTCGCCCACCTTCGCCCCGCAGACCGCGAAGATCCTCCCGCCGTACCTCACCGTCCCCGAAGTCGCCGCCGCCCTCAGGGAGTTGCCATGACCTCCGGGGGACTCGCCCGCCCCGTGCCGCTCGGACGGCGCTCGGCGCTCGCGCTCGCCCTGGTCTCCGCGGTCGGCGTCGCCGCGTTCGGGTGGCCGCTGCTCGCCGCCCGCGACTCCGACCTGGTCGGCCACTCCACCGACGCGCCCTGGCTGTTCGCCCTGCTGCTGCCGCTGCTGCTCGCCGTCCTGGTCGCCCAGCTCTCCGAGGGCCGCACCGCCGCCGGCGCACCCGGCCTGGACGCCAAGGCCGTCGCCATGCTCGGCGTCCTGGCCGCCGCCGGCGCCGCGCTGCGCCCGCTCGGCGCGGGCACCGCCGGGCTGGAGCCGATGTTCTTCCTGATGGTGCTCTCCGGACGCGCCCTCGGCCCGGGTTTCGGCTTCGTCCTCGGCGCGCTCTCCATGTTCGCCTCCGGCCTGCTCACCGGCGGCGTCGGACCCTGGCTGCCGTTCCAGATGCTCGCCATGGGCTGGGTCTGCCTCGGCGCCGGCCTCCTCCCGGGCGCCGCCCGCCTGCGCGGCCGCGCCGAACTCCTGGTGCTCGCCCTCTACGGCGTCGTCTCCGCCGTCGGCTACGGCACCGTGATGAACCTTCAGGGCTGGCCCTACATCGGCGGCCTGGCCACCTCGATCTCCTTCGTCCCCGGCGACCCCCTCCCCGCCAACCTCACCCGCTTCGCCCTCTACTGCCTCACCACCTCCCTCGGCTGGGACCTCCCCCGCGCCGCCCTCACCGCCGTCCTCTGCCTCACCGTCGGCGGCCCCCTGCTGCGCGCCCTCCGCCGCGCGACGCGCCGCGCGGCCTTCCACTAGGTGCTGCGGGTCACCGATCGGCGCGGGTCACCGGTTGGCGCAGGTGAGGTCCTTCGCGGGCAGCCGGCCCGTGGTCAGGTAGCGCGTGAACGCGCCGTCCGCGCAGGACGGGCCGGCCACCACCACGCCGTGGCCCTCGCCGTCGGCGACCGTGACCATCCGGGAGCCGTGCAGGGCCCGCCGCATGCCTTGGGCCATGGCGAGCGTCGCCTGCGGGTCCCACTGGTTCTGCACGATCAGCGCGTCGACGTCGTTGTTGACCGCGGTGGCCGGCTCGACCGCCGCCGACTTCCAGAACGCGCACGGCTGGATGTTCGCCCCCAGGTCGCCGGCCAGCGGGTACGTGGCCCGGTCGCGGATCGCGTCCCGCCGGTACTGCTCCGGGTCGCGCGGCCAGCTGCGGGTGTCGCCGCAGAACACCGCCCAGGTGACGGCCGTCTGGTTGTCGTCCACGACGCCCGGCGGGACGCCCGGCGCGGCCGGCCCGCCCGCAGCCGCGGCCTTCAGCGCGACGATCCACGGCGTGACGGCCTCGACCTGCACGAACGCGCGGTACCCCGAACGGATGGCGTCGCCGTCGAGCGCCTTCCCGTCGTCGGTCGGGACGGGCGTCCGACCGGCCTGCTCCACCAGCCCCCAGTACGTCTGGCGCACCTCCGCCGCGGTGGCCCCCAGCCCGTAGGTGGCGTCACGCTCGGCGGCCCACTCCGTCCAGCGGGTGAAGGCGAGTTCGGCCGCCGTCGACCAGCCCCGAAAGGTCCCCCGCCAGGCGAGCTTCGGATCGAGCGCGCTGTCGAGCACGATCCGGTCCGAGCGCTGCGGGAACATCTGCGTGTAGACGGCGCCCAGGTACGTCCCGTACGAGTACCCGAAGTAGGAGATCCGCCGTTCGCCCAGCACCGCCCGGACGAGGTCCATGTCCCGCGCCGTGTTCCGGGTGGTGATGTGCGGCAGCACGTCCCCCGCCTTCGCCCAGCACTTGTCGGCCACCGACCGGGCCCGCTCCACGTCCTTGCCGAACGTGGCTTCCCGGTACGGGTGTTGGAGGCTGCGCTCGTCCTCCGTCAGGTCGCACCCGACCGGCGAGCTCTGCCCGACCCCGCGCGGATCGAACCCGACCAGGTCGAACCGCGCCCGCACCTCCGCCGGCAGCAGCGGCTCCATCTCCACCGGCATCGTCAGCCCCTGGCTGCCCGGCCCCCCGGGGTTCATCAGCAGCACCCCGTGCCGCTCCTTCGCGCTCCCCGCCCTGACCCGCGAGATCGCGATCTCGATCGTCCGGCCCGCCGGCTTCGCGTAGTCCAGCGGCACCTTCACCTTCGCGCACTCGAACGCCGGGAGCCCGCCCATCTCGCAGCGCTCCCAACGGAGTTCCTGCTGCGCGTACCGCTGCAACGGATCCCCCGCCGCGAACGCCGTCGCCGGGGTGAGCGCCGCCAGCACGGCCGCCACCGCCCCCACCGTCAGCAGGGAAGTCGTTCGCCCGTCTCGCAGAACCATGTCAGTCCTCTGTGCAGAATCAGTGCCTCGGATCACCTCCAGTCTCCGTTCCGCCACCCCCGCCCCACGTACCGCCGCAGGATGGCCCTGCCCTCCAACCTGCGGCGTACTGACCGGCATTGACTTCCCACCGCACTCCCACCCCGCGTCCTCCGCCGGACCGGCGGCTTGCCCCTCCCCCAGGGGCAGCGGGCACAGTGATCCCCGTGCAAGAGGATCTGATCACCATCGGGGAACTCGCGGCCGCAACCAGGCTCAGCCTCAAGGCCCTACGGCTCTACGGCGACCGCGGCCTGCTGCCGCCCGCCCGGACCGATCCGCGGACCGGCATCCGCCGCTACGGCCCCGCCCAGGTCGAACGCGCCCGCCGGATCGCCCTGTTGCGCGCCATCGGCATGCCGCTGGCCCTCATCGCGACCGTGCTCGACTCCCCCGGCGCGGAGCCCGCCGCGCTGCTCGCCGCGTACTGGCGCGAGCAGGAATCCGCGCACACGGCCCGCCGGGACGCGGTGGGCTACGCCCGAGAAGTCCTCACCGGAAGGAGCCCGAGCATGGACGAGATCGCCGAACGCGAAGTGGCGGAGCAGAAAGTCCTGTTCACCCGACGCCATGTCACCGCCGCGAACCTCCCCGACTTCCTCGCCTCGTCGACCGAACTGCTCCTCGCCCACCTGCGCGAAACCGGAGCCTGCCTGTCCGGACCGATCTTCGCCGTCTTCGACGGCCTGGTCAGCGAGGACTCCGACGGCCCCGTCGAGGTCTGCGCCCCCACCCACGACGCGGTCGGACCCGCCGGGCAGATCGGCGTCCGCATCGAACCCGCCCACCGCGAGGCCTACCTCACCCGCACGAAGAGCCAGGCGGGCTTCGCGGCCATGGCTGCCGCCCACGACGCCGTCGGCACCTGGCTCACCCTGCGCGGCTACGCCCGAAGCGCCTCCAACCGCGAGGTCTACTACCCGAACTGGGCCACCGCCGGCCCGGACGAGCACGTGGCCGACATCGCCGTCCCGTTCCACCCCGCGTAGGGCCGGCCTCCCCCGGGACCGGCCCCGCACGTCCCCTACGCCTTCGGCCCGGCCGACTGCACCACCTCGAACGACCACACCGTCGACCCCGTCGCCGCCGGCTTGGGCCGGTCGCCCCCGCCCTGGTGCGCCGCCTTCATCGGGCCCTCCATCCACGCCTGGAACGACGCCTCGTCCCGCCACCGCGTGTACACCAGGTACTGGTCCGTCCCCTCCACCGGCCGCAGCAACTCGAACCACTCGAACCCGTCCGCACCCTCGACAGCCCCGGCCCGCGACCCGAACCGCTGCTCCAACACCTCCCGCTGCTCCGCAGGAACAGTCAGCACATTGATCTTCACAACGCTCATGCCTCCATCCTCCCCCACCTCACACCCCCGAACCCGAAGGCACGGCAGGACGGCGGGGGTGGCGGGAGACGGCAGCGGTCAGGCCGACTGCGCGGAGGTCTGCTGCACGCCGTCGACGACGGCGCGAGCGGTGATCGCGTTGGTGAAGATGACCGTGCCGGGCTTGATCAGGCCGTTGCCGGAGGTGCCTTCGACCTGGACGGTGCGTTCGCCGAGGAAGGCGAGCGAGGACTTGTCGAAGATCCACTCGGTGCGCACGCCGGTCTTCTGCTCGAACCGGGCCACCGCGATCCCGTGGCGGCCGGCGGCGTCGACGGCGTCGTCCACCTTGGTCACGCCCGGGATCTTGGCGGCGGCCCGGTAGAGCGCGGAGGCGAGTTGCGGGGACGGGTAGCTCTCGATCAGCAGGTCGCCGATGGTGGTGAACGCCTCGGCATCGGGGCCGGGGCCGTGGCCCGCCGTCTCCGTGTAGATCTTCTTCAGCAGGACGTCGGGGTCGGTGGGCAGGGCGGCCAGGTAGTCGTAGGACGGCGCGTTGAGCCCCGGCGCCTCCGTCGTGTCCAGGGTGATGCCGTCCTTGTTCCGCCGATCGATCAGCCAACCCTTGTGGCCGTCCACCGACTTCCAGCTCCGCCGGGTGTCCAGGGCCTCGCCGACGGCCGAGTCCTTGCCGTTGACCGACCACACGGACGTGCCGGCGACCTTCGACTCGATGTAGACGTACTGGCCCGCACGCGCCTGCGGGGCGGTGGTCTCCTGGGCGACCACCGAGATCCGGTCGAGCAACTGGACGGCTCCCTGCGCGTCCGCGGGGCGGATGTCGGTGGTCAGGACGGGACCGGCGCCGGGGGCGGCGGACCGGACCGGGTCACTGCCCCGGCTCAGGCCCGCACCGACCACGACGGCGCCGGCCAGCACGCACGCTGCCACCGGCAGCAGGACGACGCGGCGCAGGAACGGGTTGCGCCGCCGGGCGGCGGGGGTGGAAACGGCGGGGTCTTCGTGGATCTGGGCCATCAGGCGCTCCTTGTGGAACTGGTGGCGACCCGTCGGCAGATCCCGCTCCACGGTCGGCAGGAAACCATCGGTCTCCGGCCGGTCAGCCGGGCGCGGCTGGGAGGGGCTGGCGTTCATCGGTGTCCTTCCGGTACGGGCCGGACCGCTGTCGCGCGGTCCCCATTCATCTGCCGAGGACGGCGGGCGGGTTCCCGTTTTTCCGCCGCCAGTTCCGAATCCGCGAGCTTGCGCAGCTTGGTACGGGCACGCGAAAGCCGGGAACGCACCGTCCCGACCGGAATGCCGAGCGCCTCGGCCGCCTCGGCGTACTCCAGCCCGTCCCACAGGCACAGCACCAGAACCTCCCGCTCAGCACGCCGCAGCGCGCCCATCGCGGCCATCGTCGCCGCGAGCCGCCGCCGGTCGTCCACCTGCCCGACCACCTCCTCGGCATGGTCGGGCACCTCCACCACCGACGCCCCGCTCGCGGCGAGCGCCGCGGCCGCCGCGCGGTAACGCCGGTTGCTGCGGCAGTGGTTGCGCGCCAGGTTCGTCGCGACGCCCAGTAGCCACGGCCGCAACGACCCGCCTTCCTCGGCCACCCTGCCCCGCAACCGCCACGCCTCCATGAACGTCGCCGACATGACGTCCTCCGCGACCGACCAGTCCGCCGTCAGCCGGAACGCATGGTTGTAGACGGCCCGGGCATAGCGGTCGAACAACTCCCCGAACACACTCGGGTCCCCGGCCCGCACCCGGGTTCGCATATCTGTGATCACTCCTATGAGCTGTCCGGCACCCATCCACGGGTTCCCGTGACGCTCGTCATGCCGGCCCCTCCGGACGAATATTCGCGAATCAGCGCCCTGCCCCGCCGGACGCCCGGGCATTCTGAGGCCGACCATCCACGGGAGGAGCAGACAGATGACCCGTCGACTGCGCTACATCGGAAGCAACTCCGGAAGCGACGGCTGCCCGACACTGTACGAGGACGAGGAGACCGGGCAGGTGGTCGTGCAGGGCGACCTCGTCACGGACCCGGCGGAGGTGGCCCAGTTCCGCGACATCAAGCCCGGCGCGGGGTTCGTGACCGTACCCCGCGTCCTGCTCGCGGACTTCGCCCCGCGCGCCGCCGAGCGCGGGCCGGTGATGATCAGCTACGACGAGTTCGAGTCGATGTTCCACACCTTCCAGCACACGGCCTTCCGGTTGGAGACCCGCCGCCAGTACCGCTCGGACGAGCAGACCGAGACCTACCGCCGGTTCGTAGCCGGGGAGGATCCCGGGTGGGACATGGACGACGACTGGGCGCGCAACCGCCGTGCGCAGTCCGCGCAGGGCAAGCGGTTCGAACGGGTGCGGATCATGGACAACCCGCCGACCCTCGGCCAGCGCTACCTGCTCGACAACGCCGAACAGATCGGCACGGTGGGCGAGGACGTCCGCTACCTGTGGCGAAAGGACGCCGACCGGCTGGGCCTTCCCCTGGAGGACGCCTGGGTGTTCGACTCCCGGGTGATCGCGCTGCTGCACTTCGACGCCGACGACGTGCTGACCGACATCGAGGTGATCACCGACCCGGTCCTGGTCAACCGCGCCTGCCAGGAGCGGGACGCCGCCTGGCACTTCGCCGTGCCGCACCGCGAGTTCCGGGCTGGGGTGCCGTCCGGCGAGTGACCACCGATTTCCAACAGGCCCGTTACGCCCTCGGTCTGCGGCTCCGCGAGCTGCGGGCCGAGGGCGGTCTCACCGGTCGCGAGCTGGGCGACCGGCTCGGATGGACGCAGTCCAAGGTCAGCAAGCTGGAGACCGGCCGCCAGACCGCCACCCACGAGGACCTTCGGGCCTGGGCGGACGGTGTCGGGCAGCCCGAGGCGGCGGCCGAGCCGTCGGCCCGCCTTCGCGCGTTCGAAACGCAATCCCGCTCCTGGCGACGGCAGTTGGCCGCCGGTCATCGACCGGTGCAGGACCGGCGGGTCGCGAGCGGCTGGCCTCCGCGCTCATCGCCAACGGTTCGCTGCGGTCCGACTGGTTCGCGGCGTACCACGCCGTTCCCCGTCACCTGTTCGTGCCGGACACGGTGTGGCCGGGGATGGCGGACGGGGTGCGGCAGGGCGACGCGGTGAGCCGGCAGGAGGACGCGGCCGCGTGGTGGCGGGCGGTGTACGCGGACGTGCCGCTGACCACGCAGTGGGACGACGGGGCGCACCTCGGCAACTCCCGGGGAGCCGCACCGAGTTCGTCGAGTTCGATGCCCACGATGGTGTTCACGATGCTCGCGGCACTGGACGTCACCGACGGCCACCGCGTGCTGGAGATCGGCACCGGGACGGGCTGGAACGCCGCGCTGCTCTCGCACCGTCTGGGCTCGGCGAACGTCGCCACCGTCGAGGTCGACAGAACCACGGCCGCCGACGCCGGCCGCCGCCTCGCCCGAGCGGGGTACGCCCCGGTCGCCGTGGTCGGCGACGGCGCGGCCGGGCACGCGCCGGCCGCGCCGTTCGACCGGGTGATCGCCACCTGCTCGGTGCGCGAGGTGCCCCGCGCCTGGATCGAACAGTGCCGCCCGGGCGCGGTGATCGTCGCTCCCTGGGGGCCGGAGTACGGCGGCGAGGCCGTCGTGAGGCTGACGACCCGGCCGGACGGCGGCGCCCGCGGCAGCTTCGTCCACTCGTCGGCGTTCATGCGGCTGCGCGCCCAGCGCACCAGTCGTCCGAGCAGTCTCGCCTACCTGTCCGCGCCGTGGCCCGCCGACGGGGTCCGGTCCACCACCGCCCTCTCGCCGGACGAACTCGGCGGCTGGGACGCGATGTTCGCGATCGGCGCCCGGGTGCCGGGGGTCTTCCCGCTGACGGAACGGTACCCGGACGGGTCCTGCACGCTCTGGTTGCACGACACGGCCGTCACCTTGTGGGCGACGGCCGATCGGGAGCCGGGGCGGGCGGAGTTCGAGGTGGTGCAGTCCGGCCCGCGCCGGCTGTGGGACGAGGTGGAGGCCGCGTGGCGGTGGTGGGACGCCCGGGGCCGCCCGGGGTTCGAGCAGTTCGAGCTCACCGTCACGCCGGACGGCACGCACACCGTCCGGTTGGCATGACGGGAGGTCAGGAGTGGCGGCCCGACAGGGCCAGCGCCCAGGTCAGGCAGGCGAAGGCGGCGGTGGCGGCGAGGGCGCGGACGACGTTCCAGCGGACCCAGACGTCCTCGAAGGCGGCGCGGACGGCGGCCGGGTCGGTGAGTTTGTCGGGGGCGCCGGCGGCAGCCAGTCTGTCGTTGAGGGGGACGTTGACGGCGCTGGTGATGACGAACATGGCGAGGTAGAGGACGGCGGCGGCGCCGATCCACAGCAGGACGGTTCGGTTTCCGCCGCGCCACTGCAGGATGCCCGCGGCGACGATGAGCACCAGCGCGCCGACGAAGCTGAGCATGAACCAGCCGTTCAGGATGGCCACGTTGATGCGCTGCATGGTGTCGACGAAGGCGCGGTCCTCGACCTTGGCCAGGCCGGGCATCACCGAACAGGCGTAGGAGTAGAACAGGCCCGCGCTGAGCCCTGCGGTGAGGGTCGCGCCGATCAGCGTCACCGTGCGAAGAACTGCCATGCCGTGGGCCCCCGTTCGTGTGGTCATGCCCTCAAGTCAACCGGCGGGGAGGCTCAAGATCCATGGCCCAGAAGCTCGTTGGCATGCGCGAGAGTCCACCCGGCCGGGCGCCGGACGTCTACGCTGGCCGCCATGGACGCGCTCGCCGCACTGCTGACCGGCCCCCGGGCCCAAGGGGCGTTCCTGCTGCGGTCGGTGTTCGACCCGCCGTGGGCGATCCGGATCGAGGACCGGGCGCCGCTGACGGTGCTGACCACGGTGCGCGGCGACGGCTGGATCGTCCCGGACGGCGCGCCGCCGGTGCCGCTGCGGGTCGGCGACCTGGCGATCGTCCGCGGGCCGGAGCCGTACACCGTCGCCGACCGGCCGGAGACCGCGCCGCAGGTGGTGATCCACCCGGGGCAGGTGTCGACCACCGTCGACGGTGAGCGAATGTGCGAGGAGCTCGACCAGGGCGTGCGGACCTGGGGCACCGCCGGGGACGCCGCGACGGTGCTGCTCAGCGGCACCTACCAGCTGCACGGCGAGGTCAGCGGACGGCTGCTGCGGGCGCTGCCGCCGGTGCTGCGGCTGGCCGCCGAGGAGTGGAGTTCGCCGCTGGTGTCCCTGCTGGAGGCGGAGATCGGACGGGACGAGCCGGGCCAGGAGGTGGTGCTGGACCGGCTGCTCGACCTGCTGCTGATCTCCGCGCTGCGCAGCTGGTTCGCCCGCGACGCCGGACACGCCCCCGCCTGGTACCGGGCGCACGCCGACGCGGTGGTGGGCCGCGCGCTGGGCCTGCTGCACACCGACCCGGCGCGCGCCTGGACGGTGCACGAGCTGGCCGCCGAGACGGGCGTCTCGCGGGCCGCGCTCGCCCGGCGCTTCACCGACCTGGTGGGCGAACCCCCGATGGCGTACCTGACCAACTGGCGGCTCGCCCAGGCCGCCGACCTGCTGGCCGAACCGGACGCCACCCTCACAGCGGTCGCCCGCCGGGTCGGCTACGGCAGCGGCTTCGCGCTCAGCGCCGCGTTCAAGCGGGTCCGCGGGGTCAGCCCGCAGCAGTTCCGCGAGCTGGCGGGCGCCGCAGTCGGCTGACGGACCCGGCTTCCGGACGGCCGCTCGCACCGGCCAGGATGCACCCCGACGCCGGGCGTCCCTGTTGCCCCGTGGGATGGTCCTGCATAATCACCCCGTTCGATTCCGACCCGAGGAGGACCGGCCGATGCCGGCAGACCGCTGCCCCCGCTGCGGCACCGTAGGGCCGGCCGGCAGCTGCGCGTGCCACGCCTTCTCCCCGGCCGAGCAGACCGCGGTCCTCCCGCCGCTGGACGGCCCGCACCTGGTGCGCCCGTACGTCGCCGGCACCCCCGTGGTGGAGCCCGGCAACCCGGCTGCCGACCCGTTCGCGACCCGGGTCGGCCGGCCCTCGGTGCAGCCGATCACCGCGCAGTCGCCCTCGGACCGGGCGCCGTTCGTGCCGCCGCAGGAGTCCGCTCCCGGGGCCGTCCCGCCGTCGGCGCCCGGCCTGCCGCCGCACGTCCCGCAGGCCGCCGGCCCGTTCGCGCCGTCGCAGACGCCCCTCCCCGAGCCGGACGCCGCCGCGACGCAGCTGCTGCCGTCCGTCCCGCCGCAGGGAACGGCCGCGCCCGGACGGTTCGTGCAGACCGAGCAGGGCGTCCCGTTCCCGCTGGGCCGGGTGGTGCCGCCGCCGCAGCCGCAGCCCGAACCGCCGACCGCGCTGCTCCCGCCGATACCCGCCGGCCCCGAACCCGTCACCGCGCTGCTCCCGCCGGTGCCCGCCGGACCCGACCCGGCCGCCATGCCGATCCCCCCGGACCCGGGTTCGGCACGTCCGCCTGCCGACCTGGGCATGTTCAGCTTCCACGACGAGGAGTCGGCCGCGCCGGTCAGCCGGGCGGAGCGCCGTTCGCAGCGGCGGCGCAGCGCCGACCGCAAGCGGCTGGTGATCGCGGGCGGCGCGGTGGGCGTGACGGCACTGGGCGCGAGCCTGGCGATGCTGCTGTCCTCCTCGCCGAGCACCGTCGACAACGCGCTGCCCGTGCCGAGCGGCCCGGCGGTGGCCTCGTCCGCCGAGGGCACGCCGAGCGCACTGCCCAGCGTCGAGGCGTCCCCGGACGCGTCGGCGAGCGCGAACAGCCCGTCGCCGACCCGCACCTCCGCCCGGCCGTCCCAGACCGTCATCAGCACTCAGCCGGTGGCCGCGCCCGTCACCACCGCCCCGGCCACGAACAGCCCGTCCGCCTCCCCGACCGCCCAGCCGTCCTCGTCCGCCCCGATCCGGACACTCCGGCGGAACGACACCGGGCCGGACGTGGTGCAGCTCCAGCGGCTGCTGATGACGGTCGGCTGCAACCGGATCGGCGACCTCGACAGGGACCGGACCAGCAGCAACCAGGTCGGCTTCGGCTTCTGGACGGAGACCGCGCTGGCCAGTTTCCAGCAGCAGAACCGCAGCACGCTGAAGGGCATCGAGCGGGGTGTCTACGACCCGCAGACCCGAGCCCTGCTGGAGTCGACGGCACAGAACCCCAACTGCTGACCCCCGCGCCATGCTTGACGCAGTGTCAGCCGGTGATCGCCTTGAACAGGCTGAAGCCGGCCAGCGCGATCATCGCCAGCGCGGCGACCCGGACGATGACCTTCATCGGCACGTGCTGGAGCAGCTTCTGCCCGCCGACGATGGCGATGCCGCCGACCGCGCACAGCGCCAGCCAGGAGCCCAGCCCGACGGCCAGCGGGTCGGCGTACTTGGCGGCCAGGTTGGCGGTCATGATCTGGGTGAGGTCGCCGAACTCGGCGACCGCGACGATCACGAAGCTGGTGCCAGCCACCTTCCAGAACGAGCTGTTCGCGGGCTCCTTGGCCTCGCCCTCCTCGTCCTCGTCCTCCTTGTGCCACAGCAGCATGCCCGCGCCGACCAGGAACAGGACACCGGAGACGCCCTCCACCCAGCGCTGCGGGAGCAGCGCCAGCAGACTGCCCGCGACCAGGGCGAGCGCGACCTGCACAGCGAACGCGGCGGCGATGCCCGCGAAGACGTAGCTCGCCCGGTACTTGGTGCCGAGGACCAGGCTGGCCAGCGCGGTCTTGTCCGGCAGTTCGGAGAGGAAGATGATGCCGAACGTGAGCGCGGCGATGGTCAGGCTGTTCATCGGATACGGGGGTCTCTCGGTCTCGGGCCGCCGCGCCCCGGGCACCCGCAGAAGGGGACGCCTCGGCCCGGCAGCACTGGTTCATGGTCACAGCACTGCGGCCGAAGGTCTCGCCGACACCCCGTGAGGTGCCCCGGGCGCCGGGCACGTCCGCGAGGGACGGGCCGGTATGTCGACGGTCCGGTGGAGGGCTACTCCCCTTCAACAACCCGGCGAGTTTACCGGCTGCCGCCCGGGCCGCCGACCAGCCCGCAGCCGACCGGTTCCAGTACCGCGGTGACCGCCACCGCCTCCACCGCCAGCAGCCCGACCAGCACGAACATCTGCACCGCCCCGGCCTGGACGGGCGTCGCGCCGCCGAGCAGCATGCCGACGAACGCGCCGGGCAGGGTGACCAGGCCGACGGTGCGGGTCTGGTCGAGCGCGGGCACCAACGAGGTCGCGGCGGCCGTCCGGCAGGAGCAGCACCGCGCACGCCACGCCGAGCGGCCAGGTGACCGGCAGCAACTGCGAACCCGCGCCTGCGGAAAGCGTTCTCACGTTCTGTGGGTTCCGTCAGATCCAGCTGGTGAACCACATCCGGGCGCGCCACTCGGACATCGGGATCACCTCCGCCGTGTACAGCGGGTGGAAATACGCGAAACAGCCCACGATCGCCAGCACGATCAGCCCGGCCCCGGCCGCGCCCCACCGGCGGCGGCTCGGCGGGCAGCCCTCCGGCCCGAGCATCGCCCCCAGCATCTGCGTCACCGCCAGACACAGGAACGGCACCAGCAGCACCATGTAGAACGAGAAGATCGTCCGCTGCTGGTACTGGAACCACGGCAGGTAGACCCCGGCGACCCCGGCCAGGATCGCGCCGGACCGCCAGTCCCGCCGGAAGAACCACCGGTACAGCACGTACGCCAGCGCGAAGCACGCCGTCCACCACAGGAACGGGGTGCCCAGCGCCAGGATCTGGCTCGCACAGCCCTCGGCGGACGTGCAGCCGCGCTGCCCGTCCGGCACCTGCTCCCAGTACATGGACACCGGGCGGCCCTGCACCAGCCAGCTCCACGGGTTCGACTGGTAGCTGTGCGGGGACGACAGGCCGGTATTGAAGTCGTACATCTGCGCGTGGTAGTGCCACAGGCTGCGCAGCGGCGCCGGCACCCAGCTCATCGACACCTGCGGCAGCGGAATGTCGACCAGCGGCGTCCGGGCCGGGGACAGCCCCGCCCGGCCGTCCGCCCACTGCCGGCCGTAACCGCCCGTGGTCGCCAGCCAGCCGCTCCACGCCACCACGTACACCACCAGCGCACTGCCCACCATCGACAGCGCGGCCGGCCACAGATCGCGCCGCAGCATCGACCGCCACGCCCGCCGCGCACCCGCCGCCCGCCGCCCCGCCTGGTCCCACAGCAGGACGAGGACCGTGAACACCGCCAGGATCTGCAGGCCGTTCCACTTGACCGCGCACGCCGCACCCAGCAGCACCCCGGCGGCCACCCGCCACGGACGCACCCCGAGCCGGACCTCGTCGCCGGCCCGGCCCCCCTCCGCGAGCGCTGCGCGCAGCAGGTCACGGGTGCGGTCCCGGTCGATCAGCAGACAGCCGAACGCGGCCAGCACGAAGAACGCCGAGATGCCGTCCAGCAGACCGACCCGGCTCATCACGAACTGCAGCCCGTCCACGGCCATCAGCAGCGCCGCGACACACCCCAGCAGCGTCGACCGGAACAGCCGGCGCCCGATCCTGGCCAGCATCAGCACGCTCACCGAGCCCAGCACGGCCACCGTGATCCGCCAGCCGAACGGGTGCAGGCCCCAGAAGTGCTCCCCCACCGCGATCACCCACTTGCCGAGCGGCGGATGCGCGACGAAGGCCGGTGCCCCGCTGAGCGGGATCACCTGCGGCACACCGAGGATCAACTGGTTCGCGTTGTCCGGCCAGACCCCCTCGTAGCCCTGCTGCAGCAGCGACCACGCGTCCTTCGGGTAGTACGTCTCGTCGAACACGAACGCATTCGGGTACGGCAGGTCCCACAGCCGCAACACCCCCGCGAACACCGCCACCCCGAGCGGCCCCCACCACCGGAACCGGTCCCGCCTCACCGCGACCCCCACGACCGCCTGCCGCGACTCGACCGCCAGCGCCATACCCTTCCCGTCCGCAAGTTGACGACATGTCCGCAATGTCCGCATCCTAACGGCCAAGAAGCGCAGGGATGCATAAGCGGGGGCGCCGGGGGTACCCCCGGGCAAAGCCGAGGGGGCGGAACTGCACGGAGGGGAACTCACCCGACCGCAAGGTCGCGACGCCCGACGACGGCGTGCACGTGATCGCGACCTTCCGGACGGGCCGTGCGCTCGTCACGCGGTTCCCCTCACCCCTTACGTTTGACCCTCGACCAGGTCGAGGCATCAGGGTCTACCGCGTGGAGAGCAGATTGCGCAGCATCGGCGAGACGGCCCGCGCCAGCGGACTGAGCGTCAGCGCCTTGCGGTTCTACGACGGCGCCGGCGTCTTCGCCCCCGCCGTGGTGGACCCGCGGTCGGGGTACCGGTGGTACGCGGACGAGCAGCTGCCGGACGCCCGCCTGCTGGCGAGGTTGCGTCGCGTGGGCATGCCGCTGGCCGGGATCACCAGGGTGCTGACCGGTACGCCGGCCGAGGCCCGGGCCGAGCTGGACGCGCATGTGCGGCGGCTGGCGGACGGCCTGTCCGATGCCCGCCGTGAGCTCTCCGCCGTCCGTGCCGCGCTCGATTCGAGGGAGTTCCCCGTGCCGCAGACCCGACTGACCGTTCCCGCCGACCGCCTTGCCGCCGCGCTGGACGCGGTGCGCTTCGCCGCCCCGTCCGACGCCTCGGTGCCCGCCGTGGCGGGGATCTTCCTGGACGCGGAGGACGGCGTGCTGCACCTGGTCGCCACCGACCGCTACCGGCTGGCGGTCGCCGACTGCCCGGCCGTGCTGGACGGCCCGGCCGTCTCCGCGCTGCTCCCGACCGCCCTCACGGACGCCGCCCGGGCCCTGCTCGCGGATGCGGAGGAGGCGGAACTCGTCCTGGACGGCGAGCAGTTCACCGTCCGCGCAGCCGGCCGCGAGCTCTCCGGCGAGCGGGTCGAGCACGACTTCCCGGACTACCGCCGCCTGGTCCGCCTGGAGCCGACCCACCGCCTCACGCTGACGGCCGACCAACTGCGCAGCATGCTCGCCGCCACCGAGCCGTCCGTGGTGACCCGCTCCCAGGACGGCGTCGACTTCCCCGTCGCTCCCCTCACCGCCACCGCCGCCGACGCCCTCCCGGGCACCGACCCGGCCGAGCTGCTGGTCCACGTCAACCGGGACTTCCTGCTGGAGGCCGTGGGCGGCGCCGACCAGCTGGTCCTCGAACTGACCGGCCCGATCGCCCCGCTGGCCATCCGCTTCCCGGCCCGCGAGGACACCTTCTCCCTCCTGATGCCCACCCGCCGCTGACCCGCCCGCGGACCCGAAAAGGCCGCCCGCCCGGGAAGGACTCCCGGGTGGGCGGCCGGTTTCGCGTCAGGCCGGTTTCGCGTCAGGCCACGGCCTCCAGCTCGCGCAGCTCGTGCTGCGGGACGTTCAGCACCCGGACGTTGTCCTGTGCGGGCGTCAGGTAGCCGCGGAGGCGGACTGCCAGGGCGACGATCAGCAGGGTGCAGAGCGCCATCGAGGCGAGGTAGAGCGGCCAGGTGCCGGAGCCGACCAGCAGGACGCCGACGGCGGGGCCGACCGCGACGGCGGTCTGCTTCACCAGGGCGTAGCCGGAGTTGTAGGTGCCGAGCAGTCGGGCCGGGGCGAGGTCCGCGACGATCGGGCCCATGGTGGGGGCGAGCAGGGACTCGCCGACACCGAACAGGGCATAGATCGCGACGATGGCGATCGTCGCGGCCATCGCGTCCTCGCGGATCAGGCCGGCGACCAGGGCCATGCCCCAGGCGGCGAGCCAGACCACACCGGCGGCGGCCATCGCGGTGGTGCGACGGCGACGCTCGGTGATCCGGACGACGAACATCTGCAGCAGCACGATGGTCAGCGCGTTCGCGCCGATCGCCAGGCCCAGGGTGGAGGGCGCGGTGCCGACGGTGTCGGTGGCGAACGCGGCGACGCCGGACTCGAACTGGCCGTAGCAGGTGAAGAAGATCAGCCCCGCGAGCAGGCACAGCCGCAGCATCGCCTTGTCGGCGACCAGCGTCCGCAGCCCGCTGCTCCTCCCGGCCGCGGCCGGGCCGGCCGGCTCGACCTCCGCCGCGGGCATCCTCGCGGTGCCGGTGACGGCGGCCAGGCCGAGGAACGTCAGCGCCTCGATGGTGAAGAGCCTGGTCAGGCTGGCCGGGTCGGCGGTGTCGACGACCTGGCCGCCGACCAGCGCGCCGATGCCCATGCCGAGGTTGACCAGAGTGAACTGGAGCGCGAAGGCGCGGGAGCGCTCGGCCTTGCGGGTGCAGCGGACGATCATCGTGGCGAGTGCGGGCTGGCAGGTGGTGACGCCGGCGCCGAACAGGAAGGAGGAGATCAGCAGCGTGGGCGTGCTCGCGGCCTGACCGAAGGCGAACGCGCCGACGGCGGCCATCGCGGTGCCGGCCAGCAGCACCGGGCGCGGGCCGTACCGGTCGATGCCGCGGCCGGTGAACGGCAGCACGGCCAGCGCGGCGAGCGCGAACACGGTGAACACCGCGCCGGCCGCCGCGGAGCCGAGGCCGCGCACCTCGCTCACGTACACGAACATGTACGGCAGCGTGAAGCCGCTGCCGAACGCGCTGAGCGCGTTGCCGATCTGGACGCGACGCAGTCGGCCGCCCCACTCCTTCACTTGGCACCCCTCGAAGACTCCGAAAGCAGGCCCCTGCGGCCCTCGCTTTACCCCGTAAGATTTCAGACCTAAAGTCTACGCATAGAAACCTTAACGAGTCAAAGGCTTAACAGCTGCACCATGCGTGGAACAATGACCGTATGAGCGCACGCAGAGCGGAGCCCGACTCCGCCACCGAACTCGGCATCGCCGAACAGGTGGCCCTCTACCAGCGGGAGTTCCCCACCGTGGATCCCCAGGTGGAGACCATCGTCTCCACCCTCTCCCGACTCTCCCGCCGGATGAACGTGGCCTACAGCCGCCAGCTGGCCACCCTCGGCATCACCAACGCCGAGTGGGAGGTGCTCAAGGCGCTGGTGTTCGCCGGCAGCCCGTACCGGCTCGGCCCGGGCGAGCTCGCCAAGCGTCTCGGCCTGACTCCGGCCGCGATGACCCACCGGATCGACCGGATGGTCGCCGAGGGCCTGGTCACCCGCGAGCGCGACGAGGCCAACCGGGTCCGGGTGATCATCGAGCTCACCCCGATCGGCCGCGACAAGTGGATCGAGCTGATGCGGATGGCCGCCGTCTTCGAGGGCGACCTGCTCCAGGACGTCCCCGGCGAGGACCGCCCCGAGCTGGCCGCGGCGCTGACCCGGATGCTGCGCCGGATCGAGGAGTCCCAGCCGGACGCCCTCGGCCGCACCGACGACCTGACCTGCTGACCCGCCGCTGCGACGGGAAGGCGGCGGCCGGGGAAACGCGACGAGGGGCGCAGGGAGAGTGATCTCCCTGCGCCCCTCGCGTTCAAGGGCTACTGCCGGTCAGCCGGGGTTCAGCACGCGCCGTTGTCGGTCCAGGTGCCCCACTGGCCGCTCAGGCTCGGGTCCTCGCCGGTGGTCCACCACTTGTTGGTGTAGTAGTGGCCCTTCCAGGAGACCTTGGTGGCGGTGGCGTACACGGTGCCCGCGTTCCAGCTCGGCGCACCGGAGCAGGCGCCGGAGGTGGCGGACTGCGACGGGGAGGCGGAGGAGGACGGGGACGCCGAGGCCGAGGAGGAGGCCGAGGTGGACGGCGACGGGCTGGCCGACTGCGAGGCGGAGGCCGACGGCGACGGGGAGTTCGGGGCGGCCGGGCAGTTCGCGGCGGAGCCGTTGGTCGCGGTCACCATCTTGTCGAACAGCGCGGTCTGGGTGCCCAGGTCGTACATCGAGAAGGCGAACGAGCCGCCGAGGCCGTTGCAGTGCGCGTAGTCCAGCTTGGCCTGGATCGACTGGGCGTTCTCGCCCGACCAGAAGGTGGTGCCGTCGTAGAAGTACGCGGCCTTCGCGGCGTCGTCCCAGTACGTGTAGGACGGGTTGTCGACGAAGCCGTTCAGCTCCTTGTACATCTTGATGCCGGCGACGTTGCCCGAGTAGGAGCCGCCGGCCGCCGGGCCGGTCGCCGGCTGGAACAGGCCGTGGTTGTTTCCGGCGGTAACGCCGGTCCAGCCGCGGTAGTAGAACGGGACGCCGACGTTGATCTTCTTCGCCGGGAAGCCGCCCGCGATGCCGTACTGCGGGTCACCCACGGTGTACGCCTTGATGGCGTTGTCCAGCGAGTACTTCCCGTTGCCGCCCGGGACCGGGTTCATCGGGTCGTTCGGGTTGGTGTAGATCGGGGCCTGGTGGTTGGTCGGGCCCTTGGCCTCCCAACCGCCGTGCATGTCGTACGTCATGATGTCGAGGAAGGTCAGGTACTGACCGATCTTGTCGGTCTCGACGTACTTGATCTTGTCCTGACCGGCGCCGACCGCGGCCGCCAGGCCGTAGGTCTTGCCGTCCGTCTTGCCCTGGGCGTCCAGCTGGCTGCGGAACTCGGCGAGCAGCGAGGTGAAGTTCTGCTTGTCGTTCGGCGAGGAGTGGTTGCCGGTGTGGCCGTTGCCGCCCGGGTACTCCCAGTCGATGTCGATGCCGTCGAAG
Organism: Kitasatospora griseola; assembly: GCF_044999035.1. Taxonomy (NCBI): domain Bacteria; kingdom Bacillati; phylum Actinomycetota; class Actinomycetes; order Kitasatosporales; family Streptomycetaceae; genus Kitasatospora; species Kitasatospora griseola. The sequence goes on along the minus strand of NZ_CP173360.1, from coordinate 5,751,066 downwards.
ATGCCGGCGCCGGTGCCGGGGCCGCCGTAACCGCCCTGCACGGGCAGGTTGCCCTTGATGTACAGGTCGACGCAGGAGGACACGAACTTCTTGCGGGACGCGTCGGTGGCCGCGGCGTCCGAGAAGTACTTCGAGTAGGTCCAGCCGCCGATCGACAGCAGCACCTTGAGGTTGGGGTTCTTCGCCTTCAGCTTCTTCAGCTGGTTGAAGTTGCCCACGATCGGCTGGTTCCAGGTGTCGCCCACGCCGTCGACCGAGATGTCGGCGCCGAAGCTCTTCTGGTAGTCCGCGAAGGAGTCACCCGCGCCGTCACCCGCGTTGGGGTCGTCCTCGTTCTGCGACGCGGCCTTGTTGGCCTCGAAACAGGTGAGGTTGGTGGGGTCGATGTTCCCGAAGTCGTAGATCAGGTAGTCGAGCTTGCCGGCGGCGCCGGTGTCGTTCATGGTCTTCAGGTAGTAGCCGTTGGTGTAGATCGACCACTGGTCGAAGTAGGCCACCTTGATGCCACCGCTGGTGGCGGGCGCGCCGGTCGAGTTGGTGGGGGCCGCCTGGGCGGTGCCGCCGGACAGCGCCAGGGTGCCGCCGAGCAGCAGGGACGCCGCAGTGCCGGCCGCGAGCGCGGCCCAGCCCTTGGGGCGCCGCCGCGAGGGCGACTGGGGAACGGTACGAAGCATGGCTGCGTGACTCCTGGTTGTGGGGGTCCTGACAAACCCGGATACGAACCGTGCGAGGTGGGGCCGCACAGCCAGGGGCATGACAGGGGGAATCGAGCGTTGGCCTGCAAAAACGCCGGGTACGGGATAAGCCGAACCGGCGCCGGTGGTCTGAACCACCGGCGCCGGCCCAGGGGCTCCCTGCACCTGCCAAGTAAAATGGACTAGACCAACTCGGCCGTCAAGAGCGGGATCTGACGCTTACGCCCCGCTTAAGGTTCGGTGACCGATCAGTACCGCAGCGCATTCGCCACCACAGGCGTCACGGGAGTGTTCAGCGACCGGTTGCTGTGCGCCGTGGCCTGCGCAGTCGCCCCGGCAGCCACCTCCGGCACCGTCACCACGGTGGCGTCCAGCAGGTTCCCCGACGCGTCGTCGAAGTTGACCTGAATCGTGTACTTGCCCGCCTGGGAACCGTGGTTGGTGACGGTCACCGGCACCGACAGCTTGCCGTCCGACTCGGTGGTCACCGACCCCAGCGCCACATCGCCCTTCACGTTCAGCCCGCCCTTGACGCTCGCCAGCGCCGAGGACGCCGCGGCCTGCGCGGAGGCGCCCAGCGAGGCCGCAGCCGAGCCGATCGCGGCGGTGGCCGACCCCAGTGCCGACTCCGCGGCCGAGGCCACCGCCGACTTGCCGCCCTCCAACGCCGAGGACGCCGTTCCGGCCGGCTTGCCGCTCGACGTACAGCCGGCCAGCGCAGCAGCGCCCACCAGCACGGCCGCGGTCCAGCCCGCGGCGACCCGAATCCGTCGCTCCATCAGTGAATCTCCCTCTCTCGTCGCGGCGCTCAGGAGAGCCCGGTGCCGTTCTCGCCCGCCGCCTCGTCCGCGGCCCGGGCCTCCCGCCTGCGCATCGCGTCCTGACGGCGCGACACCACCGCGACGGCGCCCAGCGCGCTCGCCGCGAACGCCAGCACACCGACCCACGGACGGCCCAGCGCGTGCCCGGAGGCCGCGTCCAGCGAGTAGGCGCCCGGGCCGGAGACCGCCAGCACCAGGCCGCAGGCGCCGAGCAGCGCCGGGTACTCGTAGCCACCGCCGTGCGCGAAGAAGCCCGCCGGGTAGTGCACCGCGATGGCGCCCGCCATCGTCCCGGCGACCACCGACCCGGCCACCGGGGTGGCCAGGCCCACCGCGAGCAGCGCACCGCCGCCCGCCTCGCCCAGCCCCGCCGCCAGGGCGTTGCGCTCGCCCGGCTCGAAGCCCATCTGCTCCATGGCCTGGGCGGTGGCCTCCGGGCCGCCGCCGCCGAACCAGCCGAACAGCTTCTGCGCGCCGTGCGCGAACAGGACACCGCCGACGACCGAGCGCAGTGCCAACAGACCGAGATCCTTGCGGTGCAGACTGGACATGGTGTTGCCCCTGGGTGTGAAGAGAAGACCGTAGGGCCCATCCCAGCGTGCGCACCGGCCCCGCTCGACCCGGCGAACCCATCCGGGCGACCCGACCCACCCCGCAGGGAGACTCCCGATGCCCACCGCACCGCAGCCGCCCGAGTACGTCCTGCACGGCGACCGGGTCACCGACGAGCCGAGCTTCTGGGCCGAACTCGGCCGCGCCGTGCACGCCCCCGGCGACTACTACGGCAAGAACCTCGACGCCCTCGCCGACGTCCTGCGCGGCGGCTTCACCCCCGAGCCGCCGTACGTGCTGATCTGGCGCCACGCCCTGGTCTCCGCCCAGGGGCTCACCCGCCGGGTGATCGGCCCCGACGACGAGGAGCGTTCCTACTTCGACGCCGTCCTCGACGTCCTGCGCCAGGGTGGCGTCACCGTCCGGCTGCGCTGACCGCCCATCATGGGCGCATGTCGGCGATCAACCTGAGCACCGTCTTCGTCACCTTCTTCGCCGTGGTCGGCCCGCCCAAGGTGCTGCTGGCCTTCGCCCAGCTCAGCCAGAGCCGCACCCCGGCCGAACTGCGAAAACTCACCCTGGTGTCCTCGGTGGTCGCCGCCGTGGTCGGCCTGGTGCTGGCGTACACCGCGGACGTCATGGCGGCGCTGTTCCACATCTCCGACCAGTCGCTGCAGATCGCCGGCGGGGTGATCTTCTTCATCTACGCCGTCGCCCTGGTGCTCGGCGTCCACCTCGGCGGCGGCAGCAGCGAGGGCCACCTCGACAACCCGCTCGCCGACGGCATCCGCCAACTGCTGCTGCCGTACGTGGCCAGCCCGCTGGCGATCACCGCGCTGCTGGTCGAGTCGCTCACCCGGGACACCCTCGAATGGCACTCCACGGTCGCCGCCATGTACGTCGCGGTGATCGCCGTGGACTGCGTGTCCGTCCTGCTGCTCGCCCCGCTGCTGCGGGCCAGCCGGCGCACCTCGCTGGAGGTGCTGTCCCGGCTGCTCGGCCTGCTGCTGGCCGCCGTCGGCGTGGAGATGTTCCTGTACGGGCTGGAGAGCCTCGGCGTGCACCTGGCCCCGTCCAAGAACGGCTACTGAGGTCCCGTCAGGACGCCCGGATCGCCCGCCACGGCACCGGGCTGGAGAGGATCATCGAGCTGGTCGGCTGCCCGTAGCCGCCCAGCCGGTCGGTCAGCCGCTCGAAGGCCGGCATGTCCGGGACGCCGACCAGCAGGACGCAGCACGCCCCGCCGGTCACCCGGTGCAGCTGGAACACCTCCGGCCAGTGCGCCACCTCCGGATCGCGCAGCACGCAGCGCGGGCCGTAGCACTGCACCGTCACCAGGGCCATCACCGCCGCCCCGGCCTTCGCCGGGTCCAGGTGCGCGTGGTAGCCGGTGATCACCCCGTCCGCCTCCAGCCGGCGCACCCGCTCGGCCACCGCCGGCGGCGACAGGTTCACCCGGCGGGACAGCTCGTTGTACGACAGGCGCGCATCGGCCTGGAGTTCGGCCAGCAGCAGCCGGTCCACCGCGTCCATCGGCGGCTCCTTTGCGTTCGTCAGGCGATCGGGGCGCAGCACCTTGCGAACGGCAGGCCAATGCCGCCAACCGGGCTACGACGCCCATTCAAGAGCAGGCCGTCGCGCCGCACAATGGTGGCGCCCGCCGCACCCCGGAGCGGGCGGAACCAGGAGGTACCGGCCATGACCGGGCAGACCCACCGGCCCCACCTGACCTTCGGCGGCGACCAGAAGGGCGGCGCGTCCACCCCGTACGCGCAGTACGTGCACCTGACCGAGCTGCACGCGCTCCAGCAGCCGCGCTCCGCGGAGCCCGCGGAGTACACGTTCATCGTCGCCACCCAGGTGATGGAGCTGCTCTTCGACCTGCTGCACCGCGAGTGGACCGCCGCCCGCGCCGCGCTGCGCGAGGACGACCTGACCGCCGCCCGCGACGCGCTGCGCCGCGGACTGCACGCGCAGGACGTGCTGGTCTCCTCCTGGGACCTGCTGGCCGCCATGACGCCGGCCGAGTTCAACGCGTTCCGGCCGGTGCTCGGCGAGGCGTCCGGCTTCCAGTCCTCGGCGTTCCTGCGGCTGGAGTTCCTGCTCGGCAACAAGAGCGAGCGCCTGCTGACCATGTACCAGGACTCCCCCGCCGAGTACGACGAGCTGTTCACCGAGCTGCGCACCCCCAGCCTGTACGACGAGGCGCTGGCCGTGCTGGCCCGCCGCGGCCTGGAGATACCCGCGGCCCCCGCCGCAGCCCGCCGCGACCACGACGACGCCGTCGAGGCCGCCTGGCGGGCCGTGTACACCGACCCGGCGCTCGCCGACCTGGCCCGGCTCGGCGAGGCGCTGCTCGACACCGCCGAGCGGGTCACCCGTTGGCGCCAGCGCCACTACTCCGCCGTCAAGCGCACCATGGGCGGCAAGCCCGGCACCGGCGGCTCCTCCGGCCTGAGCTGGCTGAAGCACTCCGCCGACCAGGACGTCTTCCCCGAACTGTGGTCCGTCAGGAACGAACTGTGACAACTCACACCGCGGCTCCCACCCGCGAGGACTGCGTCGCCCGCGACGCCGCCGACCCGCTGCACCCGCTGCGCGAGCACTTCGAACTGCCCGAGGGCGTGCTGTACCTCGACGGGAACTCGCTCGGCGCGCTGCCCCGCCGCACGCCCGGCCACCTGGCGAAGGTGGTCGCCGAGGAGTGGGGCGACGGGCTGATCCGGTCCTGGAACGACGCCGGGTGGTTCCACCAGCCCGGGCGGCTCGGCGACCGGCTCGGCGCGCACCTGCTGGGCGCGGCGGCCGGGCAGGTGGTGGTCTGCGACTCGACCTCCGTCAACCTGTTCAAGGTGCTCGGCGCGGCGCTGCGGCTGCGCCCCGGGCGCGGCGCGCTGGTCGCCGAGCGGCACGCGTTCCCCACCGACCTGTACATCGCGGACGGCCTGACCGGTCTGCACCCGGGCACCCGGCCGGTGCTGGTGGACTCGGCGGCGCAGCTGGACGCGGTGCTCGACGCGGACACCGCGGTGGTGCTGCTCTCGCACGTCGACTACCGCACCGGCGAGCTGCTGGACATGGCGGCCGTCACCGAGCGGATCCACCGGGCCGGGGCGCTCGCCGTCTGGGACCTGTGCCACACCGCCGGGGCGCTGCCGATCGGACTGGACGCGGCGGACGTGGACTTCGCGGTCGGCTGCGGCTACAAGTACCTGAACGGCGGGCCGGGCGCGCCCGCGTTCCTGTACGCGGCCGAGCGCCACCACGCGGCGGCCCGGCAGCCGCTGACCGGCTGGTTCGGCCACGCCCGGCAGTTCGACTTCGAGCCGGGCTACCGGCCCGCCGAGGGCATCACCCGGTTCCTCACCGGGACGCCTCCGGTGCTCGGCCTGGCCGCGCTGGAGTCCTCGCTCGACGTGTGGGAGCTGGCCGATCCGGCGGCGGTGCGCGCCAAGAGCCTGGAACTCTCCGACCTGTTCCTGGAGCTGACGGCCGATCTGGACGTCGAGCCGGTGACGCCGCGTCAGCACGAGCGCCGTGGCAGCCAGGTGGCGCTGCGGCACCCGGAGGGCCACCGGATCGTCCAGGCGCTGATCGCCCGCGGCGTGATCGGCGACTTCCGGGCGCCCGACCTGATGCGGTTCGGCTTCACCCCGCTGTACCTGTCCCGGGCGGACGTGCACGACGCGGCGACGGCGCTGCGCGAGGTGCTGGCCTCCGGGGAGTGGCGGCAGGACCGGTTCGCCCGGCGCGGCGACGTCACCTGACGGCGCGTCGACCGCAGGCCGAACGGCCGGGGCCCGTGGGGGCTCCGGCCGTTCGGCGGTTCGGCCGCGGGGCGTCAGTGACGGCGGCCGCGGTTGCGGCGGGCCAGCGTCACGGCCGCCGCGCCGAGGCCGAGCAGCACCGCGGCGCCGCCGGCCAGCGGGGCGACCAGGCTGCTACCGGTGTTCGCCAGCCCGCCACCGGGCCGGTGGCTCTGCCCGGGCTCCGGGCGCTCGCCGTGGGTGGGCTCGACGCTCTCCGACGGCTCGGGGCCCCCGCTCTCGGACGGCGACGGCGAAGGGCTCTCCGACTCGCTCGCCGAGGGCGACGGCGACGGCGAGGTGCTCTCGCTCTGCGACGGCGAGGGCGACGGGCTCTGCCCGCAGGTCGGCAGGTCGCCGTTGAACGGGTAGGCGTGGATCTCCGTCCCGGAGGTGCCGGTCTGCACCAGGTTGCCGGCCACGTAGACGCGGCCGTTGGTGCCCGGGTTGGACAGCGTGACGGTGCCCGCCGCGTTGCCCGCCATGATCGAGCCCTGGAACTGGGCGCCGCCGGAGATCGTCGCGTCGGCGGCGGTGGGGAAGTTCCACATCAGCAGCGGCTGCATGTCGGTGAGCTGGTCGCCGGGGAAGCCGGAGCCGGTGTTGGTGCGGATCAGCACCGGGTCCGGGCCGACCATGTTGACGATCACCGTCGCGCCGGCCGGGATGCCGGCGAACACCAGGTCGGCGGCGGCCGTGTCGCTGCCGATGTTCCGGTCGACGTTGAAGATCTGCCGCATGCTGTGGCCGTCGCCGGTGAAGGTGTACAGGTTGCCTTCGACGCTCAGCGTGCCGGTGGCGGTCTGCTCGGCCATGCACGTCGAGTCGTCCTTGATGACCGTGGTGAGGCCGAGGAACGGGTCGATCGCCGCCGGGTCCTGGCGCGCCGCGCCGGGGCCGGAGAATTCCAGGATGCCGCTCTCGGTGGTGCCGAAGGCCAGGTTGCCCCAGCGGGCCGGGTCGCCGCCGCCGATCTGCACCCGGTTGCCGGTGACGACGTCGACGGCGCCGCCGACCGTCACGTGGTCGGTGCCGGGCGGCGGCGCGACCTGGGAGCCGACGCCGACCACGCCCATGTTGAACAGGCCGCCGCCGTCCTTGGCGACGGTGAGGTCCTTGACCGTGACGACCTTCCCCTCGACCTCGGCGGCCCGGCCCTCCACCGTGTAGTTGCCGCCGACGAAGACGTTGATCGTGTTGTCGGTGCCCGCCGGCGGGCCGTTGTGCACCGGCACCGGGAACGGGTTCGGACAGTCGCCGACGCACGGACCGAGCGGCGGGGCCAGTTGGTCCGCCTGCCCGATCGAGGCCAGTGTGACGAGCGGGGCGGCGGCGAGGGCCGCCACCGCCGCATACCGGACCAGCCGGCTCTTGGGACGAGCGCCGTGTCGCACGGACACCCCTTTCGTTGACGGTGGGTCAGCAGGCAGCGAACCCCGGCCAGCAAAGTGGTGTTGGCGGGAAAAACCCGACCGTCTGACAACTGACACGCAGAAAGATCACTCGAACGGACTAAGTTGCTGGTGCACCGATGACGGCGCCCGCCTGGACAAGGAGACCCGTGTCGAACCATCCGCTCGCCCTGCTCGCCACCACCGCCGAGGTCCTCGCCCGGCCGGACGCCGACGAACGGCTGCTCGCCGACTACGAGCGCGAACGCGCCGACCGCTTCCGCCGCCCCGCCGACCGCGACGACTACGTCGCCGCCCACCTGCTGGTCCGGTACTGCGCGGCCGCGCACCTCGGCATCGACCCCGCCGACATCGCCTTCGGCCAGCAGTGCCCCGGCTGCGGCCGCACCGGACACGGCCGGCCCCTGCTCACCGACCGCCCCGGCACCCACCTCAGCCTGTCCCACACCGGCGGGATCATCGCCGCCGCGGCCGGCCCCGTCCCGATCGGCGTGGACGTCGAACACCTCGGCCCGCGCACCACCGACCCGGCCTCGCTCAGCCACGTGCTCAGCCCCGCCGAGGCCGCGCTCATCCGCGACCACCCCGACCCGACCCGGGCGTTCCTCCGCCAGTGGGTCCGCAAGGAAGCCCTGATCAAGCTCGGGCGGGCCACCCTCGACAGCCTGCCCGAAATCGACCTGTCCGCACTCCCCCTCGACCCGCCCGCCCAGCACCGGCACGGCGACCTGCACTACCTCGAACTCACCACCGAACAGGTGGTGTTCACGGCGGCGGCCACCCTGCCGACGACGCTCGGCGAGCTCTGAACCACCGCTGATCCTCCGGCTCGGGCGCGGCGCCCGGCTTCTCGGCGTCCACCGGCAGCGCCCAGGAGTCGGGGCGGCAGCCGTCCGGCTCGGTGGAGCCGTGGCGCCGGGCCGGCGGCCCGGCCCGTTGTCGGCGGGGCGGAGCAGACTGGAGGCATGTGCCGAAGCATCAAGACGCTCCGCCCGCCAATGACGCCCGACGCCACCCCCGAGGACGTGCACGCGGCGGCACTCCAGTACGTCCGGAAGATCTCCGGGTTCCGGGCGCCCGCCGCGCACAACCGGGAGGTGTTCGACGCGGCGGTGGCCGCCGTCGCGGCCGCCACCGCCGAACTGCTGGCCGGGCTGGAGGTGCGCGGCGTCACGCCCCGTTCGTCGACCCCGGCCGGATGACCATCAGCACCAGCACGACCACCCACAGCAGGTTGAACAGCCCCGCGGTCATCGGCAGCATCTTCAGCATGCCGGTGGCCCGGGTGGTCTCCGCCTCCTGGTTCTCGGTCGCGTCCAGCGCGTCCACGGTGGCCTGCTGACCGGGCAGCACGAACAGCAGCAGCACACCCGCCGCGATCGCCGTCAGCACGATCGACGCGATCAGCCAGCCGTTCCCCAGCACGTGCATCGCCTGCGCCGTACCGACGCCCAGCAGCGGCACCGCGATCCCGATCAGCGCGTAGATGTTGCTGATCCGGTGCAGCAACCGCACCGACGCCTGCGCCGTCACCTGCTCGGGCCCCGCCACCAGGGCGGCCTTCGCCTTCCGCGGGAACATGCTCACCGCCACCGCGACCGGACCGACGGCCAGCACGGCGACCACCAGATGCAGACTCAGCAGGAACTTGGCCATCGCCGCCGCAACCCTTCGAAAAACCACCGGAAAGAAATCGTCCGCCACGCTAGCAGCGCTTATCCGGGGCCCTGCCGGGCCCCGGCGGGGGCTTACGCGCCGGTCGGGAGGGACGGGATCCGGGAGAGGACCGCCTGCGTGTCGAGGCCGGTGGGGAGGGTGCCGTAGGCGAGGCCGGAGCGGCCGGCGAGGCGGGTGGTGGTGAAGGCCTCGGCGACGGCGGGGTGGCCGTGGCGGAGGAGGGCGGCGGCCTGGAGGGTGAGGGCGAGGCGTTCGACCAGGTGGCGGGTGCGGTATTCGAGGTGGTCGGGGTCGGCGAGGTCCTTGCGGAGGTCGGCGACGGCGGTGTCGAAGTGGCGGTCGAGTCCGCTCGCGGCGTCGAGTTCGGCGAACACGGCGGCCACCGACTCGGGCTGCCGGGCCATCGCGCGCAGCGCGTCGAGGGCGGCGACGTTGCCGGAGCCCTCCCAGATCGACACCAGGGGCGCCTCGCGGTAGAGCCGGGGCATCCCGGACTCCTCGACGTAGCCGTTGCCGCCCAGGCATTCGAGGGCCTCGGCGGCGTGCCCGGGGCCGCGCTTGCACACCCAGTACTTGGCGACGGCCAGGCCCAGGCGGCGGAACCGGGCCTCCTGCTCGTCGCCGGCCAGCGCCCGGTCGGTGGCCTCGGCGAGCCGCATGGCGATCGCGGTGGCGGCCTCCGACTCGACCACCAGGTCGGCCAGCACGTTGCGCATCAGCGGCTGCTCGACCAGCGCCTTGCCGAACGCCCGCCGGTGGGTGGCGTGGTGCAGGGCGCGCAGCGCGCCGTACCGCATCGCGGAGGCGGCGCCGATGGTGCAGTCCAGCCGGGTCATGTTGACCATCTCGATGATGGTCCGCACGCCGCGGCCCTCCTCGCCGACCAGCCAGCCGACGGCGTCCTCGTACTCGATCTCCGAGGAGGCGTTGGACTTGTTGCCGAGCTTGTCCTTGAGCCGCTGCAGGCGCAGCGCGTTGCGGCTGCCGTCGGGCAGCACCCGGGGCAGCACGAAGCAGGACAGTCCGCCGGGGGCCTGGGCCAGCGTCAGGAACAGGTCGGACATCGGGGCGGAGGTGAACCACTTGTGGCCGACCAGCCGGTACGTGCCGTCGCCGGCGGGGACGGCGCGGGTGGTGTTGGTGCGGACGTCGGAGCCGCCCTGCTTCTCGGTCATCGACATGCCGGCGATCAGCCCGCGCTTGCCGTGCGGCTCGCGCAGCCCGAAGTCGTACTCCCGGGCGGCCAGCAACGGCTCGTAGGCGGCGGCGAGTTCGGGGCTGGTGCGGAGGGCGGGCACCGAGGCGTACGTCATCGAGATCGGACAGGTGTGCCCGGCCTCGACCTGCCCCCAGACGTAGAACTTGGCGGCGCGGGCGGTGTGCGCGCCGGGCCGCTCGTCCTGCCAGGGCGCGGCGTGCAGGCCGTGTTCGACGGCGGTGCGCATCAACTCGTGCCAGTACGGGTGGAATTCGACCTCGTCGATGCGGTGGCCGTAGCGGTCGTGGGTGTGCAGCACCGGCGGGTTGTCGTTGGCGAGCCGGGCCCAGTCGGCGGCCTGCTCGGTGCCGGCCAGGCGGCCCAGGGCGTGCAGTTCGTCCGCGGCCCAGCCGGCGCCGGCCCGGCCCAGGGCGGCCAGCAGGGTGGGATCCTCGGCGACGTCGTGGCCGTACGGGTCGGGGACCTGGTTGGTGACCTCGTGCGTGCTTGCCATCAGTGCCCTCCCAGGGCGCGCAGGGTGAAGGTGACGAGCTCGGGCAGGACGGTCTCCGGCGGCTGCCCGCCGGTGAGCGGCCCCACCAGCGCCTCGCCGACCGCGCCGACGATCGCGGCGGCGGTCAGTTCGGCGCGCTGGACGGGGAGTTGCCCCTTCGCCACGGCCCGGTCGATCCGGCCGGCGATCAAGTCCCGGAACGCCCGCCGGAACACCAGGCGTTCGGCCTCGACCACCCGGTCCGCCGGTTCGGCGAGCAGCGCGTACGCCAGCCGGGGCGACTTCAGCGCACGGGCGGCGAACGTGGAGACCACTGCCGCGACCCCGTCCAGCGGGTCGGCGGCCCGTTCGGCGGCCTCCGTGACGGCGGCGATCTCCCGGCCGCAGACGGTGCGGAACAGGGTGACGGCGAGATCGGCCTTGCCGTCGAAGTGCTGGTACATGCTGCCGGTGGCGATACCGGCCCGGTCGGCGACGGCCGCCATCGAGCAGCCGGCGTAGCCGCGTTCGGCGAGCAGGGCGACGGCGGCCCGCAGGACGGCCTCGCGCTGACCGTCGAGCCGGGCCTGGACGGCGGCGGTGCGTCGATAGGCCATACCAAGGATTGAAGCACCGATTCAGCTCTTCAGAAAGGCCTGCGACAGGTTTTGAACGCGTTCACTTTTTGCTGGGCTCACCCCGGAGACACCGAGGGAGGGCTTCTATGAAGATCGTGCTGCCCGGAGGCACCAGGCACGTCGGCAGACTGCTGGAACGCGAGTGGACCGCCGCCGGCCACGAAGTGCTGATCCTGACCAGAGGGCCGGACCGCGGCCGGGAGATCCACTGGGACGGCCGCACCCTCGGCCCCTGGGCCGAGGCCGTCGACGGCAGCGACCTGGTGGTCAACCTCGCCGGACGGAGCGTCGACTGCCGCTACACCCCGGCCAACCTCCGGACCATGATGGACTCCCGCGTGGACTCCACCCGGATCGTCGGCGAGGCCATCGCGGGAGCCGCCCGACCGCCCAGGACCTGGCTCCAGATGAGCACCGCCACCATCTACGCCCACCGCTTCGACGCACCCAACGACGAAGCCACCGGCCTGCTCGGCGGCGCCGAACCGGGCGTCCCCGCGTACTGGGCCTACAGCGTCGAGATCGCCAAGGCCTGGGAACGCACCCAGGAGGAGGCGGACACCCCGCGGACCCGCAAGGTCGCGCTGCGCACCGCGATGGTGATGAGCCCCGAACGCGGCGGAGCCTTCGACCTCGTCCTGCGCCTGGCGCGCCTGGGCCTCGGCGGCCCGATCGCGGGCGGCGCCCAGTACATGTCCTGGATCCACGGCCGCGACCTGGTCCGCTCACTCGACTTCCTGACCGCCCGGGAGGACCTCTCCGGCCCGGTGAACCTCGCCGCCCCCAACCCCGTTCCCCACCGCGACTTCATGCACGCGATCCGAACCGCCCGGGGCATCCCGGTGGGCCTCCCGGCGACCCGCTGGATGGCCGAACTCGGCGCGTTCGCCCTCCGGTCGGACACCGAACTGCTGCTCAAGAGCCGCCGGGTCACCCCCGGCCGACTGCTGGACGCCGGCTTCCGCTTCGACCACACCCACTGGCCCGAAACGGCCGCCGCCCTGGTCCAGGCAGTCAGGGGCCGCGATCAGGGACCCGGGGAACGGCGGGGCCAAGGCCGCCGGCGCTGAGCCCTCCACCGTTTCGGGCCCCTTCCGTCAGCCCGCCCCGACAGCTCGCAGCGCGAACGGCAGAAAGCGGTCCGCAGTGGCCTGCGCCGTCGCCGCGTCCACCTGGTCCGGGCGCGGCATCAGCAGGAAGCGACTCATCAGCGGCCCGACCACCACCGCCCCGAGCAGGTCCGCGTCCGGGACGGGGTCGATCTCGCCGCGTTCGGCGGCCCGCCGGACGGCCTCGCCGACCCGGCGGTGGACGGGTTCGAGGAAGGCCGCGGTGAGGGCGTCGGCCAAGGCGGTGTTCTGCGCGGCCTCGCCGACCAGGGCCTGCATCAGGCGGCCGGCCTCGCCGGTGAGCGCGGCGGCCTTGTCGCGCAGCAGGACCCGGAGGTCGCCCGCCAGGGTGCCGGTGTCGGGCTGGGTGCGGACGTCCTCGACGTGGGTGGCGGCGGCGGCGATCACCAGCTCGTCCTTGGAGGACCAGCGGCGGTAGAGGGTGGCGGTGGAGACGCCCGCGCGGGCGGCGACCGCGGCGGTGGTCAGCGCCCGGTAGCCGCTCTCGGTGAGGACGGCCAGGGTGGCGTCCAGGATGGCCCGGTCGCGTGCGGCGTCGCGGGGGCGGCCCCTTCGCGGCGCGGTCTCGGCCGCCGGCCGCCGGAGCGTGCGCGGGTCGTCCGGGGAGGCGGGGGGTGCGGTGCGGGTCATGGCATCAGCCTACGACGGGCGCAAAACGAAACGAAATCACTTCGTTTCGTTTATGCTCGACGGCATGAACGCTTCCACCGGCGTTTCCACGCCCACCGCGCCCCACCCCGCCGCCGACAGCTCCGGCGCCGACGCCGCCACCACCGTCGCCCGCCTGAACGCCGCCTTCGCCACCGGCCGGACCAGGCCGCTCGCCTGGCGCAAGGCCCAACTGCGCGCGCTGCGCCGCCTGCTGGTCGAGCAGGAGGAGGTGTTCGCGGCCGCGCTGAAGGCCGATCTCGGCAAGAGCCCGACCGAGGCGTACCTCACCGAGATCGGCTTCACCGTCAACGAGATCGACCACACCCTGCGCCACCTGGCCCGCTGGCTGCGCCCGCGCCGGGTCCCGGTGCCGCTGGCGCTGGCGCCCGCCCGGGCCCGTACGGTGCGCGAGCCGCTGGGCACGGTGCTGGTGATCAGCCCGTGGAACTATCCGCTGCAGTTGGCGCTGGCCCCGCTGGTCGGTGCGATCGCCGCGGGCAACTGCGCGGTGGTCAAGCCCAGCGAGCTCGCCCCGGCCACCTCCGCGGCGCTCGCCCACTGGCTGCCTCGGGTCCTCGACCCGCAGACCGTGGCCGTGGTCGAGGGCGGCGTGCCGGAGACCACCGCCCTGCTGGAGCAGCGTTTCGACCACGTCTTCTACACCGGCAACGGCACGGTCGGCCGGATCGTGATGACCGCCGCCGCCCGTCATCTCACGCCCGTGACGCTGGAGTTGGGCGGCAAGAGCCCGGCGGTCGTCGACCCCGGAGCCGACCTGGCGGCGGCGGCCCGCCGGATCGTCTGGGGCAAGTTCATGAACGCCGGCCAGACCTGCGTCGCCCCCGACTACGTCCTCGCGATCGGCGACACCGGCCCGGCGCTGGAGGCCGAACTGGCCGCCGCGATCCGGGAGATGTACGGCGAGGACCCGGCCGGCAGCCCGGACTACGGGCGGATCGTCAACGAGCGCCACTTCGACCGGCTGACGGCGCTGCTGGCTGACGGGCGGACCGTCGCCGGCGGCGAGCACGACCGCGCCACCCGCTACCTCGCGCCGACGGTGCTGGCCGACGTCGACCCGGAGTCGCCGGTGATGCGGGACGAGATCTTCGGCCCCGTGCTGCCGATCGTCCGGGTCCCCGACCTGGACGCGGCGATCGCGTTCATCACCGCCCGGGACAAGCCGCTGGCGCTGTACGCCTTCACGTCCTCCGCGCAGACCCGGCGCCGGCTGACCGCCGAGACCTCCTCGGGGGCGCTGGCCTTCGGCATCCCGAACGCCCACCTCTCCGTCCCGGGGCTGCCGTTCGGCGGGGTCGGCGAGAGCGGCCAGGGCGGCTACCACGGCCGCCTCTCGGTGGAGACGTTCAGCCACACCAAGGCGGTGCTGTCCAAGCCGCTGGCGCTGGACACCCTGCGGCTCGCCTACCCGCCGTTCACGTCCGGCAAGTCCCGGCTGCTGCGCCGCTTCATGTGACGCCGATCGCGCGCAGCCACCCGCGGAGGGGTACGCGGGTGGCTGCGCGCGGCGGGCTCGGCTACGGGCGGGGCAGCACGCAGCCTGCCCGAGTCAGGTCGAACACGTTGCCCGGGGCGAAGCAGTTCGGGATGGTGTAGGTCTCCTGGGCGTAGCCGATGTTGGGGTGGATGGTCACCGCCCCGTTCTGGTCGACCTCGCACGGGTTGTTCAACGTACAGGTCTGGCCGTCCTCGTTCATGGTGTTGTTCACGGCGACGACCTGGCCGCTGTTGACGTCGACCACCGGGGAGCCGGAGGTGCCGCCGATGATGTTGCAGCCGGAGGTGTAGCGGACCGAGTCCTTGAAGGTCCAGCCGCCCTCCTTGAGCTGGTAGGCGAAGCCGTCCACGTTGCAGGAGTAGATGGTCTTCCAGTAACCGGATGGCACCTTGATCGCGCTGCCGGCCACCGGGTGGGTGGTGGACATGGTCAGCGGGGAGATCCCGTAGGTCTTCTTGATGCTCGCGTAGGTGGTGCTCAGCCGGTAGATGGTGACGTCCGTGTCGGTCATCGTCGAGTAGACGATCCGGTTGGCGCGCACCGTGCCGAGGCTGCTGCCGCTGCCGCTGAGCAGGGTGAAGCTGCGGGTGGACGCCTTGTCGGTGATCACCTGCCCCGCGGCCGGCATGCCGGTCTCCAGACAGTGGCCGTTGGTGAGGATCAGGCCGGGGTCGGTGTCCACGGAGCCGGGCATCCGGATCAGCGAGCCGGAGCAGTTGCTGAGCGCGACCGTCCCGGCCAGGTTCACGGTGACGGCGGACGCCGGGGTGGCGGTGACCAGGGCGGTCCCGGCGAGCAGGACGGTGCCGAGCGCGCCGATGAGCGGCTTCTTCATGAGGGTTGCCTCTCGGGGTGTGGGGTCCCACTGGAGTTCCCCTAAATTGGCGCGCCCATGACACGATGTCAAGAGTCATCGCATGCCCGAAATTCCCTCAACAGTTCGTCAACTCGCCTTCCGGTGACGGCTCCCCAGGTTGATCAGGCGCAACCGGGTGCGCACCGTGTCGACGATCGCGACCCGCTCCACGAGGCCCCCTCGACCAGCGCCGGCGCCGCAGCTCACCCGCACCCGCCTCGACCTGCCCCTCGGCCTCGCCGCCGCCGCGACCGCCGACCACGGCGCCCTCTTCCGCCTGGGCTGACCCCCCTCCCTCCGCTGTCCGTTTTTCACCACGACCTGTCGGCCCGGCACCTCGCCGACCCGCAGACACCCGCCGTACGGTCGAACAGCAGACGGAAAACGGCAAGAGGAGACAACCCCCATGAGCACCATCACCCTGTACGGCGCCACCGGCACCATCGGCTCCCGCGTACTGGCCGAGGCGCTGCGCCGCGGCCACACCGTCACCGCCGTGGTGCGCGACCCCGCGAAGCTGACGGTCACCCACCCGGCGCTCACCGTCGCGGTCGGCGACGTGCTGGACCCGGCGTCGGTGGCCGAGCACGCCAAGGGCTCCGCCGTGGTGGTCAGCGCGGTCGGCGGCGGCGACGGACCGGGCCACCAGGCCCTGATCGCCCCGTCCTTCGAGTCCCTGGTGGCGGGCCTGCGCACGCTCGGCACCGACACCCCGCGACTCGTCACGGTCGGCGGCGCGGGCTCCCTGCGCACCCCCGACGGCAAGCAGGTGTGGGACACCGAGGGCCTGCCGGAGTTCCTGCTGCAGATCATGCACGCCCACGGCGACGCCCTGGACTTCCTCCGCACCGTCACCGACCTGCGCTGGACCAACCTCTCCCCCGCCGGCACCATCGCCCCCGGCGAGCGCACCGGCGCCTACCGCGAGGCCCTCGAAGACCTGCTGATCGGCGCCGACGGCGAGAGCCGCATCTCCACCGAGGACTACGCGGTGGCCCTCGTCGACGAGATCGAGCAGCCCAAGCACATCGGCGAGCGCTTCACCGTCGCCTACTGACGGCGGCCGGCCCGGAACACACCGGGGCGCGGCGAACTGCGCGAAGCGGAGGGCACCGACCGCAGGATCGCGACGCAGGCAACGACGTGCCATTGATCGCGACCTGACGGACGGGCCGGCGCTTGTCGCGCAGTTCACCGCGCCCCGGTCGGCGCAGCCCCTGCTTCGGCTCAGTCGGGGATGACCAGGGCCGGGGTCTCACGCGTGAGCACCTCGCCGCGGAAGAACGCCGGGCTGCGGCGGGTCATCACGGCCATCACGACCAGGCCGAGCGCCAGCAGGCCCGCGCCGACCACGAAGACGGAGCCGACGCCGAACACCGAGCTGCCGCTGCCGTAGGACGGGTCGATCATGTCGACCAGCGACTTGCTGAAGATCGCGGCCAGGGTGAGCCCGCCGATCAGCGGGAAGATCACCTTGAGCACCGCGTCGCGGACCGAGTTGCGGAAGTCGCCGCGGAAGTACCAGGCACAGGCGAAGGCGGTCAGCGAGTAGTAGAAGCAGATCATCAGCGTCAGCGCGGCGATGGTGTCGGCCAGCACGTGCGAGCTGACCATGGTCATCACGGTGTAGAACGCGCCGGTGCCGACACCGGCGGTGACGATCGCCCGGCCCGGGGTCTTGTAGCGCTCGTTGACCTCGGTGAAGGAGGACGGCAGCGCCTCGTACACGCTCATCGCCAGCACGGTGCGGCTGACCGGGATGAAGGTGGTCTGCAGGCTGGCGGAGGCGGAGGCCAGCACGGCGACGAACAGCAGCACGCCGAGGGCCGGGCCCATCACCGGGCCGGCCAGCACGGCGAGCACGTTGGAGGAGGTCTCGGGGTTGCCCAGGCCGGTGCCGGTGGTGCCGACGCCCGCGTACATCTGCACCGCGACGGCGGTGAACAGGTAGGAGCCGACCAGGACCACCATGGCGAGCATCGCGGCGCGGCCGGGGGTCTTCTCGCTGCCGCCGGTCTCCTCGTTGGCGCTCAGCGAGGCGTCCCAGCCCCAGTACATGAACAGCGAGAGCGACAGACCAGCCACGAACGCAGTGAAGGAGCTGGCCGCGAACGGATTGAACCAGCTCCAGGAGAAGTGCAGCGACCCGGCGGCGCCGTGGCCGGAGGCCTTGACGATCGCCATCACGCCGAACAGGCCGAGGACGACGAGTTGAAGGCCCACCAGGGCGTATTGGACGCCCTTGGTGGCGGTCATGCCGCGGTAACTGATCATGGTCGCGATCGCGATCAGCGCCAGGCAGGTGACCACGTGCACCAGCTTGTTGTCGTTGAGCGCGGTGACCGAGTCGCTGCGGGTGATCTCACCGAGCAGCAGGTACAGGTACTCGGTGGCGACGCCCGCGAGGTTGGACAGCACGATGATCGTGGCGATCACCAGGCCCCAGCCGCACATCCAGCCGATCTTCGGGCCGAACGCCTTCACCGTCCAGGTGAAGGAGGTGCCGCTGTCGGGGATCGCCTTGTTCAGCTCCCGGTAGGCGAAGGCCACCAGCAGCATCGGCAGGAAGCCGGCCAGGAAGAGCGCCGGCATCTGCAGGCCGACGGCGGCCACGGTGGTGCCCAGCGTCGTCGTCAGGCAGTACACCGGGGCGACCGTGGAGACGCCGATCACGGCGTTGCCGAGCAGACCTATCGAGTTGCTGTTGAGGCCCTTGGAGCGGACGCCGCCGGGGGCGTCCGAGCCGGTGGCGACGTCGGCGCCGGCTCCCGGGCGATTGTCGAGCTGAACCATGCGGGAACCGTAACCCCCACTGTTTCCGCAGCAGACCACGGCAGAAGCCGACCGTTCGCCTGCGTTTCATCTGCTGGTAGGCTTGGCTTCCGTTGATTGCATGATCCTTTAGGCGGGATCGCCTTTATTTCAGCTCTGTTAACGGCCTTTCACCCCGGGACGAAAACCGCACATCACCCCGTTCCGGCCCTTTCGGGCATCGATATGAGAAACACCACATACCTGCCCGGAACGGAACCGGCGGCCCGGACGACACGTCAGCAACCGTTCGAACACCTCTGGTTTCTCCCGCCCGCGGGCCCCTATGGTTCCCCCGTCACTCCAGGGAGGGGACCGGTATGACCGGCGCGCTGACGTCCGACACCGAAATCCGCACCGTCCGGGCCGGACGACCCGGCCCCGGGCCGGTCCGCTGCTCCGTCGGCGACCTGCTGCTCGCCGACCTTCCGGTCTCCGTGGTCCTCTTCTACGACCGGCCGCTCGACGCCGACGCCCTCGCCACCGGCCTCGCCCGCGCCCTGGCCCGGCTGCCCGAATTCGCCGGCCGCCTGCGCACCGCCGCGGACGGCGACCTCTTCATCGACACCGACGACTCCGGCGTCCCGTTCACCGTCGCCGACGCGCCCCACACCCTCACCGAGGCGTTCGACCGGATGGCACTGCCCGCGAGCGGCCTGGTCGACCACGTCCGGGCCACCGACGCCCGGCGCGAACCCCTGCCGCTGCTCACCGTCCGACTGAACCGCCTCACCGACGGCACCTGCGCCCTCGGCATCTCCTGGCACCACGCCGTCGGCGACATGCACACCTTCGCCCTGCTGCTGCGCACCTGGTCCGCCTGCACCGAGGGCACCGAACCGCCTGCCCTCGCCCCCACCGCCGACCGCGAACGCCAGCTCGACGCCCACCTGCCCGCCGAGGACAGCGGCGTCCCCTCCCTCCGGCTGCCCGAACCCGCCGAGGCGGCCGAACTGCGACGTACCGTCGCCGCCGCCGGCCTCGCCAACCGCACCGCGCAGATCTGGTTCGCCCCCGCCGAGACCCAGCGCCTGCGCGCCGCCCTGGCCGCCGAGGCCGGCCGCCCGCTCTCCGTCAACGACGCGCTCTGCGCCCACCTGATGCACGTCCTGCGCGAACTCGACGGCCACCGGGACCAGGAACAGACCCTCACCATGCCGGTCAACCTGCGCCGCCCGCTCGGCCTGCCCGACGGCGCCCTCGGCAACCTGCTCGGCGAGATCCGCCTGCCCTGGCGGCCCGGCACCACCCCCGCCCGGTACGCCGCCGAGCTGCGCACCGCCGTCGAGGAGTTCACCGGGAAGCACCTCTCCACCCGGAGCAACCTGAACTTCCTGCGGCGCGTCGGCCGGGACCGGATCGCCGACTGCGTCCCCGCCGGCTTCGACCCCGCGCGGCGCACCCTCACCCTCTCCAGCTGGTGCCGCCTCGGGCTGCACGACCTCCCGCTGACCGGCCTGCGTCCGATCGCCTTCAGCCCCGCCGCCACCCTCCAATTGCCGTGGAGCTCCTGGCTGGTCGAAGGCCCCGGCGGCGAGGGACTGCTCTACACGGTGGTCCTCCCCACCCGCCTCGCCGCGAAGCTGCGCGGCGCGCACGACCTGCTGCACGCCTACCGCGAGCCGTCCGACCCGCTTCCCGCCGTCGGTCCGCGCAAGCTGCTCTGAGCTCCGCGTCGGACCCGGCTCCTCGCCCGGGCCACGGCGTCCGTGTACAGCTCGGTGGTCAGGTCCGCGTCCGCGACGCCGAGCCGGCGCAGCGCGAGCCGGACGGCCGCCAGTGCGGACGGCAGCTCCGCCTCGTCGTCGGCCGGGGTCTCCACCTCCAGGAACACCCCGGCCAGCTCCGGCACCTCCACCACCGTCGCCAGCAGCGGACGGCCGTCCAGGAGCAGCTCCCAGTTCCGGCAGCGCTTCTCGAACGCGACCGTCTCGACCAGGCCGCTGCCGCGCAGGATCGCCCGCAGCGCCACCGGATCGGCCACCGCCGTCTCGGTCTCCGGCTTCGAACCCGACACCTCGTCGACGGCCGCCCCCTTGTACGTGAGCACCGTCCGCGCCCCGGCCTCCCCCGTCACCGTCCGCACCCGCAGCTCGGCCCCGCCCGCCGTCAACTCCCCACCCGGACGGTCGAAGTACACGTCCCGGTACACCTCCGCCCGCCCGGCCGCCCCCGCCCACGCGGACAATCCCGCCACCAGCCGTTCCGGCTCCCCCACCCGGGCCTTCAGCTCCGCCTCGATCGCCACGCCGTCTCAGCCCTCCGCTCCCCGCTCGCCCAACACCCGCTCCACCGCTCGCAGGGCCGCGTCCCACGGGTACGGGCGGGCGTCGCCGATGCCCGGCTCGTCCGGCACAAAGCCCTCCTCGCCGAGCAGGACATGCACGCCCGCCTCGCGCAGGGTCGCCACGCTGCGGGCGAACTGGGGATGCGCGGCGAGCGCCGTGTTGACGCAGGGCATCACCAGCACCGGGATGCCCTTGCCGAGCGCCTCCGCCGCGTAGCCGACCACCCAGGAGGTGGTGAGGCCCAGCGCCAGGCTGTTGACGGAGTTGAACGTCGCCGGCGCGAACAGCACCACGTCCGGCACCGGCAGCACATCCGGCTGGCCCGGCCACCGGTACGCCGACTTCACCGGGTACCCGGTCTCCTCCTCCAGCCGCGGCAGCTGCGCCTCCAACCACCCCCGCGCCACCGGCGTCAGCCCGACCGCCACCTCCCACCCCCGCCCCCGGGCCTCCCGCACAGCATCGGGCAGCCCGAACACCGCCCCCGCTCCCGCCCCGAACAGGTACACCACCGGCCGCCCGGCCCCGCTGCTGCGTTCCATCCCGCCATGCAACCGGGCCGGTGGCGGCCGCCGCAATCCCTCCCCGCGAGCCGTCAGTGCCCGTGCGGCTCGGGCTTGTGCGGCTCGGGCTTGTGCGGGTGCCGCCCGGGCGCCGTCGTGGTCCCGCCCGGAGCCGTGTCCGCGCCGGTGAGCAGGTTGTGGCTGCCCAGAGCGGTGAGGGTCGCCCCGTCGAACCGGTAGGTGGCGGCGTTGCCGGACGGGTCGACCGCCCGCAGGTCCACGATGCCGTCGTGGTCGACGTCCGCGGCCTGGACCACCGGCTTCGCCGCGGCGTCCCAGCCCTGGGCGGCGACCAGGACCGGCGCGGCAGGGGTGCCGAGAGTCAGGCTCAGCAGCGCGGCCGGGCTGTAGCGGCCGGGCTGTAGTAGTACAGCTGACCGCCCGCCTCGGAGCGGGCGAACAGGGCGGGCATGTCGTCGACCAGCGCCGTCGTGATGCTCCAGCCGTTCCAGTTGCCGGCGCCGGTGGGATTGGTGTCGGCGAGAACCACCTCGGCCGGGAAGAACCCGCCGGACTGGGCCGAGGTGGGCTGAAGCCACAGCGCGCCGTCGAGAACGCTCAGCAGCGCCGGGAAGGGGTTCGGCTCGCCCTGCGCCGCCGTGGTGTAGAGCTGGCCGGCGTTGGCTATGGAGGTGGCATTCGCGTGAGTGGTGCGCGAGGTGAAGGTGCCGGAGACGACGCCCTTGCCGACCAACTCGTTGAGCGGAGACCCGTCGCCGGTGCCGTAGAGCAGCTTGCCCAGTCCGTAGGCCGGGTCGTAGAGCAGGACGTCGTTGGGGCCCGACCCGGAGCGGAAGTGGCCGACCACCACCTGCAGACCGTTGTAGCCCTCGGGGCTCGGGTTGGACCCGCCCATGCCCGTTACTCCGGCTGCCCCGATGTTGCTCGGAGTGCCGGCGAGCCCGCCGCCCGCCGTCCCCGCCGCGAGCCAGAGACCGGGGGCGAGCGAACCCTGGCTGCCCACCACAACGAGGTCGGCCTCGCCGTCCCCGTTGAAGTCGTTCTCGACCGCGGTCACGGTCTCGGCCTGGGCCGGCACCACGAGGGTCCCCAGAGTGGCGGCGGCCACGGTGGCGACCACCGTCGCGGCGCGGGCGTGCAGGGACAACGCCCTTGACGGGCAGCCGGTGTGACGCCGTGTCGACCAGCCGGGCCCGCCTGGCTACGCTCCCCGCATGACCATCCAGGCCGTGGTGTTCGACATCGGCGAGACCCTCACCAGCGACACCCGCTACTGGACGGACTGGGCCCACTGGTTCGACGTCCCCCCGCACACCATGTCCGCGCTCGTCGGCCACGTTCTCGCACAAGGGCTCGACAACGCCGAGGCCCTCCGCATCCTGCGGCCGGACTGCGACATCGACGCGGAGTGGCAGGCCCGACAGGCCGCCGGCCAGGGCGAGCGCCTGGAGGAGAGCGACCTCTACCCCGACGTTCGCCCGGCACTCCGACGACTACGGGACGCCGGCCTGTGGGTGGGCATCACCGGAAACCAGAGCGCCGCCGTCACCGGCCTGCTGCGCGCACTCGACCTCCCCGCCGACGCAATCGCCACCAGCGGCGAGTGGGGCGTCTCGAAACCCGCACCGGCCTTCTTCGAGCGAGTAGCCGAATGGGCGCACGGCGAGCGCCCCCGAACCGTCTACGTCGGCGACCACCCGGCCAACGACATCACCCCCGCCAAAGCAGCCGGCCTCCGCACCGCCCACCTCCGCCGCGGCCCGATCGGCCTGACCACCCGAGCACCCGACGCGGACTGGACGGTCGACTCCCTCTCCGACCTCGCCGACCTGATCATCCGTCAACTCGACTGAGTCAAAGGCCCGTCGCATCCAGGCTCGGCGAACGACCGCGATCCGTCACGGTGGTCCGTTCAATGGCGGCCGTGACCACGCGGAACTCGTGCGCGAGCATGGCCGGCGCGGTCCAGTGCTGCCAGGACGTCCAGCGGCGGACCCGGTGCTCGTCCAGGCCGGGCAGAATCACGCTGCGGCCCACGGCCGTCGGGGCCGGCCTCCCCGACAGCAGCGGCCGCTTCGGCGTCCGGTGCCACGAAGAACGTGACGACGATGCTCACCGGGGCACAGCGCCTGTTCACCAGGCCCGGGTCCACCTGCCGGCGGCCGGGTAGAAGCCGACCTGCCGACCAGGGATGCGGTCCGCCCACAGGTCGGGATCAAGATCTAGTGGTGGTACTGGGTTCACCATGAAATCGGGTACAGGTTTCATGGCACCGTCCTCCCTCGGTGCCCTAGCTTCGTGCCATGACGATTCCAGCTGGACTGAGGCGCACAGTCCTCCGGGCGCAGCGGGACGCCGGCTTTCTTGCTGCTGGTGTGCTGCCGCACCTGGCGCTGGTGCCCGTGTGGTCCTGGGCGGCGACGACTACCGCCAGGACGGGGAACTGGCTCCTCACGGCCTCCGTGTCGGCCGCCCTGGTTCTGCTCGGCGCCCCGGTGCTGACGGCCGTTCAGCGGGCTCGCTACCGGGTGCTCATGGGCGTGGACATTCCCCGGCCCTCCCTCACCGCGCCGGAACGATGGACGTGGGCCTCGACCGCCCGGTGGCTCGCGGCGACGCGGCCTTGGCGCAAGATCGGCTACCACCTCGTGCTGGGCCCGCTGCTCGCGCTGCTGGAGCTGCTGGTGCTCGCGGTGGCAGCGGCGTGCCTGGCGGGCGCCGTCGCCTACGCCTGGGCATGGGCGCTGCCGGCCGGAATCCGCCAGGACTGGTTCGGCTACCTGATCCAGCTGCCGGCCTGCACAGCGGCCGGACTCCTCCTCCTGTGCGCCCTGCCCTGGGCGGCGCGGGCAGTGGCCCGGGCCGAGGCGCGGCTGGCGTTGGGCCTGCTCGGGCCCAGCCGGGCGCAGCGGCTCCAGGCGCGGGTCGATCAGCTGGCCGTGAGCCGGACCGACTTGATCGAGGCCGTCGACGCGGAGCGCCGCCGGATCGAGCGCGACCTGCACGACGGCACCCAGCAGCGGTTGGTGTCTCTCGCGGTCAACCTGGGTCTGGCCATCGCCACCCGCCCGGACCTGCCGAGCGATGCCCGCGAGGTGATCACGAGAGCGCACCTGGACGCGAAGGAGGCGATCGCCGAACTCAATGACCTGGTGCGGGGGCTGCACCCGGCCGTGCTCGAAGACCGGGGGCTGGACGCGGCGCTGTCCGGGCTGGCTGCCCGCACGCCCCTGCCGGTGCGGCTGCGGGTCGATCTGGAGGAGCGGATGGCGCCCACCGTGGAGTCGGTCGCGTACTTCGTGATCTCCGAGGCGCTGACCAATGCGACGAAGCACGCCGGCGCGATGCAGGCAGAGGTGATCGTCCGTCAGGTCGGCGAGGTGCTGCGAGTGCGCGTCACCGACGACGGGCTGGGCGGTGCCGACGCCGCCGGCACGGGGCTCACCGGGCTGGCCAGGCGGGTCGGCTCCCTCGACGGGGCCTTCCACGTCAGCAGCCCCGTCGGCGGGCCCACCACCATCACCGCGGAGCTGCCGTGCGCGCGGTGATCGCCGAGGATTCGGTGCTGTTGCGGGTCGGCCTGATCAAGGTGCTGGAGATGGGCGGGTTCCAGGTCGCCGCGGAAGCCGGCGACGCGGAGGGGCTGTTGGCGGCAGTGGCGGAGCACCGGCCCGAACTTGCCTTGATCGACGTCCGGATGCCGCCCGGCTTCATCGACGAGGGGGTGCGGGCGGCGATGGAGATCCGTCGGCGCTGGCCGGGGACGCCGGTGGTGCTGCTCTCGCAGTACGTGGAGGAGCGGTACGCGGCCGACCTGCTGTCTGCGAACACCAGCGGTGTGGGCTACCTGCTCAAGCAGCGGGTCGCCGATGTCGCCGACTTCGTGGCGGCGGTCCGGCGAGTGGCGGACGGGGGCACGGCCCTGGACCCGCAGGTCGTCGCCCAGTTGCTGCTGCGGCGCGACAGCGACCCGCTCGCGCGGCTGACCCCCCGCGAACGGGAGGTGCTCGGCCTGATGGCCGAGGGGCGCTCCAATGCCGGCATCGCGCAGGCGCTGGTGGTCGGCGAGAGCGCCGTGGCGAAGCACATCAACAACATCTTCGCCAAGCTCGACCTGCCCGTGGTCGACGCGGACCACCGCCGCGTCCTGGCCGTGCTGCGGTTCCTCGGAGTGTCCCGGGCCTGACCCTCCCGTCCGTGATCACGATCCACAGCTGGAGTACTGGGCAGCGCCGATGTGAAGAATCTCGGCCTGCTCGGCTTCGGGAAGGACGGAGCAGACGCCGACGGCGAGGTGATGACGGGCCTGCCGAGCGACCGCGGTGGCGGAGAGGTGACCGTACGCGTCCGGGAAGGTGCGCCGCAACGCCGGAGGCCCTTCCGCCGGATTCGGGGGAAGGGCCTCTGACCTGCATCTTCAGTGTGGGCGCAGACGGTTTCGAACCGCCGACATCCGCCTTGTAAGGGCGGCGCTCTACCGCTGAGCTATGCGCCCGCGTCGAGGTGGACCGGTGGGGCCGGTCGCACGACGAGTGGACAGACTACCTGGTCCCGGGAGTGGTTCGCCGCCCTGTGGGGACGGGGGTGTCGTCGGGGGGTGCCGGGTGGGGTGGGTGATCGGCAAGAATGGCGGTCGGAGTGGTGGGACGGGACGGAGCAGGGAGCACGTGGTGAGGGTGGCCGGCGGCGGTGGCGGGGGTCGGGGCGGCTGGTGGGGCGGCGGCCGGCGGGACGGCGCGCGCGCGGACGCCAGGGCGGCCCGGGAGGCGGCGCAGGAGTCGTTCTACGAGCTGGATTCGGCGCAGCGGGACGCGTTGCTCGCGGTGGAGACGGTGAAGTCGGCGGGCGAGCCGGCCACCTCCCGCCGGGTGGAGCAGGAGTACGCGGACCTGGTGGCCCGGATCGACCAGGTGACGGTGGCCTACTTGGGGGCGCTGGACGCGGTCGACCTGGAGGCGGCCGAGCTGGACCCGTCGGCGGCGTTCCGGGCCAAGCAGCAGTTGGAGCAGGCCAAGCGCGAGTTGGACGCGAAGCGGACCGAGCTCGGCACCTTCGTCGGCCGGTTGCAGCCGCTGGTGGAGCATGCCGAGGCGCAGCTGATCCGGGTGACGCCGGCGGTGGAGCGGGCCAAGCAGGCGCTGCTGGCGGCGACCGTCGCGTTGGAGCAGGCGCGGGGCGCGGGGTTGAAGGCGGACGACCTGGCCGCGCGGCTGGCCGAACTCGCGCCGGAGCTGAGCAGGTTGAACCAGGGCGTCTCGCAGCACGGCGTGCCGGCCACGCTCCAGCGTGCGGAGGATGTGGCGCGGCGGGCCGAGGCGGTGCGGGCGGAGGCGGCGCAGCTGCCGGAGCGGGCCGGTGAGATCGACCGCCGGGTGGGCACGTTGCGGACCCGGATCGACGCGTTGGAGAACCGGGCCGGCACGGTGGAGCCCGCGTTGAGCGAGCTGCGGCGGCGGTTCTCGACGGCGTGCTGGCAGGACCTGCAGAATGTGTCGGCGCAGACCGCCGACGCGGTGCGCAGTGCCAGGTCCCGGCTGACGGAGGCGGTGCGGGCCCGGGGCGACCAGCGGTGGGCGGACGCCACGTCGGCGATCGGCACCGTGCGGGCGCTGCTGGAGACGGCCGAGGGGTCGGTGACGGCCGTCAATGAGCGGCTGCGGCAGCTGAACGAGGTGCAGCACGATCCGCAGCGCGAGATCGAGCGGGCCCGGTTCGCGCTGCGCGACGCCCAGCGGCTGGCGATGGCCGGCCGACAGGCGCCGGACCCCCGGCACGCGGGGCCGCTGGACGCGGCGGTGGGCCGCCTGGACCGTGCGGTCGCTTCGCTGGAGCAGGCCGGCCGGCACCCCGACTACTGGCAGTTCCTGACCGAGCTGGCGGCGGTCCGGGAGACGGCGGCCGAGGTCGTCACAATGATCCGCGGTCACTGAGCGCAGGCGCGGCCGAGGGGGCGCCTGCGCGCAGCCGGGCCTGGGTACGCTGCTGACCATGCCTCGCTACGACTTCCGCTGCCGCTCCTGCGGAGCCACGTTCGAACTCAGCCGCCCGATGGCCCAGGCCAACGACCCGGCCGTCTGCCCAGAGGGTCACCCCGACACCGTGAAGCTGCTGTCGACCGTCGCCGTCACCGGCGCGGGCGGCGCGGCCGCCCCCGCCCCGAGCGGCGGGGGCGGCGGCTGCTGCGGGGGCGGCTGCTGCGGCTGACCGGGCATCGGCCGGTCGCCGGTCAGCCGGTGACCGGCACCACCGCCCCGGCGCGGACCCGGGCCAGCATCTGCCGGAGGATCTCCTCGCCGGCCGCGACGCCGATCTCGGTGAGCGCGGTGACGCCGTCGGCCTCCCACCCGGTCTCGGCGAGTTCGCCGTGGCCGGGCCGCCAGCCGTGGTCGGCGGTGAGCAGCAACTCCGCGTCGAGCAGTGAATCGCCGGCTGCGAGGACGGTCTCCGCTCCGGTGCGGCGACGGACTTCGGCGAGCGCGGCGCTCTTGGAGAGCGGCGCGGGCACCGCGTAGACCTTGCGGCCCTGGAGGGAGACCGTCCAGCCGCGGTCGGCGCACCAGGCGGTGAGGTCGTCGATCCAGCCGGCGGGGAGTTCGGCGCGTTCGACCACCAGGTAGGCGAACAGGTCGTCGGCGACCCGCCGCTTGTGCGTCCACTCGGGGTCGGCGGTCAGGGCGAGGTGTTCGACCACCTCGGGGAGCGGGGCGCTGGCCGCGTCCAGCCGGGCGCGGATCTCGCGCTGCCAGTCGGCGTCGGGCACGCCGTCGACGAGCAGGTGGCCGCCGTTGGAGCAGACCGCGTACGGGGGGATCCAGCCGGGGGTGGGGCCGGGCAGGTTGATCCGCTCGTACTGGGTGCGGGTGCGGGTGGTGATCGGGACGACCGGGGTCTGCACGGCGAGTTCGGCGAGCAGTTCGGCGGCCGTCTCGGTCATGAAGGAGAGCGCCTTGCCGTCGTGCACCTCCACCGAGAGCAGTCGCGGGGCGAGCCGGTCGGGCACGTCCAGGGCGAGCGCGCGGTTGGAGTAGACAAGGGTGCGGTCGAGGTCGCTGGCGACCAGGAACTGCGGCACGGGCGGGATCTCCTTCGTTCGGGGGCAGGGTCAGGTGTGGACGGCGGTGCCGTCCGCGCCGGTGGCGCCGCGGGTGTAGCGCGGGTGGATCAGGCCGACGCAGCTGTACGGCAGGTGGTCGATCTCCTCGACGGGGACGCCGCGTTGGGCGGCGAGCAGCCGGATGTGGTCGAGGTCGGGGCCGGCGCCGCGGCGGGCGAGGATCCGCCAGGGAACGCGGCGCAGCAGCACCCGGGTGGTCTCACCGACGCCCGGCTTGACCAGGTTGACGCTGTCGATGCCGTACTCGGCGCTTATCCGCTCGACGGCGGCCCAGCCTTCCCAGCTGGGGGTGCGGTCGGCGGTGGCGAGGCGGGCGGTTTCGGCGGCGACGGCGTCGGCGACGGCCGGGAAGGCGGCGGCGACGGTGTCGACGAACCGGGTGGAGACGTCGGCGTCGGCCAGGTGCCGGTAGTACTTGGCGCCGTGGAACTCGTCCGGCCCGGTCAGGTCGGCGCGCAGCACGGTGCGGGAGACCAGGCCGGAGACGGTCGAGTTGAGGCAGGCGGACGGGATCAGGAAGTCGTCGCGGGTGCCGTAGGTGCGCACGCAGCTGCCGGGGTCGGCGAGGACGGCGAGGTCGGGGTCGAAGCCGGTGCCGGCCAGTGCCCGGTCGAGCTCCCGGGTGATGGCGCCCTTGCCCGTCCAGCCGTCGACGAAGACCACGTCGGCGGCGCGGTGGTGGGCGGCGAGGTGGCGCAGCGCGACCCGGTCGATGCCGCGGCCGCGGACGATGGAGACGGTGTAGTGCGGCACGTCGAGGCCGTGGGCGTGGGCGAGCCAGCGGCGGATCAGGATGCCGACGGGGGTGCCCGCCCGGGCCAGCGAGGCCAGCACCAGGTGCGGTCCGCGTTCGCGCAGCAGGGTTTCGGCGACCGCGCCGACGGCGGTGGCCAGCCGGGTCGCGGAAGCGGCCAGCGCGGTGCGGAACAGCTGCTGGTACTCGGGGCTGGGCTGGTACTCGACCGGCAGCGACTCGGCGTAGTGGGCGCCGCCGGACTGCACGGCCTCCTCGCGTTCCTCGGTGGGTGCTTCGAGGTGGACGTCGGAGAGGTCCTTGAGCAGCCAGGTGACGTCGGCGGCCGGGTAGCTGGAGAAGGCCGGTCCGTGCAGCGGGCGGGCGGCGGGCGGGGAGGGGGCGGTGTGTGCGGTCATGCCGGGCCTTCGGTGGGGTGCGCAGGGGTGATGCTCGGGCAGCGGGCGGTCGGTGGGGCGTCAGGCGGGTGGCGCCGGGCGGTACGACGGGAGAACGGCGAGCACCACGTGGTCGGTGGCGGTGCGCAGGCGGGGCAGCAGGGCGTCGGGGCCGTGGTGCAGGGCGGGGGTGTCGGCGGGGTCGTCGACGACCAGGACGACGGTGTCGAACCGGCGGGCCGGGTCGCTGCCGGGGGCGACGTTGTAGGCGTAGCGCTCGGTGGAGTCGTCGCCGGCCGGGTCGTCGTGGGCGGTGAAGGCGAGCCGGGTGCGGATCGCGTAGCCGGGGTGGTCGTGGGCGAACACCGGGGAGCGGGTGGTGGTGGAGAACCGGATCTCGGCGTCCGGGAGTCGGCGCTGCAGGGCGTCGGCGAGGCGCAGCGGGGCGTACATCAGCTCCTCGCAGCCGAGCACCAGGACACGGCGGGCCCGGGGGCCGACGGCGTCGGCGAGGGCGGCGCCCAGGGCGGGGAGCGTCTCGTCCAGCCGGCGGCGGTGGGCGGGGGTGAAGCCGTGTCGGCCGCCGTCCGGCAGGCCGTCCGGCCAGGGCAGTGGGAGGCGGGTCAACTCGCCCTGCGGTGCGGCGGGTTGGGGCTGTTCGGGGACGGCGTCGATGAGCGCGCGGGCGCGGTCCAGGACGTCCACGGGAAGGTGGACGCCGCCGTCGGCGGTGGCCACCAGGTCGACCCGGGCGCCGAGCTCGGCCGCGGCGGCCGCCAGGCGGGACCGGTCGGCGGGGGTGCGCAGGTCGACCAGGGCGACCACCACGTACCGCTCGCGGGGGTGGGCGGCGTGCAGGGCGCGGATGGTGTTGAGGACCGTGGTGCCGGTGGAGAACTCGTCGTCGACCAGCACCAGCGGGCCGTCGCCGGCGAGGAGTTCCGGGTCCTCCGGGAGCAGCAGGTGGCTGGTGGCGTGCGAGTGCTCCTCCTCGAAGCCGCCGAGCGGGGCGAGGCCGGGCACGGGGCGGCGGGTGGAGTGCAGGTAGGGCGCGTCGAGGCCGTCGGCGACGCTGTGGCCGAGGGCGGTGGCGGTCTCCGCGTAGCCGAGCACCACGGCGCGCGCGGTCTCCGCCGGGCCGAGCAGCGCGGCCACCCGGCGGCCGAGGTCGAGCCCGGCGCCGTGCACCACCTCGGGCCGCTGCGGGACGTGCTTGCCCAGCACCTGGGAGACCAGCAGGTGGGCGCGCTTGGGGTTGCGGCGCAGCGCGAGGCCGATCAGCGCGGTGAGTTCGGGCCCGCCGGTGAGGCGCACGCCCAGCCGGTCGGTGACCCACTGGCCGGTCCAGGGGTCGGCCCCGACCGGCCCGGGGGCGGTGGTGTCGACGGTCATCGGGACTCCTCTCCTCACGGCGACGGGTGGTGCTGGTGGTGCTGGTGGTGCTGGTGGTGCTGGTGGTGCTGGTGGTGCTGGTGGGGCTGGTGGTGCTGGTGGGGCTCGGTGAGGACGCACGGCTGCACGTCCGGGTTCGAGCGTACGGGGCGCGCCGAGGCCCGTGGATCGACCGACCGGCGACGCTTCGCGTACCGATCGGTGAGGATCCGGTGACCGCCCGGTGGAGGCCGGCGTCCTCCGATCGGTTGACGCGCAGTCAGCTCCCGGGACGTTTCCGGGTTCAGGAGACGCAGGCTGAGAGCAGTTCCGCGAAGGACACCTCGGCCCGCGCGACGCCGAACACCTCGGCGCGCAGCAGCACCCGCTCGGCCCAGGCCCGGTGCGGCTTGGCCTCGTTCATCTTGTTGGTGTACGCGGAGCGGCTCACCCCGCCGCCGCCGCGGTGCTGCTGGAGGATGTCGTGGGCGTCGCACAGCTCCTCGTGGGTCACCACGGACAGCGCGTGCACGGCGGCGACGTGGCTGGGGTGGATGCAGGTCTTGCCCAACAGCCCGTTGGCCCGGTCGAGTTCGATCTCCCGGATCAGCCCGTCCAGGTCGTGCTCGATCAGCCGCTGCCGGACCCGGTCGGCGGGCGGAGTGGCCTCGGCGAACGGGGTGCGGCGCAGCTGCGGCTTGAACATCCGCTCCTGGAGCGGGAAGTACTCCCAGACCGGGCCGGTGACGGTGAACCCGGTGCCGTCGGCGCGGCCGAGCACGTTGACCACGTCGCCGATCACCTGGGCCACCAGCGACACGTCGTAGGCGGTCAGGTCGGGCGAGCGGCGCAGCCCGTACGCGGAGCACAGGTCGGTGACGCCGAGCCGTACGGCGAGGACCCGCTCGCGGTGCTTGTCGAGCAGCCGGGCGATGCCGAACAGCTGCTCGCGGCGGCTCTCCAGGTGGGCGAGTTCGGGCGACTCCAGCACCGGCATGACGAACAGCCGCTGCCCGCCGGCCTCCTCGGCGCGGGTCAGCGCCTCCAGGAACGGCCGTCCGCTGTCCTCGGTGAACTTGGGCACCACGAAGCCGCTGAGCAGCCGCAGCGCGGGGCCGAGCCGCCGGGCCAGGTCGGTGATCTGCTCGGGGAACCGCACCCGGACGAACAGCAGCGGAAGCTCGGCGGCCGCGTCCCGGTCCTCCGGCCCGGCGAGCTCGGTGAGCTGGGCGACCAGGTTGTGCTCGGCGTCGTCGACCTCGTGGTCGGCGATGGCGTCCTCCAGGCAGAGCACCATGGAGATCACGCCGCGGGCGGCCTGTCGGCGGATGTCGCGGGCCAGGGTGGGACGGGTGGCGGGGCTGTAGAGCGTGGCGCCGAGCGCGGTGGCCAGGACGTCCGCCCCGCTGTCCCGGTCGAAGGCGACGGGCTGCTCGTGAAAGAGCCGGCTGCGGACGTCGTCCGCGAGATGCCCGAAGTGGCGCAAAGTGCTCTCCCGCTCTGATCTGTGGGGCCCGCTGGGGGGCCGGTGACGGCTGCCCCCTCGACACATGGACGGTTGGCGCGGCCGGATAGTTCGCCGGGGCGCGGTCACCGTGCGGAGTCGGGAGCACCGGGCCGCCGGCCGCCCATCGTACGGCCGGACGAGGCCGGCGAAGCAGTTCGAAACATCGAATTCCCACAAGCTTTTCGGCCCCGTCGTCCGACATCGCCCCCGGCCTGCCGCCCCCACCGCCCCCGGCCCGCCGCCCCGTCGCCCGAGCCCGCCGACGCCGCGCCCGCGTTGTCCCGGGCCCCGGGCAGGCGGCAGGATGGTGCGCTATGACGCATGTGATGGCGAAGGGCGCCAACATCCCGCTGACGGCCAACGCCGTCCGTGCCGTCCTGCGTTGGACGGACACCCCGGGCATCCCGGACGTGGACGCCTCGGCCCTGCTGCTGGCCGAGGACGGCAGGGTCCGCGACGACCTGGACTTCGTGTTCTACAACCAGCCCCGGCACCCGTCCGGTCTGGTCCGCCACCTGCCCAAGCAGGCCGCGGACGGCTGGATCCGGGACGCGGTGGAGATCGACCTGGCGAAGCTGCCCGCCGGGGTGGACCGGGTGGTGCTGGCCGGCTCCGCCGAGGGCGGGGCGTTCCCCGCCGTGCCGAACCTGCGGGTGCTGCTGTTCGACGTCGGCGCGCCCGAAGGGACGCCCGCGCTGGCCGAGTTCGCCGTCGACGAGCACGAGCAGGTGACGGCGCTGGTCGCCGCCGAGCTGTACCGCCGCTCGGGCGGCTGGAAGTTCCGCGCCGTCGGCCAGGGGTACGTGCACGGACTGATCGCGCTGGCCACCGACTTCGGCATCACCGTGGAGGACTCCGGCGGCGACGGCGGCGCCCCGCTGGCCGCCGACCCGCGGCTGCCCGGACCGGCTGCCGCCCCCGAGCCGCCGCAGCGGCCCGCGCCGCTCCCGGTGGACGAGGACGACTGGACGCTCGCCCCGGCGCTGCCCACCCAGGCATCGGCCCCGGAGCCGGTCGCGGCGCCGCCCGCCCCGATCCTCGCCCCGCCGCCGCCCGCGCTGCCGCCGACCGTCCACCACGCCGCGCAGACCGGCGACCGGCCGCCCGCCCCGCAGGCCGCCGGCTACGGCTACCCGCAGCAGCAGCCGCAACCGCAGGGCTACGGCTACCCGCAGCCGCAGGCGGGCGGTTACGGCTACCCCCAGCCGGCCGCCGCCGGCGGGTACGGCCGGCCGCAGCCGCAGGCCGCGGGCTACGGCTATCCGCAGCAGCCGCCCGCACCGCCCGTTCAGCAGCCCGTGCAGGCGCCGGCGCCCCCGCAGCCGGGCGCGCCGTTCGCGCTGCCGCCGCAGGGCCCGCAGTTCCAGCCGCGCTGAGCCGTCAACTTCCGGGCTTCTCGGCGGTCTTGTACCCCCGCTCCCACTGCATGCCGAAGCCGTACAGCCGGTCCAGGTCCGACTGGAAGCCGTGCACGTACCGCACCTCGCGGCGGATCGACAGCTTGCCCTCGCCGTCGTTCTCGATCAGCACCACCGCGCACGAGCGGGCCGCCGCGGCCCGCTCGTCCAGCTCGATCTCGATCCGCGGGCCGCTCTGCGGGACGATCGTGATCACCGCCTGGGTGCGGTCGAACGCCGGGGTGTCGTCGTAGATGTAGACGAACACCAGCAGCCGCTTGAACTGGTCCTTCTTCTCCAGGTTGATGTGCATGGTCTCGCCGGACGACGCGCCCGACACGTCGTCACCGGAGAGCTTGATGTACGGCGGTTTGTTCAGGTCGCCGAACAGTCGGCCGAGCGGCTGCACCACGCCCCGGCTGCCGTCGGCGAGTTCGTACATGCAGGCCAGGTCGAGGTCCACGCTCTGCGGGGCGGAGCCGGCGGTGGCGGGCTCCAGCGGGCGCAGGATGCGCGGGTCGAAGAACCGGCGCAGCGTGCGGCCCACGGTGGGGCGTTCGGCGCCGCGGGTCGACCAGTGCAGGTTGATGTACAGGTAGCCGGTGGTGGCGGCCGAGCCCGTGATGGCGTGCTGCGGCTGGGACTTGGTCAGTGTGACCTTGAACTGCCCTCCGGTGTCGAAGCTGTCGCTGCGGTCCCCTTTCAGGAACTCCCACACCGAGACCATCGTGTCCTCCCCCAGCGCCGGTTCTGTCCTCAGCCTCTCCAATACCCACCCGACGGTCCCTGAGTCAACGTCAACCCTCCGGCGGGGCCCGCTGGCAGAGGGTTCGTCACTCCCGTACGATGCCCGCTCCTCGGACGCGATATCGTCTCTCCGCACAGGTGTCCCGTGCGTTGTCCCGTGCGCCACGTCACCTCCAACTTCCCCTGCCCTGCGGAAAGCCGAGGCCCTCCCCGCGATGAACCTCTCCTCCATACAGCTGGTCTGGGCCGTGGTCGGCGGCGCAGCCCTGCTGTTCACCGCCATCCTGGTGGCCTTCCTGCGTTTCAAGAACAACAAGGCCGAGGGGTCCGACGACTCCTGGGAGCGCAGCGAGGAGCGCCGCCGCCGCAAGGAGGCCGTCTACGGCGGCGCGTCGTACGTGCTGCTGTTCTGCTGCGCCGGTGTAGCAGCCGCGCTGTCGTTCCACGGCCTGGTCGGCTTCGGCCAGCAGAACCTGAACCTGTCCGGCGGCTGGGAGTACCTGGTCCCGTTCGGCCTGGACGGCGCCGCGATGTTCTGTTCGGTGCTCGCGGTGCGCGAGGCCAGCCACGGTGACGCGGCGCTCGGCTCCCGCATGCTGGTGTGGCTGTTCGCCGTCGCCTCGGCCTGGTTCAACTGGGTGCACGCCCCGCGCGGCGGCGCGCACGACGGCGCCCCGCAGTTCTTCGCCGGCATGTCGATCTCGGCGGCCGTGCTGTTCGACCGGGCGCTGAAGCAGACCCGCCGGGCGGCGCTGCGCGAGCAGGGCCTGGTGCCCCGCCCGCTGCCGCAGATCCGCGTGGTCCGCTGGCTGCGCGCCCCCCGCGAGACCTACGCCGCCTGGTCGCTGATGCTGCTGGAGAACGTCCGCAGCCTGGACGAGGCCGTCGAGGAGGTCCGCGAGGAGCGTCAGGCCAAGCTGGACGCCAAGGTCCGCGCCCGCAGCGCCGACCGCCGCGAGCGGGCCGAGCTGAAGGCGATCTCCCGGCAGACCGGCATGCTGGGCCGGGCCCGGCACGGCCGTCAGGTGCCGGCTCTGGCCGCCGCTGGCGACTCCCCGTCGTCCGCTACGGAGCCTGCCCTAGCCGCCGAGGAAACCACCCTCGACCGGGTCGGCCCCTCCGCCCTGGAGCCCGCCGCCCTGAACGCCGGCCGCCGCCCCCGCGCCGCCGTCGAATCGCCCTCCACCGGCAGCTCGTACTCGTCCAGCATCGACCTGACGATGGACGAGGACACCCTGTCGATGCCGAAGCTGGACTCGCTGGAGCGCAAGCTCCGGGCGATCGAGCAGCAGCTCGGCTGATCCTCCGCACCACGACGAGAGCCGCCCGCCGGGACGTCCCGGTGGGCGGCTCTCTCGTTGGGCGGCGCCGGCTAGCTCTCGGCCGGTTCGGCGCCCTCCAGCGTCTGTTCCCGCTTGTTGCGGATCATCGAGGAGGCCAGTGCCGCGCCGATGAAGGCGACACCGATCAGGCCGGTGACGATCTCCGGGACGTGGAACTTGATCGAGGCGAGCAGGATCAGCGACAGCGCGCCGATCGCGTAGTGCGCGCCGTGCTCCAGGTACACGTAGTCGTCCAGGGTGCCCTTGCGGACCAGGAAGACGGTCAGCGAGCGGATGTACATCGCGCCGATGCCGAGGCCCAGGGTGATCTGGAAGATGTCCTGCGAGATGGCGAACGCGCCGACCACGCCGTCGAACGAGAAGGACGCGTCCAGGACCTCCAGGTAGAGGAAGAGGAAGAACGCGGCCTTGCCGCCGACCTGGACGATCGACTTGCCCTTGCGCTCGGCCTCGTGCTCGGCCTCCTCCTGCTCCTCCAGGCCGGATTCGAAGACCCCGGAGAGGCCGTTGACGGCGAGATAGGTGGCCAGACCGCAGACACCGGCCAGCAGGACCGTTTCGGCACGATCACCGGCGAACAGCCGGGCCGACAGGGCGAGCAGCACCAGCGCGATGACCGAGGAGAGGGCCTCCAGCTTGCCGATCTTCTCCAGCGGCTTCTCGATCCAGCGCAGCCAGTTGAACTCCTTCTCCTCCAGGATGAAGTCGAGGAAGATCATCAGCAGGAAGATGCCACCGAACGCGGCGATCGCCGGGTTGGCCATCTCCAGGTACTGCGCGTAGGTGTGGCCGTCGTGGGTCTTGCTGGAGTCCAGCGCCAGCTGGACCACGGTCGCCGGGTTGAGGTGCGCGGTCAGCGCCACCACCAGCAGCGGGAAGACCAGCCGCATGCCGAAGACCGCGATCAGCACGCCGACCGTGAGGAAGATCTTCTGCCAGAAGGCGTTCATCCGCTTGAGAACGGTGGCGTTGACGACGGCGTTGTCGAAGGACAGGGAGATCTCGAGGATCGAGAGGATCAGGACGACGCCGAATCCTTCGGCCCCCCAGATCAGGCCGGCGGCGATCAGGCCGGCGATCGTGATGGCGAAGGACCATCCGAACGTACGGAGGAACACGGGGTCAGTTACCTTTCTGGCTACCGGAATTGACCGATTCCGGGCTGCTTACTGAACGTTGACGCCGAAGTCGAGCGCGATGCCGCGCAGGCCGGACGCGTAGCCCTGGCCCACGGCACGGAACTTCCACTCGCCCTGGTAGCGGTAGAGCTCGCCGAAGATCATCGCGGTCTCGCCGGACGCGTCCTCGGAGAGGTCGTAGCGCGCGATCTCACTGCCGTCGCCCACGTTGACCACGCGGATGTAGGCGTTGGAGACCTGCCCGAAGCTTTGCAGCCGGGCGTCGGCGTCGTAGATGGACACGGCGAAGACGACCTTGTCGATCTGCACCGGCACCAGGTCCAGGTGGACCTCGACCACCTCGTCGTCGCCGTCACCGTCGCCGGTGAGGTTGTCGCCCTGGTGCTCGACCGAGCCCTCGGGGCTGCGCAGGTTGTTGTAGAAGACGAAGTACTCGTCGCCGAGGACTCGACCGGCGGAGCACAGCAGTGCGCTGGCATCCAGGTCGAACGGCGCGCCGGTGGTGGACCGGGCGTCCCAGCCGAGGCCGATCCGGACCTGCGTCAGATTCGGCGCGGCCTTGGTCAGCGAGACGTTTCCGCCCTTGGCAAGGGTGACGGTCATCGGACTTTCCTCCCAGCTCCCGTCTCCGGGGCTCCCGGGGTGTGCTGCGGTGGTCGGCCGTCGGACCGCCCGGGAGGGCCGGTCCGACCGGGCACGTCCGAAGGACGCACCCCAAGAGATCTACGCCCCTCGACGGCCCTGCAGTGCTGCACACCCGACTGAACTTCCTGAACTCCGCTCACCGCCCGGCCCGACCGGTGGGCCCCGCGGGCCCGGAACCGTCCGCGCACGCGCCCCGGCCGGGGGCGGATCGCGGCCGAATCTATCAAGCGCGCATCCGTTTCCCCGCCGACCGGAACCGGCCGGAACCCGCCCGGTACGCTGCCCCCGCCGCCGAACGAACCGTCGCGCGGGCACCGACGCACCAGGACGAACAGAGGGAGCATCGCCACGATGCCGTTCGAACCGCTCGAGGGCACCGACCCCGAATCCGTCGGCCCCTACCGCCTGTTGGCGCGACTCGGCGTCGGCGGAATGGGCCGGGTCTACCTGGCCCGCTCGGCCGGCGGCCGGACCGTCGCGGTCAAGGTGGTGCGCGCCGAACTCGCCCACGACGCCGACTTCCGCGAGCGCTTCCGCCGCGAGGTGACCGCCGCCCGCTCCGTCGGAGGCACCTTCACCGCCCCGGTGGTCGACTCCGACCAGGACGGCGAGACCCCCTGGCTGGCCACCGCGTACGTGCTCGGCCCCGCGCTCGTCGACGCGGTCGACGACCACGGGCCGCTGCCCGTCGACAGCGTCCGCACCCTCGGCGTGGGCCTGGCGCAGGCGCTGACGGCGATCCACGCGGCCGGGCTGGTGCACCGCGACCTCAAGCCGTCCAACGTGCTGCTGGCCGCCGACGGACCCCGGGTGATCGACTTCGGCATCGCCCGGGCCCTGGACGGCGACCGGATGACCTCCACCGGCGTGGTGGTCGGCTCGCCCGGCTACATGAGCCCCGAACAGGCCGGCGGCCGCCCGATCGGCCCGGCCTCCGACGTGTTCTCGCTCGGGTCGGTCCTGGTGCTCGCCGCCACCGGCCGCGCCCCGTTCGACCACGCCGAGGACGGCGGCGCGCCGTCCGCCGCGTCCCTGCTGTACCGGGTGGTGCACGACCGCCCCGACCTGACCGCGCTGCCCGAGCCGCTGCGGCCCGCGGTCACCGCCTGCCTGGCCAAGGACCCGGCGCAGCGGCCCTCACCCGCCGAACTCGGCGCACTGCTCGGCGAGTCGGTCGCCCCGGCCCGCTCCGGCTGGCTGCCCGTCGCGGTCGCCTCCGACATCGCCACCCGCGCCGCCGAGGTGATGGACCTGGAGGACCCCGTCCGGGTCGCCGCCCCCGTCGACCCGCGCCGCGCCCCGGCCGTCCGCACCCCGACCGAGGTCTCCGACTCCCCGACCGGCACCGTCCGGCTCGGGGTCCGCACCCCGGCCCCCGCCGCCCCGGACGGGCCGGCCACCGAGCCGGTCGACGCCGCGGCCGCCCGCCCGTCCCGCCGGGCGCTGCTGCTGGGCGGCGGCGCGGCCGTGCTGGCCGGCGCCGGCGGCCTGACCGCCTGGGCGCTGGGCCGCCGCGGCGCCGCTCCGCACCCCGACCCGGCGCCGCCGTCCAGTGGCCCCGCCTCCCCGTCCCCGGCCCGCAGCACCCGCGCCCCGGGCGTGCCGCCGGCCCCGCTGTGGACGTACCGGCTGTCGTCGAGCAGCGCCGGCAGCCTCGGCATGGCGTTCTCCCCCGGCCTGCTGCACCTGGGCGGCGCGGACCTGGTCGCGGTGAACCTGGCCGACGGCAGCGAGAAGTGGATCACCAAGGACGCGATGGCCTACCACCTGGCCGTCGCGGGCGGCTCGGTCTCCTACGGCACC
Organism: Kitasatospora griseola; assembly: GCF_044999035.1. NCBI lineage: Bacteria > Bacillati > Actinomycetota > Actinomycetes > Kitasatosporales > Streptomycetaceae > Kitasatospora > Kitasatospora griseola. The sequence continues at coordinate 5,711,798 of NZ_CP173360.1, read as the reverse complement.
ATCGCCGACCTGATCACGGTGGACGCCGGCTCCGGCGCGGTGCTGTGGAAGTACCGCCCCGAGCCGCCGAAGCCGAACGGCACCCAGATCGCCTCGGACACCGTGCTGGCCGCCGACGACCGCGCCGTGTACGCGATGTGCGCCTACCTGTCGCTGGACTCGTCCGGCCTGCCCGACGCGGGCGCGAAGACCGGCAAGGGCATCATGGCGCTGTCCCGCAAGGACGGTTCGATGCTGTGGAACCAGCACCGCAACCAGACCGCCGACTACCTGGTCAGCTCCGACCTGACCTCGGACACCCTGCTGTACACCGACAGCAAGGAGAACCTGGTCGCCCGCTCACTGGCCGACGGCGCCCAGAGCTGGTTCGCCACCACCGACTCGCGCTCCACCTACCAGCCGGTGCTGCAGGACGGCCTGGTGTTCTGCTCCGTCGAGCCGAACGGCCTGCAGGGCGTGCGGGTCTCCGACGGCAGGCAGGTGTGGGCGAAGACCTCCGACCGCTCCACCCGCCTGTGGTACTCGCCGCCCGCGGCCGGCAAGCACGTCGTGTACGCGGTGCTCGGCGGCCTGACCATGACCGTCCAGGGCACCACCTACACCCCGACCGCCCCGAGCCGGGTGGTGGCCTTCAACGCGGCCGACGGCACCGAGCTGTGGCACCTGGAGCTGCCCACCGAGGTGCTGATGGACAGCCCGGTGCTGGTCCGCGACACCCTGTTCGTGCCCACCGCGGACCGCGGCATCCACGCGGTGGACGTGGTCGACCGCAAGCTCCGCTGGACCTTCCAGACCGGCGCCTCGATCGACCTGCCCTGGCACCTGGCCGGCAACGACGACCTGCTGATCGCCGTCCAGGGCGACCGGGTGATGGCGCTGCCGCCGGAGTAGCGACGGCGACGGGCCGGCTCCGCGGACGGACCCGGCCCGCACCGTGCCCGGCGCGACCTCAGACGTTGACGCCGAAGTCCTGCGCGATGCCGCGCAGGCCGGAGGCGTAGCCCTGGCCGATGGCGCGGAACTTCCACTCGGCGCCGTTGCGGTACAGCTCGCCGAAGACCATCGCGGTCTCGGTGGAGGCGTCCTCGGAGAGGTCGTAGCGGGCGATCTCGGCGCCGCCGGCCTGGTTCACCACCCGGATGAAGGCGTTGCGGACCTGGCCGAAGCTCTGCTGCCGGTTCTCCGCGTCGTAGATCGACACCGGGAAGACGATCTTGGCCACGTCGGCCGGGACGCCGTCCAGGTGGACCTTGATCTGCTCGTCGTCGCCCTCGCCCTCACCGGTGAGGTTGTCGCCGGTGTGCTCGACCGAACCGTCGGCGCTCTTCAGGTTGTTGAAGAAGATGAAGTCGGCGTCGGAGCGGACCCGGCCCTGCTCGGTGCAGAGCAGCGCACTGGCGTCCAGGTCGAAGTCCGTGCCGGTGGTGGTGCGTACGTCCCACCCGAGGCCGACGACCACGGCCGTCAGGCCCGGCGCCTCCTTGGTGAGCGAGACATTGCCGCCCTTGCTCAGGCTGACACCCACGTGGTCCTCCAAGAAGTCGGTTTCCCGATCCGTCAACGGCCCGATCGTAGTGCGGGGTTCCCGGACCTCGGCGGCGACTCGGCCCGGCGGGCGCCGGAAATCGGCGCCCGCCGGGCCGAGGGGGCGTCAGAGCGCGCCGACGGCGGCCAGGTACTCCTGGGTGTCGCGGGCGTCCGGGAGGCCGTTGACGATGCTCCAGCGGACCACGCCCTCCTTGTCGATCACGAAGGTGCCGCGCACCGCGCAGCCCTTCTCCTCGTTGAAGACGCCGTAGGCGCGGGCGACCTCGCCGTGCGGCCAGAAGTCCGACAGCAGCGGGTACTCGAGGCCCTGCTGGTCGCCGAACACCCGCAGCGAGAACGGCGAGTCGGCGGAGACGGCGAGCACCTGCACCTCGTCGTTCTGCAGGCGCGGCAGCTCCTTCTGGATCTCGCAGACCTCGCCGGTGCAGACGCCGGTGAAGGCGAACGGGTAGAAGACCACGACGACGTTCTTCTCGCCGCGGAAGTCGGACAGCTTCACCGACTCGCCGTGCTGGTTCTTCAGCTCGAAGTCGGGGGCCTGGGCGCCGATCTCGATGGCCATGGTGGAACCTTCCTGCCGGGACGTGATGGTGCGGGCAGGGGAATCTTCGCATCCGCGCGCGCCCGTTCGGCCGTTCGGGGGAGACGTCGGGCCGTTCGACGTACTGTTCAGCCCTGAGCGAACACGGTGGCGGGGCGACGCACACGGGCCCCGGCGGAGGAACTCCGCCGGGGCCCGTGTCACGATTCGAAGCTCAGCGCTTGCCGGTCTTCGAGGCCTTCGGGGTGGCCAGGCGGGTGCCCGCCCAGTCCTTGGCGATCGCCACCGAGCTGGTCTGTGACAGGCCCGCGGTCTTCGCGGCGTCGGCGATCTCGTGCGCCTCGACGTGCCCGTCACGGCCGGTCTTCGGCGTCAGCAGCCAGATCAGGCCGCCCTCCGCCAGGTACTCCAGGGCGTCGACCAGGACGTCGGTGAGATCCCCGTCCTCGTCGCGGTGCCACAGCAGGACGCCGTCGGCGACGTCGTCGTAGTCCTCGTCGACGAGCTCGGTGCCAGTGATGTCCTCGATGCCCTCGCGGAGCTCCTGGTCACTGTCGTCGTCGTACCCGAGCTCCTGAATGATCTGGCCCTCTTCGAAGCCCAGACGAAGCGCCGGGTTGGACTTGTCCGCGGGGTCCGCGGTCGCGCTCACGGGAATAACCTCCAGTATTCGGCTCGGCATCCATGCCGAGGCTGTGGCCGTAGTCCACACGGGAGCGGCGGTTCGCGCAAGTACCCGACCCCCGATCCCACCCAAAGGTTGACGCGTCGAGGGCCGACACGCCGCCCTCCGTGTGGCCAATCACACCGAAATGTCCGTATCCGTACCGGACCAGGACGCTTCGTCTCCCACCCTCGCACAGGCCGTACGCCTGCCCGAGATGCGAACGGCATTCGGGCCAGCCCCGTGTGCGGGCGTAAAGTCTTCTGTTGGCCCTCACCCCGACCGGCGGCCATCCACCGACCGGGGTCCCAGGTCGGACCACCTCCTGACCGTACCGCCCAACCGGCGGAACGGTTACCGATCGGTAGAGATGACGGATCTCCGAACGCGGTAGCACGATGGAGGCGGCGCGACAACTCAGTTTCGACCGACAGTGAAGGAACAGCGTGGCTTCCGGATCCGATCGCAACCCGATCATCATTGGCGGCCTCCCGAGCCAGGTCCCGGACTTCGATCCCGAGGAGACCGCGGAGTGGCTGGAGTCGCTTGACGCTGCCATCGACGAGCGTGGGCGCGAGCGTGCCCGCTACCTGATGCTGCGGCTGATCGAGCGCGCCCGTGAAAAGCGTGTCGCCGTGCCCGAGATGCGCAGCACGGACTACGTCAACACCATCGCCACCAAGGACGAGCCGTTCTTCCCCGGCAACGAGGAGATCGAGCGCAAGATCCTCAACGCGACGCGCTGGAACGCGGCCGTCATGGTCTCCCGCGCCCAGCGCCCGGGAATCGGCGTCGGCGGCCACATCGCCACCTTCGCCTCCTCCGCGTCGCTGTACGACGTGGGCTTCAACTACTTCTTCCGCGGCAAGGACGCCGACGGCGAGTCCGGCGACCAGGTGTTCTTCCAGGGTCACGCCTCGCCGGGCATCTACGCCCGCGCCTTCCTGCTGGACCGACTGACCGAGCAGCAGCTCGACGCGTTCCGCCAGGAGAAGTCCAAGGCGCCGTACGGCCTGTCCAGCTACCCGCACCCGCGGCTGATGCCGGACTTCTGGGAGTTCCCGACCGTCTCGATGGGCCTCGGCCCGCTCGGCGCGATCTACCAGGCCCGGATGAACCGCTACCTGGAGCACCGCGGCATCAAGGACACCTCCGACTCGCAGGTGTACGCCTTCCTCGGCGACGGCGAGATGGACGAGCCCGAGTCGCTCGGCCAGCTGTCCCTGGCCGCCCGCGAGGGCCTGGACAACCTGACCTTCGTGGTCAACTGCAACCTGCAGCGCCTGGACGGCCCGGTCCGCGGCAACGGCAAGATCATCCAGGAGCTGGAGTCGCAGTTCCGCGGCGCCGGCTGGAACGTCATCAAGCTGGTCTGGGACCGCACCTGGGACCCGCTGCTGGCCCAGGACCGCGACGGCGTCCTGGTCAACAAGCTGAACACCACCCCGGACGGCCAGTTCCAGACCTACGCCACCGAGTCCGGCTCGTACATCCGCGAGCACTTCTTCGGCGGCGACCTGCGCCTGCGCGCCATGGTCGAGAACATGACGGACCACCAGATCCAGCACCTGGGCCGCGGCGGCCACGACCACCGCAAGGTCTACGCCGCGTTCAAGGCCGCCCGCGAGCACAAGGGCCAGCCGACCGTCATCCTGGCGCAGACCGTCAAGGGCTGGACGCTGGGCCCCAACTTCGAGGGCCGCAACGCCACCCACCAGATGAAGAAGCTGACGGTCGAGGACCTGAAGCGCTTCCGCGACCGGCTGCACCTGCCGATCACCGACAAGCAGCTCGACGAGGGCTACCCGCCCTACTACCACCCGGGCCGCAACTCGGAAGAGATCCAGTACATGCACGACCGCCGCGAGGAGCTCGGCGGCTACGTGCCCACCCGCAAGGTCCGCCCGCGCAAGCTCGAACTCCCGGGCGACGACGCGTACAAGGCGGTCAAGAAGGGCTCCGGCAACCAGACCATCGCCACCACCATGGCGTTCGTCCGGGTGCTCAAGGACCTGATGCGGGACAAGGGCATCGGCAACCGCTTCGTGCCGATCGCGCCGGACGAGTACCGCACCTTCGGCATGGACTCGCTCTTCCCGTCCGCCAAGATCTACAACCCGCTCGGCCAGACCTACGAGTCGGTCGACCGCGAGCTGCTGCTGGCGTACAAGGAGTCCCCGTCCGGCCAGATGCTGCACGACGGCATCTCCGAGGCCGGCTGCACCGCCTCGCTGATCGCCGCCGGCTCGTCCTACGCGACGCACGGCGAACCGCTGATCCCGGTCTACGTCTTCTACTCGATGTTCGGGTTCCAGCGCACCGGCGACCAGTTCTGGCAGATGGCCGACCAGCTGGCCCGCGGCTTCGTGATCGGCGCCACCGCCGGCCGCACCACGCTGACCGGCGAGGGCCTGCAGCACGCCGACGGCCACTCGCAGCTGCTGGCCTCCACCAACCCCGGTGTGGTCGCCTACGACCCGGCCTACGGGTACGAGATCGCCCACATCGTCCAGGACGGTCTGCGCCGCATGTACGGCTCCTCCGCCGAGCACCCGCACGGCGAGGACGTCTTCTACTACATGACCGTCTACAACGAGCCCATCAAGATGCCGGCCGAGCCGGAGGGCGTCGACGTCGACGGCATCCTCAAGGGCATCTACAAGCTCTCCGAGGGCGCCGCCGGCCAGATCCCCGCCCAGCTGCTCGCCTCCGGCGTGGCGGTGCCGTGGGCGCTGGAGGCGCAGCGCATCCTCGCCGAGGAGTGGAACGTCAAGGCGGACGTCTGGTCGGCCACCTCCTGGAACGAGCTGCGCCGCGACGCCGTCGAGGCGGAGGAGTTCAACCTCCTCCACCCGGAGGAGCCGCAGCGCGTCCCGTACGTGACCTCCAAGCTCTCCGGGGCCGAGGGTCCGTTCGTGGCCGTCTCCGACTGGATGCGCGCCGTCCCGGACCAGATCGCCCGCTGGATCCCCGGCCAGTACCAGTCCCTGGGCGCCGACGGCTTCGGCTTCGCCGACACCCGCGGCGCGGCCCGGCGCTTCTTCCACATCGACGCCCAGTCGATCGTCCTGGCCACCCTCACCGAGCTGGCCAAGCAGGGCAAGATCGACCGCTCGGTCCTCAAGTCCGCGATCGACCGCTACCAGCTCCTCGACGTGGCCGCGGCCGAGCCGGGTGCCGCGGGCGGCGACGCCTAAGCGCAAGCCGCTCCACCGCACCACCCGCTCCGCCGTCCCCGCGCCCCGTCAGGGGCGCAGAGCAACCGCACGTCAGATGTGGACTGCCGGACCGGCCTCGTTCGCGCCGCGCTTGGTGAGCAGGCCGAGGCCCGCGGCCGCGAGGGCGACGACGGAGGCGACGGTGAAGGCCACGCCCATGCCGCTGACGAAGGAGGAGTGGACGGCGTCCGCGATGCCGGTGACGACCTGCTGGGGGGTGCCCTCCGGCAGCGGCGGGGCGATGCCGAGCTGCGCGGCCTGCTTGAGCTGCTCGCCCTGCTCGCCGTCCGGGAACGGCACACCGGTGGCGGCCCACTTGCCGGGCAGCGCGCTGGTGACCTTGGAGGCCATCACCGCGCCGAGCACGGCGGTGCCGAGGCTGCCGCCGACCTGCATCGCGGCCTGCTGGAGGCCGCCGGCCACGCCGGCCAGCTCCAGCGGGGCGTTGCCGACGATGACCTCGGTGGCGCCGACCATGACGGGGCTGAGGCCGAGGCCCATCAGCAGGAACCAGAGCGACATGACGCCGTTGCCGGAGTGGATGTCCAGGGTGGACATGCCGAGCATCGCGCCGGTGGTGAGCAGCATGCCGCCGACGATCGGGATGCGCGGGCCGACCTTCCCGATCAGGAAGCCGGCCACCGGGGCGCCGACGATCATCATGCCGGTCATCGGCAGCAGGTGGACGCCGGCGTCGACCGGGGCCATCCCGTGGACGTTCTGCAGGTAGAAGGTCACGAAGAAGATGCCGCCGAAGAACGCGAACGCCATCAGCACCATCAGCAGGGTGCCGGCCGACAGCGGGACCGAGCGGAACAGGGCGAGCGGGACGAGCGGTTCCTTGGCGAAGTTCTGCCAGACCGCGAACGCCACCAGGGCGAGCACCGCGCCGCCGAGGAAGAGCAGCGTGGCGGGGTCGCTCCAGCCCCAGGTGGGGGCCTTGATGATGCCCCAGACCAGCATGAACATCGCGCCGGAGAGCAGCACGATGCCGGGGATGTCGAAGGACTTGGCGGCCTTCTCGGAGCGCACGTCCTTGAGGATCAGCACGCCCAGGAGCACCGCGACGACGCCGACCGGGATGTTGATGTAGAAGACCGACTCCCAGTTGACGTGCTCGACCAGCAGGCCGCCGACGATCGGGCCGGCCGCGGTGGAGGCGCCGATGACGCCGCCCCAGATGCCGATCGCCATGTTGAGCTTCTCGGCGGGGAAGGCCCCGCGCAGCAGGCCGAGCGCGGCGGGCTGGAGCAGCGCGCCGAACAGGCCCTGCAGGACGCGGAAGAAGATCACCTGCTGGATCGAGCCGGCGAAGCCGATCGCGGCGGAGGTGGCGGCGAAGCCGACCGCGCCGACCAGGAAGGTGGACTTGTGGCCGAACCGGTCGCCGATCTTGCCGGCGGTGATCAGGAAGACCGCCAGGGCCAGCAGGTAGCCGGAGGTGACCCACTGGATGTCGGCGGGGCTGGCCTTCAGGTCGGTCTGGATCGCCGGGTTGGCGATGGCGACGACGGTGCCGTCGAGGGCGACCATCATGACGCCGACGGCGACGGTGAGCAGGGTCAGCCAGGGGTGTCCCCGCAGCTTCCCTCCGGCGGCCGGGGCCGCTTCCTTGTCGATGACGACGGACTGGCTCATGGCTCGGGACATCCCCGTTCGTATGGTGTGACGAGAGAGCGGCTCCGCCATTATGTCAGTCGCTGACAATCGACAAGCGGTGACTCGTGTCACTTGATGACAAGTGGCAGACCGCTATCGTTGAACCATGGCCACCCCCGTCTCCGCCGTCCACCCGCACTCCGCTGGCCTGCGCGAACGCAAGAAGCAGAAGACCCGCGACGCGCTGGTCGACGCCGCCCACCGGCTGTTCCTGCAGCAGGGCTACGCGAAGACCACGGTCGACGAGATCGCGGCCTCGGTGGAGGTCTCCCAGCGCACCTTCTTCCGGTACTTCGCCAACAAGGAGGAGGTCGCCCTGGCGGTGCTGGCCGACGCCGAGGAGACCTTCCTGGAGCTGCTGCGCGGCCGGCCCGCCGCGGAGAGCCCGCTGGAGGCGATGCGCGGCGCGGTCCGGCAGGTGTGGCACTCGCTCGACCAGGGCCGGGTCGCCGAACGCGGCACCGTCACGGGCGCGCTGGAACTCTTCGAACTGATCGAGTCCACCCCCACCCTGCTCGCCGCCCACCTGCGGCACACCCTGCACCAGGAGGTCGAGGTGGCCCGGGTCCTCGCCGACCGCGAGGGCCTCGACCCGGCGGTCGACCTGCGCCCCCGGCTGCTCGCCGCCGTGTTCGGCACCGTGGTGCGGCTCTCCCACCTGTCGTACGCCGCCGCGCCCGACCAGCACGGCCACTGCATGGACGGCATGCTGTCCCTGATCGAGCGCCACTTCGACCAGCTCGGACCGGCGTTGGCCGGCTCCTGGCGCTGACCCCGGGCCCCGGTAGTACTGCGGTATCAGGGCCGCACCCGACCGGAGTATGAGGACACCGGCCCCACCTCGGCCTACTCTCGGGCCGGTGACCACCTGGAAGACCTTCCTCAGCGCCCTCGTCGAGCCCGTCCCGAGCAACCGGCCGCCGCTGGCCGGCGCCCACAGAGCATGGGTCCGGGCGCTGCCCTTCGTGGTGGTACTGGCCATGATCGGTGCGCTGCTGCCCACCGGCATCGTCTCGCTGACCAGGTTCTACGGGGTGAACGGGGGCCTCGCCGCCGCGCTGGCCACCGTCCAGGCCGGGGCGCTGGCGCTGGCGCTGGTCCGGCCGCTGACCGCCTGGCAACTGGTGGCGCCGTCGGTGCTGGTCGGCGCGATCGTCACCCACGGCGAGGCCGCCACCCAGGCCTGGCCCTGGCCGGTCACCACCCTGCTGAGCTACCTGTTCCTGATGGTGTTCCTGGCGATCCGGGAACGCGGACGGACCCTGCTCGCCGTCTGGGCGGTCACCTTCGTCGGCAACAGCCTCAGCTGGTCCGTCTTCGCCGACTACTTCGACGGCACCTCGGTGGTGGTCACCGCGCTCTCCGGGGTGATCCTGCTGCTCGGCTGGAGCCTGCGCGGCCGCGGCGAGGCACGACGGCTGCTCGCCGCCCAGGAGCAGATCTCCGAGACCGAACGCGCCCGGCGCACCCTGCTGGAGGAGCGCGCCCGGATCGCCCGCGAGCTGCACGACGTGGTCGCCCACCACATGTCGGTGATCGCCGTCCAGGCCGACAGCGCCCCGTACCGGATCGAGGGCCTGCCCGAGCCCGCCGTCGCCGAGTTCGGGCAGATCGCCACCGCCGCCCGCGGCTCGCTCACCGAGATGCGCCGCCTGCTCGGGGTGCTCCGGGCCGCCGAGACCGAGGCCGACAAGGCCCCGCAGCCCGGCCTCGCCGACCTGCCGGGCCTGCTCGCCACCGTGGCCCAGGCCGGCGTCCACGCCGAACTCGACCTCGCCGACGACGTCCGGAAGCTCGACCCCGTCCCCGAGGCCGTCGGCCTGTCCGCGTACCGGATCGTCCAGGAGGCGCTGGCCAACGTCGTCCGGCACGCGCCCGGCGCCACCGCCCGGGTCCGGGTCGCGGCGGCCGACGGCGCGCTCACCGTGGACGTCGAGAACGACCCGGCGCCCGGCAAGGCCCCCGCCGTCGAGACCTCCGCCTCCACCGGGCACGGCCTGACCGGAATGCGCGAGCGCGTCCGGCTGCTGGCTGGCACCCTGGACACCGGCCCGACCGCCGACGGCGGCTACCGGGTCGCCGCCGTCCTGCCGATCGACCGTCCCGCCACGGCGGGTTGACACCGCCCCAGGGGAGAACACCGCATGACCATCCGCGTCCTCATCGTCGACGACCAGGCGATGGTCCGGGCCGGCTTCGCCGCCCTGCTCAACGCGCAGGCCGACATCGACGTGGTCGGCGACGCCGCGAACGGCCGCCAGGCGCTGGAGGTCAGCGGACACACCCACCCCGACGTGGTCCTGATGGACGTCCGCATGCCCGAGATGGACGGCCTCGAAGCCGCCCGCCGCCTCCTCGACCCCCCGCCCGGCACCGTCCACCGCCCGCGCGTCCTGATGCTCACCACCTTCGACGTCGACGACTACGTCTACGAGGCCCTCCGCGCCGGCGCCTCCGGCTTCCTCCTCAAGGACGCCCCGCCCGCCGACCTCATCAACGCCGTCCGCGTGGTCGCCGCCGGCGACGCCCTCCTCGCCCCGTCCATCACCCGCCGCCTGATCGCCGACTTCGCCCAGAACCGCCCCACTCCCCGCCGCGACCCCCGCCTCCGCCTCAACGGCCTCACCCCGCGCGAGACCGAAGTCCTCGAACTCATCGCCCGCGGCCTCTCCAACCAGGAGATCGCCGCCCACCTGGTCCTCGCCGAACAGACCGTCAAGACCCACATCGGCCGCATCCTCGCCAAACTCAACCTCCGCGACCGCGCCCAAGCAGTCGTCCTGGCCTACGAGAGCGGCCTGGTCCAGCCCGGCGGGTAGGGGGTGGGAGCGAGACCGGTGCTCCCACTGGTCTCGCTCCCACCCCGGTATGACTCCCCGCTTGGCTCCGCAGGTTGACGCCCCCTCGGTCACCCTCTTCCTACCTTCCTCCCTGTTGCCGAACGGGAGGAGGAAGCGGTGCTGTCGCGTCTGCGTCGGAAGACCGCCGTTGCGGGGTTGGTGCTGGCGGCGGTGCTGGGGGTGGGGTCGTGGGCGTCGGCGGATGCGCAGACGCCGCTGACGGGGCCGCCGCCGGGGTCCGCGGAGTGGGTGGCGGACGGTGGGCTGGGGGTGCGGCTGCCGGATCCGGCGAAGGCCTCGCCGGCCGAAGTGGCGGCGCTCTTCTCGGGGTTGACCCCCAAACAGCAGCGGCAGCTCGCGTTCCGGCACCCCCGGGTGGTCGGGAACCTGGACGGCGCGCCGATCGAGCTCCGCTACCTGGCGAACTCGCTCGCCGTCGCCCAGGAGGGCAGCCGTGAGCAGTCCCGCGCCGACAATCCGGCGCTGACCGCGGAAGAGCGCGAACTGGCCGCGCAGCACGCCGCCCGCTACCGCGAGCTGGCCGGCCGCCGGCTCCTGGCGTTCGATCCCCGCGGCCGCGGCCAACTCGCCGAGGTCTTCGGCGACCTGACGCACGACACCCGCACCGCCGTCCTGGTGCCCGGCTCGGACGTCGACCTCGGAACCGCCGACCGGCTCGCCGCGATGGCGAAGGCGCTGCGTGCCGAGAGCGGCGAGAAGGTCGCAGTGGTGGCGTGGGTGGGGTACACCACGCCGGTCGGGGTGGGGATGGACGCGGCCCGGGAGGAGCTCGCCCGGGCGGGGGCGTCACGGTTGGGGCGGCTGGTGGCGGGGCTGGCCCCGGTGACCGGGCCGGTGACGCTGTTCTGCCACAGCTACGGCTCGGTGGTGTGCGGACGGTCCGCGCCGGATCCGGCGCAGGTCGCGGGGCTGGTAGTGCTCGCCTCGCCGGGCGTGGGCCTGGATCGGGCGGACGAGGTGCGGGTGCCGGTGTGGGCGGTGGTCCGCAATCCGGAGGACTGGATCTCGAACGTGCCGAACGTCTCGTTCCTCGGGTTCGGGCACGGCGCCGACCCGACGTCCCCCGGCTTCGGCGCCCAGCTGCTGCCGTCGACGGGTTCGCACGGCCACAGCGACTATTTCGCCCCCGGTTCGGCCTCGCTGGCGGCGTTCGCCGCTCTCGCCGCGACCGGCTCCCCCACCACCACCGCCTGACGATCTGTCGAGGAGACGTCCGATGCTGCCTGTTTCCGTTCGCCGCGCCGCGGCGACCGTCGATGCCAGGACCCCCGCCACCCGTGACCGCGCGCTGGACGGCCTGCGCGCCGTCGCCCTGCTCTCGGTGCCGCTGGGCCACTGGCTGCTCGGCGGGTTCACCGTCTCGGACAACGTGCTGCACAACGCGAGCCCGCTGGCGGCGCTGTCGTTCATGGCGCCGCTGAGCTGGGTGCTGCAGATGCTGGGGGTGTTCTTCCTGGTCGGCGGCCGGGCGTCGGCGCTGTCGCTGCGGCGGTCGGCCGAGCGCGGGGTGGGCGCCGGGGAGTGGCTGCGCGGCCGGGTGCTGCGGCTGGCCCGGCCGGTGCTGGGGGTGGCCGCGGTGTGGGCGGCGCTGATCCCGGTGCTGCGCGGGCTGGGGGTGCCGGCGGACACGGTGCGGACGGGGGCGGTGCTGATGGTGCAGCCGCTCTGGTACATCGCGATGTACCTGGTGCTGACGGCGCTCACCCCGCTGTGCGTCAGGTTCGGCGCCTGGAGCCGGGGTTGGGCCTCGGCGGCACTGCTGGCGGCCGTCGCGGCGGTGGACCTGCTGCGGTACGGGCCGTGGGGCGCGTCGATGCCGGGGTGGCTGAGCCTGCTGAACCTGCTGCCGGGCTGGCTGTTCGCCTACCAGTTGGGCGTGGACTGGGCGCACGGCCGGATCTCCCGGGCCGGGGCGTGGCTGACGGCGCTCGGCGGGGCGGCGCTGTTCGCGGTGCTGCTGCTGGTGTTCCACTACCCGGCGAGCATGGTGGGCGTGCCGGGCGCGGCCCGCACCAACTCGCACCCGCCGTCCCTGCTGGTGCTGGCGCTGGCCTCGGTGCAGGGCGGCGCGGCGATGCTGCTGAAGGACCGGCTGGGCCGGGCGCTGCGCCGGCCGCTGCTGTGGCTGCCGGTGGTGGTGGTCAACCTGGGCGCGATGACGATCTTCTGCTGGCACCAGACCGCGATGTTCCTGACCGCGCTGGCCGGCTCGCACCTGGGCGCGGTGCCCGGTCTGACCACCGCCCCGGACTCCGGCCTGTGGGCGCTCGCCCGGCTGGCCTGGCTGCCGGTGTTCGCGGTGGTGCTGGCGCTGATCGGCCGCTGGGCCCGGCGCTTCGACGGCCCGTGGCGGTCCCGCGCCTGGCGGGCGGCGGCCACGGCGGGCGCGGCGCTGTTCGCGGTGTACGCGTTCGGCGCGGTCTGACGCCACGTCAATCCGTCGACGCGTCATCACCCGTTCCCTGTCGGTGCGGGGCCCTACCCTGGCGGCCATGGCGACCTTCGACGAACTGATCGCGCTGGCGCTGCGGCTGCCGCAGGCGCACCGGGAGACCACCTGGGAGCAGGAGACGTTCCGGGTGGGCCGGAAGATCTTCGCGATGGGCCACCCGGAGTCCGGGCAGGTCTCGGTGAAGGCCACGGTCTCCGAGCAGGCCGAACTGATCGCCGCCGCGCCCGAGGTGTACTCGGTGGCCCCGTACACCGGCCGGTTCGGCTGGGTGCAGGTGCAACTCGCCCGGGTGGAGCCGGAGGAGCTGCGCGAGCTGCTCACCGAGGCGTGGCGTTCGATCGCCCCGAAACGCGTCCGGGAGGGGTACCAGGGGTAGCGTCCGGGGGAATGTGACGCGGAACACTGTTTGCTCCCTGCCCGGCGCGTCTGCCGCCCTCTAGTCTGGCTGACTAGTAGTTGGCAGTCGTAGCACCATCGGGCCCGTCCCGCTGCGATGTCCCGGCCCGAGGGAGTGGACGCCATGCACCGCAGGCGGGTCAAGCGGATCCTGATCGGCGTGTTCGCGGGCTGCGCGGCGCTGGTGGACGCCGGGGCCGCGGTCGCCCAGGCCACCGCGTCCAGTGAGCAGCTGGCCATCACCACCCCGCCCGCCGGCAGCGCCGCCTGGGTCGCCGACGGCACCTTCGGCCGCGCCCTGCCGGACCCGGCGACCGCCGCCCCGGCCGCCGTGGCCGCCTTCTTCGCCTCGCTGACGAAGGCCGACCTCGACCGGCTGATCCTCGAATACCCGCTGGTGGTCGGCAACTTGGACGGCGCGTCGCCGGCCGTCCGCTACCGGGCCAACCGGGAGGCGGTCGCCGCCGAACGCGACCGGGCCCGGCAACGCGCCGAGGACCGCACCCTGGACCCGGCCACCCGCGCGCTGGCCGTCTCCCGCGCCAACGACTCCGAGGCGCTGCTCGCCCCCGGCCGGCAGATCCTGGCCTTCGACCCGCGCGGCCGCGGCCTGGTCACCGAGGTCTACGGCGACCTGGCGAGCGCCCAGCGGGTCGCCGTCCTGGTGCCCGGCTCGGACGCCGACCTCGGCCACTTCGACCAGGCCGTCGAACCGCTCCGCTCCCCCGCCGGCATGGGCCGCGCCCTGTACGCCGAGGAGCGCGCCCAGGCCCCCGGCACCCGTACCGCGGTGGTCGCCTGGACCGGCTACGTCACCCCGCAGGGCCTCGGCCCGGACGCGGCCACCTCCCGGCTCGCCGAGGCCGCCGCGCCGCGCCTGGAGCGGCTGCTCGCCGGCCTGCGGCAGACCAGTCGGCCGGAGGCACCGCCCGCGCTGCTCTGCCACTCCTACGGCTCGGTGGTGTGCGGCGCCGCCGCGCCGTCCGTGCACGGCGCGCAGCCCACCGACCTGGTGGCGTTCGGCAGCCCCGGGATGGGCGTCGAGTCGGCCGCCGAACTCGGCACCGGCGTCCAGGTCTGGGCGGCCCGCAACCCCGGCGACTGGATCGGCAACGTGCCGTACCTGGAGGTCGGCGGCCTCGGCCACGGCGCCGACCCGACCACCCAGGCGTTCGGCGCGACGGCCGTCTCCTCGGCGGGCGCCAGCGGCCACAACGGCTACCTGGCCGAGGGCACCGCCAGCCGGCACAACTTCGCCGCGATCGCCCTCGGCCACTACGGCGACGTCAGCCGCTCGGCGACCTTCGGCAACTGACGTCCCGTCAGACCTCGCGCGCGTCCGAGGTGTTGCTCATGTCCGCGTAGCGGGTGCCCTGCACCCGGCCGCCGATCAGGTCCAGCTCGGCCAGCTCCTCCGCCGTCAGCTTCAGCGCGGCGGCCGCCGCGTTCTCCTCCAGCCGGCTGCGCTTGCGGGTGCCCGGGATCGGCACCACCGTCAGGCCGTGCACCTCGGCCCGCTGCTGCACCCAGGCCAGCGCGACCTGGGCGGCCGTCACCCCGCGCTCGGCGGCGATCTTCCGGATCGGCGCGACCAGCTCCGCGTTCCCGGCCGCGTTCTCGCCGGTGAACTGCGGCAGGTAGCGCCGGAAGTCGTCCGAACCCAGCTGCGCGGCGTCGGCGAACGCCCCGGTCAGGAAGCCCCGGCCGAGCGGCGAGTACGGCACCAGCGCCACGCCCAGCTCGGCCGCCGCGGGCACCGCGGTGCGCTCCAGGCTCCGGGCGAACAGCGACCACTCGGACTGCAGCGCCGCGATCGGGTGCACCGCGTACGCCTCGCGCAGCTCCGGACCGGTCACCTCGGACAGGCCCAGGTGCTTCACCTTGCCGGCCGCGACCAGCTCGGCCATCGCCCCGACCGACTCGGCCAGCGGCACCCCGGGGTCGCGCCGGTGCATGTAGTACAGGTCGATCTCGTCCACGCCGAGCCGGCGCAGCGAGGCGTCCACGGCCTGCCGGATGTACGCCGGGTCGTTGTTGACGCCCCGGTAGCCCGGGTCGTCGGCGCGCCGCTCGATGGCGAACTTGGTGGCCAGCACCACCTGGTCGCGGTGCGCCCGGACGAACGGGCCGATCAGTTCCTCGTTGGCGCCCGAACCGTAGACGTCGGCGGTGTCGAACAGGGTCACCCCGAGCTCCAGCGCCCGGCCGAGGGTGGCCAGCGCCTCCTCGGTGTCGGTCGGCCCGTAGAACTCGCTCATCCCCATGCATCCCAGGCCCTGCACGCCCACGACGGGGCCGTTGCTGCCGAGCCGGGTGGTCTCGATGCTGCTCATGCGCTCTTCCTGTCCTCGATCGGGCGATGCCCCGTGGTCTCCGTCGTGTCGTCGCCGTCCGTACCGGCCGCGGGCGGCTCGCCGTAGAGGTCGATCTTCCGATCGATCACGGCGAGCGTGGCGTGCAGGTCCGCGAGCCGCTGCCGGACCTCCGCCCGGTGGTCGACCAGCAGCTGCCGGCGCTCCGCCCGGGTGGCGTCCCCGTCCCGCACCAGCTCGACGTACCGGACCATGTCCGCCACCGGCATCCCGGTCAGCCGGAGCTTCGTCAGGAACGCCAGCCGGGCCAGGTCCGCGTCGCTGTACCGGCGCTGGCCCGCGTGCGAGCGGTCCACCGGGTCCAGCAGACCGATCCGCTCGTACCAGCGCAGTGTGTGCGCCGACAGTCCGCTGGTCGCGGACACCTCGCTGATCCCGTGCCGCGGCGTCCGGTCGGGCACCGCGCTCGGCGCACCGAACGCCCGCTCGCACCCCGACAGCCGCTCACTCCACTGCTCCGACGCTGCCATCTGGAACTCGACCCCCGGTCTCGGCGACGACGACTCCGACGCTACTCAGTTGGAGTGCACTCCAAGCAAGCCTGGCACAACGGATCTCCCCACCCGTCGTTTAGAGTTCGGCCCATGCAGAGCTTGCGCACGATCGAGGACTGGCCGGTACCGAACGCAGCGGCGGCGGTCGTACGCGGAAGCGACGGCGCTCTGCTCGGCGCGCACGGACCGCAGGACCACCTGTTCCCGCTGGCCTCCGTCACCAAGCTGCTCACCGCCTACGCGGTGCTGATCGCCGTCGAGGAAGGCGTCTTCGAGCTCGACGACCCGGCCGGCCCCGACGGCTCCACCGTCCGCCACCTGCTGGCCCACACCTCCGGCCTGGCCTTCGACGAGCACCGCGTGATGGCCGCCCCCGGCAACCGCCGCCTCTACTCCAACGCCGGCTTCGACGTCCTCGCCGCCACCCTGGAGCACGCCTCCGGCATCCCGTTCGCCCAGTACGCCGCCGAGGCCGTCTTCCAGCCGCTCGGCATGCACGCCACCCTGATCAACACCGCCCACCGCGCGCCCGCCGGCGCGGGCGGCCTCTCCACCGCCGCCGACCTCGCCCGGTTCGCGGCCGAACTCCAGTCCCCCAAGCTGCTCGACCCGGCCACCCTGCACACCGCGACCCGCGAGGTCGCCTTCCCCGGCACCAACGGCGTCCTGCCCGGCTTCGGCCACCGCCGCCCCAACGACTGGGGCCTCGGCTTCGAGATCCGCGACCACAAGGCCCCGCACTGGACCGGTACCGCCAACTCCCCCGCCACCTTCGGCCACTTCGGCCAGTCCGGCACCTTCCTCTGGGTCGACCCCGCCGCGGACCTCGCCTGCCTCGCCCTCACCGACCGCGACTTCGGGCCGTGGGCGGCGGAGGTGTGGCCGCAGCTCAGCGACGCGGTCCTCGCCGAGATCTAGGCGGGCGGGCGCTCAGCCGAACTGCAAGGGCGAGTGCATCTCCCACAGCAGCAGCTCGACGCCGCTCTCACCTGCCGTCGGGTCCGCGAACGCGTCTCCCGTGATCCGGATCGCGTCGCCGGCGCTCGCCGAGCGCCCGCCGCCCTGCGGGCCGGGGACGGTGCGGTAGCCGACCGATCCCGCGACGACGTGCACGTAGCGGTAGGGGGCGGCGGGGAGTTCGGGCAGCGCCGCCCACGCGCCGGCCCGGACCAGCCAGAGGGCCGCGTCGGTGCGCCGAAGTCGCAGCGCGTCGTCCGAGGGGTGTCCCGAGGCCAGCAGGGTCAGCCCGTCCGCGGCCGGGACGGAACGGATGCCGAAGCCCGGCTCGACGCCGAACCGGTCGGGCTGGAGCCACATCTGGAGGAACGTCACCGGCTCCGTCGCCCCGCCGAGGTTGCGTTCGGTGTGGGTGATGCCCGCCCCCGCGGACTGGACCTGGACCATGCCGGGGCGGACCACGCTCGCGTGGCCCGCGTCGTCGCGGTGGGCGAGTGCTCCGTCGACCACCCAGGTGACGATCTCGGTGTCGGTGTGCCGGTGGGCGTCGTACCCGGCGCCGGGGGCGAGGGTCTCCTCGTTGCAGGCGAGCAGTGCGCCGAACGAGGTGTTCTTCGGGTCGTAGTGGCCGGCGAAGGAGAACGCGTGCCGGGTGGTGATGCCTTCGGCGGGTTCCGACAGGTAACGCTCGCCGGTGCGGCGCAGATCGGCGCGTCCGCGGTCCTTCCGTCCGGCCGCGGAGGCGGGTTCGGAGGTTTCGAAGGGGTGCCCGTCCCGGGCCGAGGAATCCACGCTCACGGGCACCACGGTAGCCGGTGTGACCGGTGCCACCGGTCTTCTCGGCGCGGGGTGTGCACGAGCACCCGTCCGCGTGAGGCAGGCTAGTGCCGTGCCATCCGCTTCAGCGAAACCCGACAAAGCATCCGACCGGACGTCCGGCGAGCCCCCCGCCCCGGAGCGGCCCGCCGACCGGGGCCCGGAGAAGAGGTCCGCCAGACGTCCGGCGCAGGCCGCCCGTGCCGCCGCGGTGCCCGGCCGCGGCCGGATGACCGCCGAGGAGCGCCGGCTCGCGGCGGACCGGGCCGAGTTGCGGGCGGCGACGCTGAAGCGACTGGAGAAGTCGGCGGGCAAGCTGGCGTCCGCGGCGATCGCCCGGATGGACGATCAACTGGCCTGGTACCGGCGGATGCCGCCGGAGCACCGGTCGTGGATCGGCCTGGTCGCGCAGGCGGGCATCGCGGCGTTCACCGAGTGGTACCGGCACCCGGAGGCGCCGCAGGCGATCTCCACCGACGTGTTCGGCACCGCGCCCCGGGAGTTGACCCGGGCGATCACGCTGCGGCAGACGGTGGAGCTGATCCGCACCACGATCGAGGTGATGGAGGAGGCCATCGAGGAGGTGGCCGCGCCCGGCGACGAGGCGGGCATGCGCGAGTCGGTGCTGGTCTACGCCCGGGAGATCGCCTTCGCCACCGCCCAGGTGTACGCGCAGGCCGCGGAGGCGCGCGGCGCGTGGGACGCCCGGCTGGAGGCGCTGGTGGTGAACTCGCTGCTGTCCGGGGACGCCGACGAGGGCGTGCTGTCCCGGGCGGCGGCGCTGGGCTGGGGCCAGCCGAGCCAGGTGCGGGTGGTGATGGGCAGCGCCCCGGACGGCGACAGCGAGCTGGTGGTCGAGGCCATCCGGCGCGCCGCCCGGTACGCCAAGCTGCACGTGCTGACCGGGGTGCTGGGCCGCCGTCTGGTGGTGGTGGTCGGCGGCGACAAGGAGCCGGTGCACGCCGCGCGGGCGCTGATCGGCCAGTTCGCGCCGGGCCCGGTGGTGGTCGGCCCGACGGTCGGCGACCTGCTGTCGGCGACCCGCTCGGCGCACGCCGCCGCGCAGGGCCTGAAGGCGTGCGCGGCGTGGCCGGACGCGCCGCGCCCGGTGCTGGCCGACGACCTGCTGCCGGAACGCGCCCTGGCGGGCGACGAGGTGGCGCGCCGTCAGCTGGTGGAGGAGATCTACACACCTCTGGAGGAGGCCGGTTCGGCACTCCTGGAGACGCTGAGTGTCTATCTGGAGCAGGCGTCCTCCCTGGAGGGCGCCGCCCGGATGCTCTTCGTCCACCCGAACACCGTCCGCTACCGGCTGCGTCGTGTGACTGATGTCACCGGCTATGCTCCGTCGGACGTGCGTTCGGCGTTCACCCTGCGCATCGCCCTTGCCCTGGGGCGTCTCGGTTCCGGGCCTGATCAGGGCTGATCGAACTGTAGGGAATCCACAATCCGACGTGCTTTTCTTCGTCATCGTCGCCTACCCGCCCCACGGCGTCCGGCGAGAGAGGGTTGAACCGTGCTCGTTATCGTCGCCCCTGGACAGGGTGCCCAGACTCCCGGCTTCCTCAACCCCTGGCTCGAACTGGACGGCGTCGCCGACCGGCTGCGCCAGTGGTCGGAGGTGGCCGGTCTCGACCTGGTGCACGCCGGAACCGAGGCCTCCGAGGAGGAGATCAAGGACACCGCGGTGGCCCAGCCGCTGCTGGTGGCCGCCGGCCTGGTGACCGCTCAGGCGCTGCTGCCGCAGGGCGTTCCGGCGTCCGTCGGCGCGCTGGCCGGCCACAGCGTGGGCGAGATCACCTCCGCCGCGCTGGCCGGAGTGCTGTCCGAGCAGGACGCTCTGGCCTTCGTCCGCGAGCGCAGCCTCGGCATGGCGGAGGCCGCCGCGGCCACCGCGACCGGCATGACGGCGGTGCTCGGCGGCGACCCCGAGGCGGTCGCCGAGAAGCTCGCCGCGCACGGGGTCACCCCGGCGAACAACAACGGCGGCGGGCAGATCGTCGCGGCCGGCACGCTGGAGCAGCTGGCCGCGCTGAAGGCGGACCCGCCGGCCGGCGCGCGGCTGATCCCGCTGAAGGTCGCGGGCGCGTTCCACACCGAGCACATGGCCCCGGGCGTGGCCCGGCTGGAGAAGCTGGCGCCGACGCTGACCGTGGCCGACCCGACGGTGGCGTACGTGTCCAACAGGGACGGCGAGGTGGTCGGCGACGGCGCCGAGGTGCTGGCCCGTCTGGTCGCGCAGGTGTCCAACCCGGTCCGCTGGGACCTGTGCATGGAGACCCTGCAGCAGCTGGGCGCGACCGCCGTGATCGAGCTGTCGCCCGCCGGCACCCTCACCAATCTGGTCAAGCGGAACGTCAAGGGCGTCGCAACGCTGGCCCTGAAGTCCCCCGCCGATCTCGACCGGGCCCGCGAGCTCGTGGCCGAGCACGGCAGCCAGGAGAAGTCCGCATGAGTGCCACCATCAAGCCGGTCACCGGCGCCCAGTTCTCGCGCATCCACGGTGTCGGCGGCTACCGCCCGACCCGGGTGATCCCGAACGCCGAGGTGCTGAACTGGATCGACTCCTCGGACGAGTGGATCCGGTCCCGGTCCGGCATCGCGGAGCGCCGCTGGGCCGGTCCGGAGGAGACCGTCGCCGAGATGTCGGTGCAGGCGGCCGCCAAGGCCATCGCGATGTCCGGGATCGCTCCGGCGCAGATCGGCGGCGTCATCGTCGCCACCGTCTCGCACCTGAAGCAGACCCCGGCGATCGCCACCGAGATCGCCCAGCGGCTCGGCTGCGGCACCGCCCCCGCGTTCGACATCTCCGCCGCCTGCGCGGGCTTCGGCTACGGCCTGAGCCTGGCCGACGGCATGGTGCGCGGCGGGAGCGCCGAGTACGTGCTGGTGATCGGCGTGGAGCGGCTCTCCGACCTGACCGACAAGTCGGACCGCTCGACCGCGTTCATCTTCGGCGACGGCGCGGGCGCGGCGATCGTCGGCCCGTCCGACACGCCCGGCATCGGCAAGGTCGTCTGGGGTTCGGACGGCTCGCAGGCCGACGTGATCTCGCAGACCCGGGCCTGGGACACCGCCTTCGCCAAGCCGGACGCCGTCAACGGCGCGGGCGAGGAGATCAAGTGGCCCGCGCTGCGGATGGAGGGCCAGACGGTCTTCCGCTGGGCGGTGTACGACATGGCGAAGGTCGCCCAGCAGGCGCTGGACGCCGCCGGGATCACCGCCGACCAGCTCGGCGCGTTCATCCCGCACCAGGCCAACATGCGCATCATCGACGCCATGATCAAGACGCTGAAGCTGCCCGCCGAGGTCCCGGTGGCCCGCGACATCGTCGAGACCGGCAACACCTCCGCCGCGTCCATTCCGCTCGCCATGGAGCGGATGCTGGAGCGCGGCCAGGCCAAGAGCGGCGACCTCGCGCTGATCATCGGCTTCGGGGCCGGACTGGTCTACGCCGCAGCAGTCGTTACTCTCCCCTAGGCGTTTTTTCTCCGCACCACCCCAAGAAAACCCGCGGCGGTCCGCCTGACCGCACGCGTCAACACGAAGAGGAGCAGCCGATATGGCTACCCAGACCGAGGTTCTCGAAGGCCTTGCCGAGATCGTGAACGAGATCGCCGGCATTCCGGTCGAGGACGTCGAGCTCGACAAGTCCTTCACCGACGACCTGGACGTCGACTCGCTGTCCATGGTCGAGGTCGTCGTCGCCGCCGAGGAGCGCTTCGGCGCGAAGATCCCGGACGACGAGGTCAAGAACCTGAAGACCGTCGGCGACGCGGTGAACTTCATCGTCGCCAACGTCTGACCAGCCGTCAGGCTGCCGGTCGGGGCGCGCTCGTCGCGCCCCGGCCGTCCCCCTTTCCCCCGGCTCGTTCCGGCCCTCCGGCCCGTCCGGCCCTCCGCTCGATGCTCAACGTGAGAGAAGAAGAAACCAGTGACTGCTGAAAACCGCACCGTGGTCGTCACGGGTATCGGCGCCTTCACGCCGCTGGGCGGCGACGCCGCCACATTCTGGGAGGGCCTGCTGGCCGGCCGGTCCGGGGTCCACGCCCTCACCGAGGAGTGGGCCGCCGAGCTGCCCGTCCGGATCGCCGCCAAGGTCGCCGTCGAGCCGTCCGAGATCCTGCCCCGCCCGGTGGCCCGCAAGCTGGACCGCTCGGCCCAGTTCGCGCTGATCGCCGCCCGCGAGGCCTGGAAGGACGCCGGCTTCGAGGGCCCGGCCACCGCCGACACCAACGAGCTGGCCCCCGAGCGCCTGGGCACGGTCATCGCCTCCGGCATCGGCGGCGTCACCACCCTGCTCGACCAGTACGACGTGCTCAAGCAGCAGGGCGTCCGCAAGGTCTCCCCGCACACCGTCCCGATGCTAATGCCCAACTCCCCGGCCGCCAACGTCGGCCTGGAGGTCGGTGCCCGGGCCGGCGTGCACACCCCCGTCTCCGCCTGTGCCTCCGGCGCCGAGGCGATCGGCTACGCGATCGAGATGATCCGCAGCGGCCGCGCCGACGTCGTGGTGGCCGGCGGCACCGAGGCGGCGGTCCACCCGCTGCCCATCGTCGCCTTCTCCAACATGATGGCGATGTCCAAGAACAACGACGACCCCGAGCACGCCTCCCGCCCGTACGACAAGGCCCGTGACGGCTTCGTCCTCGGCGAGGGCGCCGGTGTCGTGGTGCTGGAGTCCGCCGAGCACGCCGCCGCCCGCGGCGCCCGCGTGTACTGCGAGGCGATCGGCCAGGGCCTGTCCTCGGACGCCCACCACATCGCGCAGCCGGAGCCGACCGGCGCCGGCGTGTCCCGCGCCATCGCCGACCTGTTCGACCGCAACGAGCTGGACAAGGCCGAGGTCGTGCACGTCAACGCGCACGCCACCTCCACCCCTCAGGGTGACACCGCGGAGATCAAGGCGCTGAGCCGCGAACTCGGCGAGCACCTGGAGCACGTGGCGATCTCCGCCACCAAGTCGATGACCGGCCACCTGCTCGGCGGCGCCGGCGGCATCGAGACGGTCGCCACCGTCCTCGCCCTGCACCACCGGATCGCCCCGCCGACCATCAACGTGGTCGAGCTGGACGACGACATCGACGCCGACATCGTCCGCGACGAGCCCCGCAAGCTCCCGGTCGAGGGCCGGATCGCCGCCCTCAACAACTCCTTCGGCTTCGGCGGCCACAACGTGGTGCTGGCCTTCCGCACCGTCTGAGACCCGCGCGCGGCACTGCGCGACCGGCCCGGCACTCCCAGCGAGTGCCGGGCCGGCCCCGTCTCCGTCACACCACCTGGTGCAGCCACCTGACCGGCGCGCCCTCCCCCGCGTACCGGAACGGCTCCAACTCGTCGTCCCACGGCTTGCCGAGCAGACGGCCGATCTCCGCCTCCAGGTCGCTGCCCTCGCTGCGGGAGCGCAGCAGCACGGCCCGCAGCCGGTCCTCGGGGACCAGGATGTCGCCGTGGATGCCGGTGACGGCGTGGAAGATGCCGAGGCCGGGCGTGGAGGAGTACCGCTCGCCCTCGGCCGTGGCGCAGGGCTCGCTGGTCACCTCGTAGCGCATCAACTGCCAGCCGCGCAGCGCGGAGGCGAGCTTGGAGGCGGTGCCGGGCTCTCCCTGCCAGGAGAGCTCGGACCGCCAGTGGCCGGGCGCGGCGGGCTGCCGGATCCAGTCGAGGTTGACCCGCACGCCGAGGACGCCTGCCACCGCCCACTCGACGTGCGGGCACAGCGCGCGTGGCGCGGAGTGGATGTAGAGCACACCACGTGTCGTCACCGGGACCTCCTGGCTGTGGACGAGGGTCGCCTTCCCCAGCTGCCTCGCGCCGTCGCCGGTAGGTACTGACGAGTGGCTACCCCGTGACGCTCAACTTATTCGACATTAGGTCATCAAATCGAGCAAAACGGACAAGCTTTCACCCCATGCTAGTCGGTTCCCCCGGGAGGTCTACCCCCACAGCGCCCACCTCCCCCGAACGGACCTAAACGCGCGCCCCCACCGGATCGCGCTTCCGGTGGGGGCGGATTGACGGAGCGTCAGTCGACGTATCGTCACATCGTCGGATCCTCAGACCTGGACGACCATCTTTCCGGTGTTGGCGCCGCGCAGCATGCCGAGGAAGGCCTCGGCGGTGTTCTCCACGCCCTCGACCACGGTCTCGCCGTAGCGCAGCGAACCGTCCCGCAGCCAGCCGCCGACCTCCTCGACGAACCGGCCGCGCAGCGCGGCGTGGTCGCCGGCCAGCATGCCCTGCAGGCGCAGCCGCTTTCCGATGGCCAGCACCAGGTTGCGCGGCGCGGCCGGGGCGGAGGTGTCGTTGTACTGGGCGATGGCCCCGCACAGGGTGACCCGGCCGTGCACCCGCAGGGCGCCGATCGCGGCCTCCAGGTGCTCGCCGCCGACGTTGTCGAAGTAGACGTCGATGCCGTCGGGGGCGGCCCGGTCGAGCAGCTCCGCGACCGGACCGTCCTTGTAGTTGAAGGCGGCGTCGAAGCCGTACTCGTCGACCAGGGTGGCGACCTTCTCTGCGGAGCCGGCCGAACCGATCACCCGCTTCGCCCCCTTGATCCGGGCGATCTGACCGACCGTCGAACCGACGGCGCCGGCCGCGCCGGAGACGAACACGGTGTCGCCCTCGCGGAACGAGGCGACCTCCAGCAGTCCGGCGTACGCGGTGAGCCCGGGCATGCCGAGCACGCCCAGGTAGGCGGAGAGCGGGGCGAGTTCGGGGTCGACCTTGACGGCGTGCGCGGCGTCCAGGGTGGCGTACTCGCGCCAGCCGAGCCAGTGCTGCACCGCGTCGCCGACCCGGAAGCCCTCCGCGTTGCTGGCGACCACGTGGCCGACCGCGCCGCCGTCCATCGGCGCGCCGAGCGCGTACGGCGGCGCGTAGGACTTCACGTCGTTCATCCGTGCGCGCATGTAGGGGTCGACGGACAGGTAGGCGTTGCGCACGGTGATCTCGCCCGGGCCGGGCTGCCGGACGGGGGCCTCGACCAGCGCGAAGTCACTCGCCACCGGCCAGCCCTGCGGCCGGGCGGCCAGGTGCCACTCGCGGCCGGTGGCGGGAAGGTCCTGCTCTGCCATCACACACTCCTCATCAACCTGAAACGTTCACTGACTCAAGTAATCCTGTGGATGAAAGGTTCATGTTGTCAACTGTTCAGCTAGACTCGACACCATGGAGAAGGAGCAGGTCATGGAGCAGGCATCGGTCCCGACCGCCGACCCGATCACCGTGGAGGTCGTCGACCTCATGGCGCGCCTGGTCGGACTCTTCCACCGCGAGTACGAGGAAGCCGCCGCCGCCCGCTCGCTGACCGGTGCGCAGGCCAAGGTACTGGCGCTGCTGCGCCGCGGCCCGATGCCGATGCGGCACATCGCGCAGACCCTCTCCTGCGAGCCGTCCAACGTCACCGGCATCGTCGACCGGCTGGAGGGCCGCGGTTTCGTCACCCGCGAGTCCGACCCGCAGGACCGCCGGGTGAAGCTGGTGGTCGCCACCGACACGGGGCTGTCCGCCTCGTCCGAGCTCCGCGAATCGCTGAACTTCGCCCGCGAGCCGCTGGCCGCGCTGGAAGCCTCCGAGCGGGCCCAACTGCGGGACCTGCTGCGGCGGATGCTCGACTCCTCGGCCCGCGACTGACCCCGCCGAACCATCCTCCGGGCCGCCGGTCGGGCCGCTGACCGGACGGTTCGGAGGCACCCCGGTTCGAGGTTCGAAAAATCTCTCGGAAATGATGGTTCGCGTGTAACCATTCCCGTCGCCGCGCCGTCTAAGTGGTGACGAACGCCCCCTCCGCAATGCCGTGGAGGCGGCAAGTGCCTGCCCTCGGGCACCAGTTCCCGTTGCGCGCAGAGAGATCCCGGACCGATGACCGACGCCACCCAGAGTCCTGCCGCGGCCCCGCCCCGCGGCCGAAGAGGCCGCCGAATAGCCCAGGGGCTCGGAGCGACCGCCGCCGTCCTGGTGGTCGTCGCCGCGGGACTCGGCACCTGGTACTACCAGCGGCTCGACCACAACATCACGACCTTCGCCCCGGAAGGCATCGCGTCCAGCCGGCCGCCGGCCGGGCCTCCCGCTCCCGCCGGCGGCCACCCCGTCAACGTCCTGCTGCTCGGCTCCGACACCCGGAGCGACGGCAACAGCGACCTCGGCGGCGGCGACGAGGGAGTCGGCCACTCCGACACCGCGATCCTGCTGCACGTCTACGCCGATCACAAACACGCCGTCGGCGTGTCGATCCCCCGGGACACCCTGGTCACCATCCCGCCGTGCCGGCTCGCGGACGGCCGGTGGACCACCGCCCGGGCCAACCAGATGTTCAACTCGGCGTTCACCATCGGCGAGTTCAAGAACGGCAACCCCGCCTGCACGCAGAACACCGTGGAGGAGCTGACCGGCCTGCGGGTGGACCACACCCTGGTCGTCGACTTCAAGGGCTTCGCCTCCATCACCCAGGCCGTCGGCGGCGTGGACGTCTGCGTCCCCAACGACGTCGACTCCTACGGCATTCACCTGACCAAGGGCCGCCAAACCGTCGCCGGGCAGCAGGCCGTCGACTACGTCCGCGCCCGGCACGGCCTCGGCGACAGCTCCGACATCGGCCGGATGCGCCGTCAGCAGGCGTTCATGTCCTCGCTGATCAAGAAGGTGCAGGGCGAGGGCTTCGACCTCACCACCCTGCTGCCGCTGGCCGACGCCGCCACCAAGTCGCTCACCGTGGACCCCGACCTCGGCTCGCCGTACAAGCTCGCCGAGTTCGCCCAGTCGCTGAAGGACATCAAGCTCGCCGACATCCAGTTCGTCACCCTGCCGTGGCGCTTCCAGGGCGCCCGGGTCGCCGTCGTGCAGCCCGACGCCGACATCCTGTGGAACCTGATCCGCCAGGACCGGACCCTGGACGGGCGCCTCACCGGCGACCTCGCGAACCCGTCCGCCGGGCCCTCGGGCGGTCCGTCGGGCAGCATGTCGGGCAGCCCGTCCGCGGGTGCGTCCGGAAGTCCCTCCGCCGGTGCGTCCGCCTCCCCGTCGAGTGGCGCGTCCGGCGGGCCGTCCGCGAGCGGCGGCTCCGACAGCGCGAACCTGGACGCGCCGATCGTGGTGCACAACGCCCGCAAGTCCGCCGGGCTGGCCGGCCGGACGGCGCTCGCGCTGCGCAGCAACGGCTACCGGAACATCACCATCGGCCAGAACACCCCCGCCCGGAGCACCACGCTGATCGAGTACCCGCTCGACCTGCGCCCCGCCGCCGATCGTCTGGCCCAGCTCTACCCCGGCGCGGAACTCCGCGCCGTCCCGAAGAGCGACGCCATCGTCCTGACCCTCGGCCAGGACCGGGCCGGCACCGACGCCCTCGGCGCCCCCGACTCCGGGGCCTCCGCCGGCACCGCCATCCCGTCCGACATCCCGAGCGGCATCACGGAGAACACCCGCCCCGCCGACAGCGACCTCTGCAGCGACCTCAGCTTCGGCTGACCCCGGACCGGCCCCGCTCCGACCGCCCTCCCGCGAACGGGGGTGCGGCCGGGGCCGGGGCCGCCTCCGCGGTCGGGTCCGGAACGCCCGTCACCACGAGGGTGACCCGATGGTCCGTCAACTCGCCCGCCCGGGCCAGGCCGTACACCGCGGACAGGGCCTTCGCCACGTACCGCCGCTCCACCGGGACGCCGTGCCGGCCCTCGAACCGGGCTGCGAACCGTTCCAACTCCTCCGGCACCCGGCCGTACCCGCCGCCGTGCCAGTCGTGCGCCAGCCGCCAGTTACCGGACTCCCGCCCGTGCGCGGCGAGTTGGAGCGCCGCCACCTCCCGCTCCAGGTAGCCCTCGCCGCGCAGCACCGCCACACCGAGCGCCTGCGTACCCGACGGCAGGCCGGCGGCGATCCCGGCCACCGTCCCGCCGGTGCCGACCGCGCAGCACACCACGTCCCGGGCGCCCAGGTCCGGCAGCTGCGCCGCCAGCTCCTCGGCGACCACCGCGGCCCCGCGCACCGCCGCCGCGTTCGACCCGCCCTCGGGCAGGACGAAGTGCCCGGCGCGCCGCTCCTGCCGCCCGGAGGCGATCTCGCGGTAGACCGAGCGTTCGACGAACTCCAGCACCATCCCGTCCCGTTCGGCCCGGGCCAGCGACCAGTTCCGCGGCATCCGGGCCAGCTCGGCCCCGCGGATCACCCCGACGCTCTCCAACCCGAGCGCCCGCGCCGCTGCCGCCACCGCCCGCACGTGCGTGGAGTACGCCCCGCCGTAGGTGAGCAGCACCCGGCAGCCGTCCGCGACCGCCCGCTCCAGGTTCGGTGCGAGCTTGCGCCACTTGTTGCCGGGCACCGTCGGATGCGCCAGGTCGTCCCGCTTCAGCCGGAGCTCCACCCCCGCCGCGGCGAGCTCCGGGTCGTCGACCACCGTCAACGGCGTGGGCAGGTCAGCGGGCACGAGCATCCACTCA
Organism: Kitasatospora griseola; assembly: GCF_044999035.1. Taxonomy (NCBI): domain Bacteria; kingdom Bacillati; phylum Actinomycetota; class Actinomycetes; order Kitasatosporales; family Streptomycetaceae; genus Kitasatospora; species Kitasatospora griseola. The sequence continues at coordinate 5,683,387 of NZ_CP173360.1, read as the reverse complement.
CCCTAGCCGGGGACCGGCAGCACCCCGCCGGCCCCTGTGCGCCGGCACCCCGACAGCGCCAGGCGGCCGCGCGATGGCCCGCTGATCGGCTGCGGCACCCCGCCCGACCATGCCTTCCCCGCCACGCTGGATGCCCCTGCCAGGCCCCCACCGCGCCGCCTCGCTCGTGGCTCCGCTCCGGCCCGAAGCGCGGCCGGCGCGGACACGACGGCCATCAGCAGCGGCACCTGGCGCCGTCGACGGATGGTCATTCGGCAACTCCCTACCTCGGATCGGACACGGCCTCGCGGAGCACGGTCGCGATGCCGCCGAAGCTGCGGCGCTCGGCGTGCTGGAGCGCGGTCACGCCGTCGGCGTCGGCGAGCTGCGGGTCGGCGCCCGCGGCGAGCAGCAGGCGGACGATCTCGGTGTGCGCGCGGCCGCCGTCGCCGAGGATCACGGCCTCCAGCAGGGCCGTCCATCCGAGGCGGTTGACGTGGTCGACGTCGATGTCGGTCTCCTCCAGCACCGCCTGCACGTAGGCGACGTGGCCACGCTCTGCGGCGGGTATCAGGCTGACGCCGCCGAACCGGTTGGTCAGCCCGAGATCCGGCCGGGCGGCCAGCAGGGCCCGCATCATGGCGACGCTGCCGGTGACGCCGGTGACCAGCCACGGGCTGTCCTCCCGGTGGTCCTGCGCGTCCGGATCCGCGCCGGCCGCGACCAGGAACTCGGCAACGGCCACCTGGTCGGCGAGCGCGGCCGTCAGCAGCGCCGTCCGCCCCTGCGGATCGCGCGCCTCCAGGTTGGCGCCGGCCGCCAGGGCGGCCCTGGCGGCGGCGAGGTCGCCGGTGTGCGCAGCGCCGAGCAGGCGTTGGTCGATTGCGGTCGTCATCACGGTCCTCCTCCTGAAGGGACGGCAGGTACGGCACGGGCAGTCCTCGGTGCACGGGCGAGGTCGGACCGGGCCGAACGGTGGGCCCGCCGAATGACTCCGACGAACCTCTCACCTCCATATTTGCCCCGCCCCCGGGCTCGATTCGTCGTCGAACCGGCCAGTTCCCGCGAGCCTTCCGGCTGATACCGACGTCATCCGATCAGTCGATGCGCGACGTCCGCGAGGGCCGGCTCCGGCACCCGATGCAGAGTCGACGGTACTGACGATCCGCTACAAGGGGCCGACACAGGCCGGGCGTTGAGAAGTCGACGCAGGCGGGGCGGCCGAGGAGGCCCGGCGGGGCCGCGAACGTGGAGATTCGATCACCATGGCGATCTCCCCCTTCCGCCCGCCGGAATTCTGTGCCATTTTACATGTCACACGTCAGATGGTCGGCGCCCCCCAGCCCGGCCACTACCGCTCGGAGTCCCCCACCGTGCGTCATATCCGGATATCCGCCGCCCAGTTGGGTCGGCTGCTCGCGCTCGCTTTTGCGCTGGTTCTCACCGTCGGACTGTTCGCCCCGCAGGGCCGCGCCTTCGCTGCGCCCGCCCAGCCCGCCACCGGTGCCACCCCCGCCGACACCGCCGCCGCCCCCGTGTCGCACCCCGTCCCGAAGTCGGCCGACGAGCCGAAGGACGCCCGCCCGACCCCGGGTCAGGTCGAGACCGGCACCAAGTCCGCACCGCGGCAGGCCACCCAGGCGCCCACGGCCAAGAAGCTCGGCGCGCGCGCCGCCGACGCCGGCGGCTGCGACACCTCGTCGTTCGGCTCCGCCGGCGGCACCGCCCTGGTCAACACGGTCAAGTCGGCCGGCCTGGACTGTCTGGGCAAGCTCTATTCGATCACCGGCACCGACGCGAAGAACACCTTCCGCGAGCCGCAGATGGTCGCCGTCGCCGACGCCCTGCGCACCGCCTCGGCGGGCTACGACGGCACGGACTCGACGTCCGCCGCCCAGCTGATCGCCTTCCTGCGGGCCGGCTACTACGTCCAGTGGTACCACCCCGATGCGGTCGGCCCGTACGGCACCGCCCTGCAGACCTCGATCCGCGGCGCGCTGGACGCCTTCTACGCCGCCCCGCACGCCAAGGACGTCACCGAGGCCAACGGCCAGATCCTCTCCGAGGCGGTCATCCTGATCGACTCCGCCCAGGAGAACGCCCGCTACACCGGCGTGATCAAGGACCTGCTGGACCGCTACACCGGCTCCTGGACCGGCGGCATGTGGGACGCCGTCTCCAACACCAAGCTGGTGCTGGAGAACGGCCTCGGCACCGACTCCTTCAACGCCGCGCTGGCCGCCGACCCGTCCGTGGCCGCCTCGATCTCCGCCTTCGTCAAGCGCAACAGCCGGATGCTCAACGGCAGCGACCTGGCCACCGGCCTCGGCATCGACCTCGGCTCCTTCCTGGAGCAGCCGGTGCTGCAGGCCCAGGCCCGCCCGCTGGTCAAGGACCTGGTCAACGCCTTCCCGCTGATCGGCGCCACCGGCCCGCTCACGATGAACCTCGCCTGGTTCACCGAGAAGAAGGACGAGGGCCACTGCTCCTACTACGGGCTGTGCGACCTGCCGACCCGGCTCGCCCCGCTGGTCCTGACCGTGGACCGTATCTGCAGCCCGACCCTGCACATCCGCGCCCAGGCGCTGACCACCGCCGAACTGGACAGCACCTGCTCCAGCCTGGCCAACGAGGACGCCCTGTTCCACAGCGTGGTCAAGGACAACGGCCCCGTCCCCGGTGACCTCAACACCCAGTTGGAGGTCGTGGTCTACGACTCCTCCTACGACTACCGCCTGTACGCCTGGTCGATGTTCGACATCGAGGTGGACAACGGCGGCATGTACCTGGAGGGCAAGCCCGACGAGGCCGGCAACCAGGCCCGCTTCATCGCCCACGAGGCGGAGTGGCTGCGCCCGGCGTTCTCGATCTGGAACCTCAACCACGAGTACGCGCACTACCTCGACGGCCGCTTCAACTTCTACGGCGGCTTCGACGCCGGACAGACCGTCCCCAACATCTGGTGGATCGAGGGCTTCGCCGAGTACATGTCCTACACCTACCGGGACGTGCGCTACGACGACGCGATCGCGCAGGCCGCCAAGGGCACCTACAAGCTGAGCACGCTGTTCGACACCACCTACCAGAACACCGACTCCACCCGGACCTACAACTGGGGCTACCTGGCCGTCCGGTACATGCTGCAGTCGCACCCGCAGGACGTCGCCGCCTACCTGGCCAAGACCCGCACCGGCGACTTCACCGGCGCCCGCGCCGTCCTCACCGGCATCGGCACCAAGTACGACGCCGACTTCGCCACCTACCTGGCCGCCTGCGGCACCGGCAACTGCGGCACCCTGCCGCCCGCCGCCCCGCTCTGCGCCAACCCGGACACCCGCTCGTACGGGCAGAACTGCCGCCGCGACAACGTCGCGGCCACCTCCGGCAACTACAGCTACAGCTTCCTCAACCTGCCGGCCGGCGTGAAGCAGCTCACCATCACCACCACCGGCGGCACCGGCAACGCGGACCTCTACTGGAACCCCAGCGCCTGGGCCACCACCGGCTCCTACGCCACCAAGTCCACCAACAGCGGCAACGGTGAGACCCTGACCATCACGAACCCGCCCGCGGGCTGGGTGTACTTCAGCCTCTACGCCCAGAGCTCCTTCTCCGGAGTCACCGTCACCACGCAGTACTGACCCGCCCGGTGACACCCGAGGCCCGCGGATCCCAGGACCGCGGGCCTCGCGCCGCATCCGGCTCGGCCGCCGGACTCCCCGGGCCGCCACACCCGGCGATCGCGGCCCCTGCCCCCAGGAGTCCCCGCACCGATTCATGCGTGCCCGAACGGTCACCGCGCAGCGATTCCCGATGGGGTGAATCTCCCCGCCGCGGCCAAGCGCCGGACCGTTTCGGCGTCCCTGGGGAACCACGGGCTCCGGCAAGGGCGGACGGCGATGCGGCCCAGGTCGCCGGGGCCACCCGGAAGCACCGCTCGGGGGCCGGGCCCTGCCCGAGTTCCCCGGAATTTCCTCGGTACCCGCTCGCGGCGCTGCGCACAGGAGCTGCCGTGGGCGCTAATCTACGCTCAGAGCTCAACAAGTCCGGCGTTTCGCCTGGTCAGGGAGCCCCATCGGCTGACGGTCGGTCAGCGGCCGAGGTAGGGCGGGTGGGACTCGAACCCACGACCAAGGGATTATGAGTCCCCTGCTCTAACCGGCTGAGCTACCGCCCCCCGACTCGACCCGCCGGGGCCGACGTGCGGTCCTGGCAGCAGCAGACGGCCCCTCAGGGACGCCCCCGGCAGCATAGCCGGTCGGTCACCCGTGGTGCGCGCCGGGGGCGCATCCGGGTCCGCCCGCTCCCGTCCCCTCCGCGTCGCCCGTTCGTGGCCCCGGTCGCACCCGTCCGACGGACACCCCGACGAGCGAACGAGCAGGGCAGCGGCGGCCGCCGACCTCCGCGCACGGCTGGAGCCGGACCCGGGCTGCGGGCGGCGACCATGCCGGTGCCGCCGACGCGGTGACAGCCCGGTCGCGGCGGCGCCGCATCGCCCGGTCGGCCCGGCCGTCGGCAACTCCCGCACGGGCCCGGCGTTCGCCCCAGGCCCACGGATGACATGTCGTCAGGTGTCCGGCCGATCGGCATCGCCACTGCCGCCCCGGCACCGCGGTCGGGACGATCGGCAGCCACCGGCAAGGCGGCAGCACCGCCGACGTCCCGTACCGCAGTTTCGGCGGCAATCAGGTGCAGGCGCCCTGCGGGCAAGCATTCCTGATGCCCGGTCGAGCACTCCCGCCAACGGGACGGTTGGCCCGCTCGGGCGGCCGAACGCCGAGGCGGTTGCCGCTGCGGCACGGGCCCTGGTAGATCTTGCTGCATCCACCGCCCGGCACCTCCCGGGCGGGCCGCCGAGCGGAAGCGAGTGACGGTGCCGCGCACCTCCCCCCGAACCGGCCGTGGTCCGGCCGCCGCGGCCTGCGCACTGCTGCTCTCACTGGCGGTGGCGGTGACCGGCTGCACTTCCGCCGGGCCGGCCGAGAACGCGCTCCCCACCGCCCACCCCGCGCCCGCGGACCCGGTGGGCGACCGGATCGGGCCGCTGTTCGTGGACGACACCGACGGCATGCGGGCCTGCACGGCCGCCGTGGTGCACAGTCGCGGCCGCAACCTGCTGATCACCGCCGCCCACTGCGCGGCCCCGCGGGGCGTCCCGCTGGACGACCTGGTGTTCGCCCCCGGCTACCGCGACCGACACTCCCCGCACGGGAGTTGGCCGGTCACCGAGGTGGTGGTGGACCCGCGCTGGGGGCCCGAGGAGAACGAGGGGTACGACGTGGCGTTCCTCACTGTCGGCCCGCTGAACGGCCGGCAGATCGAGGACGTGATGGGCGCCTACCCGCTCGCCACCGGTCTCGGCTTCGGCCTGGAGGTCACCGTCACCGGCTATCCCAACAGCGCGGTGTCCCCGATCACCTGCGCGGGCCGCACCACCTCGCGCAGCAACACCCAGCAGCGATTCGACTGCGCCGGATTCACCGACGGCACCAGCGGCAGCCCGTGGGTGACCGAGAAGGGCCAGGTGATCGGAGTGATAGGGGGTTACCAGCAGGGCGGAAACAGCCCGGAGGTCTCCTACAGCGTGGCCTTCGGCGACCGTCTCGCGGACCTCTACCGGCAGGCCGGCGGCTGAGCCGCCCGCGCCCACCCGCGCCCGCCCACCGGCCGGCCCGCGGCTCGGGCGGCGCAGGAGGCAGGCCCGGGCGGCGCGGGGAAAACACGAAGGCCCCTCGGTCTCGCCGAAGGGCCTTCGCTCTGTACTGATCACCGTGACGTCCGGTGAAGCTCCCCCAATTGGACTCGAACCAATAACCTGCCGATTAACAGTCGGCTGCTCTGCCAATTGAGCTATGGGGGACCGCGCTCCTCCAATTGGACTCGAACCAATAACCTGCCGATTAACAGTCGGCTGCTCTGCCAATTGAGCTATGGAGGATCGTGCTTCCGCCTCGCCCACCCCGATCTCCGGATCTCTCCGGGGCCCACGGTGCTCGCTGCGGGACATACATTAGCGCACTCAGGGGGGTGTTCCGCCAATCGCTTTCGGCACCGGCCTCCCCCACCTCGGCCGCGGGCCGGTCCGGCGCGCCCCGCGCGCGCCGTACGGGGCGGACGGGGATGCTGGTGCACGGCGGCTCCGGCTGGCCCGGACCCGCCACCGGCAGGGCGGTTCACGGCCCGGCCGGACGGGTAGACGCGGCACACAATCGCGCGGCGACGAAGGGTGGAACCAGGGCATGTGGAAGGTCTCGTTGATCGTGGGCGTCGGGATCGGGTACGTCCTCGGCGCCCGGGCCGGGCGGGAACGGTACGACCAGCTGGCCGGTGCGGCCCGACAGCTGCGGGAGAACCCGCGGGTGCAGGGCGCGGCCGGCAAGGCCAAGCAGCAGGCGGGCGCGGTCGCCGGGAAGGCCGCCGGGGCGGTGGCCGACAAGGTCGGCGAGAAGCTGCCGAACTCGCTGACCGAACGCGTCCCGTACTTCGCCAAGCACAACGGCGAGGACGACGGCTGGGGCACCGTCCGCCCCTGATCGCGGCGAACGTCCCCGACCGGGCACGGAACGCCCCCGACCAGGCACGGACGGTCGGCGGCGGGGCTGGTTCCGGTACCGACTGGGCAACACTTGCGGCAGTCGGGCCCGCCCCGGCCGCCGACTGCGGCATGATCTCGGCATGGCCATCGTCGCGGGCATCGACAGCTCCACCACTCGCACCCGGATCGTCGCGTGCGACGCCGACACCGGCGCCGTGCTGCGACAGGGCCGGGCCCCCCATCCGCTGCCCGAGGGCGACGACGCCCGCTCCACCGAGGTCGACCCGCAGACCTGGCTGCACTCGCTCGGCGACGCCGCCGCCGGGGGCCTGCTGGAGAGCGTCCGGGCGATCGGGGTGTCCGCCCAGCAGCACGGGCTGATCGGCCTGGACGCCGGCGGTGTCCTGGTACGGCCCGCGCTGCTGTGGAACGACCCGCGCTCGGCGGGCTCGGCGGCCGCGCTGCTGGACGCGCTCGGCGGGGCGGAGCCCTGGGTGGAGGCGATCGGCGCCGTCCCGGGCCCCACGTACACCATCGCCAAGCTGCGCTGGCTGGCCGAGTTCGAGCCGGTGTCGGCGCAGCGGATCGCCGAGGTGCTGCTGCCGCACGACTGGCTGGTCTCCCAGCTGCTGGGCGGCGCCCGGCGGCGCACCACGGACCGCGGCGACGCCTCCGGCACCGGCTACTGGTCGCCGATCACCGGCGAGTACCGGCAGGACCTGATCAAGCTGGCGTTCGGCCACGAGCTGAAGGTTCCGGACGTGCTCGGCCCGGCCGAGCCCGCCGGGCACACCCCCGAGGGGCTGCTGATCTCGGCCGGCACCGGCGAGAACATGGCCGCCTCGCTGGGCCTCGGGCTGGGCCCGGGCGACGCGGTGGTGTCGCTGGGCGGCAACGGCACGATCTTCGCGGTGCACGACCGGGCGGTGGTCGACCCGTCCGGGCTGGTCTCCTCGTTCGCCGACGCCACCGGCCGACACCTGCCGATGGTGGCGACGCTGAACGCCGCGCAGGTGCTGCGCTCCACCGCCGGGATGCTCGGCACCGACCTGGAGGGCCTGTCGGACCTGGCCCTGCAGTCCTCGCCGGGCGCGTACGGGATGGTCTTCCTGCCGTACCTGGACGGCGAGCGCACCCCGAAGCTGCCCCAGGCGGCGGGCACCCTGACCGGGCTGCGGGCCGAGTCGATGGCGCCGCAGCACGTGGCGCGGGCCGCGGTCGAGGGCATGCTGTGCAACCTGGCCGAGGCCCTGGACGTGCTGCGCGGGCACGGCGTCGCGGTGAACCGGGTGTTCCTGCTGGGGACGGCCGGCCGGCTGCCCGCCGTCCAGCAGATCGCCCCGCTGGTGTTCGGGCTGCCCGTGGTCATACCGCCGCGCGGCGACCACGCGGCGCGCGGCGCGGCCCGCCAGGCCGCCTGGGCCCTCGCCGGAACGGCCGAGCCCCCGCACTGGGAGCTGCCGGACGTCACCCTGCTGACCCCCGACCAGGAGCACGACCTGGCGGTCGGCAACGCGGTGCGCCAGCAGTTCGCGGCGATGCGCGAGCAGCACCACCCGGAGACCGCCGCGAACGCCTGACCCACCGTCCGGAACCTTGGGCCGACCGGCTGCTGAGGATGCGTCAGCGACCGCGGAGTGGCAGCGTGGGGGCTCCACGACTGGAGGGACGGTTCGTCATGGCGTTGCACAAGGGGCAGGGACACGAGCAGGACGATCGGCGGCTGCCGTTCAGCCCGCTGCACGTGCTGACCGACCCGCTGGGCGCGATGCAGGTGGCCCCGCCGCTGCACCGGCTGCCCAAGATCCCGATCCCGCCGCCCGTCGCGTACCAGCTGATCCACGACGAGCTGATGCTGGACGGCAACGCCAAGCTCAACCTGGCGACCTTCGTCACCACGCAGATGGACGAGCACGCCGACCGGCTGATGGCCGAGTGCCGCGACAAGAACATGATCGACAAGGACGAGTACCCGCAGACCGCCGAGCTGGAGCGGCGCTGCGTGGCGATCCTCGCCGACCTGTGGCACGCGCCCGACCCCGGTGCGGCGGTCGGCTGCTCCACCACCGGCTCCAGCGAGGCCTGCATGCTCGCCGGGATGGCGCTCAAGCGGCGCTGGATGCGGCGCAACGCCGACCGGTACGCGGCCGGGGCGCGGCCCAACCTGGTGATGGGCATCAACGTGCAGGTCTGCTGGGAGAAGTTCTGCAACTTCTGGGAGGTCGAGGCACGGCTGGTACCGATGGAGGGCGACCGCTTCCACCTGACCGCCGATCAGGCCGCGGCGCACTGCGACGAGAACACCATCGGCGTGGTCGGGATCCTCGGCTCCACCTTCGACGGCTCCTACGAGCCGATCGCCGAGATCTGCGCCGCCCTGGACGAACTCCAGCAGCGCACCGGGCACGACGTTCCGGTGCACGTCGACGCCGCGTCCGGCGGCATGGTCGCGCCGTTCCTGGACCCGGGCCTGAAGTGGGACTTCCGGCTGCCCCGGGTGGCGTCGATCAACACCTCCGGCCACAAGTACGGACTGGTCTACCCCGGCGTCGGCTGGGCGCTGTGGCGGGACGGCGAGGCACTGCCCGAGGAACTGGTGTTCAAGGTCAACTACCTGGGCGGCGAGATGCCGACCTTCGCCCTGAACTTCTCCCGGCCGGGCTCGGAGGTGGTCGCCCAGTACTACACCTTCCTGCGGCTCGGACGCGCCGGGTTCCAGGCCGTCCAGCAGGCCTGCCGGGACGTCGCCGAGTACCTGGCCGAGCAGATCGAGAAGCTCGGCCCCTTCCGGCTGATCACCCGCGGCGACCAGCTGCCCGTGTTCGCCTTCACCACCGTCGAGGACAGCCCGTTCGACGTCTTCGACGTGTCGCGACGCCTGCGCGAACGCGGCTGGCAGGTGCCCGCGTACACCTTCCCGGAGGGGCGGACCGACCTGGCGGTGCTGCGGGTGGTGTGCCGCAACGGGTTCACCCGGGACCTGGCGGACCTGCTGCTCAACGACCTGCGGCGGGTGCTGCCCGAGCTGGAGCGCCAGCCCGCGCCGCTCAGCGAGCTGGGCATGCCGCAGCGCAGCGGCTTCCACCACTGACGGGCCGGCGGGGCGGCCGGTCGGGTCCGGGTCAGTCCAGGTAGCCGCGGAGCTGATCGGCGAAGGCGTGCTCGCGCAGTTTGCGAAGGGTCTTCGCCTCGATCTGCCGGATCCGCTCCCGGGTCACGCCGAAGAGGTGGCCGATCTCCTCCAGGGTGCGGGGACGGCCGTCGTCGAGACCGTAGCGGAGCTGGACCACCTGGCGTTCGCGCTCGCCGAGGATGGCCAGCACCGCCTCCAGGTGTTCGCGCAGCAGTAGGAAGGCGGCGCTCTCCGGCGGGGAGGCGGCGTCGGCGTCCTCGATCAGGTCGCCGAGGGCCACCTCGTCCTCCTCGCCGACCGGGGTGTGCAGCGAGACCGGCTCCTGGGCCAGCTTGAGAACCTCCCGGACCCGCTCCGGCGACAGTTGGAGCACCAGTCCGACCTCGGCGGCAGTGGGCTCCACCCCGCGTTCCTGCAGCAGGGCGCGCTGCACCCGCAGCACCCGGTTGATCAACTCGACCACGTGCACCGGCACCCGGATGGTGCGGGCCTGGTCGGCGAGGGCCCGGCTCATCGCCTGGCGTATCCACCAGGTCGCGTAGGTGGAGAACTTGTAGCCGCGGGCGTAGTCGAACTTCTCGACCGCCCGGATCAGGCCGAGGTTGCCCTCCTGGACCAGATCGAGCAGCGTCAGGCCGCGGCCGACGTAGCGCTTGGCGACCGAGACCACCAGCCGCAGGTTGGCCTCGATCAGGCGGCGCTTGGCGATCCGGCCGAGCACGACCAGCCGGTCCAGGTCGTCGGCGAGCCGCTCGTCCTCGCCCGGGGTGGTGCGGTCCAGGGCCTCCTCGGCGAACAGGCCGGCCTCGATCTGGCAGGCCAGCTCGACCTCCTCGGCGGCGGTCAGCAGCCGGATCCGCCCGATCTCGCGCAGGTACTGCCGCAGCAGGTCGGCGGCCGGGCCGGTGCCCTCGTCCAGGGCGACTTCCGGGGGCTCGCCGGCGAGATCCTCGGCGGTGGGCTCGGATTCGGGCTCGGTCTCGGTCTCGGCGGCGGTCTCGGCGGTTTCGGTTCCGGCAGCGGTTTCGGATTCGGCTTCGGTTCCGAGCCCGGGGGCGGAGGCGGGGGCGGTTCCGGGCTGCGGTTCGGCGCCGGCGGGGAGTTCAGTGCCGGTGGGGAGTTCTGTGCCGGCGGGCCGGAGTGGGATCGCGGCGTCGTGCCGGGCGGGGGCGGTGCGGTGCGGGCGGGCGACTGAGAGCTCCACGGGCATCCCTCCAGGGGCCGCGCGCGGCCTGGGGGTTGCCGCGCCACACCGGAGGGGATACCCAGCCCGGCGTGCCCGGGCACCTGCGGGCGGCCGCGAGCCACACCTGCGGCACCCGGCGCACACGCGGGTGCCATCGGACAGGCAGGGGCGGCCGAGGGCGTGACGGCGGGTCAGGAGGCGCCGGGAGGCGGCCAGGGGGTACCCGGGGAAGCGGTCAGAGGGCGGCGACGCCGCGGGAGCGCAGCTGCTGGCCGTACTGCTGCAGGGCCCACAGTTCGCTCTGCACCGGGTGCAGTTCCTCGGCGCCGGCCCGGTCGCCCAGCCGGCGCAGGTGGGCGCGGACCTCGTCGACCCGCCGGTCCACCGCCTGCAGGCGGAGCTTGACCAGGAACTCGCCCGCGTACACCTCGTCGGCCTTGCGCCGGGAGCGGATCGGCTCCACGGTCAGTTCGGTGACCAGGCCGCGGACCTGGTCGTCCGGGCTGGCCTCGCGGACGGCAGCGGTGAAGTCCGGCAGGCTCGCGCCGTACGCAGCGCCGCCGGCCTGGCCGATGGCGCGGCGGACGGCCTGGTACGGCGGCGTGGGGAACTCGTCCTCGCCGTACTGGTCGAACGCCGGACTGACCAGATCGGGGTGCTGGAGGGCGAGTTTGAGCAGCTCGCGTTCGACGAACTGCGCCGGGTCGCGCGGGTTGAGCCGGAACACCGGGCGCTCCGGACGGGCCGGCTGCTGCTCCGCGGGTGCGGCGCGGCGCAGCGGCTGCCGCTGGCCGTTCTGCTGGTTCTCCCGCTGCCAGCGGGCGAGTTGGGAGATCCGGCGGACCACGAACTGCTCGTCCAGGATGCCGACCATGCCGGCCAGCTGGACCGCGTACTCGTGCTGGATCGAGCGGTCCTTGATCTTGACGATGATCCCGGCGGCCTCTTCGAGCGCGGCGGCGCGGCCCTCGGCGGTGTCCACCCGGTGCCGGGCGACCGCCGAGCGGAGCGCGAACTCGAACAGCGGGACGGGGTTCTCCACCAGGGTGCGGACCGCCTCGTCGCCCTGGGCGAGGCGCAGGTCGCACGGGTCCATTCCGCCCGGGGTGATGGCGATGGAGGTGCGGGCGGCGAATTTCTGGTCGTCCTCGAAGGCGCGCAGGGCGGCCTTCTGTCCGGCGGCGTCACCGTCGAAGGTGAAGACCGTCTCACCGCGGTAGGTGGAGGTGTCCATCAGCAGCCGACGGATGATCTTGATGTGGTCCTCACCGAACGCGGTGCCGCAGGTGGCCACCGCCGTGGTGACGCCCGCCAGGTGACAGGCCATCACGTCGGTGTAGCCCTCGACCACCACGGCCCGGCCGGACTTGGCGATCTCCTTGCGAGCCAGGTCGATGCCGTACAGGACGTTCGACTTCTTGTAGATCGGCGTCTCGGGGGTGTTCAGGTACTTCGGACCGTTGTCGTCCTCGCGCAGCCGGCGGGCGCCGAAGCCGACCACGTCGCCCGAGCTGTCCCGGATCGGCCAGACCAGGCGGCCCCGGAAGCGGTCGATCAGGCCGCCGCGCTGACCCTGCGAGGCCAGACCGCCGACCGAGATCTCCTTGTCGGTGAAACCGCGGCCGCGCAGGAAGCGCACCAGGTGCTCCCAGCCGACCGGGGCGTAGCCCACCCCGAAGTGCTTGGCCGCGGCCTCGTCGAAGCCTCGCTCGGAGAGGAAGCGCCGACCGATCTCCGCCTCGGGCGTGGCCAGCTGCTCCTGGAACCAGGCGGCGGCGACCTTGTGCGCCTCGATCAGCCTGGTCCGCTCGCCCTGCTGGTGCCGCGGGCTGTAGCCGCCCTCCTCGTAGCGCAGCGTGATGCCCGCCTGGGCGGCCATCCGCTCGACCGCCTCCGCGAACGAGCAGTGCTCGATCTTCATCAGGAAAGTGATCGTGTCGCCGGACTCGCCGCAGCCGAAGCAGTGGAAGACGCCCTTGCCCGGGTGCACGTAGAACGACGCGGACTTCTCGTCGTGGAACGGGCACACGCCCTTCAGCTGGGCGCCGCCGCCATTGGCCAACTGCACGTAGTCGCCGACCACGGCATCGATCGGCAGAGCGGCACGCACCGCCTGCACATCCTCGTCCCTGATCCTCCCGGCCACTGGGAAAGTCTACGGGAGCGGCGTTCGTACGAAGCTGCCGTGCGGGCGGTCGCACGACACCGGGCTCAGCCGACCAGCTTGGTATGCAGGGCGAGGGCGGAGGCGTCGGTCAGGGTGGCGATCTGGTCGATCACGGTGCGCAACGCGGCACGGTCGTCCTCGGCCTCGGCGTACTGGGCGGCGAACACCGGGTCCAGCCCGTCCGGGGCGGTGCGCAGCAGGGCGTCGGCGAGTTCGGCGATCACCACCCGCTGGCGGGAGCGGAGCTGGGCCTGCTCGTCCCGCTGCATCACGTAGCGGACGGCGACCGCCTTGAGCACCGCGCACTCCAGCCGGACGGTGCGCGGAACGACCAGTTCGGCGGCGTAGCGGGTGAGCGGGCCCGGGCCGTAGCGGGCCCGGGTGGCCTGCTCGGCGGCCAGGCAGAACCGGCCGATCAGCTGGCTGGTGAAGTCCTTGAGGCCGGCCCGGGCGCGGGCGGTGCCGTCGTACCAGGCGGGCCACCACTCCTCGGCCTGCAGCCGGTCGAGAGCGGCGCCGAACTCCTCCGGCCCGGTCTCCGCGGCGAACCGCTCGGCGATCGCGAACAGCTCGGCCCGCTCCTGCGGGGCACGCAGCGCCGCCGGGTCGATGTGCCCGGCCTGCAGGCCGTCCTCCACGTCGTGGGTGGAGTAGGCGACGTCGTCGGACCAGTCCATCACGGTGGCCTCGAAGCACCGCCGGCCGTCCGGCGCGCCGGTGCGCATCCAGCGGAAGACCGGCAGGTCGTCGCCGTACACGCCGTACTTGGTGGAGGCGGGGTCGGTCGGGTGGCCGCCGCGCGCCCACGGGTACTTGGTGGCGGCGTCCAGGGCGGCCCGACTCAGGTTGAGGCCGACACTGCGGCCGGGCCACGGGGCGAGCCGGACCTCGGGCTCGTCGAGCGGGGCGAACCGCTTGGGCTCCAGCCTGGTCAGGATGCGCAGCGACTGGGCGTTGCCCTCGAAGCCGCCGCAGGCCTCGGCGGCCTGGTCGAGCGCCTCCTCGCCGGTGTGGCCGAACGGCGGGTGGCCGATGTCGTGGGCCAGGCAGGCGGTCTCCACCAGGTCCGGATCGCAGCCGAGGGCCGCGCCCAGCTCCCGGCCGACCTGCGCGCACTCCAACGAGTGGGTGAGCCGGGTGCGTGGGAAGTCGCGGCGCATCGGCGCGACCACCTGGGTCGTCCCGGCCAGGCGACGCAGCGCGGCCGAGTGCAGCACCCGGGCACGGTCGCGTTGGAAGGCGGTGCGGCCGGGCCGCTTGTCGGGCTCGGGCACCCAGCGGGCCTCGGACTGCGGATCGTACGGAGTGGTGGTCTTCATATATCAGCCACCGTACGCCGGGTGACGGACATTCGGACGTGCGCCGCGCAAACTCCGGGAGTCGCGCGCCTGTCGCGTGCGCCGCGCGCACCGGGGGGTCGGACGGGTGCCTCGGAACGGCCTGGGAAATGTGCAGAGACTTCTCTGCAAAGAACCCTATGCAGAGAAGCCTCTGCACTCTAGTGTTGCCCCCATGAACGAGCACCGCCCCGAAGAACACCCTGCAACCCCCGCCCCGGAGGGCGAGCACCCGCGACGCCGACTCGACGCCAACAGCCTCCGCGGGCTGGCCCACCCGCTGCGCATGCGACTGCTGGACGAACTCCGGCTGCACGGCCCCTCGACCTCCGCCCGGTTGGCCGACCGCACCGGCGAGTCCACCGGCACCATCAGCTGGCACCTGCGACACCTCGCCGAGCACGGGTTCATCGAGGAGGAGGCCGGGCGCGGCACCAAGCGGGAGCGCTGGTGGCGTGCCATGCCCGGCGCGATCTCGCTCTCCGCCACCGACTTCGAGCAGGACCCCGGCGCCAAGGCGGCGGTCTCCGTCTACCAGGCGGAGAACCTGCGCCGTCAGTACCAGCGGGTCGCGGACTCGCTGGCAGCCGAGTGGGAGGGCGACTGGCGCAGCGTGGGCTTCGTGAGCGACTGGAGCAACCTGCGCCTGACGCCGGATCAGCTTCGCGCCCTCAGCGACGAACTGGCCGCGGTCGTCGCCCGCCACACGCCCGACCCGGCCGCCGCCCCCGACCCCGATGCACGACCGGCCATCGTCCAGATCCAAGTACTGCCGCGAAAGGAACCCGACCGGCCATGACGTCGACCGCCTCCACCGAGTCCCACCCCGCCGAGCCGGTCGCCGAGCCCGTCACCGCCGGGCCGCGTCGCCTGGAGCCCGCCGTCACCGGCCCGACCGTCCGTCGGCCCGCCGGACTGCTGCGGCGCCACCGCGACTTCCGGCTGCTGTGGATCGGTGAGACCGCCAACAAGTACGGCTCCGCCGTCACCGGTCTGGCCCTGCCGCTGATCGCGGTCAGCACGCTGAACGCGAGCACCTTCCAGGTCGGCCTGCTCGGCGCGGCGGGCTGGGCGCCTTGGCTGCTGATCGGCCTGCCCGCCGGAGTGTGGGTGGACCGGCTGCGCTCCCGCCCGATCATGCTCACTGCGACCGCCGTCTCACTGGTGCTGTACGCCACCGTGCCGCTGGCCGCCCTCGCCGGAACGCTCACCCTCGGGCACCTGCTGGCCGTGGCCCTGCTCGCCGGGGCCGCCGGGGTGTTCTTCCAGACCGCGTACACCGCGTACCTGCCGCAGCTGCTCGACCCCGCGGACCAGCCCGAGGGCAACGCCAAACTGCACGGCAGCGCCTCCGCGGCCGGCATCGTCGGACTCGGCAGCGGCGGCCTGATCGCCCAGCTCGCCGGCCCCGTCAACGGACTGCTCGCCAACACCGCGACGTTCCTGCTCTCGCTCTGGTGCACCGCCCGGATCGGCCACCGCGAAACCGACCGCACGGACCGACCGCGACGGGCGCTGCGCCAGGAGATCGGCGAAGGCCTGCGGCTGCTCGGCTCCGACGTCTGGTTCCGCACCTTCACCCTGTTCGGCGCCACCTCCAACCTGGTGCTGACGGGCTACCAGTCCCTGCTGGTGGTCTTCCTGATCCGCGAGGTCGGCATCGACGAGGGCACCGTCGGCCTGCTGGTCGGCCTGGCCTCCACCGGCGGCATCGTCGGCGCGGCCTTCGCCCGCCGGGTCGCCGCCCGGCTCGGCACCTCCCGCGCCATGCTGATGCTCGAACTCGTCCTGCCCGCCCTGACCGTCCTCATCCCGCTCACCGGCCGCGGTCTCGGACTGGCCTGGTACCTGATCGGCGGCTTCGGCGCCTCCGCCGGTGTGGTCGCCGGCAACGTCATCAAGTCGACCTTCCAGCAGCGCTACTGCCCGCCGGAACTGCTCGGCCGGCTCTCCGCCAGCAGCGCCGTACTCAACTTCGGCTCCATCCCGCTCGGCGCCCTGCTGGCCGGCTTCCTCGGCACCCAGCTGGGTGTGCGCCCCGCGATGTGGCTGATGACCATCGGTGTGCCGCTGGCCGCACTGATCCTCTGGTGCTCCCCGATGCGCCGCGTCCGCGAACTGCCCACCGAACGCCGGACGCTGAACGGCGCCGACCTACCCGTCACCCCGGCCTCCACGAGCTGACTTCCTCTCATTTCGGGTGCCACCGCCGAACTGTGGTCCCCTGCCGGCATCAGGAAGGTCACCGAGGGGTTGACGCCGAACCCCGCCCGAACGGCACCGCGGAGCCGCACGGACCGCGATCAGAACCTGCGGCCGGACGGCCCGGGACCTCGGCGACGCAGCACTCCGACGGCCGGTACCGCCCGGACTGTCAGCGCTGGCGCGGGGTGGAGGTGGCCGATTTGCGTGGGGCTCGGACCCGACGGGCCGGCGCGGGCACAGGGGGTACGGCGGGCTCGGCTCCGGGGTGGGGGCTGCCGGCCTCCGCCATGGCCTGCCCCCGCTGGGTGGGCACCACTGGCGCGGCGGACAGGGCCCGCAGATTCCGCTGAGTGTCCGCCGCCTCGGCCTCATCGACTTGCTGACGGAACATCACCGCCTCGCGGTGCACCGACGGCACGCCCGCTTCCGCAGCCCGCCCGTACCAGTCCAGGGCGCGCTCGGTCTGGTGACGATCGGCCAGCATCCGGGCGGCCGCGAGCAGGGCGTCCCGGTCGCCGGCGTCGGCGGCCCGCGCGTACCAGTCGAGCGCTTCGTCGATCCGGCCCCGGTTCTCCAGCATCTCGGCCGCTTCGGACACGGCCTGCAGGTCTCCGGTGTCGGCGAACCGCTGCACCCACTCGATGGCCTCGTCCGTGCTCACCGACCCGGACAGCATCCGGGACGCCTCGCGCAGCCGGTCCGACTCAGGACGGTCCGCCGAACGCAGCAGCAGATCCGCTTCGAAGTACCGACCGGCGTCTTTCAGCAGATCCACCGCATCCGGCAGCAGCGCGGTGCCCGCGGTACCCCGATCCGTCGCGGACCGCGGCACCACCGCACCGCCCTCGGTCTCCTCGGCCGCTCCGAGGAGCAGCCGGGGGCGGGAGCGAGGACGGTCGGACGCCGTCGCCGACCGCGGGTCGAGCTGCTCGACCACGTGGACCACCTCGGGCAGCGCATGCCGGTCGCCCGCCTTGACGGCGGCGCGGTACCAGCTGATGGATTCCCGTGACCGGCCGAGTTCGCCCAGCAACCGGCCGAGTTCACGCATCGCGTAGGTGTCGCCACGATGGGCGGCGAGCTCGTACCAGTGCACCGCCCGATCGCGGTCGCCGTTCCGTTCCAGCATGTCGGCCGCCTGGAACAGGGCCGCTTCGCTGCCCGCCTCGGCCGCCTTGCGGTACCAGCTCAGCGCCTCGACCAGGTCGCCGTCCCGCTCGCACTGTTCGCCACGCTCCCGCAGGGTCACGTGGTCGCCGATGTGCCCGAACCGGGGCAGGTCGCCGAACTGACCGTGTCCGGCGGACAGTGCCGCCGCCTCGTGCCAGACCGTCTCGCCGATCCGGCCCGTCGCCGCCCACACTCCTGCTGCCCATACGTCTGCTGCCTCGTGCATCGTGGTGACCCCCTGTTCCCACGCACGTTCCCACCAGGCGATCGCCTGGTCCGTTCTCCCGACCACCGCGCAGATCCCGGCGCG
This sequence comes from Kitasatospora griseola, assembly GCF_044999035.1. NCBI lineage: Bacteria > Bacillati > Actinomycetota > Actinomycetes > Kitasatosporales > Streptomycetaceae > Kitasatospora > Kitasatospora griseola. Next base: position 5,665,365 of record NZ_CP173360.1, on the reverse strand, counting down.
GGCAGCGGGCACCTCGGGATGTCCGTCGACCGGCGCCCACTCGAACCGGCTCATGGCCTCGTCCGCGCGGTCGAGCCCGACGACCGGCTGCCCGGTACGGTCATGGGCGGCCAGGTGACCGGCTTCGGTCTCCGCTTCGGAACGCTCCAGTGCCTCAGCGATCTCGCCCGTGCGGCCTTCGGCGCACCGGCAGAGCGCTTCGACGTCTCCGTCCTCGACGGAGGGCCGCGCGCCGTTGCCGGTCGGGGACGAGGCAGCGTGCGGGAAGCCCGTTGCCACCTGCCGCTCGGCCGGGCTCGACGTCACCGCAGTCGGGCTGCGGTGCGCCCGGTCGGCTTCCATCAGGACGGCCCAGTAGCGGGCGTTTCGCACCGGGCGACCGGCCGCGCGGGACAGTTCCCCCGCCACGATGGCGAGTCGGTCGACGTCGCGGGGCACGGAACGGCCGGACAGCCAGCCGTTGAGAGTGGACGGGCCGATCCCACCCAGCCCGGCCAACCGTTTCCGAGTGATCGTCCGTCCGTCGGCCTGGCGGGCAGCCTCCCAGAGCAGGAGCAGTTCGCACAGCACCCGGGAGTGGGCGACACGGCCCCTCACCCGCACGTCAACTGCCATGCCAGCTCCCCGGCCGGACTTGGGACGGATCTTCGGATCTGCCCCTCTGCGTGCAGGGTACGCACTCCGCCACCCCGCCGTACCTAGTTCTCCGGGAATCAGCTACGGGATCGGCGATCCTGCCCCCATCCGGGCCCCTGACCTGCTATAGGAGCCTCGGGCCGTCATGATCGGGCGCGTCTCTCCGTGCCCTTGCCGGCCACGGGCCGGGCGATCGGGTCAGTGCCGCTGCCGCAGGGATGTCAGGACGGCTTCGGCCATGCCCTCTTGACCCTGCGCGTTCGGATGCACCGGGGCCAGGCCGCCCGTTGTACTGAGGGGTTCGATCCAGCGGGTGCCCTCCGCCTCGCACATGTCGTGGCCGGCGGACGACGCATAGGTGTCGACGAAGGTCGCTCCCGCCGCCTCGGCCCGTTGGCGGAGCATGGCATTCAGCTGCTGCTCCTGCTCGGCGACGAATCCGATGTCGGCGGCCGCGATCCCGTCCCCGAGTGTCTGCTCGCATCGGGCCGGATCCTGCGGCAGTAGCGCCGGGTAACCGACCAGGAGGATCCTGGCCTGCGGTGAGCGCCGCTTGACCTCGCCGAGGGCGGTGGTGAGCCGCTCGCCGGTGTCCTGCACCTTCCGCTGGACCTCGCCCCGCCCGGCGCCGGTGGTGTAGTAGCTGCGGCAGGGCGCGTCGCTGTTCCCGCCGATCAGGTTGTACCGGACGTTCTCCAGCGCGCAGCGGCCCAGGACGTCGAGGAAGCCGGCGTCGTTGCCGCCGATACCGACCGTGACCAGGCGGGTCGCCGGGCCGAGCGCGTCCAGCTGGGGAGGGTTGACCCCGTTGTCGGTCCGCTGGGCGGACGTCAGGTCTCCGGTCCGTGCGCCGCTGCAGCTGACGTCGGTGAAGTCCTGCAGGCCGAGCTGTCGGGCCACCAGGGACGGGTAGTTGGCCCCGGAACGGCCGCAGCCGAGGGGCGAGCCGTTCTGCGGCGGGATCTTCAGGCCGGAGGTGTAGGAGTCCCCGACGGCCACGTACGGCCCGGTGATCGGCGTCGCGGAAGGACTCGGCGATGCCGCCGTACCGGGGCCCGGCTTCGAGGAGGTCTCGGCGGCACTGCACGCCGCGGTGCCGATCAGCACCGCGGCGGTGGCGGCCAGCAGGCGGCGGCGCACCTAGTCCGCGCCGCGCTCGTGCTCGGCGAGGAACTCCTCGAACCGGCGGCCGAGCTCGTCGGCCGAGGGCAGGTCGGTGGTCTCGGCCAGCAGGCTCTCGCGGTCGACCGCGCCGGAGACCGCGTCGTACTGGCTCTCCATGCCCTGGATCGCGGAGCGCAGTTCGCCGTCTCCCTGGGAGAGCTGGTCCTCGATCTCGGCATAGACCTCATTGACCCGCGCACGCAGCTCGCTGCCGGGCATGACCAGACCGGTCGCGGACTGCACGGCCTCCAGGATCACCACCGCGGCCGCCGGGTACGCGGAGCGCGCGATGTAGTGGGGTACGTGCGCGGCGAAGCCCAGCACGTCGTGGCCGGATTCGGCGAGCCGGTACTCGACCAGTGCCTGTGCGCTGCCGGGGACCTGCGCCTGGTCGAACCACTTGGGGTGGCCGGCCGCCAGGTCGATCCGGTTTCCGTGCGGGGTGAGGCTGACCGGCCGGGTGTGCGGCACGCCCATCGGGATGCCGTGGAAGGAGACGGCCAGGCGGATCTCGAACCGCTCCACCAAATCCCGTACGGCGGCGGCGAACAGCTCCCATTCGGTGTCCGGCTCGGGGCCGGTGAGCACCAGGAACGGCGCACCGACGGAGTCGTGCACCAACTGGAGGAGGATCTCCGGCGGGTCGTAGTCCGTCCAGCTCTCCCGGTCGAAGGTCATTGCGGGCCGACGGGCCCGGTAGTCGACCAGCCGGTCGTGGTCGAACCTGGCGACCACCTGGGGCGAACCGTGCTCCAGCAGGTGCGCCACGACCTGGCCGCCCGCCTCGCCTGCGTCCATGAAGCCCTCGAAGTGGTACAGCAGCACCAGGCCGGCACCGGCCTCCGCGGCGGCGCGGGCCGCCGCCAGGGCGGTCACGCCCTGCGGTTCCAGCTTGTACAGCTCCTTGGGATCACGCACAGCGCACCCAACCCCGTTCTGTCTCGTTGGCTCCGAATGTTTCCGGATCTGCTCTGTCCAGCGTGCGACGGCTCGCCGGAATTCCCGTCCGCGCACGCGTCTTCACTCCGTCTCGGGAATCCTCTCACCCTCCGGAAAAGCCGCTGGTCGTGGACGTGGCGGAGGGGCCGAGCGGTAATATGACGGGGCGTCTCGGCGTGCCGAAAGGACCCGCGCGTCCCCGTTGGCGCGCCGCGAAGTGACGCACCGCCTTCTGGCGGGTATCGTCCTCTCGCTGCCTCGCATCGTCGCGTCGTCGCGCCACGCCGTCTGTCACGTCGTGGGCCACGCCCCGGTCCGTTGTGCTGCCAGCCATCCATTGCGCACCTTGCCTTCATCTGGCCGCCTGCTTCGCTTCGTGATCTCGTTTCTCTCTCGGCCATCTCGCGGACGCACACTGTCCCGTCGCTCATCCCGCCGGATCGGTCCGTCGACCCGTGTCCGTACCGGCACCGCGCTGCCCGCCTCCGGGCTGCCGACCCACCGCACGCCCGAGCCTCTGGCGTAGCGCGCCCGGGCGGCCGTTGTCCGGAGCCGGGGCGAACGACCACTGCCCACGCGCCGCGAATCCGGCACGCGGGCCCCGACGACAGCCGAAGGACCGAAGGATCCGTGCCCGTACCCGTCACCCTCTACGGCCGCACCGTGCGGCTGGAGCCCCTCGCCGAGCACCACGCCGCGGCCCTGGCCGAGGCCGGCGCTGAGGACCGTACGACCTACGCCTTCACCCCTGTCCCGCACGGCCTGGAAGCCGCGCGGGAGTACATCGCCCGCGCCCTCGCCGACCAGGCGGCGGGCCGGTCGATGCCGTACGCCACCGTGAGTACGGTCGACAATCGGGTCGTTGGCTCGACCCGGTTCCTGGAACTCGACTACTGGCAGGGGCCGCTAGTCTGGCCGCCCGTGCCGGGGATCCCGTACGGCGATCCGCTGGAAGCGGTGCCGGACGCCGCCGAGATCGGGAACACCTGGCTCTCTCCGCGGGCGCAGGGCACAGGCATCAACACGGAGGCGAAGCTGCTGATGCTGCGGCACGCCTTCGAGGCTTGGGGCGTGCAGCGGATCTCGCTGCGGGCCGATGCCCGCAACGCCCGCTCCCGGATCGCCATCGAGCGGCTGGGCGCCACCTCCGAGGGGATTCGCCGGGCGCACTCGCGCGGGCTGGACGGAGTGGTCAGGTCCACTGCGTTCTATTCGATCCTGGACGAGGAGTGGCCGGCCGTCCGCGACATCATCGAGCTGCGGATCGCCGCCGCGACCTCGCCCAGCGCGCCGGATCCGGCGCCGCTCAACCAGGAGTGCCTTAGACACGGCGGCTCCCTGGTCGGCGAGCCTGTGATCGGCAGCTCGCTGCTCCCGGCCGCCTGAGACGGCCTTCCGGCTCCCGCTCCGGCGGGGGCCGGCCCGTCCGGGGTGGGTGTGCGACGGGGTCGGCCCCCGCTCACCCACCCCGGACGGCTTTCTGCCGCGATGGAGCTTCAACGCTCTGTCGAGTTGTCAAGGAGCGTGGGCCGCACACGGTTTGGCTCCACCTCCAATCCCGGGTGTGATCCTTCTGACACTCCGCCAGGTCTGACTCTCGCCCGGCCTCCACCTCAGTCCTCCTGCCGGTCGCCCTCGGTGCCGGTCTCCGAGCCGGCTGCCTCCGCGGCGGCGGCCAACTGTTGGAGAGCGGCAAGGTGGGCGGCCAGCGCGGCGCGACCGTCCCGGGTCGCGGAGAGCCAGGTGCGCGGCCGCTTGCCCACGTAGCCCTTGCGAGCCCGCAGGTAGCCGGTCGCCTCCAGGCTCGCCGCGGTCTTGCTGAGCACCGAGTCCGAGACCTGGCAGTAGTCACGGACCACGGAGAACTCCGCTTCCTGGCACCCGCTGAGGAAGGCCAGGACGGTGAGCTTGGTCGGCTGGTGGAGAAGCGGGTCGAGCCCGTTCACTGCGCGTCGCTCATGCTCTGCTCCTTGACGTGGCGGTTGATCAGGACGATGGCGGCCCACAGCGTCAGGCCGCCGCCCGCGCCGACGGCCGCTCCGACCCAGCCCTGGTCTCCGGTGGCGAACCAGGCGACGAGGCCGGACAGCGCCGCCACCAGGACGACGGCACCGAGCGCCCGCACGGCGTGCGGCGGGAAGCCGCGCTCGACGAGCCCGGCGACACCGCGGGCGCGGATGGCCACCCGCAATATCGCGGCCTGCACCAGCACCAGCCCGAGCGGGCACAGCAGTATCAGCCACTGGGCCTGACGCTCGAATGACTGCCCGAGCGCCGCCCCGTAGGCAGCGAGCGAGAGACCCACGCCCGGCCCGTACCACCAGGGCAACGGTTGTGGCCGCCGGGCCGCAGCCTCGGCCCGCCCGGCGATGGCGAGCGCCTCGGCGGGCGTGAGGGTGCCTCCGGGCGGGATCCCTTCGGCGTCTCCGTACGTGAACTGCCTGTCCTCAGCCATCGAACCCCCGAGCAGAGCGCGTCGGACCCGGCCCACTGCCGGATCAAGTGCTGTCACTCTGACACATGCTTTCCGTGATGGAAAGTAATTTTCCGACGGACCGTCAGCAGTGAGGTCAACAGCGCGAGTCGATCTCCTGGAAGGAGGCGTAGTGATCGGCCGTCCAGTACTGCTCACCGGCGCCGCCGGTCACGACCCGCCGGGTGCCGCGGTCGTCCGACCCCGGGGTGACCACGGTGAACTCGTGGTAGTAACCGTTGCTCTGGCGCGGCAGCCGGCTCTCCCGGTTCTCGAAGACGATGCCGTCCGAGCGATACGGGTAGGGCCCGCCCTTGGCGATCAGTCCGAGGGTGTCGAGGGCCTGCGAGGGCAGCTTGCTGCGGCAGACGTCGGCCAGCGCGGTGCTCGTGGGCACCCAGGTCGGCAGGTCCGTGGGCGACTTCGTCGGGGCGGACGGCTTGGGGGCGCTCGTGGCGCCGCTCCGGGTCGCCGTGGCGGCAGGCGCGGACGGGGACTTCACGGCGCTCGGGCTGCCGGTGTCACCCCCGCCGTCCAGCAGGGCGACCACTGTGGCGACGAGGCCGGCGACTACCAGGACGATGAGGCTGATCAGGCGATTGCGGCTGCTCATGGCCTCTAGCTTGCCGTACCGCCTCACCCGAACGGCGCAAGCCGGCGCGCACCCCGGGCGGGCGTCGCGTCCGGCACCCGTCGATCGGAGAGGGTCGGCGCCGGGCCGCGGGACGTGGTGGATCGGTTCCGGAGAAATGCCGCCGGGGCGGGGACGGACGCCATTGTCCGTTCCCGCCCCGGCTGCTCCGTACGGCGGCTCTCCTGCGCCGAGCTCCGCCGTACGCCCCTCCGGTGTGGAGGGGTGCGGTCAGTGATCCGCGCTGCTTCGTGTCAGCGCGAGTCGCTTCCCGCCGTCTCGATGGCGGCGCGGCCTGCCTCCAGGCGCGCCACCGGAATCCGGAAGGGAGAGCAGGATACGTAGTCCAGCCCCACCTCGTGGAAGAAGTGGACCGAGTCGGGGTCGCCGCCGTGCTCGCCGCAGACGCCGAGCTTCAGGTCGGGGCGGGTGGCCCGGCCGGCCTGCGCGGCGCTCCGGACCAGCGAGCCGACGCCGTCACGGTCGATGGTCTCGAACGGGCTGACGCCGAAGATGCCCTTCTCCAGGTAGGCGGTGAAGAACGAGGCCTCGACGTCGTCGCGGGAGAAGCCCCACACGGTCTGGGTCAGGTCGTTGGTGCCGAAGGAGAAGAAGTCCGCGGCCTCGGCGATCTGCCCGGCCGTGACGGCGGCACGCGGCAGCTCGATCATGGTGCCGAGCTTGATGTCGAGGTTGACGCCGGTGGAGGCGCAGACCTCGGCGAGCACCCGCTCGCACTCGTCGCGGACCAGCTCCAGCTCCTGGACGGTGCCGACCAGCGGGATCATCACCTCGGGGCGCGGGTCGCCGCCGGCCAGCTTGCGCTCGGCCGCGGCCTCGGCGATCGCCCGGACCTGCATCCCGAACAGGCCGGGGATGACCAGGCCGAGGCGGACGCCGCGCAGGCCCAGCATCGGGTTGGCCTCGTGCAGGCGGTGGACGGCCTGGAGCAGGCGCAGGTCGTTCTCGTTCGGGTCCTTGCGGGCCTCGGCGAGGGCGACGCGCACCGACAGCTCGGTGAAGTCGGGCAGGAACTCGTGCAGCGGCGGGTCGAGCAGCCGGACCGTCACCGGAAGCCCGTCCATCGACTGGAAGAGCTCAAGGAAGTCGCCCTTCTGCAGCGGCAGCAGGCTGGACAGCGCGGCCTCGCGGTCCTTGTCGTTGTCCGCCAGGATCAGGTGCTCGACCTCCTTGCGGCGCTCCTCACCGAGGAACATGTGCTCGGTGCGGCACAGGCCGATGCCCTGGGCGCCGTACCGGCGGGCGCGGTTCGCGTCCTCGGCGTTGTCGGCGTTGGCACGGACCGCGAGACGACGGCGGCCGTCGGCGTGCGACATCAGCCGGTGCACGGCCTGGACCAGCCCGCCCTGGACGTCGGCGCCGGCGTGCAGGGTGCCCTCGAAGTACTCGACCACCGGGGACGGCAGCACCGGGACCTCGCCCAGGTACACCTTGCCGTTGGCGCCGTCGATGGACACCACGTCGCCCTCGTGGACGACCTGGCCGTCGGAGGTGGTGAACCGGCGGTTCTTGGTGTCGACCTCCAGCTCCTCGGCGCCGCAGACACAGGTCTTGCCCATGCCGCGGGCGACCACGGCCGCGTGCGAGGTCTTGCCGCCGCGCGACGTGAGGATGCCCTCGGCGGCGATCATGCCTTCCAGGTCGTCGGGGTTGGTCTCGCGACGGACCAGGATGACCTTCTCGCCGGAGCGCGACCACTTCACCGCGGTGTAGGAGTCGAAAACCACCTTTCCGACCGCCGCACCGGGCGAGGCCGCGATGCCGTAGGCGACCGGCCGGGTCTCGGAGGTGGGGGCGAAGCGCGGGAACATCAGCTGGGCGAGCTGCCCGCCGGTGACCCGGTGCAGCGCTTCGTCCAGGTCGATCAGGCCCTGGTCGACCAGCTGGACGGCGATCCGGAACGCGGCAGCGGCGGTGCGCTTGCCGACCCGGGTCTGCAGCATCCAGAGCTTGCCGCGCTCGATGGTGAACTCGATGTCGCACAGGTCCCGGTAGTGGTTCTCCAGGGTCTGCATGATGGACATCAGCTGGTCGTACGACTTCTTGTCGAGCTGCTCCAGGTCGGCCAGCTGGAGGGTGTTGCGGATGCCCGCCACCACGTCCTCGCCCTGGGCGTTCTGCAGGTAGTCGCCGTAGACGCCCTGGGTGCCGGTGGAGGGGTCGCGGGTGAAGGCGACGCCGGTGCCGGAGTCCTCGCCGAGGTTGCCGAAGACCATCGTGCAGATGTTGACGGCGGTGCCCAGGTCGTTCGGGATGCGCTCCTGGCGGCGGTACAGGCGGGCCCGGTCGCCGTTCCAGGAGTGGAAGACCGCGTGGATCGCCAGGTCCAGTTGCTCGCGCGGCTCCTGCGGGAACTCCCGGCCGGTCTCGCGGAGCACGATCGCCTTGAAGGTCTCGACCAGCTTCTTGAGGTCCTCGGCGGTGAGGTCCAGGTCGTTGACGGTGCCCTTGGCGTGCTTGGCCTCGTCCAACGCCTCTTCGAACAGCTCGCCGTCGACGCCCAGCACGGTCTTGCCGAACATCTGGACCAGGCGGCGGTAGGAGTCCCACGCGAAGCGCTCGTTGCCGGACTGGGCGGCGAGCCCGGTCACCGAGGCGTCGGAGAGGCCGATGTTCAGGACGGTGTCCATCATGCCCGGCATGGAGAACTTGGCACCGGACCGCACCGAGACCAGCAGCGGGTTGTCCGCCTGGCCGAGCCGCTTGCCCATCTGAGCCTCGAGGGCGACCAGGTGGCCGGTGATCTCCTCGTTCAGCGAGCCCGGCTCGGTGCCGGTCTCCAGGAACACCTTGCAGGCGTCGGTGGTGATGGTGAACCCCGGAGGGACGGGGAGGCCCAGGTTGGTCATCTCGGCGAGGTTCGCACCCTTCCCGCCGAGAAGATCCTTGAGGTCCTTGTTTCCTTCGGTGAAGGAGTAAACAAACTTCTGCTGCGCCGCCACGGGTGGTTCTCCTCGCACACGGTTGCCCTGACGCCGGAGAACATACCCATTTCGAAGGCTGTTTAGGGGAGCGAATAGGTCGTACGAGCTGCGAAGCGGGCCGTTGACCAGCAGATCGAATGCCCGGCGGGACGTTTGCCTGCGTTGCCGAAATCGTCCGGGTGACGCTTGCAAGCCTTCAAGAAGTGAAGACACCGCCACGCGAAGCTCATACGAACCGGACACACAGTGACGCCATCCGCCCCACCGCGTTTCCCCGGCTTGATTTCCTGCAACCAGCCACCGCCATCCGCCGCAGGACCCGTTCGGGAAGCGATCCGGACTTGTACAGCTTGGCGAAGTCCACTGACTGGCCGTCACTCGCCACGATATGTGGCCAGCGTCACGGGCGCATCTCAGCTGTCAAGCTGAGCATCCCTACGCCTGCCGTCGCTTTCTGTTGACAGACCCATTGCTCTGCGTGGCGGAATTTCGCCTTTGAGGAGCCCTACTGTCCATCTTGGACAACTCCTCCGGGCCGGTTCGGCCAGGCGTCGGGCGAGGCAATTTTTGCCAGGCCGTACAGATCAGCCGCCAGAGGTGTCCGATTCGGCATCTTCGCCGAGTCGGGCACATTCGTACGGATCGTCCAACCAGCCCTCAGGCAGGACCACCCGGTTGTTGCCGCTGGTACGGCCTCGCGGGCCGTCGGCGCCGAGCGGCCAGCTCTGCTCCTGGTCGACCAGCGCGAGGGTCTCGTCGAGTTCGGAGAGCGAGCTGGAATTGGCGAGCTTCACCCGCAGTTCGGAGCCGACCGAGAATCCCTTGGTGTACCAGGCGACGTGCTTGCGGAAGTCGATGACACCGCGGGCCTCGTCACCGAGCCACTCCCCCAGCAGTTGGGCGTGCCGGACCATGGCGCGGGCCACGTACGCGAAGGTGGGGCGGGCGTAGTCGACGTCGCCCTCGAAGATCGACACCAGGTCCCTGAACAGCCACGGGCGGCCGAGGCAGCCGCGACCGACCACCACGCCGTCGCAGCCGGTCTCGCGCATCATCCGCACCGCGTCGTCGGCGGACCAGATGTCTCCGTTGCCGAGCACCGGGATGCCCGCCGGCACGGACTCGCGCAGCCGGGCGATGGCCGACCAGTCGGCGGTGCCGCCGTAGTGCTGGGCGGCGGTGCGGCCGTGCAGGGCGATCGCGGCCACGCCCTCCTCGGCACCGATCCGGCCGGCGTCGAGATAGGTCAGGTGGTCGTCGTCGATGCCCTTGCGCATCTTCATGGTGACCGGGAGGTCACCCGCGTTGCCGACCGCCTGACGCAGGATGTCACGCAGCAGGTTGCGCTTGTACGGCAGCGCCGAGCCACCGCCCTTGCGGGTCACCTTGGGAACGGGGCAGCCGAAGTTGAGGTCGATGTGATCGGCGAGGCCCTCCTCGGAGATCATCCGCGCCGCCTTGCCGACGGTCTCCGGGTCCACGCCGTACAGCTGGATCGAGCGGGGCTTCTCACTCGGGTCGAACTTGATCAGCTGCATGGTCTTGGCGTTGCGCTCGACCAGCGCCCGGGTGGTGATCATCTCGGAGACGTACAGGCCACGGCCACCGCTCTGTTCCCGGCATAGGGTACGGAACGGGGCATTGGTGATGCCGGCCATCGGGGCCAGCACCACCGGCGGCCACACCTGCATCGGCCCGATGTTCAGCGGGGCGAACTCCGGCGCTTCGGGTGCTGCCGGAGTTGCCTGGGCGGAGTCGGGCGTGATGGTCATGCGCGGCAGATCCTCAAACGGGTAGGGCCCCAACGGCGGGAGTTCCGGACTCTCCATTCTCCCCCACCGGCCGAGCGGGCCGCCCGCTCCTGTTGAACAGCCCCGCTCGGGCTCGGACGACTCGGGCTCGGACGATCAGAAGCGGTCGGTCGGAAGCGGCCGGTATGGAAGCAGACCTGGAGCAGGGTCCACCGCGCCGGCACCGGCGGGGCGCCCGGTCAGTGGTGGTCGCCCATCCGGTTGATGGCGACGGTGCCGGAGGCGGTGACGACGTCGAGCACCCTTGACGAGGACGAGTTCGGCAAGGACTGATCGATCACTTGGTCGCCCCCTGCGTTGCTGAGGTCGATCCGGTACTGACTGCGATCGTCGGGGACTTGCAGCAAGAGGTTGCCGGAGGCCAGCCGGGCTGTCACCGAGGTCGGCGGCCGGTCGTACTGGAGGGTGACCTGACCGGAGGAGGAGAACGCTCTGGTCTCCGTCGATGTCAGCCCGGTGCCGATGATCTGACCGGAGCCGCTCTTGGCCCAGATGGCACCGCTGACCCGGCTCAGTTCGATCTGCCCGGAACCGGTCTCCGCCGAGGTGTCCCCGGAGATGTCGAGTATCTCCGTCCGTCCCGACCCGCTGCGGGATTTGACCACCGTCGTCGCCGGGACCTGTATCTCCAGGACGACGGCGCAACCGAACAGCCGGCTGGCCGCCAAGCAGTCGACGGACACCGACAGCGTGTCCCCTTCGATCTGCTCGTTCACGGTGGGCTTGCGCAGGGACCAGCCCACGCGCTCAGTGACGATCACTCGATCGGTGCCGCCGGCCCGCACTGTGACCAGGGCCGGCCCGGACTCGAGGTCGAGCCGGTCGATCGCTTCGAAGTACGACCGCTCCCGAACGGTGTCCTGCTGGACCAGCGCGGCACCGGTGGTGGCGGCACCGCCCACCAGGGCGCAGGCAAGTGCCAGCACCCCGATGACTCGCCAGATGCGGCGCTCGCCCGGACGCAGCCCGGCAGCCGGAACGTCCGGACCGGGTGTCGGCAGCCACCGGGCGAGGCGGCCCTCGTCGTCCGGGTGCGGCTTCGAACCCGGCCCCGGGCCCGAACCCGGCCCACGCCCAGGCCCCGGTGCCGGCTCCGGCCCTGTGGCGGATCGTCGGGTCATTGGCTGATCTCCAGGAACCGGAGCACCGCGAGGACGCGCCGATGCGTGTCCTCGGCGGGCGGGAGGTCGAGCTTGGTGAGGATGGAGTTGATGTGCTTGGAGACCGCGCTGTCGCTGACCACCAGGGACTCGGCGATCGCCGTGTTGGAGCGCCCTTCGGCCATCAGCGCCAGTACGTCCCGCTCGCGGGGCGTCAGCCGGTGCAGCGGATCGCGGTCGCGGCGCAGCAACAGCTGGGCGACCACTTCGGGGTCTAGGGCGGTGCCGCCCTCGGCCACTCGCTGGAGCGCCTCCACGAACTCGTCGACGTTGGCGACCCGCTGCTTGAGCAGGTAGCCGACGCCGCTGGTGTTCTTGGCCAGCAGATCGGCCGCGTAGCGCTCCTCGACGAACTGGGAGAGCAGCACGACCGCGGTGTCCGGCCACTGCTGGCGGATCATCAGGGCGGCGCGGACTCCCTCGTCGGTAAATCCGGGTGGCATCCGGACATCCGCGACGACGATCTGCGGGCGGTGCTCCTCGACGGCGGCGAGCAACGCCTCGGCGTCCTCGACGGCTGCGGCCACCTCGTAGCCTTCGCTCTCCAGCACCTTGACGATGCCGATCCTCAGCAGGACGGAGTCCTCGGCGATCACAGCTCGCATGGCAGCTCCATGGTGATAGTGGTGGGGCCCCCACGGGGGCTGGTGATGGCAAGTGATCCGTCCACGGACGCGGCGCGCTTGCGCAGGCCGACGAGCCCGGTGCCGCGGGTGGCGTCCGCGCCGCCGATGCCGTCGTCGGCGATGGTGATGAGCAGCCGGCCGGCGGCCTGGCGCAGGACGAGGTCGACCCGGGAGGCCTTGGCGTGCTTGGCGGCGTTGGCCAGCGCCTCGGAGACCGTGAAGTACGCGACCGCCTCCACGGTGGGGGCTATCCGGCCCGGCAGGTCGACCGCGAGGTGCACGGGGACGGGGCTGCGCGCGGCGACGCCGGAGAGGGCCGCATCGAGCCCGCGGTCCTCCAGTACGGCGGGGTGCAGGCCTCGGACCAGGTCGTGCAGTTCCTTGATGGCGGCCTGGGCCTCTTCGTGGGCGGTGACGATGACCTCCATCGCCTCAGGTGGGATGTTCTTGAGGGTGCGCCGGGCGAGGCCGAGGTTCATGGCGAGCGAGACCAGTCGTTGCTGTGCGCCGTCGTGCAAGTCCCGTTCGATCCGGCGGCGTTCGGCGTCGGCGGCGTCCACCACGTCCACTCGGCTCTGGGCGAGGTGCTCCACGCGGCGTTCCAGCACCTCCGCGCGGTTGGGGCCGAGCAGGGCGCGGACCGTCCAGAGGTCGAGCGCGGCGAGCAGGGCGACCAGCCATGGGGTGAGGAACAGCAGGAGGAGGCCGCCGAGGGTGATCACCGCCCCCTCGATCGTCCAACCGGCTCCGGCCCGCAGCGGGTTGCCCATCGGAAGCAGCCAGACCCAGCCGAAGAAACTGAGCAGCACGAGGGAGGTGCCCCAGAGGCTGAGGACGAGAGCAGCGCAGAAGGTCTGGAGCGGTGCCACGAGGAAGTGGTGGGTGGCCTGACGCCACGTCAACCCGGCGCGAAGGCGGGGCAGCCAGCCTGCGCCCGGCGGCAGTCGGCCGGGGATCTCCAGGCCGCGCAGGGTGCGGACCCGGCTGCGCTGGACAGTGGTCGCCAGGTCGAGCAGGACCACCAGCAGGAGCAGCCCGACCAGCAGTGACGTCCCCGGCAGGCTGAGGACGATGATGCAAGGCAGGCCCAGCGGGAGGCCGGCTGCCAGGAACAGCGAATCCCGTCGAGTGCCCGCGGACCATGGCGCACGCTCCCGGACAGCACGGAGCACTGCGGGGCCGACCGCGCCGGGGTCGGCTGCCCGGACGGGCCGCGACTGGATCTTCGACTGGAACATGCGGCACAGCGTAGGGCCGCGCCGATCTCGGCTTCCATGGCCCGGGCCTCCGTCTTTGGGGTGTACCTGGCTACACCCCAAAGACGGAGCCGCACGCTACCGACAAGATCGTTGCACCACAGGATTCTTGACGGCATGACGAATACGAACCTGATGCGTTGTGGCCGCAGCCCGCTCGGTGTCGCCGGTGGCGCCGCCCTGGAGCTCCCGCCGGCCGGTCCCGAACTCATCGACGGTGCGGGCCAGATGGGCCTGCTCGCCGCGGTCGGCCCCTGGTCGGTACGCCTGCGCGCCGGCCGCCGACCGGCCATGGAGGTGTACGAGTACGGCGAGTTGCTCGACGTGGTGGTCGAGTCCTCGCTCGGTGATGCCCAGTTGCGCGGCGCGCGGCGCGGCCGGGCCGGTGGACCGGACGAAGGGTCGGTCTCGTGCGCATGGGGCCGATGGCCACCGGGTGCCACACCCCGGCCGGTGCTCTTTCGCGCCGGCGGGCTGCGCCGCCGCGCGGTGCAGGCCGATGTCGTGCGGACGGCAGGGCGCTTCTGGTTCGCCTCGGCCGCCGGCGAGTTCCGCTGGGTCCAGGTCTGCGGGCCGGCGGGCCACGCGGAGCGCCCGGAGTCGGGGAGGGCGGCATGAGCGCGTTTGCTTCGACCCTCGTCCGGGCCGGCAGCGGCGTGCGTCCGGTCCGACCCGAGGGCCTGGGCCTGCGGGTCGGGCCGGTGTGGGTGGAGCTGCTGCTCCTGGGCTGCGGGGTGGCCCTGCTGCCTTGGGCGGCGCTGCTGGCCACGCTGCCGGGCGGGTCGACCTGGGCCGTGCTCGACGTGGTCGAGTCGGCGGCGCTGTCGGCCAGCGCCGTCCTGCTTCGGCAGGGCCGGCGTCCGCGCTGGACGGCCTGGACGGCTGTCGTGCTGCTGGTCGCCGATGCCGGCTGCGACGTGGCGACGGCGGCAACCGGGCCCGAGCTGGTGGCGGCCCTGCTGATGGCCGTCTGCGCGGAGCTTCCGCTCGCCGCCCTGTGCTGCTCGGTGGCGCTCGGACGGTCCGGCCCGGGTGCGGGCGGTTCGCCGTTCGCACCTCGACGCCCGGTCAGCGGTCAGCGGGCACTGGCCAGTTGGTGGAGCCGGTCCCGGGTGTCCTGGTCGTGGGGCACGTACCCGACCAGTCGAGTGCCGCTCCTGGGGCCCAGCCACAGGTTCGTGTACTCGAAGCGCAGCAGGCCGACCTCGGGCAGCACGAACTGCTTGAACCCGTTGACCATCCCCGCCACCTCGTGGCGTTCCCAGGCCTCCTCGAAGTCCGGGGAGACCTTGCGCAGCCGACCGACCAGCGTCTTCCAGGCGGGTTCCGCCGCATGGTCGGCCATCACGGTCCGGAAGCGCGCCACCACCCCTGCTCTGGCGGCCGCCAGGTCCGCCAGGTTCCTCGCGATTGGAGTGTCAGTGAAGATCATCCACATGATGTTGCGATCCTCTTCGGGGATCGTGTCCAAGTCCCCGACGAGCCAGGTGTACGCCCGGTTGTACGCGAGGATGTCGAACCGGCTGCTGATCACCACGGCGGGGAACGGGTCGAGTTGGTCGACCACGGCCCGGATCGCCGAGGAGACGGTGGAGCATTCCTTCACCGGCGTCGGGTCCTCGGCACCGGCCAGTGCGAACAGGTGCGACCGCTCATTGCGATCGAGCAGCAGAGCCCGGGCCACCGCATCCAGGACTTGGACCGACACCTGGATGTCCCGCCCCTGTTCCAGCCACGTGTACCAGGTGACCCCGACCGCGGCCAGACCGGCGACCTCCTCGCGGCGCAGCCCCGGGGTGCGACGGCGTCCGACAGCAGGCAGGCCGACCTGTTCGGGCGAGATGCGTTCCCGGCGGCTCCGCAAGAACGTGGCCAGTTCCTGCCGTCTGTCGTCGGCGGGGGTGTGAAGGTCCGTGGAGATAGCCATGGCACCAGGGTGGACTACCACAGATCCTGTTGCCAGGTACTGCTTATACCTGGATAAACACCGCCTGGTACCAGGCTGAGGGGAGCCTCATCGTAGTACCCGTGACTCAGCAGACATTGCTACCGCAGATCTCGTCGCCGGCCCGGCCCGCGGCACCCGGACTGGGCGCCGCCGGCCTGATCATCGTCCTTCTGGGCGCCTTCCTTCCGCTGCTTGACTTCTTCATCGTGAATGTCGCGCTGCCGACCATCGACCACGATCTGGTCGCCGGCCCCGCCGTCCTGGAACTCGTGGCGGCGGGCTACGGCATCGCCTTCGCCGTCCTGCTCGTCCTGGGCGGGCGGCTGGGCGACGCCTTCGGCCGACGGCGGCTGTTCATCGCCGGAGCCGCCGCCTTCACCGTCACCTCACTCGCGTGCGGTGTCGCCCCCACCGCATGGACCCTGGTTGCCGCCCGGGTCACCCAGGGCGCCTCCGCCGCTCTGCTGCTCCCCCAGGTCCTCGCCACCATCACCGCCACCACCAGCGGTCAGCAGCGCGCCCGAGCCCTCGGCATCTACGGAGCCGTCGGCGGCATCTCGGTGGTGATCGGCCAGGTACTCGGCGGGTTCCTGGTCTCGGCGGACCTCTTCGGCACCGGCTGGCGCGCCGTGTTCCTGCTGAACGTCCCCTTCGCGCTGCTCACCGCGGTCCTGGCGGCGCGTCATGTCCCGGAGAGCCGGGCGGAACGGGCCGTCGGCGTGGACCTCCCCGGCACCCTGCTGCTCACGGCAGCTCTGCTGGCACTGTTCGTACCCCTGATGGAGGGCCGGGCCCTCGACTGGCCGCTCTGGACCTGGGTGTCCCTGGCGGCGTTCCCCGTCCTCGCCGCAACATTCCTGGCGGTGGAGCGACGGGCCGAGCGGGAAGGGCGGGTTCCTCTCGTCCCGCTCTCGCTCCTGCGGATTCCGGAGATGCGGCGCGGCCTCGGCGTGGCCGTGCCCTACTTCACCGGATTCGGCGGCTTCATGTTCGTGATCGCCCTGCTGCTGCAGGACGGGCTGCACCGGGACCCGATCGCCGCAGGCTGGGCCCTGGTGCCGATGGCGGTCGGCTATTTCGGCGCCTCGCTGGCCGGGCCGCGGCTGGTCGGCCGCTTCGGCAGCCGGGTCATCACAGGCGGCGCAGTGATCCAGGGCCTCGGCCTGATCACGCTGATCGCCACCGCACTCGGCGACTGGTCGCACTTCTCCCCGCTCCGGATGCTGCCCGGCGTGGCACTCGCCGGCATCGGACAGGGCCTGGTGAGCATGCCCCTGTTCCGGGTGGTGCTCTCCCGGGTTCCCGCCGAACGCGCGGGGGTCGGCAGCGGGGTGCTGGCGACCACTCAGCAGTCCAGCCTGGCCCTGGGGGTGGCCACGCTCGGGACTCTCTTCATCGCCATGGTCCCCACTCTGGGAATGGCGAACGCGCTGGCTCTGGTGCTCGGCATCCAGGCGCTCGGCTCCCTCGTCATCTGCTGGCTGAGCATCCGCCTGCCGCGCTCGGTCGGCTGATGCCCGCACCCTGCCGAGCCGGGATCGGAGCGAACACCGGGCCCACGACGGGCCGAACCGGCGGAGACCGTGGCCCGCGAATAATGCCGGGCCCGGCCGCCGCGGCGGTGCAAGGATGGCGCTATGGCAAATCCGACCATCCTTACGAGCGACGCACGGACCAGCGAACAGTTGGTGGCCGCGATCGAGTCCGGGAGCAGCCCCAAGTACCTGTTCTTCTGGCGCCACCAGCCGCAGGGGAACGGGCAGATCGGGGCCGGTGTCTTCAGCCAGTGGACCCCGTCGCCGTTCACCGTCGACGGGGTCGAGTACCTCACCGCCGAGCACTGGATGATGGCCGGCAAGGCGCGGCTGTTCGGCGACGAGGAGAGCGTCCCTCGCATCCTCCGGGCTCGGACGCCCGCCGAGGCCCAGAAGTTGGGCCGTCTGGTCAAGGACTTCGACCAGGACGTCTGGGAGGCGCACCGCTTCGAACTGGTGGTGACAGGCAACGTCGCCAAGTTCGGACAGGACGAGCGGCTTCGCGACTACCTGCTCCGCACCGGGACGCGTGTCCTGGTGGAGGCCAGCCCGCTCGACCGGATCTGGGGCATCGGGCTGGCGGCCGACAGCGAGCGGGCGAGTTCGCCGTCGCAGTGGCGCGGACTGAACCTGCTCGGTTTCGCACTGATGGAAGCGCGGGCCCGACTGGTGAACTGACGCCTCATCAACCCGTCTCCACAGCTGTGAACAGTGGCCCTTATCCCCGCAAGTGGGGCGAGTCGGACGGCAGTTGACCGCCGTCCGCAAAACTCGTCGGTCTCCGGGTGCATCGCCACTCGCATTTCCGTCTCGAAAACGTTATGACTTACTCCCGTAACGTGGCCGCCGTACGGCAGCACCAGGATGGCCACCAGTCGTAGTGGCGGGGGCCAATCGGGGGACCCCGTGGAAAGGCCAGGGCGGGGCGCGATGACCGTAGGCGATCGGGGGCCGGAGTCGGCCGATGTCCAGACACTCAGAGCCGAGCTGGACGAACTGCTCAGAGCACGGCAGTTCGCCGCACAGCGCGAACGCAGGCTCAGCGAAGCGCTTCGGGCCGGCCACGAATCCGACCACGCCCCCGGGTCCGGCCGCCCGTCCCGCCAGCCCGACCCCGAACTGCTCCGGCAACTTGCCCAGGCCCAGAACCTTCGCGAAGGCCTCGGTGCACGCTGCCTCGAACTGAGTGACCGACTGCTGGCGGCAGAAGACCGTCTGCTGACCGGCCGGTTCGCCGAGCCGCCCCGCCACCCGGGCCACATCACGACAGGCTTCGCAGAGCAGCAGCGTACGAACGCCCCTGCGGGCTGGAGCGCCTCTCCGATCCCTCAACAGCGGCCGCATTCGCCCGCCGCCCGCTTCGACGCGAACCACCCCGGGACGCCCGTCGGACGCGGCGTACCCGCTGGACGACCGGGCCCGGGGGCCGCCGCTCCGACCGCCGGGACCGCTCCGAACCGTGCCCGCCTCGGTGCCGACCGCCGCGAGGCGGCGACGGAACAGGCCTCCTGGGCCAGAACCGGCATACCGGGCCAGGCCGTTGGCAGCCCGCGCCCCGCCGACGCCGAGTTCCCCCGCGCGGAACGTCCGCACGCGGAACGCCCTGCTCAGCCCCAGGGCACCGCCGGCGCGTGGAACCCTCGGTCCTCCGAAGCCGGCGCCGCAGCAGGTGCCGCACCCGCCGGCAGGGCATCCGCCCCGGCGGCGCAGACCGTCGACCACAACGGCGATCGCTTCCGCTCGGCTGCCCCAGGACACGGCCCCGCCGACCCAGGACACAGCCCGGCCGCCCCGGGGCGCGGCCCCGCTGCCTCGAACCAGGGCGGGCCCCACGGCGTCGAAGACCCGACGCCGCCGTCCGGCCAGCTGCGACCGCGGACGACGGTGGAACTGGTGGCCCTGGTGCAGCGCATCAGCGGACTGCACCAGCAAGGCGCCACACATGAGTCGGCGGCCATCGTGCGCCAGGTGGCCGTGATGATCACGCCCGAGGACGTGGCTCGGCTGGCCACCCTGCTCCAGGAGAACGGCCCGACGGGCTCCTCCACCTACCTGGCACGCTCGGTCTCCGCCGGCGCCCCGGAGCACGCGGCGGCCACACTCGCGGTACTGCGTCGCGACGGGATGATCGACGAGGCGGCCGACCTCTTCCACACGCTGTGGTCGGCGAGTTCGGCGGCCCTGCCGGCACTGCTGGCCGCCCTGGAGCAGTCCGGCCAGTCGGCCGACGGCCAGACCCTGCTGTGGGAGCGCGCCTCTGCACCGGCAGAGGAACTCGCCGAGCTGGCACAGCACTTGAAGGCCGCCGGGCGGACCGACGACGTACGCCACCTGCTGCGGCAGGCGGCAGGTCGGCCGATCAACGAGGTCGCCGCGATCGCCGGCGAGTTGAACGAAGAAACCGCGATGGAGCTGGTCGGCGAGCTGGTGCGGCTGCGGTCCGCGAGCGACATCGGCAGGTTCGGCGCCGCGATCCAGGGGGCGACCGAGCTGTACGACACCCTGCTGTTCACCGCCGACGACCTGGAGGAGAGCCGGGCCCGCAGCGTGTTCGCCGCGCTGCGCACCGGTGGGCTGCCGACCCAACCGGCGCCGCGTCCCCGCTCCCGGTCCCGCCAGCGCCGCTGACCTGCCGGTCGGCGCTCGAAGCACCGACCGGCGGACGCCAGGCATCGGTGAACACCGCGGCTGCCACCCGCCCCCGGCACAAGAGAAACGCCCCCTGCTGGAAACGCCGCGGCTCCCGGCCTGCGAACTCGAATTCGCGGGCCGGGAGCCGGAGGTGATGCCCAGTCGGTGGGATGCACCGAGTGGTGCGGCGTCAGCAGCCGATCAGGCGGGCGCCCAGGTAGGACTTCACCTGGTCGAGCGACACACGCTCCTGCGCCATGGTGTCACGCTCGCGAACGGTCACCGCGTTGTCCTCGAGGGTGTCGAAGTCGACGGTGACGCAGAACGGCGTGCCGATCTCGTCCTGGCGGCGGTAGCGCTTGCCGATCGCACCGGCGTCGTCGAACTCGACGTTCCAGGCGGTACGCAGGTCGGCGGCCAGGCCGCGGGCCTTCGGGGAGAGGTCGGCGTTGCGGGACAGCGGGAGCACCGCGACCTTGACCGGGGCCAGGCGCGGGTCGAGCCGCATGCCGACGCGCTTCTCCATGACGCCCTTGGCGTTCGGCGCCTCGTCCTCGAAGTAGGCGTCGATCAGGAAGGCCAGCATGGCACGGTTGAGGCCGGCGGCGGGCTCGATGACGTACGGGTAGTACCGCTCGTTCGCGTCCTGGTCGAAGTACTTCAGGTCCTGGCCGGAGGCCTCGCTGTGCACCGTCAGGTCGTAGTCGGTGCGGTTGGCGAGACCCTCGAGCTCGGAGAACTCGCTACCGCCGAAGTTGAAGCGGTACTCGATGTCCACCGTGCGCTTGGCGTAGTGGGACAGCTTCTCCTTGGGGTGCTCGAAGAAGCGCATGTTCTCGGTGCGCAGACCGAGGTCCACGTACCAGTTCCAGCGCTGCTCGAGCCAGTACTCGTGCCAGGTCTCGTCCTCGCCCGGCTTGACGAAGAACTCCATCTCCATCTGCTCGAACTCGCGAGTGCGGAAGATGAAGTTGCCGGGCGTGATCTCGTTGCGGAAGCTCTTGCCGACCTGGGCGATGCCGAACGGCGGCTTCTTGCGCGAGGTGGTCTGCACGGCGCGGAAGTTGGTGAAGATGCCCTGCGCGGTCTCCGGGCGGAGGTAGGCAAGGCCGGACGCGTCCTCGGTGACACCGAGGTGCGTCTTCAGCATGCCCGAGAACTCCTTGGGCTCCGTGAAGGCGCCCTTGTTGCCGCAGTTCGGGCAGTTGATGTCGGCCAGGCCGTTGGCCGGGAGCTTCTTGTGCTTGGCCTCGTAGGCCTCTTCCAGGTGGTCGGCGCGGAAGCGCTTGTGACAGGAGAGGCACTCGGTCAGCGGGTCGTTGAAGGTGGCGACGTGGCCGGAGGCCTCCCAGACCTCGCGGGCGAGGATCACCGAGGAGTCGATACCGACGACATCCTCCCGAGCGGTGACCATCGCACGCCACCACTGGCGCTTGATGTTCTCCTTGAGCTCGACTCCCAGCGGACCGTAGTCCCAGGCGGCGCGAGTACCGCCGTAGATCTCGCTGCAGGGGTAGACGAAGCCACGGCGCTTGCTCAGGCTGACGATCGTGTCGATCTTGTCGGCGGCCACAGTGCTCTCTTCAGTACGACGGCACGGTCAGGGCGCGGCTGGTTGCGCGCGCCCGAAGAAACTCAGGGTACCGGGCATGCGGGGGCGGGATTCAACTCGATAGTGGCGCAGACAGGCGGCCGGGAGGCCGTATCGCAGTGAACAGCCGTGTGCGTTCCGGCGTGTTGGCACCGGCCACAGGTGCCGATTCCGGTTGCGACTCCGGCCCCGGCTCCGATCCCGCCCCGGGCCCCACTCCAGGTCCCGCTCCAGCCCGACCCGCGGGCGGCGCGCAGGCGGCGGACGGCGGCGCACGGGACCGTCGGCACCGGCTCGCGGAAGGTCGCCGGGGCGGAAGTGTGACCCCGATCCACCCGAACGCAAGTTGACAATCATTTCCACATAAGATGAGAATCGTTGTCATGAAGATTCGCCGCCTGTCGACCTCGATAGCCCTCACCGCCGCGACAGCGGTCGGCGCGCTCCTGCTCTCCGCCTGCGGCGGCACCAGCAGCGCGGCCGGCAGCGACGGCGGGAAGCTGAACGTGGTGGCGTCGTTCTACCCGATGGAGTTCCTGGCCCGGCAGATCGGCGGCGAGCACGTCAAGGTCACCGGTCTGACCGCCGCCGGCGTGGAGCCGCACGACCTGGAGCTGACGGCCAAGCAGGTCGCGGCCGTGCAGCGGGCCGACACCGTGATCTACCTCAAGGGCCTGCAGCCGACCGTGGACAAGGCCGTGGCGCAGACCCACCCCAAGCATGTGGTGGACGCCACCGCCGCCTCCCCGCTGGTGGACCACCACCTGGACGAGGGCGCCAGCGAGCCCGACGGCCACGACGGCGAACACGAGCACACCGACGCCGCCGGCGACCCGCACATCTGGCTGGACCCGACCCGGTACGCGGCGGTCGCGAAGAGCGTCGGCGCGGAACTCGCCCAGGTGGACCCGGCGAACGCCGCCGACTACCAGCGCAACACCGACCACGTGGTCGCCCAACTGGCCACCCTGGACCAGGAGTTCCGGGACGGTCTGCAGAACGTCAAGACCAAGACCTTCATCACCAGCCACGCCGCCTTCGGCTACCTCGCCGACCACTACGGCCTGAACCAGGTGGCGATCAACGGCGTCGACCCGGAGGCCGAGCCCACCCCGTCCCGGCTGGCCGCGATCCAGCGCGCCGCAAAGGAGAACGGTGCGACCACCGTGTTCTTCGAGGCCCTGGTCAGTCCCAAGCTGGCCGACACCGTGGCTGCCGACCTCGGCCTGAAGACGGCCGTGCTCGATCCTCTGGAAGGGATCAAGGAGCCGACCAAGAACGACTACTTCTCGGTCATGCGGCAGAACCTCGACAACCTGAAGGCCGCCCTCGGCGCGAGCTGACCGGTCCGAACGGCCCGACCGCCCAACCGGCGGACCGGCCAGCACAGACGACACCGGCCACCCGAACCGACCCCACATCCGAGCACCCGACCGACCCCACCCGACCGACCCCACCCGGCCGATCGACCCGAGACCAAGCGGCGCGAGCCGAGCGAGGAACACCATGAGTACTGTCATCTCCACGGCAGACTCCGACCGGCTGCGGCCGTCCTCCGGTGAGGACACCGGGCCGGCGGTCGTCAGCCTCCGGGGCGCGGTCGCCACCGTCGGTGGTCGGCCGGTGCTGCGCGGCGTCGACCTCACCGTCCGGCCGGGCGAAGTGGTGGCACTGCTGGGCGCCAACGGATCCGGCAAGTCCACCACCGTGAAGAGCGTCATAGGGTCAGTGCCGCTGGAGCAGGGCAGCCTGGAGCTGTTCGAGCGGCCGCTGCGCAGGTTCCGGGACTGGCACCGGATCGGGTACGTGCCGCAGCGCACCACCGCGGCCGGCGGGGTGCCGGCCACGGTCCGCGAGGTGGTCTCCACCGGTCGGCTGCCGCAGCACGGGCTGCTGCCGTTCCGTCGCAAGGACCGCGACGCGGTGGACCGGGCGTTGGCCTCCGTCGGCATGCTGGACCGGGCCGGCGACGGGGTGACCAACCTGTCCGGCGGGCAGCACCAGCGGGTGCTGATCGCCCGTGCCCTGGTCGGACTGCCCGACCTGTTGATCATGGACGAGCCGATGGCCGGCGTCGACGTGGACAGCCAGCAGGTGCTCGCCGACATCCTGCGCAGCGAGGTGGAGCGCGGCTGCGCGGTGCTCCTGGTGCTGCACGAACTGGGCCCGCTGGAGCCGCTGATCGACCGGGCCGTGGTGCTGCGCGACGGCTGCGTCGCGCACGACGGGCCGCCGCCGCGGGGCGTCGGCCAGCACGCGCTGCCCGGCCACGACCACGTCCACCCGCACGCGGACGACCACCACCACCGCACCACCCAGGGGCTGCTGGCATGATCGAGATGTTCCAACCCGACTTCATGCAGCGGGCCTTCCTCGCCGCCCTGCTGGTCGGCATCACCGCCCCCTCGGTCGGCATCTACCTGGTGCAGCGCCGCCAGGCGCTGATGGGCGACGGCATCGGGCACGTCGCGCTGACCGGTGTCGGCCTCGGCTTCCTGTTCCAGGCCAACCCGATCTGGATGGCCGTGCTGGTCTGCGTGCTCGGCGCGATCGTGATGGAGCTGGTCCGCGCGCGCGGCAACCAGCGCGGCGACATCGCCCTGGCGATGCTGTTCTACGGCGGCATGGCCGGCGGCAAGCTGCTGGTCTCGATGAGCAGCCAGGCCGGTTCCGGCAGCCTGGAGAGCTACCTGTGGGGCTCCATCCTCACCGTCTCCCCCGGCGACCTGGCGGTGATCGGCGGCCTGGCGGCCGTCGTCGTCGCGGTCACCGCGGGCCTGCGCCGCCAGCTGTTCGCGGTGTGCCAGGACGAGGAGTTCGCCCGGGTCACCGGCCTGCCGGTGCGGGTGCTCAACCTGCTGCTGGCGGTGATGGCCGCGGTCACCGTGACGGTCGCCATGCGGGTGGTCGGCCTGCTGCTGGTCAGCGCGCTGATGGTGGTCCCGGTCGCGGCGGCCCAGCAGCTGACGCGTTCCTTCGCGGCCACCCAGGCCGCCGCGGTGAGCGTCGGCGTGGTGACCGCCCTGCTCGGCGTCGGCACCTCGTACGAGGCCGACCTGCCCTCCGGCCCCACCATCGTGATCCTGGCCATCCTGGCCTTCGCCCTGTTCAGCGCGATCGCCGCGCCGCTGGCCAAGCGACGGCACCGGCACCGGGCCGCCGCCGAACACGGCCCGGCGGTCTGCGACGTCGCCCTGCCCGTCCAGAACCCGAATGCCCAGGGCCTGAGCGCCCAGAGCCTGAGCGCCGACGGCACGGAAGACGCAGCGGACACCACCCCCGCAACGGCGGGCACGGCGGTGAAGGCGCCGCTGTCGGGGGAGACGCTGTCAAGTCGGGGGCTGGCACAATGATGTGCGAAACCCAGCCGACCAGCAGGAGGACCCCGGTGACCACCGCAGGCCCGTCGCCGCGCGCGCGATCGACTCGGCAGCGCACCGCCGTCTCGGCGGTTCTGGACGAGATCGAGGATTTCCGCAGCGCGCAGGAACTGCACGACATGCTCAAGCACCGGGGCGACTCGGTGGGGCTGACCACCGTCTACCGGACGCTCCAGTCCCTCGCCGAGGCCGGTGAGGTGGACGTGCTGCGCACCGCCGAGGGCGAGGCGGTCTACCGTCGCTGCAGCAGCGGGCACCACCACCATCTGGTGTGCCGGCACTGCGGGGCGACCGTCGAGGTCGAGGGCCCGGCGGTCGAGCGCTGGGCCAACGCGGTCGCCGCCGAGCACGGCTTCAGCGACATCGCGCACACCCTGGAGATCTTCGGCACCTGCGGCGAGTGTGCCGCGAAGCAGCAGACGCCGCAGTAACACCGCTGCCCGTACAGCACCGAAAGCACAGCACCGAAAGCACAGCACCGAGGGCCCGGATCGGAACAGTCCGATCCGGGCCCTCGCCGTCCACGGGCGAATGGCGGGCATCACACCCGCCCCCGCCCCGCGTCAGCGCTGCGGCGGCACCTCGGCGCCGGCGGCCGAGTCGTTGGGCACCGCCCCGCCGAAGCGGCGGTCACGGCGGGCGTACTGCTCGCAGGCACGCCACAGGTCACGGCGGTCGAAGTCGGGCCAGAGCACGTCCTGGAACACGAGCTCGGCGTACGCGGACTGCCAGGCCAGGAAGTTGGAGGTGCGCTGCTCGCCGCTGGGGCGCAGGAAGAGGTCCACGTCCGGCATGTCCGGGTAGTAGAGGTACTTCGCGAACAGCTTCTCGTTGACCTTCTCCGGGTTGAGCTTCCCGGCGGCCACGTCACGGGCGATGGCCAGGGCGGCGTCGGCGATCTCGGCCCGGCCACCGTAGTTGACGCAGAAGTACAGCGTCATGGCGTCGTTGTTCTTGGTCTGCTCCTGGGCGACCTGGAGTTCCTGGACGACGCTCTTCCACATCTTCGGCATCCGGCCGACCCAGCGGATCCGGATGCCCATGGCGTCCATCTCGTCACGGCGGCGGCGGATGACGTCCCGGTTGAAGTTCATCAGGAACTTCACTTCTTCCGGTGAGCGCTTCCAGTTCTCGGTGGAGAAGGCGTACAGCGAGAGGTTCTTGACGCCGACCTCGAGGCAGCCGCGCAGCACGTCGAGGACGACGCCCTCGCCGACCTTGTGGCCCTCGGTGCGGGGCAGGCCGCGCTCCTTGGCCCAGCGGCCGTTGCCGTCCATGACCACCGCGACGTGGTTCGGGACCAGGTCGCCGGGGATCTTCGGCGGCTTCGCACCGCTCGGGTGCGGGGCGGGGACTTCGTACGTCCGCTTGCTGCCGAACAGGCGTCGCGCGACCATGTTCACTTCTCCACGTATCTCATCGAGCGGATGCCCCGCTCCAAGTGCCACTGCAGGTAGGCGGCCACCAGCCCGCTGCCCTCGCGCCAGTACCGCGGTTCGCAGGAGTCGGCGGTCCGCCAGTCCCCGGACAGCAGCGCGCCGAGCAGTACCAGTGTCTCAGGGGAGGGTACGGCACTTCCGGGTACCCGGCAGTCGCCGCACAGCACACCGCCCGCCTGGAGGGAGAAGAACCGGTTGGGGCCGGGCAGTCCGCAGCGCGCGCAGTCGGTGAAGCTCGCGCCGTAGCCGTTGACGGCGAGCGAGCGCAGTAGGAAGGCGTCCAGCACCAGGTGCGACTGGTGGGTGCCGTCGGCCAGCGTGCGCAGGCCGCCGACCAGCAGCAGGTACTGCTGGACGGCGGGTTGGCCCTCGTTCTCGGCGAAGCGTTCGGCGGTCTCCAGCATCGCGGTGCCGGCGGTGTAGCGGGTGTAGTCGTCGACGATCCGGGCGCCGTAGGGGGCGAGGGTCTCCACCTGGGTGCACAACGGCAGGGTGCGGCCGACGAGCTCGCTGCCCCGGCTGAAGAACTGGATGTCGACGTGCGAGAACGGTTCGAGACGCGCGCCGAACTTCGACTTGGTCCGGCGCACGCCGCGCGCCACCGCCCGCACCTTGCCGTGCTGGCGGGTCAGGAAGGTGATGATCCGGTCGGCCTCGCCGAGCTTCTGGGTGCGCAGCACGATGCCGTCGTCGCGGAAGAGACTCATGGTGGTTCCCATTGTCCCGTACCCCACCGACAGCGCGGCCGCGTTCGACACCGGCGGACGGCAGGAACCCGCGGCGCGCAGCCGTGAGCCCGCACCGGGGCTGCAGGGCATTCACCCGTGCGGTGCGGGACACGGCGGGCCCGGGAGGGGGAGTACGGGCCCGGCTCGGTGGGAACAGCGGAACGGTGAAACGGACAGGACGACAAGGAACGCCGAGGACGGCAGGGCGGAGCCGTCAGTGCGGGGCGCGGGTCGCGGCCTCCAGCAGTCGGTCGACCTGCGCGGCGCCGAGGTCGAGGCAGCGGCCGACCACGGCGAGCGCGGCCCGCTCCTGCGGGAGGTAGCGGCCGTCGGCGAGGGCGACCAGCGCGCCGAGGGTGAGGAGGCGTTCGCGGCCCTGGAGCAGCAGGTGCGGGGCGAGCGGTTCGAGCGCGGCGTGCAGTTCGACGGCCAGGCCGCCGCCCTCGACGTCCACGTCGAGGGGGTCGCCGCCGCTGTGCCCGGAGAGTGCGGCGAGGGAGGCCAGCACCTGGGCCTCGCCGCAGTCGTCGAAGCCGGCTTCCTTGATGACGGCGCAGGCGACTTCGCGTCCACTGCGGCTGCCGGTGCCGCCGGCGGCGAGCGCGGCCAGGGCGATGGTGTACTGGGCGTCGCGGAGCATCGCGCCGAGCCGGCCGGAGGTCAGCTGCTCCAGCGATTCGGTGCTGTGGCGGCCTCGGCAGGAGGTGCACTGGACGCTGCGGACCACCCCGCCGAGCGGCAGGACCGGGGTGCCGAACAACCGCAGCCACCGCCGGCCGTGCTGCCGACGGTAGTTGCGGTCCCCGCCGCAGCCCGGGCAGAAGAATTCACCGAGGACATCCGTCCGCCAGCGAGGGCGAACACCCCACAACCCTGTCACGGCGCCACTCCCCAGACATGGCAGGCGGCCTGCACGTCAACGGGCAGGTCACGCGACCGGACGCCGTGGTCGTCCCACCGACCCCGGTTCCGGTCCGTCGATGTTGCCATGGTTACCGGCTCGTGTCAGCACCCTGAACGGGTGCCGAGGGGAAAAT
The DNA here is from genome assembly GCF_044999035.1 of Kitasatospora griseola. Taxonomy (NCBI): domain Bacteria; kingdom Bacillati; phylum Actinomycetota; class Actinomycetes; order Kitasatosporales; family Streptomycetaceae; genus Kitasatospora; species Kitasatospora griseola. Next base: position 5,637,435 of record NZ_CP173360.1, on the reverse strand, counting down.
TTGTGACCGGGGCCACACCCTCCGGGCGTGGCCCGGACGTTACCTGACGGTACGTCAGCAAGCCGCTCCGCGCGGCCTGTTGGCCACAGGTCGGGCCGCGCGCCGCGCGGCCCGACCGACGGCGGGTCAGTCGCGCTGCGCGGCCCGGTTGACGGCGCTGACCAGAGCCTTCAGCGAGGCCAGCACGGTGTTGCCGTCGATGCCCACGCCCCACAGCACCTTGTCGCCCACGGCGCACTCGACGTACGCGGCGGCCTGCGCGTCGCCGCCCTCGCTCAGCGCGTGCTCGGCGTAGTCCAGGACGCGGACGTCGATGCCGATCGAGGCCAGCGCGTGCACGAAGGCGGAGACCGGGCCGTTGCCGGTGCCGGTCAGGGTGACGGGGGTGCCGTCGACGACCGCCTCGGTGGACAGCGCGTCGCGGCCGTCCTCGGTGGTCAGGCTGCGGGAGCCGCTCAGCGAGATCCGGCCCCACGGGTTGGCGGGGGTGGGCAGGTACTCGTCCTGGAAGACCGCCCAGATGTCGCCGGGGGTGACCTCGCCGCCCTCGGCGTCGGTCTTGGCCTGGATGATCTTCGAGAACTCGATCTGCATCCGGCGCGGCAGGTCCAGCTTGTGGTCGTTCTTCAGCACGTAGGCGATGCCGCCCTTGCCGGACTGCGAGTTGACCCGGATGACCGCTTCGTAGCTGCGGCCGACGTCCTTCGGGTCGATCGGCAGGTAGGGCACGCCCCAGGTGTACTCGCCGACCGGGACGCCGGCTGCGGCGGCGTCGGCCTCCAGGGCGTCGAAGCCCTTCTTGATGGCGTCCTGGTGCGAGCCGGAGAAGGAGGTGAAGACCAGGTCGCCGGCGTAGGGGTGGCGCTCGGGCACCGGCATCTGGTTGCAGTACTCGGCGGTGCGGCGGATCTCGTCGATGTCGGAGAAGTCGATCATCGGGTCGACGCCCTGCGAGAACAGGTTCATCCCGACGTTGACCAGGTCCAGGTTGCCGGTGCGCTCGCCCTGGCCGAACAGGCAGCCCTCGACCCGGTCGGCGCCGGCCATGACGGCCAGCTCGGCGGAGGCGACGCCGGTGCCGCGGTCGTTGTGCGGGTGCGCGGACACGCAGACGAACTCGCGGCGCGACAGGTTGCGCGACATCCACTCGATCTTGTCGGCGTAGACGTTCGGAGTGGACCGCTCGACGGTGGTCGGCAGGTTCAGGATGATCTCGCGGCCCTCGCCGGGCTGCCAGACGTCCATCACCGCCTCGCAGACCTCCAGCGCGTAGTCCAGCTCGGTGTCGATGAAGATCTCCGGCGAGTACTCGTAGCCGAAGACGGTCTCGTCGCCCAGGATCTTCTCGGCGTACTCCATCACCAGCCGGGTGCCGTCGGTCGCGATGGCCTTGATCTCGTCCTTGCTCGCCTTGAACACCACCCGGCGGAACATCGGCGAGGTGGCGTTGTACAGGTGGACGGTGGCCCGCGGGGCGCCCTTCAGCGACTCCACGGTGCGCTCGATCAGGTCCTCGCGGGCCTGGGTCAGCACCGAGATGGTGACGTCCTCGGGGATCGCGTCCTCTTCGATCAGCGAGCGGACGAAGTTGAAGTCGGTGGCGCCGGAGGACGGGAAGCCGACCTCGATCTCCTTGTAGCCCAGCTTCACCAGCAGGTCGAACATCTTGCGCTTGCGGGCCGGCGACATCGGGTCGATCAGGGCCTGGTTGCCGTCACGCAGGTCGGTGGACAGCCAGCGCGGGGCCTGGGTGATCACCTTGCTCGGCCAGGTGCGGTCCGGCAGGTCCACGGTGCCGAAGGGTACGTATCGCCGGAACGGCATCCCCGAGGGCTTCTGCTGCACGCTCGCGGCGGTGATCGGGGTGGGACGGTCGACGAACGCGCGGGCGACGGAGGACTGTTCGGTCATGGCTGGGGCTCTCGGCTTCCCTTGTCGAAGGCGGTCTGCGGTCGGGGATCAGGACACCCGACTCGGCCGACTCGATGCGCCGCGACAGCTGATGCTGAGCGCAACACGGCTCCCCGCGACGAGGGGGCCGGCCTTCACTGGACTACAGGCCCTCGCCGCGGCAGCTAAGAAGAAGCAGCCGGATACGCATGATGTCGTCACTGTAACCCGGGCGGCGACCCGGCCGCAGTGACCACCGCCACGATCCCACCCAGTGAGACGGCGTCCGGCTGCCGGACCTGCCCGGGACAACGGATCCGGAACAGCTGCCCGACCGGTGCGGCAAGTTGGTGAAAAGCCTCGGCAAACCCGTTCGCCGCGCTGCACACTGACATCCATGCGTATCCAGGTCACCCGCACCGGCGGGTTCGCCGGCCTGCTCCGGTATGCCGAGATGGACACCCAGGAGCGCCCGGACGCCCCGCACGTGCACGCGCTGGCGCGCGAGGCGATGGCCGGGGGGCTGCGCGCGCCCGCGTACGGCGTGCCCGACGGCTTCCACTACGAGATCACCGTCGACGGCCGCACCGTCCACTGCGCGGACCCCGAACTGACCGACTCCCAGCGCGAGTTGGTCAGCCTGATACTCCGCGAAGGCGCCTGACGACAGCCCGGCCGACGCCCCGGGGCCCGGGGCGTCTCACAGCCAGCCGTCCAGCGAGGCCAGGAATCCGGCCGGGTCGTCCCGGTGGATGCAGTGGCCGGCGCCCGCGACGGTGCGCACCTCGAAGCCGCGGCGGCGCAGCTCCGCGGCCTCCTCGGGCGTCACCAGCACGCTGGGGTCGGCGAGCTGGACCAGCGAGGGGACGGCGGGAGCGCCCGGCAGCACGGACAGCTCGGGGTGCGCCCACAGGCCGACGGCGGTGTCGCTGTCCCAGACGGCGAGGCCGGCGAGTTCGGCGTCCACGTCCTCCTCGGCCCAGCCGGGGTGCATGGTGGTGATGAACTGCCGGGTCCCGAAGCGCTTGAAGCCGACGAACGGCTCCGGCCCGATCCCGGGGCGGTCGTAGACGAACGCGGGGTCGCTGTAGACGGCGCGGTCCGGCTTGAGCCGGTCCACGGCCCGCCACAGCGCGAGCGCGCCCATCGAGTGGCCGATGGCCAGCGCGGCCCCGGCGGGCAGGGTCTCGGCGAGGTCCTCGGCGAACTGCTCGGGCCCATACCGGTCGGCGGGGGTGGCGCCCTCGCCGCGCGGCGAGGCGCCGTGGCCGCGCAGGTCCACGCCGATCACCCGGTAGCCGCGTTCGGCGAGGGCGGGGCCGATCACCCGCCAGGTGCGGTGGTCGGACTGGATGCCGTGGATCAGCAGGGCGGTCCGGTCGCCCCCGCCCCACTCGTGGGTGTGCAGTCTCACGACCGGCCCTCCCCTGTCCGCCTGTTCGGCCCTGCCCGGCTCGGTCCGCCCGTTCGGCCCCGCTCGGCGGCCCGACGTCCCGTCAGAAGCCGAGCTTACGCAGCTGCTTGGGGTCGCGCTGCCAGTCCTTGGCGACCTTGACGTGCAGGTCCAGGTAGACCGGGGTGCCGAGCAGCGCCTCGATCTGCTTGCGGGCGGTGGTGCCGACGTGCTTGAGCCGGGAGCCCTTGGCGCCGATCACGATGGCCTTCTGGCTCTGCCGCTCGATGTACACGTTGGCGTGGATGTCCAGCAGCGGACGGTCGGCGGGCCGGCCCTCGCGCGGGATCATCTCCTCGACCACCACGGCCAGCGAGTGCGGCAGTTCGTCGCGCACGCCCTCCAGCGCGGCCTCCCGGATCAGCTCGGCGACCATGATCTGCTCGGGCTCGTCGGTGAGGTCGCCGTCCGGGTACAGCGGCATGCCTTCCGGCAGCAGCTTGGTCAGCAGGTCCGCGACCAGGTCCACCTGCTTGTCGCCGACGGCGGAGACGGGGATGATCTCGGCCCACTCGATGCCGAGCTCGGCGCCCAGCTGCTGGACGGCGATCAGCTGCTCGGCGAGCCGCTTGGAGTCGACCAGGTCGGTCTTGGTGACCAGCGCCACCTTCGGGGTGGACTTCTTGATCTCGGCGAGTTCCTTGGCGATGAACTTGTCGCCGGGGCCGAGCTTCTGGTCGGCGGGCACGCAGAAGCCGATCACGTCGACCTCCGCCCAGGTGCTGCGGACCAGGTCGTTGAGGCGCTCGCCGAGCAGCGTGCGGGGCTTGTGCAGGCCGGGAGTGTCCACCAGCACGAGCTGGGCGTCGGGGCGGTGCACGATGCCGCGCACGGTGTGCCGGGTGGTCTGCGGGCGGTCGGAGGTGATCGCGACCTTCGTCCCGACCAGGGCGTTGGTCAGGGTCGACTTGCCCGCGTTGGGACGGCCGACGAAGCACGCGAACCCGGAGCGGTACGGGGAGGAAGGGGCATTCATGGCACCCATTGTCCCCGATCCGCCGGGGCGACCCGGCCATCGGGGGTTCAGCCGGCCTTCTTCTTCCCGCCGCCCACGATGCCGCCGACCAGGACCAGGGCGAGCAGCACCAGGGTGCCGGCCAGCCACCACGGGGATCCGGTCTCGTGCCAGCGGCCGAAGCCCATGACGCACAGCAGCAGTCCGCAGAAGAACGCGGCGATCCCCATGACCCCTCCCCTGCCCGGGAAACCCCCTGGCCGATGCGATTATCGCACCGGCCAGGGGGTTGTCCAGGGCCGCGAACACCGCGCCCGGCAGGGCCTCAGCGCGCCTCGGCGGCGACCTTCAGCGTCCCGTCGGGTCCGGCCAGCAGCAGCGGGGTCCCGGCCCCGCCCAAGTCCCGCACGGCCGCCAAGTCGGCTGCCGCGGGCTCGTCCGCGGCCGAGACCACGGCGGCCGCCTCCAGGCTCTTCGCCCCGCTGGCCACGGCCATCGCCACCGCCGTCTGCACCGCGCTGAGCTGCAGCGACTCCAGCGCGACCGTCCCGGCCACGTAGGTGCGGCCGGTCTCGTCGCGGACCGCGGCGCCCTCGGCCACGCCGTTGCGGGCGCGGGCCGAGCGAGCCAGCGTGATGATCTTCTTGTCCTCGGGGTCCAGCTCGGAAATCTCGGTCATGGCCCGAGCATAGGTGCCCCACCGGCGTGCCAGCCAGGGTGTCCCGACCCTCGGCCATTCACCGGCTCAACCCTTGAACAGCGCCCCTCGCCGACGGCTCAGTCCTTGAGCAGCGCACCCTCGCCGGCCGGCACGAACTCCGCCAGCGCCGCGTCGATCCGGGCCAGCACGGCGTCGTCCAGGACCAGCTCCGCGGCCGCCTGGTTCTCCACGATGTGCGCCGGGGTCCGACTGCCGGGGATCGGCACCACGTGGTCGTCCTGCCGCAGCAGCCAGGCCAGCGCCAACTGGCCGGGGGTGACGCCCAGCTCGGCGGCGATCGCGCGCACCGGGGCGTACCGGTCGTTGTTCGCCGCCAGGTTCTCGGCGGAGAACCGGGCGATGTTCTGCCGGAAGTCGCCCTCGGCGACCTGCTGCACGGCGCCGGTCAGGAAGCCGCCGCCGAGCGGGCTCCAGGCCACCACGCCGACGCCCAGTTCACGGGTGGCGGCCAGCAGTTCCGGGTCGATCGGCTGCCACATCGACCACTGCACCTGCACCGCCGCCACCGGGTGCACCGCGTGCGCGGCGCGCAGCTGCGCGGCCGTCACGTTGGAGAGCCCGAGGTGCCGCACCAGCCCGGCCGCGACGAGTTCGGCGACCGCGCCGACGGTGTCCTCGAACGGCACCTGCGGGTCCGGGAAGTGCGGGTAGTACAGGTCGATCACGTCGGTGCCGAGGTTGCGCAGCGACTGCTCCGCGTAGCCGCGCACGTACTCGGGCTCGCAGTTCACCGCCAGCTCCTCGAACGCGAAGTGCACCGGGAAGCGGTGCGCCTCGGCGCCCTCCGGGATGCAGAGGCCGAACTTGGTGGCCAGCACCACCTCGTCGCGCCGGCCCGCCAGGGCGCGGCCGATCAGCTGCTCGTTGTGCCCGCGGCCGTAACCGTCCGCGGTGTCGATCATCCGGGCGCCGGCGTCGACCGCGGCGTGCAGGGCGGCCCGGCCGCGCTGCTCGTCGATCTCGCCGTACACACCGGGCGAGAGCACCATCGCCCCGAACCCGATCGACGATCCGGCCAGCGCCCCGAGCATGCGCTCCGTCATCCTGTCTCCCCGTCCAAGCGTGCTGCGGCCCAACGGATCTGACGATCCGTCGGGCCATGACAGCTCACTCTACGACGGGACGATCAGTGCCCGGTGGGGTTCGGCGGACCGGGGCGCAGCACCTTCACCAGCACCGGCGGGCCGTCCGGCCGCTCGGCGTCGTGCTCGTGCCGCCGCTTCCAGTACGGGTTGTCCTGCGGCAGGTGGCTGCTGACCCGGCCGTACATGCCGAAGGTCAGGATCACGAAGCCGAAGATGAAGCTGAAGACGACGTTGCCGATGTGGAAGGCGAGCCGGTTGGCGCTGGAGTCCAGCACCATCAGGCCGACGAAGCCGGCCAGCACGAACAGCACGCCCATGATCATGTTGATGTCGGAGGCGGTGTTGCCGCCGATGATCGCGCCCAGGATCAGGATTCCGCCGGCCACCAGCGACAGCACGCTCAGCGCGCCGTTGCTGGACATGCCCAGCACCTGCTTGCCCGTGGTGTCGATGAAGCCGGGGCTGCCGCCGGTGAGCCCGAGGATGCCGAACGCCACCAGGAACAGTCCGCCCAGTCCGGCGCCGTAGCGGTACACCTGGCCCAGCCGGTGGTCGACCGGCAGTTCGTCGTGGAGTCTCATCAGGTCCTCCCCGCATGGTCGGACCGGAGGAACGGCACCTCGTGCAGGTACAGCGACCCGCACTGCTGGCAGCAGTGCAGCCCGGTGCCCCAGGCCTCCTCCGGCTTGCTCTCGGCGTCCGAGGCGATCTCGGCGCCGCACATGCCGTGCGAGAGGTCGGTGTCACGGACCACATGCCACCTGGCCACCCCGCCGGCCGGCCCGGTGGGGCCGTATTCCGCGCGCAGTAGATGTGCCATGTCTCCCATGGTCGGCGCGCCCCGGGCGGTCAGGCAAACGGGCCCTGGGCCGAACCGTCCGACCCGGCAAGCCGGTTGGGACGGCCCGTCCAGGGCCCGCTGCGCGTACGGGGAACTACGGTGCGTGCTCCTCGGCCGACTCCTCGACGTGCTCCTCGGCCCACACCGGCGCGGCCACCACGGTGCCGATCCGGTTGCGGCGGCCCGCGGAGCTCTCCGCGGTCAGGCTGATCGCGGCCAGCCCGCTGCCCTCCGGTACCGGCACCTCGCAGGACGAGCCGGGGATCGGCACCCGGCCCAGGCACTTGGCGAGCAGACCGCCGACGGTCTCCACGTCCTCGTCGTCCAGCTCGATGCCGAACAGCTCGCCGAGGTCCTCCACGGTGAGCCGGGCGGTGATCCGGTACGAGCCGTCGCCGAGGTCCTCGACCGGGGCGATCTCCCGGTCGTACTCGTCGGTGATCTCGCCGACGATCTCCTCCAGGATGTCCTCGATGGTGACCAGGCCTGCGGTGCCGCCGTACTCGTCGATCACGATCGCCACGTGCGAGCGCATCTGCTGCATCTCGCGCAGCAGGTCCGCGGCCGGCTTGGAGTCCGGCACGAACACCGCCGGGCGCATCACCGAGTCCACCTGCTCCGACTCGGCGTCCCGGTTGATGTGGGTGCGCCGCACCAGGTCCTTGAGGTAGACGATGCCGACCACGTCGTCCTCGTTGTCGCCGACCACCGGGATCCGCGAGAAGCCCGAACGCAGCGCCAGGGTGAGCGCCTGACGGACCGTCTTGTGCCGCTCGATCATCACCAGGTCGGTGCGCGGCACCATCACCTCGCGCACGATGGTGTCGCCCAGCTCGAAGACCGAGTGCACCATCCGGCGCTCCTCGTCCTCGATCAGGTCGTCCTTCTCGGCGAGGTCGACCAGTGCCCGCAGCTCCGCCTCGGAGGCGAACGGGCCCTCCCGGTAGCCCTTGCCGGGCGTCAGCGCGTTGCCCAGCAGGATCAGCAGCCGCGGGATCGGCCCGAGGATCCGGGCCAGCGGCAGCAGCACGTAGGACGCCGCGGTGACGGTGCTCAGCGGATGCTGGCGGCCGATCGTGCGCGGGGAGACCCCGACCATGACGAACGACACCAGCACCATCACGGCGAACGCCACCAGCACGGCCAGCCAGGTCTGCTGGAAACTGCGCACGCACACCACGGTGACCAGCACCGCGGCGGCCATCTCCGCGGCCACCCGGATCAGCGTCGCCAGGTTCAGGTAGCGGATGTTGTCGGAGGCCAGCGTCAGCAGCCGCCCGGAACCGCGGCGGCCCGAGCGGACCGCCTCCTCCGCACGGAACCGGGACATCCGGGAGATCCCCGCCTCGGCGCACGCGGCCAGCCAGCCGAGCACCACCAGCAGCAGCGCCCCGATCAGGAAGGTCGTACTCTCACCACTCACAGACGGCCGGCCCTCAGTGGACGGTCGGCGCGGGCGACAGCCCGGTCAGCCCGCGGCCGGCCCGCCAGTCGTCCAGGATCCGCTTCTGCAGCGCGAACATCTCGCGCTCCTCGTCGGGCTCCTCGTGGTCGTAGCCGAGCACGTGCAGCACCCCGTGGACGGTGAGCAGCTGCAGTTCCTCGTCCATGGAGTGCTTGGTCGGGGCGGCCAGGCCCTGCTGCTGGGCCACCTCGGGGCAGAGCACGATGTCGCCGAGCAGGCCCTCCGGCAGGTCCTCGCCCTCCTTGCCCGGACGCAGCTCGTCCATCGGGAAGGACATCACGTCGGTCGGACCGGGCAGGTCCATCCACTGGACGTGCAGCTCCGCCATCGACTCGCTGTCGTAGAGGATCACGGAGAGCTCGGACTGCGGGTGAATCCGCATCTTGTCGAGGGCGTAGCGGGCGACGTCGAGGATGGACTCCTCGTCGATGTCCCACCCGGACTCGTTGGCGATGTCGATCGACATGGAGGGCTCAGTACTCAGCTTTCGGTGCGATGGGACTGCCGGGGCGCCCGGGCGCCCCGCCGTTGGACGGGTTTGCGGTCGCCGGACTCCTCGGCCTCCTGCCGGGCGTCCCAGCGTTCGTACGCGTCGACGATGCGGCCGACCAGCTTGTGCCGCACCACGTCGGTGCTGGTCAGCACCGAGAAGTGGATGTCGGGCACGTCGACCAGGATCTCCTGGACCACCTTCAGACCGCTGCGGGTGCCACCCGGCAGGTCGATCTGGCTGGTGTCGCCGGTGACCACCACCCGGGAGTTGAAACCGAGGCGGGTCAGGAACATCTTCATCTGCTCGGGCGAGGTGTTCTGCGCCTCGTCGAGGATGATGAACGCGTCGTTCAGGGTGCGGCCGCGCATGTACGCCAGCGGAGCGACCTCGATCGTGCCGGCGGCCATCAGCCGCGGGATCGAGTCCGGGTCCATCATGTCGTGCAGCGCGTCGTACAGCGGCCGCAGGTAGGGGTCGATCTTCTCGTAGAGGGTGCCGGGCAGGAAGCCCAGCCGCTCCCCCGCCTCGACGGCCGGCCGGGTCAGGATGATCCGGTTGACCTCCTTGGCCTGCAGCGCCTGCACGGCCTTGGCCATCGCCAGGTAGGTCTTGCCGGTGCCGGCCGGGCCGAGGCCGAAGACGATGGTGTGCTTGTCGATGGCGTCGACGTAGCGCTGCTGGTTGAGCGTCTTGGGGCGGATGGTGCGGCCCCGGTTGGACAGGATGTTCGCCGTGAACACCTCGGACGGGGCCGGGTGGGCCGGGTCCTCGGCGGCGCTCCTGAGCATGGTGATGGAGCGCTCCACGGCGTCCTCCGTCAGTGGCTGGCCGGTGCGCAGCACCAGCATCATCTCGGTGAAGAGCTGCTTGACGAGCGCGACCTCGGCAGGAGAGCCGGTGGCCGTCACCTCGTTTCCTCGGACATGGATGTCGGCATCCGGGAAGCCGCCCTCGATCACTCGCAGGAGCGAGTCGGCCGCACCCAGCAGGGTGACCATCGGGTGCTTCTCCGGGATGACTATCCGGGTGCTGGCGGCCGCCGCATCGGGGCGCCGCTGTCCGTCGGTGCGGGTCTGCGGTGTGTCAGTCATGGGTCGGCGCTACGGCCTGCCTCATCCCAATCCGTCGTGTCGTGTGGCCAGTGCTCTCCAGGCCACCAGGGTACGCCGCGCGCATGTTCGCCGGAGCGGCGCGGCGGCTTCGATGGTGGAGGCTGTCGCCCCGATGTGCGAGCGGTTTTCCGCCGTCGTGCGCCCCGGGGGCGCTCAACGGCGCGGCGGGACGGGGATCCTGGCGAGGTCCTCGGCGATCACGACCTCGCCGTCGAAGTGCTTCTCGGCCTCCGCGCGGTGCGCCTGCAGGTCCGGGTAGCGCTGCGAGAAGTGGGTCAGCACCAGTCGGCGCACCCCCGCCTCGGCGGCCACCCGGGCGGCCTGCGCGGCGGTCAGGTGGCCGTGCTCCTCGGCGAGTGCGGCGTCCGCCTCCAGGAAGGTCGCCTCGATCGCCAACAGGTCGACGCCCTCCGCGAGTTCGGCCACCCCGTCGCACAGCCGGGTGTCCATCACGAAGGCGAAGCGCTGCCCGGGCCGGGTCTCCGCGACCTCCGCCAGCAGCACCGTCCGGCCGTCCACCTCGACCCGGCCGTCGCGCTGCAACTGCCCCACCAGCGGTCCGCGCAGGCCCAGTTCGCGCAGCCGCTCGGGGCGCAGCCGGACGCCGTCCGGCTCGGTCAGCCGGTAGCCGAACGACTCCACCGGGTGCGACAGCCGCACCGCCGACAGCTCGAACGGCGCGCCCGGCGCCTCCAGCGGACCCGGCCCGGCGATCGGGCGCTCCCGCAGGTCGGCGGTGGCGTGGTAGACGCTGGCGTGCCGCAGCCGGTCGAAGAACACCTGGCCGGACGCCGGGTAGTAGGCGTCCACCGGGTGCGGCACCCGGTCCAGGTTGATCCGCTGCACCACGCCCGGCAGGCCCAGGCAGTGGTCGCCGTGGAAGTGCGACACCGCGATCCGGGTGATCCCGGTGGCGGTCACGCCGGCCTGCAGCATCTGCCGCTGGGTGCCCTCCCCCGGGTCGAACAGCAGCCCCTCGCCGTCCCAGCGCAGCAGGTACCCGTTGTGGTTCCGGTGCCGGGTCGGCACCTGGCTGGCCGTGCCGAGGACGACGAGTTCACGCTGCGACAACGCTCAGACCAGCCCCTCGGCGAGCTTGCGCCCGCCCAGCACGTGCACGTGCGCGTGGAACACCGTCTGACCGGAGTCCGCGCCGGTGTTGAAGATCAGCCGGTACGACTCCAGGCCCTCGCCCTTCGCGGCCTCGCCCGCCTCGACCAGCAGCTCCGCCGCGATCTCCGGCTCCGCGGCGGCCAGTTCGGCCGCGTTGGCGTGGTGCACGTGCGGGATCACCAGCAGGTGGGTGGGCGCCTGCGGGTTTATGTCCCGGAACGCCAGCGTCCGCCCGCCCCTGCGCACCACCGTCGCCGGGATGTCCCCCGACACGATCTTGCAGAACACACAGTCCGCCTGCGGCTCCCCGGCCATCTCCCGCACTCCTTCTGAACACCCGTCACTGGTGACGTCGACCTTACAGGGAGGGGACGCGGGCCACGGCGGACCCGCGCCCCCCTGTTGCCTCAGTCGATCGGCGGCGCGACCTTGGCCGGGGTGACGGCCAGCGACTCCAGAGCGACCCGGACGGCGGTCTCCAACTGCGGGTCGCGGCCCGCCGCCCAGTCCTGCGGGGTGATCGGCACCTCCACGTCGGGGGCGACGCCGCCGTTCTCCAGGCCCCAGCCGTAACCCTCCAGCCAGCTGGAGTACTTGGGCTGGGTGACCACCGTGCCGTCCACCAGGTCGTACTTGTTGTCGATGCCGATCACACCGCCCCAGGTGCGGGTGCCGACCACCGGGCCGATGCCGAGCGCCTGGATCGCGGCGTTGACGATGTCGCCGTCCGAGCCGGAGAACTCGTTGGCCACCGCCACCACCGGGCCGCGCGGGGCGTCCACCGGGTACGGCTCGGGCCGGTCCAGGTCGCGGCCGCGGTTCCAGCCGACGATCCGGCGGGCGAGCTTCTCCACGATCAGCTGCGAGATGTGGCCGCCGCGGTTCTCCCGCAGGTCGACCACCACGCCCTCGCGGGCCATCTCGATCCGCAGGTCGCGGTGGAGCTGCGCCCAGCCGGCGCTCTGCATGTCGGGCACGTGCAGGTAGCCGAGCCGACCGCCGGACAGCTCGTGGACGGCGGCCCGCCGCCCGGCCACCCAGTCGTGGTAGCGCAGCGCCTCCTCGTCGTCCAGCGGCACCACCACGGGGTGGCGCTCGCCGCCGTCCTTGCCGCTGACGGTCAGTTCGACCGGCTGGTCGGCGGTGCCGGCCAGCAGCGGGCCGGGGCCGGTCACCGGGTCGACCGGGCGGCCGTTGACGGCGAGGACCGCGTCGCCGGGGCGGATCGCCGCGCCGGGCGCCGCCAGCGGGGAGCGGGCCCGCGGGTCGGAGGACTCGCCCGGCACCACCCGGGCCACCCGCCACACCTCGCCGTCGCGGACCAGGTCCGCGCCGAGCAGGCCCTGCCGGCGGGCCGCCTCGACGCCCCGGCCGGGCGGCATCACGTAGGCGTGCGAGGTGCCGAGTTCGGCGACCGTCTCCCACAGCAGGTCCACCAGGTCCGAGTGGCAGGCCACCCGGTCCACCAGCGGACGGTAGCGGGCCAGCGCACCCGCCCAGTCGACGCCGCCGAGGTCGGCGCGCCAGAAGTTGTCGCGCATCAGCCGGCCGTTCTCGTCGAACATCTGCCGCCACTCGGCGGCCGGGTCGACGGTGACCCGGACCCGGTCCAGGTCGACCTCGGTGTCCTCGCTGTCGTCGGCCTTCTGGTCGGCGGGGACGATCCGCAGACTGCCGTCCTCCAGCACCGCCAGCCGGGCTCCGTCGGCGGAGACCGCGAACGTGTCGACGCCGGTGAGCAGCTCCTCCACCTTGCGCTTCTTCAGGTCGTAGCGCTCCAGCGCCGTCCCGGCCGGGGTGTCGTCCAACGAGGCGGCGCTGTCGCCGAGTTCACCGCTGAACGGGATCCGGCCCCACAGCACGCCGTCCTTCGCGGCCCGCAGCGCACCGAACCGCCCGGCCGCCACCGGGAACGCCACGATCCGGTCGGCCAGGCCCTCCAGGTCGACCTTGGTGGTCGGCGCCCCGGACTCGCCCTTGTCGCCGTCCTTGCCGTCCTCGTCCTCGCCGCCGACCGGCCGCCCGGCCCGCTGCGGCCCGAACGGCGACGGGGTGTCGGCGGCCAGCGTCAGCAGGAACGGGCGGGTGCCACCGGGGAACGACAGGTCGAAGACGTGCTCGTCGTACACCGGGTCGAAGTTCCGCACCGACAGGAACGCCAGGTGCTTGCCGTCCGAGGTGAAGGCGGGCGAATAGTCGTGGAACCGCTGCGGGGTGGCCTCGCTGACGGTGCGCGAGGTCAGGTCGGCCAGCATGATCTGCCGCAGCGACCACGGCCCGAGCACCGGCTGCGACCAGGCCAGCCAGCCCGAGTCCGGGCTGAACACCGGCCCGCTGACCTCGCCCTCGCCGCTGCGCGCCAGCTCGTGCACCGCGCCGTCGCTGAGCGCCACCAGCAGCAGCCGGCCGTCGTGCGAGGCGACCGCGAGCTGCCGCCCGTCCGGCGAGACCGTCAGTGACAGCACCCGGCCGAGCTGCCCGGCCGCCAGCCGGCGCCGCTCCGCGCCGAGCACCGACGGCGCGTACGCGATCGCGTCGTCGCCGTCCGCGTCCGTCACCCACACCGCGCCCTGTGCGCCGTCCTCGCCGGGCACCACCCGGGCCAGCCGGTTGCGCACCCCCGGGGTCTCGTCCAGCACCCGGGACGGGCCCTCGCGGTGCGTCACCCAGTGCACGGTGCCGCGCACCACCACCACGGCGGCCCGGCCGGTCCGGTCCGCGGCCGCGGACTCCACCTGCCCGTCGGCCCGGGTCGGGTGCGGTCGGCGGCTGCTGCGCGGACCCGCCAGGTCGATGTCCAGCCGGCGCGGCTCGGCGCCCTCCAGGTCGTCCAGCAGCCACAGGTCGCCGGCGCTCTGCCAGATCACCCGGGTGCCGTCGGTGGACGCCTGCCGGGCGTAGAACCCGCTGTCCGCCGGGCCGTGCGCCCGCAGATCGGTGCCGTCCGGGAGGCTGGAGTACAGCCGCCCGACCCCCTCGTGGTCGGACAGGAACGCCACCCGGTCGCCCACCCACATCGGGCACTCCAGCTGGCCGTCCAACCCGGCGTGCAGCCGCTCGAACTCGGCCCCGCCGACCCACAGCTTGCCCGCCCGGCCGCCCCAGTAGCGCTTCCAGTGCGCGGCCTCCCGGTTGTGCGTCCCCAGCAGCACCCGCCCACCGGTCGCCCCCGCCGGCACCGCCTCGAACGCCAGCGACCCGATCGGCCCGTACGGCAGCCGCTCCGGCTCGCCGCCGTCCAACGGCACCGCGAACGCCCACGTCCGGCGGATCGTCTCCTGCCCCGCGGTGGTGATCGCGATCGGCCGCCCGTCGCCGCTCCACCCCACCAACGCCGTGAACGGGCTCCCCCAGTACGTCAACCGCCGCGCCTGCCCGCCGGCCGCCGGCGCGACATGCACCTCCGGCGCCCCGTCCCGCTGCGACGTCCACGCCACCGTCCGGCCGTCCGGCGAGATGCGCACGGTGCCGACCGGCACCTGATCCGCCGTCAACCGCCAGGCCCGCCCACCCTCGACGGGAGCCAGCCAGACATCGTCCTCGGCAACGAAGGCGACAACGTCACCATGCAGATGGGGGTGGCGCAGATACCCGCGCGTCGAATCGGTCACCCGGCCACCATAGGGGTGCGAACTCAGGGGTGAGGGGCAATTTCCGCGAGAGCGGAGGGGTGCGAGGACAGGGGCGCGGGGAACTGCGCGACAAGCGCACACCACGTCCGCTAGGTCGCGATCAAGTGCAGGTCATTGTCCTGCGTCGCGATCTTGCGGACGTATGCGTTCCCCTTCGCGCAGTTCCCCGCGCCCCTGTCGCTGCGCTCCTTTTACCCCCAGCGACCCGTGCGGCCGAGCAGCAGCGCTCCCGCCGCGACCCCCGCCGTGGAGGTGCGCAGGACGGACGCCCCGAGTCGGTACGGCTTCGCGCCGGCCTCCGCGAACGCGGCGATCTCGTCCGGGGACACCCCGCCCTCCGGCCCGACGATCAGCACGATCTCACCGGAAGCGGGCAGCTCCGCCGTGGCCAGCGGCAGCGACCCGTCCTCGTGCAGGACGGCGGCGAAGGAGGCGCCGGACAGCAGCGGGAGCAGCTGACGGGTCGTCATCAGGTCGTGCACCTCGGGGAAGCGCAGCCGCCGCGCCTGCTTGCCCGCCTCGCGGGCGGTCGCCCGCCACTTGGCGAGGGCCTTGGTGCCGCGCTCGCCCTTCCACTGGGTGATGCACCGGGAGGCCGCCCACGGCACCACCGCGTCGATGCCGACCTCGGTCATCGTCTCGACGGCGAGTTCGCCGCGGTCGCCCTTGGGCAGCGCCTGGACGACGGTGATCCGGGGCGCGGGCGCAGCCTCCTCGCGGACGGCGGCCACCAGCACGTCCAGCGCGTCCTTGCCGTGCACCGCGGCGACGGTGCCGTCCGCGCCGCGGCCGCGCCCGTCGGCGAGGGTGACGGCCTCGCCGGGCTCCAGGCGCTTGACGGCGACGGCGTGCCGTCCTTCGGGGCCGTCGAGGCGGACGGTGGCGCCGGGTGCGGCGCCCGTCAGGTCGTCGACGACGAACACCGGTGCGGTCATCGGAACAGGAACCCTCTCAGCGAGCGGAACGGGCGAAGAACGGAACGGACAACAAAAAAACCCGGGCCGGAAGCGGTGGCGTGCCACCACTCCCGGCCCGGAAGGAACAGGTCTCACCGGCCGTTGAAGGCGTCCTTCAGCCGGGAGAACAGGCCCTGCTGGCCAGGGGCGAACTGGCCGGACGGCCGCTCCTCGCCGCGGAGCATGGCGAGCCGCCGCAGCAGCTCCTCCTGCTCCGGGTCGAGCTTGGTGGGCGTCTGCACCTCGACATGCACTATCAGGTCGCCCCGGCCGCCGCCGCGCAGATGCGTGATGCCGCGGCCGTGCAGCGGGATCGACTGGCCGGACTGGGTGCCGGGCCGGATGTCGACCTCCTCCAGGCCGTCCAGGGTCTGCAGCGGCACCTGGGTACCGAGTGCCGCGGCCGTCATCGGGATGGTGACCGTGCAGTGCAGGTCGTCGCCCCGGCGCTGGAAGACGGCGTGGCTGGACTCGGCGATCTCCACGTACAGGTCGCCGGCCGGGCCGCCGCCGGGGCCGACCTCGCCCTCGCCGGCCAGCTGGATCCGGGTGCCGTTGTCGACACCGGCGGGGATCTTCACCGTGAGGGTGCGGCGGGCCCGGACCCGGCCGTCGCCCGCGCACTCCGGGCACGGGGTCGGGACGACGGTGCCGAAGCCCTGGCACTGCGGGCAGGGGCGGGAGGTCATGACCTGGCCCAGGAAGGACCGGGTGACCTGGGAGACCTCGCCCTTGCCGCGGCACATGTCACAGGTCTGCGCGGAGGTGCCGGGCGCGGCGCCCTCTCCGCTGCAGGTGGTGCAGGTGACGGCGGTGTCGACCTGGAGTTCCTTGGTGGTGCCGAACGCGGCCTCCTCCAGGGTGATCTCCAGTCGGATCATCGCGTCCTGGCCCCGGCGGGTCCGCGAACGCGGGCCGCGCTGGCCGGTCGCGGCGCCGAAGAAGGCGTCCATGATGTCCGAGAAGCCGAACCCGGCCGCACCGGCGCCGAAACCGCCCGCGCCGCCGCCGTTGGGCGACAGCGGGTCGCCGCCCAGGTCGTAGACCTGACGCTTCTGCGGATCGGAGAGCACCTCGTAGGCGGCGTTGATCTCCTTGAACCGCTCCTGCGTCTTCGGGTCCGGGTTGACGTCCGGGTGCAGTTCACGGGCGAGGCGTCGGAACGCCTTCTTGATCTCGTCCTGCCCCGCGTCGCGTCGGACGCCGAGTACCGCGTAGTAGTCCGTGGCCACCAAATGCTCCGGTTTGTTCCGCCTCTAGAAGTGCTTGCGACGGCTGCGTGAGGGATTCACGCAGCCTTGCTATGACTCGGCCAGGATCTGGCCGACGTACCGTGCCACCGCTCGCACCGCCCCCATTGTGCCCGGGTAATCCATCCGGGTCGGACCGATCACTCCCAGCTTTGCCACGCTCTGGTCGCCCGAACCGTAACCGACGGAGACCACCGACGTGGAATTCAGGCCCTCGTAGGCGTTCTCGTGGCCGATCCGGACCGTCATCGCGGAGTCTCCGGTCTCACCCAGCAGGCGCAGCAGCACCACCTGCTCCTCCAGTGCCTCCAGCACCGGACGGATGGACAGCGGGAAGTCGTGGCCGAAACGAGTCAGGTTGGCGGTGCCCGCCAGCATGATCCGTTCCTCGTTCTGTTCGGCGAGCGTTTCGAAAAGGACGGTCAGCACGGTGCTGACCGAGGGCCGGTCGGCCGGTTCGAAACCGGCCGGCAGGTCCTCCAGCAGGGTCGGCACCTCGGGCAGCCGACAGCCGCCCGCCGTGCCGTTGAGCCTGGCCCGCAGCTCGGCCAGCAGGCTCTCGCCGACCGGACCGGGGCAGTCCACCATCCGCTGCTCGACCCGGCCGGTGTTGGTGATCAGCACCAGCATCAGCTTGGTCGGGGTGAGCGACACCAGTTCGATGTGCCGCACCGTGGAACGGGTCAGTGACGGGTACTGGACCACCGCGACCTGCCGGGTCAGCTGCGCGAGCAGCCGCACCGTACGGGCCACCACGTCGTCCAGGTCGACCGCGCCCTCCAGGAAGTGCCGGATCGCCCGGCGCTCCGGAGCCGTCATCGGCTTCACCTCGGCGAGGCGGTCGACGAACAGCCGGTAGCCCTTGTCGGTCGGGATCCGCCCCGCACTGGTGTGCGGCTGGTGGATGAACCCGTCCTCCTCCAGCGCGGCCATGTCGTTGCGCACCGTGGCCGGTGACACGCCCAGGTTGTGGCGCTCCACCAGGGCCTTGGAGCCGACCGGCTCCTCGGTGCCCACGTAGTCCTGGACGATCGCGCGCAGCACGGCGAGCCGACGCTCGTCCAGCGGGCGCACGGACGAACGCGTGTCGATCAGGCGGCCGTCGGGCTTGCCGTCGTCCGGCATCGGTGCGCACCTCCGTCGTCGTCCGTTGTACCGGTGGTCGATCCACTCTGGCACTCAACTGGGCAGAGTGCCAGAACCGTATCTGCCAGTGTACGGCCCGGGCCTGATGGCAGGAACGGTCCGCCGACGTGATCCTCGACCGAATACCGGACCGGCCGACGCCCGGAGGCCGCCCCGGCCGCATTCCCATCGGATTCCCATCGTTTCGGATGGTGCCCGCGGGGCCTGCCGGTGGCAGCATCGAAGGCGAAGAGGCGAAGGAGGAGCAGCGATGTCGGCGTCACGGCAGCACTCCCGGTTCACCCCCGACCGCGGCCTGACCGGTCGGATGGTCACCACCATGTTCTTGATCGGCCTGCTCTACGTCGGCTTCACCGGGCTGCTGATCGTGCTGCTGCGCGGCGCCTGGCCGCTGGTGGTGCTGATCTCCGGCGGCCTGTTCGTCGCGCAGTTCTGGTTCTCCGACAAGATCACCGAACGGGCCATGGGCGCCCACCAGGTCAGCCCCGAGGAGTTCCCGCAGCTGCACGGCGCGGTGGACCGGCTGTGCGCACTCGCCGACATGCCCAAACCGCGGGTCGCGGTCGCCCACAACGACATGCCGAACGCCTTCGCCACCGGCCGCAACCCGCAGAACGCGGTGATCTGCGTGACCACCGGCCTGCTGCGCCGACTGGAACCGGAGGAGCTGGAGGGCGTCCTCGCGCACGAGCTCTCGCACGTCGCGCACCGGGACGTGGCGGTGATGACGATCGCCGGCTTCCTCGGCGTGCTGGCCGGCGCGATGACCCGGATCGCGCTGTACGGCGGAATGATGGGCGGCGGCAACCGGAACAGCAACGACTCCAACGCCGCCATCGCGATGATCATCGTCCCGCTGGCCTCGATGGTGGTCTACGCGATCAGCTTCCTGCTCACCCGGCTGCTGTCCCGCTACCGCGAACTCGCCGCCGACCGGGCCGCCGCCCAGCTGACCGGACGGCCCAGCGCACTGGCCTCCGCCCTGACCAAGGTCACCGGGCAGATCGCCGCCATCCCCACCGAGGACCTGCGCAAGGCCCAGCCCTACAACGCCTTCTACTTCGCGCCCGCGCTGAGCGCCAAGGAGACCGCCGCGCAGCTGTTCTCCACCCACCCCTCGCTGGAGCAGCGCCTCACCCAGCTGTCGAAGATCTCCGCCGAACTCGGGCAGTGACCCCGCCCCACCCCTGAAGCAAGGAGCACTCCGCGTGGGATTCCTGGACGCCCTGTTCGGCCGCAGCAAGCCGGTGAAGCCCGACCTCGACCAGCTGTTCGGCATCCCGTCGGCCGCGCTCACCCTGCAGGCCGCCACCGGATTCCTCCCCACCGGCCTCGGCTCGGTCTGCTTCGCCGCCGTCGAGGGCGGTGCGTTCGCCGAGGTCCAGAAGCAGGTGCGGGCCCTCCTCGACGCCGACACCGAACGCGGCGGCACCCCCGTCGAAGCCTCCCGCGACGACTACGGCTACTCCTGGCTGCTCGCCCGGCACACCCCCGAGGAACTCCCCGACCTGGTCAACGACCTCCACGCGGTCAACAGCGAGCTGGAGGCCAACGGCTTCGGCCCCCAACTGCTCTGCTCGATCGTCGCCTTCCGCGACCCCGAGGGCCGCTCCCTGGGCCTGGTCTACCTCTACAAGCGCGGCACGTTCTACCCCCTGTGCAAGCTCCCCGGTCAGGAGAAGCGCAACAACCCCCTGGAGATCGAGATCTCCAACCTCCTCCGCAACGACCTCCGCATCGAGCCCGACCTCTCCCGCTGGTTCCCGGTCTGGGGCGCCCCGGGTCTGGACGACTGAGCTCCCGGTGGCGGCGCCGTACAGCGGCTGACGGGTCGTCGGGGGCGGTTTCGTAGACTGCGGGGCATGCGCAGCAGGGAGTACGGGCCGGATCTGACCCCGCCGTGGAAGCGGCAGCAGCCCGCGCCGGAGGTGGCGGCGGAGCGGGATCTGGTGGTGGAGGAGGCCGCGACCGGGTTCTGCGGGGCGGTGGTGCGGTGCGAGCGGACCGCGGAGGGGTTCACCGTCACGCTGGAGGACCGGTTCGGCAAGCACCGGGTGTTTCCGCTGGTGCCGCGCGGGTTCCTGCTGGAGGGGCGGGTGGTGACGCTGGTCCGGCCGACCGGTCCGGCTGCGCAGCGCGGGCCGGGGCGGACGGCGTCCGGGTCGGTCGCGGTGCCGGGTGCGCGCG
This sequence comes from Kitasatospora griseola, assembly GCF_044999035.1. NCBI lineage: Bacteria > Bacillati > Actinomycetota > Actinomycetes > Kitasatosporales > Streptomycetaceae > Kitasatospora > Kitasatospora griseola. The sequence goes on along the minus strand of NZ_CP173360.1, from coordinate 5,617,136 downwards.
CCCGGGTGGCCCGCGAGTCGCGGATCTACGTCGAGGGCCGCCACGACGCCGAACTGGTCGAGCGGGTCTGGGGCGACGACCTGCGGATCGAGGGCGTGGTGGTCGAGTACCTGGAGGGCGTGGACGACCTGCCCGCGATCGTCGCCGAGTTCGCCCCGGGCCCGGGCCGCCGGCTGGGCGTGCTGGTCGACCACCTGCTGCCGGGCACCAAGGAGCACCGGATCGCCGGCCGGGTGACCGGCGACCACGTGCTGGTCGTCGGCCACCCGTACGTCGACGTCTGGCAGGCCGTCAAACCGGTCGGCCTCGGCTTCGCGGCGTGGCCCGAGGTGCCGCGCGGCGAGGTGTGGAAGGAGGGCGTCTGCCGCCGTCTCGGCTGGCCGGTGGACACCCCCGCCGCCTGGAAGCGGATCCTCGCCTCGGTCGACGGCTGGAAGGACCTGGAACCCGAACTGCTCGGCCGGGTCGAGGAGCTGATCGACTTCGTCACTCAGCCCGGCAGCGCCTGACGGCCGCTCAGGACGACGTCGCGGACGGCAGGACGGTCGGGGTCGGGGTCGGGGTCGCGTTCGGCGGGGCGGACGGGTCGGACGGGTCGGCGGTGTTCCACGCGAAGATCCGCGGCGCGGGCGCGCAGGCGGGCACGGCCTCCACCACGACGGCGCGGAAGGTGGTCACCGCCCCGCCGCCGATCCGGGTCCGGCCCGCCGTCAGCAGCACCGTCGACCCGGGCGGGACGAGCTTGGGGTCGATCCGCACCGTGCCCGGGCCGTCACCGGGCCGCACCCGGTCGGGCTGGGCGCGGGTGCCGTTCGGCTCCGGCAGTGTGCACTCCTCGGGCGTCCTGGCCTCCTCCAGGCCGGCCGCCCGCACCCCGTACCGCTGCAGGGTGGCGACCATGTCGGACAGCGCCGCCGGATCGCGCAGCTGCAGCGCGATGGTGCCGTCGGACTCCTGGGTGACGGCGTACGCGGCGTTCCCGCCGTGCTCGACGCCCAGCACCGCGGGCAGCACCAGCGCGGTGACGACGGCCGCCGCACCGACCGCGACGGCAGCCGTCAGCGGGCGGCGGCGCAGCACGCTCGGGCGCCCGGCGGGAGACGTGGCGGCGCCGCGTTCGGCGGCGAGGGCGAGCAGTTCCTCGCCGAGCTTCTGCTCGAAGTTGCTGGTGGACGGCGTGCGGCGGGTGCTGTTCACGGGGACACCTCGATCATCGGGTCGGCGGGGGTGCTCCGGCGGGGCATCAGCAGGGCGGCGCCGGGACGGGGCAGGTCCTTGCGGGCGGGCTGCCGTTCGGCGCCCAGCCGGCGGCGGGCCCGGTGCATGCGCACCCGGACGGTCGCCTGCGAGATGCCCAGCACCTGCGCGGTCTCGGCGGTGCTCAGACCGTCCATGACGACCAGGTCGAGGACCTCCCGCAGCGGGGCGCTGAGGCCCGCGTGCCGCTGCGCGAGGTCGCGGACGGCGCGCTGGGCGTCGATCCGCTCCTCCAGGGCGAGGATGTCCTCCTCGTCGAGCAGCCGGCGGCCGGACAGCCGGCCGATCGCCCGGCGCTCGCGGTGGTCGCCGCGCCGGTGCCCCGCGATGACGTAGCGGGCGATGCCGTACAGCCAGCCGATCGCGGTGCCGCGCTCGGGCCGGTAGCTGCCGGCGGCCTCCAGCGCGGCGACGAAGATGTCCGCGGTGAGGTCGGCCGCCAGGTGCGGATCGCTGACCCGGCGGGTGACGAAGTCGAGTATGGCGTTGACGTGTTGGCGGTAGAACACGCCGAAGCCGTCCGGAGTGGTCAGCTCCGGTGGACGGTCCTCGGGGCGCGCCTCGTGGCGAGGGTGCTCACGGATGCGCATGCGTCCCTCCTCGGTCGGGGGAACCCGGTGGGTCCCTTCACCGAGTACTTGGCCGCAGCCCCGCGGAGCGTTTCACGCCGGTCCGGTCCGCCGGTCGCCACGTTGACGCCCGACCGGCTCGTCCCGTCCCCGACCGGCGGCCCGGCTCAGTCGACCAGGTCGCGCACCACCGCGTCGGCCAGCAGCCGCCCGCGCAGGGTCAGCGCAGCCCGGCCGAGGGCGTACGGGCCGGGCTCCAGCAGGCCGTCGGCGAGGGCCCGGTCGGCGGCCTTGCGGCCGGTGTCGGTGAGCAGGTCGAGCGGGCAGCCCTCGATCAGCCGCAGCTCCAGCAGGATCCGCTCGACCCGGCGGTCCTCGCCGGCCAGCACCTCGCGGCCGAGCGCGGGCGTGCGGCCCTCGGCGAGCGCCTGCGCGTACGCGGCCGGGTGCTTGGCGTTCCACCAGCGGACCCCGCCGACGTGGCTGTGCGCGCCCGGGCCGGCGCCCCACCAGTCGGCGCCCGTCCAGTACAGCTCGTTGTGGCGGCAGCGGCCCTCCGGCGTGGTGGCCCAGTTGGAGACCTCGTACCAGGAGTACCCGGCGGCGGCGAGCGCCTGCTCGGCCATCAGGTAGCGGTCGGCGTGCACGTCGTCGTCGATCATCGGCAGCTCGCCGCGCCGGACCCGGGCGGCCAGCCGGGTGCCGTCCTCGACGATCAGCGAGTACGCGGAGACGTGGTCGGGGCGGGCGCCGATCGCGGCGTCCAGCGAGGCCTGCCAGTCCTGGTCGGACTCGCCGGGGGTGCCGTAGATCAGGTCCAGGTTGACGTGCTCGAAGCCGGCCGCGCGGGCCTCGGCGACGCACGCCTCCGGGCGGCCCGGGGTGTGGTGGCGGTCCAGGATCTTGAGCACGTGCGGGCGGGCGCTCTGCATGCCGAAGGAGATCCGGTTGTAGCCGCCCTCGCGTAGTTCGGCCAGGTACGCCGGGTCCACCGACTCCGGGTTGGCCTCGGTGGTGACCTCCGCGCCCTCGGCCAGGCCGAACTCCTCGCGCAGCGCGGCCAGCATCCGCACCAGGTCACGGGCGGGCAGCAGGGTGGGGGTGCCGCCGCCGAGGAACACCGTCTGCACCGGCAGGTCCGCGTCGCCCAGCACCCGGCGGGCGAGGCGGATCTCGGCGATCACGTTGTCCGCGTAGGTGTCCTGCGAGGCGACCGTGCCCGAGGACCGCAGTTCGGTGGCGGTGTAGGTGTTGAAGTCGCAGTAGCCGCAGCGGCTGGCGCAGTACGGCACGTGCAGGTAGAAACCGAACGGCCGGGCGCCGAGTCCGTCCAGGGCGTGGGCGGGCAGCGAGCCGTCGGACGGCACCGGTTCGCCGTCGGGGAGTGCGGAGGGCATGTGCCCATTGTCCGGTACAGCCCGCGAAAGTCCGAAGGCCGTACCGGAACCGTGGGTGCTCAGGCCTCGTTGGCACCCGCGTACATCGCGGTCACCCGGTCGGCGTAGGTCTTCTCCACCACCGGGCGCTTGATCTTCAGGCTGGGGGTGAGTTCGCCGTGCTCGATGTCCAGGTCGCGCGGGAGCAGGGTGAACTTCTTGATCGTCTGCCAGCGCTGCAGCTCGCCGTTGAGGCGCTTCACGTAGCCGTCGATCAGCTCCACGGTGGCCGGGTCCGCCACCACCTCGGCGTACGACTTCCCGGCCATGCCGTGCTCGGCGGCCCACGGCATGATCACCGGCTCGTCCAGGCCGATCAGCGCGGTGCAGTAGTTGCGGCCGTTGCCGATCACCAGGATGTTGCTGACGAACGGGCAGATCGCCTTGAACTTGCCCTCGACCTCGCTCGGCGCGACGTACTTGCCGCCGGAGGTCTTGAACATGTCCTTCTTGCGGTCGGTGATCCGCAGGTAGCCGCCCGCGCCGAGCTCGCCGACGTCTCCGGTGTGGAACCAGCCGTCCGGCTCCAGCACCTCCGCGGTCTGCTCGGGCAGCTCGTGGTAGCCGCGCATGACGCCCGGGCCGCGCAGCAGGATCTCGCCGTCCTCGGCGATCCGCACCTCGGTGCCGGGCAGCGGGATGCCGACGGTGCCGACCCGGAAGTCCTCCGCCCGGTTCACGGTGGAACCGGCCGAGGTCTCGGTCAGGCCGTAGCCCTCCAGCACCGGGACGCCCGCGCCCTTGAAGAAGTAGCCGATCTCCGGGGCGAGCGCCGCGCTGCCGGACACCGCGCCGCGCAGCCGGCCGCCGAACGCCGCCCGGATCTTGGTGTACACCAGCTTGTCGGCCAGCGCGTGCTTCAGCCGCAGGCCCAGCGGGGCGCTCTCGTGGCCGTGCGCGACCATGTTGGCCTGGATGGTCTGCGCGTAGTCGCGGGCCACCTGCGCCGCCCACATGAAGATCTTGTACTTGACGCCGCCCTCGGCCCGGGCCTTGCCGGCGATGCCGTTGTAGACCTTCTCGAAGATCCGCGGCGCGGACGCCATCAGGGTCGGGCGGATCACCGGCAGGTTGTGGATGATCCGGTCCACCCGGCCGTCCACCGCCATCACGTGGCCGGTGGCGATCTGGCCGGAGATCAGCGTCTTGCCGAACACGTGCGACAGCGGCAGCCACATGAAGTGCACGTCGTCGGAGCGCAGCAGCCCGCTCGCCTCCTGCGCGACGCCCTCGTACGACCAGCAGTCGTGCACCAGGCGCACGCCCTTGGGGCGGCCGGTGGTGCCGGAGGTGTAGATCAGGGTGGCCAGCTGCTCCTTGTCGAGCGAGTCGATCGCCTTGTCGACGGCGTCCGGGTTCTCGCCCAGGTACGCGGCGCCGCGCTGCTCCAGCTCGGCCAGCGTCAGCACGGTCAGGCCGTCGGCCGACGGCGCGTCCTCGCCCGCCGCGTCGAACAGGATCACGTACTCCAGCGCGGGCAGCTCGGCCTTCTGCTCGACGGCCTTGCGCAGCTGGCCCGCGTTCTCGGCGAACAGCGCGCGGCTGCCGGAGTTGGCCAGGATGAACGCCGTCTCGTCGGCGTTGGTGCTCGGGTAGACCGTGGTGGTGGCCGCGCCGGCGCACATGTTGCCCAGGTCGGCGATGATCCACTCGATCCGGGTGGCGGACGCGATCGCGACCCGGTCCTCGGCCCGGATGCCCAGCGCCATCAGGCCCGCCGCGACCGCGCGGATCCGCTCGCCGGCCTGGGCCCAGGTCAGCGACCGCCACTGCTCCGCGCCCGGCGCGCTGTCCGCAGCCTGCTCGTCCACCGGGACCGGGTACCGGTAGGCCTCACCGTTCGGGGTGGCCTTTACCCTGCTGAGCAGAAGATGCGCCACAGAGGGCGGACGCCGCTCGATCATGGACTGCGCGGAACTCAACGAGGACCTCCGGGGGCGGGTGGACCGAGAGTGGGTGAGCGACGGCCGTGGGGGCGGCCGGCAACCGACTTAACCGGTGAGTAACAAGAGGGCAATCAGCAGCCTAGGGGGTGAAAAGCCGTTCCGTAAGGGGGTTACGTGAGCTGGCACACTCACGGGGCGGCAGTGCAGGCAGAGTGGACACCCGAAGTACAGGCCCGGTCCACGGGTGAAGCTTTTTCACAGGTACCCGAATTTGGGATGCGTGCGTCCCCCTCGAAGACGAGAGTGGCACGGTGCTTTTCAGACTTCTACGGGCCCACCTCGGCCCCTACTCCCGCGACGTCACAGTGCTGGTGCTCCTCCAGCTGATCTCCACCATCGGCATGCTGTACCTGCCGACACTGAACGCCGACATCATCGACAGCGGCGTCCTCAAGGGCGACACCGGCTACATCCTGCGGGTCGGCGGCGTGATGGTCGGCGTCTCGCTCGCCCAGGCCGTCTGCTCGATCGGCGCGGTCTACTACGGCGCCCGCACCGCCATGGCCGTCGGACGCGACCTGCGCGCCGGGGTGTTCTCCCGGGTGCAGGAGTTCTCCGCCCGCGAGCTCAACCAGTTCGGCGCGCCCTCGCTGATCACCCGCACCACCAACGACGTCCAGCAGGTCCAGATGCTGGCGATGATGACCTTCACGCTGATGGTCGCCGCACCGATCATGTGCGTCGGGGGCATCGTGATGGCGCTGAACCAGGACGTGCCGCTGTCCGGCCTACTGCTGGCCGTGGTGCCCGCGCTGGGCGCCGTCGTCACCGTGCTGGTCGGCAAGATGCGGCCGCAGTTCCGCGGCATGCAGACCCGCATCGACTCGGTCAACCGGATCATGCGCGAGCAGATCACCGGCATCCGGGTCATCCGCGCCTTCGTCAAGGACGACCACGAGAAGCAGCGCTTCACCGGCGCCAACGGCGAACTCGCCGACTACTCGCTGCGCGTCGGCCGACTGATGTCGCTGATGTTCCCGATTGTCATGGGCGTGGTGAACATCTCCAGCGTCGCCGTGTTCTGGTTCGGCGCGCACCGCATCGACAGCGGCGGCATGCAGATCGGTGCGCTCACCGCTTTCCTCTCCTATCTGATGCAGATTCTGATGAGCGTCATGATGGCCACCTTCATGTTCATGATGGTGCCGCGCGCAGAAGTCTGCGCCGAGCGCATCCAGGAGGTCCTGAACACCTCCTCCAGCGTCGTCCCGCCGCTCTCCCCCGTCACCGAACTGCGCACCCACGGAACGCTGGAGCTGCGCGACGTCGACTTCCGCTACCCCGGCGCCGAGGTGCCCGTGCTGCGCGGCATCGACCTGACCGCCCGGCCCGGCGAGACCACCGCCGTCATCGGCTCCACCGGCTCCGGCAAGACCACCCTGCTCGGCCTCGTCCCCCGGCTCTTCGACGCCACCGGCGGCGAGGTGCTGGTCAACGGCGTGAACGTCCGGGAACTCGACCCGCAGAAGCTCTCCGAGGTCATCGGCCTCGTCCCGCAGAAGCCCTACCTGTTCTCCGGCACCGTCGCCTCCAACCTGCGCTACGGCAAGCCCGAGGCCACCGACGAGGAACTCTGGCACGCCCTGGAGATCGCCCAGGCCAAGGACTTCGTCGAGAAGTTCCCCGAGGGCCTGGACGCCCCGATCGCGCAGGGCGGCACCAACGTCTCCGGCGGCCAGCGCCAGCGCCTGGCGATCGCCCGGGCCCTGGTCCGCCAGCCCGAGATCTACCTGTTCGACGACTCCTTCTCGGCCCTCGACTACGCAACCGACGCCCGATTGCGCGCCGCGCTCGCGGGCGAGACCGGGGACGCCACCGTGGTGATCGTCGCCCAGCGCGTCTCCACCATCCGCGACGCCGACCGGATCATCGTCCTCGACGAGGGCGCCGTCGTCGGCACCGGTACCCACCAGGAGCTGATGGCCGACAACCCGACGTACCGGGAGATCGTGTTCTCCCAGCTCACCGAGCAGGAGGCGGCGGCGTGACCACCCCCGACAGCCCCGACGTGACCGACCCCGACGTCACCGTGCCCGACGTCACCGTGCCCGCCGCGACCGGAGCCGCTGCGACCGGGCCCGGCATGGCCCCGTCTGCCACGGGCGGATCCACCGCGACCGGAGTGACCGCTCCCGACCTGGCCAAGGCCGGAACGACCGGGTCGAAGGCCGGCAAGCCCGACCTCGGCAAGACCGCCGCCGGGGAGAGTGGCAAGGAGCAGGACGCTGCCTCGACCTCGCAGGAGGCGGCCGCCCGCCGCGGTGGGCCCGGACCCGCGCGGTTCATGGGAGCCCAGGGCACCGAGAAGGCCAAGGACCTCGGCGGCTCCGCGAAGCGCCTGCTCGGCCTGCTCAAGCCGGAGCGCAAGCTGCTGTTCACCGTGCTCGGATTCGGCGTGCTCTCCGTCGGCTGCGCGGTGGTCGGCCCCCGGGTGCTCGGCAAGGCGACCGACCTGATCGTCGCCGGAGCCACCGGGCCGCGCTTCGCCGGAGCCCCGAGCAAGCAGGCCGTGCTCGACGGCCTGCGCGCCAGGGGCGAGGGCAGCATCGCCGACCTGCTCGCCTCGATCGACTTCACCCCCGGCCAGGGCATGGACTTCGGCGCCATCGGCACCATCCTTCTCTGGGTTCTGGGCATCTACCTGGCCGCCGTGGTGTTCGGTGTGGTCCAGGGCCGGCTGTCCGCGTTGGCGATCAACCGCGCGGTGTTCCGACTCCGCGAGGAGGTCGAGGCGAAGCTGGCCCGGCTGCCGCTCAGCTACTTCGACCGCCAGCCGCGCGGCGAGGTGCTGAGCCGGGTCACCAACGACATCGACAACATCAACCAATCGATGCAGCAGACCATGGGCCAGGTCATCAACTCCCTGCTGACCATCGTCGGCGTGCTGGCGATGATGTTCTGGATCTCCCCGCTGCTGGCCCTGATAGCGCTGATCTCCGTCCCGGTCTCGGTGGTGGTCGCCGCCAAGGTCGGCAAGCGGGCCCAGCCTCAGTTCATCAAGCAGTGGGGCTCCACCGGCAAGCTGAACGCCCACATCGAGGAGATGTTCACCGGGCACAGCCTGGTGAAGGTCTTCGGCCGCCAGAAGGAGGCCAGGGAGCTCTTCCAGCAGGAGAACCAGGCACTCTACGAAGCCTCCTTCCGTGCGCAGTTCATCTCGGGCATCATCCAGCCCGCGATGATGCTGGTCGGCAACATCAACTACGTGCTGGTCGCGGTGGTCGGCGGCCTGCGGGTGGCGAGCGGCGCGCTGTCCATCGGCGACGTCCAGGCGTTCATCCAGTACTCCCGTCAGTTCAGCCAGCCGCTCAGCCAGGTCGCCTCGATGGCCAACCTGGTGCAGTCCGGTGTCGCCTCGGCCGAGCGGGTCTTCGAACTGCTCGACGCCGACGAGCAGTCCCCCGAGCCGCAGCACCCGCAGCGCCCCGCCGAGGTGCACGGCCGCGTCGCCTTCGAGGACGTCGCCTTCCGCTACGACCCGGAGAAGCCGCTCATCGAGGACCTGTCGCTGAAGGTCGAACCCGGCCACACCGTGGCCATCGTCGGACCGACCGGCGCCGGCAAGACCACCATGGTCAACCTCCTGATGCGTTTCTACGAGGTGAGCAGCGGCCGGATCACCCTCGACAGCGTGGACATCGCTGCGATGTCCCGCGAGGAGCTGCGCTCCGGCATCGGCATGGTGCTCCAGGACACCTGGCTGTTCGGCGGCACCATCGCCGAGAACATCGCCTACGGCGCCGAATCCGCCACCCGAGAGCAGGTGATCGCGGCGGCGAAGGCCGCGCACGTGGACCGTTTCGTGCGCACCCTCCCCGACGGCTACGACACCGTCCTGGACGACGAGGGCACCGGCGTCAGCGCGGGCGAGAAGCAGCTGATCACCATCGCCCGGGCCTTCCTCGCCCAGCCCTCGATCCTGGTGCTGGACGAGGCGACCAGCTCCGTCGACACCCGCACCGAGGTGCTGATCCAGCGGGCGATGGCGGAGCTGCGCACCGGCCGCACCTCCTTCGTGATCGCCCACCGTCTCTCCACCATCCGGGATGCCGACGTGATCCTGGTGATGGAGAACGGTTCGATCGTGGAGCAGGGCAACCATGACGAGCTGATCGCTGCCGACGGCGCCTACGCCCGGCTGTACCAGGCGCAGTTCGCTCAGGCGGTGGCCGAGGTCGACTGACGCAGCGTCAGCGCGCTACCCGGCCGATCGGCTCGACCGGTCCGCCGCCCTGGGGGAGGTCCGCACCGCGGGCCTCCCCCTCGCGTATCGCGGCGAGGGCGCGAGCCCGGACGGGGGCGGCGGGGACGGCGGTGGCGGTGACAGTGGGAGCGGCCAGGGTTGTCGCAGCTGGGGCAGCCGGGGCGGATGCCGTCGAGGTGGTGGCGGTCGGGCCGGTGGAAGCGCTGCCCGAGGTGGCGACCACGGTGGTGGCGGCTCGGCCCGCTGACCGCTGGCCGAGCAGGGTGGAGCCCAGGGCGAGGGCCATGCCCAGCAGCTGCACCGCGTTGAGGGACTGGCCGAGGGCGGCCCAGCCGATCACTGCCGCCGACACCGGGCTGAGCAGGCCCAGGAAGGCGACCGACGTGGCGGGCAGGCGACCGATGCCACGGAACCAGACCCAGTACGCCAGCGCGGTGTTGGCCACCGCGAGGTAGCCATACCCGAGCAGGTTGGTGCCGCCGAGCGCCGGCGGGGCGCCCTCGACCAGAGCGGCGACCGGGAGCAGCAGCAGACCACCGGCGGTGAGCTGCCAGCCCGTCAGAGCGAGCGGGCCGACACCCTCCGGGCGGCCCCAGCGCTTGGTGAGCACCGTGCCGGCGGCCATCGCCCCGGCTCCGGCGAGGCCGGCCAGCACGCCGATGGCGTCCAGCCGGGCGGTGGCGCGCAGCACCACCAGGGCCACGCCGAACACGCCGACGGTGCCGGCCAGCAGGGCCCGCCGCCCGAACCGCTCCCCCAGCAGCGGCACGGCCAGCCCGGCGGCCAGCAGCGGCTGTATCGCGCCGAGGACGGCGGCCACTCCGCCGGGCAGGCGGTAGGCGGCGACGAAGAGCAGGGCGAAGAAGACGCCGATGTTGAGCGTGCCCAGCACCGCCGAGCGCCACCACCAGGAGCCGCTGGGCAGTCGGCGGGTGACGGCCAGCAGCACCAGGCCGGCGGGCAGGGCGCGCAGAGTCGCAGTGAGCAACGGCCGGTCTGCGGGGAGCAGTTCGGTCGTCACGGCATAGGTGGAGCCCCACGCGAGCGGGGCGAGCGCGGTGAGAGCTACGGTTCGCATGGGAGATAGCTTAGCGACAAGCTACTTGCTGTCGAGTCAATTAACGAAAGAAATCTCGACGCTCACCCACTCACTCCCGAGCAGCCCTGTGCCAGACTGGCTGAATGGACCGAGTGGACCTTCGCAGCACTGCGCACGACCCCGTGGACGCGATCGCCGACCAGTGGCGGCACGAGCGCCCCGACCTCGCCGACCGAACGCAGGCCATGGCCGCGTTCGGCCGGGTGCACCGGGTCTCCCGCGCGGTCGGCGACCTGATGGAGCAGGCGTACGCGCCGTTCGGCATCGGCAACGGCGAGTTCGACGTGCTGGCCACGCTGCGCCGCTCCGGGGAGCCGTTCTCGCTGTCGCCGCGCGAGCTGACCGCCACCCTGATGCTCACCACCGGCGGGATGACCGGCCGGCTGGACAAGCTGGAGCGGGCCGGCCTGGTCACCCGCTCCCCCGACCCGAACGACCGGCGCGGCCTGCGGATCACCCTCACCGACCTCGGCCGGGAGACGGTCGACCGGGCGGTGGCGGCGGGCACCGCCGTCCAGCAGCTGATCATCGACCGGCTGGGCGAGCAGCGGCTGTCCGAGCTGAACACGCTGCTCCGGGATCTGCTGCACAGCGTGGAGAGCACCTCGCGTCCGGCGCCGTCCCGCTTCTGACGGCCCCGGCAGCCGCGCGGCCGTCGACGGTCGCGCGACTGCCGGGACCCTGACGCCGGACCAGCGCCCCGTGCTGCTCCGGCGGTTCGGCGCGCTACCGTTGGCGAATGCCCGATCCGACCGCGGTCGACTCCGCGCCGTCCGCCCCCGCGGACGCCTTCCAGGCCGAGCGCCGCTACCTGGCCGCGGTGGCCTACCGCCTGCTGGGCTCGGTCGCCGACGCCGAGGACGTGCTGCAGGAGGCCTGGCTGCGCTGGCAGTCGGCCGACCGCTCGGACATCGCCGAGCCGCGCGCCTACCTGACCACGGTGGTGACCAGGCTCTGCTACGACCAGTTGGGTTCGGCCCGGGCCCGCCGGGAGGCGTACTTCGGCGAGTGGCTGCCGGAGCCGCTGCTGAGCGCCGAGGACTCCCCCGCCGAGCTGGCCGAGGTCGGCGAGGCGGTGTCGGTGGCGATGCTGGCGGTGATGGAGCAGCTGAGCCCGGCGGAGCGCGCGGCGTTCGTGCTGCACGACGTGTTCGCGGTGGGCTTCGAGGAGATCGCCTCGGCGTTGGACCGCTCGCCCGAGGCCACCCGCCAGCTCGCCTCGCGCGCCCGCCGCCGGGTACGGGACGGCGGCCGGCGCAGCACCGTCGACCCGGCCGAGCACCGCCAGGTCGTGACGGCGTTCATCGCCGCGGCGACCGGCGGCGATCTGATGACGCTGATGGAGGTGCTCGACCCCGAGGTGGTCTGGCACGCCGACGGTGGCGGCATCGTCAGCGCGGGCCGCCGCCCGCTGTTCGGCGCGATCCACGTCGGCCGGCTGGTGCGCAAGCTGTCCGAGCGCTCGCTGGATGCCCAGCGCCCGCTGGTGCCGATGCTGGTCAACGGCGAGCTGGGCGCGGTCTGGTACGCCGAACCGGGCGTGGTCGGCGGCGTACTGGCGTTCACCGTCGCGGACGGCCGGATCACCTCCGCGTACGTGATGGTCAACCCGGAGAAGCTCGCCCACCTCTCGGAGGCGTGACGCAGCTCACGGTCACACTCCTGCGGGCCGCTCCGTCCCCCTTCCGTATCCGCCACCCGGCGGGGTCCGTGAAGGAGGACGAGATGACCGGCAAGCACATCGTGGTGATCGGCGCGGGCTACGCGGGACTGTCCGCCGCCGCAGGGATCGGCCGCGGGCCGAACCAGGTCACCCTGATCGCCCCGGAGCAGCGCTTCGCGCACCGGGTGCGCCAGCACGAGATCGCCGTCGGCCGCCGGATCTCCCGGCCCGAGGTCTCCCACGTGCTGCGCGGCCGCAAGGTCACCCACCTGGCCACTCGGGTCGTCGAACTCGACCTGGCCGGGCGGAAGGTGGTCACCGAGGACGGCAAGCGGATCGCCTACGACACCCTGGTCTACGCGCTCGGCAGCCGGGTCGCCTGGAGCGACGTGCCCGGCGCCGCCGAGCACGCGTACTCGGCGGAGAACGCCGAGGAACTGCACCGCCGGATCACCGGCGCGCCGACGCCCGGAACGATCGCGGTGGTCGGCGGCGGCGCGACCGGCATCGAACTGGCCACCGAACTCGCCGAGGCGCACCCCGACTGGCAGGTCCGGCTGGTGGCGTCCGGCCCGGTCGGCGGCTGGCTGTCGCAGCGCGGCCGGGCGCACGTCCTGTCGGTGCTCGGCCGGCTCGGCGTCCGGGTGGACGAAGCGCACCAGGTCACCGCCGTCACCGCCGCCGGACTGGAGACCGCGGCCGGCCCGGTCCCGGCCGATGTGGTGGTGTGGGCCGGCTCGCTGGAGCCGCACCCGCTGGCCGCCGAATCCGGCCTGGCCGTCACCGACCGCGGCCAGGCCGTGGTGGACGACCGCCTGCGTTCGGTGTCGCACCCCGACGTGTACGTGGCCGGGGACGCCGCCTCCGTCGATCTGCCCGGCGTCGGACACCTGCGGATGGCCTGCGCCACCGCCCAGCCGCAGGGCCGCTACCTGGGCAAGCTGCTCACCGGACGCACCGACAAGCCGTTCGCGTTCCGCTACCTCACCCAGTGCCTGAGCCTGGGCCGCGGCGAGGCGCTGGTTCAGCTGATCCACGGCGACGACTCGATGAAGCCCCGGGTGGTGACCGGGGCGGCCGGGCGGCTGGTCAAGTCGGTCATCGTCAACGTCCTGCCGCTGTCCCTGCGCTGACCGTCCGTCCTGATCGGCGACTCACCCCGACGGCATCGACGTCGATGGCATCAGGCTGGCCGGCGGCGCCGAGTCGGCATCGGAAACGGCGACGGGCCGGGGCCCCCGTGCGGGGACCCCGGCCCGTGTGGCCGACCGTAGGAGCTACTTCTTCTCCTTCGGCGGCTCCGCGTCCGTCGACAGCGCGGCGATGAAGGCCTCCTGCGGGACCTCCACCCGGCCGACCATCTTCATCCGCTTCTTGCCTTCCTTCTGCTTCTCCAGCAGCTTGCGCTTACGCGAGATGTCACCGCCGTAGCACTTGGCGAGAACGTCCTTGCGGATCGCGCGGACCGTCTCACGGGCGATCACCCGGGAACCGATCGCGGCCTGGATCGGCACCTCGAACTGCTGGCGCGGGATCAGCTTCTGCAGCTTGCCGGCCATCATCACGCCGTAGTTGTAGGCCTTGTCCTTGTGCACGATCGCGGAGAACGCGTCCACCGCGTCGCCGTGCAGCAGGATGTCGACCTTGACCAGGTTGGCGGACTGCTCGCCGATGGGCTCGTAGTCCAGCGAGGCGTAGCCGCGGGTCTTGGACTTCAGCTGGTCGAAGAAGTCGAAGACGATCTCGGCCAGCGGCAGGGTGTAGCGCAGCTCCACCCGGTCCTCGGAGAGGTAGTCCATGCCCTGCAGGTTGCCTCGGCGGGACTGGCAGAGCTCCATGATCGCGCCGACGAACTCGTTGGGCGCCAGGATGGTGCCGCGCACGACCGGCTCGTACACCTCGGCGATCTTGCCGGTGGGGAACTCGCTCGGGTTGGTGACGGTGTGCTCGGTGCCGTCCTCCATGATCACCCGGTAGATCACGTTCGGGGCGGTGGAGATCAGGTCGAGGTTGAACTCGCGCTCCAGGCGCTCCCGGATGATCTCCAGGTGCAGCAGGCCGAGGAAGCCGCAGCGGTAGCCGAAGCCGAGGGCGACCGAGGTCTCCGGCTCGTAGGCCAGTGCGGCGTCGTTCAGGCGCAGCTTGTCGAGGGCGTCGCGGAGCAGCGGGTAGTCCGAGCCGTCCAGCGGGTACAGGCCGGAGAACACCATCGGGCGCGGGTCCTTGTAGCCGCCGAGCGGCTCGGTGGCACCCTTGTGCTGGGAGGTGATGGTGTCACCGACCTTGGACTGCCGGACGTCCTTCACACCGGTGATGATGTAGCCCACCTCGCCGACGCCGAGGCCGTCGGCGACCTTCGGCTCCGGCGAGATGACGCCGATCTCCAGCAGCTCGTGGGTCGCGCCGGTGGACATCATGGCGATCCGCTCACGCTTGGTGAGCTGGCCGTCGACCACTCGCACGTAGGTGACCACGCCGCGGTAGGCGTCGTACACCGAGTCGAAGATCATCGCGCGGGCCGGGGCGTCCTTGACGCCGACCGGGGCCGGGATCTTCTCGACCACGTGGTCGAGCAGGTCCTCGACGCCGAGGCCGGTCTTCGCTGAGACCTTCAGCACGTCGTCCGGGTCGCAGCCGATGATGTGCGCGATCTCCGCCGCGTACTTCTCGGGCTGGGCGGCCGGCAGGTCGATCTTGTTGAGCACCGGGATGATGGTGAGGTCGTTCTCCAGCGCCAGGTACAGGTTGGCGAGGGTCTGCGCCTCGATGCCCTGGGCCGCGTCGACCACCAGGATGGTTCCCTCGCAGGCTGCGAGAGAGCGGGACACCTCGTACGTGAAGTCCACGTGGCCGGGGGTGTCGATCATGTTGAGGATGTGCGTCCTGCCCGCGTTCTCACCGGTCCGCGGCGCCCACGGAAGGCGGACTGCCTGCGACTTGATGGTGATGCCGCGCTCGCGCTCGATGTCCATCCGGTCGAGGTACTGGGCGCGCATCTGCCGGGGGTCCACCACGCCGGTGATCTGCAGCATCCGGTCGGCGAGCGTCGACTTGCCGTGGTCGATGTGGGCGATGATGCAGAAGTTGCGAATCACCGCCGGGTCAGTACGGCTGGGCTCTGGCACGTTGCTGGGGGTCGCGGGCACCTTGGTCCGATTTCTGATCCGATCAATATGGTTCCGCCCATCCTCCCATGCCCGAGGCCCCGACCGGTCTTTCCGCCCGGGCGGGCATGCGGCAGGATCCCCACATGATCTTGGAAAGCGCCCTGCTCGACGTCCGCCCCGGCCAGGAGGACGACTTCCTCGCCGCCTTCGCCGAGGCCCGGCCGCTGATCGCCGCCCAACGGGGCTTCCGCTCCCTCGGACTGCGCCGCTGCCTGGACGAGGGCAGCACCTCGCGCTTCCTGCTGCAGGTCGAGTGGGAGACCCTGGAGGACCACACCGAGGGCTTCCGCCGCTCCCCCGAGTACGGGCGCTGGCGCGAGCTGCTGCACCACTACTACGACCCGTTCCCGACGGTCGAGCACTACGGCGAACCGTTGATCTCCGCCTGACGGACTCCGGCCGCCCGCGACCGGGCCGGTCCGGTTTGGGCGGCGCGGGGCGGCCCTGGTAGCGTGGGCCGCTGCACTCCGCCCTCGGCATGCCCTCTCAGCAGGTCCGACGGCAGGTAGTGCAACCCGTTGAACTGCCGATTCACACAGACTGAGGCTCTTTCGTGGCGAACATCAAGTCCCAGATCAAGCGCAACAAGACCAACGAGAAGGCGCGCCTGCGCAACAAGGCCGTCAAGTCCTCGCTGAAGACCGCTCTGCGCAAGGCCCGCGAGGCCGCTGCCGCCGGCGAGAACGAGAAGGCCACCGAGCTGGCTCGCGCCGCCTCCAAGGCTCTCGACAAGGCCGTCAGCAAGGGCATCATCCACAAGAACCAGGCCGCCAACAAGAAGTCGGCGATCACCAAGCGCGTCAACACCGCTGCCTGATCCTGGTCCTTCCTGTACGGCCCGGCCGTTACGACCCGGTGCTCCGGCACCACCTCGGACGGCGTGAATCAGCGGCCCTCTACCCGCGACCGCCGACCGTCCGCTCCCGGGAATCCGGCCCTCTACCCGGATTTCCGATGAGCTGCACGACCCGTACCGCACGCGGCCTGCGTTCGCCACGCGGGTGCGGTACCCGATGAACCACGGGAAGTCTCCGCTCAGGGCACTTCCTCCGACTGCCCGCCCGGTCTCCACCGGGCGGGCAGTTCGCGTTTCCGGCCCCGGACGACGACTGCCCCCGGCGGCTGGAGGGCTCAACCACCGTGACAGGAAAGGGCATCGGCGCGAACGGTGCGGCGAGGTAGGGTGCGGGGTGCCTGACACTGCCCGTGCGTGACCAACTACTCGGGGGAACGATGTCGACTCCGCCGCCGCATCAGCTCCAGGGCCACCGCTCCACCAGCAGCTTCTCACGCAGCACCCGCACCTCCTCGACGACCGGCGTCAGGGCGGGCACGGTCACCACCATCGGCCCGGACGGGCCTTCCGTCGACGGCGGCGGCCCCGACGAAACGGGCCCGGGTGGCCCTCGCCGGAGCCGTTCCGGGCACGGGCTGTGGTGGGGCATCGGCGGCGCTCTGGCGGCTTCGGTGGTGTG
Source organism: Kitasatospora griseola (assembly GCF_044999035.1). Taxonomy (NCBI): domain Bacteria; kingdom Bacillati; phylum Actinomycetota; class Actinomycetes; order Kitasatosporales; family Streptomycetaceae; genus Kitasatospora; species Kitasatospora griseola. The sequence continues at coordinate 5,600,320 of NZ_CP173360.1, read as the reverse complement.
GGCGGCAACCGTCCTGACGGTCCCCTCACTGATCAACGGCGATTCGACGGCGGGCTCCCCGAGCGTGGCCGGCTACCGGGTGGTCGACGACCTGTGCACCACGGCCCGCCTGACCACCTTCAGCCAGCTGTATCCCGCTCCGTCGGGCAGCCCCTACCACTACACGACGCGCCACCGGGCACTGGACGAGATGTACTGCAGCCAGTACCGCAAGAAGGTCGGCGGCGACCAGGACCTCTACACCCTCTACCTACAGGTGCAGCTCCACCACGAGGTGGACCCGCGCCCCGAGTTCGACGCGCAGCGCGACGGGCTGGCCCAACGCCGCTACCTGATCAGCACGGCGCCCGGCCTCGGCGACGCGGCCTACGTCGGCTACCTCGACGACCCCGACCGAAGCAGCCCGGGCCGGCACTACCTCACCCAGGTCCTGTACGTCCGTCAGGGCGGCATGACCTGCTACACCAGTTGGTCCGCGTCCTACCAGGACGGCAGGGGCACCGCCCCCGACCGCGACCAGGTCCGCACCGCGCTGGTGTCCGACACCCGCGAACTCCTGCGCACCCTCGGCGGATCCGCCTGAACGAATCCGGGGACCTGACGGGGCCTCCCCGGCATCCCCCCGGATGGAGCTGCTTCGGCAGCGCCGTCGAGGTGGCTCAGTAGGGGCGCGAGCCGGCCCGGGAGGCGCGGGCCACGGCGACCACGGCACGCTCCAGGGCGTACGCGGGGTCGTCGGAGCCGCCCTTGACGGCCGCGTCGGCCTCGGCGACAGCGGTGAGGGCGGCAGCCACGCCGTCGCCCGTCCAGCCGCGCATCTGCTGGCGGACCCGGTCCACCTTCCACGGCGGCATGCCCAGTTCGCGGGCCAGGTCCGCAGGACGCAGATTGCGGCCGGCGCTGGCGAGTCGGCCGATGCTGCGCACTCCGGAGGCCAGCGCATACGTGATGCCCGTGGGCGGCTGGCCAACGGCCAGCGCCCAGCGCAGCCGCTCCAGCGCCTCGGCGGCCCGGCCGGTGACGGCGAGGTCCGCCACCTCGAAGCCGGTCGCCTCGGCCCGTCCGCTGTAGTACTTCGCGACCGCAGTCTCGTCGATCGGGCCCTCGATGTCGGCTGTCAACTGGCTGCAGGCGGCCGACAGTTCGCGCAGGTCGCTGCCCAGCGAGTCGAGCAGCGCCTGGCACGCCTCCGGGCTGGCAGCCCGGCCCAAGGTGCGGAACTCGTTGCGGATGAACGCCAGCTTCTCGCTCGCCTTGGTGAGCTTGGCGCACAGGACCTCCCGCGCGCCCGCCTTCTTCGCCGCGTCCAACAGGCCCTTGCCCTTGGCGCCGCCCGCGTGCACCAGCACCATGATCACTTCTTCGACCGGCGACTCCAGGTACGCCTTGACCTCCTTGACCGCGTCGGCCGCGAGGTCCTGCGCGGCCCGAACCACGATCACCTTCCGCTCCGCGAAGAGCGAGGGGGTGGTGAGCTCGGCCAACTGCCCGGCCTGCAGCGCCCCCGGCGCGAGGTCGCGAACGTCCGTCTCCGGATCCGCCGCCCTCGCCGCCGCCACCACCTCGGCGACCGCGCGGTCCAGCAGCAGCTCCTCCTGGCCGACCGCAACGGTCAGCGGGGCGAGCAGGTCGTCGGGTGCACTCTTCCTGGCCATCGCCTACCAGGATCGCACGCCGTGCCGACAGGCCTGCTCCGGCACGTCCCCGCAGCTCTCCGCCAGCACCGTCCGCCAGCCCGGCACGACGGGACGGAACATGGGGCGGGCCGCCGCCGCACCGCCTGGCGGGCTGGGGAGAATGATGCCGTGATCAAGAACAATGACCGTCAATTGCTCGTCCTTCCTGACCGCGACGCGGCGGATGAGATTGCCGAGGAGTTGAGTGCGCGCTGGCCCGACCTGGGCGAGGTGGAGGTGGTCCGGGACTCCCTCGCCGGAGAGGACGACGCCGAGGACGCCCAGTGGATCGTGGTCGTCGAGGCCCCCGAGGACGAGGACTGGACGCCGCAGCTGCTGTCCGAACTCGACCGGCTCGTCGCCGAGCTGGACGGGTGGCGCGAGCAGGACTGACCTGCCCCACCACCGGCCCTCCGGGCTTGGCCTGGTTCCCGTCCGAGCGAGGCGCACCCACCCGCTCGGACGGGCGCTCCGTCTGCACCGTTCGGCCTCTCGGTTCAGGCCTCCCGCCATCGCCAACAGCACGCCTGGGCTGCCCAGGCTGCCTGGGCGTCAGCCGTGGGCGGAGCGCAGATGGGATGCCACGGCCAGGGACGGCGCATCTCCCAGTACCGCGATGTCCCCCACCCGGTCGGTGCGAACCACCGTCGCCCCCAGCGCCCTGAGCCCGCTCACCGTCTGGGGCGCCGGATGCCCATACGGGTTGCCGATACCGCAGGAGATCAGGGCCAGCCTCGGGCGAAGCACGGCCATCAACGCCCAGTCCTGGTTCGCCGATCCGTGGTGCGCCACCTTCAGGACGTCCACTCGCCCCAACCTGGGAGGGCCGGGCCCGCCGTAGCGATCGACCGAGTCGGCGGCGTTCACTGTCGCAGCCCAGCCGTCGAGCGTCCGAGCCGTACCGTGCACCGCTGTCGGCTCCGTGCCCGCAGGCGGGGGTGGAGCCCGCTCGTCGGGTCGAGGCATCGGCGGCAGGCCCAGGGTGAGCAGGGCTGCCTGAGCCGGAGGTTCCAGATCGCCCAGCAGGGCTACCCGGATCGGGGCGGCGGGTGGGCCGAGGGTGGCGAGGATCGCGATGCTGGAGTTGTTGGGACCGGTCGCGTCCGGTGCCGGCGGCGACGTGGGCCACACCACTTGCCAGGCGAGTTGGGCCCCCGCCGTTCGGCGCTCGCCCCGCTCGGCCCGCAGCACCGGGACTCGGCCGTCGGCTGCCCAGCGCAGCACCCTGATCCGTTCGCCTTCCGGCTCGTTCGAGGCGGTCACCTCGATCGCGCCGACCTCCCGGCCGCGCAGCACCCCGGGAATGCCCTCCGCATGGTCGGCGTGGAAGTGCGTGAGGATCAGGACCGGCACTCTGGTCACCCCGAGTTCCCGCAGGCAGGCATCGGCTGACTTGGGGTCGGGTCCGGCATCCACCACCACCGCGCTGCCGGGCTCGACCGGCAGGACAGTCATGTCGCCCTGGCCGATGTCGCACATCGCCAACCGCCAGCCCCGGACCGGCCACCCGGTCGCCAGCCGGCTGACGACGGGTGGACGCAGCAGGACGATCGGCAACAGGACGGCGACCGCAATCACGGACCACACCCTGGGGCGCCAACGTCCGGACCGCCGCCGCTCGCCCAGCAGTGGCGGCAGCGCCCAGGCCAGCGCGACGATGACCACCACCAGCAGCGCCGAGCCGAACATGCCACCAGGCCAGGCGAGTTCGGCACCGGGAAGCTCAGCGCCCCGGCGCGCCACCACCGCAAGCCATCCGACGGGCAAAGCAGCAAGGTCCGCCAGGAATTCCGCCGCTCCTTTCGAGAGGGGCGCCACCGAGAGCGCGCCGAAGCCGAGCAGCGTGGCGGGTGCGACTGCGATCTCAGCCAGCAGGTTGCACGGAATTCCGACCAGGCTGATCCGCGGTGCCAACAGGACAGTGACGGGAGAACAGAACGCCTGCGCCGCCGCGGTGGCACCGACCGCCGATGCGAGGTGGTGCGGCCAGCGGCGTGCACGCAGCGCGGCGGTCCATCTCGGGCCCAGGATCAGGAGCCCTGCCGTGGCGAGCGCGGAGAGCAGGAACCCGTAGGAGCGGGCCAGGTAGGGATCCACCAGGACCAGGATCAGCACGGCGCCGCCCAGCGTGGGCAAACCCCGTCTCGGTCTGCCGGTGGCGAGGGCCAGCAGTCCGATCAGGCCGGTGGCGGCCGCTCTGAGCACGCTCGGGTCTGGTCGGCAGATGGTGACGAAGGCCAGCGTCAGTCCTGTTCCGAGCAGTGCCGTCGTCCGGAAGGAGAGGCCGAGCAGCCCGGCCAGCCCGCCGCGCCCCGGCACGTCCGGGTCGGCCGGGGTGCCTCCGACCAGAACCGCCAGGATGATCGCCAGGTTGGCCCCGCTCACCGCCACCAGATGCCCGAGGTCAGTGGACCGGAAGGCGTCCGCCAGGTCGTCCGGAAGCCTCGTCACATCACCCACCACCAGTCCGGGGAGCAAGCCACGAACGTCCGGCGACAGGTGGTCGCAGGCATCGCGAAGCCCCCTGCGGAGCTGGGCGGCAAGGCGTTGCGGGAGGCTGGGCTGCGCAAGGATCCTGGGCTGCCCTTGCGGGGCGAGCAGTGCCGCCGAGTCGGTCCGGGGCCGTACGGCGGAGCCCGCCCCCGCAGAAGGGTTGACCGGTTGCTCCGGCAACACCTCTGCCTGCACTTCCAGTTGGGTGGAGGGGATCAATTGCTGCCACTGCTCCGCGTCCTGGGTGCGGATCAGTAGCGTGACGGGCGTTCTGGTCACGGTGGCGACCGCGCCTGCCTGCTCGACGCCGGCTGCTGGGCGGACGCGAGTGACGAGGGCGGAGACGGTGAGGGTCGGCTGAGAGAGGGCGCTGCCCCGGGTGTGCGATCCGTGCAGCTTGGGGTCGCCGGTGATGGTCGCTTCAACGGTTACCTCCGGCTTGGCTGTTCGTCCGTCTCCGGAGAGGGACCGTGAAGTCGGCCCGTCTCCGGAGTCGGACCGAGCGGGCTGCCCATTCGCGTCCGGGAGCAGCTCCGGGCTGCCCGGGGAGTCCGGCTCTCCCCGGGCAGGTGTCGGCGTTGGATGCGCCAGGGCGGGCAGCGGGCCCCGGTGCAGGTCGGCGGTGTGGAGGACGGTCGTGGTCGCCGCCGCTGCTGCGGTGAGCAGGACGGCGGCTGCAAGTCGGTGGATCGAGTGATGAGGTCCCTTCGAGGTGAGGAGGCCGAAGGCCGTCGCGCCGCCCACCAGAGCGCTCAGGAGCAGCGCCGGGCGGTGTCGGGCGTCCAGGTCGAGGACGACGGCAGTGACCAGCCACGCGGTGATGGCCGGGACGAGAAGCCGGTAGTCGGTTCGGTCGGGGGCGGCGGAGGGCAGGGCCGGCATCGGGCATCTCCTCTCGGCGTGTTCGTTGGTCGACTTGTTGATTTGGCGGCTTGCGGCACAACGGCGCGGCCGTGCCGTGCCAGCCGGACAGCTGGTGGGCGAGTAGTGGGTGGCGGCGGGTCAGGCCCGGACAGAGCAGCGCGCGAGCGACTGAGCCTCCTCAGCGGGTAGGGGGCGGGGAGCCGCTCAGGTTGGGGGCTAGAGCATGGGACAGCCTCCTGACGGGAGACGGGCGGCGGGGATCACAGCGTGAGCAGTGGCTTGAGGTCCTCGTACTTTCGGGGGCCGATACCGGGGACGTGGCGGAGTTGGTCGAGGGACTGGAAGGGGCCGTGCGTCAGGCGGTACTGGAGGATGCGCTGGGCCAGGGCGGGCCCGACACCCGGTAGCGAGTCGAGTTGTTCGGCGCTGGAGTGGTTGAGGCTGACTGGTCCGGCGGGAGCGGCAGGTACTCCGCCGATGACGTTTTCGACACCTACGAGGATCTGTTCTCCATCCGTGAGTGGACGGGCGAGGTTCAGGGGGCTGGTGTCCGTCCCGGGGATCGGGCCGCCGGCGGCGGTCAGGGCATCGGCGACCCGTGAACCTGCGGGGAGGGTTCGTAGGCCGGGGTGCTGGACCTTGCCGGCGATGTCGATGACCAGGGACGGCCGGGCTGAGTGGTGAGTGGGTGCTCCTTCGGTGGCGAGGTCGGTGGTGGAATCGGCGATGGAAATGGCGGGAACGGCAACAGGGTGTGGCCGTCCCAACCAGAAGTGCTGCGCGGCGTAGCCGATGGCGAGAACGAGCAGGACAGCGAGGCCGAGAACGGCGCGGCGGTCGAGGGCAAAGGCTGCGGGGAGACGGAACCGCAGGGGAAGTCGTGGCTGGTCGGTTTGGTGGGACACGGCTGTAGGTTCCGGAGCTGACGGGGTGTCGGGCCGGGGCGGGTCTGAGTACGACTGGAGGTCGGCCCAGTCGTCCAGCAGGGAATCGGGATCGGCAGGCGTCGACGAGTCGATGTCGGACACCGCGGGCGGATCTCGCTCCGGGACCGCACCGTGCCGAATCGCAGGCTGCCCGGTGACCCGGTCGGTGGAGCGCGGGGCAGCCGTGCCGGCCGAGCGCGCGGCCACCCCGTACATCGCCAGGATGCGCGGCGACGACAGTGCGTACGGCGGATCGGGAGCGGCTGTCGCCTGTGCCGCTGCCAGCGCAGGCTCTGGAGCAGCGCTGATCGCCTCATGGTCCGCAGACGCCGACGACTCGCCACTGCTCACTTCTGCGGCCCTCGCAGGCACCGGAGCCTGGGACACCGACTCGGTCGTTGAATCGGTGGTCGGGTTGAGATCGGTGGGCAGGACGGGCGGGAAAAGCAGGCCGAGGCGGGCTCTGGCAGTGGCGACGGTCTGACGACGGCGGGCTTGGGGTGTGGTGATGGTCCTCATGGCGAGGACAGTAGGGCCGACCTGACGCCCGGTCAGAGAATAGGCCTGCCCCTGTGGATAACCCGGGCCTGTGGATTACTCTCGTCGCTCGGACGAGTGAGTTTGGCGTCGCTCAGCGCGGAGATGCGACGACCGGTGCCACGACGACCGCCAGCAGGCCGGGGCCGACGTGCGCACCGATGACAGCACCGACTTCACTGACGTAGAGCTCGTTGATTTCCGGCACCCGCTCCCGCAGCCGCTCGGCCAGCGCCTCGGCCCGCTGCTCCGCGGCCAGGTGGTGGACGGCGATGTCCACCGGCTGTGCCCCGGCGTGCTCGACAGCGATCTCCTCGAGCCGGGCAATGGCGCGGGAAGCGGTGCGCACCTTCTCCAGCGGCTCGATCCGACCACCGGCGAGGTGAAGCAGGGGCTTCACGGCCAGCGCAGAGCCGACCAGCGCCTGGGCGGTTCCGATCCGGCCTCCGCGCCGCAGGTGTTCCAAGGTGTCGACGTAGAAGAAACCGTTGGTGACTTCGGCCCGCCGCTCGGCAGCGGAGACCACCCGATCCAGGTCCGCTTCAGTGCTGTCACCGTCCACCTCACCGGCCGACTCCGCGGCCCGAGCGGCATCGAGGGCATCGGCGAGCTCGGCGGCGGCCAGTACGCAGCTTCCCAGCGCCATGCCGACCAGCCGGCTGTCGACCACCCTGACCGGGATCGGTGCCGTGGCGGCCGCCAGCTGGGCCGCCTCCGCTGTGCCGGACAGTTCGGCGGACAGGTGGACGGAGACGATTCCCCTGGCACCGGCCTCGGCGGCGGCCCGATAGGCGGCCGTGAACGTCTCGGGGCTGGGCCGGGAGGTGGTCACCCGGTGCTTGGCGCGCAGGGCCTCGGCGACATCCTTCGGGGAGATCTCGACGCCTTCCGCGAAGACTTCGTCACCGACCGCGACGCTGAGCGGTACCACCTGGATGCGGTGCCGGTCCACCGCTTCTTGGGGCAGATACGCGGTGGAATCCGTGACAAGTGCGAGGTGGCCGAGCATGAGGCGGAGGTTACCCTCCGCAGAGCCAGGATGACAGTGCCCGTCCTGTGGCGGTTTGACCTCCACAACGCCGGGTAACTTTCACGCCACGGACCGCAACCGACTCGTGACGCGGGGTTACGGGTGGTTGGGTCCGGCCGGGTTCGGCTTGCGCAGGCGGTCGGCGAGGCGGGAGAGCGGCTCGGCAGCCAGCCCGAGCAACTCCTCGGCACTGCTCTGGCGTCCGGTGCCGATTCCCTTCCGGCGGTCGGCGGGGCCATCGGCGGAAGCGGCGGCGCTCCGGGCATCGGCGGTAGACGCAGGGCCGGCGGCGAATTCGGAGCCGCGGTCGGCGGCGGGCTCGGCAGGAGTCCAGTGCCGCAGCGCTCCGGCCTCGTCCCGACACTCCTGACTGAGACGGGCGAGCTCGTCGTCGGCGAAGCGGCGCATGCGGTCCTGGGCAGCCCAGCGCAGGGAGTCCGCGGAGTGCGTGATCCGCTCGGTGCGTTCGCGCAGTTCGGGGAGCTTGGCGGCGACGCGGCTGTTCATCGGCTCGCGTTCCAGTAGGCGCAGTTCGGTGTCGAGTTCGGCTGCGTGCGAGTCGAGGCGGGCGAGGAGCTGGAGCGCGTCACCGAGCTGACCGTCCTGCGGGAGGCCGCCCTGCAGCACCTGGCGGGTCGAATCCAGCGCGGTACGCAGGGACAGGCGGAGGCCGGCGATCCGGCCCTGGTCGCCGGGCTTGGTGATGGTCTTCGCCCGGAGGGTGGCGTTCTCCACCGCCCGCTGGGCGTTGGAGCTGTGCCGCTCGACCTTGGCGGCCACGGCCTTCGCCGCCTTGACCGTCCCGACCACCGCCATCACCAGCAGCGTCACTCCGAGCAGCGCGACCAGCGCTACGACGACACCGAGCGCTTCCATCGGGAGCCCACCTCCGCCCGTGACCGGCGGCGGTCCGCCGAATGCGGCCCGCCTGTCCACCGGTCTCCACCGTAGCTCGGCCCGGCAGCGGGCAGCAGACGTTCAACCGCCTGAAGAGCGGAGATCAGGGACAGCTCAGGGATGTCCCCCAAGCGATCACCCGGAGACCGCCAGTACACGCCACGCGATCGACACACCCCTACGAAGAACGGAGCCACCTTGTTCGAGCTCTTCCACCGTCTCCGGCCTGTCCGACGAGTCCGACAGACCTGCCACGCCCCACGAACGACACGGACCGCGCGAGCCGCGCCGACCTTGCGGACCCTTTGCGTCCTGCCCCTGTCCTTCCTGTTCGCGCTCGCTCTCGCCTGCGCCGCAGCCCAGGAGTGCACTCTCCCGCGCCCACAGACGGCGAAGGGCCGGCCGCCCCGTGTTCGGGACAACCGGCCCTGCCGATCCGACGATCGCTCAGCAGAGGCGACGTCAGCCAGTGACGATGTTCACCAGCTTCGGCGCGCGGGCGATGACCTTGCGCACCTCCGCACCGCCGATGGCGGCGACCACGGTGGGGTCGGCCAGGGCCAGCGCCTCCAGCTCGGCGTCCGAGATGGCCGGCGAGACCTCCAGGCGGGCCTTGACCTTGCCCTTGATCTGCACGACGCAGGTCACGGTCTCGTCGACGACGTACGCCGGGTCGGCGACCGGGTAGTCGGCGAAGGCCAGCGACTGCTCGTGGCCCAGGCGGCGCCACAGCTCCTCGGCGATGTGCGGTGCCAGCGGGGCGATCAGCAGGACGATCTGCTCGGCGACCGAACGCGGCGTGGAACCGCGCTTCACCAGGAAGTTGTTCAGCTCGATGGCCTTGGCCACCGCGGTGTTGAACCGCAGGTTGGCCATGTCGCCACGGATGCCGTCGATCGTCTTGTGCAGCGCCCGCAGCGTCGCCTCGTCCGGCTCCTCGTCCGTCACCACCAGCTCGCCGGTGATCTCCGAGACGATGTTGCGCCACAGCCGCTGCAGGAAGCGGTAGGAGCCGACCACCGCGCGGGCGTCCCACGGGCGGGAGACGTCCAGCGGGCCCATCGACATCTCGTACAGGCGCAGCGTGTCCGCGCCGTACTCGTCGGCGAACTCGTCCGGGGCGATCGCATTCTTCAGCGACTTGCCCATCTTGCCCGCCTCGCGACGGACCTTCTCGCCGTTCCAGAAGAACTCGTCGTCGATCTCCTCGACCTCCGCGGCCGGCACCGGGAAGCCCCGGTCGTCGCGGAAGACGTCGGCGGTGATCATGCCCTGGTTGAACAGCTTGTGGAACGGCTCGACCGAGGAGACGTAGCCCAGGTCGTGCAGCACCTTGTGCCAGAAACGGGCGTACAGCAGGTGCAGCACCGCGTGCTCGGCGCCGCCGACGTACAGGTCGACGCCGCCGGCCGGCTTCTCGGCGGTCGGGCCCATCCAGTAGGCCTCGTTGGCGGGGTCGACGACCGAGGTCGAGTTGACCGGGTCCACGTAGCGCAGCTCGTACCAGCAGGAACCCGCCCAGTTGGGCATGGTGTTGGTCTCGCGGCGGTAGGTCTTCGGGCCGTCGCCCAGGTCCAGTTCGACGTTGACCCAGTCCTCGTTGCGGGACAGCGGGGTCTTCGGCGAGGAGGTGGCGTCGTCGGGGTCGTAGGTGTGCGGCGAGTAGTCGTCCACCTCGGGGACCTCGACCGGCAGCATCGACTCGGGCAGCGCGTGCATCGCACCGCTCTCGTCGTAGACGATCGGGAACGGCTCGCCCCAGTACCGCTGGCGGCTGAACAGCCAGTCGCGCAGACGGAAGTTGACGGTGCCTTCGCCGATGCCCTGCTCGGCCAGCCAGGCGGTGATCCGGGCCTTGGCGTCGACCACGGACAGGCCGTTCAGCGAGACGCCGTCACGCTCGGAGTTGATCAGCACCGAGTCGTAGGTGTCGAAGGCGTCGTCCCAGGTGTGCGGGTCCTCGCCGCGCCCGTCGGTGGGCCGGACGACACAGCGCATCGGCAGGTTGAACGCCTGCGCGAACGCGAAGTCGCGGCTGTCGTGCGCGGGGACGGCCATGATCGCGCCGGTGCCGTAGCCCATCAGCACATAATCGGCGATGAACACCGGGATCTGCTCGCCGCTGACCGGGTTGGTCGCGAACGCGCCGGTGAACACGCCGGTCTTCACCTTGGCGTCGGCCTGGCGCTCCACGTCGGACTTGGCGGCGGCGGCTGCGCGGTATGCGGCGACGGCCTCGGCCGGGGTCGCGGCACCGCCGGTCCACTCGTCACGGGTGCCGGCCGGCCACTCGGCCGGGACGACGGTGTCGACCAGGGCGTGCTCGGGGGCCAGCACCATGTAGGTCGCGCCGAACAGGGTGTCGGGGCGGGTGGTGAAGACGGTGACGGTGTCGCCGCCGACGCCGAAGTCGACCCGGGCGCCCTCGGATCGACCGATCCAGTTGCGCTGCTGCAGCTTGATCGCCTCGGGCCAGTCCAGCAGGTCCAGGTCGCTGATCAGGCGGTCCGCGTAGGCGGTGATGCGCATCATCCACTGGCGCAGGTTGGACTTGAACACCGGGAAGTTGCCGCGCTCGGAGCGGCCGTCCGCGGTGACCTCCTCGTTGGCCAGCACGGTGCCCAGGCCGGGGCACCAGTTGACCGGCACCTCCTTGGAGTACGCCAGCCGGTAGTCGCCCAGCAGTTCGTCGCGCTCGACGCCGGTCAGCTCGGCCCAGGCACGGCCGCCCGGCACCTCACGCTCACCGGCCTCGAACTGGGCGACCAGCTCGGAGATCGGGCGGGCCTTGCCGGCCGCCTCGTCGTACCAGGCGTTGAAGATCTGCAGGAAGATCCACTGCGTCCAGCGGTAGTACTCGGGGTCGATCGTGGAGATCGACCGGCGCGAGTCGTGGCCCAGGCCCAGCCGGCGCAGCTGGCGGCGCATGTTGGCGATGTTGTCCTCGGTGGACACCCGCGGGTGCACGCCGTGCTGCACGGCGTACTGCTCGGCGGGCAGGCCGAAGGCGTCGTAGCCCAGCGTGTGCAGGACGTTGTGGCCGGTCATCCGCTGGTAGCGGGCGTACACGTCGGTGGCGATGTAGCCCAGCGGGTGGCCCACGTGCAGACCGGTGCCCGACGGGTACGGGAACATGTCCATGATGAAGCTGTGGGGCTTCGCGGCGACGGCCGACCCGTCAGCCAGCGGGCCGGTCGGGTTGGGGGCGTTGAACGTCCCCTCCTTCTCCCACAGGTCCTGCCAGCGGGACTCGATCTCGGCGGCCAGCGCGGCGCCGTAGCGGAAAGGCTCGGTGGCGGCTTCGGCCGCGCCGGAAGCGGGGGTCGTCTCGCTCATGGTCCTTCAGGCTCCATCGTCATCAGTCAGCGAACAGGCCGTAGAAAGCAGAAAACCCCTCCGCAGGAGGGGACGCCACGCCGACTCCGGCACCCAAGCCGGTCCTGGTCAGCGCGGCCGGCTAAGAAGCAGGCGCACAGTTCGCATGGGCTCAGGGTACCGCACCCCTTCAACACCCTTTCGCGTCACCGCGTCAATCCCCCGACCACGGCCGCGGCCGGATCTCCCCTCACCCCGTCGACCACGACCACAGCCACAGTCGGCTCTCGGATCACTCCCCCGCCCGCTTCCTCCAACCGACTGCTCGTTCCCTCCAACCTGCTGCCCGCCCTACCCGCTCCCCCCAACCGACTGCCCGCCCCGCCCAGCCGGCCGTCCGACCTGTCACTACGCCTCCGCGCGCATCGCGGAGTCGAAGTCCCGCAGCGCTCGCGCCACTCGGGCGGACTGCATGCCGGCGGCGAGCCGGCGGGCCCGGTCGGCGATGTCCTCGGCCTCCGCGCGTTCGCCCGTGCGGCGGTAGGAGTCGGCGAGGCGCACCATCAGCAGCGCCTTGACCCGGGCGCGTTCCGCGGTGAGCGCCTCGATCGCGCGCTGCAGCAGGCCCCGGGCCTGCTCGTGCTCGCCGAGCAGCAGGAAGCCCTCGCCGATCATGCCCTCCAGGTCGGCGCGTTCCTGGTCGTGTCCGTCCAGCCCCTCCAGCACCCGGAACGCCCGCTCGGCGACCGCCTCGGCGCTGATCTGCTCGCCCTTGCGGCCGTGCGCCCGGGCGATCCGGCCGAGTTGCAGGGCCCGCTCACGGGGTGTCAGCACGTCGTCGGCGGCGCGCAGCGCGGTGGACAGCATCGCCACCGGGTCCAGGCCCCGCCCTCCGGAGTTGTAGGTCGCCTGGACGGCGAGGCAGCCGACCACGCCGACGCCGAGCCGCGAGTCGCCGGAGACGTGGGCGGCGCGCAGGGCCGCGACGAAGGCGCGCTGCGCGGCAGCGTCGTTGCCCATGTCGTAGTTCGCCCAACCGACCAGCCGGGCCAGCCTGCTGGCGGCTCCGTACAGTTCCCGGCCGAGCGGCTCGTCGTAGCTGCCGAGCTCCAGCAGCTTCCCCACCATGGCGAGTTCGGCCTTGGCGAGGTCGAGGATCAGTCCACCGCCGTAGGCACGCTCCAGGCGCTGCTTGGAGTCGTAGGAGAGCCGCAGGTCGGCCAGTTGCTCGGGGGCGATCCGGAGCGCGCCCTCGCCGCCGGTGACGGGCGGTGGCGGCGAGGCCCAGTGCCGGGCCGCCTGCTCCAACTCGTCGCCGCGGAACAGGTCGGTGAGCCGGACCGGGGCACCGTCCGCGCCGGCCTCGCGGAGCGCGGTCTGCGCGGTGTCAGCGGTCCACGGATCCGTCAGCAGCCGGGGCGAGAGCATCTTGGCGCCCCGGTTGGAGCCCATCTGCCCCCACAACTGCTCGTAGGTGACGGCGATGCCGACGCAGCGGCCGAGGACCTCGCAGACGGTCTGGTCGTGCGGCGAGCGCGGCACCATGCCCCGGTCGCGCCACTTGTAGGGCGCGGTCGAGCTGATCGCCATGCCGGGCGGCAGCACCGCATTCACTTCGCGGGCCAGCCGCTCCGGGCTCCATCCCAGCTGGTGGAGTATCCGGGCGAGCTCGTCGTTCCGTTTTCGCGCCAGATCGGCCATGGCACGACGGTAGCGGCCCCGCGCCCCGCGTGGCAGGGGAGTCGGATGAACGACCGAAGGCCGCCCCTTGCGGGACGGCCTTCGGATTACTGTGGAGCTAAGGAGAATCGAACTCCTGACCTATTGCATGCCATGCAATCGCTCTACCAACTGAGCTATAGCCCCATACTGTTACTGCCTTCACCTGCAGTTTCCCTTGCGGTTCCCCTTGGCGACATCGACAACTGTACACGGTCGACGGTCCATGCCCTAATCCGTTCCGGGCGCTCCACAGGCGGCCCCGGGAACGCCGAAGGCCGCTACCCGTCTCGGGTAGCGGCCTCGCGGAACTGCTGTGGAGCTAAGGAGAATCGAACTCCTGACCTATTGCATGCCATGCAATCGCTCTACCAACTGAGCTATAGCCCCGCAACACTGACGACCACTCACGGACCATCGGTGCGGAGTGGAGCTAAGGAGAATCGAACTCCTGACCTATTGCATGCCATGCAATCGCTCTACCAACTGAGCTATAGCCCCGCAGTTCCGCGACTCCCGCCTTCGGTTTCCCGTCTGCGTTCCTCACTGCGAACGAGGAAGACTCTAGCTGGTCAGAGCCGGAACTGTGAAATCCGGGTTGCGCGGCCCCCAGTCGCGCCCCCAGTCGCGCCCCCGGTCACGCCTCAGGTCTCGTCGCCGATGACCGGCTGAGGAAGCGTGCCCGCGTTGTGCTCGAGGAGCCGCCAGCCGCGCGCGTCCTGGCCGAGCACCGACCAGCAGCAGTTCGAGAGACCGCCGAAGCGCTCCCACAACTGCGGCTCCATGCCCAGCAGTCGGCCGATCATGGTGCGGATGGTGCCGCCGTGACTGACCACCACCAGGGTGCCGCCCTCGGGCAGCTTGCCGACGGCGTCCAGCACCACCGGAACGGCCCGGTCGGCCACCTCGGTGGCGAGTTCACCGCCACCGCGCCGCACCGGCTCACCACGGGCCCAGGCCTCGTACTGCTCCGGATACCGCGCCCGGATCTCGGAGTTGGTGAGCCCCTGCCACTCCCCCGCGAAGGTCTCGCGGAGACCCTCGTGGTGGTGCACCTCCAGATCCGTGAGCGCGGCCAGCTCGGCGGCGGTGCGCCGAGCCCGCGTCAGGTCGGAGGAGATCAGCAGGTCGGGGCGGAGCCCAGCGAGCAGCCGGGCCGCTCGCTGCGCCTGGAACAGCCCCTGTTCGGTGAGATCGACGTCAGTGGTGCCCTGGAACCGCGATTCGAGGTTCCAGGACGTCTGACCGTGCCGCCAGAGAACGATGCGCGGCCGCCCCGCCGACCGGCTCAGAGGTCGCCTCCGGAGACGGCATTGCCGGCGGCGTCGGTGACGGCGTTCTCGGGCCGGTTGCGGGTCGCCAGCGCGTCCGCGGGGATCGGCAGTTCGGGGCAGTCCTTCCACAGGCGGTCGAGCGAGTAGAAGGAGCGCTCCTCGGAGTGCTGGACGTGCACCACGATGTCCAGGTAGTCGAGCAGGATCCAGCGGCCCTCGCGCTCGCCCTCGCGGCGCACCGGCTTGGCGTCGAGCTTCTCGCGCAGCTGGTCCTCGATCTCCTCGGCGATCGCCCGGACCTGGCGGTCGTTGGCGGCGGAGGCGATCAGGAAGGCGTCGGTGATCGACAGCACCTCGCTGACGTCGAAGGCGATGATGTCGTGCGCCAGCTTGTCGGCCGCCGCCTGCGCGGCGACGGTGATCAGTTCCTGGCTTCGGTCGGTGACGGTCACGATGCTCTTCCGGATCGGCTGCGGGGATACCTTCCCAGGATCTCACGAACGCGCCGGGGCCCCGGAGTGATTTCCACCCCGGGGCCCCGACCGCACCGCCGGCCGCACGACCGACCGCGCGGCTGACCGTCCGACCGACCGCGCGGCGGACCGTCCGGCCGTCCGCGCTACTGCACGGACTTCTGCGGCGGCTGGTAGTCCTTGCCGAGCATCAGCACCAGGTCCGCGTTCTGCGTATCGGTGACCTTCTTCACCACGGAGTCCGGCAGGCCCAGGCTGGTCGCCAGGCTGAGCGCCGCGGGCTTCTTCTCGTCGTCGGTGTAGCGGATCTCCGAGGTCGCCTGCGCGGGAGCCTTCGCGGTGGACGGCAGCGGGTCCATGCCCGCGTTGGTGACGACCACCTTCGCTGCGGCTGCCGTGTCGCTGCCGGAAGCGTCGACCACGGTGACGCGGGTGGAGTTGCCGGTGCGCTTGGCCTTGCCGATGGCGCCGCCGAGGATGTCCTTCACCTGCTTGCCGGCGGTGGCGTCGTCCAGGGTGCCGTCCGGCTTCGCGGTGAGCACGGTGGTGGACAGGTGGCCGGCCTTGGCCTGCTTGGAGAGGTTGACCAGGACGCCGGCGAGCGCGCTCTCCGGCAGCGACGGGTCGGGGACGGAGTTCATCCGGTGCACGTCCTCGGTGGCGTCCGCCATGGTGACCGGCATCGTGTTGATCACGGCCGCCATCACTTGACCGAAGCGGGCGAGTTGGGCGTCCCGGGTCTCGCCGGGGGCCTGCAGGGTGGCGTAGTCGACGGCGGCACGGCCGCTCAGCAGAACGTCCTTGCCGACCGCGGCGATCACCTTGCCGTCCGGCTTGTTGTTCTCGCGCACCTCGGCGTTGGTGTCCACCCGGACGCCGCCGAGCTGGGCGACCAGCAGTTGCAGGTAGGGGGTGTCCAGCCGCCAGGTGCCGGCCACCTTGGCGCCGAGCACGGAGGACAGGCCGTCGCGGGTGGCGGAGGCGCCGATCGCGGTCGGGGCCTGGCCGACGGTCGTGATGTCGCCGTTGCTCGGGAGCTGGAGGGTGTCGGGGAGCAGCAGCACGGTCGCCTTCTGCCCGTCCCGGTCGTCGACCAGCAGCGCGGTGGTGATCTTGCCCTGCGGGTCGATCAGGTGCACCACGTTGACGTACCGACCGCCGACCGCCTTGTTCGCGTCGTTGTCGTCGCCGAACTTGCCGGACCACCACAGGTAGCCCACCGCGCCGGCCGCCAGCACTGCCAGCACCACCAGCAGCGCGATCAGCCGGTTGCGCAGCCGTCGACGCCGCTCGGCCCGGACCTCGCTGCGGGACTCGGCGAACTTCAGCCAGTCGATGGCGTCCTCGGAGTCCTCCGTCTCCTCGTCGACGAAGTTGAACTCGCCCGTGGTGTAGGAGTCGTCGGCCGCGCCCTTGGCCCGGGCCGCCGCCGCGGCAGCCGCCCGCCCGCCGACCATCTCGGACGGCTCGGGCACCGCCTCGGTCTCCGGCACCGGCGCCGCGGCCGCTCGCGCCCGGGGCGGCATCCCCGCTCCGGCCGGCGCCGCGACCGGATTCACCGGCGGCACCGCCCGCCCGGCGGCACCGGCCTGCGTCGGCACCCGGCCGTCGAGCACCTGCCCGCCCGGCGTCTGCCCGCCCGATGTCTGCGTGCCTGACGTCTGCGTGCCCGGCGTCTGCCCGGGCGACTGCGACTGCTGCTGGTAGAACCCCTGCGCGGGCTGCTGCCCGTAGTAGGAGTCATGGGTCTGCTGCCCGTAGACGTCCCCGGCAGGCGACTGCCCGGCCCCCTCCCGGCCGCCGAACTGCTGCCCGTAGCCGCCCTGTTCGAACGCCTGGGCCTCATGGCCGCCGCGCTGCGCGTACCCGGCCTGCTGCCCGTACCCGGGCCGGTCGCCGCGGTCGCCGCCGTACGGGTCCGGCGCGTACACCCCGGGCTGCCCGGCCTGCTGCCCGCCCCGCTGGTCGTACCCACCGTACGGATCGGCCTGCCCGTACGACTGCTGCTGCTCGTACCCCGATTGCCCGTACCCCTGTTGCCCCTGTTGCCCCGGCTGCCCGGTCTGCTGCCCGTACCCGGCACCCCCGTGCCCGGCCTGGCCGTACCCGCTCTGGTCGTACCCGGCCTGGCCGTACCCGGACGCGTCGTACCCGGACGCGTCGTACCCGCCCTGGTCGTAGCCGTGCTGCTCGAACGACTGCTGCTGGTAAGGCTGTTGTTCGACCGGCTGCTGCTCGTACCCCTGCGGGGGGTAGTACCCGGGCTGCTGCTGGTAGGGCGGTTGGGGCTGGCGGCCGTACCACTGCTCGTCGTCGGACGTTCCGGTCATGCCTTCCCTCCCGGGGATCAGGGCCGGGCCGACGCGTACAGCGCCCGCTTGTGGATGTAACGGACCACGCCGTCCGGCACCAGGTACCAGATGGGTTCGCCCTTGGCGACGCGCATCCGGCAGTCGGTGGAGGAGATGGCGAGGGCGGGCACCTCGACCAGCGAGACGCCGCCGACCGGCAGGCCGGTGTCGGAGAGAGTATGGCCCGGCCTGGTGCAGCCGATGAAGTGGGCGAGGTCGAAGAGTTCCTCGGAGGAGCGCCAGGAGATGATCTGGGCGAGGGCGTCGGCGCCGGTGATGAAGAAGAGCTCGGCGTCGGGGTGCAGGGCCTGCAGCTCACGGAGGGTGTCGACGGTGTAGGTGGGGCCGTTGCGGTCGATGTCGATCCGGCTGACCGAGAACTGCGGGTTCTCGGCGGTGGCGATCACCGTCATCAGGTAGCGGTCCTCGGCCGGCGAGACGTCCCGGTCGGACTTCTGCCAGGGCTGGCCGGTGGGGACGAAGATGACCTCGTCCAGATGGAAGGCACTGGCCACCTCGCTCGCGGCGACCAGGTGCCCGTGGTGGATGGGGTCGAAGGTGCCGCCCATCACGCCCAGCCGGCGTCGCCCGCGCGGCGCACTGCCCGGCGCGGGGGTGCCCGGCGCCGTGTCCGTCCCGGAGGTGTCGACCTGCTCTCTCATGGCGCCACACCTTACGCGACCCGGATGTCCCGGGGATTCCGCCCGCTCGCGGGCCCCGGGCGCTCCGTGTCCGGTCGCCGCGGACGGCGGCGCGGCCGGGTCAGCGGTCGCGGTTGAAGCGGGTGGTGACGAACAGCAGCAGGAGCAGGATGGCCAGCGCCGCGCCGCCCGTCAGGAAGGGGTTGAGGCTGTCGTGGTTACCGCCCTCCTCGGCGAGGTGGACGAGGGTGGGCAGGGCAGCAGAGGTCATGATCGGCGGGACCTTCTCGGCTCGGTGTGAGGACCAGGCGGTCACGGACCGTGCGGCCCGCGGGCTCATCGTACGGGGGCCTGACACGCAACCGCGCGGCGGCCCACCGCGGCTGACCGTCCGTGAGCCGCCCCGGGCCCCGGCCCGGCCGCCGGGCCCGCCGCCCGAGGCGGTACCGGCCCCGGTTCAGCCCTGCCCGGCCTCGGTACGAGACCCTGCCCGGCCCCGGTACGAGAGCCTGCTCGGCCCCGGGTTCAGTTCTGCTCGGCGGCCTCGGCGCGGGCCTGCTCGCGCGCAGCCTCGCGCTTGTCGCCGTCGCGGCTCGCCCGGGCGATCGCCCACACCAGCAGGCCGACTCCGACGAAGGAGGCGATCACGATGATCCTCAGGAACAGGCCGGGGCCGTTCTCGCTGGAGATCGGTCCGGCGAGCTGGACCAGGTCGGCAGGGGACATCACGGGGCTCCTTTTCGGTACGGCACAGCCAGGGTAGACCCGTTTATCGCCGCTCCCGCTCCGCACCCCGCCCCGTACGCCCGCCCGGGGGCACTGCGGGCCGACGGCGTACCGTGACGTCCGGGGACGAGTACGGACACAGCGACGTTAAGAGGAAAGCAGCGGGGGCCGGCCACGGGAGCCGGTGCCGGCGTCGATCCAGGAGGGTACTCAATGACCGACATGACCAAGGGCAACGCGCCGAGCCGCCGCCGCCAGCGGTTCCCGGAGATCTCCACCCGCGCCTGGGAGCACCCGGCGGACCGCTCGGGGCTGGTGGCACTGCGCAGGCTGAGCGGTTTCGACGACATCCTGAAGAAGCTGGCCGGGCTGGTGTCCGAGCGCAGCGTGCGGCTGCTGTTCCTGGCCACGGCGGTCAAGACGTCGGAGCGGCAGTTCCCGGAGCTGTACGACATGGTGCGGGACGCCGCGTACGTGCTGGACCTGGAGAAGGTCCCGGACCTGTACGTGACCCAGGACCCGAAGGTCAACGCGTACTGCATCGGCATGGACACCCCGGTGATCGTGGTGACCACCGGGCTGATCGACCTGATGGACGAGGAGGAGCTGCGCGCGGTGATCGGCCACGAGGTCGGTCACGCGATGTCGGGGCACGCGGTGTACCAGACGATGCTGCTGATCCTCACCAACCTGGCGGCCCGGATCGGCTGGCTGCCGCTGGGCAACCTGGCGATCACGGCGGTGATCACCGCGCTCAAGGAGTGGTTCCGCAAGGCGGAGCTGTCCAGCGACCGGGCCGGTCTGCTGGCCGGCCAGGACCTGCAGGCGTCGATGCGCGGCCTGATGAAGCTGGCCGGCGGCGCGAACATGGCCGAGATGAACGTGGACGCGTTCCTGGAGCAGGCCGCCGAGTACGACAAGGCGGGCGACCTCCGCGACAGCGTGCTGAAGCTGCTGCAGGTGCTGCCGCAGACCCACCCGTTCGCGGTGGTGCGGGTGGCGCAGCTGAAGAAGTGGGCGGAGAGCGAGGAGTACCGCTCGATCCTGGCGGGCGCGTACCCGCGCCGCGGCGACGACCCGGACACCTCGATCGGCGCGCAGTGGAAGGCCGCCGCCGACTCGTACTCGCAGTCGGTGAAGGAGAGCAAGGACCCGCTGATGGGCCTGCTGCGCGACCTCGGCAACGGCGTGGGCACGGTCGGCGGCAAGCTCCGCGACACCTTCACGGGTGCCGGCCGCAGCAACGGGAGCAACGGCAGCGGCGGCGAGCAGCAGGACTGATCCGGGAGCGCTTCAGCGGGTGATCGGCCCGAGCACTCCGCAGGTCTGCCAGGCCGGCCGGCTGTGGTCGGTCGGGTTCACGGCGGGCGGGGTGCTCGGCTGCACGCCGCTCGCCGTGGCCAGGGTCGGCTGCAGGTAGTCGCTCTGCACGGTGCCGCACGAGGTGGGCCCGGCCTGGACGGTGGAGTCGACCACCCGGACGCGGCCGGCGTCCAGGTCGGCCCGGTCGACGTCGATCCGCACCTCCCGGCGCACCGCGTACAGGGTGACCGAGGGGTCGCTGGTGGTGCCGGCCGGGCGCAGCGCGTAGACCAGGGTGTGGTCGGCGGTGATCTCCAGCGTGCCGGAGTCGACCTCGCCGACCTGGACGGCGCCGGTGACCTTCACGGTGTCGGTGGCCAGCGCGATCTGCCCGGGGTCGAAGCGGACCATCCAGCCGGTGGCGGCGTGCTGCTGGTCGTCGCGCGGCGTGTTGACGCTCGCGTCGTACTGGGCGAGTTCACCGGACGTGAGCAGCTCGCGGACCTGGCCGGTCTCGTTGGCGGTCAGCGTGGCGGGGGTCAGCTCGGAGACCACCAGGTAGTGCTGGACGGAGTCCAGGGCGCGCTGCACGTCGGTCACGGCGAAGTGCGAGGTGGGCGAGGCGGGCGGCATGCCGAGGCCGGCCTGGCCGTCGGCGTAGCCGGGTGGCAGCGCCGCGAACGGGTGGGCCGGGTCGGGGACGGCGCCGACCGTGCCGGGCGGGCTGAGCGGGGTGACGGCGGCGGTCAGCTGGGTGCCGCTGGGCGGCACGACCTGGCCGTGCGGCGAGCTGATGCCGAAGTAGACGGCCGCGGCGAACGCCATCGTCACCAGCAGCAGGAGGATCACGGCCTGCCGGGGCAGCGACCCGAACCAGCCCCAGCCGCGTCTCCGGGTGGCCCGTCCGAACGCACCGGCCAGCCGCTCCTGCGCGGAGAGCTCCTGGATCCGGGCAGCCTTCACGAACGATTCGTCGAAGACGACGGACCGGAACTCGTCGTCATTGGAACCACCCTCGGGCGTGCCCTCGGGAGGCTCGCGCGGGTCACCCATGTGACCAGGGTAGGCTCGCCCGCCGCCCGCGACGAGAGGTGAGAGGGTAACGAGACTGCCACGGTGGGTGATCGACAGCAGTCCTGCGGACCGGTCAGCCCGCCGGGACGGCCACCGTCACGACCGGGCGCGCGGAAGGCGTCGCGCCGGGGCTGCTGGTCCCGCTGGACGGCCGGGCCGGCGACTCCGGACTGCCGCCGACGCCCCGGTACACGGCGGCGACGGCCAGCGCGACCACGCCGACCCCCATCACCAGGGCCAGCACCCAGGCCACCGGCCGGTGCCAGCGCTGCTGGGCGACCATGCCGCCGCGCAGCGGGTCGAAGGCCCGCAGGCGCGAGCGGCGGGTGCGCCGGTGCTGGCGGTCGCCGCCCGACCACGGGTCGGGGTAGAAGCGGTCGTCGTCCAGTCCGCCGGGCAGCGGGCGCAGCTCCAACGGCAGCACCTCGCTCCCGGAGGTGAACTCGTAGCTCCGGGCCGCTCCGGCCTGATCCGGCTCGAACCTGGTCTCGGCGGCGGCGAGTTGCCGCTCCCGGGCGCTCGGCTCGTGCACGGCGGCGGAGCGGACGAAGCTCTCGTCGAAGACCACGGTGGCGAACTCGTCGTCCGCACCACCGTGGTCGGCGCCGTCGGAGTACGGCGAGCCCCCCACATCCTCAGCCACGGACTCAATGTATTACCGGTCGGGGCTTTTGTCTGTGGGTCGGGCCGATCGGGTCTGCTCCGGCGCTCAGCCGCCGACGGTCTGCCGGGCCTCGCCGCGCACGTGGCCGTCGCCGGTGACGATGTACTTGGTGCTGGTCAGCTCCGGCAGGCCCATCGGGCCGCGGGCGTGCAGCTTCTGGGTGGAGATGCCGATCTCCGCGCCGAAGCCGAACTCACTCCCGTCAGTGAACCGGGTCGAGGCGTTGACGGCCACCGTGGTGGAGTCGACGAGCTGGGTGAAGCGGCGGGCGGCGGCCTGCGAGGTGGTGACGATCGCCTCGGTGTGGCCGGAGGACCAGCGGCGGATGTGCTCCACGGCGGCCTCCAGCGAGGGCACCACGGCGGCCGCCAGGTCCAGCGACAGGTACTCGGTGCCCCAGTCCTCCTCGGTCGCCGGGACGGCCGTCACGCCGGTGCCCTCGGCGGCCTTCAGCACCGCGTCGTCGCCGTGCACGGTGACGCCCGACTCGGCGAGGGCGGCCAGCGCCAACGGCAGGAAGGCGTCCGCGACGTCCTGGTGCACCAGCAGGGTCTCGGCGGCGTTGCAGACGCTGACCCGCTGGGCCTTGGAGTTCAGCAGCACACCGACGGCCATCGCCAGGTCGGTCTGCGCGTCCACGTACACGTGGCAGTTGCCGGTGCCGGTCTCGATCACGGGGACGGTGGAGCCCTCCACCACGGTGCGGATCAGCGAGGCGCCGCCGCGCGGGATCAGCACGTCCACCAGGCCGCGGGCGCGCATCAGCTGCTGCACCGACTCGCGGCTCTCCCCCGGCACCAGCTGGATCACGTCGGCCGGCAGGCCCGCCCCGGCGACCGCCGCGCGCAGCACCTCCACCAGCGCCGTGTTGGAGCGGTACGCCGAACCCGAGCCGCGCAGCAGCACCGCGTTGCCGGACTTCAGGCAGAGCGCCGCGGCGTCCACCGTGACGTTCGGCCGGGCCTCGTAGATGATGCCGACCACACCGAGCGGCACCCGCACCTGGCGCACGTCGAGGCCGTTCGGCAGGGTGTAGCCCCGCACCACCTCGCCCACCGGGTCGGGCAGGCCGACCACACTGCGCACGTCGGACGCGATGGCGGCGATCCGCTCCTCGGTGAGCGTCAGCCGGTCGATCACCGACTCGGCGGTGCCCGCCTCGCGGGCCCGGGCGACGTCCTCCGCGTTGGCGGCGGTGATCTCCCCGGCCCGGGCGACCAGCGCGTCCGCGATCGCCAGCAGCGCGGCGTCCTTCACCGAACGCGGCACTGGCGCCAGGGCGGCGGCCGCCTCCCGGGCACGGCGCGCGGCGGCGAGGACGGGGCTGTCGGCAGTGGCGGTGAGGTCGCTCATGCACCAAGCCTAGCGAGACACCCACCCCGCCCCGGGGTACATTTCGCCCGCTGAGACGCGGCCCCCCGGGCCGGTCAGTACGGGTACACCCCGCCCAGCTGCGGCAGTGGGCCGCCGAAACCCTCCGCGACCCGCTTGTGGTACGTCGGGCGGTCCACCACCTCCAGGCCGACGATCTCCCACGCCGGGAGCTTGGCACTGGCCTTGTGCTCGCCCCACAGCCGCAGCGCGATCGCCGCCGCGTCGTGCAGGTCCCGCGCCTCCTCCCAGTACCGGACCTCGGCGTGGTCGGCGGCGTAGCGGGCCGTCAGGAAGAAGGAGTGGTCGTGCGCCAGCTTCTCCAGCGCCGCCCGCAGCTCCGGCAGCGGCGTCGCCGCCCCGGCCACACTCAGCACCACGTGCCACAGCCGGCCCTGCTCCGGCTCCTGCACGTCCTCCTGCTCCTCGACGCCCCGGCCGCCCTCGATGCTGGTGAGCCGCCGCTCGGACTTCTGTCCCGGCAGCGCTTCCTCCCGCCTGCGAACCACCGGCGGCCTCCCATTCAGCGTGTCGCGCGGGCCCCCCGGCCCGCTGCTCCCACCCCCCGTACCGGCCCCGCCACCAGCGCTCAGCCGCGCAGCACCACCAGGTCGTCACGGTGGACGACCTCGCGTTCGTACGCGGCACCGAGCTCCTGGGCCAGGTCTCGCGTGGACCGACCGAGCAGACGGGGCAACTCCCTCGCATCAAAGTTGACCAGTCCGCGGGCGACGATGTGACCGTTTTCGCCAAGAAGGTCGACGGGATCACCCGCGACGAACTCCCCCTCCACCCCGGTCACTCCGGCCGGGAGAAGCGACTTCCCACCGTGCACCACCGCCGCCACCGCCCCGTCGTCCAGGGTCAGCGTGCCGCGCGGCGTGGACGCGTGCTCCAGCCACAGCAGCCGGTCCGCGGAGCGGCTGCCGGTCCGCAGGAACAGCGTGCCGGTGCGCCGGCCCGCCAGTGCGTCGGCCGCCTGGCTGGCCGCCGTCAGCACCACCGGGATGCCCGCACCGGTGGCGATCCGGGCCGCCTCCACCTTGGTCACCATGCCGCCGGTGCCGACGCCCGCCTTGCCGGCGCTGCCGACCTCCACGCCCGCCAGGTCCGCCGGGCCGCGCACCACGTCGAGCCGGCTGCTGCCGGGCTTCGCCGGGTCGCCGTCGTACAGGCCGTCCACGTCCGACAGCAGCACCAGCAGGTCGGCCCGCACCAGGTGCGCCACCAGCGCCGCCAGCCGGTCGTTGTCGCCGAACCTGATCTCGGCGGTGGCCACCGTGTCGTTCTCGTTGACGATCGGCATCGCGCCCATCGTCAACAGCTGCTCCAGCGTCCGGTACGCGTTCCGGTAGTGCGCCCGCCGGCTGGCGTCCTCGGCGGTCAGCAGCACCTGCCCGACCCGCACCCCGTACCGCGCGAACGACGCCGTGTAGCGGGCCACCAGCAGGCCCTGCCCGACACTGGCCGCCGCCTGCTGCCGGGCGAGGTCCTTGGGCCGCTTCTCCAGCCCGAGCGGCGCCAGGCCGGCGGCGATCGCCCCGGACGAGACCAGCACGATCTCCGGCGCGTCCTTACCCGTCCGCGACTTCGCCAGCGCGTCCACCAGGGCGTCCACCCGGTCCGCGTCCAGCCCGCCGGCGGCGGTGGTCAACGACGACGAACCGACCTTCACCACGATCCGCCGCGCCGAGACGACCTCCTCGCGGAGCAACTGATCCACCATCAGTCCGACCCTTCCGACACGACGTCCTGTACGCCCGCAATGTAGCCATCCGGCACGCGGGTAACGAAATCCGGGCGCGAAAGCAGTGGGAGCACACACAGGGGCGCGGGGAACTGCGCGAGCGGCCACGCACCGTCAGCAAGGTCGCGAACACGTGCAAGTCATTGCCCTGCGTCGCGATCTTGCCGGCGGTTGCCTTCCGCTGCGCGCAGTTCCCCGCGCCCCTGGTTTCGCTCCTGCTACTGCTCCAGCTCCTCGCGGCCGGAGCTGAGCGCCGAGAAGTCCAGGAACTCCTGCTCCGCGGCATCGCGCCCGCGCTGCTTCTCGCGGCGGCGGTCGACGGCGGGTCGCTGGGTCTCGAAGCGGTGATCCTCGCCGCGGCGGCCGAGCATCTCGGCGCCGGAGGCCATGGTGGGCTCCCAGTCGAAGACCACGGCGTTCTCGTCGGGGCCGATGATGACGGTGTCGCCCTCCTTGGCGCCGACCTTCCAGAGTTCCTGCTCGACGCCGAGCCGGGCGAGCCGGTCGGCGAGGTAGCCGACGGCCTCGTCGTTGGCGAAGTCGGTCTGGCGGACCCAGCGTTCGGGCTTGACGCCGCGGATGCGGTACGCGCCGTCCTCTTCCTCGATGGTGAAGCCGGCGTCGTCCACGGCGGTCGGCCGGATGACGATGCGGGTGTTCTCCTGGACCGGCTTGGCCGCGCGGGCGGCGGAGACGATCTCGGCGAGGGCGTAGGAGAGTTCGCGCAGGCCCTTGTGGGCGAGCGCGGAGACCTCGAAGACCCGGTAGCCGCGCTCCTCCAGCGAGGCGCGGGTGAGGTCGGCGATGTCCTGGCCGTCCGGGACGTCGATCTTGTTGAGGGCGACCAGTCGCGGCCGGTCCTCCAGGCCGCCGTACTGGGCGAGTTCGTCCTCGATGGTCTCCAGGTCGGTGAGCGGGTCGCGGCCCGGCTCCAGGGTGGCGCAGTCGAGGACGTGGACGAGCACCTCGCAGCGCTCGACGTGCCGCAGGAACTCCAGGCCGAGGCCCTTGCCCTGGCTGGCGCCGGGGATCAGGCCGGGCACGTCGGCGATCGTGTAGACGGTCGAACCGGCGGTCACCACACCGAGGTTGGGGACGAGGGTGGTGAACGGGTAGTCGGCGATCTTCGGCTTCGCGGCGGAGAGCACCGAGATCAGCGAGGACTTGCCGGCGCTCGGGTAGCCGACCAGCGCGACGTCGGCGACGGACTTGAGCTCCATCACGATGTCGCGGGCCTCGCCGGGCTCGCCGAGCAGTGCGAAGCCGGGGGCCTTGCGGCGGGCGGAGGCCAGCGCGGCGTTGCCGAGGCCGCCGCGGCCGCCCTGGGCGGCGACGAAGGTGGTGCCGTGGCCGACCAGGTCCGCCAGCACGTTGCCCTTGCGGTCGAGGACGACGGTGCCGTCCGGGACGGGCAGGACCAGGCCCTGGCCCTCGGCGCCGGTGCGGTGGCCGCCGGCGCCGGGCTTGCCGTTGGTGGCCTTGCGCTTGGGCGAGTGGTGGTACTCGAGCAGGGTGGTGACCTGCGAGTCCACCACCAGCGTCACCGAGCCGCCCTCGCCGCCGTTGCCCCCGTCGGGGCCGCCGAGCGGCTTGAACTTCTCACGGTGCACGGAGGCGCAGCCGTGGCCCCCGTTACCCGCGGCGACGTGCAGTTCGACGCGGTCCACGAAGGTGGTCATGTGTCTGCCTCCTGTGCGATGAGAAAAATGGTCCTGCTGGTAAAGCACGAAGGGTGGGCCCGGATAGTCCCGGCCCACCCTTCACAGCGAGTCTGTACAGACTCAGGCCTCGACGGCCACGATGTTGACGACCTTGCGGCCGCGACGGTTGCCGAACTGCACGGCACCGGCGGTCAGGGCGAACAGGGTGTCGTCGCCGCCACGGCCGACGTTCGCACCCGGGTGGAAGTGGGTGCCACGCTGGCGAACGATGATCTCGCCGGCGGAGACGACCTGACCACCGAAGCGCTTCACGCCGAGGCGCTGAGCGTTCGAGTCACGACCGTTGCGAGTGGAACTCGCACCCTTCTTGTGTGCCATCTGGCTATCCCCTTTCTAGGAAGACCGCAGTAAGTGTGATTACTTGCTGACCGAGTCGATGCTGGTGATGCGCACCGCGGTGTACTTCTGGCGGTGGCCCTGACGACGGCGGTAGCCGGTCTTGTTCTTGTAGCGCAGGATGACGATCTTGTCGCCCTTGGTCTGGTCGACGACCTCGGCGTGGGCCTTCACTCCACCGAGCACCCACGGGTCGGAGGTGATGGACTCACCGTCGACGATGAGGATGGTCGAGAGCTCGACCGAGTCACCCGGCTTGGCTTCGATACGGTCGATCTCCAGCACGTCGCCCACGGCAACCTTGTGCTGGCGGCCGCCGGCGCGAACGATCGCGTACATGCGGTACCTACTTTCCTAACTCGGTCGGAGCTCCGGATGCCAGCAGCCTGGGTATGGACACAGGCCGCCTCCCCCGAAAAGAGCCGGAACCGGCCCTCGTCCAGGAGGTGAGGTGCTCAGGAGCATGGCGTCAACACGCCGAGGGTCAAGAATACGGACCGGTCCAGCCGAAGACAAACCGGGCCGTACAGCGGGCCGGGACCGTCACCGGATCGGTGGTGGTCCCGGCCCCGGGGCTCACTCTGCGGCGCCGTCACCTTCGGCGGCCGCGGCCTTCTTGGCCGCCGCGCTCGTCCGCTTGGTGGCGGTCTTGCGGGCGGTGGTCTTCTTGGCGGCCGCGGTGGTGGTCTTCTTCGCCGCGGCCTTCTTGGCGGTGGTGGTCTTCTTCGCGGCCGTCGTCTTGGCAGCCGTCGTCTTGGCGGCCGCCTTGCGGGGGGCCCGCTTCTTCGGCGCCGGCTCCTCGACGGGCTCCTCGGTCTCGACCGCCACGGCGACCTCGGCCTCGGGCTCCACCGCGGCCACGGCCTCGGCCGTCACCTCGGCAGCGGTCTCGGCGACCGGCTGCTCGGCGGCGGACTTCTCCGCGGCGCTCAGCGCGGCCTCCATCGCAGCCTCGGCGCGGGCCTGCAGCACCACGATCTCGGCCTCGCCGGACGCTCCGGCCGGAGCGGTGGCCTTGCGCACCGCGCGGCGCCGGGTGCGAGCCGGGGCCGCCGCGGCCGGCGGGATCTCCACCAGGCTCGGCTTCTCCTCGACGACGGGCTCGGCCGCCACCGGCTCCTCGACCGCGACCGGCTCGACGATCTCCTCGACCTCGACCTCGACGACGGGCTCCTCGACGGCCTCGACCGGCTCGACGCTCTCGACCGTCTCGACGGCCTCCGCCTCGGCCTGCCCCGCCCCGCCGCGGCCCCGGCGACGGCGCTTGCCGCCGCCCTCGCCCGCAGCGGCGGTGGTGGTCGCCGCGGCGGCGCCGCCGCCGTGGCTGTGCGGCTGGTCCATGTGGACGATCACGCCGCGGCCGTTGCAGTGCACGCAGGGCTCGGAGAAGGACTCCAGCAGGCCCTGGCCGACCCGCTTGCGGGTCATCTGGACCAGGCCGAGCGAGGTGACCTCGGCCACCTGGTGCTTGGTCCGGTCGCGGCCCAGGCACTCCAGCAGGCGGCGCAGCACCAGGTCCCGGTTGGACTCCAGCACCATGTCGATGAAGTCGATCACGATGATGCCGCCGAGGTCGCGCAGCCGCAGCTGGCGGACGATCTCCTCGGCCGCCTCGATGTTGTTGCGGGTGACGGTCTCCTCGAGGTTGCCGCCCTGGCCGACGAACTTGCCGGTGTTGACGTCGACGACGACCATCGCCTCGGTCCGGTCGATCACCAGCGAGCCGCCGGAGGGCAGCCAGACCTTGCGGTCCAGCGCCTTCATCAGCTGCTCGTCGATCCGGTACGTGGCGAACACGTCGACGTCCGAGGTCCACTTCTGCAGGCGCTCGGTGAGGTCGGGGGCCACGTTGGAGACGTAGTCGTGGATGGTGCTCCACGCGTCCGCGCCGCTGACGATGACCTTGGTGAAGTCCTCGTTGAAGATGTCGCGGACCACCCGCACCGTCATGTCGGGCTCGCCGTAGAGCAGCGCCGGGGCGTTGCCGGAGGCGGCCTTCTTCTGGATCTCCTCCCACTGCGTCTGCAGGCGCTGGACGTCGCGGGTCAGCTCCTCCTCGGAGGCGCCCTCGGCGGCGGTGCGGACGATCACGCCCGCGTCGTCCGGGACGATCTTCTTGAGGATCTGCTTGAGGCGGGCCCGCTCGTTCTCCGGCAGCTTGCGGGAGATGCCGGTCATCGAGCCCTCGGGCACGTACACCAGGTAGCGGCCGGGCAGCGAGATCTGGCTGGTCAGGCGGGCGCCCTTGTGGCCGATCGGGTCCTTGGAGACCTGCACCAGCACGGACTGGCCGGACTTCAGCACCGACTCGATCCGGCGCGGGCCGCTGTGGCCGCCGAGCGCGCCGAAGTTGACCTCGCCGGCGTACAGCACGGCGTTGCGGCCCTTGCCGATGTCGACGAACGCGGCCTCCATCGACGGCAGCACGTTCTGCACCTTGCCCAGGTACACGTTGCCGACGTAGCTGGTGGCCTGCTCCTTGTTGACGTAGTGCTCGACCAGCACGCCGTCCTCGAGCACGCCGATCTGGGTGCGGGTGCCGGTCTGGCGGACCACCATGACCCGCTCGACGGACTCGCGGCGGGCCAGGAACTCGGCCTCGGTGATGATCGGCACCCGGCGGCGGCCCAGCTCGCGGCCCTCGCGGCGGCGCTGCTTCTTGGCCTCCAGGCGGGTGGAGCCCTTGATGGACTGCACCTCGTCCGGGTCGAACGCGGGCTCGGTGGAGCGACGGCGCGGCTCGCGGACCTTCACCACGGTGCGCACGCCGTCCTCGGTGGTCTCCCCCGCGTCGGCACCGCCCTCGCCGCTGCGGCGACGACGGCGACGGCGGCGGCGCGAGGAGGACAGGCCGGCGGCCAGGTCGTCCTCGCCCTCGTCATCGTCCTCGTCGTGGCCGTCCTGGGCCTCGGGCTCCTCGTGGGCGTCCTCGGCCTCGGTCTCGACGGTCTCGGTCGGCTCGCCCGCGTCCTCGGCGTCACCGCGACGGCGGCGGCGGCCACCCCGACGGCGGCGGCGGGACGGACGGTCGTCCTCCCACTCCGACTCCTGCTCCGGTCCGGCGGCGGGCGCCTCGACCTCGGCCGGGGCCTCGGCCTTCACCGGCGGAGCGGCCTTCACCGGCTCCGCGGCCTTGGCGGGCTGGGCAGCGGCCTTGGCGGGCTGGGCAGCGGCCTTGGCACCCCTGCCGCCCTTCGCGGACTGCTGGACGCGCACCTGGGTGCGCACCCGGCGGCGGCGGCCGACGCCGCTGTACTCGAACTCGTCGTCGCCCTCGCCCTCGTCCTCGACCTGCGGCGCGGCGGCCTGGGCCGGCTCGGCCTTGGCGGCGGGCGCGGCCTTGGCGGCGGGCGCGGCCTTGGCGGCGGCGGCAGTGGGCGCGGGCTCCTGGAAGACCGGGGCCTGGAAGATCGCGGTGGAGGGGCGGACGGCACGGCGGCGGGCGCGCGGCGGCTCGGCGGAGGCCTCGACGACGGGCTCGGCGACCGGCTCCTCTACGACCGGCTCGGCCTCGGGCTCCTCCTCGACGACCGGCTCCTCGGCCGCGACGGGGCTCTGGGCGGGCGCGGAGACGCGCTTGCGTGCCCGGCGGGCACGAGCGGGCTTCTCCTCGGCGACCGGCTCGGCGGCGGGCTCCTCGGCCGCGGGCTCCTCGACGACCGGCTCCTCGGCCGCGACGGGGCTCTGGGCGGGCGCGGAGACGCGCTTGCGTGCCCGGCGGGCACGAGCGGGCTTCTCCTCGGCGACCGGCTCGGCGGCGGGCTCCTCGGCCGCGGGCTCCTCGACGACCGGCTCCTCGGCCGCGACGGGGGCGGTCTCCGGCGCACCGGCCGGGGACTCGGCGCGCTTGCGGGTGCGCCGGGCCCGGGCGGGCTTCTCGGCGGCCGGCGGCTCCTCGGTGCTCGCCGGGGCGGCCCCGACGACGGTCTCGGCGCCCTCGGTGGCGGCGCCCTGCGGGGAGCCGGCCGGGCGGGAGACCGCCCGGCGGCGGCGGCGCGGCGGAGCGGCGGAGGTGCCGTCGTCGGTGTTGTCGGCCGCAGCGGACTGCGGTTCGGTGTTTTCGAGCATGCGGGTGTGTCTCCCGTCAGGCCCCCGGGCTCCGCATCCGGGCACGACGTGCCACCGCTTTCACCAGCCGGCCGCGCCTTTCGGGCGGTTCCGGCTCCCACGGTGCCGTCGTTCGGACGCGAGGCCGCACAGGGGCTCGTAGTCTCGCTCGACCCCCGCACGGCGCGGGAAGTCGAAAAGTCTTCTGGTCTGACCAGTCTTCTCAGTTTTCAAGCGGCCGGGCCGAGGGTGGCCGGGCCTGCGCGCAACGACGCTCGCTCCCCTGGGGAGCCGCGGAGGCCGGGGAGCCGCAGGCCCGGAGCTGAACTCCGTGCCTGCGCTCCCGCCCACTCGGCGGACGGCGGATGCGCGCGGCGGGGCGGCCTACCGGCCGACCTCGGCCGCGGCGCGGTCGAGCGCCAGCGGGTCGGTCACCGTGCCGGTCTGCTCGTCGAGCGGCCCCTGCGCCAGCCTGGTCACCTCTGCGGGGACCGGCGGCGCGAGGTCGGCCGTCGAACGGAGGCCGGACAATACGTCGTCGGGTCGTACGGCGGGTGTGGCGTGTCGTACTACCAGGCGCAGTATCGCACAGGGAGCAGCCGTACGAACATCGTCCGCACCCTGGGTGAGTGTGTCGTCACCGATCCCGACCTGCACGGAGCCTTCCGGGAGCAGTTCCATGGCGGCGACGGCGGCGCGCGCATCGAAAGTGCGCAGGCCGTTCTTGGTCATCCGCTGCACCTCGACCGCCTCGGCGGCCAGGAAGACGCCGGCGGCCCGCTCGGCCTCCGCGGGCTCCACGCCGGGCAGGCGCAGCAGCCACTCGGACGCCTCCAGCCGCTCGACGAAGTTGCTGGTGCGGACCTCGACGGCGTCGGTGATGTCCAGACCGGGCGGCAGCGACTCGTCGAGTTGGCGGCGCAGCGCCTCGGGGTCGCGAGCAGCGGCGAGGCCGATCTCCAGGTACTCGGCCTCACTGGCGGTACCGGTCGGGGCGGCGTTCGCGTAGGAGACCTTCGGGTGCGGGGTGAAGCCCGCGGAGTAGGCCATCGGGACGGCCGAGCGGCGGAGCGCGCGCTCGAACGCCCGCTGGAAGTCCCGGTGGCTGGTGAAGCGCAGACGGCCGCGCTTGGTGTAGCGCAGACGGATGCGCTGCACCGTCGGCGCGGGCGGCGGACCGTCGGGCGTGCGGCGTGCCAGGGAGCTCAGTCCTTCGTCAGTGTGTCCCCGTCCGGCCTCGCACCGCTTGCGGCTCCGGCCGAACTCTGTCGTTCCAAGGGTACGCGGTACCCCACCCCACCCGCGCCGGGCCTGCTCCCGCACAGAACGCCCAGCGGACCGAACCGGGCTCCGCCGCGCTCCGCGAGGTCCGCCGCGCACAGTGCACGAGGCCCCCGCCGCAACGAGTGCGACGGGGGCCAACTTCCGCTTCGGGGACGTCAGTTGTTGACGACCGTCAGGGGCAGGAGCTTCTTGCCGGTGGGGCCGACCTGGATGTGGGTGTCCATCTGGGGGCAGACGCCGCAGTCGAAGCACGGGGTCCAGCGGCAGTCCTCGACCTCGACCTCTTCGAGGGCGTCCTGCCAGTCCTCCCAGAGCCAGTCCTTGTCGAGGCCGCTGTCGAGGTGGTCCCAGGGGAGGACCTCCTCGTAGGTGCGCTCGCGGGTGGTGTACCAGTCGACGTCGACGCCGGTGCCGGCGAGGCCCTTCTCGGCGGAGGCCATCCAGCGGTCGTAGGAGAAGTGCTCGCGCCAGCCGTCGAAGCGGCCGCCGTCCTCGTAGACGGCGCGGATGACGGCGCCGATGCGGCGGTCGCCGCGGGAGAGCAGGCCTTCGACGATGCCGGGCTTGCCGTCGTGGTAGCGGAAGCCGATGTTCTTGCCGAACTTGCGGTCGCCGCGGATGGAGTCGCGGAGCTTGGTGAGCCGCTCGTCGGTGGCTTCGGCGGACAGCTGCGGGGCCCACTGGAAGGGGGTGTGCGGCTTGGGGACGAAGCCGCCGATGGAGACGGTGCAGCGGATGTCGTTGGTGCCGGTGACCTCGCGGCCCTTGGCGATGACGTTCTTCGCCATCGCGCCGATCTGGAGGACGTCCTCGTCGGTCTCGGTGGGCAGGCCGCACATGAAGTACAGCTTCACCTGGCGCCAGCCGTTGCCGTACGCGGTGGCCACCGTGTTGATGAGGTCCTCCTCGGACACCATCTTGTTGATGACCTTGCGGATCCGCTCGGAGCCGCCTTCGGGGGCGAAGGTGAGGCCGGAGCGGCGGCCGTTGCGGGAGAGCTCGTTGGCGAGGTCGATGTTGAAGGCGTCGACCCGGGTGGAGGGCAGCGAGAGGCCGATCTTGTCCTCGGCGTAGCGGTCGGCGAGGCCCTTGGTGACGTCGGCGATCTCGGAGTGGTCGGCGGAGGACAGCGAGAGCAGGCCGACCTCCTCGAAGCCGGTGGCCTTCAGGCCGCGCTCGACCATTTCGCCGATGCCGGTGATGCTTCGCTCCCGCACGGGGCGCGTGATCATGCCGGCCTGGCAGAAACGGCAGCCGCGGGTGCAGCCGCGGAAGATCTCCACGGACATCCGCTCGTGCACGGTCTCGGCGAGCGGGACGAGCGGCTGCTTGGGGTAGGGCCACTCGTCGAGGTCCATGACGGTGTGCTTGGAGACCCGCCACGGCACGCCGGGGCGGTTGGGGACCACGCGGCCGATCCGGCCGTCCGGCAGGTACTCGACGTCGTAGAACCGCGGGATGTACACGCCGCCGGTCTTGGCGAGGCGCAGCAGCAGCTCGTCGCGGCCGCCGGGGCGCCCCTCGGCCTTCCAGGCGCGGACGATGTCGGTGATGTCGAGGACGGCCTGCTCGCCGTCGCCGATGACGGCGGCGTCGATGAAGTCGGCGATCGGCTCGGGGTTGAACGCGGCGTGGCCGCCGGCCAGTACGACCGGGTCGTCCATGGTGCGGTCCGCGGCGTTCAGCGGGATGCCGGCCAGGTCGAGCGCGGTCAGCATGTTGGTGTAGCCGAGCTCGGTGGAGAACGACAGGCCGAACACGTCGAAGGCCTTGATCGGGCGGTGCGCGTCGACCGTGAACTGCGGGACGCCGTGCTCGCGCATCAGGGCCTCGAGGTCGGGCCAGACGCTGTAGCTGCGCTCGGCGAGGACGCCCTCGCGCTCGTTCAGCACCTCGTAGAGGATCATGGTGCCCTGGTTGGGGAGCCCGACCTCGTAGGCGTCGGGGTACATCAGCGCCCAGCGGACGTCGCAGGCGTCCCAGTCCTTGACGGTCGAGTTGAGCTCGCCACCGACGTACTGGATCGGCTTCTGGACGTGCGGGAGGAGGGCCTCCAGGCGTGGGAAGACCGATTCGACAGTCATGCGCAAGGACCTTTACGGCAGAAAAAGCAGTGACCCTTCAGGGTAGCCGAGCCCCGAGGGTCACTGTTTCGCCGCGTGGAGGGTCAGATCGCTATCGGCCGCTGCGAGCGGACGGACTGCAGCAGTCCGATCGCGATCCACACCGCGAACATCGACGAGCCGCCGTAGGAGACGAACGGCAGCGGGATGCCCGCGACCGGCATGATGCCGAGGTTCATGCCGATGTTCTCGAAGGCCTGGAAGGCGAACCAGGTGACCGCGCCGGCCGCCAGGACCGTGCCGAACAGGTCGGTGGCCTGACGCGCTATCCGGCAGGCCCGCCACAGGATGACGCCCAGCAGACCGATCATCACCAGGGCGCCGATGAAGCCGAGTTCCTCGCCGGCCACGCTGAACACGAAGTCGGTCTGCTGCTCGGGCACGAACTGGCCGGTGGTCTGGGTGCCGTGGAACAGGCCCATGCCGGTCAGGCCGCCGGAGCCGATGGCGATCCGGGCCTGGGCGGTGTTGTAGCCGACGCCGGACGGGTCGAGCGCCGGGTTGGCGAACGCCGCGAAACGGTCGATCTGGTACTGGTCGAGGACGCCGAGCTTCCACACCGCGAGGGCGCCGGCCACACCTCCCGCCAGCAGGCCGAACGTCCAGCGGTTGGCGGCGCCGGAGGCCGTCAGCACGCCGAGCGTGGTGACGGCCATGACCATCACCGAGCCGAGGTCGGGCATCAGCATGACCACGCCCATCGGGAACGCCGCCACGGCCAGCGCCTGCAGCACGCTGCGGGTGGGCGGGTACTCCCGCTCGCCGGCGTCTACCCGGGCGGACAGCAGCACGGCCATCCCCAGCACGATCGCCAGCTTGGCGAACTCGGCGGGCTGGATGGAGAAGCCGCCGCCGAACTGGATCCAGGAGTGCGCGCCGTTGATGGTCGAGCCGAGCGGGCTGAGCACCGCGAACAGCATCAGGACCACGGCCAGGTAGACGAACGGCACCGCGGTGCGCAGCCGCCGGGTGCCCAGCGCGATCACCGCGACGCACAGGCCGATGCCGATCACCAGGTTGGTCAGGTGCCGATACAGGAAGTACTGCGGGTCCCCGTGGGTCAGCGAGTCGCGGCCGCGGGTGGCGGACCAGACCAGCAGCGAGCCCATCAGCGAGAGCGCCAGCGCCGCCAGGATCATGATCCAGTCGAGCCTGCGCAGCGGGGAGTCCTTGGCCAGCGCCCGGGACAGCGACGAGCGCCGCGGCGAGAGCCGGACGGTGCGGTACGAGCCGTAGGAGGTCATGACCGGCCCCTTCCGTTGCTTCCGGCCCGGTTGGGTTCGAGCGCGGCCAGCGCCACCGCGGTGGCCGGGTCGGCCTGGGCCGGGCGGGCCGGGTCCAGGAAGGTCCGGTCGCCCTCGTAGGTGTACGCGGTCGGGACGATCGCGGTGCCGTCCGGGTTGAACTTGGGCAGTTCGGCCTGCGGCCGGGGCAGCAGCGCCTTGGCGTTGTCGATGTTGCCCTTGTCGTCGACGCCGTACAGCGCCTGGTAGATCCGGCGCACCGAGTCGCCGGAGCCGCCGGAGCCGGTGCCACCTTGACTTATCGTCATGACCACCGCGTAGTCCTTGCTGTAGGTGGTCAGCCAGGAGGTGGTCTGCTTGCCGACGACCTCGGCGGTGCCGGTCTTGGCGTGCAGTTCGATCTTGCCCTGCGGCCAGCCCGCGCCGGTGAACTTCCAGGCGGCGGTACCGGCGGTGACGACGCCGGCGGTGGCCTGGTCGATGTACTCGAGCAGCTGCCCCTGGGCGGGGATCTTGCCGTCCTCGTGCGGGGCGATGTCGCGCACCAGGGTGCCGTCGGGGCTGACGATCGCCTTGCCCACGGTGGGCCGGTACAGGGTGCCGCCGTTGGCGAGCGCCGAGTAGATCCGGGCCATCTGCAGCGGGGTGACCAGGGTGTCGCCCTGGCCGATGGCGAAGTTGACCATGTCACCGGCGCGCATCTGGTTGCCGTCCGCGCAGTTCTCGCGGGCGATCTCGTCGGTGTACTCGTGGCCGCCCTTGGCCGCCTGGTCGCACCAGGACTGCTTCATCGCGTCGTAGTAGGACTGCTTCCACTGCCGGTCGGGGACCCGGCCGGCCACCTCGCCCGGCAGGTCGACGCCGGTCTTGGCGCCGAGGCCGAACTCGTGGGCGGTCTTGAAGAACCAGTCCGGGGCGTCCTTCTTGGGCTTGAGGCCGCCGTCCTTCATCCACTGGTCGTAGGCCAGGCCGTAGAAGACGGTGTCGCAGGAGACTTCGAGCGCCTTCTCCAGGGAGATGTCGCCGAACTGCTCGGACTCGAAGTTCTTGAACTCGCGGCCGCCGATGGTCAGCGACTTCGGGCACGGGTAGTGCCCGTTGAGGTCGTAACCGGCCTGCACGGCGGCGGTGGTGGAGATCACCTTGAAGGTCGAGCCGGGGGCGGACTGACCCTGTATGGCCCGGTTGATCAGCGGGTAGTTGGAGTCCTTGCTGTTCAGCGCCTCGTAGTCCTTGGCGGTGATGCCGCCGACCCACAGGTTGGGGTCGTAGGTGGGGGCGCTGGCCATCGCGACGATCCGGCCGGTGTGCACGTCCATCACCACGGCGGCGCCGGAGTCGGCGACGTAGTTCTTGCTGGTCTCCTTGTCGTAGACCTTGCGGGCCTCGACCATGGCCTGGTTGAGCTGGTCCTCGACCACCTTCTGCACCCGGGCGTCGATCGAGGTGACCAGGTTGTTGCCGGACTGCGCGGGCGTGGTGCCGGCGCTGCCGATCACCCGGCCGAGGTTGTCGACCTCCAGCCGGTCGACGCCGGTGGTGCCGCGCAGGTCGTCGTCGTAGACGGACTCCAGGCCGGCCCGGCCGATCTGGTCGGACGGCAGGCGGCGTTCGCGGCCGGACTTGTCGGCGGTCTTGGTGACCTCCTCGTCGGTGACCGGCGACAGGTAGCCGAGGATCTGGGCGGCGCTGGCGCCCTCCGCGCCGGTGTAGCGGCGCAGCGCGGTCGGCTGGGCGGTGACGCCGGGGAAGTCCTCGCGGCGCTCCATTATCTGCATCGCCTGCTGGGTGGTGGCCTGCTGGGTGACCGGGATCGGCTGGTACGGGGAGCCGTTCCAGCACGGCTGCGGGGTCTTCGCGTCGCACAGCCGGACCTTGTTCTTCACGTCGTCGGCGGGCACGCCGAGGACGTCGGCGAGCCTGGTCAGCACCGCCTTGCCGTGGTCCTTCTGCTGCATCAGCGCGGTGCGGGACACCGACACCACCAGCTTGGTCTCGTTGCCGGCCAGGATCCGTCCGGAGGCGTCCAGGATCTCGCCGCGGACCGCGGGTTCCACCACCTCGCGGATGTGGTTGCCCTGGGCCTTGGCGGTGAACTCCTTGCCGTTGCGGATCTGCAGGTACCACAGCCGGCCGCCGAGGGTCGCCAGCAGCGACAGCACCAGGATCTGCAGCACCACCAGCCGGATCGTCACCCGTCGGGTGCGACCGGTCTCGGGAATGTTCGTCACGTGTGCGGACTCCGTCCCGGACTCAGGGGCGCTTGGCGAGGCCGAGCACGCGCCTCTTCTTGTAGGACGCGGTGGACGACGGATCGCGGGTGGTCCGGTAGCGGGCCAGCGCGCCGAGGCCGGAGCCGCCGTCCGCGCCGCGCACCGTCTCGTTGACCACCCGGTCGCCGTCGAAGCGGCGGGCCATCAGCATCACCAGCGGCACCGTGAACGGGGCCAGCAGCACGTCGTACAGCAGGGCGCTGATCACCAGGCCGGTCAGGCCGACGTGCCGGGCCGCGGTGTCGCCGACCAGGGCGCCGACGGTGGCGTACAGCAGGGTGGAGACCACCGCGGCGACCGCGACCACGCCGATCGCGCTGAGCGCTGAGCGCTGCCGGCCGCCCTCCGGGCGGAGCAGGCCGGCGCCGTAGCCGACCAGGCAGAGCACCAGCGCGTACCGGCCGACCGCGTGGTCGGACGGCGGGGCGAGGTCGGCCAGCAGGCCGGCGGAGAAGCCCGCCAGGCAGCCGCCGGTCGAGCCGTACACCAGGCCCAGGCCGACCACCACCAGCATCAGCAGGTCCGGGGTGGCGCCGGGCAGTTGGAGCCGGCCGAGGACGCTGACCTGGATCACCAGGGCGAGCACCAGCAGGACGGCGGACAGCAGGATCCGAGACGGACGAAACATCAGTTCCCCCCGGTGGTGGGCGGTGCGGCGGCGATCGGCGCCTGCGGGTTGCCCGCGGCGCCGGCGGACGGGGCGGGGACCGGCGGCAGCACGGCGTCCCGCGGGTCGGTGCGCGGCGGGACGACCACCACGCCGATCAGGTCCAGGCGGGTGAACTGCACGTACGGCTCGACCAGGACGGTCTTGGTGAGCTGGCCCGGGGTGGCCTGCACCTCCTTGACGGTGCCGACCGGCACGCCGGGGACGAACGGGCGTCCGCTCTGCGAGCCGAAGGTGACCAGCCGGTCGCCGGCCTTCACCTGGGCGCGGCCGTTGAGCAGCTCGATCTTCATCGGCGAGGCGCCCTGGCCGGCCGCGAAGCCGATCTCGTTGTTGCCCTCCAACCGGACGCCGGCGGTGAAGCCGGGGTCGGAGGCCAGCAGCACGGTGGCGGTGGTCGGGGCGACGGTGGTGATCCGGCCGACCAGGCCCTGGCCGTCGATGACGGTCATGTCGCGGGTCAGGCCGTCGTCGCTGCCGGCGTCGATGGTGATGGTCCAGGAGAAGCCCTGGGCGGCGCCGACCGCGATCACCTGCGCGGCCTTGATGGTGTAGCCGCCGGTGCCGGCGGTGCGCAGCATGTCGTCCAGTTGCTTGGTGCGGCCGGCCGCGGCGTCCGAGGAGGCCAGCTTCTGGCGCAGCTCGGTGTTCTCCCGGGTGATCTGGTCCAGGCGCTGCTGGTGGGTGCTGGCGTCGCGGATCGCCCGGATGTATCCGGCGACCGGGTCGACGGCGCCCGCCGCGGCGTTCTCCACCGGGCCGAGCACGGAAGCCGCCGCCCGGCGCGGGGCGCCGAGCGGCGAGTCCTGGCCGCCCTTGATGTCGACGGTGATCAGGGCGAATGCGAGCGCGACCAGGAGGACCAGCAGTAGTCGACTCTGTCGGGTGTCCCTCACGGTGCTGGTGCCGCCCCTTCGTGCCGATTGTCCATCTGCTGGTCCATCAGCTCTGTCAGCCCTGTCTGTTCTTCAGTTGGAAAGTTGTCTAGCGACGCGGCTGGGCGTCGAGTACCTGCTGCAGTGCCTCGAACTCCTCGACGCACTTGCCCGCCCCCAGGGCGACCGAGTCGAGCGGGTTCTCGGCGATGTGCACCGGCATGCCGGTCTCCCGGCGCAGCCGCTCGTCCAGGCCGCGCAGCAGGGCGCCGCCGCCGGTGAGCACGATGCCGCGGTCCATCACGTCACCGGCCAGCTCCGGCGGGCACTGGTCGAGGGTGGTCTTCACCGCGTCGATGATCGAGTTCACCGGCTCGTCGATGGCCGCGCGGACCTCGGCGGCGGAGATCACCACGGTCTTCGGCAGGCCGGAGACCAGGTCGCGGCCGCGGATCTCGGCGTGCTCGTCCTTCTCGCCCTCCAGGCCGAACGCGGAGCCGATCGACATCTTGATCTGCTCGGCGCTGCGCTCGCCCAGCAGCAGGCTGTACTCCTTCTTGATGTGCTGGACGATCGCGTTGTCCAGCTCGTCGCCGGCCACCCGCAGCGACTGGGCGGTGACGATGCCGCCGAGCGAGATCACCGCGACCTCGGTGGTGCCGCCGCCGATGTCGACGACCATGTTGCCGGTCGGCTCGTGCACCGGCAGGCCGGCGCCGATCGCGGCGGCCATCGGCTCCTCGATGATGTGCACCTGGCGGGCACCGGCCAGCATGCTGGCCTCCACCACGGCGCGGCGCTCGACGCCGGTGATGCCGGACGGCACGCAGACCACGACCCGCGGGCGGGCCAGGTAGCGGCGGCGGTGGATCTTCAGGATGAAGTACCGCAGCATCCGCTCGGTGATCTCGAAGTCGGCGATCACGCCGTCCTTCAGCGGGCGGATCGCCACGATGTTGCCGGGGGTGCGACCGATCATCTGCTTGGCCTCGGCGCCCACCGCGAGGATGCCGCCGGTGTTGGTGTTCACCGCGACCACCGACGGCTCGTTCAGGACGATGCCCTTGCCCCGGACGTACACCAGTGTGTTCGCGGTGCCGAGGTCGATCGCCAGGTCCCGGCCGAGGAACGACAGGTTGTTCGCCATGGGATGTCGAGTGCCTTCCCGAATGTGGATCAAGGGCGGGGGGAGAGCGCCGCCGCGCGGGCCCGACGGGCTGACGGCGGCTGAGCAGCCGCTCCGCGCCCGTGAGTTGGGGTCCATCGTAATCACGCCGAACAGTGCGAGCGGCGGGTACGGCGTGCCGCCCATTCTCCGGGGCCGGATCGGCTTCTCCTGGCATTGGGACGCCGTGTCGGAGAGTAGGGTTCCGTGATTTGAGGATTAACGCCCAGTTGGGCGAAGTGCCCCTGCCGAGGCAGGGGCACCGGGGTCGTGCAGGACTCCTACCGGGTCCTCGCCCTGCGTCCTCAGACGTGGGCCGGGAAGAAGATCTTGATCTCGCGCTCGGCCGACTCCGGGGAGTCCGAGGCGTGGATCAGGTTCTCGCGGGTGATCGTCGCGTAGTCGCCGCGGATGGTGCCCGCGCCCGCCTGCAGCGGGTCGGTGGCGCCGGCCAGCGCGCGGATGCCCGGGATCACGTTCTCGCCCTCGACGATCAGCGCGATCGACGGGCCGGAGGTCATGAACTCCAGCAGCGGCTCGTAGAACGGGCGGCCGACGTGCTCGGCGTAGTGCTGCTCCAGGGTGCCGCGGTCGAAGGTGCGGAGCTCCATCGCAGCGAAGCGCCAGCCGGCCTTGCGCTCGATCCGGCTGATGATCTCGCCGGCCAGGCCGCGCTTGACGGCGTCGGGCTTGAGCAGGACGAGAGTGCGCTGGGACACGGGGCGGCTCCTGAGGAGGTCGGTGGTGCGGTGTGTGCACCTGACACTACCCCGGGCGGGAGGCCGCCCCCGCGCCCAGCCCGGTCAGGCGGCGGCCGGGGCGGGCGCCTCGGCGGCCGCGGCGCGCTGCGCCTTGAACTCGTCGATCTTGCGTCCGTAGTGCACCGAGCACCACCACAGGCCGCCGAACACCACGCCGAACGCGTACATCGTCGGCAGCACCAGGCCGCTGGCCAGCACGCCGAGTTGCAGCGCCCAGCCGACCCAGACCGCGCCGGGCCGGGTGATCACGCCGCACAGCAGCACGCACAGCAGGATGGCGACGCCGCTGACCGCCCAGATGGTGCCGGTGCCGACGTCGGTCAGCTTCATCGCGACCAGGCCGGCGAACATGATCAGCAGTGCCTCGCCGATCAGGGTGGAGGAGCACAGGGTGCGCATCGGCGGCTACTTCTTCCTTCCGAACAGCAGGCGCGCCTCGCCCACCGTGATGACGGAGCCGGTGACCAGGACGCCGGCGCCGCCGAGGTCCTCCTCCTCGGCGAGGGTGACCGCGGCGTCGATGGCGTCGTCCAGTCGGGGCTCGACCTGCACCCGGTCCTCGCCGAACACCTCGACGGCCAGCGCGGCCAGCTCGTCGACGGGCATCGCGCGGTGGGTGGAGTTCTGGGTGATGACGACCTCGGCCAGGATCGGCTCGAAGGCCTCCAGCAGGCCGGTGACGTCCTTGTCGCCGCTGGTGCCGATCACGCCGACCAGCTTGGTGAAGCCGAACGCCTCGCCGAGCGCGGAGACCGCGGCCTGCGCGCCGTGCGGGTTGTGCGCGGCGTCCAGGATCACGGTGGGGCTGCGGCGGACCACCTCCAGGCGGCCCGGGGAGGAGACGCCGGAGAACGCCTGCCGGACCTTGTCCTCGTCCAGGTGCTCGGCGCCGCCCTGGCCGACGCCGAAGAACGCCTCGACGGCGCTCAGCG
Organism: Kitasatospora griseola; assembly: GCF_044999035.1. Taxonomy (NCBI): domain Bacteria; kingdom Bacillati; phylum Actinomycetota; class Actinomycetes; order Kitasatosporales; family Streptomycetaceae; genus Kitasatospora; species Kitasatospora griseola. The sequence goes on along the minus strand of NZ_CP173360.1, from coordinate 5,557,812 downwards.
CGAGGGCCGCGTTCTGCGCCTGGTGGTCGCCGTGCAGCGGCAGGAAGAGGTCCTGGTACTCGTGGCCGCCGAGGCCGCGCAGGGTGACCAGCTGGCCGCCGACCGCGACCTCGCGGCGCAGCACGCCGAACTCCATGCCCTCGCGGGCCACCGTGGCGTCCACCTCGACGGCGTGGCGCAGGATGGTCTCGGCGGCGTCCAGCTGCTGCTGGGCGACCACGGCGAGCGCGCCCGGCTTGATGATCCCGGACTTCTCGACCGCGATCTTGCCGGTGGTGTCGCCGAGCTTGTCGGTGTGGTCCAGGCCGATCGGGGTGATCACCGACACCTGGGCGTCGATCACGTTGGTGGCGTCCCAGGAGCCGCCCATGCCGACCTCGACCACCGCGACGTCCACCGGGGCGTCCGCGAAGGCCGCGTACGCCATGCCGGTGAGCACCTCGAAGAAGGACATCGCGACCGGCTGCGCCGCGTCCACCATCTGCACGTACGGCTCGATGTCGCGGTAGGTCTCGACGAACTTCTCCGGGCTGATCGGCGCCCCGTCCAGGCTGATCCGCTCGGTGACGGACTCCACGTGCGGGGAGGTGTACCGGCCGGTGCGCAGTTCGAAGGCGCCGAGCAGCTGCTCGATCATCCGGGCGGTGGAGGTCTTGCCGTTGGTGCCGGTGATGTGGATGGACGGGTAGGAGCGCTGCGGCTGGCCCAGGATGTCCATCAGCGCCTCGATCCGGTCGAGCGAGGGCTCCAGCTTGTTCTCCGGCCAGCGGGTGGCCAGCTCCGCCTCGACGGCGCGCAGTTCGGAGTCGGTGCCGCCTGCGTCGGCGGGACGGACGGTGTAGGGGTTGGGCTCGGCCTTGTCGCTCACCCCGCCAGTCTAAGGACTCCCGACGCCGGGCCCCGACGGCCACCCCGGAGGCCGGCGAACCGGCCCGGGCCCTCTTGACACCTGAATTGGTCTACTCCACCGTGTGAGTCGCTCGTCCCGCTCCTCGGCTCCCCCGCACCGCACCCCCATCGACACTCCCCCACATGGAGATGGCATGCGTGCACCACATCGACACCCGCGCGGCGCGCGGGCCCTGCTCGCCGGGCTGCTGTCGGCCGCGCTGGCCCTGGTCGGCATGGTGCTGACCGGCACCGGCACGGCCACCGCCGCGAACGTGGACGTGATCCAGAACGGCGACTTCTCGGCCGGCAACCACATCGCGCCGTGGACCTGCGGCCCGACCGTCACCGCGGTGAACAACTCCGCCACCGGCTGGGACCTGCAGGGCGCCCCGGCCGGCTCGGACTACGCCAACTGCAGCCAGCAGGTCACCGTGCTGCCCAACTCGACGTACACCCTGTCCGCGGCGGTGCAGGGCACGTACGTGTTCCTGGGCGCCACCGGCACCGGCGGCACCGACCCGTCCACCTGGAGCTCCGACACCGGGTGGAACACGCTCAGCAGCACCTTCACCACGGGCGCCGCCACCACCTCGGTGCAGGTGTGGTTCCACGGCTGGTACGGCCAGTCCGCGTACCTGGTGGACAAGGTGACGATGGTCGGCCCGGGCACCGGCTCGCCCAGCCCGTCCGCCTCCGGCTCGTCCTCGGTGTCGCCGAAGCCGTCCGACTCCGCCTCGCCGTCCCCGTCGACGTCCACCTCCTCGTCGCCGTCGCCGAGCAGCTCGACCACCACGCAGCCGCCCAAGCAGAAGCACACGCTGACCGGCTACTGGCAGAACTTCTACAACGGGGCGACGCCGCAGCGGATCAGTGACGTCCCGGCGGCGTACGACATCATCGCGGTGGCCTTCGCGGACGCCACCGGCACCCAGGGCGCGATCTCCTTCACCCTGGACCCGGCGCTGTCCTCGAAGCTGAACGGCTACACCGACGCCCAGTTCAAGGCCGACATCGCGGCCAAGCACGCGGCCGGCAAGAAGGTGATCATTTCGGTCGGCGGGCAGAACGGCACAGTCTCGGTGGCGAGTTCGGCCGCGGCGAGCAACTTCGCCAACTCCGCGTACAGCCTGATCCAGACCTACGGCTTCGACGGGATCGACATCGACCTGGAGAACGGCGTCAACGCCACCTACATGGCGCAGGCGCTGCACACCCTGGCGGCCAAGGTCGGGACCGGGTTCGTGCTCACCATGGCGCCGCAGACCATCGACATGCAGTCCACCGGCACCGAGTACTTCAAGCTGGCGCTGGCCACCAGGGACATCCTGACCATCGTCAACATGCAGTACTACAACTCCGGCGCGATGCTCGGCTGCGACGGCGGCGTGTACTCGCAGGGCACCGAGAACTTCCTCACCGGCCTGGCCTGCATCCAGTTGCAGGGCGGCCTCGACCCGAGCCAGGTCGGCCTCGGGGTGCCCGCCTCGACCAGCGCGGCCGGCGGCGGCTACACCAGTCCGGCGACCGTGAACGCGGCCCTGGACTGCCTGGCCGCCGGCACCAACTGCGGTTCCTTCAAGCCGTCGAAGACCTGGCCGGGCATCGGCGGCGCGATGACCTGGTCCACCAACTGGGACGCCCTCGCGGGCGGCGGCATCGCGGGCACCGTCGGCTCCCACCTGCACGCCATGCCGTAACGGCGGGTCAGCACCGGGCCCGGCGCGGGAGGTTCCGCGCCGGGCCCCGGCAGTGACGATCCGTCACGTCGTGACGCGGGGCGTGGGCAGTCGGGCGGCGTGGCGGCGGCGCAGTTCGGCGGCGATCTCCTCGGCCTCGCCGTCCGGCAGCAGCGGCAGCATCATCGCCACCGCCTGCACCAGGCCGCCCAGCAGGTAGGTGGTGTCGGCCGTGCCGGCCACCAGGGCACGGACCGCGGCGACGTCCCCGTCCGCGACGGCCTCCAGCAGCAGCGCGGCGCTCGCCGCCTCCTCGTCCACCGCGACCTCGCAGGCGCCGTACGGGGCGCGCCGGGCCAGGCCGCGCAGCACCCGGTCGGCCACGTCGGGGGCGTAGGCCTTGCGGACCGCCTCGGCGGCGATCCACACCAGCAGGGTGGTCGTCTCGCGCTCGGCGTCCTCGGCGAGCAGCAGGTCGAGTTCGGTGTCGAAGGCGAGCTGGTTTCCGTGCCGGAATGCCAGCAGGAGGGTCGCCGCCCGGGCCTTGGCCGCCTCCACCTCTTCCATCGGAAGTTCGTCGGCCAACTCCCTGGTCGCCACCATGCGTCTGCCCTCCGTTCGATGCCCCGCCCGAATGGGAACTCCGCCCACCGTACACATTCGATGTGCGAAGTTCGCTGAACGCGCGGGGGGCGGCAACCCGTTGTATTCCCTTTGGCGGAGTGCGCCAATTGCCGGGAATACCGGACGAATAGCCGCAGCGAAACCGTTACGACGACGCGCGGCCAAGGGAATTGACAAGCCGTCGGGGCCAACTCGGGAAAGGCGAAGGGCCGCCGCCCGCGCGATGCGGGAGCGGCGACCCTTCCTGACGCGCGGTCAGCCCTGCGGCAGCGCCGCGAGCTGGGCGGTGATCCGGGCGATGTCGGCCTCGGCGGCCGCCAGCCGGGTGCGGATCTTGGCGACCACCTCGTCCGGCGCCTTGGCCAGGAAGGCCTCGTTGCCGAGCTTGCCGTTGCTCTGTGCCTTCTCCTTCTCGGCCGCCGCCAAGTCCTTCTGCAGGCGCTTGCGTTCGGCCGCCACGTCGATGGTGCCGGACAGGTCGAGCGAGACGGTGGTGCCGGCGATCGGCAGCGAGGCGGTGGCGTGGAAGCCCTCCTCCGGCTGCGTCAGCCGCACCCGGGAGCGGATCGCCGCCTCGTGCGCCTCCAGCCGGTGGCCGGCCAGCTCCAGCTGCGCCGGGACCTTCTGGGTGTCGCGCAGGCCCTGGGCCTCGCGGAACCGGCGGATCTCCACGATCAGCTGCTGGAGCTGCGCGATCTCCGACTCGGCGTCGGCGTCCCGGTAGCCGGAGTCCTTCGGCCACTCGGCGATCACCACCGACTCGGCGCCGGTGAGCGTCGTCCACAGCGCGTCGGTGACGAACGGGACGATCGGGTGCAGCAGGCGCAGCGTCACGTCCAGCACCTCGCCGAGCACCCGGCGGGCGTGGTCGGCCTGCGCGCCGCCCTTGCCCAGGGTGGTCTTGGAGAGCTCGACGTACCAGTCGAAGACCTCGTCCCAGGCGAAGTGGAACAGCGTGTCGGAGACCTTCGCGAACTCGAAGTCCTCGTACAACGCGTCGACTTCGGCGATGGTGGCGTTCAGCCGGGACAGGATCCAGCGGTCAGCGGCGGTGATCTCCTCCGGCGCGGGCAGCGGGCCCTCGACGGTGGCGCCGTTCATCAGCGCGAAGCGGGTGGCGTTCCAGATCTTGTTGCAGAAGTTCCGGGAGCCCTTGACCCAGTCCTCGCCGATCGGCACGTCGGCGCCGGGGTTGGCGCCGCGGGCCAGCGTGAAGCGGACGGCGTCGGCGCCGTAGGCGTCCATCCAGTCCAGCGGGTCGACCGCGTTGCCGGTGGACTTCGACATCTTCTTGCCGAACTGGTCGCGGACCAGGCCGGTCAGCGCGACCGTCTTGAACGGGATCTCGCCGTCCATCGCGTACAGGCCGAACATCATCATCCGGGCGACCCAGAAGAAGATGATGTCGTGGCCGGTCAGCAGGACGTCGGTCGGGTAGAACTTCTCCAGCTCGGGGGTCTTCTCCGGCCAGCCGAGGGTGGAGAACGGCCACAGGCCGGAGGAGAACCAGGTGTCCAGCACGTCCGGGTCCTGGACCCAGCCCTCGCCGGTGGGCGGCTCCTCGTTCGGGCCGACGCAGATCACCTCGCCGTCCGGGCCGTACCAGACCGGGATCCGGTGGCCCCACCACAGCTGGCGCGAGATGCACCAGTCGTGCATGTTGTCGACCCAGTCGAAGTAGCGGCGCTCCAGCTCCTTCGGGTGGATCTCGACCTTGCCGTCGCGAACGGCGTCGCCGGCGGCCTTGGCCAGCGGCTCGACCTTGACCCACCACTGCAGCGACAGCCGCGGCTCGACCACGGTGTGGCAGCGCGAGCAGTGGCCGACCGCGTGCTCGTACGGGCGCTTCTCGGCGACGATGCGACCCTGCTCGCGCAGCGCGCCGACCACGGCGGAGCGGGCCTCCAGCCGGTCCAGGCCGAGGAACGGGCCGTGCACGGTGATCGTGCCGCGCTCGTCCATCACGGTCAGGTTCGGCAGGTTGTGGCGCTGGCCGATGGCGAAGTCGTTCGGGTCGTGCGCCGGGGTCACCTTGACGGCGCCGGTGCCGAACTCCGGGTCGACGTGCTCGTCGGCGACGACCGGGATCTCACGGTCCGTCAGCGGCAGCTTGATGGTCCGGCCGACCAGGTGCGCGTAGCGCTCGTCGGACGGGTGGACGGCCACCGCGGTGTCGCCGAGCAGGGTCTCGGCGCGGGTGGTGGCGACCACGATCGAGTCGTCCCCGTCGCCGTAGCGGATCGAGACCAGCTCGCCGGGGAGGTCCTTGTGGTCGACCTCGACGTCGGACAGCGCGGTCAGGCAGCGCGGGCACCAGTTGATGATGCGCTCGGCCCGGTAGATCAGGCCGTCGTCGAAGAGCTTCTTGAAGATGGTCTGGACGGCCTGCGACAGGCCCTCGTCCATGGTGAACCGCTCGCGCGACCAGTCCACGCCGTCGCCGAGACGTCGCATCTGGCCGAGGATCCGGCCGCCGTAGTTCTCCTTCCACTCCCAGACCTTCTCGACGAAGGCCTCGCGGCCCAGGTCGTGCCGGGACAGGCCGGACTCGGCGAGCTGCTGCTCCACCTTGTTCTGGGTGGCGATGCCCGCGTGGTCCATGCCCGGGAGCCAGAGCGCCTCGAAGCCCAGCATCCGCTTGCGGCGGGTCAGCGCGTCCATCAGCGTGTGCTGGAACGCGTGGCCCAGGTGCAGCGCGCCGGTGACGTTCGGCGGCGGAATGACGATGGTGTACGCGGGCTTTTCGCTCTTCGCGTCGGCGGTGAAATAGCCACGCTCCACCCAGCGCTCGTACAGCACGCCCTCTACCTCGGCCGGGGCGTAGGTCGTCGGGAGGGTGGCTGCTTCGTCCCCGGGCTTCGAGCTCTCGGGGCGCTGGTTCGTCGTGTCGGTCACGACGCACAGTTTACGGAAGCCGGAACACCGATCGTGACCCGACAGTGCACCGACCATGCGGGCGCGGCGGGGGGGCCGTACGGTAGCGTGCCCGCATACTCGATCGGACGGGGCCGCGCAACAGAGGCGGCGGGGGAGAACCAAGACGCATGTACGGCCAGGGTCAGGGACCGCAGCAGTATCCACAGGGACAGCCGCAGCAGCCGTACGACGCTCCTCCGCAGCCGCCCGGCTACGGCGCCCCGCAGCAGCAGCCGCCGGCCTACGGGGCTCCCCAGCCGCCCGCGTACGGCGCTCCCCAGCAGCAGCCGCCGGCCTACGGCGCACCCCAGCCCCCCGCCTACGGCGCCCCGCAGCAGCAGCCGCCGGCCTACGGCGCACCCCAGCCCCCCGCCTACGGCGCTCCCCAGCAGCAGCCGCCGGCCTACGGCGCACCCCAGCCGCCCGCCGGGCAGCCCGGTTACGGCTACCCGCAGCAGGTGCCGCCCCAGCAGCAGTGGGGCGGCATGCCCCAGCAGCCGGGTCAGCCCGGCCAGCCCGGCTACGGCGGCTACCCGCCGCCGGCCGCCCCGGCCAAGGGCAAGGGCGGGATCATCGCCCTGGTGGTGGTCCTGGTGCTGGCGGTGGTGGGCGGCGGAGTCGGCTGGTGGGCGCTGAGCGGCGGCAAGGGCTCGGACACCGAGGGCAAGTACAAGCTGGCGGCGCCGGAGAGCGCGGCCGGCTACACCAAGAAGAACGCCTCCGAGAAGGGCGAGTTGAAGGGCCTGGACGGCGTCGGCACCTTCGAGGGCTCGCTCACCGCGACGTACCAGAAGACCGCCACCGACGTGGCCAGCTTCAGCGGCTCCTGGGGCAAGGTCCCGGACCCGGCCAAGGCGCTCGACACCGCCACCCAGAAGCTGAACGAGGGCGACGGCTCGGCCAAGGACAAGCCGGTCTGGAAGCAGGAGTTGGCGGACGTCGACGCGAGCGACCCGACCGACCCGGGCGCCAAGCTCCGCTGCGGCGTGGGCTCCTCGGACAGCGGCAGCGGCAAGGCTTCGATCGGCGTCCCGATCTGCATGTTCGCCAGCCACTCCACCATCGGCGTGGTCGCGTTCGTCTCCATGGACTCGACCGGCAAGACCATCAGCACCACCGAGGCCGCGGCCCGCACGCGTCAGCTCCGCGACGCCGCGACCGTCGCCAAGTAAGCCTCACCGCAGCACACTTCACGCTCGAACGGAGCCCCCGTGTCCGACAACCAGTTCGGCCCGCCGCAGCCCGGCTTCGGCCCGCCCCAGGACGGTCCGATACCCCCGCAGGGCGCGCCCGGCGCGCCCCAGGGCGGCTACGGCCAGCCCGTGCCGCCGCAGCAGCAGGCGTGGGGCGGCGGCGCCGTCCCGCCGCCGGGCTTCCCGCCCGGCGCCCCCGGCGGCTACCCGCCCGGCGTGCCGATGGCGAAGAAGTCCCGCAAGGGCCTGTGGATCGGCCTGTCCGTGGTGGCCGCGGTCGTCCTCGGCGGCGCCGCCACGATCGGCTACCTGATCTACGACACCGCGTCGAACACCGGCAAGAACAAGGTCGTCCTGCCGCAGTCCTTCAAGGACCTGAAGAGCGACCCGGAGGACGCGGACGCCAAGCGCCTGTCCAGCACCCTCCAGAGCGGCCTCGGCGAGGACAAGAACTCGTTCACCAACGCCGAGCCGGTCAGCACCATCTACCGCTCCTCGGACCAGCAGAAGATGCTGCTGGTGTCCGGCATGACCGGCAAGGTGCTGCTCCCGTCCAAGCAGGTCGACGCGGCGTTCAGCAGCTTCTCGGCCGGCGGCGACGGCATCAAGGACCGCAGCGACGTCGACCCGGGCCCGCTGGGCGGCCGACTGTCCTGCGGCACCACCGAGATCGCCGGCGAGCAGGGCGGCATCTGCGTGTGGGCCGACAGCTCGTCCGTGGTGGTCGTCCTGGAGCTCGACGGCTCCAGCGACTCCGGTGTCTCGAAGGACCGGATCATCGCCGACACCCAGGAGCTGCGCAAGCTCTCCGAGGTCCCCAAGTAGCCCGTACCGCACGGGACATGAAAGCGGCCCCGCACCGTTCACCGGTGCGGGGCCGCTTTCGTGTCGCCGTCGCGGCGCCCGGGTCAGGCGCTCTTGTCCCGGCGCTCACGCTTGATCATGTCGCGCGGGACCAGGGTCGGGATGGCGTGCTTGGAGACCACGTCCCCGGTGACCACCACGCGGGCGACGTCCTGACGGGACGGCACCTCGTACATCACGGACATCAGCACCTCCTCCATGATGGCCCGCAGACCGCGCGCACCGGTGCCCCGCAGGATCGCCTGGTCGGCGATCGCCTCCAGCGCGTCCCGGGTGAACTCCAGCTCCACGCCGTCCAGTTCGAACAGCTTGCGGTACTGCTTCACCAGCGCGTTCTTCGGCTCGGTGAGGATCTGCAGCAGCGCCTCGCGGTCCAGGTTGTGCACGCTGGTGATGACGGGCAGTCGGCCGATGAACTCCGGGATCATCCCGAACTTCACCAGGTCCTCCGGCATCACCTGACGGAAGTGGTCCGAGGCGTCCAGCTCGCGCTTGGAGCGGATGGTGGCGCCGAAGCCGATGCCCTTGGCGCCCGCCCGGCCCTCGATGATCCGCTCCAGGCCCGCGAACGCGCCGCCCACGATGAACAGCACGTTGGTGGTGTCGATCTGGATGAACTCCTGGTGCGGGTGCTTGCGCCCGCCCTGCGGCGGCACCGAGGCGGTGGTGCCCTCCAGGATCTTCAGCAGGGCCTGCTGCACGCCCTCGCCGGAGACGTCCCGGGTGATCGACGGGTTCTCGCTCTTGCGGGCGACCTTGTCGATCTCGTCGATGTAGATGATCCCGGTCTCGGCCTTCTTGACGTCGTAGTCGGCCGCCTGAATCAGCTTCAGCAGGATGTTCTCGACGTCCTCGCCGACGTAGCCGGCCTCGGTCAGCGCCGTGGCGTCCGCGATCGCGAACGGCACGTTCAGCATCCGGGCCAGGGTCTGCGCGAGCAGCGTCTTGCCGGAGCCGGTCGGGCCCAGCAGCAGGATGTTCGACTTGGCCAGCTCGATCGCGTCGTCCCGGCCGGAGCCGGAACGACCGGCCTCGCCCGCCTGGACGCGCTTGTAGTGGTTGTAGACCGCGACCGACAGCGCCTTCTTGGCGAGGTCCTGGCCGACCACGTACTGGTCCAGGAACTCGTAGATCTCGCGGGGCTTCGGGAGTTCCTCGAAGCGCACCTCGGAGCTCTCGGCGAGCTCCTCCTCGATGATCTCGTTGCACAGGTCGATGCACTCGTCACAGATGTACACGCCTGGCCCGGCGATCAGCTTCTTCACCTGCTTCTGCGACTTGCCGCAGAACGAGCACTTGAGCAGGTCGCCACCGTCTCCGATGCGTGCCACGAGGTGCTTCCCCTTCGCCAGGGGCCCCGCGGGGGTCGGGGCCTGGTGCTGTGAGACCGGCTTCGCCGTCGGCGGTCGGTCTGGTATCCGACGGTACTCTGCCGAGCCGTTGTTTCCGTCGACTTCGGCCGCTCTGCCCTACGCCCTGGGCGAATTGATACCGAACAGATGCCGTCGCGGGTGCATGACCCGACAGCCATTGTGCCGGGGCGGCGGCCCCGACCGGAACGCCCCGGGGCGGGGCGTACGTCACGTACGCACCGCCCCGGGGCGAGCGATCACTCCATGTAGGAGTTCTTGCGGGTCGAGATGATCTGGTCGATCAGGCCGTACTCCAGCGACTCCTCGGCGGTGAGGATCTTGTCGCGCTCGATGTCCTCGCGGACCTGCTCGACCTCCTTGTTGGAGTGCTTGGCCAGCATGGTCTCCAGCTGCTCGCGCATCCGGAAGATCTCCTTGGCCTGGATCTCCAGGTCCGACACCTGACCGCGGCCGGTCTCGGTGTACGGCTGGTGGATCAGCACCCGGGCGTTCGGCAGCGCCATCCGCTTGCCGGGGGTGCCGGCGGCCAGGATGACCGCGGCGGCCGAGGCGGCCTGGCCCATGCAGACCGTCTGGATGTCGGGCTTCACGAACTGCATGGTGTCGTAGATCGCCGTCAGCGCGGTGAACGAGCCACCGGGCGAGTTGATGTACAGCGAGATGTCCCGGTCCGGGTCCATCGACTCCAGGCAGATCAGCTGCGCCATGATGTCGTTCGCGGAGACGTCGTCCACCTGCGAGCCGAGGAAGATGATGCGCTCCTCGAACAGCTTGGCGTACGGGTCGTACTCGCGGATGCCCTGCGAGGTGCGCTCGACGAACCGCGGGACGATGTAGCGGCCCTCGGCCCGCATGTCCTCCAGGCGGGCCTTGGCACCGGACAGGCTGGGGATGTTCATGTTCTCTGGTCCTCCGAAGCGTGCGGTCTGGGTTCCGATGCCGGTCAGCCGGCCTGGCCGGCGCCGGTGCCGCCGCCGCCCGGGACGTCCGCGGCGCTGTGCATGATCTCGTCGATCAGGCCGTACGCCTTGGCCTCCTCCGGCGTGAACCAGCGGTCACGGTCGGAGTCCGCGGTGATCTGCTCGAAGGACTGACCGCTGTGCTGGGCGATCAGCTCCGACATCCGCTTCTTGGTGCGCAGCAGCTGCTCCGCCTGGATCCGGATGTCGGTGGCGGAGCCGCCGAGGCCCGCGGAGGGCTGGTGCATCAGGATGTTGGCGTTCGGCAGCGAGAAGCGCTTGCCCTTGGCGCCCGCGGTCAGCAGGAACTGGCCCATCGACGCGGCCATGCCCATGGCGATGGTCACCACGTCGTTCTTGATGTACTGCATGGTGTCGTAGATCGCCATGCCGGCCGAGATCGAGCCGCCCGGGGAGTTGATGTAGAGGTAGATGTCCTTCTCGGGGTCCGCCGCGAGCAGCAGGAGCTGGGCGGTGATCTTGTTGGCGATGTCGTCGTCGACCTGCTGGCCGAGGAAGATGATGCGCTCGTTGAGCAGCCGGTTGTAGACCTGGTCGCCCAGGCCGCCGCCCACGTCGCCGCCGGCGGCGTGCGGTGCCATCGGGCCAGGCATCTGCATCTGCGGGAACGTCACTTAGCCACCTGCTCAGTCGATCTGCGTGTGTGTCGCTGTCCACCGACCCTAACGCGCAGGCCCCGCCGCTGAATCCCCCACGCAGAACTGTTCGCTGTGAGCGCAGGGTGACCGGGCCCGACGCGGACGGGCCCGGGCACCATGCGGTGCCCGGGCCCGTCCCGGTGCTGCGTTCCGCCGGATTCCCGGCGGTTACGAGGCTCAGGCCTCGGTGGTCTCCTCGGCGGCGGCCTCGGCGGTGGCGGCCTCGGCGGCCTCCTCCTCCTCGTCCTCGAAGGAGACGACCTCACCGTTGGTGTCGGTGACCTTGGCGGCCTCGACGACCAGGGCCAGCGCCTTGCCGCGGGCGACCTCGCCGACCAGCAGCTGGACCTGGCCGCCCTGGACGACCTGCTGGGCGAACTGGTCCGGGGTCATGCCGGAGCCGGCGGCGCGACGGATGAGGTGCTCGGTGAGCTCCTCCTGGTTGACGCCCAGCTCCTCGTTCTTGACGATCTGGTCCAGGACGAACTGGGTCTTGATGCCCTTCTTCGCCTGCTCCTCGGTCTCCTTGTCGTAGTCCTCGCGGGACTTGTCCTGGGAGGCGAGGTAGGTGTCGAGGGTCAGGCCCATCGGCTCCAGCTGGTGGTGCTCCAGGTTGTGCTTGCGGGTGCCGATCTCGTCCGCGAGCAGCTTCTCCGGGTAGTCCATCTCGACCCGGGTCAGCAGCTCGTCCAGGACCTTCTCCTGGGCCTGGGTGGCCTGGTCGAACTCCTTCATCCGCTCAAGGCGCTTGCGGGAGTCCCCGCGCAGCTCCTCCAGGGTGTCGAACTCCGAGGCGAGCTGCGCGAACTCGTCGTCCAGCTCGGGGAGTTCCTTCTCCTGGACGGTGGTCACGGTGACGGTGACCTCGGAGTCCTTGCCGGCCTGGGTGCCACCCTTGAGGGTGGTGGTGAAGGTCTTGGCCTCACCGGCGGACAGGCCGACCACGGCCTCGTCGATGCCGTCCAGCAGGCGGCCGGAGCCGATCTCGTAGCTCACGCCGGTGGCGGTGCCGTCCTCCGGCACCTCACCGTCGACCTTGGCCTCGAGGTCGACGACCACGACGTCGCCCTCGGCGGCGGCGCGCTCGACGTCCTTCACGGAGCTGAAGCGCTCGCGCAGCTGCTGCAGCGACTTCTCGATGTCCTCGTCGGTGACCTCGACCGGGTCCACCACGACGGCGATCTCGGTGAAGTCCGGCAGGGTGACCTCGGGACGGACGTCGACCTCGGCGGTGAACTTCAGGTCACCGCCGTCGGCCAGGTTCTCGACACCGGCGATGTCGGTGATGTCCGGCTGGCCCAGCACGTCGATCTGGCCCTCGTCGACGGCCTGCGTGTAGAAGCGCGGAAGCGCGTCGTTGACGGCCTCCTCCAGCACCGCGCCACGGCCGAAGCGCTGGTCGATGACCCGGTTCGGGATCTTGCCCTTGCGGAAGCCCGGGACGGTGACCTGCTGGTTGATCTTCTTGTACGCCGCGTCGAGGCTGGGCTTGAGCTCCTCGAAGGGCACCTCGACGGTGAGTCGAACCCGGGTCGGGTTCAGAGTCTCGACGGCGCTCTTCACGGTTGGGTCTCCTAGGGGGGCTTGCGGTCAGGGCGATAGGCGGTTGGGGCTGAAATGCTGTCCGTACTACCGCCAGCGGTCCATCCTACCGGTACCACGAAAGCGACTGTGCCCGGCACCGGGTGCAGGTCGGGGCGACTCCCCCCAACACCCGCGCCCACAACGACAACAGGGCCCCGCCCACCGACGAGACCCTGCCGCACGGTCGGGGTGACCGGATTCGAACCGACGGCCTTCCGCTCCCAAAGCGGACGCGCTACCAACCTGCGCCACACCCCGTGGTGCCGAGCAGAAGAGTACACGTCGGCCACCCCTCGACCGGGGCGATATCCGCGAGCCGACAACGCGGAAGAAGTGTGCAATCCACCGGCGCGACCAGGTACCCTGATCCAGTCCTCGCCACCGCGACTGCGGTGCGGGTACGCCTTTGCGGGTGTAGCTCAATGGTAGAGCCCCAGTCTTCCAAACTGGTCACGCGAGTTCGATTCTCGTCACCCGCTCCAGCAGGCCGACGGCCCCGACTGCCCACGCAGTCGGGGCCGTCGGCGTTTCGGCCGGTCACCCCCTCGGCGACACCCCTCGACCACGCGCCCGGCCGCACCCCTCGACCCCCCTGCCGCACCCCGCTGCCGCACCCCGGCCGCCCGCCCGGAGCGCCGCACCCCGGGCAGCCCGAAGGCCCCGGGCGGCCGGGTGGCTGCGCGGGGCCTTCGGGGGGTGAGGCGTGGATCAGACGTTGACGCCGTGGGCCGCCAGGTAGGCGACGGGGTCGATGTCGGAGCCGTAGTCCGGGGTGGTGCGGATCTCGAAGTGCAGGTGCGGGCCGGTGACGTTGCCGGTGGCGCCGGAGAGGCCGATCTGCTGGCCCGCCGTCACGGCCTGGCCGGCCGAGACGGAGATCGAGGACAGGTGGGCGTACTGGGCGTACTTGCCGTCGGCCAGCTTGATGACGACCTGGTTGCCGTAGGCGCCGCCGTTGCCGGCCGAGACCACGGTGCCCGCGGCGACGGCCTTGAGGCTGGTGCCGGTGGCGACCGGGAAGTCGATGCCGGTGTGGTAGCCGCTGGACCAGTTGGAGCCGGCCACCTTGTAACCGGTGGTGACCTTGCCCGGCGCGGGGGCCACGTACGCGGCGTTGGCGCTGGTGGTCGCGGCGACCGGAGCGACCGGCACGGTGGTGACGGCCGGAGCCGGGGTCGACGCCTTCGGGGCCGGGGCCGCCTGCTGGGTCTTGGCGGTGTCGGCGACGGCCGGCTTCGTGACGGTGACGGCCGGCTTGGTGGCGGGCTTCGGCGCAGCGGCGGGCTTCGGCGCGGCGGCGGGCTTCGCGGCGGTGTCCGAGGAGGTGGACTTGGCGGCCGGGGCCTTCGCGGGGGCGGCGGCCTGGCCGTTGATGGTCAGCTGCTGGCCGGGGAAGATCAGGTCGGGGTTGCCGCCGACCACGGAGTGGTTGTCCTGGTAGAGCTTCTCCCAGCCGCCGTCCACGTGCTGCGCGGCAGCGATCTTGGACAGGGTGTCGCCGGAGACGACCCGGTAGTCGTGCGCGGAGGCGACCGGCGTCGCGTCCGTCGAGACCTGGGACGCCGGGCGGTTGGCGCCCTGCTCGGTGGCGGTGTGCGCGGAGGCGGCGGTGACCGGGAGACCGATCGCGGCGCCGGCCACACCGGCGGCGATGGCGATGCGGGCGACGGTGGCCAGGCGCGGCTTGCGGTGCTTGCCCTGAACGGACATGAAGCATTCCTCTCCGACGCCTGCGAGGTGAGCTGTCGGGTTCGGGCGAGAGTTGCCCGGCCGCAGAACTGCGGCTTCACCCCGAGCCGTTCCCGGATGTTCCCGGGCCCGGCGACTTACCTGTGGTTCCCCCGCTCCTGCCGTGGCGTGGTATCTGGTCGGCACCGGACGACGGCAGGACTAGGCGTTCCGTCCGGTGGCCCGCCCGGTCACTGGCCGGGCTGCGGACGAAGCAAATCCCACGGCCCGCGAGGCTGGCAAACGCCGACCGGCCCCGTTCCCAAGATCGGGAAGGGGCTGACGGTCCACCAGGTCACGCGGTGTCGACCGGGCCGCTGCGGTGCGCGTACGGGATCATGACGGTGCGCACACGAACCCCGCACGGTGGGCGACCTCGGCCACCGTGCGCGTTCGGTCGCGGACCCGGCGTGACGCCGTGGGTGACCCTGGTCACCTGCGGGCAGGCCGAATGGACGGTGCGGGGGTGCCTCCCGCCCGTCGTGGCGTGTCGCCGGAGAGCCGACGCGGCGTCAACCCGCGATCGAGGCGATGGCCTTGGAGACCGAGGTGAGGAACTGCTGGATCGGGCCGGCCATGGTCGACTGGCTCAGCATGAAGCCGAACAGGGCGGCGACGATGGCGTGCCCGGACTTCAGCTGCTTGTTGCGAATGAAGATCGCGACGATGATGCCGAACAGGACAAGCGCGGAGACGGAGAAGGCCACCGGGACTCACTTCCTCGATTCGTGGCGGGGGTTCGGGTGAAAGCCGGCGATGGCTCCCAGGCGGAAACCGGCCCCAGCCCCCCGTGTCCCCACCACTCCATCCGGACTCAGTGTGGTCGCTCGTGCGGAGTGCGTAAAGAACTTGCCCGGGGCTCCTGCGCCCGAACCCGCCTGGTAGGACTGATTTTCGCCGACCGCGACGATAGCGGACGGGTTCTGACGGCCCGTCGGCGGGCGGCGGTCCGCGCAGGCCGGCGCGGTAAACCGGCAGGCAGATCCGGTGTCACCGGTCGGCCCGGACGCCGCACCGGAATTGGCCGAAGATCAACGCCCGGGTTTGACACTCCGTGGACACTCCGCGCTCACCGGGTCTGCACTCGCCGCGGGTTCAGCGGCGCCAGATCAGCAGCACCGCGCGGTCGTCGTTGACGTGCTTGGCGACGGTGTCGATCAGCCGGACCGCCGCCCCGGACCGGATCGCCGCCGGTGCGGCGGCGACCAGCCGGTCGGCCTCGCCCATCAGCCGGTCCATGCCCTCGGCGAGGTCGCGGCCGGGGATCTCCACCATGCCGTCGGTGCACAGCATCAGGACGTCGCCGGGGCCGAGGGTGCCGCGCACCCCCTCGAACTTGGCTTCGTCGTAGACGCCGAGCAGCGGGCCCTCGGCCTCCTTGACCTCCCAGTAACCGGCCCCCGCGAGGCGGTGCATGCCGGGCAGGTGTCCGGCGGAGAGCAGTTCGTACTCGCCGGTGTCCAGGTCCACCACCAGGTGGACGGCGGTGGCGAAGCCCTCTGCCCAGTCCTGGCGCAGCAGGTAACCGTTGGCGGCGGGCAGGAAGTCGTGGGCGGGCAGCGAGCCGAGCAGTCCGCCGAAGGCGCCGGACAGCAGCAGCGAGCGGCTGCCGGCGTCCATGCCCTTGCCGGAGACGTCGGCGAGGACGACTTCGAGCACCCGCCCGCCGGGGCCGGTGCGGGCGGCGGCCATGAAGTCGCCGGAGAAGGACTGGCCGCCGGCCGGGCGCAGCGCGGTGTCGGTGTGCCAGCCGTCGGGCAGTTGCGGGATGCGGCCCTGGACCCGGATCCGCTCGCGCAGGTCGAACAGCATGGTGGAGCCGCCCCGCCAGGGCACGCCGATCCGGCGGCGGAACTGGGCGACCAGCAGCCCGGCGACGCCGACCGCGCCGACCACCAGGGCGGCACCCGGGGTCACGCCGTGGGTGTAGGCCTCGGGCTGCGCGCTGGCGACGCGCTCCCCGGTGTGCACCAGGGACTCGGCGATCAGCCCGCCCGCCGCGACGGCGTACAGCAGCACCAGGGTGCCGGGGCGCAGCAGCAGGGCGCCGGCCAGCACCGGCAGCACCAGGGCGGTGGGTGGGGCCCAGTCGGGGATCGCGATGTTCAGCAGCACCAGCACGGGCACGGCGAGGGCGAGGGCGGCGAACGCCCACCAGTCGGCGCCGTCGCCGCGGAAGTAGTCGACGCCGGTGCGGCGCAGCCTGCGTCGGGCCCGGTACAGCGCAGCGCGCAGCCGGGCCGTCACGGGCTCGCGGGGCGGTCTGCCGCCCCGGCCCGTCGCTCCGGTGCGCGCGCTGTCGGCCATGGGGACCGACCTTATCCACCGGCGGTGCCCGCGTCGACGGCCCGGGTGGCACCGAGTGCAACGAGAGCGGCACGCTCCGGTGGGTTTCGGCCGCGGGCGCCGCGACGGGGAGCACCGGAGACCGGAGACCGGCATGGGCGCGACAAATCGGTCGCACGCTTCCGGTTCGGGTGGTAGGCAGGGCCTCATGACGATTCGACACCCCGAACTGACCCTGCGGCCGTTGCGCGTCGAGGAGTGGGAGACCTGGTACAGCACCCTGGACGTGGCGTTCGGCGGCGGCGGGGAGGCCCCCGCGGAGCGCGCGCTGTGGCACGAGTTGACGGAGGTGGAGCGTTCGCTGGCGATCTGCGAGGGCGAGCGCATCGTCGGCGGCGGCTCGGCGTTCAGCTTCCGACTGGTGGTGCCGGGCGGCGCGGTGGTCCCGGCGGCGGGCGTGACGATGGTGGGCGTGCTGCCCACCCACCGGCGCCGGGGCGCGCTGACCGCCATGATGCGCCGTCAGTTGGCGGACGTGCGGGCGGCCGGGGAGTCGCTGGCGGTGCTGACGGCGTCCGAGCCGGCGATCTACGGGCGGTTCGGCTACGGGCAGGGCACCCGCAAGGCCGTGGTGTCGATGCTCCGCGGCCGGGCGAAGGTGCACACGCCGGAGCGCCGCGGCGAGCTGGTGCTGCGGCTGGCCGATCCGACGGCCGAACTGGCGCGCTGCGAGGAGCTGTACGCCCGCCTCGCCACTCGCCGCCCGGGCACCCTGCTGCGGCAGCCCGGCTGGGAGAAGCTCCCGGTGCTGGACGCGCCGGAGTCCCGCAGCGGCTTCTCCCCGCTGCAGTCGGTGCTGGCGGAGGACCCGGAGACGGGAGAGCTGCTCGGCTACGCGCGGTACGCGGTGAAGGACGACTGGAACGAGCGCGGCGCGGCCGGCGTGGTCCGGGTCCGTGCGGTGCAGGCGGAGCAGCCCTGGGTGTACGCCCGGCTGTGGGAGTTCCTGCTGGACCTGGACCTGACGGAGCGGGTGGAGGCGTTCAACCTGCCGGCGGACGACCCGCTGCTGCACCTGGTGTCGGACGTCCGGCACCTGACGCCCCGGATGGTGGACGCCATGTTCGTGCGGCTGGTGGACCTGCCGAAGGCGCTCGGGGCGCGCGGCTGGGCGCAGCCGGTGGACGCGGTGCTGGAGGTCACCGACGCGTTCTGCCCGTGGAACGCGGGCCGTTGGCGGCTGACGGCCGCGCCGGGCAAGCCGGCCACCTGCGTGCCGACCGACGAGCCGGCCGATCTGGCGTTGGACGTGCGCGAGTTGGGCTCGGCCTACCTGGGCGGCACCTCGCTGACGGCGTTGGCCGCGGCGGGTCTGGTGCACGAGCTGCGGCCGGGTGTGCTGGAGCCGGTGTCGGCGGCGTTCCGCTCGGGGCTGGAGCCCTGGCTGCCGCACGGCTTCTGACCGGCTGCCGGAATACGCGCGCCCGCCCGGGCAACTCCCGGGCGGGCGCGGTGCGTTGTGGCCGGATCAGCCCTGCGGGTGGTGCGCCGGAATGGGCGGCAGCTCGCCGGTGGTCTCGTACTCGGAGAGCATCTCGATCCGGCGGGTGTGCCGGGGCTCGCCGCTGTACGGGGTGTTGAGGAAGATCTCGACGAACTTGGTGGCCTCGTCCAGGGTGTGCATCCGGCCGCCGACCGAGATCACGTTGGCGTTGTTGTGCTCGCGGCCGAGGGCGGCGGTCTGCTCGCTCCAGGCCAGCGCGGCGCGGACGCCCTTGACCTTGTTGGCGGCGATCGCCTCGCCGTTGCCGGAGCCGCCGATCACCACGCCCAGCGCCTCGGGGTCGGCGGCGGTGCGCTCGGCCGCCCGCAGGCAGAACGGCGGGTAGTCGTCCTCGGCGTCGTAGATGTGCGGGCCGCAGTCGACCGGCTCGTGCCCGGCCTCCTTCAGCCACTCGACGAGGTGGTTCTTCAGTTCGTATCCGGCGTGGTCGGAGCCCAGGTAGACGCGCATGGACACGAGTGTGACATGCCACCGGGCCCGCGCCCCGGCAGGGGCGGCGGGCCCGGTTCGGACGGGTCGTCAGCGGCGGCCGAGGAGCTTCCAGGTGAGCGGCAGGGCGCCCATCGCGAGCGCCATCTTCAGCGCGTCGCCGATCAGGTACGGGTACATGCCGAGGCTTGCGGCCCTGGCCAGCGGGACGTCCAGGGCGAACGCCAGGTACGGCACGCCGACCGCGTAGATCACCAGGCTACCGAGCGCCATCGCGCCGGCGGTGCGCAGCGGGCTGCGGTCGGCGCCGCGGCGGGCCAGCACGCCGGTGAGGGCGGCGGCCAGCACGAAGCCGATCACGTAGCCGAAGGTGGCCATGCCCGCGCCGGAGGTGCCCTCGGCGAACCAGGGCAGGCCGGCCGCGCCGGCCGCCAGGTAGAGGCCGAGCGCGGCGACGCCGCGGCGGGCGCCGAGCGCGGTGCCGACCAGCAGCGCGGCGAAGGTCTGCCCGGTCACCGGCACCGGCGAACCCGGCACGGGGACGGACAGCTGGGCGGCGATGCCGGTCAGCGCGGCGCCGCCGGCCACCAGGGCCAGGTCGCGGGTCCGCGCGCCGATCCGGGTGGACGCCTGCGGCAGCAGGTCGGCAAGGACGGCGGTGGACGGTGTCGACGCGGCGATGGCCATGGCTGCTCCCGGGATTCCGACGGAATGGATCATCTGTGAACCTACGCGCTGTCAGGGCTCCGCCACCGCGTCGGGGCACGACAAAGCCGACCGGGCCGGGCTTGTCGGGTCCGGCCTGTGACCAAGCCCTCACCGGGTGCTCACGGTGGTTCCGCCGTCACTGTCCGTCGGAACGGCGTCCGGATGCCGGTCCCGGTTGGGGCGTCCACGTCACATGCCGAATAGTGGACAGATCCCTCCGAAACGGTCGGACCGTCACACAGTCTGGAAAACCCTCCGCATGACCCGTACTCCACCCACCGCCAAGGCGACCGCCCGGCCGGCCGCCGACGGCGCGGCCGAGGACACCGGCCTGGCCCACGGACTCAAGCAGCGCCACCTGTCGATGATCGCGCTCGGCGGAGTGATCGGCGCCGGCCTGTTCGTCGGCTCCGGCTCCGGCATCGCCGCCGCCGGCCCCGCCGTGGTGCTCGCCTTCGCCGCCTCCGGGCTGCTGGTGATGCTGGTGATGCGGATGCTCGGTGAGATGTCCGCGGCCCGGCCCGCCTCCGGCTCGTTCTCGGTGCACGCCGACCGGGAGATCGGCCCGTGGGCCGGCTTCACCGTCGGCTGGCTGTTCTGGGTGCTGCTGTGCGTGGGCGTCGCGGTGGAGGCGATCGGCGCGGCCGGCATCGTCTCCGGCTGGCTGCCCGCCGTGCCGTCCTGGGCCTGGGTCGCGATGTTCATGGCGTTCTTCTGCGCCACCAACCTGGCGGCCGTCCGCAACTTCGGCGAGTTCGAGTTCTGGTTCGCCGCGATCAAGGTGCTGGCGATCAGCGCCTTCCTGGTGATCGGCGTGCTGGCCGTGCTCGGCCTGCTGCCCGGCACCGCCTCCCCCGGCGCCGACAACCTGACCGGCCACCACGGCTTCCTGCCGCACGGCGCGAGCGGGCTGGTCACCGGCCTGCTCGCCTCGGTCTTCGCGTACGGCGGTCTGGAGACCGTCACCATCGCCGCCGCCGAGTCCGAGAACCCCCGGCGCAGCGTGGCCCTCGCGGTGCGCACCGCGATGTGGCGGATCGCCCTGTTCTACGTCGGCTCGATGGCGGTGATCGTCACCCTGGTGCCGTGGGACGACCCGGCCGTGGTCCGGCCCGGGCCCTACGTGGCCGTGCTGCAGACCCTCGGCATCCCGGGCGCCGCGCAGCTGATGAACGTGGTGGTGCTGATCGCGCTGCTGTCCGCGATGAACGCCAACATCTACGGCTCGTCCCGGATGGCACACTCGCTGGTCGCCCGCGGCCACGGCCCCCGGGCGATGGCCCGGCTGTCCGGCGGCGTCCCGCGGCGCGCGGTGCTGGCGTCCTGCGCGTTCGGGTTCCTCGCCGTGCTGCTCTCCTACTGGTGGCCGGAGACGGTCTTCACCTGGCTGCTCAACATGGTCGGCGCGGCCGTCCTGGTGGTCTGGGCCTTCATCGCCGTCGCCCAGCTCCGGATGCGCCGCCACGTGCCCACGGCGCAGCTCCCCGTCCGGATGTGGGCGTTCCCGTACCTGACGTACGCCGCGCTGGCGGCGATCGCGGTGGTCCTGGTGCTGATGACGATGGACTCCGCCAACCGCATCCAGCTGTACTTCACCGCCGGCCTGACGGTCGCGCTGGCGGTCGTCGGCCAGCTGCGGAGCCGCCGACCGGCGGTCTGACGCACCTGGAGGAGCCCCCGCACCCCGGAGCGGGCGCGGGGGCTCCTCCGTGTCCGGCTACTCGAACGAGGGCCCCGCGGTGCGGGTGCGCTTGATCTCGTAGAAGCCGGGCGTCGACGCCACCAGCAGCGTGCCGTCCCAGAGCCGGGCCGCGGCCTCGCCGCGCGGCGTCGGGGTGACGACCGGGCCGAAGAAGGCGACCCGGTCGCCGTCCGGGCCTTCCACGGCGATGACCGGGGTGCCGACGTCCTCGCCGACCAGGCCGATGCCCTCCCGGTGGGAGGCGCGCAGCTTCTCGTCGAACGCGTCCGTGTCGGCGGCGTCCGCGAGCTCGGCGGGCAGCCCGGCGGCGGTGAGCGCGGCGACCACGGTCTCCCGGGTGTTGGGCAGGCCCTGGTTGTGGAAGCGGAGGCCGAGTTCGGTGTAGAGCCGGCCGAGCACCTCCTCGCCGTACGCCTCAGCGGCCGCGATCAGCACCCGGACCGGGCCCCAGCCGGCGGCCAGCAGCTCGCGGTACTGCTCGGGCACGTCGTCCCGGTTCTCGTTGAGGACGGACAGGCTCATCACGTGCCAGCGGACGTCCACCGGGCGGAGCCGCTCGACCTCCAGCATCCAGCGGGAGGTCATCCAGGCCCACGGGCAGATCGGGTCGAACCAGAAGTCGGCGGTCTTGCGGCTGTCGGCAGTGCTCACGTGCGGCGTCCCCATGAATCGGCGGTCGAGCGGTGCGGGGTCTCCCCCGCGGAGCTGCAACCCGGACCCGGCCGTGATGATTCCTCGCCCAGTGCAATGGCACCGTGGGGAGGGCGTGAAAGGATTGCCCCCGACGGGGTGCCATGAACACTCCGAAAGCCGTGTGTTCCGTACAGAGGAGTACCGCCGTGCCGGGCAAGAACCTGAGCCGTGAGGAGGCCCGCGACCGGGCCGGGATCATCCGGGTGGAGAGCTACCGCGTCCACCTGGACGTGAGTGCGGCGGCCGACCCCGGCCGACCCACCTTCCGTTCCACCACCCGGATTTCGTTCGACTGCAACACCCCGGGCGCGTCGAGCTTCGCCGACCTGCTCGCCCCCGAGGTGGTCTCCGTCGAGCTGAACGGGCGCCGGCTCGACCCGGCCGAGGTGTTCGACGGGGCCCGGGTCGCGCTGCCGGAGCTCGCCGCGCACAACGAGCTGACGGTGGTCGCCGAGTGCGCCTACAGCCGCACCGGCGAGGGCCTGCACCGCTTCGTCGACCCGGTGGACGGCGAGACCTACCTGTACACCCACTACGAGCCGGCCGACGCCCGCCGGGTGTTCGCCGACTTCGAACAGCCTGACCTGAAGGCCCCGTTCAGCTTCACGGTGACCGCCCCTGCGGCCTGGGACGTGTACGCCAACGCGGTGCACGAGAAGATCACCGAGGACGGCGCCGCCCGCACCTGGGAGTTCGCGCCGACCAAGCCGATCTCCACCTACCTGACCGCCGTGGTGGCCGGCCCGTACCACGTGGTGCGCGACCACTACTCGCGCAGGCTGGCCGACGGCAGCGTGCTGGAGATCCCGCTCGCCGCCACCTGCCGCCGGTCGCTGGCCCCCTACTTCGACGCCGACGAGATCCTCACCGTCACCAAGCAGGGCCTGGACTTCTTCCACGACGAGTTCGACTACCCGTACCCGTTCGGCAAGTACGACCAGTGCTTCGTCCCCGAGTACAACATCGGCGCGATGGAGAACCCCGGCTGCGTGACCTTCCGCGAGGAGTTCATCTACCGCTCGAAGGTCACCGAGGCCGCCTACGAGGCGCGCGCCAACGTGATCCTGCACGAGATGGCGCACATGTGGTTCGGCGACCTGGTCACCATGAAGTGGTGGGACGACCTGTGGCTGAAGGAGTCGTTCGCCGACTTCATGGGCTCCTTCGCGCAGATCGAGGCCACCAAGTACAGCGCCGCCTGGATCACCTTCGCCAACCGCCGCAAGGCCTGGGCGTACCGGCAGGACCAGTTCCCCACCACCCACCCGATCACCGCGGACATCCGCGACCTGGAGGACGCCAAGCTCAACTTCGACGGCATCACCTACGCCAAGGGTGCGTCCGTCCTCAAGCAGCTGGTCGCCTACGTCGGCCGGGACGCGTTCTTCGAGGGCGCCCGCCGCTACTTCAAGAAGCACGCCTTCGGCAACACCGTCCTCGGCGACCTGCTGGACGCCCTGGAGGAGACCAGCGGCCGCGACCTGCGCAGCTGGTCCGCCGCCTGGCTGCAGACCTCCGGCGTCAACACCCTCACCCCGGAGGTCACCTACGACGCCGAGGGCCGGATCACCGAACTGGCGATCCGCCAGGACGGCGAGGTGATCCGCCCGCACCGGATCGCGGTCGGCCTGTACGACCTCGCCGAGGACGGCGCGCTGCGCCGCACCGACCGCTACGAGCTGGACGTCACCGGCGCCCGCACCGTGGTCGCCGACGCGGCCGGCCGTTCACTGCCCGCGCTGGTGCTGCTCAACGACGACGACCTGACGTACTGCAAGGTCCGCTTCGACGAGCGCTCACTGGAGACCCTGCGCACCGGCCTCGGCGACCTCACCGGTGAGACCGGCCTGGCCCGGGCACTGGCCTGGTCCGCGGTGTGGAACCTGACCCGGGACGGGCTGATGCCCACCCGCGACTACCTCGACCTGGTGCAGCGCTTCGCCGGCCGGGAGTCCGACATCGGCGTGCTGCAGTCCCTGCACCAGCAGGCCGGCACCGCCCTGGAGCTGTACGCCGACCCGGCCCGCCGCGCCGAGTACGGCACCGCGCTCGCCGAGGTCGCGCTGCGCGAGCTCGCGCAGGCCGCCCCCGGCAGCGACCACCAGCTCGCCTGGGCCCGCTTCCTGGCCGACACCGCCGAGCGCGCCGACCACCTGCAGCTGCTGCGCGGCCTGCTGGAGGACACCGCCCGGATCGACGGCCTGACGGTGGACCAGGAACTGCGCTGGAGCTTCTGGCTGGCCCTCGCTGCCAACGGCGACGCCGGCACCGAGGAGCTGGCCGCCGAACTGGCCCGCGACAACACCGCCAGCGGCCGCCGCCAGCACACCCAGTGCCTGGCCGCGCTCCCCACCCCGGGGGCCAAGGCCGCGGCCTGGAGCGCCGTGGTCGACTCCGACGAGCTGCCCAACGCCCTGGTCGAGGCGCAGATCGCCGGCTTCAACCAGGCCGGGCAGCGCGAGCTGACGGCCGGCTACGCCGAGCCGTACTTCGCGATGCTGGAGTCGATCTGGGCAGACCGCTCGATCGAGATCGCGATGCGGATCGTCGGCGGCTTCTTCCCGCAGTACCAGACCACGCCCGAGACCCTGGCGGCCACCGACGCCTGGCTGACCGCCCACCAGGACGCCGCGCCCGCGCTGCGCCGCCTGGTGCTGGAGTGCCGCGACGACCTGGACCGCGCCCTGCGCGCCCAGGCCTGCGACGTCCAGTAGCCCACCCGCGCGCAACGGCCCGGCCCCCGCTCCGAGTTGGAACGGGGGCCGGGCCTTCTGCCGTACGGCGGACGCTACTTGAGAGTGGCGGAGGTCAGACCCGCCTGGACCTGGCGCTGGAAGGACAGGTACACCACCAGCACCGGCAGCATCGCGATCGTCATACCGGCGAACAGCGCCGGGGCGTCGCTCTTGTAGCCGGACTGCAGGGCCAGGTTGACCAGGCCCTGGGCGAGCATCGAGTGGTCGGCCTCGCCGGCCGTGGTGGGCTGCATCAGGGTGACCGGCAGGATGTACTGGTTCCACTGGCCGAGCACGTTGAAGATGCCCACGCTGATCAGGCCGGGCTTGGCCATCGGCACCATGATCTGGAAGAACGTCCGGGTGTGCGAGCAGCCGTCCAGCATCGCGGCCTCGTGCACCGCGCTCGGCAGGGTGCGGAAGAACGAGTACATGAAGAACACGGTGAACGGCAGCGAGTAGGCGACGTACACCAGGATCAGGCCGGCGTAGCTGTTCAGACCGAGGTACGGCGAGATCTCACCGAGGTTGCGGACCATGAAGAACAGCGGCACCAGGGCCAGGTACACCGGGAACATCGAACCCGCGACGAACAGGTAGTAGATGAACCGGTTGCCCTTGAACTCGTAGCGGGCCAGCACGTAGGCGGCCATCGAGCCGAGCAGCATGGTCAGGGTGACGGAGCCCAGCAGCACGATGACGGTGTTGGCGAAGAAGCCGCCGATGCCCTTGGACCAGGCACGGGAGAAGGCGTCGAAGCCCCAGTGGGCCGGCCAGCTCCAGGCCGAGCCGTTGATCTGCGCGTCGGTCTTGAACGAGCCGAGGACGACCCAGAGCAGCGGCAGGAGGATCAGCACGGCCCAGACGGCCAGGAAGCCGTGCGAGAAGACGTTCAGTGCGCCGCCGCCGTCGGCGAAGCGCTGGTCCTTGCCCGGCTTGGGCTTGGTACCGCGCTGACCGGGGACGCTCGCGGTCTTGTCGAGAGTGGTCATGTCCGGTCCCCGCTCAGTACTCGATCTTGTCGCGCTTGGTGGCCCACAGCGAGACGATGGTCAGAATGAGGGTGAAGAAGAAGATCACCACACCCATCGCACAGGCGTAGCCCGCCTCGCCGTTGCGCAGGAAGCTGCGCATCAGGTAGGTCGAGATGAGCTCGCTGTGGTGGTCGGGACCACCGCCGAAGTACGCGCCGGGAGTGATCGAGGAGACCAGCGCGAAGGCGTCCATGGCGACGATGGCCAGGTAGACCCAGGCGGTCTGGACGGTCTCCCAGAGCAGCGGCAGGGTGATCTTGAAGAAGGTCTGGCCGCGCTTGGCGCCGTCCAGCAGGGCGGCCTCGTAGATGTCCTTCGGGATGCCCTGCATGGCGGCCGAGAACAGCACCAGGTAGAAGCCGACGCCGGACCAGACCAGCACCGCCAGCACGCACCACATGACCAGGTCGGGGTCGGACAGCCACTGCACCGGGTCGTTCACGGTGGCCAGGCCGAGCTTGATCAGGATGCCGTTGGCCAGGCCGGACTGGTCGGTGCGGTACACCGCGCCCCAGAGCACGGCGAGGATCGCGATCGACAGCACCTGCGGGAAGAAGAAGACGACCTTGTAGAACGGCGCGCCCTTGACGCCCTGCACGCCACCGGTGCCGCCCTTGCCGCCGACGTTCAGCATGAAGGCGAAGAACAGCGCGATCAGGATGGTGACGACCGGCAGCAGGATCAGCAGCAGCAGGTTGTGCCAGAGGGCACCGGCGAAGACCTCGTCATCGAGGAGTCTCGTGTAGTTGTCCAGGCCGATGAAATCCATCTCCTGGCTCGCCCCGGACCAGTTGGTCAGGGAGTATCCGAAGGTCTGCAGGTACGGCCAGAGCACCAGGCCGACGTACAGCACGATCGGAAGGAAGAGGAACCCCACGATGAAGGGGTACTTGCCGTGACGCATGGTCACTTTCTCCTGTCCGTCAGGAAGACGCACCGGGGGCGTCTCGATGCCCCCGGTGCGTTGATCGAGTGACCGATCAGGCGGTCTTGTTCTTGGTGGCCGATTCCTTGGCCCGCTTGATCCACTCGGCGGGAGTGATGCGCTTGGCCATCAGCTCGCCCGAGGCGTTCTGCAGGTCCTCGTCGAACTTCGAAGCGGTGTTCGGGTACTGGAAGTTGAAGGTCTTGTCGCCCGCGGCCTTCAGCGCCACCACGGTGGAGGCGGTGCCCGGCTTCAGCTGGACCTCCGGGCCGACGCCGTCCTTCAGGCAGGTGAGGCTGTTGGCGGTCTGGGCGAACTTGCCCGAGGCCTCCTTGGTCAGCATCATCCGCAGGAACTCCAGGCCGCCGGCCACGTTCTTGGCCTTCGACGGGACGATGAACGGCTCGCCGGCACCGGCCCGGATGGCCTCGAAGGGCAGCTTGTCGCCGGGCAGCGACGGCATCGGCAGGAACTTCATGTCGAAGTCGGCCGGGGTGGTCGGCAGCTGCTCGTTCTCCAGCCAGGAGCCGGACGGGATGAACGCGGCCTTGTACTGGTTCCACGCCGTCTGCGACTCGGTGTGGGTCATGCCGTTGGTGCCGGGGAGCAGGAAGTCCTTGTCGACGATCTGGTAGAACGCGTCGAGCACGGTCTTCACGGCCGGGTCGTCCCACGCGGTGGCGTCGAGGGAGTCGATCCGCTTCATGAGGTCCAGGCCGCCCTGCTTGGCGATCATGTCCATCATGACGACGTTGATGTAGTACGGGTACTTGCCCTGGTGCGCGACCGGGGCGATGCCCTTGGCCTTGATCTGCTCGCACAGGGTGATGAACTCGGCCCAGGTCTTCGGCGCGGTCCAGCCGTTGTCCTTGAACAGCTTGCCGGAGTACCACCAGCCGAACACGGTGTACACGTAGGACAGGTTGTAGACCTTGCCCTTGACCGTGCCGGACTCGATCGTGCCGGGCATCAGCACGTCGCGGACCTTCTTCGACGGGTCGTCGATGTACGGCGCGTCCAGCAGCGGGGCCAGGTCGGTGAGCTGGTTGGAGTCCGCGAGGACGTCCAGCTTCATCTGCTTGGCGCCCGAGTCGTCGATGACGTCCGGCGGGGAGCCGGCGTTGAAGCGCGGCTGGAGCTTGCCGGTGACGTCCTTGTCGGCCTGGTGGTTGATCTTCGCACCCGGGAACTGCTTCGAGTAGATCGCCTCGAACGCCTTGGCGTACTCGTTGCCGTAGCCGCCGTCGAAGATGAAGACCTCGAGACCGTCGGCGTCCTTCACCCCGAACGGGTTCTTGGCGTCGCTCAGGTTGAAGCCGCCCGCCGCCTTGGTGCCCTTGTCGGAGCTCCCGGTACCGCCGGCGCAGGCCGCGAGCAGCGAGCTGCTGCCGGCCGCCAGGACGGTGATCGCGGCCGCGCGCTTGAACAGGTCGCGGCGGTTGTACTCAGTTGCAGAGCCCATGCGTGCCCTAACCCCTCAGTTCCAGAAGATATGAGCCGAAGCTGACGACGCGTCAACTTCCTTGGCCCGAAAGGTGCCCAGCGGCGAAGATGCCGGTCAGAGGCTGTGTGATGATGCGCAAAGGTATAGTCCACTGTTCATCTGACAGCAATAGGCCGCCGGTCTGATAACAAACCTGACAGTCAAAGCGTTGTCGGCGGTGCAGCATGTGCAATGTGCAGGGACCCTGCACATTACGTGTCCGCGCCAGCCATGAGCGCGAATCTAGCGCGCAAATGTTCGTTTGAACATAGAAATGCGCAGCTTCGCGCATTACGGTTCGAGAACCGTGACGACGAAGCCGCGCATCGGTGAGCGCCTGACGAACCCTCAGTTATCCTCAGTCGTCCCGAAGCCCCTTGTCCAGCGCGGCGATCATGCTGCCCTGGGCGTCATCGCCGTCCAGCGACCAGACCATCACCCCGCCCAGGTCGTTCTCCTGGACGTAGCGGGCCTTGCGGGTGGCCAGCTCCGGGGTGTCGTACGTCCAGAAGTCGGTGCCGTCGAACTTCCAGCTCGCCCCGTGCGCCCGGTCGTTGTGGACCGTGCCGGGCAGCTCCTTGATCTGCTTGTAGGACAGGGTGCCGCCCCGGGCCAGCCCGGTGGCCGACTGGTACAGGCCGTTGCCCCGCGGGCCGCCCGGCACGCCCGTCCAGCCGAAGCCGTAGAGCGGGACGCCCACCACGGCCTTCTTCGACGGCAGGCCGCGGTCCGTGTAGGTGCCGACCAGCCGGTCCACGCTCAGCTGCAGCCCGGTGGGGTCGTTCGGGTCGGAGTACAGGTTCGACTCGTGGTTGGTCGGGCCCTTGGTCTCCCACGGGCCGTGCAGCTCGTAGGCCATCAGGTTCAGCCAGTCCACCGACCTGGCGACCTTGTCGATCTCGAACTTGTCGATCGCGGACTCGCCGGCCGGCACCGCCGCGGTGAGCAGGTAGTGCGGGCCCTTCCTGCCGGACAGCGCGTCCAGCTGGGTGCGGAACTCCTGCATCAGCAGGGTGAAGTTCCGCCCGTCCTCGGGACGCACCACGTTGCCCTCGTCGCCGGGGCTGCCCGGGTACTCCCAGTCGATGTCGATGCCGTCGAACACCCCGGCGCCCGCGCCCGCGCCGCCCTCGGCCGAGCCCAGCTGCGGCAGGTCGCCCTTGAGGTACAGGTCGATGCAGGAGGAGACGAACTTCTTCCGGGAGGCGTCGGTGAGCGCCGCGTCCGAGAAGTGCTTGGACCAGCTCCAGCCGCCCAGCGAGATCACCGCGCGCAGCTGCGGGTTCTTCGCCTTCAGCTTGCGCAGCTGGTTGAAGTTGCCCTTGAGCGCCTGGCCCGGGACGTCCGCCACGCCGTCCACCGACTCCTCGGCGCCCACCGGGCGCTGGTAGTCGGCCCAGGCGTCGCCCGCCCCGGCCGCGTTCGCCTCGAAGCAGGAGCCGTCGGCGGAGACGTTGCCGAAGGCGTAGTTGATCACGGTCAGCCGGCCGGCCTGGCCGCTGTCCTGGACCTTCTTGGCGGAGAACCCGCTGTAGATGCCCCACTGGGTGAAGTAGCCGACCCGCTGTCCGTTCAGCCGGTGGCCCTTCTCCTGGGCCTGCGCGGTGGCCGGGGAGACGAGCAGGGCGCCGATGGTCGCGGCGGCGAGGAGTGCGGAGGTTCGTCTGGTGGTCATTCCGTGAATCTCTCCGATTCAGCGTCAATTGGTATGGACCAAGTGCTGATGGAGAGGTCTAGTCCACCCTGCGGGCACCGCACAAGGGGATGGCCGGGATTCCTCCAAGAAATGGCAAAGAGCCGCACCGTCCCTCGCGGGGCGGTGCGGCTCTTCGGTGACGCCTTGTCAGCCGATCAGGCTGCGCAGCACGTACTGCAGGATGCCGCCGTTGCGGTAGTAGTCCGCCTCACCGGGGGTGTCGATGCGCACCACCGCGTCGAACTCGACATCTCCGGCCTTGACCTTGACGGTCTTCGGGGTGCGGCCCTCGTTCAGCTCGGTGACACCGGTGAACTCGAAGGTCTCCTCGCCGGTCAGGCCCAGCGAGTCGGCGTTCTGGCCGGCCGGGAACTGCAGCGGCAGGACGCCCATGCCGATCAGGTTGGAGCGGTGGATGCGCTCGTAGGACTCGGCGATGACGGCCTTGACGCCGAGTAGCGCGGTGCCCTTGGCCGCCCAGTCGCGGGACGAGCCGGAGCCGTACTCCTTGCCGGCCAGGACCACCAGCGGGATGCCCGCGGCCTGGTAGTTCTGCGACGCGTCGTAGATGAACGACACCGGCGCGTCGGCCTGGGTGAAGTCGCGGGTGTAGCCGCCCTCGGTGCCCGGCGCGATCTGGTTGCGCAGGCGGATGTTGGCGAAGGTGCCGCGGATCATGACCTCGTGGTTGCCACGGCGCGAGCCGTAGGAGTTGAAGTCACGCTTCTCCACACCGTGCTCGGTGAGGTACTGCGCCGCCGGGGTGCCCGGCTTGATGTTGCCGGCCGGGGAGATGTGGTCGGTGGTGACCGAGTCGCCCAGCTTGGCCAGCACGCGGGCGCCGGCGATGTCCGTCACCGGGCTCGGGGTCTTGGCCATGCCCTCGAAGTACGGGGGCTTCCGGACGTAGGTCGACTCGGCGTCCCACTCGAAGGTGTTGCCGGTCGGGACCGGGAGCGACTGCCAGCGGTGGTCGCCGGCGAAGACGTCCTGGTAGCCCTTGTCGAACATGGCCTCGTCGATCGAGCCGGCGACCGCGTTGGCGACCTCCTGCTCGGACGGCCAGATGTCGGCGAGGAAGACGTCGTTGCCGTCGGCGTCCTGGCCCAGCGCGTCCTTGGTCAGGTCGATGTTCATGTTGCCGGCGAGGGCGTAGGCGACCACCAGCGGCGGGGACGCCAGGTAGTTCATCTTGACGTCCGGGTTGATCCGGCCCTCGAAGTTGCGGTTGCCGGAGAGCACCGAGACGACCGCGAGGTCGGACTCGTTCACCGCGGCGGAGACCTCCTCGGGCAGCGGGCCCGAGTTGCCGATGCAGGTGACGCAGCCGTAGCCGACCAGGTTGAAGCCCAGCTTCTCCATGTACGGGAGCAGGCCGGCCTTCTCGTAGTAGTCCATGACGACCTTGGAGCCGGGCGCCAGGGTGGTCTTGACCCACGGCTTGACCGTGAGGCCCTTCTCCACGGCCTTCTTCGCCAGCAGGGCGGCGCCCAGCATGACGGAGGGGTTGGAGGTGTTGGTGCAGGAGGTGATCGAGGCGATCACGACCGCGCCGTTGTCGATCGTGTAGGTCGAGCCGTCGGCCGCGGTGACCGCGGTCGGCTTCGAGGCCTCGGCGGAGTAGGTCGGCAGCGCCTCGGCGAACTTCTCGGCGGCCTCGGCCAGGATCACCCGGTCCTGCGGGCGCTTCGGGCCGGAGATCGACGGGACGACGGTGGAGACGTCCAGCTCCAGGTACTCGGAGTAGACCGGCTCGACCGACGGGTCGTGCCAGAGGCCCTGCTCCTTGGCGTACGCCTCGACCAGGGCGAGCTGCTGCGCGTCGCGGCCGGTGAGCTTCAGGTAGTTGATGGTCTCGGCGTCGATCGGGAAGATCGCACAGGTCGAGCCGAACTCCGGCGACATGTTGCCGATGGTGGCGCGGTTCGCCAGCGGGATCGAGGTGACGCCCTCGCCGTAGAACTCGACGAACTTGCCGACCACACCGTGCTTGCGCAGCATCTCGGTGATGGTGAGCACCAGGTCGGTGGCGGTGGTGCCGGCCGGCAGCTGGCCGTTGAGCTTGAAGCCGACCACGCGCGGGATCAGCATCGAGACCGGCTGGCCGAGCATCGCGGCCTCGGCCTCGATGCCGCCGACGCCCCAGCCCAGCACGCCCAGGCCGTTGACCATGGTGGTGTGCGAGTCGGTGCCGACGCAGGTGTCCGGGTACGCCTGGCCACCCCGGACCATGACGGTGCGGGCCAGGTGCTCGATGTTCACCTGGTGGACGATGCCGGTGCCCGGCGGGACGACCTTGAACTCGTCGAACGCGGTCTGGCCCCAGCGCAGGAACTGGTAGCGCTCCTTGTTGCGGCCGTACTCGATCTCGACGTTCTGGACGAAGGCGTCCGGGGTGCCGAACTTGTCGGCGATGACGGAGTGGTCGATGACCAGCTCGGCCGGCGCCAGCGGGTTGATCTTGGACGGGTCGCCGCCCAGCTCCTTCACGGCCTCGCGCATGGTGGCCAGGTCGACCACGCAGGGCACGCCGGTGAAGTCCTGCATGATCACGCGGGCCGGGGTGAACTGGATCTCCTCGGACGGCTCGGCCGTCGGGTCCCAGCCGCCCAGCGCGCGGATGTGGTCGGCGGTGATGTTGGCGCCGTCCTCGGTGCGGAGCAGGTTCTCCAGCAGGACCTTGAGGCTGTACGGCAGCCGCTCGGAACCCTCGACGGCGGAGAGCTTGAAGATCTCGTACGACTCGTCGCCCACCTGCAGCGAGCTGCGGGCGTCGAAGCTGTTCGCGGACACGACTGACTCCTTCTTGGTCCACCCGGTGATAAGGTAAGGCTTGGCTAACCTGATGGCCGCCGGCCCACCGAGCCGATGATGGAAGGCCCGCCGGACGCGGGGCCTGCGCCTCTCGGCAAGTATCTTGACGTCAAGATAAAGTCTAACGCCGAATGTATCTCGATGTCGAGATAAACCATAGTGCATGGCTCCGTCCAAACTTCACCCGCACATCCTGTAACGCAACCGCAGCCCCGGCGCATCTGTCCTCATGTACCGAGCGGCTCCGCGTCCAGCCCGCAGCGCCGCCGGAACCCGGCACGTGACGAGGGGTGCGGATGGCGGTGGGGCGGCGAAGGGCCGAGGAGCGGCGCGAGTTCGAGGAGTTCGCGCACGCCCGCGGCACCGCGCTGTTCCGCACCGCCCTGCTGCTGTGCGGCGACTGGCACCTCGCCGAGGACCTCACCCAGACCGCGCTCGCCCGCATCTACGCCTCCTGGGGCCGGGTCAGGCAGGCCGACAACCCCGTCGCCTACGCCCGCACCGTGCTGCTGCGCTGCTACCTCTCGCACCGGCGGCTGCGCCGCAGCAGCGAACTGCCCGGCCTCGACCTGCTCCCCGAACAGGCCGCCCCCGACACCGACCCCGCACTGCGCGTCGCCCTGCTCGCCGCCCTCGCCGAACTGCCGCCCAAGGACCGGGCCGTCCTGGTGCTGCGCTACTGGGAGGACCGCAGTGTCGAGGAGACCGCCGCGGAACTCCAGCTCGCCCCCGGCACCGTCCGGGTCCGCGCGCTGCGCGCCCTCACCCGGCTGCGCCGCCAGCTCGCCCCGCAGCTGCACACCCTCGTCCCGTGACCGGACCCTCGCCCCGCCCCCGTCACCCGGGCCCCGCCGCCCCTGCGGAGAACCGTCCGGCCGACCGGCCGTCCACCGAACCGACCGATGCGCCGTCAGAAAGCGAGAACGCCCCGATGCCTGAGCAGGAGCTGAGCGACGTCTTCGAACGGGCGGTCGGCGACGCCGTGCCCGACCTCGGCCTGCTCGTCGCCGGAGCCACCGCCGAAGGCCGGGCCATCCGGCTGCGACGGCGGGCCGCGCTCGCCGGGACGGTCCTCGCGGTCGCCGGCCTGGCCCTCGGCGGCGGACTGCTGCTGCGCCCCGCCCCGCCCGCCCTCACCGTCTCCCCGGGTGCCGGCGGATCGATGCCGCCCGTTCCCACGCCGCAGTCGACCCTGCCGTCGGGCCTGGTGCCGGTGAACGGCTCCAACGCCCGGGCCCTGCTGGGCAAGCTGCTCGGCCCGATGCTGGTCGTCGACACCTGGGACGGCCGCCGCTCCACTTCCGACGCCGAGGTGCAGACCGTCTTCCTGGCCGGCCTGCGCAGCCTCGGCGACGACCACACCGGCACCCTCAGGATCCAGCTGACGGCCCCGACCGGCCGCCGCTCGCCGTGGCCCTCCGACGGCCTCGACTGCGCCACCCGCCCCGTCGGCGAGAAGTGCGCGACTCTCACCGGCGCCGGCGGCACCGGGATCGCCGTCACCAGGTACGACGAGGCCGGGCAGCTCAGCTACGTGGCGGAGCTGCGGCGGGGCGACGGCTTGCTGGTCACCCTGGTCGCCACCGGCGCCGACGGGAACGCGCCGCTGGTGACCTGGCAGAACGTCACGCGCTGGACGACCGACCCGGACTGGTCGGCCCTCGTCGCGCGGGAGGAGCCTGCGGACCTCGGCGCGCAGCCGACGCCCGACCTCATCAGGAGCCCGACGGGCCGGCCGAGTTCGGTGGTGCAGGAACCGGCCAAGGGCACCCGCGCCGACGAGCGGGACCGCGCAGTGACCGTGCAGTAGGCAGCCGTGCGGGACCTGATCGGCGGGCCGGATCCGTCGTCGGGCACCCCGGTGCCGGACCGCGGCGCGCGCGGGCTACCGTGGGCGGGTGATCGTGGTGGACGCTTCCGCGGTGGTGCTCTCGCTCGCCGACCAGGGCCCGCGAGGGGCCGCAGCCCGGGCCGCACTGGCCGCCGACCCCGACTGGGTCGCGCCCGAACACGTGCTGATCGAGGTGATGCAGTCGCTGCGCGGGCTCTACCTCGCCAAGGAGGTGACCGCCGAGCAGGCGGCCCGGATCGCCCAGCGGCTGCCGGAGCTGACGATCCGGAAGATGGAGATCGCACCGCTGCTCGGCCGGATCTGGGAACTCAAGGACAACCTGACCCCGGACGACGCCGCCTACGTCGCGGTCGCCGAACACTGCGGTGCCCCGCTGATCACCGCCGACCTGCGGCTGATGCGCGCCAGCGGGCCGCGCTGCGAGATCCGCGGCATCACCGCCGCCGGCTGAGCCGGGGCGGACGGGCGGGCGGACGGCCGGCCTCCGGCCCGCCCGGTCCGGCGAGGAGCTGCCGGGCGGTGCCCGACCGGGCGTTCTCGTACGGGTGACTGCGGGCGGTGCTGCGGCACGGCGACGTGCGTGACGGGGCGGGCGACGGCCACGGTGGGCGGTGTTCCCTGACGGTCCGTCGGAAGGTCCGCGATGCCCCTGTCCTCCGCCGCCGGTGCACTGCTGGCGCCGCTCACCCTGCTGCCGATCGGGCCGCCCGAAATCACCGGCCCCGGCGGGACGCCCGCCGCGACCGTCCCCGACCAGGTGGTGGACGCCCAGTTCGACCGGGCGAACGGCATCGTCCCCGCCAAGGCGATCACCCACGCGCCCGATCTGGTGCCGTACGGCGCGCAGGTGCGGGTCACCGTCCACCGGGAGGCGGGCCGGACGACCGTCGCGGTGGAACTCGCCGAGGTGGCCGGCTCGCACGAGTTCCCGGCGCATGTGCACACGGGCCACTGCGCCACCGACCCCGCGGCGTCCGGACCGCACTACCAGCACACGACGGGCTCGGACGCCGCGGACAACGAAGTCCGGATGACGGTGCGCACCGATCCCGGCGGGGGCGGCGACGCCTCGGCAACCGTCCCCTGGACGTTCCGGCCCGACGAGGCGCACTCGCTGGTGCTGCACGCCGGCCCCGCCGCCGGAGCCCACGCGCCCGCCGACCGGGTGGGCTGCGTGGACGTCGACTTCTGAACCAGCGCCCGGGAACGAGCGCCCGGGAGCCGGGGGCCTCGGCGCGGGCGCGGGAGCGGGCGGCGGGACCGGCCTCGGGAGCGGGCGCCTCGGAGCCGGGGGTCGGGAGCCGGGGGGTCGGGAGCCGGGGGGTCGGGAGCCGGGGGGGTCGGGAGCGTCAGGAGCCGAGGGTCGCCACCATCACGGCCTTGATGGTGTGCAGGCGGTTCTCGGCCTGGTCGAAGACCACGGAGTGCGGCGACTCGAAGAGCTCGTCGGTGCACTCCAGTTCGGCCATGCCGGTGAGTTCGAACATCTGCCGGCCGATCTCGGTGCCGAGGTCGTGGTACGCGGGCAGGCAGTGCATGAACTTGACCGCCGGGTTTCCGGTGGCGCGCACCGTGTCCATCGAGACCTGGTAGGGCTTCAGCAGGGCGATCCGCTCGGCCCAGACCTCCTTGGGCTCGCCCATCGACACCCAGACGTCGGTGTACAGGAAGTCCGCGCCGGCCACGCCCGCCGCCACGTCCTCGGTCAGCGTGATCATGGCGCCGCTGGCCTCGGCCAGCGTGTGGGCGGCCTTCTGGACCTCCTCCGACGGCCACAGCTGCGCCGGGGTGACGATCCGGATGTCCATGCCCAGCAGCGCGCCGGTGACCAGCAGCGAGTTGCCCATGTTGGAGCGGGCGTCGCCGAGGTAGACCAGCGTGGTCTCGCTCAGCGGCTTGGTGGAGTGCTCCTGGATGGTGAGCACGTCGGCCAGCATCTGGGTGGGGTGCCACTCGTCGGTCAGGCCGTTCCAGACCGGGACGCCGGCGTGGGCGGCCAGCTCCTCGACGATCTCCTGGCCGTCGCCCCGGTACTCGATACCGTCGAACATCCGGCCCAGCACCCGGGCGGTGTCCTTGATCGACTCCTTGTGGCCCATCTGCGACCCCGCCGGGTCC
Source organism: Kitasatospora griseola (assembly GCF_044999035.1). Lineage (NCBI taxonomy): Bacteria > Bacillati > Actinomycetota > Actinomycetes > Kitasatosporales > Streptomycetaceae > Kitasatospora > Kitasatospora griseola. The sequence continues at coordinate 5,521,306 of NZ_CP173360.1, read as the reverse complement.
AGGTAGGTGGTGGACGCGCCCTGGTCGTGGGCCGCCACCTCGAACGCGCAGCGGGTGCGGGTGGAGGTCTTGGCGAAGATCAGCGCGATGTTCTTGCCCCGCAGCCGCGGCTGCTCGGTACCGGCGTACTTGGCGGCCTTGAGCTGCGCGGAGAGGTCGACCAGGTGACGGAACTCCTGGGGAGTGAAGTCGATCTCCTTGAGGAAGTGCCTGTTCCGGAGGTTGAACGCCATACCCGTCTCCTGGGTCAGTCAATGGGCCGAAGTAGGAAGTGTATACGAGTCATCGAATAATCATGCACATCGAGGTTGCCAGGCCTGCCGAAGACGGCGGGGCGGCGAGGACGGGGAGATGGGCGAGGACGGCGGGACAGCGAGGACGGCAGCGGGACGGCGGACCCGGGGCGGGCGACCGGACCCGGGGCGGGCGACCGGACCCGGGGCGGGCGACCGGACCCGGGGCGGGCGACCGCGCCCGGGGCGGGCGACCGCGCCCGGGGCGGGCGACCGCGCCCGGGGCGGACGGCGAACCGTCCGCCCCGGGCGCGGTCGGGAGCGGGACTCCCCGGGTGGTGTCAGAGACGGGGGTCGACCGGCTCGGACTCCAGGGCCAGCACCGCGAACACCGCCTCGTGCACCCGCCAGAGCGGCTCGCCGGCCGCCAGCCGGTCCAGCGCCTCCATGCCGAGCGCGTACTCGCGCAGGGCGAGCGAGCGCTTGTGGGCCAGCGAGCGCTGCCGCAGTCGGTCCAGCTGCCGGGTGTAGTCCGGGCCGTAGATGATCCGCAGGTACTCACGGCCGCGGACCTTCAGCCCGGGCTGGACCGGCCGCCCGTTGCTCTCGCGGTGCAGCGCCTCGACCGGCTTGACCACCATGCCCTCGCCGCCCGCACCGGTCAGCTCCTCCCACCAGGCGACGGCGGCGGCCACCGAGGACTCGTCCTCGGTGTCGACCAGCATCCGCCCGGTGCGGTGCAGCAGCGGAGTGACGCCGTCGGCCTCCGCCGCGAGCCGGTGGTCGGCGTCCACCAGGCGGTCGATCAGGTCGAGGTGCTCGGTGTGCGGGCGCAGCGCCAGGTTGGCGCCCTCGGCGGCGAGCAGCTGGAACGGCGCCAGCCGGATGCCGCCGAGGCCCTCGGTCGGCCAGCAGTAGCGCCGGTACACCTCGGTGAAGGCCAGCGCGTCGGCGGCGCGCTGCTGCTGGCGGTCCGTCAGCTCCGCCACGTCCAGGCCGCGGGCGGCGGCCCGGGCGAGGGCGTCGAGCGCGACTGGCAGCGCGGCACCGGCGGCCGCGCCGACCGCGGCGTACTGACGGCGCAGCAGTTCGACGGCCTTCAGCGACCACGGCATCAGCTCGGCGTCCAGCAGCAGCCAGCCGGTGTCGAGTTCGTCGAACAGGCCGGACTGCTCGGCGGCGGCCCGCAGCCGGTCGAGTATCGCGTCGGTGAGCTGCTCGTCGGACAGGAAGGCGCGGCCGGTCCTGGTCCAGATCGCGCCCCGGCCGGGCAGGCCGAAGCGCTTGTCCAGCGCGGTGTCGTCGCGGGCGACCAGGACGACGGCGCGGGAGCCCATGTGCTTCTCCTCGCAGATCACCTGCCGCACCCCGTCGTGCCGGTAGGCGAAGAACGCCTCCTCGGGGTGTTCCAGGAAGCCTTCGCGACGGGAGGTCGGCGAGGGCGCCATGGTCGGCGGCAGGTAGGCGAGCAGCCGCGGGTCGAGCGCGAAGCGGCTCATCACCTCCAGCGCGGCGGCGGCGTTCTCCTCCCGGACGGAGACGTTGCCGAGGGTGGCGGTCTCCACCACGCGGCGGCCGGCCACGTCGGCGAGGTCCAGCGGACGGCCCTCCCGGCCGCCGGGCGCGTCCGCGCGCAGCGGGCGGACCGGCTCGTACCACTCCTGTTCGGCGGGCACGCCGACGATCTCCCGCTCCGGGTAGCGCAGCGCGGTGAGGCTGCCGCCGAAGACGCAGCCGGTGTCCAGGCAGATGGTGTTGTTGAGGAAACTCGCCACCGGCACCGGGGTGTGGCCGTAGACCACCATGGCGCGGCCGCGGTACTCCTCGGCCCACGGGTAGCGGACCGGCAGGCCGTACTCGTCGGTCTCACCGGTGGTCTCGCCGTACAGCGCGTGCGAGCGGACCCGGCCGGAGGCCCGGCCGTGGAGCTTCTCCGGCAGGCCGGCGTGGCAGACCACCAGCTCGCCGCCGTCCAGCAGGTAGTGGCTGACCAGGCCGCGCATGAACGCCCGCACCTGGGCGCGGAACTCCTCGCTCTCGCCGGACAGCTGATCGATCGTCTCCTGCAGGCCGTGCGAGACGGTGACCTTGCGGCCGTCCATCCAGCGGCCGAGCTTGTTCTCGTGGTTGCCGGGCACGCAGAGCGCGTGGCCGGCCGCGACCATGCCCATCACCAGGCGCAGCACGCCCGGGCTGTCCGGGCCGCGGTCGACCAGGTCGCCGACGAACACGGCGGTCCGGCCGTCCGGGTGCGCGGCGTCGACCGGGCGGCCCGCTTCGTCCCGGGTGATCGCGTAACCGAGCCGGCCGAGCAGGGTCTCCAGCTCGGAGCGGCAGCCGTGGATGTCACCGATGATGTCGAACGGGCCGGTCAGGTGCCGCAGATCGTTGTACCGCTTCTCCGGGACGATCTCGGCGTGCTCGATCTCCTCGACCCCGCGCAGCACGTGCACCTTGCGGAAGCCCTCGCGCTCCAGGCCGCGCAACGAACGCCGCAGGTCGCGCTGGTGGCGGGGGATCACGTGGGCCGGCAGCTGCCGGTCCGGCCGGGCCCGGTTGCGTTCGGCGCACACCTCGGCGGGCACGTCCAGCACGATCGCGATCGGCAGCACGTGGTGCTCCCGGGCCAACGCAATCAGCGCACGCCTGGCGTGCTGCTGCACGTTGGTGGCGTCGACCACGGTGAGCCGGCCGGCCGCGAGCCGCTTGCCGACGATGTAGTGCAGCACGTCGAAGGCGTCGGCCGAGGCGGACTGGTCGTTCTCGTCGTCGGAGACCAGCCCCCGGCAGGAGTCCGACGAGATCACCTGGGTGGGCAGGAAGTGCTTCCTGGCGAAGCTCGACTTTCCGGCGCCGGTGCTGCCGATCAGCACCACCAGCGAGACGTCGGTGACGGGGAGGCGCCGGCCGGTGGGGGTGCCGGCCTCCAGGGTTTCGGTGGTCATCGGTGGGCGCTCCCTTCCGGGGCGAGGTCGTTCGACGGGGCGTCGGTGCGGTCGGTGGCGGTCGTGCGGTCGGTGGCGGTGCGGTCGGCGTCGGTGCGGTCGGTGATGGCGTTGTCGATGGTGGTGGTGTTGTCGGTGGTGGCGGTCGTTCCTGCGGTTTCGACGGTGGTCGGAGCGGGCTCGGTGAGGCGGAAGTGTGCGAGCTGGGTGGGTGCGCCGACCTCCGGGTCGACCGGGCCGACCGGCTCGAACGCGACCGTGTAGCCGAAGCTGTCGGCCACCTGCTCCGCCCAGGCGGTGAACTCGGCGCGGTTCCACTCGAACCGGTGGTCGCCGTGCCGCAGGTGTCCGGCGGGCAGGGTCTCCCAGCGCACGTTGTACTCCGCGTTCGGGGTGGTGACCACGACCGCGGCCGGCCGGGCCGCACCGAACACGGCGTACTCCAGCGCGGGCAGCCGGGGCAGGTCGAGGTGCTCGATCACCTCGCACAGCACTGCCGCGTCGTAGCCCTTCAGCCGGGCATCGGTGTACGTCAGCGCGCCCTGGACCAGCCGAACCCGGCTCGCCAGACGCTCCGGCATCCGGTCCAGCCGCAGCCGGCGGGCGGCGATCGTCAGCGCCCGGGAGGACACGTCCACACCGAGCACTTCGGTCACCCGCGGCTCCTTGAGCAGCGCGCCCACCAACTCGCCCTGGCCGCAGCCCAGGTCGAGCACCCGGGCGGCACCGGTGCGGGCCAGCGCGGCCAGGATCGCGGTGCGCCGCTGAGCCGCCAGCGACTCGCCGCGCCCGGCGCCCTCGCCGTCGGCCTCGGTACCGGTGACGGCACCGGTGACGGTGGAACGGCCCGGCTCCGGCTCCGATATCGACTCCGGCTCTGTGGTCGGCGACCCCTGTACCGGACGTACCGGAGTTGCAGCGGCGTCGGCCGGAAGAACGGCACCCGAATCGGTGGTCAGGTCGGTGGTCAGGTCGGTGGCAGTCACCTCCTCCGGGGTGTCGGGGACGGCGTTGTCGATTTCCTCGGCCTCGCGGTCGTCGGCCTCAGCCAGGCGGGCCAGGGCGAGGCGTTCCATCGCGAGCCGGGTCAGCGACCAGCGGCGGGACAGGTAGCGGCGGGTGATCAGGGCGCGTTCGGGGTGGTCGGCGAGCCAGCCCTGGCCGGCCGCCAGCAGCTTGTCGACCTCTTCGGGCGCGACCCAGTAGTGCTTGGCTCCGTCCAGCACCGGCAGCAGCACGTACAGGTGCTGCAGGGCGTCGGCGAGCCGCAGGGTGCCGGTGAGTTCGAGTCGCACATACCGGGAGTCGCCCCACTCGGGGAAGGACTCGTCCAGCGGGACGGGCGTCGCCCCGACCTGCCAGCCCAGCGGCTCGAACAGTCGATCCACCAGCTCCGGTCCGCCGCCCGCCACCGGGACGGAGGGCAGCACGATCCGCAGCGGCATGGCACGGCCGGGCAGTTCGGGGCGGTGCGGGCACTCGCCCTTCATCGCGGACCGGAACACCGTGCGCAGCGCCACCGCGAGCAGCGAGGACGCGGCGTACGGCCGGTCGTTGACGTACTCGGCGAGGGCCAGGTCGGGCGACCCGGAGCGACCCTTGCCACGGCCGTGGCGCAGCAGCGCCGCGGGGTCGATCTCCAGCAGCAGCGCGGCGGTGCACGTTTGCTCCCCGGACTCGGGGTAGAAGACGTGCGCGGTGCCGTGCGCGGTGGTGAACCGCTGCACCTTGTCAGGGTGCTTGTGCAGGAGGAAGCCCAGGTCGGAGGCAGGATTCTCGGCAGTGCCGGTGGTGGAGATGGATACGAACACCCGGCCGAGTATGGCTGTTGGGCCGGTTTCCGGGCATCAGGTTTTGTCCGTCCGGTGAGCGTGTTGGTCAGCCCTTGCCCTGATTGGTTAACGTGCGGGATGTGACTGCTGAGACCTCCACTTCCGCAAGCGGCGCGGTGGCCGCCGGCCTGGCGACCATCGCCGCCGACGGCACCGTCCTCGACACCTGGTTCCCCGCGCCCGAGCTGGCCGCCGCCCCCGGCCCGTCGGGCACCGTCCGGCTGAGCGCCGAGGAGGCCGAGCAAGCGCTCGGTCCCGGCGCCGCCGAGGCGCTGCGCGCCGACGCACGGCGCGGCGTCGAGGTGGTGGCGGTGCGCACCGTGATCTCCTCGCTGGACGAGAAGCCGCTGGACGCGCACGACGTCTACCTTCGCCTGCACCTGCTCTCCTCCCGGCTGGTGAAGCCGCACGGCCAGAACCTGGACGGCGTCTTCGGCCTGCTGGCGAACGTCGCCTGGACTTCGATCGGCCCGGTGCCGGTGGGCAACGTGGAGCAGGCCCGGCTGGCGGTGCGTGCCCAGGGCGGGCAGCTCGCCGTGTACGGCATCGACAAGTTCCCGCGGATGACCGACTACGTGGCGCCGAGTGGGGTGCGCATCGCGCACGCCGACCGGGTCCGCCTCGGCGCGCACCTGGCCGAGGGCACCACCGTGATGCACGAGGGCTTCGTCAACTTCAACGCCGGCACCCTGGGCACCTCGATGGTGGAGGGCCGGATCAGCGCGGGCGTGGTGGTCGGCGACCACAGCGACATCGGTGGCGGCGCCTCGATCATGGGCACCCTGTCCGGCGGTGGCAAGCAGGTCGTCTCGGTGGGCGAGCGCTGCCTGCTGGGCGCCAACGCGGGCATCGGCATCTCGCTGGGCAACGACTGCGTGGTGGAGGCGGGCCTGTACGTCACCGCCGGCACCCGGGTCACCGCCCCGGACGGCACGGTGGCGAAGGCCGTGGAGCTGTCCGGCCAGGACAACCTGCTGTTCCGCCGCAACTCGCAGTCCGGCGCGGTCGAGGTGATCGCCCGCAGCGGTTCGTGGGGCGGCCTGAACGCGGATCTGCACTCGCACAACTGACCTCCTTCCAGGTCACGCTTCAGCAGCCGCGGCCGCGGCTGCCCGGCAGCCGTCCGACGGCTGCCGGCGGAGCTCTCCCCGCCCCCGCTCGGCGCCGTAGCCGAGCGGGGGCCGGGCTCGCAAACTCGGCTCACCCCTGGGGCTGACCGGGCCGCGGGGTTGGACCGCTACGGGTGGTCCGGGGTGACCGCGCGCGGCGGGGGCTCGTTGGACCGGCGGCGTCGACCCCCGGCGCTTCACCCCGCACCACCGAGCTGAAGGGGCCCTCTCATGTCCGAGCCCTGGACCGAGCCGCCCACCCCGGGCACCCCCACGGACGGCGCGCCCGTCACCACCAAGTCGCTGCTGGAGCAGATGCAGGAGCTGCTCGCCTCGATCAACACCGACCTGGCCGGACTCGACTCCGACCTGCGGGACACCGCACCCACGAGCGAGCCGGACGACTCGGCCCGCGCCTGAGCGCGCGCCGCCGGAACCGGCGGGCCCAGCGGGACCACGAGCCTCGGCTCCTCCCGCCGGGCCCCGCCCGGCGGCGCACTCCCCTCCTCCGGCTCCGGGAGCGCCGCCGCTGCCACCAGTGCCGCCGCGTCCGCCGGATCTTCGGCGTCCTGCGCGGCTTCCCCGTCCTCCGGTGACGCCCCGTCGGGCACCGTCGTCCGCCGCTGCTGCTCGCGCAGCAACTCGGCGACCAGGTCGCGGCATTCGGAGTTCGCGTCGAGCCCGTCGATGCAGGCCCAGTACAGGCTCTCGGTCTCCGCTCCGCAGGCCAGCACCACCAGGTTCTCGCCGGCCTCCGCCAGCAACCCGGCGAGCTCCGTCAGCACCGGTTCCAGCTCGCCGAGTTCGGTGAGCCGCTCCACGAGCGGTGGCCCGGACCAGTCGCCCGGCCCGCTGCCCAGCACGCCGCCGGGCCCGTAGCGGCTGCGATCGGGCGGCGGTCGCAGGCAGCTCGCGGCGTGCGAACCGGCCTCCGAGAGCAGTTGCCCGAGGGTGGCGAACTCCTCGCCGTCGTGGTCGCCGATCCGGGCCCCGACCGCCTCGGTGAGCAGCCCGGACTGCCAGGCCTGGTGCAGGATGTCTCCGGTCGCCCGGGACTCGACCAGGGCGTGCCGGACGGTCTTGATCAGTCGCAGTGCCTCCACGGTGCAGCGCTCCCCTCGTTCGCCGCCGCCGTCGGTCGGCGGTCGGTCAGGGGCTCAGCGTGCCGCCGTCGGCCGGGCACTCCCAGCGCATTCGCCGCACCTGTGGACAACCCGGTCCTGTGGAAAACTCCGGTCCCCCGTAGGAGGGAAAACCGGATGATTTCTCCGCCCGCCGGGAACCGCCCCGAACTTGAGGCGCCTCTGCCGGAACCGTCCGGAACGAGCACCACCTCAACCGACAGCCGCCCACCCGGGAACCGCGTCAGGCCGCCGGGAACCGGCTCTCGTTGCGCTCGATCTTCTCCGCGAGCGCCCGCAGCGGGTCCACCTCCAGCACCGTGCACAGCTGCAGCAGGTAGGCCAGCACGTCGGCGACCTCGTCCCGGACGCGGTGCGCCGTGTCCGGGTCCGTCATCACCGTGGCGGCCTGTTCGGGCGTCAACCACTGGAAGATCTCCAGCAGTTCACCGGCCTCGACGCTCAGCGCCGAGGCCAGGTTCTTCGGGGTGTGGAACGGTTGCCAGTTCCTGGCGGCCGCGAACTCGGCCAGTCGCCGCTGGAGTTCGGGCACCGTGAGATCGTCGTTCATTCCCCCAGGTCTACCACTGCGGAGCCGTCGCGGGCCGCGCCCTGGACGGGCACCCGGGCGGCGGGTTCGGTGCGCCGCAGCAGGCTGTGGCCGGTGGCCGGATCGCGGCGGCACTCGACCAGTTCGACGCCGTCCAGGCCGAGCGCCAGACCGGGTTCCTGAAGGGTGGCGAGCAGCCGGATGTCGCCCTTGCCGGTGACTTCGCGGGCCAGCCGCAGCAGCGCGGCGACCTGCTCGGCCGCCAGGCCGGCCCCGAGGTCCTCGGCGAGCAGCACCAACTGCCGGTGCGCGTCGGGGACCTCGGCGGCCGGGTCGACGTCGATGACGTCGGCGCCGGTGAGCAGGACGGCGGCGAAGGCGAGCAGCCGCAGCATGCCGTCGGAGGCCTGGTCGGCGCCGGTCCGACCGAGCACGCCCTCGTCGAAGACGGCGATCAGTCGCTGCTGCGCGCCGTCGCCGCGCCGGGCGACGTCCAGGCCGAGCAGCGGGTGCGGGGCGGCGGCCTGGACGGTGCGCAGCAGCCGGGCCCACCGGCGCTGGCATTCGTGTTCGAGGCGACCGAGGACGGCGGAGATGTTGGCTGCGGTGCCGAGCAACCGGGCCTGCGGTTCGGGCCTGGCCCAGCCGCGCATCGCGGCGGGCACCGGGTGCAGGGCGAACACCTCGCGCAGTGCGGTGAGCAGTTGTTCGGAGGCGGCCAGGACCTTGCGCTCGCCGTTGGACGATCCGGCCACCCGCAGCGGCAGTTGGGCGGTGATCAGGCTGCTGCTGGACAGCGGTGCGCGGATGTCGCCCTGCCGGGAGTCGTTGTGCCAGGTGACGTTGACCCGGCCGCGGGCGAGGTCCTGCTCGCCGGTCTCCATCAGGGTCCGGCCGTCCAGGGTGAGCCACTCACGGGCGATCCGGACGCGTTCGTCGGTGCGCACCACCACTTCGAGCCGGACCGGCCCGACGCTGGAGCGCACGGTGCAGCCCAGGATGATCGCGTTGCGCCCGTGCGGCACGCAGCCGATCAGCCCGCCGCGCACCGGGACGGCGAGCGGGCCGCCGATCCCGCCGATGCCGTCCAGCGAGGGCTTGATCTCCTCGCCGAGGGCGAGCCGGGAGAGCACGGCGAGAGCGTCCAGGGCGTTGGACTTGCCCGCCCCGGACGGGCCGTGCAGGACGGTCAGCGGCGACAGCGGCAGGGTGGCGCGCCGGTAGGACTTGAAGGACGTCAGCCGCAGTTCCTCGACGGTGGGGCGCTTCACCAGAGGGGTGGGCTCCGCGGGCGGGCGTCCGCCCGACTGGACGGAGGAGCGGTCGGGCGGGCCGACCGGAGGCGGGGCCAAGGGGGCTTCGCTGGTCACTCCGAGCACTCTAGGCCCGCAGTGAGCTGGAGAAACGTCTCTCCTGACGGCCTTTCACCCCTTCGAGTCCCAACCGTCCCCGGGCCGCCGGCGAAGTGTCACCCGTACGCGGTGATCCGTACCGAACCGGTGACCTCCACCGGCTGCGGCAGCGCGTCCAGCGCGGCGGCCAGCGCGGCCGGGTCGGTGTGCCAGGCGCTCGGGCCCATCCCGACCACCGCGGCGGCGTCCGTCCGCGACAGCCGCAGCGTGAACTCCACCTCGGTGCGCCCCACCGGCGCGAACCAGGGGCCGAGCTTCTCCTCGATCCGCCGGTCCTTGTCCTCGTCCACCGACAGCAGGCCCAGCGCGCCCACCAGTTCCCGCAGGTGGCGGGAGGTCGGCGCGGCCACCAGCAGTTGCCCGCCCGGGCGCAGCACCCGGCGCATCTCCGGTCCGTTGCGCGGCGCGAACACGTTCAGCAGCACGTCCGCCGCACCGTCCCGCAGCGGCAGCGGGCGCCAGGCGTCGCACACCACGGCGCCGATCCTCGGGTGCGCCTTCGCGGCGCGCCGCAGCGCGTACTTCGACAGGTCGAGGGCCGCGCCGGCCGCGCCGGGCCGCGCCTGGAGCACCCGCGCCAGGTAGTGGCCGGTGCCCGCGCCCAGGTCGGCCACCAGGCCGGTGTCCACCGCGACGTCGGCGGCGGCCTCGGCCAGCGCCTGCTCCAGCGGACGGTAGTGGCCGGCCGCCAGGAACTCGCTGCGGGCGGCGACCATCTCCGCAGTGTCGGCGGTGCCCGCCTTCGCGTCACCGGCCAGCAGGCTGACGTAGCCCTGCCGGGCCTGGTCGAAGCTGTGGCCCTGCGGGCAGCGCAGGGTCCGACCGTCCAGGGTCAGTGGGCGGGCGCAGTGCGGGCAGACCAGATAGGGCTCGATGTCCTGCAGCAACTCGGTCGCATCCTCGCGGGATCGTCAGGGGCCGGGGGAACGTCGAGGGTATCCCGGCTGCGGACGCCTCGTCGCTCTCCCTGCCCCTGACCCCACCTGCGCCGACCTGCCGACGGCTCACTCCTCGCCGTCGTCGCCGACCTCTTCCTCCTCCGCCTCGTCGACCACCCACATCGCCAGCCGCTCCGCCACACCCGTGATGCCGAGCTTGCCCTCCCGGATCGCCCGGGCCAGGCTGCGCACCTCCCGCGCGGTGGTCGCCACCCGGCAGCCGCTGGCCACCAGGTACGCGTAGGCCACGGCGGTGGCGAACAGCTCGTTGTTGCGCTCCAGCGCGGGGACCCGGATCAGCTGGTGCATCAGCGCGGCCGCACGGTCCTGCGGCTCCGGGTAGACGGCGATGTCGAAGATCTCGGCCTGGTGCCTGGTGACCGCTGCGAGCAGCGATCCGTAGTCGGTGACCTGCGGGTCACCGGGCGTGTACTGCTCGGCGGTCATGAGCAGCCACGAGAGGTCGACCTCAAGTTTCAACGGCGCACGTCCTGGAGTTCGCTCGGCGACCCGAACTCGGCGAGGAACGCCGCCTCGTGCTCCTTCATGAACTGCGCCGCGGCATCCACGAAGTTGCGCCCCGCCTCGCCCATGTCCTGCTGGACCAGACGCTCGATGTACTGGTTCATGCTGATCCCCTGCTGTTCGGCCCGCTCGCGGGCCATCTCGGCGGTGGTCGCATCCACCCTGACGTTCAGCTGCTTCTTGGCCATGCTTCACGCTAGCGCCGTGGTGCTAGCACAACAAGGGCGCAAACCGGCCGCACCCCCCACTCCCCCACCCTGTCCGCCCGCGCCCCCGCGAAAACCGGCCACCGGGCCCGATCCGCCGACACCTCACACCTGGGCGCCGCCCGCCCGGAAACGCCGAACGGGCGCGGGGGAGGCTCCCGCGCCCGTTGCGACAGTGAATCGGCTACTGCCGGCCGGCGATCGGCTCCAGGATGGCCACGCACTCGAAGTGGTGGGTCATCGGGAACAGGTCGAAGGCGCGCAGCGAGACCGGGCGGTAGCCGCCCTCGCGGAAGAAGGCCAGGTCGCGGGAGAGCGCGGCGGGGTCGCAGGCGACGTAGGCGATGCGGCGGGCGGAGAGCGAGCAGAGGTGGGCGACGGTGTCGCGGCCGGCGCCGGCCCGGGGCGGGTCGAGGACGATCAGGTCGGTGGAGGTGATGCCGGTGCGGGGCAGCAGGGTCTCGACCTTGTCGCACTCGATGCGGACGTTCTCCAGCGCCGCGAGGTTGTGCCGGGCGTCCGCGACGGCCTGCTTGCCGGACTCGATGCCGAGCACCGCGCCGTCCTCGCCGACCCGCTCGGCGAGCGCGCCGGCGAACAGGCCGACGCCGCAGTACAGGTCGAGGGCGTTCTCGCCCCACTGCGGGTCGAGGCCGCTGAGGACGGCGTCGACCAGGGTGTCCGGGGCCTCGGGGTGGATCTGCCAGAAGCCGCCGTTGGAGACCCGCCAGGTGCGGCCGGCGGCGCGCTCGCGGACGAAGGTGCGGCCGTGCACGCGGTGGAACAGGTCCTGCTCGTCGATCCGGGCGATCGAGGTCTCCCGGTCGAGCTCGACCAGCGGCAGCTGCTCGCCGGGCTGCGGCCGCAGGATCACCTGCCGGTCGGAGGAGCCGGACGCCGCGATCACGTCGACGGCGGCGACGCCGGTCCAGTCGCGGGACTCGATGCCGAGTTCGGTGACGCCGGGCGCGGCGATCAGGCAGCGGTCGATCGGCTGGATGTCGTGCGAGCGGTGCTTGCGCAGCCCGATGGTGCCGTCCTCGTCGACGGCGTACTGCACCCGGGTGCGCCAGGCCGGGACCTCGCCGGCCTGGAGCTTGCCGCCGACCGGCTCGACCGAGCCGTCCCAGTGGGCCTCCTCGGGGGTGAGGCCGGCCAGCTTGGCGAGCTGCTCGGTGAGCACCGAACCCTTGAGCTTGCGCTGCCCGCCGGGGGTGACGTGCTGCCAGTCGCAGCCGCCGCACTTGCCGGGGCCGGAGAACGGGCAGGGGGCCTCGATCCGCTCCTTGGCGGCCTCCAGCACCTCCACCGCGTCCGCCCGCAGGAACCGCGAGGTGGTGGTGCCGTCGGTGACCTGCACGATCACCCGCTCGCCGGGCAGCGCGTGCCGGACGAACAGCACTCGGCCCTCGTGCCGGGCCACGCAGTGCCCGCCGTGCGCGACCGGCCCGACCTCGACCTCGTAGCGCTCGCCGACCAGCGGGTCCCCGGAGGGCTGCCGCAGCACCGGCTTGGTCGGCCGCACCGCCTTGGGCGCCCGCACCGCGCCGGGCTTGCGACCCTGCCGCTCGGCCTTCTTCGCCGCGGCGCCCTGGGCGCCCTTGCCGTCCCGAGCGCCCTGGGCGCCCTTCGCCGCGCCCTTGGCCGACTTCTCGACCGCCGGCTTCGCGACCGCCTGCCGCTCGGCGGCGGGGCGCTGCTCGCCGGGCACCGGCGGCAGGCTGCGGGCGGTGTTGCCCTCCCGGTCGGTGGCCTCGGGCCGGGACGGCCGGCTGCTCCAGCGCGGGTGCGCCACCTGCCCGGGCTTGGCGCCGGACGTGCGGCCGGGGCGGCCCTGGCGACCGGAGGAGCGGGGCGGGTTGTTGCGGGTCACGGGGCGCTTCCTTACGCGATACGAAAGACGGGGGACGGACGGTGGAGAACACGGCGGCCCGTGGCGGACCGGGAACGATCCGCCACGGGCCCATTGAAGGCCATCGGGAGGCCGGACGGGCTTGCGCGGCTAGTCGCGCGGCGCGGCGTCGTCCTTGCCGCCCCGGGACTCCCCGGGAGCCTGTCCGCGTCGCGGACGGGGCTCGCCGCGGCGCACCGCGCCGGGCGCGGACCACGCCTTGGGCGCCTTGCGCCGTTCCGAGGACTCCAACTGCCAGGGTACGGACGTCACCATCACACCGGGCTTGAACAGCAGACGTCCCTTGAGCCGCAGCGCGCTCTGGTTGTGCAGCAGGTGCTCGTACCAGTGGCCGACCACGTACTCGGGGATGTAGACCGCGACCACGTCGCGCGGGCTGTCCCGGCGCAGGTTCTTCACGTACTCCAGCACCGGGCCGGTGATCTCGCGGTACGGCGAGTCGAGGACCTTCAGCGGCACCTCGATGCCGCGTTCGTCCCACTCCTTGCGCAGTGCCGCGGTGTCGACCGGGTCGACGTTGACGGTGACGGCTTCCAGGATGTGCGCCCGGGACAGCTGGGCGTAGGCGAGGGCGCGCAGCGCGGGCTTGTGCAGCTTGGAGACCAGCACGACGGCGTGCACCCGGGTCGGCGGGGCGACGTCCGCGGGCTCCTCGGCGGCCTTCAGCTCGGCGTTGACGCTGTCGTAGTGCCGGCGGATCGCCTTCATCATCACGAACAGCACCACCATCAGCGCGATGGCGATCCAGGCGTGGCCGATCTTGGTGGCGAGCACCACGATCAGCACGGCCATGGTCATCACCAGGCCGAAGGTGTTGATCGCCCGGCTGCGCTGCATGCGGGCGCGCTTCTTCGGGTCGGTCTCGGTCTTCAGCAGCCGGGTCCAGTGCCGGATCATGCCGGACTGACTCATGTTGAACGCCACGAACACGCCGACGATGTACAGCTGGATCAGCCGGTTCGGGTCGGCGCCGAACGCCACGATGAACAGGACCGCCGCGCCGGCCAGCAGCACGATGCCGTTGGAGAACGCCAGCCGGTCGCCGCGGGTGTGCAGCTGCCGCGGCAGGTAGCGGTCCTGGGCCAGGATCGAGCCGAGCACCGGGAAGCCGTTGAACGCGGTGTTCGCGGCCAGCACCAGGATCAGGCCGGTGGTGCCCGCGACGAAGTAGAAGCCCGGGGTGAAGTTGGAGAACACCGCCTCGGAGATCTGCGCCAGCACGGTCTTCTGGTGGTAGCCCTCGGGCGCGCCGATCAGCTGCTCGGTCGGGTTCTCGGCCATCTGCGTCCCGGTCAGGTGCGCCAGGTAGATGATGCCCATGAACATCGTGACGGCGATGGACGCCATCATCAGCAGCGTGGTCGCCGCGTTCTTGCTCTTCGGCTTGCGGAAGGCCGGCACGCCGTTGGAGATGGCCTCCACACCGGTCAGCGCCGCACAGCCCGACGAGAACGCCTTGAGCAGCAGGAACACCAGCGCGAACCCGCCCAGCGCCCCGTTCCCGGGCGTCGCCTCCAGGTGGTACGCCGAGCTCTCCGCGGGCAGCGCCGCACCGAACCCGAAGTGCCGCACCAGGCCGTAGACCACCATGCCGAGCACGCCCACCATGAACGCGTACGTCGGCACCGCGAACGCGGAACCGGACTCGCGGACACCGCGCAGGTTCATGCCCATCAGCAGGATGACCACGAAGACCGACAGCGCCATCTCGTGCCCGCGCAGCGCCGGCACCGCCGACACCACGTTGGCCACGCCGGAGGTGGTGGACACCGCCACGGTCAGGATGTAGTCGACCATCAGCGCACTCGCCACCACCAGGCCGGAGTTCGGCCCGTGGTTGACGGTGGCGACCTCGTAGTCGCCGCCGCCGCTCGGGTACGCGTGCACGTTCTGCCGGTACGAGGCGACCACCGCGAGCATCACGATGGCGACGACGACGCCGATCTGCCAGGAGAAGTGGATCGCCCCGGCGCCGGCCAGCGACAGCGTGAGCAGGATCTCCTCGGGCGCGTACGCCACGGAGGAGAGCGCGTCCGAGGCGAACACCGGCAGCGCGATCCGCTTGGGGAGCAGCGTCTCCCCCAGCTTGTCGCTGCGCAGCGCACGCCCGATCAGGATGCGTTTCGGTAGGTCAGCAGGCATAGGCACAGCAAGGAATGCTAAAGGCTCGCGGCGGCAACCGACGCCGCACGGGGGCACCTTGGTCGCGACTGTGTTCGGCGGACCGGCTAGCGTGTCGGAATACGGGTTAGCGGGCAACACCTCGTTGCCCCCTCGCGTCGGATCACAGGCGCGATCGAGAACTCGCCCCCGCAATCGGGGGCACGGAAGGACGATGAGCGGTGTTTACGCAGGTCATGACCCCAACGGATCGGGTGAGGTAGTCGCGTGCACATCGTCATCATGGGCTGCGGGCGCGTGGGCTCCGCCCTCGCCAGAACGCTCGAGAAACAAGGCCACTCGGTCGCGGTCATCGACCAGGACCCGACCGCCTTCCGTCGGCTCGGAGCGGGCTTCAACGGCCGCCGGGTCACCGGTGTCGGCTTCGACCAGGACACCCTGAGGGAAGCCGGAATCGAGGAGGCGGGCGCCTTCGCCGCCGTTTCCAGCGGTGACAACTCGAACATCATCGCGGCCCGGGTGGCCCGCGAGAACTTCGGCGTCGAGCACGTCGCGGCCCGCATCTACGACCCGCGCCGCGCCGAGGTCTACCAGCGCCTGGGCATCCCGACCGTCGCCACCGTCCGCTGGACGGCCGACCAGATGCTGCGCCGGCTGCTGCCCAGCGGCGCCGAGCCGGTCTGGCAGGACCCGTCGGGCGCCGTGCAGCTCGCCGAGGTGGCCTTCAACCCCGCCTGGATAGGCCACCGCCTGTCCGAGCTGGAGGCCGAGGCCGGTGTCCGGGTGGCGTTCGTCACGCGGGTCGGCGAGGGCGTGCTGCCCACCCCGCAGATGGTGGTGCAGGAGGGCGACCTGGTGCACGTGATGCTGCGCCGCAACGAACTGACCGCGGTCGAGGCGGCCTTCGCCAAGGGCCCCGAGGAGGCTGGTCACTGATGCGCGTCGCAATCGCCGGAGCCGGTGCCGTCGGTCGTTCCATTGCCGGAGAGCTGCTGGAGAACGGCCACGAGGTCCTGCTGATCGACAAGAACCCGAACTCCATCTCGGTGGAGCGGGTCCCGCTGGCGGAGTGGCTGCTCGCCGACGCCTGCGAGATCACCTCGCTGGACGAGGCCGCCCTGCAGCGCTGCCACGTGGTGATCGCCGCCACCGGTGACGACAAGGTCAACCTGGTCGTCTCGCTGCTCGCCAAGACCGAGTACGGGGTGCCCCGGGTGGTCGCCCGGGTGAACAACCCGAAGAACGAGTGGCTGTACAACGAGTCCTGGGGCGTGGACGTCGCAGTCTCCACCCCGCGCCTGATGTCGGCGCTGGTCGAGGAGGCCGTGAGCGTCGGCGACCTGGTCCGGCTGATGCGCTTCTCGCAGGGCAACGCCAACCTGGTCGAACTCACCCTGGCCGCCGACACCGGCCTGGTCGGCACCCGGGTCGCGGACGTGGCCTGGCCGGTGGACACCGCGCTGGTCACCATCATCCGCGCGGGCCGGGTGCTGGTCCCCGGCGGCAGCGACACCCTGGAGGCCGGCGACGAGCTGCTGTTCGTGGCCGCCCAGGAGCGCGAGGAGGAGCTGGAGACGCTGCTCGCCGGCTGATCCGCCCCGCCGTACGACGAAGGGCCCGCGCGATGCGCGGGCCCTTCGTCGCATCCGGGGCTCTACTTCTGCGGCTCTTCCTCGTCCTCGGGCAGCTCCGCCTTGATCGGCGGCGGCGCCTTCAGCAGGATCTGCCAGGTGACGTACATCGCCAGCAGCATCGGCGGAATACCGAGGGCGACCTTCAGCCAGCCCAGCAGGTTGACGTTGTGGGTGAAGTACAGCGGGAACAGGATCATCGGCTTCAGGCCCATGATCACCACCCAGGCCCAGGTCGCCCGGGTGTAGGCGGCGAGCCGGCCCGGGTTCTGCTTGCGCCAGGTGAACATCTCGCCGGTGATCGGGCCCAGCATCAGTCCGATCATCGGCCAGCGCACCAGTGCGGAGATCGCCAGCGCCACGCAGTAGCCGACGTTCCACAGCAGACCCGGCAGGTAGAAGTCCTCGGCCTTGCCGGTCTTCATCGAGATCCAGGCGCCGAGCGCCACGCCGAACACGCCGGAGAAGGCGTGCTGGATGGTCTCCCGGCGGGCCAGTCGGACCACCACGAACACCGCGCACAGGGCCAGCGCCGACCAGGCGGCCACCGGCACCTTGTGGGTGATGTTGAAGGCGACGATGAACACCAGGCCGGGCAGCGTCATGTCGATCATGCCGCGGACGCCGCCGAACGCCTTCAGCACCGTCTCGGCCGCCTCCTTGGAGGCGTCCCGCTCGTCATCGCCGCCCTGGGGGTCGTGCGCGGCCATCCTGACCGCCTCGGCCTCGTTGCTCACGCGGACTCGCTCCCGTGTCCCACCGGACGCAGCTCGTAGCGGGGGTTGAAGAGCACGCGGCGCCCGCGTGCGTGGCCGATCCGGCCGCTGGCGATCAGGCGGCGGCCCGGCTCGATCCCCACGATCGAGCGACGGCCCAGCCATACCACGTCCAGCGCCTCCGTGCCGTCGAACAGCTCGGCCTCCAGCGCGGGCACGCCCGCGCGCGGGCGCAGCGTGACGGTCCGCAGCGTGCCGGCCACCGTGACGATCTCACGGTCGCCGCAGGCGGCGATCGGGGTGCAGCCCGCCTCGGCGGTGTCCTGCCGCAGTTCCTCGGCCGCCAGCTCCTCCGAGGAGGTCGTCAGCCGACTCAGCATGCGGCGGAAACGGCCCTGCGGCTGGTCGCCGATGTTGTCACCACTCATGCCGGAAGGGTACCGGTTCACCCCCGCCGGGCGGCAGAGCTCCGGCCGCGCCGGTCACGCCCCGGTCACGCCCCGGTCACGGCTCGAAGCGGTAGCCCATGCCCGGTTCGGTGATGAAGTGGCGGGGGTGCGACGGGTCGGCCTCCAGCTTCCGACGCAGCTGTGCCAGGTAGACCCGCAGGTAGTTGGTCTCCTTGCGGTAGGCCGGTCCCCACACCTCCTGCAGCAGCTGGGTCTGGCTGACCAGCCGCCCGGAGTTGCGCACCAGCACTTCCAGCAGGTGCCATTCGGTGGGGGTGAGTCGGACGTCGTGGCCCTGACGGTTGACCTTCTTGGCGGCCAGGTCGACGGTGAACGACTCGGTGGCGACCACCGGCTCGCCCTCGGCGGTGACCGGCTCGGCGCGGCGCACCGCGGCCCGCATCCGGGCCAGCAGCTCGTCCATGCCGAACGGCTTGGTGACGTAGTCGTCGGCGCCGGCGTCCAGTGCCTCGACCTTCTCGTCGGAGGCGTGCCGGGCGGACAGCACGATGATCGGCACCCGGGTCCAGCCGCGCAGGCCGCGGATCACCTCGACGCCGTCCATGTCGGGCAGGCCGAGGTCGAGCACCACCACGTCGGGGTGGCGGGCGGCGGCCAGTTCCAGGGCGCTCGCGCCGTCGTGCGCGGAGTCCACCTCGTACTTGCGGGCCTTGAGGTTGATCACCAGGGCGCGGACGATCTGCGGTTCGTCGTCCACCACGAGGACCCGGGTCATGCGGGACCGGCCTTTCCGTTGTCAGCGTGGTCGTGCAGGTCGACGGCGGGCAGGGAGACCACCATGGTCAGCCCGCCGCCGGGAGTGTCCTCGGCGGTGACGGCGCCGCCCATCGCCTCGGCGAAGCCGCGCGCCACCGCCAGGCCGAGGCCGACGCCGGTGCCGCGCGGGGCGTCGCCGTAGCGCTGGAACGGGGCGAAGATCCGCTCCCGGGCCTCCTCGGGGACGCCCGGGCCGCGGTCGACGACGCGCAGCTCGACCCGGCCGTCGCGGGGCAGCAGGTCCGCCTTGACCAGCACCGGGCTGCCGGGCGGGCCGTACTTGACGGCGTTCTCCACCAGGTTGGCGAGCACCCGCTCCAGCAGCCCGGTGTCGGCGCGCACCATCGGCAGCGACTCCGCCACGTCCAGCCGGACGCTGCCGGGCGGTACGCCGCCGAGGGCGAACGGCACCACCTCGTCCAGGTCGGTGGGCTGGAGCAGCGGGGTGACGGTGCCGGTCTGCAGGCGGCTCATGTCCAGCAGGTTGTTGATCAGATGATCGAGGCGGTCCGCGCCGGACTCGATGCCGGCCAGCAGCTCGGCCTCGTCCTCCGGGTCCCACTCGACGTCCTCGGCGCGCAGCGAGGTGACGGCGGCCTTGATCCCGGCCAGCGGGGTGCGCAGGTCGTGCGAGACGGCGGCCAGCAGCGCGGTGCGGATCCGGTTGCCCTCGGCCTCGCGGCGGGCGGCGACGGCCTCCCCCGCCAGCCGGCGGCGCTCCAGCAGCACGGCGGCCTGGTTGGCGAACGCGCCGAGCATCCGCCGGTCCGCGGCGGGCAGCACCCGGCCGCGCAGCACCAGGGCGAGGCGTTCGCCGACCGGCACGTCCACGTCCGCCTGCTCGGGCCCGGCGGGCGGGCGCGGACCGACCGCGGCGGCGGCGCGCCAGGGGGCGTGCGGGTCGGCGCGCTCGACCAGCGCCACGGCCTCCTGCTGGAAGGTCTCCCGGACCTGCTCCAGCAGCGCTGTCAGCACCCCCTCGCCGGTGGGGGCGCCGCGCAGCACGGTGCCGGCCAGCGCCGACATGGTCTGCGCCTCGGCCTGGGCGCGGGCCGCCTGATGGCTGCGCCGGGCGGCCAGGTCGACCACGGTGGCGACCGCGATGCCGACCGCGGTGAAGATCGCCACCGCCAGGATGTTCTGCGGCTCGGCGATGGTGAAGGCGTGGATGGGGGGCGCGAAGTAGTAGTTGAGCGCCGTCGATCCGACCAGCGCCGAGGCGATCGCCGGGTACAGCCCGCCGACCAGCGCCGCGCACACCGTCAGCGACAGGAACAGCAGCATGTCGGTGGAGAGCCCCTGCCCGTGGAACCGGCTCAGCACCAGCGCCAGCAGCGGCGGCCCGGCCACGCCGATCAGCCAGCCCGCCACCGTCCGGGTCCGGCCCAGGTCGGTGACCTTCCGGATCGGGATCCGGCCCCGGCCGCGCGCCGCGTGCTCGTGGTTGACCATGTGGACGTCGATGTCCCCGGAGTCCCGGGTCACCGTGTAGCCGACGCCCGGCCCGTACACGTACTGCCAGACCTTGCGGCGGCTGGTGCCGATCACGATCTGGGTGGCGTTGACGCCGCGCGCGAAGTCCAGCAGCCCGGCCGCCGGGTCGTCGCCGAGCACCGAGTGGAAGCTGCCGCCGAGGCTCTCCACCAGCGCGCGCTGCTCGATCAACGTTTGCGGCGAGGAACCCGACAGGCCGTCGGAGCGCGAGATGTGCACCGCCAGCAGTTCGCCGGCGCTGCCGCGGGCCGCGATCCTGGCGGCCCGGCGGATCAGCGTGGCGCCCTCCGGGCCGCCGGTCAGGCCGACCACGATCCGCTCCCGGGCCTGCCAGGTGCCCTGGATGCCCTGCTCGGCCCGGTACCGCTGCAGGTACTCGTCGACCCGGTCGGCCGTCCACAGCAGCGCCAGCTCGCGCAGCGCCGTCAGGTTGCCGGGCCGGAAGTAGTGGGCGAGCGCCGCGTCCACCTTCTCCGGCGCGTACACGTTGCCGTGCGCCAGGCGGCGGCGCAGCGCCTGCGGCGACATGTCGACCAGCTCGATCTGGTCGGCGCGCCGCACCACCTCGTCCGGGACGGTCTCCCGCTGGCGGACGCCGGTGATGCCCTCGACCACGTCGCCGAGCGACTCCAGGTGCTGGATGTTGACGGTGGAGATCACGTCGATCCCGGCCGCCAGCAGCTCCTCGACGTCCTGCCAGCGCTTGGCGTGCCGCGAACCGGGGACGTTGGTGTGGGCGAGCTCGTCGATCAGCACCACCGCGGGGTCGCGGTCCAGCACCGCGTCCAGGTCGAGTTCGGTGAACTCGGCGCCGCGATGGGTCATGGTGCGGCGCGGGACGATCTCCAGGCCGTCCAGCAGTTCGGCGGTGCGGGCGCGCCCGTGGGTCTCCACGAATCCGACCACCACGTCCGCGCCGCGCTCGAGTCGGCGGTGCGCCTCGGCGAGCATGGCGTACGTCTTGCCGACGCCCGGGGCCGCCCCGAGGTAGATCCGCAGCCGGCCGCGGCCCGTGTGCACCATGCCCCTGAGATTAAGCCCTGCAATCGGAATATCCGCTGATCAGGCTGGCTTGGCTGAAGAATTGTCAACTTCTTGACGCCCGTTGCGCCACAATGCCGAACGAATCGATCGACTCCAGGGGGACCACATGCGCGGACTCGTACTCGGCGGCGGCGGACTCGCCGGCATCGCCTGGGAGACCGGCCTGCTCCACGGCCTCGCCGAAGCCGGCCTCGACCTCCCCGGCACCGCCGACCACATCCTCGGCACCTCCGCCGGAGCCACCGTCGGCGGCCAACTCGCCTCCGGACTCCCGCTCGCCGAACTCCACCTCCGACAGACCGACCCCGCCCGGCAGAACCACGAGATCGTCCCGCCCACCGAAACCCTCGGCGCCTTCCTCGAAACCTACGGCGCCCTGCTCGCCGAGATCACCGACCCCGCCGAGCTGCGCCGCCGCCTCGGCCGCCTCGCCCTGGACGCCGACACCGTCCCCGCCGCCGAACGACGCCACGTCATCGCCGGCCGGCTCCCCGCCCACGACTGGCCCGACCGTCCGCTCACCCTCACCGCCGTCGACGCCGACACCGGCGAACTCCGCACCTTCGACCGCCACAGCGGCGTCCCCCTGGTCGACGCCGTCGCCGCCAGCTGCGCCATCCCCGGCATCTGGCCCACCGTCGAGATCGACGGCCACCGCTACATGGACGGCGGCATCCGCAGCTACACCAACGCCGACCTGATGGCCGGCCGGCAGACCGTCCTGGTCATCGCCCCGATGACCGACCACCACCTTGCCACCGAACTGGAGACGCTCCGGGCCACCGGCACCGCCCTCGCCCTCACCCCCGACGAGGACGCGCTCGCCGCCTTCGGCGTCAACCCGCTCGACACCACCGTCCGCGCCCCCGCCGCCGAGGCCGGCCGCACCCAGGCCCGACGGGTCGCCGACCAGGTCCGCGAACTCTGGGCCTGACCTTCGCGCGGCTACTCGACGATCTTGCCGTCCCGCAGCTCCAGCACCCGGTCCGCCAGGTCCATGAGCTGCGGGTCGTGCGTCGCCACCAGCGCCGTCACGCCCTCGCTGCGCACCACCGCCCGCAGCAGCTCCATGATCGCCAGACCGGTGTCCGAGTCCAGCTGCCCGGTCGGCTCGTCCGCGATCAGCAGCGCCGGCTCGTTCGCCAACGCCCGCGCCACCGCCACCCGCTGCTGCTGACCACCCGACAGCTCCGTCGGCCGCTGCGCCGCGTGATCGGCCAGGCCCACCAGCGCCAGCAGCGTCCGGACCCGCTCCTCGCGCTCCTTCACCGCCACCCGGCGCAACCGCATCGGCACCCCGACGTTCTCCGCCGCCGTCAGCACCGAGATCAGCCCGAACGACTGGAACACGAAACCGATCCGGTCCCGCCGCAGCGCCAACCGGCCCGACTCGTCCAGACCCGACAGGTCCATCCCCGCGATGCTGATCCGCCCCGCCGACGGCATGTCCAGACCGCCCACCAGGTTCAGCAGCGTCGTCTTCCCCGACCCCGACCGGCCCCGCAGCGCCGTCAACTCCCCGGCCTTCGCCGTGAACGACACCCCGCGCACCGCGTGCACCGCCCGGTCACCCGCGCCGAACGTCCGGTGCACGTCCTCCACGACCACCATTGCGCCGGTCACCCGCGAACCTCCGATCCCTCCGCACGCCACACCCCGATGTGGTCCTCCTCCAACGCCAGCCGCACCCGGCGGCTCAGCCCCAACGCCTCCGTGAAGTCCTGCGGCAACTGCAACCGGCCCACCCGGTCCAGCACCGCGTACTCCACTCCCGGCTCGCCCCGCTCCGGACGCAGCACCTCCGTCGAGGTCCGCCCGTTGCGGATCCGCACGGTGCGCCGCACCTCCTGAGCGACCATCGGGTCATGGGTGACGATCAGCACCGTCACCCCCAACTCCTCGTTCACCGAACGCAGCGCCGCGAAGATCTCCTCGCTGGTCGCACTGTCCAGCTCACCCGTCGGCTCGTCCGCCAGCAGCAGTGCCGGCGAGTTCGCGTTCGCCACCGCGATCGCCACCCGCTGCTGCTCACCGCCCGACATCTCCGCCGGCCGACGACCCGCCAGATGCGCGATGCCCAGCATCCCCAACAGGTCCGCCGCCAGCCGCTGCCGATCCCGCCGCGGCACCCGCGCGTACCCCATCGGCAGCATCACGTTCTCCACCGCGGTCAGGTACGGCAACAGATTCCGTGCCGTCTGCTGCCAGACGAACCCCACCGTCCGGCGCCGGAACGCCAATCGCTCCTTCTTGTCCATCGCCAGCAGGTCGTACCCCGCCACCCGGGCACTGCCCGCCGTCGGCACGTCCAGCCCCGCGAGGATCCCCAGCAACGTCGACTTGCCGGAACCCGAGGCGCCCACCACCGCGATCAACTCGCCGTCCTCGACCGTCAGATCGAGCCCCTGCAGGGCCTGCACCTCGACGCCCTCGGAACGGTGGATCCGCACCAGGTTCTCGCACACCACCATGCCCTCGACCGGCGGCGGCCCCGCCGCGACCGCCCGCCTGCGCAGTTCGTCCAGCCCCTCGGGCTCCGACACCGCCGGCACCCCCACCGTCTCAGCCCCCACCGCGTTCCCCTCCGGCCGCCGGAGCCACCGCTCACCACGGCCTGCGTTCCGGTCCGACACCCGGCCGGGCGGGCGGGGCAGTCCCCTGTTCTGCCCCGACCACCCGACCGGGCGTACCCCCGTAGGCCACCACCCCGATCGGCAGCGACCTCACCACACCAACGCGGCCCGCAGCAGCCCGGTTGCATCGGTTCGCGGACTTTTTTCGAAACCCTCCGAACACCGCCCGGCCACCTCGCCCCACCCGGCCGTTCCGCTCCCGCGCGGGCCTCAGCCGACCCCGGGATCGGACGCCCGCAGCTGCAGGAACTCCTCTGCCGAGGCCCGGAACGGATCCGACAACCCCGCCGCCGGCGTCACCCCCCGACCACCGCGACGCACCGTCAACACCGCCACCATCGTCCCGCTGATGTGCACCGCCACCTCCTCCGCGTACGCCACCGGCTGCCGCACCCCCAACGACACCACCGCACCGACCTGTTGCTCCACCGTCCAGCCGGCCCCCGAGCTCACACACTCCCCACCCCGCATCAGCCGGGTCGCCTGGTACTCCGCCGCCAACGGAGACCCGAACCGCATCACCACCTGCTGCGCCGATGCCTCCGGGTGACCGGCGTCCACGTACCGCTGCCCCCACAACTGCTCGGCGCCAGCCGTACGGACCAGCCGCGACACACAGCCGTCCGCGAACGAGCCCGCACCAGGGGTTCCGGTCACGCCTCCCGATGGGCTTGCGGCAGGTCCGGAGGGGCTCCCGGACGGACTTCCGCTTTCGGACTGACTTCCACTTCCGGACGGACTGCCGGACGGTGAAGTACCGCCGGTGCCCGCGGAGTTGCCGCCTGCAGGCGAAGCCGGCGCGGTGGGCTGCGCCGGCGAACCGGACGTGGACGGGCCCTCCGCCTGAGGCACCGTCCACGGGCCGTACCCGCCCAGCACGCTCGGCAGCCGCGACGCATCCAGCACCAGCGCCCGCACCGCGGCATCGGCCGACTCCAACGACGCCCACTCCGCCGCCCCGTCCACCGACGGCGGTGCCGACAACCGCGGCTCCGGGAACGGCAGATCCACCGTCGGCCGCGGCGCCGCAGCCGTCGGCGGCACCGGATACCCCGCCACCCCGTGCCCCGTCGGCGCCGGCACCACCGCCGCCACGGACCACAGCACCGCGACGCCCAGCACGCCCGCCACCGCCACCGCACCCGCCCGACGGCGACGACGCCTCATCCCGCGCCGCACCACCTCCGCACTCGGCGGCGCCGACACTCCCAGCACCACCTCGCGCCGCAACCCGTCGAACATCGCGTCCAGCCGCGCCGCGCCGATCGCCGGACGGTCCTCCGCCACCGACCCCGGCGTCTCCACCTCGGGTCTAGACATGCGAATCCGCCACTCGCAGCCGAGCCTCCGTCAACCGCATCGCCACCGGCTCCCCGTCACCCTCGCCGACCCCCGTCAACTCCGCTCTCCCCGCAGCCCGTTCACCCGCGGCAGCCGCCGGAGCCGACCGCAGCGGCGCGACCGTCGACTCCTCCGCGACCGCCGCCGATTCTTCCCCCAGCAGCACCGCCAACGCCTGCCGCCCGCGATGCAACCGCGCCTTGACCGTCCCTACCGGCACCCCTTCGTCCGCGGCGATCTCCGCCACCGAACGACCCCCCATGTGATGCCACACCAGGGCCGAGCGCTGCGCCTCCGGCAGCTTCCGCAGCGCCTCCACCAAGGCCACCGTCTCCGGCCCCGGCCCCGGAACCGGCGAACTCGCGTCCCCATGCCGGATCCAGCTCTGCAACGCCGTCCGCGCCCGCCGCCAGCGACTGATCGCGATCCGCTGCCCCGTCAGCCGGACCCACGCCACCGGGTTCTCGTGCGACACCAGCCGCCCCCAGTGGTTCCACGCCCGGACGAACGCCTCCTGGGCAGCATCCTGCGCCTCACCCAGATCACCCGTCAGCGCATACAAGTGCGCGACCAGTTGACCGTACGCGGCCTCGTAGAACACTCGAAAGTCGTCGCCGCCCCGGCCGGCTCTGCCGCCGGCCCCCTCGCCCTGCTCCACGACCATGACGCCACAGTGTGCCGTGCACCGAGGCACCCGGCAACAGCCTCGGACTTGTTCGCCCGCTGTCCGGGAACGCGAAAAAGCCCCCCGCCGTAAAGGCGAGGGGCTTTCCCTGAATAATTGTTCGGCGGCGTCCTACTCTCCCACAGGGTCCCCCCTGCAGTACCATCGGCGCTGTGAGGCTTAGCTTCCGGGTTCGGAATGTAACCGGGCGTTTCCCTCACGCTATGACCACCGAAACACTATGAAACTGTCGAACCGGAACCCACACACCCCACAAAGTGGGGCGGGGTTCTGTTCGTGGTTTCAGAACCAACACAGTGGACGCGAGCAACTGAGGACAAGCCCTCGGCCTATTAGTACCGGTCAACTCCACCCCTCACAGGGCTTCCATATCCGGCCTATCAACCCAGTCGTCTACTGGGAGCCTTACCCTCTCAAGGAGGTGGGAGTGCTCATCTCGAAGCAGGCTTCCCGCTTAGATGCTTTCAGCGGTTATCCCTCCCGAACGTAGCCAACCAGCCATGCCCTTGGCAGGACAACTGGCACACCAGAGGTTCGTCCGTCCCGGTCCTCTCGTACTAGGGACAGCCCTTCTCAACACTCCTACGCGCACAGCGGATAGGGACCGAACTGTCTCACGACGTTCTAAACCCAGCTCGCGTACCGCTTTAATGGGCGAACAGCCCAACCCTTGGGACCTACTCCAGCCCCAGGATGCGACGAGCCGACATCGAGGTGCCAAACCATCCCGTCGATATGGACTCTTGGGGAAGATCAGCCTGTTATCCCCGGGGTACCTTTTATCCGTTGAGCGACGGCGCTTCCACAAGCCACCGCCGGATCACTAGTCCCTACTTTCGTACCTGCTCGACCCGTCAGTCTCACAGTCAAGCTCCCTTGTGCACTTACACTCAACACCTGATTGCCAACCAGGCTGAGGGAACCTTTGGGCGCCTCCGTTACTCTTTAGGAGGCAACCGCCCCAGTTAAACTACCCACCAGACACTGTCCCTGATCCGGATCACGGACCCAGGTTAGACATCCAGCACGACCAGAGTGGTATTTCAACGGCGACTCCACCATGACTGGCGTCACGGCTTCAAAGTCTCCCACCTATCCTACACAAGCCGAACCGAACACCAATATCAAGCTATAGTAAAGGTCCCGGGGTCTTTCCGTCCTGCTGCGCGAAACGAGCATCTTTACTCGTAATGCAATTTCACCGGGCCTGTGGTTGAGACAGTCGAGAAGTCGTTACGCCATTCGTGCAGGTCGGAACTTACCCGACAAGGAATTTCGCTACCTTAGGATGGTTATAGTTACCACCGCCGTTTACTGGCGCTTAAGTTCTCAGCTTCGCCCGACCGAAATCGGACTAACCGGTCCCCTTAACGTTCCAGCACCGGGCAGGCGTCAGTCCGTATACATCGCCTTACGGCTTCGCACGGACCTGTGTTTTTAGTAAACAGTCGCTTCTCGCTGGTCTCTGCGGCCACCACCAGCTCAAGGAGCAAGTCCCATCACCAGCAATGGCCCCCCTTCTCCCGAAGTTACGGGGGCATTTTGCCGAGTTCCTTAACCACAGTTCACCCGAACGCCTCGGTATTCTCTACCTGACCACCTGAGTCGGTTTGGGGTACGGGCCGCCATGAAACTCGCTAGAGGCTTTTCTCGACAGCATAGGATCATCCACTTCACCACAATCGGCTCGGCATCAGGTCTCAGCCTTGATGTGAGGCGGATTTGCCTACCTCACGGCCTACACCCTTACCCCGGGACTACCACCGCCCGGGCTGGACTACCTTCCTGCGTCACCCCATCGCTCACCTACTACCCCGTTGGGCCACCGGCTCCACCACGTCCCATTGTCCGAAGACTCCGGGCCGGCTTCACGGGCTTAGCATCAAGAGGTTCAGCGTTGGCGCTTCAAAGCGGGTACGGGAATATCAACCCGTTGTCCATCGACTACGCCTGTCGGCCTCGCCTTAGGTCCCGACTTACCCTGGGCAGATCAGCTTGACCCAGGAACCCTTGGTCAATCGGCGCAAGAGTTTCCCACTCTTGTATCGCTACTCATGCCTGCATTCTCACTCGTGAACCGTCCACAACTCGATTCCTCGGCTGCTTCACCCGGCACACGACGCTCCCCTACCCATCACAGCCTCCGTTGGGAGTATTGCTGCAATGACACGACTTCGGTGATGTGCTTGAGCCCCGCTACATTGTCGGCGCGGAATCACTTGACCAGTGAGCTATTACGCACTCTTTCAAGGGTGGCTGCTTCTAAGCCAACCTCCTGGTTGTCTCTGCGACTCCACATCCTTTCCCACTTAGCACACGCTTAGGGACCTTAGTCGGTGTTCTGGGCTGTTTCCCTCTCGACCATGGAGCTTATCCCCCACAGTCTCACTGCCGTGCTCTCACTTACCGGCATTCGGAGTTTGGCTAAGGTCAGTAACCCGGTGAGGCCCATCGCCTATCCAGTGCTCTACCTCCGGCAAGAAACACACGACGCTGCACCTAAATGCATTTCGGGGAGAACCAGCTATCACGGAGTTTGATTGGCCTTTCACCCCTAACCACAGGTCATCCCCCAGGTTTTCAACCCTGGTGGGTTCGGTCCTCCACACGGTCTTACCCGCGCTTCAACCTGCCCATGGCTAGATCACTCCGCTTCGGGTCTTGGGCATGCAACTCAAACGCCCTGTTCGGACTCGCTTTCGCTACGGCTACCCCACACGGGTTAACCTCGCTACACACCGCAAACTCGCAGGCTCATTCTTCAAAAGGCACGCAGTCACAGCCCGAAGGCTGCCCCCACGGCTTGTAGGCACACGGTTTCAGGTACTATTTCACTCCGCTCCCGCGGTACTTTTCACCATTCCCTCACGGTACTATCCGCTATCGGTCACCAGGGAATATTTAGGCTTAGCGGGTGGTCCCGCCAGATTCACACGGGATTTCTCGGGCCCCGTGCTACTTGGGAGAAGCTCAAGCGAGCCGTACAGATTTCGTCTACGGGGGTCTTACCCTCTACGCCGGACCTTTCGCATGTCCTTCGACTACCCATACGGTTTCTGACTCGCCCAGCCGCCGGCAGACGACTGAAGAACTTTCCCACAACCCCAACATGGCAACCCCTGCCGGGTCTCACACCATGCCGGTTTGGCCTCATCCGGTTTCGCTCGCCACTACTCCCGGAATCACGGTTGTTTTCTCTTCCTGCGGGTACTGAGATGTTTCACTTCCCCGCGTTCCCTCCACACTGCCTATGTGTTCAGCAGCGGGTGACAGCCCATGACGACTGCCGGGTTTCCCCATTCGGACACCCCCGGATCAAAGCTCGGTTGACAGCTCCCCGGGGCCTATCGCGGCCTCCCACGTCCTTCATCGGTTCCTGGTGCCAAGGCATCCACCGTGCGCCCTTAAAAACTTGGCCACAGATGCTCGCGTCCACTGTGCAGTTCTCAAACAACGACCAGACACCCAAACTCGGCAACCCTTGCGGGCGCCTCGCATGAGGCCGGCATCCCAGAAGAAACGATCACTCGTTCCCTCAGGACCCAACAACGTGCCCGACACACCCGACTCCGAACCCGCGTTCCACACCCCGAGGGGCAGTACTTGCGGTCATCACCGTGTGTGCCGAATAGTCAACGTTCCACCCATGAGCAACCAATCCGAGACGTTCGCTCGGATCTGGCTATGTGCTCCTTAGAAAGGAGGTGATCCAGCCGCACCTTCCGGTACGGCTACCTTGTTACGACTTCGTCCCAATCGCTGGTCCCACCTTCGACGGCTCCTCCCCTTACGGGTTAGGCCACCGGCTTCGGGTGTTACCGACTTTCGTGACGTGACGGGCGGTGTGTACAAGGCCCGGGAACGTATTCACCGCAGCATGCTGATCTGCGATTACTAGCAACTCCAACTTCATGGGGTCGAGTTGCAGACCCCAATCCGAACTGAGACCGGCTTTTTGGGATTCGCTCCGCCTCACGGCATCGCAGCCCTTTGTACCGGCCATTGTAGCACGTGTGCAGCCCAAGACATAAGGGGCATGATGATTTGACGTCGTCCCCACCTTCCTCCGAGTTGACCCCGGCAGTCTCCTGTGAGTCCCCGACATTACTCGCTGGCAACACAGAACAAGGGTTGCGCTCGTTGCGGGACTTAACCCAACATCTCACGACACGAGCTGACGACAACCATGCACCACCTGTACACCGACCACAAGGGGGCTGATATCTCTACCAGTTTCCGGTGTATGTCAAGCCTTGGTAAGGTTCTTCGCGTTGCGTCGAATTAAGCCACATGCTCCGCTGCTTGTGCGGGCCCCCGTCAATTCCTTTGAGTTTTAGCCTTGCGGCCGTACTCCCCAGGCGGGGAACTTAATGCGTTAGCTGCGGCACCGACGACGTGGAATGTCGCCAACACCTAGTTCCCAACGTTTACGGCGTGGACTACCAGGGTATCTAATCCTGTTCGCTCCCCACGCTTTCGCTCCTCAGCGTCAGTAATGGCCCAGAGATCCGCCTTCGCCACCGGTGTTCCTCCTGATATCTGCGCATTTCACCGCTACACCAGGAATTCCGATCTCCCCTACCACACTCTAGCCTGCCCGTATCGAATGCAGACCCGGGGTTAAGCCCCGGGCTTTCACATCCGACGCGACAGGCCGCCTACGAGCTCTTTACGCCCAATAATTCCGGACAACGCTCGCACCCTACGTATTACCGCGGCTGCTGGCACGTAGTTAGCCGGTGCTTCTTCTGCAGGTACCGTCACTTGCGCTTCTTCCCTGCTGAAAGAGGTTTACAACCCGAAGGCCGTCATCCCTCACGCGGCGTCGCTGCATCAGGCTTTCGCCCATTGTGCAATATTCCCCACTGCTGCCTCCCGTAGGAGTCTGGGCCGTGTCTCAGTCCCAGTGTGGCCGGTCGCCCTCTCAGGCCGGCTACCCGTCGTCGCCTTGGTAGGCCATTACCCCACCAACAAGCTGATAGGCCGCGGGATCATCCTGCACCGCCGGAGCTTTCCACCCACTCCCATGCAGGAGCAGGTCATATCCGGTATTAGACCTCGTTTCCAAGGCTTGTCCCAGAGTGCAGGGCAGATTTCCCACGTGTTACTCACCCGTTCGCCACTGATCCACCCCGAAGGGCTTCACCGTTCGACTTGCATGTGTTAAGCACGCCGCCAGCGTTCGTCCTGAGCCAGGATCAAACTCTCCGTGAATGCTTCCACGAAAGAGCGGCACAGCAACCACCGGAATAAGGCGGCCCTGCGCACTGCGTCCTCGCTAGTGATACTTCATAAAGGAATCTCCAACCGATCCATAAGGACCGGCCGGGGATGTCAACATATCTGGCGTTGACTTTTGGCACGCTGTTGAGTTCTCAAGGAACGGACACTTCCTTCAGGCGGCCTTCCGACCGGCCCTCCGGGCGCTTCGTTCTTTCGTGTTCCCAGCTTATCAGATGTTTTCCGCTCCGTTTTCCGGAGTTTCGATCCGACTTGCTGTTCGTCTTCCCGACCTGACGGCCCGTCCGACGTTTCAAACTCTAGCCGATCCCCGCTCCGAAAAGCGAATCCGCCGCAATCTCCGAAAACGCGCACAGCAAATACGAACGGAGACGCGAAAAAGACGCGACCCGGCACGGATCAACTGGATGGTTCTTGAGGATTGGCCGCCCCGGGACCGTCCACACAGATGCGTGTCCGGTGCTCCCTGCCGAGCGACTAGGTAACACTACGCCGATCGGTGGGCAGGTGCAAATGCCTCTGGACGAACCACCCAGTCGCAGGCCCTTCGGGTGGCCTCCACCTGAGCGGCGTTGGGTTGGTCGTTGCTGTCGATCCGGCGGCGCGCGGTGGGGTGGTCCTGGCCGCCGGCGGTGTGGCGGGCGAGGAGTCGGGCGTCCCGGGTGGTGTGGTCGGCGTCCACGTACCAGAGCTCGCGCAGCAGTGCCCGGGCGTTCGTCCAGGGGGTGGCGGGGGACGCGAGGTAGTTGCCTTCGGTGATGACCAGGCGGGTGCAGGGGCGGATCAGGTGACGGGCGGCGACGGGCTCGTCCAGGGTGCGGTCGAAGTCGGGCGCGTAGATGTCGTGGAAGCGGTCGGTGGCGACGCGCTGGACGAGGGCGAGGTAGCCGAAGGCGTCGAAGGTCTCGGGGGCGCCCTTGCGGGAACGCAGACCGAGACGATCGAGCTGGGCGTTCGAGAGGTGGAAGCCGTCCAGCGGGAGGTAGGCCGCGGTATCGGGGCCCTCGTGGCGGTTGACCTCGTCGATCAGCAGGCGGGCGAGAGTGGACTTCCCGGCCGCGGGCGGGCCGGCCAGGCCGAGGAGTGCTCGGCCGGTTCCACTGCCCGGGCCGCGCAGCAGGCCGAGCGCGCGGGTCACGGCCGCCGCCGCGGGGGCGGGCATGCGTTCGGCGGCCGGTGCGGTGGGAGATGTTCCTACGGCGGAGGTGCCTTCGACGTGCATGGCCCGCCACCCTACGCGTCGGTGGAGGGGGTGAGAACGGGGGCGTCGAGCGTGAGCGTGGCGGCATCGGCGTCGAGCGTGGCGGGGACGCCGAGCGGGACGGTGATGGCGGACGGAGCGTGACCGAAACCGAGTTCCCAGACGACCGGGATTCCGAGGTCGCCGAAGTGGTCGAGCATCACGGCGCGTACGCCGTCGAGCGGCCCGCAGAGGTCCCAGGAGCCGAGGGCCACGCCGGCCACTCCTTTCAGGGCTCCGCTGCGTCGCAGCTGGGTGAGGATGCGGTCGAGCTGGTAGGGCTGCTCATTGATGTCCTCCAGGAGGAGCAGCCCGCCCGCGAAGGACGGTCGGGCACCGGGGGTGCCTCGGTCGGCGGCCAGCAGGGAGGCGCACCCGCCCATCAGGACGCCATGGGCACGGCCGGGAACGAGGGTCGCGGCGTCGGGTCCGCCGAGGACGGTCGTGGTGGCCGGCTCGAACAGGGTGCGGCGCAGGTGTTCCGCGGTCGGGGCGTCAGTGGTGAACACGCCGGCGGCGGACATCGGCCCGTAGAGAGTGGGAGTGCCCAGCTGCTGCGCGACGGCCTCGTGCAGAACGGTGGTGTCGCTGAAGCCGATCAGCAGCTTGGGCGGGGCGGCGCGCATCGCGTCCCAGTCCAGGAGGTCGACCATCCGGTGGACGCCGAAGCCTCCGCGTACACAGAGGACGGCGGCGATGTCGGGGTCCAGCCAGGCGGCTTGCAGGTCGGCGGCGCGGTGAGCATCGGTGCCGGCGAGGTACGGCAGGGTGGGGTGGGTGTCGTGGACGTGCGGGAGGACGACCACCTCCAGGCCCCAGGACCGGAGGATGTCGGTTCCGAGGGCGAGCCGTACGGGGTCGACTGCGCCACTGGGGGCGACGAGGGCGATGCGGTCACCGGGACGGAGCGGGCGCAAGGACATCAGGAGGCTCCTTCATGGTGTGGAGCGCGGGTGGGACCGCGAACGGGGTGCACATGGTCTGTCCGCAGGACGGACGATCTGCCTGCTGACGGTATCCCCCGGTCGTGAACTCACCACCCTGGTGCGATGACTGCCGGCCCATCACCTCTTCCAGTGCTCGGTACCGCGCGGCACCCCGGCTCGTGATCAACGGGATGCCCGACCGTGGCCGGTGTGCGGGTCGTCGCCGCGGACGACCCGCACACCGGCCACGGGATCGGTCAGAAGGTGCCCATCGCGGTGCGGACTTCGGCGAGGGTGCGGTCGGCGATGGCGTTGGCGCGGGCGTTCCCGGTGTGCAGGACCTCTCGGAGCAGGGCGCGGTCGGCGGCCAGCTCGGTGCGCCGGGCGCGCAGCGGGCGGAGGTGTTCGTTGACCGCCTCGGTGGCGGTGCGCTTGAGCCGGGCGGCGCCGCCGGAACCGATCTCCTCGGCGACGGCATGCGGGTCGCGACCCTGGCAGAGGGCGATCAGCAGCACCAGGTTGGAGACGCCGGGGCGGGTCTCGGGGTCGTAGCTGATGTGCCGGTCGTTGTCGGTGACCGCGCCGCGCAGCAGTCGCGCGGTCTCGTCCTCGTCGGCGCCGAGGGTGATGGCGTTGCCCCGGCTCTTGCTCATCTTGCCGGCGTCGGTGCCGAGGAGCAGCGGGGCCTCGGACAGCAGAGCCTGCGGTTCGGGGAACAGCGGGGTGTAGCGGTCGTTGAAGCGGCGGGCGATGGTGCGGGTGATCTCCGGGTGCGGCAGTTGGTCCTGACCGACCGGGACCAGGTCGGCCTTGCAGAACAACAGGTCGGCGGCCTGATGGACGGGGTAGGTGAACATCAGCCCGCTGACCGCCGCCTGCCGGGAGTGGGTGATCTCGTCCTTGACGGTGGGGTTGCGGGAGAGTTCGGCGACGCTGATCAGGCTGAGAAAGGGCAGCATCAGCTGGTTGAGGGCAGGGACGGCGCTGTGGGCGAAGATCGTGGCCCGGTCCGGGTCGACTCCGGCTGCCAGGTAGTCGAGGACCAGGTTCTCGGCGTGCTCGGCGACCCGGTCGGCCCGGTCCCGGTCGGCGATCACCTGGTAGTCGGCGATCACGATCATCAACTCGATGTCCTGGAGCTGGAGTTGGACGCGGTTCTGGAGCGTGCCGAAGTAGTGCCCGAGGTGCAGTGGTCCGGTCGGGCGGTCGCCGGTCAGGACACGGCGGTGGCCTTCGGCGGTGGGGGCGATCAGCGGGTTGGCGGTGCCGGGTGCGGTGTCCGGGACGGTGGTCATGGCGGGAGTTCTCCTCCGGTTTGCGGTGGTGACCGCCCGCCGGGGTGAGCCCGTGTCCGTCGGAGATGCTCGTACCGGGGCCGCCCGTACGGACGGCCCTGGAGTCATGCGAGGGGATCGGCCGTCCTAGGACGGCCACCAGCACAGGCATGACATGAGAGACATGCGTTCACCATAACGCGGTCGCGCGGGTAGGCGGGCGGATTTCGGGCGGGGTGGGAAGGAACCGTCAGGCTGTCCACACACGTCCCTTGGCCCGGCGTGCCCTGGTGGTGCAGGATCGGGCGAGCCGAGAATCCGGAGGGTTTGCAGCCATGACCTCGCTCGACCAGAACGCGCCGAACCGGCCGGCCGCGGATGCCAACAGCCCTGCGGCGAGCGCGGATTCGACAGGCTCCGGTTCGGGGCACGGCTCGACGCCGTCCGGATCGGACCTGGGCGGGCACTCGGACGCCGATACGGACAGCCACAGAGCGCCGAACGGCCGCGGCGGAGCTCCCACCGGCTTGCCGGCAGTGCCCGGGCCTGCACGGGAAGGCGATGCTCTCGCAGCGGCAGGTGCCGATGGCTTGGTGACGGGCAGGGCCGCGGGCACTCCGAGGTCGCCCGGCTGGTCGTCGGGGGCCTGGGGCGCGGGCGCGGTGGCAGGACGGGTCCGGCCACCACGACGGCCGACCCCCTCGCGGCGGCTGAGCCAGGTACGGGCCGTTCCGCCCGCGTCGGCACCGTTCGACGACACAGCGGCGAGCGGGCTGGTCGGCGCCGAGCCGGAGAGCGCACCGATCTCCCCCGTGGGGGTGCCGATGGGCGTGCTGATCGGCGGGTCGCTCGGACCGACCGACAGTGCCGGCCCCGGCGCGGCCCGGACCGCGGAGCGCCGGGTGTCCGCCCAGTTGCTGCGGTTCGGCTCCGGTACCTGCCAGGTGGTGCTGCCGGAGTGGCGGTCGGCCATCGCCGTGTCGGTCCCCACCGAGCAGTTGCAGCGCTCGACCGGGATGAGCCCGGAGGAGTTGCGCTCCGCTCTGCTGTCGGTGGTGATCAACCCGGAGGCCGTGCACGACCGCGAACTGGGGCTGCGCGACTGGCAGGCCGAGGTCCCGGCGGCTCGCGGACGCCGGAGGGGGCGGCGCCAGGTCCGTTGAGCGGTCTCGACCGGCTTCAGCTGCGGGGCAGTTGCGAGTGCAGGTGCGCCGGGGCGGCTGGTGTCGGGCGAGGCGGGTGACGGATGTGGGTGCCCGGGCTGGGCGGCTCCTCTCTGCGGGCTGCCGGAGTTCGGCGCGGCCGGGGCGCGGCGACTCGCCGGACTGGCGTCAACTGCGCTGATGTGTAGTGGCGTTGGGCACGTAGCCGAGGTGGACGGGGGCGATCGGCCCGGCTTCCGCAGTGCGGAGTCCGGCGACCAGGGCCGCCAGGTTCGGCGGCCAGAGCGGATCGGCGTCCGGCGCGGCCAACTCGTCCGGCGTCCACCAGCGCCATCCGAGGATGCCGTCGACGCGGTGGACCGCCGCCACGTCTCCGGGCTCACGTCGCGGACCGCGAGTCAGGAATATGTGCTCGTGCTGACGGACAGGCGTGCCGTGCCAGGTGAAGTCGTGCTCCCAGGTGCAGAGGAGTTCACCGGGCCGGAGGTCGGTCCAGCCGGTCTCCTCGCGCAGCTCACGGAGTGCTCCCTCGGCAGGCGTTTCGCCCGGCTCCAGGCCGCCGCCCGGAGCGTTCCAATGCACCCCGACTTCGGAGTTGTCCGATCGGAACAGGAACACCTCGCCCTCCGGCGAGAGCACCACCGTTCGCGCCGCTCGACGGGGTAGCCGTTCGCCCTTGGACTTCTGACGTCCTGTGATCCATCGCACACGGGAAGCCTGGCAGTGCAAGTGACGGACTGTCGATCGAGTTTTCGGCCGTTGCGACCCGCCCGGCGCGGGAACGTGGAACAGAATGCCTGGTCAACGCAGGGTCAAGGACAGCCTGTCAACCGATCGGTGGATCTAATCTGAGCCGCATGGTCGACCCCACCGTCATCCTCCCCTCGGACCCGCTCCTGCCGCGTCGGACCGACCCGCACTTCGCCTGGGAGGCCGGGCTGATTCGGGGCGCCGGCGGCCGTCCGGCGCTGCTCGACCACGACGCTCTGCTGGCCGGGGACGTCGAGGCTGCCGTCCGGCGCGTCCCCGCCGGGTCGGGCGGGCTCTGGTACCGGGGTTGGATGATTCCCGTCGCCCGCTATGCCGCGCTGGCCGAGGCACTGGTCGACCGCGGCTGCAACCTGCTGACCGGCTCGGGCGAGTACGCCACCGCTCATGAACTGCCCGGCTGGTACCGGACGTTCGAGCCCGTGACACCTGCCAGCAGTTGGCTCCCCGGCCGCTCCTGGGACCGCTCCGCCCTGGCTTCCGCCGCCTCGACCCTGGGCGGGCAGGGACCAGCGATCGTGAAGGACTACGTCAAGTC
Source organism: Kitasatospora griseola (assembly GCF_044999035.1). NCBI lineage: Bacteria > Bacillati > Actinomycetota > Actinomycetes > Kitasatosporales > Streptomycetaceae > Kitasatospora > Kitasatospora griseola. The sequence continues at coordinate 5,484,482 of NZ_CP173360.1, read as the reverse complement.
CCGCAAGCACGAGTGGCACGAGGCCTGTTACGTGCCCGAGTTGGCCGACCTCGAAGCGGTGGAGCGCGTGGCTGCACGCTTCGCCGAACTGCAGGGCGAGTTCCTCGCGGGCGGGCTGGTGCTCCGTCGCTTCGAAGACTTCGCACGGACGGCGGACGGCCGGGCCGAGGAGGCCCGGGTCTGGTGGTTGGACGGCGAGCCCGTGCTGATCGGACCGCACCCCGACTGCCCGCTGAGCCGGGTCGAGCCCGACCTGTCCGCCGTACGCCCGCTGGTGCGGAAGTTGGGGTGCCGCTTCGTCACCACCGACCTGGCGCGACCGGCCCCGGGCACGGGCGACCACAACGGCGGTGCCGAAAGCGGATGGCGGGTGGTGGAGGTCGGGGACGGTCAGGTCAGCGAGCTGCCGTCCGGGGTGGATGCCGAGGTGCTGTTCCGGGCACTGGTGGGTGCTGCGCAGTCCGCGCAGGCCTGAGCAGGCCGGCTCTCGACCGGACGGCTCCCGGACCCGACGAGGCGCCGGGCCCGGGAGCCGTTGTCGGGACGGTCAGCCGAGTACCGGGGCAGGGTGCCCCTCCGCGATGAAGGCCTTCCACAGCTTGGCGTAGGCGCCGTCGCGGTCGAGCAGATCGGTGTGGGTGCCGTCCTCCACTATTCGTCCGTGGTCGAGGACGACGATCCGGTCGGCACGTTCGGCGGTGGTGAGCCGGTGGGCGATGACCAGGGTGGTGCGTCCGCCGCTGAGCCGGTCGGCAGCGTGGTTGACGGCTGCTTCGGTCGCGAGGTCGAGAGCGGCGGTGGCCTCGTCGAGGAGCAGGATGTCGGGGTCGACCAGTTCGGCCCGGGCGAGGGCGATGAGCTGGCGCTGCCCGGCGGAGAGGTTGCGACCGCGGGCGGCGACGGTGTGCCGGTAGCCGCCGGTGAGCCGGGTGATCATGTCGTGTGCGCCGACCGCCTTGGCGGCGGCTTCGACTTCGGCGTCGCTCGCCCCGGGGCGCCCGTAGGCGATGGCGTCGCGGACCGTCCCGGCGAACAGGTACGCCTCCTGCGGGACGACGCCGAGCCGGTGCCGGTAACCCTCCAGGTCGTACCGCGTCAGATCGGTGCCGTCGACCCGAACGGTGCCGCCGGTGGCGTCGTAGAACCGGGCGACCAGCTTGACCAGGGTGGACTTGCCGGCGCCGGTCTCGCCGACCAGCGCGACGGTCTGGCCGGCGGGTATGTGCAGGTCGATGCCGGCGAGCACCTCGGGGTTGCCCTCTCCTCCGCCGTTGTAGGCGAAGCCGACGTTCTCGAAGGTGATCTCACCGCGCAGCGTCTCGACCGGAATGGGCTGTTCGGCCTGGGGCGTGCTGGTCGGGGTGCGCAGCAGCTCACGGATCCGGCCGAGGCCGACGGCAGCCTGCTGGTAGCCGTCGAAGATCTGTGAGAGCTGGTTGACCGGGGCGAAGAACAGGTCGATGTACAGCAGGTACGCGACCAGGGCGCCGATGGTCAGGGTGCCGTGGTCGACCCGGGAGGCGCCGACGATCAGGACCAGGGTGGCGGCGACGCTGGACAGGAACTGCACGAACGGGAAGTACAGCGAGATGTACAGCTGGGCCTTGACCCGGGCGTGCCGGTAGGCGAGGCCGCGCTCGACGAACCGGTCGATGTTGGCGTCCTGGCGACGGAAGGCCTGGACGATCCGCATGCCCGCGACGTTCTCCTGCAGATCGGCGTTGACGGTGCTGATCAGGTCGCGGGAGATCTGGTACTGCTGGGCGGACTTCTTGCGGAACACCAGGGTGGCGATGATCAGCGGCGGCAGCACCGCGAGGACCACCAGGGCGAGACCCGGGTCGATCACGACGAGGGCCACGAAGATCCCGACGAAGGTGAACAGGCTGACGACGGCGGTGACCACGCCGGTCTGCAGGAACGAAGATATGGAGTCCACATCGGTCGTCATGCGGGTCATGATCCGGCCGGCCAGCTCGCGCTCGTAGTAGTCGAGGCCGAGCCGGTTGAGGTGGGCGAAGATCTTCAGCCGCAGGGTGTAGAGGACGCGTTCGCCGGTGCGCCCGGAGACCTTGCTCTCGGTGGCCTGCACCAGCCAGTCGAGCAGGACCACGACGAGTGCCAGCAGAGCGGCGATCGCAACGCCCCCGATGGCGGCCTTGCTGACGCCGTCGTCGATGCCGTGCCGGATCAGCACCGGCAAGGTCAGGCCGGCGGCGGTGTCCAGTGCGACCAGCAGCAGTGCGAGCAGCAGCGGACGGCGGAACGGGGCGAGCAGTCGGGCCAGGTTGAACTTGGCGTCGGCGGTCTCGGCCAGCTCCACGGGGACGTCGGGGGTGTCGTTCGCCGCCGGCAGGGCGGCGACCTGGGCCAGCAACTCGGTGTCGGCGGCGGGCTTCTCCGCGACCGGTGCGGCCTTCTCGGTCTCTGCGGGTTCCTCGTCCTGCTGGGGCTCGGCGGCGGGGGCAGCCAGGGCGTCCGGGTCGGTGATCAGCGACCGGTAGCGCGGACATCGGGCGGTGAGTTCCTCGTGGGTGCCGATGTCGATCAGCCGACCGGCGTCGAGGACGGCGATGCGGTCGGCGAGCTGCAGGGTGGACCGGCGGTGTGCGATCAGCAGGGTGGTACGGCCGGCCATCACGCTGTGCAACGCGTCGTGGATCTCGGCCTCGATCTGCGGGTCGACCGCGGAGGTGGCGTCGTCGAGCAACAGGATGCGCGGGTCGGTGAGGACCGCACGGGCCAGGGCGATGCGCTGGCGCTGGCCGCCGGAGAGGGTGAGGCCCTGCTCGCCGACCTTGGTGTCGTAGCCGCCGGGGAGCTCGCGGATGAAACCGTCGGCCTGGGCGATCCGGGCGGCGGCGAGGATCTGCTCCTCGGTGGCCTCGGGGTGGCCGTAGGAAATATTGGTGCGGACCGTGTCGGAGAACAGGAAGCTCTCCTCCGGCACGATGCCGATGGCGGCGCGCACCGAATCGACAGTGGCTTCGCGGAGGTCCTGTCCGAACAGTCGGACGGCGCCGGAGGTGGGGTCGTAGAAGCGGGGCACCAGCTGGGCGACGGTCGACTTGCCGGAGCCGGACGCACCGACCAGGGCCAGGGTCTCCCCCGGCGCGATCCGCAGGCTGAGACCGTCGAGCACCGGGGCGCCGTCGGGAACGCTGCCCGGCTCGGGGTGCTCCTCGGCCCGGTAGTGGAAGGCGACCCGGTCGAGCTCCAGCGCGGGCGTGCCGGCCGGGGCCGCATCCGGATCGAGGGGCCGGGCGTCCGGGGTCTCGGCGACCAGCGGGCGCTGGTCGATCAGTTGCATGACGCGTTCCACGCCGGCGCGGGTCTGCTGAGCGACGGTGACCACCACGGCGAGCATCCGGACCGGGCCCGTCATCTGCGCGAGGTAGGTGGAGAAGGCGACGAAGGTGCCGAGGGTGACATCGCCCCGGACGGCCAGCCAGCCGCCGAGGGCGAGCACTGCGACCTGCCCGAGCGCGGGAACGGCCTGCATCGCGGGGGTGTAGCGGGCATTCAATCGGATCGAACGGAGCCGAGCGGCGAACAGCCCTCGCGAGACCCGCTCCAGCTTGCCGCGTTCCTGGGCCTCCTGACCGAAGCCCTTGACCACCCGGACGCCGCCGACCGCGGCATCCACCACACCGGCGACCTCCGCGGCCTGCTGCTGGGCTGCCCAGGTCGCCGGGAAGAGGCGCTTGCGGCTGAGGGTGGAAATCCACCACAGGGCCGGGGCCATCACCAGCGCGATCAGGGTGAGCGGCAGCGACAGCCAGAACATGACCACCAACGACATGCCGAACATCAGGGCGTAGCCCGTCATCATCGGCAGCATCGAGAGCAACCCGTTGACCAGTTGCAGGTCCGAGGTGGCGCGCCCGACCACCTGACCGACGTCCAACCGGTCCTGGCGGTGCCCGTCGAGCCTGGTCAGCGAGCGGAACAGGTCGGCGCGCATGTCGTGCTGGACGTCCAGCGCGAGCTGCCCGCCGTAGTAGCGGCGGATCTGTGTACACAGGAACACCGCGGCGGCCGCGACCAGCAGCAGCACTGCCCAGGGGGTGAGCGGGCGGCGGTGCGTGGTGATCACGTCATCGATGATCAGCTTGGTGATGAGCGGGACGATCGCGGTGATCGCCATGCCGACCAGCGACGACCCGAAGGACAGCGACAGGTTGCGACGGTAGCGCCAGCAGTAGCCACCGAGCCGGCGGAGCCAGCCTTGCTCTGGGAAACCATGAGTCTCGGGCATATTTAGTGATGCTAACCATTCGGCCGATTGGGCGTCCATCGGATTCGACGGGCGCATAGGAGGCTGAACGACCCGAGGTCGAGCTTCCTTCCCGTCTACAGCCTGCCCGCGGCACGCGGGGGTGCGCCTCCAACGGTCGGCTGCACCTGGGTCAGCCGATCGTCCTAGGCGGGGGTGCAGCAGACTTCACGCCAGACCCTGGCCCTGCCTGGAAACCTGCAGGTCAGGCAGCCGGGCTCGGCGCCACGACCGCAGCGGCCGCCGCCACGAACGCGCCCTGGGCCAACGCGCGCAGCAGGGCTGCCATCGCTTCGCGGCTCAGTCCGGCCCGCTCGGCGACGAGCTCCGTCGGGGCGGCCTGCGGCGCAGCGCTGTGCGGGGTGGAGTTGAGCAGGCCGAAGACTGCGTGCACGGCGGCGCGGGCGACCGGTTCGGCTTCGGCGGCGGCCAGTGCGGTGAAGGCCTCGCGCACCACCGCGACCCACAGTTCGACGTAACCGCGCTGCAGTCGACGGACCCGGTGGCGGTCCTCCTCCTTGAGGTGGAGCAGCTCGCGGTCGTGCAGGATGATCAGGTCCCGGTCGTCCAGGGCGAAGTCGATGTGGCCGTCGATCAGGGAGTCCAATGCGGCCTGCGGCCCGTCGGCCGCTCCGGCCCGTCGGCGGCCCTCTTCCAGCAGGCGCTCGCTGATGCCGACCAGGAGGTCGGCGAGCATCGCGTCCTTGCCCGCGAAATGCCGGTACAGGCCGGGTCCGCTGATGCCGACCGCCTTACCGATCTCGTCCACGCCGACGCCGAGGAAACCGCGGGCGGCGAACAGCCTGGCGGCCTCCTTCCGGATCTGGTCACGGCGTGGGAGCACGGGGGCGGCAGGGCGGTTGGGCATGCTGCCCATCGTAGACAGTCGGGTTATCGCTGGTTAACCTGGCGGCAGAGTTAACGCTCATTAACACGGGCTGGCCGGCTCGCCCTTCGGCCTGCCCGGATCCGAATCCGAGGGCAAGGGAGCTCCTGGGATGGTCCCCTCTTCTTCGGCACCGACCTCATCGTGGTCTCCGGCTTCGTCGCGGAACGCTTCCGCGTCGACACAGCCGGTATTGCTGTTCGACGCGGCCGCCGCACCGGCACCGCGTCTGGAGAGCACGGTCGACCCGGCGTCACCCGCCGGACTCGCCAACGCCCAGGCCCACCGGGCACTGGTCTCCGAGCTGCGCGAGAAGCTCGCCGCAGCGGCACTCGGCGGCGGCGAGAAGGCGCGCGCCAAGCACACCGCCCGCGGCAAGCTCCTGCCCCGCGACCGGGTGGACACCCTGCTCGACCCGGGCTCGCCCTTCCTGGAGCTGGCCCCCCTGGCCGCCGACGGCCTGTACGACGGGGCCGCCCCCGCCGCAGGTGTGATCGCCGGCATCGGACGGGTCGCCGGGCGCGAGGTCCTGGTGGTGGCGAACGACGCCACGGTCAAGGGCGGCACCTATTACCCGATGACGGTGAAGAAGCACCTGCGCGCGCAGGAGGTGGCCCTGGAGAACCGGCTGCCCTGCATCTATCTGGTGGACTCGGGCGGCGCGTTCCTGCCGATGCAGGACGAGGTGTTCCCCGACCGCGACCACTTCGGCCGGATCTTCTACAACCAGGCGCGCCTGTCCGCCGCCGGGATCCCGCAGATCGCGGCGGTGCTCGGCTCGTGCACCGCGGGCGGCGCCTACGTCCCGGCGATGAGCGACCAGGCGGTGATCGTCCGCAACCAGGGCACCATCTTCCTGGGTGGCCCGCCGCTGGTGAAGGCCGCCACCGGAGAGGTGGTGACCGCCGAGGAACTCGGCGGCGGCGACCTCCACTCGCGGACCTCCGGCGTGACGGACCACCTGGCGGAGGACGACGCCCACGCGCTCTCCATCGTCCGCACCATCGTGGCCGGACTCGGCCCGCGCGCCGCGAAGCCCTGGCCGCTCGCCCCGGTCGAGCCGCCCGCGGTCGACCCGGCCGGCCTCTACGGCGTGGTGCCGGTGGACCCGCGCACCCCTTATGACGTGCGCGAGGTGATCGCCCGCCTGGTCGACGGCAGCCGGTTCGCCGAGTTCAAGGCGGAGTACGGCACCACCCTGGTGACCGGGTTCGCCCGCATTCACGGGCATCCGGTCGGCATCGTCGCCAACAACGGCGTCCTGTTCGCCGAGTCCGCGCTCAAGGGCGCGCACTTCATCGAGTTGTGCGACCAGCGGGGCATCCCCCTCCTCTTCCTGCAGAACATCACCGGTTTCATGGTGGGTCGCCAGTACGAGGCCGGCGGCATCGCCAAGCACGGCGCCAAGATGGTCACCGCGGTGGCCTGCACCCGGGTGCCGAAGCTGACGGTGGTGATCGGCGGTTCGTACGGCGCGGGCAACTACTCGATGTGCGGCCGGGCCTACTCACCTCGCTTCCTGTGGATGTGGCCGAACGCGAAGATCTCCGTGATGGGTGGCGAACAGGCCGCCTCCGTGCTCGCCACGGTCCGACGCGACCAGTTCGAGGCCCGGGGGGAGGACTGGTCGGTCGAGGCCGAGGACGAGTTCAAGCGCCCGGTCCGCGAGCAGTACGAGCGGCAGGGCAACGCCTACTACGCCTCCGCGCGGCTGTGGGACGACGGCGTGATCGACCCCATGCAGACCCGGACCGCGCTCGGCCTGGCGCTCACTGCGTGCGCCAACGCCCCGCTCCCCGAACCCCGCCCGTTCGGCGTCTTCCGCATGTAACGCCCGGCCGGGGCCGAGCCACCGACCGGCCACCGCTTCTGATGCATCGTCAATTCGCTCACCCGTTCTCCTCGCAACGGAGGCACACCTCCATGTTCGACACCGTGCTCGTCGCCAACCGCGGCGAGATCGCGCTGCGGGTGATCCGCACCCTGCGACGGCTGGGCGTGCGCTCGGTCGCCGTGCACAGCGACGCGGACGCGGACGCCCCGCACGTCCGGGCCGCCGACCTCGCGGTCCGACTCGGGCCCGCCGACCGGAGCGACAGCTCGGCCGCCGAGACCTACCTGCGCACCGACCTGATCCTCGACGCCGCCCGCCGGACCGGCGCGCAGGCCGTCCACCCCGGCTACGGGTTCCTCGCCGAGAACCCCGCCTTCGCGGAGGCCTGCACGCAGGCCGGGTTGGTCTTCATCGGCCCACCGCCGGCTGCGGTGGAGCTGATGGGCGACAAGATCAACGCCAAGGAGGCCGTCCGGGCCGCCGGGGTGCCCGTCGTCCCCGGCAGCGAGGACGGCGCGCCCACCGACGAGCAGCTGATCGAGGCGGCGGCCCGAATCGGCTACCCGGTGCTGCTCAAGCCCTCGGCCGGTGGCGGCGGCAAGGGCATGCGGCTGGTCCGCGACCCGGCCGACCTGCCCGCCGAGCTCGCCGCCGCCCGCCGGGTGGCCCGCACCGCGTTCGGCGACGACACCCTGCTGCTCGAGCGCTGGGTGGACCAACCGCGCCACATCGAGGTGCAGGTCCTGGCCGACACCCACGGCCGGACTGTTCACCTCGGCGAGCGCGAGTGCAGTCTCCAGCGCCGCCATCAGAAACTCATCGAAGAGGCCCCTTCCGTCCTGTTGAACGCCCGGACCCGGGCCGCGATGGGCGCGGCCGCGGTGCGTGCTGCCGAAGCCTGCGGATACACCGGCGCCGGCACGGTCGAGTTCATCGTTCCCGGTGGTGACCCCGCAGGGTCCGACGCGGACGACGTCCTCGACTTCTTCTTCATGGAGATGAACACCCGCCTCCAGGTGGAACACCCCGTCACTGAGCTGGCCGTCTCTGTCGACGGCCCCGAGGGCCCGCAGCGGCTCGACCTGGTCGAGTGGCAGCTGCGCGTCGCCGCGGGCGAGACGCTGTCGTTCACACAGTCCGACATCTCCTTCCTGGGCCACGCGATCGAGGCCCGCATCTGCGCCGAGGACCCGGAACGGGACTTCCTGCCCACCGGCGGCGAGGTACTGCTGCTGGACGAACCCTCGGGCGAGGGCATCCGGGTGGACTCCGGAATCGCACCCGGCGACCGGATCGGCAGCCTGTACGACCCGATGCTCGCCAAGGTGATCGCGTATGGGCCCGACCGTCCGACCGCGATCCGTCGGCTGCGGGCCGCACTCGCCGAGACCCGCATCCTGGGCGTCACCACCAACACCGGCTACCTGCGCCGACTGCTGGCTCAGCCCGAGGTGACGGCAGGTCGGCTCGACACCGGCCTGGTGGAACGCAGCGCCCAGCAGGACCCCTCCCTGCTCAGCTCTCCGTACACCCGGCCCGAAACGATCGACCTGCTCTACTTCGCCGCCGCACTGGTGCGGCAGCTCGAACTCGGCCGCGCCGACGCCTCCGACGGCTGGACCGATCCCTTCTCCCTCCCTTCTGGGTGGCGACTCGGTGGCGAAGCCGCATGGACCACGCACCGGCTCCGGCTCGCCGGCCGCGAACCGGTCGCCGTGAGTTGCCGAATGACTACCAGCGGTGAATTCGAGAGCGCTATCGGTTTTTCCGCCGTGAAGACTCCCGAGTGGGACATCCGACTCGGCGACGGCCCCGCCCGGAAGGCTCGCGCCACCCGGGACGGAAGCCTGCTCCGCCTTGCGGTTGACGGCCTGCAGGCCACCTTCACGGTCGCCGAGGAGCGTACGGCGGAGGGCATTGCGCACTGGCTCGGCGCCGACGGAGATGCGTGGCTCGTTCACCCGTTCGACGCAATCACCGAGCGTGCCGCTGCCGGAACCGTGCACCACGGAACGCTGACTGCTCCGATGCCCGGCACCGTCACGGTGGTGAAGGTCCAGGCCGGCGAACAGGTCAGCCGCGGACAGGCGCTGCTCGTCCTGGAGGCCATGAAGATGGAGCACGTCATCTCCGCGCCGCACGACGGCATCGTCGAGGACCTGAGGGTCACTGCCGGTGCGACCGTCGCCATGGATGAGCCCCTGGTCGCAGTCGCCCCCGCCGACGAGGAAGCCACCACCGCCGAGGCGGAAGCCGATGTCCGCACCGAAGCGGAAGCCGACGCCACCGCGAAACTGCAGGAGGCCGCAGGATGACCACCGCTCCCGATCGGGCCGCAGTCGAACCGACCGTGCTGGAACTCGGCCTTCCGGACCCCGTGCGTGACCCCGATCTGCCCGCCCGAGTGCGCATCCACGAGGTCGGCGCCCGTGACGGGCTGCAGAACGAGAGCAGCCTCGTCCCCGTCGAGGTCAAGGCGGAGTTCATCGCACGACTCGCCGACGCCGGGCTGCGCACCGTGGAAGCCACCAGCTTCGTCCACCCCAAGTGGGTGCCGCAGCTGGCCGACGCCGAGGAACTGATGCCTCGGCTGGCCGAGCTGCCCGCGCGGTACCCGGGGCTCCGTCTGCCCGTCCTGGTGCCGAACGAGCGTGGACTGGACCGGGCGCTGGCCCACCATGCCGGTGAGGTCGCGGTGTTCGCCAGCGCCACCGACACGTTCGCCCGACGCAACCTCAACCGCTCGGCGGACGAGGCGATGGCCATGTTCCGGCCCGTGGTCGAACGTGCCACGGCAGCGGGAGTCCCGGTTCGCGGCTACCTGTCGATGTGCTTCGGCGACCCGTGGGAGGGCCCCGTGCCGATCGCCCAGGTGGTCCGGCACGGCCTGACGCTGCTGGAAATGGGCTGCACCGAGCTGAGCCTCGGCGACACCATCGGCGTCGCAACGCCCGGCCAGGTCAAGGCGCTGATCGACGAATTCACTCGTTCCGGCGTTCCGGTCGACCAGGTCGCGGTGCACTTCCACGACACGTACGGGCAGGCGCTGGCCAACACGCTGGCCGCGCTCCGGTCCGGCGTGACGGTGGTGGACGCCTCCGCCGGCGGCCTCGGCGGCTGCCCGTACGCCAAGAGTGCGACCGGCAACCTGGCGACCGAGGACCTGGTCTGGATGCTGCACGGCCTGGGCATCGAGACCGGCGTCGACCTGGCGTCGCTCACCGAAACCAGCGGCTGGATGGCGCGTCAGCTCGGCCGCCCCAGCCCCTCGCGGACCGTCCGCGCCCTGCTCGGGCCCACGGCCTGACCGCTGACTCCAAAACCCCCCACCCGGCCCACCAGGCCTCGATCCCGGGAGGATCACCCATGCTCGACCACCGGCTGAGCAGTGACTACGAGGAACTCCGGCGCACCGTCGCGGAGTTTGCCAACGATGTAGTTGCGCCGAAGATCGGCGAATACTACGAGCAGAATGAATTCCCGTACGAAATCATTCGGGAAATGGGTCGGATGGGCCTGTTCGGCCTGCCCTTCCCCGAGGAGTACGGCGGCATGGGCGGCGACTACTTCGCGCTCTGCCTGGCCCTGGAGGAACTGGCCCGGGTCGACTCCTCGGTGGCGATCACGCTGGAGGCCGCGGTCTCGCTCGGCGCCATGCCGATCCACCTCTTCGGCACCGAGGAGCAGAAGCGTGAGTGGCTGCCGAAGTTGACGTCCGGCCAAATGCTCGGCGCATTCGGCCTGACCGAGCCCGAGGGCGGCACGGACGCCGGCGGGACTCGCACCACCGCGCGCTACGACGCGGCCACCGACGAGTGGGTGATCAACGGAAGCAAGTGCTTCATCACCAATTCCGGCACCGATATCACCGGGCTGGTGACCGTCACCGCACTGACCGAACCGATCGCACATTCGAGTGACGAGGGCGTAAATCACTCGCCCACGAGGGAAATCTCCTCCATCATCGTCCCCACTGGAACTCCCGGGTTCCAGGTATCGAAGAAGTACTCGAAGGTCGGGTGGAACGCCTCCGACACCCGCGAACTGTCCTTCACCGACTGCCGAGTCCCCGCGGCCAACCTGCTTGGTCGCCAGGGCCGCGGCTACGCCCAGTTCCTTCGCATCCTCGACGAGGGCCGCATCGCCATCGCGGCCCTGGCCACCGGTCTGGCCCAGGGATGCGTCGACCAGTCCCTGTCCTACGCCGCCACTCGTCGCGCCTTCGGCCGGCCGATCGGCGCCAACCAGGTCATCCAGTTCAAGCTCGCCGACATGGAGATGCGCGCACACACCTCCCGCCTGGCCTGGCGGGACGCCGCCTCCCGGCTGCTGCACTCCGAGCCCTTCAAGAAGGAGGCAGCCATCGCCAAGCTGTTCGCCTCCGAGGCCGCGGTCGACAACGCGCGCGAAGCGACCCAGATCCACGGTGGCTACGGCTTCATGAACGAGTACCCGGTCGCCAGGTTCTGGCGCGACTGCAAGATTCTGGAGATCGGCGAGGGCACCTCCGAGGTCCAGCGGATGCTGATCGCGCGCGAACTCGGCGTCAACTCCTGAACCATGCGCTGACACGGCCCTGCTGACGGATCACTGCCTGCCGGAGTGTCCGGACCGTCGCGTCCCGGACCACCCGCAGGTCAGTGCGTCGGCCAAGGCTGGAACGGCGGCAGTGCCGGCGTCCTGGCGTCGGTGTCGATCTGGTCGTAGCGCTCCAACGCCAGTTGGAACGCAGTCGGTTCGATCCGCACCGCGCCGGAGAACGGCCCGCTCATCACCGCCACCATGCTCACCCCGAACGCCACGGAGGCACCCACGAAGCACATCAACATCAGATTCCGTGTGTTGGCCATCAGGCCGATCACCGACGGCGTGGCGAGGACGAACACCGCGCCCACGAGCAGGCCACCGATCGCCACCACCGGCACGGACGCACGAATATCACCCAACCGCGCGTTCCGTTTGGCGTTGACGTCGGACAGGCTGTGCAGCACATCGGTCCGTGCGCTGGTCTCCGCCGGAGTCTGCACCGCGGCGTGATCGACCGCGGCCCGCACCTCGTCGACCGCCTGCCAGGCGGCCTGGCTGCCGGTGTCGTGCTGCATCGTCGCCCACTCGTCGTCGATCACCACCCTGGTGTAGTTCCGCAGCCGATCCCGCACCAGTGACCGGTCGGCGACCGGCAGACCGCCCGCGTTCCAATAAGCCTCCGCGAGAGCCCGCGACTCCTCGTAGGTGTGCTGACGCGCGGAGTTCAACTGCTGCCAGGTGCCGGCGATGCTGAATCCCAGGAAGAGCGCGAAGAAGCCGAGGATCGCCGCCCCGGCAAAGGACAGCGCTTGCGGTGTCGTGGACCCCTCCCGCGCCCGACTGGTCCGCCCGAGCAGCAGACCGATCACCAGCGCGAGCGCCGCACCCGAGACGGCGGCGATCGCGACGATCAGCATCGGCACCACCTGCTCCCACCGCCGCGGAGGCCCGCCCTCGCGCTGGGCCTCGCACCCGACCGCGCCACCGGCCTCGCACCGGGTCTGCCGTCGGCCGGCACCAGCAGCCGCAGGCCTCGCGCTCCCGCCTGCGGTGCATCGTTCCTTGACTCGACAACAGTTGCGCCATCGACAACCCCGGACATCACCAGGTCGGTTACGGGCCCATCGCCAGCCGGTCGGATCATCTCTTCGCGCGCGCTCACTGCTTCCACCGACCCCGAACGGAGAACGCCGCCGCCAGCACGCACAGCACAGGAAGAAGGATCGCCAACAGCAGCATCATCACCTCTGTGATGTCCCACTGGTTGTCCTCCCCCTCCTCGGGCGTCCAGTCCTCCGCCCCGGGCTGGGCCTGCACCTGTCCACCTGGTGACGACCCACCGCCGGACGCCCCCGCTCCCGAGCCCGCCCCCTCACTCCGTCCGGCAGCCGCGCTCGAAGTCGGCGCGAGCACTGCCGTCCCACTGCTCGCCAGTCCCCCGCCCGGGCTGGCTGTCCCGACCCCAATCAGGCTGCCGCCAGGCCCGGTTGAAGTGCCGATCACCCCCGGCGCCGCAAAGGGCGAGCCCGGCAGCGCGAAGGCCGTCCCACCGGGGACCAACGCTGGTGCTGCCCCCGGCAGGAAGGGCGTCAGCAGCAAGCCTGCGGGAGCCGCTGCTGCGGCCTGCCCGGGAGCCGGGACACCGGGCAGCAGCCCTGGTGCGGCCGCGGCAGCCCCGCCGGCTGGGACGGGTACGGGGAGCAGCCCCGCCGCGGCTGCCGCTCCAACAGCCGCGCCCACGCCCGCGACGCCAGGGGCGGCAACTCCTGGGGCGGCACCGGGGGCAGCGACTCCAGGGGCCGCAGCTCCGGGAGCGGCAGCACCAGGAACACCGACCGCGCCCGCACCGACTCCTGCCACCGTCCCGATGCCGCCTCCGGCGCCGACGCCGGTAGCCGTGCCCGCGCCGGCCGCGGTGCCCGTACCGACACCACTGCCGGGGGCCGCGCCGGGGCCGGTTCCTCCGCCCGTTGTACCGGGCGGAAGCGGTGCCGCGGCAGGAGGAGTCGGACTGAGTCCGTCATAGGCTCCGGGCGCGTCGGCGAACACGTGGCGCGGCGCTTGGCGGCTGCCGTCCGGTCCGACGGTCGCATCGTCCGCCAAGCCGTCGGCGTGCACCGTACCGGTCTGGTGGCCCGCGAGAGCGGTCCCGGCGGCCTGGCAGTCGACGCCCTGTCCAGGGGCGAGGGTGCGGCCGGCATCGGGGCCGGAGCAGGTCACTGCGCCCACATCGGGCAACCCTTCGACCACCGAGATGTCGGTGATCGGGACATCACCGAACGCCTCCAGGTGGTACCGGAGTTCAAGGGTCCCCGCGACTGCGGTCAGCGCTCTCGGCGCGGTGCGACGGGTGCCAGCGGGCGGCACCGCCTCCGGGATGGTCCTTCGGGATCGAGACACGCCCGTACCGGTGGGTGATCCCACCCGGGTGAGGCGAAGGCCTGCAGTGATGCCCCAGTAGCCCACGGGTGCATCCGCGTGGGCCTGTGGCAGTCGGTTCGGGGCATCGGCGGTCGCAGTGGCCTGGGCGGCCTGCGATCCGCCCAGGGCAGTGAAGGAGGCTGTGCAGTCGAGGATGCCACCCGGCGGGATGCTTCGACCGGCGTCACATTGGGCTTGCCCGCCCGGAAGTTGAGGGTCGTTCAGCACGAGATCAGTGAGCTGATAGTCGGCGTGGTTGACGAGGTGGTAGGTCCGGCTGGCCACCTCGTCGGCGCGGAGCCGCACGTTGAGGTCGGTGCTGATGTTGGTGCTGACGCTCAGGGTCAGCACCTCGCCCACTTCCCCACCCCGAGTGGCCCCAGGTTCCGAGGCCCAGGTCGCGAGGACGGCCGGCACCAGCAGGGCAGCTCCGAGTAAGGGCGGCATGGGGCGACGAGCGGCGGTCACCTCGCCCGAACACCATCTGGCCGCCAGTAGGCCGATATGACGATGGATCACCTACGAATGGTTCACCATGCTCCGGTTCGGCAGCTGATATGACTCACGCCGCAGCGTTTGAACGACTCGTTCGGCCGTATCCGAGCGCCGAACGGCCCGGCCCCGCACGTTTCCCCGCGCCGCGGATGGCCGGTTCCTCCCGCCCGCATCCGGCCATGATCCGGTGCCGTGCGAGGACGTCAGGCGAGAGCACGGGGGCGGAGGAGGCCGGGAAGTAGGCCCGGGAATAGGCCCGGGAAAGCGGGAACAACGGAGCGGAACCGGGAGATGGCACCGGGACAGCGCAAAGCCGCGGCGAGCACAGGCGCGAGGGCCGGTCGGCCCGGTCAGCCCGGTCAGCCCGGCTAGGGGATGACGATGACCGGACGGTTCGCGCGGCGGGCGAGGCGGCCGGAGACCGAGCCGAAGATCTTCCCGAGCAGCCCGTGGGTGCTGCCGACCACGATGGCGTCCGCGGCGTACTCGCGGCCGACCTCTTCGATCTCGTGACAGATGTCCCCGCCGCGTTCGACCAGGATCCAGGGGACGCCTGAAAGGAAGTCTGCGCAGGCGAGTTCGAGGCCGAGGATCTCGGTGCGCTGGTCGGGGAGGTCCACGAAGACGGGCGGTTCGCAGCCGGCCCAGACCGTGGCGGGGAGCCGGTTGGCGACGTGGACGATCACCAGTCCGCACTGGGAGCGGCGGGCCATGCCGACGGCGTAGGCCAGGGCGCGTTCGCTGGAGAGCGAGCCGTCGAAGCCGACCACTACACCGTGCTGGAACTGCGGGTCGCAAGCGCGGGAGCCGTGCTCCTGGAGCTGCGGTTCGCCATCGCCATCGCGGCGGCCGACGGTCGGACGGGAGCTGTCGGTCATCGCGTCCTCCGCAGTGCCGGGTTGTGGGGCGACGGCAGGATCCGCCGCCGCGCCTGGAGTAGCAGGGGTCGAGTGTCTCGGGTCGTCGGGCCCGGGCCGGTCCGAACCTCGGGGGCGGGCGGGACGTCCGAACATGCCGACGCGCCCGGTTGGAGCCGCCCGACCCGCCCAGGACGTCCAACTCGCCCAACCAGAACGGCTCGAGTCGCCCGCCCGATCGGAGTGGCCCGTCCGATCGGAGCGTTCCAGGTGGATGGAACAGTCGGGCGCGTCCTCAACGCCATGGCGTCCACCCTCGGGGCCGTCTCCGGAGTCGCACCCGCGCGCGTCTCCACGGTCGCCTCCACGCCCGTCTTCACGGCACCCTCCGCCGCCTCCACGGACATCTCCGTCCCCGGTGGCGTCGGCGTCGGGGCGGCGTGCCGAATCGGCTCCCGGCGGGATGCCGAGGAGCTCGGCAGGGGAACTGTCGTCCCGCGAACTGCCGTGGGCAGAACCGGAAGGATCTCGACCAGCCATGGCTCAAAACTCTTCAACCGGGAGAGGAATACACAGGGGGACATGGCGGCGGACCGCCCTGGCCCGGGGAAAGGCACGACCGAGGCAGCGGACCGTTCGGAAACGACTACCACCGTTGGCGACCTGTGCCTTTCAGAGTACGGCGCGGAATGGGCCGCACCCAGCGGCGAAGCCCTCGGTACGACAAGGTTCCCGCTTGTGGGGGAATCACACGCCGGCGTGTGCGCCCCTTCTGCGGCGGGTTCCATGGAGCTTGACCGACGACCCGCAGTACGCGCAACAGGGCAGGCACACAACGTGATCCGACTGTCATCGCCAGAGATCGTCGCTGCCCGAGGACGGTGCGAGTGAACGGTCGAGCCGAGCTGCGAAGGGCAGTCGGCGGGGCGCGAGGGGCGCATTCGGGCGATCATGACCCGAGATGGGTGCGTAGCGGATGGATTCGGCCAATTCATGGGAATTCGATTCGCCTTTGGCAATTGCCACATGCATACGAGCCGCCCACTGGCAGCATGCTCGACATGCCGCTGCTCCTGCTCGACCTCGACAACACCTTGCTGCCCAGGGATGCCGCGTTCAGAGCCTGGGCGGAAGACTTCCTCGCCGAGAACGGCCTGCCCGCAAGCGACCTCGACTGGTTGGTCATGCTCGACGGCAGCGGCTACGTGCCGCGCAGCACCGTACTGGGCGCAACGAAGCGTCGCTACGGCATCGATCGGTCGATCGATGCGATGCTCGAGCACTATCGCCGCAGCATCAACTCCCATATCGCCTGCCCGGATTCACATGCGAGCGCGTTACGCGCGGCCCGCGAGGAGGGGTGGACGCTGGGAATCGTCAGCAACGGGGGGACGCTGCCCCAGCTGGAGAAGATCCGACTCACCGGGCTGGCCGCCATGGTGGACGGCTGGGTCATCTCCGAGGAGGCCCGCTGCATCAAGCCGGATCCGTTGATCTTCGAAATCGCCGCCCGCCGCTGCGGGTTCCGCCCGGCGGGAGACTGGACCGCGCAGACCTGGATGGTCGGCGACTACGGTCCGTCCGACATCGCGGGAGCGGAGGCAACGGGGCTCCGCAGTGTCTGGCTGCACCACGGTCGGCCCTGGGCCGAACGGGGCTACCGTCCGACGGTCAGCGCGCCGAGCCTTCCGGAGGCGGTGCGCCTCGTCCTCGGCGCAGCCGAACGCCCCAACGCCGCCCGGCACTTCGCTGCCGCGACGGCGTCCGGCCGCAAGCGCCCGCCTCGCACTCGCATCGCCGTGCCGGCCTCCAGGCTGGCCCCCTCGCCCACCGCGAACGGGCTGAGGCCGCCCTTCGCCCAGTCCGCATCGTTCACCCGGGCCGTGCCGCTGACCCACCTCGGACCGGTCACCGCTCCCGCCGCCCAGCCCGCCACAACGGTCGGCGCATCGGTCGGCACATCGCCTGCCGCCCAGCCCGTTCGGCCGCCGGCCCTGCCACCCGTCGCCTAGGTCCGCCGGAGCGGCACCCGCAGGCCGCCTCGGGGACACCCGAACTTTCGGCAGAGAACGTCGAGTTGTCACGCCGGCCAAGCCGCGCCGGCGACGATCCGCACGCGAGACCGGCGGCGCATTCGTCCGGTGCCACGCCCCCACGCGCGCTCACCACAGCTCTCCTCCATCGGAGTTGGACACCTCCCGCCCACACCGCCCGCACGGCCCTCCCCCACCCCCGGTCGGCGAGGACGGCGCGGGCAACAAGGGCCCGGCAACAAGGGCCCGGCGGCGAGGGCGTGAGCGGCACATCCGACAGGGGTCGGATTCGGACGAATGTGCGGCGCCGTGGGGCACCGGACGGAGCGACTGGCCGATGGTGACGGTGGGGCGGATGAGGCTACTGGGGCTGGTGTGACAGGAGGGACGCAAGGGGTGCGAAGTGACGGATTGTGAGGTGGGAGGCGTTCGGAGATGGCCAGTTCGGGTTGGGCCAAGGGGCTGACGGGGCGCGGGAGTCTTGGCTCAGGTGTGCGCTGTGGCGCGCAGAAGGTATGTTCACGCCCCTGATTTGAACCGCATGTTTTCAGCCAACTTGCAGGCCCGACCCACCCTTCGGACAAAGCCGCAGCACACAGCGGCCGGCGGGTGCGCCGCTGGTGGGTGAATCACGAGCAGGTCGTGCGACAACCAGCCACGGTTGTCCGCGCCCCCTTCACAGCGGGGTCGACGGGTGCCACGCTTCGTGATCGAATGCTTCACGCCAAATTGCCATGTCGACATAGCGTCGGATGGTGAACTTGTCACAACGGCAACGGTCCACCAAGTAGATTCGATCTTGGCTCGCAGAGCGGCAGCCGAGACCACCACACCACCGAGGGGGCTGGAGCGCCTTGAGCAGGGTGAGTAGGAGCGACGCGGGTCCTGAAGGCGGCCGTCAGCCGTCGGGCCTTCCCGGTGGCGGCTCAAGACTCGGCAAGTTCGGTGGCACGTCGGCCGGTTCACTCGGCTCAGGATCGACGGCCAGTCAGCTTCATGGTGGCAACGCGCCATTGACGTCCGGTCAGTACACCACGAATCCGGCCACGCAGCCCCCGTCCTCCGTCGCCGGTCACGGCAACCTCGCCAACGGCCCTTCCAGCTCCTCCGTCATGGGTGCCGGAGCCGGCTCCGACACCCTCACCGCCGCCGGCCCGGGCCTGCTGGGAGCACCGCGCAAGCTGGCGGGGCGTCGGCGGCGCGAGACGGTGGCGGTGCTGCTGTTCAGCGGGGCGCCGATCTTCGAGAGTTCGATCCCGCTGTCGGTGTTCGGCGTGGACCGCCAGGACGCCGGGGTCCCCCGCTACCGTCTGCTGGTGTGCGCCGGCGAGGAGGGACCGCTGACCACCACCGGCGGCCTCACCCTCACCGCACCCTACGGGCTGGAGGCGCTGTCCCGGGCCGGGACCATCGTGGTGCCCGCCTGGCGGTCGATCTCGCAGCCGCCGCCGGTCGAGGCCATCGCCGCCCTGCGCAAGGCCCACCACGAGGGGGCCCGGATCATCGGCCTCTGCACCGGCGCCTTCGTCCTGGCCGCAGCCGGGCTGCTCGACGGGCGCCCGGCGACCACCCACTGGATGTACGCACCGACGCTGGCCAAGCGGTACCCGCGGGTCCACGTCGATCCGCGCGAACTGTTCGTGGACGACGGCGACGTGCTGACCTCCGCCGGCACCGCGGCCGGCATCGACCTCTGCCTGCACGTGGTCCGCAGCGACCACGGCGCGGAGGCCGCCAACGCGCTCGCCCGAAGGCTGGTGGTGCCCAACCGGCGCGGTGGCGGAGGTCAGGCCCAGTACATCGATCAGTCTTTACCTGAAGAGATCGGCAACGACCCGCTGGCCGAGGTGGTCACCTGGGCGTTGGAGAACCTCAACCAGCAGTTCGACGTCGAGGTCCTGGCGGCCCGCGCCTACATGTCGCGGCGCACCTTCGACCGCCGGTTCCGCACGCTCACCGGCAGTGCCCCATTGCAGTGGCTGATCACCCAGCGGGTGCTGCAGGCGCAGCGGCTGCTGGAGACCTCCGACCTGTCGGTGGACGACGTGGCCCGCCGCTGCGGCTTCCGTTCCCCGGTGGCGCTGCGCGGTCACTTCCGCCGCCAGCTCGGTGTCTCCCCGGCCGCGTACCGGACCACCTTCCGGGCCCGCCGTCCGGCGGTCGGCAACTCGGCGATGCCCTCGCCGGGCGTTCCGGCCGAGCGGATCGCCGGTGCGCCGGGCGGTCCGGCGACGGGTCAGGGCGGGCACGGGCAGCAGGCCCAGGGCCCGTCCGGGAACGTCGGGGTGACGCACGGCCAGACCGCGGCGAACGGCCCCGGTGCGGGTGGTGCGGCGGGGCGTCCGCGGCAGCGTCCGCTGGTGCCGCCGCAGGCCGGTCCGCCGGCGGGGGCGTTCGGCTCGCGGGTGCCGGAACGTCCGGGCGACCCCCGGTACGGCGTCCGCCCCACCGGTGGCGGCGCGGGTGCGGCGCAACCGGGCCACCCGGGCGGCGTCCCGAACGGGCAGTCCGGCGTCCCGTACCCGAGTGCCCACCAGGGCCCTCCGCCCGCGCATGCGCACGCGCAGCCGTCGCCCGGTCAGCCGGTGCGGCCCAGTGCGGCGTACCCGGGCGGTCGCGGCTCGACCCCGGCCGACCGGCCCGACCGTGCCAACGGTCCGGAGCGTGCCGACCGTCCGGTGGAGCACGCGATCGCGGAGGACCCGGACAGCCAGCAGCCGAGCGCGCGCGGTCGGCAGTCGGTGCGTCCGGAGACCGAGCCGGAGCGCAGGGCGCGGGGGACGGCGGACTTCGGCCCGGACGGGGCGCGTGCGGTGTCGGGGGCGCGTGATCGCGCCGTAGGGTGAGGGGCGTGAATGACCGTTTGGTATGGATCGACTGTGAGATGACCGGCCTCGACCTCGATCGGGACGCCCTGATCGAGGTCGCCGCCCTGGTGACCGACTCCGAGCTGAACGTGCTCGGCGAAGGCGTGGATGTGATCATCCGTCCGCCCGCCGAGGCGCTCGAGAACATGCCCGAGGTGGTGCGGGAGATGCACACCGCCTCGGGTCTGCTCGACGAGCTCGCGGACGGCCTGACCATGGCCGAGGCACAGGAGCAGGTGCTGGCGTACATCCGCAAGCACGTGCCGGAGGCCGGCAAGACGCCGCTGTGCGGCAACTCGGTGGCCACCGACCGCGGCTTCCTGTCCCGGGACATGCCGGAGCTGGAGGGCCACCTGCACTACCGGATCGTGGACGTCTCCTCGATCAAGGAGCTCGCCCGCCGCTGGTACCCGCGCGCCTACTACAACAGCCCGCAGAAGGGCGGCAGCCACCGCGCGCTGGCGGACATCCGCGAATCGATCGCCGAACTCCGGTACTACCGCGAGACGGTGTTCGTTCCGCAGCCCGGTCCGGACACCGACACCGCCCGGGAGATCGCCGCCCGCCACCAGGTGCCCACCACCTGATCAGGGCTCGGGTCCGGACCGCCGGGAAAACCCTGGCACGAGCACCCCTCAGCATCCTGTAGAGTTCTTTCTGTCGGAGCGGGAACGCGAAAGCGGGAAAGCGCCGGACAGATGGTGGGCGTAGCTCAGTTGGTAGAGCACCTGGTTGTGGTCCAGGTGGCCGCGGGTTCGAGTCCCGTCGCTCACCCCATCAAAGAAGGGCCCTGGCCAAGGGAATTGGCCAGGGCTCTTCTTGCGTCTCCGCACGCACCTGTCGCCGCGTCCGCCCCGAGCCGGAGCCCCGATTCGAACCGGCCCGCACACGGAACGCAGAGCCACGCACGCAGAGCCTCGCGCGCCGAGCCATGAGTACCGAGCCGCGAGCACCGAGCCGCGAGTACCGAGCCCGAACGTCCACCCGCACACCTGACGGGAGATCAGTGCGAACGGCGACCCGTTCCGCCATGGACGTCGAAGCTACCTGTCAGTAACATCGGCCCCATGACCACTACTGCGATCGGCCAGCTGCTCACCGACACCGTCCCGATGGTGAAGACCCTGCAGCTGGAGTACCTGGAGACCACTCCGGAGCGGGCCGTGCTGCGGCTGCCCGACCTGCCGGAGTACCGCAACCACGTGGGCGGACCGCACGCGGGGGCGATGTTCACGCTGGCCGAGTCGGCGAGCGGCGCGATCGTGCTGGCCGCGTTCGGCGACCAGCTGGGCCGCGCGGTGCCGCTGCCCACCGTCGGCGAGATCTCGTTCAAGAAGCTCGCCCGCGGCGTGGTGACGGCCACGGCCACCCTGGGCCGCCCGGTCGCCGAGGTGCTCGCCGAGCTGGACGAGGGCAAGCGCCCCGAGTTCCCGATCACCGTGGAGATCACCCGCGAGGACGGCGCCGTCACCGGCGTGCTGGAGATCGTCTGGACGCTCCGCCCCAACTCCTGACCCACGCCGGAATCTCGGGCCCGGAACCAGCACACCGAGCACGGGCCCGAGCCCAGCACCCCACGCACCGCACCGGCCCCACCCGCGCACCCCACGCACCGCACCGGCCCCACCCGCGCGGCCCGCACCCCGCACCGGCCCCACCCGCGCGGCACCCCGCACCGGCCCCACCCGCGCGGCCCGCACCCCGCACCGGCCCCACCCGCGCGGCACCCCGCACCGGCCCCACCCGCGCGCAGCGACGCAGCACCTCGGCAGCCCTCAGGCCGAGTCCCGAACGATCAGCTCCGTCGCCAGCACCACCTGCCGCCGCGCCCGGCCGCGTTCGGCGATCTCGTCCAGCAGCAGCCGGACCATCGTGCGCCCCATCTCCTCGATCGGCTGGCGCACGCTGGTCATCGGCGGATCGGTGTGCCGGGCCACGATCGAGTCGTCGAAGCCGATCACCGCGACGTCGTCGGGGATCCGTCGGCCGGCGGCCCGCAGCACCTGCATGGCGCCGGCCGCCATCACGTCGGACGCGCAGAAGACGCCGTCCAGGTCGAGCCGCCGCTCCAGGAGTTCGCGCATCGCGTTCCGGCCGCCCTCCTCGGTGAAGTCCGCCAGGCCGACCAGCTCCTCGTCGTAGGGGTGCCCGGCCTCCTCCAGGGCCCGGCGGTAGCCGCCGAGGCGGGCCTGGGCGACCTCCATGTCCAGCGGTCCGGTGAGGGTGGCGACCTGGCGGCAGCCGCGGCGCAGCAGGTGCCGGACAGCCATCCGGGCGCCGCCGGCGTTGTCGGCGTGGACGTAGCTGAGCGGTTCGAGGTCGCCGCGCCGGCCGGCCAGCACGGACGGGATCTCCAGGCTCTCCAGCAGGGCGGGCAGCGGGTCGTCCCGGTGCACCGACACCACCAGGACGCCGTCGACCCGCTGGGCGGTCAGGTAGGCCGAGAGGCGTTCGCGCTCACGCTGGTTGCGGACCAGGATCAGCAGCAACTGCAGGTCGGTCTCGGCGAGTTCGGCCGAGACGCCGCTGATGATGTCGGAGAAGTACGGCTCCGAGAACAGCCGGGTCTCGGCCTCGGGGACGACCAGCGCGATGGAGTCGGTGCGCGAGGTGACCAGCGTGCGGGCGGCCCGGTTGGGGACGTAGCCGAGTTCGGCGATGGCGTTCTGGACGGCCTCGCGGGCCTTGGCGCTGACCCGGGGCGAGCCGTTGACGACCCGGGAGACGGTGCCGCGGCCGACGCCGGCCAGCGCGGCCACCTCCTCCAGGGTGGGGCGCGCGGCGGCTCTGCCCCCGGCACCCGGGTGGGGTGCCTCGGGGCGCTGTGCAGTCGGGCTCATCGCTGCACCTCTCGGTCTCTGGGACGGATGGGACGGGGCGGACGGAACGAACGGGGCAGGGCGGGACGGTCGGCACCGGTTCCGGCCGGGCCTCCCACCCCAGTGCGGAAGGTTCATTGTGGCCGGTCCCGAGCCGCCCACAAGCATCCGGGGCGGACCGCACCCCGAGCCCCGGGCAACCCACGCCCGCCCCCGGGCAACTCGCACCCGACCTTCGGGGCAACCCGCGCCCGCCGCCCGGGCAGCCTGAATCCCGGCACCGTCCCGCCGTCGAGAAACCCGCAGCCACCGCCGCAGCCCCGACGCCGGCACCCTCACCACCGCGCCGCCCGACGGAGCCCCGGTGCCGGAAACGCTCCGGCAACGTTTGCGTCACCACGTCTTGACACTCACCCCCGCGACCCAGCAACCTTCCGGCATGCCAATTGTGGGAGCGCTCCCACACTGTAGCCAACATTCGGCGCACAGAGAACATCCCTGAACCTCTCCGCTCCACCCCGGAAGACCCGGATCACCACCCGGACAAAGGAGTTCGCCCCCATGCGCACCACCTCCCGCCCCCGCAGAGCCGCCGTCCTCGCCACCGTGGCCGTGGCCGCCTCCGCGCTGCTGCTCTCGGCCTGCTCGTCCGGCTCGGACAGCGGCGGCAGCGGATCGAGCGACGCCAACGCGAAGATCACCCTGACCGTCGGCGACTTCGGCACCTTCGGTTACAAGGAGGCCGGCCTGTACGACGAGTACATGGCCGCGCACCCGAACGTCACGATCAAGTACGACACCGTCCAGGACGGCCAGAAGTACTGGGACGCGCTGACCACCCACCTGGCGTCCGGCAGCGGTCTGTCCGACATCCAGGCGGTCGAGGTCGGCTACATCGCGCAGGCCACCAACACCCTGGGCGACAAGTTCGTCGACCTCGGCAAGGCCGAGGGCGTCAACGCCTCCAACTGGCTGCCCTGGAAGTCGCAGCAGGCCACCACCCCGTCCGGGGCGCTGATCGGCCTGGGCACCGACATCGGCCCGATGGCGATCTGCTACCGCACCGACCTGTTCCAGCAGGCCGGCCTGCCGACCGACCGCGAGCAGGTCGGCAAGCTGTGGACGGGCGACTGGTCGAAGTTCGTCTCGGTCGGCCAGCAGTTCCAGCAGAACGCCCCGGCCGGCACTTTCTTCACCGACTCGGCCTCCGGCCTGTTCAACGCCGTGCTGTCGGCCCAGCCGGAGCAGTACTCGGACTCCTCCGGCAAGCTCGTCTACAAGACCAGCGCCGGTGTGAAGACCGCCTGGGACCTCGCGGTCTCCGCCTCGAAGGCGAAGATCAGCGCCGGCCTGCGCCAGTTCCAGGAGCCGTGGAACGCGGCCGTCGCGAACGCCAAGTTCGCCGCCGTGGTCTGCCCGTCCTGGATGACCTCCTCCCTCAGCAAGTACGGCGGCGAGGCCGGCAAGGGCAAGTGGGACGTCGCCGCCGCGCCGGTCGCCTCGAACTGGGGTGGCGCCTTCCTGACCGTCCCGAAGGCCGGCAAGCACATCAAGGAGGCCACCGAACTGGCCGCCTGGCTGACCGCGCCGGAGCAGCAGGCCAAGGTCTTCACCAAGGTCGGCAACCTGCCCTCCACCGTGGGCGGCCTGCAGCAGCCCGCCGTCCAGGGCGCCAAGCTGGAGTACTTCAGCAACGCCCCGACCGGCCAGATCTTCGCCGCGTCCGCCACCTCCATCAAGCCGGCGCCGATCGGTGAGCAGGACGGCAACGTGAAGACGATCATCACCGACAACGGTGTCCTCGACATCGAGGAGCACGGCACCGACCCGGCCAAGGCCTGGAGCAACGTCACCAAGCTGGTCGACGACAAGGTCGGCCACTGATCCGGGCCGGCACGCGCCGGTGACCGATCCCAACTGCCCGGCCGGGTCCGCCCACCCGGCCGGGCGCCGTTCCGCCGCCCCCTCGCCACCTCCGGGAAGGAAACCCCAAGTGGCCACCAACGTCCGCGCCGAGGCCTCGCCCGTCGCCCCGGCGCGCCCCGCCTGGCGCTCCCGCCTGTACCGGTTCGACCTGAAGGCCTCCCCGTACGCCTTCATCGCCCCGTTCTTCCTCTGCTTCGCCGCCTTCGGCCTGTTCCCGCTGATCTGGACGGGCTGGCTGTCGCTGCACTACGTCGACCTGCTGAAGCCCGACGTGATGGAGTGGAGGGGCCTCGGCAACTACACCCGGCTGTGGTCCAACGACCAGTTCTGGACGGCGCTGCGCAACACCTTCACGATCGGGGTGATCTCCACCGTCCCGCAGCTGCTGATGGCGCTGGGGCTCGCCCACCTGCTGAACTACCGGATGCGGGCCCGCGGTTTCTTCCGGGTCGCGATCCTCGCCCCGTACGCCACCTCGATCGCCGCCGCGACCCTGGTGTTCGTCCAACTGTTCAACCCGGACTACGGGTTCATCAACTGGGCGCTGGACGCGGTCGGCGTCCACCACACCAACTGGTACGCCGACACCTGGCCCTCGCAGATCGCCATCTCCGCCATCGTGACCTGGCGCTGGACCGGCTACAACGCGCTGATCTACCTGGCCGCGATGCAGGCGGTGCCGAAGGACCTGTACGAGGCGGCCGGTCTGGACGGGGCCAACCGCTGGCAGCAGTTCACCCGGATCACCGTCCCGTCGATCCGGCCGACCATCCTGTTCACGATCATCGTCTCCAGCATCGGCGCGACCCAGCTGTTCGGCGAGCCGCTGCTGTTCGGCGGCGGGGTGGGGGTCTCCGGCGGCTCCGCGCACCAGTTCCAGACGCTCAGCCTGTACATGTACGAACTGGGCTGGCCGTCGCGCCAGTTGGGTCGCGCCTCGGCGGTGGCCTGGACGATGCTGCTGCTCCTGCTGCTGGTCGGCCTGGTGCAGTTCCTGATCACCCGTTACCGCAAGCGCCACGAGCTGGGAGGCTGACATGGCCGCCACCCTGTCCACCCCCACCGCCGGCAGCGCCCGGCCCACCGAGCGGGAACGTCCGCGCGGCCTGTTCCGCCGCCGGGCCGGCGAGCACGACAAGGCCGGCCCGGTCGCCTACCTGCTGCTGGCCGTCGCCGCGGTGATCTCGCTGTTCCCGCTGTACTGGACCTTCGTCGCGGCCTCGAACACCGGCGAGCGGGTGGCCCAGTCACCGCCGCCGATGGTGCCCGGAGGCCAGCTGTGGACCAACGTCTCCACCGCCTGGGAGCAGGCCGAGATGGGCACCGCACTGCTGAACTCCACCGTGGTGGCGGGCTGTGTGGCGCTGTCCACGGTGCTGTTCTCCACGCTGGCCGGCTTCGCCTTCGCCAAGCTGCGCTTCCGCGGCCGGAACGCGCTGCTCACCCTGGTGGTCGCCACCATGACCGTCCCGCCGCAGCTCAGCGTGATCCCGCTCTACCGGATCATCACCGAGCTGGACTGGGGGAACCACCTGCAGTCGGTGATCCTGCCCTCGCTGGTGGCCGCGTTCGGCGTCTTCTTCATGCGTCAATTCCTGTCCGAGGCACTGCCGTTCGAGCTGATCGAGGCGGCCCGGGTGGACGGCGCGCACAGCCTGCGGATCATCTGGCACGTGGTGTTCCCGGTGGCCCGGCCCGCGATGGCGGTGCTCGGCATGCTGGTGTTCGTGCAGTCCTGGAACGACTTCTTCTGGCCCTTCGTGGTCCTCACCCAGCAGAACCCGACCGTGCAGGTCGCGCTCTCGGCGATCGGTGGCGGCTCGGGCCACGACATCAACCAGGCCGTGGTCATGACCGGCGCGTTGGTCGGCACCCTGCCGCTGCTACTGATATTCGCCGTTCTGGGGAAGCACATTGTCGGCGGGATCACGTCCGGCGCCGTCAAGAGCTGACCCTCCGGAAGACCCCGCCCTGTCCATTCCTCAGCCATGGGAGCGCTCCCGTATGACCATGACCGATCCGACCACCGCCTCCCACGCCGCCGCCGCGGCCCCCCGGGGCGCCTTCCCGTCCGGCTTCGCCTGGGGCGCCGCCACCGCGGCCTACCAGATCGAGGGCGCCGTCGCCGAGGACGGCCGCACTCCCTCCATCTGGGACACCTTCAGCCGCACCCCCGGGAAGGTCGCGAACGGCGACACCGGCGACATCGCGGTGGACCACTACCACCGCTTCCGCGAGGACGTCCGGCTGATGGCCGACCTCGGCCTCACCTCGTACCGGTTCTCGCTCTCCTGGCCGCGGATCCAGCCGACCGGCCGCGGCCCCGCCGTGGAACGCGGACTCGACTTCTACCGGGCCCTGGTGGACACCCTGCTGGAGCACGGCATCTCCCCCGTCGCCACCCTCTACCACTGGGACCTCCCGGAGGACCTGGAGCAGGCCGGCGGCTGGCCGATCCGCGAGACCGCCCACCGCTTCGCCGAGTACGCGTCGATCGCCGCCCGTGCGCTCGGCGACCGGGTCCCGCTCTGGACCACCCTCAACGAGCCCTGGTGCAGCGCCTTCCTGGGCTACGGCTCCGGCGTGCACGCGCCCGGCCGCACCAACCCGGCGGACGCCCTCAGGGCCGCCCACCACCTCAACCTCGGCCACGGCCTGGCCGTCGGCGCGCTGCGCGAACTGCTGCCCGCCTCCGCGCAGATCGGCGTCTCGCTCAACCTGCACCTGGTCCGCCCGCTCACCGACCGCCCCGAGGACCGGGAGGCGGCCCGCCGGATCGAGGCCGTCGGCAACCGGATCTGGACCGGCCCCATGTTCGGCGGCGGCTACCCGGCGGACCTGATCGCCGACACCGCCTCGATCGTCGACTGGGACGAACTGGTCCGGCCCGGCGACGAGGCCGAGATCGGCCGGCCGATCGACCTGCTCGGCCTCAACTACTACAACCCGACGGTCGTCTCGGCCCCGCGGAAGGCTCCCGTCGAGAACCCCGAGGACACCGGTGGGCCCGCCCGCTTCGACGGCCACGGCGACAGCGCGCACAGCCCCTGGCCCGGCGCCGAGGACGTGGTCTTCCACCTCGCCAACGACGACCTCACCGCGATGGGTTGGCCGATCGACGCCACCGGCCTGTCCGAGTCGCTGATCGGCATGCACCGCGACTTCGGCCTGCCGCTGATGGTCACCGAGAACGGCGCCGCCTTCGAGGACGTGGTCGGCCCGGACGGCCGGGTCGACGACCCGGAGCGGATCCGCTACCTCCGGCTGCACCTGTCGGCGGTGGCCGACGCGATCGCCGCCGGGGCGGACGTCCGCGGCTACTACCTCTGGTCGCTGATGGACAACTTCGAGTGGGCGTACGGCTACGACAAGCGCTTCGGCATCGTGCACGTCGACTACGAGACCCAGCGGCGCACCCCCAAGTCCAGCGCCCACTGGTACACGGGGGTGATCCGACGCGGGGGGCTCGACTGACCTCCGCCCTCCACTCGATGTGACGGAGTGTGAGCGACGGGCGTGACTGCCGGGGGCCCGGCTCGTTCTCCCCTGGTGTGCGAACCAACCACGCGAAACGGCTGCGACGTTCGGACACCCCTCGGCACCGGTGGGGCCGGCCCGGGGCGCTGGCGGCGAGCGGGATACTCGCCGTCCAGCTGCTCGGCCTGGCCCTCGGCACCTCCGACGCCCAGGCCGCCGAGAGCGGCCGGGCCGGCCTCAGCACCCGCGCCCGCACCCTCGGGCCGGGCTCCCCCGCCGACGAGAGCGGGCTGCTCGGCAGCACCGGGCCCGCCCTGGACGGTGCGGTCGGCGAACTCGGCACCGTGATTCAGCAGCACCTCGGCACCGGTGAACTCCCGCTCCCCGGCCAGCACGCCGACGGCCCCGACGCCTTCGCCATCGCCGCCCGCCTGCTCTCCGCCATCCCCTCGCAGGACCGCACCGAGGACCGCGCCTCCCGCTCCGGCCCCGCCGAAGGCCGTCCCGGCAAACCCGCAGCCCGGGCCTCGGCCCCCAACCCCCCCGCCGACCCGGCACCCGACCAGGCCACCCCGATCCCGTCCCGCCGGCATGTCGACAACCTCACCACCACCACGCCCGACCGGCTCCCCCCGCCCTCCACCCCCACCCCCGAGGGCGACGCCCCCCTCGCCCTCACCGCGGCCGACCCCGCCGACCCCGACGACGGCGACTCCACCGCCGCCGTCCTGCTCCCCATCGCCGCCGGCCTCCTCCTCACCGCCGCCGCCACCTACAAGCACCGCGGCCTCCCGGGCGGACACTGACCCCATGCACCCGGCGCTCCCCGCCCACCCCGGCCCGTGGACGGTCGAAGACCTGCGCACCCTGCCCGAGGACACCCACCGGCGAATCGAACTGGTCGGCGGATCCCTGCTGCTGACCCCACACCCCGACGTCCCGCACCAGCGGGCCGCCACCCGCCTCTGCGCGCTGCCGGCCTCCGCCCTCACAACCGCCGACGCACCGTTCGAGGCACTGTCGGCCGTCAACGTCCTCGTCCCGGACGGCCTGCTGATCCCCGACCTGGTCGTCGTCGACGCCGCCGCAGCCGCCGAGGCCGGCTCCGCCCTGCACGCGGACGACGTCGTCGTGGCCGTCGAGATCGCCTCCCCGTCCACTCGGGTCATCGACCGCAGGACGAAGCCCGGCCGCTACGCGGCGGCGGGCATCCCGCACTACTGGCGTCTCGCCGCCGCGCCGCGCCTCCACCTCGGGCGGCTGGAACACGGCGACTACCTCGACCGCACCGTCCAGCCCGGCGAGAGCACCGCACTCACCGAACCGTTCCGGCTCGAACTCGACCCGGCCGTGCTGCTGCGCTGACCGCTCGCCAGCAGGTCAGCCGAAGGCCTTCGGGGGCGGAGGCGGGGACTGGACGGCCTGGGTGTCGGGGACGGGGGTTGCGCCGGCGACGAAGTCGGTGAGGTCGCGGGCGTGGAGCAGGCGGGCCTGGGCGGCGTCTGCGGCCAGGCGGCGGGTGAGGTCGGTGAGCGGGAGGGGGGTGTGGGCGGCGGCCAGGACGAGGTTGCCGAAGCGCTTGCCGCGCAGGACGGCTGGGTCGGCGATCAGGCAGACCTCGGGGAAGACGGCCAGCAGGGTCGCGGCCTGGGCACGGGCGAAGGCGAGTTGGCCGCCGTCGGTGATGTTGGCGGTGTAGCGGCCGGTGGCCGTGAGGGCCTGCGCGGCGAGCCGGGCGAACTCGACGGTGGCGCAGTGGGCCGGGACCCGGGCTCCGGCGAAGACGTCGGCGATCACCAGGTCGGTGGAGCCCTCGGGGGTGCGTTCCAGGACGGCGCGGGCGTCGCCGCCGCGGACCCGGATCTGCCAGCCGCGGTCGAGCGGCAGCTCGGTGCGGACGAGTTCGGTGAGCGCGGTGTCGATCTCGGCGACCTGCTGCCGGGAGCGCGGCCGGGTGACAGCCGTGTAGCGGGCCAGGGTGAGCGCGCCGCCGCCGAGGTGGAGCACCGAGATCGGCTGGCGCGCGGGGGCGGCGAGGTCGATCAGGTGACCGATCCGCCGCTGGTACTCGAACCCGAGGTGGGTCGGGTCGGCGAGGTCGACCAGCGATTGCGGGGCGCCGTCGAGGACGAGTTGCCAGGCGTGCGGCCGGTCGCGGTCGGGGCGCAGTTCGGCGGCGCCGGAGGCGACCGTCGCGGTCAGCGGGCCCTCGGTGTGCGTGCGGCCGGGGACGGCGGGGGCGGGAGTGGTACGTGAGCGGCCCATGCGCCCATTATCCGATGATCACCCGAACCCCGCCCGCAGCGACCGCACCCCGCGACCGCACCCCGCCCGCCACCCGCAGACCGCGGCCCACAGCACACCAAGCGCCGCGAACCAAGCGCCGCCCGCCGCGCAACCAAGCACAGCCCACCGCCCAGGCAGAACCCTCAGGCCCCCGATGCCATCCCGATGATCCGATTGGCCAGCTCGACCACCCCGGGCCCCAGACTGCGCGCCGTCTCGGCGACCCGCCGCGCGGTCTCCAGCGCCCGGTTCAGCCGCGCCCCGCGCTGGTCCGCGGTCTCCCCGGCCGGGGCGCTCGCCGGGTCGAGGTCGGTGAGCGTCTGGTCCAGCTGCTGTCCTTCCGGCCCCGGGACGTGCTGCCGCAGGTCGGCGACCAGGGTGCGGAGCAGGGCGAGCTGCTCGGGCCCCGGCTGCGCGGTGCCGCCGAAGTTGACCGAGCCGATGTTCCCGCTGCCGCTGACGTTGGTGACGTTGCCGAGGTAGAAGTGCTGCTCGCCGCTCACGTGTTGATCCTTCCGACGTTGCCGGTGCCGTGGACGTTGACGGTGTCGCCGAAGTAGTAGTGCGCCGGGTTGATCGACAGGGTGTCGACGTGGAGGGCGAGGGTGGCGGCCCCCGGATTGTCGATGGCCGCGGCGAGCTGCACGGTCAGGGCCAGCCGACGCTGGGCGTCGGGTGCCGTGACCAGGGCGACCGAGGTTCCGTTGGTCTCGATGGCGACCGCGTGCTGCGGCTTCTGCAGCACCACCTGGAGCAGGTTGATGACGTGGACGGCCAGGACGATCAGCGAGAACGTCACCACCGTCCCGGTGAGCGAGGAGGAGCTGTCCTGCCTCGACGAGGACGACCCGGTCAGCTGGATGGACAGGTTCCCCATGGCAGCCAGCACGAACGCGACGGTCACGGTGATGGCGACCCGTCGGCCGAAGCGTGCGAAGGCCTCCCCGTACCGGGGGTTCAGGACCACGGGGAACACCCGGGCGATGTTGTCCAGCGGATAGGCGGCCTGGCCGATCCACAGCGTCCGCCGGTCGATCCGGAGCTCGATCTGCCCCGGTCGGAAGGCCGGCATCGGCGGCACCGGCGGCGGTACCGGTGGTGTCGGCGGTGGTGTCGGCGGCACTTGCCCGGGAACGTTCTGAGACACTCGCATCATCCCCCAAGTCGCGCGTGTCGCACACTATATGAGCGCCCGTCAAGCATGGCCAGGCATTTGCACGGACCTGCTCAGAGCGGGCCGAGCCCGCCCGCGGCGAGGGTGGTGGCGGCTTCGCAGAGGGCCGAGCGGAGCACCCAGGCGTCGGTGGGGCGGACGCAGTGCTGGGGGCCGCCGGGCGGGATGATCCAGCACGGGTCGGTGGGCGGGAGCAGGTCGGCCCCCGGGGTACAGGTCGAACCGGGCAGGTGCCAGCGCAGCGCGGTGCCGGCCGGGACGAGGAAGGCGATGGCCGAGCCGCCGGAGCTCTGCTGGACGGCCCCGCAGGCGCGCCGCAGGCGGAGGATGTCGACCGCTTCGAGCCCGTGCCGGACCTGCACCGTCACGGTGTCGTACTGGACGACCCGCCCGACCACGCCACCGCCCGGACCGGTACCGGCACAGGCGGAGACGGCCGACGGGACGGGCGGCACGGCGGAGGTGGGCAGCACGGCCGGGGCAGCCGGGCGGCGGTACTGGGGAACTCCGGTGGCCATGGGGGACCTCCTGTCGCCTGGGGTCGCGCGGACACCGGAGGGCGCTCCGCCGCCCGGTTCGGCGACGGGGGCCGGCACGGGAGGGGGCCCGTACCGCCGGTGTCCATGTATCAGGACAACGCGCGACCGGGCCTCCAGGCCACGGCCTTCGATACGGCAAGCCATGGCATTTCATGGCGGAACACGGCAACTGCGTCCGTATTGTCCATAATTGCCCCACCTCCACCAGGCAACTCACTGTGTACGCCGAGTAACTACGGGTACTGTCGTGCCGACGCGACGGCCCCACCGGAGACCGGCGCGACCTCGCCGGCACGATCTCGGAGTGCAGCATGGCAGCCACGCGGACCGGCGAGCCCCGTCCGGCTCCCGTCCCCAACCGGGCGATGCGGGAACTGCGCGGCGACCTCTCGCCGAGGGAGTTCGCCACGCTGGTCCGCCGGGCCGCCCGGGAGATCGGCGAGCACGTGTCGTGCGACGCGCGCTACGTCGGGCGGGTGGAGGCCGGCGAGATCCGCTGCCCCAACTACGCCTACCAGCGGGTGTTCCGGCACATGTGGCCGGAGAAGTCGCTGGCGGACCTCGGGTTCGCCCCGCGCAAGACGGTCCGCCGCCAGCTGCCGAACGCCGAACCCGACATCGAACCCGGCACCGGCACCGGCACCGGCGTCGCCGAACCCCACACCGGCGGGGCCGCCCACCCGGTGCCCGCACCGCCCGCCCGACCTGCCACGCAACAACTCCCCGACCCGGCCACCCCGGCGGGTCCGCCGGACCTGTCGCACCGCTCTGACGAGGAGGACGACGTGCTTCGCCGAACGTTCCTGAACGGCGGCTCCGCCGCGATGGCGACCGCGCTCGGCATGGGCGGATCGCCGCAGCCCGCGGCCCCGCCACCACCCGCCGCCCTGCCCCCACCGCCGGAGCGCCACCGGGTGGGCGCGGCCGAGGTGCGCGGCGTCGAGCAGGCGGTCCGCGACATCCGGCTGCTCGACGACGTGCACGGCGCGGACACCCTGTTCGAGCTGGCCGGCCAGTCGCTGCGCAGTGCCTACGTGCTGCTCAACGACGGCGAGTACAGCACCGAGACCGAGCGGCGCCTGCAGTGCGCCGCCGGCGAACTCGCCATCTCGGTGGGCTGGTTGGCGCACGACTCGAGCCGGCCGATGGACGCCCGTTCGTTCTACTCGGAGGCGTTGGCGACCGCCCGGATGGCCCAGGACCCGCACCTGGAGGCACACGTGTTCAGCAACATCGCCTTCCTGGCCCGGGAGACCGGCCAGGCCCGGGAGTCGCTGCGGGCCGCCCAGGCCGGGCAGGCCGCGGCCCTCGGCCTGGGCTCGGACCGGCTGCGTTCGCTGCTGGCGCTGCGCGAGGCCTGCAGCTGGGCACTGCTCGGCGACCGGGGCGCCTACCAGCGGGCGCTGTCCCGGGCGTACACGCTGTTCGACCGTGGGCCGCAGGACGCCGACCCGGAGTGGATGTCCTTCTTCGGGGAGGCGGAGCTGGCCGGCCAGGAGGCGCAGTGCTGGTCGTTGCTCGGCGACTGGAAGCGGGCGATCGTCCAGGCAGAGCAGGCGGTCGGGCTGCAGCACCCGCACTTCGTCCGCAACCGGGCGCTGTACACTGCCGAGTTGGCGCACGACCGGCTGGGCCGGGGCGATCTGGCGGGCGCGGCCGTGCAGGGGTCGGAGGTGGTGGCGCTGCTCGGCCAGGTCCGTTCGGCGCGGATCCGCGGCATGCTGGCGCACACCGCGGACCGTCTGCGCGAGCACTCCGCCGTGGCGGAGGTGCGGGAGTTCCTGGCGGGCTACGACGACGCCGCGGCCGCCTGACCACGGCCGGCCGGAGCGCCGGGGCCCGGCCGGCCGGTCCGGCCGGATCAGTGCGACGGGACCGGCTCCCGGACCGTCAGGCCTTTTCGAGGTGGCTCTGGTCGTTCCAGGTCTCGACCGCGGGCAGCCCGTACTCCCAGGACAGTACGGAGAGCGAGGCGGTGCCGAGCTTGAAGCGCTGCGCGTACTCGGGGGCGAGGCCGAGCCAGCGGGCGGTGAGGATGCGCAGCAGGTGGCCGTGGGCGAACAGCACGACCTCGCAGTCGGCGCAGTGCATGGTGGTGGTGTCGGCGTCGGGGACGCCGTGCCGTCCGTTGAGCTCGGCGAGGAAGGAGTCGACCCGGGCGGCCACCTCGGAGAGCTTCTCGCCGCCGGGGACGCCGTCGCGCCAGATCAGCCAGCCGGGCCGGTCGGTGGCGCGGATGTCGGCGCCGGTGCGGCCCTCGTACTGGCCGTAGTCCCATTCCAGCAGTTCGGGGCGGTCGACGGCGCGGTCGCCGAAGCCGGCGAGTTCGGCGGTCTCGCGGGCGCGGGAGAGCGGGCTGGTGTAGACGGCCGCGGTGGGCAGGCCGTGCCAGGGGGCGCGGCGGAGGCGCTCGCCGAGGGCGCGGGCCATGGCGCGGCCATCGTCGGTGAGCGGGATGTCGGTGCGGCCGGTGTGCTGGCCGGTGACCGACCAGGCGGTCTCGCCGTGGCGGACCAGCACGATGCGGGCGGGCATGGGGGCTACCTCATTCGAAGTGGGTGCGCGGGGAGCGCGAAGGGCTTCGAGGACTGCGGGGCGCGGCCGCGCCGTTGCGGACCACCGGGCCCATGATCCCCCACCGGCCCGGCCGGATCGAGTGACCGACTCCGCTTTGTCGGCGGCGGGTGCGAGACTGGGCCGCACCATGAACGTCTCGCACTTGGGGCAGGCTTCCCCGTCGCTCCGGCGGCTCTCCGAGCTGCGCGGCTCCGCGCCGCAGCGCAGTCTCGACGCCCGGGCCCTCGCCGCTCTCGCCGCCAATCCCGGATGCCGCCGCCGCGCACTGCTGGATGCCGCGGGGGTGGACAAGACCGCGCTGGCGGACCGCCTGGGCCGGCCCGCGCCGTTCGGCCAGTCGCCGTTCGCGATCCGCCGGGGCCTGCAGTTCGAGTCCCGGCTGAAGCGGGACGGCTACGCGGTGCTGTTGGAGCCGCTGCGCCGGATGCTGGGGGTGCCGGAGGAGGAGGTGGCCTCGCTGGCGGTGCCGGATCTGCTGCCGTCGCAGTCCCCCGCAGTGCGCACGGAGCGGACGTTGGCGGCACTGGCGGAGGCGGCCGCCGACCCTGCGTCCTGGACGCTGCTGGACCATCCGATGCTGCGTCTGCAGGTGGCCGGCAGCCCGGCGTACCTGGAGCCGGACGCGGTGGTGGTGCACGGCGGCCGGTGCACCGTGGTGGAGATCAAGTCCTTCCCGGTGCTGGACGGTTCAGCAGATCCGGCGAAGGTCGGCGCGGCGGCCCGGCAGGCCGCGGTGTACGTGCTGGCCCTGCAGGAGGCGGCGGCCCGGCTGGCCGGTGGTGCGCCGTCCGCGGATCCTTACGCGGTGCAGGAGCTGCCGGGCGCGCCGGAGTTGACGGTGCTGCTGGTCTGCCCGAAGGACTTCTCCAACCGCCCGGTCGCGGTGCCGGTCGACGTGCGGCGCGAACTGTCCACCACCCGGCGGCAGTTGTCCCGGATGACCAGGGTGGAGCAGCTGCTGGCGGCGCTGCCGGAGGGGGTGACCTTCGACCTGGCGCGGGACGACTCGGGGGCGCCGACCCGTCCGGTCGAGGAGTTGGCGGAGGCGGTGTCGACGGTGCCGGCCGCGTACGGTCCGGAGTGCATCTCGACCTGCGAGTTGGGTTTCCACTGCCGGTCGCAGGCCAGGTGTGCGGGCGCGGTGGAGCAGTTGGGCCGCGGGGTGCGCGGGGAGCTGGGTTCGCTGCGCACCGTGGAGGCGGCGCTGGCGGCGGCCGAGCGGGGTGTGGAGCAGGGCCTGGAGCCCGCGCTGCTGGCGGAGTTGGGGCTGGACGAGGCGTCCGAGCGGTTGGCGTACGCGGCGCGGCTGCGGGCGGAGGCGTTGGCGGTCGGGGGCGCGCGGCTCGGGGGCGTCCGGTGAGTCTGCTGTCCACGCTGGCGCGGTTGGAGGCGGTGCGCGGTCAGCGGGCGGAGCCGTTGGCGACGGTGCGGCACCGGCATCTGTCGGAACGTCCGATGGTGCTGGTGCCGTTGGCGGCGGCGGGTGAGGCGGGTGCGCCGCTGGCCGTGCTGCTGGGCACGGACCGGGACGCGCCGCGGCTGCATCTGGTGCCGCAGCCGCTGAACCGCACGCAGCGTTCGGAGTTCCTGGCGGCGATGGCGGCGGACGTGGTGCCGTACCTGGAGTCGTTCAACGAGCAGGTGGAGCTGCTGGAGGGTTCGGAGAAGGACCCGGTGAGCGGCGAGAAGCTGCCGGTGGTGCGGGAGTTGTGCGCGGACGCGCCGCAGCTGATCGTGCCGAACGCGGCGGGCGTGGCGCATCTGGCGCTGCTGGGCCGTTCCACCCGGTTCCGTCGTACGGCGGAGGACCCGGATCCGGGCGAGTACCCGGCGCCGACCCGGGTTCCGTTGCTGGGCCGGTGGTTGACGCATCTGACGGACCGGGCGCAGGTGCCGGGCTCGTCGATGCTGCTGGCGATGACGGGCCTGCTGTCGCGGCACTGGGCGACGGGTCAGTCGAACCTGGAGGACCAGCACCTGGCGGCCCGGCTGGCCTGGCACCTGCCGCCGGAGGGCATGGAGCCGGCGGTGACGGGTGCGGTCGCCGCGGAGTGGGTGGAGTCGGCGCGCGACGCGGACGGTCTGCTGCGGTGTCCGCCGGCCGGTCCGGCGACGGATCCGAAGTTCGACGAGCGGGTGCTGGCCCCGGCGATCCTGCGGCACGACGCGGCGGTGGCGGTGTGGGAGCAGGCCGACGCCTCGCGGGACGCGGTGCAGGAGCGCCGGGCGGCGGGGCTGGTCGAGCGGGCCCGGGCGGAGCTGGCCCGGGTGCTGCTGGCGGCGACGCTGCCGACCTGGCACGACGTGTGGCGCGGGGTGGATCTGCTGCGCGGGCTGCCGCCGGCCGGTCATCTGCCGGACCGCTGGGAGGGCGACCGCTGGTCGTTCACCATGCACCGGGACCGGGTGGCGGCGGGCGAGCCGCCGCAGCCGCGCCGGGACGACGCGGTGACGGCGGCCCGCAAGCTGGCGCAGCGCGAGCGGGAGCAGGCGAAGCTGGAGATCCAGGAGGCGCTGGACGATCCGTTGGCGATGGCGGAGCGCCGGCTGGCGGGCGAGGCGTTCGCCGGCGAGGTGGTGGACGTGGTGCCGGAGTGGACGCAGGGCAAGTCGCCGAAGCCGCGTCCGCTGCTGGTGGTGCGGACGGGGGACCGTCCGCACGCCGATCCGGGCCGGGAGGTGTACCGGGCGCACGCGGAGCCGGCGCAGCGGGCGGAGATCGTCTCGGCGGAGCCGGGCGAGGTGGCGGTGCGGCTGCTGTCGGGCATGGGTCGGCGGAAGGATCCGGAGCCGGGCAGTGTGCCGGCGGTGGGCGATCAGGTGGTGTTCACGCTGTTCGAGCTGTCGCCGCGGCAGTCGGCGCCGTTGCCGGAGCCTGCGGACACTCCGTGGACGCACGGTGGTCCGCCGGTGGTCGGCGAGGATTCACCGGCCGGTGCGGACGAGTGGGAATGACGTGCGGATGAGCTTCTCTGGAGACCTGGTGATCGACCCTCAGGATGCTGCGGCGACGGGCGCGTTGTCGCCGGGCGAGGCCGCGGACCGGGCCGTGGCGGGGATTCTGGACGCGGTGGTGCGGCCGCGGCCGGGCGCCCCGCGCGGGGTGGTGGTGGATTCCCCGCCGGGTGCGGGCAAGTCGACGCTGGTGGTGCGGGCGGCCCGGGAGCTGGTGGGTGCGGGCGAGCGGCTGATGATCGTCGCGCAGACCAACAGCCAGGTGGACGACCTGGTGGACCGGTTGGCGTCGAAGGCGCCGGAGATGTCGATCGGCCGGTTGCACGCGAGCGATTCCAAGCCGGCCCCGGAGGCGTTGCGGCATGTGAACGTCACCGCGAAGGACAAGGTCGTGGATCTGCTGGAGCAGGACGTGGTGATCTCCACGGCGGCGAAGTGGCAGTGGGTGAAGACCGAGCAGCCGTGGCGGCAGGCGATTGTGGACGAGGCGTACCAGATGCGTTCGGACGCGCTGCTGGCGGTGGCCCGGCTGTTCGAGCGGGCGCTGTTCGTGGGTGATCCGGGCCAGTTGGACCCGTTCACGGTGGTGGGCACCGACCAGTGGGCGGGTCTGTCGTACGACCCGTCCAGTTCGGCGGTGGTGACGCTGCTGGCGCACAATCCGGCGATCCGGCCGCACCGGCTGCCGGTGTCGTGGCGGCTGCCGGCCTCGGCGGCGCCGTTGATCTCCTCGGCGTTCTACCCGTACACGCCGTTCCGTTCGGGCACCGGCCCGGGTGAGCGGACGCTGCATCCAGGGGTGCGGGCGGACGGTTCGGCGGTGGACGCGGCGATCGACGAGGCGGCCGACAGCGGCTGGGCGCTGCTGGAGCTGCCGGCCCGGCACACGGTGCGCACCGACGCGCAGGCGGTGGCTGCGGTGGCGCGGACGGTGCAGCGGCTGCTGGAGCGGGAGTTGACGGCGGTCTCGGAGCAGGGTTCGGCGCGGTTGACGGCGGGCCGGGTGGCGGTGGGGACGGCGCACCGGGACCAGGCGGCGGCGGTGCGGGCGGAGCTGGCGCGGCTGGGGGTGCCGGTGGATCCGGCGCTGGGCGAGGCGGTGACGGTGGACACCGCGAACCGGCTGCAGGGCCGGGAGTACGACGTCACGGTGGTGCTGCATCCGCTGTCGGGCCGCCCGGACGCGACGGCGTTCCACCTGGAGACGGGTCGGTTGTGCGTGCTGGCGTCGCGGCACCGGCACGCGTGCATCGTGGTGGCCCGGGCGGGCATCGCGGAGCTGTTGGACGAGCATCCGTCGACGGAGCCGGTGCAGCTGGGGGTGGCGGTGAAGTTCCCGGACGGCTGGGAGGCGAACCACGCGGTGCTGGCGCGGCTGTCGGAGCACCGGGTGCGCCTGTCCTGATGCGCCCCGGCGCGCGGCAGGTGGCGTGCGCCGGTGGTGGGGAATAGCAACCGGGGGCGCACCGTTCCGCTACCTGCGGTCCGCGCGCGACAATGGACGACGGCCGTCATCCCTTCACCACCCCGGAGGTGCCCCGCCATGCCCGACCCGCACCCGCAGGCGTCCGACCAGAGCGGTACGCCGGTTCCGGCTGCCGTACCGGCCGTGCCGGGGCCTGGCGATCGGGGGCGTCGGATCCGCCCGGCCCAGTTGATCTTCGAACCGGAGGGCAGGGAGCCCGAGCCGGAGCGCTTCTTCGACCTGGAGTCGATCGCCGATCCGGCCGAACTGCTCTCCCGCTCCACCGAGTTGACGCTGGCGTTCCGCGCCGCGGCGGAGCGCGCCACGGATTTCCAGGCGATCGCCGCGGCCCAGCTCGCCGACCCGCGCCGCTTCGACGCGCTCTCCGCGGAGCAGATCGCCGAGCGCGCCGAGTGGACGCCCGACTACGCGCTGAAGATGGTCGAGTACGGCCGCACCCTGCAGCGCCGCACCCCGGAGGGCTGACGTCCCCGCCAGGCCACTGGCATATGCGGCGGGCGATGGTACGCCCTCGCCACCGCCGATGTCCGGTGAACGCGGTTTTCGCCGCGATCCCGGGCGTGTCCGGTCCACGCTGGGCGGGTGGACATCTGGACCTATCAGGCCGTCGAGTACGTCAGCGTCGCCGGAGAGGCGTGGCTGGCCTCCGCCAGCGAGTACCCGAGCAGCATGCGCGCACTGTGGGAGGCCCGCCCGTGGGCGCCGGCCGTCCTGCCGTGCGGCCGGGTCTTCGACGTGATCAGCATGCCCTCGGTGTTCGGCCGCCGGGTGCTCGACGAGCTGTGGGCGTCCGGCCCGGGCTGCGGCCCGGTGGCCGCCTTCCGCGGCCGCACCCTGCTGGCCTGGGAGGAGTGGGCCCGGGACGTCCCGCCGCTGCTCTGCCACGGCATCGGCGACGCGGTGACCGTCCCCCCGGTCCAGCGCGCGGCGGACTCCACCGACACCGCCGGCGGACGCTGGATCGTCGCCCCCGACACCCGCGAGCCCTGGCTGCCGGGCGCCCCCGTCCTCCTCTGGGCCTGCGTCCGCGCCGCCCGCGCCCGCACCCCGCGCGAGGCGGGCGACCTGCTGCCGAACACCCGCTGAACCCCGGGTGCCCGGGACGCGGCGCTCCGGCCGGAAACGGATTTGGGCTCCGGCCCCGGCCGCTGCTAAAGTCTTCCACGTCAGCAAGCGCCGCTAGCTCAGTTGGTTAGAGCAGCTGACTCTTAATCAGCGGGTCCGGGGTTCGAGTCCCTGGCGGCGCACAGACAGTCGAAGGCCCCTCGCGAAAGCGGGGGGCCTTCGGCGTTCCCGGCCACGGGCGGCCCGGGTCCGTCGCTCGGCCGGGTGCGCGTAAAGGGCTGCTAGTGTCCCGGTCATGGCGTCCGACGACCTGTACTCCGACTGGGCCGCCTGGCTCGACACCGAGCTCGCCGAGGCCGAGGCGGCGGCGTTGCGCGCCCATCGGCGCGAGGGGCTGCAGCGGCGGCTGCGGCAGGTGTCCGTGTGGACGGGGGCGGTGACGCTGGTGGCCGGCCTGGGGTTCGGGCTGGTGTACACGGCGCAGCACGGTCCGGCGCCGCGTCCGGCGGGGCCGACGATCTCCGCGGCGCCGACCCCCGAGGGCTGATCTCAGGGCAGCAGGACCACCGCCAGTCGGCGCGGTCCGTGGACGCCCTTGACCCGGATCATCTCGATGTCGGCGGTGGCGGACGGCCCGCTGATGAAGGTGAGCGGGCGCCGGGGGTCGAGGACGGCGAGCGCGCCGGGCAGCGCGGAGTGCACCTGGGACGCGCGGACCACGCAGACGTGCAGGTCGGGCAGCAGAGTGGCGGCGCGCCGGCCCTGGCCGGGCCCGCCGTCGAGGATCAGGGTGCCGGATTCGGCGACGGCGGCGGTGCAGGCCGTCAGGACGGCGTCGGCGGCGTCGAGTCGGGCGGTCTCCAACAGCGGCCGGTCGACGAGCACCTCGCCGCTCCAGTCGGCGGTCCACTCGTCGGGCAGCCCGACGGGCGCCACCACGCTGCGTGCGCCGTCGAGGGCCTGCGCCACGGCGGCAGCGGCGGCGTCGGCCCGCAGCACGGTGGCCCCGTACTCGGTCAGCCGTTCGGCGAACAGGGCGAGCACGGCCGGGCGGTCGGTCTCGTCGAGGCCCGGGGCGTGCCGCAGGTAGTGCCGGGGCGGAGCCACCGCGGGCGGGACGGCGGCGGCGCGGATCCGGCGGAGGATCTCGGTGCGGGCGTCGGTCACTTGGCGTCTCCTTCGGTCCGCTTCCACCAGGTGCGGAAGGACTCCCGGGGGATGGCGGGGACGGTGCGGCTGTCGGTCCAGCCGCCGAGCGGGCCGGGCAGTCGGATCTTCCGGGGCAGCAGCAGCGGGCCGACCAGTCCGATGCTCTTCACGGCGGCCTTCCAGGCGGCCTGGTGTTCCATCACACCGCCGACGGCGCCGAGTGCCGCGCGTTCGACGGGGTGCTTCCCGCCGTCGGCGACCTGGGCGCGCAGGTCGAGCAGCACGTCGGTGAAGCGGATCCGCACCGGGCAGACCTCGTTGCAGGCGCCGCACAGGGTGGAGGCGTACGGCAGGGACGCGGTCTGCGGGTCGTCGAGGCCCTTGAGCAGCGGGTTGAGGATCGCGCCGATCGGCCCGGGATAGACCGAGCCGTAGGCGTGGCCACCGGTGCGCTCGTACACGGGGCAGATGTTCATGCAGGCACCGCAGCGGATGCAGCGCAGCGCCTGCCGGCCGGTCGGGTCGGCGAGGGCGCGGGTGCGGCCGTTGTCGACCAGGACCAGGTGGAAGGTCTGCGGGCCGTCGCCGTCGGCCCCCTTCGATGGTCCCAGCCCGGTCCAGGTGCTGGTGTAGGGGGCCATCCGTTCGCCGGTGGCGTTGCGGGCGAGCAGCTGCAGGAAGACCTCCAGGTCCTGCCAGCTCGGGACGGTCTTCTCGATGCC
Source organism: Kitasatospora griseola (assembly GCF_044999035.1). Taxonomy (NCBI): domain Bacteria; kingdom Bacillati; phylum Actinomycetota; class Actinomycetes; order Kitasatosporales; family Streptomycetaceae; genus Kitasatospora; species Kitasatospora griseola. Next base: position 5,442,111 of record NZ_CP173360.1, on the reverse strand, counting down.
GACGACGGAGATCAGGGTGTCGGCGAGGGTGAGGCACATCCGGCCGTTGCCCTCGGATTCGACGACCACCAGGGTGCCGGTCTCGGCGACCAGGAAGTTAGCGCCGGAGACGGCGACCTTCGCGCCGAGGAACTTCTCCCGCAGGTGCAGCCGGGCCGCTTCGGCGAGTTCGGCGGGCTCGTCGGTGAGTCCGTCGGGCGCGGGGCGGCCGTACCGGCCCATCTCGCGCACGAAGATGTCGCGGATCTCGGTGCGGTTGCGGTGCAGCGCGGGCACCACCACGTGCGAGGGCAGGTCGTCGCCGAGCTGGACGATGGTGGCGGCGAGGTCGGTCTCCCGGGCGTTGATCCCGGCGGCTTCGAGGGCGGCGTCGAGGCCGATCTCCTCGGTCAGCATCGACTTGACCTTGACGATCTCGCGTTCGCCGGTGGCCCGGACCAGGTCGGTGACGATCCGGTTGGCCTCGGCGGCGTCCCGCGCCCAGTGCACGGTGCCGCCGGCGGCGGTGACCTTCTCCTCGACCTGGAGCAGGTGGATCTCCAGGTTCGCCAGCACCTGGTCCTTGATTCCGGCGGCGGCGTCCCGCAGCGCCTCCCAGTCGGGGCGCTCGGCGGCCAGCACCGCCCGCTTGCCGCGGATGGTGTGGGTGGCGCGGCGCACGTTCTCCCGCAGCTGCCGGTTGCCGACCTCGCGTTCGGCGGCCTCCGGGAACGCGGGCCAGCCCAGGAACGACCTCGTCATCGTGCACCCTCCACCACGGGGAGGCCGGGCAGCGGCCCGTCCTGTTCGGTCCGGGCGAGGATCTCCACCAGGTGCAGGGTGCGCACCGGGTGGCCGTCCCGGTTCAGCCGGCCGCCGATGTTCATCAGGCAGGAGTTGTCGACGGCGGCCAGCACGGACGCCCCGGTCTCCAGCACGTGCCGGGCCTTGTCGCCGTTCATCGCGCCGGAGACCGCCGGGTTCTTCACCGAGAAGGTGCCGCCGAAGCCGCAGCACTCGTCCTGCGCGGGCAGCTCCACGAAGTCGATGCCGCTGACGGCGCGCAGCAACCGGTAGGGCCGCTCCCCCAGCCGGGTGGCGCGCAGGCTGTGGCAGGTCGGGTGGTAGGTGACCCGGTGCGGGAAGTACGCGCCGACCTCCACGACGCCCAGCCGGTCGGTCAGGTACTCCGTCAACTCGACGACGCGGGGCGCGAGTTCGGCGACCTCCCGGGCCAGCCCGGGATCGCCGACCACGGCCGGCGGGTACGCCTCGGCGGGCATGCCGGCGCAGGACGCCGAGGGCACCACGATCTGCTCGTAGCCGCCGAAGGTGTCCACGAAGTGCCGGGCCAGCTTGGCGGTCTCCTTGCGGTAGCCGGTGTTGAAGTGCATCTGCCCGCAGCAGCTCTGGGCCGGCGGGAAGTCCACCTCGACGCCGAGGCGGCGCAGCAGGGTGACGGTGGCGCGACCGGTGCCGGGGAACAGGGTGTCGTTCAGGCAGGTCACGAACAGGGCGGTGCGTGGGCCGGGGTCGTTCGGAGGCATGCCTGCATCATAGATGCAAGCATGGATGCAAGGTGGGATTGCGTGGCAGAATGGCGGAGTGACCGACGCGCAGACCGACCCGACCGCCGCGACCGCCGCCGATCCGCAGTCCACCGCGGAGCGGGCCTACCAGCACGTCCGCACCCGGCTGCTCGACGGCTCCTGGCCGGGCGGCACGCTGCTCTCCGAGGGCGTGGTCGCGATCGAGCTGGGCCTGTCCCGCACCCCGGTCCGGGAGGCGTTCCTGCGCCTGCAGTCGGAGGGCTTCCTGCGCCTGTACCCCAAGCGCGGCGCACAGGTCGTCCCGATCGCCCCGGGCGAGGCCCGGAACGTGCTGGCCGCCCGGGTGCTGTTCGAGCGCGCCGCCGTCGACACCCTGGCCGAGCGCGGCCCGGCCGCGCTGACGGCCGCCGCCGCCGAGCTGCGCGCCGCCTGCGAGCGCCGCGACCCGCACCCGGTCGAGGCCGGCCGGCACTTCCACCTGACCCTGCTGCGGGTCGCCGGCAACCCCGTCCTGACCTCCCTGTACGAGACCCTGTGGGACCGTCAGATACGCATCTCGGCCGCCGCCACCGCGACCAGCGAGCACGCCGCCGAGGACCACGCCGAGCACCTGGCGCTCGCCGACGCCCTCGCCGTCCCCGACCCGGAGCTGGCCCGCGCCCTCGTCTCGGCGCACGCGGACTCCCTGCTGGCGCGCATCGGCTGACGCCGCGTACGACGAGGGCCCCGGGGATCGCCCCGGGGCCCTCGTCGGACGGATCGGGCTACTTGCGGCCGCGCAGCTCGCGGTAGCGGCCGACCAGGGAGGCGGTGGAGGCGTCCAGCGCCTCGCCGCCCTCGCCGGTCAGCAGCACCGGCTCGATCTTCTTGGCCAGCACCTTGCCGAGCTCCACGCCCCACTGGTCGAAGGAGTCGATGTTCCAGACCGCGCCCTGGACGAACACCTTGTGCTCGTAGAGGGCGATCAGCTGGCCGAGCACGTGCGGGGTGAGCTCGTCGGCCAGGATGGTGGTGGTCGGGTGGTTGCCGCGGAAGGTCTTGTGCGGGACCAGCTCGGCGGGCACGCCCTCGGCCGCGACCTCCTCGGCGGTCTTGCCGAACGCCAGCGCCTGGGTCTGCGCGAAGAAGTTGGCCATCAGCAGGTCGTGCTGGGCGACCAGGCCGGCCTGCAGGTCGTCGACCGGGCGGGCGAAGCCCAGGAAGTCGGCCGGGATGACCTTCGTGCCCTGGTGCAGCAGCTGGTAGTAGGCGTGCTGCCCGTTGGTGCCGGGGGTGCCCCACACCACGGGGCCGGTCTGCCAGTCGACGGGGCGGCCCTCGCGGTCCACCGACTTGCCGTTGGACTCCATGTCGAGCTGCTGCAGGTACGCGGTGAACTTCGACAGGTAGTGCGAGTACGGCAGCACCGCGTGCGCCTGGGCGTCGAAGAACGCGCCGTACCAGACCCCGAGCAGGCCCAGCAGCAGCGGGGCGTTCTGCTCCGCGGGCGCGGTGCGGAAGTGCTCGTCGACCAGTCGGAAGCCGGCCAGCATCTCCTGGAAGCGCTCCGAGCCGATCGCGATCATCAGCGACAGGCCGATCGCCGAGTCGTACGAGTAGCGGCCGCCCACCCAGTCCCAGAACTCGAACATGTTGGCGGTGTCGATGCCGAAGTCGGCGACGCCCTGGGCATTGGTGGACAGCGCCACGAAGTGCCTGGCGACGGCCTCCTCGCCCGCGCCGAGCTGCTCCAGCAGCCAACTGCGGGCGGCGACCGCGTTGGTGACGGTCTCGATGGTGGTGAAGGTCTTCGAGGCGACGATGAACAGCGTCTCGGCGGCGTCCAGGTCGCGCACCGCCTCGTGCAGGTCGGCGCCGTCCACGTTGGAGACGAAACGGACCGTCAGGTCGCGGTCGGTGTAGGAGCGCAGCACCTCGTAGGCCATCGCCGGGCCGAGGTCGGAGCCGCCGATGCCGATGTTGACGACGTTGCGGATCCGCCTGCCGGTGTGGCCGGTCCAGACGCCGGAGCGCACCCGCTCGGAGAAGTCGGCCATCTTGTCCAGCACGGCGTGCACGGCCGGGACGACGTTCTCCCCGTCGACCTCGACGACCGCCCCGCGCGGGGCGCGCAGCGCGGTGTGCAGGACGGCGCGGTCCTCGGTGGTGTTGATCTTCTCGCCGCGGAACATCGCGTCGCGCAGCTCGGCGACGCCGGTGGCGGCGGCCAACTGGCGCAGCAGGTCCAGGGTGCGGTCGGTGACCAGATGCTTCGAGTAGTCGATGAAGAGGTCGCCGACCTGGAGGGTGTAGCGGCTGCCCCGGTCGGGGTCGGCGGCGAACAGCTCGCGCAGGTGCTGGTCGCCGAGCTCGGCCCGGTGCTTGCCCAGCGCGGCCCACTGCGGAGTGCGGTCCAGCGGGGTCCGGCCGTTGGCGGGGGTGTCCGTCATCGGTTGCTCCTTGCGTCATGCGGGTGCCGATACCGGCAGGTCCGGCGGGAGGGGTGCGCTGGGGCCGGCCGGTACGGTGCGTCTGCCTCATCCGTCGTCAGCCTTGCCCGCCCCAACCCTATTCCCTGCGGAGCACGCCGCCGGGACATCCGCGGGCCTGCGCACCGGGCGGTCGACGGACCGTCACTTCCTGGCCGACTGGAGGTCGAGCGTCCGCAGCACGTGGTCCGCGATCTCGGGGTCGGCGCCGGCCTCGCCGCGGGCGATCAGCACCTCGCGGCGGGACGCGGCGATCATCTCCTGCTCGACCGTGAACGCCTGCCGCCACTTCTTGCCGCGGCGCTTCGCCTCCAGCGCCTCCTCCTCCTCGTACCGGTCCGGGCAGAGCCGGGCCAGCCGGTCGTGCTGGCGCTCGCGCAGCCGCTCGGTGATCTCCGGCGGCAGCTGGTCCTGCTCCTCCAGCTCGGTCAGCCGGTGCAGCCCGGCCTTGGCGGCCCGCCACCACAGGTCCCGGACGGCCTGCTCGTGCGCGTCGTGGTCGCTGTCCAGGCCGAGCAGCTTCACCACGTAGGGCAGCGTCAGGCCCTGCACCACCAGGGTGAACAGGACGACGCTGAACGCGATGAAGATGATCTCGCTGCGGGCCGGGAACTCCAGCCCGTTGTGCAGGGACAGCGGAATGGCGAGGGCCAGCGCGACGGTGGCGACGCCGCGCATCCCGGACCACCACAGCACCACGGTCTCCCGCCAGCTGATCGGGGTGTCCTCGTCGCCGTGGCTGAGCCGCTTGGACAGCCACGCGGCGGGCAGCAGCCACAGCAGCCGGACCAGGACCACCACGGCGATCACGATCGCGGTGTCGCCGAGCATGGTGTGCCAGGTGTCCTTGACGTCCCGCAGGACGGTGGACAGCTCCAGGCCGATCAGGCCGAACGCGACGCCGGTGATCAGCGTCTCGACGATCTCCCAGAACGCGTTGCCGACCAGCCGGAACGACACGTCGTCGGCGTCGGACGCCCGGTCGGCCAGGTACAGCGCGCAGACCACCACGGCGAGCACGCCGGAGCCGTGCGCCTCCTCGGCCAGGGTGTACGCGGCGAACGGCACCAGCAGGTTCAGCGCCACCTGCTGCGTCGGGTCCTGCAACCGGCCCGCCAGCTTGGCGTTGGCCCAGCCCAGTCCGACGCCGACCAGCACCGCGACCACCGCCGACAGCAGGAACCGCAGCAGCGCGTGCCCGACCGACAGGTCGCCGTCGACCACCGCCTCGATCGCCAGCGAGTACACGACGATCGCGGTGACGTCGTTGAACAGGCCCTCGCTCTCCAGCACCGAGACCAGCCGGCGCGGCAACCCGACCTCGCCCGCCACCGCGACGGCCGCCACCGGGTCGGGCGGCGAGACCAGTGCGCCCAGCGCGACCGCCGCCGCGAGCGGCGCGGCCGGCACCAGCCAGGAGAAGACGCCCGCGACGGCCGTGGTCGTGACGATCACCAGCGCGACGGCCAGCAGCAGGATCGACCGGACGTTGGCCTTGAAGTACCGCACCGAGGAACGCCGCGCCACCGCGAAGATCAGCGGCGGCAGCACCAGCGGCAGGATGAACTCCGGGTCGATCTCGACGTTGGGAATCTGCGGCACCACGGCGAACACCAGGCCCACCATGGTCATCAGCACCGGTTGCGGGATTCTGCTCTTCCGCGCCAGCGGCATCGTCACCACGGAGGCGAGCAGCACCAGGAAGAGCAGGGTCAGCTGGCCCACGACGGTTCCTCTCGCAGAAAGCGGACGGCCGCGTTCAGCATACGTTCCCGCCCCAACCGGACCGATTGTGTGTTTCCGGCGCTGACCAGGTAATGTTCTCTCCGTCAGCAAGCGCCGCTAGCTCAGTTGGTTAGAGCAGCTGACTCTTAATCAGCGGGTCCGGGGTTCGAGTCCCTGGCGGCGCACAGACAGCAGAAGGCCCCTCGCGGAAGCGAGGGGCCTTCTGTGTTTTTCGCTGTTCCTCGCCCCTCCTCACGCCGCACGCCGCTCGTTCACGCACAGCACGTTGCCGTCCAGGTCCTTGAACCACGCGGCCCGCATGCCGTCGGCCTCGGCGACACCGTTCAGGGTCTTCAGGCCCGGCAGGTCGTACTCCTCGAACACCACGCCACGACCGCGCAGTTCGGTCATCTCGGTGTCCAGATCGGCGACCTTCCAACTGGCCAGCGTGTGACCGGCCTGCCCCCCGTAGGGCGTCTCGTACAGCGAGAACTCACAGCCCCCGGACCGGAACGTGACGTCCTCCGCCCCCTCCGTCACCACCTCCAGCCCGAGCGTCTCCCGGTAGTACTGCTTCGCCCGCCCCATGTCGGTCACCGGAATCACCGCGCACAACGGCGCATCGCCCAGCATCACCACCACCTCCTCCCCTCAGGCTAGGCACGCCGTCCCACCCCGGCGACCGGCCGCGACCGCTCCGCTTCGGGTGATCTTGCTCGGCTGTCGGCGCGGCGTCCGACCGGGCACGGCGTGCGGTCCGGCATGCATGTCCCGGGCCGGCGTTCGCGGGCGAATCATGCTCTCGCCGACCCGCCAATTCACCGCCGCCCGAAAGGATTTGATCACCATGAGGCTGGTACGACGAATCGCCGCCACCGGCTGCCCCCTCGCCCTCGCCCTGGGCGGCGTCGTCGCCGCCGCTCCGACCGCGAGCGCCAGCCCCGTCGGCTGTTACTACCGCGTTCTGGAGCAGGTCCCGGACGCCGACCACGAACTCGTCGAGGACGCCTGCAAGACCGGCGCAAGCGGCGAGGAGGGCGCCTTCAAGGCCTGCTACCGCATCCTGCGCGAAGACTACGTCCCCGCCGTCATCGCCGCGGAAGCCTGCCGCGACGCAGCCAAGTAACAAACCCGCCCGGCCCGACGCAAGCCCCGCGCCGGGCCGCGGCACACCGCCACCCGGTACCCGGCAACCGGGCCCACTGACCGCTCACCCCCACAGCCCGCCGCAGGCGAATCCCCCGCACACGGCCGGGGCCGGCCACCGTCCGGTGACCGGCCCCGCTGGTAGCTGTGATCCCCTACCCGAAGTAGCTGTGGAAGTTCTTCGAGAACTCGTTCCCGTTGTAGTTGTCCCAGTTGATCGACCAGGTCATCAGCCCGCGGAGGTTCGGCTGCTTGCCGGCGCGCGGGGTGTAGGAGCCGCAGCCGGTGCCCTTGGTGAGGCAGTCCAGGGCCTGGTTGACCACGGCCGGGGCGACGTAGCCGTTGCCCGCGTAGGTGTTGGCGGGCATGCCGATCGCGACCTGGGAGGGCTTGAGGGGCGGGAACATGTTGGCGGTGTTGCCGGCCACCGGGAAGCCGGCGAGGAGCATGTCGGTCATGGCGATGTGGAAGTCCGCGCCGCCCATGTTGTGGTACTGGCCGTCGAGGCCCATGATCGAGCCCGAGTTGTAGTCCTGGACGTGAAGCAGCGTCAGGTCGTCGCGCAGCGCGTGGATGACCGGCAGGAACGCTCCGGCGCGCGGGTCCTGGCCGCCCCAGGGGCCCGAGCCGTAGTACTGGTAGCCGAGCTGGACGAAGAAGGTCTCCGGTGCCATGGTCAGCTGGAACTTCGCGCCGTACTTGGCCTTCAGGGTCTTCACGGCCGAGATCAGGTTGGTGATCACCGGCGTGGTCGGGTTCTTGAAGTCGTTGTCACCGGTGTTGAGCGACAGCGAGTGTCCTTCGAAGTCGATGTCGAGGCCGTCGAGGCCCCACTTGTCGATGATCGAGGAGACCGAGGAGACGAAGGCGTCGCGTGCGGCGGTGGTGGTGAGCTGCACTTCGCCGTTCTGGCCGCCGATCGACAGCAGCACCTTCTTGCCCTTGGCCTGCTTCGCGGCGATCGCCGCCTTGAAGTCGGCGTCGGACTCGACGCCCGGGCACTGGGCGACGGGGCAGCGGTTGAAGTGGATGTTGCCGGAGGTGATGGAGTCCGGCTCGCCGAAGGCCAGGTCGATGATGTCCCAGCTGTCGGGCACGTCCGACATCTTCAGGTACCCGGCGCCGTTGGCGAAGCTCGCGTGCAGGTACCCGACCAGCGCGTGGCTCCCGGCCGGCGGCGGCGAGGTCGCCGAGCCCGACGGACTGGCGCTGGCCGAAGCGGAAGCAGAGGCCGAGGCGGAGGCGGACGCGGAGGCGGAGGCGGAAGCCGAGGCAGAGGCGGACGGGCTCGGCGAGCTGGGCACCGAGGGCGAGGAGCTCGGTGTGCCCGGCCCGTCCAGCGAGATGTCGTCCGCGTAGTAGGTGCCCTGCCCGTACCAGCCGTGGGTGAAGACGGTGGCGGAGGTCTGGGTGGCGGCGGTGGTGAAGCTGACGGACAGCTTCTGGTAGGCGCCGCCGGTGCCGGGCGTCCAGGTCGAGCTGCCGCCGTTGACGCCGAGGTAGACGTACGCGCCGTTGACGTACGCGCTGAGCGTGTACGTGGTGTTGGGGGCGACCGCGACGGTCTGGGTGCACTGGGCGGTGTCGGTGGAACCGGCCGCGCCGGCGAGTGCGTAGCTGCCGCTGTGCGCGTGGCCGGTGACGACGCTGCCGGTGGCGCCGCTGCAGGTCCAGGGGGCCAGGGCGCCGGACTCCAGGCCGCCGTTGACCAGGAATTCGCCGGCCGAGGCCGACCCGGCCAGTCCGAAGCTGATGGCGACGGCGCCTGCGGCCGCCACCGCCCAGGCCGTTCCGGCGGCGAGCAGCCGCTTCTTCCGGGAAGTGCGCATGTGGGGATGCTCCTGCCTGATGTGTGGGGGACGTCCGTCTCCCGCCCGCCGGACTGTGGGGTTCCCGGCCCGGGGCATGCCGCCGCACCGGCACGCGCCCTGGGAGTTGGACTAGACCACTGAACCGGCTCGGCCCGCCCCTGTCAATGGACCCACGACCGGCGTTCCCTGACGGTGACTCAGCCCGGGGGAACGCGCCCGGACCCGCCCGCGTTGCGGCCCCCGGCGCGGGGTCGAACCATGGAGTGGTGCCCGGATACCTGCGTTTCCCCCATGTACGCGACGGTCTGCTCGCCTTCACCGCCGAGGACGACGTCTGGGTCGCGCCGCTCGCCGCGGACGGCCGCGTCGGACGGGCCTGGCGGGCCAGTGCCGACCGGACCAGGGTGAGCCACCCCAGGCTGTCGCCGGACGGCGCCTCGCTGGCCTGGACGAGCTGGTTCGCGCTGACCCCGGAGGTGTTCACCGCCCCGGTGGCGGGCGGCCCGGCGACCCGGTTGACGTACTGGGGCAGCCAGGACACCCGGGTGCGGGGGTGGCTGCCGAACGGGGACGTGCTGGCGGTCAGCTCGTACCACGAGCCGTTCGCCCACTACACCTGGGCGTGGGAGCTGCCGCCGGACGGCTCACCGGGCCGCCGGATGCCGTGGGGGCCGGTCGCGGACGCCCAGATGGGCGAGGGGCACACGGTGCTGCTGACCGATGCCGCCCCGCACGAGCCGGCCTCCTGGAAGCGGTACCGGGGCGGCGCGAAGGGCCGGCTGTGGGTGGACCACGACCTGCTGCTGCCCGACCTGCCGGGGCACCTGGCCGCGCCGATGCCGGTGGCGACCCCCGCGGGGACCAGGGTGGCGTTCCTGTCCGACCACGAGGGCGTCGGCAACGTGTACTCGGTGCGCCCGGACGGCAGCGACCTGCGCCGGCACACCGACCACGCCACGTACTACGCGCGGGAGGCCGCCACCGACGGGACCCGGATCGTCTACCAGCACGCCGGCGACCTGTGGCTGCTGGACGGCCTCGACGCGCCCGCCCCGCACCGTCTGGAGGTGCCGCTCGGCGGCGCCCGGTCCGGCCGTCGCCCGTACCAGGTGAGCGCCGCGAACAACGTCAAGGACCTGGCCTGCGACGCCACCGGCCGGGCCGGGGTGATCAACGTGCGCGGCTCGCTGTACTGGCTGACCCACCGGGAGGGCCCGGCCCGGGTGCTGGCCGACACCCCGGGGGTGCGCTGCCGGCTGCCGCTGGTGCTCGGCTGGGGCGGGCAGGCCGCCTGGGTCACCGACGCGGAGGGCGAGGACGCGATCGAGCTGGCGCCGCTGCCCGGCAAGGACGGCCCGGCGGACGGGCGGGCCGCGCACCGGCGGATCGCCGCGGGCCGGATCGGCCGGGTCCAGGAGCTGTCCGCCGCCCCCGACGGCAGTCTGCTGGCGGTGGCCTGCTCGGACGGCCGACTGCTACTGGTGGACACCGCCGAGGGCGGCGTCACCGAGGTCGCCGCGTCCCGGTTCGGACCGGTCTCCAGCCCGTCGTTCTCCCCGGACTCGCAGTGGCTGACCTGGTCCCAGCCGGTCGCGGGCCGCTCGCTGCGCGCCGTCCGGCTGGCCCGGGTGGACCGGCCGGAGCGCACCGTCGACGTCACCGGCGGCCGGTTCGAGGACGAGCATCCGGTGTTCACCCGGGACGGCCGGTTCCTGGTGTTCCTGTCCTGGCGGGGCTTCGACCCGGTGCACGACGTGCACACCGGCGACCTGTCGTTCCCGCTCGGCTGCCGCCCCTACCTGGTGCCGCTGGCCGCCGACACCCCGTCGCCGTTCGCCTCCCCGGCCGAGGGCCGCCCGCCGGTCGGCCTGGACCCGGAGGAGGCCACCGGCGACGGCACCGTACGGGTGGACGAGGAGGGGCTGAGCAAGCGCCTGGTGCCGTTCCCGGTGATCGCCTCCAAGTACTCGGCGACGGCGGCGGTGCGCGGCGGGGTGATCTGGCTGCGCTGGCCGATCTCCGGCGCGCTCGGCCAGACCTTCGCCAACCCGGAGGACACCTCCGGCCGCCCCGCGCTGGAGTTCTTCGACCTGGCCCGGGGCCGCCGCAGCACGCTGGTGGAGCAGCTGGACGGCTTCGCGGTGTCCGCCGACGGCTCCGCGGTCTCGGTGTTCTCGGGCGGCGCGCTCAAGCTGTACCCGATGGCCGCGCCCACCGCCCCGCTCGCCGTCGACCTGCGCCGGATCACCCACACCGTGCACCCGGCCGCCGAGTGGCGGCAGTCCTACTTCGAGGCCGCCCGGATCGTCGCCGACCAGTTCTGGGACGCCGGCATGTGCGGCCTCGACTGGCCCGAACTCACCGACCAGTACGCCCCGTTGCTGGACCGGGTGGCCTCCCCCGACGACTTCGCCGACCTGCTGCGCGAACTGCTCGGCGAACTCGGCACCTCGCACGCCTACGTCACTCCCTCCCGGCGCGGCGAGGGCCCGGCGATCGCCCAGCTGCCGCTCGGCCTGCTCGGCGCCAACGCGCACCGCGACCCGGACGGCCGCTGGCTGGTCGACCGGATCCTGCCCGGCGAGTCCTCCGACCCCAAGGCCCGTGCGCCGCTCGCCGGTTACGGCGTGCAGGACGGCGACGAGCTGGTCGCCGTGGACGGCCGTCCGCCCGACCCGGTGCGCGGCCCCGCGCCGCTGCTGGCCGGCACCGGCGGCACCACGGTGGAGCTGACGGTCCGCCACGGCGAGCGGCTGCGCCGGATCGCCGTCACCCCGCTCACCGACGAGCGGCCCATCCGCTACCAGGACTGGGTGGCCAAACGCCGCCACCTGGTGCGGGAGTTCAGCAACGGCGTGTGCGGCTACCTGCACATCCCGGACCTCGGCGGCTCCGGCTGGGCCCAGTTCAACCGCGATCTGCGCTCCGAACTCGCCCACCCCGCGCTGGTGTTGGACGTCCGCGGGAACGCCGGCGGGAACGTCTCCGAGCTGGTCCTGGAGAAGCTCCGCCGCCGCGTCCTCGCCTGGGACTTCACCCGCGGCCGGCAGCCCGTCCGCTGGCCCCGGGACGCGCCGCGCGGCCCCGTGGTCGCGCTCGCCGACCACGCCACCAGCTCCGACGGCGACGTCATCATCGCCGCCATCAAGGCCCTCGACCTCGGCCCGGTGGTCGGCACCCGCACCTGGGGCGGCGTGGTCGGCATGACCGGCCGGCACGCGCTCGGAGACGGCACCCAGATCTCCGTCCCGAAGAACGCCTCCTGGTTCACCGGCGGCATCGGCTTCTCCATCGAGAACCACGGCGTCGCCCCCGACATCGAGGTCGTCCGCACCCCGCGCGACTGGGCCCGCGGCGAGCACACCGACCTCGCCGCCGCCGTCACCCTCGCCCTCGACCTCCTCACCACCACCCCCGCCGCCGCACCCCCGCCGCCGACCGCCGCCCGGCCCGACCTGCGCCGCCCGCCGCTGCCACCGCGGGAGCCCTGAGGGCGGGGCGGGGCCCAGAACGCCGGATGGCCGGCCCCCGGAAGGGGCCGGCCACACGGGGGAAGGACGCTGTTACTTGGTGCCGCGGGAACGACGGCGGGTGTTGAGGAAGAACACGCCGCCCGCGGCGGTGAGGGCGAGGGCCCCGGCGGCCAGCGGCGCGGACTTGTCGCTGCTGTTGCCGGCGGCGGCGACCTGCTCGGTGTTCACGTTGGTGGGAACCGACGCGGACAGCACCTTGGTGCCGGTGCCCGAGGAGGGCGACACCCACGGGGAGGGCGACGTCCACGACGACGCGGAGGCCGACGGGGACGGCGACGTCCAGGAGGACGCGGAGGCCGACGGGGAGGGCGACGTCCACGACGATGCGGAGGCCGACGGGGACGGCGACGTCCAGGAGGACGGCGAGGCCGACGAGGAGGAGGACGCGGAGGCCGACGGGGACGGCGAGACCGGCCCGGTGTTCGAGTCCACCCGCGGCATGGGCTGGTGGTTGCTCTCCAGGCTGCGGTCGCCGTCCGCCGCGCCGCGGGCGAGCACCGTGCCCCCGGTGATCTGCGACGCGACCGACTTCGGCGCGGTGATCGTCAGCTCGAAGCGGACCGTCTCGCCGTCCGCCAGCGGCGTGTCCAGCGCGCCGGAGGCGCCCCAGATCGACGGGTCGCAGCCCATCCGGGTGGGCAGCTCGACCGTGCCGCTGTCCTTCACCCAGTTCACCTTGGTGTTGCTGGTGTTCATCACGCCGAGCTGGGTGAAGATCACCGGCACCACGGTGACGTGCTGGTACGCGGCCCCGGTGTTGTTCTTCGCCCAGAGCCACACCCGGTAGACCGCCGTGTCGCCGTCGAGGGCCGGGGTCATGTTGGAGCTGGTCGTCAGCTCGACGTGCCCGTTGTGGGCGGGAGCGTTCTCGACCGCGTTCTCGCCCGGCAGGTGGACCGAGCCGTTCGCGCACGGCACCACCGGCTTGTCGTCGTCCGCCCAGGCGGTGCCGCCGGCCACAGTGGTGGCGGCGAGCATGATCGCGGCGACCGCGGTGGCCTTCTTCACGGAAGCGACGGACGGTGCGAACCGACGAGCGGTCATGGTGGTCCCCCCAAGGGATCGAATCTGGCTGAGCTGCAGGAGAGGCGCTCCTGCCAGGCCTCTTCCCCTTGGCCCGGTCCGTCGCGCAAGAACAATCTAGCCCGCTCAACGTCCTTGGGGCGTATGCCTCCTGTCACTGAACTGTCACAGGATCCTCACCCGAACGATCGGCCCCGGACAGCCGGACGCCGGCGCCGTTCGGCACCGGCGTTCACGGGTCGGTCTCAGCCCCAGGGATCGCCCTCGGCCGTCATGTTCTCGGCGGCCTCGCGGTCCTCGCGTTCCTGCTGGACGCGGCGCTCCGCCTCGTCGCGGGTGCGTTCCACGGTGTCGCCGAAGGCGTCGGCGGCCTCGTCGTGGGCGAGAGCGGCCCGCTCGGCGGAGTCCTCGGCCGGGGCAGCGGGCTGGGCGGGCTGATGGCGGAACCTGTCGAAGATGCCCATGTCTCCTCCTCGGGTGGGCGTCCCCCCTGCTTCGGTGCCTCTCCTGTCACGGTACGCCGCCCGGGATCGGTCACACGTACCCGTGCGGGCTCCGCCCACCCTCGCACCGGCCTCCGGGCGTCGCACCCCGGCGACCTGCGGCTCACCCGCCCGGCGGACACCGGCGCCGCGCCGGGGGCGGCCCGAACTCCCGTACGGCGCAACGGAGAAGGCCGATGGTCCCGGGTGGATCGCGCCCATCGGCCGTAGCCGCGACAGGGTCCGCCGCCCGACGCTGAGGGGGTCAACCGGTCCCGGCAGTGCCGCCGGGGCGCCCCGCAGCCGCACCCCGAGAGGTGAGCCGCGCCATGTCCGGTCAGAACTCCCCCACCGTGAACGCCGAGACCACCGAGCACGCCGAGCACGCCGAGCACACTGAGATCACCGAGCACGTCGACGCCCTGGTCCGCAACGGGCACAAGGCCCTCCAGGAGTACGCGGGTCTCACCCAGGAACGGGTGGACCGGATCGTCAAGAAGGCCTCGCTGGCCGCGCTGGCCGCGCACACCCGGCTGGCGGTGCTGGCCGTGGAGGAGACCGGGCGCGGGGTGTTCGAGGACAAGGCGGTGAAGAACGTCTTCGCCTGCGAGCACGTCACCCACTCGATGGCCGGGATGCGGACGGTCGGGGTGATCGCCCGGGACGACCTCGACGGGATCGTGGAGATCGCCGAGCCGGTGGGCGTGGTCGCCGCCCTCACCCCGGTGACCAATCCGACGTCCACCACGGTGTTCAAGGCGCTGATCGCGCTGAAGACCCGCAACCCGATCGTGTTCGCCTTCCATCCTTCGGCGCAGCGCTGTTCGGCGGAGGCGGCCCGGATCGTCCGGGACGCGGCGATCGCGGCGGGCGCCCCGGCGCACTGCGTGCAGTGGGTCGACCGTCCGTCGATGGCGGCGACGGACGCGCTGATGCGGCACGAAGGGGTGGCGACGATCCTCGCCACCGGCGGCAACTCGATGGTGCGGGCGGCCTATTCGTGCGGGAAGCCGGCGCTGGGCGTGGGCGCGGGGAACGTCCCGGCGTACGTGGAGCGGAGCGCGGACCTGAAGCGCGCGGTGAACGACATCGTGCTGTCGAAGTCCTTCGACAACGGGATGATCTGCGCCTCCGAGCAGGCGGTGATCCTGGACGAGGAGGTGTACGAGCCGGCGTTGGCGGAGTTCCGGACGCTGAAGGCGCACCTGGCGGGCCCGGCGGAGAAGGCCCTGCTGGAGCGCCATCTGTTCGACGGAGAGGGGAAGTTGAACCCGGCGGTGGTCGGGCAGTCGGCGCAGGCGGTCGCGCAGGGGGCGGGCTTCGAGGTGCCGGAGGACACCTCGGTGATCCTGGCGGAGGTCGCCGGGGTGGGCGCACAGGAGCCGCTGACCCGGGAGAAGCTCTGCCCGGTGCTGGCGGTGCTGCGCGCCCGGACGCGTGCGCAGGGCGTCCAACTCGCCGCGCGGATGGTGGAGTTCAACGGTCTGGGGCACTCGGCGGCGGTGCACACCGAGGACGCGGCGTTCGCCGAGGAGTTCGGCGCCGGGGTGCAGGCGTGCCGGATCATCTGGAACGCGCCGAGTTCGCAGGGCGGCATCGGCGACGTGTACAACGCGTTCCTGCCCTCGCTGACGCTGGGCTGCGGCTCCTGGGGGCACACCTCGGTGTCGGGGAACGTCTCGGCCCTGCACCTGATCAACGTCAAGCGGATCGGGCGGCGCAACACCAACATGCAGTGGTTCAAGGTCCCGCCGAAGATCTTCTTCGAGCGCAACTCGCTCGGCTACCTGGCGGACATGCGCGGCGCGCACCGGGTGGTGGTGGTCACCGACCGGACGATGGTGGAGATCGGCCACCTGGAGCGGGTCCGGGAGGTGCTGCGGCGGCGCCCGGAGCCGGTGGAGGTGCGGGTGGTGGACTTCGTGGAGCCGAACCCGAGTATCGCGACGGTGGAGCGGGGCGCGGAGCTGATGCGCGACTTCCGGCCGGACACCATCGTGGCGCTGGGCGGCGGCTCGCCGATGGACGCGGCCAAGGTGATGTGGCTGATGTACGAGCACCCGGAGGTGGAGTTCGCGGACCTGAAGGAGAAGTTCTTCGACATCCGCAAGCGCGCCTTCACCTTCCCCGACCTGGGCGAGAAGGCGAAGCTGGTGTGCGTCCCGACCACCTCGGGCACCGGCAGCGAGGTCACTCCGTTCGCGGTGATCACCGACCCGGAGACCGGTCAGAAGTACCCGCTGGCGGACTACGCGCTCACCCCGACGGTGGCGATCGTGGACCCGGCGCTGACGACCGACCTGCCGGCGGCGGTGACGGCCGACTCCGGGTTCGACGCACTGACGCACTGCATCGAGGCGTACGTGTCGGTGTACGCCAACGACTTCACCGACGGCCTGGCGCTGCAGGGCATCCGGCTGGTCTTCGAGAACCTGGCGGCGGCGGTCCACGACGGCCCGAACGACCCGGTGGCGCGGGAGCGGATGCACAACGCCGGGACGATCGCGGGCATGGCGTTCGGCTCGGCGTTCCTGGGCGCGGTGCACGCGATGGCGCACACCCTGGGCGCGACCTTCCACGTGGCGCACGGGCGGACCAACGCACTGCTGCTGCCGCACGTGATCCGCTGGAACGGCTCGGCGCCGGCCAAGGTGACCGGCTGGCCGAAGTACCGCAGCTACGTGGCCCCGGAGCGGTACCGGCAGATCGCCCGGATGCTGGGCCTGCCCGCCGACACCCCCGAGCAGGGCGTGGAGTCGCTGGCGCTCGCGGTCGAGGAGCTGCGCGAGCGGGTCGGCATTCCGCGCTCGTTCAAGGAGGCCGGGGTGGACGAGGCGGCGTTCCTGGCGGGGCTGGACCGGCAGGCGATGAACGCGTACGAGGACCAGTGCGCGCCGGCCAATCCGCGGCTGCCGATGCTGCGGGACATGCGGCGGCTGATGACCCTGGCGTACTACGGCGACGACCGGGCGGTGTGAGGCCCCATCTCGGACTCGGGAGGCGATCCGGGGACCAAGGTCCCCGCTGATCAGGACTTTTCGATCCCATGTGAGTTCGTGAATCGTTTCACAATAGTGCGCGTAGGCGAGAGGCGGGAGCGAGGCAATGAGCACGCAGCACGCGGAGCGCATCCACAGCGGTGCGTGGGACGGCTTCAAGGGCGGCCTGTGGCGGGACGCCGTCGACGTCCGCGACTTCATCCAGCAGAACTACACCCCGTACGAGGGCGACGCCGCCTTCCTGGCCGGGCCGACCGCGCGGACCGCGGCGATCTGGCGGCGGATCACCGACCTGTTCCCCGAGGAGCGGGCCAAGGGCGTCCTGGACGTCTCCTGGGACACGCCGTCCACCATCACCGCGCACGCCCCCGGGTACATCGACCGGGACAACGAGCTGATCGTCGGCCTGCAGACCGACGCCCCGCTGAAGCGGGCGATCATGCCGAACGGCGGCTGGCGGATGGTCGCGGGCGCGCTGGAGACGTACGGCTACCCGGTGGACCCGCAGTGGGAGAAGGTCTTCACCGTCCACCGCAAGACCCACAACGCGGGCGTGTTCGACGCCTACACGCCCGAGATCCGGGCCGCCCGCAAGGCCGGCATCGTCACCGGCCTGCCGGACGCGTACGGGCGGGGCCGGATCATCGGCGACTACCGGCGGGTGGCGCTGTACGGCGTGGACCGGCTGATCGCCGCCAAGCGCGAGGAGAAGACCGGCCTGGACGCCGCGCCGCGCGACCCGCGCGCGCTGGAGGACACCATCCGGGAGCGCGAGGAACTGGCCGAGCAGATCCGCGCGCTGGAGGAGCTCAAGGCGATGGCCGCGAGCTACGGCCAGGACATCTCCGGGCCGGCCGCCACCGCCCAACAGGCGATCCAGTGGCTGTACTTCGCCTACCTGGCGGCCGTGAAGGAGCAGAACGGCGCGGCCATGTCGCTCGGCCGCACCTCGACCTTCCTGGACGTCTACCTGGAACGCGACCTGGCCGAGGGCCGGCTGACGGAGAGCCGGGCGCAGGAGCTGATCGACGACTTCATCGTCAAGCTGCGGATCGTCCGCTTCCTGCGCACCCCCGAGTACGACGAGCTGTTCTCCGGCGACCCGACCTGGGTCACCGAGTCGATCGGCGGCATCGGCGCCGACGGCCGCCCGCTGGTCACCCGCACCTCGTTCCGCTACCTGCAGACCCTGTACAACCTGGGCCCGGCCCCCGAGCCCAACATGACGGTGTTCTGGTCGCCGAAACTCCCGCAGGGCTTCAAGGAGTTCTGCGCGCAGGTGTCCATCGACACCTCCAGCGTGCAGTACGAGTCGGACGAGCTGATGCGCCCGCGCTTCGGCGACGACACCGCGATCGCCTGCTGCGTCTCCGCGATGGAGGTCGGCAAGCAGATGCAGTTCTTCGGCGCCCGGGTCAACCTCGCCAAGACGCTGCTCTACGCGATCAACGGCGGGCGGGACGAGATCACCGGCGAGCAGGTCGGGCCCGAGACCGGCCCGATCGAGGCCGAGGTCCTGGACTACGACGAGGTGGTGGAGCGCTTCGACCGGCAGCTGGAGTGGCTGGCCGAGACGTACGTGCACGCGCTGAACGTCATCCACTACATGCACGACAAGTACGCGTACGAGCGCCTGGAGATGGCCCTGCACGACCGCGCCGTGCGGCGCACCATGGCCTGCGGCATCGCCGGGCTCGCGGTGGCGGCGGACTCGCTGTCGGCGATCCGGTACGCCACGGTGCGGCCGGTGCGCGACGCGTCCGGGCTCGCGGTCGACTACACCGTGGAGGGCGAGTACCCGGCGTACGGCAACAACGACGACCGGGCGGACGGGCTCGCGGTGCGGCTGGTCGAGGAGTTCATGCGCAAGATCCGCAAGCACCCCACCTACCGGGGCGCCGAGCACACCCAGTCGGTGCTGACCATCACCTCGAACGTGGTCTACGGCAAGAAGACCGGCTCCACCCCCGACGGCCGCCGGGCCGGCGAACCGTTCTCCCCGGGCGCCAATCCGATGAACGGCCGCGACACCCACGGCTACGTGGCCAGCTCCATGTCGGTGGCGAAACTCCCCTACGACGCCGCCGAGGACGGCATCTCGCTGACCAACACCGTCACGCCCGACGCGCTCGGCCGCACCCGCGAGGAGCGGGTGCGCAACCTGGCGGGCGTGCTCGACGGGTACACGGCCGTCGGCGGGTTCCACATGAACGTCAATGTGCTGAACCGGGACACCCTGCTGGACGCCATGGAGCACCCCGAGGAGTACCCGCAGCTGACCATCCGGGTCAGCGGCTACGCGGTCAACTTCGTCCGGCTGACCAGGGAACAGCAGCTGGATGTCGTCAACCGCACCTTCCACGGCTCGCTCTGAGCCCCGTCGACGGATCCCAGGAGGCACCGGCATGCTCACCACCGTTCTGAAGGCAAGCGGCTCGGTGCACTCCTGGGACCTGTCGACCGGCGTGGACGGCCCCGGCACCCGGTTCGTGGTCTTCCTCGCCGGGTGCCCGCTGAACTGCCTGTACTGCCACAACCCCGACACCATGCGGATGGCGAGCGGCCACCGGACCACGGCCGACGAGGTGGTCGCCGAGGCCGCCAAGTACACCGCCTTCATCCACGCCTCCGGCAGCGGCGGCGCCACCCTCTCCGGCGGCGAACCCCTGCTCCAGCCGGCCTTCACCGGCGAGCTGCTCCACCGCTTCAAGCACGGGCTGGGCCTGCACACCGCCCTCGACACCTCGGGCTTCCTCGGCGCCCGGGCGGACGACGCCCTGCTCGCCGACACCGACCTCGTCCTGCTCGACATCAAGTCCTGGGACCGCGCCCTCTACCGCCGCCTGACCGGCCACCGGCTCGAACCCACCCTCGACTTCGCCCGCCGGCTCGCCGACCTCGGCAAGGAGGTCCACCTGCGCTTCGTCCTGGTCCCCGGCCTCACCGACCCGCCCGAGAACATCGCGGGCGTCGCCGCCTTCGCCGCCTCCCTCGGCAACGTCTCCCGGGTCGACGTCCTTCCGTTCCACAAGCTCGGCCAGTCCAAGTGGGCCGCGCTGGGCCGGGAGTTCACCCTCGCCGACACGCCCACCCCGACCGCGGAACAGGTGCAGGCCGCGCGCGACGTCTTCGCCGCGCACGGCCTGCGTGCGGTGTGACGCCGCGTCAGCCGGAGATCGAGGCGACGCCGGTCTCCAGGTGGCCGGTGAAGCGCTGGGACCAGCTCGGGTCGCCGCTGACCGTCACCGTGAAGTCGTACCAACCGTTGGTGTAGGCCGCCGCGTTGAACCAGTCACTGGTACTGGCCCCGGCGGCGACCTGGTAGGTCCAGGGGCCGTCGGTGCGGTAGTTGGTGGAGGTGACGGTGAACGTCACGGGGGCGGTGCCGGTGTTGGCGAGCTTGAACCAGAGGGCGAGCTTGCCGGTGTCGGGGGCGGGCGCGTAGGTCGCGGTGACGGCCGCGTTCTTGCCGGCGGCGGTGGCGTCGCCGGTGAAGCGGCGCAGGAAGCGGTTCGGGCCGACCACCGTCAGGTCGTACTTGCCCGCGCCGTAGCCGGTGCCGCAGTTGAAGAAGTCGCTGGTCGCCGCGCCCGGGTCGACGGTGTACTGCCAGGGGCCGCCGGAGCGGTAGGCGTTGGCGTACGCCGCGAAGTGGCTGGTGGCGCTGCCCGCGTTGGACATCGCGATCCAGACCTTCATCACCCCGCCGGAGCCGAACTCCAGGTGGTCCAGGTTCGCCACCGGCTGGTACGGCAGCGCCCGGGCCGGACGGGTGCCGGCCTCCTGCGCGGGCAGCTGGTTGTTGACGGGCGCCGGGTTCGGCAGCGGGCCGCAGGCGGCCAGACCGATGGTCCCCGAGGTGTCGGGCAGCGCGGGCATCCCGTACACCGGGTTCGCGAAGTCGAACAGTCCGGTCAGGTCGCCGCACACCCGGCGACGCCAGTCCGAGATGTTCACGCACGTCGCGGGCCGGCCCTGGGCGGCCGTCCACTTCTCCAGGAAGCGCAGCACCGAGGTGTGGTCGAAGGTCTCCGAGGACACCCAGCCGCCGCGGCTCCACGGGGAGACGGCGAGCATCGGGACGCGGAAGCCCAGACCGATGTTGGTGCCGCTGTAGAACTCCCCGGCGGTGCCGGCGGGTGCGGCCGGCGGCGGGACGTGGTCGAAGAAGCCGTCGTTCTCGTCGTAATTGACGAACAGGATCGAGGAGTTGAAGACGTTCGGGTCGGCGTTCAGGGCGTCCATCACGTTGTGCACGAAGTGCGCGCCGTCGGCCGGCGTGGCGTACGGGTGCTCCGAGGACGCCTGGTCCGGCACGATCCACGACACCTGCGGCAGGGTGCCCGCCAGCACGTCCGCCTTGATCGCCGCCACGATGTCGTCCGGCGTCCGGTTGGTGACCTTCGGGACGGAGCCCATGCCCTTCACCGCGAGGGCGCTGCCCGCCGGGGCCGAGGAGAACTGGGTGAAGTACGCCAGCGCGTTGTCGCCGTAGTTGTCCGACGCGTTCTGGTAGACCTTCCAGCTCACCCCCGCGTTCTCCAGCGCCTCCGCGTACGTCTGCCAGCGCAGCCCCGACTCGTCGCCGCCGTCGTACGCCGGGCCGCCCGCCGTGCCGGACGGGTCGATCTGGCCGGACCAGTGGTAGGTGCGGTTCGGGCCCGTCGCGCTCAGCACCGAGCAGTGGTAGGCGTCGCAGACCGTCCAGTTGTCGGCCAGCGCGTAGTGGAACGGGATGTCCGCCCTGGTCAGGTAGCCCATCGTGCGGACGTTGCCCTTGGCCGCCACCCAGGAGTCCAACTTGCCGCCGTTCCACGCCTTGTGCTGATCGGACCAGGCGTGGCTCAGGTCCCCGTTGCACTGCGCCAGTCGCTCCGGGTCCGCACCGCCGGCCGGCTTGGTGGCGCTGAACTGCCACGGGTACTGACGGCCCAGCAGGTTCGGCTGGTTGAAGACGCTGTAGCCGCCGGATATCTGGATCGCCGAGCGGTCCGCGAAGCCGCGCACGCCCTTGAGCATCCCGAAGTAGTGATCGAAACTCCGGTTCTCCTGCATCAGGACGACGATGTGCTTGGCGTCCGTGATGGTTCCCGTGGTCCCCGCCGGCGCCGCGACCGCCGGGACCGTCCCGCCCGCCACGCCCGACCCGGCGACCGCCGCACCGGCCGCCGCACTCGCCGACAGTGCGATGAACTTCCTACGACTCAGCTCTGCCACTTTGACCCGCCCGTCCCTTCGGCTGCTGCTGATGATGTTGTTCAGACACCTCGTGCCGAACGCCGAGCATCCTCACGCAGCCGGGGCGACATGGCCATGACTTTCCCCGAAGGATTGTTGGACTGTTCACCAGATGAACGCCGGGTACCCAAACGGCCGTTGACGACACCCCGGCCCGGGCGGAACCTCACCGCGAAGCGGACCCACCCCCTCTACTCCTTGACGGTGATCCCCAATGCCTGCGCGAACTGCGGTGCGAGGTCCAGTAGTTGGTGCGTCGAGATGATCGCTCCGCGCAGACCCTGGTGGCCGTCCGGCAGGTCGAGGGTGGCGGCTCGGCGGAGGTCCACGCCCTTGAGGGTCGCGCCGCGCAGGCGGACGTCGTTCAGGGTGGAGCCGGGGAACGTCACGTCGGTGAGCTTCGCGTCGGCGAGGTCGACGTCGCGCAGGAGGCAGTCCTCGAAGACCACGTCGCGCAGTGTCGCCCCGCGCAGGT
Source organism: Kitasatospora griseola (assembly GCF_044999035.1). NCBI lineage: Bacteria > Bacillati > Actinomycetota > Actinomycetes > Kitasatosporales > Streptomycetaceae > Kitasatospora > Kitasatospora griseola. The sequence continues at coordinate 5,419,682 of NZ_CP173360.1, read as the reverse complement.
TGACCGCTTCGAGCTTGCACTGCCGGAAGACGGTGCGGCGGATCGCGGAGCTGTACGCGGAGATGCCGGCCAGCACGGTGGAGTCGATCTCGGTGTCCTGCCACTCGCTCTCGGCGAGGTCGACCCCGACCAGTCGCCCGCCGTGCAGCCACGCCTCGTTGAAGCCGGCCCGGCGCAGCTTCGCGTTCTCCGCGCGGATGCCGGTGAACGCGCATTCCAGGAAGTGCGCGCCGCCGAGCTGCCCGGTCAGGTCGAGGTCGTCGAAGTGGACGGTGTCGTAGCGGGTGTCGGCCCGCAGCGGCCCGGTGTGGCGTTGCAGCAGGTGGGCGTAGGGGAGGTCTTCCAGGCGCACGGTTTCGTCAGCTCCGTTTCACGGTCTGCGTGGTCAGGGCGATGCCGATGGCGACGGCGAACGCCACCAGGAGGCCGGCGATGGGCACGGCGGCGTCCCCGGCCAGCGTCGCAGCCAGCACCGACAGCGCGGCGAGCGGCAGGATCGGCTGGGCGGCGCCGCGCTTGTGGTGGCGCACGTGCAGGGCCCAGACGGTGAACAGGAACAGCGCGGTCGGGACGGTGACGGCGGCGGCCGCGGCGCGGTCGGTCAGCTGGGTGGCGCCGACGGCGTGCTGGACGGCGACCACCAGTCCGGCGCCGACGGCGGCCGCGGAGGCGAAGACGACGTAGTGGCCGTAGCCCCAGGGCAGCGCCTGGCGGGCGGAGTTCAGGTAGGGGTGGGCGTCGTCGGCGAAGTAGATCCACCAGGCGCCGAAGCAGATCAGCAGTCCGCCGCCGGCGATCGGCAGCAGTTCGGCGACGGCCTTGTGCTCGTCCAGCGCGGTCTGGATGGCGACGGTGGCGGCGGCGACCGTCTCACCGAGCACGATGATGGTGAACAGGCCGTACCGCTCGGCGATGTGGTGCCGGTGCCACGGGGTCCGGTTGTGGGTCTCGGCCCAGACGGGGACGGCGAGTTCGGCGATCACACCGACCGCGAACAGCACCGGGCGGGCCGCGTCCGGGACGAACAGCAGCACCACCCAGAACGCCTGGACGACCGTGATGCCGAGGGCGTAGCGCCGCGCGGCCGTCCGGGCGGGCCCGCTCTCGCTCCGGGCGGCGCGCAGCCACTGGGTGACCATGGCGAGGCGCATCAGCAGGTAGCCGACCACCACGAGGTCGAGGTTCTGGTCCCCGAAGAGGCGTGGCACGCCCGCTGCGAGCACCAGCACGCCGGTGATCTGGACGAGCGTGGTGAGCCGGTAGGGGACGTCGTCCACGTCGTACGCGGAGGCGAACCAGGTGAAGTTCATCCACGCCCACCAGATGGCGAAGAAGGACATCAGGTATCCCGGCAGGGCGGCCGAGAGGTGTCCGGCGGCCAGCGCGTGGGCGAGTTCGTGGCCGGCCTGGGCGATGGCCACCACGAAGCACAGGTCGAAGAACAGTTCCAGCGGGGTGGAGACGCGATGGGACTCGCCCCGGTCGCGGGCCAGCATCCGGCGGACCGGACGGTAGCGGTCGGGGGCGGCGGTCATCGGCCTGCTTTCACGGCGGGGCCGCGCGGCTGGGAGCGCGCGCGGCCGGGGAGTTGCTCTCCCCACGATCCTTGCATCCGGGGCGCGAGGCCGCACGGACCGTCCCCGAACCACCGATTGGCCCGGTTCGTCCGGTTCGGCCGTCCGTCAGGCAGAGTTGACGCCGCAGTGCTCGATCCGGGTGACAGCTGGGGCCGTCCGGGGCGTGTGATGCGCAGCTTGTCCCGTCCGCCCCGTTTGGCCCGATAGATTCCTCTGCGGATGGACGGGCGGACGGCCGCTTCACGGGCAACGCGGAAGGTCAAGGAGGAAGGCGCGGACTCTGGGGGCGGACATGCCGCTGCGTCCCTGTTTCCGCCCGCCGGCACTCCTCGCGATCACCGCGCTGTCCGGCGGCGACTGACGGCCGGTCGAACCATCCCCGTTCGCCGGGCCCGGCTCCTCCGCGGCCTGATGGCGGTGTCCGCACAGGTGTCCACCGAGGTCAGCGGGGGTCGTCGTGAACTGGGTCGATGGCGCGATCCTGGTCGGCATGCTGGTGGGCACGGCGGCCTGCATGCTCCTGGTGCAGCGCTACGCCTCCGTCCCGGCCCGGGTGAACTGCAACGACGTGGCGGGCTTCATCTTCGCCGCGGTCGGCGCGTTCTACGCGGTGCTGGTGGCCTTCGTGGTGATCGTGGTGTGGGAGAACACCTCGACCGCGCGGGCGACGACCTTCGAGGAGGCGGACGAGCTCGCCGGGGTCTACTGGATGTCCCGGCAGATGCCGCTGCCGGAGGGCGCCCAGCTGGAGGGGCTGACGCTCAGCTACGCGCACGCGGTGGTGAACACCGAGTGGCAGCAGATGACCGGGCACCACAGCGACCCGGCGGCGACCGCGTTGATGTACCAGGTCCGCGACACCGCGCTGGCCTTCCAGCCCAACGACAACCGCGAGTCGACGATCTACCAGAACCTGGTGCAGCACGTGGACGGCCTGGCCAGCAAGCGCCGCGCCCGGCTGAACCTGATCGCGGACTGCGTACCGCCGCTGCTGTGGGCGGCGCTGATCGCCGGCGCGGTCGTCACCATCGCCTTCACCTTCCTGTTCGGCCTGTCCAACACCTGGGTGCACCTGATGATGGTGCTGTCGCTGGCCGGTCTGATCGGGCTGTCGCTGATCGCGATCAAGGAGATGAACTATCCCTTCGACGGGGCGAACTCGGTGAAGTCGACCGCGTTCGAGGTGTTCCTGGCCCGGCTCCCACCACCGCGCTGAGCCGTGGGCGACACTGCGTGGCGGCGGCGTCACGATTCGGTGGAACGGCGCCGGGCGTGTAATGTTCTCCAGGTCAGCAGGCGCCGCTAGCTCAGTTGGTTAGAGCAGCTGACTCTTAATCAGCGGGTCCGGGGTTCGAGTCCCTGGCGGCGCACAGACAGCCGAAGGCCCCTCGCGAAAGTGAGGGGCCTTCGGCGTTCCCGGGGCCCTGGCGGCCGCGGGGAGCCCGGTTTCACCGCAGGTCGGGAAGCGTGTACTGTTCTCTTCGTCAGCAAGCGCCGCTAGCTCAGTTGGTTAGAGCAGCTGACTCTTAATCAGCGGGTCCGGGGTTCGAGTCCCTGGCGGCGCACAGACAGCCGAAGGCCCCTCGCGAGAGCGAGGGGCCTTCGGCGTTTTTCCGTTCGGCCCGCCGCGGCGCGACTCGATCGTGCGATCGGGCCGACCATGTCCCCGCCCGGGGCCCACTCGTTGTGTGTGAGACGAAGGACACGCAACTAAGAGGGATTTAAAGATCGTCTTAGGAGAAATAGGACATAGGTCCCTAACATCTGACAAGTCGATCGATCAAGCTGGCGAGGTTCATGCCATCGCCCGAGCGAGCAGCCCGTCCGGGGCCTGCGGGAAGGTCTCCGTTGCCTCGAAAGCCCCGTGAACGCACGAAACGAACCGGCTGGCGCCGACTGATACCCACCTGGCGGACCGCACTGGTCGGCCTGGCCGCCTCGATGCTGCTCGGGGTCGGCCTGTTCGCGCTGGGCGTCGCCCTGGTCAAGGTGCCGGACGCGCACGCCGCGGCCACCGCCCAGTCCAACACCTGGCTGTACTCCGACGGGTCGCTGCTGGCCCGTACCGGGCAGACCAACCGGCAGAACGTCCCCCTGGACAAGGTCTCCGCGGACGCGCAGCACGCCGCGCTGGCCGCCGAGGACCGCAACTTCTACTCGGAGGGCGCGGTCAACTTCAAGGGCATGGCCCGCGCCGCCTTCAACACCGCCTCCGGCGGCGCCACCCAGGGCGGCTCGACGATCACCCAGCAGTACGTGAAGAACGCGTACCTGAACCAGAAGCAGACCGTCAGCCGCAAGGTCAAGGAAGTCTTCATCGCGTTCAAGGTGGACGCCACCCAGAGCAAGGACGAGATCCTCTCCTCCTACCTGAACACCTCGTACTACGGGCGCGGCGCGTACGGCATCCAGGCCGCCTCGCAGGCCTACTTCGGGATCGACGCCAGCCAGTTGAACGCCGCCCAGGGCGCGTACCTGGCGACCCTGCTGAACGCGCCCAGCGCGTTCGACGTGTCCTCGGCGACCGAGGCCGGCAAGGAGAAGGCGGTGGCGCGCTGGAACTACGTGCTCGACGGCATGGTGGCGGAGAAGTGGCTGGGCGCCGACGAGCGCAAGCAGCTGGCCTTCCCCGAGGTGCAGTCGCCGAAGTCCGCGCCGGGCCTGTCCGGGCAGGCCGGCTACCTGGTGGCCGCCGCCACCTCGTACCTGACCGACAACCACATCGTCAGCGACGCCCAGCTCGCCCAGGGCGGCTACACCATCACGCTGACCGTGGACTCCAAGAAGCAGCAGCAGCTCCAGGACGCGGTGCAGACCCAGCTGACCGACAACCTGAAGCCGGACGCCCGCAAGGTGGACGCGGCCGCGCAGGCCGGCGCGGTGTCGGTCGACCCGAAGACCGGCCAGGTGCTGGCGCTGTACGGCGGCGCCGACGCCACCAAGCACTGGATCGACAACGCCACCCGCACCGACTACCAGGCCGGCTCCACCTTCAAGGCGATCGCGCTGGCCGCCGCCCTGGACTCCGGGGCCCGCACCCAGTACGGCGACCGGATCAGCGCCGACACCGTCTACGACGGCACCAACCGGCGGGCCGTGCGCGGCGCCAAGGGCGTCCCCTACGCGCCGCCGAACGAGGGCGAGCGCTCGTACGGTCAGATAAGCCTCCAGCAGGCCACCGACTGGTCGGTGAACTCGGTGTTCGCGCAGCTCGCCCAGGACACCGGGCTGGAGAAGGTCCGCTCCACCGCGGTCGCGCTCGGCCTGCCCGCCGACACCCCGGGCCTGAAGGCCGTCCCGTCGATCCCGCTGGGCTCGGCCTCGCCGAGCGTGCTGGAACTCGCCGGCGTGTACGCCGCGCTGGACAACGACGGCCGGCAGATCACCCCGTGGCTGGTGAAGTCGCTGGAGTCCGGCGGCGAGCAGGTCGCGCTGCCCGAGCACAAGGCCACCCAGGCGGTCTCCAAGGACGCCGCCCGCGCCACCACCTCGATCCTCCGCGGCGTCATCGACGACCAGGGCGGCACCGGCTACCGGGCCGCCTCGCTGAACCGCCCGGCGGCCGGCAAGACCGGCACCACCGACGACTCCAAGTCGGTGTGGTTCGCCGGCTACACCCCCGAACTGGTCACCGTGGTCGGCCTGTTCGGTCAGGATCCGGCCACCGGCAAGCAGGTCACGCTGGACGGCGTCGGCGGCATGGGCAGCGCGGCGGGCGGCAGGTTCCCGGCGCAGATCTGGACGGCCTACATGAAGTCGGCGCTGGCCGGTCAGCCGGTCAGCTCCTTCTCCGGTGCGAGCCGGACACCGGCCACCACCGTGCCGTCCACGCCCACCGAGCCCGCCGCGCCGACCCAGAGCCCGTCCGCGACGGACGGCGCGACCTCCGCGCCGTCCCCGACCGCCGGCAACGGCGGCCGTCCGAGCTCGCGGCCCACCGGCGGCGCGGGCAACGGCAATGGGAACGGCAACGGGAACGGCGGTGACGGCGGGCAGACCCGGCCCACCCGCACCCCGTCGGCCACGCCCACCGGGGGCGCCACCACCACCCCGGCGCCGACCCCCACCGCGGGAACCGGCACCGGCGGCGGGCTGCTCGGCACTCAGGACCAATCAGCGGGATAGCGCCTTACGACGGAGGGGTTCGAGCTGACACAATGCGCCGATGCACAGCAGCTCGGACCCCTCCGCCATGTCGCTCGACCCGCGCCCGGCGCCCGATCTCCCCCTGACGCCCCACCACTCCTCCCCCACCCCGACCCGCCGCACCGCCAAGCTGGGGTTGCTGCTGGCACTGGCCTCCGCGGTCGCCTTCGGCGGGTCCGGGACGGCCGCGAAACCGCTGATCGAAGCCGGGCTCTCCCCCACCCACACCGTCTGGCTGCGGGTGGCCGGCGCGGCGCTGGTGCTGCTGCCGGTCGCCTGGAAGCACCGCGACGCGGTCCTGCGCCGGCCCGGCCTGCTGATCGGCTTCGGGCTGCTCGCCGTCGCCGGCGTCCAGGCCTGCTACTTCGCGGCGATCTCCCGCATCCCGGTCGGCGTCGCCCTGCTCATCGAGTACCTCGGCCCGCCGCTGCTGCTCGCCTACGTCCGACTCGTCCAGCGCCGCCCCGTCTCCCGCCGGGCGATGGCCGGCGCGGGCGTCGCGGTGGCCGGCCTCGCCCTCGTCGTCGAGGTCTGGCACGGCCTGTCCTTCGACCCGATCGGCGTCCTGTTCGCCCTCGGTGCGGCCTGCTGCCAGGTCGGCTACTTCGTCCTCGCCGCCGCCGGCCGCGAGGGCGAACGCCCCGTCGACCCGCTGGCGGTCTCCGCGTACGGCCTGCTGATCGGCGCGATCCTGCTCACCGCCTTCGCCCGCCCGTGGAACGCCGACTGGTCACTGCTCGCCCACTCCGTCACCATGAACGGCCACCACCTCCCCGCCCTGGTCCCCGCCCTGTGGATGGTCCTGGTCGCCACCGTCCTCGCCTACCTCACCGGCGTCGTCTCGGTCCAGTACCTCTCCCCACCGGTCGCCGGCGTCGTCGCCAACCTCGAAGCCGTCGTCGCCACCGTCCTCGCCTGGATCCTCCTCGGCGAACACCTCGGCACCCCCCAACTCGCCGGCGGAGCCCTCGTCCTCGCCGGCGCGTTCGCGGCCCAGTCGGCCTCTGCCACCAAGCACTGAGCCCGGACCGCAACCCCGCAGGCCCCGCCGACGGACCCGTCAGCCGGGGGCATGCGATGCAGGCAAAGTCGGGACCCCCGAACCGCCGGAGGCGACCCGCCGACGGCCGAGGAGCCCCTTTGACTCCGCAGGGACGCCGCGAGTTGTCAGGCGGGGAGCTCTACCGGCGAGGGGCGAGGTCGAGGCCCTCTCACCTCACCCCCGAACCGCCGGAGGCGACCTGCGGGCTGCGAGAGGAACACTCGGCTCCCGCCATCAACTGCCTCATGCGCCGCAAGGCCGCAAGGCCGCAAGGCCGCAAGGGATCCCGCCTCGGTAACCAGCGAATCGCCGGGCGACGAGGGGAGTCAGCAGTCCAGCTCGATCAACTCCCGGGCCCTGCAGCGCCGCCGGAGGCAACCCGGCCGCGACCGATCCGCCGCCGCGCGGCGAGCGGAAGGCTCGACCTCACCTCGTCGGTTCCCCCGAACCCCGGAGGCAGCCCTCGGCTCCGCAGGAGTCGTCGCGGACCGTCAGGCAGGGAGGGTCTGGCGGTGGGGGGCGAGGTCGGGGCCGGTGGTGGTGGGGAGGAACTCGGTGATGCGGTATTCGGTGGCGCCGGCCTGGGCGAAGGGGTCGGTGGCGGCGAGGGCCTCGATCGCGGATCGGCTCTCGGCGACGGCGATGATGACGCCGCCGTCGCGGGGCACCTTGCGGCCGGAGGCGAGGAAGGCGCCGGTCGCGTAGTGCTGCTCCAGCCAGGCGATGTGGGCGGGCAGCAGCGCCTCGATGCGCTCCAGCGGGGCGGTGTAGGTCAGCTCAAGGATGAACACCCGATCATCGTACGTTCTGGCGGCCACCGGGCCGGATCAGGCCCGACTCGTAGGCGGCGATGACCAGTTGGGCCCGGTCGCGGGCGGCGAGCTTCTGCAGCAGCCGGCCGATGTGGGTCTTCGCGGTGGACAGGCTGACGTGCAGGTGGGCGGCGATCTCCTCGTTGGACAGGCCGAGTCCGACCAGTACGAGCACCTCCCGTTCCCGTTCGGTGGTCCCGGCGAGCGCCGCCGGGACCGTCGCGGGCTCGGGCCGCCGGGTGTACTCCTCGATCAGCCGCCGGGTCACCCGGGGCGCAAGCAGCGCCTGTCCGGCCGCCACCACCCGGATCGCCTCCAGGAGTTCGGCGGGGCGGGTGTCCTTGAGCAGGAACCCGGCCGCGCCGGCCCGCAGGGCCGCGAACGCGTAGTCGTCCAGGTCGAAGGTGGTCAGCACCAGGACGCGGACGTCGGTCAGCACCGGGTCCGCGGCCAGCGCGCGGGTGGCCTCGATGCCGTCCAGCCGGGGCATCCGGATGTCCATCAGCACCACGTCCGGCCGTTCCCGGCGGGCGAGTTCGACGGCTTCGGCGCCGTCCGCGGCCTCGCCGACGGCCGTCAGGTCGGGCGCGGAGTCCACCAGCAGCCGGAAGCTGCCGCGCACCAGCGCCTGGTCGTCGGCGACCAGCACCCGGATCACCGGGCCACCGCCAGCGGGAACACCGCCGCGACCTCGAAGCCCCGCCCGGCGCCCCGCCCGGCGCGCCGCCCGGCCCGGAGTTCCCCGCCGTGCACGGCGACCCGCTCGCGCATGCCCGCCAGCCCGTGGCCGCCGCCGTCCGGGCTGCCGCCGCGGCCCTCGTCGGAGACGGTCAGCGCCAGCGCGTCGGGCCGGTAGTCGACCAGCACCCGGCAGCGGTCGGTGCCCGCGTGCCGCACCACGTTGGTGACGGCCTCCTGCACCACGCGATAGCCGGCGAGTTCCAGCCCGGGCGGCAACTCGCGCCGCTCGCCGAGCAGTTCGAGCTCGACCCGGACGCCGGCGGCAGCCGCTCGGCGGATCACCTCGTCGAGTTCGGAGAGTCTCGGCGCGGGCAGCCGGTCGTCGTCCGTGCCGGTGCGCAGCACGCCCAGCAGGGCGCGCATCTCGTCCAGCGCGGTGCGGCTGGTCTCCTCGATGGACGCCAGCGCGAGCCGGGCCTGCTCCGGCTGTTGCTCCGCGACGTGGTTGGCGACCCCGGCCTGGACGGCGATCACGCCGAGGCTGTGCGCCACCACGTCGTGCAGTTCGCGGGCGATCAGCAGGCGTTCCTCGCGCAGCCGGGAGCGTTCGTCCTCGATCCGGCGGCGACGGCGCTGGTCGGCCGCGGATCCGGCGGTCCAGCCGGTGACCAGGATCAGCACGACCGTCAACACCGCTGCCGGGCCGCCGATTTCTGGCCGTGCCCAGGGCCAGCGCAGGACACCGGCGCGGCACAGCACGGCGACCGCGAGGGCGGCCGCGAGCAGCGCGCCGGAGACCCGGCCGGGCAGCGCCCGCGGAACGGGGTGGAGCGCCACGGCGACGGCCACCCACGGCGCGGGCGAGGCCGCCGTCCCCGCGCTCAGCGCGGCCAGCGCGAGCACGGCCGACAGGACGGCGACGGGCCGACGGCGGGCGAGCGGCGCGGCGACGGCGGCCACCGCGACCATCGCCCAGTCCGCCGGGCGCGGGCCGGCGCCCACCGGGGAGGTCGACGGCGTTCCGGCCGGCAGCACGTCCCACGCCGCCAGTGCCGCGAGCCCGGTCAGCGCGGCGGCCGCGGCGGCGTCCACGACGGCCCGCGCCCGGGTGCCGAGCGGTCGGTGCAGATCCATGGGCGTCACGTTAGCCGCGGCCGGCAGCGGGCGGATCGGACCGGGGGACGACGGCGGCCGTCGTCCCCCGGTGCGACGGGAGCCCGCGCGGAGCCCCGGGACCGGCCTGCGGGACGGGCTGCGCTTCCGGCCCGGGGAACGACGCGGTGCGGGCCCGCCGGGCGGGAGGGTGTGCCGGGTCCGAAGGGTCGTACAGGAGGAGGGACTTGTGATCGAGGCGCGTGGTGCGGGGCGGCGCTTTCGCGGGAGGTGGGCGCTGCGGGAGTGCACGCTGGAGGTGCCGGCCGGGCGGATGGCGGGGCTGGTCGGCCCGAACGGGGCGGGCAAGAGCACACTGTTGCAGCTGACGGTGGGTCTGCTCGCCCCGAGCGAGGGCGAGTTGCGGGTGCTGGGCGGCCCGCCGACCGGCCCGCAGTCGGCCCGGATCGGGTTCGTCGGCCAGGACGCCCCGGTGCAGCGGTCGTTGACGGTGGCCGAGCACCTGACGCTCGGCGCGAAGCTGAACCGCCACTGGGACGGCGCGGGCGCGCGGCGCCGGATCGAGGAGCTGGGGCTGGATCCGGGCCGGCGGGCGGGCCGCCTCTCGGGCGGGCAGCGGGCCCAGCTCGCGTTGACGCTGGCGCTGGCCAAGCGCCCGGAGCTGCTGGTGCTGGACGAGCCGGTGGCGGCGCTGGACCCGCTGGCGCGACGGGAGTTCCTGGACGGCCTGGCGCGGGCCCGCGCCGACCACGGGACGACGGTGCTGCTCTCCTCGCACCTGGTCTCCGACCTGTCGCGGGACTGCGACCACCTGATCGTGCTCGGCCGCGGCCGGGTGCGGGCGGCCGGCCCGTCGGCGGAGCTGCTGGGCGGCCGCGACCTGGAGGAGTACGTGCTGGAGCGGCTGGAGGAGGCGCGATGACCTGGTTGACGTGGCGTCAGTACCGGATGCACGGATGGCTGGCACTGGCCCTGCTCGCCGCGGCCTGCGCCGCCCTGCTGCCGACCGGCGGCCGGCTGGCGGACCTGTACGACTCCAGCGGGCTGCCCGGCTGCGCCCGGACGGGGGTGGGCTGTGCGCAGGCCCAGTCGGCGTTCGCCGCGGCGGTGCGGGCCGACCCGGCCGTCACTTCGCTGTTCTACCTGGGAGTGGCGGTGCTGCTGGTGCTGCCGGCGGTGCTCGGCATGTTCGCGGGGGTGCCGCTGGTGGCCCGCGAGCTGGAGTCGGGGTCGTTCCGGCTGACGTGGACGCAGGGCGTGACCCGGACGCGGTGGCTGGTCGTCCGGCTGGCCCTGGTCGGCGGCTCGGTGCTCGCGCTGTCCGGGCTGCTGACCTGGCTGGCGAGCCGGTGGGCGGCGCCGCTGGACCGGGCGGCTGCGCTTCCGGGCGGGGACGGCGGGTCGGCGCTGCCGGGTCGGTTCGGTCCGCTGGTGTTCGCCGCGCACGGCCTGGCGCCGGCGGGGTGGTCGCTGTTCGGCTTCGCGGCGGGGGTGGCGGCGGGGTTGCTGCTGCGCCGCCAGGTCGCGGCGATGGCCGTGGCGGCGGCGGTCGTGGTGGCGGCGCAGGTGCTGGTGCCGCTGGTGGTGCGCCCGCAGCTGGCGGCGCCGGTGCGGGCGGAGAGCGCGGTGGTGCTGGCGCCGGACCGGCCGGGGGCGATCCGGATCGAGGGCGAGCGGCTGTACGTGTCGACTCCGGTGGCGGTGCCCGGCGCCTGGGTGGTGTCGGTGCGGACGCTGGCCGCCGACGGCCGTCCGTTCACTGCGGCCGCCCCCGAGGCGTGCGGGCCGGACGGCTCGCCCCGGCTGTGCCGGGAGACGATCGACGCGATGCACCTGACGCAGCGCGTCGACTACCAGCCGGCCGGGCGCTACTGGGCGTTCCAGTGGACGGAGGCCGGGGCGCTGGCGCTGCTCTCGGCGGCTGTCGCGGTGGGGTGCGCGGTGCGGCTGCGGCGAGGCGTGGCGGCCTGACGGGCGGTCAGCGGCCGGTCCAGCCGAACCAGGTGACGTGGCCCAGGGGCCAGACCACGGCGGCGGTCGGGCCGACCACGTTGTCGACGGGGACGGCGCCGCCGGCCGGTCCTTCGCGGTGGTAGCGGGAGTCGGCGGAGTCGCTGCGGTGGTCGCCCTCGACCCAGATGTGGTCGGCGGGGACCGTGACGGGGCCGAAGTCCAGGCCCGCGCAGGAGTCGTCGCCGGGGTGCAGGTAGGGCTCGGCGACGGGCTGGCCGTCGACGGTGAGGGTGGTGCCGCGGCAGGCGACGGTCTGGCCGCCGGTGGCGATGACCCGCTTGACCAGGTAGTCGTCGCCGGGCGGCAGCAGGCCGATCGCGCTGAGGCCGGAGTGGATCGCGCCGGTGAAGGCGTTGCTGTCCTTCGGGGTGGGCGGCAGCCAGCCGCCCGGGTCCTTGAACACCACGGGCTCGCCCGGCTCGGGCTTCCAACCGGTCAGCGGGGCGAGCTTGTTGACCGCGACCCGGTCGCCGATCTGCAGGGTGTTCTCCATCGATCCGGACGGGATGGAGAACATCTGGAACAGGCAGGACTTGATCACCACGGCGACCAGCAGGCCGACGGCGATCATCACGGGCAGTTCGACGTACCAGGGCCGACGCCTGCGCCAGCCCTGTTCCTGCGTGGTCTCCTCGGTCACCGCAACCGACACCGACACCGCCTCCTCCGAAGGACAGCACGCTAACCCGCCCGCCGGACGGGGCGAAATCCGGCCCTTACGCGGACCGGACAGAGCCGTCAGTTCCCGGGGCGGCCGCTGTCGCCGGCGATCGCCTCGTGATGCCTGATCACCTCGGCGATGATGAAGTTGAGGAATTTCTCCGCGAACACCGGGTCGAGGCGGGCGCTGACGGCCAGTTCGCGCAGCCGGGCGATCTGCCGGCGCTCGCGCTCCGGGTCGGCGGGCGGCAGCCGGTGCTCGGCCTTGAGCCGGCCGACCTGCTGGGTGGCCTTGAAGCGCTCGGCGAGCATGTGGACGACGGCGGCGTCGATGTTGTCGATCGACTCGCGCAGGCGGGTCAGCTCGGCCCGCACGGCCTCGTCGATCTGCCCGGGGGAGGTCGCTTCCGGGGCGGGGGTGGGCTGGTCCGTCATGGCGGTGGCTCCGATGCGGGTTCGGGTGGGCGCCGGGTGCGGCGGAGCGCGGCGGACGGGCCGACCCGGGCGCGGGCGAACGGCCAATCTAACAGGGCAAACACGGCGTTCCCGCCCGATCGGGCGACACGTTCCGGGATGTGGGACGGCCGCCGGACGGACGGCCGCGCGCTGATCCGACGAGAACGGTCGGCCAGGCCCTAGGCTGGGCGGGCCGCGGCCGCAAGTGCGGTCGCGGGTGGAGCAGTTCGACCGGCAGTCCCCCCTACAGGAGGTACCTGATCGTGGCTACGACCCGCACCGCGCACACCGAGTGGGAGGGCAACCTGCTCGACGGCAAGGGCCTGGTGACCTTCGACTCCTCGGGCATCGGCGAGTTCCCGGTGTCCTGGCCGTCCCGGGCCGAGGCCGCGAACGGGAAGACCAGCCCGGAGGAGCTGATCGCGGGCGCGCACTCGGCGTGCTTCTCGATGGCGCTGTCGCACGGCCTGGCCGGTGCCGGCACCCCGCCGACCAAGTTGGAGACGAAGGCGGACGTGACCTTCCAGCCGGGCACCGGCATCACCGGCATCCACCTGACCGTGGTCGGCACCGTCCCGGGCCTGGACGAGGCGGGCTTCGTGAAGGCCGCCGAGGACGCGAAGGCGAACTGCCCGGTCAGCCAGGCGCTGACCGGCACCACCATCACGCTCTCCGCGTCGCTGGCCTGACCCGTCCGACCCCGCCCGACCTGCTCACGCTCACGCCCCGCTACGGCGCGTGAGCGTGGGCGTACGCCCCCGGCGTGCACCAAGTCCGGTGCGCGCTGGGGGTCTCGCACGTTTTGTCGAAGGACATCTGCGGACAATCCGCCCGAATCACCCCGGCGGCGGTCGCGCACAGTTACACCGGCGGCCTATGATCGGCGGACGTGGCCCGAGGCCGCCGGCAGCTCCCCGGTCCGACCGGGGGCGACCGGACGGAGCGGGACCGCGGGCCGGTCCCCGCCCGCTCGGGTGTCGACCGTGATCAGTGGCAGCAGCGGACGGGAGCGTGCCGTGCCGGGCCGGAACGTCGGGGCCGACGCACACCATCAGGGTGGGCGGCCCGAAACGCCGCGCCCGCAGGACGGGGGGACCGCCTCGAAGGCGACCACCGGCCCGCCCCGGATCTGCACCGTCTGCGGCAGCCTGCTGAGCGCCGACTCCGTGCACCTGGCCGACGCGCTGCGGGCCAGCGAGTCGCGCTTCCGCGCCGCGTTCTCCGACGCCGGCATCGGCATGGCGCTGATCGACACCGATGATCTGGTGATCGAGGGCAACCCGGCGTTCGCGGCCATGCTCGGCCGGGAGACCGCCGAACTCTCCGGCCTGCACATCCACCAGATCATCGATCCGGAGGACCCGTCCCGGCTCCGCTACCGCGAGCTGGTGCGCGGCGAGCGCGACCGGATGCGCACCGAGAAGCGGCTCAAGCACCGCGGCGGGCGCGAGGTCTGGGGCCGGGTCACCGTCTCGCTGATCCGCGACGGCGCGGGCCTGCCGTACTACACGCTGGTGATGGTCGAGGACATCACCGAGCAGCGCCAGCTCGGCGACCGGCTCGCCTACCAGGCGCTGCACGACCCGCTGACCAGGCTGCCGAACCGGGCGCTGTTCTTCGAGCGTCTGGAGTCCGCGTTCAAGCCGGCCGGTCCGGCCGGGTCGCAGGACGTGGACGGCGAGCCCCGGATCGGGCTGTGCTACGTCGACCTGGACGGCTTCGCGGCCATCAACGAGACCCTCGGCCACCACATCGGCGACCAGCTGCTGGTCGCCGTCGCCGCCCGGCTGGAGCACGGATTCGCCGACGGCGAGGGCCACTTGGTGGCCCGCCTGGGCGGCGACGAGTTCGCCGTGCTGGTCACCGACAGCTCCGGCCACCAGCAGCTCACCCACCTGGCGGCCGGGCTGATGGGCGCCCTGGAGCGGCCCTTCGAGGTGGCCGGGCACCGGCTGACGGTGACCGCCTCGATCGGCGTGGTGGAGCGCCCGGTGCGCGGCTCCACCCCCACCGACCTGATCCGCGACGCCGACTCCACCCTGTACTGGTCGAAGGCCGACGGCCGGGCCCGCTGGACGCTGTACGACCGCGACCGCGGCGCCGACCAGCTGACCCGGCACCTGCTGGCCACCGCGCTGCGCCCGGCCGTGGAGCGCGGCGAGTTCGTCGTCGAGTACCAGCCGCTGGTGGGCCTGGCGGACGGCGCGGTGCACGGCGCGGAGTCGCTGGTGCGCTGGCGCCACCCGCGCTACGGGCTGCTGTCGCCGGACCGTTTCATCCCGCTCGCCGAGGAGTCCGGGGCGATCGTGCCGCTCGGCAAGTGGGTGCTGGAGGAGTCCTGCCGCCAGGCCCGGCGCTGGCTGGACGACTTCCCGGGCTCGGAGACGTTCATCTCGGTGAACCTGGCCGCCCGTCAGATCTGGGACTCCGACGTGGTCGCCGACGTCGCCGAGGTGTTGGAGCGCACCGGGCTGCCGACCCGGCTGCTGCAGCTGGAGATCACCGAGAGCGCGATCCTCGGCCCCAGCGGCCGCCCGCTGCAGGCGCTGCAGGCGCTCGCCGACATGGGCGTGCGGATCGCCATCGACGACTTCGGCACCGGCTACTCGAACCTCGCCTACCTGTCCCGGCTGCCGGTGCACGCGCTGAAGCTGGACGGCACCTTCATCGAGGCGTTCCGGGAGAGCGCGCCCGGCGACGGCGGGCGGCGGCGCGCCGCCGACGAGCAGATCGTCGGCGCCGTCGTGCAGTTGGCGCACGCCCTGGGCCTGACCGTCACCGCCGAGGGCATCGAGAACGCCGCCCAGGCCGAGCGCCTGCGGCAGACCGGCTGCGACTTCGCCCAGGGCTGGCACTTCGCCCGCCCGGGCGCCCCCGACCGGATCGCGGAGATACTGCGGGAGCGCCCTCGCCGGTGAGCCGTCAGCCGGTGAGGCCGTACGCCTCGGCGATCATCCCGTAGGACGTCAGCCGGTTCTGGTGGCCGTGGATGTGCGAGGTCACCATCAGTTCGTCCGCGCCGGTGCGCTTGCGCAGCGCCTCCAGGCCGTCGACGACCTCCTCGGGGGTGCCGAGCACCACGTCGGCCAGCCAGGAGTCCACGAAGTCCTCCTCGGCCGAGGTGTAGGTGCGCGCGGCGGCCTCCTCCGGGGTGGGGATCGGCCCGGGCCGGCCCAGGCGCAGCCGCAGCATGCCGAGGGCGGCGGAGCGGGCCAGCCACAGCGCCCGCTCGGTGGTCTCGGCGGCGACCGCGTTGACCCCGATCAGCGCGTACGGCTCGGACAGCACCTCGGACGGGCGGAAGTTGTCCCGGTACAGGTCGAGCGCGGGCACCGTGTTGGCGGCGCTGAAGTGGTGCGCGAAGGCGAACGGCAGGCCGAGCCGGGCGGAGAGCTGCGCGGAGAAGCCGGACGAGCCGAGCAGCCAGATCGGCGGGCGGGTCGCGGAGCGCGGCACCGCCACCAGCCGGGCGTACGGGTGGCTGCCGGGGAAGTCGCCGTCCAGGAAGTGGGTGAGCTCGGCGAGCTGGCGCGGGAAGTCCTCGGCGCCGTCGGCCAGGCCGCGGCGCAGGGCCCGGGCGGTGGCCTGGTCGGTGCCGGGGGCGCGGCCGAGGCCGAGGTCGATCCGGCCGGGGTGCAGGGCCTCCAGCAGGCCGAACTGCTCGGCGACGGTGAGCGGGGCGTGGTTGGGGAGCATCACGCCGCCGGAGCCGAGCCGCAGGGTGCTGGTGTGCGCGCCGAGGTGGGCGAGCAGCACGGCGGGCGCCGAGGAGGCGACGCCGGGCATGCCGTGGTGCTCGGCGACCCAGAACCGGTGGAAGCCCCAGCGCTCGGCGCTGCGGGCGAGTTCGGTGGTGGCGGCGAGCGCCTCGCCAGCGCTGTGGCCGGCGCCGATGGTGGCGAGGTCGAGGATCGAGAGCGGGGCGGGGGCGGTGCCGACGGCCCGGCCGCGGATCCTGTCGTCGTCGCCGGGGTGCCGGTCGGTCGGTGCGGTGGTCATGCGGCGCGTCCTCCTGGTGCCCCGGCCCGGTGCCCGGGCGTCCGACGGAGGACAACCCGTCAACCGGCCGGGCTGTTCCCGCCGGCCGGGGCGAATCACCAACGAGGCACTGCCGCTGGCGAGTTCACGCCACCGCGAGAAGTCGCCAGCGGCGATGGTCGAGCCGGGCCCCGGGGATGCGGCAGGCTGGTGATCGTCGCGGACGACCTACCGGCTCCGCGCACCGCACCGGAGTCGCGGGCTCGACCAGCGCCGCGGATCCCCCGAGCCCCCGCAGCGGCACCCCGCCGGGGGCTCCCAGCCGTGCCCGGACACGTGTGCGGCATCCCACACGGGGGTGCTTCAGGTGATGAAAGGTGTCCGCGCTAGCGTTGACCCTCGTTGCAGCTGCCTCTCCCCCGGGCGGGCTGGAGGGAGAGAACCTTGGACGCCGACGCGGTGATCGCACCTGCGTGGTACTGCGCGCTCGCGCTGGTCGCGGTGCTCGGTGACGCCTTCCTGCCGTTTCTGCCCAGCGGGACGCTGGTGATCCTGGCCGTGCTGAAGACCGGCCAGGTGGGCGGCTCGCCGCTGCCGCTGGCCGCGGGCGTGGCGGTGGCGTCCTTCCTCGGCGATCTGCTGCTGCTCCAGCTGGCCCGCCGCGGCGCGCCCGCGGTGAACCGGCGCCTGGCGCGCCGGCCCCGGCTGGCGGCCAACGTGGCCCGGGTGCAGCGGGCGCTGACCGGCCGCACCACCAGTCGGACGGCGGCGGCGATCGTGATCGTGGCGCGTTTCGTCCCCGCCGGGCGGACGGTGCTGGACCTGGCGGTCGGTCACTCCCCGAACCGGCCGTGGACCTTCCTGCGCTGGTCGGCGGTGGCCGCGGTGGTGTGGGCGGCGTACATCGTCAGCCTCGGCTGGCTGAACCTGCACTGGTTCGACACCGAGTGGTTGAGCCTGGCGATCTCCTCGGTGGCGGCGACGGCGATCAGCAGCCTGGTGGTCCAGGTGGTGCGCCGACGCCGCCGGCTGGCGGTGCTGGTCGAGGGCGAACCGGTCTAGCACCGCCGCTGCCTCGGGGTTTGTGTCCCAGGACGGCAACAGGACGGCCGTGGCGGGAGCCGGACGAAGTCGATTCGCGTGATGACCGGTTGAGGGTGGGCGGCGTTGGACCGCCCGTCCCGGGCATGCCATCCTTGAGTGGCGAAACCGTCAAATTGTCCGAGTTTGCCAGAAGTTGACCATCCGGAGCCGCAGCAGGCGTCCGGATCTTCTTCTGGTCGGGCCCACTGCGGCAGGGGAGACCATGAGCACCATCTCGCGCAGGACAGTGCTGTCCGCCACGGCGGCCACCGCGGCCCTGGGGGCCGTCGCCGCCTGTTCGAGCGGAGGCGGCGCCGGCGGCCGGCCCGGCTCCGACGCGGGCGCCGGCAGCGGCGGCGGCGGCAAGCCCGCCCCCGGCCAGTCCGGCACCAAGGGCACCCCGATCGGCGACGGCTCCAACGCCGACACGGGCCCGCAGCCGAACCAGCCGAAGGCCGAGAAGCTGAAGCCCGGTGAGGCGCCGCCGCAGTTCGTGGTGTTCTCCTGGGACGGCGCGGGCGCCACCGACGACGGCCAGTTCACCCGGTTCCTCAAGCTCGCCGAGGAGCACAAGGCGACCATGACGTTCTTCCTCTCCGGCATCTACACGCTGCCGAAGGAGAAGTCCTCGCTGTACCACCCGCCGAAGCACACCCAGGGCGCCTCCGACATCCCGTTCCTGTCCGAGGGCGCGGTCCGCAACACGCTGAAGCTGATCAGCCAGGCGTGGCTGGCCGGCCACGAGATCGGCACCCACTTCAACGGGCACTTCTGCTCGACCCGCTCGGACGGCAACGGCGTCAACAAGTGGTCGCCGGAGGACTGGGAGAGCGAGATCGAGCAGGCCGTCGGCTTCGTCACCCAGTGGAAGACCAACACCGGGTTCACCGACGTCGACCCGCTGCCCTTCGACTACAAGAAGGAGCTGATCGGCGGCCGCACCCCGTGCCTGGAGGGCCAGAAGACGCTGCTGCCGACCGCCGCCAAGCTCGGCTGGAAGTACGACGCCAGCTCGCCCGGCGGGCAGCAGATCTGGCCGCAGAAGGTCCAGGACGGCAAGATCTGGGACTTCCCGCTGCAGGGCATCCCGTTCCCCGGGCACAACTTCCAGGTGCTGTCGATGGACTACAACATCCTGGCCAACCAGTCCGCCGGCTCCACCAAGGGCGACCCGGCCAAGTACGGCCAGTGGCGTGACCAGGCCCGGGACTCCTACCTGGCGGGCTTCAACCGCGCCTACAGCACCAACCGCGCGCCGTTCTTCGTCGGCAACCACTTCGAGCAGTGGAACGGCGGCATCTACATGGACGCCGTCGAGCAGACCCTCAAGGAGATCGCCGGCAAGCCGGACGTCCGCCTGGTCTCGTTCCGGCAGCTGGTCGAGTGGCTGGAGGTGCAGGATCAGTCCACGCTGCGCAAGCTCCGCACCCTCAACGTCGGCCAGTCCCCGACCGGCGGCTGGCAGACCTTCCTCGGCACTCCCTGACGGTCCGTCGGCTCCGCCGACTCCGTCGCCCCGTCCGCCCCGGCCGCCGCACCGCGCGGCCGGGGCGGACGCTGCGGGTAGCGGGCCCGGACGGCGGCGGCAATCGTCCGGGACGCCTGCCCGTCGCCGTACGGGGACGGCACCTCGGCGAGCCGCGCCGCGGCGCCCGGGTCGGCGAGCAACTCGCGCAGGGCTGCGTCGAGTTCGGGCCCGGGGCGGGCCAGCCGGGCGAACCCGGCCCGGACCGCCTCCGGGCGTTCGGTGGAGTTGCGGACCACCACCAGCGGGCGTTTGAGCACCGTGCACTCCTCCTGGACGCCGCCGGAGTCGGAGACCAGCAGCCGGCAGTGCCGGGCCAGCGCCAGGAACGCGGCGTGGTCGAGCGGTTCGACCGGGCGCAGCCGCCCGCCGCCGGCGAGCAGCCCGGCGCCGGCGGCGGCCGCCCGGGTGCGAGGGTGCAGCGGCAGCAGCACCGGCAGGTCGAGGCCGCCGAGTTGGGCCAGCAGCCGGGCCAGCCGGTCGGGGTCGTCGGTGTTCTCGGGCCGGTGGACGGTGGCCAGCAGGTAGTTCTCGGGGGTGACGCCGTACCGGGCCAGCACGGCGCGGGCGGCGGGTTCGTCGGGCAGGGTGGCGAGGGTGGCCTCGACCACGGTGTTGCCGGTGACCAGGATCTGCCGCGGGTCGATGCCTTCGCGCAGCAGGTGGGCGGCGGCGGTCGCGGTGGGCGCGCAGTGCAGGTCGGCGAGCGGGGCGATGACCCGCCGGTTGGCCTCCTCGGGCATGTCGCGGTCGAAGGACCGCAGGCCCGCTTCGACATGGACGACGGGGACGCCGGCGCAGTGCGCGGCGAGCGCCCCGGCGGCGGCGGTGTTGGTGTCGCCCTGGACGATGGCGGCGGCGGGCGGGTGCTCGGCGAAGTGGCGGCTGAGTTCGCCGATCATCCGGCCGATCTGCCGGCCGCGGGGTTCGCCGCCGACGCCGTCCAGCCGGTGGTGCGGCGCAGGCAGGCCGTAGCCGGTGAAGAAGGCGGTGGTGAGGGCCGGGTCCCAGTGCTGTCCGGTCCACACCACGCGGGCGCGCGGGCCCAACAGCCGGGTGACGGCGGCGAGTTTGACGATCTCCGGTCGGGTTCCGAGGACCAGGGCGAGGTCGCGGGAGGTCATGGTGCTCCGTGAGGGGGACGGGACGACGGACCGAGCGCCGCGGGATCAGCCGGCGGGATTTTCGAATGACGATCACATGGTCGTGACGCTCCGTCGGTGAGCGCCGCGCGCCGCGCCCTTGCCGACCGTCGGGGGCGCGAGGACCACCCGCTCGGCGCAGCCGCCGTCCGCCCGGGCGCCCGCTCGGCCGCCGTGGCACCGACGGCCGATCGCGCCGGGCTCCGGACGTGGGGCGTCCGAGTGGTCTTCCGGCCGATCCGCGCGTCACTGCGGTCTGATGATCGGCCTGGCAGTCACCTTGGGCTCGGCCCGGAAGCCACCTGGCCGAGACGAGAGGAGACGACCGTGTACGGACCCCACGTCGGCGGAATCCCGCCTGTCGCGGCCGGCGGCGGAGTGCTGGCCTCCACCGGTTCGCCCGGACTCGGCCTGGCGGCCGCCGCGGCCACCGGCCTGCTGCTGGTCGGAGTGGTGCTGGTGCGGCGCGGCCGGCTGGCCACCGCCCCGCCCCGGTCCGAGCGGTCCGACCCGGACCGCCGTCCCTGACCTCCCCCGGACCGGGCGGACGACCGCCGGGTCCGGCCCGTCCGCCCCTCCGCGTGGAGCCGCCCATGCCTGCCACCGCACTCTCCGGACTGCCGGCCCGTCCCGCCCGCACCCGCCCCGGCCCGCTCGGCGCGGTGTGCGGCCCGCTCGCCCTCGCCCTGGCCGGCCTGCTGGTCGGTGGCGAACACATGTACCGCAACCTGGAGTTGACCGCCGTCGCCCAGGTGACGACCCACCTGCTGGGGCTGCGCACCCTGCTGCTGCCGAGCCCGAGCGCGCCGGTGCTGTACGCGGGCGGTCCGGACCATTTCGAGCGCGGCATCGCGCTGACCACCGGCTGCAGCAGCGCCCTGCTGATCGCGCCGTTCGCGCTGGTCCTCGGCCTGCTGCTGCTGTTCGGCCACCGCCGCCCGGGCCGGCTGCTGCTGGCCCTGGCGCTGGCCGGCGCGCTGATCGCCGGCACCAACCTGGGCCGGCTCACCCTGATCGTCGCCATGCAGCACCGCTACGGCAGCGCCGGGTTCGAGTGGACGCACGTCCTGTTCGGCTCGCTGCTGATGATGGTCGCCGCGCTGGCGGCCCTGCTGCTCTGTCTCGCCGTGGTCGCCCGCGGCTCCGCCCCCGCCGAGGACGTCGCCCCGTGAGCCTGCTCGATCTCTCCGTCTGCCTGTCCTTCATCCTCGGCGTCGGCTTCCTCGGCTACGTCGGGGTGATCGTGACGGGCTTCCTGCGCGCCCGGCCGGACGCCCCCGGCGACCCGTCCGGCTACCAGTGGCACTTCGTCGTCCCGTGCCGCGACGAGGAGGCGGTGATCGGCCTCACCCTCGACCACCTGCACCGGCGCTTCCCCACCGCCCACCTGTGGGTGGTGGACGACCACTCGACGGACCGCACCGCGGAGGTGGTCCTCGCACTCGCCGTCGCCGGGCTGCCCGTCCACCTGGTGCGGCGCAGGCTGCCGCACGCCCACACCGGCAAGGGCGACGCGCTGAACGCGGCGTACCACGCGTTCGAGGAGTGGCTGCCCGCCGGCGCCGACCCGGACCGGGTGGTGCTCACCGTGGTGGACGCGGACGGCCGGCCCTCGCCCAACCTGCTGCACGTGCTGGCCGGGCCGGCCTCGTTCGGCGACCCGGTGATCGGCGCCGTCCAGGTGGAGGTCCGGATGTCGAACCGGGCGGTGGCCGCGCCGCTGCCGGGCCGGAGCCGGGCCGCCAACGCCCGGGCCCGGCTGCTGGCCCGGCTGCAGGACCTGGAGTTCCGCGGACCGATCTCCGCGATGCAGATCACCCGGCGCCGCACCGGCACCGTCAACGTCGGCGGCAACGGGCAGGCCAACCGGCTGAGCGCGCTGCGCGCGGTCGCCGCCGAGACCGGCAGCCCCTGGGGGCAGGCCCTGCTGGAGGACTTCGAGCTGGGCCTGCGGATGATGCTGGCCGGCCGCCGCAACGGCTACACCACCACCGCCTGGGTCGAGCAGGAGGCGCTGTGGAGCGTGCGGCAGCTGCTCACCCAGCGGGTCCGCTGGGCGCAGGGCTCGATGCAGTGCGCCCGGTACCTGCCGCGGATCTGGAGCTCCCGGGAGTTCAGCGCGCTCGGCTTCCTGGAGGTGGGCTACTTCATGGCGCAGCCCTGGCTCCAGGTGGTCGGCATGTTCGCCTACCTGCTGCCGATCGGGGTCTTCGGCTACCACTCCTGGGCGTACCCGGAGTTCACCGCGGACTTCCTCGCCCACGGCGGCGCCCTGCTGATCGGCCTGTACCTGCTGATCGGGATCGCCGAGTTCGCCGTCTGGGGGCCGCTGTACCGGCGCCGCTGCGAGCGGGACATCGGCCGCGGCCCGGCGCTGGGGTACGGGCTCGCGCTGGCGGTCTACGCGTTCGGGACGTACCTGGTCGCGGTGCGCGCGTTCTGGCGACTGGTGCGCGGGGAGCAGAGCTGGCACAAGACCGCACGGACAGCCGCACGTTGACGATCCGTCAGGCAACTACTCCATTCGACCGGATTTCCCGACCAGTCACACAAGCCGCTTGTCGCATCAGGGAATTGATCGACAGCCATCGGAATCGGCACTTCCTCCCCAGAAAGGCGGTCCGTTCGTGACCACCGTCCCCACCCGCACCCGCGTCCTGGCCGGCGCAGCCCTCGCGGCCGGCCTGTTCTGCTCCGCCGCACCGGCGTTCGCCGCGCTCACCTCCCCCGAGGCGACGGCGTACGTGGTCTCCGCCGACGCACTGAACAACAACGTGGCCGTCCCGCCGCAACCGCTGTCCACCTACCCGCCGGGCGGCACCCAGACCCTGGTGGGCCTGACCGTCGGCCCGTTCGCGACCGACGCCACCCTCACCGCCACCACCGCCGGCGACCCGACGCTCGGCACCTCCTCGGCCTCCGCCACCGTCGACCACCTGACCCTGACCCTCGGCCCGGCCCTGACCGGCGACGTGACCGGCGTCCAGTCCACCTGCAGCGCCGACCCGAACGGGCCCACCGGCAACGGCGTCATCGCGAGCGGCACCCTCACCGTGCTGGGCGTCCCGACCACCCTGCAGGCGAACGCCCCGAAGAACACCAGCGTCACCGTTCCGGGCCTCGGCACCGTGACCCTCAACGAGCAGTCCACCGACGCCAACGACGTGCTCACCGTCAACGCCGTGCACATCGTCCTGCTGCCCGCGCTCGGCGGCGCCAACGTGATCATCGGCCACGTCGAGTGCGGCGGCTCCCCGGCGGCCGGGGCCGTGCCGGTGATCGACACCCAGGTCGGGGTGATCGGCGGCTCGCTGGCCGCCGCGGCCGTCCTCGGCACCGTGTACTACCGGCGCCGCGCCTGACCGGGCCGGACAGCCGGGTGCCCTCCCGCTCCGGACACGGAGGCGGGAGGGCACCGGAGCGTTCACGCTCAGACCAGCAGTTCGGCCAGCCGGTCGGCCCAGATGATCGAGTAGTGGCTGGTGCCGGCCAGCAGCTCGGTCGGGACGGTGACCTTCGCCGCCGCCAGCCGGCCCTCGTCGTACAGCGCCTGCGGCTCGTTCAGCAGGCCGCGCTCCGCGTACAGGAACTGCGTCGGGACGGTGAGGCGGTGGATCGCGCCGGCCGCCTCCGGATCGAGCAGCACCTGGGTGCCGTCGGTGGTGATCGCCTCGTGGACGCAGGACGAGACCAGCTCGGGGGCCTCGCCGATCAGGTCGCGCTGGGTGTACGCGTCCATCTCCTCGTTCCACTCGGCGAACGCGGGGTGCGCCTGCCAGAACCCGCGGTAGGCCTCGCGGCTCTCGAAGGTCATCGACAGCCGGGCCAGTGCCGGGCCGAGCACCGCGGCCAGCGCGTCCTCCTCGCGGACGCCCTCGGGCAGCGGGAAGGTCACCGCGCCGTCGACCAGGACCAGGTCGGCGAGCAGCTCGGGGTGCCGGGTGGCGGCGACGGCCGACACCCAGGCGCCCATCGAGTGGCCGACCAGCCGGACCGGGCCCGCGTCCAGGTGGCGGATCAGCGCGGCGACGTCCTCCGCGTGCCGGCCCAGGCCCCACGGGCCGGGCAGGTCGCGGCTGGCGGCCCGGCCGCGCAGGTCGGGGGCGTACAGCGCGACCCGGCCGTCCAGCAGGCGGGCCAGGCCCGCCCAGGCCAGCGCGTTGGCGGTGATGCCGTGCACGGCGACCACCACGGGCGCGCCCGGGTCGGCGGCCGGCCAGTGCAGGACGGCGAGGTCACCGCCGTCGACGGGGACGGTGAGGTGCTGGGGGAGAGTCATGCGGCGCCTTCCGGTACGGCGGTGACGGACACCTTGGCGGCCCTGGCGGCCCGGCCCGCGCGCAGCCGGGCGGGCAGCTTGGCCAGACCGCCGGGCAGCAGGTAGACCACGGCGACGAAGAGCGTACCCAGCAGGAACAGCGGCTGGGAGAGCGGAACCCGCAGCACGGACGGGAGTTCGGCGATGGACGCGGAGTTCGCCAGGTCGCCGAGCCGGTGCGCGGCCCAGGTGTAGAGCACGCCGCCGAGCAGCGGCCCCCACCGGGTGCCGGAGCCGCCGAGCACCACCATCACCAGCAGCGCCAGCGTCGCGTCCGAGCTCGCGGCCTGCGGGGTGGCGCCGCCGGTGAGCAGCAGGTAGACCACGCCGCCCGCGCCGGCCAGGCCGCCGGCCACGGTGAACGCGACCAGCTTGAAGCCGTACGGCCGCAGGCCCAGCACCTCGACCCGGCGCTCGTTCTCCCGGATGCCGGCCCACACCCGCCCGGTCGGCGAGGAGACCGTCCAGTGCACCACGGCGAGCGTGACGACCAGGTACAGCACCGCGATCCAGTACAGGTTGGCGGTGTTCTGGATGCCGATCAGCGCGTCCGGCAGGTGCTCGGCGGGCGCCGAGCGGCCCTCCTCGCCGCCGGTCAGGCCGCCGGGGTTGCGCTGCACCAGGATCGCCCCGGCCTGCGCGAACGCCAGCGTCACCATGGAGAAGCCGATGCCGGTGACCTTGAGCGACACCGAGCCGAGCAGCAGCGCCAGCGCGATCGAGCAGGCGATGCCGAACACCGCGGCCAGGGCGAAGCCCAGGCCGAACTCCAGCATCGCCAGGTCGGTGGCGTACAGGCCGGTGGCGAAGTACAGGGCGTGCCCGAAGGAGAGCAGCCCGGTACGGCCGAGCAGCAGGTCGTAGCCGGTGGCGAGGCCGCCGTAGACCAGGCACAGCGCGATCAGCTGGAGGCTGCCGGGGCTGCCGAGCGGGCCGTCCAGCAGACCGGGCAGCGGCAGGGCGCTGTACGGCGCGATCACCAGGACGACCAGCAGGCCGAGCGGCCACCAGCGCTTGAGGTGGGTGGTCATGCGAGTCTCCCGGTGAGTCCGCGCGGCTTGACGAGCAGCAGCACGGCGAGCAGGACGACCACGGAGAGGTCGCCGAGGCCCGCGGCGGTGTAGTAGTTGGCGAACTGCTGAACCAGTCCGACGCCGACCGAGGCGACGGCCGCGCCGGTGACGGAGCCCATGCCGCCCATCACCACGACCACGAAGGCGAAGATCAGCAGTCCGGTGCCCTGGCCGGGGTTGATCGAGCCGAAGTACAGGCCGGCCAGCGCCCCGCCGAGCGAGGCGGCGGCGCCGCCGATCGCGAAGACCAGGGTGAAGGCCTTGCGGACGTCGATGCCGAGCGCGGTGACCATCGCCCGGTCCTCGACGCCGGCCCGGACGATCAGCCCGTAGCGGGTCTTCGCCAGGAACAGCCGCAGCAGCACCAGCACGATCAGCGCGGCGGCCATCAGCACGAAGCGGTTGACGGGCACGGTCGCGCCCAGCAGCCGCACCGTGCCGGACAGCGCCTCGGGCTGCGGGAACGGCCGGGCGTCGGCGCCCCAGATGCCCATGATCAGCGCGGGCAGCGCGAGTCCGACGCCGACGGTGGCGAGGATCTGGTCGCGCGGCCGGGAGTACAGCGGCCGGATCAGCGCGAGTTCGAGCAGCACCGAGGCGGCGGTGCCGACCGCGGTGCCGAACGGGACGGCCAGCCAGAAGCCCATCCCGCCGTCGGTGGCGGCCCACCAGGCGGCGTACGCGCCGATGGACAGCAGCGCGCCGTGCGCGAAGTTGAGCACGTCCATCAGGCCGAAGATCAGCGAGAGGCCGGAGGCGACCAGGAAGTACAGCGCGCCGAGCCCCAGTCCGGTGCAGGCGAGCAGGACGACGGTGTTCATCAGGGAGTCACCTCGGGAGCTGCGGTGGGGCGGTGGCTGCCGACGCCGAGCAGCCGGCGGGCGGCGTCCTCGTCGGCGAGCAGCTCGCGGGCGTCGCCCTGGTGGGCGGTGCGGCCGTCGGCGAGGACGGCGCACTGCCCGGCGACCCGGCGGACCAGGGCCAGGTTCTGCTCGACCAGCAGCACGGGGACGGTCTCGGCGGCCCGGGCGAGCACGTCGGCGACCTCGGTGACGATCTTCGGGGCGAGGCCCTTGGTGGGCTCGTCGGCGATGATCAGCCGGTTGCCGTTGAGCAGCGTGCGGGCGATCGCCACCATCTGCTGCTGGCCGCCCGACAGGGTTCCGGCGGCCTGCCTGTGACGCTGCTTCAGCTCGGGGAACAGCTCGAAGACCAGGTCGTAGGCGGGGGTTCCGTCGCGTTCGGCCAGCCGCAGGTTCTCGGCGACGGTCAGGCCGGCGAAGATGCCGCGGTCCTCGGGCGCGTAGCCGATGCCGTGGCGGACCACCAGGTGGGTGGGCAGTCGGCCGATGTCGGCGCCGTCGAAGACCAGCGAGCCGGTGCGCGGGACGAGTCCCATCACGGCCTTGACGGTGGTGGTCTTGCCGGCGCCGTTGCGGCCGAGCAGTGCGGTGACTCCGGTGGCGGCGACGTCCAGGTCCACCCCGTGCAGGATGTGCAGTCCGTCGATCACCACCCGGAGGTCGCGGACGGCGAGCAGGGTCGTCGTCACAGCGCCTCCCCGAGGTAGGCCCCCTGGACGGTTTCGTCGGCCATCACGGCCTCGGGGGTGTCGAGTGCGAGCAGCGTGCCGTGGTGCATCACGGCGAGCCGGTCGGCCAGGCCCAGCAGCACGTCCATGTGGTGTTCGACCATCAGGACGGTGCGGCCCTGCCGGTGCACGGAGCGGATCAGCTCGACCAGGGCGGGCACCTCCTCGGCGCTCACCCCCGCCATCGGCTCGTCGAGCAGGATCAGCCGGGGGTCGCCCACCAGCAGCACCGCGAGCTCCAACTTCCGCTTGCCGCCGTGCGACAGCGAACCGGCCAGGTCGTCGGCCTGGTCGGCGAGGCCGGTGCGCTCCAGGGTCTCCTCGACCTGCTGCCGGTACCGGTCGGCGCGCCGCCAGATCCGGTACGAGGCGGCCGGCCCGGCCGCGGCCTGCGCGGCCAGCCGGACGTGGTCGGCGACGGTCAGGCCGGGCCACAGCGAGGAGGTCTGGAAGGTCCGGCCGAGACCCCGCCGGGCCCGGGCGGGCACCGGCAGGGCGGTGATGTCGGCGCCGTCCAGTTGGAGGGTGCCGTGGCTGGCCGGGTAGATGCCGGAGATCAGGTTGAACAGGGAGGTCTTGCCCGCCCCGTTCGGGCCGATGAAGGCGACGAACTCGCCCTCGGCGACGTCGAAGGTGACGTCCTGGACGATCGGGACGCCGCGGACGGACCAGCCGAGGCCGTCCAGCCGCAGGACCGGGGCGGGGGTGCTCATTGCGGTCAGCCCGCCATCTTGGCGACCGGCGGGGCGACCTGGTCGGCCGACAGCACCTTCTCCGCGGTGGGCTTGGCAGCGGCGCCGGTGCCGGTCAGCTTCACCTGGAACATCGGCTGCAGCAGCGCGTGGTCCTCGGCGCGGACGGTCAGCTTGCCCTTGACGCCGTCGAAGCTCCAGCCCTCCAGCGACTTCACCAGCGCGTCGGTGTCGGTGTCGGAGCCCTTGTTGGCCTCCAGCGCGTGCACCACCATCTGCGCGGCCGTGAAGCCGTCCGGGGTGAACAGGTCGGACTTGGAGCCGTTCTTGGTGACGAAGTCGTTCATCGCCAGCTCGGCCTCGGTGCCGCCGGCCGCGCCGGAGAAGTAGTGGTTCAGGAAGTCGATCTTCTCGGCGGCGGGGCCGAACAGCGGGTACGAGGCGGCCACGTCGAGGCCGGTGACGACCTTGGTCGAGGAGAACACGTCCTGCTGGTTGAGCGAGGTCCACAGCGCGGAGGCGGTGTCGCCGGCCCACGCCACGAACAGCAGGTCGGGCTTGGCGGCCTTGGCCTGGGTCGCGAACGGCGTCAGGTCGGTGGCGGACGGCGGGGCCAGCACCGCCTCCACGGTGGCGCCCTCGCCGCCGAGGACGTCCTTGACGGCGGCCACGTTGGCCTGGCCGAAGGCGTTGTCCTGCGCGAGGACGGTGACCTTCTTGCCCTTGGCGTCGCCGATGAAGGACGCGGCGGCCTTGGTGTCCTGGTAGGACTGCCGGCCGGAGCGGAAGGTGTACTTGTTCAGGCCGGTGACCTTGTCGGCGGCGGCCGGGCCGCTGATGAACAGCACCTTGTTCTGCGCCGCGATCGGGCCGACCTGCAGGGCCACGCCGGAGGCGGTGGAGCCCGCCAGGATCTTGTAGTTCTTGCCGATCAGGTCCTTCGCCGCGGACACGGCCTTCGCCGGGTCGCCCGCGTCGTCCTGCTCGGCGATCTCCACCGGGTGCCCGCCGACCGCGTTCGTGCCCTTGGTGGCGTACGACAGACCGGCCTTGAAGCCCTCCAGGTACTGCTTGCCGTAGGCCGCCAGCGGACCGGTCTTGGAGTACACCAGGCCGACCTTGACCGGGCTCTTGTCGCCGCCGCCCGCCTCCGCCGAGGTGCCCGCCGTACCGGCCTTGGCGCAGGCGGACGCGAGCAGCACGCAGGCGGCCAGCGCGGCGAGCCTGCGGACGGGGCGTCTGGGGGTGGCGTCGGTGACTGACATGGTGGGGAGCTCCTGACGTACCTGTGCTGGTGGGATGCGGGAACCGTAGGGGGGCCACCCGGAAGACGACATGTGACGGGAGCACGCATCGGCAGCCGCTTCTGTGTGGGTCGGCGACATGTTGCGGCGCCGCCCCCCGGGAGGTGTGTGACGGACACATGGATCCGCCCTGCTCCATGGCGTCGCCCGCCATGGAAAGCGCCGGGGCCTGCGACGAGTGTGGTGCGGCAGTCAGCCCTCCCCCTTCGAGAAGGTGGCCCCCTTGGACAAGGTCCTGGACTCCCCCGCCCGCGCGGTCGGGGACATTCCCGACGGCGCGGTGCTCGCGGTCGGCGGCTTCGGCCTGTGCGGCATCCCGTCCACCCTGATCGGCGCGCTCGTCGACGCGGGCACCACCGGCCTGCGCGTCGTCTCCAACAACTGCGGCGTGGACGACTGGGGCCTCGGCCTGCTGCTCCGGGCCGGCCGGATCGCCCGGATGACCTCCAGCTACGTCGGTGAGAACAAGGAGTTCGCCCGCCAGTACCTGAACGGCGAGCTGGAAGTCGAACTGACCCCGCAGGGCACCCTCGCGGAACGGCTGCGGGCCGGCGGCGCGGGCATCCCCGCCTTCTACACCCCCGCCGGCGCGGGCACCCAGGTCGAGGAGGGCGGCCTGCCCTGGCGCTACGCCCCGGGCGGCGGCGCCGTCGCGGTGGCCTCCCCGCCGAAGGAGGTCCGCGAGTTCGACGGGCGCTTCTACCTGCTGGAGGAGGCGATCGTCGCGGACTTCGCCCTGGTCCGCGCCGAGATCGCCGACCGCCACGGCAACTGCGTCTTCCACGCCGCCGCCCGCAACTTCAACCCGCTGTGCGCCACCGCCGGCCGGATCACCGTCGTCGAGGCCGATCGGATCGTCGAACCCGGCGAGATCCCGCCGGACGCCGTCCACCTGCCCGGCGTGTACGTCGACCGGGTGGTCGCCGCCGACCCCGCCGACCGCCGGATCGAGCGCCGCACCGTCAGTCTTTCCGCCGCGAAGGAGTCCTGATGACCACCGCGCTCGACCCGCGCGACCTGCTCGCCGCCCGCGCCGCCCGCGAACTCCGCGACGGCCAGTACGTCAACCTCGGCATCGGCCTGCCCACGCTGATCCCCAACCACCTGCCCGCGGGCGTGCACGTCGTCCTGCACTCCGAGAACGGCATCCTCGGCGTCGGCCCCTACCCGACGGACGCCGACGTCCACCCCGACCTGATCAACGCCGGCAAGGAGACCGTCACCGTCAACCCCGGCGCGGCCTACTTCGACTCGGCGTTCTCCTTCGGCATGGTGCGCTCCGGCCGGATCGACGTCTCGGTGCTCGGCGCCATGCAGGTCTCCGCGAGCGGCGATCTCGCCAACTGGATGATCCCCGGCAAGATGGTCAAGGGCATGGGCGGCGCGATGGACCTGGTCCACGGGGCCCGCCGCCTGATCGTGGTGATGGAGCACACCGCGAAGGACGGCACCCCGAAGATCGTCGACGAGCTCACCCTGCCCGCCACCGGCCGCGGCGTCGTCCACCGCATCGTCACCGACCTCGCCGTCCTCGACGTCACCTCGGACGGCCTCCGCCTGGTCGAACTCGCCGACGGCGTCACGCTCGAACAGCTTCGCGCGGCGACGGAGCCCCCCGTCCTCGCCGACTGAAAGCCCCCCGGGCCCCTCAGGGGCCCGGGGAGTCCGCCGTGCTACTTCACGTTCGGGATGTTCCAGTCGACCGCCTTCTGCCCGAACCCTTCCAGCGCAGCGTTGATCTGCGAGAACGGCTTGGTGCCGAAGAAGGTCTTCTGCGACAGCGGCGACGGGTGGCCGCTCTGCACGACCACGTGCTTCTCGGTGTCGATCAGCGACAGCTTCTTCTTCGCGTAGCCGCCCCACAGCACGAACACGCACGGCTCCTCGCGGGCGCTGACCGCGCGGATCACCGCGTCGGTGAACTTCTCCCAGCCCTTGTTCTTGTGCGAGTTGGCCTGGTGCGCCTGCACCGTGAGGACCGCGTTCAGCAGCAGCACGCCCTGCTCGGCCCACGGCATCAGGTAGCCGTTGTCGGGCATCTTGAAGCCGGTGCCGGTGCCGGGCTCCGTGAAGAGGCCGAGGTCGGTGTTGAGCTCCTTGTAGATGTTGCGCAGCGACGGCGGGACCTTGACGCCGGGCAGCACGGAGAAGCTCATGCCGTGGGCCTGCCCGTTGTCGTGGTACGGGTCCTGGCCGAGGATCAGCACCCGGACGTCCTGGTAGGCGGTCACGTCCAGCGCCGAGAACTCCTGCCCGGCGGGCGGGAACACCTCGTGCTCGGCCCGCTCGGCCGCCAGGAACTCCGACAGCTGCGCGAAGTAGGGCTTGCCGGTCTCCTCGGCGAGCACTGCGCGCCAGGACTCCGGCAGCTCCAGCGCGCCGCCCACGGACGCCTCGGCCAGCTCCGTCACGATGTACCTCCCACCGGCCGCGCCGCACGGCGACCGCTCTCGCTCGATCGTTCCCCGGCCCGTTCCGGACCCGTTGCGAAGAACGCTACACAGTCGCGCCGACAGCCCGCTCCGCCCGCCGCACACGAAGCTCTTCCCAACCGCTCAGCCCGACCAGCACCGCCGCCAGCAGGACCAGCACGGCCAGCGCGGGCAGCCGGTGCAGCGGGGTGAGGAGCAGCAGCGCCAGCAGCGCGGCCACCAGCAGGCCTGCGGTCAGCCGGGTCGGCGAGAGCTTCCCGAACATCATCCACCGGGTGTAGTTGAAGGCCAGCAGGTACAGCGCGCTGCCGCCGTACAGCAGCCCGAGCGCGCCGCCGCCGAGCGCCGCCCCGGGCCGGGCCACCGTCTCGGCGAAGCCCACCGCGACGGTGATCACCCCGGCGATCAGCGCCAGGTGCCCGTAAGAGAACACCCGGCGCAGCACGTCGCGCCGCGAGAGCGCGGTCTCCAGGGCGTGCCGCATCGCGTCGGCGGCGTACCCGAAGTACTGCCACCACAGCGCGCAGGAGATCACGAACGCCACGGCCACCGAGGCCAGCCGGCCCGCGTGCAGCGGGGCGCCGGCCACCGGGGCGCCGATCCCGACGATCGATTCGCCGAGCGCCACCAGCAGGAACAGCCCGAAGCGCTCGGGCAGGTGGCCCGGGTGGTACTCGACCTTCGCCAGCCGCCGGCGGAACAGCAGCGGCGCCGACAGGTCCGCCGCCGCGGCCAGCGCCCACAGCAACTCCCGTGCGGGGGACGCCAGCAGGCCGCCGATCACCAGCAGCGGACCGCTGAAGATCGCAGCCACCCCGTACGGGCCGATCCAGACCCGCCGCACCCGGCGGGCCAGCAGCCCGATCAGCAGCAGCCGGGCCGCCCAGTACGCGACGCCGAACAGCACGCCGCGGTCGCCGAACGCCCCCGGCAGGGCGAGCGCCATGAACAGTCCCGCCAGGCCCACCCCGAAGATCCCGATCCGGTCCCGCGGGTTGTCCACGTCCCGGATGTTGGCCTGCACCGTGGTGCCCACCCAGCACCAGTACACCGGCACGAACGCCACCAGGGCCCGCCCGCACCCGGCCCAGTCGTGGTGGTGGTGCAGCAGCGCCGACACCTGCGTCACCGCGAACACGAACACCAGGTCGAAGTACAGCTCCGCCCAGGTGACGCGCTTCTCCCCCATCCGAACTCCCCAGCACCCCATGCCTCTTGACGCCCCATCAGCGAAGGACGACCGGCACAGGCTACCCGGACCGTTATCTCCGCTCCCCTGACGGACCGTCCGTTCGTACCGCTATCTTGAAAGACGGCCAATGCCACCGGCGGGCCACCACGGGGGTGGGTCCGCTTACGGGGGAGGGGATCGGCAATGAGTGACGTCTCCGGCGGGATGTCGGGGTTCGTGTACAACGTGGTCGCCGTCGCGACGACCGCGCAGACAGCGGCCATGGTCGCGCTGGCGAACCAGGTCGGCGGCGGGGCGGTCAAGGTCGAGGTCGAGAACCTGCAGACCTTCAAGAACAAGGTCGACCAGATCCTGCGTGAACTCGACGGCTCGGCCGCGAGTCACGGCGAGGTCTCCCAGCAGACGCTGGCGACCGGTCAACTCGGCCAGAACTTCGGCCAGGCCGACGACCTGATGACCGCCTACAACACGGTGCACACCAACCTGGAACGGCTCTCGCAGACCCTCGCCGCACAGATCGCGGCCATGAGCGCGAGCATCGGCCAGGCCTCCGGCAACTACAGCAACGCGGACGCCGAACAGGAGGCCCGGTTCCGGCCCCTGTACCAACCCGGCACCGTCGACCCGAGGACCGCCTACCGTCCGCAGACTCCGGCCACCGGCACCCAGCAAGGCGCGTACTGACGACGTCTCCGGCGACGGAGAACGGGGGAGATGAGAGATGACAGAGAAGCGCTTCGTACGGGCGGTCCACGACGGCGGCGAGATCGGCGGCGCCAGCCACGAGCAACTGATGGCCATGATCCAGCACTCGGACCCGATCGCCGTCATGCAGGTGGCCCAGCGATTGCTGCTCGCCTCGCAGAAGTTGGACGAGGTCAGCGAAGAGTTGCACGCGCACATGAGCGGCCTCGACTGGGAGGGCACCGCAGCCGACAGCTTCAAGTCCTGGGGCAGCGGAGTCTCGAAGACCGCCATGGGCATTGCCGACTATTCGAAAGGTGCCGGCACGTACATGGCCTCCGCCGGCGAGATGCTCGCCGCGGTCAAGTCGGGCATACCTCCGGTACCGCACGACGACATGGAAACCGTCAGCCGCTACGACGGGCAGCCCAACGGCGCCGTCAACACCGGCGGCGACATCCTGGGCGGCGTGCTCGGCATCGGCGGTTCGGCCGGCCGCTGGGCAGCCGGCGAGGTCGCCGGATTCGTCGACTCCGACTGGGTCACTCCCGCGCAGGCCCAGGCCGCGCAGCAGCGGGTCGACCAGGCCCACAACGAGGCCATCCAACAGATGACCAAGCTGACTCAGGCGTACGAGCAGTCGATCACAGAGCTGAACGCACTGGAACCCCCGGTGTTTCCGCCACCGCCGGGGGACAAGTTCAACCGCGACGACTCGGTGGACGTCTCGGTCGGCGACGGCAACGGCAAGACCGGCCGGAAGCCCGGCGACGGCGGTCCCGTCATCTGGGAGCCGCCCGGCCCGCCGAAGCCCCCGAAGCCGCAGCCGCCCGAGCCGCCGACTCCGGTCCCGCCACCGATTCCGCGGCCCCCGCTGCCGCCGGAACCGCCGGGCCCGGTCCCGCCGCCGACTCCGCATCCGCCGCTGCCGCCGCACCCGCCGGTTCCGGTTCCGCCACCGACTCCGATCCAGGACCCGACCACCCGCATCGACCACACGCCCACGCAGAGTCCCCCCGACCCGACCATTCCGGTCACCGGCGGTGGCGGAGGAAGCGGCACGGGCGGTGGTGGCTACGGCAGTGGCGGCGGCCTCGGCGGCTCCGGTGGAGGCGGCGGCTACCAGGGCGGCCCGATCCCCGGTGGCGGCGGCTACTCGGGCGGCTCGGCCGGGGCCGGCCGGACCGGTGGCAGCACCGCGACGCCCACCGGCACGGGCCAGGCAGGTCAGGCCGGCCAGGCGGGGCGCGCCGGCGCCTCGGGCATGGGCGGCGGCATGCCGCACGGCGGCGGCGCGGGTGCCGGTGGCGCCCGTGGCGGGGCCGGCGGCGGTGCGCGCGGCAGCGGGCTGGTCAACCGGGCCGGCGGCACCGTCGGCGGACGGCGCGGACCGGCCGCGGGCGGCGAGTTCACGCCGGGCGGCACCGGGCTGCGCGCCCGGGGCGAGCGGGGCGCCGACGGCCGGTCCGGCCAGGGCGGCTTCGGCGGCGGCCAGGGCGGTGCGAACCGCAAGGGCAAGCCGCAGGGCAAGCGTCCCGACTACCTGATCGAGGACGAGGACACCTGGACGTCCGGCATGGGCCCGGCCAACCCTGGTGTGATCGAGTAACGGCCGCATCTACTGCCCGGCTGCAGGGGAATACCGCTCCTGCGGCCGGGCAGCATCGTGCGGTCGGGGGCAAGCCACTCGCCGAACACGTCGGCGTGCGAAGGAGTTTGGGATGCGGCAGACGGGCAGGGCAGGACGGGGGCGGCAGCTCGCCGCAGCAGTGGCGGTCGCCGGTGTCCTGTGGGGGTGGACGGCGGGACCCGCGCTCGCGGTGGATTCGATCCGCGCGCAGCAGTGGCACCTGGACGCGATGCACGCCGAGGAGATGTGGCGGACCAGCACCGGATCCGGCGTCACCGTGGCCGTGATCGACTCCGGTGTGAAGGCCGACGCGCCCGACCTGGCCGGGCAGTTGGTGGCGGGCACCGACTTCAGTACCAAGCCCGGCGGAGAACTCTCCCCGAGCGACGGCCACGGGACGGAGATGGCCAGCACCATCGCCGGCACCGGCAAGGGTCTGGGCGGCAAGGGCGCGTACGGCCTCGCACCCGGAGCGAAGATCCTCCCGATCAAGATCGACATGGAGGGGGGCCTGGGCTCCGACAGCAGGGGCATGGCTCAGGTCGCCCAGGCCATCACCTACGCGGTCGACCACAACGCGAAGATCGTCAACATGTCTCTGGGCATGGCCGCAGCCTCCGTGCAGCCCGCCGACGTCGACAAGCTCAAGGCGGCGGTCGATCACGCAGCGTCCAAGGGCGTGCTGCTGTTCGCCGCAGCCGGCAACTCCGGCAACACCAGCAACCGCCTGGAGTACCCGTCCGCGATGAGCGGCGTGGTCGGCGTCGCCGCCACCGACCAGGACGGAAAGGTCACCGCGGAGTCGGAGCACGGCCCGCAGGTCGCCCTCGCCGCCCCGGGCCAGGACCTCTACGAGGCGTGCACCGGCTCGTCCGGCTACTGCAAGGGCCACGGGACCTCCGGCGCCACCGCGCTGGTCTCCGCCTCGGCGGCGCTGATCTGGTCGGCGCACCCGGACTGGTCGGGCAACCAGGTGCTGCGGGTGCTGATCAACACCGCGAGCAACCCGCAGCAGCGCAGCGACTACCTCGGCTACGGCACCGTCCGGCCGCGGATCGCGCTGACCGACCCCGGCGACCCGGGCCCGGCGAACGTCAGCCCGCTGCCCGCCGCGGCCTCGCCCGCGCCCGGGAAGACCGGGAAGTCCGACGGAGCGGCGCAGCCGAGCGGGGCCGCGAGCGCGCCCGCCGACTCCGGGCCGGGGCAGGACCCGGCGACGCAGCCGTCCGCTGCACCGGAGAAGTCGTCGAACGTCGTGCCGCTGGCGATCGGCGGTGCGGTGGCCGTCGTGGTGCTGCTGGTCGTGGTGGTGCTGATCGTCCGCCGGAACCGCGGCGCCTCGGCGGCCCCGGTGCCGCCGGCCCCGCTCCCGGGCCAGCAGCCGGCGTACGGTCAGGCTCCCCCGCCGCCGCCCTACGGTCAGCAGTCGCAGCAGCCCTACGGACAGCAGCTCCCGTACGGACAGCAGCCCCCGTACGGGCAGCAGCCCCCCTACGGCCAGCAGCCCTACGGACAGCAGCCGCCGCCCGGCGGCAACCCCTACGCGGGCTGAGGGCCCGGCCGCCCCTGTGGTCGGCCGGCGGGGCGCACTAGGCTGGCCTGCGTTGGGGCAGCCAGTGGCGCCCGACCGGCCAGCGGTGTCCGGTCGGAGCGATGCACATCGATCGTTCGACCGTCGCAAGACCTAGGAGAGACCCACCGTGGCAGACCGCAAGCCCATCGAGACCTGGCTGACCGACATGGACGGAGTCCTCATCCACGAGGGCGTGCCGATCCCGGGGGCCGACGCCTTCATCAAGCGGCTGCGTGAGTCCGGAAAGCCGTTCCTGGTGCTCACCAACAACTCCATCTACACCCAGCGCGACCTGCACGCCCGGCTGTCCCGGATGGGCCTGGACGTGCCGGCCGAGCACATCTGGACGTCCGCGCTGGCGACCGCGAAGTTCCTCTCCGACCAGCGCCCGAACGGCACCGCGTACGTGATCGGCGAGGCCGGTCTGACCACCGCGCTGCACGACGTCGGCTACGTGCTGACCGACACCGACCCGGACTTCGTGGTGCTCGGCGAGACCCGCACCTACTCGTTCGAGGCGATGACCAAGGCGGTCCGGCTGATCGACGCGGGCGCCCGGTTCATCGCCACCAACCCGGACGAGACCGGCCCGTCCGCCGAGGGTGCGCTGCCGGCGACCGGCGCGGTCGCGGCGCTGATCACCAAGGCCACCGGCGTGGAGCCGTACTTCGTCGGCAAGCCGAACCCGCTGATGATGCGGGCCGGCCTGAACGCGATCGGCGCGCACTCGGAGAACAGCGCGATGATCGGCGACCGGATGGACACCGACATCGTCTCCGGCATGGAGGCCGGCATGTCGACCTTCCTGGTGCTGACCGGCCTCACCCAGGCCGGCGACGTGGACCGCTTCCCGTACCGCCCGACCCAGGTGGTGGAGTCCATCGCGGACCTGGTCGAGCTGATCTGACGGCAGCCCGGGGCGGCACGGCACGACGTCGGCCGGGCCGCCCCCGGTGGTGCCGGGCCCGCTCAGGCCAGGTCGCGGGCGTCGGTCTCCGGGAGCCAGTCGCGACCGGGGCGGTACTCCAGCCAGCGGCGGTCGCGGCCGCGGTCGGCGAAGGCGCGCAGCAGGGCGGGGATCGCGGGGTGCGGGCGTTCGCGGTGCCAGACCAGTGACCAGGCGTACAGCGGGACGGGGTCGGCGAGCGGGCGGACGACCAGGCCCGGCGGGACGGCGAGCGGCAGTTCGGCGGGCAGCAGGGTGCAGCCGTCGGGGACGGTGCGGACGCGTTCGAGCAGGTGGTCGAGGCCGAGGTTGGCGTCGCCGGGGAGCAGCGGGACGGCGAAGCGTTCGGCGAACCGGGTGAGGAAGTCCAGCCGGGCGGGGTCGGCGGGCAGCACCAGGCGCAGCGCGGCGAGGTCGGCGGGGCGCAGGGTCTCGGCGCGGGCCAGCGGGTGGGCGGCGGGCAGCACCGCGTCGACGGGCTCCAGTCGGACCAGTCGGTGCGCCAACTGGCCGTCGGGGCCGGTGTGGTGGCGTCCGAAGCCGGCGGCGCTCTCGCCCCGGTCGAGGGCGGCGGCCACTGCGGCGAGATCCCGGGCCGGGCCGACCTCGATGGTCAACTCCGTTGCCGCGGCGAGGACTTCACGGACGGTGCGGAGCGGCTCGAACAGGTGGCCCCAGACGTCCAGCCGGGCCGGTTCGGCGGGCCGGCGGACGGCGGCGAGGGCGGCCTGTCCGGCGGCCAGCGCGGTCCGCGCCGGGTCGAGCAGGCGCTCCCCGGCGGCGGTGAGGCGGACGGCGGCAGGGCCGCGGTCGAGCAGTCGGGTGTCGAGTTCCTGCTCCAGTCGGGCGATCCGCTTCGACAGTGCCTGCTGGCTGATCGCCAACTGCTGGGCGGCGCGCCCGAAGTGCCGCTGGTCGGCGACCGTGACGAAGGCGCGCAGCTGTCCGAGGTCCGGGTCCATCCGGCCATCATCGCCGACAACCATCGGTTGTCGTCGGCGTGTTCGGGTTGTTGGACCGGGGTGCGGCCGCGGCCGTGTACTGGGCGTGTTCCCGCCGGGCCGCCCGCAGCGGCCCGCCCCCGCCGATCGAAGGACACACCCATGAAGGCCCTGATCCCCGCCCGCGGCACGGTCGAGTTCACCGAGCTGCCGCAGCCCGAGCCGCGCCCGGACGAGGTGCTGGTGAAGGTCGACGCGTTCTCGGTGAACCGCGGCGAGACCTTCGTGCTGGAGGACCCGCCGTCGGGCTGGCGGCCCGGCAAGGACGTCGCGGGGCTGGTCGTGCAGGCCGCCGCCGACGGCAGCGGGCCCGCCGTCGGGCAGCGGGTGGTCGCCCACCCGCCGGCCGCGGGCTGGGCCGAGTACGCGGCGGTGCGCACCGACGCCCTGGCGGTGCTGCCGGAGCAGCTGGACACCCGTACCGCCGCCGCCCTCCCGCTGGCGGGGCTGACCGCGCTGCGGCTGCTGCGCGCGGCGGGTGCCGTCACCGGCCGACGGCTGCTGCTGACCGGCGCGTCCGGCGGCGTCGGCCACTACCTGACGGAGCTCGCCGCGGCCGCCGGGGCGGAGCTGACCGCCGTCACCGCGAGCCCCGAACGCGGCACGCGGCTGCGGGAGTTGGGCGCGGCGGAGGTGGTCCACACGCTCGCCGACGCACGCGGGCCGTACGACCTGGTGCTGGAGTCCACCGGCGGCACGGCGCTGCCGCAGGCGCTGGCGCTGCTCGCCCCACGCGGCCGGCTGATCTGGTTCGGGCAGGCCTCCCGGGAGCCGGTCCGGCTGGACTTCTTCGCCCTGCTGAACGGCCCGGCCTCCGCCACCGTCCAGCACTTCTCCTACGCCGACGTGGACCACCCCGACGGCCCGGACCTGCACACCCTGGTCCGGCTGACCGCCGAGGGCCGGCTGCACCCGGAGCTCGGCCTGGTCGACGACTGGCACCGCACCGCCGACGCGATCGACGCGCTGCGCGACCGACAGGTCCGCGGCAACACCGTCCTCACCCTCGACCGCCCCGCCGAAGGAGACCTCTCGTGAGCACCGACCCGAGCACCGACCCGCGCACCGTCGTGGCCGACTACATCGCCGCCGTCGCCCGCGGCGACCAGGACGCGATCCGGGACGCCTTCACCGAGGACGTCGTCTGGCACTACCCCGGCGACCTGCCGCTGAGCGGCGAGTGGCGCGGCCGGCAGGCCGTCGTCGAGGAGTTCCTCGGCTCGATCGGCGGCCTGATCGCGCCCGGCACCGCCATCCGCGTCGAGCCGATCGGCACCCCGGTCGTCGAGGGCGACCGGGTGGTCGCCGAGTGGGCCTCGCACTGCACCACCGTGCACGGCCTGCGGTACGACAACCGCAACCTGGGGATCTTCACCGTCCGCGACGGCCGGATCGCCGAGGTGCGCGAGTACACCGACACGCAGCGCGCCGCCACCGTCCTGTTCGCCGACGGCGCGTGACCGCCCGACCCCGGCCCGTCGCGGCGGGCCGGGGCCGCCTCAAGACAGCCTTAAGTCGCGCCTAACCGTTCTGACCCACCATCAGTTCTCGTTCCCGGTGCGGCTAGCGTCCCGGACACACCCTCCGTCCGACGCAAGGAGCCCCGCCCGTGGCCTCCGTCCGCCGCACCTCCGTCCTGCTGGCCGCCGCCGTCCTGCTCGGTGGCGCCGCCGCGCCCGCCACCGCCGCCCTCGCCGACGGCGGCGCCGACCGCGGCGTGCTGCTGTCGCTCGGCTCGGCGCTGCTGCTCACCGGCGCTGCCGCCGCCACCGCGCGCCGCCGCACCAAGCCCGCCGGACCGTCCCGACCTGGGCGGACGGACCGGGTGGCGTCCGTCGCTCCGGGGGACGGGGATGGTTGAGTGGGGGTCATGAGCACGCCCCCTGCCCCCTTCCGCGTCGGCCTGATCGGCTACGGCCTGGCCGGCTCGGCCTTCCACGCCCCGCTGATCGCCACCACTCC
Organism: Kitasatospora griseola; assembly: GCF_044999035.1. NCBI lineage: Bacteria > Bacillati > Actinomycetota > Actinomycetes > Kitasatosporales > Streptomycetaceae > Kitasatospora > Kitasatospora griseola. The sequence continues at coordinate 5,379,056 of NZ_CP173360.1, read as the reverse complement.
CGGGCTCCGGCTGGACGCGGTGGTCACCGCCAACCCCGAGCGCCGCGCCCAGCTCCACCGCGACCACCCCGACGCCCGCGCCCTCGACACCCCCGACCAGCTGTTCGAGGACGCCGACCGCTACGACCTGGTGGTGATCGCCTCCCCCAACCGCACCCACGTCCCGCTCGCCCGCACCTCCCTGCTGGCCGGCCTGGCCACCGTCGTCGACAAGCCGCTCGCCGCGACCAGCGCCGAGGCCCGCGACCTGTGCGAGTTCGCCGAGAAGTCCGGCCTGCTGCTGTCGGTGTTCCAGAACCGCCGCTGGGACGGCGACTTCCGCACCGCCCGCCGCCTGGTCGAGGAGGGCCGGCTCGGCCGGGTGCACCGCTTCGAGTCCCGCTTCGAGCGCTTCCGTCCCAAGCCCAAGGCCGGCTGGCGCGAGCTCGCCGACCCCGCCGAGGTCGGGGGCACCCTGTACGACCTGGGCAGCCACCTGGTCGACCAGGCCCTCGCCCTGTTCGGGCCGGTCGAGACGGTGTACGCCGAGATCGACGTCCTCCGGGACGGCGCGGTCGTCGACGACGACGCCTTCCTCGCCCTCACCCACACCGGCGGCGTCCGCTCCCAGCTGTGGACCAGCGCCCTCACCCCGCTCGCCGGACCCCGCCTGCGGGTCCTCGGCGACAGCGCCGGCTACGTCAAGTTCGGCATGGACCCGCAGGAGGCCGCCCTCCGGGCCGGCCACCGTCCCGGACCCGGCCGCCACTGGGGCGACGACGACCCCGCCGCGTACGGCCTGCTCGGCACCGACGGCGACGCCGAACCCGTGCCCACCGACCCCGGCGACTACCCGGCCTTCTACGCGGGCATCGCCGCCTCGCTCACCGACCACACCCCGCCGCCGGTCGACCCCCGCGACGCCGTCGCCACCCTCACCGTCCTGGAGGCCGCCCGCGCCTCCGCGGCCACGGCGAGCGTCGTCCGCCTCCCCTGACCGCACCGCCGCCGGCGGGACGGAACAACTGCTGTCCCCCGCCCCGCCGGTGACGTAGCATCGGCTTCGGACCCGAACCGAGGAGGTGCGCACCGTGCTCGTCACTCCGCTCCTGCTCGCGCTGCTCCGGGTCCTCACCGGAGACCTGCCGACCGGCCCGGGCGCCGTCACCACGGCCGCACTCCTCGTCCTGACCTGCGCCGTCGCCCTGGCCCTCACCCCGGCCCGCCTCCCGATCGCCGGCACCCCCGCCGCGATCCACGCCGCCGCGCTGCGCCGCCGCGCCTACCGCACGGCCTACCTCCCCCCACGCGACCCCGCCGCCCCGGGCCGCCCCCGCCCCCGAGCCCCAGGCCACCAGCCTGCGGCCGCCGTCTGAGGGGCACTTCTCTCCTCGCGCATCTCCGAGTCCCCGCACCCCGCCAGGGAGCGTGGGAACTGAACTCCCACGCACCGCCAGGGATCCATGGTGACCGAACTCCCGCACCCCGTCAGGGGCCGTGGGCACTGAACCTCCGTGCCCCGTCAGGGGCGCGTGGGGGCACCTCCCGGTCCGCCAGGGCTGGGGGAGAACTGCGCGAGCAACCCACCACCGCCGTCGACCTCCGCTGCGCACGCCACACCCCGTGGCGCCGGCGGAAGAGACCCCCTCTGCCGCGTCCGCCCTCCGTGCACCGTCCCACTCGCACACACCCGGAGAGCCGACCCATGTCGATCCTGAGCGTCCTCGATCCCGCAGTCCGTCTCGCCCACGCCGCCGTCGCAACCCTCGCAGGCGTCATCCCCACCGCAGCGGCGATCGTCGTCTTCACCCTCGCCGTCCGCGCCGCGCTGCACCCGCTCGCCCGCTCCGCGGCCCGCGCCGAACGCGCCCGTACCCGCATCGCGCCCCAGGTCGCGAAGCTGAAGAAGCGTCACGCGAAGGACCGTGACCGCCTGGCCCGCGAGCTCCTGGCGCTGAACCGCGCCGAGGGCGTCTCCCCGTTCGCCGGTCTGCTGCCGGCCCTGTTGCAGGCGCCGTTCTTCTCGGTGATGTACCGCCTGTTCACCACCGCCCCGGGCAACCTGCTGGACGCCACCCTCGCGGGCGTCCCGCTCGGTACGCACCCGGCGGCCGCCCACACCCCGGCCCAGTTCGCCGTGTTCGCGGTCCTCGAGGCGGCGCTCGTCGCACCGGCCTGGTGGAGCGTCCACCGCGCCAAGCAGGCCCCGGCGCCCGACGGGGCTCCCGCCGGTCTCGGGCTGCTGCGCTGGCTGGCGTTCGGCACTCCGCTGTTCGCCCTGCTGCTGCCGCTGGCCGGCGGTCTCTACCTGTTGACGAGCACCGCCTGGACGGCGGCCGAGCGCTGGTTCCTCACCCGCCCGACCGACCGTCCGGCGCGGGCTCAGGCGGTGGCGCCCCAGCCCGCCAGGTAGGCGTCGATCTCGCCGGTCAGCCGTCGCTTGCCCGCCAGGTCCAGGAAGGAGGCTTCCACCGCGTTGCGGGCGAGTGCGGCGATCCCGGTCTCGTCCAGGCCGAGCAGCTTCGCCGCGACGGCGTACTCGGTGTTGAGGTCGGTGCCGAACATCGGCGGGTCGTCGCTGTTGACGGTGACCAGCAGTCCGGCGTCGACCATCTGCCGGATCGGATGGTCCTCGATCCGCTCGACCACCCGGGTGGCCAGGTTGGAGGTCGGGCAGACCTCCAACGGGATCCGGTGTTCGCCGAGGTGGTCGACGAGCGCCGGGTCCTTGACGGACTGGGTGCCGTGGCCGATGCGTTCCGCGCCGAGCACCCGGATCGCGTCCCAGACGGTCTCCGGCCCGGTGGACTCGCCGGCGTGCGGCACGCTGTGCAGGCCGGCCGCCCGGGCCCGGTCGAAGTACGGCTTGAACTGCGGGCGGGGCACGCCGATCTCGGGGCCGCCGAGGCCGAAGGAGACCAGTCCGGCGGGCGCCAGGTCGAGGGCGAGCCGGGCGGTCTCCTCGGCGGAGGTCAGTCCGGCCTCGCCGGGGATGTCGAAGCACCAGCGCAGGACGACGCCGAGTTCCCTCTCGGCGGCCAGCCGGGCGTCCTCGATCGCCTCCATGAAGGCGACGTCGGGGATGCCGCGGCGGGTCGACGAGTAGGGCGTGACGGTCAGTTCGGCGTAGCGGATGTTCTGCCGGGCCATGTCCTCGGCGACGCCGTAGGTGAGGGAGCGGACGTCCTCGGCGTCGCGGATCAGGTCGACGACGCTCAGGTACACCTCGATGAAGTGCGCGAAGTCGGTGAACGTGAAGTACTTCGCGAGCGCCTCCGGGTCCGCCGGGACCTCGGTGCGCCCGGCGTACCGGGCGGCGAGTTCGGCGACCACCCGGGGCGAGGCCGAGCCGACGTGGTGCACGTGCAGCTCCGCCTTCGGCATTCCGGCGATGAACGCCTCGATCCCCTGGACTCCCTCGGCCATGGCACGCTCCCGTCTACTCACCGGATCCGGACAGACCTCGCATGCTAACCCGCCGGAGTGGACGGCGGTGTCACCACTTGGCGGTGATCTTCTGGAGCAGCGCCCGCGCCTGCGCGCGGCCCTCGAAGACCTGCTGGTCGGGGGCGAGGTCGACGAACACCCACACGGTGAGCGCCCCCTTGCGCGCGGTGATGGAGGAGTACGGCCGCGGCGGGGTCGTGGTGCCGTCGTCGTCGTGGTAGACGGCCAGGCCCTCCTCCGAGAACACCTCGTCGGCGCCGGGCACCTTGGGCGACTCGATGTCGTGCGCAGAGGTGGTCTGGGTGCCGCTGTCGTCCTTGTAGTCGGGGCAGCGCCTGATGTCGGCCGCCCACTTCGCCATCTCCTGGTGCGCGGCGTCGGCGGTGGTGGCCTGCGAGGCGCCGCTGGTGCCCCAGAGCTGGCTGCCGTCGGGACGCTGCACCCGCACGAACCGGTTGGTGTAGGCGACCAGCGTCTTGTCCGGGCCGTCCTCCTTGTACAGGCAGGACTTGTCCATCGTGAACTTGGCCAGGCTGGTGTCGTCGTCGATGCGGGTCTCGAACCCGGCGCCCCAGTCCGCGGGGGTCAGCGCGAGCTTGTCGGTCCTGGCCCGGGCGGCCGCGTCGCCCCCGGTGACGGCGCTGCTGCTGGGCTTTCCGCTCGCCTTGCCGCTGGGCTTCGCGGACGTCGTGGCCGACGCGGACGCCGTCGGCGATGCGCTCTGGCCGGTCGCCCCCGTGGCGGCCTCGTCGTCGTTGCAGGCCGTCAGCACCAGTCCGGCCGCGGCCAGTGCGGCGATGCGCAGTCCGAGCGTGCGTGCGTGAACCGTCTTCACGGTCAACTCCCCCATGGAATACCCGGCTTCGGCCCCCCTGGCCGCGCCGACCGGTCGATCACCCTACCGAAAGGGTCGGACACCGACCCGCCGGGGGCGGACCGGACGGTTCGTCAGCCGCCGAGCGCCGTGCTGACGGTGTGGATGAGCAGGCCGGCCAGCGCGCCGACCACGGTGCCGTTGATCCGGATGAACTGGAGGTCGCGGCCGACGTTGGCCTCGATCTTGCGGGAGGCGTCGTCGGCGTCCCAGCCGGCCACCGTCTCGGAGATCAGCGAGGTGATCTCCTGCCGGTAGGTGGAGACCACGTACTCGGCGGCGTCCAGCAGCCAGCCGTCGGTCTTCGCCTGGAGTTTGGCGTCGGTGGCGAGGCGGCGGCCGAGCGAGCGCAGGCCCGAGGTGATCCGGCGGCGCAGTTCGCTGTCCTGGTCCTCGGCGGCGTTCATCACCAGGGTGCGCACCGCCGACCAGGAGGAGGCGATCAGGTCCTGCACCTCGGGGCGGGCCAGCAGGTCGGACTTGGCGCGTTCGACCCGGGCGATGGTCTCCGGGTCGTGCTGGAGTTCCTGCGCGAAGTCGGCGAGGAAGTTGTCGAGGGCGCCGCGCGCGGGGTGCTCCGGGTCGTCGCGGACGTCGGTGACGAAGCGCAGCAGTTCCTTGTAGACGCGTTCGCCGACCTGGTGGTCGATGAACCTGGGCGTCCAGCCGGGGGTCTTGGCGGTGACCCGGTTGACCACGTCGACGTGGTGCTCGACCAGCCAGTCGCGGGCCCGCACCGCGACCAGGTCGACCACGCCCTTGTGCCCGCCGTCGGCGACGATCCTGCCGAGCAGCCGGCCGGCGGGTTCGGCGACCGAGGTGGCGGCGGCCCGCCGGGTGATCGCCTCGGCGACCACGGCCTGCACGTCCTCGTCGCGCAGCACCGCGAGGACGCCCCGCAGCGCGGCGGCCGCCTCGTGGGTGACGCGTTCGGCGCTGCCGGGCGCGGACAGCCACTCGCCGAGCCGCCGGGCCACCCCGATCCGGCCGAGCCGGGCCCGGACCACCGGCGCGGACAGGAAGTTGTCGCCGACGAAGTCGCCGAGCGAGCGCCCGAACGCGTCCTTCTTGGTGGGGATGATCGCGGTGTGCGGGATCGGCAGCCCGAACGGGCGGCGGAACAGCGCGGTGACGGCGAACCAGTCGGCGAGCGCGCCGACCATGCCGGCCTCGGCGGCGGCCGCCACGTAGCCGGCCCAGCTGCCCGCGCCGGCCGCGCCCGCCCAGGTGGCGAGCGCGAAGACGACCGTGGCCAGGCCCAGCAGGCCGGTGGCGATGGTCTTCATCCGCCGTACGCCCTGCCGCTTGGCCTCGTCGGCGGCGGTGAAGCTGACTCCGGGTGCCGTCTCGTCCACACTCACCCCGCCAGATTCGCACACGAGTCGCAGGAAGCGACTGCCGCCCCGCAAATCCGCCCGGGCCGTCAGGCCGCGCCCGCTCCGCCTCCGCCTCCGCCTCCGCCTCCGCCGAGGACGATCCGCCGGACGCCCTCCCAGCGCGCCGGGTCGGTGACCCGCCGGCCGTCGAGCAGCACCTGCACGCCCGGGAAGTCGACGGCGCCGAGGTCCCGGTACTCGGGGTGGTCGGCCTGCACGACCAGCGCGGCGGCGGGCTTGCCGTCGTCGGGCGGCAGGCCGAGCGCGGCGAGCTCCTCCGGCGTGTACAGCGGGTCGCTGACGCCGACCACGGCGCCCGCCGCTCGCAGCGCCTCGACCAGCGGGAACACCCCGGAGACGGCGGTCTCCTTGACCCCGCCCCGGTAGGACGCGCCGAGCACGGTGACGGCCACCCCGTCCAGCGGGCCGAGTGCGCCCGCCAGCAGGCCGACCGCGTACGCCGGGACCTGCTCGTTGGCCTCCCGGGCGGCGCGCACCACGGTCGCCTCCGGGTCGTTCCACAGGTACAGCCGCGGGTAGACCGGGATGCAGTGCCCGCCGACCGCGATGCCGGGCCGGTGCAGGTGGCTGTAGGGCTGCGAGTTGCAGGCGTCGATCACCTCGACGAGGTCGACGCCGATCCGGTCGGCGAGCCGGGCGAACTGGTTGACCAGCGCGATGTTGACGTCCCGGTAGGTGGTCTCGGCGAGCTTCGCGAACTCGGCGGCCTCCGCCCCGCTCAGCGGCCACACGCCGTTGCCGCGCGGCAGGTCGGGGCGCGGGTCGAAGTCCAGCACCGCCCGGTAGAACTCCACGCCGCGCCGCGTCGACTCCTCGTCGATGCCGCCGACCAGCTTGGGGTAGCGCCGCAGGTCGGCGAAGACCCGCCCGGTGCGGACCCGTTCGGGGCTGAACACCAGCGCGAAGTCCCGGCCGGCGGTCAGCCCGGAGCCGGCCTCCAGCCGCCGGGCGAACCGGCCGCGCACGGTGCCCACCGGCAGCGTGGTCTCGTAGCTGATCAGCGTGCCGGGCCGGAGCCCCGCGGCGACGGCGTCGGTGGCGGCGTCCAGCAGCGCGAAGTCGGGCCGGCCGTCGGCGTCGGTGAGCAGCGGGACGACGATCACCACGGCGTCGGCCACGGCGGTGGCGGCCACGGTGTCGGTGGTGGCGTGCAGGCGCCCGGCGGCGACGGTCTCGGCGAGCAGCTCGTCGAGGCGGGCCTCACGGGGGAACGGCGGCCGCCCTGCGGTGACGGCGGCGACCACCGGTGGCGCGATGTCGGCGCCGGTGACCCGGTGGCCCTTGGCGGCGAACTGGACGGCCAGCGGCAGGCCGATCTTGCCCAGTCCGACCACGCAGATGTGCAGCGCCGTCACTCGGTCGCCCTCCTCTTCGGCAAAGGGTCGTGCCGCTGCGTCACCGGGCGGCCCGCAGCGTTCCGGGGCGGCCGCGCAGCACCCGCCGAGTGCGGCGCAGGACGCGGCGCACCGGGGCGGGGACCAGCCGCCGCCAGCCGGTGGGGCCGGGGGCGCGGCCGGTGTCGAACAGCGTGTCGGGCAGGCCGAGCCGCCGGTCGCGGTACATCGGGTAGCGGGCGTACAGCCGGCCGCCGCGGCGTTCGACGGGGGCGGGGCCGTGCTGCCGCTCCCAGTCGATCAGCTCGCACAGGGTGGCGAGTTCGCCGCGCCGGGCGAGTGCGAGGCGCAGCCGGGCGGGCACCGGCACGGCGCCGAACACGCCGGGCGAGCAGTGCCGGTCGAGCAGCCGGCCGATCTCGCCGAGGATGCGCCGCTGCATGGCGGGCGGCTCGGCGAGGAACTGCTCCTGCAGCAACTGCGGGACGTCCCAGCTGAAGTAGCGCTCCCGGACGGCGTCGCGGACCGGCCCGGGCCGGGTGCCCCGCTCCAGCACCTCCTGGACGGCGTCCATGGCGCGCAGCCGGTCGATCGGCCCGGCCCGGTGGGTGACGTTGGAGCGGTCCTGCCGCAGCACCAGGTGGTAGTAGTCGTAGTCGGCGAGCACGGACACCTTCCGGGCGTTCAGCAGCGCGCCGAGGGTGAACGGCTGGTCGGAGCAGACCGGCAGGTCCTCGCGGCGGCGCAGGCCGTGGCTGAGCACCAGGGAGCGGCGGAACATCTTGGTGTCGGCGAGCGCCCAGGCGAGCGCGGAGTCGGTGAAGCCGACCTGTTCGACGGTGCGCTCGAAGATGCCCTGCGGAACGACCCGGCCGTTCTCGCCGACGAGCTTGGGGATCAGCACGTCGGACTGCCAGCGGTCGGCGGTGTCGACCATCCGCTCCAGCGCCTCGGGGCCGAGCCAGTCGTCGGCCCCGAGGTACATCAGGTAGCGGCCGCGGGCCAGGTCGGTGCCGCGGTTGGTGGGCTTGGCGGGCCCGCCGGACGCGGGCTGCCGCACGGTGCGCAGCAGCCCGGGGTGGGCGGCGGCGAACCGGGCGAGCTCCTCGGTGCTGCCGTCGCTCGACCCGTCGTCGACGGCGACCACTTCCATCCGGGCCTCGCCGATGGTCTGTTCGACCAGCGAGGTCAGGCAGTCGGTGAGGTAGGGCATGGTGTCGTGGACGGCGATCACCACACTGACGTCCGGTTCGTGCTCGGTCACGAGATACCAACTCCCGTACCGACCGTTCGGTCACCTCCCCCACCCGATCGAGTGAGCGGGTCAGGCCACCGGTTCGCCCGCGGCGCCGGCGTAGATCCGGGCGATCACGTCCTCGATGGCGGGTTCGCGCACCGACAGGTCGACCAGCGGGTAGCGCTCGGCGACGGCGGCGACCAGCGGCGCGGCGCTCTGCCGGGCCGGGAACGCCAGCCACTGCCGCGGACCCTCCACCTTGACGGTGCGCACCCCGGGCAGCTCGATCGGCGGGTGCGGGCCGGCCAGGTCGACCACCAGGGTGCGTTCGCTCCCACCGGCCGCGTGCAGTTCCTCCAGCGGGCCGTCCAGCACCAGCCGGCCGTGGTCGATCACCATCACCCGGCCGCACAGCTGCTCGATGTCGGTGAGGTCGTGGGTGGTGAGCAGCACGGTGGTGCGCTGCTCCCGGTTGGTCTCGCGGAGGAACTCGCGGACCTTGGTCTTGCTGATCACGTCGAGCCCGATGGTCGGCTCGTCCAGGTACAGCACGCTCGGGTCGTGCAGCAGCGCGGCGGCGAGGTCGCCGCGCATCCGCTGGCCGAGCGAGAGCTGTCGCACCGGGGTGTCCAACAGCGCGCCCAGGTCGAGCAGTTCGACGCACCGGTCGAGGTTGGTCCGGTAGCGGGCGTCGGGGATCCGGTAGATCCGCCGGGCCAGTTCGTAGCTGTCGCGCAGCGGCAGGTCCCACCACAGGGTGGTGCGCTGGCCGAACACCACGCCGATCCGCCGGGCCAGCGCGGCCCGCCTGGCCGCGGGGTCGACCCCGGCGACCCGCAGCCGCCCGCCGCTGGGCACCAGGATGCCGGTGAGCATCTTCACCGTCGTCGACTTGCCCGCCCCGTTCGGCCCGATGTAGCCGACGCACTCCCCCTCCTCGACCTGGAAGGTCAGCCCGTCCACGGCCCGCACCTCGCGCTTCTCGCGCCGCCAGCGGCCGTTCCTGGTACGGACGGTGAACGTCCGCCGGACGTCCTCCACCTCGATCACCGCCACGGTCCCCTCCCTCTCTCAGCTTCCGGTGGAGCGGTACGCGCGCAGCCCGGCCCGCCAGGCCAGTCCCGCGGCCAGCACGCACAGCGCGGCCGCGACCGGCGACGCGAACCGGAACGCGACGGGCAGCCCGAGCGGGTCGGGCCGGTCCAGGATGTGCAGCGCGGGCAGCCAGTTGACGAACGCCAGCGGCACCCCGAACACGGTGCCCGCGACGACCTCCTTGGCGAACACCGTCGGCGGGTACTGGAGCAGGGTGGAGCCGCCGTAGGTGACGGAGTTCTGCAGCTCGGCGGCGTCGCCCCACCAGAACTGCACGCAGGAGCAGCCGACGAAGACCGCGCAGAAGATCACCGTCCCGCACAGCAGCAGACCGGGCACCATCAGCACCCGGTCCCAGGTCCACCGCACGTCCAGCGCGGTGAGCGACCAGCCGAGCACCGCGAACCCCTGCACCAGCCGACCCAGTCTGCGCAACGAGAAGCGCTCCGCGGCGAGTTGGGCCAGCGCGGGGGCGGGCCGGATCAGCATGGTGTCCAGCGTCCCGGAGCGCACCCGCTCGCCCAGCCCGCCCACCGAACCGACCAGCAGGTTGGCCGCGCCCAGCGCCACCGAGCTCGTCCCGTACAGGAACCCGGTCTCGGCGAGCGTCCACCCGGCCAGCTGCCGGGTGTGCCGGAACATCAGGATCAGCACCGCGAAGTCCAGGAACGTGATCAGCACGTTCGCGGCCAGGCCCAGCAGGAACGACGTCCGGTACGTCAGCATCGACCGGCCCCACATCGCGGCGATCAGCCACCACGACCGCACCGCCCAGCCCGCCCGGGCGGCGAGCGACTCGGCCTCAACCACCCTGCACCACCACCTTGCGCACCGCGAGCGCCTGCGCCACCCGACCCAGCATCAACAGAGCCGCCGCCCACGCCAGTTGGAACCCGTACAGGGTCAACAGGCTGTACCCGGTGCGCCGTTGCAGCAGCACGTCGGCAGGCAGCTGCACCATCGCCGAGAACGGCAGCACCCGGGCCAACTCCCCGAGAACGCCCGGGAACAGGGCCAGCGGCAGCAGCATCCCGGAGAAGAACATCGACAGCACCATCACCGCCGCCCGCACCCCCTCCGAGTCGTGCAGCCAGAAGCCCGCCAGCGAGACCAGGAACCGCACCCCGAAACTCACCACCACCGCCAGCACCACCGCCAGCAGGAACTCCGCCCACACCAACGGCTCGGACGGCAACGCCAGTTCGAACACCAGCGCCCCCAGTGCCAGCGGCACCGCGCCCCTGGTCAGCAGCTGGAACCCCGCCCGCCCCAGGTCCGTCGCCAGCCACCACCCCTGGAAGTCCACCGGCCGGTACAGGTCGATCGCGATGTCCCCGCTCCGGAACCGCGCCTGCACGTCGTCCTGGAACCCGCCGCCCCACACCGCGACCGTCACCAACAACGCCTGACTGATCCAGACGTACGTCACCGCCTGCCGCGCGTCGTACCCCCCGAGCCCCGGCCTCGCCTGCCACAACGCGAGCATCGTCGACGCCAGGATCCCCCCGAACACACTGTTGGTGACCACCCCGGCCACCGTCGCGGCCCGGTACGTCGAGTACCGCCGGAACGCGCCGCGGGCGACGGCTGAGTAGACCCCGAACATTTCGACCGTCTCCTTGTTCGCGCCCGCCTGCGCTCGCTCCTCTTACAGGTACAGCCCCGTCGACCCCTCCAGGTCCCCGAAGCGGCCCGCCGCCACCGCGTGCAGGTCGCGTTCCCGGAGCAGGATGTACGTCGCGCCGCGGACCTCCACCTCCAGTTTGTCCTCCGGGTCGTAGAGCACCCGGTCGCCGGGCTCCACCGAGCGGACGCTCTGGCCGACGGCCACCGCCTCGGCCCAGGTGCAGCGGCGGGACAGTTCGGCGGTGGCGGGGATCAGGATGCCGCCGGTGGAGCGGCGTTCGCCCTCGCCGGTCTCGGTCCTGACGAGGACCCGGTCGTGCAGCATCCGAATCGGAAGCTTCTCCCCGAGCCGGTCGTGTCTGCTCTGCGCGTCGTTCTCACTCACGCTCCGACCGTACCGGACCGCGAAAACGGCGGGGTCCCGGGCACCGAAACCCGGGACCCCGCCGTCCGCGGGAGCCGTCTCAGCCCTTGCGTCGCCGCTTCGCGGACGCGACGAGCAGCACCACGCCGATGCCGACCAGCGCGACCGGCACGATCCGCTCGGGCCGGGGCCGCCCGTCCTCGTCGACGAACTTCGACGTGACCTGCTCGACGGCGCCGCTCGCGGCGACGTACGCCTTGCCGGCCTTCTGCTCGACCGCCGCGCGCAGCTTGGCCTTGGTCTGGGCGGCGACGGTGGCCGGGTGCACGCGCATGGCGAGCTCGTCGAGGGTCGCGGCGAGCCTGTCCCTGGTCCCGGCGATGTCCGCCTCGATCTGGGCCGTCGTGCGCGGTGCCGACGTGTCCTTGCTGCTCGCTGCCACTGGGGCCACCCCTTCTCTGTTACCGCTAGGTACGTCTCTGCACCGACAGTCTGTCAGTTCGCCGTCGCGCTCGCGCAGCGCCACCCACCAACGGAGGTAGGTTGGCTGGCAGCACGAGATCCCCGTCCTGGCTCAGAGGAGAGAAGCACCATCGTGAGCGAGCGCCTGCAGGCGGGCGACACCGCCCCCGCCTTCACCCTGTCCGACGCCGACGGCAACCAGGTGTCGCTGGCCGACCACCTGGGCCGCAAGGTGATCGTCTACTTCTACCCGGCGGCGCTGACCCCGGGCTGCACCAAGCAGGCCTGCGACTTCACGGACAACCTGGAGGTCTTCGCGGGCGCGGGCTACGACGTGATCGGCATTTCGCCGGACAAGCCGGAGAAGCTCGGGAAGTTCCGCGAGAAGGAGGACCTGAAGGTGACGCTGCTGTCCGACCCCGAGCACCGGGTGCTGGAGGCGTACGGCGCGTACGGCGAGAAGATGAACTACGGCCGCACCTACCAGGGCGTGATCCGCTCCACGGTGATCGTGGACGAGCAGGGCAAGGTGGAGCGGGCGCTGTACAACGTCCGGGCCACCGGCCATGTCGCGAAGCTGCTGAAGGACCTGAAGGTCGGCCAGTAGCCGACCGCACGGCAGCGGTGGCGGCCGACCCCCCGACCAGGTCGACCGCCACCGCCGTTCATGGGCCCGGGATCAGCAGGTCCCGAGGTCCGTCCAGACGCCCCAGGCGCCGCTCAGCGACGGGTCCTCGCCCGTGGTCCACCACTTGTTCTGGTAGTAGTGGCCCTTCCACGACACCTTGGTGACGGTGGCGTAGGCGGTCCCGGCGTTCCAGCTCGGCGCACCCGAGCAGGTGCCGGCGGACGCCGACGGCGAGGCCGACTGCGAGGCCGAGGCGCTGGCGGAGGCCGACGCGGACGGCGAGGCCGACTGCGAGGGCGAGGCCGAGGCGGACGCCGAAGCGGACGCGGAGGCCGAGCTGCTCGGCGACGGCGAGCCGGTGCTGGCGGTGGTGCCGCGGGTGTAGTCGCCGGCGATGCCGTACAGGGTGCCGCCGACGTTGACGGTCCAGTTGGCGGGGGTGGAGACCGGCAGGTAGTAGACGAAGGCGACGTCCACCGAGGCGCCGGGCGCCAGCGACTGCCAGGTCGGCAGCTTCAGCGAGACGCGGTTGTAGGTGCCCTTCAGGCCGCCGATGTTGTTGCCGGTGTGGTCGGCCCGGATGACCTTGGAGCCGAAGCCGGACTGGTCGGCGGCGTTGCTGGGCGCGGAGTTCGAGTAGTCGAACTGGAACTCGGTGCCGCCCGGCAGGGTGACGGTCGAGTTGTTGACGATGTGGATCTTCGGGTTGATCGGGTAGTTGTTGTCGCCCAGCGCGAAGTTGGTGAACGACACGTCGATCGGCAGGGTCTGCTGCGGCAGCGCGATGGTGGAGCGGGTCGCGCCGTACGCCGAGGCCGACTTGAACTTGTCGTACAGCAGCGACGTCATGGTGTTGCCCTGGACGTACTCGCCCTTGCCGCCGTTGGCGGTGGCGTCCCACTTGTAGTCGCCGGCGAGCTCCCAGATCATCGCGCCGCCGACGCCCTGGTTGACCACGTAGTCGGCCTTGGCGCCGATGGACTGGTCGTCCTCGGTGGAGAGGAAGACCTTCTTGTCGGCGTTCCACAGCCACGGCGAGGCCAGGGCCGCGCTGTAGTTGCGGGAGTAGCTGCCCTTGAGCGAGGTGTCGCTGACGCCGTACTTGGAGAGGTAGTCCGGCACGACGCCGTTCTCCAGGTTCTTGGCGTGCCACATCGGGTTGGAGCCGGCCGGCGACTCCTTGCCGTTGTCGTCCAGGTCGTGCCAGATGTTGTCGATGCCGACGGCGCCGTCACCACAGGTGGTCAGGCCGGAGCCGGCCGGACAGTTGGTGGTGGAGGCGGTGCCCCACAGGCCGTTGGTGCCGCCCTGGACGTTCTGGAAGCCGCGGGTGTAGTACGGCACGCCGAGGTTGATCCGGCCGGCCGGCATCGCGCCGCGGAAGTAGTGGACGGCCCAGTCGCCGTTCAGGTAGCCGATCCCGCCGTACTGCGAGGTGCCGTACACGTTGGCGGCCGCCAGCTCGGCGTCCTTGCCGTCGTCGTACAGCGCGGCGTTCGGGCCGACGTACTTGTTCCACGCGCCGTGCAGGTCGTACGACATGATGTTGACGTAGTCCAGGTACTGGGTGACCTGGAAGGTCTCCATGCCGCGCAGCAGGTAGCCCGAGGACGGGGCGGCGACCGACAGCAGGTAGTACTTGCCGTCGGCGGCGGAGGCCCGGTCGAGCTTCTCGCGCATGGTCTTCATCAGCGCCGCGTAGCCCTTCATCAGGGACGCGCGCTTGGCGTTGGAGATCGAGTAGTCGAGCGGGTTGCCCGCGTCCTTCATCGAGGTCGGGTACTCGTAGTCGAGGTCGACGCCGTTGAAGCCGTACTTCTTGACGAAGTTGACGGCGGAGTCCGCGAAGGTGTTGATGCCGGCCTGGTTGACCGACCCGTCCGCGTTGACGGTCATCGAGTAGAAGCCGCCGGAGTTGACCCGCTTGCCCGAGTCGTCGAAGTAGCCGCCGGTCTCGGCCCAACCGCCCACCGAGACCATGGTCTTGACGTTCGGGTACTGCTTCTTGTACTTCGTCAGCAGGTTGAAGTGGCCCTTGTACGGGAGCGACGGGTCCATCTCCGCGCCGGCCACGCCCGGGAAGGTCATCCCGGTGGAGGCGTTGTTCGGGCCGTCGGTGCCCACCGAGAGGGTGTTGTCACTGGCGACGTGCGCGAACGCGTAGTTGAGGTGGGTGACCTTGTCCCAGGGGATGTTGTTCACCAGGTAGGCGGGCGTGCCGTCCTTGCCGGTGCGCCAGCTGGTGAAGTAGCCGATGACGCGGCGCTGGTGGTCGGCGCCCATCTGCTCGCGGCCGTTGGTGTCGTAGACGTTGCAGTAGGGGACGTCGACGCCGGGCGTGGTGTACATGCCGTCGGGGCGGCACGCCTGGTTGTCGACGGCGGCTGCGGACGGCGCGACGCCGAGCGTGCCCATGAGCAGGCCCGCCAGCCCCGCCGCCGCGGTGGCGGCGAACGCCACCTTGCGGCCGGTCTTGTGACGGCCGGCAGCGGTGGGGCGCTGCGCCGTGGTGTGTCGAATCAACACTCGGTCCTCCGGGAGAGAGTGTCGCGTGCACGCCTGTGGGAGGGCATGCACATGTGGGGGAAGTTCCGCCGAACTTAAAAGGTCTGGACCACCCGCGTCAACAGGTCTGTACCAACTTGGCAAGAAAGGCCGAACCGTCCGCACTCGGACGATCCGGCCTTCCCCAGGGAGAGTTGACGCTACTTCATGCTTCCGGTCATCGCGTTGACCAGCGTTCCGGACGGGTCGTCGCCCTCCAACGAGTAGGCGAAGATGCCGCCCAGGCCCTTGCCGGCGGCGTACGCGCCGCGCGCCGCGATGGCCTGCGGGGTGTCGCCCGTCCACAGGTTGGCGCCGTCGTAGATCCACGAGCTCTGGGTGGTCGGGTCCCAGTGCACGGTGGAGCCGGTGGTCTTCCCCGCCGCCGCCAGCTCCTTCCAGAACGCCACGCTGGCGGTCTGGCTGGTGCTCTGGGCGCCCGCCGGGCCGGTCGCGGCCCGGTACAGGCCGTAGGTGGAGCCGGCCTGCACGCCGGTCCAGCCGCGGAAGTAGAACGGCACGCCCAGCGCCAGCTTCTTCGCCGGGAACCCGCCCTTGATGCCGTACTCGGGGGCGCCGGTCAGGTAGGCGTTGACCGCGTTGTCCACGGTGTACTTCTGGGTGCCCGGGGCGACCACGTTGCTCGGGTCGTTCGGGCTGTCGTACAGCGGGTCCTGGAGGTTGGTCGGACCGGTGGCGTCCCAGGCGCCGTGCATGTCGTAGGACATCACGTTGCCGTAGTCCAGGTACTTCCCGATCTGGTCGGTCTGCAGCAGCGCGATCTTGTCCTGGCCGCTCGGCAGCGCGGCGGTGAGCAGGTACTTCTTGCCGACGGTCTGCCCGTAGGCGTCCAGCTGGTTGCGGAACTCGGCCAGCAGGGCGGTGAAGTCGGCGGTGTCGGCCGCCGCGTAGTGGTTGCCGGTGTGGCCGCCCGCGGAGGCCGGGTACTCCCAGTCGATGTCGATGCCGTCGAAGATGCCCATCGCGGCGGCGGCGCCGCCGGTGATGTCGCCCTGGATCGAGGGCAGGTTGCCCTTGATGAACATGTCGATGCAGGAGGAGACCAGCTTCTTGCGGGAGGCGTCGGTGGCCGCCGCGTCCGAGAAGTACTTCGAGTAGGTCCAACCGCCCAACGACATGGTGATCTTGAGGTTCGGGTACTTCGCCTTCAGCTCCCGCAGCTGGTTGAAGTTGCCCTTCAGCGGCTGGGTCCAGGCGTCGGTGGTGCCGTCCACCGAGATGTCCGAGGTGTAGCCCTTCTGGTAGTCCGCGAACGCGTCGCCCGCGCCGTCGCCGGCGCTCGGGTTGTTGTCGTTGGTGTCCGCGGCCTTGATGGTCTCGAAGCAGCTCAGCGTGGACGGGTTGATGTTGGCGAACGCGTACGTCATGGTGTTCAGCCCGCTCGCCGCGCCGGTGGCCGCCATGGTGGACGGGTAGTACTTGTTGCCGTAGATCCCCCACTGCGCGAAGTACGCCGACTTCAGCGGCCCGGTGGCGGCCGCCCCGGTGGTGACGGTGACCGGCGCCGAGTACCCGCTGCTGTGGCCGTCCTTGTCGTAGCCCTGCACGGTGAAGGTGTAGGCGGTGTTCGGCAGCAGCGAGGAGACCGTCACCGAGGTGCCCATCGAGGTCGCGGTCTGCACGCCGCCGGAGAAGATCCGGTACACCGCGCTGTTGCCGTTCTGCGCGTTGTCGGTGGAGGCGTTCCACTTCAGCGTCACCGCGGTGTTCGCCACGCTCGCCGTCAGCCCGGTCGGCGTGGTCACCACCCCGTCCCCGCCCGGCGACCCGGTCGCGGAGGAACCGGCCGACGGCGAGGCGCTGTTGCTCGGCGAGGCGGACGCACTGGCCGACGCCGAGGCCGACGCCGAGCCGGACGGACCCGTGCTCGCCGACGGGCCGGCAGTGCCCTGGCCGCCGGGGCCGGTGAGGGTCAGATCGTCCGCGTAGTACGTGCCCTGGCCGTACCAGCCGTGGGTGTAGACCGTCACCGAGGTGGTCGACGCCCCGGTGGTGAAGGTGGTGCTGCGGTTCACCCAATCCGTGCTGGAGCCCCAGGAGTTGGTGTCGGTGGTCCCGGTGCCGGTGACGCCCAGGTAGGCGTAGTTGCCCTTCAGCCAGCCGCTCAGGCTGTACGTGGTGCCCGGGCTGACCGCGACGGTCTGCGAGCACTGCGCGGTGTCGGACGCGGAGGCCGCCGCCTGCAGCGCGTAGCCGCCGCCGTGCGGGGCGGTGAAGGTGGTCGAGCCGAGGCCGCCGGAGCAGCTCCAGCCGGTCGTTGCACCGGTCTCGAAGTCCCCGTTGGCCAGCAGGTTGACGGTGGCGGCCGAGGAGGCACCGCCGATCACGGTGACCAGTCCGGCGGCTCCGACCACCAGTGCGGTCGCGGTCGCCAGCGCGGTGCCGGTCCTCGACGGACGTCGGCCGGGGCGGCCGACGGGTGCGCGTTCGGGCATGGGTCGCTCCAATGTTCGCGCCCGGCAGGGGGACCGGACGCCGTGGGGGAGGAATGACGCGGCGCGAACGTACGTGGTCTGGACCACACTGGTCAATAGGTCTGTACCAATTCTCAGCCGGCCCCGGCGCGGCCCGAACGCCGCCCGAAAGGGTGGTGCACGCCGAGGTGACGGACAAGTAGCATGACGGGGAAGTCACTGCCTGCGGTCTTGGCGGAATTGGCAGACGCCCGGGTTTTAGGTGCCCGTGAGAGCAATCTCGTGAGGGTTCGAGTCCCTCAGGCCGCACCGGAGTTCAGATGCGCGCGAGGCCCGCCCGGAGCATTCCGGACGGGCCTCGCGCGCGTTGTTCCCGCTGCCTCAGCCGAGCAGTTCGGCGACCACCGGGGCGAGCGAGCGGAACGCCTGGCCGCGGTGGCTGATCGCGTTCTTCTCCTCGGCGCTCAGCTCGGCGCAGGTCCGGCTCTCGCCCAGCGGCTGCAGGATCGGGTCGTAGCCGAAGCCGCCGCTGCCGGCCGGCTCGGTGCGCAGCGTGCCGTGCAGCCGGCCCTCCACCACCCGCTCGGTGCCGTCGGGCAGCGCGAGCGCGGCGGCGCAGGCGAAGGACGCGGCGCGGTGCTCGGCCGCGATGTCGCCGAGCTGGGCGAGCAGCAGGTCCAGGTTGGCCTTGTCGTCGCCGTGCCGGCCGGCCCAGCGGGCGGAGAAGATGCCGGGCGCCCCGCCGAGCACGTCCACGCACAGCCCGGAGTCGTCGGCGACGGCCGGCAGCCCGGTGGCGCGCGCCAGCGCGTGCGCCTTCAGCAGGGCGTTCTCGGCGAAGGTCACGCCGGTCTCCGGAACGTCCGGCACCTCGGGGAAGGCGTCCGCGCCGACCAGTTCGACGTCCAGTCCGGCCGCGCCGAGGATGTCGCGCAGCTCGGCGACCTTGTGCTGGTTACGGGTGGCGAGAACGAGTCGCTTGGTCATGCCGCAAGCCTAACCACCCGCAGCGCTCAGCCCGTGCACACCTTGCTGACCCGCCCGGCGGCGTCCCCGAGCGGCCCGAGGTCGGGCGTCTCGTTGTTGTCGACGGCCTTCTGCACCTTGTCGACCTGGGTCTGCAGGTCGCCGACGGCCTTGGCCAGGTCGGCGTCGCTGGAGTTGCGGCCGATCTTGTCCAGGTCGCCCTTGATCTTCTGCACGGCCTTGCCGGCGGCGACCGGGTCCTTGTCGGCGTTGTTGTAGGCGCTGCCGAGCTGCGCCACGTCGGTGGAGAGCTGGACCGCGGTGTTGGCGCAGCTCACCGCCTTCTCCGCGGCGGAGCAGCTGACCGCGCTCAGCGGCAGGATCAGCACCATCGCGGCGACGGCGAGCGCGGTGGTGCGGTTGATGCTGAGCGGCTGCTGCATCGGCGAGTCCTCCAGGAGGGTGTGCGGGCTCACAGCGAACGTTAAGGGTCTGCCCGCGTGCCTGTACAGCACACGCGGGCCGGTCCTTCGCTTCTGACGGCCGTTCAGCCCACCGCGGTTCCCGGGACGGGTTACAGCTCCAGGGCCTTGCGCTGGATCCCGTCCAGCTCGGCGCAGCCCAGGCTGCCCAGGTCGAGCAGCTGGTTGAGCAGGTCGCGGTCGAACGGCGCGCCCTCGGCGGTGCCCTGGACCTCGACGAAGCGGCCGTCGGAGGTGCAGACGATGTTCATGTCGGTCTCCGCCCGCACGTCCTCCTCGTAGCGGAGGTCGAGCATCGGGACGCCGTCGATGATGCCGACGCTGACCGCGCTGACCCCGCCGGTGATCGGCTGGCCCTTGGCGCGCAGCAGCTTCTTCTCGCGGGCCCAGGAGACCGCGTCGACCAGCGCCACGTACGCGCCGGTGATCGCCGCGGTGCGGGTGCCGCCGTCGGCCTGGAGCACGTCGCAGTCCAGCACGATGGTGTTCTCGGCGAGCGCCCGGTGGTCGACCACGGCGCGCAGCGAGCGGCCGATCAGCCGGCTGATCTCGTGGGTGCGACCGCCGATCTTGCCGCGCACCGACTCGCGGTCGCCGCGGGTGTTGGTGGCGCGCGGCAGCATGGCGTACTCGGCGGTGACCCAGCCCTCGCCGCTGCCCTTGCGCCAGCGCGGGACGCCCTCGGTGACGCTGGCGGTGCACAGCACCTTGGTGTCGCCGTAGGAGACCAGGACGGATCCTTCGGCGTGCTTGCTCCAGCCCCGTTCGATGGTGATGGGGCGGAGCTGGTCGGGGGTGCGGCCGTCGATGCGTGACATGCGAACGAGCGTATCCCGTCCGGGTCGCCGTCCCGCCCCCGTCCCCGGACCCGCCCCCGGACGTGCGACGGCCCGCCGCCGGCAGCTTGCCGGGGGCGGGCCGTCGGGGCCGGCGGGGGCCCGTCTCACATCATGTCTTCGATCTCGGCGGCGATCGGGTCGGCGTCGGTACCGATCACGACCTGGATGGCCGTGCCCATCTTCACCACACCGTGGGCGCCGGCCGCCTTGAGGGCCGCCTCGTCGACCTTGGAGGCGTCGTGGACCTCGGTGCGCAGCCGGGTGATGCACCCCTCGACCTCGTCGATGTTCTCGATACCGCCGAGACCGGCGACGATCTTCTCAGCCTTGCTGGCCATGGTCTTTCTCCCTCTGTCTCGGCGCGTCGGCGGTCGGTCGCCGGGTGCCGTCCTGCGTGTGCGGTGGTACCGGCCGGAAGTGAATCGGGATCAGTCTGCCGCGCCTTCCGACGGCGCGACCAGCATCACCCGATTCCGGACGATATGCCATGTTGGTCCACGTTCGGACCAGCTCCGCGCGCGGTCCGCTCCGGGGCCGCCCGAGGATGACGATCACCGGGTACTCGAACCCGGCGGACCGCCCCTGGCCCAGAACTGGTCTACACCAATTGTAGGTGTACTCCGACAACGCCGGACGGTCCACCGGTGTTCCTGGCCCACCCGCGGACGGACCGGGACCGGACGGAAGCACGGAGGCCGACGAATGAGTTCAACGGGCACCACGGCCAACCAGAGCACCTGGTGGCACACCTTCTACGGCGGCCTGCAGAAGATGGGCCGCAGCCTCCAACTGCCGGTCGCCGTGCTGCCTGCCGCCGGCATCCTCACCCGGTTCGGCCAGGACGACATCTTCGGCAAGGACGGCCTCGGCTGGGACCGGGTCGCCACCGCCATCGCCGCCGCCGGCGGCGCGCTCCTCGACCCGGCCCTCGGCCTGCCGCTGCTGTTCTGCATCGGCGTGGCGATCGGCATGGCCAAGAAGGCGGACGGCTCCACCGCGCTCGCCGCGGTGGCGGGCTTCCTGGTCTACTACGCCGTCCTGCGGGCCTTCCCGAAGGCCTGCCCGGCCCCCTCGGTGCTGGAGCAGACGGTCTGCATCGACTTCGAGGCCAAGACGGCCGTGAAGGTGGACTTCCAGAACCCCGGCGTGCTCGGCGGCATCCTGATGGGCCTGTTCTCGGCCTGGCTGTGGGTGCGCTACCACCGGGTCAGGCTGGTCGACTGGCTGGGCTTCTTCAACGGCCGCCGCCTGGTCCCGATGATCACCGCCCTGGTCGGCCTGCTGTTCGGCTCGCTGATGGTGTGGATCTGGCAGCCGATCGGCACCGGGCTGGCCGACTTCTCCAAATGGCTGTCCGACCTGGGCGCCGGCGGCTCCGGCATCTTCGGCGTCGCCAACCGCGCCCTGCTGCTGGTCGGCATGCACCAGCTGCTGAACACCTTCGTCTGGTTCCAGTTCGGCACCTTCACCAACCCGCACACCGGAAAGACCGCCACCGGCGACATCGGCCGCTTCCTGGCCGGCGACCCGACGGCCGGCCAGTTCCTCTCCGGCTTCTTCCCGATCATGATGTTCGCGCTCCCCGCCGCCGCGATGGCCATCGCCGCCTCCGCCAAGCCGCACCGCCGCAAGGAGATCTACGGCCTGATGACCTCGGTCGCGCTGACCTCCTTCGTCACCGGCGTCACCGAGCCCATCGAGTACTCCTTCGCCTACGTGGCCCCGCTGCTGTACGGCATCCACGCCCTGCTCACCGGCGCCTCGATGGCCGTCACCTGGGGACTCGGCGTCCACGACGGCTTCAGTTTCTCGGCCGGCCTGATCGACTACGTGATCAACTGGAACCTGGCCACCAAACCTTGGCTGATCATCCCGATCGGCCTGTGCTTCGCGGCGGTCTACTACGCGGTCTTCAGATTCGTGATCGTCAAATTCGACCTGAAGACACCAGGACGCGAGGACGAGGGCGAGATCGAGGACCCCACCAAGGCCTGACGAATTCGCCCCGAACGCCCCCGGTGGGAGACAATTCCCGTCCGGGGGCGCGGTGTTGTCCGATGCCTGACGGGGCGTCGGCCGATCCGGGGTTTCCGCTCCGCCTGCCGGAGGCGACCTTCGGAGGGTTCCGGAGCCTGTTCGGCGCGTGCTAGAAACGGGACCGGGCCACCAGTGGTCTAGACCAGGATCGCGCTGCCGTGAGGAACCGCCCGCTATGAGCACGACCGCACCGAACTCGCAGGCGGCACCGGCGGGACGGGGCCTGCGCACCCGGGCCTTCCCCGCCCTGCAGAAGATCGGCCGCAGCCTCCAGCTCCCGATCGCCGTCCTCCCCGCCGCCGGCATCCTGCTGCGCCTCGGCCAGGACGACGTCTTCGGCCCCAAGGGCCTCGGCTGGACCAAGGTCGCCGAGGTCTTCGCCGCGTCCGGCCACGCCGTGTTCGACTGGATGCCGCTGCTGTTCTGCGTCGGCATCGCCATCGGCTGCGCCAAGAAGTCCGACGGCTCCACCGCACTCGCGGCCCTGGTCGGCTTCCTGACCTACCACCAGGTGCTCACCGCCTTCCCCAAGACCGACTACCAGGTGCTGCCCGGCAAGGACGTCGCGGCCACCTACCAGGACCCCGGAGTCCTCGGCGGAGTGGTCGTCGGCCTGCTCTCCGCCCTCCTGTGGCAGCGCCTGCACCGCACCCGGCTGGTCGACTGGCTCGGCTTCTTCAACGGCCGCCGCCTGGTCCCCATCGTGATGGCCTTCGTCGGCACCGGACTCGGCGTCTTCTTCGGCCTGTGCTGGGGACCGATCGGCGCCCTCGTCGACGACTTCAGCAACTGGGTGATCGGCCTCGGCGCGCTCGGCTCCGGCGTCTTCGGCCTGGTCAACCGGGCCCTGCTGCCGTTCGGCCTGCACCAGATCGCCAACACCTTCTTCTGGCAGCAGGCCGGCAGCTACACCGCCGACGGCCACACCGTCCACGGCGACCAGACCCGCTTCTTCCAACTCGACCCCAGCGCGGGCCAGTTCATGTCCGGCTTCTTCCCCGTCATGATGTTCGGCCTGCCCGCCGCCGCCCTCGCCATCGCCCACTGCGCCCGCCCCGACCGCCGCCGCGCCGTCCTCGGCATGATGGTCTCGCTCGCCCTCACCTCCTTCGTCACCGGCATCACCGAGCCCATCGAGTTCGCGTTCGTCTTCATCGCCCCCGCCCTCTACGCCGCCCACGCCCTCCTCACCGGCCTCTCCATGGCCGTCACCTGGGCCCTCGGCGTCCACCACGGCTTCACCTTCTCCGCCGGCGTCATCGACTACGTCCTCAACTGGGGCTACGCCACCAGACCTTGGCTGATCATCCCGATAGGACTGGTGATCGCGGTGGTCTACTACACGGCCTTCCGCTTCGTCATCCTCCGCTTCGACCTGAAGACCCCCGGCCGCGAGGAAGAAGACTTCGAGGAGTGACCTCCAGGAGGCGCCCCGCCGGCCGGTCGCACCCGGAGGCGCCCCTCAGATCCACCCCAGCCTCGAAGCGTGAACTCCCGCCTGGAACCGCGACTGCGCTCCCAGCGCCGCCGTCAGATCCGCGACCAGCCTCCGCACCGTCCGGTCGGAGATCTCCAGCTTCCGCCCGATCGCCTGATCCGTGAGCCCCGCCGCCAGCAGCCGCAGCACCTCCCGGTGCCGGTCGTCGGGCGCCGCACGGCCCAGTAGCGCGGGCGGAACCCAACTCGCCGCCCAGAAGTGCTCGAAGAGCTCGCGGACCACCGACACCACCGCCGGATCGCGCACCACCACCGCCGCGGTGCCGGGCGGCTCGCCGGGCGCGGGCAGGACGGCGAGGTGGGAGTCGACCACGATCAGCCAGAGCGGCAGCGTGTGCGCGACCCGGATGCTCGCACCCGCGGCGGTGAGCGCCTGGACGTGGGCGAGCACGGTCGACTGCTGGAGTGCGGCGGCGGGGTAGATGGTGCGCAGCGCCACCCGGTGGGCGAGCGCGATCCGTTCGCGGGCGAGCTTCTCGGCGAGGCCGGTCTCGGACTGGTCCTGGCCGGGGCGCAGCGACAGCGCCTCGGTGCGGGCGGCCCGGGCGGCGTCCTCCAGCAGGGCGGCGATCCGGTCGGGGCCGCGGACCAGTGCGTGGGCGGCGGCGGTGCGCAGCGGCAGGTAGTGGCGGTGCAGGTGCTCGACCCGCTCGTGGGTGCGGCGGGCCTCGCCGAGCAGCGCGGTGAGGCGGTGGTCGGAGTCGGCGAGCAGGTGGCGGACGGCGGTGTCGACGGAGACGGCGGCCACGCCGCTCGCGGTGGCGGTGGTCGCCTCCAGCAGTCCGAGGGTGCGCAGGCCGTCCAGCGCCCGGGCGAACTCGCCCTCCTCGCACCCGAGTTCCTCGCGCAGCCGGTCCAGTGGACAGCCGGGGTCGGCGAGCAGGCGGGCGTACAGGGCGGTGCTGGTCTCCACCCTTCCGGAGCCTAGGCCCGCGACCGGTGGGCGGACGCCGCAGTTCCACCATCCGAGACGACTGCGCCGGTCGCGGCCATGGCCCGATCCGGCGGGCCCGGAGGCCTTCGCGGGGGCGTTCGGGCTGGCCAGGATGGCGGCATGGCGATTCCCGAGTCTTCCGTGATCTGGTTCGACGGCGCGCTGGTGCCCTGGCACGAGGCCCGCGTCCATGTGCTCAGCCATGCGCTGCACTACGGCACCGGGGTGCTGGAGGGCACCCGGGTGTTCGCGACGGCCGACGGGCCGGCGGTGTTCCGGCTGCCCGAGCACCTGGCCCGACTGGACCGCAGCGCCCGCATGCTGAGGATGGAACTGCCGCACTCGGCAGAGGAGTTGGCGGCGGCGACGGTGGCGCTGGTGGCGGCGAACGGCCACCGGGAGTGCTACCTGCGGCACTTGGCGTTCCTGGGGTACGGCTCGATGGGGCTGGACATGCGCCACTCCCCCACCAGCGTGTCGATCGCGTCCTGGGAGTGGCCGGCCTACCTGCCGGAGGGGCGCGGGCTGCGACTGATGACCAGCAGTTGGCGGCGCACCGACCCCAACTCCGTTCCCCCGGCGGCGAAGGCGACCGGCCCGTACCTGAACTCGGCGCTGGCCCGCCGGGAGGCGACCGACGCCGGTTTCGACGAGGCGCTGCTGCTGGCCCCGGACGGGACGGTCGGCGAGTGCAGTTCGGAGAACGTGTTCGTGGTGCGCGACGGCGTGCTGCGGACGACTCCGGCCAGCGCGGGGGCGTTGGAGGGGATCACCCAGGACACCCTGCTGACGCTGGCCCGCGACCTGGGGGCGGAGGTCCGGATCGAGCCGCTGCTGCGGTCGGACCTGTACGCGGCGGACGAGGTGTTCATCTCCGGGACGGCCGCCGGAGTGGTCCCGGTCGGCTCCCTGGACAATCGCGAACTACCTTCGCACGAGGGCGAGTTGACGAAGCAGTTGGCGCAGGCGTACCGGGCCGCGGTGCACGGCGAGGACGCCCGGTACCGGCACTGGCTGACGCCGGTCCACCGCTCGCCGGCTCACAGTTCGTAGGCGGCTCCGGCCCGGGCCAGGTCGACCGGGCCGGGATAGACGGCGGCGGCGTCGCGGCGGTTGCGTTCGGCGTCGGTCCATGGCGGGATGTGCGTCAGCACCAGGCGTTTGGCGCCGGCCCGGGCGGCGTGCTCGCCGGCCTGGCGGCCGTTGAGGTGGATGGAGTCGAAGGTCTCCTTGCCGTGGGTGTAGGCCGCCTCGCACAGGAACAGGTCGGTGCCGCGGGCGAGTTCGACCAGGTCCGGGCAGATGCCGGTGTCGCCGGAGTAGACCACGCTGCGGCCGCCGTGCTCGATCCGGAAGCCGTACGCCTCGGAGTCCAGGTGGTTGACCAGGGCCGCGGTGACGGTGAGCGGGCCGAGTTGCAGGCGGGCGCCGTCGGCGAGGTCGCGGAAGTCGAAGACCTCGGTCATGCCGGGCTTCTCGGGCATGTCGTAGGCGCGGGCCAGGCGTTCCGCGGTGCCGGTCGGGCCGTAGACGGGCAGCGGCTCGGGGCAGCCCTCGACCCGGTAGTTGCGGGCCACCCAGTAGGCGCACAGGTCGATGCAGTGGTCGGCGTGCAGGTGGCTGAGCAGCACCGCGTCCACCTCGTACAGGCCGGTGTGCTTCTGCAGATTGCCGAGGGCGCCGTTGCCGAGGTCGACGACCAGGCGGTAGCCGTCGGCCTCCACCAGGTAGCTGGAGCACGGGGAGTCCACGGACGGGAAGCTCCCCGAGCACCCCACCACGGTCAGTTTCATGCCGAGCCCTTCCCGCCCCGTCGGGCCATCGTCCGCGGCCGCCCGCGCCGCCGGGGGCGGAGCGGGTTCTTTGAGTGTCGAGGGTAAGGGCCGGGCGGCACTTTGCCCCCTCTCCCGTGCCGCGCTGTGGGCGGAATCACCAGGACGGGGCGGGGCCTCTCAGCGCCGCCCGGGGCGGGCCCTGGCCCAGTGCCGGATGGTCTGCGGGTACCAGCGGGGGCGGCCTTCGGGGTCCAGCCGGTCGGGGTGCGGGAGCAGGCCGTGACGCTTGTAGTGGCGGACGGTCTCGGCCTGCACGCCGATGTGACGGGCGATCTCGACGTAGGACCAGAGCTTCCGGCCGGGCATGGGTGCCCACCTCCACGGTGACGGTGAACCAAGCGGTGCGCCGTCAGCCTCGGGGGCGGGTGCGCCCGGCGGGTGCACGACAGGCGGCGGTGGCGGTTCCGTGACAGAGCGGTCACCGGGAACGGACAAAGACCGGGATGTCACAGCAGGCCGATGATCCGACCGTCCCACCGCACGAACGCCGACGGCGCGGCCCCCGAAAAGGGTGCCGCGCCGTCGGGTTGACGTTTCGTCAGGCCCAGAGCTGGCCCTGCAGTGCCTCGACCGCCGCCTCGGTGGACTCGGCGGTGTAGATGCCGGTGGACAGGTACTTCCAGCCGCCGTCGGCGACCACGAAGACCACGTCCGCCCGCTCGCCCGACCGGGCCGCCTTGCGGGCCACTCCGATCGCGGCGTGCAGGATCGCACCGGTGGAGACGCCCGCGAAGATGCCTTCCTGCTGGAGCAGTTCACGGGTCCGGGCGACCGCGTCGGCGGAGCCGACCGAGAACCGGGTGGTCAGCACCTCGGCGTCGTACAGCTCGGGGACGAAGCCCTCGTCGAGGTTGCGCAGGCCGTACACCAGGTCGTCGTACCGCGGCTCGGCGGCGACGATCTGCACGCCCGGCACCTTCTCGCGCAGGTACCGGCCGACGCCCATCAGGGTGCCGGTGGTGCCCAGGCCCGCCACGAAGTGGGTGACGGTGGGCAGGTCGGCGAGGATCTCCGGGCCGGTGCCGTGGTAGTGCGCACCGGCGTTGTCCGGGTTGCCGTACTGGTAGAGCATCACCCAGTCGGGGTGCTCGGCGGCGATCTCCTTGGCCATCCGCACCGCGGTGTTGGAGCCGCCGGCGGCCGGCGAGGGGATGATCTCCGCGCCCCACATCCGCAGCAGTTCGCGGCGTTCCTCGCTGGTGTTCTCCGGCATCACGCAGACCATCCGGTAGCCCTTGAGCTTGGCCGCCATGGCGAGCGAGATGCCGGTGTTGCCGCTGGTCGGCTCCAGGACGGTGCAGCCCGGGGTGAGCCGCCCGTCTGCCTCGGCGCGCTCGATCATGTGCAGCGCCGGGCGGTCCTTGATCGAACCGGTGGGGTTGCGGTCCTCCAGCTTGGCCCACAGCGTGACCAGGCCGTCGTCATTGCCGGGCACGGCGGCGGACAGCCGCGGCAGCCGCACCAGCGGGGTGTTGCCGACGGCCTCGATCGGGCTGTCGTAACGCATGGGGCCTCCGACGGTCAGGGGTGGAAGAAGGAGCGGGGCGAGAGCCGGGCCCGGGCGTGCATCGTGTGCGGGCACCCCCCAGCCGCCGGGCTGGGGAGGAGTGGGCGGCGGCGCTGCGCGCGACGAGGGACGTGCGGCCGGGCGACGGCTGTCGGCACGCGACGCCGCCCCTGGCCGTCGTTGTCCCCTACTTCATACCGCCGGCCACGGCGGGCAGGATGGTGACGCTGTCGCCGTCGGCCAGCTCGGTGGCCACGCCGTCCAGGAAGCGGACGTCCTCGTCGTTCAGGTAGACGTTGACGAAGCGGCGCAGCTCGCCGCCGTCCAGCAGGCGGGCGGCGATGCCGGGGTGGCGGACGTCGAGGTCGGTGAACAGCTCCCCGAGGTTGGCGCCGTTGCCGTCGACGGCCTTGGCGCCGTCGGTGTAGGTGCGGAGGATGGTCGGGATGCGGACCTCGATGGCCATGGCTGCGCTCCTGTGAAGTGGTTTCGGGTTGCCGGGCCGACGGGGCGCGGCAGGGGGGAAGGGCCCCGGGGCGGCCGGAGCAGGAAGGTGGAGAGGGCTTGCCGTCAGGGCTCTGCCGGTCAGTGCGCGGCAGTGCCGGGACAGATCGCGCTGGCGAGTCGGCACAGGTCGACGTGCAGGCGTGCCACGAGGCGGATGCCTGGGGCCTGAATGCTCACATCGACGGAACGCATGGACTCATCGTATAGATTCCCGGCCCCTTTTTGACATGGTGGTCTCAGCATCCGGTCGGCCCCGTCCCGGCCATTGAGAAACGGGCCCGCCCACCACGCGCTGCGCAGCAGAAACGGGCCCGTCGGGGGGGCAGTGGGGTTCAGAGCTGGTAGGCCTCGACCACCTGGACGTCTTCCTCCGTGATCATGCCGTCCACGATGCGGAACGACCGGAACTGGTAGGGATCGTCCTCGCCGGTGCCCTCGGCGGTGGAGACGAGCACGTAGTGGGCGAACGGTTCGGACGCGTAGCTCACGTCGGTGCGGGACGGGTAGGCCTCGGTGGCGGTGTGCGAGTGGTAGATCACCACCGGCTCCTCGTCCAGGTCGTCCATCTCGCGGTAGAGCTTCAGCAGGTCACCGGAGTCGAACTCGTAGAAGGTGGGCGAGCGGGCCGCGTTGAGCATCGGAATGAACCGCTCGGGCCGGCCGGTGCCGGCCGGTCCGGCGATCACGCCGCACGCCTCGTCCGGGTGATCGGCGCGGGCGTGGGCGACCATGCGGTCGCGCAGTTCTCGGGTGATGGTCAGCATGCGGGCCAGGATAAGCGAGCGGTCAATCGCCGCTTCCGGCGTGCAGGTGGGAGTGCGGATCGCCGTGCACGGCGCCCGGGTCGCGGCGGCCGATCATCCGGTAGCCGACGATCAGCACCAGCGCCCAGACCGGGAAGACGTACAGCGAGATCCGGGCGGTCGGGTCGAGCGCGATCAGCACCAGGACCAGCACCAGGAAGGCCAGCGCCAGCCAGCGGGTCCAACTGCCGCCGGGCGCGCGGAAGGTCGGCGCGGGCAGCCGGCCGGCCTTCCAGGCGGCGTGGTAGCGCAGCTGGCTGGCCAGGATGACTCCCCAGGTCCACAGTCCGCAGACGGTGGCGACCGAGGTGATGTACTCGAACGCCCGCTCCGGGACGAGGTAGTTGAGCACCACGCCGGCGCCCATCAGCAGGCAGGAGACGGTGATCGCGGCGGCGGGGGTGCGGCTGGCGGTCAGCCGGGTGAGCCGGCCGGGGGCGAGCCGGCGCAGCGCCAGGTCGCGCAGCATCCGGCCGGTGGAGTACATCCCGGAGTTGCACGAGGACAGCGCCGCGGTGAGCACCACGAAGTTGATGATGCCGGCCGCCGCGGGGATGCCGACCTTGCCGAAGGCGGCGACGAACGGGCTGACGCCGGGCTCGAACTCGGACCACGGCACCAGCGACAGGATGATCAGCAGGGCGCCGACGTAGAACAGCGCGATCCGCACCGGCAGGGTGTTGATCGCCCGCGGCAGGGTCTTCTCCGGGTTCTCGCTCTCGCCCGCGGTGACGCCGACCAACTCCACGCCCAAGTAGGCGAACATGACGATCTGGAGGGACATCACGGTGGCGCCGAAGCCCTTGGGGAAGAAGCCTCCGTCGTTCCACAGGTGGGTGATCGAGGCGGTGTCGCCGGCGGCGGAGAAGCCGAAGACCAGCACACCGATGCCGATCAGGATCATGCCGACGATCGCGGTGACCTTGACCATGGAGAACCAGAACTCGATCTCGCCGAACAGCTTCACCGAGATCAGGTTGGCGGCGTAGAGCAGCACCAGGAACACCAGCGCCGTCCCCCACTGCGGGACGCCCGGCTCCCAGAACCGCACGTAGACGGCGGCGGCGGTGGTCTCGGCCATGCCGGTGACCACCCAGAACAGCCAGTACGTCCAGCCGGTGACGAAGCCGGCGAACGGGCCGAGGAACTCCCGGGCGTACTCGGCGAAGCTGCCCGACACCGGGCGGTAGGTGAGCAGTTCGCCGAGCGCCCGCATGATCACGAAGATCACCAGGCCGGCCACCGCGTAGTCGAGCAGCAGGCTCGGGCCGGCCTTGGAGATGGCGGTTCCCGCGCCGAGGAACAGGCCGGTGCCGATCGCGCCGCCGATCGCGATCATCTGGATCTGCCGGCTGCCGAGACCCCGCTCGTAGCCCTCCTCGTCGGGGACGGAGTCGGTCTCCTCGTTCGCCTCGTGTGCCATCTGCCCGCCTCGCCTCCCGGTCCGCGCCGACCGGCCGGCCGGCGCGCCCCCGCTCCCTCGGGAGGTCGAGTCAATCACGCGAAAAGCCCCACAACCGCCCGAGTACGGGCGTCAGTGGGGCAATCCGACCATATGAACGAATTGGGCGGCCGAGCGGCTCAGCCCGCCATCGCCTCCAGCAGGCTCTCCTGCATCGCGCCCAGCCACAGGTAGGCGATCACCAGCGGCTTGCGCGGGTCGCTCTCCGGCAGGTCGTAGAGGCCGCCGTCGTCCTCCTCGCTGACCTCCAGCCGGGAGCCCAGGGTCAGCCGCAGGTCGTTGAGCGCGCCCAGCCAGCGCGGGCAGTCCCCCGCGCCGACCGCGACCACGCCGCCCTCGCCGCCGAGGCCGTCCAGCGCCCGCACCACCGCGAGGGCGTCCTCGCGCTTGCGGGCCCGCAGGTCCAGCTCGGTGTAGCGACGGAACTCGGAGGCCATCTCGGCGGCCTGCGGGTCCTTCGGCGCGCCCGGGCCGCCGTACGCGTCGGGGAACAGCCGCAGCAGCGCCGGGTCCCCGGGCGCCTCGCTGGGACCCTCGGCGAACAGCGCCGCCAGCGGGTCCTCGTGCTCCCCGCCGGGCGGCGGGCCGATCAGCTCCAGCATCTGCACTTCCAGCGAGCGCAGGATGGAGGCCTCGAACTCGTCCAGCGGGATCGCCGCGCCGCCGCTCGCGGCGCTCTCGAACAAACCGGCCATGTGTTTCGGATCAGTCCCTCGTGGATCGGTGGGTGACGGGCCGTCAGTCGTGCTGCAGGGTGGCCCACAGGCCGTAGCCGTGCATCGCCTGCACGTCGCGCTCCATCTCCTCGCGGGTGCCGCTGGAGACCACCGCCCGCCCCTTGGTGTGCACGTCCATCATCAACTGGCGCGCCTTGTCCTTCGGGTAGCCGAAGTAGCTCTGGAAGACGTACTGCACGTAGGTCATCAGGTTGACCGGGTCGTTGTGGACGATGGTCACCCAGGGAGTGTCCGGCTCCGTGACCGGAACCCCCTCCACTTCCGGGCGCTCGATCTCCACCGGCGCGACACTCACAGTCCGTCTCTCCTCGTCGACCTCGATCTTCCCCCTCCGCCCATGCTTCCATCCGAGGGACTCCGGAGCGAATCAGGGTCGCCCGACACGTGACCCGGAGGGGAAATCGTCACTCTGACGCTAAG
The DNA here is from genome assembly GCF_044999035.1 of Kitasatospora griseola. Classification (NCBI taxonomy): domain Bacteria; kingdom Bacillati; phylum Actinomycetota; class Actinomycetes; order Kitasatosporales; family Streptomycetaceae; genus Kitasatospora; species Kitasatospora griseola. The sequence goes on along the minus strand of NZ_CP173360.1, from coordinate 5,347,608 downwards.
TGGTAGTAGCATCATTCCCATGGACGCCATCACCGCGCAGCGCAGCTCCGCGCTGCTCACCGACCGCTACGAGCTGACCATGCTGCAGGCCGCCCTGCGCAGCGGCGCCGCGCACCGCCGCTCGGTCTTCGAGGTGTTCACCCGCCGCCTGCCGAACGGCCGCCGCTACGGCGTGCTGGCAGGCACCGGCCGGGTGCTGGACGCCGTGGAGAGCTTCCGGTTCACCACGCCGCAGCTCGACTGGCTCGCCGACCAGCGGGTGGTGGACGAGGACACGCTGCGCTACCTCGCCGACTACCGCTTCACCGGTGACATCCACGGCTACCCCGAGGGCGAGGTGTACTTCCCCGGCTCACCGCTGCTGACCGTCGAGGGCAGCTTCGCCGAGGCGGTGATCCTGGAGACGGTGATCCTGTCGATCCTCAACCACGACTCGGCGATCGCCGCCGCGGCGTCCCGGATGACCGCCGCCGCCGGGGACCGCCCGGTGATCGAGATGGGCGCCCGGCGCGCCCACGAGCAGGCCGCCGTCGCCGCCGCCCGGGCCGCCTACCTGGCGGGCTTCTCCGCCACCTCCGACCTGGAGGCCGGCTTCACCTACGGCATCCCGACCACCGGCACCGCCGCCCACGCCTTCACCCTGCTGCACGACAGCGAGAAGGACGCCTTCACCGCGCAGATCGAGTCGATGGGCCGCGCCACCACGCTGCTGGTCGACACCTACGACCTCGCCGAGGCGGTCCGCACCGCCGTCGAGGTGGCCGGCCCCGACCTGGGCGCCGTCCGGATCGACTCCGGCGACCTGACCCTGCTCGCCCACCGGGTCCGCCGTCAGCTCGACGAGCTCGGCGCCACCGGCACGAAGATCATCGTCACCTCCGACCTCGACGAGTACGCCATCGCCGCGCTGGCCGCCGCCCCCGTGAACGGCTACGGCGTCGGCACCAGCCTGGTCACCGGCAGCGGCCACCCGACCTGCGCGATGGTCTACAAGCTGGTCGCCCGCGAATCCGCCGGCGGCGGCGAACTCGTCCCGGTCGCCAAGCGCTCGGCCGGCGGCAAGACCAGCATCGGCGGCCGCAAGTGGGCCGCCCGCCGCCCCGACGCCGACGGCGTCGCCGAGGCCGAGGTGGTCGGCACCGGCCCGGTGCCCGCCGAACTGGAACCGCACCTGCTGCACGTCCCGCTGATCACCGCCGGCGAGGTGGTCGGCCGCGAATCGCTGGACGCCGCCCGCGAACGCCACCGCCGCGCCCGCGCCGCGCTGCCGCTGTCCGCCACCCAGCTGTCCCGCGGCGAGCCGGTGATCGGCACCGAGCGGCACACCGGCTGAGCCCTTCCGCCGCCGCCCGGCACTCCCTAGAGTGCCAACCGCCCCACCGTCCCTCCCCCCGCCCACCCGCGCGGCCGAGACCCCCCGGCTCCGGACCGCACCACCCAACGAGAGAAGACCAGCCATGCACCGGGCCCTGATCGTCGTCGACGTGCAGAACGACTTCTGCGAAGGCGGCAGCCTTCCCGTCGCCGGCGGGGCCGAGGTCGCGGCCGCGATCACCGACCTGATCGCCGACTCCGCCCCCGGCTACGCCCACATCGTCGCCACCCGCGACCACCACATCGAGCCCGGCGCGCACTTCGCCGCCGAACCCGACTACGTCCGCTCCTGGCCCGCGCACTGCGTGGCCGGCACCGAAGGCGTGGGCTTCCACCCCAACTTCGCACCCTCGGTGACCTCCGGCGCGATCGAGGCGGTGTTCTCCAAGGGCGCGTTCGCCGCCGCCTACAGCGGCTTCGAGGGCCTCGACGAGCACGGCGGCACCCTCGCCGAGTGGCTGAACGAACGCGGCGTCACCGACGTCGACGTGGTCGGCATCGCCACCGACCACTGCGTCCGCGCCACCGCCCTGGACGCCGCCCGGGAGGGCTTCGCCACCCGCGTCCTGCTCGACCTGACGGCCGGTGTCGCGCCCGCCACCACCAGCGCGGCGCTGGACGAACTGCGCGCCGCGGGCGTCGAGTTGAACGGCACTCCGGTGGTCCGCTCCTGACGGAGCGTCACACTGCCTCCGTTCAGCGCTCGGTGACCACCAGCGCCACCACGTCCTCGCCGCCGATCCGGTAGGCCTCGGCCAACTCGTCGCCGACCGCGTCCCGTTCGGCGGCGAGCCGGGCCGAGCCGACGTACACCACGCGCACGCCCAGGTACTCCATCCGGTGCTGCCCGGCCCGCACCCAGGCCGCCTCGCCCTCGCTGACGCAGCGCACCTCGGAGTCCACCTCCACCGCGACCGCCGCCTCCGGCCAGAACAGGTCCGGCACCGCGACGTACGTCCCGCCGCGCATCCGCAGCTCGGGGCCCGGCAGCGGCAACGGCAGGCCCCGCCCGACGGCCAGCTCCACCAGCGCGGCCAGCGTCGACTCCCGTTGTGCGGCCAGCAGTTCGTCCACCGCCGCGCGCACCCGCGGCTCAACCAGCAGGTCCGCTTCGGTCAGCTCGGCCAGCAGCCCGGCCGCGCTGCCGCCCTCCCGCTCCACCGCCTCGCGCAGCACCGCCCGCAGCACCCCCGGGGCGACCCGGCCGCCCTCGAACGCACCCTCCTCGGACCACTCTCGGATCGCGTCCGCCACCGCCCGGGCGACCGGCGCGCAGGCCAGCCCGTGCACCTCGCGCGCCTCCAACTCCCTTTCGGTGCGCCGGATCCGGACCTGCCCGGCGTCCCGCAGCCGGCGCTGCCGGGGCACCAGCACCTCCACCCCGAGCACCGCGGGCAGCCGCGGCGTCGACACGAACCCGTACAGCGCCAGCGCCGCCGCCCCGGTGATCACCGCGCGCTCCCGGCCGCCCTCGGCCCGGCCGTTCTGCGCCGCGTACAGCAGCGCCGCCCACATCCGTTGCTCCGGGGTCGGCGGACCCTCCTGCAGCAGGTACACCCGTGGCAGCAGCCGCTGCCACGGACCGCCCTGCCGGCAGTGTTCGCTCACCAGGCGGGCCGGCACGCCCCGGGTGCGCAATTGACTGGCCGTCACCACATTCTGCTGGCGGCGGGCGAGCTCTTCGAGAGAGGTGGGCTGCTGCGGAATCCGGTAGCTCATACCGACCACATTCCCCCTCGCCTCCGACACCCGACTCCGGACCTGACCACCTGTTACCCAACCGTCGTCAAACCGGGACTGCCCTGCACTAAAGTCCTCATACCCTCACCCATTCGGCGGATCGGACGTTCGAACCAATGTCGGATCAGGTCGGACTTACCGCCTACAATCCGATTTTCATTGGATCAACACAGATTTCGATCCGGTCGGACCCGGCCCGCCGACCTGCGCGATCTGACCGACCGTGATCGATCCCACACGCTCCGGAACGCCCCGCGGCGTCGGCGGGCGTCCCGAATTGCCTACCATCAGGCTCATGTCCCGCGACGAGTCATCCGCCCAGCGCGCCGCCAGACTGCGCCTCGGCCGCCTGCCCGGCTACGTCCGCCAACCCGATCCCGCCCGGCGCGGCGGAGAGGACGGACGTGCGTACAAGAAGGGCTGGGAAGTCCGTTTCACGGCGCGCAGCGAAGAGGAGATAACCGAGATCCGCGAGCTGGTCACGGCCGCCGGGTTCGCCCCCGCGCGGCCGTTCTTCAAAGGCCACCAGCTGATCCAGCCGGTGTACGGGATCGCCGCGGTGCAGGCCTACCTGGCCGCCCGCGAGACCGCCGAGGAGACCGGCCGGATCCGCCGCACCGCCGGCATTCCCGAGCAGTCGCGCCGCGAGCCCGACAGCGTGGCCGCCGCCGCCAGGGCCGCCGAGGCGGCGGCCGCGGAGGCCGCGGCCGAGGCCGCCGCGCAGGCAGCCGCGCAGGCCGGCGCACGGAACGCCGTCGAGCCCGGAATCCGGGCCGAGGGCTCCAGTGCCGCTCTGCGGCCCGTTCGGAAGGCGGGTGGCCCCGAGGTCCACTGACCGCCCCACGAGGTCGCCAGGGAGCCCTTCCGGGCTCCCTGGGGCGGTTTTTGACGCATCGTCAGCCCGGCGGGGCGCTGATCGGGGCCGATTCGGGGCCGGACGCCCGGCTCCCGGAGAGGTTCAGACCTCCGCCGGAGCGTGGTCGATGTGGACGGTGGATGCCGGCAGTCGGGGGACGGCGCGGACCAGCGCCCGCTCGGCGGCCACCGCCACCTGATGGCCGGCCACCACTGTCAGGGTGCGGTCCACCACCACCTCCGCCTCGGCGCGCAGCGCGTGCCCGATCCGGCGCATCCGCACCGCACCCACCCCGCGCACCCCGCGCACCCCGTCCACGGCGGCCGGTTCCCGTTCCGCCGCGTCCACCGGGGCCGGGTCGACGGCGTCCATCAGCCGTCGGCCCACCTCGCGCGCCGTACCGCCCGGCAGCGGCGCGCTGCCGGCCGCGCCGAGCAGCACCGCCGGCGAGGTCGGCCCGTCGGTGCGGGCGCGCAGGCCGTCCGCGACCAGCGCCGCCGAGCCGAGCCGCCGCCCGGCGGCGATCCGGTGGCGGGCCACCCACTCGTTGCCGGCGCACCCCGCGACGGCCGCCCCGGCTGCGGGTGCAGCAGCCGTTCCACCGCCGTCCAGCCCGCGACCGGCGAGGACGCCGCCAGGGCCTGTCCAGCACCACCGCGACGCCCGCCTGGTCCCCCGCCCGCCCGTACCCCTACGTGAAGCGGCGGTTCGCCGCCCGCCGGCCGAGCAGGAACGCCACGCCCAGCGGGACGGCGGTCAGCGCGTCGGCGGCGTTGTGCACGGTGTCGCCGAGCAGCGCCACCGAGCCCGACAACACCGCGATCACCGCCTGCACGAGGCGGTGAGACCGAGCACCAGCAGCGAGACCCACAGCGCGCGCAAGCCCTCCGCCGAGGACTCCAGAGCCGGGTCGACCCGGTCGGCGGCGGCGTGCGAGTGCGGCCGCAGCAGGTGCGCCGGGCGGTGGCCGAGGCCGCTCCGGCGGGGGCGCCCGTGCGGGTGCGCGTGCTGGTGGGGGTGCGCGTGTCGGTGTGCGTGTTCGTGGGGGTGCTGCCGGTCCGATGTGTGATGGTGGTCATGCCCGTGGTCCGGGTTTCGCCCGTGGAGGTGAGCCCCGATGCCGTTTCCGCGTTCACCCATGAGGCCTACGGTGGCACACCAACTGCCCTGCAGCCACTGCCGATCCACCGTCTCCGACCAGGTGCGACGCGCTCGCAACCGCGTCCCGCGGGCGACCGTTGTTGACGGGCCGTCACACAACGCGCGGGCGCGGGGCCGAACCCGGGCATCTCAGCAGACTTGTCACCCACAGCACCCGCCCGAGGGCCTAGAGTGAGCGTTGACGCTCCCCGTCCGGACCCAGATCGAGAGGCAGCTGATGTGACCGACCGTCATGTCCCGGCCGCGGACTCGGCATGTGCTGATCGGTCCGTCGAACTGCCCCGCGTCTCCGTCGAGTTCGCGGCGTTCTGCGAGCTGCACGAGCCGCGGTACCGGAGCTACGCCCGGGTCTGGTTCCAGGAGCCCGCCGCCGCCCACCAAGTGGTCCGGCTCGCCCTGACCGAACTGGCCCAGGTCTGGCCCGCCGTGCTGGAGAGCCCCAACCCCGCCGCCGCGGCCTGGCAGATCCTTCGCGACACCGTCACCGAGCAGCACGCGCTGGCCGGCGCCGAGCGGCTGCGCCCGGACGTCGACGCGGAGGAGGACCTGGCGATCCTGCACTACGTGGTCGGCCTGGCCACGCCCGAGATCGCCGACGTGGTCGGCGTCGACACCGCCAGCATCACCAGCCAGCTCCGGCAGACCCATCGGTGGCGCACCACCGACCGGTGACCGGACCGGTGACCGGGTGCCCCGACAGTGTGGTGTCGGCCGGGTGGCGTGCGGCCCCGGACCCGGCGCGCGGGGAAGATCGTGCGCCCCTGAACTGCCTCGGCCGCCCGGGCGCGCGTCCGTACGCGGCGTGCAGGGCGTCCGCGCCGGTCGCACCCGTACCGTCCGTGAGCGAAATCACCGCCCGGCGCGCTACCGAGGGCCCTCCCGGCGGCGAAGGATGACGTGATGTCAGCCCAGGACGGAGGAGCTCCAGAGATGTCCATCGACCATGCCGTGGCCATGTTCCGGCACCAGGCCGAGGCCTGCGCGGAGCTCGGCTCCCCGCTGTCCGCCGCCCTGCTGCGCCGGGCCGCCGAGGACCTGGCCGCGGGCGGCCCGTGCGCCGCGGCGATCGCCGGCCACGAGGACGCCCCCGGGCCGTCGGCCGTCGCGCTGCGCCTGCTCGGCGCCGTCCACGCCCTGGTGATCTCCGGCCGGGCGCCCGGACTCGCCGCCCACTACCCCAGTGCGGGCGGCGCCTTCGACCCCGCCGACCCGGACGCCCCCTGGCCGGCCTTCCGCGCCACCGTCGCCGACCACCTGCCGTGGATCCGCGAGTGGCTCACCCGCCCGCCGCAGACCAACGAGGTCGGCCGCGCCAACCTGCTGCTCACCGGCCTGGCCTGGGCCCGGCACCGACTCGCCCAGGCCTCCCCCGACACCGCGCAACTGCCGGTCCGGCTGCACGAACTCGGCTCCAGCGCGGGCCTCAACCTCCTTGCCGAGCAGTTCCGTTGCGTCTCCCCCGGGTTCGCGTACGGGCCGCCGGACTCGCCCGTGGTGCTCGCCGACGCCTGGCAGGGCGAGCCGCCCGCCTGGCTGCGGGACGCGCCGCTGCAGCGGGTGGTGGAGCGGCGCGGCTGCGACCCGACGCCGATCGACCCGCGCTCGGCCGACGGCGCCCTCGCCCTGCGCGCCTACCTGTGGGCGGACCAACTCCCGCGACTGGAACGGCTGAACGGCGCCCTCGCGCTCGCCGCCCGGCTCCCCGCCCCGGTCGAACCGATCGGCGCGGCCGCCTTCCTGCGCGACGTCCGCCTCGCCGACGGCACGCTCACCGTGGTCTGGCACTCGATCATGCGCCAGTACGTCCCCGCCGAGGAATGGCGGTCCGTGGAAGCCGAGTTGGAGCGCCTGGCGGCCGCGTCCGGCCCGTCCGCGCCGTTCGTCCACCTCGCCCTGGAACCGCGCCGGGTCGGCCCCGGCCACCGCTTCCTGCTCACCGCCCGACTCGGCGCCGGGCCCACCACGGTGCTCGCCGAGGCGATGCCGCACGGCCTGCCCGCGTGGACCCTGGAGCCCGGCGACCCGGCCCTGGCGGTCGATCAACTGCCCTGATGCTGCTCGCCGGTGACGTCGTAGCGGTGGTGCACCGGGTCGTGGAGCACGTAGCGGGCGAAGGACTCCACGGTGAACCGGGCGCCGTCGCTGCGCACCCCGGCGCGCGGCCGGGCGGCGTCCGGCGCGGCCTCCAGCGAACGCGCGAACTGCTCGGCGGCAGCGGCGAGTTCGACCGAGACCGCGGCCGGGTCCTGCTCGCCGTAGCGCTCCTCGACGGCGGTCGCGTCCTGGTCCCAGTTGGCGAACAGCGGAGTGTCCTCGGTCAGCATCCGCGCCAGCCGCGCGTCGCACCGCCGGAACACGTCCCGCACGTGGCAGGCGTACTCCAGCGCCGACCACACCTCCGGCCGCGGGCGCTCCCGCAGCGCCGCCGGATCGCCCGCCAGCAGCCCCGTCCAGGACGCCGCGTTCGCCCGGACCATGCCCGGGATCCGCTCGAAGCCGACCGACGGGGTGTCCAGACCGCACTCCGTGCAGGGGCGCTCGAGCACCCAGGTCCAGTCCTTGGTGTCAGGGATCATCATGTGCCCCAGCATCGCCCGCCCCTCCCCCGCCCCACCAGGGGCGCCACCGCCACCGGTCGTCGAGATCCCGCCACCCGGCCGGCTGACGACCCGTGAGCAGTCCGCTCCGGGGAGAGGGCGTAGCATGCCCCCGTCTCGCGGACCGATCCGCCTTGCGGCGGACGGATCGCTCGTACACATATGGGGGGATTCCATGACTGTCCGCACTCCGGTGCGCGCCGCGATCTGCCTGCTGTCGGCCGCCGCCGTCCTGGCCCCGGTCGCCGGCTGCGCCAAGAAGTCGACGTCGAACAACGACCGCCGGACGGCGGCCGGCGCCGCGGCGGAACTGTCGCCCGGCCCGACGGCCGACGCCTCGCCGTCCGGCTCCGCATCCGCGTCCACGTCCGCCACGCCGCCGGCCTCCGCCGCGCCCGGCGCCTCGGACAGCCCGAAGCCGTCCCGCAGCGCCACTCCGACCCGCACCGCGAGCCGCCCGCCGTCCGCGGCCCCCGCCCCCGTCGCCAAGGCCGGCCCCGTCGCGCCCCCGCCGCCCGCCGTACCGCCGCACACCCCGCCGCTGCAGAGCTCCTGCAAGCCGTCCTACACCGGCGCCAACGAGCCCAAGTCCGCCGTCAACGACGCGCTCACCGCCGCCGCGGGCAGGACCCGCACCTTCACCCTCGGCACCCCGTCCGGCGGTCGCACCGCCGACACCCTCCCGCCGCTGCCCGCCGCCCTGGTCAAGGCGATCGCCTGGCAGGAGAGCGGCTGGCAGTCCGCGATCCTCGCCTGCGACGGCGGCATCGGCACCATGCAGATCATGCCCGGCACCGTCTCCACCATGAACGCCAAGTACAACAACACCGCCGACGTCCACACCCTCGCCGGCAACGTCCAACTCGGCACCGAGTACCTCGACTGGCTGGTCGCCTACTACGGCGACTCCTGCTTCGGCGGCGACTACGACCTCTCCCCCGACCCCGTCAGCGGCAAGACCCCGCTGCTCGACCTGGTCATCGCCGCCTACAACGCCGGCGCGGGCAACGTCCACTACAACCTCACCACCGACCCCGCCACCGGCGCCCAGGTCGGCCAGTCCGTCATCCCGAACCCGTCGTACGTCGCCAACGTGAAGGCCTTGATGAGCAAGGCCCCCTGGACCACCGCCGGCTGATCAGCCCCTCACTGGTCCTCCGATCACCACTGCTCCAACGCTGCGGCCACCCTGTCGGCGACCTCGTCCATCCGCGCCGCCGTCAGGGCCCGCTCCCCGGCGCCCAACAACCCGAACACCCGCGGGCCGCGCAACTCCACCCCCAACTCCGGCCCGCGCGGCACCACATGAAAGTGCACGTGCGCGAACCCGGCCGCCTCCCCGAACTGCGCCACATACGCCTTCTCGCACCCCGTCACCACCTCCACCGCCCTCGCCAACCGCACCAGCCACCCACCCAGCGCCGCCGCCTCGGCCGTGCTCAACTCCGCCATCGACTCCAGATGCCGCCTCGGCACCAGCACGAGCCAGCCCGGCAGCGCACAGTCCACCGCGTGCACCACTCGCCAGTGCTCGTCCACCGCGATCCGCTCGTAGCGCGGCAACCGCTCGAACTCGGCCTCGCGCTCGCAGGAGTAGCACCCCGTCACGACTCTCCTTACCCCTCCGAACGCACAACGGCTCCCCCACGAACGACCGAGCCGTTCGCAGAGGAGCCGTCGACAACGAGCCCCGTCACCGCTGGTACGGATTCCCCCCGGCCGGCGGCTGCTGCGGCGGGTACGGCGCCTGCTGCTGCGGGTAGGGCGCCTGCGACTGCGGGTAGGGCGGCTGCGGCGGGTAGCCCTGCCCCGGCTGCGACTGCTGCCCGTAACCGGCGGGCCCGGGCTGATGCGGCGGATACCCGTAGCCGGGGCCACCACCGGGGCCGGCCGGACCACCGGGGCCACCGGGGCCGTTGCCGCCGCTCTTGGAACGGCGGACCAGCAGGACGATCACGACGATGACGATCAGGCCGAGGACGCCGCCGCCGACCGCGATCAGCATGCCGTTGCTGCTCTTGGAGTCACCACCCGCCTGCGGGGTGGTGGAGTCGCCGCCGGCCTGAGGCGACTTCGCGGGATCCGTGGCGCCCGAGCCAGGGGTCTTGGTGGACGAACCATCGCCCGAACCCGCGCGGCTCAGCAGCGGATTCTCCTTGGACCCGTTGTCCACCTCGGGGTTGGGGGCCAACGCTGCGGACGGAGATGCGACACCGTACCCGTACTGGTTGTTCGGGAACGTTCCCTTGTTCGGCAGCTTCACCGCGCTCTTGATCATCCGGTTGATGACCTGGCCCGCCGACAGGTTCGGGTACTTCGACCGCACCAGTGCGGCAATCGCGGACACGTATGCGGTGGAGTCGGACGTGCCGTCGCCGGTGCTGTACCCCTGCTTCCCGTTCGCGCGGTAGATGTTGACGCCCGGAGCGGCGAGCGTCAACTGAGGTCCTGTGGTCGACTTCGGCCACAGGTCTCCGCTGTCCGAGATCGCACCGACCACAACCACTCCGGGGAAGGCTGCCGGATAGCGAATCTCCGCACCCGGCTCATTTCCGGAGCCGGCGACAAGGACCACGTCCTTCTGGACGGCGTAATTGACCGCATCCTGATATCCGTCGTCAAACTTGCTTCCCCCGACGAAGGACATGTTGATGACCTTCGCGCCCTTGTCGACCGCGTAGCGGATCGCCTTGCCGATCTCCGCCCCGTCACCGGACTGAATATTCGTGCCGGTGCCGACGTGAATCTTCACAGGAAGAATCTTGGCGTTGGGTGCGAGACCCATGATTCCTGCGCCATCGCCGTGCCCATGCCCCGCAATGACACTGGCCATACCGGTCCCGTGACCGTCGGTGTCAGTCCGCCCGTCCTTACCGGCACCGGTGAAGTCCGTGCCCGGAAGGACCTGACCGGTCAGGTCGGGATGTTCTCCAACACCGGAGTCGAGGACTGCAACGATCACCCCGTCGCCCTTGCTGATCGGCCAGACCTTCTCGGCCGCGCTGTAGCTGTCCAGCGCCCACTGCCCGCTACGGATTTCGTCCGCAGTCGCGGGCCCCGCGCTGACACCCCAGACCAAGGCTCCTGCAGCGAGCACGGCCAGACCGCGCACGGATCGGCTGATCGTCAAGCCTCGTCACCCCACTCGTTGAAGCGGCCGCCCCGCAGACCATCGGATCTGCGGGACGGCCGACCGTGTTCGACAGTTCTACTGACCGAACGTCATTCCACCACGTTCGGGTTGACCTGATCGCCGGATGCCCAGGTTTCCTCGTCCTCGACGAGGTAGTCCGGACGGTCCTTGCCGCGCTTCTTGTCCTTCTTGCCGGCCTGGCCCTGGCCGCCCATGCCGCCACCGTGCGCGGCACCGGCCTGTCCCGGGCCACCGGCCTGACCTCCCGCGCCGCCCTGGCCGAGACGGTTGCGGCCGATACCTGAGCCGCCTTCGGTGAACGCCCGCCCGCCGGCGGTGGCGTGGGTCGACTCGCCGATCACGCCGCCGGCCTTTCCGGCCAGGTTTCCACCGGAACGCACGCCGATGCCGCTTCCACCCGCACTGCCGCCAGTGCCCAGGCCGCCGGAATGCGCACCGGCGCCGCCGGCACCGCCCGCACCAGCGCTGCCACCCGGGCCACCGCTGCCGCCCAAACCGCCGGAACCGAAGGTGCCCGCCTTGGAGACGCTGTTGCCGCTGAACCCGGCACGGCTGGTGCCGATGCCTGAGCCGCCGCCGAGCAGTCCACCCTCGCCACGGCCGATCGAACCGCCGCCCACACCGCCGGACGGACCGAGGCCACCTCCACCGGACGGACCGTGGACCCCACTGGCTCCTCCGGTGCCACCGATCGTCCCGGTGCCCCCACGGACACCACCGTTGCTGCCCAGAGTGCCGTCAATGCCCGTACCCGGGCCCTTCGGCTGCGGGACTGCGTTGGCCGTACCCCCGGAGATGCCCGGATCGGTCGGCCGGACCACGACCTGCTTCAGCTTCGGCGCTTGAGGTGTGCGGCTGCTCACCGGGCTCTGGCTCGAGGTACGCGATCCGGCGGAACCCGTCGCCCCGCCGTTCGGCGCAGCGATTCCGGCCCCGATGCCCATGATCAGAGCACCAAGGGCAGAGCTACCGCCATTGTCCGGCGGCTGCAGATCCCTGTTGTCATCGATGCCACGAAGCGGCGGCTTCAGGTAGTTCGTCGTGGCGCGGTAGCTGGCTGCCAGTGTCTGCATCACCGTGACCGCCTGCTGCTTGCGGCTGTCCGCAATGGCAGTACGGGTGTCCTCGTTGTCGATGCCGACCGTCTGCTGGGCGGTGTCGCTGATCGCGTCGCCCACCTTGTCCCAGAGCCCGGGCTCCTCGGGCATGTCTCGCTTGGCCTTGTCGATGGCCTCGGACATCATTTCCAACGCGCTGGCAGCGTCGTTCGAATAGGCCGCGACGTTGTTGACGGTGCTGGCGAGCGTGGTCATCCGCGAGTAGAACGCATCGCTGGTGTCACCCTGCCAGGAGTCACTGGCGTCGGCAGCCGCAGTGTTCAGCGCCGTACGGATCTGCTTCAGCGTGTCGGTGGCGCGACGCCAGGGATCGGCGGCGGCCATGACCGCGCCGGAGTCCATGGACTGGACCATGCCGCGCATCTGGCCATGGCTGTAGGAGTTGAAGTTGGTCATGTCGGTCACGATTGGCTCCCCTCACACCGAACAGTGGCTCGGCCGTCACCCGGTGCCGTTGTGTGTCGGACGATCAAAACTTCGGCCTCGGTTCTCCGCTGCCCGCCGGCGACACGTTCCCGACCGGCGGTACGGCCTGCGGTGCCGCCGCGGTGGTGCGCTGGGTCGAGGTCACCGGGACGGGCGCCACAGTGGACCAGCCGTCGCTTGCCAGCTTCAGGTGCTTGCTGGCGTTGTGCTCCTGCTCCTCGTAGTTGTTCGCGGTCCGGTCGGCGTTCTGTTGCGCCTCGTCGATCGACTGCTGGATCTGGTCGAGGACCGACCTCAACCCCTCCCGCATCTCGCCGTACTTGGAGTGCAACGCCTGCGCCTCCGCGAAGCTGCCGAACGCCGCCGGGCTCAACCCCGTCTGGCCGTGCACCTTCGCGCCGCCCGCGCCGTCCTCGAACTCCTTGAGCAGTCCTCGGACTTGCGTCGCGAACGCGCGCAGGCTGTCGACCTCTACCTGGTAGCCCTTGCCACCTGTGCTCATGTATTCGTACCTCCCCCGTACCTGCTGCCCGCTGGACTGCCCGCTCGACCGCCTGGGGCCTGATGGAAAATTGGCTCCAGTCCATATGTCTAACACATGGAACGGTCCGTCAAAACGCCCCCTGGTGAAGGGAGGTGGGGTCAGAGGGTGGGGACGGTGGCGGCAAGGGCCCGGCGGCAGAGGGAGTCGGCGCGGCGGGTGGTTTCGGGGAGGCGGTAGGAGGGGGTGAGTGCGAGGGTGACGGCGGTGGCTTCGGGTAGACCGATGCGGTGGCCGACGGAGAGGAAGACGGGCTTGACGCCCTGCCGGGTCCGGACGGCGCGGCCGACCGTCTCGGGGCCGTCGAGGAGCGGGGACCAGTCGCCGCGGCGGTCGCCGGGCGGCTCGTGGGTGAAGGTGAAGGGGGTCTTGGCGATCCCGAGGGTGGGCAGGCCGGTGTGGACGCCGAGGTGGCTGGCGAGGCCGAGGCGGCGGGGGTGGGCCAGGCCGTAGCCGTCGCAGACGATCAGGTCGGGGGTGCGGGTGAGCCGGGACAGCGCGTCGAGGACGGCGGGGAGCTCGCGGAAGGCGAGCAGTCCGGGGAGGTAGGGGAAGGCCACCCGGCCGACGGCGGTGACCTGTTCGACGACGTCGAGGGTCGCGTAGTCGAGCAGGACGGCCGCGGCGGCGACCACGTCGCGTTCGTCGTCGTAGGCGACGTCGACGCCGGCGATCAGGGTGCCGGGGCGGCGCGGGGGTTCGGGGCCTTCGGGGACGACCAGGGGGCGCAGGCGTTCCTGTTCGGCGCGGGCGGCTTCCGCGGTGGTGGGCCAGTCGGCGGGGACGGTCACGGCGACTCCGGGCGGGTCGGATACAGGTGGCACGGGGCGGCCACCCACCCCGGCGTTGTCCGTGTGCACGCTATCGCTCGGGGCTGCGGGGCGGAGACCGAGGGCCCGACGCCGAGCCGCGTGAGCCTGTGCGCCCCCTGTGCCCCCGATCAGCTCAACTCCCAAAGGCTAGGCTGAACTTACCGAACGGGCCGGAGAAACCCGACCCGGCCCCAGTCCCCGCGCGAAGGGTTGACCGCCATGACGCGCCCCACCGCCCCGTCGTCCCGCGCCGTCCGCCCGTCGGCCGCCGCCCGTCCCGGCCCGGTCCAGGTGGTTCTCGGCGCCCTGATCGCGACGACCGCCGCAGTGGTCCTGCTGGCCGTGTCCGGGGAGACCGGCGTGTGGCGGGTCGCGGTGCTGGTGGCGTTCGCGGTCGCGCTCGGGACGCTGTCCGCCGTCCTGCTCACCACCCGTCCGCGGGTACCGACGGCCGCCGCCCCCGCGCCGCCGGCCCGCCAACCCGAATACGCCCACCAGTCCCGGTAGCCGCGTCCCCGGAACCGGTGGCCGGACGCAGCGACTCCCGGGCCCGCGGCAGGTCGATGGCTGCCACGGGCCCGGGGCCCAAGAGAACCCGGCCCAAGAGAACCCACCACGCCGAGCCGGGCGCCCGTCAGGCGGTGGAGACCACCACCGTCTTGGCGGCCTTGTCGTGGATGCACTGGCGGTAGGGCTTGTCGAAGACGCCGAACAGGCCGTCGACGGGCCACCAGAGGCCGCCGCAGCAGAGCAGGGCGGGAACGACGAAGGTCGCGGCGCGGGTCCAGGCGGCGCCGGCGGTCGGGGACGAGCCGTCGGCGAGCATCGCGACCCGGACCTTCATCAGCTTCTTGCCGAGGGTCTGGCCGTCCCGGCTGAGCATCAGGCCCTGGTAGACCAGGAAGAGCAGGTAGCCGAGCCAGGCCGAGCCGACCCAGCCGTCCTGCCGGCCGAAGTTGACGAACGGCAGCAGAACCAGGACGGCGACCGCCTCCACCATGATCCAGTCGACCACGGTGGCGACGATCCGTGCGCCCCAGCCGCCGAGCGCGGGCATTCCGGGGATCGGGCCGGGGCCGGGCGCGCCGTAGGGCGAGCCGTACGGGTCGCCGGGGGGCGGGGTCTGACCGGGCGGGGGGCCGTAGCCGGGCGGCCGGTTGTCGTAGGGGGAGCCCGATCCGGGCGGCGCACCGTACTGGCCACCGTAGCCGGGCGGCGTGTCGTACGGGCTGCCCGCCGACGGCGGCTGCTTGTCGAAGGAAGGCTTGCCGCCCTCCTCCTCCGGCTCGGTCCCAGAGGGGTCGTCGTGGGTGCTCATGGCACGAGTAGAACACCGCGATTACTACGATGTTGGGACATTTACGCCGTTTCCGTCCCTTTCGACGACCGTCGACCGAGCGGCCGACGCACCGGACCGGGAGCGCGCCGGGTAACCCGCCGTCAGCGCCGCGCCACCCGCACCACCCGGGTCCGGGCCACCCGGTCGTGCCAGCCGCGTCGGGCCGGACGGTCCAGCAGCGGCGCGAACAGGCCCACCAGCAGGACGGTGCCGAGCCCGCCCACCAGCCAGCGCAGCAGCGCCCGTCCGAAGCCCGGCGGACGGCTGCCGCCCGCGGCGACCACCCGGATCCGGGCCAGCCGCTTGCCGAAGGTCCGGCCGGTCCGCGCGACCGGCAGCACGTGGTAAAGCAGGGCGAACAGCAGCAGCACGCCGAGCACCACGCCCAGCCGGCCCAGCACCACCTGGTCCAGCAGCCACACCTGGTGCTGCCGGCCGGTCAACCGGGCGGCCAGCTGCGCCTGGGCGATCTTCTTCTGGACGTGCGCCGAGACCGTGGCCGCCATCGGCACCGCGACGGCCGCCCCGACCACGAGCGTCACCGCCCCGTCCACCAGCCACCCGAAGGTCCGCGCCGCGAGCCCCGCCGGGACGGGCGCCGGCGCGGCCGTCCGGCGCTGCTTCCCGCCGTCACCGCCGCGCACCCGCGCCACGGGACGCTCCTCGGCCGGGGCGACCCGCGGCCCCGCCTCGCGCTCGCGCGGCGGCCGCACCCGCTCGCTGGTGACGTGGGCCGCCCGCGGCTCCCGCGCGGCCCGCTCCAGAGGGGACTCGACGGCCTCGTCGAGCGCCGCATCGACGCCCCAGGACACCCGCCGCGGCGCCTCCCCGGTGTCCATCAGGCCGCGCTGCGCCCGCGGGTCCGCCCGCCAGCCCGTACCGGCGGCCGGCTCGGCGTCGTGCGCCTCCTCCGCCGGCGCGCCCGGGCCCGAACGCGCCTCCCCCGCGCTCCGTCCGCGCAGCGGCTCGTGCGGGGCCGGCCGCTCGTGGGCCGGCCGCGGCTCGTACAGCGGCCCGGGCGCGGCCGACATCCCCACCGAGCCGTCGCCGCCCGCCCCGCCACCGCCGCCGTGCCAGGGCGTCCCGCCGAGCGGCTGGGCGGGGCGCGGCGCGACCTCCTCCACGATCACCGGCTCCTGAACCGCGCCCTGAACCGCCTCGCGCACTGCGTCGTGAACCGCGTCCAGCACCTCGGCCGCCTCCGGGGCTTCGCGGCGCTCCCGGACGGCACGCGCCTCCCGACCGTCCCCCACCGGCCCGCGCGGCGCCACCACCACCGCCTCGGGCACCGGCGCCGCCTCCGGCACCGGGGCAGGGGCCGGGACCGACACCGGGCCCAGGCGCAGCGCGGCGGCGGTGGCCCAGGACTCCGCGGCAGCGGGCTGGAGTCCGTTGCCGGTGACGGCCCAGGGGGCGGGCTCGACGGGGCGCAGCGGCGCCGTCCCGGTGCGCGGGCGGATCTCGACGGCGGCGGGCGGGGGTTCCACCGGATCGGGGTGGGCGGGCATGTTGAACGCGGTGTGGGCGCCGGTCTCGTCGAGGTAGATCGGGCCGGTCTCGATCAGCGGGCCGGTGGGCGCGACGGGGGCGAGGCCGGGCGGGACGCTGTAGGGCGGCGGGCCGATGTAGCGGGCGACGAAGCGCGGGGGCTGGAGCTGTTCGCCGGGGGCGGGGGCGGCCCGGCTGGTGCCGGGGACCCAGGCGTGGCCGGCCCAGTAGCGGACGAAGCCGGGTACCGAGGGGTCGGGGTAGTAGCCGGGTGCCCCGGCTTCGGCGGGCACGGTCGTGCCGAGCATCGGTGCTGCGGTGGGGAGCCGGTCCGTCATTGCCTCTTCCTTCGTACCGGCACCGCGGCGTGCAGGTGTGCGGATGTGCGCAACAGGGCCGCCGCGGGCGGAGAGTCGCCGGGCAGTCACAAAGAGTAGTACCTGGAGGGGCCCGGTCCGCCCGGTTCATCGGAACTCGTGAAACGGGTGGAACGGGACGGACTCGAGTGGTACGGCGCGAGTCCTGGGAGTCGGGTCGGTCGCGCCGGGGCCGCGGTCGGCCGGTTCGGTGTCCTGCCCGGTGTCCTCTCCGGAACAACCGGGGCGGCGGGGAAAAGGTTCTGCGGAAAGTCCGTCGGAAAAGTTCTCGGAAACCCGTGTAAGAGTGCGCGGCGCCCGCCCTCTCTCCGGGTGTGCGGCCGATCGGCGGCCGCACGCGGAGGCGAGCGGCCTCACACGGAGGCGAGAGGGTGAGCGGCCATGGCCGGACAGCCGACCGGAGTGGTGGAGCAGGAGCTGGAGCTGGAGCTGGTGCTGTCGCCGGAGCGCAGCGTCCCGGTGCCGGCGCGGTTGTCGTACGGGAGCCACGACCCGTTCGCGGTGTACGTGACCTTCCACCTGGACAGCGGGACGCCGGTCACCTGGGTGTTCGCCCGGGAGCTGCTGGTGGAGGGAACGTTCCGGCCGTGCGGCCAGGGCGACGTCCGGATCTGGCCGACCCGCGCGGGGCGGCGCAGCGTGCTGTGCATGGCGCTGAGCTCGCCGGCCGGCGACGCGCTGCTGGAGGCGCCGCTGCCCACCGTCGCGGCGTGGCTGGAGCGGGCGCACCGGCTGGTGCCGCCGGGCGCCGAGCTGGAGGCGATGGACCTGGACGGCTCGCTCGCCGAGCTGCTGGCATGACAGCCCGGGCCGAGAGCCGCGCCGATGGACGCACCGGGGCCCGCACCCGCCCCGGTCGCGTCGGTGCTCAGTGGGTCGCGGGGGCCTTCTGGGTGCCGGTGCTGCCGAGCCCGTCGAGGTCGGCGCGCGGGGCGGGGAGGCGGACCAGCGGGGCGCCGGCGGCGCGGCGGCGGGAGTGCACGCGCAGTGCGGCGACGGCCAGGAAGCACAGGCCGAGCAGGGGGTAGACGGAGGCGGGGGCCTGGCTGAGGAGCGGCAGGTGCAGGTCCAGGTCGCCCTTGTGCGGGACGATCCACATCGCGAAGGAGAGGAAGCCGAGCAGGGTCAGGCCGAACACGATCCGCCAGCGGAAGCGCCGGACGGCGGCGGGGCGGGAGCGTTCGTGGGCGGCCTCGGCGGCGAGCAGCACCAGCATCGGCACGCACCACACCCAGTGGTGGGTCCAGCTGATCGGGGAGATCAGCACGGCCGTGACCAGTGCGGCGCACACGCTCCAGGCGTCGGCCCGGGGCGACCAGCGGGCGCTGCGGTGCGCCCAGACGGCGATGCCGAGGCCGGCGACGGCGACCAGGGCGGCGAGCGCGGTGGCGGGCAGTCCGGGGTTCTCGGTGTGCAGCAGGCGGGCGACCAGGCCGCTCAGCGACTGGTTGTCGACGATGACGGTCTTGCCGACCCGGGTGGAGTCGAAGAGGTACGTGGTCCAGAAGCCCCGGGTGGCGTCCGGCAGGACCAGCGCGCCGATCAGGAAGGTGCCGACGAAGGCGGCGCCGGCCACCAGGGCGGCCCGGATCCGGCCGGTGATCAGCAGGTAGACGGCGAACAGGCCGGGGGTGACCTTGATGCCGGCGGCGAGGCCGATGGCGAGGCCCTTGGAGCGGGCGTGGTCGGAGCGGGTGAGGTCCCAGAGGATCAGGCAGGCCAGGGCGAGGTTGATCTGTCCGTAGCGCAGGGTGGTGAAGACGGGTTCCAGCCAGACGCCCAGTCCGGTGATCAGGATCACGCCGACCGGGCGCAGTTCGCGGCGCGGCCAGCCGACCAGCTTGAAGGACAGGTGGGCGAGGGTGGCCAGCAGCAGCAGGTTCCCGAGGGTGACGGCGACCCGCAGGAACGGGATGCCGAACCAGGTGGTCGGCACGAACAGCATGGCGGCGAACGGCGGATAGGTGGCGGGCAGGTCCCACTCGGTGACCCGGAGCGCGTACAGGTCCTGGCCGTGGGCGACGGCGGCGCCCTCGGCCCGGTAGACGATCATGTCGACCATCGAGGTGCCGACGAAGTGCCGCAGGACCGCGTAGCCGAGCAGGGAGACCAGGGCGACCGCGCCGGCGATGCGCAGCTGCCGCCGGGGGGCGGCGCGCAGCGCGGCGGTGATGTCGGCGAGCAGGCGGGCGGGTGCGGTGAGGGCGCGCTGCCAGGCGGGGACGGGTGGTTGTTCGGGTCCGCCGGAGGGTGTGGCGCGTTCTGCTTGCACCGTGGTCACTGTGTTGCTCCGTCCGCCGTCGACCTGCGCTGGGCCAGCAGCCGACACTACCCGACCTCCCGGTTCGCGCCACCGGTCACGATCGTCGCGGGGCGCGCCCGGGAGGCGCGGGTCCGGTCGCGGTCGCCCCGGGCTCCCCGCCGGGGGCCTGCGGCGCGGTCACGGGGAAGGGTGACCGCGCGGGCTCGGCCCCGGCCCGGGGCGACCGCCGGTTTCGGGTGGCCGCGCTCCCGGGGTGCGGCCCGCCGATGCGGACGGTGATCGGCGTGCGGCCGACCCTAGCCGCGTCGGCGGGCCGCAATCGCGCGGCCGGGGCGGCATCAGGCGCCGCTGAGGCGGTACTGGGGAGTACTTAAGGAAGAGGAGCGACACCAGCTGTCGCCCCCGCGGTAACAGCTGCTGTGTCGGTGTCATCGGCCTGTGGTCAGTCCTTGCGGATGAGGCGGCCGGAGCGGCGCCGTTGCTGGCGCGGCAGTTCGACTTGGGTGCGGGTGTTGAGCCGCACCCCGATCTCGGCGCCGCCGAGGGCGGCGGAGCGGCCGAGGGCGACGTCGCCGCCGGTGCTCTCGGCGAGTTTGCGGACGATGTCCAGGCCGAGGCCGGTGGAGCCTTCGCCGCCGTGGCCGCCGCCGCGGCGGATCGCCGGGGCCGGGTCGGCGAAGCCCGGTCCGGCGTCGCCGACCAGGACGGTCACGCCGTCCTCGGTGACGGTCAGGTCGACGGCGAACGCGGTGCCGACGGCGGTGTGCCGGAACACGTTGCCGAGCAGCGCGTCGACGGCGGCGGCCAGGTCGCCGCGCTGCACGGGCACGGGCGCCGGCTCCCGGTCGCCGGCCAGCTGCCAGGGCCGGCCCTCGTCCTCGGCGAGGGCGGACCAGAACGCGACGCGTTCGCGGATCACTTCGACGGCGTCGCAGCCGAGGACGACCGGCGGGGCGGCCACCGGGTCCCGGCGGGCGGTGCGGATGATCTGGTCGACCTCGCGTTCGAGCTGGGCGACGGCGTGCCGGGTCGCGTCGGCGGCGTCGCCCGCGCCGAGGGCGGCGGCGTTGAGCCGGAGCACGGTGAGCGGGGTGCGCAGCCGGTGCGACAGGTCGGCGGCGAGCTCCCGTTCGGCGGCGAGCAGGTGGACGACGCGGTCGGCCATGGCGTTGAACGCGTAGGCGGCTTCGCGGAGCTCTTCGGGTGCGCCCGCCGCCTCGGGCCCGTCGACCGGGACCCGGACGGCGAGGTTGCCGGAGCCGAGCGAGCGGGCGGCGGTGGCGAGGCGGCGGGCGGAGCGGACGATTCGGGCGCCCATCCGGTCGGCGACCCCGACGGACACCGCGACCAGGGCGAGCGCGACGCCGGAGAGCACCAGCCAGGCGGTGCCGACGCCGCGCGACAGATCGGCGTCGGCGACGAACACCTCGACCATGGCGACCCGGCCGTTGTCGACGGCGACCGGCTGGAGCAGCGCGTAGCCGCCGGCGGTGCGGACGGTGCCGCCGCGGGAGCGGCCCTGGGTCTCGGCGGAGCCGAGCTGCCCGGCGTCGACCCGGGTGTGGCCGACCACCGGGCCGCCGGGCAGGTGGACGGCGAGCCGGTCCTCGGCCCCGGCGTCGGTGGAGGCCAGGGCGCGGGCGATGGCGTCCTGGTCGGTGGTGATGGCGAGCGCCGGACCGAGGGCGGCGGCCTGCCGTTGGGCGGCGGTGAAGGCCCGGTCGCGGGCGGTGTGCTGGACGACCAGGCCGAGCGGGATGAGGAACGCCAGCGCGACCATGACGGTGCCGGCGACGGCGGCCTTGACCATCGCCCAGCGCAGCGAGCGGAGCAGGCGTTTCACGGCGCGCACCCGACCGGTTCCGAGGGCGCTTCCAGCCGGACGCCGACGCCGCGCACGGTGTGCAGGTAGCGCGGGCTGGAGGCGGTCTCGCCGAGCTTGCGGCGCAGCCAGGACAGGTGGACGTCGATGGTCTGGTCGCCGCCGTAGGTCTGCCGCCACACCTCGGCGAGGATCTCCTTGCGCGGGACGACCACGCCGGGCCGGGCCGCGAGGAACGCCAGCAGGTCGAATTCGCGCCGGGTGAGGTCGAGCCGTTCTCCGTCGAGCAGGGCCTCCCGGCGCTGCGGGTCGATGGCGAGGCCGCCGACCCGCAGGATCTGAGGGGCCATCAGCGAGCCGCCGCCGAGCCGGCGCAGCACGGCGGCCATCCGGGCGGTGAGGTGCTCGCCGGAGAACGGTTTCACCAGGTAGTCGTCGGCGCCGTCGTTCAACAGCCGGACGATCTCCGCCTCGTCGTCGCGGGCCGTGGAGATGATGACCGGTACGTTGGTCAGTCCGCGGATCATCTTGAGCGCCTCGCTGCCGTCCAGATCCGGCAGGCCCAGATCGAGGATCACCAGGTCGCAGCCGACCTGGGCGACTTCCCGCAGCGCCTCCAGGGCGGTGCCGACGGAGCGCACGGCGTGGCCGGAGTCGGCCAGATGGCGGATCAGGGCGGAACGCACAAAGGGGTCGTCCTCGACCACAAGCACTGTTGCCATGGGGCTGCACGGTACGGCATCGCGACCAACTGGTCTGTACCTTGGGTGGCCCTGGCGGGCCCGGGCGGCTGTCTGACGGGTCCTCTGGGGGTGTGATCTGCAAGGTTGCTGAGGATTGACCGGGGCACTGACCTGCTCGTGACCTGAGTACGGCAGGATGGCCCGCGATGCGGAGCGGATGGGTTCAACTGGGCGCCTGGACGGCAGCCACCGGGGCGGCGGTGGCGCTGTCCTGGCTCGGCGTGCACGCGGTGCTGGCCGACACGGTGTTCGAAGGCCCGGTGGCGCTTCCGCTGCCGTCGGCGGCCTCGCCGGAGCCGGGGACGGCGGCGACCGCGCCGCCTCCCGCGGCGACGGGCGCCCCGCCGACCGACCCGGGCGCCTCCGGCGGACCTGGCGGACCCGGCGGCCCGGGTTCCGCCGGCGCCACGGCGACCCCGCGCCCCGGTCCCGACCCGGACCCGCCCGCGAACCCGGGCGGGGGTCCGAGCCCGAGCCGCGGTCAGGCCTCGCCGTCGCGCAGCACCGCGGCGATCCGCGCCACGCCGAGCAGCACGACCGGGACGGTGAAGAGCTACCTGATGCCGGGCGGCCGGGTGGCGCTCGACATCCGGGAACACGACGTGCAGCTGGTGTCGGCGACCCCGGAGGCGGGCTGGGCGATGCAGGTCTGGCACGGCGACCAGTGGCTGCGGGTCAACTTCAGCAAGGACGACCGGGTCTCCTACCTGATCGTGACGTGGAACGGCTACCAGCCGGACGTGCAGGTCGTCCCGGGGTGACGTGCGGCTCAGTGGGCTGACGGGCGGGCCGCGCCGACCCCACAATGTCGGTCGACGCCCGCACCACCGAGGAGCCGCCCGTGCCCCCGCAGCCCGACGCCATCGACGCGCTGGACGGAAGACTGATCCGGCTGCTCGCCGAGGAGCCGCGGATCGGGGTGCTGGAGTGTTCGCGCCGCCTGCAGGTGGCGCGCGGCACGGTGCAGGCCCGGCTGGACCGGCTGCAGGCGCGCGGGGTGATCGGCGGGTTCGGCCCGCAGGTGGACCCGGGGGCGTTGGGCTATCCGGTGACGGCGTTCGCGACGCTGGAGATCTCGCAGGGGCAGGGCACCGTCGTACGGGCGCACCTGGCGGCGGTGCCGGAGGTGCTGGAGCTGCACACCATCACCGGTCACGGCGACATGCTGGTGCGGATCGTGGCCCGGTCGAACGCCGATCTGCAGCGGGTGATCGACCGGGTGGTGGGCTTCGACGGGATCGTCCGGGCGTCCACCGCGATCGCCCTGGAGAACCCGGTGCCGTACCGGATCCTGCCGCTGGTGGAGCAGGCCGCGGGGGCCGCGGACGGGTCCTGACGGGGGGCCGCCCCGGGCGTCCGGGCGTGTCCGCAGGTGACGAACGCCGCGTTATGACATATGCCTATGGCTCGTGCAGGCAATGAACGCAAGTGTGAACCCCGGGGCCGCCCCCGGTCCGCCGTCCGCCCTCCGCGCCTCCGGGGCGCCGCGGTGAAGCGGGGCACCGAGGCGCCCACCCTGATCGCCTCCGCGCAACGCGCCCTGCGGCTGCTGGAGGCCGCCGCCCGGCATCCGGCCGGCGCCACCGCCAAGCAGCTCGCCCGGGACACCGAGCTGGCCCTCGGCACCACCTACCACCTGCTGCGCACCCTGGTGCACGACCGGTACCTGGAGCGCCGCGAGGGCCGCTACCGAACCGGGCCCGCGGTGCTGGGGCTGAGCGCGGAGGACCCGGACGGGCCGGAGGCCGGGCGGATCCGGCTGGACCGGATGCTCCGCCGGATCGCCCACGAGCTGAACGCCGCCGTGCACTACGCCCGGTACAAGGACGGCGAGGTGGAGCTGGTGGCCGCCCGCGCCGCGCCCGGCACCGCCACCGCCGACCCGGCGAACTTCCGGTCCGGCGCGCACGCCCACGCCAGCGGCAAGACCCTGCTGGCGCTGCTGTCCGCCGAGGAGCGCCGGGAGTACCTGGCGAGCCACCCGATGGTGCCGTTCACCCCGTACACCCTTCGGCAGCCCGCCCAGCTGCCGCTGCTGCCCGGACCGGGGCCGCAGCGGGCCGCGCCGATCACCCAGTACCAGGAGTACCAGCTGGGCCTGGTGGGGGCGGCGGTGCCGATCGTGCTGGGCAGCGAACTGGCGGCGATCGCGGTGGCGCTGCCGCTCTCCCAGGCGCACCGGTTGACCGCGGTGGCCGGGAAGCTCCAAGCCCGGGTCGGCGAGGACCTGGCGACTGCGGCGTTCGGCGTGTAGGCCGGCCTGCGGGGCGCCCCGACGGACGGCCCGACGCGGCGGTTCAGCAGTGCGGGACGGCGCCGCCGTCGTGCAGCGCCTGGAGGGCGGCGACCGACTCGGCGTCGGGGCGGTTCAGCAGTGCGGGACGGCGCCGCCGTCGTGCAGCGCCTGGAGGGCGGCGACCGACTCGGCGTCGGGGCGGTTCAGCAGTGCGGGACGGCGCCGCCGTCGTGCAGCGCCTGGAGGGCGGCGACCGACTCGGCGAGGGTGTCCACCGGGACGAGCTGCAGCCCGTCGGGGGTGTTGACCTTGGCCTGGGTGCACTCGCTGCGCGGCAGCAGGAACACGGTGGCCCCGTCGCGGGCCGCCGCCTGGGTCTTCAGCGGGACGCCGCCGACCGGTCCGATCCGCCCGGCCGAGTCGATCGTGCCGGTGCCGGCCACGGTCCGGCCGCCGGTCAGGTCGCCGCCCCGGCCGTCGCCGGCGATCTTGTCCACGATGCCCAGGGCCAGCATCTGGCCCGCGCTGGGGCCGCCGATGTCGCCGAGGTCGATGGTGACCTTCACCTGGTCGGGCGACAGGTGAAGGTAGCCCAGGGCGGCCGTGGTGGCGTCGTCCCGGGACTGCGTCATCTGCTGCTGCGTCACCTCGTTGGCCTGCTTCGGGTTGCTCTGCGGGTAGACCTCCTCGGTGGGCACCACCACCTGCTCGGGGTCGACCCAGGCCCGCAGCGAGTCCCGCAGGGAGTTGCGGCGCCCCGGCTCGGTGGCCGAGATGGTGACCATCCGCAGCTGGCCCTCGGTGGCGCGCTGCTGCGCCCCGGTGATGGTGATCACCGGCCGGCCGTTGTACCTGCCCAGGGTGTCCGCGGTGATGCCGGGCGACTCCACCGTATAGGGCAGCGGCACGAACGCGGCCACCGCGAACAGTGCCAGCACCGGCAGCGCGCACAGGGCGAGGGCGCGGCTGCGCGGGGCGGTCAGGGCCGTGGGCAGGTTCTGGAGAGGCACACCCCGCATCCAAACACACCGGGGCCGCCGCCAGGGACGGCCGCGCGGATCGACCCGGCCGCGGCCGGGTTCAGCGCAGCGCGTCGGCGACCTCGGTGGCGGCCTCCACCACGCGCGGGCCAACCCGCTCGGGCACCAGGCCGTTGAGCATCACCACGCCGACGCTGCCCTCGATGCCGCTCAGGCCGATCAGCGCGGCGGCGGCGCCGCAGGCGCCGGACTGCTCCTCGGCCCGGGTGATCACGAAGCCCTGCTCGGGGCGGCGCTGGCCGGGGAAGCCACGGGCGTCCAGGATCGCCCGGCCGGCCGCGCTCTCGGTGAGCGGGTGGCGCAGGCCGGTGCGGTAGGCGACGTGGAAGTCCGTCCAGGTCGGTTCGACCACGGCGACGGCGAGCGCCTCGTTGCCGTCGACCAGGGTGAGGTGGGCGGTGGCGCCGAGGTCCTCGGCGAGCGAGCGCAGCGCGGGCAGCGCGGCCTCGCGCAGCAGCGGGTGCACCCGGTGGGCGAGGCGCAGCACGCCGAGGCCGACCCGGGCGCGGCCGCCGATGTCGCGGCGGACCAGGCCGTGCTGTTCCAGGGTGGCCAGCAGGCGGTACACCACCGTGCGGTTGACGGCCAGTCGGGCGGCCAGCTCGGTCACCGTCAGCCCGCGCTCGGAGTCGGCGAGCAGTTTCAGTACTCGGACACCTCGGTCCAGAGTCTGGGAGGTCTCAGCAGTCACGAACGCCAGGTCCTTTCCGCGGCGAATCCGACCCTACGGCACAACTACCTTTGGCTGCACCGGAATTGATCACACGCCAGCGTGGGTGTCCGGCGCGGGAGACCGGCCTCGGCGTCGTCGGCCGGTCGCAGGGCTCCGCGGTTGTCCGACCGGCCTGTGGGGTGGGGGCCCGGACGGGATTGGGGAGACGCTAGTGAACGGGAGGTGCGCTGCGGAAGTGGTTGTTCAAAATCCGGTCCACATCGTTGGAAAGTCGCGATGAAAAAACGGACAAGGCACCCAAAACTCCGACCTCGACCGCTCTGGTGTTCGATATCTGACCGGTAGCCGGACACCGCCTCCCGGCGGCGGGGGTCAGAGGACGTTGCGGCCGACGGCCCAGAGCGCGGCGGCGACGAGGATCGCGGTGACGGCACGCGGCCCGAGGCGCAGCTTCCAGTGCCGGCCGGCCAGCCCGTGCCGCAGCCGCACCAGGTACCAGGCGGCGACGAAGGGGAGCGCGAGCAGCAGCGCGGCGTTGTCGTGCCAGGCGGCGAGCAGGTCGCCGTGCATCAGGTCCCAGACCATCCGGGTGCCGCCGCAGCCGGGGCACTGAAGGCCCGTCAGTCGGCGCCAGGGGCAGAACGGCAGGGCCTGGCCGGGCAGGTGCGGATTGCGGGTGTACAGGTAGCCGGCGGCGGCCAGGCCGGCGGCGAGCAGGCCGAGCGGGGCGGCGGCGGGGTGGCGCAGCAGCGCGAACGGCGAACGGCCGGCGCCCCCGCCGCGGGTGTCCGCGGGGCGGGGGTGCCGGCCGTTCTCCTCGGCGTGCAAGGTCAGCTGCGCAGCAGACGGCCCTGGGCGTCGGTGCGGGTGTCGCTGACCAGGAAGATGATGCCGTCGATCAGCGCCCAGAAGCCGAGGCCGCCGCAGGTGAGCAGCTGGGCGATGCCCATGCCGATGTGGCCGGTGTAGAAGCGGCCGACGCCGAAGCCGCCCAGCAGGATCTGCAGGATTCCGGCGACGACCTTGGACTTGTCGGACAGCTCGGGGTTCTGGTTGGGGTACGCCACCGTGGGCTCCTCTTAACAGTGCGGGCCGGAGCGTCGGACGGGACGGCATCGGCAGGTCGACCGCATGCCGAGGCGCACCACACATGAGTGTTGGTCCCCCCAGCACCGGCACGCGGAAGATTAGCGGATCGTAGGACCGCTCGTCTCCACACTTCCTTCGCCAAGTCCCGCCGCGATCCCCTGACGGGCAGTCAACCTCCCCCCGGGCGCCCCGATCAGCCCGTCGTCGCCCACTCCCGAATTCGGCCGATCCGCGCCTTCAGCTGGTTGGCGGTGGCCTGCGCGGTGAGCGGCCCGCCGCACTGGCGGCGCAGCTCGTTGTGGATGGTGCCGTGCGGCTGGCTGGTGCGGTGGTGCCAGGCGGCGACCAGCGCGTTCAGCTCCTTGCGCAGTTCGCGCAGTTCCTGGTGGGTGATGACCGGGCGCTCCTCGGCGGGCAGCTCCAGCAGGTCGGCCTCCTCGGCGGGACGGGCCTTGGAGCGCTGGATCTGCCGGTGCTGACGTTTCTGCAGCAGCATCTGCACCTGGTCGGGTTCGAGCAGGCCCGGGATGCCGAGGTAGTCCTCCTCCTCCTCGCTGCCGGGGTGCGCCTGCATGCCGAACTCCATGGCGTTGTACAGCACCCGGTCGAAGACCGCCTCGCTGCCCAGCGCCTCGTAGGAGAACTCCTCGCTGCCGGTGTCCGGCCCGTCGTTGGCCTTCTCGGCCTCGGCGAGCAGCCGGTCCTCCTCGTCGAACAGGCCCTCGCCGTCCTTCTTCGGACGGTCCAGCACGTGGTCGCGCTGCAGCTCCATCTCGTTGGCGAAGCCGAGCAGCATCGGGATGGTCGGCAGGAACACCGAGGCGGTCTCGCCGCGCTTGCGGGCGCGCACGAAGCGGCCGACGGCCTGCGCGAAGAACAGCGGGGTGGAGATCGAGGTGGCGTACACGCCGACGCACAGCCGGGGCACGTCGACGCCCTCGGACACCATGCGCACCGCGACCATCCAGCGCGAGGTGCCCTCGGCGTAGTCGGAGATCCGCTTGGACGCCTCGGTCTCGTCGGAGAGCACCAGCGAGACCTTCTCGCCGGTGATCTCGCGCAGCATCTTGGCGTAGGCGCGGGCCACCGTCTGGTCGGTGGCGATCACCAGGCCGCCGGCGTCCGGGATGCCCTTGCGGACCTCGGTCAGCCGCCGGTCAGCGGCCTGCAGCACCGCCGGGATCCACTCGCCCTGCGGGGACAGCGCGGTGCGCCAGGCCTGGGCGATCAGGTCCTTGGTCATCGGCTCGCCGAGCCGGGCCTCCAACTCGTCACCGGACTTGGTGCGCCAGCGCATGTTGCCGGAGTAGCTGAGGAAGATCACCGGGCGGACGACGTGGTCGGCGAGCGCGTGCCCGTAGCCGTAGGTGTAGTCGGCGACCGACTTGCGGATGCCGTCGCCGCCCGCCTCGTACTGGACGAACGGGATCGGGTTGGTGTCCGAGCGGAACGGCGTACCGGTCAGCGCGAGCCGGCGGGTGGCGGGCTCGAACGCCTCGAAGCAGGCCTCGCCCCAGGACTTGGAGTCGCCGGCGTGGTGGATCTCGTCCATGATCACCAGCGTCTTGCGGGCCTCGGTGCGGTTGCGGTGCAGCATCGGGTTGACGCCGACGCCCGCGTAGGTCACCACGATGCCGTGGAAGTCCTTGGACAGCGGGCCCGAGGAGTACGCCGGGTCCAGCCGGATGCCTATCCGGGCGGCGGCCTCGGCCCACTGCTTCTTCAGGTGCTCGGTGGGCGCGACCACCGTGACCTGCTGCACCAGGTGGTTGTGCAGCAGGTAGGACGCCAGGGTCAGGGCGAAGGTGGTCTTTCCGGCGCCCGGGGTGGCGACCGCGAGGAAGTCCCGGGGCTGTTGCTCGACGTACTTGTCCAGCGCGCCCTGCTGCCAGGCGCGGAGCTTGCCCGCGGTGCCCCAGGGGGCACGGCCGGGGAAGGCCGGGGAGAGGTGCGCGGCGGCGGAGGTGCCGGTGGGGCGGGGGTGGAGGCTGTCGGCGTGCGAGAACAGCGGGGACATCGAGGAGGAGGCGGCGGTAGTCACGGTCTCCGAACGGGGTCGTCGCAGGTCAGGGCCGGTTTGAGGCCCGTCTCCCGCGGTCGGCGGGCGGTCGTGGAACCCGCCCAGCCTAGCCCCTTCCGAGGGGCGGACCACGGCGTTGCCGAGGTCCTGTGGCGCGCGTCCCACTCCGGTCGCGCGGCCCTCACCGCACCTTCACGCGGCACGGCCGGCCGTTCACCGTGAACACCTCCGGGACGGCGTGCGGGTCCGTCGCGGCGCCCGTGAAGCCGGCCTCGACGCCGGCGCCGGGCTGCACGGCGACCCGGGCTCGCCGCCGCGCTGCCCGGCGACGCCCGCCGGGGGCCCCAGCAGCGCGGCCGGCAGCGCCAGTACGCCGCCAGCCAGCCCGGCCGGGCCCGGGTCGGCCTGGCGCAGCAGGGCCGGCGGGCGCCGGCAGTCCGCGCAGTGCGGCAGGTGCCGCTCCACCCGCTGCCCGGCCCGCCGTCCGGCCCGGCCACCGGCGTGCCCGGCCGGCGTCGCCCAGTGCCCGGCGCAGGACGGGTGGTGCGGGCTGCCCGGGTACGCCCGCAGGTGGGCCGGCCGCAGCCCCTCGCGGGCCCGGTGCACCAGCACCGCCGCCCCGCCGCCCCCGAGCCGGGCCCCGATCCCGCCGGGCGGCAGCCCCTCCACCTCGGCCCGCCACAACGCGTGCGCCCATCGCTCGGGCAGCTGGGCGACCAGCCGGCGCATCCGGTCGGTCTCGGCCACCCCCGCGGCCGGGTCGCCGCTCTCGCCGCCGGGCACGTCCGGGACGGCCCTCTCGCGCACCGGGGCGGCGGCCGGGCGGCGGACGGTGGTGGGCCAGGTAGGCGCGCGGGTCCTCGATCCGCTGCCCGGCGGCCAGCCGCCGCCGACCCGCAGGTGGGCCTCGGCGACCAGGTCCTCGGCCCGCCAGTGGTCGCCGCCGGTGAGGATGCCGGCGTAGCGCAGCAGGCCGGGGTGGTGGCTGCGGCAGAGCTCGGTGCGCCCCGGCGAGCGACCGGCGCTCGGCCGACCGCACCGACGACTCCACGATCTCGTCCCCCTGGCCCGGTCGGACCGGCGGCGGCCCGGCCGATTCCTGCGATCCAGCCCGGGCGGCCGGGCCGCTGCGCACGACACCCCCACGCTCGACGACCGAAATGCCTGATTCATCCCTGCCGATGTGGCGCAGATCACTCGAAAGGACCCCAAAACCGGTGTAATTGCTCCTGTCCCTTCCGACTCTTCAGTCACGGAAGGCGACACCGGTCGCACCCCCACACTCCGGAGGAATCGTCGTGTCCGCAGCCCCTGCACCGATCGAACAACACACCCAGGCCCGCCTGATCCTCGGCTCCCACCGCTCCGCCCTGCTCCGGGTCGCCCTGCGCTACCGCTGCGAGGACCCGCTGGCGGTCCGGATGGCCTTCCCCGCCGAGTACGCGCTGGACGCCGACCCGTACGACCCCCACGGCCCCTACGACCCGAGCGACCCGTTCGACACCGCCGCCGCTCCCGCCGACCGGTCGGCGCCCGACATCGAGTGGGTGTTCGCCCGCCAGCTGCTCTCCGCCGGCCTGGAGCAGCTGGCCGGCGAGGGCGACGTCCGGATCCGGCCCGCGTTCGGCATGCGCACCATGGTCGAGCTGCGCTCCCCGGAGGGCGTCGCGCTGCTCCAGTTCGCCCGCGCGGACCTGCGCCGCTTCCTGTGGCGCAGCCACCTGGCCGTCCCGGAGGGCCAGGAGCTGCGGCACCTGGACTGCGACCGGGCGCTCGCCCAGCTGCTGGCCTGAGCTCCCGTCAGGGGCAGGCGCTCATCGGGTGGCCGTCAGGCCCGTTGAGTGCGCACCAGGTGTGCGTACACCACCACGTTCCCGTCCCAGCCGCCCTCGCGGGTGTAGGCGCCCCCACAGGTGATCAACCGCAGCTGGGCATCGGGAGTGGCCGTGTACACCTTGGCGTCGGGGAACTCCCGCTTCGGGTAGATCTCCACGCCGTCCACCTGGAACCAGGCGGTGGCCCGGTCGGCCCGGGCGACCTCCACCTGGTCCCCTCTGCGCAGCGCACCCAGGCGGTAGAACACCGCCGGGCCGTGCGCGGTGTCGACGTGCCCGGCCAGCACCGCCGCGCCGCTCGACCCGGGGGCCGCGCCGTCCCGGTACCAGCCCGCCAGGTTGCCGTCCGCCCCGGGCGGCGGCTCCAGCCGGCCCTCGCCGTCCAGGCCCAGCGGGCCGACGGGGGCGTCCACCCCGAGCACCGGGATCCGGACCCGCACCGGCGGCGAGGACGGCAGTGGCGGCACCGCGGGCCCGACCGGCGTCCCGTCGTAGGCCTGCGCGGCGACCGGGGCCGGCGGCAGCACGCCCAGCACTCCCCCGTGCAGCAGCCAGGCCCCCGCCACGATCGCCCCCGCGGCCAGCGCCGCCCTGCTCCATGCCCGCTCGTCCACCGCACCCTCCGCCCGCGCCGAACCGCTGCGCCCAGTCAACCGATCGCCGCCCGCCCCGGCACGCCCGGCGTTCCGCCCGGGTGACCGGCCGTCAGGTCCGCCCCGCCGGGCGGCCGCGGCGCAGCCGGGGGCGGGTCAGGAAGCCCTCGGCGAGGGCGGTGGCCAGGCCGATCGCGGGCAGTTCGGAGGGCTTCTCGTACAGCACGTACCGGGGCTGCCAGTGCGGGCGGTAGCGGGCGTTGGCCCGGTACAGCGACTCCAGCTGCCACCGGCGCGACAGGAACCGCAGCACCCCGCGCCACAGCCGCAGCACCGGCCCCGCACCGATCCGTTCCTCGAACACCTCGCGGAACATCGCGAAGTTCAGCGACACCCGCCGCACCGCGGGCTCGCCGCCCCGGGCGTGTTCGAGCAGCCCCGTCACGGTGTACTCGACCAGCCCGTTGTCGGACTCCCGGTCGCGGCGCATCAGGTCCAGCGACAGCCCGTCCGCGCCCCACGGGACGAAGGACAGCAGGGCGGCGGTCCGGCCGGCCTCGTCGCGGCACTCGGCGATCAGGCAGTCGCCGTCGGCGGGGTCGCCGAGCCGGCCCAGCCCCATCGAGAAGCCGCGTTCGGTGCGGCCGTGCCGCCAGGCGTCGGCGAGCCGCACCAGGTCGGCGAACTCCTCGGCGGGGATGTCCCGGTGGCGGCGGACCACCACCCGGTACCCGGCCCGTTCGACCCGGCGGCAGGTCTGCCGCAGGCCGCGCATCTCCCGCCCGTCCAGGGTGAACCGGGCCGGCTCGACCACCGCCTCGTCGCCGAGGTGCAGCGCCCGCAGCCCCGCCACCCGGGCGTACACCGTGCCGCCCTGCTCGCCCGCGCCGGTGACGGCGGGGATCCAGGCGTGCGCACGGGCCAGCCGCTGCCACTCCTCGATCGCCTGCGGCCACGCCTCCGGGTCGCCGAGCGGATCGCCCGAGGCCAGCGCCACGCCGTTGACCACCCGGTAGGCGACGGCGGCCTTCCCGCTCGGCGAGAAGCACGGCGACTTGTCGCGGCGCAGCGCGAAGTAGCCCAGCGAGTCCCGCCCGCCGTGCCGCTCCAGCAGCCGGCGCAGTCTCGACTCGTCCTCCGGGCCGAGCTGTTCGGCGCCGAGCGGGGAGCGCAGCAGGATCCGCAGGGTGAGCAGCAGCAGGGCGGTGCCGAGCAGGTTGAGCGCGAGGTCGATCCAGCGCGGCACCTCCACGCCGCCGACCTTGACGACGCCGGAGAGGGTGACCAGCCGCAGCAGCCCGTACCGGGCGGCCTCGCCCCAGTCCGGCACGCCGTCGGTGTGCCCGAGCCGGACGGCGACCGCGCCGAGGGCGGTGAGCAGCGCCCCGCCGACCACCAGCACGGCGGCCGCCAGCGGCACGTTGCCGCGCCCGCCGCGCACCCGGAACACGGGGCGGCTCAGCAGCAGCGCCAGCAGGACGGCGAGGGTGAGCGCCGCCGAGAACCAGTTGAACGGGTGCGCGCGGAACTCCGGGAAGGCCAGCGCCAGCCCGTACAGC
Source organism: Kitasatospora griseola (assembly GCF_044999035.1). Classification (NCBI taxonomy): domain Bacteria; kingdom Bacillati; phylum Actinomycetota; class Actinomycetes; order Kitasatosporales; family Streptomycetaceae; genus Kitasatospora; species Kitasatospora griseola. The sequence goes on along the minus strand of NZ_CP173360.1, from coordinate 5,314,752 downwards.
CCGGCGTGCGCCAGCACGACGACCAGCGCGGCGATCCACGCGGCGCGCTTGCGGCGGCGCAGCATCACCGCGAGCAGGCCGGCCAGCAGCGCCGTGGTGAACCCGGAGGTGACCAGCACCGGCGTGAAGTACTCGCCGCGGTCGACCCGTTGGACCTGCGCGCGGAACGGCGCGACGACCGCGCCGAGCAGGTCGATCAGGGTGACGATCCGCAGGTACCACTGGACGAACGCGGCGCAGCGCAGCCGCCACGGCGCGGGCGGCGGCGCCTCGGCGACGGCGGGCGGCGGGACGGCCGGCGGCGCGGCGGCCGGTGCCACCGGCGCGGGTCGCGCGGGTTCGAGGTCGACGTCGGGGGTGCCGGCCACCAGGTCGTAGACGGCGGTCTTCGCCGCGACCAGGCGGCGGTGGATGCGCTCCTCGCGCCGCTCGGCGCGGGCCAGCCGACGGGGCCGGGACCGGTAGCGCCAGCGGGCCCACGGGCTCTGCGGCCGGGCCAGCCGCACCGCGCCGACCAGGGCGAGCGGCCAGAGCATGATGCCGAGCAGGCCCGTCCAGGTCTTGCCCTTGAGCAGGCTGACCACCACCAGGGCGAGCAGCCCGCAGGCCCCCGCCAGGGTGGGCCCGTCGGGGTGCCGGGCGAAGCCGCCGAGCGGGAGTTCGCCGAGCAGCAGCAGGCCGATGGTGGCGACGGCGAGCATCACGGCGTCCACCGAGGTGCGGCCCTGGGTCGACCAGTAGACGTCCTTCAGGTGCAGCACCAGCGCGAACTCGTCCAGCACCAGTCCGCAGCCGACCCCGAACCCGAAGCCGAGCAGGTTCCACCAGGAGCCGCCGTCGCCGCGCACCGCGAACGCGGCGACGCCGCAGATCAGCAGCAGGGCCTGGCCGAACACCACGTGGTGGATGTGCAGCCCTCCCGGCGTGACGTTGCCCGGCCACCAGCGGACCTGGGCGCGGATCAGCCGGGTGCTGATCCGGATGAACAGGAACGACAGCACCAGGCCGAGCAGCAGCAGGAACAGCGGCTCCCGTCCGGTGTCGACGATCCGGTCCCGGTAGGCGTCCAGCAGCGACTGCCACATCGGCGGGTGCGTCCTCCTCGTCCGGGGTCCGATCCGGTCCGTGCCATCTGATGCCAGGTCAACGCCCGGACGGCGGTGCCGCACCGGCCCGGTGCGCCGAACAGGTGAGCCTTCCGGCGAGGCGTCCCCCGGTCATCCGTACCCCGGGCCGTGCTTCCCGGCACGGCGTGGCGGCCCGTGCGATGCTGGGGCCGACTCCCCCGGACGACGCACCGTTCATTCCATCCGACGGACCGCACCTCCGGCCGGTGCCTTCCCCTTACTCCCTGGTGAACGGATGTGAGACATGGACGCCTTCTCCCGCAGGACGCTGCTGGCCGCCGGTGCGGCGACCGCCGCCACCCTCGCGGCCGGCTGCGCGAGCACCTCCGGGAGCGGGGGCGGAGCCGACGGGCCGGCCCGGGCCGACGGCCTCGCCGCGAACGGGACCCCCAGCGCCGTCCCCAAGCCCCCCGCCACCCTGATCGGCGACGGCTCCACCTCCGACACCGGCCCCCAGCCGGGCCAGCCCACCCCCGAACCGCTGGAACCCGGCCAGAAGCCCCCGCAGTTCGTGGTGTTCTCCTGGGACGGCGCGGGCGAGCTCGACGACCGCCTGTTCAGCCGGTTCCGGCAGCTCGCCAAGGACCACGACGCCACCATGACGTTCTTCCTCTCCGGCATCTACACCCTGCCCGAGTCGAAGAAGTCCATGTACCACCCGCCGCAGCACCAGGTCGGCGCCTCCGACATCGGCTACCTGAGCGACGCCCACATCCGCGCCACCATCGAGCAGATCAGCGCGGCCTGGCTGGACGGACACGAGATCGGCACCCACTTCAACGGGCACTTCTGCGGCGCCAACGGCGGCGGCCGCTGGTCCCCCGAGGACTGGGACAGCGAGATCCAGCAGGCGATGGACTTCGTCATGAACTGGAAGACCAACACCGGCAACACCGATCTGCCCGCGCTGCCCTTCGACTACCGCAAGGAACTGATCGGCGGCCGCACCCCCTGCCTGGAGGGCCAGCGCGGCCTGCTGCCCACCGCCGTCAAGCGCGGCTGGAAGTACGACAGTTCCGGCCCCGGCGGGCTGCAGATGTGGCCGCAGAAGTTCGCCGGCGGCGCGCTGTGGGACATGCCGCTGCAGTCCATCCCGTTCCCCGGGCACACCTTCCAGGTGCTCTCGATGGACTACAACATCATGTACAACCAGTCCGGCGACAACACCAAGGGCGACCCCGGCCGCCGCGCCTTCTGGCAGGCCCAGGCCCGCGACGCCTACCTGGCCGGCTTCGACCGCGCCTACCGCGGCAACCGGGCGCCGTTCATCATCGGCAACCACTTCGAGGGCTGGAACGGCGGCATCTACATGAACGCCGTCGAGGAGGTCCTGAAGGCGATCGCCGACAAGCCCGAGGTCCGGATGGTGTCCTTCCGTCAGCTGGTCGAGTGGCTGGAGGTGCAGGACCCGGCCGTGCTCAAGAAGCTCCAGGCCCTCACCCCCGGCCAGAGCCCCGAGGGCGGCTGGAGCAGTTACCTCGGCGGGGCGGGCGCCCCCGCCACCACCCGCCCGTCCGTGCCGCCGGTGTCCGGCGGCAAGTAGTCCGCCGTCAGGTCACCGGACCTTCGGCCGGGCCACCGCGGCCCGGCCGGAGAGCGCCGCACCGGCCAGCGCCACCACCGGCATCGTCAGGAACACCGCGGCGAACGCCCCCGCCGGCAGCGCCGCGTCGCGGGCCACGGCGCTGACCGCCCCGCCGCCCAACGCCGCGAACAGCACACCAGCGAGACCGGTCAGCAGCACGTTGCCCAGCGCGTCGCTCAGCTGCAGCGCCGCCGAGTTCTCGCCGGTCTCCTCCGGTGCCGACAGCTTCATCATCAGCACGCTGATGCTGGCGATCGCCAGGCCCATGCCGGCGCCGCCGACCGCCCAGGCCGCCGCCGTCACCCAGACCGGCACCGACGAGAACAGCACCAGCGCCGCCGCGCCGATCGCCACCGCGGTCAGCACGAACCCGTACCGGATCATCGTCTCCCGGTGGCGCTCCGCACCCGGCCGGCCCTGCAGCCACGACCCCAGCGCCCAGGACAGTCCGCCCGGCGCCAGCGTCAGGCCCGCCATGGTCACCGACAGGCCGCGCTGGGTCTGCATCATCAGCGGGATGAACAGCTCGGACGCGAAGAACGCGCCCGCCGCCAGCCCGCGCAGCAGGATCACCGTCGGCAGACCGCGGGCCGCCCGCAGCGTCCCCTTCGGGAGCAGTCGCAGCACCGCCGGGCCGATCAGCGCCACCCCGGCGGCCGCCGGCAGCAGCGACCACCCGTCCAGCCGCTGACCCGCGTACTGCAGCAGCGCCGCGCCGACCGCGACCATCGCCGCGTCCCGGGTCCGCCGCCAGTCGTACGGCTGCACCTGCAGCGGCGGCTGGCGCCGCTCGGAACGGCGCAGCGCCGGGCCCATCACCGCGAGCGGCAGCAGCACCAGCACCGGCACCGCGAGGAACACCCAGCGCCAGCCCAGGTGCTGGGTTACCGCGCCGGAGATCACCGGGCCGAGGATCGACGGCAGCACCCAGGCCGCCGAGAACGCGGCGAACACCGCCGGGCGCAGCCGCTCCGGGAACGCCCGGCCGACCACCACGTACAGCGCCACGATCACCAGGCCGCCGCCCAGGCCCTGCACCGCCCGGCCCGCGACGAACATCCACATGTTCACGGCGGTGCCGGCGATCACCAGCCCGGCCGCGAACACCGCGATCCCGCTGAACAGCGGCGCCAGCGGCCCGCGCCGGTCGCACAGCTGCCCCGACACCACCATCGCCAGCAGCGTGGTGGTGAAGTACGCGGAGAACGCGAACGCGTACAGGCCGATCCCGTCGAGCTGCTGCGCCGCCGTCGGCATCGCGGTGTTCACCGCCGTCGCCTCGAACGCCAGCAGCAGCACCACCGAGACGATGCCCAGCGTCAGCGCCCGCCAGGGGCCGCTGAGCACACCTCCCGTGCCGTCGTCGTCGGGTATCTGCCGCGATGCTGCCGTTTCGGCCGGGGAGGTGGTGGTCACCACGACATGGTAAGTGCCGTCATCGCCTCTTGGTCCTGACCCTTCGGCCGACGACGACCTCCGTCGCCGATCCTGGGCCCTGCCTCCGCCGCGTTCCGCTAGTGCAGCACCTTCAGCCCCACCACCCCGGCCAGGATCAGCACCAGGCAGGTGATCCGGGCCGCACTCACCGCGTCCCCCATCGCCACCATCCCGTACAGCGCCGTCCCCACCGCGCCGATGCCGACCCACACCGCGTACCCGGTCCCCAACGGAATCGACCGCATCGCGTACGCCAGCCCGCCCATCGACAGGACCAGACCCACCGCGAACACCAGACTCGGCACCAGCCGCGAGAACCCCTTGCTGGCCTCCAGGGCCACCGCCCAGACGGTCTCCAGCACACCGGCGACGATCAGAACCACCCACGCCATGACGACGGACTCCTCGCAGTAGTCGAACCACCTACCGCGCCGTCTTGTCATACCGGGTACGACGCACCTCGTCCGGGACGGGCCACCAGCACCCGTCTCGCTCCCGACCGTAGCACAGCGCCGACACGCGGAATTCATCGACGAATTACCGCTTTCCATTGACGCCGCCCCGATCCCGCCCGCTATAGTGAATTCACCGGAACGAACCGGAGCAGCCCACGACGGCAGGAGAAGGCGATGAACAGGAAGCTGGTGGCCCTCGCAGTGCCCCGCACCTGTGCCTCCTGTCCCGGCTGCCGGTGTTCCCTCTCCTGTTGCGCCTGACCGCAACTCCCCCGCGCCGACAGGCCTCTTGACGCCTGCGCGCACCCCTTCACGACCGTGTGCCCGAGTGGTTCAGGGAACCGTCTGCAAAACGGTTTACACGGGTTCGATTCCCGTCACGGTCTCTTCCGGAATTCACCGGGCGCCATTCATGCACCACCGCGCCCGGTGAATTCCGCTGCCCTGTTCCTTTTCCTCGGCGAGTTTCCTGGCAAAATGCGGCGGGCGCCGGTGGTGATCCCCCAGGACCACCACCGGCGCCCGCCGCGCGCTGCCTACTACCCGCTTTGCTACTCGATGACCGGCGGGTTCGCCGTGCCACCGCGCCAGGTCTCCTCGTCCTCGATCAGGTAGTCGGGACGGTGGCCCTCGCCCTTCTTCTTCCGGTTGGCACTGCCGGACCCGGGCGCGCCGTGCATACCGGCCGCACCGCCCTGGCCGGCGCCGCGGCCCTTGCCGATGCCCGAACCGCCCTCGGTGAACGCCCGGCCACCGGCACCGCCGGCCTTGGCGCCGCCGATCGTGCCACCGGCCTTGCGCACCAGGCCGCTGCCCTTCCCGCCGGCACCGCCCTTCGCGCCACCGGCGCCACCCATGCCGCCGCCGCCGTGCATACCGCCGCCCATGCCACCGGCACCGGCCGCACCACGACCACCCGCAGCACCGGCACCCGCAGCCCCGGCGCCACCGGCACCGCCGGCCTTGCCCGCGCCACCGGCCCCGGCACCGCCGGCACCGCCGACCTTGCCGCCGCCACTGCCGCCGGTCCCGAGCCCGCCGGTCCCGACGCCACCGGTACGACCGCCACCGGACCCGCCACCGGGCAGGTACCCGCCGCCGCCGACCCCGGGCACGTAACCACCGCCACCGGGGAACCCGCCACCACCGGTACCACCACCACCCGTACCGGGCCCCGGCAGAGTCCCAACCCCACCGGGCAACCCACCCCCGGGCCCCGTGGGCAACCCGGGCCCCGTCTCAGGCGGAGTCCACCCGTCCAACCCGGTGGACGGCGGCTTCCACGGCTGCCCCGGAGTAATCGGCGGCACCCCGTGCGTCGGAGGCATCGGCTCCACCTGCCCGGGAGCCCACGGCGACGGCTGCCCGGGATCCTTGGGCGGCACGTACCCGGGCGGGGGCTGGTCCTTGGGGTGCCCCTCGGGGTACTTCGGCATCGGCATGGTGGGCGGGGTGTGCCCGGGCGGAGGCGTCGTGCTCGGCTCGGGCGGGAAAGCCTCGCCCTCGTGCCGTTCACCGGTCCGACCCGGCGGATTGTCCAGATAGCTCGCTGCCTCGAGATACTGGGGACCGAGGTGCTCCATGACGCCGATCGCGTACTGGTGCGCAACCTCGGTGGCCGACAGTTCATGGGCATTCTTGTTCACCGCGTCGATGCGGTTCATCCCCGAGGCAAGGTCCCGCTTGAGGCCTTCGTCGGAAGAGGCGAAGCCGTCGTTGAGAGTCTTGCCGACCCGGTCCCAGAAGCCTGGAACCTTGATCTGCGACATCGTCGACTTGGTCTGCTGCAGCGCGGTCGCCGCGTAGTCCATGGCGACCGAGGTGTTCGACGCATGCGCGGCGGTGTTGGCCAGGCTCTGCTGGATCTGACCGCCCTTCTGCGCGAAGCCCTGGGCCGCAGCACCCTGCCAGTTCGCGGTGGCGTGCTGCACGGCCTCCTGCAGCTTCGCAGCGACGTCGTTCAACTCCTGGTGAACGCTCTTCCAGTGCTCGCCGACCTGGCGGATCTGGTCCGGGCTGGAGTGCCCGACCATGTCCTTGAGCGGGATGAGGGCGTAGGAGTCGAACGGAGTCTTGTGTGACGCCATGTCAGACCGTCCTCGGGGTCAGCTGGTTCATCGTCGCCTGCTTGTCGAGCTCACCGCCGGTGTACCTGGCATGAGCGGTCTGGGTCTTGTCGCCGTACTCGTTGATCAGGGCGTCAAGATCCGCGATCGTCTGGGTCAGGAACGCCTGCATCTTGCCGTGCGCCTCGTACAGCGCCTGCGCCTCGACGAAGTTGCCGCCGAAGGCATCCCGAGAGATGTCGGTCTTGTACTTCGTGTTGGTGCCGCACGTACTGATGTTCTGCTGGAGGGCCCGCAGTCGCTTGACCACTGCCTCCAGCTCATCCGGGTTTACGCTGAATCCGTCGGACACGAGGCCCTCTCCCCCTGGAGTGTCGAAACTTCCCCGTGGTAGCGCTCTGGTGGGTGGGCTGACGTTTACTCAGAGCGTTCGATCGTATCGCGTTCAGGGCATGTCTTGACACGTCCCGAACGCGACTGGTTACTGCCCCTGGTAAGGGTTCTGATAGCCCGTCGGCGGCTGCTGAGGGTAGCCGGGCGGCGGCTGCTGGCCGTACTGCGGAGCCCCGGGCTGCTGGCCGTACGGTGGCTGCTGAGCGGGCGGCCAGCCCTGCGGGGCACCGTACGGAGCAGGACCACCCGGCTGACCAGGCAGGCTCTGCGACCGGTTGCGCCTCCGGCTGTTCGCCACCACGATCGCGATGATCACGATGAGCAGCACCACCGCTCCACCGATCGCACCGAGGATCAGCGGCATGGTCGAAGTGGACGACTGCTTCAGCTCCGGCACCGCCCCCGGATCTCCCAGCCCGGACCCCGGATCAGCAGAACTTCCACCACCGGTGGTCGCACCGCCGCCGGCCGCAGGACTCGGGTCACCGCCGGCCGGAAGTGCCAACGGCCCCTGAGTCGTTCCCGCCGGAATGTCCATGGTCAGCGCCTCGTACGGGCGGACGACTCCGTAGCCGTAGTGCTGATCGGGAAGCTTGCTCACACCAGCAGGTCGCGATGCCGACTTGACCAGCCGCTCGGCAACCTGTCCAGCCGTCAGCTTCGGGAATTTCGCTCGCACCAGAGCCGCGGCAGCAGAGACGTAGGCTGTCGCGTCCGAGGTTCCGTCCCCTATGCAGTACTGCCCCGTACCGCAGGAGCCTGCGGAGACGATTCGCACGCCCGGCGCCGAAAGAAGTACTTCCGGACCGTAGTTGGACTTCGGCCAGATCTTCAGATCCTTGTCGACCGCTCCGACGGCGAGGATTCCCGGGGTCCTGGCCGGATACTCGACAGGCGCGTTGGAGTTACCCGAACTTGCCACGATCAGGACATTGTGGGCGGCGGCGTAAGCAACAGCGTCAGGCATGCGCGGGTTGTCTTCCGAGCCACCCTGCGAAATGTTGATCACCTTCGCGTCGTGGTCCACCGCCCACTTGACCGCCTCCGGGATCCCGTCACGATCTCCGGGGCCGCCCTTGAAGATGGGCAGTATCTTGACCCCAGGAGCCAGGCCCACCACGCCGTCATTGTCGCCATGGCCCTGGCCGGCAATCAGGCTGGCGATCCCGGTGCCGTGCGGGTTGGAAGTCCCGACTTCATTGCCGCCGCCGCTCGGGTCGTATCCGGGCAGCACACGACCCGCAAGGTCTGGGTGATTGGGATCCACCCCGGCATCGATAACAGCGACGGTGACGCCCTCGCCCCTGGTGATCGACCACACCTTGTCGAGGTTGAAGTACTGATTCGCCCATTGCGTGTCGCGAACCTGGTCCGCGGACGCCATTGGCAGCCCTGTGAACAGGAACCCTGCGGTCAGCGTGGTCGCGCCGAGCACGCGTGTGAGTCTCGTCAGCCTCATCAGTACCCCGTCGGTCGAGTGACAGCCCGTTCGTTCTCGCAACGCCCCCGGAACGCAGGACCGTCCGATCGTATCGCCCGGCCCGGGCCCTGCGCAGACCTCCAGTGATGAGTTCGCTACGTTTCGCCTCACCGCGACCCGACTGCCGGTCAGGTCCGGACGTGCGAACGGGATTCGATCGCCGGATCGGCCGACCGACTGCCAGCTGCCGCTCTGGTAGGGCCGCTGCGGGTAGCCGGCGCCTGTCGGGATGTCCTTGGCCAGGACCTCGGTCGGCGCGAGGATGTCACAGCCGTTTGCAGTGCTGGGCGCCCACGCCGGCACGCCGGGCTCGTTCGCCCGGTTGCCGGCGGTCCTGGTGGCCGGTCAGGCGAGGGTGGCGTCCTCCGGGAGGATCGGGAGGCGGCCTACCGGGAGGCCGGTGGCGGCGCGGACGGCGGCGGCCACGGCGGCCGGGGCGACGACGGCGGGGGCGGCGCTGACGGCCTTCGCGCCGAAGGGGGCGACGACGTCGCGTTCTTCGAGGAGGGCGGCGATCCGGATGTCGGGGGTGTCGAGGGCAGTGGGGAGGCGGTAGCCGGTGAGGGAGGCGTTGAGGGGGACGCCGTGTTCGGTGCGGAGGTTCTCCAGCAGGGCGAGTCCGACGCCCTGGGCGACGGCGCCCTCGATGCGGCTCTCGATCTGGCGGGGGTTCAGGGCCCGGCCGACGTCCTGGGCGACGGTCACGTCGACGACCCGGACGGCGCCGAGTTCGATGTCGACGTCGACGACGGCGCGCATCGCGCAGAAGGCGATGGAGACGAAGGCGTCGCCCTGCCCGGTCTCGGGGTCGAGGGGTTCGGTGGGGTGGGGGCGGCACTGGGCGGTGGCCCACAGCTCGCGGCCTTCGAGGGCCTGGCTGACCGGCATGCCGAGCACGCCGTCGTACGAGGTGATCTTCCCGTCGCTGATGGTGAGCAGTTCGACGGACATCCCGAAGTCCGCGGCGATCGGCTGCAGCATCTGGTGGCGGACCATCAGCGCGGCGCGTTCGACCGCGCCGCCGGACACCCAGGTGTGCCGGCCGCGGGCGGCGGGGCCGGCCGCGGACTGGTCGGAGTCGACGGGCGCGATGTACACCTCGCTGACGCCGAGGACGGACTGGACGATCTGCCGGGCGAGGGTGGCGAAGCCCTGTCCGGAGTCGACGGCCGCGCAGATCACGGTGGCGTGGTCGCCGGAGACCCGGACGGTCGCGGTGGCGACCTCGTCCTCGCCCTCCGCGCCGAGCATGTGCACCATGCCGACCGCGTAGCCGATGCCGCGGCGCACCGCGGCGGGGTCGCCGGCGCCGCCCGGGCCGCCGGGCAGCAGCCAGTCGGCCTCGGGGTCGTCGAGCGGCAGGGCGGGCAGCGGGGAGTCGGCGAGCGCGTCGAGCAGCGCGGTGACGGGGGCGGGGCAGGTGACGGCCTGTCCGGTGGGCAGCGGGTCGCCGGTGGACATCGCGTTGCGGCGGCGGATCTCCAACGGGTCGACGCCGAGCTGCTTGGCGAGCTGGTCGAGCTGCGACTCGTACGCGAAGCAGGTCTGCAGCGCGCCCTCGCCGCGCATCCGGCCGGCCGGCGGGTTGTTGGTGCGCACCGCCCAGGCGTCGACGAAGACGTTGGGGCAGGTGTAGGGGCCGACCGAGAACGCGACGGCGGCGGCCAGCGCCTCCGCGGAGACGTCGGCGTAGGCGCCGCCGTCCAGCAGGATCTGCGCCTCGACCTTGACCAGCGTGCCGTCGGCGTCGGCGTGGTGCCGGTAGCGCAGGAGCGCGGGGTGCCGGGTGGTGTGCGCCTGGAAGGACTCGGCGCGGGTGAGGGTCATCTTGACGGGGCGTCCGGTGCGCAGCGCGAGCAGCGCCAGGGTGACCTGGAAGGACAGGTCCTCGCGGTCGGCGGTGGCGCCGGGCACGCCGGTGACGACCAGCCGGACCCGGTCGGGGTCGAGGCCGAGGCAGGCGGCGGTGCGGTCGCGGTCGCCGTGCGGGTCGGTGGAGGACAGGTGCAGTTCGACGCCGCCGTCGGGGCGGGGCACGGCGAGGCCGGCCTCGGCGCCGATCGGGGCGGGGTCCTGCCGGCCGACCTGGTAGAGGCCCTCGACGACGATCTCGCCGACGGCGTCGGGGTCGCCGGCGCGCAGCGGCAGGTGGCGCAGCAGGTTGCCGTCGGGGTGCAGCGGCGGGGCGTGGAAGGCGGCCTCGGGGTCGGTGACGGGTTCCAGGACCTCGTACTCGACCAGGATCGCGGCGGCGGCGAGCCGGGCGGTGTCGGGGTGGTCGGCGGCGACGGCGGCGACGGGTTCGCCGTGGTGGCGCACCACGCCGGAGGCGAGCACCGGCCGGTCGGCGACGACGGGTCCGGGGGCCGCGCCGTCGGCGCCGCCGTCGCTGCCGCCGGGCAGGTCGGCGGCGGTGACCACGGCGTGCACGCCGGGGACGGCGAGTGCCGCGGAGGTGTCGACGGAGACGATCCGGGCGTGCGGGTGCGGGGAGCGCAGCACGGCGCCCCAGAGCAGCCCTTCGGCCCACAGGTCGGCGGCGTACGGGTAGATGCCGAGGGCCTTGGGGAGGGCGTCGGTGCGCAGCGGGGAGCTGCCGAGGCCGGTGGAGCCGGTCTCGTCGTCCGCGGGGGCGGCCGCCGGGAGCTCGGTGGCGGAGGTCATGCGTTCTCGTCCTCGGGGAGCCTGATGCCGTGGGCGGGGGTGGCGTCGTAGCCGGGGTACTGGTGTCCGTAGCCGTCGGTGGCGTAGACGGTGCCGTCGTAGCCGCCCGCGTCCTGCTGCGGGGCGCCGTGCGGCGGGGCGCCTTCGTAGACGCCCGGGTCCTGGTGCGGGGTGCCGTGCGGCGGGGTGGGCAGGTACGGGGTGCCGTGCGCGGGGGTGCCGTAGGCCGCGGCGTCGGCGGCGGTGCCGTGCGCGGGGGTGGGTTCCCAGCCGACGGGGACGGCGGTGCCGTGCGCGGGGGTGCCGGACCAGGCCGGTTCGACGGGCCGGGGCGGCTGGGCCTGCGCCTGCTGGGGGATCAACTGGTCGGCCTCGTGCCAGAGTTCGGAGTCGGCGTAGAGCGGGAGCTCGCCGGCCAGCGCGAGGTCGGCGAAGGACTGCTCGGTGGCCTGTGCCGGCACCACCGGTTCAACGGTGGCCGCGGCCTGTTCGGCGGCGTCGAGTTCCGCTTCGAGGGCGGCTTCGCGGGCCTCGGCGACGGTCTGGACCGCGGCCAGCGCGCCCCGGTAGCCGGTGCAGCGGCACAGGTTGCCGCACAGCGCCTGGCGGGCCTCGATCTCGCTGGGGCGGTGGTTGCGCTGCAGCAGGTCGTGGACGGCCATCGCGAGGCCGGGGGTGCAGTAGCCGCACTGGACGGCGCCGGAGTCGGCGAGCGCCTGCTGGACGTCGCTGGCGCCGCCGGCGCCGGACAGGCCCTCGACGGTGTTGATCTCGCTGTCGGCGGCGAGCGCGGCGGGCACCAGGCAGCCGTTCACCAGCTGTCCGTCGACCTGCAGCGAGCAGGCCCCGCACTCGCCCTGCTCGCAGCCGTCCTTGGCGCCGGCCAGGCCGAGGCGTTCGCGCAGCACGTACAGCAGGCTCTCGCCGATCCAGGCGTCGCTGACGGGTCGTTCGACGCCGTTGACGCGCAGCGTGTACGAGGCGGTGGGGCGCACGTCGCCGGTGAGCGCTCCGGGGTGGTTCAGCAGTTCGTCGGTCACTTCAGCGCCCTTCCCAACGCCCGGCGGGCCAGCACGGCTACGGTACGCCGCAGGCGGGCGCCCGCCGGGCCCGCCCCCTCGCCGCCGGCGGCGCCCTCGGGGACGCAGGCGGCGGCCACGTATTCGCCGAACGCGGCGAGCGCGGCGGGGTCGATCAGGACCGCGCCGTCCTGGCCGCGGGCGTCCCAGTCGATGCAGCCGGCCACCCAGCTCTCGGCCTCCAGCGGCCGCAGCGGGACGGGGGCGACGGCGCCGACGGCGCAGCGCACGCCGCGCCGGGCGGGGTCGAGGACCAGGGCGACGGAGGCGGCGGCGCGGGACGGGCCGCTGCGGCCGGTGGACTTCAGGAACACCTGCGGGGCGTGCAGCAGCGGGACCCGCACCCAGGTGAGCAGTTCGCCGGGTCGCAGCGGGTCGAGTCCGGTGAGCAGGTGACTGATCGGCACCTCGCGGACGGTGCCCGGCCGGGCGAGGGTGGCGGTGGCTTCGAGGGCGGCGAGCACCGGGAGGGTGTCGCCGGCGGGGGCGCCGGTGGCGATGTTGCCGCCGAGGGTGCCGACGTTGCGCACCTGCGGGGGGCCCGCGGTGCGGGCGGCGTCGGCGAGGGCCGGGATCAGGGCGGCGAAGTCGGGGCGGTCCATCCGGGCGTGGGTGAGGCCGGCGCCGAGGACGGCGGTGCCGCCGTCCTCGTAGCGCCAGCCGCGCAGTTCGGTGATCCGGCCGAGTCCGATCAGGGCGGCGGGCCGCAGCCGCCCGCCGTTGACGGCCTCCATCAGGTCGGTGGCACCCGCCACCGGCACCGCCCCGGGGGTGGCGGCCAGCGCTTCGACCGCCTCGTCCACCGAGGCCGGCATCATGATCGTCCGGTTCACCAGGTTCCCACCGTGCTCCATTTGCAGTGCGGCCTGCCGCCCGTAGGGTACGGGCGATCGGTGCGGGTTGGGCAACTCTGGCACACAAAGACCGCTGATCATTTCCGAGGTCGCGGACAGGTCCGAACAACTCGGGACAACTCCGGGCGCGAACGCGCACGAACGCGACCGGGCCGATGTCCAGGTGATCGGCTGTTCACTTGATCTTGACGAGGCGGCCGCGCCCGGAGTTCCGGCAGGTCCTATCCGACGGCCGGCCCGGCGCCGGGACGACCCTCGATCGGCCGGCCGACGATGCCGGGCTTGCGCTGCCACGGGCGCGGGCCCTCGGGGCGGCGGTACTCGATGCCGAGGGCGTCGAGGCGCGGGTAGTGGCCGGCCATCCGGGCCTCGAAACCGGCCCAGTCGCGCGCCTCGGGGTCGCGCGGCAGGTCGGACCAGGCGACCTCGGCGAACGCGGCGAGCCGCGGGAACACCTTGTAGTCGACGTCCCGGCCGTCGAACATGAACTCGGTCCAGATGTTCGCCTGGGTGCCGATGACGTGCCGGGCGGCCCGCTCGTCGAGCTGCGGCGGCACCGGCTCGAAGCGGTAGACGTCCTCCAGCGAGCGCACCCAGCCGACCGGGATCGGCTCGTCCTCGCCGCCGTCCTGCCGGTGGTCGAGGTAGACGTGCTGCTCGGGGCACATCACCACGTCGTGCCCGGCCTGCGCGGCGGCGATGCCGCCCTCGTAGCCGCGCCAGGAGGAGACCGCCGCGCCGGGGGCGAGGCCGCCCTCCAGGATCTCGTCCCAGCCGATCAGCCGGCGGCCGCGCTCGGCCAGCCAGCCGTCGAAGTGCCGGATGACGTGGCTCTGCAGCTCGAACTCGTCGCTCAGCCCGAGTTCGGCGATCCGGGCCTGCGCGGCGGGGCTGGCCTTCCACTGGTCCTTGGGACACTCGTCGCCGCCGAGGTGGACGAAGGTGGAGGGGAAGATCTCCAGCACCTCCTCCAGCACGTGCTCGTAGAACCGCAGGGTGGCCTCGGAGGCGTTCAGGATGTTCTCGCTGACGCCCCAGTCGGTCCAGGTGCCGAGCGCGGCGGTGTCCACCACGTCGGTGTTGCCGAGCTCGGGGTAGGCGGCGATGGCGGCCTGGTTGTGGCCGGGCAGGTCGACCTCGGGGACGACGGTGATGTGCCGGGCGGCGGCGTAGGCGACGATCTCGCGCAGGTCGTCCTGGGTGTAGTAGCCGCCGTGCGGCTGGTCGTCGTGCCGCTTGCCGGCCCGGAAGCCGACCATCGACCGCTCCCGCCAGGCGGCGGTCCCGGTGAGCTCCGGGTAGCGCTTGACCTCGATCCGCCAACCCTGGTCGTCGGTCAGGTGGAAGTGGAGGACGTTCAGCTTGTGCGCGGCCAGCTGGTCGACGAACCGCAGCACCCCGGCCTTCGGCATGAAGTGCCGGGAGACGTCCAGCAGCGCGCCGCGCCAGCCGAACCGGGGCGCGTCGTGGATCTCCACCGCGGGAACCGTCCAGCGCGCGCCGGGCAGCGGGGCGGTGCGGTACACGGCGGGGCCGAGCAGCTGGCGCAGCGTCTGGGCGGCGTACGACAGGCCCGCGGCGGCGCCGCCGGTGAGCCGCACCGCGTCCGGGCCGGCGCTCAGCCGGTACTCCTCGGCGGCGAGGGCGTCGTCCAGTGCGAGCACCAGGCCGCCGTCCTGCCCCGCCGGGGCCGGGTCCAGGTCGAAGCCGGTGGCGGCGGACAGCTCGGCGCGCAGCCGACGGGCCACGCCCTCGGCGCCGGGGGCGGCGGCGATCCGGGTGCCGGCGTGCAGCTCGAACGGGGCGGTGTCGGCGGGGGTGTGGACGTGCAACGGGGCAGGGATGAGGTCCATGCGCCTCATCCTGCCCCGGTTCACCCCGATTGGCATAGACCACTCGGGGGCTTCGCTCCGGCCGGACGGTCAGTCCTTCTTGTCGTCCCCGCCCGGGTTGTTCAGCCCGTCGAAGATCTCCTTGCACATCGGGCAGACCGGGTACTTCTTCGGGTCGCGGCCGGGCACCCAGACCTTGCCGCACAGCGCCACCACGGGGGACCCGGAGAGCGCGCTCTCCATGATCTTGTCCTTCTGGACGTAGTGGGCGAAGCGCTCGTGGTCGCCGTCCCCGTGCGAAGTCTGCGGGACGGGCTCGACCAGGGTGCCGGTGCCGAGGCCGCGCTCGGGCTCAAGAGTGCTCATGGGTGCCAAGTCTATGGGGGCCGCCCGGAACCCGGCCACCATGCGGAACCGGCCCGCCGGTCAGTTCAGCGTCGGGTCGTCCGGGTAGGTGGCGAGCATCGCCAGCGGCCCGCGCTGGCGGCGCAGCACGGCCCGCCACATCCGGTCCGGCTCCACGCAGGAGACGTCGCCGGCCTCGCACTCCACCGGGTACCAGGCGCCCTCGGCGATCTCCTGCTCCAGCTGGCCGGGCGACCAGCCCGCGTAGCCGGCGAACACCCGCATGCCGCCGAGCACCCCGGCCAGCACCTCCGGCGGGGCCTCCAGGTCGACCAGGCCGATCGCCCCGTGCACCCGCCGCCAGCCGAGCGGCCCCGGGTGGGTCTCCTCGCCGGGCACCACGGCGATCGCCAGCGCCGAGTCCAGCCCGACCGGCCCGCCCTGGAACACCACCGCGGGGTCGCCGGCCAGCGCGGCCCAGCCGTCCAGCACGGCGGCCACGTCCACCGGGGTGGGCCGGTTGAGCACCACCCCGAGCGCCCCCTGGGAGTCGTGGTCGAGCAGCAGGACGACCGACCTGGCGAAGTTCGGGTCCGTCAGCACGGGCGTGGCCACGAGCAGTCGGCCGGTGAGCACGGGGGCCGCTTCCATGCCTGCCATGATGCCTCCCGACGGGCCCTGCGGGACACCCGGCAGGCCGTGCGCAGGGCCACCCGTCCGGCCCAATGGCGGTGCCGGTCGGCACGCCTCACAGCATGATCACCAATAGGGCACACGGGAACCAATCGCCCACCCTCTACCATCTATGAGGTGGCGAAGGGCCGTTCCCTCAGCTCCGCAGCCGAAAACCTCCCCTGCGCACCCGGATTGCGAGAACGATGACCGACGACGTCCTGCTGGTCCACGGCGGAAACCCGCTCGAAGGCGAGATCCAGATCCGCGGCGCCAAGAACCTGGTCCCCAAGGCCATGGTCGCCGCGCTGCTCGGCCAGGGCCCCAGCAGACTGCGCAGCGTGCCGGACATCCGGGACGTCAAGGTCGTCCGCGGCCTGCTGCAGCTGCACGGGGTCACCGTCCGCACCGGCGACGAGGAGGGCGAGCTGATCCTCGACCCGTCGCACGTCGAGAGCGCCAACGTGGCGGACATCGACGCGCACGCCGGCTCCTCGCGCATCCCGATCCTGTTCTGCGGCCCGCTGCTGCACCGCCTCGGCCACGCCTTCATCCCGGGCCTGGGCGGCTGCGACATCGGCGGCCGGCCGGTGGACTTCCACTTCGAGGTGCTGCGCCAGTTCGGCGCCACCATCGAGAAGCACCCGCAGGGCACCTACCTGGTGGCCACCCAGCGGCTGCGCGGCACCAAGATCGAGCTGCCGTACCCGTCGGTCGGCGCCACCGAGCAGGTGCTGCTGACCGCGGTGCTCGCCGAGGGCGTCACCGAGCTGCGCAACGCCGCGATCGAGCCGGAGATCGTCGACCTGATCTGCGTGCTGCAGAAGATGGGCGCGATCATCTCGCTGGGCACCGACCGCACCATCCTGATCACCGGTGTGGACGAGCTGGACGGCTACACCCACCGGGCGCTGCCGGACCGCCTGGAGGCCGCCTCGTGGGCCTGCGCGGCACTGGCCACCAAGGGCGACATCTACGTCCGCGGCGCCGAGCAGATCCCGATGATGACCTTCCTGAACACCTTCCGGAAGGTCGGCGGCGCCTACGAGATCGACGACGCGGGCATCCGGTTCTGGCACCCGGGCGGCGAGCTCAAGGCGATCGCCCTGGAGACCGACGTGCACCCGGGCTTCCAGACCGACTGGCAGCAGCCGCTGGTGGTGGCGCTGACCCAGGCCACCGGCCTGTCGATCGTGCACGAGACGGTGTACGAGTCCCGGCTGGGCTTCACCGGCGCGCTGAACCAGATGGGCGCCCACATCCAGCTGTACCGCGAGTGCCTGGGCGGCACCCCGTGCCGGTTCGGGGCCCGCAACTTCAAGCACTCCGCGGTGGTCTCCGGCCCGTCCAAGCTGATGGGCGGCGAGCTGGTCATCCCCGACCTGCGCGGCGGCTTCTCGTACCTGATCGCGGCGCTGGCCGCCGAGGGCACCTCCACGGTGCACGGCATCGACCTGATCAACCGCGGCTACGAGAACTTCATGGACAAGCTGCGCGACCTGGGCGCGCACATCGAGCTGCCGTCGGAGGTCGAGCCGGCCGAGGTCCAGCTGACCGCCTGACCGCGCAGGGCCCGCACAAGCCGGTGGCCGGCCTCCCCCGAGGGGAGACCGGCCACCGGTGCGTTCAGCGGAGGGTCACTTGCCCTTCGCGGCTTCCTTCAGCTTCGAGCCGGCGCTCACCTTGACGCTGAAGCCCTCGGCGATCTGGATCGGCTCGCCGGTCTGCGGGTTGCGGGCGGTGCGGGCGGCGCGCAGGGTGCGCTCGAAGGTCAGGAAACCGGGGATGGTGACCTTCTCGTCGCCCTTGGCGACGACCTCGCCGGTGATCTCGGCGAAGGCGGCCAGCACGGCGTCGGCGTCCTTGCGGGTCACCTCGGCGCGCTCGGCCAGCGCGGCCACCAGCTCACTGCGGTTCATGTGTACTCCTGTGGTCTGTTGCTCTGCCGTGCGCGGAGGCATGGCCGGTCCGCGCGACGGTGCTCGTTCAGGCGAGGGGTGGTCAGGGGCCGGGCTCGCACCGCGAAGCGCCGCAAACTGCCCGCCTGGGTACGAATCCTGCCCCGACCGGCACTGAGAAAGCCAATCGGGCACCGGCGTGGTTGACCCGAACAGCGCCCGCCGGACAGAGGTGTGACGCTCCGTCGGCTCCGGGGTGGCCGGGGCGGGCGGCGGCCGGGACGACACGCCGTTGCGCAACAAGGGACGTTCCGTACTTGTCGGACACGCCACCCCGTCGCAGGGCTACCGTACGCCCTGGCACCGACAAGCCCAAACACGCCCCTTTCCCTTGTGTCGCAAGGGATCCGGCACGTTCGCCGCAATCGGGGTGCGACGAACGCGCCGGGCGCTCGCCGACTCAGAGCTGAACGGCCGGGAACGCGGCGGTGTCGAGCGTTCCGACGATGCCCGGGGTGGGCTTCGACGGGGCCGTCTCCGCGTCGCCACGGGCCGCCACGGCGGCGTCCCGGACGGCCGAGGCGACGGTCTTGGCGACGCCCGGGTGGAAGACGCTGGGGATGATGTAGTTCGGGTTCAGCTCGTCGTCGGTGACGGTGGTGGCCAGCGCACGGGCGGCGGCCAGCATCATCTCGGTGTCGACGCTGCTGGACTGGGCGTCCAGCAGGCCGCGGAAGACACCCGGGAAGACCAGCACGTTGTTGATCTGGTTGGGGAAGTCGCTGCGGCCGGTGGCGACCACCGCGGCGGTCTGCCGGGCCACCGCCGGGTCGACCTCCGGGTCGGGGTTGGCCAGCGCGAAGACGATCGCGTCCTTGGCCATGGTGGCCAGGTCGTCGCCGTCCAGCACGTTCGGGGCGGAGACGCCGATGAACACGTCGGCGTCCGCCACCGCCTCCTTTAGGGTGCCGGTGCGGCCGGAGCGGTTGGTGTTCTCGGCGATCCAGCGCAGGTTGTCGTTCAGGTCCTCGCGGCCCAGGTGGACCACGCCCTGCACGTCCGCCACGGTGGCGTGCGAGACGCCCGCGGCCATCAGCAGCTTGAGGATCGCGGTGCCCGCGGCGCCGGCGCCGCTCATCACGACCCGGATCTCGCCGATCTCCTTGCCGACCACCTTCAGCGCGTTGGTCAGCGCGGCCAGCACCACGATCGCGGTGCCGTGCTGGTCGTCGTGGAAGACCGGGATGTCCAGCGCCTCGCGCAGCCGGGCCTCGATCTCGAAGCAGCGCGGCGCGGAGATGTCCTCCAGGTTGATGCCGGCGAAGCCCGGGGCGATGGCCTTGACGATCGCCACGATCTCGTCGGCGTCCTGGGTGTCCAGGCAGAGCGGCCACGCGTCGATGCCGGCGAAGCGCTTGAACAGCGCCGCCTTGCCCTCCATCACCGGCAGCGCGGCCTTCGGGCCGATGTTGCCCAGGCCCAGCACCGCCGAGCCGTCGGTGACCACCGCGACCGAGTTGCGCTTGATGGTCAGGCGGCGGGCGTCCTCCGGGTTCTCCGCGATCGCCATGCACACCCGGGCCACGCCCGGGGTGTAGATCATGCTGAGGTCGTCACGGTTGCGGATCGGCAGCTTCGAGGACATCTCGATCTTGCCGCCGAGGTGCATCAGGAACGTACGGTCGGAGACCTTCCCGATGGTGACGCCGTCGATCGCACGGAGCTTCTCGACGATCTCCTGGCCGTGCGCCACCGAGGACGCCGCCACGGTGACGTCGATGCGCAGCGCCTCCAGGCCGGAGGCGGTGACGTCGAGGCCGGTGACCGAGCCGCCGGAGGACTCGACCGCGGTGGTGATGGAGCTCACCGCGTTGCCGGTGGCCGGCACCTCCAACCGGACCGTGATCGAGTTCGAGACACTGGGCACCGTCGCCATCGACGTCCTTCTTCCTAGAATCAGCAGACCGTGTACGGCCTGGTAATCGCGCAGCATGCTAGGTATCGATCGTCGCACCTACCGGCGGTCAGCCAGAAATAACGTTCATTGAGTGTGCGGATCCGACAAACCGGCCCGGCCCCGACCGGCGGCCTCCTTGCCCGTGGGCCCGGATGCGTTACATTGGAACGGCACCGGCTCGATCCAAGCCCCCGGGCCCAACCTTCGTCCCTTCGAGGGACCACTTGCCGCGAGGCGAGCATGGCGGGTCGGTGTTCTGCTTGACGAAGGCCCCCCACCTCCAGGTGGGGGGCCTTCGCGCTTGCTCGCCCTACTTCAGCAGGGCGGGGACTCCGGCGGCATCCGGCAGGTCGTCCGGGCCGGACAGTACCGTCAGCCGCTGGGTGGCGCGGGTCAGCGCCACGTACAGCACCCGCAGGCCCGCCTCCGACTCGCCCGCAATGCCGGTCGGGTCGGCGACCACGGTGGCGTCGTACTCCAGGCCCTTCGCCTCCAGGCTGCCCAGCGCCACCACCCGCTCTCCCAGGCCCTCGGCCCAGCTCGCGGCCTCCGCCCGGCGGTCCATCGGGACGACGATCGCGACGGTGCCGTCGACCTCGGCCAGCAGCCGCTCCAGCTCGGCCCGGGCGGCCTTGCCGAAGGACGCCGCGTCGGTGTCCCGGACCGCCGCGAACCGCGGGTGCGCGCCGGTCGCCCGGACCGCGCTCGGCGACGGGGTGCCGGGCGCGGCCAGCGCCAGCACCTTCGCCGCCACCTCGGCGATCTCCGCCGGGTTGCGGTAGTTGACCGTCAGCGTGTGCCGGCGGCGCGGCTTGCCCGCCAGCACCTCGTCCATCGCCGCCTGCGCCTCCTCGGGGAACGGCCAGGACGACTGCGCGGGGTCGCCGACGATCGTCCAGGTCGCCATCCGGGAGCGGCGGCCGATCATCCGCCACTGCATCGGCGTGAGGTCCTGCGCCTCGTCGACGATGACGTGCGCGTACTCGCGGCGCTCCTCCGGGACGCGCTCGCGCTCGCGCCGCCCGTAGGCCCGCTCGCCGTAGGTGGTGACTTCGTCCAGGCCGGTCAGCAGGTCCATCGCGTCGACCTCGCGGACCTTCGGGCGGGCCGGCTCGCCGAGCAGCACCTGCAGTTCGTCGACCAGCGCCACGTCGTGCGCCGACAGGTCGCCGGCGCCCCGGTCGTCCAGGTGCCGCCAGGACGCCGCGAGCAGCCGGGACTCCTCCGGGGTGACGGCCCGGCGGGCGATCCGGTTGGTGTGCCGGTGCTGGCGCAGCGTGGCCAGCACCCGGCGCGGGGTGACGGCCGGCCACCAGGCGTCCAGGAAGTCCAGGAACACCGCCTCGTCGGACACGTACTCGTCGAAGGACTCGCGCTCCTCCTGGCGCTGCTCGCGCTCGCCGTGGCTGACCGGCTTCGGCAGGTCGCGGACCGCCTCCGACCAGAGCGCGTCCAGCAGCAGGCGGCGGGCGCGCGGGCGCAGCAGGTTCAGCGGGGTGCCGCCGCCGCCGACCACGTTGCCGCGCACGGTCTTCAGCCGGCCGGCGTCCAGCCGCAGCGCCCGGCCGCGGGCGAACACCTTCAGCTCGGTCGGCGCGCCCAGCTCCAGGGCCGCGCGGGCGGCCCGGCGCAGCAGCTGCACCATCCGCGAGGAGCCCTTGATCCGGGCCGTCTCGGGGGTGTCGTAGCGGCCGGCCTCGATGCCGTCGACCAGGCTGCCGACCGCGCGGATCGCCACCTGGCCCTCCTCGCCCAGCGAGGGCAGCACGCCCTCGGTGTAGGAGACCAGCAGCGCCGTCGGGCTGACCACCAGGATGCCGCCCGCGTAGCGCCGGCGGTCCTGGTAGAGCAGGAACGCGGCGCGGTGCAGGGCGACGGCGGTCTTGCCGGTGCCGGGGCCGCCGGTGACCAGGGTGGCGCCGGCCGCGGCGGCCCGGATCACCTCGTCCTGCTCCTTCTGGATGGACGAGACGATGTCGCGCATCGTGTGGCCGCGGGCCCGGCCCAGCGTCGCCATCAGCGCGCCGTCGCCGACCACGGCGAGTTCCTCGCCGTCCAGCGTCGGGGTCAGGTCGGGACGCAGCAGGTCGTCCTCGACGCCGATGACCTTGCGGCCCTTGGACCGGATCACCCGGCGGCGGATCACCCGGCCCGGCTCCAGCGGTGTGGCCCGGTAGAACGGCGCGGCCGCGGGGGCCCGCCAGTCGATCACCAGCGGGCCGAACTCGGCGTCGAGCACGCCGAGCCGGCCGATGTGCAGGCTCTCGGCGACCGCCGGGTCGGCCGGGTCCATCGGTGTCTGCGAGGGGATCCCGTGTTCCTCGGGCGCGTCGGCCTGCTGGAGGTCGATGCGTCCGAAGAGGAAGTCCTCGAACTCGTTGTTGAGTCGCTGCAGGTGCGCGCCGGCGCGGTACACCTGGGCGTCACGCTCGGCGAGCGCGCCGGGTGTGCCCACCTGCACGCGCTTCGCGGCGTCCTCCAGGATGTACTCCGCCTCGGCGAGCTTCTCCTCGAGCCGTTGGTAGACGGTGTCGAGATGCTGCTGCTCCCCCGCGATCTCGCGGTCGCGGACAGTGTCGGTGTGGTGCTCGGCAGAGCCGTGCGCGCCCAAGGAGCCCCCAGAGGTGCGGAGAAAAAGGCGGACGGACGATCTTAAGGGATGAACTGTTCCGCCGACGAGGTCCCCCGCCCCGAAGCGTGCGGGCGGCCGGGGCCGGACCGCACGTTCCGGAACGCACGAGAGCCGCCCTCCGGGCGGAGGACGGCTCTGCGATGCACATGGGGTGGTGGAGATGCCGGGAATCGAACCCGGGTCCAGTGGAGCGGATTCAGGACTTCTCCGAGCGCAGTCCGCTGTGAGTTTCTCGGCCCTGGCGGTCACGCGGACAAGCCGCCAACAGGCCCAGCCACTGTTTGGTTTCCCCGCCACCCCCGCGGCCGGGGTGGAAGGTTGAGTTCCCTAGATTATGCCAGGATCCGGGTCGGGAACGCCCCGGGCTGACACCCATTCACTTTCGCTGATCAGGCAGCGAGAGCGAACTGCTGGGAATCGCGCTTAGAGTTGGCGATTATTTTTTTGCGACAGATGGTTAACGAGATCATTGCCGCGTTCCTCGGCTCGCTTCTCCTGTTTCGACTACCACTGTCGAAACCGATCATCCCCATGTTGATTTGACAAACAGCACCGACGGGACGAGCCCTCCGGGTGATGCGCTGCCATAGTACTCGGGCAGCGCGTCAAGGGTCCAGCGCATTAACCGGCGGCGGCCGGCGGGTTCTTCCCGACCGTCCCCGGGGTGCCCAACTGCTGGGCCAGCCACGGCAGCTGGCGTTCGAACGCGCCCGCGGCGAACTGCCAGGCGTGGCGTCCGGGCTCGACGCTCAGGTGGGTGGCCAGCCCGGCCTTCCCGGCCGCCGCCTCCAGCTGCTTGGCGTGCGCGATCTGCCCGCTCTCCTGGTCGCCGACGTCGAACATCCCGGTCACGCCCCGGTACTTGCCGCGGTGCGCGGCCAGCACGGTCTGCGGGTCGTAGGCGGCCCAGGCGGCGGCGTCGCCGCCGTACAGCTTCGCGATGGTCTGCTGCTTGTCGCCGATGTACGGGCCGAGGTCGCCGGAGATGTCCAGGAAGTGGCCGAACACCTCGGGGTGCGCGGCGGTCAGGGTGATCGCGCAGGTGCCGCCCATCGACCACCCGGCCATCGCCCACTTCTTCGGGTCGGCGGACGCGTTGAAGGTCTTCTCGACGTACTTCGGCAGGTCCTTGACCAGGTGGTCGGCGGCGTTCCCGGCGGGGCCGTCCACGCACTCGGTGTCGACCTTGAATCCGCCGGTGGCGTCCGCGAACACCAGCACCGGGGAGAAGCCGTTGTGCTTGGCCGCGTACTGGTCGGCGGTCTTCACCGCGTTGCCGGCCCGCACCCAGTTGTCGGGGGCGGCGAACTCGCCGCCGACCATCTCCACCACCGGCAGCTTGGGCCGGGCCTTGCTGCGGAACCAGGCCGGCGGCAGGTACACCAGCTCCTGCCGGTGCGCGAAGCCGCTCGGGTCGGCGGGGACGTCCACCGCGACCACCCGGCCGGTGCCGGTGCGGCCGGTGGTGCGCAGGGCCTGGTCCAGGCTCATCTGGTCGGGCACCGGGGAGCCGGAGAGCTCGCCGACCGCGTCGCCCAGCGTCGGGTAGTAGCCGGTCTCCGCGTTCAGCGTGTTCGCGCCGGCCAGCACCGCCAGCAGCACCGCGACGGGCGCCGCCGCCCAGTGCCACCAGCGGGCCCCGCGGCGGCCCAGCGCCACGGCCAGGACGGCCAGCAGCGCCACGCCCAGCCAGATCCACAGCGCGGTCGGCAGCGGGTCGGTGATCCCGGACAGTTCCAGCACCCCGACCGCCAGCAGCGCCGCCGTGCCGGCCGCCGCGGCGACCGCCACCGGCAGCCGCCGCTGCCACCAGGTGCGCTCACGGCGGCCGATCACGGCCAGCAGCGCGGCGACGGCGAGCGCCCGCACCGTCCACGGGAACCAGCCGTCCAGAAGCGAGATGTCCACCCCGGGATGGTAGGCGTCCGGGCGGCCCTGGTGCGGACCGCCCGGCGGACGGTGACGAAGCTGCGACAGTGCCGCCGGTCAGCCGGTGACGCCCGGCAGGCCGAACTCCTTGGCCAGCCAGGGCAGCGACTCCTTGAAGGCCAGGGAGCCGAGCTGCCAGTCGTGCTTGCCGGGGCGGACCCGCACCTCGGTGGTCAGGCCGGCGGCCTTCGCGGCCTTGTCGAGGTTCTGCGCGGCGGTGAGGTGCTTCTCGGTCTCCTGGTCGCCGACCACGAACAGGCCGCTGGAGTTCTGGTAGACGCCCTTCTTGGCCTTGCCGAGCACCGTCGCCGGGTCGTGCGCCTCCCAGGCGGCCGTGTCGCCGCCGTACAGCTGGGTGATGGTGACCTGCTTGCTGCCGACGTTGGGGCCGTCGTCGCCGGAGATGTCGACGAACCGGCCGAACACGTCGGGGTGGACCACGGCCAGGTCGACGGCGCAGGTGCCGCCCATCGACCAGCCGATCACACCCCAGGAACGCGGCCCGGTGGCGGTGTCGAAGGTCTTCTCCATGTACTGCGGGATGTCCTTGACCAGGTGGTCCTCGGCCTTGCCGTGGGCGCCGTTGACGCACTCGGTGTCGGTCTTGAAGCTTCCGGTGGCGTCGACCATCACCAGGATCGGGGCGAAGCCGTTGTGCGCGGCGGCGAACTCGTCGGCGGTCTTGATCGCCTCGCCGGCCCGGATCCAGTTGTCGGGGGCGGCGTACTGGCCGCCGATCATCTCCAGCACGGGCAGCTTGGGCCGCACCTTGCTGCGGAACCAGGCCGGCGGCAGGTAGACCAGCTCGCGCCGGTGCTTGAAGCCGCTCGGCTCGGCGGGGATGTCGACCTGGACGACCCGGCCCTCGGTCGCCTTGCCGACGGTGTTGCGGGCCTCGTCCAGGCTCATCTGCTGGGGCACCGGGGCGCCCGACAGGTCGCCCACGGCGGCGTCCACGCTCGGGTAGTAGCCGGTGGAGATGTTCAGCGAGTTGGCGGCGCACAGCAGCGACAGCCCGGCCGCCACCGGCACCGCGGCCAGGTTCCACCAGCTGGAGTTGCGGATGCCCGCCGCCAGGCCGCCGAGCCCGAGCAGGGCGCAGCACAGCCAGAACCACAGGCCGAACGGCAGCGGGTCGTCGACGCCGCCGACCAGGGCGACCAGCAGCGCGGTCAGCGCCGTCAGGCCGATCGAGCCGCCGACCACCCAGGGCAGTCTGCGGCGCAACCAGAACGGGCTGATGCGGGCCAGCGCCGCCGCGACCGCCACCAGGGCCAGTATCCGCAAGGTCCAGGGCAGCCAGCCGCTGAGCAGTGAGATCTCCACGCACAGATCGTACGGTCGCGCCAACTGTCCGCGTACAACCGGGAGGTACTGTTTACCTGACTCCGGTTCAGCCGTTCCCCGGCGGCGGGGTCAGCCCTGCCGCCGGCGGGCCGCGGCCACCGCGCGGTCGGACTCGCGGCGGTCCTGGCGCTCGCGCAGGGTCTGCCGCTTGTCGTAGAGCTTCTTGCCGACGGCGAGGGCGATTTCGAGCTTGGCGCGGCCGTCCTTGAAGTACAGGGACAGCGGGACCAGCGTGTGGCCGGTGTCCTTGGCCTTGGACTCGAGCTTGCGGATCTCCATCTTGTGCAGCAGCAGCTTTCGCTTGCGGCGGGCCGAGTGGTTGGTCCAGGTGCCCTGGGTGTACTCGGGGATGAAGACGTTGTCGATCCAGGCCTCGCCGCCCTGGATGTACGCGTAGCCGTCGACCAGGTTGGCCCGGCCCTCGCGGAGCGACTTGACCTCGGTTCCGGTGAGCACCATGCCGCACTCGTAGGTGTCGAGGATGGTGTACTCGTGCCGCGCCTTCTTGTTCTGCGCGACCAGCTTCTTGCCCGTTTCCTTTGCCATAGCTCCGTCATTCTCGCACCTCGGGGGCGGCCTCGGCAGCCCCTTTACGGCGCGCCGGTCGGACTCAGCCCCTCCAGCACCCTCAGCGCCAGGGCGTCCGTCCCGTCGTCGTCGCCGGCGGGGCCGGGAACGTCGGGTTGGACGCCGGTGCCGTCCGGGGAGCGGCCGGCCGGGGTCTGGTAGCGGCCGACGGTGAGCTCGACCACCGAACCGTCGGCGAGCCGGCTGGGCTGCTGGACGGTGCCCTTGCCGAAGGTGCGCCCGCCGACCAGGACGGCCCGGGAGCGGTCCTGCAGGGCGCCGGCCAGCAGTTCGGCGGCGCTCATGGTGCCGCCGTCGACGAGCACCACCAGCGGGACGGCGGTGTCGCCGCCCGGGGCGGCGGTCAGTTCGCGGCGCTCGCCGTGCGCCTGGTAGCTGGCCACCGGGCCGCCGTCGAGGAACGCCGAGGCGACGCCGACGGCCTCCTCGACCAGGCCGCCGGAGTTGCCGCGCAGGTCCAGCACCACGCCGCGGGCGCCGGCCGCGGCGGCGCGCACCTGGTCGGCCACGCCCTCGGTGAAGGCGTGCACGGCGATCCGGGCCACCCCGGGGCGGGGACGGTCGGACTCGACCTCACGGGCGGCCAGTTCGGCCCGGGTCAGGCTGAGTTCGCGGACCGGCCCGTCGCCGCCCTGCACGCCGACCGCGACCGCGCTGCCGGCCGGGCCGCCGCGCAGCCGGGACACCACCTCGGTCACGGGCAGCCGGTCGGCCGGGACGCCGTCCACGCTGACCAGCTTCTCGCCGGCGGTGATCCCGGCCCGGGCGGCGGGCGAGCCGGGCAGCACCTCGGCCACCTCGGTGGGGCCGTCGGCGGCACGGTCCAGGGACAGGCCGATGCCCGGGTAGCGGCCGCCGGTGAAGTCCCGGTACTGCTGCGGGCTGAGGTAGGCCGCCCACCGGTCGCCGCTGGTGCCGACCAACTGCCGGGCCTCCTGCGGGCTCAGGTCGGCCCCGGACAGGTCGGCGCCCCGGGCCCCGTCGGACGACGACGGGGCCCGGGGCGAACCGATCGGCTCGCCCCAGGCCCCGGAAGCGGCTCCGGCGAACAGCACGGCGCCGAACACCAGGCCGAGGGTCATCCCCTGGCGTACACGCGGTCCTGTCGGCATACCGGCGAGTGTAGGGCCACCCGCCGGGTCCGCCGACGGACCGTCAGACCTTCAGGTACTTGCGGAGGGTGAAGAACGCCGCGATGCCGGCCATCGCCATGCCGACCACCACCAGCAGCGGAATGACCGCCAACACCGAGGACAGGCCGATGAAGTTGATGAACAGCACCTTCTTCGCCAGCCACCCGTGGATGAAGAAGTGCCCACCCACCAGCAGCAGCGAGGCCAGCCCCGCGCCGAGCAGCGCCGCGAACGCGGCCTCCGCGATGAACGGCATCTGCACGTAGAAGTTGGACGCGCCGACCAGTCGCATGATGCCGGTCTCACGCCGTCGGCTGAACGCCGAGACGCGGACGGTGTTGACGATCAGCAGCAGCGCCACGCAGAGCATCAGCGCCATGATCACGAACGCCGCGGTCTGCAGGCCGCGCAGCAGGCCGAACAGGTTCTCCAGGATCTTGCGCTGGTCCTCGACCGACTTCACGCCGGGCTTGCCGGCGAAGGCGCTCTGGATCACGTCGTACTTGGTCGGGTCGCTGAGCTTGACCCGCCAGGACGCCGGCAGCGCGTCCGCACCGACCGCCGCGAGCAGCGGGTTGTCCGGGTTGGACTGCTTGAAGTGCTGGTACGCCTCCTGCGGGCTCTCGAAGGTGGAGCTCTGCACCAGCGGCGTCAGCTTGTCCAGATCGGCCTTGACCTGCTTGATCTGGTCGTCGGTGGCCGCTCCGGCCGCGCACTGGGGCGAGTTGTGGTCCGCCTTCGCACAGAAGTAGATGCTGACCTCGACCTTGTCGTACCAGTAGTCCTTCATGGAGTTGACCTGGTCGCGGACCAACAGCGAGGCACCGGCGAGGGCGAGCGAGAGCGCGACGCTGACCACGACGGCGATCGTCATGGTCAGGTTGCGGCGGAGACCGACGCCGATCTCCGACAGAACGAACTGGGCGCGCATGCTTCTCTCTTCTAGCTCTGGTAGCCGTAGACGCCGCGGGCCTGGTCGCGAACCAGCAGGCCCTTGTCGAGCTCGATGACGCGCTTGCGCATCTGGTCGACGATCGCCTGGTCGTGAGTGGCCATCAGCACGGTGGTGCCGGTCCGGTTGATCCGGTCCAGCAGCTTCATGATGCCGACCGAGTTCTGCGGGTCGAGGTTGCCGGTCGGCTCGTCGGCGATCAGCAGCATCGGCCGGTTCACGAACGCGCGGGCGATCGCCACGCGCTGCTGCTCACCGCCGGACAGCTCGCCGGGCATCCGCTCCTCCTTGCCGCCGAGGCCGACCAGGTCGAGCACCTCGGGCACCACCTTGTTGATGGCGCTCTTCGGCTTGCCGATGACCTCCAGGGCGAACGCCACGTTCTGCCCCACGGTCTTGTTCGGCAGCAGGCGGAAGTCCTGGAAGACCGTGCCCAGTTGGCGCCGCATGTGCGGCACCTTCCAGTTGGAGAGCTTGCCCAGGTCCTTGCCGAGCACGTGCACCGCGCCGGTGGACGGGCGCTCCTCGCGCAGGCACAGGCGCAGGAACGTCGACTTGCCCGAACCGGACGAGCCGACCAGGAAGACGAACTCGCCCTTCTCGATCTCCAGCGAGACGTTGTCCAGGGCCGGACGGTTCTGCTTGGGATAGGTCTTGGAGACGTTGTCGAATCTGATCACGGCTGCATCACGGGGCCATCCTAGGTGGATCGGAGTCAGCGACCTTACGCGACGTCCTCGCGTACCCGCAGTAACCGCACGGCTACCGATCGGGATTCCGTGTGCTTCGGTTCCGGTTCGGACCCGGAATTGCGAGCTACGTCACAGCTCGCCGACCCTTCCCCTCCGGGGGCCCAGGTGTCCGGAACCTGGCAGAGTGGTAGGAGAGTCGGAACCGAAGCCGCCTCCGGCACGTTGGCTCTGCAGCAAGGAGGACACGCATGACCTGCGACCAACTGGTGTGCGCCAACTGCAACGGCCGCGTCATCGACGGCCGCTGCCCGGTGTGTCGCGCCAACCGCGCCCGGCTCCAGCAGGAGCAGCACGGGCCGTTCGCCACCCTCAACCCGACGGTGCTGCTGGCCGTCCTGTGCGCCGCGGTGCTCGCGCTGGCACTGCTGATGCGCTGACCCCCGGGACCGTTCGACGGGAAGGGCCCCACCGCCGAGGCGGTGGGGCCCTTCTTCGTGCCGGTGACCACCGGCTTCGGCTCGCTACTGCCGGTTTCAGCTCTCGCGCTGCTTGCGCCAGCGGATGCCCGCTTCGATGAAGCCGTCGATGTCGCCGTCCAGCACGCCCTGCGGGTTGCCGACCTCGTGCTCGGTGCGCAGGTCCTTGACCATCTGGTACGGGTGCAGGACGTAGGAGCGCATCTGGTTGCCCCAGGAGCTGCCGCTGTCCTTGAGCGCGTCCATCGCGGCGCGCTCCTCCTGGCGGCGCCGCTCCAGCAGCTTGGCCTGGAGGACGTTCATCGCCGAGGCCTTGTTCTGGATCTGCGAGCGCTCGTTCTGGCAGGAGACCACCACACCGGTGGGGATGTGGGTGATGCGGACCGCGGAGTCGGTGGTGTTGACGCCCTGGCCGCCGGGGCCGGAGGCGCGGTACACGTCGATGCGCAGGTCGCCCTCGTCGATGTCGACGTGGTCGGACTGCTCGACGACGGGGAGCACCTCGACGCCGGCGAAGGAGGTCTGCCGGCGGCCCTGGTTGTCGAACGGGGAGATGCGCACCAGGCGGTGGGTGCCCTGCTCGACGGAGAGGGTGCCGTAGGCGTAGGGGGCCTTGACGGTGAAGGTCGCGGACTTGATGCCGGCCTCT
Organism: Kitasatospora griseola; assembly: GCF_044999035.1. Lineage (NCBI taxonomy): Bacteria > Bacillati > Actinomycetota > Actinomycetes > Kitasatosporales > Streptomycetaceae > Kitasatospora > Kitasatospora griseola. The sequence continues at coordinate 5,284,510 of NZ_CP173360.1, read as the reverse complement.
TCGGCGTACGAGGTGTCGTAGACCTCGGTCGGGTAGCCGTGCCGCTCGGCCCAGCGCAGGTACATGCGCATCAGCTGCTCGGCGAAGTCGGCGGCGTCCACGCCGCCCGCCTCGGCACGGATGTTGACGAGGGCCTCACGGGCGTCGTACTCGCCGGAGAGCAGCGTGCGCACCTCCAGCTCCTCGACGGCCTTCTTGACGGCCTCCAGCTCGTTCTCGGCCTCGACGCGGGTGTCCGCGTCGTCCTCGGCCTCGGCGAGCTCGAACAGGACGCCCAGGTCTTCGACCCGGCCGCGCAGGGACTCCACCTTGCGCAGTTCGCCCTGCAGGAAGGAGAGCCGACTGGTGATCTTCTGCGCGTTTGCGACGTCGTCCCACAGGCTGGGGGCGGCTGCCTCCTCCTCCAGGGTCGCGATGTCGGCCCGGATCTTGTCCAGGTCGAGGACGGCCTCGATCGACGCCATGGTCGAATCGAGGTTCTTGAGCTCTTCGGAAGGATCGACGGCTGCCACGCCCACAAGGGTAATGGTTCGCCGGGGGGGCTCGGCTACAACCGGGGGTGCCAGGTGCCGGACAGGGCGCCCGCGGCGTGCGCGGGGGGCTCGGCGGCGAACGCCGTCCAGGCGGCGGCGGCCCCCGCGAGCAGCAGGATCACGGCGATCAGCACGGCCAGCGTGCGGCGGCGGCGGATCTGCTGCGCCCGGGTGCGCCGGTGGGTGCCGGGCGCGGGCTGGGTGCGCTGGGCGCGGGACTCCTCCGCGTAGGAGGCGAGCTCCCCGGCCGACGGGCGGCGCAGGCTGGTGTGGGTGTCCCGGGTGGAGTCGGGGGTGGGCCCGGGCACCAGCGGGACGGCGGGGCCGCGCCGGCGGCGGTGGGTGCCGCGGCCGGCGTCCGCCTCGGCGTAGACGGCCTCGCCGGGGGTGGGCGCCTCCTCGGTGGCGGTGCGCTGGGCGGGCACCGCGAGCGGGCCGACGCCGGCCAGCTCGGGCAGCAGCAGGCGCAGCCGGGAGGCCAGCTCGGAGGCGCGCAGCCGGGAGGCGGGGGCCTTGGCCAGGCATTCGGAGATGATCCGCCACAGGCCGTCCGGCATCCCCTCGACCGGGGGGACGTTCTCGGTGACGTGCCGGCGCAGCACCGCGCCGGTGTGGCCGCCGCCGAACGGGGTGGTGCCGGTGAGCAGCTCGTACAGCACGGTGGCGAGGGCGTAGATGTCGACGGCGGCCCGCGGCTCCAGGCCCTCGATGATCTCGGGGGCGAGGTAGTCGGGGGTGCCGATGATCCGGGTGGCCCGGGTGCGGCGGGGGGCGTCGACCAGGCGGGCGATGCCGAAGTCGGTGAGCTTGGCCCGCGGGGCGCCGCCGGGTCCGGGCGGGGCGGCCAGGTCGAGCAGCACGTTCTCCGGCTTGACGTCGCGGTGCACGATGCCGGCGGCGTGCGCGGCGGCCAGGCCGTCGGCGACGTCGGCGATCACCGAGGCGGCGACCAGCGGGGCGAGCACGCCGTCGTGCTCCAGCCGGGTGCGCAGGTCGGTGCCCTGCACCAGGTCCATCACCAGGGCGAGGTCGCTGCCGTCCACCACCATGTCGTGCACCCCGACCACCCGCGGGTGGTCGAGGCAGGTCAGGGCGGTGCGCTCCTGGACGAAGCGGCCGACCAGGACCTGGTCGGCGGCCAGGTCCTCGCGCAGCAGCTTCACCGCCACCGGCCCGTCCGGGCCCTCGCCGAGCCACACCGTGCCGGCCGAGCCGCGGCCGATCACCTGGTGGACCGTGTACCGGCTGCCGATCTTGCGTGCCAATGCTGCTCCGTGGGCTCGTGAGGTCGGTGCTCGACGAACAACCTACGCGCCCGAGCGGCTTCCGGGGGCCGTGGAGGGCCCCCGGAGAGGTTCCGATCCGGTGGAATTTCGCGGCATTGTCGACAAAGCGTCAATCCTAGTTGCCGGTATGGCTGCCGACCCAGTCCCTCGCCGAGTCGAACCAGCCCACCACGTTGTCCCAGTAGTGCGGCAGCGGCGTGAAGTTCCACAGCGCCAGGCAGCCGAGCGCCAGCACCACCAGCACCAGCAGGCAGCCCTTCGCGCAGCCCAGGCCCGGGATCCACATCCGGTTGCGGCTGCGCCGGCGCGGCTCGCGCTCCCGCTCGCGGGGCGGCTCCGGCTCCCGGTACGGCGGCTCCTGGCGACGCGGCGGGGCCGGCTCGGCCCGGCGCTGCGGGGCCCCGTGGCCCTGCGGCCGGCCGTCGTAGCCGGGCGGCGGGCCGGCGGGCTGCTGCTGCGCCTGGTACGGCGGCGGCGCGACCGGCGGACGCCCGCCGCGGCCCTGCGGGTACTGGCCGCCCTGCTGGCCGCCGCCCTGCGGCGGGTACTGACCGCCCTGCTGCGGGTGCCGGCCGGGCTGCGGCTGGTACGGGCCCTGCTGCGGGGCGTACCGGCCGCCGCCGGGCTGCTGCGGGTGCGGGGCCTGGTACGGCGGCGGGGCGACCGGCGGGCGCTGCCCGGGCGGCGGGTACTGGCCGGCCTGGTACGGGCGGGGCGCGACCTGCGGGTCGGCCAGGTCCTCCGGCTCGAAGTAGCCGATCCGGGTCTGCTCGTTGCGGTCCCGGGCGGCCTGCATCTGGGTCTGCCACGGGTGCGGCCCGTCCGGCTGCTGCTCGGGCGGCGCCGGCGGCACCGAGGGCATCACCGCGGTCCGGTCGGCGGGCGGCGCGGGCGGCTGCGGGCTCATCAGCTGGGTGCGGTCCTCGGCGCCCGGGACGGCCTGACGGTGCGTCATGACCTGGGTGGCGGCCGCCGGGTCGTACCCGTTGCCGCCGAGCGCGGGCTCGTGGGCGGGCGCCGGCGGGGCCGGCGCCGGGTCGGGCACCAGCAGCGCGCCGACCGAGAGGGCGGCGTCCACGGCGGCCGGGGAGGAGTGCACGCCGATGCCGGCCGCCACCACCCGCAGCGCCTCGGCCAGCGAGACGGCGGTGGGCCGCTCGGCCGGGTCCTTGCGCAGGCAGCGCTCGACCACCGTCCACAGCGGCTCGGGCATGGTGCGCGGCCGCTGCGGCTCCTGCGCGAGGTGGGCCTGCAGGATCGCCAGCGGGTTGTCGCCCTGGAACGGCGGGCGGCCGGTGACCAGTTCGTACAGCATGATGCCGGCGCCGTAGACGTCCACCGCGGCGGTCTGCGGGCGGCCGTCGGCGGACTCCGGGGCGACGTACACGGGGGTGCCGACGAACTCGTGGGTGCGGGTGATGCCCGGGGAGTCGGCGAGGCGGGCGATGCCGAAGTCGGTGAGCATCGGGTACATCTGCTCGCCCCCGTCCACGGCCAGGGTGGCCAGCAGCACGTTGGCGGGCTTCAGGTCCCGGTGCACCACGCCGTCGGCGTGGCTGGCGGCCAGCGCGTCGGCGATCTGCGCCATCAGCAGCGCGCTGGCGATCGGCGACAGCGGGCCGGACTCGCGCAGGTAGCGGAACAGGTCGGGGCCGTCGATCAGGTCCATCACCAGGGCGAGCAGCTCGCCCTCGACCACCAGGTCGCGGGTGCGCACGATGTTGGGGTGGGTCAGCCGCAGCAGGACGGAGCGCTCGCGCAGGAAGCGCATCACCACGTCCGGGTCGGCGGCGAGCTCCTCGCGCAGCACCTTCACCGCGACCGCCTGGCCGGGCTGCAGGCCCGGCACGGCGACGTCCTCGCGCACCCGGCCGCGCCAGACCGTGCCGGTCGCTCCGCGTCCGAGGCTCTCCTCGAGCAAGTACTTGCTTCCGACAGGCCGCACCTGTGCACTCCGTTCGGTCACCCCGCGCCCGCTGCGGGGCCGCGTTCCGGCACTCCCCCGTTCCCGTGAACGGCGCCGGGGCCTCCGGTGAACCGCCCGCGCGCGAGGGCTCCCGGTTTTTCGGCAACTCTAACGGTGCCCGCGCGGGTTTCCGAGGTGTTGCCGAGGTCGGACGCGCACTGTCGGCCACCTGGGGTGTCCGGGCATCCTTGACCTGACTCGGCGTCGGATTCACCATGTCGATGATCGCAAGATCGTCAAATCCGGTACCGTGCGCGGACTGTCCGTCCCGAGTGGCAGGATGGCAGGCACCACACGTGTGCAGAAGGGACCCCGGGCGTGATGCAGATCCGGCTCACCGTCCTTCGACCGCGCAGCGGCCCGACCGGCCCCGGGAGCTCTGCCGACGTCCTGGTCACCGCACCGGCCGGCACCACGCTCGGCGCCGTCGCCACCGCGCTGGCCGGAGCGGTCGGCGTCCGCGGCCCGCGCTCCGCCACCCACGTCCACCTGTACGCCGGTGAGGAACGGCTGGACGAGCAGCTCCCGCTCGGCCACCCCCCGCTGGTCGACGGCGCCGTCCTCGCCCTCGGCGAACCCGACCCGGACACCGAGGACACCGCCGGCCGGCCCGCCGCCGAACTGCGCGTCGTCGGCGGCCCCGACGCCGGCGGCGTCCACCGCCTGCACGGCGAACGCATCCGGATCGGCCGCTCCACCGAGGCCGACGTGCCGCTCGACGACCCCGACGTGTCCCGGCTGCACCTCGCCCTGCACCTGAGCGCCGACGGCCACGCCACCGTCCAGGACCTCGGCTCCACCAACGGCACCCTGCTGGACGAGCGCTACCTGCGCGAGGAGAGCGCCGAACTCGCGCCCGGCGCACTGCTGCGGATCGGCGAGTCCACCCTCCAGCTCGCCCACCCCGCCGACATAGCGGCCCGCACCGCCACCCCCGACGGCGAGGGCCGGCTCCGGCTCGCCCCCCGCCCCACCGCCCGCACTGCGCCCGCCCGCCCGGCCGGCCCCGCACCCGCCGCCGAACCCGTCGCCGAGACCGGCGAGCGCCGCGGCCGCTGGCTGCGCCGCACCCGCCCCGAGCCGCCCGCCGTCGACACCGACCGGCAGCACGCCACCGCCCGCCTGAGGCAGGCCGCCAACCAGCGCGAACGCTGGCCCGACCCGGCCGCCCTGCTGCTCGCCGCCCTCGGCGCCGGCCCCCGGCTGTGGGAACGCGGCCCCGACCACCCCGACGCGCTCACCCTGCGCCTCGGCACCGCCGACCTCCCCGGCGGCCCCGGCACCGCCCCCGGCACCCTGCTGCCCGCCGTCCCCGCCACCGTCGACCTGCAGACCGCCGGCAGCCTCGGCCTGGCCGGCCCGCGCCACCGCCTCACCGGCCTGGCCCGCGCCGCGCTCGCCCAACTCGCCGCGCTGCACCCGCCCAGCGGCCTCGCCCTGGTGGTGATCGCCCCCGAGCAGCACGCCGAGGACTGGGCCTGGGCCCAGTGGCTGCCCCACCTGCGGCCCGCCCACAACCAGGCCTGCCGACTGCTGTACGGCCTCGGCCCCGACCAGGCCGAGGCCCGGCTCACCGAACTCGCCTCCGCCACCGCCGCCGTGCCCGCCACCGTCGTCCTGATCGACGGCGACCCCGGCACCGAGGCCGGTCGGCGCGCCCTCGGCCTGCTGCTCCGGCAGGGCCCCGCGGCCGGCGTGTTCGTCCTCTGCCTCGCCGAAGCCCCCGAGGACCTCCCCACCGGGCTCGGCGCGTTCGGCCTGATCACCGGCGAGGTCGCCACCCGCCTCACCCTCGACCGTCCGGCCGGCGGCGCCCGCGAACGCCTCACCGACATCGCCCTCGACGCGGTCTCCCCCGCCTGGGCCGAGCGCCTCGCCCGCACCCTCGCCCCGCTGCGCGAGGCCGCCACCGACACCGAGGCCGCCCGCGGACCGCTTCCCGAGGCGCTGCGCCTGCTCGATCTGCTGCGCTCCGAATCGCTCTCCCCCGCCCGGCTCGCCGAGAACTGGAACGCGCTGCCCGCCGGCGCGGGCGCCGCCGCCGCCCTGCTCGGCACCGCCCGCGGCCCGGCCGGCGAGGAGACCTGCGCCGTCGACCTCGCCGAGGACGGCGACCACCTGCTGATCGGCGGCGGCCCCGGCTCCGGCAAGTCCGAACTGCTGCGCAGCCTGGCCGCCTCGCTCGCCGTCTCCGAACGCCCCGGCCGGCTGTCGCTGCTGATGATCGACGGCGACCGCGCCGAGGACGGCGGCCTGGCCGGCTGCACCGACCTGCCGCACGTCACCGACCACGTCAACGCCGCCGAGGACCCGCGCGGCGCCCTCCTCGCCGCCGAACGCCTGCTCGACGAGCTCGCCCACCGCGAAGCCCTGTTCGACGGGCTCAGCTTCACCGAGTGGCACACCCGGCGGATCTTCGACAAGACCCCCGCACTGGTCGGCGGCCCCGCCGACGACCCCGGCGACCGCCGCCGCGTGGTCGAACCCCGCCGCTCCCCCGACGCCCCGGCCGCCGACACCGCCCCCGCCCGCCTGGTCGTCGTCGTCGACGACCTCGACGCACTGCTCGGCCCCGCCTCCCCCGGCGGCCGGCCGCTCGCCCGCGCCCTGGCCGCCGCCGCCACCCGCGGCGCCCGCCTCGGCGTGCACGTGGTCGCCGCGACCGGCTCGCCCGAGACCACCGTCGGCACCGAACTCGACGACGCCGCACAGCTGCGGATCGCCCTGCGCACCGACCGGCCCGGCGACTCCGACCTCCTGATCGACCTGCCCGACGCCGCCGCCCTCCCCGGCACCACCCCCGGCCGCGGCTACCTGCGCCGCCCCGACGGCGCCGTCACCGCCTTCCAGGGCGCCCGGGTCAGCGGCCGCATCCCGCGCACCGCGACGCTCCGGCCCACCGTCGTCGCCCAGCGCCTGGAGGACCACGGCGCCGCCCCGTCCCCCCGCCCCGTCCGCGAACTCGGCAACGGCCCCACCGACCTCGCCCTGCTCGCCTCCGCCCTGCGCCGCGCCACCGAGAGCTGACCGCTCCGGGCTTCCGGACGGCGCCGCTCAGCCGGCGGCGTCCGGAAGCTGCGCCGGGCAACGGCCGCCCGGCGTCGTCAGCAGTTCGAAGTGCCACATCTCGTTGGCGTACACCTGGCACAGCCCGTACCTGGCGCCCTTCCGGTTCAGCCAGTCGTCGGCGTCGGTCGGCCCGACGTCCACCGCCTTGCCCGACACGTGCGAGGACTTCTCCGGCGTGTTCACGAACCGCCGTGCCAGCTCCAGGCTGCCGTGCTTCTGCACCGCGGCGTCCAGCAGCCGCTGCTGATAGCTCCGGCTGCGCCACCCCGAGGTGACCCGCAGCTCGATCCCCTGCGCCTTCGCGTCCGTGGCCGCCGCCCGCAACGCGGCCAGCAGCGCCGGATCGAGCCTGCTCACCGCTGCCGAACCGTCGTCGAACGGGCTGGCCGAGACACCGGTGGCCAGCTCGCCGTCGGCGGCCCGCACCTGCCCCGGTCCCCCCACGGCGAACGCCGCCACCGCTCCGAGCACCGCCACCGCCCCGACTGCGGTGATCGTCCGCCGTGTGGTCTTCCGCATATCCGTCTCCTGCTCCGTGCGCTCGTTTCCGGGCTCCATTGCAGGGCGGGCGGTGTTGCGAGGGCGTCTGCGTTTCCGCATACGTTTTCGAGACGCGGCGTCGGGTTCAATGGATGTCCGATCGTCGAGAAGTGGAGCTGTCGCGTGCGGGTGCTGGTGGTGGAGGACGAGGAGTACCTCGCCGAGGCGGTGCAGGCGGGGTTGCGCTTGGCGGCGATCGCCTGCGACGTCGCGGGGGACGGGGAGGCGGCGTGGGAACGGCTGGGGGTGCACCGGTACGACGTGGTGGTGCTGGACCGGGACCTGCCGGGGATGTCGGGGGACGAGGTGTGCCGGCGGATCGTCGCCGCGGGGCTGGGCTGCCGGGTGCTGATGCTGACGGCGGCGGCGCGGTTGGACCAGAAGGTGGCGGGGTTCGAGCTGGGGGCGGACGACTACCTGACCAAGCCGTTCGATCTGGCCGAACTGGTGGTGCGGCTACGGTCGTTGGCCCGTCGGCCGGAGCAGTCCGCGCCGCCGGTGCTGGAGTTCGCGGGGCTGCGGGTGGATCCGTTCCGGCGCGAGGTGTTCCGGGACGGGAGGTACGTCGCGCTGGCGCGCAAGCAGTTCGCGGTGCTGGAGGTGCTGATGGCGGCGCGCGGCGGGGTGGTGAGCGCGGAGGACCTGCTGGAGCGGGCCTGGGACGAGCACGCGGACCCGTTCACGAACGCGGTGCGGATCACCATCTCGGGTCTGCGCAAGCGTCTCGGTGAGCCGTGGGTGATCCACACCGTGCCGGGTGTCGGCTACCGCCTGGACGCGGTGTGAGCCGCCCGCGCCGGTTGACCGCCCGGCTGCGGCTGACCTTGAGCTACACGCTGTTCACCGTGACCACCGGCGTGCTGTGTCTGGGCGTGGTGTACGTCGGCATGAAGTACGTCCCCAACTACCCGTTGACGTCGGCGAATCCGCGCTACCGCTCGGACGCCCCGTCGCGGCAGGAGATCCTGAACTCGCTGCTGACCGCCTCGGGGTACGCGCTGGCGCTGCTGACGGTGGTGGGGATGGCGGGCGGCTGGCTGGTGGCGGGGCGGGTGCTGCGGCCGTTGCAGGAGGTGACGGCGGCGGCCCGGCGGGCGTCCGGCGGGGATCTGGGGCACCGGATCGCACTGGCGGGGCCGAGGGACGAGTTCACCGAGCTCGCGGACGCCTTCGACGAGATGCTGGCCCGGTTGGAGCGCTCGTTCGAGGCGCAGCAGCGTTTCGCGGCGAACGCCTCGCACGAGCTGCGCACGCCGTTGGCGATCAACCGGACGATGCTGCAGGTGGCGGCGGCCGACCCGGCGGGGCAGAACTGGCCGCGGCTGGTGGAGCGGCTGCTGGACACCAACCGGCGCGGCATCGAGGTCACCGAGGCGCTGCTGCAGCTCGCCGAACTCTCGCACGGCGCGCCGGATTCGGCGCCGCTGGAGTTGTCCGCGCCGGTCCGCGAGGCGCTGGCGGCGGTGGCCGCCGAGGCCGCCGAGCTGGGTGTCGCCGTCGACGCGGAGCTGTCCGCCGCCCCGGCCGTCGGCAACGAGGTGCTGCTGCGGCAGGCGGCGGTGAACCTGCTGCAGAACGCCGTCCGGCACAATCTACCGGCCGGCGGCCGGGTGGAGCTGACCACCGGGCCGGACCCGGAGCACCCGGGCCGGGTGCGGCTGACGGTGCGCAACTCCGGCCCGGTGCTGGAGGGTCCGCTGGTCGCCACGCTCACCGAGCCGTTCCTGCGCGGTGGCGGCCGGACGGCGCAGCGTGGTCCGGTGCGGCGCGGGCACGGCCTGGGGCTGGCGATCGTCGCGGCGGTGACGGAGGCGCACGGCGGGCGGCTGCGACTGGCGGGCAACCCGGACGGGGGGCTGACGGCGGTGCTCAGTCTGCCCGGTACGGCCGGTAGTGGGGCTGCGGGCGCGGCCAGGTGAGGTCGAGGAACAGCGGGTAGTTCTCGCGTTCCAGGCAGCGCAGCAGGAACTCGGGGAAGGTGCCGCGGGTGGCGTACCACTGGCCGGTGTCGCTGACCACGGCGATCGGCCAGCGGTCCGGGTCGGGGCCCTGGGCGAGGAAGAACCAGGCGCCGCCGTACTTGTCGGCGCCCCAGCCGATCAGCCCACCGGGTTCGGGGTGGTACGGGAACGGGTCGAAGTCCAGGTTGCGCTGCTGGCCGGGCTTCCAGCCGTACCAGAGGCCCCACAGCTCGCGGGCCTCGTCCTCCGTGCCGTCGAGCGGCCCGAGCACGCTCAGGAAGCCGTCCAGGGTGCCGGGGCCCCAGCGGTCCACGAAGGTCTTGTAGCCGGTCGGCAGCCGGACCCCGAGCATGGCCTCGGAGGCGTCCCAACTCGCCTGCGGGGCCTGCCCGTCGGGCTCGCCGAGGAGTTCCGCGAGCCGGTCGAACACGGGATCGGTCATGCCCGCCATTGTGCCGGAAACGCCCTGTGCCAAAAATGCCCAAAGGGGCCCCGGGCGCAGTGCCCGGGGCCCCTTCGGTGCGGTCAGCGATCGGCGCGCAGCAGGGTGCGGATGACCCGCATGGCGACCGAGAGGCTGGACAGCTCGTAGTTGTCCGAACCCCTTATGTCGTCGAGGGTGGTGCGGGCCCGGCCGAGCAGGTTGCCGTTGAGCTCGGCCCACTCGGTGTAGCGCTCCTCGGGGCTGGCCCCGGCGGGGCGGACGGCCAGCACGTCCGCGGTGAGCGCGGCGTGCGCGGCGTACAGGTCCTCGCGGATCGCGGCGCGGGCCATCGAGGACCACCGGTCGGTGCGCGGCAGTTCGATGATCCGGTCGAGCAGGTGGCTGATCTCCAGGCGGTCGCCGAGGTCGTAGTACAGCTCGGCGACGTCCATCACGTCGGCGTCCGAGCGGTCCGCGACACCGACGATGTCCAGCGTCGGGAACGCGGAGGACAGCCCGGCCATCCGGCCGGCCAGCTCGTCGGGGACGCCGGCCGAGGACAGCTTCTGGTACACCGACTCGTACCAGGCGAGGTCCTCGCCGCGCAGCGGCTTGGGCAGCGAGTCCCAGACCTGGTTGACCCGGTCGTGGAAGAACTCGATGGTGCCGGCGATGTCGAGCGGCTGGCGGCGGTTGCCCAGCATCCAGCGGGTGGCGCGCTCGACCAGGCGGCGGGCGTGCAGCCGCATGGTGGTCTGGATCTTGGCGCCGACCTGGTTGTCGAGGCCCTCGACCCGGTCCCAGAGCTGCTCCAGGCCGAACACCGCGCGGGCTGCGGCGTGGGTGCGGGCGATCTCCTCCATCGTCGCGCCGGTCTCCTCGCGGAGCCGGAACGCGAAGGTGCAGCCACCTCGGTTGATCGTGTCGTTGACGATCAGGGTGGTGACGATCTCGCGGCGCAGCGGGTGGTTGTCGATCTGCTCGGCGAACCGGGCCCGCAGCGCGGACGGGAAGTACTGGTGCAGCACGTCCCGGAAGTACGGGTCGTCGGGCAGGTCGGTGGCGAGGAGTTCGTCCGCCAGGGTGATCTTGGTGTAGGCGAGCAGCACCGACAGCTCGGGCTGGGACAGCCCGCGGCCGGCCTGCTGGCGCTCCCGGATCTGCTTCTCGGTGGGCAGGAACTCCAGCGCCCGGTCGAGCTGGCCGTTGGACTCCAGCCGGTTGATCATGCGCGAGTGCACGTTGACCATGCTGGCGGCCTGCGCGACGGCGTTGGCCAGCACCACGTTCTGCGCGTAGTTGTTGCGCAGCACCAGGCGGCCGACCTCGTCGGTCATCTCGGCGAGCAGGGTGTTGCGCTGCTTGACCGTCATGTCGCCGTCGGCGACCACCTGGTTGAGCAGGATCTTGATGTTCACCTCGTGGTCCGAGGTGTCCACGCCGGCCGAGTTGTCGATGGCGTCGGTGTTGATCCAGCCGCCGCTGGACTGCGGGCCGCCCTGCGAGGCGTACTCGATCCGGCCGAGCTGGGTGCAGCCGAGGTTGCCGCCCTCGCCGACCACCCGGGCGCGGATGTCGCTGCCATTGACCCGGATCGAGTCGTTGGCCTTGTCGCCGACCTCCGCGTTGGTCTCGGTGGAGGCCTTGACGTAGGTGCCGATGCCGCCGTTCCAGAACAGGTCCACGGGGGCCTGCAGGATGGCCTTCATCAGCTCGGCGGGGGTGAGCTTGGCGGCCTCGATGCCGAGCCGCTCGCGGACCTGGGCGGACAGCGCGATCGACTTGGCGGAGCGCGGGAAGACGCCGCCGCCGGCCGAGATCAGCGACTTGTCGTAGTCGTCCCAGGAGCTGCGCGGCAGGTCGAACAGGCGGCGGCGCTCGGCGTGCGAGGCGGCCGCGTCCGGGTTCGGGTCGAGGAAGATGTGCCGGTGGTCGAACGCGGCGACCAGGCGGATGTGCTCGGACAGCAGCATGCCGTTGCCGAACACGTCGCCGGACATGTCGCCGATGCCGATGACGGTGAAGTCCTCGGACTGGGTGTCGACGCCGAGCTCGCGGAAGTTGCGCTTGACGGACTCCCAGGCGCCGCGGGCGGTGATGCCCATGCCCTTGTGGTCGTAGCCGGCCGAGCCGCCGGAGGCGAACGCGTCGCCCAGCCAGAAGCCGTACGACTCGGCCACGCCGTTGGCGATGTCGGAGAACGTTGCGGTGCCCTTGTCGGCGGCGACCACCAGGTAGGTGTCGTCCTCGTCGTGGCGGACCACGTCGACCGGGTGCACGACTTCGCCCGCGACCAGGTTGTCGGTGATGTCGAGCAGCGCCGAGATGAAGGTCTTGTACGAGGCGATGCCCTCGGCGAGCCACGCGTCGCGGTCGACCGCCGGGTCCGGCAGCTGCTTGGCGACGAAGCCGCCCTTGGCGCCGACCGGCACGATGACGGTGTTCTTGACCATCTGGGCCTTGACCAGGCCGAGGATCTCGGTGCGGAAGTCCTCACGCCGGTCGGACCAGCGCAGACCGCCGCGGGCGACCTTGCCGAAGCGCAGGTGGACGCCCTCGACCCGGGGCGAGTACACCCAGATCTCGAAGGCGGGGCGCGGCGCGGGCAGGTCCGGGATGGCCTTGGGGTCGAACTTCATCGACACGTACGAGTGCCAGTCGCCCTCGGCGTCGTGCTGGAAGAAGTTGGTCCGCAGGGTGGCCTTGATCAGGTGCAGGAAGGAGCGCAGGATGCGGTCCTCGTCCAGCGACACGACCTCGTCGAGGGCGCCGGCCAGCTCTTCCAGGATGGCGTCGGTCAGCTCGTCGCCGCCGGAGCGGTGGCTCGGCGACAGCCGGGCCTCGAACAGGTTGACCAGCAGCCGGGTGGTGTGGGTGTTGTTGTTGAGCGCGTCCTCCATGTAGTCCTGGGAGAACGTGGAGCCCGCCTGCCGCAGGTACTTGGCGTACGCGCGCAGCACTACGGCCTGACGCCAGGTCAGCTTGGCGGTGAGGACCAGCTCGTTGAAGCCGTCGTTCTCGGCCTGGCCGCGCCAGGCCGCCGAGAAGGTGTCCTGGAAGCGCTCGCGGTCCTCGTCGGTGAGGTCGGTGCCCTCGCGCAGCCGCAGGCCGAAGTCGACCACCCACGCGGTGGTGCCGTCGGTGCGGCGCAGCGCGTACGGGTGCTCGTCGAGCACCTCGACGCCCAGTCGTTGCAGGACCGGCAGGACCTCGGTGAGCGAGATCGGGCCGCCCACCCGGTAGATCTTGAAGCGGCGCTCGTCGTCGCCCGCGCCGACCGGCTGGTACAGGTTCAGGCGGAAGTCGCCCTCGCCGGTGAGCGACTCGATCTGCTTGAGGTCGGCGACGGCGGTGCGCGGCGAGTAGTCGGCGCGGTAGCCGTCGGGGAAGGCGGTGGCGTACTTGTGGCCCAGCTCGGCGGCCTTCTCCTCGCCGAACTCGGTCTGCAGCTGGTCGTTGAAGCCGTCCATCCAGAACCGGGCGGCCTCGGCGAGCCGGTTCTCGATCCGCTCGATGTCGGCGTCGGTCAGCTGCGGCAGCTCGGTGCCGGGGGCGACCCGGACCACGAAGTGCAGGCGGGTCAGCACCGACTCGGTGGCGTACACCGTGTAGTCGATGGTGTCGCCGTCCAGCTCCTCCTTGAGGATGCTCATCAGGGCGAGCCGGATGCGGGTGGTGTAGCGGTCGCGCGGCAGGTACACGTACGCCGAGAAGTAGCGGCCGTACTCGTCCTGGCGGAGGAACAGCCGCAGCCGGCGGCGCTCCTGCAGGTACAGCACGCTGGTGGCGACGGACTGCAGCTCGGCGACGGCGGTCTGGAACATCTCGTCGCGCGGGAAGGTCTCCATGATCTGGAGCAGGTCGCGGCCGTCGTGGCTCTCGCCGGAGAAGCCGGCGCCCTCCATGACCTCCTGCACCTTGCGGCGCACCACCGGGATCCGGGTGACCGACTCGGTGTAGGCGGCGGAGGAGAACAGGCCGAGGAAGCGGCGCTCGCCGATCGGCTCGCCGGCCGCGTTGAACTTCTTCACGCCGACGTAGTCGAGGTACGCGGGGCGGTGCACGGTGGCGCGGCTGTTGGCCTTGGTGAGGATCAGCAGCTTCTTCTCGTGCGCCTTGGCGCGCACCGGGGCGGAGAGCCGGCCGAAGGCCTCGGAGACCGGGTGGTGGTCGGTGTCGTGGCTGAGCGGGTCGGCGCGCAGGATGCCCAGGCCGGTGCCGGCGACCGCCTTGAGCACCTCCTCGCCCTCGTGCTCGACCAGGTCGTACTCGCGGTAGCCGAGGAAGGTGAAGTGGTCGTCGGCCAGCCAGCGCATCAGCTCCCAGGCCTCGCCGACCTCCTGCTCGGGCAGGTGCGCGGGGGGCTGCTCGGCGAGCTCGTCGGCCAGTCGGAGCGCGGAGTCGCGCATCTTCGACCAGTCCTCGACGACCTCGCGGACGTCGCCCAGCACGCGGCGCAGGCCCGACTCGATGTCGCGCAGGTCCTCGCGGGCGGTCTCGCGGTCGATCTCGATGTGCATCCAGGACTCGACGACGGCGTCCGCGGGCCACTCGGCGCCGGCGGCCCGCGCGCGGTTGCACGCGTCGATGTCGAGGATCTCCAGCAGCTTGCCGGTGAGGTCGCGGCGGACCGCCAGCTGCGGGTGCACGACCAGGTGGATGGCGCGGTTCAGGCGGGTCAGCTCGTTGGTGACCGAGTCGACCAGGAACGGCATGTCGTCGGTGACGACCTCGACCACGGTGTGGCCGCAGGACCAGCCGTTCTCCTCCACGGTCGGGGTGGAGACCCGGACCTCGGCGGTGCCCTGGGGCCGCTTGAGGCCCAGCCGGTAGTGGGAGGCGGCGGCACCGTAGACGTCCACCGGGTCCCGGCTGATCAGGTCCTCGGGGGCCGTGTGGAGGTAGTAGTGGTGCAGGTAGGCGGCCAGAGCGCCGTTGCTCAGCCCCTCCCCGGGCGCCGCTCCCCCCACCTGGCTGTTCTCAGCGGCTGCTGCTGCCTTCTTGAGCAGTTCGGCCTTGGCTGCGTCCAGCTTGGTCTGCATGGCTGTTTGGCTCCTGTCGCGCGCCGTTGCGTGACTCGGTGATGACTGGTGGGTGCACCGCCGGGCCCCGTCCGCAATCCTCCCGCACGCACTGGACGGAAAAGCACTCATGGCACGCATGAGTCGCGTTCCGCCCGGGTACGACAAGTCGTTTGGCCTGCGTGACCGAAACCGGCGACGCCAGCCAGCCTAACGTGGCGCAACCAGGGTGTCAGGGGACACGAAGGCGCAAACCTGCAGGAAGATCGTTCCTTCCTGGACACGTTGTCCAAAGCCCTCCGAGCACCGTGTACGTCACTCGGGTGACCACTCCATGTACGGGTGGACGTAGTCGGTCGGCGGGGTGAACGTCTCCTTGATCGACCTGGTGGACGTCCAGCGCAGCAGGTTCTGCGCCGCGCCCGCCTTGTCGTTGGTGCCGGAGGCCCGGCCGCCGCCGAACGGCTGCTGCCCGACCACCGCTCCGGTCGGCTTGTCGTTGACGTACAGATTTCCGGCGGTGAACCGCAGCCGGTCCACGGCCCGCGCGATGGCCCGCCGGTCCTGCGCGATCACCGCGCCGGTCAGCCCGTACGGGGCGGCCTCGTCGACCCGGTCCAGCGCGTCCTCCCAGCGGGTGTCCTCGTACACCTGGACGGCCAGGATCGGCCCGAAGTACTCGGTGGAGAAGATCTCGCCGCGCCGGTCGCCGCCGAGCAGCACGGTGGGCCGGACGAACCACCCGATGGCGTCGTCCAGCTGGCCGCCCGCCAGCAGCTGCACCTGCGGGTCGGCCGTGGCCCGGGCGAGGGCGTCCCGGTTGCGGGCGAAGGCGCGGGCGTCGATCAGCGCGCCCATGAAGTTGCTCAGGTCGGTGACGTCGCCGACGGTCAGCGCGTCCACCTCGCCGAGGAAGTCGTCCTTGATCCGCCGCCACAGGCTGCGCGGCAGGTACGCCCGGGACAGCGCCGAGCACTTCTGGCCCTGGTACTCGAACGCGCCGCGCAGCATCGCGGTGCGCAGCACCGCCGGGTCGGCCGAGGGGTGGGCGATCAGGAAGTCCTTGCCGCCGGTCTCGCCGACGATCCGCGGGTAGCCGCGGTAGCGGCCGATGTTCCGGCCGATCTCCTGCCACAGGTGCTGGAAGGTGGCGGTGGAGCCGGTGAAGTGCAGCCCGGCCAGCGCCGGGTCCCGCAGCGCCACCTCGGTCACCGCCTGCCCGTCGCCGGTGACCAGGTTGACCACACCGGGCGGCAGGCCGGCCGCCTCCAGCAGCCGCATCAGGAAGTGCGCGGCCAGCGTCTGGGTCGGCGCGGGCTTCCACACCACGGTGTTGCCCATCAGCGCGGGCGCGGTCGGCAGGTTGCCGGCCACCGCGGTGAAGTTGAACGGGGTGATCGCGCAGACGAAGCCCTCCAGCGGGCGGTGGTCGGCGCGGTTCCACACCCCCGGCGCGGAGATCGGCTGCTCGGCCAGGATCTGCCGGGCGAAGTGCACGTTGAACCGCCAGAAGTCGACCAGTTCGCAGATGTCGAGCTCGGCCTGCTGCACGGTCTTCGACTGCCCCAGCACGGTGGCGGCGACCAGCGTCCCGCGCCACGGCCCGGCCAGCAGGTCGGCGGCCCGCAGGAACACCGCCGCCCGGTCGTCGAACGACAGCCCCCGCCACTCCGGTCCCGTCGCCAGCGCCGCGTCCACCGCGTCCCGCACGTCGGCGGCGGTCGCGTTGCCCATCACGCCGAGCTTCGCGGCGTGGTGGTGCGGCTGCACCACCTCGATCCGCTCCCCGCCGCCGAGCCGCTGCTCGCCGCCGACGGTCATCGGCAGCGCGGTGTGCTGCCCCGCCAGGTCGTCCGCCCGCCGCAGCAGCCGGGCCCGCTCGGGGCTGCCCGGCGCGTACGCCAGCGGCGGCTCGTTGACGGGCGTGGGGACGGTGGTGACCGCGTCGATCGGCATGCTGTTCAACTGCTCCGTACGGTGGTGCGGGTACTTCCCCTCCCAGGGTGAACGCACCCGCCCGTGTTGACGCGCTGTGACACGCCTAGCGGGCCAGCTCCTCCGCCACCGCGACGGCCTCCGCCAGCGAGTCCACCACCGGCACGCCCACGTGCACCAGCTTCTCCCGGGTGTGCGAGCCGCCCGTCCACAGCACCGACTTGATGCCCTGCGACAGCGCCGCCCGCGCGTCGTCCGCCGCGTCCCCGATCAGCACGGTGCGCTGCCGGTCGATGCCGTCGCCCAGCGCCGCCAGGTGCCCCGCCAGCTCCTCCGCCTTGCGCCCGCCGGACGCTCCGCGCCGGCCGTCCACCCGCACGAAGTGCCTGGTCAGCCCGAAGCCGTCCACCACCGGCACCAGCTGCTCGTGCTCGTACATCGACAGCAGCGACTGGCTGCGCCCGCCCGCCGTCCACCCGGTCAGCAGCTCCTCGGCACCCGGCGTCAGCCCGCAGCTCGGGAACAGCTCCGTGTACTTGACGTGGAACGCGTCGTCCAGCTCCAGCCACTCGTCCCGGCTCGGCATCCGCCCCAGCAGCCGGTGGTAGAAGTTCGGGATCGGGATCTCGTACTGCGCCCGGTACTCGTCCAGCGTCATCGGCGCGACGCCGACCAGCGAGAGCGCCGCGTTGCTGGCCCCCAGCACGGCCGGCATGTCCGACAGCAGGGTGCCGTTCCAGTCCCAGACTATGTGTGTACGCACCCGCCAAGGGTACGGCCGGGGCCCGGAACCCCGTTCGGGAATTCCGGGCCCCGGCCGCGGGGCGGATCAGGCGGCGTTGAACTCGTCCGGGTCCGGGCCGGTGCGCAGGCCGCGGTCGGTAGCGGCGATGGCGGCCATCTCGTCGTCGGTGAGGGTGAAGTCGAAGACGTCGAGGTTCTGGCGGATCCGGGCCGGGGTGACGGACTTCGGGATCACCAGGTTGCCGAGCTGGAGGTGCCAGCGCAGCACCACCTGGGCGGCGGACTTGCCGGTGCGCTCGGCGATCGCGGTGATCGCCGGGTCGTTCAGGACGGCGCCCTGGGCGAGCGGGCTCCAGGCCTCGGTGGCGATGCCGTGCGCGGCGTGGAACGCCCGCAGCTCGGACTGCTGGAGGCCCGGGTGCAGCTCGACCTGGTTGACGGCGGGGACGAGGCCGCCGTTCTCGATCAGCCGGGTCAGGTGCGCGGGCTGGAAGTTGGAGACGCCCGCGGCGCGGATCCGGCCGCCGGCGGCGAGGCGCTCGACGGCCCGCCAGGAGTCGAGGTACAGGTCGCGGGCCGGGGTCGGCCAGTGGATCAGGTACAGGTCGACGGTCTCCAGGCCGAGCTTGTCGAGGCTGGCGTCGAAGGCCCGCAGCGTCGCGTCGTAGCCCTGGTCGGCGTTCCACAGCTTGGTGGTGACGAACAGCTCCTCGCGGGGCAGCCCGGACGCGGCCAGCGCCTTGCCGACGCCGCGCTCGTTGCCGTAGATCGCGGCGGTGTCGATGCTGCGGTAGCCGGACTCCAGGGCGGTGGCGACGGCGGCGGTGGTCTCCTCGTCCGGGACCTGGAAGACGCCGAAGCCGAGCTGCGGCATCTCGACGCCGTTGTTGAGGGTGACGGTGGGGACGGTGGGGGCGGTCATGGGAATCAAGCCTTTTCGGTGAGGGTGCAGTTGAGGGTCTGGGCGCGGATCAGGCCGTCCCGGAAGACGAAGGTGTCGACTCCGTCGGTCACCTGCCGGGTGGCGGTGGCGGCGCTCCAGCGGAGGAACAGCACGTCCTCGGCGAACAGCGGGGTGAGCTGCCACTCGGCGTCGGGCAGTTCGGCGAGCAGCCGGCCGATGACCTGCTTGACGCCGTCGCGGCCGGTGCGGACGCCGTCGGGCGTCAGGAACACCGCGTCCTCGGTGTAGCTCCCGGCGATCAGGTCGAGGTCGCCGGTGGCGAGGCGCCGGCCGTGTTCGGCGAACACCTCCTGCGGGGTGCGGGCGCTCATCGGGCGAGCTCCCGCAGCGCGGCGGCGGCGAACGCGTGGTCCTGCTCGGGGGCGCCGCCGCCGACGCCGATGGCGCCGACCGGCCGGCCGTCGCGGTGCACCGGGAGGCCGCCGGCGATGAACAGCAGCGGCCGGTCCAGTGCGGTCGGCAGCGAGTGGAACGGGCCGTCCGGCTTGACCAGCTCGACCAGGTCCGCGGTCGGGGCGTTCAGCTGGAGCGCGGTGTACGCCTTGCGGGTGCTGGTCTCGCCGGAGATCAGCACGGCCCGGTCGTCGCGGCGGAAGGCCAGCAGGTGGCCGCCCGCGTCGAGGACGGTGACGCTGACCGCGACCCCGGCCGCCTCGGCGGCGGCGCGGGCGGCGGCGACCAGGGTCTCGGCGTCGGCGGTGGACAGCGGGGCGGTGGTGGCGGTGGTGCTCATGGTGCTTCTCCGGTACGGGGAGTGACGGTGGTTCAGTGGTTCAGGGCCGGCGCGCGGACCGCCGCGGGGGCCACCGCGTCGCGGCGCTCCAGGGCGGCCGAGACGAAGGCCAGCAGCAGGGCGGCGGCGGCCAGCGCCGCGCCCACCCAGTTGGGTGCGGTCCAGCCGAGGCCGGCCGCGATGACGGCGCCGCCGAGCCACGCGGCGAGCGCGTTGCCCAGGTTGAACGCTCCGATGTTGACGGCCGAGGCCAGCGTCGGCGCGCCGTGCGCCTGGTCGAGGACCCGCTTCTGGAGCGGCGGCACGGTGGCGAAGCCGAGGGCGCCGATCACCAGCAGGGTGACCGCGGCGGTGATCTCGTTGTGGGCGGTGACGGTGAACAGCGCGAGCGCGACGGCCAGCCCGCCGAGGGTGGTGAACAGCATCGGCATCAGCCGGCGGTCGGCGAACCGGCCGCCCAGCAGGTTGCCGAGGAACATGCCGACGCCGAGCAGCACCAGCAGCCAGGTCACCGCGCCGTCCGAGAAGCCCGCGACCTGGGTCATCATCGGCGCGATGTAGGTGATCGCGGCGAACACGCCGCCGAAGCCGAGGACGGTCATCGCCATCGCCAGCACCACCTGCACGTTGCGGAACGCGGCCAGCTCGCGGCGCAGGTGCGCGCCCTCCGGCCGGGGCAGGTCCGGCACCAGCCGGGCGATGCCCAGCAGTCCGACCACGCCGAGCACGGCCACGATCGCGAAGGTGGCCCGCCAGCCGACGCTCTGGCCGACGAAGGTGCCGAGCGGGACGCCGACGATGTTGGCCACGGTCAGGCCGGTGAACATGGTGGCGATCGCCCCGGCCTTCTTCTCGGGTGCGACCAGCTCGGCCGCCACCACCGACCCGATGCCGAAGAACGCGCCGTGGGCCAGTGAGGCGACGATCCGCCCGGCGAGCATCGCCCCGAAACTCGGCGCGACGGCCGAGAGCAGGTTCCCGACGGTGAACAGGACCATCAGCAGCATCAGCATCCGCTTGCGACTGATCCGGGTGCCGAGCACGGTCATCAGCGGTGCGCCGACGACCACGCCGATCGCGTAGCCCGTGACGAGCAGGCCTGCGGTGGGGATCGTCACCCCGAAGTCCGAGGCGACCTCGGGCAGCAGGCCCATGATCACGAACTCGGTGGTTCCGATGCCGAACGCCCCGATGGCCAGGGCGAGGAGCGCGAGCGGCATGGTGCCGACCTCCAAGCGATTGCGAATGCGCCTTACGAGCTTCGACAATAATTGCAGGCGCATCTTCTTGCAAACGCAACGATCGGCGAAGGCGCTCCTCCCGCACGGCCCCGGCAAACGCGAGGACCCCGCCCCGGCCGGGTGGCCGTGACGGGGTCCTGCGGTGAGCTCTCGACGATCAGGCGATCAGACCGGGGATCTCCTGCGTCGCGAACCAGAGCAGCTCGTGGTCGTCCGCCCCGTCCACCGTGAACTGCGCGTCCTGGTCGCCCCGGTCCGCGGCGACGATCGCCTCGGCCGCGGCCGCCACGTCGGCCGCCACGTCCGGGTCCGCGTCGTCGGCGTGCACGGACGCGGCCTTGGCCAGCCGGATCGGGCCGGCCAGCACCACGCGGCCCAGTGAGGCCTGGTCCTGGTACTCGTCCCCGGGGAACGGCGTCACCGCGGAGTCGGAGACCTCGACGGCGACCACCACGCGTCGGCGCGGCGCCTTCGGGTCGGCGGCCAGCAGCCGGACGGAGGACAGCGCGGCGCGGTTGAGCGCCGCGTACTCCAGTTCCTCCAGGTCGTCGCTGACGTACCACTCGCGCAGCGCCGGAGTCACGGCGTACGCGACGCTCTGCTCCAGGACCCCCTCGGGGTGCGCCACCGCCAGGTCGTTCAACGTGGTGGGCACGTACACGCGCATGGGGGCACCCTTCATAGGTCACTGTGCGACGGTCCAAGAATACGCAGGCCCGCGGCCGCCGGTCCGCGCTGGGCCGGTCAGGGGACGGGCGGTGTCCCCCTTGGTGCCGCTCGGCCGCCGACAGTGCGTCAACTCGGTGACCGGCCGGGGCCGCCGGACCCCGTCCGCCGCCGCGCACGCCACCCGCACGGGTGGACTTCCCGGGCCTTCCGCGCGGGCGGGACGCCGCTTGGGTCGGCCGTCGTGGGCCCGATAACAAGGTCGGACACTCCCCGCCGCTCCCCCACCCCGAGAAGGCCCCGATGACCGAGCAGCTCACCCGGACTCCCGGCCCCCGTATTCGTCCGCTGGTCCATCCGGTGCACTCCGCCCGCCGCCCGGTCCGGCATCCGCACCCGGTCGGGGAGGCGGCGCGGACGGTCCGCAGCCCGCGGGCGGCCTGCGGCGGGGGCGAGCGCCCGGCCCGGCCGCGCAGCCCCGCGCCGTCCCGGACGGGGCACAGCGACCTGGCGACCCGGTTCGCGCGCCGGCTGGTGGAGGTGCTGTGCGGGGTGCGTCCGGTGCACCAGCTGCAGCGGCACACCACGCTGCCGGGGTTCCATCAGCTCGCGGCGCTCACCCGCAGCGGCCCGCTGCGCCCGCGCGGGCGGTCCTGGCAGCCGCGGCTGGGCCACGTGCACGACTCGGCGCCCGCGCCGGGCGCGGTGGAGGCCTGCGTCCGGGTCGAACTCGGGCCCCGTCACCACATGTTGGCGTTCCGGCTGGAGCAGCACACCCGCACCGGGCAGTGGCAGTGCGCCGCCGTGGAGACCCGCTGACCCCGTGAAGAAAAAGGCGGGGCGCCACCCCCGGGAGGGAGGTGACGCCCCGTCGATCCGCTGCTGCGGGTCAGCCCTTGCGGCGCCGGCCCTTCGCGGCCTTGGCCGCCTTGCGGCGCTCGGCGCGGGTCAGGCCGTCACCGTCGGGCACCAGGCCGTCGTCGTCGAAGTCGCCCTCGACCACGCCGCCGCCGACCTCGTCGGACGGGGCGGTGTAGTGCAGCTTCTTGCGCTCGGGGGCCTCCAGGCCCTTGGCGCGGATCTCCGGACGGGCGGCCGGGATGGCGTCCTTCTCCAGCTTGTCGAGCAGCACCTGCTCGTCGTCCGGAACCGGGACCTCCTCGACCTGCTGCTCGACCTGGACCTCCAGGTTGAACAGGTAGCCGACGGACTCCTCCTTGATGCCCTCCATCATCGCGGAGAACAGGTCGAAGCCCTCGCGCTGGTACTCGACCAGCGGGTCGCGCTGGGCGTAGGCGCGCAGCGCGATGCCCTCCTGGAGGTAGTCCATCTCGTAGAGGTGCTCGCGCCAGCGGCGGTCCAGCACCGAGAGGACGACGCGACGCTCCAGCTCGCGCATGATCTGCTCGCCGAGCTGGTCCTCGCGCCGGCCGTAGGAGGCCGCGATGTCCTCCTGGATGACCTTGGTGAGGTACTCGGGGGTGAGGCCGCCGTTCTCCGCGGCGTCCTCCTCCAGCTCGTCGAGGTCGAGGGAGACCGGGTAGAGCTGCTTGAGCGCCGTCCACAGCTTGTCGAGGTCCCAGTCGTCCTCGAAGCCCTCGCCGGTGGCGGCGTTGACGTACGCGGCGACGGTGTCGTCCATGAAGTGGCCGACCTGCTCCTGCAGGTCCTCGCCCTCCAGGACGCGGCGGCGCTCGCCGTAGATGACCTCGCGCTGGCGGTTGAGGACCTCGTCGTACTTGAGGACGTTCTTGCGGATCTCGAAGTTCTGCTGCTCGACCTGGGTCTGCGCGGAGGCGATGGCGCGGGTGACCATCTTCGACTCGATCGGCACGTCCTCGGGGACGTTCGCCATGGAGAGCACGCGCTCGACCATGCCGGCCTTGAACAGCCGCATCAGGTCGTCGCCCAGCGACAGGTAGAACCGGGACTCGCCCGGGTCGCCCTGACGGCCGGAGCGGCCGCGCAGCTGGTTGTCGATCCGGCGGGACTCGTGGCGCTCGGTGCCGAGGACGTACAGGCCGCCGATCTCCTGCACCTCCTCCTGCTCCGCCTTGACCGCGGCCTTGGCCTTCTCCATCGCGGCCGGCAGCGCGCCCTCGTACTCCTCCGGGGTGTCCTCGGGAGTGATGCCGCGCTGGGCGAGCTCGGCGGCGGCCAGGTGCTCGGGGTTGCCGCCGAGCATGATGTCGGTGCCGCGGCCGGCCATGTTGGTGGCCACGGTGACGGCGCCCTTGCGGCCGGCCTGGGCGACGATCTGCGCCTCGCGCTCGTGGTGCTTGGCGTTCAGCACCTCGTGCGGGATGCCGCGCTTGCGCAGCTCCTGCGACAGGTACTCGGACTTCTCGACCGACACGGTGCCGACCAGCACCGGCTGGCCCTTCTCGTGGCGCTCGGCGATGTCCTCGACCACGGCGGCGAACTTGGCCGGCTCGGACTTGTAGATCAGGTCCGGCTGGTCGATCCGCTTGGGGGTCTTGTTGGTCGGGATCGGGACCACGCCGAGCTTGTAGATCTGGTGGAACTCGGCCGCCTCGGTGGTGCCGGTACCGGTCATGCCGGACAGCTTGTCGTACAGGCGGAAGAAGTTCTGCAGGGTGATGGTGGCCAGCGTCTGGTTCTCGTTCTGGACCTCGACGCCTTCCTTGGCCTCGATCGCCTGGTGCATGCCCTCGTTGTAGCGGCGGCCGGCCAGGATACGGCCGGTGTGCTCGTCGACGATCATGACCTCGCCGTTGATCACGACGTAGTCCTTGTCCCGCTTGTACAGCTCCTTCGCCTTGATGGCGTTGTTCAGGAAGCCGACCAGCGGGGTGTTCACCGACTCGTAGAGGTTGTCGATGCCCAGGTAGTCCTCGACCCGGGTGACACCGTCCTCCAGGATGCCGACGGTGCGCTTCTTCTCGTCGACCTCGTAGTCGCGCTCGATCTTCAGCCGCTGGACCAGCTTGGCGAAGTCGCTGTACCACTTGGTGGCCTGGTCGGCCGGGCCGGAGATGATCAGCGGGGTACGGGCCTCGTCGATCAGGATCGAGTCGACCTCGTCGACGATCGCGAAGTTGTGGCCGCGCTGCACCAGTTCGTCCTGCGACCAGGCCATGTTGTCGCGCAGGTAGTCGAAGCCGAACTCGTTGTTGGTGCCGTACGTGATGTCCATCGCGTACTGCTTCTTGCGCTCGGCGGGCGTCATGTTGCCCAGGATCACGCCGACCTCGAGGCCCAGGAAGCGGTGCACCCGGCCCATCCACTCCGAGTCGCGCTCGGCGAGGTAGTCGTTGACGGTGATCAGGTGGACGCCCTTGCCGGTCAGCGCGTTCAGGTACGCCGGCAGGGTGCCGACCAGGGTCTTGCCCTCGCCGGTGCGCATCTCGGCGACGTGGCCGTGGTGCAGCGCGGCGCCGCCCATGATCTGCACGTCGTAGTGGCGTTGGCCCAGGACGCGCTTCGCGGCCTCCCGGACGGTCGCGAAGGCCTCGGGGAGGAGATCGTCCAAGCTCTCCCCGTCGGCGAGCCGGGCCTTGTACTCGTCGGTCAGTGCGCGCAGCTCGTCGTCGGTGAGGTTGACGAAGTCCTCTTCGATCGAGTTGACCTGGGCGGCAATCCGCTGCAGCTTGCGGAGGATCTTGCCCTCGCCTGCGCGCAGGATCTTGTCGAAGACGGACACGTGAGCGGGCTCCTTGCCTGGATCGGCTCTGGATTACTGACGGTGGGGAGTCCACCCCACCGTACGGGTCATCGTATGCGAGGAGGCCGAGCCCCCGGGAGGTCCGTCAGCACGCTATTCCTGTGTCACCCCTGGGGGCACATCGGCCGAAGCAGGGTGCAAACGGTCAAAGCGCTCGGGCGTGGCCGCTCTGTCAGTGCCTTGCCCTAGCCTCGCCCCATGGCCGCGACCCCTGCCCCGACCGCCCGGATTTCCGCCGACCACGCCCGCCGGCTCGCGCTGCGCGCCCAGGGCCTGCTCGGCTCCCCCGACCGCCGCGCGGGTGCCCGCGGCGTGCTGCGCCTGCTCGGCGCCGTCCAGTTGGACACCATCTCGGTGCTCGCCCGCTCGCACGAACTGGTGCCCTACGCCCGGCTCGGCGCGGTCGGCCGCCGCCCGGTGGAGGAGGCGTACTGGGGGCGCGGCACGGCCTTCGAGTTCTGGTCGCACGCCGCCTGCATCCTGCCGATCGAGGAGTGGCCGCTGTTCGCGTTCCGCCGCCGCGCCAACCGCGCCAAGGGCCGGGTCTGGGGCCACCAGATCGACGAGGACGTGTACGCGCAGGTGATCGACCAGCTGCGCGCCGAGGGCCCGCTGACCTCCACCGGCCTCGGCGGGGCGAAGAAGACCGCCGAGTGGTGGGACTGGTCCGACACCAAGATCGCGGTGGAGCGGGCGCTGGCCTTCGGCGACGTGGTGGTCACCGAGCGGCGCGGCTGGAAGCGGGTGTACGACCTCGCCGAACGGGCGGTCCCCGGCGATTTGTTCGAGCAGGACCTGACGGACGCCGAGTGCCTGGAGCGGCTGGTGGCGCAGGCCGGCGCGGCGCTCGGGGTGGCCACCCGGGCCGACCTGATGGACTACCACCGCCTCAAGGGCGCCCAGGTGGACGCGGCGCTGCCCGCCTCCGGCCTGGTCCCGGTCGAGGTGGAGGGCTGGTCCGCCCCGGCCTGGGCCGACCCGGCGGCGCTGGGGACGGAGCCGCGCGGCCGGCACCGCACCGCGCTGCTGTCCCCGTTCGACTCGCTGATCTGGGACCGCCCCCGCACCGAGCGGATCTTCGGCATGAGCCACCGCCTGGAGGCGTACACCCCCAAGCACAAGCGGGTGCACGGCTACTTCGCGATGCCGCTGCTGGCCGGCGGCCGCCTCGTCGGCCGGGTCGACCCGGCCCGCGAGGGCGCCACCCTGGTGGCCCGGCAGGTCTCGCTGGACGGCCCGCGGTCGGTGCCGGCCCTCGCCGAGGCGCTCCGCGAGGCCGCCGCCTGGGTGGGCTGCTCGGACGTCCGGGTCGAGCGGCTGGACGACGAGGCGCTGCGGCCGGCCCTGGAGAAGCTGCTGGCCTGAGGGGCCCGCAGCGTTCACTCAGCCTATTTCGAGGATCTTTTCACGCATCGCGTAGACCACGGCCTCCATCCTGGAGTGCAGCTGGAGCTTCTCCAGGATGTTGCGCACGTGGTTCTTCACGGTGTTCTCACTGATGAACAGCTCCTTGGCGATCTCCCGGTTGTTCATCCCGGTGGCCACCAGCTTGAGCACCTCCAGCTCCCGGTCGGTCAGCCGGGGCGCGGGCACCAGCTCCCGGTCGTCGGAGCGGCGCTGGATCATCGACTTGAACTCGGTCAGCAGCTTGGCCGCCATCGACGGGCTGATCTGCGACTGGCCGTCGGCGACCGCGCGGATCGCGGTGGCCACCTCGTCGGTGGAGATCTCCTTCAGCAGGTAGCCGGTCGCTCCCGCCTTGATCGCCTCGTAGAGGTCGGCCTCCTCGTCGCTGATCGTCAGCATAATGATCTTGGCGCTGGGCACCACGTCCTTGATCGCGGTGCACGCCTCGATGCCGCTGCGCCGGGGCATCCGGACGTCCATCAGGATGATGTCGGGCAGCAGGTCGGCGGCCTTCAGCACGGCCTCCGCGCCGTCCCCGGCCTCGCCGATGACCCGGATGTCCTCCTCCTCGGCGAGCACGATCTCCAGGCCGCGGCGGAACAGCGCGTGGTCGTCCACCACCAGCACCCGGATCGGCTCCGCGCGACGCGGCGGGTAGCCGGCGTCCTCCGCGCCCAGGCTCTCCCCCATCCGCTCCTCCCCCGCCCTCCGGTCACGTGACGCGCCCATCATTCCACGCCCGGGACGGCCTGGGATCACCCTGCGCCGCCGAACCGCCCGGCTGGGTGCCCCCCCGAACACCGGTGACCCCGGCGGCCGTTCACGGCCACCGGGGTCACCACTTCCTCCGTTCGACGGACGCGGCCGTCGCTACTCCTCGTCGGGGCCGTTGATCGCGCCCCCGGCCCCGGCGAAGTCGGCCGCCGCGGCCTGGTCCTCCTTCAGGTGGATCACGCCGTAGTGGTAGCCGTGTCGGCGGTAGACCACGCTCGGCAGGCCGCTGTCCTTCTCCTGGAACAGGTAGAAGTCGTGGCCCACCAGCTCCATCGCGTACAGCGCCTGGTCCAGCGACATCGGCGCCGCGGAGTGGGTCTTCTCGCGGACCACCAGCGGGCCGTCGCCCTCCACCTCCAGGCTGCCCGCCATGGTCTTGCGCGGCGTGCCGTCGAAGCCTTCGGTGGCCTCCGTCGACGGCAGTGCCGCCAGCGCGGCGGTGGCCGCGGCGACGCTCAGCGGGCCTCGCCCGTTGGTGCCGCCCTTCTGCACCCGGCGGCGGTCGGCGGACTTGCGCAGCTGCGCCTCCAACTTCGCCGAGGCCAGGTCGAGCGCGGCCCACGCGTCGTTGGCGGACGCCTCGGCCCGGATCACCGGGCCCCGGCTGCGGAGGGTGATCTCCACCCGATCGGAGCGGTCGGCCTGCCGCGGGTTGTGCTCCTTGGACACCTCGACATCCAGGCTGATCGCCTTGGTGTCGAACTTCTGGACCTTCTCCAGCTTCTCGGCCACGTGCTCGCGGAACCTCTTGGGCACCTCGGTCTTGCGGCCCTTGACGACGATGTCCACGCAGAACTCCGATCCCTTGTGCTGACCGGCCCGGAGTGCGTCCCGGACCGGCGTGAGACCCAGCCGGACCAGCCGGTCACCGCCCGTCCCCGGAACACCGCCCGGAGACCCGCGAGAACCGCCGGCCCCTTACCTCACTTCCTCCCCACCAGGAGCGTTCGAAACCCCTGGAGCCCTTATGCAACACCTCACCCGGGGATCTCGCCTCCCCAGTCGAACGAACGTACCGACGGGCGCCCGACGGTCCGGCTGTTCTCCCCTGTTTACCCTCCTACGGGTGAAACAGTGGTGAACAACTGGACAACACGCCTGACACCGCCCACCGTATGGCTGAAGTCGCCGCCCGGCGAGCGTTCCGGAGGGGTTTCCGTGACGAGCCGCAGCACCGCCCACCGGCCCGGATCCGGCCCCGCACCGGTCCTCGCCGCCCTGCTCGACCTGCTGGTCCCCGCCCGCTGCGCCGGCTGCGGCGACGGCCGCACCGGCCTGTGCCCGCCCTGCCGGGCGCTGCTCGACGGCACCGCCGCCGGGCCCGCCGGGCCGCTGCGCCCACCGCCCGGCCTGCCGCCGGTGCACGCCGCCGCCCCCTACGCCGGGCCGGTGCGCCAACTGCTGCTCGCCCACAAGGAGCGCGGCGCGCTGCGGCTGGCCGCCCCGCTCGGCCGCGCGCTGGCGGTCGCGGTCCGCTCCGCCACCGGCCCGGGCGCCGCCCCGCTGCTGCTGGTGCCGGTGCCGTCCGCGCCCGCCGCCACCCGGGCCCGCGGCCACGACCCGATGCTGCGCCTCGCCCGGGCCGCCGCCCGCGAACTGCGCCGCGGCGGGGTGGCCACGCTGGTCGCCCCGGTGCTGCGGCAGGCCCGGCCGGTCGCCGACCAGGCGGGCCTGGGCGCCGCCGAGCGGCACCGCAACCTGCACGGGGCGCTGACCGTCCCGACCCGGCTGGCGGGCCGGCTGGCCGGGCACCGCCTGGTGCTGGTGGACGACCTGGTCACCACCGGCGCGAGCCTCGCCGAGGCGGCCCGGGCGCTGCGCGCGGCGGGCTGCCCGCCGCGGGCGGCGGCCACCGTCGCGGCGGTCGCCCGGCGCGGCCCCGGGCCCGGCCGGCGCGGCGCGCCCGCCGGGGAGGCCGGGCTCAGCCCGGGTAGATGAACGCCGCGGACGGCCACTTGCTGGACGCCGCGTGCCACTGGTTGTCCTTCAGCCGGTACAGGCGCTGCCCGGACGCGTTGGTCGAGGCGGCGAGCACCGCCGGGCCGACCTGGTCGCCCGGCGCCCGGGCCTCGGTGGCGGACAGCGCCGTCATCGACTCGCCGCCCTGCAGCGGGGAGTCCGTGGACTGCGAGCCGTCGGTGCCCAGGAAGTGCAGCTGCTGCAGCCGGTCGGCCTCCTTGCCGAGCACCACCAGCTGGTCGGCGTCGCCCCAGGAGACGGCGGCGACCTCGGTGAGCTGCGGGGCGATGTTGCGCAGCGCGGTGATCCGGACGGTCGGGTTGACCGCGGTGCCGCCGTGCACCACCAGGCCGAGCGCCAGCGTGGTCGGGTCGTTGCCGCGGTGCACCAGCATCGCGACCCGGGTGCCGTCGGAGGAGATCCGCAGCGACTGCACGGTGCGTCCGTCCAGCCCGTCCACCGTCACCGGGACGACGGTGCGCTCGCGCACCATCAGCACCCGGGACGCGGCCGGGTCGCGGTCGACCAGCCACAGGTCCTGCCGGCCGTCCCAGCTCGGCGAGGCCAGGCCCTGGCCGGGCTGCGGGGCGCGGCTGGAGACGATCGGGTCGCCGTACTTGTCGGTCTCGGTCAGGCCGGTGCGGTACAGGTTGCGGCCGTCCTGGCCGATCACCGCGACGGCGTTGCCGTCCCGGCGGACGGCGAGCTCGCCGGGGCGCGGCTGGCCGCCCGGCGCGACCTGGCCGAGCACCCCGGCGACCGGGGCGGGGTCCAGGCCGTCCTGGTAGCGGGTGAGCCGGCCGTCGACCAGCTGGATGTACGCCTGCGTGCCGCCCTCGCCGCCGGCCAGCACGCCGGGCGCGACCTGCGCGGCCTCGGCGGCGCTGAGGGTGCAGCCGCCCTTGGGCGAGGACAGGTCGAGCCGGTCCAGCTTGCCCTGCTGGTCGGCCAGGGTCTGGAAGAGCTGCTGGGCCATCTGCCGGCAGCCGGTCTGGTTCTTCCCGAGGTCGACGCCGTCCACCTTCACGGTGGCGATCCGGTTGTCGCCGGCGGTCGCGCTCAACACCTTGACGCCGTCGAGCTTGGAGGACACCACCGGGCCGATCCACTGCGAGGGCCCGTCGGCGGTGGCCTGGGCGGCCTCGGTGAGCGGGTCTATCCGGCGGCGCAGGTAGATCGGGTCGGGCACCAGCACCGGGTTGGCCTGGGTGCGTTCGCTGGTCGGGTCGGCGGTGGCGAAGAAGTACCGGTGGACCGGCTTGTAGGTGTTCTTGAAGTTGGTCTGGTCGACGATCAGGCCGTCGGGGAGCGTGTCGATCCGCCACTGGCCGGCGTCGGGGCCCTCGCCGACCTTCACGAAGGTGAATTCCTGCTCGTAGTCGTCGGTGTACCGGGCCTGGTAGGTGTGCCGGCCGTCGAGCTCGGCGACCTGCTTGCCGCTGACGCTGAGGTGCGCCCTGGTGTCGTCCTGCCCCAGGACGGGGTGGCTCAGGCGCGGGGCGTCGGCCAGCACCACCACCTGCGCGTCGGGGCGCCAGCGTTTGGCGGCCTCCGCGGTCAGGTACTGCTTGGCGGTGTCGTAGTCGGCCTGGTCCGCGTTGGAGGAGTCGAGGAACCCGGCCAGCAGGTCGTCGGGGCTCTCGTCCTTGTGCGGGGCGACCGGGTAGACGTGCACCTGGACGCCGTCGGCGGCGCCCTGCGGCACCTCCAGGCGCTGCGGCGGGCCGCCGGAGGGCATCGTGGCGCAGCCGGTCACGGCGGCCGCCAGCAGTGCCGCGCCGCCCAGGGCGCGGGTCCGCCGCTCAGCCGTCCTGTCGTTCCTGTGCACCGGCGGTCCCCTCCTGGTCGGTGTCGGCGCCGTCCGGTGCGGGCGGGGCCGGCTGGGTCGGGCGGCCGCTGCGGTCCACCACGATCTGCGCGCCGGTGGCGCCGTAACCGGCGGCTCCGGCACGGACGTCGGACGGGTTCGCGACCGGGGCCGCGCTGGGCCGTCCCAGGCCCGGGCCGATGCTGAGCACCCCGCCCAGCCCGGAGCCGAAGGTCTGCCGCTCGGTGTCCGGGGTCTCCGGGACGGCGGCGGGCTCGGTGCCGCGCACCGCGCGCCGGTAGGGCGCGCCGACCGAGGCCATGCCGCGGTTGTGCCGGGAGTCCTCCGGCTCCAGCCGGAACGGGGCCCGGGAGAGCTCGCCGCCGCGGGTGCGCGGCAGCGTCAGCCGGAAGTGCGAGCCGCCGCCGGGCTCGCCCCAGGCCTGCAGCCAGCCGCCGTGCAGGTGGGCGTCCTCGACCGCGATGGACAGGCCGAGGCCGGTGCCGCCGGTGGTGCGCACCCGCGACGGGTCGGCCCGCCAGAAGCGGTGGAACACCCGGGAGGCCTCGCCGGGCTTCAGGCCGATGCCGTAGTCGCGCACGCCGACGGCGACCGCGCCGTCGCCCGCGCCGAGCCGGATCACCACGTCCCGGCCCTCGCCGTGCTCCAGCGCGTTGACCACCAGGTTGCGCAGGATCCGCTCGATCCGGCGGCTGTCGACCTCGGCGATCACCGGCGTCTCGCCGCCGCGGATCAGCACCGCGCTGCCCTTGGCGCGGGCCAGCGGGTCGGCGGCCTCCACGACACGGGTCACGATGTCGCGCAGGTCGACGGGTTCGGCGTCCAGGATGGCCGCGCCGGCGTCGAAGCGGCTGATCTCCAGCAGGTCGGCGAGCAGCGACTCGAAGCGGTCCAGCTGGTCCTGGAGCAGCTCGGCGGAGCGGGCCGCCATCGGGTCCAGGTCCTCGCGGCTGTCGTAGATCAGGTCGGCGGCCATCCGCACCGTGGTCAGCGGGGTGCGCAGCTCGTGCGAGACGTCGGAGACGAACCGCCGCTGCACCCGGGAGAGCTCCTCCAGCTTGCGGATCTGCGCCTGCAGGCCGTTGGCCATCCGGTTGAACGAGTCGCCGAGGCGGGCGATGTCGTCGGTGCCGGTGACCTTCATCCGCTCGTCGAAGTGCCCGGCGGCCAGCCGCTCGGAGATCCCGGCGGCCATCCGCACCGGGGTGACCACCTGGCGGACCACCAGCCACGCGATGCAGCCCAGCAGGATGACCAGGAACAGCCCGGCGGTGGCCAGGGTGCCCATCACCAGGTTCAGGGTGCTGGTCTCCTGGTAGAACGAGAACACGTAGTACAGCTGGTACGGGTTGCCGTCCGGGCCGGTGAACTGCTTGCCGATCGCCAGGCCCTTGTTGTCGTCGGGCTTGGCCTGGCTGTCCGGCGCGCGGTGCAGCTTGACCGGCTGCTCGTGCGGGATGGACGGCTCGGCGGCGACCAGGGCGCGCAGTTCGGGGGTGATCGAGTCGGGCAGGATCGAGCCCGAGTAGCGGGCGCCGCGCAGGCCGGCGCTGGAGGCGCTCTCCTCCTGGCCGCTGGGCGCGATCGCG
Organism: Kitasatospora griseola; assembly: GCF_044999035.1. Classification (NCBI taxonomy): domain Bacteria; kingdom Bacillati; phylum Actinomycetota; class Actinomycetes; order Kitasatosporales; family Streptomycetaceae; genus Kitasatospora; species Kitasatospora griseola. Next base: position 5,252,185 of record NZ_CP173360.1, on the reverse strand, counting down.
ATCACCGAGTAGACGCCGGCGCCGCCGGACGCCAGGTCGGAGACCTGCTTGGTCAGCCAGGCGTTGATCCGGTCGCGGGTCGGGTCGGCGGTCGCGCCGGCCTTGGCCTGCAGGTTGATCGCCTCGTTGATCTTGTCCTGCTCGATCTGGAAGCCGCCGATGGCCTGCCCGTGGGCGGCCTTCTGCTTGGCCTCCAGCAGGCCGGTGCGCACCTGGGCGACCACCACCACGCCGAGCACCAGCACCACCACGAAGGACAGCAGCAGGGTCGCCGCCACCACCCGCAGCTGGATCGAGCGGCGGTACAGCGCCAGCACCCGGCCCACCGGGTGCCGGAACTGGCGGATCACCGGCGCGAACAGCACCGACCACCACCGGCGCCGGCGCGGCCGGCCGGTGGTGGAACTCAGCACGTCGCCGCGCACAGCAGCCTCCCCGCCGGAGGTCTCGTCCGACGGGGAGGCGGCGGCCTGCTCCTCGCTCATCCTCAGCTGGGCCCGGCCTTGTAGCCGACGCCGCGAACCGTGACCACGATCTCCGGGCGCTCCGGATCCTTCTCGATCTTGGAGCGCAGGCGCTGCACGTGCACGTTGACCAGCCGGGTGTCGGCGGCGTGCCGGTAGCCCCAGACCTGCTCCAACAGCACCTCGCGGGTGAACACCTGCCAGGGCTTGCGGGCCAGCGCGACCAGCAGGTCGAACTCCAGCGGGGTCAGCGGGATGCCGCGGCCCTCGCGCTTCACCGAGTGCCCGGCGACGTCGATCACCAGGTCACCGATGGTCAGCTGCTCCGGCGTGGGCTCCTCGGCCCGCCGCAGTCGGGCCCGGACCCGGGCGACCAGTTCCTTGGGCTTGAACGGCTTCGTCACGTAGTCGTCGGCGCCGGACTCCAGGCCGACCACGATGTCGACCGTGTCGGTCTTCGCGGTCAGCATGACGATCGGAATGCCCGACTCGGCCCGGATCTGGCGGCACACGTCGATGCCGTCCCGCCCGGGCAGCATCAGGTCGAGCAGTACGAGGTCCGGCTTGGTCTCCCGGAAGGCGGCCAGCGCCTTGTCCCCGTCCGCGACGAAAAACGGCTCAAAACCCTCACCACGCAGCACAATGCCGAGCATCTCGGCCAGTGCGGTGTCGTCATCGACGACGAGGACACGTCCCTTCATGGCTCCATCTTCTCATCACCCGAATGTGACCTAACGCACAGCTGTTCCGTTCCCGGCCCCCCGACCGTCGGCCGAACCAGTCATACCATCGCAAAGGTATCGGCTTTGCGGCCTTGCTCGGACCGTTGCCGATCAGCAACGGGATACCCCTGGGGTGCGCGTGCGCACCATGGCACGATGGGCCCCCGAAGCACCCGCGCCAAGGGTGCCCCGACGAGGAGCGTCGATTGTCCGAGACCCCGGGTTGGACCTCACCCGGTTCTCCCGAGCCCGCGCCCGGCCCGTCCGAATCCGGCCACCAGGCTCCCCCGGTCCCCCAGACCACCGCCGCACCCGCACCGCCGCACCCCGGCCCGGCCGTGCCGCCCGGACCGACGCCCGGACCCGGCATCATCCCGCTGCGCCCCCTCGGCTTCGGCGAACTGATGGACGGCGCGTTCGCCCTCGTCCGCCGGTACTGGAAGACCGCCTTCGGGCTCAGCCTGGTCCTCGCCTGCGTGCTCGAACTCGTCCAGGCCGGCGTCTCCTGGTGGCTCCACACCTCCGGCACCCGCACCGAAGCCATGTTCGACGGCTACTACACGCTGCCGCTCGAAATGCTCGCCGGCGTGGTCTCCACCGGACTGCTCGCCCCCGTCATCGGCAACAGCCTGCTCGGCCGTGACACCACGCCCAAGCAGGCCTGGGAGCAGGCCCGGCCGCACCTCGGCCGACTGACCGGCCTGGCCCTGCTGCAGACCGCGATCCTGCTCGGCTCGCTCGCCGTGCCGCTGGTCCCGATCTTCGCGCTGACCGGCGCCACCATGCAGCCCGCCCTGCTGCTGCTCGTGCCGCCCGCCGTGCTGCCCGCGGTCTTCCTGTGGGTCAAGGTCTCCTTCGCCGCCCCCGCGCTGATCCTGGAGCGGCAGAGCGTCGTCGGCGCCCTCAAGCGCTCCTGGCACCTGGTCCGCGGCTCCTGGTGGCGGGTGTTCGGCACCATGCTCGTGTTCGGCATCGCCGTCGGCCTGCTCGCCGCAGTGCTCACCGTCCCCGGCGCGATCATCACCCTGCTGATCGGCGGCGGCCCCGCCGACATCTACGCCACCGACGGCGAGGCCGCGATCGGCATCGGCGTCATGGCGGTCTGCGGCGTCCTCGCCAAGACCCTCACCATCCCGCTCACCGGCAACATGATCGGCCTGCTCTACATCGACCAGCGGATCCGCCGCGAGGCGCTCGACCTCGAACTCGCCCGCGCCGCCGGCCTGCCCGGCCAGTGGACGCCCGCCGCCGGCGCGCCCGTCCCGGGCCAGTACCCCCCGCCGGGGGCCTGACCGCCATGGGACTCCGGGGGGGAGGGGCGCTGCTCGCGGACGGCGTCCCGGTCACCGTGCCGCGCGACGCCGCCCGCGACGCCGCACACGAAGAACTCCGCAAGGCCGTCTACCACCAGCACGAACCCGGCCTGGTCGACCGCTTCATCACCTGGATCCAGGACCAGCTCGACCACCTGTTCAACGGCGTCGGCGGCCCGCTCGGCGGCGGCGACGGCTCCGCCCTGGTGGTGCTGATCGTCCTCGCCGCGATCATCGCCGTACTGCTCTGGCGACGCTACGGCGCGCCCCGCCGCGAGGCCCGCTCCGCCGGCCGGCTGTTCGCCGCCGACGGGCCGCGCAGCGCCGACCAGCACCGCGCCGACGCCGCCGCCCACGCCGAACGCGGCGCCTGGGCCGACGCCGTCCGCGAGCAGATGCGCGCCCTGGTCCGCGGCCTGGAGGAACGCACCGTCCTCGACCCGCGCCCCGGCCGCACCGCCGACGAGGCAGCCGCCGAAGCCGGCCGCGCCCTGCCCGAGCGCGCCCGCGAACTCGCCTCCGCGGCACGGCTGTTCGACGACATCGCATTCGGCGAACGGACTGCCGACGAAGCCTCCTACCGGCTCCTCGCCGACCTCGACCGCGCCCTCGAACGCACCCGCCCCACGCCCGTGGCGGCCGGCGGAGGAACCGCATGACCACCACCGCACCCCCGCCCGCCACCGCCGAACCCGCGGAACAGCCCCCCGTCGAACCGGCCGCCGCCGCACCCCGCACCACCCTGCGCACCCTGTGGCGGCGCTGGCGCTGGTGGCTGCTCGCCGGCCTCGCCCTGCTGCTGGTCGGCGCGATGGTCGCCGGCATACCCGGCAACAACGGCTACGGCCCGTTCGACCCCCGCTCCGGCGACGTCGACGGCACCCGCGCCGCCGACCAGATCCTCCAGCGGCACGGCGTCACCAGCCGCACCGCCGCCACCGAGAGCGACCTCGTCGCGGCCCTGCGCGCCGACGACACCACCGTCGTCCTCGGCCGCCCCGACCAGCTCCCCCGCCAGGAACTCACCCGGCTCGCCGCGCTCACCCGCGGCGCCAACAGCCGGCTGGTGCTGGTCGCCCCCGACCAGCCCGTCCTGAACGCCTTCACCCCCGGCATCTCCACCTACTACTCCGCGATCGACACCACCGCCGTCCCGCCCGCCTGCACGCTGCCCGAGGCCGTCAACGCCGGCGCCGCCCAACTCGGCGGCCAGAGCTACGCCCCCGCCGCCCGCGACGTCGGCTGCTACCCGCACGGCAGCTCCCGCCTGGGCCTGGTCAGCCGCACCACCGGCACCCAGCAGGTGATCGTCGTCGGCACCGAGTGGCCGTTCACCAACGCCCACCTCGACCAGGACGGCAACGCCGCCCTCGTCCTCGGCCTGCTCGGCGCCCACCACCGGCTGGTCTGGCAGACCCCCGACCCGACCACCTCCGTCGCCCCCGCCGAGCAGCGCAAGAGCTTCGACGAGCTGATCCCCGACGGCTGGAACTGGGGCGCCCTGCAGCTCCTCCTCGCCGCGCTGCTCGCCGTCGTCTGGCGCGCCCGCCGCCTCGGCCCGGTGCTCAGCGAACGGCTGCCCGCCGTGGTCCGCGCCTCCGAGACCACCGAAGGCCGCGCCCGGCTCTACCACCGCGCGAACGCCCGCGGCCACGCCGCCGAGACGCTGCGCCGCGCCGCCCGCCGACGGGCCGCCGCCGCCCTCGGCCTCCCGCACACCTCCGGGGACCCCGACCCGGCCGCCCTCACCGAGGCCGCCGCCGCCCGGCTCGGACGCCCCGCCGCCGACCTCCAGCAGCTGCTGTACGGCCCGGCCCCCACCGACGACGCCGCCCTGCTGCGGCTCGCCGACGACCTCGACGACATGGAATGGCAGGTACGACAGCCGTGACCGACCAGCTCTACAAGACCGACCCCGGCCAGACCCGCGACGCCCGCACCGCCCTCACCGGCCTGCGCGACGAGATCGGCAAGGCCGTGGTCGGCCAGGACGCCGCCGTCACCGGCCTGGTCGTCGCCCTGCTCTGCGGCGGCCACGTCCTGCTCGAAGGCGTCCCCGGCGTCGCCAAGACCCTGCTGGTCCGCACCCTCGCCACCGCCCTCGACGTCGAGACCAAGCGCATCCAGTTCACCCCCGACCTGATGCCCGGCGACGTCACCGGCTCCCTGGTCTACGACACCCGCACCGCCGAGTTCTCGTTCCAGCCCGGCCCGGTCTTCACCAACCTGCTGCTCGCCGACGAGATCAACCGCACCCCGCCGAAGACCCAGGCCGCCCTGCTGGAGGCCATGGAGGAGAAGCAGGTCACCGTCGACGGCGAACCCCGCAAGCTCCCCGAGCCGTTCCTGGTCGCCGCCACCCAGAACCCCGTCGAGTACGAGGGCACCTACCCGCTGCCCGAGGCCCAGCTCGACCGCTTCCTGCTCAAGCTGATCCTCCCGCTGCCCACCCGCGAGCAGGAGTTCCAGGTCCTCGCCCGGCACGCCGGCGGCTTCGACCCCCGCGACCTCGCCGCTGCCGGCGTCCGCCCCGTCGCCGGACCCGCCGACCTGGCCACCGCCCGCGCCGAGATCCGCGCCCTCACGGTCTCCCCCGAGATCCTCGCGTACATCGTCGACCTGGTCCGCGCCACCCGGCAGTCGCCCTCGCTCGCCATGGGCGTCTCGCCCCGCGGCGCCACCGCACTGCTCAACACCTCCCGCGCCTGGGCCTGGCTGGCCGGCCGCGACTACGTCACCCCCGACGACGTCAAGGCCCTCGCCCTGCCCACCCTCCGGCACCGCATCCAGCTCCGCCCCGAGGCCGAGATGGAGGGCACCACCGCCGACAGCGTCATCCAGGCCGTCCTCGCCCAGACGCCCGCACCGCGCTAGCCGCCACCGCCCCGGGGGAGAGCACGCCGCCCGCCTCTCCCCCTCAGCGTCCACCGTTCCAGAAAGCGAGCCCAGCACCCCATGGCCCTGACCGGCCGCACGGCCCTCATCGCCGCCCTCGGCGCCCTCCTGGTCGGCCTCGTGCTCCCCTCCTGGACCGGCATCGGCGTGGTCATGCTGCCGCTGCTCGCCGCGATCGTCGCCGACCTGGTGCTCGCCGCCCCCGTCCGCCGCCTCACCCTGGAACGGTCCGGCGACCCCAGCGTCCGCCTCGGCGAGACCGTCGGCGTCGACCTGCTCGTCACCAACCCGTCCCGCCGCCCGATGCGCGCCCGGATCCGCGACGCCTGGTACCCCTCCGCGTGGGCCCCCGGCACCTCCCTCACCGCCTCCCGGCACTCCGTCACCGTCCCCGCCGGAGAACGCCGCCGCCTCACCACCCGGCTCGCCCCCACCCGGCGCGGCGACCACCACAGCGGACGCGTGACCATCCGCTCCCTCGGCCCGCTCGGCCTGGCCGGCCGCCAGGCCACCCTCGACGCCCCCTGGCGGGTCCGCGCCCTGCCGCCCTTCGCCAGCCGCAAGCACCTCCCGTCGCGCCTCGCCCGCCTGCGCGAACTCGACGGCCGCACCTCCGTCCTGACCCGCGGTCAGGGCACCGAGTTCGACTCGCTGCGCGAATACCTCCCCGGCGACGACGTCCGTTCCATCGACTGGCGCGCCAGCGCCCGCCGCAGCGTCGTCGCCGTCCGCACCTGGCGGCCCGAACGCGACCGGCACGTCCTCATCGTCCTCGACACCGGCCGCACCTCCGCCGGCCGCGTCGGCGACGCCCCCCGCCTGGACGCGGCCCTCGACGCCGCCCTGCTGCTCACCGCCCTCGCCACCAAGGCCGGCGACCGGGTCGACCTGCTCGCCCACGACCGCCACCGCCGCACCGCCGTCGCCGGACGCTCCCCCTCCGAGATCCTCCCCGCCTTCACCGACGCGATGGCCCTCCTGGAACCCGCCCTGATCGAGACCGACCTGCGCGCCATGGTCTCCACCGCCCTCCGGATGGCCCCCCACCGCTCCCTGATCGTCCTCCTCACCGGCCTCGACGCGCACCAGATCGAGGACGGCCTGCTCCCCCAGCTCCCCCTCCTCACCAAGCGCCACGAGGTCGTCCTGGCCTCCGTCGCCGACCCCCGCCTCGACCAGCTGGTCAACGCCCCCCGCACCACCGTCCGCGACGTCTACGGCGCCGCCGCCGCCGAACAGACCCGGGCCGACCGCCGCCGCACCGCAGACCTCCTCACCCGCCGCGGCATCACCGTCCTCGACGCCCCGCCCGAGTCCATCGCCCCCGCCCTCGCCGACACCTACCTCACCCTCAAGGCTGCCGGCCGGCTCTGACCCGCCCCGGCCCACTCAGGAGCCGCGTTGAACACCGACCTCCAGCTGATCAACGACGGCGACGGCCTGGCGGTCATCGGAGACCCCACCGCCGTCGAACGGTTCCTGGTCTCCGAAGGCCTGCCGTCCCGGGACCTCGGACTGGCACGACTCGGCTCGGCCTTCAACGCCACGGCCGGCGCCACCCAGGTCGGCTCCGAGATCGCGGCCAACTCGGGCCGCTGGGTGAAGCTGACCAAGGAGTCCGCCCAGGCCCTCAGCAAGCACCCGCTGATGAAGGGCTCGACCGCCGACACCAGCCGGGCCGTGCTGACCGAGAACGGCAAGATCAAGGGAATCCTCCAGCTGGTGCGGACACCCGGCTCGATGCTGTCCAACCCGGCCCTGCTGGCAGGTGCCGCGGGCCTCATGGCACAGCTCGCCATGCAACAGACCATGGACGAGATCACCGACTACCTCGCCGCGATCGACGAGAAGGTCGACGACGTGCTCCGCGCCCAGAAGGACGCGGTACTGGCGGACATGATCGGAGCCGGCTTCGTCATCGAAGAGGGCCTGACCGTCCGGGACCAGGTCGGCCGGGTCTCCGACGTCACCTGGTCGAAGGTGTCGCTCACCTCGATCACGATCGCCCGCACCCAGGCCTACGCACTGCGCCAACTCGACGCGCTCGCCGAGAAGTTGGAGAACAAGACCAAGGTCGGCGACCTCGCCAAGGCCGCCAAGGACGCCGAGACCACCACCCGGGAGTGGCTCGCCGTACTGGCCCGCTGCTTCCAGCTGCAGGACGCGATCGCCGTCCTGGAACTCGACCGCGTCCTGGACACCTCCCCGGACGAACTCGACCTGCACCGCCTCGCGATCCGCGCCGCCCGGCAGAACCGGGTGGAGCTCATCTCCCGGTGCACCGAACGCCTCCTGGCCCGCATCGACGCGGCCGTCGACACCGCCAACACCAAGGTCCTGCTGCACCCGACCGCCTCCCCCGCCGTGGTCAACTCGGGCAACCAGGTCGCCACCACCGTCCACGACTTCCGCGGACGGCTCGGCATCGAACGCGATCGGAAGTCATCGGACGCCAGGCGCTGGGTGGACGCGGCCGGCGAGACGAGGGACCGGATGCTCGAAACCGGCGCCGAAGGCGTCGACGCCGCCAAGCGCATCGGGGCCGAGACCCTCGACCGCGCCAAAGCGGTGACGGGCAAGCTTTCGAGCGGGATCGGGATCGCCGGACGGGCGCTCCGCCGCCGCGGAGACGGCGAGGCGGAGACGGCCAAGGAGGCCTGAGCCCTGCCGGTCTCCGGGCCGGCGGGCTCCTGGCTCGCCGGCCTTTCGGCTTCCCGCTGCCGAATCCGCGTCCGGAAATGCAGAAAGGGCCCCAGCCATATGGCTGGAGCCCTTTCCAGAAGAATTGTTCGGCGGCGTCCTACTCTCCCACAGGGTCCCCCCTGCAGTACCATCGGCGCTGTGAGGCTTAGCTTCCGGGTTCGGAATGTAACCGGGCGTTTCCCTCACGCTATGACCACCGAAACACTATGAAACTGTCGAACCGGAACCCGCACACCCCACAGAGTGGAGCGGGGTTCTGTTCGTGGTTTCAGAACCAACACAGTGGACGCGAGCAACTGAGGACAAGCCCTCGGCCTATTAGTACCGGTCAACTCCACCCCTCACAGGGCTTCCATATCCGGCCTATCAACCCAGTCGTCTACTGGGAGCCTTACCCTCTCAAGGAGGTGGGAGTGCTCATCTCGAAGCAGGCTTCCCGCTTAGATGCTTTCAGCGGTTATCCCTCCCGAACGTAGCCAACCAGCCATGCCCTTGGCAGGACAACTGGCACACCAGAGGTTCGTCCGTCCCGGTCCTCTCGTACTAGGGACAGCCCTTCTCAACACTCCTACGCGCACAGCGGATAGGGACCGAACTGTCTCACGACGTTCTAAACCCAGCTCGCGTACCGCTTTAATGGGCGAACAGCCCAACCCTTGGGACCTACTCCAGCCCCAGGATGCGACGAGCCGACATCGAGGTGCCAAACCATCCCGTCGATATGGACTCTTGGGGAAGATCAGCCTGTTATCCCCGGGGTACCTTTTATCCGTTGAGCGACGGCGCTTCCACAAGCCACCGCCGGATCACTAGTCCCTACTTTCGTACCTGCTCGACCCGTCAGTCTCACAGTCAAGCTCCCTTGTGCACTTACACTCAACACCTGATTGCCAACCAGGCTGAGGGAACCTTTGGGCGCCTCCGTTACTCTTTAGGAGGCAACCGCCCCAGTTAAACTACCCACCAGACACTGTCCCTGATCCGGATCACGGACCCAGGTTAGACATCCAGCACGACCAGAGTGGTATTTCAACGGCGACTCCACCATGACTGGCGTCACGGCTTCAAAGTCTCCCACCTATCCTACACAAGCCGAACCGAACACCAATATCAAGCTATAGTAAAGGTCCCGGGGTCTTTCCGTCCTGCTGCGCGAAACGAGCATCTTTACTCGTAATGCAATTTCACCGGGCCTGTGGTTGAGACAGTCGAGAAGTCGTTACGCCATTCGTGCAGGTCGGAACTTACCCGACAAGGAATTTCGCTACCTTAGGATGGTTATAGTTACCACCGCCGTTTACTGGCGCTTAAGTTCTCAGCTTCGCCCGACCGAAATCGGACTAACCGGTCCCCTTAACGTTCCAGCACCGGGCAGGCGTCAGTCCGTATACATCGCCTTACGGCTTCGCACGGACCTGTGTTTTTAGTAAACAGTCGCTTCTCGCTGGTCTCTGCGGCCACCACCAGCTCAGGGAGCAAGTCCCATCACCAGCAATGGCCCCCCTTCTCCCGAAGTTACGGGGGCATTTTGCCGAGTTCCTTAACCACAGTTCACCCGAACGCCTCGGTATTCTCTACCTGACCACCTGAGTCGGTTTGGGGTACGGGCCGCCATGAAACTCGCTAGAGGCTTTTCTCGACAGCATAGGATCATCCACTTCACCACAATCGGCTCGGCATCAGGTCTCAGACTATGTGTTGCGCGGATTTGCCTACGCAACGTCCTACACCCTTACCCCGGGACTACCACCGCCCGGGCTGGACTACCTTCCTGCGTCACCCCATCGCTCACCTACTACCCCGTTGGGTCACCGGCTCCACCACGTCCCATTGTCCGAAGACTCCGGGCCGGCTTCACGGGCTTAGCATCAAGAGGTTCAGCGTTGGCGCTTCAAAGCGGGTACGGGAATATCAACCCGTTGTCCATCGACTACGCCTGTCGGCCTCGCCTTAGGTCCCGACTTACCCTGGGCAGATCAGCTTGACCCAGGAACCCTTGGTCAATCGGCGCAAGAGTTTCCCACTCTTGTATCGCTACTCATGCCTGCATTCTCACTCGTGAACCGTCCACAACTCGATTCCTCGGCTGCTTCACCCGGCACACGACGCTCCCCTACCCATCACAGCCCCCGTTGGGAGTATTGCTGCAATGACACGACTTCGGTGATGTGCTTGAGCCCCGCTACATTGTCGGCGCGGAATCACTTGACCAGTGAGCTATTACGCACTCTTTCAAGGGTGGCTGCTTCTAAGCCAACCTCCTGGTTGTCTCTGCGACTCCACATCCTTTCCCACTTAGCACACGCTTAGGGACCTTAGTCGGTGTTCTGGGCTGTTTCCCTCTCGACCATGGAGCTTATCCCCCACAGTCTCACTGCCGTGCTCTCACTTACCGGCATTCGGAGTTTGGCTAAGGTCAGTAACCCGGTGAGGCCCATCGCCTATCCAGTGCTCTACCTCCGGCAAGAAACACACGACGCTGCACCTAAATGCATTTCGGGGAGAACCAGCTATCACGGAGTTTGATTGGCCTTTCACCCCTAACCACAGGTCATCCCCCAGGTTTTCAACCCTGGTGGGTTCGGTCCTCCACACGGTCTTACCCGCGCTTCAACCTGCCCATGGCTAGATCACTCCGCTTCGGGTCTTGGGCATGCAACTCAAACGCCCTGTTCGGACTCGCTTTCGCTACGGCTACCCCACACGGGTTAACCTCGCTACACACCGCAAACTCGCAGGCTCATTCTTCAAAAGGCACGCAGTCACAGCCCGAAGGCTGCCCCCACGGCTTGTAGGCACACGGTTTCAGGTACTATTTCACTCCGCTCCCGCGGTACTTTTCACCATTCCCTCACGGTACTATCCGCTATCGGTCACCAGGGAATATTTAGGCTTAGCGGGTGGTCCCGCCAGATTCACACGGGATTTCTCGGGCCCCGTGCTACTTGGGAGAAGCTCAAGCGAGCCGTACAGATTTCGTCTACGGGGGTCTTACCCTCTACGCCGGACCTTTCGCATGTCCTTCGACTACCCATACGGTTTCTGACTCGCCCAGCCGCCGGCAGACGACTGAAGAACTTTCCCACAACCCCCTGAGCGCAACCCCTGCCGGGTCTCACACGCTCAAGGTTTAGCCTCATCCGGTTTCGCTCGCCACTACTCCCGGAATCACGGTTGTTTTCTCTTCCTGCGGGTACTGAGATGTTTCACTTCCCCGCGTTCCCTCCACACTGCCTATGTGTTCAGCAGCGGGTGACAGCCCATGACGACTGCCGGGTTTCCCCATTCGGACACCCCCGGATCAAAGCTCGGTTGACAGCTCCCCGGGGCCTATCGCGGCCTCCCACGTCCTTCATCGGTTCCTGGTGCCAAGGCATCCACCGTGCGCCCTTAAAAACTTGGCCACAGATGCTCGCGTCCACTGTGCAGTTCTCAAACAACGACCAGACACCCAAACTCGGCAACCCCAACAGGGCGCCTCGCATGAGGCCGGCATCCCAGAAGAAACGATCACTCGTTCCCTCAGGACCCAACAACGTGCCCGACACACCCGACTCCGAACCCGCGTTCCACGCCCCCAAGAGGGCAGTACTGGCGGTCATCACCGTGTGTGCCGAATAGTCAACGTTCCACCCATGAGCAACCGTGCGAGACATTCGCTCGCAAGCGGCTATGTGCTCCTTAGAAAGGAGGTGATCCAGCCGCACCTTCCGGTACGGCTACCTTGTTACGACTTCGTCCCAATCGCTGGTCCCACCTTCGACGGCTCCTCCCCTTACGGGTTAGGCCACCGGCTTCGGGTGTTACCGACTTTCGTGACGTGACGGGCGGTGTGTACAAGGCCCGGGAACGTATTCACCGCAGCATGCTGATCTGCGATTACTAGCAACTCCAACTTCATGGGGTCGAGTTGCAGACCCCAATCCGAACTGAGACCGGCTTTTTGGGATTCGCTCCGCCTCACGGCATCGCAGCCCTTTGTACCGGCCATTGTAGCACGTGTGCAGCCCAAGACATAAGGGGCATGATGATTTGACGTCGTCCCCACCTTCCTCCGAGTTGACCCCGGCAGTCTCCTGTGAGTCCCCGACATTACTCGCTGGCAACACAGAACAAGGGTTGCGCTCGTTGCGGGACTTAACCCAACATCTCACGACACGAGCTGACGACAACCATGCACCACCTGTACACCGACCACAAGGGGGCTGATATCTCTACCAGTTTCCGGTGTATGTCAAGCCTTGGTAAGGTTCTTCGCGTTGCGTCGAATTAAGCCACATGCTCCGCTGCTTGTGCGGGCCCCCGTCAATTCCTTTGAGTTTTAGCCTTGCGGCCGTACTCCCCAGGCGGGGAACTTAATGCGTTAGCTGCGGCACCGACGACGTGGAATGTCGCCAACACCTAGTTCCCAACGTTTACGGCGTGGACTACCAGGGTATCTAATCCTGTTCGCTCCCCACGCTTTCGCTCCTCAGCGTCAGTAATGGCCCAGAGATCCGCCTTCGCCACCGGTGTTCCTCCTGATATCTGCGCATTTCACCGCTACACCAGGAATTCCGATCTCCCCTACCACACTCTAGCCTGCCCGTATCGAATGCAGACCCGGGGTTAAGCCCCGGGCTTTCACATCCGACGCGACAGGCCGCCTACGAGCTCTTTACGCCCAATAATTCCGGACAACGCTCGCACCCTACGTATTACCGCGGCTGCTGGCACGTAGTTAGCCGGTGCTTCTTCTGCAGGTACCGTCACTTGCGCTTCTTCCCTGCTGAAAGAGGTTTACAACCCGAAGGCCGTCATCCCTCACGCGGCGTCGCTGCATCAGGCTTTCGCCCATTGTGCAATATTCCCCACTGCTGCCTCCCGTAGGAGTCTGGGCCGTGTCTCAGTCCCAGTGTGGCCGGTCGCCCTCTCAGGCCGGCTACCCGTCGTCGCCTTGGTAGGCCATTACCCCACCAACAAGCTGATAGGCCGCGGGATCATCCTGCACCGCCGGAGCTTTCCACCCACTCCCATGCAGGAGCAGGTCATATCCGGTATTAGACCTCGTTTCCAAGGCTTGTCCCAGAGTGCAGGGCAGATTTCCCACGTGTTACTCACCCGTTCGCCACTGATCCACCCCGAAGGGCTTCACCGTTCGACTTGCATGTGTTAAGCACGCCGCCAGCGTTCGTCCTGAGCCAGGATCAAACTCTCCGTGAATGCTTCCACGAAAGAGCGGCACAGCAACCACCGGAATAAGGTGATCCTGCGCACTGCGTCCTCGCTAGTAATACTTCATAAAGGAATCTCCAACCGATCCAGAAGGACCGGCCGGGGATGTCAACATATCTGGCGTTGACTTTTGGCACGCTGTTGAGTTCTCAAGGAACGGACACTTCCTTCAGGCGGCCTTCCGACCGGCCCTCCGGGCGCTTCGTTCTTTCGTGTTTCCAGCTTATCAGAGGTTTTTCGCTCCGATTTTCGCTTCCCGCTGGAGTGGGAATTCCTTCGACTTCGCTACAGACCTTATCAAAGGTTCTGCGTTGCTCTGTTTCGGGGTTTTCGCTGGAATTCGGTTCCGCACCCTTTCGGATGCTCACCTTGTCCCGGCGACTTCGTAGATTCTACGCTCGGGCGGACTGTATGTCCAACCGCCCAACCGTTCAAACCTACTGACCCGAAGAGATCAAGTCAATGGTCCCTCGGGGTGATCACCAGGTTACCAGGTTTGAAACGGCACCCTGACCTGGCACGCCGTCGTCACGCGGCCATCGGCTGGTGGTCGGTGCGGTCGGCGGCCTCGACGTCGCCGAGCTCGCCGCGGGCGGCGGCGTGCTTGCCGAGGACGAGGGCGTAGACGAGGAAGAGGGCTTCGACGGTGAGGCCCATGCCGACCCGGAGCCAGGTGGGGAGGGCGGAGCCGCTGACGAAGCCTTCGATGATGCCGGTGACCAGGAGGACGGCGGTGAGGCCGATGACGGAGCCGATGACGGCGCGGCCTTCCTCGGCCAGGGCGACGGTGCGGGTGCGGGGGCCGGGGTCGATGACGGTCCAGCCGAGGCGGAGGCTGAGGCCGCCGGCGACGAAGACGGCGGTGAGTTCGAGCAGGCCGTGCGGGATGAGCAGGCCGAGGAAGAGGGGGAGGCGGCCGGCGGAGGCCATCAGTCCGAGGCCAACGCCGAGGTTCAGCATGTTGCTGAGCAGGATGAACACGACCGGAATGCCGAGCACGACCGCGCAGATCAGGCAGTAGGCGGCGACCCAGGCATTGTTGGTCCACACCTTGGCCGCGAAGTTCGCCGAGGGGTGGTCGGAGTAGTAGGCCTCGTACTCGCCGCCGGGCTTGGTGAGATCGTTCAGGTGGTCGGGCGGCACGATGGCGTTGCGGACGTCCGGGTTGGTGCCGATCCACCACGCGACCAGGGCGCTGAGGACGAAGAAGAGCAGGCCGATGGTCAGCCACCAGCGGCGGGAGCGGTACAGCGCGGCGGGGAAGCTGACGGTGAAGTAGCGGACGGCGTCGCGCCAGGACGAGCTGCGGGCGCCGGCGACGGCGTTGCGGCCGCGGACGACCAGTGCGGTCAGGCGTCCTTCCAGGCCGGCGTGCGGGGCGGAGGCCTGGACCTGGGCGAGGTGGCTGGTCGCGCGCTGGTAGAGGGTGATCAGCTCGTCGGACTCGGCGCCGGTGAGTCGGCGGCGGCCGCTGAGGGTCTCCAGCCGGTGCCATTCCGCCTGGTGGGCGGCGACGAAGACGTCCAGGTCCATTGCGGCTCTCTCCGGGTGCGCGGCGGGGCAGGACGGCGGGCACTGGTTGGTGTGCGGCCGGGGCGGTGCGGGGCTCAGCATGCCAGAGGCTGCGCGCGGTGTGTCGGGGGATCTCGGTTGCGGTGCCCGGGGTTACCGGGTGGGGGTGCTCGGCCGTATGTTTGCCGCTGTTGATCGAGGGGTCGGGCTGCGCGACGTGGGTCGTCCGGCGGGCCCGGGAGCGGAACGGGTGGGTGGCGTGAGCGAGCTGGTGACCGGTGAGGCGGTCGTCCTGGGGCTGCGGACGGCGAGGTTGCCGTCGCGGGCCCTGGCCCGGCTGCTGGACGCGGTGGTGTACATGGCGGCGTACTTCTTCGTCTCGCTCGCGATGGTCCTCGGACTGTCGTCGGTCGAGGGGGTGGCGGGGGACGCGTTCGTCATCGCGCTGATGGTGTTCTTCACGGTGCTGCTGCCGGTGATGGTGGAGACGCTGTCGCACGGCCGGTCGCTGGGGAAGATGGCGCTGGGGCTGCGGGTGGTGCGGACGGACGGCGGGCCGATCCGGTTCCGGCACGCCCTGGTGCGCGGTCTGGTGGGGGTGATCGACTTCGGCCTGATGGCGATGCCGGCCGTGGTGGTGTCGCTGTTCTCGGAGCAGGGTCGCCGGCTGGGCGACATCTTCGCGGGGACGCTGGTGATCCGGGAACGGCTGCCGCAGAGCGCCCGCAGCCACGGCGCGGTGCCGCCGGTGCCGCCGCACGTGATGCACATGCTGGGGGCCGACCTGGTGGCGCTGGACCTGTCCGCCGTGCCGGACGGACTGTGGCTCTCGATGCGCCAACTGCTGGGCCGGATGAATGAGTTGGACCAGCCGGTGGCGGCGGGTCTGGCGGACCGGCTGGCCGTGGACCTGGCCGCTCGGATCGGCTGGCCGGTGCCGCACGGCCTGCCGTCGATGGTGTACCTGGGCGCGGTGACGATGGAGCGCCAGCGCCGCGAGTGGGAGCGGGCGGCCTCGACGTACGGTGCGCCCGCATACGGTGCCCCGACACACGGGGGGCCGGCGCAGGCGGCGCCGATGTACCTGCCGGTGCCGACGCAGGCCGGCCCGGCGCCGACCGCTCCGCCGCAGCAGCCGAACGGGAAGCCGGTGCGCGTGCTCGGCGTCCCGCAGGCGGAGCAGGCACCGCAGCCGCAGCCCACCGTGGTCGCGCCGCCGGCCCCGGCCGCTCCCCCGGCTCCGGTGATGCAGCCCGAGCCGGTCGTCCGGCCGGCCCCCGGTGCTCCCGCGATGCCGTCGCAGCCGCCGGCGGGCGGGGGGTTCGCGCCTCCCGCGTGAGCGACGTGAGCGAGTAGGGGGCGAGGCAGCCGAACGGGGGTGTCAGCGGCGGGGGTTGGGCGGGCTTTCGAGTTCTTCGAGGTCGATGCCGGGGGCGGCGAGCAGCACGTCCCCGGTGAGGTGGACGTCGCGGACCTCGCCGGTTTCGAGGTCGGTGACGCGGTAGTGCTCGACGGGGAGCGGGCCGGTGTCGGTGGGGTGGTCCTCGACGGTGAGCAGCTGCCAGCTCTGGTCGAGGGTGCGGGGGGCGAGGGCCTGGCCGGTGAAGGAGACCAGGCGGATCCGGGTACTGGCGCCGGGGTCGAGGTCGAGCAGCCGGGCGGTGGCGATCAGGAACGCGGGCGAGTCGCCGGTGAAGGCGTGTGCCCGGTCCGCTCCCTCGGTGGCGTCGGTGTCCGTGGCGGGGTCGGTGGCGGCCCGGACCCAGTGCACGCCGTCGAGTGCGCCGCCGCGCACCTGCCACCCGCCGCTGCGGAGTTCGACCCGGATCGGGCGGTGCCGGGCGTCGAGGGTGAGGTCGGTGGTGCCGAGGACGGTGCCGTCGGGCCGGTAGCTCTTGGCGACGTAGCGCCAGCCGGCGGGGCCGGGAGCGCACTGGAAGCGCTCCTCGCCGAGCGGTGTTCCGTCGTGCGGGTCGTGGAGGGAGTAGCGGCCGTTCGGCATGGGGGAAAGCCTACGTAATCCATCGGGCGGGCCGGGCGGGGCAGGCCGGGGCGGCTGGAGCGCGGACGTGCTGCCGTTGGCGTCCGCCGCCCGGTTCCCGTCCGTTCGGCACGGGCGGGAATCCCGCGGGATCCGCCGTGCAACCTTCTCCGCGCCCGACCGCATCAGGGGGTCGGCGGCGGCGTTCGTGCCGCGGGTTCAGGGGGAGGAGGGGCACCGGAGATGGCTGAGCTGACGCGGGACGAGGAGTTCACCGCGTTCGTGGCCTCCAGGGCGGTCTGGTTGCGGAGGGTCGCGTACTTGCTGTGCGCGGACTGGCATCGTGCGGACGACCTGGTGCAGGAGGCGGTCACCAAGCTGTATCTGCACTGGGGGCGGGCGAGCCGGGCGGACAACCCGGACGGGTATGCCCGGACGGTGCTGGTGAACGTGTTCCTGGCGGAGCAGCGCACGGCGTGGTGGCGGCGGTCCAGGCCAGCCGCACAGCCGCCGGAGCGGGCGGTGCCGGAGGCTGCGGACCTGGCGGTGTCACTGGACCTGCAGAAGGCGCTGGTGGCCCTGCCGCCGCGGCAACGGGCGACCGTCGTACTGCGCTACTACTGCGATCTGACGGTCGAACAGACGGCGGCGGCGATGGGGTGTTCCAACGGCAATGTGAAGAGCCAGAGTTCGCGGGCGCTGGAGGCGCTGCGGCGCTCGACGGCTCTGCGGCAGCAGGGGAGGTCGGCGGCATGAGTCGGGACTGGGAAGCGGAACTGTCGTCGCAACTGGAGGAGTTGGTGATGTCGGAGGAGCGCTCGGCCCCGGTGTCGGCGGTGGATTCGGTGTCGGCACTTCGCCGGGGCCGGAAGGTGCGGCGGCGCCGGGCGGCGGCGACGGCCGGGGTGGCGGCGGTGCTGCTGGGTTCGCTGACGGTGGGCCTGCTCCAGGGCGGCGGCCGCCCCGCTACGGTGCAGCCGGCGGTTCCGACCGGTGGTCCGGCGCGCACCGACCCGTCGCCGTTGGCGGGGCATGTCCGATTCGGGTGGCTGCCCGACGACGTGGCCACGGTCGACACCAGCTGGCGTCACGATTCCAGTGACCAGCAGCTGGCCACCGCCGCGAGCGACCGGCAGTGGATGCTGGGCTCGTCGGACGAGGATCCGCGGACGGATCCGCCCCGTCCCCCGGGCTGGCAGCCCGAGCCGGGCGAGGCGGAGATCACGCGGACGCCCGCGCCGGCGGTCAACGGCCGGGAGGCGTTCTGGGTTTCGGTGAAGGGCGTGACCCTGATGGAGCTCCGGTTCCGGGATCAGGACGGGCGCTGGCTGTCCGTGTCGGGCATGGGGAGCCGGGCGCTCGACAAGGATGTCCTGTCGCGCATCGCGGCCGGGGTGCAGGTGGGCCGGTACGTGCTGCCGGTTCCGGTCTCGCTGGACGCGTCGACGCCGCTGTCGAGCGTGATCGCGGCGGACTTCCGCCGGACGGTCCGTGGTGCGGTCGGGTGGCAGCTGAGTGTGCAGGTGTCGGTGCGTGACAACGCGACGGTGGTGATTTCGGCGGAGTCGGGCAGCCTTCCGGCGGACCCCTCGCCGGCCCGGCAGTGCGCGTCCGGTGAGGGCATGTGGTGGTGTGCCGCGCCGTTCTGGCCGGACGGCCCGTCGCCGAAGGTCTCGGAGAGCGACGTGAAGGCCTGGTTCGGCCGGCTGAATCCGCACGGCCCGGACGAGTCGGCCTGGCGCCCGGTCCTCATCCCGTAGGCCGGAACGCGCCGGTGCCCGGCACCCCCTGCAAACGGGGGTGCCGGGCACCGGTGGTTGGCGCTGCGTCAGTAGCGGTACTGCTCCGCCTTGTACGGGCCCTCGACCGGGACGCCGATGTAGTCGGCCTGCTCCTGGGTGAGGGTGGTGAGCTTGACGCCGAGGGCGTCGAGGTGGAGGCGGGCGACCTTCTCGTCCAGGTGCTTCGGCAGGACGTAGACGCCGACCGGGTACTGCTCGGTCTTGGCGAACAGCTCGATCTGCGCGATGGTCTGGTTCGCGAAGGAGTTGGACATCACGAAGGACGGGTGGCCGGTCGCGTTGCCGAGGTTCAGCAGGCGGCCCTCGGAGAGGACGATGATGGTCTTGCCGTCCTCCTTGCGCCACTCGTGGACCTGCGGCTTGATCTCGGTCTTCACCACGCCGGGGAGCTTGGCGAGGCCGGCCATGTCGATCTCGTTGTCGAAGTGGCCGATGTTGCCGACGATGGCCTGGTGCTTCATCCGGGCCATGTGGGAGGCCATGATGATGTCCTTGTTGCCGGTCGTGGTGACGAAGATGTCGCCGAGCTCGACGATCTCGTCCAGCGTGGTGACCTGGTAGCCGTCCATCGCGGCCTGCAGGGCGCAGATCGGGTCGATCTCGGTGACGATGACGCGCGCGCCCTGGCCGCGCAGCGACTCGGCGCAGCCCTTGCCGACGTCGCCGTAGCCGCAGACGACCGCGACCTTGCCGCCGATGAGGACGTCGGTGGCGCGGTTGATGCCGTCGATCAGCGAGTGGCGGCAGCCGTACTTGTTGTCGAACTTCGACTTGGTGACCGAGTCGTTGACGTTGATGGCCGGGAACAGCAGCTTGCCGTCGCGGTGCATCTCGTACAGGCGGTGGACGCCGGTGGTGGTCTCCTCGGTGACGCCCTTGATGGTGGCGGCGACCTCGGTCCACTTCTGCGGGGTCTCGACCAGGGTGCGGTTGAGCAGCTCCAGGATGATCCGGAACTCGTCGTTGTCCGCGGTGTCGGGCGACGGCGCGGTGCCGGCCTTCTCGAACTCGACGCCCTTGTGGATCAGCAGGGTGGCGTCACCGCCGTCGTCCAGGATCATGTTGGGGGTCTGGCCGTTCGGCCAGGTGAGCGCCTGCTCGGTGCACCACCAGTACTCCTCCAGGGTCTCGCCCTTCCAGGCGAAGACCGGGACGCCCTGCGGGTCCTCGGGGGTGCCGTTCGGGCCGACCGCGATGGCGGCGGCGGCGTGGTCCTGGGTGGAGAAGATGTTGCAGGAGCACCAGCGGACCTCGGCGCCCAGGGCGGTGAGGGTCTCGATCAGCACGGCGGTCTGCACGGTCATGTGCAGCGAGCCGGTGATCCGGGCGCCGGCCAGCGGCTGGGACTCGGCGTACTCGGCGCGGATCGCCATCAGGCCGGGCATCTCGTGCTCGGCGAGCTGGATCTCCTTGCGGCCGAACGGGGCCAGGGAGAGGTCGGCGACCTTGTAGTCGCCGGCGGGCTGGGTGGACATGCGAACTCCTCGCTGCATGGGCCTGGTTACGGGTGTGCTGAGCGGCAGAGGGGCACGGTGGCGACCCTCTGCTGCGGCACAATCCGTCGGAGGACCTCTCTCCCTCGACCGGAGCGGGCTCCGATCGACCGCCATCAGCAGCGACGTTTGGCACTGCCGACGAATCTACACCGATCGGGCGCGAGTCAGTGGGCGTTCGGGCCGGGACCGCCCGGCGTGGCATCGGCGTCGGGGCCGGCGAGCGCCTTCTCCTCGGACCAGATGTCGGGCTCCAGGTAGATGGCGCGGGCGATCGGCACGGCCTTGCGGACCCGGACCTCGGCCCGGTCGATCGCCTCGGCGACCACGGCGGCGCTGTCCTCCGCGTTGACGCCGATCTTCGCGGCGACCAGCAGCTCCTCGGGGCCGACGTGCAGGGTGCGCATGTGGATCACGCCGGTGACGGTGTCGTGGTCGACCAGCGCCTCGCGGATCTTCGTCACCACCTCGGCGTCGGCGGACTCGCCGATCAGCAGCGACTTGGTCTCCAGCGCCAGCACCAGCGCGATGACCACCAGCAGCAGGCCGATGCACAGGGTGCCGATGCCGTCCCACACCGCGTCGCCGGTGGCGACGGTCAGGCTGACGCCGAGCAGCGCCAGCAGCAGGCCGACCAGCGCGCCGCTGTCCTCCAGCAGCACCACGGGCAGCTCGGGGGCCTTGGCGCGGCGGATGTAGGACGCCCAGCCGTGCTTGCCCTTGGCCTTGGACGCCTCGCGGAACGCGGTGAGGAAGGACCAGCCCTCCAGCAGGATGGCGAACACCAGCACGCCGACCGGCCAGTACCAGTTCTCCAGCTCGTGCGGGTGGGTGATCTTCTCGTAGCCCTCGTAGATGGCGAACATGCCGCCGAGGCTGAACAGCACGATGGAGACCAGGAACCCGTACACGTACCGCTCGCGGCCGTACCCGAACGGGTGCTCCTCGGTGGCGGCGCGCTTGGAGCGCTTGCCGCCGACCAGCAGCAGCACCTGGTTGCCGGAGTCCGCCAGCGAGTGCACGCCTTCGGCGAGCATCGAGGACGAGCCGGAGAACGCGAACGCCACGAACTTGCTGACCGCGATGCCGAGGTTCGCGGACAGTGCCGCCACCAGAGCCTTGGTGCCGCCTTCGGTACTCAACCCGGTACTTCCCTCCGCAGCGGGCCCGGACTTTGCCGGGCCTTGGTTGACGAGAGGGGACGATACCGTGTCAGTTCCGGGTGGCCAGGCCCAGGTAGACGGCGGCGAAGTCGGTCAGGCCGATCAGTTCGGCGAGCGCCTGCAGCGGGTCCTCCAGGCTGGAGGCGTGCTCGGTGATCCGCACCTCGTGGGCGGCCGCCAGGCGGCGGGCCCGGGCCACCGGCCAGGCCGGCTCCTCCAGTTCGGCGACGCCCGGGGTGTGACGGAGCATCAGCACCTGGAGCTGCAGCGGCACCGGCTCGTCGACCCGGTCGCGGAAGAAGTCGTCGGGGTCGGCCCCGGCGCCGAGCCGGCCGTTGAACATGCCGCGGTGCGCGGTCAGCGCCTGCGGGAGGCGGGCGGTCAGCGCGGGCAGGCCGGCCCGGTCGGCGAGGGCGGCGGCGAACCGCTCCCCCACGGCCGCGGCCGCGGCCCCGTCGGACCACAGCAGCGGGACGGTCTCGGCGAGTTGGCCCGCCAGCGTCTTGGCCGGGTTGTCGTACGCCTGGGCGTCGGGGCGGCAGCGCACCGCCACCTCGTCCAGCCGGTCGGCGGCGGCCTCCAGCGAGCCGGGGGCGAGCGGGGCCACGCCGATCCGGTCGGCCAGGGTGAGCAGCGGAGCGAGCACCGCCCACAGCGCGGCCGGGTCCTCGGCGGGCAGGTCGGGTTCGGCGTCGGCGCCGTCGGGCTCCACCGCGCTCGGCTCGAACGGCAGCGGCAGGCCGCGCACCTGGAGGGCGGCCTCGGCCAGCTCCGAGCCGTCGGGGGCGATCACCGCGATCGCGCAGCCGCGGGTGTAGGCCTGCTCGGCGAGGTTGATCATCCCGCCTTCGCGGCCGCCCTCGCTGGCCAGCACCACCAGGTCCAACGGGCCGGCCCAGCCGGGCAGTTGCCAGGACTCGCCGTCGGTGAAGGCGGGCCCGGCGGGGCGCGCGTCGGACGGCGGCAGCGGCCACACCTGGCAGTTGGGCACCGCCAGCGCGGCCAGCACCGCGGCCGCCGTCAGCACTCCGCCGTGCCCGGCGACCAGCACCGCGCGCGGGCGGCCCTCCGGGTTCAGCGCGTTGACGCCGGCCGCGTCGGCCCGGCGCAGCGCGACCCGGATCCGGGCGCCCGCCCCGGCCAGGGCCAGCAGTTCACGTCGGCGGTCGGCGCGCTGCAGGGCGGCCGGGTCGTCCAGCAGGGAGTCGTCGAACATGGCGGCTGGCCTCCAGCGACTGGCGGGGCAGGGTCAGGACGGGCGGCGGGCCTCGTCCACCAGCAGGACCGGGATGCCGTCGCGCACCGGGTACACCAGGCCGCAGCCCTCACCGGTGCAGCGCAGCTCGTGGGTCTCGCCCTCGATCTCCTCGGCGAGCGGTGCACGGCACTCCGGGCAGACCAGGATCTCCAGCAGGAAGGACGGCAGGCTCATGGTGGTCGGGCTCCGGTCTGTGGGCTGTCGCGGTACGGATGGCCGGTGACACAGCAGTACCCCGGCCGGTGGCAACCCTACCGGCCGGGGCACTCGAAAAGTCAGCGGCAGGCTGACCCGGCGGTCAGGCCCGCACGATGGCCAGCACGCCGTCCCGCAGCTCCGCCATCTTCGCCGGGTCCTTGGCCTCGGCGTTCAGGCGCAGCAGCGGCTCGGTGTTGGAGGCGCGCAGGTTGAACCACCAGTCCGGGCCGGCCACGGTGAGGCCGTCCAGCTCGTCGACGGTGACGCCCTCCAGGCCGGCGTAGGCGGCCCGGACCTGCTCGGTGGCGGCGGCCTGGTCGGCGACGGTGGAGTTGATCTCGCCGGAGGCGGCGTACCGGTTGTACTGCTCGGTCAGCGCGGACAGCGGCGCCTGCTGCCCGCCGAGGGCGGCCAGCACGTGCAGGGCGGCCAGCATGCCGGTGTCGGCGCGCCAGAAGTCCCGGAAGTAGTAGTGCGCGGAGTGCTCGCCGCCGAACACCGCGTCGGTGACGGCCATCTCCTGCTTGATGAAGGAGTGGCCGACCCGGGTGCGGACCGGGACGCCGCCGAGGTCACGGACGACCTCGGGGACGGTCCAGGAGGTGATCAGGTTGTGGATGATCGTCGGGTTGGCCTCGCCGGCGGCCTGGGCGCGGGCGATCTCGCGCTCGGCGACCAGGGCGGTGATCGCGGACGGGGAGACCGGGTCGCCGTTCTCGTCGATCACGAAGCAGCGGTCGGCGTCGCCGTCGAAGGCCAGGCCGAGGTCGGCGCCGACCTCGCGGACCTTGGCCTGCAGGTCGACCAGGTTGGCCGGGTCCAGCGGGTTGGCCTCGTGGTTGGGGAAGGTGCCGTCGAGCTCGAAGTACATCGGGACGACGTCCAGCGGCAGGCCGTCGAACACGGTGGGCACGGTGTGGCCGCCCATGCCGTTGCCGGCGTCGACGGCGACCTTCAGCGGGCGGATCGCGGTCAGGTCGACCAGCTTGCGCAGGTGCGCCGCGTAGCCGTCCAGGGTCTCCTTGGCGGACAGCGTGCCGACGGCGGCGTCGGAGGCGGGGACGTGCACCTTGCCGTCCTCGTCGAGCCACGACTCGACCAGCTCGCGGATGTCGGACAGGCCGGTGTCCTGGCCGACCGGGGCGGCGCCGGCCCGGCACAGCTTGATGCCGTTGTACTGGGCGGGGTTGTGCGAGGCGGTGAACATCGCGCCGGGCAGGTCCAGGCTGCCGCTGGCGAAGTACAGCTGGTCGGTCGAGCACAGGCCGATCTCGACCACGTCGGCGCCGCGGGAGGCGGCGCCCTCGGCGAAGGCGCGGGACAGCGAGGGCGAGGACGGGCGCATGTCGTGACCGACGACGATCGCGCTGCCGCCGACCACCTCGACGAACGCCGCACCGAAGGCGTACGCCAGCGACTCGTCCCACTGGTCCGGCACGACGCCCCGGACGTCGTACGCCTTCACAAGCTGCTTGAGGTCCCGCACCAGAATGCTCCCGTGTGTGTGCTGCGATGTGCTGCGCGCCTGCCGGACGCGTCGTCCGAGCCGCAGAGGGGCAGCGTACCCGGCCCGGGGAACGCGGAGGTGTCGGCCGGTTCAGCTGTCCGGGGAGCGCAGCACCCGCAGGTGGCCGCGGCGGCCCGACTCGCCGTCCGGCGGGGTGCCCTGACGCGTCGTCCGCTCCTGCGGACGGGCGGCCTCGCGCACCGCGTTGGCCAGCGCCTCCAGGTCGTCGCTGCTGCGGCGCAGCGGCCCGGCCTCGGCGGCCAGCCGGACCACCTCCCAGCCGCGCGGGGCGGTGAGGCGCTCGGCGTGCTCGGCGCACAGGTCGTAACAGTGCGGTTCGGCGTACGTCGCCAGCGGGCCGAGCACTGCGGTGGAGTCCGCGTAGACGTACGTCAGCGTCGCCACGGCCGGACGGCCGCACGCGGTCCGCGAACAACGACGTACAGAGCTCACGAGGGTGGACGGTACCGCAAGTGGGACCGGGCCGCGAAGACCCGCCCCCGGCTCGCGTGTCCCGGAGCCGTCACGCGCCGTGCTCGGGTGGTCCACTTCCGGGCATCCAGGGACTACGCTCGACACTGCTATGGAGAGCTCGACACCCTCGTCACCGCCCGGTCCCGGCCGCCGCAGGCACCGCGACCGGCACGGCCGCGGCCTGCGCGGGCCGCTGGCGCCGCCGCAGGTGCCCATTTCGCTGACCCGGTCCGAGCTCTTCGACGACTACGTCCGGGAGTCGATGGAACGGCTGGTGCGCCGCTGGCCGCAGCTGGAGGACGTGGAGTTCGCCGTCCTGGAGGTCCCGCTGCCGGTCAAGGGCGAGCCGGAGCCGGACGGGGTGCCGCTCGGCCGGGTGATCCCGGGCGCGAAGGGCCGGCGCAGCCGGATCCTGGTCTACCGGCGGCCGGTGGAGATCCGCGCCAAGTCGAAGGAGGACCGGGCCGCGCTGGTCCACGAGATCCTGATCGAGCAGGTCGCGGAGCTGCTGGGGCTGTCGCCGGACGCGATCGACCCGCGGTACGGCGAGGAGTAGGCGCTCCCGGCCGGGGCCTTCCCGACCGGGGCCGCGGGGCCCCGGTCGGTGCGTGCCGCGCTACTTGAGCACCACGCCGGCGTCGCCGGCGACCTGCGGCACCTGGACGGTGGCGTGGTCGTCGCGCAGCTGCTGGGTGGTGAAGGTGGGAATGTCCCGGACGCCGACGGACAGCTGACGGGCCGCGAACACCGGGCCGCCGCTGAGGGTCTCCACGGTGATCGCGTAGGGCCCGTTCACGCCGGCCGGGTCGATGCCGTCCACGGTGACGGTGGTGCCCGCCGGAACGGCCACCTCCTTGCTCGCCGGGGCGCCGCCGCTCGCGCCGGCCGAGGAGGTGACCCGGACCTTCGCGTCCGCGTCGGTGGCGGTCAGCAGCAGGGCGGTCTGCCCGGCCCGGTTGTCGGCGATCGAGGCCCGGGTGCCGACGGGGGCGCCGCCGGCCAGCCAGGCGGCCTCGGTCTTGCCCTTGTTCTCCCGGTCGACCCGCAGTCCGGCGACGACGGGCGTGGCGTGGGCGGGGTCGGACGGGGTGAGCCGGATCGCGCTGGCGCCCTCCCGGGACTCCGCCGCGAACTGGAAGTCCAGGGTGGCGGTCATGCCGGCCTTGACGTGGACGGTCTCCTTGTTGGCGGGCGTGAACCAGCCGTTCTTGCCGGACAGCTGGACCTTCAGGTCGGCGTCGTCCGGGGAGTCGGTGGCGACCACCAGGTGGGCGGTGGTGACGTCCGCGGGGATGCCGGGGATGGTGACGGAGGCGGCCGGGTCCGCCGACGGCTCCAGCCAGTCGGCGCCCTTGGCGCCGTCGCGGGCGTGCACGCCGACGCCGACCCGGCCGCTGCGGGCGACCACGTGGACGGCGAGGTCGCCGACCTGGCCCTTGGTGAGCCCGCTGAGCAGGACCTGCTGCGAGGTGCCGGGGGCGACCGCGAGGCCGGTGGCCAGGTCGTTCTCGATCAGGCCCTTGTCGCCGTACATCCGCAGGTCGACCACGGCGGGCAGGCTGTCGGCGTTGACCAGGGTGACGTAGTCGTACCGGTCGGCGGCGGTGCTGGCGCCGGCGAACCAGAAGCTGGTGCCGGACGGCGCGCAGCGGATGCCGGACAGCGCCGCGGCGCCCTGCTCGGAGGTGGTGGTCTGGGTGGCGGTGAAGCCGGGGGCGAGGTTGCCGGTGGCGATCGCGAAGGTACCGGGGGCGCTGTCGTTGTTGGCGGCCGGACCGCTGACCGGGACGCCGGGCTTGGCCAGCGTGACGCGGGCGTCGAGCACCGGCCCGGCGGGCTTGGCGGGGCCGCCCGACGGCGCGTCGGACGGCTGGCCGGAGGCGCTCGCGGCGGGCCGGACCGGGCTCTGCGCGGCCAGCACGTTGTCGGGCGTGACCTCGCCGAGCAGGCCGGTGCCCGCGCTGCCGGCGCCGCCCTCGGGGCTGAACAGCGTCAGGGCGGTCGAGCCGACCGCGCCCTGCAGCGGCGGCGGGCAGACCAGCGCGGTGCGCTCCACCTGCGTGGTGGTGCGCTTGCCGGCCTCGCCCGCCGCCGGGGCGGCGGGCGCGCGCAGCTCGGCGATGCCGAACACCAGGCCGAGCACGGCGACCCCGGCGAGCAGCGACTGGCCGGTGCGGCTGCCGCCCTTCACCGCGCTCAGGTCGGGCGCCTTCAGCTTCGGGGCCTTCAGCTTGGGAGCTTTCAGGGTGGGCTTCTTCATCGCGGGTCAGCTCCCCGTCCCGGGCTGCTGCGGGTGGTGGCCGCCGCCGTAGGGGTCGTTGGGGTCGTAGTAGGTGGTGGGCTGCTGCTGCTCGGGCAGCCAGGCCTGCTGCTGCCCGTCCTGCTGCTGCGGGTAACCGGCGGCGTAGGGGTCGGTCCAGCCCTGGGCGGGCGGGGTGTCGTAGCCGTAGCCGGGCTGCTGCCCGTACTGGTCGTACGTCTCGGGCTGCTGGGGCGCGCCGACCGGCTGCTGCTGGGTGTAGTCGTAGCCGTAGCCGTCGGACTGGTAGCCCTGCTGCTGGTACGGGTCCGCCTGGTAGGGGTCGGCCTGGTACGGGTCCGCCTGGTACGGGTCGGCGAACGGCTCGGGCTCGGCCCGGTAGGCCGGGGCGGGCTCGGGTTCGCCGGCCTGCTGGGCCGGGACGCCGGCGGTGTAGACGCCCGGCTCGGCCTGCGGGTCGTCGCCGTCGCCGCCCTCGCCGCGTTCGGCGAGCCGGCGGGCCCGGCGGCTGCCGGGCGCGGGGGCCTGGGCCTGCGCGGCGGCGGCCAGCGCCTGGGCGGCGACCACCTCCTCCGGCAGGTCGTCGTCGTTGTGGTTGCGCCGGCCGGGCAGCGCGAGCACCAGCACGACCACGCCGAGCGCGAGCTGCGCCCAGGCCCAGCCGGTGTGCAGCAGGCCGCCGGTGCGGGTGACGTCCAGTCGGCCGCCCTCGGCGGGCAGCTGGAAGCCCTGCGCCCAGCCGTCCAGGGTGACGGCCTTGAGCGGCTTGCCGTCCAGGGTGGCCTGCCAGCCGGAATCGGCCTGCTCGGCGAGCCGCAGCTGCCGGTCGGCCGGGCCGGCCGGGATGGTGGTCCAGATGTCGTGGGCGCCGGACGGGACGACCACCGGGACGGTGCCGGGGCTGACGATCTGGGCCCGGCTGCCGGGGACGGCGGAGACCTGCCAGAGGCCGATGCCGTGGTCGAGGCTGAGCCGGATCACGCCCGGCGTGGTGTCGAGGACGTCCCGGACCTTGCCGATCACCGGGTCCTTGACCTGGATGTAGCTGACGCCGTACCCGGCCAGCGTGCGGGCCAGGTCGCCGCCGGAACCGGCCAGCAGCTTGGCGGTGACCTGGCCGAGCTGCTGATCGGCGGCCGCGTCCACGGTGCCCTCGGCCTGACCGGTGGTCAGGCCGGCGCCGCGGACCAGCGTGTAGCGGATGGCGGCGCCGTCGGCGTCGCCGGTGACCATCAGGGTGCGGGAGCGGTCGGTGGTGTCGCCGGCCTCCGCGATGAACGCCGGGACCTGCGCGGCGGTGTCGCGCCGCAGCGGGCCGTCGGCGCCGACGATCGCCCACCAGGCGGCGGTGCCGACCGGGGCGAGCACGGCGGCGGCCAGCACCAGCGCGGCGACCGGCTGCCGCCAGCCGAACGCGATGCCGGAGACCCGGGCGTTGGCGCCGTCGGCGCCGATCGCGGCGGCGGCCAGCAGCGCGACACCGGCCAGCAGGGTGGCCGGGCCGGCCCAGGCGGCGGTGTCGGACCCGCCGGAGGCGGGGGTGACGGTGGTGCCGGCCACCACGACCGAGAAGACCAGTCCGGCGGCGGCCGCGCCCCAGGCGGCGAGCACCGCGCGGCGGCGGTCGGCGCGCAGCAGGGCGGCGAGCGCGGACAGCACCACGCCGGCCGACAGCCACACCGGCGGGACGCCGGCGCCGCCGGGGTTGACCAGCACCAGGCCGAGCGGGTCCGCGGCGGGGCCGCTGAAGCCGGGGACGCCGGCCTCCAGCAGCAGCCGGGACGGGTGCGTGAGGACCTCGATCGACCAGGGCGCGAGCACCAGCACGGGCACGCCGAGGATCACCGCGACCCGCAGGCCGAGCAGCCGCACCGCCTGCACGCCGGAACCGAACGCGCCGCCGCGGACCACCGCGTGGACCAGCGCGGCCAGGCACAGCGGCACCGCTATGGCCCAGACGAACGGGACGAACGCGGTGATGACGGTGAGCATCAGCACGGTCATCCAGGCGGAGCGCCAGCCGGGGCGGGCGCCCTTGGCGGCGGTCTCCTTGCGGATGCCGAGACCGGCGGTGATCGCGGCGGCGCGGGCCAGCGGCGGCAGCAGCACGGCGAGCACCGCGGTGCCGATCCGGCCCTGGGCGAGCGCTCCGGTGGCGGCGGGCAGCAGCGCGTAGGTGGCGCTGGCCCAGGCGCGGACCAGCTTGGAGGCGATCAGCGGCCGGGAGACCAGGTAGGCGCTGACCGCGGCGAGCGGCACGGACAGCACCACGATCAGGGTGAGCGCCAGGTCGGCGTGGCCGAACAGCAGCCAGGAGAGGACGGCCAGCACGCCGAGGTAGGGCGGGGCGGTGGCGGTGGAGCCGGTGCCGACGGGGTGCCAGGGGTCGGCGAACATGTTCCACAGCCCGGCCGCGCCGTCGCCCGCGGGCAGCAGCGCGCCGCCCTGCAGGAAGCCGGAGCCGATCAGGTTGCGGCAGGCGACCAGCGCGAACAGCAGCAGCGCGGCGAACAGCACCGGGGCGGGTCGGCGCACCAACTTCTTGAGCAGCGCGAACTGTTCGACCACCAGGTCGTCGGTGTCGTCCTCGCCGGGGCCGGACTCGACGGAGCCGTGCCGGCCCGCGCCGGCGTCGTCGCCGCCGCCGATGCCGAGCGAGCCGACCACGTTCTCGACGGCCAGCCGGACGGTGGCGCCGGGCGCGGGGAACAGCGTCCGGTCGTCCAGCGAGTCGACCGAGCGGGTCTTGCGGCGGCGCGCCCGGGCGGCCATCAGCCGTGGCAGGCGCAGCAGTTCGTGGCCGAGGCCGGCGATCTCGTCGTAGGCCTGCCGGGGGTCCTTGCCGACCAGGCTGGCGATCACCCGCGTGATGGTGCCGAGGATCAGCCGGAGCAGGACGTACGGGAACAGCGCGCCCTTGGAGTTGGCGAGCAGGGTGTAGACGGCGCCGGCCTTGTCGACCCGGTGCGGGTGGGCGGGGCCGCAGTCGATGGCGCGGCGTTCGCGGCTGGCGGCCTCGGCGTGCCGGAGCACCGCGTCGGGCGCGACCACCACCCGGTGGCCGGCCGCGTTGACCCGCCAGCAGAAGTCGGTGTCGTCGCGCATCAGCGGCAACGCCTTGTCGAATCCGCCGAGTTCCTCGAACACGTCGCGGCGGACCAGCATGCCGGCGGTGGAGACGGCGAGCACCGGGCGGACCTGGTCGTGCTGACCCTGGTCCTGCTCACGGCGGTCGAGTCCGGTCCAACGGCGGCCGGAGCGGGCGATGCTGACGCCGACTTCGAGCAGCTGCCTGCGGTCGTACCAGGAGCGGAGCTTGGGGCCGACCACGGCGGCGGTCGGGGTGGAGTCGGCGACCTGGAGCAGTCGGCGCAGGGCGTCGGTCTGCGGTTCGCAGTCGTCGTGCAGCAGCCAGAGCCACTCGACCGGCCGGGTCTCGCGCGGTCCGCCGCGGCCGAGGTCGTCCTCGTGGGCGAGCGGGTCGCCGAAGTCGTCCCAGCCGCCGGTGACCGGGTCGTACCCGGACGGGTCGAGGCTGTAGGTGAGGTCCTCGGGGCGCAGCGGCGGGCTGTTGAAGACGGCTTCGCCGACGGCGCGGCCGAAGCCGACCCGGCGGCCGAGGATCTGCGGGCCGCTGTCGGGGAGCCAGTCGCCGAGGGTGTCGGCGAGCAGCTGCGGGGAGTTGTCGGTGGAGCCGGTGTCG
The DNA here is from genome assembly GCF_044999035.1 of Kitasatospora griseola. Lineage (NCBI taxonomy): Bacteria > Bacillati > Actinomycetota > Actinomycetes > Kitasatosporales > Streptomycetaceae > Kitasatospora > Kitasatospora griseola. Next base: position 5,221,523 of record NZ_CP173360.1, on the reverse strand, counting down.
ACGGCGAGGATGCGCTGGACCTGCCGGTCCTGGCCGAGCAGCCCGGCGAGTGCCTGGGGCAGCCAGCGGGCACCGTCGTGCGAGACGATCACCGCGGTGACCAGATGGCGCGGATAGGCGGGTGGCCTGGCAGCGGAGAAGCCGCTCTGGTGGCTGTAGACGGTCATCAGGTGCGCGGACCACCGGTTCGGGTTTGACGGCAGATGACGCACCACACTAACGGCTCCGGGTGGCCCGGTTGTCCCGGGTGGTGTGAAGAGACGGTGCAACGGGTATCTGCGCTGCCGGCCCGGCTGTTGCGGACATGCGAAAGCGCCCCACCTGTCGGTGGGGCGCCGGCACGGGTGAGGTCTGCGGGGGAGGTCAGACCGCGCTCTTCTTCAGTCGGCGGCGTTCGCGCTCGGAGAGCCCGCCCCAGATGCCGAACCGCTCGTCGTTGGCGAGGGCGTACTCCAGGCATTCGGCGCGGACCTCGCACGCCAGGCAGACCTTCTTGGCCTCCCGGGTGGATCCGCCCTTCTCGGGGAAGAACGACTCGGGGTCGGTCTGGGCGCACAACGCGCGCTCCTGCCAGCCGAGTTCCTCTTCGTCTTCCTCGATGCCCTCACCGATCAACAGCTCAAAGAGCTCGCTCATTCTGGCGCGCCTCCTCTGCCCCTCTTGGCGTCCCCGTGGTGTTGCCGTTGCCGGTGCGGCGGAACGACACGAGAGAAATTACAGTTGCGTCACTCTGGCCCAGTCAAGCCGAGCTCTGGTATTGGGCCAAGGATTCACTCCCCGGAACCAAGCCACTACGAATAGTGTACATATCCGGACAACCTGGACATCCCACCAGGTTCCTGACCTGCCGTCAGTCCGTCCGATCACACCCGGCCGCGCCGGTCCGAGGCGATCTCACGGCGTCTCTTCCCCATGATCTTCCCATCCAAACCTGAATGGGCGTTTATCACCCCATCCGGTGGTTCCAGGGCGATGTGACCCGAATGTCCGACCTGGCTCCTTGACACTGGAGGGTCGGTTGCGGTCTGCTTGCCCGCATGTCCGAGTTCCCGGCCCTCTTCTCCGACCGGCGCCGCCAGGCGCTCCTCGGCGCTGCCGCGAACTCCTCGTGTTGTTGCCGCTGTCTCCGCTGTATCTAGGCGCCCGCGTCCCACCGCGCGCCGCCCCGGAACAGAGGCCGACCGCGCGACAGTCCCCCCTGAACGCTCTCGCGGATCCGGCTGATCCTTGCCCGCAGCCGAACCCGAGGACGTCACCCCGTGCGAATGCCCCGCCTCCGCAAGCGCAACCGCGACCGCAAGCACCTGCCCCTCCCCCGGCCCGCCGCGGCCCCGCGCTGGACGGACGGCCTGAGCGACGTGTCCATCGCGGGCGACCCGACGGCCTTCCCGCACCTGGCCCGCACCGACCTGCCCGGCCACCCCACCACCGTCGCCGGCTACGCCCGGCTGGTGCGGGAGATCGCCGCCGACCGCGCCCGCTGGGAGCCGCTGGTCCGCTACGACGCGCTGACCCGCTGGTACGCCCGGCTGGAGACCGGCCCCGGCTACGAGGTGTGGCTGCTCAGCTGGTTGCCCGGCCAGTCCAGCGGCTTCCACGACCACGGCCCCTCGGCCGGTGTGATGACGGTCCTTCAGGGCGAGCTCACCGAACGCGCGTTGACGGCCGACGGCGAGGGCTCGCGCGCCCTGGGCCCCGGCGGCGTACGGGTGTTCGCCACCGGCCACCTGCACGAGATGGTCAACGCCGCGCTGGAGCCCGCCGTCTCCGTCCACCTGTACACGCCCGGCCTGGTCGAGATGAACCAGTACCCGGCCGCGCCCCGGCGGGACCGTCACCGGGTGCACTGACGCGCTGGCAGGATGAAGCCATGCGAATCACTGCACTGGCGGGTGGAATCGGCGGGGCCAGGTTCCTGCGCGGACTGCGGGCGGCGGTCTCGCCCTCCGACGAGATCACCGTGATCGGGAACACCGGCGACGACATCCACCTGTACGGGCTCAAGGTCTGCCCCGACCTGGACACCGTGATGTACACCCTCGGCGACGGCATCCACGAGGAGCAGGGCTGGGGCCGCCGCGACGAGACCTGGTCGATCAAGGAGGAGATGAAGGCCTACGGCGTCGGCCCCGAGTGGTTCGGGCTCGGCGACCGGGACTTCGCCACCCACCTCGTCCGCACCCAGATGATCGACGCCGGCTACCCGCTGTCCGCCGTCACCGAGGCGCTGTGCACCCGCTGGAAGCCGGGCGTGCGGCTGCTGCCGATGAGCGACGACCGGGTGGAGACGCACGTCCGGATCACCGACGCGGACGGGCCGCGGGTGGTGCACTTCCAGGAGTACTGGGTGCGGCTGCACGCCGCGGTCGACGCCGAGGCGATCATCCCGGTCGGCGCGGACGCCGCGAAGCCCGCGCCCGGTGTGCTGGAGGCCATCGCCGGGGCCGACCTCGTCCTGCTGCCGCCGTCGAACCCGGTGGTGTCGATCGGCAGCATCCTCGCCGTCCCCGGCATCCGGGAGGCGGTGGCCGGCGCGAGCGCCCCCGTGGTGGGCCTGTCCCCCATCGTCGGCGGCGCGCCCGTGCGCGGCATGGCCGACAAGGTGCTCGCCGCCGTCGGCGTGGAGACCTCCGCCGCCGCCGTCGCCGAGCACTACGGCTCGCGCGCCTCCGGCGGGCTGCTGGACGGTTGGCTGGTCGACACCTCGGACGCCGCCGCCGTCGCCGCGGTGGAGGCCGCCGGGATCGCCTGCCGGGCCGTGCCGCTGCTGATGACCGACCTCGACGCCACCGCCGAGATGGCCCGCGCCGCGCTGGAGTTGGCCGCCGAGGTCGCCAAGTGACCGCCGACGGGCTGCGGTTGCTCCCCGTCACCGGGCTGCCGGAGATCGCCGCGGGCGACGACCTCGCCGAACTGATCGCCAAGGCCGGCGAGTTCGAGGACGGCGACATCCTGGTGGTCACCTCCAAGGTGGTCTCCAAGGCCGAGGGCCGGCTGGTGCACGCCGAGGACCGCGAAGCCGCGATCGACGCCGAGACCGTCCGGGTGGTCGCCCGGCGCGGCCGGGCCCGGATCGTCGAGAACCGCAACGGTCTGGTGATGGCCGCCGCGGGCGTCGACGCGTCCAACACCGCCCCCGGCACCGTCCTGCTGCTGCCCGTCGACCCGGACGCGTCCGCGCGCCGCCTTCGCGCCCGGCTCCAGGAACTGACCGGCCGTCGGCTGGCCGTCCTGGTCACCGACACCTTCGGGCGGCCCTGGCGCAACGGGCTCACCGACGTGGCCATCGGCGCCGCCGGCCTGCCGGCCCTGGAGGACCACCGCGGCCGGACCGACAGCCACGGCAACCAGCTGCACCTGACCGTCACCGCCACCGCCGACGAACTCGCCGCCGCCGCCGACCTGGTGAAGGGCAAGGCCACCGGCACACCCGTCGCCGTCGTCCGCGGGCTGCCCCACCTGGTCACCGCGCAGGACGGGGGCGGGGCCGCGACGATGATCCGCCCCGCGGCCGAGGACATGTTCCGGCTGGGCACCTCGGAGGCGATCCGGGAGGCCGTCACGCTGCGGCGGACGGTCCGCAGTTTCACCGACGAACCGGTGGACGGCGGAGCGATCCGCCGCGCCGTCGCCGCGGCGGTAACCGCCCCGGCCCCGCACCACACCACTCCGTGGCGCTTCGTGCTGCTCGAAACCGCGGAGAGCCGGACCCGGCTCCTGGACGCGATGCTCGGCGCCTGGCAGCGCGACCTGCGGGAGCTCGACGGCTGGCCCGAGGAGCGCATCGCGCGGCGCACCGCCCGTGGCGAAGTACTGCGCGGCGCGCCGTACTTGGTGATCCCCTGCCTGGTGATGGACGGGTCGCACGACTACCCCGACGAGCGGCGGGCCGGCGCGGAGCGGGAGATGTTCACGGTCGCGATCGGGGCCGCCGTCCAGAACCTGCTGGTCACCCTCACCGGCGAGGGGTACGGCTCCGCGTGGGTGTCCTCGACGATGTTCTGCCGCGAGACCGTCCGCGACGTCCTGGACCTCCCCGCGGACTGGGACCCCATGGGCGCGATCGCCGTGGGGCGGGCGGCGGAAGGGCCGAAGGAGCGCCAGGCGCGGACGGCGGACGATTTTTTGACGGTCAGGTAGAGAGAACACGGGAACAGCGGGGCGGGGTCAAGGACGGGGACCCGAAACGGCGGAACGCAGAGCGCCCTGTTGACCCTCCGCAGACTTGGCCCCGCCGTTCCCCGGGCCCCTTGATGCGCACCCCGGGCCCCTGATTACCGCGCCCGGTGGTCGTTCGGGGTGAGTCGCGGGCCGTACTTCGGGGGGCGGGCGCCCGTGAGGGGGAGGATGCGGCAGAGGCGGTGGCGGTGGGGCCGGTAGGGCTCCAGGAGGGTGAGCATCTGGGCGTCGTCGCTGCGGGGGCGGCCGGCGAGGGCCCAGCCGACGATGTTGGGGAGGTGGAAGTCGCCGACCGAGACGGCGTCGGGGTCGCCGTTGCTGCGCTGCAGGGTTTCCGCGGCGGTCCAGACGCCGATGCCGGGGACGGCGGTGAGGCGGGCGAAGGCGTCCGCGGAGGGCATGGCGGAGGCGGCTTCGAGCTTCGCGGCGAGGCGGACGGCGCGTTGGACGGTGGCGGAGCGTTTGGGGTCGACGCCCGCGCGGTGCCAGGCCCAGCTGGGGACGAGGGACCAGTCGCGGGCGGAGGGCGCGACCCGCATGCCGAGGTCGGCGGCGGGGCCGGGGGCGGGGGTGCCGTGGTCGCGGAGCAGGGTGCGCCAGGCGCGGTAGGCCTCGCCGGTGGTGACCTTCTGCTCCAGGATGGCGGGGACGAGGGATTCCAGGACCAGGCCGGTGCGGGTCAACCGGAGCCCGGGGCAGGTGCGTTGGGCGTCGCGGAGCGGCCCCGGCGGGAGGACGAGTCCGGCCGGGTCGTCCTCGGCGCCGAGCAGGGCGGGGAGCTGCCGGAGCAGCCAGTCCGCGCCGGGGCCCCACGCGGTGGCGGCGATCTCGTCTCGGTCGGGCCTGATGCGCAGGGCGCCGGGGCCGTCGGGGGTGCGGGAGGCGCGCCAGACGGTGCCGTCGGGGTCGCGGCGGAAGGCGGGGTCGCCGGTGCCGCGTTGCAGCGGGTAGAGGGTGCGGCCGAGGTCGAGGGGGTAGCCGGGCCGCCACTGTCGGGTCAGCTCTGGCATCGGGGTTCCTCGGGGGTGTGCGGGTGGCGGGCGCGTCTGCGAGGGTAACGCGGCGGAGCGGGTGGACGGGCGGGCACCCTCCCGTCGGGCCGGGCACAGGACGTAGGCTGGGGCGCACCATGACTGCGCCTTTCGCTGCCGACGCCCGCACCCCCGCCGAGCTGCTGCAGGCCTACCTGCGCGCCGGGGCCGGTGCCGATCCGTCCCGCCCTCTGGTGACCTTCTACGACGACTCGACCGGGGAACGGGTGGAGTTGTCGGCGAAGACTTTCGACAACTGGGTGGCGAAGACGGCCAACCTGTTGCAGGACGAGCTGAACGCCTCGCCGGACGACCGGGCGGCGCTGCTGCTGCCGGCGCACTGGCAGAGTGCGGTGTGGCTGCTGGCGTGCTGGTCGGTGGGTGTGGTCGCGGTGCCGGCCGGTGAGCCGAAGGACGCGGATCTGGTGGTGTCGGGTCCGGACGGCCTGGCCGCGGCGCAGGAGTGCCCCGGGGAGCGGGTGGCGCTGGCGCTGCGTCCGCTGGGCGGCCGGTTCCCGCAGCGGCCGGACGGGTTCCTGGACTACGCGGCTGAGGTGCCCGGGCAGGGCGACCGGTTCGCCCCGTACTCGCCGGTGGATCCGCAGGCGGTGGCGCTGGAGACCGCGGTGGACGGGCTGGCGTTGACGTTGACGGGCGAGCAGGCGGTGGCGCTGGCCCGGGAGGGTGCGGCCCGGCTGGGCCTGGACAGCGGGAGCCGCGTTCTGTCGACGCTGTCGTTCGACGACTGGGCGGGGCTGGAGGCGGGTCTGCTGGCGCCGCTGGCGGCCGGGGCGTCGGTCGTGCTGTGCCGGAACTCCGGCGAGTTGACGGATCGTCAGTGGCAGCAGCGGATCGAATCCGAACGAGTGACACTGCGTCTCGGCTGAGCGTTCAGGCCCTGTGCGGCGCGCTTCGCCCGGTCAACCGGCCGGGTGGGGCGCGCCGTTGTCGTTTCCCGCCGCTCCGCCGGGTGACGGCGGCTCGGAGCCGGGCGGTTCGCCGACCGGGCTCGTCTAGGGTGGCCCGGATGAACAGCGGACACCGCTCGGACGACTCGGGGCAGCCGGACGCCGATCCGGCCGACCAGTGGGTGCTCGACCCGGAGACCGGCGAGTTCCGGCTCCGCCCGGACGCGGCCCGGCGGGCCTCCGAAGGCCGGGCCGGGGTGCCGCAGGCCGGAGCAGCGCGGGCCGGAGCAGCGGCCGAGGTGCCGCGGGCCCGGCCGGCCGGGCGGGCGGGCGCCAGTGCGGCGGCGGGCGGACGGTCGGCGCGGCGGCGCAGCCGGGTGGTGCGCGGGCGACGGCTGCTGACCTGGGCGGCGGGCGCGCTGGGCCTGGTGCTGGTGGCGGGCTGCGGCGGCGCGCTCTACGTGTACCGGCACCTGAACCGGAACATCTCCTCGGTGAACGTCCAGGTCGGCGACGAGTCGGAGCGGCCTCGGGCGGGCAACGCCGCGCTGAACCTGCTGGTGATCGGCACCGACAGCCGGGTCGGCCTGGGCCGGGACTACGGCGACGAGGGGTCGACCGGGCACGCGGACACCACGCTGCTGTTCCACATCTCCAAGGACCGCAGCAACGCCACGGTGCTGTCGATCCCGCGCGACCTGATGGTGACCGTCCCGGACTGCCGGAGCGGGGAGAAGCGGATCCCCGGCTCGGCGCGGGCGATGTTCAACACCAGCCTGGGCCAGGAGGGGCGGGACCCGGGCTGCACGTGGAAGACCGTGGAGAAGCTGACCGGCGTCCGGATCGACCACTTCATGATGGTCAACTTCGAGGCGGTGAAATCGCTCTCCACGGCGGTCGGGGGCGTCGAGGTGTGCGCGGCCACCGCCATCGACGACCCGTACTCGCACCTGCGGATGACCGCCGGACGGCACGTGGTGCAGGGCGAGGAGGCGCTGGCGTTCGTCCGGACGCGTCATGCGGTGGGCCTGGGCGGCGATCTGACCCGCATTCCGCTGCAGCAGCAGTTCATCAGCTCGATGATCCGGAAGATGAAGAGCAGCGACACCCTGACCAGCCCGGCCAAGCTGTGGAACCTGGCGGACGCCGCCACCAAGGCGCTGACCGTGGACAGCGCCATCGACGACGTCAACCGGCTGAAGGACCTGGCGCTCGACGTCTCCCGGGTGAACACCCGGAACATCACCTTCACCACGGTGCCGGTGCTGGACGACCCGACGGACAGCAACCGGCTGGTCCTCAAGCCCGGCGACGCCCAGCAGCTGTTCGCGATGATCGCCGCCGACCGTTCGCTGACCGAGACCGCCCCACCGACCGCCCCGACGCCGTCGGCCAGTGCCTCGGAGCCGCCGCCGATCGACGCCGAGGCGGTGCGGGTGACGGTCCGCAACGGCACCGGGACGCCCGGGCAGGCCGGGCGGGCGGTGTCGCTGCTGCGGGCGAGGGGTTTCACGCTGGCCGTCACCGGCAGCAACACGGAGGCCCGGCCGACCGGTTCGGTGTCCTATCCGGCGGGCCAGGAGGACCGGGCGCAGGCGGTGGCCGCGGCGCTCGGTCTGCCTGCGACGGCGCTGCGGGCCGGCGGCCGGTCGGCGGGCGTGACGGTGGTGCTGGGCGCGGACTTCGTCGGGACGGGCACGCCGTCGGCGTCGCCGACCGGGGCCCCGAAGGATCTCCAGCGGGTCCGCGCGGACGACACCAACGTGTGCGCGTCGAAGTTCAAATAGCCGGTTCAGGAAGGGAGTTCGGCGTCCGGGACGAGGATGTCGGGGCCCGTCTCGGTGTACTGCTCGCCGGTGCGCGGGCAGCGCCAGCGGCCGTCGCCGGCCGGCTCCAGCGGTTCGCCGGCCCGGCCGACCCACTTGATCCGGCGGGCGGGCACCCCGACGACCAGCGCGAAGTCGGGGACGTCCCGGTGCACCACCGCGCCGGCCGCGACCAGGGCCCACCGGCCGACGGTGACACCGGCCACCAGCACGGCCCGGCCGCCGACCGAGCAGCCCTGCCGGAGCGTGACGCCGCGGGCGTGCCAGTCGTCGCCGCGCTTGAGCCGGCCGTCCGGGTCGACGGAGCGCGGGTACAGGTCGTTGGTGAGGACGGCAGCGGGGCCGACGAAGACGCCGTCCTCCAGCACCGCGGGCTCGTACACCAGGGCGTGGTTCTGGAGCTTGACCCGGTCGCCGAGCTTCACGCCGGGGCCGACGTAGGCGCCGCGTCCGATGATGCACTCGGCGCCGATCTCGGCGTGCTCGCGGACCTGGGCGAGGTGCCAGACGGTGCTGCCCGGGCCGACGGTGGCCCGCGGGTCGACGTCGGCGGTGGCCTCGATCCTGGGGTCGCTGCTCGTCATGGCGCGACCCTAGCGCGGGTGGACGGCCCCCGTCCGGGCTTCCGGGGACCGTCCCTGACGGGCGGTCAGGCGCCGGTGGCGGCGGCCGGGTCGATCGGCGCGGGCGAGGTGGAGGCGATCACCTTGCGGGCCAGCTTGCGCGGCGAGGTGAGGAAGCCGAAGCCCCAGCTCAGGTGCATGGTGGCGAGAGCCAGCGGCACCTGCACCCGGGCCTTGGCCGACAGGCCGCGCCCCTCCGCCAGGCCGCCGGCGACGATCGCCGCGAAGTAGCCGCCCGGCAGCACCAGGAACACCGGGTGCAGCGCCGCGCCCAGCACCAGGCCGCCGACCACGCCGAGCAGGGCGGCCGGCGGCGCCAGGTAGCGCAGGTTGACCGAGCCGCGGTGGTAGCGGGTGACGACGCGACGCCAGCGGCCGTAGTCCTTGTACTGCTTGGCGAGGGCGCGCGGGGTCGGCCTGGGCCGGTAGGTGACCTTCAGCTGCGGGGTGAACCAGACCAGTCCCCCGGCCTGCCGGATCCGGTAGTTCAGCTCCCAGTCCTGGGCGCGGACGAACTCCTCGTTGTAGCCGCCCTGCTGCTCCAGCACCTCGCGGCGGAACACCCCGAGGTAGACGGTGTCGGCCTTGCCGGCCAGACCGCCGGTGTGGAAGGCCGCATTGCCGACCCCTATCTTCGAGGTCATCGCGGTGGCGACGGCCCGCTCCCACTCGGTCTCGCCCTCGGCGTGCATGATGCCGCCGACGTTGGCGGCGTCCATCTCGTTCAGCAGCCGGACGGCGGTGGCGATGTATCCGGGCGTCAGCAGCCCGTGGCCGTCCACCCGGACCACCACGGGGTGCCGGCTGGCCCGGATCGCGGCGTTCAGGCCGGCGGGGGTGCGGCCGGTCGGGTTGGGGACGGTGCGCACCCGGGGGTCCTCGGCGACCAGGGCGGCGGCGATCTCGTCGGTCCGGTCGGTGGACGGGCCGAGTGCGATCACCACTTCCAGTTCGCCGTCGTACTCCTGCTCCAGGATCCGGTGGACGGCAGTGCGCAGGTGACGTTCCTCGTCGAGCACCGGCATGATCACGGAGACCGCCGGCAGCTCCTCAGCAGCCTTGGTGTTCATCGTGCCCGAGCGTACCGGCGCGGACCGGCGGGTGTCGGCCCGGGTCGGCCCCGGTCCGGCGCGCCGCCCGGGTGCGGCGGGCCGCAGCGCCTAGCATCCGGAAGATGCCTGCTCACCGCCCGATCGAACGCCTGTCCGGATCCCGTCGGACGGGTCGTCGGCGCTGGGGGCTCTGGGTGGCGGGCGCGCTCTCCTGCTCGGTGCTGGCCACCGCGTGCGCGGGCTGGGCGGTGCTGAACGGCGTCGGCTCCTCGCTGGGCCGGGTGGACGCGATCGGCGGCGGCCCGGACCGGCCCGCGGACGACGGGGCGTCGACCTTCCTGGTGGTCGGCACCGACGAGCGGGAGGGCATCTCGGAGTCCACCCTGAAGGACGTCCTGCACGCGGGCGGCGAGTCCTGCCACTGCACCGACACCATGATGATCGTCCAGTTGTCCGACCACGGCCGGGCCACCGTGATCTCGGTGCCGCGCGACTCGTACGTGGAGATCCCGGCGCACCAGGACCGGGTCTCCGGCAAGCAGGTGGCCGCCGCCAAGGGCAAGATCAACGCCGCGTACGGGATGGGCGGGGCGCCGCTGGCGGTGCGCACCGTGGAGCAGAGCACCGGGCTGCGGATCGACCACTACATCGAGGTGAACTTCCTCGGCTTCGTCTCCACCGTGGACGCCCTCGGCGGCGTCGACGTCTGCACGCCCAAGCCGCTGCGGGACGACTACTCGGGCCTCGACCTCCCGGCCGGCACCAGCCGGCTGGACGGCGCGGGGGCGCTGCGCTACGTCCGGGCCCGGCACGTGGACGGCTCCTCGGACCTGGGGCGGATGCACCGTCAGCAGAAGTTCCTGGCGCAGCTGCTGCACCAGGCGTCCTCCGGCGGCACCCTGCTCAACCCGGCGAGGCTGACCGGGGTGATGGACACCGTGCTGCGCTCGGTGAAGGTCGACAAGGGTCTGGGAAACGCCGAACTACTGGATTTCGCGGCCCGGTTGAAGGACCTGTCGGCGTCGAATGCGGACTTCGCGACGGTGCCGCTGTCCTCGGTGGACCACCCGGTGCAGGGCTGGGGCTCGACCGTGCTGTGGGACGACAAGGGCGCGAAGGCGCTGTTCGACGCCCTCCGGGCCGGGCGCCCGCTGACCGGTCCGGCCCCGGCCGCGACGACCCCCTCGACGGCGCCGGCTGCCGGAACGGTTCCCCCGGACCAGGTACGGGTCCAGGTGCTGAACGGCGCGGGCGTGCAGGGTCTCGGCAACCGGGTCGACGAGGACCTCCGCAAGGCCGGGTTCGCCACCACCGGCACCCCGTCCAACGCGCCCGGCAACGGCCCGGCCGCCACCCGCACGGTGATCCGCTACGACCCGCACTGGGACGAGTCGGTGAAGACGCTGGCCGCCGCGCTGCCGGACGCCGAGCTGGTCAAGGTCCCGAACCTGGGCGCGACGTTCCAGGTGGTGGCGGGCAGCGACTACCGGAGCCCGGCCGCCGCCGCACCCGAACCGGCCGCCGCGAGCGACGGCCCGGTGGCCGGGGCGGAGAGCGGCAGCGAGATCAGCTGCCCGGCCTGACAGCCGGTCAGCGCAGCAGGTACTGGGCCACCGCCCACACCAGGTACCCGGCGAGCACCAGGCGGTTCAGCCACAGCGTCGCGCCGACCGCGCCCTCGGGCAGCGCGGTCAGCGGTCGGCGCTCCGGGCGCTGGGCGAGCGCGGTGACGGTGCGGGCGACCTGCTGCGGGTCGAACTCGCCGCCGAAGTGTCGGTGCAGCAGGCGGGCCGGGCCGGCGGCGAAGCCGAACAGCGGCCGGCTGCGGTACCGCACCGTGACGCGGCCGCTGTGCAGCGCCGCCGCCGTCAGCTGCTGCCAACTCGCCCGGCGCACCCGCAGCACGCCGCTGAGGGCGACGCCGTCGCGGTCCACCGCGAGCTGCCAGCCGAACCCGTCCAGCACGACGACCAGGAGCCCGCCTCCCATCAACAGCGGGCGGATCAGGCCGTCCACCAGGCCGCCCTGCTCGGCGAGGTAGTTCATCACCACGCCGAGCAGCACGGCGGCGACGGGGGCCGCCGCACAGCGCAGCGCGGTGGGCAGGCCGAACACTCGGGCCGGTTCAGGACGGCCGTCGGGCTGTTCGGCGCGGTCGTCCGCCAGGTGGCGGGCGACCTGGGCCTTCACCTGCGCCGCCTCGTCGCGCGGGTCGCCGTCGCGGTGCCGCCCGGACGGTGCCGCGAGGACGACGGCGCGGGCGGCCGTCCACTTGTGCGGCGCCTCCGGGGAGCGGAACACCACGAGCCGGTTGCGGCCGGTCCAGTGGTAGAGCAGCGCTTCGACGGGGGCGTCGGCCTCGACGGGGGCGACCGGCGTGTCCTCGTCGTCCTCGTCCTCGTCGTCGTCATCGTCGTCGTCGTCATCGGCGCCGGGATCGGGTATCCACGCGGCCGGGTTGTCGAGATCGGCGGGCGCGTACTGGGCGGTTTCGTCGCCGAACGGCATCACTCGCCACAGGCCGGCCTCGCGGTCGCCGCCGTCCACCGGCAGCACCTCCAGGACGCCGCTCGCCGTCCGCCGGACCCGGACCCGGAGGGCGGGAGCGGCGTCCCCGATGGTTCGGCGCGCCAGGGTGGTGCGACGTGCGGAGAGGACCAGCAGGACGGCGAAGGTGCCGGCCGCGCCGACGCCGAGCCACCACGGGGCGGAGTCCTGCCGCTCGTCGGCGGCCCGGTACCAGCCGGTGCCGTCGACCAGCAGCGGGACCTCCTCGCCGACCGTGCGTTCGCCGTCCACCTCGGCGGTCAGCGTCCGGTACTCGTGCGGCAGCCGGTACTCGACGGTGGCGCTGTCGCCGCCGCCGTCGACGCTGCGCACGGTGCCCCACACCCGGTCGGCGCGGGCGGCCCGGTCGGTGCTGTCCTCGGTCTGCCACACACCGACCGCCAGCAGTACCACCGCGACCGCCCCGAACAGGGCGGCCAGGATCTGCCGCACCCAGGGCAGCGGCGGCAGGTCGAGCGGGGAGTCGCCGCCCCGCAGCGTCCACGGGTACGACACCGGCGGGCCCATCAACGTGGCCAGTTGGGCCTCGGCGCGGCGCCTGCCGGCCTCCGTCCGGTACAGCGCAGCGGCGGCCAGCAGGTGTGCGACGCAGGCGACGGCGGGCAGCCAGGGGCCCGGCAGCGCGTTCGGCAGGAACCAGAGCAGCAGGCCTGCCGCGGCCGGCACCACGAAGCTCGTGCGCCGGCGCAGCAGCAGCACCAGGAATTCCACCAGCAGGACGGCGGGCGCGGCGCTCTCGGCGTACGGCGCGGTACAGGCCCGCAGTGAGTCGCACCGGTCGGGCGTGCGGTCGAGCGCGATCGCCAGCGCCACCGTCGCCACCGGCAGCAGCGCCAGCCAGCGGCTGTGCAGCCGCCGCCACACCCGGGCGGCCCGCCACTGGTCGGCGGCGGCCAGCGTCAGCGCGGGCGCGGCGGGCAGTGGGGGCACGGGGTATTCCGACATGCGCGCGATTGTTACAGGCGCCTTCCGGGGCTCTCGCACCGGAGGTGGGGGAACGACTCCTGCTGCACCGAACGGCACCGACGACCGGTCATGGGGCTACGTTGGAACGGGGAGTGATTCGGACCGGTCGACGGGAGGGGTGTCCGCGATGGCGGTGCTGGTGGTCGAGGTGCGTCCGCACTGGTTCACGGCCTGGTTCCACCGGATGGCGACGGAGCCGGTGGTGGACGTGGACGGCGTGGAGTCGCGGGCCCGTTGGGGCGTCAACCGGGTGTCGGTGACGGCGGGGCCGCACGTGGTGTCGGTGTGGTTCCGGTACCGCGGGCAGCGGGCGGCGCGGCTGGGCTCGGGGGCGGCCGAGCTGACGGTGGCGGACGGGGCACAGGTGCCGGTCTCGGCACGGCTCGGGGTGCGGAACGACAGCCGGTTCACCGTGGCCTGACAGCACGCGGGCCCGCCCGGGGCGGGTGCTCCGGGCGGGCCTGGGTGGTTCGGTGGTGCGTCAGTCGGTGGCGATGGCGGCCAGGACGTTCATCCTCGCGGCGCGGAAGGCCGGGACGAGGGCGGCGACCAGGCCGACCAGGACGGAGCCGATCAGGACGGTGACGACGGTTCCGGTGGGAATGGTCAGCACCGTCAGCCCCTGCTCGGAGAGGACGGCGCGGGCGGTGACGCCCCAGCTGAGCCCGAGTGCGGTGCCGAGGAGGGCGCCGAACAGGGCGATCACCACGGACTCCAGGCGGACGGTGCGGCGCAGTTGCCGGCGGGACAGGCCGATGGCGCGCAGCAGGCCGATCTCCCGGGTGCGTTCGATCACCGACAGCGCCAGCGTGTTGACCACGCCGAGGACGGCGACCACGATCGTCAGGCCGAGCAGGCCGTAGACCATGGCAAGCAGCTGGTCGAACTGGGACTTGACCATCTCCTTGTAGCCGGCCTGGTCCTTGACCACCAGCTGCGGGTACTCGGCCAGCGACTTCTGCAGGTCGGCGAGCACGGCGGCCTTGTCCGCGCCGGCCGACGCGGTGCCGAACGCCACGCCGGTGAGCGGCAGTTGGCCGTTCATCGCCTTGGCGACGGTGTCGCTGTCGGTGAAGAAGCGCTGGTCGAACAGCTGGTTGCCGGTCTTGATGACGGCGGCGACCTTGAGGGTCTGAGTGCGGCCCTCGCCGTAGTTGACGGCGAATTGGTCGCCGACCTCGACGTGGTGCTCGTCGGCGAAGTCCTGGCCGACCGAGATGCCGCCGCCGGAGAACACCGCCTCGGCGCTGCCGGTGGCCACCGGGAGCCGGAAGTCACGCAGGAAGTCGGCGTTCGAGACGGCGAGCCGGGTGCGCAGGGTGCCGCCGTCGGGCAGCGTCACCTCGGCGGGGACGTTGCGCTGCTCGGTCAGGTGGTCGAGGCCCTTGGTGCGCCGGGCGGCGTCGATCATGGCGGGGGTGAGGGCGCCGTGGCCGCCGTCCACCACGTAGTCGGCGCCGACGGACTTGTCGATCTGGGAGGTCATCGAGCCGACCATCGAGGAGGTGACGACGGAGGCGCCGATCACCACGGCCAGCCCGATCATCAGCGCGGCGGCGGTGGAGCCGGTGCGCCGCGGGTTGCGGACCACGTTGCGCTGGGCGAGCCGCCCGGCCGGGCCGAACAGCGCGGGCAGCAGGCCGCCGAGCAGTCGGACCAGGACCGAGACCAGCAGCGGGCCGAGCACCACCGAGCCGGTCAGGGTGGCCAGCAGGCCGAGGCCGAGCAGCAGGCCGCCGGTGGAGCCGGGCGAGCCCGCGGCGAGCGCCAGCGCGGCGACGCCGGCACCGGTCACGACCAGGCCGAGCACGGCCCGGATCCGGTTGGCGCGGGGTTCGGCCGGGGCGGCGTGGTCGAGCAGCGCGGCCATCGGGGTGATCCGGGCGGCGCGGCGGGCCGGGAAGAACGCGGCGAGCAGGGTGACCGGCAGACCGACGGCGTAGCCGACCACCGGGACGGTCCAGGTGACCTGCAGCGAGGAGGAGTCCAGGTTCATCCCGGTCGCCTGCATCAGCTGGATCATGCCGACGGCGAGGGCGAGTCCGGCGCCGATGCCGATCGTGGAGCCGATCACGCCGAGGATCAGGCCCTCGACCAGCACCGAGCGGTTGACCTGCGACCGGCTGCCGCCGATGGCGCGCAGCAGGCCGATCTCCCGGGTGCGCTGGGTGACCAGCATGGAGAAGGTGTTGACGATCAGGAAGATGCCGACGGCGGCCGACAGGAAGGCGAAGCCGAGCATCGCCCACTTCATGAACTTCAGGAACGAGCCGACGCCCGCGGAGTTCTCCTTCTGCTGCTCGGCGGCGGTCTTCGCGTCGAAGCCGCTGCCGAGGTCGGCCAGCGCCGCGGCCTTCAGTTCGTCGTTGCTGCGGCTGCCGTCGCCGAACAGCTCGACGGAGGTGTACGCCTCGGTGCCGAGCAGCACCCGCTGGGCGGTCGGGGTGTCCAGGAAAGCCAGCGCCGCACCGGGGTTGGTGGTCCGGAAGGTGACGATGCCGGAGACGGTGAAGTCGTGGGTGCCGCTCTCGGCGATCACCCGGAGCCTGCTGCCGAGGCCGAGTCCGGCCTTCTTGGCGGTGTCGGCGTCCAGCATCAACTGGTCGGCGCCCTGCGGCTGGTGGCCGGAGGTGATGTCCACCGACCTGCGCGGCGACTCCGTCCAGTTGCCGGTCAGCGTGGGGGCCCCGCTGGTCGGGCCGACCAGCTTGTTGGTGGCCGGGTCGACCAGGGTGGCGGAGGAGGAGAAGACGTTGCCGACGGCGGCCTCGACGCCCGGCTCGGCGGCGAGCTTCTGCTGGGTGGCGACCGGGACGGTCGAGGCCCGGCCGGGGCTGTCGGCGGTCAGCTCGTCCTGCGCCTTGCGCACCGACAGGTCGGAGGCGGTGGCGGCGAACAGCCGGTCGAAGGTGCTGGTGGCGGTGTTGTAGAAGACCAGGGTGCCGGCCACGAAGGCGACCGAGAGCACCACGGCCAGCAGGGAGAGCACCAGGCGCCACTTGTGCGCCAGGAAGCTCCGCAGCGAGGTCTTGAGCAGCATCGTCGATGATCCCGTCTCAGCTGGTGCGCTTGCCGTCGAAACGGCGCATGCGGGACAGGACGGAGTCGGCGGTCGGGTTGTGCATCTCGTCGACGATCACGCCGTCGGCGAGGAACAGCACCCGGTCCGCGTGGCCGGCGGCCACCGGGTCGTGCGTCACCATCACGATGGTCTGGCCGAGCTCGTCCACCGAGCGGCGCAGGAAGCCGAGCACCTCCGCACCGGAGCGGGAGTCCAGGTTTCCGGTCGGCTCGTCACCGAAGATGATCTCCGGCCGGGCTGCCAGCGCCCGGGCCACCGCGACGCGCTGCTGCTGGCCGCCGGAGAGCTGGCCGGGCCGGTGCCCCAGTCGGCCGGACAGGCCGACGGTGTCGATCACCTGCTCCAGCCACGCCCGGTCAGGCTTCCGGCCGGCGATGTCCATCGGCAGCGTGATGTTCTCCAGCGCGTTCAGCGTCGGGAGCAGGTTGAACGCCTGGAAGATGAAGCCGATCTTGTCGCGGCGCAGCCGGGTCAGCTGCTTGTCCTTCAGGCCGGTGACCTCGGTGTCGCCGATCCAGATCCGCCCCTCGGAGACGCTGTCCAGGCCGGCCAGGCAGTGCATCAGGGTCGACTTGCCGGAACCCGACGGGCCCATGATCGCGGTGAACCGGCCGCGCTCGATGTCCACGTCGACCGCGTTCAGCGCCGTCACCCGGGTCTCGCCCGTCCCGTACGCCTTGGTCACCTGCCGGGCCCGGGCCGCGACGTCGTTCTGTTCGGAAACGGGTGTGAGGTGCGCGGCGCTGGCTGCCGTGGTCACTGCGTGCTCCTTGAGGTGGGGTGGGGTCCGCCCGATGTCCTCAAGACTCCCGGCTGCGCCGATCCCTTTCGTCCTCCACCGGGACGAACGCCGCCACCGGGGAACGCTCCGGGGTCCGGACCCTCTCCCCTAGGGGTCTGCGCCCCGCGGGGTGAGGGTCCGGAGCCCGGACGCCGACGAACGGTCAGCTCGCGGCGGCCAGTTCGGCCCGCGGCCGGAGCGCGGCGGAGAACGCGTCCACCACCGGGGTCAGCAGCACCTCGGTCTCCCGCTCCAGCTCGGTGCCGCCGTCCTCGCGCACCCCGATGTGCCGGTCCAGCACGAACCAGCCCTGGGTGACGTGCGCGGCGCCCATCGAGGTCAGCACCGGACGCAGCGCGTAGTCCACCGCCAGCACGTGCGCGGTGGAGCCGCCGGTGGCCAGCGGCAGCACCGTCTTGCCGCGCAGCGCGTACTGCGGCAGGAGGTCGAGCAGCGCCTTCAGCAGGCCCGAGTAGGCGGCCTTGTAGACCGGCGTGCCGATCACCACCCCGTCGGCCTGCTCGAACAGTTCGACGGCGCGGGCTATCGCCGGGTCGCCGGTGTCGGCGGCCAGCAGCGCCTCGGCGGGCAGCGTGCGGACGTCCAGCGCCGCCACCCGGTGGCCGTGCGAGACCAGCCGGCGGTCGACGTGGCGCAGCAGCCGGGTGGTGCGGGAGGTCGCGGACGGGGAACCGGAGACGGACAGGATCACGGCCATGGAGTCACCTCGGTGCGTACGGCCGCGGGCAGGGGCGGCCGGAGACGGGAGAAACGGGAACGCGAGGACGCGGGCGCGGGCTCGCGGTGAGGGTGAATGTGCGGCGAGGACTCAGCCGCGACACAGCGAGCAGGACACCCGACCGTGGTCGACGTGCCGCCGACGGGTGAGGACCTTCCGCTGCTCCATGCAGCCATGCAAGCACGCACCGTTTTACCGGGTCAAGGCCGTGCCCGCCCGGTGAACACCGCACCGAACGGTCCGGGCCCTGCATCAAAACGGCCACAAGGGGCCCCGGCCGAGCCGGACGATCACCACGCGGCCCGCGGTTCGGGCATCCTTCCCCTCATGAACACGTGGCAGGAGCGCCCGGGGGGCGGCGCATACGGGCAGGGCGACGCGGCACGCGGCCGGGGCGGGGCGGGCGCGGAACCGCCGCTGCCGCCGTCGCTGAATCCGCGCGGCGCGGGCGCCCCGCTGTCCCGCCCCGCACAGCAACCCGACGACCGTCCGCCGTACCAGGGCGGCACGCCCGGCGGCGGCCCCGGCGGCGGGCCGCCGTACGGCGGTCGACCGCCGTACGGGCAGCAGCCGCACGAGCCCGGGCCGGGCCCGCTCGGCGGCCCCGGGCAGCCGGCCCGACCACGCCGCTCGCGCAAGAAGATCATCGGATACTCGGCGCTCGGCCTGGTCCTGGCGCTGCTCACCACCATGATCGGCACCTACTTCTGGGCCGACGGCAAGCTCCGGCACGAGAACGTGCTCGCCGACTACCCGGGCCGCCCGGCGGCCGGCAAGGGCACCAACTGGCTGATCGTCGGCTCCGACAGTCGCGAGGGCCTCACCGACGCCCAGGAGGACTCCCTCCACACCGGCTCCGCCGAGGGCAAGCGCAGCGACTCGATGATGATCCTGCACACCGGCGACAACGGGGCCACCCTGATGTCGATCCCGCGCGACTCCTGGGTGCAGATACCCGCCCACCAGGACACCTCCGGCAGCGGCAAGACCGTCCCCGCCGCCACCCACAAGATCAACGCCTCGTTCGCCGCCGGCGGCGGACGACTCCTGGTGCAGACCGTCGAGACCAGCACCGGCCTGCGGATCGACCACTACGCGGAGATCGGCTTCGCCGGGTTCGTCGGCCTGGTCGACGCCGTCGGCGGTGTCGAGATGACCATCGACCAGCCGGTCAAGGACAAGGACTCCGGCCTCGACCTGAAGGCCGGCACCCAGACCCTGACCGGCAAGCAGGCCCTCGCCTTCGTCCGCCAGCGCCACCAGATGGCCGACCAGGACCTCGGCCGGATGCGCAACCAGCAGAAGTTCCTCGGCGCCCTCGCCAAGCAGGCCGCCTCCCCCGCGACCCTGCTCAACCCCTTCACCTTCTACCCGCTCGCCTCGGCCGGCCTGGACACCCTGATCGTCGACGACGACGCCGGCCTCACCGACCTCGGCTCGATGTTCCTCGCCATGAAGGGCGTCACCGGCGGCGACGGCAAGACCATCACCGTCCCGATCGGCAACCCCGACTTCCGCACCCCCACCGGCGAGTCCGCGGTCAAGTGGGACCCGGCCAAGTCCAAGGCCGTCTTCGACGCGATGAAGAACGACACCGCCGTCCCCGCGCCCTGACTGCCGCCGGCCGACGGGGGTGCGCGAACTCCCGTCGGCCCGCGCGTCGCTGACGGTGCATCAGGCGATCCGGCGGGAGAATGTCCGCCATGTCTCTGGTGACCTCCCTCATCTACCGCCGCCGAAGCCGGCTGTTCGGCCGCCTGGTCCAGGAAGCCCTGGCCCTGTACGGGATGGAGGTCCCCGCCGCCGCCGAGATCGGCCCCGGCCTGTCCGTCTTCCACCGCGGCTTCGGCACCGTCCTGCACCCCTTCACCACCCTCGGCGCGAACGTCACCCTCTACAACGGCGTCACCATCGGCCGGGCGGACCCGTGGGTCCCGCAGGAGGAGTCCGCGATGCGACGGGTCGTCCTGGAGGACGGGGTGATGGTCTGCGCCGGCGCGAAGATCGTCTGCAAGTCGGGCGTCCTCACCGTCGGCGCCGGGACGATCATCGGCGCGAACGCGGTGCTCACGCGCTCCACCGGGCCCAACGAGATCTGGGCGGGCGCCCCGGCCAAAAAGGTGGGAGTGCGGAAGGCGGGTGGGCGCGAGAACGGGGGGCACGTGGGGGTACCTCCCGGCCCGCCAGGGCCGGGGGAGAACGGCGCGCAGCGCGAGGCACCCGACAGCCGGGTCGCGGCACGGACAGTGATCTGAACGTCGAAGCGACCCGGCTGTCGGAACGGCCTACGGCAGGTTGCGGGCCATGACGATGCGCTGGACCTGGTTGGTGCCCTCGTAGATCTGGGTGATCTTCGCGTCCCGCATCATCCGCTCCACCGGGTAGTCCCGCGTGTACCCGTACCCGCCCAGCAACTGCACCGCGTCCGTCGTGACCTCCATCGCCACGTCCGACGCGAAGCACTTCGCCGCCGCCCCGAAGAACGTCAGATCACCCTCCGTGCGCTGCGACTTCGCCGCCGCCGCGTACGTCAGCTGCCGCGCCGCCTCCAGCTTCATCGCCATGTCCGCCAGCATGAACTGCACGCCCTGGAACTCCGCGATCGCCTTCCCGAACTGCCTGCGCTCCTTCACGTACCCCTTCGCATAGTCCAACGCCCCCTGCGCGATCCCCAGCGCCTGCGCCGCGATCGTCACCCGGGTGTGGTCCAACGTCCGCATCGCCGTCGCGAAACCCGTCCCCTCCGCACCGATCATCCGCTCCGCCGGGATCCGCACATCGTCGAAGTACACCTCACGCGTCGGCGAACCCTTGATCCCCAACTTCTTCTCCGGCGCACCGAACGACACCCCCTCGTCGCCCTTCTCCACCACGAACGCCGAGATCCCCTTCGACCGCAACGACGGATCCGTCACCGCCATCACCGTGTAGAACTCCGACACCCCCGCGTTCGTGATCCACCGCTTCACACCGTTCAGGACCCAGAAGTCCCCGTCCCGCACCGCCCGCGTCTTCATCCCCGCCGCGTCCGAACCCGCCTCCGGCTCCGACAGGCAGTACGAGAACATCCCCTCGCCCCGGGCCAACGCACCCAGGTACTTCGCCTTCAACTCCTCCGAACCCGACAACTGCACCGGCAGCGAACCCAGCTTGTTCACCGCCGGAATCAGCGAGGAGGACGCACACACCCGCGCCACCTCCTCGATCACGATCACCGTCGCCAGCGCATCCGCACCCGCACCCCCGTACTCCTCCGGCACGTGCACCGCATGCAGATCCGACGACCGGAGCGCCTCCAACGCCTCCGCCGGGAACCGCCCCTCCTCGTCCACCTCCGCCGCGAACGGGGCGATCTTCGCCTCCGCCAGCGAACGCACCGACTCACGGAGCATCTCGTGCTCCTCGCCCAGCCGGTAGAGGTCGAAGTCCGCTCCGGAGTTTCCAGCCATCTGCTCTGCCCCTTGGGATAGTTACCGTCGAGTAATCCTCATCCTAGGCTCGTCGGACCGGTCAGTCGACGTTGTCGCCGAGGGTGTCGGCGCTGGTGCGGTGCTGCGCGAGGTAGTCGTCCATCCGGTCGGTGCGCATCGCGTCCCAGAGCACGCCGGCCGCGCCGTCGTCCATCAGGACGACGGACTGGCCGTCGACGGAGTCGAAGCCGCCGAAGGGGGCGTTCATGAAGTGGACGCCGTCGGGGCGGACCGCGCGCAGGCTCCAGGCGAGGTCGTAGAGGTCGCTGTTGCTGAGCCGGTCGTCGACCGAGACCACGTCGCCGACGGTGCCGAGCAGGCCGGTGAGCTTGGCGGGGCTGGAGAGGGTGCCGGAGTTCATGGTGCGGAGCATCAGCGCGCGCAGGAAGTTCTGCTGGCGCTTGGTGCGGTCGAGGTCGCCGTTCGGCAGGCCGTGGCGTTCGCGGACGTAGAGCAGGGCCTCGGCGCCGTCCATGTGGTGGGTGCCGGCCAGCCACTCGCGGGCGTCGCCCTTGGCCTCGATGGTGCGCGGGACGGTGATGTCGACGCCGCCGACGGCGTCGGTGAGGGCCCGGAAGCCGTTCCAGTCGATCACCGCGAGGTGGTCGATCCTGATCCGGGTGAGGTCCTGGACGGTCTGCACCATCAGCGCGGGCCCGCCCCAGGAGTAGGCCGCGTTGATCTTCGCCTTGCCGTGTCCGGGGACGGACACCCAGGTGTCGCGCGGGATGGACACCACGGAGACGGACTTCCGGTCGGCGGAGATGTGCATCAGCATCATGGTGTCGCTGCGCTGCGCACCCAGCTGCCAGGCCGGGGCCTTCGCGGCCTGCCCGGTGGTGGGCCGGTCCGCGCGGGCGTCGAGGCCGACCAGCAGGAAGGTCTGGCCGGCGTGCGGGACGGCGGTGGGCTGCCCGGCGCCGCCGGTCGGGAAGGCGTTCGGGATCCGCGCCACCGAGGACGCGTAGTGGTCGGCGGTCCACACCAGGGCGCCGAAGCCGGCGCCGAACAGCACCAGCAGCACGGCGAGGGTCCACAGCAGCAGCCGGCGGCCCCGGCGGCGGCGCGGCGCGGTCTCCGCCTCGCTCGAAAGGTCGTCGTCCCGGTCGCCGTCACGGTCGCCGTCGCGGTCGAAGATGCTGAGCGGCCTCTGGTCCTCGTCGGCCTCGTCCGGCCGCTCCTCGGCAGTCATGCGCGCATTGTGAACCTTCCGTACAGACTTTCGGGCGGAAATCGTGGAACCGGCCGCCCCCCCGCTGGTAGGGGTACCGATAGCATCTGTGCCTGCGGCCGTCGCATTGCCTGGAACGGCCCGAACGAAAGGGAACACCCGTGGCTCCGCGCATCACGGTGATCGGTACTGGCTACCTGGGCGCCACGCATGCTGCGTGCATGGCCGAGCTCGGTTTCGAGGTCCTCGGGCTGGACATCGACCGGGACAAGCTCGCCGCGCTCGCCGCCGGCCGGGTGCCGATGTTCGAACCCGGGCTGTCGGAGCTGCTGCTCAAGCACGTGGCGGGCCACGAGGGCTCGACCGGGCGGCTGCGGTTCACCGACTCCTGGGAGGAGGTCGCGGCCTTCGGCGACGTGCACTTCATCTGCGTCAACACCCCGCAGCGCAAGGGCGAGTTCGCGGCCGACATGAGCTACGTGGACGCCGCGGTGGACTCGCTGGCCCCGCACCTGGACCGGCCGACCCTGGTGGTCGGCAAGTCCACCGTGCCGGTGGGCTCGGCGAACCGGCTGGCGGACCGGCTGGCCGCGCTGGCCCCGGCCGGCGAGCAGGTCGAGCTGGCCTGGAACCCGGAGTTCCTGCGCGAGGGCTACGCGGTCGGCGACACCCTGCACCCGGACCGCCTGGTGGTGGGCGTGCGCAGCGAGCACGCCGAGCAGGTGCTGCGCGAGGTGTACGCGGGCCCGATCTCGGACGGCGTGCCGTTCGTGGTGACCGACTTCCCGACCGCGGAGCTGGTGAAGGCCGCCGCGAACTCCTTCCTGGCGACCAAGATCTCGTTCATAAACGCGATGGCTGAGGTCTGCGAGAGCGCCGGCGCGGACGTGGTCCAGCTGTCCAAGGCGCTCTCCTACGACGCGCGGATCGGCGGCCGGTTCCTGAACGCCGGGCTGGGCTTCGGCGGCGGCTGCCTGCCCAAGGACATCCGGGCGTTCATGGCCCGGGCCGGGGAACTGGGCGCCGACCAGGCGCTGACCTTCCTGCGCGAGGTCGACTCGATCAACATGCGGCGCCGCTCCCGGATGGTCGAGCTGGCCCGCGAGCAGTGCGGCGGCGGCTTCCTGGGCCGCCGGGTGGCGGTGCTGGGCGCGGCGTTCAAGCCGAACTCGGACGACATCCGGGACTCGCCGGCGCTGAACGTGGCCGGCCAGATCCAGCTGCAGGGCGCCCAGGTGACGGTCTACGACCCGAAGGCGATGGACAACGCCCGCAAGATGTTCCCCAGCCTGTCGTACGCGCCGTCCGCCCTGGAGGCGGTCCAGGGCGCGCACGTGGTGCTGCACCTGACCGAGTGGCAGGAGTTCCGCGAGCTGGACCCGGCCGAGGTCGGCGCGCTGGTCGCCGAGCGCCGCATGCTGGACGGCCGCAACGTGCTGGACGGCGAGTCCTGGCGGGCCGCCGGCTGGACCTACCGGGCGATGGGCCGGCCGTTCTCGGAATGACCGTGCCGGGCGGCTCGTTCTCACCGGCATGAGCTACGGAGACGACGCCACCGTCCGGAAGATCCTCACCTCCTCCGGCGACACCTGGGCCGTGGTCGGCCTGTCCACCAACACCGCGCGCGCCGCGTACGGGGTGGCCCGGGTGCTGCAGCGGGCCGGCAAGCGGATCGTGCCGGTGCACCCGAAGGCCGAGACGGTGCTCGGCGAGCAGGGCTACGCCTCGCTCGCCGAGATCCCGTTCCCGGTCGACGTGGTGGACGTGTTCGTCAACTCCGAGCTGGCCGGCCCGGTCGCCGACCAGGCGGTGGCGAAGGGCGCCAAGGCCGTCTGGTTCCAGCTCGGAGTGGTCGACGAGGCCGCCTTCGACCGCACCCGGGCCGCCGGGCTGGACATGGTGATGGACCGCTGCCCGGCGATCGAGCTGCCCCGGCTGTGAGCCGGCGTCAGCCGACCCGGACGGGGAAGGCGATGTCGCAGACCAGGTCGTCCGGGGCGGCGGCCGTGAAGTCGGCGAAGTAGACCTCCCGGCCCCGCCCGGTGCGCTCGGCGCCCGCCGACTCGATCCACCCGCAGACCGCGTCGTAGGCGCTGAGGATCTGCGGGAAGTCCACCTGCGCCTTGGTGATCCGGGTGTACGCCTCGCGGTGCGCGGGCTCGACCCGG
This sequence comes from Kitasatospora griseola, assembly GCF_044999035.1. NCBI lineage: Bacteria > Bacillati > Actinomycetota > Actinomycetes > Kitasatosporales > Streptomycetaceae > Kitasatospora > Kitasatospora griseola. The sequence goes on along the minus strand of NZ_CP173360.1, from coordinate 5,196,959 downwards.
TGCGGGACGGTGACGTCGCCGGCCCGGGCCGGGTCGATCGGCACGCAGACCTCGACCGGGCCGTCGGCGTCCTCGTTGACGTCCCCGTGGTAGATCACGAACGGGGCGGCGACCGGGCCGCCGAGGCCCGCGGCGGCCTCCGTCAGCCGGGCGGTGGCGCCGCCGATGAAGTCGTCCAGCTCCTCCGGCCTGGCCCGCCGCTGCTCGGTGAGCACCAGCTGGTCCGGCACCTCGCGCTGTTCGATCCGGTACATCTCGTCGATTCCTTCCAGTCCGCTGAGTTGGACGCGGAGGTGTTCGGCCAGCGCCCGCTGCGAGGCGGTGCGCCGTTCGACGGCCGCCCAGTACGCGGCGACCCGCTCGGCCGCCTCGGCGCTCGGCAGGGCGAGCACCTCGGCGACCGTGGCGAGCGGCATGTCCAGGCCGCGCAGCCGCACGATCAGCCGTGCGGTGCGCAGTCGGCCGGCCCGGTAGTACCGGTAGCCGGTGGCCTGGTCGACCAGGTCCGGCGGCAGCAGGCCCTGCCGGTCGTACAGCCGCAGCGCCTTCGGCGACAGCAGGCCCCGGCGGGCGAACTCGCCGGTGGTGAGCAGCCGTTCTTCCTCCACGCCGGTCAGCGTGGGGCCTGCCCCAGGGGCAGGGTCAATCCGGTCGTTCACGCGCCGTCCAACTGCTCCCGGGTGGCGATCGACGGCCCGCGCTCGGCCCGCAGGCGGCGGGCCACCGTCTCGGCCTCGCGCAGCACCCGGACGGCGTTGTGCCAGGTCAGCTTGGCGAGGTCGGCCTCGGACCAGTCGCGGCGCAGGAGTTCGGCGATCAGCACGGGGTAGCCGGCCACGTCGTCCAGGCCGGCCGGCAGGAACGGGGTGCCGTCGAAGTCGCCGCCGATGCCGATGTGGTCGATGCCCGCCACCTCGCGCATGTGGTCGAGGTGGTCGGCGACGTCGGCGACGGTGGCGACCGGGCGCGGGCGGTCGGCCGCGAAGGCCTGCTGCACGGCCGTCGCCGCCGTGGAGGTGTCGAACGGGCTGAACCCGTGTGCGGTCATGTTCGCGTCGGCGGCGTAGGTCCACTCGATGGCGTCGGCCAGGACGAACATCGGCACGAAGGTGGCCATCGCGACCCCGCCGTTGCCGGGCAGCGCGGCGAGCACGTCGTCGGGGACGTTGCGCGGGTGGTCGCAGATCGCGCGCGAGGAGGAGTGCGAGAACAGCACGGGGGCCTCGGAGACCCGCAGCGCGTCGCGCATGGTGTCGGCGGAGACGTGCGAGAGGTCGACCAGCATGCCGAGCCGGTTCATCTCCCGGACCACCTCTTCGCCGAACCGGGTGAGGCCGCCGTGCACCGGCTCGTCGGTGGCGGCGTCCGCCCACGGCACGTTGGAGTTGTGGGTGAGCGTCAGGTACCGGACCCCGAGCGCATGCAGCGCCCGCAGGGTGGCCAGCGAGGAGTTGACGGAGTGTCCGCCCTCGGCGCCCATCAGCGAGGCGATCCGGCCCTCCTCGCGGGCGCTCTCCAGATCGTCGGCGGTCAGCGCGAGCCGCAGGTGCTCGGGGTACCGCTCGGTCATCGCCCGGACGAAGTCGATCTGCTCCAGCGTCGCACTGACCGCGTCGTCGCCGGACAGCTCCGCGGGCACGAACACCGACCAGAACTGCGCACCGACCCCGCCCGCCCGCAGGCGGCCGAGGTCGGTGTGCAGCCGGTGGCTCTGATCGGCCGTCAGGTCGACGGCGTCGAGGTCGTACCCCGCCTGGGCGCGCATCGCCCACGGCAGGTCGTTGTGGCCGTCCACCACGGGGGTGGTGCGGAGGACGGCCCTGGCACGCTCGATCAGTTCGGGAGTCATCCTCCCGTTCTACTACTTGCCGAAGCCGAAGGACTCGTTACCCGCCACCTTGGCCCGGAGCTTGCGGCCCTTCTCGGTCGCCTGGCTGTTCAGCTCGGCCTGGAACTCGACCATCTTCTCGGCCAGTTCGGCGTCGAACGCGGCCAGCATCCGCACCGCGAGCAGCCCCGCGTTGCGCGCCCCGGCCACCGAGACCGTCGCCACCGGCACCCCGGCCGGCATCTGCACGATCGACAGCAGGCTGTCCATCCCGTCCAGGTACCGCAGCGGCACCGGCACCCCGATCACCGGCAGCGGCGTCACCGACGCCAGCATCCCGGGCAGGTGCGCCGCGCCGCCGGCCCCGGCGATGATCGCCTTCAGCCCGCGCCCGTGCGCCTGCTCCCCGTACGCGACCATCTCGCGCGGCATCCGGTGCGCGGAGACCACGTCGACCTCGTACGGGATCTCGAACTCGTCGAGCGCCTGCGCGGCGGCCTCCATCACGGGCCAGTCGGAGTCGGAGCCCATCACGATGCCGACAAGGGGTGCCTGGGTCATAACAGTCCTTTCATGGGTGCCCTCGGCATCGGCCGGGGGCGAAGACGCCAACTGACGCAGTGTCAGTGGCGGGTTCTAGCGTGTGGGCTGTGAGTGCCGTTCACGTCAAGCGGGCCTTCCGGTTCCGCTTCTACCCGACCGATGCGCAGGCGGCCGAGCTGCTGCGCACGTTCGGATGCGTGCGTCTCGTCTACAACCGGGCGCTGGCGGCCCGGTCCGAGGCCTGGACTGCACGCGGCGAGCGGCTGGGCTACGGCGCGACGTCGGCGATGCTGACGGCCTGGAAACGGACCGAGGAACTGTCGTTCCTCACCGAGGTGTCCTCCGTGCCCCTGCAGCAAGCCCTGCGGCACTTGCAGTCGGCGTTCACCAACTTCTGGCAGAGGCGGGCGAACCACCCCCGGTTCAAGTCGAAGAAGCGGTCTCGTGACAGCGCGGAGTACACCCGCTCCGCATTCCGCTACCGGGACGGACGGCTGACACTGGCGAAGATGGCCGGGCCGCTCGACATCGCCTGGTCGCGGCCGCTGCCCGAGGGCGCCGCCCCGTCCACGGTGACCGTCTCGCGGGACGCGGCAGACCGATGGTTCGTGTCGATGCTGTGCGACGACCCGAGTGTCCGACCGCTGCCAGCGGTGGACACCGCCGTGGGGCTGGATCTCGGCGTCACTTCCCTGGTGACGCTCTCCACCGGCGAGAAGATCCCCAACCCGGGGCACGAACGCGGCGCCCGGAAACGGCTGGCAAGAGCCCAACGAGCACTCGCCCGCAAGGCGCAGGGATCGGCGAATCGGGAGAAGGCCCGGCGCAAGGTGGCCCGCATCCACGCACAGATCGCCGATCGCCGCCGGGACCACCTGCACAAGCTCACCACTCGACTCGTCCGCGAGAACCAAACGGTCGTGATCGAGGACCTGACGGTCCGCAGTCTGCTCAGGAACCGGAAGCTGTCCCGCGCCGTCGCGGACTGCGCCTGGAGCGAGCTGCGGGCCATGTTGGTGTACAAGTGCGCCTGGTACGGCCGCGAGCTGATCACCGTCGACCGGTGGTTCCCCAGCTCCAGGCTGTGCGGCGGGTGCGAAACCGTCCGCGCCTCCCTGCCCTTGAACGTCCGCGACTGGACGTGCGACTGCGGTGCAGTCCACGACCGGGATGTCAACGCGGCACGCAACATCCTGGCCGCCGGGCCGGCGGCAGCAGCCTGTGGAGACGGCGTAGGACCTCAACGGAGCACTCCGGGCGGGCAGTCGTCGATGAAGCAGGAAGTCGTCCCACCGCCGCGCTCACGCGCGGCGGCTCGGTCGCGAGACTGAGGGACCCCCTCCGAGGAGGAGGGGAAGGTCAATCGGTGATCGTTCCTCGCAGGTAGGCGGCCGCGTGGCGGGCGCGCTCGCGGACGTCTTCGAGGTCGTCCCCGAAGACGTTGACGTGGCCGACCTTGCGGCCGGGCTTCACGTCCTTTCCGTACATGTGGATCTTGAGGCCGGGGTCGCGGGCCATGCAGTGCAGGAAGGGGTGGTACATGTCGGGGTAGTCGCCGCCGAGGACGTTGACCATGACGGTCCACTTGGCGCGGGGGCGGGGGTCGCCGAGGGGGAGGTCGAGAACGGCCCGGAGGTGGTTCTCGAACTGGGAGGTGACGGCGCCGTCCTGGGTCCAGTGCCCGGAGTTGTGCGGGCGCATGGCGAGTTCGTTGACCAGGATGCGGCCGTCGCGGGTCTGGAAGAGCTCGACCGCGAGGTGGCCGGTGATGTCGAGGTCGCCGGCGATCCGGAGGGCGAGCTGCTGGGCCTCGTCGGAGAGGGCGGGGTCGAGGTCGGGCGCGGGGGCGGTGACCTCGGCGCAGATGCCGTTCTCCTGGACGGACTCGACCACCGGGTAGGCGACGGCCTGGCCACTGGGCGAGCGCACCACGTTGGCGGCCAGCTCGCGGACGAAGTCGACCTTCTCCTCGGCGAGGACGGGAACGCCCGCGAGGAACGGGGCGGCGGCCTCGGCCTCGTCCTTGACGACCCAGACGCCCTTGCCGTCGTAGCCGCCGCGCACGGTCTTCAGGACGACGGGGTAGCCCTCGCCCTCTCCGGCGAACGCGGTGACGTCGGCCGGGTCGGCGACGATCCGGTGCCGGGGGCAGGGGACGCCGATGGAGTCCAGCTTGGCCCGCATCACGCCCTTGTCCTGGGCGTTGACCAGCGCCTCGGGGCCGGGGCGGACCGCGATGCCCTCGGCCTGCAGGGCGCGCAGGTGCTCGGTGGGCACGTGCTCGTGGTCGAAGGTGATGACGTCGCAGTCGGCGGCGAAGGCCCGCAGCACGTCGAGGTCGCGGTAGTCGCCGTACTCGGTGGTGCCGACCACCTGCGCGGCCGACTCCTGGGGAGTGTCGGCGAGGAGTTTGAAGCGGATGCCCAGCGGGACGCCCGCCTGGTGCATCATGCGGGCGAGCTGCCCGCCGCCGATGACTCCGACCACTGGAAAGTTCGCATTGCCCGCTACAGTCACGCGCTCCAGGATATCGGGGCCGGTCAGGGGCCCGACACCGGCGTGCGCCCGGGGGCGTGCACACCGGGCGTGGCACGGAGCACACAGAATGTGCGGGTAGCCTGGTGCGCCGGATCGCACGACACCACTTATCCGATCATGTGAACCATACGGAGCAGCCCGGATGACGATCACCACGGAATCGCGCCCCTCGTTGTCCCAGCGACTGCGCGGCCTGTCCCTGGAGGCAGTCGGCTTCGCCGTGATCGGCGGCGTCGGTTTCCTGGTGAACCTGCTGGTCTTCACCGCCTGCCTCCAGGCCAGCGGCCTGATCAACTCGGCGGCCGGCGTGATCTCCGGCGCGGTGGCGATCGGCACCAACTACCTGGGCTACCGGTTCTGGCTCTACAAGGACCGCGACGCCGCCTCCCGCAAGCGGGAGATCACGCTGTTCCTGCTGTTCAGCGGTATCGGCCTGCTGATCGAGAACGGCATCCTGGCCTTCTCGGTGCACGTGCTCGGCTTCCACTCGCACTTCAGCCAGGTGATCGCGAAGAACGTGCTCGGCCTGGCGGCGGGCACCGTCTTCCGCTTCCTCTCCTACCGCACCTGGGTGTTCAAGGCGATGCCCGAGCTGGAGGACCCCGAGGTGGTGCAGGAGGCCGAGCTGCTGCTGGCCGCCGAGGACAGCCGCTCTCTCACCAACTGACGTCACTCGCCCGCGTGGGCGAGGAACAGCGCGAACACCGGCGGCCGCAGCGACAGCAGTTCGAGGCGGCCGCCGTCGGCTTCCGCGAGGTCGCGGGCGACGGCCAGCCCGATGCCGGTGGAGTTGCGGCCGCTGACCGCCCGTTCGAAGACCCGGTTGCCGAGCTCCCGGGGAACGCCCGGCCCCTCGTCCTGGACCTCGGCGACCACCGAGCTGCCGGAGCGGCGGGCCCGCAGCGTGATGGTGCCGGCGCCGTGCATCAGCGAGTTCTCGATCAGCGTGGCCAGCACCTGGGAGACCGTGCCGGGGGTGCCGATCACCGGGACGTCGCGCAGCCCCTCGACGACCAGCTGGCGTCCGCTGTCGCGCAGCGTCGGGGCCCACTCCTCGACCTGCTGCTTGAGCACGTCGTCCAGGCAGAAGCTCACCGCGGTGGGGCTGTTGGGGTCGCGCTGGTTGGTGAGCAGCCGCTGCACCACGTCGGTGAGCCGCTCGACCTGCTGGAGGCCGATGGTGGCCTCCTCGCGGACGGTGTCCGGGTCCTCGGCGAGCGCGGTGATCTCCTCCAGCCGCATGGAGAGCGCGGTGAGCGGGGTGCGCAGCTGGTGCGAGGCGTCGGCGGCGAGCCGGCGCTCGGCGGTGAGCATCCGGGCGATCCGTTCCGCGCTGGTGTCCAGCACCTCGGCGATCCGGTCGAGCTCGGGCACCCCGTAGCGGCGGCCCTGCGGGCGGGGGTCGCCGGAACCGAGCCGTTCGGCGGTCTCGGCGAGGTCGGTGAGCGGCCGGGCCAGGCGCTTGGCCTGCCAGACCGCGAGCGCCACGGCGGCCTGCACGGCCAGCAGCGCGACCACGCCGAGCAGCAGCAGCATGTTGCCGATCTCGTGGTCGAGCGCGGCCCGCGACTGGGCGACGGTGACGGTCTCCCCGCTGGCCCCGGACTCGGTGGCGGTCAGCGCGGGCCCGTCGACCGGGCGGCCGAGGACGATCTGCGGCTGCCCGGGGATGTCCACGGTGACGTAGAAGTTCTCGGTCACCACGGCGGCGAACTTCTCGCCGGTGACCGGCTCGCCCGCGGCGAGCCGGCTCTCCACCAGGCCGAGCACCCGGACCGCCACCGCGTCCACCCGGTCGTTGGCGGCGTTGGTGATGGACTGCTTCTCGATCAGGGCCAGCGGCACGCAGAACACCGCGACCACCACCAGGACGACGCCCAGCAGTGAGTTGATCATCCTGCGCTTCACGCCGGGTGGACCTTCAGCTCTTCTCGAAGCGGAAGCCGACGCCCCGCACGGTGGCGATGTAGCGCGGGTTCGCGGCGTCGTCGCCGAGCTTCTTGCGCAGCCAGGAGATGTGCATGTCCAGGGTCTTGGTGGAGGTCCACCAGGTGGTGTCCCAGACCTGGCGCATGATCTCCTCGCGGGTGACGACCCGTCCGGCGTCCCGCACCAGCACCCGCAGCAGCTCGAACTCCTTGGCGGAGAGGGTGAGTTCCTCCTCGCCGAGCCAGGCGCGGTGCGACTCGATGTCGATCTTCACGCCGTGCGCGCCGGTGGTGAGCTGGTCGACGTTGCCGCGCCGGAGCAGGGCGCGGACCCGGGCGAGCAGCTCGGCCAGCCGGAACGGCTTGGTGACGTAGTCGTCGGCGCCGGCGTCCAGGCCGACCACGGTGTCCACCTCGTCCGCGCGGGCGGTGAGCACCAGGACCGGGAAGCTCTTGCCGTCGGCGCGCAGCCGCCGGCACACCTCCAGGCCGTCCATCTCGGGGAGCCCGAGGTCCAGCACGATCAGGTCGACGTCCTCGCTGAGGCCGGCGCCCAGGGCGGCCGGTCCGTCCTCGCGGACGAGCACCTCGTAGCCCTCGCGGCGCAGGGCGCGGGCCAGCGGTTCGGAGATTGCCGGGTCGTCCTCGGCCAGCAGCACACAGGTCATAGGGGCGATGGTAGACCGCTCGGGCACGCCCGATCAGGGGGTCTTCCGAGCTTTCGGCACGCCCGGGCGGCGCGCTGTGAACACTGTCACAGGGTGTGATCAACTTGCATTCCCGGGCATCTTCGGCAACAACTGCGCTTACATGGACATTCTTCGCACGAGCCTTGCCATCACAGGTAATTCTCCCGTCAAGGCATCGAAAGGCACAGTGCAGCGACACCCTGCTTTACCTTCTACATACCATTCACGCTCCGCAGTCAACCGAACTCGCGACTTACAGTGGTGGAGAACCCGAGCAAGACAGGCAAGGAATCAGCATGGCTTCGAGCACCCTGGAGTCTGAGGAACGGATCTCGACCGGTAACGGACGGACCTTCCTCGGCCACCCCCGCGGCCTCGCCACCCTCTTCATGACGGAGACGTGGGAGCGTTTCAGCTTCTACGGCATGCGCGCCCTGCTGGTCGTCTACATGTCGGCCAAGGCGGCCGACGGCGGCCTGGAGATGCAGGTGGCCACCGCCACCGCGGTGTACTCGGTCTACAACGCGATGGTCTACCTGCTGGCCCTGCCCGGCGGCTGGATCGCCGACCGGCTGCTCGGCGCCCGGCGCACCGTGGCCCTGGGCGGCGCGATCATCATGGTCGGGCACTTCCTGCTCGCCGTGCCGGCCTCGGCGGCGTTCTTCGCCGGCCTGGTCTTCATCGCGATCGGCTCCGGCCTGCTGAAGGCCAACATCTCGACCATGGTCGGCCACCTCTACGACGGGCCCAACGACCCGCGCCGGGACGGCGGCTTCACGATCTTCTACATGGGCATCAACCTCGGTGCCTTCCTCGCGCCGCTCGCCATCGGCACCGTCGGCCAGAAGGTGAACTGGCACCTGGGCTTCGCGATGGCCGGCGTCGGCATGGCCCTCGGCCTGATCCAGTACCTGCTGGGCACCCGCCACCTCAGCCCGCGCTCCAGCGTGGTCAGCGCCCCGATCACCCCCGAGGAGCGCCGCACCGTGCTGCGCAAGGCCGGCCTGTGGCTGGCCGCCGCCGCGGTGTTCTACGGCGTGGTCGTCGGCACCGGCAACTTCAGCGTCTCCTGGGCGATCTGGCCGCTCTCGCTGGCCGGCATCGCCATCCCCGTCCTGGTGTTCAGCCGGATCCGCCGCGACCCGGAGCTGACCGGCGAGGAGCGCTCGCGGATGAGCGGCTACCTGTGGTTCTTCGCCGCCGCCGCCGTGTTCTGGATGATCTACGACCAGTCCGGTTCGACGCTCAGCGTGTTCGCCGACCGCAACACCGCCGGCAGCCTGTTCGGCTTCTCGTTCCCGTCCAGCTGGTTCCAGTCGCTGAACCCGCTGTACATCATGGCGCTCGCTCCGGTGTTCGCCTGGCTGTGGAACGCCGCCGCCCGCCGCGGCCGCAACCCCTCCACCACCGCCAAGTTCGCCTTCGGCCTGCTGATGATCGGCGCGTCGTTCCTGGTGATGATGCTGGCGATGGCGGCGGCCAGCGGCGGCGTCAAGGTCACCCCGCTGTGGCTGGCCGTGGTCTACCTGATCCAGACCACCGGCGAGCTCACCCTCTCCCCCGTCGGCCTGTCCGTCACCACCAAGCTGGCGCCCGCCAAGTACGCCAGCCAGATGATGGGCATCTGGTTCCTCGCGGTCACCGCGGGCGACTGCGTGGCCGCCCTGAGCCAGCTGGCGCTGGGCGACAGCGTGGTCGGCTCCACCTGGTACTTCGCCGCCCAGGGCCTGCTGGCCATCGCCGCCGGCGTCGGCCTGTTCACCGCCCGCGGCCGGATCGGCAAGCTGATGGGCGACGTCCGCTAGCACCGCGGAGCAGGGCGGGGTCAGGCCTTCCTGACCCCGCAGAGCAGGGCGGGGTCAGACCTTCCTGACCCCGCCCTGCCACACGGCTGCGGTCAGCGGGACGCCCGGGCGGTACGCCAGGTGGACGTGCGAAGGCGCGTCCAGCAGCAGCAGATCCGCCCGGGCCCCCGGGGAGACCCGCCCCACATCGGTGCGGCGCAGTGCCAGTGCCCCGCCCGCGGTCGCGGCGTGCACCGCCTCGTCGGGGGTCATGCCCATCTCGCGCACCGCGACGGCGACGCAGAACGGCATCGAACTGGTGAAGCTGGAACCGGGGTTGCAGTCCGTGGACAGCGCGACCCGCACCCCGGCGTCCAGCAGCCGCCGGGCGTCCGGATAGGGCGCCCGGGTGGAGAACTCCGCGCCCGGCAGCAGGGTGGCCACCGTGTCCCCGTCCGCCAGCGCCGCCACGTCCTGGTCGGTCAGGTGCGTGCAGTGGTCGGCGGACGCCGCTCCCAGCTCCACCGCCAGCTGCACGCCCGGCCCGAAGCTCAGCTGATTGGCGTGCACCCGCGGTGCCAGGCCCTTCGCCATCCCGGCGGTCAGCACCGCCCGTGCCTGGTCGCCGTCGAACGCCCCGCGCTCGCAGAACACGTCCACCCACCGCGCGAACGGGGCGCACGCCTCCAGCATCTCCCCCGTCACCAGCTCGACGTACCCCGCCGGATCCTCCGCGAACTCGGGGCCCACCACGTGCGCCCCGAGGTACGTCGTCTCCTCGGTGTGCCCCGCCGCGATCCTGAGCGACCGCGCCTCGTCGGCGGTGCTCAGCCCGTACCCGGACTTCACCTCCACGGTCGTGGTGCCCTGCCGCAGCATCTCCGCCAGGAACCGGGTCAGGTTCGCGTTCAACTCCGCGTCCGACGCCGCCCGGGTCGCCGCCACCGTGGTCCGGATCCCGCCGGCCGAGTACGCCCGCCCCGACATCCGCGCGTTGAACTCCGCGGTCCGGTCCCCGGCGAACACCAGATGCGAATGGCTGTCCACGAACCCGGGCAGCAGCGCCCGCCCGGCCGCGTCGACGGTCTCGTCGGCAGCGGGGGCGTCCACGCTCCGGCCCACCCACGCCACCCGGTCGCCCTCCACCACCACGGCGGCGTCCGGGATCAGCCCGAGCGGCCCGTCCCCGAGCGCCGGGTCGTTGGTGACCAGCGATCCAATGTTGCCGATGAGCAGGCTCACAGAATGATCCTTCGTCAGTTTCGTACTTCTCTTCGCCCCGCGCCCCGTCAGGAGCGCGAGGGTCCCCCCGGGCGAGGCCGAGGGGGCGGAACCGCGCGGAGCGGGAGGCGAACGTCCGCAGCGACTCCGGGAAGACGCCCTACCGCAGTGCGGCCACGGCTCCCGCCAACTGCTCCGCCACGTCCGGCACGAACTGGTGCACCCCGTCCTTGACGACGTGCCGCCCGCCCACCACCACGTGCCGTACGTCCGCCGCACTCGCCGCGAACACCGCGATCTCCGCGCCCAGCGAGGCCGGCGCCCCGGCCGTCCGCACGCTGTCGAGTGCGATCACGCAGAAGTCGGCCAGCGCGCCGGCCTCCAGCCGTCCGGCTTCGTCCCAGCCCAGCGACGCGTGCCCGTCCTCGGTGCCGGCCCGCAGCAGCGCGTTCGCCGTCCAGTGGCCCCTGGTCCGGGTGCGCAGGCGTTCGTCGAGCTCCAGCGCCCGGGCCTCCTCGAACGGGTCGATGACGGCGTGACTGTCGGAGCCGAGGGTAATCGGGCAGCCCGCGGCGGCCAGCCGCTTGGCGGGGCCGATGCCGTCGGCGAGGTCCCGTTCGGTGGTGGGGCACATGCAGACGACGGTGGTGCTGTCCGACAGCAGCCGGACGTCCTCGTCCGTCAGGTGCGTCGCGTGGACCACCGAGGTGCGCGGCCCGAGGACGCCGTGGTCGGCGAGCAGGCGGGTCGGGGTGACGCCGTGCGCGGTGAGGCAGGCGTCGTTCTCGGCGGTCTGCTCGGAGAGGTGGACGTGCAGCGGCGCCTTGCGCATCGCGGCCCAGTGCGCGACGGCGCCCAGCTGGTCGGCGGGGACGGCCCGCACGGAGTGCACCGCGGCGCCGATCCGGGCGTGCTCCGCGCCGGCCAGCGCGGCGGCCCGCTCGGCCCAGGCGTCCGCGGTCCCGTCGGAGAACCGCAGCTGCTCCCGGGTCGGCTCCGCGCCGAAGCCGGACGACAGGTAGCAGGTGTCCAGGAGCGTGATCCGGATGCCGGCCCGGGCGGCGGCCTCGATCAGCGCCTCGCCCATCGCGTTCGGGTTGTCGTACCGGACGCCGCCGGGCGCGTGGTGCAGGTAGTGGAACTCGCCGACGGCGGTGATGCCGGCCAGTGCCATCTCGGCGTACACCGCGGTGGCGAGCGCCAGGTAGGTGTCGGGGTCGAGCGCGGAGGCGACCCGGTACATGGTGTCGCGCCAGGTCCAGAACGTCCCGGAGCCGACCTGCACGGTGGAGCGCAGCGCCCGGTGGAAGGCGTGCGAGTGCGCGTTGGCCTGCCCGGGCAGGGTCAGCCCGGCGAGCCGCACGGCCCCGGCGGGGCAGGGCCCGCTGTCGGGGGTGACCTTGGCGATCCGCCCGCCGGGGCCGACCGCGATCAGCACCTCGCGCTCGACCGCGGCGCCGTCGGCGTGCGGCAGCCAGGCGTGTTCGGCCCAGTACGTCACGACGGCTGACATGCGAGGTCCTCCAGTACGTCGGCGAGGGCGGCGACTCCGGCGTGGCAGTCGGCCTGCTCGGCGTGTTCGGCCGGGGAGTGCGAGACCCCGGTGGGGTTCCGCACGAACAGCATGGCGGTCGGGACGGCGGACGCCAGGATCCCGGCGTCGTGTCCCGCCCCGGTGGGCAGGACGGGGGCCTTCAGTAGGCCGGCCAGGTGGTCGCGCAGCGGGCCGTCGAAGTCGACGACGGGGGTGAAGGACTCGCGGGTGAGCGTCACCCGGACGCCGTCGCGTTCCCCGCGTTCGGCCGCGGACTGCTCGATGGCGTCGACCAGCTGACGCAGCGTCTCCTCGTCGGCGGCCCGGGAGTCCAGCCAGCCGCGGACCAGCGAGGCGATCGCGTTGGTGCCGTTGGGTTCGACGGCGACCTTGCCGAAGGTGGCGAGCGCCCCGGCGAGCCGGGCCTTCTTGCGGGCGGCGAGCACGGTGGTGGCGTAGGTCAGCATCGGGTCGCGGCGGTCGTCGAGCCGGGTGGTGCCGGCGTGGTTGGCCTCGCCGTGGAAGTCGAACCGCCAGCGGCCGTGCGGCCAGATCGCGCCGGCCACGCCAACCGGGTGCTCGTCCGTCAGCCACCGGCCCTGCTCGATGTGGAGTTCGACGAACGCGCCGATCCGGCCGAGCAGTTCGGGGTCCGGGCCGATCTGCGCCGGGTCGTGGCCGGCCTTGAGCATCGCGTCCGGCAGCCACACCCCGTCGGCGTCGCGCAGCCGGTACGCGGCGTCCCGGTCGAGGACGCCGGCGGCGAGCCGGCTGCCCACGCAGGCGACGCCGAACCGGGCGCCCTCCTCGTCGCCGAAGTTGGCGATCGCCAGCGGGCGGGTGAACTCCGTGCCGCGGGCGCGGAGTTCGTCGAGAGCGGCGAACGAGGAGATCACTCCGAGCGGGCCGTCGTAGGCGCCGCCGTCGGGGACGGAGTCCAGGTGCGAGCCGGTGACCACGGCGTTCCCGGCGGTCGGGTCGCCAAGCCAGGCCCACTGGTTGCCGTTGCGGTCGGTCTCGTAGTGCAGGCCGCGGGCGCGGGCCTGCTCCTCGAACCAGGCCCGGCACTCGGCGTCGGCGGAGTTCCAGGCGTGTCGGCGGTAGCCGCCGGAGGAGGCGGAGCGGCCCACGGGGAGCAGCTCCGCCCACATCGCGTCGAAGCCCTCGGTCACAGCTCGGCCATGGGCACGCGAACGCCCCGCTCGTCGGCGACCTCGCTCGCCCGGTCGTAGCCGGCGTCGACGTGCCGGATGACGCCCATGCCGGGGTCGTTGGTGAGGACGCGGCGGATCTTCTCGCCCGCCAGCGCGGTGCCGTCGGCGACGGTGACCTGCCCGGCGTGGATGGAGCGGCCGATGCCGACGCCGCCGCCGTGGTGGATGGACACCCAGGACGCGCCGGAGGCGACGTTGACCATGGCGTTGAGCAGCGGCCAGTCGGCGATCGCGTCGGAGCCGTCCAGCATCGCCTCGGTCTCCCGGTAGGGGGAGGCGACGGAGCCGCAGTCCAGGTGGTCGCGGCCGATCACGATCGGCGCGGACAGCTCGCCGGAGGCGACCATGTCGTTGAACCGCTCGCCGGCCTTGTCGCGCTCGCCGTAGCCCAGCCAGCAGATCCGCGCGGGCAGGCCCTGGAAGTGCACCTTCTCCTGGGCCATCTTGATCCAGCGGTGCAGCGACTCGTTCTCCGGGAACAGGTCGAGGACGGCCTTGTCGGTCTTGTGGATGTCCTTCGGGTCGCCGGACAGAGCGGCCCAGCGGAACGGGCCCTTGCCCTCGCAGAACAGCGGCCGGATGTACGCGGGGACGAACCCGGGGAACGCGAACGCCCGGTCGTAACCCGCGAGTTGGGCTTCGCCGCGGATCGAGTTGCCGTAGTCGAAGACCTCCGCGCCGCGGTCCTGGAAGCCGACCATGGCCTCCACGTGCCGGGCCATCGACTCGCGGGCGCGCTGGGTGAACTCGGCGGGCTTCTCGGCCGCGTAGCTCGCCATGTCCTCGAAGGCGACGCCGGTCGGCAGGTAGGCCAGCGGGTCGTGGGCGCTGGTCTGGTCGGTGACGATGTCGATCGGGGCGTCCATCGCGAGCAACTGCGGCAGCAGGTCGGCGGCGTTGCCGAGCAGGCCGATGGAGAGCGGCTGCCGCTTGTCGCGGGCCTCGGTGGCGAGCTGCAGCGCATGGTCGAGGTTCTTGGCCTCGACGTCGAGGTAGCGGTGCTCGATCCGGCGGGCGATCCGGGACGGGTCGCAGTCGATGCAGATCGCCACGCCGCCGTTCATGGTGACCGCCAGCGGCTGGGCGCCGCCCATGCCGCCGAGGCCGGCGGTGAGGGTGATGGTGCCCTCCAGCGTCCCTCCGAAGCGCTTGTTCGCCACGGCCGCGAAGGTCTCGTAGGTGCCCTGGAGGATGCCCTGGGTGCCGATGTAGATCCACGAACCGGCGGTCATCTGGCCGTACATCGTGAGGCCGAGCGACTCCAGGCGGCGGAACTCCTCCCAGTTCGCCCAGTCGCCGACCAGGTTGGAGTTGGCGATCAGCACCCGGGGCGCCCACTCGTGGGTCTGCATCACGCCGACCGGCCGGCCGGACTGGACCAGCATGGTCTCGTCCTGCTTGAGGCCCTGCAGGGTCTTCACCATCGCGTCGAAGGAGCGCCAGTCGCGGGCGGCCTTGCCGGTGCCGCCGTAGACCACCAGCTTGGACGGGTGCTCGGCGACCTCCGGGTCGAGGTTGTTCATCAGCATCCGCAGGGCGGCTTCCTGCTGCCAGCCCTGCGTGCTCAGCCCGGTACCCCGTGCCGCGCGCACCTCGCGCGGGCCGCTCGCCTGCTCTGCCATGGACCAGCCTCCTTGCGGATGGATTCATTCACGATCAAGCAGAGTGAATATATCCAAACAACATCGGGCTGACCAGAGTCTCGATGGCCCGCGTCGGCGCCTGTTCCCTCAGCTCTTCCCCGGCTCTTTCGGCGGAGCCTCCGGTGGACCGCCGCCCGGCGGACCGTCTCGCGGTGGACTTCCCGGACCGCTCCCGCCGTACTCGCCGCGCAGCGCCGCCAACCGGTGCCGGTACTCGTCGACGTCGATCTCGCCCCGGGCCAGCCGCTCGGCCAGCAGCCGCTCCGCCTCCGGGACCCGGCCGTGCGGCGGGCTCCCCCACCGCGTCCCGTCCCCCGACCCGGGCGTCCGACTCGTCGAGTACATCCGCCACAGCGCGACCAGTGCGACGATCACCAGCAGCACGAACAGCATGAACGTGATCCCGGGCAGCACCCACGACCAGCCGCCGTGGTACCCGCGGTGCCAGTACATTCCGATCACCCGCCACCGCACCCGAACGGTGCGCCGACTCCAGTCTGCGCCTCGCCCCGCCGCACCGAAACGCCGAACGAAGCCCCCGGCCGCCACCCACCGCGGCCGACCCGCGCCCCTCGACCGGCCGTTTCACCGCAGGTGCGTACGCGATCTCACTTGACCGGGTGGCAAAGAGATGGGAAAACGTGTCGAGTTCCGGCCAGTCGGCCGAAATTCGGACCACATCACCACTGGGGGGATCCGTGTCGGTCCTCGACGCGCCCGAAGCGCGTTCACACCGGCGTCACCCGTCCTCGGTCCTGGCCGCCGGCGCCACCGCGCTCCTGCTCTGCCTCGGCGGACCGGATCTGGCCCCGGCAGCCGCGGCCGCCCCCTCGCCGAGCCCCACCGCAGGCGCCTCGGCCTCCGCCAAACCGTCCGCCTCCGCCAAGCCGTCCGTCGCCGCCGGGACGTCCGCCTCGCCCTCGCCCTCGGCCTCGGCGTCCGCGCAGCCGGCCGTCCCGACGCCCACCCATGCGCTGACCTTCCCGCGGCCGGTCAGCCAGTTCTCGAACAGTGTTCCGGTCGACGGCTGCGGCACGCTCGCCGCGGGCACGTGGGGCTGGCTGCCCGGCGACATCGAGGCCACGCTGACGGCGCAGACTCCGCAGTCCACGGAGCCCCTGACCGTGGAGTTCCACTTCTTCGACGTGGCCGCGCCGGGCACCGATCTGAAGTCCGGCCCGGCCGAGTCGGTCGACAGCTCCGGGCTCGCCCGGTTCACCGTGCGGACCACGGGCCTGCTCGACGGCCACGCCTACGGCTGGCACGCGGTCACCCGCGACGCCGCGGGCCGGGCGTCCGCGCCGACCACGGCCTGCCACTTCCGGATCGACCGCACCCCGCCGACCATCGCGCTGCAGAACACCAGCGAGGTCGCCCACATCGGCTCCTGGACCCAGAGCTACGACTGGACCGACAAGCCGGCCGCGGACGGCACGAAGCCGACGTACATGTGCGCCGAGGTCCGGTTCGACAACGATCCCGGCTGGTCCTTGCCGTACTGCAACTGGAGCCCCGGCCGGCTGGTCGCGGCCCCCTCCACCGCCGGCCCGACCGTCGCGCACATCCGGGCGGTCGACCCGGCGGGCAACCGCTCGGCCGAGGTGACCCGCCCCGTCTACGTCTACCCCAACGCGAAGGGGATCGACCTTGCCGACCCGTTCGCGCACTGGACGCTGACCCGGGACGTCAAGGGCGCGGACGGCTTCGGACGCAACCCGCTCACCCCGAGCGGCCCGGTCTCCTGGGTCGACGCCAAACCCTCGGAGTTCTTCCCCTCCGGCACGGCCGTCTCGCTGGACGGCAACGGGTCGCTGGGCAGCTCGCAGGCGGTGGTCGACACCACCAAGTCGTTCTCCGTCAACGTGTACGCGAAGTCCGGTGACGCGAACGTCGGCGGCGTGGTGCTCAGCCAGGACGGCACCCGGTCCAGCGGGTTCATCCTGTGGGCCGACCCGGCCGACCACCACTGGCGCTTCTCGATGGGCGTCGCCGACAGCGACAACGCCGTCTGGGACAACACCGACATCGACCGGTTCTGGTCGCCCGGCGTCGCCGTCGGCCTGGTGCAGCCCGCCAACGTCCAGCGGCTGACGGCCAGTTACAACGCGAGCACCGGCGCCCTGGCGCTGTGGGTGGACGGCGAGCTGGCGTCCACCGGCTACCACAACCCGGCGAAGGCGTGGAAGGCCAACGGCCCGCTGCGGGTCGGCCAGTACCAGGTCCGGGGCTACCCCTCGCTCCGTTTCAAGGGCCTGGTCGGCGACCTCGGCCTGGTCGCCCGCCCGGCCAACTTCCGTACCGAGGACGCCCGTTACCAGGAGCCGGCCTCGCTGTCCGTGAACTTCACCGGCTGCATGGACACCGACCCGGGCGAGCCGTCCGGCCGCGGCCAGAAGATCCGCTTCGAGAACTGCGCCCCCGCCAGGGGCCTGAGCGCCTGGCGGGCGGACGGCACCGTCCGCCAGGCGGGCATGTGCCTGGACGTCGCGTACAACGCCACCGCCAACGGCTCGGCCCTCCAGCTGTGGGACTGCAACGGCGGCGCCAACCAGCAGTGGATCCCCCGGGCCGACGGCTCGCTGTACAACCCGGTCTCCGGCCGCTGCGTGGACCTGCCGTGGGGGAACCGCGTCATCAACAACGCGATGACGCTGTTCGACTGCCACGGCGGCACGAACCAGGTCTGGAGCCCGCTCCACCCGCTGATGGGCGGCCCGCAGTAACCGACCGGCCCCCCGGTACACCGGCCCCGTCGCACCTCGTGCGGCGGGGCCGTCCCGTTCCGGCCGACGGCGTGCGGCCGCTCCGGACGGGCCGTCAGGCCGCCGCGTCGCCGTCCCAGTCGATGCCGATCTCGGCGAGCCAGCGGCGGTCCTCGGCGTCGGGCTGGGCGTTCGGGTCGCCGGAACCGCCGTCAGCGGGGCGGTTCTCGTCGGAACCGCTCTCGCCGGGGCGGGCCGGCGGGCGCGGGATGTGCTGGACCGGGCCGACGCCGTAGCGGGCGGCGGCCGCGTCGGCGGCCGGGTCGCCGGGCTCCAGGACGCCGATGTGCACGGCCTCCTCGTCGCCCGGGTCGAGCACGGTGAGTTCGGGGTGCGGCGGGCGGCGGAGGGCGATGCGTCGGCCGCACTGCGGGCAGGACCATTCGTCGGCGCCGGAGCCGAGTCGTCCGGTGAGCCGCATCTGGTGGATCGGTGGTGGCATTGGACTTCCCCCGTCCAAGGCTGTCTTCGTCCCTACCGGGAAGATGCCCGCGCACGGCCGGTCGTCAACCCGGTACCGGGGTGTCATTGGGGGAACAACGGGTGTCAGTCCAGGAACAACTGACGGGCCGTCGCCGACTGCTCGATGGCTTCGAGCCGGGCTTCCGCGCCGGGGATCTCGTCGCACATCGCCTGCAGCAGCACCCGGCCGAGCACCATCGGGGCGCAGGCGGTGTCGAAGACCAGGCCGGTGCCGACGGCGGCGGGCAGCATCAGGTCGGAGAGCTTGGCGACCGGGGCGAACGCGGAGTCGGCGACGGTCAGCACGGTCAGTCCGCAGTCGCGAGCCACCGTGAGGGCGTCCATCAGTTCGCGCGGGTAGCGGGGCAGCGCGAAGCACAGCAGGGCGCTGGCGCCGGCCGAGACGGCCTGCTCCAGGCGGTCGGCGAGCATCGAGCCGCCCTCGTCGAGCAGCCGGATGTCGGGGTGGACCTTGGCGGCGAAGTAGGAGAAGCCGCGGGCCTGGGCGGAGGCGGCGCGCAGGCCGAGCACCGGCAGCGGCCGGGAGGCGGCCAGCACCCGGGCGGCGCGGACGATCGGCGCGGGGTCGGCGAGCAGCTCGGCCAGGTGCCGCAGGTGGGCGATCTCGGCGAGCACGGCCTGCTGGTGCTCGTTGCGGACCACGTCGTGGTGGCTCTCCGGGTCGGCGGCCTCGCCGACGCCGAGTTCGCGCAACTGCTTGCGCAGCGCGGGGTAGCCGTCGTAGCCGAGCGCGACGGCGAACCGGGTGACGGACGGCTGGCTGACGCCGGCGAGTTCGGCGACCTCGACGCTGGACAGGAACGGCGCCTCGGTGGCGTGCTTCACCAGCGAGTGGGCGATCCGCCGCTGAGTGGGCGTCAACCGGTGGCCCTCGAAGAGCTGGAGCAGCCGGGCGGACGGCCCGCTGTTCGTTCCGGTCTCGTCCAGGGCGGTCATCTCGGGTACCTCCACGCTCGGTTGGGCGGTCGCCGGTGGCTTCGGCGGTGGGACGACTGTGGCGCAGTCCCGACAGACGGGCAATCGCGTTCCGCCTGACGGGACGGGCGCATCCGGAGGGTGTCCGGCGCGCCCGTCCCGTGTCACATCATCAGGCGAGCGGACCGGTGACCCGCTGGACCGCCTCGATCAGTGCGCCGGTGCCGACCAGTTCGGCGGCGGCCTCCAGGTCCGGGGAGAGGAAGCGGTCGCGGCCGGGCCCGCCGACGCCGGCGGCACGGGCGGCGGCGATCGCGGCGGCGGTCGCCGGGGCGAGCACCCCGGGCTGCTCCGCGGCCTGCTCGCGCATCTCCAACGCCCTTGCGGAGGCGACGAGTTCGACGGCCAGCACGCGACCGAGGTTGGCCACCGCCTGGCGCAGCTTGCGGGCCGCGGACCAGCCCATCGAGACGTGGTCCTCCTGCATCGCCGAGGACGGGATGGAGTCCACCGAGGCGGGCACCGCGAGCCGCTTGTTCTCGCTGACCAGCGCGGCCTGGGTGTACTGGGCGATCATCAGACCGGAGTCCACGCCCGGGTCGTCGGCGAGGAACGCGGGCAGGCCGTGCGAGCGGGCCGTGTCGAGCAGCCGGTCGGTGCGGCGCTCGGAGATCGAGGCCAGGTCGGCGGCGGCGATCGCCAGGAAGTCCAGCACGTAGGCGACCGGCGCGCCGTGGAAGTTGCCGTTGGACTCGACCCGGCCGTCGGGCAGCACCACCGGGTTGTCGACGGACGCGGCGAGCTCCCGGTCGGCGACCAGCGCGGCGTGCGCGAGGGTGTCGCGGCCGGCGCCGGCCACCTGCGGGGCGCAGCGGATCGAGTAGGCGTCCTGGACCCGCGGCGCGTCGTCGTGGTGGTGGCCGGTCAGCCCGGAGCCGCGCAGCACGGCCAGCATGTTGGCGGCGGCCGCGGCCTGGCCGGGGTGCGGGCGGATCGGGGCGTGCAGCTCGGGGGCGAGCACCCGGTCGGTGGCGAGCAGCGCCTCCAGCGTCATCGCGGCGGTGATGTCGGCGGTGGTGTACAGGCGCCGGAGGTCGGCGAGGGCCATCACCAGCATGCCGAGCATGCCGTCGGTGCCGTTGATGAGGGCCAGGCCCTCCTTCTCCAGCAGTTCGACCGGCTCGATGCCGGCGGCGGCCAGCAGCTCGGCGGCGGGCTTCTCCGCGCCGTCGGGGCCGAACGCGGTGCCCTCGCCCATCAGGACGAGCGCGCAGTGCGAGAGCGGGGCGAGGTCGCCGGAGCAGCCGAGCGAGCCGAACTCCCGCACCGCCGGGGTGATTCCGGCGTTCAGCAGGGCGGCCATGGTCTCGGCGACCAGCGGGCGCACGCCGGTGCGGCCGGAGGCCAGCGTCTTCATCCGCAGGAACATCAGCGCCCGGACCACCTCGCGCTCCACCGTCGGGCCCATGCCGGCGGCGTGCGAGCGCACCAGCGAGCGCTGGAGCTGGGCCCGCAGCTCGGGGCTGATGTGGCGCACCGCCAGCGCGCCGAAGCCGGTGGACACCCCGTACACGGGGCGGGGCTCGGCGGCGAGGGCGTCGATCCGGGCGCGCGCCCCGGCCATCTCGGCGAGGGCGTCCGGCCCGATCTCCACCCGGGCCCCGCCCCGGGCCACGGCGAGGACATCCTCGGCGCTGACGTCGGCCTTGCCGACCTGGACGACGACACTGTGCATATCCATATGCACATTCTCATCAGGTGAATGCGGATATGACAAGCAATCGTTCGGCACACCGCGGATGGTTGACTGGCCCGCGGAGGTGCGACACGGATGGCGCGGGCAACGGTACGGCGGCGAGTGGTGCGACTGCGCGACGGGGAACGCGGCGCGCGGCCCGACAGTCTGGCGGCGGAGGAACCGCTGGAGATCCGGATCGGCGGCGAGGCGCTGACCGTCACCATGCGCACCCCCGGCCACGACTTCGACCTGGTGGCGGGCTTCCTGGTCGGCGAGGGCCTGGTCGCGGCCACCGAGGAACTCGCCGCGCTGCGCTACTGCGCCGGCACGGACGCCGACGGCGCCAACACGTACAACGTGGTCGACGCGGCCGTCCGCGGCGCGCGCCCGGCGCTCTCCGCGCACCGCAACCTGCTCACCACCAGCGCCTGCGGCCTGTGCGGACGCGACACCGTGGACGCCGTGCGCACCCGCAGCCGGTGGGACGTCTCGGCCGACCCGCTGACGCTCGACCCGGAGGTGCTCTACGCGCTGCCGGACCGGCTGCGCGCCGCCCAGCGGACCTTCGACTCCACCGGCGGCCTGCACGCGGCCGCGCTGTTCGCCGCCGACGGCGCCCTGCTGTGCGCCCGCGAGGACGTCGGCCGGCACAACGCGGTGGACAAGGTGGTCGGCTGGGCGCTGCGCGAGGGCCTGCTGCCGCTGCGCGGGCACGTCCTGCTGGTCTCCGGCCGGGCCTCCTTCGAACTGACCCAGAAGGCCGCGCTGGCCGGCCTGCCGCTGCTGGCGGCGGTCTCCGCGCCGTCCTCGCTCGCCGTCGACCTGGCCGAGGAGCTCGGCCTCACCCTGGTCGGCTTCCTGCGCGGGCGCAGCGCGAACGTCTACACCCGCGCGGACCGGATCGCCGGCGGCTGAACCGCCGGCGATCCGTCGAGGGGCCTCAGCGCGGCCAGAGGCTGGTGCGCCAGGCGTGCGGGCCGGGCGCGGGGACGGGACGGGGAGTGCGGCTGGTCCACGCGGTGGCCGGGCCGCTCGCGGAGGCCGCCCCGGCCCCGGCGGCGGCCCGGGCTTGGACCACCGCCAGGACGGTGGCCAGCTCCTCGGGGGTCGGCTGCCCGTGCAGCACCTGAATGGGAGTCATGCGGGTGAGCCCTTCTGCTACAGCGGGATGTTGCCGTGCTTCTTCGGCGGCAGCGCCTCCCGCTTGCCGCGCAGCGCCCGCAGCCCGCGGACGATGTGCCGGCGGGTCTCGCTGGGCGCGATGACCGCGTCGACGTAGCCGCGCTCGGCGGCCAGGTACGGGTTGAGCAGGGTGTCCTCGTACGAGGCGAGCAGCTCGGCCCGGCGCTCCTCGGCCCGGCCCTCGGCCTCGGCGGCGGCGATCTCCCGGCGGTGCAGGATGTTGACCGCGCCCTGCGCGCCCATCACCGCGATCTGCGCGGTCGGCCACGCCAGGTTGATGTCGGCGCCCAGGTGCTTGGAGCCCATCACGTCGTACGCACCGCCGAACGCCTTGCGGGTGATCACGGTGATCAGCGGGACGGTGGCCTCCGCGTAGGCGAAGATCAGCTTCGCGCCGCGGCGGATGATGCCGTCCCACTCCTGGCCGGTGCCGGGCAGGAAGCCGGGCACGTCGACGAAGGTCAACACCGGGATGTTGAACGCGTCGCAGGTGCGCACGAAGCGGGCGGCCTTCTCGCTGGCCGCGATGTCCAGGCAGCCCGCCAGGTCCATCGGCTGGTTGCCGACCACGCCCACCGGGTGGCCCTCGACCCGGCCGAAGCCGACCACGATGTTGCCCGCGTACAGCGGCTGGACCTCCAGGAAGTCCCCGTCGTCCAGCACGTGCTCGATCACCCGGCGGATGTCGTACGGCTGGTTCGCCGAGTCCGGGACGATGCTGTCGAGCTCCAGGTCCTCGTCGGTGATCGACAGGTCCGCCTGCTCGGGGTAGACCGGCGGGTCCGAGAGGTTGTTGGAGGGCAGGTACGAGAGCAGGCTCTTGACGTACTCGATGGCCTCCTTCTCGTCGGCGGCCAGGTAGTGCGCGTTGCCGGACTTGGTGTTGTGGGTGCGGGCGCCGCCCAGCTCCTCCATGTCCACGGTCTCGCCGGTGACGGTCCTGATCACGTCGGGGCCGGTGATGAACATGTGCGAGGTCTTGTCGGCCATCACCACGAAGTCGGTGACCGCCGGCGAGTACACCGCGCCGCCCGCGCACGGGCCCATGATCAGCGAGATCTGCGGGATCACGCCGGAGGCGTGCACGTTGCGGCGGAAGATCTCGCCGTACAGGCCGAGCGAGACCACGCCCTCCTGGATCCGGGCGCCGCCCGAGTCGTTGATGCCGATCATCGGGCAGCCGGTCTTCAGCGCGAAGTCCATCACCTTGACGATCTTCTCGCCGAACACCTCGCCCAGCGAACCGCCGAACACCGTGAAGTCCTGCGCGAACACCGCGATCTGGCGCCCGTCCACGGTGCCGTAGCCGGTCACCACGCCGTCGCCGTACGGCCGGTTCTTCTCCTGGCCGAAATTGGTCGAACGGTGCCGGGCGAACTCGTCGAACTCCACGAAGGAATCCTCGTCCAGCAGCTCCAGGATCCGCTCACGGGCCGTCAGCTTGCCCTTGGCGTGCTGCTTCTCGACCGCGGCGGCGGAACCGGAGTGCACCGCCTCGTCGATCCTCCGCCGCAGGTCGGCGAGCTTTCCGGCGGTGGTGTGCGGGTCGTTCGGTGCCTCGGCCATTGCGGTGGCTCTCCCTGCGTCCTCGGCCGCCGGCCCGGGGCGTGGAGGGTTGCGGGCAGGGCGGCACTGCGGTCTACCGTTGCGTAGCGTAGCCAGCCCGGAGGCCTCCGCGGCTATGGCCATCGACACATCGTGCCACTGCCCGGATTGCGGGACGATGATGCGGAGTGCGGCCGTCGGCCTAGGGTGGTTGGGGTGAGCACACCCGAGAGCCCCCGACCCCGCCGGTCCGGACTGCGCGGCTTCGGCCACGGCGGCCCGTCCCCGTGGACCGACCTGGACCGCCCCCCGCTCGACGAGGCCGCCCTGCGGCTCGACCTGCTGCGCCCGGGCGCCCTGTGGACCTCACTCGATGTGGTGAGCGAGACCGGCTCCACCAACTCCGACCTGGCCGCCCGCGCCAAGGACGGCGCGCCCGAGGGCGCCGTGCTGGTCGCCGAGTCGCAGAACGCCGCCCGCGGCCGGCTCGACCGCCGCTGGACCGCGCCGCCCCGCTCCGGGCTGTTCCTGTCGGTGCTGCTGCGCCCGCAGGGCGTGCCGATGGAACGCTACGGCTGGCTGCCCATCCTGATCGGCACCGCTGTCTCCGCCACCCTCGACCGGATCGCCGGCGTCCGCACCGGCCTGAAGTGGCCCAACGACCTGCAGGCCGAGGTCGACGGGCAGGAACGCAAGCTCGGCGGCATCCTCACCGAACTCTCCGGCGGCGCCGTGATCGTCGGCCTCGGCCTCAACGTCTCGCTCCGGCAGGCCGAGCTGCCCGTCCCCACCGCCGCCTCGCTGGCGCTGGCCGGCGCCGAGACCACCGACCGGGCCACCCTGCTGCGCGCCGTGCTGCGCGAGTTCGCCGAGCTCTACGGCGAGTGGACGGCCGCCGCCGGCGACCCGCACGCCAGCGGACTGCTCCCCGCGTACACCGCCCGCTGCACCACCCTGAACCGGCCCGTGAAGGTCCAACTCCCCGGCGAACGCGAACTGCTGGGCGACGCGGTGGCCGTCGACGGCGACGGCCGACTGGTGGTCCGCACCCCCGACGGCACCCGGCACGCCGTCGCCGCCGGCGACGTGGTCCACGTACGCCCGCAGAACTGACCACGTCGCGCAGGGCCGGTCTCACCCTGCGGGACCCTCGGACCGGCTGCCGGGCGGATGCCCCGGATTACGCGATTCCGTGCGAACATTCCACCTGGCAGCGGTGTGAGGCTCGCCACTACCCCCGCGGTGGTCGCGCAGCCAACCCCGAGGACGGCAAGACACAAGTGCGCAGACGCACGGGGACGGACCGGTGACAGACAACGGCGGCGCCACCACGGGCTCCGGCAACAGCGGCACTCCCGCCGGCACGCCCGGCGAGACGGACGAGACCACCGTCGCGACCGATCTGGAGCGGCTGATCCTCGACGCCCCGCGCAAGTACACCCCGTACCAGGCCGCACGCGCCGCCGAGGTCCCGATGGACCTCGCCACCCGCTTCTGGCGCGCCATGGGCTTCCCCGACATCGGCCAGTCCCGCGCCCTCAACGACAACGACGTGATCGCGCTGCGCCGCCTGGCCGGCCTGATCGAGTCCGGGCTGCTCAGCGAGCCCATGGCGATCCAGGTCGCCCGCTCCACCGGCCAGACCACCGCGCGGCTCGCCGGCTGGCAGATGGACACCTTCCTCGACAACCTCACCCAGCCCGTCGAACCCGGCCTCACCCGCTCCGACGTCGCCTACCCGCTGGTCGAACTGCTCCTCCCCGAGCTCGAACAGTTCCTGGTCTACGTCTGGCGCCGCCAACTCGCCGCCGTCACCGGCCGGGTCGTGCAGGCCGCCGAGGACCACGAGATCACCTCCGGCCGGCTCGCCGTCGCCTTCGCCGACCTGGTGGGCTTCACCCGGCTCTCCCGCCGCCTGGAGGAGGAGGAGCTCGGCGAACTCGTCGAAGGCTTCGAGAACACCTGCTCCGACCTGATCGCCGGCCAGGGCGGACGGGTCGTCAAGACCCTCGGCGACGAGATCCTCTTCGTCTCCGAGGACCCGGCCACCGTCGCCGAGATCGCCCTCTCCCTGGTCGAGACCCTCGCCAAGGAGGACAACATGCCCGCCCTGCGCGTCGGCATGGCCTTCGGCACCGTCACCTCCCGCATGGGCGACGTCTTCGGCACCACCGTCAACCTGGCCTCCCGGCTCACCTCCATCGCCCCCAAGGACGCCGTCCTGGTCGACGGCGAACTCGCGGCGGCCCTCGAACACAACGGCACCGCGACGCTCCCCGAGACCTCCCCCGCCCCCGGCCACCGCTTCCACCTCCAGCCCATGTGGCGCCGCCCGGTCCGCGGCCTCGGCCTGGTCGAACCCTGGCTCCTGACCCGGACGCCCACCGCCACCGCCTGAACGGCGCACAACGACTCGTCGGCGCCTGTCGCGCAGTTCCCCCGCGCCCCTGTGTTCGCGCCCGCCTGCCTGGCCAAAAATCCCCCCAAACCCCCCTAGGCTGGACGAAACAGCCCGCGGGAGGGAATGTGGCGACGATGAGTGAGCAGGTTGCGGCGCCGGACTCGCGGTTGCAGGCGGTGGTGGAGCTCGCGCAGGCGATGGCCGGGGCGATGACGCCGCTGGAGGCGGTGCGGGCCGCGGCGGCGCGGGCGACGTCCGCGTTGGGGGCGACGATGGCGGCGGTCTCGGTGTGGGACCGCGAGTCGGGCCGGCTGCGGGTGCTGGTCAATCACGGGGAGCTCGCGCCGGGCGAGGAGGAACTGCCGGAGGACGAGTCGTACCCGGTGGCGGACTTCCCGGAGATCGTGACGTACCTGGAGGAGCACTGGACCACCGGCCGGCTTCCCCGGGCGTGGGTGCAGACGGCGGAGGACCTCGGCCCGCACGCCGGTCATCCGCTTCCGGCGTCCGGCGCGTTCTGCCGCTCCCGCGCGGCGGGCCTGCGGCGGCGCGGGAGGGGCTGCTGCCTGGTCGCGCCGATCGTGCTGCACGGTCAGGCGTGGGGCGAGCTGTACCTGGCGCGCGGGATCGGGATGCCGGTGTTCACGGACGCCGACGCCGAGTACGCGACCCTGCTGGCCGCGCAGATCTCGGCGGGCCTGGCGCAGACCGAGCGGGTCGCCGACCTGCGCCGCCTGGCGTTCACGGACGCGCTGACCGGCCTGGCGAACCGTCGCGCCGTGGACGCCCGGCTGGAGGAGGCCCTGAAGGCGCACGCCCGGGACGGCGTGGTGGTGACGCTGGTGGTGTGCGACGTGAACGGGCTGAAGCGGGTCAACGACCAGCTGGGCCACGAGATGGGCGACCGGCTGCTGGAGCGGTTCGCGCACCAGCTGTCGCTCACCGCGGCGAAGCTGCCGGGCAGCCTCGCCGCACGCCTCGGCGGCGACGAGTTCTGCCTGCTCGCGGAGGGCCAGTCCGCCGACGAGGTGGTCGCGGTCGCAGAGGAACTGTGCGCCCGCGCACTGGAGTTGACGGACGGCGAGGGCGTCGCCTGCGGGATCGCCTCGACCGGGGACTCGATCGGCCCGGTCACCACCGCGGACCGGCTGTTCCGGCTGGCCGACGCCGCGCAGTACCGGGCGAAGGCGGCCCGGGCCGCGCACCCGGTGGTGGCGGGCCGGGGCCACGGGCCCGGGTTCGCACCGGATCCGGTGGTGCAGCTCGCGGACAGCCGACGGGCGCCCAGCGGCCGGCCGAACGGCGACCGGCGGCGGTTCCGGGGCTCCGCGCACAGCGCCGACCCGGGGCAGCTGCTGGCGGCGGTGCTGGCGGCCCTGGACCAGGGCGGCGTGCAGGGCGCGGTGACGCATCCCGCGGACACGCTGGGGCGGCTGTCGGTCCTCGCCGAGACCGCTTCCCGACTGGTGAACGCCGTCGGCTGGTGGGTGTCGTACGTGCCGCCGGGTTCGCCGCTGATGCGCACCGCCCGGCACGCCGTGTACCGGATGACCGGCGGCCCGGCCTCGGCCCGGGCACAGACCCAGCGGGCCCAGATCGAGGCCCCGGACGCGGTGTTCGACCTGCGGCACTACCCGCTGACCGGCCGGGCGGTGACCGGCGGGGCGTTCGCCCTGCGGGTCGGCGCCCCGGGCAACGACGCGGCGGAGGAAGCGGTGATGGTGGTCTCCGGCTACCGGGCGATGGTGGCGGCGGGCGGCGCGAACCCTGCGGGCGGCTGGCTGGTGGAACTCTTCGCCGACGAGTCCACCCTGCCCCTCGGCCAGGTCGCACCGGCCCTGCGCTCACTGGTGGCCGTGGCCCTGTCGGGGCCGTGCTCCCCGCCGCCGTCGTGAAACGCGGCGAGGAGCACAACGGCGGCGCGAGCGGGTGCGAACCCGGGGGCGCCGCCCAGGGCCTGTCCGGCCGCTCAGCGAGCGAACTTCCGCCCGACCGCGAAGCTGCCCGGCCCGACCGCCGCGATCAGCAGGAACGCCCAGCAGAACAGCACCGCGGGCTCGCCGCCGTTCTGCAGGGGGAACAGCGCGTTCTGCTGGTGGACGGAGAAGTAGGCGTAGGCCATCGAGCCGGAGGCGACCAGCGCGGCGGTCCGGGTGCCGATGCCGAGCAGGACCAGCGCGCCGCAGACGAGTTGGATGACGGCGGCGTACCAGCCGGGCCAGCTGCCGATCGGGACGGTGCCGCCGCCGTGCGCCCCGCCGAGGATGCCGAAGAGGGAGGCGGCGCCGTGGCAGGCGAACAGGAGGCCGGTGACGGCCCGGTAGAGCGCGACGAGGTGCGGGCGGGCCGCGTCGGTGGCGGCTCTTGCGGTGGTGACGAGGTCGGACATGGGACTCCTCAGCCGGAACCAGTGGGGTGGTCTGCTGTGCGTGCCCTGACCTGGAGTCGACCTGCCGTCGGTCCGTGGGGGGAGTTCGGCTCCCCGCACGGGGCCGATCATGAACCGGACAAGTCAGTGGGTCCATTGCAGGGTGACAACGGCGCGACGTCAAGCAGGCGTCCGAACCATCACTCGTGCCGGGACTGAGTACGGATACTCAGGCGCCGTACCGCTCCCGCGTTGCAGGCTGATCGAATGCTCTGGTCAGACCCCCGCGACGAACCTTCGCCCGAGGCCCGCGAAGTCCAGCGCAGGCTGCACCGGACGGCGGTGGTGCTGGCGGTGCTGGCCGTGATCGCCGCGACGCTGCTGCTGGCCCGGCACGGCTAGGCTGGGCGGCATGACCGCTCGCCGCCCGCTCGTTCTCGCGTCCGCCTCCCCTGCCCGGCTGGGCCTGCTGCGGCAGGCGGGCCTGGATCCGCTGGTGCGGGTGAGCGGGGTGGACGAGGATGCGCTGTCCGCGCCGACGCCCGGCGAGCTCGCGCTGGTGCTGGCGGTGGCGAAGGCCGAGAAGATCGCCGGCGAACTGGCCGCCGAGCCCGGCGAGCCGCCGCTCGTGATCGGCTGCGACTCGGTGCTGGAGCTGGACGGCCTCGCGCTCGGCAAGCCGGCCGACGCCGCGGAGGCGATCGAGCGCTGGCGGTCGATGCGCGGCCGCGCGGGCGTGCTGCGCACCGGCCACTGCGTGATCGACACCGCCACCGGACGGCAGGCGCAGGCCACCGCCTCCACCACCGTCCGGTTCGGCACGCCGGACGACGCCGAGGTCGCCGCCTACGTCGCCTCCGGCGAGCCGCTGCACGTGGCCGGGGCGTTCACCCTGGACGGCCGTTCGGCACCGTTCCTGGAGGGGATCGACGGCGACCCCGGCAATGTGATCGGCCTGTCGCTGCCGCTGCTCCGCCGCCTGCTCGCCGAGCTGGACGTGCGGATCACCGACCTGTGGGCCTGACGGGTCCTCAGCCCGCCGCGGGGGCGTGCTTGGCCAGGTAGGCCTTGACGTCGGGCAGCGCGCCGTCCTTGAGCAGCGGCGCGCCGTGGTTGCCGCCCGGGTAGATCTTCAGCTGCTTGTCCTCGGCCACCGAGGCGTCGTACAGCTCCTTGGCGTTGGCGGCGAACGGGGCGTCCATCTCCTCGGCGGCGAAGTAGGTCGGGATCTTCACCGACTTGACCGCGAGCCCCGCGTTGAACTGGTTGAACACGTCGGGCGAGCTGAGCGAGACCACGGCCTTGATCGGCAGCGGGCTGTCCAGCTTGGCGGCGACCAGCGAGGAGGTGCCGCCCTTGGAGGCGCCGATCAGGGCGAGGCTGGTGACGCCCTTCTCCTTGAGGCGGACGGCGGAGGCCTTGATGCCCTCGGTGACGTCGCCCTCGGAGGTGAAGGCCAGCACGGCGTACCCGGCCTTGGTGAACTCGTCGAACACCGGCGCCCATTCGCACAGCGAGCCGCTCAGCTGGTGGGAGAAGATCACCCCCACCTTGGCCCCGCCGGCGTCCGAGTCGCGGTAGTAGGCGTCCAGGCCGGTGCCGCCGGCGGTGCCCGCGTCGAGGGCGAACGAGCCCTTGGCGGCCTGTTCCTCGGTGAGGCAGCCGTAGGTCTTGGCGGTGGGCGACGGCGCGGCCGCGGTCCTGGTCGAACTGCCGCTGCTGGAGCAGGCGGTGAGCAACAGGGCGGTCGCCGCCAGGGCGACGGGCAGGACGATGCGCTTCACGATTCCCCCGTGAATTCTGCGGATATGTGGTGGCGACGCTAGGGACGGCCGCCGAACCCGGTCAATGGTCTGAACCATTCCGTTATGCCGCGGCGGTAAGAGAGGAAGCGGCTTCCGGTTCGCAAGGTGCGGAATTGGACAGAACCGGGGCCCCACATCTGTTGCACAGTTCCACACCCTGGGCAGGTGGGCCGCCGTTAGGCTGGCGAACCGGACCGGAAAGGGGCGACGGGAAGCGGAAAATGACCGATGGTGTGCTGAACGTCGTGCTGGGCCTGGTCGCTTCGGCGATCAGCGCGGGCCTCGGCTGGCTGGCGCAGACGCTGCGCCGGCGGCGCCGGCTGGAGCGGGAGCGCGCGTTCTTCGGGCTGACGTCCGGCGGCGAGGCGCTGCTGGTCGCCAACCGGCAGGTCGCCTCGGCCGATCCGCACAGCGTGGCCCGTGACGACGTGTACGCGCTGATGGAGCTGGCCGCGCTGGTCCGCGAGTGCGGCGCCCGGTCCGTGCTGACCTCGCACGACGAGGTGCGTCAGGGGCTGGGCGACAAGACCGAGTTCTGCGTGGGCGGCCCGGAGAGCAACGCGCGGACCGCCGCGCACCTGGCGTCCTGGCTGCCCGGCGCGGCGTTCGTCGCCCCGCCGGAGGCCACCGGGCATCCGGTCCGCACGCTGCTGGTCGGGGACCGGGAGTTCGCCTTCCGGACGGCCGCCGAGCAGCCGGGCGGGACGGCGTACGCGCTGCTGGCCCGGATACACCTGCGGCCGGGCAGCCGACCGGTGTTCCTGATCGCCGGTCAGACCGCGGTCTCCAACCACGCCGCGGTCCGCTACCTGGCCGCCCACCACCGGTCGCTGGCCCGGCGGCACGGCCCGGACGGGGCGTTCGCGGTGGTGCTGCGGGTGGTCAACACCCGCGCCTACGGCCCGGACGTGGTCGAGTTCGAGGCGGACGTGACCGCCGGGGCGACCGCCCCGCCGCAGCCGGCGGCCGCTTGATCCGACACCCCGGTGTGGCGAAGGCCACCCGGTCCGCCCGGCTCGCCGGGCACCCCGGCGCGGCCCCCCGCGCGTCCGCGACCTGCGGCGCGCCGCCAACCGCCGCCGCCCGTACGGAAATCGGGACACCGAGCGTGTGAGCACGCTCACCACCAGGGACTACTCGCCGGTAGCGCCCTTCAATCCATAGACTCGACGAGGTTCGAGAAGGGAGCCACAGTGCGCAAGGTGCTCATCGCCAATCGCGGCGAAATCGCTGTCCGCGTCGCCCGGGCGTGCCGGGATGCCGGCATCGCGAGTGTCGCCGTGTACGCCGAGCCGGACCGGGACGCGCTGCACGTGCGGGCGGCCGACGAGGCGTACGCGCTGGGCGGCGACACCCCCGCGAGCAGTTACCTGGACATCGCGAAGGTCCTGAAGGCGGCCGCCGATTCGGGTGCGGACGCGATCCACCCCGGTTACGGCTTCCTGTCCGAGAACGCCGACTTCGCGCAGGCCGTGATCGACGCCGGTCTGACCTGGATCGGCCCGCCGCCGCAGGCCATCCGCGACCTGGGCGACAAGGTCACCGCCCGCCACGTGGCGCAGCGCGCCGGCGCCCCGCTGGTCGCGGGCACCGCCGAGCCGGTGTCCGGGGCCGACGAGGTGGTCGCGTTCGCGTCCGAGCACGGCCTGCCGGTCGCCATCAAGGCGGCGTTCGGCGGCGGCGGCCGCGGCCTGAAGGTCGCCCGCACGCTGGAGGAGATCCCGGAGCTGTACGAGTCGGCGGTGCGCGAGGCGGTGGCCGCGTTCGGCCGCGGCGAGTGCTTCGTCGAGCAGTACCTGGACAAGCCGCGGCACGTGGAGACCCAGTGCCTGGCCGACCAGCACGGCAACGTGGTGGTCGTCTCCACCCGTGACTGCTCGCTGCAGCGCCGCCACCAGAAGCTGGTCGAGGAGGCGCCCGCGCCGTTCCTGACGGCCGAGCAGAACGCCGAGCTGTACCGGGCGTCCAAGGCGATCCTGCGCGAGGCGGGCTACGTCGGCGCCGGCACCTGCGAGTTCCTGGTCTCCCAGGACGGTCTGATCTCCTTCCTGGAGGTCAACACCCGGCTGCAGGTCGAGCACCCGGTGTCCGAGGAGGTCACCGGCCTCGACCTGGTCCGGGAGATGTTCCGGATCGCCGACGGCGAGGAGCTCGGCTACGACGACCCGGAGGTCCGCGGCCACTCCTTCGAGTTCCGGATCAACGGCGAGGACCCGGGCCGCAACTTCCTGCCCGCGCCCGGCACCGTGACGCTGTTCGCCCCGCCGTCCGGCCCGGGCGTGCGCCTGGACGCCGGCGTGGAGTCCGGCTCGGTGATCGGCCCCGCCTGGGACTCGCTGCTGGCCAAGCTGATCGTCACCGGCACCGACCGCAAGCAGGCCCTGCAGCGCGCCAAGCGCGCCCTGGAGGAGTTCAAGGTGGAGGGCATGGCCACCGCCATCCCGTTCCACCAGGCCGTGGTCACCGACCCGGCGTTCGCCCCCGAGGTGCACGGCTCCGAGGGCCCGTTCACGGTCTACACCCGCTGGATCGAGACCGAGTTCGACAACACCATCCCGGCGTTCGTCGGCGCCGGCGGCGACGGCGAGGAGCCCGAGGGCCGCGAGACCGTGGTGGTCGAGGTCGGCGGCAAGCGCATCGAGGTGTCGCTGCCGTCCTCGCTGGGCGTCGCCTCGGCCCCGGCCGCGGGCGCCTCGGCGGGCAAGGCGAAGCGCCGGGTGGGCGCCAAGAAGGCCGCCTCCGCGGTCTCCGGCGACACCCTCGCCTCGCCGATGCAGGGCACCATCGTCAAGGTCGCCGTCGAGGAGGGCCAGGTGGTCGCCGAGGGCGAGCTGATCGTGGTCCTGGAGGCGATGAAGATGGAGCAGCCGCTGAACGCCCACAAGGCCGGCACCGTGGTCGGCCTGAAGGCCGAGGTCGGCCAGTCGGTCTCCAGTGGCGCCGCGCTCTGCGAGATCAAGGACGTCTGATCCGTCCGGAAGGGCGGCGGGAGTCCACGGACTCCCGCCGCCCTTCCGTTCATCCGGCCGCGTCCAGCACCAACTGCTCGACGCCGCACAGGAACTGCGCCATCTGCGGACGCTCCAGCAGCGCGCCGTCGGCGACCATCAGCAGCTCGATCGCGCCCGGCACGGCGACCACGTCCACCGCGACGGACACCCCGGGGCGGGCCGGGAACGCCTCCGGGAACCTCAACTCCCGCTCCACCTCCCCGGCTTCGGCCGCCCCGTCGGACATCGCCACGGCCAGCGGGTCCCGGGTGTCGTTCCAGATCACCGAGTGGTCGGCGGGCTCCACGCCGGACGCCCGCAGCGCCGCCAGGTCGGCGTCCAACTGCGGCTTGTGGTACCCGGAGTGGCGGTAGGCGCTGAGCGCCGGGCCCTGGCAGCGGCCGACCGTCCCCGCGAAGTCCTCGGCCAGCTCCGGGAGATGGAACAGGCCCTCCTGGGCGAGCGTGGTGACGGCCTCCGCGGCCTGCTCGGTGAACCGGTTGCCGACCACCACCTGGAACAGCACCTCGCGCTGCCCGCCCAGCCGCCCCAGCTCGGTGGCGGCGGCCGCCAGCAGCACCGTGGCGTCACTGGTGCGCAGCCGGACCGCGGCCCGCGGCAGCGCGGCGGCCAGCTCCGGGGAGCGCAGCACCGCGAACGGGAACCGCCGCTCCGGGTCCGGTTCGCCGTCCGGGCGCGGCAGTTGGGCGCGCGGGCCGCGGCTCAGCTTGTCCCGCCAGTGCCGGCGGGCGGCGGCGTCCCGGCGGCGGCCGCGCGGCGAGTCCTGCTCGGCGGCCTCCTCCAGCGGCTGCGCGAACGTCCGCTCGGCGCGCAGCTCGGCGGCGCTGCGCCCACCGGCCAGCAGCGTCAGGTCGCGGACCGCGCGGCGCATCCCCCAGCCGTCCGAGGCGGTGTGCGACAGCACCAGCGCCACCTGCCGGACCAGGCCGTCCACCAGCACCAGGCCGAGCCGCACCGGCCACTCCCCCGACAGGTCGAACGGCCGGGCGGCGAACTCGGCGAGCAGCTCCGCCGCGGCCCCGGCGGCCCGCTCGGCGCTGTCGCGGTGCAGCACGGCGACCGGCAGCGCCCCGTCCGCGTCCACCTCCTGCACCAGGTCGCCGTCCCGCTCGACCAGCCGGGTGCGCAACGCGTCGTGCAGGTGCAGCAGTTCGGTGAAGGCCCCGAGCGCCGTCGCCAACGGCAGGCCCGGCTCGACGGGCGCCGCCATCCGCAGGTTGTACCGGGGCGCATCGGGGCCCAGCTTCACCAGCGCGGTGTGGACGGCCCGCTGCCCCCAGGTCGCGGGGCCCCGCCCGCCGCGGGCCGCACGCACCGTCAATTCCGTTGTGCCGTAGGGTCTTTCGTTCGATGCGTCCATGGGCGCAGACGCTACAAGCGGGCCCGGCCGGCCTGCCAGAGGGCAGGGACCGCCGGGCCGGAAGCGGTCAGCGGATCCGCTCGGCGAGCCGCGCGGGGATCGGCAGGCCGCCGTGCGGGGCGGGGCGGCGCTGGCCGGGGAGCGGGGTGCCGGGGGCGGCGAGCCCGGCCGGCGGGACGGGGCGGCGGGGCGGTGCGGCGGACGGCTGCGGGTGCACCGCCGGCGCCTCGGCGGGCAGGCCGAGCGCGGCGACCGAGATCTGCACCCCGCAGTCGGCGAGCGCGTCGAGTTCGCGGGCGGTCGGGTCCTCCGCCGCGGTGTGCTCGTCGGTGACCAGCCGGGTGATGGCATCGGTGGCGACGGTCTGGAACATGCTGTCCGCGCCGAGCTTGGTGTGGTCGGCGAGGACGATCACCTCGTTGGCGGACTGCACCAGGGCCCGGTCGACGCTGGCGGAGAGCATGTTGGCGGTGGAAAGGCCGCGTTCGGCGGTCAGCCCGCTGCCGGAGATGAAGGCCTTGGTGACCCGCAGCCCGGCCAGCGACTGCTCGGCGCCACTGCCGACCAGCGCGTAGTTGGAGCCGCGCAGGGTGCCGCCCGTCATCACCACCTCGACCCGGTTGGCGTGCGCCAGCGCCTGGGCGACCAGCAGCGAGTTGGTGACCACCGTCAGCCCGGGCACCCGGGCGAGTCGGCGGGCCAGCTCCTGGGTGGTGGTGCCGGCGCCGACCACGATGGCGTCGCCCTCCTCGACCAGGCCCGCGGCGAGATCGGCGATGGCGCTCTTCTCGGCCGCGGCGAGATGGGTTTTCTGCGGATAGCCGGGCTCCCGGCTGAAGCCGCCGGGGAGCACCGCGCCGCCGTGGCGGCGGTCGAGCAGCCCTTCGGCCTCCAGCGCCCGGACGTCCCGGCGGACGGTGACTTCGGAGGTCTGGACGACGCGGGCCAGCTCTCGGAGCGACACGGCTCCGTTGGCGCGCACCATCTCGAGGATCAACTGGCGACGTTCTGCAGCAAACACAGAACCGACGGTAACCCGAGTGACCGTCTGCTTTCAGGCGTTTGCACCTGGTAACCGGATTTGCTCACCCAAGAGCGGCGCACGACCGTACAATGCGCGCTCCGCCGGGCGGGTGAGCCGGGCGGCGTGCGCCCGGCTCGGCCCGAACGAGCCGGTGGAACGTCAGGAACCGGCGCCCTCGCGCTTGCGGATGTGCAGCTGGCGGGCGGCCTCGGCGGTGGAGCCGGACAGCGACGGGTAGACGGTGAAGGTGTTGGCCACCTGCTCGACCGTCAGGTTGTTGTCCACCGCGATCGAGATGGAGTGGATCAGTTCGGAGGCGCGCGGCGCGACCACCACGCCGCCCACCACGATGCCGGTGCCCGGGCGGGCGAACAGCTTCACGAAGCCGTCCCGGATGCCCTGCATCTTGGCCCGCGGGTTGCCGCGCAGCGGGAGCTTGATCTCGACCGCGTCCATCTTTCCGCAGGACACGTCGGCGTGGGTGTAGCCGACGGTGGCGATCTCCGGGTCGGTGAACACGTTGGACGCCACGGTCTTCAGGTTCAGCGGCTGCACCGCGTCGCCGAGCGCGTGGTACATCGCGATCCGGCCCTGCATGGCGGCCACCGAGGCCAGCATGAACACGCCGGTGCAGTCGCCGGCCGCGTACACGCCGGGGGCGGAGGTGCGGGAGACCCGGTCCACCTTGATCTGGCCCCAGTCGTTGACCGCGACGCCGGCCTCCTCCAGGCCCAGGTCCGCGGTGTTGGGGATGGAGCCGACCGCCATCAGACAGTGCGTGCCGGTGATCACCTTGCCGTCGGCCAGCGTGACCTCCACCCGGTCCCCGATCCGCTTGACGCTCTCGGCGCGGCTGCGGCCCATCACGTTCATGCCGCGGCGGCGGAACACGTCCTCCAGCACCTCGGCGGCGTCCGGGTCCTCGCCCGGCAGCACCCGGTCGCGCGAGGAGACCAGCGTGACGTTCGAGCCGAGCGCCTGGTAGGCGCCGGCGAACTCGGCGCCGGTGACGCCGGAGCCGACCACGATCAGCTCGCGCGGCAGCTCCTCCAGGTCGTACACCTGCGTCCAGGCCAGGATCCGCTCGCCGTCCGGCTGGGCGTCGGGGAGTTCGCGCGGGCGCACGCCGGTGGCGATCAGCACCGCGTCGGCGCGCAGCGACTCGACCCGGCCGTCGGTGTGGTCGACCAGCACCTCGCGGGAGCCGTCGATGGCCTGCCCGCTGCTGCCGAGCCGGCCGCGGCCGCGCAGCACGGTGACGCCGGCCCGGGTCACGGCCTGGGTGATGTCGTGCGACTGGGCGATCGCCAGCCGCTTCACCCGTCGGTTCACCTTGCCGAGGTCCACTCCGACCACCCGGGCCGGGTCGGCGGCGTCCGGCGTGCCGTCCGCGACCAGGATGCCGAGTTCCTCGTAGGAGCTGTCGAAGGTAGTCATCACCTCGGCGGTGGCGATCAGCGTCTTGGACGGCACGCAGTCCGTCAGCACCGCCGATCCGCCCAGACCGTCGCGATCGACGACGGTCACCTCCGCGCCGAGCTGGGCGGCCACGAGGGCCGCCTCGTATCCGCCTGGTCCGCCACCGATGATCACGATCCGAGTCACGTGCTCCATTGTCCCGCACGCCGGAACGGATTCCACGCCGGGGCCGTTGTTGTCGACCCTTGCTCCCGGCCCGGGGGCGCCGGTAGGGGCGGGGTCCGCGGGCAGGCCCGGTCGGGGGCTGCGGGCGGGCCGCTCCCGTAGGCTGACGCACATGTCGCTCTATGCCGCCTACGCCACCAACCTCGACGCCCGGCAGATGAGCCGGCGTGCCCCGCACTCCCCGCTGCGCGGCTCCGGCTGGCTGCCCGGCTGGCGGCTGACCTTCGGCGGCGAGCAGCTGGGCTGGGAGGGCTCGCTGGCCACCGTGGTGGAGGACGAGAAGGAGCAGGTCTTCGTCTCGCTCTACGACGTCGCCCCGATGGACGAGGACGGCCTGGACCGCTGGGAGGGCGTGCAGCTCGGCATCTACCGCAAGGTGAAGCTGCGCGCGCAGACCCTGGACGGTGAAGTCGCGGTGTGGACGTACGTGCTGAACGACTACGAGGGCGGCCTGCCCGCGGCCCGCTACCTCGGCCTGATCGCGGACGCCGCGGAGAGCGCCGGCGCCCCCGACGACTACGTGCTGGACCTGCGCCACCGCCCCTGCTGACGGCGCGTCCGCGCCTGCGGCGGACGGGAGTTCGGCCGCGTCCCCGTCAGCCCCGGCGGGGACGAATGGCGGCGTTCCGTGCATTCCGGTAACGATCCGGCATGGCTCGGCCCCGTTGTCTACGCGCGTAGGCAGATTTGACCTATCCTCGACCATGTGAACGCATCTCCTCAGACGGTCGTCTCCGCCGACCCCTACGCCGCCGCCCGGGAAGCCGCCGACCGGCTGCGCGAACTCACCGGCGCCGAGCGCCACGACGTCGCCCTGGTGATGGGCTCCGGCTGGGTGCCGGCCGCCGACGCCCTCGGTGAGACGCTCGCCGAGTTCCCGGTCACCGACCTGCCCGGCTTCCCCGCCCCCGCGGTGGCGGGCCACGCCGGCACCATCCGCTCGGTGCGCATGCCCGGCGACGGCGACCGCCGGGCGCTGGTGTTCCTCGGCCGCAACCACTACTACGAGGGCCACGGCGTGGCCACCGTGGTGCACGGCGTGCGCACCGCCGCCGCGGCGGGCTGCAGCACCATCGTGCTGACCAACGGCTGCGGCGGCCTGCGCCAGGGCTGGACGCCCGGTCAGCCGGTGCTGATCAGCGACCACATCAACCTGACCGCGGACTCCCCGATCGTCGGCGCCAACTTCGTCGACCTCACCGACCTGTACTCCAAGCGCCTGCGCGCGCTGTGCCGCGAGGTCGACCCGTCGCTGGACGAGGCCGTGTACGTGCAGTTCCGCGGCCCGCACTACGAGACCCCGGCCGAGGTCAACATGGCCCGGGTGCTCGGCGGCGAGCTGGTCGGCATGTCCACCACCCTGGAGGCCATCGCCGCCCGCGAGGCCGGCGCCGAGGTGCTCGGCATCTCGCTGGTCACCAACCTGGCCGCGGGCATCACCGGCGAGCCGCTCAACCACGCCGAGGTGCTGGAGGCCGGCAAGGCCTCCGCCGAACGGATGGGCGCCCTGCTGGCGAAGGTCCTGGAGCGCATCTGACACCCCGCCCGGGAGGCGACTCCCGGGCAGCTCAGCACCTCTGACCGAGAATCGGCGCAGGACGACGGCGGCCATCGACGGGTTCGGTGGCCGCCGTCGCTCCCTCCGCCGCAGTACCCACACTCCGTCCATCCACGTACAGGGAGCGGGCCGCATGCCGAAGGCACCCACCAACGACCTCCTCGACCGGGCCCGTGCCTGGCTGGCCGAGGACCCCGACCCGCAGACCCGGGAGGAGCTGTCCGCGCTGCTGGCCGCCGCCGAGGGCCCCGAGGTCGAGGCCGAGGAGCGGATCGCCTGGTCGCGGCTGGCCGAACGGTTCTCCGGCCGGCTCCAGTTCGGCACCGCCGGCCTGCGCGGCGAACTCGGCGCCGGCCCGATGCGGATGAACCGCGCCGTGGTGATCCGCGCCGCCGCCGGCCTCGCCGGGTACGTCCGCAAGCACCCCGAGCTGGGCGACCTGGTGGTGATCGGCTACGACGCCCGGCACAAGTCGTACGACTTCGCCCGCGACACCGCCGCCGTGGTGGTCGGCGCCGGCCTGCGCGCCGCGCTGCTGCCCCGGCCGCTGCCCACCCCCGTGCTCGCGTACGCCATCCGGCACCTGGGCGCGGCGGCCGGCGTGGTCGTCACCGCCAGCCACAACCCGCCGCAGGACAACGGCTACAAGGTCTACCTGGGCGACGGCTCGCAGATCGTGCCGCCCGCCGACGCCGAGATCGCCGCCGAGATCGACGCGCTCGGCGCCCTCGCCGACGTCCCGCGCGCCACCGAGGGCTGGGAGGTGCTCGGCGAGGACGTCCTGGACGCCTACCTCGACCGGGCCGCCGCCGTCCTGGACGCCGACGGGCCGCGCGGACTGACCACCGTCTACACCCCGTTGCACGGCGTCGGCCGCGACGTGCTGCTGGCCGCGTTCGAGCGGGCCGGCTTCCCCGCGCCGACCGTGGTCGCCGAACAGGCCGAGCCCGACCCGGACTTCCCGACCGTCGCCTTCCCCAACCCGGAAGAGCCCGGCGCGATGGACCTGGCCTTCGCCACCGCCCGCGCCGCCCGCCCCGACCTGGTGATCGCCAACGACCCGGACGCGGACCGCTGCGCCGTCGCCGTCCCCACCGCCGACGGCGACTGGCGGATGCTGCGCGGCGACGAGGTCGGCGCGCTGCTCGGCGCGGCCCTCGCCGCCAAGGGCGCGAGCGGTGTCTTCGCCACCACCGTCGTCTCCTCGACCCTGCTCGGGAAGATCGCCGCCGCGGCCGGCCTCGGCTACGCGGAAACCCTCACCGGCTTCAAGTGGATCTCCCGCGCCGCGGGCATCCGCTACGGCTACGAGGAGGCGCTCGGCTACTGCGTCGACCCGGACGGCGTGCGCGACAAGGACGGCATCACCGCCGCCCTGCAGATGGCCGAGCTCGCCGCCGGCCTGAAGCGCGACGGCCGCACCCTCGCCGACCTGCTGGACGACCTCGCCCTCGCGCACGGCCTGCACGCCACCGACCAGCTCTCGGTCCGCGTCGACGACCTCTCCGTCATCGCCGAGGCGATGCGCACCCTGCGCGACAAGCCCCCCGTCGAACTGGCCGGCCTCGCCGTCGCCCGCGCCGACGACCTCACCGCCGGCACGCCCGAGCTGCCGCCGACCGACGGCCTGCGCTACTACCTCACCGGCCCCGCGGTCGGCTCCGCCCGGATCGTGGTCCGCCCGTCCGGCACCGAACCCAAGCTCAAGTG
Source organism: Kitasatospora griseola (assembly GCF_044999035.1). NCBI lineage: Bacteria > Bacillati > Actinomycetota > Actinomycetes > Kitasatosporales > Streptomycetaceae > Kitasatospora > Kitasatospora griseola. The sequence goes on along the minus strand of NZ_CP173360.1, from coordinate 5,156,531 downwards.
CTACCTGGAGGCCGTCCTCCCGGTCGCCGCCCGGGAGGACCTCCCCGCCGCCCGCGAACAGGCCCACGCCCTGCTGACCGCCCTCAAGCAGGACCTGGCGGCCGCCGCCGGCCTCGTCTGACCCCCGGCGACGGAAAAGGGCCCCGGGAGGAATCCCGGGGCCCTCTGTGTGCCGTCGTCAGGTCGCGGCGACGACCGAGACCAGGGCGACCAGGCCCGCCAGGGTGGGGGCGATCACCCACCAGCACCAGGTGGCCCGGACCTCGCCGGAGGCGCCGGGGTTGCGGGCGTAGCGCTCGGCCTGCTCCTGGAGGGAGGCGACCACCGCGTCGGACCAGGCGCGGGTCGGGTCGAGCTGGTCGGGGCGCGCGGACGTCTGCCTGGTGCGGGCCTTGGGCAGCGCCGGGTCGCCCTGGGCGGCGGCCCTGGCCGCGCGGCGGGTGGCCTTCTTGCGCTGGCGGATCGAGACCGGAACCGCCCAGACCTGGAACTTGCGTCCGCCGGCGAAGAGTTCGACCGAATAGCCGGCCCTCAGCCCCTCCACACTGGCCCACGGCACGACCACGGTGCGCAGCGGGTTGCGGACCAGCAGCCGCTGGTCGTTGGACTTCACCACGGGCCGCAGCGTGTAGGCGGCCACCGGGAAGACGAAGACGGGCGCGGCGGCGAGCGCGACCCACGGGGTGGCGCCGGTGCCGGAGACGACGGCGTCGATGATCAGCCAGCCGGCGACTCCGAGCAGCATGACGCCCGCGATGACGCCGGGGACGGAGCGGTGGACGCGGTCGGCGTACTTGGGCCCGTCGGCGGCGGACCCCTGGTCGGGTGTCCGGTCGGATTCGGTCATGGCGTCGATTCTGCCCCAGGGTCGGGGCCGTCCCCAATGGCAGCGGGGGCACGGGACGGTCACGAATGATCCGTCCCGTGACCTGGGGCGTTCAGGCGGTGCGGCGGCGCAGCGTGGCCGCGCCGAGGGCGAGGGCGAGCAGCGCGCTGCCGGCCACCACCGCGAGGTCGGCCACCACCTGTCCGTCGACGCCGCTCCGCGCGGTGATCCGGCCCATCGCGTCGACGGCGTAGGAGAGCGGCAGCACGTCGGAGATCACCCGCAGGGCGGGGGCCATGTCTGCGCGGGGCACGAACAGTCCGCACAGCAGCAGCTGCGGCAGCAGCACGGCGGGCAGGAACTGGACGGCCTGGAACTCGGTGGCGGCGAACGCGGAGACCAGCAGGCCGAGGGCCATGCCGAGCAGTCCGTCGGCGAGCGCGACGGCGAACACCAGCCAGGTGGGTCCGGCCACCTGGAGGCCGAGCAGGCCGATGGTGAGGGCGGAGGCCAGCGCGGCCTGCACCAGGGCGACCAGGCCGAACGCGAGGGCGTAGCCGAGCAGCAGGTCGAGCCGGCCGAGCGGCATGGTGAGCAGCCGCTCCAGGGTGCCGGTGGTGCGTTCGCGCAGCATCGCCACCGAGGTGACCAGGAACATCACCATCAGCGGGAAGACGCCGAGCAGCTCGGGGCCGATCCGGTCGAAGGTGCCGGGCTGCCGGTCGTACATGTACTTGAGCAGCACCAGCAGCAGGCAGGGCACGGCCAGCAGCATGGCGACGGTGCGCGGGTCGTGGCGCAGCTGGGCGAGGACGCGGCGGGCGGTGGCCAGGGTGCGGCGGGCGGCGGCGCTCATCGGGCGGTCTCCTGCGGGTGTTGCTGCACGAGGGTGAGGAAGGCGCTCTCGACGTCGCTCGCGCCGGTGGCGGCGAGCAGCGCGGCGGGGGTGTCGTGGGCGAGCAGCCGGCCGTCGCGCATCAGCAGCAGGCGGTCGCAGCGGGTGGCCTCGTCCATCACGTGGCTGGAGACCAGCAGGGTGGCGCCGGCCCGGGCGAGGTCGGCGAACAGCTGCCAGAGGTCGCGGCGCAGCACCGGGTCGAGGCCGACCGTGGGTTCGTCGAGGATCAGCAGTTCGGGCCGGCCGAGCAGGGCGGCGGCGAGCGAGACCCGGGCGCGCTGGCCGCCGGAGAGCCGGGCGACGGGGGTGCGGCGGTGGGCGTCCAGGCCGACCTGTTCGATCACCCGGTCGGGGTCGGTGCGCGGGGCGCCGAGGACGGCGGCGAAGTAGTCGAGGTTCTCGCCGACCGTCAGGTCGCCGTAGACGGAGGGCGCCTGGGTGACGTAGCCGACCCGGTCGCGCAGGGCGGCGCTGCCGGCCGGGCTGCCGAGCACGGTGACGGTGCCGGCGGCGGTGCGCTGCACGCCGACGACGGCGCGCAGCAGGGTGGTCTTGCCGCAGCCGCTGGGGCCGAGCAGGCCGGTGACGGTGCCGCGGGGGACGTCCAGGTCGAGGCCGGGCAGCACGGTGGCGCCGCCGCGCCGCACGACGAGTCCGGTGATCCGGATCGCGGGGTCGTCCGCCGACCCCGCCGAGTAATTCATCATGCGATGAATTCTGTGCCCGGGCGGCGAAGCCCGTCAAGGCCGCCGACACCCCTCGCCGTGAGCTGCGTCACCCACGTCAACCCGACGACCGCTCCCGTTCGTAGCGACAGGTAAGCAACCGACCTGCAAGGAGCCGACCGATGACCGAGGAGGAGTTCACCGACTTCTACAGCCACTCGGTCCGCCGGCTCACCGGCCAGCTGTACCTCGTCACCGGCGACCTCCACGAGGCGCAGGACGTGGTCCAGGAGGCCTTCGTCCGCGCCTGGGGCCACCGCCGCTCCCTCGACCGCGACCACGCGCCCGAAGCCTGGGTGCGCACCGTCGCGGGCCGCCTGGCGATCAGCCGCTGGCGGCGGGCCCGCACCGCCGCCCGGGCCTGGCGGCGGCACGGCGAACCCGCCGACGTGGCCGGGCCCGACCCGGGCACCGTCGACCTGGCCGCCGCGCTGCGCCGCCTGTCCGAACGCCAGCGCCTGTGCGCCGCCCTGTTCTACGTCTGCGACCTGCCGCTGGACCGGATCGCCGACGAGACCGGCATGGCCCCCGGCACCGTCAAGGCCCACCTGTCCCGGGCCCGGGCCGCCCTCGCCCAGCACCTCGACACCCCCTCCGAGGCCGAGGAGAACATCGATGCACTCCCCTGACCCGAGACTGGCGGCCGCGCTGCGGACAGCCGCCGACGCCGCCTCCGCCCGCACCTTCGCCCCGCCCGCCCGGCAGATCGCCGCCCGCGGCCGCCGGCGCCGCCGGGTCCGGGTCGGCGCGACCCTGACCGTCACCGCCTGCCTGGCGATCACCGTCGGCGTCACGCTCGCCCCCGACCGCCCGCCCCGTCCCGTCGGACCGGCCGACGCCCCGGCGACCGTCCGGACGCCCACCCCGTCCGCCACCCTCGCCCCGAGCCCGACCCGCACCCCGCCCTACGACGCCGCCATCTCGCCCCCGCCGTCGCGGCCGATCGCCAGCACCACCCACCCGCAGCCCTGATCCCCGACCGACCAGGACCCCCGATGCCGACCACCGCCCTGACCGACCGCCCGACGCCCACCGCCCCGCCGTCCCCGCGCCCCGCACCCGCGCTCCCGGAGCCACTGGCCCGGCTGTGGCACGCGGCCGGCCCGGCCCTGGCGGTGTACGCGGGCGCGCTGGTCCTGCACCTGACGCTGCTGGCCGCGATGATCACCCGGCCCGGCACCACGCTGACCGACCGGCTGACCGCCTGGGACGGGCGGCACTTCCTGGAGATAGCCTCCGCCGGCTACCCCGACGCCTACAGCTACACGCCCGAGGGCGAGCTGACCGGCAACGACCTGGCCTTCTTCCCGCTGTTCCCGATCCTGGTCCGCCTCGTGCACGCGGCGACCGGCCTGAGCTGGTCCGTCTCCGGCATCGTCACCGCCCAACTCGCCCTGCTGGCCGCCCTGGTGACGATCCACCGGCTGGTGGGCCGGCTGTACACCCGGCGGACCGCCACCGTGGTCCTGGTGCTGCTGGCCGCCGCGCAGCCGATGTCCCTGGTGTTCTTCATGGCCTACAGCGAGTCGCTGCTGCTGGCCACCGCCGCCGCCGCGCTGCTCGCCGCGCACCGCCGCGCCTGGCCCACCGCCGGCCTGTTCGCCTTCCTCGCCGGGCTGACCCGCCCGGCCGGCCTCGCCGTGGTCGCCGCGCTCGCCGTCGCCGCCCTGCTGGAACTGCGCCGCGAGCGCCGCCTGCTCCCCGGCCCGCTCGCCGCCACCGCGCTGGCCTGCACCAGCACCCCGCTGTACCTGTGGTGGGTCGCCGACCGGCTGGGCGACGCCGACGCCTGGTTCGCCGTCCAGCGGGCCGGCTGGGACACCCACTGGGACTGGGGCGCCTCGCTGTGGGAGTTCCTGACCCGCACCCTGCAGACCGGCGAGGGCTGGGTCCCGGTCTCGATCGCCGTCCTGATCCTCGCCCACCTGCTCGGCACCGCCCTGGCCGTCCGCCGCACCACCTGGCCGCCGCTGCTGGTCTACGGCGCGACGGTGGTGGTGCTGACCCTGGCGCAGAGCAACTACTACCACTGCAAGCCGCGCCTGCTGGCCCCCGCGCTGCTCTTCCTGCTCCCCGCCGCCGGCGCCCTCGCCCGGGCCCGCCGCGGCACCCGGATCGCCGTCCTCGCCGGCGCCGCCCTGTTCGGCTGCTGGTACGGCGCGTACCTGCTCACCGCCTGGCGCTACGCGATCTGACCCGTCGTCGGGTCGCCCCCGTCGCGGGGCTTGACAGCCCCGCAATAAGCGGTGCGGCGACAGCGGGCCGGTTCGGTACGATTGCGGCGGCCGGGCGGCCGCTGAGAACGCGTCGCGGACCGGCCCTCGACACCCGCTCGCGGGCACCGCCGCGTGCCCGCCGGAGAGCATCGGAGTTCCCCAGGATGACTCGGCAGTTGATCACCAGCGCGCTTCCCTACATCAACGGGATCAAGCACCTGGGCAACATGGTCGGGTCGATGCTCCCGGCGGACGTGTACTCCCGCTACCTGCGCCAGCGCGGCCACGAGGTGCTGTACATCTGCGCCACCGACGAGCACGGCACCCCGGCCGAGCTGGCCGCCCAGGAGGCCGGGCTGCCGGTCGCCGAGTTCTGCGCCCGGGCGCACGACCAGCAGAAGGCCATCTACGACGGCTTCCAGCTGTCCTTCGACTGGTTCGGCCGCTCGTCCTCGCCGCAGAACCGGGAGATCACCCAGGAGATCGCCCGCGAGCTGCACGCCAACGGCTTCATCGAGGAGCGGGCGATCCGCCAGGTCTACTCGATCGCCGACGGCCGCTTCCTGCCCGACCGCTACATCGTCGGCACCTGCCCGCACTGCGGCTATGACAAGGCCCGCGGCGACCAGTGCGAGAGCTGCACCCGCGTGCTCGACCCGACCGACCTGCTGGAGCCGCGCTCGGCGATCAGCGGCAGCTCCGAGCTGGAGGTCCGGGAGACCAAGCACCTGTTCCTGCTCCAGTCCAAGCTCACCGACGAGGTCGAGGCCTGGATCGACGCGAACGGCGACAGCTGGCCGGTGCTCGCCTCCTCGATCGCCCGCAAGTGGCTCACCGAGGGCCTGCAGGACCGCGCCATCACCCGCGACCTGGAGTGGGGCGTCCCCGTCCCCGCCGACGTGTGGCCCGAGCTGGCCGCCGAGGGCAAGGTCTTCTACGTCTGGTTCGACGCCCCGATCGAGTACATCGGCGCCACCAAGGAGTGGGCCGACGCGACCGGCGGCGACTGGCGCTCCTGGTGGTACGAGGCCGACGACACCGTCCGCTACACCGAGTTCATGGCCAAGGACAACGTCCCGTTCCACACGGTGATGTTCCCCGCCACCATCCTCGGCTCGCGCAAGCCCTGGAAGAAGGTCGACTACGTCAAGGCCTTCAACTGGCTGACGTACTACGGCGGCAAGTTCTCCACCAGCCAGAAGCTCGGCATCTTCACCGACGTCGCGCTCGAACTGCTCCCCGCCGACTACTGGCGCTACTACCTGATGGCGAGCGCCCCCGAGTCCGACGACTCCAGCTTCACCTGGGACCTGTTCGCGGCCACCGTCAACAAGGACCTCGCCGACACCCTCGGCAACTTCGTCAACCGCGTGCTGTCCTTCAGCCGCAAGCGCTTCGGCGACGAGGTCCCGGCCGGCGCCGAGAACAGCGAGACCGAGATCGCGCTCGGCGCGCAGATCGCCGACCTGCTCGCCGAGTACGAGGCCCAGCTGGACGCGCTCAACTTCCGCAAGGCCGCACAGGCGCTGCGCGCGCTCTGGTCGGCCGGCAACTCCTACCTCGACGTCACCGCGCCGTGGACGCAGATCAAGACCGACCCGGAGGCCGCGGCCCGCACCCTGCGCACCGCGATCAACCTGATCCACCTCTACTCGGTGGTCTCCGAGCCGTTCATCCCGACCGCGGCCCGCACCGTCCGCGAGTCCTTCGCGCTCGACGGCGACACCCGCACCTGGATCTCCGCCGACGAGGCCCGGGCGCTCTCGCTGGTCCCGGCCGGCACCGGCTTCACCGTGCCGCCGGTGCTGTTCGCCAAGATCACCGACGAGGACCTCGCCGCCTGGACCGAGCGCTTCGGCGGCGGCCAGGCCTGACCCGTCAGCCCGTCAGGTACCCCTGGACGGTGCGCCCCAGCAACGGGGCCAGCACCTCCGGGGGTGCCGAGGCGAGCGGCTCCACCGCGATCACGTACCGGGCCACCGCCAGGCCGACGATCTGCGACATCACCAGCTCCACCCGCAACTCCGGCTGCTCGACGTCCAGTCGGGCCGCCACCCGGTCGACCAGCTCGGTCACCATGAACGACCGCATCAGCGCCGCCACCTCCTCGCTGGCGGCCGCCGTCCGCACCAGCGCGAGCAACCGCTCGCGCACCGGCGGCTGCTCCCACAACTCCAGCACGAACGCCGCCACCCGCTCGCCGGCTGACGCCGGGTCGCCCTCGAAGACCTTCTCGACCACGGCGCGCGGCTCGAACGGAAACTCCAACGCGGCCATGAACAGCCGGTCCTTGCTCCCGAAGTAGTGGTGCAGCAACGCCGCATCCACCCCCGCCGCCCGAGCGATCGCCCGCATGCCGGCCTTCTGGTACCCGCGCGCCGCGAATTCGGCCCGCGCCGCCACCAGCACCGCCCCCCGGGTGTCCTCACCCCCGGGCCGCCGGCCCCTTGCTTTCGCTTCACTCACCCTCAAATGGTGCACCACCAGGGAGCCCCGACAGGTGCTCGTGGGGGCACCTCCCGGCCCGCCAGGGCTGGGGGAGAACGGCGAGGGCATGTCTGCGGATGATCAACAGGGCGCTGTGCGTTCCGCCGTTTTTGGTTCCTGTCTTTCACCGCCAGCAACACGACCCTCCGCTGTCCCCGACCACCCGCAGCCTCGACCCCGCCGTTCCCCGGGCCCCTGAATGCACGCCCCGCCTACCATTCGCCTACGCGCGTAGATATGCTGCCCTGGTGACTATGTCCACTCTTGCAGCCAACGCCCCCGGCGCCACGGGCGGCGGCCTCGCGGACGTCGCGGCGTCCGAGGCCACCTTGCGCCGCTTCCTGCACGGCCTGCCCGGGGTCGACCAGGTGGGCCTGGAGGCGCGCGCAGCGACTCTCGGCACCCGGTCGATCAAGACCACCGCCAAGGCCTTCGCCATCGACCTCGCCATCTCGATGATCGACCTGACCACGCTGGAGGGCGCGGACACGGTCGGCAAGGTCCGCTCGCTGTGCGCGAAGGGCCTGAACCCGGACCCGACCGACCGCACCGCTCCGCAGGTCGCGGCGATCTGCGTGTATCCGGACATGGTCGAAACCGCGAAGACCGCGCTGCGCGGCAGCGACATCCAGGTGGCGTCGGTGGCCACCGCGTTCCCGTCCGGCCGGGCCGGGATGCCGGTGAAGCTGGCGGACACCGCGGAGGCGGTCGCCGCGGGCGCCGACGAGATCGACATGGTGATCGACCGGGGCGCGTTCCTCTCCGGCCGCTACCTGGAGGTCTTCGAGGAGATCCGCGCCGTCAAGGAGGCGTGCAGGCGTCCCGACGGCAGCTCCGCCCACCTGAAGGTGATCTTCGAGACCGGTGAGCTGCAGACGTACGACAACGTCCGCCGCGCGTCCTGGCTGGCGATGATCGCGGGCGCGGACTTCATCAAGACGTCCACCGGCAAGGTCGCGGTGAACGCCACTCCCCCGGTGACGCTGCTGATGCTGGAGGCGGTGCGGGACTTCCGCGCGGCCACCGGCACGCAGGTCGGCGTGAAGCCGGCCGGCGGCATCCGCACCACCAAGGACGCGATGAAGTACCTGGTGATGGTGAACGAGACGCTGGGCGACGACTGGCTGAGCCCGCACTGGTTCCGGTTCGGCGCGTCCAGCCTGCTGAACGACCTGCTGATGCAGCGCCAGAAGCTGCGCACCGGCCGGTACTCCGGTCCCGACTACGTGACGGTGGACTGACCATGGCGAAGACCGACAAGAAGACCGCGCAGCCCGTGCAGCCCGCGAAGGCCTCCGGCCTGTTCGAGTACGCCCCCGCGCCCGAGTCCCCCGCCGCCGCGGGCGAGATCGCGACGTCCTACGGCCACTTCATCGGCGGCCGGTTCGTCGACTCCTCCGGCTCGGAGGCGCTGAAGACCGTCAACCCGGCGACCGAGCAGGTGCTGGCGGAGTTCGCGCAGGGCACCGAGGAGGACGTGGACCGTGCGGTGGCGGCCGCCCGGAAGGCGTTCGCCGACTGGTCGTCGCTGCCGGGCAGCGAGCGCGCCAAGTACCTGTTCCGGATCGCCCGGATCGTCCAGGAGCGCAGCCGCGAGCTGGCCGTCCTGGAGTCGATCGACAACGGCAAGCCGATCCGGGAGACCCGCGACGTCGACCTGCCGCTGGTCGCCGCGCACTTCTTCTACTACGCGGGCTGGGCCGACAAGCTCGACTTCGCCGGCTTCGGGCCGAACCCGCGCCCGCTGGGCGTCGCCGCGCAGGTGATCCCGTGGAACTTCCCACTGCTGATGCTGGCGTGGAAGGTCGCCCCGGCGCTGGCCACCGGCAACACGGTGGTGCTGAAGCCCGCCGAGACCACCCCGCTGACGGCTCTGCGGTTCGCCGAGATCTGCCGCCAGGCGGGCCTGCCGGACGGCGTGGTGAACATCGTCACCGGTGACGGCCGCACCGGTGCCGCGCTGACCGCGCACCCGGACGTGAACAAGGTCGCCTTCACCGGCTCCACCCCGGTCGGCCGGGCGATCGCCAAGCAGATCGCCGGCACCCGCAAGAAGCTCTCGCTGGAGCTCGGCGGCAAGGCCGCGAACATCGTGTTCGACGACGCGCCGCTGGACCAGGCCGTCGAGGGCATCGTCAACGGCATCTTCTTCAACCAGGGCCACGTGTGCTGCGCGGGCAGCCGCCTGCTGGTGCAGGAGTCGATCCAGGACGAGCTGCTGGACGCGCTGAAGCGCCGGATGGGCACCCTGCGGGTCGGCGACCCGCTGGACAAGAACACCGACATCGGCGCGATCAACTCGGCCGCGCAGCTGGCCCGGATCACCGAGTTGGCCGCCGCGGGCGAGCAGGAGGGCGCCGAGCGCTGGGCGCCGGAGTGCGAACTGCCCGGCGCGGGCTACTGGTTCCGCCCCACCCTGTTCACCGGCGTCTCGCAGGCGCACCGGATCGCCCGCGAGGAGATCTTCGGGCCGGTGCTGTCGGTGCTGACCTTCCGCACCCCGGCCGAGGCCGTGGAGAAGGCCAACAACACCCCGTTCGGCCTGTCCGCGGGCATCTGGACGGAGAAGGGCTCGCGCATCCTGTGGATGGCGAACCGGCTCCGCGCGGGCGTGGTGTGGGCGAACACCTTCAACAAGTTCGACCCGACCTCGCCGTTCGGCGGGTACAAGGAGTCCGGTTACGGCCGCGAGGGCGGCCGCCACGGTCTGGAGCCCTACCTGAATGTCGAGGCCCTCGATGTCTGAGACTGCCATGCGGATCGAGGTCTTCAAGACCTACAAGCTGTACGTCGGCGGGAAGTTCCCGCGCTCGGAGAGCGGGCGGGTGTACGAGGTGACCGACACGAAGGACCAGTGGCTGGCCAACGCCCCGCTGGGCACCCGCAAGGACACCCGGGACGCCGTGCTGGCGGCCCGCGCGGCCGTGAAGGGCTGGTCGGGCACCACCGCGTACAACCGCGGCCAGGTGCTGTACCGGGTCGCGGAGATGCTGCAGGGCCGCCGCGAGCAGTTCACCGCCGAGGTGGCGGCCGCCGAGGGGCTGGGCGCCAAGAAGGCGGCGGCACTGGTGGACGCGGCGATCGACCGCTGGGTCTGGTACGCGGGCTGGACCGACAAGGTCGCGCAGATCGCGGGCGGCGCCAACCCGGTGGCCGGTCCGTTCTTCAACCTGTCCACCCCGGAGCCGACCGGCGTGGTCGGCGTGGTCGCGCCGCGCACCGGTCACGGCTTCTCGCTGCTCGGCCTGGTGTCGGTGGTCGCTCCGGCGATCGCCACCGGCAACACCGTGGTGGTGGCTGCGGCCGAGCAGGCCCCGCTGCCGGCGCTGTCGCTGGGCGAGGTGCTCGCCACCTCCGACGTGCCGGGCGGCGTGGTCAACCTGATCTCCGGCCGCACCGCGGACATCGCCCCCACGCTGGCCTCCCACCAGGACGTCAACGCCCTCGACCTGGCCGGGGCGATCGACCTGGAAGGACCCGGCGCGGCGGCCGCCCTGGAGGCGTCGGCGGCGGATACATTGAAGCGAGTGGTCCGACCGGCCGCCGACCCGTCCGCCGTGGACTGGACGGCCTCCCCCGGCACCGGGCGACTGCTCTCCTTCCTGGAGACCAAGACGGTCTGGCACCCGATGGGCATCTAGCCCGGCCCGACCGGCCAACTCCACACAGACCGGCCGTCCTCAGCGCCCCTACCCCCCCGGGGGCCCGGGCGGCCGCGACGGGCCCGCACTTCTCCCCCCCCTGGTGCGGGCCCGTCCTCATGCCCTCGCACTCGAATCGGGGCCGACCGGCGGGTTACGACCAGCCCGTCGGATGCGTCAGACTGGTATCTCGTGAGTGACTCCCCGCTGAACCGCCGACCGATATCCCGCGTCATCCTGCTGTCGGGCCCCTCGGGGTCGGGGAAGTCCTCGCTGGCCGAGCGCAGCGGCCTGCCGGTGCTCCAGCTCGACGACTTCTACAAGGACGGCGACGACCCGACGCTGCCGCAGCTGCCGGACGGCGGCGGGCCGGACTGGGACTCGCCGGACTCCTGGCACGGCGAGCAGGCGCTGGCGGCGATCCGGACGCTCGCCTTCGACGGGCAGGCCGAGGTGCCGGTGTACTCGATCCCCGCGAACGGCCGCTCCGGCAGCCGCACGCTGGAGCTGGACGGCGCGGCGGCGTTCGTCGCGGAGGGCATCTTCGCGGCCGAGCTGGTCCGCCGCTGCCAGGCCGAGGGCCTGCTCGGCGACGCCCTGTGCCTGCGCAACAAGCCGTCCACCACGGCCTGGCGGCGCTTCCGCCGGGACGTCCGCGAGGGCCGCAAGTCGATCCCCTACCTGCTGCGCCGCGGCCTGCGCCTGATGCACGCCGAGCGCGGCATCGTCGCCCGCCAGGTCGAACTGGGCTCGTACGCCTGCTCGGGCGTCGAGGCCGGCCGCCGGATCGCCGCGGTGGCCCGCCAACTGCCCGCCGAACTGGTCTGAGACACAAGGGGGACGTCGCAGTGGACGAGCGCTGGCTGGTGGCCGGGCTGGGCAATCCGACCCGCCGGTACGCGGGGACGCGGCACAACGCGGGCTTCCTGGTGGCGGACCGGCTGGCCGAGCGCCACGGCGCCCGCTGGCGCGGGGTGACCACCCGCACCGCCTCGTTCGCCCTCGACGGCCGCACCGTGCTGCTGGCCGAGCCGCAGTGGTCGATCAACCTGTCGGGACGCCCGGTCGCGGCGCTGCTGCGCCGTCACCAGGTGCCGGTGGAGCGGCTGCTGGTGATCCAGGACGACCTGGACTTCCCGTTCGGCGCGGCCCGGTTGAAGCGCGGCGGAGGCCCGGGCGGCCACAACGGCACCCGTTCGGTGCACACGGCGCTGGGCACCGCCGACTACGCGCGGCTGCGGGTGGGCGTGGGCCGACCGCCGAAGGGCGTCAGGGTGAGCGACTTCGTGGTGGACCGCTTCTCCGAGCAGGAGCAGCAGCGGATGCCGGAGCTGCTGGACCGCTGTGCGGACGCCGTCGAGGCGTTCGTGCTGCGCGGCCTGAACCGCGCCCAGGACGTGCTGCACACCGCCGACGCGCACTGACGGCGGGTCAGCCCTCGTCGGGCACGCCGCGGCGGACCAGCCAGGGCAGCAGGAACCAGAGGCCGCCGAACAGCAGCGCGATCACCGCGGTGATCGGAATGGCCGCGGGGAAGCCGAGGACCACGGCGAGGACCAGCAGGACGGCGCCGCTGAGCGCCATCGCCAGCAGGACCAGGCCGACCTGGGCGATCCGGGCGGAGACCTTGACGATCCTGGTCCGCTTGGGGTGCCGGAACAGGCCGCGGTGCAGGGCGACGGGCGTGGCGAGCACGGCGGCGGCGACCACCGTGAGCAGCAGCACCACCACGTACAGGTCCTGCCGGGCGTCGTCGAGTTCGGCGAACCGCGGGGTGAAGGCGACGCCGAGCAGGAACGCGAAGACGATCTGCACGCCGGTCTGCAGCACCCGCAGTTCCTGGAGCATCTCGACCAGCCGCCGGTCGGCGCGGGCCTGCGGGGATTCCGCCACGGGGTCGTCCATCCGCTCATTGTGGCGGTCGGCGGGCCGGGAGACGACGGAGGCGGGCCCCGGTGCTTTCTCCCCCGCACCGGGGCCCGCCTTCGCCTGCGGTGCCGGACGGCCCCCGGCGGACGCTCCCCCCAGAGCGGTCCGCCGTCGTCCACCACCTTCCCCCACCACCCGTCCCCCGACGGGAGTCGTGTCGCTCAGGCGACCAGCTCGCCGAAGGCGTGCACGGTGTCGCCGGAGCGGTTGAGCTGCTCGTCCTCGCGCATCCGGCGCAGCGCGCGCCAGATGGAGCTCTTCACGGTGCCGACGCTGATGCCGAGGATGTCGGCGATCTCCGGGTCGGTGCGGCCCTCGTAGTAGCGCAGCACGAGCATGGTCCGCTGGTTCTCGGGCAGCTTGGCGAGCGCCTGCCAGAGCACGGTGCGCAGTTCGGTGCCGCCCATGGCGTCGGTGTCGCCGGCGTGCTCGGGGAGTTCCTCGGTCGGGTACTCGTTGACCTTGCGGCGGCGCCAGGCCGAGATGTGCAGGTTGGTCATGGTGCGGCGGAGGTAACCGCCGACCGCGGCCTTGTCGGTGATCCGGCCCCACGCGCGGTAGGTGGAGAACAGCGCGGACTGCAGCAGGTCCTCGGCCTCGTGGCGGTCGCCGGTCAGGTGGTAGGCGGTGGCGTACAGGGAGGCGCGGCGCTCACGCACGTACGCGGTGAACTCGGCGATGTCGCGTGCCTCGTCCGTCGCGGCGGCCGGCTGCTCGCCCTGCGCGCCTCCCTGGTCGGCCTGCTCCCCCCGGAAGGTCTGCGGCGCGAGCCGCAGCATCCGGCCCGCGGCCTGGCTCCCCAGCCGGCCGTGGGTGGTGTCCCCGCTCCTGGTCCCCACGACCGGGCGGCGGGTTCCGGCGCTGTGCGTGCACCCCCGTACGACGACGGCGCCGGCGCTCTCCTCCTCGTGACGCGGCCGGTTGGTGCCCAGCACGGCTGCACGCGGCCCGGCGTTTCGGGTCGTCAGCGTTGCGGTCATCGGGCACCCCCATGGTCGGTACGAGCGGTTCCTTGCTCGTCGCCGCTCCGGGCCGGGCCCGGTGTCTGTTGCGGCGACAAGGAAAATCCTGCCGGGCGCTCGTCATGGCGGTGTCTGTCGACTGTCACAGGGCTGTCACAAGGACACCCGTTTCCGGGCAGTCGTCGGCTCCGACAGGGCTGACGCCGGAGCGGGCCGATCCGGTTCCCGGGAGGGCCAGGATCACCCGGGTGGGTGTTTCCCGGGTCAGGGTGGGACACAATGACCTCCGTGTCTTACCTGCTTCTGATCGAGGACGACGACGCCATTCGCACGGGCCTCGAACTCGCCCTCACCCGCCAGGGTCACCGGGTCGCCACCGCCGCGTCCGGCGAGGACGGTCTGCGCCTGTTCAAGGAGCAGCGCCCGGACCTGATCGTGCTCGACGTGATGCTGCCGGGCATCGACGGTTTCGAGGTGTGCCGGCGCATCCGGCGCACCGACCAGCTGCCGATCATCCTGTTGACGGCGCGCTCCGACGACATCGACGTGGTGGTCGGCCTGGAGTCCGGCGCCGACGACTACGTGGTGAAGCCGGTGCAGCCACGGGTGCTGGACGCCCGGATCCGGGCCGTGCTGCGCCGCGGCGAGCGGGAGAGCTCGGACTCCGCGGCGTACGGCGGCCTGGTGATCGACCGTTCGGCGATGACCGTGACCAAGGACGGCCAGGACCTCCAGCTGACCCCGACCGAGCTGCGGCTGCTGCTGGAGCTGAGCCGCCGCCCGGGGCAGGCGCTGTCCCGACAGCAGCTGCTGCGGCTGGTCTGGGAGCACGACTACCTGGGCGACTCCCGCCTGGTGGACGCGTGCGTGCAGCGGCTGCGGGCGAAGGTCGAGGACGTGCCGTCCGCGCCGACGCTGATCCGTACCGTCCGCGGGGTCGGCTACCGTCTGGACCCGCCCGCGTGACGCCCTCCTTCTGCCTGGTGAGCCTTTTTTGACCGACCATCAGTCCGCGCCGCACCGTGCCCGTTCGGTGTCCTGGCAGCGGCTCAGCTCGTTGCGGGTCCGGCTGATCGCGGTGTTCGCCGCGGTCGCGCTGGTGACCGCCGTGTCCGCGTCCGGGATCGCCTACTGGCTGAACCGCGACGCGGTGCTCAGGCGCGCCCAGAACGCCTCCCTGAACGACTTCCGCGGCTCGTTGACCCGCACCGTCTCGCAGCTGCCGGTGCACCCGACCTGCCAGGACCTGTCGTCGCTGGCGGTGCAGGTGGCGAGTTCCGGCCTGGCGTACGACGTGGTCGTGGTCGACCCGTCGCAGCCGGACTGCACCGCCTCCTCCGACCCGATCGCCTTCACCGCCAAGCAGGTGCCGCCGGCGCTGGTCACCGCGGTCAACAAGCCGCGCGAGATCGGCCCGGGCAACCCGTACCAGTACCACCTGTACTGGCAGCGGGTGAACCTGTCCGGGCCGTACGTGGTCGGCGGGACGAAGGTCGAGCCGGACGGGCCGACCGCCTACATGTTCAAGTCGCTGCAGAACGAGCGGGCCGACCTGAACACCCTCGGCTGGTCGCTGGCGATCGCCACCCTGCTGGCGCTGGTCGGCTCCGCGCTGCTCGCGCAGGGCGCCTCGGCGACGGTGCTGCGGCCGGTGCGCCGGCTCGGCGACGCCGCCCGGCGGCTCGGCGAGGGCGAGCTGGACACCCGGCTCGACGTCGAGGGCAACGACGAACTCGCCGACCTGGCGCGGACGTTCAACCGCACCGCGGAGTCGCTGTCGGAGCAGGTCGCGGAGCTGAGCGCACGCGAGGCGCAGTCCCGGCGGTTCGTCGCCGACATGTCGCACGAGCTGCGCACCCCGCTGACCGCGATGACGGCCGTCACCGACATCCTGGAGGACGAGGCCGACTCGCTCGACCCGATGATCGAGCCGGCGGTGCGGATCGTGGTCTCCGAGACCCGTCGGCTGTCCGACCTGGTGGAGAACCTGATGGAGGTGACCCGGTTCGACGCCGGCACCGCCAAGCTGGTCGCCGACGAGGTCGACATGGCCGACCTGATCATGTCCTGCATCGACGGCCGGGCCTGGTACGACGCCGTCGAACTGGACGCCCCGCGCGGCATCCTGGCCGTCGTCGACCCACGCCGCCTGGACGTGGTGTTCGCCAACCTGATCGGCAACGCGCTCAAGCACGGCGGCTCCCCGGTGAAGGTGAAGGTCCGCCAGGACGGCGAGACCGTGGTGGTGTCCGTCTCCGACGGCGGCCCCGGCATCCCCGAGGACGTGCTGCCGCACGTCTTCGACCGCTTCTACAAGGCCGACAAGGGCCGGGCCCGCTCCGAGGGCAGCGGCCTGGGCCTGTCCATCGCCGAGGCCAACGCCCTCATCCACGGCGGCGCCATCACCGCCGCCAACAACCCGGAGGGCGGTGCCGTGTTCACCCTCACCCTGCCGCTCACCCAACCGCCCGCCCCCGGCCCGGAAGAAGCACCATGACCGCCCGCCGCCGCCTCCGCGCCGTCGCCCTGCTGGCCGGCTCGACGGCCCTGCTCACCGGCTGCGGCATCCGCCCCACCGCGGTGCCGGTCGACGCCGGCGCGCCCGCCAGCCGCACCGCCTGCCCCACGCCCGTCCTGATGCCGGTCGCCCCGACGGCGACCGGGTCGGCCGGCGCCACCTCGCCGGCCGCGTCCCCGTCCGCTTCCGCGAAGGCCACCCCGAGCCGGGTCCCGACGCCGTCGGCCACGCCCTCGCCGACGGCGACGGCGACGGCGCCCGGGGTGTTCGGCGCGCCGTCGGCCCGCCACTGCCCCTGATCACCCGTACGGCGGAACCACCGCCGGTACGGCGCGCGTCCCCCGGAATGTGCACACCACTGCGCGAACCGACCGCACGACGGCGCCGTACCGGTACCGGACGGCAGCCCGGCTGCTGCTGACCCTCCACCTCCTGCTGCTGGTCTGGCTGGCCCTCCGGCCGGTCACCGCCGCCTGGACCGGCCCGTCCAACCTCACCCCGTTCGCCTCCGTGCACCAGGCGCTCACCACCCGCACCCTGCCCGCCGCGCTCGCCTCCGGCCTCCTGCCGTTGGCCCCCGCGGGCCTGCTGCTCCCGCTCGCCGTCGGCAGCCCCGACCGGTCCTGGCTGCTGTCCTTCCTCCGCACCACCGGTGCCGCCGCCCTGCTCGCCACCGCCCTGGAGATCCTTGAGGGCTGGGCCCCCGGCCACGTCCTCGACGTCGACGACATCCTCCTCGGCACCCTCGGCGCCGCCGCCGCCCACCTGCTCCTGGCCACCCCGCTGCGCACCCACGCCCTGCGCCGCCCGGCCGTGGCGCCGCGCGCCGCGACGCCGCGCCGGGGCCCGAAGGAGCAGCGCCCGCGCTCCGTCGCGGCGCCCGTGATCCGGACGCTCGGCTCCCCGGTGGCTCCGCGGCGCTGAGGGCCCGCGTCGCGGTCCGATTTCCGCTCCCACGGCATTCGCTCACGATCGAACGGTCGAATGCGCAGGCCCGGAATTCCGCCGCCCCGCGGCGGCAGTTCAGCCCTCCGGCAGCTCCTCGCCCACCGGCAGCTGCGCGTCGAAGTCGTGGACCTGGTCGGCGGGCGGCGGCGTGACCGTCACCGGCGCGCCGTGGTCGCGGAGCCGCACGGTGAGGCGGTTCGAGCCGGAGGCGAGCTCCACCCGCAGCAGATGCGGTTCGCCTTCGGCGGCGACCGCGATCCGGAGCTCCGAGCTGCCGGCGGGGCCGGTGTCCAGGGCGAGTTCGTCGACGGCGTCCTCCGTCGTGAAGTGCAGGACCACCGCCGGGACGCCGCCGATCCGGGTGCTGCCGTCGCGGACCCACTGCCCGCTGCGGGCGCCGCCCGTCAGGGTGTTCAGCTCGTCCGGCAGGCCGAGGGCCAGGTCGCAGTAGGTCGCCAGCTGGTCGGCCTCCTTACTGCTGGTGGACATCCACTGGTCGGCCGGCCCGCCGAGGCCGCGCAGGCCGCCCGCCTTGAAGAAGGTCCGCCCGTCCTTGCGCAGGACGTGGGTCTGCCGCAGTTGCCTGCTGTAGCCGTCCTCGATCGGGTTGCCCCCGGCCACCTCGTCGGTGCAGTCGCCGTTGCGGGCGGCGGCGACGGTGGCAGTCTCGCTGCCGTCCTCCGAGTCGCCCCGAAGGATCATCCGCACCGAGGTCGCCCCGGCCCCGGCCGCCTGCATCCGGGCGACGACCTCCGCCCCCGAGAGCCCGGCCAGCCCGTTCTCCGCGGCCGGGCCCGGACGGTCCTCCGATCCGCAGGCGGCCGTTCCCGCCATGGCGAGAACGGTCAGGGCAAAGGCGGCCGGCAACCGGTTCGCACGCACGGGAAGTCCTTCGAATTCGGCGGAAGAAGATCAATTCGCGCGAGTGTGGCATTTCCCCGACGTCGACCACCAGTCAGTTCCGTCCCTTCACCCACCCTTTGACCTTGTTTGCCCGGAAGACGAAATGCACGCGAAGGTTCCCGGCCTCGGGGTCCGCCCCGGAGTCGACCCCGAGGTCGGCGTACCCCGGGACGGGGAGCGGCTCCGGGTCCGAATCGGCATCGCGGCGGACGGAGAGCAGCAGGTCGCGGCGCGACGATGGAGTCATCCCCGGTCGGACCGCCCGGCCCGGAAGCACTCCCCTCGGAGGAGAAGATGAGCACCCTCGCCCGTCCCCGTCACCACCGCGTCATCGGCGGCGTCTGCGCCGGCATCGCCCAGCGCTTCGGGTTCACGCCGTGGACGGTCCGGATCATCTTCCTGGCGTCCTGCCTGCTGCCCGGCCCGCAGTTCCTGATCTACCTGGCGCTGTGGCTGCTGCTCCCGCAGGAGCCGTGACCCGCCCGCGGCGCCCGATGACGCCCGCGCCACCCGTACCGCCCATGACGAAGGGGCCGCCCCGCTGCTGCGGGACGGCCCCTCGGCCGTTCTGCTCCTCGCCGGAGCCGTCAGCCGCCCACGCCGGGCAGGCCCGGCAGGCCGGGGGCGCCGCCGCCGGTCGGGGTCAGGCTGGTCAGCGTGCTGATCACACCGCCGACCGGGGTCTTGGCCAGGCCCTGGCCGCCCGGGACGGCGTCCAGGCCGCCCACCCGGTGCTCGGGCGCGGCCTGCGGGTCGACACCGGCGGGGCCGACCTGCTCGGCGACCGACGCGGTCTGCTCCGTGGCCTGGGCCGGCGCGGGGGCGGCGGCCGGGGTGCCGGCGGCCGGGTTGAGCGCGCCCGTCACGGTGCCGAGCTGGTCGGCGCCGGGCAGCTTGCTCACGGCCCCGGTGGCGGCGCCGGTCACACCCGGGTTGGTGAGCGCGCCGGTCGGCAGTCCGAGGCCGCCGGGGGCGACCGGCGCGGCGGAGGCGGTGCCCGCGGCGACGGCGGCGGCGACAACGCCGAGCACGGCGGTGCCGGCGGCCTTGAGAGTGGCCTGCTTCATGTGTGCGTCCTCAGTCCTGGTCGGGCCGGTGCGGGGTCGCACGCCCGGGGATTCAGGGCACGGCCGTCACACCGAGTCAGCAGTGACCGGCTCACCGTAGTGACAGCGCCACGCCCGGTTCAAAATCCGACCACTCCCCCGAGTGATAAGTCCGACCATCTCCATGGACGTTGACCACTCGGGGGCAGCCCGCCGCCGACGGACCGTCAGCCGCGCGGACCGAACAGCCACTCGGCCTTCAGCTCCGCGTACCCCGGCTTGATCACATCGTTGATCATCGCCAGCCGCTCGTCGAACGGCAGGAACGCCGACTTCATCGCGTTGACGGTGAACCACTCCAGGTCGCCCAGCGTGTAGCCGAACGCGTCCACCAGGTGCCCGAACTCGCGGCTCATGCTGGTCCCGCTCATCAGCCGGTTGTCGGTGTTGACGGTGACCCGGAACTTCAGCCCCGCCAGCAGCCCGATCGGGTGCTCGGCGTACGACGCCGCCGCGCCGGTCTGCAGGTTCGACGTCGGGCACATCTCCAGCGGCACCCGCTTGTCCCGCACGTACGCGGCCAGCCGCCCGAGCTCCACCCGGCCGTCCTCGCCGACCGTGATGTCGTCCACGATCCGCACACCGTGACCGAGCCGGTCCGCGCCGCAGCACTGCACCGCCTCCCAGATCGACGGCAGCCCGAACGCCTCACCGGCGTGGATGGTGAAGTGGTTGTTCTCGCCCTTGAGGTAGTCGAACGCGGCCTGGTGCCGGGTCGGCGGGTGACCGGCCTCCGCGCCCGCGATGTCGAACCCGACCACCCCGCGGTCCCGGTGGCGGTTCGCCAGCTCGGCGATCTCCTGCGAACGGGCCGCGTGCCGCATCGCGGTCAACAGCGTCCCGACCCGGATCCGGTGCCCGCGCGCCCGGGCGTTCGCCTCGCCCAACCGGAAGCCCTCGTTGACGGCCTCCACCACCTCGTCCAGGGTCAGCCCCGCCTCCAGGTGCTGCTCCGGCGCGTACCTCACCTCGGCGTACACCACGCCGTCCGCGGCCAGGTCCTCCGCGCAGTCCGCCGCCACCCGGACCAGCGCCTCCCGGGTCTGCATCACCGCACACGTGTGCGCGAACGTCTCCAGGTACCGCTCCAACGACCCCGAGTCCGCCGCCTCCCGGAACCACACCCCGAGCTCCGCCGGGTCGGTGGTCGGCAGCCCTTCGTAGCCGCAGTCCGCCGCCAGCTCGACGATGGTCTCCGGCCGCAACCCACCGTCGAGGTGGTCGTGCAACAGAACCTTGGGGGCGCGGGCAATCTGCTCCGCCGTGGGAACACGCGGGGCCGTCGTGCCCGCGAGAGTGATCTGCTTCTCCATTGCCGGAGCATAGCCCCTACGCGCGTAGATCAGCCACGCGCCCCACCCACCGAGGGGAGCGGAACCCCCGCACGGCCCTGAGCAGAGGTGCCTCCGCCGCGACAGCACGAGGTCGCGAAACGCAGCCACCGATGGGGCGAGGGGATGCGCGGCCCGCCGGGCCAGGCCGACGAGTTGCCCCGCCCTACCTCACCCACCGCGAAGCGGAACCCACACCGCGAAGCGGAACCCTCGCTCAGTCGTGCGCGAGGATGCTTCCCCGGCGGGACAGGACGAAGTCCCGGAATGCGGCTGCCGGTGGGGTGAGGGGGCGGGTCGCGTGCCAGGCGAGGCCGATGGCTCGGCGGGTGCGGGGGGCGGTGACTTCGAGTTCCACGACGCCCGGGCGGGGGACGAGGGCGGGTGGGAGGAGCGCGACGCCCAGGCCGGCGGCGACCAGGCCGCGGAGGGTTTCGACCTCCTCGCCCTCGAAGGCGATCCGCGGGGTGAAGCCGGCCTTCGCGCAGAAGCCCTCCATGATGTGGCGCAGGCCGTAGCCCTCCTCGACCGTCACCCACGGCTCGTCGGCGACCTCGGCGAGGCGGATCCGGCGGCGCCCCGCGAGCCGGTGGTCCGCAGGGACGGTCAGGTAGAGGCGCTGTTCGTCGAGCGGACGGGCCGTCAGTTCGGGCGTGTCGGGGAGCGGGGAGACCAGGCAGAGGTCCAACTCCCCGGCGCGCAGGCGTTCCAGCATCGCGGCGACGTAGTCCTGCACCAGTTGGAAGCGGACCTGCGGATGCCCGGCCCGGAACCCTCGCAGCAGGGCGGGCACCGCGTCCGTCCCCATGGTGTGCAGGAAGCCGAACGCGACCCGCCCGGCCGTCGGGTCGGCCTCCGCGCGGGCCGCCTCCGCGCCGCGTTCGACCTCGGCGAGCGCCCGTTCGACGGCGTCCAGCAGCAGCCGTCCGGCCCGGGTCAGGCGGACGGTGCGGCCCTGCCGGGCGAGCAGGTCGACGCCGAGCTGCGCCTCCAGGCGGGCGACCGCGCGGGAGAGGGTGGGCTGCGGCATGCCGAGCAGCTGCGCGGCCCGGGTGACGTGTTCCAGTCGGGCGACCGCCGCGAACTCCGCCAACTGCGGTGCGAGGCGCGTCACATCGGCGTCCGGACCGAGTTCGGCGAGGCGGTTGGGCGCGGAGCTGCTCTCATACGTCACGGCATGGATCTTCCCTCATTCATGCATTGGACGCATCAGCCCGCGCCGCCCTAGCGTCATTGGCATGCAGCCTGCCAGTACCGAGGCGCTCTCCGCGCCCGCCCCCGCATCCCCCGCATCCGTGACCGACCCGCGCCTGCGCCCCGGCAGCCGGGACTTCCGCCGCGCCAACCTCGCCCTGTTCGCGGCCGGTGTCGCCACCTTCGTCCTGCTGTACTCCACCCAGGGCCTGCTGCCGATCCTCTCCGCCGACCTCGACCTGACGCCCGGTCAGGCCAGCTGGACGGCCTCCGCGTCCACCCTCGGCCTCGCGCTCGCGCTGCTGCCCGCCAGCGCCCTCTCCGACCGGTACGGACGCACCGCCGTGATGACGGCGTCCACCCTCGCCGCCGCGCTGCTCGCCCTCGCGCTGCCGTTCGCCCCGGACCTCACCACGCTGGTGGTCCTGCGGGCCGTCCAGGGCGCGGCGCTGGCCGGGCTCCCGGCCACCGCGATGGCCTACCTCGCCGAGGAGGTGCACCCGACGGCGCTGGCCTCCGCGATGGGCCTGTACGTGGCCGGCAACTCGATCGGCGGGATGGGCGGACGTCTGGTCTCCGGCTGGGTCGCGGCCGCCTGGGGCTGGCGCTGGGGACTGGCGGTCTCGGCCGTCCTCGCGCTGCTCGCGGTGCTCGCCTTCCGGCTGCTGATCCCCCGGGCCCGGCACTTCCGGCGGACGCCGGTGGACGCCCGCGCGCTGGCCACGACCGTCACCGGACACCTGCGCAACCCGCTGCTGCTGCGGCTGTACGCGCTCGGGATGCTGTTCATGGCGGTCTTCGGCGCGGTCTACAACACCGTCGGGTACCGGCTCACCTCGGCGCCGTTCCACCTGCCGGAGTCCGTCGCCGCGTCGATCTTCGTGGTGTACCTGGTCGGCACGGCGTCCTCCGCCTCGGCCGGTCGGCTGACCGCCCGCTGGGGTCGCCGCGGCACCCTCTACCTGGCGATCTCCGCCACCACGGCCGGCCTGCTGCTCTCCCTCGCGGACTCGCTGTTCTGCGCGATCCTCGGCCTGGTCCTGATCACCGCCGGCTTCTTCGCGGGCCACGCCACCGCGTCCTCCGCCGTCGGCCGCACCGCCGCCACCGGCCGCGCCCAGGCCTCCGCGCTCTACCTGATCGCCTACTACCTCGGCAACAGCCTCGGCGGCACGATCGGCGCCGACGCCTACCACTCCACCGGCTGGTCCGGCACGGCTGCCGTCGCCCTCACCGCCATGGCCTGCGCGGCCGGCGTCACCCTGTACGCCACCCACCGCGCCACAGCCGCCCGCCGGGCGGTGGCCGTCGATACACTCCGGGCATGAGCGTCGACCCTGCCCAGTTCGCCAGACTCCGTGCGATCGCCGACCAGCTTCCGCAGGTGCCGGGAATAGGGAAGATCGAGATCTCGAACGACACCATCGTGATGATGATGTCGCCGGTCAAGCGCCACGAGCTCGCCGTCATCCGCATCGCCCGCCAGCTCAACGACCAGCTCCCGCAGACCCACCCCGGCCACCTCGCCCACGGCGGCGCGGACCTGGTGGATCCCGTCCGAGGCCGGCTCCGCAACCCCGACATCATGGTCTTCCACGAGGAGGCCCTGAACGACGAGGAAGCCGCGCTGCTCCCTCATCAGGTCCTCCTCGTCGTGGAGGTCGTCTCGGCGTCCAACCCGGAGAACGACTACCTGACCAAGGTCCGCGACTACTCGGCCATGGGCATCCCGACCTACTTGCTGGTCGACCCCCGCAAGGGCACCGGCATCGTCCACGACGAGCCCGAGTACGCCCGCCGGGAGCACTTCGCCTTCGGCGACGTCATCACCGTCGGCCCGTGGACCCTCGACACCGGCGTCCTGCGCACCTACTCCTGAGAGCGGGCGCGCAGGGCGCGTCGGCGAACCGTCAGGCGATCCGGTCCAGGACGATCGGGGCCGGGGTGAAGGCGGTGCCGACGGGGGCAACGGTGACAGCGTCGGCGAGGGCCTCGATGGCGTAGGGGAAGCGCTCGGGGGTGTCGGTGTGGAGGGTGAGGAGGGGCTGGCCGGCGGTGACGGTGGCGCCGGGCTTGGCGTGGAGTTCGATGCCGGCGCCGGCCTGGACCGGGTCCTCCTTGCGGGCGCGGCCGGCGCCGAGGCGCCAGGCGGCGACGCCGACGGCGTAGGCGTCGAGGGTGGTGAGGACGCCGGTGGCGGGGGCGGGGATGACGTGGGTCTCGCGGGCGACGGGGAGGGGGGCGTCGACGTCGCCGCCCTGGGCGGTGATCATGCGGCGCCAGTGGTCCATGGCGGAGCCGTCGCGGAGGGCGTCGGCCGGGTCCTTGCCGTGGACGCCCGCGGCGGCGAGCATCTCGCGGGCGAGCGCGAGGGTGAGTTCGACGACGTCGGCGGGGCCGCCGCCGGCGAGGACCTCCAGCGATTCGCGGACTTCGAGGGCGTTGCCGGCGGTGAGTCCGAGCGGGGTGGACATGTCGGTGAGCAGGGCGACGGTCGCGACGCCGGCGGAGCGGCCGAGGCCGACCATGGTGCGGGCGAGCTCGCGCGCGTCGTCGAGGTTCTTCATGAACGCGCCGGAGCCGACCTTGACGTCCAGGACGAGTGCGCCGGTGCCCTCGGCGATCTTCTTGGACATGATCGAGGAGGCGATCAGCGGGATGGCCTCGACGGTGCCGGTGACGTCGCGCAGGGCGTAGAGCTTCTTGTCGGCGGGGGCCAGGCCGTCGCCGGCGGCGCAGATCACGGCGCCGCAGTCGCGCAGGACGGCGAGCATCTCGTCGTTGGAGAGCAGGGCGCGCCAGCCGGGGATGGATTCGAGCTTGTCGAGGGTGCCGCCGGTGTGGCCGAGGCCGCGGCCGGAGAGCTGCGGAACGGCGGCGCCGCAGGCGGCGACCAGCGGGGCGAGCGGGAGGGTGATCTTGTCGCCGACGCCGCCGGTGGAGTGCTTGTCGGCGGTGGGGACGCCGAGCGAGGAGAAGTCCATGCGCTCGCCGGAGCGGATCATCGCGTCGGTCCAGCGGCTGATCTCACGGGCCGTCATGCCGTTGAGCAGGATGGCCATCGCGAGGGCGGACATCTGCTCGTCGGCGACCTCGCCGCGGGTGTAGGCGTCGATCACCCAGTCGATCTGGGGGTCGGTCAGCTCGCCCCGGTCGCGCTTGGCCCGGATGACGGAGATGGCGTCCATGCAGGTGCTCCAGAGAGGTGTGAAATGCGAAGAGTGCCGCGGGATGTCCTCCCGCGACACTCTACGCGCGTAACAAAGTGATCAGCCAGCAGAAGCTACAGCTTGTCCGGCCCGAACGCGTCCGGCAGGACCTCGCTCATCGGCCGTACCCCGGAGGGCAGTTCGACCAGCAGGTCGGGGCCGCCGTGCTCGAAGAGCAGCTGGCGGCAGCGCCCGCACGGCATCAGCAGCTCGCCGGCGCCGTCCACGCAGGTGAACGCCGTCAGCCGGCCGCCGCCGGTGGCGTGCAGCGCGGAGACCAGGCCGCACTCGGCGCACAGGCCGAGGCCGTAGGAGGCGTTCTCCACGTTGCAGCCGGTCACCGTGCGGCCGTCGTCGACCAGGGCCGCCGCCCCGACCGGGTACTTGCTGTAGGGGGCGTAGGCGTGGCGCATCGCCGCGCGGGCGGCCTCCCGCAGCGCCTCCCAGTCCACCGCGTCCGCGGTCGGGGGCGGCGTCACTTGGCCTGTCCCTTGCGGTAGATCTGGCCGTCGGCCTTGGGCATCCGCAGTCGCTGGGCGGCCAGCGCGAGCACCACCAGGGTGATCACGTACGGGGTGGCGACGATCAGCGGGCGCTGGACGGCGTCGGTGGTGGCGTACCAGAGGGCGACGCCGCCGGCGACCACCAGGCTGATCGCGCCGGCCGTGAACTTGCGGCGGTAGAACTGCCACAGCGCGAGCGCCGCCATCGCGATGGCGACCACCAGCAGCAGCACGTGCACCGAGTCGGCGTCGCGCAGCTGGAGGCTGTCGGTGAAGCCGAACAGGCCCGCGCCGGCGGCCAGGCCGCCCGGCATCCAGTTGCCGAAGATCATCGCGGCCAGGCCGATGAAGCCGCGGCCCTGGGTCTGGCCGTCCCGGTAGAAGTGCGCGGCGACCAGCGAGAGGTACGCGCCGCCGAGGCCCGCGAAGGCGCCGGAGGAGATCACCGCGAGGTACTTGTACTTGTAGACGTTGACGCCCAGCGACTCGGCGGCGGTCGGGTTCTCGCCGCAGGAGCGCAGCCGCAGGCCGAACACCGTGCGCCAGAGCACGAAGTAGCTGCCGACCAGGAACGCGCCGGCGATCAGGGTGACCACCGACAGCTCGGTGGTGAGGCCGCGGACGATGCCGGCCACGTCGGAGACCAGGAACCAGTGGTGCTGCTCGATGCCGTCCAGCCAGTTCGACAGGCCGGGGACGGTGAAGGTGGGCAGCGACTCGGCGGGCGGCGACTGGTTCGCACCGGCGCCGTCGGCCACGTAGTCCTTGTAGTAGATCCGGTTGACGTACGCGCAGATGCCGGGGACCAGCAGGTTGATGCCGACGCCGGAGACGATGTGGTCGACGCCGAAGGTGACGGTGATCAGCGCGTGCAGCAGACCGCCGGCCGCGCCGCCCGCCATGCCGGCCAGCAGGCCGACCCACGGGTTGACCAGGAAGCCGGCCCAGGCGCCGCAGAACGTGCCGGCCACCATCATGCCTTCGAGGCCGATGTTGACCACGCCCGCGCGCTCGGCCCACAGGCCGCCGAGGCCGGCCATGGCGATCGGCACGGCGGAGGACACCGCGGCGCCGATCTGGCCCGAGGAGGTCAGCCCGTGGTTGCCGGTGATCGCGCCGATCGCCGCGAACAGCAGCAGCGCGAGCGCGATCAGCAGCAGCACCACCGGCCAGGTCAGCTTGGACTTCTTCTTCGCGGGCGCGACGGACGACGTCGGCTTGGCGACAGTGGTGCTCATGCCGCCACCTCCTTCTGGGCGGCCGCAGCGGCGGCGGCCTGCGCGGCGAGCTCGGCGCCGACCTTCTGCTGCTGGCGCTTGAGGCCGAAGCGGCGCACCAGTTCGTAGGCCACGACGACGCAGATGACGATGGTGCCCTGGATCACCGGGATGATCTCGGCCGGGTAGTCGCCCCGGGTGGGCAGCTGGGCGCCGGAGGCGTCCAGGAAGGCGAACAGCAGCGCGGAGAACGCGATGCCGATCGGGGTGTTGCGGCCGAGCAGCGCCACCGAGATGCCGATGAAGCCCAGGCCGACCTGCACGTTCTGGCCGAAGTACGGGGTGTTCTGCATCAGCTCGGGCAGGCCCACCAGGCCGGCCAGCGCACCGGAGACCACGATCGAGGTGATCACCATGCGCTTGACGTTGACGCCGGAGGCCTTGGCGGCGGTCTCCGAGCGGCCGGTGGCGCGCAGGTCGAAGCCGAACCGGGTGCGGTTCAGGGTGAAGTGGAAGACCACGCCGACCAGCGCCGCGATCACGATGAAGCCCCACAGGGTGCCGCCCTGGGTCTCGATCGAGAAGAAGTGGCTGGACTCGGAGATCTTCGCGGTCTGGATCGAGTTGGTGGTGCCGCCGGTCTTCGGCGCCAGGATGCCCGGCACCAGCAGCACGCCGATCACGGCGGTGGCGATGGCGTTCAGCATGATGGTCGAGATGACCTCGCTGACGCCGCGGTAGACCTTCAGCACACCGGCAATCGACGCCCACAGGCCGCCGACGAACATCGCGACGATCAGCAGCAGCGGGATCTGCAGGAAGGCCGGCAGGTCGATCTGGGTGCCGACGAACGCGGCCATCATCATGGCCAGCTTGTACTGGCCCTCGATGCCGATGTTGAACAGGTTCATCCGGAACCCGAACGCGGCGGCGGCCGCGGCCAGGTAGTACACGGTCGCCTTGTTCAGGACGGCGACCTGGCCGTCCGACGCGGTGCCGTAGTTCCACATGATCCGGAAGGCGCCGAACGGGTCGCGGCCGGAGACCGCCAGCAGCGTGCCGGCGATGATCACCGACAGCAGCACGGCCAGCACGGGCGCGGCCAGGCCGAGCCCGATCCGCTCCAGGTCGATCTGCCGCTTGCGCGGCCGGTCGGCCGCTTCTGCAGCCGGGGGGTTGGGACTGGTCATGTGGCTACTCCCCCGCCTGCACGTAATCGGCGGTGTCGGTGGGCGGAACCCGGTCGGAGCCGGTGGTGCCGGTGTCGGAGACGATGTGGCCGGTGGCGGCGCCGGTCATCGCGGTGCCCAGATCCTCCGCGGTGACGGTGGCCGGGTCGGCGTCGGCGACCAGCGCGCCGCGGTAGATCACCCGGATGGTGTCGGACAGGCCGATCAGCTCGTCCAGGTCGGCGGAGATCAGCAGCACCGCCAGGCCTTCGCGCTGCGCGGAGCGGATCTGCTCCCAGATCTGCGCCTGCGCGCCGACGTCCACGCCGCGGGTCGGGTGGGCGGCGATCAGCAGCTTCGGGTCGTGGCTCATCTCGCGGCCGATGATCAGCTTCTGCTGGTTGCCGCCGGACAGCGACGCCGCGGTGACCTCGATGCCGGGGGTGCGGACGTCGTACTGCTCGACGATCCGCTGGGTGTCGGCCCGGGCGCCGGCCGGGTCGAGCAGCGCGCCCTTGGAGTTGGGGCGCTCGGTGACGTGGCCGAGGATCCGGTTCTCCCAGAGCGGGGCCTCCAGCAGCAGGCCGTGCCGGTGCCGGTCCTCCGGGATGTAGCCGATGCCGGCCTCGCGGCGGGCCCGGGTGCGGGTGCCGGTCAGGTCGGCGCCGTCCAGCGTGACGGTGCCGGCGTCCAGCGGCAGCATGCCCATGATCGCCTCGACCAGTTCGGCCTGGCCGTTGCCCTCGACACCGGCGATGCCGAGGATCTCGCCCTTGTGGATGCGCAGCGAGATGTCGTCCAGCACCACGCGCTCGACGCCCTCGGCGTCCGGCTTGGCGATCCGCAGGCCCTCGACGCGGAGCATCTCCACGTCGGTGACGGTGGACTCGCGGCTCTCCGGGGAGGGCAGTTCGGCGCCGACCATCAGTTCGGCCAGCTGGCGGGCGGTGACGACCTTCGGGTCGGCGTCGCCGACCGTGGTGCCGCGGCGGATCACGCTGATCGCGTCGGCGACCGACAGCACCTCGTGCAGCTTGTGCGAGATGAAGATGACGGTGACGCCCTCGGCCTTGAGCTCGCGCAGGTTGTCGAACAGCGCGTCGACCTCCTGCGGGACCAGGACCGCGGTCGGCTCGTCCAGGATCAGGATCCGGGCGCCGCGGTACAGCACCTTGAGGATCTCCACGCGCTGCCGGTCGGCCACGCCGAGGTCCTCGACCAGCTCGTCCGGCCGCACGCCGAGGCCGTACTGGTCGGACAGCTCGCGGATCTTCGCCTTCGCCTTCGCGCCGATGCCGTACAGCTTCTCGCTGCCCAGGACGATGTTCTCCCAGACGGTGAGGTTGTCGGCCAGCATGAAGTGCTGGTGCACCATGCCGATGCCGCGGGCGATCGCGTCGCCCGGGGTGGCGAAGACCACCTGCTCGCCGTTGATGGCGATGGTGCCCTCGTCCGGCTTCTGCATCCCGTAGAGGATCTTCATCAGGGTGGACTTGCCGGCGCCGTTCTCGCCCATCAGGGCGTGCACGGTGCCGCGCTGCACGGTGATGTCGATGTCGTGGTTGGCCACCACACCGGGGAAGCGCTTGGTGATGCCGCGCAGTTCGACGGCCGGTGTCGCCGTCCCCGCGCTGGGGATGCCGCCGGGGGAGGCGGAGTCGGAGGGGGTGATGGCGATCTCCTGCTGGTCGTCGGGCGCTTCGTCGCGCTGGAGGCTCAAGAGGGAACCCTGGGGTGGTGCAGCCGCCGGACGGACACCGGGGTGCGGCATGGGCAGGGGCCCGGGGGATGCGCAGCGCGCATCCCGTCCGAGCCCCTTCCGTGAGATGTGTCAGACCACTGCGCCGCCCGGCGGGCGGGCGGCGCACCGGCAGGGGATCAGCCCTGCGGGACGGTCGGGACCTTGGTCGCGCCGCTGGTGATCTGCTGGGTGGCGGCGTCGATCTTCGCCTTGATGTCGTCGATGAAGCCACCGGTGACGGACAGCGACACGCCGCCGTCCTTCAGGTCGAAGTTCTTCACGCCGCCCTGGGCGTTGCCGTCCTTGGCCGACTTGATGAAGGAGAACACCGCGGTGTTCACGTTCTTCAGCATCGAGGTGAGGATGTGGTCCTTGTACTTCGACAGGGCCGGCTGGTTGGCCTGGTCGGAGTCGACGCCGATCGCCCACTTGTTGCCCGGGGCGGTGGCGACGGCCTCGATGGAGCCGCTGCCGGAGGAGCCGGCGGCGGAGTAGATGACGTCCGCGCCCTTGTCGAGCTGGCCCTGCGCGGCCTGCTTGCCCTTGCCCGGGTCGGCGAAGCCGGTGTTGTCCGGCGGGGTCGACAGGTAGGTGACCTCGACGGTGATGTCCGGGGTGACGGACTTGGCGCCCGCGGTGTAGCCGGCCTCGAACTTCTTGATCAGCTCGGACTGGACGCCGCCGATGAAGCCGACGTGCTTGGTCTTCGACTTGTTGGCCGCGGCCACGCCCGCCAGGAAGGAGCCCTGCTCCTCGGAGAAGGTCAGCGAGGTCACGTTGGACGGCTGGTCCGGCGAGTTCGAGTCGACGATCGCGAACTTGACGTTCGGGTTGTCCTTGGCGACCTTGTTGACCGCGTCCTGGTAGATGAAGCCGACCGCGATGACCGGGTTGAAGCCACCGTTGACCAGCGACTTCAGGCGCTGCTCCTTGTCGGCCTCGGACTCACCGGACTTGGCCTCGGCCTCGTTGATGGTGGCGCCCAGCTCGGACTTGGCCTGGTCCAGACCACGCGCGGCGGAGTCGTTGAAGGACTGGTCCCCACGGCCGCCGATGTCGTAGGCCATGCCGACCTTCAGACCGGAGCCGCCGCCGGCACCGGCGGTGTTGTTGTCGGTGCTCTTTGCGCCGCAGGCGGCGAGCGAGGCGATGCCCAGGGAACCCGAGAGCACGGCCGCGGCGAGCTTGAGTGAACGGCGCAAGGGAGTTTCTCCTTCTCACACACCCGGTTGGCGTGGTCGAGCGCCACCGTAACGCGCGTAGAACACGGTTGTGTTACGGCCTGCACGGGCCCCGGGGTTGTTATCAAAATGTGGTCGTACGCCCGGGCAAATCCGGACATAGCCGCACACTTGTTCAACTCCCGTTCCGCTACTGGCTGGTAGCGCGCCACCACGGTACGCCTCCGCCCCTTACCCCGGAACACGCCTCCCCGCACCCGCCGGAGCGGCCCCGCCGGCCCCGGCCGTCGGTCCCGGCCCATGGAACGGGCCCCCTCCCCGGTGGTCGTTCGCGCGGCGGATCCGGCCGCGCGAACGACTCTCCCGGAAGGGGGCCCGCCCCGGTGCGCGCTCAGATCCGGGCGTGCTCCAGGGCCAGCGAGGCGAACAGCTCGACGCCGATGGCGATCGCCCGCTCGTCCGCGTCGAAGTCGCCCTGGTGGAGGTCGCGGACGCCCTTCTCGTCCGGGCTGCGGACGCCCAGGCGGGCCAGCGCGCCCGGCGCGTGCTCCAGGTACCAGGAGAAGTCCTCGCCGCCCAGGCTCTGCTCGGTCGGCTCCACCACCGGGCCCCGGCCCTCGGCGAACCGCTCGTTCATGGCGCGCTCCAGCTGGTCGATCGAGTCGGCCTCGTTGACCACCGGCGGGACGCCCCGGTGGTAGTTCAGCGTCCACTTGGCGCGGTACGTCTCGGCCAGGTGCGCGACCAGCTCCTCCAGCACCTCCGGCGCCTGCCGCCAGCCCGCCAGCTCCAGGCAGCGCACGGTGCCCTCCAGTTCGGCGTGCTGCGGGATCACGTTCGGCGCCGAGCCGGCCGCGATCCGCCCCCACACCAGCGAGACGCCCCAGCGCGGGTCCATCCGGCGGGCCAGCCCGGACGGCGCCTCGGCGGCCAGCTTGGCGACCGCGGTGACCAGGTCGGTGGTCAGGTGCGGGCGGGCGGTGTGCCCGCCCGGGCCGTCCACGCTGATCATCACCTTGTCGCAGGCCGAGGTGATCGCCCCGGTCTTCAGGGCGATCCGGCCGACCTGCACCTTGGGGTCGCAGTGCACCGCGAAGATCCGCCCGACCCCCTTCATCCCGCCGGCCGCGATCACGTCCAGTGCGCCGCCCGGCATCGTCTCCTCCGCCGGCTGAAAGATCAGCCGCACCGGACGGGTCAGCTCCCCCGCGGCCAGCGCCTCGGCCAGCACCAGCGCGGTGCCGAGCACCACCGCGGTGTGCACGTCGTGCCCGCAGGCGTGCGCCCGGCCGGGCACCGTGGAGCGGTACGGGACGTCCTTCTTGGCGTCGTCGATCGGCAGCGCGTCGATGTCGGCGCGGAACGCCAGCAGCGGGGTGCCGGGCGCGGTGCCCGGCGGGACGAGGTCCACCAGCAGACCGGTGCCGCCCGGGAGCACCCGCGGCTCCAGCCCGGCGGCGACCAGTCGCTCGCGCAGCAGCTTGGTGGTGCGGAACTCCTGGCGGCCGAGCTCCGGATGCCGGTGGAGATCACGGCGCAGGTCGATCAACTCGGCCTGGTGGGCCGCTACTCGGGCCCGGAGGGCGGCGAGCGGGCGGACGGCGGTGACGGTGGCAGCGGCTGCAGGCTGAGGATCGTTCACCTTGACAAGACTAGGCCGGTGAGAGGCTTTTGGCCCCTCTTCCACCAAAGTTCTCACCGTTTGGATGCATACCGGGATCCACGATGGGTATGACTCTTCGATTCGGCCCGCGCCTGTGTTCGGCTCCCTTCGTATGCAACGACCTGCACCGGCGGCCGGACACGGTGACCACTCCCCCGGGGCCCGCCGCCCCGCCCGCGACCAACCCTTCCCCCCGATCGGGTCATGGCCGGGTAAATCTTTCGGCCTCACTCTTGAGCGGCGCACATCAGTCCGAATAGACAGCTGTCGCACAGTCAACTCCGGTGCCGCAGTGGGGTGGGACAGTCCGCCTGCGGCGCGCCTCGTCACGCCCTCACGAAGGGCGGCTGACGCTCCATCGAACCGAGAAGGGGGGACCGACGTGCCCATCACGCGCAATCGGCTCGCCAAGAGCATCGCTCCGGCCACCGTCGCGGCCGCACTGATCATCACCACCCTCGGCGCGGCCGTTCCGGCCACCGCCGCCACCCCCGTGGGCGACACCGCCCGCGCCCTGCCGGGCACCCACCCGGAGTGGGCCACCCCGCAGGCCGACGCGGGCGCGGCCGACGCCGCCGCCCCGGCGACCGCCCGGATCTACCTGGCCGGCCGCGACGCGAGCGGCCTCGCCGCCCTCGCCCAGGCCGTCTCCGACCCCAAGTCCCCGAGCTACGGCCGGTACCTGACGTCCGCTCAGGTCCAGGCGAAGTTCGGCGCCACCCCGGAGCAGGTCAAGGCCGTCACCGACTGGGTGTCCGCCGCGGGCCTCACCGTCTCCGCCTCCAACGCCCACTACGTGCAGGTCGCCGGCTCCACCGCCGCGATGACCAAGGCGTTCGGCACCGGCTTCCACAACTACCGCACCGCGGACGGCACCCACCGGGCGCCGACCGCCGACGCCAAGGTGCCGGCCTCCGTCTCCGACGCCGTCCTCGCCGTCTCCGGCCTGGCCGACTCGATCCACAAGAACGTCTCCTCCGCCACCTCGGTCCGCGAGGCGGAGCAGCGCCTGAACGCCGCCGCCAAGCTCGCCGGCCCGGACAAGAAGGACCCGGCGACCCTGCCGACCGTCGCGACCTGCTCCGAGGACGGCTATGGCTCGAAGACCGCCAAGGGCGCCCCCGAGGGCTACGAGAAGAACGAGCCGTTCGCCCCCTGCTCGTACATCCCCTCCCAGCTCCGCAAGGCCTACGGCGTCACCGACGCCAAGGTCGGCGGCAAGGGCGCCCGCGTCGCCATCATCGACGCGTACGGCCTGTCCACCATGGAGCAGGACGCCAACCACTTCTCCACCCTGCACGGCGACCAGCCGTTCAAGCCGGGCCAGTACACCGAGTACGTCACCCCGGACAAGTGGGTCCACGAGGCCGAGTGCGGCGGCCCCGCCGGCTGGGCCGGCGAGGAGGCGCTCGACGTCGAGATGGTGCACGGCCTCGCGCCGGACGCCAACGTCGTCTACGTCGGCGGCAACTCCTGCTACGACGAGGACCTCTACGACGCCATGGCCAAGGTCGTGGACGAGCACCTCGCCGACGTCGTCTCCAACTCGTGGGGCGAGATCATGCACGGCAAGTCCGGCGACATCGACCCCGCCGTGGTGGCCGCCGACAACCAGATCTTCCAGCTGGGCGCCCTCACCGGCATCGGCTTCACCTTCTCCTCCGGCGACTGCGGCGACAGCTCCCCGGGCGCGGCCGCCACCGGCGTCAACTGCGAGGCCGACACCAACCAGGCGCAGGCCGACTGGCCGTCCGCGTCCCCGTGGGTCACCTCGGTCGGCGGCACCGCCCTCCAGCTGAACGACAAGGCCGGCAAGTACGGCCACGAGGTCTCCATGGGCGACCTGCGCTCGGTGCTCTCCGCCGACCAGAAGTCCTGGACCCCGATGCCGGGCAAGTTCTACTTCGGCGGCGGCGGCGGTGTCTCCAAGGACTTCGCCCAGCCGTGGTACCAGCAGGGCGTCGTCCCGGACCGCATCAGCCGGACCGCGGCCGACGGCAGCACGTCCAAGACCCCGCTGCGCGCCACCCCCGACATCGCGATGAGCGGTGACCTGGTGGCCGCCACCCTGGTCGGCTTCACCGCCGACGGCGCCTACAGCGAGGGCGGCTTCGGCGGCACCTCGGTCTCCGCCCCGGAGACCGCGGCCATGTTCGCCAACGCCATCGAGGCCCGCGGCGGCCGCGCCCTCGGCTTCGCCAACCCGGCCCTGTACGACCGCGCCGCCACCAACGCCTTCCACGACGTGGACGACAACGCCGTCCACACCAAGCGCGGCAACGTCGTCGACCTCGGCGTCGTCAACGGCGCCCTGAAGGTCCGCCTCTACAAGATCGGCGCCGACTTCGGCCTCTCGGCCGCCGACGGCTACGACACGGCCACCGGCCTGGGCTCCCCGGGCAAGGGCTTCTTCAAGTCCTTCGCCATCAAGAAGTAACCCGTAGAACGCAGTCGAGGGGTGCTGGGGATCCTTCCCCGGCACCCCTCTTCGCTTACAGCGACGTGCGCGTGGGCGCGCCCCTCAGAAGCGGTCCACCGGCACGTAGGTGCCCCACACGCCCCGCAGCGCGTCGCACACCTCGCCGACCGTCGCGCGAGCCGCCAGCGCCTCCTTCATCGGGTACAGCACGTTGTCCGTCCCCTCCGCCGCCTTGCGCAGCAGGGTGAGCGAGCGGTCCACCGCCGACGAGTCCCGGTCCGCCCGCAGCCGCGCCAGTCGCTCCGCCTGCTGCGCCTCGATCGCCGGGTCGACCCTGAGCGGCTCGTAGGGCTCCTCCGCCGCGAGCTGGAAGCGGTTGACGCCGACCACGGTCCGCGTGCCGGAGTCCTGCTCCTGCTGGATGCGGTACGCGGTGCGCTCGATCTCGCTCTTCTGGTAGCCCTGTTCGATGGCCGCGACGGCGCCGCCCATGTCCTCGACCTTGGCCATCAACTCCAGCGCCGCGGCCTCCAGTTCGTCCGTCATCGCCTCGACCACGTAGGAGCCCGCGAACGGGTCGACGGTGGCGGTGATGTCGGTCTCGAAGGCGAGCACCTGCTGGGTGCGCAGCGCGAGCCGCGCGGACTTCTCGGTGGGGAGCGCGATCGCCTCGTCGAAGGAGTTGGTGTGCAGCGACTGCGTCCCGCCGAGGACGGCGGCGAGCGCCTGCACGGAGACCCGGACGAGGTTGACCTCGGGCTGCTGGGCGGTCAGCTGGACGCCGGCGGTCTGGGTGTGGAAGCGCAGCATCTGCGACTTGGGGTTCTTCGCGCCGAACTCCTCCTTCATGACACGGGCCCAGATCCGGCGCGCGGCACGGAACTTGGCGACTTCCTCCAGCAGAGTGGTGCGGGAGACGAAGAAGAAGGAGAGCCGGGGCGCGAAGTCGTCGACGTCCATGCCGGCGGCGACCGCGGTGCGCACGTACTCGATGCCGTTGGCGAGGGTGAAGGCGATCTCCTGCGCGGGGTTCGCCCCGGCCTCGGCCATGTGGTAGCCGGAGATGGAGATGGTGTTCCACTTGGGGATCTCGGCCCGGCAGTACTGGAAGACGTCGGCGATCAGCCGCAGCGAGGGCTTGGGCGGGAAGATGTAGGTGCCGCGGGCGATGTACTCCTTGAGCACGTCGTTCTGGATGGTGCCGGTGAGCCTGTTCGACGGCACGCCCTGGGCCTCGCCGACCAACTGGTAGAGCAGCAGCAGCAGCGAGCCGGGTGCGTTGATGGTCATCGAGGTGGAGACCTCGCCCAGCGGGATGCCGCCGAACAGGACGTTCATGTCCTCGACGCTGTCGACGGCGACGCCGACCTTGCCGACCTCGCCGTGCGAGATCGCCGCGTCCGAGTCGTAGCCCATCTGGGTGGGCAGGTCGAAGGCGACTGACAGGCCCATGGTGCCGTTGGCGATGAGCTGCTTGTAGCGGGCGTTGGACTCGGCGGCGGTGCCGAAGCCGGCGTACTGGCGCATCGTCCACGGCTTGCCGGTGTACATGGTCGGGTAGACGCCGCGGGTGAACGGGTACTGGCCGGGGGTGCCGAGCCGGCTCGCGGCGTCGAAGCCGGCCAGGGTCTCGGGGCCGTACACCGGCTCGATCGGCAGGCCCGACTCGGTGCGGCGGGGCTCGGCTGCCATGGATGTCCTCCGCGGAAGGTGATGGGGGGTTGGCGCCGATTGACGCCTCGGCTGGATACGCAATGTAGCCGCGCCCCTCACGGGCAGACAGGTGCCACGGCTGGGAGCTTGCTCACAACACGTGCGAACCGTTCCTTGGGATGATCCACCTGCACCGAACACCAGGCCGAGACACGAGGAGTGGGACATGAGCGAGCAGAAGGTGGCAGTGGTCACCGGCGCCAGCAGCGGCATCGGGGCGGCGACCGCCCGACGGCTGGCCGCGGACGGCTTCCAGGTGGTGCTGACCGCCCGCCGCACCGAGCGGATCGAGGCGCTGGCGAAGGAGCTCGGCGGCCGGGCCTTCACCCTGGACGTCACCGACCGGGCCGCGGTGGACGCGTTCGCCGCCGAGGTCGGCCGGGTGGACGTGCTGGTGAACAACGCGGGCGGCGCGCTCGGCGCGGAAAGCGTCGAGACCGGCGACCCGGCGGACTGGCGCACCATGTTCGAGGTCAACGTGATGGGCGTGCTGCACCTGACCCAGGCGCTGCTGCCCGCGCTGCGCGCCACCGGGGACGGCACCGTGCTGATCATGTCCTCGACGGCGGCGCTGGCCGCGTACGAGGGCGGCGGCGGCTACGTGGCGGCGAAGCACGCCGTCCACTCGGTGGCGCAGACCCTCCGCCTCGAACTCGTGGGCGAGCCGATCCGGGTGATCGAGATCGCGCCCGGAATGGTGAAGTCCGAGGGCTTCGCGTTGACCCGGTTCCGCGGCGACCAGGACAAGGCCGACGCGGTGTACGCGGGCGTCGCCGAGCCGCTCACCTCCGAGGACGTCGCCGACACCGTCTCCTGGGCGGTGACCCGTCCGGCACACGTCAACATCGATCTGCTGGTGGTCCGGCCCCGGGCGCAGGCGGCCAACCACAAGGTGCACCGGACCGGCTGACCGGACCTCGGTGAACGACAACGGCGGCGGGTCACAACTTGATAGCTCGATCGGATGAAATCGGCCCGCCGCCTCCCCAACTGATGAACCCTCAACTACCGTGGAGGCGCTGCCCCGCCGAGCCGTCGCCGACTCCGGGCGGAGGCACTGCCACACCCTCCCTCTGTCTCTGCAGCATCCCCCCTTCCCGCCCTCACGAGGAGGATCCGCTGGCCAGCGACATCCCGCCGCAGCGTCTCGACGTGCGGACGGATCCGTCCCTACTGGGACTGCACCGGTTCAACGAGGCCGACTCCGGCGCGGTCGAGGAGGCGCTGCTCGCCTGCTGCGGCAGCCACCGCTGGGCCCTGCGCCTGACCGCCCACCGCCCCTACCCCGACATCGGCTCCCTGCTCGCGGCCGCGAGCGAGGCCAGCTACGACCTGCGCCCGGCGGACCTCGCCGAGGCGCTGGCCGACGAGAGCTGGATGCCGCAGCCGCTGCTCGGCATGCGCGCTCCCGGCAGCCAGGCGGCGCACACCGCGCTGCGCGCCGCGCACGCCGCGTACGAGGCGCGTTTCGGCCACGTCTTCGTGGTCTGCCTCGACGGGGTGGACCCGGAGGAGATGCTCGACGCGGTGCTGACCTCGATCCGCACCCGGCTGGCCAACGACCCGGACGAGGAACGCCTCATCTCCGCCGAGGAGTTGCGCCGGATCGCGCTGACCCGCCTGGAGCACCTGGTGGCCGTCCGGAGCTGACCGGGCGGCCCCGGGCCGTGCTGCGAGCGCTTCGTCACGGAGCGTCGGAGTTCCCGTTCCGATTAGCCCGTGCGTGCCTGATTGATCACAGCAGGGGCCCCCGACGGCGGAGGGGCGCGGCGCGTCGATAGGATGCTCGCGGCCGGTGGACCGTATCCGGCCGGGCTGACCGACAGAAAGCCGGCCGAGCCCCCAATCCGCTTCCGGAGGGTTTTCCGTGCCGGCTGGAACGCTGTACCGCGGCCGGGAAGGCATGTGGAGCTGGGTGGCTCACCGAGTCACCGGCGTCCTGATCTTCTTCTTCCTGTTCGCACATGTCCTGGACACCGCCCTGGTGCGGGTGTCGCCCGAGGCGTACGACTCGGTGATCGCCACCTACAAGGTGTGGATCGTGAACCTGATGGAGTACGGCCTGGTGGCCGCCATCCTGTTCCACGCCCTGAACGGCCTTCGCGTCGTGGCGGTCGACTTCTGGGCCAAGGGCCCGAAGTACCAGAAGCAGATGCTGTGGACCGTCGTCGGCATCTGGGTCGTCCTGATGGGCGGCGCCTTCTACCCCGTTCTGCAGCACACCCTTCGCACCTGGTTCGGGGGCTGATCCGGCATGTCCACTGAGACCAAGGACCTGGTGGTCCCCTCGCTCCAGGCCCACACGGGCCAGGGTCTGGGCACCGGCAACCCTGCCGACGCCTTCGTGGTGGAGCCCGCCCGGGCCCGCACCAAGAAGACCCCGCGCCGCACCCGCACCAACTTCGAGATGCTCGCCTGGCTGTTCATGCGCCTGTCGGGTGTCGTCCTGGTGGTGCTGGTCCTCGGCCACCTGCTGATCAACCTGATGCTGGACGGCGGCGTCTCGAAGATCAGCTTCGCCTTCGTGGCGGGCCGCTGGGCTTCCCCGTTCTGGCAGATGTGGGACCTGCTGATGCTGTGGCTGGCGATGCTGCACGGCTCGAACGGCATGCGCACCGTCATCAACGACTACGCGGAGAAGGACGCCACTCGTCTGTGGCTGAAGGGTCTCCTCGGTGTCGCGACCGTCTTCACGGTCGTCCTCGGCACCCTGGTGATCTTCACCTTCGACCCGAACATCTGACGAGCCACCAGAGGCGACTGACCCCATGCAGATTCACCAGTACGACACCGTCATCGTCGGCGCCGGCGGCGCCGGCATGCGCGCGGCCATCGAGTCGACCCAGCGCAGCCGCACCGCGGTTCTGACCAAGCTCTACCCGACCCGGTCGCACACCGGCGCGGCGCAGGGCGGCATGTGTGCCGCGCTCGCCAACGTCGAGGAGGACAACTGGGAGTGGCACACCTTCGACACGGTCAAGGGTGGTGACTACCTGGTCGACCAGGACGCCGCCGAGATCATGTGCAAGGAGGCCATCGACGCGGTCCTCGACCTGGAGAAGATGGGTCTCCCCTTCTCCCGCACCGACCAGGGCCGGATCGACCAGCGCCGCTTCGGCGGTCACTCCCGCAACCACGGTGAGGCCCCGGTCCGCCGGTCCTGCTACGCCGCGGACCGCACCGGCCACATGATCCTGCAGACGCTGTTCCAGAACTGCGTCAAGCACGGTGTGGAGTTCTTCAACGAGTTCTACGTCCTCGACCTGCTGATCAACGAGGGCAAGACCGCCGGCGTGGTGGCCTACGAGCTCGCCACCGGCGAGATCCACGTCTTCCAGGCCAAGGCCGTGGTGTTCGCCTCCGGCGGCACCGGCAAGATGTTCAAGGTCACCTCGAACGCGCACACCCTGACCGGTGACGGCCAGGCCGTGGCGCTGCGCCGCGGCCTGCCGCTGGAGGACATGGAGTTCTTCCAGTTCCACCCGACGGGCATCTGGCGGATGGGCATCCTGCTCACCGAGGGCGCCCGCGGCGAGGGCGGCATCCTGCGCAACAAGGACGGCGAGCGCTTCAT
Organism: Kitasatospora griseola; assembly: GCF_044999035.1. NCBI lineage: Bacteria > Bacillati > Actinomycetota > Actinomycetes > Kitasatosporales > Streptomycetaceae > Kitasatospora > Kitasatospora griseola. The sequence goes on along the minus strand of NZ_CP173360.1, from coordinate 5,116,458 downwards.
GGAGCGCTACGCCCCCGTCATGAAGGACCTCGCGTCCCGTGACGTGTGCTCCCGCGCGATCTACTCGGAGATCCGGGCCGGCCGCGGCTGCGGCCCCGACGGTGACCACGTCTACCTGGACCTGACGCACCTCCCGCCGGAGCAGCTGGACGCCAAGCTGCCCGACATCACCGAGTTCGCGCGCACCTACCTCGGCATCGAGCCCTACACGGACCCGATCCCGATCCAGCCCACCGCGCACTACGCGATGGGCGGCATCCCGACCAACGTCGAGGGTGAGGTCCTGAGCAACAACACCGACATCGTTCCCGGCCTGTACGCCGCGGGCGAGGTCGCGTGCGTGTCGGTGCACGGCGCCAACCGCCTGGGCACCAACTCGCTGCTGGACATCAACGTGTTCGGCCGCCGCGCGGGCATCGCCGCCGCCGCGTACGCCGACAACCACGACTTCGTCGAGCTGCCGGAGAACCCGGGCGCGCTGGTCGAGGCGCTGGTCGAGGGCCTGCGGGAGTCCACCGGCACCGAGTCCGTCGCGCAGATCCGCAAGGAGCTGCAGGAGTCGATGGACACCAACGTGTCCGTCTACCGCACCGGCAAGACCCTGCAGCAGGCTGTCGAGGACGTCACGGCGCTCAAGGAGCGTTTCAAGAACGTCGCGATCCAGGACAAGGGCTCGCGGTACAACACCGACCTGCTGGAGGCCATCGAGCTGGGCAACCTGCTCGACCTGGCCGAGGTGCTGGTCGTGTCCGCGCTGGCCCGCGAGGAGTCCCGCGGCGGTCACTACCGCGAGGACTTCCCGACCCGCGACGACGTGAAGTTCATGCAGCACACCATGGCGTACCGCGAGGTGGCCGAGGACGGCTCCACCTCCATCCGCCTCGACTACAAGCCGGTCGTGCAGACCCGCTACCAGCCGATGGAGCGTAAGTACTGATGTCCACTCCGACCGTCGAGAAGCACTCGGCCGCGCTGGACGCGGTCGAGGCGGGCAGCACCAAGCTGATCAACGTCACCTTCCGGATCCGCCGGTTCAACCCGGAGGAGCACCCGGACCCGGTGTGGGTGGACTACCAGCTCGAAATGGACCCGAAGGAGCGCGTCCTGGACGCGCTCAACAAGATCAAGTGGGAGCAGGACGGCACCCTCACGTACCGCCGCTCCTGCGCGCACGGCATCTGCGGTTCGGACGCCATGCGGATCAACGGGCGCAACCGGCTGGCGTGCAAGACCCTGATCAAGGACGTCAACCCGGAGAAGCCGATCACGGTCGAGGCCATCAAGGGCCTCGCGGTCCTCAAGGACCTGATCGTGGACATGGACCCGTTCTTCCAGGCGTACAAGGACGTCATGCCGTTCCTGATCACCTCGGGGAACGAGCCGACCCGCGAGCGTCTGCAGTCGCAGGCCGACCGCGAGCGCTTCGACGACACCACCAAGTGCATCCTGTGCGCCGCGTGCACCTCCTCGTGCCCGGTGTTCTGGAACGACGGCCAGTACTTCGGCCCGGCGGCGATCGTCAACGCGCACCGCTTCATCTTCGACTCCCGCGACGAGGGCGCCGAGCAGCGCCTGGAGGTCCTCAACGACCGTGAGGGCGTGTGGCGTTGCCGCACCACCTTCAACTGCTCGGAGGCCTGCCCGCGTGGCATCGAGGTCACCAAGGCGATCCAGGAGGTGAAGCGCGCGCTCGTCACGCGTCGCTTCTAGTCCCGCGCTGCTCGAAGGGCCCGTCCGGAGTTCGCTCCGGGCGGGCCCTTCGGCGTGCCGTCAGGCGGAAGCGCCGCGGCCGGTTCTGACGGTGGCCAGGGTGAGCAGCAGCGGGCCGAGGAACAGCGCCACCGCCATCGTCCGGTAGTCCTGCCCAGCGGCGGACGCGGTCAGCGACAGCTGGGTGCCGAGGACGGCCGCACCGGCCACCGGGACCAGCGCGGGCAGCCGGTGCCGCCAGGCGTACAGCAGGGCCGCCGCCAGCCCCAGGTACGCCCACAGGGCGCCGCGCCACAGCAGCCAGTCCAGCTGCGGGGCGCGCAGCAGGGTGCGGCTCCAGTCGGCCGCGGAGTGCAGCGGCCGCAGCAGGCCGTGCGAGGACGGGGACGCCTCCGGCACCTCGGTGGCGGCGTGCGGGCCGCCGGTGCCCGCCCACACCGACCAGGCGAGGCGGCCCCGGCAGAGTCGGGCGTCCAGCACCCGGTCCGGGTGCTCCCGCAGCAACTGCCGCCAGGCGGCGGCGAGTTCGTCCTGTGCGCGGCCGGCGGCGGCGGAGTCCCAGCGGTCCGTGAGGGCGGCGGTCGACGAGCAGTCCGCGCCCGCCGCGTCCCAGGCGGCGGGCGGGGCGACCGCGGTCAGCTCCCGGTCCGCGCCGCCGGGGTCGCGGTACCGGGCGAGCGCCAGGTCGGCGGCGCGCAGCGGGTGCAGGTCGCCGGCCCGGGCCGCCGGGTGGCCGAGCAGCGCGAGGGCGATCGGCACCGCCAGCGCGGCGGCCGTGAGCAGCGCGAGCCGGCCGCGGGCCCGGGGCAGCGCCGGCAGCAGCACCAGCGCGGCGATCAGCGCGGCGCCCGCGCCGCGCGGGCCGGTCAGGGCGAGCAGCACGATGGCCGAGAACAGCACCGTCAGATCCAGCCGCTGCGCCGGACCGCCCCGGTGCAGCGTCCCCTCCGCCCGCCGGGCGAGCAGCCGCAGACCGGCCGCGGTGAGCAGCAACGCCCCTGCGGTGGACGGTACTTCCGGGCTGAGCGAGACCACCAGGCTGCCCGTCGGCGGCAGCGCGGCCAGCGCCACGGCCACCGGCCCCGACCAGCGGCCGCGCACCCCGAACCGGGCCAGCGCGGCCACCAGGTGCCCCAGCGCGAACGCCACCGCCGCGGTCTGCGCCAGCGTCACCCCCGCCGGGTGGAGGACCCGCACGGCCGCGTCGTACAGCGGCGCGCCCCCGCCCTCGGCGGTGCCGGTGAACGCCGGGTACCCGGCCGCCCACCACAGCAGCAGCACCGCCTGACAGGCCGCCGCCACCGCGAGCGGCAACCGCAGCCGGGACTTGGCGCGCCGGTGCCGCCGTTCCCGTTCCTGGCGCTGCGCCCACTCGGGGCGGGTGTCGCCGAGGGTGGTGCTGGTGCTCATCGCGGAGCCTCCCACATCCCCTGCTCCCCGGCCCGGCCCTCGGCCCCTCGCCGCCATCCGCCCGGGAGTCGTGCCGGGCAGGCTAGCAGCCGGATTCGGCCACCTCCAGAGGTCCGGACACGCCGAGGGCCCGCCCCGGCCTCGGCCGGAACGGGCCCCGAGGGTCGATCAGGCCAGAACGCCCAGGTCCTTGGGGGTGCCGACGCCCTTGAACGTCACCAGGTGCCGGTCGGCGGTGACGGCGTACAGGTCGGCCTGGCCGTCGCCGTCCAGGTCGCCGGAGCTGCCCAGGGTCGGGTACTCGGCCACCGGGAAGTTCCCGATCACGGTGCCGTTCGCCGGGTCGGCCAGCGCGGAGTAGCCGTAGCTGCCCTCGCCGAGCTTCGGCACGGCGTACGCCCGCAGGACGCCGGTGGACTGCTCGCGCGACCACAGCGCGAGGTTCCCGTTCGCGTCCGGGCCCGGGGCGATCAGGTCGTAGCCGTCCCACAGGCCGGAGGTGGTCAGCTGGGTGGAGTCGCCGAACCGCGACGGGTCCCGCTGAAGCCACAGGTTGCCCTGCTCGACGTCCAGCAGCGTGATCGCGGTCGGCTTGCCGGGCTCCACCGAGCCGAACGCGACCAGTTGCTGCACCTCGCGGAAGCTGGTGCTGTGGTCGGCCGGGCAGGCGACCGGGGCCTTGGCGGTGTCGACGCAGTCGGTGGCGTGGCTCATCAGTGACGGCGACCGGGTGCCGAGCGGCAGCGCGCCCTGGTTGACGTACTGGTACAGGTAGCCCGAGTTGCCGGGGGCGGCGTCGCGCACGTAGACGGTGTCGGCGGGCGCGCCGCCGCCGCTCCAGCCCTTGTGCGCGATCTGCAGCCCGCTCCAGCTGCCGCCCCAGGGCGAGCCCGCGGCGGGGACCACGGTGGTCGGGGTGGTGCTGCCGGCGTTGCCGCTGATCACCAGCAGGTTGCCCTGCGAGTCGGGCAGCAGGATGTCGGGGACGCCGTCGTTGTCGACGTCGCCGAGCGCCTTCGGCGGGTTCGGGTTCGACGGCGCGTAGAAGGTGTAGCTCAGCGGCTGGGTGACCAGGCCGGTGCGGTCGATCGCCTGCACCTGGAGGCTGTGGGTGCCCCACGCGGCCGGCTTGAGGGTGACGCTCGCGGTGCCGTCGGCGCCGGCCTCGACGATGTCGGTGCCCGGGGTGCAGCCGCCGCCGGTGCTCAGGGTGCCGTCCAGCACGTACCGGAAGCAGGCCACGCCGGACCCGGCGTCCGTCGCGGAGAAGGTGAAGACGCCCTTCTGCCCGGCGAACTTGCCGCCGCCGCTCTCCGGGAAGTCCGTGGAGGTCACGGCCAGGCCGGTCGGCGCGGCGGTGTCGACGCCGAACCGGCAGGTCTCGGTGGGCGCGCCGGAACCGGGCTGGTACTCCGGCCACACCTGCCAGGTGTAGCCCGCACCGTCGGTCAGACCGGTGACGGTGACCTGGACGGTGCCGTCGGCCGCGGCGGTGGCGGTGCCGTCGAACACCTTCGCGCCGGTCGCGTTCCACACCTTGAAGCGGGCGGAGGGCGCGGTGGTGCGGGCGGTGAGCACCGGGTTGGCGGTGGTCACCCAGCCGGGCGTGCCGGTGGCGTTGCAGCCGTCCCCGGCCAGGGTCGGCGTCGACGCGACGGTCGGGCCGGTGACCCCGGGACCGGGCACCGCCTGCGCGGCGGGAACGACGAACAGGCCGACCGCGACGGCCGCGGTGGCGCAGGCGGCGAGCAGCCGCGGAGAGGTGGCACGGGACATCGGAGAATCCCCCCAGGAAGTGTTGCCCGGGCAAGTCGATCACCTGCCCGGCCGCGCATCCTGGCACCCCTCGCGAGCTGCACGCAAGCAGAATAATGACGACTCGGCAGCCACCGCCCGCAAAGGGCCCGCTCCGGCCTCGGCCGGAACGGGCCCTGACGGATGATCAGGCCAGAACGCCCAGGTCCTTCGGGGTGCCGACGCCCTTGAACGTCACCAGGTGCCGGTCGGCGGTGACGGCGTACAGGTCCGCCTGGCCGTCGCCGTCCAGGTCGCCGGAGCTGCCCAGGGTCGGGTACTCGGCCACCGGGAAGTTCCCGATCACGGTGCCGTTCGCCGGGTCGGCGAGGCCGGAGAAGTCGTAGCTGCCGTCGGCGAGCTTCGGCACGGCGTGCGCCCGCAGGGTGCCGGTGGACTGCTCGCGCGACCACAGCGCGAGGTCGCCGTTCGCGTCCGGACCGGGGGCGATCAGGTCGTAGCCGTTCCACAGACCCGTGGTGGTCAGCTGGGTCGACTTGCCGAACCGCGACGGGTCCCGCTGAAGCCACAGGTTGCCCTGCTCGACGTCCAGCAGGTTCAGGCCGTAGGGCTGGGCCGGGTCGATCGAGCCGAACGCGACCAGCTGCTGGACGGCGGCGTAGCTGGTGCTGCGGTCGGCCGGGCAGGCGACCGGGAGCTTGGCGAGGTCGACGCACGAGGTGGCGTGGCGGACCAGCGCCGCCGACTGCGTGGCGGGGGCGAACTCGCCGTTGTTGGCGTACTGGTAGAGGTAGCCGCTGTTGCCCGGGGAGGGGTCGCGGACGTAGACCGTGTCGGCCGGCGCGCTGGCGGCGCCCCAGCCCTTGTGGACGATCTGCAGGCCGCTCCAGCCGTTCGCGCCGACGGGCGCCGCCGTCGCGGGCACCACGGTGGTCGGGGTGGTGCTGCCGGCGTCGCCGCCGATCACCAGCAGGTTGCCCTGCGAGTCGGGCAGCAGAATGTCCGGGACGCCGTCGTTGTCGACGTCGCCGAGCGCCTTCGGCGGGTTCGGGTTCGACGGCGCGTAGAAGGTGTAGCTCAGCGGCTGGGTGACGTTGCCCGCGTGGTCGACCGCCTGGACGCGGAGCGTGTGGCTGCCCCACGCGCCCGGCTTGATCGTGACGCTCGCGGTGCCGTCCGCCCCGGCCGCGACCACGCCCGGGCCGGGGGCGCAGCCGCCCACACCCGGGGTGGCGTCCAGCGCGAAGCGGAAGCACGCCAGGCCGGAGCCGCTGTCGGCGCCGGAGAAGGTGAACACACCGGGCTGGCCCGCGTACTTGGGGCTGCCGCTGTCCGTGAAGTCGTCGGAGTGCACACCGAGGCCGGTGGGCGCGGCGGTGTCGACGCCGAACCGGCAGGTCTCGGTGGGCGCGCCGGAACCGGGCCGGTACTCCGGCCACACCTTCCAGGTGTAGCCCGCACCGTCGGCCAGGCCCGCGATGGAGGTCTGGACGCCGCCGAGGGCGTCGGCCGTGGCAGTGGTGTCGAGGACCTTCGCCCCGTTCGCGTCCCACACCTTGAAGCGGGCGGCGGGCGCGACGGTCTTCGCGAACAGCACCGGGCCCGGGTTGCTGACGGTGACCCAGCCCGGCGTGCCGGTCGCGTTGCAGCCGTCGGTGAGGCCGGTGTCCAGGGAGGTGCCCGGGTGGACGGTCGGGCCGGTGACCCCGGGACCGGGCACCGCCTGCGCGGCGGGCGCGGCGAACAGCGCTGCGGCGATGACGGTGGTGGCGCACGCAGCGAGCAGCCGCGGCGAGATGGTTCGGGACAAGAACTTCCCCCAGAGAATGACGCTCGGGCGGATCGATCGACCGCCCGGCCGCGCATCCTGGCACCCCGTTCGACCCGCAGGCAAGGAAAATCTCGGTATGCCGCGAAGCGCGGTCCGCAGACCGCCTGCCGAGGGCCCGCCCCGGCCGCGGCCGGAACGGGCCCTGACGGTTGATCAGGCCAGAACGCCCAGGTCCTTCGGGGTGCCGACGCCCTTGAACGTCACCAGGTGACGGCCGGGGGTGACCGCGTAGAGGTCCGCCTGGCCGTCGCCGTCCAGGTCGCCCGAGCTGCCCAGGGTCGGATAGTCCGCCACCGGGAAGCTGCCGATCACGGTGCCATCGGCGGGGTCCGCGAGCCCCGAGAAGTCGTAGCTGCCGTCGGCGAGCTTCGGCACGGCGTGCGCCCGCAGGACGCCGGTGGACTGCTCGCGGGACCACAGCGCCAGGTTGCCGTTCGCGTCCGGACCGGGGGCGATCAGGTCGTAGCCGTCCCACAGGCCCGTGGTGGTCAGCCGGGTGGAGCCGCCGGACCGCGAGGGGTCGTGCTGCAGCCACAGGTTGCCCTGCTCGACGTCCAGCAGCGTGATGCTCTCCGGGTTCTGGACGTCCACCGAGCCGAACGCCACCAGCTGCTGGACGGCCTTGTAGGTGGTGCTGTGATCGGCCGGGCAGGTGGTCGGCTCCATGGCGAGGTCGACGCAGGACTTGGAGTGGCCGACCAGCGACGGCGTCCGGACGCCGAGCGGCAGCGCGCCCTGGTTGACGTACTGGTAGAGGTAGCCGTTGTTGCCGGGGGCGGCGTTGCGGACGTAGATCGTGTCGGCGGGCGCACCGCCGCCGCTCCAGCCCTTGTGGACGATCTGCAGCCCGCTCCAGCTGCCGCCCCAGGGCGAGCGCGCGGCGGGCACCACGGTGGTCGGGGCGGTGCTGCCCGCAGCGCCGCCGATCACCAGCAGGTTGCCCTGCGAGTCGGGCAGCAGGATGTCCGGGACGCCGTCGTTGTCGACGTCGCCGAGCGCCTTCGGCGGGTTCGGGTTCCACGGCACGTAGAAGGTGTAGGGCAGCGGCTGGGTGGGATTGCCCGCGTGGTCGAACGCCTGCACCTGGAGGTTGTGGGTGCCCCACCCGGCCGGGGTGAGGGTGACGCTCGCGGTGCCGTCCGCACCGGGGACGACGACGCCCGGGCCGGGGGTGCAGCCGCTGGTCGTGCTCAGGGTGCCGTCCAGCACGTAGCGGAAGCAGGCCAGGCCGGAGCCGCCGTCGGCGCCGGAGAGGGTGAACACGCCCGGCTGGCCCGCGTACTTGGAACTGCCGCTGTTCGTGAAGTCGTCGGAGTGCACGCCGAGGCCGGTCGGCGGGGTGCGGTCGACGCCGAACCGGCAGGTCACGCCGGGCGTACCGGGGCCCGACGGGTACTCCGGCCGCACCTGCCAGCTGTAGCCGGCGCCCTCGGCCAGGTCGGCGATGGAGGTCTGCACCTCGCCGATGGGGTTGGCCGTGGCGGTGGTGTCGAGGACCTTCGCCCCGTTCGCGTCCCACAGCTCGAAGCGGGCGGCAGGGGCGTCGGTGGTCGCGAACAGCACCGGGCCCGGGTAGCTGACGGTGACCCAGCCGGGCGTGCCGGTGGCGCTGCAGCCGTCGGTGTAGGCGTCGGCCAGGTAGGTGCCCGGGCGGACGGTCGGGCCGGTGATCCCGGGGCCGGGATCGGCCCGGGCGGCGGGCGCGGCGAACAGCCCCGCGGCGAGAACGGTGGTGGCGCACGCGGCGAGCAGCCGCGGCGGGACGGCACGGGACATCGGAAATCCCCCCAGAAAACGATGCGCGGGCGATCGATCGATCGCCCGGCCGCGCATCCTGGCAGCCCCGGGATCCGCCCGCAAGGGTGCCTTCGGCGCTACTCCGCGGCGGCCGTCCGGCGCAGGGCGCGCAGGCCTCGGACGCCGAGTGCACCGATGGCGAGGCCGAGCAGCAGCGAGGTGACGGCGAGCAGCAGGTGGACCCAGAAGAAGGCGGTCGGCTGCGAGTGGTCGCCGTTCACGAACGCCTGGCCGCCGGAGTCCTTCCACAGGTTCTTGGCGAAGGTCGTCCAGATGAAGACCGACCAGACACCGAAGGCGGTGAGGAACCAGGAGACCGGGCGGCTGAGCTTCATGACGGGGTCCTTCGCGGCAGACGGGTGGCCCGTCCAGTATGCGCGGCCCGCCGAACGGAGCAGCGGGCGGTACTCGTTCGTGGCGTCGGTCGGCGACTTCGACGGCTGGGCGGCGGGGCGCGGGTTAGCTTCCGGGAATGCAGACAGTCCGCCGGATCGTCCTCGGTTCGTCCGCTGCCGCCCTGGTCCTGCTCCCGGTCGGCCCGCCGGCCGTCGCGGCGGTCCCCGGCGACGCCCCGCCGCCCCCCGTGGTCGGCGGCGACCGGCTGGGCGCGGCGGGCGTGCAGGTCGCACCGGGCCCGGGGGCTCCGCCGCTGCCGTCCGACCTGACCGGGAAGTCCTGGGTGGTCGCGGACGCGGACACCGGCCAGGTGCTGGCCGCGTTCAACGCGCACACCCGGCTGCCGCCCGCGTCCACCCTGAAGATGCTGTTCGCGGACACCGTGCTGCCCCGCTTCCCGGCCGACGAGGTGCACCGGGTGGGCTGGACGGAACTGCAGGGCATGGGTGCGGGCAGCAGCCTGGTCGGCATCAAGGAGGACCTGGACTACAAGGTCGAGGACCTGTGGCGCGGAGTGTTCCTGTCCTCCGGCAACGACGCGGTGCACGTGCTGGCCAACATGAACGGCGGGGTCGCGAAGACCGTCGTCGACATGCAGGCCCGCGCCGACCAGCTGCAGGCCCGCGACACCCACGTGGTCAGCCCGGACGGCTACGACATGGACGGGCAGGTCACCTCGGCGTACGACCTGACCCTGTTCGCCCGGGCCGGGCTGCGCAACGAGGAGTTCCGCGGCTACTGCAGCACCCGCTGGGCGCAGTTCCCCGGCGCGGTCGACAAGAGCGGGCAGCGCGGCAGCTTCGGCATCGCCAACACCGACCGGCTGCTCGGCAAGTACCCGGGGCTGATCGGCGTGAAGAACGGTTACACCACCAACGCGGGCGCGACCTACACCGGCGCCGCCGTCCAGGGCGGCCGCACCATGCTGGTCACCGTGATGCACCCGGCCAGCAGCCCGAAGGTCTACGACGAGGCGGCGGCACTGCTGGACTGGGGCTTCGCCGCGGCCGGCAAGGTCGCCCCGGTCGGCGCGCTGGCCGAGGACCTGGCGCCCGCCGGGAGACCGGCCCAGCCGATCACCGAGGCCCCGTCACCACCACCGGCGGCCGCCCCCTCCCCTCCCCCGCGGCAGCCTGCCACCCTCCACCCCCAACCGGTGACCGCGGCCCACGCCGCGGCCGACGGCCCGAGCGCGGCCACCTGGTCCGCGGTCGGCCTCTGCGCTGCGGTGGCCGCGGCCGGGATGCTGCGACTGCGCGCGCTGCGACGCCAGGCCGAGCGTCGAGCGCAGGCTCAGGGGCGCGAGGAACTGCGCGCCCGGCCGAGAACCCGTCGGCCGGACCGCGACGCAGGACCATGAGTCGCCCCCCCCCGAAGGCGCCCCGTCAGACCGCTCCGCGGCCCGCCCGGAGGGCCCGTCGCACCGCGCGGGTCGCGACCGGCGGCAGGACGTCGAGGGCGACGCGGCGGACGAGGGAGCGGGTCGGGGCGGCGCCGCTGGAGGCGCGGACGGCGAATTCGTGGCGGCCCGAGGGGTCGTCCCAGGCGAGGCGGTGGCAGGTCTGTCCGGCGAAGTGCTCCTCGTCGAGCCGGAAGCCGTCGCCGCGCCAGTCGCGGGCGAGCAGGTCGGCGCGGACGGCGTCGGCGTCGCCCCAGGTGCCGTAGAACTTCTCGGGGGTGAGCAGGACGGGCTTCAGGCCGAGCGTGAAGACCGCTTCCCAGACGGCGGCGGACACGCCGGGGGTGTGCGGGGCGCGGTAGTCGTCGAGGGCGACGACGCCGTTCCCGGCGAGTGCGTCCCGGGCCACCCGGATGTCGCCCGCGACGTGCTCGTACAGGTGCGAGGCGTCGATGTGGACGAAGCGACAGCTGTCGGTGGGGATCCGGCCGTCGGCGAGCACCGAGGTGGGGGCCTGGACGATCACCGGCAGTTCGGGGTGGAAGGCCAGGTAGTTGATCTCGAAGGCGCGCCGGGTGAGGGTGGAGCGGTAGGACATGGTCATCTCGGCGGAGTTGTCGCCGTCGGGCGCGTCCGCGTCGAAGAGGTCACAGACGGTGAAGGTCTCCCCGGGGTGCAGGTGGTTGCCCAGCAGGATCGCCGAGCGGCCCAGGTAGGCGCCCATCTCCAGCAGGTCTCCGGTGACGCCGGCGGCGGTCTGCCGGGTGAGCAGCCAGCCGAAGACCTCCCGGTCGACGCGGAAGAACCAGCCGGGGACGTCGTCGGGGGTGGCGGGGGCGGTCGGAGCGGCGGTGGTGTCGGTGAGGGACACACGGTCTCCAGGGGGAGGCGGCCGGGCGGGGGACGCGCCGGCGGGACGGTCGGCCGTGGGGTGCGGCCGCACTGGGATGTGACGCGGATCATAGATCAGCCGTCCGAATGGTGGACAGAGGGTGAACACGGCGATTCTCCGGCGGCGGCGAGCGCGGCCTCGGCCTGCCGGACGGCGCGTCGGCGGGCCGCCTCGGGGTCGGCCAGAGCCGTCCAGGCCGCGCAGTACATCAGCAGTCTGGACACGAAGTTGATCCACAGCAGCAGGGCGACGGGCACCCCGAACGCGCCGTAGACGCTGCGGCCGGCGACCGAGCCCAGGTAGGAGGAGAGCGCCAGCTTGAGCAGCTCGAAGCCGACCGCGCCGATCAGCGCGCCCTGCAGCAGGGCGCTGCGGCGCTGGCCGGCGATCCGCGGGAACGGACCGAGCAGGTACCCGAAAAGCAGCAGGCCGGCGCCGACGGCGATGAGGAAACCGAGGCCGGACAGCAACCAGCGGCCGGCTCCGCCGTCCAGGCCCAGCCAGTCGGCGAGCCGGTGCGCGAGCGTGGTGGCGAACGCGGACGCGGCCAGCGAGGCCAGGCAGACCACGCCCAGTCCGAACAGCACCACGGCATCCCGGATTTTCACCTGAAAGAGGTTCCCGCCGTCGTCGGGCAGTCGCCACACGCTGCGCACCGCGCCGCGCATGGTGTCGACCCAGCCGAGGCCGGAGACCAGCAGCAGGGCGCCGGAGACCAGTCCGACGGTGCCGGCGTTGGCGACCATCGCGTTCAGGTCGAGCGAGTCGGACAGGCCGGGCAGCTGTTCGGCGATCCGGTCCTGGACTTGACGCACCCGGGAGTCGGAGAGCGTGGCCAGGGCGACCGCCAGGGCCACGGTGAGCAGCGGGAACAGCGCCAGGAACCCGAAGAAGGTGACCGCCCCGGCCAGCCGGTTGCCCTGCACGTCGGCGAACAGCCGGTACACCAGGTACGGGCGGCTGCGCAGCACCCGGGCCACCAGTGGTCCGATCAGCGGCAGCCCGGTGAGGAAGTCCATCCTCCGCTGTATACCGGGCGGGCCGTGCCACGTCCGGGTGACGCGCCGTCGGCCGGGCGGCGGCAGGTCGGACCGGGCGGCGGACGGCGCGGCGGGCTCAGCGGCGGACGGCGCGGCGGGCCCTGGCCAGCACCCGCAGGCTCTGGAAGCCCAGGTAGCTGCCGCGGCCGAGCAGTTCGCCGCGCACGCCCTCCGGTCCGGCGGGCGGCCGGTAGCCGGCCGGGCGGTGCCGGGAGCAGTGCTCGGCGGCCCGGCGGAAGAACTCGCGGCGGTCGGCGGCCGGGACGCGTCCGGGCTTGGTGACCACGGTGGCCAGGTGGCCGAGCATCATCCGGTAGATGACCGGCCGCCAGCGGTCCAGGTCGGGGCGGGCGTCGAGGAAGGCGAACACCCGGTCGTACTGCTCGAAGACGTCGAAGTGCTTGCGGGAGGCGGTGGCGAGGATGTTGCCGCCCTCGCGGCGCTGCCGGTAGTGCACGCCGACCTGGTCGAGCAGGGTGATGGACTCGGCGGCGAGCAGCGCCGGGTACGTCCAGGGGGTGTCCTCGTAGTACCCGGGCGGGAAGGTCAGGCCCTGCTGCTGGACGAACGCACGGCGGTAGGCCTTGTTCCACACCACCTGGAGCAGGTCGAGCAGGTCGCGGCGCTCGTCGAGGGTGAAGGCGTCCGCGCCGGGCCTGGCGAACACCGGGGCGGAGGCGGAGCGCACCACGCGGCCGTCCCAGTAGCTGCGGGCGTAGTCGTACACCAGCAGGTCGGGGTCGCCGGTGGCGCGCAGCCGGGCGTCGGTGGCGGCCAGCAGGTCGGGGGTGAGGGTGTCGTCGCTGTCCAGGAACAGCAGGTAGTCGCCGGTGGCGAGTTCCAGGCCGGCGTTGCGGGCCAGGCCCAGGCCGACATTCTGCTCCAGGTGACGGACCGTCACCCGGCCGTCCCGGGCGGCCGCTTCGTCGAGGATCGCGCCGCAACCGTCGGGCGAGCGGTCGTCGACGGCGATCAGTTCGAAGTCGGTGAAGGTCTGGGAGAGCACGGACTCCAGGCAGGCGGGGAGGTACTCCTCGACCGCGTGGACGGGCACGATCACGCTGAACCGCGGCATCTCTTCACCCTCCTGAGCTGGCCTGGTCAGGCGCAGACTAGCAAGCCCGGAGAGGTAGAATCGCGGCCGGTGCCGGTCCGGGTTCGACACATATGCCTGGCCCACCCGGCCGAACTTCCTGAGGAAAGGCTCTGCGCTCCCGATGGCCCCCCGTCTGTCCGTTGTCGTCCCGATCTACAACGTCGAGCGCTATCTGGAGGAGTGCCTGGACTCCATCGCCGCGCAGACCTTCGACGACCTCGAGTGCGTCATGGTCGACGACGGCTCGAAGGACTCCAGTGCCGCCATCGCCGCGGCCTACGCCACGAAGGATTCGCGTTTCCGGCTGGTCCAGCAGGTGAACAAGGGCCTGGGGGCGGCCCGCAACACCGGCTACCGGCACATCTCCGAGGGCACCGAGTTCCTCGCGTTCGTCGACAGCGACGACACCCTGCCGCCGTCCGCGTACGAGCTGATGATCAGCACGCTGGACGAGACCGGCTCCGACTTCTGCACCGGCAACGTGCTGCGGTTCCGCGCCATCGGCCACTACCAGTCGGGCGGCCACCGCAAGCCGTTCGCGGCGACCCGGCTGCGCACCCACATCACCGAGATCCCGGCGCTGGTCACCGACCGCACCGCGTGGAACAAGGTGTACCGCCGCTCGTTCTTCGACCAGGCGGGCGTGCTCTACCCCGAGGGCATCCTGTACGAGGACGCCCCGGTCAGCGTGCCGCACCACTACCTGGCCCGCCGGGTCGACGTGCTCGCCGAGCCGATCTACCACTGGCGCGAGCGGGAGGTCGGCGAGATGTCGATCACCCAGATGAAGACCAACCCGAAGGGCGTCGTCGACCGGGTCAAGTCGATGGAGCTGGTCCGCGACTGGCTGGGCGCCCAGAGCGACCCGAAGTTCCGCAAGTACCTGCGCGCCTACGACGAGAACAACCTCGTCGAGGAGATCCCGATGTTCTTCGGATCGGTGCTGCAGGGCGACCCGGAGTACAACGCCGCCTACCTGGAGTCGGCCGGCCGCCTGCTGCGCGCCATCGGCCCGGAGCAGGTCCGCAAGCTGCGCGCCCCGCTGCGGCTCAAGTACCACCTGACCCTGCAGGGCCGGCTCGACGAGCTGATCGAGCAGCTGATCTTCGAGAAGGACAGCAACGGCGCCGCCCCGACCCGCGGCCTGCTCCGCCCGTACGCCGACTACCCGTTCCTGCGCGGCGGGCGCAAGAGCGTCCCGGCGGACGTGCTGCGGCTGAGCAACGCCCTGGTGATGCGCTCCCGGCTGTACGAGGCCCGCTGGGACGACGGCAAGCTGCAGCTGACCGGGCACGCCTTCCCGGAGCACCTGGGCGCCGAGAACAAGCACGACATGGTCAAGGCGCTGATCCTGCGCGAGGCCAAGGGCCGCCGCGTGGTGGCCGTGCAGACCCGGACGGAGTTCAGCCCGGAGGCCACCGCCAGCTCCCCGCACGACCTGTACAGCTGCGACTGGGCAGGCTTCTCCGCCACCATCGACCCGCAGCGGCTCAAGCACCGCGGCGAGTGGAAGGACGGCTCCTGGCGGGTGCTGGTGGCCGGCGCCGGCAGGGGCGGCGTGTACAAGGGCCGGGTGTCGGTCGGCTGGCACGACCGCGCCGAGTTCGCGCCCGTGCACTGGGTCGAGGACGACGTCCGGGTGGTGCCCTGGCAGCGCGACAACCACCTGCTGCTGCGGGTGGAGCGGGTGCGCGCCCGCGCCGTGTCGGCGACCGCCGACGGCGGCGTCGTCGAGCTGCGCGGCCTGGTCCGCTCCGGCAGCGACCTGGCCGGCGCGGAACTGCGCCTGCAGCACGTCGAGTCCGAGCGCGACGTGTACGCGCCGCTGGAGCTGGGCGTCCCGGCCGGCCGCGACCTGCCGTTCACCGCGCGGATCCGGGTCGCCGACCTGACCGCCGTCCGGGAGGCCTGGAACGCCCTCGACCCGGCCGCCGAGCAGCGCACCCGCGACCGCTGGGACCTGGAGCTCAAGCTCGTCGACGGCAGCGCGCTGCCGGTCGTCCTGGACGACCGCACCGCCCCGGTCGAGCTGCACATGCCGCTGGCCGGCGACACCCGCGCGCTGTACGCCAAGCCCTCCCCCAGCGGCTACCTGCAGCTGTGCGACCAGGTGCTGCAGCCGGTCGTCGAGGAGATCGCCCGGGCCAAGGACGGCGAGGGCTTCGTGCTCAGCGGCTCCTTCCCGCTGCCCGGCGCCCACCACTACGAGCTGGTGATCCGGCACCGCAAGCGCCGCGAGGAGCACGCCTTCCCGGTGGAGATCGCCGACGGCCGGTTCCGGGCCGCGCTGCCCGCCGTGCCGACCGCGACCTTCGCCGGCCGCGTCCCGCTGCACAAGGGCTCCTGGACGGTGCTGTTCCGTCCGGTCGGCGCCGCCTTCGACAGCGAGTGGCCGGCCGCGGTGCTCGCCGCGTCGACCTTCGACACGCTGCCGCTGGAGGTGCAGGCCCGCGGCAAGCGCGTCGCGCTGGAGCGCCGCCTGTTCGACAGCCTGTCGCTGGATGCCCGCGACGCACTGTCCCCGGCCGAGCGCAGCGGCTACCGGCAGCGGCAGCTGCGGCACTCGTTCCCCGAGCTGCAGCGCCGCCCGCTCACCGACACCGTGCTCTACCACACCGTCCGCGAGGACTGGTGGGCCGCGGACGGCGGCCTGTACACCGACTCGCCGCGCGCCGTGCACGAGGAGCTGGTCCGCCGCGGCCTGCCGCTGCGCCACCTGTGGACGTCCGTCGACCTGCAGGCCGAGCTGCCGCAGACCGCCGAGTGCGTCCGGCACCACTCGCCCGAGTGGTTCGAGGCGCTGGCCACCGCCAAGTACATCGTCACCTCGACCCACCTGCCGACGTACTTCCGCCGCCGCCCCGGCCAGGTCGTCCTGCAGACCTGGCAGGGCACCCCGCTGAAGCGGGTCGGCACCGACTTCGAGAAGGTCTGGTTCACCGACGCCGACTACCTGGAGCACCTCAAGAAGGAGGTGCCGCAGTGGAGCCTGCTGGTGGCGGGCAGCCGCTGGGCCGCGCCGGTGCTGCGTCGCGCCTTCGAGTTCGAGGGGAAGGTGCTGGAGAGCGGCTACCCGCGCAACGACGTGCTGTTCGCCGCCGACCGGGAGAAGACCGCCGAGCGGGTCCGCGAGCAGCTCGGCCTGCCCGAGGGCAAGCAGGTGGTGCTGTACGCGCCGACCTTCCGTGAGGACCGGCGGCTGCCCGACGGCGGCTACCAGCTCAACCTGCAGCTCGACCTGGCCGCGGCCCGCGCCGCGCTCGGCGAGGACCAGGTCCTGCTGGTGCGCGGCCACGAGGTGGTCCGGGCCCGGATCCCGGAGGCCGGCAACGGCTACGTCTGGGACGTCAGCACCTACCCCGACATGGCGGAGCTGCTGCTGGTCGCGGACGTGCTGGTGACGGACTACTCCGCCGCCGTGTTCGACTTCATGAACACCGGCCGTCCGGTGCTGTTCTTCACCTACGACCTGGAGCACTACCGCGACAACCTGCGCGGTTTCAGCCTGGACCTGCAGGCCAAGGCCCCGGGTCCGCTGCTGGCCACCTCGGCCGAGGTGGTCGCCGCGCTCGGCGACCTGCCGAAGGTCACCGCCGAGTACGCCGACAAGTACGCGGCGTTCCGCGAGGCGTACTGCGACCTGGACGACGGCGGGGCCGCCGCCCGGGTGGCGGACGCGCTGCTCGCCGAGGGCGAGTGAGCGGGGAAACAACCCCAGGAAAAGCGAATATCGTATGTAACTAACTCAATTCCCTCCCTTTTTGAAAAAAGGGAGGGAATTGACTTTTACCGACGTTTTGCACTGGGATACCGGAATGTCCCACCTGCTACGGCGCCCCACCGCCGACCGGCCCCCGCACCCCGCCGAACCGGTCGCCGGCGCGGCGCTGCGCCGCGCCTTCTGGGAGGGCGGCGAACTCGTCCTGATCGGCGAGGGCCGGCTCCTCGACGCACCCGGCGAACGCCCCGGGCAGACCCGCATCGTGCTGGAACTGCACCCCGTCGACGGCAGCCGCCGCCCGCTGCGGCTGCGCACCGTCCCGTGCTACCTGCCGGAGGCCACCGACGACAGCGCGCAGACCCGGCACAACCTCGACTGGACCGGGTTCACCGCCCGCCTCGACCCGGCACTGCTGCACGCCCCCGCGCTGCGCTCCGTCACCGGCTGGCGGGTCGAGGCGGTCGTCGGCTGCGGCCCGCGCCGGGCCCGCGCCCCGCTCGCCGCGTACTGGTGCGGCAGCGGCGAGTACCCGCCCGCCGGCTGGACCGGCCCGGCGCTCCAACTGGTGCCGACCGTCGAGGACGGCGCGCTGCACCTGACGGTGCGTCCGGTCCGCGCCCGGGTCGACTCCTGCCGCTCCCGCCCCGACGGCTTCGAACTGCGCGGCACCGCCGCCGCCCCCGGCGGCGCCCTGGTGCTGCGGCACCGCACCACCGGCGCCGTCGTGGAGAGCCTGGTGCACTGGCAGGGCGAGGAGTTCACCGCCGCCGTCGGCACCGTCCCGCGCCTCGCCGAGGGCCACTGGGAGCCCGCGCTGACCCTGCCCGACGGCGACGCCCCGCTCGTCCTGCGCCACCCGCCCACCGGCGCCTGCCAGCTGCCGCTGCCCGCCGACCGGGTGCTGTACGCCAAGCGACTCTCCGACGACCGGCTGCAGTTCTGCGTCCAGCCGGCCGAACCGCTGGTCGACCGGATCACCCCCGCCGACGGCGGCTTCGACCTGGCCGGCGAGTTCCCCGGCGGCCTGGACGCCCCGCTGGAGCTGGTGCTGCGGCACTGCGGCGACGGCCGCGAACGGCGCGCGGCCGTCCACCCCGCCGACGGCGACCGCTTCACCGTCCGGCTGCCGCTCACCCCCGACGGGCCCGACGGCGTGCCCCGCCCGCTCGGCAAGGGCGTCTGGGAGGCCATGCTGTGCCCCGCCGGCCCCGACGACCGTCCCGGCCACCCGCTGCGGCTGCACCCCGCCGCGCTGGCGCAGCTCCCGGCCCGCGCCCGCTTGGGCGACAAGTCCTTCCTGCTGCAACGCCGTTGGCACGACACCCTGATCGTGGACAGCCTCCCGGTGCTGGCCGCCCTGGAGCGCAGCGCGCTGCGCCAGCACCGGCTGCGCACCGAGAGCTACCCGGCCGCCCGCCGCCGCCCGCTGCGCGACGCCGTGCTGTACGACGTCTTCGGCGGCCGCGGCTACGCCTGCAACCCGCGCGCCGTGCACGCCGAACTCGCCCGCCGGCAGCTCCCGTTGGAGCACCTGTGGGTGATCGAGGACGGCCAGGAGCAGCCGCCCGGGCCGGTCCGCGCGATCCGCCAGTGGAGCCCCGAGTGGTACGAGGCGCTCGCCACCTGCCGCTACCTGGTCGGCAACACGCACTTCCCGGAGTTCCTGCGCCGCCGCGACGGCCAGGTGGTGGTGCAGCTGTGGCACGGCACCCCGCTGAAGCGGATCGGGCACCGCATGCCGGAGAACCGCACCATCGCCGACGGCTACCTGGAGCGGCTGGACCGCGAGGTGCCGCAGTGGAGCCTGCTGCTGTCGCCCAGCCCGTTCGCCACTCCGGAGCTGGTCGCCTCCTTCGGCCACCGCGGCGAGGTCCTGGAGGGCGGCTACCCGCGCAACGACCGGCTGGCCCGCCCCGACCCGGACGAGGTGGCCGCCGTCCGCCGCCGGCTGCGGGTGCCGCCCGGCCGCCGGGTGGTGCTGTACGCGCCGACCTGGCGGGACGACCGGCGCGGCGCCGGCGACCGCTTCGAGGTCGACCTGCACCTCGACCTGGCCGCCGCCCGGGCCGCCCTCGGCCACGACCACGTGCTGCTGCTGCGCCCGCACGTGCACTGCGTCGGCGCGCTGCCGGACGACGACTTCGTCCGCGACGTCGCCGACTACCCGGACGTCCAGGACCTGCTGCTGGTCGCCGACGTGCTGGTCACCGACTACTCCTCGGTGATGTTCGACTTCGCGGTGACCGGCCGCCCGATGCTGTTCTTCACCTACGACCTGGAGCACTACCGCGACCGGCTGCGCGGCTTCACCTTCGACTTCGAGCGGCACGCCCCCGGCCCGCTGCTGACCGGCTCCGAGCAGGTGGTGGCCGCGCTACGCGACCTCGACCCGGCCCGGTACCGGGAGAACTACCGCGCGTTCCGCGAGCGGTTCTGCCCGCTGGACGACGGCGGGGCGGCCGCCCGGCTGGTCGACCGGATGCTCGCCCTCGGCACGGTCGGCTGAGCCGGCCCGCCGCTCGTAGGGGCCGGGCACCGGGAAGTACGCGGCCAGGAACGCGGCCATCGCCCGGTCCTGCTCCTCCGCGGGGCTGCCGTCGCCGGCCCCGTCGGCCAGGCAGAACACCGGCAGGTCGCGTTCGTCGAGCAGCCGGGCCAGCCGGGCCCGGTCCTCGGCGCGGTCCACCGCCAGGTACCCGTGGCGGAGGGTTCCGTCGACGGCGGCACCGCGCAGCTGCGCGTGGTACAGCGCCAGGGTGATCGGCGCGACGTCGGCGGCGGAGCGGAACGCGGAGCGGCCGGTGGCCTCCAGCTCGGGCCGCCAGCGCCGTTCGGCGTCCTCCAGCAGGCTGCGCCGCAGCGCGTACGGGACGTGCGCGAGCACCCGGGTGATGACCCGGCCGTGGTCGCGTTCCAGGGCCCGCCGGGTGTTCTGCTGGGCGGACGTGTAGACGTCGGCGGAGCCGGCCCCGGCGGACGGCGGGACGATCCGGGTGTCGCGGAAGACCTTCGGCTGTCCGTTGCCGAGGAAGAAGTCCTCGGGGCGGACCGGCCCGCCGAGGAACATGTCGTCGTTGAAGTACAGGAAGTGCTCGGCCAGGCCGGGGATCCGGTGCAGGCCGGTCTCGATCGCGTGCGAGTTGAACACCGGTCCGCCGTCCAGCAGCCGACGGTGCGACACCAGGGTGGGGCCGGGGGCGGACGGGTCCAGCCAGGACGGCGTCTGGTCGTCGGTGACGAGGAAGATCCGCCGGATCCAGGGGGCGTACATGGCGATCGAGCGCAGGCAGTGCCGCAGTTCGTCGCGATCGCGGTAGCGGTGGTCGCCGTCGTCGTGGGCGGGGCCGTCGGCGGCGGTCCGCGATTCGCCGGACAGCCGGGCGCGGGCGGCGTCGCGGCGGGCCCGCCAGGCGGGGTCGCGGTCGTCGACCCAGGTGATCACAGCGTCCACCGGGAAGCGGACGTCCTCCGGCAGGGCGTGCAGGAACGGCTCCGCGACGGGGTAGTCGCGGTCGCCGACCCGGACCGTGCCGGCCGCCTCCAGTGAGGGCAGCCACCAGCCGAACGGGGTCTGGTCGATCGCGGCGACGGCGCCGTGCGCCGACCCGTCGGTGTCCCAGAACTCCAGGTCGCAGCCGTGGTCCTCGCCGTAGTACAGGGTGCGGCTGCCGGTCACCACCGGCCGGTACAGGCGCACGCCCTTGACCCGCTCGGGCAGCTCGACGGGCTCCGCCGGTTCGGCGGCGTCCTCGGCGTCCGCCACGGCCTCGACGGGCGGCGGCAGTTCGTGCTCCGCGACGGCGGGCGGCAGCTCCTCGGCGAGCACGGTGCTGTGCACGGTGCCGTGGCCGAGCAGCGCGGCGTACACGGGGGCGCCGCGGAAGGCGTCGGCGAGGGCGGTCAGCGCCCGGTCCCGGCCGCCGGGGGGAACGGCCAGCCGGTGGCGGGTGCCGCGGTCGGGGATCAGCAGGTGGGGCACGCCGGCGGCGTCCAAAGCCGCGGCGGCGGCGGCGAGGTTGGCCTCGCGGGCCCGGGGGGCGAGCAGGTCGTCGCGGAGCTCGGCCAGCCGGTCGCGGTGCCGCACCAGGCGGCGGTCGGCGGCCAGCAGCTCGTCCTCGCGGACCCGCCGCGGATCCACCGGCGGGGCCGGGACGGCGGCGGGCACGGGCGGCGGCAGCACGCCCAGCCGACGGAGCACCCGGCCGGCGAAACGCCGTGCAACTGTCCGCACCGACCGCTTGCCAGCCATTGTTCTCCCGCCGCGCGATGACTCGTTTCGACGGTAACAACGACGAAAGGCAAGGTGAAGGAATGGCAAAGAACTCCCAGACAACTCCAGGAATCCCCGGGCGGAACCCTCAGGCTCGGCCGAACGCGTAGCTGTGCCAGGGCCGCCAGACGGCGTCCGCCCCGAACGTCGAGAGCACGAACTCGGTGACCTCGAACGCCGCGCGGAAGCCCCGGGCCTGCTCCTGGGCCTCGTCCAGGACCGGGTCGGTCAGGCCGTGCGCGACGGTGACGTGCGGGTGGTACGGGAAGGCGAGTTCGCGGGCCAGCGGACCGGACCGGACCTCGGCCTCCAGCTCGCGGCACTCCTGGGCGCCCTCCTCGACCCGGACGAAGACCACCGGCGACACCGGGCGGAACGTCCCGCTGCCCTGCAGCAGCATCCGGAACGGGCGCTGCGCGGCCGCCACCGCCCGCAGGTGCTCCTCGATGCCGGGCAGCAGGGCGGCCCGGGTCTCGGTGGGCGGCAGCAGCGTGACGTGGGTGGGTATCGCCCGGGCCTGCGGGTCGCCGTGGCCGGCCCGGGCGTCCTGCACCTGGCTGCCGTACGGTTCCGGGACGTGTATGGACACGCCGATGGTGACGGTCTCGTCGAGACCGTCACCATCGGGGGCGGCAGCCGTCGGCATCAGCGCTTCGGCGCCAGGAAGCCGACCCGGTCGTACACCTCGGCGAGCGTCTCGGACGCCACCGCGCGGGCCTTCTCGGCGCCCAGCGCCAGCACCCGGTCGAGCTCGGCCGGGTCGTCCAGGTACTCCTGGGTCCGGGTCTGGAACGGGGTCACCCAGTCGGTGAACAGCTCGGCCAGTTCGGTCTTCAGGGCGCCGTACATCTTGCCGTCGAAGTGCGCGACCAGCTGCTCGATGCTCATCCCGCTGAGCGCGGAGTGGATCCGCAGCAGGTTGGAGACGCCGGGCTTGTTCGCCTCGTCGTAGGTGACC
The DNA here is from genome assembly GCF_044999035.1 of Kitasatospora griseola. Classification (NCBI taxonomy): domain Bacteria; kingdom Bacillati; phylum Actinomycetota; class Actinomycetes; order Kitasatosporales; family Streptomycetaceae; genus Kitasatospora; species Kitasatospora griseola. Next base: position 5,094,183 of record NZ_CP173360.1, on the reverse strand, counting down.
ACGGTGTCGGTGTCGGTGACGGCGCTCTTGAACTTCTTGGCGCTGGTCTTCGGCGGGTCGAGCAGGCTGATCAGGCCCTTGTCGCTGGCCGCGGACTTGCTCATCTTCGCCGTCGGGTCCTGCAGGTCCTGGATCTTGGCGGTGGCCTTCAGGATGTACGGCTCGGGGACGGTGAAGGTCTTGCCGTAGCGGGTGTTGAAGCGCTCCGCGAGGTCGCGGGTGAGCTCCAGGTGCTGGCGCTGGTCCTCACCGACCGGGACGGTCTGGGTCTGGTAGAGCAGGACGTCGGCGACCATCAGCACGGGGTAGGTGAACAGGCCGACGGTGGTGCGGTCGGCGCCCTGCTTGAGGGACTTGTCCTTGAACTGCGTCATCCGGGAGGCCTCGCCGAAGCCGGTGAAGCAGTTCATCACCCAGGCCAGCTGCGCGTGCTCGGACACGTGCGACTGCACGAACAGGGTGCAGCGCTCCGGGTCCAGGCCGGCGCCGAGCAGCTGCGCGACGGAGACCCGGGTGTTCTGCCGCAGCGTCGCCGGGTCCTGCTCGACGGTGATCGCGTGCAGGTCGACGACCATGTAGAAGGCGTCGTTGGCCTCCTGCATGTCGACCCACTGGCGCACCGCGCCGAGGTAGTTGCCCAGGTGGAAGGAGCCTGAGGTGGGCTGGATGCCCGAGAGCACCCGAGGACGGTCCTTCACCGGACCGGTGACCGCTGCGTTGACCATGCGCCCATTCTTCCAGTTCCCCCGACCGCTCAGGAAACGTCCTGCGCACCCGGGTTCGGCAGTGTGACGGCACTCACCCGCAGCCGCTCGATCCGCCGCCCGTCGAGCCGGGCCACGGTGATCCGGGCACCGGACTCGGTGAGCACCTGGTCGCCCTTCTGCGGCAGCCGGCCGAGCTCGCGCACCACGAAGCCGGCGACCGTCTCGTACGGGCCCTCGGGCAGCGTGAAGCCGGTCTCCTCGGCGAAGTCGGCGAGGTTCAGCAGGCCGTCGAGCTCGACGCCGCCGCCCGCCAGCCGGCGGGTCGCGGTGGTGTCCTGGGCGTCGTACTCGTCGCGGATCTCGCCGACCACCTCCTCGACCAGGTCCTCCAGCGTGACGATGCCCGCGGTGCCGCCGTACTCGTCGACCACGATGGCCAGGTGGTGGCCCTCGCGGCGCATCTCGCTCATCGCCTCCAGCACCCGCTTGGTGGCGGGCAGCAGCTTCACCGGGCGGGCCAGGTCACGGACCCGGGCGGCCTCCTCGCCGCGCACCCCGTACAGGTCGCGGACGTGCACGAAACCGGTGACGGCGTCGTAGGAGCCCTCCACCACCGGGTAGCGGGAGTGCGGCGAGGAGTCGGTCTCGGCCCGGACCTCGCGCACCAGCCGGTCGGCGTCCAGGAACGTCACCTCGGTGCGCGGCACCATCACCTCGCGCAGCTGGCGCTCCCCCGCCGCGAACACCTCGTTGATCAACTCGCGTTCGTCCGAGCCGAGTTCGGTGTTCGCCGCGACCAGCCCGCGGAGCTCCTCCGGGCTCATCACCCCGCGCCCGGCGGACGGGTCGCCGCCCAGCAGGCGCACCATCAGGTTGGTCGAGTGGCCGAGCAGCCAGATCACCGGGCGCAGCGCCACCGACATCACGTCGACCACCGGGGCGGCCAGCAGCGCGATCGACTCGGCCCGCTGCAGGCCGATCCGCTTGGGCGTCAACTCGCCCAGCACCAGCGACGCGTAGGAGATCACCAGGGTCAGCCCGACCAGCGCCACCGCGTCCGCGACGCCGTCCGACAGCCCCGCCTCCACGAACACGGGCGCCAGCTTGCCGGCCAGCGTGTCCGCGCCGAACGCCGCCGACAGGAAGCCCATGCACGTCACCCCGACCTGCACGGCGGCCAGGAACCGGTTCGGATCGGCCGCCAGGTGCGCCGCCCGGGCGGCCCGCCGCGAACCGACCGACTCCAGGGTGCGGATCTGCCCCTCGCGCAACGAGATCAGCGCGATCTCGGCGACGTTGAACAACCCGCCCAGCATGATGAACACCAGGACGAGCGCGGCGTCCTGCAGGGTTTCGCTCACGGCCCGAGTGTAGGAGAACGGCCGGGCGCCCCGTGGGCACCCGGCCGTTCACTTCACTCGCGGCGGAGCGGCGCTCAGATGAGGCCGAGCTCCTTGACCGCGTCGCGCTCCTCGGCGAGCTCGCCGACCGAGGCGTCGATCCGCTTGCGGTCGAACTCGGAGAGGTCCAGGCCCTGGACGATCTCGAACTTGCCGTCCTTGGTGGTGACCGGGAACGAGGAGATCAGGCCCTCCGGCACGCCGTACGAGCCGTCGGAGACGATGCCCATCGAGGTCCAGTCGCCGGCCGGGGTGCCGTTGACCCAGGTGTGGACGTGGTCGATGGCGGCGTTGGCGGCCGAGGCGGCCGAGGACGCGCCACGGACCTCGATGATCTCGGCGCCGCGCTTGGCGACCTTCGGGATGAAGAAGTTCTCGACCCACGCCTGGTCGGCGCCGACGGCGTCGAAGGCGGCCTTGCCGGCGATCTCCGCGTGGAACAGGTCCGGGTACTGGGAGGCGGAGTGGTTGCCCCAGATGGTGACCTTCTTGACGTCCTCGACCGTCACGCCGGCCTTCTTCGCCAGCTGGGCGACGGCGCGGTTGTGGTCCAGGCGGGTCATCGCGGTGAAGCGCTCGGCCGGCACGTCCGGGGCGTTGCGCTGGGCGATCAGGGCGTTGGTGTTGGCCGGGTTGCCGACCACCAGGACCTTGATGTCGTCCGCGGCGTTGTCGTTGATCGCCTTGCCCTGCGGACCGAAGATGCCGCCGTTGGCGGACAGCAGGTCGCCGCGCTCCATGCCCGCGGTACGCGGACGGGCGCCGACCAGCAGCGCCACGTTGGCGCCGTCGAACGCCACGTTCGCCTGGTCCGTGATGGTGATGTCGCGCAGCAGCGGGAACGCGCAGTCGTCCAGCTCCATCGCGACACCCTCGGCGGCCTTCACGCCCTGCGGGATCTCCAGCAGGCGCAGGTTCACCGGCACGTCGGCACCCAGCAGGTGACCGGAGGCGATGCGGAAGAGCAGCGCGTAGCCGATCTGGCCGGCCGCTCCGGTAACGGTGACGTTGACGGGGGTGCGAGTCATATCTACCTTCTCCAGCAAATCGCCAGGCGCCCCAGGCACATCGGCGCACTGGAGCCGAGGATGATCTCTCGATGTCGAGAGACCCGGCTCAGGTTATCGCAGGGTCACAACCGGGTGCGAAACCAGGGAGCGCGCAACGAGGGGGCGCGGGTGACTGCGCGAAGCGGGAGGGGAGCGTCAGCAGGATCGCGACGCGGGACAGTGACCTGCCCGTGGTCGCGACCTTGCTGACAGCCACTCGTCCGATCAGTGCACGGGGTGCCCGATCAACCGGCCGATGTTGTCGAGCATCGGCACGTTCAGCCACGGGTGGGGCTGCGCCACCAGGGTGAGCAGCACGATCACCCCGCCGAGGACGAACATCAGGGTGACGTCGGTGAACCGGCTGCGGACGGCGAGCATGCCGACGTCGGGCAGGCCGAGTCGCAGCAGTGCTCCGAGCAGGGGTGCGACGCCGACGGCGAGCAGGCCGAGCCGGAAGTTGCCGGCCCAGGTGGTGAGCAGGCCGAGGGCGGCGACGGCGAGCACCAGGGTGATCGGCCACTGCCGGAGCGGGAGGGTGTGGCCGCGGCCGAGTGCCGCCCGGGAACCCTCCGGGGGGAGGGTTCCTTCCGTGGTGAGGGGTCGGCGGCGGGCGCGCTTCATGACGCCGGGCACCGGTCTCAGACGCCGGCGCGGCGCTCGGCCGCCTCGACGATGTTGTTGAGGAGCATCGCGCGGGTCATCGGGCCGACGCCGCCGGGGTTGGGAGAGATCCAGGCGGCGACCTCGGCGACGCCGGGGTGCACGTCGCCGACGATCTTGCCCTCGCTGCGGGAGACGCCGACGTCCAGCACGGCCGCGCCGGGCTTGACGTCCTCGGGCTTGACCAGGTGCGGGACGCCCGCGGCGGCGACCACGATGTCGGCCTTGCGCAGGTGGAAGGCGAGGTCGCGGGTGCCGGTGTGGCACAGCGTCACGGTGGCGTTCTCGCTGCGGCGGGTGAGCAGCAGGCCGATGGAGCGGCCGACGGTGATGCCGCGGCCGACGACCACGACCTCGGCGCCGTCGATGGCGACGTCGTGGCGGCGGAGCAGCTCGACGATGCCGAGCGGGGTGCAGGGCAGCGGGCCGTCGATGCCGAGGACGAGGCGGCCGAGCGAGGTCGGGTGCAGGCCGTCGGCGTCCTTGTCGGGGTCCATGAGTTCGAGCACGCGGTTCTGGTCCAGGCCCTTGGGGAGCGGCAGCTGGACGATGTAGCCGGTGCAGGCCGGGTCGGCGTTGAGCTCGCGGACGACGTTCTCGACGTCCTCCTGGGTGGCGGTGGCGGGGAGCTCGCGCTGGATGGAGGCGATGCCGATCTCCGCGCAGTCGCGGTGCTTGCCGTTGACGTACCACCGGCTGCCCGGGTCGTCGCCGACCAGGACGGTGCCGAGGCCGGGGACGATGCCCCGTTCCTTGAGGGCCGCCACGCGGACGGCGAGTTCGGACTTGATCGCGGCCGCGGTGGCCTTGCCATCGAGAATCTGGGCAGTCATGTCTCCATTCTTCCGGATCCGGGGTCCGCGACGTGCCGCCGGGCGGGGTCCGCGTCCCGGCCGGGCGGGTCCTGTACGGAGCGTCCCGGGCGGCCACGGAGCGTGCCGGGGGATTGCGGTTGTGCCACGGTCGCGCGCGTGGCCTGCATGTGGCTGGACATCGCGCCGCGCCAAGGCCCACGATGACGGGGCAAGTGCCGCCGCCCAGGTCCTGGTGACGGACCGTCGGGCGACGGGGGACGAACAAGTCGGGGGAATCGACAAGTGAGCAATCCGTACCAGCCGGATCCGTACGGCGGTTACGGCCAGGCAGGCGGCCGGCCCGGCCCGCCGCCGCAGCAGCCGCCGCCCTACGGCTATCCCCAGGCGCCGCAGCCGCCTCAGCCGATGCAGCCCGGTTACGGCTACGGCTATCCGCAGCAGGCGCACCCTTCGCACCCGTACCCGCCGAACGTTCCGATGTCGGTGAACAACAACGCCGCCACGGCGTCCGTGGTGATCGGTTTCGTCGCGATCCTGCTGTCCTGCTTCTTCTTCCTGGGGATATCGGGCCTGGTGGGCCTGGGCTTCGGCATCTCGGGGCTGAAGCGGGCGACGCAGCTCGGGGGCACCGGGCGGACTGCCGCGATCGGCGGCATCGTGCTGAACTCGCTGGCCCTGCTGATCTCACTCGGCGTGATGGTCCTCGCGGTCACCAGCCCCTCATGAACCCCGTGGCCCCCGGGCCGAGCGCCCCGGTGACGACGCGTCCACTGCCGCTGCCCGGCGAGGTGTTGACGCCCGGTCGGCGGCGGTCGGCCGGTGCGGCGCTGTCCGCGCCCGGGCCCGGCGTTCGGCCCGTTTCGGCATTCTGACGCTCCGGACGGAGGGCCCGGTCGATGGTCGTTGATCCTCCTGCCGTCGGACCTGTCCGCTACTCTCCGACGCAGTCGGCGCGTCCCCTGCCCGTCCGTCCCCAGGTTTTTTCCGTTCCGTCCACGCTCCTTCCTGCCCGGAGGCATCGATGAGCTACCCGCCCGACCCCAACAACCCCTACGGCCAGCCGCAGCAGCCGCCGCAGCAGCCCGGTTACGGCTACCCGCAGGCGCCGCCGGTGCAGCAGCCCGGCTACGGCTACCCGCAGGGCCAGGTGCCGCCGCAGCCCGGTTACGGCTACGGCTACCCGCAGGCGCCCGGCACGATCCAGGCCAACAACGGCTACATCAACATCGCCAACCTCGGCATGGTGCGGATCGCCACCATGGGCCAGCGCTTCCTGGCCCGCCTGCTGGACGGTCTGATCAGCGGCGTGGTCGTCGGCATCGCGATGGCGCTGGGCCTGGCCGGTGCGCTGGGTCTGTCGGGCGACATCAAGGACTGCACCGGGTACAGCTACGGCACCGCGGCGTACCAGAGCTGCACGAACGAGCAGGTCCAGCAGTCGGCCGGCGTCTTCGCCGCCTTCTTCGGCATGGCGGCCGCGGTCGGCATCTTCAACCTGCTCTACGAGTGGCTGATGGTCGGACTGGTGGGCGCGACCCTCGGCAAGATGGCCCTGGGCCTGCGGGTGGTCAAGGAGAACACCGGCCAGAACCCGGGCGTCGGCGCCGGCTTCGTCCGCTTCATCATCCCGCAGGTCGGCTACCTGGTCTGCGGCATCGGTCTGCTGCTGGTGTGGCTGTCGCCGTTCTTCGACAACTCCGGCAAGCTGCAGGGCTGGCACGACCGTGCCGCCGGCACCGTGGTGATCAAGAAGTAACGCCCGCCCGGCACGCCCGAGGGCCCCGCACTCCGTCTCCGGAGTGCGGGGCCCTCGGCGTCGGGGACCGGCCGATCAGTGGAAGAAGTGCCGGGTCCCGGAGAAGTACATGGTCACGCCGGCCTTCTCGGCGGCGGCGATCACCTCTTCGTCGCGGATCGAACCGCCGGGCTGGACCACGGCCTTGACGCCCGCGGCGAGCAGGATCTCCAGGCCGTCCGCGAACGGGAAGAACGCGTCGGAGGCGGCGTAGGAGCCGACCGCCCGCTCGCCGGCCCGGGTGACGGCCAGCTTGCAGGAGTCGACGCGGTTGACCTGGCCCATGCCGACGCCGACCGAGGCGCCGTCCTTGGCGAGCAGGATCGCGTTGGACTTGACGGCCCGGCAGGCCCGCCAGGCGAAGGCGAGTTCGGCGAGCTCGTCGGCGGACAGCGCCGCGCCGGTGGCCAGCGTCCAGGTCGACGGGTCGTCGCCCTCGGCGTCGACGCGGTCGACCTGCTGGAGCAGCACGCCGCCGGAGATCCGGCGGGACTCCAGCTTGTCGGCGGGGGCCTCGGGGGCGAGCAGCACCCGCAGGTTCTTCTTCTTGGTCAGCACCTCGAGCGCGCCGTCCTCGTAGCCGGGGGCGACGACGACCTCGGTGAAGATCGGGGCGATCTGCTCGGCCAGCTCGACGGTGACCGGGCGGTTGACGGCGATCACGCCGCCGTACGCGGAGACCGGGTCGCAGGCGTGCGCCTTGCGGTGCGCCTCGGCGACGTCCGCGCCGGTGGCGATGCCGCACGGGTTGGCGTGCTTGATGATCGCGACGGCGGGGCCGGCGTGGTCGTAGGCGGCGCGGCGGGCGGCGTCGGTGTCCACGTAGTTGTTGTAGGACATCTCCTTGCCCTGCAGCTGCTGCGCGCCCGCCAGGCCGCCGGTGCCGTCGAGGTAGAGCGCGGCCTGCTGGTGCGGGTTCTCGCCGTAGCGCAGGACGTTGCCGAGCTCCCAGGTGTCGCCCAAAAAGGTGGGAAACGGCGAAGACACAGCGTCCGACTCGGTGTAGCCCGACTGCTCGAACCAGGAGGCGACGGCCACGTCGTACGCGGCGGTGTGCGCGAACGCGGCGGCGGCCAGGCGCTTGCGGGTCAGCAAGTCGAAGCCGCCGGACTGCGCGGCCGTCAGCACGTCCGCGTAGCGGGCCGGGTCGACCACGACGGCCACCGAGGGGTGGTTCTTGGCGGCGGCGCGGACCATCGACGGGCCGCCGATGTCGATCTGCTCGACGCACTCGTCGGGGGTGGCGCCGGAGGCGACGGTGGCGGTGAACGGGTACAGGTTCACCACGACCAGGTCGAACGGCTCGACGCCGAGCTCGGCCAGCTGCGCGCGGTGCGACTCCAGGCGCAGGTCGGCGAGGACGCCGGCGTGCACCCGCGGGTGCAGGGTCTTGACCCGGCCGTCCAGGCACTCGGGGAAGCCGGTCAGCTCGGAGACCTCGGTGACCGGGACGCCGGCGGCGGCGATCCGGCCGGCGGTGGAGCCGGTGGAGACGATGGCGACCCCGGCGGCGTGCAGGCCCTGGGCCAGCTCCTCCAGACCGGTCTTGTCGTACACGCTGATCAGCGCGCGCCGGATCGGGCGTACGTTCTCGGAGACGGGCGGAGTGGCGGAGGGAGCGGCGCTCATGCCGGGATCCATACCTTTCGGTCTTCGATGCGGTGTCCTTCGCGGGCCAGCCGGCCCACGACCTCGACGAGCAGCTTGCGCTCGACAGTCTTGATGCGCTCGTGCAGCGCCTCGCCGCCGTCGGCGTGGTCGGTGTCCTCGACCTCCACCACGCCCTGGGCGATGATCGGCCCGGTGTCCACACCGGCGTCCACCAGGTGCACGGTGCAGCCGGTGACCTTCACGCCGTACGCGAGCGCGTCGGGGACGCCGTGCGCCCCGGGGAAGGCGGGCAGCAGCGCGGGGTGGGTGTTGACGGTGCGCCCGGCGAAGGCGCCGACGAACGCGGGGCCGAGGATCTTCATGAACCCGGCGGAGATCACCAGGTCGGGTTCGTACGACGCGACGGCGGCGGTCAGCGCGGCGTCCCAGGCGGCCCGGTCGGCGTGGTCCTTGACGCGCTCGACGAAGACCGGGATACCGGCCTTCTCGGCCCGGTCGATGCCGGCGATGCCGTCCCGGTCGGCGCCCACGGCGACGATCCGCGCCCCGAAGGCGGGGTCGGCGGCGGCGTCGATCAGTGCCTGGAGGTTGGTGCCGGAGCCGGAGACCAGCACCACCAGCCGGGCCGGTCCGGGGGTACGGGGCGGGAAGACTTGGGCGTCAGCGGCAGCCACGGCGCGGTTCTCCGTAGGTCGTGTCGCCCGCTGGTACGTCCACCGTCGGTGGGGCCATTACGGGCGGCGGCAGGTCGGGAGCCGTCGACGGGCGCGGGCGCCCGCGGCGCTGCGGGATCCGGGGAACCGTCGGGAGCTGCCGACCGTCACCACGATAACGGCTGGCGGGAGGCCATCTGTAACCGCCCGGCAACGCTACGCGCGTAGTTGAGACGGGGATCTCCCGGCCGCCCGGCCCCGGTTCTGGCGGGGTGCCGTACAGCCGCCGAGCGGTTGGGGGATCATTGACCGACCGCCCACTCCCCCATCGCCGGGCGGACAACCGACGAGCAGAAACGGCCGACACCATGAGCAGCGGCGAGGACAGCGGCGAGCGCAACCCCTTCGCGCCCCCTCCGCCCGGCGCCCCGGACCAGCCCTGGAGTCCGCGCGTCCCGCAGCCCCCGGCGTCCGGCGACCGCCCGGACGGGCCGCCGGACGGCGAGCGCCCGCAGCCGCCGCAGTGGGGCCCGCGCCCCGAGCCCGGCCCGCAGGGGCCCCGCCTCGACCTGTCCGACCCGGCGCACCGGGCCGCCCGCAACGCCCTGCTGTCGGGCTTCGCCGCGCTGCTGACGGCGCTGTTCAGCCTGTTCTGGATCAGCTTCCCGCTCGCCCTGCTCGCCGTCTGGTACGCCGTCACCGTGCTGCGCGCGCCGGCCGAGCCGGTCACCGACCCGTTCGCGCCGCGCCCGGTCCGCCCGCAGGTCCCGGCCGCGCTCAGCGCGCTGCTCACCGGCGGCCTGGCGCTGGTGATGTCGCTGGGGGCGTTCGCCCTGCAGTTCGCGTACCACGACTACCTGGACTGCGTGAATTCCGCGATCACCAAGGAGGGCGTGCACAGCTGCGGCAACGACGTCCCCACCTGGGTGACCACGCTCTACGAGGGCCCCGCGGAGTGACCTGCCGTCAGGCCCCGTCCGCGACCGGGGCGACGAACCCCGACTCGTAGGCGGCGATCACCGCCTGGGTGCGGTCGCGCGCGCCGAGCTTGCCGAGCAGGCTGCTGACGTGCGTCTTGACGGTCTGCACGCCCAGGTGCAGCTGGGCGCCGATCTCCGCGTTGGACAGCCCGCGCGCCATCAGCCGCAGCACCTGCCCCTCGCGCTCCGTCAGCCCGGCCCGGGCCACCGCCCCGCCGTCCGCCGCGTGCGGGGCCCGGGCCGCGGCGAGGCGGCGGATCGACGCCGGGAACAGCAGCGACTCGCCGGCCGCGACCAGCCGCACCGCCTGGACGATCTCCGCCGGGCGGGAGCGCTTGAGCAGGAAGCCGTCCGCGCCGGCCCGCAGCGCCTCGTACACGTAGTCGTCGGCCTCGAAGGTGGTCACCACCAGGATCTTCGGCGGCCCGTCCGCGCCGCGCAGGATCGCCCGGGTCGCGGCCAGCCCGTCCACGCCGGGCATCCGGACGTCCATCAGCACCACGTCGGGGCGCAGCGCGCGGACCAGGCCGAGGGCCTCGGCGCCGTCCTCGGCCTCGCCGACCACCTCGATGCCGTCCTGGGCGTCCAGCACAGCGCGCAGGCCGGCCCGGATCAGCTCCTCGTCGTCGACCAGCAGCACCTTGATCACCGTCACCGGCCCAACCGTAGCGGCAGCCGCACCCGCAGCACCCAGTCCGGGCCGTCCGGGCCGGCCTCGCACTCGCCGCCGAGCAGCACCGCGCGCTCCCGGACGCCGCGCAGGCCCTTGCCGCCGCCCTTGCGCGAACTCCCCTTTCCAGTAAGGGCGTTGCGGCAGGACAGGGTCAGCTCGCCGGCCGCGACCGCGGCCCGGACGCGGATCGGCGTGCCGGGGGCGTGCCGCAGCGCGTTGGTGACGCCCTCCTGGACGATCCGGTACGCCTCGCGGGACAGCACGCCCGGCAACTCGCCCGCCCGGACGTCCAGTTCGGCGTCGACGGGGCTGCCGGCGGCGCGCGCGGCGGCGAACAGCTCCTCGGCCCGGTCCAGGCCCGGCTGCTCGGCGGCGGCGCCCTCCGGGGCCTCGCGCAGCAGCACCAGCATCCGCTCCAGGTCGTCCAGCGCACGGCGGCCGATGGTCTCGATCGCCTCCAGCGCCCGCTCCCGGAACGCCGGATCGGCGACCTCGCGGGCCGCGCCCGCCTGGAGCACCGTCACGGTCAGCGCGTGGCCGATCGAGTCGTGCAGTTCGCGGGCCAGCCGGTTGCGCTCCAGCAGCCGCTCCGCACGCAGCTCCGCCGCGGCCAGCCGCTCCGCCGCCGACGGACCCAGCAGCCGCTCGGCCAAAGCGAGTTGGAGCCGACCGGCGAGCACCGCCAGCCAGAGCAGGACGAACAGCGCGAGCGGCGCCAGCATCACCTGCGGCCCGAACGGCGGCCGGACCGCGGCGGCGGCCGCGCCGAACGCCACGACCGTCAGCATGCCCACCGCGACGCCGAGCGCCACCCGGGCGACCAGCCACAGCGCCGTCCGCCCGCGATCCGCCCAACCCGCCGACGGCGCAACGCCGATCGACTCCTCACGCGCCGGCACCAGCAGCAGCCGCGCCTGCACGCCCTCCGCCCGCCGCACCGCCGGCACCAGCGCGACCAGGCACAGCAGCGGCACGTCGATCGCGCCGCTCACCAGCACCGCCCGCCCGGTCGAGACGCCCTCCGTTCCCGGGTAGACCAGCACCACGATCCCGGCGAACACCAGGCCGACCGACAGATGCAGCAGTCGGGCCCAGGTGGCGGGCAGCAGCAGCGGAGCGAACAGGGCGGGCACCCCGCCATCCTCCCCCGCCCCGCCCGCCGCGGCCTCCCTCCCGAGAGGGAGGCGAACCACTCCCCGGCGGGATCTGCCGCGCCCCGCCCGCCGATTGACTGGGTGTCACGAAGGACCCGAGGGAGGAGCACCCACCGTGATCGAGATTCGCGACCTGACCAAGGCGTACGGGGAGCGCCGCGCCGTGGACGGCCTCAGCTTCCGGGTGGCGGCGGGCCGGGTCACCGGCTTCCTCGGGCCGAACGGCGCGGGCAAGTCCACCACCCTGCGGACGGTGCTCGGCCTGGACCGACCCACCGCCGGCGAAGCCCTGATCGACGGCCTGCCCTACCAGCGGCTCACCGAACCGCTGCGCCGGGTCGGCGCCCTGCTCGACGCCCAGGCCGTGCACGGCGGCCGCACCGCCACCGGCCACCTGCGCTGGATCGCCGCCTCGCACCACCTGCCCGCCCGCCGGATCGACGAGGTGCTCGCCCTGGTCGGCCTCACCGACGCCGCCCACCGCCGGATCCGCACCTTCTCGCTCGGCATGCGCCAACGCCTGGGCATCGCCGCCGCACTGCTCGGCGACCCGGCCGCACTGCTGCTGGACGAACCGGTCAACGGCCTGGACGCCGAAGGCATCCGGTGGATCCGGACCCTGCTGCGCCGACTCGCCGACGAGGGCCGCGCGGTCCTGGTCTCCTCGCACCTGATGGCGGAGATGGCGCAGACCGCCGACCACCTGGTGGTGATCGGCCGGGGCCGACTGCTCGCCGACACCTCCACCGCCGCGTTCCTCACCGAGCACGGCCGCCGCCGGACCCGGGTCCGGGCCGTCGACCCCGCCGCGCTGGCCGCCCTGCTCGCCGAGACCCACCCCGCGGCGGTGCCGCTCGGCGACGGCGGCTACGACGTGCCGGACGCCGACCCGGGCGAGCTCGGCGCACTGGCCGCGTCCCGCCGGGTCGCGCTGGTCGAACTGTCCGTCACCCACGACTCACTGGAGGAAGCCTTCATGCGGATGACCGCGGACACCGTCGAGTACCGGGCGGTGACGGCATGAGCACCTACCCGCTGCGCGCCGAATGGACGAAGTTCACCACCCTGCGCTCGCTGTGGACGACCCCCCTGGTGGCCGTCGCACTGAGCGCCGGCATCACCGCCGCCGTCCAGTTCACCTACGGCCGCACCGACACCTCCCTCACCGAGGACCCCATGGAAGGCCTCTACTTCGGCCTCAACTTCGGCCAGGTCGCGGTGGTCTGCCTGGGCATCCTGCTGATCGGCCAGGAGTACGCCTCCGGCACCCTCGCCGGCTCACTGGCCGCCGTCCCCGACCGGACCCGCTTCTACCGCGGCAAGCTCCTGCTCGGCGCAGCCCTCGGCCTCGCCGTCGGGCTCCTCACCGTGGCCGGCCAACTCGCCGCCACCGCCGCCACCGTGGGCCTCGACCTGACCGCCCCCGGCACCTGGCGGGCACTCGCCGCCGGAGTGCTCTACCACCCACTCCTCCTGGTCCTGTGCCTCGCACTGACCACCGTGCTGCGCAACCAGACCGCCGCACTCGGCCTGCTCTCCCCCCTGATCTTCCTCGGCACCACCGCCCTGACCGCGATCCCCGGCGTCCGCGAGATCGCCCAATTCCTCCCCGACCGCGCCGGCCTCTACGCGACCCGCCTCCACGACGCCCCCGACGTCCACTACGGCCACGGCACCGGACTGCTGCTGATGACCCTGTGGACGGCGATCGCCGCGGCGGCGGGCCAATACGCCCTGCGCCGCCACGACGCCTGACCCCTGCGCCCACCCACCCACCCACCCGTGACCCCACCGCCATCCCGCTGCGCGGAGCTCGGCAGGACGCGAGTGGGCGGAGGCGTGACTGCCCGCTGCACGGAGCTCGGCAGGACAGGAATGGGCGGTCGAGGGACTGTCCGCTGCGCGGAGCTCGGCAGGACAGGAATGGGCGGACGCGTGACTGCCCGCTGCACGGGGCTCGGCAGGACGCGAGTAGGCGCAGCCGGGGCATTCCGCTGCGCGGGTGAGGGGCCCGCACAGCGGGATGCTCCAGGGGCTACCCACCCCCTCCCACACCAGCCCCCATGCAGCGGAACGCCCCGGCTGCGCCCGTTCCTCTCCTGCCTCCATGCCGGCCCGGCGGCCTGCCCAGGCTTCGCCCACTCCTGTCCCACCGAGCCCTGCGCAGCGAACTACCCAGGGTTTCACTCACTCCGCCGGACCCCGCGCAGCGGAGTGTCCGGGGTCCACCCACTCCCCTCCCACCCCAGCCCCGCACAGCGAACTGCCCCACCCCTCTCCCATCCCCAGCCCCAGCCCAGCCCAGCCCCGCGCAGCGGACAGCCCCTCTCCCACTCCCAGCCCCGCGCAGCGGACAGCCCCTCTCCCACTCCCAGCCCCGCGCAGCGGAATGGCCGGGGTCCATGTCGGCGGCGGGGTCACGGGTGGGTGGGCGGGCGGGGAGCTATGGCGCCAGGCGGCGCACCAGCCGGTAGGCGCCGGCGCGGGCGCGTACCGCCGGGCCGGGTCCGCCGTAGGTGTGGCACCAGCGGGCGAGCAGGGTGGCCGGGAGGGAGACGGCCAGCAGCCAGGCGCTCTGGGACAGGCCGAACTGCCAGGGCACCGGGCCGAGTTCGGCCATGCGTCGGGCGCCGAGCGCGCCTCCGCAGGACCAGCCGGCCAGGAGTCCGAGCGGAGCGGCCGCGAGGGCCGTGACGGTGGCGACGCCGGCGGTCTGCGGTGCGCTCCAGCGGGTGGCGGCGCGGCCCAGCAGCAGCGCGGCGACGATCGCGGCGGCGGCGGGGACCGCGCAGGCCAGCAGGTGCCAGTCCGGGCCGCGGCGGTCGGGCAGGACGGCGAGCAGCGGGAAGTCGGGGACGGCGCCGAGCCGGGTGCCGAACGGTCCGGCGTGGCTGCCGGCGCCGACGGTGAAGCCGGGGCCGAGCGCGTAGCCCGCCGCCCAGAGCAGTGCGTTGGGTACGAGGGCCAGGCAGGCCAGCAGCATTCCGAGCCACCCGGCGGTGTCGCCGCCGAGGCGTTGCGCGCTCTGTCCGGCCGAGCCGAGCAGCATCGCCGTCGCGAACACCGCGCCGCCGCCGGCCGTGAGCGCCGCCGCCCACCCGGCCAGGGCTCGCAGCGCGGCGGTCTCGGCGCCGTCGGCCGGCCAGATCGCGGGGGGCAGTGGCGGCCGCGGCAGCCCGCCGGGCCGGCCGAGTCCGGCCCAGAGCCCGTAACCGAACGTGGCGGCTGTCAGGGCCGCGACGGCCAGCAGGTCCAGTACCGGTCGGGAGCGCAGCGCGGCCTCCGGGTCGCCGCACTGGGCGACCGCGACGGCTGCGACCAGCTGATATCCGGCGTACATGGCCAGCGGGGAGCGCCAGCGGACGAATCCGCGCCCCCGGGCGCGCCGGGCCACTCGTCGCCCGGCGCGGACCACCAGCACCGAGACGACGATCGTGAGCAGCAGCGGGGTGACTGTCACCGGCACGGCCTCGGGGCCCCGGCCGAGCGGTGCGCCGTGGCCGAGCAGCCAGAGTCCGAACGCCGTCCTGGCCGCACCCTGCGCCGAGTCGTCGCCGTAGGGGGCCAGCACCCACAGGCCGAACACCGGGACGGCGACCACCGACAGGGTGAGCAGCGCGGTGCGGACTCCGGCGAGCAGATCGGCGAGGGGGGAACGACTGTCGAGTTCGCTCGGCAGGCCGAGGATCGGACGGCCCATCAGCTGCGTCATGGGCCACATGCTGCCAAGGCCGCGCGTTACGGGGTGTCATCGCGCAAACCTTCGCCGTGTCCCGGATTATCAGTACATGTGCCTATCGACGGGACGGATTCGCAGCGGAGGAGTGCGGTGACTTCACCTTCGACCGCCGGGCCCGGGCGCACCACCGGAGACTCGCCCCGCACTCGCAAGGACGCCGCGCACCTGGTGCGCCGGCTGTCCCCGCGCGAGGCCCAGGCGCTGGCCCGGTTCGCCGCCGGCGACGACCTGCGCGCCCTGGCCCGCGACCTCGGCGTCTCCCCCGGTGCCGCCCGCGCCCACCTCAACCGCGCCGCCCGCAAACTCGGCGCCCGCACCCTCGCGGAGGCCGCCGCCCTCACCGCCGCCCCGGCGGCACCGGCCGCGGCGGAGACGGTTCCCAGGGCCGAGTCCGTGACGGACGCCCCTGGCGACGCCTCGCCCCCGCCCGGTTCGCCCCCGCCCGACTCGCCCCGACGGCAGAAACGCAGGCGCGCCGGAAGTTCACCCGGATCGACGACGGGTGTCAGCGCGACGCCCGACACCCCCGCCGTCGCGGATTCGCCCGCACCGGTGCCGACGCCGACGCCCGACACCCCCGCCGTCGCGGATTCGCCCGCACCGGTGCCGACGACCGCGCCCGACCCCGCCCGCCGCCCGAAGCCCGGGCCCGCGGGGCAGAGCCCGGCTCCCGACGGCCCGGTCGGCGCTCCCGCCGGGTTCGCCGACTTCGCCGCGCTGGTGCACACCCGGCTGGTGCAGCAGACCTTCCTGCTGACCGGCCACCGGCACCGTGCCGTGCACTGCGTGCACCTCGCGCTGGGGGCGGCCGGTCGGCGCTGGGAGGAGGTGTCGGCGGGGGCGGACCCGGAGGGGTGGGTGCGGTCGGAGGCGTTCGACCTGGCGCTGTCGCCGTGGCACCGGGGCGGGCCGCGCCGGGCCCGGGTGCTGCGGGCGCGGCGTCGGATCAAGGTCGCCGAGCCGGTCGTCCCGGAGCCGCCGACCCGGCTGACGCCCCGGGACCGGGCGCTGCTGAAGGCCCTGCAGCGGCTGTCCCGGCCGCGCCGCCGGGCGCTGGTGCTGCACGACACGCTGGGACTGTCGGTGGAGCGGCTGGCGCTGGAGGTGGAGTCGAGCACGGCTGCGGCGGAGGCCCGGGTGCGTTCGGCGCGGGCGTCGCTGGCCCGGGAGGTCCCGGCGCTGGTCGGCCCCGACCCGGACGATCCGGAGTTCGTGGAGCGGCTCGGCGAACTGCTGCACAGCGCGGCGGTGCACGGCTGCCCGGGCCCCCGGCTGCCCTCCCCGGCCCTGCTGGTCGCGGACAGCCGGCTGCGCACCGGCCTGCTGACGGGCGCGGCGGCGGCGCTGACGGTGGCGGTGGGCATCGCCGTGGCGACCACCCTGCTCGGGGTGGGACCGGCCGATCTGCTGCGTCCGGACCTGCCGGACGCGACGGCCTGCACGGCGGCGGGCTCCGGCAGCGCGGGTCCGGCGGCACCGGCCGGCGCCCCGGGCCTGCGCACGCCGTGGTGCGGCCCGGCGCCGGGCGTACCGGCGCGCCTGGTCGGCCCGCCGGCCCGGGTGCTGCCGTCGGTGGAGCCGTCCGACGACCGGCCCGACGACACCGACGACCCGGGCAGCGCCGACGCCCTGCCGCCCGGCCCGTTCACGGCGCACCGCCCGCTGCTGCTCCCCCTGACGGCGCACCGCCCGCTGCCGCCGCCGCTGGCCAAGGACTGCGTCCCGTTCACCCGGTGCCGCCCGGGCCGGGTCTGATCCGGCCCGGCGAACGCCGAAGGCGCCGCCCACCTCTCGGTGGACGGCGCCTTCGTGCCGAAGCGGTGTCGCCGAAGCGGTGCCGCTGAAGCGGTGTCGCCTTACTTGGCGGCGGCGATCAGCTCGCGGGCCAGGCGGGCGGTCTCGGACGGCGTCTTGCCGACCTTGACACCGGCGGCCTCCAGGGCCTCCTTCTTCGCCTGGGCGGTGCCGGAGGAGCCGGAGACGATGGCGCCGGCGTGGCCCATGGTCTTGCCCTCGGGCGCGGTGAAGCCCGCGACGTAGCCGACGACCGGCTTGGTGACGTGCTCGGCGATGTAGGCCGCGGCACGCTCCTCGGCGTCGCCGCCGATCTCGCCGATCATCACGATCAGCTCGGTCTCCGGGTCCTCCTGGAACGCCTTGAGGGCGTCGATGTGAGTGGTGCCGATGACCGGGTCACCGCCGATGCCCACCGCGGAGGAGAAGCCGAGGTCGCGCAGCTCGTACATGAGCTGGTAGGTCAGGGTGCCGGACTTCGACACCAGACCGATCTTGCCCGGGCCGGTGATGTTGGCCGGGATGATGCCCGCGTTGGACTGTCCGGGGCTGATCAGGCCGGGGCAGTTCGGGCCGATGATGCGGGTCTTGTTGCCCTTGGCGCCGGCGTGGGCCCAGAACGCGGCGGTGTCGTGCACCGGAACGCCCTCGGTGATGACCACGGCGAGGCCGATCTCGGCGTCGATCGCCTCGACCACGGCGGACTTGGTGAACGCCGGCGGGACGAAGATGACGGTGACGTCGGCACCGGTCTTCTCCATCGCCTCGACCACGGTGCCGAACACCGGGACCTCGGTGCCGTCCACGTCCACGGTGGTGCCGGCCTTGCGCGGGTTCACGCCGCCGACGATCTGGGTGCCGGAGGCGAGCATGCGGCGGGTGTGCTTCATGCCCTCGGAGCCGGTCATGCCCTGGACGATGACCTTGCTGTCCTTGGTAAGGAAGATAGCCATGGTGTTAAGTCCCCTTCCTTACTTGTTGGCCAGCTCGGCGGCGCGGTCGGCGGCGCCGTCCATGGTGTCCACCTGCTGCACCAGCGGGTGGTTGGCGTCGGTCAGGATCTGACGACCCAGCTCGGCGTTGTTGCCGTCCAGACGGACGACCAGCGGCTTGGTGACGGCCTCGCCCTTGCTCTCCAGGAGCGCGAGGGCCTGCACGATGCCGTTGGCGACCGCGTCGCACGCGGTGATGCCGCCGAAGACGTTGACGAAGACCGACTTGACGTCGGTGTCGCCCAGGATGATCTCCAGGCCGTTCGCCATCACCTCGGCGGACGCGCCGCCGCCGATGTCGAGGAAGTTGGCCGGCTTCACGCCGCCGTGGTTCTCACCGGCGTACGCGACGACGTCCAGGGTGCTCATGACGAGGCCCGCGCCGTTGCCGATGATGCCGACCTGGCCGTCGAGCTTGACGTAGTTCAGGCCCTTCGCCTTGGCCGCGGCCTCCAGCGGGTTGGCGGCGGCCTTGTCCTCGAGCGCCTCGTGCTCCGGCTGGCGGAACTCGGCGTTCTCGTCGAGGGAGACCTTGCCGTCCAGCGCGATGATCTTGCCGTCGCCGGACTTGATCAGCGGGTTGACCTCGACCAGGAGGGCGTCCTCCTTGACGAAGACGACCCAGAGCTTCTGCAGGACGTCGGCGACCTGGTCGGCGATCTCGGCCGGGAACTTCGCGGCGGCGACGATCTCGGCGGCCTTCTCCGGGGTCACGCCCTCGTTGGCGTCCACCGGGATCTTGGCGAGCGCGTCCGGGTTCTCCTCGGCCACGACCTCGATCTCCACGCCGCCCTCGACGCTGGCCATGGCCAGGAAGGTGCGGTTGGTGCGGTCGAGCAGGAAGGAGACGTAGTACTCCTCCTTGATGTCCGCGGTCTGCGCCAGCATCACCTTGTGGACGGTGTGGCCCTTGATGTCCATACCGAGGATCGCCTCGGCCTTGGCCACGGCGTCCTGCGGGTCGGACGCGAGCTTCACGCCACCGGCCTTGCCTCGGCCACCCACCTTCACCTGAGCCTTGACGACGGCTCGGCCGCCGAAGCGCTCCGCGATGGCGGCAGCGTCTGCGGCGGTCTCGATGACATCGCCGTCAAGCACGGGTACACCGTGCTTGGCGAAGAGGTCCCTCGCCTGGTACTCGAACAGGTCCACGTGTTTGTCCTTGTTCGTGGTCGCGGAATGTGTCTCTACGAGCGTGCCACGGCAGGATCTTCGCTGCGGGTCGTCGGCGCTGGGCGGGTACGCAGATGTACGGCCTTGCGGCCCACCCAGGCGCCGGGCGCATCGTGGATCAACACGCGCGTCACGTCCGCATGGCAGGTTATCCCCGGACGGCGGGCAGGTTTCGCCCGGGACCGGCTCGACCTTCGTGAGAACCGTCACAGCGGACCTGGTCCGGCGTGTCGACGGCCTCCCGCGACCCCGCGGCGCACGACGGTCCACCGCACCACACGATCACCCGGACGGGTGGTGTCAGCCGCCATTGACCGGTCACTGCCGGTTCGGCATCGGCAGCGGACGCTTCTCGATCGCGGCCGCCATGATGTCCGGGAACGCGTCCGGGGTGCAGGCGAATGCCGGAGCCCCCAACGCGGCCAGCGCCTGCGCGTGCGCGTGGTCGTACGCCGGCGCGCCCTCGTCGGACAACGCCAGCAGCGCGATGAACTGCACCCCCGACGCCTTCATCGACGCCACCCGCTTCAGCATCTCGTCCCGGATGCCGCCCTCGTACAGGTCGCTGATCAGCACCACGATCGTCTCCGACGGGCGGGTGATCTTCGACTGGCAGTACGCCAACGCCCGGTTGATGTCGGTGCCGCCGCCCAACTGGGTCGCGAACAGCACGTCCACCGGGTCGCTCAGCTGCTCGGTCAGGTCCACCACCGAGGTGTCGAACACCACCAGCCGGGTGTCCAGGCTGTGCATCGACGCCAGCACCGCGCCGAACACGGCCGAGTGCACCACCGACGGCGCCATCGACCCCGACTGGTCGATGCACAGGATCACGTCCTTCTTCACCGCCCGCTGCGCCCGCGCGTAGCCGACCAGCCGCTCCGGCACCACCGTCCGGTACTCCGGCAGGTACTTCGACAGGTTGGCCCGGATGGTCCGGTCCCAGTCGATGTCCCGGTGCTTGGGCCGGTTCACCTTGGCGCTGCGGTCCAGCGCCCCGCCCAGCGTCGAACGGGTCTTGTCGGCCAGCCGGCGCTCCAGCTCCGCGACCACCTTGCCGACCACCATGCGGGCCGACTCCCGGGTGGTCTCCGGCAGCGCGTGCTTCAACGACAGCAGCGTCCCCACCAGGTGCACGTCCGGCTCCACCGCGGCCAGCATCTCCGGCTCCAGCAGCAGCCGGTCCAGCCCCAGCCGGGAGATCGCGTCCTGCTGCATCAGCTGCACCACGCTGGTCGGGAAGTACTCCCGGATGTCCCCCAACCACCGTGCCACCTGCGGCGCGGACCCCCCGAGCCCCGCCGACCGCTTCCCGTCCTCCCGGTACAGCGCCCCGAGCGCCCCGTCCATCCCCGCATCCCGCCGCGACAGCCGCACCCCGGTCCCGTCCCCCTCGGCTCCCAGGACGAGCCGCCACCGCCGCATCCGCTCATCATCCTGACGGACAGTCATCTGAACTCACTCCTCACCCGCAGGGAAAGCTGCGCGAAGCGGAAGAAACAAGGGAACAGGCCGGACCCCCGCAGGCCGCCCGAGCTGCGCCCCGTCAGGGGCGCGTGGGGGCACCTCCCGGCCCGCCGGGGCTGGGGGAGAACTGCGCCAAGCGGAAGGGACGGAGGGCACGATCGGGGCAGGGCGGCGACCGCGCCCTGCGGGCCGCCCGGCGCAGCCGGAACACCACCGATCCTGCCGCCCGCCTACGACATCGCACGCCCCGTCAGGGCTGGGGAGAACTGCGCGGAGCGGAAGGAGCAGAGGGCACGATCGGGGCACTGCAGCACCCGCGCCCTGCGGGCCGCCCGGCACAGCGGGCCCACCACTGATCGCATCCCCCGCCCACGACACGTCAGGTCGCGCGCCGGTCCGCCTGGCGCGGGATGACCGCTTGCTGCACGCCCAGGAGCAGCGCCAGCACGGGCGTCGTCGCGTCCGCGCGCTCCGCGTCCAGCTCGATGTCGGGGCCGCTGTCCACCACGGAGGTGCTCAGCGGTCCGGCGGCGACCCGGGAGCCGATGGTGTGGCGGACGCCCGTCTCCAGGGAGGAGAAGGTGCGGCGCAGGATCGGCAGCAGGTCGGTGAAGGTCTCGGCGGGGACGCCGCACAGCCAGGTGTCGAGCAGGCCGAGCAGGGCCGGGTCGTGCAGGAGCATCGCGCCGCCGCCGGAGACCAGGCCCTCGACCCAGCCGGCGGCGTCCAGCGGACCGGAGGCGATCGAGAGGACCAGGCCGAGCCGCCGGCCGGCCTCCGCGGTGTCGATCCGGCCGTCGTCGAGCAGCAGTCGGACGGCGCGGCCGCGGAGCAGTCCGGGGACGCCGGTGGCCGGTCCGCCGTGCGGTTCGCGGGCGGCGAGCGCGGTGAGGGTGCCGGCCCACCGTTCACCGATGGCGGTGTCGGAGAGCAGGGCGATCGCCTGGTGGACGGCGTCGATCTCGGTGCGGCGGGCACTCGCGCCGTCCGCGTCGAGGCCGGTGCAGGCCGCGGGCAGGGCGACGCAGAGCCGTTCGGCGAGGCCGAGCGCGACGGCGGTGAGGGCGCTGGTGTCGGTGGCGCGGACGTCGCCGTAGCGCAGGGTGCGGACCAGGGCGGGCAGTGCGGTGGCGAGGTGTCCGGCGTCGGTGTCGAGCGCGGCGCGGTCGGCGAGCCGCCGCATCACCTCGGGCAGGGCGTCGGGGAGCGCGGCCAGCAGGCAGTGCTCGGCGAGTTCGGTGAGCGCGGTGAGCTCGGCGCCGGCCGCGTCGGCGACCGCCTTGCCGGTGGCGGCGCCCAGCACGGTGGTGCCCCACTGGCCGGCCTCGACCAGCCGGACGGCGTACTCGGGTTCCCAGACGAGCTGCCAGGTCTCCCGGAAGGTGCCGGTGGACTGCACGCTGTCGCGGACCGGCCGGCCCCAGTGCAGGCCGAGCAGCCGCAGCCGGTGCAGCAGACGGGAGCGCTCGGCGTCGAGGTCCTTGCGCAGGTCGAGGACGAGTTCGCGGCCGGTCGCCTCGGGCTTGAGCCGCAGGGCGCGCTGAAGGCGCGTCAGGTCGCGCTGCAGCGGCACCGCGGGCGCGTCCTCGGGGACCTCGCCGAGCGCGTCGCCGACCACCAGCCGGTCGTGGACCAGGGCGAGGGCCAGGTCGGAGCCGTCGCACATGACGGCGCGGACCGCGTCCAGGGTCTCGGTGAGGCCGGGCAGCGGGCGGCCGCGCATCGCGGCGAGGGTGTCGGCCAGCCGGATCGCCTCGATGACGTGCGCGGAGGAGACCGGGTGGTCCTCGGCGCGCAGCAGCTCGGCGACCTTGGTCATCCAGCGGGCGATCGGCTGCTCGGGCGTGGTGTACAGGTGGTGGTACCAGCCGGGCGAGTCGATGCCGGCGCCGTAGCCGGTGTGCTGGGACAGCCGCCGGTGCGTCCACGGCACCCAGGTGAGTTCGGTCTTCAGCTTCTTGGGGAGTTCGGCGAGCAGCGCCCGGTCGTGCGCGACGGTCGGCATGACGGCCAGCGCGGGGACGTGCCAGGCGCCGCAGACCACGGCGATCCGCTGGTGCCCGGCCCGGCGGGCGGCCCGGATCTGCTGCCGCATGGCGGCCTCGCGGATCTCGTCGCGCCGCTCGACGGGGTGGTGCTCGCGCAGCGCGGCCATCGCCTCGGCGAGGGCCGCGAACGGTTCGAGCGCCTCGGCGCCGGGGGTGCGGTGCTCGATCACGTCCTCCCACCAGGCCTCCGGATCGGGATGTCCGGCGGCGGCGGCGAGTTCGGCGATCGGGTCGACGGGGGCGGGCCCGGAAGTGCCCCCCGGCACTCCCGGGGCCTGCTCCCCCTCTTCTGACGCGCCGTCGGCCGGGAATGTCGCATCCGGATCGGCGCCGCGCGGTGGGAGCGCGAGACTCTGCCCGGCGGGCAGGTCGATGAACCGGACCGGCACCCCGGCGTCCGCGGCGTGCCGCAGCGCCACCCACTCGGGGGAGAACTCGGCGTACGGCCAGAACGCGGCCCGCGCCGGGTCGTCGCTGACGTGGGCGAGCAGGGCGACCGGCGGGACCATGTCCTTCTCGGCGGCCAGCGCGGTCAGGTCGTCGGCCTCCGGGGGTCCCTCGATCAGCACCGCGTCGGGCTGCAGGGCGGCCAGCGCGGCGGCGACCGCGCGGGCCGAGCCGGGGCCGTGGTGGCGCACCCCGAGCAGCGTCACCTGGGCACTCACGCGGAGACCTCCCGGGCGGCCCGGTAGAAGTCCTTCCAGCCGTCGCGGTCGCGGACCACGCCCTCCACGTACTCGCGCCACACCTGCCGGTCGGCGACCGGGTCGCGGACCACGGCGCCGACGATGCCGTCCGCGACGTCGCCGGCCCGCAGCACGCCGTCGCCGAAGTGGGTGGCCAGCGCGAGGCCGTTGGTGACCACCGAGATCGCCTCGGCGGTGGACAGCGTGCCGCTGGGGGTCTTCACCTTGGTGCGGCCGTCGGCGGTCAGGCCGGCCCGCAGCTCGCGGAAGACGGTGACCACCCGGCGGATCTCCTCGGCGCCGCCCGGCAGTTCGGGCAGGTCGAGGGAGCGGCCGAGCTGGCCGACCCGGCGGGTGACGATCTCCACCTCCTCGTCGAGGGTGGCGGGCAGCGGCAGCACCACGGTGTTGAACCGGCGGCGCAGCGCGGAGGAGAGCTCGTTGACGCCGCGGTCGCGGTCGTTGGCGGTGGCGATCACGTTGAAGCCGCGCACCGCCTGCACCTCGGTGCCGAGTTCCGGCACCGGCAGGGTCTTCTCCGACAGGATGGTGATCAGGCTGTCCTGCACGTCGGCGGGGATGCGGGTGAGCTCCTCGACGCGGGCGATCTGCCCGTCCCGCATGGCCCGCATCAGCGGGGACGGCACCAGGGCGTCCTCGCTGGGCCCGTGGGCGAGCAGCTGCGCGTAGTTCCACCCGTAGCGGACCGCCTCCTCCGGGGTGCCCGCGGTGCCCTGGACGAGCAGCGTGGAGTCGCCCGAGATCGCGGCGGCCAGGTGCTCGGAAACCCAGGTCTTGGCGGTGCCGGGCACACCGAGCAGCAGCAGCGCCCGGTCGGTGGCCAGCGTCGTGACGGCGACCTCGATCACCCGGCGCGGCCCGATGTACTTGGGCGTGATCACCGTCCCGTCGGCGAGCTCCCCGCCCAACAGGTACGTGGCGACCGCCCACGGCGACAGCCGCCAACGCTCCGGCCGCACCCGGTCGTCATTCCGGGCAAGGGCGGCCAACTCCTCGCCGAACGCGTCCTCGGCGTGCTGCCGCAGGACCTCGCTGGTCGTCTCGGTGGTCATCGACTGCTCCGATCTCACGGGACGTCAGAACACTGCGCAGAAATGGCGCGAAGAGGGAATGGCACGGCGCTGACCTGGGAGAATGAACTCCCGTTCGCCCCGTGCGAGACCTACTCTGCACCCCGCCACCGACAATTCCGCCGGCCCCGTGCCGCAGCCGTCCGGTCGGCGACGAGCGGCCACAGCTGGGCCGCGCCGAAGGCCACCTCGACGGCCAGGAAGCCCCACAGCAGGCCGGTCGCGCCGTGCGCCAGCGCCCAGGCCTGCCAGCCGGCGAACAGGAGGCGGGCGGCGCTGTCGTAGCGGCCGTGCACCGGGAGGGGGCGGAGGAGGCGAAGGAGGGCCCACACCACGACCAGGGAGCCCATCAGGCTGGCGAACAGGGTCAGCACCGGTTCGGGCGGGGGGAGTTCACCCGCTCCGAGGACCCGTCCGGCGGCGGACAGTGCGTGGTGGGCGAGGCCGAACGTCCAGGGGGTGGCGAACGGGGCGGTGACGACCAGGTCGTACCAGCGCCGAGCGGGCCGGGCTGAGCCGCGACGCCGTCCGGTTCCACGAGCGCACCGGACTGCTGACGGCCCGCCGGCCGCCGAACGGCTACCGCGACTTCCCGCCGGAGGCGGTGCCCTGGCTGCGGTACGTCCGCACCGCGCAGGCGCTCGGCTTCTCGCTCGCCGAGATCGCCCGCACCGGCGCGGAACCGGACGGCGCACCGGACGCCGCCGAGCGGCTGTCGGCGCTGCTGCGGGAGAAGATCGCCCTGATCGACGTCCGCACCGCCGAGCTCGCGGCGCTGCGCGCGGATCTCGTCGAGCGGGTCGGCTCGGGCTGTCCGCCGGCCCCGGCCTGACCGTCCCTCAACTGTCAGTGGTGCCGCCTAACGTCGTGGGCATGGAGGAACGCTGGAGCACCGAACACGTCCTTTCCCTGGCCCCCGACCCGGCGTCCCAGAAAGCCGCGGGCAAGCTCTCCGGGCCCGCACCGTGGAGTGGCGCCGGCACCGGTCAGGGCGCGCTGTGGGGCCTGTGCAAGGGCAGCGGCAGCACGCCGTACCGGACGGCGGTGGAGCTCGGCACCCCCGCCTACAAGTGCAGTTGCCCGAGCCGGAAGTTCCCGTGCAAGCACGCCCTGGGCCTGCTGCTGCTGTGGGCGTCCGGACCGGAGGCCGTCACCGCGGCCGCCGAGGCGCCCGACTGGGTGTCGGAGTGGCTGAACGGCCGCAGTCAGGCCGCCGCCGACAAGGCCGCCAAGCAGCAGGCGAAGGCCGCCGACGCGGATCCGGAGGCCGCCCGCAAGCGGGCCGCCAAGCGTTCCGCACGGGTCGCCGCGGGCGCGCTCGACCTGCGGCTGCGGCTGGCCGACGGCATCCGCCGGGGCCTCGCCGATCCGCCGCCCGCGGGCGCCTGGGACGAGGTCGCGGCCCGCATGGTCGACGCCCAGGCCCCGGGCCTGGCCGGCCGGGTCCGGGCGCTGGCCGACACCCCGCAGGACGGTCTGCTGGAGGAGTACGCGATGCTGCACCTGCTGGCCGGCGCGTACGGCCGGATCGACGCCCTGCCGGAGGCGCTCGCCGCGACCGTCCGCACCCGGGTCGGCTTCACCACAGACACCGCCGAACTGCTCGCCGGCCCGACCGTCCGCGACCGCTGGCAGGTCCTCGGCAGCCGGGACACCGCCGACGAGCGGCTCACCACCCGCCGGGTGTGGCTGCGCGGCGCGAAGACCGGCCGTGACGCCCTGCTGCTGGCCTTCGGCCGCCCCGGCCAGGCCCCTGACCTGGCACTGCCCACCGGTCGGCTGCTGGAGGCCGACGTCGCCTTCCACCCGGGCGCCCGCCCGCTGCGCGCCGTCCTCGGCACCCGGTACGGCGACCCCGAGCCGGCCCCGGCGACCGTGCCCGCCGGATTCTCCCCGGCGGAGGCGCTGGCCGCGTACGGCGACGCCGTCGCCGAGGACCCCTGGCTGGACAGCTGGCCGGCCGTCCTCACCGACGTCGTCCCCGTCCTCACCCCGGACGGCTGGCAGCTCACCGACGGCCGGCACACCCTTCCGGTGCGCCGCGGCGCGCTCGCCGACGCCGCGCTGTGGCGTCTCGCCGCGGTCTCCGCCGGCCACCCCGTCACGCTGTTCGGCGAGTGCGGCCACGCCGGCTTCACGCCCGTCACCGCCTGGGACGCCGAGCACCGCCCCGTCGGCCTCGGCTGACCGACAACCTCCACCCGCACGCCTGACGCCACGTCACGGCCTCGGCATGCCCGAAACAAGCCACCACACCCGACCGACCGGCCCTTCGGCGCTCCCCGGCGTCTCCCGACGGCCCGTCAACCGGAGGAACCACATGTCCTGCATCCGCACCCGCCAGCGCGCCGCCGTCCGACGCATCTGCCTGCACCACGCCGCCCGCCGCGCCGCCACCGCCAGCGGCTGGGGCCGGCGCCACCGCACCGACGCCCGCCCGATCGGGGGCCGCGCATGACCGCCGCCGCCCTCGCCGGCGACCAGTGGGCCGACCTGCAGGGTGCGGCCCTGCTCGGCACCGACCGCCGCCCGCTGCCCGAACCCGGCACGCCGCTCGCCGAGTCCGTGGACCGCACCGACCCGGCCACCGCGCTGCTCGACCTGGCCGCCCTCGCCGCGGTCCGCCGCCGGGCCGGCGCGCTGCCCGCGCCCGCCGTGGACGCCCCCGCGCCCGCCCCGGACGACACCCGCCCGGCACTGCCCGAACCCGCCGCCCGCCGGCTCGCCGTACTGCTCGGCACCCGCGGCGGACACGGCTCCACCGCCAACCTGGCCGAGCTGCTCCCGCAGTGGCTGGCCGCGGCCCGCGCGCGCGGCTACCGAACGCCGCCCGCGCTCGTCCCGGCGCTGCTGGACACCGCCCGGGCCCGTTCCGAGCTGCGCGGCGACGCCGTCACCCTGGCCGGCCCGCTCGGCCGCTGGCTGGCCCCGCAGAACCCCGACTGGCGGTACGTCACCCGGACCGCCGCCGACCACGACGACCTCGACCGGCCCGGTGAACTCCTCTGGCAGGAAGGCCTGTTCGCCGAACGCGTCACCCACCTGACCCGGCTGCGCCGGACCGACCCGGCGGCCGGCCTGGCCCTGCTCGCCTCCACCTGGCCGACCGAGCGGGCCGAGGACCGGGTGCTGTTCCTCGACGCGCTGCAGGACGGACTGTCCGGCGCCGACGAGGAGTTCCTGGAGGCCGCGCTCGGCGACCGTTCCAAGAACGTCCGCGCCACCGCCGCCGAACTGCTCTCCACGCTGCCCGGCTCGGCGCTCGCCGCCCGGATGGCCGACCGCGCCCGCGCGGCGGTCCGGTTCGCGGCCGGCCGGCTGCACATCACCCCGCCGGACGCCTGCGACGCCGCCATGCAGCGCGACGGCATACCCGTCAAGTCGCCCACCGGGCGCGGCGAACGGGCCTGGTGGTTCGGCGAGGTCGCGGCCGCCGCCCCGCTCGCGCTGTGGACCGCCGACACCGGGCTGACCCCGGACCGGCTGCTCGCCGTGCCCACCGTGGACGCGGACGGCGACGGCGGCGCGGAGTGGGCCGAGGACCTGCGCGAGGCGTGGGCCCGCGCCGCCGTCCGCCAGCAGAACGCCGACTGGGCGCGGGCGCTGCTCGGCGCCCCGCCCCGGCCCGGCCGGGAGAGCCGCACCCCGGGCGCGCCCGCGAAGCTGCTCGCCGTCCTGTCGCCCGCCGAACGCGCCGCCTGGACGGCCGCGTTCGTGCAGACCCACGGCCTCGGCGACGCCTTCCAGCTGCTCGGCGCCTGCGCCACCCCGTGGACGCCGCCGCTGTCGACCGCCGTGGTCGCCGCCCTCAAGCGGGCCGCGGAGCTCGGCTCGTACCCGTGGAGCCACAGCGGCGTCCTCGGCATGACCGAGCGCGCCCTCGCCCCGGAGACCGCGCCGGCGGTCGAGGCGCTGGCCGCCGACACCTCCCCCGACACCGCCTGGTCCGACACCTTCACCCGGCTCGCCGGCACCCTGCGGTTCCGGCAGGCGATGCTCGCCGAACTCGCCGGGTAGCGAACGGGGGCGAACGGGGGCCCGACAGCACAGCACAGCGGCCCCGGGCGAGTCCGTCGCCCGGGGCCGCTGCGGCACGATCAGCCGGCAGCGCGCAGGTTCGCCTCGACCCAGCTCACCACGTCCTGGGTGGAGGTGCCGGGGGTGAAGATGTCGGCGACGCCCAGCGACTTCAGCTCCGCGATGTCCGCGTCCGGGATGATCCCGCCGCAGAAGACCTTGATGTCGGCCGCGTCGCGCTCCTTGAGCAGCTCGATAACCTTCGCGCAGAGCGTCATGTGCGCGCCCGACAGGATGGACAGGCCGATGCCGTCCGCGTCCTCCTGGATCGCCGTGTCGACGATCTGCTCGGGCGTCTGGTGCAGGCCGGTGTAGATGACCTCCATGCCCGCGTCGCGCAGCGCCCGCGCGATGACCTTGGCGCCCCGGTCGTGCCCGTCGAGACCGGGCTTGGCGACCACTACTCGGATCGGCCCTGACACAACCATGACTGCCTCCTGGACCACGTCGTCCACCACCCGGCCGACCTCGTCGCGGGGGCGTGTTAACCACTTTTAACAGATCTGAGGGGAGGGTAGCGGCCCGGCGGGGCCGCCGTCCTTTCCCGCCGGTCAAGACGAGGGGAAAATCACAGCCCACCCCGCCTGCCGACCCCGGCCGCCGTCGCGCCACGCCTGCTGAAATGCACTCTTTGTCCGCTCTGTCGACACCCCGCTACAGTCTCGACCGCGTCCTCCCGTACGTCCCCGAGCCGCCGCGAGGTGACAGCCGTGGTCCCCAGCAGCCGTGCCGCCGCCCGTGCCGAGCGCCGGGCGCGGGCCCGCAGCGCCACCAGGACAGCGGTGCTGGGCGGTCGCGCTGCCCTCGGTGGCGGCGCTGGGCGTGTTCGCGGCCGCCGTTGCCTCCGCGCACCCGCCGCCGCACCGGCCGCCGAGCGCCGCCCCGCTCCCCGGCGGGCCGGACCGGCAGGCCGCCGCCCGGCCGGAGCTCCCCGACCGCGCCGACCGGACGAGCCGTCAACCCGCCGGCCCGACGGCCGAACCGGCGGTCCGGCGGGCCGAGGAGGAGCAGGCGGCCGCGTCGGCCCGGCGCTTCTCGCTGCCGGTGGCCCGGCCCGGCCTGAGCGCGGTGTTCGGCGAGCCCGGCGCGCACTGGTCCGCGCGGCACACCGGCATCGACTTCCCGGTGTCGTCCGGCACCCCGGTGCTGGCCGTCACCGACGGCACCGTCGGCACCCAGTGGCACCCGGCGTACGGCCGGCTGGCGACGGTCACCGCGCCCGACGGCACCCGCACCCTGTACGGGCACCTGCGCGCGTACCGGATCCTGCGCGGCCCGGTCCGGGCCGGCGAGGTGATCGGCTGGTCCGGCAGCACCGGCAACAGCACCGGACCGCACCTGCACTTCGAGGTGCGGCCCGACGGCGAGATGCCCGTCGACCCGGTGCCGTGGCTGCTGGAACGCGGCCTCGACCCCCGCTGAGGCCGGGGCCGGTCGGTCAGAGCTTCTCGACCGGGGCGTAGCGCAGCAGCAGTTCCTTGCGCCCCGCGGTGCCGAAGTCGACGGTGGCGCGGGCCTTGTCGCCGACGCCCTGGGTGGCGACCACGGTGCCCAGGCCGAAGCTGTCGTGGCTGACCCGGTCGCCGACGGCGAGGGCCACCACCTCCCGGTCGACCACGGTGCGTGCCGACTTGCCCCAGCCGGCCTTCGGCGAGGCGCTCGCCGAGAAGCCGCTGCCGCCGCCGCTGCCACGACCGCCCGACGACGAGGACGACGAGGACGAGGAGAAGCGGGAGGCGGGCACGGCGGCCGCGCCGGTGCGCTTCCACTCGATCAGGTTCTCCGGGATCTCCTCCAGGAACCGGGACGCCGGGTTGTACGACGGCTGCCCCCAGGCGCTGCGCAGCACCGACCTGGTCAGGAAGAGCCGCTGCCGGGCCCGGGTCAGGCCGACGTAGGCGAGGCGCCGCTCCTCCTCCAGTTCCTTGACCTGGTTCAGCGCCCGCATGTGCGGGAAGATCCCGTCCTCCATGCCGGTGAGGAAGACCACCGGGAACTCCAGGCCCTTGGCGGTGTGCAAGGTCATCATCGTGATGACGCCCGCGCCGTCCTCGTCGTCGGGGATCTGGTCGGAGTCGGCGACCAGAGCGACCCGCTCCAGGAAGTCCGCCAGCGAGCCGACCGGCGGGCCCTCGTCGCCCTCGGGCCGCTCCCCCGGGTCCTTCTCGTACTCCAGCGCCACGGACGCGAGCTCCTGGAGGTTCTCCACCCGGGTCTCGTCCTGCGGGTCGGTGGACGACTGGAGTTCGGCCAGGTAACCGGTCTCCTCCAGGACGGCCTCCAGCACCGCGGCCGGCCCGGCCCCGGACTCGACCACCTGGCGCAGCCCGGCCATCAGGTCGTTGAACTTCTTCACCGCGTTGGCGGAGCGCGCCGCCATCCCGTACGCCTCGTCGACCCGGCGCAGCGCCTGCGCGAAGGAGATCCGCTCGCGCGAGGAGAGCGCGTCGATCATCGCCTCGGCGCGTTCGCCGATGCCGCGCTTGGGCACGTTGAGGATCCGGCGCAGCGGCACGGTGTCCTCCGGGTTGGACAGCACCCGCAGGTACGCGAGGACGTCCTTGACCTCCTTGCGCTCGTAGAAGCGCACCCCGCCGACCACCTTGTACGGCAGGCCGACCCGGATGAACACCTCCTCGAACACCCGGGACTGCGCGTTGGTGCGGTAGAAGATCGCCACGTCGCCGGGGCGGGCGTGGCCGGCGTCGGTGAGCCGGTCGATCTCGTCGGCGATGAACTGGGCCTCGCCGTGCTCGTCGTCGGCGACGTAGCCGACCACCTGCTCGCCCTGGTCGCCGGCCGTCCACAGGTTCTTCTTGCGGCGGTTGGTGTTCCGTTCGATGACCGAGTTCGCGGCGGTCAGGATGGTCTGGGTGGAGCGGTAGTTCTGCTCCAGCAGGATCGTCGTCGCGTTCGGGTAGTCCTCCTCGAACGCGAGGATGTTGCGGATCGTCGCGCCGCGGAAGGCGTAGATCGACTGGTCGGCGTCACCCACCACGCACAGCTCGGCGGGCGCGATCTGCGCCAGCCTGGCCTCCGTCGGGTCGACGAAGTCGCCGTCCGCGGTCATCCGCGGGGCGTGCGCGGCCGAGCCGCCGGACAGCTCCCGCACCAGCGTGTACTGGGCGTGGTTGGTGTCCTGGTACTCGTCGACCAGGATGTGCCGGAACCTGCGCCGGTAGTGCTCGGCGACGTCCGGGAACGCCTGCAGCAGGTTGACGGTGGTCATGATGATGTCGTCGAAGTCCAGCGCGTTGGCCTCGCGCAGGCGCCGCTGGTAGAGGAAGTACGCCTCGGCGAGCTTCTTCTCCATCGGGTTCGCGGCCTGGTCGGCGTACGTCTCCTCGTCGATCAGCTCGTTCTTGAGGTTGCTGACCTTCGCGGTGAACGACTTCGGCGGGAACTGCTTCGGGTCGAGGTCCAGGTCCCGGCAGACCAGCGCCATCAGGCGCTGCGAGTCCGCCGAGTCGTAGATCGAGAAGCTGGAGCTCATGCCCAGCAGCTTCGCCTCGCGGCGCAGGATCCGGACGCACGCGCTGTGGAACGTCGACACCCACATCGCCTTGGCGCGCGGGCCGACCAGCGCCTCCACGCGTTCGCGCATCTCGCCGGCGGCCTTGTTGGTGAAGGTGATCGCCAGGATCTCGCCGGGCTGCACGCCCCGCGCGGCCAGCAGGTACGCGATCCGGTGGGTCAGCACCCGGGTCTTGCCGGAGCCCGCGCCGGCCACGATCAGCAGCGGCGAGCCGTGGTGCAGCACCGCCTCGCGCTGCGGGTCGTTCATGCCCTCCAGCAGCTGCGCCGGGTCCACCACGGTGCGCGCGGCGCCGTTGCGGTGCCAGGCGTCGCGCTCGGACTCGGCGGCGTGGTCGGTGGCGAACAGCCCGTCCGGGATGTCCTCCTCCGCGCCGTACCCGGGGTCGTACGGCGGCTCGTCGTACGGTTCGTCCGCGGGCGGCGCCTCCTCGTCGGACCACGACGTCAGGGGCGGCTGCTGCACCGCGCCGGGGCGGCGGCTCGACCCGACGGCAGGACGCTCGAAGCCGGGGAGCGGGAGGTCATCGAAGAGGCTAGTCATGGCCCTTCGAGTCTATGGCCCTGCGCCGACAAGCCCGGCCGGTTCCGGACGGAACCGGCCGGGCCCGGGGTTCAGGAGTCGGCGCCGACGGCCTGCCGCTCGCGGGCCGTCTCCTCGGCCGCGAGCCTGGCCTTCTTCTCGCGCTTGGCCAGCGCTTCCCGGGCGTCGATGCCGCGCATCCGCTCGAAGGACTTCTCCAGACTGCGGTTGAGCAGCTTCGATCCGGGCTTCTCTATGTACCGGTTCACCAGCCACGAGGCGACCAGCATGCCGCCGATCACGATCCCGGCCTCGGCGTACGGCCCGACCTTGCCCTGCAGGTGGACCAGGAACCACCAGCCGAGCACCTGGTGCAGCAGGTACAGCGGGTAGGTCATCGCGCCGAACACCGTCAGCCAGGGCCACTTGACCCAGCGGAACCAGCCGAGCGCGGTGCCCGCGACCACGACGAACGCCAGGGTCATCAGGATCAGCAGCTTGGTGTAGGACAGCGTGTCGCCCGAGAAGGCCTGGTAGTCCGACATGATCTTGTGCAGCTTGTGCTGGGCGAGCAGCCAGGAGAACCCGACGATCCCCCACAGCAGCAGGTCCTGCCCGTACCGGTACATCAGGTACATCGCGATGCCCGCGATGAAGAACGACGAGTAGTCGGGGAAGAAGATCAGGTCCAGGAACGGCAGTCCGGAGGCGGTGGTGAGCACCGACGCGAAGGTCCACATCGCACAGAACGCGACCACCCGCTTGTACGTCAGCCCGAACGCGACCACCAGGCCGAACAGCACGTAGAAGCGCAGCTCTATCCAGAGCGTCCAGTACACCGGGTCGACGTCCCAGACGCCCTCGCCCTTCTGGACCATCGTCAGGTTGGTCAGCACGTCCGAGTACCGGAACAGCTTGCCGTTCCACATCCAGTTCGGACGGGCGTACAGCAGCAGGGCGCCGGTCAGCAGCACCCCGAACCAGTAGGCCGGGAACAGCCGGACCACCCGGGAGCGGAAGAACGCGCCGGTGGTCTTGCCCCAGCAGGACATGCAGATCACGAACCCGCTGATCAGGAAGAACAGCTCGACGCCGATCCAGCTGTACTTCCCGATGTCGTGCAGGACGGGTATCACGTCCGCGGGACGGCCGCCCCACACGTCCTTCGGCCAGCCCTGGTAGCCCGCGTAGTGCCAGAGCACGACGCCCAGCGCGGCCAGCAGCCGCAGCAGGTCGAGCAGGTACAGCCGGGGCCGGGGGGCCGTTCCGGGGAGCGGCCGACCCGCCCCGTCACCTGCGGCGGGAGCGGGCCCGCGCAGCCTCGGCGGCACCACGCTCTGGTCGTAGGACATCGAAGGGACTCTTTCCGCAGCAGGGATTCCGGCACGGGAAAGGAGCACCGTGCGCGGACGACAACGTCGGGGCACAGAGGCCTGATCGGCCGCCGGTCAGGGCGAGTAGACGCTCTCGAACACCAGGAACACGCCGTAGAAGCCCGAACAGACAACGGCTGACGATAGCAGCACCCAGAGCGACACCCGGGAACGGATTCGCGACAGTCCGGCGGCCACCGGCAGCAGCAGCACGAACGCCGGCAGCAGGAACCGGGCACGCGGCGCGTAGTAGGCGCCGTCACCGAGTGCGATCACCAGCATCATGCCGCCGAACACCAGCAGCGGGAGCGGCTGGCGCTGTTCGACGGCCAGCAGGAACAGCACCACCGAGGCGACCACGATGCCGACCATCACGACCTGGTCGAGGGTGGTCCCCTTGCTGTCCGGGTGCAGGATCATGCCGCTCATCCAGGAGAGCGTGCCCCGGCCGAAGTCGAAGTGGGTGCCCCACGCCAGCTGGACGTCGAAGTAGCCGCGCCAGGTGCCGCGCTGCCAGCCGACGTACGCGAGGTAGCCGAACCAGCCCGCCGGGGCGAGCGCGGTGCCCAGCAGGACCCGCCAGACCACCGGGCGGTCGGCGCCGGTGCGCCGGCCGCGCCAGAACTGCACCAGTTCGACCGCGGCGGTGATGCCGACGGCGGCCGCCACGGCCAGTCCGCTGGGACGGGTCAGGCAGGCCATGCAGCTCAGCGCGCCAGCCCAGATCCAGTTCCGGCGCAGCAGCGCGTACAGCGACCAGGCCGCCCAGGCGGTGAAGACCGGCTCGGAGTAGGCCATGCTCTCCACCGCGCCGTGCGGCAGCGCCCCCCAGAGCACCACCGCGATCAGCGCGATCCGCGGTCGGTAGACGTGCGCGACGACGGCGAAGATGCCCGCGGCCGCCACCAGGGAGAAGAACCAGGCGACCAGCAGGGCGGCGTGCCCGGCGGTGATCGGCAGCACGGCGTGCACCGCGCGGATCGCCATCGGGTAGAACGGGAAGAACGCCCGCGACGAGTAGGGGACGCCGTTCGCGTAGCCGTCGATGCCCAGGTCGTCGCTGTACCCGTGGATGGCGATCATCTGGTAGTACGGCGCGTCCCACAGGGTGGCGAGGCGCGTCAGCGTGGAGTTGCTGACCCCGGGCAGGCCGGACTTGGGGTGCAGCCACATCGCCAGCAGGCCGAAGGCCCGCACGGCGGTGTAGGCCAGCAGCGCCGGCGCCATCGGCCGCAGGAACCGCAGCGGCCGGCGCAGCACCGAGCGGTTCAGCCCGGTCGCCCCGCCCCCCTGCTCCTCGGGCGCCAGCGGCGCCCGGGTCGTGTCGGTGCTCATCGGGATCCCCCACCGGTGTTGCGCGTCCGCGCCTCGACCCGGGCGCGGCTCTCCTGGTCGACCTTGGTGACCGTCGCGAAGGCCGAGGTGAGCCCGCGCTTCAGGGCGTTCGACAGCGGGTTCTCGACCAGCTTGTGCACCAGGTACGCGAGCACCAGGATCGACGGCATCACCACGAGCAGGGTCGGGATCGGCTCCATCGAGCGGCGCAGCCAGTGGATGGCGCTCAGGCCGATCTCCTGGTGCAGCAGGTACACGGGGTAGGTGAGCGCGCCGGCGACGGTCAGCCAGCGCCACTGGATCCAGTTGAAGAAGCCGAGCGAGGCGGCGAGCACCAGCAGGAAGCACAGCGTCATCAGGGCGGCCGCGACAGTGAACGAGATGTGCTGCGGCAGCCACTGCTGGTACATGTCCACGGTGCCCTTGAGGCGGTACTGGGCGACCATCCAGGAGAACCCGAGCATGCCCCACAGCAGCAGGTTCGGGCCGAACCGGTACATGAGGTACATGGTGACGCCGGCGGTGAAGAACGGCGCGTACGACGGCTGGGTCAGGGTGTCCAGCAACGGCAGGTCGACGGTCGGCGCGATCGCCGCGACGAAGGTCCAGATGCCGCAGAAGGCGACCACCCGGCGGTAGGTCAGGCCCATCGCGACGACGCCCGCGAAGAGCACGTAGAAGAGCATCTCGACCCACAGGGTCCAGTAGCTCGGGTCGACGGACGGTGCGCCGAGCGGCGTCTGGATCATCGTCAGGTTGGCGATGACCGTGCGCGGCGTGAGGTCCTTCGCGGTGGTGAAGGCGTAGCCGGCGGTGGTGACCACCGCGGTGGTGAGCAGCACGGCCACCCAGTACGCCGGGTAGAGCCGGACCACCCGGGAGACGAAGAAGTCCTGCGGCCGCTTGCCCCAGCAGGACATGCAGATGACGAAGCCGCTGATCAGGAAGAACAGCTCGACGCCGATCCAGCCGTAGATGGCCACGCCGTGCAGGGCAGGCATCAGCACGTCGGGCGCGCCGCGCCAGACCTGCTCCCACCCGGCGGGCTTGCCGACGTAGTGGAAGAGCATCACGGTCAGCGCGGCGACCAGGCGCATGGCGTCGAGCACGTACAGGCGGGGCCGCTTGACGGGGGCGGGGGCGGCGGCCCGCCGCACCGTCCCGGCGGGGGACGGAGCGGCGTCCGCGAACACGGGTGCCTGGAGCAGGGGTCGCTCGGGGGACGGGTGTCCCGGGCCTGCGTTCGTCACGGCTTCGACACCTTGATCAGGTACTCGCCCTGCGGGCTCTTGGTCACGACCTGGAACTCGGGGCCGGTGGGCACCTCGCCGTCCTTCGGGAGCAGCATGACCCAGTCGGCGTGGTACTGCCGGAGCAGCTCCGTCTTGCGGGTGTTCGTCGTGTTCTTGGCGAAGAACTCGTCGGTGTCCTTCTTCCGCTGGTCGAGCACGGCCTGGTCGATCGCCGGGTCCGGGTAGCCGGCCTCGACGGTGTAGTAGCCGTACGCCGGGAGCTGCACCAGCGGGCGCTCACCGGTGGCCATCACCACGTCGCCGTACTTGAGGTACTTGCCGGCCCAGGCGTAGCCCGGCCACGGGTTCCAGGCCTGGACGTTCTCCACCACGCCCTTGGGGAAGTGGCTCTTGGGGACGAGGTAGAACATCACGCCGGACTGCACCCACATGCCGAACACCAGGCAGATCGCCATGATCCCGGTGAAGTAGTTGCGCGTCCACTGCCGCCACGGCACCCGGGCGGCCTCCAGGGCGGCGGCCAGCTGGAGCATGAGGATCACGCCGGGGTAGGCGCGGCCCCAGCTGTAGTGGCCGCTGAACCAGCCGTAGGCGACGGTCGCACCGATCAGGGCGAAGGTCAGCACCACCGGGTCGAGCCGGTTGCGGCGGAAGCGCGCCACCATCGCGGGCAGGCCGAGCAGCAGCGCGAAGCCGAACCAGTTCAGCGGGTGGTTGTACAGGCCGCGGTGCATGTCGTCGAGCGCGGCCGACTGCTTGAGCTCCAGCACGCTCCAGTACGGCCAGACCAGCACGCCGACGGTGACGACGGCGGCGGACAGCGCCCACAGCAGCCAGTCGCGCAGCACGATGACCCGCAGCGAGCCGATCATGATGCCGGCCATGCCCATGCACAGCACGATGCCGGTGAACGGGTGCGACAGCAGCACCGCGAACAGCGCGGCGCCCAGCAGCAGGTGCAGCGGTATCCGGACCAGCAGCGAGTCGGACAGCGGCGCCCGGTCCGGGACCCGGCCGAGCAGCCGCAGGGTGAGCGCCCAGATCCAGAACATCACGCCGGCGCCGAAGGCACTCGGGTAGGACAGGCCCAGCGAGAACGACAGGAACGACTCGTAGCCGCTCCACACCGAGACGTCCACGCCCCAGAGGAAGAAGTAGGCGAACAGCGCGATCACCGGCGCCCACCGGTTGGGCGTCAGCGCCCGGACCAGCGCGCCGAGGCCGGTGATCACCAGGACGATGTTCATCACGGCGAGCAGGTGCAGCGTCTTCAGCGGGACCAGGCCGGTGGCCAGCGAAACCAGCGCGCCGAACAGCTGGTACGGCGAGAAGTAGGGGCTGCCGTCACCGGGCAGGTCGATCATCGGGCTGGTCGGGTGCGAGAGGTTCTCGCGCAGCCGCCAGATGGTCGACGCGTGCTGGCCGATGTCGCCGGACCACGGGAGGCGGGCGGCCATCGGCACCAGGAACAGCAGGAACAGCAGTCCGGTGATCCGGTAGGGGGTGATCCGGAACAGCCCGCGCAGGCCCCCGGCCGACTGCGGTGCACGGGATCCGTCCTCCGACCCCAGCGGGGAACTGCCCGAACCCGACCGGACCGGATCCAGTGAGGTTTCGGGCGTCGGAAGACTCGAAGCGGCGGTGTCGGTCACGGTGCTCCACGTTAAGCGAGGCGGGGCCCGCTCCTGCGGGCCCGGGGCGGCTCCGGAACGTCCGTCCGGAGATGGGGGCTGGATGTGGCGCCGGGCGCTCAGCCGCCTGTCCCGGCCGCGGTGTCGACCGGGGCACTGGACGCGCCTCGACCGGTCTTCCCGCGCGGCACGGTCGAGCGCCACAGCTGGACACACGACAGTACCGTCGCCACCACCAGCACCAGGTTGCGCAGCAGCAGCACGGCGGTGAATCCCGCGTGCCCATGGAGGATCTTCTCGTAGAAGAACGGGAACTCGACGGTGGTCAGCGCGGTGGCGACCACCAGCAGGCCGACCACCAGGCGCTGCGAGGAGTGGCGGAAGGTCACGCAGACCGCGCCGAGTCCGGCCAGCCAGATGAAGTACTGCGGGCTGATCACCCGGCTGGTGGTGACGAACACCAGCACCGCGGCCAGCGCGGCATCCGCCGGGGTGGCCGTGGAGAACACCCGGGCCCGGACCCGCCACAGCAGCAGCCAGCAGAAGCCGGCCACGCTGAGCCCGACCAGCACCTTGCCGACCAGGCCGACGTACGGGCCGACGACCTCGTTCGAGCCGTACTGGTAGACCACGCTGCCGTCCCAGCCGAAGTGCCTGGCCGCCAGCAGCGCGCTGCCGCCCAGCGACTCGAACTCGACGCCGCGCCCGCTCTGCTCCTGCAGGAAGCCGAAGCTGTTGCTGAACAGCAGCGACATGATGCCGATCAGCGCCGCCGCCGAGGCCACGAAGCCGAGCACGGCCGACCGCAGTCCGCGCCCCCACGGCATGCCGAAGACCGCGAACGCCGGCCAGACCTTGACCGCCGCGCCGATCGCGGCCATCGCCCCGCCGAGCGCCTTGTACCGCGGCAGCAGCACCAGTGCCAGCACGGCGAACAGCGTGACGATGATGTCGTAGCGCGCGTACGGGATGTACTGCATCAGCGGCAGCATCAGCACCCACACCCAGGCGCCGGCCAGGCTGCGGCCGGGCCGGGAGCCGACCCGCAGCAGCGCGCCGAGGATCACCGCGTCGGCCAGGAAGGTCACCACGATGAAGGCCTGGACGTAGTTGACGCCCGGCACCAGGGTGGGCGCGAGGATCACCGCGCCAGCGCCGGGCGGGTACTGCCAGGTCGAGTCGCCGACCGGGAAGGACCCGTTCTGCAGGAGGTGGGCCCACTTGCGGTACAGCAGGTGCACCTCGCCGTGGGCGTTCTCCCCCGTCGAGAACACCATCACGATGATCAGCAGGCGGGTGCACGCCCAGTAGCCGACCGGCGCCAGCAGGCGCTGGTTCCAGGTCTCGACGCGCCACGGCGAGAACGTCCGGGCGCCGTCCGCCCCCAGGTCACCGTCGGGCTGCCGGGAGTCGGTTCGCGACTCGGGGCCGGTGTGGGTGGTGGGCATGCTGCTCCATCGGGCGGGGCGGGCGCGGACAACGAGCGGCGGTCGGTTGGACGGGCCTCCGAACGACCCGGCTCTCCCAACACAATTGCGTGCATCCTAGCCGCACACCGCCCCGGGCCCCGCCCCGGCCCGTTCCTTGGTTCAGACCAGTCGGCGGGCGGTGGCCCAGCGGGTCAATTCGTGACGGTTCGACAACTGCAGTTTGCGCAGCACCGCGGAGACGTGGCTCTCCACCGTCTTCACCGAGATGAACAGCTGCTTGGCGATCTCCTTGTAGGCGTAGCCGCGCGCGATCAGCCGCAGCACCTCGCGCTCGCGCTGCGTCAGCCGGTCGAGGTCCTCGTCGACCGGCGGGGTGTCGGTGGCGGCGAACGCGTCGAGCACGAAGCCCGCCAGCCGCGGCGAGAACACCGCGTCGCCGTCGGAGATCCGGAAGATCGCGTTGACCAGGTCGGTGCCGGTGATGGTCTTGGTGACGTAGCCGCGGGCGCCGCCGCGGATCACGCCGATGACGTCCTCGGCGGCGTCGGAGACCGACAGCGCGAGGAAGCGCACGCCCTCCACGCCCACCGAGCGGCGCAGCACCTCGACGCCGCCGCCGCCCGGCAGGTGGACGTCGAGCAGCACCACGTCGGGCCGGGTCTCGGCGACCACCCGGACCGCCGACTCCACGTCGTCGGCCTCGCCGACCACGTCGATGCCGGTCTCCTCGGTGCGCCCGATCTCGGCGCGCACGCCGGTGCGGAACATCCGGTGGTCGTCCACCAG
This sequence comes from Kitasatospora griseola, assembly GCF_044999035.1. Taxonomy (NCBI): domain Bacteria; kingdom Bacillati; phylum Actinomycetota; class Actinomycetes; order Kitasatosporales; family Streptomycetaceae; genus Kitasatospora; species Kitasatospora griseola. The sequence goes on along the minus strand of NZ_CP173360.1, from coordinate 5,053,751 downwards.
GACCACCCGGGCACGCCTCTCGGGTGCCGCTGCGTCAGTCATCTGCCGCCCTCTCCATCTCCAGCTCGACCTCGGTACCGCCGTCCGGCGCGGGCCGCACCCGTGCGGTGCCGCCGTTGCGCCGCATCCGGCCGATGATCGATTCGCGTACGCCCATGCGGTCCTCGGGGAGGTCGTCGGGGTCGAAGCCGGGGCCGTGGTCGCGGACGAACACCGACACCGTCCTCCCCTCCACCTCCGCGTAGACCTGGACCGGTCCCCCGCCACCGTACTTGGCGGCGTTCACCATGGCTTCCCTGGCCGCCTGCATCTGCGAGGCGATCTTCTCGTCCATCGGGCAGTCGCCGACGCAGACCAGCTCGATGTGGACGCCGTGCCGGTCCTCGACCTCGGCGACGATCTCCCGCAGGTGCTCGGCGAGGGTGTCGGGCGCGGCCTCGGCGGCGGCCTCGGGGCGGTACAGCCACAGGCGCAGTTCGCGTTCCTGGGCGCGGGCCAGGCGCAGCACCTCCTTGGGGTCCTCGGCGCGGCGCTGGATCAGCGTCAGGGTGTGCAGCACCGAGTCGTGGACGTGCGCGGCGATCTCGGCGCGCTCCTGGGCGCGGATGCGGGCGGTGCGCTCCGCGCCGAGGTCCTGCCACATCCGCAGCATGGACGGGCCAGCCAGCACCAGCACGCCCGCCACCACCGCCAGCGAGGACTCGACCACCAGCGCGATCGGCGACTCGACGCCCTGCGTCACGAAGTAGCCGACGATGCCGGCCACCACCAGCAGCACGCCCGCGCCGACCCGCAGGTAGGCGCCGTTGCGGCTGCCGGGCTCCAGGCCGAACCAGTTCTGCCAGCGCGAGTCGTCGGCCTGCCGCCACACCAGGGCGACGCCGACGCCGACCGCGAGCAGCGGCCACACGTACGGCTTGGCGGTCTGGATGCCGAGCGCGGACAGCAGCGCCATCACGCCGATGACCAGGCCGATCAGCGCGAACAGCTGGCCGAGGCCGGCGCCGCGCTGCCCGGCGGCGGCCGGGGCGGTCGCCGGGCGGCCCTCCGGGTCGGCGTAGGCGCCGGGGGCGCCGTCCTCGCCGTGGAAGGTCCGCTCCAGCAGCTCGCGCAGCCGCCCGAGGCGGCCGAGCCGGCCGACGTCGGGCAGGCTCGGCCGGGCGGCGCCGGGCGCGGCCTCGCCGATGCCGAGCGGCACCACCACCCAGAACGCGGCGTACAGCAGCGTGCCGATGCCCTGTGCGAAGAACAGCACGATGAACGCCAGCCGCACCCAGGTGACGGGCACGCCGAGGTGCACCGACAGGCCCTGGCAGACGCCGCCGAGGATCCCGCCGTGCGGGCTGCGGTAGAGCCGCCGGTACGGCGGCGCGCCGGCCGGCAGGTCGGTCGGTGCGGTCTCGGGGGTTCTGGTGTCGGGTGCTGCCACGGCACCGATGGTCGCAGGTGCGGTGTCGGCGGCGCATCAGGGTCCGGCCCGGAGCCCGCCTCAGGGACAGTTCAGGGTCGCTCCGGGGCCCGGGACGGTTGGGCGGGGCCCGGCGGGCCGGAAGGATGGGGGGCATGACGGACGACCAGATCCCGGGAGACGCACCGGACGCCCCCACCGAACCGCGCCCGGCGCTGACCCGCTCCTCCCGGCACCGGGTGGTGGCGGGCGTGTGCGGCGGACTCGGCCGCTACCTCGACATCGACCCGGTGGTGTTCCGGGTGGTGATCGCGGTGCTCGGCCTGACCGGCGGACTGGGACTCTTCCTGTACGGCCTGGCCTGGCTGGTGATCCCGCGGGAGGCGACCGACGGCGAGGGCGGCCGCACCGAGCTGCAGCGGGTGCTGACCGGCCGGGTGGACGGCCAGTCGATCGGCGCGGTGCTGCTGACGGTGATCGGCACCGGGGTGTTCTTCTCCTCGATGGGCGACGGCGACCAGCTGTTCCCGCTGCTGCTGCTGGCCGCGCTGGTGTTCCTGGCGCTGCGCTACGACCCGGAGCGCCGGCGCCGGTTCGGCAGCGGCGAGGGCGCCGGCCCGAAGCCGGGCGGCGGCCCGTACGACCGGCTGGACCCGTCCGGCGCGTTCGCCGACTGGAAGACCTGGGGGGAGGCGATGAGCCGGGATCTGCGCCAGGAGTGGCGGACCCGCACCGCCGACCTGCACGGGCGGGTAGCGGCCCAGCACGAGGAGCGCCCGGCGGACACGCCCCCGACCGGCCCGTCCGGCTACCTGTGGGACCCGCGGCACCCGGAGCGCAACCCGTACGGCGCGACGCCGCAGCCCGGCACGCCCGCCCAGCCGTGGTGGCAGCGCACCGACCTGCCGGAGGGCGACCCGCTGCGCAAGGAGACGACCGCGCCGCAGGGCCGGCAGGAGTGGAAGGCGCACTTCCGGGACGCCGCCGAGCAGCGCCGGCAGGCGCAGCGCGAGGCGATGGAGCAGCGCCGCGAGAACCTGCGCCGCCACCAGGAGTGGAAGGCCGCGCGGCGGGCGCAGCGCGGCCGTTCGGGACTGGGCGCATGGGCGGTGCTGGTGGCGATCGGCGCGTCCTGGGCGGTCGCGGCGAGCGACCACGGCGACCACCGCTGGTCGACGGTGCTGGCGGTGGCGCTGCTGCCGCTGGGCCTGGCGATGATGCTCAGCGCCCGCTGGGGCCGCACCCGCGGGCTGACCTTCCTGTCGCTGCTGCTGACGGTGGGCCTGGTGTTCTCGGCGAGCACCTCGACGACGGTCGCGGGCACGGTCGGCGACCGCCACTGGACCGCCGCGAACGACAACCTGCACTCGGCGTACACGGTGGGCATCGGCGACGCCCGGCTCGACCTGTCGGCGCTGGACCCGAAGGGCGGCGTCCTCGACACCGAGCTGCGGGTCGGCATCGGCACCGCGACGGTGCAGGTGCCGCCCGGCGTCGAGCTGCGGCTGAAGCTGCGCGACGCGGTGGGCTCGGTGAGCCTGCCGGACGGCCAGGACTACAGCGGGCCGGTCACCAACGAGAACGTGGTGATCGAGGTCCCGCAGGGGCAGCCGTCGAAGGGCGCGCTGGAACTGACGGTGACGATGGGCATCGGTGACATCAGGGTGGAGCGGTGATGAGGAAGCATCAGTTCGATCTGTACGCGCTGGTCGCGGGCGGCCTGTTCACGGCGCTGGCCGTGCTGTACCTGGTGGCGTCGCTGAACGACCGGGAGATGAACAGCCGGTTCGTGCTGCCGCTGGCGCTGATCGTGCTCGGCGCGGGCGGCCTCGGCGGCGCGCTGGTGGCGGTCTCCAGGCGCGGCCGGGGCGGGGCCCGCGACGACGATCACACGCTGGGCGGCTAGGCCTGCTGCTGCGGCCCGAGTTCGAGCTGCTCGCCGTTCCTGGTGACGGTGTAGTGGGGCAGCGGCTTGACGGCCGGCCCGTTGATCACGGCGCCAGTGGCGGCGTCGAACTTGGAACCGTGGCAGGGGCAGTACAGCTGGCCGTCCTTGGGCGGGTTGACGGCGCAGCCGGAGTGGGTGCAGACCGAGGACAGCGCGGTGTACTTCCCGGCGGACGGCTGGACGATGTACACCGCGTCGCCGCTGGCCGGGTCCTTGACGGTGGCGGAGCCGCCGACCGGGACCTGCGCGGCGGGGACGGTCACCGCGGGGCCGCCGGACTGCGGGGCGGCGGACTGCGGGGCGGGGGCGGCGGTGTCGGGCGCGGCGGCGGGCGGGAGGTCCTCGCGGCCGAAGGCGGCGGTGAGCGAGCCGGACAGCAGGCCGGCGCCGCCGAGCGCGACCGCCGCGATGCCGCCGTCCAGCAGGGCGCGGCGGCGCACCGCGTCCTCGGCGAGGCCGCGGGCACGGTCCCGGGCGGCCCGGGCGGCGAGGTAGCCGTCCACCGACAGGTACGGGGTGCCGGCCAGCACCAGCGGCGTCCAGGCCATCAGGTAGGCCAGGTCGTTGCCCAGGTAGTACGGGGTGGTGTGGAAGCTGACGGACAGCCAGAGGGTGGCGCTGAGCAGCGCGCCGCCGAGGGCGGCGATCCGGCCCCACAGGCCGAACAGGGTGCCGAGGCCGACCGCGAGCTCACCGAAGGCGATCAGCAGGCCGAAGAAGGTGGGGGCGTGCAGCGCGGGGGCGAGCGTCCAGCCGATCGGGCTGCCGGCCCGGGCCGCTCGGGTCTGCGAGTAGAAGGAGGCGGCGTCGCCGGCGCCGGCCAGGTAGTGCGCGTCGGAGAGCTTGTCGAAGCCGGCGTAGACGAAGGTCACCCCCAGGAACAGCCGCAGCGGCAGCAGGGCGAGGCGCGAGGCCGTCGCCTTCCACTGCCCGATCCGTGCCGCCGTCCCCGACCCCTCGTGCGGGACCGTTCCCGTCCCCGTCCCTGTCGCCATCGCTGCCGTCCCTCTCCCTCGCGCCGCCTGCCGACCGCCGACACGGCCGGGTCCGATTGTGCCGGGTGGCGTCCGCACATGACGGCGCCGCCACTCCCCTGACGTCGGGGAGCGGCGGCGGCGTCACACGGTTGCCGGTGGGATCACTCCCACTCGATGGTGCCCGGCGGCTTGGAGGTGACGTCCAGCACGACCCGGTTGACGTCCTTGACCTCGTTGGTGATCCGGGTGGAGATCTTCGCCAGCACCTCGTAGGGCAGGCGCGACCAGTCGGCGGTCATGGCGTCCTCGGAGGAGACCGGGCGCAGCACGATCGGGTGACCGTAGGTGCGGCCGTCGCCCTGGACGCCGACCGAGCGGACGTCGGCCAGCAGCACCACGGGGCACTGCCAGATCTCGGCGTCGAGGCCGGCCAGGGTCAGTTCCTCGCGGGCGATCGCGTCGGCGTCGCGGAGCAGGTCCAGGCGCTCCTTGGTGACCTCGCCGACGATCCGGATGCCGAGGCCCGGGCCGGGGAACGGCTGGCGCTGGACGATCTCGGCGGGCAGGCCGAGCTCCTGGCCGACCATCCGGACCTCGTCCTTGAACAGCTTGCGCAGCGGCTCGACCAGCTGGAACTCGAGGTCCTCGGGCAGGCCGCCGACGTTGTGGTGGGACTTGATGTTGGCGGTGCCGGTGCCGCCGCCGGACTCCACCACGTCCGGGTACAGGGTGCCCTGGACCAGGAACTCCACGGCCGGGCCCTCGTCGGCGATGATGTCGGCCTGGGCCTGCTCGAAGACCCGGATGAACTCGCGGCCGATGATCTTGCGCTTGGTCTCGGGGTCGGAGACGCCCTTCAGCGCGGTCAGGAAGCGCTCCTCGGCGTCGACCACGACCAGCTTGACGCCGGTGGCCGCGACGAAGTCCTTCTGGACCTGCTCGGTCTCGCCCTTGCGCATCAGACCGTGGTCGACGTAGACGCAGGTCAGCCGGTCGCCGATGGCGCGCTGCACCAGGGCGGCGGCGACGGCGGAGTCCACGCCGCCGGACAGGCCGCAGATGGCGCGCTTGTCGCCGACCTGCTCGCGGATCAGCGCGACCTGCTCCTCGACCACGTTGGTGGTGGTCCAGTTCGGGGCGATGCCGGCGCCGCGGTACAGGAAGTGCTCCAGCACCTGCTGGCCGTGCTCGGAGTGCATCACCTCGGGGTGGTACTGCACGCCGTACAGCTTGCGCTCGTCGTTCTCGAACGCGGCGACCGGCACCACGTCGGTGGAGGCGGTGACGGTGAAGCCCTCGGGCGCGGCCGAGCAGGCGTCGCCGTGCGACATCCACACCGAGTGCTTGTCCGGGGTGCCCTCGAACAGGGTGGAGCCGGAGCGGGTGACGGTCAGCGGGGTGCGGCCGTACTCACGGGCGCCGCTGTTGTCGACGGTGCCGCCGAGGACGGTGGCCATCAGCTGGAAGCCGTAGCACATGCCGAACACCGGGACGCCGGCCTCGAAGATCGCACGGTCGAGCTGCGGTGCGCCCTCCTCGTACACCGACGACGGACCGCCGGAGAGGATGATCGCCCTCGGGTTCTTGGCGAGCATCTCGGCGACCGGCATGGAGCTCGGCACGATCTCGCTGTAGACCCGCGCCTCACGCACCCGACGGGCGATGAGCTGGGCGTACTGGGCGCCGAAGTCGACGACCAGGACGGTGTCGTTCTCGGGCGGGGACTGGGGGTGTACAGAGGACACGGACGGCCTTCCGGCGGCGGTACAAAAGGGGTGTCGCCACCGAGTCTACCGGGAGCGTTTCACCCGGCTGCCAGGCGAGCCGCCCGTGACCGCGCCGGGTGGCGAATCGTTGCACCGGGAGACCGTACGAGACGCCGGCATCCTCCAGGTGCGGGCGGCGCGTGCGGCGGACCACGCGTGGATCTTTTCTCCGGTCCACCGGTGCGCGTGGCGGGCACGGGCCCGCCGTGGGACCGCGCCCCGGTGCCGCGGTCGGGTCAGCAGGGGACAGCGAACCCGTCCGCGACCGGGCGGACCCGGGGTGTGGCGGCCGGTACCGGTGCCGGCCGCCACACATCGGCCGGCCGCCCGCTCCGGCGTACGCCCCGGTACGCCCCGCAAGCCACTATCACGGACAGTCACCACCCCGGCCGGTCGGGACCGGCGCTCCCCGGCGCCGTGTCCTGTTCCGGCCTCCCCCTGATTTGCGTCGAATCGGTTGCACGGCAAGGCCCTCGTCCAGGACGATGGCTGCTGGACGGGGGCCACCGCACACCCCCGCCGCAGTCCTGGACCGTTGGCGCGAACGGCCCGTTTCTCACGCTCCGTGAGGCCCACCGGCCTCCGGCGTGCACCGAGCCATTTCCCCCGACGGCGCTCCTCCCCCGGCGCCGTCACCAGCACTCGGCGCGGCCCTGACGCCGAGTGCTGACCGACAAAGGGCCCCGTTCCCCCGCGGGGCCCTTTGCCCGGTCCGGGCTCAGTCGGCGTCGGGCCGCCGGTAGGGGGCGTGCGGGTCCAGCACGTCGACGCGTCCGACCACCGGCCGCCGCTCGGCGACCGACTCGACCAGCTCGACCGGCTCCGCCTCCATCGGCCCGCCGGCCGGCTCCGGCTCGTTCGAGGCCTGCCCGGGCAGCGGCACGGACACCGGCGCCGGCGTGCGCCGCACCGCGTCGAGCAGGGCCGGCACCACCAGCGCCCCGAACACCGCCCAGGCCGCGGCGGCGACCAGCACCGAGGTCGGCGACCAGCCGACCAGGTCGATCCGGGTCTCGTGGACCTCGCCCTTCAGCGTGGTGCGGTCGCTCAGCCGGATCGAGGTGCCGAGCACCAGGGCGGCGGTCAGCGCCGCGTACAGCACGGCCAGCCGGGCCCGGTCCGGCCGGGTCAGCCGCCCGCGGTGGGCGGACCAGCCGAGCGCCAGCGCCGCCAGCAGCACCGGCACCACCGCCAGCCACCACTGGGAGCCGTGTCCGCCCAGGTCGTACAGCGCGAAGGAGTCGTCCCGGCTGCCGCGCAGGGATCGCTGCACCACCCGGGCGCCGCTGCCCACGCCGAACAGGTAGCCGCCGCCGTTGACCGTCAGCGCCCGGAACGCGTACTGCGGGAACGGCCGGTCGACCAGCACCTGCATGACCACCGACACCACGGTGAGCAGCACCAGCAGGCCGCCGACCACCCGCGCCGCGTGCTGCCACGCCAGCAGCCAGCCGCCCAGCCACCGGCGCCGCGCGGCCTCCGCCCGGAGCGCGCCCTGCCCGTCCACGGCGAGCACCACGACGGTCGCGGCCAGGAACGCGGACACCCCGAGCGGCGTCATCGCCGGGCCGGTGGTGATGTGCATGCTGAGGCTGAGCGTCTCCTTCTCCGAACTGCCGGTGGCGATCCAGCCCAGCACGAGCGCCGCAGCCGCCGACAGCGCGCCGGTGCGCAGCGCCTGCGCGCCGGCCGCGCGCGCGGTCGGCTCGGCGGCGCCGGCCGCGGCGCGGGCCCGGGCCGCGAGCCGCTGCCCGGACCAGAGCAGTGCCAGCCAGCCGAGGGCCACCGCGTAGGGCAGCACGTGGACGGCGGCGACGGCGCTGCCGAAGCTGCTGGTGTTGGCGTTCCGCCAGGGCGTGCCGAACGCGGTCAGCGTCAGTTGCAGCCACATCTGGAAGGCGTGGGTGGTCCACCGCACCCCCGGGTCGTCGTCCACGCCGGCGACGTCGCGGCCCGCGACGGTGGAGCCGAGCGCGGCCAGCAGCACCAGCAGCACGGTCGGGGCGAGCAGCACCCGGCCGGCGGTCAGCCAGCCCCGGGACGGCGTCGGCCACTGCCGGTCTGGGTGGACCCGCCCGGCGCCCCACGGGGAGCCGCCGGGCGTCGAGGTGTCGTCCGCCACCACTTCGCCGATCGCGGGCGGCGGCAGCGCGAGGCCGTGCCCGCAGTTCGCGCAGGCCGCCACGGCGCCGGCGACGGCCGCGCCGCAGGACGGGCAGATGGGCATGACGGTCCCCCCGGGGATGGTTCGATCGGGTGCCCGTTTATCCCACCGGCCCTCCGGGGATGTCAATCGGCCTCAGTCGGCCTTCCGCGGCACCTTCGGCACGGCCAGCAGCGGCAGCCGCAGCGCCCCGAACGCCCCCTCGGGGACGGCGGGCTGACGGGGCGCCACCGGACGGACGGTCCGGTAGTCGGCGCCCTGCTCGGGTCGCGGGTCGGCCTCGCCGCGGTTGGGCCACATCGACATGGCGCGCTCGGCCTGCGCGGTGATCGTCAGCGACGGGTTGACGCCGAGGTTGGCGGAGACCGCGGAGCCGTCGACCACGCTGATCCCCGGGTAGCCGTACAGCCGGTGGTACGGGTCGACCACGCCGGTGTCGGCGCTGTCGCCGATCGGGCAGCCGCCGAGGAAGTGCGCGGTCAGCGGGATGTCGAAGATCTCGCCGACGGTCGAGCCGGGGAAGCCGTTGATGGACGCGGCCAGTGCCCGCGCCCCCTCCTCCGCGGCCGGGATGTAGTTCGGGTTCGGTGCGCCGTGGCCCTGGCGGGAGGTCAGCTTCCCGTTCTTCAGGGAGACCGTCAGCGAGTTGTCCAGCGACTGCATGACCAGGCCGATGATGGTCTTCTCCGACCAGCGGTGCTGGTTCATCGACTGCGCGAAGATCCACGGGTGCCGGGCGGCCGTCCCGAGGTAGCGCAGCCAGCGCGGCCCCCGCCCGGCCCCGCTGACCTGCTGGATGGAGAGCGCGCCCATCGCGTTCGAGCCGCGGCCGTAGCGGACCGGCTCGATGTGGGTGTTCTCGTCGGGGTGCACGGACGAGGTGATGGCCACGCCGCGGGTGAAGTCGGGCCGCTCCCCGTAGCGCCGGTCGGAGGTCTGCGCACCCACCAGCGCCTCGGAGTTGGTGCGGGTGAGGTGGCCGAGCCTGGCGGAGATCCGGGGCAGCAGCCCGCCCTCGCGCATCCGGTGCAGCAGCGTCTGGGTGCCGTAGGTGCCGGCCGCGACCACCACCCGCTCGGCGGTGATCGTGCGGGCGCCGGCCCTCTTCGCCCGCCGGGTGCGGGCGTCGGTGGGCAGCACGTCCACCGCGTAGCCGTCGCCGTGCGGGCGCAGCCGCTTCACGGTGGTCAGCGGCAGGATCTCGGCGCCGGCCCGCTCCGCCAGGTACAGGTAGTTCTCGGTGAGCATGTTCTTCGCGCCGTGCCGGCAGCCCGTCATGCACTCGCCGCACTCGGTGCACGCCGTGCGCTTCGGGCCGGCCCCGCCGAAGTACGGGTCGTCGACCTCGGCGCCGGGCGCGGCCTTGGCGTCGCCCGTACCGTCCTGCCCGTCGCCGAAGAACACTCCGACGGGGGCCAGGTGGAAGGTGTCGCCGCAGCCCATCGCCTCGGCGGCGGCCTTCAGGTGCACGTCCGAGGGCGTCATCGTCGGATTGGTCCGGACGCCGAGCATCCGCTGCGCCTGGTCGTAGAACGGGGCGAGTTCGGACTGCCAGTCGGTGATGTGCCGCCACTGCCGGTCCTCGAAGAACGGCCTGGGCGGCACGTACAGCGTGTTGGCGTAGTTCAGCGAGCCGCCGCCGACGCCCGCCCCGGCCAGGATCAGCACGTTGCGCAGCAGGTGGATGCGCTGGATGCCGTACAGGCCGACCGCGGGCGCCCACAGGTAGTCGCGGGTGTCCCAGGAGGTGCTGGGCAGCTCGTCGCGGCCGAACCGGCGCCCGGCCTCCAGGACGGCGACCCGGTAGCCCTTCTCGGTCAGCCGCAGCGCGGCGACCGAACCGCCGAAGCCCGAACCGACCACCACGACGTCGTAGTCGAACGACACTGCCCCTCCTCGATCAACGGCCCTGCTACTTCAGACGGAACGCCTTCATGACCTTCAGGCCGGTGGTGAACAGCTCGGCGAACTTCCGGTCGTCCAGGCCCATCGACGGCCCGATCGGCAGCAGCCGCTGCACGGCGATGGTCTGTGCCTCGGTGTAGCGCAGGATGCCCTCCGCGCCGTGCCGCCGGCCCAGTCCGGAGTCGCCCATGCCGCCCATCGGCGACGCGACCGACCCGTACGCGGCGGCGTACGCCTCGTTCACGTTGACGGTGCCGGTGCGCAGCCGGGCCGCGACCCTGCGGCCCCGGCCGGTGTCCTTCGTCCACACGCTGGAGTTCAGGCCGTACGGGGTGGCGTTGGCGGCGGCGACCGCCTCGTCCTCGGTGTCGAACCGGTAGATCGACACCACCGGGCCGAAGGTCTCCTCCGTGCACACCGCCATGTCGGGGGTGACGCCGTCCAGGATGGTCGGCTCGAAGAACAGCGGCCCGAGGTCCGGCCGGGCCTGCCCGCCGGCCACCACCGTCGCCCCGGCCTTCACCGCCTCGTCGACGTGCCGGGTCACCGTCTCCAGCTGACGGCCCGACACCAGCGAGCCCATGTCCGCGCCGTACGCCAGGCCGCCGCCGAGGCGCAGCGCGGAGGTCTTCTCGGCGAACTTCGCCAGGAACGCGTCCGCCACCGACCGGTGCACGTACAGCCGCTCGATCGAGATGCACAGCTGCCCGGCGGACGAGAAGCAGGCCCGCACCGCGCCCGCCGCCGCCTTGTCCAGGTCCGCGTCCGACAGCACCAGCATGGCGTTCTTGCCGCCCAGCTCCAGCGAGGCCCCGACCAGCCGCTCGGCGGCCCGCCGGGCCACCTCCCGACCCGTGCGGGTGGAGCCGGTGAACGCCACGTAGTCGGCGCGCTCCACCACCTCCGGGCCCACCACCGGGCCGTCGCCCAGCACGATCTGCCACACCTGCGGCGGCAGCCCCGCCTCGACGAACAGCTCCCGCGCCCACAGCGCGGTCAGCGCCGTCTGGGTGTCCGGCTTGTTCACCACCGCGTTGCCCGCGACCAGCGCCGGCAGCGCGTCGCCGACGGACAGCTCCAGCGGGTAGTTCCACGGCGAGATCTGCCCGACCACGCCCTTCGGCCGACGCGCCTCCACGGCACTGGTCAGCCCCGGCACCGCGCCCCCGCGACGGCGGTCCCGCAGGTACGACGCCGCCGTCCGGCCGTAGTGCCGGGCCGCCGACGCGACCGCCATGACCTCCTCGAAGGCGTGCAGCCGGGCCTTGCCGGTCTCCGCCTGGATCAGGTCCAGCACCTCGTCCTGCCGCCGCAGCAGCAGATCGTGGAACCGCAGCAGCACACCCGCCCGGTGCCGCACCGACAGCGCCGCCCACCCGGGCTGCGCGCGCCGCGCCTCGGCGAACGCCCGCTCCACGTCCGCCGTCCCCGACACCGGCAACGTCGCCAGCGCCTCGCCGGTCAGCGGCGCGACGGTCTCCACGACGTCCTCCCCGGACGCCGTGACCCCCTTCGCCAACCGTGCCACCACCGCCGCCGGCACCGCCGAAGCAACCGTACGCGCCGCACCCTTCGCCGAAGGATTGCGCCGACCCTGGCTCGCACTCTCCGTCATGCGGGCAGCCTAGGCGCTCGACGCCCGCTTGTGTACCCGGCGGTAACAACAATCCGGGGGCGCGCGCCCTCCGTCACGTCACTTGGTCGGCACGAAGTTGTTCAACACCGTGGTGAAGCGCCGCAGGCTCTGCGTCCAGTCCTTCTCCGGCCCCGACACGTACACGATGTACGACGTCCCGTCACTGCGCCGGAACTCCACTTCCTTCGCGTGCCGTCGCCCGCCCGACCCGGTGAAGCTGAACTCCCACACCGCGCCTTCCTGGTCGTTGATCCGCGCGGCGGCCAGGCTGCTGGTCTGGAAGTCCTTCAGGCTCCGGCTGAGCGAGGCCTCCAGCTGCAGCAGGTGCTCCTGCGGCGCCAGCGGCTGACCGACCGTCACCGCGAACTGCAGGTAGTGGTCGCGCTCGTCGGGCGAGTAGAGGATCTGCGTGCCGCTCTCGCTGCGCACCCAGGTGCCGTCGGTGGGCAGCGGGAAGCGGAACCCCGCCGGGTCGTCCTGCCAGGTGTAGCCGGCGGGCGCGGGCCCCTGCCCGGGTTCGGCGGCGGACGGCGTCGTCCCGCCGCCGCCGGCCTGCTGCTGGTGGCGGTGGGTGGCGTAGTACCCGCCGCCGCCGGCCGCGGCCAGCACCAGGACGGCCGCCAGTGCCAGCAGCGGCCATCGCCTCCGGCCGCCGCGGGCGGCCGGAGGCGGGGTCGCGGTCTCCGCCGGCCCGCCCTGCGACGGCACTCGCGGCGCCGCCGCCGGCTCCGCCTCGGCGGGCGTCTCGTCCGGTTCGACCCGGTCGGCCACCGGCACCTGCTGGGTGGGCAGCCGGTCCTCGCCGGCCTGCTGCGGGACGCGCATGCTGACGGTGTGTCCGGCGGCGACCTCGCGGAGCATCCTGGCGGCCTCGTCGGCGCCGGGCCGGTCCGCCGGGTCCTTGGCCATCAGCGCGGCCAGCACCGGCCCGAGGGCGGCCGCCCGCCGGGACTCCGGCAGCGGCTCGTCGACGACGGCGGTGAGGGTGCCGAGCGGGCTGTCGCGGCGGAACGGCGACTGGCCCTCGACGGCGTGGAACAGCGTCGCGCCGAGCGCCCACAGGTCGGAGGCCGGTCCGGGCCGCTGGCCCTGGGCGCGTTCGGGCGCCAGGTAGTCGGGCGAGCCGACCAGGTCGCCGGGGCGGGTGATCTCCATCGCGCCCTCGAACTTGGCGATGCCGAAGTCGAGCAGCACGACCCGTCCGCTGCCGTGTTCGAGCAGCACGTTGGCGGGCTTGACGTCCCGGTGCAGCACCCCGAGCTGGTGGCCGCGGTGCAGGGCGGCGAGCACCTGGAGGCCGACGTCGGCGGCCTCACGCGGAGTCAGGGTGCCGTCCTGGCTGATCACTTCGGACAGCGCGCGGCCGTCGACGAGCTCCATCACGATCCACGGCCGGCCGTCCTGTTCGAGCACGTCGTGGATGGTGATGACGCCCGGGTGCTTGATCCGGGCGGCGGCCCGGGCCTCGCGCTTCATCCGGGACTGGAGGATCTCCAGGTCCTCCTCCGAGAGATGGCTGACCGTCAGTTCCTTGACGGCGACCTCCCGGTCCAGCATTTCGTCCCTGGCCCGCCAGACGGTCCCCATCCCGCCGCGCCCCAGGCGCTCGCCGAGCGCGTACCGCCCGGCCAGCAGACGGCCTGTCGACTGGTCCTGCCCGCCCATGACCGTCCCCCCCTTCTGACCCCCCACCGTCGGTCGGACGAGGTCGTGGCACCTCGTGTGCCTGCTCGCACCGACGGTTCGAAGGCAAGCCTAGGCTGCGCGGGGCCGCGCGGGAATCACACCCCGGGTTGGGAATCGCACGGTGACCGGCCGCATTCAGCCAGCGACCAGAACGATCCCGGCGACCGCCGCCGCCATCAGCACCAGCACGGCCGCCAGCACCAGCGGACCGAGCATCCGGGCGGGAATCCGCGGCGGACGCCCGGCGGGCGCGGCCTTCTGACGGGACGTCGGCGGGCGCTTGCGCGGGCGGGCGCCGCGCGGGCGGACGGCCGGCGGCCCGGTCTCGGTGCGGGGCGCCGGCAGCGGCGGGGCGGTCGGCCCGTCCGGGTACGGCTCGGGAGCGAACACCAGCAGCTCGCGCAGCTCCTGCTGGACGGCGACCGCGTCGGGCCGGGCCTCGGCGTCCGGGCGCAGCAGCCGCTCCACCAGGGGCCGCAGCGGTCCGCACCCGTCGGCGCGGTGGTGGCGGCCGTCGCGGACGGCGGCCAGCAGCGTCGGCAGGTCGTGCTCGGGGTACGGGCCGTGACCGGTGAGCAGGCGGTACAGCAGGACGCCGAGGGCCCAGGTGTCGGCGGGTGCGCCCGCGTCGATCGCCCAGCGCTCGGCGAGCGGTCCGAGCATGAGCGCGCGGGTCTCGTACACCCGGCGCGGCACTTCGCCGCCGAGCGCCGCGCACAGTTCCTCCTCGGCGGCGCCGAGCAGCAGGCCGCCGAGCATCGCCGCGCCGTCCTCGCAGACCAGCACGGTGCGCGCGGTGACGTTGCCGTGGGTGAGGCCGGTGTCGTGCACGGCCCGCAGCGCCCCGGCCAGGTCGGCGCCGATCTCGGCGACCCGGTAGGGCGACAGCGGCCCGTCGTCCATCAGCCGTTCCAGCGGCACTCCGGAGACCGACTCCTCGGCGACCCACAGCAGTTCGCCCTCGGGTCCGGCGGCGAGTCCGCGCAGCAGCCGCGGGTGGGCGGGCGCGGCGGCCGCGACCTGCGCCACCCGGGCGGTCAGCAGCTGCCCGTAGGAGGGCGCGGCCGGGTCCATCGCCCGGTCGGGCGCGACCAGGTCGGGCAGTTCCAGGCCGAACAGCCGCACCCGGGCGCCGCTGGACCCGTCCACCGCGGGCACGCCGACACCGTCGTCCGGACGGTCCGTCACCCGGTACCGTCCGGCCACCACCTGCCCAGGGGCCGCTCGCATGCCTGTTCCTCACGCCGTAGTGCCGCCAGCCTACGGCCCCGAGCCGCACCCGCCACCTTTCGGTGCGGCCTTTCAACTCCCTTGCCTCTCCCCGCCGGAGGCTCCCGCTCCGGCGGGCGGGCCTACGGCGCGGGCTGGAAGCTCTCGAAGGAGATCCGCCGGGCGAGCGAACCGTCCGGCGCGGACCACACGGCTTCCGGCATGGTCCAGTAGATCGCGTAGCCGTACTTGCCGTCGCCGGTGACGAAGCCGCGGTTCAGCGAGTGCAGCAGGGTGCCGGTCTTGCCGGAGTACGTCCACTCCCAGTCGGCGGCGTTGCTCCAGCCCCGGTAGGCCACCGATTCGACCCGGATCCGGCGGTAGTCCTTCATCGTCGCGGACCGGTCGGACGCCTGCCAGTCCTTGAGCGCGCTGTCCCCGGCGGGCGACTGCCAGTCGATCACCAGCCGCAGCCCGTTGCCCTCGAACTGCCGGCTGGTGGAGCGGTAGTCCGCGCCCTTGTCGGACATCCACTCCGGCAGGGTGATGCTGAAGCCCGACGGGTCCTTGTACACCCGGTACCCGTCGGGCACCTGACCGGACGTCAGGTTGGGCCCGGGCTGCTCCCCGGTGTCCGCCGACGCGCCGGCGCTCGGGCTCGGGCTCGCGGACGGCGAGGCGGACGGGGACGGCTGCACGGGCGCCGCGGTGCTGCCGCCGCCGTCCGCGGTGTTCGCCCCGTTGCCCTTCTCGGCGGGCCACAGCACCACCAGCGCGGCGACCAGCGCCAGCACCGCGACCACCGCGGCGACGGTCAGCAGGGTGCGCCGCCGGGACGCGCCGGCGCGCTGCACCACCGCGGTGTCCGCGCCGGCGGCGGGGTCCGCGGGCAGCGCCCGGGTCGCGGTCTCCGCGGCGACCGGCTCGGCCGGCCTCCCGGCGGCAGCGCGCTTCGACTCGGGGAGCGCCTTCCCGGCGACGATCCGCTGCAGCAGCTCGCGGGCCTCGTCTGCGTCCATCCGCTTCGCGGGGTCCTTCTCCAGCAGGCCCTCGATGACCGGCAGCAGCGGCCCGGCGTGCGGGGGCGGCGGCAGTTCCTCGGTCATCACGGCGGTCAGCGTGGCCAGCGCGGAGCCCCGGTCGTACGGCGGGACGCCCTCGACCATCGCGTACAGGGTGCCGCCGAGCGACCACAGGTCGGACGGCGGGCCGGGCCGCTGCCCGCGGGCCCGCTCGGGCGCGATGTACGAGGGCGCGCCGACCAGCATGCCGGTGGAGGTGATCGAGGTGTCCCCCTCGACGCTGGCGATGCCGAAGTCGGTGAGCACGGTGCGCCCGTCCTCGCCGATCAGCACGTTGGACGGCTTCACGTCGCGGTGCAGCACGCCCTGGCTGTGCGCGGCGCCGAGCACACCGAGCAGATCCAGCCCGATCGCGGCGGCCCGCTCCGGCGTCAGCACGCCGTCCTCGCGGACCACGTCGGCCAGCGAGCGGCCGTCGACGAGCTCCATCACGATCCACGGCCGGTCGTCCTCCTCGACCACGTCGAAGACGGTGACGGCGGCGGTGTGCCGGATCCGGGCGGTGGCCTTGGCCTCGCGCAGGGTGCGGACGATCAGCCGGTGCTTCTCGGCCTCGTCGACGGCCCCGGTCATCCGGAGCTCCTTCACCGCGACGATCCGGCCGAGCATCTCGTCCTCGGCCCGCCACACGGTGCCCATGCCGCCCCGGCCGAGCACCTCGCCCAGCCGGTAGCGGTCCGCCAGCAGTCGGCCGGTCGGTTCCTGCGGCTGCGTCATCGGTGCGCTCTCCCCATGGTGTTGCGGCCCTCGCCGGTCGCCCGGCCGGGACCTGACGGCATGTCGGGCCGCCGCGGGCGGCGGTCGCACGCCGGGGGACCATCATCCCCTGCCGCCGCCCCGCCCGGCCACCCACCCCCACCCGGCTCGCGCCCCGTGCGCCCCTCGTGTCACTTCCGCACCGGTCCGCCGACCGAAAACGACCGCTCCCGACCCGCTCGTACCGCCGTGCGAATAGCGCTGTCCAATCGTCCTTATGCCCTGCTAACCTCTGCGCGCTCTTCACATCATCGCCACGGGGGAAGCCCACATGACCACACCCGAGCCCACCAACCCGTACGCCGGCCCGCCGCAGGCCCCTGCCGCGCCCAACCCGTACGCCGCCCCGCCGCAGACCCCGCCCCCGCCCGGCGGCGTCCCGCTCCCCCCGCCCGCGCCCGCCGAGCAGGCGTGGGGCGGCACCGTCGCCGCCCCGCCGGTGGCACCGGCGGTCCCGGTCGTCAAGAACGTGCCGCTGGCGGTCCTGGCCGGCGTCGGTGCGACACTGGCCGCCGCCCTGCTCTACGGCTTCATCGTCAAGGCCATGGAGCGCGAGTTCTCCGTCCTGGCGATCGGCATCGGCGCCGCGGTCGGCTTCGCGGTCGGCAAGGTCGGCGGTGCGCACCGGGCGCTGCCGCCGGTCGCTGCCCTGATCACCCTGTTCGGCGTGTTCTTCGGCGAGCTGTTCGGTCTGGCGCTGTTGGTCCACGAGAAGCTCGGCGCCGACGTCGTCCCGCTCTTCACCGAGCACTTCGACCTGCTGTTCGAAGGCTGGAAGGCCGACTTCGACCTCCTGTCGGTGCTGTTCCTGGGACTCGGTGCGTTCTTCGGCGCCAGCGCCGCCAAGAAGTTCGGCGATTCCTGACGGACCACCAGGAAGGGCCCCCGCCGAGTACGGCAGGGGCCCTTTCCGCTGATCGGGATCAGTGGCCGGAGTTGACCGTGACCTCGACCCGCTGGAACTCCTTCAGCTCGGTGTAGCCGGTGGTGGCCATCGCCCGGCGCAGCGCGCCGAACATGTTCATGGTGCCGTCGGGGGTGTGCGACGGGCCGGCCAGGATCTGCTCGGTGGAGCCGACGGTGCCCAGGTGCACCCGCTTGCCGCGCGGCAGCTCCTCGTGGACGGCCTCCATGCCCCAGTGGTAGCCCTGGCCGGGCGCGTCGGTGGCACGGGCCAGCGCGGCGCCGATCATCACCGCGTCGGCGCCGCAGGCGACGGCCTTCGGGATGTCGCCGCTGTAGCCGACGCCGCCGTCCGCGATGACGTGCACGTAGCGGCCGCCGGACTCGTCCATGTAGTCCCGCCGGGCCGCCGCGACGTCCGCCACCGCGGTCGCCATCGGCACCTGGATGCCCAGCACGTTGCGGGTGGTGTGCGCGGCGCCGCCGCCGAAGCCGACCAGCACGCCGGCCGCGCCGGTGCGCATCAGGTGCAGCGCGGCGGTGTAGGTGGCGCAGCCGCCGACGATCACCGGGACGTCCAGCTCGTAGATGAACTGCTTCAGGTTCAGCGGCTCGGCCGCGCCCGACACGTGCTCGGCGGACACCGTGGTGCCGCGGATCACGAACACGTCGACGCCGGCGTCCACCACGGCCTTGGAGAACTCGGCGGTGCGCTGCGGCGACAGCGCCGCGGCGGTGACCACGCCCGAGTCACGGACCTCCTTGATCCGCTCCTTGATCAGCTCGGCCTTGATCGGCGCGGCGTACACCTCCTGCAGGCGACGGGTCGCGTCCGCCTCGTCGGAGATCGACGCGATCTCCTCCAGCAGCGGCTGCGGGTCCTCGTACCGCGTCCACAGGCCTTCCAGGTTCAGCACGCCCAGGCCGCCCAGCTGCCCGATCGCGATCGCCTGCTGCGGCGACACCACGCTGTCCATCGGCGCCGCCAGGAACGGCAGCTCGAACCGGTAGGCGTCGATCTGCCAAGCGATCGAGACCTCCTTCGGGTCACGCGTACGGCGGCTGGGGACGACGGCGATGTCGTCGAAGGAGTACGCCCGGCGGCCGCGCTTGCCTCGCCCGATCTCGATCTCAGTCACTTCGAGCCCTTCTGCTGCTTTCCATCTCCCGACCGGGTCACCCCGGTCGCCACCCAAGTATCCCGTACCGCCCCGGCCGCCCCGTCAGGGGCGCACCGAACAGCGAAAACCGCCCGGGCCGCAGCGTGGACTGCGATCCGGGCGGCTCCCTGGAACCCTCAGCGCGAGGTGTAGTTCGGCGCCTCGACCGTCATCTGGATGTCGTGCGGGTGGCTCTCCTTGAGGCCCGCCGAGGTGATCCGGACGAACCGGCCCTTGGTCTGCATCTCGTCGACCGACCCGGCGCCGACGTAGCCCATGGTCTGCCGCAGGCCGCCGACCAGCTGGAACAGCACCGCGGACAGCGGGCCGCGGTACGGCACCTGGCCCTCGATGCCCTCGGCGATCAGCTTCTCGTCCGAGGACACCTCGGCCTGGAAGTAGCGGTCCTTGGAGAAGGACTTCGCCTGGCCGCGGGTCTGCATCGCGCCCAGCGAGCCCATACCGCGGTACGACTTGTACTGCTTGCCGTTGATGAACAGCAGCTCGCCCGGCGACTCCTCGCAGCCGGCCAGCAGCGAGCCCAGCATCACGGTGTCGGCGCCGGCGCACAGCGCCTTGCCGATGTCACCGGAGTACTGCAGGCCGCCGTCGCCGATGATCGGGACGCCCGCGCTCTGACAGGCCTGCGCGGCCTCGTAGATCGCGGTGACCTGCGGCACGCCGACGCCGGCGACCACGCGGGTGGTGCAGATCGAGCCCGGGCCGACGCCGACCTTCACGCCGTCCACGCCCGCGTCGATCAGCGCCTGCGCGCCGTCCCGGGTGGCGACGTTGCCGCCGACCACGTCGACCGACACGGCGGACTTGATCTTCGAGATCCAGGCCAGCGCGTTGTGCGAGTGGCCGTGCGAGGTGTCCACCACGAGGAAGTCCACGCCCGCGCCGACCAGCGCCTGGGCCCGGTCGAACGCCTCCGCGGAGGCGCCGACGGCGGCGCCGACCAGCAGACGGCCCTCGGCGTCCTTCGCGGCGTTCGGGTACTTCTCCGCCTTGACGAAGTCCTTGACGGTGATCAGGCCCTTGATCCGGCCCTCGTCGTCGACCAGCGGCAGCTTCTCGATCTTGTGGCGGCGCAGCAGCGCGATCGCGTCCTCGCCGGAGATCCCGACCTTGCCGGTGATCAGCGGCATCGGCGTCATGATCTCGGCGACCTTGCGGCTGCGGTCGGTCTCGAAGGCCATGTCACGGTTGGTGACGATGCCCAGCAGCTTGCCGTCCGGGCTCGCGACCGGGACGCCGGAGATCCGGAACCGGGCGCACAGCGCGTCGGCCTCGGCCAGGGTGGCCTCCGGGCCGACCGTGATCGGGTCGGTCACCATGCCGGACTCGGAGCGCTTCACCAGGTCGACCTGGTTGACCTGGTCCTCGATCGACAGGTTGCGGTGCAGGACGCCGACGCCGCCCTGCCGGGCCATCGCGATCGCCATCCGCGACTCGGTGACCTTGTCCATCGCCGCCGACAGCAGCGGGATGTTGACCCGCACGTTCCGGGAGATCCGCGAGGAGGTGTCGACCTGGTTGGGGAGCACCTCGGAAGCCCCGGGCAGCAGCAGGACGTCGTCGTACGTGAGTCCGAGCATGGCGAACTTCTCGGGTACGCCGGCGGCGTTGTAAGACATGGGGAACCTTCCGTGGCGGGCCGTCGTTCTGCGCACGGGCGCCAGGGCTCTCTCGGCCGCCAAGGACGCCCGGCGTTCGGTCGATCCTCCAACCGAGGACCGCGCACACCGGAGAAACTTTGGCGACCCGACCAGGCGCCGATACCCCATGGTACTGGTGCCGCGGGGTGCGTCGTCGCGCCCTCTTGACAACGCGCGCGCCCCCGCGCTTCTTCCCCCGGCCGGACCGGCTAGCCGGACTCCTCCGCCAGCGCCCGCAGCCGCGACAGCGCCCGGTGCTGGGCCACCCGCACCGCGCCCGGCGACATGCCGAGCACCTCGCCGGTCTCCTCCGCCGACAGCCCGTCCGCCACCCGCAGCAGCACCAGCTCGCGCTGCCGGGCCGGCAGGTTGGACAGCAGCTCCTTGATCCACGCGGCGTCGCTGGACAGCAGCGCCCGCTCCTCGGGGCCGAGCGAGTCGTCCGGCGTCTCCGGCAGGTCGTCCGGCGGGATCACCGTCGAACCGGGCCCGCGCATCGCGGCCCGCTGCAGATCGGCGATCTTGTGCGCGGCGATCCCGTACACGAAGGCCTCGAACGGGCGGCCGGTGTCCCGGTAGCGGGGCAGCGCGCACAGCACGGCTACGCACACCTCCTGCGCCACGTCGTCCACATGGTGCCGGGCCCCGCCGGGCAGCCGGACCAACCGCCCCCGGCAGTACCGCAGCGCCAGCGGCAGCACGTACCCGAGCAGCGCCTCGATCGCCGGGCCGTCCCCGCGCACCGCGGCCGCGACCAGCGCGGCCTCCTCCGGCGAGGTGGCACCCGCGACCTGCGGACGAGCGCCCGCATCCGACGCACCGTCGGATCCCGCCGCCCGACCCTCCGGTGCCGACGACGGAGCGGCAGCCGCACCCCCGGGGGCGGGCTGCGCCGGTTCGGTGCCGGCGGCCTCCTCGTCGTCATGCATCGGTCCATGGTGCCTGGTCGGACCGGAAAACGCGGCACCGCGTCCGGACTTGTGCATCGGAACGTTATGCGTCGCCGGGTGCACCGTGCCGCCTCCCCTGCCTGTCCGCTGGTCCCCGAGGTGCTCCACTACTCCATGGTGCAGCCTCGGGACCACAACGTCACACGTCCGAGCGAACGCAGTTGTCCCCGCACCCGCTCAGCGGACCAGGCCCCAGCGGAAGCCCAGCGCCACCGCGTGCGCGCGGTCCGAGGCCCCGAGCTTCTTGAACAGCCGCCTGGCGTGCGTCTTCACGGTGTCCTCGGACAGGAACAGCTCGCGGCCGATCTCCGCGTTGCTGCGGCCGTGGCTCATCCCCTCCAGCACCTGGATCTCACGGGCCGTCAGAGTCGGTGCGGCGCCCATGTCCGGGCTGCGCAGCCGGCGCGGCGCCAGGCGCCAGGTCGGGTCGGCCAGCGCCTGGGTGACGGTGGCCCGCAGCTCGGCGCGCGAGGCGTCCTTGTGCAGGTAGCCGCGGGCCCCGGCGGCGACCGCGAGGGCCACGCCGTCCAGGTCCTCGGCCACGGTGAGCATGATGATCCGGGCGCCCGGGTCGGCCGAGAGCAGTCGGCGGACCGTCTCCACCCCGCCGAGCCCGGGCATCCGAACGTCCATCAGAACGAGATCGGAACGGTCGGCCACCCAGCGGCGGAGGACCTCCTCACCGTTCGTCGCAGTGGTCACCCGGTCCACGCCGGGCACGGTCGCCACCGCGCGGCGCAGTGCCTCCCGGGCGAGCGGGGAATCGTCGCAGACGAGTACGGATGTCATGACCGTCCTCCGCAGCTGATCCGCGTCACGTTGAGCCTCCTGGCTGGTACGAACCTCTCCGACACGGCCGCCGGGACGGACCCCGTTCCGATCGCCTCGCTCCGCGACCGATCCCGATGTCCTGCGCCTGCTGACCGCCTCCGTACATCCAACGACCGTCACTCGAATGAGTTACGGCTCAGGTCCATCTCCACCACTGTACGTGGCCGACCCATCACACAAGAGCCACCTCGCGGTGCACACGCCGCACTTTTGTGCAGCTCGCGCGCGGTGTCCGCGCCGCGCACGCCTTCCGGCCGCGGCCCGCGCCCCGTCGAGCCTCCGATCGGGGAGTGGCGCGACTCAAAACCTATTGCACCGTTTGTCCGTTTTTATAGCTTCCGTTAGGTCATTGACTGTTGTGTCGGACTGTGGGTGACTTGTCCGTGTAGTTGGGTGTAAGTCATATTTCCAGGTGTCCGTATCGGTCCCGTGCAGCCTCGCCGGAGCAAGCCCGTCCGGGCCGCCAGGTCCCGCACCCTCGAAGGGAATGAGCCATGGCAGATTTCTCCCGCCTCCCCGGCCCCAACGCAGACCTCTGGGACTGGCAGCTCTCCGCCGCCTGCCGCGGCGTCGACAGCTCGCTGTTCTTCCACCCCGAGGGCGAACGCGGCGCGGCCCGGACCTCCCGCGAGGCGAGCGCCAAGGAGGTCTGCATGCGCTGCCCGGTGCGCGCCCAGTGCGCGGCCCACGCCCTCGCCGTCCGCGAGCCCTACGGGGTCTGGGGCGGCATGACGGAGGACGAGCGCGAAGAACTGCTCGGCCGCTCCCGCAACCGACTGGTCCAGGTCCCGCTGGCGATGCCGCAGGCCGTCCGCCACTGAGCGCCCGATGAGCGGCCGCGCATGCCCCCGTCAGCTGTCCCGGCAGCGGCCCTCAAACAGCTGAAAAAACGTTTCCCTGAATCCGCCGCGCCGCCCGCTCACCGGTCGGCGCGGACGCCTCACCGGGCGGCAGCCGCCGCCGCGAGCTGATCCAGCATCAGCTCCACCGCCGGAACCCCCGCCAGGTCCGGCAGGGTCAGCGCCACCACCTCGCGCCGCGCGGGCTCCCCCGACGCGACCCGCACCGGCACCGCCACCACCCCCGGATGCCGCACCGACTCCAGCGCCAGGCCCGGCAGCACCGCCACCCCCAGACCCGCGCCCACCAGGCCCACCACCGCCGGATAGTCGTCGGTGGCGAACTCGATCGCCGGCGCGAAGCCTGCGTCCGTGCACAGTTCCACCAGGTGCCCCCGGCACTGCGGACAGCCTGCGATCCACTGCTCCCGCGCCAGCTCCGCGAGATCCACCGGCTCGCCCTCGCCCCGGCCCGCCAGCGGATGCCCGGCCGGCACCAGCCCCACCAGCGGATCGTCCAGCAGCGGCCGCACCACCAGCTCCGACCAGTCGTTCGCCGCGGCCGTCGCCGCTGCCTCCAGCGCCGCCTCCGCGCGGGCCTCGCGCAACGTCGCGTGCGGGGACGGCAGGCTCAGCCCGCCCTGCGAGTCCGGGTACCGGAACGCCAGCGCCACCTCGCACTCCCCGCCCCGCAGCATCGCCAGCGCCTGCGGCGGCTCCGCCTCCACCAACGACACCCGCACCCCCGGATGCGCCGCCCGCACCTGCGCCACCGACCGCGGCACCAGCGTCGAACTCGCTGTCGGGAACGAGACCAACCGCACCCGGCCCGCCCGCAGCCCGGCGATCGCCGCGACCTCCTCCTCCGCGGCCGACAGCCCCGCGAGGATCCCGTTCGCATGCTTCAACAGCACCCGCCCGGCCTCGCTCAACTGCATCTCCCGCCCCGACCGCACCACCAGCGGGGTGTCCACCGCCTTCTCCAGCGCCTTCATCTGCTGACTCACCGCAGGCTGCGTGCACCCCAGCTCCCGCGCCGCAGCGGAGAACGACCCGGTCCGGGCGACGGCATGCAGAACACGGAGGTGGCGGGCTTCAATCACGCCATCAACCTTAGGGGAGAGCGCAGCGGGCACGGACGGACGCGAAACCGGCGGCGCGAGCGGGTGCACGAGCGGGTGCGAAAGCAGGGGCGCTGGGGGTACCCCCAGGCGAAGCCGAGGGGGCGGAACTGCGCGCAGCGGAAGGCACCCACCAGCAAGATCGCAACGCAGGACAATGACCTGCACGTGCTCGCGACCTTGCGGACGTGGCCTGCGCTTGTCGCGCAGTTCCCCCCGCCCACCTGCCCATGCGAAAGGGCGCGAGGCCCTGCACGCTCCGAGCCTCGCACTACGAGAGTGCATGGCCGGTCGCGCAGTTCCTCGCGCCCCTGCGGTCGCTGCCCCTCAGGGGTCAGCTAGATGATTGATGCCAAGGGCTCGCTGGCGTGCATGAAATGACGCGAGGGAGTCCAAAGGTCGGTTGTGACGCCTGACCTGGACTCCCTCGCGACCGCACTCTACGTGAAGACCGACGACCTGCTGAAGGAATCGCCCCATCTGGCGCCGTGGCGACCCGAGATCGGGATCGCGCCCCGGCTCAGCGATGCCGAACTGGTCACCCTGGCGGTGATGCAGGCCCTGCTCGGCTTCACCTCCGAGCGCCGCTGGATCCGTTACGCCACCGCCCGCCTGCGGCACCTGTTCCCGTACCTGCCCGGGCAGTCCGGCTACAACCGGCGCCTGCGCAAGGCCGCCGGCCTGATCGCCCGCGTCAACCGCCTGGTCGCGATCGACACCTCGCTGTGGACCGACAGCGTGTGGGTCGTCGACTCCACCCCGGTGGAATGTGGGCGCTCACGCGAGACCGCCAAGCGCTCCGACCTGGCCGGATGGGCCGAGTACGGCTACTGCGCCAGCCACTCCCGCTACTTCTGGGGTCTGCGCCTGCATCTGGTGTGCACCCTGCACGGCCTGCCCGTCGCGTTCGCGCTGACCGGCGCGAAGGCCGACGAGCGCCAGACCCTGCTCGGCATCCTCCACGCCGAACCCGACCTGGCCGGTTCCCGACCGGGCCAGACCCTGATCGGCGACCGGCACTACTACGGCCGCGCCTTCGAACACGAACTCGCCGAGTGGGGCGTCCACCTGCTCCGCCCGGCCCGCAAGGGCGAACCCGAGCGGGCCGGAGCCAGGCTGTTCAAGCCGCTGCGGCAGATCATCGAGTCGGTCAACCAGACGTTCAAGGCCCAACTCGACCTCGAACGCCACCAGGGCCGCACGCCGGCCGGGGTGATGGTCCGTGTCCTGCAACGCATCCTCGCACTGACCTCGGCGATCTGGCACAACGACCGGACCGGTCAGCCCGTCATGCGCTCGCTGACCGCCTACGACCACTAACCCTTCGCATCATTCATCTAGCGGCCGGCGCTTCAGTGGCTGTGGCCGTGCCCGCCGTGCGAGTGGCCGTGGCCCGCCGCGTCGTCCTCTTCCTTCTTCTCGACCACGAGGGTCTCGGTGGTGAGTAGGAGGGAGGCGATGGAGGCGGCGTTCTCCAGGGCGGAGCGGGTGACCTTGACCGGGTCGATGACGCCGGCCTTGACCAGGTCGCCGTACTCGCCGGTGGCGGCGTTGTAGCCCTGGCCGGCCTCCAGCTCGGAGACCTTGGAGGTGATGACGTAGCCCTCAAGACCGGCGTTCTGGGCGATCCAGCGCAGCGGCTCGACCAGGGCGCGGCGGACCACGGCGACACCGGTCGCCTCGTCGCCGGACAGGCCGAGGCCGTCCTCCAGGACCTTCGCGGCGTGCACCAGCGAGGCGCCGCCACCGGCGACGATGCCCTCCTCGACCGCGGCGCGGGTCGCGGAGATGGCGTCCTCCAGGCGGTGCTTGCGCTCCTTGAGCTCGACCTCGGTGGCCGCGCCGACCTTGATCACGCAGACGCCGCCGGCCAGCTTGGCGAGGCGCTCCTGGAGCTTCTCGCGGTCCCAGTCGGAGTCGGTGTTGGCGATCTCGGCCTTGATCTGGGCGACCCGGCCGGCGACCGCGTCGGACGCGCCGGCGCCGTCGACGACGATGGTCTCGTCCTTGGTGACGGTGATGCGGCGGGCGGAGCCCAGCACGTCCAGGCCGACCTGGTCGAGCTTGAGGCCGACCTCCTCGGAGATGACCTGGCCGCCGGTCAGGGTGGCGATGTCGCCGAGGATGGCCTTGCGGCGGTCACCGAAGCCGGGGGCCTTGACCGCGACCGCGTTGAAGGTGCCGCGGATCTTGTTGACCACCAGGGTGGAGAGGGCCTCGCCGTCGACGTCCTCGGCGATGATCAGCAGCGGGCGGGAGCCGCCGGCCTGCAGAACCTTCTCCAGCAGCGGCAGGAGCTCCTGGATGCTGGAGATCTTGCCCTGGTTGATCAGGATGTACGGGTCCTCCAGGACGGCTTCCTGGCGCTCCGCGTCGGTGACGAAGTACGGCGAGAGGTAGCCCTTGTCGAACTGCATGCCCTCGGTGAACTCGAGCTCGACGCCGAAGGCGTTGGACTCCTCGACGGTGATGACACCGTCCTTGCCGACCTTGTCGATCGCCTCGGCGATCAGCTCGCCGACCTGGGTGTCCTGGGCGGAGAGGGAGGCGACGGCGGCGATGTCGTCCTTGCCCTCGATCTCGCGGGCGATGGACAGCAGGTGCTCGGAGACGGCGGCGACGGCCTTGTCGATGCCCTTCTTCAGGGCGGCCGGGCCGGCGCCGGCGGCGACGTTGCGCAGACCCTCGTTGACCAGGGCCTGGGCCAGCACGGTGGCGGTGGTGGTGCCGTCACCCGCGACGTCGTTGGTCTTGGTGGCGACCTCCTTGACCAGCTGCGCGCCGAGGTTCTCGTACGGGTCGTCGAGCTCGACCTCGCGGGCGATGGTCACACCGTCGTTGGTGATGGTGGGGGCGCCGAACTTCTTGTCGATGACGACGTTGCGGCCCTTGGGGCCGATGGTCACCTTGACGGTGTCGGCAAGCTTGTTGACGCCGCGCTCCAGCGAGCGGCGGGCGTCCTCGTCGAACTGCAGGGTCTTCGCCATGATCCCGTTTCCTCAGGGTGTGGTCTGCGTACGTGGAGCAACAACCGCGCCCCGGGCCCCTGTCAGTGCTGACACGGATCCGGGGCGGGCTGGGGACGTCTTACTTCTCGATGATGGCGAGAACGTCGCGAGCCGAGAGGACGAGGTACTCCTCGCCCTGGTACTTCACCTCGGTGCCGCCGTACTTCGAGTACAGGACGATGTCACCGACGGCGACGTCGAGCGGCAGACGCTGGCCGTCCTCGAAGCGGCCCGGGCCGACGGCAAGGACGACACCCTCCTGGGGCTTCTCCTTGGCAGTGTCCGGGATCACCAGGCCGGAGGCGGTGGTGGTCTCGGCGTCGAGCGGCTGGACCACAATGCGGTCCTCGAGCGGCTTGATGGCAACCTTGCTGCTGGTGGTCACGTCCGAGCTCCCCTTCGGAGATTACGGGGTTGTCTAACAGGTAGGTGGGCGATGGTGCGCAACTGCCGTCGCGGGGGTCAGGCACGCATCTTCGCGTTAGCACTCCCCCTGGGGTGAGTGCCAGGAACGACCTTAGGACGCCGTTAGCACTCAGTCAACCAGAGTGCCAACGACGTCGTGTCGCAGTTTCCGCCCGGCCCGGGATTCCGGGGGGTGACCGGGCGGCGACAATGGGGCCGTGGAGATCGAATCGTTCCGGGCGCTGCTGACCGAGCAGGGGCAGGCGCTGCTGGCCGAGTTGCGGGAGTTCACCGCGGATCAGGAGCTGGCGCTGGCGACCCGGCTGCGGCGGGAGTACCGCCCCCACGCTCCGCTGGGGGTACCCCCGGCGGAGCTGGTGCGGGCGGCGTTCGAGCAGGCGCGGTTGCGGCAGCGGGCGGAGGCGAAGTTCGGGGCGGACGCCCGGTCGATGTACTTCACGCAGCACGGGGTGGAGCAGGCGACGCGGCGCAGTGTGGCCGAGTGGCGGGCGGGGCGGTTCGCGGCGCTCGGGGTGAAGCGGCTGGCGGATCTGTGCTGCGGGATCGGCGGGGACGCGGTCGCGCTGGCCCGGGCCGGGATCGCGGTGCTGGCGGTGGACCGGGACGAGCTGACCTGCGAGGTGGCGCGGGCGAACGCGGCGGCGCTGGGCGTGGCGGAGCTGGTGGAGGTGCGCTGCGCGGACGTCGCGGACGTCGACACGGACGGCTTCGACGCGGTGTTCACCGATCCGGCGCGGCGTACCTCGCGCGGCCGGGTGTTCGACCCGGAGGCGTACTCGCCGCCGCTGTCCTGGGCGGTGGAGGCGGCCCGGCGCACCCCGTTCGGGGCGTTGAAGGTGGCGCCGGGGATCCCGCACGAGCTGGTGCCGGAGGGCGCCGAGGCGGAGTGGGTGTCGGACCGGGGCGAGGTGAAGGAGGCGGTGCTGTGGTTCGGCACCGCGGCCGCCGAGCCGTACCGGGCGACGCTGCTGCCAGGCCCGCACTCGTTGACCGGCGGGGCGCTGCCGGACCCGCCGGTGGGTCCGGTGGGGCGGTACCTGTACGAGCCGGACGGCGCGGTGATCCGGGGCCGGATGGTCGCCGAGGTGGTCGAGTCGACAAACGGTCGGCTGATCGATCCGATGATCGCGTACGTCACCTCGGACGAGCTGCGTCCGACGCCGTACGCGCACGCCTACGAGCTGACCGACGTACTGCCGTACAACGTGAAGAAGTTGAAGGCGCTGGTGAAGGAGCGCCGGATCGGCACCGTGGTGATCAAGAAGCGCGGGGCGTCGGTGGTCCCGGAGGAACTGCGGCGGCAGTTGAAGCCGGCCGGGCCGAACACGGTGACGGTGATCGTGGCCCGCACCGCGGCCGGCCCGGTGATGATGCTGGGTCAGCCGGCGGGCTTGGCGATGTAGTCGTCGAGGCGGGCGACCGCGAAGCCCTGCTCCTGGATGCGGGCGAGCATCTCGCCGAACATCGCGGTCATGGTCTCGCCCTTGAGCTCGGACGGGCCGCGGAAGTGGGCGAGGATGATGTCGCCGTTCTTCAGCTTCTTGTCGGCGGACTGGTACTGCATGTCGTGGATCTGCATGGATTCGCGCCACAGCACGATGGCACGCGGCCCGCACTCCTGCACCGAGGTGTTCAGGGTGGGGGTGTTGGCGCCGTCGCCGAAGGGCGGCCGGAACAGGTACGGGGCGGTGCCGTACTGCTCGGTGAGGGCGGTCTGGTCGTCGCAGATCTGGGTCTTCTGCTGGGCCGCGGTGATCTTGCTCATCACCGGGTGGCTGACCGTGTGGTTCTGCACGGTGTTGCCGAGCGCCTGCAGCGGCTTGAAGTAGGCGTAGTCGTTCTTGACGATGTCCTTGGTCAGGAACATCGTGATCGGCACCTTCAGCTCGGTGAGCATCTGGACGAACTTGGGGTCCTTCTCGGCCCCGTCGTCGATGGTGATGAAGACGACCTTGTCCTGGGTGGGGACTTCGCTGAACACCGGCACGGTGCCGGTCTTCGTCAGCTTGATCGGCTTGTCGGCGGGCGGCGCGGGCGCCTTGGCCATCGGCTTGAGGCCCCACTTCGCCCACGCGGCCTCCCCGGCGGTGTCCTGCGCGGGCGCCGACGCGGCGGCGGAGGAGGAGCTGCCCGAGGACGCCGCCGCGGGCTTCGCGGGGGCGGCGGACTTCGTGGCGGGGGCGGAACTGCCGCACCCGCTCGCCGCCAGCAGCACGGCGAGCGCACCCACGCCGTACCCGATCCGGGCCCTGTTCGTCACCGGTGTCCCCCGCTCTTCCTCTACACGACTGTCGATGTTCTGGACGAACGCTACCGGCTCCCCGGTTGCCTACCCGACGTCCGTCCGGGTGAAGGTCCACCGGTGCACCGGACGGGACAGCAGCCCGGCCGGGGGCTCCGGCACCGGCCCCGGCTCGCCCGCCCAGAGCGCGATCAGCAGCACCCGGTCCCCGGGCGCGGTGAACAGCTCGACCCGTTCCAGACCGGCCGCCCCGCGCACTGCGGGCAGCGCGAACTCCCGCGCCCAGGCGTGCAGTTCACTCCCCCGCCGGTCGACCGCGCGGGCCTCCCACATCGCCGCCAGGGTCACTTCAGCGCCTCGTGGGCGTGCGCGTGGAAGTCGGTGTGCGGGACGTGCGTCTCGGTGACCGGCAGCGAGGAGTCCGCCGACAGGTCGAACGAGGACGGGGTGCGGTCGCGCCAGACCATCTCCGCGCCGAGCGCCGCCACCATCGCGCCGTTGTCGGTGCACAGGCCCGGACGCGGCACCCGCAGCACGATGCCCGCCTTGTCGCAGCGCTGCTGCGCCATCTCGCGCAGCCGGGAGTTCGCGGCGACGCCGCCGCCGATCATCAGGTGGTCGACGTCGTTGTCCTTGCACGCCCGCACGGCCTTGCGGGTGAGCACGTCGGTGACCGCCTCCTGGAAGGACGCGGCGACGTCCGCCACCGGCACCGGCTCGCCGGCCCGCCGCTTGGCCTCCACCCAGCGCGCCACGGCGGTCTTCAGGCCGGAGAACGAGAAGTCGTACGCCGGGTCGCCGGCGTTGTTCAGGCCGCGCGGGAAGGCGATCGCCCTGCCGTCGCCCTCGCGGGCCATCCGGTCCACCACCGGCCCGCCCGGGAAGCCCAGGCCGAGCACCCGGGCCACCTTGTCGAATGCCTCGCCGGCCGCGTCGTCGATGGTCGCGCCGAGCGGCCGCACGTCGGAGGTGATGTCGCCGCTGAGCAGCAGCGAGGAGTGGCCGCCGGAGACCAGCAGCGCCATGGTCGGCTCGGGCAGCCGACCGTGCTCCAGCTGGTCGACGCAGATGTGCGAGGCCAGGTGGTTCACGCCGTACAGCGGCTTGTCCAGCGCCCACGCGTACGCCTTGGCGGCGCTCACGCCGACCAGCAGCGCGCCGGCCAGGCCGGGGCCGGCAGTGACGGCGATGCCGTCCAGGTCGCTCGCCTTGACGCCCGCGGTGTCCAGCGCGCGCTGGATGGTGGGGACCATCGCCTCCAGGTGCGCCCGGCTGGCGATCTCCGGGACGACGCCGCCGAACCGGGCGTGGTCGTTCACCGAGGACGCGACCGCGTCGGCGAGCAGCGTGGTGCCGCGGACGATGCCGACGCCGGTCTCGTCGCAGGAGGTCTCGATACCGAGGACGAGCGGTTCGTCAGCCATTGTGATGATCCTTCAGATCGCTTGCATCGCTTGCCAGGTGGTCCAGACGCATCACCAGTGCGTCCACGTTGGCGGGCTGGTAGTAGCCCCGCCGGATGCCGACCGGCTCGAACCCGAACCGCTCGTACAGCCGCTGCGCGGGCAGGTTGTCGACCCGCACCTCCAGCAGCAGCTCGGCGCAGCCGCGCCGGACCGACTCCTCGACCAGTTCGGTCAGCAGCATC
This sequence comes from Kitasatospora griseola, assembly GCF_044999035.1. Taxonomy (NCBI): domain Bacteria; kingdom Bacillati; phylum Actinomycetota; class Actinomycetes; order Kitasatosporales; family Streptomycetaceae; genus Kitasatospora; species Kitasatospora griseola. Next base: position 5,022,425 of record NZ_CP173360.1, on the reverse strand, counting down.
GCCCCGAGGCCCGCCCCCTGGTGCCCGGCCTCCACCGCGATGGTCTGCACGTCGCCGTCCGGCCCGACCGTCATCAGCCCGGCGTAGCCGACCACCGCGTCGGCCTCGTCCACCGCCACCACGTAGTGCCGGCTGCCGCCCGGGTACGCCTCGGCCAGCTCGGACCAGTACATCCCGCGCGACCAGGCGTCCTCGGGGAACAGCAGGTGCTCCAGCACCATGACCGGCTCGATGTCCCACCAGCGCATGGGGCGCAGCGCGAACCTAGCCACGGCCGGAGAGTCCCGTGCGCGTCACGCCGGAAGCACCGCCTTGTAGCCCGCCGGCACCTGCGCGTCCGGGCGCCGCAGGTACAGCGGGGCGTTCGGCAGCAGTTCGCGGCCGGCGGCCAGCTCGCGGACCGCGAAGTCGGCGAGCGCGCCCGCCGACACGTGCTCGGGGCCGCTCGCCGCCGGCAGGCCGTACAGCAGCGCGCCCGCGCCGACCGTCCGCTCGCCCGGCTCGATCTCCGCCGGGCGGTCCACCGCCGGGCCGGAGACCCGGGCGCCGGACGCGTCGTAGGAGGCCCAGTAGACCTCCTTGCGGCGCGCGTCGGTGGCCACCGTGAACGCGCCGTCCAGGCCTTCGGTGCGGGCCTGGTGGGCGATCGCGTCGAGGGTGCAGACGCCGTGCACGGGCAGGCCGAGCGCGTCGCCGAGCGCGGCGGCGGTCACCAGGCCGACCCGCAGGCCGGTGTACGGGCCCGGGCCGACGCCGACCGCCAGGTCGGTGAGCTGCCGCTTGTCCACACCGGCGGTGCGCAGCACGGCGTCGATGGTGGGCAGCAGCAGTTCGCCGTGCCGGCGGGCGTCGACCTCGTAGGACTCGGCGAGCACGCGCTCGCCGTCGTGGACGGCGGCCGTGACGGCGGGGGTGGCGGTGTCGAAGGCGAGGAGGAGCACGGGTTCAAGGTTAGAGGGTCCGGCGCCGGTGCCCGCACCGGCCGGGAACACACGATCGGAAGAGGCCGAGGCGGCGGCGCGGACCTGGCACGATGGGCCTCGGACGGGATACGCGGAGCGTTGAGGAGCAGACGTGGCGAAGCTGGGTCCTGGTGTGGTGGTCGGCGGACTGACCCTGAGCGCCATGGCGGTGATCGGGCTGCTGGCGTTCCAGGCGAACGGCGCCGCGTCCCGGGCGGTCGCGGCCGGCCCGTCGTCGAGCGCCTCCGCGGCGACGGCCGCCTCGCCCGCGGCGAGCGAGAAGCCCACCGCGCCCCCGCTGCCGGCGGACTCCGGGGCGGGCCTGCGGGTGGTGTTCTCGCTCAAGGACCGCCAGGTGTGGCTGGTCGACCCGAAGAAGACCGAGCAGGTGCTCGCCTCGTTCAAGGTGACGCCGGGCAGCGCGCTGCCGAACCCGGGCGCCTACACGGTGTACAGCCGCGCCGCGGCCGGCACCGGAACCGACGGCCGGCAGATCGAGCACGTGGTGCGTTTCACCCAGCAGCAGGGCACGGTCTTCGGCTTCAGCGCGCTGGTGGACGAGAACGCCCCCGCGCCGTCGGTGGACCCGAAGACCAAGACCGGCGGCATCCGGGCGTCCCGCTCCGACGGCCAGGCCCTGTGGGACTTCGCGCCGAACGGCACCCGGGTGGTCGTGGTCGCCTGACCGCTCGGGGGCGCTACGCGGCGTGGCGCTCCGGCGGGGTGGAGACCGCCTTCGCGGCCCGGCAGGACGCCAGCAGCGCCCGCATCGGCACCGGGTTCTCCGGCGCCTCGGTGCGCGGCTGCTCGGCATCGGCGCGCGCCGCCTCGACGGGGGCGTCGGCCGGTTCGGGACGGGCGTTGGTCCGGGGGGTGGTGCTCGCCATGGGGCGCCTCCCTAGTTAGGCACACCTAACCTGCTGTCGCCATCCCATCACGCCCACCGGCCGGGCCGCAACAGTTTCCCGACACGCTGTCGGAAACCCGGCTCAGTTGTCACCCAATACGGTGAGGTCCACGTCGTCCCAGCGACCGCCCAGGCCCGTCACGGTGACCCGCCGCCCGTCCGCCTCGTCCACCACGTCGGCCTCCGCACCGCCGAGCGTCCGCTCAATCCGGACCTCCAACCGGTCCTCGGAGAGCTGCTCGACCTTGCCCTCGCCCCACTCCACGACGATCACCGACTCCGGCAGCGACACGTCCAGGTCGAGGTCCTCCATCTCGTCCAGACCGCCGCCCAGCCGGTACGCATCCACGTGCACCAGCGCCGGGCCGCCGGTCAGCGACGGATGCACCCGGGCGATCACGAAGGTCGGCGAGGTCACCGCGCCGCGCACCCCCATGCCCTCTCCCAGGCCGCGGGTCAGCGTGGTCTTGCCCGCGCCCAGCTCCCCCGACAGCAGCACCAGGTCGCCGGGGCGCAGCAGGGCGGCGAGCCGCCGGCCGAGGCCGGTCATCCGCTCCGCGGTGGCGACGGTCAGAGTGGTCTGCGAACCCATGGCGTCCTTCTTCGTTCGTTGCGGCCACCCCTACGGTGCCACACCGCGCACGGACGCCCGCTCAGCCCTCCGGCTGCTCCCCGTCCGGCTCGGCCGGGACGGCCGGCAGCGGGCCGGTGCCCGCCCGCTCGGCGGCCCGCTCCAACAGGGCCGCCAGCTCCCGGTCCACCAGCTCGGGACGCTCCAGCATCACCAGGTGCCCGGCGTCCTCCACCAGCACCAGCCGGGACCCGGGCAGCGCCGCCGCGATCGCCTCGGCGTACTCGGGCGGGGTGATCAGGTCCTTGGCGCCGGCCATCACCAGCGCGGGGACGCCGTCCAGCCCGGCCAGCGCGGCCTGCTTGTCGTGCACCGAGAACGCCGGGTAGAACTCGGCGACCACATCGATCGGGGTCGCGTCCAGCAGCTGCTCGGCGAACCGCACCACCGCCGGGTCGACGTCCTTCCCGCCGAACGAGAACCGCCGGTAGAACACCGCCGTCACGTCCGAACCCCAGCGCCGGGTCGCCTCCACCAGCTCGACCTGCCGACCCAGCAGCCGCACCACGCCGGGCGCGATCCGCTTCACCACCTTCGCCCCCGCAGCGGGCAGCCCCAGCGTCACCGAGTCCCAGCCGCCGGCCAGCGTCCCGATCAACGCCACCCCGACCACCCGGCCCTGCGGACCGAACAGCTCGGGATGCTGCGCGGCCAGCGCCATCACCGTCATCCCGCCCATCGAATGCCCGACCAGCACGATCGGGCCCTCCGGCACCACCGCGTCCAGCACCGCCCGCAGATCACCGCCGAGCTGATCGATCGAGGCGGGCTCACCGCTCAGGTAGGAGCGGGAGCGCTCGGACCGGCCGTGGCTGCGCTGGTCCCAGAACACCGTGCGCAGCACGCCCCGCAGCGCCGCCCGCTGGAAGTGCCAACTGTCCTGGTTCAGGCAGTACCCGTGACAGAACACCACCGTCGGCCCGGGCCCCTCGGCGGCGTCCACCTCCACGTACAACTCGGTGCCGTCGTCCGCCCGCACCCGCCGCGGCGCCCCGCGCAACGACCCGAACGGCGCCGCCGCGTCCAACTCCTCCCGGGCCCGCCTGCGCATCGCCCGCCCCACCGTCATCCGCTCCACGGCGACCCCGGCGGCGGCCCCGGCGGCCAGCACCCCGAGCGATATCCCGATCAGCCCGGCCCTGGAGACCCCGGACGACTCAGCCATGGGTGGAACCAGGGGCACCGGCGACGGCGCAAAGCGGAAGGCGCCCATCGGAATGCTCGCGGCACCGACAGTCGGTCGAACACGCGCGCGCCGCAGCGATGACGGCCACTACTGCACCCCTCCCACGTACCGCCGGGGCACTCGCCCCCCGATCCGGGTGATGATCTCGTACGCGATCGTCCCGCAGGCCCGCGCCCAGTCCTCGGCCGTGGGCTCGCCCCGATCGCCCGCGCCGAACAGCAGGGCTTCCTCGCCGACCTCGTGCGCGTCCCCGCCGAGGTCGACCACGAACTGGTCCATCGCGACCCGGCCCGCCACCCGGTAGCGCCCGGAGCCGATCTGCACCGGCCCGGTGTTGCTCGCGTGCCGGGGGATGCCGTCCGCGTAGCCGAGCGGGATCAGGCCCAGCGTGGTGGGCCCGGGCGTCACGTAGTGGTGGCCGTAGGAGACGCCGTGACCGCCGGGGGCGTGCTTGACCAGGGCGAGCCGGGCGGCCAGCGACATGACCGGCCGCAGGCCGTAATCGGCGGGCGTGCCGAGTTCGGGCACCGGCGACAGGCCGTACATGGCGAGGCCCGGGCGGACCAGGTCGTAGTGGGACTGCGGGAGCAGCAGGGTGGCCGGGGAGTTCGCCAGGTGCCGCACCTCGGGGTCGAGGCCGGACCGCTCGGCGAACGCCAGGGCCTGGGCGAACGAGTCCAGCTGGGCCTGGATGGAGGGGTGCCCGGGCTCGTCGGCGGCGGCGAAGTGCGACCACACGCCGACCACCCGCAGCATGCCGTCGGCCTGCGCCTCGGCGGCGCGGTCGACCAGGTCGGGCCAGTCGTGCGGCTGGCAGCCGTTGCGGCCGAGGCCGGTGTCGGCCTTCAGGTGGATCCGGGCCGGGATGCCGGTGGCGCGGACGGCGGCGAGAAGCTCGTCCAGCGCCCACTGGCCGCTGATCGAGATGTCGACGGACTCGCGCAGCGCCTGCTCCCACGGACCGCCGGGCGTCCACAGCCAGCACAGGATCCGCGCCCGGTCGGGGCCGATCCCGGCGGCGCGCAGCGCGAGCGCCTCCTGCGGGGTGGCCGTCCCGAGCCAGCCGGCGCCGGCGGCGATAGCCTCCCGGGCGCACTGGAGCGCACCGTGGCCATAGGCGTCCGCCTTGACCACGGCCATCAGCTCGGGGCCATTGGTACGGGCGCGCAGGGCGGCCAGGTTGTCGCGCAGGGCGGCCAGATCGATCGTCGCCTCGGCGCGCACCCCCTCGGTCAGTGCGGGTGTCCCGGTGGTGTTCGCAGTCGTCATCGCGTATCAGTCTCCCAGACCCCCGCCGGTCCCCCCATCAGGGGCGCGGCCGACCGGGAGTCCTGTCACCCGTCCACCCGTACGCCCAATCCCTTCCGCTGTCTCCACGCGACACGGCCCACTCCGGTTCCGAACGGCGCGTCACCGGGCCGTGGGCAAGGCCGAGAGCGACGAGTGCCAACGGCGTGTCGGCCGGGCCGGACGCAGGGCCGGGAGCAGCGATCGAGGATCCCGCACCGAACCGCGCGGACAGCGGCGACGCACGGAGCGAGGCGGCGCCTGACAGACGACCGCTCCGACCCGGCGCAGGACATGGCGACACCTGCTCCGGTGCCAAGCCGCGCGTACGCGGTGGCAGAAGCGGCAGCGCAGGGCGTCAGCAGGATGATCCGGGCACTCGCCCTGACCACGCGCCAGCCGTCTGCAAGCACGACAGAACCCGTACCGAAACGCCCCTGCGAACCAGACCGCCACCCCACCAGCGACAGCTGGACGGGCCGCAAGGCATCAGCGGACGCCGGCACAGCGGTCCGAGCACCACACTCGCCCCGACCACGCGCCAGCTGTCGGCGAGCACGACAGAACCCGTGCCGAACGCCTTCCCACTCCCAACCGGCCGTCACCCCGTCAGCGACTGCCAGACGGTACGCAGGGCGTCGGCGATGTCCAGGGCGGTGATCGGGGCGCCCGTGCCGGCGGCGTGGCGGCCGGCCAGGCCGTGCAGGTGGGAGGCGGCGGAGGCGGCGTCGCGTGGGGTGAGGCCGGTGGCGAGCAGGGAGCCGGCCAGGCCGGACAGGACGTCGCCGCTGCCGGCGGTGCCGAGCCAGCCGGTGCCGGTGGCGTTCACCCGGACGGTGCCTTCGGGGTCGGCGACGACGGTGGTGGAGCCCTTGAGCAGGACGGTCGCGCCGTAGCGGGCGGCGATCAGCCGGGCGGCCCACAGTCGGCGGGCGGCGACGGTCTCGGCGTCGGTGTGCTCGCCGACGCCGGCCAGCAGGCGGGCGGCCTCCCCGGCGTGCGGGGTGAGCAGGGTGGGGGCGGGGCGGCCGGCCAGCAGGTCGGGGCCGAGTCGGGCCAGTTCGGTGAGTGCGTCGGCGTCGGCGAGCACCGGCACCTCGGTGTCGAGGGCCTCGCGCAGCGCGTGTTCGGCGCCGTCGCCGCCGCCCGGGCCGACCACCCAGGCCTGGACCCGTCCGGCCCGGGCGGGGCCCGCGTCGCTGATCAGCGTCTCCGGGTGGCGGCGGACCACCTCCTCCGCGGCGTGCCCGGTGTAGCGCACCGCGCCCGCGCCGCCGCGCAGCGCCCCGGCGACGGCGAGCAGCGCCGCGCCCGGGTAGCGGGTGGAGCCGGCGGCGACGCCGACCACGCCGCGCCGGTACTTGTCGCTCTCGGTGCCGGGGACGGGCAGCAGCGCGGCCACGTCGGCGCCCTGGAGGGCCTCGACGGGGGCGGGCGGCAGGTCGAGTCCGATCTCCACCAGGTGGACCACGCCCGCGTAGCCCGCGCCGGGGTCGACCAGCAGGCCGGGCTTGTGGGTGCCGAAGCAGACGGTGACGTCGGCGCGCAGCGCGGGGCCGGTCACCTCGCCGGTGTCGGGGTCGACCCCGGACGGCACGTCGACGGCGACCACCGGACCGCGACGCGCCATGGTGGCGAAGGGGGCGGCGGCGGGGCGCAGCGGGCCGCGACCGCCGATGCCGACGATGCCGTCCAGCACCAGGTCGGCACGGCCGAACGCGCCGGGGTCGTCGGTGACCCGGCCGCCGGCGGCGCGCAGCGCGGCGAGACCTTCGGCGTGCGCCTTGGCGGGGTCCAGCAGCAGGGCTTCGGCGCGGGCCCCGCGACGGGCGAGCCGCGCGGCGGCGTACAGCGCGTCGCCGCCGTTGTCGCCGGAGCCGGCCAGCACGAGGACGCGACTGCCGTAGACCCGGGGCAGCAGTCCGGCGCAGGTCGCGGCGAGACCGGCTGCGGCGCGCTGCATCAGGGTGCCCTCGGGGAGGGCGGCCATGAGGGCGGCTTCGGCGGTGCGGACCTGGTCGACGTGGTGGGCGTAGCGCATACGGGTCTCCTCCGGAGGGCGCGAGCACGTACGAGTCATTGTCCGCAGCGCGATCCCCCGCAGCGGCGTCTTCCGCCTCGCGCAGCCCCGCGCGCCCCCGGGTTCCCCCTCCTAGCCTTCGGCGATCACCACCGCCGAGGCGACGCCCGCGTCGTGACTGAGCGACACGTGCCAGGCCGTCACTCCGAGGGCGGCGGCGCGGGCTTCGACGGTGCCGGTGACGTGGAGGACGGGGCGGCCGGAGTCCTCGACGCGGACTTCGGCGTCCTCCCAGCGGAGGCCGGGGGGCGCGCCGAGGGCCTTGGCGATGGCTTCCTTGGCGGCGAACCGGGCGGCGAGCGAGGCGGTGCCCCGGCGCTTTCCGGAGGGGAGGGTCAATTCGCCGGGGGTGAAGAGGCGTTCGGCGAGTCCGGGGGTGCGTTCCAGGGATTCTCCGAACCGTTGGATGTCCGCCACGTCGATGCCGACCCCGATGATCACGCGTGTTCCTCCGTCCATGCCTGCGCAGTGGCGCGCAGGCATGGACGATACGCGGGCTACTCGACGGTGACGGACTTGGCGAGGTTGCGGGGCTGGTCGACCTCGTGGCCCTTGGCGGTGGCCAGCTCGCAGGCGAACACCTGGAGCGGGACGGTGGACACCAGCGGCTGGAGCAGGGTCGGGGTCGCCGGGATGCGGATCAGGTGGTCGGCGTAGGGGACGACGGCCTCGTCGCCCTCCTCGGCGATGACGATGGTCTTCGCGCCGCGGGCCCGGATCTCCTGGATGTTGGAGACGATCTTGTCGTGGAGGACGGACCGGCCGCGCGGCGAGGGCACCACCACGACCACCGGGAGGCCTTCCTCGATCAGCGCGATCGGGCCGTGCTTGAGCTCGCCGGCGGCGAAGCCCTCGGCGTGCATGTAGGCGAGCTCCTTGAGCTTGAGCGCGCCTTCGAGGGCCACGGGGTGGCCGACGTGCCGGCCGAGGAAGAGCACCGCGGGGGCGTCGGCGAGCGAGCGGGCCAGGGCGCGGACCGGCTCCATGGTGCCGAGGACCTGCTCGACCTGGCGCGGGGCGTCGCCGAGTTCGCGGATGACGGAGGAGATCTCGTCGCCCCACTTGGTGCCGCGCACCTGGCCCAGGTAGAGGGCGACCAGGTAGCAGGCGACCAGCTGGGTCAGGAACGCCTTGGTGGAGGCGACGGCGACCTCGGGGCCGGCGTGGGTGTAGAGCACCGCGTCGGACTCGCGCGGGATGGTCGAGCCGTTGGTGTTGCAGATCGCCAGGACCTTCGCGCCCTGCTCGCGGGCGTGGCGCAGCGCCATCAGGGTGTCCATGGTCTCGCCGGACTGCGAGATGGCGATGACCAGGGTGCGGTCGTCCATGATCGGGTCGCGGTAGCGGAACTCGCTGGCCACCTCGACCTCGCACGGGATGCGGGTCCAGTGCTCGATGGCGTACTTGGCGATCATGCCGGCGTGGAACGCGGTGCCGCAGGCGACGATCACCACCTTGTCGACCTCGCGCAGCACCTGGTCGGGGATGCGCAGCTCGTCGAGGGTGAGCCGGCCGTCGGTGCCGATCCGGCCGAGCAGGGTGTCGGCGACGGCCTTGGGCTGCTCGGCGATCTCCTTGAGCATGAAGTAGTCGTAGCCGCCCTTCTCGGCGGCGGAGGCGTCCCAGTCGACGTGGTACTCGCGGACCTCGGCGGGCGCGCCGTCGAAGTCGGTCACCGTCACGCCCTCGGGGCGCAGTTCGACGACCTGGTCCTGGCCGAGCTCGATGGCCTCGCGGGTGTGCGCGATGAACGCGGCGACGTCGGAGGCGAGGAAGTTCTCGCCGTCGCCGACGCCGACCACCAGCGGCGAGTTGCGGCGGGCGCCGACCACCACGTCGGGGGCGTCGGCGTGCACGGCGACCAGGGTGAACGCGCCGTCCAGCTGCCGGCAGACGGTGCGCATGGCTTCGGCGAGGTCGCCGTCGTAGGCCTCGGACAGCAGGTGGGCGACCACCTCGGTGTCGGTCTCGGAGCGCAGCGTGTGGCCGCGGTCGGCGAGTTCGGCGCGCAGGACGGCGAAGTTCTCGATGATGCCGTTGTGGACGACGGCGACCTTGCGGTGGTCGTCCAGGTGGGGGTGGGCGTTGGCGTCGTTGGGCGCGCCGTGGGTGGCCCAGCGGGTGTGGCCGATGCCCGTGGTGCCGGCCGGCAGAGGGGTTTCGGCCAGCGACTTCTCCAGGTTGACGAGCTTTCCGGCCCGCTTGTCGGTCGCCAGGAGCCGCTGCCCGTCGGCTCCCACGGTCTGCACCGCGACGCCGGCCGAGTCGTAGCCCCGGTACTCCAGCCGCCGCAGACCTGCGATCACTACGTCGAGGGCCTCTTGCGGGCCCGTATATCCAACAATTCCGCACATATGCGCCAGCATAGGTGTCGGTGTTCGAGCCCTGTTCGGTCGGATGACCACACCGGGTGACCGACACCACAACACCCGGCGGCCCGGACACGGCCCACAATGGACCTGTGCTGACCGAACTCTGTACGAGGGGCGCGCCCGCCGCACCCACCCCCTCCCCGTACGTGGATCTGGACCGCGCCGAGTGGAGCGCACTGCGCGAGCGCACGCCGCTACCGCTCACCGCCGACGAGGTCGAGCGCCTGCGCGGCCTCGGCACCGCACTGGACCTGGACGAGGTCCGCGACGTCTACCTGCCGCTGTCGCGCCTGCTGAACCTGTACATCCACGCCACGCACGAGCTGCGCGGCGCGCTGGGCACGTTCCTGGACACCCCCGACACCGAGCGGGTGCGCACCCCCTTCATCATCGGCGTCGCCGGGTCGGTGGCGGTCGGCAAGTCCACCACGGCCCGTCTGCTGAAGGCGCTGCTCGCCCGCTGGCCCGAGCACCCGCGGGTAGAGCTGGTCACCACCGACGGCTTCCTGCTGCCCAACGCGGAACTGCGCCGGCGCGGCCTGATGGCCCGCAAGGGCTTCCCGGAGTCGTACGACCGGCGGGCGCTGATGCGTTTCGTCGCGGACGTGAAGGCCGGCAAGGAGCGGGTCACCGCGCCCGTCTACTCGCACCTGGTCTACGACATCGTGCCGGACGAGCGGCTGGTGGTGGAGCGCCCGGACATCCTGATCGTGGAGGGCCTGAACGTGCTGCAGCCGGCGCTGCCCGGCACCGACGGGCGGACCAGGATGGCGGTCGCCGACTACTTCGACTTCTCGATCTACGTCGACGCCCGCACCGACGACATCGAGGCCTGGTACCTGGACCGGTTCCGCAAGCTGCGCGAGACCGCCTTCCAGGACCCCAACTCCTACTTCCGGCGCTTCACCGAAGTGCCGGAGGAGGAGGCGATGGACTACGGCCGGCAGGTCTGGCGGACCATCAACCGGCCGAACCTGCTGGAGAACGTCCTGCCCACCCGGGGCCGGGCCACCTTGATCCTGCAGAAGGGGGCGGACCACAAGGTGCGCCGAGCACTGCTTCGCAAGCTCTGACCTGGCGTCACTCGTCCGAAGGTTCCACATTTTCGGAACGGAGTGCACACGATCGAGTCACACGCCGTTACCTGGGGCCGGAAGGCATCACGGCTTGGTCCCAATTGGCGGGACACCAACGATGGCGTTGCCCCGTATGCCCGATTTCGCGGGGATTCACGTGTTACTCGGACGTCTATCATCAGGACGGCTTAGTCCAGTATGAACAGTCGATCGAGACGGTCCGGGGGCCATGCTCGCTTTTTTGCTCCAGCTCCGCCAGTGGTGGACTGTCGGCACCATCTACCCGTTTGCCGTCTTCATGTTCGGCATCTGGATGCTCTGGTTCGTCAGGCTCGGCCTGGCCCGTCGCTACCGCCCGTGGAAGCGTCCCTACCAGGTCACCACCTCGGTGATCATCCCGGTGGTGGACGAACCGGTCGACCTCTTCTACTCGGTGCTCGACCGGATCATCGACCAGCAGCCGACCGAAATGGTCGTGGTGATCAACGGCCGGCGCAACGAGGCGCTGGAGCAGGTCTGCGACCAGCTCGGCGTGTACTGGCAGTGGACCGAGATCCCGGGCAAGCGCAACGCCCTGAAGGTCGGCCTGGAGGCCTGCACCGGTGACATCGCCGTGCTGGTCGACTCCGACACCATCTGGACCCCCACCACCCTGTCGGAGCTGGTCAAGCCGTTCCGGGACGAGAAGGTCGGCGGGGTGACCACCCGTCAGCGGATCCTGGACCCGGGCCGTTCGGTGCTCACCCGCTGGGCGGACTGGCTGGAGAGCGTCCGCTGCCAGTACTCGCTGCCCGCGATGAGCGTGCTCGGCACCGTCGGCTGCCTGCCCGGCCGGACCATCGCGTTCCGCCGGAAGATCCTGCTGGACTGCATGGACGACTTCCTGTCGGAGAAGTTCCTCGGCGTCTTCCTGGAGGTCAGCGACGACCGCACGCTGACCAACTACACGCTCAAGCAGGGCTACCGGACCGTCTACCAGTCCACCTCGCTGGTGTACACCGACGCCCCGCTGCACCTGCGCAAGCTCACCAAGCAGCAGTACCGCTGGGCCCGCGGCTCGCAGTACAACACGCTGCGGATGCTGCCCTGGATGCTGCGCCGGACCAAGATGCTGGCACTGTTCTACGTGGTCGACATCGTCGTGCCGTTCGTCCTGCTCGGCTCCTTCGCCTCCTGGGCCAAGGCGCTGTGGCGGCACACCGGCCCGAGCCTCTACATGGAACTGCCGCTACCGGCCGTCCACTGGAAGGCCATCACCACCATCCTGGTGCTGGCCGCCGTGATGTCGGTACTGTCGTTGGCGGTCCGGTTCGGCCGTCACTTCGCCTACCGGGCACAGGACTTGGTGTACCTGCCGGTGTTCATGGTGATCAATACGTTCATCCTGCTGCCGGTTCGGCTGCTGGGCTTCTTCCGGATGGGCCACAACGCCTCCTGGGGCACCCGCGAGGACAGCTTCGCGGGTGAGAAGGCCCGCAGCGTCAAGGTGGTCATTCCTTATCTGCTGGGCAGTGCCCTGCTGGTCGGATCGGTGATGATGAGTGTCTGAGACGGCGTCCGAGACGCGGTCCGCGTCGATTCCCAAACAGGCCGACGCCCCCGAGGCCGAACGGAAGGCCACGGCGCGGCGGCGCAAGAAGATGCACTGGTGGTCCCGCGGCAGCGGCATCCGCCTGCGGGTCTGGATGACCGTCAACGTGGTGCTGCTGGCCGCCCTCTGCTGGGGCGTCATGTCCGCGCTGCGGCTCGACGACCAGGGCCCCCGGTACGCGGGCCTCGGCCGGCCCGCCGGTGTGCCCGGCATCGGCCAGCTGATCAATCCCGGCCCGCCGCCGGTGCCCGCCAAGTCGGTCTTCAACACGCCGAACGGCAAGTACTTCGGCGTGGCGACCCCGGAGGCCCCGTGGTCCTCCGCCGAGGTCGACTCGGTCGCCGGCAAGGCCGGCGTCCGGCCCACCATGACCGAGTACTTCGTGCGCTGGACCGCCGACTTCGACCCGAAGGCGGTCTCCCGCGCGTACGAGCACGGCACCCTGCCGGTGATGTCCTGGGAGCCGTGGGACGGCGAGGACAACGGCCACACCGAGCAGCCCCGGTTCGCCCTGTCGACCATCATCTCGGGCGCCCACGACGACTACATCCGGCGCTTCGCCCAGGCCGTCGCCGCCCAGAAGTGGCCGCTGGCGATCCGGTTCGCGCACGAGATGAACGGCACCTGGTACCCCTGGTCGGAGAGCAAGAACGGCAACCAGAAGGGCGAGTACGTCCAGGCCTGGAAGCACGTCCACGACCTGTTCCAGCAGGCCGGGGCGGACAACGTGATCTGGGTGTGGAGCGCCAACATCCTCCGTCCGGTGCCGAACACCGACCTGGCCGCGCTGTACCCCGGTGACGACTACGTCGACTGGGTCGGCCTGACCGGCTACGGCACCAAGCTCGAGGAGAGCGCCACCACGACCTTCGGGCCGACCCTCGACGCCGTCCGCAGGATCACCAAGAAGCCGGTGCTGATCACCGAGACCGGTCGCGAGCCCAGCGTGGCGCTCAAGGCGAAGTGGACCACCGACTTCTTCAGCTGGCTCAACCAGCAGACGGACGTGCTCGGCTTCATCTGGTTCGAGCGCAACCGCGACCAGGGCGCCAACGCCGACTGGCGGTTCGACGAGACCCCCGAGTCCCAGCGCGCGTTCGCCGACGGCATCGCCTCCGTCAAGCTCGCGGACGGGCTCGGGGGCTGAGGCCCCGTCGGCCGGCCCGCCCGGGCCGGCCGACCCCCGTCAGCCGCTCTTCGCGGCCGGTTTGTACAGCCAGATCGTGTAGTGCAGGCCCTTGATGTTGCTCGGCAGGTCCGCGACCTGCTGGTAGTTCTTGTTGGCCTGCAGCGCGGCGGTGATCTTCACGTCCAGGTCCTTGGTGGTCTTGTTGTCCAGCACCACCAGGTTGAACTTGTTCGCGGCGATCGCCTTCTCGTAGGCGGCCGCGCCGCTGTAGTTCTTCTTGTCCTTCGGGTCCTTGTACGAGTAGTTCCAGGTGCTGACCCACTGCGTGCCGTCGGTCTCGTGACGCAGGTAGTAGCGCGGCACCGGCGAGTTCTCCGCCAGGTACAGGCCCTGCTCGTCGACGTGCGGACGGATCGCGGCCACCATCTCGGTGGCGTCCGCCCAGCCGTTCAGGTACAGCCGGTCGGTCTCCGGCACGCCCACCGCCAGGGTGCCGGCCAGGGCGGCCGAGATCACCAGCGGCTGCCAGATCCGCCGGCCGCGGCCCGTCTCCAGCAGCCAGGCCAGGAAGAAGCCCGCCAGCAGGCAGGCGAACCAGGCGCCGAAGGTGACGTGCTTGTGCAGCGAGACCGTCAGGTTGATCCGCGCCTGGTTCGCCGGGGCCAGCACCACCGCGAGCAGCAGGACCGCGCCGGTCCCCCGGCTCGCCCAGGACGCGCCGCGCACGCACAGCAGCACCAGGCCGGCCACCGCGAGCAGCAGCACCGGGCCGACCCAGTCCCAGGACTCGCCCATGATGAACGCCACCGTGTCCTGTCCGGTGTGCCGGCTCAGCGTGGTCGACTCGATGCCGCCGCGCAGCTGGCGGCCGCCCACCAGGACGCCCAGGCCCATCAGCGCGCCCGCCACCGCCGTCACGAACACGCCGCGCAGCAGCGCCGCGCCGAACCGCAGCTTCGGCATCGCGCACAGCACCGCCAGCGCCACCACCACCGGACTCCACAGCGCCGCCGCGTACTTGACGCCGTCGGCCAGCGCCACCACCGCGCCGGTGGCGGCCAGCCAGCCCCAGCGGCCCTCGGCCCGGATCGCCAGGTAGCCGGCCAGCGCGGTCAGCAGCACGGCCATCGGGTCGTAGGTGGAGAACGCGGACAGGAACTGGGTGGGCGTCAGCACCACGAACGTCAGCGCCGCCAGCGCGCCCGCCGTCCGCCCGTACAGCCGGGAGGCCGCCAGGTAGGCCAGCACGGTGGCGCCCATCATGCAGGCCAGGCCGAGCAGTCGGGCCGCGGTGATGCCGCCGATGGTGTCGGCGGCCGCGCCGATCGGCGGGTACAGCTGCGGGGCGCCCGAGAAGTAGCTCGCGTAGGCGGGCAGTTGGACGCCGTGCACCCAGTTCGCCACCAGGTCGTGGCCGGCGAACAGGTACAGCGCCTCGTCACTGAAGGCGGTGCGGGTCCAGATCAGCCGCAGGGCGAAGCCGACCTGGACGGCCAGCGACAGCAGCAGGAACCAGACCGGCAGCCGCAGTCCCAGCAGCCGGCGCCCGTCCGCCTCCTCGCGGCGGGACCGGCGGGAGGAACCGGACCCGGTCCCGGGCTCCGCGGCGGTCTGCGGAGCCTCCTCAGCATGGGGAGAGACAGCCCAGGACACGGTCGGCTCCAGTGCGGATTCAGTGAAGAGCGGCCGAGCCGGCCGCACGAGGCCGCCATTATTTCGGGCCGTTCGCATCCCACACAAGACACCTCGTCAGCGCAGCGGCCAGGACACCAGTACCTGTGAGGCGAGGCCCCTGCGGAACGAGTCGCGGGCCCCCTGGGAGGTGGTGAACCGCCAGTCGTACCGCCCGCCCTCGCTGTCCGAGAACTGGAACCAGACGAACCCGACCACCCGCGGATGGTCGATCAGCCAGGAGAAGAAGTCCTGGATCCACAGCGCCTTCGCGTTGGTCGGCCGCACACCGGTCTCGCCGATGAAGATCGGCTTGTCCGAAAGGGCCGTCAACTCGTCGTAGGTGTCGTTCAGCAGCGGCCCCACGGTCTCCGCGCTGTCGGTGCTGTACGCCTCCATGCCCATCCAGTCGACGTAGTCGTCGCCCGGGTAGAACCGGGACAGCGGCGGCCGGCCGGGGCTCTGCGTGTCCGGGCACCACTGCCAGATCACGTTGTCCACACCCTGTGCGTCGAACACGTCGTGCACGTGCCGCCAGGCCGCGACGTAGTCGCCCTTCCGGTTGCCGTTGCGCTCCTCGGACCACGGGTACCAGGTCTCGTTCATCTCGTGCGCGAACCGCAGGACCACCGGTCCCCTGGCCTTCTTGACGTCCCGTGCGAACTTCTTCACGTAGTCGTCGTGCGCGCCCGAGGCGATCCTCGACAGCCGGTAGTCGGGCTGGTCCACGGACTTGTCACCGCCGGCCCACGGCTCCCAGGTGAGCAGCGGCATCGCGCCCAGCTTGTACGAGGCCTCGAACGAATCCTGGTTGAAGTCCTGATTCCACTTCAGGAAGTACTCCTGGACGGTCGGGTGGTCCCCCGCGTCGTCCACCGCCTGCTTGGTGCGCGCCTCGCTCGGCGCCTCCGGCGTGGCGATGCCGAACAGCAGCCCGGGCGGGTTGACCAGCCGGTCCTTGCGCGCCTCGGTGCCGGGGTCCTCGGGCGGCAGCGCCAGTGCGCCCGAACCGGCGGAGGGCGCGCCGACCGCCCCCCGGCCCGGGTTCGAGCCGGAGGCGCCGTCCAGTTCCACCGCGAAGCAGCCCAGAACCAGGCCGATCACCAGCCCGACCCGCAGGGTCGGCGGCAGCAGCCGCCAGACCCGCGCCAGCACCGGACCGAGCAGCGCCGCCAACCGCTCGACCACCCGGGCGACGAACCCCACGGGTCGTTCGAACAGCGGCGGCGCGTACTCGCGTATTCGACCGCTCAGTGTGCCCAGCCAGTCCTTCGTTCGCTCAGCCGGCATTCGAAAGAGCAGCCTGACCACGGGCCTTCAGATCGTCCACGGCCTTCTTGAGGACGCCCGCGGCCGCCGACTTCACGGCCGGCGTGGAGTCCGTCACCGGGCTCAGGTCGACATTGCCGCCGAGCGTGAACACCGCGTAGCGGCCGAACGAGTCGTTGGAGGTCGCGCACTCCGCCAGCTTCGGGCAGAACCGCGGCGTCGAGTTCGTGCGCAGCGCCTTGACGTTGCCGGCCACCTTCGACTTCACCCGGTCCGCCTGCGGCTTGGTGTCGAACACCGCGATGCCGACGGTGATCGCCGACTTGTCGGACAGGTAGGTCGCCAGGTACATGTCCTGGCAGTTCTCGGTGGACAGCACCGAGCCGAGACCGTTGTTGGTCTCCGCGGAGCACGTGTCGCCGTGCTCGGTCGCCACCCGGTTCAGCGTCTGACCGTCGACGGTCAGCGTCGCGTTCGGGAACAGGCCCTCCGCCGACAGCGGGGCCTTGTCGGTGGACACCCGGCTGAGTGCCTCCTCCGCCGTCTTCGGCTTCCCCGCCGGGGAACCCGAGGCGCCGTTGCTCGGACCGGGGCCCGGGTCCGTGGACTGGCCCGCGATCGGCTTCTTCGGCTTGTCGTCGTTGCCGACCAGCACCGCCGCGGTGACGATGCCGCCGACCAGCACCAGCGCGCCCAGGGTGCTGAGCAGCGCGATCGTCCGCTTGCGACGGCGCCGCTCGTCCTCGTGCTGGGTCGCCATCGCCGACCAGTCCGGCGCTTCCGCGTCGCCCTGGAACGTCGGCGCGGCGTACCGGCCCTGGTACGGCTGCTGCCCGGGCGGCGGGTAACCCCCCTGCCCGTACGACTGCGGCGAGCCCGCGCCCTGCGAGAAGCCGGGGCCCTGCGGCGGCCCGAATCCGGGCTGGGCCGGCGGGAACCCCTGCTGCGGCGGGTACCCGTACGCCGGCTGCGGCCCGCCCTGCTGCGGCGGGTAGCCGTAGGCAGGCTGCGGCGAGCCCGGCATGCCGGACTGCTGCGGCGGGACCCCCTGCCCTGATGCCGGCGGCTGCTGCTGCGGCTGCTGCTGCGGCTGATCCTCTGACATCAACGCCCCCTCCACGCTTCGATCACAGTTCAGCATGCTATCGGTAGAGCTCGACACGTCCACAGCCCGCCCTCGGGCTGGCCGAAGAGTTGCCGATCCGTCACCTGCGCACCACTGCTGACCTTCCGTCAGCCGCTCCGGGGCGACGCGGCGCCCGGCTCCCCCGCCGGGCCCGCCGCACCGATGCGCCGTCAGCCCAGGTGCAGGCGAACCGACTCGGCGAGACGCTCGCAGACCTCCAGCGCCTGGTCGTGGCCGACCGCCTCGACCATCACCCGGACCAGCGGCTCGGTGCCCGACTTGCGCAGCAGCACCCGCCCGGTGGTGCCGAGCTCGGCTTCCGCCGCCGAGACCGCCGCCTGCAGTTCGACACAGGACTCGACCCGGTCCTTGTCCACGCCCTTGACGTTGATCAGCACCTGCGGCAGCCGGGTCATCACGGTGGCGAGGTCGGCCAGCGGCTGCTTGGTGGCGGCCAGCCGGGCGCCGAGCATCAGACCGGTCAGGGTGCCGTCGCCGGTGGTGGCGTGGTCGAGCAGGATCACGTGACCGGACTGCTCGCCGCCGAGCGCGAAGCCGTGCTGCTTCATCTCCTCCAGCACGTACCGGTCGCCGACCGCGGTCTGCACCAGCTCGACGCCCTCGCGCTCCATCGCCAGCTTGAAGCCCAGGTTGGACATCACGGTGGCCACCGCGGTGTTGCGGCGCAGCGTGCCCGCTTCCTTCATGGCGACCGCGAGGATCGCGAGGATCTGGTCGCCGTCCACCTCGTTGCCCTCGGCGTCGGCGGCCAGGCAGCGGTCCGCGTCGCCGTCCAGGGCGATGCCCAGGTCGGCCTTGTGCTCCAGCATCGCGGCGCGCAGCTTGTCCAGGTGGGTGGAGCCGACGCCGTCGTTGATGTTCAGGCCGGTCGGCTCGGTGCCCAGGGTGTACACCACCTCGGCGCCGGCCCGGGCGAACGCCTCCGGGGCGACCCGGGCGGCCGCGCCGTGCGCACCGTCGATGACGACCTTCACGCCGTCCAGCCGGTTCGGCAGCACCGCGACCAGGTGCGCCACGTACCGGTCGAAGCCCTCGTTGTACTGGCGGACCCGGCCCACCGCGGCGCCGGTCGGCCGCTCCCAGGTCTCGTCGCCGACGCCGTAGCGGCGGTAGTGCGCCTCGATCGCGTCCTCGATCGCGTCGTCCAGCTTGTGGCCGCCGCGGGCGAGGAACTTGATGCCGTTGTCGGGCATCGCGTTGTGGCTGGCGGACAGCATCACGCCGAAGTCCGCGCCGAGCGCGCCGGTCAGGTACGCCACCGCCGGGGTCGGCAGCACGCCGACCCGCAGCACGTCCACGCCGGCACTGGCCAGGCCGGCGATCACCGCGGCCTCCAGGAACTCTCCGGACGCGCGGGGGTCACGGCCGACCACGGCGACCGGCCGGTGCCCCTCGAACGCGTTCGCGTCCCCGAGCACATGGGCGGCGGCCACTGACAGGCCGAGCGCCAGCTCCGCGGTCAGGCCGACATTGGCCACCCCGCGTACCCCGTCCGTACCGAAGAGTCGTGCCATGTTCGCGTTCGTCCCGTCCTGTCAGCGCCTGTCGGCTCGGTTGGTACCAGCCCCCGCGGACCCCGCACGAGTCCGGGAGGCACAACGCCCCGGAGCACGAAGTGTGCTCCGGGGCGAGGATCGCATGCAGGGTGCGATTAGCGCTTGCTGTACTGCGGCGCCTTGCGGGCCTTCTTCAGACCGGCCTTCTTGCGCTCGACGGCGCGGGCGTCACGGGTCAGGAAGCCGGCCTTCTTGAGCGGGCCGCGGTTGTTGTCCACGTCCGCCTCGTTCAGCGCACGGGCGACGCCGAGGCGCAGCGCGTAGGCCTGACCGGAGACGCCGCCACCCGAGATGCGGGCGACGATGTCGTAACGGCCGTCCAGCTCCAGGAGCTTGAAGGGCTCGTTCACGGTCTGCTGGTGCACCTTGTTGGGGAAGTAGTTCTCCAGGGTGCGACCGTTGATCTTCCACTGGCCGGTGCCGGGGACGATGCGCACGCGGGCGATCGCCTCCTTGCGGCGGCCGAGACCGGCGCCGGGGACGGCCTCGCCGAAGCGGCCGGCCAGCGACTCGGTGGTGTACTCGGACTCGGAGGTGTACTCGTCGACGTTCTCGTCGTCGAATTCGACCTCGAGGGTGCTCTCGATGGCAGTCTCGGCCACGGTGTTCCTCAGCTCTTCTACGTCAGTTGGGGTGTGGGTGGCCGGAATTACTGCGCGACCTGGGAGATCTCGAACGGCACCGGCTGCTGCGCAGCGTGCGGGTGCTGGTCGCCCGAGTAGACCTTCAGCTTCGAGAGCATCTGGCGGCCGAGGCTGTTCTTCGGAACCATGCCCTTGATGGCCTTCTCGACGGCCTTCTCCGGGTTGTTCGCCAGCAGGTCGTCGTAACGGACCGAGCGGAGACCGCCCGGGAAGCCGCTGTGACGGTAGGCGAGCTTCTGGGTCTTCTTGTTGCCCGAGAGGTGCACCTTGTCGGCGTTGATGATGATGACGAAGTCACCAGTGTCAACGTGCGGCGCGTAGATCGCCTTGTGCTTGCCCCGCAGGAGGTTGGCGGCCTGGGAGGCCAGGCGGCCGAGCACGACGTCGGTCGCGTCGATGACGTGCCACTGACGCTGGACGTCGCCGGGCTTGGGGCTGTACGTACGCACGGTCGTAGCCTTCGCTTTTCAGTGAGTGGGTCCTGACAGGAGCACACAGGGCCTGGGGCCTCCAGCCGACCGTCCCGGACGCAATTCGGGCGTTGGCCGCTGGAGTTCGGCCTGTGGTGTCTCCGGCGTACCGACCTCTCACGTGAGATAGAGCGAGCCAATACGCACAACAGCAGCCAACGATACCGGGCCGGAGGCGCTGAATCCAAACCGGCCCGGCGGCGGCGCCGCGGGATCAGCGGTCCCGGACCACCCGGGCCTCGTCCCAGACCGGCTCCGAAGACTCGTACACCCGGCCGTCCGAGCCGAACACCAGGAAGCGGTCGAAGGTCCGCGCGAACCAGCGGTCGTGGGTGACGCACAGCACCGTGCCGTCGAACGCCTCCAGGCCCTGCTGCAGCGCCTCCGCGCTCTCCAGGTCCAGGTTGTCGGTCGGCTCGTCCAGCAGCAGCGCCGTCACACCCGACAGCTCCAGCTTCAGGATCATCAGCCGGGCCTGCTGCCCGCCGGACAGCGACTCGAACTTCTGCTCCTCCTGCCGGTCCAGCTCGTAGCGGCGCAGCGCCGACATCGCCGCGCCCCGGGACAGCGCGTGCTCCTCCTCGACGATCGCCCGCACCGTGCGGCCCAGCAGCTCCGGATGGGCGTGGGTCTGCCGGAAGTGCCCCGGCACCACCCGGGCGCCGAGCTTCCAGCTGCCGCCGTGGTTCACCGACTCGTCGCCCGCCAGCAGCCGCAGGAAGTGCGACTTGCCGGAGCCGTTCGAGCCCAGCACCCCGACCCGCTCGCCGTAGTAGACCTCCAGGTCGAACGGCTGCATCAGCCCGGTCAGCTCCAGGCCCTGCATGGTGAACGCCCGCACACCGGTGCGGCCGCCCTTCAGCCGCATGGTGATGGACTGCTCGCGCGGCGGCGCCTCCGGCGGGCCCGCGTCCTCGAACTTCTTCAGCCTGGTCTGCGCGGCCGCGTACCGGGACGCCATCTCGTGGCTGACCGCCGCCGCCTGCCGCAGCGTCACCACCAGCTTCTTCAGCTTGGCGTGCTCCTCGTCCCACCGGCGGCGCAGCTCCTCGAACCGCTCGAACCGGGCCTTGCGCGCCTCGTGGAAGTTGTCGAACCCGCCGCCGTGCACCCACACGCTGGAACCGGCCGCGCCGGACTCCACCGCGATGATCTTCTCGGCGGTACGGGAGAGCAGCTCCCGGTCGTGCGAGATGTACAGCACCGTCTTGTTGGTGGCCCGGATGGCCTCCTCCAGCCAGCGCTTGCCCGGCACGTCCAGGTAGTTGTCCGGCTCGTCCAGCAGCAGCACCTCGTCCGGGCCGCGCAGCAGCGCCTCCAGCACCAGCCGCTTCTGCTCGCCGCCGGACAGCGTGTTCAGGCCCCGCCACTGGGCGCGGTCGAACGGCATGCCCAGGGCGGCCATCGTGCAGATGTCCCAGTCGGCCTCGTACTCGTAGCCGCCGGCGTCCGCCCAGTCGGAGAGCGCCTGCGCGTACGCCATCTGCGACTTCTCGTCGTCCTGCGCGATCATCGCCAGCTCGGCGGCGTCCACCTTGCGGGCCGCGTCCGCGATCCGCTTCGGCGCGACGGAGACCAGCAGGTCCCGCACCGAGGCGTCGGCGGCCAGCGCGCCCGGGGTGTCCTTCGCGTCCTCCCGGCCGGTGGTGCCGACGAACTGGCGCATCACGCCCAGCCCGCCGCTCACCGTCACCGAACCGCCGTGCGGCTGCACGTCCCCCGCGATCATGCGCAGCAGCGTGGTCTTCCCGGCCCCGTTCGCGCCGACCAGCGCGACGGCCGCGCCCTCGCCGACGCGGAAGGACGCGTCGTCGAACAGCACCCGCCCGTCCGGCAGGTAGTACTCCAGGTGCGAGATCTCGACATGTCCCATGCCACCGAATTGTGCCAAGCGGCAACCGCACGACAAAACGGATTACCCGCCCCACCCGAGCACCCGAGCACCTGCCGGCAGACCGCACCCCCGCGCCCCACCAGGGGCGCGGGGAACTGACGGCGCTCTCAGCCGGATCCGCCCGGCGCGGAGCCGGCCGCGCCCTCGGCGGGCTCCCCCAACGTACGAAGCCGCCGCGAGACCCGGTTCCGCTCCGCCAGCAGCGCGTCCTCCGGGTAGCCGACCTCCTCCAGCGTCAGCCCGTGCGGCCGGATCACGTTGACCGCCGAGTTCCGTACGCCGCCCGCCAACACCTCGCCCGGGAACTCCACCGGCCGGTGTCCGTCGCCGACCAGCAGCATCGCGCCGACCAGCGAGCGCACCATGTTGTGGCAGAACGCGTCCGCCCGGACCGTCGCGACCGCCAGCGAGCCCTCCTGGGCCGCGTACGGGTCGATCGGGGTCCGGTCCCAGTGCACCTCCAGCAGGGTGCGGATGGTGGTGGCGCCCTCGCGCTTCTTGCAGTACGCGGCGAAGTCGTGCTCGCCCACCAGCAGCGCGGCGGCCGCGTTCATCTTCTCCAGGTCGAGCGGCCGGTCGTGCCACAGCACGTGCCCGCGCAGCATCGGGTCGACGCCGCCCTGGTGGTCGGCGACCCGGTACGCGTAGCGCCGCCAGATCGCCGCGAACCGGGCGTCGAACCCGTGCGGCGCCTCGGACAGCCGGTACACCCGGACGTCCGCCGGCAGCCGCCCGGCCAGTCGGCGCAGCAGTTTCTCGCCGTGCTGCGCCCACAGCTCGTCCGGCAGGTCGACGTGCGCCACCTGCCCGCGCGCGTGCACCCCGGCGTCGGTGCGGCCGGCCACGGTCAGCGGGAAGTTGTCCTCGCTCCGCAGCACGATCCGCAGCGCGTCCTCCAGCTCGCCCTGCACGGTGCGCCGCCCGCGCTGCCGGGCCCAGCCGGAGAACTCCGCGCCGTGGTACGCCAGATCGAGCCTGATCCGGGTGTGCCCGTCGGCCGGGCCGTCCTTCACCGGCGGCTGCTCCGCGCAGTCGTTCACCACTCCAACTCCCCTGTCTCGCAGCTGAGATGCGAACGGGCCCGCTCCCCCGGCACGGGAGAGCGGGCCCGGTCACGGACCTATGAGGTTCAGGCCTCGGTGGTCTCGGCCTCGTCGGCCTTGGCCTCGGCGGCCTGCTCGGCCTCCTTGACGGCGCGCTTGGCAGCGGCCTCGGCCTCGGCGACGGTCGCCTTGGTGGCGATCTCGCCCTCGACCAGCTCGATCACGGCCATCGGGGCGTTGTCGCCACGACGGCTGCCGATCTTGGTGATGCGGGTGTAACCGCCGGGGCGGTTCTCGAACCGCGGGGCGATCTCGGTGAAGAGGGTGTGCAGCACCGACACGTCGGTGATGGTCTTGCGCACCAGGCGACGGTTGTGGATGTCGCCCTTCTTCGCCTTGGTGATCAGCTTCTCCGCCAGCGGGCGCAGGCGACGAGCCTTGGCCTCGGTGGTGGTGATGCGGCCGTACTGGAACAGCTCGCGGGCCAGGCCGGCCAGCAGCAGCGGCTCGTGGGACGGACCGCCGCCGAGGCGGGCACCCTTGGTGGGACGGGGCATGGTTACTCCTCGAATCTCCGACTACGGCCGTACCAGGTACCGCAGCGGGCGTACGGACACCGTGTCCGCACGACTTTCATGGTGCCGGGGGCGGTTCGCGAGGAACCGCCCCCGGTGCCAAAAATCAGTACTGCTCGGTCTCCGCGTAGCCCTGGTCGTCCAGGTCGTCGGCGCCGAAGGCGTCGGCGGCAGCGGTCGGGTCGAACCCGGGCGGGCTGTCCTTGAGGGCCAGGCCCATGCCGGCCAGCTTCGCCTTGACCTCGTCGATCGACTTCGCACCGAAGTTGCGGATGTCGAGCAGGTCGGCCTCCGAGCGGGCGACGAGCTCACCCACGGTGTGGATGCCCTCGCGCTTGAGGCAGTTGTAGGAGCGGACCGTGAGCTCCAGCTCCTCGATCGGCAGCGCCAGGTCCGCGGCCAGGGCGGCGTCCGTCGGGGACGGGCCCATGTCGATGCCTTCGGCGTCGACGTTCAGCTCGCGGGCCAGGCCGAACAGCTCGACCAGGGTCTTGCCGGCCGACGCCATCGCGTCGCGCGGACGCATGGCGGGCTTGGTCTCGACGTCGACGATCAGCTTGTCGAAGTCGGTGCGCTGCTCGACACGGGTGGCCTCGACCTTGTAGGTGACCTTCAGCACGGGGCTGTAGATCGAGTCGACCGGGATGCGGCCGATCTCCTGGCCGGAAGCCTTGTTCTGCACGGCGGAGACGTAGCCGCGACCGCGCTCGACGGTCAGCTCCATCTCCAGCTTGCCCTTGCCGTTCAGCGTGGCGAGGACCAGCTCGGGGTTGTGCACCTCGACACCGGCCGGGGGCGCGATGTCGGCGGCGGTGACCACACCCGGGCCCTGCTTGCGCAGGTACATCACGACCGGCTCGTCGTGCTCCGAGGAGACGACCAGCTGCTTGATGTTCAGGATGAGGTCGGTGACGTCCTCCTTGACGCCCGGCACGGTGGTGAACTCGTGCAGGACACCGTCGATGCGGATGCTGGTGACAGCGGCACCCGGGATCGAGGAGAGGAGCGTGCGACGGAGCGAGTTGCCGAGGGTGTAGCCGAAGCCCGGCTCCAGCGGCTCGATGACGAACCGCGAGCGGAACTCGTCGACAACCTCTTCGGTCAGCGAAGGACGCTGAGCGATCAGCATGTTCTGGATCCTCCAGTTGTCTTCGGCACCCACTATTTGATGCCGATAGAACTCAAGCGTACGGGGTCCCGTTCAGAACGGGACCCCGTACCAGGTTTAAAACGCTACCCGCAGTGCCTGTGAAGGCGCCGGATCAAACGCGGCGACGCTTCGGCGGACGGCAGCCGTTGTGCGGGGTGGGGGTGACGTCCTGGATCGAGCCGACCTCCAGGCCGGTGGCCTGGAGCGAACGGATCGCGGTCTCGCGGCCGGAGCCCGGACCCTTGACGAAGACGTCGACCTTGCGCATGCCGTGCTCCTGCGCGCGACGGGCAGCGGCCTCGGCGGCCATCTGCGCGGCGAACGGGGTGGACTTGCGCGAGCCCTTGAAGCCGACGTGGCCGGCGGAGGCCCAGGAGATCACGTTGCCCGCGGGGTCGGTGATCGAAACGATGGTGTTGTTGAACGTGCTCTTGATGTGGGCGTGCCCGTGAGCGACGTTCTTCTTTTCCTTGCGGCGGATCTTCTTCGCGCCGGCAGCCTGACGACCCTTGGGGGGCATAAGTCTGTTCTCCTACTGAGGTGGTCGGTCCGCTATCCCGCGGGCCGGAGGGATGTCCGGTTGACGGGACGGACTACTTCTTGCCCGGCTTCTTCTTACCGGCGATCGCGCGACGCGGGCCCTTGCGGGTACGCGCGTTGGTGTGGGTGCGCTGGCCGCGGACCGGCAGGCCACGGCGGTGGCGCAGGCCCTCGTAGCAGCCGATCTCGACCTTGCGGCGGATGTCGGCGGCGACGGCGCGGCGGAGGTCACCCTCGACCTCGAAGTTCGCGTCGATGAACTTCTGCAGCTTGACGAGGTCGTCCTCGGTGATGTCGCGGACGCGGACGTCCGGGCTCACACCGGTCTCGGCCAGCGTCTGCTGGGCGCGGGTACGGCCGATGCCGTAGACGTAGGTGAGGGCGATCTCGATCCGCTTTTCGCGGGGGAGATCAACGCCGGCGAGGCGTGCCATTCAAGGCTCCTGTGGTTCTTCAGAGGTCTGACGTGCCGCCTACTCACTGTCTCTCGACAGGGAGCCCCGGCCTCTGACCGAGGGTGGCAGTCCGTCCTGTTCGGACGGATCGGGCGGCCCGCGTATGACGTTGATGCGCGTCGCGCGAAGGTACTACGAGAAATGCTGGGGGGTGACTCAGCCCTGGCGCTGCTTGTGGCGCAGGTTGTCGCAGATCACCATGACCCGGCCGTGGCGGCGGATCACCTTGCACTTGTCGCAGATCTTCTTGACGCTCGGCTTGACCTTCATGATTCAGGTTCTCCGGGGTCTAGATCTGGCTTTTGTTACTTGTAGCGGTAGACGATCCGGCCGCGGGTCAGGTCGTAGGGGCTGAGCTCCACCACGACCCGGTCATCCGGGAGGATGCGGATGTAGTGCATGCGCATCTTGCCGCTGATGTGCGCGAGGACCTTGTGACCGTTCTGCAGCTCGACCTTGAACATCGCGTTCGGAAGAGACTCGATCACGGTGCCCTCGATCTCAATGGCGCCTTGCTTCTTAGCCATGAACTGCGAGATCCACCCTTCGGGTCCGGCTACCGTATGCGGAACGCTCGTGCGAACCAGGCTTCACCTCTGCCCGGGAGTACTCCCCTGGGCTGAGGGCGTGCCGAAACACGCTACGAGAGAGCCGACGCACCATCGTAAACCAAGCACCACGCCGGAGCGAAATTCTCAGCCCTTGGCCGTCACCTGGATGGGGAGCACCGGCTCCACCACCGCGGTGCACGACGAGCAGCGGCGGGCCGCCTGGGGGATCTCGGTCAGGCACTCGGGGCAGGGCCGCTTGGGGGTGGCGGGCTTCTTCGGCAGGTACCGGGCGGTCGCCTTGGAGACCGGGAGCACGACGCAGAAGTACAGCACCGCGGCGGTCAGCACGAACGCGATCAGCACGTTCAGGAACTGGCCGTACGGGAAGGTGACGTCGGCGACGGTGAACTTGTACGCGCTGAAGTCGCCGGCCGCGCCGACCACCACGCCCAGCACGGGGGTGAGGAACGCGGTCACGAAGCCGGTCACGACCCCGGTGAACGCGGCACCGATGACCACACCGACGGCCATGTCGATGACGTTGCCGCGCATCATGAAGTCGCGGAAGCCCTTGAGCACTGTCTCTCCTGGGGTAGCTACGGGTATCAGCTGACGAAAATAGGACAAGAGGCCCGGGGGTCAAAACCCCCGGGCCTCGATCCGCCGGTTTGAGACATGTCCCTCAGCCGCCGGCCGTCCCGCGCGTCACTCCGGAGGGATCAGCCCAGCGGGTCCGGCGCCGCGGTGACGCCCAGCTTCGCCAGCTCCGCCTTGCCGCCGTCGAACGCGGTCAGCACCAGCGGACCCTGCTCGGTGACGGCCACCGAGTGCTCCCAGTGCGAGGCCCAGGTGCCGTCGGTGGTGACCACCGTCCAGTCGTCGTCCAGGATCGCGGTGTGCGGGGTGCCGAGCGACACCATCGGCTCGATCGCCAGCACCGTGCCGGGCACCAGCTTCGGGCCCTTGCCCCGGCCCGCCACGTAGTTCAGCACGTGCGGCTCCATGTGCATGGCGGTGCCGATGCCGTGGCCGCCGTAGCCCTCGGTGATGCCCCACTTGCCCTTCGGGGGCAGCGGCTGGCGACGGATGAAGCCCTCGATCGCCCGGGACACGTCGACCAGGCGGTTGCCCTTCTTCATCTGGGCGATGCCGGCCCACATCGAGCCCTCGGTGACCTTCGACAGCATCACGTTCTCGTCGGCGGTCGCGCCGACCGCGACGGTGATCGCCGCGTCGCCGTGCCAGCCGTCCAGGATCGCGCCGCAGTCGATCGAGATCAGGTCGCCGGCCTTCAGCGCCTTGTCGCCGGGGATGCCGTGCACGACCTCCTCGTTCACCGAGGCGCAGATCACGCCCGGGAACCACAGGCCGCCGTGGTCGGCGCGGAAGTTGGACGCGGCGCCGTGCTTGGTGATGACCTGGTCGGCGATCTCGTTCAGCTCACCGGTGGTCACCCCCGGGGCGACCGCCTCGCGGCAGGCCTTCAGCGCCTCGGCGACGACCAGCCCGGCCGCCCGCATCTTGGCGATCTGCTCGGGGGTCTTGATCTCCATCTGGTCCACGCCTTCCACGTTCTGATGTCGGACTGCCTACCACCGTACGACGCCGAGACGGCCGGGCCGCCCGCTTCGGGGCTACCCGGCCGTCTCGATGCCTTGGGGTCAGGCGTTCTTCTTCTGCTCCAGGGCGGCGACCGCGCGCTCGGTCACCTCGTCCACCTTGCCGAGGGCGGGGATGGTGACGAGCAGGCCCTGCTCCTGGTAGTAGCCGATGATCGGCTCCGTCTTGGAGTGGTACTCCTCCAGCCGGACCCGGACGGCTTCCTCGGTGTCGTCCGAGCGCTGGTACAGCTCGCCGCCGCACTCGTCGCAGACGCCCTCGGTCTTCGGCGGGTTGTACACCACGTGGAACACGTGGGCGCCGTTCTTGCGGCACAGCCGGCGACCGGCGATCCGCTTGACGACCTCGTCCTCGGAGACCTCAAGGTCCAGCACGCCGTCCAGCGCGATGCCCTGCTCGGTCAGGAAGGCGTCCAGCGCCTCGGCCTGACCCAGGTTGCGCGGGAAGCCGTCCAGCAGGAAGCCGTTGGCGGCGTCCTCCTGGAGCATGCGGTCCTTGGCCATCCCGATGGTGACCTCGTCCGGCACCAGGCGCCCGGCGTCCATGTAGGACTTCGCCTCGACGCCCAGCGGGGTGCCCTGGCTGATGTTGGCACGGAAGAGGTCACCGGTGGAGATGTGGGGAATGGACAGGGTCTTGGCCAGAACGTGCGCCTGAGTACCCTTCCCGGCCCCGGGGGGTCCGACGAGGACGATTCGCATCAGCGGAGGAACCCTTCGTAATTGCGCTGCTGGAGCTGGCTCTCGATCTGCTTCACAGTTTCGAGTCCGACGCCGACGACGATGAGCACGGAGGTGCCGCCGAACGGGAAGTTGGTCTGCTGCCCGAAGGCGACGAGGGCGACCATCGGGATCAACGCGATCAGGCCCAGGTACAGCGAACCCGGCCACGTGATGCGGGTGAGCACGTAGTTCAGGTACTCGGCCGTCGGTCGGCCGGCCCGGATGCCCGGGATGAACCCACCATACTTCTTCATATTGTCGGCAACTTCTTCGGGGTTGAAGGAGATGGCGACGTAGAAGAACGCGAAGAACACGATCAGCACGAAGTAGGTGGCCATGTAGATCGGGTGGTCACCCTTGATGAAGTGGTTCTTGATCCAGATCGCCCAGCCCGCCTGCGAGTTGGTCAACTGCACCACCAGCGCCGGGATGTACAGCAGCGAGGAGGCGAAGATGACCGGGATCACACCGGCCTGGTTGACCTTCAGCGGGATGTACGTCGAGGTGCCGCCGAACGACCGCCGACCGACCATCCGCTTCGCGTACTGCACCGGGATCCGGCGCTGGGCCTGCTCGACGAAGATGACCAGGCAGACCACGATGATGCCGACCAGGATGACGGCGGAGAACTCGCCCCAGCCGTCCAGCAGCTTGCCGGAACCCTTGATGGCCCACATCGAGCCGGGGAAGCCGGCCGCGATGGAGGTGAAGATCAGGATCGACATGCCGTTGCCGATGCCGCGGTCGGTGATCAGCTCACCCAGCCACATGATCACGGTGGTGCCGGCGGTCATGATGATGACCATGGTGGCGATCCGGAAGATCGACGTGTTCGGGACGATGTTCCCGCCCTGCGCGCAACCGGAGAACAGCGCGCCGCTGGACGCGGTCGCGAGGATGCCGGTGCCCTGCAGCACTGCGAGCGCGATGGTCAGGTAACGGGTGTACTGGGTGATCTTCGCCTGGCCGGACTGCCCCTCCTTCTTCAGGGCCTCCAGCCGCGGAATGACCACGGTGAGCAACTGCAGGATGATGCTGGCCGTGATGTACGGCATGATGCCGAGCGCGAAGATGGTCAGCTGTAGCAGCGCGTTTCCACTGAACAGGTTGACCAGCCCGAACAGACCTTCCTTCTGACCGCTCACGCACGCGTGCACGGCCTCGAAGTTGATCCCGGGCATCGGAACGTGTGCGCCCAGCCGGAACAGCACCATGATGCCCAGCGTGAACAGCAGCTTCTTGCGCAGGTCGGGCGTCTGGAACGCCCGCGCGAACGCACTGAGCACGGTGCCTCCTGCGCCTCCCGCGCGTCGTCGGCGGAAGGGTCGGTCCTGATGTGGGGAAAGGGAACTTCACGGACTCTAACAGTGCCCGGGTGCTCGACAGAAGCGCGCACTGCCGCTCCCCCACGCATGGGGTACGGCTTGCCCGGGTTTGACACACAAATCGAGCACAGGCGTTCAAGCGTGTCGGAGTCGGAAACGCAACCGGGCCCCGCCTCCTCTCTCTCAAGAGGAGTGCGGGGCCCGGTTTCTGTCCGTGCGTCAGATCAGCGACGTCACAGCAGCTCGGTGACCGAGCCGCCGGCGGCGGTGATCTTCTCGGTGGCGGAGCCGGAGACGGCGTCGACCGTCACCTGCAGCGCGACCGAGATCTCGCCCTGGCCGAGAACCTTGACGAGCTCGTTCTTGCGAACGGCGCCCTTGGCGACCAGGTCGGCAACGGTGACCTCGCCACCGTTCGGGTAGAGCTCGGCCAGGCGGTCCAGGTTCACGACCTGGAACTGCTTGTGGGCCGGGTTCTTGAAGCCCTTCAGCTTCGGGAGGCGCATGTGGAGGGGCATCTGGCCACCCTCGAAGCGCTCCGGAACCTGGTAACGGGCCTTGGTGCCCTTGGTACCACGACCTGCGGTCTTACCCTTGGAGCCCTCACCACGACCGACGCGGATCTTGTCGGTCTTGGCGCCGGGCGCCGGACGCAGGTTGTGGATCTTGATCGGCGAGTTGTCCGCCATTTCAGTCCACCTCCTCGACCGTGACGAGGTGACGAACGGTGTGGACCATGCCGCGGATCTCCGGGCGGTCCTCCTTCACCACGGTGTCGTTCAGCCGCTTCAGGCCGAGCGAACGCAGGGTGTCACGGTGGTTCTGCTTGCTACCGATGTACGACTTGGTCTGGGTGACCTTCAGGCGAGCCATCAGGCGCTCACCCCAGCCGCACGGGCCCGGAGCAGCGCGGCCGGGGCCACGTCCTCCAGGGGCAGGCCACGGCGGGCGGCGATCTCCTCGGGGCGCACGAGGCCCTTCAGAGCGGCCACGGTGGCGTGCACGATGTTGATCGCGTTGTCCGAGCCGAGCGACTTCGACAGGATGTCGTGGACGCCGGCGCACTCCAGGACGGCACGCACCGGGCCACCGGCGATAACACCGGTACCGGGGGACGCCGGCTTCAGCAGCACGACGCCGGCGGCCTTCTCACCCTGGATGGGGTGCGGGATGGTGCCCTGGATACGGGGGACCTTGAAGAAGTTCTTCTTGGCCTCCTCAACGCCCTTGGCGATGGCGGCCGGAACCTCCTTCGCCTTGCCGTAACCGACACCCACGGTGCCGTCACCGTCGCCCACCACGACCAGCGCGGTGAAGCTGAAACGACGACCACCCTTGACAACCTTGGCAACACGGTTGATCGCGACGACGCGCTCGACGTAAGCAGTCTTCTCGGCGACCGGGGCGCCGCCCCGCTCGTCACGCTTACGGTCGCGCCGCTCGCCACCCGTGCCGCGACCGGCGCCGCCTTCGCGGCGCTGGGGTCCAGCCATTGGAATTACCTCTCTCGTTTACGTCCGCCGACAGAGTCGACGAGCGGCTTAGAAGTCGAGCCCGGCCTCGCGAGCCGCGTCCGCCAGAGCGGCGATGCGGCCGGCGTACCGGTTGCCCGCGCGGTCGAAGACGACCGACTCGACGCCGGCAGCCTTGGCGCGCTCGGCGACCAGGCTTCCGACCTTCTTGGCCAGCTCGGTCTTGTCGCCCTCGGTGCCCTTGATGGACACGTCGAGGGTGGACGCCGACGCCAGGGTGTGACCCTTGGCGTCGTCGATGACCTGGGCGACCATGTGGCGGTTCGAACGCGTCACGACGAGGCGCGGACGCACCTCGGTGCCGACGACGCGCTTGCGAACGCGAATGGCGCGGCGCTTGCGGGCGGCGTTCTTGTAGGCGTTGCCCTTGCCGATCTTGACAGAGACGCTCATCGCTTACTTACCACTCTTTCCGACCTTGCGGCGGATGACCTCGCCCGCGTACTTGACGCCCTTGGCCTTGTACGGGTCGGGCTTGCGCAGCTTGCGGATCTTCGCGGCGACCTCGCCGACCTTCTGCTTGTCGGTGCCGTCCACGTGGAACTTGGTGGGCGAGTCGACGACGAAGGAGATGCCCTCCGGGGCCTCGACCAGGATCGGGTGGCTGTAGCCCAGCGCGAACTCCATGTTGGAGCCCTTCGCCGTGACTCGGTAGCCGACACCGCTGATCTCCAGCGACTTGCGGTAGCCCGCGGTCACGCCGGTGATCATGTTCGCCACCAGCGTGCGCGACAGGCCGTGCAGGGCCTTCGACTGACGCTCGTCGTTCGGGCGGGTGACGACCAGAGAGCCGTCCTCGCCCTTGCCGATTTCGATCGGCGCGGCGACGACGTGGGTGAGGGTGCCCTTGGGGCCCTTCACCGTGACCGTCTGGCCGTCGATGGTGACGTCCACACCAGCGGGAACCTGGATGGGCAGCCGTCCAATGCGCGACATTGCTGTACCTCCGTTTCCCGAATTACCAGACGTAGGCGAGAACTTCTCCGCCTACGCCCTTCTTGGCAGCCTGCTTGTCGGTCAGGAGGCCGGAGGACGTGGAGATGATCGCCACGCCCAGGCCGCCGAGCACCTTCGGCAGGTTGGTGGACTTTGCGTAAACACGCAGACCCGGCTTGCTGATGCGCTTGATGCCGGCGATGGAGCGCTCACGGTTCGGACCGAACTTGAGCTCGATGGTCAGCTTCTTGCCGACCTCGTTCTCGGTGGGGTCCTCAACCTTGTAGGAGGAGATGTAACCCTCCTGCTGCAGGATCTCGGCGACGTGCGCCTTGATCTTGCTCGACGGCATCACGACGGAGTCGTGGTACGCCGAGTTGGCGTTACGCAGACGAGTGAGCATGTCTGCGATCGGGTCGGTCATGGTCATGGTGGCCTCAGGCCTCTCTCGCCGTGGTTTCTCCGCACCAGGTCCCCCTCCGCGCACTCGCGAAAGAGTGCGAAAGGGGCACAAGCGCAGGGGACCTACGACGTAGTAAGACTGGGTTGCGCGAGCCCTCCTCGGAGAGCCGCAGACTGCCCGGACAGGGCGCTGCGGCAGGGGCCCGACCCCACAACCTTACGGGATCCGCTTCCGGAACCCAAAAGCCGGGGTCGGGCACACTGCTTCGCTGGTCAGAACAGCTGGTAAGTGATTACCAGGAGCTCTTGGTCACGCCCGGCAGCTCGCCGCGGTGCGCCATCTCACGGAGGCACACACGGCACAGGCCGAACTTGCGGTACACCGAGTGCGGACGGCCGCAGCGCTGGCACCGGGTGTACGCCCGGACGCCGAACTTCGGCTTGCGCTCGGACTTAGCGATCAGGGCCTTCTTCGCCATGGCTCACGCCTCCTTGAACGGGAAGCCCAGAGCGCGCAGCAGCGCCCGGCCCTCATCGTCGGTCTGAGCGGTGGTCACGACGGTGATGTCCATACCGCGCTGACGGTCGACCTTGTCCTGGTCGATCTCGTGGAACATGACCTGCTCGGTCAGACCGAAGGTGTAGTTGCCACGGCCGTCGAACTGCTTCGGGGAGAGGCCGCGGAAGTCACGGATACGCGGCAGAGCCAGCGACACCAGACGGTCCACGAACTCCCACATGCGGTCACCACGGAGGGTGACGTGGGCACCGATCGGCTGACCCTCGCGCAGCTTGAACTGCGCGATGGACTTGCGGGCCTTGGTGACGGCCGGCTTCTGACCGGTGATCGCGGTCAGGTCCTTGATGGCACCCTCGATCAGCTTGCTGTCACGGGCAGCCTCGCCGACACCCATGTTGACCACGACCTTGACCAGGCCGGGGATCAGCATGACGTTCTCGTACGAGAACTCCTCGTGCAGCTGGCCCTTGACCTCGGAGAGGTACTTCTCCTTGAGGCGGGGGGCCACCTTCTCAACAGTCGTCTCAGACATCAGATGTCCTCACCCGTCCGCTTGGCAACGCGGATCTTGTTGCCCTGGTCGTCGAAGCGGTAGCCGACGCGGGTAACGACCTTCTTGCCGTCCTTCTCCACGACCAGCTGGACGTTGGAGACGTGCACCGGGGCCTCGACGGTCACGATGCCACCCTGGGTACCGGGACCCGGCTTGGTGTGCTTCTTGACCCGGTTGACACCCTCGACCAGGACCTTGTTGTCAGCCGGCATGGCCTGAATGACCTTGCCCTGCTTGCCCTTGTCCTTGCCGGTGATGACCTGGACCAGGTCACCCTTCTTGATCTTCATGCTGTTCGCCATGGGTTAGAGCACCTCCGGCGCCAGCGAGATGATCTTCATGAACTTCTTGTCGCGCAGCTCGCGGCCCACCGGGCCGAAGATGCGGGTACCGCGGGGGTCGCCATCGGTGTTCTTGAGAACGACAGCGGCGTTCTCGTCGAAACGGATGTACGAGCCGTCCGGACGGCGGCGCTCCTTGACGGTGCGAACGACGACGCACTTCACGACGTCGCCCTTCTTCACCGAACCGCCGGGGATCGCGTCCTTGACGGTGGCGACGATGACGTCGCCGATACCGGCGTAGCGGCGACCGGAGCCACCGAGAACGCGGATGCAGAGAATTTCCTTCGCACCCGTGTTGTCGGCGACGCGCAGTCGCGACTCCTGCTGGATCACAGCATTCTCCTGATCGTCAACAAGTGTTGACGGGCCGGCCGCTGCTCACACCCGCGCCCCTGGGGGCCTGGTGCACATACGGCCGTACCGCGAACAACCTTGTTACTTGGCCTTCTCGAGGATCTCGACGACGCGCCAGCGCTTCGTCGCGGACAGCGGCCGGGTCTCCATCAGGAGGACACGGTCGCCGACACCGCACGCGTTCTGCTCGTCGTGCGCCTTCAGCTTGTTGGTACGGCGGATGACCTTGCCGTACAGCGCGTGCTTGACGCGGTCCTCGACGGCGACGACGACGGTCTTGTCCATCTTGTCGCTGACGACGAGACCCTCACGGGTCTTGCGGAAGCCGCGCGTCTCGTTGGTGTTCTCAGTCATCAGGCGTTCTCCACCGTCTCGATGCCCAGCTCGCGCTCGCGCATCAGGGTGTAGATCCGCGCGATGTCCTTACGGACCAGCCGGAGCCGTCCGTGGTTGTCGAGCTGCCCGGTCGCCGCCTGGAAGCGGAGGTTGAACAGCTCCTCCTTGGCCTCACGGAGCTTGGCAACGAGGCCCTCGTTGTCCAGCTCGCGAAGCTCAGCAGCCTTGGTAGCGGCCGACATCAGCTCTCACCGTCCTCGCGCCGAACGATCCGGCACTTCATCGGAAGCTTGTGCGCGGCGCGCGTGAGCGCCTCGCGGGCAATCTTCTCGTTCGGGTACGACAGTTCGAACATGACCCGACCCGGGTGCACGTTCGCGATCCACCACTCCGGCGAACCCTTACCGGAACCCATGCGGGTTTCGGCCGGCTTCTTGGTGAGCGGGCGGTCCGGGTAGATGTTGATCCAGACCTTGCCGCCACGACGGATGTGACGGGTGATCGCGATACGAGCGGACTCGATCTGACGGTTCGTCACGTAGGCCGGGGTCACGGCCTGGATGCCGAACTGGCCGAACGCCAGCTCGGTGCCACCCTTGGCAGCGCCGCGGCGCTTCGGGTGGTGCTGCTTGCGGTGCTTGACCCGACGGGGGATCAGCATGAGGGTCAGGCCTCCGTTCCGGTGTTCTCAGCGGCGGCCGGAGCCTCCACCGCGGCAGCCGGGGCCTGGGCCTCGGAAGCAGCGGCGGCGGGACGACGGCCGCGGCCACCGCGCTCGCCACCACGGCCACCGCGCTCGCCACCGCGGGCGGGACGACCGCCCTCGGGACGGGCCGGGCGGTTGCCGGAGCGGGCAGCGGCGTTCTCAGCGCGGACCTCGGCGATGTTCTTGACGTCGCCCTTGTAGATCCAGACCTTCACGCCGATGCGGCCGAAGGTGGTCTTGGCCTCGAAGAAGCCGTAGTCGACGTTCGCGCGCAGGGTGTGCAGCGGCACACGGCCCTCGCGGTAGAACTCCGAACGGCTCATCTCGGCGCCGCCGAGACGACCGGAGCACTGGACCTTGATGCCCTTGGCGCCGGCCTTCATGGTCGACTGCATGCTCTTACGCATGGCGCGACGGAAGGAGACGCGGGAGGACAGCTGCTCCGCGACGCCCTGCGCAACGAGCTGGGCGTCCATCTCGGGGTTGCGGACCTCGAGGATGTTCAGCTGGACCTGCTTGCCGGTCAGCTTCTCCAGCTTGCCGCGGATCTTGTCGGCCTCCGTGCCACGGCGGCCGATCACGATGCCCGGGCGGGCGGTGTGGATGTCCACGCGGACCCGGTCACGGGTGCGCTCGATCTCAACCTTCGAGATGCCGGCGCGCTCCATGCCCTGCGTCATGAGACGCCGGATGGCGACGTCTTCCTTGACGTAGTCCTTGTACAGCTTGTCGGCGTACCAGCGGGACTTGAAGTCCGTGCTGATGCCGAGGCGGAACCCGTGCGGGTTAACCTTCTGGCCCATTACCGGGTCCCTTCCTTGCTGCTGACGACCACGGTGATGTGGCTGGTCCGCTTGCGGATCCGGTAGGCACGGCCCTGGGCGCGCGGACGGAACCGCTTCAGGGTCGGACCCTCGTCAACGTACGCCTCGGAGATGTAGAGGTCGTCCACGTTGGAGTGGTTGTAGTTGTGCGCGGCGTTGGCGATGGCGCTGTTCAGCACCTTGCCGACCGGCACAGTGGCAGCCTGCGGAGCGAAACGCAGGACCGCCTGGGCCTCCGTGGCCGGCAGGCCACGGATGAGGTCCACCACGCGGCGGGCCTTCATGGGCGTGACGCGGATGTACCGCGCCTGGGCCCTGGCTTCCATGGTTGTCCCCTTAATGGAGTAAGTCACTTTGTCGTTCTGGCGCTACAGCTCGGAAGCGATTAGCGACGCTTCGACTTGCGGTCTTCCTTCACGTGCCCCTTGAAGGTGCGCGTGGGAGCGAACTCGCCGAGCTTGTGGCCGACCATCGACTCGGTGACGAACACCGGGACGTGCTTGCGGCCATCGTGAACCGCGATCGTGTGGCCGAGCATGGCCGGGGAGATCACGGAACGACGGGACCAGGTCTTGATGACGTTCTGCGTGCCCGCCTCGTTCTGCACGTCCACCTTCTTCTGAAGGTGGCCGTCGATGAAGGGGCCCTTCTTGAGACTGCGCGGCATCTGACCTGCTCCTAGCGCTTCTTGTTGGTCTTGCGGCGGCGCACGATGAGCTTGTCCGACGCCTTGTTCGGGCGACGGGTGCGGCCCTCGGGCTTGCCCCACGGCGAGACCGGGTGGCGACCACCGGAGGTCTTACCCTCACCACCACCGTGCGGGTGGTCGATCGGGTTCATGGCCACACCACGCACGGTCGGGCGGACGCCCTTCCAGCGCATACGGCCGGCCTTGCCCCAGTTGATGTTCGACTGCTCGGCGTTGCCGACCTCGCCGACGGTCGCGCGGCAGCGCGCGTCCACCAGGCGGATCTCACCGGAGGGCATGCGCAGGTGCGCCATGCGACCCTCACGGGCGAGCAGCTGAATGCCGGAACCCGCGGAACGGGCCAGCTTGGCGCCACCGCCGGGACGGAGCTCCACCGCGTGGATGGTGGTACCGACCGGGATGTTGCGGAGCGGCAGGTTGTTGCCCGGCTTGATGTCGGCGCCAGCGCCGTTCTCGATCCGGTCACCCTGCGCAACGCCACGGGGGGCGATGATGTAGCGCTTCTCGCCGTCCGCGTAGTGCAGGAGCGCGATGCGCGCGGTGCGGTTGGGGTCGTACTCGATGTGAGCGACCTTGGCCGGCACGCCGTCCTTGTCGTGACGACGGAAGTCGATCAGACGGTAGGCGCGCTTGTGACCGCCACCCTGGTGGCGAGCAGTGACACGACCGGCGTTGTTACGGCCGCCCTTGCTGTGCAGCGGGCGAACCAGCGACTTCTCCGGCGTGGACCGCGTGATTTCGACGAAGTCGGCCACGCTGGAGCCACGACGGCCCGGCGTAGTCGGCTTGTACTTGCGGATACCCATTTCTGTCCTCGTCCTTTACGACGATCGCAGCCTCTGACGAAAAGTCAGGAGACCGGACCACCGAAGATGTCGATGCGGTTGCCCTCGGCCAGCGTCACGATCGCGCGCTTGGTGTCCTTGCGCTTGCCGAAACCGGTGCGGGAGCGCTTGCGCTTGCCCTGGCGGTTCAGCGTGTTCACGGCCTCGACCTTGACCGAGAAGACCGACTCGACGGCCTGCTTGATCTGGGTCTTGTTGGCACCCGGCGCCACGACGAACGTGTACTTGTTCTCGTCGAGGAGCGAGTAGCTCTTCTCCGAGATGACCGGCTTGATCAGGACGTCACGGGGGTCCGTGAACGTCTTGGAGGTGATCTCGCTCATCAGGCGGCAGTCCCTTCGAGCTCGCCCTCAGCAGCAACGGCCTTGGCGGACGCGGCCGGACCGGCCACGAAACGCTCGAAGGCGGCCTGGGTGAAGACCACATCGTCGGAGACGAGCACGTCGTAGGTGTTCAGCTGGCCGGCGTCCAGGATGTGCACGTTCGCCAGGTTGCGAGCGGACAGGATGCCCAGCTCGTCCTCGCGCTCGACCACCAGGAGGAGGTTCTTGCGCTCGGAGATCTTGCCGAACAGGGCCTTGGCGGCCTTGGTCGACGGCGCCTCGGTCGCGGTCACGCCGGTCACGACGTGGATGCGCTCGTGACGGGCCCGGTCGGTGAGCGCGCTGCGCAGGGCGGCGGCGATCATCTTCTTCGGGGTCCGCTGCGAGTAGTCACGCGGCACGGGACCGTGCACGACGCCACCACCGGCGAACTGCGGCGCGCGGGTCGAACCCTGGCGGGCGCGACCGGTGCCCTTCTGGCGGTACGGCTTCCTGCCGCCACCACGGACCTCGCCACGACGCTTGACCTTGTGAGTGCCCTGACGGGCCGCAGCGAGCTGCGCCACGACGACCTGGTGCATCAGCGGAACGCTGACCTTGGCGTCGAAGATCTCGGCGGGCAGCTCGAGGCTGCCGGCCTTGTCGCCGGCCGGCGACAGAATGTCAATGGTGCTCATATCCTTCACAGCCCCTTCGCCGCGGTGCGGACGAGGACGAGGCCGCCGTTCGGACCCGGGATCGCGCCCTTGATGAGCAGCAGACCCTTCTCCGCGTCGACCGCGTGCACGGTCAGGTTCTGGGTGGTCACGCGCTCGTGGCCCATCCGACCCGCCATGCGCATGCCCTTGAACACACGGCCCGGGGTGGCGCAGCCACCGATGGAGCCGGGCGAGCGGTGCTTGCGCTGGGTGCCGTGACCGGCGCCGAGGCCCTTGAAGTTGTGACGCTTCATGACACCGGCGAAGCCCTTGCCCTTGGAGGTGCCGGTCACGTCGACCTTGACACCCGCCTCGAACAGCTCAGCGGTGATCTCCTGGCCCAGGGTGTACTCGGACGCGTCCGAGGTACGCAGCTCGACCAGGTGGCGGCGCGGGGTGACACCGGCCTTGGCGAAGTGGCCCTGGAGGGGCTTGTTCACCTTGCGGGGGTCGATCTCGCCGAAGCCGATCTGGACGGCGTCGTAGCCGGCCGGGCTGTCGGCGGTGTGGACCTGGGTCACGACATTGGGCCCAGCCTTGACGACGGTCACCGGGACAACCCGGTTGTTCTCGTCCCAGACCTGGGTCATGCCGAGCTTCTCGCCCAGGATGCCCTTCATCTGCTTAGCCATCTTCGGTGCGCCTCTCAGAGCTTGATCTCGATGTCGACGCCCGCCGGCAGGTCGAGACGCATCAGCGAGTCAACCGTCTTCGGCGTGGGGTCGAGGATGTCGATCAGACGCTTGTGAGTGCGCATCTCGAAGTGCTCGCGCGAGTCCTTGTACTTGTGCGGCGAGCGGATGACGCAGTAAACGTTCTTCTCAGTGGGCAGCGGCACCGGGCCCGCGACCTGCGCACCAGTGCGGATCACCGTCTCGACGATCTTCTTCGCCGAGGAGTCGATGACCTCGTGGTCGTAGGCCTTGAGCCGGATGCGGATCTTCTGTCCCGCCATGGCTACTCCGTAGTCCTTTGTGTCGTACGTCGCTACTCGACCCCCTCCGACCCCCGCGCTCGGGCGTGTCGCACTCGCGCTTGCAAAAAACCGGCGAACAAATCCGTCGGTTTCGAACTGCTGGGGGAGGTGAGCCGGGCCGATACCCCGCATACGCTTCCCGGAAGATTCCCGTACTTTCGCCCCGCAGCTGCCGCGGTGTCGCTTACACACCACTGCACCCACACACAGCACGTGGGCACATGAACGGCCATTCACGGGAACGACGAGTACATGGGACTCGCTTCCAGTCCTCCCGACGGGAGGCGCGCAGCATCGGTACTCAACCGAGCAACTCAGACATCCTGCCACAACGCGGGCCCGCGACGCCAATCAGTGGATCCTGCGACGCTCCTCACACCCCGCCGCCGCCGACCGGCACCAGCTCGGGCCGCCGTACCAGGTCACGCAGCTGTTCGGCGGTCAGCGGCGGCGCGTCCATCGCCGGGCCGGGCGCCCGGGTCCCGAGGTAGCCGCTGATCGCGTCCACGAACAGCGCCCGCCCGCCCGGCAGCAGCAGGACCGCGTCGACGCTCCTCCCCCAGGCCAGCTCGACCCGGCCCTCGGGGTCCGGCCGCTGGTCGACCGTCAGCTCGTCCCGCCGCAGCGCCGCCTGGAGCGTGCAGGAGCGCGCGGCGACGGTGGGCAGTTCGGGCGTGCAGCTCAGCGACGGGGAACCGGCGAGGCCGGTCTCGATCCGGATCACCCCGAGCCGGCCGTCCCGGCGGAGCCAGTAGACGCCGTCCAGCGGACCGCCGTGGTCGGCTCCCGGCCCGAGCACCGGGGCGGCCCGCTCGACCGTGCCGAGGCCGGCCGGCAGCAGCGCCTGCAGCCGCTGCGCCTGCTGCCGCTCCGGCCGGTCCGCGGCGCTCGGCCGGTCCGGCGGGCTCCAGCCCGAGGCGATCGCCCCGACGGCCAGCAGGCCGACCGCCGCCAGGCCCAGCCCGGTGCGGCGGCGACGGCGGATCCGGGCGGCGCGGGCGAACAGCGGCCGGTCGTCCGCGCCGGCGGGCGGCTCTGCCAGGGCGTGCTCCAGGAGCTGTCGGATCTGCGCGTGCCCGGTCATGGCCGGTCCCCCTGCAACTGGTCGATGTCCTGCGGGACGAGGGCGCGCAGCGCGGCCAGGCCGCGGGCCGAGTGGCTGCGGACGGTGCTCTCCGGCATGCCGAGCAGTTCCGCGGTGGCCGCGACGTCGAGGTCCTCCCAGTAGCGGAGCACCACCACCGCCCGCTGCTTGGGCCGGAGCCCGGCCAGGGCGGCCCGCACCGCGACGCCGAGCTCGGGCTCGGGGTGCGCCGCGGCGGGCTCGGGCAGCTCGCCGTAGGCCTGCTCGCGCCGCCAGAACCGGCGGCGGGCGGCGATGAAGGTGTTCAGCAGCGTCCGCCGGGCGTAGGCGTCGAGGTTGTCGATCCGCCGCAGCCGGCGCCGGCCGAGGATCACCTTGACCAGCGTCGCCTGGACCAGGTCGTCGGCCTCGTCGCGGTCGCCGCACAGCAGGTAGGCGCTGCGGAACAACGCCGTCCGGCGGGCGGCGACGAACTCGTGCAGCACCTGGTCGGGATCCACCGGCGCCGTTCCCCCCTCCCGGACCGCCCCGGCGGGGCGGCTCCACCCCTTCCAGTGCGTCGGGCCGCCGCCCGCGTTGCACCCGCGCGGGAGAAAAAGCGAGCGGGCCCGCTCCCCCGAAGGGAAGCGGGCCCGCTGCGTGAGCCTGTCCTGCGACAGACCGGGTCAGAGCGTCAATTACTTGACGATCTTGGTGACCTGGCCGGCGCCGACGGTGCGGCCACCCTCACGGATGGCGAACTTCAGGCCCTCCTCCATGGCGACGGGCTGGATCAGCGCGACGGTCATGGCGGTGTTGTCGCCCGGCATGACCATCTCGGTGCCCTCGGGGAGGGTCACGACGCCGGTCACGTCCGTGGTACGGAAGTAGAACTGCGGGCGGTAGTTGTTGAAGAACGGGGTGTGACGGCCACCCTCGTCCTTCGACAGGATGTAGGCCTGGGCCTCGAAGTCGGTGTGCGGGGTGACCGAACCCGGCTTGATGATGACCTGGCCGCGCTCGACGTCCTCGCGCTTGATGCCACGGAGCAGCAGACCGACGTTCTCACCGGCCTGGCCCTCGTCGAGCAGCTTGCGGAACATCTCGATACCGGTGACCGTGGTGGTGGTCTTGGTGGTCTTGATGCCGATGATGTCGACGGTCTCGTTGACCTTGAGGATGCCACGCTCGATACGACCGGTGACGACGGTGCCACGACCGGTGATCGTGAAGACGTCCTCGATCGGCATCAGGAACGGCTGGTCGGTGAGGCGAGCCGGGGTCGGGATGGCCTCGTCGACCGCGTGCATCAGGCCGAGGAGCTTCTCGCCCCACTCCTTGTCGCCCTCCAGCGCCTTCAGCGCGGAGACGCGGACGACCGGCAGGTCGTCGCCCGGGAACTCGTACTCGGAGAGGAGCTCACGGACCTCGAGCTCGACGAGCTCCAGGATCTCCTCGTCGTCCACCATGTCGGCCTTGTTCAGGGCGACGACGATGTAGGGGACGCCGACCTGGCGGGCCAGGAGGACGTGCTCCTTGGTCTGCGGCATCGGGCCGTCGGTGGCGGCGACGACGAGGATCGCACCGTCCATCTGGGCCGCACCGGTGATCATGTTCTTGATGTAGTCCGCGTGACCCGGGCAGTCGACGTGGGCGTAGTGACGCGCCTCGGTCTGGTACTCGACGTGCGCGATGGAGATGGTGATACCGCGCTGACGCTCCTCCGGCGCCTTGTCGATCTGGTCGAACGGCGTGAAGGGGTTGATGTCCGGGTACGCGTCGTGCAGCACCTTGGTGATGGCCGCGGTCAGCGTGGTCTTACCGTGGTCGATGTGACCAATGGTGCCGATGTTGACGTGGGGCTTCGTCCGCTCGAACTTCGCCTTCGCCACTGCAGTCCTCCTGAGGACAGTTCTGTACGCCGTACGACGTCAGTTGGTCTGGATCGGGTTATTGGTACGGGGCGCTGGTTGCGCCCCATGCCGTCCCGCGGGTGGGGGTGCCGGAGGGCTCCCGGGCGGAGCCCGGACGGGTGACGTCCGGGTGCCCTCCTTCTAGCCTAAAGGGTCTGATTCATCCCGATTACCGGGACGTCACTCGCCCTTGGCCTTGGCGATGATGTCGTCCGCCACGTTCCGCGGAACCTCGGCGTACGAGTCGAACTGCATCGAGTAGCTTGCGCGACCAGAGGTCTTGCTGCGCAGGTCACCGACGTAGCCGAACATCTCGGACAGCGGCACCAGCGCCTTGACGACGCGGGCGCCGTGACGCTCCTCCATGGCCCGGATCTGGCCACGGCGGGAGTTGATGTCGCCGATCACGTCGCCCATGTAGTCCTCGGGGGTGGTGACCTCGACGGCCATCATCGGCTCGAGCAGAGCCGGCGACGCCTTCTTGGCACCTTCCTTGAACGCCATGGAACCGGCGATCTTGAACGCGAGCTCGGACGAGTCGACGTCGTGCGACGCACCGTCGAGCAGGCTCACGCGAACGCCCTGGAGCGGGTAGCCGGCGAGCACGCCGAACTCCATGGCCTCCTGGCAACCGGCGTCGACCGAGGGGATGTACTCCCGCGGGACGCGGCCACCGGTGACCTTGTTGACGAACTCGTAGCCCTCGCCGGACTCGAGCGGCTCGATCGCGATCTGGATCTTCGCGAACTGGCCGGAGCCACCGGTCTGCTTCTTGTGCGTGTAGTCGATGCGCTCGACGGCCTTGCGGATCGTCTCGCGGTACGCGACCTGCGGCTTGCCGACGTTGGCCTCGACCTTGAACTCACGGCGCATACGGTCGACCAGCACCTCGAGGTGCAGCTCGCCCATACCCGCGATGATGGTCTGGCCGGTCTCTTCGTCCGTGTTGACCTGGAAGGACGGGTCCTCCTCGGCCAGGCGCTGGATGGCGACACCCAGCTTCTCCTGGTCGCCCTTGGACTTGGGCTCGATCGCGACGCGGATGACCGGGGCCGGGAAGTCCATGGACTCCAGGATGACCGGCTGCTTCTCGTCGGACAGCGTCTCACCGGTGGTGGTCTGCTTCAGGCCCATGACGGCGATGATGTCGCCGGCGCCCACCGAGTCGATCTCCTCACGCTTGTTCGCGTGCATGCGGTAGATCTTGCCGATGCGCTCCTTCTTGCCCTTGACGGAGTTCAGCACCGAGGTGCCGGACTCCAGGCGGCCGGAGTACACGCGGACGAAGGTGAGCTTGCCCAGGTGCGGGTCAGACATGATCTTGAACGCGAGGGCGGCGAGCGGCTCGTCGTCAGAGGCCTGACGGACGATCTTCTCCTCGTCGTTGCCCGGCTTCGTACCCTCGATGCCCTCGATGTCGAGCGGCGACGGCAGGTACTTCACGACCGCGTCGAGCAGGGGCTGGACGCCCTTGTTCTTGAACGCGGAGCCGCAGAAGATCGGGGTGAAGGACGAGTCCAGGGTGCCCTTGCGGATCGCGGCGATCAGCAGCTCCTCGGGGATGTCCTCGCCCTCCAGGGCGAGCTCCATCACCTCGTCGCTGATGTTCGACACGGTGTCGATCAGGGCCTCGCGGTACTCCGCCGCCTGCTCGGCCAGGTCGGCCGGGATCTCGACGGTGTCGTACATCTCGCCCTTGGGGGCGTCGGCCGAGTAGACCAGGGCCTTCATCTTCACCAGGTCGACGACACCGGT
Organism: Kitasatospora griseola; assembly: GCF_044999035.1. Lineage (NCBI taxonomy): Bacteria > Bacillati > Actinomycetota > Actinomycetes > Kitasatosporales > Streptomycetaceae > Kitasatospora > Kitasatospora griseola. The sequence continues at coordinate 4,977,783 of NZ_CP173360.1, read as the reverse complement.
GAAGTCGGCCTCGGCGCCGATCGGCAGCTGCATGACCAGCGGGGTGGCGCCGAGGCGGTCCACGATGGTCTGCACGCAGAAGAAGAAGTTGGCGCCCGTGCGGTCCAGCTTGTTGATGAAGCAGATGCGCGGGACGCCGTAGCGGTCAGCCTGCCGCCACACGGTCTCGGACTGGGGCTCGACACCGGCGACGCCGTCGAACACCGTCACGCCACCGTCGAGGACGCGCAGCGAGCGCTCCACCTCGACGGTGAAGTCGACGTGGCCCGGGGTGTCGATGATGTTGATCGTGTTCTCGACACCGTCGAGGGTCCAGTGGCAGGTCGTCGCGGCCGACGTGATGGTGATGCCGCGCTCCTGCTCCTGCTCCATCCAGTCCATGGTGGCAGCGCCATCGTGGACCTCACCGATCTTGTACGAGACACCGGTGTAGAACAGGATCCGCTCGGTGGTGGTGGTCTTGCCCGCGTCGATGTGCGCCATGATCCCGATGTTGCGGACCTTGGCGAGGTCAAGGGAGGTTGCAGCCATGGTGGCTCGTTCTCTCTCTGTCTAGTGACGGGGTTCGGACTACCAGCGGTAGTGCGCGAAGGCCTTGTTGGACTCGGCCATCTTGTGGGTGTCCTCGCGACGCTTCACGGAAGCGCCCAGACCGTTGCTGGCGTCGAGGATCTCGTTGAGCAGACGCTCGGTCATGGTCTTCTCGCGACGGGCGCGGGAGTAACCGACCAGCCAGCGCAGCGCCAGGGTGTTGGCGCGGCCCGGGCGGACCTCGACCGGCACCTGGTAGGTGGCGCCACCGACGCGGCGGGACTTGACCTCAAGGGTCGGCTTGACGTTCTCCAGCGCGCGCTTCAGCGCGACGACCGGGTCGGCGCCGGTCTTCTCACGGACACCCTCGAGGGCGCCGTAGACGATCCGCTCGGCGGTGGAGCGCTTGCCGTGCAGCAGGATCTTGTTGACCAGCGAGGTCACCAGCGGGGAGCCGTAAACCGGGTCGATGATGACCGGGCGCTTCGGGGCGGGGCCCTTACGAGGCATTCTTACTTCTCCTTCTTGGCGCCGTAGCGGCTGCGAGCCTGCTTGCGGTTCTTGACACCCTGGGTGTCGAGGGAGCCGCGGATGATCTTGTAGCGGACACCAGGAAGGTCCTTCACACGGCCACCGCGGACCAGCACGATGGAGTGTTCCTGCAGGTTGTGGCCCTCGCCCGGGATGTAAGCGGTGACCTCGATCCCGCTGGTGAGGCGCACACGGGCGACCTTACGGAGAGCCGAGTTCGGCTTCTTCGGGGTGGTCGTGTACACACGCGTGCAGACGCCGCGACGCTGGGGCGAACCCTTCAGTGCGGGCGTCTTGTTCTTCTCGACCTTGTCCTGCCGGCCCTTTCGGACCAGCTGCTGGATCGTAGGCACCGTTTCTCCGTTTTCTGTGTGCCAAGGCTTGGTGAAACTAACCTGCGGTGTGGCCCCCACTCTCCGACCCACGCGGTCGGGCGTGTTGGGCCTTCTTCGGGGGAAGAATCACGGAATCCCGAGCTGAGCTGCGGCTACGACACAGGCCGGGCGGGTGGAGTCTCCGCCACGGCGGCCGATCTGCTGGCACGCACAAGGACCCGGGCACACCCCAGGCACAAGGTCAGAGCGTACCTAGCGCACAGGCGGCGGTCAAAACAAATGGGGCGCGCCGGGGCGTCCGCCGCCCGGGCCCGCGCCGACCTGCCGAAACCCGGCTCAGTGCGGCGAGCCGCTGCCGGCCGCCAGGACCACCAGGAGGAGGAACGCCACCCAACCGGCGAGTGAGAGCCAGCCGAACACCAGGCCGAAGATCGCCAGACCGTCGCCGTCCTCCCGGGTGCGGCGGATCTGCGAACGGGCGATGTGGCCGGTGATCACGGCGGGCACGCCGGTCAGGCCGAAGGTGAATAGGGTCAGGCCGCCGAGGATCGCCGAGGCCACCGCCAGGCCGTTGTTGCTCGGCGCGACGGGCAGCGGGGGCGGCTGCGGCAGGAAGGTCGCCGGGACGGCGGCGCCGAACGGGGCGACCACCGGTCCGGACGGCAGGTCGCCGACCAGGGAGGACAACTGGCCGTAGGTGGCGGCCTGGTGGGCGGAGGCCATCCGGTGCTCGTACTCGGCGGCGGTGAGCCGGCCCTCGGCGTAGGCGGCCTTCAGCACGTCCACGGTGCGCTCGCGGTCGGCGTGCGCGGCGCGCATCGCGGACTGCGGCGTCGTCGCCGGCTGCCAGGGCTGCTGCCCGTACGGCGCCGGTGTTCCCCACTGACCGGCCATCTCGGCCACCTCCCGTTCCCCGCACTGCGCGTGCGCTCCTCAGGATGCAGGACGAACGGGGCGTCCGGGTAGTTGCCGGGCTGCGGCGGGTGACGATCGGCCACCCGCCCCCAAGAGGCCAATACCGCCACATGGGGGATGGAAAGGTAAAGAAATGATCATAAGGTCGAGTGGCCCGGCCAGGACCGACAGGACCGACAGTGACCGACTCGACAAGGAGACCACCCGCCATGGAGGCGACCACCAAGCCGCCCGCCGTCTCGATCCGCGACCTGTGGAAGCGCTTCGGAGCGCAGACCGCCGTCGCCGGACTGAACCTCGACCTGCCCGCCGGTTCGTTCATCGGACTGGTCGGCCCGAACGGCGCCGGCAAGACCACCACGCTGTCGATGGTCACCGGCCTGCTCCGCCCCGACCAGGGCACCGTGCTGGTGCACGGGGCCGACGTCTGGCAGGACCCGGTCGCGGTCAAGTCCCGGATCGGCATCCTGCCCGAGGGCCTGCGGATGTTCGAGCGTCTCAGCGGGCGCGAACTGCTGCAGTACAACGGCCGGTTGCGCGGCCTGCCCGGCCCGGAGACCGACCGGCGCGCCGAGGAACTGCTCGCCGTGCTCGACCTGACCGGCTCCGCCGACAAGCTGGTCGCCGACTACTCCACCGGCATGCGCAAGAAGATCGGCCTGGCCGCGGCGCTGCTGCACAACCCCGACGTGCTGTTCCTGGACGAGCCGTTCGAGGGCGTCGACCCGGTGTCCGCGCAGACCATCCGCGGCGTGCTCACCCGGTACGCCGCCTCCGGCTCCACCGTGGTGTTCTCCAGCCACGTCATGGAACTCGTCGAGTCGCTGTGCGACTGGGTCGCCGTGGTCAACGCCGGCCGGGTGGTCGCCGCCGGGCCGCTCGACCAGGTGCGCGGCGAGACCTCGCTGCACCAGGCGTTCCTCGGGCTGGTCGGCGTCCGCGAGGACGACGGGCAGGCGCTCGGCTGGCTCGGTGGGGGCCACCGGTGAGCACCACGGCCGCTGCCGCAACCCCCGACGTGTCCGCCGCGGACGACCGGGCCGTCGTCCGAGCGCTGGTCTCGCTCAAGCTCCGGCTGCTGCGCAACGGGCTGCGGCGCAGCCCCGGACGGGCCGCCGGCTTCCTGGTCGGCACCAGCCTCGGCCTGCTGTTCGGCGTGTCCGCGGCCGTCGGCATGGTGGCGCTGCGCGGGCACGCGGGCGCCGCCGACGCCGCCGCGGTGCTGACCGCCGGACTGGCCGTCTCCTGGGCCGCCCTGCCGCTGTTCTTCTTCGCCGGCGACGAGAGCGCCGACCCGACCCGGCTCACCATGCTGCCGCTGCGCCCGCGGGCCCTGCTGCGCGGCACCCTGCTGGGCAGCCTGGTCGGCCCCGGCCCGCTGGTCGGCCTGCTGCTGCTGATCGGCGCCGCCGCGGCCGGCGGGCAGGGCGCGGCCTCCGCGGCCGTCGCGGTGCTCGCGGTGCCGCTCACCCTGCTGCTGCTGATCGCGCTGACCCGCTCGGTGGCCGCCGCCAACGCCCGGCTGCTGTCCAGCCGGCGCGGCAAGGACTTCGCGATCTTCGGCGGCCTGCTGTTCGCGCTGCTGATCCAGCTCGGCAACCTGGGCATGCAGAGCGGCTTCCAGGACCCCAAGGGCCTCGACCTGTCGGTGCTGCACCCGTACGCCGCGGTGGTGCGCTGGATCCCGCCGGTCTCCGCGATCGACGCGGTGCGCTCGGCCGGCGAGGGCGCCTACCTGGTCGCGGCGCTGCAACTCGCGCTCGCCGGCGGCCTGCTGGCCGTCCTGCTGCGCTGGTGGCTGCGCAGCCTGCAGGACCTGATGGTCTCCGGCGACGCCTCCACCCTGGTGGAGACCTCCTCGGTGCACTCCGGCAAGGGCTCCCGGTTCTGGCGGCTGCTGCCCGCCGGCCGGGCCGGCACGGTCGCCCAGCGGCACCTGCGCTACACCTGGCGCGAGCCCCGCGCGAAGGTCGCGCTCTTCACCGGCATCGGCATGACCTGCGTGATCGCGGCGCTGTCGGTGGTCCAGGGCTGGAGCTCGGTGTACGTGATCGCGATCGGCGCGCTGATGCTCGGTCTGCAGTCCGGCAACCTGTTCGGCATGGACGGCTCCGGGTTCTGGATGGTCGCCGCCACCCTGAGCACCCGTCGGGACGCCCGCGACGAGCTGCGCGGCCGGGTGTTCGCCGTCCTGCTGTCCGGCGTCGCCGTGCTGCTGCTGGTCGGACCGGTGCTCGCCGCCGTCACCGGCAAGTGGGCGGAACTCGCGCCCGCGCTCGGCCTGGCGCTCGCCGCGCTCGGCACCGGCGTCGGTCTGGGCTGCATGACCAGCGTGTACGCCCCGTACGCGGTGCCCGCCGACGGCAACCCGATGCGCAGCGCCGCGCCCGGGCAGAACGGCGTGGTGATGCTCAACGCCTTCGGCTCGATGTTCGGCGTCACGCTGGGCTGCGCACCGCTCGGCATCACGCTCGGCGTCCTGCTGATCTCCCACTCGCCGGTCTGGCCGGTGCTGCCGGCCGGTGTGCTGTACGGCGCGGGGATGGTCCTGCTGGGCGTCCGGATCGCGTCCGGCGGGCTGATCAAGCGGCTGCCGGAGATCCTCACCCGGGTGATCGAGCGCTGACGGACCCCCCGACCGGCCCCGGGCCCGCCGCTATCATGCGTGCGCGCCCGGGGCCGACCCGTGTGCACGGGGAGGACACACCATGGGGACGCCGATCGCCGCGGCGACGCACCTGACGCACTACGGCTGGACGGACAGTCCGTTCTGGAAGCAGACCGTGCTGCCGATGCTCGTGGTGCTGCTGGTGCTGCGGCTGGTCACCGTCGTCACCCTCGGCCGCAGCCAGCACGGCTACCGGGCCCGGCTGCTCAGCCGCGCCCGGCGGACCCAGATCCGCACCCTGCTGGCCGGGGACGCCTCCCGCCGCCAGTTCGAACTGCGGGCGCTGCGCACCGCGTACCCGCCCCGGCGGATCGCCGCCGCGGTGGAGCTCGTGCTGCCCGTGCTGGTGGGCGCCGGGCTCACCGTGCTGCTGTGGATCGCCGTGCACCGGCAGTTCCAGGGGGACGACGCCCTCGATCAGGAGGCCGTGCGCACCAGCCCGCCGTGGCTGGCGGCGCGCGGGCTGCTCGCGCTGTTCGGCGGCGAGGGCGGGCTCGGCGCGGCGCTGACCGGCCTGGTGCTGACCGCGCTGTGGCAGCTGCTGTGGGCCCGCACCCGGTTCCTGGTGCTGTGCACCCGGATGCCGTCCGGCACCTGGGAGCACTCCCGGCTGCGCCGCTACCTGGTGCCGGTGCTGGCCGCCCAGTTCCTGCTGATGCCGCTGGTGCTGCCGAACGGCACGCTGCTCGCGCTGGTGGTGTGGCAGCTGTGCTCGCTGTACGCCACCCGCCGCCTGAACCTGCTGCCGACGGCCCTCGCCGCCCCGCCGCTGACGGGCGTCGCCGCGTCCGCCGACGCGCCCGCCGGGGCGGTCCGGGACACCGTCGACACGCTCGGCGCGGCCGCCTCCGCCCGGTTGCAGTCGATCCGCGAGACCCGCGAGGCGCAGCGCACCCGCCGTGCCCGGGAGGCCGCCGCGCGGGCCGCCGCCGCACAGAACGAGGCGGCGGTCGCCGCCCGGGACGCCGAGACCGCCCGCGCGGTGCTCGCCGAGTCCGAGGCGCTGCGGGCCGCCCGGGACGCCGAACTCGCCGACGCGGCGGCCCGGTTCGCGGCTGAGCCCACGGTGGTCGGCACGCCGGCCGCGCCGACGGCGGTGGACGGCACGGTGCGCGACCCGGACGCGGTGGCGACGGTGCGCAGGCCGGACGGGCCGCCGAGCCCCGACGGCCTGCCGACGGTCGACGTCAAACCGCTGCCGGGCGGGGCGCCGACCGCGATCGGCGCGTACCGGCTGATCGGGCTGATCGGCTCCGGCGGGTTCGGCACCGTCTACCTGGCGCGCCGTCAGGGCTCGGCCACCCAGGTCGCCCTGAAGACCCTGCACGCCGACACCGAGCACGACGAGGAGCTGCACCGCCGGTTCGCGAACGAGGCGAAGGTGCTGGCCCAGGCGCCCGCCGCGCACACCGCCCGGGTGCTGGACACCGGCGTCGCCGACGGCACCCCGTTCATCGCCATGGAACTGCTCGACGGCCGCCCCCTGCAGGCCCTGCTGCGCGAGCGCGGCCCGCTGGCCGACCCGGCCGCGCTGCGCGCGCTCGCGGTGGCGCTGGCCGTCGCCCTGGACGCCCTGCACCGCGGCAGGCTGGTGCACCGCGACCTGAAGCCGTCCAACGTCATGATGACCAGCGACGGCCCCAAGCTGCTGGACTTCGGGATCTCGCTGATGGTCGACCACACCCGGCTGACCCGGACCGGCGGCATGGTCGGCACGCCCGTCTTCATGGCCCCGGAGCAGCTGGCCGAGGGCCCGGTCGGGCCGGCCGCCGACGTCTGGGCGTGGGCCTGCTGCCTGATCTGCGCGGCGCACGGCGACAGTCCGTTCGCCACCGCCAACCCGTACGCCGTCTACCACCGGATCGTCAACGAGGACCCCGACCCGGCGGCGGTCGCCGCCGTCCGCGCGCTCGACCCGGAGCTGGCCGACACCGTCGGGCGCGCCCTCGCCAAGGACCTCGCCGACCGCCCCGCCGACGGGGCCGCGCTGCTGGCGCTGCTCACCGCCGACGGCACCCCGGCGCAGCGGCAGATCGACCGCGGCTGGGAGGCCCTGGGCGGCTGACCGACCCGGCGGTCGGCGCGGTCCGGTCGCCTGCTCCGGCATCATGGGGAGCGCCCCTCCCCCGTGCCCCAGGAAGCAGGACCACCGTGACCAGCACCGATCAGCCCGTGGACGAGCTGCTGGCGGAGGCGGTGGGCCGGGTGGTCGGCGCGCCGGCCGACGGGCTGGAGTTCGTGGTGGACGGCGCGGCCTCGGCGCTGGCGGCGTCCGCGGACCGGTGGCCGCTGGTGAGCCGGGCGCTGCTGGGCTTCGCGGACCGGTCGGTGGGCCGGTGCTGGGCGGCGGGCTGGCGGCCGGCCGACCTGGTGCGGGTGGCGCGGCGCGAGCTCGGCCCGGTGCAGGTGGCGCTGGCGGTGGACCTGATCGCCGCGGAGGGCCGCCGGCATCCGGCCGCCGCGCTGGACCGGCGCTGGCAGGAGCAGCTGCGGGAGTTGGAGGCGGAGCCCTGGTGGGCGTCCGACGAGGCGTACCTGCAGGCGTTCGCGGACCGGCACCGGATGGACCGGTTCGCGCTGGCCACGGCGGCGCTGGAGCTGCTGCGGGTGTGGGCGCTGCTGCCTCCCGTGCAGCCGGTGGGCCCGGCGCCGGGGCAGTCCGCGCCGCGGGTGAGCGCGCCGCGCAGCGGGGAGCCGCGGATGCTGGGGCGGATCCGGGCGCTGCTGGCGAAGGCCGAGTCGACCGGTTTCCCGGACGAGGCGGAGGCGCTGACCGCGAAGGCCCAGGAGTTGATGGCGCGTCACTCGATCGACGAGGCGCTGCTGTCGGCGGGCGGGCCGTCGGCGGACCAGCCGGCGGCGCTGCGGATCGGCGTGGACAACCCGTACGAGGGCCCGAAGACGATGCTGCTGGACGCGGTGGCGGCGGCGAACCGGTGCCGGGTGGTGTGGGCGAAGGAGTTCGGGTTCTGCACGGTGATCGGCTTCGACGCCGACCTGGACTGCGTCGAGCTGCTGTACACCTCGCTGCTGGTGCAGGCGACGTCGGCGATGCAGCGGGCGGGCAGCCGCAAGCACAAGGACGGGGCGGCCCGGACGAAGGCGTTCCGGCAGTCGTTCCTGGTGGCGTACGCGGCGCGGATCCGGGAGCGGCTGGCGGACGCCACCGAGCGGGCCACCGAGGACGCGGCGGCCGGGCGACCGGCCGAGCCGGGCGAGCCGGGCGGCGTCGAGGACGGCGGCGGGGCGCTGCCGGTGCCGACCCCGGACGGCGGGCTGCTGCCGGTGCTGGCGGCCCGGGCCGAGGCCGTGGACGACGCGGTTGGCAGGATGTTCCCGAAGCTGGTGTCGCAGCGGGTGCGGGTGAGCGACGGCGAGGGCTGGGTCGAGGGCCGGGCCGCCGCCGACCGGGCCACGCTGCACCGGGGTTCGGGCCGGATCGAGCGCTGACGGAACGTCGGCGGACAGGGGGTGGGCATGGAGTTCGCGGAGCGGGTGCGCGGATCGCTGGTCGGCGGTGCGCTGGGCGACGCGCTGGGGTGGCCGATCGAGTTCCTGCGGCTGGACCGCATCCGGGAGCTGCACGGCGAGGCGGGCCTGACCGACCTGGCGGACGCCGGCCGCGGCGGCCAGGTCACCGACGACACCCAGATGACCCTGTTCACCGCGGAGGGCCTGCTGCGCGGCGGCCGCCGCGAGGACCTGCACGCCGCGTACCGCCGCTGGTTCCAGACCCAGCGGCTGCCCGGCCCCGAGCGCTTCCCGGACGGCTGGCTGGCCGGGCAGGAGTTCCTGTACGCCTCCCGCGCGCCGGGCAACGCCTGCATGACGGGTGTGGTGCTGGACTGCACGGAGCCCGTCCCGTTCGGGCAGGACGGCCCGGTGAACCCGAACTCGAAGGGCTGCGGGACGGTGATGCGCTCGGCGCCGTTCGGCCTGGTCGGCCTGGGTGCGGACGAGGCGTTCCGGCAGGCCGCGCTGGCGGCGCAGCTGACGCACGGTCACCCGACGGGCTACCTGGCGGCGGGCGCGTTCGCCGCGCTGGTCGAGCGGGTCGCGGCCGGGGTGCCGCTGCGGGCGGCGGTGTCCTCGACGCTGGCGAGGCTGGCGGCGGTGCCGGACAACGCGGAGACGACGGAGGCGCTGCGCCGGGCGGTGCGGGTGGCCGACGAGGGCCCGGGTTCGGCGGAGTCGGTGGAACGGGTCGGCCTGGGCTGGGTCGCCGAGGAGTGCCTGGCGATCGCGGTGTACGCGGCGCTGGTCGGCGCGGACGCCCGGGAGGCGCTGGTGCTGGCCGTGAACCACTCGGGCGACAGCGACTCCACGGGCGCGGTCTGCGGCAACCTGGTGGGCGCGATGTACGGCCTGTCCGGCCTGCCCGCCGACTGGTGCGCGCTGGTGGAGGGCCGGGAGGTGCTGCTGCAGGTGGCCGACGACCTGGTGGCGTTCGCCCACGGCGACCGGGCGGCGCTCGCCGACCGCTACCCGCTGCCGGTCGGGTGACGTGGTGGCGCTGAGTCTGGAGAAGGTGTCGGCCGCCGCGCCCGGGCTGGTCGACCTGTACAAGTCCGCGCGGGTCAGCCTGACCAAGCGCGGACTCCAGCACGCCCGGGCCGCCGTCTACCTGGTGCTCGACCGGTCCGGCTCGATGCGGCCGCACTACCGGTCCGGGACCGTCCAGCACTTCGCCGAGCAGGTGCTGGCGCTCTCGGCGCACCTGGACGACGACGGGCGGGTGCCGGTGGTCTTCTTCTCCACCGAGGTGGACGGCGTCGCCGAGATCTCGCTCGACGACCACCGGGACCGGATCGGCCGCCTGCACTCCTCGCTGGGGCACCTGGGCCGGACCAACTACCACCTGGCGATGAAGGCCGTGATCCGGCACTACCAGCTCTCCGGGGCCACCGACCCGGCGCTGGTGGTGTTCCAGACCGACGGCGGCCCGACCTCCCGCGCGGCGGCCCGGGACATGCTCTGCCTGGCCGCCGAACTCCCGATCTACTGGCAGTTCGTGGGCTTCGGCGACCCCGCCGACCAGGAGTTCGCCTTCCTGCACCGGCTCGACGAACTGCCCGTCCCGGCCCGCCGCCCGGTCGACAACGCGGGGTTCTTCCCGGCCGGCGCCGACCCGCGGGCGCTCGCCGACGCCGAGCTGTACGACCGGCTGCTGACCGGCTTCCCGGAGTGGCTGACCGCCATGGGCCTGGACTGACGGGCCGGGGTCAGTCCCAGAGCGCGCCGAACGCCAGCAGCTCCTTGCGGTACTCGATCCGCTCCACCCACTCGCCCGGCCAGGCGCCCTCGCCGTGCCGGGCACCGGCGAACGCGCCGGCCAGGCAGGCCAGCGAGTCGGAGTCGCCGGAGGAGACGGCGGCCCGGCGGACGGCGGCGACCGGGTCGTCGGGCAGCAGCAGGAAGCAGAGCAGCGCGGTGGCGAACGCCTCCTCGGCGACCCAGCCCTCCCCCGTCCGCTCGCAGGGGTCGGCGTCCACCTCGCCGGCGGCGAGGGCGGCGTCGAGCCGGTCGAGGGCCAGCAGGCACTCGTCCCAGCCGCGGGCGATGAACTGCTCGGGCGAGCCGAAGTGGTCCCGGGAGGCGAGGTCGCCGAGCCAGAACTCGTCGTAGCGGGTGCGCTGTTCGTGGGCGTGGGCGCGCAGCCGGGCGGGCAGCTCGGCCGGGTCGACGCCCTGGGCGAGCCAGCGGACGGTGAACGCGGTGAGTTCGCTGGCGGCCAGCGCCGTCGGGTGGCCGTGGGTGAGGCCGGACTGCAGCTGGGACGCGCCGGACACCTGTCGGTCCGTCAACTCCCGGACCAGGCCGAGCGGGGCGACCCGCATGTTGGCCCCGCAGCCCTTGGAGCCGATGTCGGACGCGTCCTGCCAGGGCCGGCCGGTGGACAGCCGGAAGCAGGACCGCAGGCAGGTCATGCCGGGGGCCCGGTTGTTGTCCGGGGAGCGCCACCAGTCCACGAACTCCTCGCGCAGCGGCAGTTCGAGGCGCAGCGGGACGAGCGGGCCCTCGGCGAGCCCGGTGCGCAGGGCGCGGGCGAGCGCCAACGTCATCTGGGTGTCGTCGGTGACCTGGGCCTTCTTCGGCAGCGGGAGCTGCCGCCACTGGGGGCTGAGCAGCCCGATCTCGTCCAGGTTCAGGAACTCAGTGCGCTTTCCCAGAGCGTCGCCGATCGCCAGCCCCAGCATCGCTCCCGTCGCCCGCCCCATGACCCGTGCCCCTCTCAGACCTCGACCAGCAGTTCCTTGAGCCCGCGGATCACGTAGCCGGGGTTCCACTCGGGTTCGCGCACCAGCGTGAGCCCGGGGGCCTTGCGGAGCAGCGCGCCGTAGGACTCGGTGAGTTCGAGTCTGGCAAGCGGAGCGCCGAGACAGAAGTGAATTCCGGCGCCGAAGGTGATGTGCGGGTTGTCGACGCGGCCCAGGTCGAGCCGGTCGGGGTCGGCGAACCGCTCCGGGTCGCGGTTGGCGGAGCCGAACAGCAGCGCCACCTCCGCGCCGCGCGGGATCCGCACGCCGCCGACCTCGATGTCCTCCAGCACCCAGCGCTCGAACATCTGCAGCGGGGTGTCGTAGCGCATCAGCTCTTCGATGGCGGTGGGCAGCAGTTCGTCCACCGCGCCGCGCAGCCGGGCGAGTTCGCCGGGGTTGCGGAGCAGCGCCCACCAGCCGTTGCCGGTGGTGTTGACGGTCGCCTCGTGGCCGGCGTTCAGCAGCAGCACGCAGGTGGAGATCATCTCCTGCTCGCTGAGCACCTGCCCGTCCTCGGCGGCCTGGGCCAGCGCGCTGATCAGGTCGGCGCCGGGCTGCTCGCGCCGACGGCGGATCAGCTCCCGCAGGTAGGCGGAGAATTCGAGGCTGGCGGTGACCGCCCGGCGGGCCGTCTCCTCGTCCGGGTTGAGTTCGAACATCCCGGTGATGTCGGACGACCAGGGCCGCAGCAGGTGCCGGTCCGACTCCGGGACGCCCAGCATCTCGGCGATCACCGCGACCGGCAGCGGCTCGGCGACCTTCGCGATCAGGTCGCCGCCGCCGTCGGCGAGCAGCCCGTCGACCAGCTCGCCGGCGAGGCGCTGCACGGTCGGGCGCAGCGACTCCACCATCCGCGGGGTGAACGCCTTGGACACCAGGCGCCGGATCCGGGTGTGGTCGGGGCCCTCCAGGTCCAGCAGGCCGTAGTCGTTCAGGGTGTGGAACGGCTCGTGCGCCGGGTTCGGCACGGGCTGCCCGAACTCCTCGTGGCTGAAGCGGTGCGTGAACGTACGGCCCAACCGCCGGTCCCGCAGCAGCGCGTTGACGTCCGCGTACCGGGAGACCAGCCACTGGTCGCTCGGCTCGAAGTGGACGACCGGCGACTGCTCGCGCAGCGCCGCGTACGCCGGGTACGGGTGGGCCACGAACTCGGCCGACCACGGGTCGAAGGCATCGATCGCCATGGAGCTCTCTCCCTGCTCGTCAGATCGCCATCGTATGCCGTCCGACCTGCGGGTTTACCCTCAGCCCCGGGCCAGGTCGCCGCTCACCAGCCGCTGCACCAGCTTCGGCAGCGCCGCCGAGATCGGCTCACGGACCACCTCGTGCGCCGCCCAGTCCCACGGCGTGGGCTCGCCGTTGACGACGATCAGCCGGGCGTCGTTCTCCAGCGCGATCCGCGGCAGCAGCGCCGCCGGATGCACCTGGAGCGAACTGCCCACCGCCAGGAACACCTGGCACCCCTTGGCGATCGCGTCCGCCTTCACCAGCACCAGTTCGTCCAGCGCCTCGCCGAACATCACGGTGCGCGGCCGCAGCACCCCGCCGCAATCGGCACACGCCGGGTCGTCCTCCCCCGCCGCGACCCGCTCCAGCGCCGCCGCCATCGGACCGACCGCCCGGCACCCGACGCACTGCACCTCGGTGGCCGTCCCATGCAGCTCGATCACCTTCCGGGCGGGCAACCCCGCCGCCTGGTGCAGGCCGTCCACGTTCTGCGTCAGCACCCGCATCGGCACGCCCGCCCGCTCCAGCTCGACCAGCGCCCGATGCCCCGCGTTCGGCTTCGCCCCGATCGCGCCGGCATCCCGCCGCATCAGCCAGGACCGGCGCCGCACCTCGGTGCTCGCCAGGTACGGGCCGATCGTCACCAGGTCCTGTGCACTCGGATCACGCTGCCAAAGCCCTTGCGGGCCACGGTAGTCGGGAATCCCCGAGTCCGTGGAGATCCCCGCCCCCGTCAACACCGCCACCAGCGGACGCTTCTCGCTCATGCCCCGGACGGTACGGCCCGCAGCCGGTTCTGACCACCCGTTATCACCGGCCGGAACGCCGCCAGGTACAGCACCGCACCGACCGGCATGAAGTCCAGCGACGCCCCCATCAGCACCGTGCCCACCAGCACCAGCACCGGGCTCCACCAGCGCACCACCCCGCGCACCGTCAGCCGCACCAGCAGCGCCAGCAGGCCCACGTACAGCATCATCGGCACCACCGTGTACACCACCGGCAGCACGCCCGGCACCGACTGCACCCGATCGAACAGCTCCGAACGCGCCGCGTAGTCCTGCGAGACCGCGTTCGCGTACAGGTCGATGCCGCTCTGCGCGAGCCCGGACAGCACCCCCGCGAGACCCGCCCCCAACCAGATCCGGCCCCAGACACCGCCCGCACCGCCCAGACGCCACAGCTCCACCATGCCGAGACCCATCAGCACCATCCCCGCGAACAGCGCGACGTGCCCGATCGTCCACCCCGGCCCCACCCCGCGCGAGCCCGGCACCAGCCGCACCGCCCCGTACACCGCCAGCAGCCCCGCCGCCCATCCCAACGCCCGACGCCCCGTGACCATCGCCCAACCCCTTTGCGTGAGTGCCCTTTTCGACACCCCCAACCCTGCCGCGACGGCCTGCGGCGCGACTCCCCCGCGACGGTGAAACGCGGGACTCCCCCCGCCAGAGGGACACCGGGGGCGCGTGGGGGTACCTCCCGGCCCGCCAGGGCTGGGGGAGAACTGCGCGACAAGCGCACGGCCCGTCCGCAAGGTCGCGATCAAGTGCAGGTCATTGCCCTGCGTCGCGATCTTGCGGACGGGCGCCTTCCGCTGCGCGCAGTTCCCCGCGCCCCTGCCATCTCATTCGCCTGCTGTCACGGCTCCCGCCTCGTACGCGAAGACCACCGCGTGCACCCGGTCCCGCAGCCCCAGCTTCTGGAGCAGGTTGCTGACGTGCGTCTTGACCGTGTGCTCGCTGACCACCAGCTCCGCGGCGATCTCGGCGTTCGACATGCCCCGGGCAACCAGTCGCAGGGTCTCCAGCTCGCGGGCGGTGAGGGAGCCCAGGAGGAGGCCCAGCGGTCGGGAGACGGCCAGCGTCCCGCCGGCCTTGCGGGCGGTGACCTCGCCGATGACGCGGCGGGTCACGGAGGGGGCGAGGAGGGCCTCGCCGGAGTTGACGACACGGACGGCGTGGGCGAGGTCGTCCCGGCGGACGTCCTTGAGCAGGAAGCCGCTCGCCCCGGCGTACAGCGCGTCGAAGACGTAGTCGTCGACGTCGAAGGTGGTCAGCATGATCACCTTGCAGCGCGGGAACTCGGCGCAGACCCGACGCGCCGCCTCCAGCCCGTCCATCACGGGCATCCGGACGTCCAGCAGCAGCACGTCGGGATCGAAGCTGCGCACGGCATCAATGGCCTGCTGCCCGTCGCCGACTTCGGCGACGACCTCGATGTCGGGTTGGGCGTCGAGAATCATGCCGAAGCCGGCGCGGACCAGTTCCTGGTCGTCGGCGATCACCACTCGTACGGTCAACTCGGGTTCCTTCCTCAGGCGTTGAGCGGCAGCACGGCAGCCACCAGGTAGCCCGGGCCGTCGGTTCGGGGGCCGGTTTCGGCGCTGCCGCCGCAGGCGGCCGCCCGTTCCCGGATGGAGAGCAGGCCGCGTCCGCCGGAGCGTCCGTCGATGCCGGCGCCGGCCGGAGCCGCAGGCCCGGTCCCGTCGTCGGCGACCGAGACGGTCAGGTCGGCGCCACCGCGGACGGCGACCCGCACCACGACCCGGTCGGCCCGGGCGTGCTTGACCACGTTGGTGAGGGCTTCCTGGACGATCCGGTAGGCCGCGGCCTGGACTTCGGCGGGCCCGGCCTCCTCGATGCGGGCGTCGACGGCGACGCCCGATTCGCGGACCCGGTCGAGGACGCCGCCGAGCTCGGCCAGTCGGGGTTGCGGGGCGAGCGCGGGCGCGGCGCCGTCCTCCTTGAGGACGCCGAGCACCCGTCGGAGTTGGACCATCGCGTCGCGTCCGGAGTCGGCGATGGCGTCGAAGGCGCGGATCGCCCGGTCAGGGTTGCTGTGCACCACCAGCGGCCCGGCCTCGGCCTGGACGACCATCAGGGAGACGGCGTGGGCCAGGATGTCGTGCATCTCGCGGGCGATCCGGCCGCGTTCCTCGGCGACGGCCCGGGCGGCGTCGCTGGCGGCGCGCAGGCCGACCTGCCGGGCGCGTTCGGCCTCGACGCCGGCCAGTCGGCGCAGTTCGCGGACCAGGGAGCCGACGACGAAGCTGCCGACGGACACCAGCAGGCTGAACAGCATGCCGTCGAAGGAGCGGGTGCCGATCACGTTGCCGACCACGCAGATCGCCAGCAGCACGGCGCGCTGCCAGTCCTTGCCGCGGTCGGCGACGGTGTAGATGGCGACCGCCATGGCGACCTGGATCTGCGGCATCGCGGAGTGCGCCAGCGCGGACAGCGCCACGGTGGGCACTCCGCACGCCCCCATCACCGCCCACGGGGCGCGGCGCCGCCACCACAGCGGCAGCGACCCGGCGATCGCCAGCGTGTACGCCCACCACCTCCCGCCCGCGCCGTGCGGGTCGGTGTACACCCCCCACACCGAGACCCAGACGGCGAGCGCCACCAGCGGCGCGTCCACCGCCCACGGCCGGGCCCTCCCCCAGGCCAGCAGGCCTTCCGTCCACTTCCCCATCCGGGCATCCTCTCGCATCGTCGGACGGCCGCCGCGTCCCTCCCCGGGAACGCCGAAGGGCGCCCCCGACCGGGAGCGCCCTGACGATGCGTCAATGCCGGGGCGTCACAGCAGCCGCTTGATCTCTCCGCGCGCCCGGTAGAACCCGCCGGACGCGGACTCCCGCACCTCCGCCACCAGGTAGCGCGCGCCGGCCACCCGGACGTCCTTGGGGAACTGCACCCGCCAGCCGGGGTCGAAGCCCGGCGAGACCACCCGGACCCGCAGCCGGCTGCCGTCGGCGACGCACTCCACCTCGACCCCGGTGCCGGCCGCCGCGGTGACGCTGACGGTCTCCAGCTCCGCGGACGGCTCCACCCGGGCGATGTCGCGGCCGGTGACCTCGGCGGTGGTCGGCAGGGTGCCCTGCTCGGCGGCCTGCACGGCGCCCGGCGAGGCGTCCAGGCAGGCCAGCGAGCCGTCGGTGGTGACGACGTACAGCCGCCCGTCGCGGTACTGCATGCTGTACGCGGAGCCGCAGCCGGTGCTGAGCTTCCACAGCCGGGTGCCGTCGGCGGCGAAGCAGTACACCGAGGAGTGGTTGTCGCCCGCGAACACGTACTCGCCGTCCGGGGAGGCCGCGCAGGAGAACACCGAGGCGTCGCACTTGTACGCGACGACCTCGGCGCCGTCGGACTTGCGCAGCCGGTGCACCCAGCCCTGCGAGGTACCGGCGAACACCTCGTCCCGCTCCTGCCAGCCGAACAGCACCTGGCCCTTGGTGCGGGTGTGCCACTGCTGGTCGCCGCCGCGCTTCGCGTACCGGGTGACGCCCGCCGAGTAGCCGTGGTAGACGGAGTCGGCGTCGCAGCGCACCATCCAGCCGGACGAGCCCTGCGCGTTGCGCCGCCACTGGAACTCGTCCTCGTGGTCGACGGTGGTCAGGCCGCCGCGCTCGTCGGCGACGCCGAGCACGCCGTCGTGGATGTCGAGCCAGTAGATGTCGACGTCCTGGGCGATCTCGTACGCCACCCGCGGCACCTTGCCGCCCAGGTCGTACACCTTGCCGTCGTCGCAGCCGGCGTAGATCCACCAGTCGTCGGCGACGATGCACTTGACGCCGTCGGGCAGACCGAACCGGCCGGTGACCTCGCCGTCCCGGGTCAGCGTGTAGACGTCGCCGCTCTCGTTGCCGACCCAGGCGTGCTCCTCGCCGACGTACACCCCGAACGCGGGCGAGCCGGAGCGGAAGCGCCACAGCAGCGGCGCCTGGCGGGCGCTGGAGCGGGTCGAGGTGATCTGTCGACGCGTCACCGACCGGCGCTGGCGCACCCCCCGGACCGCCGGGGCGTAGCCCTTGCGGACCTTCTCGCCGATCTTCTTGGCGGCCGCCGAGGCGGCCTTCTCCGCGCTGGCGCAGACGGTGGTCTTCGTCGTGCCCGGCTCGCCGATCCGCCCGTACCGGATCGTCAACTCCGCGCCCGTGACGGTGACTTCGTAGAACTTGTGGGCACTGCCCTGGTCCTCGGAGAGTTCCAGGTAGGTCACCTGCGGGTCTGCGGAAACGGTGGCAGACATGGCCGACGCCCCTTTCGGGCACAGGGTTCGGGGGGTGTCGGCGGGGCCCTCGCCGCCTGCCGACACACCTCAATCTAGGCCCTGCCACCGACAGTTGCGGCGGCCGGTCAGCTGTTGTCCACCTGCACACCGCCGCTGGTGGCCCGGGCGATCAGGATGTGCGGCGCCCCGGCGACGGAGGGCACCTTCACCTCGGTGCCGCCGCTGTCGGAGTGCGCCTCCACCTGGTACTGCTGCCCCGACGGCACCCGCACCTGCACGCCGCCGGAGTCGGTGGACAGCTCCGCCCGGGTCGGCGCCTCGACGAACCGGGCGTTCACCCCGCCGGAGGTCACCGACATCTTCACGTTGCGGGACTTCAGCCCGGTCGCCTCGATCCCGCCGGAGGTCACCTTGGCGTCCACGTCGCCCGCCACGTCGTGCAACTGGATGCCGCCGCTGGTCTGCGACAGCTTCAGCCTGGTGCCGGCCGGGACGTGCACCTCGTAGCCGATCCCGCAGTTGTCGCAGGAGTAGGTCAGCTTCAGCACCCCGTCCTTGAGCTCGTGGGTGCCCTGCGGCTCCTCGTCGTTCCAGGCCCGCTTCTCCACCACCCGCACCGGGCCGTCGCCGACCCGGACGTCGATCCCCCCGCTGGTCCCGTCGACCACCAGCTCGTCGACCTGCCCGGGCACCTCGTACGACACCGTCTTGCGCTGCTGGTCCCACGGCCCGCAGCCCACCGCCCCGACCACCAGCAGTCCCACGACCGCCGCCGCCCCCATGATCCGCTTCACCGCGGCCTCCTTTCGACGTCCCCAAGTCTCCCGCTCCCCGGGGCCGCGGCGCCTCCCTCCACGGAGTGGTTCGGCCGCCTCCGTCCCCAGGGGGATCCCCTAGGTGACACGCGGGGCGCAGACGCCGCAGGGCGGCCACCCCGAGTGGGGTGACCGCCCTGCGGTTCAGCCGAAGGATCAGCCGGTGTACGGACCGTAGTCGTAGTCGTCCAGCGGGACGGCCTGACCGGAGCCCGCGCCGAACGGCGACAGGTCGTAGTCGTCGTAGCCGACGGCCGAGTACATCGCGGCCTTGGCCTCTTCGGTCGGCTCGACCCGGATGTTGCGGTAGCGGGGCAGACCCGTACCGGCCGGGATGAGCTTGCCGAGGATGACGTTCTCCTTGAGGCCCAGCAGCGGGTCCGACTTGGCGTGGATCGCCGCGTCGGTGAGCACCCGGGTCGTCTCCTGGAAGGAGGCGGCCGACAGCCAGGACTCGGTGGCCAGCGAGGCCTTGGTGATACCCATCAGCTGCGGACGGCCGGAGGCGGGGTGGCCGCCCTCGGACACCACGCGGCGGTTCTCCTGCTCGAAGCGGCCGCGCTCGACCAGCTCGCCCGGCAGCAGCTCGGCGTCGCCCGACTCGATGATCGTCACGCGGCGGAGCATCTGCCGGATGATGATCTCGATGTGCTTGTCGTGGATCGACACACCCTGCGAGTTGTAGACCTTCTGGACTTCGGCGACCAGGTGGATCTGGACGGCACGCTGGCCCATGATCCGCAGCACGTCGTGCGGGTTGGTGGCGCCGACGGTCAGCTTCTGGCCGACCTCGACCGCCTCGCCCTCGCTGACCAGCAGCTTGACGCGCTTGGAGACCGGGTACGCGATCTCGTCGGTGCCGTCGTCCGGCGTGACGACGACCTTGCGGGTCTTCTCGGTGTCCTCGATCCGGACCCGACCCTGCGCCTCCGAGATCGGGGCGACACCCTTCGGGGTGCGCGCCTCGAAGAGCTCGACGACACGCGGCAGACCCTGGGTGATGTCGTCACCGGCCACACCACCGGTGTGGAAGGTACGCATGGTCAGCTGGGTACCGGGCTCACCGATGGACTGGGCGGCGATGATGCCGACCGCCTCACCGATGTCGACCAGCTTGCCGGTGGCCAGCGAACGGCCGTAGCAGAAGGCACAGGTGCCGACCGCGGACTCACAGGTCAGGATCGAGCGGACCTTGACCGCGCTGACGCCGTGCCGGATCAGCTCGTCCATCAGGACGTCGCCGAGGTCGGTGTTGGCGGTCGCGATCAGCTTGCCGTCGACAGTGATGTCCTCGGCGAGCATGCGGGCGTACACGCTGGTCTCGACGTCGTCGGCCTTGCGCAGCACACCGTCCGCACCGATCTGGCCGATCTCCAGCTTGAGGCCGCGCTCGGTGCCGCAGTCCTCCTCGCGGATGATCACGTCCTGCGAGACGTCCACCAGACGACGGGTCAGGTAACCCGAGTCGGCGGTACGCAGCGCGGTGTCGGCCAGACCCTTACGGGCACCGTGGGTGGAGATGAAGTACTCCAGCACGGACAGGCCCTCACGGAACGAGGCCTTGATGGGACGCGCGATGGTCTCGTTCTTCGCGTTCGACACCAGACCACGCATACCGGCGATCTGACGCATCTGCATCATGTTTCCTCGAGCACCCGAGTCGACCATCATGAAGATGGGGTTCGTCTTCGGGAAGTTCGCGGCCATCGCGTCGGCGACCTCGTTGGTCGCCCGGGTCCAGATGCCGACCAGCTCGGACTTGCGCTCGTTGTCGGTGATCAGACCGCGCTCGTACTGCTTCTGGACCTTCTCCGCCTGCGCCTCGTAGCCCTCCAGAATGGCGGGCTTGCTCGGCGGGACGATGACGTCCGAGATCGAGACGGTGACACCGGAACGGGTCGACCAGTGGAAGCCGGCCGCCTTCAGGTTGTCGAGCGTCGCGGCGACGACGACCTTCGGGTAGCGCTCGGCGAGGTCGTTGACGATCGCCGACAGCTGCTTCTTGCCGACCTCGTAGTCGACGAACGGGTAGTCCTCGGGCAGCAGCTCGTTGAAGAGCGCGCGACCCAGGGTGGTGGTGATCCGGAACGGCTCACCCTCGGTCCAGGTCGGCTGGCCCTCCTCGTCCACCGGAGCGGCCCAGCCGCGCGGCGGCACGGTGCCGGCCGGCATGCGCAGGTCGATCGGGGCCTGGACGTCCAGGTCGCGGGCGTCGAAGGCCATGATCGCCTCGGCGGTCGAGGAGAAGGAACGACCCTTGCCCTTGACCTCCTCGCGGTCCGAGGTGAGGAAGAACAGGCCCAGCACCATGTCCTGGGTCGGCATGGTGACGGGGCGACCGTCGGCCGGCTTCAGGATGTTGTTCGAGGACAGCATCAGGATGCGGGCCTCGGCCTGCGCCTCCGCGGACAGCGGCAGGTGCACGGCCATCTGGTCGCCGTCGAAGTCCGCGTTGAACGCGGTGCAGACGAGCGGGTGGATCTGGATGGCCTTGCCCTCGACCAGCTGCGGCTCGAAGGCCTGGATGCCGAGGCGGTGCAGGGTGGGCGCACGGTTCAGCAGCACCGGGTGCTCGGCGATGACCTCTTCGAGGACGTCCCACACCACGGGGCGGGCGCGCTCGACCATGCGCTTCGCCGACTTGATGTTCTGCGCGTGGTTCAGGTCGACCAGGCGCTTCATCACGAACGGCTTGAAGAGCTCCAGCGCCATGGCCTTCGGCAGACCGCACTGGTGCAGCTTGAGCTGCGGGCCGACGACGATGACCGAACGGGCCGAGTAGTCGACTCGCTTGCCGAGCAGGTTCTGACGGAAACGACCCTGCTTGCCCTTCAGCATGTCGCTGAGGGACTTCAGCGGGCGGTTGCCCGGGCCGGTGACCGGACGGCCGCGACGGCCGTTGTCGAACAGCGCGTCGACGGCCTCCTGCAGCATGCGCTTCTCGTTGTTCACGATGATCTCGGGCGCGCCGAGGTCGAGAAGCCGCTTCAGGCGGTTGTTGCGGTTGATGACGCGGCGGTACAGGTCGTTCAGGTCGGAGGTGGCGAACCGGCCACCGTCGAGCTGGACCATCGGACGCAGGTCCGGCGGGATCACCGGGACGCAGTCCAGCACCATGCCCTTGGGCTTGTTGCTGGTCTGCAGGAAGGCGGAGACGACCTTGAGGCGCTTGAGCGCACGGGTCTTCTTCTGGCCCTTGCCGGTGCGGATGATCTCGCGGAGGCGCTCGGCCTCCTCGCCCAGGTCGAAGGACTCCAGGCGGTCCTTGAGGGCCGCCGCGCCCATCGAGCCGGAGAAGTAGGTGCCGAAGCGGTCGCGCAGCTCGCGGTAGAGCAGCTCGTCGCCCTCGAGGTCCTGGACCTTGAGGTTCTTGAAGCGGGCCCACACCTCGTCCAGGCGGTCGATCTCGCGCTGGGTGCGGTCGCGGAGCTGCTTCATCTCGCGCTCGGCGCCCTCGCGGACCTTGCGGCGGACGTCGGCCTTGGCGCCCTCGGCCTCCAGCTCCGCCAGGTCGGACTCGGCCTTCTTGGCCCGGGCCTCGAGGTCGGCGTCGCGGCGGTTCTCGATCTGCTGACGCTCGACCGAGACGTGCGCCTCCAGGGAGGGGAGGTCGCGCTGACGGCGCTCGTCGTCCACCCAGGTGATCATGTAGGCGGCGAAGTAGATGACCTTCTCGAGGTCCTTCGGCGCGAGGTCGAGCAGGTAGCCCAGGCGCGACGGGACGCCCTTGAAGTACCAGATGTGGGTGACCGGGGCGGCCAGCTCGATGTGGCCCATCCGCTCACGGCGCACCTTGGCGCGGGTCACCTCGACGCCGCAGCGCTCACAGATGATGCCCTTGAAGCGGACGCGCTTGTACTTACCGCAGTAGCACTCCCAGTCCCGGGTGGGACCGAAGATCTTCTCGCAGAAAAGGCCGTCCTTTTCCGGCTTCAGCGTGCGGTAGTTGATGGTCTCCGGCTTCTTCACCTCGCCGTGCGACCACTGGCGGATGTCGTCGGCGGTGGCCAGTCCGATGCGGAGCTCGTCGAAGAAGTTGACGTCAAGCACTGGTCGTCAAGCCCTCTTTCGTGATTCGAGAGTCTGTCTGTTGGTCTGAGGGGGGCCTGGGGGCGGACCGGCTGCCCGGTGAGGGGCAGCCGGCCCGACCTCCGTCAGACCTCTTCGACGCTGCTCGGCTCGCGCCGGGACAGGTCAATGCCGAGCTCCTCGGCGGCGCGGAACACGTCCTCGTCGCTGTCCCGCATCTCGATGGACTGGCCGTCCGAGGACAGCACCTCCACGTTGAGGCAGAGCGACTGCATTTCCTTGATGAGGACCTTGAAGGACTCGGGAATGCCGGGCTCGGGGATGTTCTCGCCCTTGACGATGGCCTCGTAGACCTTCACACGGCCGAGGACGTCGTCGGACTTGATGGTGAGCAGCTCCTGCAGCGCGTAAGCGGCGCCGTATGCCTCAAGGGCCCACACCTCCATCTCACCGAAGCGCTGACCACCGAACTGCGCCTTACCACCGAGCGGCTGCTGGGTGATCATCGAGTACGGACCGGTCGAACGGGCGTGCAGCTTGTCGTCGACCAGGTGGTGCAGCTTGAGGATGTACATGTAGCCGACCGAGACCGGCATCGGGAACGGCTCGCCGGAGCGGCCGTCGAACAGCCGGGCCTTGCCGGTGGAGTTCACCAGGCGCTCACCGTCACGGGTGAGGGTGGTGTTGTCCAGCAGGCCGGTGATCTCGTCCTCGCGGGCGCCGTCGAACACCGGGGTGGCGAGGTTGGTGCCGCCCTCGACGGTGTCCGCGCCGATCGCCTGCAGGCGCTTGGCCCACTCGTCGGCGAGGCCGGAGACGTCCCAGCCCTGCTTGGCGAGCCAGCCGAGGTGGATCTCCAGGACCTGTCCCGGGTTCATTCGGGACGGGACGCCCAGCGGGTTCAGGATGATGTCGACCGGGGTGCCGTCCTCCAGGAACGGCATGTCCTCGACCGGCAGGATCTTGGAGATGACACCCTTGTTGCCGTGACGGCCGGCCAGCTTGTCACCGTTGGTGATCTTGCGCTTCTGCGCGACGTAGACGCGGACCAGCTGGTTCACGCCGGGGGGCAGCTCGTCGCCCTCCTCGCGGTCGAAGACGCGGACGCCGATGACCTTGCCGGACTCACCGTGCGGCACCTTCAGCGAGGTGTCGCGGACCTCACGGGCCTTCTCACCGAAGATCGCGCGGAGCAGGCGCTCCTCCGGGGTCAGCTCGGTCTCACCCTTCGGGGTGACCTTGCCGACCAGGATGTCGCCGGTGACGACGTCGGCACCGATCCGGATGATGCCGCGCTCGTCGAGGTCGGCGAGGACCTCCTCGGAGACGTTCGGGATGTCCCGGGTGATCTCCTCGGGGCCCAGCTTGGTGTCACGGGCGTCGACCTCGTGCTCCTCGATGTGGATCGAGGAGAGGACGTCGTCCTGCACGAGGCGCTGCGACAGGATGATCGCGTCCTCGTAGTTGTGGCCCTCCCACGACATGAACGCCACGAGGAGGTTCTTGCCGAGGGCCATCTCGCCCTCGTCGGTGCACGGGCCGTCGGCCAGCACCTGGCCGGCCTCGACGCGGGCGCCCTCGTCCACGAGCACCTTCTGGTTGAAGGCGGTGCCCTGGTTGGAGCGGGTGAACTTGGCGGCGCGGTACGTGTTGTACGTGCCGTCGTCGTTGGCCACGGTGACGTAGTCGGCCGAGACCTCCTGCACCACACCGGCCTTGTCGGCGGTGATGACGTCCGCGGCGTCGACGGCGCAGCGGTACTCCATGCCGGTGCCGACCAGCGGCGCCTCGCTGCGGAGCAGCGGGACGGCCTGGCGCATCATGTTCGAGCCCATGAGCGCGCGGTTGGCGTCGTCGTGCTCGAGGAACGGGATCATGGCGGTCGCGACCGACACCATCTGGCGCGGCGAGACGTCCATGTAGTCGATCTCGGTGCCGGGGATGTAGTCGATCTCGCCGCCACGGCGGCGGACCAGGACACGCGGCTCGGCGAAGGTCAGCTCCGCGGTCAGCGGGGCGTTGGCCTGCGCGATGACGAAGCGGTCCTCCTCGTCGGCGGTCAGGTAGTCCACGGCCTCGGTGACGACACCGTCGACGACCTTGCGGTACGGGGTCTCGATGAAACCGAACGCGTTGACCCGGCCGTACGAAGCCAGCGAGCCGATCAGACCGATGTTCGGGCCTTCGGGGGTCTCGATCGGACACATGCGGCCGTAGTGCGAGGGGTGCACGTCTCGGACCTCGAAGCCGGCCCGCTCACGGGACAGACCACCGGGGCCGAGCGCGGACAGACGACGCTTGTGGGTCAGGCCCGACAGCGGGTTCGTCTGGTCCATGAACTGCGACAGCTGGCTGGTGCCGAAGAACTCCTTGATGGAGGCGACGACCGGCCGGATGTTGATCAGGGTCTGCGGCGTGATCGCCTCGACGTCCTGGGTGGTCATGCGCTCGCGGACCACTCGCTCCATGCGGGCGAGGCCGGTGCGGACCTGGTTCTGGATCAGCTCGCCGACGTTGCGCAGGCGACGGTTGCCGAAGTGGTCGATGTCGTCGACCTCGATGACAATGTCGCGGCCCTCGTCATCACGCCACTCGGTCTCGCCGGCGTGCAGCTTGACCAGGTACTTGATCGTGTTGATGATGTCGGGCTCGGTGAGCACACCGGAGTCCAGCGACTCGGCGTTGCCGAGCTTGCGGTTCACCTTGTAGCGGCCGACCTTCGCCAGGTCGTAGCGCTTCGGGTTGAAGTACAGGTTCTCCAGCAGCGTCTGCGCGGCCTCACGCGTGGGCGGCTCGCCCGGGCGCAGCTTGCGGTAGATGTCGAGGAGCGCGTCGTCCTGGCCCTGGGTGTGGTCCTTCTCCAGGGTGGCGCGCATCGACTCGTACTCGCCGAACTCCTCGAGAATCATCTCGTTGGTCCAGCCGAGGGCCTTCAGCAGCACGGTGACCGACTGCTTGCGCTTGCGGTCGATGCGGACACCGACCATGTCACGCTTGTCGATCTCCATCTCCAGCCAGGCACCGCGGGAGGGGATGATCTTCGCGGAGAAGATGTCCTTGTCGGACACCTTGTCCAGGGTGGAGTCGAAGTACACACCCGGGGAGCGCACCAGCTGGGACACGACGACACGCTCGGTGCCGTTGATGATGAACGTGCCCTTGTTGGTCATGAGCGGGAAATCGCCCATGAACACGGTCTGGGACTTGATCTCACCGGTCTCGTTGTTGGTGAACTCCGCGGTGACGAAGAGCGGGGCCGCGAAGGTGAAGTCGCGGTCCTTGCACTCGTCGATGGAGTTCTTCGGCGGCTCGAAACGGTGGTCCCGGAAGGTCAGGGACATCGACCCGCTGAAGTCCTCGATCGGGGAGATCTCTTCGAAGATCTCCTCCAGACCGGACTTGGTGGGGACGTCCTGACCGCTCTCCAGGGCTGCCTCGACCCGGGACTTCCAGGCCGCGTTGCCGAGCAGCCAGTCAAAGCTCTCGGTCTGCAGGGCGAGGAGGTTCGGGACCTCGAGGGGCTCCTTGATCTTCGCGAACGAGACGCGGAGCGGGGCGGTGGATGCGGAATTGTTCGAGGCGTTGCGCGGCGCGGCCAAGAGGGGGGTCCTTCCGAGGGCTCGGAGCTCACTACGCGCATACCGTCCGGGCCTTGGCCGAGGCGGAAAACCCCAGGTCAGGACAGGGGCCACTCCGGGCGACGAGTCACGGAGCAGCTAATAGGCAGCGCAAAGGGACAGTGTAGCCAATGGCGACACTGCTAGCAAGCCCTGATTCGGAGACCGAATCGGACGCTCCTCCCGTACAACCGACAACCCGGGCAGTGATCCCTCACCGGCCGGGCCGTCGCACCCACTCCTGCGTCACCGGGAACCTTCCCAGCGCCACCGCCGAATATGCATCGGAGGCGGTTCCGCTTGGGCACGCGCCTCGAGAATCGCGCGCCGCGTGCTGTTCGTCAAGGCCCCCACCAGGGTGCGGACCTCGTACTGCCCATCGTCGCAGCCGCTCCGGGCGTTACACACGCCCCGTGACGGGGTGGCGACGACAGCGATCACCCTACCCCCGGCGACCGACAGGATCCGAGTCCGCCGTGGACCGGACGGAACCGAACGAAGCAGAACGAAAGCAGGCCGGGCCGGCCACCCCGAAGGGTGGCCGGCCCGGCCGGAAGAGCACCTCTCAGAGAGAGGAGAAAGTCACTTGACGGTGACCTTGGCGCCAGCGCCCTCGAGCTGAGCCTTCGCCTTCTCGGCGACGTCCTTGGCAACCTTCTCCAGGACCTTGGCACCAGCGGTGTCAACGAGGTCCTTGGCCTCCTTCAGGCCGAGGGAGGTCAGGGCGCGCACCTCCTTGATGACCTGGATCTTCTTGTCGCCGGCACCGTCGAGGATGACGTCGAACTCGTCCTGCTCCTCGACAGCCTCGGTGGCGGCGGCCGGGCCACCGGCGGCGGCAACGGCGACCGGGGCGGCAGCGGTGACGTCGAACTTGTCCTCGAAGGCCTTCACGAAGGCAGCGAGGTCGATCAGGGTCATGTCCTCGAACTGCGCGAGCAGGTCCTCGGTGCTGAGCTTCGCCATGATGGCGTCCTTCCACTAATTCGGCAGGTGCCGGATGTACGGATTGGCGGGCGTGCTTACGGGCCCGCTGGGACGGAAGTGGTTACTCCGCGTCCTCGGCGGGAGCCGGAGTACCGGCACCGCCCTGCTCGGCCTTCTCGCGCAGCGCTTCCACGGTGCGAACGAGCTTGGACGGGAGCGCCTGGAAGACGGCGGCAGCCTGGGACTGCTTGGCCTTCATCGCACCCGCCAGCTTGGCGAGCAGCACCTCGCGGGACTCGAGGTCCGCGAGCTTCTTGATCTCATCGGCGGTCAGCGCCTTACCGTCAAGGACACCGCCCTTGATGATGAGAGCAGGGTTCTCCTTGGCGAAGTCACGCAGAGCCTTCGCCGACTCCACCGGGTCACCGGTGACGAAGGCGACAGCCGTCGGGCCGGCGAACAGGTCGTCCAGCTCGGAGATCCCGGCCTCATTGGCCGCGATCTTGGTCAGCGTGTTCTTCACCACGGCGTAATCGGCGTTGCCGGTGAGCGAGCGACGCAGCGTCTTGAGCTGCTTCACCGTGAGACCGCGGTACTCGGTCAGAACGGCGGCGCTGGAAGCACGGAACTTGTCCGTGATCTCGGCGACGTCGGCAGCCTTGTCGGGCCTGGCCATAGGCTTACGCCTCCTTCCGTGATGTCGAAGTCGGGCCGACCTTCGAGAAGTCGACCATTCAACGCCGCGGACCCCGGGAAGCGAAAAAGCCCCGGCGCGCAGGCGCACGGGGCTTGCCATGACCTCGACGAACCGTGAAACGGCCCGGAGATCTTGTCTGCTCCACAACCTGCGCGGGCGATCTGCACGAAGCAGATCCTTCGGCACCGTCCCCCCTCTCGGGCGGGCGGCAACAACCAGCGGTCTTTGGCTCGGCCAGCCTAACGGTCCCAGCGGATTTGTCCAAATCGGCCCGACCGCGGAGGTTTACGGGAACGGCGGCGCCGTGGTGCCCGACTCCGGGGCGATGTCCGCCTCGGCGGGGGCCTGCACCGAGAGCGCGGAGCTGCCGAACTCGCTGTACCCGATGGTGTCCACCTCGGCGGCGGCCCGGCGGAGCTGGACCAGCTGGTCGCGGTCGTTGAGCCACAGGTCGAGCACCACGTCGCCGGGGCCGAGCGCGTGTTCCAGGGCCTGCCGCCGGCCCTGGTCGAGCTGGGTCTGCGCGGCGGCGTACTGGGCAGCGGTCAGCGTGACCCGGTAGTGCTCGACGCTGGTGTCCAGCAGCTTCTCCTCACCGACCAGCACCGGGTCGTCGGCGGCGGCCGCGGCGTTGGTGGCGACCACCGGGTTGATCCGGTCGATCAGCGCGGCGTAGGGGTTGCGGCCGCCGGTGTACTTCTCCCAGTGCGGGCCGCCGAGCCGGGCGGCGGTCTGCGGGTCGCCGCCCACGTACGCGGAGGTGTCCAGCACCATCAGCTTCCGGGTGTCCGCCTCCCCCCGGTACTGCAGCACCGCCTTGGGCGCCCAGAACAGCGCGCCCTTGCCCCGGTCCTCCCCCAGGGTGGCCCGGTACTCGGACCGCCGGGCCTCGTGCAGCGCCAGCTGGGCGGAGAGCAGCACCCCGTGCGGGGAGCGGTCGGTGGGCGTGGCCTGCACGGTGGACGGGGACGGGGTGGTCGGCCGTTCGGTGCCGCCGCCCGACCCGGAGCCGGTGCAGCCGCTCGCCGCGGCCAGCAGCAGGGCGGCCGCCAGCAGGGCCGCGGCCGTACGAGCGCGTGCCGCCATCGGTCCCTCCTTCCGGCCGTCCGTTCCGTTCCCCCACCTTGTCACGCGTCCCGGCCGGCCCGGCGGCGACCCCGGGCCGGACGGGACCGGGATCACTGCTTCAGCAGATCGGCCAGCGAGAAGACCTCGGAGTCGGCCGGGGCCTTGGTCGGCTGGACGGTGCCGAGGCCGCTGTAGAGGATCTTCGCGGAGCCGGTCGCCAGGCCGTTGCTGGCCTGCTGGACGACCTCGCCCTTGGCGTTGATCCAGAACTCGGTGGTGATGGTCGAGCCCTTCTTCTTCAGCTCGGTCAGCACCTGGCTCTTCAGCTCCGGAGCCAGCTGCATCTTGGCGACCAGCTCCTCCACCGGCACGTCGCTGCGGTAGTGGGTGGTGCCCTGGCCGGCCACCGTCTCGGTGCCGGCCTGGGTGGCGGTCGGCGCGGCGACGGCCAGCTGCACGGCCGGGTCCATCAGCTCCATGGTGGAGGCGAAGCCGCCGGCGCTGCCGGCGCCCGGGGCGGTGGCCTTCGGGTCGATCTTCATCCAGGTCTTGCCGCCGGCCTTCCCGGCCGCGTCGGCACCGGCCCCGACGTACATCACGTCGCCGACGAACAGGATCTTGCTCTCCTTGCCCTCGCTCTTGGTGGTGAGCAGGAAGGACTTCGGGCTCTTCCAGACGAACTCGCCGGTGCCCTCGGTGCCGCCGCTGACGGACAGCTTGGCGCTGCCGGCCT
Organism: Kitasatospora griseola; assembly: GCF_044999035.1. Lineage (NCBI taxonomy): Bacteria > Bacillati > Actinomycetota > Actinomycetes > Kitasatosporales > Streptomycetaceae > Kitasatospora > Kitasatospora griseola. The sequence continues at coordinate 4,948,414 of NZ_CP173360.1, read as the reverse complement.
TCTCCATCACCGCGGCGGAGGCGAGCAGCGCCTCCTTGGCGCCGAGCTTCGAGCCGCCCTGGCCGCCGCCGCTCCCCGCTGGGGCGCTCGCGCCCGGCTTGGCGTCGGCGGCGGTGCTCCCCGATCCGGAGCTGCCGCAGGCGGTCAGCAGTCCTGTGACCAGGCAGGCCACGGCAACGGTACGCAGTGCGCGCACGAGAGTCCCCCTATTGTGCGATTCACATGTCGACAGACTTTCGGACTCTATCCGATGGCCCGGTGAGTTGACCGCGTGGGGAACTGACCTGGGGTCAGACCGCCGCCGGGTCCTCCTCGACGAGGAGGTTGCGGGTGCGGTTCGGGTCCACCTGGATGCCGGGGCCCATGGTGGTCGAGAACGCGATCTTCTTGATGTAACGGCCCTTGGCGGCGGACGGCTTGGCCCGGAGGACCTCGTCCAGCGCCGCGGCGTAGTTCTCGACCAGCTGCTCGTCCGAGAACGAGGACTTGCCGATGATCAGGTGCAGGTTCGAGTGCTTGTCGACGCGGAACTCGATCTTGCCGCCCTTGATCTCGTTGACGGCCTTGGCGACGTCCGGGGTCACGGTGCCGGTCTTCGGGTTCGGCATCAGGCCACGGGGACCGAGCACGCGGCCCAGGCGGCCGACCTTGCCCATCAGGTCCGGGGTGGCGACGACGGCGTCGAAGTCCAGACGACCCTTGGCGACCTCGTCGATCAGCTCGTCCGAGCCGACGATGTCGGCACCCGCGGCACGCGCGGCCTCGGCACGCTCACCGTTCGCGAAGACCAGGACCCGGGCGGTCTTACCGGTGCCGTGCGGGAGGATGACGGTGCTGCGGACCATCTGGTCGGCCTTGCGCGGGTCGACACCCAGACGCATGGCGACCTCGACGGTGCCGTCGAACTTGGTGGTGGAGGTCGCCTTGGCGAGGCGGACCGCCTCGAGCGGGGCGTAGATCCGGGTGCGGTCGACCTGGGCGTCCGCGGCCTTGAGAGCCTTGCTGCGCTTCACTGCTGCTCCTAGTAACTAATGGAGTTCGTGGTAGTCACGGGCCGCGCTGGCCCTACCACGGTGGACGTACGGGCTGTTCAGCCCTCGACGGTGATGCCCATCGACCGGGCGGTGCCGGCGATGATCTTCTCCGCGGCGTCCAGGTCGTTGGCGTTCAGGTCGGGCATCTTGGTGGTGGCGATCTCGCGCACCTGGGCCGAGGTCAGCTTGGCGACCTTGGTCTTGTGCGGCTCCTTGGAGCCCTTGTCGATGCCCGCGGCCTTCAGGATGAGGCGCGCAGCCGGCGGGGTCTTCGTGACGAAGGTGAAGGAACGGTCGTCGTAGACCGTGATCTCCACCGGCACGATCATGCCGCGCTGCGACTCGGTGGCCGCGTTGTACGCCTTGCAGAATTCCATGATGTTGACGCCGTGCTGGCCGAGCGCGGGGCCGACCGGCGGGGCCGGGTTGGCCGCACCGGCGTTGATCTGGAGCTTGATAAGCCCCGTGACCTTCTTCTTCTTGGGAGGCATGTCTCTCCGGGTCCTTCCGAGAGGTGAGTGCTGGTGGTACCCGGCCCCGGGGCGAAACCCGAGTGCCAGGACACACATCGGACCAGGCTAACCGCTGAGGCGGCGCTGGACCAAAACGGTGCCGGGGCGGAGGCTCTCGCCCCGCCCCGGCACCGGAGACCTGTGGGTCAGTTCTTCTGGATCTGGTCGAAGGAGAGCTCGACCGGGGTCTCCCGGCCGAAGATCTCCACCAGGCCCTTGACCTTCTTCGAGTCGGGGTTGATCTCGTTGATGGTCGCCTGCAGGGTGGCGAACGGACCGTCGGTGACGGTGACCGAGTCGCCGACCTCGAAGTCGAGCACCTGCACCTCGACCGGGCGCACCGGGGAAGCCTTGCCGGCCTCCTTGGCGGCGGCGCGCTCCACGTCGGGGGCGAGCATCTTGACGACCTCGTCCAGGGTCAGCGGGTAGGGGTCGTAGGCGTTGCCGACGAAGCCGGTGACACCGGGGGTGTTGCGCACGACGCCCCAGGACTCGGGGGTGAGGTCCATGCGCACCAGCACGTAGCCGGGGAGCTTGTTCTGCCGGATGGTCTTGCGGTCGCCGTTCTTGATCTGGACGACCTCCTCCTGCGGAACCTGGGACTCGAAGATGTAGTCCTCGACGTTCAGCGAGACGGAGCGCTGCTCCAGGTTCTGCTTCACCCGGTTCTCGTAGCCGGCGTAGGTGTGGATGACGTACCACTCGCCCGGGGCGCGGCGCAGCTGCTCACGGAACTCGGCGACGGGGTCGGACTCGACCTCCTCGGCGACGACGTCCTCGGCCTCTTCGGCCTGCTCGCCCTCGGCGGCCTCGTCGTCCACCTCGTGCACGGCCTCGACCTCGGCCGGCTCGCCCGCCTCGGCGTCGGCGACCTCGACCTCGTCCTCGTCGCCGTCCGCGCCGTCAACGATCTCCTCGGCGGCCTCGACGTCGGCAGCCTCGGCCGCGTCCAGCTCGGCGGCGACATCCGCCTCGCGGACGGTCTCGTCGGCGTCGTACAGGGGGGACTCAGACACGGTCGCTGCTTCTTTCCTGGTTGTGGAACGGATACCTCAACAGTACCGACTCAACGGTAGTCGCCCGCGGCCGTTCGCGCCGACAGCTCGACCCGGGCCGAGAGGTTCGGCCCGGGTCGGGGTGAGGTATCGGTGCGGAATCGGCGGGGATCCCGGTTTCGGTCGGCCTGATCGAGCGTCAGCCGAAGAGCCAGAAGGCTCCCTTGGCGAAGACCCAGTCGAGACCGGCGACCAGCAGCATCAGCACGATCACGAAGGTCACCACGACGGTGGTGTACTGGATCAGCTGGCTGCGGGTGGGCCAGACGACCTTGCGCAGTTCGGCGATGATCTGGCGGTAGAAGATGCCCATCCGCGCGAACAGGCCCTTCTTGGCCCGCTTGCCGGACTTCTTGCCACCCTCGCCGCCGTCGGCCTTGTTGGCACGCCGACGCTCACGCCGCGACAGCTTGCCGTCCGCGGTGGTCTCGTCCGCCGCGTCGGCCCCCTCGGGGTTGCCGCTCTCAGGCGTTGCGGTGGAGCCCGTGGTCTCCGTCACTCGTCCTCACCTGAATCCGGGTCCTGCGGAGCTACCGTGCCTGGTGCACGGGCGATCCGGCGAAAGCAGTGCTGGGCGGGGCCCTTTCCGCATCAAGCCCGCTCGCTCTTCGGAGCGAACGGGCTTGGCACGAATTGAGCTGCAGGGCACGAGGGACTCGAACCCCCAACCGCCGGTTTTGGAGACCGGTGCTCTACCAATTGAGCTAGTGCCCTTCGGAACCTTGCGGCTCCGTCGTGGCCCCCAACCTACCGTATCCACCCGGCCGTGTGGTGAACCCCGGCCGAAGGATCCGCACTTGGGAGCCGTCGAGCAGTGAGTGTACGGGTTCTTGGTCGATTGGTCGAACCTCATTTCCCGCGACCCGCGCGACGGCGTCACCCGGGCAGCGGGCGAACGTCACCCGGTCGGCAGCGGCGTACGGATGCTGGAACGCGCCGGTACGCATGGTGGAACCGCGATGCCCGACCGCTGTGCGGTCTGGGACCATGCAAGACATGAGCGCACCCACCCCCGAGAACGTCCCCCCCGCGAACCGCCGGGTCTCCGCCCGGGTCGGCGCCATCGCCGAGTCGGCCACCCTCGCCGTCGACGCCAAGGCCAAGGCCCTCAAGGCGGCCGGCCGTCCGGTGATCGGCTTCGGCGCCGGCGAGCCCGACTTCCCGACCCCCGGCTACATCGTGGACGCCGCCGTCGCGGCCTGCCAGGACCCGGCGAACCACCGCTACACCCCGGCCGGCGGTCTGCCGGAGCTGAAGGCCGCGATCGCCGCCAAGACGCTGCGCGACTCCGGCTACCAGGTGGACGCCTCGCAGGTGCTGGTGACCAACGGCGGCAAGCAGGCGATCTACAACGCCTTCGCCGCGATCCTCGACCCGGGCGACGAGGTGATCATCCCGGCCCCGTACTGGACCACCTACCCGGAGGCCGTGAAGCTGGCCGGCGGCACCCCGGTCGAGGTGATCTCGGACGAGACCACCGGCTACAAGGTCTCGGTGGCGCACCTGGAGGCCGCCCGCACCGCGAACACCAAGGTGGTGCTGTTCGTCTCGCCGTCCAACCCGACCGGCGCGGTGTACACCGAGGCCGAGGCCGAGGCGATCGGCCGCTGGGCGCTGGAGCACGGCCTGTGGGTGCTCACCGACGAGATCTACGAGCACCTGGTGTACGGCGACGCGAAGTTCACCTCGCTGCCGGCCCTGCTGCCCGAGCTCGCCGACAAGTGCATCGTGGTCAACGGCGTGGCGAAGACCTACGCGATGACCGGCTGGCGGGTGGGCTGGCTGATCGCCCCGAAGGACGTGGTGGCCGCCGCCGCCAACCTGCAGTCGCACGCCACCTCCAACGTCTCCAACGTGGCGCAGCGCGCTGCGCTGGCGGCCGTGGCCGGGGACCTGTCCGCGGTGGACGAGATGAAGACCGCGTTCGACCGCCGCCGCCGCACCATCGTGGCGATGCTGAACGAGATCGAGGGCGTTTACTGCCCCGAGCCGGAGGGCGCGTTCTACGCCTACCCGTCCGTCAAGTCGCTGCTGGGCAAGGAGATCCGCGGCAAGCGCCCGCAGACCTCCGCCGAGCTGGCCGCGCTGATCCTGGACGAGGCCGAGGTCGCGGTCGTCCCCGGCGAGGCCTTCGGCACCCCGGGCTACCTGCGGCTGTCGTACGCGCTGGGCGACGCCGACCTGGTCGAGGGCGTCAGCCGGCTGCAGAAGCTGCTGGGCGAGGCCCGCGCCTGATTCACCCGGGCCGCGGCGTGTCCCGCCGGCTCGACCGCCCCTCGCACCTCACCCCTTCGGGCGACGTGCGGGGGGCGGTTCCTGTTTCGGCGGGTTATGCGGCAGGATCGGTGAATGGATCGCCTGCGTGATGTCCGGAGCCTCCCGAAGGCTCATCTCCACCTGCACTTCACCGGTTCGATGCGCCCCGCGACGCTGCTCGAACTCGCCGACAAGCACGGCGTCCGGCTGCCGGAGGCCCTCAGTTCGGGCCACCCGCCGAAACTCCGGGCGACCGACGAACGCGGCTGGTTCCGGTTCCAGCGGCTGTACGACACCGCGCGCTCCTGCCTGCGCGACGAGGCCGACATCCGCCGGCTGGTCCGGGAGACCGCCGAGGACGAGCGCGCCGACGGCTCCCGCTGGCTGGAGATCCAGGTCGACCCGACCTCGTACGCCCCGCTGCTGGGCGGGCTCACCCCGACCCTGGAGCTGATCCTGGACGCCGTCCGGGAGGCCTCCGAGGCCACCGGGGTGGGCATCCGGGTGCTGGTCGCGGCGAACCGGATGAAGTCACCGATGGACGCCCGCACGCTGGCCCGGCTCGCCGTCCGCTACGCCGACCGGGGAGTCATCGGGTTCGGTCTGTCGAACGACGAACGGCGGGGCCTGGCACGGGACTTCGACCGGGCGTTCGCGATCGCCCGGAGCGGCGGGCTGCTGGCCGCGCCGCACGGCGGGGAGCTGGCCGGGCCGGGTTCGGTCCGCGACTGCCTGGACGACCTGGGCGCCGGCCGGATCGGCCACGGCGTGCGGGCCGCCGAGGACCCGCGGCTGCTGCAGCGGCTCGCCGACCGGCAGGTCACCTGCGAGGTCTGCCCGGCCTCGAACGTCGCGCTCGGCGTCTACGAGCGGCCCGAGGACGTCCCACTGCGCACCCTGTTCGAGGCCGGCGTGCCGCTGGCGCTGGGCGCCGACGACCCGCTGCTGTTCGGCTCCCGGCTGGCCGACCAGTACACCCTGGCCCGCGAGTCGCACGAGTTCACCGACGCCGAACTGGCCGAACTGGCCCGGCAGTCGATCCGCTCGTCGCGGGCTCCCGAGCACGTCGCCAAGGAGCTGCTGGCGGACGTCGACGCCTGGCTGGTCGAGGAGCCGGCCCTCGCCGGGGCCGAGCCGGTCCCGCTCTAACGCCTGCCGGGCGGCCGGACAGACCCTAAAGGCTGACGCCGACCATCACCGGCTCGTTGACCAGGTCCACCCCGAAGGCCGCCCGCACGCCGTCCCGCACCTCGCGGGCCAGTGCGAGCAGGTCCTCGGTGGTGGCCGAGCCGCGGTTGGTGAGGGCCAGGGTGTGCTTGGTGGAGAGGGTGGCCGGGCCGGAGCCGTGGCCCTTGCGGAAGCCCGCGTTGTCGATCAGCCAGGCCGCGGAGGTCTTGGTGCGGCCCTCGCCGGCCGGGTAGCCGGGGGCCCGCAGCTCACCCAACCGGGCGGTGAAGTCGGCGAACTGAGCGTCCGTCAGGACCGGGTTGGTGAAGAAGGAGCCCGCCGACCAGGTGTCGTGGTCGGTGGGGTCGAGCACCATGCCCTTCCCGGCCCGCAGCCGCAGCACCTCGGCGTGCGCCTCGGCGAGCTTCACCCGCTGCTCGGCCTCGACGCCGAGCGAGCGGGCCACCTCCGCGTACTTGATCGGGGAGGACAGCCCGCCCTCGTCGGCGAGCCGGAAGCGGACCCGCAGCACCACGTACCGGTCCGGGTCGGCCTTGAAGCGGCTGTGCCGGTAGGAGAAGGCGCAGTCGGCGCCCGCCAGCGTCACCGTCTCGCCCAGCAGGCGGTCGTAGGCGACCACCTCGGTGATGGTCTCGGCGACCTCCTGGCCGTACGCGCCGACGTTCTGCACCGGGGTCGCGCCCGCGGAGCCCGGGATGCCGGCCAGGAACTCGATGCCCGCCAAGCCCGCGTCGACGGTGCGGGCCACCGCGTCCGCCCAGACCTCGCCGGCCGCGAGTTCCAGCAGCGTGCCGTCCAGGGTGAAACCGGTGGTGGCGATCCGCAGGACGGTGCCGGGGAAGCCGGCGTCGGAGATCACCAGGTTGGAGCCGCCGCCGAGCACCAGCAGCGGCTCCCCCGCGCGGTCGGCCGCGCGGACCGCGGCGACCACCTCGGCGTCCGTCTCGGCCGTCACCAGCCGGCGGGCGGGGCCGCCGAGGCGCAGCGTCGTCAACGGGGCCAGCGGTGCGTCCATCTGCTCAATCACCGCCCCAGCGTAACCGCCCGCCGCACGGCGACGGCCTCGCGCGAGCGGCTCAGGCCCGGCCGGCCGGGGCGGCGGTCGGAGCGGCGTGGTCGGCGACCTTCGCGGCGGCCCGGATGCCGTGCCGCCGCGGGACGAGGGCCGCGGCCACGGCGCCGGCCGCGACCACGGCCGCGCCGACCAGCAGGGCGGGGACGACGCCGTCGGTGAAGGCGGCGGCGCTGTCGTAGCCGCCCTGCGCGGAGAACACCGCGGACAGCACGGCCACTCCGAGCGCCCCGCCGACCTCCCGCATCGCGTTGTTGGCGCCGGAGGCGATGCCCTGTTCGGCGGGCCGGACGCTGGCCATCACCAGGCCGGCGGTGGGCGCGAAGTACAGCGACATGCCGATCCCGCAGACCACCATGATCGGCACCTGCGGCCCGTACCCGGCGGAGTGGTCGATCAGCAGGGCGTACCCGGCCAGGCCGAGGGCCTGCAGGGCGAGGCCGGTGACGACCAGCGGGCGGCCGCCGATCCGGTCGATGAGCAGTCCGGCGAGCGGGGAGACCAGCAGCGGCATGCCGGTCCACGGGAGCATCCGCAGGCCGGCCTGCTCGGGGGTGTAGCCGCCGACGCCCTGGAAGTACTGGCTGATCAGGAAGATCGAGCCGAACATGCCGAGGTACATCAGCAGGCTCGCGGCGTTCACGGCGCTGAACGCCCGGCCGCGGAACAGCCGCATCGGCAGCATCGGCCGCTGCGCCCAGCGCAGCTCGTACCCGACGAAGGCGAGCAGCAGCAGGACGCCGCCGATCAGCGAGGCGAGGACGAGCGGGTCGGTCCAGCCGTCGGGGTTGCCGCGGACCAGGCCGAGGACGATGCCGAACAGGCCGGTGCTGACCAGCAGGGTGCCGGGGACGTCCAGCCGGGGGTTCTCGCCGCGGCTCTCGGCCAGCTTGGCGCGGGCGATCGGCAACAAGGCCAGGCCGACGGGGACGTTCACCCAGAAGATCCACTGCCAGGAGAAGTGCTCGGTGAGGCTGCCGCCGATCAGCGGCCCGACCGAGACGGCGAGGCCGCTGACGGCGGACCAGATGCCGAGCGCCGCACCGCGCCTGGCGGCGGGCACCGCGGCGGCCAGCAGGGTGAGGGTGAGCGGCATGGCCACCGCCGCGCCGATGCCCTGGACGGCGCGGGCGGCGATCAGCGTGCCGATGTTCGGGGCGAGCGCGGCGGCGGCCGAGCCGAGGGTGAAGACGGTCATCCCGATCAGGAACATCCGGCGGCGGCCGAACCGGTCGCCGAGGGCGGCGCCGAGCATCAGCAGCACCGCGAAGGTCAGGGTGTAGGCGCTGACCGTCCACTCCAGGTCGGCGAGGCCGCCGCCCAGGTCGGCGCGGATCGCGGGCAGTGCGGTGGTGACCACCAGGTTGTCGAGTCCGGCCATGAAACTGGCCACGCTGACGACCACCAAGGTCCAGACGGCTTGCCTGTTCACGATGGATGCCCCCCAAGGTTGTGATTGATCAATAACTTTCGTGGCCGAAAAAAGGGCGCGCCGCCACCCGGGCGGAGCGCCTCAGCAGCCCCCGGCCTGCTTGCCGTACCCCTCGAACCCGTCCCAGATCCGGTGGTCCCTCGGGTACCCCAGCCCGACCAGGGTGTTGATCAGCATGCCGTAGGCCATGAACTGGGTGGCCTCCTTGCGGCCGCCGCCGATCCGCTCCTCGATCCGCTCGAACAGCCGCAGCCAGGCCGCCCGGGCCGTCTCGCCGACCTGGACGTCGCCGGCCGACTCCGCCGCGAACACCGACACGTACATCTGCATCTGCATCATGACCTGCTCGCGGTCCTCGATCAGATCCACGTACGCGCGCGACATCGCGGCCTGCGCCGCCTCCCCCGTCAGCCCCTCCGACACCCGGTCGAAGACCCGCCAGGTCTCCTCGATGCAGTGCTCGCAGGCCGCCTCAAATATCGCCTGCTTGTTCGGGAACAGCCGGAACAGGTACGGCTGCGAGACGCCCACCCGGCGGGCGATCGCCTCCGTGGAGGTGCCCCGGTAGCCGCCCCGGGCGAACTCCACCATGGCCGCCCGGACGACGCTCTCGCGCCGCTCCTCGGCGGACATCCGGATGCTGGTCCTGGCCATGGCCTCAGATTAGTGATTGACCAATAACTTCCGCAAGGGGCCCGAAGCCCCCGGGCGCGCCGGCGCCCGGGGGGTCGGTCTCAGCCCAGTCGGACCACGGCCCGGGCCATGCCCAGTACCTTCTGGCCCTCGCTGGTCGCCACCAGGTCCACCCGGACCCGGTTGTCGTCCAGCAGCGCCGCGACCTTGCCGCTGACCTCGATCACCGCGCCGACGCCGTCGTTCGGCACGATCACCGGCTTGGTGAAGCGGACGCCGTACTCGACCACCGCGGCCGGGTCGCCGACCCAGTCGGTGACCACCCGGGCGGCCTCGGCCATGGTGAACATGCCGTGCGCGATCACGTCCGGCAGGCCGACCTCGACCGCGAACTTCTCGTTCCAGTGGATCGGGTTGAAGTCCCCCGACGCCCCCGCGTACTGGACCAGCGTGGCCCGGGTCACCGGGAACGACCGGGCCGGCAGCTCGGTGCCGACCTGGACCTCGTCAAAGCGGACCGCCACGGTCACTCCTCCCCGGCTTCGTCGGCGGCACGGGCCACCAGCGTCATGATCGACGTCACCACGTGCTCGCCACTGGCGTCGTGCACCTCGCCGCGGACCGTCAGCACGTCGTTGCCGGCCAGCGACTTGATCGCGTCGATGGAGATCGTCACCGAGAGCCGGTCCCCGGCGCGTGCCGGGCGGGAGTACACGAACTTCTGGTCGCCGTGCACCACCCGGCTGTAGTCCAGACCCAGCTCCGGGTCGTTCACCACCTGCGCCGCCGCCTGGAAGGACAGCATGAAGGGGAACGTCGGCGGGGCGATCACATCCGGGTGACCGAGCGACTTGGCCGCCTCGGCATCGGTGTACGCCGGGTTCGCGTCGCCGATCGCGGCGGCGAACTCACGGATCTTCTCGCGGCCGACCTCGTACGGCGCGGTGGGCGGGTAGGTCCGCCCGATGAACGAGGGGTCGAGCGGCATGGGCAACTCCTCCGATGGTCCGGCTGATCCGTCATGCAGAAATGACTCCAGGCCGCGCCCCATGGTGGGGTGCGGCCTGGAGTCGAGGCAAAGTCAGCGGGTCTCGCGGTGCGCCGTGTGAGAGTTGCAACGCGGGCAGTGCTTCTTCATCTCAAGACGGTCCGGGTCGTTGCGCCGGTTCTTCTTGGTGATGTAGTTCCGCTCCTTGCACTCCACGCAGGCCAGCGTGATCTTCGGGCGGACGTCAGTGGCAGCCACGGGAGTGCCTTCCTGGGACAACGAATAAGAACACAGACAAGAGTAGCCGATCGGGAGTGATCCCCCCGATCGACTACGCGGGTAGCGGTGACCGGACTTGAACCGGTGACACAGCGATTATGAGCCGCTTGCTCTACCAACTGAGCTACACCGCTTTGATGAACGAACCCCCACCGAGGTGAGGAGACTTCCACCAGAGCCCCCATGCGGAATCGAACCGCAGACCTTCTCCTTACCATGGAGACGCTCTACCGACTGAGCTATAGGGGCGAACGAGGAAGAGATTACACGGTTCCGGGCCAGAGGTGAAATCCGTATCCGCAGCCGATCTCCGCAGGTCGAAGGGGCCGCACTGACGGGCCGTCGCCCGACACCCGTTCGACCGCCGCCGCAACCGGAACCGGCCCTCCGCGACGCCCCTCCCGCCGGCCCTCGCACCAGCCCTCCTGCCGCCACTCCCGCTGGCTCTCCCCCCGCTCCTCCCCCCGCTCCTCCCCCCGCTCCTCCCCCCGCTCCTCCCTCCACTTCTCCCTCCACTTCTGCCGCACGACACGGGCGACGACCCGGGTCCGAGCGTCCCGGCCGGGCGCGCCCTAGGCTCGACCGTCAGTGACCTCTCTCGCGGGCACGCCGCAGGCCGGCTCCCCGCACACCGGGCCCCAGGGCCGCCGGGCGGTCAACCGGACTGGAGGGAACGGGCCGATGGGCGAACGCAGCGAGGGCGACCGGCCGCCGACCCCCAACCCGCTCGGACACGGGCCGGTGCTGCTGCTCACCGGCGCCCGGCTGACCGACGGCCGGGTGGTGGACGTCCGGATCAGCGGCGACCGGATCCAGGCCGTCGGCACCGTCGGCAGCCTCGGACCGCTGCCCGCCCTGCCCGGCCAACCCACCGTCACCACCGGTGCCCGCATCGACCTGTCCGGCTACCTGCTGCTGCCCGCCCCCGCCGAACCGCACGGGCACTACGACAACGCGTTCTCCGCCGCCCTGCCCGCCCCTCCCCCGGACGGGCCCGCCGACCTGGTCCGCCGGGTCACCGAAGCCGCTCTCACCTCGCTCGGCTACGGCGCCACCGCCCAACGCACCCACGTCCGGATCGGCGACGTGCACGGACTCGGGCGGCTGGAGGCCGTCCTCACGGCCCGTCAGTCCCTGCGCGGACTCGCCGAACTCCAGGCCGTCGCGATGCCCCGACTGCTCACCGGCCTGGCCGGCGCCGACGGCCGGGCCCAACTGCGCGACGCCCTCAAACTCGGCGCGGATGCGGCCGGCGGCTGCCCCGACCTCGACCCCGACCCGATCGGCTACGTCCAGACCCTGCTGTCCGCCGCCGCCGAGGCCGACTGCCCCGTCGACCTGCACACCGACGCCGCCGACCGGGCCCAGCTCGCCCGGCTGGTCGCCGCCCTGGCCCCGCACCGCCCACGGGTCACCCTCGGACCGTGCAGCGCGCTGCCGCCGGGCGGCTCCACCGTGCTCGCCAACTCCGGCATCCGAGTCGCCTGCCTCCCCCAGAACGGCGGCTGCACCGGACTCGAAGGCCCGCCGACCGGCCTGCGCCCGTCCCTGGTCCGCGAACTGGCCCACGCCCGGGTCGCCCTCACCGCCGGCGCGGGCAGCCTCCGCGACGCCGCCAACCCGGTCGGCCGCGCCGATCCCCTCGACACCGCCCGCCTGCTCGCCGCCGGCGGCGCGCTCTCCCCCGAAGCCGCCTACGACGCCGTCTCCGCCCAGGCCCGCGCCACCCTCGGCCTCCCACCCGTCCGGGTCGACGCCGGCTTCCCCGCCGAACTCCTCGCCATCCGCGGCGACAGCCTCACCGGCGCCTTCGCCGGCGGCCACTCCCGCCTCGTCGTCCACTGCGGCCGAATCGTCTCCCGCACCAGCGCCGTCCGCGAATTCGCCGACACCGTGGCCCTCGCCCTCCCCCGCCAGAACCACCCGGGCTGACGAGCCGTCCCGCGCTTGTCGGCCGGCAGGCCGCACCTGTCCCAGCCGGGGGCGCGACCGGCTTGCAGCGTGGTCGTGTCAGTTGCCGCGGTGCTGGGCCCAGTGCGCTTCCAACCAGTCGCGGCCGTGCTCAAGTGGCACGGCCGGTGCAGCGCCGTGCAGGGGCGCGTAGGTCGGGTATGCGGCCAGCTCCGGCGCCAGGTCGAGGACCAGGCTGCCGGGGTCGACCGCGATGTGTCCCAGGTCGAAGAGACGGTGGACGTCCCGGCGCAGGAGAAGGCCGCCGTTTTCATGGTGCTCGGCACTGGCGGCGTAGCTGTACAGGTGCGCAGCCTCCAGCACGCTGGCAGGGGCGGGCCCGGTGAACGCGCACACCGCGCCGTGCCGTTCCATCAACCGGGCGCGGAAGGCCGCCTGTCCGACCCGAGCACGCACGATCCGCTCGGAATGGCCACCCGTGATCGCGCGCCGGGCCTGCTCGGCGATGGTCACCGATGCGCTCACTCCTGCACCGGCGAGGGCTTCCTGGAGCCGCTCCCAGCGCATGCTGCGAATGCTGTGCTGGGTACCGGGCTTGTCGCACATCGGCCGAAGCACCGATCCGGGCAGGACGCCCGCCATGTCGACCCATGCGGCATCGTGCCGAGTGCGGTAGGTCGTGACTTCCTCCCGACGCGAGTCGGGCACGTCGAATGTGCCCCCGCACTTGCACACGTAGACCGGTCGCTTCGTCTTCCTCGGCTTGAAGCTGCCCTTCCCGCAGTTCGGAAGCGGGCAGGTGTAGCGGTCCTTCTCGGCCCGGCCGAGCTCGATGTGCTCGATCACCGACACCCCGAGCAAGGTCTTCTTGTCCCACAACGCGATCACGTCACCGACTGCTGGTCCCCCACTGTTGGGGACGGTCTCGTCCCAGCTGTAGTGCCGCGCCGGATCATCGTCGTACCCGTCGTTGCCGCTGCGCTCGCGGTTGTCGCCCACCGCCAGAACCAGCCACGCCGTCGCCACACCTGCCCCCTGTGTTCCCCGCCCCCATGGCCACACCTTGCATGGCCACCACAACCTAGCCGCCCCTTGTGACGAGGATCGTGCCGACCGGCTCGTCACCGCGCGGCTCCAGCGGCGGCCGCCCCGGAGGCGCCGAAGTTCTGGTCCGCGCCTGGTCCGTAACTGCCGGTCAGGCCCGGGATTCGGGCGGAACCGGGTGAGACGAACCGCTCAAAACGACCGTCCGACGCGATCGATGCTCGAACACAACGAAACAGCCCCCGTTCTGCGTTTCCGCAGCTCGGGGGCTGTTTCACTATCCAGTGGCGGGTGCAGGGTTCGAACCTGCGTAGCTTGCGCGACAGATTTACAGTCTGCTCCCTTTGGCCGCTCGGGCAACCCGCCAGGGATGGTGTCTTGCGGGGCGCTGCCCCGTTCGACGTCGTAAACGATACCCGATGTTGGGGGGTGGTCTGCCACTCGTTTCGTCACGTGATGATCAAGGTCGGGGCGCGAGCTGTTGCGGGCGGGGGTGCGGGGGGCTGGATAGGCTGGGGCGTCGCCCGCCGGAGGCGGGTGGCGAAGACCGTGCAGCCAGTAGTTCAAGGAGACCAACACCCATGGCCGACTCCAGTTTCGACATCGTCTCGAAGGTCGAGTGGCAGGAGGTCGACAACGCGATCAACCAGACCTCCCGCGAGATCGCCACCCGCTTCGACTTCAAGAACGTGGGCGCCGAGATCAAGCGGACCGGCGAGAAGATCGAGATGAAGGCCAACGGCGAGGAGCGGGTCCGGGCGATCCTGGACGTGCTGCAGACCAAGTTCGTGAAGCGCGGACTGTCGCTGAAGGCGCTGGACGCGGCGGAGCCGCAGCTGTCCGGCAAGGAGTACAAGATCTTCGCCGACATCAAGGAGGGCATCACCACCGAGGATGCCAAGAAGGTGGCGAAGATCATCCGCGACGAGGGCCCCAAGGGCGTCAAGGCGCAGGTGCAGGGCGACGAGCTGCGGGTCACCTCGAAGTCGCGTGACGACCTGCAGACGGTGCAGGCCCTGCTGAAGGGCAAGGACCTGGAGTTCGCGCTGCAGTTCGTCAACTACCGCTAGCAGACCCCGCTGACCTGCGGAAACGCTAGCTTTTCGGCCCGGGAGGGCACATCGAGGGCACAACGCTGGACGATGCGCGAAGTCAGAAGCGTGTCAAAGCAGCCCCCCGGTGTGCCCTCCCGAGGTACCGGCGCTCTCCGGCTCATTCAGCGCCAGCCCTACGCCCCCAGCCCGCCCGGACACCTCGGAAACCCCGCTTCCGACGGATCCCTATGTGATCAAACGGTCACGCAAAACCACCGCACGGCGTAGCCTGTCCTCGGCCTGCAGGGTGGCCTGCTGGCGCAGGATAAGGGGGCAGCGTGAGTCAGGAGCAACCGCTGTGGCGGCTGGAGGTACTCGCTGGCGGCGACACACTCCGTCAGGAACGTCTCACTCGGGATTTGCAGGACACGCTTCATCGCGCCGGCGCACCCGAGACGGCCTATCTGACTGCCGGGGCCGCACCCACAGATGACGGCCGCAAGGGTGGGGCACTTACCGAGATCACGGCTCTTGGTCTCGCAGCTGCCGCTACTCGACCCGCATCCCGTGTCCTGATCGAGTTGGTCAAGGAATGGTGTGCCAAGGACCGCCACCGGAAGGTCGAGATCAGCGACGGGGAACGGTCGCTCACCGTGACCGGGCACCCGGACGAGGCGCAGGAGCGGATCATCCGGGCCTTCCTCGACCAAGCCGACGAGCAAGGTGCCCCTGAGGGCGAGCAGGCGTGACTCGCCTGGTGCGGCGCCGCGCGTTGCTGATCGCCAACGAGAACTACGACGACGGCCGCTTCGGCCGCCTGCCCTCCACCAAGGCGGACATCTGGCACTTGGGGCAGGTGCTCGAACACCGCAGCATCGGTGCCTTCGTCTCGGTGAAGACGGTCGCCGACCTCACCGCAGACGACATGCAGTACGAGATCAGCGAGTTCCTCGAAAGCTGCGATCAGGACGAACTCGCACTCCTCTACGTCTCCGGCCACGGCACCAGGCTCTCCGCACGCGCGGGTGGAGAGTTCCACTTCGTCGCCAAGGACACCGACTACGACCGGGTCGCCGCGACCGCGGTGGGCGCGGGCTTCGTCAACGAGCGCCTGGAGTCCTGCTGGGCACGGCAGAAGGTCGTGATGATCGACTGCTGCCAGAGCGGTGGTTTCGCAGTCGGCCTGCGGACCACGGACCAGCCGAGCGCACCGGCCGCGAAGTCGGGCGCGGAATCGCCCCTGCGGAGTCACGGCGTGTACGTGCTCTCGTCCTCGCGCGTCGGTGAGGACTCCTTCGGCGGCTCCGAGACCGGTGGCGTGATCGAGCCGTCCGCCTTCACCGCGGAAGTGGTCGAAGCCCTGCGCACCGGCAAGGTCAGCAAGAGCGGGACTGGCGAGGTCTCCGTCGGCGACCTGTTCGACTACGTAGTCCGACGCATGCGCGCCAAGGGGTCGGCGCAGATCCCGGTCAAGTCCGCCCACGCCGTCGACGACCGCATGATCCTGGCCAGTTGCCCCGTCGGCAGCGCCCCGCGACTCGCACCGCTCAATCGGCGGCCTTTCTCCGAGACTCCACCGACCGAGCAGACGCCCAAGGCCGCCGCCCCGGGCCGGAGCCAACCCGGGT
This sequence comes from Kitasatospora griseola, assembly GCF_044999035.1. Classification (NCBI taxonomy): domain Bacteria; kingdom Bacillati; phylum Actinomycetota; class Actinomycetes; order Kitasatosporales; family Streptomycetaceae; genus Kitasatospora; species Kitasatospora griseola. The sequence continues at coordinate 4,932,348 of NZ_CP173360.1, read as the reverse complement.
GGAGCGAGCTCCTCGACTACTACCGGGAATGCGTGCTGTCGGACGAGGCCGACACACCGCTCCTGTCCGTCCATGACCACGGCACCTCCTACGTCTGTCTCACCGGATCGGAGCGCCTGCTGTCGGGTGAGTTGGACGAGGACGACTGCACCGAGGTGCCGGCGGAGGCCGTGGAACTGATCGAGGCCGCTGCAGCTCAGGACGCGGACCTCTGGGCCGGCTACCCCGTTGTCCTCATCAACGGCCCCCGAACCGGAAGGAGCTGGGCAAATCCGAAGTTCGCCCCGCTGCTTGTGCGCCGAGTCGAGGTGGTGCATCACGAGGACGGCATCCGGCTCAAGCCCTACGGCCCGGTCATGCCACACCCCCGGCTGGCCGAGGAGTGGCTCGGCAAGGAGCAGGCCGCCGAGCTCTCGGAGACCTACCATCCGACCTGGCATGCGGGACAGCATGATCGGATGGCTGTGGACGTGCGCAACCTCCTGATGCAGGAGTACGAGCTGCCGTGCGTCGACGAGCCCCGCCCTGACCAACTGGCCGACCGGATCGACGTCAAGACGCCAGGCAACGGCGCTCGCAACTCCGCAGTGCTCTTCCTGGCTCCGCGCGACTCCAAGGCGACCAAGAAGCTGCTGGACGACTTCAAGAACATCGCCAGGAAGATTCCCGAGATCGGGCGCACCGCCCTCGCCGCGCTCTCACCGGTCCCGGCCGAGCGTTCGGAGCCTGACGAAGGGAACGCCCGGCCGGTCCGTCTGGTGACGCCACTGCCCTCCAACGAGGCGCAGTCGGCCGTGCTGCGGGAGGCCATGACGCGTCGACTCACCGTGGCCACCGGTCCGCCCGGTACCGGCAAGAGCCAGCTGGTAGCCAACCTCGTTGCCACGGCCCTGGCTGCCGGCGAACGGGTGCTGATCGCCTCCACCAACAACCAGGCCGTGGACGAGGTCTGGCAGCGCTGCGAGCAGCTCTCGCCCGGCAGTGTCGTCCGCACCGGTTCCACCGGGCGCGAGGTCGACTACCGGGAGATCGAAGCCACGACCCTTCGCGGGCTGTTGGAGGTCTCGGCACCGGACCGGAATCTCACGACCGCTGCGCTGGAGGTCGACGTCGCGACCGACCAGCTCTCTCGGGTACGGAAGGAGTTCGCCCAGGTGGCCCGCACCGAGCGGGCACTGCGCCAGACCGGCGAGGCACGGGAGGAGCATGCCGATCGCCTCGGCACGCCGGTCGGCGACCTGGTCGAGCTTCTCGCAGGCAGCGACCTCGACCAGTTGGCGCGCAAGGCCGCTGGCCTTTCGCGTGCCTGGTTCTTCGGTGAACGCCGCCGCAAGGGGTTGCTGCGCAGAGTCGGGATCGAGTCCGACGAACGGCCGACCACCGAGCTGTGCTCGGTCCTGTCGGACTTCGCCGCAGCCGAACAAGGCTGGCGCGGCGGGCGCGAGCGCGCACTGGCCCTGCCGGACGACGCCGTGCTGACCGAGAAGCTCGACGGCGTCGAGTTCGGGTTCCGCTCCACCAGCGGCGTTCTGCTCGACAGCGCCGTGAAGACGGCAGCCCGCGCGGGACGGCAAGCCATCATCGGACTGCTCACCGCTCGCGACGCCAACGGGAGTGACTGGCCTGCGGTCAAGTCGGTGCTGCCCTCCGTCCGGGGTTGGGCAGTGACCAGCCTCTCAGCCCGACGGTTCCCACCGGACGCCGCCCTCTTCGACCTGGTGATCGTCGACGAGGCCAGCCAATGCGCCATCCCCCACGTGCTGCCCCTGCTGTTCCGGGCCCGCCGCGCGCTGATCATCGGGGATGCCATGCAGCTGCCGCACATCGCCAAGATCGGCCCGGAGCGCGAGTCGGTGATCCGGCGCGCAAGTGGACTCCGCTCGGACTGGCTTGAGCGCCACCAGCTGGCCTATCGCCGGCACAGCGCCTTCCACGCGGCGGAGCGGGCTGCCGGGACCAGCCTGCTCCTGGACGAGCACTTCCGGTGCCATCCGGAGATCGCCGCCGTCTCCAACCGCCTCTTCTACGACGGCCGGTTGACCGTCCTCACGGATGTCCGCTCGCGCCCGTCCTTGGAGAAGCCGGCGATCTTCTGGTCGGATGTCAGGGCTACGGCCGCACGGCCGCGATCCGGGAACTCCTGGGTCAACGACGGCGAGATCGCCATGGTGGACAGCTTCGTACGGAGCCTGCTCCGTGATCTTCCTGCCGAGGCCTCCATCGGTGTCGTCACTCCCTTCAAGGCCCACGAGGAAGCGCTGCGGAACCGCCTCCGCGACCACGACCCGGCGCGGGTCCGTGTCGGCACCGTTCACACCTTCCAGGGAGGCGAGCGCGATGTCGTGATCTTCTCCCTGGTCGCGAGTGACGGAATGCACCCCGGCGCGATCGGCTGGGTGGACCGGCAGCTCAACCTGTGGAACGTTGCGATCACCCGTGCCCGCTCACACCTGATCGTCGTCGGCAATGCCGAACTCTGGCAGCAGCGCGGCGGAGTCGGCACCGCGCTCTTCCGTGCCTCAGCTTCAGCGGGGAACCAGGTCCGGGCCGACCAAGACGAGCACAACGAGTTGCTCAAGAGGTTGTACACCCATCTGTCGGCTTCTCCTGGATCGACCGTCGAGCTCGACACCATGGTGAACGGCCATCGAGCTGACGCCGTCACACGAACTGGCCAGGACATGCGGGCAGTTCTGCTCGACCTCGGGCATGCTGAGGGAGCTGACGAGGCTCGCCACCTACGTCTTATGCTCCGGCGGCGGCAGTTGCTCGACATCGAGGAGGGCAGCAGCGCCCTGCGCCTTCCCGCCTGGCGCCTCTACGACAAGCCGTCCAGCTCCATCCACACGTAATGCTCAGGTTGAACTGAGCGCCATCCCACTGCGAGGAGGGCACATCGACGGCACCGCGCTGAAAACGGCCTCGATCGCCGCCCTCGTTGTGTCCTCCTCGTCCGGCCACAGGTGCGTGTAGGTGTTGAGCGTGATCGACGGCTTGGCGTGGCCGAGCCGCTTCTGCACCGTCTTCACGCTCTCGCGGTGCTTGATCAGCACCGAGGCGTAGAAGTGCCGGAGGTCGTGCATCGTGGCGTCGTCCGGCACCTGGCGGAGCGTCGGCTCCGCGTCGGCCAGCCGGCCACGGCGCTCCCAACTCTTGAGCGCGCCCTCGTACTGCTTCCGCAGGGCCTTGTCGGCAACCCGCACGAGGGTCTCCCACACCGACGCCCAGGCCGCACGGCGGATCGCCTCACCGCGCTCGTTGGTGAAGACGAGCAGCGCCTTCCGCCGCTTCCACTTGGAGGGGCGCGGGTCGGTGCGGTCCTCGATATCGACCCGGCGAGCCGGGTACTTCTCCAGATGCGCCGCCAGCGCGTCCATCGCGGGCTTGGCCACCGGGACCGTCCGGTAGCTCTCGTGGGTCTTGGGCGGCGCAAGGTACGGCTCGCCCCGATCAGGGCCGACCACTTGTTGCTTCACCTGGACCGTGCCGCGCTTGAAGTCGATGTGCTCCAGCTCGAGTCCGAACAGCTCGCCCTGACGCAGTCCCGAGGCCGCCGCCAGTAGCAGCAGCACCCGGTACCAGCCGGGAGCAGCGTCGACCAGGGCAGCCACGACCTCGACGGCGAGCGGGACGATCTCCTTGCGCGGCGGGGGTGGCAGCTTCACCCCCTTCGTCGGGTTGAACGGGATCTGGCGGTCGAGCTCCGCTACGCGAAAGATCGCGGTCACGTAGCTGTAGTGCACCCGCAGGGTCGACGGCGCCAGGACCTTCGAGCGGTCCTTGACCCACGCCTGGATCTCCGAGGTCTTGAAGCCCGCGATGGCCCCGTCGCCGAGGATCGGGTAGATGTGCAGGCGAAGCGCCCGATCGACGCGCTCTACGGTGCTCGACCCGTGGACGGCGCTCGCGCGCCACCGCTCGCCGACCTCGCGGAACGTCTCCTTGCCGAGGGTGGGGTCGATGTAGGCCCCGCGGTTGAGGTCGTTGTCGAGGCGCGAAGCCTCTGCGTCGGCGTCGGCCCGCCGGGCGAAGTTGAGCTTGCGCTGCTCGCCGCTGGGGTCGCGGTAGCGGACCTGCCAGCGCTTGCCCTTGCCGTGGTCGGCGGTGGGGTACTTGCCCTTGTGCTCACGGCAGGGCTTGTCGGTGGGGCGGGGGTGGGTCTTGTGCCAGGTGTCGTAAACGGTCGCCATTCGGCTCCTTGTGTCGGGGTAAGGGGAATTACGGCCTTTGGCCGGCAGTCGGATGAGGTGGCGGCGGGAAGGTCTGGCCGCCGAATGGAGCGCGCAGGCAGAAGCGCTCTCAGCACCTGCTCTTGGCGGGGTGTTGGATATTGATCGAGTGGCAGCCGATTGTCAAGTGTGAGTTTCTCGTACGGCGATTTCCGTGCCCGATAGTGTCCGATCGTGCCGGATCGTCCCAGGTATTCAGCAGCGCGTTCGCCTGACGGGCAAGCGATCGTGACGCTGATCCGCAGCAAGACGCGGTCGAGCTTGCACGTGGCCTGCCGTAGAGCCGTGAAGGCTGGGCGGACCTCTGCCCTCGGAGGCGGCCGGTGAGCCGATCCGGGGCCGTTTTAGGTTGCGAGCCGGGTCGCATGGAGAATGCTTCGAACGTCGCCCCGCCGGGCAGGCCACGACTCCGCCCGGGGTCGCAGGAAGGCGGGCTGGGGTCCTTTTTAGGTTTCCGGCCGGGCCGCGCGCAGACTTCTCTCCGCACGGAAACGCACCTGCCCCTCGCGGGCCTTCGCCGACCTGCCCGAATTCCCCTTATCCCCTACCCACCGGAGACCTCTTGTCCAAGATTTCCCGTGCCGCCGCCGATCGCCGTCCGCTGGCCAGTGCCGAGGAGCTCGCTGCGTACCTCGGTGTCCCGCTGGGGACCGTCTACGCCTGGCGCCACCGCGGCCAGGGCCCGACGGCGATCAAGGTCGGCCGGCACCTGCGCTACCGCTGGACGGAGGTGGAAGCCTGGCTCGACAGCCAGAGCGCCGACCAGGCCGCCTGATCGCACCCGCCTCACCGCATCTGAGCCGAGGAGCGCTCCTGTCTGCCGTCGGCTGACTTGCCGCCGTGCGGTGGATCTTGGCTCCGCGCAGTCGTACCGTCCTCGCCGCAGCCCCAGTTCGCATCTCGAATGGCGAGGCGGCACTCCTTCCTTGCCCCCTGAGCGGTGCGGCGGTTCGCCGCCGCACCGCGGTCTGGAGTCCCCCATCACCCCCACGTCCAACCTGCCCAACCTGCCTGTTCTGGCGGCCTCGTGGCCGCCGGTTGCCCAGCCGGGCCACCCCGGCGTTCACGTGTCCGACCAGCCGCTGTCGGAGTCCATCGCTGGTGAAGAGCCGGTCACCGTCGGCAGCGAGACCGGCAACCTGCCGAGCTCCACCGCGGTTCCGGACATGCCGGAGTCGCCGGGTGCCGTGCTGCTGACTGAGTTGCACACCCACATCCGCCGGTACGCGGTCCTGCCGTCGGCGGAGGCCCTGGACGCGGTCACGCTGTGGGCTGTCGCGACGCACCTGCAGGCGGTGTGGCACCACGCGCCGCGCCTGGCGATCGTGGCTCCGGCCCGCCGGTGCGGCAAGTCCCGCCTGCTCGACGTCCTGGTCGAGACCGTCCACGACCCGCTGATAACGGTCAACACCAGCGCGGCGGCCATCTACCGCACGATCAGCGACCGGCCCCGCACCCTGCTGGTCGACGAGGTCGACACCATCTTCGGCAACCCCAGGACCGCCGAGAAGTACGAGGACATCCGTGGCCTGCTGAACGCCGGGCACCAACGCAACCGCCCGGTCACCCGGGCGGTCGGCAACGACCACCAGGCCCGGGAGTTCGAGACCTTCGCCATGGCCGCCCTTGCCGGGATCGGCGATCTGCCGGACACGATCATGGATCGGTCGATCGTGATCCGCATGCGCCGCCGTGCCGACGGCGAGGTCGTCGCGCCGCTGCGCGACCGCCGAGACGGTGTCCTCCTTCGGGAGACCCGCGCGAAGCTCTCCCTCTGGGCAGGCCAGGTAGCCGAGCAGGCTCAGGTGCTGGAGCCGGACATGCTGGTAGAGGACCGGGCCGCCGACACCTGGGAGCCCCTGATCGCGGTCGCTGACCTTGCCGGCGGCTCCTGGCCGCACCGGGCCCGCCAGGCGTGCGTGAGCATGGTCGCTGCGGAGGAGGTGATCGAGGAGGACAGCTGCGGCGGAGCGAGGATCCTCGCCGACATCCGCCGGATCTTCTTCGCCCACGGTGACCCGGAGACCCTGCCCACCACCGGCCTCCTCGCGTCGCTGAACGACGACCCGGAGGCTCCGTGGGCCGAGCACGGACGCGGCGGCCTCACCGCCCGAGCGCTCTCCGGACTGCTGAAGGACTACCAGATCTCCTCCGCCAACATCCGCCTGCCCGACGGCACCCAGCGCAAGGGCTACACCTTCAACAAGTTCGCTGACTCATGGCGCCGCTACTGCCCCAAGGTCCACCCGCTCCCGCCCCGCGCGCCCGCGACCGATGCCTGACCCCACCCGCCAGAAGCGGTAGGCCCCGTCCCCGCCGTTGCATCCCATGTCCCAAAGGCCACAGCTGGGACGGCATTCCCCTCCCGCCGTCACGCCGTCCGTATCGCCCCCGCTTGCCGCCGGGCTCGGCGTACACCGCTAGGACGGCGGGCGGGACGTCACGGCCGGCTCGACCGGCCAAGCGGGACAAGGGCCATGGACGCCCAATACGGATGCAACGGCCCACCGCCACCAACACCTCGACCGCCCCTAAGGAGGACCACCACCCACATGCCCACCACGGACCGCGCCGCCCGCACCAGCCGTGTGACCGTCTGGGACTTCGCCGCGATCGGCCTGCTCGCTGCCGTCGGCTTCGCCCTCTCCTACGACGCCCTGCGCCAGATGGCCCTCGCCATCCACATCCGCGACCAGCTCGCCTACCTGTTCCCGCTCATCGTCGACGGGTTCGTCGCCTACAGCGTCCGCGCCCTTCTGCTCCTGCGAACCGCCCCGCTCACCGCCCGCGCGTACGTGTGGCTGCTGTTCGGCACCTCCACCGCCGCCAGCATCTGGGCCAACACCCTCCACGCCGTCCGACTCAACCAGCAGGCCCTGGCCACCGCTGGACACCTGCACCTGAGCGACACGACGGTCGGCGTTCTGTCCGCCATCTCCCCGCTCGCCCTCACTGGAGCCGTCCACCTCGGCATCCACACCACCCGCCACATCCGGCCCGTCGTCCAGTCGAACGGTGAACCGGTGGCCCGCAACTCGGTCCCCGTCCCCTCTTCTGGGACCGGACGGTCTCCGGACGACGGACGATCCGACGGACCGGACCAGACCATGGAGGTCCACCAGACTGGACCGAACCGGACTGCGAACCGGACCGCCGGACCGCTGCGGCCTGCGGATGGACTGGACAAGGACCGCTGTCCGGGACCGGGCCCGGAACCGGACGGGCCATTCCGCTCAGACCGTCCGTCCGCAGGCGAGGACCTCCCATGGACAGACCCAGACCGCGCGGAGCACGCCCGGCCCGACGACACCGTGGACCAAGAAGCCGCAGGCCAAGGGCCGAGCGGAATTGCCGGACAGTCCCCGGAGCCTCGGCCCGTCGGCCGACCGGCGGGCGCGCCGTTGGAGGATCTGGCTGACATCGCCGTCCGGGCGTGGACGGACACCGGGAGGCTGAGCCGGTCCGTCGTCCGCAACGCGGTACGCGCCCAGGGCCTCACGTTGTCCGACGAACGCCTCACCGCGGTCATGAAGATGGTCCGTCCGGACGAACCGGACGACGGTCCCGCCGCCGACATCTGATCCCGGCCATTCCGCTCACCCCGGGTGCCTCGCTCGGCACCGTCCCGCGAGGCACCCGGATCCCCTCTCCGTGATCCAGACCAGGCCCCGTCCGGTCCCACCCACCGTCCCCACGCACCCCCAGGAGTCCCCTCTGACGATCCACCAGCCCGACGCCGGGCACACCGACAGCCCCGATGGCGACCTGGAAGCGCTCCTCAACTCGCCGGTTCACAAAGGCGATCCGCAACCGGCGCCCGAACTGACCGCCCCTGGCGCAGCAAGCTATCGCGTGGGACCGCCCCAGAGGCGGCCCCACGCAGGTCCCTCGCCGGTCGGCGAGGGACAGCCGGCGGCGAGTCGAGCGGGGGCGCTCGACCCGTCACCGGCAGCTCGGCACCAGGGGGTGCCGAGCGAGGTAGGGGAAGAGAGCGACCGCCTTGAGAACATCGCCCCGAGCCAGGCCACTCGCCAGCCGCGTCGCCGCCACCGTGACCCGCAGCAGCGCCCGCACCGAGTGACCGTCCGATACAACGCCGCCGAATTCGAAGAGATCCGCCGAGCCGCCGCTGCCCGCAGCCAGACTGTCGCTCGCTTCTGCGCCACCAGTACCCTCAACGACGCCCGCGGCCTGAGCGCCGGCGATCCGCAAGACTGCCTCGACCGCGCCGTCGACGAGTTGGCCGCCAGCCGCGCTCAACTGGCCCGCGTCGGCAACAACCTGAACCAGGTCGCCTTCGCCCTCAACGCCAACGGCTTCCTCCGCCCCGCCGAGCTCGCTGCGGCCCTCGACCTCGTCCGGCATGCGGTCGCCCGGGTCGACGCCACCGCAGCCGCACTCGTGGGTGGGTAGCGGGACCGCGACGACACACAGCGGCCACATCGCCGATGCAACATCCTTGCTGGCCTTGGCAGTTGGTATCGATTCGATGTCATCTCGGCGCGCTGGGAACATTCCCGCACTGGGGCCTCTTGTGTAGGTCCGCATCGACCGATACCCCCATGGAGGTTCCCATAACCGACCTCGCCGATTCCGGCTGGACCCCCTCCAGCCGTCCCGTAATTCGCGCTGTCCCCCACCCTGATGTGCTCAACCCGCGTGGCTTCGTCATCGCCTGCCCAAACTGCGACGCCATCCGCGACTGGCTTCTCCTCAACGTCCGCCGGCAGGTCTTCATCCGCTGCCGCTGCGCGGCTGAATGGCACGAGCCCGACCTCACCCGCACCGACTTCGACGAGCACTTCACCGCTCCCGAACGCGAGTGGGACAACTTCGACGATGCCATGACTGGGTTGGGCTTCGACGGCCTCCTCGCCGGAACGATCTGGAACGGCTGAGCGAGCAGGGGCGGCTCCTTGAGCAAGGATCCGCCCCACCTCACAGCTCTCGGAGCGCAACCCCTTCTTGCTCGGCAGCATCAACCTTCTTGGTGAGCGCGTCCACCAACCCGATGCTTCCCTCGAAGAGCTGGGAAACGTCCCGGCCGGTGAACATGATGATGTTGTTGCGACTCCCCCGGGAGTTGCGCACGAAGTGGTCGAGAACGTCCGGATCGAACCCAGCCATCGAGATGAAGACGCCCCTTGTGCTATCGAGCTTCCCGTCCACCTTCCCCTTGAAGTCGAGGAGATCACCCAGGTCAGGCTGCGCAGAACGCCATCGGGCCTCGACGAGATAGGTGAAGCCGCGGAAGTGGAAGGAGCCGTCGATCTGCTCTCGGGCCATGCGGTACGGCGGGCGGTAGTCAAGATCGTGAACTTTGAAGAGCCGGACCAGGAGCTTTTCAAGGTCGTACCCGCGGCCTTGGGTGCTCTGCCCCTGCTGCATCTGCACCAACGCGATGAACTCATCGCGCAACTCGCCTACGACCAGCCGCCTCTCGGCAATTGCCTGCAGACGCCGCTTCTCTGCCGCCTTCCGCGCTTCTGCAGCGGCCTGCTCTGGATTGACGAGAATCCGCTCCGCTGTAGCTTCGCGCTTCAGCTCGGCCAGAGCTTCCTTGCCGGCGTGTTGGTCTGGTGCATCTGCATGCGGCCGATTCATCTGGCACAGCTCTTCGACGACCTTTCGTTGGACGCCGTAGCCAGCCGCGCCCACCTCGCCGAGGTCATCGAGAAGTGCGCGGGCGATCTTGGCCTTGCTCAGCTCTGGCCGGTCGTAACGTTCATAGTGGGAGCGTGACACCCCAGCAGCGAGGAAGATGGCCCGCAGATCGTCGCGCCAATGGAGCGCGTCCCGGCACACGGCTATGACCGCGCGCGCCAGCGCCGTCGACAGAGGGCCAGCATTTCCTTGGTTGCTTGACCGTAAGGTGGGCACGAGCAGCTATCTCCTGCAGGTCGGCTCACCCGCTCAGCGCCAAACCGGTTGGCCCCAACAGGTTTTCGCGCCAGAGCGGCGAGGCGAACGGACGCGGCAGTCCTATCGTCGCACAGGGTCGCCTGCTCAGCGGCAGCTCGGACAAGACCGGCCAGCCACAGCCTGGATTCTGACTGTGCGCCAGTCACGTCGAGCGATGTGATGGTGGTCGCTCGACATTCGCGTCGATCTTCGGCGGCGTACGTGCTACGTTCCGTGGTCCAATCGAAAATAGGCGACCCCGGCGGTGCTGGTAACACCCCGGGGTCCGGCAACAGGAGTGCGACCTCCCGATGCGTGTCCATCGTAGCGCCCACGTGCGCAACTTCACGGTGCTGCCCAACTGCATGCTGCAGTACCGGCAGCTGTCCTACACCGCCCGCGGCCTGCTCGCGGACCTCCTCTCCCGCCCCGACGGCTGGCGCGAGGACGGTCGACACATGGCCGACACCAGCCCCCAGGGCCGCGGCGCGATCCGCAAGGCCCTGAAGGAGCTCGCCGACGCCGGCTTCTACCGCGTCGAGAAGATCCGCATGCCCGACGGCACCATCCGCACCGAGACCCACGTCTACGACACCCCACAGCTCGCACTGCCGGGTGCCACCCGTCCGGTCTCCGGTGAAGCGACCACCGGCCGTGCTGACGCCCTTCTTGGAAGTAACCGGTGCCAAGAACCCTCCCTCCCCGTCGAAGGCCAGGCGACGGCCGACGAGGCGGACGAGGAGCCGGGTGGGCGGGAGGGCGACCGCCAGGAGACCGAGGCTGCTCCGCCGGTGCCGGACGAGCAGGTCCGCGAGGCGGTCGCCACGCTGTTCCGGGTGATCCGGCCTGAGCCGCGCCTGCACCTGGGCGAGGCCGAGGCGCGAACGCTCGCACCGCTGGTCGTCCAGTGGCTGGAGCGCGGCGCGACCCACGCCGACCTTGCCGCTGCCCTCCTGCCCGGCCTGCCCAGCCCGGTCCACTCGCCAGTGGCGGTGCTCCGCAACCGCCTGGAGCGCAAGATGCCGCCCGTACCGGCCCCTGTGCGCCCAGCAGCGGCCCGGTACGCCGAGTGCGCCAAGTGCCACGACCCCGTGCCCCAGCCGGGCATTTGCCGCCCCTGTGCGGGCCTCGCAACCCGCATGCTCACCGTCGGCGGAGGCGAAGCGGTGACCCACAACGGTGCTGCACGCGCCCGAGCGGCACTGCGCACAGCGAAGACGGTCGGCCTCAACCTGGCCACCGCCGGGTAGGGAGCATCTTCACCGGGAGGAGTGCCAGGCCAGGCCGGCGAAGCGACCGTCCGGGTTGGCCAGCCCCGTCAGTGTGTTGCTGAAGCGAGCGCGTTCTGCTTGAGGCGGAGGTACGCGGGTTCGTCGCCGAAGAGGTCGGGCTCGGGGGTCAGCTGGATTCCCGTGACCTCCTGCACGCTCTCGGCGACCGTCCTGGATGCCTCGGCGAACGCGCCGGCGTTGGCGTGGCCCTCGGCGACGAGCGTGAAGTGCTTGGTTGACATCCGGATGCCAGGGGCGATCGGCTGGCCGAGAGCGAACCCGGCGGCCTTGATCAGCCAGCTGGCACTGACTCTGGTCAGGCCGTCGGGGAAGGCGTTCACGGGCGCCTGTTCGGCCCGGAGCTTCTCGGCCTGCTTCTCGTCGACGACAGGGCTGAGGAAGACGCTGCCGACGTTGCGGTTGTCGCTGTCTCCGGGGTCGAGAACCATGCCCTTGCTGCGGCGCACGGTCAGCACGGCGGCAGCCGCGTCGGCAAGGAGGACCGGCGTGCCCTTGGGGACGTCGAGGACCCTGGCAACCATCCCGTACGTGATCGGGGTGCTCAGCTCGGACGGCCGCAGCCGGAACGTCACGGTGAGGAGCGTCCAGCGGGTGGAGTGCTTGAAAATGCTGGTGCGGTGGCCCAGCCGGCAGTCCTCAGCCGAGAGCGCGACCTCGCGGCCGGTGACCCAGTCCCAGGCGGTGACGCGCACGAGGATGTCCGCGACTTCCTGCCCGTAGGCACCGACGTTCTGGACTGGGGTGGCACCGACGGTACCGGGGATGCCGATCAGTGTCTCCATCCCGGTCAGGCCGTTGGAGATGGTCTCCTCGACGAGGTCCTGGAGCATGTGGCCGGCCTGGACGGTGACGGTGACCGCCTCGCTGTCGTCACCGCGCTCGAACACCACGCCCTGGGTGGCCATGCGTACGACGGGCACGCCGCACCCGGCGTCGGCCACGAGGATGTTGCTGCCGCCTCCGAGGACCAAGGGCCGGGCGCCCTCCCGACGGGCCAGGCCAACGACGTCGGGGAAGTCGGCGGGGTCGGTCAGCTCGGCGAGGACTACGGCGTTGCCGCCGATGCCGAGCGTGGTGAGCGGAGCCAGCGGGACCTGTGTGCGGACGTACATTCGGTTCCTCGGGTGCGTGCGGAAGTCCAGGCTACGCGGCTAGGACGGCGCTGATCTCGTCTGTGACGTCGCGCGCCAATGGGCTGTCGGAGTGCTCGAACTCGTCTCGTAGGCCGGCCATCCGCTGTCTGGCACGGCCGGAGTCGAGGTACGAGCGGAGATCGAGGGCCTGGCGGGTGGCCTCGGCGGCGCCGTCAAGGTCGTGCTGCCGCAGCCGGGCTTCCGCCAGGGACATCGTGTGCAGCAGCCGGTTCCGGGGCTGCTCGTCACCGAACAGCTGCAGGCCGCGCAGCAGGTGGCATTCGGCGACCTCGGGACGGCCGAGTTCGAGCCATGCGCGGCCCGCGTCGGCGGCCAGGACCGCCGGTGTCACCCAGTAGGCCCACGAGGGTGGTGTGCCGCTGTCCGCTGCGGACTCGACCAGGCCAGCCGCCTCGTCGAGGGTCCGGGCGCAGTCGTCCAGTTGGCCCAGCTGAGCATGGGCACGGGCCTGCCTGGTGGCGAGGAGGGCGTGGACCGCGCCGCCTGGTGTGTCTCCGACGCCCTGCCGGGCGATCTTGATCAGGCGAAGCGCCTCGTCGTGCGCACTGCGCCAGGTGGCCTGGTAGCTGAGGCAGGAGACGATGTTCGCACCGAGCGCGCGGTTGTTGGCCGTGTGCGCGGCGCGGAGTCCGAACAGGAGGTAGCGCTGGCCGAGCGCGTTGCGACCGAGGTCGCAGGCGAGCCAACCGGCCAGCTGGGCGAGTTCGGCGAGCACGCTGTGGAGGCGTTGCCCTATGGCCGGATCGTAGGTGCCGTTGCGGGCCAAGTGCGCGGCCCAGTTCAGGTCTTGGGTGATCCAGTCCAGCACCAGCGGGCCGCCCTGGGCATCGTCGAGCCGGCGGAGCTGGGCGACGCGGTCGGTGAGGACGTCGATGGCTTGGGGGCTGATCGTCTCGCCACTGGGCCGTCCCGCGACCGGCGCGTCCGGTGTCGTCAGCCAGTCGACGGCCGGGCCGATGAGCCCCTGGCCGGACAAGGTGCGCGACACTCCGAGGCCGGAGCGGAGGGGACCCGCCGTGAACGCTCCGAGTCCCTCCCAGGTACCGCCCTGCGACCACGGCTGCTGCAGCCAGCCGTCGGCACCGGGCGCGGTGGCTTTCGCCGGCCACAGGGCATCGGCAGTGATCGTCTCCCTCAGATGGTGCGAGAGGATCGACGCGACGATCTGCGGAAGCGAGCCGCGCGGCGTGGAGCCCTTGAGCCAGCCGTAGGGCGCTTTCGGGCTGATGCTGTTCGGGCGCACGCGGTTGATCTCGCGTGCCAGTTTGTCGGGCGACCAGCCGAGTCGCTTGAGGCAGTCGCCGAGAACAGACCCTTCGTCCACAGGTGACCTCGAAGTCCGGTTCGGCTGAACAGATTTGACGCCAACGTACAACAGCCCTCGGTGCCGACCTCCGCCATTGGGTGATTCTGACCAATCTGACCAACGCCTGACCTGACTGACCATCGGCAGTCCTTCCCGACCGGGGTTGCGGTGCGTGATGGTTTCGACACGCCCCGGCCGCCAAGGCAACGAGCCTCACCACCGGCCGACCGTTGGGCAGCGCGCCAGCGCGCCTTGATCTGCGTGCATCTCACGTCGTTCGCACTCGACCGCCGTGGCCCTTCGGGTCCGCGCACGGAACCTCGGAGGAGAAGGTGATGATCCACATCCTGGGCGGAACGCCGGGCAGACGACGCCGCAGTGCGGCCCGTGACCCGATCGGCTCGGCTCTCACCGGCCTGTGGGCCCTCGGCCACGTCCTGTGCCTCGCCCTGCTCGGCACGGCCGTCCAGCACCAGCTCGCCCCGTCGGCCCTCAGCCACACCACGGCGCTCGACGGCACCCACCCGCGCACGCCGCACACGTCCTGACCGTCCGGCGCCGTCGATCCAGACACCAACGACAAGACCCTTGGGGGACTTCAATGCAGCACAAGGCAACACCAGGACGCGCCCCGTCTCGGGCGGTCGTCACCGGAGCCGCCGGCTTCATCGGCTCGCACCTGGTCGACACCCTCCTTGGCGCGGGCGCCACCGTCATCGGCGTGGACCGCCGCGACCCTCGCACCGACCCCGGTGCGGCGGCGAACTTGACAGGAGCCCTCGACCATCCCGGCTTCACCTTCGTCGCCGCCGACTTGATGACCTGCCCGCTCACGGCTCTGTTCCTGCAGGCCGACGCGGTCTTCCACCTCGCGGCACTGCCAGGTGTCCGCAGTTCCTGGGGCGAGCGGTTCGCCGAGTACACCGCCTGCAACGTCTTCGCCACCGAGCGCGTGCTGGCCGCCTGCGAGGACGTCCGCGTTCCCCGGCTGGTCTACGCCTCCTCCTCCAGCGTCTACGGGACCACGAGCGGCGGCGCGACCGGCGAGGAGATCGTGCCGAGCCCCGAGTCGCCGTACGCGATCAGCAAGCTCGCCGGCGAACAGCTCTGCCTGGCCCACGCGGGCAAGGCCACCTCCACCGTCACCGCGGTGGCACTTCGCCTGTTCACGGTCTACGGCCCTCGCCAGCGCGATGACATGTTGATCGGCCGCGCGCTCACGGCGGCGCTCGGCGGACCCGCCCTGAACCTCTACGGCGAGGGCAGCCAGCGCCGGGACTTCACCTACGTCGGCGACGTGGTCCGAGCCGCCATCGCCGCCGCGACCGCCCCGATCGGCACGACGGTCCTCAACATCGGTACCGGCGTCACCACCACCGTGCTGAACGTGCTGGCCGCCGTCGAGGAGCTGACCGGCCGCCCCGTGCCGGTCAACCGGCTGCCCGCCCAGGCCGGCGACGTCGAGGCCACCCTCGCCGACAACTCCCGGGCGGTGGACCTCCTGGGCTGGAAGCCCCGCACCGCCCTCACCCAGGGCGTCTCGCGCCAGCTCGCCCACCTCAACGCCGACTCCCCGCAGCCCGTGGGCACCTGAACGATCCTGCCCCGTCGTTCCACCGGAGGAATTGTGTTCGTCACCACCGCGGACAGCGCGAACGCGCTGTTCACCCGCGCCGGCAAGGCCATCCTGAGCCAGGGCCGCAGCGTCGCACCGCGCGGCATGGCCACCGCTGAACTCATGGGTGCCTACCTCAAGCTGACCAACCCGGCCGCCCGGATGGTCCACCTCGGCCCGTACCGGGTGCTGAACCCCGCGTTCGCCGCCGCCGAGACCGTGTGGATCCTCTCCGGCTCCAGCGCCGACTGGATCCACGACTTCAACAGCCGCCTGGCCGGCCTCACCGACCACGGCGCCCTCCAGGGCGCCTACGGTCCGCGCCTGCGGCGCTGGCATGGGCAGTTGGACCAGCTCGACTACGTGCGCCGCCAGCTGACCCGCGACAGCGAGAGCCGCCGGGCCGTCGTCCAGATCTTCGACCCCGCACGCGACACCGCCGGCCACAAGGACGTGCCCTGCACCCTCGGATACCGCTTCTACCTGCGCGAGGGCCGCCTGGAGATGCACACCAGCATGCGGAGCCAGGACGTGTGGCTCGGCCTGCCGTACGACCTGATCACCACCACGGTCCTGCACGAGCTGATGGCCGGATGGCTCGGCGCCGAGGTCGGCGACTACCACCACCACGTCGATTCCCTGCACCTGTACGCCCAGCACCAGGACACGGCCTGGAGCCTCGCCGCTGACGCACCCGCCTCGCCCGCGTGGCAGCCGCTCGGCATCCCGTGGGAGGACTTCGACCTGATGTTGAAGCAGGTCACCGTGGGCGAGGCCGTCGGCCACCCGGTCTGGGACGGCTTCGCCGCCGTCCTGGCCAGCTACCGGCTGTGGAAGGCCGGTCGCCGCGACGAGGCCCGTGCCAGGGCCGCCGAGGCGACCGGGCCGCTGCCCGAGACCCTGGCGCTCTGGTACGACCAGCGCGAACAGAAGATCCCGCTCGCGGCCATGCCCATCCCAGCGATCCCGGTGAAGAGGTGACCAACGTGGCCGCGAACCGCAACATCGTGCTGGGCCTGTGCTCCTACACCCACGACTCTGCCGCCGCCCTGCTCGTCGACGGCCGACTCGTCGGCTTCGTCGAGGAGGAGAGGCTCAGCGCCGTCAAGCACGACAAGAGCTACCCGGCCAAGGCCGTGGAGTGGCTCCTCGACGAAGCGGGCCTGACCCTCGCCGACATCGGCACCGTCGCGTACAACTTCACCCCGCAGCACTACCTCCGGGCGATCCCCTCCGCCCTCGCTCACACCCTGCGACCGGCGACGGCCGCCAGGGCCCTGCCCCGGGCCCGCTCGTTCGCCCAGGTCGCCGCCAACACCCGCCGCCGCCTTGCCCGCCTGGCCGACATCTTCCCGAACGCCGAGGTGCAGCCCGTCCTGCACCACCGCGCCCACGGGCTGTACGCCTTCGCCGCCTCCGGCTACGAGGAGGCCGCCGTCCTGGTGGTGGACAGCCTCGGCGAGACCCAGACCACCACCATCGGCCACGCGCGGCAGAGCGCGGCCGGCCGCTCGTACCGGATCGTCCATGCCCTCGACGACCCCGCTTCCCTCGGCTACCTGTACGGCGCCGTCACCGAGCACCTCGGCTGGCGGCGCGGGGACGAGGAGGGCACCGTCATGGCGCTGGCCGCCCTCGGCGACCCGAAGCGGTTCCGCTCGCTGTTCGCCAAGGCCGTCCAGCTCACCACCGACGGCTTCGCCCTCGATCACCGGTTGATCGGTCTGCGGGTCATGGACCGCCGCTACCCGCGGTTGACCGCAGCCTTCACCTCGCTCACCTGCCCGTCGCGCCGACCGGACGAGGAAGTCGCTCCGGTCCACGCCGACCTCGCCGCCGCTCTCCAGGAACGCACCGAACAGGTGATGCTGCACCTGGCACGGATCGCCCGCGAACGCACGAGTGCCCGGCTGCTGTGCGTGGGTGGCGGGGTGGCGATGAACTGCGTCAGCATCGGGAAGATCATCGCCACCGGGCTGTTCGACGAGGTCGCCGTACCGCCCGCGCCCGGTGACTCCGGCACCGCGATCGGTGCCGCCGCCGTGGCCCATCTCGACCGGCACGGTGACCTCCCGACCGGGCTGGCGCGGGCCTGCTACCTCGGCCCGTCCTTCCCCGGCCTGGAGCTGCCGGCCGAACCACGACCAGGGATGACCGCCCGGCGCCTGGACGACCCGGTCGGCTTCGCAGCCCGCGAGCTGGCCAAGGGCGCGATCATTGGCCTGTTCCAGGGCGAGCTGGAGGCAGGCCCGCGCGCTCTCGGGCACCGCTCGATCCTCGCCTCACCGCTGCGGCCCGGCGTCGCCGACCGGCTCAACGCCACGGTGAAGTTCCGCGAGCCGTTCCGGCCCTTCGCCCCCGTGGTCCTGGCCGACAAGGCCGCCGAGTACTTCACGCTCGGCCAAGAGGCCCCGTTCATGTCCATGGCCTCCCCGGTCACCGGCCTGGCCCGCGCGACGATTCCGGCGGTCGTCCACGCCAACGGCACCGCCCGGGTGCAGACCCTCGCGCCCAGGGACAACCCGCTCCTGGCCGACATCCTGACCGCCTTCGCCGAGCTCACCGGCGTGCCGGTCCTGATCAACACCTCCCTGAACGTGAAGGGCAAGCCGATCTGCGGCACCCCGGAGATGGCGCTGGACTGCCTGGCCGAGTCCGGGCTGGACGCGCTCCTCATCGAGGACTGGTGGGTGACCAAGGCATGAGGATCGGCTACAGCCACTGGGGCTTCCTCGGCTCCGGGATCACCGACACCCCCGACGGCGGGCGAAGCCACCGCCGCACCCTGGTGGACGGCCTGATCGCCGCCGGACACGAGATCGTCTTCCTCCAGGCCAACCGCGATCTCGCCGAGGCCGGCACCGACCTCACCGCCACCTACCGATGGGACGGTGGCCTGCCCGAGATCGACGCCCTGTTCCTGGAGTGGCGCTGGCCGATCCCCGGCCGCAACACCACCGACTGCGGCACCGAGGGGCACACCTGCGACCTGCACCGGCAGCAGGAACTCCTCGACCACTACACCCAACGGCTCGCCGTCCGCACGGTGCTGTGGGACAAGGACCAGCAGTTGCCCGCCGACCACCCGTTGCGGGCTGTTCGGCACCTGCAGGTGTGCGAGCCGGCCCTGTACCCGTCGCCGGGAACGGTCAGCCTGCTCTTCCCGGTCGCCGACGACGCCCTCGACCGGGCCTACCCGGCCGCCCTCGCGGCCGAGAAGCGGGAACTGCCGCTGGTCTACATCGGCAACCAGTACGACCGCGACACGGCCTTCGGGGAGTTCTTCGCCCCGGCCGCCGCCCAGCTGCCGCACCAGGTGGCCGGGAAGTGGAACAACACCGCCCGCTGGCCGGAGGTGAACTTCACCGGCCGCATCCCCTTCGACGAGGTCACCCCCACCTACCGCTCCGCAGTGAGCACCGTGCTCCTCGCCCCGGACCGGTACGCGAGAACCGGCCAGTTCACCCAGCGGCTCTTCGAGGCCGTCCTCGCCGGCTGCCTGCCGCTGGCCCCGCGCACCATGCGGGCCGCCGAGACGGTCGTCCCGCGCGAGCTGGTCATCACGAGCGCGGCCGATGTGGTGGCCACCGTCACCGCGCTCGCCCGGATCGCGGGCAGCCAGGCCCACGCCGACCTGATCGCCCGCTGCATCGACCGACTCGACCCGTTCCGCGTCTCCCGCCAGCTCCGCACCCTCACCGCCGCGCTGGCTGGCACAACCATCCCGCCCCTGCTGCTCGAAGGAGACCGCGCATGACCACGCTGGAGATCTCGCCCGAGTGGCCCGAACAAGTCGGGGGCCGGGCCGTCGCACGGCTCGGTAGCGTGTAGCGGCATGGACAGGATCGCCATCATGGGCTGCGGCGGCAGCGGCAAGACCGTCGTCGGACGCCAGCTCGCCGAACTGATCAACGCCCCTCTGACCCACCTCGACGGCGTCTACTACGACGCCGACTGGAACCCGCTGCCGCAGGAGAAGTTCGCTGCTCTCCAGGAGGAGCTCGTCGCTCGGCCCCGCTGGGTGATCGACGGGAACTACGCTTCCACCCTCCCGATCCGCCTCAAGCGGGCCGACACCGTCATCTTCCTCGACATCCCCCCGGTCGTCTGCCTGCTCGGCATCCTGCAGCGACGTTGGCGCTACCGCGGCGGCCAGCACACCTCCCAGGGCGTCTTCGACCGCATCACCTGGGGCTTCGTCCGCTACATCCTGGGCTACCGGCGCCAGATGCGGCCCAAGGTCCGCGCGCTGATCGCCGAGCACGCCGGCCACGCCCGCGTCGTCACCCTCACCAGCCGCCGGGCCGCCCGTCGCTTCGTCGCCACCGTCCCTCCACAGACATGACCTGACCCACTTCGCACCGGGAAGGCTCCACCTGTCCATGACCGCCAACCCGTTCCTCGACACCGACCACGTCCGCCACGACCTGTACGCCGACGCGGGCCGCATCGCCCAGCGCACCGGCGCGCTGTCCCGCGCCAAGACCGCCGGTCCCCACCCCGCCACCGTCATCGCCGACCTCGCCGCCACCGGGCTGCGCGGTACCGTCCTCGACATCGGCTGCGGACGTGGCACGACCACGCTCGCCCTGGCCGAGCGGCTCGACCCGCCGAGGCTCATCGCCTTCGACCAGTCCACCGCCCTCCTCGCCGAGGCCCGGAGCCGGCTCACCGGCCGCCTGGGCGTGGAGTTCCTGCGCGGCGACTTCCACGCCATCGACCTTCCCAACGCCTCCGTGGCCGTCGCGGTGGCCGCGTTCTGCCTCTACCACTCGCCCCGGCCGGCGGCAGTGATCGCCGAGATCGCCCGCTGCCTGGCACCCGGCGGGCTGTCGATCACGGTCACCAAGTCGCCCGACAGCTACCGCACGCTGGACGAGGTGATCGCCACCAGCGGCCTTGACCCCGAGGCCACCAGCCGGCCGAGCCTGTACGAGACCTTCCACAGCCACAACCAGGCCGACATCGTTGCGACCTGCCTCGACGTGCAGCAGGTCATCCACCACGAACACCGCTTCCGCTTCACCGATGCCGACCACATCGCGGAGTACGCAGCCACCAACCCGAAGTACCAACTCGGTCGTGGCGTCGAGGAGATCGCCCGCCGGCTTCGGGAGACCGTCGGCAACGGCCCGCTGGAGACCACCTCCACCGTCACCTACGTCGTGGCCGCCCGTCGATGAAGACCTTCACCAAGACGTACCTGAGCGCCCAGGCCCAGCAGCAATCCCTGGTCCACCACCGGTGGATCGCCCGTGCCAACCCCGAGGTGCGCATCCCCCGGATCGTCCAAGTCCGCCCCACCGAGATCGACTTCGAACACCTCGAAGGACGACACGGCGGTCCCGACGATCTGGTGGCTTTGGCCAACCTCCTCGGGCACCAGCACACCGCCGCTCACACCCGCGAGCTGCACGCAGCCCGCCTCGACACGCCGCACACCCACGACACCATCACCATCGCCAGCTTCGCCGACGGCCGCCGCGAACGCCTCCACCGACTCCTGGCCTCCGGCACCGTGCCGGAGGCGGCCCTGACGCCCGAGGCCGCCGACGACTGGCTGAAGCAGGCCGCGACCATGCCGGCCGCCTTCTACAAGGACGCCAACCCGCGCAACTTCCTCATCGCCGACGCCGATGTGGCCGTCATCGACTTCGACTCCCTCACCCTCGCGCCATTCGGGTACGACCTCGCCAAGCTCGTCGTCAGCACCGCCATGACCACCGGCCCGCTGCCCGAGGACACCATCCGCCGAGCCGTGGACACCTACAACCACCACCCCCGCCAGCGCGGCCTGCCCGGATGCTCCTGGCGCGAGTTCGCCGCATGGTGCGAGTTCCACCACGTCCTCACCACGCCCTACCTCGGCACCAACGGCTACCGGTTCAGCTGGCACACCACCAGGCCGTCCTGGACCACCGACGTCCTCCGGTACCTCGACAAGGAGTCCGCACCGTGACGCACAACAGCGTGATGAACAGCCGGAACTCGGTCTGCGTGATCGTCCACGACAAGAGCACCGACACGATCGCCGCCGTGCACTACGCCGCCCGCAACTGGTCCCCGCACCCCGCCTGGACCGTCCCCGGCGGCAAGGCGGAGCCGGGCGAAGCCCTCGACGAGGCCGCCGCCCGCGAACTCAAGGAGGAGACCGGCCTGCTCGTCGACCCGGCGAACCTCGAACTCGTCCACGTCATCCACGTCGAGCAGGGCTGGGACCAGGCCGGCCAGTTCGTCCTCTTCGTCTTCGCCACCGACAAGTGGACCGGCGAGCTCGCCAACACCGAGCCCGACAAGCACCTCACCGCCCGCTGGGTTCCCGCCGGCCGCCTCCCCGAACCGGCCTTCCCCACGGCCACACAGGCGCTCACCGCCTACCGCGCTGGCGGCCCCGCCTTCTCGCGCTACGGCTGGGAGCCGGCAGCGGCATGACGACGTGGCTGGGTGGGCTCGTTGAGGAGCATTCTCGACGAGCCCACCCAGCCATGCCCGCCGAGGAACTGCCCCGAGCAGATCCGCTATCACTTCATCCGTCGACACCCGCCGACCACCTCGGTCCGCTGGCTACAGTCGTCACCATGAGCGACTCCCTACCCCACGAGGTCGTAGCCCAGCCCCGCACCGCCGCCGGCGTGCTCTTCTTCGACGAGGACAACCGCGTACTCCTCGTCAAACCCACCTACAAGCCCGGCTGGGAGATCCCCGGCGGCTACCTGCACGCAGGCGAGACCCCAAGCGAGGGTGCGGCACGGGAAGTCAAAGAGGAGCTCGGTATCACCCCGCCGATCGGCCGCCTGCTCGTCGCCGACTGGGCGCCCCACCCCACCGAGGGCGACAAGCTCCTCTTCGTCTTCGACGGAGGCATCCTCCCCGCCGACGAGCTCGCACACATCACCGTCGACCAGGTGGAGATCGGCGAGCACGCCTTCCACACCACCGACCAGCTCGACGCGCTTCTCATCCCCCGCCTCGCCCGCCGCGTCCACGCCGCCTGCGCCGCCAGGACGAAGTCCGAGACCGTCTACCTGGAGCACGGAGCAACTCGCCCGTAGGTCCGCAACTGACAGGCCGCACGGTGCATTCGCTGTAGCCAACCAGCGAATGCGATCAAGGCCGTTAACGCCCGCGCGCCTTGCCCTTGGCAGCGCGTGCCCGGCCACCCAGCCCTCGGCATGCACAGCGCAAAATTGGCCGCCCGGCGTCACGAATTGGTTCCAACCGCAAAAACCTGGCGCTACGAGCAGCGATCAAGATCTATGGTCGCAGGCATGGGAAGATCACCCCAGAAGCCACCTATGAAGCGACGGCACCACACCGTGCCGAAGTTCTACCTTGCTCGGTTCGCCGACAAGCGCGGTCAGATCATCCGCGTCCCCTTGCCCGGCAACGAGAAAAGCACCGTCTCCGTCAAAGACGCCTCTGTAGTCAAGAACTTCTACCTGCTTGAGACTGAAGAAGGCGTCTTCACCGATGCCATTGAGGATGCACTCGGGCAGATCGAAGGCGCAGCGGCCTCCGCATTCCGCGCCGTAGTCGACGACGGGCAATGGCCTCCCACGGATGAGAATCGCCAGGCCATTGCATTGTGGGCCGCCGCCCAACACGTTCGGGTTCCGCGCATCCGGCAACAGGGCAACGAGATCGCCGACCACATTTTCAAGCTGCAGGTTGCAGTTGGCGGGAAGCCACAGGTCCGCAAGGTGCTGGAGCAGGCTCACGGCCGCAAGGTGACCGATGAGGAGGTGAACGAGCATTGGGACGAGATGACGGACTTCGACTCCTACAGGGTGTCCGAGCATCCGAACAAGCACTTGCGCCTTATCGGCGACCTGATGCCTCGCGCCGCAGCTCATTTTTTCAGCAGGCCATGGGGCTTGATTAGATTCGAGCGGAAATCACTGATAACCGCCGACGATCCCGTGGTCCTTATGCGCCACCCCAACAGTTCACCCTACGACGGAGTGGGTCTGGCCACCGCTGAAGCCCTAGTGATTCCACTAGATCGCCGGGCAGCGCTGGTAATCAACAACAGCTCCACCGGCGACGACTATAACGTCTCTCCAAATGCCCTCCTCGCCAATCACATCAACCAAATGGTGATCTTCAACGCACACCGCGCCGTCTTTCACCATCCGGAGGACGCTCCCCTCGATCGGCTCGCCATGCCTACCCCCGCCGAGAACACCATGAGCATCTCAGGCGATCCTCGCGAATTCCTTATGCCCAACGGCTGGCCGTCAACCTCAGCTTCATCCGGGGGCGCCTCCTGATCACCGACATCCTCATCCTCGAAGGATGTGCAGGAGATCACCTCTAGCCAGCGCCCGGCCTAACCCGGCGGCGATCGAAAACCATCCGCGCCGCCCAGGGCCGCGTAAAGACCAGCAGAGCGAACCAAGCGCCACAGACGTAGGGCGCGCGAGCAGAGCGGCCAAACTACTGACAGATACAGCCAAGACCTGTGGCATTTTGTCGGTACCGTCTGCGATGCTCGCTGCACGGCAGCAGGTGACCCGGCGCACGGGAGGTCCCGAAAAATGGACTGGCAAGATCGGCTCCCTCAAGGTGTGAGCTACCAAGGCAGCGATGGTGACAACTTCAGCTTCGGAGTCACCATGCCAACGGACGAGAACGGCCTGCTGATGCTGGCCTGCCCGCAGGAGAGCGAACATCGGTTCGCCATCGCAGTTCGATTCGGGGGAGCAGAAGAGACCGACTGCTTCTGCCCCTACTGCGGGCACCGAGAGGGCAGCAGCGCCTTTCTGAGCCCGGACACGAGAAGGCGCATAACCGAGGCCGCCGAAGCAGCGGCGATTCAGTACGCCTTCGACGAGGTGAGCAAGGCCTTCGGAAACGCAGCACGCCGTTCCCGGTACCTGACCTTCAAGCCCGGTCCGGCACCGACACCAGGCCCCATCTACACGTTCGAGCAGGAGAAGACCCGGCGCACAATGAGTTGCTCCCGTTGCGGGGAGACCGTGGCAGTCTTCGGCATCGCGCTGTTCTGCCCCGAGTGCGGCAAGCTCGCGCCGGCTGAGCAGTTCAGCGAGATCGTGGATGTCCAGCGCCGCACGCTCCAACACCTACAGGACGACCTCGGGGCCGAGGCCCGCGCGGCGATGGGGGCTTCTGGTGCGTTGACGGCGATCTACGAGAGCACCATCAAGGACACATGCGCCGCGTTGGAGACGCTCCTCAAGGAGGTCTTCGCCGCCCGGGTGGCCGATGCCGATCAGGTGCTCAAGCAGGCGAAGAAGAGCGGCAATGTCTTCCAACGCCTAGATGACGCAGCCGCGCTTTACCGCGACCATCTGGGTATCGACATGCCAGCAGCGATTGGCGACAACTGGGACCGACTTGTCGGAGCCATGGCCGCTCGCCACGTCCTCGTTCACAACGGGGGCATCGTCGACCAGAAGTACCTTGCCCGAGTCCCATCCAGCGCCCAGAAGGAGGGGCAGCGCATTCACGTGTCCCGGCTGCGCGCAGAGGCTCTGCTGGACGCTGTCACTGCCCTGAGCGACCTGATTGTGTAAGCCCGGGGTTAGAACGACTAGGCGGCTCACATGGCAGGGCCCCGCACGGGCATCTGCGGCGCACGAAAGAGCGTCTGGCCCTGCCCGCACCTCCGATTGCACTTGAGCCCGCCGCCCCGGGCGTGGGGGCAGGTTGGCGAATAACGCTGCCGAACCGTGCGAAACGAGGGCACATCCGGGGCACATGCGGGCGGAAAACGGCGCTGACCAGTGAAAACTCCATACAAGAGTTTTCCCAGTTCAGCACCATGATCGCTGTAAACTTGCAGGTCAGCGCGGTGCTGGTGCAGTACGTGAACTACCGCTGACACAGGGGCGGTACCGCCGGAGTGCCGGCGCGGGAGGGCACACCGGGAACGGTGTGCCCTCCCGGCGTTTGCGGGCCGGTCGGGGTCGACTCCCGTGGGAGGGTGGGGAGATGACGGATGGTTGGCTGACTCCGGCGGCACTGGCGCCGCTCGACGGGGGCGAGGTGTTCCGGGGCGCCGAGGCCGGTGCGGTGGTGGACTTCTGGCGGTACGCGATGCCCGATCTCCGGACCAACACCACCCGTGGGCTGCTGGCGGAGTTCCTGGTGCACCGCGCCGTCGGTGCGACGGCGCGGAACGCGGAGTGGGAGAGCTTCGACGTGCTGGCGCCGGACGGGCTCCGGATCGAGGTCAAGACCAGCGCCTACCTGCAGGTCTGGGGTCAGCGGGAGCTGTCGCGGATCCAGTTCTCCCGCCTGCGCGGCCGGGTCTGGACTCCCGAGGGCGGCACCGCCGCGGAGCCGTCGTACAACGCCGACGTCTACGTGTTCGCCCTGCACACCGCGCGCAGCCACGCCGAGTACGACCCGTTGGACGTCGCCCAGTGGAGCTTCTACGTGGCCTCGCGCGCGAGCGTGGCGGAGGGCGGCCGGGCCAGTGCGGGCCTGGCCGCCGTGCAGCGGCTGTGCGGCGATCCGGTCGGCTACCGGGAGCTCGCCGGCCGGATCGCCGGGGTCTGACCGGCCGGGCGGAGGTGCCAGCGGAATGCCGGCGTTCCGGCAGCGCGGTGCGGAATCGTCCGGTGTGCCGGGCGGGACGCTGCGACCGAGGGGCGCGGGCGACCGGCCGGCCGGTGGAGGGAGGGCCTGAGGATGGCTCGTCGTGGACGTGTTGCGTGGCGGTTGGCGGCAGGGGTCGCCGTGGCCGCGGTGCTGGGGACGACGGCCCCGGCGGTGGCGGTCGCGGCGGCGGTGCCGCGGTTGACCTGGGCGGCGTGCGCAGGCGGTTTCGAGTGCGCGACCGCCGAAGTGCCGGTGGACCACCGTGACCCGCGGGGCGCCAAGCTCGATCTGGCCGTGATCCGGCATCCGGCGGGTGACCCGGCGCACCGGATCGGTTCGCTGTTCTACAACCCGGGCGGGCCGGCCGTGCCGGGGACGGCGGCGCTGCCGCTGATGCTGGACCGGTTCCCGGAGGAGGTGCGGCAGCGGTTCGACATCGTCAGCTTCGATCCGCGCGGCACCGGGGGCAGCGCTCCCGTCCGGTGCTTCGACGACCCGGCGGACGAGCAGGCCCTGCTGGCACGCACCGCGGTCGGCTTCCCGGAGGGCGCGGAGCAGGAGCGGGCCTGGACGGACGCGTACCGGCGGCTGGGCGAGCAGTGCGCGACCCGCCCGCTGGTGTCGCACCTGTCCACCGCGAACACGGCCCGGGACCTGGACCTGCTCCGCCGCGCCGTCGGCGACCGGGACCTCACCTACCTAGGCACCTCGTACGGGAGCTACCTCGGCGCGACCTACGCCAACCTGTTCCCGGGCCGGGTGCGCGCCATGGTGCTGGACAGCGGCCCGGACCCGGTGGCCTGGTCGACCGGGAGCGGGCGGGAGGCCGCCGCCACGGGCCCGCTGCTGCGCAACCGCAGCGACGTCGCCGCCGGTCGGGTGCTGAACGCGTTCCTCGACGCATGCGGCCAGGCCGGCCCCTCCGGGTGCGCGTTCTCGGCCGGGACGGCCGCCGCCACCCGGGCCCGGTACGACGAGTTGCTGACGCGTTTGCGGGCCCACCCGGTGGCACTCGGCGACGCCGCGTTCACCGAGGCCGCGGCGGTGGAGGCGACGATCGTCTCGCTGTACGCCGCAGCGCCCGTCCCCGGCCTCCCCGGCAGCGGATGGGCGCAGCTCGGCACGCTGCTGCAGACCTTGTGGGCGGCGGGCGACGCACCCACCGCGCCACTGCCGCCCGTCGTCCATCCGTCGCCGGACCAGGCCCTGGCGGTGGTGTGTTCGGACAGCGCCGGCCCCTCGGCCGCCGCCGACCACGCGGGAACGGCGGCGCTCGCCCTGGCCCGCTCGGGTCCGGTCGGCCCCTGGTTCGCCTGGATCGACGAGCGCTGTGCCGGCTGGCCGGCCCGGGACGCCGCCCGGTACGACGGCCCGTGGAACCGCCGCACGGCCCGACCGGTCCTGGTGGTCGCCAACACCGGTGACCCGGCGATGCCGTACGCGGGTTCGCAGGCGATGGCCCGTTCACTGGGCCGGGCCGAACTGCTGACGGTCGACGGCTTCGGCCACACCGTCCTGGCCAACCCGAGCGACTGCGCGGCCCGGTACGAGGCCCGCTACCTGGTGGACGGCGTCCTGCCCCCGTCGGGCACGGTGTGCGCACCGAACCACCGGCCGTTCGAGTAGTCGGCTGGCCGGCGGGACAGTCGAGGTCGGGAAGCGCGGGACGACGCCCGGCCCCGACTGCCGGTGACGACGCGTGCAGCGATCAGGCGGACCGCTCGCACGCCAAACGAACGTCAGCCGTCCAGCTCTTGACCGGCCGTCAGCGCGAACGCCTCCGGCTCCGCCAGCGCCGGCCCGCGCTCCCAGGCGGCCCGGAACGCGGCACCCCCGAGGGCGGCGGCACAGCCGTCCAGGACGGCGCGCAGTTCCGGGTCGCCGGCATCGTGGCCGCCGCGCAGGGCGTAGGCGGCGGCCAGGGCGGTGGTGGCGCGGGCGGGGTCGGCGAGGGCGAGGCGGTGCTCGGCCCAGGCTTCCAGGACGTCGGCGCGGACCGGGCGGTCCCGGGTGGTGACGGCCAGTTCGAGGGCGCGGCGGTGGAGGGAGGCGGCGGCAAGGGGGTCGGCGAGACGGTGGTGGGTGCGGGCCAGGCTGCTGTGGACGAGGGCGAGCAGGTGGTGGTGGGTGGGGGTGGTGGCAGGGAGTTGTTCGAGTTGCTGGAGCGTGCGGCGCTGGGTGGCCAGCGCGGCGGTGAAGTCGCCGGTGCGGCGGGCGAGTTCGCCGAGTGCGTAGTGGGCGGCGGCCTGCAGGTGCGGGTCCCGGGCGTGTTCGGCGGCGGTGCGGGCGCGTTCGAGGTCGGCGCGGGCGGCGGTCGGGTCGCCGTTGCGGGTACGGAGGCGGCCGGAGAGCAGGAGGGTCAGGGGGGATTCGCCGGTGCCGCCGGTCTCGGTGTCGTGGAGGGCGGCTTCGTCGAGGGCGGCGAGGGCTTCCTCGACGGCGCCGGTGAGGGCCAGTTGCGCGGCGAGGGTGACCAGGGCCATGGCCAGTCCCCAGCGGTCGCCCCGGGCACGGAAGCCGTCGACGGCGGTGCGCAGGGAGCGTTCGGCGGGTTCGATCCGTCCGGCGCTCAACTCGATGCGGCCGAGGACGAGTCGAGCGGCGGAGCGGATCCACGGGTCGGGGTGTGCGCAGTACTGCCGGGCGGTCGCGCCGGGGGCGTCCGGCGGTCCGCCGGCGGCGAGCAGCAGGGCGGCGGCGAGGGCGGTCGGGTGGTCGCCGTCCCGGGCGGTGGCGAGGGCCGCACCGAGCGCGGGGGGCGGCAGCCGCGTCTCGGCGCCGCGGAGCGGGGCGGTGAGCAGGTCGAGGATCACGCACCGGGCGTGTTCCTGTTCCAGGCCGGGCGGCGGGGTGGCGCCGTGTGCGGCGAGGACGGCCGCGGCCCGTTCGCCGGCTTCGTGGGCCCGGCCGCGCATCAGCCAGGGCCAGGTGCGGGCGGCGGCGAGTCGTAGGGCGTGGTCGGGCGGGCCGGCGGTGACGGCGCGGCGGAGGGCGGCGTCCAGGTTGTCCTGTTCGGCGTCGAGCCGGGCCAGTCGGTCGGCCTGACGGTCCGTCCGCAGCAGGGGTTCGGCGTGTTCGGCGAGGTCGAGGAAGCAGCGCAGGTGGGCGGTGGCGGTGCGGTCGTGCTCGTCGGCTTCGGCGAGCCGTTCGGCGGCGTAGGCGCGGACGGTCTCCAGCAGGCGGTAGCGGGCCTCGCCGGTGTCCGAACCGCCGGCGGCCAGCAGGGACTTGTCGGCGAGGGCGGTCAGCAGGTCCTCGACGGCGGTGGGGTCGGGGGCGGGCCCGGTGGGCCAGTGCGCGGCGCAGACGGTGTGCGCGTCGCGGAGGGTGGCCCCACCGGCGAAGACCGAGAGCCGGCGCAGCAGGACGCGTTCGTCCTGGTCGAGCAGGTCCCAGCTCCAGTCGATGACGGCGCGCAGGGTGCGGTGCCGGTCGGGGGCGGTGCGCGGGCCGCGGTCGAGCAGGCGGAGGCGGTCGTGCAGGCGGGCGGCGATCCGGTGGGGGTCGAGGGCGCGCAGTCGGGCGGCGGCGAGTTCGATCGCCAGGGGGAGGCCGTCGAGCTCGCGGCAGATCCGGACGACGGGTTCGAGGTTCTCCCGGTCCAGGGTGAAGCCGGGGCGGGCGGCGGCGGCCCGTTCGACGAAGAGGGCGACGGCGGGGTGGGCGAGGGCCTGCTGCGGGGTGCCGCCGGGTTCGGGGACGGCGAGCGGCCGCACCGGCCAGAGCGTCTCGCCGGGGACGCCGAGCGGTTCGCGGCTGGTGGCGAGCACGGTGAGCCGGGGGGCGGCGGCGAGCAGGCGGTGGGCGAGGTGGGCGGCGTCCGCGACGAGGTGTTCGCAGTTGTCGAGGACGAGCAGCACGTCGCGGCCGTCCAGGGCGCGGACGATCCGCTCGACGGGTCCGCCGGGCGGCTCGCCGGCGGGGAGGCCGCCGGTGAGCGCCCCGCTGTCGGCGGGGCGGCGCAGGGCGCCGAGGACGGCCCGGGCCGGTCCGTCGGGGCCGTCGGCGCCCGCGAGTTCGGCGAACCGGACGTCCGCGCCCACGGCGGCCGCGGCGGCCACGGCGAGCCGGGTCTTGCCGACGCCGCCGGGCCCGGTGAGCGTCACCAGTCGGGAACGGCGCAGGCGGTCCCGAACGGCCGCCAGGTCGGTGTCGCGGCCGATCAGGGCGGTGAGCGGGCCGGGCAGCACGGTGCGCGCGGGCGGGCGCCGGCCGGCCAGGACGTGCAGGTGGGCGTCGCGCAGTTCGACGGAGGGGTCGGCGCCGAGCTCGTCGGCCAGCGTCTGCCGGGTGCGGTCGAACACCTCCAGGGCGGCGGCGCTCTGCCCGTTGGCGTACAGGGCGCGGACCAGGCGGGCGGCGGTGCGTTCGCGCAGCGGGTGGTCGACGCGGAGGCCGGTGAGTTCGGCGATCAGCCGGGGCAGGGCGTCGGGGTCGCCGAGGGCGAGCAGCGCGTCGGCGCGGTCCTCGACGGCGGCGAGCCGGAGTTCGGCGAGCCGGGCGGCGGGGGCGGCGGTGAATTCGGCGGCTTCGGCGTCGGCGAACGGCGCCCCGCGCCAGAGGTCCAGGGCCGCGCCCAGTTCGGTCGCCGCGCGGGCGGGTTCGCCGGCCGCGAGGGCGGCCCGGCCGGTGGCGGCCCGCTGTTCGAAGTCCCAGGCGTCGATGTGCCGGCGGGGCAGGTCGAGCAGGTAGCCGGCGGGGTGCGAGGCGATCGCGGTCCGGTCCTCGGCGAGGGTGCGGCGCAGCCGGGAGACCAGGGACTGCACGGCGCCGGCCGGTTCGTCCGGCGGGGTGTCGCCCCAGAGGTCGTCGACCAGCCGTTCGCGGGTCACCACCCGCCCGGGGTCGAGGGCGAGCCGGATCAGCAGCAGCCGCAGTCTGGCGCCGCCGGGTCCGTCGGTCGGCCCGTCGCCGCGTACCAGTTGCAGTGGCCCCAGGACATTGATCCGCATGGTGTCCGTCCCCGTTCCGACCGATCGACCGGTGATCATTCTCGCGTCGTCGGGGCGGGCCGTTCGCGGCGGGTCCGGGTCAGGCCTCCGGCGGTTCGGCGGCCACCAGCGACGCCAGGGCGGCGGCGAGTTCGGGCAGGGCGGCAGCGGGGGCGCCGAGGGCGTGCAGGATCCGGTCGAGCGGGGCGCCGTCGGCGGGGGTGAGCGGGCCGAGGGTGATCCGGCCGTCGTACCAGAGGGCGGCGCGCCGGCCGGCGGGGTGCTCGGCGTCGATCTCGGCGAAGGCGATCTGCGCGGCCTTGGACCAGCCGGCGATCCGCAGCGCGAATCCGGAGGGGAATCGCTTGAAGTCGTAGTCGGGCGCGGTGGACGGATGCTGAAGTGCGTTGTGGAGTTCGTCCGTCATCGGGATGAGCGCCAGCCCGTGGGACAGGCGGGTGACCCGCGCGAGTGGGAGTTCGGCCGCCACGACGGTGATCAGCTCATCGGTGGCGATCAGGGCGTTCAGTTCGTATGGCACCACCCCATTCTCCGTCCGAACAGTCATCAGGTCTGGAAAACAATCGAACTGGCTATCCATCCGATATACCGGACATGAACGTATCAAGTACCCGAGGCCGCAATCGCGTACGGCAGAGTGGTCCGGGTGACCCGCACTCCCCCGTCCCGCCCGACTCCCGAGCAGCTCGCCGCCGCCCAGGACACCACCATCCCCGACGTGGCCGCGCCGGGCCTCCGGGTGCTGTTCTGCGGCATCAACCCCGGCCTGTGGTCGGGCGCCACCGGCCACCACTTCGCCCGGCCCGGCAACCGTTTCTGGCCCGCCCTGCACCGCTCCGGCTTCACGCCGCGGCAGCTCGGCCCCGAGGAGCAGGACGAACTGCTCGCCCTCGGGCTCGGCATCACCAACGTGGTCGCCAGGACCACCGCGAAGGCCGCCGAACTGACCGCCGAGGAGTACCGGGCGGGCGGCGAGGCGCTGACCGCCCGGGTGCTGCGCCTGCGCCCGCGCGCCCTGGCGGTGCTCGGCATCGGCGCGTACCGGGCCGCGTTCGGGCGGCCGAGGGCGGCGGTCGGCCGGCAGCCGGAGAGCATCGGCGACACCGAGGTCTGGCTGCTGCCGAACCCGAGCGGGCTGAACGCGCACTACACCCTGGACGGGATCGCCGCCGAGTTCCGCGCCCTGCGCGAGCACCTGGAGGCGTCAGGCACCGAGTAGCGCCCGCTCGAAGCGGTCGCGCTCGCGCAGCACGTACGCGGCGTCCGACAGGTACATCAGGTGGTGCCCGTCGGCCAGGTGCGAGGCGAACGCGGCGCTGCCGGCGGCGGCCTCGGCCCGCATGTGGTCGACCAGGGCGTGCAGCCGGGCCGCGAGGGCGTCCACCAGCCCGGCCCGGCCGGCCTCGTCGAGCCCGTAGGCGTCGCAGAACTCCCGGGCGCGGGCGGCCTGTTCGTCCGGGGTGCCGAAGCCGTCGGCGTTGCCGGGGGCGGTGGTCGGCGTCCAGCGGTAGACCGCGTACGCGACGTCCCACAGCCGGGGGCCGGGGTGGGCGGTGTCGAAGTCGATGACGCCGACCACCTCCTCGCCGTCCAGCACGCAGTTGTGCGGGGCGTAGTCGCCGTGGCAGATCACCTCGGCGGGCTCGCGGGCGGGCAGCATCCAGCCCTCGGCCGCGTACCCGGCGGTGGCGTCGTGCAGGGCCCGCAGCACCCGGGCCGCCGTCAGCAGCGCGGTGCGGGAGGCGGCGGCCGGCGTGGCCGGGTAGTCGGAGACCTCGCCGGGCAGGAAGTCGAGGATCTCCCGCCCGTCCGCCGTCAGCCCGTGGAACGCCGGCCCGGCGGTGAACCCGCTCGCCCGCAGGTGCCCGAGCAGCCCGTGCACGGCCGGCGACCACGGCCCGGTCGGCCGCAGCACCCGGTCACCGACCTGCTCCACCTGGTTGACGCCGCCGGCCAGGATCTCCCTGTCCGCCACGCACTCGCTCCTCTGCCTCGACGGCCTTCCGGGACCGGACGGTTCTATCCCGGCCCCGGACGGCTGCCAACCGGTTTTCCGGTCAGCGGGCGCCGAAGCCGTCGTCGGTCCGGACCACCTCGCGGCCGAGCGGGGTGAGCGAGATCGGCACCATCTTGAGGTTCGCCCAGCCGAACGGGATGCCGATGATCGACAGGAACAGCGGGATCGAGGTGACGATGTGGCCGATCGCCAGCCACCAGCCGGCGAACACCAGCCAGATCACGTTCCCCACGCAGGACGGCGCGCCGGCGTCGTCCCGCACCACGGTGGTACGGCCGAACGGCCAGAGCATGAAGCCGGCCAGCCGGAAGGACGCGATGCCGAACGGGATCGTGACGATCAGGACGAAGCAGATGATCCCGGCGAGGGCGTACCCGATCGCCATCCACAGCCCGCAGAACAGCAGCCAGATGACGTTGAGCAGGAAGTTGATCAGCTTCATGCCTCCAGCGTCCCACGGTGCGGCCGAGCTGGGGAGCCGGTGCGGCGCCGTTGTGGCAGGGGTGTGACGCGGCGGGGCCGGGCAGACCGAAGGCCCGTCCCGGAGGTGTCCGGGGCGGGCCTTTCGCGGGGCGGTCAGGCGAGGAGTTTGTCCTTGGCCCGCTGGTACTCCTCCTCGGTGATCGCGCCGCTGCTCTTGAGGTCGGCCAGCCGGTGGAGGTCGTCGACGTGGCTCTTCGCGGACGCGCCGCCGCCCTCCTCGGCGGGGCCGGTGCCGGCGGCACGGCGGATGTAGTCCTGGAAGGCGGCGTCGGCCTGTTTGGCCTGGGCGACGTCGCGTTCGTGCATGGAGCCGCCGCGGACGATCAGGTAGATCAGAACGCCGAGGAAGGGCAGCAGGATCACCAGGACCGTCCAGCCCGCCTTGGCGCCGCCGCCCATGTCCTGGCTTCGGAAGATGTCCGTGATGATCTTGAACAGCAGGAAGAACCAGAGGATCCAGAGGAACAGCTCCAGCATCGTCCAGAAGATGTTGAGCAACGGATAGTTGTCCATGACGCTCCGATCCCGCGCACAGTCAGACCGAATGTCCCCGCACCTCGAACGGCACAGGGACGAAACGATTCGTATCACCGCCAATCGGGCATCGCATGTCGGGCGGCGGACGTCAGTCCGGGTTGTTCTGCAGGCGGTCCAGCTCCGCGATGTCGGGGTGGTGCAGGTCGAACGCCGGGGACTCGGAGCGCACCCGCGGCAGGGTGACGAAGTTGTGGCGGGGCGGCGGGCAGGAGGTCGCCCACTCCAGCGAGCGGCCGTAGCCCCACGGGTCGTCCACGGTGACCCGCGGCGCACGGCCCGCGGTCCGCCAGACGTTGTAGAGGAACGGCAGGGTGGACAGGCCCAGCAGGAACGAGCCGATGGTGGAGACGGTGTTCAGCGTGGTGAAGCCGTCCGAGGCCAGGTAGTCCGCGTACCGGCGGGGCATGCCCTCCGCCCCCAGCCAGTGCTGGACCAGGAACGTGGTGTGGAAACCGACGAACAGCGTCCAGAAGTGGATCTTCCCGAGGCGCTCGTCCAGCATCCTGCCGGTCATCTTCGGCCACCAGAAGTAGAAACCCGCGAACATCGCGAACACCACCGTCCCGAACACCACGTAGTGGAAGTGCGCGACCACGAAGTAGCTGTCCGAGACGTGGAAGTCGATCGGCGGCGAGGCCAGCAGCACGCCCGTCAGGCCGCCGAACAGGAAGGTCACCAGGAAGCCGACCGACCAGAGCATCGGCGTCTCGAACGACAGCGAGCCGCGCCACATGGTGCCGATCCAGTTGAAGAACTTCACCCCGGTCGGGACGGCGATCAGCAGCGTCATGAAGGAGAAGAACGGCAGCAGCACCTGCCCCGTCACGAACATGTGGTGCGCCCAGACCGTGATCGACAGGCCCGCGATCGCGATGGTGGCGGCGATCAGGCCGGAGTAGCCGAACATCGGCTTGCGGCTGAACACCGGGATGATCTCCGAGACGATGCCGAAGAACGGCAGCGCGATGATGTACACCTCGGGGTGGCCGAAGAACCAGAACAGGTGCTGCCAGAGGATCGCCCCGCCGTTCGCCGGGTCGAAGACGTGCGCGCCGAACTTGCGGTCGGCCTCCAGA
Source organism: Kitasatospora griseola (assembly GCF_044999035.1). Classification (NCBI taxonomy): domain Bacteria; kingdom Bacillati; phylum Actinomycetota; class Actinomycetes; order Kitasatosporales; family Streptomycetaceae; genus Kitasatospora; species Kitasatospora griseola. The sequence continues at coordinate 4,897,220 of NZ_CP173360.1, read as the reverse complement.
CAGAGCAGCGCGGCGGCCAGCACCGGAAAGGCCATCAGCACCAGCACGGCCGTCAGCAGCACGTTCCAGACCAGGATCGGCATCCGGAACATGGTCATCCCCGGCGCCCGCAGGCAGATGATGGTCGCGACGAAGTTGACCGAGCCGAGGATGGTCCCGAAGCCGGAGAACGCCAGGCCCATGATCCACAGGTCGGCGCCGATGCTCGGCGAGTGCACCGCGTCGTTCAGCGGCGCGTACGCGAACCAGCCGAAGTCCGCCGCGCCCTGCGGGGTGACGAACCCGGCCATCACGATCAGCGAGCCGAACAGGTAGAGCCAGTACGCGAAGGCGTTCAGCCGGGGGAACGCGACGTCGGGGGCGCCGACCTGCAGCGGCATGAACCAGTTCGCGAAGCCCGCGAACAGCGGGGTGGCGAACATCAGCAGCATGATCGTGCCGTGGATGGTGAACAGCTGGTTGAACTGCTCGTTGGAGAGGAACTGCGTCCCCGGCCGGGCCAGCTCGGCCCGCATCAGCAGCGCCATCACGCCGCCGACCAGGAAGAACCCGAACGAGGTGACCAGGTACAGGGTGCCGATCTGCTTGTGGTCGGTGGTGGTCAGCCACATCACCAGCCGGCGGCCCCGGTGGGGGCGGGTGGCCCGGCCGAAGCGGCGGCGCGGTGCCGGGGGTGCGGGTGGGCCGGTCACGCCCAGTTCGGCATCGCTCGGCAGTATCGTCACCGCACCGCACCTCCGGCCTCGGGTCTGGCAGTGCGTCCAGCACTACCAGCGGGGCCGGAGGCCCGGGCGGACGCTCGCCGCGCCCTCCCCCGAAGGAATCAGCGGCCGGCCATCCGCTCCAGGCGGTCGATCCGCTCGCGCATCGGCGGGTGGGTGGAGAACAGCTTCGCGCCGACCTCGCCGGGCCGGAACGGGTTGGCGATCATCATGTGGCTGGCGGTCTGCAGCTGCGGCTCGGGCGGCAGCGGCAGGCGCTGGGTGCCGGCGTCCAGCTTGCGCAGCGCGCTGGCCAGGGCCAGCGGGTCGCCGGTGATCCGGGCCCCGTCGGCGTCCGCCTGGTACTCGCGGGAGCGGCTGACGGCCAGTTGGATCAGGCTCGCCGCGATCGGCCCCAGGATCATGATCAGCAGCATGCCGAGCAGGCCCGGGCCCTCGTCGTCGTCGGAGCGGCCGATCGGGATCAGCCAGGCGAAGTTCACCAGGAACATCACCACCGAGGCCAGCGCGCCGGCCACCGAGGAGATCAGGATGTCCCGGTTGTAGACGTGGCTGAGCTCGTGGCCGAGCACCCCGCGCAGCTCCCGCTCGTCCAGCAGCTGGAGGATGCCGTCGGTGCAGCAGACCGCCGCGTTGCGCGGGTTGCGGCCGGTGGCGAAAGCATTCGGCGCCGGGGTGGGCGAGATGTAGAGCCGGGGCATCGGCTGCCGGGCCGCGGTGGAGAGCTCCCGGACGATCCGGTACAGCTGCGGGGCCTCGATCTCGCTGACCGGCCGGGCCCGCATCGCGCGCAGCGCCAGCTTGTCGCTGTTCCAGTACGCGTAGGCGTTGGTGCCGAGCGCGATCAGCAGCGCCACCAGCAGACCGGTGCGGCCGAAGAAACTGCCGATCACCAGGATCAACGCGGACAGGCCGCCGAGCAGAACGGCCGTCCGCAATCCGTTGTGGTGGCGGTGCACTGCGGGCCCTCCTGTGGTGCCGGGGAAGCCTGTGGAGCAGCTTCCTTCTGCCGGGATCAACGCGCCGAGCTGGCCCGATCGTTCCCTTCGGCATTCGACCACAGGTCAGAACAGGCTGCCCGACACCACCTGCAACACCAGTTGCGGAGCCACCGAGAGCACCACGGCGCCGCTCGCCGCGAGACCGAGCGCGGTGGCCAGCGGGGCCGGAACGCGGCGCGGCGCGACGACCTGCTCGGCGGACGGGGCGAACAGCAGCGCCGTCCACTTCAGGTAGTAGGCGAGCGCGATCACCACGTTCACCGCCATCACCACGGCCAGCCAGCCCAGGCCCGCGTCCACGGCCGACCGGAACACCACGACCTTGCCGAACAGGCCGACCACGCCCGGCGGCAGACCGGCCAGGCAGAGCAGGAAGAACGCCAGCGCGAACGCCGCCCAGCGGTTGCGCCCGGCCAGCCCGCGGAACGACTCCAGCCGGCCCGAGCCGCCGACCAGCGCGACCACGCCGAACGCGCCCAGGTTCACCAGGCCGTAGATCAGCGCGTACGCCACCGTCGCCCCCAGCGGCTCGGCGGAGCCGGCGTACCCGGCGGCGGCCAGCGGCACCAGCAGGTAGCCGGCCTGGCCGACCGAGGACCAGGCCAGCAGCCGCACCGCGCCGTACGGGGTGTCGGCGCGCTGCCGCAGCGCCGCCGCGTTGCCGACCGTCATGGTCAGCGCGGCCAGCACCGCCAGCACCAGGCCCCAGGTGTGGCCGTACGGGCGGAACGCCAGCGTGGTGACCAGCGCCAGACCGGCGAGGCCCGCGGCCTTGCCGACCACCGACAGGTAGCCGGCCACCGGGAGCGGCGCGCCGACGTAGGTGTCGGGGACCCAGAAGTGGAACGGGACGGCGGCGGTCTTGAACGCGAAGCCGACCAGGGTGAGCACCGCGCCGGCCTCGGCCAGCGGCTTCAACTGGGCGGGGGCGTGTGCCAGGCCGTCGGCGATGCCCTGGAGCTGGATCGTTCCGGCGGCCGCGTAGACGAAGCTGACGCCGAGCAGCATCACGGCGGTCGCGGTGACGGAGGAGAGGAAGAACTTGAGCGCGCTCTCCGCGCCCCGGCCGTCCCGGCGCAGCGCGACCAGCGCGAACGCGGGCAGGGTGGCGACCTCCAGCGCGATCACCAGGGTGGCGAGGTCGCGGGCGGCGGGCAGCAGGGCGGCGCCGCAGGCGGAGGAGAGGAGGAGGAACCAGTACTCGCCGCCGGGGAGCTTCTCGTCCTCGACCGTGTGCAGCGAGAGCAGCGCGGTGAGCAGCGCGCCGCCGAGGGCGAGCAGCTGGAAGGCGAGCGCGAAGTGGTCGGCGGTGTAGGAGCAGCCGCCGCTCGTGAAGCAGAACGTGGAGCGGGTGTCGCCGAGCACCAGCGGCAGCAGGGCGGCCAGCGCGGCGAGCAGGCCCGCGGCGCTCAGCCACCCGAGCAGGCGCTTGCGGGCCTCGGGCAGGAACAGGTCGGCGACCAGCACGGCGAGGGCGGCGAGCGCGGCGATCAGCGGCGGGGCGATGGCCACCCAGTCGACGGACTGGATCAGGCCGCCCGGGTCGGCGACGGCGAGCGGAGTCATGAGGGGCTGCCCCAGGTCGTGAGTGGTGGTCATCAGCCGCTCCCGAGGAGGTGCTTGACGGCCGGGTCGGAGAGGCCGAGCAGCAGTGCCGGCCACAGGCCCGCCACCAGGGTGAGCGCGGCGAGCGGCGTCCAGCTGGCGGCCTCGTAGCCCTGCAGGTCGGCCACCTCGGCGACCGGGGCGGGCTGCTTCGGGTCGCCCATGCAGACCCGCCGGACCACGACCAGCAGGTAGGCGGCGGTCAGCAGGGTGCCGAGGCCGGCCAGCACCATGTACGTGACGAAGGCGGGCCGGGACAGGCCCGCGGCCGGGTCGAACGCGCCGTACATGGCGAGCAGCTCGCCCCAGAAGCCGGCCAGGCCGGGCAGTCCGAGGCTGGCGACGGCGGCGAACGCCAGCAGCGCGCCGATCCGCGGGGCGCGACCGTACAGCGCGGCGCCGGTGGCCCCGGCGAGGGTGTCCAGGTCGGCGGTGCCGTAGCGGTCCTTGACGGCGCCGACCACGAAGAACAGCAGGCCGGTGATCAGGCCGTGCGCGATGTTGGCGAACAGCGCGCCGTTCACGCCGGTCGGGGTGAGCGAGGCGATGCCGAGCAGCACGAAGCCCATGTGGCCGACCGAGGAGTACGCGATCAGCCGTTTCAGGTCGCCCTTGGCGCCCGTCCGGGCGAGGGCGAGGCAGGCCAGCGAACCGTAGACGATGCCGACGGCGGCGAACGCGCCCAGGTACGGAGCGTAGGTGGCCGTGCCGTCGGGGACGATCGGCAGCAGCACCCGGACCAGGCCGTAGGTGCCCATCTTGAGCATCACGCCGGCCAGCAGGACCGAGCCGGCGGTCGGCGCGGCGGTGTGCGCGTCGGGCAGCCAGGAGTGCAGCGGCCAGGCGGGGGCCTTCACGGCCAGGCCGACCAGGATCGCCAGCGCGGCGATCAGCTGGGTGGTGTGCGAGAGGCCGCTGCCGTGCGCGTCGGCGAGCTTCACCATGTCGAAGGTGCCGGCCTTGACGCCGATCAGCAGGAAGCCGAGCAGCATCACGGCGGAGCCGAGCAGGGTGTACAGGATGAACCGGTTGGCCGCGGCGACCTTCTTCCCGCTGCCCCAGCGGGAGATCAGGAAGTACATCGGGATCAGCACGATCTCGAAGGCCAGGAAGAACAGCACCAGGTCGAGCACCGCGAAGGTGGCCAGCATGCCGGTCTCCAGCAGGAGCAGCAGCCCGGTGAAGGCGCGGCCGCCGGGGCCGGCGGGGAGCTTCTTCACCGAGTACACCGCGCACAGGAAGGTGAGCAGCGCGGTGAGCACCAGCAGCGGCAGCGAGATGCCGTCCACTCCGAGGTGCAGCCGCACGTCCAGCGCGGGGATCCAGGACACGTCGGTAACGGCCTGCATCCGGCTCGGCGCGTCGTGGTCGAAGCCGGCGGCGAGGGCGATCGCCAGCAGCAGGGTGCCGCCGGTGACGGTGGTACCCAGGCGCAGCGCCTGCTTCTCGCCGATCGGGGCGAGCATCAGGGCGGCGCCGAGCAGCGGCAGCACCAGGAGGGCGATGAGGACCGCGTTCATCGGTGGCTCCTAGGAAATGCCGGGACGGGGAACTGGGGGTGCGTCACGATCCCACCGCCACCAGCACGGCGAGCAGGACGGCCCCGGCGAGCAGCGCGCTCAGGTAGCCCTGGGCGTTGCCGGTCTGGGCGAAGCGCACGGCGCGGCCGAGCCAGCCGGGCGCGGCGCCCGCGCCGCGGACGTAGGTCTCCACCACGGCGCGGTCCAGGAACCGGACCAGCTCGGCGGCGGCCTCGGTGGGCCGGACGAACAGCGTGCTGTACAGCCGGTCGACGCCGAAGCCGTGCTGGGCGGGCCGGTACAGCGGGCCGAGCAGCAGGCGTCCGGGGTCGTCGGCGGGCTGTCCGGCGGCGGTGCGGGCGGTGACGGTGCGCCAGGCGGCCCAGGAGATCAGCAGGCCCGCGACGGCGATGCCGGTGCCGAGCACCCAGGTGGCGGTGGACGGGCGCAGCGACTCGCCGTCGAGCAGCGCGGGCAGCCAGTCGGTGCGCAGCGCGGCCACGCCGAAGCCCATCGCGGGGACCGCCAGCACCCACAACGGCCAGCGCATCGCGGCGGGCTCGACGTGGGCCGGGTCGGCCTCGTCGGGCTCCGGCGAGTACGGGGCGCCGGGCTGCGGGGAGAGGTCGGCGCCGTCCGTCGAGCGGCCGTGGAAGACCGCCAGCCACAGCCGGGCGGCGTAGGCGGCGGTGAGCAGCGCCGTCAGCAGGCCGGCCACCAGCACCGTCCAGCCGACGGCGGTCGGCACGGCGGAGGCCGGGCCGAGGCTGCCGGTGAGGGCCTCGCCCCGGGCGGCGTGCTCGGCGGCGGTGAGCACCGACTCCTTGGAGAAGAAGCCGGCCAGCGGCGGCAGGCCGACCAGCGCGGCCAGGCCGATGCCCATCGTCCACATCGCGTCGGGGATGCGGTGGCGCAGGCCGTCCATCCGGGCCATCGCGCTGAGCGAGTTGGTGTGCGCGGCGTGGATGACCACGCCGGCGCCCAGGAACAGCAGCGCCTTGAACACGCCGTGCGAGACCAGGTGGAACACCGCGGCCTGCCGGTCGCCGGACGCCAGCGCGCCGGTCATGTAGCCGAGCTGGCCGACCGTCGAATAGGCGAGGACGCGCTTCAGGTCGTCCTGGGCGAGCGCGCACAGCGCGGAGCCGACCATGGTGACGGCGGCCATCACGGCCAGTACCACCAGCGCGGCGGAGGACTGCAGGAACACCGGCAGCAGCCGGGCGACCAGGTAGACGCCGGCCGCGACCATGGTGGCGGCGTGGATCAGCGCGGACACCGGCGTCGGGCCGGCCATCGCGTCCGGCAGCCAGGTGTGCAGCGGGAACTGGGCGCTCTTGCCGGCCACGCCGGCGAGCAGCAGCAGGGCGATCAGCGTGGGGTGGTGCAGCCCGCCGGTGGCGGCGGTGTGCAGCACGTCGGTGATCCGGAAGGTCCCGGCGTCCGCGCCGAGCAGGAACAGGCCGAACAGGAACGGCACGTCGCCGAGCTTGGTGACCAGGAAGGCCTTCAGCGAGGCGGCCCGGGCGTCGGCGGTCTCCCAGTGGTGGCCGATCAGGAAGTACGAGCAGATGCCCATCACCTCCCAGCCGACCAGCAGCACGATCAGGTCGCCCGAGTAGACGACCAGGAACATCGCGGCGGTGAACAGCGAGACCAGCGCCGCGTACGACGGGTAGCGCGGGTCGTCCTTCAGGTACGCGGTGGAGTAGATCTGCACGCAGGTGGCGACCAGGCCGACCAGCACCGAGATCACCGAGGTGAAGCCGTCCAGGTGCAGGGCCAGCGAGATCTCCGGGCCGCCGGTGGGGGCGAGCCGGGTGCCGGCGTCCAGGGTGGCGCCGGTGCCCAGCTGGACGGCCGTCACCAGGGCGAGGACGGCGGCCACCGCGACCGGCAGCACCGCCAGCGGGCGGGCCAGCGAGGGGTTGCGGCGTCCGGTGGCCAGGCCGGCGGCGGCGCCGAGCGCGGGCAGCACGGGGACGAGGATCGGCAGCGCGAGGTTCATGCGGCGGCCTGCTCCTTCTCCTCGGCCGCGTCCGCCTCGTGCCGGTCGCCGAGCGCGGTGACCAGGTCGACGGCGGCGGTGCGGCGGGTGCGGTACACCAGCAGCACGATGGCCAGGCCGAGACCGATCTCGGCGGCGGCGACGGTGATGGTGAACAGGGTGAGCGCCTGGCCGGCGTGCAGGGTGTCGCGCAGCCAGACGTCGAAGGCGACCAGGTTGAGGTTGACGGCGTTGAGCATCAGCTCGACGGACATCAGCACCAGGACGACGTTGCGCCGGGCGAGCACGCCGTACACGCCGACGCTGAACAGCAGCACGGCGAGGACCGCGGGATAGGCGAGGTGCACGCTCAGCGCTCCTTCGTCTTCGTCAGGGCGGTGCGCAGGTTCCCGGGCCTCGGCTTCGTCCGGTCGCCCTTGGTGCGGGACAGCACGATCGCGCCGACCAGGGCGGCCAGCAGCAGCACCGACAGCGCCTCGAACGGCAGCACCCAGTGCGAGAACAGGAACTCACCGGTGAGCCGGGTGGTGCCGACCGGACCGGACAGGTCGATCCAGGACGAGCGGAACGCGTCCACCACCAGCGTCACCAGGGTCGCGGCGGAGGCCACGCCGACGGCCAGCGCCGCCGGACGGTTGCCGGAGTCCGCATCCGGGGAGCTGCCGATCGGGGCCCGGGTCAGCATCAGGCCGAACAGCACCAGCACGACCACCGAACCCAGGTACACCAGCACCTGCACCCAGGCCACGAACTCGGCCGTCAGCAGCAGGAACTCCACCGCCAGACCGCCGAGCGCCACCACCAGCCACAGTGCGGCGTGCACCAGCTGGCGGGTGGTCACCGAGACCACGGCCGCACCGAGCACGAGCACACCGACCAGCAGGAAGACGATCTCCTGCCCGGTCGGCGAGAGGTACGAGCGCGCGGCGGGCTCCAACGAGCCCGCCGCGGCCAGCAGGGCGCTCAACTCTGCTCCCCCTCCTCGGCGGCGGCAGCGGCGGCCGCGGCCGCCAGCTTGTCGGCGGCCTTTCGGGCCATGGCGATCTCCTTGGGCTCCTCCGCCGCGACATCGTGCGCGGGCGGCGGCGGGACGGTCCACATCCACTCGCGCAACCGGTCGCGCTCGTGGGTGAGCTCGCGGATGTCGGTCTCCGCGTACTCGAACTCCGGCGACCAGAACAGCGCGTCGAACGGGCACACCTCGATGCAGATCCCGCAGTACATGCAGAGCGAGAAATCGATGGCGAAACGGTCCAGCACGTTACGGGTACGGGCCCGGGCGTTCGGGTCGGCGGCGGGCAGCGTCTCCTTGTGGGAGTCGATGTAGATGCACCAGTCCGGGCACTCACGGGCGCACAGCATGCAGACTGTGCAGTTCTCCTCCAGCAGCGCGATCACGCCGCGCGAACGCGGCGGCAGCTCGGGCTGCACGTCCGGATACTGCGCGGTGACGGTCTTCCGCGTCATCGTCCGCATGGTGACGGCCAGGCCCTTGGCCAGGCCGGAGCCGGGAAACTTCATCAGGAGATCGCCACCTTGACGATGCCGGTGAGGGCGAGCTGGGCCAGGGCGAGCGGGATCAGCACCGTCCACGCGAAACGCATCAGCTGGTCCTCCCGCAACCGCGGGTACGTCACCCGCAGCCAGAGCACCACGAACGCCAGCGCGAACGTCTTCGCCAACGTCCACACCACGCCCAGGCCGTCGGAGAACGGGCCGTGCCAACCGCCCAGGAACAGCACCGTGGTCAGCCCGCAGAGCACCACGATGCCCGCGTACTCGGACAGCAGGAACAACGCGAACCGCAGACCGGTGTACTCGGTGTACGCGCCGAAGATGATCTCCGAGTCGGCCACCGGCATGTCGAACGGCGGCCGCTGGAGCTCCGCCAGACCCGCCGTGAAGAACACGAACGCGCCGATCAGCTGCCACGGCACCCACCACCAGTGGAAGGCGTCCACGATCCCCGGCAACGAGACGGTGCCCGCCGCCATCGCCACCGACGCCGCCGCGAGCAGCATCGGCAACTCGTACGACATCAGCTGCGCCGCCGTCCGCAGCGCACCCAGCAACGAGAACTTGTTCGCCGACGCCCAACCGCCCATCAGCGAACCCAGCACGCCGATGCCCATGACCGCCAGCACGAAGAAGATGCCCGCGTCCACCGCCTGCCCGACCAGCCCGTTCGGCCCGATCGGAATCACCAGCAGCACCAACAGGTACGGCAGCAACGCGACCGCCGGAGCCAACCGGAAGATCCGCCGGTCCGCCCCCGCCGGAACGACGTCCTCCTTCTGCACGAACTTCACACCGTCGGCCACCAACTGCGCCCACCCGTGAAACCCGCCCGCATACATCGGCCCGAGCCGCCCCTGCATGTGCGCCATCACCTTGTGCTCGGCCTGCCCGACCACCAACGGCAACACCAGGAACGCCACCAGCGTGCCGACACAGCGCAGCAGCGTGTCGAGAAGATTCACGCGCTGTCTCCGTTCTGCGAGGGCTGCGAGGACTGCTGATCGGGTTCGGACGGTTCGGACTCAGGCTGCGACTCGGGCTCGGGCTCGGGCTGCGCGGTGTCAGATTTCGCGGGCTCGGGCTGCACGGCCTCAGGCTTCGCAGGCGCAGGCCCGGCGAGCTCGGCTTGTGCGGCCCCAGGCCCCACGGGCTCGGGCTCCGCCCCCGCAGGCGCGGCCTGCACGGCTTCGGGCGTCGCGGGCTCGGTGTGCGCGGGCGTTGCTTCCGCAGGCTCGTGCTTCGCGGCCCCGGACTTCACGGACTCAGCCGCCGCAGGCTCGGCCTGCGTGAACTCGGGCTCCGCGGGCTTCACCTCTGCACGCTCTGGCTTCGCGGTCTCAGGCTTCGCAGGCTCCGCCGCCGGAGGCTCGGGCTTCGCGGCCCCAGGCTTCGCGGGCTCGGCCGCTGCGGACTCAGGCTGCACGGGCTCCGCCGCCACGGCCCCGGCCTGCGCGGGCTCGGCCGCTGCGGACTCAGGCTGCACGGGCTTCGCCTCCGCCGCCTCGGGCTCCGCGGCGTCAGGCTTCACAGACTCAGCCGCCCCAGGCTCAACCTGTGCGATCTCGGATTTCGCGACCTCGGGCTTGGCCACCTCGGACTCCGCAGCCTCAGGCTTCACGGCCTCAAGCTCCACGGCCTCAGGCTTCGCGGCCTCAGGTCCCGCAGCCTCGGAATTCACTGCCTCGGCCGCCGCAGCCGCAGGCTTCTCCGCCTCGGGCTTCGCGCCGGCAGGCGTCTCGTGGGCCGGGACGGGGGCGTGCCACGGGGCGTCGGAGGACTGGGTGCGGGTGGGGCGGCGGGGGGTCTCGGGGGCGGCCTGGCTGACCGAGCCCTCGCCCACGCTTCGGCTGCGGCGCGGGCGGTCGGCGCGTACTGGCGGTGCGTCGGCGGCGGGAGTCGCGTCCGGGGGCGTCGTGGCCTGGCTGGTGGAGCCCTCGCCGACGGTGCGGGTGCGGCGGGGGCGGTCGACGCCGGCTCCCGCGCCGGCCCTCGCGGCGCGGGCGGGGCGTTCGGCGACCGGGGGGAGGGTGCCCTTGAGCGGGCCCCACTCGTTCGGGTCGGGGACGCCGGGCGGGAGCATCTTGCGTCGGGCGGGGCCGCCGCCGTGGTCGGACTCGCCGGGTTCCTTGGCGCCGGGCCAGTCCTTGGCGACCCTCGCGGCCAGGACGAAGTCCTTGCGCAGCGGGTGGCCTTCGAAGCCGTCCGGCAGCAGCAGGGTGGCCGGGTAGGGGTGGCCGGGGAACTCGATGCCGAACATCTCCCGGGTCTCGCGTTCGTGCCAGGCGGCGCCGGCGTACACCCCGACGGCGGTCGGCAGTACTGCCTTGTCGCGCGGCACGCGGGTGCGCAGCAGCAGTCGGCGGACGCTGCCGGGTTCGCCGACGGCGGCCAGGTGGGCGCAGACCGCGAAGCCTTCGGCGAGTTCGTCGACGGCGCTCAGCCAGTCCAGGAACGCCAGGCCGAGGACGTCGCGGGCGGCGGTGAGCGCCTCGATCCAGTGTTCGGCGGGGACGGTGACGGTGAGCAGTTCGTACGCCTCGGCGGCGGTGGCCCACGGGCCGATCGCGGCGGCGGTGCGCTCGGCAGCAGTCGGAACGTCGGGGTTCTCGGTCACCGCTCGCCTTCCTCGGTCGGGGCGGGCGCGGCCTGCAGCGGGCGGCGCAGCGCGGCCGCGGGTGCGGCGTAGCGCTGCGGGACGTCCTCGGCGGCGATCTTCTCCTGGAGCTTGAGGATGCCCTGGAGCAGCGCCTCGGGCCGGGGCGGGCAGCCGGGCACGTAGACGTCGACGGGGATGATCTGGTCGACGCCCTTGGTGACGGAGTAGGAGTCCCAGTAGGGGCCGCCGGAGTTGGCGCAGGCGCCGAAGGAGATGACGTACTTCGGTTCGGGCATCTGCTCGTACAGGCGCTTGACGGCGGGGGCCATCTTGTCGGTGACGGTGCCCGAGACGATCATCAGGTCGGCCTGTCGGGGTCCGGGCGCGAACGGGATGACACCCATTCGGATGAAGTCGTGCTTGGCCATGGACGCGGCGATGAACTCGATCGCGCAGCAGGCGAGTCCGAAGTTGAAGCACCAGAGGCTGTAGCGGCGGCCCCAGTTGAGCACCACCTTGACCGGGTCCGGGGCGAGCCGGGCGAGCGGGCCGAGGCGGCGCTGCTCGACGGCGGCGCCGGGGGTGGCGGGGTCGGGGATGCCGAGCGGGACCGGGCCCCGACCGGGCGTCCCGTGGGAGTGCGTCACGTCCATTCCAGAACGCCCTTCTTCCAGGCGTAGAGCAGTCCGACCGCGAGGAAGCCGATGAAGACGAACATCTCCACCAGCGTGGCCGCCCCGAAGCCGGCGGCGGCGAACACCGTGGCCCACGGGAACAGGTAGATCGCGTCGACCGCGAAGATCACGTACAGGAAGGCGTAGACGTAGTAGCGGATCTGGGTGTGCGCCCAGCCCTCGCCGACCGGATCGACGCCGCACTCGTAGGCGAGCAGTTTCTCCGGGGTGTCGACCACCGGTCGCAGCAGGCGGTTGGCGGTGAAGGCCACCGTGACGAAGAGGACGCCGATGACCGCCAGCAGGCCGATCGCCGCGTAGGCGTCGAAGTAGCCGCTGCCGGCGGCGGGGTCGGCAGCGAGCGGCTGCCACTCCATGGATTACGCCCTTCTTCTTTGCCCGTCCATAACCATCGCTATCGCGGGAGTCTATGTGCACCGCTCGTCTACTCCCCCATCTGCCCGGTCTGCAAGACGTCCGGTGGACACTCGCCGGAATTCCGCTTGCTGGCCCGCCGGGACCGGGGTTCAGCGCGAGGGGTGGGGATAACCCCCGGACGAAGACGGAGTGCAGCACCATGGCGGCGCCCGGTCCGCAACCGGGATGCTGGTGATCGTCAGAGAACGGCGAGCATCAGGAGAGGGCGCCGACCATGGAGGACGAGGCGAAGCGTCCGTCGCTGTACGGGGCGGAGATGTGGCAGCGGGTCCAGCACGAGTTGCTGAACTTCCCGATCGGGCTGGCCGCCTTCACGGTGATGGTGACGCTGCTGTCGGCGGGGCTCGGCATGGCGGTGACGGTCGTCGGGCTGCCGCTGCTGGCCTTCGGGCTGACGTGCTGCCGGCTGTTCGGCCGGCTGGGCCGGGCCCGGGCCCGGGTCTCGCTGGGCAGCCGGGTCGCCGAGCCGGAGCCGCTGGTGGCGACGCGTCCGGGCCCGGCCGGCTGGGTCGTGGCGTCGCTGTCGGACGGGCTGAGCTGGCGCAGCGCGCTGTACTGCCTGCTGATGCTGCCCTGGGGCATCCTCAGTTTCACGGTGACGCTGGTGCTGCTGATCGTCGGCTGGCCGGTGCTGCCGTGGGCGGTGCGCGGGCTGGCCTGGGTCTCCCGGCTGCTGGTGGAGAGCCTGCTGTCGCCGGGCGCGCTGGCCGAGCGGGTCCGTGAGCTGGAGGACGACCGCGGTGCGGTGGTCGACCACGCGGCCGCCGATCTGCGCCGCATCGAGCGGGATCTGCACGACGGCGCGCAGGCCCGGCTGGTGGCACTGGCAATGGATCTGGGCCTGGCGAAGGAGAAGCTGTCGGAGGATCCGGTGGCCGCCCAGAAGATGGTCGACGCGGCGCACGGCGAGGTGAAGCTGGCCCTGCAGGAGCTGCGCGATCTCGCCCGGGGCATCCACCCTGCGGTGCTGACGGACCGCGGGCTCGATGCCGCGCTGTCCTCGGTCGCGGCCCGCTGCACGCTGCCCGGCGGCGTCAAGGTGCACGTCGAGCTGGGCGAGGGGCGTCCCGATTCGGCGGTCGAGGGCATCGCCTACTTCACCGTCAGCGAGCTGCTCACCAATGCTTCCAAGCACTCCGGCGCCCGCTCCGCCTCGGTGGACCTCTGGCGGCAGGACGACCGGCTGATGCTGACGGTGCAGGACGACGGCCGGGGCGGTGCCGAGGTCCGCCCGGGCGGCGGCCTGGCCGGCCTGGCCGAGCGCGCCGAGTCGGTGGACGGCGTGTTCGTGGTGGACAGCCCGGCCGGCGGCCCGACGTCGATAGCCGTCGAGCTCCCCTGGCGCACCCGGGTCGGCCGGGCCTGACGGCCCGGCCCGGGCGTGGACGGACCCGGGGTGCCGTCTCCCTTGCGCGGTACGGCACTCCGGGCCCGAGCGGGCGGGGCTACAGCGTCCCCAGGGTGACCTCCGCTGTCTGGTTCTGGGCGTCGCGCTGGTAGCCGACAGTCACCTTGTCGCCCGGGGAGAACGAGGCGAGCACGGTGGTCAGCACGGAAGGGCTGGTGATCGCGGTGTCGTTGATCTTGGTGATCACGTCGCCCGCCTGCAGCCCCGCGGAGGCCGCCGGTCCACCGGGGGCCACCGAGACGATCGCCGCCCCGGCGGGCTGGAAGTTGGTGTCGAAGTAGGGGCGGACGGTCACCCCGAGCGCGGCCCGCCCGGAGTTGGTGACCTTGCCGCTGGTGATCAGCTGGTTGGCGATGCTGGTCACGGTGGCGGCGGGGATGGCGAAGCCGATGCCGGGCGCGGCCGCGTTGCCCAGCTCCGGGTCCACCGCGGTCAGGGTGTTGATCCCGATCACCTGGCTGGAGAGGTTGACCAGCGCGCCGCCGCTGTTGCCGGGGTTGATCGCCGCCGAGGTCTGCACCATGTTGCCGATGGTGGCGCCCGGCGAACCGGAGGTCTGCGGCTCGGTGACGGTGCGCCCGACCGCCGACACGATGCCCTCGGTGACGCTGCTGGAAAGGCCCAGCGGGCTGCCCATGGCCAGCGTGATCTGGCCGACCGCGACCTTGGAGCTGTCCGCGAAGGTGGCGGGCTTGAGGCCGTTGGGCAGACTGCTCAGTTTGATCACCGCGAGGTCGGACTGCGGGTAGCTGCCCACCAGAGTGGCGTCCAGCGGCTTGGTGCTGTTGGCCAGCGTCACGGTGAAGGTCTGCGCGGTGCCGACTACGTGCGCGTTGGTGACGATGTCGCCCTTGTCGTCGAAGACGATCCCGGAGCCCAGGCTGTCGCCCGCGGTGATCTGCACCACCGAGGGCAGCACCTGGGAGATCACCTGCTGGTAGTTCTGCTCCAGCTGGTCGCTGGTGGAGGTGGCGGGCGCGGTCGTGGCGGCACCGGCCGCCGTACTGGAACCGGACCCGTCGTCGATGCTGGAGCAGCCCGTGACCAGCAGCGCGGCCGCGGCCAGCACCGCTGCCGGGCCGAGCCACAGCTTGGGCCCGGTGGGCCGGGGGCCGGCCGGAAGGGGGCGGGTCGGTTCCTTCTTGGGGCGCACGGCAGCCACCTCCGGTCGCGGGACAGAACTTTGTCAGCATTTCAGCGAATTGTCCGAATGCCTGTCCAGACACACCCGCCGCCACCCGGAAGGCGGCCGTCTAGGATCGGGGCATGACCTGGTTGATCACGGGCGGGGCCGGCTACATCGGTGGTCATGTCGTTCGGGAGCTGGTCGCGGCCGGCGAGTCGGTGGTCGTCCTGGACGACCTGAGCACCGGCTCGGCCGCCCACCTGCCTCCCGGCGTCCCTCTGGTGACGGGTTCCACGCTGGACCGCCCGCTGCTGGACCGCGTCCTCGCCGAGCACGGCGTCACCGGCGTGCTGCACCTGGCCGCCCGCAAGCAGGTCGGCGAGTCGGTCGCCCAGCCGCTGCGCTACTACCACGAGAACGTCGAGGGCCTGCGGGTCGTACTGGCCGCCGCGGTCGACGCGGGCGTGCGCCGGGCGGTGCTGTCCTCCTCGGCCGCCGTCTACGGCATGCCGGACGTCGACCTGGTCACCGAGGCCACGCCGTGCGCGCCGATGAACCCGTACGGCGAGACCAAACTGGCCGGCGAGTGGCTGCTGAACGCCTGCGCCGACGCGTACGGGCTGTCCGCGGTGTCGCTGCGCTACTTCAACGTGGCCGGCGCGGCCGCCCCCGAGCTGTCCGACCCGGGCGCGGCCAACCTGGTGCCGCTGGCCTTCCAGCGCCTCACCGCCGGGCTGCCCCCGCTGATCTTCGGCGAGGACTACCCGACCCCGGACGGCACCTGCATCCGCGACTACATCCACGTCTCGGACATCGCCTCCGCGCACGTCGCCGCGGTCCGCCGGCTGAGCGCGGGCGCACCGGGCGAGCAGGTCCGGCTGACTCTCAACATCGGCACCGGCCACGGCGTCTCCGTCCGCGAGATGCTCGCCGAGATCGCCGAGGTCACCGGCCTCGACACCGCCCCCGAGGTGACCGCCCGCCGCGCCGGCGACCCGGCCCGGGTGGTGGCGTCCGCCGAGCTGATCCACCGCGAACTCGGCTGGACCGCCCGGCACGACGTCCGCGACATGGTCGCCTCCGCCTGGGCCGGCTGGCAGCACCGCCACCCGTAGCCGTCGCGCGAGTCCCTTCCTTCTGCCGATCGCCGAAGCCCGGCCCGCGGTCGCCCCCGCCGGCGAAGAAGTCCGCCCACCCGGTGTCAGTGCGGGACGGCCGTCCCGTAGAACGAGTCCAGCGCGTACACGCAGCGGTCCTTGGAGCCGACGAAGACCCGGCCGTCGACGGCCACCGGCGAGCCGGTCAGCTCGCCCTTGGTGCCGAGTTCCCAGCGCAGGCGGCCGGTGGCGAGTTCCAGGGTGTGCAGCGAGTGGTCGCGGCTGCCCAGGTGGACCAGGCCGTCGGCGACCGCCGGCGAGCCGACCAGGTCGGCGCGGGCGGCGTAGCGCCAGCGCTCCCGGCCGGTGGCGCTGTCGAAGGCGAACAGGGTGTCGCCGGAGCCCAGCAGCACCGTGCCGTCGGCGACCACGGCGGGCTCGGCGCCCTGCCGGGAGGTGGTGGCGGCCCGCCACAGGCCGTGTCCGGTGAGGGCGTCCAGCGCGTACAGGGTGCCGAGGTAGTCGGCGACGTACACCGTGCGGTCGTCCACGGCGGGCGGGGTGAACAGCACCACGGGCGCGTCGAACCGCCAGCGCTCGGCGCCGGTCGCGGCGTCCAGCGCGTGCACCCGCTGGCCGGAGGTCAGGTACAGCACGCCGCCGCGCTCCACCGGCCGGGCCGGGACCTTGCCGGTGACCGGGAACGCCCAGCGCACGCCGCCGCCGCGCGGGTCCACGCAGTGCAGGCGGCCGGAGCCCTGGTAGTAGGCGGCGCCGGCGATCAGCGCCGGGCCGGACTGCGGGTTCTCGTACTCCTGCTGGGCGTCGTCGGCGCGCCACAGTTCGGCGCCGCTGGCGGCCGAGCGCAGCTGCACCCCGCCGCCGCGGATGCCGCAGCACAGCACGCCGTCGGCGGCGTCCAGCGAGTACACCCAGCCGTCCAGCGAGGTGCGCCAGCGCTCGGTGCCGTCGGCGGAGTCCACGGTGTACAGGTGCGGCCCGTCGGCGGCGTGCACCCGGCCGCTGTCCACGGCCAGGGCCCAGGCGACGTCGCGGGTCTTCCAGCGGCGCTCGCCGGAGCCGATGTCGAGGGCGTGCACCTCGAAGCTGGACACGAACAGCGTGCCGTCGGCGACCACGGGGGTGCCCCACACGTCGTTGGACATCCGGAACCGCCAGGGCCGCCAGCGGGCGGCGGGCGGCTGCGGTGGGGCGGCGGGGGCGGCCGGTGCGGAGGTACGGCGCACCCAGTCGGTGCCGACGGGGGCCGCGGACGGCGCCACCGGCTCCACCCGGGGCCCGGGGCCTATCGGCACGTGCGCGCCGGCCAGCCGGATCTCCCCGTCCCCGCCGGACGCCGGCCGCCGGTGCGGCCGCATCCGCTCGGTGGCCACCTCGGCCTCGGACGGCGCCCCGACCGGCGCGGCCTGCGAGATCGGCGGCGCGGACGGCGGCGGCGGCACCACCGGCGCCGGCGGCTGGTCCTGCGGCTGCTGGCTGACGGGACGGCGGCTGCTGCGCTTGGCCTCGATCAGGTCGAGCGCGACGGGCGGCAGCCAGTCCCCGGCCTCGCCGGAGGCGTCGGCCCGGGAGAACAGGTGCGGGGCCAACTCGGCCTGGATCTGGGCGGGCGTCGGCCGGTGCTCGGGCGCGGGCCGCATGCAGGCCCGCACCAGGTCGGTCAGCTCGGCGGGCAGCCCGGACAGGTCCGGCTGGTCGCGCAGCAGCTGGAACACCGTCTCGACCGGGTTGGTGCCCCGGTACGGCGGGTGCCCGGTGGCGCAGAACACCACCAGCGAGCCGAGCGAGAACACGTCGCTGGCGCCGGTGACGCTGCGGCTGTCGCGGGCCTGCTCGGGCGACATGTAGGCCGGGGTGCCGACCGCGACGTTGGTCATGGTGAGCCGGGTGCTCGACACGCCGGCGGCGATGCCGAAGTCGATCACCCGCGGGCCGTCCTCGACCACCAGCACGTTGGACGGCTTGAGGTCGCGGTGCACCAGCCCGGCGGCGTGGATGGACTGCAGCGCCTCGGCGATGCCGGCGGTCAGCCAGCGCACCGCGTCGGCGGGCAGCGGCCCGCAGTCGGTGACCAGGTCCTCCAGCGAGGGCGCGGGCACGTAGGCGGTGGCCAGCCAGGGCACCGCGGCGTCGGCGTCGGCGTCCACCACGGCGGCGGTGTAGAAGCCGCCGACCGTCTTCGCGGCGGCGATCTCGCGAGCGAAACGGACCCGGAACAGATTGTCCTCGGCCAGCTCGCTGCGGACGGTCTTGATGGCCACCCGGCGGCCCGAGGCCGATCGGGCCAGGTACACCAGGCCCATGCCGCCCGCGCCGAGCCGGGCCAGCACCTCGAAGGGCCCGATCCGTCTCGGATCGTGCGCCGTCAGCGGGTCCACTCCGCAGCCACCTCCCCTTCCGCCAACGCCCCCCGGCGGTGGCGCGCCCCCGATTCTCCAATGCCCGCCGTCCTGGAGCCAATCTCCCCCGCCCGTGTCACCCGCCCCGGCCGGGCGGGTCACCGGGCGTGTCGGGGGGTCGCGGCCGTCGCCGAACCCGTCGGAGCTGACTTGTCGTCACGCTGTGGGGTCATCAGTGCACGGGGGGGCAACAACACACGCTGAAAAGTCGTTGATTCTCCCCACGAGCGGACTAATAGTCGCACTACCGAATCGCGCCAAGATCGTGCCACGGTAAGCTGACGGCATGACAGGACAAGTTCGCACCGTCGACGGTCGCGTCGCCGGGCGGCGCGGACAGGAGACGCGGCAGAAGCTGCTCGACTGCCTCCGCGAGATGCTCAGCACGTCGCCGTACCGGGACGTCAAGGTCATCGACGTCGCCCGTATGGCGGGTACCTCCCCCGCGACCTTCTACCAGTACTTCCCGGATGTCGAGGGCGCAGTCCTTGAGATCGCCGAGGAAATGGCCGAGGACAGCGGCGGGCTCAAAGAGCTCGTCGATGGAAAGTCCTGGGCGGGAAAGACCGGCTTCACCACTTCCGAAGAACTGGTGGACGGATTCCTCGCCTTCTGGCGCAAGAATGACGCCATTCTCCGAGTGATCACACTCGGTGCCGCGGAAGGGGACAAGCGGTTCTTCAAGATCCGCATGAAGGTCCTCAACTCGGTGGCGGCTCCGCTCGCCGAGGCGGTTCGTAACACCCAGGGCAAGACCGACAAGACGGTCGACGGGTCGGCGATCGCCGGCGCCCTGGTGACGTTGCTGGCCGCGTCCGCGGAGCACTCGAAGGCGTTCACCTCGTGGGGCGTGAAGGTCAAGGACCTCAAGCCCAGCCTGGCGCTCCAGGTGTACCTCGGAGTCACCGGAAAGAAGCCGCCGAAGTAACACTCAGCCCAGTCCTCTGACGCCCGAGCCCCGGTTCCTGTACGGGGTGCGTCGGACGCGGCCGTGTCCTCGGGGGAGGTTCGCCGACGTACCGCGGGGCGTCATCCGCACCGATACAACGAAACGCAGGGGCGGTCGGGAGATGTTCTCCCGGCCGCCCCTGCGCCGTGTCGTGTCGTGGGCCGCTCCCGGGTCAGGGGCAGCGCACCACCTGGCCCGCGTAGGCCAGGCCGCCGCCGAAGCCGAACAGCAGCACCGGGTCGCCGCTGTGCAGCTCACCGCGCTCGACCAGCTTGGACAGCGCCAGCGGGATGGAGGCGGCGGAGGTGTTGCCGGAGTCGACGACGTCGCGGGCGACCACCGCGTCCTCGGCCAGGCCGAGCTTTCCGGCGATCGCGTCGATGATCCGCAGGTTGGCCTGGTGGGCGACGAAGCCGCGCAGCTCGGACGGGTCCAGGCCGGCCTTCTCGCAGGCCTTGCGGGCCAGCGGGGCGACCTGGGTGGTGGCCCAGCGGAAGACGGTCTGGCCCTGCTGGCTGATGATCGGCTGCCAGCCGCTGATCACCACCGCCTCGCCCTTCTCCGGCTCGGAGCCCCACACCACCGGGCCGATGCCGGCCCGGTCGTCGGGGACGGCCTCCAGGACGGCGGCGCCGGCGCCGTCCGCGAAGATCACGCAGGTGGTGCGGTCGGTCCAGTCCACGATGTCGGACATCCGCTCGGCGCCGATCACCAGCGCGCGGGTGGCGGCGCCGGCCCGGATCGCGTGGTCGGCGGTGGCCAGCGCGTACGAGAAGCCCGAGCAGACGGTGTTCAGGTCGTAGGCGGCGGGCGTGGGGACGCCGAGCCGGGCGGCGACCGCGGCGGCGGTGTTGGGGCTGCGTTCGACGGCGGTGCAGGTGGCGACGGCGATCAGGTCGATCTGGTCGGGGGTCACTCCCGCGCGGGCGAGGGCCTTCTGGGCGGCGCCGGCGGCGAGGTCGACCAGGGTCTCGTCCTCGGCGATGTGCCGGGTGCGGATGCCGACCCGGCTCCGGATCCACTGGTCGTCGGTGTCGACCATCGCCGAGAGATCGTCGTTGGTGAGGATCTTCGGCGGCTGGTAGTGGCCCAGCGCCACGATACGAGAGGCGGTCATACTGCCACTCAACCGGGTTACCGGCCAGTCGGGCGGTAACGCCCTGGCACAGGATCGGGTGCCGGATGCTGTAGGGGCCTCACAACCGGAACCCGTCACGCCGCCAGGGAATCGGCGTCGCCCATGGCGATCATCGGGTGCATGGCCGGGTCGAGGGTCTTGATCAGCTCGACCATGTGGTCCTCGGTCAGCGAGATGCAGCCGTGGGTGGGGCCGCCGTGGTCGAGGTGCAGCCAGATGCCGCCGCCCTTGGCCGCGCCGTCCGGGAAGCGGCCGTCGAGCGGGGAGGAGCCGACCACCCGGTTGTAGTTGATCGCGACCACGTAGTCGAAGGAGCCGGCCAGCGGCTCGTTGTTGAAGCCGCGCCCGCCCATCACGAACTTGGCGTTCTCGTCGTACGGCAGCTTGGAGCCGGGGTCGGCCTTGCGGCCGCCGGCGTCGGTGAGCGAGAACAGGCCGATCGGGCTGCGCAGGTCGCCGGAGCGGTGGTCGGCGGTCCAGCCCTTGTAGGCGTTGTGGGCGGGCCAGCTCTGGCCGGCCTGCCAGCCGCCGTCGTCGCCGCGGGTCCACAGCGTGACGGTGTTGTCCGAGGAGTCCTTGCCCTTGCCGCTGGCGACCAGCACCTGACGGGTCTCGGCGGGGATCTTCGCCGTCCAGGAGGCGCCCAGCCCCGGGATCGCCGTGATCCTGTCGCGGGTGGAGCGGTCGGCGGCCGGGGCCCCGGTGTGGGCGTCGGCCGCCTTCATCGGGGCTACCTCGGGCTCGCGGTCCGGGGCGGCGCTGGCGGTCTCGCCCTGGAAGTCCCGGCCGGGGCCGACGGTGAACCAGCCGGCCGTCAGGGCCAGCAGGGTCGCGGTGCCGACGGTGAGCTTGGCGGCCCGGCGCGGCTTCGGCTTGCGGCGGCGGCTCGCGGCTCGGCCCTGGGTCTGCTCGGCCTCGCTCCGGGAGGCCGGCGCGGGGGCCGAGCGGCGGTGCGAGGCGGCGCGATGGGAACCGGACATGTCGTCGATCCTCCCAGACCCGGGGGAGGCGGTGGAACCCGGGCTGTGTGATGAGCCTGTGAGCATACGCGCGTGGAAACGCATTCCCGGTGGTGAGGGGCATACCGGGTAGTGCAGAACCGTCCCGCGCGCCCCTTGCGGAACGACTGCGCCCGGTGGCCGGAAACCGGCCGCCGGGCGCAGTCGTACGTGCGAGCGGGAGTCAGAGGCGCATGGCCTG
Organism: Kitasatospora griseola; assembly: GCF_044999035.1. Lineage (NCBI taxonomy): Bacteria > Bacillati > Actinomycetota > Actinomycetes > Kitasatosporales > Streptomycetaceae > Kitasatospora > Kitasatospora griseola. Next base: position 4,875,800 of record NZ_CP173360.1, on the reverse strand, counting down.
CGGGGTCTCCCGGCGCTGCAGGTCCGGGCCGTCGTACTCCCGGATGATCTCGTAGCGGGTGTTGCGCTCGACCGGGCGGAAGCCGGCGTCCCGGATCAGGCCGAGCAGGTCGTCGCGGCCCAGCTTGTTCGGGGTGCCGAAGTTGTCCGCGTCGTGGGTGATCTTGTACTCGACCACCGAGCCGTCCATGTCGTCCGCGCCGTGGCTGAGCGCCAGCTGCGCGGTGGTGACGCCGTGCATCACCCAGAACACCTTGACGTGCGGGACGTTGTCGAACAGCAGACGGGACACCGCGAAGGTCTTCAGCGCCTCGGCGCCGGTGGCCATCTCGGTGCGGTCCATCAGGCGGTTGCGGACCTTGCCGTCCTTCGAGTCGTGGAAGTCGTGCTGGTAGCGCAGCGGGATGAAGACCTGGAAACCGCCGGTCTCGTCCTGCAGCTCACGCAGCCGCAGCACGTGGTCGACCCGGTGGCGGGGCTCCTCGATGTGGCCGTACAGCATGGTGGCCGGGGTCTTGAGGCCCTTCTCGTGCGCCAGGCGGTGGATCCGCGACCAGTCCTCCCAGTGGGTGTCGTGGTCGACGATGTGCTGGCGGACCTCCCAGTCGAAGATCTCCGCGCCGCCGCCGGTCAGCGACTCCAGGCCGGCCTCGATCAGCTCGTCCAGGATCTCGCTCGCCGTCAGGCCGCTGATCCGCTCGAACCAGTGGATCTCGGTCGCGGTGAACGCCTTCAGCGAGACGTTCGGCAGCGCGGCCTTCAGCTCCTTCAGCGAGCGCGGGTAGTAGCGCCACGGCAGGGTCGGGTGCAGGCCGTTGACGATGTGCAGCTCGGTGAGGGACTCCGACTCCATCGCCTTGGCGAGCCGGACGGCTTCCTCGATGCGCATCGTGTACGCGTCCTTCTCGCCCGGCTTGCGCTGGAACGAGCAGTACGCGCAGGAGGCGCTGCACACGTTGGTCATGTTGAGGTGGCGGTTGACGTTGAAGTGGACGACGTCGCCGTTCTTCTGCGTCCGCACGTGGTGGGCCAGGCCGCCCAGCCAGGCCAGGTCGTCGCTCTCGTAGAGCGCGATCCCGTCCTCGCGGGTCAGCCGCTCACCGGCGTAGACCTTCGCCTCCAGCTCGCGCTTGAGCCCTGCGTCCATGCGGCGCTCCGCCTCCTCGGTCCTTCGATTCGTTGCCAGTCGAGACTACGCCTAGGCCGCCAGCAGTTCGGCCAGCAGGGCGGGGTCCAGGTTCCCGCCGCTGACCACGGCCGCGAAGACGCGGCCGCCGAGCTCCTCGGCGCGGTGGAAGTACGCGGCCGGGGCGACCGCGCCGGACGGCTCGGCGACCAGCCGGCCGCGGCGGGCCAGCAGGGCGACGGTGTCCCTGATCTCCTGCTCGGAGACGGTGACGATGTCGTCCACGTACGCGGTGAGGTGCTCGAACGGGAGGACGCCCACCACCGGGGTGCGCAGGCCGTCCGCGACGGTGCGGTAGGTGTCGGCCATCGGCCAGGCGGTGCGGACGCCCTTGCGCAGGCTCTCCTGCGCGTCCGCCGCGAGCTCCGGCTCCACGCCTATCACCCGCACGCCCGGGCAGGTCAGCTTCAGCGCCGCGGCCGTGCCGGAGATCAGGCCGCCGCCGGAGACCGGCACCAGCACGGTGTCCAGGTCGTCCGGGGCGTCCTCGGCGATCTCCAGGCCGACCGTGCCCTGGCCCGCCACGATGTACGGGTCGTCGTACGGCGGCACCCACACGTAGCCGTGCGCGGCGACCAGCTCCGGCGGGAGCGTGTCGCGCTGCTCGGCCGGGACGACCAGCACCTCGGCGCCGAACGAGCGGGTGTTCTCGATCTTCACCGCGGGTGAGGTGTCCGGCATCACGATGACCGCCTTGATGCCGAGCCGCTGCGCCGCGTACGCCACCGCCTGGGCGTGGTTGCCGCTGGACTGCGCCACCACGCCCCGGGAGCGCTCCTCCGCGCTGAGCGCCGCCAGCCGGTTGAACGCGCCGCGGACCTTGAACGCCCCGGTCGGCTGGAGGCTCTCCGGCTTCAGCCACAGCCGGCGCCCGTCCGGCTGCTCCGCCCACGGGCAGGGCAGCAGCGGGGTGCGGACCGCCGTGCCGGCGATCCGACGTTGAGCGGCGCGCAGGTCTTCCAGGTCGACCAGGGACATCCGGGGCCATCCTCAGCAGTTGACGGTTCGTGGGACGACGACCCTATTGCGCTACTCGGCGAGGTGCAGCGGCAATTCGCTGACCCGGTTCTCCCACTTGGTGGAGAGCACCACTGTGGTCCGGGTGCGCGCCACGCCCTTGGTGCCGGACAGCCGCTTGACCACCGACTCCAGGCCCTCCACGTCCGGCACCCGGACCTTCAGCATGTACGAGTCGTCGCCCGCGATGAACCAGCAGTCCTCCACCTCCGGGAGGTCCTTCAGCCGGTGCGAGACGTCGTCGTGGTCGGCGGCGTCGGTCAGCTGAAGACCGATCAGCGCCGTCACCCCGTAGCCCAGGGTGGCCGGGTTGACCGTCGCCCGGTACCCGGTGATCACGCCCGCCTGCTCAAGACGGTTGATCCGGTCCGTGACGCTCGGCCCGGAGAGGCCCACCAGACGGCCCAGCTCGGCATACGAGGCACGGCCGTTCTCACGAAGTGCCTGGATGAGCTGCCTGTCCACAGAGTCCATTGCCTGCCGCGTCCTTCCGAACCTTTCCAGAATCAAGATCATTTTCTGGAATCCAAGGCGCCGAGCGCCGATCGACCGGGGTATCCCAGAGAACATACTCTCCCCTGGCGAGGCCGCTCACTCGCCCCGGCGCGACCGGGTTTCCGGGGTGCTTCCGGGAGTGCTCCCCGCCTCGCCGAGGCTGCCCGACCAGCGCCGGTACAACCGGTGCGACACCCCCACCGCGTCCAGCACCCGGCCTGCCACGAAATCCACCAGCTCCTGGGCCGTCGAGCCCCCCGCGTAGAACCCCGGCGAGGCCGGCAGCACCACCGCACCCTGCGCGTCCAGGGCCACCAGGTGCTGCAGGGTGACGCCGGTGAGCGGCGTCTCGCGCAGGCACAGCACCAGCGGGCGGCGCTCCTTGAGCGTCACCGAGGCGGTGCGCTGGAGCAGGTCCTTGGACAGCCCCAGCGCGATGCCGGCCGCGGCGCCGGTGGTGGCCGGGACGACCAGCATCCCCTTCGCCGGGTACGAGCCGGAGGACGGGCCCGCCGCGAAATCCCCTGCGGGCCAGTACCGGACGTCGTCCAGCTCCTTCTCCTCCCGGCCCAGCCACTGCGCGAGATCGGCCTTCCAGTGCGCGTCCCGGAACGAGATGCCGGTCTCGTCCAGAATGGTCAGCCGGGCGGCCCGACTCACCACCAGATCGACGGACTCGTCGGCGTCCAGCAGCGCGCGGATCACGGACGCGGCGTAGGGGGTGCCGCTGGCGCCGGAGACGCCGACGACCCAGGGGCGACGGGGGGTGCTCATGGAGACATTGTCATGCGTTGCGTTCCCCCTTCGCGCAGTTCCCCGCGCCCCTGTCTTCGCACCCGCTCGCCGCTCAAGACCAGAATGGTCTGCATGGCTGTGGAGTTGGTGGATCTGACGCATCCGGTGGTGTCCGGGATGCCGGTGTATCCCGGGGATCCCGGGGTGGAGTTGCGGGCGGCGCTGACGGCCGAGGTGGAGGGGGTGAATGTGCTGGCGGTGCATCTGGGGTCGCAGACGGGGACGCATGTGGACGCGCCGTATCACCTGGACGTGCGGTGGCCGACGCTGGACGGGCTGCCGTTGGAGTTGTTCACCGGGCCCGCGGTGGTGGTGGATCTGCGGGGGCTGCCGGCGCTCGGGGAGGTGACGGCGGGGCATCTGGCGGAGGCGCTCGCGGTGTCGGGGCCGGGGACGGTGCTGCTGCTGGCGACGGGGTGGCCCAGGTACTGGGGGACGGACCGGTACTTCGCGCATCCGTACCTGTCGGAGGAGGCCGCGGCAGCCATCGTCGCGGCGGGCGTGCGCACCGTCGGGGTGGATGCGCTGTCGGTGGATCCGACGCCCGATCCGGGGCCGTCCGATCCCGAAGTGGCCAGCCTGTTGGCGGAGTTGGCGGACGAGCACGATCCGGCGCCGGAGCTCCCGACGTTGGCGGCGCACCGGGTGCTGCTGGGGCCGGAGGGCGGTGGGGTGATCGCGGAGAACCTGACGGATCTGTCGCCGCTGCTGGAGGCGCAGGCGGCCGGGGTGCCGGTGGAGGTGTCGCTGTTCCCGCTGCGGTTGACGGCGGCGGACGGGGCGCCGGTGCGGGCGGTGGCGCGAATCGGCTGACGGGCGGCCAACGGGCCGCCCCCGCCCGCGACTTGGTCTAGACCACCGGGGCGGGGCCCCGATAGGCTCCCGCCATGCCTCAGATCGTCGGTGTGGTCGAGCGCTTGTGGCGCTACCCCGTGAAGTCCACGGGCGGCGAGTTGCTCGACTCCGTCGAGGTGGACGACCGCGGCCTGGTCGGCGACCGGCTGTACGCGGTACGTGACGGCGCCGGGAGGTTCGGGTCGGGGAAGAACACCCGCCGGTTCCGGCGGATGGACGGCCTGTTGCGGCTCAGCTCCCGGCTCGGCAGCAGGATCGACGGCCCGGAGCTGTTCGACCCACTGGGGATGCCGGTGCCGGACCCGGACGCCTTCCTGCGCGCGTACCTGGAGCAGGAGGACGTCGGGCTGGCCCGCGAGGACGCGGTGTCGCACTTCGACGAGCTGCCGGTGAGCGTGCTGACCACCGCCACGCTGGACTGGGTCGCCGCGGCGGTGCCGTCCGCGGTGGTGGACGAGCGCCGGTTCCGGCCCAACGTGCTGCTGCGGACCCCGCCCGGGACTCCCCCGTTCACCGAGGACGCCTGGTACGGCCGGGAGGGCCGGGTGAAGGGTGGGGTGCGGCTGGCGTTCGTCCGGGCCAGTGTGCGGTGCGCGATGGTCGGGGCGGCGCAGCCCGGGCTGCCGCACGCGCCGGAGATCCTGAAGACCGTCGCGCACGAGCGGGACTGCGAGCTCGGTGCACTGGCGTCCGTCTCCCGGCCCGGCCGACTGCGGGTCGGGGACGTGCTGACGCTGGCCTGAGCGTCAGGCGGCGCGGCGCGGGATCAGGCAGAACGGGTGCCCGGCCGGGTCGACGAACACCGTCCAGCCGGCCTCGCGGTCCTTGACCTCGGCGCCGAGTTCGACCACCCGCTGCTCGACGGCGGAGATGTCCTCGACCTCGATGTCCAGGTGGAGCTGCTGCGGGTGCGCCGGGTCGGGCCAGATCGGCGGGCGGTAGTCCTCGACACGCTGGAAACCGAGCACCTGGCCGCCGGGCAGGTGGACGGTGGACCACTCCTCGTCCAGCGACCAGCGCGGGTCGGGCCGGTCGACCTCGCCGCCGAGCAGGGCGGCGTAGAAGTGGGCCAGGCCCGCCGGGTAGTGGCAGTCCAGCACTACGCACTGCAGTGTGCCGATCATCGTGCTCCCCGTCCGAATCTGGTCGAGTCCCTCGTTCCAGCATGGCGCATCCGGGTGCCCGGCGGCGGGCCACCGGATCACCCGGCCGGGTCGAGTTCGCCGCCCGGCAGGCGGGTGGCGGTGACGCCCGGCATGCCGGGCAGCCAGGCGGCGGTGATCCGGTCGAGGGTCTCGCGGTCGGGCGGCTGCGGGCCCAGGCCGACGGCGAGGCGGTGGCCCGGCAGCAGGTGCGGCCAGGCGTGCACGCCGGGGGCGGGTTCGAGGGCGGTGAGCAGGGCGCGCAGGCGGCCCTTGACCGGTCCGAGCCGTTCGGGGTCGGCGGTCAGCACCAGCCAGGCGGCGTGGCGGCGGTGCAGCGGGGGCGGGGCGAGCAGCTCGGGGCGGTCGGGGCCGAGCTCCCAGGCGCGGTAGAGCTCCTCGGCGAGCAGGTCGCGGGCGCCGGCGCCGACCTGGGCAGTGCAGCTGCGGACCGGGGCGGTCGGGGTCAGCACCGTCACCGGGTCGGGGTGCGGGGCGGCCGGCCCGCCGAGCAGGGTGACGGGCTGCCGCCAGTCCCAGGCGGCCCAAGTCCCGGTGAAGCGGCGGAACAGTTCGGCCGGGTCGTCCGAGGCGGTCTCCCGGACGGTCCGTGCGACGAGCACCGTCCAGGCCAGGGACGGGAGTTGGCCGAACGGCGCGCCGTCCAGGCCGCGCGCCCGGGTCCAGGCCTTGACCCGGCGGGCCAGCGCGGCGAACGCCCGGTGGCGGTCGCCGACGGCGGCGAGCACCGCCTCGGCGTCGGTGACGGCGCTGTACGCGACCGCGAAGTCCTCGGCGGGCCCGTCGGCCGGGGCCAGCACCAGGTCGACGGCCAGCCCGTCGACGTCCAGCCGGAGCCCCGGTACCCGCGCGCCGCGCACCTCGCGGACGTTCCGGGCGTCCGGCAGTGCGGCGGCCAACTCGGCGGCCAGCAGGTCGGGTTCGACGGCGCCAGGCAGCACGGCGACCAGGTCCAGGTCGGCGCCGGGCAGTGCGCAGCCGAGCCGGCGGGAGCCCACCGGGTGGACCTCGCCGGGCAGCACGGCCGCGATCCGTTCCGTCAACTCACCTATGGGTACCGGAGGTTCGACCGGAGCGGCGGTCACCGGCTCGGGAGCGGACCGGAGTTCGCCGGTGCCGAGGGCGACGGTGGCGCGCGGGAGCATCGGGCCGTCGCCGCGCCGGGACAGCACGACCAGTTCGCCGACGGGGGCGGTCATCGGGCCGAGCGCGGCGGTGCAGTCGGCGACGGCCCGGCGGGGATCGTCGGACCGGCCGAGCGTCAGGTGCGGGTGGTACCCGTCGGCGTGGGCGCGGCACTGCGGGAAGCGGCGTTCCAGGGCGTGCCGCAGGGCGGCCCACGGGGCGGGGCCGTCGGCGGCCGGGTCGAGCCAGAGGGTGTGGCCGGTCCGCCGGGCGAACGTCCGCACGCCCGCCAACGTGGCCGTGAACGGCGGGACTTCGGCGGCGGCCTCGGCCAGCAGCGGCAGCGCGGCGTCCCACTCGTGCTCGGCGACGAAGCCGTACAGCAGGTTGACATGCGGCGGCCAGCGGTCGAGCTGCGGGTCGTGCTCCGCGCGCAGGCGCTGAATCGGGGGCCGCAGCTGCTCGGGCGGCAGCCAGGCGACGGCCGTGCGGGCGGTGGGCGGGGCGTCGAGCCGGCCCTCGGCGGGAGCGGGGGTGAAGTCCAGGTCGACCGCGAGCCCGTAGTGGTCGGAGGCGAACAGGCCCTCCCGGTCGGGGAGCCGGCCGAGCAGGCGGGCGGCTCCGGCGCGGGCCCGGCCGGGACGGAGCAGGACGCGGTCGAGGCGGCCGGCCCGGCCGGTGAGGGAGGAGACGGCGGCGAGCGGGTTGGCGACCGGGTCGAAGGTGGGGGTGCCGTCCTCGGGGCCGTGCACCTCGGTCCAGGTGTCGTTCAGGTCGAGGGCGGCGGCGGGCGTCGAGCTGCTGTCGTTGAAGTCGCCGAGCACCAGCAGGTCGCCCTCGACGGCGGCGAACCCCTCGGCGAGCAGCGCGAGTTCGGCGCTCCGACGGACGGCGCCGTCGGGCGAGTGGTCGCTGCTGAGGTGGACGGCGGCGACGGTGAGCGGCCCGTCCCCGGTGGGCACGGTGATCGCGGTGACGGCCTTGTGCGGGCCGAGGGCGTGCCGGCCGGCCTCCAGCACGGGCAGTCGGCTGAGCAGCAGCAGCCCGTGGTCGTCGATCTCCCGGCCGAACGGGTCCGCGCCCAGGGTGTAGCCGCGCCGGACCCACTCCTGCGCCAACAGGAGCTTCACCAGCGCCGGTTCGACCTCCTGCAGGGCGATCAGGTCGGCGTCGGCGGCTTCCAGCTCGGCGAGCAGCAGCGGACGGCGGCGGGCGGTGTGGATCAGCTCCGGGTCGTAGCGGTCCCACAGGGTGTTCCAGGTGACCACCCGCAGCTGCCCGACGGGAACGCCGGGTCGGCCCTCCGCGGCCCGCCAGCCGCGCTCCCGGTGCCAGGCGTGCGGGGTGCTCGGGGTGAAGAACGGCGCGGGCAGCACGCGCGGGGCGGTGCGCCGCCCCGCGGTGGTGGTGTCGAGCAGGTCGACGCCGGTGTCGCGGTCCCACACCACCCGGCCGTCGGCCTCGACGTGCCGCACCCGGTGCCAGGGCACGTCCCCGGCGGCGGTGAACGTCTCCAGCGGGACCAGCTTGGTGCGGTCGTCGCGCTGCCGGACGCCCAGCGTGAACCGGGCCGGGTCGAACCGGTCGTCCCAGCGGATGCGTTGGCAGATCTGCTCGATGGGACGCATGTCAGTCCTCCTCGCCGTCCAGGGCGCCCGCCGTGTCCTCCACCGCGCCGCCCGCGCCCACGTACCAGGTGCGGTGCGCCTGCCCCGGGTACGGCGGGCTCCAGCGGTGCAGCTGCGCCGTCAGCACCTCGGCCGGGACGGGGTGCGCCCGGACCGCGTTGCGGCGGGCCAGTTCGGCCTCGTCGACCACCAGCACCACCTGGGTCAGCAGCGCGTCCCGACGCCGGGCGATCGCCTGCACGTGGGAACGCTGATGGCGGTTCAGCGAGGTGGCGTCCCACACGGCGGCGCCGCCCTCGCCGAGGGCCGCCTCCAGCGCGGCCAGACCCTCGCGCAGCACCTCGCCGTTGTCGCGCTGGTCGCTGCGCGAGCCGCGGGCCGTCCGCAGGTCGTCCAGCGCGATCCGGGTACCGGGCAGGGTCGCCGCGAACGTCGACTTGCCGCTGCCCGCCGGGCCGCACAGGTGCACCAGCCGCGGGAACCGGCCGTCCCGCCACGCCCAGGTCGCCGCGACGGCTTCCTCCGCGGTGGCGATCCGGCCCGCCGCGAACGCCTCCCGGGCCTGCGCCCAGCACCTGTCCCGGACGTCCGGACCGAAACCCTCCAGCGCCTCGCTCAACCCCGCCCGCAGGCCCGCCAGCGGATCGGGCCCCAGCAGCCCCGCGTCCTCCGCGTGCAGCGCCGACCAGGCGACCTGCTCACGCTCCTCCGCCGTCCCCGCGACGGTCGTGGCAACGGCGTGCAGCACCCCCAGATCGGCGGCCGCCGTCAGCCGGACCAGGCCCGCACGACGGTCCTCGTCCGGGTACGGCCGGCCGAGCTGCGGGTGCAGCCCGACCAGGTCGGCCACCCGGCGGGCCTGCGGCAGGCCCAGCGTCGGCGCGAGCCGCGGCAGCACGTCCTCGCGGCGGGCGGTCGACAGGGCGGCGGCGAGGATGCCGTTCAGCCGGGCGTCGCCGGTGCGGCCGAGTTCGTCCAGGCGGGCGGACATCTCGTCCAGCGGCGGGAGTTCGGGCAGGCGCAGGGCCTCCGCGAGCGCGGCGCGATCCGGCGTGCCGCCCGAACGGACTTGCCAGAGCGGGGCGTTCGGGCCGAGACCGTTCTCGACCACGGCCGCGTGCATCCAGTGGGTGCTGGTCCGGACGTGCTGCGGGCGGACCCACTTGGCCACCCGGCTGCCGAACTCCGCCCTCGGGAAGCCCTCGACCGTACGGACGACGTAGCCCTCCTGACGGTCCAGGTCGAGCTTCAACGCCCGGATCGCGCGCTCGTCGTACCGGCCTCGCCACAGCACGCGGGGCGTCGGGACACCGAGACGGCGCAGGAAACGGACGGTGGCGTCCCAGTCGAGGCAGTGGTCGTCGGCGGTCCACACCGAGAAGCCGTAGAACCAGCTGTCGAGCCCGCTGTACGGGAGCGAATGGCGGGCGAACAGGTTCTCGCCGCAGATCCGCCAGCCCTGGGGAATCCGCGGGCCGAGACGGCTCTGGAGCGCCTTCACCCACGTCCGGGAGGGGTGGTGCGCGGAGTCGAGGGAACGCGCGTGCAGGCCGTCCGGGTAGAGGGTGGTGTTCTCGCCGTCGAGCTTCTCGGTGAGAACCACCTCGCGGTGGGCGAGGCCGGAGAGATCACCGCTGCGGACGTCGTCCGCCGTCGCACCGGGCGACCACGGGAGGTGCGGCGTCCGGGGGTAGTGCACGCGCATACGGCCAGCCTAGGGACGGGACCTCGGACCGGGCCAACGGTTTTGCGGGCGATGCACCACCGAGGGGCGCTGGGGATACCCCAGCGCCCCTCTGGTTGCACTCCCTTACGCCACAAGCCCTCGCGCGATCAGGTCGATCAGCGCGAACGCGAACAGCGAGATGCCCACGAAGCCGTTGGTGGAGAAGAAGGCCCGGTTGAGGCGGGAGAGGTCGTGGGGCTTGACGATGGTGTGCTCGTAGACGAAGGCGCCGGCGACCACGGCGAGGCCGCACCAGAAGAAGGCGCCGGCGTGGGTGAGGACGGCGTACCAGACGAGGAGGGCGGTGGTGAGGGCGTGGCAGACGCGGGCGCCGTGGATCGCGGCGGGGATGCCGAACCTCGCGGGGACGGAGCGGACGCCCATGCCGCGGTCGGCGGCGACGTCCTGGCAGGCGTAGATGAGGTCGAAGCCGCCGATCCAGATGCCGACGGCGAGGCCGAGGACGGCGGCCTCCCAGGACCAGGTGCCGGTGACGGCGAGCCAGGCGCCGACGGGGCCGATGGCCTGGGCGAGGCCGAGGATGGCCTGCGGGAAGTCGGTGAAGCGCTTGCCGTAGGGGTAGACCACCATCGGGATCACGGCGACCGGGGCCAGCACCAGGCAGAGGGTGTTGAGCAGGGCGGCGGAGCCGAGGAAGACCACCAGGGCGACGGCGGAGCCGATGTACGCGGTGCGCAGCGAGACCGCGCCGGTGACGAGTTCGCGGCCCGCGGTGCGCGGGTTCCGGGCGTCGATCTCGCGGTCGATGATCCGGTTCGCGGCCATCGCGAAGGTACGCAGGCCGACCATGCAGACGGTGACCAGCAGCAGTTCGCCCCAGTGCACGGACTTGTCGGCGAGGAACATCGCGGTGAGGGCGGCGATGTAGGCGAACGGCAGGGCGAAGATCGAGTGCTCGATCATCACCAGGCGCAGGAAGGCCCGGGTCCTGCTCTTCGGGGCTTCGAGAGCGGTGGCGGCGGTCACAGCCCGTACTCCTTCCAGCGGCGGGTGACCCGGGCGGCGGTCTCCGGGTCGGAGGCGACCATCTCGGGCCAGCCGCCGTCGCGGGTGTAGCCCTCCTCGGGGAGCTTGCGGGTGGCGTCGATGCCGGCCTTGCCGCCCCAGAACTGCTGGTAGGAGGCGTGGTCGAGGTGGTCGACAGGGCCTTCGACGACGGACAGGTCGCGGCTGTAGTCGACGTTGCCGAGGGCCCGCCAGGCGACTTCCTGGTAGTCGTGGACGTCGCAGTCGGCGTCCACCACGATGATCAGCTTGGTCAGCGACATCATGTGGGCGCCCCAGATGGCGTGCATGACCTTCTGCGCGTGCTTGGGGTACTTCTTGTCGATCGAGACGATCACGCAGTTGTGGAAGCCGCCGGCCTCGGGCAGGTCGTAGTCGACGATGTCCGGGATGATCACCTTGAGCAGCGGCAGGAAGAAGCGCTCGGTGAACTTGCCGAGCGGCCCGTCCTCGGTGGGCGGGCGGCCGACCACGATGGACTGCAGGATCGGGCGGCGGCGCATGGTGACGCAGTCGATGGTGAGCGCGGGGAACGGCTCCTGCGGCGTGTAGAAGCCGGTGTGGTCGCCGAACGGGCCCTCGGGGAGCATCTCGCCGGGCTCCAGCCAGCCTTCGAGGACGACCTCGGCGTCCGCCGGGACCTGCAGCGGGACGGTCTTGCAGTCGACCATCCGGACCCGCTCGCCGGCCACGAAGCCGGCGAACAGGTACTCGTCGATGTCGCCGGGCAGCGGGGCGGTGGCGGCGTAGGTGACGGCGGGCGGGCAGCCGAAGGCGATCGCGACGGGGAGCTTCTCGCCGCGCTTGGCGGCGACCGCGGCATGGTTGCGGCTGTCCTTGTGGATCTGCCAGTGCATGCCGATGGTGCGCTTGTCGTGCCGCTGCAGCCGGTACAGGCCGAGGTTGCGGATGCCCGAGTCGGGGTCCTTGGTGTGGGTCAGGCCGAGGTTGAAGAAGGAGCCGCCGTCCAGCGGCCAGGTGAACAGGGCGGGCAGCTGCTCCAGGTCGACGTCCTCGCCGGTGAGCACCACCTCGTGCACGGGCGCGTCGCCGGACTTCACGTTCTTCGGCGGGACGTGCGCCATCGTGGCGAGCTTGCCGAAGGCCTCGCGGAAGCCGGTGAAGCCGTGCGGAAGCTCGGGCTTGAGCAGGCCGCCGATCTTCTCGGCGATGTCGTCGGGGGACTTCAGGCCGAGGGCCTTGGAGAGCCGGCGCTCGGTGCCGAAGACGTTCATGGCCAGCGGCATCGCCGAGCCCTTGACGTTCTCGAAGAGCAGCGCGGGGCCCTTGGCCTTCTGCACCCGGTCGACGATCTCACCGACCTCCAAGTGGGGGTCGACCTCCACCTTGATCCGCTTCAGGTCACCGTCGCGTTCCAGGGCCCGGAGGAAGGAACGGAGATCGTCGTATGCCATACCTGTCAGTATCCGGTACGGGCTAACCTGGGCCCGCCAAGGGTCCTGTTCGAACATAGTTCGGAGTTCTGCGCGTGCTTCTGCGAGTCGTCCCCACGGTGGCACTGCTGGCCCTGTGGGTGTGGGCGTTCATCGACTGCCTGACCACCCCGGAGGACGAGATCCGCCACCTGCCGAAGGTGGTGTGGGTGATCATCGTGCTGCTGTTCCCGCTGGTCGGGTCGATCGCCTGGCTGGTGGCGGGAAAGGACCGGGCCCGTTCGCGCGGCCGGCGGGCGGCGTGGCCGTCCGGCCCGACCGCCGGGTTCCCGGAGCGCGAGCGGCCGCGGCCGCTCGCGCCGGACGACGACCCGGAGTTCCTGGCCTCGCTGAAGCGCGGCAACCAGCAGCACGAGGACATGCTCAAGCAGTGGGAGGCGGACCTGCGCCGCCGCGAGGAGGAGCTGCGGCGGGGCGGCGAGCGCCCCGAGGACGACGTTCCCAAGGGCTGATCCCGTCTTTTGGCGGATCCCTACGACCCGAGCGTTCCCCGGTTCCGCTCCGGTCGGCCGCCGGCCTTCGCGCGCCCCTTCCGGAGGGCCGCGTTCCGGCGGCCTCCGCATGCCCGCCATCTTGCCGCTGACCTGCCAATTCACTGGTCCTGGCGATCCCGCCGGGGGTGCCCCCGGGCACCCGTCGGGGGTGACCCGGCAGTAGGCCTGTGCGCCCCCTTCTGTGCGCCCTCTACAGCGATCGGCTTCCGACCTTGTACGGAATCGACGCCGAAACGCGGGCGCAGTGGCTCGTACTGTCGTAACAGAAGAGGTGTTCGCTGGCCCACGTGACCCTGGAGAGGTTCGAGATGACGGTCCTGCACGATGCGCCGGTCGGCGGCGAGGCTCCGGCCGATGCCCGTAGCCGGGTCGCCGAACTTCACGAGCTGCGCGAGCAGGTCCGCCGGGGTCCGAGCGAGAAGGCCACCGAGGCCCAGCACGCCAAGGGCAAGCTGACCGCCCGTGAGCGGATCGAGCTGCTGCTGGACGAGGGCTCCTTCCACGAGGTCGAGCCGCTGCGCCGGCACCGCGCCCAGGGCTTCGGCCTGGAGGCGAAGAAGCCGCACACCGACGGCGTGATCGTCGGCTGGGGCACCGTGCACGGCCGGACGGTCTTCACCTACGCCCACGACTTCCGGATCTTCGGCGGCGCGCTGGGCGAGGCCCACGCGCAGAAGATCCACAAGATCATGGACATGGCCATCGCGGCCGGCGCGCCGCTGGTCTCGCTGAACGACGGCGCGGGCGCCCGCATCCAGGAGGGCGTCACCGCGCTGGCCGGCTACGGCGGCATCTTCCAGCGCAACACCCGGGCCTCGGGCGTGATCCCGCAGATCTCGGTGATGCTCGGCCCGTGCGCGGGCGGCGCGGCGTACTCGCCGGCGCTGACGGACTTCGTGTTCATGGTCCGCGAGACCTCGCAGATGTTCATCACCGGCCCGGACGTGGTGCAGGCCGTCACCGGCGAGAAGATCACCCAGAACGGCCTCGGCGGCGCCGACGTCCACTCGTCGGTCTCGGGTGTCTCGCACTTCGTCTACGACGACGAGCAGTCCTGCATCGAGGAAGTCCGCTACCTGCTGTCGCTGCTGCCGCAGAACAACCGCGAGATGCCGCCCACGGTGGCCAGTGACGACCCGGTGGACCGCCGCAACGACTCGCTGCTGGACCTCGTCCCGGCGGACGGCAACCGCCCGTACGACATGCGCAAGGTGATCGAGGAGATCGTCGACCACGGCGAGTACCTGGAGGTCCACGAGCGCTGGGCGACCAACGTGATCTGCGCGCTGGCCCGGGTGGACGGCCACGTGGTGGGCATCATCGCCAACCAGCCGCAGTCGCTGGCGGGCGTGCTGGACATCAACGCGTCCGAGAAGTCCGCGCGCTTCGTGCAGATGTGCGACGCGTTCAACATCCCGCTGGTGACCATGCTGGACGTGCCGGGCTTCCTGCCGGGCGTGGACCAGGAGCACGACGGCATCATCCGGCACGGCGCGAAGCTGCTGTACGCGTACTGCAACGCCACCGTGCCGCGGATCCAGCTGATCCTGCGCAAGGCGTACGGCGGCGCGTACATCGTGATGGACTCCCGCTCGATCGGCGCGGACCTGTCCTTCGCCTGGCCGACCAACGAGATCGCCGTGATGGGGGCCGAGGGCGCCGCCAACGTGATCTTCCGCCGTGACATCAACGGGGCCGACGACCCCGAGGCGATGCGCGCGCAGAAGATCAAGGAGTACAAGAGCGAGCTGATGCACCCGTACTACGCGGCCGAGCGCGGCCTCGTCGACGACGTCATCGACCCGGCCGAGACCCGCGCCGTGCTGGCCTCCTCGCTGGCCATGCTCCGCACCAAGCACGCCGACCTGCCGAGCCGCAAGCACGGCAACCCGCCGATGTAACCGGTGCGTCGAGCCCGCCGCCACCGTTCAGCCGCCAGCCTGGGGGAGAAACAGGAATCATGAACGAACCTCTCGTCCGCATCGTCCGGGGCTCGCTGTCCGCCGAGGAGCTCGCCGCCCTGACCGCGGTGCTGGCCGCCCGCGCCGCGCAGGCCGCGTCGGTCGCCGCCGCCGGACAGGTCGTCGAGCCGATCGCCACCTGGTCCCGGATGGAGCGCCGCCCGGCGTACTTCTCCCCGGTCAGCTGGCAGCAGGCCGCATAAGGCCCGTCCTGCGGGGCAGGTCCTGAGGATTCGCGCGAACGCCGAGGGCTCCGGAGCCAGTGCCTCCGGAGCCCTCGGTTTCCTATTCTGCTGCTGCTACGCCGCGGCCAGCGCCGCAGGGCGGCCGGCGTGCATGGTGATGAGGTTGGCCGCCAGCCGCTGCGGGTCCTGGGCCAGCCAGAGCCGCACCGCGGCCCCGAGCATGATGCAGGACGAGCCGAGGCGGACGCCGGTGGAGTGGGCGATCCGCGCGGTGGCGATGGTGAGCAGGTCGGCGAGCTCGGTGGGCAGCCACACCGTGAGCGCACAGGGCGCCGGGGTGGCGAGCGCGGCGAGCAGCCGGTGGGCGTCCGCCGGGCAGTGCAGCGTGGGCAGGACGTCCAGCAGGCCGTCGGCGACGACCTCCGAGACGTCGCTGTGGTGGCCCTGGGCGAGCCGTCGCAGCAGCGCACGTTCCGCTGCGGTGATTCGGACGGTCATGATGACCTCGTCGCACTCCATGGTGCGGCCCTCCTCGCGGCTTTGTGGATCTCGGGGGTGAATCAGGTGTGGGTGGGGCGGGGCGTCAGATGCCGGCGTACGAGTGCTTGCCGGTGACGAAGATGTTGACGCCGTAGAAGTTGAACAGCCAGCAGGCGAAGGCGAGCAGGGCCAGGTAGGCGGCCTTGCGGCCGCGCCAGCCGGCGGTGGCCCGGGCGTGCAGGTAGGCGGCGTAGGCGACCCAGGTGATGAACGACCAGGTCTCCTTCGGGTCCCACTCCCAGTACTTGCCCCAGGCGGCCTCGGCCCAGATCGCGCCCGCGATGATGGTGAACGTCCACAGCGGGAAGACCAGGGCGTTGATCCGGTAGGACAGCTTGTCCAGGCTGCTCGCGGCGGGCAGCCGGTCCATCAGGTTGGCCGCGCGGACGGTCAGTCCGGCCGCGAGCCGGTGCTCGTAGCGGTCCTTGAGCAGGTAGGCGCCGGTGGCGACGAACGCCGCGAAGAACGCGCCGCCGCAGATCGTCGCGGTCGAGACGTGGATGCCCAGCCAGTAGGAGTGCAGCGCCGGGACGAGCTGCTCGGACTCCGTGTACAGCACGCTGACGGCGACGCCGAGGATCAGCAGGACGGCGATCACCACGGGCAGGCCGAGCCAGCGCACGTTCTTCTTGGTGGCCAGCAGCACGACGTACGAGCCGACCATCATCAGCGCGAACGCGACGGAGAACTCGTACATGTTGCCCCACGGCCAGCGCATCACCGACAGGCCGCGGGTGATCACGCCGCCGGTGTGCAGCAGCATGCCGAGCACGGTCATCGAGACCGCGATCCGGCCGGCCATGTCGGCCTTCTCGCTGCTGCCGGCCGGGCCGAGGCCGTCGGCCGGGCCCTCGTCGCCGCGGCCGCTGGTCACCGTGGTGGCACCGGCGTCGGCCAGTGCGGTGCGGGTCAGGGTGGTGGTGCCGCCGCCCTGCGAGGCCACCGTGACGCTGACCTTGCGGACGCCCTTGGCCGCGTCGGCCGAGTCGCTGACCGAGTCCGCGAGGGTGGCCTGCTGCCGGGAGCGGACGGCGACGCCGCCCTTGGCGCCGAAGGTCCACTCGAACATCTGAGCGAACATGGCCAGGGTGTAGACGGCCATCGCCGAATAGACCAGCTTGTTGGAGATGTCGGCCAACTCATGGTTGACCTGCGCGAGCAGCACCGTCTACTCCTTGGTTTCCGGGGCGGTGGGGGCGGCTGCGGCCGGGGAGTCGGCCGCAGTCGGTGCGTCGTCGTCAGCGTCGTTGCCGGTGGGATCGGCGGGCGCCGGTTCCTCGTCGGTGGCGGGGGCGTCGCCCTGCAGCTCGACGGCGAGCTCGGCGAGCTCCTCGGCGGTGCGGGTGGACTCGCTGCGGCCCAGGCCGGCCATCTCGACCAGGGTGCGGCCGTCGGGGCCGGTGGTGGCCCGGACCCAGATCCGGCGGCGCTGGACGAACAGCGAGCCGATCAGGCCGAGGATCGCGGCGACCGCGCCGGCCAGCGCGATGGAGTTGCCGGGCCGGTGCGAGACGGTGAACGTGGCCCACTGCTGGTAGCCGTCGAACGTGATGGTCCCGTAGCCGTCGGGCAGCTGCCAGCCCTCGCCGACCTTGAGGCGGGCGCGGGCGATGTCGTCGCCGACCTTCAGCTGGGTCATCGCCTTGTCGTCCAGCTGGTACACGTTCTGCGGCAGGCCGCTGTCGGTGCGCAGGTCGCCGGCGTAGGCGGTGAGCACCAGCATCGGGTCCGCGGCGGCGGGGAACACCGACCGCGGGCCGGTCTTCTCGAAGTTCTCCGGCGCGGTCGGCAGGAAGAAGCCCTGGAAGGCCAGCTGGGTCTTGTTGCCGTTGGCGTCGGTGCCATAGTCGTTGACCTTGATCACGCCGGGCGAGGTCATGTTGGCGTCGCGCGGCAGGAACGGCGTCGGGCCGCGGTAGACGATCTCGTTCTTGGCGTTCTTGACCGTCACCACCGGGGCGTAGCCGTGGCCGATCAGGTAGACCTTGGACCCGCCGATCTCCAGCGGGTGGTTGACCTCGATGGTGGACTTCTTCAGCTTGGTCGCGTCGTCGCCGACCCAGTAGCGGACGTTCGCGGTGAACTGCCGGGCGGTGCCGACCTGCGGGCCGCTCTCCTGGTACCGCGCGGTGAAGCCGTCCAGCTTGAAGCCGAAGGCGTCCAGGTCGTCGACGGTGTAGCCGTACGAACCGTAGAAGTCGTCGATCTGGGTGGTGGTGTTGGAGTAGCCCTGGCCCTCCAGCACCAGCTTGCTGGCGGTGCCGGAGGCCAGGCCGGCCCAGGCGACGCCGATCAGCAGCGCGAACAGCGAGAAGTGGAACAGCAGGTTGCCGACCTCGCGCAGGTAGCCCTTCTCGGCCGCGATCGAGCCGCCGTCGGCGGAGGCCCGGAAGCCGCGCTTCTTCAGCAGGCGGTGGGCGGCGGCGTGCACCGCGTCCGGGTCGGCGTCGCTGTGCCAGGCCGCGTAGACCGGCATCCGGGTCAGGTTGCGCGGGGCCGCCGGGGGCTGCGCGCGCAGCACGCCGACGAACTGCCAGGTGCGCGGGACGATGCAGCCGGCCAGCGAGACGAACAGCAGGATGTAGATCGCCGAGAACCAGAACGAGCTGTAGACGTTGAACAGTTCGAGCCGCTCGAACAGCGGGGTGATGCCCTTGTGGGCGCTCTTCCAGGTCGCGACCTTCATCTGGTCGGGGCCGTCCTGCGGGATCAGCGAACCCGGGATGGCCGCCAGCGACAGCAGGAAGAGCAGCAGCAGGGCGACCCGCATCGAGGTCAGCTGCCGCCAGACCCAGCGCGCCCAGCCGATGACGCCCATGCCGACGGGGCCGTCGCTCTCCACGGGCGCGGTGCTGAGCCGCTCGACGGCCTCGGCGTCCGCCAGGAGGGGGTTGTCCGTACGGTCGGAGCCGTCCGACGATCCGGGGCTGTCCGCGGCGTCGGCCGGCTGGGGGCTGGTCTTGGTGTCGCTCACGGGTCAGATTCCGATCGAAAAGTTCTCGGTGAGGTACTGGAGCTGGTTGACCAGCGCGTCCCACGCCCCGGTCACCAGGGCCAGGCCGACCGCGACGAGCATGCCGCCGCCGATCCGCATCACCCACTGGTAGTGCCGCTTCACCCAGCCGAAGGCGCCCAGCGCCTTGCGGAACGCCAGGGCGGCCAGCACGAACGGTACGCCGAGGCCGAGGCAGTAGACGGCCATCAGCAGCGCGCCGCGCCCGGCGCTGCCCTCGTTGACGGCCAGCGTGTTGATCGCCGCCAGGGTCGGGCCCATGCACGGCGTCCAGCCGATCCCGAACACCAGGCCGAGCAGCGGGGCCCCGGCCAGACCGACCGCGGGGCGGCGGTGAGTCCGCAGCTCGCGCATGGTGAAGCCGGGCAGCAGGCCCATGAAGGCCAGGCCCATCAGCACCGTGACGCAGCCCATCACGATCGAGATGGTCCGCTGGTGCTCCTGCAGGGTGTGCCCGAACGAGCCGAACAGCGCGCCGCCGGAGACGAACACCGCGCCGAAGCCGAGCACGAACAGCAGCGAGCCGGCCAGCATCCGCCCGCGGCGGGTGCCGCGGGCTTCCGACAGGTCGGCGGCGGAGAAGCCGGTGACGTAGCTGAGGTAGCCGGGCACCAGTGGCAGCACGCACGGCGAGAAGAACGAGACCAGCCCGGCGGCCAGCGCGATCGGCAGCGCGAGCATCAGCGCGCCGCTGCCCACGGTTTCGTTGTAACCGACCTCGGCAGCGACCAGGACGGCGCTCACTTGGACTCCGCGAGGACCGGCTCGATCATCTTGTCGAGGTCCTCGGTGGACATCGCGCGCATGGCGCGGGCGGCCAGCTTGCCGTCCTTGTCGATCACGATGGTGGTCGGGATGGACTGCGGGGGGAGGCTGCCCTTGGGGAACTTGAGGATCTGGGTGCCGTCCGGGTCGTAGATGCTCGGGTAGGTCACCCCGAAGTTCTTCTCGAACGCGACCGCGTTGGCGGGGTCGGTGTCCCGGGTGTTGATGCCGAGGAACTGCACCTGGTCGGCGTACTTCTCGGCGCTGGCCTGCAGGCCCTTGGCCTCGGCCCGGCAGGGGCTGCACCAGGAGCCCCAGACGTTGAGGACGACCACCTTGCCGCGGTAGTCGGAGAGCTTGAGCGCGCCGGTGCCGTCCAGCCCGGTGCCGCTGATGTCCGGGGCGTCCACCCGGTGCCCGGCGGGAACGGTGGCGATGCCGCCCTTGCCGGTGATGAAGCCCGCGGAGCCTCCCCCGCTGCCCGAGCTGCCACACCCGGCGAGGGCCAGGGCGGTGGCCGCACCGAGGGCGGCGGTGAGGCGGGTGCGGCGGCTGCGCGTCCAAGACATGTGAAAAGTTTCGCATGGCTCTTCGGCCCGTTTTCGGGGGGTCCGGCGTTGTCGGCCGGACCCCCCGTGACCTGCGAAGACTCCGCTTATGATCGTCTTAATTCGGGCATTCCGCCGCCCGCCGGGTTTACCCCGGGGCCGCCGGTGTGACCAACGCCCCGGAGCGGGCGCGCGCCGCGCGTCGAGGCGGTGCGCGCCACGCCCCGGGGCGGTGCGGCCTACGCCCCGAAGCTCTTCCCGACCGGCTTGTCGCCCTTCTTGCCCTTGCCCACCAGGTGGGCCGGCAGCAGGTCGCGGGCCGGCTCGCGGTAGCCGATCGAGACGATCCGGTCGCCCTCGTAGGTGAAGCTGGTCAGCGAGGCCAGCGAGCACTGCCGGCGGCGCGGGTCGTGCCACAGCCGGCGGCGCTCGGCGAACGAACGCAGGATCCAGATCGGCAGCTGGTGGCTGACGCACACCGCCTCGTGCCCGCGCGCGGCGTCCCGGGCGGCGGCGATCGCGCCCATCATCCGCACCACCTGGTCGATGTACGGCTCGCCCCAGGACGGCTTGAACGGGTTGGTCAGGTACCGCCAGTACGCCGGGTTGCGC
Source organism: Kitasatospora griseola (assembly GCF_044999035.1). NCBI lineage: Bacteria > Bacillati > Actinomycetota > Actinomycetes > Kitasatosporales > Streptomycetaceae > Kitasatospora > Kitasatospora griseola. The sequence continues at coordinate 4,855,213 of NZ_CP173360.1, read as the reverse complement.
AGCGAGCCGTCGCCGACGCCGAAGGTCTTGCCCTCGAAGATGTTCTCCGCCTCGATCAGCCGCGGGTCGGCCGCGACGGTCAGGCCGTGCGCCTTGGCGATCGGCTCGGCGGTCTCCTGGGCGCGCTCCAGCGGGGAGGCCACCACGTGCGTGATGTCACGGTCCTTCAGGTGGTCGGCCACCCGCTCGGCCATCTCCCGCCCCAGCTCGGACAGGTGATAGCCCGGCAGCCGGCCGTACAGCACGCCCTCCGGGTTGTGCACCTCACCGTGCCGCATCACGTGGACGACGGTGATGTCCTTCTTCCCGGTCGATGCACCCGCCTCGACTCGCTCGTCGGACGCTTCGCCGTGCTCGACGGCTCCTTCGCTTCGCTCGGTCACTTCGACTCCTCGGTGGCCTCGGCGGCGGCGCGGGCCGCGGCGGGCAGGGCGGCGGCGATCCGCTCGATCGCGCGCGCGTCGTGCGCGGACGAGACGAACCAGGACTCGAACGCCGACGGCGGCAGGTAGACGCCCTGGCTCAGCATCGCGTGGAAGAAGCCGTTGAAGCGGAACGCCTGCTGCCGGCGGGCCTCGTCGTAGTTGGTGACCTGCTCGTCGGTGAAGAAGACCGAGAACATGTTGCCCGCGGTCTGCAGGCGGTGCGCCACGCCCTCCTTCGAGAGCGCCTCGGTGACCAGGCCGGACACCTCGGCGGCGACCTCGTCCACGGTGGCGTACACCTCGTCGGTGCAGTGGCGCAGCTGGGCCAGGCCGGCCGCGGTGGCGATCGGGTTACCGGACAGGGTGCCCGCCTGGTAGACCGGGCCGGCCGGGGCGAGGTGCGCCATCACGTCGGCGCGGCCGCCGAACGCCGCGGCCGGGAAGCCGCCGCCCATCACCTTGCCGAACGTCAGCAGGTCCGGCGCCCAGCCCTCGTGGGCGGCCTCCAGCCCGTACCAGCCGGCCTTGGAGACGCGGAAGCCGGTCATCACCTCGTCGGAGATGAACAGCGCGCCGTTCTCCCGGCACAGTGCGGCCAGGCCCCCGTTGAAGCCGGGCAGCGGCGGGACGACGCCCATGTTGCCGGGCGAGGCCTCGGTGATCACGCAGGCGATCTCGCCGGGGTGCGCGGCGAACGCGGCGCGCACCGCGTCCAGGTCGTTGTACGGCAGCACGATGGTGTCGCCGGCCTGCGCGCCGGTGACGCCCGGGGTGTCCGGCAGGCCGAAGGTGGCGACGCCGGAACCGGCGGCGGCCAGCAGCGCGTCCACGTGACCGTGGTAACACCCGGCGAACTTGACCACCTTGGCGCGGCCCGTGAAGCCGCGGGCCAGCCGGATCGCCGACATGGTCGCCTCGGTGCCGCTGGAGACCAGGCGGACCTGCTCGACCGGGGCGATCCGGGCGACGATCTCCTCGCCGAGCTCGACCTCGCCCTGGCCGGGCGTGCCGAACGAGGTGCCGCGGGCGACCGCCTGCTGCACCGCCTCGATCACCGCCGGGTGCGAGTGGCCGAGCAGCATCGGACCCCACGAACACACCAGGTCCACGTACTCGCGGCCATCGGCGTCGGTCAGGTAAGGGCCGCTGCCGGACACCATGAAACGGGGCGTGCCGCCGACCGCGCGGAAGGCCCGCACCGGCGAGTTGACGCCGCCGGGGGTGACCGCCAAGGCGCGCTCGAACAGCGACTGGGACTGGGGTGCTTCGTACGGGTAGCTCATCTGCTCGCTCATCCGTTGGGTCCGCGGGGTGGCCTGGAGCCTCTCTTACCCGAACATGGTCTCAAATCGTGTCTTTGCGTTCTGCATGTCGGGCCCGATCATCTGGAACGATGATCCGTGTGCTGCTCCCCTCACTGGCTGTGGCGAAGGTAAGGTCGAGTAGCGCGCGCTCGTGTAGCACGCCAGCAGACGGGTAAGGGGCATGTCCGGAGGGAAAGTCGGACATGCGGGGGTCTGTCGATTCCGGTGAGTTCCGGTGAGGATGGTCCGAGTGTCCGAGAGGCAGGACGGTTTCGACGAGGCCGCGGAGCGCACCCGCAGGCCGTCCGAGACCGGCGGGGGCAGGGAAGCGGGCAGGGGAAGGAGGGGCGAAGACAAAGTGGGGGTCACCTACAAGTACTTCGGCGCACCGGACCGCGCCACCGCCGCCAGAGTCCCCACCGCCCTCGGCCCCGGTGGCCTCGGCCTCGACGCCGGGGAGCTCGGCGCGCTGGGCCGGCTCGGCGACCTGATGGAGACCAGCGGCTCCGGCAACGGCCACCTCTCCACCAAGATCAAGCCCGAGACGATGAGCGCGATGGTCCTCACGGGCATCCAGGGCGTCCCGCTCCACCACGTCCCGCCGCTCGAACTGGTGGTCCTGCACCCCGACTACGCGGTCGTCCAACTACCGCACACCGTCGTCGAACCGCTCCGCAAGGCCGACGAGACCGAACTCGGCGCCGCCGCCTTCATCTGGTCCACCGTCCCCGACCGCCGCGGCCCCCGGGACGCCTTCGTCATCTACCAGATGCTGCACGAGTGGCAGGACTTCGCCAACCGCCTGCACGACGCCGGCCACCAGCTCTACTGCCTGGTCTGGCCCTGAGCCCGCTCCGGGCTCGGCCGGCACCGCCGAATTGACCGACCGTCAACACGGTGCGGTGGCGCGCACCCGTTCGGGAGACCCGTTCACCGCCCACCTGCATCGAGGTTCCACTCCCCCGGCAGGGCGCTGTCGCAGACGGCGCACGTCAGGTCGTCGTCCTTGACCAGGTTGACCTGTGCACACACTGGGCAGCGGCGGAAGACGCACGTGTGGGTGAATCCGTCCGGGCGGGGCAGTCCGGCTCGGTCGAGGGCGGTGGCGACGGCCGACCAGCAGTCGAGGTCCGGGCAGTAGCCGGTGGACTGGTTGCTGACTTCGCACACCGCCCACCGGCCGTCGGCCTGCCGGGCGAAACCGATCTCGCCGGCCGCCGACACCGCCGCCCCGCCGGCGCATGCGACGTGTTCGCTGCGGCGCGGGGCCGGCCGCAGCGTCCCGGCGAGGTCGATCACGTAGGTGACCGGTTCGGCGCGCTCGGCTGGTGCCAACTCGCCGAGCCAGCCGTCCAGTTCGGCCGGGGCGCGGACGCGGCGGCCGAGCGTGCGGTCACTGGCGCCGACGTGCAGCTCGGGCGGGCCGGCGTAGGCGAATGGGCGAGGTCTTCCCGTCATCCCGCCACGGTAGGGCGCGGCCGGGCGTCCGGGCGTCCGGGTTCTCGGGGTGTCAGTGGTGCGGGGCGGTGGCTGCGGCGTGCAGATGGGGGAGGAAAGCGGTGACCGCCGGAGCGGGGCGGTGGCCTCGGCGGGTGGCGGTGTGAACGTGGCGGATCGGGGTGTCGTCCGGGTGGAGGGGGACCAGGGCGAGGTCGGGGCGGGCGGCGCGGGCGGCCAGGGACGGGATCAAGGTGATGCCCAACCCCGCTGCCACCAGGCCGAGTTTGGCCGTCCAGCCGGCCACCTCGTACTCGACCCTGGGGTGGAAGCCGCTGCGGACGCAGGCGGCGAGCAGGGTGGCCTCGATCCGGCGGGTGGCGGCGATCCACGGCTCCGGCACCCGTCGGCACGCGTGCCCGAGTCGCCCCGCCCGGCCGCCGGTACGGTTCGCGCCTATGCTCGCGCGCGCCCTGCCAGTGCGACGAGCAGTGCCACCGGGGCCGTGAGCAGGGCGAAGGCCGTGGCGTAGCCGGTGAGTCGAGTGGTGTCGAGGGCCAGGCAGGTGTTGAGGACGGCGGAGGCGAGGGCGAGGACGCCGACCTGGCCGAGGTTCTGGTTGGTCTGCATGGCGCTGCTGGTGTGGCCCTCGCGGCCGGGCGGGCTGTGGGTGAGGGAGAGGACGGTCAGGGCCGGGGAGAGCAGGCCCATGCCGAGGGCGGCGACGGGCATCGCGGGGGCGGCGGTGAGGGCGGGCACGGTGGGGAGGGTGCCGAGGACGGCGAGGGCGACGGCGGCGGACATCACCAGGGCGCCGAGGGCGACCACCCGGTGGCGCGGCGCGTGCTGGCAGAGACGGCCCTGCGCCCAGGAGCCGTCCGCCCAGGCGATCGCCGCGCCGGTGAAGGCGAAGCCGCTGACCACCGGGTTGACGTGGCGCTCGGTGATCAGCAGCAGGGGGACGTACGCCTCCAGGGTGAAGAACGTCCCCGAGGAGAGGCCGCGCAGCAGCACCGTGGTGGGCAGGCCGTGCAGGGCCCGCCAGGTGCCGGTGGGGAGCAGGCGCGGGGCGAAGGCGATCAGCAGGGCGGCGCCGGCGGCGACGAAGAGCAGGTGCTGGGCGTCCCGGCCGGACACGCCGTACTGGCCGAGGGCGGCGCCGACGCTGACCACGGCGGCGATCAAGAGCGGCGGCCGGGGCGGGTGTGCGTCGAGACTGCGCGGCAGCGCGTGGCGGCGCAGGACCGGGACCAGCAGGACGGTGGGGAGTGCGGTCAGTGCGGCCAGGCCGTGGAACACGACGCGCCAGGACCAGAGCTCGGAGACCAGTCCGGCGATCGGCGGGCCGACCAGTGAGGGGATCACCCAGCAGGCGCTCATCAGGGCGAGCACCCGGGGCCGGAGCCGTTCGGGGTAGGCCTGGCCGATGGCCGCGTTGACGGCGACGGCGGCCATGCCCGCGGCGAGACCGTCCAGGAAGCGTCCGACGGCGAGCTGCCGGATGGAGGTGCTGGTGGCGGAGACCAGCAGGGTGAGGACGGTGAGGACCAGGCCGGCGGCGAGCGGGTCGCGGGCCCCGGCGCGGTCGGACCAGGTGCCGCCGAGGACGCCGCCGAGCAGGCCGGCGGCCACGAAGCACCCGGCGACCAGCGGGAACAGCGCCACTCCGTGCAGATCCGCGGCGGCGGTGGGCAGGGTGGGCACCACGGCCAGGGCCGCGAACCCGGTCAGGAACATGATGGCGGTGAAGCAGGCGGTGACCGCCCGGTACTCCCGGGCGAAGATCCCGTCCACGGCGCGGACTCCTTCGGCGACGGCGGCAGGCAACCCTCAAAGGTCTCGACCAATTCCGGTGTCAGGCAAGCGAATTACCAGCCCGCCGAGCCAAGGTGTGGTCAGCTGCCCTGCACAGAACGGATCTTGGCGAACCGACGTCGCCCCACCAGGGTCGCGGGGCATCCATCGACGCACCACCCCCGGGGGGACACCCATGACCGCATCCGACCGGCCGCCGCTGCCGCACACCTTCCTGCGCCCCGTCCCGACGTTCACACTGGTCAGCGAGGACGTGACGGACGGGGGCCGACTGGACGACGAGCAGGTCCACCAGGCCGGGAACCGCTCGCCGCAGCTCAGCTGGTCCGGGTTCCCGGCGGAGACCCGGAGCTTCGCGGTGACCTGCTTCGACCCGGACGCGCCGACCGGCTCCGGTTGGTGGCACTGGCTGCTGTTCGATCTCCCGGCGACCGTCACCGAGTTGGCGTCCGGCGCGGGCAGCGGCGAGTTCCCGGGCCTGCCGGCGGGTGCGGTGCACGGCCGCAACGACTACGGCACCCGGGACTTCGGCGGTGCGGCCCCGCCGCCCGGCCACGGCCCGCACCGGTACGTCTTCACCGTCCACGCCCTGGGCGTCGACTCGATCGGCCTGGACGCGGACACCTCGGCGGCGGCGATCGGCGGCACCCTCGGCTTCCACGCGCTGGCCCGGGCCAGCGTGGTCGCCGAGTACGAGAGCTGACAGCGAGGGGCGTGCCCGGCGCCGGGCACGCCCTCTGGTCGACGATGATCCGGACCTCTACCGTGAGTGGCCATCAGGTCGGGCCGAACTCCGGGGGTGGACGATGATCGGGCGACGATCACTGTTGGTGGCGGCCGGGGCGGGAGCCGCCGCTCTCACGTTCTCCGCGCGGTCGGCCTCGGCCGCGCCCGTACGGTCGATCGACCTGCCGAGGCCGACCGTCGACCGGCCGGTGGGCACCGTCGCCCTGCACCTCGTCGACCGGGCCCGGCAGGACCCGTTCGCGCCGACCCCGGGGCCGCGCGAACTCATGGTCCAGCTCTGGTACCCGGCGCTCGACCGGGGCGAGTACGCCCGCGCGCCGTACACCACGCCGAGGGTCGCGGCGGCGTTCGAGACACTGCTGCAGCTGGACCCCGGCACCCTCGCCGCCGTCCGCCCGACGGCGCGCGACGGTGCGCCCGCCGCGCCCGGCGCCCTCCCCCTGCTGCTGCTGGGGCACGGCCGCAAGGGCGGGCGGAGCAACTGCACCGCGCTGGCCGAGGAGCTCGCCGCCCACGGCTACCTGGTCGCGTCCGTCGACCACACGTACGACGCCGCCGCGGTGGAGTTTCCCGACGGCCGACTGGTGCGCAGCGTGCTGGCCGACGATCCGGCCGACTGGGGCGCCACCGAGCACCAGGAGATCGCCGCCCGGGTCGACGACCTGCGGTTCGTCGCCACCGCACTGACGGAGCGTCGGGAGCTGCCGCGCCGACCCGGGCTGCCGTGCGCGGACGGCGGGCGGATCGGTGTGCTCGGCCACTCGATGGGCGGGGCGACGGCGGCCGAGGCGGTCCGTCAGGACGACCGGTTCGTCGCCGGGCTCGACCTGGACGGCGGCCTGTTCGGCTCCCCGGTGCCCGAACTCGGCCTGGACCGACCGTTCCTGCTGCTGACCTCGTCGGCCGACCACGACACCTGGCAGCGCTGGCGCGACCACCAGCGCGGCTGGGCCCGCCAGCTGCGCTTCCTCGGCGCCGGGCACCTCAGCTTCACCGACCTCCCGCACGCGGCGGTCCCCGGCGGGCTGCCGCAGCACCTGCCGGCCGAGGCGTACGCGGCGCTGTTCGGCACGCTCGCCCCGGACCGGACCACCGAGCTCACCCGCGGCTACGCCCGGGCCTACTTCGACCACTTCCTGCGGCACCGGCCCGCACGGCTGCTCGACAGCCCCTCGCCGCGCTTCCCCGAGGTCGAGTTCCGCTGGAGCCGCGGATAGCGCGCCGGGACTTGTCCACAGACCTGTGGACAAGTGCGCCCGACTGTCCACCGGCCGTCCACCGGCTGTGGACGGTCAGGCGTCGAAGTCGTATTCGAGGATGTACGAGGACGAGTCGAGCACCATCGCGTTGAACTCCACCACCTGGCCGTCCTCGGCGAAGGCGGTGCGGTGCACCAGGAAGACCGGTGTGCCGGGGGCGAGGGCGAGGCGCTCGGCCTCGTCGCCGGCGGGCATCCGGGAGCGGATGTGCTCCTGGAAGTGCACCGGCTTGTGGCCGAGCTCGGCGAGCCGGGCGTAGGTGCCGCCGGGGCCGGTGTCGGGATCGGTGATCCGGCTGCCCGCCACCAGTGCGGCCGGCAGGTAGGACTCGGAGAGCAGCACCGGCTTGCCGTCCAGCACGAAGCGGCGGCTGCGCACGCAGGCCGACTCACCGGCCTTCAGCCCGAGGACGGCGGCGATCTCCTCGGGGACCTCGCGCTCGGCGACGGTCAGCTGGTCCACCGTCAGGTCGCGGGCCGCTATGTCGGTCGACCAGACCGAGAAGCCGCTGCCCCAGTTCCGGTCGGACAGCCGCTGGATGCCGCGACGCCTTATCGGCCGGAACTCCCGGACGAAGACCCCCACCCCCTTGCGGGCCTCCGCGATCCCCTCGGTCTGCAGCACGCCGAGCGCCTGGCGGGCCGTCATCCGGGCCACGCCGTACGTCACCATCAGGTCGTTCTCGCCCGGCAGCCGGTCACCGGGTCGGTAGCGGCCGGAGTCGATGTCGCGCTTGAGGTCTTCGGCGATCCGCTGGTACTTGGGCCGGGTGGCCCGGGGGTGACTGGTCATGGCGGCGGGTTTCCTTCCCTTCTCTAGACATCCTACGCACGGCCCGCCCCCAAGTGCATTGACATCTCTAGAGATTTCAGCTTGTCTAGAGATGCTGCAATCTGACATACCCTCATATCGGCTGCCGAGTCTCCCGCTCGACGGGCGTTCCAGGAGCGCTCATCGAGCGAACCCGCGTGAGGAGCCCGCCATGTCCGTGCACCGTCGATGGTTCTCACTGCCCCGCGAGCCCGCCACCGTCGCCGCCGGACGCCGCCGGGTCCGCGCGCTGATCACCGCCTGGGGCGGCGCCCCGCTGGACGAGGACACCCAACTGACCGTCGATCTGGTCACCTCGGAACTGCTCGGCAACGCCGTCCGCCATGCCACCGGCCCGGTCGTCACCGTCGGCGTGCACGCCGACCCGCTGCACCACCGGGCCGTCATAGAGGTCTACGACGCCTCCCCCGCCGTCCCGGTGGCCGGCCGCCCCGACCGGGACTCCGAATCCGGCCGCGGCATCCTGCTGATCGCCGAACTCGCGCTCGCCCACGGGGTGATCCGCAAGCGCACCGGGAAGTGGGTGTGGGCGGAGATCGCCCTGCCGACCGGGCCGGTCGGCCGCCTGTGGTGGCCGACCCGGAGCCGCCGCACCGACGAACCCCCGGACCGGAACCCCCGGCAGGGCGTCCCGCCGAAGCCCCCGGCCGACCGGGTCGCGCCCGGGGCCATGACCTGTCACTGACCTCGCCCCGACCCGGCGGGCCTGATCACGCCGTCAGCAGGCGGTGGAGCTCCTCCGTTCCGCGACCCAGGTCCCGGGCGGCCAGCCAGGCGGCGGCGCCGGCGCCGTTGCGGGCGGTGGAGACGACCGCGTCCGGCCAGCGGGCGGCCAGGCGCGGGCGCAGGTGCGCCACCAGCGGCGTCTGCGAGGCGAGCAGCCCGCCGGCCAGCACCAGCGGCAGCGGGGAGTCGGGCTCGCGGACCAGCGCGAGGGTGGCGATCAGATGGTCGGCGGCACGGTCGACCAGGGCGAGGGCGACCGGATCGCCGGCCGCCGCGTGATCGAGGACGATCGGCGCGAACCGGGCCAGCCGGGCCGGGGCCTCGGCATGGGCGGCGGCGATCAGCGCCGAACGCGGCTCGCGCCCCAGGCCGTCCGGTCCGACCAGCGCGTCGGCGATCGCCCCGGCCAGGCCGGGCAGCCGAAGTGACGGACCGTCGAACGGCAGCGCCCGGTCCACGGCGGTGAGCGCGGCGGCGACCGCCTCGCGCCCCAGCCAGAAACCGGAGCCGCGATCGCCGAGCAGCCAGCCGTGACCGTCGGCGGTGCGGCGCAGCGCGTGATCACGGATCTCCGCGGCGATCGCGCCCGTGCCGCTGAGCAACAGGGTGCCGTCGGCGGCGGCCGTCCCGGCCGCGTGGGCGAGTTCGGCGTCGCCGACCAGCCGCGGCGTGACGGTCAGTCCGGTGGCGGGCCAGAGCGCCAGCACCTCCGGCGGGGCGAGCGAGCCGCCCGCGAGGCCGATCACCCCGGCCGCGACCCCGGCCGGGTCCAGCCCGGCCAGCGCGGCACGGACGGCGCCGCCGATCTCCCGGACGGCGACCTCCGCACCGTGCGCGACCGGATTGCCCCCGGCGCCGTGCGCGGTGCCGAGGATCCGACCGTCCAGGGTGGCGACCAGCGCGCGGGTGCTGGTGCCGCCCACGTCGAGGCCGAGCACCAGCGGCGCGCCCGCCGAGACCTGCTGATGGGGCGTCATGCGGTGCGGCGGATGCGGCCGGCGTACAGCGCTTCGAGCCTGTTGTTGTGCTCGTCGCCGCCGGGGATGTTCGCCGACAGGTAGACGGGCGGGACGCCACCGCTCTCCTCCACCCGGCGGATCACCTCGGCGATGATCTGCTGGCCGAGCAGCGCGGCGGTGATCGAGGAGATGCCGCAGGCCCGGCCGCCACCCGCCATCGGCAGCACGGCGTCGCCGAACGGCGCGCCGTTGTCCAGCACCACGTCCGCGTAGTCACGCAGCCGCAGGCCGGACGGGTGCTTGGGCCGGACACCGGCGGTGTGCTCGGCGGAGGTGACGACGATCAGCGGGTGACCGTTCTCCTTCGCCAGCCGGGCGAGTTCGACCACGCAGCCGTTGACGCCGGAGTTCGACGCGAGAATGAACACGTCGGCCGGGTGCGGGGCGGTCAACTCCCAGAGCATCGCCGCCGATTCGGTTCCCCGCTCCAGCTCGGAGCCGGACAGGATCTCCACCGGCCGCCCACCGAACAGCACCACGTCGCGCAACGCGATCCGGTTGCTGGGCACCAGCCCGCCGGCCCGCCCCGCGATCTCCATCGCGAACGCCTCGGAGTGACCGGTGCCGAACGCCTGCACGATGCCGTCCGCGGCCAGCGCATCCGCGATCAGCTCGGCGGCCTTCGCCACCTCCTCGGCCTGCGAGCTGCTGACCCGGTCAATGGCGGCGTGGGCGGCGGCGACGAAATCGACTGCAGAGGGGCTGGGCACGTGAACCTCCAGGCGGAGCACTGTGGGACGGCTCACATGGTCGGTCCGGTCCGCCACCGCTGTCAACGACAGGACTAGACCAGTACGGAGGGCGAGGAACCAGGGGCGGGCGGGGGGCCTTGCGCCTGTCGCTCGCTTCCGCCCCCTCGGCTTCGCCCCGGGGTACCCCCGGCACCCCGGTCTTCGCGCCCGGGTGCGACAGGATGGTCGGATGAACGAGGTGCCGAAGCGACAGATCAGGGCCCGTTACGACGACGGGACGGTGACGGTGTACCAGGCGTTCCGGCCCGAGATCGGTGACCCCGCGGTCGCGGACGGGCGGTGGCCGGAGGCGTTCTCGGTGGAGCGGATGACGTGGATCAAGCCGTCGTTCCGCTGGCTGATGTACCGGAGCGACTGGGCGCGCGCCGAAGGGCAGTCGCGGATCCTCGGGGTGGTGATCAGCCGCCGGGGATTCGATGCCGCGCTGGAGGCGGCGGTGCTGAGCGGCTACAAGCCGGGGGTGCACGCCTCGAAGGCCGAGTGGCAGCGGGCGCTGCGGCGCAGCCCGGCCCGGGTGCAGTGGGATCCGGAGCGGGATCTGGATCTCCGGCCGTTGCCGCACCGGTCGTTGCAGTTGGGGCTGAGCGGGGAGCTGCTGCGGCGCTACGCCGGGGAGTGGCTGGTGCGGATCGAGGATCTGACGCCGCTGGCCCGGGAGTTGCACGCCACCAGGGACGCCGCGCTGCTGCCGCCGGAGCGGCCGTACCCGATGCCGCCGGGTGCGGCCGTCCGGCTGGGTGCGGCCTGACGGAGGTCGTAGGGGCGGCTCTCCGTCAGGCCGGCGGGTCAGCCGTGCAGGTAGACGATGCCGAGCTTGGTCAGCTGCCAGTGCTGCGCGGCGGAGCCGTTGTCGGCGGCCAGCTGGACCAGCTGGTTGCCCTGGGCGTCGGTCTGGGCGGAGGCGGTGGCCAGCTTGGTGGCGTCCTGGGAGTCGGCGAGCTTGTAGGTGCCGTCGCCGACCGGCTGCAGGAGCCAGTGCTGGTTGCCGCCGCCGTTGCAGCCCCACTGCTGGATCTTGGCGCCGGGCGCGGTGGAGGCCCCGGAGACGTCCAGGCACATGTTCCGGTTGCCGCTGAAGTCGAGTTCGAAGGAGCCGCCGGCCTTGATCTCGAACACGAAGGACTGGTTCAGGCCGCCGGTGGCCGGATAGGTGATCGCGGTGCGGCCGTTGGTGGAGTCACCGTAGGTGCCGCCGCCGGACAGGTCGAGCACCTTGCCGTTGGCCTGGTTGGTGAGCTGGTACCAGGCGCCGTCCTCGGGGGTGTCCGGGAACGGCTTGCCGGGAGTGAGCCCGGTGATCGAGGTGCCGTTCTGCTGGTTGAGCGAGCAGAACGCCTGGGCGAGTCCGGACTGCTGGTAGAACTGCCGCAGGCAGGCCGCCTCGGCGGAGTAGCCGGCGACCCGCAGGTGGTACGACTGGCGGACGTTGTTCATGCACAGGCCCGGGATGGAGATCGGGGTGTCGCAGCCGTTGCGGGTGCTCTCCGACAGGTCGATCACGTCGCCGTTGGTGTACTCGTACGGCGAGCTGGTCCACTCCGCGCAGACCTCGTGGCCGAAGGCGACCCGCCGCTGGTCGAGGTAGCGCACGCCCGGCACGCCGGAGGCGGCCTCGCGCAGCGCGTCGCTCAGCGTGGGGACGACCCAGTTGTGGCCCCAGGCGAGGTCCTCGGGGAAGGCCGGGCAGCCGTCCGCGACCTTGCCGACGTAGTCGTTGCGCCGGATGTCGGGGGTGATCGGGTTGAAGTACGACTGATAGACGAGCTGGTAGGAGTCGTCGGAGTAGCCGGCCTTCCGCATGGTGTTGCGGATGTTGGTCAGCGCGGCCGTCACCTTGGGCTTGACCCCGGCGGCGCGCCGGGTGATCTCGGCGTTGCCGATGGTGTCGCGGCAGCCCTGGGACTGCGGGATCGGGAAGTACTGGGCCAGGCAGGACATCATGATGTTGGCGAACTCGAAGTCGTCGTTCGCGCCGATCGTGACGACGACCATCTTCACGTCGTAGTCGGCAGCGGTGGCGGCCAGTTGGACGTCCTGCTTGGCCTCGCCGAAGTCGCCGCTGCCCGGTCCGGTGATCTTCGCCAGCTCGGGGTCGCTGACCAGGTCGCCGGTCTGCGCGCCGGAGCAGGCCAGGTCGATCGGGGTGACGCCGGGGAGCTGGGTCACGAAGATCTCGGACTTGGTGGAGCGGTGGCAGTAGTTGGTGGGGCTGTCCGTGCCGGGGACGTAGTCGTCGTTGGTGTCGGTGCCGGCGCCCTCGCCGGAGATCGCGCTGTCGCCGAGGGCGACGATGGCGGCGGGCTTGCCCGCACTGGGCGAGGCGGCCTGGGCGGTGGCAGCGGTGCCGAGGCCCGAGCCGAGGCCGAGGGCGGCCAGCAGCGCGGCGGTGGCGAGCAGGGCCGGGGGCCTGCGGCGGACCGTGGGTGTCCTGGACACTCATGACTCCTTGCGGGGTGGGGGATCGCCCGGCGGGTGCCGGGCGGCGCGGAGCATGGGGGAACCGGGCCGGGACCCGGCGAACATGAGGCAGGCTCACATGCTAGGTACTGACAGGTAACACAACAAGACTCGCGGCGCGACCTGACCGGAGCACTGAGACGTGCCGTCAGGAAGATGCCCGGAAAACGCAGTTGAGCCGCCGCCCGTACCGCTGATGCGGTGCGGACGGCGGCTCGATCTGCCAGCGGCTGCGGTCAGCCGCCGTTGATGCAGGTGTTGCCGAACGCCGGGTTCAGCAGGCCGACGATGTTGATCGAGTTGCCGCACAGGTTGACCGGGACGTGCACCGGGACCTGGATCTGGTTGCCGGACACCACACCGGGGGAGTTGGCGGCGACGCCCTCGGCCTCGCTGCTCGCCATGGCGGAACCCGCACCGACGGCGACGATGCCCGCGACAGCGGCGCCGACCGCGGCAGCCTTCTTGATGCTCATTTGAGTCTCCTCTTTAAATCAGATCTTCCAATTGCCGCGCCGGGGCTACCGGAAGGAAGCACACGGGACGTGCACTCAGCCAACGAGACCCCGCCGGAACAGTTGCGCCGTTCTTCGGACAATCACCCGTCCGGCGTAATCACAGCATTCGGGTGAACGGCTCGGAGGATCGGCGAACTCGCCCGTTTCCCCCGCCCTACTGGTTCGTTCTTCCTGGCGAACCCGATCCACCCGCAAGAAATGAGACTTCACCATGCGCAAGCTCGCCTTCGGCGCCTTCGGCTCCGCCGCCGCCGCGACCCTGCTGCTCGGCACCGCCGGTGCGGCCGTGGCCAGCAGCGACGCAGAGGGTGTCGCCGCCGGCTCGGCCGGCGTCGTGTCCGGCAACCAGATCCAGGTCCCGGTGCACGTCCCGATCAACCTGTGCGGCAACACGATCGACGTCATCGCCGCGCTGAACCCGGCCTTCGGCAACACCTGCGTCAACGGCGGCTGACGCCGGCGGAGTCCGGCGCGCGGCGTCGACGGCAGCGCCGACCGCCCAAACCACGGGCGACACGCGGGTCATGGGCCGCGTGAGTGACATTCCCGGCAGATCCCGAAAACAGCGGGCGATGATGCGATCGCCCGACCCCGACCTTCCACAGTCGGGCAGAACGTGAGGAAGAGAAAGTCATGCGCAACTTCAAGAAGGCCGCGGTCCTGTCCGTTGCCGCCACCGGTCTGATGCTCGGCTCGGCCGGCCTGGCCAACGCCTCCTCCGAGGCCGAGGGCGTCGCCGCCAACTCCCCCGGCGTGCTCTCCGGCAACCAGATCCAGGTCCCGGTGCACGTCCCGATCAACCTGTGCGGCAACACCATCGACATCATCGCGCTGCTGAACCCGGCCTTCGGCAACACCTGCGTCAACGGCGGCTGACCCGCCTGATGCCGCGCCGCGCCCGCTCGGCGCGGCGCACCAACTCCCCGTTGTGATCTAGGAGATCAAACCCTCATGCGCAACTTCAAGAAGGCCGCGGTCCTGTCCGTCGCCGCCGCCGGCCTGGTCCTCGGCTCGGCCGGCCTGGCCAACGCCTCCGCCGAGGCCGAGGGCGTCGCCGCCAACTCCCCCGGCGTGCTCTCCGGCAACCAGATCCAGGTCCCGGTGCACGTCCCGGTCAACGTCTGCGGCAACTCGATCAACATCATCGGCCTGCTGAACCCGGCGTTCGGCAACACCTGCGTCAACGCCGACTCCGGCGACGAGCCCGAGCACGTGGCGGCACCGGTCAAGCACGAGCAGGAGCCGCCGGCCAAGCACGAGCACGAGCACGAGCACCACCACCACGAGCCGGTCGAGGACTGCGACTGACCGGCCCCGGCCGCTCACCAGCCCGTGCATACTGCCCCTCGGCCGCCGGCCGGGGGGCAGTGCTCGTACCCGCCCCTCTCACCCCCGAAGGAATGGCCGATGTCCCGGACCACCACCGGCGCGCTGGCCGCGCTCGGCACCGCCCTGCTGCTCGGCGGCGCCACTGCCCAGGCCGCGCACGCCGAGACCGAACAGCTCGGCGGGCTCCCGCTGCCCACCACCCACCTGCAGCCCACCGACGCCAAGCAGGCCCTCGGCGGCACCACCGCCGGGCTCGGCCACGCGGTCGCCCCGGTCAAGGACCTGCGGCTCGACCCGTGGGCCAACTCCTCCGCCGACCTGCTCAACAACGGTGTCGCGGTGGTCCCCGACAACGGGCTCGGCCCGGTCGGCACCGGCACGCTCACCGCGCCGCTGTCCGCCGGCGGCGGGGCCAAGAACCTCCCGCTGGCCGGCCCGCTGCTCACCGCGCTGCCGATCTGACCCGCGCCCGGCAGCCGTACGGCCCGGCCTCCGCGAGGAGCAGCCGGGCCGTACGGCACTTCTGACGTGTCGTCACATCTGCGACTGGTCCAGCGCACCGGTGAGGGTCTGCGCCGGGCCGGCCTGGTTGAGCATCTCGCCCGTCATGGAGGTCGTGGTGGCGGCCAGCGCCTTCACCGAGTCGGTGACCGAGATCTGGTCCTGCTCGCCGCCGAGCGAGGCCTTGGCGCCCGGCACGGCCTGCACGGGGGCGGTCACCAGGTGCGGGTCCACCTTGTCCAGGGACAGCGCCGCGTCGGTCAGTTCGCCGCTCTCGCTGCGGACGAAGGTGACCGGCTGGCCCAGGCCCACCGCCGGTCCGGCCAGGTTCAGCGGGGCGGCCGGAGCGTCCAGGTCCAGGGTGCCGAGCTTCGCGTCCCGGTCCGCCTCGGGCAGCGGCAGGGTGGCGCCCAGCGACGGACCCAGCTTGGTGCCGTTGACGGCGGGCAGGATGTGGTCCGGGATCGGCTGGGTCGGGCTCTGGCCGGTGTCGGTGGGCGGCAGCAGCGGCGAGCTCGGGATGCCGCCGTGGATCTCGCCGCCGTCCGCGAGCAGCGGCAGCGGCGACATCGCGGTGCTGAGCGGAATGCTGAACGGCACCTCCTTGGTGGCCAGCCCGTCCTCCAGCGCGGCGACCTCGGACGGGGTCTTCGGGGTCGCCTGGGCCACGCCCTGCGCCGCAGCCACGCCGGCGCCGACCGCCAGCAGCAGGGCGCCGGTGGCCCGCTTGGAGAGCTTCATGGTGTCCGCCGTTCGTTCGATATCCGGTAATTCGGTAGGTCGGTCATTCGGTACGTCGGTCATTCCGTATGACTTCTCGTGGCGTCGTGGACCCCGAGGGTAATTCGGGTGCGGCGCACACACCTTGGCGAACGAGCCAGCTCCCTCGCGGATAGCGGCAGTTAACCTGAACGGCCCAATAATCAGACCGGCACGCAGGGAAACCGGTGATCCTCGACGAATTTTCTCCGCCCCCGTAACTTTCCTGTTCGCCATTCTTTGATCCCGACGACGACGGGGCAGCACCCCTCGAACGGCATTTCAGAGAGGTATCTCCACCATGCTCAAGAAGTCCTTGGCCACCGTGGGCCTGGCCGCCGCCGCGCTGGCCGCGGTGTCCACCCCCGCCGTCGCGATCGGCGACGCGGACGGTTCCGCCGCCACCATCCAGGGGAATGGCGGCACCAACTCCAGCGGCACCTGGGGCAACCACAGCCCGAACTTCCACTTCGCCGACAACCCGAACATCTGCCTGCCGGAGATCCACAACATCGGCGTGGCGGTGCTCGGCGTCGCGGTCCCGGTCGAGGTCGACGCGCTCAACAACGAGCCCAAGCAGACCTGCGTGGTCGGCCAGGGCACCGTCGGCAGCGGCGACGGCGGCGTCTCCCACCTGGTCGGCTGACGCACCGTCACTGTCAAGGCGCGGAACCCCGGTTCCGCGCCCCACGACCCGCCCGGTCCGTTCCCCCGGCCGGGCGGTCGGCCCCGGCGCGAGCCACGCGCAAGGGGTTGCTGCTCCACTCCATCAGATCCGAAAAGGAATGACCCCATGATCAAGAAGGCTCTCGCCGCCGTCGGCGTCGTCGCCGCCGGTTTCGCCATGTCCGCCTCCCCCGCGATGGCCATCGGCGACGCGGACGGCTCCGCGGCCTCCATCCAGGGCGACGGCGGCACCAACGCCACCGGCACCCACGGCAACCACAGCCCGAACAACCACGTGCTGGACAACCCGAACATCTGCCTGCCCGACATCCACAACATCGGCGTGGGCGCCCTGATCGGCATCGTCGTCCCGGTCGAGGTCGACGCGCTCAACAACGGCGCCAAGCAGACCTGCGACATCGGCCAGAACACCGCCACCAGCGGCGACGGCGGCGTCTCCCACCTGATCGGCTGATCCTCCCCGGTCACAGCCGACCGCCGGGTCCGGGGCCAGCCCCGGGCCCGGCGGTTCCGTGTCTCCGGCCGCACACCACCCGTTCGTCCGCGGCGCGATCGGGTGATCGGAGCACCCGTGGGCGCGTGCAGCGCCCCACCGGCCGCACCCCCGTGTTGACCTTGAAACAGCATCGACGCAGAGAGGAACTCTCCATGAAGAGCAAGCTGGGCAAGGCCGTCGTCACCACCGTCGCCGCGCTCGCGCTGGCCGGCATCGCCGCGCCCGCCTCCGCGACCGTCGTGGCCGGCGGCGGCGAGGAGGGCGTCATCACCGCCCACGAGCCCTTCCTCGCGGGCCACGGCGGCGGCGTCGCCGCGACCGACCACATCTTCACCATGGGTGGCGGCGGCGGCTGGGCCACCTCCACCGCCCTCGGCGGCGGCGGTGGCGGCATCATCGCCATGGACTGAGAACGAACGCACCACCAGGGCCTGCACCACCAGGGGCGCGGGGAACTGCGCGAGCAACGGGCGCACGTCCGCAAGGTAGCGATCGAGTGCAGGTCATCGTCCTGCACCGCGACCTTGCGGTTGGCTGCCTTCCGGTGCGCGCAGTTCCCCGCGCCCCTGTTTTCGCCCGCTCTGCGTCAGCGCACCAGGCGGGCGGCCTCGGTGGCCCAGTAGGTGAGGATCTGCTCGGCGCCGGCCCGGCGGATCGAGGTGAGGGTCTCCAGGATGGTCCGCTCGCGGTCGATCCAGCCGTTGGCGGCGGCGGCCTCGACCATCGAGTACTCGCCGGACACCTGGTAGGCGGAGACCGGCACCGGGGAGACGTCGGCGATCTGGCGCAGGATGTCCAGGTAGGCCATCGCGGGCTTGACCATCACCATGTCGGCGCCCTCGGCGAGGTCCTGCTCCAGCTCGCGCAGCGCCTCGCGGGCGTTGGCCGGGTCCTGCTGGTAGGTCTTGCGGTCGCCCTTCAGCGAGGAGCCGACGGCCTCCCGGAACGGGCCGAAGAACGCGGAGGCGTACTTCGCGGTGTACGCGAGGATGCCGACGTCCTGGTGGCCGGCGTCGTCCAGCGCCCGGCGGACGACCGCGACCTGACCGTCCATCATCCCGGACGGGCCGACCAGGTGGACGCCCGCGTCGGCCTGCACCACGGCCATCTCGGCGTAGCGCTCCAGGGTGGCGTCGTTGTCGACCGAGCCGTCCGCGGCGAGCACGCCGCAGTGGCCGTGGTCGGTGTACTCGTCCAGGCACAGGTCGGACATCACCACGAGGGCGTCGCCGACCTCGGAGACCACGTCGCGGATGGCGAGCTGCAGGATGCCCTCGGGGCTGGTGCCCTCGGAACCGATCGCGTCCTGCACCTCGGGGACGCCGAACAGCATGATGCCGCCGACGCCGGCCTCGGCGGCCTCCACGGCGGCCCGGCGCAGGGTGTCGCGGGTGTGCTGGACGACGCCCGGCATCGCGGTGATCGGCTTCGGCTCGGTGAGGCCCTCGCGGACGAACGCCGGCAGGACCAGCTCGGCCGGGTGCAGCCGGGTCTCGGCGACCAGGCGACGCATCGCGGGGGTGGAGCGCAGGCGGCGCGGGCGGACGGACGGGAATTCGGCGGACACTTCGAAGGCTCCCTGAGTCGCGGAGAAGACGTCAGGGGGAGGCCGTCGGGCCTCCCCCTGACGGAGGGTCAACGCGCCTTGCGGCGCGAACCGGGGCGGCGTTCGCTCGGCCGGTAGACCGGCTCGCCCGCCGCGGTGGCGGCGTCCCGGCGGTTGGCCCCGAAGTCGGCCAGCGCCTGGGCGAGCGCGGACGCGGACGGGGCCGGGGCCATCACGTCGACCCGCAGGCCGTGCTCCTCCGCCGTCTTGGCGGTGGCCGGGCCGATGCAGGCGATGACGGTCACGTTGTGCGGCTTGCCGGCGATGCCGACCAGGTTCCGGACGGTCGAGGACGAGGTGAACAGCACCGCGTCGAAACCGCCGCCCTTGATCGCCTCCCGGGTCTCGGCCGGCGGCGGCGAGGCGCGCACCGTCCGGTACGCCGTCACGTCGTCGACCTCCCAGCCGAGCTCGACCAGGCCGGCCACCAGGGTCTCGGTGGCGATGTCGGCGCGCGGCAGCAGCACCCGGTCGATCGGGTCGAACACCGGGTCGTACGGCGGCCAGTCCTCCAGCAGGCCGGCGGCGGACTGCTCGCCGGACGGCACCAGGTCGGGCTTCACGCCGAAGTCGACCAGCGCCTGCGCGGTGGTCTCGCCGACCGCCGCGACCTTGATGCCGGCGAACGCCCGGGCGTCCAGGCCGTACTCCTCGAACTTCTCCCGGACGGCCTTGACGGCGTTCACCGAGGTGAAGGCGATCCACTCGTAGCGGCCAGTGACCAGGCCCTTGATCGCCCGCTCCATCTGCTGCGGGGTGCGCGGCGGCTCGACCGCGATGGTCGGCACCTCCTGCGGCACCGCGCCGTAGGAGCGCAGCTGCTCGGACAGGCCGTGCGCCTGCTCCTTGGTGCGCGGGACGAGGACGTTCCAGCCGAACAGCGGCTTGGTCTCGAACCACGAGTGCGAGGCGCGGTGCGCGACCTGCTCGCCGACCACGGCTATCACCGAGGTCGCCGGGTCCACCGGGGCGGAGACCGGCGAGGGCAGCACCCGGGCGGCCTTCAGGTCGGCGGCGATCGCGGACAGCGTGGAGGTGAAGGTGCGCTGCCGGGTGGTGGTGCCGGACAGCGTCGCCGACAGCGCCGCGTCGGGCTTGCGGCCGTGCGCCACCAAGGCGTTCGCGGTCGCGGGCAGCTGACCCAGGGTGGTGCGGACCACCAGCGTGGTCTCGGGCGCGCCCAGGTCGACCAGCTGGCCGCCGAGCAGCGCCTCGCCGTCCACGAACCGAACGTCCGCGCCCTGGTCGCCGCGGAGCGGCACGCCCGCGTAGGCGGGCACGCCCACCGACTGGGCGACGCCGGGGACGACCTCGAACGGGACGCCGGCCTTGGCGCAGCGCAGCATCTCCTGGGCGGCGCAGCCGTCCAGGCCGGGGTCGCCGTCCACGGTGCGGACCAGGTGGCGGCCGGCCTTGACCGCGTCGGCGGCCAGGTCGCACAGCTCCTTGCCGGCCTCGGCCGGGTCGAGCACCTGGACGCCGCTGGGGCAGTGGGTGCGCACCGCGGCGGCGGTCAGCGGGTCGGCGATCAGCACGTCGGCGGTGTTGAGCACGTCGACGGCGCGCAGGGTGAGCAGTCCGGGGTCGCCGGGGCCGGCGCCGAGGAAGGTGCAGCGCCCTGCGGGCGGGTGGAATCCGGCGGCGGTCATCGGGCGCGCTCCCCCATCAGGTCGGCCGCTCCGGTGTCGAGCAGCCGGGTGGCCAGGGCGCGGCCCAGGGCCGCGGCCTGCTCCTCGGCGGTCTCGTCGGGGACGAGCGGGCCGTTGGCGGACATCTTCAGCAGTTCGGCGCCATCGGTGGTACCGACCGCGCCGTCCAGGCGCAGTTCGGTGCCGGCCCAGGTGGCCAGCGCGGCGACCGGCGCGGAGCAGCCGGCCTCCAGGGTGGCCAGCAGGGCGCGCTCGGCGACCACGGCGGCCCGGGTGGGGGCGTGGTCGAGCCGGGACAGCACGGCGGCCAGGGTCGGGTCGACGCACTCGATCGCGAGCGCGCCCTGCCCGGGGGCGGGCAGCATCAGCGCGGTGTCGAGGTGCTCGGTGATCTCACCGGAGCGGCCGAGCCGGTTCAGGCCGGCGGTGGCCAGCACCACGGCGTCGAGCTCGCCGGAGGTGACGTAGTTGATGCGGGTGTCGACGTTGCCGCGGATCGCGACGGTCTCCAGGTCCGCGTCGTGGGCCCGGGCCCAGGCGTTGAGCTGGGCCATCCGGCGCGGGGAGCCGGTGCCTATCCGGACGGTGCGGCCGCCGGCCTTGCCGACCAGCTCGGCCAGGGTGAGGCCGTCGCGGGCGACCAGGGAGTCCCGGACGTCCTCGCGCTCGGGGACGGCGGCCAGCAGCAGCCCGGCGGGGGCGGCGGTGGGCAGGTCCTTGAGCGAGTGGACGGCCAGGTCGATGCGGCCCTCCAGCAGGGCGTCGCGCAGCGCGGAGACGAACACACCGGTGCCGCCGATCTGCGCCAGCGACTCCCGGGAGACGTCCCCGTAGGTGGTGATCTCGACCAGCTCCACCCGGCGGCCGGTGATCTTGGCCACCTCCTCCGCGACCATGCCCGACTGGGCCATGGCGAGGGCGCTGCGGCGGGTACCGAGGCGCAGCGGCGTCACTGTCTCTGGACCATTCATGAGGTGATCGTCCTGGTCGTGCTGGGGGGCTGACGGGGTGTTCATCTGGGTGCTCCGGCGGGCGGGGCGACGGCGGCCTGGGCGGCGGGGATGCCGCCGGCCGGGATCGAGGACCCGGCCCGGTCGCCGACCGGGGTGCCGGAGACAGCGTGCACTGCCGCCGGGTCCAAGTCGAACAACTCGCGCAGGGCTTCCGCGTAGGAGGCCCCGCCGGGTTCGCCGGCGAGCTGCTTGACCTTGACGGTCGGGGCGTGCAGCAGTTTGTCGACCACCCGGCGGACGGTCTGCGAGATCTCCGCGCTGGAGCGCTCGTCCAGGTCGGGCAGCCGGGAGGTGAGCCGGGCGAGTTCGCTGCGGACCACCTCGGAGGCCATGGCGCGCAGGGCGACCACGGTGGGGGCGATCCGGGCGGCGCGCTGCGCCTGGCCGAAGGCGGTGACCTCGTCGCCGACGATGGTGGTGACGGCGTCCACGTCGCCCGCGCCGGGGCTGGCGGCGTGCGCGTGGGAGAGGCTCTCCAGGTCGACCAGCAGGGCGCCGTCGAGCCGGTGCACGGCGTGGTCGACGTCCCGCGGCATGGCGAGGTCGAGGAAGGCGAGCGGCTGCTCGGCGGTGCGGGCGGCGACCGCGGCGGCCACCTCGGCGGCGTCGATGACGGTGCCGGCCGCGCCGGTGCAGGAGATCACCAGGTCCACGTCGGCGAGCGCCTGCGGGACCCGGTCGAAGTCCAGGGTGCGGGCGGCGTCGCCGAGGATCTCCGCCAGGCGCTCGGCGCGGACCGGGGTGCGGTTGGCGATCTGCAGGTCGGTGACGCCGGAGCGGACCAGGGTGGCGGCGGCCAGCGAGCTCATCGAGCCCGCGCCGACCACCAGGGCGCGCTTGCCGGCGATCGGGCCGGCACCGGCGGCGACCTGCTCCAGGCCGAAGGTGACCAGCGACTGGCCGGCCTTGTCGATGCCGGTCTCGCTGTGCGCCCGCTTGCCGACCCGCAGGGCCTGCTGGAACAGCTCGTTCAGGCCGCGGCCCGCGGTGTGCTCGTCCTGGGCCTTGGCCAGGGCGTCGCGCAGCTGGCCGAGGATCTGGCCCTCGCCGACGACCATCGAGTCCAGGCCGCAGGCCACCGAGAACAGGTGGTGGACGGCGCGGTCCTCGTAGTGCACGTACAGGTGCGGGGTGAGCTCGTCGATGTCGACGCCGCTGTGCCCGGCGAGCAGCTGGGACAGCTCGGCGACGCCGGCGTGGAACTTGTCCACGTCGGCGTACAGCTCGATCCGGTTGCAGGTGTTGACCAGCGCGGCCTCGGCGACGGTCGCCGAGGCGGCGGCGTCGTGCAGCAGCCGGGTCGGGGTCTCGCCGGTGAGCGCGGCGCGCTCCAGCACGCCGACCGGTGCGGTCCGGTGGCTCAGACCGACTACCAGAAGACTCATGCCCCCACCTCGTCGTGACGGATGTTCGTGCTCACGCCGGCATCACCGCGGACAGGTCGTCCTCGGGGCCCTTGGCGGCCGGGGCGCTCTTCGCCGGCTCGGCCGACTTGCCGCCGCCGGCGGCGCGGCGCAGCTTGGCGGCCGCGGCGCGGACCGGCCCGGGGGCGCGGTCGAGCACCGAGTCGCCGGCGGGCTCGTCGCCGGCCTTGCGCTGCTCGTGGAAGGCGAGGATCTGCAGCTCGATCGAGAGGTCGACCTTGCGCACGTCCACGCCGTCCGGGACGGTCAGCACGGTGGGGGCGAAGTTCAGGATGCTGGTGACGCCGGCCTCGACCAGGCGGTCGCAGACAAGCTGGGCGGCGCCGGGCGGGGTGGTGATGACGCCGATGGAGACGTGCTGGGAGACGACGATGTCCTCCAGCTCGTCCATGTGCCGCACCGGCAGGCCGGCGGCGGTGCTGCCGACCACGTTGGGGTCGGCGTCCAGCAGGGCGGCCACCCGGAATCCGCGGGACGCGAAGCCGCCGTAGTTGGCGAGCGCGTGGCCGAGGTTGCCGATGCCCACGATGACGACCGGCCAGTCCTGGGTGAGGCCGAGCTCGCGGGAGATCTGGTAGACGAGGTACTCCACGTCGTAGCCGACGCCGCGGGTGCCGTAGGACCCGAGGTAGGAGAAGTCCTTGCGCAGCTTGGCGGAGTTCACGCCGGCCGCCGCGGCCAGCTCCTCGGAGGAGACGGTCGGCACGGAACGCTCGGACAGCGCGGTCAGCGCCCGCAGGTAGAGCGGAAGACGGGCCACGGTCGCCTCCGGAATGCCCCGCGCACGCGAGGTCCGGCGCGCGGCGCCCGGGTCGGGCGTCTGCGAACTGCTGGGGGAGGGTCGGCCGATTGCCACGTTGCTCCTGTGGGTGAAGCTGGGCTTGGACCGCCAGGCTATGCGTTTGTGAACGTGTGCACAAAGATGGTGTCCGATTTGTCCCCGAACAGTGACACGCATCACTCGTAACCCGCCGCGCCGACCAGTGGACGCGACCCCTCCGCTCCGGCCGGCCACGGACCCAGCGGCGCCCACCGGCGCAGCAGCCGCACCGGCTCCCGGGAACCCGCCGAACGGCCCGGCGCCAGCCGCGGCCACGGCACCGCGGCGGCCGGAACGGGCTCCTCGGCCGCGCTGCCGACCCGGCGGCAGTGCCGCAGCAGTTCCACGGTGGCCTGCGCGTCGCCGAGCGCGGTGTGCGCCGGGAACCAGCCGAGCCCGGCCGCCTCCACGCACGCCGACAGTCCGAACCCGCCCGCCTGCGGCAGCAGCCGACGGGCCAGCCGCATCGTGCACAGCGTCGGCACCGTCGGCAGCACCACGCCGATCCGCGCGAACTCCCGCTCCAGGAACGCCCGGTCGCAGGTCACGTGGTGCCCGACCAGCACCCGGTCGGCCAGCAGCTCCAGCAGCCACGGCGCGATCTGCCGGAACCGGGGCGCGCCGACCACGTCCTCCTGCGCTATCCGGTGCACGTGCGTCGGCCCGACCGGTCCGGCCGGATCGAGCAGCGTGGCGAACTCCCGCTCGGTGCGCAGGGCCGCGTCCAGCTGCACCACGGCGACCTCGACCACCCGGTGGCGCCAGGGGCTGCGACCGGTGGCCTCGACGTCGACGACGGCATAGCCGTTCATCGCGCCCTCCTCTTGCACGGCCCCCGGCGGACACGGAAAGACGTTCGATGGTATGCCGGAACCCGGTCGAACTCCTAGGGCCGAGACAGTCGAACGTCCACGAAGGACCGCCCGGGCGGGCCGGTGCGAGGAGGGTCACACCGGCCGGGCGGGGGTCAGGCCAGCGCCTTGCGCAGCCGCTGCTCGTCCACCCGCCAGAAGTCGTGCTGGCGGCCGTCGATCAGGGTCACCGGGATCTGCTCGGCGTACTGCTCGTACAGCGCCGCGTCCTGCAGGATGTCCTTCTCCTCGAAGCCGACGCCGAGCTCCTCCACCACCTTGAGGATCACCTCCCGGGCGTCCTCGCACAGGTGGCAGCCGGGCTTGCCGATCAGCGTCACCACGGTGTCGGCCGGATTCTTCTTGTCACGTCGCAGCAGGCTCACAGCGCCCATTCTGCCGTCGCTCACACCACTGCCCCGGATGCCCCTCGTTCACCGCCGCGGCACTCCTCGGTCACGGGGGCGGACGGCCCGGCTGACTATGCTCGTTGCATGGCAGCGCTGCGAAGGCTCACCCGGTCGAGGCGTTCCACCGACGAACGGACCGCCCTGGCGGGCGAGGCCGCGGCCGACGCCGCCCAGGAACAGCTGGGCCCGGACGACACGGAGCCCGGACGGCCCAAGGCCCCCGAGGGCGACCACACCCCGGTGCCCGGCGACGTCCGGGCCGCCGCGTTCTTCGACTGCGACAACACCATCCTGCGCGGCGCCGCGATCTTCTACCTCGGCGTCGGCCTGTACCGGCGGCGCTTCTTCACCCGCCGCGACCTGGTCCGGTTCGCCTGGCAGCAGGCCGCGTTCCGGCTGCGCGGCTCCGAGAACCCCGAGCACATCGCCGACGCCCGGGACAGCGCGCTCGGCCTGGTCGCCGGCAAGCGCACCGCCGACCTGGAGCGGATCTGCGAGGAGATCTTCGAACCCGTCCTCGCCGAGAAGGTCTGGCCCGGCACCCGCGCCCTGGTCCAGATGCACCTGGACGCCGGGCAGCGGGTCTGGCTGGTCACCGCCGCCCCGCAGGAGGTCGCCCGGCTGATCGCCCGCCGGCTCGGCATGACCGGCGCCCTGGGCACCGTCGCCGAGGCCCGCGACGGCGAGTACACCGGCAAGCTGGTCGGCGGCATGCTGCACGGCCCCGCCAAGGCCGCCGCCGTTCAGGCGCTGGCCCGCCGCGAACACCTCGACCTGGCCCGCTGCGCCGCGTTCAGCGACTCCGCCAACGACATCCCGATGCTCAGCCTGGTCGGCCACCCGTACGTGATCAACCCGGACGCGGCGCTGCGCCGGCACGCCCGGGCGATGGGCTGGCGGGTGCGGGACTTCCGCACCGGGCGCAAGGCCGTCCGGGTCGGCATCCCCGCGGCGGCCGCGCTCGGCGTCGCGGCCGGGGCGGCCGCGACCGCGGTGGCGATGCGCCGCCGCCGGCAGGCCTGACCCGCCGTCACGGTACGGTCCACCCTCCGTCACCCGGCCCGATCTTGACCGGGCGTCAACCCGTCGCCTCCGACACGCCCCTCGACGGGTGGTCCCGGCACGCCTCGCGATCCGGCCGCGAGGGGCCTGAACAGGCCTCTCGACCGTGACCGGAAATGATCGTTCGACAGTCGGCCAAAGTCGTGGGTTGAGACCGCCCCGACCGGGGAAACCCCGGACCTCCGTGACCGTTCGGTCACCTGACGCACGCAAGTGGTCGCGTTGGGTCGGTGAAATGGTGTCAACTCCGGTCACCCGTAGGTGAATATGCACAAGAAGTGGACTTTGTTCGACCACTTCGACCACGCGGTGTAGCTGTCATTGCACAAAGCGTTATTCTCTCCTGGATGCACGCCACCCCGAACGTCCCCGTGACGGGTGGTCAATGCGGCGTGCTGCTCCGCGCAGGCGGAGGTGATCCGTCCACAGTTCTGCCTCTGGGAGTCCCGTGTACCCACCCGTCCGGAACGACGCGCCAGCCACCTCCCGCCCGTCGACCGCCGGCCTGCGCCGCGGTGTGCGCCTGGAGCGGTTGTGGGCCGCGATCCGCGAGTTCGAACTGCTGGTCCCCGAACCCGCGGTGGCCGGCCCCGCGTTCGCCGCGCCCGCCCCCGCCGCGTTCGCCTCGCCCCTGCTGCGCTCCACCGCCGCCGGCTCCCCCGCCGCCGCCCCGCGCAGCCGGACCGTCCCCTCCCCCGGCACCCGCGGCCGTGCCCGCACCGCCCCCGCCGGACCCGGCTACGACACCGAGCACAACCCCGTCGTCGACCTGGTCGAGCGCGCCCAGAACGGCGAGAGCGAGGCCTTCGGCCGGCTCTACGACCACTACGCCGACACCGTCTACCGGTACATCTACTACCGGGTCGGCAGCCGGGCCACCGCCGAGGACCTCACCAGCGAGACGTTCCTGCGCGCGCTGCGCCGGATCGGCACCTTCACCTGGCAGGGCCGCGACTTCGGCGCCTGGCTGGTCACCATCGCCCGCAACCTGGTGGCCGACCACTTCAAGTCCAGCCGGTTCCGGCTGGAGGTCACCACCGGCGAGATGCTCGACTCCAACGAGTGCGAGCGCAGCCCCGAGGAGTCGGTGCTGGAGTCGCTCTCCAACGCCGCCCTGCTGGACGCGGTGCGCCGACTCAACCCGCAGCAGCAGGAGTGCGTCACGCTGCGCTTCCTACAGGGCCTCTCGGTCGCCGAGACGGCCCGGATCATGGGGAAGAACGAGGGCGCCATCAAGACGCTGCAGTACCGGGCGGTGCGCACGCTGGCCCGCCTGCTGCCGCCGGACGCCCGGTAGTCCGCCGCCCGTGGACGCGACACCCTGCAGACCCCGGCCCGAACACCCGCGCCCGGCGCGCCCGTTGGCGGCGCGCCGGGGCCCGGTGCGCCCCTCGCCGGCTCACCCTTTGCCTGACGCGCCGTCAACCCACCTCTGGCGCTTGCCCGTCCGGGTGAGAGAGCGGTCATCTGCTCTGCTTAATACGCCAGGGGGGTCGTGCGTAACCGACTCCCGACACCGCTCGTTGGCCAGCGTGCAATCCGCCGCCGGGCCCACAGTCAAGAGGCAACTCGAACTGTCACCCGATGGTGTGGTGTGGGCCCGCCGGGACAACCAACCGCCGGGCCACGGTGTCGAAAACGACGAAGGGAGGTGTGGCCCGTGACGGCAAACATGCTGGAGCACCGGCGGGCGAAGTCCTTCGCCGAGGCGCTGGAGGCCCACCAGAGTGACCACCGGAGCAGCGGCGCGCACCGGGCCGGCTCCGCCGCCATGGCCGAGCTGCTCACCATGGCCGACGCCCTCGGCGCGCTCCCCGCCCCCGGGCTCGCCGCCGAGACGCGGACGGTCCAACGCGCCCGGCTGATGGCCGCGTTCGAGCAGCAGTGGGCCGAGGGCGCCCCCACGGCGGTCATCCCCGTCCAGCGCCGCGGGCGCGTCCGGCGGAGTCGCTGGGGCCGCCGCCTGGCGATCGGCGGACTGGTCGCGGGCGTCGCCGTCGGCTCCTTCGCTGGGGCCGCCGCCGCCTCCACCGGCGCCCTCCCCGGGGACGCCCTGTACGGCATGAAGCGCGGCCTCGAAGGGCTCCGCCTCGACTGGGCCGACAGCGACTCCGAGCGTGGCGCCCTACTCCTCCAGCAGGCCTCCACCCGGCTCGACGAGGCGCAGTCCCTGCTCGGCCGGACCGACCCGGGCAACACGCTCAGCCCGGCCACGGTCGACCAGGTCCGCCGCGCCCTCGACGACATGCACGCCGAGGCCCTGCGCGGCCGCGACCTGCTGCGCGCGGTCTACCGCTCCAACGGCTCGCTCGCCCCGATGCGCCAACTCGCCGGCTTCGCCGGGCAGGACGAGCGCTGGTCGGCGCTGCAGTCCCGGCTGCCGTCCGGCCTGGCCGGCCAGGCCGACAAGGTGGACCGCCTGTTCAGCGACATAAGCGAGGACGTCGCGCCCCTGCGGCTGGTGGAGGTCGCCGGCCAGGGCAGCGACGGCAGCGGAGCCGCCGGCGACTCCAAGGCGGGCCGGCCGGCCGGCGGCGACACCGCGAGCACCGGCAGCGGCGCCGGGCAGGGCCCGGCCGGTGGGTCCGCCGGGCGGGCCACCCCGTCGGCCACCCCGTCCGCCAAGCCCGGTCTGGGTGACCTGCTGGGCAACCTCACCGGTGCCACGCCCTCGCCGGCCGCCCCGCCGGCCCAGGGCGGCGGGGCCCCGGCCCCGTCGGCCTCCCCCGCCGCGCCGGCGGACGGCAGCCAGGGCCTGAACCTGCCGCCGCTCCTCCCGGGGCTGCTGCCCGGCCTCACGCTCGGCTGAGCCGGGCGGGCCGCCGCCCCGCGCCGGGAGCGCGGAGCGGCGGCCCGTCAGCCGAAGACCGAGCGGCGCTGCACCAGCAGCTTGTACAGCGTGTGCTGGATGGTCTCCCGCACCTGGTCGGTCAGGTTGAACACCAGCATCGGGTCGTCGGCGGCGTCCTTCGGGTAGCTGTCCGTCGGGATCGGCTCGCCGAACTGGATGGTCCACTTGGTCGGCAGCGGGATCGCCCCGAGCGGGCCCAGCCACGGGAAGGTCGGCGTGATCGGCACGTACGGCAGGCCGAGCAGCCGGGCCAGCGTCTTGAAGTTGCCGATCATCGGGTAGGTCTCCTCCGCCCCGACGATCGAGCACGGCACGATCGGCACCCCGGCCCGCAGCGCGGACGCCACGAAGCCGCCGCGGCCGAACCGCTGGAGCTTGTACCGGTCGGCGAACGGCTTGCCGATGCCCTTGAAGCCCTCCGGCCAGACCCCGACCACCTCGCCGCGCTCCAGCAGCGTCTGCGCGTCCTCGTTGCAGGCCAGCGTGTGCCCGGCCTTGCGGGCCAGCTCGTTGACCACCGGCAGCACGAACACCAGGTCGGCAGCCAGCATCCGCAGGTGCCGGTCGGCGTGGTCGTGCACCGCGACCTGCGTCATCAGCGCGTCCAGCGGGATGGTGCCGGAGTGGTTGGCGACGATCAGCACGCCGCCGTCGGCCGGGATGTGCTCGGTGCCGCGGACGTCGATCCGGAAGTACTTCTCCGCCAGCGGCCGCAGCATCGCGAGGAACACCTCCTCGGTCAGCTCCCGGTCGAAGCCGAAGTCGTCGACCTCGTAGTCGCCCGTCAGCCGGCGGCGCAGGAAGCCGAGTCCGCCGGCGGCGCGCTGCTCCCAGCCCTTGCCGAGCAGCCGGGTCGCGGTCGCGCCGAGCTGGCCGGAGAGCGCCGCGCCGACGCCGTCGGCCAGCCGGTCGGCCAGCGCCGGGCGCGGCTCGGGGCCGGACCAGCTCGGCGCGGACTCGATCGGGATGACCTTGGCCGCCGGGTCGGCGGGCTCCCGGGCGGCTGTCATCGCGGCCTCAACTCCTCGGGTTCGGTGGGGCGGTGGTCGGCGAGCAGGTCGGTGAGCCGGTCGGTGACGGCGGTCAGCCGGGCCGGCGGCAGCGGGCCGGGCTTCACATGCGCGGCGAAGTCGGCGAACGCCTCGGAGGTGCTCCAGCGGGGGGTGTAGCCGAACGTGCCGCGCAGCAGCGCGGTGTCCACCACCCGTCCGTGGGTGAGCAGTTGGAGCTGTTCCTGGGAGAACGCGCGGTCCGCGGGGGCGGTCAGCTGCCGGGCCAGCCGGCCGACCACGCCGAGCGCGGGCCGCAGCAGCGGCACGGTGGGCCGGCCGAGCCGGCGGGCGCACTGGGAGAGCAGCAGCACGCCGTCGCCCGCCACGTTGTAGGTGCCGCTCGGCGCGTCCAGCGCGGCCAGCCGCAGCACCTCCAGCGCGTCGTCCTCGTGGACGAACTGCAGGCGCGGGTCGTGGCCGAGCGCGGTCGGCAGCAGCGGCAGCCGGAAGTACGCGGTCAGCGGGGTGTCGCCGTGCGCGCCGAGGATGTTGGCGAACCGCAGCACGGTCACCGCGACGTCGGGGCGGCGGCGGGCGAACCCGCGGACGTAGCCCTCCACCTCGGCGGCGTCCCGGGCGAAGCCGCCGGCCGGCAGCGCCTTGGGCTGCATCCGCTCGCCGAACACCGCCGGGTCGCGCGGCGCGGAGCCGTAGACGGCGGTGGTGGACTTGACCACCAGGCGGCGTACGCCGGGGGCCTTCTGGCACGCCCCGAGCAGCTGCATGGTGCCGATGACGTTGGTCTCCTTCACCAGCGCCCGGCCGCCGTGCCCGAGCGAGGTGACGTGCAGGTGCACCACGGTGTCGACCTCGTGCTCGGCGATCACCCGGGCGATCGCCGGCCGGCGCAGGTCGACCTGCGCGTACTCCACGCCGAACGGCAGCGCGGCCGGCGGCGGGCCGGCGTCCACGCCGACCACCCGGTCCACGCCGGGCTGTTCGGCGATCTGCCCGGCGAACCGCGCACCGAGCCAGTGCGCCACACCGGTGACGAGCACGACCTTGCCCACGTTGCCGCGACCTCCCTGGCTGCCGGTGCTGCCTTCCCCCTGGCCTGCACCGTACCGCGCCGCGGTCGCGGGAGCGGAAACGCCACTGCCCGCCACCGGAAATCATCCCGGGGCGGGCAGTGGTGCACCGTCGGCGTCAGTTCTTCCTGCGTCGCTGAACGCGCGTGCGGGGCCGACCCCCGCGTGAGCGAGGATGACGCCGAACGGTGTTACTTCTTGTTGCGACGCTGAACGCGGGTCCTCTTCAGAAGCTTGCGGTGCTTCTTCTTGGCCATACGCTTGCGACGCTTCTTGAT
This sequence comes from Kitasatospora griseola, assembly GCF_044999035.1. NCBI lineage: Bacteria > Bacillati > Actinomycetota > Actinomycetes > Kitasatosporales > Streptomycetaceae > Kitasatospora > Kitasatospora griseola. The sequence goes on along the minus strand of NZ_CP173360.1, from coordinate 4,824,107 downwards.
GACAGAGCCCACGGAACATTCCTCGCTCACTCGGACCCGCGCCCGTGAGGAACGGGAGTCCATACGACTGACGGAGGGCCTAGCCTACCGTCCACCTCGCGTTTGCCGTAATCGGTGTCCCGTGGCGGTTGCAGACTACGCGCTCTGCAGCCGCACGTAGGACTCCTGGAGGTACTCGTGCACCTTCTGCTCGGGCACCCGGAACGAGCGTCCGACCCTGATGGCCGGAAGTTCGCCGCTGTGCACGAGACGGTAGACCGTCATCTTCGAGACCCGCATCACCGAGGCGACCTCGGCGACGGTCAGGAAGACCACATCCTGCAGGGGACGCTCGCTCATGACCCTCACCCGACCCTTACCCGTGTGCAAGGCACCGGCTTCCCCTCCGGTGACTCCACCGGCACACGTGTATCCCCAGAGTAGTTATGGGTGGTACGGGTGGGAAGGGGGTGGCCGTCAACTGTTGTACGGTGCGAGATCCGCCCGTTGCAGTACGTAGTCGCTCAACGGGCGGTAGCAGGCCGGGGCGGAGCCGTCCTCCAGCGGGACGACCACCCGGACCAGACCGTCCGCCTCGGCGGCGAACGGGGCGACGTCGTTGCAGTCGGCGATCCCGCCGGCCGGGATGCCGAGGCGGCCGGCGCCGCACAGCCAGCCGTGGTCGCCCAGGACCAGGTCGGGAGGGCGGTGCCCGGCGTCGGCGAGGGCGGCCACGGCCAGTTGGACGGGCAGCGCGGAGTGGGTGTGGGCGAGGTCGCCCGGGCCCGGCCGGCCGGGGCGTTCGGGGCCGTCCAGGGCGCGCATCACCAGCACCCGGTCGACCGCGTCGAGGTAACGGGGGCGGTCACCCTCCGGGGTGGGCTCACGGAAGCGCACGCCCCGCGCAGGGGTGTGCACGGGGCAGCCCGCCGCTTCGAGCGCCCTTACGAGCGCCCCGTGGAAGCCGGCCAGTTTGGTCGGGTGCCCGGTGCCGGCCAGCACGCTGCCGCGGCGGTCGGCGGTGCGGCGCAGCAGCGCGGCGAGGCGGTCCAGCGCGGCGAGGGTGAGTTCGGGGTCGATGGTGTCGGGGCCCTCGGTGTACCGGGGGTCGGGGTCGACGCCGACCCGTTCGGCCATCAGCCGCAGCACCGCGTCCTGGTCGCGGCGGGGCTCCGGGGCGAGGCCCATCAGCGCCTTGGGGTCGCCCTGGGCGAACAGCCGGTAGTGCCGCAGGTTGTTCTGCCGGGGGGTGGGCACGTCGGGGCCGGCCAGGCGGTGCTTCAGCAGGTGGGCGCGGAGGTCCTCGCGGGCGGTCGCGAGCGCGGACGCGGTCGCGGTCACGGGAGCAGTCCGTGGTGCGGGAGGACGGCGCGGCGGGTGGCCAGGATCGCCTGGTCGAGCCGGTCGGCGGGGTCGTAGCCGCCGTCGTGGAAGTCCGCCCAGTCGGGGTCGGCGCCGTCGGTCATCCGCAGCGGGGCGGGGCGGCGGGTCAGCCGGTAGACCTCGGCGCGCCACTCCTCGGGGGTCTCGGTGGCCGGGTCGACGGGGTGGCCGGCGGCGGTGGCCACCAGGTGCGTCCAGGTGCGGGGCACCACGTCGACCACCGCGTACCCGCCGCCGCCGGTGGCCACCCAGCGGCCGTCGGCGTACTGGTGGGCGAGGCGGTGCACCGACTCGGCGATCAGGCGCTGGGCGTCGACGGTGACGGCGAGGTGGGCGAGCGGGTCCTCGATGTGGGTGTCCGCGCCGTGCTGACTGACTATCACCTGCGGGCGGAACGCGGCCAGCAGTTCGGGGACGAGGGCGTGGAAGGCCCGCAGCCAGCCGGCGTCGCCGGTGCCGGCGGGCAGCGCCAGGTTCGCGGCGGAGCCCTCGGCGTCCGGGCCGCCGGTCTCGGTGGCCCAACCGGTCTGCGGGAACAGGGTGCTGGGGCTCTCGTGCACGGAGACGGTGAGCACCCGGGGGTCGTTCCAGAACGCCTGCTGGACGCCGTCGCCGTGGTGGACGTCCACGTCGATGTAGGCGACCCGTTCCGCGCCCAGTTCCAGCAGGCGGGCGATGGCGAGGGCCGGGTCGTTGTAGATGCAGAACCCGGACGCCTGGCCGGGCATCGCGTGGTGCAGCCCGCCGGCGAAGTTGACGGCGTGCGGGGTCTGCCCGCGCCACACCGCCTCGGCGGCGGCCACCGACTGGCCGGCGATCAGCGCGGAGGCGGTGTGCAGGCCCGGGAACGACCAGTTGTCGTCGGTGCCCAGGCCGTGCACGGGGTCGGTGCCGGACGGGTCGGCGGCGGCGCGCTTCACGGCCGCCAGGTAGTCGGCGGTGTGCACCAGGCGGAGCGTGGAGTCGCCGGCGGCGGGGGCGGAACGGACGGTCACGGAGGGCTGCTCGGCGAGGCCGAGGGACTCGATCAGACGCATCGTCAGGGCGAGACGGGTCGGGTCCATGGGGTGGCCCGGTCCGAAGTCGTAGCCGGTTTCGGCTTCGTCCCAGTAGAGGTGCAGTCCGCAAGTTTCTGCCATGGGCACACGGTATCCGGCAGCGGCGCACCCGGGCGCAGGTCATGGTGTGCGACGCGGTCCTGCCACTGGCTGCCTACCGCTTCGCGCAGTCTCCCGCGCCCCTGGCTTCGCGCCCTCGAAGTGGGGGGCCAGCGGGATGATCGCCAGGATCATGAGCATGGGGGCGCCGAAGGCCCAGCGGTAGTCGGAGAGTTCGGCGAGGGTGCCGACGAGGGGGGAGCCGATCAGGAAGCCGACGTAGTTGAAGAGGTTGAGGCGGGCGACGGCGGCGTCGCTCGCGTGCGGGAGGAGGCGGCCGCCGGCGGCGAAGACCTGGGGGATGATCGCGCAGATGCCGAAGCCGAGGACGGTGAAGCCGAGGATGCCGGCCCAGGCGCCGGGGGCGGTGGCGGCGAGCAGGAAGCCGGCGCCGGCCAGGCTCGCGCCGGTGCGGACGACGGGGATCGCGCCGAAGCGCTGGACGGCGCGGTCGCCGACGGCGCGGCCGAGCAGCATGGCGACCATGTAGCCGAGGTAGGAGAGCTTGGCGAGGTCCTCGCGGCTGCCGAGGCCGTCGGTGAGGTACTTGACGCTGTAGTTGGAGACCGAGGCGTCGGCGATGTAGGCGAAGGCCATCGCGGCGCACAGCGGCAGCAGCGGGCGCCAGGGGATGCGGCGGGCGGCGAGTTCGGCGGCTTCCCGGACGGCGTCGCCGAGTTCGGCCGGGCCGGCGAAGCGGCGGCCGACCAGCAGCGCGGCGGGGGCGAGGACGATCGCGGCGCCGCCGAAGAGGGTGGGCAGGCCGGCGTCGTAGTGGGCGGCGAGGCCGGCGAGGGCGGCGCCGGCGATGCCGCCGAGGCTGAACGCGGCGTGGAAGCCGATCATGATGCTGCGGCCGTAGCGGTGCTGGAGGCCGACGCCGAGCATGTTCATGGAGGCGTCGAGGGCGCCGACCAGGAGGCCGAACAGGCCGAGGGCGATGGCGAGTTGCCAGAGCTGGTCGCCGAGGCCGGTGAGTCCGAGGGTGAGGCAGAGGGCGGGCTGGACCACGCGCAGGACGCCGCGGGCGGTGGTCCGCTTGACCAGCGTCTCGGAGCCGATGGAACCGACGCCGGCCAGGATCGGGACGGCGGCCAGGAAGACCGGCAGCAGGGAGTCGCTGAGTCCGTAGCGCTTCTGGATCTCGGGTATGCAGGTGACCAGCAGGGCGAAGGTGTTGCCCTGGAGGAGGAACGAGAGGGTCAGCGCGGCGCGGGCCTGCCGGAGTCTCGGGGTGGGTTCGGCCGTGGCCGTGTCCTGCATCGGGACCTCGCTCACCACCGACGCTACCGGCCGGTACGAAGGATGTTGGCCAGAGCGTAGGGGGTGGGCGGCGTCGGCGGGAGGGGTCGGGCGCGATCAGTTCAGGAGGTCGACCGCCCGCTCCAGATCGGCGTAGAGGCCGGTGGCTCCGGCGGCGTCGAGCTTCTCCGGGTCGGTGAGCGCGGTGTACCCGTACACGTCCATTCCGGCGGCGCGGGCGGCGAGGACGCCGTTGGCGCTGTCCTCCAGGACCAGGCAGCGGGCCGGGTCGGCGCCCATGGTGCGGGCGGCGTGCAGGAACAGGTCGGGGGCGGGCTTGCCGATGCCGACGTCCTGGGCGGAGAACAGCAGGTCGTCGGTGAAGTGGCGGGACAGGCCGGTGAGCCGGTGCGCGGTGCGGATCCAGGAGTGGTGGGCGGAGGAGGCGACGCAGTAGCGGACGCCGTGCTCCTGGAGGTGGGTCAGGAACTTCTCGGCGCCGGGCACGGGCCGGAGTTCGCTCTCGAACGCGGCGAACACCCGGTCGTGGAACAGGTCGTCGAAGCCCTCGGGGAGGGTGGCCCCGTGCCGTTCGGCGATCACGTCGTGGACGTGGTGCGCGGCGGTGCCCATGAAGTCGCGGTAGGAGTCCTCGACGGTGGTGGGGAAGCCGAGCTCGGTGAGGTACTCGGCGAGCACCCGGTTGGCTATCGGCTCGCTGTCCACCAGGACGCCGTCGTTGTCGAGAATCAGCAGGTCGTAACTCACGTTGCTCCAGACTACTTTCCGCCGGTGGCCAGTTCCCGGGAGCGGTCCCGGGCGGCTTCGAGGGCGCCGAGCAGGGCGGCCCGGACGCCGTGGTTCTCCAGCTCGCGGATGGCCGCGATGGTGGTGCCGGCCGGGGAGGTGACGGCCTCGCGCAGCTTTACGGGGTGCTCGCCGGAGTCGCGGAGCATCACCGAGGCGCCGATCGCGGACTGCACGATCAGCTCGTGGGCGACCTGGCGGGGCAGGCCGAGCAGGATTCCGGCGTCGATCATCGCCTCGACCAGGAAGTAGAAGTAGGCGGGCCCGGAGCCGGACAGCGCGGTGGCGGCGTCCTGCTGGCTCTCGGGGACGCGCAGCGCCTTGCCGACCGAGCGGAAGATCGCCTCGGTGCGCTCCAGGTGGGCCTCGGTGGCGTGCGAGCCGCCGGAGATGACGCTCATGCCCTCGTCGACCAGGACGGGGGTGTTGGGCATGACGCGGACCACGGGGGTGCCGGGGGCGAGCCGGTCCTCGAACCAGGCGGTGGGGATGCCGGCGGCGGCGGAGACGATCAGCTTGTCGGCGGCGACGTGCTCGGCGAGTTCGTCGAGCAGGGTGCCCATGTCCTGCGGCTTGACGGCGAGGATCAGGGTGTCGGCGAGCTTGGCGGCCTCGGCGTTGGTCGCGGTGGCGACGCCGTAGCGGTCGGCGAGCTCGGTGGCCCGCTCGGGGCGGCGGGCGGTGACCATGACGTCGGCCGGGTCGGCGCCGGCCCGCAGCAGGCCGGAGAGCAGGGCTTCGCCGATCTTTCCGGTGCCCAGGAAGGCGATCTTCTGGCCGGCGGTGGTGCTGTTGCTCATGGGGCCCTCCGTGCGCTGCGGTTCCTGCCCGCCATCTTGCCCCGGAACGCCGCCGCCGCGGCGCAGGCGTCCACCCTGCGGGCGGTCAGTCGGTGTCGTCCTCGTCGGGCACCACGCCGAGCACGAACTCGGCGTCGCGGACCGTCTCTTCGGTGATCCGGACGCCGGTGAGCCGTTCGGAGAGCGCGAAGATCACGGCCTTCCGCTCAAGGGTGTCGGCGGTGTCCCGGTGACCGACCTCGTGCAGCAGCGCGTCCAGGGCGCGCGGGTCGCTGCCGTGCGACGAGGCCGGGTGTTCGAAGGAGGTGCGCAGCTCGCCGTCCAGGTAGTGGTGGAACATGTGCATGGGCTTGCCGCCGTTGCTGTCGTGGGTGACGGTGGCGCCGCCGCGGGACAGGACCGCCAGGTGGCGGGGCATTCCGCCGCCGCCGTCGAGGGCGAGCAGCAGCGTCCAGTCGCCGCCGGCGCCGGGGACGGCGGCGGCGCCGACGGCGAACGAGGAGTCCTGGTGGTCGTCGACCCACTCGCGCAGTTCCTCCTGGCAGTCGAACAGGTCGTCGGCGCCGTCGCCGAAGCCCTGCGGGACGGCGCCGATCGACTCCAGCACCTGCTGCGGGGTGCGGCCGCGCACCAGGGTGAGGGAGTAACCGTCCTGGAGGCAGCAGGCGAACCAGCGGGAGTCGGCGAGCCAGGCGTAGTCGTGCGCAGTCGGAGTCATCCGAGCAGTCTGCCGCAGGCCTCCGACACCGGCGTCGTGGTGTGGCGGTCACGCCCCGTAGGGGGAATTTCAGGGGTCCCGGTGCTGGATTCCCGGGCGGCCGAGGAGCACCGTGGAGGCATGGGACACGGAGAGTTGTCAGGACGTGAGAACCGTCAGGTCGCTGTCGCCGCGGCGACGCTCGGGCCGTGGCGGACGGCGACGGCGGTGGGTGCGATGGTCGGTGGGGCCGCGCTCGCGGTGGACGTGGTGACCGGGCACTGGTCGATGGACATCCTGGCGGGGCCGGTGGGCCTCGGGCTGTTCTTCTTCTTCCTGGTGGGCACGGTCGGCGGCCGGCTGCGCAAGGGCGGGGACCGGCGGCTTCGGCGCTGGGCGGCGGAGCACCCGTGGCAGTCGGCGGTTCCGGCGTCGGCGGCGCTGTGGCTGGCGAACACCCTGAACCTGTGGCTGCTGGGCGACTGGGGCCTGTTCGAGGCGCTGTTCACGTCGCTGCTGCCCGCGGGTCTGCTGCTGGGCGTGGCGGGTGTGGTCGGTTCGGTGAAGGCGGCCCGCAAGGACGCGTAGCTCCGCCCCCGGTGTCGGGCGTGTCGGCGGTGGTCGGCATACTTCCGGCCGTGCCGAGAAAAGAGGGGCCGGGGCCGGAGAGCGGCGAGCCCGGACACGAGGGGGACCCCTTCGAGGGGTTGGTACTGGACGAGGAGTTCGTCCGGGGGGCGAAGAACACCGAATCATCCGGCCGGGCCCGGATGTTGACGGCGCGTTGGAAGGACGACCCGCCGCCGGAGAACGGGCCTTGGCGGCCGCCCACGGAGACCGCCGCCAAGGCGCCGAAGATCAGGAAGCCGCATCCGGTGCGCAACGCGCTGCTGACGCTGCTGGTGCCGGTGGCACTGATCGCGGTGATGGTCGCGGAGGGGAACCCGAAGGGGAAGCCGCAGGCGTCGTCCTCGGAGCTTCCGTCGGTGGGTCCGGCGACCGCCGTGCCGAGCAGCAGGGCGCCGCAGGTGGCCCCGGAGACGCCGACGCCGGAGCGGCCGTGGGCGGGTTCGCCCGCCGAGGCGTGGCCGGCCGGTGCGGACGGGCTGGCGCTGCCGCCGGCCGCCGCGGTCGGGGTGTTCGACCAGGAGCGGGTGGCCAAGGACCTGGAGCTGGCGAAGGCGTTCCTGGTCGCGACCAACCTGGACCCGAAGGTGATGGCGGGCGGGTACCCGCAGGCCGCGATCGACCTGCTGAGCCGGGAGACCGCCGACAGCTTGGCGGCGGACTTCGCCCACCCGAGCGAGGAGCACGACCCGGCGGACTGGGTGAGCCGCTTCGACCCGGCGTGGGCGGTGCCGGTGACCGACCAGGTGAAGGTGCAGGGTCTGATCAGCTTCGAGGGCGACGGCGAGCAGGGCCTGCTGGTGCACGCCGACGTCACCTTCGTGTACGCGCTGAAGCCGGGCCCGCAGGTCGGCAAGGCCTCGCCGTCGGCGAAGCCCGTGCCGAACGGCGGGGGGCAGCCGACCGGCACGGCCGGCGCGAAGTCGGTGGCCTGGATCCAGGCCGACCCGGTGACGGTCGAGGTGCAGCGGGAGATCGTCCGCCGCAAGGTCGACGTCCGCTTCGCCGACCCGGCGCGCTTCCAGGTGAAGAAGGACAAGGTCTGGGTCGCCGGCATGAACAGCGAGTGGTCCAACACGCTCTGCGGCTACAACGGCGGCTACCTGCGGCCGTCGTTCCGCGCCGACCGGTCCGACGAGGGCGTCAGCGCCTCGCCCGGGGGCGGCCCGACCACCGACCCGTACGACTGGGGCCGTCCGATGAGCACCGACACCAGGTGCGGGACGGCCAGCCGCACCTGACGGCCGTTCAGGCCCGCCGCCGGGCCGCCTTGCGGGCGTCGCGTTCCGCCCGGGCGGCCCGGCGGCGCTGCCAGGTGGCGGTCCGCTGGTCGTGGACGGCGCGCCGGAGGCCCTCGCCGGGGGCCTCGACCAGGCTGCGCAGGAAGTAGACGGCGAGGGCGCCGACGGAGCCGACCAGCCAGACGCCGGCCAGGGCCTTGTCCTCGGCCATCCAGCCGGTGAGCGAGTCCCGGCCCTCGGTGAGGATCTTCCAGTTGCGCAGGCCTGCCAGGGCGGTGCAGATTCCGATGGCGAGGGACAGCAGCACGGTGAGCGGGGCGGCGGCGGAGAGCCGGACGCCGGAGACGCCCAGGCGCAGCAGCAGCGCCCCGGCGGCGGTGGCCGCCAGGGCGCCGAGCGACACCAGGGCGCGGCGCAGCCAGTAGGCGGCGTCGCGGTCGACCCAGGTGGTGCCGAAGAAGCGGATCGGCTCGGGGGCGGGCGCACCGTCGGCGGTGGTGGTGGTCGTCCTCACGCGTCCGATTATCACCACGCCGGGCTGCCCGCCCCGGGCGGCACGCTGGGGGCGGGCGGGGGGTGTCAGCCGAGCTTGCTGACGTCCCGGACGGCGCCCTTGTCGGCGGAGGTGGCCATCGCCGCGTACGCCTTGAGGGCGGCCGAGACCTGCCGGTCGCGGGTCTTCGGGCGGTAGCCGCTGCCCGACTCCAGCTTGAGCCGGCGCTCGTGCAGCTCCTCGAAGGAGACGTCGAGGTTGATGGTGCGGGCCGGGATGTCGATGGTGATCGGGTCGCCGTCCTCGACCAGGGCGATGGCGCCGCCGGACGCCGCCTCTGGGGAGACGTGGCCGATGGACAGGCCGGAGGTGCCGCCGGAGAACCGGCCGTCGGTGATCAGCGCGCAGGCCTTGCCCAGGCCGCGGCCCTTCAGGAAGGACGTCGGGTAGAGCATCTCCTGCATGCCCGGGCCGCCCTTGGGGCCCTCGTAGCGGATGACCACCACGTCGCCCTCGGCGACCTGCTTGGCGAGGATCTTCTCCACCGCCTCGTCCTGGGACTCGCAGACCACGGCCTTGCCGCGGAAGCGCCAGATCGACTCGTCCACGCCGGCGGTCTTCACCACGCAGCCGTCCTCGGCGATGTTGCCGTACAGCACGGCCAGGCCGCCCTCGACCGAGTAGGCGTGCTCGACGCTGCGGATGCAGCCGCCGGCCGCGTCGGTGTCCAGGGTGTCCCAGCGCTCGGACTGGCTGAACGCCTCGGCGGAGCGGACGCAGCCCGGGGCGGCGTGCCACAGTTCGACGGCCTGCGCGGAGGGCGAACCGCCTCGCACGTCCCAGGTCTTGAGCCACTCGGCGAGCGAGTCGGAGTGCACGGTGTGCACCTCCTCGTTGAGCAGCCCGCCGCGGTACAGCTCGCCGAGGATGGCGGGGATGCCGCCGGCCCGGTGCACGTCCTCCATGTAGTACTTGCCGTTCGGGGCGACCTTGGACAGGCACGGCACCTTGCGCGAGATCGCGTCGATGGCCCGCATGTCGAAGTCGACCTTAGCCTCCTGCGCGGCGGCCAGCAGGTGCAGGATCGTGTTGGTGGAGCCGCCCATCGCGATGTCCAGCGCCATGGCGTTCTCGAACGCGGCGCGGGTGGCGATGTTGCGCGGCAGGACGGTGGCGTCGTCGCCGCCGTAGTAGCGGTTGGTGATGTCCACGACCGTGCGGCCGGCCTGCTCGTACAGGGCGCGGCGGGAGGTGTGGGTGGCCAGCACCGAGCCGTTGCCGGGCAGCGACAGGCCGATCGCCTCGGTCAGGCAGTTCATCGAGTTGGCGGTGAACATGCCGGAGCAGGAGCCGCAGGTCGGGCAGGCGTTCTCCTCGATGATCGAGATGTCCGCGTCGGAGACCTGCTCGTTCACCGCCTGGGAGATCGCGTCCACCAGGTCCAGCTTGCGGACGGTGCCGTCGACCAGGGTGGCCTGGCCGGCCTCCATCGGGCCGCCGGAGACGAACACGGTGGGGATGTTGAGGCGCAGGGCGGCCATCAGCATGCCCGGGGTGATCTTGTCGCAGTTGGAGATGCAGATCAGCGCGTCCGCGCAGTGCGCGTTGACCATGTACTCGACCGAGTCGGCGATCAGGTCGCGCGAGGGCAGCGAGTACAGCATGCCGTCGTGGCCCATGGCGATGCCGTCGTCGACCGCGATGGTGTTGAACTCGCGCGGGATGCCGCCCGCCTGCTTGATCGCCTCGGAGACGATCCGGCCGACCGGCTGCAGGTGGGTGTGGCCGGGGACGAACTCGGTGAAGGAGTTGGCGACCGCGATGATCGGCTTGCCGAAGTCCTCGCGGGCTACGCCCGCGGCGCGCAGAAGGGCGCGCGCGCCCGCCATGTTGCGACCTTGGGTGACCGTGTTGGACCTCAGCTGGGGCATCGGAGCCGCTCCTTCGGGACTTTTCTGGGTCCGTCGAGCCTACGCCCGCGCCGCCCCGATCCGGACCAGGTGTCCGCGATGCGGTCAGCGCGGGCGGCTGCCGGGGCCCCGGGCTACGGCTTCGGGGCGACGTACAGGTCCAGCCGGTACGGCTCGACCAGCTGCCCGTCCGGGAACTCGGCGAGCAGCGCCTCCCGTTCGGCGGCCAGGACCGGGGCACGCCGCTCCGGGTCCAGCACCGCCACGTACGAACGGGAGGTCAGGTCGGTGATCACCTGATCGACCGTCACCCGCCGCTCCCAGCGCACCGAGGCCTCCCGCACCTCCAGACCCGCCTCGGTCAACTTCTCGGGCCCGGCGATCACTCCGCCGTAGTAGTGGTAGCCGGGCAGGGTGGCGGCCATCCGCTCCTGGTGGGCGGCCAGCCACGGGGTCTCGTAGTCCTTGACGTTCCACCACAGGGCGAGCGCCCCGCCCGGGCGCAGCACCCGCAGGGCCTCCGGGACCGACCGCTCCGGGTCGGTCCAGTGGAACGCCTGCGCGTAGGTGACGAAGTCCACCGAGGCGTCGTGGAACGGCAGTTCGTCACCGCCCGCCCTGACCACCGGCAGTTCGGGGCTGACCTCGCGGAACACCGCGGCCATGCCGTCGCTGGGTTCGACCGCCACCACCCGGGCGCCGCGGCCGGCCAGCAGCCGGGTGGCGATGCCGGTGCCGGCGCCGACGTCCAGCACGTCCGCGCCGTTCAGCGGGCGACCGGACAGCCGCTCCAGCTCGTCGAACAGCGCGTCCGGGTAGGACGGGCGGGCCGCGTTGTACTCGGCGGCGACCGCGCCGAAGGAACTCGCGTGGGCCTGCAGGTCACTCATCGGTTCGTCCTCTCGTCATCCCCAGGTGCGGGAGCACAGCACCAGGCCGTAGCCGTCCGGATCCAGCACCGTCACCCCGAACTCGTCCCAGTACGGGTTGTGCGCGGGCACCCGGCGGCCGCCCGCCGCGACCAGGCGCTCGACCAGCGCCTCGGCCACCGGCTCGCCCAGGTACAGCACGAACAGGTCCTCGACGGTGGGGGCCGGCTCGACCGGGTGCTCCGGGTCCACGGCGAGCTCGAAGTGCCAGGCGCCGCCCGGGAATCCGACCATCAGCAGGTCGTGCTCGCCGGACACCCGCTCGGCGGTGCGCCACAGCACGGACAGGCCGAGGCCCTCGACGTAGAAGCGTTCGGCCGCCGCCAGGTCGCGGGAGGGTCGGGCCAGTCGGACGTGGGTGTCGGCGCCGATCATGCCGGGCCCGCCGCTCGCCGGGTGATCATTCGGTGTTCGATCATGGGGCCGACTCTAGGCACGGGTCCGGCGGCATGTCCGCCGGTTCACGAACTGACGCGGCGTCAGGACGCGGGTCGGACCGCCGCCAGGTGCAGACGGGTGAAGGCCAGCGCCTCCGCGAGGTCGGCCTCCCGGTCGGCCGGGGTGCCGGACTTGCGGGTGTTGACCTCCAGCACCACGTGCCCGTCGAACCCGGTCCGGGCCAGGCGCTCCAGCAGCTCCGCGCACGGCTGCTTGCCGCGCCCCGGGATCAGGTGCTCGTCCTTGCCGGACCCGGAGCCGTCCGCCAGGTGCACGTGCGCCAGCCGCTCCCCCATCCGGTCCACCAGCCCCAGCGCGTCCACCCGCGAGGTCGCGGCGTGCGACAGGTCGACGGTGAAGTGCCGGTACTCCTCCTCGGTGACGTCCCAGCCGGGGGCGTAGGCCAGCATCTCGCGGTCCCGGTAGCGCCACGGGTACATGTTCTCCACCGCGAACCGGATCGGCGTCTCCCCCGCCATCCGGTCGATGCCCGCCACGAAGTCCTTGGCGTACTGCCGCTGCCAGCGGAACGGCGGGTGCACCACCACGGTGTCCGCGCCGAGCCGCTCGGCCGCCTTCCGGGCCCGCACCAGCTTGGTCCACGGGTCGGTGCTCCAGACCCGCTGGGTGATCAGCAGGCACGGGGCGTGCACCGCGAGGATCGGCACCTCGTAGGTGTCGGAGAGCCGCCGCAGCGCCTCCACGTCCTGGCTCACCGGGTCGTTCCAGACCATCACCTCGACGCCGTCGTACCCGAGCCGCGAGGCCAGTTCGAACGCCGTCTCGGTGGTCGACGGGTACACCGACGCCGTCGACAGCGCCACCTTGGTGTCCGGCACGTGCAGCGCCGGGTGCGGCGGCAGCACCAGCCGGTCCGTGGTGCGCAGCAGCGGCGGCCGCTCCAGCTTCCGCCGCGCCGCGCGGGCCGCCCGCGCCGCCTTCAACGGCAGGGGGCCGCGCCTCGGCTTTCGCTGGTCCGCTGAATCCACCACGCGAACCAGGTTAAGCGCACGGCGCGGCCCCGTCGGGATCCCGACCGGTGTGCGATGCGGCACGTGGACCCGGCGGCTAGCCCTTGACCACCTGGAACGCCTTGGGCAGGTAGCCGGGCGACGGGACGCCCTTCTTGTAGGCGGCGCCCCTGACCAGCAGGTCGTAGCCGCCGACGTAGGCGTACCCGAGATTGACCCGGACGTGCAGCTCGGTGCCGTCCGCGCTCACCCACAGCGGGCGCACCGGCGGGTTGTCGTACCGGTTGTTCTCGGGGAGCAGGTCGATCTGGCTGTTGAGGCTGAGCCCCGTACCGCGGACGGTCATCTCGACGTAGCCGCCGAAGGTCGCCACGGCCGGGCCGGTCCACTGCGGGACTCCGGAGCGTTCGGTGCCGGTGCCCGGCCGGGCGCCCTGCAGCGTGAACGCGAGCGGCAGGTGGGCCCGGCCCGGGGTGAACAGCAGCACCGCGTGCCCGGTGGTCGTGCCGTTGTAGGTGCAGAGGGTGGAGATCCCGGTGTTCGGGTCGTCCCGCGTGCACGTGTAGGCGGTGTCCGCGTCGGCCCAGTTCTCCCGGCCGGCCACGGTCAGCCCGTGCCGGGCGAGGAAGTCGTCGTTGGCCGCGGCGACGTCCACCCGCTGCCCGGGCCGCATCTCCAGCACCGCGCAGTACAGCGGCGCGGCGTCGGTGAGCACCCCGCCGCGCTGGTCGAAGCCGTCGGCGGAGACCGGGTGGGCGGCGCACTCCGGTGCCCAGCCGGCGGCGGTGGCCAGCCGCCAGACGTCCAGCGTGCCCGGGAACGGGGTCCGGTCGCCCGGGTTGCGGGCGGCCACCAGCGCGACGTAGCGGGTCGAGCCGGTGACCCGGCATTCGGTGCTCCAGTCCCGGCACACCGTCCGGCCCTCGGCGTCCACCACCGTCACCTCGGCGAACGTCTGGTCGGTGTTGGTGCGGACGCCGACCTTCAGCAGGTCCGCGGTGGCGGCGTCGAAGGTGGTGCAGTGCACGTCGACGGAGGTGTCGAAGGCGACGCCGGCGCCCGGGCCGCCGACCTTGCCCGACGAGGCGGGCAGGTCGCAGGCCGCGGACGGGGTGGCGTCCCGGCGGACCAGCGTGTAGCCGCCCAGGGCGCGGCCGTAGGTCAGCAGCGCGGTGTAGGGCCGGCCGGCGGGCGGGCGGCAGACGTCGGTCCGGCCGGCGACGATCTGGCAGAACTCCGTGCCGGACGGGTCGACCAGGTGCAGCACGGACTCGAACTGCGACCCTTCCAGGCGGTAGTTGAGCAGTTCGGCGGCCGGGTGGTCGGCGGGGACGGTGAAGCAGGTCTCCAGCGTGCCGTCGGCCCGCGTCCCGGACAGGCCGGTGCGGGTGCCGCTGCCGGTGCCGTACTCGGAGCCGGCCCACGGGACGCAGCCGGCGGTCTCGCCGACCCGCTGGATCATCACCCGGTAGTTGAACGCGCCGGTGGCGGTCAGCACCAGCCGGAACGGGGCGGCGCCGGTCAGCCGGCACACGTCGTAGGTGGCGGACACGGTGTTGCCCTGGCACTGCACGGCACCGGCGGCGTCCAGCACGCGGTAGCGCACCGTCTCGCCCTTGGCCGTCCCGTTCCGCAGGAAGACGGAGTCGCCGGACGCGGTCGGCAAGGTCCGGCAGCGGTCCTGGCCGGCCGCGTCGAAGGTCTCGACGGGCGCGCCGGAGGCCATCTGGTCGTCCCGGCCGACGGTGCAGCCGCGGGTGTCGGTGGCCGAGCGGAGCACCATCGCGTACGGGATCTCGTAGATGCTCGGCGCCACCGTGTAGGTGTAGTCGCCGGCCTTGAGGTCGCACTCCCCGTCCGGGCACAGCTGGGTGGCATCGGACCGGTAGAGGGCGCCGGACTTGTCGCCGATCTCGCCCGTCCCGCGGAACGTGTAGTGGCCGTCGGCGGGCACCCGCAGAATCCGGCAGCGGGAGACGTCCGTCAGGTCGGGGGCCACCCCGTACGCCTGCGGCTCGACCACCGGGCAGCCCTCCGGCCCCGACAGCCGCGACAGCGCCAGGCGGTACGTCCGGTCCGAGTAGCCGCCGTACTGGACGACCACCCGGTAGGGGGCGGTGCCGGCCAGTCGGCAGTCCAGGACGGACCAGTCGCCCTTGGTGCAGACCTCGGCGCCGGTGGCGTCGAACACACTGGCGGACAGGCTGGAGTGGAGCACCCGCAGCAGGTCGCCCGTGGCGAAGTCGCCCGCGTAGCAGTCGCCCGCCTTGCCGAGCGGCACCACGCCGTCGTACATGGTGGGCCGGCCCAGCGAACGGTCGGCGGCGCTCAGGGCCACGCACTTGTCGGTGGAGAACACCGGCAGGTACGAGAGCGTGACCGGGAGGGGCTTCGTGTCGTAGTCGTACAGCCGCAGCGTGTACGTGCCGGCCCCGTTCGTGACGCACCGGGCCGGGCCGTAGCTGTAGGTGTCCGGCGAGACGTCGCAGGCCACCTGCTTGCCGTCCGGGCCGAACAGCCGCGGCACCATGCCGAACAGCTTGCTGGACACCTGGACGATCACCATGTCCCGCGCCTGCGACACCGGCAGCCGGAACAGGGTCGGCCTGCCCGGGGCGAGATTGCAGGTCACCATGACCTGGGGCTCCAGCGCGTCCGGGCACGAGCCGTCCGAGGGCGACGGGCTGGGCGACGGACTGGTGGACGGGCTCGGGGACGGGCTGGTGGACGGACTCGGGCTCGGGGACGGCGTCGGCGAGCCGGAGCCGGACGGCGACGGGCCCGGCGTGCCCCCGGGCGCCGGAGTCGGGGTCTGGGTCCGGGTCGGTGCGGGGGTGCCGGGGCCGCCGACCCGCACGGGCCCGCTCCCGCCGCCGGTGCGGCGCCCGCCGCCGGACCCGGTGGACCCGGTGGACCCGTCGTCCGTCGTGCCGTCCGGGTCGTCGGGGGTGCCCCCGGTGCCGGGGGTCTCCGGGGCGCCCGAGGTGGCGGAGGCGGACGGGCTCGGCGTGGCGCCGGAGGTCGGC
This sequence comes from Kitasatospora griseola, assembly GCF_044999035.1. Lineage (NCBI taxonomy): Bacteria > Bacillati > Actinomycetota > Actinomycetes > Kitasatosporales > Streptomycetaceae > Kitasatospora > Kitasatospora griseola. The sequence goes on along the minus strand of NZ_CP173360.1, from coordinate 4,808,407 downwards.
GTCGGCGTGGGCGTCGTGGCGGACGGCGAGGCGGCGGCGGACGCGTTGGCGGGTCCGGACGCCACCGGCTTCGGGTCGTCCTTCCCCGGCAGCAGCAGCGCCAGCGACACCAGCACGGCGAGGACCAGCAGGCCCCCGACCGCGGCCAGCAGCCACGTCGCTCTTCTGCGGTCGGCAAACGGCACTGGCATCGCGGCCCCCCGGTGTGGTGCTCTCCCCCTGAAATCACCGGGATCATAAGCGCTCGCACACGAATTTCCCAGCGGAAGAGCAGAGTTGAGGCCTGACTGCCGGTCAGGCCTCGATCGCGACCCGGCTGTCCTGGCCGTCCATGGTGTCGAGGCGGCGCAGGATGATGCCCTCGCGCAGCGCCCACGGGCAGATGTCCAGCTCCTCCAGACCGAACAGGTCCATCGCGGCGTCCGCGACCAGCGCGCCGGCCAGCAGCTGGCGGGCGCGGCCGAGCGAGACGCCGGGGATCCGGGCGCGTTCGGCGGGCGTCATCGCGGCGAGCCGGGGCAGCCAGGCGGAGAGGCCGGCCCGGGTGAGCTTGCGGGGGACGCGGACGCCCGCGCCCTCGGGGGCGGCGCCGGTCATCCGGGCGAGCTGCTTGAAGGTCTTGGAGGTGGCCACCGAGTGGTCGGGCGCGCCGAGGCGGGCGATGTCGCCGACCGTGCCGGCGATCTCGGCGCGGATGTACCGCCGCAACTCGCGGATGTCGCCGGGGTCGGCGACGTCGCCCGGGAGGCGGGAGGTGAGGCGGCCCGCGCCGAGCGGCAGGGAGGTGGCGACGTCGGGCTGCTCGTCCAGGCCGCAGGCGATCTCCAGGGAGCCGCCGCCGATGTCGAGGTTGAGCAGCCGGCCGGAGGACCAGCCGAACCAGCGGCGGACGGCGAGGAAGGTCAGCCGGGCCTCGTCCTGGCCGGACAGCACGGTGAGGGCGACGCCGGTCTCGTCCTCGACCCGGCGCAGCACCTCCTCGCCGTTGGCGGCCTCCCGGACGGCGGAGGTGGCGAACGGCAGCAGGTCGACGACGCCCTTGTCCTCGGCGACCCGCAGCGAGGAGGCGACCATGGAGACCAGCCGTTCGACGCCGATCTCGCCGATCGCCCCGTCCGCGTCCAGCAGCTCGGCGAGCCGCAGGTCCGCCTTGTGCGAGTAGGCGGGCAGGGGGGCCGCGCCGGGGTGGGCGTCCACCACGAGGAAGTGGACGGTGTTGGAGCCTACGTCGAGCACACCGAGTCGCATGACCGTCCAACCTAGCCCAAACCGGTGACCGCCAGGGGTAGCGGCGGGGTCACAGCAGACCGTCCCAGAGCTGTTCGACGATGACCGCCCACCAGTTCTCCGGGTCGCGCAGCGCCGTCCGGTCGAGGGCGGCCAGCGCCCACTGGAACTCCGCGACGGCGGGGCCGGCCTGCTCGGGCGGCAGGTCGCGCAGACGCGGGTAGCGCTCGGCGAGCAGCGCCAGGCAGCGGGTGAAGGCCGTCAGGTCGGTGTTGCAGTAGCGGGCCTCGCAGGTGTCGGGGTCGACGGCGCGGATCCGGCCCTGCGCGGTGTCGACGGTGAACAGCGCCCAGCCGTCGGTGCCGAGCAGCCGCTGCCCGAGCAGCGCGGCGCGGGCCGCGGCGGTGGCCCGCCGGCCGCGGCCGAGCCCGCCGAGGTGCTCGGCGAGGTCCGGCAGGACCGGCCCGGCCTGCTCGGCGATGCCGTCGCTCTCCGGCAGGTGCAGGGCGAAGAAGCCGGGCACGACCCGCGGCAGGCCGGTGCGCTGCAGGGCGCGGGCGGCGGGCTCGGGCAGGTCGGCGGCGAGCACCTCGACCTGCTCGAAGCGGTGCGTGCCGTCCTCGCCGAACAGGGCGGCCAGCCGCTGCCCGAGGCCGTTCTCGTCCTCGGGCTGGGCGGGCGGCACGGCGAGCGGGAACGGCACCCGGTTGTAGGTCCGGCCGGTACGGGCGACCAGCGCCCGGACGGCGGCCGCCCGGTGGTCGTGGCGCGGCCCGTACGGCTGCTCGAACTCGATCCGGACGCCGGGCAGCCGGGCCGCGATGACGTGCTCCCAGTAGCCGCCGGGGAGCATCGACAGCCGCAGGTCGGTGCGGAGCGCGACCAGGTCGTCGAGGGCGACGCCCTGCGCGGACAGCTGCTGCCAGGCGCGCAGCGCCGGGTGCGGGTGGCCGTGCGCGGAGTGCACGGCCAGCGACCGGGTGACGCCCTTGTCGTCCCGGTAGCTCAGCGCGGCCCGGGTGCCGGGGCCGGTGACGGGCGGCAGCGCCGGGTTGTGGCTGCCGGCGCCGAGGCGGTCGCGGTAGAGCCGCTCCACCTCGGGCACCGGGACGGACGGGAAGACGGTGAGTTCGCCGCTGACCCGGTCGACCACGGCGCAGGCCGTGCCGATCTCCTCGGGCGCGCGGCGCGCGCCGGTGAGCGGGTCGGTGAGGATCGGCGCGGGCTCCGGCCAGAGCACCCAGCCGAGGTCGAACTCGTGGCACCTGACAGGCCGTGAACCCTCCTGCGGGAGGTCGCCGTTGACCCAGCGGTGGGCAGTGGCGAGGGCCTGTTCACGGGTGATCATCGGCTGGTGCTCCCGGTGGTGCGGTGGATGGTGAGACGGGAGCGCGGCGGCGCCGCCGCGGGCGGGACGTCCGCGGCCGGTTCCCCGGCGGGCGCGCCGACCATGGCCGGCACCGGCTCGGCCACCGCGGCGGGCGCCCCGGACGGGACGGCGACGGTGACCGGCAGCGGCGCGGACAGGTCGATCGGCCGGTCGGCGGCGTCCACCGCGATCGCCCACAGGCCGTGGTCGGCCGGGTAGAGCGGGGTCGGCGCGGCGTAGCCGGTCTGGTGGTCGAGGTAGCTGAGCACGCCCTTGTGGTTGACGGCGTTCCAGGTGTGCGAGCGGCCGAAGCCGTCGACGGTCAGCAGCACCGCGCGGGTGCCGGTGCCGTGCGCGAGCAGCGCCTGCCCGAGCTTGCCGTGCGCGTCGTCGCCGTCGCCCAGGTCGAGGAACCGGGTGCCGAGTTCCAGCTCGGCGCGGTCGCGGCCGCCGCGCTCGCCGGCCGGGCCGTCGGGCAGCCGGGGCGCCGCGCAGGTCGGCGCGCCGCCGAGTGTGTCGACGGCCGACAGGGCCACGTCCACGCAGTTGTTGGCGCGGCCGCTCTCGGCCGGGCCGCCGCCGTTGAGGACCTCGATCCACTCGCCGACCATCGGGTCCGGGTACGGCCCGGGGGTGCGGCGCACCACCTCGGCCTGGTGCGCGGGATCGACCGGGCCGAGCCCGCCGGGCAGCCCGTACGGGCGGCTGTCGGCGAGCGTGCGCACCGTCTGCTCGGCGGAGCCGGGCCGCACCGCGCCGCCCGGGCCGCCGCCGGTGATCACCAGCCACGCCGCGGACGCCTGGTGCAGCGGCGCGCCGGACTCGTCGACGCCGTGCCGCCGACCGTCCGGCAGCGGGTCGTGCCGGACCGGGCCGCCGGGGGCCTGCTGGCCGATGCCGCCGCCGCCCGCGGGCGGAACCGGACCGGTCACCGGCCGGGCCGCCACCGGACGGTTGTCCGCCGCGTGCTGGCCGACACCGACCACGGCGGCCGCCGAACCGGCCTGCCCGCCCGCACCGGGCGCGCCGGGGGTCGCACCGGCCGCCGCGCCGGGAGCACCCGGGGTGCCCGCCGCCGCACCGGCCGCGGCACCGGGAGCGCCGGACGCGCCGGCCGCCGCACCCGGGGCGCCGGGGGCGCCTGCCGCGCCGGCCGCGCCGGCCGCACCGCCGGACGCACCGCCGACCGGGCCCGCACCGGCCACCGGACCGGCGCCGACCGCACCGCCGCCGACCGCACCGCCGCCGACCGGACCGCCGGCCGGCAGACCGCCGCCGGACGGGGCGCCGCCGCCGACCGGGCCGAGCTGGATCGAGGAGCCGCCGGACGAACCGCCGCCGAACACCGAACCGGAGTCGCCGCCGCGGTGGACGCCGCCACCGCCGGACGACCAGATGTCGCCGCCGTCCACCACCGGCGGGAGGTGCGGCGCGGGCGGCGTCAGCACCGAGTCGACGTGCACCGACACCGGGCCGTGCGACGAGGAGGGCGAGGGCGCATCGTTCGGGGCCCAGCCGCCACCGCCGCCGTACGAGCCGCCGCCACCGCCGCCACCGGACGGAGCGTGCGAATTGCCGTACACCGGAGCCGAGTTGTTCTGGTAACCGGAGTTTCCGTAGTTGCCGGAGTTGCCGTGGTTCCCGGAGTTGCCGTGGTTCCCGGAGTTGCCGCGGTGGTTGCCGTCCCCCGGGGCGGACTGCGACTGGCCCTGGTCCTGGCCGCCCAGCGGGTCGAGGACGGGATCGAGGATCTTGCCCGGGAGGCCGCCCAGCGGGCCGTTGGCGCCGGAGGCGTTGCCGGGGCCGTTCGGGCCGCCGTGGCCGTTGCCCGGCTGGCCGTGGCCGTTGCCCTGGTCGCCGTGGCCGCGCCCGTGGTTGTTGTGCGAGCCGTCCCCGAACGGGCCGTTGTTCTGGTTGTCGGCGATCGGGACGGGCTTCCCGTCCGGGCCGAGCAGGTCGAGCGGGCGGCCGTCGGCGCCGAACTGGACGATCTGCCCGTTCGGGCCGACCGCCTGCAGGTCGGCGTTCACGGTGACGACCTGGCCGTTGCTGCCCATCAGCAGGTGGCCCTTCGGGTCGGCGACCAGGCCGGAGACCGGGGAGCCGTTGGCGGCCATCATCACCGGGTGGCCGTCGTCGCCGAGCTTGGGGTGGCCGTCCAGGCCGAGGGCCAGCGTGATGCCGGTGCCGACCAGCGCGCCGGTCAGGCCGACCAGCAGCGGCTTGCCGTCCTTGCTGAGCAGCGGCTTGCCGTCCTCGCCCATCGCCACCCCGCTGATCGGGGTGCCGTCCGGGCCGACCAGCTGCTGGGTGCCGTCCGCGCCCTGAGTGACCTTCAGGCCGTCAACGCCCTTGACCCGCTGGCCGTCGTCGCCGACCAGCACCGGGTTGCCGTGCCGGTCGGTCTTGACCGTGCCGTCGGCCTTCAGCTCGGCGTGCACGCCGGCCACCCCGGCGACCTCCACCGAACGGGCCACGCCGGAGGTCGCCAGCACGCCGGTGACCTGCCCGGAGCGCGCGGCCATCGAGGTCTCGCGCCGCTCGCCGTGCAGGCCGCGGCCGTCGGTCTGGGCGATCCGCTCCAGGGCGACCAGGGCGGGCTCCTTGGCGAGCGCCTTCGCCGCCTCCGCCATGTCCCGCTCCAGCTGCTCCAGCAGCTGGCCGATCTTCCGCTTGGCGTCCGCGACCGCGGCCAGCTCCTCGGCCTCGGCCACGCCCTCCTTCACCACCGCGACCGCGCCCGAGACCAGTCCGGAGACCACGCCGCCGACCCCGGAGGTGATCTCCTTGCCGGCCTGCGCGATCTGCGCCTTCGCCTTCGCCTCGGCCGCGTCCGCCGCCCGGATCTTCTCGGTCAGCTCCTGCAGCACCGCGACGATCTCGGCCTTGCTGTGGTCGACCACACCGGCCGCCTTGTCCAGCGCGCCGGCCACCAGGCCGGCCGCCGCCGAGGCGTCGTCCAGCTGGCCGCGACCGCCGCCGCTGAACTGCTGCCAGTGCGCGCTGAACGCGTCCACCGCGGCGCCGGAGTTCTCCCCCGACACCCGCTGCGCGGACGTGTTGCCGCGGCGCACCAGGGCCTCCGCCTCCGAGCCGAACTCGCGCCACAGGACGGCTGCTTGGCGCAGCCCGTCCTCGTCCGCCTGCGGCCACGCGTGGCCGGTCCGTGCCAGCGCGGGGGCGAGTTCCTCCGGCAGGTTCCTGGACACGTGCTCCCCCTTCGGGTGGTGCGGTTCGGCGTGCACAGCCGCCCGCCGCGTGCTCTGACTGCGGTTCAGGCCCGGCCGGTTGCGGCCGGGCGGTTCAGCGACGGCGCGTTGAAGTCCGCGCTGATCTCGCTGTCGGTGCGCTGCATGCTGTCCGCCATGCTGTGCAGGCCCTGACCGATCCGGCCGAGCCGCTCCGCCAGACCCTGCAGCCCTGCCAGCACGCCCTCCCGGGCCTCGCCGTACGCGACCCCGAACGGCTTGCCCGGAGCGTCACCGCCCCACGGCGCACCCAGCGCCGCCAGCCCGCTCTCCAGCTGCTTCGCCGCGCCGCCGAACTCCTTCGCGACGGTCTCGAACTCCCGTCCCTCGCCGTGGAGTTCCCACGACCGGATGACGACCTTGTCGCCCATGTGCACTCCCCCGTGCAAGGGCGCTCTCGCGCCCGACCTACCCCCGGCTGGGACATCCTAGGGCCGCGCACGGCCGCCGCCGCCCGGGCTGCGGCCCTTTTCACAGCCGTTTCACCTACACCGCCCGCCAGGACCCCCGGAAAACCGCCCAATACCGACGAACCACGAGAAAGACCTCACCGCCGCACCACGGCCTCCAGGACCCTGGCCCTCGCCCTCCCTCCCGGATCCCGCCGCGGCCTCCCCGGGGGCGCCTCCCGGCCCGCCGGGGCCGAGGACGGGACGATCCGGCGGTGTGCGCCCGGCAGAATCCGAAACGGAGGGCCCAGGCCATACCCTTGCCGGGTGGCACCAGCTGAGAACAAGAAGTCCAAGAAGTCCGGCAAGGCCCCCAAGCCCGCCAAGAACCCGGTCATCGACCTGGCGATGCCCACCGTCCGCGAAGTCGCCCTCGACTTCCCGCGCGCCTGGGTCGAGTTCACCGACCCCGCCGACGACGACCAGGTGTTCCGCTGCGACCTCACCTGGCTCACCTCCCGCTGGGGCTGCATCTTCGGCAAGGGCTGCCACGGCATCCAGCCCGGCCGCGGCGCGTCCGACGGCTGCTGCACCCTCGGCGCCCACTACTCCGACGAGGACGACGAGCAGCGCGTCACCGAGCACGCCGCCCGCCTCACCCCCGACATCTGGGAACACCACGCCGAGGGCACCGACGCCAAGGGCCGGATCCGCCGCGACGGCGGCATCACCATGTTCGACGAGGACGGCGACCGGCAGACCCGCCGCGTGAACGGCGCCTGCCTCTTCCTCAACAGCCCCGGCTTCCCCGGCGGCGCCGGCTGCGCCCTGCACGTCCTCGCCCTCCGCGAGGGCCTCGAACCCCTCCAGACCAAGCCCGACGTCTGCTGGCAGCTCCCGATCCGCCGCACCTACGACTGGATCGACCGCCCCGACGACACCCGCTACCTCCAGGTCTCCATCGGCGAGTACGACCGCCGCGGCTGGGGCCCCGGCGGCCACGACCTCCACTGGTGGTGCACCGGCTCCCCCGAGGCCCACAACGCCCCCGACCCGGTCTACGTCTCCTACCGCCCCGAACTCGTCGAACTCATGGGCCCCGACGCCTACGCGACCCTCGTCACCCTCTGCGAAGCCCACAACCCCAAGCTCGCCCCGCACCCGGCTGACTGACCACCAGCGTGCGCGTTCAGGGGCTCGGGGAACTGCGAGGCCGTGTTGCCGGTGGTCATGGACAGCGGTTGGTCATGGCTGCGGCGGGTCGAGACCGGGGACCGGAAACGGCGGCGCGCTCAGCGCCCTGCTGATGCCCCGCCGTTCCCCGAGCCCTGATGTGTTCCTCCGCGCCTGCCAGGACCGCTACTTGTCGATGTCTCCCACGACGAAGAACATCGACCCCAGGATCGCCACCATGTCCGCCACCAGCGTCCCCGGCAGGAGTTCGGTCAGGGCCTGGATGTTGTTGAACGAGGCCGACCGCAGCTTCAGCCGCCAAGGCGTCTTCTCGCCGCGCGACACCAGGTAGTACCCGTTCAGCCCGAGCGGGTTCTCGGTCCAGGCGTAGGTCTCCCCTTCGGGGGCCTTGAGCACCTTGGGCAGCCGCAGGTTGATCGGTCCGGAGGGCATCTCCGCCAGCCGGTCGAGGCACGCGTCCGCGAGGTCGAGCGAGTTCACGGTCTGTTCGAGCAGGCACTCGAACCGTGCGAGGCAGTCGCCCTCCTCCCGGACGGGCACCCGCAGGACGTCCTGGAGCTCGCCGTACGCGAGGTACGGCTCGTCGCGGCGGAGGTCGAAGTCGACGCCGCTGGCACGCGCGATCGGCCCGCTGACGCCGTACGCGTGGACGTGCTCGCGGGACAGGACGCCGATGCCCGCCGTCCGGCCGCGGAAGATCTCGTTGCCGAGCACCAGGTCCTCGAAGACCGGCAGTTGCGAGCGGACGACGCCGACGGCCGCCCGGACCCGGCCGAGCCAGCCGGCCGGCAGGTCCTCCTTCAGGCCGCCGACGCGGTTGAACATGTAGTGCATGCGGCCGCCGGAGGCTTCCTCCAGGACGTGCTGGAGTTCTTCGCGGCCGTTGAAGGAGTGGAAGATCGGGGTGATCCCGCCCAGTTCCAGGGGGTAGGAGCCCAGGAACATCAGGTGGTTGAGCACCCGGTTCAGCTCGGCCAGCAGGGTCCGCAGCCAGACGGCGCGTTCGGGGACCTCCATGCCGAGCATCCGCTCGACGGCGAGCACCACGCCGAGTTCGTTGGCGAACGCGGACAGCCAGTCGTGCCGGTTGGCCAGCATGATGATCTGCCGGTAGTCGCGGGCCTCGAAGAGTTTCTCCGCGCCGCGGTGCATGTAGCCGATGACGGGTTCGACGGAGTTGATCCGCTCGCCGTCGAGGACGAGCTTCAGGCGCAGCACGCCGTGCGTGGACGGGTGCTGGGGACCGATGTTGAGCACCATGTCGGTGCTGTCGGGCCCGCCGGGCAGGTTCTGTGCGCCCGGGCCGATGCCGACCGTGGTCTCCGTCATGGCCGTCGACTCCTTCATGAGGGGAGAGTCTGCCATCCCGGCAGGCCCGTGAGGTCGTCCGGTACCGGCATGCGGACGGCCTGGACCAGCCAGTGGAACGCTCCGAGCCCGGCCGGGTCGGTGAGTTCGGCGGCCTCGCCGGCCCCGCCGAGGGCCCGCAGGTAGCCGGCCGGGTCGGTGGTGGCGAGCGCGAGCGGGGGGCGGGCGCCGCTGACGCCGAGGGCGTGCAGGGCGGTGCGCTGGGTGGTCAGCAGGGTGGGGTGGCCGGGTGCGGCGGCGGCGTCGAGGGCGACGTGCGCGGTCAGGTCGCAGCTGCCGTCGGGGACGGGCGCGGTCTGCCGGCCGTCGCGGAAGCCGGTCAGGGTGCCGAACGGGGGGCGGGTGTCGCGGGTGTGCGCGTAGTCGACGGCCACCGCGAGGCCGCTGCCCAGGGCGCCGACGGCGTCGGCCCAGGCGGCGTCCCGGGGTCCGCCGAGTTCGATCCGCTCACCGTCGGCCCACCACCGCTCGGCCCATCCGGTGTCGTCCGGGTCGAGCGGTGCGCCGAGCCGTTCGCTGCCGTCGGGGTCGACCTCGACGTACCGCAGCCGCCCGTCCTCGTCGCGTTCGGCGAGGTCCAGCGGCACGTTGTCGAGCCACTCGTTGGCGAACAGCAGGCCGGTGACGCCGGACGGCAGGTCGGGGCCCCAGTCGATCCCGGCGGGCAGGCCGGCGGGACGGTCGGCGAGTTCGACGGCGTGGAACGCGACCCGGGCGCGCAGTTCGGCGGGCAGTGCGTCACGGACGGCGACGGTGAGTTCGCCGCGGCCCGCGCCGACGTCCACGAAGGCGAGCCGGGGCGGCGAGCCGAGCGCGGCGTCGACGCCGGCCAGCAGGCGGGCCACCGCGCCGGCGAACCGGGCGGACGCGTGCACGGAGGTGCGGAAGTGCCCGGCCGGGCCCTCCGGCCTGCGGTAGAAGCCGCCGTCGGACCGGTACAGCGCGTGTTCGATCGCGGGCCGCCACCGCATCCATGTCATAGCGGAGGACGTTACCGGGAGGGGGCGGTCTCCACCTTGGGGAGTAGCCGTGGATCGCTCCTACGACGGACCTGAGCACGACGTCCGACTCCCTAGGCTGGACATGTGCATCGACTCAACGCCTGGCTCCGCCGACATCCCATGGTGGTGGACTCCGCCTGGGCACTGATCGTGCTGGTCTTCGGCGTGCTGGTGGCGGCCGAACAGGTCGACGTGAACGGGAACCGGGTCACCGGGCCGCAGCTGTGGGCGGGCCTGGCGATCGCGGCGGTCCTGCCCGGCCTGATGGTGGTCCGGCGGCGCTGGCCCGACGTCACCACCGCGGCCGCCGTCGTCCTCGGCCTCAGCCAGATCGCCGGCCGGATCGAACCCGGCCTGTCCTCCGTCGCCTACCTGGTGTTCGCGTACACCGGCGCGGCCTTCGGCCGGGCCTGGACGTCCAGACTGGCGCTGGCCGCCAGCCTGGCGGCGGGGCCGCTCACCGTGTGGCGGCTGGTCCCGTCCCCCGACAGTGCGAACGACACCCTCACCAAGCGGGTGGTGCTGTCCGCACTGATGACCACCCCGTTCGTGCTGTGCTGGGCGTGGGGCCGGCTGACCCGGGTCCGCCGCGCCTACCTGGTCGAACTGGAGGACCGGGCCGCCCGGCTGGAGCGCGAACGGGACGCCCAGGCACAGGTCGCGGTCGCCGCCGAACGCGCCCGGATCGCCCGCGAGCTGCACGACGTGGTCGCGCACAACGTGTCCGTGATGATCGTCCAGGCCGACGGCGCCGCGTACGTGATGGACACCTCCCCGCAGCAGACCAAGGAGGCGCTGGGCACCATCGCCTCCACCGGCCGCCAGGCGCTCGCCGAGATGCGCCGCCTGCTCGGGGTGCTGCGCACCGCCGACACCACCGGTGAGTACGTGCCGCAGCCCGGTGTCGAGGAACTCCCCGAACTGCTCGAACAGGTCCGCACCGCCGGCCTGCCGGTCGAGTTCACCGCCACCGGCGAGGTCCGCGAACTGCCCCGCGGCCTGGAGCTGACCGTCTACCGGATCGTCCAGGAAGCCCTCACCAACGTCCGCAAGCACGGCGGCCCCGGCGCCAGCGCCAAGGTCACCGTCGACTTCCGGGACGGCGACCTGGAGGTCCTGGTCGAGGACGACGGCCGCGGCAGCACCCGCGAACAGCTCACCGCCGGCGGCGCCGACGGTCTCGGCCACGGCCTGATCGGCATGCGTGAACGGGTCGGTATGGTCAGCGGCAGCCTGGACGTCGGGCCCCGGCCCGGCGGCGGCTTCCGGATCAGGGCCGTCCTGCCCCTCAAAGTGTCCAAGTGAAGGAGACCCGACCGATGCCGATCCGCGTGATGCTGGTCGACGACCAGGAACTGCTCCGCACCGGCTTCCGCATGGTGCTGCAGTCGCAGGGCGACATCGAGATCGCCGCCGAGGCGGGCGACGGCCAGCAGGCCCTGGAGGTGCTGCGCACCGCCGAGGTGGACGTGATCCTGATGGACGTCCGGATGCCCCGCCTCGACGGCGTCCAGGCCACCCGCCGGATCTGCCTCGACGACCGCGGCACTCCCATCGAGGGCGCGCCCCGGGTCCTCATCCTCACCACCTTCGACCTGGACGAGTACGCGTTCGCCGCGCTCAAGGCCGGCGCGTCCGGCTTCCTGCTCAAGGACGTGCCGCCGATCGAACTCGTCGCCGCGATCCGGGCCGTGCACGGGGGCGACGCGGTGGTCGCGCCGACCACCACCCGCCGCATGATCGACCGCTTCGCGGAAGTCCTCCCCACCCCCGCCTCGACGCCCGGCTCGGCCGTCCTCGGCCCGCTCACCGAACGCGAACGCGAGGTCTTCCTGCTGGTCGCCCAGGGCCTCTCCAACGGCGAGATCGCCGCCCGCCTCGTCCTCTCCGAGGCCACCGTCAAGACCCACGTCGGCCGCATCCTCGCCAAGCTCGGCCTCCGCGACCGCGTCCAGGCCGTCGTCCTCGCCTACGAGAACGGCCTCGTCCGCGCCGGCGAGACTCCCTGACCCCCTGCGCCCACCATCTCCTGTTCTCCGGCGGGTCACGGGCAGGTGGGTGGGCGCAGGAAGGGCGGCGACCGTTGCCCGTACCATTGACCGGTACGTCTGGTACCCGTCGAGGACTGGAACGGAAGAGTGCTGCACGACTTCGGAGACCCCTCCGACCCCGGTAACCGCCCGGCCCGGCTTGCTGTCGGGGTGGTCGGGGCCGGCCGGGTCGGTCCTGCGCTGGGTGCGGCGCTGCAGTTGGCCGGGCACCGGGTGGTTGCCGCGTCCGGCGTGTCCGCGGCTTCGCGGCGTCGCGCCGAGTCCCTGCTGCCGGGCGTCCGCCTGGTGACGCCGCCGCAGGTGATGGCGGCGGCCGATCTGGTGCTGCTGACCGTCCCGGACGACGTGCTGCCCGATCTGGTGAGCGGTCTGGCCGCGACCGGTGCCGTCCGTCCGGGCCAGATACTCGTCCACACCTCGGGCGCCCACGGCGTGGCCGTGCTGGAGCCCGCCACCCGCAAGGGCGCGCTGCCGTTGGCGCTGCACCCGGCGATGACGTTCACCGGCACCTCGGTGGACGTGGCCCGGCTGGCCGGCTGCCCGTTCGGGGTGACGGCGCCCGAAGAGCTGCGTCCGGTCGCGGAGGCCCTGGTGGTGGAGATGGGCGGCGAGCCGTCCTGGATCCCCGAGGACGTCCGGCCGCTGTACCACACGGCTCTCGCGCACGGCGCGAATCACCTGGTCACGCTGGTCGCGCAGGCGATGGAGCTGTTGCGCACCGCGGGCGTCGCCGAGCCCGGCCAGATGCTCGGCCCGCTGCTCGGCGCGGCCCTGGACAACGCCCTGCGCTCCGGTGACCTGGCCCTCACCGGCCCGGTCGCCCGGGGCGACGTGGGGACGGTGCGCAAGCACCTCGACCGACTCGCCACCGTGACCCCGGACATCGGCCAGGCCTACCGGGCGATGGCGAAGGCGACCGCGCAGCGTGCGGTCGCCAACGGATCGTTGAAGCCGGAACCGGCGGCGGCGCTGCTGGACGTACTGAACGAGGAGAAGCACTGATGGCACGCGACAGGCGCCCGGCGAAGGCCCCGAAGGCCCCGAAGGTCCGCAAGGCGGTGCTGACCCGCACCGTGGAGGAGTTCGAGGCGGCGTTCTGGCCGGACGAGCAGCCGGTGGACAACGCCGTGGTGATGACCATGGGCGCGCTGCACCAGGGCCACGCGGCGCTGGTCCGGGAGGCCCGCCGCCAGGTCGGCAAGGACGGCCGGGTGGCCGTCACGGTGTTCGTGAACCCGCTGCAGTTCGGCGCCGGCGAGGACCTGGACCGCTACCCGCGCTCCCTGGAGGCGGACGTCGCGCTCGCCGAGGAGATGGGCGCGGACGTGGTGTTCGCCCCGTCCGTGGACGAGGTGTACCCGAACGGCGAGCCGCTGGTGCGGCTCTCGGCGGGCCCGATGGGCGAGGGCTTCGAGGGCGCGTCCCGCCCCGGCCACTTCGACGGCATGCTGACCGTGGTCGCCAAGCTGCTGCACATCACCGACCCGGACTTCGCGGTCTTCGGCGAGAAGGACGCCCAGCAGCTGGCGATCATCCGCCGGATGGTCGCGGACCTGGACTTCGACGTGGAGATCGTCGGCGTCCCGACCGTCCGCGAGGAGGACGGCCTGGCGTTGTCCTCCCGCAACCGCTTCCTCTCCGACGACGAGCGCACCCGGGCGCTCGCGCTGTCCCGCGCCCTGTTCGCCGGCCGTGACGCCGGTGCCAAGGGCGCCGCGGCCGTCCGCGAGGCGGCCGCCGCCGTGCTGGACGGCGCGGACGGCATCTCCCTCGACTACCTCGCCCTGATCGATCCGATGTCCTTCACCGAGGCGCCGGACGACTTCCAGGGCGAGGCGGTGCTCGCGCTCGCGGCCAAGGTCGGCTCGACCCGGCTGATCGACAACGTCGGCATCATCGTTCGGTAAGTAGATTCGGCAGTAGCCCCGGCATGCACTCAGAGAGGCGTGACCACATGCTCCGCACCATGCTCAAGTCCAAGATCCACCGTGCCACCGTCACCCAGGCCGACCTGCACTACGTGGGATCGGTGACGGTCGACGAGGACCTGCTCGACGCCGCGGACCTGCTCCCCGGCGAGCTGGTCCACATCGTCGACATCAACAACGGCGCCCGGCTGGAGACGTACACCATCGCCGGCCCGCGCGGCTCCGGCATCATCGGCATCAACGGCGCCGCCGCCCGTCTGGTCCACCCCGGCGACCTGGTGATCCTGATCGCCTACGGGCAGATGGACACCGCCGAGGCCAAGGGCTACCTGCCGAAGGTGGTGTTCGTGGACGAGCACAACCGGATCACCGGCCTGGGCGGCGACCCCGCGGACGCCCCCGAGGGCAGCGGACTGCTGCGCGGCGACGCCGCGTACGGTGGGGCCGACGGCGCGGCCGTCGCCGCGCACTGAAGGAGCAGCTGAAGCCATGTCGCACCGCCTGACCGCCCCCGCCCCCGGCTGGACCACGAGCACCGACGTCGTCGTGGTCGGCTCCGGCGTGGCCGGGCTCACCGTCGCGCTGAACGTCCGCAAGGCCGGCCTGCGGGCCATGGTGGTCACCAAGTCGATGCTCGACGACGGCTCCACCCGCTGGGCCCAGGGCGGCATCGCCGCCGCCCTGGGCGAGGGCGACACCCCCGAGCAGCACCTCCAGGACACCCTGGTCGCCGGGGCCGGGCTGTGCGACGAGGACGCGGTCCGGACGCTGGTCACCGAGGGGCCGGACGCGGTGCGCCGGCTCATCGAGGTGGGCGCCGAGTTCGACCTGGACGAGGACGGCGAGATCGTCCTCACCCGTGAGGGCGGCCACCACCGGCGTCGGATCGCGCACGCCGGCGGCGACGCCACCGGCGCCGAGATCGAACGCGCCCTGGTCGCCGCCGTCGAGGCCGACCCGGGCCTCGAACTCATCGAGCACGCCCTGGTCCTGGACCTGCTCACCGACGCCGGCGGCCACGCCTCCGGCGTCACCCTGCACGTGATGGGCGAGGGCCAGCGGGACGGCGTCGGCGCGATCCTGGCCCGCGCCGTGGTGCTGGCGTCCGGCGGCATGGGCCAGGTGTTCTCCGCCACCACCAACCCGGCGGTCTCCACCGGCGACGGCGTCGGGCTCGCCCTGCGGGCCGGCGCCGAGGTCACCGACCTGGAGTTCGTCCAGTTCCACCCCACCGTGCTGTTCCTCGGCGCGGACGCGCAGGGCCAGCAGCCGCTGGTCTCCGAGGCCGTCCGCGGCGAGGGCGCGCACCTGGTGGACGCCGACGGCGTGCGCTTCATGCTCGGCCAGCACGAGCTCGCCGAACTCGCCCCGCGCGACATCGTCGCCAAGGCCATCACCCGCCGGATGCTCGCCCAGGACACCGAGCACATGTACCTGGACGGTCGGCACTTCGGCGCCCGGATGTGGGAGCACCGCTTCCCGACCATCCTGGCCGCCTGCCGCACCCACGGCATCGACCCGGTCACCGAGCCGATACCGGTCGCCCCCGCCGCGCACTACGCCTCCGGCGGCATCCGCACCGACCTGCACGGCCGCACCACCGTCCCCGGCCTGTACGCCTGCGGCGAGGTCGCCTGCACCGGCGTGCACGGCGCCAACCGCCTCGCCTCCAACTCGCTGCTCGAAGGCCTGGTGTTCGCCGAACGGATCGCCGCCGACCTGGCCGGGCTCGCCGAGGCCGGCCGGCTCCCCGCCCGCACCGTCAACACGGACGCGGCGCACGCCGCCGCGCCCGTTCCGCTGCTGCCGGCGGAGAGCCGCGGCGCGATCCAGCACCTGATGTCCACCGGCGCGAGCGTGATCCGCTCGGCGGAGTCGCTGTCCGCCACCGCGAAGGGCCTGGCGGCCCTGGCCGACCCGGCCCACCCCGCCTCGCCCTCCGTCGAGACCTGGGAGGCCACCAACCTCCACCAGGTCGCCACCGCCCTCACCGCCGCCGCGGCGCTCCGCGAGGAGACCCGCGGCTGCCACTGGCGCGAGGACTTCCCCGACCGCGACGACACCCACTGGCAGCACCACATCACCCACCCGCTCGGCGACTGACCGGCGTCCCCGCGTTCTTCGTGCCCCGCAGGGGCGCGAAGCGCAGGTCGACCGACCGAATACCTTTGACCCGACAGCCGGTTGCACCGCCCGAGGAGCCCAGCCCCGCCGACACCGGATCCGACTCCTCGCCCGCCCGACCTCGCGCGGTTCCCCGCGCCCCTGGTTTCACTCCCCTCTTGGAGCCCCCTACATGTCCCACGACGAACTCCCCCTCCTCACCGCCGAGTCCGCCGAAGGCGGTTGCGGCGACGGCTGCGCGTGCGGTGACGGCGAGGTGTACGAGACCGGGCTGGACCCGGCCCTGGCCGAACTGCTGGAGGCGGCGGGCCTGGACCCGGTCGAGGTCGAGGACGTGGCGATGATGGCCCTGTCCGAGGACCTGGCCGGCGGCGAGGACGTCACCTCGGTGGCGACCGTCCCCGCCGAGGCCGTCGCGACCGCGGACTTCACGGCCCGCCAGGCGGGCGTCGTCGCGGGTCTGCGGGTCGCCGAGGCGGTCGTCTCGCTGGTCTGCGAGGACGAGTTCGAGGTCGAGCGGCACGTCGAGGACGGCGCTGCGGTCGAGGCCGGCCAGGTGCTGCTCTCGGTGCGCAGCCGCACCCGGGACCTGCTCACCGCCGAGCGTTCGGCGCTCAACCTGCTGTGCCACCTGTCCGGCATCGCCACCGCCACCCGCGCCTGGGCGGACGCCCTGGCGGGCACCGGAGCGGTCGTCCGGGACACCCGCAAGACCACGCCGGGCCTGCGCGCGCTGGAGAAGTTCGCGGTCCGTGCGGGCGGCGGCGCCAACCACCGGATGGCGCTCTCGGACGCGGCGCTGGTGAAGGACAACCACGTGGTGGCCGCCGGCGGCGTCGCCGAGGCGTTCACCGCCGTCCGGGCCGCGTTCCCGGAGCTGCCGATCGAGGTCGAGGTCGACACCATCGAGCAGATCACCCCGGTGCTGGAGGCCGGCGCGGACCTGATCCTGCTGGACAACTTCAGCACCGAGCAGCTGCGCGAGGCGGTCGCCCTGGTCGCGGGCCGGGCCAAGCTGGAGGCTTCCGGCGGTCTGACCCTGGCCACCGCGCGCGAGGTCGCGGAGACTGGTGTCGACTTCCTGGCCGTCGGTGCCCTGACGCACTCCTCGCCGATCCTGGACATCGGCCTGGACCTCCGCAGTTCCTGACCCTTCCAAGCAGAAAGCGCCCCATGCTCCTCACCATCGACGTCGGCAACACCCAGACCACGCTCGGCCTGTTCGACGGCGAGGAGATCGTCGAGCACTGGCGGATCTCCACCGACCCGCGCCGCACCGCCGACGAAATGGCGGTGCTGCTCCAGGGGTTGATGGGCGCCCACCCGATCGTCTCGGCGGACGACCGGGTGGCCGGCCTGGCGATCTGCTCCTCGGTGCCGGCGGTGCTGCACGAGCTGCGCGAGGTGACCCGCCGGTACTACGGGGACGTGCCGGCGGTGATCGTGGAGCCGGGCGTGAAGACCGGCGTGCACGTGCTGATGGACAACCCGAAGGAGGTCGGCGCGGACCGGATCGTCAACGCGCTGGCCGCGAACCACCTGTACGGCGGGCCGTGCATCGTGGTCGACTTCGGCACCGCCACCACCTTCGACGCGATCAACGCGCGCGGCGACTACGTGGGCGGTGCGATCGCCCCGGGCATCGAGATCTCGGTCGACGCACTGGGCGGCCGCACCGCGATGCTCCGCAAGATCGAGCTGGCCCGCCCGCGCAACGTGATCGGCAAGAACACCGTCGAGGGCATGCAGTCGGGCATCCTGTACGGCTTCGCCGGGCAGGTCGACGGCCTGGTCAACCGGATGGCCAAGGAACTCGCCAAGGACCCGAACGACGTCCAGGTGATCGCCACCGGCGGCCTGGCCCCGCTGGTCCTCGGCGAGGCCGACTCGATCGACGTGCACGAGCCGTGGCTGACCCTGATCGGCCTGCGCCTGATCTTCGAGCGCAACCGGCCGGCCACCGCCTGACGGCGGCTGACGCCCGGTCGGCCGCCGACCGGGCGTCAGATGCACCATCTCATAGGCCAATCGGGACAAACACGTCCTCAATCGCCATAAGTCGGACGTACGCCACGTACTGTCGAGCCATGCCAACGCCACACGGATCGCGCGGCGGCATGGCCTTCAGCGCCGACGAAGTCCGGGTGCTGCGCCGTGTCCTCGCCCAAGCCCTCTATCCGGCCGCGCCCGACCGGCTCCCGATCCCCACCGCCGCGGGCGAACTGTGGGCCGAGGACGTCCAGGACGCGCTTCGGCTCACCGAGGCCATCGACGAGGCGGTCCAGGAGGGCGGGCGGCTGCGCTCCTTCCTGCTGGCCGACCTGGGCCGCTACCGCTCCGCGCTGCCCGGCAGCGCGGGCGGTTACCTGGAGCGGCTGGAGGAGGCCGTCACCGACGGCTACCTGCCCACCGCCGAGGACCTCTCCGCCCTGCGCGCCCTGTCCCGCCAGCCGTGCGGACAGCACGAGCACGCCCGCCGCTCCCGCCTCGCCGGGCGCTGCCACGCACTCGCCGAGGCGGAGGTCCGCGAGCGGCTCTCCCTCGGCTCCGGGCAGCGCCACCTCGCCGCCGTACCGAGCCCCGCGTCCGAACCCCACCCCGCCATCCCAGTTGGAGGACGGTTCCCGATGAGCGACCAGCACCCGCAGTCCCCCGCCGACCGCCCCCGCCCGCGCCGGATGCCCACCCCCGCCGAGCTCTTCGGCCGCCGCACCCGCCCCGCCCCCGAACCCCCCACCGACACCGACCAGCAGGAACTCGCCACCGGCACCGACGGCTGACGCCCCGTCGGCTCCCCCCGGCCCCCTCCCCGGAGGGGGCTTTCCGGTCAGCGACTCGACCGCCCCTTCTCCTCCCGGACCACCCGGCACGACAACTGACGCTCCGTCATTCCCGTCACCTCCCTGCGGGAGACCTGCTAACGCTCGGGTAACGATCCCGGACCGATCCGAACGATCCTGCCCCGAAGTGTCCGATTCGGGCCGGAACGGCGCTCGGATCCACCCCCTAACGTCGGGCGCGCACATCATGTGCACACGATTCTTTCTGGGGGGAAGATGCACATCTCGCGCTCCCGCTCGCTCGGGCTCGCCTCGGCCCTGGCCGTGCTCGCCCTGGGCAGTGCCACAGCGATTCCGGCGCACGCCGCCGACGCCACGCTGAAGATCGAGGCCCCGGACTCCGTCGCCGTGGACCCGTCGTCCACCGCGCCGGACCACGGCAGCAACTCCACCGCGGTCCAGCTCCACCTGACGCTCAGCGACCACCCGGCGCCCGCCACGGGCCGCGTCACGGTCGACCTCGCCCCGCTGCAGGGCATCGCCTCCGTCATGCCGCAGTCCGGCTGCACGATCGCCGACCAGGTGCTGACCTGCGACATGCAGACCATGTACGACGGCAAGCTGGACCTGCGCTACTACCTGTACGGCCCCGCCGCCGCCCGCGAGGCCGGCAGCAGCGCCGTGCTGCACACCACCGCGGTGTTCGACGGCCGGACCGCCACCGCGGACACCAAGGTGACCCTCGGCGGCAGCAACCTGACCGTGAAGGAGGTCGACACCAACCGCGACCTCAAGCCGGGCGACACCTGGACGCCCGACATCGCCGTCACCAACAAGGGCCAACTCCCGGCCTCCCAGCTGTACTTCACCTTCACCGGCAGGATGGACCTGTCCTTCGTCCCGCGCTTCTCCAACTGCGAGTACGGCACCAGCGCCAACGGCGACGTGGTGATCTGCACCGTCCACTCCGAGGTGGCGGCCGGTGAGACGGTCCACCTGGACCCGATCGGGTTCAAAGTCGACTCCACGGCGTACTACGCGTACGAGGACGTCCGGGTCACCGCCACCGCACCGGCGAAGGACGGCTGGCTCGGCGGCTACACGTTCACCCCCGGCCCGCCCGGCGGCCCCCGGCTCACCGTCGGCAAGCCGGAGACCCAGGGCGCGCCGAACGGCGTGATCGACTTCGGCCGCAACAACGCGGTCGCGCTCGCAGCGGTCGTCCCGAACACCGCGGACTTCTCGGTGGAGGGCGGGTGGGCCCCGGACCAGGGCAGCGGCCTGGGCGAGCTCACCGTCGGCATGGCCGACAACGGCCCCGCGTCCATCTTCTGGCGCTCCGGCTCCTACCCGGCGATCGTCCGGGTGACGGTCCCGAAGGCCGTCAAGGTCCTCAACGGCTCGCAGCCCAAGTGCGGGCTCAACCAGCAGAACCAGGACCCGGCAGTGACCGTCTGGGACTGCACCACCAGCCCGTACATCAAGAACGGGCAGCGCTACTGGTCCTTCTTCACCCTGGACCTCGACCACAACGCCGGCCTGTCGGCCAAGGTCACCCTCCCGTCCATCGGTGAGGACGGCCAGGACAGCGGCATGCCGTGGGACCCGGACAAGAGCAACAACGAGGTGGTCATCCCGCTGGGCACCACGACGAACACCACCCGGCCGACCGTGCCGGGCGGCTCCGCCTCGCCCGGCACGCCCACCCCGGGCTCCTCGGCCTCGGGTTCCCCGGCCGCCACGCCCAGCACCTCGCCGTCCACCAGTGCCACCGCCTCCCCGTCGACGTCCGCGTCGACCTCCGCGGTCGGCGGCAGCCTCGCCTCCACCGGCGCGGACGGCATGGGCACCACGGCGACCGCCGGCGGCGCCGCGATCCTCCTCGGCGGCGGCGTGCTCGCGCTGGCCAACCGTCGCCGCAAGCGCGGCGCGCACGAGTGACCGCCACGGCCTGAGCGGCCGTCAGCACGCCCGGAGCCCCCGGGGATCCGCACCTGCGGACCCCGGGGGCTCCGGGCTTCTCACGCGCCGACTCGTGGAGATGTGTCGACATCGTGGGGCGTTGGCGGAGGAACGGCGATCAAGATTCGGTAACGGGTGCGGGCGAAAGCGGCCGCCGCGTCCCGAACTGTCCGAAATCACACTGCTCGGATGTCCGAAAACCACCCTATGGTCTGGGTCGATCGCATCCGAAAGATCGAAGGATCACCGTGGGCAACTCGCGCATCACGCGCCCGGCCGCCATCGGCGCACCGCTGGCCGCCGCCGCCATCCTGGCCCTTACCTCGGCTCCCGCGCACGCCGCGGACGAGCTCCGGCTCGACGTCCCGTCCGCCTTCACGCTCCCGGCCGCGCCCGCCACCGGCGACGCCACCCCGGTGGAGCTGCCGGTCGGCTCGTCCGGCCCGATCGCCGCGAACGCCTCGCGGGAAGTCGTCGTGACGTACGACGCCACCGGCCTGGCCGGCATCGCGAGCTTCGCGCTCAACCCCGGCTGGGGCACCGGCTGGGGCACCAAGTGCAACACCACCGGTCAGGTGTCCACCTGCACGTTCACCGTGCACTCCTGGCCGAATTCCACCACCTTCGGCAGCCAGTTCAACCCGACGCTGACCGCCGTCAAGGGCGCGCCGCAGGGCCAGGCCGGCCACCTGCGGATCAGCCAGGGCTGGGCGGGCGGCCCCACCGGCCCCGCCGCCGACATCGCGGTGTACGCCGGCGGCCCGAAGCTGGAGCTCGACCAGAACCTGGGCAACCGGCCGGTCGACGCCGGCAAGCCCGGCGCGGTCATCAAGCAGCCGCTCCGGGTGACCAACAACGGCACCCTGGAGAGCGGCCAGCTGGTGGTCGGGGCCCAGCTCTCGCCGGGTCTGACCTTCAAGCAGCACTACGCCAACTGCTCGTACGGCACCTACGCGGGCGGCGAGAAGAACGAGGTGTTCAAGGACACCCAGGCGGCCATCTGCACCATCAACACCTCGGTCAAGCCGGGCCAGACGGTCACCGTCGACCCGATCGAGGCCGTGGTCGGCTCCGACGCGCTGTACCCGGACATCGACTTCGTCGTCTCCTCCGGGGTCAACGACGACCTCAAGTACGTCCGCGGCGGGTACACGTTCACGCCCGCCTCCAACACCGGCCCGCGGCTCACCGCCGGCCTCCCGGAGAACCCCGCCGCCAAGCCCGGCCCGCCGAACATCGGCCCGCAGGCGCGGAACTCGGCGATCGTCCAGTACAACGTCACCACCAACGCGGACTTCTCCGCCCGCGGCGCCTGGACCCCGGCCGACGGCGGCCGGAAGGGCACCCTGGCGGTCACCGTGCACAACGGCGGACCGGCCTCGGTCGCGTACCTGCGCAGCGGCAACTCCATCGCCTCCGCCCTGGTGACGCTGCCGTCCGGCGTCACCGTCTCCGGCAAGCTGCCCGACGGCTGCGGCGCCCGCGAGGAGCGCCCGAACGTCGTCGCCTGCAGCCTCCCGATGTGGCTGCTCAACGGCGCGGACCGGACCTTCGACCTGCCGCTCGCGGTCGCCGCCCCGGCCACCGGGCCGAAGGCCGTCATCGCGCTGACCACCGAGCAGGGCGCGTACGAGAGCAAGGTCGAGGCGCTGCCGTACGACACCGAGAACGCCAACAACACGGTCTCCGTGACGCTCGGCTCCACCGCCGTGACCGCCACCCCGAGCGCTCCGGCCACCCAGCCGGCCGGCGGGCAGTCCACCGCGCCCGCCGGGAACGGCTCCGGCGCCGGCACCGCCCCGAGCACCGGCGCGACCCCGACCGCCACCGGCAGCAGCACCGCGGGTGCGGGCAGCGGCGGCGGCCTGGCGTTCACCGGTAGCGAGGGCACCGGCACCATGGTCGGCCTGGGCGTGGGCGCCATCGTGCTGGGCGGCGGCGTGATCGCCGTGGTGGCCCGCCGCCGGCGCGGCACGCACGGCTGACGCGATGTCAGGAGCCCCCGGGCCGCCAGGTCGGCGGCCCGGGGGTCCGGCGTCGCCGGGCCCGGGGGCCGCGCGACGCGATATCCCGTGGCGGAACAGCCCGTGAGCCTGGCTACCCTGGTGGGGTGAGCGATCAGAGCACTCTCCCCGCGACCGACGACCTTCCCGAGCAGATGCGCGTCCGGCGCGAGAAGCTGGACCGGCTGCGGGCCGCCGGCATCGACCCGTACCCGGTCGGTTTCCCCCGTACCTCGACCATCGCCGAGCTGCGGGACAAGCACCCCGACCTGGCGCCGGACACCGCGACCGGCGAGCGGGCGGGCATCACCGGCCGGGTGATCCTGGCCCGCACCGGCGGCAAGCTCTGCTTCGCCACGCTGCGCGACGGCTCCGGCGACCTCCAGGTGATGCTGTCCCTGGACAAGCTGGGCGAGGAGCGGCTGGCCGCCTGGAAGGCCGACATCGACCTCGGCGACCAGGTCGGTGTCGAGGGCGAGGTGATCACCTCCCGCCGCGGCGAGCTGAGCGTGATGGTGGACCGCTGGGAGCTCACCGCCAAGTGCCTGCGTCCGCTGCCGGACAAGCACAAGGGCCTGACCGACCCGGAGGCCCGGGTCCGCCAGCGCTACGTCGACCTGATCGTGAACCCCGAGGCGCGCGAGATCCTGCACCTGCGCAGCAAGGTCGTCCGCTCGATCCGCCGCACCTACGAGGAGCGCGGCTACCTCGAGGTCGAGACCCCGATGCTGCAGCCGGTGCACGGCGGCGCCAACGCCCGTCCGTTCACCACGCACATCAACGCGTACGACATCGACCTCTTCCTGCGCATCGCCCCCGAGCTGTACCTCAAGCGGCTGGTGGTCGGCGGCGCCGAGAAGGTCTTCGAGATCAACCGGAACTTCCGCAACGAGGGCGCGGACTCCACCCACAACCCGGAGTTCACCTCGCTGGAGTCGTACGAGGCCTACGGCGACTACGACACCCAGGCCGAGCTGATCCGGGCCACCATCGTGAACGCCGCGCGGGACGCGCTGGGCACCACCGTGGTCAGGGGCCTCGGCCCGGACGGCGCCGAGCACGAGATCGACCTCGCCGAGCCCTGGCAGGAGGTCTCGGTCTACCCGGGCATCTCCGCCCACCTGGGCACCGAGGTCACCCCGGCCACCTCGGTGGACGAGCTGCGCAAGCTCGCCGACGAGGCCGGCATCCCGTACGAGAAGGAGTGGGGCCACGGCCAGATCGTCCTGGAGATGGTCGAGCGCCTGCTGGAGCACCACGCGATCAAGCCGACCTTCATCAAGGACTACCCGACCGAGGTGTCCCCGCTGACCCGCCGGCACCGCTCGATCGAGGGCGTCGCGGAGAAGTGGGACCTGGTGATCTTCGGCACCGAGATCGGCACCGCCTACTCCGAGCTGATCGACCCGGTCGAGCAGCGCGCCCGCCTGACCGCGCAGTCGCTGCTGGCCTCCGGCGGCGACGTCGAGGCGATGCAACTGGACGAGGACTTCCTGCGCGCCCTGGAGTACGCGATGCCGCCCACCGGCGGCCTCGGCCTCGGCGTGGACCGCCTGATCATGCTGCTGACCGGCAAGAACATCCGCGAGACGGTGCTGTTCCCGCTGGTCAAGCCCCAGAAGGCGGAGAAGACCGAAGAAGCGGAGAAGGCAGCCGGCGCCGAGGCCGACGAGGACACCGAGGAGTAACCCCATGGAGTACGTCAGCGCGATCGTGCCGCCCCTGGTCATGGCGATCGGTTTCGCCTTCCTGGTGCGGGCCATCATCCGCACCCAGGGCGGCGCCCAGAAGGCCAAGGAGGACGCCGCCGCCGAGGCGATGGCGACCCGTTCCACGGCCGAATAGTCCGACCGCAGACCGGCGCGTCGTTCCCCCTTTCGGGGAGCGGCGCGCCGGTCTTTTCAGTATTTGCCGGTCTTTGTCCGATTCCGACCTATCCTGGGCCGCACTATGGTGCGGCAACTCGGAGAACTCGAGAACGACATCATGACCCGGGTGTGGCAGTGGAACCGCCCGGTCACTGTTCGAGAGGTTCTGCAGGATCTGCGTTCAGAACGTGAAATCGCGTACACGACCGTGATGACGGTGCTCGACAAGCTCTATCGAAAGGGCTGGGTGCGCCGGGAGCGCGCCGGGCGCGCATACCGATATGAGCCGGTCTCCTCACGCGAGGCTTACACCGCCGCGCTGATGAACGACGCCTGGGCGACGAGTGACAATCCGGCCGCGGCGCTGGTGCACTTCTTCGGGATGATGTCGCCGGAACAGCGCGAGTGGCTGCGCGACGCGCTGCGAGTGGCCGGCGCCGATACCGAGGAGACCCGCGCGCCCGAGGCACGATAACGTTCCACGGCATGGAGGTCACCATCCGCCGTGCGCGGACCACCGACGTGCGCGCCGTTCGCCGACTCATCGACGCGTACTCGCGGGACGGCATTCTGCTCGACAAGCCGACCGTCACCCTGTTCGAATCCGTCCAGGAGTTCTGGGTCGCCGAACGCGACGAGGACAGCCGCGTGGTGGCCTGCGGCGCGCTGCACGTGATGTGGGAGGACCTGGCCGAGGTGCGCACCCTCGCGGTCGACCCGGTCTGCAAAGGCCTCGGCATCGGCCACCAGCTGCTGGACAAGCTGCTGGAGACGGCGCGCTGGCTTGGCGTCCGTCGGATTTTCTGCCTGACGTTCGAGGTGTCGTTCTTCTCGAAACACGGCTTCGTCGAGATCGGCGAAAACGACGATCGTACGGCAGACCCGGCAGCCGTGGCCACAGAAGTCTATGAAGAACTTCTGCGCTCGTACGACGAAGGCGTCGCCGAGTTCCTCGACCTGGAGCGGGTGAAGCCGAACACGTTGGGCAACTCGCGCATGCTACTGCACCTCTGATGCGCCGCTGCGGCCACGACGGGCGGCACAGGGGTTTGTGTTTTCCGGGAAAAGGCGCTTTCCTTTCACTAGGCAATGGATCGTTATCGCGGAAAGGGAAGCCCGTGGCACAGAGGGTTCAGGTCATTCTGGAAGACGATCTCGACGGCGGCTCCGCGGACGAGACGGTGACGTTCGCCCTGGACGGCGTGGCCTATGAGATCGACCTGAAGAGCGACAACGCGGAGAAGCTCCGCGGTCTGCTGGCCCCGTACGTCGAGAAGGGCCGCAAGCAGAGCGGTCGACTGACCGCCCCGCGGCGCGGCGGCGGCACCCGGGGCGCCGGTCGTTCCGCTTCTTCCGCCGGACAGGCCGACACGGCCAAGATCCGTATTTGGGCGAAGGAGAACGGCCACCCGGTCAACGACCGCGGCCGCGTCCCGAGCAACGTGCGCGAGGCGTACGAGAAGGCGCACGCCTCCTGAGCCCTCGCGGACTACCGCGGGCGGGCGGGCGGCAGGCCCGGACGCGCCCGCGCACAGGCGCCCCGTGAGGGCGTCCAGCAGGCAGAGCGGGTCGGGCGGGAGCAGGTCCCACAGGGGCCGCCCGGCACCGGCCCGCAGCCGGTCGGCGACCCGCCCCGCGCCGGCCGGCCGACGCCCTCCCCGGGCAGGCGGCGGCCGGCGGCGAAGTGGTCACGACCTGTGCAACGCTGGAGTGAGCGACGCTGCCACGACCGTCCACCACGCGGCGGTACGTCACGCGCGGCCGACTTGACGGCCCGTCACTCCGGGTGCCCGGCCGGCCGACTTCTCGCCAGGCGAACAAGCGCCCACCGGAAACCGCGCGAAACCCGCCGCGCAACCGGGTATGAATGCAGGTGGACGGGGTCGTAGGAGCCCGGCCGCAGCACTGCGCGGGGCCGGTCCACCGGTTCCACCGGTTCGTGTTCGCCGTTGGCGTAGCGGTATCCGGTGCATCGGGCCCGCCGCTGGGAACACCGTCTCCCAGCATCAGGTTGGGAAAGGTGTCGGCTGGTCGCGCAGCATGTTTCTCCCGCTCCGGTGGGAGTTCCGTAGCCGCGCCGCTGAGCGGGACTAGCATGCGGAAGGACAGGGCGGGGACGGCCCCCGAACTGACCGACCGCTCTGAGGAGCGATTAACGATGTTCGAGAGGTTCACCGACCGCGCGCGGCGGGTTGTCGTCCTGGCACAGGAAGAAGCCCGGATGCTCAACCACAACTACATCGGCACCGAGCACATCCTCCTGGGCCTGATCCACGAGGGCGAGGGTGTCGCCGCCAAGGCGCTGGAGAGCCTCGGCATCTCGCTCGAGGCGGTCCGCCAGCAGGTCGAGGAGATCATCGGCCAGGGCCAGCAGGCCCCGTCCGGTCACATCCCCTTCACCCCCCGGGCGAAGAAGGTGCTGGAGCTGTCGCTCCGCGAGGCCCTTCAGCTCGGCCACAACTACATCGGCACCGAGCACATCCTGCTCGGCCTGATCCGCGAGGGCGAGGGCGTCGCCGCCCAGGTCCTGGTGAAGCTCGGGGCCGACCTGAACCGGGTGCGCCAGCAGGTCATCCAGCTGCTGTCCGGCTACCAGACCAGCGGCGGCAAGGAGTCGGCCACGGCCGGCGGCCCCGCCGAGGGCACCCCGTCCACCTCCCTGGTGCTCGACCAGTTCGGCCGCAACCTGACGCAGGCCGCCCGCGAGGCCAAGCTCGACCCGGTGATCGGGCGCGAGAAGGAGATCGAGCGGGTCATGCAGGTGCTGTCCCGCCGCACCAAGAACAACCCGGTGCTGATCGGCGAGCCCGGCGTCGGCAAGACCGCGGTCGTCGAGGGCCTGGCCCAGGCGATCGTCAAGGGCGAGGTCCCGGAGACGCTGAAGGACAAGCAGCTCTACACGCTGGACCTCGGCGCCCTGGTCGCCGGTTCGCGCTACCGCGGTGACTTCGAGGAGCGCCTGAAGAAGGTCCTCAAGGAGATCCGCACCCGCGGCGACATCATCCTGTTCATCGACGAGCTGCACACCCTGGTCGGCGCGGGCGCCGCCGAGGGCGCGATCGACGCCGCCTCGATCCTGAAGCCGATGCTGGCCCGCGGTGAGCTGCAGACCATCGGCGCCACCACGCTGGACGAGTACCGCAAGCACCTGGAGAAGGACGCCGCGCTGGAGCGCCGCTTCCAGCCGATCCAGGTCGCCGAGCCGTCGCTCCCGCACACCATCGAGATCCTCAAGGGCCTGCGCGACCGGTACGAGGCGCACCACCGCGTCTCGATCACCGACGCCGCCCTGGTCGCCGCCGCCACCCTGGCCGACCGGTACATCTCGGACCGCTTCCTGCCGGACAAGGCGATCGACCTGATCGACGAGGCCGGTTCCCGGATGCGCATCCGCCGGATGACCGCGCCGCCGGACCTGCGCGAGTTCGACGAGAAGATCGCCGAGGTGCGTCGGGAGAAGGAGTCCGCGATCGACGCGCAGGACTTCGAGAAGGCCGCGTCGCTGCGCGACAACGAGAAGCAGCTGCTCCAGGCGAAGGCCAAGCGGGAGAAGGAGTGGAAGGCCGGCGACATGGACGTCGTGGCCGAGGTGGACGAGGAGCTCATCGCCGAGGTCCTGGCCACCGCCACCGGCATCCCGGTCTTCAAGCTGACCGAGGAGGAGTCCTCGCGTCTGCTGCGCATGGAGGACGAACTCCACAAGCGGGTCATCGGCCAGGAGGACGCCATCAAGGCGCTCTCCCAGGCGATCCGCCGTACCCGCGCCGGTCTGAAGGACCCGAAGCGCCCCGGTGGTTCGTTCATCTTCGCCGGCCCCTCGGGTGTCGGTAAGACCGAGCTGTCCAAGACCCTGGCGGAGTTCCTGTTCGGGGACGAGGACGCGCTGATCGCGCTCGACATGTCCGAGTTCTCGGAGAAGCACACCGTGTCGCGGCTGTTCGGCTCCCCGCCCGGATACGTGGGTTACGAGGAGGGCGGCCAGCTCACCGAGAAGGTGCGCCGCAAGCCGTTCTCGGTGGTGCTGTTCGACGAGGTCGAGAAGGCCCACCCGGACATCTTCAACTCGCTGCTGCAGATCCTGGAGGACGGTCGCCTGACCGACTCCCAGGGCCGGGTCGTGGACTTCAAGAACACGGTCATCATCATGACCACCAACCTCGGCACCCGGGACATCTCCAAGGGCTTCAACCTGGGCTTCGCGGCCACGGGTGACGTCCAGACCGGCTACGAGCGGATGAAGGCGAAGGTCGGCGAGGAGCTCAAGCAGCACTTCCGCCCCGAGTTCCTGAACCGTGTCGACGACATCGTGGTGTTCCACCAGCTGTCGGAGGCGAACATCATCGAGATCGTCGACCTGATGATCGCGAAGGTGGACCAGCGGATGAAGGACCGCGACATGGGCATCGAGCTCAGCGCGGAGGCCAAGAGCCTGCTGGCGAAGCGCGGCTACGACCCGATCCTGGGCGCCCGTCCGCTGCGCCGCACGATCCAGCGGGAGATCGAGGACCACCTGTCCGAGAAGATCCTGTTCGGTGAGCTGCGGGCCGGCCACATCGTGGTCGTCGGCGTGGAGGGCGAGGGCAAGGCCGCCAAGTTCACCTTCCGCGGCGAGGAGAAGTCCCCGGTGGCGGACACCCCGGCAGCGGTCACGGCGACCGGTCCGGATCTGACGAAGTAATAGCGCCACAAAGCGCGTTCCAAGCCGCCGCCCCCGACCTGATCAGGTCGGGGGCGGCGGCTTTTCGGCGTTCGAGTTTTCAGTTGAAAAACTGTTTAGGTTTCCGTGCGCTGTGAATCCCAAGGGGCGGACGGCCGAACGGGTGGGCTCCGGCGCGGTGCGAGTGCGACCGACCCCGCCATGCCTTGCACCGTAGGTAGATTGACGGATCGTCAGATCATTTGAGTTGGCGGAGCATAGCGGCGTGGCCATGCCAGGGTCAAGGTCTTTCTTTTTTACCCGACCTTGGGTCAAATGTCGTCCACCTGTCTTGCATTGGTTCACCGGCTCGGCCACCGCCGCACCGGTAAGGGGAGGACGTCCCACGTTGAAGATGACCAAGAAGGTCGCCGCGGCCTCCGCCGCCATCGCGGTCAGCGCCGCGCTTGGCGTCGGCATGCTGCCCGGCATCGCCACCGCCGCACCGGCGACCCCGGCCGTGACGGACCCGGCCGACGCCATTCAGAACGACAGCGTGCCGCGCGAACTGCAGAGCCCGCTGGCCGACAAGGTCGAGGCCGAGCAGAAGGCTGCGATAGAGCAGCTGGTCAACGGCACCGCCCAGGTCGAGAAGCACGGCAACGGCTCCTCGGTCAAGCTCGGCCGTGACAAGTACGTCGAGCTGTCGCGCGAGCGCACCGACCGGATCTTCACCATCCTGGTCGACTTCGGCGACCAGGTGGACAGCACCACCAAGACCCCCGACGGCAAGGTGAAGTACGGCGGCACTCCCGGCCCCGCGCGCAACCAGATCGCCGCCCCGGACCGCACCAAGGACAACTCCACTGCCTGGCAGGCGGACTACAACCAGGCCCACTACCAGGACCTGTACTTCGCGCCGAACAAGCCGTCGCTGAAGACCTACTACGAGAAGCAGTCCTCGGGCCGCTACTCGGTCGACGGCCTGGTCACCGACTGGGTCCGCGTTCCGTGGAACGAGGCCCGCTACGGCTCGGACTACTGCGGCCAGCACGTCTGCGCCAACGCGCAGGACCTGATCCGCGACGGCATCAACGCCTGGGTCGCCGACCAGAAGGCCAAGGGCCGCACCGACGCGGACATCAAGGCCAACCTGGCGCAGTACGACCAGTGGGACCGTTACGACTTCAACGGCAACGGCAACTTCAACGAGCCGGACGGCTACCTGGACCACTTCCAGATCGTCCACGCCGGTGAGGACCAGTCGGCCGGCGGCGGCGTCCAGGGCACCGACGCCCTGTGGGCGCACCGCTCGTACGTGTACGCCAACCAGGCCGGCAAGACCGGCCCGGAGAACAAC
Source organism: Kitasatospora griseola (assembly GCF_044999035.1). NCBI lineage: Bacteria > Bacillati > Actinomycetota > Actinomycetes > Kitasatosporales > Streptomycetaceae > Kitasatospora > Kitasatospora griseola. Next base: position 4,777,899 of record NZ_CP173360.1, on the reverse strand, counting down.
AAGCTCGGCGGCACCCCGATCGGCGCCACCGGCCTGTGGGTCGGCGACTACACCATGCAGCCGGAGAACGGCGGCCTGGGCGTGTTCGCCCACGAGTACGGCCACGACCTGGGCCTGCCGGACCTGTACGACACCTCGGGCACCGGCATCGACAACTCGGTCGGCTTCTGGTCCCTGATGTCCTCGGGCTCCTGGCTGGGCGAGGGCCGCAACGAGATCGGCGACATGCCGAACGACCTGGACATCTGGTCGAAGCTGAAGCTGGGCTGGCTGGACTACGACACCGCCAAGGCGGGTCGGACCACCACCACCCTGCTCGGCCCGGCCGAGTACAACAACAAGCGCAAGCAGGGTCTGGTCGTCGACCTGCCGGCGAAGACCGTCACCACCGAGATCAACACCCCGTTCGCGGGTGGCAACGAGTGGTGGAGCGGCAGCGCCGACAACCTGAACGTCACGCTGACCCGTGGCGTCGACCTCACCGGGAAGACCTCGGCCACGCTCACCGCCAAGGGCTGGTTCGACCTGGAGCAGGACTACGACTTCGCGTTCGCCGAGGTCTCCACCGACGGTGGCAAGAACTGGTCCTCGCTGGCCGGCACCTTCAACGGCACCGCGCTGCCGGAGAACTCCATCACCGGTAACTCGAACGGCTGGGGCGACCTGTCGTTCCCGCTGGACGCGTACGCCGGCAAGGCGATCCAGATCCGCTTCCACAACACCACCGACCCGGGCGTCCACCTGAAGGGCCTCGCCCTGGACGAGATCGCGGTGACCGCGAACGGTGCGACCGTCTTCACCGACGGTGCGGAGAACGGCGACAACGGCTGGACCGCGTCGGGCTTCTCCCGGATCTCCGGCAAGTTCAACAAGGACTACGACCAGCACTACCTGGTCGAGAACCGTCAGTACGTGTCCTTCGACACCACGCTGAAGACCGGCCCGTACAACTTCGGTTCCGCCGCCCGCCCGGACTGGGTCGAGCACTACGCCAACCAGAACGGCGTCCTGATCTGGCTGTGGGACTCCTCGCAGTCGGACAACAACGTGGCCAACCACCCGGGCCAGGGCCTGATCCTCCCGATCGACGCCCACCCGACCCCGCTGAAGTGGAACGACGGCTCCCTGATGCGTCCGCGCTTCCAGGCGTACGACTCCACCTTCCGCTTCGACCGCACCACCGGCCTGCAGCTGCACAAGGCCGACGCGCTCACCAAGATCCCCAGCGAGCGTGGCGTGACGGTCTTCAACGACCGCAAGAACACCTACTGGGACAAGTCGAACCCCTACAGCAGCGTCCAGGTGCCGAACACCGGTACCCAGATCGAGGTGCTGTGGCAGTCGAACAACCAGCTCGAGGCCCTGATCCAGGTCAAGCACGCCAAGTGACGCTTGCCTGAGCACGGCTGAACGGTAGGGCCCCGACGGTTTTCGAACCGTCGGGGCCCTGCTCCGTTTCCCGCCGCGGTCGCTCAGAGCAGGGCGAGGAAGGCCGTCATCGCCCCGGTGACGTCCTCGGCGCTCCACTCCAGTGCGTCGGCGGCCACCGTCACCTCGGTCATCGCCGCGCCGGGCTGCGGGCCGGGCTCCCACCAGCCGCCGAACAGCGACACGCCCTGCTCCTCGGCCTGCCGGTGGCCGGCCTCGATCAGCTGCTCGGCCGGGTGCGGCAGCCAGAGCTGGAACTGGTGGGTGTGCGGCGGCTCCGGGTTGATCCGGGCGCCCGGGGTCCCGGCGAGCGCGGCGGCGACCACCTTGGCGTGCGCCACGTAGTCGGGCAGCCGGGGCAGTTCGCGGTCCAGGCCGGCCAGCGCGGACAGCACGGCGGGCCACTGCTGCCAGATCCGGCCGCCGTAGCGGTGCCGCCAGACCTTGATCCGGTGGACGAACTCCTCCTCGCCGGCGACCAGCGCGCCGCTGTGGCCGCCCAGCGACTTGTAGCAGGAGACGTACACCGACCCGGCGCGGGCGCAGATCTCCGGCAGGCTCCGGCCCAGGTGCGGGGCGGACTCCCACAGCCGCGCGCCGTCCAGGTGGACCGGCAGGCCGCGGTCGGCGGCGAAGTCGTACAGCGCGGACAGCTCCTCCCAGCTGGGCAGCAGGAAGCCGGCGTCGCGCAGCGGGAGCTCCAGCATCAGCACGTCGAACGGCTCGTCCAGGGCGGCCAGCTGCGCGGCGGTGGGCTGCTGCGGGCCGGTGGCCTGGGGGACCGACCGCAGGCCGCTGAGCACCTGGTGGGCGCGGCGTTCGTGGACCTCGGGGTGGGCGAGCGGGTGCATCGCGACCACCGGGCCGTGGGTGTCGGCCCAGGTCTTGAGGGCGGCCTGCTGGGCCATCGTGCCGGTGGGGAACCAGGCGGCGTCGGGCTTGCCGAGCAGGTCGGCGGTGCGGCGTTCCAGGGTGCGCACGATGCCGTCGCCGTACCGGTCGGTGGGCTCGTCCAGCGGGTAGGGGCCGTCGGCCAGCGCGGCGAGTTCGGCGAGCGATTCGCGGACGGTCTGCGGGCGGCCGCCGGACAGCAGGCGCTCGGCCTGGCGGCGGGCGGTGAAGCGGCGGTCCTGCACCGGAATGTCGTTCATCAGCTGATCATCTCCGACGGCTGGGTGGATCGGACGGTGCAGCTGGTTCGGAGGCCGGTTCTACCCGGGCCGGTTCGGACTCAAACCGGCCGCTTCCCGGTGACGATGGTCACAGGCCTCCGGCGACCTACGACCGGAAGTAGGAGGTTTACGCCTCGATGTACCGGTCTGTCCGATGCTCCGGACCGTTGTTCCGTGAGCTTCACCCACTACCCGTCGTCGTACGTCACACCTTTGGGCCCACCCCGGGAGGTCGTTTACACCGGAGTCGTTCCCCCAGTTCGGCGAGCCCCCCGGCTCGGCCCCGCTCTGGCCCCGTCCGTGAGGTACCGACTCCGATGCGTTCTTTCCCCGCCACCGGCCGCCGGATTCTCCAGGCGATCAGCACCCGCCACGTCTACACCGTCACCGGCTCCGACTCCGCCGTCGCGGCCCCGGCCCGCCGGACCCCCGCCAAGGCACTCGCCACCGGCGCCGCCGTGGTCGCCTTCGGCGCCATGCTGATCCCCGGCGGGCACGCCGTCGCCGCACAGGCCCAGCCGGCCGCCCTGGGCGACTCCCCGTTCGCCTCCGCGGACGTCCAGCCGGGCGAGCTCCAGCTGTCCGAGCCCGAGACGCACCAGGCCGACACCACCAGCCCGCTGGCCGTGGTCGCCGCCAACCTGGAGCAGCTGACGAACCCGGTGGACCAGCACGCCGCGGACCAGCACCCGGCCGACGAGCACGCCGCCGACGAGCACCAGGCGCAGCCGCAGCAGAACGAGCAGCCGGCCGCCCCGGCCGAGCAGCCCGCCGAGCAGCCCGCCCCCGCGCCCGAGCCGGCCCCCGCGCCCGCGCCGGAGCCCGCCCCGGCCCCCGCGCCGGTCAACCCGGACTGGTCCTCCCCCGCCCCGGGTGCGCAGATCAGCAACCCGTACCACAAGACCAACCCGTCGTACGCGGCCGGCTACCACACCGGCACCGACTTCGCGGTCTCCGTGGGCACCCCGCTGATGGCGGTCGGCAACTCGACCGTGGTGTCGTCCGGCTGGGCCGGCGCCTACGGCAACCAGGTCGTGCTGAAGCTGTCCGACGGCCGGTACGCCCAGTACGCGCACCTGTCGCAGCTGGAGGTGAAGGCCGGCCAGCACGTGAACGCGGGCGACCGGATCGGCAAGTCCGGCAACACCGGCAACTCGACCGGCCCGCACCTGCACTTCGAGATCCGCACCGCCAACCAGTACGCGAAGGTGATCGACCCGATCGGCTACCTGAAGGGCCACGGCGCGAACAACTTCTGATCCGCCGCCCTGTCCCCCTCGCAGGGGACCCCCGAGCCGTCCGCGTCAGTGCGCGGGCGGCTCGATGTGTGCGGCGACCTCCAGGGCGACCTCCAGGGCCGCCTCCATCGCCTCGTCCAGGCTGACGCCCGTCGCGCAGGCGACCGGTTCCCGGCCGGGCTCGCACAGGTCGGCCTTGAGCAGGAACATCGCCGAGTGCATGGAGGTCAGCGCGACGGTGGCGCGCAGCTTGTCGCGGAAGCTCGGCTCCGGCCCGTGCAGCAGGGTGATCATCTTGATCATCCGCTCCTTGAACGCCAGCCCGGCCGCGGACTCCCGCAGCGCGGGCTGGTTCTCGTGGAAGAAGCGCAGCAGCGGCGCCCGCTCGCCCATGCCGGCGGCGAACCGGCGGAGCAGTTCGTCGCGCAGTTCGGGCGACCAGTCCTTGCCCTCGCCGAACGCGATGGCGTCGTCCAGCGGGGCGGCCATCTTCTCGACGATGCCGCGGACGATGTCGTCCTTGGTCTTGAAGTGGTAGTACAGGGCGGCCTTGGTGACGCCGAGGCGGTCGGCGATCTCGCGCAGCGAGGTCTTCTCGTAGCCGTGCTCGGCGAACAACTCCAGTGCCACGTCGATGATCCGCGCTCGGGTGTCGCTACGGGGGCTCTGGGGAGTGGTCATCGCTGGCGGCCTGCCTCGTTGAAGCGGTGCGGACGGGTGTCAAGGCCCGGTTCTGTTCGCATTCTCCCTGCCCAGAGGGGCTGCTTCGAAACTGGCTTGACGACCGGCTAGGTAACAACTTACCGTGCCGAACGGCAATTAACTAGCCGGTCGTCAAGTAAGTACCGTCGCGGGCAGCACCGCGGCACTGCGCCCCGGGAGAGACGCACCATGACAACCCAGCAGTCCGAGGCGGCTCCGGAGGAGCCGCCGGTCGAGCTCGGCAAGGCCGACGACGGCGGATTCGAGCAGCGGCCGCACCGCGAGGTGCGCCTGGTGATGATCGGCCTGGTGATCACCATGCTGCTCGCCATGCTCGACAACCTGATCGTCGGCACCGCGATGCCCACCATCGTCGGCGAGCTGAACGGCGCCGAGCACATGTCCTGGGTGGTCACGGCCTACACCCTGGCCACCGCCGCCTCCACCCCGATCTGGGGCAAGGTCGGCGACCTCTACGGCCGCAAGGGCTCGTTCCTGGTCTCGATCGCGATCTTCCTGCTCGGCTCGGCGCTGTCCGGCATGTCGCAGTCGATGGACCAGCTGATCGCCTTCCGCGCCGTCCAGGGCCTGGGCGCCGGCGGTCTGATGGTCGGCGTGATGTCGATCATGGGCGCGCTGGTGCTGCCCCGCGACCGCGGCAAGTACCAGGGCATGTTCGCCGCCGTCATGGCGCTGGCCACCATCGGCGGCCCGCTGATCGGCGGCTTCATCACCGACCACCTGAACTGGCGCTGGACGTTCTACGTCAACCTGCCGCTGGGCGCGATCGCGCTGGCCTTCATCGTCGTGGTGCTGAAGCTGCCCAAGATCCGCTCCAACGCCAAGATCGACTACCTCGGTGCGGCGCTGCTCACCATCGGCATCGTCTCGATGGTCCTGATCACCACCTGGGGCGGCCACGAGTACGCCTGGGGCTCCAAGCAGATCCTCGGCCTGGGCGCGCTGTCCGTCGCCTCGGTGATCGGCTTCTGCTACGTCGAGCAGCGGGTCGCCGAGCCGATCATCCCGCTGGGGCTGTTCCGCAACCGGAACTTCACCATGGTCTCGATCATCGGCTTCATCGTCGGTTTCGCGATGTTCGGCGCGGTCACCTTCCTGCCCACCTACCAGCAGATCGTCCAGGGCGCCTCGGCGACCAACTCCGGCCTGCTGCTGATGCCGATGATGTTCGGCATGCTGGTGATCTCGCTGGTGGTCGGCCAGGCCATCACCAAGACCGGCAAGTACCGGATCTACCCGATCATCGGCACCGTGGTGATGGGCGGCGGCTCGCTGCTGCTGTCCACCCTGTCCGTGGACACCTCCAGCTTCGCCTCGTCCTGCTACATGGTGGTGCTCGGCGCCGGCATGGGCTTCCTGATGCAGGTCACCATGCTGGTCGCGCAGAACAGCGTGGAGATGAAGGACATGGGCGTCGCCTCGTCCTCCGCCACCCTGTTCCGCACCATCGGCGGCTCCTTCGGCGTGGCCCTGTTCGGCACCCTGTACATCAACCAGGTCAACAAGAGCGTCGAGAAGCTCCCGCCGGAGGTCCTGCAGCACATGCAGCAGAGCGGTGGCGGCGGCGAGGGCATGTCGGCGATGAACCCGGCCACCCTGAGCAAGCTGCCGCCCGACGTGCTGAACGCCTACCAGCACGGCATCTCCAACGGCATGCACACCGTCTTCCTGTGGGGCGCGGTGATCAGCCTGGTCGCCGTCGTCGCCTCGCTGTTCCTGCGCGAGGTCAAGCTGCGCGGTGGCGCGGACGCCGCCGAGGCCAAGGCCGAGGCCGCGCTGGAAGGCGCGATCTGACGATCGCCCCCGCATGACGTGCGGCCCGGGACCGGACGGTCCCGGGCCGCTGCGCGTTACTGGGGCAGCCGGTAGGTGCCCGGTCCGACGGGTTCCACCAGGCCGTCGGCGACCAGGCCGTCCAGGGCCCGGGCGCGCTGGATCGCGTCCGGCCACACCACGTCCAGCCGGCCCTGGGTGACCAGGCCGTGGGCGTCCCGCAGCACCGCCAGCAGCTTGCCGCGGACCTGCCGGTCGGTGCCCTCGTAGGTCTGGCCGCGCCGGGCCGGGCCCTGGTACGGCGGGCAGCCGGCCCGCTGCCAGGCGCACTCGGCGAACAGCGGGCAGGCGCCGCACTCGGGGCCGCGCGCGGTGCACACCAGGGCGCCCAGCTCCATCACGGCGACCGCCCAGGTCGCGGCCCGCTCGTCGCCGGCCGGCAGCAGCTCGTGCGCGGTGCGGCGCTCGGCCGCGGTGGTGGCGTTCGCCGGGTACTCGACGCCGGTGACGGCGCGGGCGAACACCCGGCGCACGTTGGTGTCCAGCACCGCGTGACGCTGCCGGAACGCGAACGAGGCGACCGCGGCCGCCGTGTACTCGCCGACCCCGGGCAGCGCCAGCAGCGCCGCGTGGTCGTCCGGGACGACGCCGTCGTGCTGCTCGGTGATCGCGGTGGCCGCCGCGTGCAGCCGCAGCGCGCGGCGCGGGTAGCCGAGCCGGCCCCACATCCGCACCGCCTCGCCGGGGGCGTCCGCGGCCAGGGCGGCGGGGGTGGGCCAGCGCTCCAGCCAGGCCGCGTAGGCGGGCAGCACCCGCTTCACGGGCGTCTGCTGGAGCATGAACTCGCTGACCATCACCGCCCAGGGCGAGGCGTCCGGGGTCCGCCAGGGCAGATCGCGGGCGTTGGCCTCGTACCAGCCGATGACAGTGGTGTGCAGCGCCTGGACGGCGGCGGGGGCGGGAATCGAAGCAGTGGCAACCATGGCACCCCGATCCTGCCACGAGGTGCCGTGCGGGCTTAAAGCCCCAGGTCGTCGAGCTCCTTCAGCAGGTCCGCGCGCGGGCCGGCCGACGCCCCGCCACCGTTGCCGAGCACGGCCGGGGCCGCGGACGGCTCGGGGTCCGCGGCGGCGGTCGCCGTCCGCTTCGGGCCGCGGGTGCGGAAGATCCAGGCGCCGGCCAGGCCGCCGACCAGGCCGCCGAGGTGACCCAGCCAGGACACTCCGGGGGTGCCGGGGATCGCCGTGGTCAGCAGGTACGCGAAGGACGCGCCCATCACCAGGCCGATCAGCGAGTCGATCAGGTTGCGGTCGAACAGGCCGCGCAGCACCACGTAGCCGAAGTAGCCGAAGATCACGCCGCTGGCGCCGACCGTCACCACGTTGTCGCGCTCGAACAGCCAGACCGCCATGCCGCTGGTCACCACCAGCAGCGCCGTCAGGCCGAGGAACTTGCGCACGCCGCGGTAGGCGGCGAGGAAGCCGAACACGAACAGCGGGCCCGAATTGCCTTCCAGGTGCTGCCAGTTCAGGTGCAGGAACGGCGCAGTCAGCAGGTCCGGCAGGCTGCTCGCCTGGCGCGAGACGATGCCGTGCCGCAGGGCGAGCTGCTCGTCCGTCGCCCAGTTCGCCAGTTGCACGGCCCAGATCAGGCAGAGGAAGCCGAACATGGTGAAGAACGCCCGGCGCGCCTCGGCGATCAGCTGCGCGGGGTCGAGGGTCGCGGGAGCGGAGTCGTGCGGGGAGGCCATGAGGGCGACTATAGGGCGGCGCACCGTCGTGTCGAGTCCCTCTGACGGAGCAAATGGCGGATCATGTGAAAGAAGTGCCCCTGCTGCGGTGTTGATGCGTCAACAGATGCACAAGGTCTCGTAGAGTTTGCCCGTGCCTTCTCTGCGCCAGCCCGTCGGACCGCTGCCCGCCTCGATCTACTGGCGGCGGCGCGTCGTGGTCCTCGCCGTCCTCGCCGTCGCCCTGCTGCTGGTCGGCTGGCTCGCCTTCGGCACCGGCGGGGACGGGAAGCAGAAGAAGGCGGCCGACACCACCAATCCGCTGCCCGCGCCCGCGCAGTCCATCACGCCCGGCGCCTCCCCCAGCGGCTCCGCCATCACCAGCCGCCCCGGCGGCGGCTCGGGCTCGGGTTCCGGCGGCACGGCCGGCGACCTGAACGTGACCGGCGGCAGCGGCGGCGGCTCGGGCACCGGCGGCGGTGCGGGTACCGGTGGCACCGGTTCGAACGGCGGTGGCACCGGTTCGAACGGCGGCGGCGGGCGCGCCGCCACCCCCGGCCCCTCGCCGGCCGTCAACACGCCCGAGGTGATGGCCCTCCCGGTCTGCGCCACCTCGCAGCTGTCGCTGGAGCTGGCCCCGGCGCAGAACTCCTTCGCCGCCAAGGACAAGCCGCGCCTCGCGCTGACCGTCCGCAACTCCTCGGGCTCCGGCTGCCGGGTCAACCTGTCGCACGAGCACTCGGCGCTGACCATCACCTCCAGCACCAACGAGCGGATCTGGTCGTCCGCCGACTGCATCCCGGAGCGGGTCGACGCCTGGGCGCAGATCGCCGGCAACAGCGGCGTCACCGAGACCTTCGGCTGGGACCGCAGCCGCTCCAAGCCGCAGTGCGCCACCGCCGACCCCACGCCGGCCCAGCCCGGCAACTACCTGGTCCAGGCCGACCTGACCGGCCCGGCCGGCGGCCCGCTGTCGGCCCGCACCTCGATCCGCCTGGAGGGCTGACGCCCGGGGCGGGCCGGACACGTCCCAGGGCCTGTCTTCACACCGCCGCCTGCCCCACGACGCGCCCCCAGGCACGCGCTCCCACCGCAGCCGAGTACCCCCCAAGTACGAGGCCTTCCACCCGGCACGCCGAGAGCACGCACCGGACGCCGCAGGGCTGCGGCGCGGGTCGGAAGACAGTCCTCAGGCCAGGCCCAGTGACCTGATCAGCTGGGCGAGTTCGACCCGGAACAGCTTGTCGGGCGAGACCGTCTGCGCGCCCAGGTGGCCGTAGACCTCCAGGGCGACCAGGCCGTGCAGGTGGCCCCAGATCCGCAGGGCCAGGGCCACTCCGGCCGGGGGCAGGGCGGGGAACGCCGGGCGGACCTTGTCGAGCAGGCCGGCGTCGAAGTCGTCCCAGTCGAGGTCCGCGCCGCCGTGCGCGGGTTCGGCGTGCGCCCAGGCGGCGTCGGCGAGGGCGGCGATGCCGACGCAGACCCGGCGGGCCGCGTCGGGTGCGGCACCGCCCTCGGGGGCCCGGTAGCCGGGAACGGGGTCGCCGTAGATCAGCCGGAAGCCTTCGGGGTTGGCCAGCGCCCAGGCCCGGAACGCGTCCGCCCAGGCCCGGATCCGGGCCGCCGGGGGTTCGGCGGCGCCGGCGGCCCAGGCAGAGTCCACGGCGTCGGCCAGTGCCGTGCAGACGTCGGCGATCAGGGCGGTGACCAGGTCGTCGCGGGTCGCGAAGTAGCCGTAGATGGCGTTCGCGGTCATGCCCATCTCGCGGGCGATGGCCCGCAGGGTGATCGCGTCGGGGCCGCCGGAGCGCATCAGGTCCAGGGCGGTGCGCTTGATCTCGGCGGTGGTCTCGGCGCGCAGTCGTTCGCGCCGTCCGGTGCTGGGGGTGGCTGCCACGGGTCGAATCTACAGCGTCACGGTCCTGATTGCCGTGCGAAAACTTCACGCCGTATAGTCACTGCACGGCGTGCAGCATCCGGCTGTCCGCAGGCATGAGACCAGGGGAGAACCATGCACATCGGCGTCATCGGAGCCACCGGCACCATCGGCAGCCGGATCGTCACCGAAGCCCTCGGCCGCGACCACCGGGTCACGGCGTTCAGCCGGGACGCGTCCGCGATCACCGACCGGCGGGAGAACCTCGACTGGGCGAGCATCGACGTCCTGGACCCGGCGAGCGTCGCCGCCGCGCTGCCGCCCGGGCTGGACGTCCTGATCAGCGGCTTCCAGCCCGGCAACGCCTCGCTCGACTTCCACGACACCGTCCGGCGTTCGATCGCCGACGCGGGCGTCTACGCGCAGGCCGCCCGCTCGCTGCTCACCGCGCTGGACGGGCGCCCGCGGCTCCGGCTGATCGTGATCGGCGGCGCCGGCAGCCTGGAGCTCGCACCGGGCGTGGTGCGCGCCGACCACGACGAGCTCCTCCACGCCGCCCTCGACGAACTCGGCCTGCCGCGCGAGTACGCCGCCGCCGTCCGCGGCCACCGGGAGGCGCTCGACGTGCTGCGCACCTCCAACCGGCTGTGGACCTACTTCAGCCCCGCCGAGCAGATCGGCCCCGGCGAGCGCACCGGCCGCTTCCGCCTCGGCGGCGACCAGCCCGTACTGGACGCCGACGGGCTCAGCCGGATCTCCGCCGAGGACGCCGCCGTCGCCCTGGTCGACGAGGCCGAACTGCCCCGCCACGTGCAGCGCCGCTTCACCATCGGGTACTGAAGAAGCACCGGGCACCGAAACCGCGGGCACCGAAACCGCGAGCGCTGAAACCCTCGGACACCGTCCCGGCCCCCGCGGCTCACGCCTTCGGCCAGCTCGTGCCGCGCAGCGAGCGGCCGAGGGTGAGCGGGAGCAGCCCGGCGGCGAACAGCGCGGCGAGCAGGGGCAGGACGGTGGTGGCGGGGAGGTGGTCGAGCAGCAGGCCGGCCGTCATGGTGCCGACGGGCAGGCCGGTCATCAGCAGCGTCATGGTGGCGGCGACGGCGCGGCCGCGCATCGCCTCCGGGACCTGCTGGAAGACCAGCACGTCGAGCATGACGCGCAGCGCGGGCACGCCGAGGGACATCGCGGCGAGGGCTGCGAACACCACCACGGGGCCGACCGCGAAGGCGGGGACGAGGAACAGCAGCGCGGCGCTCCAGGCGACGGCGAGCAGCAGGGTGCCGGGGGCGAGGGTGCGGTGCAGGCGGGTGACGAGGGGGGCGCCGAGCAGGCCACCGACGGCTTCGCCGGTGAGGGCGAGGCCGGTGCCGGCCTCGGAGATGCCGTGGTCGCGCAGCAGCACCATGACGGCCAGCAGCATCGCTGAGCCGGCCAGGTTGAGCGCGACGGTGACCAGCACGGTGGCGCGCAGCGTGGGGTCGGTGAGCAGGTACCGCAGCCCGGCGAAGACCGCGCCCTTCTCCTTGCCGCCGTCCGCCGCACCGTCCGCCGCGTCGTCCGTCGTCCCGCTGTCGAAGCGGACGGCGATCGACGCGCCGAGCGCGGCCGCGGAGGCCAGCACCGTGGCGAGGAACGGGACGGCCCGGCCGAGGCCGAGCAGCAGGCCGGCCAGCGGGGGCCCGGCCAGGGCCGCGCCGTTGACCCGGAGTTCGTCCTGGGACAGCGCCTGGCGCAGCTGCTCGGGCGGGACGACGGCGCGCAGCGCGAGCATCCGGGCGGGGCCGCCGTAGGCCATGGTGGCGCCGATGGCGGCGGCGGCCAGCAGGGTGTGCGGGACGGTGAGGCGGTGGGCGAGCAGGGCGACGGCCACGCTGAGCGCGGTGAGCAGGCGGACGGTGTCGGCGACGATCAGCACCCGCCGCCTGTCGTGCCGGTCGGCGACGGCGCCGCCGTGCAGGCCGAACAGCACGGACGCGCCGAACTGGACGGCGCCGAACGCCCCGGCGAGGGTGGGCGATCCGGTCATGGCGAGCAGCAGCAGCGGGTACGCGGTGTCGGCGACGCAGGTGCCGAGCATCGCGGCCGCGGATCCCGCCCACAGCGTCTGGAACCTTCGGTTGCGGCGCAGCGGCACCGTCCCGGGCGCCACCGTCGTCGGGTTCTCGGCCACCGTCATCACTCCACCCCGTTCACACATCGGCAACCATTCACGTTGGCGTGAATGGTTGCACGGGCGCGAATGATTGCACAAGTCCTGAACGCTGTGGCTGAATGTGAACGTGGTTGATCAGATGAAGGAACGCGAGGTCACCGACGTCGCGACGCTGAAGGCGCTCGCCGACCCGCTGCGCCTGGCCGTGCTCAGTGCGCTGATGAAGCGGGATCCGCAGCCGCTGTCGGTGAAGGAGATCGCGACCGAGCTCGACGAGGCGCCGACCAAGCTGTACCGGCACATCAAGCAGCTGGAGCAGACCGGGCTGGTGTACGTCGCGGAGACCCGGCTGGTCTCCGGGATCGTGGAGAGCCGCTACCGCTCCGCCCAGCAGTCACTGCGGCTGTCCCCGCAGGTCCTCGCGGAGGGCGAGCAGCCGCCGGCCGCGCTGGACACCATGCTGGCGACGATGGACCTGGTGCGGGCCGACTTCCGGCGCAACTTCCTGGCCGGCCGGATCGACCTGACCCCGGCGTCCCAGGGCAACCCGCGCCCCAACAAGTTCGCACACACCTCGGTGCGGCTCACCCCGGAGCGGCTGCGCAAGCTGCGCTCCCGGCTGGACGAGGTACTGGACGAGATGTTCGCGGAGGACGACTCCGCCGCGCCGGACGCCGTCGAGGTGACCCTGTTCGCGCTGATGTACGCCGTGCTGCCCGCCGACGACTGACGGACCCTCAGACGTAGCGTTCCAGGATGGAGGACTCGGCGAGCCGGGACAGGCCCTCGCGCACCGAGCGGGCCCGGGTCTCGCCGACGCCCTCCACGGTCTGGAGGTCGTCGATGGACGCGGCCAGCAGCTTCTGCAGGCCCCCGAAGTGGTCGACCAGCCGCTCGATGACGGTGTTCGGCAGCCGCGGCACCTTGGCCAGCAGCCGGTAGCCGCGCGGGGAGACCGCGGAGTCCAGCGACTCGGGGGCGCCGGTGTAGCCGAGCGCCTTGGCGACGGTCTGCAGGTCCAGCAGCTCGGCGTGGGTCAGCGCCTCCAGGTCGTCCAGCACCTCGGCGACGGTGCGGCCCTTCTTGGCGGCCCGGTCCGGGAAGTAGTCGCGGACCACGAGTTCGCGTTCCGGCTCGACGCCGGCGATCAGCTCGTCCAGCTGGAGCGACAGCAGGCGGCCGTCGGTGCCGAGTTCCAGCACGTACCCGGCGATCTCGCCGGCGATCAGCCGGACCATCTCCAGGCGCTGCACCACGGCGGAGACGTCCCGGACGGTGACCAGGTCCTCGATCTCCAGCGCCGACAGCGTGCCGGCCACCTCGTCGAGGCGCAGCTTGTAGCGCTCCAGGGTGGCCAGCGCCTGGTTGGCGCGGGACAGCACGGTGGTGGAGTCCTCCAGCACCCGGCGGGTGCCGTTCACGTACATGGCGATCAGCCGCATCGAGTGCGAGACCGCGACCACCGGGAAGCCGGTCTGCCGGTTGACCCGCTCGGCGGTGCGGTGGCGGGTGCCGGTCTCGTCGGTGGGGATGTTGGCGTCCGGCATCAGGTGCACGCCGGCCCGCAGGATCTTGGTGATGTCCTTGTCGAGGATCACCGCGCCGTCCAGCTTGCACAGCTCGCGCAGCCGGGTGGCGGTGAACTCGACGTCCAGCACGAAACCGCCGGTGCACAGCGCGTCCACGCTCTTGTCGAAGCCGAGGACGATCAGACCGCCGGTGTTGGCCCGGAGCACCCGCTCCAACCCGTCCCGCAGCGCCGTGCCCGGCGCGACCGCACTGAGGGAAGCCCGCAGCAGGGCCTCCTCGCGGGTGGACTTGTCCGCCCGGTCGATGGCTGCCACGTGACTCCTTGGGCCGACCCGGACCGTGTGGCGCGGCGCCCGACGGTCTGTCTGTTATTACTGCACTTGATGGCAATTAGCAGGTGCAGTCTAACTGCGTGCGGCAGCAGCAGGACGTGGGTCAGGCCAGTTCGTCCGAGTCGAGCGGCTCCCAGCCCGCCATCAACTCGTCCGGGTACGCCGGCACCGGGGCGGCGGCGCGCTCCCGCGCGGGGGCCCGCCCGGCCGGAACGCCCTGCGGCGCGGCGTCCTGACGGGGCTTCGAACGGGCGCGGCGGCCGGGGATCGCCCGCAGCGCCTCGCCGATGTCGGACACCTCCACCACCTTCATGCCCGGCGGCACCTTGCCCGGGTCCGGCGGCACCAGGGCGTGGGTGAATCCGAGCCGGTGCGCCTCGGCGAGCCGCCGCTGCACACCCGTCACCCGGCGCACCTCGCCCGCGAGTCCGACCTCGCCGATCGCCACCAGGTTGTTCGGCAGCGGCGCGTCGGTCGAGGAGGACGCCACCGCGAGGGCGATCGCCAGGTCCGCGGACGGCTCGGTGAGCTTCACGCCGCCGACCGTGGCGGTGTAGATGTCCTGCTTGCCGAGCTTCACGCCGCCGTGCCGCTCCACCACCGCCAGGATCATCGCGATCCGCGGCGACTCCAGGCCCGAGGTGGTGCGCCGCGGCGAGGGGATCTGCGAATCGACCATCAGCGCCTGCACCTCCGCCACCAGCGGGCGCTTGCCCTCCAGGGTGACGGTCAGACAGGTGCCGGCCACCGGCTTGTCACGGCGCGTCAGGAACAGGCCGGACGGGTCGGCGAGGCCCACGATGCCCTCGTCGTGCAGCTCGAAGCAGCCGACCTCGTCGGTCGCGCCGTAGCGGTTCTTCACACCGCGGATCAGCCGCAGCCGGGCGTGCCGGTCGCCCTCGAAGGACAGCACCACGTCGACCAGGTGCTCCAGCAGGCGGGGACCGGCGATCTGGCCGTCCTTGGTGACGTGGCCGACCAGCAGCGTCGCCATGCCGCGCTCCTTGGACGCCCGGATCAGCGCGCCCGCCACCTCGCGGACCTGCGCGGGGCCGCCGGGCGCGCCGTCGAGTTCGGCGGACGCGATGGTCTGCACCGAGTCGAGGATCAGCAGGCCCGGGTTGACCGCCTCGATGTGGCCGAGCACCGCGCCGAGATCCTGCTCGGCGGCCAGGTACAGGTGCTCGGAGAGCGCGTTGATCCGGTCGGCGCGCAGCCGGACCTGCCCGGCGGACTCCTCACCGGTGACGTACAGCGTGCGGTGCCGGTCGGTGGCGGCCTTCGCCGCGACGTCCAGCAGCAGGGTGGACTTGCCGACGCCCGGCTCGCCCGCCAGCAGCACCACCGCGCCCGGCACCAGGCCGCCGCCGAGCACCCGGTCCAGCTCCGGCACGCCGGTGGAACGGGCGGTGGCCACCTGGCCGTCGACCTGCGCGATCGGCTTGGCCGGCGCGGAGACCGGCCCGGCCGCCGTGGTGCGGATCGGTACCGCGCCGTACTCCTCGACCGTCCCCCACGCGTTGCACTCGGGGCAGCGGCCGACCCACTTGGGCAGCTGGTGGCCGCACTCGGTGCAGCGGTACGCCGGGCGCGGCTTGGAGGTGGTCTTGGTACGGGCAGCCATGTGCGCCACGGTAGCGCCTCGCACCGACAGTCCTCGGCGGACGGCGGCGGGCGGGCGGCGACCGGGGCGTCGACGGGCGTCAACGGGCGGCGTCAATGCTTGGCGTCAACCAGGCGAACAAGGAAGCGGTGGTGTTACCCGAAAGAAGGACAAGCGGCGCAAACCCACCGGGCGGAGGGTTTGAGCTGCCTACCGTCGATGACGTGACCACCGGCCAGCTCCACCCCGTCGCCCCCTCCCCGGCCCTGCGGGCGTACGGCGCCAGCGTCGACGGGCTGTTCACCTACTGCCTGTCCGTGCTCTGCGACCACGACGCCGCCACCACCGCCGTGCTGGAGGTCCGCGACCTGGCCCGCCGCCACGGCGACCGGCTCACCGAACCCGCGCTGCTGCGCGCCTGGCTGTACGCGCTGGCCCGGCACCGCTGCCTGGCCAGGCTGAACGGCACAGGCCCCGCCGCGTCGCTCGCGCCCGGCACCGCCCACGAGCTCGCCTCGCTGGCCTGGCCGGAGGCGGCCGGCACCGACCCGGAGCAGCGCGAGGCGCTGGAGCTGGCGGTCCGTCACCGGCTGGACGCCGCCGAGGTCGCGGCGGTGCTCGGCCTGACCGGCGAGGCCGCCGCCGCACTGCTGGACGCCGCGGGCGCCGAGGTCGGCCGGACCAGGACGGCGCTCCTGGTGCTCGGTGTGGGCTCCTGCCCGCAGCTGGCGCAGCTCGGCGGGACAGGCGCGGAGTCCTGGCGGGGCTGGGTGCTCGGCGCGGCGCTCCGCCGGGAACTGGTCGACCACCTGGTGGAGTGCCCGACCTGCCGGGGCACGGCCGAACGAGTGGCCGGGCAGCTCGGGCAGGGCCTGGCCGGGCTGCCCGGCCTGCCGCTGCTGACGGCCCCGACCCGGCTGCGCCCGATTCCGCCGCCGGGGGGCGGCACCGCGTTCCTGTCCGGCACCGCGTTCCTGTCCGGCGCGGCGGCCGGCCGGCGGGCCGCGCGGGGCCTGGCCGGCGGTGAGCCGCAGTTCGACCGGCGGGGCTTCCCCCGGCACCGGGTGGTGGTGCCGGTCCGCGGCTCCGCCGTGCGCCAGCGGGTGGTGACCACGGGTGTGCTGGCGGCGGTGCTGGCCGCGCCGGTGGTGGCGCTGTGGAGCGCGCACCAGGGCGGCGGGCCGGACGGACGCACCGCGGCGGTGTCCTCGGTGCGGGTCGACGCGCCGACGGACCAGCAGGACCCGCAGCCGCCGGCCGTGGCGCTGCCGCCCGCGGTGAGCTCCCTGCAGCTGGCGGGCGCGATCGCCGCAGAAACGTCTTTGCCGACGACGCACGGCCCGGTGATGGCGGCCCCCTCGCCCGGCCCGACCCGGTCGTCCGGCCCGCCCCCGACCGCCGAGCCCGCCCCGCCGACCGCCGCCCGGGAGCAGCTGACCGTCGAGGCCGGCGAATACGGCAGCCGCACCGTCCTCACCCTGACCAACTCCGGCGACCGCCCGCTGACCTGGCACGCCGTCCTGGACGTCGACTGGCTGCGCCTCAGCCGGGACTCCGGCACCCTCGCGCCCGGCCAGCGGATCACCGTCATCGTCACGGTGGACGAGTCCCGCGCCCCGCAGTCGCGCTGGACGGCGCACCTGGCACTGGCCCCGTCCACCGCCGTGGTCACCCTGGAGGGCGGCACCGACCACCGCGGGGTGCCGACACCCGGCGGCTCCCCGTCGCCGTCGTCGCCGTCGTCTTCGTCCCCGACCCCCACGGAGAGCCCGAGCCCGTCGGCGACGCCGTCCTGACGGGCCGGGAGGTACCCCCCACGCGCCCCTGTTCTCGCGCCCGTCAGCTCGCGCCCGTCGGCTCTCTCGCCCCTGGTTTCGCGTCCGCCTGCCGGCTCAACGAGGCTTGATCGGCGGGAGCCGGTAGCTGCCGTCGAGGATCGCGTCCTGTGGCTGGTACATCCGCACCATCGGTCGGAAGCCGGACGACGGGGTGGGCAGCCAGTTGGCGAATTCGTCGGCGTCGGTGGGCTGCCGGTGCTGGAGGTAGAGGGTGAGGGAGCCGTCGGGGGCGTGCACCAGGCCGGGGGTGCGGTCGCCGACCGAGTAGCGGTCGATGTCGTTGGGGACCAGCAGGTACTCGGGGGTGTCGTACATCGTCACCGACCAGAACGCGCCGACCGGTGGCGGCTGTTCGAAGCGCAGCGTGTAGGCCCGGGCACCGTCCAACGGGTGGCCTTCGGCGTCGTGGTAGGTGGTGGCGTAGGTGGCCTCGTAGGCGTGGTTGCCCCACAGGCCGGTGCGGGCGGCGACGGCGCGGGTGAGGTAGGTGGCGCGGCGGTCGGCGACCTTCCACTGCGGTTCGTCGCGGGTGCCGGGGCCGAGGTGGTCCAGGTTGTAGTCGAACAGGTGCAGGTTGGCGGTCCATTCGCCGGTGGGCTCGACGGTGCCGACGCTCGCCGCCTCCACTCGTTCGCGGCCCGCGGCCAGGCCCTTGGCGAGTGCCTGCGCCCAGTCGGCGGGCCCGTCCAGGTACGGGGAGCGGCCGCGGTCGAGCAGCCCGATCGGGGCGAAGCGATGCTGGAACTCGACGTCGGCGGGGGCGGGCGGGAAGGCGGCCATCCACACCCGCAGCCGCTCCAGGAACCCCAGTTCCTCGGGCACGCCGTCGGCGGGCCCGGGCAGCCCGGCGAGTTTCCGGCCCGCTTCGAGCGGGGTGAGCGTCAACTTGTCCTGCAGGGCCCGCACCCGGGGCAGGTCCTCGGGTCCGGCGCAGGCGTGGCGGGCCGCGATCGCCGCGACGAGGGTCGGGGCGGCGATCACCGGCACGCCCTCGGGCGGGGTGCCCCGCCAGTGCGGCGGGGCGATCAGCCAGGTCTGTTCGGCGGTGCCGGACGAACGGCGGCCCAGGTAGGCGAAGTTGTTGGTCCAGGCGTCGATGAACTGCAGCACGTAGTAGGCGCCGGCGGAGTCCGGGACGTGCAGCAGCAGCGGGCCGCCGGACAGGTCGAGCGGGGCCACCGAGTACACCGTGTCGTTGTTCACCGACACGAAGTGCGAGCCGGGGCCGGCCAGTTCGGCGCCGTGCCCGAAGGTGTTCCACTCGGTCGGGGGGATCGAGCCCATGCCCCGCCGGTGGATGGTGTCCACCATGGTCAGGTCGGCGACCAGCGGGTAGCCGTACACGAAGGCCTCGGCGGCCAGCATCTCGGGCGTGGCGTCAACCATGGCGGACGTCCTTTCTGCGGGTTCAGCGGGGAGTGGGCATCGGCAGGCGCCAACTGCCGTTCAACAGCTCGGGCTCCGGCCCGTACGCGCGCACCACGACCTGGTAGGGACCGGCCGGGGCGGGCAGCCAGTTCGCCGACTCGGCCGGGTCCGTGGGGCGTTCGTGCTGGAGGTACAGGGTCAGCGAGCCGTCGGGGGCGTACACCAGGCCGGGGGTGCGGTCGCCGATCGAGAACCGGTCGATGTCGTTGGGTGCCAACTGCCGTTCCGGGAAGCGGTACATGGTCGCCGACCAGAAGTACCGGGCGGGCGGGAGCCGGCCCGGACCGAACCGCAGCACGGCCGGCAGCCGGCCGCCCGCCTCGGACTCCCAGCCGCCGTACCAGGCTTCCTCGGCGGGCAGCCCGTACAGGCCGGTGAGCGCGCCGCACGCGCGGTCCAGGTAGCGGGTGCCGAGCTGTTCGCGGGTGCCGAACAGGGCACTCCCGGTGGCCGCGCCCGGCGCCGCCGCGGCCAGCTGCTCGCGGCCGTCGGCGATCCCCGCGAGCATCGCCCTCCGGACTTCGGCGGACAGTGCGGCGGGCTCGAAGTCGCCTGTCCCGACGCCGAGTTCGGCCAGGCGTTCGCGCAGCTCGGCGTCGGCCGGCAGGACCGGGAAGAAGCCCAGCAGGAAGTCCAGGAAGGTGAAGAACTCCAGGGTGCCGAGCACCTCCTCGCCGCGCCACACCGGCCACACCGGCTCGGCCGCCACCGGCCGCGGGGTGCCCAGGTGCTCGCTGAGCGGCTTCAGCCGGTACCCGGCCTGCACGCGTCGCAGCTCCGGCACGTCGGCGGGCCCGGCCAGGTACGTCCGGGCGACGATGCCCGCCAGGTTGGTGTCCGTCCGCACCACCGTGTCGAAGCCGTCCGGCGGGTCCGCCCGGTGGCCGGGGCCGGCGATCAGGTGACGGCCGCCGCCGCTGCCGGTGGCCCGGGTGCCGACGAAACCCGCGTACGCGGTGTCCAGGTCGTGCACCGGCAGCACGTGGTACCGCTCGGTGGCGGGCACCTCCAGCACCCACGGCTCGGCCCGCAGGTCGAGCCACGCCCACGAGTACGGGGTGTCGTTGTTCGGCGTCACCACGTCCGTGTCGGCCGGGGTGAACGGGCGCGCGAAGTGCCGGAACACGCCGAAACCCCCGACGTACCGGGGATCCGCGTCGTCGATCGCCTGCACGTGGAGCGTCCCGTAGTTCACCAGCATCGGGTAGCCCCGGATCCACGCCTGCGCCGCCGTCCGCCGGACCGCCGCCGGATCCCCGCTGGCCGGGCCGCCCATGCCGTCCACCCTTCTCCCCGAAAAAGGGATCATTCAGACATACCGGTACACCGGGGATGCTATGCGGCCTCCACCCGGCCGTCGCCGCGACCCTCCGACGCACCACCGGCCGACCTTTCTCCTCTGCCGACAGCGAAGAGTGCGGATGGCCGGCCGCCCGGCCGGACACGCTGCACCCATGGACATCCTTCTGCTCGGCGGTTCCAAGTTCCTCGGCCGCGCCTACGCCGCCGAGGCGCTCGCCCGCGGCCACCGCGTCACCACCTTCAACCGCGGCGTCAGCCGCACCGACCTGCCCGGCGTGGAGGCCGTCCACGGCGACCGCACCTCGCTCGACGACCTGCACCGACTGGTCGACGGCCGGCAGTGGGACGCGGTGATCGACACCTCCGGCCAGCAGCCGCACGACGTCGCCACCGCCGCCCGGCTGCTCCGCGACCGGGCCGGCCACTACGGCTTCGTCTCCTCCGTCCATGCCTTCGCCGACTGGCCCGCCCACCCGGTGGACGCGGACTCCCCCACCCTCGACTGCGCCGGCGACGTCGGACCGGACCAGCCGTTCGCCAACGCCCTCAAGGCCGGCTGCGAACGCGCCCTGCTCGACAACTTCGGCCCCGCGGCGATCCTCAACTGCGGCCTCCTGATCGGCCCCCACGAACCGATCGGCCGCCTCCCCTGGTGGCTCGACCGGATCGCCCGCGGCGGCCGCGTACTCGCCCCGGGTGCCCCCGAGAACCCGCTCAGCCTGATCGACGCCCGCGACTTCGCCTCGTTCGGCCTCGACCTCGCCGAGCAGCGCGCGACCGGGCGCTTCGTCACCACCTCACCGATCGGCTCGGCGACGATGGGAGCGTTCCTCGACGCGTGCCGCTCCGCGACGGGCTCCGATGCGGAGTTCGTCTGGACCCCCGACGCGACCCTGCTCGCCGCCGAGGTCTCCCCCTGGGTGGAACTCCCCCTCTGGGCCCCCGCCACCGAAGGCTGGCACGGCACCTGGCACGCCGACCCCTCGACCGCGACGGCCGCCGGCCTGCGCATCCGCCCCCTCGCCGAGACCGTCTCCGACACCTGGGCCTGGCTGGAATCCGGCGGACGCGACGAGGTCGCCTACCGGCAGCTGGAGACCCCGCTGGGGATCGACCCGCAGAAGGAGGAGGCGTTGCTCAAGGGATGACCGCAGGCGGGCGCGAGGGCCGGGGCCGGGGGTACCCCCCAGGCGAAGCCGAGGGGGCGGGACTGCGCGACAGGCGCAGAGCACGTCCGTACCCCACGCGCCCCTGGCTGTGCTCTCCCCGGTCCCGCGCCGCCGGCTCTCAGTAGTTGCGCCGCGTGACCAGCTCCGCCAGCGCGAGCAGTTCGTCGGTGCGGGTCGGGTCCGGGACCGCCACCGCCAGGTGGCTGATCGCGGTGGCCATCCGTTCGCAGCTCTCGCCCTGTGCCCACGCGCGGCCGCCCGCGCGGTCGACGGCGGTCGCGGCGGCGGCCAGCTCCGCAGGACTGAGCGGGCGGCCGGAGGCGTAGAGCGCGGCGAGTTCCGCGCCGTCCGGCGTGCCGGAGGACAGGGCGTGGACGACCGGCAGGGACTTCTTACGGGCGGCCAGGTCCGCGCCGACCGGCTTGCCGGTGACCGCGGGGTCGCCCCAGATGCCGATCAGGTCGTCGATCAGCTGGAAGGCGAGGCCGATCTCGCGGCCGAAGGCGTCCATCGCGTCGGCGGTGGCGGCGTCCGCGCCCGCGTAGAGCGCGCCGAGGGCGCAGGCGCAGCCGAGCAGGGCACCGGTCTTGCTCTCCGCCATGGCGAGGCACTCGGCGAGGGTGACGTCGGAACGCTGTTCGAAGGAGCAGTCGGCCTGCTGTCCGGCGCAGAGTTCGACCACGCAGTCGGCGAGGCGGCGGACGGCGGCCGCGGCGGCGGCGGGGTGGGGGTCCTCGGCGAGTACCCGGAGGGCGAGCGAGTGCATGGCGTCGCCGGCCAGGATCGCGCCGGTGGTGCCGAACACCCGCCAGGCGGTGGGGCGGTGGCGGCGGGTGTGGTCGCGGTCGAGGACGTCGTCGTGCAGCAGGGTGAAGTTGTGCACGAGTTCGACGGCGGCGGCGGCCCGGACGGCGTCCTGCGGACGGCCGCCGACGGCCTGGGTCGCGGCGAGGACCAGCGCGGGGCGGATGGCCTTGCCGGCGCCGGCCGCGCTGGGGGTGCCGTCGGCCTCCTGCCAGCCGAAGTGGTAGCCGGCGATCTGCCGCATCGAGTCCGGGAGGGTGTCCACGGCGGCGCGCAGGGCCGGGTCGACCACGGTGCGGGCCCGGCCGAGCAGGGCGAGTGCCTCGGCGGTGTCGCGGGAGCCGTCGACGAGCGGGGTGTCCCCGCCGGGCTGCTCGCGTTCGAACACGGTGATGGCCATGGTGAGTCCTCCCCCTGGGCCCGCCCCGGGTGCGGGGCGGGCGGATCTCCGCGCCGGCCGAGTGCCGGTGCGGTCGGCGGGGCGGGCCCGGGACGGCGGGCCCGCCGCCCGGTCAGTCGTGCCAGTTGGCGACGTCCACGTTCTCCAGCACGCCGATGGCGTCCGGGACGAGGATCGCGGCGGAGTAGTAGGCGCTGACCAGGTAGGAGATGACCGCCTTCTCGTCGATCCCCATGAAGCGGACGTTCAGTCCCGGCTCGACCTCGTCGGGCAGCTTGCCGGGGCGCAGGCCGATCACGCCCTGGTTGTCGTCGCCGACGCGCATCGCCAGGATCGAGGTGGAGCCGTTCACCACCGGGATCTTGTTGCAGGTGTAGATCGGGACGCCGCGCCAGGTGGGGACCGTCTTGCCGTCCACCTTCACCGTCTCCGGGTACAGGCCGCGGCGGTTGCACTCGCGGCCGAAGGCGGCGATCGCCTTCGGGTGGGCGAGGTAGAACTTGGTGCTGCGGCGACGGCAGAGCAGTTCGTCCATGTCGTCGGGGGTGGGCGGGCCGGAGTGGGTCTGGATCCGCTGGCTGTACTCGGCGTTGGCCAGCAGGCCGAACTCCGGGTTGTTGACCAGCTCGTGCTCCTGGCGCTCGCGCAGGGCCTCGACGGTCAGCCGGAGCTGGTGCTCGGTCTGGTCCATCGGCTTGTTGTAGAGGTCGGCGACCCGGCTGTGCACCCGCAGCACCGTCTGCGCGACGCTCAACTCGTACTCGCGGGGCGCGAGTTCGTAGTCGACGAAGGCGGTGGGCAGGTCGTACTCGCCCTCGTGGCCGGCCGACATGCCGATCTCCGCCTCGCCCTTGCGGTTCTGCGGGAGCTGCGAGTCCGCGACGAAAGCGAGGATCTGGTCGCGCAGTGCCTCGGAGCGGTCCACCAGCTCCTGGAAGGCCGGCCAGGACAGCACCATCATCGTGCCGGCGGTGGCGGCCTTGACGCTGTAGGGCCAACGGCGGTCGGGGACGGTGAGCGCCTCGTCGCCGATGTGGTCGCCGTCGGCGAAGGTGCCGAGCACGGTGGCGTCGCCGTACCGGCCGGTGCCGATCCGGTCGACCTTGCCGTGCGCGACCAGGTACACCTCGTTGATCTCGCGGCCCTGCTCGATCAGCAACTCGCCTGCCGCGAAGTCCCGCTGGACGAACCGGCCGGCCAGCTCGGCGAGCAGCGCGTCGTCCTCGAAGCCGCGCAGCACCGGCACCTCGCGCAGCGTGGGCGGCACGACCGAGACCTGACGACCGGTCTGCGTGAAGCTCACCCGGCCCCGGCCCACCGCGTACGACAGCCGCCGGTTCACCCGGTAGGTGCCGCCGGAGACCTCGACCCAGGGCAGTGCGCGCAGCAGCCAGCGGTTGCTGATCTCCTGCATCTGCGGCGCCGACTTGGTGGTCGACGCGAGATTCTTGGCGGCCGCCACCGAGAGGCTGCTCTGCGGCCTCGCCTGGGGAATTCCGGCGGTGGTTTCGGTCGTCATTCCGAGGGCCTCGTGATCGTGTCGACGGCGGTTGGCGGCAACCATGCTGACGGTCGGTCAGGGGGCGCGGCAATCACTCGTGCGGGTGATTCAGGTGTGCGAGCCGAACGGTGCTACCAGTGCACGGAGCCGATCGCCGTTCGGTCCGCCCGAGCCTCCCGGCGTCCTCCCGCACGCCCCGCCGGGCGCTCCCGAAGGCCCCGCCGAACCCCGGTTTCGAAGCGTCCGAGCAGCTCACCGCCCCCTTGTTCGAACCGCTCCGGAACAGCGCTAAGGTGGCCCCCACACCGCATGGTGACCGCCGCCACAGCGCAGGCGAACCGGTCGGTGACCTCCCATCGGCACGCCCTTCTCCAGGGAGACCTTCCGTGACCGCGCCCGTCCGCGTCTGGCTCAACCGCACCTACGCCGAGAACGTCTTCTTCATCGAGCTGCTGCGGTCCGCGCCGCGCCCGGTGCACGTCCTGGCGACCCACGTCGACCCCGACTCCCCGGTGCTCGCCGCCGCCGACCTCGGGCTGCTGGAACCGGATCTGCCGTCCGCCGAGAGCTACGTGGAATTCGCGCTGGAATTCTGCGCCCGTCACCGGGTGGACGTGTTCCTGCCCCGCCTGCACCAGTTGGCGATATCGCTGCGCCGCCGCGAGTTCGAGGCGCTCGGCACCGCGCTGATCTGCCCGCCCGCACCCGCGATCGCCCTGTTCGACAGCAAGGCGGAGGGCTACCGCGCCCTCGACGCCGCCGGCCTGCCCACCCCGCTGTGGCGGCACGCCGACACCGCCGCCCAACTCCTGGTCGCCGTCGAGGAGATCGAGGCCACCGGCGCGACGGCCTGCCTGAAGCCCGCGAGCGGCGCCGGCGGTGAGGGCTTCCGGATCCTCACCCGCGAGCCGTTCAGCCTCCGCAGGCTCGCCGGGTACGTCGACGCCCGGGTCCAACTCGACCTGGTTCTCGCCGCGTTGATGTCCTCCACCGCACCCGCCGACCTGCTGGTGATGCCCTACCTGAGCAGCCCCGAGGTGTCGGTGGACTGCCTCGCCGACCAGGACGGGCGACTGCTCGCCGCCGTCGGCCGCACCAAGCAGGGCCGCCGCCGGAGCTTCACCGTCGACCCCTGCTACCTGGAGCCGGCCCGCCGCCTGGTCGAACAGTTCGGCGTCGGCCACCTCTCCAACGTCCAGTTCCGGCACGAGCCCAACGGCCGCCCCGTGATCCTCGACATCAACACCCGCCCGTCCGGCGGCCTGCACCAACTCCGGCTCTGCGGACTCAACCTGCCCGCCGCCGCGCTCGAACTCGCCCTCGGTTCGCGCCCGTTGCTGACCCCGGCGACCGAACTCGCGCTCGGCGAGTACACGTTGGTCTCCGGCGTCCAGGCCGTCCTGCCGCGACAGTCCACGGCCCCCGCGCTGGAGCGGCTCGACGAGGCGCTGCTGCCGACCGCCGCCACCCGCTGACCCGCGGGCTCAGTCCGCCGGCCCGTCCCAGTCCAGGGTCGGCGGCAGCACGCCCTCCAGGGTGAGCAGCCACCGCTTCGTCTCCACCCCGTGCCAGGCCCCGCCGAAACCGCCCAGCCCGTCCGCCGCCACCACCCGATGGCACGGCACCAGCAACGGCAGCGGATTGGCCCCCATCATCTGCCCCACTGTCCGGGCCGGCAGCCCAGGACCCGACAGATCCTCGAACACCCCACTACGGGCGGCGAGTTCGCCGTACGTGATGGCCTTGCCGTACTCCACCTCGGTGAACAGGCAACGCAGCACCGTCAGATGGGGCCCGGTCGCGTATCGCCAGTCGATCGGCAGCCCCAACTCCCGCCGCCGCCCGGCGAAGTACTCCCCCACCCGGGCCTCCACCAACGCCCGCGCCCGGGTGTCCCCGCACTCCGGCACTCCCACCGGCTTCCCCGCGAAGACCTCCCCCGCGTACGTCGCCGCGGCCACCCCGTTCGCCGTCACCCCGAACTTCATCGCCCCACTCGGCAACGGCGTGTCCACGGTCACCCATGACAGCTCCATCCCTCCAACTTACCTGCCCGCAAGGGCTGTCGGACGCACGAACTGTGGAGAGCACCGCCAGGGGCGCACGCGAGTACCTCCCGGCCCGCCAGGGCAGAACCGCGCGAAGAGGAAAACACCTGACCGCAAGATCGCGACGAGGGCAGAACCTGCCATCGATCGCGACCTTGCGGTCCGATTGTGCGACTGTCGCGCGGTTCCCCACCCCCGCCGACCACTCAGAGGTGATCGCGCAGGTAGTCCGAAAGGTGGTGGCACCAGGTCGCGAGTTCCGCGCGGTCCGGGGGGTCGCCGCCCGACAGGGCGGCGGTCGCGGCGGCGGGGAGCTGGCCGGTCGCCGCGAGGCGGGAGAGGCCGGAGAGGACGCCGGCGAGCCGTTCGGCGTCCTGGTGGCTGAGCATCACGAGTGCGTCGGTGTGGCTGATGGTCATGGAGCCGGGCATCGCGTTCTCCTCGGGTCGGTCCCCCGGGTTGCTGCCCCCTCGATCCACCGTACGACCGGTGCGGCGGGCTCGCGCGAGTGCTGCTCGCCCGTTCGGCGCGCCCGGATGGCCGGTGGCGGCGGGCCGCAGGACGGTCGGAGCAGGTGTGTCCGGGTGATCAGGGAGCGCAGATGGCAGAGCAGGCCGCCGGGATCCGGGAGTTGCTGCGCAGTCCGGGTTACGGGCGGTTGCTGTTGGTGTCCGCGCTGGTGGGTGTACCGGTCTCGTTGGCGGCGTTCGGTTTCGTGAGCCTCGAACACGAGTTGCAGCACTGGGTGTGGGAGTCGGCGCCGGAGGCCCTGGGGTACGGGCGGGCGCCGTGGTGGTGGCCGTTGCCGGCGTTGGCGTTGGCGGGTCTGCTGCTGGCGCCGATCGTGACGAGGATGCCGGGGCGGGGCGGGCACATCCCGGTGCACGGGTTGGGCGGGCCGCCGACGCTGCCGGTGGAGGTGCCGTCGGTGGTGCTGGCGGCGTTGGTCTCGTTGCCGCTCGGTGCGGTGCTGGGTCCGGAGGCTCCGTTGATGGCGGTGGGCAGCGGGTTGGCGCTGTTGGCGGTGAGCCGGGCCCGGCGGGCGGCGAATCCGAGGGTGGGGCCGATGCTGGGTGCGGCCGGGTCGACGGCGGCGATCTCGACGATCTTCGGGAGTCCGCTGGTGGCGGCGGTGATGATGATCGAGGCGGCGGGTCTGGGCGGGCCGCAGCTGACGTTGCTGATCCTGCCGTGTCTGCTGTCGGCGGGGGTGGGCGCGCTGGTGTTCACGGGCTTCGGGCACTGGACGGGGCTGTCGATCGGGGCGTTGACGCTGCCGGTGGTGCCGAAGGCGGAGCTGCCGGATGCCGGGGACTTCCTGTGGGGGGTGCCGTTGGCGGTGCTGGTCGCGGTGGTGATGGTCGCTGCGCGGACGCTGGGTCACCGGTTCGCGGCGTTCACGGCGCAGCGGACGGCAGTGCGGACGGTGATCTGTGCGGTGCTGGTGGGTCTGTGTCTGACGGGGTACGCGGTGGCGACGGGCCGGTCGCCGGAGGAGGCGGCGCTGTCGGGGCAGGCGACGCTCGGGCAGTTGGCGGCGGATCCGCAGTCCTGGTCGGTGGGGGCGCTGTTGGCGTTGGTGGTGTTCAAGGGGCTGGGTTGGGGGGTGGCGCTGGGGTCGCTGCGGGGCGGGCCGATCTTTCCGGCGGTGCTGCTGGGTGCGGCGCTGGGGGTGGCGGTGGGCGGTCTGCCGGGGATGGGGGTGGAGGCGGGGTTGGCGGCGGGGTTGGCGGCGAGCAGTGCGGCGGTCACCCGGCTGCCGGTGACGAGCACGGTGCTGGCGGCTGCGCTGCTGGGTGATCAGGCGACGGATTCGATGCCGCTGGTGATCGTCTGCGCGGTGGTGGCGTTCCTGACCGCGACGTTCGTGCACCGGGTGGCGGATGCTCCGGAGGCTCGGCAGGCCTCGTCGCGGCCGGCCGACTGATCGTTTCCCGGCCGTCGGACGGCAAAGTTCGAGTCAAAACGATGAACGTCCGCCGAACCTGTCGCGGACTCCAGTCGCACGGGTCCCGTCCTCCTCGTGCCCACCACCCGGGACCAGGAGTGTTCATGGTTTTCGCTGCTGAAACCTGGCCGTCGGCGCCCTGCCCCGAAATGGACAGCGTGCGCACCGTCCGGGCCTGGACCGGTCGGCGGCCCGACGAGGGACGAACCGCAGGTGGCGGGGGTCGCGGGGGCGACGGGACGGCGCCGGGCGGGCGGCTGCGGCCAGGTTGGCCAGGACAGCACTCACCACATGGTGGGAAGCCGGGAAAAAGTTGGCCTCGGCACCGGATGCGAACGCTCGTTCACGGCCGGTGCTGCGGCCGGGGCTCCGCTCCGGTCGGACCGACGAACCCTCTGGAGGGGAACATGCGTAACGAGATCCTCGTGCAGCAGGACACCGACCTCGACCTGGACCTCCGCATCGCGGAGGTCGCGGAGGAGACCCAGGCCTTCGGCCAGGGCACCTTCACCTCTCCGAGCAGCTACGCGATCGGCACCCGTTGCCCGGTCTGCTGCTGACGTCACGTCGGTGAGCAACGTGCGCGGGGCGGGCTGCAGCCCGCCCCGCGCTCTGTGTTTCCCGCCGTTCCCCCGCTGTTTCCGGCGGTTCCCGCAGTTCCCCGCAATTCCCGCAGTTCCCCGCCGTTTCCGACCTAGAGGGGCACCACGAACGTGCGACCGGAGCAGGCCCTGTTCGAGATCCGTGAGCCGGTGCTGGTGCGGATGGCCAGCACTCCCCGAACGGGCGCCGAGGCCCTGATCGACCCGGACGACCCCGTCCCAGGTGTGCGCCGGCTGGCTGCGAGCCCGCTGCTGCGGCAGGCCGTCGAGGTCGCCAGCGGCAGCCTCGCGCTGAGCCTGCAGCGCCTCGGTGAGCCCGACGGCGCGGCGGCGCTCGGCCGCAAGCGGACCGTCAGCGCCGCTCGCACCCTGACCCGCTACGCCCGGCGTTCGGGCGGCCGGCCCACGCCGTTCGGGCTGTTCGCGGGTGTCGGCCGGGCCCGGTTCGGGGCCGCCGCGAAGTCCTCGCCCGTCGGCTCCGGCCAGGTCCGGGTGCGGTTGGACGGCGGCTGGCTGCACCGCCGGGTGCTGGCCTGGCTGGCCGTGCCGGAGGTCCGCCGCCGGGTCGAGGTGGTGCTCGACGACCTGTCCGTGCTGCGCGACGGCCGGCTGCTGCGGCAGACCGACGAGCGCGAGATCTCGGTGCGCGACAACGCG
This sequence comes from Kitasatospora griseola, assembly GCF_044999035.1. NCBI lineage: Bacteria > Bacillati > Actinomycetota > Actinomycetes > Kitasatosporales > Streptomycetaceae > Kitasatospora > Kitasatospora griseola. The sequence continues at coordinate 4,748,643 of NZ_CP173360.1, read as the reverse complement.
CTGGTCGCCCGGGTGCGCGAGCTGGCGGCCCGACCGGTGGGCTACGCCGCGCTGCTGGCCGACCTGGTGGAGCGCTTCCCGCAGCTGTCCGCCGAACGGATCGACAGGGTGCTGGCCGGGCTGGTCCAGCACGGCTTCCTGCTCACCTCGCTCACCCCGCACCGGATCGACGACGCGCTGCTGGCGCGGATCGAGTCCGCCGTGGACGGGGCGGTGCCGGGCGCCGCCGAGGGGCTGCGGGCCGTGCGCGCCGCCGCGGCCGTGCACGAACGCGACCGTCCCGGCGAGGGGCTGGAGTCCTGGCGGGCCCTGCTGCGCGAGGTCCGGGCGCTCGACCCGGCCGACCGGGCCGGTGAGCGGCCGCCCGTCCAGGTCGACCTGCGGATGCCCGCCGACCTGGTGCTGCCGGAGGCGATCGGCGAGGAAGTGCGCCGGTACGCGGAGGCGATCTGGGCGATCACGCCGGAGTGGACCTCGCTGGAGCACCTGCGGGACTACCGGGAGCGGTTCATCGAGCGCTACGGCACCGCGAGCGCCGTCCCGCTCGGCGACCTGGCCGACCCGCACCGCGGCCTCGGCCTGCCGCCCGAGTACGGCGGCGCGCTGCCCGCGCACGCCCGCACCGGGCCCGGCGACGACGCCGACCGGCCGCGCCGCAACGCCGTCGCCGAACTCGTCCAGCAGGCCGTGATGTCCGGCCGGGACCTGGTGCTGGACGACGCCGACGTCGCCCGGCTCGCCGACGCCGCCGGCCACACCCCGGGCAGCACCCGCCCGCCGCGCACCCTGGAGCTCTGCTTCCAGCTGCTCGCCGACTCCACCGCCGCGCTCGACCGCGGCGAGTTCCTGCTGCTCGGCAGCCCGCACATCGGCTCCTGGACGGCCGGCGCCACCGCCGGCCGGTTCGCCGAGCTGACCGGCCTGACCGACGGCCTCGCCGCGCTCGCCGCCGGGCCGGACGAGTCCACCGAGAACGCTGCGCTGCCCGTCCAGGTCGAACTGGCCCCGCGCGACCCGCGGTCGCTGAACATCGTCCAGGTCCCGCAGCTGCTGCCGCACCGCCTGCCGATCGGGGTGCCCGCCGACCGCGGCGACCCGCACTGCCTGGACTGGCGCACCCTGCTGGTCGCCGCCGGCGAGGACGGGCTGCGCCTGCTGCACCCGGAGACGGGCCGTCCGGTCGTCCCGGTCTTCCCGCACATGCTCGCCTTGGACGGGCAGGCCCCGCCGGTCGCCCGGTTCCTGTCCGAGCTGGCCGCGGCCCGCCCCCGGGTGTGGTCCGGCTGGGACTGGGCGGGCCTGGACACCCTGCCGTACCTGCCCGCCGTCCGCTACGGCCGGGTCCTCACCACGCCGCGCCGCTGGCTGCCCGGCCGCCGCCTGCGCGACGCCGCCCGCACCGCCGGGCCCGCCGCCTGGGCGGAGGGCCTGCGCGAGTGGCGCGAGCGCTACCGGGTGCCCGACCGGCTGCAGATCGCCAGCAACGACCGGATGTTCCCGATCGACCTGCGCGAGAGCTGGGACACCGAGCTGCTGCGCGCCGAACTCACCGCCCCCGAACCGCGGTTCCAGCTGTTCCAGGACCTCACCGCGGACGGCGCCGGACTCGGCTGGAACCACGGCCACAGCACCGAGATCGTCGTCCCGCTGTTCCGCACCCCCGCGCCGGAGCCCGCCGCCGACACCCGCCCGCCGCTCGCCGTACCGGCCCTGCGCACCGCCCCGACGGACATCCACCTGCCCGGCGAGGACTGGCTGTTCGCCAAGCTGTACGCCGACCCGTCGGCCCACGAGACGCTGCTCGCCGACCACCTGCCCCGGCTGCTCGTCGACCTCGACGGCGACATCGACCGCTGGTTCTTCCTGCGCTACCGCGACCCCGAACCGCACCTGCGGCTGCGCCTGCACGGCGACCCCGCCGCCCTGGCCGGCCGCGTCCTGCCGACCCTCGCCCGGCACGTCCGGAAGCTGATCGACACCGGCGCGCTGCGCACCATGGCGCTGGACGTGTACCGGCCGGAGACCGACCGCTACCTCGGGCCGGACGCCCTGCCGGACGCCGAGGAGCTGTTCCTGACGGACAGCCAGTCCGCGATCGTCCAGCTGCAGGCCCGGCGGGCGGGCGCGGCCGCGGTGCCGGACGAGGTGCTGGCCGCCGTCGGCCACGCCGTGCTGCTGGACTCGCTCGGCGACTGGGACTGGTGCGACTGGGCCGACCGCCTGTTCGACAAGACCGCCGACCACCAGGTCTACCAGCGCCACCGCGCCCTGACCGACCGGCTGATCCGCCCCGGCGACGCCGCCCGGCACGCCGCCGAACTGCTCGGCGTCCCCGCCCTGGCCACCCTCTGGACGGAGTCCTCCGCCCCGCGCGCCTTCGGCCGCAGGCTGTTCGCCGCACCGGAGGCCGACCGGGACGAGGCCCTGATGTCGTTGCTGCACATGCGCCACAACCGCCTGTTCGGCATCGACCGGGCCGCCGAGTCCCGCGGCTACGCCGTGCTGCGCGGCACGGCCCGCTCCCTGCTGGGCCGCCGGGCGCACGCCGATCGCCGGTCATGACGTCGCGTCACCCCAGTTCCACCGCCCGCCCCTTCACCACCCGGAGCCCCCGATGACCGTCACCGAACCCACCGCAAGGACGTCGTCCGAGCTGCGCGAGGCGGCCGGGGAGGTGTCCGACCGGATTCTCGACCGGTTGGCCGACCCCGCCGCGACCATGGCCGCCACCCGGATTCCGGCCGAGGCCGCCGAGGACGGGGTGGCGGAGGGGGTGTGGGTCGAGCTGACGCTCGGCAGCGGCAGTCCGGGCCTGTCGCTGGCGTTCAGCGGCGGCGCCCGGCCGCGCGCCGACCGGGTGGCGCGGGCGCACGGCTGGCTCGCCGTCGGCACCCGGGCCGCCGCCGACGGCGACACCACGCCCAGCGGGATCTTCAAGGGCCCGGGGGCGCTGGCGTTCGCCGTGCTGGTCGCCAACCGGGCCACCGGCGGCTACACCACCGCCCTGCACCGACTGGACGCCTACCAGCGGCAGTTGGTGCACACCGCGCTGCCCGCCGTGCCGGACGGGCCGCTGGCCACCATCGGCCACTACGAGGTGGTGCGCGGCATGACCGGCGTCGGCCGGTACCTGCTGGCCCGCGCCGAGACCTGCGGCGAGGAGCTGGAGAGCGTCCTCGGCTACCTGATCGAGCTGGCCCGCGGCGAGACCGAGCACCGCGGGGTGCGCGTCCCGCGCTGGTGGGCGCTGGACGCGCCGCGGATCGGCTCCGAGCACCTGATGCCCGACGGCCACCTCAACCTGGGCCTGTCGCACGGCGTCGCGGGCCCGCTGATGCTGCTCGCGCTGGCCTGGCGGGACGGCATCCGGCTGCCCGGCCACCAGGAGGCGATGGAGAGCGCCGCCGGACTGCTGCTGCACTGGGCGGTGCGCGACGAGCACGGCCCGTACTGGCCGGGCTACCTGGACCTGGACGAGTACCTGGCCGGCCCGGACGCCTGTGCGAAGCCCGCCAGTTGGCCGTCCTGGTGCTACGGGGCCCCCGGCGTCTCGCGCGCCCTGCAGGTGGCCGGGGCGGCGCTGGACCGCCCCGACTGGACGGCGGTCGCCCGCGACTCGGTGGAACGGCTGCTCACCGTCCCGCTCGACGACTGGGGCATCACCGACCACGCGCTGTGCCACGGCTGGGCCGGCGCACTGCACCAACTCGGCCGTCTGAACGAGCACTTCGAGGACCCGCGGATCGAGCGGCGGCGCGACCTGATCGCCGCCCGGCTGATCGACGCGTTCGACCCGGACGCCCCGTTCGGCCTGCGCTTCTCCATGACCGCCGAGCCGTTCGCCTCCGACGTCTCCGGCTACCTGGACGGCGCCTCCGGCGTCGCGCTCGCCCTCGACTCGTACGCGTCGGGCGGCACCCCGCACGACTGGGACATGCCGCTGCTGCTCGCCTGAACCTCCCGACAACGGGGCCGGCGGGTTGTGGTGGGGCATCAGGCGTTGGGCAGGGACGCGGTGAGGGCGGTCGGGACGCGGACCACGTCCAGGAAGGAGTAGCCGCCGTCGCCGAACTCGCTCGTGGCCATCGGACGCTTGTGGCCGTTGTTGACGACCTGCCAGACGGTGGTGTTGTCGGGCGACAGGAGCATGGTGCCGTCGGACGGAGCGGTCTTGGCGGCCGCAGTGGCCTCCCAGGCGCCGGGGACGCCGCGCAGCGGCTGCTGGTCGTAGCCGAGCGCGGTGAAGTCGGCGCCGCTGAGCGGGACGGCCTTGCCGCCGGCCATCACGTAGCGGGTGGCCTCCTGTCCGCTGGCGTTGGTGATGACGGTGCCGTTGGCCAGCGGCTTGGCGACGATCCAGGCCAGCCAGCGCTCCGGGGCGCCGGTGGTCGCGCGGTTGGCCCAGACGTCGTTGTACTCGGGGACGGTCAGCGGCAGGGCGGAGCCGTTGGCGGTGACGTACACCGACGGGTCGGCGCCCGATTCGCCCTTCAGCAGCATTCCGTCGGCGGGCTTGGCCGCGGCCGCCCGGCCCAGCCAGGCGCCGGGGACGCCCATCAGCGGGCGGTCGCTGTAGCCGTCGTTGTCCCACTCGGTGCCGGAGATGGCGGCGGCCGCGCCGCCGACCATCACGTAGCGGCTGTTGTCGGTGCCGTGCTGGTCCATCACCACGGTCCCGTCCGGCACCGGCTTGGCGGCGGCCGCCTTCAGCCAGGCGGCCGGAACGCCGACCGAGTGGCGGGCGGCGTAGTTGTCGTTGTCCCACTCGGCGCCGGTGATCGGCAGCGCGGCGCCGCCGACCATCACGTAGCGGCTGTTGTCGGCGCCCGACTGGTCCAGCACGACCACACCGACGCCCAGGGTGCGCTGCGTGGCGTCGCGCAGCCAGGAGGTGGGGACGCCCATCTGCGGCTTGGTGCTGTAGCCGCCCGAGACCCAGTCGTCGCCGCCGATGTTCAGGGCGACGCCGTCGACGACCACGTAGCGGGAGTTGTCGGTACCGGACTGGTCCATCACGACGGTTCCGTTCGGCGGGACGGCGGGCAGCGCGTTGAACGCGGCGTCGCCGACGGTGACGATCTTGCTGAGGTCGTAGTGGTCGGCGTCCACGTCGGAACCCTGGATCGCCAGGCCGGCGCCGCCCACGATCACCTTGACGGTCGGGCTGGAGGCGGACTTCACCAGGGTGCCGGCCGGCAGGCTGGACGGGTTGCTGGTGGCGCCGTTGAAGACCGGGGAGATGAAGCCGCTGATCCGCTGGCCGCTGGACGACGTGGATCCGATCCCGGCGTTGTAGATCTGGTAGGGGTTGACGGTGCCGCTCTGGTTGCCGCCGACCACGGTGATCGTGCTGCCGTTGACCGCGGTCACCAGGTTCACGTGCCTGGCCCAGTCGGTGGAGGGGTTGAAGTCCCACACGACCGCGTCGCCGACCTGCGGAGTCCGGTGCAAGGTGCCGTATCGAACACCGTAGTCGTAGAAGCTCGCGGCGGAGGGGGTCAGGTCATTGACGTGGTCGACGCCGCTTTGGCCCCAGACCCAGGCCGCGAAGTCGGAGCACCAGTCCTCGCGCTTGTGGCCCGCTCCGTCGCAGGAACTGCCGCTGTGGTTGGGGGGGAAGTACCCGATGCCACCGAGGCCGCACGGGCCCTGGTTGATTTGGCTGTTCGCCACATTGACGATGCCGGCCACGTCGGCGTGCGCCGTGCCGGCCGCGAGGGTGGTCAGGGCGCCGGCCGCGACCATGGCGGCCAGACCGGCCTTGCCGAACTTGTGTGCGATTCGCATGGTGTGGAACTCCTAGGAATGTGGACGCCCGGAGGGCCGTCCGAAACTGGTGGGGCGAACATTTGGGGGCTCGGCCGGGGCGGGCCGTGGGGCCGGCCCCGGCCGAGGGCGGGTCAGAGCGTGGTGGCGAGCACCTGGGTGGAGCCGTCGGGCATCGCGGCGACCGCCACCCGCTGGGCCGGGAAGGTCGCGGCGCCGTCGTGGCCCGCCATCGCCTGGAAGGCCGTCCAGTTGGCGTCCGTGAGCCGCACCCGGGAGTACGCCTGGTGGTCGCTGCCGATCGCCAGCACCTGCGAAGTCCCGTTCGGCAGGCCGGCGATGGCCACCTCGAAGGCCTGCATGGTCGAGGTCCCGACGCCGTCCAGCGGCGCGAACCCGGTCCAGCCTGCGTTGGTCAGACGGGTCTCGTGGTAGACCTTGCCGTCACTGCCGATCGCCACCACCTGCGCGCTGCCGTCCGGCAGTCCGGCGATCGCCACCTTGCTCGCCAGCATGGTCGGCGTACCCACACCGGCCAGCGGCGCGAAGCCACTCCAACTCCCGTTGGTGAGACGGGTCTCGTGGTAGACGTTGCCGTCACTGCCGATCGCCACCACCTGGGCGCTGCCGTCCGGCATCGCGGCGATGGCCACCTCGCGGGCCTGCATGGTCGACGTGCCGACCCCGGCCAGCGGCGCGAAGCCACTCCAACTCCCGTTCGGGAGGCGGATCTCGTGGTACACGTTGCCGTCACTGCCGATCGCCACCACCTGCGCGGTGCCGTCCGGCATTCCGGCGATCGCCACCTTGCTCGCCTGCATGGTCGGCGTACCGACACCGGCCAGCGGCGCGAACCCGGTCCAGTTCCCGTCGGTGAGCCGGGCCTCGTGGTAGACATTGCCGTCACTGCCGATGCCCACCACCTGCGCAGTGCCGTCCGGCATTCCGGTGATGGCGCTCTCGCGGGCCAGCATGGTCGGCGTGCCCACTCCGGCGAGCGGCGCGAACCCCGCCCAACTCCCGCCCCCGGAAACGATGCTGTGGTAGAGCACGCCGGCCGGCACGACGGGTTCCTGGGCCACCTGGACGTCCAGGTAGTCGGCGTCGATCTCCAACGAGTAGCCGTGGTAGCTCTCGGTGACGTTGCCCGAGTACTGGTGCACCCGCTGGTGGCCGGCCCAGTACGAGGCGGGAACCGCCGGATCGTTGGTGTCGGCAGAGCGGTTCCAGCGGGCGAAGTACACCACGTCGGGCATGGTGTGGGCGGAGACGTGGTTCGCCAGGTCGGCGATGCCACTGTCCGAGCTGCTGTAGATGGCGGAGAGGTAGCCGCGGGCGTGCAGCCGCTCGGTCCAGGCCGACTCGAAGGCCAGCACCTTGCTGCTGTAGGTCGGGGAGTACGCCTCCATGTCGTAGTAGAGGACGCTGCCCGGGCCGAAGCCGAGGGCGACCGCGTTGTTGATCGCGTCGTCGGCGGCGGCCGCGCCCTGGCCGGCCGGGGAACTGATGCCGGCGGCCTGCGGGCCCACGTACAGCGGCATGAAGTGCCAGCCTGCGGCGGCCTGTTGACTCACCCAGCCGGGGGTCAGGTTGGGCTGGGCGCAGCCCCGGTTGGAGCCGCCGATGTAGATGCCGACGGCGCGGTACGGCGAGTCGGCCATCCAGCCCGCCATCAGGGAGCTGCTGGGGGCGGCGCAGGCGTCGAAGCCCTTGCCCGTGTAGTTCGTGCTGGTCGCCGGGACGGCCGCGGCCGTCAGCGCCCCGGCCCCGAGGGCGGCGGCCTTGGCGGGCGCCTTCGCGGGGATCGCGGCGCCGGTCAGGATGCCGGTGACCAGCGCCTGGTCGGTGTCGTAGGCGGCGGTGATCCGCACCGTCCCGTCGGCGGCGGCGATCTCCCGTCCGGTGTCGTTGACGGTGGTGCCGACCGGCTCGCCGGCGGCCGGCTGGACCAGCAGGGCCTCGGTGCGGCCGATCACGTGGGACGGGCAGTCCTGGTCGGCGCCGGGGGTGCCGAGGTAGAGGGCGTGCCGGTCGAAGCGGACGCAGGTCCGGGGGTCGGCGGACAGGTCGATCACCGGCCAGTCGGCGGGGATCGAGAACGTCCGGCCCAGGTAGTCGACGTTCTTGGTGGCACCGTCGCTCGCTCCCGCCGCGAACGCGGGGACGGTTCCGAGGGCGGTGGCGGCCAGGGCCAGGGCGGTGGCCGCGGTGGCCAGGGCTCGACGGTGCGGTTTCACGGGACAGCTCCTTCTCGATTTCGGCATGGCGGTGCCGACCCGCCGACGGCGTGCGAACTGCCGTACGGGTGCTGGTCGGTGTGGGTTCTCGGTGGGGTGGTTCGGCCGGGTCGGTCAGCGCGCCGCGCGAACCGGCCGGAAATCGCCCTGGCCCGCGAAGTACGGGTACGGGACGGTACGGTGCTGCACGCCCGCCGCGGTGAACTCGTAGCCCAGGTAGGAGGTGTGCGCGTCGTCGGCCCAGTGGTCGAAGACCACCACGTGGCCGAAGCCCGCCGGGTTCAGCAGTCCGTCGCCGGGGGCCAGGTCGTCACGGCCGGCGAGCGGCGTCACCGACCCGGTGGAGAGGAGCTCGGACGGCTCCATCGACTCGGTCAGGTGCCAGGCCATCGCCGCGTAGCCGCCCGCGTCGGTCCGGTACCCGCCGAAGCTGCCCATCGGGGAGCAGGCCAGGCCCGCTCCGACCCAGCCCTGCGCCCGGACCAGCGGGTCGGACGGCGCCGGGGCGAACTCGTTGCCGAACACGCCGACCCGCGGCATCGCGCCGGACGGGTGGCAGCTGTCGCTGCTGTCGGCGTGCGCCGGCGCCGCGGTCATCAGGACCGCCGACACCCCCGCGGTGAGCAGCGCGGCGACGGTACGACGAGCGGTGTTCGAGCGAGTCACGGCAGTCTCCCTGGGCTCTTCCGGTCGGCCGGCCGCCCCACGGTGGGCAAAGCCGCCATTTCTGACTTTCCGCCAGCTGGCTTCACCTGCCGACATGAAAGAGCTTGGTTCACGCACATAATCCGCCGATAACATCGACCTAACGCGTCCCGTGGGGCCGTTGGGGGGTCGCAACGGACGTGGGGGTGGAACCATGCGGTTCGGGTTGCTCGGCAGTCTCCAGGCACACGACGGCACCCGGGACTGCCCCGTGCGCGGCCCCAAGGCCCGCACCCTGCTGGCCGTGCTGCTGATCCACGCCAACCAGCCGGTCTCGCTGGACCGGCTGATCGACGCCCTGTGGGGCGAGGAGGCCCCCAGCACCGCCGAGGCCTCGCTGCGCAACCTGGTCGCCCGGCTGCGCAAGTCGCTCGGCGACGAGACCGGCGACCGACTGCGCGCCGCCCCCTCCGGGTACCGACTCGTCGTCGCCGACCAGGAGTTGGACAGCCGCCAGTTCGAACTGGCGGTCCAGCGGGCCCGCGCCGCGCACGAGGCCGCCGACTGGCCCCGGGTGCTCGCCGAGACCTCCGCCGCCCTCGACCTGTGGCGCGGCGACCCGCTCGCCGACCTGCCGGACAGCGCCGACGGCCGGGCCCGCCGCGACCAGTGGCAGGAGAACCGGCTGCAGGCCCTGGAGTGGCGCTTCGACGCCGAACTGCACCAGGGCCGCCCCCGCGGGCTGGTCGCCGAACTCACCCGCCTGGTCGGCGAACACCCGCTGCGCGAGGCCTTCCACGGGCAGCTGATGCTCGCCCTGCACGGCGCCGACCGGCGCGCCCAGGCCCTCACCGTCTACCAGCGGCTGCGCCGCGCCCTGATCGACGAACTCGGCATCGAACCCGGACCCGCCGTCCGCGCCCTGCACGCCCGGATCCTCGCCGACCAGCCCGAACCCGCGCCCGAGGCCCGGCCGACCCGTCCGATCCCCGCCCAACTCCCCACCCCGCCCGCGCACTTCGTCGGCCGCCCGGACGAGCTCGAAGCCCTCCGGCAGGCCCTGCTGGCCGGCACCGACCGCCCCGGCCTGGCCGTGCTCAGCGGCATGGCCGGAGTCGGCAAGTCCGCACTCGCCGTCCACTGCGCCGACACCCTGCGCGGCCGCTTCCCCGACGGCCAGCTCTTCCTCAACCTGCGCGGCGCCACCGCCGGCCTCACCCCGCTCGGCCCGCACCAGGCCCTCACCGCCCTGCTGCGCGGCCTCGGCACCAACCCCGCCGACGTCCCCGACGAGGTCGACGGCGCCGCCGCCCTGCTGCGCTCCACCCTGAGCGGCACCCGCACCCTGCTGCTGCTGGACGACGCGGCCGACCTCGCCCAGGTCCGCCCACTGCTGCCGTCCGGCCCCGGCTGCGGCGTGCTGGTCACCAGCCGGACGCCGATGCTCGCCCTCGACGGCGCGGTCCACGTCCGCCTCGGCACCCTCTCCACCGCCGAGAGCATCGCGCTGGTCGAACTCGCCGCCGGCCGGGCCGGCCGCGGCCTCCAACTGGTCGGTGTCGAACACACCCACCTGGCCCGGCTGGTGGAACTGTGCGGCCGGCTCCCGCTCGCCCTGCGGATCGTCGCCGCCCGACTGACCGCCCGCACCGCCCCGTCCGTCCGCAACCTGGTCGGCCGTCTGGAGGACGACGAGGACCGGCTCGACGAACTCGAACTCGACGACCTGAGCGTCCGTCAGTCACTCGCCCTGGCCCACGAGGCACTGCGCGGCTCCGACCGCCGCCTGGACCGCCGGGCCGCCGACGCGCTGGTCGCCGTCGGCGCCCTCGACCTGCCCGAGTACTCCCCCGGGCTGCTCTCCGGCGTGCTGCGGATCAGCCCCTCGCAGGCCGGCGCCGCCCTGGACCGGCTGGCCGACGTCGCCCTGGTCGACGAGCTCGGGGGCGGCCGGTTCGCCCCGCACGACCTGGTCCGGGACTTCGCCCGCGAACTCACCGAGGACCCGGCCGACCGCACCCGCGCCGTCGCCGACGCCCTCGACTGGTACCTCGACGCCGCCGCCGGCGCCGCCCGCGTCCTCGACCCGACCCTGCACCGCCAGCGCGGACTGCCCGCCGGCAGCGACGTCGCCGACCGGGACCAGGAGAGCGCGTTCGCCTTCGGCGACGGCGAGTACACCAACCTCACCGTGCTGGTCGAACGGCTGGCCGACCGGAGCTGGGCCGCCCCCACCCTGCTCGACCTGGTCCAGGCCCTGCTCCCCTACCTGCGCGCCCGCGGCCGCACCCCGGAACTGGTGCACCTGAACGAGATCGCGCTCCGGGTCGCCCGCCGCGAGGACCGCACCGCCGCCGAGGGCCTCGCCCTGGTCGACCTGGCCAGCGCCCACTTCGACACCGGCCGCTTCGCCGACGCCCTCGACCTGGTCGACCGGTCCATCCCGCTCTGGCAGCGCACCGGCAACCAGCACCGCCTCCAGATCGCCCTGAACAACCGCGGCATGCTGCTGCAACTCCTCGACCGCCCGCGGGAGGCCGTCCTCACCCTGCACGAGGCACTCGGCCTCGCCGTCGAACAGGACGACCCGCTCAACGAGGCCCGCGCCCTGTCCGCACTGGGCAACCTGCTCGAACCCGAGGACCCCGAACTCGCCATCCCCCTGCACACCCGCAGCATCGACGCCGCCAAACGCCTCCCCGACCCGGTGCCGATGGAGATGGCCGGCCGCTGCAACATCGGCAACGCCCACCTGCGGCTGAACCGACCCGCCGAGGCACTGGCCCACTTCCGCGCCGCGCTCGACCTCGCCGAGAACGCCCCGTGGAACACCAAGCGCGAATGCCGCCTCCGCGAGATCGAGGCCCTCCGCCGCCTGCGCCGCCTCGACGAGGCCGCCGCCCTCGGCCGCCACCTGCTCGACCTCACCACCGAACTCGACGACACCTACGGCACCGGCCTCGCCGAACACGCCTACGGCCGCGTCCTCCACGACCAGGGCCGCATCCCCCAGGCCCTCGCCCACTGGCACGACGCCCTCGCCCACCTCGACACCGCCGACACCCCCGTCGTCGCCGAACTCCACACCCTCATCGCCGCCACCGAATCCACCACCGGCGCCGCCTGACGCCCCGCCGGCGCAGGGCTGTCGGGCTGCCGGACTACTGGGCTGACGGGCCGTCGGGCTGACGGGCTGACGGGCTGACGGGCTGACGGGCTCAGGCGAAGACCGTGTCCTGGACCGTCGCCAGACGCGCCTGGCCACTGTGGGCGTTGACCCAGTCGGTGATGTTCTTCACGGCCTGGTCGGTGTCGCCGGACCGCTGGTAGTCGTCGAACTTGTAGCCCGCGATGAGGCCGTCCACGCCCGCCTCGCCGAGCAGCCGGCCGGCGCACGAGGCGGCGCCGGAGGAGGAGCCGATGGTCCAGGAGAAGACTCCTGTCAGGTAGCCCGCGTCCCGGACCGCCGTGCTCTGTTTCAGGCCGGCCACCTTGTCGCTGCCGTCGTTGCCGCAGGTGCCGACCGCGGTGGCGAAGATCGCGGAGCCGTCGTCGACCAGCCGGTGCTGGAAGTCGACGCCGCCGCCGTTGTAGGAGAAGGCGATGTTGGCGTCCTGGTACGTCCCGGTGACCATCACCCCCTCGGACCGGGTGAGGCCCTGCTTGAGGTCCGCCCAGAGCGTCCGCTGGTCGTTGTCCCAGGTCACCTCGTAGACCACCTGGATGCCGTTGGCCACCAGCTTGTCCCGGGCCAGCGCCTTCAACGTGCCGAGGTCCCGGTTCTCGGGGTGCTTGATGTCGATCCAGACCAGCGTCAGGTTGCGCCCGGCGCGGCGCTGGGCGGCCATCTCGTCGAAGATCGCCGAGACCCGCTTGCGGCCCACGTTGCCGCTGTCGACGTTCTCGGAGGCCGGGTTGCCGACGTCGCAGGCCACCCACTCCCAGTCGTCGACGAAGCAGCCGCCGTACGCGTGGTTGGCGGCGTCGACCTCGATGGCGTTGTATCCGGCGTCGAGGGCCGAACCGACCCGGTCCGCGGAGTTGAGGTTGTGCGCGATCGCGTAGATCGGGCGCAGCCGCGACCCCGGCCACGGCTGGGCCGCCTGGCGCCCCAGCCGCTGCGCCGGCCTGTCGTGGCAGCTCCAAACCTGCAGGGGATTGCCGTTGCGGAAGTCGTCGTTCGGGACGTCCAGGCACTTCCCGCTGCCCGAGTTGACCAGCTGCCGGCCGCCGGAGGCCGCCGGTTCGTCGCGCCAGACCTGCGCGGGCGTCCCGTTGCAGTCCCACTGCCAGACGGCGGTGCCGTCCGCCGAGCCGCCCCACTTGACGTCCAGGCACTTGCCCGTGGCGACGTCCACCCACGACACCCCGCCCCCCACCGGCCGCGAAATCCACCGCTGTGCACCGGAGTTGTTGCACCCCCAGATCTGGATCGCGCTCCCGGTGACCGGCGAACCGTTGGGCACGTCCACACACCAGCCGCTGAGCGTCAACGACTCCGCATAGCTGTACGGCAGTTGTCTCGGCGTCGGGGGCGTCCCCGAGCCACCCGGGGGCGGCGGCTCGTTGCAGGACGGCGGCGGCTCGGGGGCGTTACAGGGACTGGCCGCGTGCCCGGCGGGCGCGGCAGCCAGGAACGAAGCCACCAGCGCCAGGAGTGACACGACCGCCATCGGGAATCTGCGTGACATCAGGCCTCTTTTCCACATGAAGAGTCTGTTCGGCCATGCGCACAGGAGCGGCTGCGAAGCCCGCTCGCACGGGGAAGCACCATCCCGCCGACCGTACGTCCGCCCCATTGCCGTCGACTTGCCACCCACTCAACGGGCACCCCTCCGCCCGACGGCCCCAGACACAGAAACGCCCCGAAGCCACTCCCGGCCCCGGGGCGTCCACCCTCCACAGGCCCTCCGGCTCGCACTCGAATCCGAGCCCCCTGTCGGGTTCGAACCGACGACCCCCGCTCTACAAGAGGACCGAGGTGCCTCACGGTCCGCCGCTGACAGCCCCGAGCTTTACCCCCGCCGCAGGTCAGATGGCGTATGCCTGATCGGGTGGTCACTGGCTTTCACGAGACTTCACGGTTCGTGTGTCCCCACCACGTCCCCACCTGCTCGTGGCGCCGAGCTGCTTTCCAGCTCCACTGGCACGATCGCCAAGCTGGGCCCTGACACAGAAAGGTCCGAGGGCCCGACCTCCAAGGTCGGGCTAACCGACGTCCAGGCTCTGTCGATGACCAAGAGCGAGGCCGGTCAAGTACCGATAGCGCAGCCTGGGTGTTCGCCAAGGCCTCACCCGCCCGCGACCCCGAGTCGCCAGCACGTATCCGATCGATTTGGCCCGGCTGCAGCGCGCGGTCGGGCTAAATTACGTGGAACGACTCCGGGGTCGAGCCTGGTGGCAGCGCGTTACTGAGCAGCACTGAGTGCCAACGAGGATGGATCATGACAGACAGCAACGGTTCCTCGGGCAGGAAGTCCCGGCACCCCGTCCCGGACGCACTCTTCGCATTCGACGAGCCGGGGGCTCAGCTCCCTGTCGAGTTCGACGACGGCGGCAAGAGCTCCGGCGTCGAGTCCGAGGACATCGGTGAGCAGATCGCCAGCCCCTTCGATCCCAGCAAGATCGAAGTTCAGACCCGCACCCCCACGGTCTCGCTCCTCCTCAATCGCATCCGGCGCGACACCATCGACCTCGCCCCGGACTTCCAGCGCCGTGCCGGCATCTGGACAGCGAAAGCGCAGAGCAGGCTCATCGAGTCGCTTCTGCTTCGGATCACCCTGCCGACGCTCTACGCCGCCGAGGTGGACGAGGAGTCATGGGCGATCGTCGACGGCGTCCAGCGCCTTAGCACCATCGCGCGCTTCGTCGACCCCGCCGCTGTCGGCGCCGACCCACTTGTCCTTACCGGCCTGGAGTACCTAACCGAGTTCAACGGGCACTCCTTCGCCGACCTGCCAGGCCGCCTTCAGACCCGGATCGAGGAGACCGAACTCGTGGTCCTCCTCATCCGTCGTGGCACACCGGAGGAGGTGAAGTTCAACATCTTCGCCCGCATCAACACGGGCGGCCGTCCGCTGACCCGTCAGGAACTGCGGCATGCGCTCATTCCGGGCCGGGCCCGCACCTTCCTCTACGAGCTCGCCAACACTAGCCCCTTCCTAAGCGCGACGTCCTACAGCGTCTCCCCCGAACGGATGTCGGACCGCGAGATGTGCCTCCGGTTCCTGGCCTTCAGCCTCAACTCTCCGGATTCGTACGCATCGCAGGATTTCGACGGATTCCTCCGCGCCGCCATGCATGAAATCAATACATTGTCCCCGGACGAGCTTTCCAGCTTGGAGGACCGTTTCCTCCACGCCATGGATGCGGCCAAACGGATCTTCGGGATTCACGCCTTCCGGAAGCGATTCCCGGGATACAACCGCCGCTCTCCGGTCAACAAGGCGCTGTTCGAGACCGAATCGGCATGCCTGGCCAACCGGACCCCCGCCGAGATCCGCGTGCTTGCTGCCCGCCAGTCCGTCGTGGAGGAGAAGTTCATGGAACTGATGGACGACCCACTCTTCGTCGGCGCAGTGTCGGCCGGCACCGGCGATGTCGGAAAAGTCAGGCTTCGATTCCGCGAAATGGACCGGATCTTCCAGGAGACGCTCGATGCTTGAACATATCGACATCACCAACTTCAAGGCATTCGCCCGCCAGGACATCACTCTGGCCCCGTTCACGCTCCTCACCGGACTGAATTCCTCCGGGAAGAGCACTGTTCTGCAGTCCCTCGCGCTCCTCCGCCAGTCCTACGAGGCGGGGCTCCTCCACCTCCACGACGACGGCGGCGGCTTCCTCCTCAACGGCGAACTAGTCGAACTCGGCACCGGTC
The DNA here is from genome assembly GCF_044999035.1 of Kitasatospora griseola. NCBI lineage: Bacteria > Bacillati > Actinomycetota > Actinomycetes > Kitasatosporales > Streptomycetaceae > Kitasatospora > Kitasatospora griseola. Next base: position 4,733,115 of record NZ_CP173360.1, on the reverse strand, counting down.
AGGACGTCCGGCACGACACGTACGTACGGCACGAGTCGAACGTCGCGGACGACCGCACCATCGCACTCGCCGTCACCTCCGACAACACCCGCTACGAGTGGAGTGCCGCCTACGGCCGTGAAGACGACCTGCTGAGGATGACCGGTTGCCCGATGGGCCCGGACGCCCAGGACGCGGACGAGTGCTCGCTCTTCCAGCCAGGATTCCAGTACCTCAAGGCCGACCGCATCGTCCCAGCCGCCAGCTATCCGCGTTCCCACCAAGCAGCCGTGGGGCGTGGCTTCCTCGGCTCTCGGGGCGAGCACACCGTCAACTTCCTGCGGGCTCACCAGGACGACCCCGTCGCGGCCGGCCCCCTCCGACTCGACGACGACCACTCCGCCTCCCTCCTCTCGCAGACCGAGGCGTGGATGCAGCGGCTCTGCCCAGGCGTCAACCTCCAGGCCGTGGGCATCGACGGGACTGACACCGTACGACTCAGCTACGGCTTCGGCTCCGGTGTCTCCGCTTCGAACCGCTACCGTCCCACCAACGTCGGCTTCGGGCTGACCTACGCCCTGCCGATCGTCGTCGCCTGCCTGTCGGCCCAGCCGGGTTCCCTGATCCTTCTGGAGAACCCGGAGGCGCACCTCCACCCACAAGGACAGACCTGGCTGGCATACCTCGCCGTGGCCGCAGTCGCCGCTGGGGCTCAAGTTCTCCTCGAGACCCACTCCGACCACGTCCTCAACGGGTTGCGCATCGCCGTGAAGGACGGGCGCATCCCTGCCTCGTCCACGGCCGTCCACTTCTTCCGGCGCCACGCACTGACCGCCCAAGTGATCAGCCCTGCCATGGGCGACGACGGCATGCTCTCCGAATGGCCGGCAGGGTTCTTCGACGAGTGGGAGAACTCTCTGGAGAAGCTTCTCGACTAATGTCCGGCGTCGCGTTCCAACAGTCGATCCTCAACAGAAACCCCGGGGTGGGAGTGTCCCTGACACTGTTTCTCAACGAGCTGTCCTGCGAGTCCGAATCTGACCGCAGAGAGGTGGACACTGCAATGGCCGGCTTCATCGACACACTGCGCCATCTCAAGAGCTGGCAGAGCATCGCGTTGGTCACCAGGAGCCCACTCCCGACGTCCGAGCTGGCGCGCGGGTACCTGTACCAACAGTGGGTGAGCTCAAGCAAGCAGAACCGCGATCGGCATCGCTACCTCCTCGCGCTGCGCAATCGTTCGCCCTTCCACGACGCCGTCCAGTTGACGCTCGATCCGGATGAAATCGAGTACCGGCACGACAACCGCACCGTGGAGGGAATCGCGTTCGCGCACCTCGCCGACGGGCTTGCCGTCAGTCTTCCGGTGTCGGCGAAGTGGGCGACCTCATGGCTGGACGTCGATATCCACCATCTCACCGAAGACGGCATCGAGAGCAGCCGCGACCGCGCGCGGCATTGCTCCAGCCCGAGTGAGGCCGAGGAGCACAGAGCCTGGGCGCAGGACACGGCTTCAGCCTCGCTCACCACTCCTACAGAAATCCTCGACGCCTGGGACGAGTTCTTCCCGCACCTCCAGAAGACCCCCCGCTTTGAGCGAGGCCTCCGCCGCCTCGACGTGAAGTGGCACCGACCTGTCCGCAAGCTGCTGGTCGATCTGGAAGCGACAGCCGCCAACTGGGACCCGGCGAGCTCTCCCGAACCCACGTGGCAGCACCCGCACATCACTCCGGAATCACAGAGCCGTCAGCAGCTTTGCACCTTCACCGATCTCGACGGCGAAGACCGCTGCTTCTCCTGGCACGGCCGGTTCACTCCAGGAGCGGGGCGACTGCACTTCCGCCTCGTTCCGGAGGAGCCCGCGTTCCGGCTCGGGTACGTGGGCGACAAGCTCGGTAGCGACGCACAGTCCTGACAGGCGGTCGTCCCCGATGCAGGCCCGGGGACGGCATCGTCCAGTCAGAGGCAGGCCTGTCCGGGCCTTAGCGCGGGCAGGTGGACACGCGGCTGGTTGCCCCGGGGCGAGCGTGAGCTTGGCCTTGTGGGGTCGTCTTCCGTGTTCGTCAGGGCCGAGGTGGCCGTCGGCCGAAAGACCCAGGTACCCCCCGACGCCACGTCCCCACCGTGTCCCCACCGACCGCAAAATCCCCCTCCAGATGATCTTGGAGGGGGATTTCTTGGTTGCACTACGGACGTTTGCGCAGGTCAGAGGCCTGCACTTGATGGCCTGCGGAGCCCCCTGTCGGGTTCGAACCGACGACCCCCGCTTTACAAGAGCGGTGCTCTGGCCAGCTGAGCTAAGGAGGCGTGGTGACCGGCCGCGGGATACGCGGCGGTACCAGTGGGCAGTGTACCGGGCGGGGGCGGGCGGATGCGGGCGGTTGGGGGTGGGGCGGGGAGGGGGAGTGGTGGGGTCGTGACCTGATCGATGCGGGAGCAAGGGGGGTTGAGGGCTGACAAAACGACGAACTGCCAGGTAGCGTCACGAGGAACCGCGCTGGAGGGTCGGTGGTCCAGACCACTCGGGGCGGTGCAGACAACCCAACCTTTACTCGGATCGTCCGGCACGTTCCTGCCGGTGAAGGAGCGAAGCAGCATGGCTTCTGTGACGTACGACAAGGCCACCCGCGTCTACCCGGGTGCCGACAAGCCGTCGGTCGACGCGCTCGACCTGGAGATCGGCGACGGCGAGTTCCTCGTCCTGGTCGGCCCCTCCGGCTGTGGCAAGTCCACCTCCCTGCGCATGCTGGCCGGCCTGGAGGACGTGAACCAGGGCGCCATCCGCATCGGCGACCGCGACGTGACCCACCTGCCGCCGAAGGACCGGGACATCGCGATGGTGTTCCAGAACTACGCGCTGTACCCGCACATGACCGTCGCCGAGAACATGGGCTTCGCCCTGAAGATCGCCGGCGTGAACAAGGCGGACATCCGCACCAAGGTCGAAGAGGCCGCCAAGATCCTCGACCTGACCGAGTACCTGGACCGCAAGCCGAAGGCGCTCTCCGGCGGTCAGCGCCAGCGTGTCGCGATGGGCCGTGCGATCGTCCGCCAGCCGCAGGTCTTCCTGATGGACGAGCCGCTGTCGAACCTGGACGCCAAGCTCCGCGTCTCGACCCGCACCCAGATCGCCGGCCTGCAGCGCCGCCTGGGCATCACCACGGTCTACGTCACCCACGACCAGACCGAGGCCATGACCATGGGCGACCGCGTCGCGGTGCTCGACAAGGGCGTGCTCCAGCAGGTCGACGCCCCGCGTGCCATGTACGACCGGCCCGCCAACCTGTTCGTGGCCGGCTTCATCGGCTCCCCCGCGATGAACCTGGTCGAGGTTCCGCTGGTGGACGGCGGCGTCAAGTTCGGCGGCTCGGTGATCAACATCGACCGCGAGGACCTGTCGAAGGCCGGCGACGCCAAGAACGTCGTGGTGGGCATCCGCCCCGAGCACTTCCAGATCGTCCCGGCCGGCGGCCTGGAGGGCGTCGCGGTCACCGTCAACGTGGTCGAGGAGCTCGGCGCGGACGGCTTCGTCTACGGCACCACCCAGGTGTCGGGCCAGGACAAGGACATCGTGGTCCGCGTGCACAGCCGGGAGATCCCGCAGCGCGGCGAGACCATCCACGTCGTCCCGGTCGGCAACGAGACCCACGTCTTCGCCACCACCGGCGCGCGCCTCAGCCGCTGACGGCCGACGCGCGTCACTGACGAGCACACGGAACCCCCTGCCCGCGGCGGTCGGCAGGGGGTTTCGCCGTTCCCGGACCCTCGCGTCAACCTCATGGCGGAACAAAACAGGACACTGGTCACTCGTTGGGGTAACGCGGCGCGCCTGTTCCGCCACGCACCGCTACTCTCCTGTGCGTGAAACAGCTCGTTCGCCGAATCGGCCAGACCGTTGCCCTCACCCTGCCGGTGATCCTGGTGACCACCGGCACCCTCGCCGTCACCCGCGTCCCATGGGCCCCACCGACGGCGCTGGACCAGCAGGTGGTCGCGGCGTCCAGTGGGGACGGCTCCATCGGCCGGACCTCCACCTCCCCCAACACCCAGGGCCTGGCCGCGCAGGAAGCGCTCCGGGTCGACCTGATGGAGGAGCTCAAGAACCACAACCCGGGCACCGCGCTCGACCTCCTGGAACGCACCATGCGGGAGAAGCCCTCCCTCACCCCGTACTGCAGCACCCTGGCCGGCGAGCTCGGCCGCGCCGCGGTGAAGAAGTACCAGGGCGACGTCCAGCGCGCCCGCTCCTTCGCCCGCCCGGTCTGCGACGGCTCCTTCGCTGCGGGAGTGGTCGGGTAGGGGCAGCACGGCCCGACAGGGGCGCGGAGAGCTGCGCGAGGCGGAAGGAACCCGTCGGCGAGATCGCGACGCAGGAGACAATGACCTGCACTTGATCGCGACCTTGCGGACGGGCCTTGCGCTTGTCGCGCAGTTCCCCGCGCCCCTCTTTCTTTGCGCACCCTCGCTCTCGCCCCACGCATCTCAACACACAGCCCCTCACGCAGCTCGACGCACGGCGAAGGGCCCCTCCCGGGAGAGTTCCCGGAAGGGGCCCTGCCGCTGTGCCGAGGGCCCGTCAGACCCCTCCGCCCGCGGCCGTCGGCCGCATGCCGAGTTCCAGCAGTGGCGGCCCGCTGCCGAGCAGCCCGCCGATCACCCCGTGCGAGGGCTGGGACCGGGGGGTGCTGGGCGTGCCGGTGCCGCCGGTGGAGCCGGTGCCGGCACCCGTCCCGGAGCCGCTTCCGGAACCGACCCCGTTGCCCGTCCCGGCGTGCGGGGACGAGGTGGAGGAGCCGCCGCCGGTGGTGCTGGCGCTGGGCTTGGGCTTGGTCCCGTTGCTGCGGCTCGGCGAGGGCGTGGCCTTGCTCGGGGACGGTGACGGCGTCGGCGAGGGCGTGGCCGGGGAGGGCGAGGGGCCGTTGCTCGGCCACACCGGGGAGCCGTAGTCCGTCGGCGGGTGCACCGGTGCGGTGCGGCCGGTGCGGACCGCGGCGCCCAGCAGCGAGCCGGTGAGCAGGGTCAGGCCGACCACCACGGCGGTCACGACCGAGCGGCGGCGCAGCATCCGCCGTCGGACGGCGGCGGGCTCGGCGGGTCCGTGGCGGCGGAAGGCCTCCAGGGCGATCCGTCCGTCCAGTGAGGCGAACGGGGCGCCGGCGATCAGCAGCGGGCTCCAGGCCGCGAGGAAGATCAGGTCGGGGGTGTCGTAGGCCGGCACCGCCTTCCAGCTGACGGTGAACAGCAGGGCCGCGGACAGTGCCATCGCCGCGCCGGAGGCGAGTCGCTGCCACAGGCCCAGGATGGACAGCACGCCGATGACGATCTCCGCGAAGGCGACCGCGAGGCCGGCCCCGACCGGGTGGGCCATGGCGAAGTCCAGCAGCGGCTGGGCGACCTTCCAGGGGTGCAGCGAGGACAGCCAGCGCATCATCGAGCCGCGTTCGCCGCCGTCGAAGTAGACGGGGTCGCACAGCTTGCTGAAGCCCGCGTACACCGACAGCGAGCCGAGCAGCACCCGCAGCGGCAGCAGGACCAGGCCGAGGTCGACCCGGCGGCCGGGGTACCAGGCGTGCCTGGAGCCCTCGCCGAGCGACGGCATCTCGGGCAGCTCGCCCTCGGGGTGCCAGCTGTGCCCGCCGACCCGCACGGAGTCGTCCAGCAGTTCGGCGATGCCCACCCGCGAGGTCTCGTCCGAGCCGAAGCCCGAGCCCGTGCCGGAGCCGGTACCCGAGCCCGAGCCGTACTGCCGGGGGACGGCCTGAAGTTGCTGGGTGTCCTGCTCGGCGAAGGCCTTCGCCGGGGCGGGCACGGTGTTCAGCCGGACGGCTTCGAGGAGCTGGGTGGCGGCGGTGTCGCCGGGGCCGGCCTGGCCGCTCCAGGTGACCACCCGGGTCTTGCGGCGGGGTGCGGCGCCGGTGACCGAGGCGGCGGTGATCCCGGCCAGTGCGGGCACCGCGGCCTTCGCGGGCACCACGACCTGCGGGGTGACCAGCGGACGGGCGCCGTGCTGCAGGCCGTACGGGTCGCCGAAGGCGGCGCCGGCCGGGGGGTCGATCAGTGCGGTCACCGGGCCGGAGAGCCTGACCCGGAAACTGGCCTGGGTGCTGCTGAGCTTCGCCGGGTCGGACGGAACCCGGACCGTGTTGAGGCCCGGGCCGTCGTCTATCGCCGCGGGGCGCTGCCCGAAACGCCGAGGTGTTCTGGTGTCCACACCCCTCTAACCGGGTGACCGGCCCGGAGGACACTCTCCCGGGTGCATCCCGGGCGAGGATTTGAAGCGATCATGAGAAATCCGATCGGGCTCGACCGAACCCGACCGGACGACTCACGAAATTGACGCACTGAGCAGCCGAATGTCACGCACAGTAACAGTCGACTTAGCGCTTGGTGCCCCCACGTCCGACACCGGACGCCCGGCTCCGGCGCCTAGCGCTTGGCACGCATCCGCGCGGCCTCGTACAGCACGATGCCGGCGGCGACACCGGCGTTCAGCGACTCGGTCTGACCGGGCATCGGGATCCGCACCCGCAGGTCGCAGGTCTCGGACACCAGGCGGGACAGGCCCTTGCCCTCGGAGCCGGCCACGATCACCACGGGGCCGGTCAGCGCGTCCAGGTCGCCGATCTCGGCCTCGCCGTCGGCGGCCAGGCCGACCACCATCAGGCCGGCCTTCTGGTAGGCCTCCAGCGCACGGGTCAGGTTGGTGGCGCGGGCCACGGGCAGCCGGGCCGCGGCACCGGAGGAGGTCTTCCAGGCACCGGCGGTCATACCGGCCGCGCGGCGCTCGGGGATGACCACGCCGTGCGCGCCGAAGGCGGCGGCGGACCGGACCACGGCGCCCAGGTTGCGGGAGTCGGTGACGCCGTCCAGCGCCATGATCAGCGCGTCCTGCCCGATGTTGGCGGCCTCCTCCAGGAGGTCGTCCGGGTGCGCGTACTCGTACGGCGGGACCTGGAGCACCAGGCCCTGGTGGTTCAGGCCGCCGGTCATCTGGTCCAGCTGCGGGCGCGGAGCCTCCATCAGCGGGATGCCGCGCTCGTTGGCGGCCTGGAAGGCGTCGCGGACGCGGTCGTCGGTGTCGATGAACTGCTGCACGTACAGCGCGGTCGCGGGCACGCCGCCCTGCAGCGCCTCGACCACCGAGTTGCGGCCCACCACCAGCTCGGCCGCGCCCGCGCCGCCGCGGCCGCTGCGCGGACCGCCCGACCGGCGCATGCCGGCCCGGGACTTGGCGTCGCGCTCGCGCTTCAGCGCCGCGTTGGCGGCACGCTGCTTGGGGTGTCCCTTGCGCTCCGCGCCGGGCGGCGTCGGGCCCTTGCCCTGCAGTGCCTTCCGGCTGTGGCCGCCGGTACCGACACTCGCGCCCTTCTTCGATCCGGGGTTGCGGCGGTTCCTGCGCTGGCTGTTGCCGGCCATGGCTGTACTTCCTGTCTCTGCGTCTGCTTCGTGCGTGGGGGCCGCACCCATACAAAGGGTACGGCCCCCACGCGCCCCGAGGGGCTACTGGTTGATCGTCCAGCGCGGGCCGGACGGGGTGTCCTCGATCGCCAGCCCGGCGTGGCCGAGCTGGTCGCGGATGGCGTCCGCGGTGGCGAAGTCCTTGCGGGCGCGGGCCGCCTGGCGCTGTTCCAGGACCAGCGCGACCAGCGCGTCGACGACGCCGGTGAGCTCCTCGCCCTGGCTGCCGCCGCCGGCCCACATCTCGTCCAGCGGGTCGAGGCCGAGCACGCCGAGCATCGCCCGGACCTCGCCGAGGCGGGCCGCGGTGGACTCCTTGTCGTCCGCGCCGAGCGCGCTGTTGCCCTGCCGGACGGCGGTGTGCACCACGGCCAGCGCCTGCGGAACGCCCAGGTCGTCGTCCATCGCCTCGGCGAAGGCCAGCGGCACCTCGGGCGCGGCGTCGACCATGCCGCAGCGCTCGACGGCGCGCTCGATGAAGCCCTCGATCCGCTGGAACGCGGTCTCGGCGTCGCGCAGCGACTCCTCGCTGTACTCGATCATCGAGCGGTAGTGCGGGCCGGCCAGGTAGTAGCGCAGCACGATCGGCCGCCAGCGCTGCACCATCTCGGAGACCAGCACCGAGTTGCCCAGCGACTTGGACATCTTCTCGCCGCTCATGGTGACCCAGGCGTTGTGCACCCAGAAGTTGGCGAAGTCGTCGCCGTACGCCCTGGACTGGGCGATCTCGTTCTCGTGGTGCGGGAAGATCAGGTCCAGCCCGCCGCCGTGGATGTCGAACGAGGTGCCCAGGTACTTGTGCACCATCGCCGAGCACTCCAGGTGCCAGCCGGGGCGCCCGCGGCCCCAGGGCGTCTCCCAGCTCGGCTCGCCGGGCTTGGCGGCCTTCCACATCGCGAAGTCGCGCGGGTCGCGCTTGCCGGTCTCGTTGTCGCCGGAGGGCTGCCGCAGGTTCTCCAACTCCTGGTTGGAGAGCGCCAGGTAGTCCGGGTAGGTGGTGACCGCGAAGTACACGTTGCCGTCGGCCTCGTACGCGTGGCCGCGCTCGATCAGGCCGCGCATCATCTCGATCATCTCCGGCACGTGGCCGGTGGCACGCGGCTCCGCGCTCGGCGGCAGGCAGCCGAGGGCGTCGTAACCCTCGTTGAACGCACGCTCGTTGGCGTGCGCGATCTTCCACCACTCGGTGGACTGCTCGCGCCCCTTGGCGATCACCTTGTCGTCGATGTCGGTGACGTTGCGGACGAAGGTGACCTCGTAGCCGCGGTAGCGGAACCACCGCTGCATCACGTCGAAGTTGAGTCCCGACCTGATGTGCCCGATGTGCGGGGGCGCCTGCACGGTTGCACCGCACAGGTAGATCGAGACACAGCCCGGCACCAGCGGGACGAAGTCGCGTACCTGGCGGGTCATGGTGTCGTACAGGCGAAGGCTCACAGCGTCCAGAGTAGTGGGCGGCGGGGGGTGCCCCGCCACCTTCCAGCCACTTGGCGCGCCATGCTCAGAAGTTGGCGACCACCTTGCGCGGACTGAGCCTCACCACCACCCGCACCGCGTCCGGCCCGTCCCACGCGTAGTCCTGGCCGCGGTACTTGCGGGACAGCTCGTCGATCAGCTCCCGGCCGCCCTCGGTGGTCATGGTGACCTCGCCGCGCGCCTCGAAGTACTGGTACGGGCTGTCCGCCGGGTTGATCAGCACGCTGACCCGCGGATCCCGCACCAGGTTCAGGTGCTTGCGCCGCCCCTGCACGGTGGAGAACAGGATGTCGTCGCCGTCCCGCCGCACCCACACCACCGAGGACTGCGGACTGCCGTCGGGCTGCACGGTGGAGACCACCGCGAAGCTCTTCGTGTCCAGCAGCTTCTTCACGTTGTCGTCGAGCTCGACGCCCACGATTCCTCCCGCACCAGAGAGATGACTGTCCGTCATCCCAGGCTAGGCGGCGGGCCGTTCGTAGACCAGCGCCGTCGCGATCGCGGCGAGTCCCTCGGCCCGGCCGGTCAGGCCCAGGCCGTCGGTGGTGGTGCCGGAGACCGACACCGGCGCGCCGACCGCCGCCGACAGCGCGGCCTGGGCCTCGGCCCGGCGCTTGCCGATCTTCGGACGGACGCCGATCACCTGGATCGCCACGTTGCCGATCTCGAAGCCGGCCTCCCGCACCAGCCGGGCGGCCTCGCCGAGCAGCGCCACGCCGGCCGCGCCCGCCCACTCGGGGCGGTCGGTGCCGAAGTGCGCGCCCAGGTCGCCGATCCCGGCGGCGGAGAACAGCGCGTCGCAGGCGGCGTGCGCGGCCACGTCGGCGTCCGAGTGCCCGGCCAGGCCGGTCTCGCCCGGCCAGTCCAGCCCGGCCACCCGCAGCGGCCGGCCGGCCTCGAAGGCGTGCACGTCGGTGCCGATGCCGATCCGCGGCAGGATCGGGGCGGTGTTCTCAGTAGGCATCGGTGGCCCTCCGGCGGGCGAGTACGGCCTCGGCGAGCACGAGGTCCAGCGGGCGGGTGACCTTGAACGCCTCCTCGTGGCCGGGCACCACGACGACCCGGCCGCCGAAGCGCTCGATCAGCCCGGCGTCGTCGGTCACCTCGATGCCCTCGGCGACGGCCTTCCCGTGCGCCGTGACCAGGCCGGCCAGATCGAAGCCCTGCGGGGTCTGCACGGCGCGCAGCGTGGAGCGGTCGGGCGTGTCCAGCACCGGCTCGGGGCCGGACGGCTGCGGCTCGACCCGCTTGACGGTGTCGGCCAGCGGCACCGCCGGCACCACCGCCTCGGCGCCGGCCCGGACGGCGGCGGCCACCGCGTCCACCACCTCGACGGGCACCAGCGGGCGGGCCGCGTCGTGCACCAGCACCACCCGGGTGCCGGCCGGGATCGCGGCCAGCCCGAGCCGCACCGACTCCTGCCGGCTGGCGCCGCCGGGCACCACCCGGACGTCCTTGCCGTCCAGGCCGTGGCTGTCCAGCAGCGCGACGACCTCCGCCACGCCGTCCGGCGGCGCGCACACCACCACCAGGCCGACCGCCCGGCTGCGGGCCAGCGCCCGGACCGCGTGCACCAGCAGCGGGACGCCGCCGAGTTCGCGCAGCGCCTTGGGGGCGCCGGGGCCGAGTCGCTCGCCGCGTCCGGCGGCCGGGACGACCGCTGCCGCGAGCTGTGCTGAGGCGTTCAGGTTTGGCTCCTTGGTCGCGATGGGTATGGCCGTGCCGAACGCGGATTCGCGAGCGGGCAGGCCCCCTTCCTGACTGCACGTTAGTGGAACCGCGCCGCCCCTTCCGTCACCGCTTCACCGTGCCACTCGACTTCCGGGCACGGCGAAGCGCCCGAGGCGCCCTTTCGGGTACCCTCGGGCGCTGCGTCGAGCCGAGCCGGGTTCGAGGCTGCCCTCGAAGCTGTCGTCAGGGCCTCTGCCTCAGGAGGCGAGGACCTCGTCGAGCAGCGTCTCGGCCTTGTCCTCGTTGGTGTTCTCGGCGAGCGCGAGCTCGCTGACCAGGATCTGGCGCGCCTTGGCGAGCATTCGCTTCTCGCCGGCCGACAGGCCGCGCTCACGCTCGCGGCGCCACAGGTCGCGGACCACCTCGGCGACCTTGATCACGTCGCCGGACGCGAGCTTCTCCAGGTTCGCCTTGTAGCGGCGCGACCAGTTGGTGGGTTCTTCGGTGTAGGGCGCGCGAAGCACCTCGAAAACGCGGTCCAGGCCTTCCTGGCCCACCACGTCGCGGACACCGACGAACTCGGCGTTCTCCGCGGGGACGCGGAGCGTCAGATCTCCCTGCTGCACCTTCAGCACCAGGTAGGTCTTGTCCACACCCTTGATCTGGCGAGTTTCGATGGCCTCGATCAGCGCAGCCCCGTGATGGGGGTAGACCACCGTGTCGCCAACCTTGAACGTCATGTGACAGGACCCCTTCCGTGGCTTTCCAGAATAACACGCTTTTCGGCTGACCCGAAGGGCGTTTTCGCAGGTCAGGGCGGGTTCCAGGGCTTGACAACCACCCCCGTCGCGTGCTGCGACCGGTGTTCGACGGGGGCTTCCCGCAGGTCGGAGGCGGTCTGACCTGGGCGGCGAAACCTCTGGTCACACTCCCGAAACCATGATTGGATCTTGAGTTTTTGCCTCCGACTCGCCGAACGGTCCGGATCGTGATCGGACCGCGACACGGGGCCACCCCGTGATTCCCGGATATGTGTGGTCGGTAGTGTGGCCCTCGACCACCGACCGTGATCCCCTCTTCCGTGGATCGTCCCCCAAGGAGAAGTCGCCGCCGTGAGCCGGAGCCTTCGACGCGGCGCTGCCGCCGCCCTCGTCCTCGCAGCGATCGTCCCGCTGTCCGCCTGCGCGGCGGGCAACGACGCCGACACCCTGCAGATCAAGCCGGACAACGCGGCGACCTCGATCGACAACTCGGTCAAGCTCAACAACATCGTCGTGGTCGCCCCCGAGGGTTCGGCCGGCGAGTACGCGGGTCCGGTCGCCGTCACCGCGAACATCGCCAACATCGCGCCGAAGGACGACCTGGTGCTGACCGGGATCAAGGTCGGCGGCACCTCCGCCACCCTGACCGACGAGAACGGCGCGCAGGTCTCGCAGATCGTCATCCACGCGGGCGAGTCGGTGCTGCTGGGCGGCAAGGGCGGCGCCGCGAACGCCCAGGTGCCGAACGCCAAGGTCTCGGTCGGCGGCTACACCCCGACCACCTTCACGTTCAAGAGCGCCGGCGACGTCTCCGCCAACGCCAACGTGCAGCCGGCCGCCGGCTACTACCAGGGCTTCGGCCCGCAGACCAAGTCCTCGGCCTCGCCGACCGGCAGCGCCTCCCCGGCCGCGACCTCGTCGCCGACCGCCGGCGCCACCGCGAGCGGCTCGCCGAGCGCCCCGGCGGGCAGCCCGTCGGCCCCCGCGCACTGACACCCCGCACCACCGAGAAGGGGCCCCGCCGCGGCGGGGCCCCTTCTCGGTGTGTCGCGGTTTACGGCTCGAACTTGTAGCCCAGGCCGCGGACGGTGACCAGGTAGCGCGGCGCGCCCGGGTCGGGCTCGATCTTCGCCCGCAGGCGCTTGACGTGGACGTCCAGGGTCTTGGTGTCTCCGACGTAGTCCGCGCCCCACACCCGGTCGATCAGCTGCATCCGGGTGAGCACCCGGCCGGCGTTGCGCAGCAGCATCTCCAGCAGGTCGAACTCCTTCAGCGGCAGGTCGACCTTGGCGCCGTCCACCGTCACCACGTGCCGGTCGACGTCCATCCGGACCGGGCCGGCCTCCAGCGCACCGGGGGCGGCGGCGCCGTCGCCGTTCGCGTCCTCGCCGCGGCGGCGGAGCACCGCGCGGATCCGGGCGACCAGCTCGCGGGTGGAGTAGGGCTTGGTGACGTAGTCGTCTGCTCCTATCTCCAGCCCGACGACCTTGTCGATCTCGCTGTCCTTGGCGGTGACCATGATCACCGGGACGTTGGAGCGGACCCGCAGCTGGCGGCAGACCTCGGTGCCGGGCAGGCCCGGCAGCATCAGGTCGAGCAGCACGAGGTCGGCTCCGTTGCGCTCGAACTGCTCCAGCGCGTCGGGCCCGGTGGCGGCGATCGCCACCTCGAAGCCTTCCTTGCGGAGCATGTACGACAGGGCGTCGCTGAACGACTCCTCGTCCTCGACCACCAGTACACGGGTCACGATCGGGCCTCCGGGGCAGGAAGTGTGGGTGCTGCTGAGGATGCGCGGTCCTCGACCGGGGCCTGCCCGGCGGGGAGCCGCAGTGTGAAGGTGGAACCCTGGCCCTCGACGCTCCACACCGACACGGTTCCGCGGTGCGAGGCGGCGACGTGCTTGACGATGGACAGGCCGAGGCCGGTGCCACCGGTGAGGCGGGAGCGGGCGGGGTCCACCCGGTAGAAGCGTTCGAAGATCCGCTCGCGGTCCTTCTCCGAGATGCCGATGCCCTGGTCGGTCACCGAGATCTCGATCAGTTCGCCGTCCGCCTCGCCCAGCGCCGCGGCGCTGGAGATCCGGCGGGTGGCGATCGCCACCCTGGTGCGCGGCGGGCTGTAGTTCACCGCGTTCTCCACCAGGTTGCCGAGCGCGGCGGCCAGTTGGCCGCGGTTGCCGACCAGGTACAGGCCGGTGGTGCCGCCCGCGGCGATGACGATCTGCTTGGCGGCGGCGGTCTGCCGGCAGCGGTCGATCGCCTCGGCGATCAGCTCGTCCACCGAGACCGGCTCCGGGTCGACCTTCAGCTGGTCGTCCTGGACCCGGGAGAGGTCGATGATCTCCTGGACCAGGCTGGCCAGCCGGGTGGCCTCGACCTGCATCCGGCCGGCGAAGCGCTGCACCGCCTCCGGGTCGTCGGCGGCGTCCGCGACGGCCTCGGAGAGCAGGGAGAGCGCGCCGACCGGGGTCTTCAGCTCGTGCGAGACGTTCGCCACGAAGTCGCGGCGGATCGCCTCGATCCGGCGGCGCTCGGTGCGGTCCTCGACCAGCACCAGCACCAGCCGGGAGCCCAGCGGGGCGACCCGGACCGAGACCGCGAGCGGTTCGGCGGCCCGGGCGGAGGCGCCGGGGCGGGTGAGTTCCAGCTCGATCTGCCGGATCTCGCCGTCCCGGCGGGTGGAGCGGGCCAGCGAGAGCATCTGCTCCACGGCCACCGCACCGCCGCGGACCAGGCCCATCGCGTAGGCGGCGGAGGAGGCCTTGACCACCTCGTCGCCGTCGCCGAGCACGATCGCGCAGGAGCGCAGCACCGACAGCACGGTGTCCACGCCCGGCGGCAGGGCCGGTTCCTGGAGGGGTTCCGGTCCTGCGTTCCTGCTGCTGCCGCCGCCGCTTCCCCGGTTCTGCTCGCGCTCGCTCCAACGGAAGGCGATGGAGGCGGTGAGGCCGACGCCGAGCCCGGCTATGGCGCAGGCAGCGGCGGCGGCCACGTTCACGTCCATGCCTGCCAGCGTAAATGGTGGCCGGGCGGGCTCCGTAAGGGTGCGATCAAGGCATCGGCCGGGCGTTGCCGAGAATTCACCTTCACGATGCTGCTGATTCACCGCTGAGGCCGTGGGAGGTCGCTCGAACGAACAATTCTGGGCCGTGCAAGCCCGTGTGGGCGGTGACGCGGCTACCATTCGCGCCACCAGCAGCGGCCGTCCGTTCGGTCGGCCCCGCATCGGGCCGCCCGGTGCGAGGCGTCCGGTCGGCACCGCCACCGACACCGGTACTGGAGGAGAAGAGCGCAATGCGCGACGCGTACCACGAGGAACTCGACTCGATCAGCGACGGCCTGGTCGAGATGGCCCGGCTGGTCGGCTCGGCGATGGGACGGGCCACCACCGCACTGCTGGACGCGGATCTGGAGCTGGCGGAGAGCGTGATCGCCGCCGACGAGAAGATCAACAACCTGCACCACGACCTGGAGAACCGGGCCATCGACCTGCTGGCCCGCCAGCAGCCGGTCGCCACCGACCTGCGGATCGTGGTCACCTCGCTGCGGATGAGCTCCGACCTGGAGCGCTGCGGCGACCTGGCCCGGCACGTCGCCAAGGTCGCCCGGCTGCGCTACCCGGAGACCGCCGTCCCGAACGACCTGCACCCGATCGTGCTGGAGATGGGGCAGCTCGCGCAGCGCCTGGTGGCCAAGGCCGGCCTGGTGATCGCCACCAAGGACGTGGACAAGGCACTGGAGCTGGAGGCGGACGACGACGCCATCGACGCCCTGCACCGCGAGCTGTTCTCGCACCTGCTGGACGACCGCTGGCACCACGGCATCGAGACCGCGGTGGACGTCACCCTGGTCGGCCGCTACTACGAGCGCTTCGCCGACCACGCGGTCTCGGTCGCCAAGCGCGTGGTCTTCCTGGTCACCGGCGAGCACGTGGACGAGTTCATCGCGACCGCGGACTCGGCGGAGTAGTCGTTTCTCCGGTGCGCCCCCACGGGGGCGCACGCCGCGCGAACCTCCCACTTCCACGCGCCCGTTGACGGCGCGTCAGGGCGGCGTTTCACTCGAAGGGACGGGCGTCCACCGGGCTGCCCGGCTCCGCCCGGACGAGGAGGATGCAGCGCGATGAAGACGACCGGCAATCCGACCACTCCCCCACCGAGCCCGCTCGCCCCGGCCGCGGCCCAGCTGCTGCCGATCCTCGCCGCGGGCTGCGGCTGCAGCCCGGGCTGCGGCTGCGGCTGCCAGTCCGGCGCGCCCTGCCAGTGCGGCGCGGCGACCGGCGACTGCTGCGGCGGCGGCCACTGACGGCGACCGTGAGGGCCGGGCACCGAAGGGTGCCCGGCCCTCATGTCGTGCGGTGCGTCAGAAGGTGACGTCCATGCACTGGTAGAACGCGTTGCCGGTGTCCGCGATGTCCCAGACCGCCAGGATCACCTGGTGGCCGGTCAGACCGGACGGCAGCGTCGCGGTGTGGCTGAGCGTGGCCGGGGGCTGCTTGCCGCCCATCGGCACGGTCAGGAACGGGGTGAGGTTGAGGTTCGAACGGGTGATCTTCGTGGTGGCGTCGTAGCCCGGCTTGGTGATGAAGTACCGGAACGACGTGGTGGCGTGCCGCGCCTCGATGCTCCAGGTCAGCGTCAGCTGCTGCCCGGCCGTGACCTTGGTGGTCGGCCAGGCGCCGCCCCGCGGGTCGTCCAGCGGCGCCCAGCGTGCGTCCGCGCCCGCGCACAGCGTGCCGTCGGCCGGCCCGGACGCCGGGAAGCCCTTCGGGCCCTCGACGCTCTGCGGCTCCCACTGGATGTCGCCGCACCTCTTCACGACGCCGGCCCCGCACAGGCCGGCCCGGCTCGGCGGGGTGGTGATGTACCCGTGCGAACTGGCGGGGATCGCCGTCGCCAGGGTCGCTGCGGCGGCCGCGATGCCGACCGCCAGGATGTTGCGCTTGCGCATGGTGCTCCTCCGTGGGGGTGGATGGAGTACATGCGCGGGCACGCGCGGAGCCGCGTGGGGGTGCGGCCAGCATTGGCATGCCCGCGCCGACAGTGCCCCCACGCTAGAAGCCCCGCCGACTCCCGTCAATGGTCTGAACCATTCTTCGTGGTCTGAACCACTCACCCCCGCCCGGCAGTTGACGCACCCGCACCCGGACCCGCACCCGCCCGACAGCTGACGCGCCCGCACCCGGACACGGAACAGCCCCCTGGGCCGGGGCGTCGTTGCGCCGGGCAGGGGGCTGCGGGAGAAGGTGCGTTACTTCTTGCCCTGGTTCTTGACCGCCTCGATGGCCGCCGCGGCAGCCTCCGGGTCGAGGTAGCGGCCGCCGGGGTTGACCGGCTTGAAGTCGGCGTCGAGCTCGTAGACGAGCGGGATGCCGGTGGGGATGTTGAGGCCGGCGATGGCCTCGTCGGAGATGCCGTCGAGGTGCTTGACCAGGGCGCGCAGGCTGTTGCCGTGGGCGGTGACCAGGACGGTCTTGCCGGCGGCCAGGTCCGGCACGATGGCGTCGTACCAGTAGGGGAGCATGCGCTGGACGACGTCCTGGAGGCACTCGGTGCGCGGGCGCAGCTCGGACGGGATCTCGCCGTAGCGCGGGTCGCCGGCCTGCGAGAACTCGGAGTCGTCGGCGAGGGCCGGCGGCGGGGTGTCGTACGAGCGGCGCCAGAGCTGGAACTGCTCCTCGCCGAACTCGGCGAGGGTCTGGGCCTTGTCCTTGCCCTGCAGGGCGCCGTAGTGGCGCTCGTTCAGGCGCCAGCTGCGGCGGACCGGGATCCAGTGGCGGTCGGCCTTGTCCAGGGCGATCTGCGAGGTGCGGATCGCGCGGCGCAGCAGCGAGGTGTGCAGCACGTCCGGCAGCAGGCCCTCGGCGAGCAGCAGTTCGCCGCCGCGGGCCGCCTCCTTCTCGCCCTTCTCGTTGAGGTCGACGTCGACCCATCCGGTGAAGAGGTTCTTCTGGTTCCACTGGCTCTCGCCGTGGCGGAGCAGGATCAAGCGGTAGGTCGTGTCAGCCATGGGGTCAGTTTAGTGGAGGGGGAAATTCACTGGCCGGGCTGTCCACGTGCGCCGTAATGTGCGTTCAGCAATTTTGCTTCTTACCGTTTCCGCTGCTCCGGGAGCCCCCATGCCCCTCGCCGCCCGTCTGGTGTCCGAAGTACGCAGGGCCGCGGGCGGGCTGCCACGCCAGTTCTGGTGGCTGTGGACGTCCACCCTGGTGAACCGGCTCGGTGGCTTCGTGGTCACCTTCCTGGCGCTCTACCTGACGGTGGACCGGGGCTATTCGGCGTCCTACGCGGGCCTGGTGGCGGGCCTGTTCGGGCTGGGGTCGGCCGTCGCGGCGCTCGGCGCGGGGGTGCTGACCGACCGGCTCGGGCGGCGGCCCACGCTGCTGGTGGCGCAGGTGTCCACGGCGGTGTTCACGGCGGTGCTGGGCTTCGCGGACGGGCCGGTGGCGATCGCCGCGGTGGCGTTCCTGGTCGGCCTGGCGAACAACGCCTCCCGGCCGGCGGTCTCCGCGATGATCGCCGACCTGGTGCCGCCCGCCGACCGGGTGCGGGCGTACTCGCTGAACTACTGGGCGATCAACATCGGCTTCGGCGCCTCCGCCGCGGTGGCCGGTCTGATCGCGGTGCACGGCTATCTGACGCTGTTCCTGCTGGACGCGCTGACCACCCTGCTGTGCGCGGTGGTGGTGTTCGCGAAGGTCCCCGAGACGCTGTCGCAGGCCGTCGAGGAGGCGGCCGACGAGCCGTCGGGCCCGGCGATCGGCCTGGGCTCGGTGTTCCGGGACGGCCCGTTCATGGCGGTGGTCGGGGTGAACCTGCTGCTGGCGCTGGTCTTCCAGCAGGGCTCCACCACGCTGGCGGTGGACATGGGCGAGCACGGCATCACGACCGCCCAGTACGGCCTGGTGGCCAGCCTCAACGGGGTGCTGATCGTGCTGCTCCAACTGCCGCTGACCAGGCTGATGGAGGGCCGCAACCGCACCGCCCTGCTGGTGGCGAGCGCGCTGCTGATCGGCTGGGGCTTCGGCCTGACGGCGGTGGCCGGCTCGTCCGCCGCGCTGTACGCGGTGACGGTGGCGGTGTGGACGATCGGCGAGATCGTGAACGCGCCGACCATGATGGCGCTGGTCGCCGAGCACTCCCCGGCCCGGGCCCGCGGCCGCTACCAGGGCGTGTACTCGCTCTCCTGGTCGCTGGCGTCCTTCGTCGGCCCGCTGGCCGGCGGCCTGCTGCTGCAGTACGCGGGCAGCTGGGCGCTGTGGGGCGCGTGCGCCGCCGCGGGCACCCTGGCGGCCGTCGCGTTCGTCCCCATCGGCCGCCGCTCGCCCCAGCCCCCCGAACCGGCGTCGCAGCCCACCGAACCGGTCGCCGTGGCGGCCTGACGCCCGCTCGGACCGCCCCCCCGGAGCCGGCGTCGCAGCCCACCGAACCGCTCGGGCCGACCCCGCCCCGGCGGGGCTCAGCTGTCGGCGGGCGGGTTCTCGGTGGCCAGGTGGGCGAAGGCGGTGAGGTTGCGGGTGGATTCGCCGCGCTTGGTGCGCCACTCCCACTCGCGGCGGATCGCGGTGGCGAAGCCCAGTTCCAGCAGGGTGTTGAACGGCTCGTCGGCGTTCTCCAGCACGGTGCCGAGCAGCCGGTCGACCGTCTCGGCGGTCAGGGCCTCCAGCGGCAGTCGGCCGACCAGGTAGACGTCGCCGAGCCGGTCGATCGCGTAGGCCACGCCGTAGAGCCGGGTGTTGCGTTCCAACAGCCAGCGGTAGACGCCCTCGTGGTTCTCGTCCGGGCGGCGGATCACGAAGGCGTTCACCGACAGCGTGTGGTCGCCGACCCGCAGGGCGCAGGCGGTGGACAGCTTGCGGGTGCCGGGCAGGGTGGCGACCAGCGTGTACGGGTCGGTGGCGGCCGGCTCCCAGGCCACACCGGCCTCGTCGAGCGCGGCACGGAGGAGGGGGAGTGCGTCGTCCTTGGCGGCCATGCCCCCACGCTAACGGGCCGCCCGCCGGGGCGGGGTGTCGCCCCGGTCACGCCGCGCGCGGGGGTGACCCACTGTCAGGGGCGGCGCACCGGACGGGCCGCCGCCATCGCGCCCGCGTACACCTCGGCGGTGGAGCCGGCCGCCGTCAGCCAGCCGAACGCCGCCGCGTGCCGGGCGGCGGCCGCGCCGCGGGCGGGGGCCAGCGCCGGGTCGGTGGCGTAGGGCAGCAGCGCCTGCGCCCAGGCGTCGGGGTCGTGGCCGGGCACCAGGGTGCCGGTGACGCCGTCGCGGACCGCGACCGGCAGGCCGCCGACCGCGGCCGCCACCACGGGGGTGCCACAGGCCTGCGCCTCCAGCGCGACCAGGCCGAACGACTCGCTGTGCGAGGGCATCACCAGGGCCGTCGCCGCGCGGTACCAGTCGGCGAGCTGCTGCTGGCCGACCGGCGGGCGGAACCGCACCACGTCGTTGATGCCGAGCTGCGCGGCCAGCTTGTGCAGGCTCTCGGGCCGGGCCAGGCCGCTGCCGGACGGGCCGCCGACGACCGGCACCACCAGCCGCTCGCGCAGTTCCGGGCGGCGCTCCAGCAGCCGGGCGACCGCCTTGAGCAGGACGTCCGGCGCCTTCAGCGGCTGTATGCGGCCGGCGAACAGCAGCACCGCGGCGTCCTGCGGCAGGCCGAGCCGGTGGCGGGCGGCCGCCCGGTCGCCGGGCCGGAACACCTCCAGGTTGACGCCGGGGTGCACCACGGCCAGCTGTTCGGGGCGGGCCGCGTAGTGGTGGGCCAGCTCGGCGGCCTCCTCGGCGGTGTTGGCGATCAGCCGGTCGGCCGCGCCGACCACCTGGGTCTCGCCGATCACCCGCGCGGCCGGCTCCGGGGTGTCGCCCTCGGCGAGCGCCGCGTTCTTCACCTTCGCCATGGTGTGCATGGTGTGCACCAGCGGCACGCCCCAGCGTTCGGCCGCCAGCCAGCCGACCTGCCCGGACAGCCAGTAGTGCGAGTGCACCAGGTCGTAGTAGCCGGGGCGGTGGCCGGCCTCGGTGCGCAGCACGCCGTGGGTGAACGCGCACAGCTGGGCCGGCAGGTCCTCCTTGAGCAGGCCCTCGAACGGGCCGGCCGTGACGTGCCGGACCAGCACGCCGGGAGCGAGTTGGACGGTCGGCGCGTCGTCGGAGCTGATCGCCCGGGTGAACACCTCGACCTCGATGTCGAGGTCGGCGAGGCGCTTGGCCAGCTCGACGATGTACACGTTCATCCCGCCGGCGTCGCCGGTGCCCGGCTGGTGCAGCGGCGAGGTGTGGACGCTCAGCATCGCGATCCGGCGGGGACGGAGCGGGAACGAGGGGGCTGCGGCCGACCGCGACTCCCCGCGGGGCATGCGGACGAGGTGGTGGGTCACCTGCGGAAGCCTCCCTGGGCACTGCCCGTCGCTGCGTCGGCGGCGCTGCTGCGTCTGTACCGGTTTCTTGGTCTGTCCACGCACCGCCGCCCGCGGCCGGAGCTGCGGGCGGTGGGACGTCAAGGGTGCCAACCACGTCGCCGCGTCCGCGTATTCCCGGCGGCGGGCGGGGGTCTCCGAGTGCCCTCGGACGCTGCGTAGGCTTGGTGACCATGGCCGCAAGCGACATGCCGTCGTCCCGGGGCCGGTCGAGCCGACCGGTGGGGACGATCACTCGGGGGACGACGAACACCAACCGGCTGCGGCGGATGGACCGCTGGATCGCGTACACGACGGGCCGGGCGCTGCGTGCGGCGACGGCCCCGCCGATCGCGGTGGACCTGGGGTACGGGGCGGCGCCGTGGACCGCGGTGGAGCTGGCGGCCCGGCTGCGGGCGGTGCGGGCGGACGTCCGGGTGGTGGGGATCGAGATCGACCCGGCGCGGGTGGCGGCGGCGCTGCCGATGGCCGACCCGCCGCTGCTGGAGTTCCGGCGCGGCGGTTTCGAGGTGCCGCTGCCCGGCGGGGCGCGGGCGCAGCTGATCCGGGCGGCGAACGTGCTGCGGCAGTACGACGAGGACCAGGTCGCCGAGGTGTGGGCGCGGCTGTGCGGGCGGCTGACGCCGGACGGGCTGCTGGTGGAGGGCACCTGCGACGAGATCGGGCGGCGGCACGTGTGGGTGGCGCTCGGCCCGGAGGGGCCGCGGACGGTGACCTTCGCGGCCCGGCTGGGGAGCCTGGAGCGGCCCTCGGACCTGGCGGAGCGGCTGCCGAAGGCGCTGATCCACCACAACGTGCCCGGCCGGCCGGTGCACGCGTTCCTGCGGGACTTCGACCGGGCGTGGGCGGCGGCCGCGCCGCTGGGGGCGTTCGGGGCGCGGCAGCGCTGGGTGGCGGCCTGTACGGCGCTGGCCGCGGACTGGCCGCTGCGGGACGGGCCGGTCCGGCGGCGGCAGGGCGAGCTGACGGTGGACTGGTCGGCGCTGGCGCCGCGCTGAGCCGGCCGCCCCCTACCCGCTCGGCCCGGCCGACCCGATCATCCGTTCAGCAGTTCACTCGAACGAGTTATCGAATACCCCTGGCGCGTTGACGCCCCGCCGCGCCACCATGAGAGCGCCCGAATGCGCCGTCGCGCGCCCCCCGAGCGCCCGTCAGCGCCCCCTGCTCTCCGCCACACCCCCGCTCCCCCGGTTCACCCCGCCAGCTCGTCCCGCACCCGTGCGAACACCTCGTACGACTCGGCACCGAACAGCACGAAACGCACCTCGTCCAGGTCGGGCTCCTCCTCGGCCACGGTCGTCAGGGCGATCCGAGCGGCATCGTCCAGCGGCCAGCCGAAGATCCCGGCGGAGATCGCCGGGAAGGCCACCGTCCGAGCTCCCAGTTCCGTCGCCACCCGAAGGGATTCCCGATAGCACGAGGCCAGCAGCTCCGCGCGCTGCGGACGGTCCTCCGCCCGGAACACCGGCCCCACCGTGTGCACCACCCAGCGCGCCGGGAGCCGGCCCGCGGTGGTCGCCACCGCCCGGCCGGTCGCCAGGCCCTTGCCGTAGTGCGAGGCCCGCAGCTTCCGGCACTCGGCGAGGATCTCCGGTCCGCCCGCGCGGTGGATCGCCCCGTCCACTCCGCCGCCGCCCAGGAGCGAGCTGTTCGCGGCGTTCACGACGGCGTCCACCCGCTGATCCGTGATGTCACCCTGTACCAGCGTGATCTGCGTCACCGCTGCTCAACTCCCGTCAACTCCGGTTCCTCGGTGGCGGAATCCCTACGGATCAGCGCCACCGCACGCGTGGCAATAACCACATCGACGCCGCTCAGGCGAAGAAATCCTCGGAGATCACGTTATGGTCGCGGGAAGCTCCCCGATGCCCGGTGCCACACGGGCACCGTGGACGGACACCGGCCGTTGGCCTGTCGGGGATAGAAAGGACCGACCGATGCCCGCTACGGGAGACGGGCGGGCACCCGACGCGACCGACGACGCCGGGGCCGCCGAGCGCAGTCAGAGCCGGGCCGGCGCGCAGCAGCGCCCGGGCCGGGCCGCCGCGATACCGCGTCCGCGCAGCACTCCGACGGGCGGCGGAGAGCCGCCCCGGGCCGCCGCCGACTTCCGGGTGCTGGTGATCGAGGCCGGCGAACCGGAGCACCTGCTGTTCGAGTCGCTGGCCGAGGAGCTCGGCGAGCACGCCGAACTGCACCGGGTGGGCGGCATCCGCGAGGCGATGGCCCTGCTGCCGCCGCTGCCCGGCAACGGCCGGCGCGGCATGCGCTACCCCGACTTCCAGTGCGTGCTGCTCGACCTCGGCGCGCCCGGCGAACTGCCGTCCGACAGCGACGGCCTGGACGCGCTGCGCGAACTGCTGCAGCGCGCCCCGCACACCGCCGTGGTGGTGCTCACCGACACCGCGGGCGCCGAACTCGGCGCGGCCGCCGTGGCCGCCGGCGCCCAGGACTTCCTGGTCCGGCAGGACACCGCCGGCCCGCTGCTGGCCCGGGCACTGCGCTACGCGGTGGAGCGCAAGCGCGCCGACGAGTCGCAGCGCCGCCTGGTGGAGGCGGAGATCCGCGGCCAGGAGAACGCCCGCCTGCAGCGCCACCTGCTGCCCACCCCGCTGCTGGACGGCGCGGGCCTGGCCTTCACCCGCCGCTACCGGCCGGGCCGTCGCCGGGCCCTGCTCGGCGGCGACTTCTACGACGCGGTGCGCACCCCGGACGGCCGGGTGCACGTGGTGATCGGCGACGTCTGCGGCCACGGCCCGGACGAGGCCGCGCTCGGCGTGGCGCTGCGGATAGCGTGGCGGACGCTGGTGTTCGCCGGGCTCTGCGGCCCGCAGCTGCTGACCACCCTGCAGCACGTGCTGGAGCACGAGCGGCGCAGCGACGAGATCTTCGCGACGCTCTGCATGGTGGTGCTGGACGCGCCGGGCACGCCGGGCGCCGCGGAGTCCGTGGAGCTGTTCCTGGCGGGCCACCCCGCGCCGCTGCTGCTCGGTGCCGACACCGCCCCGGAGCTGCTGCCGTCCGACCAGGCCGGGCCGGCGCTGGGCCTGCTGCCGTGCGACGCCACCCACTCCACCTGGCCGGCGCTGCGGCTGGAGCTCGCCCCGGGCTGGCGGCTGCTGCTGTACACCGACGGGCTGGTGGAGGGGAAGGTCGGGGCGGGTTCGCCGCGGCTGGGCCAGGAGGGCCTGATCGAGCTGATCGCCGACCACCAGGCCGCCGGGCTGACCAGGGGCCGGCTGGTGGACTCGGCGATCGCCGAGGTCGAGGAGCTGAACGGCGGGGCGCTGACCGACGATGTCGCGGTGCTGCTGCTGGAGCGCAACCCGGAGCCGGTGATCATGGGCTGACGGCCCGTCCGACACGCCGAAGGGGCGGCCCCGAACGGGGCCGCCCCTTTTCGTCCGTGCGAGGGTCTCACCAGGGGCCGTAGGGCCCGGGGTTGCGACCGCGGCCGCGGCCGTCGGTGAGCAGCTTGATCGCCGGGCGGACGTCCACCACGTAGACGATCGCGGCGACCAGGCCGACCAGCGTCAGCAGGCCGGTCAGCGGGTTGGCGCCGAACAGCAGGTCCGCGCCCAGCGCGAGGCCGAGCACGACCAGCCAGAACCCCTTGGTCTTCTTGTCGGCGGCCCGGTACGCGTCGTCCCGGCGGATCGCCGCGTCCACGAACGCGAACGCCTTGTAGCCGATGATCGCCGTGGCCAGCCACCAGAACGGGTTCAGAAGATCGATGTACGCGATCTGCACCTGGTGCTCCTCACTGTCTCTTCCATCCTGGCACGGGCACTGCCCGGATCAACGGCCCTCGGCGGTGTGCCGTTCCCCTCGGCCGGCGCTCACTCGGAGTCGGCGGCCTTGCGGGCGCGGGCGGGCTTCTTCGCGGCGGGCTTCGACTCGACGGCGGGCTCGTCGACCACGACCTCGGCGATCACGACCTCCTCGGCGTCCGCCTCGACGACCGCGCCGCCCTCCTGCGGGCGGGGGCTCGCGGCGTCCACCACGGTGCGGCCGCGGACCGCGAGCTCGTCGTAGACCTCCTTGGCCTTGACCGCGAACTCCAGCGCCCGGCCGACCTGCTGCATCGCGAACTCCTGGGCCTTGGCCTGGAGTTCCTTCACGTCGACGGGCAGCGCGGTGACCGCCTCGGTGACCTTGGCCTGCGCCTCGACCAGCTTGCTGCCGGCGTCCTGCAGGGCGGCGGCGGCCTTGTCCTGGGTGCCCTTGCGGTCGGCGGCGAGCGCCTCCAGCTGGCCGGGGACCTCGCGCAGCTTCTCGTAGGCCAGGTCGCCGGCGCCGGCCAGGGCGTACAGCGGGGTGGGGTCGGTGAGGGTCTTCTTGAGGTCGTCGCTGATCGGCATGTCGGGTCCTTTGGTCAAGTCACGCGGGGTCGGTCGGGTGGGCGGCGGCATCGGCCGGGCGGGCGGTCTGGTTCTCCTTCAGGAAGGCCTCGTAGACCGCCAGCAGGGCCTGCTTCTGCCGCTCGTTGATCTGCGGGTCGGCGAGGATCGCGGCCCGCAGGCCCGGTCCCTGCTCGTCCCGCTCCTCCAGAATCCCGGCCTGTACGTACAGCGTCTCCGCCGAGATCCGCAACGCCTTGGCGATCTGCTGAAGGATCTCCGCGCTGGGCTTGCGCAGCCCGCGCTCGATCTGGCTCAGGTACGGGTTGGACACCCCGGCGGCGTCGGCCAACTGCCGCAGCGAGTACTGCGCGTTCCGCCGCTGCTCCCGGATGTACTCGCCGAGCGAGCCCACGTTCAGTGATGCCATACCTGCAGTCTGCACCCCGCCGCTTGCTCTTGCAAGCAGGTTGCTAGCGGGTGCACGCAGCGCCGTCCGGCCTCGTCCGCCCCGACGGAGTAACGTCCGTGCCGCGACGGAGGGGGACGCGATGACGGAACGACGGATCGACGCGGTGCTGTGCGACCTGGACGGGGTGCTGCGGATCTGGGACGACCTGGCCGAGGTCGACACGACCTGCGGCCTGCCGCCCGGCACCGTCGCGGGCGCGGCGTTCCGGGAGGAGCGCCTGCTGCCCGCCGTCACCGGGCAGGTCACCGACGAGCAGTGGCGGGCGGCCGTCGCGGACGACCTGGTGGCGGTGTGCGGCTCGGTGGAGCGGGCCCACGCCGCGGTGGCCGCCTGGGGGCGGCAGCCGTCCCGGGTGGACCCGGAGGTGCTGGCGCTGCTCACCGCAGCCCGGCGGCGCGTGCCGGTGCTGCTGGTCTCCAACGGCACCACCCGGCTGGAGGCCGACCTGGCCGCGCTCGGCCTGGACACGGCCGTCGACGCGGTGGTCAACACCGCCCGCCTCGGCGCGGCCAAGCCCGACGCCCGGGTCTACCTGGCGGCCGCCGCGCGGGCCGACGTCCCGCCCGGGCGCTGCCTGTTCGTCGACGACAGCGCCGGCAACGCGGCCGCCGCCGAGGCCCTCAGGATGCTGGGCCACCACCACCGGGGCGCTGCCGGGCTGCGCCTGGTCCTGGCCGGTCACGGGCTGCTCTGACCGAGGCGTGGAATTCCGGGCCGCACCGGTCCGCCGCGTGGCAGCATCCGCCGCATGACGATCTTTCCGGCGCACGACGGCACCGCCCTGCACTACGAGCAACTCGGCGACGGCGCACCGCTGGTGGCGATCCCCGGCGGTCCGGGCGCGGACGCCCGCTACCTGGGCGCGCTCGGCGGCCTGGACGCGCACCGCCGGCTGATCCGGTTCGATCCGCGCGGCAGCGGCCGGTCCGCCGAGCCCGCCGACCGGGCGAGCTGCGCGTTCGGCGCGCAGACGAAGGACCTGGAGGCGCTGCGCGAGCACCTCGGGCTGGACTCCTTCGACCTGCTCGGCCACTCCGCGGGCGCCCTCACCGCGCAGCGCTACGCCGCCGAATTCCCGCACCGGGTACGGTCCCTGGTGCTGGTGACCCCGGTCGGGCGGGGCGCCCGGGAGCCGGACGAGGCGGAGCTCGCGGCGATCCGGGCCGGCCGTGCCGACCGGCCCTGGTACCCGGACGCGGCGCGGGCGGCGGCCCTGCTGGCCGCCGGGGAGGGCGACCCGGCGGAGCTGCTCGCGCGCATCACCCCGTTCTTCTGGGGCAGTTGGGACGAGAGGGCGCGCGCCGAGGCCTTCGATCCGGCGTCGGCCCCGGTCGCGCCGTGGATGCGGGCTGCGTTCTACGCGGGCGCGGGCGAGGCCGCCCCGGTCGGCGTTCCGGTCCTGGTGGTGGCGGGCGAGCTGGACGGGATGATCGGCACCGCCCCGGCCCGGCTGGCCGCCGCGCACCACCCGCGGGCCCGGCTGGAGGTGCTGCCGGGCGTCGGGCACCGGCCCTGGGTCGAGAAGCCGGCCGAATTCGCCCGGCTGGTGGGCGAGTTCCTCGGCTGAGCCCTCAACCGCCTTCCACCAGACGGCGGTAGTCGGGGGCCAGCAGCTCGGCGAAGTCGCGGCCGCGGACGGTGAGGCCGCTCGGGCCGAGGTGGTCGAGGGCCGGGTCCGGGCGCTCCACCGGGGCGTCGGCCGGGCGGAGGGTGAACCCGCCCTGCCAGAAGGCGTCCAGGCACTGGTCGAGCGGGCGGTCGGAGTCGGCGGGGCGGTCCGTCATGGTGTCACTCCCCCACGGCGTCGGCGGACAGGGTGAGCAGTTCGCGCAGCTGCTCGGCGGGCAGTTCGGTCAGCCACTGTTCCCCGACGCCGACCACGGCGTCGGCCAATTCTCGCTTGGCCTGGAGGAGTTCGGCGATCCGCTCCTCCACGGTGCCGACACAGACCAGACGGCGGACCTGGACTTCGCGGCGCTGGCCGATCCGGTGGGCGCGGTCGGTGGCCTGGTCCTCGGCGGCGGGGTTCCACCAGCGGTCGAGGTGGATCACCTGGTTGGCGGCGGTCAGGTTGAGGCCGGTCCCGCCGGCCTTCAGCGACAGCAGGAACACCCTTGGCCCGTCCGGGGATTGGAAACGGTCGACGAGTTCCTGCCGGCGCGACGCGGACAGGCCGCCGTGCAGGTGGAGCACCTGGGCGCCGAGGCGGCGGCGCAGGTGCGGCTGGAGCAGCGTGCCGAACTCGGCGTACTGGGTGAACACCAGCACCCGGTCGCCCTCCGCCAGGGCCTCCCGAAGGAGCGCGACCAGCCGCTCGACCTTGCCCGAGCGGCCGCCCAACGGCGAGTTGTTGTGCAGAAGTTGGGCGGGGTGGTTGCAGACCTGCTTGAGCCGCCCGAGGGCCGCCAGCACCGCGCCCTTGCGCTCCACGCCGCGCACCCCGTTCAGGCGGCGCAGCAGGTCGGCGACCACCGCCTGGTAGAGCCCGGCCTGCTCGGGCGTCAGGTTGCAGCGGACGGTGAACTCCTGCTTGGCGGGCAGCTGTTCGCCGATCCCGGGGTCGCTCTTCAGGCGGCGCAGCAGGAACGGGCCGGTGAGTCGCTGGAGCCGGGCGGCGACCTCCCGGTTGCCGGACTGCTCGATCGGGACGGCGTAGCGCTCCTTGAACGACTCGGCGGTGCCGAACAGGCCCGGGTTGGCGAAGTCCAGGACGGCGTGCAGTTCCGCCAGGCGGTTCTCCACCGGGGTGCCGGTGAGCGCGATCCGCGGGCCGGAGCGCAGCGAGCGGATCGCCCGGGACTGCCGGGAGCCGCGGTTCTTGATGTGCTGGGCCTCGTCCGCGACCACCCGCCGCCAGCGGATCCCGCGCAGCACGGCGGCGTCCCGCTGCAGCACCCCGTACGTGGTGATCACCAGGTCGGCGGCCGGGTCGGGGGCGGTGCGGTCGGGGCCGTGGTGCAGGTGCACGCGCAGGGCGGGCGCGAAACGGGCGGCCTCCCGCTGCCAGTTGCCGACCAGCGAGGTCGGGCAGACCAGCAGGACGGGGCCGCGGGCGCCGCGGACCTGCTCCAGGGCCAGCAGGGCGAGGGTCTGCACGGTCTTGCCGAGGCCCATGTCGTCGGCCAGCACCGCGCCCAGCCCGAGCCGGCCGAGGGCGTCCAGCCAGGCCAATCCCCGTTCCTGGTACGGGCGCAGCTCGCCGGCGAAGCCCGGCGGGGGCGGGGTGCGGTGAGCGCCCGGGAGGCGGCCGAGGCGGCCCGCGAGCAGGTCGCCGAGCGGCCCGTCCGCGTGCACGACGGTGACCGGCAGCCCGTCGACCACCGCGCCGTCGTCCAGGGCGAGCCGCAGCAGCGTCGCGGCGTCCAGCTGCGGATCGTCCCGGCGGGCGGCCAGGAACCGCAGGGCGGCGGCCAGTTGGGCCGCATCCACCTCCACCCACTGGCCGCGCAGCCGGACCAGGCCCTGCTGGGCCCCCGCGAGCTCGTCCAACTCCTGCTGGGTGAGCGGCTGTTCGCCCACCGCGAGCTGCCAGCGGAAGTCCACCACGGCATCCCGGTCCGCCTGCGCGGCACGCTTCACCGCACCGGGCGCCGGACCGCTGTGCGCCGTGGCGGCCAGACCCAGCCGCGGGCGACGGCGCCACCACGCGGGCAGCAGCACGCCGTACCCGGCGGCGGTCAGCAACGGGGCGGCGTCCCGCAGGAACGCCAGTGCGCCCGCCCGGTCCAGGTCCACGCCGGTGGGCCGGGTGCGGTGCAGTGCGGCGCGCAGCTCGGGACAGAGCCGGGCGGCCCGGTCGAGTTCGGCGAGGTACGCCTCCACCGGGTCGCCGAGACTGCGGCTCAACGCCGCGAACCCCGGTCCGTCCGACCAGAGTTCGGCCGCCGGCAGCAGCAGCGACGGCCGGTCCGCGGGGCCGGCCAGCACGTCCAACCGCCAGTTCTCGTCCGGGGCGGCCCCTTCCGGATCGTCCGGCGCCGTCCCCAGCGGCTCCGCCAGTCGGAACGCCAGCCGGACCTCACCGGTGGGCTCCGTGCCGGCGGTCCACGCCGCGAGCCGCGACGCGGACTCGGGGTCGGGCGGAGCGGGGAGGCGGGGGTCGCTGCTGCGCAGGGCGGCCAGCCAGCCGTCCAGGTCGTTGCGCGGTTTTGCTTTTGACGATTCGTCAGCTTTGAATGCGGCGCGGGTCTCGTGGTCGGTGAGGGCGTCCAGGACGGCGGTGAACAGGGCGGTGCCGGTGCGTTCGGCGCCGTCCTCCGCACGGGCGATCGGCGGGCAACCGGCCGCGAGAGCGGCGGCCTCCCGGCCGGCCGGACCGTCGGGCGCGGGACGCCAGCGCGCCGCCCACCCGCCCGCCTCCTCGACCAGCGCGGGCAGCACCCGACCCCGTCCCACCAGCCGCCACGCCAGGTCGTGCACCGCCGTCAGCCACCGCAGCGACGCCCCGTACGCCAGCTCCGCCGTCCGGCCGTCGGCCAGCTCGACCGTGGTCCCGGGCCAGTACGGATCGAACAGCTCACCCAGCAGCTGCGCCGCCTCGGCCTGGTCGAACACCAGCGCCGGCACCCGCCACGCCTGCAGCACCAGCCCCTTCGCGGTCGATCCCACCGGCAGGTCCGGGGACGGCGTCGGCCGCGAGCCGAGCGTCGGCAACCGCAGGCTCATCCACCGCTCGGCCCCCCGCTCGGCGAGCCACGCAGGCCCCGGGCCGGTGGCGGCGAGCAGCCCCGCCACCTCGCTCGCCGAGCACGCGTACGGGTGCCGCGTCCCCTGGACGGTCCGCCCGGTGAAAGCCCCCGCATCCTCCGCCCACACCCCGAGCCGGCCGTCGGCCCGCCACAACGCGTGCAGGACGTACATGGGGACGGGGCCTCCGGGAACGAGAGTTGGCTGGGCCTCCACGATAGGTGTTGCGGGTGAGAACGCAGGCGGACGCGAAACCGGGGGCGCGTGGGGGAACCTCCCGGCCCGCCAGGGCTGGGGGAGAACCGCGCGAAGCGGAAGGCACCCTCCAGCAAGATCGCGACGCAGGACAATGACCTGCACGTGATCGCGACCTTGCGGACGGGCCTTGCTCGTCGCGCAGTTCCGCCCCTCGGCTTCGCCCGGGGTACCCTCCCCCAGCGCCCCTGGTTGTGCTCTCCCTGCTGTTCACGCCAGGTGGAACACCAGCCCCCGCGGGGTGAACGGCAACGTCGCCCCTCGTGGGATCAGGTACGCGTGTTCGCGGCGGGGCACGCGCACGACGTCGCATTCGGCGTCCGTGATGATCAGGACCGGTGCCGTCGGGGGGAAGTCCTGGGCGCGGGTGAGCAGGTCGATGCCGGGTTGGAGGACGGTGCCGCCGCGGCCGCGGAGGCGGACGCGGGAGGCGAGTTCGGCGACGGGGAGGTAGCCGATGTCGTGGGGGGCGGCGTCGCAGCAGACGAGGCGGGCGGCCGGGACGTCGCGGGCGGCGGCGTAGGAGGCGATCGCGCCGAGCGCCTTGCCGAGCAGGACGCGACTCATCGAGCCGGAGGTGTCGAGGACGACGCCGAAGGTGCAGCGCGGGGTCTCCTCCGGAGGGGAGTAGCGGCCGGCCCGGGGGATGTCGGGGCTGGAGGACTGCCGGCGGGACGGCCTCGCGTAGGACCGGAGGGGTTCCGGGCGGGGAACGAACTCGTCGAACCAGCGGGCGAGTCGGGCGTCCCAGGGCAGTGGGGGGTGGGCGAGTGCGCGGATCTCCTCGACGAGTCCGGCGGGCAGCAGGCCGCGTTCGCGGGTGTGCAGGTCGAAGCCCTGGAGCAGGCCGCGGCGGTAGAACTCGTCGAGGTCGACGTGGGCGCCGTGGCCGTCGCGGGGCAGGGGTTCGCCGAGGATGTCGCCGAGGCCCTTGCCGCGCAGGGTGGCGAGGCGGCGCAGGCGGCGCTGGTCGCGGACGATCCGGTCGTAGACCTCCTCCGCCGAGAGGCCTTTCAACTCGGGGTCGTGGAGCAGCCCTTCGGGCATCTCGCCGACGCCCATCTCGACCAGCCAGCCGTTGATGACGTAGTCGGCGGCGACGTTGAAGAGGTATGGGTCGCGGCCGCCGGCCCGGTCGCCGTGGCGGAGGGCGGCGTGCAGCATCTCGTGGGCGAGGATGAAGCGCCACTCCTCGTCGGTGTGGCGGCGCAGCGGGTTGAGGTAGATCTCGCCGGCCTCGGCGTTGACGGCGGCGACGGTGATGTCGTGGGCCCGGGCGAGTTCGGCGTCGGCGACCAGGGTGAGGCCGGCGGCGAGGCCGCCGAGCAGCGGGTAGCAGGCCACGAACCAGCTGAGCGCCCGTTCCCAGGGGCGCTGCGGGAGGCGTGGGCCGTCGAGGTGTTCGCGGCGGCCGGCCGCCAGGTCCATCGCGGCGGAGACAGTGCGGGTGAGGGCGTGGGCGAAGGCGAGCGTCCAGTCCTCGGGGTCGGCACTGGCGAACCAGGTGTGCAGGAGCTGGTCGGGGTTGTCGCCGTCGGTGCCGCAGGCCCGGTACTCGGCGGGGATGCCGTCGCGGCGCCAGCGGGCGGCGAGGGTCTCCTCGTCGCCGCCGGGCCAGGCGACGGGATGGTCGTCGGGGGCGCGGCCGACGTGGAAGGTGTCGAGGAAGCGGTTGACGACGGTGCAGCGGGCGGCGAGCTCGGCCCGGTCGGGCTGGGTGCGGGGGCCGCGGGCGGCGGGGAGGTGGCCGAAGCCGAGGTGGAGCAGGGCGTGGGCGAGGGCCCAGGCCCATTCCTCGGGTTCGGCGCGGCGGCGCCGGTTGGCGTGCAGGGTGCCGTTGGAGGTGACGACGACCCACCCGGTGGTGGGGTGCAGCGAGCAGTCCTCCTCGTCGGCGGTGCAGAGGGTGGCGGGGACGGCGTGGAGTGCCGGGTTGGACCGGGCCTTGGCGAGTCCGGCGGCGAACGCGGCCTTGACCGGGTCCTGTTCGGGCTTCTTCTCGGCGGGGCGGCGGGTGCTCACCGGCGGGCCTCGACCAGTCGGGGCAGGTCGCGGGCGGCTTCGATGAGGAACCAGGACGGCAGGACGGGGTTGCCGTCGGGGCCGTCGGCGATCACGGTCTGGGCGACCTCGACGGAGATCTCGGCGAGTTGGACCAGCAGCGACTTGGAGCGGTAGGCGTGCTGCCGGACGGTCGGCGAGGCGTGCTCCTTGCGGGCGGGCAGTTCCTTGACGAGTCGGCCGCGGAAGGAGTCGGCGAGGTAGTAGAGCAGGTCGCGGTCCTCGACCCGGCGCGGCCAGGAGGCGTCGCCCTTGAGGATGGCCTCCAGGCCGTACGCGTTGCGGACGATCTTGACGTAGCCGCAGAAGGCGACGGCGTGCGCGGGGGTGAGCAGGCCGTGCGCGAGGACCTTGAGGGTGTCCTCGTCGAGGCTCGCGCCGAAGGAGTGCAGCGCGTCGGAGAGCATGTGCCAGGCGCGCGGGGTGGAGAACGGCTCCTCGGTCTTGGGCGGGTTGGACCACAGGTGGTCGGGCCGGTCGGTGAGGTGGTCGGTGATCCACGGGTGGATGCCGTGCCCGGCGGCCCAGCCGAGCCAGTCGTCGGCGCTGGCCCGCAGGTGGACGTGGACCAGGCGGTTGAGCAGCGCGGACGGCATCGGGCGGGCGAGTGCGCCGTCGGTGGCGCGGTTGCCGGCGCCGATCACGATGGAGCCCGCCGGGAGTTCGTAGTTCCCGATCCGGCGGTCCAGGATCAGCGAGTAGAAGGCCTTCTGGACGTCCGGGGTGGCGGCGTTGAGCTCGTCCAGGAACAGGCAGTAGGGCTGGTCGCGGGCGATGGTCTCGGGCGGACAGAACCGGGAGCGGCCCTCGGGGGTGATCTGCGGGACGCCGATCAGGTCCTCGGGGGCGAGCTGGGTGCCGAGCAGCGAGACGCACTCCAGGCCGAGCGAGTCGGCGAACTGGTTGACCAGCGACGACTTGCCGATACCGGGTGCTCCCCACAGGAACACCGGCCGCACGGTGGCGAGTCCGAGCAGCAGCTCGGGGACCTGGGACGGCGACACGGTGACGGCTGACTGCACGAGTCTCCTCGGGAGGCGAAGGGGGGTTCGGCGGCCAGTGTGAACCGCCGGATCCACCCGGCGCACCCGGTTTTCCACCGCCCTCCACAGGCTGGGGACAACCGGTGCGCCCACCCGGATGGTTCAAATTTGGACTTCATGGTTGAAACTTGAACCAGATCGGGGTACGGTGAAGTCACCAACAAGTTGAAGCCTCAACAAACGGCTTCGACCCTCGCAAAGGAGAGAAGCCATGGGCATCTTCAACCGCAGCAAGAACACCGCCACCGCCGCCCCGGCCGCCGCCGTCCAGGGCCCGGACCTCGCCCACCTGACCGGCGACTACACCATCGACTCCACCCACTCGAAGATCGGCTTCGCCGTCCGCCACGCGATGGTCACCAACGTCCGCGGCGAGTTCACCGAGTACGAGGGCAAGCTGCACCTGGACGGCGCCAACCCGGCCGCCTCCACCGCCGAGCTGGTGATCAAGGTCGCCTCGATCCACACCAACCAGGCCCAGCGCGACGAGCACCTGCGCACCGGCGACTTCTTCGACGCCGCCACCTACCCGGAGATCACCTTCAAGTCGACCTCCGCCCAGCAGATCCACGGCGACACCTACCGCCTGCACGGCGACCTGACCATCAAGGGCACCAGCCGCCCGGTCGTCCTCGACCTGGAGTTCACCGGCGCGGCCACCGACCTGTACGGCGCCAACCGGGTCGGCTTCGAGGGCGGCACCTCGGTCGACCGCACCGACTGGGGCCTGACCTACAACGCCGCGCTGGAGACCGGCGGCGTGCTGATCGGCGAGAAGGTCAAGCTGACCCTCGACATCTCCGCCGTGCGAGCCTCCTGAGACCGCCTGTCCCGGCCGCCCCGCGGCCCCCGGTATCGCCCTCGCCGTCCCCCGCGGCGGGGGCGCCGCCGTTTCATCCGCGCAGTAGCGCAGCGTCCTCCGACGGCAGCCAGCTCCCCGGCGGCCGCGCCAACCAGCCTTCCGCGGCGGCGAGTTCGACCGCCGATTCGCGCAGGGCGGCCAGCCCCGGGTGACGCAGCTCGGGCCGGTGCACCAGACCGACCAGGCTGAGCGGCACCGGGTCGACCAACGGCCGGGCCACCCCGCCCGGGATGTCCGGCCCGTCCGTGGTGGTGAGGATCGGGCTGCCGTGCCGGGCCAGGTAGCGGGCGAACTCGGCGGCGCCGACCGGCGGAGTGCGGCCGGGTGCGGCGACCAGACCGTGTTCGGCGAGCAGCCGCAGGCCGAGGTCGGTCCACTCCGCGGTGTCGGGCTGCCCCGCGAACACGTCCACCGGATGCCCGGCCAGCGCGGCCAGCGGCACGGCGGGCAGCGCCGCCAGCGGGTGCTCGAACGGCAGGAACACCGCCATCGGCTCCAGCCGCACCGGGGTGTGCGCCAGCCGGGACCGCACGGCGGCCGGCAGTCCGGCGTACCGCCCGAACGAGGCGTCCAACCGGTGCGCCGCCAAGTCCCTTGCAGCAGCGGTGAGTCCGCCGCAGTAGCGGGCCAGCAGCTCGGCCTCCGGACGACGCCGGCGAGCCTCGGCCAGCACCCGCTCGGCGGTCAGTTCGCGGTCGCCGCCGGGGCTGTTGACGTCCACCAGCAGCGTCCTGGTGTCGCCGAGCGCGGTGATCTCGCCCTGGAGCTCCAGCAGCCGGCGGGCCTTCGGCAGCAGCGCCGCGCCCGTCTCGGTCAACTCGACGCTGCGGGTGGATCGTTGGAACAGCGCGCAGCCGAGTTCCCGCTCCAGCGCCTGGACGTCCCGGCTGACGGCCTGCTGGGCCAGGTGCAGCCGTTCGGCGGCACGGCCGAAGTGGAGGGTCTCGGCGACGGCAGTGAAGCTGCGCAGCAGGCGGGGGTGGAGGTCACGGGGCACGGCGGGAGATTAACAACAGAATCCGGTCGATCGGACGGATCAAGTGTTGGACCGCGCCCCGGCCCCGGCCCCAGGGTGGAGCCATCCCCCCTCCCCACTCCCGGAGTTGTGCGTTGTCGCTGCCGCTCGCCCGCTACCGCCCGGTGTTCGCCGCGCCGGGCGCCCTCACGTTCACCCTGGCCGGCCTGCTCGGGCGGCTCGCCCTGGCGATGTACGGCGTCTCCGTCGTGGTGCTGATCGCCGACCGCCGCGGCTCGTACGCGCTGGCCGGCGCGGTCTCCGCGGTCGGGGTGCTGGCCGGGGCGGCGCTGCTGCCGCTGCTCGGCCGACTGGTCGACCGGCTCGGGCAGGCCCGGGTCGCCGTCCCCGCCGTCCTCGCCACCGCGCTGCCGACGGGCGCGCTGCTGCTGTGCGTCCGCACCGGCGCGCCCGACTGGACGCTGTTCCTGTGCTGGGCGCTGTCCGGCAGCAGCCCCAACCTGGGCGGCATGGCCCGGGCCCGCTGGGCGCACCTGCACCGGGCCGACGCCGCCGTGCTGCACCGGGCGAACGCGCTCGAACAGTCCCTGGACGAGCTGTGCTTCATGGCCGGACCGGTCCTCGGCATGGTCCTGTGCACGGCGCTCGCCCCCGAGGCCGGACTGCTCGCCGCCTGGGCCCTGGGCACCGTCGGCACCCTGCTGTTCGCCGCCCAGCGCGGCACCGAGCCGCCGCTCGCCGCACCGGCCCAACCCTCCTCCGCGGCAAGGTCGTTGATCGGCACCCGGGGCTTCCCGGCCCTGCTGGCCGGGTTCCTGGCGGCCGGCGTGCTGTTCGGCTCGCAGGAGGTCACCACCCTCGCCTACACCGACGCGCTCGGCCGGCAGTCCGCCGGCGGCGTGCTGCTGGCACTGGTCGCGGCCGGGTCCTGCGCCTCGGGGCTGGCGTTCGGCGCGATCCGCCCACGACGCCCGGTCGCGGTGCGGCTGGCGCTCGGGGCGGGCGCGATGGCCGCGCTGATGCTGCTCCCACTGGCCGCCGGCCGGTCCGGGGCGGGCGTCCTGGTCCTCGGCGCGGCGCTGCTGGCCGCGGGCTCGGGCACCGCGCCGACCATGATCAGCGGGATGACGCTGGTCCAGGAACTCCTCCCCCCGCACCGCCTGAACGAGGCCATGGCGCTGGCCGTCGCCGCGATCCTGGTCGGCATCTCCACCGGCGCGACGCTCGGCGGCGCCCTCGTCCAGCACGCCGACCCCGGCACCGGCTACCTCCTGCCCTTCGTGGCGGCCGTCGTCGCCCTGCTCGCCGCCCTTCCGGCCGCCCGCAGGTCCTGAGGGACGAAAGGCGGGGTCAGCACCACCAGGGGCGCTGGGGGTACCCCCAGCGCCCCTGGTTTCGCGCCCGCCTGCTGTCACACCTCCTAGACGAGTAGTTCCGAAGTCGGTTGGGTTTGCCGGTTCTGCTCCGGGCATGCAGGAAGGGTGTCCAACATTCGGGTTGTGACGACCGAAGAGCTGGACACCCTCCTGACCGCACTCTACGTGCAAATCGACGATCACCTGCCCCGAACACGGGGGTTGGGCCGCCCGCCGCGGCTGACGGACTCCGAGCTCGTCTGCCTGGCCGTGGCCCAAGTGCTGCTCGGCCACCACTCCGAGGCCCGCTGGATCCGATTCGCCCACGCCCACCTGCGCGGCATGTTCCCGAACCTGCCCCAGCGCCCGGCCTACAACAAGCGCCTGCGTGCCGCCCGGCCCCTGCTCCAGCAGGCCGTCCGCGACCTCGCGAAGGCCACCGACCTGTGGGCCGACCCGGTGTGGATCACCGACTCCACCCCGGTCGAATGCGGCCGCTCCCGCGACACCGTCCGACGCTCCGACCTCGCCGGATGGGCCGGCTACGGCTACAGCCGATCCCACTCCCGCTGGTTCTGGGGCCTGAAACTCCACCTCGTGTGCACCCCGGCCGGACTGCCCGTCACCTGGGCCCTGGCCGGCCCGAAAGTCGACGAACGCGAGGTGCTGGCCGCGTTGATCGAGACCGAACCCGACCTCGTCCGCGAACGGCCCGGCCTGCTGATCCTCGCCGACAAGGGCTACGTCTCCGCCGAACTCGACCGCTTCCTCGACCAGCACGGCGCCCAACTGCTGCGACCGTCCTACCGGACCAGCACCCCACGCCCCGGCGAACACCTGCTGAAGTCCGTCCGTCAGCTGATCGAGTCCGTCAACGACACCCTCAAAGGCCAACTCGGCCTCGAACAGCACGGCGGGCGCACCATCGAAGGCGTCGGCGCCCGGGTCGGCCAGCGACTCCTGGCGATGACCTGCGCGATCTGGCACAACCGCACCACCGGCCGACCCGTCACCCGCTCACTCATCGCCTACGACCACTGACTGACTTCGGAACTACTCGTCTAGCGCCAGCCGTACTCGTACTCCGGCAGCGCGGTCCCGTCCGGGAAGTGCGCCGTGCCGCGGCCGGTCCGACGGCCGCCGTGGCGTTCGTAGAAGGCGATCGCGCGGCGGTTCGCGGCCAGGACGTCGAGGCGGACGGGCCGGTCGGGGTGGCGGGCGAGTGCCGCGTGGAGCAGGCGGGCGCCGAGGCCGTGGCCGGTGCGGTCGGGGCGGACGTGCAGGTGTTCCAGGCGGACGACGGGGCCGTCCGGGACGAGGTGGGCGAAGGCGGCCAGGGTCCCGTCGGGGTCGTCGGCGAGCAGCAGGGTGGGGGTGTCGGCGGGCGGGCCGTAGTCCGCGCTCAACCGCAGTTCCCACAGCATCTGCTGTGAGCTGTCGGCGGCGAGCGCCGCGTCCGGGACGAGTCCGGCGTAGGCGCTGCGACGGCTGGCGGTGAGCAGGGCGGCGACGGCGGCGGCGTCGGGTGCGCCGCCTTCGCGCAGGGTGGCGGGCATGTCGTCAGCCTTCCACACACCGGGGGTTGAACGCGTTCAGCCGGTGCCCTAGAGTCGCCCCCGAACAGTTTTGAACGCGTTCGAAATTGTCGGGCCCCGGTCGAGGAGGGGATCCGTCCGCGCGCCCGACGGCGGACGGAAGGCCGGGGCGGGGGGTGGCGCGCCCGGTGTCGGGGGGCACCGGGGCCGTCCGCCGAGTGCCGTTTCGCCCTCCCGGTCCGGAGTTGTCCCGGTCCGGGCTAGGCTCGGGTTCCACAGTGACTCGGCTCCACAGACAACTGGGGCGTAGCGAACGGCAGGCGGGGCGAAGGTGCCAGGAATCGACCGGGAACGGCCCCGAGGGGGCCCGGTGGGGTCGGGCGACGTGGAGAGCGCGGGCGACCGGAACGAGCCGGGCGGCGCTGCGCCCGCCGGCGAGCTCGCGGGCGGCCGGGCCCAGCCGAAGACGGACAAGAGCGAGGCCACTCGGGCCCTGATCCTGGAGACCGCGATGCGGATGTTCCAGGAGCGCGGCTACGAGAAGACCACGATGCGGGCGATCGCCGCCGAGGCGGGCGTCTCGGTCGGCAATGCCTACTACTACTTCTCCGCGAAGGAATTCCTGATCCAGGGGTTCTACGACCGGATGACGTACGACCACGCCGCCGACGCCCGCGCCCGGATGGCCGGCGTCAAGGACTTCTCCGAGCGGCTGGAGATCGCGCTGGTCTCCTGGCTGGACACGGCCGCGCCGTACCACGAGTTCTCCGCGCAGTTCTTCCGCACGGCCGCCGATCCGACCAGTTCGCTCAGCCCGTTCTCCAACGAGTCGCACCCGGCCCGGGCCACCGCGGTGGAGCTGTTCCGGGACGTCCTCCAAGGGTCCGAGCTCGCTCCCAAACTGGACGCCGAGCTGGTCGAACTCCTGCCCGACGTCCTGTGGTTGCACCTGATGGTCGTCGTCCTCTACTGGGTCTTCGACCGCACCGAGGACACCGAGCGCACCCGCGAGTTCGTCCGTCGGTCGACTCCCATGGCGGCCCGGGTGATCAATCTGTCGCGCTATCGGATATTCCGACCGATCGTCCGGGACGCCAAGGGGCTCATTCAGGATTTCATTCTGCCGACCATCGGAAAGACTGCCGTCAAGCAGCCTCCCGCCTCCTGAGGGCCCGTCAGAAGCTGTCGGGGTTCCAGGGGGCACGTGTCGGGCGGAACAGCTCGTCCGCCCGGGCGGCGACCCCCGGGGCGAGTTCGGTGAGGAGTGCGGCGCCGGCGAGCCGGGTGGCGGTCTCGGCGCCCAGGTAGAGGGTGCCGAGCGCACCGACGCCGAGTGCCAGATCGGCCGCGTCCTCGGTCGGGACAAGTCGGCCGGTGCCGTCGGCGGCGGTCTCCAGCGCCCAGCGGCCGGTCGTCCAGCCCTGCGGGTCGGTGACGTCCAGCACCAGGCGGCCGGCGGCCGGGTAGCTGCGGGCGGCGAACGCGGCGGGCAGGTCGAGCAGGCGCAGCCAGGTGAAGTCGGAGTCGTCCTCGTGCGGGCGGGCGCCGCGCGGGTCGTTCAGCAGCAGCGGCAGCGGGTCGTCGGGCCGCAGCTCGGGGACGACCACGTGACGCACCCAGTCGACGGAGAACGCGAGCTTCCACAGCGCGTTGGCGGTCTGCTGGTCGAGCGCGAGGAAGTCCCGGACGTTCAGCGGACAGTCCGGGTAGGCGCCGTCGAACTTCTCGTCGACGGTGTAGTTGATCAGGCCGGTGACGGTGCCGTCGGCGGTGCGGTGGAGGGCGGTGAAGCCCTCCTTCCAGTCGAAGCCGGGCAGGTCGAGGTCTCCGGTGCGCACCCGCCACCAGCGCGCCGGGCGGCCGATCGCGCCGGGCTGCGTGCCCTGCCAGCGTTCGTGCAGCTCGGGGCCGTACTTGCGGACCTCCTCCAGGGTGACGAAGTCGATCCGGTGCCCCTCGTGGACGGGCAGTCCGGCCCGCAGGCCGCCGCTGCGCAGCACGTCCACCCGCCAGCCGCCGCCGCGGGTAACGGGGCCGAAGCCGAAACGGCCGTAGATGTTGTACTCGGCGGCGATCAGGATCGCGGCGGGCAGCCCGCGCTCCCGGGCGGCCTCCAGGTCGTTGCGCATCATGCGGCTGAGCAGGCCGCGCCGGCGGTGCGTGGAGTTGACGGTGACACCGGTGACCGCGTCCACCGCCAGCCGGGCGCCGCCGGGGACGGTCAGCCCGATGTCGAAGCTGAGGAAGGTGGCCACGCAGCGCGGCCCCTCGGGCGTCGGGTCGGAGTGGTCGAACGCCGCCTGCATCCGCCCCGGTTCGAAGATGATCTCGCGCCACTCCTTCGCGACCGCGACGTGCGGCCGCAGGAAGCCCCGGGCGATCGCCCTGTCCCACACGGTGAGTTCGTCACGGGTGATCGGCCGGATCTCAATGCCCTGGTCGGCGCGGTGCTGTGCGTCATTGCCCATCCGGCCACCGTACGGCGGCCCCCCGGCCCCGTCACCCAATTTTCCGGCCCGCCCGCGCCACCCGTCCGACGGTGCGCCGGATGCTGTCCGGCACCTTGGACAGTGCCCGTCAGGGGCGGGCGTAGAAGTCGGGGCGGCCCATGATCCAGAGGCTGGCCTGCTTGATCGCGGTGCCGGGGCGCGGGGCCTCGATCATCTGGTCGTCGCCGATGTAGATGCCGACGTGGTAGATGTCGGCGGCGCGGCCGGTTTTGGTCCAGAAGACCAGGTCGCCGGGGCGGAGCCGGTCGTAGCTGACGGGGGTGGACTCGGCGTACTGGTCGGCGGCGAAGTGGGTGAGGTTCTTGCCGCCCTTGCGCCAGGCCATCATGGTCAGCCCCGAGCAGTCGTAGCCCTGCGGGCCTTCGCCGCCCCAGATGTACGGCAGGCCGATGACGGAGCGGGCGAACGCGACGGCGGCGGCCGCGTCCGCGGCGGACCAGGGCTGGTCGCGGTCCGGGACGGGGTGGTGCCGGGCGGCCTCGGCGGCGGCGCGGGCGGCCTCGGCGCGGGCGGCCTCCTCGGCCTGGCGGCGGGCGATCTCCTCCAACGCGTCCTGGCGTTGGCGTTCGAGGTCGACGCTGGTGTCGCGGGCGGCGGCGAGTTCGGCGAGCAGGGTCTCCTGGCGCCGGCCGATCTCGGCGACCTGGCGTTCCTGGTCGGCGAGCCGCCGCTGGGCGGCGTCCTTGGCGGTGCGGACGGTGTCGGCGGCGGTGCGGGCGGCGGCCTCGGCGGCGCGGGCGGCCTCGGCGGCGCGGGCGGCGGCCTTCGCGGTGCCGGTGGCGTCGTCGAGGATCTGCCGGGTCTGGGCGCCGGCGATGCCGACCGCGGCGGCCTGCTCGGACAGTTCACCGGGACCGCGGGCGCCCAGCATGGCGTCCAGCGCGGCGAGCTGCGGGGACGCGCCGCCCTGCCGGTACATCTCGGCGGCCAGCCCCGCGGCCCGGTCGGCGGCCCGGGCGCGGGCGGCCTCGGCGGCGGCGGAGCGGGCGGCGGCGGCCTTCGCCGCCTGCTGGGCCTTGGCGAGCCGGGCGAGGGCGCCGTTGTACGCCTCGACGGCCTGCTCGGCGGCCTGCCCGACCCGGTCGAGTTCGGTGCGGGCCGCGGCCAGCCGGGCCTCCAGGTCGGTGGCGGCGGCGGCCTTGGCGGCGGCGGCGGCCTTGGCCCGGGCGACCTCCTCGGCGGACGGGTACGCCTCGTCGCCGGGCGGGTCGTCGGCGGGCCGGACGGCCGCGTGCCGGACGGCGGGAACAGGGGCGGCGGGGGCGCTCGCGGCGGGCAGCAGGGCGAGCCCGGCGGCAGCGGCGAGGAGGAGGGCGGGGAGGAGCCTGCGCGGCATGACGGGTCCTTCCTCGGCGCGTTCCGACAGCCGGCGAAGAATCGAGCCGACTGTCCCATCACGTGACAATTCGGTCACGCACCGTCAGATTCTCAGACCTGACGGAGGGTCAGCGCCATCGAAATGCGACCACCCGGGTGAGATGTCCGATTGTCAGCGCGCCCGCTGCGGCGGCTTCCCCGTCCCGGCGGTGCGCGGCCGCCCGGCCCGGACGGTGCGGCGGCGGCGCTGGGCGCGGGCCCGGCGGTCCGGGTCGGTGGGCGGGGCGACGGCCCGCCGCCCGCCGGACGGCAGCGCGGGGTGGCGGTGGGCCAGCGCCCGGGCGGCCATCCGCTCGGCCACCGCGTGCGCCTTGGGGTGGCCGGCCGGCACCTTGTCGGGCGCTCCGGCGATCAGGTCGAACAGCCAGGTGCGCGCCCGGTCGGTGCGGGCGTGCAGCCGCCGCTCGCGCCGGTTCGCCCGGGCCATCCGCCGGGGGCGGTCCGCGTAGCGCCAGCGCGCCCACGGGCTGGACGGGCGGGCCAGCCGGACCGCGCCGATCCAGGACAGGCCGGGCACCATGATGCCGAGCAGCCCCGTCCACACCTTGCCCTTGAGCAGCGCGACCACGCTCATCACCGCATTGCCGGCGATCACTCCGACCACCCCCCACCGGGTGCTCTGCCCGGGCACCAGGCCGAGCGGCACGTACCCGGTGAGCAGCAGCGCGGTGATCAGGATGCCGAGGATCACCGCGTCCACCGACTTGCGGCCCTGCTCGCTCCAGTACACGTCGTCCAGGTGCAGGATCAGCGCGAACTCGTCCAGCACCAGGCCGCAGCCGATGCCGAAGGACAGGCCGAACCAGTCGATCCACGGGTGGCCGCCGTTGGTGGCGAACACGCCGATGCCGCCGAGCAGCAGGAAGCCCAGGCCGAACACCATGTGGTGGATGTGCAGCCCGCCGGGGGTGATGTTGCCGGGCCACCAGCGGACCTGGGCGCGGATCATCCGGGTGCTGAAGCGGATGCACACGAAGGAGGTGATGAACCCGACCAGCAGCAGGAACAGCGGCTGCTTGTGGGCCGCCACGATGTGCTGGTGGTAGCCGTCGAGCAGGGCACTGAGCATCGGGTGGAGCCTTCGGTTCGGTACGGGCGGCCGGGCCGGGTCAGAAGCCGCGGGTGCGCTTCGCGGCCCGGCGCGGGATGAGCAGGTGCGGGGCGTCCCGGTCGCTGGCGCCCGGGTTCTTCAGGAACAGCCGGGCCACCTCGCCGCCGAGGTTGACGCCGATGGCCAGCGCCATCGCCAGCGCCGCGGCCCGGCTGGCGGACACCAGCCCGTTCGAGGCGTGGCCCTGGGCGAATGCCAGCATGCCCAGGTACAGCGCCGAACCGGGCATCAGCGGGCCCATCGCGGCGGTCACGTACGGCAGCGCGGAGGACGCCTGGTAGCGGGCCAGCAGCTGACCGAACAGGCCGACCAGGCCGGCCGCCAGACCGGTCGCGACGATCGCGGAGATCCCCGCGTTGTAGACCAGCACCCCGTACGTGGACCAGCCGATACCGGCGTTCAGCACCACCATCGGCAGCGAGCGCCGGTCGGTCTGCAGCAGCATCGCGAAGGCCAGCGCCAGCACCATCGCGGCGATCAGCTGGACCGGCGGGGAGGCGTTGGTGCCGCCGATGGACTCGTCGGGCCGCAGCTTGGCGTTGTAGTTGACGCCGATGTACAGCACCAGCATCACGCCGATGACGATGCCCGCGACCAGGTACACCACCTCCAGCAGCCGGGCCGCGGCGGTGATGTAGAAGCCGGTCAGGCCGTCCTGCACGGCGGCGACCATGGCCCGTCCGGGCAGCAGCGCGAACAGTCCACCGGTGATCACCACCGAGCCGCGCAGGTGCAGCTCGTTGAAGGAGAGCAGGATGCCGCAGAGCGCGGCGGGCATCGCGGCGATCACGAACTGGTAGAACTCCGGCAGCCCGCGGCGGGCGATGAACGAGGCCAGCCGGTCGCCGACCACGGCCGCGACGAACGCCGCCCCGAACACCAGCCAGGCCTTGCCGTCTATCCTCCCGCCGACCAGGAAGGACGCCGCGCCGGCCAGCAGCCCGGTGGCCAGCGACAGCAGCCAGGCCGGGTACGGGTGCCGGTTGCGGCGGATCCCGGCGAGCCGGCGGTAGGCGTCGTTGACCGTGACCTTCTCGGCGGTGATGTCGGC
This sequence comes from Kitasatospora griseola, assembly GCF_044999035.1. Classification (NCBI taxonomy): domain Bacteria; kingdom Bacillati; phylum Actinomycetota; class Actinomycetes; order Kitasatosporales; family Streptomycetaceae; genus Kitasatospora; species Kitasatospora griseola. The sequence goes on along the minus strand of NZ_CP173360.1, from coordinate 4,688,724 downwards.
GACCAGCTCGTACACGGCGGCCAGCCGGGTGTAGTCGGAGGTGCGGCGGCGCACCACCCGGTCCGCGGTGACCGGCGGGTCGATCAGCGACGGCTGGTGGGAGATCGAGATCAGCGTGAAGGTGACCTGCGGTTCGCAGTGGTCCAGCCGGTACGCGTGCGCGATGCCGAGCATCGCGGCCTCCACGTCCTCGGCGGCCTCGCCGCTGGCCAGCAGCAGCTCCCCGATCCGCAGCGACAGGTCGAGCACCCGGGGCACGTTGCGCTGGGCCTGCGCCCCGGCGGACGGGTGCAGCTCGCGCGGGCTCCGCTCGAACGCGGGACGCTCGGCCATGGGAGTGCGCAGCAGGGTCCGCATCCGGTCCGGCCAGGGCGCGTCCCCGGGGGCGCCCTTGTGCAGCTCGTTCAGGTCCAGGCCGTACGCGGGGGTGTAGCCGGCCGCGTTCCACTCCTCGGGCGTGAGGGTGTCCTGGGCCAGCGGGTTGCGGGCCCGGACGGCCTCCGCGACCTCGGCCGCCGGGCCGTGCCCGAGCAGCCCCTCGGTCTGCGCGGGCTCCGGCGCGTGCGGAACGCTGACGGGCCGTTCGATGGGCGGCACATCCGGCCCGAGCAGCCCTTCGGTGGGCGGCGCCTCCTGCGCAGGTGCACCCTCCGGCTCGCGTTCGGACACGACACTTCCTCCGCCACCCCGGCAGCCGCCCGGTCGGGCTGCCTACTGGCTCCACCTTGCCTGATGCCCGTCGGAGGAGCGAACAAGGGGTACCCACTCCCGGCGGGCCCGCAACGACGACGCCGGAACTCCCGGCCGGCCGGGGCGGCCCGCGGCCCGGGGAGCACCGGACCGCGGGCGGCGGCGCGGCCTACAGGTCGTAGGCGTCGATGGTCTCGCGGTGGCGGGTCAGGTCGGCGCCGGCGGCCTCGGCGAGGGCGGGCCAGGCGAGGGGGTGGGGCCAGGCGGCGGTGAGGTCGGTGAGGAGGGCGTCGGCCTCCTTGGCGGAGGCGGTCGGGGGGACGCCGAGGGCGGCGTAGACGCCGGGGAGGGTCTCGCCCTCGTGGTGCGGGTCGGTGATCCGGTACTGGTCGCCGCTGTACGCCCAGACCGCGTACCCGGCCTCCTGGAGGGCGCCGCGCAGGGCGTACCAGGTGTCGTCGTCGGGGCAGCAGCCGTCGATCCAGTAGGTGGTGAAGCCGGCCGGGTCGAGCAGGGCGAGGTGCTCGAAGACCGGGTGCCAGCTCTCCTCCTCGCCGGGCTCGGGGTGGTCGTTGAGCAGTGCGGGGGCGAACACCACGACGTCGCCGTGGTTGAGGTCGTGGTCGTCGCCGAGCACCGGCAGCACCCGGGCGGTGGCCGGGCCGGTGCGCAGTGCGGGGAGGTCGACGGTGGTGCCGTTGTGGCGCGGGGCGCGGATCTCGATCAGCTGCCACTCCTCGTCGACCGGGCCGCTGTCCTGGTCGAACTCGATGCCGAGCCGGGCGCCGGCGGCGCGGACGGCCGGCCAGTCTCGGTTGGCGGTGGCGGCGGTGATCAGGTGCCACAGGTCGGGGGTCTGGACGGTGCGGTGCTGCTCGTCCTCGCCGGCCTCGGCGGGGTCGAGGGCGTGTTCCAGCAGGTCCTGGTAGAGCCGCTGGGCCTCGGCGTGGTCGCCGCGGCGGGTGGCGGCGCTCGCCGCCAGCCGGCGGGTGTTGAGCGCGTCCGGCTCGTGGGCGAGGACGGCGGCGCACTGTTCGCCGACCTCGGCCCAGCGGCCCTGGGCGGCGGCCCAGCGGGCGCGCAGCCAGTGCGCGTCGGCGGGGGCGGCGGAGAGCCGGTCGGCGAGCCGGTCGACGCCGTCGCCGTCCTCGGCGTCGATCAGCAGTTCGCCGAGCATGCCGGTCAGGTAGTCGCTGCCGGGGTCCAGTTCGAGCTGGGCCCAGAGCAGTTCGGTGACGGCCCGGGCGTGGCCGAGGGTGCCGAGCGCGCCGGCCAGGTTGAGCACCAGGACGGTGTCGGGGGTGTCGGCGGCGGCGAGGGCGGCGGCCAGCAGGTCGGCGCCGGTCTCCGGCTCGGGGCGGTTCTCGGCCAGCCACTGCGGCAACTCGTCGGCGGGGACGGGCAGTTCGGGGTGCGGCAGGGCCTCGGCGGCGGCCCGCAGGGCGGCCACCTGCTCGGCGACGCCGTCGGTGCGGCGCAGTTGGCCGAGCTTGCGTTCGCCGGTGCGGGCCAGGATCAGGGCGACCTCGCGGGCGCCCCGGGCGAGGGCGAGCCGGCCGGCCGCCAGCGCCAGGACCAGGCAGGGGCGGTGGGAGCCGGCCAGGTCGAGTTCGCCGGCCCAGCCGGCCAGCCGGGCGCCGAGGGCGGCGTCGTTGGGGAACTCGCCCGCGGCGACGAGCAGTTCGACGGCGGCGGTCCAGCGGTGCCGGATGTCGGGGTAGCGGTCGGCCTCTTCGGCAGCGGGCAGCAGTTCGAGCGCGGGGCCGGTGCGGCCGAGGGCGGCGAACTGCAGGGCGCGGCCGACGGCGAGCTTGCGGCGGTCGTCGTCGTCGAGCCGGTTCCCGGCGGCGACGTAGGCGTGTTCGGCGGTGTCGTAGGCGTCCAGGGCGTCCTGGTGCCGGCCGAGGCGGTGCAGGGCGGAGGCGCGGCTGTGCGCGAAGGAGAGCGAGACCTGTTCGCCGGCCGCCCGGATCCGGGTCTGCGCGCGGTCGAGGTGGGTGAGTGCGTCGGCCGGGCGGCCGTCGTCCTCCAGGGTGTCGGCGTACTCCCGGGACAGGCAGTCGAAGCAGGCCCGGGCGGGTTCGACCCGCTCCAGGGTCTCCTCCAGCACGGCGAGCCGCTCGGGCACGTAGCCGGGGCCGTCGATGTTGGCGTGGCAGATGGTGAAGTCCTGGACGGCGCACACCGACTGCGGGCAGGAGGCGGTCTCCTCGCGGTGCGCGAACTCCAGCAGCGACACCGCCTCGGACATCGCGGCCTCGCCCTGGTAGCGCTTGTTCAGCAGATTCTGCAGCCGCCAGTGCCGCAGGAAGACCTCCACCCAGGGCAGGCCGAGCGCCCGGGCCGAGGCGAGCGCCTCGGGGTACATCGCGTCGAGTTGCTCGTTGCGGCCCTCGACGGCGTGGCCGGCGATCTCGACGAGCGCGTCGGCGAGCCGGTGCTGTCCGGACTCGGCGAGCTGGCGGTGGGTGTCGTGCACCCAGGACCAGATGTCGGTGGTCATCGTTCCTCGTCCCCCTGCGGAGTGTCTGCGGAGATGGTGTCGGGTACCACCGACAGGCCGTCGGCGGGGACGGCGGCGGTGAGTGCGGCGACCGCCGTGGAGACGCCGCCGAGGGCCGCGGTCAGGTCGCCGACCGCCGAGCCGGACGCCGCCGCCATGATCACCTTCAGGGAGCGCAGCAGCGCGGCGGCGGTGGCCGCCCCGGTGTGGCCGGCCCGGTAGGCGGCCAGCAGGTCGTGCACCGCGGGCGAGGCCAGGTTGAGGTAGAGCCGGGCCTTGACGGTGCCGTCGGTGCGCGCGGTGAACGCCCGGGCCAGGCGCAGCGCGGCGGACGGGATCCGGGCGTCGGCCCGGTCGTCCTCGATCCGGGCCTTGAGCTCGGCCTCGCGGTCGGGGACCAGCACCAGCGGCAGCCCGGGCGGGTCGAACCGGGCGGGGACGAGCTGTTCGCCGTCGTCGGTGAGCGCGGCGCTCAGCCAGGCGTGCTGTTCGGCGGGCAGCGGCAGGTCGGGGGCGCGGAACAGTTCGCGGTTGCCGCTCTCGCTGCCGAGCTCGACGATCCGGCAGTCCCGCAGCTGCGCGTAGCGGCGCAGGAACGGCAGCACCGCGTACCGGTCGCCGCGGGCGATCGGGACCTGCATGGCGCGGTACAGCATCTCCTCGAAGCCGCCGCCGCTGCCGAGCGCGACGTGCACGGCGCCGGAGCCGGCGGCGCGCAGGGCGCCGGCGGTGAGTTCGCCCTGCGAGGTGGGGACGGGGACGTCGTCGGCGAGCAGGGTGAACAGCCGGTCGTCGCAGAGGGCGGCGCCGAGCAGTTCCTGGCCGTGCCGGGTGAGGATCCGCCGCCAGGCGGCGGGGTGCAGCCTGGCGGTCTCGTACAGGCCGTCGACGATGGCGTCGGTGAGGGCCTGCTGGAGCGCCCGGTAGTGCTCGTCGCGCTGCAGGTCCTCGCGGCTGGCGGTGGGGGTGAGCCGGGTGGACTCGACCACGCCGCCGATGAAGCCGGCCCAGCTGGGCAGCAGGTCGCGGGCGTCGTCGGCGAGCAGCATGCCGCGCAGGTAGACCGCGAGGTCGCGGTTGTCGCTGGAGCCGTACGTCCCGCCGTCCTGCACCCAGAGGAGTCCGACCGCGTCGGTGCGGTCGTCGGCGGGCTGCACGGGGAAGGCCGTCAGTGGTTCGAAGCTGCGGGCGAACGCGGTGGCGAAGCGCATCCGGTGCAGGTGGGGCGAGCCGGTGACGTCCTGCCGCCAGGGCACCACGACGTTGTTGACGGGCCGGTCGTCGTCGCCGACGAACACGTCGATGGGCAGCAGCACGCAGTACCGGGCGAGGACTTCGCGCAGCGCCTCCTCGTCGGCGAGGTGGGCGTGCTCCGGCTTGAGCCGCAGCGTCACCACGGTGCCGGCGGCGGCGCGGGGCGCGGCGGGCTCCACGCTGTACTGCTCGCCGCCGCGGCTGCGGTAGGTGTGCGCGAGGTGCGGTTCGCGGTGCGAGGCGGTGGTGACGGTGACTTCCTCGGCGACCGAGAAGGCCGACAGGAAGCCCAGTCCGAACGCGCCGATGAGTTCCTGGTTGCCCGTCAGGTCGCGCAGCATCCGGGTGTAGCCGGTGCCGACGGTGGCCAGGTAGGCGTGGATCTCCGGTTCGGTCAGCCCCGCCCCGTTGTCCTCGATCGCCACCGTCCGGGCCGCCGGGTCGCCGGTCACCCGGATCAGCGGCCGGTAGGCGCCCTCCGGGTCCTCCAGCCTGCGCCGGGTGTGCGAGTCGTGGGCGTTCTGCACGAGTTCGCGCAGCGCCACCAGTGGCGTCGAGTAGAGGTGCGTGGCGAGCACGCCCACCAGGCCGCCGAGGTCGACCTCCGTGGTGCGGAGATTCTCCGACTTCTCGGACGCGGGAAATTCGACGCCACTTCCGTCGGCGCCGGAAGCGGGGGGAAGACCATCAGCCATGAGGCCTCAGTGTGCCAGTACGACAATCAGGCGACCACTGTTTTCGGATTTCCGATTTTCTGTCGATACTCGGTCAACTTTGGCCCGGCGCACGGGTGATCACCGACGATCCCGCCAACCCGCGGAAATCCCCGGCCATTTACGGGCACGGCGAAACAGGCGGCCCACACCGGTACGACATTCGGACCAGTTTGCAGGGAGACCACCCGCGCCCGGCATTACTTGCGGTAGGTCCGGGCCGCCGCCGACCCTGGACACCACAAGCTACCGGCGATTAACTTGACTGCGCGACCAGCCGCCGCCGAAGGGAGCGCACCGTGCGCCGCACCGTCTACAACGAGGACCACGAGGCGTTCCGGGAGACCATCCGGGACTTCATCGCGAACGAGGTCGTCCCGGCCTACGAGAGCTGGGAGGAGGCCGGCCACCCGCCGCGGGACTTCTACCGCAAGCTGGGCGAGCTCGGTGTCCACGGCATCGAGGTCCCCGAGGAGTACGGCGGCGCGGGCGAGACCGGCTTCAAGTACCAGGCCGTGATCTACGAGGAGACCGCCCGCGCGGGCGTCACCTTCGGCTCCTCCGGCGTGCACACCGGCCTGGTGCTGCCGTACCTGATGGAGTACGCCACCGAGGAGCAGAAGCAGCGCTGGCTGCCGGGCTTCGTCTCGGGTGACATCATGACCGCGATCGCGATGACCGAGCCGGGCGCGGGCTCCGACCTGGCCGGCATCGCCACCACCGCGAAGCTGTCCGCCGACGGCACCCACTACGTGCTCAACGGCGCCAAGACCTTCATCACCGGCGGCGTGCTGGCCGACCTGGTCCTGGTGGTCTGCCGCACCGCCCCCCACGACCCGGCGGACCGCCGGGCCGGCCTGTCCATCCTGTGCGTGGACACCGCCTCCGAGGGCTACGCGGTCGGCCGCAAGCTGCAGAAGATCGGCCTGCGCACCTCGGACACCGCCGAGCTGTCCTTCACCGATGTGAAGGTCCCGGTGGAGAACCTGCTCGGCGAGGAGGGGAAGGCGTTCTCCTACCTGACCCACAACCTGGTGCAGGAGCGCCTGGCGATCGCGGTCGGCGCGTACGCCTCGGCGGCCGCGGCGGTGCAGTTCGCGGTGCAGTACGTCAAGGACCGCAAGGTGTTCGGCAAGGCCGTCGCCGAGTTCCAGAACACCAAGTTCTCGCTGGCCGACTGCCAGGCCCAGGTGCTCGCCCAGCAGGCCATGGTCGACCAGGCGCTGGAGCTCTACCAGAACGGCGAGCTGACGGTGGCGGACGCCGCCGCGGCCAAGCTGTTCTGCACCGAGTCGGCCTCCGAGGTGATCGACAAGTGCCTCCAGCTGCACGGCGGCTACGGCTACATCCTGGAGTACCCGATCGCCCGCCTCTACACCGACAACCGGGTGTTCCGGATCTACGGCGGCACCAGCGAGGTCATGCGCACCATCATCGCCAAGTCGCTCGGGCTGTAGGCGCACCCACCACGTCGCGGAGGCGGGCGCCCGGACCGGGCGCCCGCCTCCGTCGTCGTCCGCGATCAGTTCGCGCTGCTGCGCCAGGCCTCCAGTCCGGCCGCCGACGCGGCCTTCGCCTGGTGCATGGTGCGCTGCGCGAGCGCGGCCGGGTGGGTCTCCAACTGCTGGAACCAGCCCCGGCCCGCGTTCGCCAGGGCGACGCAGACCAGGGCCGTCCCGGTCAGTCCGACGACGGCGCCGAGCCCGGTGAGGGCCACGCCGACGGTGAGCATGCCGCGGTTCACCTGGAAACCGCCGATGAATTTCTGATTGGTCGCCATGGGTCCACCATCGGGCCGCTCCCCGGGCCCCGCACGCCGAACGGACCCCGCGTTGACCCCTGCGCGTGGCCCAGCGCGCGACACTCCGGAAGCCTGCCTAGGGTCGGGCCCGGGGGCCGCGGGGAGAGACGGAGGAGAACGCGATGACCGAGCAGCCGGCCCGGATCGACCTGAACGCGCTGGCCGAGGAGCACGCCGCCAAGGCCGCCGCCAGCCCGCACGGCCGCAGCGCACACCTGCTGCTGCACGACGGCGTGCTGCGGCAGACCGTGATCGCGCTGCGCGCCGGCGCGGCGCTGGACGAGCACAACGCCCCGGTCGCGGCCAGCCTCCAGGTGCTGCGCGGCCGGGTCGCGCTGACCGTGGCCGGCCGGCAGCAGGACGCGTCGGCGGGCGAGCTGCACTCGATCCCGCAGGAGCGGCACGGCCTGCTCGCCCACACCGACGCGGTGGTGCTGCTCACCGCCGTCACCGCCTGACCGGCCCTCAGGGCCGGCCGAGCACCTCGCCGGACACCAGCGACATCGCCCGCAGGTAGTCCTCGCCGCCGGGCACCCCGTCCGGGTCGATCAGCCAGTGCGCGGCCTGGCCGAGCAGCAACGACTGGTAGAACACGCCCTTGGCGAGCTCGTCGGGGGTGTCCTCGTGCTCGGCCTTCCCCTGGAACAGCGCGGCCAGGCCGAGCCGGCCCAGCTTCTGCGCCTCGGCCAGTTGCTCACGCAGCCTCGGCAGGCTCTCCAGCTGCCCGAGGATCTCGAACTGCACCGTCCACAGCCCCCGGTGCGTGGCGAAGCTGTCCCGCATGGCGTCCCAGGAGCGGACGAACCGCTCCTTCGGGTCGGCGATGTCCGCCGAGGAGGCCAGCGCCGTGCCGACCGCGGCGCCCCACTCCCCCATCGCCTCCACCAGCGCCTGGATCAGCAGCGCGTCCTTGGAGCCGTAGTGGTAGCCGATCGCGGCCAGGCTGACGCCCGCCCCGCTGGCGATGTCCCGGGCGGTGGTGCGCCCGTAGCCCTTCTCGTACAGGCAGTGCTTGGCGCTGGCCAGCAGGTCCTCGCGATTTCCCATGCGCCGATGCTACGGCAGTCCAAGACAGTTGTCTTGCTCGAACGTCTGGAACATTTGATTGAGACGCTTGTACTAGACAGCCGTGCAAGACGTCCGTACAGTCCTCGGCATGACCACCGACCACGGCCGCGCCGGCCGACGCGAATGGCTGGGCCTCGCCCTCCTCCTGCTGCCGACCCTCGTCCTCGCCACGGACATGGGCGTGCTGTTCTTCGCCGTCCCGTTCATCGCCACCGACCTGCGACCCAGCGGCACCCAGCAGCTGTGGATCATGGACATGTACTCGTTCCTGCTGGCCGGGCTGCTGATCCCGATGGGCGCGCTGGGCGACCGGATCGGCCGGCGCCGGCTGCTGATCGGCGGCACCGCCGCCTTCGCCGCGGCCTCGCTGGTGGCCGCCTGGGCGGACGGGGCGAACCAGCTGATCGCCGCCCGGGCCCTGCTGGGCGTCGCCGGAGCGGTCTTCGGGCCCTCCACCCTGGCCCTGGTGCGCAACATGTTTCCCGACCCCAAGCAGCGGCAGGCCGCGATCGGCGCGTGGAGCGGCGTCATGATGGCCGGCGCCACCCTCGGACCGGTGATCGGCGGCGTGCTGCTGGAGCACTTCTGGTGGGGCTCGGCCTTCCTGATCGCCGTCCCCGTGATGCTGCTGGTGATGGCCGCCGCGCCGGTCCTGCTGCCCGAGTACCGCGCCCCGCAGCGGGGCCGCTTCGACCTGCTCGGCGCCGCCCTGTCCGTCGCCACCGTGCTGCCCGTGGTCTACGGCATCAAGACCCTCGCGGTGGACGGCTGGAGCACCCGCCCCGTGCTGGTCCTGGTCGCCGGCCTGCTGGTCGGCGCCGGCCTCGCCGTCCGGCTGCGCACCGCCGCGCACCCGCTGATCGACCTGTCGCTGTTCCGGATCCGCACCTACAGCGGAGCGATCACCGTCAACACCATCGCGATGTTCGCCATGATGGGCTTCACCCTCTTCACCTCGCAGTACCTGCAGCTGGTCAAGGGCTACGGGCCGCTCGCCGCCTCGCTCTGGGCGCTGCTGCCCAGCGTCGGCGTCGGCGCGGCGGTCGGCGGGTTCGGCGCGCTGGCCGGCCGGGTGCGGCCCGCGGTCCTGCTCACCGCCGGGTTCCTGGCCAGTGCCGCCGGCTTCGCCGCGATGGCCTTCGTCACCCCCGGCTCCTCGCTGGCCCTGCCGCTCACCGCCGCCGGGATCATCGCCGCCGGCGCGGTCGGCACCGTCTCCATCACCGGCGAGATGGTGCTCTCCGCCGCCCCCGCCGAACGGGCCGGCGCCGCCGGGGCCACCTCCGAGACCGCCCAGGAACTCGGCAGCTCGCTCGGCATCGCGGTGCTCGGCGCGGCCGGCGCCGCGGTGTACCGGTCCCGGATGGACGGCTCCGCCCCCGACGCTGCCCGCGACACCCTCGGCGGGGCCGTCACCACCGCGGCCCACCTGCCCGCCGACACCGCCGAGCAGCTGCTCTCCACCGCCCGCGACGCCTTCACCGCCGGAATGCACCTGGCCGCGGTCGTCGGAGTCGTGGTGATGCTCGGCGCCGCCCTCGCCGCCCACCTGCTGATGCGCCACCTGCGCCCCGTGCAGCAGCCCGCCGGAAAGAACTCCCAGGTGGTACAGACCACATGACTCGTATCACCTGCATTTCGGCCGCTGTTTGCCGACGGGTGTATACGTTCGCCGACAAGGCCAGGCATACTGGCCGGGTCGGGCTTCCCGCCCGGCCCAGACGTCACAGCGAGAACTTCCACGAAAGGACCGGTGGTCAGGGATGTTCCGTAACGGTCTTGAGCCCTGGCACATCGCCATCATGGTGGTGGTGCTGGTCCTGCTGTTCGGCTCGAAGAAGCTGCCCGAGATGGCCCGCGGCCTCGGCAAGTCGATGCGCATCCTGAAGGCCGAGACCAAGGCCCTGCGCGAGGACGACGCCCCCGCCGCCGAGGCGCAGAACGGCACCGCCGCCTCGCAGGCCGAGCAGCCCCGTCAGGCCGTCGAGCCGACCGTGGTCACCAAGGCCACCGAGACGCCGAAGTCGACCACGGCCTGACACCCCGTCGGCCCCCGGGCCGTCGTCGCAGGTCTTCCGGAGCCCCGGACCGCCCCGTCGCGGTCCGGGGCTCCGTCGTCGCACCCGAGTGGCTGGCCGCCCCGTCCTGGTATCTGCTGGTAGTCACCTGACGGCGGCTCACCTGGACGGTAACGATGACGGCGGAATCCCCGGACGACCGTGAACTCGAGGCGCTGCGCGCCCGGGTCGCCGACCTGGAGTCCCAGGAGCCGGCCCGCCGGCACCATCGGGTCCGGTCGTTCTTCGCCGCCGTGCTGATCGTGCTGGCCGCGGTGCTCACCCCGTTGGCCGTGGTCGCCTCCTGGAGCCGGGCGCAGGTCACCGACACCGGTCGGTTCGTGTCGACGATGGCGCCGCTGGCGTCCGACCCGGCCGTGCAGGGCGCGGTCGCCAACCGGGCGACGGACGCGATCATGCAGCAGCTGCCGATCTCCGACCTGCTGAACGAGGTCGCCCCGACCGACCGGCCGGCCCTGAACGCGGCGCTCGGCAGGATCGGGCCGGCGCTGACCGACGGACTGAGCGGCTTCGTCCACAGCCAGGTGCTGAACGTCGTCCAGTCGGACGCGTTCGCGGGCATCTGGGAGGGCATCCTGCGCAACGCGCACGCCGCGTTCACCAACGTGCTGACCGGGCAGGGCGGCGGCGCGGTGCAGGTCAAGGGCGACACCGTCAGCCTGGACCTGGCGCCGGTGATCGCCCAGGTGAAGGACCGGCTGGTGGCCAACGGGGTGGGGCTGGCGGCGAAGATCCCCGAGGTGCACACCGACTTCGTCCTGGTGCAGTCGGACACGGTGAAGAAGGCGCAGACCGGGCTGCGGCTGCTCGACCTGGCCGGGTTCTGGGTGCCGGTGCTGGCGGTGCTCTGCGCCGTCGGCGGCATCCTGCTGGCCGTGCGCCACCGCCGGGCCACCGTCACCACGGCGCTCGCGATGGCCGTCGCGGCGGGCCTGCTGGGCATCGGGCTGACCGTGTTCCGGGCGCTCTACCTGGACAGGCTGCCCACCGACGTCGACCAGGCCGCCGCGGCGGCGATCTACGACACCCTGGTGCGCTACCTGCGGGCTGCGGTCCGGATGCTGCTGGCGCTGGGCATCGTGATCGCGCTGGCCGCCTGGCTGACCGGGTCCGGGCGGCGGGCCGGCTGGGTGCGGCAGCTGTGGCAGGCGGGCCTGGGCGCGGTCCGGCGGGCCGCCGAACGGATCGGGATGCGGCTGGGCCCGGTCGGCCGCTTCGTGCACCGGCGGAAGGCCTGGCTGGGCTGGGGCGCGGTGGTGGTGGCCGCGATCGTGCTGCTCACCTGGGGCTACCCGACGGCGGTGGTGGTGCTCTGGATCGCGGTGGTGCTGCTGGCCGTCCTCGCGGTGCTGGAGTTCCTCGACACCCCGCCCGCCGAGCCGTCGGGAATCGCCGACGGACCGTCGGACGCCTCCGGTGACGGGAAGGCCGACCCGGCATGAAGGAACTGGCCCGGATGTACCTCGCGCTGCTGGGCGGGCCGGTGCTGCTGCTGACGGCCTACTTCGTGGTGCCGCTGGACTGGTTCGGGCCGCACCACCCGCTGGTCAGCTGGCTGACCTTCGTCGCCCTCCTCACACTGGTCGGGGCGGGCCTGCTGCGCGAGGCCCGGCGACAGATGCTGGGCCACCCGGGGCGGCCCGTCCCGGTGATCCTGACGCTGCTGTCCGGGGCGCTGGTGGTGTTCTCTGCGGCGTACCTGGGGATGGCCAAGCAGCCGGGCGAACTGGTCGGCCTGACCACCAAGGTCGACGCGCTGTACTTCACGGTGATCACCATGGCGACCGTCGGCTACGGCGACATCCACCCGTCCGGACAGGTGGCCCGGGTCGTGGTGATGATCCAAGTGCTGTACACCGTGGTGTTCCTGACCACGGGTGTGACGGCGCTGAGCCGCCAGGTGAGGACCCGGACGATCAGCCGGGCCCGCGGCGGGGGCTAGTCCCGCTGGGCCTGTGCGTGCACGGCGGCGAGCGCGGCGTTCAGGCGGTTCGTCCAGTTGCCCAGCGTGGGAGGGTCGACGGCCTTGCGCTTCTGGAGGTCGCGGAGCAGCCGCTGGGCGTCCTTGAGGGCGCCCTCGGCGTCGTCGGCGCGGTGGTCGTTGACGTCCTGGGCGGCCTGGTCGAGGAGGCTGGTCAGGGCGTCCTGGCGGTCGCCCTCGCGGGTGAAGGCGGTCTGGGCGATGTCGGCGCGCAGTTGGGCGAGCTGGGCGACCACGGTGGTCTTCGGGGTGGCGGACGGCTTCGGCGAGGAGCTGGGGCGGGCCGAGGCGCTGGGGGACGGGGAGGCGGCGGGGGCGCTGCCGCTGCTCGTGACGGACGGCGCGCCGGCCGCCGGCTGGGCGTTCGTGGCGGGGTCGTTGCCGCCGCCGCTGAGCGAGAACGCCGCGATGCCGGCCACGCAGGCGAACACCGCGGCGCCGACGCCCGCGTACACCAGCGGGTTGCGGCCGCGCCGGGGCGCGGGCTCCTCGTCCTGCCGACGGGCGGGCATCGGCATCGGCATCGGCGGGAGCACCGAGGTGCGGTGCTGCTCGGTCCAGGGCGGCTGCTGCGGGGGCGGCGGCGCCATGGTCGCGGGGACGGGCGGCAGCACCTGGGTGGCGGCGGCGAGCAGCACGGCGGTGCGGTCGGCGGGGGCGGCCGGGACGGCGGCGAGCAGTTCGGCGGCGGCGGCGTTCGCGTCGGCGGGGCGCTCGGCAGCGTGCTTGGCGAGCAGGCGCATGATCGCGGCGTCCAGCGCGGGCGGCACGTCCGGGCGGACGGCGGCGGGCGGCACCGGGTACTCGGTGACGTGCTTGAAGGCGATCGCGACGGGGGTGTCGGCGGTGAACGGCGGTGCGCCGGTGAGCATTTCGAACAGCACGCAGCCGACGGCGTACAGGTCGGCGCGGGCGTCGACCTCCCCGGCGGTGGCCTGTTCCGGGGAGAGGTAGGCGGCGGTGCCGACCACCGAGGCGGCCTGGGTGAGCTGCTGGCCGGAGGAGGAGCCGACCCGGGCGATGCCGAAGTCCACCACCTTCACCCCGCCGTCGTGGGTGATCATGATGTTGCCGGGCTTGATGTCGCGGTGCACCAGGCCCTGGGCGTGCGCGGCGGACAGCGCGTCCAGGACGGCGGCGGCGATGCCGACGGCGCGCTCCACCGGCAGGGTGCCCTGGTCGGCGATCAGCCGGCCCAGGGTGTCGCCGTGCACCAGCTCCATCACCAGGTACGGGGAGCCCTGGTCGAGGCCGGAGTCGAAGACCGTGACGATCCGCGGGTGCGACAGCAGGGCGGCCAGCCGGGCCTCGCGGGCGAACCGCTCGGCGAACCGGGGGTCGTCGGCGAGGCCGCCGTTGAGCACCTTCACCGCGACCGGGCGGCCCAACTGGTGGTCGAGGGCCCGGTAGACGGTGGCCATTCCGCCGACGCCGAGTATCTCGCCGAGCTCGTAACGCCCGTTCATCGCGCGTCCGATCATCGGATACTCCCCTCACCTCGGTCGGGCACCCGTGAACCATAGCGGGCGCGGCACCGGCCCCCTACGGGCGCTGCACCAGCAGGGCGGCGAGCAGGGCCGCCAGCGCCGCGGACAGCAGGGCGCGGACGGTCCCCGGCGAGCCTTGCTGGGCCCGTCGGGCGGCGCGTTCGACGCGCGGCGAGGTACGCGGGAAGCTCATCGCCAGCTCGCCTGGCGGTGCGTCAGGTCGGTCACCGGGGACTCCAGAGGTCTTCGGGCAGGACGCCGGGGTGGGCCCCGGACGGACGGTGGACCCGGGGGAGTTCAGCCGTCCGTCCGGAGCGGTTCCGGACGGCCGCGGACCCGGGGGAGTCCATGGGCCGACCGGAGCAGTGTCCGGACGGGCAGGGCCCGGGGGAGCCGTGCGCCCGTCCGGAGGTCGGTCCGGGCCGGCCGGCGGGCACAGGGGAACCCGTCGACCGTCCCGGAGTCGGGGCCGGTCGGGCGGTGGACCCGGGGGGAGTGCCCACCGCCCGACCGGAGTCGGTGTCAGTCCTGGTCGTCGCCCCCGCCCCTGGACTGCTGGTTGCCGCGCCCCGGCCGCCCCGGCCAGGACGCCGACGGCGAGGCGCTGCTGGACGCGGACGGCCCGGCCTGCGGACGGCCTCGGCCGTCGCCGTCGCCGTTCTGGCCGCCGCTCTGGGCGTCGCCGCGGGTGAGCTGCGCGCAGTACCCGGTCACCCGCTCCGGGGCGCCGGCCGCCCGCAGCAGGTCGGCCAGCGCCGAATCGGCGGCGGCCTCCTTCGGCTTGACGCCGGCCGAGACTCGCGCCGCGAAACCGCGGCACAGCGCGGCCAGGTCGGGCGGCTGCCCGGGCTGGGTGGACGGCGGGTCGGAGGGCCGGCCGGACGCCCCGCCCGGACGGGTGGCGGCGGTGGACGGCTTCGCGGTGCGGCTCGGCGGGGCGGCGCCCGTCACGGGTGCGTCGGGCGTGCCCGAGGGCGACGCGGGCGCGGCCTTGACGGCCGGCGGGGCCGGGGCGGGACCGCCCAGGACCTCGGGCAGCCGGCCCGTCCCGGCGGCGACGGCGACCCCGCCGACGGCGGTCACGCCCAGCGCGACGGCCATGGCCTTCGCGCTGAGGGCCCGCGCGAGCGCGGTGTCCGCCATCTTTCGTCTCCGGTGCTGACTGGGGGCCGGCTGGCGACGAGCCTGCCGGAACGCGGCCATCGCTCCCTCTTCACCGGGCAGCGGGCCGTCGCCTGTCGCCCCGGCCGCCGCGGCAGCGGCGAGCAGGGCGGCGAGCTCGGGCCGCCCCGGCGCGGGCTGCTGCCCGGCGGAGGGGTCCTGACCGGCCACCGGGTCGACCGTCGCACCGCCGAGCAGCTGCTCCGCGGTGGTGCGATCGATCCGGCGGGATCGGTTGGTGCTCATCTCATATCCCTCAGCGTCGGCACCTGCGCCGGTGTCACACCTTGCGCGGAAGTTTTTTTCCCGGCCGCCCGGCCGGGTACCCCGGCGGCCGCTCCCCCGGTCTGGTCAAGGGTCCTGGCGAGCCGCCGCAGCCCCCGGTGCGCGGCCATCCGGACGCTGCCGGCCCGCTTGCCCAGCACCTTCGCGGCGCTCTCCGCGTCCAGTCCGAGCACCACCCGCAGCAGCACCGCCTCGGCCTGGTCGGGCGGCAGCGAGGCGATCAGCGCGAGCGCGTCGGAGGTCGCGACGGTGGCCATCGCCTGGCCCGCGGTGTCCTCGGCGGCGGCCAGCTCGGCCAGGTACTCCACCGGCAGGTCGGCGACCGGGCGGCGGCGCACCCGGCGCAGGTGGTCCATCGCCCGGTTCCGGGCGACGGTCACGGCCCAGCCGCGGAAGCCGTCCGCGTCGCCGCGGAATCCCGGCAGGTCACGGGCGATCTGCAGCCACGCCTCGGACGCGATGTCCTCGGCGTCCTCGGCCCTGCCGCCGACCAGCACCCGCAGGTAGCGCAGCAGCCCGGGCTGGACGGCCCGGAACAGGACCCGGAACGCCTCCTCGTCACCGTCCTGGGCGGCCCGGACGGCCGCGCCGAGATCGGCCCGTCGGCCCGCCGGGCGGTCCGGTGCGTCCGGACGGCCGCGCCGGGCGCCGTCGTCCGCCCCGTGATGTTCAGCACTGTGCACCCGCCACATGATGCGCCATCCGGGTGCCCCGGCCCAGCCGCGGGGCGCGGCACGGGCGGTGACGGAGCGGTGGCGGCCCCGTGTGGGGCCGGGTGCCGCCGGGTGCGCGGGCGGTGCAGGCCGACGGGCCGTCAGCTTCGGGACCAAGGACCCGGACCGGCCCGACCTTCGTCCCGTCGGGCGCTGTCGTTCGCCCACGGTCGCACCCCACTCTCAGGACATATCGTGCAAAAGAGGGACATTCCGTCCCGATCCGGAGCGCGGCGGCCGCCCGCCCGCCGCCGCACCGCCACGAAAGACACCGGGAGACGCCATGAGCACCGCCCAGGAGCTGTACACGACGGGAATCCGCGAGCACTTCGCGCCCGCCCTGCGCGCCCTCGGCTTCCGGGGCTGGCGGCACTCGTTCTCGCTGCCCGACGACGACCGGTGGGCGGTGCTCGGCGTCCAGGCGGCGCACACGGACGGGCGGGTGCGCTACACCGTCAACCTGTCCGTCACCGACAAGGCCGCGTGGGACCGGAGGAGCATCCGCCCGGACGCCAACACGCTCACCGGTCTTGAACGTTGGCACGCCCCGATCGGCGAGGTGATGCCGGTCGGCGGCGAGGTCTGGTGGGAGGTCGCGCCCGGCCCGCGCTGGCTGGTCGCCGTCGAGGACTCGGTGGCCGCCGTCCGCGGCTACGCGCTGCCCGAACTGCGCCGCCGGCTGCGCCCCGACGACCGCGGGCCCTACCTGCTCCCCGCCGCCCTCGACGGCGTCAACAACGCCCTCGCGATCGCCGGCGTCGCCCGCATCCAGCGCGCCGAACTCGCCGACGGTGTCCTTGAGTTGCACGGCGCGTGGAGCCGCCACGACCCGGCCGCCCAGCAGGTCCTGGCCGGCGCCGCCCGCGGCTTCCTGTCCGCCCGCGACCGGCGCTTCGGGCTGGTCCGGGTGCTCGACACCCTAGGCCGCCCGCTCTGGGAGTTCCCCGCCGGGAACCACGACGGAGCGGACTGAGTCCCAGTCAGTACCGGCACAGCAACGCGCCGGCACTGAGCAGCACCTCCGGGGGGAAGCACATGACGGGGACCGCCACCGCGTCCGGCACAGCACTGTCGCACGAGCAGCGACAGCTCGACTGGGACGGCTGCCTGAACGTCCGTGACCTGGGCGGCCTGCCCACCCGCGACGGCCGGCGCACCCGCACCGGCGCGATCGTCCGCGCCGACAACCTCGACCGGCTCACCGCCGAAGGCCAGAACGCCCTGCTCCACTACGGCGTGCGGACCGTCATCGACCTGCGCGACCAGGTCGAGTACCGGCCGCTGCTGCCCACCCCCGACACCGTCGACCTGGTCCGCGTCCCGCTGGACGCGCTGGCCGGCCCCGACTGGTGGGCCCGTTTCGGCGCCCTCGACGGCACCCCGCTGTCCTTCCGCCCCTACCTCGACCACTGCCGCGACGCCGTCTCCCGCCTGGTCGCCGCCGTCGCCCACGCCCGGGACGGCGCGATCGTCGTGCACTGCGGCGCCGGCCGCGACCGCACCGGCCTGGCCGCGCTCGTCCTGCTCGCCCTCGCCGAGGTCGAACCCGCCGCGATCACCGAGGACTACCTGCAGTCCGCGCCGAACCTGCGCCCGCTGTGGACCCTCCTCGACCGCCCCGACGAGGAAGCCGGCATCGCCCGCGTCCTCGCCGACGCCGGCACCACCGCCGAGGGCGCGCTGCACGCGGTGCTCGCCGAATTCGACGCCCCGCAGTGGCTGCCCGCCGCGGACGTCGCCGCCGTCCGAACCCGGCTGCTCCGGGCGAACTGACGATCCGTTAAATGGTTCGCGCCCCCGCCGGGCGCGAACCATACTGCGCCGCATGGTGGATTTCGCCCTGTTCGACACCCGCGGCTACCCGACCGTCGACGTCCGCACCGGCTACGCCGGCTGGGTCGACAGCTACGAGCAGACCGTCCAGGACGCGATGGACGTCGACGTCCTCGCCCGACTCACCGTCCCCGTCTGGCCCGACGCCCGCACCGCCGTCGACCTCGGCTGCGGCACCGGCCGCACCGGCGCCTGGCTGCGCGACCGCGGCGTCGGCGCGATCGACGGCGTCGACCTCACGCCCGAGATGCTGCACCGCGCCCGCGACCGCGGCGCCCACCGCAGCCTCACCGAGGCCGACCTCGCCGCCACCCGGCTGCCCACCGCCGCGTACGACCTCGCCGCCTGCTCCCTCGTCGACGAGCACCTCGCCGACCTCGCCCCGCTCTACCGCGAGGCCCACCGCCTGGTCCGCCCCGGCGGCCTCTTCGTCCTGGTCGGCCTCCACCCCGCCTTCATCATGTCCGCCGGCATGCCCACCCACTACGACGGCCCCGACGGCCCCGTCGCCATCACCACCCACGTCCACCTGGTCAGCGACCACCTCACCGCCGGCCTCGCCGCGAACTGGCAACTCGCCGAGATGCGCGAACAGACCGTCGGCGACGAGTGGATCGCCCTCAAGCCCAAGTGGTCCCGCCACCGCGGCCGACCGGTCTCGGCGGCGTACGTCTGGCGCAAGGTTTAGGGCCTGTCCGGCCCTGGGGGGGCGCGAAACGCAGGCGGGCGGGAAAGGGGAGCGCGAAACGCAGGCGGGCGGGAAAGCCGGGGCGCCTTCCCGCCCACCTGCTCGGGTCAGAAGCCGGAGTTCGGCGCCGTCACCACCCGCGCCCGCCCGTCCGCCCGCGCAGCGAGTCCCGCTTCGAGGCGGAGTGCCCGGGCCGGTCCGAGCAGGGCCAGCGCCTCGGGGACGGTCGCCCACCGGTACGCGTCGAGCTCGCCCTCCGGCAGGACGATCGGGGTCTCGGCCGGGAAGACGCCCAGGTCGAACAGGAAGTGGCAGGCCGGATGGCCGAGTTCGCCGCTGGGGTGGGTCCAGGCCACGACCAGCAGGTCGCCCGCCTCGCGGTGCAGCCCGGTCTCCTCGTGGAGCTCGCGGGTGGCGCACTGCTGCGCGTTCTCGCCGAGGTCGACGGTGCCGCCGACGAACTGCCAGTTGTCCCGGTAGCCGGCCTTGACGACGAGGACGCGTCCCTCGGGGTCGGTGATCAGGCAGCCCGCGGCGGCGAACACGCGGTGCAGGGAGTTCAGCCAGTCCTCGCGGGAGGCGAACTCGGGGGCGTCGGCCATGGGACTCCTTCGGCGGGGGTGGCAGCTTGCGGCGCCAACTCTCTCACCCCCGCCGGGGGTTCAGTGCTCCGAATGCCGTTCCGCGCCGCGGTGCCGGTGGCCGGGCAGTTCGGTGTGGGCGGCGGGCCCGTCGGCCGGGCCGGCCGCCTCCGGTGTCCGGCGCCCGCCGTGGCTGAACTCGACGTCGCCGGGGTAGCCGCCGGTGTCGGCGGCGCGCGCGGTGTCCGTGTGCAGCTGCGGCGCGAGGGGCGCCGGATCGGTTTCCATGGTGCGGTGCTCCAGCACCTGCTCGCTGCCCCTGCGGAGCCTGCTCGTCGTGTCGGTCGATCGCTTGGTCATCGCCGACCTCCCTTCCACGGCCTTCCTCAGGCCTTCCTCGGCCTTCCCAAGACCTTCCTGGAACCTTCCTCGGCCTCCGTCGGACCTTCTCGGCCGTCTCCGACCCGATCGGCCCGATATGCCCATTATCAGCCCGTATCCATGACAACGCCTCGAACTCCCTTTACCGAAAGGCCAGCTCAGGACCCTCGCGGTGTGGGACCATGCCGCGTGGCCACGGTGATACAAGCCGACGAATCCAAGGAACAGCGCACCGCACCATCCGCCCCGCGCAGCGGGCTCGCGGACCGGGTCCGACACCCGGCCGCCCTCATCCGCCTGCTCTCCGGACTGTGCTGGATCGCCCTGGTGCTGCTGCTGGCGGGCTATGCCCGCTCCTCCGCGCTGGGCCTGGACACCGACGTGTCGCGCTTCGCCGATCTGCTGCCCTGGCCGCCCGTCCAGCTCGCGGCGGCGCTCTGCGGCGGCGCACTGCTGCTGGTGCCGCTGGGCTACGCCGTCGACCGGCTTCTGCGCGCCGACGGCCGCCGGGTCGCCGACGGCGTCCTCGCCGCCGTCCTCGCGTACGGCCTCTCGCTCGGCCTGGACCTGCTGGCCGGCGACCTGACCACGCTCACCCACGCGCTGCCCGGCGGCGCCGGCCGGACCGACCCGGTGTACGGACACCTCGCGCCGGTGGTGGCGTTCATGACCGCGATCGGCACGGCCGGCATGCGCCGCTGGCGCAGTGCGCTGGCGGTCACCCTGACGCTGTCCGGCCTGTCGGGGCTGATCACCGGGTACGCCACCCCGCTGTCGCTGGTGCTGTCGCTGCTGCTCGGCTGGACCACCGCGCACGCCACCCGGTACGCCGTCGGCGAGCCCGTCGGCACGCCCACCGAGGGCCAGATCGGCGCCGCGCTGGCCGCCTGCGGGGTGCGCCCCGACGCGGTGCTCGCGGTCGGGTCGAGCCGCTACCTGGTCACCCAGCACGACGGCCGCCCCGACCTGGACGTCCACCTGCTCGACCGGCACGTCCAGGCCAGCGGGCTGCTCGGCCACCTGTGGCTGGCGCTGCGGCTGCGCACCGCGCCCCGTCCGCTCGGCCTGCGCCCGCTGCGCGCCGGGCTGGAGCACCAGACCCTGCTGGGCCACGCCGCCACGGCCGCGGGCGCGCGCACCCGGACGCCCGTCGCCGCCGTCGAGCTGAGCCCGGACGCCGCGCTGGTCGCCTACCACCGGATCGACGCCCGGCCGTTCGCCGAGCTCTTCGCCGAATGCACCCCGCCGACCGACTCGGCGGAGCCGGACGGCGTCCCCGAGATCACGCCGACCGACGCGGAACTCCGCGACGCCTGGCAGCAGCTGGCGCTGCTGCAACGCCGCCGGATCGCACACCGCTCGCTCTCCCCGCAGACCGTGCTGCTGGACGCGGAGGGCCGGGTCCACCTGGTCGGGCTGGCCCGCGGCGAGATCGCGGCCGGCGACCTGCTGCTGCGGCTGGACGTCGCCGGGATGCTCGCCGTCCTCGCCGTCCACGCCGGGCCCGAGCGGGCGGTGCGGGCCGCGATCGAGGTGCTCGGGCAGGGCCCGGTCGGCGCGGCGCTGCCGCTGCTGCAGCCGATCGCGCTGGCCCGCGACACCCGCGCCGCGCTAGCCCGCCACAAGAAGCTGGCCTGCGAGCTGCGCGCCGAGGTGCAGCGGCAGATGCCGCAGGCCGCCACCGAACCCGTCCGGCTGGAGCGGCTGCGCCCGCGTACCGTCCTCACCGTGGTCGCCGGGATCGCCGCCGCGTTCCTGCTGCTCCAGTTCCTGTTCGGGATGGACAAGAACCCGGTCACGCTGGTCGCCGATGCCGACCCGCTGTGGCTGGCCGCCGCGGCGTTCTTCGCCGCGGTCAGCTACCCGGTCGCCACCTTCGCGTTCAGCGGCTTCGTCCCGGAGAAGCTGTCGTTCCGGGCCACCCTGGCCGCCCAGACCGCCGGTTCCTTCGTCAAGCTGGTCTCCCCGGGCGGCCTCGGCGGCCTCGCCCTGAACACCCGGTACCTGCAGTGCGCGGGCATCCCCACCGCGCAGGCGCTGTCCAGCATCGGCGCCACCCAGCTGTTCGGCCTGGTGCTGCACATGCTGCAGCTCGCCGTGTTCACCGCGCTGGTCGGCACCGACAAGGGGCCGCTGGGCGCCGAGAACTCCAGTTTCCCGAGCGGCCTGGTGCTGCTGCTGGGCGCGATCGGCGTGGCCGTCGTCGCGGTGTCGGTGGCCGCGGTGCCCTCGCTGCGGCGGCGCGCCCAGACGCTGCTGCGGCCGCTGCGCGCCGAGGTGCTGCCGCGCCTGCTCGACCTGGCCCAGCAGCCCGGCAAGCTCGCCCTCGGCGTGGCCGGGCAGCTGCTGGTGTCGATGTGCTTCGTGCTGAGCCTGTACTGCTGCACCCGCGCGGTCGGCCAGTACCCGGGGTTCAACGCGGTCGCGGTCAGCTTCCTGACCGGCAACGCGGTCGGCAACGTCGCGCCGACCCCGGGCGCGGTCGGCGCGGTGGAGGGGCTGCTCTCCGGAATGCTGGTGATGACCGGGGGCATGGACAAGGGCACCGCGCTCGCCGCGGTGCTGCTGTACCGGCTGCTCACGTTCGTCCTGCCGCTGCTGCCGGGCTGGGCCGCGTTCGCCTGGCTCCAGCGCCGCCGGGCGATCTGACCTCAGTCCGCCCGGTGGTCCTCGTCCCCCACCCCGACCTCCCGGATCTGCTCCACCGCGTCCCCCTCGTCCGCCGGCGCCGCCCCCAGCTCGCGCTGCCGCCGCAACACCTCCAGGTCGTCCACCTCCGGCTCCACCGCCTCCCGCTCCTCCTCGACACCCTCCAACACGGTCGGCGTCGACTCGTCGTCGTCCTCGGGATACTCAGGGTTCTCCGCATTCAGGCGCATACCGCCAGTATCCGGCGGAACCGCCCGGAACGGTCACCTTTCGGGCGGCGGGTCTCGTGTCCCGGCTCGTACGGTGGGGACGGGGCCGGTGCGGTGGAGGGTGGTCGGGATGCTGGTGGCGGAGGTGGCCGGGGCGTCGGCGCGGCTGGCGGGGACGGCGGCGCGGTCCGAGAAGGTGCGGGTGCTGGCGGAGCTGTTCGGACGGGTCTCGGCCGAGGAGGCGCCGGTGGTGGTGGCGTACCTGGCCGGGCGGCTGCCGCAGCGGAAGGTCGGGGTGGGGTGGCAGACGCTGCGCGAGCGGCCCGCGCCCGCCGCCGGGGCGACCCTCGGAGTGCTGGAGCTGGACCGCCGACTGTCCGCGCTCGCAGCCCTCGCCGGGCCCGGTTCGCAGCATGAACGCAAGCGCCAGGTGGGCGAGTTGATGGCACTGGCCACCGAGCAGGAGCAGCACTTCCTGCTCGGCCTGCTCTCCGGCGAGCTGCGCCAGGGCGCGTTGGACGCGTTGGCGGTGGAGGGCCTGGCGGCAGCCGTCGGCGCACCGGCCGACGCGGTCCGGCGGGCACTCATGCTGTCGGGCGAACTCGGCCCGCTGGCCGGACAGTTGATCACCCGCGGCCCGGCCGCGCTGGACGCCTACCGGCTGACCGTCGGCCGCCCGGTGCAGCCGATGCTGGCGCAGAGCGCGAAAGACGTGGACGAGGCCCTGGACCGGCTCGGCCCGTGCGTGGTCGAGGAGAAGCTGGACGGCATCCGCATCCAGGTGCACCGGAACGGCGACGAGGTGCGCGTCTACACCCGCACGCTCGCCGAGATCACCGACCGACTTCCGGAAGTGGTGGCGCGGGTACGGGAGTTGCCGCAGCGGCGGCTGGTGCTGGACGGCGAGGTGCTGGCCCTGGACGAGCGAGGACTGCCGCGACCGTTCCAGCAGACCTCCGGCCGGGTCGGCTCGCACGCCGAGACCGGCGTGACCGGCGGGACCGGCGGGACCGGCGGAACCGGCGGAACCGGCGAACTCCCGCTGTCCGCCGTCTTCTTCGATCTGCTGCTGACCGGCGACCGGGATCTGCTGGACGCCCCCGCCGCCGAACGCCACACCGAACTGGCCGCCCTGGCACCGGAGTCCGCCCGGGTCCGGCAGCTTCGGGTGGACGACCCGTCCGATCCCGAACAGCGGCGGCTGGCCCGCGAGTTCACCCGTGCGGCGACCGACGAGCACCGGCACGAAGGGGTGGTGGTGAAGTCGCTGGACGCGCCGTACAGCGCGGGCCGGCGCGGCTCGTCCTGGCTGAAGGTGAAGCCCGTCCACACCCTCGACCTGGTGGTGCTGGCCGCCGAATGGGGGCACGGCCGCCGCACCGGGCGGCTGTCCAACCTGCACCTGGGGGCCCGGCGGCCGGACGGGACGTTCGCGATGCTCGGCAAGACGTTCAAGGGCCTCACCGACAGCCTGCTGGAGTGGCAGACGGCGCGGCTGCGGGAGCTGGCGGTCCGCGAGGAGCGGTGGGGCGTGGTGGTGCGGCCCGAGCTGGTGGTGGAGATCGCCTTCGACGGCGTCCAGCGCTCCAGCCGCTACCCGGACGGGGTGACGCTGCGCTTCGCCCGGGTGCTGCGCTACCGGGAGGACAAGGGCGCCGCCGAGGCCGACACCGTGGAGTCCGTGGCGGCGCTGCTCCGATGACCCTCAATTCCCGGCGGTTGCCCGGCGGTTGGCGGCCGGGACGACCAGCGGGGTGCCGGTCTCCGGGTCGGGGATCACCCGGCACGGCAGGCGGAACACCTCCTCGACCAGCTCGGCGGTGACCACGTCCTGCGGGGGTCCGGCGGCGACCAGTCGGCCGTCGCGCAGAGCGATGAGGTGGGTGGCGTAGCGGGCGGCCTGGTTGAGGTCGTGCAGCACGGCGACCAGGGTGCGGCCCTGTTCGCGGTGCAGCCGGGCGCAGAGGTCGAGGACCTCGATCTGGTGCGCGATGTCCAGGTAGGTGGTGGGCTCGTCGAGCAGCAGCAGCGGGGTCTGCTGGGCCAGCGCCATGGCGATCCACACCCGCTGCCGCTGGCCGCCGGACAGCTCGTCCACCGACCGCTCCGCCAGGTCCGCGACCCCGGTGTCGGCCATCGCCTCCGCGACCACCCGCTCGTCCTCCGCCGACCACTGGCGCAGCACTCCCTGGTGCGGGTACCGCCCGCGGGAGACCAGTTCGGTCACGGTGATGCCGTCCGGCGCGACCGACGACTGCGGCAGCAGCCCGAGCGTCCGCGCCACCTGCTTGGCCGGCAGCGTGGCGATCGACTGCCCGTCCAGCAGCACCTGGCCCGCCGTCGGCTTCAGCGTCCGCGACAGCGCCCGCAGCAGGGTGGACTTGCCGCAGGCGTTCGGCCCGACCACCACGGTGAACGAGCGGTCGGGGATGTCGACGCTCAGGCCCTCCGCGATGACGCGCTTCTCGTACGCGAGGGTCAGCGCACGACCGGCGAGACGGGACTCGGGCTGGGCCATGGGGCGGCTCCGTTCAGGACGGGGGCGGGTAGTGGGGGACGGACAGCGGCAGGTGGGAAAGCGCTTCCCGACAGCAACGGGAAAGCGCTTGCCCGCCGCCCCCGAGAAAGCGCTTTCCCGCACCCGTTCACAACCGGCCCGCCCGGCGCTGCCCGGCGAGCAGCCAGAGCAGGTAGCCGCCGCCGAGGACGCCGGTCACCACGCCGACCGGCAGTTGGCGGTCGGCGAACAGGTGCTGAGCGGCGAAGTCGGCGGTGACCAGCAGGGCGGCGCCGGTGCAGGCAGAGGCGGCCAGGTTGGGGCCGGGGGCGCCGGTGAGCCGGCGGGCGAGTTGAGGGGCCGTCAGTGCGACGAAGTTGACCGGTCCGGCGGCGGCCGCGGCGAGGGCGGCGAGCAGGACGGCCGCGCCGAGCAGCGCGAGGCGCAGGCGTTCGGGGCGCACCCCGAGGCCGGCGGCCGCGTCGTCGCCGAGTTCGAGGGCGCGCAGCCCGGGACCGCAGCCGATGAGCACCACCGGGAGCAGCACCGCGAGGGCGATCGCCAGCGGTCGGGCCTGGTCCCAGCCGCGGCCGTCGAGGCTGCCGGTGAGCCAGAGCACCGCGCGCGCGGCGTCCATGAGTTGGGCGCGGGTCAGCAGGTAGCCGTTGACGCCGGTGAGGATCGCGGCGGTGCCGATGCCGACCAGCACCAGCCGGGCGCCCTGGAGGCCGCCGCGCCGGGCCAGCGCGTAGATCGCGGCGCCGGTGAGCAGGCCGCCCGCCACCGCCCCGCCGGCCAGCGCCCGGCTGCTGCCGCCCGCCACCACGACCACCAGTGCGCCGGTGGACGCGCCCTGGGTGAAGCCGAGGATGTCGGGGCTGCCGAGCGGGTTGCGCACCAGCGTCTGGAACAGCGCGCCGGCCAGTGCCAGCGCCGCGCCGACCAGCAGTGCGGTGGCGACCCGGGGCAGGCGCAGCTGGTTGACGATGAAGTCCTCGGCGGGGCTGCCGTCGCCGAGCAGCGTGCGCACCACGTCGCCGGGGGCGAGCGGGTAGTCGCCGTGGCCGAGCGCGAACACCGCCGCGACCAGTGCCACCAGCAGCGCCCCGCCACAGGCGGCCAGCGCCCGGGGCCGGTACCGCACGGAGTACCGGGCCACTCGCAGCGTCCTCATGCGGGCCGCCTCTCGCGTCGTGTCCGCGCCGTCATGCCCGGGCCCTCCCCCGTCGTGCGAAGTACAGGAAGAACGGACCGCCGAGGACGGCCGTGACGATGCCGACCTGGAGTTCGCCGGGCCGTCCCAGCACCCGGCCGAGCACGTCGGCGCCGAGCAGCAGCACGGGCGCGAGCACCGCGCAGTACGGGAGCAGGCGGCGCAGGTCGGGGCCGGTGAGGGCGCGGACCAGGTGCGGGATCATCAGGCCGACGAAGACGATCGGCCCGCAGGCGGCGGTGGCCGCGCCGCAGAGCAGGGTGACGGCGAGGATCGCGGCGGCCCGGACCGCCCCGGGCCGGGCGCCGAGGGCGCGGGCCGCGTCGTCACCGAGGGCGAGCGCGTTCAGCGGGCGGGCGAGGCCCAGGGCGAGCAGCGCGCCGACGGCGACGAACGGCAGCATCCCGAGCACGGTGGACAGTTGCGCACTGGCGAGCGAGCCGACCGTCCAGAAGCGCATCCGGTCGAGCGAGGCGGCGTCCAGCAGCATCACGGCGCTGACGTACGAGTACAGGGTGGCGTTGAGCGCGGAGCCGGCCAGGGCGAGCCGGGCGGGGGTGGCGGCGCGTCCGCCGCCGACGGCGTAGACCAGTACCGAGACGGCGGCCGCGCCGGCCAGTGCCCACCAGACCCAGCCGGTGAAGGAGTTGACGCCGAGGAAGGCGACAGCGGTGGCGACCGCGGCGGAGGCCCCGGCGTTGATGCCGAGCAGTCCGGGGTCGGCCAGCGGGTTGCGGGTGAGGGCCTGCATGACGCCGCCGGCCAGGCCGAGCGCGGCGCCGGCGAGCAGGCCGAGCAGGGTGCGCGGCAGGCGCATCTCGTGCACGACGGTCCAGCCGGGGGCGGTCGGGTCGGTCAGTCCGTGCCAGACCTCGGCGAGGCTCAACTGCCGTGCGCCCAGGCCGAGGCTGAGCAGCAGGACGGCGAGCAGGACGAGCAGCGCGGCGGCCGGGCCGAGGGCGCGCGGGAGGCCGCGGCGGGCGGCGCCGGTGCGGGGTGTCGGGAGGGAGCGGGTGGTGCTCAAGGGTGCTCCGGATCGGTCGGGGACTGCCGGCGCGGGCCTCGGAGGCCCGACCCGCCGGAACTTAGGTTAGGTTAACCTACCTAGCGCCTGCCGCTCCCGGTCGGCCTTCCCGCGCCCCGCGCCGACTCCCCTGCTCCGAACCGAGGTACCGCCATGCCGCTCCCCCTCCGCCCGACCCGTCGCGGCCTGCTCGCCACCGGCGGCGCGACCGCTCTCGGCGCGGTGCTCGCCGCCTGCGGATCCTCCGGCGGCAAGGATTCCGGCAAGGGCGCCGACCAGGCCTCGGGCGGCGCGAACTCCGTTGCCGGCAAGGGCCCGTGGAGCTACACCGACGACCGCGGGAAGACCGTCACCGCCAAGTCCACGCCCACCCGGGTGGTGGCCTTCACCGGCGCGGCCGCCGCCCTCGCCGACTTCGGCCTGGACAAGCAGCTGGTCGGCGTCTTCGGCGAGACCAGGGCCGCCGACGGCAAACCCGACCCGCAGGCCGGCAGTCTGAACATCGATCAGGTCGAGATCATCGGCAACGCCTGGGGCGAGTTCTCCATCGAGAAGTACGCGGCGCTCCGCCCCGAGCTGCTGGTGACCCACATGTACGAACCGGACGCCCACTGGTACGTGCCGGACGAGTCCAAGGACAAGATCCTGCAGCTCGCCCCCGCGGTGCTGACCTCCACCGGCCGGGTGTCGATCAGCCGGCCGATCGAGCACTACGCCAAGCTCGCCGAGTCGCTGGGCGCGGACCTGACGGCGCCGAAGGTGGTCGACGCCAAGGCGCGCTTCGAGCGGGCCTCCGAGGCACTGCGCCAGGCCGTCAAGGCGGCCGGCGGGATCAAGGTGATGGCCTGCTCGGGCAGCGCCGACCTGTTCTACGTCTCCAACCCGAAGGTCTCCTGCGACCTGATCCACTTCGCCGAGCTGGGCGTGGAGTTCGTGCAGCCGGAGAAGACCGACGGCGGCGACTACTACGAGGGCCTGAGCTGGGAGAACGCCGGCAAGTACGCGGCGGACCTGCTGCTGCTCGACCAGCGCTCCACCGCCCTCCAGCCCAAGGACCTGGCCGCCAAGCCCGCCTGGGGGCAGCTGCCGGCGGTGAAGGCCGAGCAGATCACCCCGTGGGACGCGGTGCCGCGGTTCTCGTACGCCGGGTTCGCCCCGCTGCTGGAGCGGCTGACCGCCGCGGTCCAGAAGTCCCGGAAGCTGAGCTGAGACCCGTCCGAAAGGCAGTCGAATGACCGGCCAGGCACAGGAGTTCGCGTTCTTCCCCGCGCAGGTGGTGGGCACCTGCCGACTCGGCCCGACCATGCTGCGGGTCACCTTCGGCGGTGCGGCGCTGGCAGGCTTCGCGAGCGGCGGGCGCGACCAGTCCTGCTCGTTGTTCCTGCCGCACCCGGGGCAGCCCGAGCCGCTGCTCCCGTACCGGGACGGCGAGGGCTGGTTCGCGGCCTGGCGGGCGCTGCCGGCGTCCGAGCGGGCGGTGATGCGCTCGTACACCGTGCGCGCCCGGCGCGCCGAACCCCCGGAGCTGGACGTGGACTTCGCGCTGCACGGCACCGACCCGGACGACCCGTCCCCGGCCGGCCCGGCGGCCCGCTGGGCCGCGGCGGCGGCGCCCGGCGACCGGGTGGTGCTGCTCGGCCCGGCCGTCGCCGACAACCGCTCGGTGGGGTTCCGCCCGCCCGAGGGCACCCGCACCGTCCTGCTGCTGGCCGACGAGACGGCGCTGCCCGCGGTCGGCGGCATCCTGGAGTGGCTGCCGGCTGGCGCCCGCGCGCTGGTGTGGATCGAGGTGCCGGATGCCGCCGACATCCAGGACCTGTCCGACGCCGAGCAGGTGGACATCACCTGGCTGATCCGCGAACCCGGCGCGCCGTCCCGGCTGCTGACCTCCCTTCGGGAGGCCGAGCTGCCCGCCGACGCCTTGTACGCGTGGATCGCCGGCGAGGCCGGGACCGTCAAGGCGCTGCGTCGGCACCTGGTGCGCGAGCGCGGGCTGGACCGGCGCGCGGTGTCCTTCGCCGGCTACTGGCGGCGCGGCGCGTCCGAGGACCGGCTGCGCGAGGAGGCGTACGGCGAGACTTCCTGACGGGCCGTGACCACCGGCGACATGCGGCGACACCCGCCCTTAATGCCCTCCTGACGCTCTTGCAAAAGAGTTGCAATAGGGTGAGCCTCGCAACGGATCATCCGTCGACCGAGAGGGGCTGCTCACCCATGGGTGCCTACACGCTGCCTGACCTGCCCTACGACTACTCCGCCCTGGAGCGGGCGATGTCCGCCGAAATCCTGGAGCTCCACCACTCCAAGCACCACCAGGCGTACGTCAACGGCGCCAACCTGACGCTGGAACAGCTCGCCGAGGCCCGCGACAAGGAGCAGTTCGGCTCGCTGGTCGGCCTGCAGAAGACCCTCGCCTTCAACCTGTCCGGCCACGTCCTGCACTCGCTGTTCTGGCAGAACCTCTCCCCCGAGGGCGGCGACCGCCCGGAGGGCGCGCTCGCCGACGCCATCGCCGAGCACTTCGGCAGCTTCGAGGCGTTCAAGCAGCAGCTCACCACCGCCACCGTCGGCGTTCAGGGCTCCGGCTGGGGCATCCTCTCCTGGGAGCCGCTCGGCAAGCGCCTGATCGTCGAGCAGGTCTACGACCACCACGGCAACGTCGGCCAGGGCACCGTCCCGCTGCTCGCCTTCGACGCCTGGGAGCACGCGTACTACCTCCAGTACAAGAACGTCCGCCCCGACTACGTCACCCGCCTGTGGGACGTCGTCAACTGGCAGGACGTCACCACCCGCTTCGGCGCGGCCACTTCCGCCTGACCGGCGCACCTCCGCCGGGGCCCGCCAGCGGGGCGGGCCCCGGCACCGCCGTCCGTGCGGCCCCGCTACCGTGGGCGTCATGGACGCGGCACAGGAGTTCGAGACCCACCGCCCGCGGCTGTTCTCACTCGCGTACCGCATGCTCGGATCCGCCGCGGAGGCCGAGGACGCCGTGCAGGACGCCTACCTCCGCTGGCACCGCGCACTGCCCGGACAGGTCGCGGCGCCCGGGCCGTGGCTCAACAAGGTGCTCACCAACCTCTGCCTGAACCGGCTCACCTCCGCCCGGGCCCGGCGCGAGGAGTATCCGGGCAGCTGGCTTCCCGAACCGGTCGCCACCGGTGGCGGCGCCCTCGGGCCGATGGAGCACGCCGAACAGCGCGAAGCCGTGTCCTTCGCGGTCCTCACCCTGATGGAACGGCTCACCCCGCCGGAGCGGGCCGCGGTGGTGCTGCGCGACGCGTTCGCCTACAGCCACCGCGAGATCGCCGGCGTCCTGGACTGCTCCGAGCCCGCCGCCCGCCAGCTCTACCACCGCGGTCACCGGCATCTGAGCGACGACGCCCCGCACCCCGCGCCCGACCCGGCCCAGAACGCCGCCCTGCTGCAACGCTTCCTGTCCGCCGCGGCCGACGGCGCACTGGACCGGCTCGAAGCACTCCTCGCCGAACAGGTCGTGGTGTGGGCCGACGGCGGCGGCAAGGTCCGCTCCGCGATGCGCCCGGTCACCGGCCGGAACAACGCCGCCCGCTTCCTCGCCGGGCTGTTCGCCCGCTTCACCGGCGGCGTCCGGCTGGAGTTCGCCGAGGCCAACGGCTCTCCGGCGGTGCTGGGTTGGGAGGGCGACCGGCTCACCTCGGTCGGGTCCGTCGAGATCGGACCGGGCGGCGTCACCGCCGTCCGGATCCTGCGCAACCCCGACAAGCTCGCCCACTTCGCGGCCCACCACCGCCCGCTGTCACAGAACGCCTGACCGTCCGGTTCCTTCCTGCACAGACCCCTCCGGGAAGGAACCGACAGCCATGAACGAGCGCACCCTGCTGGTGACCGGCGCGACCGGCGTACTCGGCCGCGAAGTCCTGCGCCGGGCGCACGGAACCGGCCTCACCGTACGTGCCCTCACCCGCCGCACCACCCCGCCGGACGTCCCCGGCGCGAGCGGCACCGAGTGGCACACCGGCGACCTCCTCGCCAATGTCGGCCTGGACGCCGCGCTGATCGGCGTCGACACGGTGATCCACTGCGCCAGCGACCCGCGCCGCCCCAAGGACGACCTGCCGGCCTTCCGCCACCTGCTCGACGCGGCCCGCCGGGCCGGCGTCCGACACCTCGTCAACATCTCGATCGTCGGCGTCGACAAGGTCCCGCTCACGTACTACCGCGTCAAGCTGGAGGTCGAACGCCTGCTCGCCGCGTCCGACCTCGGCTGGAGCAACCTGCGCGCCACCCAGTTCCCGGCGCTCCTCGACGGCATGCTCAGCAGCCTCGCCCGGCTGCCCGTCCTCCCCATGCCGGCCGACACCCCCTGCCAGCCCGTCCACCCCGCCGAGGTCGCCGACCGCCTGGTCACCCTCGCGCTCGGCCAACCCGTCGGCCACGCACCCGAGTTCGGCGGCCCCGAGATCCGTCCCGCCACCGACCTCGCCGCCGGTTGGCTCCGCGCCACCCACCCGCGCCGTCGCCGCGTCCTCCCCATCCACCTTCCCGGCCGGGTCGGCACCGCCCTCCGCCAGGGCCACCTCACCACCCCGGCCCACGCCGACGGCACCGCCACCTGGGCCGACTACCTGGCCACCCGCACCTCCTGACCCCGCCGGGGCGGGGCCGCACACGCGCTTTCCGAAAGGCCCCGCCCGGGTTACGACGAGCTGTCAGAAGGATGTCAGCGCCGTCTAAGCGGCGTCTGGCATTGTTATCCATGTGAACGGCGCGGGGAAAACAAAAACCGGGCCGGGAACAAGGAGAGGTGCCCGGAGCGGCTTATCGGGGACCGGGGCGAAAGCCCCAGCCGGGCGCTCGCGCCCACGCAGGTTCGAATCCTGCCCTCTCCGCGCAAACAGCCCGGAAACGGGTTGGAAGCAAGGAGAGGTGCCCGGAGCGGCTTATCGGGGACCGGGGCGAAAGCCCCAGCCGGGCGCTTGCGCCCACGCAGGTTCGAATCCTGCCCTCTCCGCGCAAACAGCCCGGAAACGGGTTGGAAGCAAGGAGAGGTGCCCGGAGCGGCTTATCGGGGACCGGGGCGAAAGCCCCAGCCGGGCGCTTGCGCCCACGCAGGTTCGAATCCTGCCCTCTCCGCGCAAACAGCCCGGAAACGGGTTGGAAGCAAGGAGAGGTGCCCGGAGCGGCTTATCGGGGACCGGGGCGAAAGCCCCAGCCGGGCGCTTGCGCCCACGCAGGTTCGAATCCTGCCCTCTCCGCGCAAACAGCCCGGAAACGGGTTGGAAGCAAGGAGAGGTGCCCGGAGCGGCTTATCGGGGACCGGGGCGAAAGCCCCAGCCGGGCGCTTGCGCCCACGCAGGTTCGAATCCTGCCCTCTCCGCGCAAACAGCCCGGAAACGGGTTGGAAGCAAGGAGAGGTGCCCGGAGCGGCTTATCGGGGACCGGGGCGAAAGCCCCAGCCGGGCGTTCGCGCCCACGCAGGTTCGAATCCTGCCCTCTCCGCGCAAACAGCCCGGAAACGGGTTGGAAGCAAGGAGAGGTGCCCGGAGCGGCTTATCGGGGACCGGGGCGAAAGCCCCAGCCGGGCGTTCGCGCCCACGCAGGTTCGAATCCTGCCCTCTCCGCGCAAACAGCCCGGAAACGGGTTGGAAGCAAGGAGAGGTGCCCGGAGCGGCTTATCGGGGACCGGGGCGAAAGCCCCAGCCGGGCGTTCGCGCCCACGCAGGTTCGAATCCTGCCCTCTCCGCGCAAACAGCCCGGAAACGGGTTGGAAGCAAGGAGAGGTGCCCGGAGCGGCTTATCGGGGACCGGGGCCTAAAAACCCCAGCCGGGCGTTCGCGCCCACGCAGGTTCGAATCCTGCCCTCTCCGCGCAAACAGCCCGGAAACGGGTTGGAAGCAAGGAGAGGTGCCCGGAGCGGCTTATCGGGGACCGGGGCCTAAAAACCCCAGCCGGGCGTTCGCGCCCACGCAGGTTCGAATCCTGCCCTCTCCGCGCAAACGACCCGGAACCCGGGTTGGAAGCAAGGAGAGGTGCCCGGAGCGGCTTATCGGGGACCGGGGCCTAAAAACCCCAGCCGGGCGCACGCGCCCACGCAGGTTCGAATCCTGCCCTCTCCGCGCAAACGACCCGGAACCCGGGTTGGAAGCAAGGAGAGGTGCCCGGAGCGGCTTATCGGGGACCGGGGCCTAAAAACCCCAGCCGGGCGCACGCGCCCACGCAGGTTCGAATCCTGCCCTCTCCGCGCAAACAGCCCGGAACCCGGGTTGGAAGCAAGGAGAGGTGCCCGGAGCGGCTTATCGGGGACCAGGGCCTAAAAACCCCAGCCGGGCGCACGCGCCCACGCAGGTTCGAATCCTGCCCTCTCCGCCTACACGGTGCCGCAGTCCGGCAGGGCGTCGGTGTTCTCGGCGATGTCGAGGTCCCACACGTACCCGGCGCTGTTGGCCCACTGGACGCCGTTGCGGCCGGGGCGTTCGATGACCAGGTCCATCCGCTTGCCGTTGTTGTCGTTGACCTTGCAGATGCCCTCCACGTCGTCGCCGGCCCAGGCGACCCCGACGCCCGGGGTGCTCAGCCCCTGGCCCGAGTAGATCGTGGTGTTGCGGATCGGCGTGACCCTGGGGCCGTAGCTCAGGCAGAGGGGGAAGCCAGCGGTGTACTGGATGATGAAGTCGTCCCAGATGTAGCCGGCGGTGTTGGCCCACTGGACACCGTTGCGGCCCGGGCGCTCGATGCCCAGGATCAGGCGCTTGTTGTTGTTGTCGAAGATCTGGCAGATGCCGGCCACGTTGTCACCGGCCCAGGCGACGCCGACACTCGGGGTGCTCAGCCCGGGGCCGAAATACAGTGGGGTGTCGACCCGCGTGGTGACCCGGGTACCGATTCCCAGGAGGCCGGCCTGGCTCTGCTGTCCCGCCGGGGCGGGCGTCGCCGAGACGGGTGTCGCCGCGACGGAGACGCCGGCCGCAGCCAGACAGAGCGCGCCGAGTGCGGTCGCGGTCCTCGTCCTGATCATGAACGTTCCCTCCACTCTCCGATGTTCGTGACAGTTGGTGAGTCGCCGTTCCGTGGTTCAGCAGGGGGCAGCACTCATTCTGGTGACGGCGGCGGCCGCGGCGTTGAATTTTCTTGCTCGGTTCCGGCCGGAGGCGCCGTCCCCCGCAGTGCGGCCCTGACGACCTTGGGGAGCGCGCCGGCGTGCTGGCGGAACACCCGCGTCAGGTGGGCCTGGTCGGCGAAGCCGTACTTCGCGGCCAGCTCCCGCAGCGGCCGGCCGCCGCCGAGCTCCTCCACCACCGCCCGCACCCGGAGTTGGTTCCGGTAGCCGGTGAGCGTGCGGCCGGTGACCGCCCGGAACACCCTGCTGAGGTGGAACGGCGAGCAACCGACCAGGCGGCTGATCTCCTCCAGGCCCGCGGTCGGCAGCCCGTCGATCAGTGCCGCGCACGCCTGGTGGGCGAGCCTGCGGTGCGCCACCACCGTGGAGGCGCGCCGTGGGCAGGGGGCAGGCTCGCGACCGCCGACCAGCCCGGCCATCAGACGGTTGGCCCGCTCCGCCACCTCGAACGGATCCGCCCCGGCCCGGCAGGCGGCGACCAGCCCCCGATGGGCCAGGTCGAGGCCCGCGTCCACCGGCAGGACCCGCGGCCCGGCCCCGCCCGGACACTCCCCGTGGACGTCCTGGTGGAACTGCAGCACGGTGCTCAGGTCGGGGAGGCGGGCCAGGTGCGCGACGGCGGCGTCGTCCCCGCGGCGCAGCAGGAAGCCCGTGGTCGGGTCGACGAACTCCTCGCGTCCGCCGACCCGCAGCACCAGGCCCCCCGTGCGGATCAGCGACACGACGAGCACCGTCTCGTCCGGCTCCCCGGTCACCGCCGTCCGGAACGACCGGTGGTCCTCGAAGCACGCCAGCTCGGTGATCCGCAGGCCCGCCTGCTGGGCGAGCCGCGTCCGCCGCACCGGCTCGTCGCCGGAAGGCCTCCGCCGTCCGTGGTGCGCCGTCCGGAGATCCCGCGCCATGTCGCCCGCCCTCGGCGTTCGAACCCAGTTCCTCGGACCTGCAGTGTGGCGGCGTCCGGCCGCCCGCATCCGGGGCGACGGGGCGGTTGGCGTGGACCGACCCAAAGATGACCTGAACGCGCCAATACTCTGGCCGACACCTTGTCCCCACCAGGCCGGAGCACCGGGCATTCCGCCGTTCGGGCCCCGGGCCGCCCGGTCTTGAAGCACCCTGAGCATGTGCACGAATACACCGAGCGATGTATCCGAGCCGTCCAGTCCAAGGACGCACGGTTCGACGGATGGTTCTTCGTCGCCGTGCTGACGACGAAGATCTACTGCCGGCCGAGCTGCCCGGTCTCGCCGCCGAAGCCGCAGAACATGAGGTTCTACTCCAGTGCGGCGGCAGCCCAGCAGGCCGGGTTCCGGGCGTGCAAGCGCTGTCGGCCCGACGCGGCTCCGGGCTCCCCCGAGTGGAACGAGCGCGCGGACCTGGTGGCGCGGGCGATCCGGCTGATCAAGGACGGCGTCGTCGACCGGGAAGGGGTGCCCGGGCTGGCCGCGTACCTGGGGTACAGCACCCGCCAGGTCGAACGGCAGCTGCGCGCCGAGGTCGGTGCGGGGCCGCTGGCGCTGGCCCGGGCCCAACGGGCGCAGGCCGCCCGGCTGTTGATCGAGACCAGCACCCTGCCGATGGCCGAGGTCGCGTTCGCGTCGGGCTTCTCCTCCATCCGGTCGTTCAACGACACCGTGCAGGCGGTGTTCGCCCTGTCGCCCACCGAGCTCCGCCGGCGCACCCGACCCACCGACGTCGCGGGGACGTTGACGCTGCGGCTGCCGTTCCGGGCGCCGCTGTGCGCCGACAGTCTCTTCGGCCGGCTGGCGGCCGCGGCGGTCCCCGGGGTCGAGGAGTGGCGGTCCGGCGCGTACCGCCGGACGCTGCGGCTGCCCCGCGGCCACGGGATCGTCGAACTGCGCCCCACCGCCTCGGCCTTCGTCGAGTGCCGGCTCACGCTCTCCGACCTGCGGGACCTGACCGCGGCGATCAACCGGTGCCGCTGGATGCTGGACCTGGACGCCGATCCCGCCGCCGTGGACGAACTGCTGGTCGAGGACCCGCTGTTGGCGCCGCTGGTGCGCAAGAACCCGGGGCGGCGGGTGCCGCGCACCGTCGACGGGGAGGAGTACGCGATCCGCGCGCTGCTCGGCCAGCACGTCTCGGCGGCGACCGCCCGTGACCGTGCGGCCCGGCTGGCGGCGGTCCACGGCCTGCCGGTGACGGACCCGGGCGGCGGCCTGTCCCGACTGTTCCCGGCCCCCGCCGAGCTGGTCGGCCTCGGACCGGCCGCGAGCGTGCCGCCGGACCGGCCGCACGGAGCGTTCCCTCGGCTCGTCGAGGCGCTGGCGGACGGCACGGTCGACGTCAGCAGGGGCAGCGACTGGCTGCGCGCGCGGGCGCAGCTGACCGCCATCCCGGGCATCGAGCCGGAGACGGTCGAGGTCGTCGCCATGGGCGCGCTCGGCGACCCCGACGCGTTCACCACGGGCGGCCCGGGCGTGCGAACCGCCGCCGTCGAGCTCGGGCTCCCCGCGACGCCCGCCGCGCTGGCCCGCCACGCCGCTGCCTGGCGCCCCTGGCGTGCCTACGCGCTGCAGCACCTGTGGGCGACGGACAGCCTGGCGGCGGCTCCGCTCGACCAGGAATGCTGCGGGGTCTGCTGAAACCTGCGGAAATGGCGTCCGGAATTCCGACGGCACACTGACGAAGCGCTGTCAATCGACCATCAGTGCATGATCAGACGTCGGTCAGAAGGTCTGTGGAATGCTCGTTCCTGCCATCCGCAGGCCTCAGCGGAAATCCGGAGATCACCTGTCGGCCGTTTTCCTGCCCGGCCGACCGAAGTCGGCCGTCCGGGCGCTTCCCGATCGCAACAGCCGGGAGAAAACGAACTCCGCGCCTCTCGCATCCCTTATCGCAGGAGCACCCGTGGCCACTACCAGTTCCCGCCCCCAACCAGTGCGTCTGCTGCGCACCTTCACCACGCCGAAGATCGTATTCATGATCATCGCAGCGGCCGCGCCACTCGCCGCGATGCTCACCACCGTGCCGCTGTCCTTTTCGATCGGCAATGGACCGGGCGTGCCGGCGCTGTTCGTCTTCGCCGGGCTGACGCTGCTCTGTTTCAGTTCCGGTTACGCCGCCATCAGCAGCCGGATCAGCCACGCGGGCGGGTTCTACACCTATATCGCCCACGGCCTGGGAAGGCCGCCGGCCGTCAGCGGCGGAATCATCGCCGTCATCGCCTACAACACCGTCACGGTCGGCGTGCTCGGCGCCTTCGCGTACTTCGCCCAGGCGCTCGCCGCGTCGCACGGTCTCAACCTGCCGTGGGAGGTGTGGGCCGCCGCGGGCCTGGTGGTGGTGGGCGTGCTCGGGTACCGGCACGTGGAGCTCAGCGCCCGGGTGCTGGCGGTGCTCATGATCTGCGAGATCGTCATCCTGTTCGCCCTCGACGTGGCGATCCTCGCCCGTCACGGCTTCTCCGCCATGCCCGCCGCGTCCTTCGCGCCGCACAACATCTTCGCCCCGGGTTTCGGCGTCTCGATGATGTTCGGCATGGCGTCGTTCATCGGCTTCGAGTCGGCGGGCCTGTACGCCGAGGAGACCCGCAACCCCGAGCGGAGCGTTCCGCGGGCCACGATCATCGCGGTGGTCCTGATCGCGACGTTCTACGGCGCCACCAGCTGGCTCGCGGTCGGCGCCGTCGGCCCGTCGAAGATCCAGGCGACGGCGACCGCGGACCTGGGGGACATGTTCTTCAACCTCAGCGACGAGTACCTGAATTCGGCCACCACCACGGTGATGCAGGTCCTGCTCTGCACCAGCGTGCTCGGCGCCTGGCTGGCCCTGCACAACGCGGCCAACCGGTACATGTTCGTGCTGGGCCGTGACGGCCTGCTGCCGGGCCGCCTGGCCGCGGTGCACCCCAAGTACAAGGCCATCCACCGGGCCAGCGTCGTCCAGAGCGTGTTCAGCGCCGTCGTCGTCGCGGCCTTCGCCCTCGCCGGCCTGGATCCCTACCTCAACATGTCCACCAGCATGCTGGGCATCGGCACCCTCGGCATCGTGGTGCTCCAGGCGATGGCCTCGGTCGCCGTGCTCGGCTACTACCGCAAGCGCAAGGGCGGGTGGTGGCAGACCAGGATCGCTCCGGTGCTCGGCGCGGCCGGGCTGGTCACGGCCGCCGTCCTCGTCGTCCGCAACTTCGCGGTCCTCACCGGCACGACCAACCCGGTGGTCACCGCACTGCCCTGGGCGCTGCTGGTGGTGGGTGTCGGCGGACTCGGCTACGCGTACTGGATCCGGTCGGCCCATCCCGAGCGCTACGCGGCCCTGGCGCAGCCGGAGGAGTCCGCGGACGGCCCCGCCGTCGAGGCCCTGGCCGACGTCCGCTCCGCGGCGTAGCCGGCGCACCCGCACCCGCACCCGCACCACGGAACCGCCCCAGCCCGGTCCGGCCGCCCTTGAGAGGCGCGGCCGTCCGGAGCTGGGGCGGTTCGGTCCTGGAGGGCCTACGCCTGCCCGGCCGACAGGGTCTCGCGGATGACGGCCAGTCCGTCCGCCATGGTCGCGGCGAGTGGCGGCGCCAGCTCGTCCGGCAGGACGTCGCGGATCCAGACCAGCCGGCTGAGCCGTTCGCTCTCGGCGACGACCTGGAGGGAGGCGTTGTCGTGCAACGGCCGCACGGTGCCGCCGATGACCGCCCAGACGATCCGCTGGGCCTCGTGGTCCAGGCTGACGAGCCGCTCGTCGATCACGTCGCCGTTGGCGAACGTGACCGTTCGGACGTCGTCGGCCGTCAGCTCCGTCCCGGTGACGAAGCCCGGTGCCATCCGCGGCGGGCCCTGCTCGAAGTCGCCGATCACCGCCCAGACTTCGGCGGCGTCCGCCTCGATCACGGTCTCCAGCACGATCGAAGCCACGACCGCCTCATTTCTTCCGCGTGCTCGCCCCGCCGCCTGCCGTGACGGTTTCAGGGCTTCGTCGGCGGGCTCAACGAGGCATTCCGGACCACGAAACCGGGTCGGCGGCCGTCACCACCCGTTCGTCGAAGCACGGTGCGGCCTCGTACCGGCATCAGGTACCGGCCGAGGCACCGTCGGTGCCCTTGACGTGTCCAACGTGGTGGCGCGTCTCGCGGAGTGGGCCGCCCGGGAGTGCGAGGCGGCCGGCGGTCGCCCCGGATCCGGGGCGGGCGGGGTGGGCGGCACGGGGCCGCGTTCACGGCGCGGCATCGGCCCCGCCGGGCTACACCCGCACTCCGACGGGCCGGATCATCGGCGACTCCTCCAGCAGCGCCAGGTCGTGCTCCAGGACGGCGCTCTCGTACATCCTCAGCATCGGCGAGGGGTCGACCCCGAGCTCCTCGTTGAGGCGGTGGCGGAAGTCGCGGTAGACGTTGAGCGCGTCGATCTGCCGGCCCGACCGGTACAGGGCCACCATCAGCTGGCGGCAGAACTGCTCCTGCATCGGGTTCTGCGCCAGGGTCTCCGTCACCTCGGGAATGATCCGGTTGTGGCCGCCCGCCCTGAGCTCCAGGTCGTAGAGCAGCTCCAGCGCGGATAAGCGCGACTCCTCGTACTTGGACGCCGCGGTCTGGCACAGCGGCCCCGTCGCCAGCCCTCCGAACACCGGTCCCCGCCACAGGGCGAGGATGCCCCGGAGCTCGGCGATACATCGGTCGAGTCTGTCGCAGACCCGGCCCCGGATGACGTCGACGGTGTCGAGGAAGACCTGCGCGTCGAGCTCACCCGGCTGCAGGCTGAACTGGTAGCCGGAGACGCTCGTGACGATGCGCGACGCACCGTCCTGCTCCGTTCGTGCCAGGCTGCGGCGGAGCCTGCTGATCTGGGCCTGCAGCGCGTTGTGCATCTTCGTCGGCGGCGTGGTCCCCCACAGCTCCTCCGCCAGCGAGTCCACGGTGACCAGCCTGCCGGCCGCCGCCATGAACGAGGCGAACAGCAACTCCTGGACCGCCCCCTTGGGCCGAACCGTGTGGTGGCCCACCTTGATTTCCGACGGCCCAAGCACGAAGAAACGCATTAAAGCCCCTCCCATCCTGATAGCGACCGGTCCTGCGAACGAATCGTCGACACCCCTTCGACGCGCTGGAGCCCGACGGGCTCACGCTGCGAGACGCGAAAGGCAGCGATACACAGCCCTGCGCCGAACACACCCCCCTCTGCCCGATCGCACAGGTTATTCACTTCAGGCCCGCACCCTTGAGGTGCCCGCGGTATGCAATCTCCCCACAAGACAATCATTTAATCGGCTTCTTGCATAGCTCTTTGATGGCCGCCGCGCGATCCGGCCACCAGTGGCGTGAAGCACCCCTGCAATACTCCCGCAATATTGCAGGTGGCAGCGCAGGTGTCGATGCCGAGGGCCCTCAGCGGCCCCGTGACGCGCGTCAACCGGCCCCTTCGAGCCACTCGGACGCACCCTCGCCCCGCCCGTCCGACCGGCGATATTGGATGATTGTCCGGCTTCCCCCTGGCCGGCCATGGAGGGCCGCAACAGACGAACGGCCGCCTCCCTGTGGAGACGGCCGTTCACGGGTGCGCACGGGGGCGACGATCACCCGATGACGCGATGGCTGAAATCAGTGCCCGGATTCACCGGTCGACGACCGATACTGACGATTCGTCAGTTGTCATGTCGATCATGTTACTTGCATCTGAGGCGACTGTCCGGGACGCCGGCCCCGGCCGATCCGCGCCCGGCCCCGTGGAGGACCGCGGCGCCGCCGTAGAAGGAGGAGACCCCGCCGTCGATGACGACGGACGAGCCCGTCATGAACCGCGAAGCGTCGCTGGCCAGGTAAAGCGCCAGGCCGACCAGGTCCTCCGGGGTGGCGAACCTCCCGGCCGGGATCACCTCCATGAGGCGCTCGGACAGCTCGTGGTGCCCGACCAGGGGCTTGGTCAGGTCGGTCTCCACCCAGCCGGCCGTGATCGCGTTGACCCGCACCCCGGAAGCCGCCCACTCCGCCGCGAGCGAATGGGTGAGCGCGGTCACCGCGGCCTTCGAA
Organism: Kitasatospora griseola; assembly: GCF_044999035.1. Taxonomy (NCBI): domain Bacteria; kingdom Bacillati; phylum Actinomycetota; class Actinomycetes; order Kitasatosporales; family Streptomycetaceae; genus Kitasatospora; species Kitasatospora griseola. The sequence continues at coordinate 4,647,846 of NZ_CP173360.1, read as the reverse complement.
ACGGCATAGGGGGAGTAATTCGGGAGGCCGGCTTTTCCGCCGATCGAGGAGATGTTGATAATCGACCCCTGGCCACGCCCGACCATGTCGGGGCCGACCAGGCGGCACACCTCAAGAACGGATTCGAAATTGAGCCGCATTTCCCGCTGCCACTGCTCGGTCGTGGCTTCGTGGAACGGCCCGGAGTAGGTGATTCCTCCAGCGTTGTTCACCACGACGTCCAGCGGGCCGAGTTCCGCGACGGCCTTCCCGATGCTCGCCTCGATCTGCTCCGGATCCTCGATGTCGCAGACCAGTGCGGCGACCCGGCCGCCGAACTCCTCGGCCGCAGCCGCCGTCGCTCTCAACTGCTCGGCTCCCCGAGCAAGGAGGGCGACGTCGGCCCCGGCTTCGGCAAGACCGAGGGCGATCGCCCTGCCGATCCCGCGTGAAGCACCTGTCACCAGGGCGGTCTTCCCGGAGAGACTCAGCATGGGCGCGCCTCGGTCCTTCACCTCAGGAACTCGTCGACGGCCACCGTGGCCTCCTTGAACTGCTCCAGCTGCGGAAGGTGGCCGGCGGCGTCGAGCACCACGGCCCGGCTGCCGGTGACGAGTCCGGCGAACTCCTCCGCGTACTCCGCCGACATCAGGCGGTCCCCGCTGCCCCAGACGATCAGCGTCGCCGCCGTCACGCGGTGCAGCCGCGACCGCAGTCCGCGGTCGGGGATCGGCCAGAGGAACTTGGCCGTGCTGCCGATGGACCACACCATGCCGCCGATGACCTCGACGGCCACCGCGGGATCGGCCGGCGGCGTCAGCGCGGCCTGGGCCACCTCGCCCGTCGGGTCGAGGAAGAGCAGGCCCGCCAGCTCCTCCGCGGAGGCGGCCGCCAGGCTCCCGACCGGCAGGTCGTCCCGCCACAGCCCGAGCGGCGCGATCAGCACCAGCCGCGAGGGCAGCGCCGGGAAGTGCGCGGCCAGTTCCGCGGCGAGCATGCCGCCGAAGTCGTGCCCGACGATCACCGGGTCGACCAGGCCGAGCCGCCGGCACAGCTCCTCGTAGGCGAGGACCACGTCGGACAGGTCGTCGATCACGTGGATGGCGTCCGGCTCACCGGCGGTGGTGCCGGGGAACTCCGGGGCGTAGACGGTGTACTGCTCCGCCAGGTGCGCCAGGAACGGGTCCCAGACCAGCCCGGTGGAGCCGTGCAGGTAGAGCAGCGGAGCGCCGCGGCCCGCCACCTTCACCCGCAGCGTCAGCCGCCCGTCCCAGAGTTCGACGCTCTCCTCGCGCGGCTCGCCGCTGAAGGAATCCGTGGTCATGAGGCCTCCGCCTTCCGTGCCGACGCTCCGCCTTCCGCCACCGGAAGCGGTGTGCCGCCCAGGCGCTCCGGCCACCAGTGGTGGCTGAACCCGTCGTCCTTCCACAGCTTGCGCAGGTGCGGCAGGACCTCCTCGGCGAACAGGTTGATGTTCTTCTCCGCGAGCGCCTTCGGCAGCGACCCGAAGCCGAGCATCGCGTGCAGGTTGCCGATGCCGTACTCCCGGCAGTACGAGATCAGCTGGTCCCGCACGGTCGCCGGGCTGCCCGCGATGACGGTGCCGGCCTCGACGAGCTCCCGGTAACTGGCCGTCCGCATCTGGCTGTACAGGCCGAAGTCGCCCGGGTCGCGCAGCAGGGCCTTGACGCCGTGGATGTTCACGCCGCCGGCGATCGCCAGCTTCTCGGGCGGGATCGCCCCCAGGCCCTTGCGGTAGGTGTACTCGACGTGCTCGGCGTACTCCTGCTCCGCGCGCTCGTCGGTCTCGCTGACCGCGATCGTCTGCAGGAAGCCCATCCGGTACGGGTTCCGCTCCAGGCCCAGTTCGTCCGCGATCTCCCAGAACCGGCTGAAGATCCGAGGTCCGGTGAGCTTCGCCCCGGCGAACCCGAAGTAGTTGAACCCGAAGCCGCGCTCCAGGGTCATCTGCATCGTCTTCGGGTTGCCGATGCCGGTGATCCAGACCGGCGGCCGGCTCTGCAGCGGCCGCGGCCAGATGTTCACCTGCGGGTACTGGGCGTACCGGCCGTTCCAGGCGAACGGCTCACGGTCCTCCCAGGCCCGCAGCACCAGGTCGAGGTTCTCCTCGAAACGGCCGCGCACCTCCACCGGCGGGATGCCGTTGTTGATGCTGGCGTCGTAGCTGAGACCGACCGGGAAGCCCGCGAGGAGCCGGCCGTTGCTCATGACGTCGAGCATCGCGTATTCCTCGGCCACCCGGACCGGCTCGCGCGTCTTGCCCAGCGAACGCCCCATCGGGAAGATCCCGACGTCGAGCCCCTGGCTCTGGGTGGCGTAGGCGATCGCGCTCGCCACCAGGTTGGGGTTCGGCATCAGGTCGTACGAGCTCTGGGCGTGCTCGTTGACGGCGATGCCGTCGAACCCCGCCCTGGCGCCGATCATCAACTCGTCGATGTGATCGGTGAACGAGCTGAAGACGCCCTCGGGAGTCGTCAGGCCGTAAGGCGTGTCGCACACCGAGTTGTGGTGCTTTTCGAAGTCCGACGGCAGGAACCGGTACGGCGCCTGCTCGAACAGAGTGACCTTCATCTACTCTCCAACGGTCCGGTTGCAGCGCGCCGCCGCACTGAGCATCAGAGCTGGGTAACGATGAGCAGCGAGTCGCCGATGCACCGCGTCGAGTGGCCCTTGCCGGTGGTGTCCTCCACCAGGACGCTGCCACCCGGCAGGAAGCGGCGCTTCTCGCCGTCGCTGACGCCGACCTCCAGCTCGCCCTGGAGCAGCGTCATGATCTGCCGACGGGGCGCCGGGTGGAAGTCACCGAAGTAGCCGTCGGGGCAGAGCAGGTACACGCTCGCGCGGGCCTCGGCCGGCGCCGAGAGGAACATCGAGGGGGCCGGCGGGGCGAAGTTCACCTCGTTGAGGTCCAGCTTCTCCTCGACGAAGTGGCTCTCGCCGGCCTCGTCGGTGAACAGGCGAGTCACGTTGATTGTGCGGGTCACGGTCTCCGACATCGCTTCTCCTCGGCAAGGCGATTATCTGCTGACACGAAACTGTGGCGAGCCGGCACCCCGACTCGCCACAGCTGCGGAGAGGGCAGGATTCGAACCTGCGAGGACAAAAGCCCTTTCCTGCCGAAACAGGAATCCGATAGGCCGCTACGGCTACCTCTCCTTGCGAAGCCCGGCTATCTCCGCCGTGTTCCGCCGCTTGCTGAGGAAAACTATGGCACGGCCCGCTGACGCAGTGCTGATGAGCTTCTGATGTGCTCGACTCCCCGGATTCCTCCGCGGGTTCGCGGGTTTCGTCAGCCTCTCATCAGCCGTGCGTCAACCACCTCTGATTCACTCGGTCCGATGCCGGCACCTCACCAGTTCCCGGAACCGGAGATGAGAAAGCGGATGACACATTCCCACGCGACTCTGCAAGAGCTTCGGGACACTCCGAAGCTCGATCGGCCGGACGCGCTGGAGCAGATAGTCATCAGAGAATTCAAGGAATCTCTGCTGATGTCCGAGGACGAGGACTTCCCGCTGTCGGAGAGTTTCTTCGACCTGGGCCTCACCTCCCTGCGGGTGACCGAGGTCAAGCAGCGCCTCGAGGAGCTCCTGGACTGTTCGATCAGCGCCAACGTGCTGTTCAACAGCCCGACGGTGGAGCTGATGCTGACGTACCTGATGACCGAGGTGCTCACGGACCTCTTCGGCGAGGCGTCCGATGCGCGGCAGTGAGCCGGCCGGGCCGGACCGGGACGAGCCGATCGCGGTCATCGGTGTCGGTCTGCGCTTTCCCGGCGGGAACGACTCGCTGGACGGGTACGCCGAGTTCCTGCGGGCCGGCCGCAGCGGCATCAGCCCGCTGCCGCGGGACCGCTGGGACGTCGACGCGTTCGGTTCGGACGACCCCGCGTCGCCGGGACTGATCCGCTCCGAGGCCGGCGGATTCCTGGAGCGGATCGACGAGTTCGACCCGCAGTTCTTCAGCGTCTCGCCCAAGCAGGCGCAGTACTTGGACCCGCAGCAGCGGCTGCTCCTGGAGACGGCCTGGGAGGCGTTGGAGAACGCCAACGTCGTCCCGTCGTCGGTGCGCGACGGCGGCGTCTACATCGGCGCCACGCCGTTCGACCAGGCGATGGAGCTCGACTCCGTCCCGTACGACAAGCTGGACGGCTCGATGGCGACCGGGATGGGCGCCTACCCGATGTCCGGGCGGCTGTCGTACTTCCTGCGCTGGCACGGCCCGAGCCTGACCACGGACACCGCGTGCGCCTCGTCGCTGACGGCGCTGCACATGGCCCTGGCGGGTCTGCGGGGCGGCGAGTGCAGCATCGCGCTGTGCGGCGGCGTCAACGCGCTGCACCACCCCAAGATCTTCGCGATCCTGTCCCAGGGCGGGTTCCTGGCGCCCGACGGGCACTGCAAGACCTTCGACGAGGCGGCCGACGGGTACGCGCGGGCGGAGGGCTGCGGTGTGCTGGTGCTCAAGCGCCTGTCGGACGCCGAGCGCGACGGCGACACCGTGCTGGCCCTGATCCGGTCGACCGCGATCGGCCACAACGGCGAGAGCGCCGGCCTGACCGCCCCGAACGGGACGTCGCAGGAGCTGGTCATGCGGCGCGCGCTGGAGCGGGCCGGGCTGGAGCCCGGGGACGTCCAGTACGTGGAGGCGCACGGCACCGGCACGCCGCTCGGCGATCCGATCGAACTCGGTTCGATCAACGGGGTGTTCGGCGCCGCGCACCGCGAGGGCGACGGCCTGACCGTCGGTTCGGTCAAGTCGAACCTCGGGCACATGGAGCCGGCCGCCGGCGTCGGCGGGATCATCAAGGTGATCCTCCAGATGCGCGACGGGGTGTTCTACCCGCACCTGTACTCGACGCCCTCGGGCCGGATCCCGTGGGACATGTACCCGATCCGGATCCCGACCGCCTGCACTCCCTGGGAGGCCCCGGTCCGCCGGGCCGTGGTCAACAGCTTCGGCGTGGCGGGCGCGATGGGCGTCGCGGTGGTCGAGCAGGCCCCCGCGACGGACCGTCCGGACGTGGCGGACGAGGGCGCCCACGTGTTCACCCTGTCGGCGAAGAGCCGGTCGGCGCTGGCCCTGCAAGTGGAGCGCCACCGGCAGTTCCTGACGGACCACCAGGACACCGGGGCGGGCGATCTGGCCCTGACCCGCAACACCGGCCGGACGCACTTCGCGCACCGGGTCGCGGGCGCCGTCCGCAACGCCGCCGAAGCGGTCGAGCTGCTGGAGCAGGCGGCGCAGAAGCTGGCCGACGGCGAGCGGACCTCCGGCGACCTGCGGAAGGCGGCCTTCCTGTTCACCGGGTCCGGCTCGCAGTACGTCGGCATGGGCGCCGCCCTGTACCGCGACCACCCGGTCTTCCGGGAGCGCGTCGACGCCTGCGACCGGCTGTTCTCCCGTCATCTGCCGCGGTCGGTGGCGGAGGTCATGCTGGGCACGGCCCCGGACGCGGAGGAGCTGCTCGCCGAGACCCGCTACACGCACGCCGCGCTGTTCACGCTGGAGTACGCGCTCGCCGGGCTGTGGCAGTCCTGGGGCGTCCGTCCCAGCGCCGTCCTCGGGCACAGCGTGGGCGAGATCGCCGCGGCGACCGTCGCCGGGCTGTTCAGCCTGGAGGACGGGGTGCGCTTCCTGGCGGCCCGGGCCCGGCTGATCCAGTCGGTCACCGAGCCCGGCGGCATGGCCGCCGTCGCCGCCACCGCCGCGGACATCGAGCCGCTGCTGGCCGAACTGCCCGACGTGGGCGTCGCCGCGGTCAACGCCCCGGGCCAGTGCGTGGTCTCCGGCGGCGCGGCCTCGGTGGCGAAGCTCTCCGAGCTGCTACGGGAGCGCGGGGTGCGGGTCACCGCGCTGAAGGTCTCGTCGGCGTTCCACTCGCCGCTGATGGACGGGATCCTGGACGAGCTGCGCGAGGAGCTGGCGGGGACGGAGTTCCACGAGCCCTCGCTGGCGCTCGTCTCCTGCCTCACCGGCGAGATGGCGTCGTTCGCGGAGGTGGGCACCCCCGAGTACTGGGTCCGCCACGTGCGGGAGGCCGTCGACTTCGAGGGCGGCGTGCAGGCCGTGGCCCGACGCGGCAAGCACGTCTTCGTCGAGGTCGGCCCCTCGGCCACGCTCGGGGCCCTGGCCCGGCGGTGCGTGCCGGACGGCGGCCACGTCTGGCTGAGCAGCCTGCGCCCCGGGGACGAGGAGGCCAGGTCCCTCCGGCAGGCGCTGGCCGGCGCCTACACGGCGGGGCTCCAGATCACCTGGACGGCCGTCCACCAGGACGGTCCGGGGCGCCGGATCGCCCTGCCGCCGTACGCCTTCGACCGCAAGCGGTACTGGATGCCGGACCAGGTCGGCCGGCACGGCCTCGGCGCGGGGCCGGGCGCCCATCCGCTGCTGGGCACCGAGCCGCACCCGGCGCAGCCCGACGGGGCGCGGGAGTTCGTCGCCCGGGTCAGCGCCCGGTTCCCCGCGTACCTCGCCGACCACACCCTGCGCGGCCGGCCGTTCCTGCCCGCCGGCGCCTACGTCGAGGCGGTGCTGGCGCTGCTGGACGAGGTGTACGGCACCACCGGGCGGCCGCTGCTGGAGCTGCGCTTCCACGAGGCGCTGTTCCTGGGCAGCCGGCCGGTGGAGCTGCGGACCAGGCTGGCACCGAAGGCCGACGGCACTGCCGCGGTCGAGATCGTCAGCCGGTCCGGTGAGGGCGGGGAGCGGGTCGAGCGGGTGCACGCCACCGCGACGATCGGCGCCGCGGCCGTCCCCGGGCCGAGCGGGACCGGCCGTCGGCTGCTGGAGCGGGCCGGTGCGCCGGGTGCGCCCACGCAGGAGCTGGACGGCGCCGAGGTCCACGCGGCCTATGTCGCGGCGGGCCTGGAGTACGGCCCGCAGTTCGACCGGGTGCGTGGGGTCGACCGGCACGGGGACGACTTCACCCTGACCGAGGTGGACGCCCTGGACCTCTCCCGGGCGGAGCACCTGCCGCCGCAGCTGTTCGACGCGGCCACGCACGGTCTGGCCGCGCTGGTGGACCGCAGTCGTTCCTACATCAGCGTGGGCGTCGACGCCGTCCGGCTGTTCCGCAAGCCCCGGGCCGCCCGGCTGGTGGCCGCGCTGCAGACCAGGGCGGCGGCGGACGCGGGCACCGGCTTCCTCGCCGACGTGCTGCTGCTGGAGGACGGCGAACCGGTCGCGGAGATCGAGGGCATGGCGTTCCGGCAGTTGGAGGTCGCGCCGCCGCCGGCGGAGCGCGCCCCGGCCGCCGGGTCCGCGCGGCGGCCCGGGCCGGCCCGGCAGGGCTCCGCCGTCGAGGTGTCCGTCCGGTCGGCCGTCGCCGGCCTGCTGCGGATCGACGACGAGTCGGGCATCTCCGCCGACACCGCGTTCCTGGACCTCGGGATGGACTCCCTGGGGGCGGCCGAGCTGCGCGCCCGGCTGGAGGCGGAGTACGGCGTCGAGCTGCCGCTGACCATCGTGTTCGACCACGGCTCCATCGGGCAGCTCGTGGAATTCCTGGAGAAAGCGAAGGAGGGGCTGTGAGCAACTCGGAGAAGCAGACGATCACCGCGAGGTCCGCCCTGCATGCGCAACGCCGGCCCGATGCCGCCGCGTTGGTCATCGAGGGCCGGACGATCACGTACGGCGAGCTGCACCTGGAGAGCAACCGCTCGGCCAACGCGCTGCTGGCCGAGGGCCTCGGCCGGCAGGCCCGGGTGGCGTACCTGGGCCGCGAGACCGATCAGTACTACGAGCTGACCATCGCTTGTGCGAAGGCCGGCGTCGTCCTGGTCCCCGTCAACTGGCGGCTGATCAGGGCCGAGGTGGACCACATCCTGCGCGACTCCCAGGCCGAGGTCCTGTTCGTGGAGCGCGACTTCCTCACCGTCGTCGAGCGCCTGCGCGAGGAGCTCCCGACCCTGCGCACGGTCGTCGAGATGGACGGCGCGACCGAGCGGGGCGTGGGCTTCACCTCCTGGAAGGCCGGGCACCCGGACACCGATCCGGGCGTGGACGCCGACCCGGAGGACCCGATCGCGCAGATGTACACCAGCGGCACCACCGGCCTGCCCAAGGGCGTGGTCCTGTCGCACCGGTCGTACTTCACGTTCATCGAGAACATGCAGCGGGCGGGCGTCGACTCGATCGACTGGCGGCCCGAGGACCGCAGCCTGACCTGCTTCCCCGGCCTGCACGCGGGCGGCTACGCCTGGTTCATGCACTGCTTCAACGTCGGTGCGACCAGCGTGGTCCTGCGGATGTTCATCCCGGACGAAGCGGTGCGGGTGATCCGGGACGAGGGCGTGACCACCGTCTGGGCCGCGCCGGCGATGCTGAAGATGATGCTGGACGAGAAGATCTCCAGCCCGGAGGCCTTCCGGTCGCTGCGCAAGATCGTCTACGGCGGCTCGCCGATCGACTACGAGCTGATGGTGCGCTGCCTCGACGAGTTCAAGTGCGACATCGTCCAGGCGTACGCGGCGGCGGAGACCGGGAGCTTCATCACCTGCCTCACCGCGGCGGAGCACGTGCCGGGCAGCCCGCTGATGGCCTCGGCCGGGCGGGTGCTGCCCGGCAACGAGGTGAAGATCATCGACGGCGACGGCAAGGAGCTGCCGGCAGGCCAGGTCGGGCGGATCTGCGTGAAGAGCCCGGCGCGGTTCAAGGAGTACTGGCAGCGCCCGGAGGCCACCGCGGAGATGGTGGTCGGCGAGTGGCTGCACATGGGCGACGCCGGCTACTTCGACGAGGACGGCTACCTCTTCCTCCAGGACCGGATCAACGACACGATCATCGTCGCCGGGCAGAACATCTACCCCATCGAGGTCGAGAACGCGCTCCGCGCCCACCCCGCCGTGGCGGACGTGGCCGTGTTCGGCGTGAAGGACTCCCGCTGGGGCGAGGTGGTCCGCGCCGCGGTGGTGCTCCGGCCGGGCGCCGACCCGGTCCGCGAGCGCGATCTGCTGGTCTTCCTGCGCGGCCGGCTCGCGGACTACAAGATCCCGGGCGGGTACGCGTTCCTGGACGACCTGCCGCGCAACCCGACCGGCAAGGTGCTGCGCCGGGTGCTGCGCGACCAGTACGCCGACTCGGCGGCCGGGCGACCGTGACCGGGCGGGTGGCGCCGAAGCAGTTCCGGGCCGGCTGGCTGCGGCCGGCCGAGTCCGACCCCGACGCCGAGGCGGCGCTGTTCCTGTTCCACTACAGCGGCGGCGGCGTGTCGATGTACAGCCGGTGGCCGGACTACCTGCCGCCGAGCGTCGAATGCCGCCGCATCCAGCTGCCTGGCCGTCAGGACCGGCTGCAGGAACCGCCGTTCACCGAGTTCGATCCGCTGGTGGACAAGCTGAGCGAGATCGTCGCCGCGGAGAGCGGCGACCGTCCGTTCGTCCTGTTCGGCCACTCCATGGGGGCCCTGCTGGCCTACCGGGTGGCGGTGCGGCTGGAACGCGAGGGCTCCGCGCGCCCGGCGATGCTGGGCGTCTCCGGCTGGGCCCCGGAGGGCTTCACGATGCCCACCCGGGGCCTGGCCGAAGGGTCCGACGGGGCGATCGCCTCGCTGCTGGAGGAGCTGGGGACCGTCTCGCCCGAGGTCCTCACCGACCCGGCGCTCACCGCCATGGTCGTCGCCCCGATGCGCGCCGACCTCGCCGTCTGCGCCGACTACCGGGACGACGGCGCGTCGGTCGACTGCCCGGTGGTGGCGTACACCGGCCGGCGGGACCCGTACCTCGCACCCGGTGCGATGCGGTCCTGGCAGGAACGGAGCCACGCCTTCCTGGGCCTGCGGGAGTTCCCCGGCGGCCATTTCTTCATCCATGACGAGGGCCCCGGCATCGCGACGGACCTGGTGCAACTGCTGCACCGGCAACTCGCGGGCTGACGGCCTCGACGCAAGAGCCATCGAACCATCCACCGACAACCAGGAGATCACCATGAAGTTCGCCTCCCCCAACCAGCTCGCCGAGGCCTACGTCGACCTGTGGAACGAGCGCGACGCGAAGGTGATGGCGGAGAAGGTCAAGGCGCTGTACTCCGACGACGCCTTCTACGTCTTCTACCGGCGCGACCCGTTCGTCGGCCACGAGGCGCTCACCGAGCAGGTCCTGTACACCCAGGGCATCTACTTCCCGCTGGGCTACCGCTTCGTCTCCGCGTACAACGCGGTGGGCCACCACAACCTGGTGCGCTTCAACTGGAACATGGTCCACACCGAGACCGGCGACATCCAGATGGCCGGCCAGGACACCCTGATCCTCGACGAGGACGGCCGGATCAAGGCCGACTACCAGTTCCACGAGAAGATCCCGACCGCCTTCGTCTACAACGACGGCTTCGACGAGACCGGTCGCGTCACCAAGGCGGCCAAGCCGACCCTGGTCACGCAGCAGGGCTGACCCTCCCCGCAGCAGGCCTGACCCTCCCCGCGTCACGGCCCGGCACGACGACCCCGCAGGCCCGGTCCGCCGGGCCTGCGGGGTCGTCGTGCTGCCACCACCGGCGCACACTCCCGGATCCCTGCGGTGACGAGCCGTCGGACACGAGGAAAGGGGCGCCCGGCCTGGCCGGGCGCCCCTGTTCCGCGTTCGCGGTCGAGAGCCTGTCAGTTCGCCTTTCCGGCCGCACGGAGCGTCTCGTCGAGGGCGACGCGGATCGCGGCGATGGTGCGGTCCATGTCCTGCGCCGTGGTCCGCCAGGAGGTGATCGAGACGCGCATGGCGACCCGTCCGCCCCAGACCGTCTCACCGAACCAGCACTCGCCGCCGGCCTGGAGCCGGGCGATCACGCCGCGGGTGATCGCGTCGTCGTCGCCGAACCGGACCAGGACCTGGTTGAGCACGACCTCGTTGACGATCTCGACCTGCGGCTCGCCGTCGAAGGCCCGGACGAACCGCTGGGCGTGGTCGCAGCAGCCCTCGATCATCTCGGCCACGCCGGACCGGCCGAGGCTGCGCAGGGCCGCCCACACCGGCAGGCTGCGGGCGCGCCGGGACAGCTCGGGCACCCACTCGATGCTGTCCCGCTCCCCCGGGGTGCCCGGCGGCAGGTAGTCGGCGCGGGTGTGCAGCATCGCGGACTGGTGCGCCTGCGGGTGCGCGACGAACACCAGGCCGCAGTCGTAGGGGACGTTGAGCCACTTGTGCGCGTCGGTCGCCCAGGAGTCCGCGCGCTCCACGCCGGCCACCAGGTGGCGCAGCTTGGGGCTCGCCGCCGCCCAGAGGCCGAACGCGCCGTCCACGTGGACCCAGGCGTCGTGCCGGTGGGCCACCTCGCAGATCTCCGCGATCGGGTCGATGGCGCCGGAGTTGACGTCGCCGGCCTGCGCGATGACGATGGTCGGCCCGTCGAGGCCGGCGAGCAGGCCCTCGAGTTCGCCGGCCTGCAGCCGGCCCTCGGCGTCCGCGGGCACCACGTGCAGCTGCTCCGTGCCGAAGCCCAGGTAGCGCAGCGCGAGGTCGACGGTGAGGTGCCGCTGGGCGCCGACGACGATGTTCAGGGTCGGCGCGGTCTGCAGGCCGAACCGTTCGACGTCCCAGCCCGCCCGGGCCAGTACGTGGTGGCGGGCCGCGGCCAGCGCGGTCATGTGCGCCATCGCGCAGCCGGTGGGGAATCCGACCGTGGTCCCCGCGGGCAGGCCGAACAGGTCGACGAGCCAGCCGGCGGCGACGTGCTCGGCGGTGGCCACGGCCGGCCCGAGGTCGAAGATCCCGGCGTTCTGGTCCCAGGCGGTGGCGATCCAGTCCGCGGCGACGGCCACGGGCAGCGTTCCACCGACGACGTACCCGAAGTAGCGCGGTCCCGAGCTGGCGACCACCCCGCCCTCGGCCGCCGCGCGGGCGAGCAGGCCGATCGTCTCCAGGGGGGCCGTCGAGGCGCCGGGCAGCGGGCCGCCCAGCAGCTTCATCAGATCGTCGGCTCCCGCGGTGGCGCCGACGTGCCGTTCGGACAGGCTGTCCAGGTAGTTCATCGCCTGGGCGGCCGCGTGTGTGAGGAACGCCCTTTCATCGTGATTCATTTCACCAAAAGTAATGACCGGCGCTGACCGCACGCTGACGGATTGGTCCGGCACGGAATACCAGGATCAGCTGAGCGTCAGGAAGGCGTCAGTCGACCGCTGACATAATCATGAACCGTCGCCGACTGTCCAGATTTGTCTCCGGATTTGAGGGGGAAGGCCACCAATGCGATTTCTGACGTCCGCGCGAGAGGCGTGCGAGAAATTCCAACCGAATCTTGCAGCGGCGCTGGAGGCCATACCGCTGGCCGAGCGCGAGGCCGCCGACAGCCAGGTCGTGGAGATATTCCGCGCCCACGGCGGGGCAGGTCTCCTGGTGCCCGCCGAATTCGGCGGGCAGGCCGCCGGCCCGCTCGAAGCGGTCCGCGTCCAGCGGATGCTCGGTGCGCTCTCGCCGTCGCTGGGCGTGGCCACCGTCATGCACCACTTCACGGTGGCCATGCTGTTCAAGCTCGCCGAGACGGCCGACCGGCTCACCGCGGAGCAGCGCAAGCTGCTCGGCTCGGTCGCCACGGACGGGCTGCTGCTCTCCTCCGCCTGGGCCGAGGGCCGGACCGACCAGAACATCCTGCTGCCCTCGGTGGTGGCCGAGCGCACCGGTGACGGCGGCTACCGGGTCAACGGCGCGAAGAAGCCGTGCAGCCTGTCCCGCTCGATGGACCTGCTGACCGCCAGCGTCGCGGTCACCGACGACGAGGGCCACGGGCACCTCGCCCTGCTGCTGATCCCGGCCGACTCCGCCGGCATCACCGTGGAGCCCTTCTGGGCCACGCCCGCCCTGGCCGCGTCGCAGAGCGACCTGGTCCGGCTGACGGACGTGCTGGTGCCGGAGGAGCTGGTGATCAGCAGCACGCCGGACGACCTCCACCGGCTCGACGACCTGCAGACCAACGGCTTCACCTGGTTCGAGCTGCTGGCCACCTCGGCCTACACCGGCGTGGCGGCGACGCTGGTGAGCCGCGTGCTGGAGCAGAAGCGGGGCAGCGAGAGCGACCGCGCCGCGCTGTCGGTCCGGCTCCAGGCGGCGATCGACCTCCAGGAGGGGGCCGCCCGCGCCATCGCCGCCGGCGTGCAGGGCGACGAGGCCGTCGCCCTGGTCCTGGTCGCGCGCTACGCGACGCAGGACCTGCTGGCCGCGACGGTGGACGCCGCCACCGAGATGCTCGGCGGCATGGCCTTCATCGGCTCCCCCGACGTCGCGTACCTGGCCTCGGTGATCCGGGCGCTGGCCTTCCACCCGCCGTCCCGCGGCAGCCTCGCCACCGAGCTGGTCGAGTACTTCGAAGGCAATGCCCTGCGGCTGTCCTGAAAACCCAGTCAACCGTCGGCCTCGGCCGCCCGGGAGGAAATCGTGGACCAGAGAAATCCGTTCGAGTCGCCGAATACGTTCAAGCTGCACCGCGCGGAGTACCTCGTCGGTTTCGTGCTGTCGATCGTGCTGATCATCGTGCACTTCGGGGAGATTCGCTGGATCCCCTTCGTGGCGCTGTTCGCGTACATCGACCTGATCGGATACATTCCGGGCGCCATCGCCTTCCGGCGGAGCGCGGACGGGCGTATTCCCAAGACGTACTACGTGCTGTACAACACCATGCACAGCCTGATCACCCAGACCGTGGTCATCGGCCTGTGGCTGTGGCTGGTGGGCCCGGAGTGGGCCCTGCTGGCGATCCCGTTCCACGTGCTCGGCGACCGTGGCCTGTTCGGCAACTTCCTGAAGCCGTTCGGCCTCCCGTTCGAGCCCGCCACCGACCCGTTCTACCCGCGGCTGGCCGCGCGGCTGAGCGCCCGCGCGCAGGGCGTCGGCGGCCTCGTGCCGGGCCCGGGCGCGGCCGACGAGTCGGACGCCCTCGTGCCGGAGGCCGGTCGGTGAACCCCGTCCCGGGGAGCGGTCGACCGACCCTTTCCCCAGACGATCGGATCGCCGGCCAGGACGAGAGCCGCCGGGCGCTGCGCCGCTTCGCCTCGGGCGTCACGGTCCTGACCGTGAGCGACGGCACGGTGCGGCACGGCACCACGGTGAGCGCGCTCGTACCGATCTCCCGGGACCCGCTCGTCCTGGGCGTGTGCCTGCGGACGCCGTCCACGTTTACTGCACTTGCCCGAAAAGTGGGTGTGTTTTCAGTCAATGTTCTGTCCACCGAACAGGCCACGGTGGCAAGGACGTTCGGCTCCTCGCGCGGTCGCGGGGACGACCAGTTCGCCGGAGTCGACTGGACGGCCGACCCGCTCACGGGCGCACCGCTGATCGACGGCAGCCTCGCCCACCTGGCCTGCAACCTGACGGGCTGTCAGCTGATCGGCGACCACCACCTGATCATCGCCGAGGTCCTGTCCGGCCTGGCCGACGACGGAGCTCCGCTGCTCACGTTCGCCGGCGGGCTCCGCGACGAGGGGCTCGAGAACTTCCACACCACCCAGCTGTGACGACGAAGGAGTAGAGATGACGAACGGCATTCCGCTCGAGGCCGACTGGCACGACGCCCCCGGCCTGCTCGAAGGCGCCGGCTCGCTGCCGCTGACCCTCGAACAGTGCGACCTGGGCTACTGGTTCAGCGCGGTGGCCCAGGGCACCCTGGCCGGCCGCCCGCGGGGCTACTCCGCGGACGTCGTCACCCCCGAGTACATGCGGGAGCCCGGTCCGCTGCGCGAGGCGCTGCGCCTGGAGCTGGCGTACCGCGCCCTGGACGAGGAGGCCGCCACCAAGGTGCTGGCCGACTACGTGGCCACCGCGCCCGGCGTCAAGGAGCTGGAGTTCTTCTCCACCCAGCTGCTGGACGAGGCCCGGCATCACATGATCTTCCGGGACCACCTGCTCAACCTGGGCCTCCCCAAGGAAGGCCTGATGGACTGGATCCGCACCGTCGGCGCGGACTACGAGAAGCAGGTGCTGCGGCCGATCAAGGAGTTCGCGCAGCAGATCACCCGCACCGAGGGCGACTTCATCGGCGGCGTGGTGGCGTTCGCCATCATCATCGAGGGCGTGCTGGCCGCGTCCACCGAGCTCAGCGAGCGCAAGTGGGGCGTGCTCGACCCGGTGGCCGGCGAGATCGCCCGCGGCGCCGCGATCGACGAGATCCGGCACCTCGCCGTGGGCAGCTCGATCGTGCGCGAGCACCTGATCAAGCACCCCGAGGAGCGCGAGCACGTGATCGGCATCCTGCACCGCGGCCGCGAGCTGTGGGGCGAGATCAACGACCGCGAGTTCGTCATGCACCGCGAGGAGCTGTTCCAGGAGGGCATGCTCCAGCGCCGTGACGTGCTGGAAGGCTTCGAGCTCTTCCCCGGCACCATGCTGCTGGACACCACCGCGCAGTCCCGCTGGGACCTGGCGGCCAAGTGGAACGACGAACTGGCCGAATCTCGCCTGCGGTATATGGGGATTCCCGAGGCGATTGACCTCCTGCGTGCACAGGCACCCCGCATCCTGTAGACAGAGTGGCGAATGGGCCGAGCCGGACCGGCCCGGCCCGTTCGAATTGATGGGCAGCATCTGAGGAGGAATAGATGGGTATTCAGGTCAGCAACGTCTGCATCGACACCAACGACCTGAAGCGGGCCACGGAATTCTGGCAGGCGGCCACCGGCTTCTCGGTGTCCTCCGCGGACGATTCCACCGTGTACTTCGATGCCTCCGAGAAGGGCACTGCCGCGATTTCCCTGCAGCTCGTTCCCGAGCAGCGCGAGGGCAAGAACCGGCTGCACCTGGACTTCTCCACCGCCGACCTCGACGGTGAGGTCGCGCGCCTGAAGGAGCTCGGCGCCACCGAGGTCCAGGCCTACGACGGCTGGGTCGTCCTGAAGGACCTCGACGGCAACGAGTTCTGTATCTGCGCGGCCTGACGACAGCGCAACCACGGCGGCGGCAATCCGGTTCCTCCGGATTGCCGCCGCCGTGTTCGGCCCACGGGCCGGCCGGGGCGGACGAGGCGTGCGCCGGGGAGGACGAGGGGATCCACAGGACATGAAGCACGGATTCACACTTTTCGACACCGCGATCGGCGAGTGCGGGATCGCCTGGAACGAGCGCGGCGTGGTCTGCGTGGCACTGCCGGGCGACGACCGGGAGAGAACCCGCGAGCACGCGGCCCGGGCCGTGCCGGGAGCGGCCGAGGCGTCGCCGCCGCCCCCCGTGCGGGCCGCGGCCGCCGACATCGCGCTCCACCTGCGGGGCGGCGACAGCGACCTGTCGGCCATCGGCCTGGACATGTCCGGCGTGTCGCCCTTCCACCGACAGGTGTACGAGCTCGCGCGGTCGATCCCGCCCGGCCGGACCCTCACCTACGGCGAGGTCGCCCAGCAGCTCGGCCGCCCGGGCGCCGCCCGCGCCGTCGGCCAGGCGCTCGGCCGCAACCCCTTCGCCGTCGTCGTCCCCTGCCACCGCGTGGTCGCGGCCGGCGGCAGGCCCGGCGGTTTCTCGGCGAGCGGCGGAGTGACCACGAAGCTGGGCCTGCTGGCGCTCGAACGCGCCGCCGAGGCCGGGGCGCTGCCGACCGGCCCGGCGCCCGACGGGTTCCGCTTCGACCCCGCCGCGGCCGTCGCCTACCTGCGCGGCTCGGACCCCGGCCTGGCCGGGGTGATCGACGCCGTCGGCCCCTTCACGATGGAGCTCAACGCGACGGCGAGCGTCTTCTCCGCCCTCGCGGAGGCCATCGTGTTCCAGCAGCTGTCGACCAAGGCCGCGGCCACCATCCACGGCCGGCTGTGCGCGCTGCTGCTCCCCGGGCCGGGCCTCGTGCTGCGCCCCGAGCACGTGCTCGGCGCCGCCGACGAGCAGCTGCGGTCGGTCGGCCTGTCCCGGCCGAAGATCGCCGCCCTCCGCGACCTCGCGCACAAGGTCGACTCCGGCGCGCTGCCGGAGCTGGAGGCGATCGGCGCGATGGAGGACGAGGGGGTCGTCGCCTGCCTGTCGTCGGTGCGCGGGATCGGCCGCTGGTCGGCGCAGATGTTCCTGATGTTCCGGCTGGGCCGCGCCGACGTGCTGCCGGTGGACGACCTCGGGCTGCGCAGCGGCTTCGCGCGGGTGTTCCGCCTCGCCGAGCAGGCGTCGCGTCAGCAGATCGAGGAGCGGGCCGCGCTCTGGCGCCCGTACCGGTCGGTGGCGACGTGGTACTTCTGGCAGTCCCTGGAACTCACCGAGCGGGGGCTCCCGGTCTGAGTCCGGAAGCCCCCGCTCGGTCCCACGCCGGCGCCCTCGGGCGCCGGCGTGCTGCTTGCTACTGGGCGGCCAGCAGCGCGTCGAGCGCGGCGAGCGCCTCGTCCGCGAGCGCCCCGGTCTCCCGGTCGTCGGGCGCCGCGGCCACGGCGCCGAACATTTCGAAGACTCGCTGCCCCGCGGCGTCGATCTCCTCGGACATCTGGACCTCCTCCTGGGTTGGTCGGTCGGTGTGACCTTCTCGATCCGGTCTGCGGCTCCCGCCGGTGCGGGAGCCCGCCGTCAGACCGCGTTGCAGGCGCGGAAGATGTGGACCAGCGACGGGATGCTCGCGCCGTGCTGGAAGGCGATGTTCTCCGGGAGGACGATGCCCGGCGCCCACTTCTGCTTGTAGGCGAGCTGGGTCTGCGCCGGGTAGACGGCGGCGCCGTTCTCCCACAGGTGGCTCATGAACCAGTGGAACGCCTCGCTGTGCCCGGGCAGCTGCGGCCGCTTGTCCAGCGAGGTGAACGGCGTGAACCCGAAGTGCAGGAACTTCACGCCCTCCGCGGTGAAGACGTCGATGGCGGTCTTGTTGATCGCCTCCATCACCCCGGGCGGCCCGCTGGGGAGGCGGCGGGTCAGGTCGTGCAGCCAGCCGGGCTGGGCGCCGTAGACCGGCGAGTAGGTGATGTAGCCCGCCAGCTTGCCGTCCAGGATGCCGACGAAGAGCCGGCGCATCGACTGGTAGTGGCCGCCGTACTGGCCGACCAGGAACTCGAGCTGCTTGACGCCCTCGCCCTTGGTGCCGAGCCAGCTGGCGTCGAGGGCGCGCATCTGGTCCTCCCAGTCGTCCAGCGGCACCTCGCGGACCTCCAGGCCGCTGCGCAGGGAGCGGGCGATCTTGTTGCGCAGCTGCATGAACGCGGTGCCGCGCAGCGAGAACGTGCTCAGGTCGATGGCGTACGAGGCGCCCATCTGGTTGATCGTGAAGCCCTGTTCGAGATACGGCTCGGCGTCCGCGTCCTGGACCTGCACGGCGACGATCGTCCGGTCCTGTTCCGCGGCGAACGCCACGAAGTCCTTCAGCAGCGCGGCCCTGGACTCGGCCGGTGCGAACGGGCCGCCGAACTGCACGAGGTAGCGGCCGGTCGGCCGGTAGACGATGACGCCCGGTGAACTCGGCGAACTGAAGTAGCTGTTCCCGCTGTTGACCGCGAGGAATGCGCTCGGATTGTCTGCGACGGTGTATTTCTGAATTGCCTCGAGCGCCTTGTCCGACTCTGCATAATTATCGGCCATGCCGCTTCCGCCCTTCAAAGCTGGGATGCGTGACGAGTTTTCCACCAGTTATCGCACAGCCCCGAAGAGCACAGCAAGAGTTTCCGGAGGTCAACCTGGTCAGTTATGCATCAGCGGCCCGTCAGGTGCATTCGCCTACGGTGAGCTGGTCGATACCGCGAGTGGAATGTTTCCGGCCCGGTGAGGGCCCGGTCGAGCGAGTCGGTACCGGTCGACCAGATTAATCCGACGGAAGGCAGTGGGGCATGACGGAGAATGGCGGGGGCCGTCGGTCCATGGAGGGCACGGACCTGGATCCGGGAGCGCTGGTCGCCGAGGCACGTCGCCTCCAGGGCGACGAGGAGACCCCGCTGGGCTTCCTTCCGGAACTGGAGCAGCTGGCCGGCGCGATCGACGCCGAGGCCGGGCTGCACCGGCAGGGCCGGGAGCGGGCCCGGGCCGCGCTGGTGGCCTCCCTGGTCACCCAGCTGCGGGTCCGGCGGATGACGCGGGAGGTCCCCGGGCTGGACCAGGTGCAGGTGCAGCCGGTGTTCATCACGGGCCTGCTGCGGACCGGCACCACCTTCCTCCAGCACCTGCTGGCCCAGCACCCGGACCTGCGCTCGCCGGCGCTCTGGGAGACCATGGCGCCCGGCTCGTCCGCGCCGGACGAGGAGCTGGTGGCCGCCTGCGAGGCGTACATCGCCGAGTACTACCGCGCGGCTCCGGACTTCCGGTCGATCCACCTGCTCCAGTCGCACCTGCCGGAGGAGTGCCACCGGCTGACCGCCAACTCCTTCCGCCACTTCATCTACGCGCTGCGCTACCGGATCCCGGGCTACGCCCAGTGGCTGCGCGAGCAGTCGATGGTCCCGGCGTACGCCTTCCACCAGGAGCAGCTGCGGACGGTGCTGTGGCGCCGGCCCGGCGCGCCGGTCCTGCTGAAGTGCCCGTCGCACCTCTGGTACGGCGACGACCTGGCCAAGGTCTACCCGGACGCGAAGGTGATCCGCCTGCACCGCGACCCGTCCGTCGCGGTGCCCAGCGTGTGCAGCCTGACGGCCACGGTGCGGGCCGCCCGCAGCGACACGGTGGACCGCGAGGAGATCGGCAGCTACTGGCTGGACAGCGCCGCCGAGGCGCTGAACGGCCTGAAGCAGGGCCGGAGTTCGACCAGCACGCCGCCGCTGGACCTGCGCTTCCGGGACGTCGTCGGCGATCCGCTGGGAACCGCCGAGCGGGTCTGCGACTACATCGGCGTGCCGCTGACGGCGGAGGCCCGGCGGCGGATGACGGCCTTCATGGCCGCCGAGAACGACGCGACGACCGGCAAGCACCGCTACACCCCGCAAGAGTTCGGCCTCACCGAGCAAGGAATCAAGGAGCGGTTCGCCCCTTATCTCACCGAGTTCAGTCTGTGATCGCCACCATGCCAGGGGAGTTGACACTGTGACCACGACCGAGTCCACCTTCGAGAGCCGGGCCCGTGAGAACATCGCGGCCAGCAACCAGCACGCCGGGGAGAACCCCGTTCGCATCGGGATCATCACCCCGCTGAACGAGCCCGGCGACCCGACCGCCGGCGAGCTCGTCACCCGCGGGGCGGTGCTGGGCGCCGAGTACGTGCGCGAGCACGGCGGCACCCGCGGCGGCCGGCAGATCGAGTTCGTCCTCTACGACGACCAGGCCACGGCCGCCGAGGAGGGCATGGCCAAGTCCTCGGCCGCGCAGATGACCAAGCTGGCGCTGGTGGACAACGTGGTGGCCGCCATGGGGCAGTGGCACCTGCGGACCACCCCGTGGGTGGTCGACGTGGCCGAGCGCTACAACCTGCCGATCTTCGTCGAGAACGGCCACAGCCTGATCACCGCGCAGAAGCGCCGCAACGTGTTCCGCTCGTACTTCTCGATCGCCGACCGCGTGCCGGTGATGCTGGACTTCGCGGCCTCGATCGGCATGAAGCGGATCGGCCTGCTCGCGGCGGACACCGTGTTCGGCGGTCAGATGGCCGACACCCTGGTCGAGTACGGCACCCAGCGGCACGGCATGGAGTTCCTGCGGTTCGACTTCCCCCAGGACGACACCACCGACTTCCGCGAGCAGCTGCGCGCCATCAAGGCGTTCGAGCCCGACCTGTTCATCAACGGCGCGGTCATCAAGACCAACTACATGATCATCGAGCAGGCCCGGGAGGTCGGCCTGCGGCCGAGCACCCCGATGATGGTCACCTTCGGCTTCCCGCTGCGCTCCGACGACTTCTGGCGCCTCACCGGCGAGGAGGGCGTCGGCACCATGTGGCCGGCCATGCGCTACCGCCCGTCCTGGGACGGCCTGACCGACCTGGCGCACTGGTTCATCGACCGGTACGTCGAGCGCTACGGCACCTTCCCGCCGGACACCGCGCTCACCCACTTCACCGACGTCACCATCATCGCCAAGGCGCTCGACGCCGCCCGCTCGGACAGCCGCGAGGACCTCCTGGACGCCCTGGAGGCCATGGAGTTCGAGACCTGGCGCGGTCCGCTGCGCTTCGAGCGCGGCCCCGCCCACTGGCACCACAACGCCCCGGAGCTGCAGCTCCTCCAGTACCAGAAGCACGGCCAGAGCTTCGACGACTCGGCGATCATCTACCCGCCGTCGCTGGCGACCGCCGAGTACCTTCCGCCGTCCACCCCATCCGCGGGCTGATCCCCGCGCCTAAGGGCCAAGGAGTCCCACCATGGCGAACGCCGTGACCACCCCGGGCGGGCCGGACCGACCGCGCACCGTCGCCCACACGCTGGCGGCCAGCCTGCACCTGCACGGCGTCGACCGGGTGTTCTGCGTCGCTGGGGAGAGCTATCTCCCCCTGCTCGACGCGCTGTACGACATGCCCGAGGTCGATGTGGTGACCTGTCGGCACGAGGGCTCCGCCGCCTTCATGGCGGTGGCCGACGCCAAGCTGACCGGGCGGGCGGGTGTCTGCCTGGTCAGCCGCGGGCCCGGCGCCACCAACGCCGCGATCGCGGTGCACGCCGCCGCGGAGGACGCGACGCCGCTGGTGCTGATCGTCGGTGACGTCCCGCTGGCCGAGACGGACCGCGAACCCTTCCAGGGGATCGACCTGGGCCGGCACCTGGGCGGCATGGCCAAGGCGGTCTGGCGGCTGCACGAGCCCGCCGCCACGGCCGAGTTCGTGGCCCGGGCCGTGCAGGTCGCCGAGTCCGGCACCCCGGGTCCGGTGGTCATCGCCGTCCCCGAGGACGTCTGGTCGCTGCCCGACCCGCGGGCCGTCCCGTCGCGGCGCACCGTGCACGGCGCGTCCGTGCCGGACCGGGAGAGCAGCCGCCGGATCCAGGAGCTGCTCGCCGGGGCCCGGCGTCCGCTGATCCTCGCCGGCGCCCGGCTGGAGGGCCCGCAGGGCCGCCGGCTGCTGCGCGAGGTCGCGGAGGCGCACCGGATCCCGGTGATCACCAGCAACAAGAACCAGCACCTGCTGCCCAACCGGCACCCGGCCTTCGCCGGCCACCTGCACAACAACACCCAGCCGAGCCAACTCGCCGAACTGGAACGGGCCGACCTGGTGCTGGCGGTGGGGACCCGGCTGGACACCAGCACCACCGGGCGGCGCTTCCCGACGCCCGGCCCGCACCAGCGCCTGATCCACGTCCACCCGGACCAGGCCCGGATCGGCCTGTTCCACCAGCCTGCCGTCGGCGTCGCCGCGGACCCGACGGCCTTCCTGCGCGAGCTGGTCGACCTCCCCCCGTCCGACCCGGACGGCGGGCGCGCCCAGTGGATGGCCGACCTGCACCGGATCGAGGAGCAGAAGGCCCGCTGGGAGCCGGTCGAGTCGCCCGACGGCGTGGTGTTCGGCGCGGTCGTCGCGGCCCTGGACGAACTCACCAACGGTGAGGTCACCGTGGTCGTCGACTCCGGGACGTTCACCAGCTGGACGTACCGCTACCTGAGGTTCGGCGAGGAGGGCCGGCTGCTCGGGATCTCGTCCAGCTCGATGGGCTTCGCCGTCGGAGCGGCCGTGAGCGCCGCGCTGCGCGGCGACCGGGTGCCCACCGTCGCCGTCGTCGGCGACGGCGGATTCCTCATGAACGGCGGCGAGTTGATGACCGCGTGCGCCCGGAAGCTGCCCGTCGTCTACATCGTCTCGAACAACAACTGCTACGGCACGATCCGGATGCACCAGGACCGGCACTACCCCGGCCGGACGATCGCCACCGGCCTGGCGAACCCGGACTTCGCGGCGCTCGCCGAGTCCTTCGGCGCCCTGGGCCTGACCGTGGACAGCCCGGCGGCGGTCCGTCCGGCGCTGGCCAAGGCGCTGGCCGCCGGGGGCCCGGTCGTGGTCGAGATCCGCACCAGTCTGCTGCACGCCAACCCGTACCGGCGGATCACGCCGCCGGCGACGGAGAACCGCACCGAGGAACAGCGAGAGGGGGGCCAGGGCGATGCCGTGGCATGAGTCGGTGGTGGAGCTGATCGGCGACACGCCGCTGGTACGGCTGCACCGGGTGAGCGAGGGGCTGGCCCCGACGATCGTGGCCAAGCTGGAGTCCTTCAACCCGGGCGGTTCGGCCAAGGACCGGATCGCCCTGCGGATGATCCGGGACGCCGAGCAGCGGGGGCTGCTCGCGCCGGGCGGCACCATCGTGGAGCCCACCTCGGGCAACACCGGGGTCGGCCTCGCCCTGGTCGCCCAACAGCGCGGGTACCGCTGCGTGTTCACCTGCCCGGACAAGGTCTCCACGGACAAGATCTCGCTGCTGCGGGCGTACGGGGCCGAGGTCCACGTGTGCCCGGCCGCGGTGCCGGTCGACCACCCGTCGTCCTACCGGAGCACCGCCGCGCGGCTGGCCGCCGAGATCCCCGGCGCGTTCTCCCCCAACCAGTACGCCAACGCGGCCAACCCGCAGTCCCACTACCACACCACCGGGCCGGAGATCTGGGCGCAGACCGAGGGCCGGATCACCCACTTCGTCGCCGGCGTCGGCACCGGGGGCTCCATCTCCGGCACCGGACGCTACCTGAAGGAGGTCTCCGGCGGGCGGGTCCGCATCGTCGGCGCCGACCCCTACGGCTCCGTCTACTCCGGCGGCGAGGGCCGCCCGTACGTGGTCGAGGGCGTCGGCCAGCCGTCCATCCCCGGGTCCTTCGACCCGGAGGCGGTCGACCGGATCCTCGCCGTGACGGACCGGGACTCCATCGCGCTGACCAGGCGGCTGGCCCGCGAGGAGGGCATCCTCACCGGCGGCTCGGGCGGCATGGCGGTGGCCGCGGCCCTCGACCTGGCCCGCGACCTGGGCCCCGAGGACCTCGTCGTCGTCCTGGTCCCCGACTCCGGGCGCGGCTACCTGTCGAAGATCTTCAACGACGAGTGGACCGAGCGCTTCGGCTTCACCGACGCGGCCGGGGAGGGCCTGCGGGTCGGCGAGCTGCTGTCCCGGCCCGGCCACTCCCGTCCGCTGGTCTTCGTCGACCCGCGCGAACGCGTGGCGAGCGCGGCCAAGCTGATGCGCGAGCAGGGGCTCGCCCACCTCCTCGTCGCCTCCGCGCAGGCGCCGGTGCGCCTGCCGGAGATCCTCGGCGCGCTGACCGAGTCCGATCTCGCCGCGGGCGTCGCCCAGGGCCTGATCGGCCCGGACGACGAGGTGGGGCTGCGCATGTCCGCCCCGCTGCCGCCGGTCGGCGTCGGCCAGCGGCTGTCCGACGTGATCGGCGTCCTGCGGGACTCCGGCGCCGCGGTCGTCGTGGACGCCGGACTCCCCCGCGCCGTGATCACCGTCAACGACCTCCTGGCCCTTCTCGCGTGACCGGCGGCAGGCCGGCGAAGAGAGGAAGATCATGACAGAGACGCTCAGCTACCAGGACCCCCTGACCGGCGCACGCGGCTGGCTGGCCTACGACGGCGGCACCGCGCGGCTGGCGGCCGGCGGCTGCCGGATGAGGCCCGGCCTCAGCGGGGCCGAACTCGGCGCGCTGGCCGCCCGGATGACGCTCAAGCAGCAGGTGCTCGGCCTGAACGTCCAGGGCGCCAAGTGCGGACTCGACCACGACCCGCGCGCGGCCGACGCCGAGCAGGTGCTGAGCGGGTTCCTCGGCTTCCTCGCCGAGGAGCTGCGCACCCGCTTCAGCATGGGCTCCGACATGGGCACCGACTGGAACCAGCTCCAGCGCCTGGCGGCCGGGCACGGCCTCCCGTCCGTCAAGTACGCCGTCAAGAACGCCCAGGGCCTGAGCGACGACGAGTTCCTGGTCCGGATGTCCCGACTCAAGGACCGGGTCGGCTTCCTGACGCTCAGTCAGCGCCGGGCCGGCCACATCCTCGGCCACGCGGCGATCGGCGCCGCCCGGGCCGCCCACCGCACCGGCCCGCTCACCGTGGCCCTGCAGGGCTTCGGCACGCTCGGCCGCGCCGCCGCGCACGCCTTCCTCGACGAGGGGGTGCGGCTGGTGGCCGTCGCGGACGAGCACGGCGCGATCGCGTCCCCCGGCGGCCTCGACCTGTCCCGCCTGCTCGCGAGCGCGCCGGGCTCCCCGGTGCCCGGGCTCGACCCGGCCCTCGCGCTGCCCTCGCGCGAGTCGCTGTTCGACGTGGAGGCGGACGTGCTGGTCCTGGCGGCCGGGGCCGACGCGTTCGATGCGGACCGCGCCGCCCGGCTGCGCTGCGCGGCGGTCGCCGTGGGCGCCAACCTCGGCCTGAGCGACGCGGTGGAGCGGGCGCTGCACCTGCACGGTGTGCTGGTCGTCCCCGACTTCATCGGCGGGATCGGCGGGTCCGCCTCGATGGAGGTCCTGTTCGGCCCGAAGCAGGCCCCGACCGCGGAGCAGGTGCTCAGCCGGTCCGCCCACCTGACCCGCCAGCTCGTCGACGAGCTGTTCCAGTCCGCCCGGCTCCGGGGCCTGACCCCGCGTGACGCCGCCATGGAGCTGGCCGCCCGCACCAAGGTCGACCCGGACGCGCCCGCCTACGGCCACTGCCCGTACCTCACGCTCAGCGACATCCGCGCCTGAACATCCCCCGCCCCGGGAGCCGGACCTCTGCTCCCGGGGAGCCGTCGGGTGAACGACCCGGCACGCCGTACCCGCCCTCCTGGCCGCCACACCCTACGGAGCCCAACGATGAACACCCACACCCACGACGCCGTCACCACCGAGTCCTGTCGCCACGACCGCGGCCACATCACCGACTCCCGCTTCTACGGCAACCGCTACGCCACGCCCGACAGCCGCCGCATCTTCTGCGACGTCTGCCGCAACCAGCGCTGGCTGGACATCGAGGCCGCGCTGGCCCTGGCCCAGGGCGAACTCGGCCTGATCCCGCAGGACATGGCCGAGAAGATCGCCGCGTCCGCCAAGCTGGAGCTCCTCGACCTGGACGCCGTCCAGGAGTCGATCGAGGACTCCGGTCACTCCCTCGTCGGCCTGCTGCGCGTCTTCGAGACCGTCTGCGGCCCGGAGGCCGGCCAGTACATCCACTACGGCGCCACCACCCAGGACATCCAGGACACCGCGCAGAGCCTGGAGATCCGCGACGTGCTGGACGTCCTCGAACCCCAGGTCGCCCGGCTCATCGACTGCCTGTCCGGTCTGGCCGGCGAGCACGCCGAGACCGTGATGCTGGGCCGGACCCACGCCCAGCCGGCCCTGCCGATCGGCTTCGGCCTGAAGGTCTCCGGCTGGACCGACGAACTGCTGCGCCACCGCGACCGGCTGACCGAGCTCCGCGAGCGGGCCGTGGCGGCCCAGCTGTTCGGCGGCGCGGGCAGCATGGCGGGCTTCGGCGAGCTCGGGCCGGCCCTGCTGGACCGGTTCGCCGACCGGCTCGGCCTGAAGGTGCCGACCACCGTGTGGCACGCCGCCCGGGACCGCCCGGTCGAGTTCGTCACGGTGCTGGCCATGGTCACCGGCACCCTCGGCCGCATCGCCGACGAGATCCGGACCCTGTCCCGGCCCGAGTTCGGCGAGGTCTCGGAGGCCTGGCGGCCGGGCAAGGTCGGCAGCAGCACCATGCCGCACAAGCGCAACCCCGAGCGCGCCGAGCAGATCGTCGTCATGGCCCGGCTGGCGAGCGGGCAGGCCGCCGCCGCGCTCGCCGCCCTGATCGGCGACCACGAGCGCGACTCCCGGGCGCTGCGCATCGAGTGGGCAGTGGTGCCCGACATTGCCCACTACTGC
The DNA here is from genome assembly GCF_044999035.1 of Kitasatospora griseola. Lineage (NCBI taxonomy): Bacteria > Bacillati > Actinomycetota > Actinomycetes > Kitasatosporales > Streptomycetaceae > Kitasatospora > Kitasatospora griseola. The sequence goes on along the minus strand of NZ_CP173360.1, from coordinate 4,621,252 downwards.
CTGGCCGCCTGCACGATGATGCTGGAGAGCGTCACCGGGCTGATCGTCCACACCGACCGGATGCGGGCGAACGCCGAGGCCGTCGCGGACAAGATCATGTCCGAGCGGCTGATGCTGGCCCTGGGTCGGCAGATCGGCAAGCAGCGGGCGCACGAGGCCGTCTACGACCTGACCCAGCAGGCCCAGCAGGAGGGCCGGCCGGTGCGGACCCTCCTCGCGGAGCACCCCCGGATCAGCGGCCTGTTCAGCGCCGCGGAGCTGGCCGAGATCTTCAACCCGGACGGCTACCTCGGCTCCTCCGCCGCGCTCGCCGCCCGGGTGGTCGCCGAGGCCCACAAGTCGCTCGGGTCACTGGACGCCCGGTGACCCCTCCGGCCGTGCGGGACAGGTCAGCCGCGGCCCGTGACGGCGCCGCCGTTGACCTGGAGCACCTGGCCGGTGGTGAACCCGCCGCCGGGACCCGCCAGGTAGAGCACGGCCGCGGCGACCTCCTCGACGGTTCCGCCGCGGCCCACCGGGGCCTGGCGGGACCGGTCGGCGTGGAACTCGTCGGACATCCGGTCGCCGTAGAACTCGGTGCCCCCGATGTATCCGGGCGCGACCACGTTCACGGTGATCCCCTCCGGCGCGACCTTCAGCGCGAGCTCGGAGGACCACGGGTGCAGCGCGGCCTTCGCGCCGCCGTACGAGCCGGAGCCGCGCAGCGCCGCGACCGAACCGACGGTGACGATCCGGCCGCCCGGGCGGGCCATCACCGGCAGCAGGGCCTGCGTCAGCAGCACGACGGGCAGCACGTTGCCGGTGAAGTTGGCCAGCCAGTCCCGGCGGATCTGCCCGAGGTCCTCCGACGGCTGCGGCGCGAGGTTGCCGCCGGCGTTGTTGACCAGCACGTCGACGGGCCGGCCGGCCGCGGCGAGGCCGTCGGCGATCCGGGCCACGTCCGCGGGCTCGGCCAGGTCGGCCGTCAGCGACCGGACCTGCTTCCCACCCGCGGCTTCGTTCAGTTCCGCCACCGCGGCGTCCAGGACCTCGGCGCGCCGACCCAGCAGCAGCACCTCCGCCCCCTCGGCCACGAGTGCCGCGGCCACCGCCTTGCCGATCCCGGTGCCACCGCCGGAGACCACCGCAAACCTGCTCATCGCCCGAACCTCCCCCACGCTGTGTCCCCCGTGGCGCAGGCCCGTGGGGGCCCGTCGCCGGAGGCTGACATCCGTTACCGATCCCGGCCTCTGCCCATCCGAACGGAGAACTGGCTATGAGGCGCTGGATAAGCGTCTATTCGATCACTGTACTGGTGCCGGTGGCCGCCGCGGTGGCTCTTCTGCTGACCCACCGCGCGGGCGGGTCCACCGCCCAGGCCGCGGCCCATCCGGCCGGCGCCGGCGGGCCGTTGTTCCGCCTGCTCATCGCCGCCTCCGTGGTGATCGCCGTCGCCGCCCTCGGCGGCGCAGTGGCCCGGCGGTGCGGCCAACCGGCCGTCGTGGGCGAGCTGGTGGCCGGTTTCGTGCTGGGTCCGTCCGTGCTGGGCGCCCTCGCACCGCAGGTGCAGCACGCGCTGTTCCCCGCTTCGGTCCTGCCGCAGCTGGACCTGCTGGCCCAACTCGGCGTGGTCTTCTTCATGTTCCTGGTCGGCGCCGAACTGCCGTCCGGACTGCTCCGCCGGAGCACCCGCACCGGTCTCGTCATCGGGCACGCGTCGACCGCGATCCCGTTCCTCATCGGCATCTCGATGGCGCTGTGGCTCCACCACCGCTACCCGTCCAACGGCGCCGGCATGACGGCCTACCTGCTGTTCATCGGGCTCTCCTTCGCCATCACCGCGTTCCCGGTGCTGGCCAGGATCCTGGCCGAACGGCGCATGCTGCACAGCCCGCTGGGCGTGACGGGCATGGCGGCGGCCGGGATCGGCGACGCCACCGGCTGGAGCCTGCTGGTGGTGGTCATCGCCATCGTGCGCGGCACCTCGGTGACGTCCGCGGTCCTGGCGGTCGCCTACATGGCGGCCTTCGTGGTGATCATGATGCTGGTCGTCCGGCCGCTGCTGGCACGCACCCTGCGGTGGGCGGACCGCCGCCCGTCCGTGCGCGACGGGGTGTCCGCCGGGCTGATCTGCCTGGTCCTGGTGAGCGCGCTCGCCACCGACCGGATGGGCGTCCACACCATCTTCGGCGCGTTCATGGCCGGCGTGGTGATGCCCCGCCAGTCGCCGCTGTTCCGCGAGATGGCCGGCAAGATCCAGGGCGTCACGGTCTGGGTGATGCTGCCGCTGTTCTTCGCCATCGTCGGCCTCCGCACCCAGCTGAACACGCTCAGCGGCACGACCGCGTGGCTGACCTGCCTCGCGGTCCTCGTGGTGGCGGTCGTGGCGAAGTTCGGCAGCGGCACGGTGGCGGCGCTCTCGGTGGGCGGCTACAGCCGACGGGAGTCCCTGGCGATCGGCGCGATGATGAACTGCCGCGGGCTCACCGAACTCATCGTGCTCAACCTCGGCGTCGAACTCGGCGTGCTCACACCCGCGTTGTTCGCCATGTTCGTCTGCATGGCGCTGGTCACCACGGCGATGACCGGGCCGATCCTGCGCCGGGTCGTGCCGAAACAGCAGCCGCCCGCGGCGACGCCCGACGGACCCGCTTCCATGTCCCTCGCGAAGGAGGACCTCGATGCCCCGCTCCTCAGCTGACCGGACGGCCGCGGACCCGCGCGCGGCATCGGACACCGAGCACCTGGCCGCCCTGGAGGCCGAGGCGATCTTCATCCTCCGCGAGGTCGTCGCGGAGGCCGAGCGCCCGGGCCTGCTGTTCTCCGGCGGCAAGGACTCGATCGTGATGCTCCGCCTGGCCCAGAAGGCCTTCGCCCCCGCCAGGATACCGTTCCCGCTGGTGCACGTGGACACCGGCCACAACTTCGACGAGGTGCTGGACCTCCGGGACAAGCTGGTCGCCGAACTCGACGCGCAGCTGATCGTCGGAAGCGTGCAGGAGGGGATCGACTCGGGGCTCGTCGTCGAACCCCGGTCGGGCATGCGCAACGCGATCCAGACGCCCGTGCTGCTCCAGACCGCGGAACGGCACCGCCTCAACGCGCTCTTCGGCGGCGCCCGCCGCGACGAGGAGAAGGCCCGGGCCAAGGAACGGGTCGTCAGTTTCCGCGACGAGTTCGGCCAGTGGGACCCGAAGCGGCAGCGTCCCGAGCTCTGGTCGCTGTACAACCCGTCGGTGCGCCCCGGCGAGTCCATCCGGGTGTTCCCGCTGTCGAACTGGACCGAGATCGACATCTGGAACTACATCGCCCGGGAGGAGATCGAGCTGCCGGCGCTGTACTACGCCCACGACCGCACGGTGGTGAGCCGCGACGGCATGCTCTACGGCGTGCACAAGCACCTCCCAGTGCGGCCCGGCGAGGAGCCGTTCACGGCGCGGGTGCGGTACCGCACGATCGGCGACGCCTCCTGCACGGCCGCCGTCGTCTCCGACGCGACCACGCCCGAAGACGTCATCGAGGAGCTGCAAAGCACCAGGCTGACCGAGCGCGGTGCCACCCGCGGCGACGACAAGGTCAGCGAGTCCGCCATGGAAGATCGCAAGCGTGAGGGGTACTTCTGATGAGCATGTTGCGGTTCGCCACGGCCGGCTCCGTCGACGACGGCAAGTCCACGCTCATCGGCCGTCTGCTCTACGACACCAAGTCGCTGTTCGACGACCAGCTGGCCGCCGTGGAGGCGGTGTCGCACGCCCGCGGCGACGACTACACCGATCTGTCGCTGCTCACCGACGGTCTGCGGGCCGAACGCGAGCAGGGCATCACCATCGACGTCGCCTACCGCTACTTCTCCACCCCCAGGCGGAAGTTCATCGTCGCCGACACCCCGGGGCACAGCCAGTACACCCGGAACATGGTCACCGGGGCGTCGACGGCCGATCTCGCGCTCATCCTGGCCGACGCCCGCAAGGGCCTGGTGGAGCAGAGCCGTCGGCACGCCATCCTCTGCACCCTGCTGGGCGTCGAGCACCTGGTCCTGTGCGTGAACAAGATGGACCTGGTCGGGTTCGACCGCGACCGCTTCGAGGAGATCCGCGCCGAATTCACGGAGTACGCCCGGCAGATCGGCACCAAGCAGGTCACCGTGCTCCCCGTGTCGGCGCTGCGGGGCGACAACGTGGTGAACCGCTCGGAGAACATGCCGTGGTACGACGGGCCGCCCCTGCTGGAGCTGCTGGAGAGTACGCCCGCCGGGTCGGCCGACCTCGGGACCGGGACGCGGTTCCCGGTGCAGTACGTGATCCGCCCGCAGTCCGTCACGGTCACCGACCACCGCAGCTACGCCGGCCAGGTCGCCGGCGGCGTCCTGCGGACCGGCGACGAGGTGCTGGTCATGCCGTCGCGGACCACCACCACCATCACGCGGATCGACTCGCCGTCCGGCCCGGTCACCGAGGCCCGGCCGCCGATGTCGGTGACCGTCCAGCTCTCCGACAAGCTGGACGTCTCCCGGGGCGACCTGCTCTGCCCGCCGCAGGACGTGCCCACCGTCGCCGGCGAACTGGAGGCCCTCGTCTGCTGGATGGACGAAACGGCGCCACTCGTCCCGCAGCAGCGCTACGTGCTCAAGCACACGACGCGCCGTGTCCGGGCGAGCGTCGAGGCGATCGACCACCAGCTCGACATCAACACCCTGCACGAGACGCCGGCGGCCGAGCTGACCTGCAATCAGATCGGCCGGGTCAGGTTCCGCCTCACCGCGCCGCTGGTCTTCGACGAGTACCGCCGGAACCGGACGCTCGGCGGGTTCATCCTGATCGACGAGTCGACCAACCACACCGTGGGCGCCGGAATCATCGTGTGACCCCACGCCCTCGGCCCGGTCCGGCCGGTACCTGCGGGTTCCGGGCCCCGGACCGGGCCGAGTGGCGCGAGGGTCCGCACCGCGCCACCCGGCCGCGGGCCTCCGTGCGCCGCTACTGGCGCTCGGTGCGCAGCAGTTGGAGCTGGGCCAGGTACCGCGCGTACGTCGCGCCGAGCGGCAGCAGCGCCATCCGGAGCCGCTCGTCGGTGAACTTCCCCTGCGCGCACAGCGATTCCAGGTGGTCCGCGGCGAGCCGCGAGCGGGTGCAGGCCACCTGCCAGGTGTCGAACACGTCCGCTTCGCCGCTCCGGTGCTGCGGCTGCTCGTTCCGCACGACCATGCCCACGTGCCGGTGGACGCAGTCGGACCAGTCGAATTCGTAGTTGGTCAATTCGCGGAGAATCCCCGCGATGGTCACCCGCGACCACGGAACGAGCCGCTCGTCCAACTCGGATTCCGAGAACTCACGGCAGTACTCCCCGAGGGACATTCTGTGGAAAACAACCTGATCCCGCAGGATCTCCGTGTCTTCCTCCAGTCGGAATTCCCCTCCATCAGCTGCCATGACGTACCTCCTCCGGACCAGTTCGACCAGTCGCCATCCGGCCCGTGGCGGCCGGCCGGGGGGCGTCCGGCCGCCAGGGGCAGCTCCAGGTGTCCGGCCGCGCAATCCCGCGCCCAGCACGGTTCAATCGTGTCAGATCCGCCATGGCCGCACTGGCAAGAATCCGACAGGACCCCTGGTATAACCGGGGAAGGCGAACGGCCAAAGCAATACAGTTCGGACATCTCGCTTCGACACGATCCGTCTGCCGCTCACCCATGTCGAGGCCCCGAATTGCGGCCCGCCGGCCGGGGGCTCTACCGGAACTTCACATTCCGCTCGGACATCCTGATCTTCGACACCGGAACAGGAACGCGAAAACCCCAGGTCGAAATCTACGACCTGGGGCTTCTTGGAGCCGCCTATGGGATTCGAACCCATGACCTACGCATTACGAGTGCGTTGCTCTGGCCAACTGAGCTAAGGCGGCACCGCTGCCAGGACAGACCGGCTGGTGGAACCAGGGTCGCATCGGCAACGCGGGCCAGTCTACACAGTTTCCGGGGTGGTCCGTACGCGGTGGTGGGGCGGGCGGGTCAGGCGGAGGAGACGGCGAGTTTCGCGGCGAAGCCGGCGAACAGGACGGCGACCGAGGAGGTGAGGCCGGCGGAGAGGCGCTTGCGGCGGCGGAAGGCGTTGGCGAGGGAGGTGCCGGCGAAGATCAGCAGCGAGAGGTAGAGGAAGGAGAAGGTCTGCAGGACGCCGCCGAGGAGGGCGAAGGAGAGGGCGGGGGCGCCGTAGTCGGTGTCCACGAACTGGGTGAAGAACGAGAGCAGGAACAGGATCGCCTTGGGGTTGAGCAGGCTGATGACCAGCGCGCGGCGGAACGGGCGCTCGCTGTCCTGCTCGGCGGGGGAATCGGAGTCGGCGCCGGTGACGACCGCCCGCTCGCGCCACATCTGCCGGGCGGCGCGCAGCATGCCGAGGCCTATCCAGAGCAGGTAGGCCGCGCCGCCGAACTTGACCACCGCGAAGACCGCGGGGTTGGCGCGCAGCAGGGAGGCCGCGCCGAGGGAGGTGAGGCTGATCAGGGTGAGGTCGCCGAGGAAGACGCCGCAGGCGGCGCGGTAGCCGGTGCGGACGCCCTTGCGGGCGGCGACCGAGAGCACGTAGAGGGAGTTCGGTCCGGGCAGCAGGACGATGACCAGTGCGCCGAGGATGTAGGTGGTCAGGTCGTGGACGCCGAGCACGACGGTCTCCAAGGGTCCGGGAGGCAGGAACGCCGAAGGGGCTGCGCCATGCTAGCGCCAGCCCCTTCACGCACAAACACTCCTGACAGATGGTCCCGTCATGCGGACCACGGTGAGGGTCAGTCCGTGCAGACCTTCCCGTTGTCGGGCGCCGCCCCACTGAGCAGGTAGTGGTTCACCGCGTCGTCGATGCAGGTGTTGTGCCGCCCGTACGCGGTGTGCCCGTCGCCTTCGTAGGTGAGCAGTCGCCCGGACTCCAGCTGCCCGGCCAGGGACTTGGCCCAGGCGTAGGGGGTGGCCGGGTCGCGGGTGGTGCCGACCACGACGATCGGGTCGGCGCCGGCCGCCCGGACGGTGTGCGGGGCGCCGGTGGGCTTGACCGGCCAGTACGCGCAGCCGAGTGCCATCCAGGCCATGTCGCGGCCGAAGTGCGGTGCGGCCTTCTCGAACGCCGGGATCGCGGCGGTGACCGCCGCCGGGTCGGTGAACGAGGCCGGCAGGTCGACGCAGTTGACGGCCATGTTGGCGTACATCAGGTTGTCGTAGCTGCCGTCGGCGTTGCGGCTGTAGTACTGGTCGGCGAGCTGCAGCAGCCCGCTGCCGCTGCCGTTCTGAGCGCTCGCCAGGGCCGCGCGCAGGTGCGGCCACAGGGCCTCGCTGTACATCGCCTCGGCGACTCCGGTGAGCGCCTGGGCCTCGGTGAGCGGGCGGTCGGTGCCGGTGGACATCGGCTCCGCGTCGAGCTTCTTGAACAGGGCGGCGAGCTTGTCGCCGGCCTCCTGCTCGGTGCGGCCGACCGGGCAGTCGTCTCGCTTGACGCAGTCCTTGGCGAACGCCGTCCACGCGGTCTCGAAGCCGCCGGCCTGGGTCGTGTTGCCGGTGACGGCGTCCAGCGAGGGGTCCATCGCGCCGTCCAGCACCACCCTGCCGACCTTGCTCGGGAACAGCCCGGCGTAGGTGGCACCGAGGAAGGTGCCGTACGACTTGCCGACGTAGTTGAGCTTCCGGTCGCCGACCAGCGCCCGCAGCACGTCCATGTCCCGGGCCGCCTCGACCGTGGAGACGTGGCCGAGCAGCTCGCCCGCCCGGGCCGAGCAGCCCGCCGCGAACTCCTTGTCGACGGCCACCAGGGCGTCGATCTCGGACTGGTCGTCGGGGGTGACGTCGGCGGCCGCGTAGGCGTCCATCCGGTCGCCGCTCAGGCAGGTGATCGGCGCGGACCTGCCGACGCCGCGCGGGTCGAAGCCCACCAGGTCGTAGCTGGAGCGCACCCCGCCGTCGTAGCGCGACGCGACGCTCTGCACGTACTCGATCGCCGAGCCGCCGGGGCCGCCCGGGTTGAGCAGCAGCGAGCCCAGCCGGTGCCCCTGGTCGGCGGCGGGCTTGCGGATCGCGGACAGCTCCACGTCGTGGCCGTCGCCGGGGTGGGCGTAGTCCAGCGGCACCTTGAAGGTGGTGCACTCGAAGTCCGTGGTGCACGGCTTCCAGCTCAGCTGCTGCGCGTAGTAGGGGGCGAGCCCGGCCGGCAGCTCGGTGGGCAGCGCCTCCAGCGGGGTGACGCCGTTCGCGGGGGCCGGCGCGTGGCTGCCGGGCGAGCCGCTCGCCGTGGGCGCCGGATGACCCGAGGTGCAGCCCGCCAGCAGCAGGGACGCGGCGGCGGCCACCGCGACGGCGGACAGGGACCGGCGGGGCCGGGCGACTCTCATGAACGTGGGTCCTCTCCCCTGGAACGGGCCGGCCCACCGGCCGACCGACCCGGCCGTCGCCGGGAGGTCGAGCCTAGCCGTCGGAACGACACGCCCCGTGACCACGGCCGCCGCGCCCGGGCCCCCGACCGCCACCTCAGGAGGCCGATCATCACACCGCGGAACGCGTCGGTCGGCGGGCCCGGTTCAGGGCTTCGGCAGCTGCTCCGTCAGGTACTGCATCGCTACCCGGACCAGCCGCAGCTGCTCCCGGTCCGCCGAGTAGTCCTGGACGAGGTCGGAGATCCGCACCTCCGCCCGCGCCCCGGCGTCCCGCAGCGCCGCCTGCACCTCCCGGGCCGAGGCCAGGCCGTCCGTGTCCCGCTTCGCCGCGGCCAGCAGCAGCCGCGCCGCCGTCCCGGCCGGGGCCTCGCCCGCGGCGGCCGCCAGCGCCCGCCCGTCGTACCGGCCGGACACGGCCGCGGCCGCCCCGTACAGGTCCGGGCGGGTCAGTCCGGCCGCGGCCGCGCACGGGGCGCCGTCGTCCACGCCCAGCACGGCCCAGCCGTCGGGGCCGGCCGGCCGGGTGCGGAAGACCGCGCCGACCGCCGCGCGCAGCGCCTGGTCGTCGGCGACCGCCTGCGGGACGGCGGTCACCAGGTCGCACGGGTGGCCGGTGCCGCTCGGGGCCTCGGGGGCGACCAGCACGAACGGGCGGGCCCGGCCGAGCTCGACGGCCGACGCCGCGCCGTCGAACACGTCCGGCAGGTCCTGGTCGGCGGTCCGCCCGGCCGTCCCGGAGTGCACCACGACCACCGGGAACCGGGCCGCCGGCTCCTGCCGGTACTCGGCGGGCAGCCACACCCGCACCGCGCGCGGCCGCCCGTCCGGACCGGGCACCTCGCCCTGCAGCAGCTCACCGCCCGCCGGACGGCTCACGTTGCTGAACAGCACCTCCACCGGCGCGGGCGCGGGCGGCGCGGGCGCGGCGGGCCGCTCCGTGCCGACCGCCGCCACCGCCTGCCGCACCGCCACCCGGCCGGGTCGCAGGCCCGCCAGCACCGCCACTCCCAGCGCGCTCACGCACATCAGGCACAGCACCGCCGCCCCGGCCCGGACCAGCACCGGCCGCGCCTCCGCCGCCAGCTCGTACGTCTGCGCGGCCCGCAGGTCCCGCCAGCGCGACATCGCCGACCGGGCCAGCCAACTGCCCGCCACCACGGCCACCAGCAGCAACAGGACGAGGAGCGATCGGGGCATGGGGGACGCACCACCTCGGGGAAGGACCGGCCGGACGCGAGCGCGTGGCCAGTGCACAGGGTGCAAGACCGCACGCCCGCCGACCGCCGCACGGTACGGGCGTCTCCCCACGTTCACTCGAACGAGTTAACGGCAACCGGGCCCGAAGCCATCGGCCCGCACCGCCGACCGCCACCCGGCCGGCCTGCGGTGTCGACCCGCCCTGAGGGTCAGCCCGCCCGCAGCGCCACCGTCATCGCCTCGACCGCCAGCAGCGGGTCCACGTTCCGGTCCAGCGCCCGCCGGCAGGCCAGCACCGCCTCGATCCGGCGCAGCGTGTTCTCCGCGGCGCCCTCGCCGGCCACCCGCTGCACGGCCGGCCGCTGGTCCTCGTTGGCCAGCGCCCCGCCCGCGCCCAGCTGGACCGCCAGCACGTCCCGGTAGAAGCCCAGCAGGTCGCCGAGCGCCACGCCCAGCGTCTCCCGGCGGGTCCGGGTCGCCCGGCTCTTCTGCCGCTTCTCCAGTTCCTTCACCGCGCCCGCCATGCCGCGCGGCGCCCGGCTGCCCTCGGCCGCGCCGTACGCGGCCCGCAGGTCGTCGGTCTCCTTGGCGTCCTGGGTCTCGGCCAGCGCCTCGGCGTCGGCCTTCGCGGTGTCGACCAGCCGCTGCGCGGCGGCCAGGCAGCCGCCCAGGTCCGCGACCTCCAGCGGGATCCGCAGCACCTCGGCGCGGCGGGCCCGGGCCTGCTCGTCCACCGCGAGCCGCCGGGACCGGTCGATGTCGCCCTGCCCGGCCAGCGCGGCCAGCCGGGCCGCCTCGGGCTCCACCCCGTCGCGCCGGACCAGCATGTCGGCGACCGCCTCCGCGGGGGGCGTGCGCAGCACCAGCAGTCGGCACCGGGAGCGGATGGTCGGCAGCACGTCCTGCACGGACGGCGCGCAGAGCAGCCACACCGTCCGCGGCGAGGGCTCCTCGACGCCCTTCAGCAGCGCGTTCGCGGCCGCCTCGGTGAGGCGGTGCGCGGCGTCCACCAGGATCACCGACCAGCGGCCGCCGGTCGGGTAGCTCGCCGCCCGCAGCACCAGGTCGCGCATGTCGCCGACGCCGATCGACAGGCCGTCGGTGCGTACCTGCTTGACGTCGGCGTGGCTGCCGGAGAGCACGGTGTGGCAGCCGTCGCAGAACCCGCAGCCGGGGGTTCCGCCCAGGTCCAGGTCCGGGCTGGTGCACTGGAGCGACGCCGCGAAGGCGCGGGCCGCCGTCACCTGCCCCGCACCGGGCGGGCCGGTGAACAGCCAGGCGTGCGTCATCAGCGAGGCGTTGCCCCCGGGAGCCTCCCCGCGGCCCGCCAGCACGGAGGCCCGGGCCGCCCGCGCGGCCGCCTGCAACTGTTCGACCACCCGGTCCTGTCCGACCAGGTCGTCCCACACACTCACGCCGCGCTCCTCCTCGCCGTCACCGACCCGACGAGCCTAACGCCGGACGGCGACAGCCCGGCCCGCACAGCGGACGGCCCGGGCCGTCCAGTGACAACCCGGGCCGTTCGACAGCGGTGGCGGCAGCGCCGCCGGTCAGTCCTTGCGGCGGAGCCAGCCCCGCTTCGGCTGCTCGTCCTGCTCCGGCTGCTCGGGGGCCTCGGCCTCCCAGCGCGCCCACTCCTCGCGGGAGCCGAGCAGGCTGTCGGTCAGGCTGGGCAGGTCGTCGAGCGGGGTCTCCTCCGCCCAGTCCGGCCGGGGGCGCAGCTCGCGGGTGCGCGAGGAGTCGTCCTCGTCGCGGAACAGCCCGGGCGGCACCTGCTTGGCCTCGGGCCCGGCCTCCGGCTTGGCCCCGGCCTCCGGCTTGGCCCCGGGAGCCGGCTCGGCCCCGGGAGCGGGCTTGGGCGCGGGGGTCGGCTCGGGCTTGGGCGCGGGCTTGGGCGCCGGCTCGGGCTTGGGCGCCGGCTCGGCCTTGGGCAGCACCGCGGTCTCGTCGTCCGCGACCTTCGGCAGCACGGCGGTCTCGTCGAGCACCGGCTTCGGCAGCTCCCGGGTGGTCTCGCTGTCGGACTCGGCGTCCTCGACCTTGGGGAGCACCGCGGTCCGGTCCGCCTCGGCCTCGGCGGCCTTCCGGGCGTCCTCGGCCCGCTGCAGCGCTTCCTCGGCGCGGCGCCGCTGCTCCTCCCGCTGCAGGTCGCGCTGGCGCTGGAGCTCGACCCGGGCGGCCTCCTCCGCGGCGGCCTTGCGGGCGGCGGCGGCCTCGGCGGCGAGGCGGGCCTGCTCGGCGGCCTGCCGCTTCGCCTCCTCCTCGGCCTTGCGGGCGGCTTCCGCCTCGGCGGCGCGGCGGGCTTCCTCGGCGGCCTTGCGTTCCTGCTCGGCCTTGACGCGGGCGGCCTCCTCGGCGGCCAGGCGGTCCTTCTCGGCCTGCTCGGCGCGGAGCTCCTCCAGCAGCGCGAGCCGCTTGCGCTCGGCCTCCTCGGCGGCCTTGCGGGCGGCCTCGGCCTCGGCGGCGCGCCGGGCGGCCTCCTCGCGGGCCTTGCGCTCCTGCTCGGCCTTGGCGACCTTCTCCTGGTCGGAGAGCGGCAGCTCGCGGTCGAGGCGGTGCCGGACGGCGGTGGTGACGGCGGCGGGCGCCTGGCTGCCGTCGACGACCAGGTAGCGGGCCGGGTCGGCGGCGGCCAGCGCGAGGAACCCGGAGCGGACCCGCTGGTGGAACTCGGTGGGCTCGGACTCCAGCCGGTCGAGCGCCTCGGTGAAACGATCCCGCGCGGCGGTGGGGTCGACGTCGAGGACGACGGTCAGGTCGGGCACCAGTCCGCCGGTGGCCCAGCGGGAGATCCGGGCGACCTCGGTGGCCGCCAGGTCGCGGCCGGCGCCCTGGTAGGCGATGGAGGAGTCCATGTAGCGGTCGGTGATGACCACGGCGCCGCGCTCCAGCGCCGGCCGGATCACGTTCTCGACGTGCTCGGCCCGGTCGGCCGCGTAGATCAGCGCCTCGGCGCGGTGCGACAGGCCGGTGTTGCCGACGTCCAGGACGAGGGCGCGCAGGCGCTGCCCGATCGGGGAGCCACCGGGTTCGCGGGTGACGACGACCTCGTGGCCCTTGGCGCGGATCCATTCGGCGAGGGCCTGCGCCTGGGTGGACTTGCCGGCGCCGTCGCCGCCCTCCAGGGCGATGAAGTAGCCCTTGCCGGCCACCCGGTGCGGCGCGGCCCCGGCGCCGCCGCGGACGGCCTGCACGAGCTCGCGGCCGAACGGGACGATGCCGCGCTGGTCGTCGGTCTTCAGCAGGACGACGGCGGCGAGCACCAGGGTGAGCAGGCCGGCGGTGGAGACGGCGAGCGCGGCGCCGCCGTGGATGAAGGTGAAGCTGCCGGTGCCGACGTGTCCGAGCGAGACCTCGCCGTAGCCGGCGGCCAGCAGCGGCATGCCGACCAGGGCGACGGCGACGACCACCCGCAGCACCGCGTACAGGTGCTCGGTGACCTTGCCGAGGCGGATCTCCTCGATCTCCTGGGCGAGCAGTCCGCGCCCGGTGGCGATGACCACGCCGGCGGCGAGGCCGGCCAGCACGGTGAACAGCAGCACCAGGACGAAGTCGAGGACCAGTCCGGCGAGGATCAGCGCCACGCCGGCGGTGACCAGGCCGAGGGCGAGCAGCCGGCGGCGGGACAGGCCGGGCAGGGTGGCGCGGCTGAGCCGGATGCCGACGGCGGGCGCGCCGGCGGCGGCGAGCACCAGCAGGCCGTAGCCGATCGGGCCGGCCAGGTGCTCGGTGGCGGTGAGCAGTCCGAGCGCGGCGACGCCGGCCATCGCGGCGTAGGCGGCGGCGATCGAGAAGGTGAAGTACGGGGCGGAGCCGGTGCGGCCCTTCTTGAGGGACGGTCCGGGCGTCGCGTCGGTGGGGGCGCGCAGGCCCTGCAGCGGGGAGCGCGGCGCGGTGCTGGCGCCCGCCGGCAGCTCCTGGAAGTACAGCAGCCCGGCGTTGACGACGAACAGCGCGGCGGCGCCGAGCGCGGCGACGGTGAGCTGGTGGCCGCGCAGCCAGTGCAGGCCGACCGCGGCGAGCACGTTGTTGACCAGCGTGAAGCCGATCAGCCCGGTGGCGGCCAGCGGCAGCGCGGCCCAACCGGTGCGCAGGTCGAGGGTGCGGACGGCGTCCAGCGAGGCGGCGGCCGGCGGGCCGGTCTGCTCGGGGACGGCCAGCAGCGCGGGGACGGCGGCGGACTTGCCGATGGTCCAGATCCGTTCGGCGGCGCCGGCCAGGAACACCGAGCCGAGCAGCAGCCAGGTGGCTGAGCCGGGCGACCAGACCACCCACCAGGGGGCGAGGCCGATCAGCAGGGCGCGGGCCAAGTCCGCGCCGAGCAGGCTCCAGCGCCGGTCGATCCGGCCGCCGACCAGGGCGTGCACCGGACCGAGCAGGGCGGCCCCGAACAGCGCGGAGGCGAGCAGTCGGGCCGCGAACAGGGCGGCGACGGCCAGCGCGATCGACCGGTAGCCGTGGCCGAACTGCCCGCCGAGCACGGTGGCGACCACGGTGAGCGGGACGAGCACCAGGACCGACAGCCGGTCGGCGGTGCCGCCGAGCAGCTGGGTGGTCCAGAGTTTCCGGTAGGGCCGCAGCCGGAGCAGCGCGCGGGCCCGTTCGCCGGGTGTCCCGGCGGGGGCGACCTCGGGGAGGCCGCTCGCGGCGGCGCGTGCGGTGGGGGGCGGCTCCTCGCTCGTCATACCGTCAGCGTAGCGAGTGCACGGCCCCGACCTTAACGGGCCCGCCCGGATTCGAACAGGCCCGTTACGCAGTGTCCGTCAGCTCTCCTCGGATGTGTTCTCCGAGGCGGACTTCTCGGCCGCCGCGGTCTTCGCCGCGGTGGTCTTCTTGGCTGCCGTGGTCTTCTTCACCGCGGTGGTCTTCTTGGCCGCCGTCTTCTTGGCCGCTGCGGTCTTGGTCGCCGTGGTCTTCTTGGCGGCCGTGGCGGTCTTCTTCGCGGGGGCCTTCTTGGCGGCCTTCTTCACCGGTCCGCGGGCGCGCTTCTCGGCGAGCAGCTCGAACGCCCGCTCCGGGGTGATGGTCTCCACCTCGTCGTCCTTGCGGAGCGTCGCGTTGGTCTCCCCGTCGGTGACGTACGGACCGAACCGGCCGTCCTTGACCACCACCGGCTTCTCGCTGACCGGGTCGTTGCCGAGCTCCTTCAGCGGGGCGGCCGCGGCGGCCCGGCCGCGCTGCTTGGGCTGGGCGTAGATCGCCAGCGCCTCGTCCAGGGTGATGCTGAGCAGCTGGTCCTCGCTGGTCAGCGAGCGCGAGTCGGTGCCGCGCTTGAGGTACGGGCCGTAGCGGCCGTTCTGCGCGGTGATCTCGTTGCCCTCGGCGTCGGCGCCGACCACCCGGGGCAGCGAGAGCAGGCGCAGCGCGTCCTCGAGGGTGACGGTGTCCAGGTCCATGGACTTGAACAGCGACGCGGTGCGCGGCTTGACGGCGTTCTTGCCGGTCTTCGGGGTGCCCTCGGGGAGCACCTCGGTGACGTACGGGCCGAACCGGCCGGCCTTGGCGACCAGCGGGTTGCCGCTGATCGGGTCGGTGCCGAGCTCGCGCTCGCCGCTGGGCTTGGCGAACAGCTCCTCGGCGAGTTCGACGGTCAGCTCGTCCGGCGGCAGCTCGTCGGGGACGTCGGCGCGCTGGCCGGGCTCGCCCTCGACGGCGGTGGGGCGCTCCACGTACGGGCCGTAGCGGCCGACCCGGAGCACGATGCCGTCGCCGATCGGGAAGGAGCTGATCTCCCGGGCGTCGATCGCGCCGAGGTCGGTGACCAGTTCCTTCAGGCCGCCGAGGTGGTCGCCGTCGCCGTTGCCCGCGTCGGCGGCGCCGACGGCGGCGCCGGTGGCCTCGCCCTCGCCGAAGTAGAAGCGCTTGAGCCACGGCACGGACTCGGCCTGGCCGGCCGCGATCCGGTCGAGGTCGTCCTCCATCTTCGCGGTGAAGTCGTAGTCGACCAGCCGGCCGAAGTGCTTCTCCAGCAGGTTGACCACGGCGAAGGAGAGGAACGAGGGCACCAGGGCGGTGCCCTTCTTGAACACGTACTTGCGGTTGATGATCGTGTCGATGATCGACGCGTACGTGGACGGGCGGCCGATCTCGCGGTCTTCCAGCTCCTTGACCAGCGAGGCCTCGGTGTAGCGGGCCGGCGGCTTGGTGGCGTGGCCCTCGGGGGTCAGCCGGTCGGCGGCCAGCGGGTCGCCCTCGGAGACCTGCGGCAGGCGGCGCTCGCGGTCGTCCAGCTCGGCGTTCGGGTCGTCGGCGCCCTCGACGTAGGCCTTCAGGAAGCCGTGGAAGGTGATGATCTTGCCGGAGGCGGAGAACTCGGCGTCCCGGCCGTCGGCGGAACGGCCGCCGACCTTGACGGTGACGGACTGGCCGACCGCGTCCTTCATCTGGGAGGCGACGGTGCGCATCCAGATCAGCTCGTACAGCCGGAAGTCGTCGCCGGCCAGCCCGGTCTCGGCGGGCGTGCGGAACCGGTCGCCGGACGGGCGGATCGCCTCGTGCGCCTCCTGCGCGTTCTTCACCTTGGAGGCGTAGGTGCGCGGCGCGGCCGGCAGGTAGTCGGCCCCGTACAGCTGGGTGACCTGGGCGCGGGCGGCGGTGACGGCGGTGTCCGACAGCGTGGTCGAGTCGGTACGCATATAGGTGATGAAGCCGTTCTCGTACAGCTTCTGCGCGACCTGCATGGTCCGCTTCGCGCCGAAGCCCAGCTTGCGGCTGGCCTCCTGCTGCAGCGTGGTGGTGCGGAACGGCGCGTACGGGGAGCGGCGGTACGGCTTGGACTCGACGCTGCGGACGCTGAACGCGGTCTGCTCCAGCGCGGCGGCCAGCGTGCGGGCGGCCTGCTCGTCCAGGTGCAGGGTGTTGGCGGCGGACTTCAGCCGGCCGTCGGTGCCGAAGTCGCGACCGGTGGCGACCCGCTTGCCGTCGACCGAGATCAGCCGGGCGCCGAAGGTCTCCGGGTTGGCGGCGTCGGCGGCGGTGCGGCCGGTGCCGAAGGTGCCGACCAGGTCCCAGTACGAGGCGGAGGTGAAGGCGATCCGCTCACGCTCGCGCTCGACCACCAGACGGGTGGCGACCGACTGGACCCGGCCCGCCGACAGCTTCGGCATGACCTTCTTCCACAGCACCGGGGAGACCTCGTAGCCGTAGAGGCGGTCCAGGATGCGGCGGGTCTCCTGCGCGTCGACCAGGCGCTTGTTCAGGTGCCGCGGGTTGCGCACGGCCTCCTGGATGGCGTCCTTGGTGATCTCGTGGAAGACCATCCGGTGTACCGGCACCTTGGGCTTCAGCACTTCCTGCAGGTGCCACGCGATGGCCTCGCCCTCGCGGTCCTCATCGGTGGCCAGGAAGAGCTCGTCGGACTCCTTGAGCAGCGACTTCAGCTTCGTGACCTGGGACTTCTTGTCCGGGTTGACCACGTAGATCGGAGCGAAGTCATGATCCACGTCGACCCCGAGACGACGCACCTCGCCGGTGTACTCGTCCGGAACCTCGGCGGCCGTGCCGGGCAGGTCGCGGATGTGACCGACACTGGCCTCGACGATGTAGCCGGGCCCGAGGTAGCCCTTGATCGTCTTGGCCTTGGCCGGCGACTCGACGATGACGAGTCGCTTGCCGTGCGCGGTCTCGCTGCTCGGGGACACCTTCGCTCTTCTCTCCCGGTCGTTTACCAAAGCTCCTGGGCAGTCGCACAAGCGACGGTCCCACCAGCGGAGTGTGACCGTACCCTGGCCACCCTTGTCAAACGGACGGATGCCGCTTTTTCACCGGCAAGGCCGACCGACGCCACTCGAACGGTAACCCGATGGCCGGTCCCGGGGCATGTCTTTCCCGGGCAAGCGGGCCTTCCGCCCGATCCGGCCCGTGCACTCCGCGCGCCGCCCGGGCGAGTTTCCCCGAGGCTCGGACGCCACGGAAAGAGGACCGGACGGCGGCGGGGAGACGGAACGGAACAGTGCGCTCCGTAACCGGACGGGCCGGGCCGCGCCGGGGCGGCGGACGCGGGCGATCGGGGTCAGGGCCGGCCGACGCAGGCTTCGCCGGGGGCGTGTCCGGCCGACCCGGGTGCGTTCGGCGCCGGTTCGCTCGGCTTCCGTCCGCTCGGCTTCCGTCCGCTCGGCTTCCGTCCGCTCAGCTGCCGTTCACTCGGCTTCCGTTCGCTCAGCGCAGGGCGAGCGCGAGCAGGGTCAGGCCGCCCGCCAGCGCCGAGGTGCCGAGCAGCGCCCAGAACAGGTCCGCGGGCAGCGAGGGCAGCTCCTCGTGGGCGGCCAGCACCACCCGGGACGGCCGCCGCGGGTCGTAGGCGACCTGGACGGCCGCGCCGGCGGCCAGGCGCGGCGGGCGGCGCAGCGGGGTGTGCCCGCGCGGGCGGGACAGCACCAGGCGGCCCACCGGGTCGGGGCGCAGCTCGTGGACGGTGCCGAGTCCGGCGTCGGTCGGCCCGCCGACGGTGTCCACGGGGTAGGAGAGCAGCGGGCTGCTGTCCATCGCGTCGGCCCGGGCGCGGTCGGCGACCACCTGGGCGGTGGCGGGCACGCCGTGGCGGCGCAGGTGGTGGCGAAGGCGCAGTTCCACGGCGCACCACAGCAGCAGCGCGCTCCCGAAGGCCACCAGGACCGCCCCGCCCACCAGCGTCGTCGGCGTCTCCACCCGGTCCTCCCCTGCACTGCCCACAGCCTGTGGACAGCACCCTGGCAGCCAGTGGACAACCTGCGGCGGACACCGGGCGTCCGACGGGCCACGCACGGGGAACGCCCGGGTGAACGCGGCCGCCGAAGGCCCCGGCTCCCGGGTGTTCAACGCGGCCGGGCCGCGATGGTCACCCGGGAGTCCCGGACCGCCCGTCCACCCACCGGGTGATCAATGTCACCGCCCGGGCGGCACCCGATTCGACGTGATTCGACGGCGACGGGCCCGGGAGTCGCGTCCGCGGCGGCCGTGTCGGCAGCGGTCTGTCAGCCGCGGTCGTGTCAGCGGACCGGCTCGATGAACCCCTGTTCGGTGAGCAGCCGCAGCGACTCGGGCACCCGGGCCCGCAGCTGCGCCGCGTCCTCGCCGAGCAGTTGGGCGATCGCATCGACGATCTCCCCGGCGGCCAGCGTGCCGTCGCAGACGCCGACGAAGCCCGCGCCGACGGTGTCCACCTTGGTGGCGCGCCGCATGCCCCGGTTGTGGCGGAGCACCACGTGCTCGGGGTCCTCGGAGCCGGGTGCGCCGATCTGCTCCTGCACCACCTCGTCGGCGAGCAGGTAGCGGGCGGCCAGCAGGCCGGCGTCGTCGTGGCCGCGCAGGAAGTCCTGGCGGGCGAACCACTCCTCGATGTGCGGGCCGAGCGGCTGCTCCACCGGGTGCGGCCACTCCTCGATCCGCACCACCGGGTCGGCCGCGCCGGACGCCCGCAGGGTGATCCAGCCGAAGCCGATGCCCTCCACGCCGGCCGCCTCGAAGCTGTCCAGCCACTCCTCGTACCGGGCCCGGTACTCGTCGCCGCGGTGGTCGCCGCCGTCGCGCAGCCACAGCTCGGCGTACTGGGCGACGTCCTGCACCTCGCGCTGCACCACCCAGGCGTCCAGGCCGGTGCCGGCCACCCAGCCGGCCAGCCGGTCGCGCCAGTCCTCGCCCTTGACGTGCTGCCAGTTCGCCAGCAGCTGGCAGTAGCCGCCGGGCTCCAGGTGGGCGGCGGCGCCGCGCACCACGCTGCGGCACAGCTCGTCGCCGGCCATTCCGCCGTCCCGGTAGGTGAACCGGCCGGCCGGGGAGATCACGAACGGCGGGTTGGAGACGATCAGGTCGAAGCGCCGCTCGCCGATCGGCTCGTACAGGCTGCCCTCGGCGGTGGTCACGTTGTCGAAACCGGACAGCGCGGCGGTCAGCCGGGTGAAGTGCAGGGCCCGCGGGTTGAGGTCGGTGGCGGTGACCCGCTGGGCGTGCCGGGCGGCGTGCAGCGCCTGCACACCGGAGCCGGAGCCCAGGTCCAGCACCTCGCGGACCGGTCGACGCACCGTCAGGTTGGCCAGCGTGGTGGACGCGCCGCCCACCCCGAGCACCAGGTCGCGGCGCTCGATGCCGGCGTCCGTCCGCCCGGAGCCGATGCCGCCCGCGCCGCCGACGGCGCAGCCGAGGTCGGACACCACCCAGGCGTCCGCACTGGGCAGGCCGGCCACCTCGTCGGCGTACGGCCGCACGTCCACGGTGGCGCGCAGCTCGGCGCCGTCGCGCACCAGCCAGCCGTCCGCCAGCAGGCCCTCGACGGGCAGGGCGGCCGCGGCGGCGCTCTCCGGCACCGGCTGCTGCAGCAGGAACAGCCGCACCAGGGTCTCCAGCGGCGAGCCGCCGCGGGTCGCCCGCAGCGCCGGAACGGCCTCGCTGCGGGCCAGCGCCGCGTACGCGGCCGGGCCGAGCAGGTCGAGCAATCCGTCGGCGGTGAAGGAGGCCTTGAGCAGCGCCTCCCGCAGTTCCGCCGTCCGGCCGGAATCAAGAACGGGGCTGTTCGTCACCCCGCCATTCTCCCCCGCCGACCGGCCCCGCCCGGCCACCGCACCCGGCGACGGGCCGACCGGACGTCAGCTCCTGCTCGGGGAGGGCGATCCGGCGCCCTGGTCCGGCGCGTTGCTCTGGGTTCCGCCGGACGGGTTGGTGCCGGCCGACGGACTGGCACTTCCGGACGGAGCGGCGGCGGGCGCGCCGGCGGCGGCCGCCTTGCAGCCGGGCTGCTTCTTGATCGCGTCGCCGAGGTCGCCGCTCTGCAGGGTGGCGAGCGCGCCGGTGGACACCTGGGACAGCCGCTGCACCTGGTCGCCGACGCTGCGCAGGCCGTCCGCGAACTTGGCCTGGTCGGCGTTGGTCAGGCCGTCCAGCTTCTTCTGCGCGTCCAGGTAGCCCTGCGCGACCTGCTTCAGCTCGTTGACGGCGTCCTGCTGGACCTTCGCCCCGCTGTCGATCTTCGGCGCACCGGCCTTCTCCACCGCGTCCGCCAGCTGCTGGTTGGTGGCGGCCAGCGCGGCCAGGTCGGTGGACAGCCGCTTCTGCAGGTCGACGGGGGACTCGCCCTCCTTGACGTTCCCGGTGTCGGCGAGCGCCGTCCGGGACTGCGCGATCGGGTCCCGCGCGGCATCGCAGACGTTCTTCGCCCAGCCGTCGAGCTTCGCCGAGTCGTCGGCGGAACAGCCGACGGCGGCGAGCGCGAGCAGCGCGCCGAGCGCGGAGACGGTGACCAGTCGCTTATTCACCGGGGCCCTTTCGGTCGCTGACACCCGGTCCCGGGCATCGACCAGCGAACCTACACGGCCACCCGCATCGGGATGCTGGGAAGGCCGCGACCCCGGGCATCCGCCCAGCTCAGAGCGGCCCGCAGCCCTCGGTGGGGACGCGTGGGCGGGATGGGGCGAGCGGACGGGCTCGGGCAGGTCGGAGCGAGCGGACGCGCCGAGGCGCTCTCAGGCGTCGGCGGAGGCCGGGGCGACCGGCCAGCTCATCCGGATCACGCCGCCGTCCGCGCCGTTGCCGACCTCGACGTCCTCGACCAGGCCGGTGATGACCGCCAGGCCGAGCGCGTCCTCGTCCTCCGGGCCGCCGCCCTCGGCACCGGCGGCCTGCGCCGGGCCGGCCTCGTCGGCGACCTCGATGAGAAAGCGCTTCTCCTGCTCGGTCAGCGCGACCCGGACCGCACCGTCCACGCCGCTGCGCTGGTGCAGCGCCACCGCGCGGGAGCAGGCCTCGCCCACGGCGAGTCGCAACTCGTCGAGCACCGACTCGTCCACCCCCGCGCGTCTGGCCACCGCGGCGGCCACCAGCCGGGCGGTGCGGACGTGCTCAGGCAGTGCGCTGAATCGAAGTTCGACGGTTGCCATGTCTCCCCTCCGGGGTTGCTCCCCACCGCCGGGCACACCGGCCCGCACGGCGGAGGCGGGAACACCGACCACGCCGGCCGGGCAGGGCTCATCGCCCGGCCGACCGGCGACGGTCGATCGAGAAGATTCGGTCGGAACGGCGGACCGACGGAACGTCAGTCGGTCGCCGAGACGGCGTCGTCCACCGAGTTGTGGATCGGGAAGACCTTGGTCAGACCGGTGATCCGGAAGATCTTCAGGATGCGCTCCTGGTTGCACACCAGGCGCAGCGAACCCTCGTGCGCACGCACCCGCTTCAGGCCGCCGACCAGCACACCGAGGCCGGTGGAGTCGAGGAAGTCCACGCCCTCCATGTCCACGACCAAGTGGTAGTTGCCGTCGTTGACGAGCTCGACAAGCTGCTCGCGCAGCTTGGGGGCGGTGTACACATCGATCTCGCCGCCAACCTCGACGACCGTGCGATCGCCGACAGTACGGGTCGACAGGGACAGGTCCACGGAACCTCCAGCACCTTGCCTTGCTACGTCATTGCGATCTTCAGCCCAGGGGCTGCGACCACATGGTCACACGCCCAGGGCGCGGCAAACCGTCAGGTCGGAGCCTCGGTGTTGCGGCCCTCGGCCGTGCGGCCGTCACGGGCTTCATTCAACCACTTGCGACCATGGGCGCACGATGGTTAACAGCGATTCTCCGTCACGCCGGTGACACACTGGGTCTTCATGCCGCCCCGTCACCACCAGCCCGAGGCCCTGCTCGCAAGCCTTTCCACCGAGCGTGGCAGGTCGGATCGCCTCACCCATACGGAGCAATTGCCCGCGCGCGAGGCGCGCTACGCCCCTTGGCCGGAAGGAATCCGCCAGGAGGTGGTCGCGGCCGCCGCCGAGCTCGGCGTGCTGCTGCCCTGGGCGCACCAGGCCGAGGCCATGGACCTGGCCGCGGCCGGGCGGACCACGGTGATCGCGACCGGCACCGCCTCGGGCAAGTCGCTGGGCTATCTGGCCCCCGTGCTGAGCGAACTGCTGACCGGCACCGAGGCCCGCAACGGGCGCGGCGCCACCGCGCTGTACCTCGCCCCGACCAAGGCGCTGGCCGCCGACCAGCGCCGCCGCGCCGCCGAGCTCGTCCCCGACCGGGTCCGGGTGGCGCTCTACGACGGCGACACGCCGCCACAGGAGCGCGAGTGGGTCCGTCAGTACGCCTCGTACGTGCTGACCAACCCCGACATGCTGCACCGGGGGATACTCCCCGCCCACCCGCGCTGGTCGTCCTTCCTGAAGGCGCTGAAGTACGTGGTGATCGACGAGTGCCACACCTACCGCGGCGTGTTCGGCTCGCACGTCGCCCAGGTGCTGCGCCGGCTGCGGCGGCTGTGCGCCCGCTACGGGGCCTCGCCGACCTTCCTGCTGGCCTCCGCCACCACCGCCGAGCCGGCCGTCACCGCGCAACGGCTCACCGGGCTGCCCGCCACGGCCGTCACCGAGGACTGCTCGCCGCGCGGCCCGCTGGTGTTCGCGCTGTGGGAGCCGCCGCTGACCGAGAACGTCGGCGAGCACGGCGCGCCCGTCCGCCGCTCCGCCACCGCGGAGGCCGGCTACCTGCTCACCGACCTGGTCCACGACGGCACCCGGACCGTGGTCTTCGTCCGCTCCCGCCGGGCGGCGGAACTGGTCGCCCTGCAGGCCCAGGAGCAGCTCGGCCACCCGCTCGCCGCCCGGGTCGCCGCCTACCGCGGTGGCTACCTGGCCGAGGAGCGCCGTGCCCTGGAGCGCGACCTGCACACCGGCCGGCTGCTCGGTCTGGCCTCCACCTCCGCGCTGGAACTCGGCGTGGACGTCTCCGGCCTGGACGCCGTCCTGCTGGCCGGCTACCCCGGCACCCGGGCCTCGCTCTGGCAGCAGGCCGGCCGCGCCGGACGGGAGGGCCAGGGCGCGCTGGCGGTGCTGATCGCCCGCGACGACCCGCTGGACACCTACCTGGTCCACCACCCCGACGCGCTGTTCGCCACCCCGGTGGAGGCCACCGTCCTCGACCCCGACAACCCGCACGTGCTCGCCCCGCACCTGTGCGCGGCCGCCGCGGAACTGCCGCTCACCGACGCCGACCTGGAGCTCTTCGGCCCGTCCAGCGAGCCGCTGCTCCCGGTGCTGGAGCGCCGCGGGCTGCTGCGCCGCCGGAGCGACGGCTCCTGGTACTGGACCCGCCGGGAGCGTGCCGTGGACGGCGTCGACCTGCGCGGCAGCGGCGGCAGCCCCGTGCAGATCGTCGAGGCGGACACCGGGCGGCTGCTCGGCACCGTCGACGCCGAGGCCGCGCACACCACCGTGCACACCGGCGCCGTCCACCTGCACCAGGGGCGCACCTACCTGGTCCGCGAGTTCGACCTGGAGTCCTCCGTCGCCCTGGTCTCCCCCGCGAATCCGCCGTACACCACCTCCGCCCGGGACGTCACCTCGATCTCGATCCTGTCCACCGACACCACCGAGGAGTGGGGCGAGGCGCAGCTCAGCTTCGGCTCGGTGGAGGTGGTCAACCAGGTCGTCGGCTATCTGCGCAAGCGGATCTCCACCGGCGAGATCCTCGGCGAGAGCAAGCTCGACCTGCCGCCCCGCACCCTGCGCACCCGGGCCGTCTGGTGGTCCGTCACCGAGGACCAACTCCTCGACGCGACCATCCCGTTCGACCAGCTCCCCGGAGCGGCCCACGCCGCCGAACACGCCTCGATCGGCCTCCTTCCGCTGTTCGCCACCTGCGACCGCTGGGACATCGGCGGCGTCTCCGTCCCGCTGCACCCCGACACCGGCCTCCCCACCGTCTTCGTCTACGACGGCCACTCCGGCGGCGCGGGCTTCGCCGAACGCGGCTTCCACCGCGCCGTGGTGTGGCTGACCGCGACCCGGGACGCCATCGCCGCCTGCGAGTGCGACCGCGGTTGCCCGTCCTGCGTCCAGTCCCCCAAGTGCGGCAACGGCAACGAACCCCTCGACAAGGCCGCCGCGATCCGCCTCCTCACCACCCTCCTCGCCCACGCCCCCAACCGGCCGGACCCCGCCGACGCGCCCGACGCGGTCGGCTCCCCCGGCGCTTCCGGCACTTCCGGTGCTTCCGACGCTCCCGACGCTCCCGACGCTCCCGACGCTCCCGACGAAGGCTCGACCGGCCCGGCCGATGGTGCGGCTGATGACGCGACCGGTGACGCGGCCGGCTGATGGCGCGTCCGTTTCGGCGGCGCTGTCGCCCCAGGCCCACAGCGGGCCGGCCCGGGACCGGGCTCGGGCCGGCCCGAGTGGGACGGGCAGGCCACGAATCGGGACCTGGACGACCACCTCCACGGCGTCCTCGCCCGGCAGGACGCGACAGGAGACGAGCTCGGCGTGCTCCTGGGCCTGCATCAGCCCGGCCGCCCGGCCGCAGCCGCCGTCCGGGTCGAGCAGCAGCCGCTGAGCGGCGGCCAGCGCGGCCAGGTCCGCCGCCGACTCGGCGCGGTGGCGGGCCACCACCACCTGGCCGACCATCAGGCAGGCCGAGAACACCACCGTCCCCAGCATGCCCAGGGCGACCAGCCACACCGTCGCCGACCCGCGGTCGGGCGAGACCTCTCCGCCGGGCTGCTCGTGCTGCCTCATGGCGGTTACCTCCTCTCGGATCTCAGCTGTCTTCGATCAGCACGTCCTCCCGGGCGCTCACCGCGGTGGCGGTGAGGCGGACCGACAGAACGGCGGCAAGGCGGCCCGGGCCGGGGCACGGGGCCTCGACGGTGACGCGGGCAGTGGTGGCGTCCAGGGCGACCGTGACCTTGGCACCCGGCGGGGCGGCTGCCGCGGCGACCGCCGCGGCGTCGCCGTCCCCTCGGGCGGCGGCCCGGGCGCCGGCCCGGGCCGCGTCCACACACCGGATCTGGGCACCGGCGGCGACCACGCCCCAGATCAACATGGCCGTGAGCAGCACCAGCGCGGGCAGGGCCACCGCCGTCTCGGCGGTGACCATCCCCGAGTCCGGCGACCTGGCGCGCCCGGCCCGGCGTTCACGCCGCATGAAGGGCCCGGTCGAGGATCTCCGACAGTGCGCCGGAGACCGTGCCGCTGGTCACCACCTTGTAGAGCACCGCCGCGAAGGCGCATGCCGCCACTGTGCCGATCGCGTACTCGGCGGTGCTCATTCCGGCGTCCGGCGGCCCCTCCGCCATCGTCCGGTACCGGTGGCGCAGCCAGTCGCCGAGCCTGCGGGCGACGCGCACCGCGGATGCCGGTCGGACCGGCAGGGAGAGAGTCGTCATTGGTGAAATCCCTTCGTAGGAGTGGTAATTCGACGGGTGCGGATCAGAGCCGCTGGGAGAAGGTGCCGGTCAGGCCCATCACCACCGGCACGACGCCGATCAGCACGAACGCGGGCAGGAAGCAGAGCCCGAGCGGTGCGGTCGCCAGCACGCCCGCCCGGCGGACCCGCGCGTGCGCCGCCCGGGCGGCCGCCGCCCGTTGGGACTGGGCGAGGCCGACGAGCGCGGTGGCCGGTGGCGCGCCGCTGAGGGTGGTGCGGGCCAGGCAGCGGGCGAGCGGGGCCATCGGCGGGCAGTCGGCGGCCAGCTGCTCCCAGCAGTGCTCCGGGGAGGCACCGAGGGAGAGCTGGGCCGCGACTCCGGACAGGCGGTCCCGCATCGGCGACGGCACGCTGTCCGCGACCGCGAACGCCGCTCCGGCCGGGGAACCGCTCGACCCGAGGCAGGCCGCCAGCAGGTCGGCAGTCAGCGGCAGTTGGCGGACCAGCCAGTCCTGCTCCGCGGCCCGCCGACGTTCGCCGGGCGACCGGACCCTGGGCAGCCACCGCCACCCCGCCCAGCCCGCCAGCAACCCGACCGCCAGACCTGCCCACCCGCCGACCAGCACCGCGGCGGACACCCCGAGCAGCAAGGCCGACGGCCGGTCGCCGGCCAGCCATCGGATCGCCCGCCGCGCGGCCTCCTCAACCTGCGCACCCCGGCCGTCCCGCGCAGGGTCGGCCGTCAACGCCGGGACGCAGTGCCCGGCCCGGCGTCGGACCGCCCGCCATCGCACCACCGCCAGCGCCTCGCCGACCAGCCCCACGGCGGCCACCGGCACCAGGATCACCACGCCGCCCACCTCGCCTCCACCGAAATCTCCACGGAAACCTCCATCGGAACCGTCATCAGAGCCGCCATCAGAACCGCCGTCGACTCGAACTCGGATCATTCGTCCCGCAGTTGGCGCGGCTGCCCCGCGCCGCCCGCTGGGTCGCCCCGGACCCGGACCGGGCCGCCGCACCCGTTCACGCCCACTGGTCCGCCCGAACAGTCGGGTGTTCCCCCGTCAGGGGTGGCACGGCGGTGAGCCACCGGTCCCGACGGGTGCGGGAGATCCCGCACCCGGAGGAAGCCGCCGCCCCGGCCGGAGCGGGCCTGACCGGAGCGGGCCCGGCCTCGTCGGGCCCCTGCCGGGCCCGGGTCGGGGCGTCCTCGGCCGCCCGGACGATCCGGGCGGTCCAGACGACGCCGGCGACCTCCAGGGCGGCGCCGGCGAGCAGGCTGAGCAGACCGGCCGGGGTGTGCAGCAGGACCTGCGCCGGATGGGCGCCGAGTGCGCTGCCCAGGCCCATGCCCACGGCGGGCAGGGCGGCCAGCACGATCACGGTGGTACGTGGACCGGCGAGTTCGCCCGCGATTTCCTCGGCGAGGGCCCGTTCGGCGCGCAGCGCGTCCGCGACCTGTTCCAGCCCGAACGCCAACCCGGTGCCGCTCTCGGTACTGACCCGCCAGCAGGCCGCGGCCGCCGCCGCGCCCTCCCCGCCGGGCAGTTCGGCCACCTGTCGGAGGGCGGCGGGCAGGTCCGCCCCGTAGCGACCCGCCGCCAACCGGGCCGTCGGCTCGGGGCCGAGCCTGCGGGCCCAGTCGGGGGCGGACCGGGAGACCACCGAGTGCATGGCCTGCTCGGGCGTCGCGCCGCTGCGCAGTTCGGCCGCGAGGCCGGCGCACAGGTCGATCACCGCTGCGGCCCGTTGCCGTGCCGCCCGGCCTGCGGCGTAGCGGGCACGCCACCGGTGGACCGGAACCACCGCGCAGGCCGCCCCGATCAGCGGGAGCACCGAGGCGGTGCTCTGCCCGGCCGCCGCTCCGGCCGGGAGCAGCAGCAGTTCGGGCACCAGCCAGCGCGGCCGCCGTCGCCGCCACCCGGCCCGGACCCGGGCGAGCCGGCAGCCCGGCCCCCGATGCCCGTTCAGCAGGCGTCGCAGCCGCCCGTCACCGCGCTGTCGACGCCGGGCCACCGTCAGCCAGGCCGCGCCGAGCAGCGCCGCCCCGAGCCCGGCAACCGCGCCGAGCAGGGTTGCCGCCCAGGCGGCGCCCCGGGCCGACGCCATCGCCGCCACGACCTCGAACTCCCCCGCCATCACGACCTCCTGACCTCGGAGCGCAGCAGCCGCCACGCCACCACCCCGATCACGCAGAGCCCGACCACCCACACCAACTCGATCTGACGCAGCGTCATGACACCTCCACTCGGGGTTCACCTGCCGGTGCGTCAACCGCGCCGGCCGGGTCGGCAGAATCGGTCGACCCGATCGGGTCGGCCTCGGCGGGTGCCTCGGGGTGCGGGAGCAGCTCGACGCCGCGTTCGGCGCAGAGCTCCCGCAGCCGGGCCCACCCGGGGCCGGGTCGGCTGCGCCCGTCACGGTCGAAGTGGACGGCGGTGGTGGTGGCGGTCAGCCCGTCCGGGTCGGCGGCCAGCAGGTGCAGGCCGGTGACCCGCCGGCGGCCGTCGGCGCGATCGCGGCCGAGGTGGACGACGGCGTCGAGGCCGGCCCGGAGCTGGCTGTGCAGCGACTGCCGGTCGAGGCCGGCGAGCGAGCCGAGGGCCTCCAGCCGGGCGGGCACGTCGGTGGCGGTGTTGGCGTGGACGGTGCCGCAGCCGCCTTCGTGGCCGGTGTTGAGGGCGGCCAGCAGGTCGACCACCTCGGCCCCGCGGACTTCACCGACCACCAGCCGGTCGGGCCGCATCCGCAGTGCCTGCCGGACCAGGTCGCGCAGGGTCAGTTCGCCCAGCGACTCCTGGTTGGGCGGGCGCGACTGGAGCCGGACGACGTGCGGATGGTCCGGTCGGAGTTCGGCGGAGTCCTCGGCCAGCACGATGCGTTCGTTGACCGGGACGAGCCCGAGCAGCGCGGCGAGCAGGGTGGTCTTGCCGCTTCCGGTGCCGCCGGAGATCAGCAGCGACAGCCGGGCCCGGAGCACGGCCGCCAGCAGGTCGGCGCCGGCCGGCGGCAGGGCGCCGGCGGCCACCAGTTCGGCGAGGGTGAACGGCGTGCTGCGGCAGGTGCGCAGCGAGATGTGGGTGCAGTCGGCGGCGATCGGCGGGAGGACGGCGTGCAGTCGGGTGCCGTCCGACAGCCGGGCGTCCACCCAGGGCCGGGCGTCGTCCAGGCGGCGCCCGGCAGCGGTGGCCAGCCGGTGGGCGAGCCGGCGGACGGCGTCGGTGTTCGGGAAGCGCACCTGGGGTGCGCGTTCCAGGCCCTTGCCGCGGTCGATCCAGACCTGGTCAGGTCCGTTGACCAGGACGTCGGTGACGTCGGGCTCGGCCAGCAGCGGATCGAGCGGCCCGGCGCCGACGATCTCGGCGCGCAGGCTGCGGACGGTGTTGAGCACGTCGGCCCCGCCCAGCGGCGGCCGGGCTGCGCGCAGCGCGGCCGCGACCGAGCCCGTGGTGGGCGCGGCGCCCGCCTCGGCGAGCCGGAGCCGGACGGCGTCGACGAGTTCGGCGGCGCCGTCGGCGGGCAGGCCGCCCGGCGGTCCGTCCCGTTCGGGGGCGGCCGGCGGCTTTCGGCGGACCAGATAGCGCACGGGCGGGCCGGCTTCGGTCGGGGCGACCTCCTCGGCGGGCCCCGGCGGGGCGCCGAGCAGGGCCCGGGCGCGAGGCACCGGGATGCGCCGGTGGGTGCGGGTGACGGGCTGTCGGGCGGACGGCAGCTCACCGGTGTGGGGGTCGACGGCGTGGGTGTCGACGGCGTGCAGACGGTTGGCCATGGGTTCTCCTCAGGCCGCCACGACGGGCGGCATCGCTTCGGTCAGGAATCGCCCGCAGAACCGGGCCAGCGGCCCGCCGTCCCGCAGGCCGGGCGGGGCGCCGCGTTCGGCGTCCAGGGCGAGGCCGGGCTCGGGGGCGAGCTCCCCGGCCAGGCGCAGGTGCAGGCCGCGCGCGACATCCGCGGCGGTGAGGCCGGACGGCCCGGGGGTGCGGACGACGGCACGCAGGTCGGCGAGCCGTATCCGGACGGCTGCGGCGACCCGGTCGGCGGCGGCCAGCGCGCGCAGCTCGGCGGGGACCACGAGCAGCCCGGTGTCGGCCTGTTCGAGGGCCTGGGCGGCCGCTTCGTCGAGGTGTCTGGGCAGGTCCAGGACGACCAGCCCGCCGCGTCTGCGGGCCGCGGCCAGCACGCTGCGCATGGCTTCGGCGGGGATGGTCAGGATGTCCGAGCGGTCCCAGGACAGGGCGCTGAGCCGGTGCGGCTCGGGCAGCGCCTTGGCCAGCTCGGCACCGCTGATCCGGCCGCGCGAGGCGGCCAGGTCGGGCCAGCGCAGGCCGCCGGCCTGTTCGGCGCCGAGCAGGACGTCGAGTCCGCCGCCGAGCGGGTCTCCGTCGATCAGCATCGTGCGGTGCCCGGCCCGGGCGGCGCGGACCGCGAGCGCACAGGCCAGCGTGGAGGCCCCGGCGCCGCCGCGCCCGCCGAGCACGGCGACGGTGAGCGCGGGCGGCCCGACGCCTTCGGTGGCGTCGGCGATCCGGTCGAGCAGCCAGGGCTGTGCGTCCGGCAGGAACAGCACGTGCTCCGCGCCGAGCCGGACGGCGCGCACCCAGATCTCCCCGTCGTCGAGGTCGAGCCCGAGCAGCAGTACGCCGGGACGGCGCGGCAGGCCGGCGCACTGCTCGGCGAGGTCGTCGCCGACCAGCACCAGTGGGGCGTTCTCCCACAGCCGGGCAGGTGGTGGGGCTCCGCCGAGCAGCCGTGGTTCGGTTCCGGCGGCGGCGCACAGGCGGGTGAGCTGCTCGGCGAGGGTCTCGTCGGCGGTGAGGATCAGCGGCCCGGGCGGGGGCTCGGGGCCGGTGGCGTGCGGATCGGTGACGAATGCGGACAAGGCGGGCCTCCGCGTGGTGCGGGATCGGTCTGACGGCGCATCAACCGCGGCGGCCCGAATGGGTCGGCGCAGCGTCGCGGACACCACGGTGGAGGACGGCGCGGAATGCGTCAGCCGAGTTCGCAATGCCTGTGGATAACCCGAGCCTGTGGATAACCGAGCTCACTCGGACGGGGGCCAAAGCAGTTCGGAATTGACGCATCGGGTATACCAATATGACGTTCGATCCACTACGGAGAGTGACAAATGAGTGGGCGCGAAGAAGTCTCGACGGCGGCCGAAAAACCGCCGGAGTCCCCCCTTGAACCGCCCGTCACGCCACTCCCTGGAGGCTCAATTGCCTAGGAAAATGGCCCCGGACATGCGACGACCCCCGCCGGGGGGGAGAGCGGGGGTCGTCTATCCACGGCCCGGCTCGGGGGGGAGGAGCCGGACCGGGTTAGCACGGTCGCGCGAACGATCCGTGACTTCCATGGTGTACCCGACCGCTCAGAAACACAAACCCGCACGCCCACGGGTCCACCGAATGGCCGCCTGTTTTGCCGGTCCCTCTATCCTCGGTTCCCGTGGACACCACCGAGAACGCCGACTTCGCCGACCGCGGTGCCGACTCCGACGCACCGGACTCCGCCGAGCCCGTGACGGACACCACAGGGCCCACCCGACCCGGGTACGGCGTGCCGCGGACCGCCGCCTTCTTCGACCTCGACAAGACGATCATCGCCAAGTCCAGTGCGCTCGCCTTCAGCCGGCCGTTCTACCAGGGCGGCCTGATCAACCGTCGCTCGGTGGTGAAGAGCGCCTACGCCCAGTTCGTCTTCCTGGTCGGCGGCGCGGACCACGACCAGATGGAGAAGATGCGGGCCTACCTGTCGGCGCTCACCCGGGGCTGGAACGTCCAGCAGGTGCGGGAGATCGTCGCGGAGACCCTGCACGGCATGATCGACCCGATCATCTACGACGAGGCCGCCTCGCTGATCGAGCAGCACCACGCGGCCGGGCGGGACGTGGTGATCGTCAGCAGCTCCGGCTCCGAGGTGGTCGAGCCGATCGGCCAACTGCTGGGCGCGGACCACGTGATCGCCACTCGCCTGCACGTCGAGGACGGCCGCTACACCGGCGAGATCGAGTACTACGCGTACGCCGAGAACAAGGCGGCCGCGATCCGCGAGCTGGCCGAGCGGGAGGGCTACGACCTCGCCAACTGCTATGCGTACAGCGACTCCTCGACCGACCTGCCGATGCTGGAGACGGTCGGCCACCCGGCCGCGGTGAACCCGGACCGGGCGCTGCGGAAGGAGGCGGTGGCCCGCGAGTGGCCGGTGCTGGTGTTCAGTCGGCCGGTCGAACTGACGCGCAGGCTCCCGGAGTTCCACGCGCCCAGCCGTTCGGTACTGGCCGCGGTGGCGGTCGGCGCGGCGGCGCTGACGGCCGGGGTGCTCTGGTACAGCGCACGGCGGCGGCGCCCGACGGCCTGATCCCGCGACACCATCGGCCGCAGCATCACCGGCTGCAGCGGGCGGAACGGCCCTGCACGAGGCCGCGATTCACCAAATCGGACAAACCGCATGGGAACCCGGTAAACCACCCTTTTCCGGGTTCCCCTTTTGTCCGATCTGCGGTAGAAATGGGTTAGGCCCGCGAGACCCGGTCAGGACCCAACAGGGTCGATCCGACAACGCAGTTCAGGCCCCACGGACCCCACGCACGGACAATCGGGCACCCACATGCAGCCGACCCGCTGTCGGGCCGCCGCACCAGGCGAAGGGCAACAGGACCCCGCCTGATGGGCATTGCACGGTGCATGCACTGGTAACCCGGTCTCCGTGCCAGCGGCGACGCCCGGAAGTCTCGGACGTCGCCGCAACCGCGTTCACGGACCAACCGCAGCCACACCCCCCGGACCGACCGCAGCCATACCCGCGGACCGGCCGCAGCCATACCCGCGGACCGGCCGCAGCCGCGCCTCCGAGGCGGCCGCGACCGTGTTCCCGGACCAACCGCAACTGCGCCGGGGCGTCCGCCGGTTCAGACCATGCCGCGCTGCATCGCCTCGCACACCGCCGTGCTCTCGCGAACGCCGAGGCCGAGACCGGCGGCGCAGTGGGTGAGCCAGCGGGCCATGCCCTCGGGGGTGCCCTCCAGGTAGCCCAGCAGCGCCTGCCGGTAGGCGTCGGTGCCGAGTTCGGCGAGGCCGACCTCGGCGGGGCAGATCGCCTTCGGGTCGAGGCCCTCGGCGGTCAGCACGATCCGCTGGGCGGTGCGGGCGACCAGGCCGTTGTAGTCGCCGAAGGGGCGCAGCGCGAGCAGTTCGCCGTGCACGACGGCGGCCACCACCAGGGCGGGCGCGCCGCCGGTGGGGCGTTCGGCGCGGGCGGCCAGCAGTCCGGCGAGCTGGTCGAGGCGGGCGGCCACCTCGTCGGCGGCGGGCGGCGGCGGGATTTCGCCGACCGGTCCGTCGGGCGCGACGCCTTCGGTGGCGGCGATTTCGCGCGGGAACAGCGGCGCGGCGCTCTCCCCGGCGCGGCGCGGGCGGCCGGCGGACGGGTCGGCGTCGCCGACGGCGAGCAGGTGGAGGCGGGCCAGCACCTGGAGCGGGGAGGTGCGCCAGATGCTGAGCAGCTGGCCGGCCTCGGCCGAGAGGCGCAGGGCGGCGCCGATCGTCCGGGCCTCGGGGTCGGCGCCGAAGTCGGTGCGACGGCGGACCTCCTCCAGCGGCCAGTCGGCGCCTTCCAGGGCGGCGGAGGCGCGGGCGCCGCGCAGTGCGGACTCGGACGTCACCTCGCCCGCCCGGCGCCGCATCACGCGGTGCCCGTAGAGGCGGTCGACGTTCTTGCGCACCTCGGCGACGGCCTCGGGGACCCCGGCCAGCTGGGCCAGCGGGGCGAGCGGGTCTGTTCCTGTGGTCACCTACCCGAGAGTAATGAATCGACGGGGCGACCGGGCGGCAACCCCCGGGTCACCCTTTCGTGGCAATCCGCCTTTCCCCCATGTGCTGCACCCCAAACCACCGCTAGCATGAGCCGCAATCGGTGACGATAACGATTTCCAACAAGCGCGGCCCCCATGAGCGCGCCCGCAGGCGGCAGTGCCACCGCACCCCCGCACCCCCAGGCAGCGCGCGGCACACAGAGCCGCGGCACCGCAGAGCTACAGCACTACAGAGCCACAGAGCCGGAGACTCAGATGAAGATCGCCTTCGTCGGCAAGGGCGGCAGCGGCAAGACCACCCTGTCCGCACTGTTCATCCGCCACCTGGCCGCCGCCGGCTGTCCGGTGGTCGCCGTCGACGCTGACATCAACCAACATCTGGGCCCGGCGCTCGGCCTGACGGACGCCCAGGCCGCGGCGCTGCCCTCGCTCGGCGCTCACCTGCCGGAGATCAAGGAGTACCTGCGCGGCGCCAACCCGCTGATCCGTTCCGCCGAGGAGATGATCAAGACCACCCCGCCCGGCCCCGGCTCCCGGCTGCTGCGGATCGTCGAGGAGAACCCGGTCTACGCGGCCTGCGCCCGACCGATCGCCCTGGACGAGGGCTCGGTGCGGCTGATGGCGACCGGCGCGTTCACCGAGGAGGACCTCGGGGTGGCCTGCTACCACTCCAAGGTCGGCGCGGTGGAACTGCTGCTCAACCACCTGCTGGACGGCCCGGACGAGTACCTGGTCACCGACATGACGGCCGGCTCGGACTCGTTCGCCTCCGGCCTGTTCACCCGCTTCGACCTGACCTTCCTGGTCGCCGAGCCGACCCGCAAGGGTGTCTCGGTGTACCGCCAGTACAAGGAGTACGCCCAGGACTTCGACGTCCACCTGCGGGTGATCGGCAACAAGGTGCAGAGCGCGGACGACCTCGACTTCCTGCGCCGCGAGGTCGGCGACGACCTGTACGCCGCGTTCGGGCACTCCGACTGGGTGCGGCGGCTGGAGCGCGGGGACGAGCCGCCGCTGCGCGAGCTGGAGCCGGCCAACCGCGAGGTGCTGGGTCGGCTGCGGACGGCCGCGGACGCCGCGCACCAGCTGCGCGACCCGGGTCGCTACAGCGCCCAGGCGGTCCGGTTCCACCTGCGCAACGCGGAGAGCTGGGGCAACGCCAAGATCGGCGCGGACCTGGCCACCCAGGTGGCCCCGGACTACGTGCTGGGCATCGAACAGGCCCGGACCGCCGGGGTCTGAGC
Organism: Kitasatospora griseola; assembly: GCF_044999035.1. Classification (NCBI taxonomy): domain Bacteria; kingdom Bacillati; phylum Actinomycetota; class Actinomycetes; order Kitasatosporales; family Streptomycetaceae; genus Kitasatospora; species Kitasatospora griseola. The sequence continues at coordinate 4,586,513 of NZ_CP173360.1, read as the reverse complement.
CCGCCCGCCCGAGGGGCCGGTCCGTCCTGCTGGACGGGCCGGCCCTTGGCGTTTCCGGCGAATTCCCGTCTGGTTCGGGTACCACACGATGTGGTGAAAAGCCCTTTTTGCGCTTCCACCTCGCGCGCACGCTGTGCAAAGGTCTCATTACTCTCGGTTTACCAAGTCTTGAACCCGGGTCGCCACTGGCCGTCGCCGCGCCTCCCGGGCCCGAGCGGCCACCCGTCGTCCGGCCGCTCCCCACGCCCGCTGCGACCCACGACAGCCGATCCGACCGAGACCCCACCGCCGGACGTGACTGCGTCCGCTCCCCCGGAAGAAGACGGGAAGAGACATGCCCCTCGACATCTCCAGTGCCCCCATCGCCTCCGACACCACCGACCACGCCCCGCCGGTCGGCCACGCCCCGCCCGCCGGTCTGGCTTCGCTGGCCGGGCGGCGGGTGCGCGCGCTGCTGGCGCACGACCTGCCGGCCTCGCTCGCGGTGTTCCTGATCGCCGTGCCGTTCTCGCTCGGCATCGCGCTGGCCACCGGCGCGCCGCTGACGTCCGGTCTGGTCGCCGCCGCCGTGGGCGGGCTGGTGGCCGGCCTGCTCGGCGGCACCCATTTGCAGGTCAGCGGGCCGTCCGCCGCGCTCACCGTGGTCACCGCCGGGGTGATCGCCCAGTTCGGCTGGCAGATCGCCTGCCTGGTGACGATCGCCGCCGGTCTGCTGCAACTGCTGCTCGGCTCCCTGCGGGTGGCCCGCGCCGCGCTCGCGGTCTCCCCCGCCGTGGTGCACGGCCTGCTGGCCGGGGTGGGCCTCACCATCGCGATCGCCCAACTGCACGTCATCCTCGGCGGCTCGCCGCACAGTTCGGCCCTGGCCGACCTGCGCTCGCTGCCCGCCGAGCTGGCCGGCCCGCACCCACCCGCGCTGATGGTCGGCCTGCTGGCGCTCGCCGTGCTGTACGGCTGGCCGAGGCTCGCTCGGCTGCCGGGCCCGGCCGGCCGGTTCGGCGCCCGGCTGGCCCGGCTGCCCGCCGCACTGGTCGCGGTCGCCGCCGCCACTGCGCTCTCGCTGATCGCCGAACTGAGCCTGGCCCGGGTCGAGCTCCCGGTCTGGGAGCACCACCAGTTCTTCGCGCCACCCTCGCCGGGCGTGCTGGCCGACCACTGGGCGGCGCTGCTCGGCCTGGTGCTCACGGTCGCCGCGGTGGCCGGCGTCGAGTCCCTGCTGTCCTCCGTCGCCGTCGACCGGATGACCCGCCGCGCCGGCGACCTGGATCGCGAGCTGCGCGCCCAGGGCGTGTCCAACCTGCTCTCCGGGCTCCTCGGCGGGCTTCCGGTGGCCGGCGGTGCGGTGCGCTCCACGGCCAACGTGCAGGCGGGGGCGGCCACCCGGGCGTCCGCGGTGCTGCACGGCTGCTGGGTGCTGGTCGCGGCGCTGGCGCTGACCGCGGGGCTGCGCCGGATCCCACTGGCGGCGCTGGCCGCGCTGGTGCTGGTGGTCGGCGTGCAGATGGTGAGCTTCGCGCACATCCGCCGGGTGCACCGGCACCGCGAGTTCCCGGTCTACCTGGCCACCGTGCTCGGCGTGGTGCTGCTCGGCGTCCCGCTCGGGGTGGTCCTCGGCGGCTCGGTCGCCGTGCTGCTCGCCCTCTACCGGCTGACGCGGGCCCACGTCGAGGTGACCACCGAGCCGGACGGCTCCTGCACCGTCCGCACCCACGGTCCGCTGACGTTCGTGGCCGTCCCCAAGCTGAGCCGGGCCTTCGCCCGGATCCCGGCCGGCGCCCGGGTGACGGTCCGGCACGACGGCTCGTTCCTCGACCACGCCGCGTTCGAGGCGCTGCACGCCTGGCGTGCCGACCATCAGGCCACGGGCGCCCAGGTCGCGATGCTGACGGACCCCCAGGCGCAGGAGGTGCTCGATCCCGACGGCACCGTCCTGGTCGACGACGCCCCCGGGGCACACCGCTGCAGCGGCTGGACGCCCTGGGTGGGCCACCACTGCATCGAGCGGGACGAGGACGATCCGCACGTCCGGCTGCTGCACGGGGTGCGCGGCTTCCAGCAGCACACCGCCCCGCTGGTCCGCCACGAGCTGGCCCGGCTGGCGCGCGACGGCCAGACCCCCTCGCAGCTCTTCCTCACCTGCGCGGATTCCCGGATGGTCACCAGCATGATCACCAGTTCCGGCCCGGGCGATCTCTTCACCGTCCGCAACGTCGGCAACCTGGTGCCCGCCCCGCACGAGCCGGGCGCGGCGGACGACTCGGTGGCCGCGGCCGTCCAGTACGCGGTGGAGGTGCTGGAGGTCGCCTCGATCACGGTCTGCGGGCACTCCGGCTGCGGCGCGATGAAGGCCCTGCTGGACGGCGTGACGGAGCAGCCCGGGCCGCCCACGGCACTGGCCAGGTGGCTGCGCAACGGCCGCGGCTCGCTGGCCCGACTGCGCCGGGCCCCGGCGGAGTTCGAGGGCCGCGCAGCAGTGGATGTGGTCGAGCAGCTGTGCATCACCAATGTGGTGCAGCAGCTCGACCAGCTGATGGCCAATCCGGCCGTCGAGCGCCGGGTGTCGGACGGGTCGCTGCGCCTGGTCGGGATGTACTTCGACTTCGCCTCCGCGCAGGCCTATGTGATGGACGGTCAGTCCGGCCGCTTCGCACCGGTGCACGCGGAGGCCGAGCGGGAGCCGGAACCCGAACTGGCCGCGTAGCGGGCCGTTCGGCGATCGATCGCCGGTCGCGGGTCACCGTTCGCGGGACCGCCGACTGCCGGTCGTGAAGAAGGAGACAGGGGCGCGTGGAGGGTTCTCCAGCGCCCCTGGTTGTGCGTCAGCCGCCGGTGCGGCGGCGGAGCAGGTTGGCGAGGTCCGCCGGGGTGACGTAGCCGGGCCAGCGGTGGTCGTCGAACAGGTGGACACCGGCGTCCTGGTAGCACTGATCGACGAGTTGCGAGCAGATCATGTGCTTGGTGGAGGCGACGTACTTGCGCAGCAGCGGGCCCGCGGGGAGGCGCAGGCGGGCGGCGCCGAGGGCGAGGTAGTCGGCGAAGGAGTAGGGGGTGCCGAGGTAGGAATGGGCGGCGGTGGTGATGGCGGTGCGCTGGTCGTCGGTGAGCGGGATGTGGCCGGTGGACCAGAGCACGGGGTGTCCGTCGTAGTTGCCGAGCGGGTCGAGTGCCGCGCCGCCGGGCTGGGCCTCGACCACGAGGCCGTCGCCGACGAAGACGAAGGCGTGTTCGTAGTCGGAGAATCCGTCGCCGTTGAGGAATTGGCCGATCCGGATCAGGCGGCCGGTGCGGCCGTCCATGCGGACGACCGCGAAGTCGCCGGGCCGGGGTGAGGTGTCGGTCATGCAGAACCCCCGTCACTGTCGCGTACGGTGATGGGTTGCGTACCGTCAGTGGAGTACCGGGGCCGGGGGTCGTCAAGGTGCTGTGCGGGATTGATCGGAGCCGGGGGCGGGAAGGCGTCGGGGTGGACCGGCCGAGCGGCATCGGGGGCATCCACCAGGGGCGCAGCCTGCTGCCGGTCAAAGGTCTACACCAATTTTCCGGAGCCTCTTGTCAACACGGCTCTTGGCCTGGTGAGCTGTGCGCTGGGACACACGGGACCATCCCTCCGCACGGGGTTCCCGGTATTTGAGACTCGATGAGGAGTGCGCGTTGAGCAACGAGAGCCTGGCCAACCTGCTCAAGGAGGAGCGGCGCTTCGCCCCGCCCGCGGAGCTCGCCGCCTCCGCCAACGTCACCGCCGACGCCTACGCCCAGGCTTCCGAGGACCGGCTGGCCTTCTGGGCCGAGCAGGCCCGCCGACTGAGCTGGGCGGTCGAGCCCACCGAGACCCTGGACTGGTCGAACCCGCCGTTCGCCAAGTGGTTCGCGGACGGCAAGCTCAACGTGGCGTACAACTGCGTCGACCGGCACGTCGAGGCGGGCAACGGCGACCGGGTCGCGATCCACTTCGAGGGTGAGCCGGGCGACAGCCGGGCGATCACCTACGCGCAGCTGAAGGACGAGGTCTCCAAGGCGGCCAACGCGCTGCAGGAGCTGGGCGTGGCCAAGGGCGACCGGGTCGCCGTCTACCTGCCGATGATCCCCGAGGCGGTGGTCTCGATGCTCGCCTGCGCCCGCATCGGCGCCGCCCACTCGGTGGTCTTCGGCGGCTTCTCGGCCGACGCGGTGGCCTCCCGCATCCAGGACGCCGACGCCAAGGTGGTGATCACCGCCGACGGCGGCTACCGCCGCGGCAAGCCGTCCGCGCTGAAGCCGGCCATCGACGAGGCGCTGACCAAGGTCGACGGCGTGGAGAAGGTCCTGGTCGTCCGCCGCACCGGCGAGGAGGTGGCCTGGACCGAGGGCCGCGACGTCTGGTGGCACGAGTTGGTCGACGCCCAGTCCGCCGAGCACACCCCCGAGGCGCACGACGCCGAGCAGCCGCTGTTCATCCTGTACACCTCGGGCACCACCGGTAAGCCCAAGGGCATCCTGCACACCTCGGGCGGCTACCTGACCCAGGCGAGCTACACCCACCACGCGGTGTTCGACCTGAAGCCGGAGACCGACGTCTACTGGTGCACCGCCGACATCGGCTGGGTCACCGGCCACTCGTACATCGTCTACGGCCCGCTCTCCAACGGCGCCACCCAGGTGATCTACGAAGGCACCCCGGACACCCCGCACCAGGGCCGGTTCTGGGAGATCGTGCAGAAGTACGGCGTCACCATCCTCTACACGGCGCCCACCGCGATCCGCACCTTCATGAAGTGGGGCGACGACATCCCGGCCCGCTACGACCTGTCGAGCCTGCGGGTGCTGGGCTCGGTCGGCGAGCCGATCAACCCGGAGGCGTGGGTCTGGTACCGGGAGCACATCGGCGCGGGCAAGACCCCGATCGTCGACACCTGGTGGCAGACCGAGACCGGCGCGATGATGATCAGCCCGCTGCCGGGCGTCACCGAGACCAAGCCGGGCTCGGCCCAGCGCGCACTGCCGGGCATCGCCGCCACCGTGGTGGACGACGAGGCCCGCGAGGTGCCCAACGGCTCCGGCGGCTACCTGGTGCTGACCGAGCCGTGGCCGTCCATGCTGCGCACCATCTGGGGCGACGACCAGCGCTACATCGACACCTACTGGTCGCGGTTCGAGGGCCGCTACTTCGCCGGTGACGGTGCGAAGAAGGACGAGGACGGCGACATCTGGCTGCTCGGCCGGGTGGACGACGTGATGCTGGTGTCCGGCCACAACATCTCGACCACCGAGGTCGAGTCGGCGCTGGTCGGCCACCCGGCGGTCGCCGAGTCCGCGGTGGTCGGCGCGACCGACGCCACCACCGGCCAGGCGATCGTGGCGTTCGTGATCCTGCGCGGCTCGGCCACCGACAGCGCCGACCTGGTCGCGGAGCTCCGCAACCACGTGGGCCGGACGCTCGGCCCGATCGCCAAGCCGAAGCAGATCAACGTGGTCTCCGAGCTGCCGAAGACCCGCTCCGGCAAGATCATGCGCCGCCTGCTGCGTGACATCGCCGAGGGCCGCGAGGTGGGCGACACCACCACGCTGGCCGATTCCTCGGTGATGAACCTCATCCAGTCCCAGCAGACGGCCAACGGCTCCGAGGGCTGATCCTCCGTCAGGCAACGGGCCGGGCCCGCTCCGTGAGACATCGGGGCGGGCCCGGCCCGTTGCCGTTCCCGGCGGCCCGAACGCTCATAAAGTAGGACAGAACGACATACCTCTTGCCGCGCCCCGTAGGATGTCAAGGAATCATCAAGGTCCTGAGGCGCGCCGGGAAGTCTGGTCGGCACTGCACCACCCGTGTGTCCGCATGCCGCCCGCCTCAGGAGGTCCCCCCGTGGCAAGCCCGTCCAACGAGCGCCGTCAGTTCCTCGGCCTGCTCCCGCTGCCCGAACGCCGCTTCATCGCCGACGCGCTGCGCACCGAGACGGTCGGCGGGATCCTGCTGCTGGTCGCCGCCGTCGCCGCGCTGATCTGGGCCAACGTCTGGCCGCACGCCTACGAGACGGTCCGCGAGGTGACCTTCGGCCCGTCCGCGCCGCTGCACCTGGACCTGCCGCTGGAGGCCTGGGCGCAGGACGGGCTGCTGACGATCTTCTTCTTCGTCGCGGGCATCGAGCTGAAGCGCGAGTTCGTGGCCGGGGAGCTGCGCACCCCGAGCGCGGCGCTGCTGCCGGTGGTGGCGGCGGTCTGCGGGGTGGCGCTGCCGGCGCTGCTGTACACGGTGGTGAACGTGGTCGGCGACGGGCACCCGGCGGGCTGGGCGATCCCGACCGCCACCGACATCGCGTTCGCGCTGGGCGTGCTGGCCGTGGTGGGCAGTCACCTGCCGTCCGCGCTGCGAGCGTTCCTGCTGACCCTGGCGGTGGTGGACGACCTGATCGCGATCCTGATCATCGCGGTCTTCTACTCGACCGGGATCACCTTCTGGGCGCTGGGCGCGGCGCTGGCGGGGCTGGTGCTGTTCTGGTTCCTGCACCGGCGCGGGGTGCGCGGCTGGTGGCTGTACGTGCCGCTGGGCGTGCTGATCTGGGCGCTGATGCACGAGAGCGGCATCCACGCGACGGTGGCGGGTGTGGCGATGGGCCTGATCCTGCGCTGCCACCGCGAGGAGGGCGAGGAGCACTCCCCCGGCGAGCGCGTCGAGCACCTGGTGCGTCCGCTGTCGGCGGGGTTCGCGGTGCCGATGTTCGCGCTGTTCGCGGCGGGGGTGCCGGTGTCCGCGAAGGCGCTCGGCGAGGTGTTCACCGAGGCCGCGCCGCTGGGCATCGTGATCGGCCTGCTGGTCGGCAAGTCGGTGGGCATCTTCGGCGGCACCTGGCTGGCCGCCCGCTACACCCGGGCCACCCTGAACCCGCAGCTGACCTGGTCCGACATGTTCGCGCTGTCCACCGTGGCGGGCATCGGCTTCACGGTGTCGCTGCTGATCAGCGACCTGGCGTTCGTCGACGACCCGCACCTGGCCGAGCTGTGCAAGGAGGCCGTCCTGGTGGGCTCGCTGACCTGCGCGGTGGTCGGCACCCTGCTGCTCAAGCGCCGCAACCGGTACTACCGGCAGCTGTGCGAGGACGAGGACCGCGACTCGGACGGCGACGGCATCCCCGATGTGTACCAACAACAGCGGTGACACGCCGTCCGCCGGGGACCCGGAGTGGTGCCCGACTCGCCAGTAGGGGCATGATGCTGAGCTGACACCCGTGCGTGACGCACCCTCAGTACGCCTCATCCAGCCCGCGAAGTGGAGACCGCCGATGGCCGCAGGAGCCACCAACCCGAACGGCAACGGCCGCATCCCGCACGAGGGCGAGCGCACCGTCGGCGAACTGTTCGCCGCCGCCTCCGCCGAGCTCTCCAGCCTGGTGCACGACGAGATCGCGCTGGCCAAGGCCGAGATCAAGGCGGACGTGACGCGCGGCGGCATCGGCACCGCGGCGGGAGTGGTGGCCGGCGTGGTGGCGCTGGCGTCGATCCCGATGTTCTCGTTCGCCTTCGCCTGGGGCCTGCAGGCACTGGGCATCACGACCGGCTGGTCGTTCGCCATCGTCGGCGGCGCGTACGTGCTGATCGCGGCGTTCCTGGCGTTCATGATGATCCGGTACTTCAAGAAGGTCCGGAAGCCGGAGCGCACCATCGCCGGTGCGCAGGCCACCGCGCAGGTGCTGAAGAACGCCCGGCCGCGGCCGGCCACCAAGGAGGAGATCGACCGGGCGCTGGGCCGGATCCAGTAGCCGGCGGCCGGTAACGGTTTGCGCCCGGCCGTGAGTGCCGGGCAGGTACGGAGGACGCGGATATGACAGGCTGCGGGTATGTCGTTGGACCAGAAGCCCGTGGATGAGCCCGCCCCCGTTCCCGTCCGGCCGGGCGCCGGGGAGCCGTGGAGCGTCCGCTCGGCCGGGCCGTGGACGCACCGCGATCTGGCCGCGAACGGCGCGCGCTTCCACATCGCCGAGCTCGGCGAGGGCCCGCTGGTGCTGCTGGTGCACGGCTGGCCCGAGTACTGGTGGGCGTGGCGGCACCAGCTGACGGCGCTCGCCGAGGCGGGCTTCCGGGCGGTGGCGCTGGACCTGCGCGGGATGGGCGGTTCGGACCGCACGCCGCGCGGCTACGACCCCGGCAACCTGGCGCTGGACGTCACCGGGGTGATCCGTTCGCTGGGCGAGCGGCAGGCGCACCTGGTGGGCCACGGCACCGGCGGCACGCTGGCCTGGGTGGCGGCGGTGATGCGCCCCTCGGTGATCCGCAGCCTGACCGTGGTGTCGGCCGCGCACCCGCGGCACCTGCGGCGGGCGCTGCTCACCGACCGGAAGCAGATCGCGGCGTTCGACCACGTGCTGGGCTTCCAGCGGCCGTGGATCCCGGAGCGCCGGCTGGTCGCGGACGACGGGGCGCTGGTCGGCGACTACCTGCGGGCCTGGACCGGGCCGAACATGCTGCCCGAGGAGGCCGTGACGTCCTACCGCAGGGCGATCCAGGTGCCGAGCACCGCGCACTGCTCGATCGAGCCGTACCGCTGGCTGATGCGCTCGATGGCCCGGCCGGACGGCATCCAGTTCGCGCGCCGGATGAAGAAGCAGATCACCGCGCCGGTGCTGCACGTGCAGGGCGCCTCCGACCCGGTGCTGCTGTCGCGCACCGCGCTGGGGGCGGGCGAGTTCGTCTCCGCGCCGTACCGGTGGCGACTGCTCCCGGGGGTGGGGCACTTCCCGCACGAGGAGGTGCCGGAGGAGTTCACGGCGGAGCTGATCGGGTGGGTCCGGCAGCACAAGGACGGCTGACCACTCGGCGTCAATCCCGGTGCGCCGCGCGGGACTTGACGATATTCATATGACAAGCGCATAAGCCAGTTGCATGGCGCGGGGCGGTTACTCCGGGCGGCCCAGGGGAATCCCTCCGGTATGACCTGGATGCCCGATCGAGAAGCCCAGCCGCGCCGACGCCGCCGTGGCAGCAGCAGCTCGCAGCAGCACGTCCCGCAGCCGGAGTGGCCCTACCGGCCCACCGAGCGGACGCCACGCGGCACGGGGTACCGGCTCGGCATTCCGAAGATCATCGGACGGCGCGCCCGCTGGGTCGGCGCGAGGCTCCGCCGGGAGGGGTAGCCCCGCTCCCGACCCGCGAACGGCCGGGGGCCGCGAGGAGACCGCTCTCCCCGCGGCCCCCGGCCGCGCTCGCCCCCGACGCCGGTTCAGCCCAGGACGCTCGGCGAGATCGCGGTGGACCACAGCAGCAGACCGAAGGTCGCCACCGACATCACCGGGACCAGGATCTTGGTCTCCATGTCATTGCCGGTGCGCTTGATCAGGACCACCTCGTAGCGCTCCTTGTGCGGCCACAGCAGCGGTGAGCCCTGCTTGGTCAGGCAGTCGCCGAGCAGGTGCGCCAGGGTGCCCAGGGCCACCGCGTACGGCAGCCAACCCGGGGCGTTGGGCAGCCAGGTGAGCATGCCGAAGGTGCCGAGCGCGGCCAGGCCGACCACGATGATCCAGGACGCGTGCCCGTGGCCCGGCGGGTGCAGGCGCAGCGCCTTGATCGCCATGGCGAGCAGGAAGAAGGTCAGGCCGATGGTGAACCAGCGGCCCAGGAAGGTGATGCCGGCCCAGCTGCCGCCGCCCATCAGGGCCACGAACAGCAGCGAGTGGGTGGCGTGCCGGTGGCCGCCGGAGGCCCAGGCGACGAAGCGGCACAGCAGCTTGGAGACCGGGCCGAGGAAGTTGGCGATCGTCCCGTCGTGGTGGTCGAGGTCCGGCAGCAGCGCCGCGCCGGCGCACAGCACGGTGCCCATCAGCACCTCGGCCGGCGACAGATGGATCCCCATCAGCGGTGGAACGAACGGCGCGGTGGCCGCGAAGAGCAGTGCGCCGCTGACCGCGTGCGAGTGACCCATCATGACGTCTGTCGAACCTCCCGTCGGGCTCCGCCGGGGGCGACCCGGCTGGGCCGTTCGGGTGAGCTCGGCCGACGCTACCAGGCAGCGCCGACGGGTCGTCAGGGAACGCGCGGCGGGCGGCCGGTCAGAGCGCGCAGCCCTGGGTGTCGACCCGGCCGGAGGCGGTGGCGCCCTGGGTGACGTCCTCCTTCACCTCGGCGGCGGTCAGCACGTAGCCGGTGTCGGAGCTGTCCAGCGACTTGGCGAACACCACGCCGTACACCTGACCGTCCGGGGTGAGCAGCGGGCCGCCGCTGTTGCCCTGGCGGACCAGCGAGCGGATCGAGTAGACGTCGCGGACCACCTGGCCGCGGTGGTAGATGTCCGGGCCGTTGGCCTGGATGCGGCCGCGGATGCGGGCGGGCTGGACGTTGAAGGCGCCGTTCTCGGGGAAGCCCGCGACGATCGCCGAGTCGTTGCTGCGGGCCTCGCCGGCGAAGGTCAGCGGCGGGGCGTTCAGCCGGGGGACGTCCAGCACGGCGATGTCGCGCTGCCAGTCGTAACGGACCACGGTGGCGTCGTAGAGCTGGCCGGTGCCGCCGATCTGCACGGTCGGCTCGTCGACGCCGCCGACCACGTGCGCGTTGGTCATCACCCGGTGCGGGGCGAACACGAAGCCGGAGCCCTCCAGGGTCTTGCCGCAGGAGGGGGCGGTGCCCAGCACCTTCACCAGCGAGCCCTTGGCCTTCTGCACGCCCGCGCTGCCGGCCAGCGCCGGGTCGGGCGGGTCGACCTCGGTGATCGGCTCCTGCTCGAACGGGTTGAACACCTGCGGGAAGCCGTTGCGGGCGAGTTCCTTGCTGAAGTCGGAGAACCAGTTCGGGGCGTCGGACGGCAGCGCCGACTGCACCGAGCCGAGCACCTTGGAGGTCCGGACCTGCTTGGAGACCGTCGGCAGCGAGGTGCCCGCCAGCGCCGAGCCGATCAGCCAGGCCACCAGCAGCATGGACAGCACGTTCACCAGGGAGCCGCCGACCGCGTCCAGGGTCTTGACCTTGGCGCGGCCGATCCGTCCGCGCAGCTTCCAGCCGAAGTGGGTGGTGATGGCCTGGCCGACCGCGGCGAGCACGATCACCACCACGACCGCCACCACCGAGGCGGTGGTGCCCTGGGAGAGGTGGCGCAGGAGCAGCGGGAGCAGCTGGACGGCGATCAGGCCGCCGCCGAGGAAGCCGAGCACCGAGAGCACGCCGACCACGAATCCCTGCCGATAGCCGGAGACGGCGAAGCCCAGTGCGGCGGCGATCAGCAGCAGATCCAGGACGTTCACCCGGATACCCTCCCACGACCCACCGGGCGGGGGACAACGGCCGTCCGGTGTCGCCCGATCGGGTCAGCCCGGCAAGCAGCCCGCCCGGAATGGTTGGGACTGTCTGACCATCCGGACAGCTGACCAGGGATCAGGGAGCCGCGCCATGGAACAGCCCAGGTGGGACGTGCCCGTCGTGGACCGCACCGAATTCCGGCCAGCCCTCGATCTCCCGCCGTCCGCCCGCCAGAACCGGCTCACCGTGCTGCTGCGCCTGCTGCTGCTGATCCCGCAGCTCATCGTGCTGTGGCTGCTGTCGATCGTGGCCTTCGTGGTCACGGTGATCGGCTGGTTCGGCGCGCTGTTCACCGGCCGGCTCCCCCGGTTCGCCGCCGAGTGGCTGTCCGGGTTCCTGGTGTACGACACCAGGGTCTACGCCTCGATGCTGCTGATGGTCGACCGCTACCCGCCGTTCCGCTTCGCCGCGCCCGAGCACCCGGTGCGGATCGAGGTGCGCCCCGGCGAGCCGCTGAACCGGCTAGCGGTGTTCTTCCGGCTGCTGCTGGTCGTTCCGGCCGCGATCGTCCAGGGCCTGCTGCAGGCGGGCTGGTGGTCGCTGTCGGTGATCCACTGGCTGGTCGTGCTGGTCATGGGCCGGATGCCGCAGGCGCTGTTCGAGGCCACGGCCGCCGTGCTGCGCTACCGGGTCCGGTTCGAGGCGTACCTGATGATGCTCACGTCCTCCTACCCCGTGGGCGTGTTCGGCGACCCGCCGAACGCCGAGCCGCAGCGCTCCGCGACCCGGCCGCTGGTGCTGACCGGGGCCGCGAAGGCGCTGCTGGTGATCTACCTGGTGCTCGGGGTGGCCTCGTGGGCGGCGGGCTCGGCGAGCGACGAGTGGCACTCCGAGGACGACAACCCCGGGGACGTGGTCACGACGCTCGCCCCGCTGCGCGTCGGCCCCTGAGGACCGGTCAGGAGCGGTGGCGCAGCGACAGCGCCACCGCCTCCTCGGAGAGTTCCACGGTGCGCCCGCTGTCCCAGGGCCGCTCCAGGCCGCTGAAGTGCAGCACCCGGTCGATCACCCCGGCCGTGAAGCCCCACACCAGCCGGTCGGCGACCTGGAACGCCGGGCCGGTGAACCCCGACGGGTGGCGCAGCCGGGCCCGGTTCGCCGGGTCGGTCAGCTCCGCCAGCGGGACCCGGAACACCGCGCCGGTCTCCGCCGGGTCGACCACCGCGACCGGCGACTCGCGCCGCCACCAGCCGAGCACCGGCGTCACCACGAAGCCGCTCACCGGGATGTACAGCGCGGGCAGCCGGGCGAACAGCTGCACGCCCGACGGGTCGAGGCCGGTCTCCTCGGTGGCCTCGCGCAGCGCCGCCGCCAGCGGGCCCGAGCCGGCCGGGTCGCCGTCCTCCGGGTCCAGCGCGCCGCCGGGGAAGGACGGCTGGCCGGCGTGCGAGCGCAGGCTGCGGGCCCGTTCGATCAGCAGCAGGTCCGGGCCGGCCGGGCCCTCGCCGAACAGCATCAGCACCGCCGACGGGCGGCCGCCCTCGGCGGGCGGCAGGAACCGGCTCAGCTGCTCGGGCACCGCCCGCTCGGCGGCGTCGCGCACCGGCAGCAGCCACTCGGGCAGGCCGTCCCGAAGCACTGCGGGCATCGTCATGCCTTGCCTCCCACGTTCTTCCGGGCGGCCCGCACCGCGGCCGGGGCGGTGTCGGGCAGCGGGTGTCCGGCCGCGACCTCGGCACGGGCCGCCGCCTCGCCCGGGAGGTCCGCCGGGGGCCGGAGGCGCTGGCCGGGCTGTCCGGCGAGCTCGTACTTGAGCAGCTTGCGGGCCTGCTCCGGGTCGGTCTCGCCGATGCCGTAGGACGGGCAGAGCGGGGCGATCGGGCACGCCCCGCAGGCGGGCTTGCGGGCGTGGCAGACCCGGCGGCCGTGGAACACCACCCGGTGCGAGAGCATCGTCCACTCCGACTTCGGGAAGATCGCCGCGACCTCGGCCTCGACCTGCTCCGGGTCCTCGGCGGTGGTCCAGCCGAACCGGCGGGCGAGGCGTCCGAAGTGGGTGTCGACGGTGATCCCGGCGCCGCCGAAGGCGTTGCCGATCACGACGTTGGCGGTCTTGCGGCCCACCCCGGGGAGGGTGACCAGATCCTCCAGCTTGCGCGGCACCTCGCCGTCGTAGCGGTCGCGGAGCGCGATCGACAGGCCGATCAGCGACTTCGACTTGGCCCGAAAGAAGCCCGTCGGGCGGACGATCTCCTCCAGCTCCTCGGGGACGGCCGCCGCGAGGTCCTCCGGCGTCGGGTACTTGGCGAACAGCGCCGGGGTGGTCTGATTGACCCTCAGGTCGGTGGTCTGCGCCGACAGCACGGTCGCCACCAGCAGTTGGAACGGCCCGTCGAAGTCCAGCTCGGGGTGCGCGTACGGGTACAGCTCCGCCAGCTCACGGTTGATCCTCCGGGCCCGGCGCACCATCCCCAGGTGCGTCTCGGGCTTCTTCCGCCCGGCCTTCGCGACCTTGCTCTCTGCCATGCACGAAGGCTACGCCGATCCGCCGGGCCGACGGCCGCTTTGCCCGGAGGACGGCGAAGTGCCCGGCGCTCGCGAGGGAGCGCCGGACGGGGCGGCGGATCAGGCGGCGGCCTCCACGGGCTCGGCGGCGGGGGCCGGGCTGCGCAGGGTGAGCAGCGAGGCCAGGGCGCCGAGCAGGGCCAGGGCGGCGGCGCCGGTGAAGGCGGCGGAGAAGCCGTGGGTCAGGGCGACCGGGTTGCCGAGCTCGCGGGAGCCGTTGGCGGCGGCGACGGCGGTCATCGCGGCCAGGCCGAGGGCGGAGCCCACCTGGTAGGAGGTGTTGACGATGCCGGAGGCGAGGCCGCCCTCGGCGGGGTTCGGGACGGCGAGGGCGGTGCCCAGCGACGGGATGAAGGCGAGCGCCATGCCGACGGCGGCGAGCAGCGAGGCCGGCAGGACGTCGACCGCGAAGCTGCCGTCCGGGCGGGCCAGCGACAGCCAGTACATGCCGGCGGCGAGCGCGGCCAGGCCGGTGACGATCAGCGGATTCGGGCCGAAGCGGGCGATCAGTCGGGGCGCCAGGACGATCATCATCAGCATGATCGCGGCGGTCATCGGCAGCAGCGCCGCACCGGAGGCGAAGGCCTCCAGGCCGAGCACCTGCTGCAGGTAGAGGTTGAGGAAGAACCACATCGGGATCCAGGCCGCCGCCATCAGCAGCTGCGCCAGGTTGGCGCCCGCCAGGTTGGGGCTGCGCCAGATGCCGAGGCGCATCAGCGGCTCGCTGCGGCGGGACTGGATGCCGACGAACGCGGCGATCAGCAGGAGGCCGGCGGCCAGCACCAGCCAGGTCTGCGCGGAGTCCCAGCCGACCTCGGGGGCCCGGACGATGGCGAACACGGTGACGGCGAGGCCGGCGGTGACGGTGATCGCGCCCAGCCAGTCGATCGATCCGCGGCGGGCCGCGGCGGCGGGCATCACGGACGGGCTGGCGAGCAGCACCAGCAGAGCCACCGGGAGGTTGATCCAGAACACCCACTCCCAGCTGGCGTACTGGGTGATCAGGCCGCCGAGGAACACGCCCGCGGTGCCGCCGGCCGGGGCGGCCGCGCCGTACAGGGCGAAGGCCTTGGGCAGTTCGGTGGGACGGCCGCCGAACAGGGTCATCAGCAGGGTGAGCGCGGCCGGGGCGATCAGCGCCGAGCCGGCGCCCTGGGCGGCGCGGCCGACCAGTTCGACCCAGGCGGTGCCGGCCAGGCCGGCCACCAGGGAGCCGGCGGCGAGGACGATCCAGCCGGCGGCGAAGATCCGCTTGGCGCCGAGCAGGTCGGACAGGCGTCCGCCGAGCAGCAGCAGGCCGCCGAAGGCGATCACGTAGGCGTTGAACACCCAGGACAGGTTCTCCTGCGAGAACCCGAGCGCGGTCTGCATCTTCGGCAGGGCCACGCCGATGATCGAGGTGTCCATGATGACCATGAACTGGGCGAGGGCGATTAAGGCGAGCGCCGTCCAGCGGCGGGGTGCGGGGGGTGCGGCGAGGTCTGACACGGCCGGGGGCTCCTCTGGAGAAATACCGGGAGGGGGTATGTAGGCGACGTGGGTGTGCGCGGACCGGGAATCCGCGCGGGGGTGGCGCGCTCGATCAGTGGTGGTGCGCCGACTCGCTCGAAGCCGGAGCCGGAGCCGGGGCCTCGGCGGCCGCCGGGGCGCCGCCGCCCGCGGCGAGGGTGAAGGCGGCGGTGTGGACGGCGCCCGCGTGCTGGAAGTCCAGGAACAGGCGGTACTCGCCGGCGCTCGGCGCGGTGGCCTCGAAGTCGACCTCCGGGCCCGGCTCGGTGACCCCGTCGCCGGGCGCGCCGTCCGGGTGGACGTGCAGGTAGCCGAGGTCTCCGGCGCGCAGCACCACCAGGTGGCCGTAGGCGGCGAGGTACGGGTCGAGGTCGTCGACCGGACGGCCGTCCTTCGACACCGCGAAGGCGAGCCTGCCCGCCCGGCCGGCCGTCAGGTCGCCGGTGAGGGTCACGGTGTAACCGTCGACGGTCACCGAGCGGCCGGTCTGCGGGAGGGCGGCCGGCCGGTAGTCGCCGGTGGCGTGCAGGTCCGCGCCGAGGGTCAGCGACTCGGCCTCGGCGGCCGGGACGAAGTCGGCGAACACCCGGTAGTCGCCGGCCCTGGCGATGTTCGCCGGGACGCTCCAGGTGCCGTCCGCGGCGCGGACCGGGTGCACGTGCTGGAAGTCCGTCAGGTCGCGGCCGGCGATGATCAGGTGGAGCTCCTTCTCGTGTGCGGGCCGGTACGCGGTGAGCGGCTTCCCGTCCGGCGCCAGCACCCGGAAGCTCAGTTCGGTCGGGCCGCCGGCCGGGACCACCGGGCGGTCGAGGCTCAGCGTGTAGCCGCGGTCCGAGATCTGCAGGCCGCCGACCGGATGCTCCTCGTGGCCGCCGTGCCCCTCGGGCGCGGCCGTGGCGTCGTTGGCCTGGTGGGCGTGTCCGGCGGCCGGGGCCGGGGTGCTGCCGACGGCGCGGCCGACTCCGTAGGCGGCGCCGAACGCGAGGGCGAGGCCCGAGGTGAAGACGGCGACCTTGAGTGCGGTGTTCATGGCGGACTCCCTCTGACGGGGTGGGGTGCCTGGCGACATCACGGAGTAGATACCCCCCAGGGGTATGTGTCAAGCAACGTGGAACCGGCCTCGACACCGACCGGGCGGGCGATCGGACGGAACCGCGAGGTCAGGGCGGCGGCAGGTCGCCCGGAAAAAGTCTCCGCACGCGGAGCGGGGTGCGAAGGGGTGCGCATAAGGAGGCGTACACAGGGAGGGGACATCCCGGCAGATCGGGGCGGCGGCGCGGATCCAGGGGCGGAAACGCTTGCACGGCATACCCCCCAGGGGTATAAATGTTGTTGCCGGGAGGGATACCCCCTCCAGGTATCGAGAACTTCAACGGAGGATCCCATGTCCTGCTGCTCCAGCGACGGCACCTGCTCCACCACCGCGACCGTCGCCGCGCCGGCCGCCGTCACCACCGTGTTCACGGTGTCCGGAATGACCTGCGGGCACTGCGAGAAGACCGTCGGCAAGGCGATCGGGGCACTCGATGGCGTCGAGGCCGTGCAGGTGGACGTGAAGACCGGGCTGGTCACCGTCGGTTCGACGGCCGAGCTCGACGACGAGACGGTGCGCGCCGCCGTCGACGAGGCCGGCTACGAGTTGACCGGCCGCGCCTGAGAACCGTAGGAACCCGGCCGCCGGCCGGGATGTCCGACACCACGAGGAGCCTCTGATGACCACCCAGGCAGCACCCGCCTCCACCGAGGTGGAACTCCGCATCGGCGGCATGACCTGTGCCTCTTGCGCCGCGCGGATCGAGAAGAAGCTCAACCGCATGGACGGCGTCCGGGCCAGCGTCAACTACGCCACCGAGAAGGCCAAGGTGGTCGTCGACGGGCCCGTGGACGTCTCCGACCTGATCGCCACCGTGGAGGCCACCGGCTACACGGCCGCCCTCCCGGAGCCCCCGGCCGAGGAGAAGGGCGAGCAGGCCGCCGGCGCGGACGACGAGCTGGCCCCGCTGCGGCAGCGGCTGATCACCGCGCTGGTGCTGGCCGTGCCGGTGATCGCGATGGCGATGGTGCCGGCGCTGCAGTTCGACAACTGGCAGTGGCTGTCGCTGACGCTGGCCGCGCCGGTCGTCACGTACGCGGCCTGGCCGTTCCACCGGGCCGCCTGGACCAACGCCCGGCACGGCGCGGCGACCATGGACACCCTGGTCTCGCTGGGCACCGGCGCCGCGTTCCTGTGGTCGCTGTGGGCGCTGTTCTTCGGCGACGCGGGCATGCCGGGCATGCGGCACGGCTTCGAGTTCACCATCGCCCGCTCCGACGGCGCGTCGAACATCTACCTGGAGGCGGCGGCCGGCGTCACCGCGTTCATCCTGGCCGGCCGGTACTTCGAGGCCCGGTCGAAGCGGACGGCGGGCGCGGCGCTGAAGGCGCTGCTGGAGCTGGGCGCGAAGGACGTGACGGTGCTGCGGGACGGCCGCGAGGTGCTGCTGCCGATCGGGCAGCTGGCCGTCGGCGACCGGTTCGTGGTCCGTCCCGGCGAGAAGATCGCCACCGACGGCACGGTCGTCGAGGGCAGCTCCGCCGTGGACGCCTCGATGCTGACCGGCGAGTCGGTGCCGGTCGAGGTCGGCCCGGGCGACGCCGTGACCGGCGCGACCGTCAACGCGGGCGGCCGGCTGGTGGTCGAGGCCACCAGGGTCGGCGCGGACACCCGGCTGGCCCGGATGGCGAAGCTGGTCGAGGACGCCCAGAACGGCAAGGCCGCCGCCCAGCGCCTCGCCGACCGGATCTCCGGCGTGTTCGTGCCGGTCGTGATCACCCTGGCGCTGGCCACCCTGGGCTACTGGCTGGGCACCGGCGAGGGCTGGACCGCCGCCTTCACCGCCGCCGTCGCCGTGCTGATCATCGCCTGCCCCTGCGCCCTGGGCCTGGCCACCCCGACCGCGCTGCTGGTCGGCACCGGCCGCGGCGCCCAGCTGGGCATCCTGATCAAGGGCCCCGAGGTCCTGGAGAACACCCGCAAGGTCGACACCATCGTGCTGGACAAGACCGGCACCGTGACCACCGGCCGGATGACCCTGGTCGGCGTCCACACCGCCGAGAACGCCACCGAGGACGAGGCGCTGCGGCTGGCCGGCGCGCTGGAGCACGCCTCCGAGCACCCGATCGCCCAGGCCGTGGCCACCGCCGCGCAGGAGAGGTTCGGCACGCTGGAGCCGGTCGAGGGCTTCGAGAACGTCCCGGGCCTGGGTGTGCAGGGCGTGGTCGACGGCCACGCGGTGGTCGCCGGACGCGAGGCGCTGCTGGCCGACTGGTCGCAGCACCTGCCGGCGGAGCTGCTGGTCGCCAAGGCCGAGGCCGAGCGGGCCGGCCGGACCGCGATCGCGGTCGGCTGGGACGGCGCGGCGCGGGCCGTCCTGGAGGTCGCCGACGCGGTGAAGCCGACCAGCGCGGAGGCGATCGCCGAACTGCGGGCGCTGGGCCTGCGCCCCGTGCTGCTGACCGGTGACAACCGGCTGGTGGCGGAGTCGGTCGCGGCCGAGGTCGGCATCCCCGCCGAGGACGTGATCGCCGAGGTACTGCCCGAGGACAAGGTCGCCACCGTCCGCCGCCTCCAGGCCGAGGGCCGCACCGTCGCAATGGTCGGCGACGGCGTCAACGACGCCGCCGCCCTCGCCCAGGCCGACCTGGGCCTGGCCATCGGCACCGGCACCGACGCCGCCATCGAGGCCGCCGACCTCACCCTCGTACGCGGCGACCTCCGCTCGGCCGCCGACGCGATCCGCCTCTCCCGCCGCACCCTCGCCACCATCAAGGGCAACCTGTTCTGGGCCTTCGCCTACAACGTGGCGGCCCTGCCGCTCGCCGCGACCGGCCTGCTCAACCCCATGATCGCAGGAGCGGCCATGGCCTTCTCCTCGGTCTTCGTGGTCGGCAACAGCCTGCGGCTGCGGACCTTCAAGGCCCGCTGATCGCACCCACCGAAGCCCGGCCCGGGAGTCCCCCGGGCCGGGCTTCGGCGTTCGCACAAGCGATCAGTTTCCGAGAAGCCGGGGCGCCGGGCGCGTTCCTACGATGAGGACACGACACCGAGGCAGCGGACGGGAGAGCCGGTCATGGCGGAGAAGCACGAGGGTTTCACGGCGGACGAGCGCGCGGCGATGAAGGAGCGCGCCAAGGAGCTGAAGGCGGAGACCAAGCGGGCGTCGGCCGCCGCGAAGGCCGCGGAGGCGGAGCAGGACCTGCTGGAGAAGATCGCCGAGATGCCGCCCGAGGACCGGCTGCTGGCGGAGCGCTTCCACGCGATCGTCACCGAGGTCGCGCCGGAGCTGGCCCCGAAGACCTGGTACGGCATGCCCGCGTACAACAACAAGGACGGCAAGCCGGTGTGCTTCTTCCAGAGCGCCGCCAAGTTCAAGTCCCGGTACGCGACCATCGGTTTCAGCGACCAGGCGCGCCTCGACGACGGCGACCTGTGGCCGACCTCCTACGCGGTCGCCGATCTGGGCGAGGCCGAGTCGGCGCGCATCGCCGAATTGGTGAAGCGCGCCGTCGGCTGAACCAGCGCCGTTCTCAGTTCGAGTAGGCGCGCAGGGTGAGCAGGGCGGAGAGGGTGACGCCCGGACGGGCCTCGTGCTCGGTGGACTCCGACCAGCGGGCCCAGTTGATCGGCCAGCCGCCGTCGGGGAGTTGGGCGGACAGCAGGTGGAGCAGGCCGCGTTCCAGCTCGGCGTCGGAGAACCAGGCGCGGGCCAGGCTGTCCGGGCGGGGCGCGAAGTCGTGCGGCAGGTGGTACTCGCGGGGTGCGTACCCGGGGGCGAGCCGGACCTGCTCCGGGTGGGCCGGGTCGAGCAGCACCAACTGCTGACGGCGCACCAGTTCGCCGAGCCGGGCGGCCTGTTCGGTCGCCCAGGCGCGGTCCGGCGAGGCGTCCAGGATGCCGACGGCGGTGAACACCTCGTACGGGTGGGTGGTGTCGATCGCCTCGACGGCGCGGCGGCAGAACTCCTGGGCGCCCGCCAGCCAGGCGTGCTCGACGCCGTGGCGCAGCAGCGGGGCGGCGATCTGGCCGGTGGAGAGCAGCTCGGCCGGCGGGTCGTCGGCGATCGGGATGAACGGCGGGTGCGGGTAGCCGCGCAGGCTGGGCAGCACGGCGGGCACGCCGCCGTCCGGGGTGGTCAAGGTGGCGGCCCAGTCGCAGAGTTCGCCGCCGCGCGGGCCGGTCAGCGCGCCGGCCTCGCCGAGGATGCGGGCGGCGGCGCCGGCGGCCAGCGGTTGGGCGGCCGGGCCGCGGACGTCGGGTTCGAGGCCGTACGCCCAGCCACCGTCCGGGGTGCGGTGGGCGTCCAGGGCGGCGAGGACGCCCGCCGGGTCGGGGGCGTCGAACAGGTGGGTGAAGCGCCGCTGTTCCAGGACCCGGCCCGAGGTCCACAGGTAGCCGGCGGCGCGCTCGATCGTGCTGTCGTCGATCCATGCCATGACCCGACCGTAGGCGGCCCGAGGGGGCTGCGTCCGGTGTTGGCGAAGTGGCGCGAGAAAACTTTCGCGGGGACCGATGAGTTCCGCCGGGGCCGCTCGTCCATACCTGTGACGGCACGACAGCAGCGCAACGGAACGCGGAGGAACCCGGGATGAGCGTCAAGGGACCGGCCAGCTACTTCCCCTCGATCGAGCAGAAGTACGGGCACCCGATCGCCCACTGGCAGGAGCTGGTCCGCAGCTCGCCGCTGACCAGGCACATGGAGCTGGTCGCCTGGCTGAAGACCGAGCACGGTCTGGGCCACGGCCACGCCAACGCGCTGGTCGCCCACACGCTCGCCACCGCCGCCCGCTGACCGCACCGCACCCCCGTCGCACCCGCATCGCACCCAGGAGTTCGACCATGACCGAGTTCGTGACCTCTGCCGACGGCACCCGGATCGCCTACCAGGCGGTGGGCGAGGGCCCCGCCGTGGTGATCGTGGACGGGGCGCTCTGCCACCGCGCGTTCGGCCCGTCCGCCGGGATCGCCGCCCAACTGGCCGACGGCCACCGGGTGTTCAGCTACGACCGGCGCGGCCGCGGCGAGAGCGGCCCGCTCGACGGGTACGCCCTGGAGCGGGAGATCGAGGATCTGGCGGCGCTCGTCGCGGCGGCCGGCGGCTCCGCGGCACTGTTCGGCCTGTCCTCCGGCGGGGCGCTCGCGCTGCGGGCGGCCGGTGCGGGCATCGGCGTCGAGCGGGTCGCCGTGTACGAGCCGCCGTTCAGCACCACCGAGGAGCAGCTGGCCCGGTTCGTCGACTACCGGACGGGCGTGGCGCAGGACATCGCCGCCGACGACCGGGCCGCGGCGGTCGCCCGCTTCATGGCGTTCGTCGGCATGCCCGAGCCGATGATCGACGGGATGCGCCAGTCGCCCGTCTGGCCGGTGTTCGAGTCGGTCGCACCGACGCTGGCCACCGACACCGAGGTGCTGGACGGCGCGGTGGGCGCGCCGGTGCCGGCCGAGCGGCTGGCGGCGCTGACCGTTCCGGTGCTGGTGCTGGACGGCGGCCTCAGCCCGGAGTCGCTGCGGGCCGCGGCCCGGGCGGCCGCGGCCGCCGCGAACGCCGAGTACCGCACCCTGGAGGGACAGACCCACGAGGTGGCGCCGGAGGTGCTGGCCCCGGTCCTCACGGAGTTCATGACCACGGGCTGACCTGGGGCTGACATGGGACGCAATGGCGGAGAAAGGCACTACGACGCGATCCGCGCCCCTGCTACCGTCGGGATTCCGATCTGGCTGTCCCGAGGAGCAGACTCCGATGCATGATGCCCGCGCCCTGATCGACCTGGGGGACGAAGCCGTCCGGCGGCTCGCACGCCGCGGCCACCGCCTCGACCTGTCCGCACTGGACGCCCTGCAGTCCCGGCGGAACGCGGGCATCCAGGCCGGCGACGAGCTGCGGGCCCGCTCGAAGCAGGTCGCGCAGGAGGTGCAGCGGACGGCGAAGCAGGGCGGGGACGTCTCCGAGCTGAAGGAGAGCGCCCGTTCGCTGAAGGAGCAGGTGCAGCAGAACGAGGGCGAGCTGGAGAAGGTCCAGCAGGAGCTGACGGACCTGCTGCTGACGATCCCGAACCTGCCGTCCGACGAGTCCCCGGACGGCTTCTCGGACGAGGACGCCCTGGAGGTGCGCCGGGTCGGCGAGCCGCAGTCGTTCGACTTCACGCCCAAGGACCACGTCGACCTGGGCGAGACCATGGGCATCATGGACTTCGGCCGGGCCACCAAGCTGTCGGGCTCGCGGTTCAGCGTGCTGCGCGGCACCGGTGCGGCGCTGGAGCGGGCGATCGCCGCGCTGCTGCTGGACCTGCACACCCGTCGGCACGGCTACGTCGAGCACGCGGTGCCGTACCTGGTGAACCGGCGCACCATGACCGGCACCGGGCAGCTGCCGAAGTTCGAGGAGGACCTGTTCCGGACGGGTGTCGCCGACCGGGACCTGTTCCTGATCCCGACCGCCGAGGTGCCGCTGACCAACCTGTACGCGGACGAGATCGTCCCGCCGGCCGAGCTGCCGCTGGCGCTCACCGCGCACACTCCGTGCTTCCGTTCGGAGGCCGGCTCGTACGGGCGGGACACCCGCGGGCTGATCCGGCTGCACCAGTTCTCGAAGGTGGAGATGGTGCGGATCTGCGCCCCGGAGCAGTCCCGGGAGCAGATGCTGCTGATGGTGTCGCACGCCGAGGCCTGCCTGAAGGAGCTGGAACTCTCCTACCGGGTGGTCATGTTGGCGGCCGGCGACACCGGCTTCTCGGCACAGCTGACGTACGACCTGGAGGTGTGGCTGCCCAGCCAGGACACCTACCGGGAGATCTCCTCGGTGTCGGACTTCGGCACCTTCCAGGGCCGCCGGGCCGGCATCCGCACCCGGGACGAGAACGGCAGGCCGACCCCGGCCGCGACCGTGAACGGTTCGGGTCTGCCGCTGGGCCGCACCATCGCGGCGGTGCTGGAGCAGCACCAGCAGGCCGACGGTTCGGTGCTGCTGCCGAAGGCGCTGCACAAGTACCTCGGCTTCACCCGGATCGCCGCCGACGGCACCCCCGTCGAGGAGTAGAACTCCCGCTGGTACAACGCGACCTGACGGCGCGCGGCTCCTCGCCGCGCGCCGTCGGTGCGTTCAGCCATCGGTGCGTTCGGCCGCCGGTGCGTTCAGCCGCCGGTGGGCAGGGTCGCCGCCACCTGCCAGCCGGCGCCGTGCGGGCCGGCCGTGAGCTCGCCGCCGAGGTCGGCGATCCGGGTGCGCAGCGCGGCCAGGCCGGTGCCGCCGCCGGGGCGGGCGCGGGAGTGGGCGCGGGGGTGGGCGGGGCCGCTGTCGGTGACGGTGACGGTCAGTCCGGCGCCGGGGCGGTGGGCGAGGGCGACGGCGATCCGGTCGGCGGCGGGCGCGTGGCGGCGGATGTTGGTGAGGGCCTCCAGCGCGACCCGGTAGGCGGCGTCCTCGACGACGGGCGGCAGCGCGGGCAGCTCGGCGACGCCGTGCAGGGCCGGGCGGTCGGGGAAGCGGTCGAGCAGGGCGGGCAGTTCGGCGAGGGTGTGGCGGCGCGGGCCGGCGCCGTCGGGGGCGCGAAGGGTGTCGAGGGTCTGGTCCATGGAGGCGAGGGCGCGCTGTCCGGCGGCTTCCAGGCGGGTCAGCAGCCGGGTGTTCTCCGCCTGGTCGTAGCCGCCGACCTGGGCGGCCTGCACCTCCAGCAGGATGCCGGTGAGCTCGTGGGCCACGTAGTCGTGCAGGTCGCGGGCGACGGCGAGGCGCTGTTCGCGGCGGGCGTCGCGGACGGCGCGGGTCCGGCGGGCGTCCTGGCCGCGCAGGTGGAGGGCGGCGCCCAGGGCGGCGGCGACGGGGACGGCGGCGAGCAGCAGGCCGGCCACCGAGGCGTCCGCCGGGTGCGGCTGGCGCAGTGCGAAGCGCAGCGGCAGTGCCAGGGCGGCGGCGGCGGTGAGCGCGCCGACCGCCCAGGCCCGGCGCTCCGTCAGCCGCCGCACCGAGCGCACCAGCAGCGCCAGCAGGGCGGCGAACTCGACGGGCATCCAGAGCAGCGCCAGGCCGTGGTCGCCCGGGAGGCCGGCGTCGACGGCGAGCGAGACCAGTGCGGCGGCGACGGCGGTCGGCGCGGGCGGCGGGCGGAGCACGGCGAGGGCGAGCGCCAGGGCGGCGGCGGCAGCGGGGAACCAGGCCGTCCACGGGCCGAGCGCCGCGGGCAGCAGCAGCAGCGCGGCCGCCGCGGCGGTGAGGGCGCGGCGGGCGGTCATCCGGGCAGGTCGGTGAGGTAGCCGAGTTCGAAGGCGCGCATGGCGATGCCGACCCGGTTGCGGACGCCGAGCTTGCGTTGGATGTGCGCGACGTGGGTCTTCACGGTGCCGGGCGAGATGAACAGGGCGGCGGCGATGTCGGCGTTGGTGCCGCCCGCGGCGACCTCGCGGGTGATCTCCTGCTCGCGGCCGGTGAGCGGTTCGGCGAGCGGCACGGCGTCGGGGCGGCGGCCGGTGACGTGCTGGAGCAGCCGGACGGTGACGGACGGGCTGATCAGGCTGTCGCCGGCCATCGCGGCGCGGACGGCCTCGATCAGCAGGGCCGGCCCGGAGCGCTTGAGCAGGAAGCCGGAGGCGCCGCCGCGCAGCGCCGGGTACACGTACTCGTCGAGGTCGAAGGTGGTCACCACGACCACCTTGACCTGCGGGTCGGCGGTGGGCCCGCAGAGCTGCCGGACGACTTCCAGGCCGTCCATCCGGGGCATCCGGACGTCGACCAGGGCGACGTCCGGGCGCAGCGCGCGGGCGGCCTCGACGGTGGCGACGCCGTCGGCGGCCTCGCCGACCACCTGGAGGTCCGGTTGGGTTTCGAGGATGCGACGCAGGCCCCGTCGCACCATCTCCTGGTCGTCGGCGAGCAGCACCCGGATGGTCACCCGGCGGATTCTGCCACAGCGCTGTTGACGGTCCGTCAGGGCAGGTAGCGGTAGCCGAGGCCGGGTTCGGTGATCAGGTGGCGGGGCCGGTGCGGGTCGCGTTCGAGTTTGCGGCGCAGGGCCGCGAAGTGGACCCGCAGGTAGTTGCTGTGGTGGTCGTGGCCGGGTCCCCAGACGGCGGTGAGGAGTTGCCGGCGGCCGACCAGCCGGCCGGGGGCGGCGAGCAGCACGGAGAGCAGCTGCCATTCGATGGGGGTGAGCCGGACGGGGCCGTCCGGTCCGGTGGCGCGGGCGGCGGCCGCGTCCACGGTGTGGTCGCCGATCCGGGCGAGCGGCGGGGCGGCGGCGGGTGCGGGGCGGCGCAGGACGGCGCGCAGCCGGGCGAAGAGTTCGTCCATGACGAAGGGTTTGGTGAGGTAGTCGTCGGCGCCGCCGTCGAGGGCGTGGATCCGGTCGGCGGGGTCGGTGCGGCCGGACAGCACGATGATCGGTGCGGCGCTGTGCCGGCGCAGCGCGCGCAGCACGTCCATGCCGTCCTGGTCGGGCAGGCCCAGGTCGAGCAGGACAGCGTCGGGCGGGGTCTCCTCGGCCAGCTGCAGGGCCTGCCGGGCGGTGCCGGCGGTGAGCGCCGCGTACTGGCGGGCCAGCAGGTTGAGGCGCAGGGTGCGCAGCAGGCGGGGTTCGTCGTCGACGGCCAGGACACGGGTCATGAGGTTCCCTCGTGGGCGGTGGCGGCGGGCAGGGTGAGCAGCATGGTGGCGCCGCCGCCGGGGGTGTCCTCGACGTCGAGGCTGCCGCCCATGGCTTCGGCGAGGCCGCGGGAGAGCGCGAGGCCGAGGCCGAGGCCGGTGGTGTTGTCGGTGTCGCCGAGGCGCTGGAACGGCAGGAAGACCCGGTCGCGGTCCTCGGGCGGGATGCCGGGTCCGCGGTCGACGATCCGGATCTCCACCCGGTCGGCGTGCGCGGAGGCGGTGACCAGGACGGGTGCGCCGGGCGCGTTGTGCCGCAGCGCGTTGGTGACGACGTTGGCGAGGACGCGTTCCAGCAGTGGCGGGTCGGCGAGGACGGGCGGGGCGGTGTCGAGGTCGAGCGGCTGGACGGGCGCGTCGGGGTCGGGCAGCGAGTCGAGGGCGCGCGGCAGGATCTCGTCCAGGTGGGTGGGTTGCAGGTGCAGGGTGAGCGCGCCGGCCTGCAGCCGGCTCAGGTCGAGCAGGTTGTCGACCAGCCGGGTGAGTTCGACCAGCGATTCGTCGGCGAGGGCGAGCAGTTCGGCCCGGTCGGCGGCGGAGAAGTCGACGTCGGGACTGCGCAGCGAGCCGACCGAGGCGAGCGCGGTGGCGAGCGGGGTGCGCAGGTCGTGGCTGACGGCGGCGAGCAGCGCGGTGCGCATCCGGTCGGCGGCCCGGATCGGTTCGACCTCGGCGGCGACGGTGGCGAGGCGGTCGCGTTCCAGGGCGGCGGCCAGGTGGGCGGCGAACGCGGCCAGCACCCGGTGGTCGGTGTCCGGCAGCCGGCGTCCGGTGAGCACCAGCAACGCGTCGGCGCCGACCGGCAGTTCGGTGACCTCGGGGTGTTCCTCGGCGGCGGCCGGGGTGTCGGTGCGGGCGAGCACCTCGCCGCTTGCGGGGTCGAGCAGCGCGGCGGTGTCCAGTCCGAAGGAGGTGCGGGTGCGTTCCAGCAGGGCGGGGACGGCGTCGGCGCCGCGCAGCACCGAGCCGGCCAGGGTGGAGAGGGTCTCGGCCTCGGCGGTGGCGCGGGCGGCCCGGGCGGTCTGCCGCGCGGAGTGGTCGACGACGGTGGACACGCACAGCGCGACGGCGGCGAACACGGCGAGCGCGATGAAGTTGTTGGCCTCGTTGATGGTGAAGGTGTGCACCGGCGGGATGAAGTAGTAGTTCAGCAGCAGCGAGGCGACCAGCGAGGCCAGCAGGGCGGACATCGCGCCGCCGAGCAGCGCGACGCCGACGACGCCGAGTTGGAAGATCAGCGCGTCGGTGGTGAGGTTCAGCGCGGTGTGCGCCTGGGAGAGCACGGCGGTCAGCACCCAGGGGACGGCGAGTCCGGCGGCGTACCCGGCGAGGGTGCGGCGGCGGGAGTGCCGGCGGCCCAGCGAGGGGAGCCGGCCGCGGCCGGTGAACGCGTGGGTGACCATGTGGACGTCGATGTCCTCGGACCGGTCGACGGTGGTCTCGCCGATGCCGGGGCCGGTGAGGAAGCGGTTGGTGCGGCCGCGCCGGCTGGTGCCGAGGACCAGCTGGGTGGCGTCGCGGGCGCGGGCGAAGGTCAGCAGCGTCTCGGGGATGTCGTCGCCGACCACCACGTGGTAGCTGCCGCCGAGCGACTCGACCAGGCTGCGCTGCTCGGCGAGCCGGCCGGGCGAGGCGCCGGCCAGGCCGTCGCTGCGGGTGACGTGCACGGCGATCAGTTCGCCGCCGGCGGTGCGGTCGCAGATCCGGGCGGCGCGCCGGATCAGGGTGGGGCCCTCCGGTCCGCCGGTGAGGGCGACGACGACGCGTTCGCGGGTCTCCCAGACCCGGTCGATGTTGTGCACGGCCCGGTAGTCGCGCAGCCCTTCGTCGACCCGCCCGGCCAGCCAGAGCAGCGCGAGTTCGCGCAGGGCGGTGAGGTTGCCGACCCGGAAGTAGTTGGCGAGCGCGGCGTCGACCTTCTCGGCCTGGTAGACGTTGCCGTGCGCGAGCCGGCGGCGCAGCGCCTGCGGGGCCATGTCGACGAGTTCGATCTGGTCGGCGCGGCGCACCACCTCGTCGGGGACGGTCTCGCGCTGCGGCACGCCGGTGATCTTCTGCACCACGTCGTTGAGCGACTCCAGGTGCTGGATGTTGACGGTGGTGACCACGTCGATGCCGGCGGCGAGCAGTTCCTCGACGTCCTGCCAGCGCTTGGCGTGCCGGCCGCCGGGGATGTTGGTGTGGGCGAGTTCGTCGACCAGGGCGAGTTCGGGGCGGCGGGCCAGCAGCGCGTCCAGGTCGAGTTCGGCGAACTCGGTGTCGCGGTAGCGCCGCACGGTGCGCGGGAGTTGCTCCAGGCCGTCGAGCAGCCGGGCGGTGCGCGGCCGGTTGTGGGTCTCCAGGAAGCCGACCACCACGTCGGTGCCGCGTTCCTGCCGGCGGTGCGCCTCGTCGAGCATCCGGTAGGTCTTGCCCACGCCGGGGGCCGCGCCCAGGTAGACCCGCAGCCGGCCCCGCCGGTGGCCTGGCGGCTGCGCTCGGAGGGCCTGTCCGGGGTCGACTGGCATGGCGGCTCGTCTCACGGTGGTGGGTTGGAGGGGTTCGGGGACGCGGCCGGCCGACCCGGGCGGGGGAGCGCCCGGGTCGGCCTGCTTGGGTAATTGACGCGTCGTCACGTCAGGTCGGCGACCGCACGGTTGAGCAGTACCACGTTGACGCCGGGCTGGCCGAGGAAGCCGAGCGAGCGGCCGTCGGTGTACTGGGCGATCAGCTGGTCGAGCCGCTCGGCGGGGACGCCGCGGGCCTTGGCGACCCGCTGCACCTGCTCCTTGGCGTAGGCCACGGAGATCTGCGGGTCGAGCCCGGAGCCGGAGGCCGTCAGCGCGTCCGGCGGGACGCTCGCCGGGTCGACGCCGTCGAACGCGGCGACGGCGGCGCGGCGCTCCTCGACGGCCTTCAGCAGGTCCTCGCTGTTCGGGCCGAGGTTGGAGGCGCCGGAGGACTTCGGGTCGTAGCCGCCGGCCGACGGGCGGGGCTGGAACCACTTCGGGTCGGGCTGCGCCTGCTCGTCCGGGTCGTCGGGGTTCTGCTTCGGCAGGTCGAAGCTCTGGCCGAGCAGGCCGGAGCCGATCTCCTTGCCGTCGCGCTCGACGACGGAGCCGTTGGCCTTGGCGGGGAAGGCGAGTTGGCTGATGCCGGTGATCAGCAGCGGGTAGGCGATGCCGAGGATCACGGTCATCACCAGCAGCATCCGCAGCGCGGTGAGGTGGGTGCGCAGAAAGGTGGGCATGTCTCGTTCTCCTCTCGGGTCAGTTGAGGCCGGGGACGAACTGCACGATCAGGTCGATGAGCTTGATGCCGACGAACGGCACCACCAGGCCGCCCAGGCCGTAGATCCCGATGTTCCGGGAGAGCAGCGAACCGGCGTCGGACGGACGGTACTTGACGCCGCGCAGGGCCAGCGGGATGAGGCCGACGATGACCAGGGCGTTGAAGATGATCGCCGAGGTGATCGCGGAGGTCGGGCTGTGCAGGCCCATGATGTTCAGGTGGCTGAGGCCCGGGTACACGCCGGCGAACATCGCCGGGATGATCGCGAAGTACTTGGCCACGTCGTTGGCGATCGAGAAGGTCGTCAACGCGCCGCGGGTGATCAGCAGTTGCTTGCCGATCTCGACGATCTCGATCAGCTTGGTCGGGTTGGAGTCCAGGTCCACCATGTTGCCGGCCTCCTTGGCCGCCATGGTGCCGGTGTTCATCGCCACGCCGACGTCGGCCTGGGCGAGCGCCGGGGCGTCGTTGGTGCCGTCGCCGGTCATCGCGACCAGCTTTCCGCCCTCCTGCTCCTTGCGGATCAGGGCCATCTTGTCCTCGGGGGTGGCCTCGGCGAGGAAGTCGTCGACGCCCGCCTCCTCGGCGATCGCCCGTGCGGTCAGCGGGTTGTCGCCGGTGATCATCACGGTCTTGATGCCCATCCGGCGCAGCTCCGCGAACCGCTCCCGCATGCCCTCCTTCACCACGTCCTTCAGGTGGATCACCCCCAGGACGCGCGGCGCCTTCGCGCCGTCCTGCTCCGCCACCACCAGCGGCGTGCCGCCGGCCGCGGAGATCCCGTCGACCAGCTGCGCGACCTCGGCGCCGACCGAACCGCCGTTGCCCGTCACCCAGTTGGAGACGGAGCCGGCCGCGCCCTTGCGGACCTGCTTGCCGGCGCCTTCGTGAAGGTCCACGCCCGACATCCGGGTCTGCGCGGTGAACGGCACCCACTCGGCGTGCGCCAACTCGCCCTGGGCGCGGGCCCGCAGGCCGTACCCGGTCTTGGCGAGCACCACGATCGAGCGGCCCTCGGGGGTCTCGTCGGCCAGCGAGGACAGCTGCGCGGCGTCCGCCAGCTCCTCGACGGTGACGCCCGCGGCGGGCAGGAACTCGGCGGCCTGCCGGTTGCCGAGGGTGATGGTGCCGGTCTTGTCGAGCAGCAGGGTGTTGACGTCGCCGGCGGCCTCCACGGCCCGGCCCGACATCGCCAGCACGTTGCGCTGCACCAGCCGGTCCATGCCGGCGATGCCGATCGCCGAGAGCAGCGCGCCGATGGTGGTCGGGATCAGCGCCACGATCAGCGCCACCAGCACCACGGTGGGCTGCGGGGCGCCCGCGTAGGTCGCCATCGGCTGCAGGGTGACCACCGCGATCAGGAAGACGATGGTCAGCGACGCCAGCAGGATGTTCAGCGCGATCTCGTTCGGCGTCTTCTGCCGGGCCGCGCCCTCCACCAGGGCGATCATCCGGTCGATGAAGGTCTTGCCCGGCTCGGAGCTGATCCTCACCACGATCCGGTCGGACAGCACCTTGGTGCCGCCGGTCACCGCGGACCGGTCGCCGCCGGACTCCCGGATCACCGGTGCGGACTCGCCGGTGATCGCCGACTCGTCGACCGATGCCACCCCCTGGACGACGTCGCCGTCACCGGGAACGACCTCCCCGGCCTCGACCACCACGTGGTCGCCCAGCCGCAGCGAGGTGCCCGGCACCTCCTCCTCGGTCTGCGAGGCGGGCCAGTCGACCAGACGGCGGGCGACGGACTCGGTCTTGGCCTTGCGCAGCGTGTCGGCCTGCGCCTTGCCGCGGCCCTCGGCGACCGCCTCGGCCAGGTTGGCGAACACCGTGGTCAGCCAGAGCCAGGCGGTGATCGCCCAGGCGAACACCGACGGGTCGGCGATCGCGGCGACGGTGGTGACCACCGAGCCGACCTCGACCACGAACATCACCGGGTTCTTCACCATCACCCGGGGGTCGAGCTTCTTCACCGCGTCGGGCAGCGAGGCGAGCAGCAGCTTCGGGTCGAGCAGGCCGGCCGCGGCCCGGTGCGGTGCGGGTTCAAGCGTGGTGGACATCAGCGGAGACCTTCTGCGATCGGCCCGAGGGCCAGGGCCGGGAAGTAGGTGAGGCCGACGACGATCAGCACCACCCCGGAGAGCAGTCCGACGAACAGCGGCTTGTGGGTGGGCAGCGTGCCCGCGCTCGCCGGGACGGGCTGCTGCCGGGCCAGCGAGCCGGCCAGCGCCAGCACGAACACCATCGGCAGGAACCGGCCGAACACCATCGCCAGGCCCAGCGCCGTGTCGTACCAGGCGGTGTTCACGGTGATGCCGCCGAACGCCGAACCGTTGTTGTTCGCGGCCGAGGTGAACGCGTACAGCACCTCGGAGAAGCCGTGCGCCCCGGAGTTGAGCATCCCGGCGCGCTCGCCGGGCAGGGCGATCGCCGTGCCCGCGCCGATCAGCACGATCGTCGGGGTGGTGAGGATGTACAGCGAGGCGAACTTCATCTCCCGGCCGCCGAGCTTCTTGCCCAGGTACTCCGGGGTGCGGCCGACCATCAGACCGGCGACGAACACCGCGACGATCGCCAGGACCAGCATGCCGTACAGGCCGGAGCCGGTACCGCCGGGCGCGATCTCGCCGAGCATCATGTTGAAGATCGTCAGACCGCCGCCGAACGGCGAGTACGAGTCGTGGAAGGAGTTCACCGCACCCGTCGAGGTGAGTGTGGTGGACGCCGCGAACAGGCTGGAGCCGGCGATGCCGAGCCGCTGCTCCTTGCCCTCCATCGCCGCGCCGGCCGCCTGCAGGGCGCTGCCGGCGTGCTGGTGCTCGAAGAAGGTGATCAGCGCGGCCGAGGCCACCCAGAACAGGCCCATCACCGAGACGATCGCGTAGCCCTGCCGGTGGTCGCCGACCATCTTCCCGAAGGTGCGCGGCAGCGAGAACGCGATCACCAGCAGCAGGAAGACCTCCACCAGGTTGGTGAAGCCGGTCGGGTTCTCGAACGGGTGCGCCGAGTTGGCGTTGTAGAAGCCGCCGCCGTTGGTGCCGAGCAGCTTGATGACCTCCTGCGAGGCCACCGGCCCGCCGGGGATCGCCTGCTGACCGCCCGTCAGGGTGGTCACCTCGTGGAACCCGTGGAAGTTCTGCACCACGCCGTTCGCGGCCAGCACCAGCGCGAACAGGATCGCGATGGGCAGCAGCAGGCGCAGCGAGATCCGGGTCAGGTCCACCCAGAAGTTGCCGACCCGGTCGGTGCGGTTGCGGGTGAACCCGCGGATCAGCGCCGCCACCACGGCGATGCCGACGGCCGCGGAGACGAAGTTCTGCACCGCCAGGCCCGCCATCTGCACCAGGTGGCCCATCGCGGACTCGCCGCTGTACGACTGCCAGTTGGTGTTGGCGGTGAACGAGATCGCGGTGTTCCACGCCTGGTGCGCCTCCATCTCGGGCACGCCCAGACTCAGCAGCAGATGCGTCTGCAACCGGATCAGCCCGTACAGGAACAGCACCGACAGCATCGAGAACGCCAGCACCGACCGCAGGTACACCGGCCAACGCTGGTCGGCGTCGCCATCGACGCCGACCAGTCGGTACAGGGCCTTCTCGGCTCTCAGGTGTTTCGCGGACGTCAGCAGCCCGGCGATGTAGTCGCCCAGCGGCCGGTAGCACAGGGCCAGCGCGCCGACCAGGGCGATCGCCTGGAGCCAGCCGGCAAGAGTGGCACTCATGTCAGAACTTCTCCGGGTGGATCAACGCGAGAACGAGGTAGCCGACCAGCGCGGCGGCGACGATGAGACCGACGATGTTCTCCGCGGTCACAGCTTCTCCACCCCCCGCGCGATCAGGGCGATGACGGCGAACACGGCGACCGTGACACCGACATAGATCAGATCCGACATGGCATCCACCAAGGTGGCTCGGGACAACGGCCTGCGTATTTCGCCGGCCCACTGAGCCAAGCAGCGCAACCACCCGCGTTCACGGTTCCTGACGCCCCCCATACGGGTGATCCCCCACCCTTGACGCCTCCTTGACGCCCCGCCTCCGGGCACCCGTGCAGCAGCAAGTGCGGGAGCGGGGAAGGGCAGGCCTCGGCGACCAACCGGGCCCGCGCCCCGGGCTGGGCTACGCGCCGAGGTGGGTGGCCAAGGACGTCAGGGTCTCGCCGAGCGGGCGGTCGAGGCGGAGGGCGGCGAGGGCGTCGGCGCGGGTGGTGCCCCGGGTGACGATGGCGACCGGTTTGCCGGACTTGGCGGTGTGGCGGACGAAGCGCAGGCCGGACATGACGGCCAGCGAGGAGCCGAGGACGAGCAGGGCGCGGGCCTCGTCGACCAGGCGGTAGCAGTGCTCGACGCGGTCCTTGGGGACGCTCTCGCCGAAGAACACCACGTCGGGCTTGAGGATGCCGCCGCAGCGGGCGCAGTCGGCGACGGTGAAGGACGCCACCAGGTCGTCGGGGAGTTCGACGTCGCCGTCCGGGTTGATGCGGGAACCGGCGTCCCGGAAGGCCGGGTTGAGGGCGGCGAGGCGCTCGTCGAGTTCGGCGCGGGGGCTGACGGCGGCGCAGCCCAGGCAGATCACCCGGTCCAGGCCGCCGTGCAGTTCGACGGCGTCGGCGGTGCCCGCGGCGCGGTGCAGGCCGTCCACGTTCTGGGTGATGACGGCGGAGAGCCGGCCGGCGGCGCGCAGCCGGGCCACCGCGAAGTGGCCGGCGTTCGGGCGGGCCCCGGCGATCACGGCGCGCCCCGCGTGGCTGCGCGCCCAGTAGCGGCGGCGGGCCGGCTCCCCCGCCAGGAACTCCTGGTACGTCATCGGCGCCCGGTGGCGGCGGATCCCGTCCGGGCCGCGGTAGTCCGGGATGCCGGACTCGGTGGACAGCCCGGCGCCGCTCAGCACCGCCACGCCGCCGCCGGCCAGCAGCCGGGCCAGCGCGGGCAGGCCGTCCTCGTGCGCAGTCATACCGTCCATTGTGGAACGGCGGGAGCGGGAACGGCAGACAGACGGTCCGGGCGGTGCCCCCACGCACCACCCGGACCGTTCCGGTTCGCAGCGTCCGGGCCCCCACAGCCAGGTCGCCGCCGTCTCTAGTCGTGTGCCCCGAGGCGCCGCCACGGCAGCGCGGCGACCAGCGCCGACGCAGTGAACAGCGCCAGGTGGCCGGGCCCGTCCCAGCCCAGTTGGGCGTAGCGGTGTTCCGCGAATCCGTTGTGGAACAGCCACGCCGCCAGGCCGACGAACGGCGCGGCGGCCGGCCGGGAGCGGGTGCCGAGGGCCGCGCAGCCGGCGGCGAAGGCGGTCAGGCCGAACCAGCCGCCGCGCAGTTCGCCGAGCGGGGCGAGGACCAGCGCGGTCGCCGCGCCCAGCAGCAGCGCGGTCGCGCCGGACAGGGCGACCGGCAGCCGGTCACGCACCGTCGGACACCGCCACCAGGCTCCGCAGTTCCGCGTCCAGGGCGCGGGCGGCGAACAGGTGGCCGGTCATCTCGTCGAGGGCGGTGGCGAGTTCGGGGCGCGGCACGACCAGCACCGGGCAGCCCGCCCGGCGCAGGCACGCCCTGGGCACCGAGCCGCGCAGGCCGCGGTGCAGCCAGGAGCCGGACGGGCCGAGGACCAGCAGGTCGCCGGGCCGGTCGGCGGCGGCCAGCAGGGCCGGGGCGGTGCGGCCCCGGACGAGGCGGGCGGTGACGGGGACGCCGGGGTCGGTGCCGCCGAACGCCTCCGCCATCGCCTCCGCCAGCGTGGTCTCGGCCAGTTCGCGCACCGCCGACAGCAGCGGCGGGCAGGGCGAGCGGCGGTGGCCGAACTCGCCGCTCGGCGGCTCCCAGGCGTGCACGGCCAGCACCTCGCCGCCCAGCCGCCGGGCCTCGGCCACCGCGCGGTGCACGGCCGCCAGGCTGCCGAGCGATCCGCTGACCCCGACCACGATGCGCGGCCGCTGCTCCATCACGCGTCCTCCGTCCAGGAACTCCCGGGCCCGGTGCGGCCCGCACGGCCCAGCAGATCGCGTCCCGGCCCCGTCCCCGGCCGCCCTTGACGACTCCCTGACGCGCACGGCCGTCTTCCCTACGCCGCCCTGACGCCCGGGCCGCCGCCACCGGCGTTCACTGGAGTGGGGGGAGCGAGGAGGCCTGGCCATGGAACGCGACGAGACCCGCGTGGTGGTCGGTGTGGACGGTTCGCCGGACAGCCTGGCCGCGCTGCGCCGGGCCGCGCTGGAGGCCGCGGTGCGCGGCGCGGTGCTGGTCCCGGTGCTCGCCCGCCGCCCGGCCGACCGGGTGCCCGAGCGGGCCGCCCGGCTGCTGCTGGACGCCGCCTTCGACGCCGCGCTCGGCGGCTGGCCGAGCGACGTCCTGGTGCACCCGACCGTGGTCACCGGCCTGCCCGGGCCGACCCTGGTCGCAGCGGTCGGCGGCCCCGGCGACCTGCTGCTGCTCGGCGCCCCGCACCGCCGCCGGGCGCACCCGCACGGCGACCGCACCGCCCGACACTGTCGCAGTCACGCCCCGTGCCCGGTGCTGACCGTCACCGCCCCGCCGATCGGCACGACGGCAGCCCGAATCGTCAACTCGCCTGCAAACATGCCGAGTTGACTGCACCGGTGAAACCGGATCGACTGCTCCCGGAAGACCCTTTCAGCACCTCCCCGGGAGTGAAGCGATGCACGCCACGCTGTTCCGCCAGGTCCGCCCGTTCGGCGGCCCGGTCACCGATCTGGCCGCCGTGGACGGCGTCCTGGTGGCCGAGCTGCCGGACGACGCCCGCCCGGCGGTGGTGGAGGGCGGCGGCCGGATCGCGCTGCCGACGCTGGTGGACGCGCACATCCACCCGGACAAGACCGCCTGGGGCGAGCCCTGGTACAGCCGCCGCCCGGCGGGCAGCCTGCCGGAGTACGTGGCGGGCGACGTCGAGCTGTACCGGAGCCAGACCCGCCCGATCGGCGAGCGCGCCCACCGCCTGCTGGCCCACGCGGTAACCCGCGGCACCCGCGCCGTCCGCGCGCACGTCGACGTCGCGCCCGCGTACGGCCTGGCCGGCGTGACGGGCCTGCGGGAGGCCGCCGACCGGCTCGCCGGGAAGCTCGACGTGCAGTCGGTGGCGTTCCCGCAGCACGGGGTGGTGCGCGCGCCGGGTGCCGCCGACCTGCTCACCGAGGCGGCCCGCGAGCACCTGGTGGACGCGGTCGGCGGCATCGACCCGGCCGGGTTCGACGGCGGCAGCGCGGACGGCCGCGAGCAGCTCGACCTGCTGTTCGGCCTGGCCGAGCGGTACGGAGTGCTGCTGGACGTCCACCTGCACGACCGTGGCGCGGCCGGCCTCGGCCCGCTGCGGACCCTCGCCGCCCGAACCGCCGCGGCGGGCCTGCAGGGCCGGGTGACGGTCAGCCACGTGTTCTGCCTGCCGGAGCTGCCGACCGGTGAACTCGACGCCATGGCCGAGCTGTTGGCGGGCGCCGGGATCTCGCTGACCACCGTCGCCCCGTCCGCGCACCAGGTGCTGCCGTTCCGCGCGCTGCAGGCGCACGGCCTGCGGGTGGGCCTCGGCTCGGACGGGGTGCGGGACTCGTGGAGCCCGTTCGGCAACGCCGACATGCTGCACCGGGCGCACCTGCTGGGCTGGACCACCGACGCCCGCACCGACCAGGAGCTGACCGACTGCCTGGAGCTGGCCGCGCACGGCGGCGCCGACCTGCTCGGCCTGCCGAGGGCCGACCTGACGCCCGGCGCGCCCGCCGACTTCCTGCTGGTGGACGGCGAGTGCCCGCCGCAGGTGGTGGTCGACCTGCCGGAGCGCGAGCTGGTGGTGAAGGCCGGCCGGGTGGTCGCCGAGCACGGCGCACTCGTCGGCTGAGGCACGCCGAAGCGGCGGTGCCGGCCCGTCCTGGGCCGGCACCGCCGCTTCGCGTTCCGCTCAGTCGCGTTCGACATCGACCTCGGTGAGCCGGGCGAACCGCTCCGGGTCGGTGCGCCGGATCCGCCGGGCGACCAGCCAGCCGGCCCCGCCGACCAGCGGCATCGGGACCAGCAGCAGCCAGTTCACCAGGCCCGAACGGCCGGTCAGCAGGTCGAAGTTGAACACCGCGAGCACGGTGAGCACGCCCAGCCCGGCGGCCGCCAGCAGCGGCGCCCAGACCACCCGGAACGCGGAGAGCCCGCGCCGGTCGCGGCGGAAGAACGCGAACACCGCGACCGCCGCCAGCCCCTGCATCGCCATGATGCCGAGCACCCCGACGCTGTTCGACCAGAGCAGCACCACCAGATACGGGTCGACGGCGAGCACCGCGCCCAGGCCCACCACCAGCACGTTGAACCCCGACTGCACCAGCACCGCCGTCCCCGGCGAACCGGTGCGCCCCGACACCCGGCCCAGGCGGCGCGGCAGCAGCCCCTCCCGGCCCAGCGCGTACAGGTAGCGGGCGGCCGCGTTGTGGAAGGCCAGCGCGGAGGCGAACGCCGAGACGATGATCAGCACGTGCATGGTGTCGGACAGCCACAGTCCGACGAACCGCTCGGCGGCCCGGAACGTCAGGTCGGGCCCGCCGTCCGCGCGGGCCTGCGCGACGGCCTGGTCGGTGCCGTACGCGCCCATCACGATCCAGGTGCCCAGCGCGTAGAACACCGCCAGGAAGCCGATCGCGACGAACGTCGCCCGCGGCACGGTACGGGCCGGGTCGCGGACCTCCTCGGCGTAGATCGCGGTCGCCTCGAAGCCGGTGAACGCGCCGATCACCAGCACGAACATGCCGGCCACGCCGGCCTGGGTGAGCAGCGACGGGTCGAAGGACACCGGGTCGAGCGCGGCCGTCCCCCGGTCGGCCAGCACCCCGCCCTCCATCAGCAGCAGCGACAGCACCTCCAGCACCAGCGCCACGCCGAGCACCTTCGCCGACAGCGTGACCTTCAGCCAGCCGAGCACGCCGACCACTGCCACGCAGCCGCCGGACAGCAGCCACCACGGCACCTGCGCGCCGGTCCGCTGCTCGATGTGCCCGGCGGCGAAGTAGCCGAACGCGGCCGCCACGCCCGGGGTGATCAGGTTGTAACTGACCACCGCCACATAAGCGGTGACCACCCCGAGGGTGCGTCCCAGCCCGCGCGCCACGTACGCGTAGAACGCGCCCGCGTTGCGCACGTACCGGCTCATCGCGGTGAACCCGGCGGCGAACAGCACCAGCAGCGCGCCGGAGACCAGGTACGCGGCCGGCGCGGACGCCCCGCCGACGCCGATCGCGAACGGCGCGATGCCGGCCAGCACGGTCAGCGGCGCGGCCGCGGCGACCACGAAGAACACCAGGTCGGTGGTGCCGATCAGGCCCTTGGCGAGTCGCCCGGAGGTCTCGGCGGCGGGCTCGGCGGGCGGTCTTCCGGTGGGGGTGGTGACGGTGGTCATGGCGTGGGGGTCCTTCCGAACACGGGGTGGTACGGGGGGAGTTCGGGTGTGTCAGGGGGCGAGCCGGTCGAGCATCGGGTGGCCGCGGTGCAGCACCAGCAGCCGTTCGGGGTGTGCCGCGACCGCCTCCGGCACCGAGTGGGCGGCCACCGCGACCAGGTCCGCGCGTCCCCCGACGGCGATCCCGTACTCGGCCAGCCCGAGCGCCCGGGCGGCATGAGCGGTCGCCAGGTCGGCGGCGAGGCACAGGTCCTGATCGGTCATCAGGTCGCCCTGCAGGCCGATGACGGTGGCCCGCTCCAGCATGTCGCCGGTGCCGTACGGCCACCACGCGTCGCGGATGTTGTCCGAGCCGGCGAACACCAGCACCCCGCGCTCGTGCAGGCGCTTGACCGGCGGCATCGACCGGGCCGGGCCGTTGGTCATCACGGCCACCCCGGCATCCTTCAACACGGAGGCGACGGAGTCGAGTTCACGCGGCTCCAGCTGCCCGAGGCAGTACGCGTGGCTGACCGCGACCCGGCCGCCCAGACCCAGCGCGGCCGTCCGCGCGGCGATCGCCCGCAGCTGCGCCACGCCGGGCGCGCCGCCGTCGTGCAGGTGGATGTCGACGCCCGCGCCGTGCCGCTCCGCCAGCTCGAAGACCACGTCCAGCTGGCCGTCCACGTCGCCGTCGAACCCGAACGGGTCGAGCCCGCCGATCAGTTCGGCGCCCTCCCGGAGCGCCGCGTCGAGCAGCTGCGCCACGCCGGGCTCGGCGACCACGCCGCTCTGCGGGAACGCCACCAGCTGCACGTCGATCAGCTCGCGCACCCGCTCACGGGCCTCCAGCACCGCGTACAGGTGGTCGAGGCCGGTGTCCGGGTCGACGTCCACGTGCGAGCGGACGTGGCCGGTGCCGAGCGCCGCCATCCGGCGGGCCAGCGCCTCTGCCCGGTCCGCCACCGGCAGCCGGTCGGCCACCTCGCGGCGCTGCTGCCGCTCGGAGGCGATCTGGGCGCGCAGGTCGGCGGTCTCCCGGTGCGGCTGCCAGGGCACGCTGAGGAAGGTCTTGTCCAGGTGGGCATGGCCGTCCACCAGCGCGGGCAGCAGCAGTGCGCCGTTCAGCCGGCGCTCGCCGGGGCCGGCGGCGGCAGGAAGCTCCCGGCCGGGCGGCACGGGTGTGACGGCCGCGATCCGGCCGTCCTCGATCCGCAGGTCGGCGCGGGTGCCGTCGGGCAGCGTGGCGTCCAGCAGCAGCTGCGGGCCTGGGGTCGGTCGGGTCGCCACGGGGGCCTCCTCGGCTCGGCGAAAGCTCGGCGGGATGGGGGTGCGGGCGCGGCGTGGGGCACCGCTCGGACCCGCTGGGCGGCCAAGCTATCTGGTATACCGAATACCGGACAAGAGGGTGGCACGAAGCGATCTGGAATGATCTGATCCTCAGACCGCTCGGTCCGCCCGCTTCCGCCTGGAGCCCCCGATGCCCGACACCCTCGGCGACGCCCACCAGTCGCTGGCGGACCTCGTCTACCTCCGGCTGCGCGAGCAGATCATCGAGGGCGAGTACCCCGCCGGGCAGCGCCTGGTGGAACGCGAACTCGCCGACGGCCTGGGCGTTTCCCGGATCCCCGTCCGGGAGGCCATGCAGCGCCTGGAACGCGAGGGCTTCCTCACCGTCCAGGCCCGCCGCGGCGCCTTCGTCGCCGACTTC
The DNA here is from genome assembly GCF_044999035.1 of Kitasatospora griseola. Classification (NCBI taxonomy): domain Bacteria; kingdom Bacillati; phylum Actinomycetota; class Actinomycetes; order Kitasatosporales; family Streptomycetaceae; genus Kitasatospora; species Kitasatospora griseola. The sequence continues at coordinate 4,546,240 of NZ_CP173360.1, read as the reverse complement.
GGGCCCGCCGACGCCGAGCACTTCTTCGCCGTCCGCGAATCCCTGGAGGCCCTCGCCGCCAGCCTCGCCGCCCGGAACGCCACCGCCACCGGAATCCGCGGCCTGGAGCGCCTGCTCGCCCGCACCCGCAAGGCCGCCGAGGCCGGCCGGGTGCGCGAGAGCGCGGACCTGAACGCCGACTTCCACCGCGCGATCGTCGACCTCTCCGGCAACCCGCTGCTGCGCGACATGATGGCCCCGCTCGACGGCCGCCTGCGCCGCCTGTTCCGCCTCACCTCGGACGCCGAGACCAGCGCCCCCATGTGCACCGAGCACCAGCAACTGCTGGACGCCATCAAGGCCCGCGACCCGGAGGCCGCCGCCGTACTGGCCCGCCACCACGTCGCCGGGACCCGGGCGTTCGCCCTCCAGGTGCTCGGCCGCCAGACGCCCGGCCGCTGACCCGCCGTCGGACAACCGCCGTCGGAGCCGTCGCGACCGTCACCCGAAGTGCGCGAATGGCCGCGTAGGCCGCACCCGGGCACACCCCCTCCTCATATGATCGGAGCGACATGCGTCATCCTTGGTGGTGAATAGCACTGCCCATGACACCAGCAGGAGGAAGCTCGTGGACGACGTTCTGCGGCGCGCCGCGCTGTTTGCGGCACTCGACGACGACCAGGCTGCCGAGCTCCGCGCTTCCATGACCGAGGTGACGCTCGCCCGTGGCGAGTCGCTGTTCCACGAGGGCGACCCGGGCGACCGGCTGTACGTCGTCGTCGAGGGCAAGGTCAAGCTGCACCGCGCTTCGCCCGACGGCCGCGAGAACATGCTCGCCGTGCTCGGCCCCTCCGAGATGATCGGCGAACTCTCGCTGTTCGACCCGGGCCCGCGCACCGCCACCGCCACCGCCCTCACCGAGGTCAAGCTCCTCGGCCTCGGCCACGGCGACCTGCTCCCGCTGCTGCACGCCCGCCCCGAGGTCTCCATCGCCCTCCTGCGCGCGATCGCCCGCCGCCTGCGCCGCACCAACGACGTGATGTCCGACCTGGTCTTCTCCGACGTTCCCGGCCGCGTCGCCAAGGCCCTGCTCGACCTCTCCCGCCGCTTCGGCGTCCAGTCCGACGAGGGCATCCACGTCGCCCACGACCTCACCCAGGAAGAGCTGGCCCAGCTGGTCGGCGCCTCCCGCGAGACGGTCAACAAGGCCCTCGCCGACTTCGCCGGCCGCGGCTGGCTCAAGCTGGAGGCCCGCGCGGTCGTCCTGCTGGACGTGGAACGGCTGTCGCGCCGCTCGCGCTGAGGGCCGGGGGAGAACTGCGCGACGAGCGCAAGGCCCGTCCGCAAGGTCGCGATCAAGTGCAGGTCATTGTCCTGCGTTGCGATCTTGCGGACGGGCGCCTTCCGCTTCGCGCAGTTCCGCCCCCTCGGCTTCGCCTGGGGGTACCCCCAGCGCCCCTGGTTGTGCGTCTACTGGCCCCGCACTCCTAGATGAGCCCGTGCTCCTCCAGGTACTTGAGCTGCGCCCGCACCGAGAGCTCCGCCGCAGGCCACAGCGCGCGGTCCACGTCCGCGTAGACCCGGGCGACCACCTCGGCCGCCGTGCGGCAGCCGGCCTCGACGGCGGTCTCGACCTGGGCGAGGCGGCCGGCCCGGTGGGCGAGGTAGTAGTCGACGGCGCCGAGGGCGTCCGCGAGGACCGGGCCGTGGCCGGGCAGTACGGTGCGGACCCCGTGCTCCGCGGCCATCGCGTGCAGGCGGCGCAGCGAGGCGAGGTAGTCGCCGAGGCGGCCGTCGGGGTGGGCGACCATGGTGGTGCCGCGGCCGAGGACGGTGTCGCCGGTGAGGATCGCGCCGTCGGCGGGCAGGTGGAAGGTCAGCGAGTCGGAGGTGTGCCCGGGGGTGGCGACCACCCGCAGGTCGAGGCCGCCGATCTCCAGGCGCTGGCCGCCGTGCAGGCCCTCTTCGCCGAGTCGCAGCGCCGGGTCGAGGGCGCGTACCGCGGTGCCGGTGAGTTCGGCGAACCTGGCGGCGCCTTCGGCGTGGTCGGCGTGGCCGTGGGTGAGCAGGGTGAGGGCGATGCGTTTGCCCTGTTGTTCGGCGGTGCTGACGACCCGTCGCAGGTGGGTCTCGTCGAGCGGGCCGGGGTCGATCACCACGGCCAGGTCGGAGCCGGGTTCGGACAGCAGCCAGGTGTTGGTGCCGTCCAGCGTCATCGGGGACGGGTTGGGTGCGAGCACGCACTGCGCGCGCGGGGTGGCGGCCCCGCCGACGTGGTCGGCGGGGTCGCCCGGAAGCAGACCGCTCACGCGGCGTCCGCCTCGGCCCGGCCGAGTCGTCGCAGCGGCAGCGGCCGCAGCAGCGCCCGGGAGGGCAGCTCGCGGACCAGCAGGCGGGCGGTGGCGGCCTCGGGCGCCGGTGTGTCGCAGGCGGCGGCGCGGGGGGTGACGGTGCGGGCGGGCATGGCCGAGGTCCGGCGAGCCACGTCGTTGTGAGTCATCGGAGGTCTCCTTCCGGGGTGTACGCGGGCGGTGCTGTCGCAGCGGAAAAGCACTGGTCGGCGCGGCGACTGCCGAGCTTTCCGGGGGAAGGTTCTCACGCCGGGAACACGCCGTCGACAGTCAGTTCGTCATACCCGGGCCAGCGCACCGTCATACGGTCCCCGGCCAGCTCGGCCCGCCCCAGCACGGGGGTGATGTCGCGGTCCGCGGCGGCGGTCAGCGCCTCGGCGGCGTCGCGCATCGGCGTCAGCTCGCGCAGCACCGTGACGGTCGGCGGCATCATCCCGAAACGGCCTTCGTGGAAGCCGGTCACCGCGTCGGCGGGCGTCATCCAGGCGACCCGGTCGGCCTCGCCGACGGTGTCCGCGGCGGCCTGTCCGGTCGGCAGGGCGGCGACGAAGAACCAGGTGTCGAAGCGGCGTTCCTCGAACTCGGGGGTGACCCAGCGCGCCCAGGCGGCCAGCAGGTCGCTGCGCAGCACGAGTCGGTGCCGGGTCAGGAACTCGGCCAGGGACAGCTCGTGCGACTCCAGCGCGGCCCGTTCGGCGGCCCAGTCGCCGGGTTCGACCAGCGTCCGGGCGTCGGGGCCGGCCAGCAGCACGCCGGCCTCCTCGAAGGTCTCCCGGACGGCGGCGCAGACCACCGCGCAGGCGGTCGACTCGTCCACGCCCAGTCGCTCGGCCCACTCCGCGGTCGACGGGCCGGCCCACGGCGGGCGCACCTCGCGGTCGCGCGGGTCGACGCCGCCGCCCGGGTAGGCGTACATGCCGCCGGCGAAGGCCATCGTGGTGCGCCGGCGCAGCAGGTAGGCCTCCGGGCCCGGGGCGGCGTCGCGCAGCAGCACCACGGTGGCGGCGGCCCTGGGTGCGGCCGGGGTGAGTTCCCCGGCGGCCAGGGCGCGGATTCGGGCAGGCCAGGACGGCGGCATCTCGGGCATGTTCACGGATGTTAACCGCCGTCGCCCCGGGCCGACAGGCCCGAAATGCGAGGGGCCCGCCACCGCGGTGCGGCAGCGGGCCCCTCGACCGCACGGTCAGTCGCGGAAGCGGACCATCAGCTCGACCTCGACCGGCGCGTCCAGCGGCAGCACGGCCACGCCGACGGCGCTGCGGGCGTGCACGCCCTTGTCGCCGAAGACCTCGCCCAGCAGTTCGCTGGTGCCGTTGACGACGCCGGGCTGGCCGGTGAAGTCGGGGGCGGAGGCGACGAAGCCGACCACCTTGACGACCTGCTCGACCTTGTCCAGGTCGCCGATCACGGACTTGATCGCGGCCAGCGCGTTCAGCGCGCAGATCCGGGCCAGGTCCTTGGCCTCCTCGGCGGTGACCTCGGCGCCGACCTTGCCGGTCAGCTGGAGCTTGCCGCCGACCATCGGCAGCTGCCCGGAGGTCATCACGTAGTGGCCGGTGCGCAGCGCGGGGACGTACGCGGCGACCGGGGCCGCCACCTCGGGCAGGGTCAGCCCGAGCTCGGCGAGCTTCTGCTCTACCTGGCCCATGACTACTCCTTCTCGCGCTTCAGGTACGCCACCAGCTGCTCCGGGTTCGGCCCGGGAACGACCTGGACGAGCTCCCAGCCGTCCTGGCCCCAGGTGTCGAGGATCTGCTTGGTCGCGTGCACGAGCAGCGGCACGGTTGCGTATTCCCACTTGGTCATGGGGTGACTCTAGCCGCCCCGGCCGGTGTGAGGTGGGACACAAAGGGGCCGTCAATCGTCGGGGTGGCCGGGATGCTCCCGTCATCCGGAGCGCTCGCTCGTTACCCTCGCGGTGAGGGATGCCCGTTGGGCCCCCCTCGGCAGAAGCAGGCAGCGACGGACGGAGAGCGGGCGTGGCGGGCAGCAGCGGTACGGCGGGGCCGACCGGGCAGGCGTCGCCGCGGGATCCGGACCGGTCGCCACGGGAGCCGGACTGGGAGGGCGTCAGGCTGCACGTGGTCAGCGGCAAGGGCGGCACCGGCAAGACCACGCTGGCCGCCGCGCTGGCGCTGGCGCTGGCCGCCGACGGCGGCCGCACCCTGCTGATCGAGGTGGAGGGCCGGCAGGGCATCGCCGAGCTGTTCCAGATCGCCGCGCTGCCGTACGAGGAGCGCCGGGTGGCCACCGTGACGCCGGCCCAGCTGGGGCTGCCCGGCAAGGGCCACGGCGAGGTGCACGCGCTGGCCATCGACACCGAGCAGGCGCTGCTGGAGTACCTGGAGATGTTCTACAAGCTGGGCCGGGCGGGGAAGGCCCTGCAGAAGGTCGGCTTCGTGGACTTCGCCACCACCATCGCCCCGGGCGTGCGCGACGTGCTGCTCACCGGCAAGGCCTGCGAGGCGGCCCGCCGCAAGGGCCCGGACGGCCGGCGGGCGTACGACGCGGTGGTGATGGACGCCCCGCCGACCGGTCGGCTGACCCGCTTCCTGAACGTCAACTCCGAGGTGGCCGGCCTGGCCAGGTTCGGCCCGATCCACAGCCAGGCGCAGGCCGTGATGCGGGTGCTGCGCTCCCCGGAGACGGCGGTGCACTTCACCACGCTGCTGGAGGAGATGCCGGTGCAGGAGACGGTGGACGGGATCGCCGACCTGCGCGAGGCCGGGCTGCCGGTCGGCGGCGTGCTGGTGAACATGGTGCGCCCGCCGATACTGGACGCGGCGGCGGTCGAGGCCGCCCACGGCGACCACCGCGAGGAGGTCGCGCTGGCCCTCGGCGAGGCCGGCCTCGGCGGGCGCTCGCGCAAGCCGGAGACGGTGCGGGCCGCCGTGGAGCCGCTGCTCGACCCGCTGCTGGAGCAGGCCCGGGAGCACGCCGAACGGGTCGAGCTGGAACGCACCCAGCGCATCGACCTGCAACAACTACGGCTCCCCAGTTACGAGTTGCCCCTGCTCGGCGAGGGCGTGGACCTGGGCGGCCTGTACCGGCTGGCGGGCGAACTGAAGCGGCAGGGAGCGGCATGACCGGGCTGGACATCGACACCCTGATCGACGACCCGGCGACCCGGATCGTGGTCTGCTGCGGCTCCGGCGGCGTCGGCAAGACCACCACCGCCGCGGCGATCGGCCTGCGCGCCGCCGAACGCGGCCGCCGCGTCGTGGTGCTGACCATCGACCCGGCCCGCCGGCTCGCCCAGTCGATGGGGCTTACCGAGCTCGACAACACCCCGCGGATCGTCAAGGGCACCCGGGGGGACGGCGAGCTCCAGGCGATGATGCTGGACATGAAGCGGACCTTCGACGAGGTCGTGCTCGCCCACGCCGAACCCGACCGCGCCCGGGCCATCCTGGAGAACCCGTTCTACCAGTCGCTGTCGGCCGGTTTCGCGGGCACCCAGGAGTACATGGCGATGGAGAAGCTCGGCCAGCTCCGCGCCGAGGACCGCTGGGACCTGATCGTCGTCGACACCCCGCCGTCCCGCTCCGCGCTGGACTTCCTGGACGCCCCCAGCCGCCTCGGGTCGTTCCTGGACGGCAAGGTGATCCGGCTGCTCACCGCCCCCGCCAAGGTCGGCGGCCGGTCCGCGATGAAGTTCCTGAACGTCGGCATGGGGCTGATCACCGGCACCCTCGGCAAGATCTTCGGGGCCCAACTGCTCACCGACATCCAGACGTTCGTCTCCGCGACGGACTCGATGTTCGGCGGCTTCCGGGAACGCGCCGACCGCACCTACCAGCTGCTGAAGGACGACGGCACCGCGTTCCTGGTGGTCGCCGCGCCCGAACGGGACGCGCTGCGCGAGGCCGCGTACTTCGTCGACCGGCTCGCCGCCGACGCCATGCCGCTGGCCGGCCTGGTGCTCAACCGGGTGCACGCCACCGGCGCCCCGCAGCTCACCTCCGAGCGCGCGCTGGCCGCCGCCGAGGCCCTGGAGGAGAACGGCACCGCCACCTCGACCGTCGAGGCCGAGACCCTGGCCGCCGGACTGCTGCGCCTGCACGCCGAACGGATGCAGGTCATGGCTCGGGAACGGCGCACCCGCGACCGCTTCGCGTCGGTCTACCCGGATGTGCCGATCGTCGAGGTGCCCGCACTGCCCGGGGACGTCCACGACCTGGACGGACTGCGGGCCATCGGCCACCGCCTCGGCTCCCCCGCCGAGTGAGCCGAAGGCCCGCCGCACCGCTCTTCGTGACGAACCGTCAGCCCGCCTGGGCGTAGTCCCGCAGGACCACCCCGGTGGCCAGCGACTCCTCGTACTCGGTGCGCGCGGTCTCCAGCAGCCTGCGCCAGGACCCCACGGTCGGACGCCGCCGCAGCAGCGCCCGACGCTCGCGCTCCGTCATTCCGCCCCACACGCCGAACTCGACACGGTTGTCGAGTGCGTCCGCGAGGCACTCGGTGCGCACCGGACACCCGCTGCACACCGCCTTGGCGCGGTTCTGCGCCGCCCCCTGCACGAACAGTTCATCCGGATCGCTCGTGCGGCACGCGGCCTGCGCGCTCCAGTCGTCCACCCAGCCCATCCCGGCGCCGTCCTCTCCCGATTCGGGGCTCCCCCACGGCGGCAACGGCATATTCACCGTTGCCAGTTGAGGACGTTACGGAAGAACGACACAACGCAACAGCCCCTGTCGGCCCAATCTCGAATGACCCGATCGGACTATGGGTGTCCGACAGCTCACTCGTTGGAGTGATTGCAGGTCGCGGGCCTTGCCGGGGCGGAATGGTACGTTTTCGTCACGGTGTGCAACAGCGGCCCGCCGTGCAGCTGCCGGAATTCGGTACAGAATCCCCCGAATCGGACAAAGCTCATCACTCACAAGAGTGATGGTGATGAACGGAGCGAAGCTGTCGCAGTCTTGTGACAAGCGTAGGCGAACACCTGCCCCCCTGTACGGGATTCCGCAACGTAGGGTTCTCCCCATGGCAGCTACGCGATCCACGGGTACCGCTCTGGACAAGGCAGGTCTCGGCGTCAAGTTCCTGGGCAGCGCCGTGCTGGCCGGCATCCTGGTCGCCGGAATGGCGCTGCCGGCCGTCGGAGCGTTCGGCCTGACCGCCAAGGACACCGCCGAGTCGTTCGACAACATCCCGGACGACTTCAAGACGCCCACCCTGTCGCAGGCGTCGATGATCTACGACGCCAAGGGCGGCCTGATCGCCAAGGTGTACGACCGCGACCGCACCATCCTCACCGCCGAGCAGATGGCTCCGGTGATGCGCCAGGCCCAGGTCGACATCGAGGACGCCCGCTTCTACGAGCACGGCGCCGTCGACCTCAAGGGCGTGCTGCGCGCGGCCACCAAGAACGCCGAGTCCGGCACCACCGCCCAGGGCGCCTCCACGCTCACCCAGCAGTACGTGAAGAACGTCTTCGTCGAGCAGGCCGGCGACGACCAGCAGGCCTTCCTGGAAGCCACCAAGAAGAGCATGGGTCGCAAGATCCAGGAGCTGAAGTACGCCATCAAGCTGGAGGAGGACCTGAGCAAGGATCAGATCCTCACCAACTACCTGAACATCACGTTCTACGGCCACCAGGCGTACGGCATCGAAGCCGCCTCCAACCGCTACTTCAGCAAGAGCGCCAAGGACCTCACCATCCCCGAGGCCGCGATGCTGGCCGGCCTGGTGCAGAACCCCTCGGCGTACGACCCGATCACCCACCCGCAGGCCGCGCAGACCCGCCGCAACACGGTGATCAACAAGCTGCTGGAGTACAAGCACATCTCGCCGGACGACGCGAAGGCCGCGATCGCCGCCCCGCTCGGCATCAAGTACTCCGAGCCGCAGAACGGCTGCATCACCGCGCAGAACGGCATGGGCTACTTCTGCGACTACGTGCGCCACGTGATCAAGCAGGACCCGGTGTTCGGCAAGACCGCCGCCGAGCGGCAGAAGGTCTGGACGCAGGGCGGCCTGCGGATCAACACCACGATCGACCCGGACAAGCAGCACGACATGTACAACGCGGTCACCAAGAAGGTCTACGTGACCGACAAGGTGTCCGCCGCCGGCACCATGGTCAAGCCCGGCACCGGCGAGATCCTCGCGATGGCGCAGACCCGCCCGTACGGCCTGGACGAGTCCAAGAAGCAGACCGTCCTCAACCTGAACGTCGGCTCGTCCATGGGCGGCGGCAGCGGCTTCTCCCCCGGCTCGACCTTCAAGCCGATCCTGGCCGCGGCCGCCCTGGAGAACGGGGTGCCGATCACCCAGGAGCTCTCCTCGCCGCCGAAGATGGACTACCCCAAGGTCTCCACCTGCGAGGGCACCTGGGTCAACAACACCAAGCCCATCGCCACCGTGTCGAACGAGTCCGACAAGGAGATCGGGCCGTACAGCATGCAGGTCGCCATGCAGAAGTCGGTCAACACCTACTTCGTGCAGCTGGAGCAGCAGACCGGCCTGTGCCCGATGAAGCAGATGGCCGACAAGCTCGGCGTCGGCACCCTGGCCAACGGCAAGAAGCTGGAGGAGGTCCCCTCCATGGTGCTCGGCACCCAGGAGGTCAGCCCGCTCCAGATGGCCTCGGTCTACGCGGCCTTCGCCGCCCGCGGCACCTACTGCACCCCAATCGCGCTGACCTCCGTGGTCACCAGCGACAACAAGAAGCTCGACGTGCCGAAGGCCAACTGCGGCCCGGCGATGTCCGAGAGCACCGCGGACGGCGTCAACACCCTGCTGCTCGGCGTGACCGAGAAGGGCACCGGCTCCTCCCTCGGCCTCGACGACGGCCGCCAGATCGCCGGCAAGACCGGTACCACCGACTACCGGTACGCCGCCTGGTTCACCGGCTACACCCCCGACCTCGCCACCTCGGTCTGGCTCGGCGGCGTCGGCGGCAACGTGTCGATGAAGGACATCACCATCGGCGGCAAGTACTTCAGCTCCGTCTACGGCGCCGACGGCCCCGGCCCGATCTGGCAGATGGCCATGAACGACGCACTGGACGGCACCTCCAAGAGCACCTTCCAGGTCGTCAACATCGCCCCGCCGACCACCACCACCCCGCCGGCCACCGACAACCCCGGCGACCCCTCCGGTGACAACGCCGGCGGCGGCAACGGCGGTGGGAACAACGGCGGCGGCAACGGCGGCGGGAACCCCGGCTGGCCGACCGGCGGGACCGGAGGCTTCACCTTCCCGCCCACCGGCGGCAACTCCGGCAAGCCCGGCCACCGCTGACCGACGCCACTCGTACAGCTGAAGCCGCCCGCCCGGAGATCCTCTCCGGGCGGGCGGCTTCAGCTGTATCCGCTTGTTCTGCCTGTGTCGGTGCGTCTCCGGGCGGGGCGACCGGCGTCAGCCGGCCAGGGCGGCCTTCACCGCGGCGGCCACCCGGCCGCCCTCCGCCTTGCCCTCGACCTTCGGACGCACCAGCTTCATCACGGCGCCCATGCCCTGCGGGCCGCTCGCCCCGGACTCCGCCACCGCGGCGGCCACGATCGCGGCCAGCTCCTCGTCCGTCAGCTGCTTCGGCAGGTACGCGTCCAGCAGCTCGCCCTCTGCCCGCTCGCGCGCCGCCTGCTCCGTACGACCGGCACCCTCGAACGCCTCCGCGGCCTCCCGCCGCTTCTTCGCCTCCTTGCCGATCACCTGAAGCACCTCGGCGTCGGACAGCTCGCGCTTCTGCTTGCCCGCCACCTCGGCGCTCGTCACCGAGGCCAGCGTCAACCGAAGGGTGGACGAGCGCAGCTCGTCCCGTGCCTTGATGGCAGCCGTCAGGTCCTCGTGCAGCTGCTCCTTGAGCGTCGTCATGCCGCCGATTCTGACACCTGTCCCGCCCCGCCGCCGCACCTTTACCTGCCGGTTCGTGCTGACGGCCCGTCATCCTCCGCCGACCCCCGGGCGCTTGCCCGACTTTTCGAACAGTCTGCGACCATGGACCGATGCGACCGCTGTACTCCGTCCCGCTCGGTGTCGCCGCCACCGGCGCCGCCTGTCTCGTCTACGCCGCCGGGTACGAGGTCCGCTCGTTCCGCCTGCGCCGCGTGGAGGTTCCGATCCTGCCCGCCGGGGCGCGGCCGATCCGGATCCTCCAGGTGTCCGACATCCACATGGTCACCGGACAGACCAAGAAGCAGCGCTGGCTGCAGAGCCTCGCCGGGCTCCGCCCCGACCTGGTCGTCAACACCGGCGACAACCTCTCCGACCCGCTCGGCGTCCCCGCCACGCTGGACGCGCTCGGCCCGCTGATGGACTTCCCCGGCGTCTACGTCTTCGGCTCCAACGACTACTACGGCCCCGCCCGAAAGTCGCCCACCCGCTACCTCAAGGCCCTGCGCAGCGGCGTCCACGGCCTCAACAACCCCGACGGCAGCGGCCGCCGCGGCATCAGCGGCGCCGTCCACAACCCCTGGCAGAAACTCCGCGACGGCTTCGACCGGGCCGGCTGGCTCGACCTCAACAACGCCCGCGGCCGCCTCACCGTCGCCGGCCTCGACATCGAGTTCACCGGCCTCGACGACCCGCACATCCGCCTCGACGACTACGCCGCGGTGGCCGGCGGCCCCTCCCCCGACGCCGACCTCTCCCTCGCCGTCGTCCACGCCCCCTACCTGCGCACCCTCGACGCCTTCACCGCCGACGGCTACCCCTTGATCCTGGCCGGCCACACCCACGGCGGCCAGCTCTGCATCCCCTTCTACGGCGCCCTCGTCACCAACTGCGACCTCGACACCGACCGCGTCAAGGGCCTCTCCACCCACACCGCCGCTGGCCACCGCTCCCACCTCCACGTCTCCGCCGGCTGCGGCACCAACCGCTACACCCCCATCCGCTTCGCCTGCCCCCCCGAAGCCACCCTCCTCACCCTCACCCCCGCCCCTCGCTGACCAGCCCCTAAACCGGATTTCGTGTCTGGCCCCACCTCCTGTAGAGTTCTACTCGTTGCACCGGAGACGGAAAGCAACAAAGCAGGACCGGGGTATAGCGCAGCTTGGTAGCGCGCTTCGTTCGGGACGAAGAGGCCGTGGGTTCAAATCCCGCTACCCCGACTTCGTAACACCAGCTCAGGGCCGGTGACTCGTAAGAGTCACCGGCCCTGACTGCGTTTTGGGCGTTCTCGGGAGAACTTCGGGAGCGTGGCCGTCGTCGGGGTTCGCCGGTGTCGTCGGGCCGTCCGTTCGTCGGGCGGGGCATGATCGGTGGGTCGGGTCGGGTGTGGCGAAGGGGACGGGTGTGGTGGACGACGGGTTGGCCGGGCGGGTGGCCGGGTTGATGGGGCGGGCCTGGGGGGACTTGGCGGAGTTGGTGGCGATTCCGTCGGTGGCGGATCCGCGGCAGCAGCCGGTGGAGCGGTGTCGGGAGGCTGCGGAGTGGGTGGCTGCGGCGTTCGCGGAGGTGGGGCTGCGGGACGTGCGGTTGGTGGAGACGCCGGACGGGAGCTTCGCGGTGCTGGGGCACCGTCCGCCGCCGCCGGGGGCTCCGACGGTGTTGCTGTACTGCCACTACGACGTGCAGCCGCCGTTGGACGACGCGGCGTGGGTGTCGCCCCCGTTCGAGCTGACGGAGCGGGAGGGGAGGTGGTTCGGGCGGGGTGCGGCGGACTGCAAGGGCAATGTGGTGATGCACCTGACGGCGTTGCGGGCGTTGGGGGACGACTTGCCGGTGGGGGTGAAGCTGGTGGTCGAGGGCTCGGAGGAGCAGGGGACGGGCGGTCTGGAGGCGTATCTGGCGGAGCATCCGGACGAGTTGCACGCCGATGCGCTGCTGATCTGCGACACCGGCAACGCGGCGGTGGGAGTGCCGACGGCCACCGTCTCGTTGCGCGGGATGGCGAACGTGGTGGTGACGGTACGGACGCTGGAGTCGGATCTGCATTCGGGGATGTTCGGCGGCCCGGCCCCGGACGCCCTCGCGGCGTTGATCCGGATCCTGGACTCGCTGCGCGATGTGCACGGCGGGACGCGGATCGAGGGTCTCCCGGCGGACGGCAGCTGGGAGGGCGTGGGGTACGACGAGCAGCAGTTCAGGTCGGACGCCGGGGTGTTGGACGGCGTCGGGCTGACGGGGTCGGGGACGGTCGCGGACCGGCTGTGGGCCCGTCCGGCGGTGACGGTGCTGGGCATCGACTGTGCGCCGGTGGTGGGTTCGGCGTCGGCGGTGCCGGCGGAGGCCCGGGCGCGGGTGAGTCTGCGGGTGCCGCCGGGGATGGATCCGGAGGCGGCGCAGCGGGCGTTGACGGCGCATCTGGTGGCGGCCGCGCCGTGGGGTGCGCGGGTGGAGGTGGAGCCGGAGGCGAAGGGTTCGCCGTTCCGGGCGGCGACGGACGGGAAGGCGTACGCGGCGTTGGACCTGGCGGCGCGGGAGGCGTACGGCCGGCCGCTGTCGTTCCTCGGGCAGGGCGGTTCGATTCCGCTGTGCAGCGCTCTTGCCGCGCAGTACCCGGAGTCGGAGATCATCCTGATGGGTGTGGAGGAGCCCCGTTCGCTGATCCACGCGCCCAATGAGAGCGTCGACCCGGGCGAGATCGAGCACATGGCCCTGGTCGAGGCGCTGTTCCTGCGTCACTACGCGGCCGCCGGCCGCTGACCCCGAGGGAGGGGATCCTGATGCCCGAGCCGTTCACCACGGCCGATTTCCAGGCCCGGATGGCCCGTGCCGCGACGGCCGCCGCCGATGCGGGACTGGCCGGACTGGTCGTCACGCCCGGTCCCGATCTGACGTATCTGACGGGCTATCTCCCGGTGGGCACCGAGCGGCTGACCGCGCTGGTGGTCGCGCCGGGCGCCGAGCCGGTGCTGCTGGTGCCGAAGCTGGAGCGCCCGGACGCGGAGCGCGCGGCGGGTGCGGAGGCGGTCCGGATGGCCGATTGGATCGACGGCCAGGACCCGTACGCGGTGCTGGCGCCGAATCTGGACCCGGCTGGCCGGTACGGGATCTCCGACAACGCCTGGGCGATGCACCTGCTGGGCTTCCAGGAGACGCTACCGGGCACCTCGTACGCCTCGTTGACGTCGGTGCTGCCGATGCTGCGGGCGGTGAAGGAGCCGGACGAGCTGGCCCGGTTGGCGGCGGCGGGCGCGGCGGCGGACCTGACGTACGGGGCGATCCTGGGCGTGCCGTTCGCGGGCCGCACCGAGCGGGAGGTGGCCGCGGACCTGGCGGCGCTGCTGATCGAGCACGGGCACAGCCAGGTGGACTTCACGGTGGTGGGTTCCGGTCCGAACGGGGCGAACCCGCACCACGAGGCCGGGGACCGGGTGATCCAGCGCGGTGACACGGTGGTGCTGGACTTCGGCGGGCTGAAGGACGGCTACGGCTCGGACACCACCCGCACGGTGTTCGTCGGCATCGAGCCGCCCAAGGAGGTGCAGGAGGTGCACGACCTGGTGCGGCGGGCCCAGCAGGCCGCGTTCGACGCGGTGGCGCCGGGGGTGACGTGCCAGGAGATCGACCGGGTGGCCCGGGCGGTGATCACCGAGGGCGGGTACGGCGAGTACTTCATCCACCGCACCGGCCACGGCATCGGCCTGACCACGCACGAGCCGCCGTACATGATCGAGGGCGAGACCCGGCCGCTGGTGCCGGGGATGTGCTTCTCCATCGAGCCGGGCGTCTACCTGCCGGGCCGGTTCGGCGTCCGGATCGAGGACATCGTGACGGTGACGGAGGACGGCGGCCTGCGGTTCAACGGGACGCCGCACGAGCTGGCGTTCGTGAACTGACCGACCCCCGCCGGGCGTTCAACGGCCTGGAGCCGGGCGTTCAGCCGCTGAACGCCCGGCGCAGTTCGGTGAGCAGCGCGCGCAGCGCGGGGGCGGGGCCGGGGCGGGAGACCAGGGCGAGCAGGCCCGGGGTGGTGAGGTCGGTGACGGCGACCGGCACCAGGGCGGGGAAGGCCTCGGCCATGGAGCGGCTGAGCACGGCGACGCCGAGGCCGCGGGCGGCGAGGTCGGCGATCGCGGAGGCGGCGGAGGCCTGCAGGGCGATCCGCGGGGCGAGTCCGGCGGCGGCGCAGTCGCGGTCGAGGACGGTGCGGACGCCGGTGCCGGGCGGCAGGCAGATCAGCGGGTGGGCGAGCAGTTCGGCGAGGGTGACGGCGGGCCGGGCGAGCGGGTGGCCGGGCGGGACGGCGGCGACCAGGGGTTCGCGGATCAGGGTGTGCGCGTCCAGGCCGTCGGGGGCGGTGCCGGCGCAGCCGATCAGTGCGAGGTCGAGGGCGCCGGTGCGGACGGCGTCGGCGAGGTGGTCGGAGTCGTCCTCCAGCAGGGCGAGTTCGACGCCGGGATGGGCGCGGTGGAAGGCGGCCAGGCCGTCGAAGAGCGGGGTGAGGGTGCAGCCGGCCACCATGCCGACGGTGAGGCTGCCGCGGATCAGGTCGCTGACCTCGCCGACCGCCTGGCCGACGGCGCGGGCGGCGGCCACCGCCTGCCGGGCGTGTTCGAGGGCGGCCTTGCCGGCCACGGTGAGGGTGACGGTGCGGGTCGAGCGGTCGAAGAGTTCGGCGCCGAGTTCGCGTTCCAGCTGCCGGATCTGGGCGCTGACCCCGGACTGGCTGATGTGCACCCGCTCGGCGGCGCGGGTGAAGTTGCGCTCCTCGGCGACGGCAAGGAAGTACTCCAGCTGCCTGAGTTCCATAACCACAGATTCTAGTTCTGAACAGAACAAGCTGTTGGACTTCTGGTAGGGCCCACGGAAAGCTGGAGGCACGACGACGATGAGGAGGCCGTGATGAGCGAGTACGAGAAGGCGATGCGCCCGGAGGACCTGACCCGGCTGTTCGTGGAGCGCTCCAACGCGGGCGACGCCGCCGGGGTCGCCGCGCTGTACGAGGAGCACGCCGTGGTGGCGTACCCGCCGGGGCAGCTCACGGTCGGCCGGGAGGCGATCCGGGCGCTGTGGGAGCGGGTGCTGACGAACCGTCCGCGGTTCACCCCGGAGCCGCCGCTGCCGACGCTGGCCGCGGACGGCATCGCGCTGACCGCCACGCCGCCGAAGGACGGCGCCGGGGCCCGCGCCCAGGTGGTGCGGCAGCAGCCGGACGGCAGCTGGCTGCGGCTGCTGGACCAGCCCGAGTTCCTCCGGCCGGACAGCTCCGTCTGAGCAGGCAGCGGCCAGTCAGCCGATGAGCTGCTTGTAGTAGTAGGTGGTGTCGGCGAGGACCCCGTCCGGAGTGGCGGCATGGCCGGGGACGGTGCCGAAGGCCGTCCAGCCGGCGCCGCGGTAGAGGTGTTCGGCGGCGCTGCCGGTCTGGGTGTCGAGCAGCAGCAGGGTGGCGCCGGCGTCCCGGGCGGCCTGCTCTGCGGTGGTCAGCAGCCGCCGCCCCAGGCCCGCGCCGCGGGCGTCGCGGTGCACCAGCAGCTTGGAGACCTCGGCGCGGTGCGTGCCGTTCGGCCGGGTCTCGCGGACCAGGGCCACGGTGCCCAGCAGGCGGCCGTCGGGGCCGGACGCCGTCCACAGCAGTCGGCTGCCGTCGGCGACGGACGGGTGCAGGGTCCGCCACCAGGCGGCCGCCTCGTCGCGGCCGGTGCCGGCCAGGAAGCCGACCGAGGCGCCGTCGTCCACGGCGTCCAGCAGCAGGTCGGCGAGGGCCTCGGAGCGGGCGTGGAGATGGTCGGCGGCCAGCGGGGCGATGAGCACGGTCACCGCGCCACCCTACGACGGGCGCACCCGGCGGTCGGGGGCGATGTCAGGAATGGTTACCGTGGTGGGGTGTACCGGTTCCTGTTCAGCCCGCGTTGGCTTGTCGGCACGGTGGTCGCGGTGGCGGCGATCGGGGTCTGCCTGATGCTCGGCTCCTGGCAGTTGGGCCGGTTCGAGAGCCGGGTGTCGACGCACCAGGAGATCAACAAGGCGGTCTCCGCCGAGAGCCGGGCCCGCCCGCTTTCCGAGATCCTGCCGGACACCGCGGCGAAGGTCGGCACCGACACCCTGGGCCGGACGGTGAGCTTCACGGGCTCGTACGACGCCGCGCACCAGCTGCTGGTGCCGAACCGCACGGTGGACGGCCGCTCGGGCTACTACGTGCTCACGCCGCTGCGCACCGACGGCGGCCCGGCGGTGCCCGTGGTGCGCGGCTGGGTGGCGGGCTCCCCGGGGGCGGCGCCGGAGGTGCCGTCCGGGCAGGTCAGCGTCACCGGCCGGCTGCAGGCCCCGGAGAACAGCGGCAGCGGCGGCGCGGTGGCGGGCGGCCTGCCGGCCGGGCAGCTGGGCACGATCAGCCCGGCGACGCTGGTGAACGTGCTGCCGTACCCGGTGTACGACGGCTGGGTGGCGGCCGACGACGTCCCGGCGGGGCTGACGGCGGTGCCGACGGTGCAGCCGCAGGGCGGCGACGGGCTGAGCCTGCGGGCGTTCCAGAACCTGGGCTACACGTTGGAGTGGTTCGTCTTCGCCGGGTTCGTGGTCTTCATGTGGTTCCGGCTGGTGCGCCGCGAGGCCGAGGCCGCCCAGGACCGGGCCCTCGGACTGGACCCGGCCCTGGACTGACCTCCCACCGCTCTCCCGGAGCGTCAGCGCGTCCCGGACCGCGAGGCGGACGGCGTCGCCTTCGCCGACGGGAGGGCGGACGGCGAGGCCGCGGCGCTCCCGGACGGCGAGGCGCTCGGGCAGGGCGCCGGCGGGGCGGCGGCGCTCGGCGACGCCGCCCCGGCCGACGCCGAGGGCGAGCCGGTGACGGGGGTCGCGGCGGGCAGCCGGTTCGCCCCGGCGCAGCCGCCGGGGTCGAAGTCGCCGAAGCCCGAGCCCGGTGCGGGCGACGGGTTGCCGCACTCGTCGACGTAGTCGTCGCTGCGGGTGGAGCCCGGCCGGTGGTGGTAGTGGTGGTGGACCACTCGGGTGCCGCCGCCGCCCGTGTGGGGCGAGACGCCGGACCCGCCGGACCCGCTGGAGCCGCTCGACCCCTTGGAGCCGCTGGAGCCCTTGGAGCTGCGGCTGCCGCTCTTCCCCTTGGCGAGGACGTGCAGGTCGATGCCGGTGTCCGCGCGCGCGGGCGCGGCGGCCTCCACGCAGTCGTACTTCTGACTGTTCGTCGAGCAGCCGGCCGCGGTCAGCACGATCGCGCCGACCGCGGCGACGGCCAGCGCGGCGCGTCCACCCATCGGTTGTCCCCCCAGCCGACCGGGTCTACCGGGTCACCGGACGGTGCCGGGGGCCAGGTGTCGCCGGACGAAGTCGATCTCCAGACGAAGCTGCTTGATCCGCTCGTCGACGACCAGCGAACCGTGCCCGGCATCGTAGCGGTACACCTCGTGGACCTTGCCGAGCTCCGCCAGCCGCTGGACGTAGTTGTCGATCTGCCGGATCGGGCAGCGCGGGTCGTTGACGCCGGCGCTGATGTAGACCGGGGCCTTGACCTGCTCGACGTACGACAGCGGCGAGGAGGCGTGCCAGCGCTCGGGGACCTCCTCGGGGGTGCCGCCGAACAGCGTCCGGTCCAGCGACTTCAGTGCCTCCATCTCGTCCGCGTACGCGGTGAGGTAGTCGGCGACCGGGACAGCGGCCAGGCCGAGGGTCCACAGGTCGGGCTGGGTGCCGAGGCCGAGCAGGGTCAGGTAGCCGCCCCAGGAGCCGCCGGACAGCACCAGCCGGTCGGCGTCGGCCAGGCCGGAGGCGACCGCCCAGTCGCGGACCGCGGCGATGTCCTCCAGCTCGATCAGGCCGACGCGTTCGGTGAGCGCGTCGGTCCAGGCCTGGCCGTAGCCGGTGGAGCCGCGGTAGTTGACCCGGACCACCGCGAAGCCGTGGTCGAGCCAGGCGGCGGGGCCGGCCGCGAAGGAGTCGCTGTCGTGGTGGGTGGGGCCGCCGTGCACCTCGAACACCGTCGGGTACGGGCCTTCGCCGGTGGGGCGCTGCACCAGGGCGTGCACCCGGCCGCCGGGGCCGTCCACCCAGACGTCCTCGACCGGGACCGAGGCCGGCGGCACCGGGCCGGGCGCGCGCAGCACCACGGTGCCGGCGGTGGAGCGCACCGCGGACGGCTCGGCGGCCGAGGACCACAGGAACTCGACCGTGCCGTCGGGGCGGGCGGTGGCCCCGGCGACGGTGCCGCGCGGGGTGTCCAGCCGGGTCAGCTCGCCGGTCTCCAACTGGTACGAGAACAGTTCGGAGCGGGCCTCGTACTCGTGCTCGATCAGCAGCGAGCGGGCGTCGGGCCGCCACTGCGCGGACAGGTCGCCGGGGAACGGGCGGCCCTGCTCGTCGCGGAGGGCCAGTTCGGTCTCGGTGCCGGTGGCGACGTCCCACAGCATCGGCTCCCAGCGGCCGGTGCGCTGGTGGGCGACCAGCAGCCGGGTGTCGCCGGCGGCGGGCGCGAAGCCGAGGCAGGACACGCCGCGCGGCTCGGCGCGGCCGGTGACCTCGTCGAGCTGGGCGACGGTGGCGCCGTCGGACAGCCGCAGCACCCGGATCGCCCCGTGCATGGCGTCGCCGTGCTCGGTGTGGTCGACGGCCAGCAGGGAGCTGTCGTGGGACAGGTCGCCGACGCCGCCGTACTCGGCGTGGTGGTAGACCACCTCGGGCTCGGTGGCGCCGGGGCGGCGCAGGTACAGGGTGGTGCCCTCGTCGTCGGTGGAGGTGCCGACCACCACGGTGCCGTCGCGGCCGAACGCCAGGCCCGCCTCGTAGGCGGCGGGGACGCCGGGCACGGCCTCCTGGTCGGGGCCGCCGGCGAACGGCTGGCGGCGCCAGACGCCGAACTCGTCGCCGTCGGTGTCGTCGAACCACCAGATCCACTCGCCGTCCGGGCTGAGCTCGGCGTCGGTGGTGCCATTGGGGCGGTCGGTGACCCGGCGGTGCTCGTCGGTGGCGCGGTCCCACGCGTACACCTCGTAGGTGCCGGTCGCGTTGGACACGTACAGCGCCCGCTCCGGTGCCTCGTCCGCCCAGTCGGGCAGCGAGACCCGCGCTGCCCGGAACCGCTGCTCCCACGCCGGAACGACATTCGTCTGCTCGTTCATACCCTCATCCAACCCGATTCCGGGCGGTGAACGGAACGGTGGCGACGAACGATGAGGACACGGAACGGCTGCGGTGCGGCGACCGACGGACGATCAGCGGAAGAGGTACAAATACGACATACCGACCGGAGGAGTTGTGCCATGCCCGCGTCCGCGCCGCCGTTCGACCGGCTCGACCGGCTCGACCTGCCCGTCCTCGCCCAGCACCTCGGCCTGGTCGAGGAGATCGAGCAGTACCTGGCCGGGCTCCCCGCCCCCGAGCGGCTGCCGCTGCTCCCGCTGCCCGCGCAGCCCGCGGTGGAGCCCGACCTGGACGGCGGGCCGTACGGCTCCGCCCGACAGGCCTGGAACTTCGGGTACCCGCTGCCGCGCCGCACCCTGCTGGACCGGCTGGTCCGCCGCCCCGCCCGCCCGGTGGCGATCACCGTCGCCGGGCACCTGCGGCTGACCTCCCGCTACCTCGCCGAGGCCGGCTGGATCCAGGGCGCGATGTGGGACGCGGCCGGCCGGGTCTGCCTGCTCGGCGCGCAGACCGCCGTCCTCGCGCACGGCTACGGCACCGCGTACACGGTGCGCCGGGCCCGCACCCAGGTCATGGAGGTGCTGCACGCCACCGGCCGACCGGCCGCCTCGCCCGACCTGTGGAACGACCGCCCGGGCCGCCGGCAGGCCGAGGTGCACGCCCTGCTGCTGCGCGCCGAGGCCCGCGCCGAGTCGCTCGGCATCTGACGCTCCGGCTCAGAGCCGGGCGGCGTCCGCCAGCAGCGCCAGCCGCTCGGCGGTGGGCGAGCCGGGCTCCGCGGTGTAGACGACCAGCTGCAGCCCGCTCTCGCCGGGCGGGGTGAGCGTCTCGTAGCCGACGTCCAGCTCGCCCACCCGCGGGTGCAGCAGCAGCTTGCGGCCGCTGGTCTTCTCCCGGACGCCGTGCCGCGCCCACAGCTCGGCGAACAGCGGGTCGGCGGCGAGGTCGGCGAGCAGCGCCGCCAGCTCCGGGTCGTCCGGGTGCCGGGCGGCGTCCACCCGCAGGAACGCCGCGGTCTCGGCGGCGACCCGCTCGAACTCGGGGTAGAGCCGGCGCCCGGCCGCCGACAGGAACGCGTGCCGGGCCACGTTGCACTGCCCGGGAGGCATCGCGGAGAACCCCATCACGGCGTCGCCCGGCGCGTTCCAGGCCACCACGTCCAGGCACCGGCCGAGCACGAACGCGGGCGCGTCCAGCGCGTCCAGCACCAGCCGCAGACCGCCCCGCAGCTGCCGCGGGCTGCGCCGGGCGGCCTCGCGCGGCGGCCGGGCCAGGTCGTGCAGGTGCTGCCGCTCGGTCCGGTCCAGGCGCAGCACCCGGGCCACCGCGTCCAGCACCTCCGCCGAGACGCCGTCGCCGCGGCCCTGTTCGAGCCGCACGTAGTAGTCGACGCTCACCCCGGCGAGCTGCGCGACCTCCTCGCGGCGCAGCCCCGGCACCCGGCGCCGCCGACCGAACTCCGGCAGTCCGACGTCGGACGGCCGGATCCGGGCCCGGCGCAGGCGCAGGAACTCCCCCACTTCGCTCATGCCCTGACGATACGTCGGGCGGCCGGACCCGAAGGTGGTTCTCGCAGACCCAGGAAAAGCCCGCCCCTGGGTCGGCGGACGGCGGGCGCCGAGACTCGTGGACGTCACCGCAGCAGACCCGACAGGAGCGTGGATCCCATGGCACACCCGACCCCGAACGGCCGGACCGCCGTCGTCACCGGCGCGGCCAGCGGCATCGGCGAGGCCGTCGCCCGGCAGCTCGTCGCGGACGGCGCCCGGGTGGCGCTGCTCGCCCGCCGCAAGGACCGCCTGGAGCGGCTGGCCGCCGAACTCGGCCCGAACGCGCTGGCGGTGCCCGCCGACGTCACCGACCCGGCCTCGGTGGACGCCGCCCGGCAGCAGGTGCACACCGCCCTCGGCCGGGTGGACCTGGTGGTGAACGCGGCCGGCGTGATGCTGCCCAACCCGGTGGACGACGGCCGGATCGACGAGTGGACCCGCATGATCGACACCAACCTGACGGGCGTGCTGCACGTCGTCCGCGCCTTCGGCCCGGACCTGGTGGCCACCGCGGCCGCCGGGGCCACCGCCGACCTGCTGAACGTCTCCTCGATCGGCGCCCACGTGGTGTTCCCGAACTACGCGGTGTACGGCGCCACCAAGGCCGCCGTCACCCAGCTGTCGGCGGCGCTGCGCTCCGAGTACGGCCCGCGCGACGTGCGGGTCACCACCGTCGAGCCCGGGCTGACCGACACCGAGCTGGGCAGCCACATCGACAACCCCGCGCTCGGCCCGGACGGCCAGCTCGGCGCGATGTTCGACGCGATCGGCGCGCTCTCCCCCGCCGACGTCGCCGACCTGGTCGGGTACGTCGTCGGCCGCCCGCGGCACGTCAACCTGCGCCACGTGGTGGTGCTGCCGACCCGTCAGGCCTGACCGCCGCTCAGGGGGTGGCGCTCGGCGACGGGGTCGGGCCGCTGCCGGTGGCGGGGGCCGGTTCGGGGGCGGTGTGGTAGACCGTGCCGCCGCAGCCGGCGGGGAGGACGGTGGTGGCGACGGGCCCGGCGTTCGGGTCGAGGGCGTAGCCGAGCGCGAAGGTGGCGGCCGCCGGGGGGACGGCGGGGGTGGGCTCGGCGGTGGGGCTGGAGTCGGCGACCGCGGCGATCGCGGGGGCGCTGCCGGCCGGGCCGTCGACGGCGGCGGCGGCGGGAAGTTCGGCGGTGCCGACGGCGGGCGGCAGGCCGGTGGCGGTGGGGGACGGCGAGGGGGTGGCGCAGTGGGTGGGCACCCAGGCGAACCGGACCAGGAAGGAGGCTCCGGGCCCGAGCAGCAGCTCGTGCGGCAGCCCGGCCGGGTCGGGCAGCCCGCCGGCCTGGTCGCCGACGGTGTGGGCGGTCAGGCGGACGCCGACGGCGCCGGAGCCGAGTTGGAGGGTGCCCGGGTCGGTGGCCCGGCACGGGTGGCCGGCGATGTTGGTGAGCCGGAACGAGCCGTAGATCCGGCCGTCGGCCGGGGCGGCGTCGCCCTGCTGGGCCTGGGCCCGGCCGAGGTCGGCGCGGGTGCACTGCGGCACGGCGGCGGGCGAGGCGCCCGGGCTGCTGTCGGCGCTCGGGCCGACGGAGGCCTCGGGGCCGGTGCCGTCGCGCCCGGCGACGGTCGCGGTGGCGGCGCTGTGCGGGACGCCCGGGGCGGCCGCGGAGTTGCCCGGGCCGACCGCGTGGCCGTCGGGCGCGGCCTGACCGCCGGTGGGGTCGCCGGACAGGTGGAACGGCTGGGCGGCGTGCACCACGGGCAGCACGGCGACGGCGGCGGCCAGCACCGCCGCGCCGCCCAGGGCGCGCCGCCGGGCGGCCCGGCGGCGGGGCACCGCGGTGCGCAGCCGGGGCAGCGCCCCGGGTTCGGGCTGGACGTCGGCGACGGCGCGGTGCAGCAGGTCGCGGAGCTGATCCTCGGTCAGTTCGCCGAGCGGGTGGGGTCGGTGCTGGTCAGTCATCGTCGGTCCCCAGCCGCACCCGCAGGGCGGCCAGTCCGCGCGACCCGTAGGCCTTGACCGAGCCGATGGAGATGCCGAGCACCTCCGCGACCTGTGCCTCCGTCAGATCGGCGTAGTAGCGCAGCACCAGCACCTCCCGCTGACGGCGTTGCAACCCCCGTAGCGCGGCCTTCAGTGCATCGCGCTCCAGCGCATCGTATGCCCCCTCTTCTGCACTGGCCATGTCAGGCATCGGCTTGGGCAGCAGGCGCAGGCCGAGCAGCCGGCGGCGCAGCGTGGAGCGGGACAGGTTGACCACGGTCTGCCGCAGGTACGCCAGGGTCTTCTCGGGGTCACGGACCCGACGCCGGGCGGCGTGCACCCGGATGAACGCCTCCTGCACGACGTCCTCGCAGGAGGACATGTCGTCCAGCAGCAGTGCGGCGAGCCGCAGCAGGGAACGGTAGTGGGCCCGGTAGGTGTCGGTGAGCTGGTCGACGCTGGCCCCGGTCGCGTCCGCTGCCGCCGCAGCAAAGCCCATCCGACTACCGGCCCGCCGGGCCGCCCCGGGCAGGGTGATCGCCACCGCCGCCCCTGTCACGTTCATCACGCTGGTTGGACACCCGATCCCCTGTCCTGGTTGCCCCACGTCGGGGGAGTTCTTCCGCAGAGCGGGAATCCCCTCCGGAGCACGTCGCTCCGAAGGGGGATTCTGGCAGACCCGGCGGACGATCAGGGTCCGCTTCACCCGTCCCGCACACAACCTCTGCGCTGTGCGCGGGGGATCCTGTCGGGGGTCAGCGGCCGGTGCCGCCGTAGACGACCGCCTCGTCGCCGGAGCTGTCCAGCCCGAAGGCGGTGTGCACGGCGCGGACCGCCTCCGGCACGTCCTCGGCGCGGGTGACCACCGAGATCCGGATCTCCGAGGTGGAGATCAGCTCGATGTTCACGCCCGCCTCGGACAGCGCCTCGAAGAACGTCGCGGTGACGCCCGGGTTGGAGCGCATGCCGGCGCCGACCAGCGAGATCTTGCCGATCGCGTCGTCGTAGCGCAGCGACTCGTAGCCGATGCCCGCCTTGACCCGGTTCAGCGCGTCGATGGCCTTCTGGCCCTCGGTGCTGGGCAGGGTGAAGGAGATGTCGGTGAGGCCGGTGGCGGCGGCGGAGACGTTCTGCACCACCATGTCGATGTTGACCTCGGCGTCCGCGATGGCGCGGAAGATCCGGGCCGCCTCGCCCGGCTTGTCCGGCACGCCGACGACGGTGACCTTGGCCTCCGACGTGTCGTGGGCGACTCCGGAGATGATGGCCTGCTCCATCTCGCCCCCTTCGGGCTGGTTCGGGTTGGTGCCGCTGACGATAGTCCCCGGCAGACCGGAGAACGAGGATCGTACGTGAATCGGGATGTTGTAGCGCCGGGCGTACTCCACACAGCGGTCGAGCAGCACCTTGGAGCCGGACGAGGCCAGCTCCAGCATGTCCTCGAAGGCGATCCAGTCGATCTTCCGGGCCTTCTTGACCACCCGCGGGTCGGCGGTGAACACGCCGTCCACGTCGGTGTAGATCTCGCACACCTCGGCGCCCAGCGCGGCCGCCAGCGCCACCGCAGTGGTGTCGGAGCCGCCGCGGCCCAGCGTGGTGATGTCCTTGGAGACCTGCGAGACACCCTGGAAGCCGGCCACGATCGCGACGTTGCCCTCGTCCAGGGCGTTGCGGATCCGACCCGGCGTCACGTCGATGATCCGCGCCTTGTTGTGCGTCGCGTCGGTGATCACACCGGCCTGGCTGCCGGTGAACGACTGGGCGTCGAAGCCCAGCGTTTTGATCGCCATCGCCAGCAGCGCCATGGAGATGCGCTCTCCGGCGGTCAGCAGCATGTCGAACTCACGGCCGGACGGAATAGGCGTCACCTGTTCCGCGAGTTCGATGAGCTCGTCCGTGGTGTCACCCATCGCGGAGACCACGACGACGACCTCATGGCCGGCCTTCCGGGTGTCCACGATTCGGCGGGCGACGCGCTTGATGCCTTCGGCATCCGCGACGGATGAGCCGCCGTACTTCTGCACGACAAGGCCCACGGGGGCTCCTCGACTTGGGGTGGTAGGTCGCCGCCAGTCTAACGAGCAGGGATGTCCCGACCGACGTCTTCCACATCGTGAGATACGAATATCGAACTCTGATCACCGCGGACCGTCAGGTCTGCGGGCTCCGGCCACCCGATCCGAAGAATCGCCGCCCACGCACCGTCTCCGCGTCCGGAATCTTCTCCTCCGGCCCACGGGTGACTGGTGCGTCACACTCCCCCGTCGGGCGCTGCCGCGCCCGGTGTGCGGCTACAGACCGAGCTCGGCCGCCATCAGGTCGCCCGCCTGCTGCTCCAGCTGCTCGTCCGTCAGCCCGTCGTCGTCGGTGTCCGCCCCGTCCGGCACCGCACCCAGCGGCGAGTCCAGCCGGACGTGCGCGATCAGCGACTGCAGCGCCCGCAGCACCGCCGTGCAGGTCGAACCCCAGTTGGACAGGTACGAGAACTGCCACCACCACAGCGCCTCCGACACCCGGCCCTCGCGGTAGTGCGTCAGGCCGTGCCGCAGCTCGCTGACCACCCCCGCCAGGTCGTCCGAGATCCGGAACGCGCTCGGCTTCTCCGGCGGGCCGTACGGGTCGAACACCTCGTGGTAGACGTCGATCGGCGCCAGCAGCTCGGCGAGCCGCTCGCGCAGCTCCACCCCGTCCGGCTCCGGGCCGGCGTCCGGCTCGAAGCGGTCCTCCGGCAGCACGTCCTCGATGGCGCCCAGCCGACCGCCGGCCAGCAGCAGCTGCGACACCTCCAGCAGCAGCAGCGAGATCGCACTGCCCGGCTCGTCGCCCTTGGCGACCTCGGTGACGGCCAGCACGAAGCTCTCCACCGAGTCCGCGATCTGCACCGCGAAGTCGTCCGGGGCCTCGGTCCGGCCCAGCAGCCGGGACGGGTCCGACGGGTGGGTTCGGTCAGCGGTGTCGGTTCGGTCAGACATCGAGCAGTCGTCTCCCTTCGAACGCCCGGCCGAGGGTGACCTCGTCGGCGTACTCCAAGTCCCCGCCGACGGGCAGTCCGCTCGCCAGCCGGGTGACCTTGAGGCCCATCGGCTTGCACAGCCGGGCCAGGTAGGTCGCGGTCGCCTCCCCCTCCAGATTGGGGTCGGTGGCCAGGATCAGCTCGGTGACCGTGCCGTCCGCGAGCCTGGTCATCAGCTCACGGATCCGCAGATCGTCCGGGCCGACCCCCTCGATCGGGCTGATCGCCCCGCCCAGCACGTGGTATCGGCCGCGGAACTCACGCGTCCGCTCGATCGCCACCACGTCCTTGGGCTCCTCCACCACGCAGATCACCGCGAGGTCGCGACGCGGATCCAGGCAGACCCGGCACTGCTCGGACTCCGCGACGTTGCCGCAGACCACGCAGAACCGCACCTTCTCCTTCACCTGCTGCAGCGCATACGCCAGCCGCCGCACGTCCACCGGATCGGACTGCAGGATGTGGAAGGCGATCCGCTGGGCGCTCTTCGGACCGACTCCGGGCAGCCTGCCCAGCTCGTCGATCAGGTCCTGCACCACGCCCTCGTACACCGCCACGCCTTCCTTCGACCGGGGTTCGCACTCCGGTGCCATCATCCAACGAATCGGGCGCCGGACACACCGCCCGACGCCCTACTGGCTCATAAATCACACAACTCATTGCCAGCAAGCGTTCAGGAACTGCCGGGCCACTGCTCAGAGTTGTTCAGCGTTGCTCGGTGTCACGCGCGGCAGGGCCGCGGGCGGCTCGGCCGCTTTGTGCGGCTCGGCTGCCTTGTGCGGCTCGGCTGCCACGTGCCGCTCGGCGGCTGTGCGCGGCTCGGCTGCCACGTGCGTCTCGGCTGCTGTGCGCGGTCACCGCGTGCAGTTCAGTTGCTGTGCGCGGCCCAGTTGCCGTGGGCGGCCCAGTTGCCGTGGGCGGCCCAGTTGCTGTGGGCGTTCAGAACGGGAGGCCCGGGATGCCCGCGCCGCCCAGGCCCTGGGCCAGCGGGCCCATCCGCTCCGCCTGGAGCTTCTGCGCCGCCGCGTTGGCGTCGCGCACCGCGGCCAGCACCAGGTCGCCCAGGGTCTCGGTGTCCTCCGGGTCGACCGCCTCCGGGGAGATGGTCACCGACGTCAGCTCGCCGGCGCCCGTCACCGTGACCTCCACCAGACCGCCGCCCGCGGAGCCGCGGACCACGGTCTCGGCGAGCTCCTTCTGAGCCCGGCCGAGCTCCTCCTGCATCTTCTGCGCCTGCTTCAGCAACTGCTGCATGTTCGGCTGGCCACCAGGGAACACGGCACTCTCCTCGATCCATCGGCACTCACACGGCCGACGCGAACCACCGCAAGCACCCGCGCCGGCACCTGCCCCCGAGCCTACGCGGCCGCCCGTCGGCCCCACGTCAGTTCCGCAAGGCCGCCACCGGCGACGACTCAGCCCGGACGGTGGTGGATCTCCTCCAGCACCGTCGCCCCCAGCTCGCGGACGATCAGGTCTCGCGCCGAGAACGCCTCCTCGTTCAGGTCCGGGTCGTCCTCCTCCGGGATGTCGTCCTCCGGCGCGACCGCAGGCGCGGCCTGCACCGGCGGAGCGGGCGGCGCGGACGGCGCCGCGGCGGGCGGCGTGGGCGCCGACGGCTGCGGAGCCGGTGCCGCCGGGGCGACCGGGGCCTGCTGGACGGGCGGCGCGACAGGTGCCGACGGCTGCGGGGCCGGAGCGGGCGCGGCGGGCTGCGGGGCCCGCGCCGGGGCGCCCCAGCCGCCACCGGCCGGCGGGGCCGGGGGCGCGTACGAGGCCGATGCGGACTGTCCGGACGGCGAGGAAGTGCCACCGGACGGGTCGACGATGCACTCGACCCGCCAGTCCACGCCCAGCGCGTCCGTCAGCGCCTGCCGCAGCACCTCGTCGCTGTGGCTGCCGACGAAGCTGTCCCGGGCGCCCGCGTTCACGAACGACACCTGCAGCGTGCTGCCGTCGAAGCCCGCCACCTGGCCGTTCTGGCTGAGCAGGATCCAGGTGAACCGGCGGCGGTTCTTCACCGCCTCCAGGATCTGCGGCCACATCTGCCGGATCTGCGCCGCGCCCTGCTGCGCGGCCGCCGTGGGCTGGCCGGTGGGCGGCGCGGCGGCCGGCTGCGGGGCCGGGGCCTGCGGCGGCTGCGGCTGTGCTTGCGGGGGCTGCTGGACCGGCTGCGCCTGCTGGGCCTGCGGCTGCGGGGTCGGGGCGGGCGGCGGGGTCTGGTCCGCCGAGGGGAAGCTGCGCGGGATCGGCCAGGCGCCCGGCGCCGGGCCCGACGATGCGGGAGCGGGGGCGGCAGCCGGTGCCGGGGCCTGCTGCACGGGGGCCGGCACCGGTTGCACGGGAGGCTGGGCCTGCGGGACGACCGGCTGCTGCACCGGCGTCTCCACCGGCGCGGGCTGGAACGCCATCGGTGCGGCGAACCCGCCGGTGGCGGCCCGGCGCTCCAGCTTGTCCAGCCGGGCCTGCGTCGACAGCTCGTCCCCGTACGCGCCGGGCAGCATCACCCGGGCGCAGATCAGCTCCAGCTGCAGCCGGGGGGCGGCGTTGCCGCGCATCTCCGTCAGGCCGGTGTTGACCAGGTCGGCGGCACGGCTCAGCTCGGCCCGGCCGAAGCGGTCGGCCTGCGCCTGCATCACCGCGACCCGGTCGGCCGGGGCGTCGATCAGGCCCTTCTCCCCCGCGTCCGGCACTGTGGCCAGGATCACCAGGTCGCGCAGCCGCTCCAGCAGGTCCGTGACGAAACGCCGCGGGTCGTGCCCGCCCTCGACCACCCGGTCGACCACCTGGAACACCGTCGCGCCGTCCTGCGCCGCGAACGCGTCCACCACCTCGTCCAGCAGCGAGGAGTCGGTGTACCCGAGCAGCGCGGTCGCCATCTGGTACGTCACGCCAGCCTCGCCGGCACCCGCCAGCAGCTGGTCCATCACCGACATCGAGTCACGCACCGACCCGGCGCCGGCCCGCACCACCAACGGGAACACCGAGTCCTCGACCTGAATGCCCTCGCGCCCGCACACCTGTGCCAGGTAGTCGCGCAGCGTGCCGGGAGGCACCAGCCGGAACGGGTAGTGGTGGGTGCGGGACCGGATCGTCCCGATCACCTTCTCCGGCTCGGTGGTGGCGAAGATGAACTTCAGGTGCTCCGGCGGCTCCTCCACCACCTTCAGCAGCGCGTTGAAGCCGGCCGAGGTCACCATGTGCGCCTCGTCCAGGATGAAAATCTTGTAGCGGCTGTGCACCGGCGCGAAGAACGCCCG
This sequence comes from Kitasatospora griseola, assembly GCF_044999035.1. Lineage (NCBI taxonomy): Bacteria > Bacillati > Actinomycetota > Actinomycetes > Kitasatosporales > Streptomycetaceae > Kitasatospora > Kitasatospora griseola. The sequence continues at coordinate 4,517,144 of NZ_CP173360.1, read as the reverse complement.
CTCCCGCAGCTCACGCGCGTCGTCCACACCACCGTGCGACGCCGCGTCGATCTCGATCACATCGATCGACCCCGGCCCGCCGGTCGCCAGATCACGACACGACTGACACTCCCCGCACGGCTCGGGGGTCGGCCCCTGCTCACAGTTCAGGCAGCGGGCCAGGATGCGGGCACTGGTCGTCTTTCCACACCCCCGCGGCCCGCTGAACAGGTACGCATGGTTGACCCGGTTGTTTCGCAGGGCCTGCTGGAGCGGGACGGTCACGTGCTCCTGCCCGATGACCTCCGCGAAGGTCTCGGGGCGGTAGCGGCGGTACAGGGCTAGGGACACGCCACCGACGATATCGGGACCAACGGACAAACGTGGCTCCCCCACCCACCACGCCCCCGGAAACGCAAGGACCCCTCGCGCACCCGCCAGAGCCCTCCTACCCTTGCTGCCTTCCGGCCCTGGGGGGGTTCAGAGAGATGACGCCACACGAGGGGCTGCCCCAAGAGTAGCGGATCCCGGCCCCCACTCCCCCCACCCACCCCGATCTCCGATCCGCAGGCCACCCCCGCCACCCACCTGCGAGACCGTGGTCGCAACCACCCCTCAACATGTACTAAGCTCTCCCACGGAGGATTCGCCTAGAGGCCTAGGGCGCACGCTTGGAAAGCGTGTTGGGGGCAACCCCTCACGAGTTCGAATCTCGTATCCTCCGCCTCGATCGAAGGCCCGGACCGCAACAGCGGCCCGGGCCTTCGTCGTTCTGTAATTGCAGTTCTGGTTGCAGTCGCACCTCGCCGACCCGCCCCGGGCAGCCCGGCACCTGCATGCGACAACTTCAGCTGGGTGATGGGCGCCCCATGCCACTCGACCATCTCGCTGAGCTCGCACCGATCGGCGCTCTACGGCTTGCCCTCCATCGCACAGTTCGGGGCTGCGGAAGCCCAAGTGGATGCACCCGCCACAATCAGCCCACCGGCAAGCAGGTGGACGCTCCGCGGCCTAATACTCCAGCCGCACTGCGTCGAGGTCGGCAGTGATGATCCGCTGTTACGACTCAGGAGGCTCCGGCGGGATGGACCGGCGGGTAATGAGCCTCAAGACCAGCTCTCCGTGCACCTCCGCAGCCTCATCGAGTCCTCCAGCCCGTCGAGAACCTCCATGGCCACCGTGATATCGCGTGCTTCCCGGTGATCGACCCGCGTCTGTGCACCCCGGATCGCCATATCCCTGCGCGCTCTGTTGGACTGCACGAAGAACATGGCTGCCGTCAGGTCCGTCACCGTTCCAGCCGTGCTCGCCACGATCGCAGCGCGGGAGCTTGCCCGGGCCGTCGTCCGGCATGCCCGCACAGCGCTCATGCCGTGAGAGGTCGCCGTCCTCATGGCGGTCGAGGACAGGGAACTCCCTGGAACAACCTGGACTGCCGCTGAACGGCGACAGGAGGTGCTGAGCGAGGTCCTGCACACCACGCGGAAGAGCGGGAACAGCCCTGTCGGCATCGAAGACACCGAGGACATCCTCGCGCCAGTGCGGCCGGTCCAGCCCGCCACGCGGAGGGCTGGACCGGAGTGAGGTGAAGCCCGGTGCTCGCGCTGCGGCAGCGCCCCGCACCTGACCCTCGAAGCAGCTAACGCAAGACAGGGCAATAAAGGTGGACTAGTAGCACCCACTAGCACCTAGACACCTGAACATGCGGCGTGCAAGTATTCAGATGTCCGCCAGACGTCTGAAGCATGGGAGGGAATGGCATGTCTCAGGAACAGCAGTTCATCTCGGTACCGGTTCCGAGCCAGCACGTCACGCAGGTGTACGCGCTCCTCGCGGAACTCGCCGGCATCACAACAGCTCCCTCGGCTGAGGCTGCCGCCACTCCGCTGGACGACGGCGAATGGCCCTTCGTCGAGTGGAGCCTGCAAGACCTGCGCAAGCTGACGCAGGACTCACTGGACTCCGTGCAGGTAGTCACCGGCGTACTCGACATCTTGGCCAAGCAGCCCGGTCAGCGAGTGAGCTACACGTCTCTCGTAGAACTGCTCAGCGTGGACCGAAAGCGCCTACGAGGCGTCCTGTCCGCCTTCACCCGCGTCGTGCACAAGCACTACGGTCGACGAAACTGGCCCATGACCTGGGTAGAGGCTCCCAGTGATGGCGCCGACTTCAAGTCCGAGTTCTACTACACGGTGAGCGAGACCACCGCCGCGCGGTGGCGGGAGGTTCGCGCGCAGGACTGATGGCGACTGAGATGGGCCCAACCGCGCGGGAGATGCATGAGGCAACCAGCTGTGGTTGCAGTTCTGGTTGCATTCACCTCCGTTCGGGGGTGTTCAGCCTCCGGCCAACGAGACACTCCGCCGCAGGTCAGGGCGCACACGGCTACGCCCGGACAGCCGGACGAACATCTGGAAAGCGCATTGGGGGCAACCCCTCACGAGTTCGAATCTCGCATCCTTCGCCTTGATCGAAGGCCCGGACCGTCTCGCACGGTCCGGGCCTTCGTCGTTCGTACGCACCGCACAGCGTCTGATCGGACGTGCGATCAGACCGGCGGCATTGACTTCGGAACATATTCCGAAGTAGCGTCGAGCCATGTCCACTCTCACCGTGTCGTTCTCCGACCTGTCGAAGAACTCGAAGCGTGTCGCGGACACCGTCGAGCAGGCGCACCGCGTTCACGTCACCCGTCGCGACGGCGAGGACCTGTACCTCACCACCGAGCGCCACGACCGCCAGCGTGAGGAAACCGCCGACGTCACCGCGCGGCTGTTCGCAGCGCTGATCACCAGTGATGAGGGTGCGCGCGCGGTTCTCCTCGCCCTCCCCGAGGTCTTCCCCTGGACCCGGCACCTGTCGGCCGAGGAGGTACGCGAGTTCGTCGTCGACCTCGTGAACGCCACCCGCGACGTGGTGGAATTGGACGTTCACGCCAACCTGCACCGTGTGATCGTCGAGTGGCGGGCCACCGCCAGGATCCTGGCGGACCCCGAACTGAGCGCCCAGCTCACCGGACCGCTCCCGGGCGATGACCACGGCGAGGTACTCGTCCCGTGAGCCCCAAGCGTGGAGACGACGTCCCGCCGCCACCGATCGATGACGAGTGGCGGCTTCGATTCGCCACCAGCGAGGCCGCCAAGGGGTGGGGCGACCTCTGCACGGAGGTGCCGGGGAACACTCGTCGTTGCTTCGAAGCGCTCCGCGCCGACCCCCTGTCCACGCGTGACCCCGATCGACAGCACCGGCTCCGAGGCCGCCTGGCGACGCGCGTTCTCGGCGGGGACGAGCTACCGCAGTGGGAGTACGAGGTGACTGCCGGCGGGCGCGTGCGCTACCTCGTCGACGAGCCGGGGCGGACCGTCCATCTCGTCTACGCCTCGCCTCGGCACCCCAAGGACACGGATAGCTGACCCTGAGCAAGATGGGCGATCCGGCCGCAGGTGCCAGGCAGCGTGGTCTCAGTTTTGGTCTCATTCATCGCCGTCCAACCAGGTACGGCCACCACCCAACGGCTTGCTCCGTTGCAGTTCAGGACAGGAGCGAACCCCGGCGGACGGTGCCGGGAAGAATTGGAAAGCGTGTTGGGGGCAACCCCTCATGAGTTCGAATCTCGCATCCTCCGCCTTGATTGAAGGCCCGGACCGCTCAGCGGCCCGGGCCTTCGTCGTTTCCCGAGAAGCCAGGCCACCCTGCGATATGGCAAGTATGGTGGCATGTATGGCATCCAAGAAGGTCACCGTCACGCTCCCCGAGGAACTGCTGGACGAGATCCGCGCGGACAGTGCCGACCGCGGCCTCTCCGCCTACGTCGCCGACGCGCTCCGGGCCAAGCGCGACCGCGACCGTCTGCAGGAGCTGGTCGTCTGGCTGGAGGAAGAACACGGGCCGGTCAGCAGCGACGAACGGGCTGCCGCCTACTCGGAACTGGACGACCTCGACGCGGAACACGACCGGCGTCGCGCGGCCCGTGACAAGAGCAGCGGGGCGGCCGCGTGAAGAAGCGCGCTGCGGAAGACCGGCGGCTGCGCATCTTCGTGCTGGACAGCGAGGCACTGTCGCTCGCGGTTCGCGGCGACCGGATGATGATCGCTCGGCTCGATCTCGCCGCCCGCGGCGAGGCGGAGATCGTCACCTCGCCGATGACCTTGGTCGAGGCGTACGACGCGCGCACCACGGAGCAGCGCTGGGACTGGGTCCTGTCGCGGGTGAACGTCGCCGCACTGGGTAAGGACGAGGCGCGACAGGCACGTCGGCTACTGGCGGACGCCGGCCTGCACGGACACAAGTACGCGATCGACGCCGTGCTCGCGGTGGTGGCGATGCGGCAGCGGGGCCAAGTGACGGTCTTCACCTCCGATCCGGAGGACCTGGAGAGACTGCTGCCGGACCACATCGTGGTGATGAAGGTCTGACCTGTCCACACACGCCGGGAGAACCTGAGCCGGCAAGGACGAACGCCGGCGGACAGGGCCTGGTCTCAGTTTTGGCCTCATCCACCTCCGTCCAACCGGCTTCAGGCACTGTCCACCGATTTGCTCTGCCGCAGGTCAGAACGGCCTTGAACCCCGGCGGACCTGGGTGAGGAGAATTGGAAGGCGTGTTGGGGGCAACCCCTCACGAGTTCGAATCTCGTATCCTCCGCCTCGATCGAAGGCCCGGACCGCGACAGCGGCCCGGGCCTTCGTCGTTCACCGGCTCATCTGCAGTCTCGACGGACCTGTCGGTGGCTTCGCGGCTCCGCCCGCGTCAGTTGCCGCCGCCCAGCCGCCGGGCCAGGACTCGGCCGCGTTCGGCCTGCACTGCTCCGGCCTTCCCGGCCGCGTAGCGGAGCAGGCCGAACGGCGCGTGGAGCCGCAGTCGATCGACCACCAGGGAGCCGTCGGCGCCTCGGGCGGTGACGGCGAAGCGGTAGTCCATCCGCACACCGCCCGGGCTGACCACCTTGCCGCTGACCGTCGCCTCGGCCGGCAGCCCGGCGTCCTCGATGCGCAGGCTGACCCGGATGACGTTGTCGTGCTGGACCAGTCCGAGGAACCGGAAGCGCTCGACGGCCACGTAGTGCGTGACCCCGGCCTCGTACTGCACGTCCCGCACGTCCACGAGCAGCGGGGAGAGCCCGATGTAGTTCTCGGGGTCTGCCAGATGTGCGAGTACTGCGGCGGGCGTTGCCGCGATGTCGTAGCTGTGGCTCAGTTCGATGCTGGGCACGTCCACCCCCGTCCGGTCCGGGTCCGATGTTCCGAGTCCGGCTCGTGGACCGGGAACGATCGAACTCGGCGGTGCGCGACGCCTACAGGTTGCGATGAACGTCGCGACGGCTTCCGACAGTCAACACCCACACGATCGGCTTGTGCCCCCACGCGGCGGCACTTCCCAGGGCCCTTCGGATATGTCAACGATGTGCGGCCCGAGGCGGCAGTTCGACCTCGTCCTGCGCGCCGGGACCCCACGACCCGCAGCAGCCGCCCAGCGTGGTCCCGCGCCTGCCTGGTGCACCGGCTCGCATCAGCTACGTCCGGAGGGGCACACGGCCCGGGTCAACCGCCACACCATCGCTCGGTCGGTGACGTTCTGGCTCCGCCCGGCGTTCGCGCTGCGCGTCTACAGCCGGTTCCAACGCCTCGTCGGTTTCGACCGCTCGATGGCCTTGGCCTCCGCCGCGCTGACGGCGCTGATTCCGCTGGCCCTGCTGTGCGGCGGCCTGGCAGCCCGACTCGGGGCCAAGGACATCGCGGAACGCGTCGTCGAGCGCTACGGCCTCACCGGTGACGGCGCCGAGGCCGTGCGTCGGCTCCTCCCGGAGTCGAGCGACTGGACCACGCTGGGGTTGTTCGGCGGCGTCTTCCTCCTGATCTCTGTCCTGAGCCTCGCGCGCGCCGCACAGCGGCTCTTCGAGCAGGGCTGGGACCTGCCGCCGCTGAGTGTCCGCAACACCGTCAACGGGCTCAGATGGATCCTGCTGCTCGCCGCGTACGTCGCGCTGAGCGGACTCGCCCACGCGACGTTCAGCCGCCGTGAACTGGGAGCGGCCCTGGTGGAAGCGCCCCTGACCTTGGCGTTCCTGCTGTGGAGCGGCCGCCTGCTGTCCGCCCACCGGATCCCCGGACGCGACTTGATGCCGTTCGCCGTCGTCTGCGCCGTCGCGCTGACCGGCTACTCGGTGGCCATGACTGCCTACCTGCCCCGCCTGTTCGACTCCTACGCGAACCGCTACGGCGCGGTCGGGGCGGTCTTCGCGATGCTCTCCGCTCTCTTCGGGGCCATGCTCACGATCGTCGCCTCGACGGCGATCGGCAACGAAGTGCGCGTCGAGATCGCCCGGATCGGTCGGGGCGAACGCCCGCCGGACAACGAGGTGCGCCGGCAATGGGCTGCGGTCCTGCAACAGGCCCGGTCACGCTGGCGCACGACTCGGGGGAAGGCCGGCCGCACCCACCACGACGCGAAGTCCTGACCAGGCCTTCGTCAGCTGCGTCGCCCGTCGATGGGCGTCAGTCGGAGTGGCTCCACGTTGCCATCCGGTCGCGGAAGGTCGGGCAGGTGACGATGTCGGTCCTGCTGCACTGGAGGGCGTGGGTCAGGAGTTGGTGGGCGTGGTCGAGGTCGAGCATGCGCTGTTCGATCTCGGCGACCTTGGCGCGGATCATCGCCTGCCGCTGCGGCTGGTCCTGTTGGAACTCCCTGACCTCGGCCAGGCTCAGGCCGGCCTGCTGGAACTTGCGCAGCAGCACGATCCGGTCTGCGGCCTGTGGCGGATAGCGCCGCTGCCCGCTCCGGCGTTCGGGTGCGGGAAGCAGGCCGTGGCGTTCCCAGAAGCGGATGGCCGACGCGGGGACGTTGGTGAGCTCGGCGAGCTGACCGATCGTCATGCGCATCCTTCGCTCCCTCTCACCCGGCCGGCCCGACGCTTGACTTGAACCTTAGTTCAAGTCGCAGAGTGGCAGGCACGTGCGGCGGCGGCGAACCGGCCACCGCCGACAGGGAATTGGGAGATGAAGAGATGGCAGGCGCACCAGAACACCAGCTCGTCGAGGCTGCCCGGCAGCTGTTCGCGGCGGGGGTGATGTCGCACTCCGGGCACGCCAACCTGAGCGTCAGGCTCGACGCCGAGCGCTTCCTGCTGACCCCGGGGTTCGTCCGTGACCTGGAGCCCCACCAGTTGGCGATCGTCGGGCTCGACGGGCGGGTGCTGGAGGGTGAACTGCGCTCCGTCAGCGCCGAGATCATCACCATGCACAGCGTCGTCTACCGCGCTCGCCCGCACGTGGGCGCGATCATCCACACCCACTCGCCGTCCGCGACAGCCTTCGCGGTGGCCCACCGGCCGCTGCCGTGCCGCACCGAGCCGATGCTGCGCTTCGGACAGCCCGAGGACGTACCGGTGGTGCCGTGGGGGCCGCGCGGGTCGGACGTGTCGGTCCGGGGCATCGCCGACGTGCTGGAGCGACGGCCGACGACGGCCGCGGTCCTCCTGGCCAACCACGGGTTGCTGGTGTTCGGGCCGGACGCGGCGGCTGCCGCCCACCTCGTGGTGGCGATCGAGGAGAGCGCCGAGGCCGAGATCGCCGCTGCGGCGATCGGCGGGGCGGTGGACTTCCCCGAGGGCGCGCTGGAGGCGGTCCGGGCCTCGATCGCCCGGGTCGCGTCATGACCGAGCACGCCTTCGCGGAGCGTTCCGAAGCCCTGCGGGATCGCTACCGCACGACGCTCGGGGCCGTCCCTCGCGCAGTGGAGGACCGTCTGCGGGTGGCCCGGGCCTTCGACCGGCTCCCCACGGAGGAGGCGTTCACGGCGCTGCGCCACATCGTGCTGGCCGACAGCCCGCTCGGCGGTCGGGTGCAACAGCTGGTCCACTTCGGGCAGTTGCTGGCTCTCGGCCGAGCGGAACCGGCCCGGATCCACGCCCGGGGAGCACTCCACGCGGGCGCCGGCATCGCCGACCTCATCGGGGTCGCCGAGACCGCGCTCATCACCTCGGGCACGCCGGCCTACGCGCTCGGCATCGAGATCGTCGTCGAACTCCTGCCGGACGAGGACGGCACGGCCGAACACGGGCAGTGCGGGGACGCGCCGAGCCCCGGTGTCAGCACTCGACCCCGACCGCTCCCGCCGGCGCGACCATGAGCTCGACCGCCTCGCGGTCGGTGAGCCCTTGCTCCCGGCACAGGGGGCGCCAGGTCGAGAACGCCGCGGCGTGGCCGATCGCCGCCCGCCGGGCCGGGTCGCCGGCCTCCGGCCAGGCACCGGTCAGCATCTCGACGTCCTGCCTGGTCGTCTCCTCCCGGGCCTCCCGGGCCTCCCGGGCCTCGCGGACCTCCCGGGCCTCCCGAGCCTCGCGGACCGGCGCGGGCACAGCGTGCTGGTCGCGGACGACCAGCGTCAGCATCTGCTCGCCCGCGCGGTGGAAGCGGTAGTTGTCGGCGAGCCCGACCGCCGGCCGCTCAAGGGGGTTCTCGATCGCGCCCCACTCCTCGGGGCGGGGCGGCTTCTGCTGCGACAGCCAGTGCCCCGAGCGCGCCTCGAACAGCGCCGTCCCGTCCGGGAAGTGCCGGTGGACGATCCATCGGGTGCCCCCGGCGCGTCAGTCGGGTGACGCCGACGCGCTCGGCGACGGCCGCGATGCCGGTCGACGCCGGGCCCGCGGTGCCGTGCGGGTCCACGGCGGCGTCGACGATGCGCTGCCGCGTCCGTTCCACGTCCTCGGCGCGTTTTGCGGATCTCTTGGCCGCGCGGGGAACTCCACACCATGGGGAACGCCGGCCCGGCACCGGCGCGAACGATCGAGATCACCGGTCCGGCCGGGTTCGAGCACTTCTTCCGCGAGCCGGCCGAGGTGCTCGCCGACGGACCGCCGCAGCCGGAGGACGCGGTACCGGCGCTCGCCGCCGAATACGGGCTCGGGTTCGGGCTGCCCGCCCTGCCCGACGTCGTCTCGCGCTTCGACCTGACGCCGCCGCCCGGCGTCCGACCCGCTCCGGCGCCGCCGAGCTCCTCCGGCGGCCGGGGTGCTCGCGGCACCGGAGCGGGTCACGGCGCCGGTGGCGGGCGGGTCAGAGGTTGAACATCCCGCGGTACGGCTCGGAGATGCGCTCCTGCCGTGATCCGAAGTCGACCAGTACCGCGGTGTCGCCTTCGACTCCGATGACCCGGCCGAGGCCGTAGGCGTCGTGAGTCACACGGTCGCCGAGGGCGAAGTGCTTGCGCGGCGCTTCGGCCTTGGCCTTGAAGGGGCTGGTGGGCAGGTGTCGGCGAACTGCTTCAGGCTTTCTCATCCAGGCCAGTATGCTCCTCGGACCGCCGCAGCGACCCTTTCTGACGGCCCGAATCCTGGATGCCTGAAATGCCGGGTTCATCGAACGGCGCTTTCCCGGGCGCGCGAGCCCGGAGGGGCGCCGCGAACCGGCCGCCGCGCCGGGCCGCCGCGCACCGGTCGGGCCAACCGCCCCGATCAGCGGCGATGTTGGCGTACAGGGCGGCTCCGGACCGCCGGCGCCGGGGTGACGTCCACCGAAACCGGGGTCGAAATGTCCCCCCGTTGCGGGCTCGGGGCTGCTACAGTCGAAGGAGTTGCAGTAGTGGTTCCCATGAACTTTGTGTGCGCCTGCTGATGTATCGCAGGCGCATTTCTGTTTCCCGGAAGTTTTCCGGGCGGGCGCTCATCGCGGTGACTCGGTGCCCGTATCGTGCGGGTTCCGGAAGGTCCCTTGAAGGAGATTTTTACATGGCTAATGGCACCGTGAAGTGGTTCAACGCGGAAAAGGGCTTCGGCTTCATCGAGCAGGAGGGTGGCGGCCCGGACGTGTTCGCCCACTACTCGAACATCAACGCCAGCGGCTTCCGCGAGCTGCTCGAGGGCCAGAAGGTCGAGTTCGACGTCACGCAGGGCCAGAAGGGCCCGCAGGCCGAGAACATCCGCCCGCTGTAGTTCCCACTGCCCTGGCAATCGCCTGGCAGCGAGGGGCCCGCGCCGCGCACATGGTGCCCGGTGCGGGCCCCTCGGCTTTTTTGAAGAAGGGTCTCCCGCATTGAACCGTTCCAGCCGCCCTCCGCGCCGACGCACCGGTTCCGGCTCCGCATCGGGCAGCAGCGCGGGACCCGCCTCCCGGCGGGAGTTCTCGGTGCCGGTGAGTACCGTGCCGGCCCTGCCCCCCGTCGGTTCCTTCGAGGAACTGGACCTGCCGAGGGAGCTGCTGACGATCCTGGCGCGGCGGGGCGTCACCACCCCCTTCCCGATCCAGGCCGCGACGCTGCCGAACTCGCTGGCCGGCCGCGACGTGCTGGGACGGGGACGCACCGGCTCCGGCAAGACGCTCGCGTTCGGTCTCGCCGTGCTCGCCCGCACCACCGGGCAGCAGGCCGAGCCGCGGTGCCCGCTCGCGCTGGTCCTGGTCCCCACCCGCGAGCTCGCCCAGCAGGTCACCGAAGCCCTCACGCCGTACGCCCACGCGGCGCGTCTGCGGATGGCCACCGTGGTCGGCGGGGTGCCGGTCCGCCGCCAGGCGCAGGTGCTGAACCGCGGTGCGGAGATCGTGGTGGCCACACCCGGGCGGCTGGGGGACCTGATCGAGCGCAGGCTCTGCCGCCTGGACCGGGTCGGTATCACCGTCCTCGACGAAGCCGACCAGATGACCGACATGGGCTTCCTGCCCGATGTCACCGCGCTCCTCGAACAGGTCGCCGAGGGCGGCCAGACGATGCTGTTCTCCGCCACCCTGGACCGCAACGTCGACAGCCTGGTGCGGCGTTTCCTGAAGGACCCGGTCACGCACTCGGTGGATCCGTCCGCGGGAGCGGTCAGCACGATGGAGCACCACGTGCTGCACGTGCAGAACTACGACAAGACCGCCACGATCGCCCACATCGCCTCCCGCGACGGCAGGGTGATCATGTTCATCGACACCAAGAGCGGCGCGGACCGGCTGGTCGAGACCCTGCTGGCGAGCGGCGTGAAGGCCGCGGCCCTGCACGGGGGCAAGTCCCAGCCGCAGCGCACCCGCACCCTGGAGCAGTTCCGCACCGGTCAGGTGGCCGCGCTCGTCGCGACCGACGTCGCCGCCCGGGGCATCCACATCGACGGCCTCGACCTGGTCGTCAACCTGGACCCGCCCGCAGACCACAAGGACTACCTGCACCGCGGCGGACGCACCGCCCGGGCCGGCGAGTCCGGCACCGTCGTCACGCTGGTCCTCCCCAACCAGCGCCGCGGGACCGCCCGAATGATGTCCACGGCCGGCATCACCCCCGTCACCACCACGGTCCGGGCCGGCGACGAGGAACTCACCCGGATCACCGGTGCCCGCGTCCCCACCGGCGTGCCCGTCACGATCCCCGACCCCGTCGTCGAGCGGCCCCGCCACAACCGCTCCACCGGCCGGAACCGTTACGGCCGCCCGGCCTCCGCCCCCCGCACCCGCCCGACCGCCGACGGCTCGGGCGGCGCCAAGTCCCGGGCGCACAACCGGTAGCCGCGAGCCCGACGCGATCTTGCCGCCCGCGGCGAGGCCCGTGACTCCGGTCGAGGCGCACGACGCTCAGGAGACTCGGGGGACCGCCGGCGGCTGTGCGGTGCCGGTGTCCGGGTCCGTCGCCAGGCGGGCGAGGAGGCGGAGGCCGTCGGCGGCGGGGGTGCCCGGGGGTGCGGAGAGGACGAGGAGTTCGAGGCCGGATTCGTCGGGGAGGGCGAAGTTCTCCTGGTGGAGCTCGAGGGGGCCGACCAGGGGGTGGTGGTAGGCCTTGCGGCCGTGGGTGCGGGCGCGGACGTCGGCGCGGGCCCAGAGGCGGCGGAAGCGTTCGCTGCCCATGGCGAGTTCGCCGATGAGGGAGGCGAGGCGGGGGTCGTCGGGGTACTGGCCGGCGGCCAGGCGGAGGTGGCCGACGACGTCGAGGGTGCAGCTTTCCCAGTCGGCGTAGAGGCCGCGTTCGGCTTCGTCGAGGAAGATGTGGCGGGCCGTGTTGAGGCCGGGGGCGGTGCGGCCGAGCAGGAGGGCGGCGAGCCGGTTCGTGGCGAGGACGTCCAGGCGGTGGTTGATGATCAGCGCGGGGGCGTCGGGGACCAGATCGAGGACGCGCAGGAGTTCGGGGCGGATCCGGGTGGCCGGGGCCTTCGCGGGACGGCGGCGTTGCCGGGCGAGGCGGTAGAGGTGTTCGCGTTCGGTCTCGCCGAGGTCGAGGACCCGGGCGAGTGCGTCGAGCACCTGCTCGGAGGGCTGGGTGGCGCGGCCCTGTTCCAGACGGACGTAGTAGTCGACGCTGACGCCGGACAGGTGGGCGACCTCTTCGCGGCGGAGCCCGTCGACCCGGCGACGGCTGTCGGTGGGGATGCCGGCAGCGGCCGGGTCGACCCGGGAACGCCTGGTCCGCAGGAAGCCCGCGAGATCGTCCATGCCGGTCAGTATGGCCGCGGTCGGTGCGGTTGAGAGTGGCCCTGTCAGTACCAGGAAGTCCGGTCCGACGGACGAGGAGCCCCTGAACGCCGGGCGTTGCGGCGGCCAGGATCGGAGGCGTTCGATCCGTTGGAGAGGGAGTCCTGCTGTGAAGACGCTGATCGTCCATGCCCACCCGGAGCCGAGGTCGCTCAACGGTTCGCTGAAGGACCTCGCGGTGTCCACCTTGGAGGGCGCCGGGCACGAGGTGCGGGTGAGCGACCTGTACGCGATGAACTGGAAGGCCGGCGTGGATGCCGCGGACTACGGCCCGGAGGCGTCGAGTCCGTTGAAGGTCGCGCTGGACTCGGGGCGGGCGTTCGAGACGGGGGCGCTCTCGCCGGACGTGCGCGCCGAGCAGGAGAAGCTGCTGTGGGCGGACACGATCGTCTTCCAGTTCCCGCTGTGGTGGTACACGATGCCCGCGATCCTCAAGGGCTGGGTGGACCGGGTGTTCACGTACCGCTTCGCGTACGGGGTCGGCGAGCACAGCGCTGCCAAGTACGGCGAGCGCTTCGGCGAGGGCACTCTCGCGGGCCGGCGGGCGCTGCTGTCGGTGACCGTCGGCGGCCCGGAGTCGCACTACGCGGCGCGCGGGATCAACGGCCCGATCGACGATCTGCTGTTCCCGTTCCAGCACGGGATCCTCTACTACCCGGGCGTCGAGGTGCTGCCGCCGTTCGTGCTGTACGGCGCCGACCGGATGACCGACGAGGACTACCCGGCCGTCGCCGAGGCCTGGGAGCAGCGTCTGCTCACGCTGGAGTCGACCGAGCCGATCGCGTTCCGTCGGCAGAACTTCGGCGACTACGAGCTCCCGTCGCTGCAGCTGAAGGAGGGGCTGGAGCCCGCGGGCCGCACGGGGTTCGGGCTGCACGTGCGCGGCTGAGCGTCGGCGGACGAGGTCTTGATCTCAAGTGGGCTTGAGGTTCTAGCCTCGGTGCCACGCGGCCGGTCGGCCGCGACTGGCCGCGCGACCCGGGGAGTCACGACATGACCATCGGCACGGAGGCGTTCGCCGCTCTGGAGCGGCGGGTCGGGGTGCTGACCGATCGCGCCGAGATCACCGGGCTCATCGACGGTTATCTGATCAGTCTCGACACGGTGCCCCGGGGCGGCGGCCGCTTCGACGAGGCCTGGGCGCGGCGGTACTTCACGTCCGACGTGCGGATCAGCACGCCGGTGGGGCAGCACGAGGGGATCGCGGGGCTGGCCGAGGCCGAGCAGGTCACGCTCGGAAAGTTCGAGCGGACTCAGCACGTCGGCGCCAACTACCTGATCGACCTGGACGGCGACCGGGCCGCGGTGCGCTGGAACGCCCTCATGACCCACGTCCATCTCGCCACCACCCAGCAGGCCCGCGGCGAGGACCCCGGCGGCCACTTCGACGTCGGCGGCACCTTCACCGGCGAGGCGGTCCGCACCCCGGACGGCTGGCGCCTGCGCCGCCTGGACGTCCAGGCCGTGTGGACGACCGGAAGCGGCCCGCTCACCCCGACCCCGAAGGCCGAGGCGACGCTGCGCGACCTTGCGGGCGGGGCGTGAAGCCGCCTCCACGTCGGCAGGGCGGGCGCGTTGGAGGTTCGGCGGGGGCCGGGCGGCGGGTTCGGCGTCGAGCGTTGGGCGGCCGCCTTCGCCTGACCGCCGCCTGCTCCGAAGCCGGGGAGGTGGAGAAATCTCTACTTCGTGGACGCCAGGGAATGCCAGTGTGCCGGTCGGCCGCCGTTCCTGGCGTTGGTCGCGTGTTCACGCGAGGTGCGTGACCGGGCGGGTGGAGGGTTGCGCGGTGCAGGTGCAGGGGGAAGAGCACCTTCCTGCACTGTGCGGCGGGGCTGGTGAAGCCGAGTTCGGGGCGGGTGCTGGTCGGGGGGACCGACCTCGCGGGGCGGGACGAGGTGCGGTTGACGAAGCTGCGGCGGGACCGGATCGGGTTCGTGTTCCAGTCGTTCAATCTGCTCCCGGCGCTGACGGTGCTGCAGAACATCGAGCTGCCGCTCCGGTTGGCGGGTCGGCGGCCGCACCGCAAGCAGCCGGCGGCGGTGGTCGAGCGGGTCGGCCTGTCCGGGCGGCTCGACCACCTGCCGGGGCAGCTCTCCGGCGGGCAGCAGCACGGGCCGCAGCGCGCGGGCGCCGTCCTCGCGCAGGCGCTGGACGACGGGTGGTGCGGTGCGGTCGTAGCAGTGGTCCAGCTCGGCGCGGATGCGGTCGTCGGCGGCGGTCAGCACGCTGTCGAGTTCGTCGGCGAAACCGCGCAGGTAGGCGGTGCTGTCGGCGAGCAGGAAGTCGGGGACGCCGCGCGGGCTGGCGGCGAGCAGGTCGAGCAGGGGTGCGGCGCGGTGCGGGACGCGGGTGCGGATGCGCCGCCACCAGCGGCCTCTCGGGCCGGTGCGGCGGTGTGCGGAGACGGCGAGGGAGCCGATCAGGAGCTGTTCCAGCGGCGAGATGCTGAAGCTGGTCCGGGCCAGGTCGGGGACGTCGAGGACGAGTTCGATCACGGGCGTCTCCCCCGGTGCGGGCCCGGTGGGCGTTTTGTCGCTATGAGGCCCACGGCCTCACAGCTCCCCCGCAGCCGACGGGCGTTGCGACAGTTCGGACATGCTGATGGACGATCATAGGGCGAAGTACGTTGAGGTTCCCGGCGGTTACCTGCACTGCCGGACGGTCGGCGCCGGCCGGGACGTGGTGCTGTGCAACGCGGGTGCGGCGGACCTGCGGATGTGGGGGTCGACGCTCCCGTGGCTGGCCGGGGCGGCCCGGGTGACGACCTTCGACTACCGCGACACCGGCTTGTCCTCGGCGGGGACGGAGCCGTACAGCGAGGTCGAGGACATCGCGGCGGTGTTCGACGCGGCCGGGGTGACGGACGCGCTGCTGGTGGGCGTCTCGGACGGGGCGCGGCGCGCGCTGGCGTTCGCGCACCGGTACCCGGAGCGGGTGGACCGGGTGGTGGCCGTGGGCGGCACGTTCGGGGCGTTCCCCGAACCGAACGCGGGGGAGGCGGCCTCCCGCCCCGAGCTGCTGGCGCTGTTCGCACGGATCGCGGAGGTCAGGGCGGCCGAGGGGCTGCACGCCTCGGCGGCGGTGGACGTCGACGCGTGGGGTTCGGCGCTCGGGCCGGACCAGCGGCGGCTGATGATCGGCCTGGAGGTGGCGAACTCGCACTGGGTCACGCTGCCGGACGAGGAGTACCTCGGTCGCGAGCCGGACCCGCCCGTCAACACCCGGTTCGCCGAACTCGCCGTCCCCGTCAGCGTCCTGGTCGGCGGCCACGACCTGGCCAGCACCCGGCTGTGGGCCCGGCGGGTGGCCGCGCAGGCACCGGACGCGGACCTGACGGTGCTGCCGGGGGCGGACCACTATCCGATGCTGTCGGCACCGGCCGCGTTCGAGGCGTTCCTGCGCGCGCTGCTCTGAGTGGCCGTCAGTCCCGGTGCACCCAGGCGGGCGTCCAGGTGCCGGGGGCGTCGTGGGCGGCCCTGGTGGCGGCCAGGTGCGCGCGCAGGGCGGCCAGCGCCGGGTGCGGGTTGTCGCGGTGCCACACCAGGGAGTGCGGGTAGACGGGGGTCGGATCGGTGAGCGGGATCCGGCGCAGGCCGTGGCTCGCCGGCCAGACCAGGCGGGTGCCGTCGCTCAGGAAGGTGGCCAGCGCCGGGGTGTCGGCGACGGTGTCGAGCAGGGCGTCGGAGCCGAAGTTGGGGCCGGCGGCCTCGATGGTGAGGCCGAACTCGGCGACCAGGTCGTCGTAGTAGGCCGCCCACTCGGAGCCGGGGAGGATGCCCGGCATCCAGATCCGGTGGCCGGCGAGTTGACGCAGCGTCACCGAATGGGCCCCGGCCAGGGCGTGGGCAGGACCGGTGAGCAGCTGGAGCTGTTCGTCGATCACCCGGGCGGAGAGCAGGTCGTCGGGCAGCGGCCGGCCGGGGGCGGCGACGGCGCGGAAGGTGGCGTCGATGGCGCCGGACCGGACGGCGCGGACGGCCTCGTCGATGTCCAGCAGCTTCACCACGTCGAGTTCGATCCCGGGGTGGGTGCGGTGGAAGTCGCGCAGCAGCCCGGAGGCGGCGCCGCGCAGGTTGATCACGTCCACCCGCAGGGGGCGGCGAGCGGTGTGCACGGAGGCGACGGCCCGGTCGGCGACCCGCAGCAGCTCGCGGGCGTGCGGCAGGAACGCCTGGCCGTCGATGGTGGTCTCGGCGCCCCGCGGGGTGCGGGTGAACAGCCGTACCCCGAGGTCGCGTTCGAGGGCGGCGATGCGCTTGGAGACGGCCTGCTGGGTGATCGCCAGGTCGACGGCGGCCTTCTGGAACTGGCCCGCCTCGGCGACGGCGAGGTAGGTGCGTACGGCTTCGAGGTCCACGCCGACCCACCTTAGTGAACAACCGCTGGTTGTGCGTTGGGCCTGCGACGGTTGTTTGACCTGCGGCTCGGCAGCCCGGTTTGCTCTGCCTGGTCAACGCGGCTTTGTGCAGGGCAGGGGGCAGGGTGGGCAGGCGACGTCCCTTGGGGCGGCAGTTCGGGTGGCTGTGGGCGTCGTACGCGGTGAGCGCGTACGGGTCGGGGCTGGGGTTCGGGGCGCTGCCGCTGATCGCGGTGCTGGTGCTGCACGCCGGCCCGGCCGAGGTGTCGGCGCTGTCGGCGGTGGGCCCGGCGGTGGGGGCGCTGCTGGCGGTGCCGCTCGCGCCGTGGGTGGAGTTCCGGCGCAAGCGGCCGGTGATGGTCGCGGCCGACCTGGTGCGGTTCGCCGCGATGGCGTCGATCCCGCTCGCGTACGTGTTCGGGGTGCTCGGGTTCGGCCAGCTGTTCGCGGTGTCGGCGGTGGTCGCCGCGGCGAAGATCGCGTTCGGCGCGGCCAGTGGCGCGTACCTGAAGGCACTGGTCCGGCCGGACGACCTGCTGGTCGCCAACGCCCGTTTCGAGTCGACCAACTGGAGTTCGATCGCGATCGGGCCGCCGCTCGGCGGGGCCGCGATCGGTGTGTTCGGACCGGTCAGCACGGTGCTGGCGGACGCGGGCAGCTACCTGCTCTCGGCGCTCGGCCTGGCGGCGATCCGCGACCGGGAGGAGGCGCCGCAGCCCCGGAGCGCAGGGCGGACCGGATCGCTCCTCGACGGCTGGCGGCACCTGTTCGGCGACCCCGGGCTGCGCGCGCTGTACCTGAACAACCTGCTGGTGTCCGGCCTGATCATGGCCACCGAACCGGTGCTGGCCGTCCTGCTGCTGCGCCAACTCCACTTCCCCGCCTGGCAGTACGGCCTGGCGTTCGCCGCCCCGTGCCTGGGCGGGCTGGTCGGCTCCCGGCTGGCCCGGCGGGTGGTGGCGCGGTACGGGCGGGCGTGGGTGTTCCGGACGGTCGGCACGCTGCGCGCGATCTGGCTGATCGGACTGGTCTTCGTCCGGCCCGGAGTGATCGGGCTGGTCACGGTGATGGCCGTCGAGCTGGCGATCATCGTGAACATGAGCCTGTTCACGCCGGTGCTCGCCACCTACCGGCTGGAACGCACCCCGCAGCACCTGGTCGCCCGCACCCTGACGGCCTGGTCGATCGGCCAGCAGGGCGCCATCGCCGTCCTCACCGCGCTCGGCGGCCTGCTCGCCGACCTGACCGGCCCGCGCACCGCCCTGGCCGTCGCCGGGCTGCTCGCCCTGGGCACCCCGCTGTTGCTCCCCCGCCGCGAACCGGCGCCGCCGCACCTGCCCGCGCTGCTCGACAGCCGCGCCTGACCAACCCCACCGAGAGCGAGGACACCACCGTGCGGAACACCGCGCTGCTCCTGCTGGACTGCCAGCCCGCCGTCCTGTCCGCCCTGCCCGACGCCGGGCCGCTGCTCGACCGCCTGGAGCGGGCCGTCGCCGCGACCCGCGCGAGGGGCGGCACGGTGGCCCACGTGCGGACCGCGTTCACCGAGGCCGACTGGGCGGCCGTCCCCGCCGGCAACGCCGTGTTCGCGGCGGTCGCCCGGCACCGCGCCCTGCACCACGAGGACCCGGCCACCGCCTTCCACCCGCAACTTGCCCCGCGCGAAAGCGACTTGGTGGCTCGCAAGACCCGCGTCTCCGCGCTGTCCGGCACCGACCTCGACCGGCGGCTGCGCGCCCGCGGCATCGACGCCCTGATCGTCGCCGGCCTCACCACCGGCGGCGCCGTCCTGTCCACCGCTCTGGACGCGTCCGACCGCGACTACCGCCTGCACGTCCTGTCCGACGGCACCGCCGACCCGGACCCGGAGGTCCACGCGCTCGTGCTGCACCGGGTGCTGCCGCCGCGCGCGGAGCCGGTCACCTTCGCGGAGCTGTTCGACCGCTGAGGACTGCCGGGCGACGCCGCCCGGCCCGACCAACGGCCTGACAGAGCACTTCAGTTCAGCTCTTGCCGCCGTCGTCCCCGCCCTCGGGCGCTGCGGCGGCTTCGGCGGCGTCGGCCTCCGCCTCGGGCTTGACGTAAAGGATCTCGCGGGCCTGCTCGGCCATCCGGAACAGCCCGTCGGAGACGAAGTCGAGGAACCGCGCGATGTTCTCCAGCCGGGCTGCGGCCGGGGTGCCCGGGCCGAGTACGGGGACGCCCTCGCGGACGGTGGCGACCACGGCGGCGTTGGCGCGGGCGCTGGCAATGGTGGCCTGGTACCAGATGTCGTCGTCGATCACGTACCGCTCGCGCCGGCGGTCGTCGCGCTCGCGACGGATCATGGTCTGCTCGTCCAGGAAGGCGACCGCCTTGGAGATGGACGCCGGGCTGACCTGGAGGCGCTGGGCGAGTTCGGCCGCGGAGAGGACGCCTTCGTCGGTGACCATCAGGGCGGCCAGCACCCGGGCGGGCATCCGGCTCATGCCGGAGTGCATGAAGACCGTGGTGACGGTCTCCTCGTAGGCGCGCACCGCGTCCGGGTCGCGCCCGTCGGCGGGCCGGTCGGCGTACGGGTCACGCGGCAGGGCCGAGCGGCGCTGGGCGCGGTGCTCGGTGGCGCGGTGGGCGAGGTCGGCCCGGTAGCCGCCCGGGCCGCCGTTGCGCATGACCTCGCGGGTGACGGTCGAGGTCGGCCGGTCGAGGCGGCGGGCGATCTCGGCGTACGCGAGGTCCTCGGCCAGTCCCAGCGCGATCTGCTGGCGTTCCTGCTGGGTGAGCCTGCCTCCCGGCATCGCGGTCTCCTTCGTCGGCGTACTCGGTGCGCCCCCAGCATAGCGTTCACCCCCATTTCATTGCAACGGCCATCACCCTGACGTTGCGTTATCCAGCTCTCCATTGCAACGATTTATTGCCTCCCACCTGCACTGATGCCATTTGATTGCAACAACAGCGTTGCCAACCCCTTGAACGCAACGTAGCGTTTCCATCATCAGAAACGAAGCGCACGAGGAGTCCACGATGCAGAAGTTCGCCACCCCCACCGCCATCACCGCCGTCATCGACATCCCGGCCGGCCACCTCCGCCTGATCGCCGCCGACCGCACCGACACCGTCGTCGAGGTGCTCCCCGCGAACCCGTCGAAGAGCCGCGACGTGAAGGCCGCCGAGCAGACCGAGGTGGTCCTCGCCGACGGGGTGCTGCGGATCGTCACCTCCGACGCGAACCACCGTCTGATCGGTCCGACCGGCGCGCTGGAGGTGACCGTCCAGCTGCCGAGCGGCTCGCGGGTCGAGGCGAAGGCCGCCGACGCCGACCTGCGCGGCGTCGGACGGCTCGGCGAGGTCGCCTTCGAGAGCGCCCGGGGCCCGGTCAAGGTCGACGAGGCGGCCGGCGGCCGATTCGTCCTGCAGGACGGCAGCATCGAGGTCGGCCGCCTCACCGGGTCGGCCCGGCTCGACACCCAGCGCGGCGACCTCACCGTCAACGAGGCGGTCCGCGGCGACCTGGTGCTCACCACCCAGTCCGGTTCGATCACCGTCGGCGCCGCCCGCGGCGTCTCCGCGTCGCTGGACGCCGGCACCTCCTACGGCCGCATCCACAACGCGCTGCGCAACGCGGACGACGTGCCCGCGGTGACCATCCGCGCCACCACCTCCAACGGCGACATCACCGCCCGCACCGTCTGACCGCTGCACCAGACCGCACGGCTCCACCTCGCACCACCTCGCACCACACCGCACGGCTCCACCCCGCACCGCACGGCCGCCGCCCGGCGGCGGCCACCTCCGGCACCAACCCGCCCCGTTGTAGAAGGAGTTCTCCCATGACCGGCCTGGCCATCGCGGCACAGGGGCTGCGCAAGTCCTACGGGGACAAGACCGTCCTCGACGGTGTCGACCTGTCCGTCCCGGAAGGGACCGTCTTCGCCCTGCTCGGCCCGAACGGGGCCGGCAAGACCACCGCGGTCAAGATCCTCTCCACCCTCGTCCGGGCCGGCCGGGGCAGCGGGCCGATCCGGATCGGCGGGCACGACCTGGCCACCGACCCGCAGGCGGTGCGCGCCGCGATCGGCGTCACCGGCCAGTTCTCCGCCGTCGACGGGCTGATCACCGGCGAGGAGAACATGCTGCTGATGGCGGACCTGCACCACCTGCCCAAGGCGGAGGGCCGCCGGGTCGCCGCCGACCTGCTCGCCCGCTTCGATCTCACCGAGGCCGCGAAGAAGCCCGCCTCCACCTACTCCGGCGGCATGAAGCGCCGCCTCGACATCGCGATGACCCTGGTCGGCAACCCGCGGATCATCTTCCTGGACGAGCCGACCACCGGCCTCGACCCCCGCAGCCGGCACGGTATGTGGCAGATCATCAGGGAGCTGGTCACCGGCGGCGTCACCGTCTTCCTCACCACCCAGTACCTGGACGAGGCGGACGAGCTCGCCGACCGCATCGCCGTCCTGCACAACGGCGTGATCGCCGCCGAAGGCACCGCCGAGGAGCTCAAGCGGCTCGTCCCGGGCGGCCACGTCCGACTCCGCTTCACCGACCCGGCGGCGTACCGGTCCGCCGCCGACGCCCTCCCCGAGGGCGCCCGCGACGACGAGTCGCTGACCCTGCTGGTCCCCAGCGACGGCAGCCAGCGCGCGCTGCGCTCGGTGCTCGACCGGCTGGACGCCGCGAGTGTCGAGGCCGAGTCGCTGACCGTGCACACCCCCGACCTGGACGACGTGTTCTTCGCCCTGACCGGCGCCCCGGCCGTCCCCCACCAGTCCGCCCCGTCCACCCTGTCCACTGCCCCGGCCGTCGCGGCCGGTTCCGCCGAGGAGGCCGCCCGATGAGCTCGTTCGCCCTTGCCGTCCGCGACTCGTCCACCATGCTGCGGCGCAACCTGCTGCACGCCCGGCGCTACCCGTCGCTGACCCTGAACCTGCTGCTCACCCCGGTGATGCTGCTCCTGCTGTTCGTCTACGTCTTCGGCAACGCGATGAGCGGCGGGGCCGGCCGGGCCGCCTACGTCGCCTACCTGGTGCCCGGCATCCTGATGATGACCATCGGCTCCACCGTGATCGGCACCGCCGTCTCGATGGCCACCGACATGAACGAGGGAATCGTCGCCCGGTTCCGCACCATGGCGATCCACCGCGGGTCGGTGCTGTTCGGCCGGGTGATCGGCAGTGTGCTGCAGTCGGTGCTGAGCGTGGTGCTGGTCGGCGCGGTCGGCGTCGCCGTCGGCTTCCGCTCGCACGACGCCACCCTGCTGGAGTGGCTGGCCGCGTTCGGCCTGCTGGTGCTGGTCGCGCTCGCCCTCACCTGGATCGCCGTCGGCATGGGCCTCGGCAGCCCGAACGCGGAGGCCGCCAGCAACAGCGCACTGCCGCTGATCGTGCTGCCGCTGATCTCCAGCGCCTTCGTCCCGCTGCACTCGATGCCCGGCTGGTTCCAGCCGATCGCCCAGTACCAGCCGTTCACCCCCGCCATCGAGACCCTGCGCGGCCTGCTGCTCGGCACCCCGATCGGCAACAACTGGTGGATCGCGCTGGCCTGGTGCGCCGCCCTCACCGTGCTCGGCTACGTCTGGTCCCGCTCGCAGTTCGACCGCGAGTCCGAGTAACCCGCACCACTAACGGCGGAGCTGACCCGACGTCAGCTCCGCTGGTGCGTCCGGGGGTTGCCCCCCTTGCCGATCCGGGTGGCGGCCCCATCCCGCGGCGGCACGCGATCGGACAGGGTGGAGCGACCGACCGCCTTCGATCACGGGGAGAGCACGCCATGGGACACCGGCACAGAACAGCACTGCTGGGGTTGGTCGCACTCCTGCTCGCCGTCCCGGCGGCCACCCCCGCAGCCGCCGCCCCGGCCAACGCCGACCCCCGACTCGCGCACACCGCCGTCGAGTTCACCAGCGCCGACGGCACCCGACTGCACGGCGAACTGGTCGCCCCGCAGGGCGTGAGCGGCGCCCCCGGACTGGCGATGATCGCCGGGGCCGGACCGGTCGCCATGGACGAACTCCGGCCCGCCGCCGAGGCGTACGCGGCGCACGGCATCCCGACGCTGATCTGGGACAAGCGGACCGCCGGCTACTCGACCCTGAGCCGGGACTACGACCGGCTGGCCGACGACGCCCTCGCCGCCGTCCGACTCCTGCACTCCCGGCCCGAGATCGACCCGGACCGGGTCGGCCTGTGGGGCCTGTCGGAGGGCGCCTGGGTGGCCACACTGGCCGCCGGACGGACCTCCGAGGTGTCCTTCGTGGTGACCGCCGGCGCGGTCGGCCTCAGCCCGGCCCGCCAACAGGCCTGGGCCTACGGTGAGTTCCTCCGCCACGCGGGCATCGGCGGCTCGCTGGTGCCGACCATGCAGAGCACGCTGATCCGGGAGCTGTCCGGCGCCGGGCTCTTCCCGGAGGCCGACTACGACCCGGTGCCCGCCTGGGAGCGGCTCCGACTGCCGGTGCTGGCCGAGTGGGGGACGCTGGACCGCGAGGCCGTGCCCGCCGAGAGCGAACGGATCGTCCGGGACGCGTTGGACCGTGCGGGCAACCGCCACTACACGATCCGCAACGTCCCGGACGTCCGCCACAATCTCCGCCGCAGCTTCGCCGACGGCTTCGACCGTCCGAGCCAACTGCCCGACGACTACGCCGACTTCGAGTCCCGCTGGATCACCGGTCTGGCCGCCGGCCTGCCACCGGTGTCGGTGGACGCCGCCCCCGCGCAGGAGCACGCCAGCCGGCCGCTCGCCCCGCTCGGCTGGTACGAATCGCCGTGGCTGCAAGCCGCGTCGGCCGTCGTCTGCCTGCTCGGTTTCGTCGGCCACCTGGCCACCGGCGCGGTCCGCCGACTGCGCCGGCGCCCCGCCCCCGTCGGAGTGCCCCGCCCGGCCCGCTGGGCCGCCCTGACCGGCACGTTCGCGGTCGTCGGCACCCCGCTCTACCTGCTGTTCATGGCCATCACGGCAGCCTCACTGCCCGGACCGGTCCTGCTGGGTCGGCCGGTGGTCTGGTCGGTTCTCCAACTGGCTTCCGTGGCAACGGTGGTGGCCGTGGCACTGACTGTCGCGGCGGCCGTCCGGAGCCACCCGGCGAACGGCAGCCGGGTGCGGCTCGGGCTCCTGGCGCTCTCGGGCGCGGTGTTCGCCCCATGGGCGCTGTACTGGGGGCTGCTGCGCCCCTGAGCTGCGGCGGGATCGTTTGGTCGGACTAGTGCTGCTTGATGACGCCCTGCCAGACCGGGTCCAGGGCAAGGGCCGTGAGCTGCTCGCCGTTGAGGACCGGCGGGCCCGAGTAGGGATCGGTCGCCCCACCCGGGGCGGGGACGGTGCTTGAGGACGCGGTGACCACACTGCCGTCGGTGCTGTACAGGGTGGCCTGCCAGTCCTGAAGGCCGGCCGCCGCCGCGGGGAGCGTCACCATCAGCAGACTGCCGTCGGGACGGTGGGTGACCGTGCAGGCGGGCGCCGTACCGCAGTCCGCAGTCGGCTTGTAGTCCGTCGATCCGCTCGGCACGCCGGCCACCTGGGTGAGCTCGATGCGGATGGTGCCGGTCCGCGGGCCGTTGGTGATGGTGTGTGCCACACCGATCCGCCATGGCTTCCCCGACCCGGGCTTCGGGCCCGGGTCCTTCCAGGTGGCGAGGATCCGGTAGCCGGCCGGGACCCGCTCGGCCAGCAGATCCGGGACGGGCGCACCGGCCGTGGGCGCGTCGGAGGGCTTGCCCGACGGGCTGGAGTTCGTGGGATCGGTCGACGGCTTACCCGATGACGTTCCGGACGGCTTGCCCGACGGTGTGCCGGACGGCTTGGCGGACCCGGACGCGGAGGCCGCCGGTCCGATGCCGACCGTCGGGCTGCCGCCGCCGATGCCGACGGCGAACGCGCCGGCCATCGCGACCGCCGCGACCGCGGCGACCCCGCCCGTCACGACGGCGGCGCGCCGACGCCTGCCGAGCCGGCCGCGGCGCAGCAGCTCCGCCGTCGGCGGCGGTCCGGCCGGGGACTGACGGTCCGCCAGCACCTCCAGCGCCTGTGTCAGGTCCTCGTTCTCGTTGATGCTCATGGGCTGACTGCCTCCTGATTCCTGGACCGGCCCTCCGGCCGGTCCTTCGACATGACGGTGCGCAGCCGGGCCATTGCCCGGAAGTGCTGGCTCTTGACGGTGCCGACCGAGCAGCCGAGGACGGCGGCGGTCTCCTTCTCGGAGAGGTCCTCCAGGTGCCGCAGCACCACCACCGCACGCTGCCTGGCGGGCAGCGAGCGCAGGGCGCGGTGGAGTTCGTCCGTCTCGCCGTACTCGGCGCCGGCCGTGCCGGGCCGGTCCGGGAGCTCGGCGGTGAGCGTCTCCCGGCGTCGGCGGCGCCACCAGCTGATGTGGCCGTTGGCGAGCATCCGCCGCAGGTACGCGTGCGGATCGTCGGCGACCGCCCGGCGCCAGCGGACGTACAGCTTGACCAGGCAGTCCTGCAGCAGTTCCTCGCCGCGGTTGCGGTCTCCCGCGATCAGCGTGGCCGTCCGCAGGTGCCGGGGCCAGGCGACCGCGACGAAGGCCGCGTAGGCGTCGTCCTCGGTTTCTCGACTCACACCGCACACACGCCCGGGTCGGGGTGAAAGGTTGTCAGCAGTTTTCCGGCGGTCTCCGTTCAGTCGGCGCGGGTCCGCAGCCGTCGTACGGCGAGGATCGCGGTGGCGGCGGTGAGCAGGGCGAACAGGGCGCTCTCCACGGCCTGGAAGGTCCAGTAGCGGGCGGCGGGCTGCTGGGTGATCTCCACGTGGATCCGGTGGTCGGCGAGGCAGCGGGGCAGGTCGGTGAGCGAGCTGTGGTCCATGCAGTCCTGGAACCAGTCGGTGTGTCCGACGGGCGCGCCGGCCTCGTCGAGGATCGCGCTGGTGTCGATCACCCAGGGTCCGCCGGGGACCCGCAGGCCGCCGATGTCGCCGTAGGTGCCGATCTTGCTGAGGTTGGCGACGATCGGCGCGGTGAGCTGCACCCTGGTCCGTTCGGGTGCCTGGTAGTGCGGCCGGACGAAGGCCGGGACGGCCAGTTGAACGACGGTGAACACGGCCAGCGTGGCGGCCATCGCGGGCACGGTGCGGCGCAGGTGGAGGCCGAGGGTGGCGCCGAGCACGGACGTGAAGGCGGTGCAGGCGACGGGTGCGAGCCCGTGCGAGGCGAAGGCGACGGGTTCGAAGCGTGCGCCCTCGACGGCGAGGACGGGGCCGGTGGCCCAGCCGAGCAGCAGCGCGGCGAAGGCGACCGCGAGGGTGCAGCCGCCGGCCACCACGGTGAGCTTGACGGCCAGCCAGCGGCGGCGGGTGATGCTCTGGTTCCACACCAGCCGGTGGGTGCCGGCCTCGAACTCGCGGGCGATCAGCGGGGCGCCGCAGAACACGCCGAGCACGGCGGGCAGCACCAGCAGCAGGTAGCCGAGCAGGTCGGCGCGCAGCCGGTAGCGGTCGGCGAAGGCGCCGAGCGGGCCGGCGCAGTCCCGGCCGGCGCAGTGCGCGAGGACGTCCTGGTGGGCCCGGTGGACGTCGAGGCCGAGCAGCAGCAGGTAGCCGGCCAGCAGGAGCAGCGCGGCCAGGCCGATCAGGGCCTGGGTGCGGAACTGGCGCCAGGTCAGCCAGATCATCGGCGGGTCTCCGGTCGGGTGGTCGGGGCTGCGGGACCGCCCGGCCGGGCGGCGCGGGCCAGGTGGGCGAGGACGAGTTCT
This sequence comes from Kitasatospora griseola, assembly GCF_044999035.1. Classification (NCBI taxonomy): domain Bacteria; kingdom Bacillati; phylum Actinomycetota; class Actinomycetes; order Kitasatosporales; family Streptomycetaceae; genus Kitasatospora; species Kitasatospora griseola. Next base: position 4,490,694 of record NZ_CP173360.1, on the reverse strand, counting down.
TCCAGGTCGGGTGTGGTGACGGCCCACCGGCGGTCGGCGGGCAGTGGCCTTTCGGTGCGGACCAGGGCGGTGGCCGGGCCGTCGGGCGGGTCGGTGCGGGCCAGCACGGTGACGTCGGGCGGCAGGGCGTCGAGGTCGGCGGCGCGGCCGGTCACCCGGGCGTGCCGGGCGATCAGCGGCTCGATGTCGTCGTGCAGGTGGACCCGGCCGCGGGCGAGCAGCACCAGGTGGTCGCAGACCCGGGCGACGTCGGGCAGGGCGTGCGAGGAGAGCACGGCGGTGGCGCCGAGTTCGGTGACGGACTCCATCAGGTGGTCGAGGAAGGCGTGCCGGGAGAGCGGGTCGAGGGCGGCGGCGGGTTCGTCGAGGATCAGCAGGTCGGGGCGTTTGGCGGCGGCCACGGTGAGGGCGAGTTGGGCGCGCTGCCCGCCGGACAGTCGGCCGGCCTTCTGTCGGGGGTCCAACTCGGCTCGGGCCAGGCGGCGTTCGGCGAGCGCCCGGTCCCAGCGCGGGTTGAGGCGGGCGCCGAGTCGCAGGTGCTCGGCGACGGTGAGGTCCGGGTAGACGGGGGTGTCCTGGGCGACGTATCCGACCCGGGCGAGGTGGTCGGGGCGGGTGCCGGGCTCGGCGCCGTGCACCCGGATCCGCCCGGAGGTGGGGCCGATCAGTCCGCAGGCGAGCTGCATCAGGGTGGACTTGCCGGCGCCGTTGGGCCCGACCAGGCCGACCACCCGGCCCGCCGGAATGCTCAACTCGACGTCGGCGAGGGCGGTTCGTCGCCCGTACCGCTTGGTGAGCCCGGTGGTCTCCAGCACCGCGGTCACCACTGTCCGTCCTCCGCGTCCTGCTCGGCGCGCCGCGCCCGCCAGGCCCGGACCAGGCGGTACCCGCCCCAGCCGAGGGCGATCAGTACGCCCAACTGTGCGGCCCACCAGGCGTACAGCAGCGGGCTGCGTTCGGTCTTCTCGGCCACCGCGAGCAGCGCGGCACCGGTCGTCGTTGCGGTCATGGCCCCACGTTTCCGCCGGGCGGCAGCGGCCCGCAGCGGCCGAAGGTACGGTCCGGGCGGCAGCGGCGTCGTACTTTCGGCCGGTACGCGGTGCCGGGGGATTCGCCTAGCGTGGCGGCCGTGAGACGAACGTCGATGGTGGGGAACGCGGTGCTGGGGGCGGGATTCGCCCTGGTGCTGCTGGTGATGGCGGCGCAGTACGCGTCGCAGGGCCGGGTGTGGGCGCTGGACGCGGCGACCGGCGCGGTGGTGTGCGCGCTGGCGCTGGGGCGGGAGCGGCACCGCGGGGGCGCCGCGGCCGTGGGGCTGGCGGTGGCCGGCGCGGCGGCGCTGGTGGCGCGGCTGACGGGGCTGCCCGGGGAGCCGGGCGCGGCGGCGGTGGTGGGGCTGCTGGTGCTCGGCGGTTCGGCGGTGCGGACCCTGCCGTGGCGTTCGGCGGTGGCCCTCGGCGTGGCCGGACTGGCCCTGATGACGGCGGGCCTGTTGGCCGCGCAGGCCCCGGCCACCCCGTTCCGGGTCGGCATCGAGGTGTGGGCCCTGGCCTTGGCGGCCGGGCTCGGACTGCGTCTGCTGGACCACCGCCGCCGGGCCGCCGCAGAGGCCGCCCGGCACGACGAACGTCTCGCGCTGGCACGGGAGTTGCACGACCTGGTGGCGCACCACATCACCGGCGTCGTGGTGCAGGCGCAGGCCGCCCGGATCGTCGCCCGCAAGCGCCCCGAGCAGTTGGACGAGACCCTCGCGGGAATCGAGACGGCGGGCGCCGACGCGCTGTCCGCGATGCGCCGGGTAGTCGGCCTGCTGCGCGCCGGCGACGACACCCCGGGGACGGCGCCCGCCGCCCCCGGCGCGGCCGAACTCACCGCCCTGGTCGAGCGGTTCGAGGGCCACGGCCCGGCGGTCCGGCTGCGGCTCCCCGATCGGGACGCGACGCCGTGGCCGCCGGAGGTCGCCACCACTGTGCACCGGATCGTCCAGGAGTCGCTGACCAACGTCGCCCGGCACGCCGCGCACGCCCGCACCGCGGAGGTCGCCGTCGCCCACGCGCCCGGCGCGGTGACCGTCACCGTCACCGACGACGCCCCGCCCGCCCCCGCCCGTCATCTGCGCCCCGTCGGATTCGGCCTGCTCGGCATGCGCGAACGCGTCGAGGCCCTCGGTGGCACCTTCACCGCCGGCCCCGGCCCCACCGCCGGCTGGACCGTCCACGCCGAACTGCCGGTGCCGGCGGGCGGTGCCCGGTGACCGCCCCCGACCTGCTCGCCTGCTGCTCGGCACCGGCCCGCACCGCCACCGCTGCCGCCGGCGCACCCGGAACCTCGACCACGGTCGACAATGACGTGCCCGCCCGTGCCCAGGACCGGCTGTCCGCCGGATTCGGGCTTCTCGGCGGCACCTTCACCGCCGGCCCCGGCCCCACCGCCGGCTGGGCCGTCCACGCCGAACTGCCGGTGCCCGCGGGCGGTACCCGGTGACCGCCCCCGACCTGCTCGCCGACCACGCGGCACCGGCCCGCACCCCGGACGCGGGCGGTGCCCGGTGACCATTCGCGTGCTGCTCGCCGACGACCAGGCGATGATCCGCGGCGGGCTGCGGCTGATCCTGGAGGACCAGGACGACATCACCGTGGTCGGCGAGGCCGCCGACGGGCCCGCGGCGGTCGAACTCGCCCGGCGGCTGCGCCCCGACGTCTGCCTGGTCGACATCCGGATGCCCGGCCTGGACGGCATCGACGTCACCCGGGCCCTGGCCGGCCCCGGCGTTGCCGACCCGCTGCGGGTGGTCGTCGTCACCACCTTCGACCTCGACGAGTACGTGCACGGCGCGCTCCGGGCCGGCGCGGTCGGCTTCGTCCTCAAGGGCGCCGCGCCCGCCCTGCTGATCGAGGCGGTCCGCGCCGCGCACGCCGGCGACGCGCTGATCTCGCCGTCCCTCACCCTCCGGCTGCTGCGCGGCCTCGCCCCCGCGCCCGCCCCGGCGGCCGCTCCGCCCGACCGCCCGCTCTCCGCCCGGGAGACCGAGGTGGTCCGCGCCATCGCCCGGGGCCGCACCAACCAGGAGATCGCCGCCGACCTGTTCATCACGCTCAGCACCGTGAAGAGCCACCTGACGGCCGTTCAGCAGAAGCTCGGCGCCCGCAACCGGGTCGAGATCGCCGCCTGGGCCTGGCAGCACCGGCTGGTGGACCGCCCCTGACCCGCTCCGGGGCCCGACCTCGGGGGCGGCTCAGGGTCCGTCCCGGATGCCTCGCGCGGCACCCGGACGACAGACTTCCGTACGTCAACAGGCACGGCAGCAACAAGGGTTGAGGAGTACGGGGGATGCGCGTGAAGACCATGGGACGCGGGCTGGCGGGGACGGCCGCGATCGGCGCACTGGTGGTGGCACTCACCGCCGGGACGGCCGCGGCCGCACCCGCCGCCGGTGCGACGCCGCCGAACGCGGCCGCGCTGCGCGCCTCCATCACGGACCTGCCGACCGATCAGCTCACCAGCGCCGTCGTACTGGTGGACGGCGACGGCGGCCGCTGGTCGGGCACCTCCGGGGTCGGCGATCCGGCCACCGGGCGGCCGGTGAAGGCCGACGGGGAGTTCCGGATCGGCAGCATCTCCAAGGTGTTCACCGCCACCGTGCTCCTCCAACTGGCCGCCGAGCACCGCGTCGACCTGGACGGCACCGTCCAGCAGTACCTGCCCGGCACCCTGCCGAAGGGCTACCCGGACGTCACCGTGCGGCAGTTGCTCAACCACACCAGCGGCCTGCCGACCGGCCAGGGACAGTTCCCCGACGACGGCACCCCGGAGTGGTTCGCCGCCCACGCGAGCGACAGCTTCACCCCGCAGGAGGTGGTCAGGCGGATCATGGCCAACCCGAAGCAGTTCGACCCGGGCACCGCCCAGCAGTACAACGGCGTCAACTACTACCTGGCGGGCCTGGTGATCGAGCAGGTCACCGGCCGCACCTTCGCCCAGGAGCTGGGCGCCCGGATCGTGCGCCCGCTCGGCCTGCACCACACCTCGGCGCCCGCCGCCGACGACACCGCGCTGCCGAACCCGAGCGCGCACGCCGTCCTCACCGTCACCCGCCCGGACGGCAGCACCGGCCTGGCGGACGTCACCCGGCAGAGCCCCTGGCCGTGGGCCGAGGGCGGCATGATCTCCACCGCGCCCGACCTGGACCGCTTCATGTCCGCGCTACTGCACGGCAGGCTGCTGCCGCCCGCCCAGCAGGCCGAACTGTTCGCCGTCCCCGACGTCCCGAACATCCAGAACGACCACTGCGACATCGGCCCCACCGCCGGCCGGGCCTGCTTCAGCACCGGCCTGATGCGCTTCTCCCCCGCCCCCGGCGTCGAGTTCTGGGGCAAGACCGGCAGCCGCCCCGGGTACACCAGCGCCGTGTTCGCCACCCGCGACGGCTCGCGCGAGCTGGTCTACTCGTTCACCCCGACCTCCCGCGCGGGCGCCCCGTTCTCCGCCCAGTACCGGGTCGCCGCCGCCGCGTTCGACCTGCCGGCCCTCTGACACCGGCACGCGAAGGGGCCCGCACCGCGCGTCGCGGTGCGGGCCCCTCGCCGTGGCGTCAGCTCGCGGCGAGCAGCTCCAGGCTGTCGATGACCCGGTGCGAGAAGCCCCACTCGTTGTCGTACCAGGCGACCACCTTGACGTGGCGGCCGTCGACCCGGGTGAGCTCCGAGTCGAAGATCGACGACGCCGGGTTGCCGACGATGTCGGAGGAGACCAGCGGGTCCTCGGAGTACTCCAGCACGCCCGCGAGCTTGCCGCCGGCGGCCTCGCGGTAGGCGGCGAGCACCTCCTCGCGGGTGACGTCGCGGGAGACGGTGGTGTTCAGCTCGACGATCGAGCCGACCGGGATGGGCACCCGGATCGAGTCGCCGGACAGCTTGCCGTCCAGCTGCGGCAGCACCAGGCCGATCGCCTTCGCGGCGCCGGTGGTGGTCGGCACGATGTTGACGCCGGCGGCGCGAGCCCGGCGCGGGTCGCGGTGCGGGCCGTCCTGGAGGTTCTGCTCCTGGGTGTAGGCGTGCACGGTGGTCATGAACCCGTGCTCGATGCCGGCCAGTTCGTCGAGGACGGCGGCCAGCGGGGCCAGCGCGTTGGTGGTGCAGGACGCGTTGGAGACGATGGTGTGCGCGGCCGGGTCGTACGCCTCGGTGTTGACGCCGTAGGCCAGGGTGACGTCGGCGCCGTCGGACGGCGCGGACACCAGGACCTTCTTCGCACCCGCGGCCAGGTGGGCCCGGGCGGCCTCGGCGGAGGTGAACCGGCCGGTGGCCTCCAGCACGATGTCCACGCCGAGGTCGGCCCACGGCAGGTCGGCGGGGTTGCGCTCGGCGAGCACCTTGATCCGGCGGCCGTCCACCACCAGGACGTCGCCCTCGACGGTCACCGGGCGGCCGAGCCGGCCCGAGGTGGTGTCGTAGGCCAGCAGCCGGCCGAGCGCGGTCGGCTCGGTCAGGTCGTTGACGGCGACGACCTCCAGCTTGCTGTCGCGCTCCAGCAGGGCGCGCAGCACGTTGCGGCCGATGCGGCCGAATCCGTTGATGGCGATGCGGGTCATGGAAGGCGCCCTTCTGTGCGCTGGGTGAACTCCTCCACTTTCGCTCGCCGGACCGGTCGACGGCAGTGGCGTCCGTGCCATGGTTCGCAAGGATCGTGCCAATGCCGGAAGGCAACGGGAAAACGCTTTCCCATCCAGTCCGGAAAACGCTTTCCCGCCCGCTCGGGAGAGCGCTCTCACTCCCCCTTGGCGAAGGTCCGCCGGTACTCGCTCGGCGTGGTCCCGAGGATCTGCTGGAAGTGCGTGCGCAGGTTGGCTCCGGTGCCGAGGCCGGTGGCGGCGGCGATCTGCTCCACCCCCTGCTCGGAGCGTTCCAGCAGCTCGCGGGCCAGGTCGACGCGGGCCCGCAGCACCCACTGCATCGGCGTGTACCCGGTGTCCTCGACGAACCGCCGGGAGAAGGTGCGCGGCGAGACCGCCGCGTGCCGGGCCAGCGTCCGCACCGTGAGCGGCTCGTCCAGCCGGTGCAGCGCCCACTCACGGGTGGCGGCGAACCGTTCCCCGATCGGCTCGGGCACGCTGCGCGGCACGTACTGCGCCTGGCCGCCGCTGCGGTACGGCGCGGCCACCAGCCGCCGCGCGGTGTGGTTGGACGCGGCCACCCCGAGGTCGCGGCGCAGCATGTGCAGGCACAGGTCGATGCCGGACGCCGCGCCCGCCGAGGTGAGCACGCTGCCCTCGTCCACGAACAGTACGTTCTCGTCGACCCGCACCCGCGGGTACTTCGCGGCCAGCGCCCGGGTGTAGTGCCAGTGCGTGGTGGCCCGGCGGCCGTCCAGCAGCCCGGTGGCGGCCAACGCGAACGCCCCGGTGGAGATCGCCGCCAGCCGGGCCCCGCGGGCGTGCGCCGCGCACAGCGCCTCGACCACGGCGGCCGGCGGGTCGTCCCGGTCGGGGTGGCGGTAGCCGGGCACGAACACCGACTCCGCCCACTCCAGCGCCTCCAGCCCGTGCGCCACGTGGTACGACAGCCCGTCCCCGCCCGCCACCAGCCCGGGCGCCGCCCCGCACACCCGCACCTCGTAGGGCATGCTCGCGCGGGTCGAGAACACCTGCGCCGGGATCCCGACGTCGAGCGGTTTCGCACCGTCCAGGACCAGCACGGCCACCCGGCGCAGACGAGGAGCAGACATCCCTTCACCCTAGGCGGCCGTCGCCGGAGCCGACCGCGGCGGTGGTCCCCGACGTCCGCTCAGTCGGCGATGCCGAGGATCTGCCGGATCGTCCCGGGGTCGTCGAGGCTGCGCAGCATGCAGTGCGCGACGTCGGCCCGGGAGACGCTGCCGCCGCCGCGCACGTTCCGTCCGTGGGCGGTCCGGTAGTCGCGGGTGAGGGCCTTGTCGGTGAGCCGGGGCGGGCGGACCACCGTCCAGTCCAGAGTGCTGGCGCGCACCGCGTCCTCCATCCGGGCCAGGTCGGCGTAGTGGGCGCGCAGCACTCGTTTCACCAGCGGTGTCAGCAGGTACCGCAGCACCGGGCCCTCGCCGGGGTCGTGGCGCGGCGGGTGCGGCCGGTCGGGGGACGGCACGGTGCCGACCGGCGCGGCGCTGACCACCACCAGCCGCCGGACGCCGGTCTGCCGCATCGCGCCGATGACGGCGCGGGTGCCGTGCTCGGCCACTCCGATCCCCGCCTTGCCGACCGCGCCCAGCCCGGACAGCACCGCGTCCGCGCCCTCCACCGCCGCCCGCAGTTCGGCCGGCCCGGCGGTCGCCAGGTCGGCCTGCACCACCCGTGCCCAGGGCTGTTCGCCCAGTTTGGCGGGGTTGCGCACCACCGCGGTGACGTCGTGCCCGCGTTCCAGCGCCTGGTCGAGCAGGTGCCGGCCGATGCCGCCGGTGGCGGCCAGTACGGTCAGTTTCATCGCGCCCCTCATTCTCTTCTCCACGACCTCGAAGCCATCCCCGTAAGGATTCTGACGTTCCGTCAGCTCGGATCGCTCCGAGGCGGAGGCCCGAGGCATTCCCGGCGGGAGCGCCGAGGGCCCGCCCGGCCGACTGATCGTCGACCGCGCGGGCCCCGGTGGAGTTCGGTGCTCAGCCCATGCTCTTCGCCCCGTCGATGGCCTCTCGGATGATGTCGGCGTGCCCGGCGTGGTGGGTGGTCTCGGCGATGATGCCCAGCAGGGCGCGGCGGACCGACCGGGCCTCGGGGTTGAGGTCCCAGGGGGCCGGGGGCATCTGGTAGCTGGTGTTCAGGTCGGCGTCGGTGAGGCCGGCCACCAGCTGGTCGGTGGCGGCGGCCACGGCCTCGTACGCGGCCAGCACGCCGGCCAGCGTCTCACCGGGGAGCAGGCGGAACTCCTCGGCGCGGCGCTGGTAGTCGGCCTCGGTGAAGTTCATGAAGTCCGGCAGCGCGGCCGGGCCGAACTCGACGAACGCCGCCCAGACCCGCTCCGACACGGTGACGTGCTTGATCAGGCCGCCGAGGCACAGCTCGCTGACGGTGGTGCGGCGCCCGGCCTGCTCGTCGTCCATCCCCTCGGTGGTCAGCCGCATGAAGTACCGGGCCTGGCGCAGGGCCGCCAGCAGGTCGGCCCGCTCACCGGTCGGCCGCTCGTCCGTGCTGGTGGTGGTGTACTCGCCGACGGGGGTCTCGGTGGTCATGGTCTCGCCTTTCTGGCACGTCAACATCGGTTCCCTGCAAGCGAGTTCCGCACCGCTTCGCGGTGTCTCCCTCGCTCGTGTTCCACACTAGGAGCCATTGCGGTCAGTTTCCGGCCGCAATCGAAAGGAGGATCTGAGCATGGCCGACACCAGTGCCCGCACCCTGCGGCTGCTCACCCTGCTCCAGTCCCACCGCTACTGGCCCGGCGAGGAGCTCTCCGCCCGGCTGGGCGTCTCCGCGCGCACGCTGCGGCGCGACGTCGACCGGCTGCGCGAGCTGGGATACCCGGTGGAGGCCCGGCGCGGCGTGGACGGCGGCTACCAGCTCGCCGCGGGCGCCGCGCTGCCGCCGCTGGTGATCGACGACGAGGAGGCGGTGGCGCTGGCCGTCGGGCTGCAGGCGGCGGCCGACGGCGCGGTCGAGGGCCTCGCGGAGGCGTCGGTGCGGGCGCTGGCGAAGGTGGTGCAGGTGATGCCGGCCCGGCTGCGCCGCCGGGTGGACGCGCTGCGCACCGTCACGGTGCCGGCCGCCTGGCCGGGCCGGGGCGGCGGCGAGGCCCGGATCGACCCGGACGCCCTCACCGCCGTCGCGCTGGCCTGCCGCGACACCGAGCGGCTGCGTTTCCGGTACGGCACCGCGGACGGCCGGGCCGGCGAGCGCCACACCGAGCCGCACCACCTGGTCCGGCTGGGACGGCGCTGGTACCTGGTGGCGTACGACCTCACCCGGCAGGACTGGCGGACGTTCCGGCTGGACCGGCTGGAGGCGCCCGCCCCGACCGGCGCCCACTTCCGGCCGCGCCCGCTCCCGGCCGCCGACGCCGCCGAGTTCGTCCGGGCGGGCCTGACCGGCCAGGCCCGCCAGTACCGGGTCGAGGTGCTGGCCGCCGCCCCCGCGGGGACGATCCGGCAGCGGATCGGCAGTTGGGCCCAGGTCGAGGAGGTGGCCGAGGACCGCTGCCGGATCGTGATGAGCACCGAGTCGCTGGACTGGCCCGCGATGGCGATCGGCTCGCTGGACGTCGACTTCCAGGTGGTGTCCCCGCCCGAGCTCACCGAGCTGATGGCCGCCTGGGGCGAACGCTTCACCCGCTGCGCCGTGCCCAACGGGCAGGCAGAATCGGCGTCGTGACGACTCAGCAGCTGCTCACCCCGGCCGAGGCCGCCGAACGCTCGGGCTTCAGCCTCGACACCCTGCGCTACTACGAGCGGATCGGCCTGCTCACCGCCATCACCCGCGCCACCAGCGGGCACCGCCGCTTCACCCCGGACGACCTGGCCTGGCTGGGCATCCTGCGCTGCCTGCGCGACACCGGCATGCCGATCGCCGACATGCGCCGCTACGCCGAACTCGCCCGGGTCGAGGGCCCGGGCAGCCTCCGCGACCGGATCGCCCTGCTGGAGCGGCACGACGCCGCCGTCGACGAGCAGATCGCCCTGCTGGAGCGCCGACGCACCCACCTGCGCGACAAGATCGCCTACTACCGGGAGGTCCTGGACGGCGGCTGACGGCCGCGGTTCGACGGCGTCTCAGCCCATGGTGCGCTGCCCGTCCAGGGTCTCGCGGAGGATGTCGGCGTGCCCGGCGTGCTGGGTGATCTCCGCGAGGATGTGCAGCAGGACCCGGCGCACGCTCCACACCGCGCCGGGTTCGAACCAGGGCGCGGACGGCAGGGCGTGCTCACCGTCCAGGTCGAGGGTGGCGACCAGGCCGTCGGTGTGTTCGGCGACCGCCCGGTAGCGCTCCAGCAGGACGTCCAGGCTCTCGCCGGGCAGCATCCGGAACTGGTCGGCCCAGGCCCGGGCGTCGGACGGCGCGCCCGCGGAGCGCATCGCCTCCGCGCCGCCCAGCGCGAACCGCGTCCAGCGTTCCTCGATCCCGGCGACGTGCTTGATCAGCCCGCCGAGGGTGAGTTCGCTGACGGTGAGGCGCTGCCGGGCCTGGTCGTCCGTCAGGCCGCGCACGGTGTAGCGCAGGAAGCCGCGGTGCCGGTCGAGCGCGGCCAGCAGGTCGGCGCGTTCGCCGGTGAGGTCGGGGAGCGGGGTGACCATCGGTTCAGGCCACCTCCACGGTGGCCGGCGGCTCGCCCTCGGCGGCGGACGGGTCGATCAGCGAGAACGCCGCGCCCTGCGGGTCGACGAAGGACGCGAAGCGCCCGAACGGGGTGGTGATCGGTCCGAACACCAGCCGTCCGCCGGCCTCGGCGACCCGGGCGACCGCGGCGTCGCAGCCGTCGACCACGAAGTACACGCTGATGAACGACGGTACCTGCGTGGGCACTTCGGACGTCATGGCCATCGAGCCGAGGACCGGCGTGTCGCCGATGCTGAAGACCCGGTAGTCGACGTTCGTGTCGGCGACCTTCCGCACCCCGTAGGAGAAGACCTTCGGGAAGAAGGTGTTGGCGGCGGCCGGGTCGCGGGTGAACACCTCCGCCCAGCCGTAGCTGCCGGGCGAGTCGCGCAGCGCGAAGCCGGTGTGCTCGCCGCCCTGCCAGATGCCGAACACCACGCCGCCCGGGTCCTTGGCGAGCGCCATCGAGCCGAACGTGCCGACCTTCATCGGCTCCAGCAGCAGGGTGCCGCCGGCCGCCCGGATCCGCTCCGCGGTGGCCTCGACGTCGACCGAGGCCAGGTAGAGCACCCAGGCGGACTGCCCGGGGCCCTGGCCGGGCATCGGCGGCACGATCGCGGCCACCGCCCTGCCGTCCCGGTACGCCTGCGTGTAGTTGCCGTACTCGGTCGAGGATTCGCCGAACGTCCAGCCCAGCACTGAGCCGTAGAAGCTCTTGGCGCCCTCCAGGTCGGTGAACATCGCGTCCGCCCAGACCGGGGTGCCTTCGGGTTGCGCAGCCATGGTGCCTCTCGCTCCGCTGTCGGGAATCGGGGATCCGCGGCCCGGCGAAGGGCCCGGCCGCGGGCAGAACCACCTGCGTTGCCACGCTAACCAGCGAGGTCACGGGTTTCCCGGCGGCGCGCGCGGCCACCACCCGACGGGCCGTCAGCAGCCGGGCGGACCAACGGAGAAACGAGGCTCGAACGCCTGTTACGGGGCGGTGACAGCGCCCGCACGGGCCGGGGTCATCCGACTGCGAATCTATTGAACGTCGCCCGAACGGCAGCGCAGCAGAGCGCGGAACGGACCGGGCGGAAACCATCATCGAGCACTGTTTCCAGGGGGAATCATCCATGTCCGCGCGCGCCCGCCTCCGCCGTTCCGCCGCTGTCGCCTTCGTCTCCGCGGTCACCGCCGGCTCCGCTCTGCTGCTGACCGCCTGCGACCCGTCGGCCGACGCCGACGCCGCGAAGTCCGGCAGCGCCGCGCCGAGCGCCGCGACCGGCTCCCCCTCCGCGCCCGCCTCCGCCGCGCCCTCGGCGTCCGCGTCCGCGTCCGCGTCGACCACCGCCTCCCCGTCCGCGCCGGCCTCGCCGAGCAGCTCCGCCTCCGCGCCGGCCGACCGGCCGTCCGCCACCCCGACGAAGGCCGCGCTGAACCTCACCAAGGGCACCGGGCTGACCATCAGCAACGGCACCCGCTACGTGGTGATGGACGGCAAGGTCGTCGACTTCGGCACCGTGGTCCGCGACCTCGCGTGGTCCCCCGACGGCAAGCACGCCGCGTTCATCGACGGCAACGGCAACCTGGAGACCGCCGACCCGGACGGCAGCCACAAGGTCCTGGTCGCCAAGGCCCCCTCGGGCGTCACCTGGTCGCACCCGACCTGGCAGGTGTTCACGCCCACCGCCGACGAGTCCCTGGGGTACCTCAAGCCCAAGAACAACCTGCTGTTCACCGCGGACGACCACGGCGCGCTGCGCCTGTTCGGCGTCCCCGCGCAGGCGGGCGCCACCCCGGCGCCGCTCTCCCTGGGCACCTTCAGCGACGACAACGTCAAGCCGCTGCCGGAGACCGGCAACCAGTGGCTGAACGCCGGCGGCCGGTTCGGCAGCGCTGCCTACGCCAACAAGGACGACGGCCAGGTGTACCTCCGCGACGAGTACCTGCGTCAGCAGGGCGCGGCCGTCTCCAAGGGCTCGCAGCCCGACCTGTCCGACGAGGGCGACCTGGTGTTCGTCCGGTCCGTCGGCGGCCACGACCACCTGTTCACCAAGACCGGCGGCTACAACGGCCCGGAGCGCGACATCACGCCGAAGGCCACCGTCGACTACACCGAGCCGACCTTCTCCCCGGACGGCGCGACCATCGCCTTCCGCGCCCCCGACGGCATCTACACCATGCCCGCCAAGGGCGGCACCCCGAAGAAGGTCAGCGACACCGCGGGCCTGCCCGCGTTCCGCGGCTGACACCCGTCCGGCCCGATCCGCGCACTCGCGTCGGGCTTCGCGATTGACGCGTCGCCATTCCCAACGGCCCCGGGCCGCAAGGATGTTGGCGACTGCTGACAGGATGTGTACGAGGCGCATGCCATCATGGCGGCGGCCCGGTCACCGACCGGGCCGCCGCACGTAGATCTGTTCCATGGGGGAATCTTCGATGAGCGAACGCATCCGTCTGCGCCGGTCCGCCGCGGCCCTGCTGGTGGCCGCCGTCACCACCGGCTCCGCCCTGCTGCTGACCGCCTGCGACCCGGAGGGCGACACCAGCGCGACTTCCGCTCCCAGCAAGGCCGTTGACAGCCCGGCCGCGGCCGAACCGTCCGGCCCGTCCGGCGGCTCGCCCGCCCCGGCCGGCGGCAAGCTGAACAAGACCGCCGGCACCAAGGTCACCGTCAGCACCGGCACCAACACCGTGCTGATGGACGGCAAGTCCGTCGACTTCGGCACCGTGGTCCGCGACCTGGCCTGGTCCCCGGACGGCAAGCACGCCGCGTTCATCGACGGCGCGGGCAACCTGGAGACCTCCGACCCGGACGGCAGCCACAAGACCGTCATCGCCAAGGCCCCGTCCGGCGAGACCTGGTCCCACCCGACCTGGCAGGTGTACGGCCCGGACGAGCCGCACGGCGCCGGCACCTACCTGCTGTTCACCGCCGACGACAAGAAGGCGCTGAAGCTGTTGTCCGTCGAGGCGAAGGCGGGCGCCAAGCCGGATGCGCTGCACGTCGGCGACTCCGAGGCCGAGAAGCCGCTCCCGGACGTCGGCAACCTGTGGCCGAACTCGGCCGGCAAGGCCGGCGCGACGGTGTACGCCAACAAGAACGACGGCCAGGTGTACTTCCACGACGTGATCGCCCGCACCAACGGCGGTGTGATCACCAAGGGTTCGCAGCCCGCGCTGGCCGACGACGGCACGGTGGTGTTCGTCCGCTCGGTCAGCGGCCACGCCCACATCTTCGCCAAGGCGCACGAGCAGGGCGCCAAGGAGGTCGACCTGACACCGGACGCCTCGGTGGACTACACCGAGCCGGTGATCTCGCACGACGGCAAGAACGTCGCGTTCCGCGGCCCGGACGGCATCTACACCATGCCCGCCAAGGGCGGCAAGCCCGACCGGATCACCGACACGGTCGGACTGCCCGCCTACCGCTCCTGAGCCAGGCGGGCCAACTCCTGCTGCAGGTTCGGGAGTTGCTGCTCGGCAAGGTCGTGCGGCAGCCACTCCACCGGGTCGATGAAGCGGAACAGCACCCGGTTCGGAGTGATCGCGAACTCGTAGTCCTCGAAGCCCACCACGGCGCCCAGCTCGCCCCGGGCGGCCCCGCGCACCACGTGCGCGGTCAGGTCGTCCGGGGCGTCCTGCTGATCGGCCGTCACCTGACGGCGGGCGTTCGGGCGGCCCAGGTACGGGCAGACCATCGTCGCGTACAGCATGCACGCCCGGTGGCCGGGGGCCTCCATGGTGGGCGCCATGTTCCGGTACGGCCGGCCGACCGCCAGCGCCTCGCCGATCGCGGCCGCCTCCTCTCCGCCGACCACCCGCCACACCGGGCCGCGCGGCATCAGCGTGTTGCACACCGAGCACAGCCGCTCCCGGGCGCAGGCCGCGGACCGCTCGTAGTCGGTCAGCCCGAACTGCGGGTGGCCGCCCTCCCACGGGGTGATCGCGGGCACCGGGTAGCCGCGCTCGTCACGCGGGCGGACGGCCACGGCGGGCGGCTTGGGCACGGAGTCGAAGCGCATGCCCCATGCCTATCACGCCCGACGACTCACCCGCGCGGCACCGCATACTCGGTCAACTCGGCACTTCCCGGGACGAGTTGACTCCACTCGCCGGGCACGTCGAGGACCGCGATCCCGGCCGTGGCGAACTTCTCCCGCAGCCGCTCCAGCGGCTCGCTCTCCTTCTCCCCCGCCAGCGCCAGCACCAGCTCCTGCACCTCGGGCCGGTGCCCGACCAGCATCGCGGTGCGCACCATCGGCGGCAACGCCCGCACCAGGCCGATCAGTTCGTCCACCTCGCCCTTGTAGGCCCGGGGCTCCAGGACGAGTTCGGGTTCGCCGCCGAGCGCCGGCTCGGCCAGCTCCCAGGTCTGCCGGGTGCGCACCGCCGTCGAGCACAGCACCCGGTCCGGCACCAGCCCGTGCGCGGCCAGCCAGCGCCCGGCCGCCGCCGCGTCGGCCCGGCCGCGCTCGGCCAGCGGGCGCAGCTCGTCCGGCACGTCCGGCCAGTCCGCCTTGGCGTGCCGCAGCACGATCAACCGCCGCTGTTGGGTCATCCCCCCAGTGTGGCCGGTCCGCCGGTGGTGTGTTGCGGGACGCGCCGCCGGGGACCGGCTGCCAGGATGGGAGTCCCGACCCCCTGGAGCACGTCATGGCCCCCGCCGTCCACCTCGCCCAGCAGGACGACGCCGACGCGCTGCTCGGCCGCAGCCCGCTGGCCGCGCTCACCGGCATGCTGCTGGACCAGCAGGTGCCGATGGAGAAGGCGTTCAGCGGCCCGTGGGTGATCGCGCAGCGGATGGGCGCGGACGACCTGGACGCGCACGCCGTCGCCGCCGCCGACCCGGAGGCGTTCGCCGCGCTGTTCGCCGAGAAGCCGGCCGTGCACCGCTACCCGGGTTCGATGGCCAAGCGGGTCCAGCAGCTCTGCGCCTACCTGGTCGAGCACTACGACGGCGACGCGGAGGCGGTCTGGCGCGACGCCCCCACCGGCGAGGACCTGCTGGCCCGGCTGAAGGCGCTGCCCGGTTTCGGCGCGCAGAAGGCGCAGATCTTCCTGGCGCTGCTCGGCAAGCAGTACGGCGTCCGCCCGCCCGGCTGGCGCGAGGCGGCGGGCGCGTACGGCGAGGAGGGCTGCCACCGCTCGGTCGCCGACATCACCGGTCCGGAGTCGCTGCTGAAGGTCCGCGCCACCAAGCAGGAGGCCAAGCGCGCCGCGAAGGCCGCCAAGGGCTGATACCGCCGGAAAACCGGACGACACGCCCGGGGTGGCTCCGCTAGCGTCCGGTCCATGCGTGCCTTGACCGAGCCCGAGATCCGCGCCTCCTTCGTCAACTGCTCGAAGGGCGAGGCCAAGCGGCTGCCCGTCCCGCGCGAGCTGGCCGAACAGCGCTGGGACGACCTGGACTTCCTCGGCTGGCGCGACCTCGGCGCGCCCGACCGGGCGTACCTGGTCGCCGAGCTCGACGGAGACCTGGTCGGGGTGACGCTCCGGTCGCCGAACGTCCGGCGCAGCCTGACCAGGACGAACGTCTGCTCGGCGTGCATCACCGCCCACCAGGGCAGCGGCGTGTCGCTGCTGACCGCTCCCCGGGCGGGCGTCCGCGGCCGCGAGGGCAACTCGGTCGGCACCTACCTCTGCGCCGACCTGGCCTGTTCGCTGTACGTGCGCGGCATCCGCCGCCCGGCGACGGTCAGCCGTCCGAACGAGTCGCTCCCGTTGGAGGACCAGATCGCCCGGACGGTCGCCAACCTGGAGGCGTTCCTCCGCCAGGTGCTGGCCTGACGCTCCGCCGTCAGGCGGACTTGTACTCCACGGTGAGCAGGGCGCGGCCCAGCGCGTGCGCGGTCAGCGCGAAGCCGACCTGCGCGGCGGGGGTGTCGCGCTCCACGCCGAGGTTCGCCACGTCCAGGGCGTGCACCACGAACACGTAGCGGTGGGCCGGCCCGGGCGGCGGGGCCGCGCCGTCGTACCGGTGACCGGGGAAGTCGTTGCGGACGTGGAACGCCCCGCCGGGCAGCCCGCCGTCCTCCGACCCGGCGCCGCGCGGCAGTTCGGTGGTGTCGGCGGGCAGGTCGACGGCCAGCCAGTGCCACCAGCCGGCGCCGGTCGGCGCGTCCGGGTCGTAGCAGGTCACCGCGAACGACCGGGTGCCCGCCGGGAAGCCCTCCCAGGACAGCTGCGGCGACCGGTTCCCCGCCCCGTACACGTGCGCGTCCGGCATGGTGGCCCCGTCGACCAGGTCCGCGCTGTGCAGCTCGAACCTCGGCACCGGCGGCAGGAAGTCGTACGGGAGCGGGATGCGGCCGGTCATCGGTGTCCTCTCGCAGGTGTTCGCTGGTACGCCGGGCAGTCTACGGAGCGTCAGACGCGAGCCAGCGCGTCGACGGCCGAGCCGAGCACCGTGTCGGTCCGGCCGAGGTCGAAGACCAGGTCGAAGTGGTTGCGGCCGCCGATCAGCAGTTCCCGCACCGGCACGGCGGCGTCCCGGGCGGCGTGCGCGAACTCGGCCTGCTGGCGGGCGAACTCGCCGGTCTCGTACTCGCCGAGCGCCACCACCAGCGGCGGCAGCGCCGTGAGGTCGGCGAACAGCGGGCTGAGCCGGCGGGCCCGCTCGGCGTCCAGGCCGAGCGGCTCGTTGACGTAGCTGAGGGCGATCGGCTCCAGGTCGTAGACGCCGCTGAGCAGCGCCGCCCCGGAGATCCGTCCGCGCAGGCGTCCGTCGAGCAGCGCGGTGGCGGCCAGGTGCGCGCCGGCCGAGCTGCCGCTGAGCACGATCCGCTCCGGGTCGACGTCCAGTTCGGCGGCGTGCTCGACCAGCCACACCACCGCCTCGGTGACCTGGGCGGCGATCTGCTCCACCGTCCAGGCGGGCGCCAGCCCGTAGCCGACGGCGGCGTACGCGGTGCCGCGGGCCACGAAGTCCAGCGCCGGGAAGACCGAGTCCTCCTTGCCGAGCTCCTGCCAGTAGCCGCCGTGCACGAAGACGTGCAGCGGCGCGCCGGGCACCGCCGGGAAGAAGTCGATCAGTTCCGGCCCGTCCGCCCCGTACCGCAGCTCGCGGTGCCCGGGCAGCTCCCGCAGGGCCCGGCCGCTCTCCCGGGCGTACGCGGCGAGTTCCGCGTCGAAGTCCGACACCCGGCTGCTGGGCGAGTACTCCCGATCGAGTTCCCGCTGGTCGAAGCCCCGGTAGACCGCCACCCTGCCGCTCCCCTCACCCAACCAGGTATAGACCAATACAGGAGGCCGCGGCTAGCGTGGTCACTCCCTGTACTTCCTTCTCCGGAGTTGCCCCGTGGAGACGTCCGTCCTCGCCTTCGCCACCGACCTGCTCGACGAAGGGGCCGACACGTTCTTCGGCAACCTTACCGACCGGGCCGGCGTCGGCGGCGTCACGCTCGCCTCCGTCTACCACGAGGCCCGCGACGTCTTCCCGCACAACCCGCACCGCGTGCTGCGCTACCTCGAACCCGGCGCCGCCTACTTCCACCCCGACCCCGCCCGCTGGGCCGGCCGGCGCCTCGCCCCGCTGCCCTCCACCGCGATCGGCACCCGCGACCCGTTCGCCGAGGCCGCCGAGGAGACCCGCCGACGCGGCCTCAAACTGCACGCCTGGACGGTCTTCTGCCACAACGACCGGCTCGGCTTCGCGCACCCCGACTGCGCCCCCGCCAACGCCTTCGGCGACCGCCACCTGACCGAGCTCTGCCCCGCCAACCCCGAGGTCCGCGCGTACTGCCACACCCTGGTCGAGGAGCTCGCCCGGTACGGCGTGGACGCGATCCGCGCCGAGTCCCTGCACTTCCACGGCCTGGCCCACGGCTACCACCACGAGCGCTACTTCGAGCAGCTCGGCCCCGTCACCGAGGCCCTGCTGTCGATCTGCTTCTGCCCGCACTGCCTGGCCGCCGCCACCGCCGCGGGCGTCCCCGCCGAGCGCGTCCGCGACACCGTCCGCGCCGAACTGCGCGCCCGCCTCGCCGACGAGACCCGCGCCCTCGCGCCCGTCCCGCTGGACGAGCTGGCCGGCGGCGCCCTCGCCGCCTACGTCGACGCCGGTGCCCGCACCGTCACCACGCTGGCCGCCGAACTCGCCGCCACCGCCGCCGCCCACGGCATGCGCCTGACCTTCATGGACGGCGGCGGCCCCGGCACCGGCTGGCTCTCCGGCATCGACCTGCCCGCGCTGGCCGGCGCCGCCCACCAGATCGAGACCCTCGGCTACGCCAGGACCCCCGAGGCCGTCCGCGAGAAGGTCGCCGCCTTCGCCCTGCACGGCGTCCGCCCGCAGGACATGGCCGTCATCCTCCGCCCGATGTCCTCCGACTGCGACGGCCCGGCCAACCTGGCCGCCAAGATCTCCACGCTGCGCGAGCTCGGCGTCCCCGAGGTCGAGTTCTACAACTACGGCCTGATGCGGCTCTCCTCGCTCGACCGGATCGGCGCCGCACTGCGCTGAGGCGGAAAGTCGGTCGGCGTTGGTCCCGCTTGCTGCGCCCGCCATGTCCCAAACGGTAGGCTTTCCGTGTGATCTTCAAGCGCATCGGTAACGGGCGGCCGTACCCGGATCACGGCCGGACCAGCACTCGCCAGTGGGCGGACGTCGCGCCGCGTCCGGTGCGGCTCGACCAGTTGGTGACCACCAAGGGCCAGTTGGACCTGGAAACCCTCCTCGCGGAGGACTCCACCTTCTACGGGGACCTGTTCGCCCACGTGGTGAAGTGGCGCGGCGACCTGTACCTGGAGGACGGGCTGCACCGAGCCGTTCGAGCGGCCCTCCAGCAGCGTCAGGTCCTGCACGCCCGCGTGCTGGAGATGGACTGACGGACCGCCACCCGCTGTCGGCTGCAACCGATGGTCGGTGTCGGTACGTCCTTTCGAGTGCCGTCGTCCCCCGGATGATGATCATCCAGTACCTGCGCCGCTGTTGTCGGATTAATCTGGCGACTACCGCGGCGCACGCGGCCTTCTTCCACGGCCGCACCGCGGTCACCGGCACCCCACCCTGGCACCTATGGGGAGACAGACCATGAGCATGTTGACTCCCCGGGGGTTGAAGGGGAAGCAGTACCGGGTCACCGGCAACAGTTACCCCCGTCTCGGACGTCCCCCGCGTCGCGGCCGCAAGGTCGTCATGGCCGTCGGCGGCGTCCTCGCCCTCGGCCTGGTCTCGGTCGGCGGAATCCAGCTGTACGACGTGTTCACCGGCAAGAACAAGCACGGCGCCGCGCAGGCCTGCGCCTCGCCGGGCGCGACCGGCAAGCCGCTGGCCGCCCCCGAGGGCTCCCCGTCCGCCGCGCCCGGCGCCGTCCCCGGCAACACGGCCGTACCGCAGCCCGCCACCGTCACGGTGAACGTCTACAACGCCACCGACAAGTCCGGCCTGGCGGCGCGGACCGCCGACGAGCTGAAGAAGCGCGGCTTCCAGGTGGGCCAGGTCGGCAACGCGCCGTCCGCGCTGGACCGGAAGGTCCCCGGCACCGCGCAGGTGCTGAGCGGCCCGGGCGGACTCGGCGCCGCCACCCTGCTGGTCTCCCAGGTCGCCTCCGCCACCAGCACCGAGGACGCCCGCACCGACGCCACCGTGGACCTGGTCATCGGCGACGCCTTCACCGCGCTCGCCGACCCGAACCAGGCCGCGGCCGCGCTGGCCGAGCTCACCAAGCCCTCGCCCAGCCCGGAGCCCGGCCACTGCTGACCGGCCCGCGAAACGCGGAGATCCGGCCGGGAGCGACGTGCTCGCTCCCGGCCGGATCTCCGCGTTTCGCTGTGCTCCGTCAGCCGGCGGTGCCGTACAGGCGGTCGCCCGCGTCGCCCAGGCCCGGGACGATGTAGCCGTTCTCGTTCAGGCGCTCGTCCACGGCGGCGGTCACCACGGTGACGGGCTGGCCGGCCAGCTCGCGCTCCATCACGGCGACGCCCTCGGGCGCGGCGAGCAGCACCACGGCGGTGACGTCGGTGGCGCCGCGGTCGAGCAGCATCCGGATCGCCGCGACCAGGGTGCCGCCGGTGGCCAGCATCGGGTCGAGGACGTAGACCTGCCGCCCGGAGAGGTCGTCCGGCATCCGGGTCGCGTACGTGGAGGCCTCCAGGGTCTCCTCGTTGCGGACCATGCCGAGGAAGCCGACCTCGGCGGTGGGCAGCAGCCGGGTCATGCCGTCGAGCATGCCGAGGCCGGCCCGCAGGATCGGCACCACCAGCGGACGCGGGTAGGACAGCCGGGTGCCCTGGGTGACGGCGACCGGGGTGGTGATCTCGACCGCATCGGTGCGGACGTCCCGGGTCGCCTCGTACGCGAGCAGGGTCACCAGCTCGTCGGTGAGCCGCCGGAAGGTCGGCGAGTCCGTGCGCTCGTCGCGCAGGGTGGACAGCTTGTGGGCGACCAGCGGGTGGTCGACGACGTGGAGACGCATGACAACGACGATAACGGCCGTCGGCACATGTGTACGACTTCGCACGGTTCGCCCGGACCCGCCGCGACCTGCTGCGACCGGCCGGGAATCCCTCCGGAATCACCGATTCCCGGCCGTCGCTGTGGTATCGGCGGGTGACATCTGGGAAAGTCGGAGGCTATGAAGAGCAACCCGACGCGGGCATGGACCGCCGGCGCGGGCGGGTCCGGCTCGACAGACGAGTCCCGTCCGGAGCCCGCGGCCGCCGAGGAGACCGAGGCAGAGACCGCCGAGGAGACCGACGCGGAGCGGCGCAGGCGCCGGGCCGTGTTCCTCCGTGAACTGGCCGAGGCCCGCGAGCTGCGCGCCCGGGTGCAGCCCAGACGCACCAAGGAGCGGCGGATGCGCGAGGCGATGCGGATGCGAACCTTCCGGATCTGAGTCGCCCGGGGCCGCGCCCCGCAGCACGGTCGCGCCCCGTGAGCCCCTGTCCGCCCCCCGCCCGGGGGCGTCCGAGGGGCATGATCCACGCCTGGACCGGCCGGAGACCGGCCATTCCGACACGACCTGCGAAGACGCGCTGCCGAACACCCCCCGCAGCGGCGGCCTTTCTGTCACGATGCGGTGGGACGGTCCGACCAGCGGACCGCCCGCTGGCGCGGGGGCGGCCGGACCGCACCCGCCCGAGATCGCCGACAGCCGAGACCAATCTTGGGAGTGTCCCTGGTGGCGTACTTCGCTGCAGTGCTTGCTCGCACCGGTGCCGGGTGGGATGTGAGCGAGACCGAACTCGACGACGTAGAGACCCTGGCCGACCTGACCGACCTGGCCCGCGAAACGGCCGAGGACGACGACACGGTGCTGGTCTTCATCGAGCAGGAGGACGCCTGGTTCGCCGTCCTGCGGATCGACGGTGAGGACGACCCGCGGATCTTCGTCTCGGACGCGGCCGCCGCGGCGCGCAGTTCGTACGGCTCGGTCCTCACCGACGAGCTGATCGAACAGGACGGGGAAGCCGACTTCGACGACCTGGACGGCCTGGTGGCCGGCCTCGACGAGGACGACGACGCCGCCGCGAGCGACGAGGCCGACGACGCGGACGAGGACGACGAGCCGGCCGGTCGGAACGCCACCCCGGTCGGGCCGATCGGCGACTCCGAGCTGCTGAGCGAGTTCGGCCTCGGCCAGGCCGCGCTGCTGGAACTGGCGGGCGAGGGCGCGGCCCCGGGCGACGCGCTCGGCGAGATCGCCGAGGCGCTCGGCTGCGGCGAGGTCCTGGAGGCCGTTCGATAGCGGCGGGCCCGGTGTCCGACACTGGGTCCATGCAGTCCGTCCCCTCCCTCTCCAGCACCCTCGGCGAACGGCCGCGGATCGCGCCGCTGCCCGCCCCCGAACGCCCCGATCCGGTCCGCGACCGGTGGCGGGAGCCGATGCGCCGCGCCATCGACGAGGCGGCGCTGGCCACCGCGACCGGCGACGTGCCGGTCGGGGCGTTCGTGCTCGGCCCGGACGGGTCGGTGCTGGGCCGCGGCCACAACGTCCGCGAGGCGGTCGGCGACCCGACCGGGCACGCCGAGGTGGTGGCGATCCGTCAGGCGGCGAACGCCGTCGGCGAGTGGCGCCTCAGCGGCTGCACCCTGGTGGTGACCCTGGAGCCGTGCACCATGTGCGCGGGCGCGATCGTGCTGTCCCGGCTGGACCGGGTGGTCTACGGCGCCCTCGACCCGAAGGCCGGCGCGGCCGGCTCGCTGTTCGACGTGCTGCGCGACAACCGGCTCAACCACCGCCCCGAGGTGATCCCGGGCGTGCTCGCCGACGAGTGCACCGCCCAGCTGCGGGCGTTCTTCGACACCCACCGCTGAACCGCGCCGATACGGATTTCGTCCGCCCGCACCCATCCGGTAGAGTTCCCCTCGGTAGCGTGTCCGAGCGGCCAAAGGAGCACGCCTCGAAAGCGTGTGTGGGGGCAACTCCACCGTGGGTTCGAATCCCACCGCTACCGCCTGCGAAGAGCCCCGACCTGACGGTCGGGGCTCTTCTGCGTTCCCTGCGTCCCGCAGTGGCGGCCCATTTCCGGTTGGCGGGGCCGCAGTTGAGGGGATGATGCCCGCATGGGGAGTTCGCGGTGGCGCTGGTTGGTGTGGGTCGGGGCCGGGATCTCGGTGGTGGGGCTGGCGGTCTTCCTCTGGGGGGAGGGGCTGGACCGGGCGAACCAGTGGGCGGGCGTGCTGGGCCTGTTCGTCGGGCTGGCGGGCCTGGCGCTGTCCGTCACCGGCGGTGTGCGCGGCCGCGGCGGCGGCCAGTCCGCGGACGGCGCGGCGGCCGGCGGCTCGGTGCGACTGGTGCGGAACGTGAAGGGCGACGTGGTGATCGGCGGCGGCGCCGCGCCCGGCCCCGTCCCGGAGGCCTCGGCGGCGCCCGTCACCGACGCGGCGGGTGACGGCCAGTCGGCGCGCGGGATCCGTGCGGGCGGGGACGTGAACCTGGTGGACGGGGTGGAGGGTTCGGTCCGGTTCGACGAGCAGCAGCCGTGAGCGGGTTCTGGCGCCGACTGTTCGGCGCGGAGGGCGCCGCGGCCGGCGGCGGCCAGTCCGCGGAGCATGCCACCGCGGGCGGCGACCTGACGATGATCCAGCACGCGCAGAGCGTGCAGATCACGGTGGGCGCCGCGCCGCCGCCCCCGGGCGACCTGGACGAGGCGCGCCGTCGGCACGCGGTGCGGCTGCGCGAGCGCTACCACCGGCTGGACCTGGAGGTGCTGACCCCGCTGTCGGAACAGGACGAGCACCCGGCGGTGCACCTGCGCGAGGTGTTCGTGCCGCAGCTGGTGCGGGCCGACCCGCCGCCGGTGGAACTGCCCCGGGAGCTGCTGAAACGGCTCACCGAGACCGGCGAGCTGGACCCGGACCGGCTGCCGCCGGGCGTGGAGCGGGAGACGGTGCGGCGGGTCCGGGAGGCCTACCGGCGCCGCCCGGCGGTGCCGGTGCTGCCGCTGCTGGCCGGACCGGACGGCCACCGGGCGGTGCTGCTGGGCGACCCGGGGTCGGGGAAGTCCACGCTGGCCCGGTTCCTCGGCCTGGCGCTGACCGAGCCCCTGGTGCACCCGGGCGCGGCCGTCCCGGACCAGGTGGCGGCGCTGGCGGGCCGGCTGCCGCTGATCGTGGAGCTGCGCCGGTACGCGGACCCGGAGTGGCGGGAGCGGACCTTCGAGGACTTCCTGGCCCATCTGCACGGCACCGAGGGCCTGGGCCTGTCGGCGGGCCTGCTGGAGCGTCAGCTGACCGAGCATCCGGCGGCCACCCTGGTGGTGTTCGACGGCCTGGACGAGCTGTTCGACCCGCAGGTCCGGGAGACCGCGAGCCGCCGGATCGCCGCGTTCGCGGCCCGCTACCCGCAGGTGCGGGTGCTGGTGACGTCCCGGGTGATCGGCTACCGGCGGGAGCCGCTGGACGCCGCCGGGTTCGGGCACTACATGCTGCAGGACCTGGACGACCGGCAGATCGACACCTTCGCGGCCCGCTGGTACGCCACCGCCTGCCCGGGCGACCCGGTGGAGGCGCAGCGGCTGCACCGGCGAGTGACGGCCGCGGTGGCGTCCTCGGCGCCGGTGCGGGAGCTGGCGGGCAATCCGCTGATCCTGACCATCCTGGCGATCATCGGCCGCCGCCGCGAGCTGCCCCGGGACCGCCGCACCGTGTACGAGCACGCGGTGGCGGTGCTGGTCGAGCACTGGGACCCGAGCAAGTACCTGCAGGACCGGCGGGTGGACGGCGGGATGCCGTACCTGGCGTCCGACGACCGCCTGGAGCTGCTGCGGCTGGTGGCGCGGCGGATGCAGGAGGGCGGCGACGGGATCGCCGGGAACCACATTCCGGGGCGGGTGCTGCTGGCGTCCTTCGAGGGCTACCTGCGGGAGCGCTACGAGCTGCCGGCCGACCGGGCGGCGCCGGTGGCGCGGGCGATGCTGCAGCAGTTCCGGGAGCGGAACTTCATCCTGAGCCGGTTCGGCGGCGAGGTGTACGGCTTCGTGCACCGGGCGTTCCTGGAGTACCTGGCGGCGTCCGACATCGCGTACCGGTTCAACCGGGAGCGTTCGCTGACCGAGGACCAGCTGCTGGAGGGCGTGTTCGCGGCCCGCTGGCGGGACCCGGCGTGGCGGGAGGTGCTGCTGCTGCTGGCGGGCGAGCTGGACGAGCGGTTCGTCGGCGAGGCGGTGTCACGGCTGCTGGCGGCGGCGCCGGCCCTGCCGGGGGCGGGCGACCCGGTGCCGGAGTGGCTGGTGCTGGCGGTGCGCTGCCTGGGCGAGGTGCGCAAGCTCGGGCTGGTGACGGCGCAGAGCGAGGCCGTGGTGGACGCCCTGGTGGCGCTGTTCGAGGCGTACGCGGCGGAGGGTTCGACGGTGCTCCCCGGCGACATCGTGGAGGCGCTGGACGGGCTGCGGCCGGTGCTGACCGGGCTGGGGCCGCACTGGGTGGGGCGGGAGCGGTTCCTGCGCTGGTACCTGGTGTACGGGCACCACGCGCAGCGGGAGTCGCCGCTGCTGGCGGTGGGGGCGGTGACGGCCCGGCTGGCGTGCGCGCTGCTGCTGAACGATCCGCGCGGCCCGGCGGTGCTGCGGGCCTGGGCGGAGCACGGCTGGTCGCCGGCGCAGCGGGCGGCGGCGTTCGCGGCGCTCGCGGAGGGCTGGGCGGGCGATCAGCGGGTGGGGGCGTTCGTACGCCGCCGGATCGAGGAGGATCCGGACCCGCTGACCCAGGAGGCGGCGGTGGCGGCGCTCGCCGACGGCTGGGCGGGCGAGGAGGCGAGCGGGGGGTTCCTGCGGGCCCGGGTGGCGGGCGCGCGGGGCGAGAACCGGTTGAACGAGATGCTGGCGCTGGGCAAGGGCTGGGCGTGCGACGGCCCGGCGCAGCAGTTGCTGCGGGAGATCGCGGCCGCCGATCCGCAGCCGGAGCTGCGCGGGCTGGCGGTGTTCGCGCTGACCGTGAACGAGCGGGTGGGCGGCGGCGCGCCGGCCGAGTTCCTGCGCGAGCGGGTGCGCACCGACCGGGATCCGGGGGTGCGCGGGCTGGCGCTGCAGGCGATCTGCCTGCGGCCGGCCGAGGATCCGCGCAACGCGTCGTTCCTGCGGCTGCTGGCGGGGACGGACAAGGATCCGCGGGTGCGGATGGCGGCGCTGGCCGGGCTGGCCCGCGGTTGGGCGGGCGACCCGGAGGTGGCGGAGTTCCTGCGGCGGCGGGTCGCCGAGGACCCGGATCCGATGGTGCGCCGGCGGACCCTCGCGGTGCTGGCGCACCGTTGGGCGGGTGACCGGCAGGTGGCCGAGCAGCTGCGCGGTTTCGTCGCCGGGAACGGGCAGCCGGAGGTGCGGGCGTTCGCGTTGACGCTGCTCGGGCAGGGCTGGGCGGGCGACCCGGAGGTGGCGGAGTTCCTGTTCGAGCGGGCCCGGGCGGCGGACGGGCACGGCCGGGCGCAGGCGACCGGCGAGCTGGCGGCGCACTTCGCGGACGCCCCGGAACTGGACGCGTTCGTCCGGCACGAGGCGGTGCACTCGCCGGACCCGCTGGTGCGGGGCGCGGTGCTGACCGCGCTGGCGGACCGCCGCTCGCCGAGCGGGCGGGCCCGGGCGCTGTTCCTGGAGCGGGCGGTGGCCGACCCCGATCCGCGGACCAGGGACCTGGCGCTGGCGGCGGTGGTGCGCTGCTACGACGGCGAGGAGCGGGCCGGGATGCTGCTGCTGGCGCGGGCCGCGCACCTGCGGGACGCGGCGGTGCGGCTGTCGGTGCTGCGGGCGCTGCTGGCGCACCGGCCGGGCGATCCGGCGGTGCGGGCGCTGTTGCGGGAGCGGGCGGTGGCGGACACCTCGGCGGGGATCCGGGCGATCGCGCTGCACGCGCTGTCCCGCGACCGGGCGACCCGGCCGGCCGGGCTGCTGCAGGAGCGGGCGGTGGCGGACCCGGATCCGCTGCCGCGCCGGGTGGCGCTGCGGGCGCTGGCGGCCGACCCGGAGGTGGCGGAGTTCCTGCGGCTGCGGGCGGTGGCGGACGGCGACGAGGAGGCGCGGATCGCGGCGCTGCGGGCGCTGACGTTCGCCTTCCCGGGGGCGCGGACGGTGGAGCTGCTGGCGGCCCGGGCGCGGGCGGAGCGGCTGCCGGGGGTGGCGGTGGAGGCGGCCCGGCTGGGCGAGGCGCTGCGTTCGCCGGGGGCGCCGTGGACGACGGACGGCTCCGCACTTCCGGGCGGTTGACCACCGTGCCTCGGACGTGCGGAGCCGGGACGAACCTCACGGTCCGCGAGGGGGGCGGCAGCTCCGGGGGGACGAGCTGCCGCCCCGGAGCGGAGGTCCCACAACCGGGTCCGCGTCGGGGGGAAGCCGCGGTGCCCGGTCCCACAGCGGGGACCTCCGGATCGCCGTACCGGGGATTCCTGCCAGATCCTCGGTACATCAACCATCCTGCCGTGCCATCGGGACGGGCACACCCGGAGAAAGCCCTGCCCGCGCAGGACCTTCGTCCTGGCGGGTGAACACGGTCCTCACCCCTTGCGCCGTCCGGTGGATAAGCTGCGGGTGGCAGGGTCGTGCGGGGAGAGGACGGCGGCCCGACTCAGGGAGGCAGGCGCGTTCGATGGCTCAGGCGAAGAAGGTGGCCATGTGGATCGTGGTCATCTTCGTCATCTACACGATCATCACCTCGCCGGTGCGCGCCGCCGAGCTGGTGCAGTCCGGCTTCGTCGGGATCTCGGACGCGGCCAAGGCGGTCGGGTCGTTCATGACCGGACTGGTCCGCTAGTACCGTTTGCGTGGTTCGTCCTTCGGGGGCGCTCCCCGGCCGGGGCGTGCCCTCCTGATCCGCGAGGAGCGGCATCGTGATCCGGCACCTGGTCCTGTTCAAGCTCAATGACGGCGTCGGCAAGGACGACCCGCGGGCCCTGGCGGGCGCGAAGGCCTTCGAGGAACTGGGCGCGCTGATCCCGGAGCTGCGCGAGTGGGAGTGCGGCTGGAACATCACCGAGCGGGACATCGCCCACGACTTCGCGATCAACAGCCTGGTCGAGGACCGCGACGCGCTGGCCGCCTACCTGGGCCACCCGGCCCATCAGGCCGCCGCCGGACAGTGGCGTTCCTTCGCCACCTGGGTGATCGCCGACCTGGAGGTCTGACCGCCCGTCACCCCCCGCCGTACCCGTACGACCACCGCGACCCCCCGTCTGTCGAACAGGCCGGGGGTCGCGGCGCGCTCCGCCGAATGCTGGACAGGGCGTCAACACGCCTCCGTCGGGTGCTTGCCCGGCCGCAGAGCGACTTGTGATGCTATGACCGGTTTTGACGGAAATTTTGGCGAGGTGGTCCACAAGGGAGGGGTGACGTGTCGGTGCGGACGCAGGGCAGCAGTGCGCCGGAGGACCGGGCCGAAGAGCTGCCGGACCCGGTCGAGCTGGCCGCCCGCCGCCCCGGCGGGCGCGGCGCGATCGACGTCCGGACGCTCACCCGGGTGCTGTTCGAACGGCTCGCCGAACTGTCGTCCGACGCCCCCGAACGCACCCGGGTCCGGGCCGCGCTGATCGAGATCAACATCCCGCTGGTCCGCTACGCCGCCACCCGCTTCCGCAGCCGCAGCGAGCCCATGGAGGACATCGTCCAGGTCGGCACCATCGGCCTGATCAACGCCATCGACCGGTTCGACCCGACCCGCGGCGTGCAGTTCCCCACCTACGCGCTGCCCACCATCCTCGGCGAGATCAAGCGCTACTTCCGCGACAACGTCCGCACCATGCACGTGCCGCGCCGGCTCCAGGAGCTGTGGGTCCAGGTCAGCGGCGCCATGGAGGAGCTGACGATCACGCACGGCCGGGCCCCCAAGGTCCCCGAGATCGCCGCCAACCTGCGCATCCCCGAGGAGGACGTCCGGGCCTGCCTGGACGCCGGCCGCGCCTACAACGCCGCCTCGCTGGAGGCCGCCCAGGAGCACGAGGGCGGGCTCGCCCTGCTGGACCGGCTCGGCTACGAGGACTCCGCCCTCACCGACGTCGAACACCGCGACATGGTCCGCCACCTGCTGGTCCAACTCCCCGAACGGGAACGGCGGATCATCATGCTGCGGTTCTTCGCCAACCTCACCCAGTCGCAGATCTCCACCGAACTCGGCATGTCCCAGATGCACGTCTCCCGGCTGCTCTCGCGGATCCTCACCCGGCTGCGCACCGGCAACTCCTGGGAGGAGTGAACCGCCCGACGCCACTCCTCGGGGACGACTGGCCGCGATCGGGTTTGCCGGGCCCGATGATCCGGTATTGAGCAGGAGGACACGTCAGTGGGGGGCCGCCGCACGGAGCGGCACCCGTTCGGCAGGCAGTCACAAGGGGGTGGGCGCGTGTTCACAGAACAGGGCAGTGCGGTCATCGAGTCCGTCGTCGTACCGATCCCGGCCCAGGCCGGTCCCGCCGAGGCCCCCGACCGGGCGCTCGACACCCGTACGCTGTCCCGCTCGCTGTTCCGCAGGCTCGCCGTCCTGGAGCCCGACAGCGCCGAGCACGGCTACGTCCGCGACACACTGATCGAGCTCAACCTGCCGCTGGTCAGGTACGCGTCCGCGCGCTTCCGCAGCCGCAACGAGCCGATGGAGGACATCGTCCAGGTCGGCACCATCGGCCTGATCAAGGCCATCGACCGGTTCGACCCGGAGCGCGGCGTCGAGTTCCCGACCTTCGCCATGCCCACCGTGGTCGGCGAGATCAAGCGCTTCTTCCGCGACACCAGCTGGTCGGTGCGCGTCCCGCGCCGCCTCCAGGAGCTCCGCCTGGCCCTCACCAAGGCCGGCGACGAGCTCTCCCAGCGGCTCGACCGCTCCCCCACCGTCCCCGAACTCGCCGCCTACCTCGGCGTCTCCGAGGACGACGTGGTCGAGGGCCTCGCCGTCGGCAACGCGTACACCGCCAGCTCCCTCGACTCCAGCCCCGGCGAGGACGACGGCGGCGACGGCCCGCTCGCCGACCGGCTCGGCTACGAGGACCTCGCCCTCGAAGGCGTCGAGTACCGCGAGTCGCTGAAGCCGCTGCTGGCCAAGCTCCCGCCGCGCGAGCGCCGCATCATCATGCTGCGGTTCTTCGGCAACCTGACGCAGTCCCAGATCGGCGAGGAGATCGGCATCTCGCAGATGCACGTCTCGCGGCTGCTCACCAAGACCCTCGCGCACCTCCGGGAAGGCCTCACCAGCGAGTAGTCACGGGCCCCCACGAGTCCCTAGACGGTGCAGGTCGCCCGAAGCGCCAGAAGGTGATCGTTCGTCAGGCCGAGGCCGTCGTGCCAGAAGTCCTCGAAGGTGGGCCAGCCGGAGGCGAGTTCGTCGAAGGCAGCGTTGAGGTAAAACGTTTCGGCACGGGCCAGCGGGCGCATCAGCGGGTCCACCCGGGCGATCCGCGTCGCGGCGCGCTCGTTGGTGAGGAGGTAGTCGGCGAGGACCGCCTCCCGGTCCACGCCGAGGGCGGTGAGCAGCAGGGCGGCCGTCCAGCCGGTGCGGTCCTTGCCGGCGGTGCAGTGGAACAGGACGGGGCGGCCGTCCGCCTCGGCGATCAGTCGCAGGACGGTGGCGAAGCGGGCGCGGGCCAGCGGGTCGGTGACGAACCAGCGGTACATCGAGGTCATCATCGCGGTGCCGCGCCCGTCGCCGAGCACGGCGTGCATCGCGTCCGGTTCGCCGCTGCCCAGGGCCCGCCGCAGGTCCAGGTAGAGGTCGAAGTCGGCGGAGAACACCGGCAGGTGGTGCAGGGCCGGGCCGAGGCCGTCCGGGGAGGGCACGCTGAGGGTCGCGGCGGCGTCCATCGGCAGGACCGCCGCGGGCAGGCCGGGGATCAGGTCGGCGCCGAGTTGGCGGACCTCGTCCAGGCTGCGCAGGTCGACGACGTGGCGCAGGCCGAGCGCGCCGAGCAGTTCGCGGTCGCGGTCGCCGAGGCGGCTCAGCGCCTCGGTGCGCAGCAGCAGGCCGGGGCGGACGGTGCGGCCGTCGGCGGTGCGGTAGCCGCCCAGGTCGCGGGCGTTGACGGCGGCCGCCAGGCCGAGGCTGCGGGCGGTCTCGGTGGACGGCGCGGACACGGGGCCTCCTGGCGGGCTGCGGCGGTTGCCGCCAGTGTAGGCGCGCCGACCCGCGGGACCGTCCGGGGCGTCCGGCCGGCCCCGGGCGGGCGGGCTCCGCGAATTACTTGACGGCCAGCCAGATCACGCCGACCACGACCGCCAGGGCCACGACGGCCCCGATGACGATCAGCGGGGTGCGGCTCGACGAGGAGCTGCTGCTGCCGTAGGTGGTGACGGTGCCCGGGGCCTGCGCGGCCGGGGCCTCGTCGACGAACGCCCGGAACATCTGGGTGGAGCCGGCGGGGTCGTAGTCGTTGTCAGCCATGGACGGGACTCTAGCCAACCCCGACGGCCCGCCGACACCCCGGACCCCACTGCGGGCGCACTCTGCACGGAGCCCTCACCTCGGACGACAGCCCGATGAACAACCGGTCGCACCGGAATGAAGCAGGACCCGAACGGGTTGTCCTCGGGCATGACTTCCACTGACACCTCCCGGGTGACGCTCGGCACCTCCGACCTCGTCGTGTCCCGACTCTCCCTCGGCGGAAACGTGTTCGGCTGGACGGCCGACGAGGAACAGTCCTTCGCGGTGCTCGACGCGTACGCGGCGGCGGGCGGCAACTTCGTCGACACCGCCGACGTCTACTCCTCGTGGGCGCCGGGCAACTCCGGCGGCGAGTCCGAGACGGTGATCGGCAACTGGCTGCGCAGCCGCGGCAATCGCGAGCAGATCGTGGTCGCCACCAAGGCCGGCATGGCGCCGGGTCTGGACAACCTGAGGCGCGACACCGTGCGGCGCGCCGTCGAGGGCTCGCTGCGCCGGCTGGGCGTCGAGCGGATCGACCTGTTCTACACCCACCGGGACGACCTGGACACGCCGGTCGAGGAGATCGTCACGACGCTGGACGAGCTGGTCCGCGAGGGCAAGGTGCGGGAGGTCGCGGCGTCCAACATCGGCCCGGAGCGGCTCGCCGCCTCGCTGGAGTTCGCCGCCCGCGAGGGCCTGGCCCGGTACGTGGCGGTGCAGCCGCACTACAACCTGGTCTCCCGCGACACCTACGAGGGCGACCTGGCCGGGGTGGTCGCCGCGCACGGCCTGTCCGCCGTCCCGTACTACGCGCTCGCCTCGGGCTTCCTGACCGGCAAGTACCGGCCCGGCGCGCAGGTGGACAGCGCCCGGGCGCAGGGCGCGTCCCGGCACCTGGAGACGGCGCGCGGCCCGCGGGTGCTGGCCGCACTGGACGAGGTCGCGGCCGCGCACGGCGCCGAGGTCTCCTCCGTGGCGCTGGCCTGGCTGGCCGCGCAGCCCACGGTCGCCGCGCCGCTGGCCAGCGCCCGCACCGTCGAGCAGCTGCCCGCGCTGCTGGCCGCCGCCTCGCTGCGGCTGACCGAGGCCGAGCTGAAGCTGCTGGACGGCGCGTCGGCCTGATCGTCCGTCAACGCGCCGGCGGCACCCCTCCCGCGGCTGCGGGAGGGGTGCCGCCGTGGTGTGGCGGGCCCGGTCAGGGGCGGCCGAAGAAGTCGGGGTAGTAGCCGCTGTTCAGGTGGGAGACGCGGACGTTCTTGCCGGGACGGGGGGCTTCGACGTACGTCCCGTCCCCGAGGTAGATCGCGACGTGGTGGATGCCGGAGACCCGGCCGTTGCTGGACCAGAAGATCAGGTCGCCGCGCTGGAGCTGCTTCGAGGTGATCGGGGTGCTGGCCCGGTACTGGTCGTCGGCGACCCGCGGGGTGGACACCCCGGCCCGGCGGAACGCCTGCTGGACCAGGCCCGAGCAGTCGAAGCCGTTCGGGCCGTTGCCGCCCCACACGTAGGGCTTGCCGACCTGCGCCAGCGCGTACGACAACGCGGCCTCGACGCCGCTCGCCGCGGGCGCGGCCGGCTTCGGGGGCTGGGCGGGGGAGCCGGAGCCGCCCCCGCCGGTGCGGGAGACGTACACGTCGTAGTGGCTGGTGTAGCGCCACTCGCCGGCGGCGTTCCTGAACCAGTAGACCTTGCCGTCCCAGCCCTGCCGGATCCCGCCGGACGAGGACTGCGAGGAGCCGGAGCCCTGCGGCTGCGACTGGCCCTTGGAGCCGCCGGTGCGCTCCAGGTAGACGTTGTGCCACTGGGTGTAGCGCCACTCGCCGGACGCGTTCTTGAACCAGTAGACGTGACCGTCCCAGCCGGGGCCGGACGGGGCGGGCATGGCGTGCGCGGTGGTCGCGCCCAGGCCCAGGCCGACGGCTCCCGCGCCGGCCAGCACGGTGGTGGCCAGACAGGTCGAGCGCACGGCGCGGTGTATTCGGCCCGCCCGCTCGACGGCGCCCGGGGCGGCGGCCGGGGCGGGGCGGGTGCACTCCGCGCACCGGCAGGCCGACGGCCCGGCGGATTCGGCGAAGCCCAGCAGTGGGGCGCCCGACCAGTCGGGCAGATCGGCGGGGTCGGTGGATATCGAGGCGAGCGGGTTCGTCACGCGGGCTTCCCTTCCTTGCGGCCCGGCCGGGCGGCCGGGGCCGGCACCGAGGCGGTCACCCCGGCCGGGGCGACGAACGCGACCAGCAGCTGCTCCATCAGGGCGCTGCGCGCGCTGTCGTCCAACTCGTGGGCGGTGGCGCGCTCCAGGCGGCGCACCGCCAGTGCCGCGGCCTCCACGGCGTCGTCCACCAGGACGGTCCGCAGCCCGGCGTCCAGATCGGCCAGTCGGCGCCGGCGCATCGACTCGGCGACCTCCGGCGCGTAGTCCAGGGTCAGCGGCTGCACCGAGTACACCTCGATGCCCGCCGGGGCGGTCTCCGCGGCCAGCGCCCGGGTCAGCTCGTCGGCGAACCACTGGCCGTCGCGCAGCGCGGGCCCGGGGGCGGAGTTGGAGTCGCACGGCAGGACGGAGGACGTTCGGGTCAGAACGGCCTGCACCTGCTCGCGCAGATACGTTTCGTGGTCGGCGATGCCCAGGGTGACCCGCGCGGTGTCCTTGACCCGCCACACGATCAGCACCCGCACCAGCAGCGGGGTGCCGGTCCGGTCGGTGACCTGCACCGGCTCGCTGCGCCAGTGGCGCAGCCGGACGTCCACCCGGCGGCGGCGCACCAGCGGGTTCACCCACAGCAGACCGGTGCGGCGCACGGTGCCCCGGTAGCGGCCCCAGCGGGTCAGCACCCGGGTCTCGCCGCCCGGGTTGGACAGCAGTCCGCCGATCGCCAGCAGCATCGCCAGGCCGATGGCGCTGACCTCGCCGATGGTCCGGTCGTCGACCTGGACCCCGTCGGCCTTCACGGCGGCGGTGCGCACGTCCGGCAGGCCCGACAGGTGCGGGAGCACCCCGGCGCGGGCCAGCACCAGCAGCACGCCGGCGGTGCCGAGCAGCAACGCCAGCAGCGGCAGCCAGCCCGGCAGGGCGAACGCCGGGCGCTCGCGCAGCGACTGGTCGGCGCGCGGCGGGCGCCGGTGGGTGGCGGCGTCCGCGACCGTCGGGTGGGCGGTGGACCCGGCCCGGTCGGACCGGCCCGCGCCGAACGGTCGCGGCCCGCCCCGGTCGGCGGGTTCCGACGTCGTCCGGGGGCCGGGCGGGAACGCGGACGGCTCGTCCGCGCCGACCGCCGGCAGGTCCGCCGCTTCGACGGTCGGGAGCTGCTGGGTCGGCGCGCTCCGGTCGAGCGGCTCCTCGGCCGGCGCGGCGGGCCTGATCAGCGGGTTGTTCACCGCCCGGGCGACCGCCTTGGACAGTTGGGTCGCACCGACGGGGTCGGCGGGGGGTTCGGCGGCGGAGGGCCAGGAACGGGGTCGCGGCGACGAGTCGCGGGTGACGTCCATGCACGTGTCCTAAGGGTTCAGAGTGTCGCGCAACGGGCGGCCCGGATCTGACGGGCAGTGCCGGGGACCCAGGCTAGGCTGATTGATCATCAAATGCGACGAATGCCATCCGGTGTGTCGCTATGTCGGAAAACAACGTCGCCCGAGGTACCGCCCGCCGCACACCGCGGGGCGGGCAGTACCGAACCGGCCGTCAACGACGGCGGGCACTCCTCCGACGGCGGCCGAACACCCGCCGCGCCAGCAGCCCGAAACCCGCCGCGATCAGCAGCGCCCCGCAGGCCAGGCCGCGCCACCCGGTGGCCGCCGCCCGACGCTCGGCCGCCGCCACGCCGCCCGGCGGCGGCGCCAACGTCCGCCCCCGCACGGCCTCGTCCGCCGACGAGCCGGTCGGCTCGGCCGACGCGACCACCGGACCCGACGGGGCACCGACCCGTGCGGCCGAGGGCGAGGCCGTAGGTGTGGGCGAGGCCGGGACCGACGGCACCGGGCTCGGGCTCGGCGCACCCGTGGACGGCGCGGCCGTCGGCGACGGGCTGCCGGACGGCGCGCCTGCCGAATCCGGGGCGTCCGGCTCGGCGGGGCGGGCCGCGAACGGCGACTGATCACCCGTCAGCGTCGGCTTCAGGAAGGGCGGCACCGGCTCCACGGCCGGTCCGGGTTCCTGCGCCGACGGCGCGCCGGAAGCCGGCGCGGAGGCCGGGGCGGAGCCGGACCCGACCGGGCCGGTGCCCGCCGTCGGCGCCGGCGTCGCCTCCACCGGCACCACGACCGGCAGCAGCTCCGGCGGCACCGGCGCCGCCGGGGGCGTGCTCGCCGGGGAGACCGAGGCCGAGGCGGACGGGCTCGTCGCGGCCGGGCTGCGGGAAGGCGGCGCGGTCGGCGAGGCCGTGCCCGTGGGCGCCGCCGTCGACGGCTTCGGTGCGCTCGGCGACGCGGTCGGCGCCGGTGCGGCGCTGCTGCCGCCGGCCGACGAGCCGGGCACCCGGACTGCGACGGGACCGCCCGCGGTGCCGTTGCCCGCCGGGTCGGTGGCGGTGGCGATCAGTGTGACCTCGCCGCCCGCCAGGTCGTGGGTGGCGGTGCAGGACCAGCTGCCGTCGGCGGCCGCCACGGCGCTGCACACGGTGACCCGGTCGTGCCCGCTCCGGCCGGCCGTGACGGTGACGGTGGAGCCGGGCTCGGCGCGGCCGGTGATCACGGGCCGGGCGGAGTGCAGGAGTTCACCGGCAGTCGGCGAGAGCAGCTGCGGCTTGTCGGGCGCCACGGTGTCCACCGTGAGCTCGACGGGCTTGCCGTCGGAGGTGTTGCCGGCCCCGTCGCGGGCGTGCGGGGTGAGCCGGCGGACGCCGTCGGCCAGGTTCTCCACCGGCAGGCAGGACCAACTGCCGTCGGCGGCGACGCCGGTGGAGCACAGGTCGAGCTCCTCCGGCCCGCCGTCCGCGGAGACGGTGACGGTGGAACCGGGTTCGCCGAGCCCGGTGACCAGCAGCCCCGGGTCGTTGCTGTAGGCGGGCAGGGTGAGCACGGGGGCGGTCGGCGCCGTGGTCTTGACGGTCAGTCGGAACGGCTCGCCGCGCAGCACGGCCTCGCGGGTGGTCTCCGCCAGGACGAGGGTGTGGGTGCTCTCGCCGAGCGCGCTGTCGGGGCGGCAGTTCCAGCTGCCGTCGGCGCCGACCTGCGCGAGGCACAGGGCGGTGCCGTTCTCCTGGACGGCGATGCCCGATCCGGCGACGGCGCCGTCGCCGCGGAACTCGGGGCGGGTCTCGCCGGTGACGGCACCGGGGATCGGCAGCGCGATCTCCGGCCCGGGGGCGGCGGGGCCGACCGTCAACGCGATCCGCTGGTCGACGACCTGCCCGGAGTCGGCGAAGCCGTCGGGGGCGGCGAGTTGGGAGGCGTCGCGGGCCAGCCGGAGCCGGACCCAGGTGTCGCCGCCGGCGGCGGCGGCCGGGACCTTCCACTCCAGCTGGGCGCTGCTCGCCCCGGCGGGGACGTCGGTCTGCACCCGCTCCGCCGGGTCGAACCGCCCGTTGTGGTCGAAGTCGATCCAGCCGGCCAGCACCGCGGACCCGGTGCCGGGGCTGACCGGCACCTCGGCCCGGTAGGTGCGCCCGGCGGCGGTCTCGGTGGGGAGGGTGAGGCTCGGGTCGGCGCCCCGGTAGTCGGCCCGGCCGGGCCGGAGCCGGGGCGGCGCCGGGTTGGCCCAGGGGCTGCGCCGGTCCGCCGCGGCGGCGCTCTCCGCGCCGGGGGCGAGCGGGCCGGTGGCGGCGGCGGGCGGGACGGGCAGCACCGGCTTCTCGACGGTTTGGGCCAGACCGGGCCGGGAGCGGGTGGCGGCCGGGGTGGCGTCCTGCCCGAGGAACAGGTCGGAGAGCAGGTGGGAGGCGTTGCCGTAGCTCTCCGGGGCGCTGCCGAGGCCCTCGTCGACGGTGACCGTCCACGTCCGGCCGAGCGCCGCGGGCGGTGTGGTGGAGCCGTCCCGGGCGGTGGAGCGCTGTTCGACGCGCAGGTCGACGGTGCTGACGGTGCCGGCCAGTTCGAGGGTGCCGGCGCCGTCGGCGTCGCCGTCGCGGACGCCGACCGCGGCGGGGGCGAGTTCGCCGGGGCCGACCGTCCAGCCCGCCCAGCCGGCCCGGCCGACCAGGGCGGGGGCGGCGGGGCTGCCGCCGGCGACCGTCAGCCGGGTGCTGCTGCCGGTGGTGCCGCCCTTGCCGGTGGACAGCCCCGTCAGGCCGCTGAGGTGCAGGCGGGGGTTGCGCACGGGGCTGGAGAAGGAGAGCCGCAGGGTGCCGAGGGCGCGCCAGGAGCCGTCCGCCCGGGGCTGGTCCCCGACGGCGCGGAAGGTCTCGGCGGGGTCGCCGGGGCGGATGCCGTCGCTGTAGGCGCTGCCGGTCCGTTCGGCGAGCCGGCCGGGCTCGGCCTCGACGCTCGTGCCGGGGGCGGCCGTCCAGTCGAACTGGACGGCGAGCCCGGAGGGCAGTTGGGCGCGCCGACCGGCCGACCAGCTGCCCGGCGTCTGCTGGGCGGCCACCGGCGGGGTGCCGAGGCCGGTGAGCAGCCCGGTGGCGATCAGGGCGGTGGTGGTCCGGCCGATCCGGGGTCCGGGCCGGTCACGGTCGGCCGGGCGGGCGTCGGGGGCCGGGCCCCGGTGGAGGAACTGTCGGCACATCCGGCTCTCCTCTCGGTGTCTTCGTCCGCCGAATTCGCGGCCCAATGCCATGCACCCGAATGGCCATGACGATCAGACAAAAGGGAATCACGATCTGGTTTCGGTCATACCGCGACACCTGGTGAATTCGCCCGACACCACCCGATTGACGGTCACTCGTTCGACAGCATCTGGATACCCGTCGGGCCGGGCTTCAACTCGCCCAAGCGGGCATCAATCGGACGCTACTGTCCAGTACTTGACTGATCATCAGGTCACCCTGTTGGAATTGGTATGTTTATCAGTAGAGTCGGCCGCCGTGACCATTGATTCCGCGCTCATCAAAAGCAGCTTCGCCGCCGTCGAGCCCCGCGGCAGCGAGATCACCACATACTTCTACGCCCATTTGTTCGAGCACAACCCTGATGTTCGCAAGCTCTTCGCCGAGCACCTCGACGAGCAGCAGGACCGCCTCTGGGCTGCGCTGACCACCCTGGTCGACAAGCTGGACGACACCGACACCGTGGTCGCCGTGCTGCAGGGCCTGGGCCGCCGGCACGCCGGCTACGGCGCCCTGCCCGCGCACTTCCCCGCCGTCGGCGCCAGCCTGCTGGCCGCCCTCGCGCACGTCGCCGGGGACGCCTGGACGCCGGAGGCCGAAGCCTCCTGGACCGCCCTGTACGGCGTCGTCACCGAGGTCATGGGCGGGGCACTGACCGAAGCCGCCACGGGCTGAGGACCTCCCCGGTGCCCTTCGACCCCGCGGTCGTCCGTGCCAGCTTCGCCGTCGTCGAACGCCGTGCCGACCACCTGACCAAGTACTTCTACGCCCACCTGTTCACCAACAACCCGGGCGTCGAAGCACTGTTCCCGGCCCGGCTCGCCGAGCAGCGGGACCGCCTGTTCGCCGCCCTCACCCAACTGGTGCTGCGGCTGGAGGACCCGGAGAAGCTCACCGGCTACCTGGCGGCGCTCGGGCGCGACCACCGCAAGTTCCAGGCCGCGCCCGAGCACTACCCCGCCGTCGGCGCCAGCCTGATCGCCGCGCTGAAGCACTTCTCCGGCCACGCCTGGACGCCCGAGGTCGAGCAGGCCTGGGCGGAGGCGTACGGCGTCATCGCCCGGGCCATGATCGACGCGGCCGCGGCCGTCCCCGCCGACACCCCCCGCTGGTGGGACGCCGAGGTGACGGACGTCCGCCGGGCCGCCCCCGACCTGGCCGTGCTCACGCTGCGGCCCGACCATCCGTACCCGTTCACCGCCGGCCAGTACCTGACCGTCAGCTCCGAGCGACACCCGCAGGTCTGGCGGCCCTACTCCCCCGCCTGCGCACCACGACCCGACAACACCCTGGAACTGCACGTCCGCCGGGTCCCCGACGGGCTGCTGTCCACCGCGCTGGTCAACGACGTCCGGCCCGGTGAGACCCTCCGGCTCGGCCCGCCGCTCGGCGAGGCCGTGCTCGCCGAAGGCTCCGGACGGCCGCTGCTGATGGTCGCCGCCGGCACCGGCTGGGCCCAGATCAAGGCCCTGCTGGAACAGCTCGTCCGGAACGGCGGGCGGTCCGCCACCGTGTTCGTCGCCGCCCGCGACGACCACGACCAGTACGACCTGACCGCCCTGCACGACCTGGTGAAGGAACACGCCTGGCTGCACGCCGTGCTCTCGGCGCCCGCGCCCGGCGCGTCCCGCGGCGCCGCGATCCGACTGCTCCGCGACGGCCTGCGCGACTACGGCGACTGCGCCGGCCACGACATCCACCTGTCCGGCCCGCCCGACCTCGCCCCCGCGCTCACCGCCCAACTCCTCGACCAGCGCGCCGATCCCGCACTCGTCCGGCACGACCCGGTCACCGCCACGTTCAACCGCAGCCGCCCGCTCACGCCCGCGGAATGGTTCCTGGAGGAACGCGACGTGCCCTGGATCAACCGGACCGAACTCGGCCCGCCGACATGACGACGAAGGCCCCGGGTGGAAACCCGGGGCCTTCGGCTGGTGCGCTCAGCAGGATTCGAACCTGCAACCTCTTGATCCGTAGTCAAGTGCTCTATCCGTTGAGCTATGAGCGCTCGGACGGCCCCTTGCGGAACCGCGAGCGGAGATGAGTGCGCTCAGCAGGATTCGAACCTGCAACCTCTTGATCCGTAGTCAAGTGCTCTATCCGTTGAGCTATGAGCGCTCGCCCCGTCGGCCTTGGCCTCCTGGGCGGTGCGGGGACAACATTACATGACCGGCGACCTGGGGCGAAATTCATTGCCGTCGGCCCCGTCAAGGCCGCCACGGCGGCCGTCCGACAGCCGTTCGACGACTGTCCGGCGAACGATCCGGCCCCTCCGGACAACGCAGGAGCCCCGTCGGTCTGTGACCGACGGGGCTCCCGGTGAAGCGGAGGCGGAGGGATTTGAACCCTCGATGGACGGTAAAGCCCAAACCGCATTAGCAGTGCGGCGCCATAGACCGGACTAGGCGACGCCTCCAACACCCGGACTGCGACCGGGACTCCGGCGCACTCCGTGCGACTGCGATGATGCCACAGCCGAAGGCTCCGGCACCAACCACCACAACGATACTGGCCGGGTCGTCCACGGCGCAAAGAAGAATGAGATACTCCAGTCTCCGAGGAGAGCCAGAGCCGCCCGTCGAAGCGGCGGCCCGAAGGCGTGAGGAGACCTGTCGACGTGAGCAGCAGGCCGACCCGAGGCGCTGCTCGCCTCGCCGCGATACTCGACGCACTGCCCGACCCCCTGCTGCTGGTGAACTCCAACGGCACTGTGGTCGACGTCAACAAGGCCGCCGTGGAGAGCCTGCAGGCCCCCGGCACCTCGTTGGTCGGACGGGGAGTGCTGGACCTGCTGCCGGAGTTCGACCCCAGCCGAATCCCCGGTTCGATGCGGCCCCCGGCGAGCGAGACCCAGAGCCTGGAACTACCGGTCCGGATGACCGCCCGACGCACCGACGGCACCACCTTCGCCGTCGAGGTGTCCGGCAACGACTTCAAGGACGAAGGCGGCGGGGAGGCGCACGGGTTCCTGTCCTTCACCACCACCGACCAGGACCTGTTGCTGCTCCTGGTCCGCGATCTGTCGACGCGCCTGGGCGTGGAGTCCGAACTGAGGCGCCAGCACAAACAGACCGAGATGATCCTGCGGGCCGCGGCCGAGGGCGTCCTCGGCGTCGACCTGGAGGGCCGCGTGGTGCTGGTCAACCCGGCCGCCGCGCACATCCTCGACTTCCGGGCCAGCGAGCTCGGCGGCCGTGAACTGCACCCGCTGATCCAGCACTCGCAGCCCGACGGCAGCCCGCTGGCCGCCGAGAG
This sequence comes from Kitasatospora griseola, assembly GCF_044999035.1. NCBI lineage: Bacteria > Bacillati > Actinomycetota > Actinomycetes > Kitasatosporales > Streptomycetaceae > Kitasatospora > Kitasatospora griseola. The sequence goes on along the minus strand of NZ_CP173360.1, from coordinate 4,449,713 downwards.
CTCGGCGCTGAACGACACCCTGCACTCCGGCCGCAAGCACCGGATCCGCAACACCGTGCTGTGGCGCAAGGACGGCACCCCCGTCACCGTCGACCTGACCACCGCACCGGTCCGGGACGGCGAGCAACTGGTCGGGGCGGTCATGACGTTCACCGACCGCACCCACGAACTCGCCCTGACCGCCCGGAACGAGCACCTGACCGCCGTCCTGGAGTCCGAACTCGGCGGCGCGCTCGGCGCCCTGCACCGGCGGATCGACGCGCTCGCCGCCGACCCCGCCGGGCAGCTCTGGCCGGAGGCCAACTGGACGCTGCGCCGGCTCGCCGACGAGTGCCGGCGGTTCGGCCGGCTGATCGAGGGCGTGCTGGAGCACCAGCGCTTCGAGGCCGCCGCCGACCGCGGCAAGGCCGCACTGGACCGTGAGCGGATCGGCCTGGACGAGGTCGTGCAGCTGGCCGTCGACCGGGCCGGCGAACTGGTCGGCCCCGGCCGGGTCCGCTACTCGGTGCACGCCGCCGCCGTGAAGGTGCTCGCCGACCGCGAGCGCCTCGCCCAGGCCCTCGCGCACCTGGTCGCCGACGTCAGCGGCGTCACCCCGGTGCCCGAGCCGGCCCGCGCCGAGGACGAATCCGCCACCGCCGGCGGGCCGTTCGCCGGACCGGCGCCGGACCCGGGGCAGCCGCCGATGGTGGTGCTGGCCGCCGCGCAGCGCGGTCAGGTCGCCCGGATCGAGGTGCGCGGCCCCGCACAGAGCGCCAGCGCCGTCCACCTGCCGATCGCCCGCGCGGCCGTCCAGCGGCACGGCGGGGTCCTGCAGCGGCACGACCTGCCCGGCGGCGGCGGGGCCACCTATGTGGTGGAGCTCCCGCTCGACCCGGACGGCGGCGACGGGGACACGCCGGACAAGCAGCAGCACGTCCCCAAGGACTCCGACACCGCGATGCTGCCCGACCTCCCCGGGCAGCCCGCCGAGGCCGAGTCGACGCCCGCCGAGGCCGACGGACCGTCAAAGGCCGAGCCCGCCGAGGAGGACGCCGGCGCCGCCGCCCGGGCCGACGACACCCAGGGCTCCGGCCGGCGACGGGCCCGGCCGGCCAGCGAGGAGGCCCCCCGGCCCGGCACGCCGATCGCCCTCGGGCCCGGCCCGTCCGCCGCCGCCGAACCGGTCGAGCAGCGGCCCGCCGTCGAACCGCCCGCGCCCACCGGGCGGCGGGCCCGCCGGGCGGCGCACGCGGGCTCCGGCGACAGCTCGCCGGCGCTGCAGCTGCCCGGCGTCCCGGACCCCGGCACGGCGGTCTACCCGGGCCTGGAGAACGCGCTGCCGACCGCTCCGCCGGAACCCGTCATCCCGCCGAGCCAGCCCACCGGACGCCGCCGCCGGCTGGCCCTGCCCGCCGACACCGCGGAGAGCGCGGAGGAGGTGACGACGGTCCTGCCGCCCGTCCCCGCCACGGCCCCCGAACCGTCCGCCGCATTGGAGATCGCCCGGCCCGCCGCGCCGCCCGCTCCCCCGATGCCGCCCGTGCCGCCCTCGCTGCCGGCCACGGCCGACGGCGGCCAGCCGCAGCCCGTCGGCAGCGGACTGGGCGAGCTCGTCCCGCCGCGGCCGATGGGCGGCCTCCAGAACGGCTTTCCGGGCGCGTTCCCGCCCCCCGGGACGCCGCAGCAGGCCGAACTGCCCGCCGCCACCGGCGAGGGCGTCCCACCGGCCGTCAACGGGCAGCCGCTGAGCGCCGGTTCGGGTGACAGCGGCGGCGCCCTGGCGCTGCCCGCCGGGCCCGGCGCGGTCGAGGGCCGGACGCCGCCCCGGCCGATCGCCGAGCTGCCGCCCGCCAGGGAACCCGCGTTCGACGGGCCCCGGCCGCTGCTCGTGTGGCCCGAGCCCGACCCGTCCACCCGCGGCGCGCTGGAGCACCGGGGCTTCCGCCCGGTCGTCGTGGCCTCCCGCGAGGAGGTCGACGCCCAGGTGCCGCAGACCCCCGCCGCGCTCTTCGTCGACCCGCTGACCGGCCCGATCACCCGCACCGCGCTGCAGGCGCTGCGCACCGCCGCCCTGGCCGGACGAATCCCCGTGCTGCTGGCCGCCGGACTCGGCCAGGCCACCCGGGACGCCGCCTACGGAGCCGACCCGGCCGTGCTGCTGCGCGCCCTGGCCCCCCGCGACGGCGAGAACCACGCCGCCCGGGTCCTGCTGGTGGAGTCCGACCCCGAGGTGGCCGCTGCCCTGGTCGCCAGCCTGGAGCGGCGCGGCATGCAGGTGGAGCACGCCACCGACGAGAACGAGGCGGTGGCCCGGGCCAGCAGCATCCAGCCCAACCTGGTGGTGCTCGACCTGCAGCGGATCGAGCGCCGCAGCCTCGGCCTGCTGGACTGGCTGCGCGCCAACGACCGCCTGCACCGCACCCCGCTGGTGGTGTACACCTCGGCCGACCTCGACCCGCAGGCCCGCGCGGGGCTGCGCACCGGCGCGAACGTACTGTTCCTGGCCGAGCGCTCCACCACCGAGGACGTGCAGGGGCGGATCGTCGAACTGCTGGCCCGGGTCGGCGCGTTGGGGCAGGTGGCGACGGCCGCGTCGTTCTGACGCTCAGTCGGCGGACCCGGCCCGCGGCAGCCGGGCCACCAGGCGGGCGCCGGTGCGGGCGGGCTCGGCGGCCAGGGTGCCGCCGTGGTGCCCGGCGAGATCCCGGGCGATGGCCAACCCCAGCCCGGCGCCGCCCAGTTCGCGGCTGCGGGCGTCGTCGAGCCGGGTGAAGCGTTCGAACACCCGCTCCCGGTCGGCCGCCGGGATGCCCGGCCCGTCGTCGCACACCTCCAGCACCGCGTCCGGGCCCCGGACGGTGAGTCGGACCTCCACCCGGTCGGCGGCGTAGCGCTGCGCGTTGTCGACCAGGTTGGTGAGCAGCCTGGTCAGCCAGGTGCGGTTGCCCAGCACCTCCGCGCCGTCGGCGAGTTCGGCTGCGACCGGGACGCGGTCGGCGGTGCGGGCGGCCAGCGCGGCGGCGAACAGGGCGGCCAGGTCGAGGAGTTCGACGGCGACCGGGTCGGCGGCGTCCAGCCGGGCGAGCAGCAGCAGGTCGGCGGCCAGGTCCTGCAGGCGGACGGTGTCCTCCAGTGCGTCGGCGAGCAGTTCGGGCCACAGCTCGGGGTCCGGGTGGGCCAGCGCGACCTCCAGCTGGGTGCGCAGCACCGCGATGGGGCTGCGCAGTTCGTGCGAGGCGTCGGCGATGAAGCGGCGCTGGCGCAGGCCCGCGTCCTCCAGCCGGTCCAGGGTGGCGTTGACGGTGACGGCCAGCCGGGCCACCTCGTCGCCGGTGTGCGGGACGGGGACCCGGCGGTGCAGGTCGTGGCCGGTGATCTCGGCGACCTCGGCGCGGATCGCCTCCACCGGGCGCAGCGCCCGGCCGGTGACCCGCCAGGTGACGGCCGCGACCAGCAGCACCAGCACCGGGACGCCGACGGCCAGCGCGGTGCCGGTGGTGTCCCCGGCGGCCTCGACGTCGCGCAGCGAGGCGGCGGCGTGCACGGTGAGCGGCCCGTCCGGTCCGGAGACGGACATGGTGATCACCTGCTGCCGGCGGTCGTGCAGCCGCGCCCCGACCACCAGCGGCTTTTCGTCGGGCGGGAGTTGGAGCAGGCTCTGGTCCGGGCCGGGGGCGCTCGGGCCGGGCAGGTTCGGGAGGGGCGGGTTCGGGAGGGGCGGCGCGGCGGCCGGGCGGATCAGCAGGTCCGGGGTGACGGCGACCAGGTTCCCGTCGGCGTCCAGCACCCAGACGGAGGATCCGCCGTGCGGGGCGAGGACCGACGGCAGGTGCTCGCGGGAGGCCAGCTCGACCACCTTGCCGGCCTGTTCGACCGCGGAGTCCCGGGCGGTGCGCAGCAGGTTGGCGTGCAGCACGGCGAGCAGCGCGGCCGAACTGCCGCCCAGCGCGAGCGTCACCACGGCGGTGGCGGCGAAGGTGGCCCGGGCCCGCACCGAACGCGGCAGCAGCCGCCGCAGGCGCGGCGGGACCGGCGGACGCCGCACGCGGTCAGCCACCGTCCACCGCCAGCCGGTAGCCCGCGCCGCGGACGGTGCCGACGGTGCTGCGGCCGAACGGGGCGTCGATCTTGCGGCGCAGGGCGCTGATGTGGACCTCGACGATGTTCGGGTCGCCGTCGTAGGCGGAGTCCCAGACGTGCTCCAGGATCTCCCGCTTGGAGACCACTCCGCCGGCCGCCCGGGCCAGGCACTCCAGGACGGCGAACTCGCGGGCGGTGAGCCGCACTTCGGCGCCCGCGCGGGTGCAGGTGCGGCGGGCGGGGTCGATCGCCAGGTCGCCGAACTCCAGGGTCTGCGGCAGTCGGCGGCCGGTCCGGCGGACCAGGGCGCGCAGCCGGGCCACCAGCACCACGTACGAGAACGGCTTGGACAGGAAGTCGTCGGCGCCGGTGTCCAGCGCCTCGGCCTCGTCGAGTTCGCCGTCCTTGGCGGTGAGCATCAGGATCGGGGTGTCGTCGCCGGCGGCCCGCAGCCGGGCGCAGATCCGGTAGCCGTTCAGCCGGGGCAGCATGATGTCGAGCACGATCACGTCGTAGTCGTGCTCGGTGGCCAGCCAGAGGCCGTCCTCGCCGTCGTGGGCGACGTCGACGGCGAACCCCTCGGCCCGCAGGCCGCGTTGCAGTGCGGCGGCGAGCCGCCGTTCGTCCTCGACCACCAGTACGCGCATGGGGACCAGCGTGGCAGGCGCCGGGCCGGGCGGCGGGGGCAACTTCAGCTTGGCTTCAGGCGGGTGGCGGCATGCTGGGCGCCCGGCCGGCGGATCGGTCCCGGCCGGGTCGTCGAGGGGAAGTGGTGGGCAGATGTCCGAGCCGCAGTCGGAGCCGCAGTCGCCGGAGCCGGGGCCGGGGCCGTTGGCGTTCGATCCGGAGGTCGCGTTCGAGAAGCCGGCCGGGGCGGAGCCGCGTCGGCGCCGGGTTCCGCTGCCGAAGCGGCGGGGCGGCCGCTGGGCGCTGGGCGCGGCGGCCGTGGTGGTGCTGGGCGTCGCCGCGACCGTGGCCGGGGTGGCGCTGCACCATCCGGAGCGCGGGCGGCCGATGCACGAGCGGGGGTTCGCGCAGCGGGTGCCGGGCGCGCCCGAGGCACCCGATGCGCCCGGCGCGTACGGGCGGCCGGGGGCTCACCAGGACGGGCGGCCGGGGGCTCACCAGGACGGGCGGCCGGGGGCCCACCAGGACGGGCGGAAGACGGCGCACCGCGGCGCCGAGGGCGGCGGGGCGGCGACGCTCGCTCCGGCCGCGCTGCCGGCCGTGCCCGCCGATCAGGCGCTGGCCAAGGCCGCGGGCGCGGTGCCCGACGGGAAGCCGGACGCCCTGTCGGTGGTGGGCCGGGAGGGCGGCGGCAGCTCCTGGGCGGTGGAGGTGCTCGGCGCGGACGGGGTCCGCCACCTGGTGACGGTGGACGGCGCCGACGGGTCGATCACCGGCAACACCGTCGTGAACGGCCGCTGAGCGCACGCGAACGGCCCCGCCGCGGCGCTGCGGCGGGGCCCTCGGGGTCGGTCAGTGGTGGGCGTGCACCACGGCGTGGCCGAGTCCGCGGCCGATCGGCCGGCGGTCGACCGGCACGGTGACGACGAACGCCGGGGCGATCGACAGCACCACGGTCGCGCCGTTGTGCGGGCCGAAGCCGACGCCGATCACCCGGCCGCGGACCCCGCCGACTACGCAGCCGGTGAGGCAGCGCGGCGTCGCCCGGCCCGTCGTCGACGTCCGCCACCGGCCGCTCACCCGGCACACGCCGTTCGTGGTCATCCCTTGCCGATCACCGTCACGTCCAGCCGGTCGGCGGCGTAGTCGGCGCGGATCACCTTCTTGTCGAACTTGCCCACCGAGGTCTTCGGCACCGCCTCGATCAGCGACCAGCGCTCGGGCAGCTGCCAGGAGGCGACCCGTTCGGCCAGGAAGGCCCGCAGCTCGGGCAGTCCGGCGGTGGCGCCGGGCCGCAGCACCACGGTGGCCAGCGGGCGCTCGCCCCACTTCTCGTCCGGGACGGCCACCACGGCGGCCTCGGCCACCTCGGGGTGGGCCATCAGGTGGTTCTCCAGGGCCTGCGAACTGATCCACTCCCCACCGGACTTGATCACGTCCTTGGCCCGGTCGGTGAGGGTCAGGTAGCCGTTGGCGGTGATGGTGCCGACATCGCCGGTGCGCAGCCAGCCGTCCGGGCTGAACTTGTCCTCGGGCCGGATCGCCGCACCGTCCGCGCCGCCGAAGTACGCCCCGGCGATCCACGGGCCGCGCACCTCCAGCTCGCCCTCGGCGACGCCGTCGTGCGGCACCGGTTCGCCGCCGGGGCCGATCAGCCGGGCCTCCACGGAGGCGGGGAAGACGCCCTGGGTGACCCGGTAGGTCCACTCCTCCTCGCCGGTGACGCCGGCCGGCGGGTGGGCGACGGTGCCCAGCGGGGAGGTCTCGGTCATGCCCCAGGCGTGGATGACCCGGATCCCGTGCCGTTCCTCGAACGCCTTCATCAGCGCGGGCGGGCAGGCCGAGCCGCCGATCACCACGGTCTTCAGGGTGGAGGTGTCGTAGTCGCCGGCGTCCAGCTCGTCCAGCAGGCCGGTCCAGATGGTCGGGACGGCGGCGCTGAAGGTCGGCTTCACCTGGTCGATCATCGCGGCCAGCGGCTTGGGCTGCAGGAAGCGGTCCGGCATCAGCAGGCTCGCGCCGGTCATGAACGCCGCGTGCGGGATGCCCCAGGAATTCACGTGGAACATCGGGACCACCGGCAGCACGGTGTCGCGGGCGGTCAGGCCGAAGCTGTCGGCGGCGATGATCTGCATCGAGTGCAGGTAGATCGACCGGTGGCTGTACACCACGCCCTTGGGGTCGCCGGTGGTGCCGGAGGTGTAGCAGAGCGCGGCGGCCTGCTTCTCGTCGATGTCGGTCTGCCACGGGTAGTCGGTCCGGCGGCCCGCGATCAGTGCCTCGTAGTCGTGCACCGTCCCCTCGAAGCCCGCCAGCAGCGCCGGGTCGTACGGCCCGGCCACCACCAGGTGCCGGACGACGTCGCCGACCTGCGGCAGGACGGCGGCGAGCAGCGGCAGCACCGAGCCGTTGACGATCACCACCCGGTCCGCGGCGTGCCGGAGGATGTACGCCAGCTGGTCGGCGGGCAGCCGCAGGTTCAGGGTGTGCAGCACGGCGCCCATGGACGGGATCGCCAGGTACGCCTCCTGGTGCTCGGTGTTGTTCCACATCAGGGTGCCGACGGCCTCGCCGTCCGCGACGTCGAACTCCTCGCGGAGCGCGTGCGCGAGCTGCGCGGCGCGGGCGCCGATCTCGGCGAAGGTCCGCACGACCGGGCCGTTCTCGGTCCAGGTGGTCACGGTCGACCGGCCGTGGATGGTGGACCCGTGCTGCAGAATCCGGGCGACGGTGAGTGGAACGTCCTGCATCGTGCTGTACACCAGGGTCCTCCTTGACCGGCCCGCGGTTGTTACCCGCAGGTAGTAGGCGATGCCCTCGATTGTTTCTCCGGCACACCCGCGCTGTCAGTAGCCGCAACCGAGATGAGACCGACGCCGCCGACCTGCACGGCTGTCCGTCTCCGCGCGTGTCCGTCCGGGTCCGCGGCGTGTTCGGAATCCGGGACTCCGCCCACTGTTCCCATGGTCGCGCCCCGGAGCCCGGTGGGCGGCAAACCGCCCCCGGTCGGCGGGCGGCAGCCGGCCTCGACCGATGGGTGGTAACCGTCTTTGACCAAAAGCACTCCTTACGCCACACTCGATCTCATGCCAGGCACCTCCCTCACCGTTGAAAGCACTACTGAACTCCCCGCTATCACCTCCATTTCCAAGGTCGAAGGCGGCTCCGGTCGGGCGCGGGCCAGCGGAATGCGACGACGGCTGGGCGGCATCCCGGCCCCGGTGCTGTGCGTGGTCTCGATGGTGGCGGTGCAGCTCGGCGTGGCGGCCTCCAAGCCGCTGTTCGGAGTGCTGGGAGTGGCCGGCGCGACCTTCCTGCGGATCTCCTTCGCCGCCGTCGTCCTGCTCGCCTTCACCCGCCCCCGGCTGCGCGGCCGCAGCCCGCGCGACCTGGCGATGGCCGGCCTGCTCGGCGTGGCGTCCGCCGGCATGACCCTGCTGTTCGCCGCGGCCGTCGACCGGCTGCCGATGGGCACCGCCGCCACCATCGAGTTCCTCGGCCCGCTCGCCGTCGCGCTGGTCTTCGCCCGCCGCGCCGGACACGTGCTGTGGGCGATGCTCGCCGCCGGCGGCGTGGTGCTGCTCACCCTGTTCGGCCACGGCGAGTCCGGCTCCGGCCTGGACCCGGTCGGCCTGGCCTGCGCCTTCGGGGCGGCCGCCTGCTACGCCGGCTACATCCTGTTCACCGACAAGGTCGGCGCGGCGTTCCGGGGGTTCGAGGGCCTGGCGGTCTCGTTCACCGTCGGCATGGTCGTGCTCGCCCCGTTCGGCGCCGCCGAGGCGCTGCACGGCCTGTCCGGCGCCTCCTCCCCCGCGCTGCTGCTGCTCGCCGTCGCGGGTGTCGCGCTGCTCTTCCCGGTGCTGCCGTACGCGCTGGAGATGGTCGCGCTGCGCCGGATGTCCCAGCGGGTGTTCAGCGTGATCGTCAGCCTGGACCCGGCGGTCAGCGCGCTGGTCGGACTGCTGGTGCTCGGCCAGGTGCTGGGCCTGCCGCAGCTGATCGGCATCTGCTGCGTGGTCGCCGCCAGCGTCGGGGCGACCCTCACCGCCCGACGGTAGGGCGGTCCTTCCGGTCGGAAAACCCCTCGGGGGCGCGGCGGTCGCCGCGCCCCCGAGGGGTTTTCCGTTCGTCTGTGCGCCCCGAGGCGGGTGACCCTTTCCACTCCCGGGTGCTCCGGCGGCAGGTGCTCCGGCCGGTCCGGCGCCCCCGCCGGTCCGTCCGCACCTCCCGCCGGGAGGTCAGTGGCGATGGACCGGCGAGAGGACGGCGCCGGCGTCGGAGGCCGCACCGCCGATCGGGCCGTGGCCTGCGGCCGGGCGGGTGGTGCGTAAGTGCGTCATGGATTCCTCCGTGCTGCCGATGGTCGCTCCGGTCACTGCCGATGACCGTGAATCGCTGCCCTTCACTTCCGAGGACCAGAATTCCGCAACAAATCGACAAAGCACCAGCACCGCTGGGCCTTTTCCCTCATTAGCGTGATCCGCGCACCCCTGCGCATGCCCCTGCACGGGGGCTCCGGGTCTGCGGAAGACCTGCACGGAGCTGGCCTTTTGCCCGACCTCGGGCGGTCGGCGGCCTCGGCCGGGCGGGAGCGCGAGCCGCCGGTTCACGGCGAGTCGCGCCACCCCTCGGGCGCGCGAACGCCGCACCCACGCCCCGTTCCGGTGCGCCGACCGTCGAATGTCGATATTCCAGCGGGGTGGTCGGCCGGGCCTGATTCCAGGGAAATCCGATCCGAATTCCGAACGATCCTCAGATCATCTTTCCCGGATTGAGCAGGCCCAGCGGGTCGAAGACCGCCTTGATCTGCCGCTGCAGCTCCAGGCCGACCGACCCCAGCTCCCGGGCCAGCCACTCGCGCTTCAGCAGCCCGATGCCGTGCTCGCCCGTCACCGTGCCGCCCAGCTCCAGGCCGAGCGACATGATCTCGTCGAAGGAGACCCGGGCCCGCTCCACCTGCTCCGGATCCCGGGCGTCGAAGATCACCACCGGGTGGGTGTTGCCGTCGCCGGCGTGCGCGACCATGCCGATGGTCAGCCGGTGCCGCTCGGCGATCTCGGCGACGCCGTTCAGCATGGCGGCCAGCGCGCTGCGCGGCACCGCCACGTCGTCGATCATCGTGGTGCCCATCCGCTCCAGCGCGGGCAGCGCCAGCCGACGGGCCTGGAGCAGCAGTTCCGACTCCGCCCGGTCCTCGGCCGGCACCACCTCGGTGGCCCCGGCGGCCGTGCACAGCTCGCCGACCGCGGCCAGCAGCTCGCGCTGGTCCGGGCCGTCGAAGGCGACCAGCAGCAGCGCCCGGGTGGACTCCGGCAGGCCCATCTGCGCCATCTCGTTGACCGCGCGGACGGTGGTGGCGTCCATCAGCTCCATCAGCGAGGGCGTGAACCCGGCGGCCATCACGTCGCACACCGCCCGCCCGGCGGCGTCCACCGAGTCGAACTCGGCCGCCAGCACCAGCTGCGGGCCGGGCGCGGGGCGCAGCGCGAGCACCGCCTCGACCACTACGCCGAGGGTGCCCTCGGAGCCGACCAGCAGCCGGGTCAGGTCGTAGCCGGCCACGCCCTTGGCCGTTCGCCGTCCGGTGCGCAGCAGTCGGCCGTCGGCCAGCACCACGTCCAGGCCGAGCACGTACTCGCTGGTCACGCCGTACTTCACGCAGCACAGGCCGCCGGCGCCGGTGCCGATGTTGCCGCCGATGGTGCAGGACTCCCAGCTCGACGGGTCCGGCGGGTAGGCCAGTTGCCGGGCTTCGGCGGCCCGGGACAGCTCGGCGTTGACCACGCCGGGCTGCACGATCGCGATCCGGTCGACCGGGTCGAGGTGCAGGATCCGGTTCATCCGGGTCAGCGAGAGCAGGATGCAGCCGTCGACGGCGTTCGCGCCGCCGGACAGTCCGGTGCGCGCGCCCTGCGGCACCACCGGGACGCGCAGTTCGGTCGCGGTGCGCATCACGAACTGCACCTGTTCGACCGTCTCCGGGAAGACCAGCACCGCCGGCTCGCCCGCGTCGCAGAATCCCGCCATGTCGCGGGCGTACGCGCCCGTGACGTCCGGGTCCACCGCGACGGCGCCGTCCGGCAGTCCCGCGCGCAGCCGTTCGACCAACTCACCCACGACGACCTCCACTCGTTCCGCCCGCACTCTCCTCCCCCGTCCGGCCCCGGGCAAGCGTCGCCGCCCCCTGTCGGGCTGTCGGTCGGTTCGGGCACCCTGGTACCCATGCGCGCACCCCGTGTCCAGTGCCCCGCCTGCGACCGCTCGGTCGCCCTGATGCCCACCCGCCGCACCGGCTACGGCGTCATCCACGACCACAAGCGCGACCGCCGCTCACTGCAGCTGTGCGACGGCAGCATGCGCCAACTCCCGCTCAGCGACGCCGCCCTGTGGCAGGACGCGCTCCCCGGGCTGCCCGCCCCGGACGGGCCGCCGACGCTGTTCTGACGGCCCGTCGGTCCGGGGCTGGTCAGCGCCGGACGCCGCAGGTAGCGTCCCGGTGCGACGGTTCGTCCTGGGGGGCACGGCATGGCGTACGACGACGGCAGGCAGTACCAGTACCTGGAGTCGCTCGACTCGGCCCGGACGGCCGGGCCCGGGGACGGCCGGGGCGAGGAGCTGCAGCTGCAGATCTTCACCGAGGTGCTGATGACGCTGGCGCTCGGCCGCGAGGTGGTCGTCCCGCAGTCGTTCGCCTTCGACTCGTTCGGGTTCCACCGGGTCGCGGCCACCGTCCTGCGCGCCAGGGACAGCAGCGCACCGGGCGAACACCCGTTCCGGCTCCACCTGTTCGGGGCGCGCTCGTACGAGGAGGCGGTGGCGGGCATGCTCGCCAGGACGGTCGATCCGGCCGGCCCGTTCCTGAGCCTCCTGCTGCCCGAGCTCAGCGACCCCGCCGCCCACGGCCTCGACCCCGGCGAGGTGCGGGAACAGGCCGCCGACTTCGACCGGCTGCTGAGCGCCGAATGGCTCGACCCGGAACGGGCCGACGGGCTGGCGGTGGTCCGCGACGAGTTCCGGCACCTCCCCCGGGTGGCGGCCCGGCCGCCCGCCCGGCTGTACGCCCTCGGCGAGCTGGTGGTCGCCGCCGTCGACCCGGCCTCGCCGATGGGACGGGCCGTGGCCGACCTGCCCGAGCCGTACCGGGAGGTGCACGCCACGCTGGCCACCGCGATCCGCCGCCTCGGCGTCGACCGGCCGCAGGCCTTCCACCACCGCAGCCGGTTGCGGCTGGCCCGGCCGTGGCCCGGCGACGCCGCCGGACGGACCCCCGAGGAGATCGTCGGCGGGCCGGAGACCCTCGGCCTGGTGGTCGAGTTCGTCGACACCCTCTACAACCTGACCGTGGTCGACTCCATCGGCGTCGCCGACACCACTCTCAGCACCGGCCAGGGCCTCGACGACGGCCGACTGGCCGCCCGCGCCGCCGCCCAGGAACTCGCCCTCGCCCAGTACCGCCACCGGGCCGGGCAGACCCGCCCGGAGACGGACCGGGCCGGCTCGGGGCCGCTGTTCGAGATCAGGCTCGGCGCGGCGGCCGGCCTCGCCGACGACCGGGTGCGCGCCCGGATGGCGGCGCTGCGCACCGACGCCGGCGACGCGATCGCCGCCCTGATGCAGGCCCGCGCCGAGCGCGGCCGCACTGCCGAGTCGCCGTTCTGGAAGGGCATCGAGCGGTTGCGGACGGCCGAGGACCCGCTCGCCGCGCGCAAGGCGCTGGACGCCCACCTGGCCCGGGTCGCCGCCGTCCTCGGCGACCGGACCGGGCTGGCCCCGATCGGCGGGTTCGCGATCGAACTGGTACTCACTGCCGCGGGCGCGGTCGGCCCCGCGCTGGCCACCGAGGTGTGGCGGCTGCCCGGACTGGTCGGCTACCCGGCGATGGCGGCCGGCGCGGTCGGCAACGTCCTGTACCGCAAGGGCAAGGACAGCGTGGCACGCCGGCTCTCCAGCAGACGGCTGGCCTGTGCGCTGGGACGAGTCGTCGACCTGAGAAGCTGACACCGTGACAGATCCCGAGCACCCGGACGCCATCCGCCGCACCCGGGAGGTGCTCGCCTACCGCAACCGCTTCGTCGACGTCTACGACGACGAGGTCGCCTTCCCGAGCGGCTCCGCCGGCCGCTACCTGAGGATCCGTCACCGCGCCGAGGGCCTCGGCGTGGTGGTGCTCCCCGTCCACGGCGAGCTCGTCGGGCTGGTCCGCACCTACCGCTACCCGCTCGGCCGCCCCCAATGGGGCCTGCCCCGCGGCTTCGCCCAGGACGCCAACCCGCTGGTCACCGCGCGCGCCGAACTGCACGAGGAACTCGGCGTCCCCGACGCCGAGTTCCACCTCCTCGGCACCATGACCCCCGACTCCGGCCTGCTCGCCGGCGCCGTCGCCGTCGTCCACGCCACTGTCCCCGCCCCCGTCCCCACCGGCGCCCCCCGCGACCCCGACGAAGTCGTCGAGACCCGCTGGCTCCCCCTCCCCGACCTCCACCACTGGATCACCACCGGCCGCCTCGACGACGGCATGACCCTCGCCGCCCTCACCCTCGCCCGCGCCCACGGTCGCCTCCCCTGACGCGCCGTCACCCGCGAACGCCGAACGGCCCCCGACCGGATGTACAGGTCGGGGGCCGTTCTCAGGCGCGGAGGGTGTGGGATTTGAACCCACGGTGGCGCGAAGCCACGACAGTTTTCAAGAACGTCAGTCTCGCTGGTCGGAAGAACGCTCTGACCAGCGAGTGAGCCGCCGCCACCCCAGATCGGCACGCGACCGTTCCGTCTATGTTCCAGGGCGGGCAGACGTCGGCTCAACCCATCAACGCCTCGGCGATGGCGCCCATGGAGTCGACCACCTCGACCGCACCGGCACCGGTGAGGCGTTCGCGCTTTCCGGGCTTGTTCGCATAGCCGATGGTGCCGATGCTGGCCGCGAGGCCCGCTTCGACATCCCTGACCGCGTCCCCCACGAAGACGGAGTCTGCGAGTCCGCCACCCTCTGCCTGGATGGCTTCGAGCAGCAGGCGCGGGCTCGGCTTCATGGATGACGGATCGCCCGGTGCCCGGCCGATGACCCGCGCGACGTAGCGGCCGAGCGAGTGCGCCTCAACGTACGACTCGATCGCGGCAGTTGCGTTGTTGCTGACGATCGACACCGAGCGTCCGGAGTCGGCGCAGGCCCGCAGAACTGCCTCACCTTCACGGTTTGGTCGGCCGGAACGTACAGCCTCAGTTTCGAGTAGCGTCAGCCGCTGATCGGCGGCCGGGACGAGGTCTGGGCGAACCTCTGCAACCTGGCGAAGCAGGGCGAGAGGATCGGTCTCGACCGACCCTCCAGCAGCCGCCTGCCAGCCGAGGTCGGCGAGCGCCTGGCGAAGGCTCTCCGCAACATCCGGTGCGGAAAATCCTGCGAAGACCGAGCAGACGGGTCCGTCGAAGTCCAGCAGGACGTGCTTGACCGGCCGCAGCAGGTCGGCGAGGGATTCGCTCGGCTCGGTCATGCCTGACGCTCGTACGCGATCGTGGACCAGACGCTGTCGAACCAGGTCTGGGCCTGCTGGACGTACTGCGATCCGAGCGAGGCGTCGTCGGGGCCGGCAGCGTGGTGGAAGAGCGTGGTGTCCTTCCCGGTGACGTCGAAGAAGGTGTAGGGCTCGCCTTCGACGGCGACGGTCCGTTCCCGCAACGGGTAGAAGCCGAAGAACGCCTCCGACCTGTTCAGGATGTAGAGCTTGAACAGGCTCGACGCCCGATGCACCTTGACCTCGACGCTGGCCGACTGGACGAGTCCGAGTTCCGCCAGAACCTCGACGGAGTGGGCGATCCCGCCGGCGTTGGTGAATGCGATGCCGCGGGCGCGCTCCCTGAGGACTTCCTCGTCCTTGAGCCCGTCGACCAGCACCGGGACGGCCATCGGGACCGTGGTGTCCGGCAGCAGCAGCCGCACGGTGATGGACTCCGGGGCCAGTCGGCCGCTCCGGACCTTGTCCAGCGGCTCAAGCATGGCGCTGTGCAGGGTCTCGCTGGAGAACCCGGCGAAGTCGAGCGTCACGTGCTTCTGCTCGAAGGCCGCTTCGAGGTGCGGCCGGAGACCGACCGGTCGCGACGTTCGCTCCCTGACGAACGACCCGCTCCCCTGCCGGGTGACGATCAGCCCTTCCTGCCTGAGCAGGTCGAGCGCCTTGTCGATGGTGCCGCGCGCCACTCCGAAGCGCTTGGCGAGTTCAGGGCCGGACGGGAGTTTGTCGCCGGTCTCGAAGCCCGGCTTCTTGGTCAGGATCGAGGCTCGCAGAGAACTGCTGACCTGCTGATACGGCGGTCGAGAGTCATCCGGGTCAAGGCTCATGTCGCAATCGTAGGCGAGGTGTACAACATGCGCGAGACACCCAACCCTCTTGACCTGCCTAGGCAGGTTGTCTATGTTGTGGGTGTCGCCACAAAGTGAGACAGGGGCGACACAGAGTGGCCTTCTTTGGGCTGCCCTGAGCTGCACAAACGCACCCCGAGGGGTGAAGGGGCCCGCGAAAGATCGGGCCGAGGTACCCGGCACCTTGTCAGCCGGAGGGTTAAAGCGCTGGTCACGCAGCTGCGTCCTAAAACGGGAGCACGCTCTCGAAAAGCAGCGGGACGACCACCATCACCCAGCTAGACGCCTGTAAGGGGGTGAGCCATGAGAGCTCACCGACATTCCCAGCCCCGCCGCTGACTGCGGGCGGGGCTCACCGCTTCTGATCGCACACCAGTGATCACGGTGCTCGGCGCGCAACTTCCGCCCAGAGGTGGGCGGGTGGTGTGCGTCGTGTGCCGCGGCTGCTCGTGATGCACCGAGTGGTCCGGCCCGAGATTCGGGGCCGCCGCGCTCCCGGCCAAGGAACGCGCGGCGGCCCCTGGGCCCACCTACAACGGAGGTAGACCGTGGAACTCATTGTCGCAGGACAGACGGCCCTCGGGGCCGAGGAGTTGAAGGAGCTGGCGCTCGGCGTCGGGGTGGACCCCGACCTGTTCGCCGGCGTGCCGGGCGAGAGCGCGGACGAGGAGCGGGCCCGACTGGACGTGGCCCGCGAGGTCGAGCGGGAGCTGGACCTCGCCGTCCGCGGCGTCGCCCGCCGGCTGATCCGCGCCGGGGCCGAGCGCCCGCTGGCGCTGGCGTGGAAGGCGGCGGCGTGATGGCCCGGGCCCGTCTGCACCGCCGGAGCCTGCGCGGCACCCGCCGACCGCACGTCGCCGCCCGCACGGTGCTGGTCGCGCCGCCCGCCGAGGGCGACCTGACCGGCGCGGCCTGTAAGGGCGTCGACCCGGACCTGTTCTTCCCCGAGCCCGACCCGGACGCCATGGGCCCGGAATGGGAATGCGCGTTCGAATTTGCGGAGCGTCGGGCGAAGATGATCTGCGCCGGGTGCCCGGTGCGGCTGCTGTGCTTGGCCGACGCGATGGAGCGGGGCGAGTCGGCGGGCATCTTCGGCGGGCTGACCGCCGACGAGCGCGCGAAGCTCAAGCGCTCGCAGCAGAACCGGCAGGCCCGCCAGCGCCGGCAGGACCGCGCCGCCACGATCGGGAGTGCGGCGTGAACGGGCCGAGCGGGCGCCGCGCTGAACGACGGACGGTCCGTGCCGGGACCCGGGTGAACACCGGTGGTGCCGGGTGAACGTTCACCGCCCTGGCGAGGGTGCTCACCCGGTGCTCACCGAGGTGCCCACCCCGGCCCAGATCCGCCGTACGTCGCTCGTAATCAGCGTCGGTACGTGGATCCTGACGGGAGCGGTGGTGTTGGTGAGCATGTCCACCGCCGCCCCGTTCATCGACGACCATTCACGCGGCTACGGCACCGGGCCCGTGATGGCGGTCGCCAGCGACGGATGCTTCATCCTGAGCCTTCAGGCGGACAGCACGCTGGCCCGCTTCGGAGTGAGCGCGGGACGCTGGCCGGCCCTCTTCCGCTGGGTCACCGGGCTGGCCACGGTCTGGCTCAACATCGGTGCCGCCGCGCTGGCGAAAGACCTGGTCGGCGTCGTGATCCACCTGATCCCGCCGCTGTTGCTGCTGCTCGTCGCCGAGGCCGGACCCGCCTACCGCAGGGCCCTGGCCCGCATCGCGCAGCGGCCCCAGACGCCGCTGCGGAAGCAGCCCGCCCCGGCCCCGCAGGCCGCCCCGCAGGTGGTGAACACCCCGCTGTTCAGCCCCCCGCAGGTGCCGTTCACCCCCGTCCCGCAGCCCACCGCAACCCCGCCGCCCACCCCGAGGGCAGAGCCCCGGAAGGCGCTCCAGGAGGGGCCGACAGAGGCGGTGAACACCGAGCCCGTTCACCCGGCGCTCACCCCCGTTCACCCCGCCCCGGCCGACACCGCCGAACCGATCACCGAACCGGCCCCGGAGAACACCGAGGACGTGATCGAGGACCCGGTGGACTCGGACGGACCGAGCCCAGTGAACACCCCGGAACCCGAGGCGTTCACCACCGACGGCGAGGTGAACACCGCCCCGGCCACCGTCCGGCTGGGCGAGGCCGAGGCCGCCCGCGTGATCGAACAGTGCTGGCGCGACGGCGTCTCGCAGCGCCAGGCCGCCCAGCGCTCCACCCGCGCCGCGTCCTACGTCAACGCCGTCTACAAGCGGCTCAACGAGCAGAAGGCCGCCGACGCCGAGGCGATGGCCGCCGCTTGAGCGCGACCACGGTCACGCCCAACTCCCGCTCACCACAACAACTTTGGAGTCCTGCCATGTCCGACAACACCCAGACCGAGACCACCGAGATCGTCCGCTACACCACCGACATGATCTCCATCCTCGAAGACAGCATCCGCAGCGTCCTGCTGATCAAGCGCGGCAAGGCCCCGTTCAAGGGCCGTTACGCGTTGCCCGGCGGGCACGTGGACGACGGCGAGAGCGCGATGGACGCCGCCGTGCAGGAGCTGGAGGAGGAGACCGGCGTCAAGGTGCCGCCGTCCTGGCTGCGCGAGGTCGGCGTGTACGACGCCCCCGGCCGCGACCCCCGCGGCCGGTACTCCACCACCGCCTACGTCGTCACCGTCCCGGCCGGCACCCAGGCCGTCGCCGCCGACGACGCCGCCGCCGTCCGCTGGGTCCCGGTGGCCGACCTCCAGGGCGACCTGAACGACCTCGCGTTCGACCACGGGATCATCCTCTCCGACGCGCTGCGGCTCACCGGCGACCGCCGCGACGGGATCTGACCGTGGCTACCTCGTGTGTGTTCTGCGCGATCGTGGCCGGCACCGCGTCAGCCGTGGTCGTGCGTGAGTGGCCGGACGCGATCGCGATCCGGCCCCGCTCCGGGGGCGTGAACCCCGGCCACCTCCTCGTGATTCCGCGCGCCCACGTCGCCGACGTCGGCACCGACCCGGTCGTCTCGGCCGCCGCGATGGCGCGCGCCGCCGAGCTGGCCGCCGCTCTCCCGGCCGCGAACGTCATCACGTCCAAGGGGCCGGAGGCGACGCAGACCGTGTTCCACCTGCACATCCACGTCGTCCCGCGCGCCGACGGCGACGGCCTGCCCCTGCCCTGGACGCCCCAGCACAACGCCCGCACCCGCACCCCGATGGGAGACCAGCAGTGATCAACGTCGTGATGGCCCGCGAGAACCTCCCCACCGCCCCGGGCCCGAGCGTGTTCCTCGCCGGACCGACCCCGCGACTGGGCGGCCCGGTCGCCTCGTGGCGGCCCGCCGCGATCGCCGAGCTCGACCGCCAGTGGCGCGAGAGCGAGACGCTGACGGTGTTCTCGCCCGAGTCCCGCGGCGGCGTCCGGGCCGAGCACTACGACGACCAGGTCGGCTGGGAGAGCGCCGCCCGCGAGGCCAGCAGCGTGGTCCTGTTCTGGATCCCCCGCGACCTCGACTCGATGCCGGGCTTCACCACCAACGTGGAGTTCGGCCTCGACGTCGCCGCCCGCCGGGTGGTGCTGGGCTGCCCGCCCGACTGCCCCAACCCCGAGCGCAACCGCTACCTGATCTGGGTCGCCGAGCGGCACGGCGCGCCCGTCCGCGACACCCTGGCGGGCACCGTGGCCGCCGCGCTGGAGTTCGCCCGGCCCGCCGACCGGCTGTTCATCGACTTCATGGCCGCGTTCGAGGCGTCCGTCCTGCATACCAGCAGCTGCCCGGCGTGCGGGAACGACCAGCCGTGCGAGGAGGGCGAGGCCGTCTGGACGCTGTTCGTCGAGCTTCAGGACCAGTGGAAGTCCCGTTCCGCCACCAGCCTGACGGCCTGAAAGGGGTCGGCGTGTCCAAGGTCCGCATGTCCAAAGTGAGCATTCCCGCCCAGCGCGGCCGGCGTTCCGGTCCGGCCGCGCACCTCCTCGACCTCGGCGACGGCACCGCGCCGGTGGTCCTCGTCGTGCCCCACCGGCGTTCCCTGGCCAGCAGGTTGGCGCTCGCCGCCGCCCGCGAGCTGTGGGAGCGGCGCTTCGCCTGGGCTCCGCTCTGGGCGGGGGTTGGCCTCTTCGTCGCCGCCGCCGTGCTGTCGCTCGTGCTGCCCGGCGCGGCCCTCGCCCCCGCCGTCGCGGCGCTGCTGATGCCCGCCGGATGGGTGTCCATCGCCTACCGCCACCCGCGCTGGTCGGTGCGCCGCACCGCCCGCACCCAGCTCCCCTCGATCGCCGCCGCCGCGGGGGTGCTGGCGTGGTCGGCCGCCGCCACCTGGTTCGGCCCCGGCCGCGTCATGACGCTGCTGTGGCTGATCGGCACCATCGCCGCCCAGGTCGCGTGGTCGTACCGCCGCAGGAAGACGCCAACCGGCCCGCTCGCCGCCGACCAGACCGCCCAGAACTGACCTAGGAGGAACCGCAGATGAGCACCCCGTACAGCAGCGGCAACCCGTTCCCGCCCCCGCGCCGCACCGGCGCCCAGCAGAACCCCAAGCCGCAGGGCCGCGGCGCGGGCGGCGGCGGTGGCAAGAGCTACCACTTCCACTACAACCCCGGGCCCGTCAACACCGGCCCCACCCGCGGCAACACCGGCGGCGCGCAGGGCGGCGGCATCGGCCAGCCGTCCGGCGGCGGGCAGGGCGCGGGCGGCCGGACGAACTACTCGCCGCTCGGCGACCCGGAGTTCTTCACCAACGCGGACGTGCGCGCCTACTGCGAGAAGGGCCGGTCCCTGCTCATGCAGCTCTCCTTCGAGCTGTCGATGGCCCACGAGATCCTCCGGGCCGTGCTGAAGGAGGTCCCCGACCCCGAGGGCAAGCCGTTCGGCTCGCAGGCCCGCGCCCGCCGCGTCGCCAAGCACCTGGGCAAGGCCGCCGACGACGCCAAGGACTGCGCCGCCGAACTCGCCCGCACCTACGCCGCTTTCCAGCGCGAGTACGACCCGGAGATCTCCCGCGTCGCCAAGCCGCGCCAGCCCCGCCGCAAGTTCGACTTCGGCGGCTGACCCTCCCGCCCCGGCCGGGGCGGGCGCTGTGCCCGTCACCCGGCCCGCTCGGGTGACGTGTACCCTGCGTCCGCCCCGGCCCGGCTCAACTCCCCTCCCCGCCACACCTGTTCATGGAGGAAGCCGTGCCCCGCCACGCCGCCGCGCACCACGAAACCGCCGCCTCGACCCTGACCCTGGACGCCAACCAGCACGCCGGCGGACCCATCGACTACCTGTTCCACCGCGTCAAGCCCTACCTGCCCCCATGGCTGCTCGGCGCCGGCGTCGGCGTGCTGTCGTTCCCCGCGCACGCCATGTGGGGCAACTCCGCCGGCGGCGGCGTCGGCCTGACCCTCGCCTCCGTCGCCATGAGCGGCGTCACCTGGTGGGCGGGCAAGGCCACCAGCGCCCAGCGCCGCCTGCACTCCGCGATCACCGTCGTCCTTGGCTCGACGTGGTTCACCGCCGCCGCCCTCGCCGGACCGACCGCGGGCCCGCTGCCCAGCCTGTTCTTCATCACGCTGCCGACCGTCGCCGCGTCCTGGAACGCCCGGCAGATCCTCCGGGTCAACCCCGAAGGCACCGGGAACAGCGCCGACAAGGGCCTGCTGGAGAAGGTCGGCCTCGCCAAGACCATGGTCACCTCCGCCACCGTCCAGCCCAATAAGGCGTCCTTCGACCTCCAGCTCCCGGGCGGGGAGTTGACTCCGGACGACGTGTCGAAGGCCCTGCCGCGGCTGGCGGGCGCGCTCAAGGTCGCCAAGAACGCGGTCCGGGTCACCCCCGACGCCGACGACTCCTCCCGCGCCACCCTCACCGTCGTCCCCAACGACCTGCTGAAGGCCGGCGCGCCCTACCCGGGCCCTTCGCACCCGGGCGGGTCGATCGCCGACCCGATCCACCTCGGCATCTACGAGGACGGCGCACACCTCGCGATGTTCTTCCCCGGTGACCCGGCCGCGCACCGCAACGCCATGCACCTGCTGGTCATGGGGATGACCGGCTCCGGCAAGTCCGAGGGCGGCATCACCGCCCTGACCGAGGTCGTCACCCGCCGCGACGTCATCGTGTGGGCGTCGGACCCGGCGAAGGCCGAGCAGACCCTTGGCCCGCTGCTGCCCGCCCTCGACTGGGCCGCCCTCGACATGGACTCCACCAAGGCCATGATCACCGCCCTGCGCGCCGTCATCCCCGCCCGCACCTCCTGGCTGGCCAAGTACGGCTACAAGCAGTGGGAACCCGCCTGCGCCGAGACGCAGGCCGACGGCTCCCCGGGCATGCCCTACCTGCTCGCCTGGTTCGAGGAGGCCGCCAAGACCATCCGCGAGACCGACGACGACGTCTTCACCGGCATCGCCCAGGAAGCCCGCTCCGCCGGCATGTCCCTGGTCATCTCCCTTCAGCGCGCCTCCGGCTCGCAGATGAGCACCGACACTCGTGCCTCGCTCGGCAGCTCGCTGGTGTTCGGGCTGCGCGACGAGCGCGACGCCGGTTTCGCCCTGCCCGACGACGCGCTCGACGCCGGCGCGGCGCCGCACGCGTGGAAGGACAAGAAGCCCGGCTACTGCTACCTCGCCGCCAACGGCATCCCCGAGACGTTCTGGGCCACCCCCTCCCGCGCCTACCTCACCCCCGCCGACGCCACCGAGTGGGTCGTCGCCGCGTTCGCCGACGTCCGCGCCCAGTGCGACCCGGTCACCGCCAAGGCCGCCGCGAACGCCGTCGGCCCGGCCTTCACCCAGCGCACCTGCCACCCGCTGCCCGCCCTCGCCACCGACCCGGACGAGACGGGCGTCTACGACCAGGAGACCGACATGCACAGCGGCTACGACTACGACCTCGACCCCGACGACGAGACCGAGGCGGTCGAGGACGACGTCGACGGCTGGATCGACGCCGAGGCCGAACTCCCGCCCGTCGAGGACGACGACGTGGTCGAGATCGCCCCGCCCCGAATCCCGCCGCGCACCAAGGTTGGCAAGAACGAGGCCAAGCGAATCATGATCGAACTCCTCCGCGAGTTCGAGGCCGAGGGCCGCACCGTCGTCGGCCCGGTCGACTTCATGGACTACTGCGACCGGTTCAACCGCGGCCGCTCCTGGGTGTCCGGAGAGGTCGCCGCGATGGTCGCCGACGGCCGCCTGCGCGAGACCGACGAGACCGGCCGCTACGAGATCATCCCGCTCCAGGCGATCGCCGCCTGACGGCGTCTGACGCGTCAGACGCGTCAGACACCCCTGACGCCAGAAGGCCCTTTTCCCCAGGTGACGCGTGCGCGCGAGGGGTGTCAGACGCGTCTGACACCCCTCCTGACGCTTCTGACACCCCACCACCTGACACCTCTGACACCCCTACCGTCCCCCGCCCGAAAGGCACCCCCGTTGGTCCTGACCGTCTCCTCCGCGCTCATGTTCGGCGCGATCACCGTCATCCTCATCCGCTCCCAGCGCGTCTCCACCGGCTCCGCCGTCCTCGTGTGGCTGTCCGGCTTCACCGTCGCCTCCACCGGCCTCGCCGGACCCGTCAACAGCGCCCTGACCGCCCTCGCCCACGCCCTCGCCACCATCCACTGACCCCGCCCCGCCGGCCGAACGGAGAGCACCGTGAACCACACCCCGTACACGCAACAGCCCGCCGCCCCCGTGCTCCACGCCCCGGACGGCACCCCCTACTACGCCGCCCCGCCCACCACCGCACCCCTCGCCCTCTACCAGCCCGCGGCCGTGCTCCCCGCCCAGCACCAGCCCGGCACACCCGCCAGCTACCTGCCCGCGCAGGCCGACGCGCCCGTCCGGGATCCGTGGCCCGCCCGCCTGCTCGCCGGCGGCATTGGCCTCGGCGCCGCCGGTGTCGGCGTCGGATTCCTCCTGCAGACCCTCGCCGCAGCCACCACCGGCCTCGGCCTGCTCGCCGCCGTCCTCGCCCTCGTCTGGCTGCTGAAGAACGGCAGCAGCTCGGGCGGCGGACGGGGAGGGGCCGTGAACGTGCAGGTCAACGTCACCAACCGCAACCGCTGACCCCTGGAGATCACCGTGTCCTACTGCGACGAATGCGATGACTGGGGCTGCCCCGGTCACTACTGCGACGAATGCGCTGATGAGAACTGCTCCGGCCACGAGCTGTGCGAGGACTGCTCCGACGACATCTGCGCGGAGTGCGGCGGCTGCTCCTGCGAGGACTCCCCCTGCGACGGCCTTCACCGCTGCTGATCGGCTTGTGCCGACCGCCGTGCCGCCCAACACCCGCCTTCTAAGCGGTTGGTGGGCGGTGCGGGGGACGGACAGCCCGACCCCGGAACCACGAAACCCCGCAACAGCCGCCGAATCTTGGCAGAGAGACGGCTGTTGCGGGGCCCAGGTCCGTACGAGACGAACCAGGACACAGCATGCCCGACTTCACCCGCTCCACGCTCGTCATCGCCGACGACATCGCCGACCGGCGCGACGCCTCCGACGACCACTCCCGCTTCGGCTCCTACCTCGCCCTCAACGCCCGCCGACTCCACGACGACGGCCGACCGCTCAGCGCTCAGGACTTCGCGTTCGCGGTCTGGCGGATTGCCACCGCCCCTGTCATGTCCCCGGGCTACCTCCGCTTCCGCCCCGACCTGCACGCCGTCAGCCTCGTGCCGCACCGCGAGGACCTGGACCGGGTCGCGATCCGCATCGACGTCCCGCTGCGGCATCACCAGCTCGCCGCCCAGCCCGACCACCGCCTCGCGGACTGGCAGCGCGACGTGTGGGCCACCGCCGACGGCTTCGCCGCCCTCGCCGAACCTCGCCCCACCGGCCGGCCCGTCCTGCTGACCACCGCCACGCTTCTGCTGCCCGTCCCTGACTACATCCTCGGCACCCCCACCGCCGCCGAGCCCGGCCGGAAGATGACCTCCCAGGCCAAGGACGCCGTCGCCGCGCTCGCGCTCTGGACCAACGGCCACGCCCACCTCGTCAACGACCTCACCGGGGCCGACTCGTGAGCGCCGGGACGTGGCCCGTCGCCGCCCGGCCGGAAGCGGAACAGGTTCCGATGCGGCCGTGGAACGGGATGACGGTGCTGGACGCGTTCTGCAACATCGGCGGCACGGGCATGGGCTTCCACCTCGCCGGATTCCGGGTGCTCGGCGTGGACGTCCTCGACCAGCCGAACTACCCCTTCGCGTTCGTCCGCGGAGACGCCGTCGCCTTCATCCGTGAGCACGGCGCGGCGTTCGACCTGATCTCCGCCGGCCCGCCGTGCCAGCACGACTGCACCCTCACTGCCGGCACCAACGCCCGCCACCGCGACCGCTACCCCGACCTGCTCGAACCCACCCGCCAGGCGTTGGAGACGACTGGGCGGCCGTACGTGATCGAGCAGCCCCCCGGCCGCGCCTCCAAGCGCATGAGGGTCGATGTGGCCCTGTGTGGGGAGATGTTCGGCCTCCGGGTGATCCGGCACCGCAACTTCGAGTTGGGCGGCTGGTCGATGCCCCGACCGGCGCACGTCCCGCACCGCGGCCCGACGATCGGCTACCGCCACGGGGCCTACGTCAGCCCCGAGCAGGGCCGGTACTTCCAGGTCTACGGCAACGGCGGCGGCAAGGGCTCGATCAGCGACTGGCAGCAGGCCATGGGCATCCACTGGACCGGCGACCGTCGGGAGCTGGCGGAGGCCATCCCGCCTGCCTACGCCGAACTGATCGGCCGTCACGCTGCCCACCGACTCGCCCTCCCCGAGAGGGTGGCGGCGTGAGGGCCCGGATCCCGCCGCTGCCCGGCGCAGACATGTGGCAGGCCGTCGTCCACGCCGCTGCCGGCCGGTGCCAGTGCCGCGGGGCGTGCGGGAAGTCCCACGCGAAGAGCGGCGACAGGTGCGGGCGCGAGCACGGCGGCTACCAGCAGCACCACGGCGGCGGCACCGTCCGCCTCCTCGCCGCACCCGCCGACCCGGCGAACCTCCTGCTGCCCCCGCACCGCGCCGCCGCCCTGCCCAAGCACGCCCTCGCTGCCTGGTGCCCCACCTGCCACGACGCCGCGCTCACCGCCGCCCGCAAGGCCGCCCGGGCCGCCGCCCCGGCCGAGCCGGACGCCCTCTTCGACCTCTGACCCGCCGCCGGCCCGCCGGTGCCACAGGCGGGCCGACCGGTCCGGAAGGACCCCGGATGCCCCACCCCATGCACCACCTCATCGCCGACGCCCTCCAACTCGCCGCAGCGGGCGTCCCGGTGCTGCCGCTGCGCGAGGGCAAGGGCCCCCTCGGCAACTGCCCCGCCTGCGAGAAGATCAGCCCGACCCGCTCCCGGTGCGGCGGCCGGCCGAACATGCGCAACCCCGGCCCGTGCCAGTGCCCCAGGCCCTGCCACGCCTGGGCCGCCGCCACCACCGACCAGCAGGTCATCCTCAACCGCCCGTGGCTGGACGCCTGGCGCGAAGCGCGCGCCGTCGGCTACCACCCGGGCGGCGCGAACCTGACCGTCCTCGACCTCGACAACGCGGACGCCGTCGCCTGGGCCCGGCAGCACATGCCCGCCACCCGCACCGTCGCCACCACCCGCGGCGAGCACTGGATCTACCTCGGCACCATGCCCTCCTCCAACGCCGTCCGCCCCGGCGTGGACGTCAAGTCCCTGATGCAGTACGCCCGTTGGCTCGGCCCCGGAACCGGCACCATGACCCGCCTCACCGACGCGGTCCGCACCCTCGTGGTCCGGAACGAAGAGGCCAACCCGCTCCCGATTGGCGGGCGGTTGGCCTCTTCCACCCCCGCCCCGTGGACGCGGCACGTCGCCACCGGCTGCCGCCACACCGAGCGCTACATCACCGACGGCCTCACCAAGGGCCTCGCCAAGATCCGCGCCCACATCAAGAGCGGCGCCGGATCCCAGACCTACGGCGTCGCCCGCTTCCTCGCCGCCCAGCACAACCGGTGCCCCGGCCCCTGCGGCCTCGACACCATCGCCGCCCACCTCATCGCCGCCGCCACCTCCGTCGGCGTCCCCGACGACTACGCCACCCGCGCCGTCACCCGCGGCTTCGACGCCGCCGCCTGACCAGCAGCCAGCACCCCCTCCGCGACGACCAGGAGAACACTCCCGTGACCGAAAACGCCCCCGCTCACGCCGCCACCGAGACCGGTGCCGCCCTCCTCGACGCCGTCGAAGCCCACCACCGCCGCTTCACCGCCTTCCCCGACGAGGCCGCGGCCGTCGCCGTGGCCCTCTGGTCCGCCCACACCCACCTCCTCGACTGCTTCGAGTCCACCCCCCGCCTGGCGTTCCTCTCCCCGGAGCCCGGGTCCGGCAAGACCCGCGCCCTGGCGACCATCGGAAGCCTCGTTCCCCGGGCCCGGGGTGTGTCCGGCACCATCGCCGCAGCTTTGATTCGTGCGGTCTCCGGCCCGGGTGACCGCCCGACGGTGCTGCTCGACGATGTCGACAACCTCGCGCGTTCCAGGTCCGCCGCGAGCGAGGAACAGCGCGGACTCATCAACGCAGGCCACCGCCGCACCGGCCGCGTCCTGCGCTGCACCGGTGTCGGCGACGACCGGAGCGTCCAGGCGATCCCCGTCTACTTCGCGCTGGCCATCGCCGGCACCAGCGACCTGCCGGGCCCCATCATGAGCCGCTCCATCGTCGTCCGGATGCGTCGCGCGAACACCTCGGCCTTCGAATCCCGCCACCCCGAGGCCGACGGCCACGCCCTGCGCAAGCGCCTCGCCGCCTGGGCCGACACCGTCCGCGACAGGCTCAACGATGCCTGGCCCGAACTGCCCGACGGCATCAGCGACCGCCAGGCGGACGTGTGGGAGCCCCTCCTCGCCGTCGCCGACGCCGCCGGCGGCCACTGGCCCGCCCGCGCCCGCGCCGCCTGCGTCCAGCTCGTCAACGCCGCCGCCGCCAACTCGCCGACCTGCCAGGCTCGTTAGACCTCGACGGCCCCGCCCCCGAACCTCAGGAGAACACGCGAATGACCGAACACCCGCCCCGCACCGCCCCCGAGGCCGAGGACGGCGCCGCCCTCCTCGACGCCGTCGAAGCCCACCACCGCCGCTTCAACGTCTTCCCGTCCGAGGCCGCGTTCGTCGCCGTCGTGCTGTGGGACGCCCACACCCACCTGTTGGACTGCTTCGAGTCCACGCCCCGCATCGCGTTCCTCTCCCCGGAACCGGGGTCCGGCAAGACTCGCGCGCTGGAGATCATCGACACCCTCGCGCCCCGGCCGATGTTCACCACCGACGTGTCGCCGGCCGCGCTGTTTCGCTCCGTGTCC
Organism: Kitasatospora griseola; assembly: GCF_044999035.1. Taxonomy (NCBI): domain Bacteria; kingdom Bacillati; phylum Actinomycetota; class Actinomycetes; order Kitasatosporales; family Streptomycetaceae; genus Kitasatospora; species Kitasatospora griseola. The sequence goes on along the minus strand of NZ_CP173360.1, from coordinate 4,422,425 downwards.
GACCCCGAAGCCCGACCCACCGTGCTGTTCGACGAGGTGGACACCACCTTCGGTCCCAAGGCCGCGGGCAACGAGGACCTGCGCGGGCTCATCAACTCCGGCCACCGCCGCTCCGGCGTCGTCCACCGCTGCGTCGGCGACGGCAACACGCAGACCGTTCAGGCGTTCCCCGTCTACGCCGCCCTCGCCATGGGCGGACTCGGCGACCTCCCCGACACCATCATGAGCCGCTCCGTCATCATCCGGATGCGCCGCCGCGCCCCCAACGAGAAGGTCGAACCCTTCCGCGAGCGCAAGAACGCACCCGAGGGCCACGCCCTGCGCAAGCGCCTCGCCGCCTGGGCCAACTCAGTCCGCGACACCCTCCAGGGCACCGAACCCGAGATGCCCGAAGGCGTCAGCGACCGCCCCGCCGACGTGTGGGAGCCCCTGCTCGCCGTCGCCGACGCCGCCGGCGGCCACTGGCCCGCCCGCGCCCGCGCCGCCTGCGTCCAGCTCGTCAACGCCGCCCGCGCCAACGACAAGGGGTCCGTCGGCATCCGACTGCTCACCGACCTGCGCGACATCTTCGCCGGCGCGGAACGGATGCTCACCTCCGACCTGCTCGGCAAGCTCGCCGAGTTGGACGACGCCCCGTGGGCCGACCTCGACGGCAAGCCCATCACCGCCCGCGCCCTCGCCCGCATGCTCGGCGACTACGTCACCGCCGACGGCGACCCCATCAAGCCCCGCAACATCAAGACCGGCCCGAAGTCCAGCGCCAAGGGCTACTACGCCAGCGACCTCACCGACGCCTGGCTGCGCTACTGCCCGCCCCCGTCTCAGGAAGCCGCTACCTCCGCTACTGCCGCTACCGCGCAGGTCAGGGCCCTGTTTCCGGTAGCGGATACGGCGGCGGTAGCGGATACCGATCCGCTACCCACCCCCCAGAGCGCCACCGCACCGTAGACCTCCCCGCCGCTCCCGACCATCACCCCGGGAGCGGCACCAATCCGCTACCGCTACCCAATCCGCTACCAAAAACATGCCCCTGACCAGGAAGGTAGCGGCGGTAGCGGCAGTAGCGGATCCCACAGAAGGAGGGGCCGAAGCCCCGCCCACGCCCACTTCACGGAGTCGCCATGGCCAAGCAGGAATTGCTCACGCTCCCCGAACTGCTCGCCGAGATCCGCATGTCGCGCGCCGCGTTCTACCGCCTGCGCGCCCGCGGCCAAGCCCCCGCGATGAAGAAGCTCGCGAACGGGCAGCTCCGCATCAGCCGAACTGCGCTCGACGCGTGGTGGGACAACCAGCAGGACGCCGCGTAGCACCTCGAACACCTTGGGCCCTGACATTCCGTCAGGGCCCTTTCTCTTCTGCCGGAGCACACATGCTGACGTTTGACGTACAGATCTACAAGCTCCGTGACCTCGGTCGCGGGCGAAAGCCGCACCAGCTCAGGTGGCGGGTGGGCGAGAGGCCGCATTCCCGGACCTTTGCGACGAAGACGCTCGCGGACGGGCGCCGCTCCGAATTGATGACCGCGATCAAGCGGGGCGAGCAGTTCGACACCGAGTCGGGGCTGCCCGCATCCGAGTTGCGGAAGCAGACCGAGGGAACCTGGTTCGAGCACGCCGTGAAGTTCGCGGAGGTGAAGTGGAAGGGCTCGTCCGCGAAGAGCCGGGCCGCCCGGGCGGACGCGCTTGCCACCATCACGCCGGCGCTCGTGACAGACCATCGAGGCGCTCCCGACAAGCGGCTGCTTCGAACCGCGCTGTCCTGCTGGGCGTTCAACTTCTCGGAACATCTGCCGGAACAGCCTGAGGAAGTTGCAGAAGCCCTGGCCTGGCTGGCCCGGAAGTCCGTCCAGATCAGCCAGTTGGAAGACTCCGACACCATCCGCCGCGCCTTGGACGCCCTCTCGCGTCTCCTGGACGGCAAGACCGCGGCGGACAACACGATCACCCGAAAGCGGATGGTGTTCAACAACGCGCTGAACTACGCCGTTGAGCGGCGCAAGTTGCCGGCCAATCCGCTCCAGTTCATCGACTGGACGCCGCCGGAGACGGACGACGAGATCGACTTCCGATGGGTGCCGAACCCACAGGTCGGCCGCGCGCTGGTCGAAGCCGCAGCGCAGGTCTCGGCGCGGGGCCGCCACCTGCGAGCCTTCTACGGATGCATGCTCTACGCCGCCACTCGGCCGGCCGAGCTCAACCATCTGCGGGAGGCCGACTGCACTCTCCCGAAATCGGGATGGGGTCAACTGCTCCTGGAAGGGAGTTCGCCGAGGGTCGGCTCCCGGTGGACCGATGACGGCCAGTCACACGAGAAGCGGGGGCTGAAACGGCGGGCCCGCAGCACCACCCGCCCGGTGCCGATTCCGCCCGTCCTCGTCTGGCTGCTGCGGGAGCACATCGCAGAGTTCGGGGTGGCATCGGACGGCCGCCTGTTCCGCGCGGCCGAGGGTGGCGTGGTCCTCACCAAGGAGACCGCCGAGGTCTGGAAGGCCTGCCGCAAGCTCGCCCTGACGCCCGAACAGATCGCCAGCCCGTTTGCGGACGTCCCATACTCGGCGAGGCACACCGCCGTCTCGGGGTGGCTGACGGCCGGCGTAGACAAGGCCGAAGTCGCTCGCCGCGCCGGGCACAGCATCGCCGTCCTGCTTCGGTTCTACGCGAAGGTCATCAACGACCGCGAGGACCACTCCAACGCCCTGATCGAGCGCTTCCTGAACGGCGACGACTTGGCCGGATAGCCCCTCCGCAGCGCCCGAAAACGTTCCACCGATGTTCCACACACGCTGGACCGGACCGGGACACAGGGTGCACGGGGTGAGACAGGATGACGAAAGAGCGGGTGCCGTCCGAAGTCGGCACCCGCTCTGAGCTGGTGGTTCATCCACCGTGGCGGAGGGTGTGGGATTTGAACCCACGGTGGCGCGAAGCCACGACAGTTTTCAAGACTGGTCCCTTAGGCCGCTCGGGCAACCCTCCTCGGCGGAGGCCAGCCTAACGGGTCGGGGCGGGTTCGGTGCACACCGTTCCGGTGGGGTGGGTCAGTTGTCGCCCTTGCGTTCGCCGAGGGTGACGGTGGTCTTGGCGGCCTTGCCGTCGCGGGTGTACTCGACCTCGACCTTCTCGCCGGGCTTGTGCGTCCAGATCTCGCTGACCAGGGTCGGGCCGCTGTCGATGGCGATGCCGCCGAGCTTGGTGATGACGTCGCCGGCCTTCAGGCCGGCCTGGTCGGCGGGGCCGCCGGGGGTGACGGCGGGGGTGTCGCGGACCGGGGCGGTGGCGATCTGGGCGCCGTCGCCGCGGTAGTCGTCGTTGCGCAGGACGCCGAGGATCGCGTAGACCGGCGTGCCGTCCTTGATCAGGGTCTGGGCGACCCACTTGGCCTGGTTGATCGGGATGGCGAAGCCGAGGCCGATGGAGCCGGCCCGGCCGGAGCCGCTGGTGTTGGACTGGATCGCCGAGTTGATGCCGATGACCGAGCCGGAGCCGTCCAGCAGCGGGCCGCCGGAGTTGCCGGGGTTGATCGAGGCGTCGGTCTGCAGGGCGTTCATGTACGAGGACTGGGCGCCGGTCTCGTCGCCGGAGGCGACCGGGCGGTCCTTGGCGGAGATGATGCCGGTGGTGACGGTGCCTTCGAGGCCGTAGGGCGCGCCGATGGCGATGGTGGCGTCGCCGATGGCGACCTTGTCGGAGTCGCCGAGCGGCAGCGGGACGAGCTTGTCCTTGGGCGGGTTCTCCAGACGGATGACCGCGACGTCGTAGCCCTCGGCGCGGCCGACCACGGACGCGTCGTAGGAGGAGCCGTCGGAGAACTTGACGCTGAGCTTGCCGCCCTTGGCGGCGGGCGCGACCACGTGGTTGTTGGTCAGGATGTGGCCCTCGGTGTCGAAGACGAATCCGGTGCCGGTGCCGGACTCGCTGGAGTTCGAGGCCTTGATGGTGACGGTGGACGGCAGCGCCTTGGCGGCGATCCCGGCGACGGACTCGGGAGCCCGGTCCAGGTTCTGGTGGGTGTTGCCGACGGTGACGGTGGTGCTGCTGTGGCTGGCGCCGGTGCCGCCGCTGCCGCCCTTGTCGGAGACGGACGCGCCGATCGCGCCGCCGGCCAGGCCGGCCACCAGGGCGACCGCCGCGACCAGGGCGACGAATCCGCCGCGCTTGCCCTTGCCGGACCCGCCGGGGGCGGGCTGCGGGCTGCCCCACGGCGCACCCGGTTCGCCCGGTCCGCCGACACCGCCGGTGCCGCCGGACGGGTTGCCCCAGCCGCCCACCGGGTGGCCGGCGCCGAACGGGTGCTGCGGCTCGCCGGGGACGCCGGGCGCACCCGGGGCGCCGGGCGCACCGGTCTGGGCGAGCGGCGGCACGGCCGGGACGGCCGCGGTCGGCGCGTAGGGATTGACCGGTGCGTCGGCCGCGGTCGGCGCGTAGGGGTTGACCGGTGCGTCGGCCGCGGTCGGCGCGTAGGGGCCGGCCGGTGCGGCGACGCTGCCGTACGGGTTCTGGAACGGCGGCGGCGCGTCCACCGGGGCGGCGGGCGGGGCGGCCGGTGCCTCGGGCACCTTCCCGAGCTGCATGGTCCCGTCGGGGACCGGCGCGGCGGGCACCTTCCCGAGCTGCATCGTCCCGTCGGAGACCGGCGCGGCCGGGGACGCCGGCAGCACCGGCGGCGGCGCGTCGAGGTAGGCGGGAGCGGGCGCGGGCGTCCCGGAGCCGGCGGAGGCCGCCTCGGTGCCGGTGGCCTCGGGGGCCTTCTCCGGCGGGGTGGTACCACTCGCGTGCTCGGTGCTCACGGACGACCTCCATCGCTGACAGAATCTTGGGCCGCGGTCCGTCGCGCCGGCGGCGCGGCCACAGCCTCGGGGCACAGTTTTTCCTATGCCGGATTCGGACACCGTAAGCGGGCCCCTGAAGAAATCATGAGAAGCCTTAGGCCTCGCTGACATGCACATCAGTGGTCCCGCGGTGCGGACGCCGATCCCCCCGGCCTTGGCGTTCCCCAGCCCGGAGGCTAGCCTGTCGCTCCTGTAAACCGAAGAACGTCGCGGGAGCTTGGACCAGCCAGGCTGAGAGTGCGCCGGATCGACCGTAGGGCATGGCGGTGACGCCGCCCCGGTCGAGGGGGCGCTGACCGCCTGAACCTGTCCGGATAATGCCGGCGTAGGGAGTATCGGCCATGACGGCTGTTCCGTCTGCCCAAATTTCCGATCATGAGGCTGCCGCGCGGGCCGAGGCCCCGCTGACCCTCGACACGGCGCCGCCGCGCACCCTGGACTTCCGGGCGCTGTTCGCGCTGTGGGCCAACCTCGGGGTGAGCCTGATCGGCTTCACCAGCGCCGCGACGGTGCTGGGCAAGCAGGGCCACGAGCTGGGCTTCACCGCGGCGGTGACGGCGATCGTGGCGGGCACCGCGATCGGCACCGCGATGCTGGCGGTGGCGGCCCTGGTGGGCGCCCGCACGGGTGCGCCGGCGATGGCGGTGCTGCGCGGCCTGTTCGGCACCCGGCTGTCGTACGTGCCGACGGTGCTGAACATCCTCCAGTGCGTCGGCTGGGGCGTGTACGAGCTGACGGTGATCGCCTGGGGCGCCCAGACGGTGGCCGGCACCGAGGGCTGGCGCTGGCTGTTCGTGCTGCTGGCGGGCGTGCTGACGACGGTGCTGACGATCTGGCCGCTGGGCGCGATCGCGGTGCTGCGCAAGTACGTGGCGGTCGCGGTCGGCGTGGCGATGGTCTACTTCACGGTGCAGTTCGCCCGGCTGGGCTTCCCGGACCCGGGCGCGGGCAACTGGGACGGCTTCCTGTCGGCGACGGACGCGGTGATCGCGGTGTCGATCTCGTTCGTGCCGCTGGCCGCCGACTACACCCGGCACGCCCGCAGCTCGGCGAAGGCGTTCTGGGGGACGTTCTCCGGCTACACGGTGGCCCAGGTCTGGTGCTACGTGCTGGGCGTGGTGGCGCTGCTGCAGTCCGGCGGCGACCCGGACAGGATCCTCGGCTCGTTCACCGGCGTGGCCGCGGGCTGGGCGTTCCTGCTGGTGCTGGTGCTGCGCGAGTCGGACCAGTCGTTCGCGAACGTGTACTCGACGGCGATGTCGATCCACAACCTGTGGCCGAAGGTGGACCGGCGGGTGCTGACCGGCGGCATCGGCGTGCTGGTGACGGTGCTGGCGCTGCGGATCAAGGAGTTCACCGAGTCGTACTACGCGTTCCTCGGCCTGATCGGATCGGTGTTCGTGCCGCTGTTCGCGGTGCTGGCGGTGGACTACTTCCTCGGCGCGGGCCGGCGCGGCTGGAACCTGACGCAGGACGCCCCGGCGCGCTGGGTGATGCTGCTGCCGTGGGCACTGGGCTTCGCGGTGTACCAGTTCCTGGCGCCGACGGCGGTGGCCGGCTGGTGGACCGACCTGTGGGCGAAGGCGCAGGAGGCGGTGCACTTCACCCCGCAGGCGTGGAGCTCGGCCTCGTTGTTCTCGTTCCTGGTGGCGGCCCTGGCTACCGGCGCGGTGACGGCCCTGGAACGCCGGCAGGCCTGACCGCCCGCGGGCGTCCGACGGGCTGACGGTCCGCGGGCGTCCGACCGGCTGACGGTCCGCCAGCCGTTCGCCCCCGGGGAGCTGTTCACCGGAGCGTTGCCGTGCCGGAAGCGGGCCGTCATCCGGTGCCGCGTAGGGTGGTTGACGTGAACACCCAGCACAGCGCCTCGGCCTCGCTCCCCGCTCCGATCGACCGCTCGTCGGTCAAGGTGATCGCCCACCGCGGGTCCTCCGCGGCCCTCCCGGAGCACACCGAGGAGGCGTACCGGCAGGCGCTGGAGGAGGGCGCGGACGGGCTGGAGTGCGACGTCCGGGTCACCGCCGACGGGCAGCTGGTGTGCGTGCACGACCGGACGGTGGGCCGCACCTCCGACGGGCAGGGCGTGGTGTCGACCATGACGCTGGCTCAGCTGTCCGAGCTGGACTTCGGTTCGTGGAAGCACCCGGAGCAGCCGCGGCGCAGCTCGGTGCTCACCCTGGAGCGGCTGCTGGAGCTGGTCGCGGACACCGGGCGGCGGGTGGAGCTGGCGATCGAGACCAAGCACCCGGTGCGGTACGCGGGCCGGGTGGAGTCCGAGCTGCTGCGGGTGCTGGGCCGCTTCGGTCTGCTGCCGGCCGCGCCGGAGGAGTCCACGGTGCGGGTGATGAGCTTCTCGGAGCTGGCCCTGCACCGGGTCCGCCGGGCCGCCCCGGCGGTGCCCCGGGTGTACCTGTGGGAGCGCTCGGTGCCGCTGCTGGGCCGGACCAGGTCGCTGCCGGGCGGGGCGTCGATCGCCGGCCCGGGCATCTCGCTGGTGCGCCGCGACCCGGGCATGGTGGCGGCGCTGCGCCGGGCCGGGCACCGGGTGCACGTGTGGACGGTGGACCGCCCGGAGGACGTCGAACTCTGCCTGGAGCTCGGCGTGGAGGCGCTGATCACCAACCGACCGGCGGACGTGCTGGCCCAGTTGGGCCGCTGAACGGGCCGGCCGGCCCGGCGCCCGCCGGGTGGCACGCGGGCTCCATTGGCGTGGCACAAATACCGAACGGGGCATTTCCCGTTGCCCATTCGGACAACCCCCGGGACGCGACAGAAAGGTGAGACGCTCCTCACCTTTCGGCCGCGAGCCGGGCGGATCCCGTTAATGCCGCGATCGGATCGTCGAACGCCCGTTTCCGATGCAATAACGGCGGGCATCCATCCCTCGGCAGAAGCTGAAGGAGGTCCGGGGGTGGCGTTGATGGTGGCGCGAGCTGTGCCAGTTCAGGCCGGGTCGACCTCATCGGCCATGGCCGTTCCGCACGGTCCGGCCAGTGTCTCGACCGCGCGGCGGAGGCTGCGCAACGATCTCGGTGATCGCTCGATACCGGATGCGGTGATTGACGACGCGGTGTTGATCCTCTCCGAACTGCTCAGCAATTCCTGTCGTCATGCCCGGCCGCTGCCGGCCGAAGATCCGGAGCCCGGCGACAGACCCGGAAGATCCGCCGACCGTCGCCCGCACGTCGACGACGACGCGGAGATCGGTACCGTGCTGGTGAGTTGGCGGATGCGCGGGGACGGCCTGCTGACCCTGGAGGTCACCGACGGCGGGGCGACCACCCGGCCGGTGCCGGCCAGTCCCTCGGTGTCGGCGCACGGCGGCCGGGGGCTGAGCATCGTCGGCAAGCTGGCGAAGGACTGGGGAGTGCGGCACGCACCCGGTCAGGTGACGGTGTGGGCGGAGCTGCCCGCGTTCGAGCAGGTAAGGGGCGGCGGGGAGCGGCGCAGCGCCTGAACCGCGGGCCGCGGGCGAAGTAGGCTGCGCGGTGCAAAGTCCGACGTCCCCGGGAGAGCCGCACCATGGCCAAGAAGGCCGCGAAGAAGCAGCCCAGCCAGTCCACCGTCGTCGAGGGCGAGATCCCGGTCGTCGGAGCGCGCGAGGCGTGCCCGTGCGGTTCGGGCCGCCGGTACAAGGCCTGCCACGGCCGTCAGGCGGCGCACGCGGTGCAGGAGTTGGTGCACCGCCCGTTCGAGGGCCTGCCGGGCGAGGCCGACTGGGTGGCGCTGCGCGAGCTGGTGCCGGCCGCCACGGTGCCGCTGACGCTGGCCGCCGGGGTGGCCGAGCAGGCCGTCGGCGCGGTTCCGTCGGTGACGCTGGCGACGGTGCTGCCGCTGGCCTGGCCGGCGCTGCGGCGCGCCGACGGCTCGATCCTGCTGGGCCTGCAGACCCAGTCGTCCTCGGGCGACCTGAGCCGCGACCTGGCGGACGCGCTGGAGCTGGCGCTGGCCACCGAGCCGGGCACTCCGGTGCCGGCCCGCCGGACCGACCCGGGCGCCCGCCGCCTGCAGGAACTGCTGGACACCACGGCCGAGTTCGTGCCCTCCGTGCACACCGGCTTCGAGTTCTGGCTGGAGGACGCCGAGTCGGCGACCGGCGAGGTCGCGGCCTCGCTGGAGCGGGCGAACGCGTCGGCGATCCCCACCGAGAAGCTGGCCGGGGTGGACTCCGCGTACTGGTGCGGCACGCCGGACAAGAACCACCTGCGCTGGGTGATGACGGTGCCGGAGGAGCAGCTGCTGGACGCGCTGGCCCGACTGTCGGCGTCCGGCGAGAGCTCGCTGGGCGAGGGCACCAAGCTGGTCGGCTCGTTCCGGGCGCACGGCCTGACCGTGCCGGTGTGGGACCTGCCGGTCGACATGGCCGCCGCCGAGGTGGAGAAGCCGGCCGTGGAGTTCGCCGCGAAGCTGGCCGAGGTGCTGGCCGCGCCCGCGCCGCTGACCGCCGACGAGCGCCGCGCCCGCGCCAACCTGGTGAACCGTCAGATCACCCTCAACTAGCCGGAAGTGACCCGCGTCACACTACCGTCCGGCCGCCGAAAATCCCAAGGGCCTTTCGGCGTGGACAAATTGGCGCGGAGCCGGATCTTTGTTACTGTTTGAACAGTCCGACCGCTGGTGCATCCCCCGTCGCTAGCGGTCGGGCCTTTTCTGTTTCCGGGCCTGTGGTGCAACTGATCTGACGATCGGTCAGCAGTGCGGCAGGGTGACGGCACTGGCGGTGATCAGCCCGCCCAGCAGGGTGCCGACCTCGGGCAGCCAGGGCCGGCCGGGGCCCGGGCGGCGCACCCAGTGCACCTGGCCCTCGCCGGTCCGCGAGGGCGGCAGCACCAGGTAGCCGCCCGCCCCGTGGTACCGCAACACGCCCGGCACCCACGGCCGTTCGGACAGCAGCGCGCCGAGCTCCGGCAGCGTGTAGGGCGCCGTCAGCAGCACGAACCGGCCGGGCGTGCCGAGCACCGGGCCGTACGGGACGCCGATCTCGTCCAGGTGCCGCAGCAGCCACGGACCGGCCGGGCGGGGCAGGCTCACCGCGCACAGCGACCGGCCGGTGGCGGCCAGCACCGGCGCGCCGGGCGCGCGCCGCTCCCACCAGTGCCGGACCATCCGCGGATCGGTGGTGGCCGCCTCCAGCGGCGGGTCGCACGGGTGCGCGCCGGGCGTCGGGCAGAGCCGGTCCGGGCACGAGCAGGCCGGGCCGCGCAGCGCCCGCGCGCCGGGCACCACCGGCCAGCCGCAGCCGACGGCGGCCTGCAGTGCGGCGGTCAGGGCCAGCGTCCGGCCGCGGCGGCCCGGCCACCACTGGCCGACCCGCTCGGTCAGCAGCTCTCGGCGGTGTCGGCGCATGGCGGCTCGTTCCTCTCCGCGTCGGTCGGCCTGGGCCGGGGGTGCGGGCGGTGCGGTTGCGCTCAGGGCCTGTTCGGCCGAGCCCGCGCTGCGCCGCTGGAACGAGAATCCCCCATACGTCCGGATGGACGCGGGTCGGCCGACACCGGTTCCACCGTACGAGTGAGTGCCCGGCGCCCCGGGTGGCACCTGCGGGGCCTCGCCGTACGATCCCTGGCACGTTCGGCCCGTCGCTCTCCTGGACATGCCCCGATCGGCCTGTGTACAAGTGGGGGAATCGTGCCGAGTAGTGAGTAAAGACATCGTTTTCGGTCGGTCTCGGGGGTCCTGCGTGACACGTTCCGGATTGTGGGGAGTTGCGACATGACCGACGTCCAGCCGCTGGCGGCGGAGGCCCTGAGGTTCGAGCAGGCGCTGCTGCCGGAGCTCGGCGAGGCGCCCTCGGCGGACCTGCAGGACCGTTTGGCCGGATGGCTGTCCGATTTCACCAGCCTCCAGGAGCACCTGGAGCTGCTGGCCAGGGCCGACGGGCTGGCCGGCACCCTGGACGCGCTGCTGGACTCCGGCGCGGCGCTGCTCGGCGCCCGCCGCGGCCTGGTGGTCACGCTGCGGCCCGGTCCGGCCCGCACGCTGGCCCGGCCGGTCGGCCTCGGCCTGGACCCGGCGACGCTCGGCCAGCTGGAGACCATCCCGGCCGAGCACGGCCCGTTCGCCGACCTGCTCAGCCTGCCCGGCGCGACCGGCCGGCTGCTGATCTCCGACCTGGCCACCGACCCGACGGTGGGCCCCCGGTTCCGCGAGATCGCCGCCCAGCTGGGCCTCGGCGCCTGCTACGCGCTGCCGCTGGCCACCGAACGCGAGGGCGCGCTCGGCGCCGCGGCCTGGTTCTACGAGGAGCCGGGCCGTCCCGGCGAGCGCCGCGAGCACCTGGTGCGCCGCTACTGCGAGTTCGCCGCCCCGCTGCTGGCCCGCCAGTTGGAGGCCGACCGGGCGGTGCGCGCCACCGCCGCGCTGCGCCGCTCGCTGCTGCCCGACCACCTGCCGGTCCGGCCCGGCCTGCGGATCGCCGCCCGCTGCGTGCCCGCCGCGCTGGAGCACTCCGCGGGCAGCGACTGGTACGACGCGGTCCCGCTGCCGGACGACACCCTGGCGCTGACCGTGGGCAGCGTGCTCGGCGGCGGCCCCAGCGCCGGTCCGGGCGCGGGCGCCTGCGCGGCCGCCGCGATGGGCCGGGTGCGGGCCGCGCTGCGCGCGTACGCGGTGCTGGAGGGCGAGGACCCGGTGTCCGTGCTCGGCGACCTGGAGCTGCTGCTGAAGACCACCGAGCCGACCCGCTCGGCGACCGCCGTGTACGCCAACGTCGACCCGGCCGAGCGCCGGATCGCGCTGGCGGGGGCGGCGAACTGCCCGCCGGTGCTGCTCACCCGGTACGGGGCGAACTTCGTGGAGACCTCGCTGTCCGCCCCGCTGGGCATGCTCAGCTGCTGGGAGGCGCCCGGGGTGGAGCTCACCGCGGAGCGCGGCGACGTGCTGGTGCTGTACACCGAGGGCCTGGCCCGCCGGTTCGGGGCCAACCTGCACGCCGGGCAGAGCGCGCTGCGCCGAGCCGCCGCGGACGCCCCGCGGGACGTCCGGCTGGATCCGGAGCGGCTCTGCGACCACCTGCTGGCCGAGGCCGGCGGCGAGGGCCCGGGCGAGGACGACCTGGTGCTGCTGGCGGCCCGCTTCGAGTGACCGCGGGCCGGCCGCGAACCGCAGGTCGAACGGCCTTTCTTCCCTCGAACGGCCCTACGTACCATGGGGGCGACGTCCGCCCTCGCGCCCCGCGACCCGGGGAGTGCGGGGCGGTACCACGCGCAAGGAGGCGACGTACGTGACCGAGGACCGCAGCCCGGCGGTGTCCGAGAACCCCGAAGGGGCCGCCGAGGGCGAGGAGGACGAGCCGATCAAGAGCCGCAAGAACGGCCTGTACGGCGACATCTCCGACGAGCTCGCCGCGTCCATGCGCACCGGCTGGGCCGACACCGAGCTGCACGGCCTGCAGCCGGTCGCCCAGGCCCCCTACGCGGCCGAGCGCCGCGCCAGGCTCTCCGCCGCCTTCCCCGGCGAGCGGCTGGTCGTCCCCGCGGGCAACCTGCGCACCCGCGCCAACGACACCGAGTACGCGTTCCGCGCCGCCAGCGAGTACGTGCACCTGACCGGCAACCAGACCGAGGACGCGGTGCTGGTCGGCGAGCCCGTCGAGGGCGGCCACCGGTTCGCGCTCTACCTGCTGCCGCGCTCCGACCGGGAGAACGGCGAGTTCTGGCTCAGCGGCCAGGGCGAGCTGTGGGTCGGCCGCCGCAACTCCCACGCCGAGGCCGAGAAGCTGTACGGCCTGCCGGTGCGGGACGTCCGCAAGGCCGCCGAGGAGCTGGCCGCCGACACCGTCCCGACCCGCCTGGTGCGCGGCTACGACGCCGGCCTGGAGGCCGCCCTCGCCGAGCAGCTCGACGAGGAGAAGGACCAGGAGCTGACGGTCTTCCTGTCCGGGCTGCGCCTGGTCAAGGACGAGTGGGAGATCGGCGAGCTGCGCGCCGCCTGCACCTCCACTGTCAACGGCTTCACCGACGTGGTGCGCGAGCTCGGCCGGGCCGTCGCCACCTCCGAGCGCTGGATCGAGGGCACCTTCTGGCGCCGCGCCCGGGTCGAGGGCAACGACGTCGGCTACGGCACCATCGCCGCGGCCGGCCCGCACGCCACCACCCTGCACTGGGTGCGCAACGACGGCGACGTCCGCCCCGGCGAGCTGCTGCTGCTGGACGCCGGCGTGGAGACCCACACCCTCTACACCGCCGACGTCACCCGCACGCTGCCGATCAACGGCACGTTCACCCCGCTGCAGCGCAAGATCTACGACGCGGTGTACGACGCCCAGGAGGCGGGCATCGCCGCGGTCCGGCCGGGCGGCAACTTCCGCGACTTCCACGACGCCGCGCAGCGGGTGCTCGCCGAGCGCCTGCTGGAGTGGGGCCTGATCGACGCCTCGGTGTACGACGTGGAGAAGGTGCTGGAGCTCGGCCTGCAGCGCCGCTGGACCCTGCACGGCACCGGCCACATGCTCGGCCTGGACGTCCACGACTGCGCGCACGCCCGCCGCGAGAACTACGTGGACGCGGTGCTGGAGCCCGGCATGGTGCTGACCGTCGAGCCCGGCCTGTACTTCCAGGCCGACGACCTGACCGTCCCCGAGGAGTACCGCGGCGTCGGCGTCCGAATCGAGGACGACATCCTGGTCACCGCCGACGGCAACGAGAACCTCTCGGTGGGCCTGCCCCGGCAGGCCGACGAGGTGGAGGCCTGGATGGCCTCGCTGAACGGCTGACGCAGCCTCGCGCCGAAGCCCCCGTCCGGTCCGCCGGCGGGGGCTTCGGCGCGCTCAGTGCCGTCGGCCCCACCCGGAGCGGGCGGCAGCGAGCACGACAATCTTCTCGAAACGGGCACGACCGGGCGTGAACATGGCTGCTCTCCGGGAAAAGGGTGTGGTGGACGTCCGCGAGAGGCATTCTGCGGCCTGCGCGTGTTGACGCTCCCATCCTCCCGGGAGGTTGCAGATCAGTTCCAAAGGTTTTCCGCCCCCGTCCGATCACCCTTCGCCGCCGCCCGTACGCACCCGGTCCGCCCCGGCCCGGCGCGCGGCACGGCGGCGGGGCGGACGGCTACACTCGCCGCGAACCCGCCACCGGCCGCACCTGGAGCACCACATGGCCGAGCCCGTGCCCGTCACCATCGGAAAGCGCCCGGCTCCCGTGCACACCGTCGCGGTGTACGCCTTCGCGGGCATGGCCCCGTTCGAACTCGGCGTGGTGGTCGAGGTGTTCGCCCTCGCCCGCCCCGAGCTCGCCGGCCTGCTGGCCGCCCCCTGGTACGACGTGCGGGTGTGCGCGGAGCGGCCCGGACACCCGCTGGAGGCGGTCGGCGGATTCACCCTGACGCCCCGGCACGGCCTGGAGGAACTCGCCGCCGCCGACACCGCCGTGGTGGTCGGGGTGCCCGACCCGTACGGCCAGGTGCCGCCCGCCGTGGTCGCCGCGCTGCGCACCGCGCACGCCCGCGGCGCCCGGGTGGTGTCGATCTGCTCCGGCGCCTTCGCGCTGGCCGCCGCCGGCCTGCTCGACGGCCTGCCCGCCACCACGCACTGGCGGTGGGCCGAGGAACTGCGCCGCCGCCACCCGCAGGTCCGGGTCGACCCGGACGTGCTGTACGTGGACAACGGCCAGGTGCTGACCAGCGCGGGCAGCGCCGCCGACATCGACCTGTGCCTGCACCTGGTCCGGCAGGACCACGGCGCCAAGGTCGCCAACACCGTCGCCCGTCGCTTCGTCGCCCCGCCGCACCGGGACGGCGGACAGGCCCAGTACGTCGAGGCGGCGGTGCGCCCGGTGGACGAGCCCGAGGACGGGGTGGCCCGGTCGATGCGCTGGGCGCTGGACCACCTCGCCCGGCCGCTGACCGTGCCGCTGCTGGCCCGGGCGGCCGCCATGTCCGACCGCTCGTACCTGCGGCACTTCACCGCCCGCAACGGGGTCAGCCCGATGCGCTGGGTGGCGATCCAGCGGATCGCGGCCAGCCTGCCGCTGCTGGAGTCGCCGGAAGGCAGTGTCGAGGAGATCGCGGCGGCGGTCGGCTTCGAGTCGGCGGCGACGTTCCACCACCACTTCGGCCGCACCATGCGCACCTCGCCCACCGCCTACCGGCGCACCTTCGGCCGGGCCGCCTGACGCTGCGTCAGGACTGCTCCTGCCGGTCCGCGTTGGCGTGGACCGCGTCCCGCAGCCACCCGGCGAGGCCCGGGGCGAGCTGCTCGTAGGTGGCGGTGAACCGCGGGTCGGCGACGTACATGTCGCCGAGGCAGCGGTGCATCTGCGGGGCGCACTCGTAGAAGTTCAGGCCGATGTGGTTCCGGTGCTGCTCGGCGGCGTCCATCGCCTCCGGGCTGTCGGGGGCCGCGCCGGCCGTGAACGCCGCCACCAGGGCGTCGTTGACGGCGTCGGTCTCCTCCTTGATCCGCTCCCAGTCCGCCTTGGTGTACTTCGCGGTCCGCTGCTGGGACTGCTTCCAGGCGTCGGTGTCGCCCCAGCGCTGCTCGGCCTCGTCCTCCCAGCTCTCCTGGTAGTCCTTGCCGAACACCTCGAACTTCTCCTCCGGGGTCAGCTGAATGCCCAACGTCCTTGCCTCCATCGCTCGTTCGACTGCCGCGGCGAGGTTCTCCAACTTCCTGATCCGGTCGCCGATCAGCTCGCGCTGCCGGCGCAGGTGCTCGGTCGGGCTGACCGAGCGGTCGTCCAGGATCGCCGCGATCTCCTCCAGCGGGAAGCCGAGTTCGCGATAGAACAGGATCTGCTGCAGCCGGTCCAGCTCGGCGTCGTCGTACCGCCGGTAGCCGGCCGGGGTGCGGCCGCCGGGCGACAGCAGCCCGATCTCGTCGTAGTGGTGCAGGGCGCGCACCGTCACTCCGGCGAGCTGGGCGAGCTGCCCGACGGTGTACCCGCTCATCGCGTCGCCTCCTTTCCTTCCCGCTGCGCACCAGCCTCCGGCCTCACGTCGCGTGAGGGTCAAGTCGGCCCGGCCGGACGGTTATTCGGACGCGCCGTAGCGGACCAGGTAATCGGCGAACCGGTCCAGGTCCTCGTCGCCCCAGGAGGTGAAGCGGTCGGTGAAGGCCCGCCGGCGCTGCTCGTACGCCTCCGCCAGCAGCTGCTCGCCCGCGTCGGTCAGGTGCAGCAACTGCCCGCGCTGGTCGTCCGGATCGGCCTGGCGGCCCAGCAGCCCGAGCCGCTCCAACGCGCCGACCTGCCGGCTGACGGTGGACTTGTCGAGCATGAAGTGCGCCGCCAGGTCCGCGGCCCGGCAGGACCCGCGCTCCTTGACCAGGTCGAGCATGCTGTACGTGACCAGCGAGAGCTCGGGGTGCAGCTGGGCTGCCTTGTGGCGGGCCCGGCGGGCGAACGCGGTGAGCTCGCGCTGAATGGTCTCCAGCGCGGCGTCGCGGTCGGGCATGGCGGTGGCTCCTTCGTCGTGCGGTGTTGCGACCCACGGTAGGGGCAGCAGTCCTCAGACGCCGACCGCCTCCTCCATCTCCTCCTCCGCCGGCTCCCCGGCATCCGGGCCGGGGGCCGCGGCGAGGGCCCGGGCGCGCTCGGTGCGGGCGGCCAGGACGAGCAGCGCCGCACCGGCCGCGAGCCAGCCGAACAGGGTGGCGACGTGGCCGCCGAGCCCGGCCCGGCCGCCGAAGTGGACGTGGTCGCGGACGCCCTCCAGGAAGCCCGCGCCGTTCCAGAAGGAGTGCAGGGCGCCGTAGAAGCCGTTCTGCAGCTCGGGCTGGAAGATGCCGCCGGAGCTGGTGAAGTTGAGCATCACGAACAGCACCATCATGGTCAGCGTGGTCCACCGGCCGAGGAAGGTGTGCAGGGCGGTGCCGATCGCGATGATGCCCGCCGAGTACAGCCAGCTCATGGCCCAGAGACCGAACAGGCCGTGGTCGACCAGGTGGAACACCGGCCCGGCCAGCGCCGCGCCGAGCAGGCTGACCACCAGCGCCACTCCGAGGCCGAGCAGCGCCCGGGCCCGCATCGCCAGCGCCGCACCGGCCGCGCCGAGCACCGCGACCGAGCCGTAGGAGCCGATGCTCAACGCCACCAGCAGGAAGAACAGGCCCTGCCCGGTCGGGTCGCCGGCCGGCAGCGGGGTCAGCTCCTGGACGGCCAACGGCTTGCCCTGTTGGGCGGCGACCGTGGTGAACACCTTCTCGGCGGCGCTCGCCGAGGTCTCCGAGTTCGCGGTGGCCACCAGCAGGGTGGGCGCGTCGCCGCCCGGCACGTACGCGGCGACCAGCTCCCGGTCGAGCAGCCGGGTGCGGGCCGCGTCGGGGTCGGCGACGGTGGTGACGTCCAGCCTGTCGCCGGCCCTGTCCTGGAGCGTCTGCGCCAGCGCCCCGGCCTGCGGGCCCTGGCCGACCACGGCGACCGGCAGCCGGTGCGGGGCGGGGGCGTGGAAGGCGGAAAGGTACGCGACGCCCATGCCGAGGCACATCAGCAGCGGGGTGACCAGGTGGGTGAGGACGTGCCGCAGGGCGGGGCGGGACACCGCTGGCAGCGAGGACATCTCTGACTCCATGGTTGATAAATACAACTAATATCTAGTTGCACTTTACAACGCATAAATGCTTCGCATCCAGACTCCCGCCCGCCCCGTGACACAGCTCACCCGCCTACAGCAGGTCGTCCAGCTCCCGCAGCAGTCGGGCCTTGGCGCGGGCCCCGACCATCGAGCGCACCGGCTCGCCGCCCCGGAACACCATCAAGGTCGGCATCGACAGCACGCCGTACGCGGCCTGGGTCTCCGGGTTCCGGTCCACGTCCAGCGCGACGACCTTCAGCCGGCCCGCCTGCTCCGCCGCCACCTCGGCCAGCACCGGCGCCAGCTGGCGGCACGGCGGGCACCAGTCGGCGGTGAACTCCACCAGCACCGGGCCCTTCGCCCCCAGCACCTCGCTCGCGAAGTCCTGGTCGGTCACTTCCTGTACGCCGCTCATCGGTTCCCCTCTCCTCGTTCGATCGTTCGGTCGTCCGTGCGGGCCAGCTCGCAGCGCGGCTCCCGGTCCGCAGCGGCCAGCGCGTCGCGCGCCGCCTCGGCCTGCGTCAGCTGGGCCGCCACCTGCTCCCGGACCTCCGTCAACCGGGCCACCATGGCGTCCAGTTCGGCCAGCTTCGCCCGGTACACCTCCAGCGAGGCCGGGCAGGAGTCGCCGGCCGGATGCCCGGCCTGCAGGCACTCCACGAACGGCCGGGTCTCCTCCAGCTCGAACCCGAAGTCCTGCAGCACCCGGATCTGCCGCAGCAGCCGCAGGTCGTCCTCGTCGTACGCCCGGTACCCGTTGCCGCCGCGCCGCGCGGGCAGCAGCCCCCGCGACTCGTAGTACCGCAGCGCCCTGGTGGTGGTCCCCGCCCGCTGAGCCAGCTCGCCGATCCGCATGGCCACGACGCTAGACCTTCACCCCGGCGTCAACGCCAGGGGCGGTCCCGGGCGGCCCCGGTCCGCAGAATGGCCGGAAAGCGCTTGCCAAGATCCTCTACCCTCGCCTGATGACCGACCTGAACAAGGCCCTGCTCGCGGCCTACGACGAGCACCTGCGCGGCCTCGGCCCCGTCCGCGACGGCGAGATCCGGGACACCGACGGCCCGCTGCTGCGCAAGTGCGGCGGCTTCCGCGGCTTCGTCACCTCGCCCGCCGCCGACCTCGGCCTGCGCGGCGCCGAACTCGACGACCTGATCGCCCGCCAGCGCGACTTCTTCGCCGCCCGCGGCGAGTCCGTCGAGTGGAAGACCCGCGGCCACGACCTGCCCGCCGACCTGCCGGAGCGGCTGACCGCGGCCGGCTTCGTCGCCGAGGACCCGGAGACCGTCCTGGTCGGCCTGGCCGCCGAACTCGCCACCCCGACCCCCGCCCCCGAGGGCATCACGCTGCGCCGGGTCACCGCCCGCACCGACATGCGGCGGATCGCCGCGCTGCAGACCGAGGTCTGGGGCGAGGACTGGAGCTGGCTGGTCGGCGACCTGACCGACAACGCCGCCGCCGACCCCGAGGGCTTCCTGGTGGTGGTCGCCGAGACCGACACCCCCACCCCCGAGGTGGTCTCCGCCGCCTGGCTGACCCGCACCCCCGGCACCGAGTTCGCCGGCCTGTGGGGCGGCTCCACCCTCGCCGCCTGGCGCGGCCGCGGCATCTACCGCTCGCTGGTCGCCCACCGCGCCCGCTGGGCCGTCGAACGCGGCATCCGCTACCTCCAGGTGGACGCCTCCCCCGACAGCACCCCGATCCTGCGCCGCCTCGGCATGCACGCCGTCACCACCACCACGCCGTACGTGTGGACCCCGCCCGCCTCCTGAGAATCTCTCGAAGACTCCGCTCCGCCGTGTAGAGAAGCCGCTCCCCGGCTCCGACCACCGGACGCAAGCACCCGACGAGCACAGAGGACGTGGTCCCCGTGAAGTACCTGCTGATGACGTACGGCAACCAGGAGAAGTGGGCGTCCGTCTCGGCCGAGGAGTGGCCGGAGGCGATCGCCCGGCAGGACGCGTTCAACCACCGCTACCGGGAGACCGGGGAGCTGATCGGCGCGTACGGCCTGGGCGATGCGGCCGCCAGCCGACTGGTGCGCCGCCAGGACGGGCTGCCCGCGGTGAGCGACGGCCCGTACCTGGAGACCAAGGAGTACATGGCCAGCTTCTACCTGCTGGACTGCGAGAGCGAGCAGCGGGCGCTGGAGATCGCCGCCGACATGCCGTGGGCGGACCAGGAGCCGGTGGAGCTGTGGCCGATCCTGCACGAGACGCCGATGGAGGACTGAGCCGCGTGGACGACCGGACGGCCGCCGACCAGGACCTGCTGCGCACCCTCGCACCCCAGGTCCTGGCGGCGCTGCTGCGCCGCCACCCCGGCGCGTTCGACAGCTGCGAGGACGCGGTGCAGGAGGCGCTGCTGGCGGCCGCGGTGCAGTGGCCGCAGCAGGGCCGGCCGGAGAACCCGCGCGGCTGGCTGGTCACCGTGGCCTCGCGCCGGCTGGTGGACCTGGTGCGCGCCGAGCGGGCCCGGCGCGAGCGCGAGGAGCGGCTGTTCCTGGCGACGCCGCAGTCGGAGCTGCTCGACCGGGCCGCCGACGCCGGCCCCGAGGCCGACCGGGACGACTCGCTGACGCTGCTGTTCCTGTGCTGCCACCCGGCGCTGACCTCGCCCAGCCGGATCGCCCTGACGCTGCGCGCGGTCGGCGGTCTGAGCACGGCGCAGATCGCGGCGGCGTTCCTGGTGCCGGAGGCGACGATGGCGCAGCGGATCAGCCGGGCGAAGCAGACCATCCGCTCGTCGGGGCTGCGGTTCGTACGGCCGGAGCCGGGCGAGCAGGTGGAGCGGCTGCGCGAGGTGCTGCAGGTGCTGTACCTGGTGTTCAACGAGGGTTACACGGCCACCTCCGGCGAGGACCTGACGACCCCTCGGCTGTCCGACGAGGCGATCCGGCTGACCAGGCTGCTGCACCGGCTGCTGCCCGAGGACGCGGAGGTGATGGGCCTGCTGGGGCTGATGCTGCTCACCGACGCCCGGCGGCCCTCCCGGACGGGCCCGGCCGGGGAGCTGGTGCCGCTGGCCGAGCAGGACCGGACGGGCTGGGACGCGGCGGCGATCGCCGAGGGCGTGGCGCTGGTGGAGCGGGCGCTGCCGCACGGCCGGGTGGGGCCGTACCAGTTGCAGGCGGCGATCGCGGCGCTGCACGACGAGGCGCCGGACGTGGCGACCACGGACTGGCCGCAGATCCTGGCGCTGTACGACCTGCTGGTGCGGGTGGCGCCCGGTCCGATGCCGGAGCTGGGCCGGGTGGTGGCGCTCGCGGAGGTGCACGGCGCGGAGCTCGCGCTGAAGGAACTCCACGCGCTGGAGGCGGCGTTGGGCCGGCACCACCGCTTCCTGGCGGTTCGGGCCGAGCTGCTGGCCCGCACCGGCGAGGCAGCCGCGGCGGCGGAGACGTTCCGCCGGGCGTCCGCGCTGGCGCCGAGCCTGCCGGAGCGGCGTTTCCTGGCGGAACGGGCCCGGACGGTCGGCTAGGGCCTGCCGACCGCGGCGGCCACCGCGGCGTCGACGGCTCCGTACAGTTCGGAGCGCAGGCCGAGCCGGCTGGCGCGGATCTCGACGGCCTCGGCGACGGCGGGCTGCGCGTAGCGGTCGACGGACTCCCGGATGCCGTTGATCAACGGCGCTCCGGCCAGGCCGAGTTCGCCGCCGATCACGATGGCGGCGGGGTTGAGGCAGTTGACCAGGTCGGCGAGGACGCGTCCGATGGTGCGGCCGGCTTCGCCGATGACGCGGGCGGCGGCGGGGGTGCCGGCGAGTTCGCCGAGCGGCGGCAGGTCGACGGCGTCGTCGGGGCGGGCGCCGGGGGCGAGCACGTGGGCCAGGCGGCGGCGGACCTCGACGATGGAGGCGACGGACTCCAGGCAGCCGCGGTTGCCGCAGCGGCACCAGGTGCCGGTGTCGGGGAGCTGGATGTGGCCGATCTCGCCGGAGATGCCGCTGGCGCCGCGGTAGATGCGGCCGTCGAGCAGCAGGCCGGCGCCGATGCCGGTGGAGGCCTTGACGTAGATCAGGTCGTTGACGGCGTGTCCGCCGCTGTGGGCGCGTTCGCCGCGGGCGCCCATCTCGGCGTCGTTGCCGACGGTGACGGGACGTTCGAAGAGCCGGCCGAGTTCGGCGGCCGGGTCCATGCCGATCCACTGGGAGAGGGTGGAGGGCGCGCGGACCACGTTGGTGCGGGTGTCGAGGGCGCCGGGGATGCCGGCGGCGACGGCGGTGATCGCGTCCAACGGGTGCCCGGCGGCGGCGAGCGCCCGGTCCGCGAGGGTGCGGGCGGCGGCCAGGACCTCGCGGGGGTGGTTGTCGACGTCGAGGTGGGCGGTGGCCTCGCCGAGCACGGCGCCGGTGGTGTCGGCGACGGCGGCGGTGACGTGGGTGTGCCCGAAGTCGAAGGCGAGGACCAGGGCGTGGGCGCGACGCAGGGTGACGGCGGCGGCGCGGCGGCCGCGTCCGGTGGTGGCGGCGGCGGTGGTCTCGCCGGCGAGCCCTTCGTCGATCAGGTCGGTGACGGCGCTGCTGACGGCCGAACGGGAGAGCCCGGTGAGCCGGCTGATCTCGGCGCGGCTGAGCGTGCCGTGTTCGCCGAGGACGGCGAGCAGGGCGGCCCGGGTGCGCAGGCGGCGGGCCGAGGGGGCCGGGTGGGCGGGGGCGGTCATGCTGGGAACGGTAGCGGACAGCGACCGGATATACACCGTTGAACGGATTATTTACTGAACGACTTGTCCTCTTGACGGAGGAATTGGCCTATACCTATGGTCGAAGTCGGCTCCCTGTCGCCCAGGAGAGCAGCAGCACCTCATGTGCGGGAGAGGAAGGCCGATGGACGCCCCCCAGAGCCGGCACCGCTGGTGCGTCGAGATCCCGCACGCCAACGAGATCCGCGCCGGCCGCCACCTGTTCATCGTGGACGCCCCCGCCGAGGACGACGCCCGCCGCGCCGCCATCGAACGCGCCGAGTCGGTCGAGGCCCGCCGCCACCGCCGCGGCGCCACCCTTGACCTCGCCCGGGCCACCGTGGTCCACCTGGCGCTGCTGCGCGTGCACTGACCCCCCGCTTCCCGATCCCCCGACGGCCGCCCGCCGTCGGGGGATCGTGCGTTTCCGCCGGGGTGTGACTTCACTGGACCGAATTTGTATGCTTCGCTGAACCTCTACAGCTTTGTAGAAGTTCGGGTCGGCGCACCGTCGGCCACAACGGGGAAGGGTGCGTCATGTCTGCACGCAGGGCGGGGGGCCGCGGCACCGGATCCGGACGCGGCCGCCGGATCCGCCGGATCGCCCTGTGGAGCACCGCCGGCGTCGTCGCGCTCGCCGTCACCGCGGGCGGCCTGGTCTACTACCGGCTCAACGGCAACCTGAGCACCTTCGACTCCTCCGGCATCAGCAGGGACCGTCCGGACGCGGCCGGCGCCGACGCCCAGGGCCGGGTCCCGGTCAACCTGCTGCTGATCGGCTCCGACTCGCGCTCCGGCAGCAACAAGGACCTCGGCGGCGGCGAGGAGGGCGGCGCCCGCTCGGACACCGCGATCCTGCTGCACGTCTACGCCGACCACAAGCACGCGGTCGGCGTCTCCATCCCGCGCGACTCGCTGGTCGCCGTCCCGCCCTGCCTGCTGCCGAACAAGAGCTGGACCAAGCCGCAGGCCAGCGCCATGTTCAACAGCGCCTTCTCGGTCGGCGACAGCGAGCAGGGCAACCCGGCCTGCACCCAGAACACCGTGGAGAAGCTCACCGGGCTGCGCGTCGACCACACCATGGTGATCAACTTCCAGGGCTTCTCCGACATGACCTCCGCCGTCGGCGGCGTCGACGTCTGCCTGCCCAAGCCGGTCTACGAGGGCGACCTCAACCCGAACCTCGGGCACCGCGGCAAGCTGCTCTTCAACCAGGGCCACCAGAAGATCTCCGGCCAGGCCGCCCTCGACTACGTCCGGATCCGGCACGGCCTCGGCGACGGCTCCGACATCGGGCGCACCAAGCGCCAACAGGCCTTCCTCTCCTCGCTGATCAAGCAGGTCAAGGCGGAGGGCATGAACCCCGTCGCGCTGCTGCCGCTGGCCGACGCCGTCACCAAGTCGCTCACCGTCGACGAGGGCCTCGGCTCGGCGCAGAAGCTCGTCGACTTCGCGATGTCGCTCAAGGACATCGACCTGCACGACATCAAGTTCCTCACCGTGCCCTGGCGTTACCAGGGCGAGCGGGTCGCCCTGGTGCACCCCGACACCGACCAGCTGTGGGCGGCCCTCAAGGCCGACCGCACCCTGGACGGGCAGGACGCCTCGGCCGGGGCGAGCGCCCCCGCCACCGAGAGCCCGAGCCCCGGCCCGACCACCGCACCGGTCAAGGTCAACGGGGCCGGCATCCGGGTCTCCGTCTACAACGGCACCGACACCTCCGGGCTGACCTCCAGGGCCGCCGAGGCACTGGAGGGCTCCGGCTTCACCGTCACCGGCCGGGCCAACGCCTCCTCCCGCACCCACGCCACCACCCTCGTCGAGTACGGGCCGGGCGAGAAGGCCAAGGCCGAGAAGGTCGCCGAGCTGTTCCCCGGCGCCACCCTGCAGGCCGGCAGCCACGCCGGCATCGCCGTCACCCTCGGCGCCGACTACGCGGCGGGCAACGGCACCACCGCCGCCCCGCCGCTGCCCACCGGCCCGCTGCCCACCAGCGTCAGCCAGGCCCGCTCCGCCGCCGACGACGCCTGCTCCGACCTCACCTACGGCTGACCGGCACTCGACCTCCACGGGGGACAGCAGCGATGGACCCGCTCACCGGCCACGGCCCCACCCAGCAGGACCGCGCCGACTTCGAGTACGCCCTCGGCCGGGCGCTCGCCGACCCGGCGGTGCGTGCCGCACTGGCCGACGACACCGCGCAGGCCGCCCGGCTGCGGACCCTTGCCCGGCAGCGCACCGCGGAGATCCTGGCCGCCGCCGAACCCGAGTACCTGGCCTACAGCCGGCTCCGGGGCACCGCGACGGACGCACCGGGCCCCGCCGCCGAACCCGGCGAACGGCTGTCCGGCTGGTTCGGCGCGCTGGCCCTGGTGGTGCCGATCGTGATGGGCAGCGCCGCCGCCGTGTTCTTCCTGCTCGGCGCCGTCATCGGCCTGTCCGGCCCGCACGCCGCCTCCGCCGACGTGCTGCGCACCGCCGCCTGGAGCACCGTCGCGGCCGCCGTCGCCAGCGCCCTGATCGGCCTGCTCGGTCTGCTGTTCAGCGCCGCCCGCCAGCGGGCCGTGCCCGGCGAGGAGCCGCAGCACGCCCAGGACCTGTCCGCCGCCCGCACCGCCTGGCGCACCGCGCTGCTCCACCGCGGCCTGATCCCCTTCCTGCTGGCCGACCTGCGCACCGCCGAGCCCGGCCGCTGAGAACCGCCGACCGCACCGGCCCGGGGCGGGCTCGGCGCAGGCTCCGCGCGGGCTCGGACGGGCTCGGACGGGCTCGGCGCAGGCTCCGCGCGGGCGATATGGAGGCGATAACGCGGTGATGACGTGCCCTTCTAGGGTCGGCCCGTAGGCGGTCCCGGAGTGGGCCCGCACCGGGCAGGGAAGAGGGCGACGCCATGGAGTTCCGGATGCTCGGTCCGGTCCACCTGCTGGCCGACGGCCGGGAGGACACGCTGAGCGGCACCAAGCAGCGGACGATGTTCGCCACGCTGGTGCTGGCCGCCGGCCAGGGGGTCTCGGACGAGCACCTCGGGCGGATGCTGTGGGACGAGCGCCCGCCCGGCACGGCCCCCGCGCAGCTCCACACCTATGCCTCGCGGCTCCGGCCCCGGGTCGGCCCCGACGTGCAGCTGGTGCGGATCCGATCGGGGTACCGGCTGCTCGCCGAGCACGTGCCCTGCGACCTGACCCGGTTCACCGATCTGTCGGGCGACGGCTTCCGGGCGCTGCGCGAGCAGCGCTTCGAGGCGGCGGCCGACCTGCTGCGGGCGGCGCTGGAGTGCTGGAGCGGCGAGGCGCTGGCGGATGTGACGGACCATCTGGCGGCCGCGGAGCGCCCGCGGCTGGAGGAGGCTCGGCTGGCGGCCCTGGAGGCCCGGATCGAGGCCGACCTGATCACCGGCCGGCACCGTCGGCTGATCTCCGAGCTGACCGGCCTGGTCGCCCGGCACCCGATGCGGGAGCGGTTCCGGGCGCTGCTGATGACGGCGCTGTCCCGCTCGGAGCGGCAGGCCGAGGCGATGTCGCTCTACCTGGACGGTCGGCGGCTGCTCGCGGACGAGCTCGGCGTCGAACCGGGCCGGCTGCTGGTGCGGACGTACCAGGCGATCCTGAGCGGCGAGGCGCGGGCCGTCATGCCGCCTCGGCCTGCGCACTGATCTCGTCGACGGTGCGGAAGGTGAGCAGCCGGGCCCCGGCGCCGAGCGCGATGGCCAGCAACTCCTCGGCCGGGTACGGGTCGAGGACCGGGGGCGGCTCCAGCAGCAGCCGGTGCAGGCGGACCAGCAGGGCGCGCAGGGCGGTGCGCAGCCACAGCGGTCCGACCGCCACACCAGCCGCCCACAGGGTGAGGCAGGCCGTCGCGGCGTACAGGGTCTCGTAGGCGGCGGCCAGTTCGCGCCCCGTCGGGCTGCCGGCCGGTTCGGTCGGCAGTTCGGCCATCCGCCGGTGCAGCTCGTCACCGGCGGCCAGCAGCGACCTGGCCAGGCCCTGCGCCTCGGCGCCGGCGGCGTCGAGCGCATCACCGCCGACCAGTCGGGGCAGCGCCTGGACAGGGCTGCAGCCGCCCCGGGGGCGGGCGTCGGGCCCCGGGGCGTCCACCGTCGCGGGCAGCGGCGCGCCCAGCCGGACGGCCTCGGCGAGCCCCGCCCCGTCCACCGCCTCGGAGGCGAACCCGTGGACCAACCAGGGGAATTGGGCGGTCAGCGCGCCGCGCAGGCGTTCCACCCTCGACACCTGGGGGGCGGCCGGGTGGTCCAGCGCGGACGTCGCCTCGGCGACCAGGGCCGGCACCAGGGCCGAGACCACCGTGAGGGTGAGGTCCGCCTCCGCGGGGAGCACGTGCGCGCTGCGGGCCGCCAGCACGGTGGCGGCCTCGGCGGCGCCGAGCAGGGCGGCGGCCCGGCCCAGCGCGTGCGCGCCGGTCGCGCCGACCGCGCCGTCGTGCAGCGCCGCCCGCAGGGCGCGGTCGCCGGCGTCCAGGCTCTGCGCCCAGCCCGTGACGTGCAGCGGGAGCGGGCCGCCGCCGATGGAGGCCGGGTCGAGGCCGGACAGCCCGTGCAGGCTGCTCGTGGTGCGGGGAGCGGACGGCGGGTCGGCGGGGTGCGGCTCGGAGGCGCTGGTCATCGCCGGCTCCTTCGGGGAACGGGGCAGCTGCGTCCCACTGTGCCCCGGCGGCCTATACGTCGCCGATATCGCCGCCGGGCGCTTCGCCCGCGGCCGGCCCGAGGGCCGCCAGCTCCTGTTCCGCCAGTTCCAGATCGCGTTCGGCCCCGCCGGCCCGGAGCAGCTCGGCCGCCCGGTCCAGCCGCTCCCGCGCCTCGTCGGTGCGGCCGAGCGCGGCCGCGGCCCGCCCGAGCGCCACGCCGACCCGGCCCTCCGCGACGACGGTTCCGCACCGGCCGACCAGGTCCAGGGCGATCAGCAGCTCGGCGTGCGCCTCGGCGGCCCGGCCGCGCCGCAGCATCGTCTCGCCCAGGCCGAGCCGGGCGTGGGCGGAGCCCAGCAGGTCGCGCTTGGCCGTCACCACCCGGAGCACCACCTGGAGTTCGCGCTCCGCGTCCGCGAACCGCTCCAGCTCCGACAGCACCCGGGCGTACCGGAAGTGGACCTGGGCGGTGACCCCGGTCTCGCCGATCCGCCGGGCGACCGCCACCGCCTGCTCGGCGTACGTCAGCGCCGCGTCGGGCCGGCCGACGTCAAGCTCGCCCTGTGCCAGGAAGCCGAGCACGTGCGCCTCGCAGGACAGGTCGCCCGCCGCCCGGAACAGTTCGACGGCCTCGGCGAGCCGGGCCCCGGCCGAGGCCGGATCGCCCTGGACGCGGTCCAGCACGGCCAGTGAGCGCACCGCCAGGGCGCGCCCGTGCTCCTCCCCGATCTGTTCGAACAGGGCCTGGGCGCGGAGCAGCGGTTCGGCGGCCGCGGAGACGTACTGGGTGCCGATCCAGCGTTCGCCCAGCGACTCCAGCACAGCGGCCTCGCCGCGCAGGTTCCCGGCGGCCCGGGTCGCGGCCAGCGCGCGGTCGCAGCTGTCCTGCCAGTCGTCGAGGTACGCCCTGGTCCGGAACAGCACGACGGTGCAGCCCAGCAGGTCCCAGGCCAGCTCGTCCAGGCCCAGCCGGGCGGCCTGGTCGATCGCGGCGACCAGTGACAGCCGCTCGGCCTCGAACCACTCCAGCGGGTCGGCCGTCAGCTCCTCCAGCAGCAGGGCGTCCAGTTCGAGGCGCGGGGCGGAGCCGTGGATCAGCGCGAAGTCCCCGCCGTACTCAACCCGGTGGGCGTGCTCGGCGACGGTCAGGTAGCCGCGCAGTGCCCGGTGCAGGCTCTGCGTCCGCTCGTCCTCGCTGTCCTCCGCCGCGGCCCGCTCGCGGGCGAACAGGGCGAGCAGGTTCTGCTGCCGGAAGCGCAGCCGCCCGGTGCCGTCGGTGCCGGTGACCTCCAGCAGTTGGACGTCGACCAGGTGCTCCAGCAGCCGTTCCGCCTCGAACGGGTGGACGTCGACCAGCGCGGCGGCCGTCCAGACGGTGACGTCGGGCGCCTCCAGCAGCGCGAGGCGGCGGTACAGCCGGGCCGCGTCCGGCGCCAACTGGCGGTAGCTGACCGCGAATCCGGCCCGGACCTGCGACTCGCCCTGGCTGAGCTCGTCCAGTCGGCGGCGCTCGTCGGCCAGCCGGGCCACCAGGTGGGGCACGCTCCAGTGCGGCTTCGAGGCCAGCCGGGCCGCGGCGATCCGCAGCGCCAGCGGCAGCCGGTCGCACAGTTCGGCCAGCCGCTCGGCCTGCTCGGGGTCGGCGGCGACCCGGTCCTCGGGCACGATCCGGCCCAGCAGTTCGACAGCCTCGCCCGGTGGCAGCACACCGAGTTGGACGCGCACCGCGCCGTAACGGAGCATCAGCTGCTCCATCGGCTGGCGGCCGGTGACGATCACGCAGCACTGCCCGGTGCCCGGCAGCAGCGGGTCGACCTGCGCCGCGTCGCGGGCGTTGTCCAGCACCACCAGGACCCGGCGGCCCGCCAGCAGGCTGCGGTACAGCTCGGTGCGTTCGCCGGTGTCGGCCGGGATCTGCTCGCTGGGCACGCCGAGGGCGCGCAGGAAGCGGCTCAGCACGTCGGCGGCGGTGGTCGGCTCCCGGGTCCCGTCGTGGCCGCACAGGTCGACGTACAGCCGGGCGTCCGGGAACCGGGCGGCGACGCGGTGCGACCAGTGCACGGCGAGGCCGGTCTTGCCGACGCCGGGGACGCCGGTGATCAGGCCGATGCCGGGCGGCTGCTCCTCCGCCCGGCCCTCCAGCAGCCGGTCGAGCGTCGCGGTCTCGGCGGCCCGGCCGGTGAAGGCCGGCACGTTGGGCGGCAGGAAGAACGGCGTCGGGCGGGATCCGGCCGCCGGCGCGGGCGGCAGCGGGATCGCCGGGAGCGGCGCCGGCGGCGGGCCGTCCTCGGGCGGGGCGAGCGCGGGGTCGTCGCGCAGGATCGCGTCGTGCAGTTGGAGCAGCGCGGCGCCCGGTTCCAGGCCGAGTTCCTCGACGGACTGCCGGCGGCCCTCGCGGAAGGTCTCCAGCGCCTCCGCCCGCCGCCCGGCCAGGTACTGGGCCCGCATCAGGATGTGCCGGGCGCGCTCGCGCAGCGGCTGCTCGCGGACCGCCGCCGCCAGCGACCCGATCACCTCCAGGTTCCGTCCGAGGGCGAGGTTGAGTTCGGCGAGCGCCTCCTGGCAGCACATCCGCACCTCCTCCAGGCGTGCGGTCTCGTCCTCGACCTGCCGCCCGGTGACGCCCTCCAGCACGGGCCCGCGCCACAGTTCGAGCGCGCGTTCGTAGCAGGCGGCGGCCTCGGCCGTCCGCCCGCCGCCGACCGCCTGCTCGGCCCGCTGGACGAGGTCCTGCAGGACCAGCAGGTCGATCCGGTGGCCGGCCGAGTTGAGCTGGTACCCGGGGTGGACGGTGGTGATCAGGTCGTCGCCGCAGCCCTCCGCCCGGAAGACCTTGCGCAGGCCCGCGACGCAGATCGCCACCTGGGTGCGGGCGGTGGCCGGCGGGACGCCCTGCCAGACCGCCTCGACCATCGCGTCCACCGAGACCACGGAGTCCGGGGACAGCAGCAGCAGGGCGAGGATGGTGCGCTGGCGCGGACCGCCGACGGCCGTGCGCCGGCCGTCGGCGGTGACCGACAGCGGGCCGAGCAGGCCGAATTCGATCCGCGCGTCCAACCGATCCCCCGTTCGCCGGGACGCCCCTCCCCGGTACGGGCGCCTGTGCCGGGAAGCTTCACCCCTCCCCTGCACTTGATCACAGTACCGGCGCGCATCCCGTCCGCCGCGTCCGGCCGCTCGCGCGGTCCAACCGCCGGAGCCGCGGCCAAGGTCGGGCCGGGACCGGGGCGGCGACCGGCGGGCGCGCCGACGCCCGGGCCGGCTCAGGCGCGGTCGGGGACCCGGGTCAGGGTGCGGATCGGGCGGGTCAGCAACAGGGCGGTGGCGGTCAGGGTGGCGACGACGAGGCCGGTGAGCAGGACGGGGGTGCTGCCGAAGGCGTGCACGGCGGGGCCCGCCAGGGCGCTGCCGAGCGGGTAGAGGCCGACGGAGCCTGCCACTTCGTACGCGTGGACGCGGTTGAGGACCTCGCCGGGGACCTGGGTCTGCACGCTGGTCGCCCACATGACGCCCCAGATGCCGATGCCCGCGCCGACCAGGACCTGGGCGGCGGCGAGCAGCCAGACCGGGGCGTCGAGGACCAGGGCGAGGGGGTAGAGCGGGTAGGCGAACATGGCGACGGCGCCGGCGGCGAGCGGCCGGGCGGGCTTGTACCGGATGGCGATCAGCCCGCCGGCCACGGTGCCCGCGCCGAGCGCGCAGTTGACCAGGCCGAACGCGGTGGCGCCGTGCCGGGGGACGATCAGGCCGGCGGCCAGGGAGAGCTGCGGGCCCCAGGCGAGCACGGCGTGGACCATCCAGATCACGATCACGCCCCAGAGCCAGCTGCGGGCGCGGAACTCGTGCCAGCCGACCACCAGGTTGCGCCACAGCCCGTCGCCGGCCGGCGGGGCGGGCACCCGGCCGAGGCGCAGCGCGAACAGGCAGCTCGCACTGGTCGCGTAGGCGAGGGCGGAGATCGCCATCACCCAGCCGGTGGAGCCGAATCCGACCAGCACGCCGGCCAGCGCGGGCCCGCCCAGCCCGGTGATCGCCTCGGAGGTGCGCAGCACCCCGTTGGCGCCCTGCACGTCCCGGGCGATCAGCGGGACGGTGGACGAAGCGCCGGGCTGGAACAGGGCGTTGGCGGTGCCGGCCACCGCCAGCAGGGCGTACAGCTGCCACAGGTGGTCGATGCCGTGCAGGAAGAGGACGGCGAGCAGGACGTGCGCGGTGAGGTTGGCCAGGTCGGCGACGATCATCATCCGGCGGGCGGTGAACCGGTCGGCGAGCACCCCGCCGAACAGCACCAGGCCGGCGAACGGGCCGACCAGGAAGGCCATCGCGTAGCCGGCGGTGGCCAGGCCGTGGCCGCTGTCGATCAGGCCGGCCGAGACGGCGACCGGGAGCATCGCCCAGCTGAGCAGGCCCGCGCTGCGGGCGGTGAACCAGTAGCGGAAGTTGCGGGACCAGATCGCCGGTTCGGCGGGCCGGTCGAGGGCCGGCGCGGGGGCTTCGGCCAGGCGTTCGGACACGGGTGGTTCAGTCCTTCGGGTCGGTGCGGACGGCGGCGAGTTCCGCGCGCAGCGCGGCGTTCTCCGCCTCCAGCCGGGCGAGGCGCTCGCGGACCGGGGCGAGCGCCCGGTCGAGTTCGTCCTGGCTGAAGCGCGGGGTGATGTGGTTGGGGCAGTTCCAGGCGAACGCCTCCACCCGGACGGTGACGACCTGTTCGACCCGCCCGTCGGTGCGCGGGGAGTCGAGGCGGGCGACCAGCTCCGGGCACCGGTCGGCGGGGACGGCGGTGGCCCGGCCGAACAGCTTGAGCCGGGCCTGCCGGGCGTGGTCGAGGAAGAACAGCGACACCCGGTCGTCGGCGCGCAGGTTGCCGGTGGTCAGGTACTGCCGGTTGCCGCGGACGTCCAGGTAGCCGAGGGTGTGCTCGTCCAGCACGTGGACGAAGCCCGGCGGGCCGCCCCGGTACTGGAGGTACGGCCAGCCGTTCTCGTTCACGGTGCCGACCAGGAAGCCGTCGAGACCGCGGATGAACGCGGCGGCGGCGCCGGTGAGCGGCTCGGGCTCCCCGGCGGGCTCCCGCAGTCGGCGGCCGGCCGCGGCGGCGCTGCCCAGCTCCTGCTGGACGCGGCGCACCGCCGGGGTGGACGCCAGCAGGTCGTAGCGGCTCATGCGGGGTCCGGGAGCAGGGGCACGGTGTCACCTCGGGGTGTCGGCGCGGGCGGTGCGCCCACCGTACGGAGGCGGCCTGTACGCGCCCCCGCAGCCGGACCAGAGGCCGCCACCACGCCCCTGGCCTGCTGCTACTGACTCTCCGTCACGGCCGACCGGCAGAACGGCGGAAGTGCCGGGACTGCCGCTCAGCGCAGCCGGGTGACGCCCATCCCCCGGGACAGCCGCAGCGCCTCCCGCCAGTGCCCGACGGCGAGGCCGGGCGCGCCGAGGGCGGACTGCGCGCGGCCGAGCGCCAGCAAGGCCCTCACCTCCCCCGGCAGGTGGCCGGTCTCCCGGTGCACGGCGAGCGCCCGGTGGCCGCTGTCCAGCGCCGCCCGCGGCTGGTCCAGCCTGGTGCGGACGCAGGTCAGGGCGGTGAGCGCGTTGCCTTCGAGCATGCGGAAACCGGCCGCACGGGTGAGTCGGAGAGCGCTTTCCACGTGCGGCAGCGCGGCCTGCGGATCGGAGTCGGAGCGGGTGGTGGCGAGGCCGATCAGGGCGACGGCCTGCGGGTGCCGGTCGGCGGCGGCCTCGGCGAGGCGCAGCGCCTCCCGGTAGCCGGCGGCCGCGTCGGCCCGGCGGTGCGCGCGTTCCTGTGCGGCGGCCAGCGCGAGGTGGGCGCCCGCCTCCAGCGCGGGGTGGCGCACGCCGCGGGCGGCGGTGATCGCCGCCCGGGCGAGCAGCCGGCCGGCGGCGGGGTCGCCGAGGTCGGTGCGCGCCCCGGAGAGGCAGGTCAGCGCCACCGCCTCGCTGAACGTGTTGCCGGTGCTGCGGTGCATGGGCAGCGTCGCGTCGAGCAGCCGGACGGCGTCGGCGGGGCGGCCCAGGGCGCGGCGGACGACGGCCAGGTTGGTGCGGTCGACGGCCTCCTCGGCGTAGGCGCCGCAATCGTGGTGCAGCCGGGCGGCCCGGGCGAAGTGCTCGGCGGCCTGCCGGAGCCGGCCGAGCTTCCCGCAGATCAGTCCGAGGACGGTGAGGTCGTCCGGGTGCCCGGCCTCGGCGGCGGTGAACTCCCGTGCGGCATCGGGACGTTCGACGTCGGCACGTTCGGCATCACGGCGTTCGGCATCACGGCGTTCGGCGAGCCGGCGGGCGGTGGCGGGGAAACCGGTGTCGCAGGCCTGCCGGACGACGGCGGCCAGGTCCCCGGTCCCGGCGCCCGTCAGGTACCGGTCGAACAGCCGCTGCCGCGCGGCGTCCGCCTCCTGACGGTCGGTCAACTTCCGGGCGTGGGCGCGCAGCAGCCCGGGCAGCGCGTACCGGCCGGCCGGGTGTTCGCGCAGCAGGTGGGCGTCGGCCAGGGTGCGCAGCAGCGCGGCGGCCTCGGCGGGGTCGGTCTCCGCGAGGGCCGCGGCGCCGTCGACGGTGGTGTCCGGGCCCGGGAGCAGGCCGAGCAGGCGGTACAACCGCCGGGCGGGGCCGGGCAGCGCCCGGTAGGAGAGGTCGAACGCGGCCCGGACGGTCGAGCGCGGGTCGCCCTCGACGTGCAGCAGGTCGAGCAGGTCGTCGCCGGCCAGCCGGGCGCAGTGCTCAGCGATCGTGCCGTCCCGGGCGACCAGGTCGGCGCCGGCGGCGCGGACGGCCAGCGGCAGCCCGTCGCAGAGCTCCACCAGGCGACGGGCGGCGTCGGGTTCGGCGGCGGTCCGGCACTCGCCGACGACGCTGCCGAGCAGGTCGCGGGCCTCGTCCGGGTCGAGCGCGCCCAGCGTGAGGCGGCGGGCGCCGTCGCCGGCGACCAGCCCGGTCAGGCGGTGGCGGCCGGTGACCACGACGGCGCAGCCGCGGGTACCGGGCAGCAGCGGCCGGACCTGCTCGGGGTCGCGGGCGTTGTCCAGCACGATCAGCGCCCGGCGGTCGGCGAGCAGTGTGCGGTAGAGCGCGGCGGCCTCGTCCGGGTCGGCGGGGAGCCGGTCGGGCGGGGTGCCGAGGGCGCGCAGGAACCGGGCGAGCACCTCGGCGGGCCGCAGGGCGGGCTGCGCGGACTGGCCGTGCAGGTCGATGTACAGCTGCCCGTCGGGGAAGTGCTCGCGGCGGGTGTGCGCCCAGTGCACGGCGAGGGCGGTCTTGCCGATGCCGGGCGGGCCGACCACCGTGACCAGGCGCGGCTGCGGGCCCGGGGAGACCAGGGTGTCGAGGACCTGGAGCTGGGCCCGGCGGCCGAGGTGGCGGCCGGTCTCGGCGGGCAGCTGGGCCGGCGGGCCGCCCACGGGCCTCCCCGGCCGGCTCGGCAGGCCGCTCTCCGACCGCGCCGGTAGCGGGAGTTGACGCCGGAGCACCCGCAGGTGGGCGTCGTCGGCCTCCGGGCCGGGGGCGATGCCGAGTTCCTCGTCGAGGCGCTCGCGCAGACGGTGGAACACGTCGAGCGCGGCGGCCTGTTCACCGTCGCCGGCCAGCGCGAGGATCAGCCGGGCGTGCAGTCCTTCGTGCAGCGGCTCGGCGTGCACCAGCTCCCACAGCCGGGGGACGGCGTCGGCGGGCCGGTGCAGCAGCAGGGCGGTGTCGGCGTACAGCAGCGCGGCGCGGATCCGCCGTTCGCCCGCCGCGACGGCGGCCGGGTGCCCGCGCAGCGCGAGGTCCGCGTCGGCGAGCACCGGGCCGCGCCACCAGCCCAGCGCCCGGGCCAGCGTCTCGTGGACGGTCGCCGGGTCCGGCGCGTGGTGCGTGCAGACGGTGCGGGCCAACAGGGCGTCGAAGCGGCCGAGATCGGTGTCCTCCGGGCCGGCCGTCAGCCGGTAGCCGACCGGCGTGCGGACCACCCCGCCGGCCCCGAGCAGGCGGCGGACCTGGCTGACGTACGTGTGCACCAGGCTCTGCCGCGACTCCGGCGGCCCGTCCGGCCAGAGCGTGTCGGTGATCTCCTCCGGGGTGGCCGGCTCCGGGTGCTTGAGCGCCAGCAGTCCGAGCAGGCGGCGCAGCATCGGGCTGGTGACGGGAACGGTCCCGTCGCCCTGCCGGAGCGCCAGCGGCCCGAGGACCAGCAGCCGCGGCGAGCCCTCGAGGCCGCCGCCCGCCAACTCGTCCTGGCCGTCGGTGAGTTCGGCCATCTCCTCACCGGTCAGCGCGAACGCCTCGGCCAGCCTCCGGAGGGTGCCCGCCCGCGGCCGCCCGACCCGCCCCTGTTCGAGGTCGCGCAACGCCCGCGCACTGAGCCCGGCCCGCTCGGCGACCACCTGCTGGCTCAGCCCGGCCCGACGGCGCAACGCCCGCAGCCGACGACCGAACGGAGCCCCGCCGACCGCCGCCGGTCCTGCCATCGCATCCCCCTCGTCCACCCCGGACGGCCAGTCTGGCCGGGCCGTTCGCCCCCGGCAAGGGAGGACCGACGGGCGGTCGGCTCAGCCCGTCAGCCGGCCGAGCAACCGACTCCAGCGACCGGGCCCGCACCCACGACGCCGCCCGCCAGAAGCTCTTCACCGACCCGCCGGTGAGCTTCGACACCGAGCCGAACAACAAAAATCCCCAGGTCATCGACCTGGGGATTCCTTGAAGAGCGGGCGACGAGAATCGAACTCGCGCTCTAAGCTTGGGAAGCTCATGTTCTACCATTAAACTACGCCCGCATTGACGGTCCGTCAGGGACGGATCGATCAAGCACCACTGTACCCCATGCGGCGGGGCGGGAGGGCCGGGTTCCGGGTGGCGGCGAGCCTCGTGGGGTGGTGTCCGGTTGATCCCCTAATGTGACACTGTCTGCGGAACTGTGGGAAGGGGACCGATGGAGCAGCGCACCGTGGTTCGTTGTGCCGAGGGGCATGTGTTCAGTACGGCGGCGTTTCCGATGCAGCAGTTGCAGGCGGGCCGGCTGGGGCCGGGGCGGTTGTTGCGGTGCCCGGGGTGCGGGCGGCTGCGGAATTCGGTGCCGGCGGACGTGTCGGAGCTGTCGGCAGCCCAACTGGGGCGCGGCGCGCGGCGGTAGGCCTTCCGGGCGGCCATCGCAGCAGGTCCACGGGCCGGTCGCTTTTGGGCGGCCCGGCCCGGGACACGTACCCTCGGGGGCGTGCTGCTCTCTGACAATGACATCCGTGCCGAGATCGACAAGGGGCGGGTCGTCGTCGACCCGTTCGACCCGTCGATGGTCCAGCCGTCGAGCATCGACGTCCGCCTCGACCGGTTCTTCCGGGTTTTCGAGAACCACCGCTACCCGCACATCGACCCCTCCGAGGAGCAGCCGGACCTGACCCGGCTGGTGGAACCGGAGGGCGACGACGCGTTCATCCTGCACCCGGGCGAGTTCGTGCTGGCGTCCACCTACGAGGTGATCACGCTGCCGAACGACGTGGCGTCGCGGCTGGAGGGCAAGTCCAGCCTGGGCCGGCTCGGCCTGCTGACCCACTCGACCGCGGGCTTCATCGACCCGGGCTTCAGCGGCCACGTGACGCTGGAGCTGTCGAACGTGGCGACGCTGCCGATCAAGCTGTACCCGGGGATGAAGATCGGCCAGCTGTGCCTGTTCCGGCTGTCCTCGCCGGCCGAGCACCCGTACGGCTCGGAGCGCTACGGCTCCCGGTACCAGGGCCAGCGCGGCCCGACGCCGTCCCGGTCGTTCCAGAACTTCCACCGCACCCAGGTCTGAGCCGCTTCGGCAGAGCGCACGGACAGCAGACAGACGCCAAGGAGGGCCGGTCCCGCAGCCGCGGGGCCGGCCCTCGTCGTGCGTCAGGCGCGCTTGGGGCTGGTCCGGGCGACCAGCTCGGTGCCGTCCGCGGAGAGGGTCAACTCGGTGCGCAGTTCGACGAGTTCGCCGAGGTGGTGGAGGTGGGTGCCGCCGCAGGGGATCTCCGCGGCGCCGTCCGGGAGGTCGGCGTGCCAGCGGCGGCGGGCGGTGAGCTCGGGGCCGGGGACGTCGATCCGGACGGCCGCGTCGGCGGCGACCCAGGCGGCCAGCCGGGCGTTGACGTCCGCGGTGAGGGCGGGCAGCGCGTCGGCGAGGGCGGGGAGCTCCTCGGTGGCGTCGACGGTGAAGCCCTTCTTCTTCAGCGACTTGCCGATCCGGTAGGTGTCGGTGCTGGCCTCGGTGTCCATCACCGAGGTGTCCATGGCGAGGCTGTCGAAGTCCGGGTTCCCGAAGGCGTCGGCGCGGCCCGGGTCCTTGCGCCAGCGCGGCGCGAGCGCGGCGTTCAGGGCGAGCGCCAGCAGGTGGCAGCCGGTGTGCGCGGCGGACAGCAGCGCCCGGCGCTCGGCGTCGACGGCGAGTTCGGCGGTGCGGCCGACGGCCTCCGGCCCGAGCGCGTCGGCGGGCAGCACGTGCAGCACCAGCCAGGACCACTCCTCGTCGCCGCGCCGGACCGGGATGTCGGCGCCGGCCGCGAACTCGCCGGCCGGGCCGTGGCCACCGGTGAGGCAGTCGACGACGGGGTGCGCGACGCCGTCGACGGTGAGGGTGCCGAGGTCGGCGGGCTGGTCGGGCCAGGTGTGGTCGACGGGGTGGAACGGGGTGGCCTCGGTGACCACGGCGGTGCGCCCGTCCGGCAGGGTGTGCACGGCGAGGATCGGCGAGGCGCCGGTCACCGCCCCGGCCGGGAAGCTGACGTGGGTGGTGGGCAGGCTCATGCGCGGGCTCCGGACGGGTTCTGAGGGTGGGCCGAACACCTCACCCTACAAAGATCCCGCCATCCGGACGGCCGGGGCTCCGCGGCGGCCGCAGCGGCCGCGGCTCAGCCCAGCGTGGGCAGCTTGATCAGCACCAGCAGCGCGAGCAGCTGCACCGCCGCCGCTCCGGCCGCCTTGCCCCAGGGCAGGTCGTGGATCCGCCGCACCAGGATGGTCAGCAGCGCCGCGCAGCCCACCCAGGTCGCCCAGCCGACGGCCTGCACCACCAGGTTGTCGGCGGGCAGGAACAGCGCGAGCAGCAGCCGCGGGGCGTCGGTGGTCCAGCTGACCAGCACGGACAGGCCGATCGTCGACTGCCAGGGGCCGTCGCCGCCGAACTGCCGGGCCAGCGCGTAGGTGACGGCGCTGAGGATGCCGCCGGCCACCGTGAAGCCGATCGCGGCGGCGGCGATCGCCCACAGCGCGACCGCGAAGGTGGAGTGCACCACCTCGTCGTAGGTGCTGTCGAGGGCGAACACCGCGAGCACGCCGTACAGCAGCGACACGCACAGCGCGGGCAGCCAGACCTGGTGGTCGCGCATCCGGTCGAAGGTCGCGCTCGGGCGGCGGTAGATCCCGGCGAGCAGCTCCCGCCAGGGCAGCCGGGGCCCGCCGAGGTGCGGCGCGGCCTGCCCGCCGGCCCGGTAGACGGCGACGTTGTCCTCGACCGGCCGGCCGCCCTGCTCGTACGGCTGCTGGTAGTAGCCGTCGTCCGCGCCGCCGTACGGCTCGCCGTAGGACGCGTCGTACGGCTGCTCGCCGACCGCGAAGGCCCGGGTGTGGCCGGGCTGGTCGCCGTAGCGGTCGCCGGGCTGCGCGGGCGGGGGGCCGGGGTAGCCGGGGGTCGGGGCGGTGAAGTACTCGGGGACGCCGGTGGGCGCGCCGCGGTACGGGTCGCCCTGCGGGGCGCCCGGTTGGGGTGCCGTCCAGCCGTACTGGGGGTCGGCACCCCGTCCGTCGTCGTGTCGATTGCCAGCCACGCCATGACGGTACCCGCAAGGGGCCGGCCCCGGTCGGGTGATCATGACGGCGGGGCCGGATTGCAGCCGTCCTGTGACGCGGCCGCGTGGGGCGTGCGTCAGCCGGCGACGCGGCTGCCGGGCGCGTGCACCGCGGCGGCGTTGCTCAGGCCGGCCTCGCAGCCGCCGGGGCCGGCGGACAGGCGCACGGCGCCGACCGGCAGGCGGGTGCCGCAGGCGATCCGCAGGCCGTTGGAGAGCTCGTTCTCGGCCTCCAGGGCGGCGCCGTCGCCGATCACCACGCCGTCCAGCGAGCAGCGCTCACCGATCTCGGCGAAGGCGCCGACGATGGAGTCCTTGACGTACGCGCCGGCCTTGATCCGGGCGCCCTGGAGCACCACGCTGCCCTCGACGATGGCGCCGGCGGCGATCTCGGCGCCCGCCGAGACCACGGTGCCGGAGCTGAGCACGGCGGCCGGGTCGACCTGCGAGCCGGCCAGCAGCAGGGCCTCGCCGGTCGGGCCGGGGACGGCCGGGGAGTCGACCTTCCCGAGCACCAGGTCGGCGGAGCCGCGGACGAACGCGGCCGGGGTGCCGAGGTCCAGCCAGTAGGAGGTGTCGACGACGCCGCGCAGCAGGGCGCCGGTGGCGAGCAGCTCGGGGAAGGTCTCGCGCTCGACGGAGACCTCACGGCCGGCCGGGATGCGGTCGATCACCGAACGGGTGAAGACGTAGCAGCCGGCGTTGATCTGGTCGGTGACGATCTGCTCGGGGGTCTCGGGCTTCTCCAGGAAGGCGAGCACCCGGCCGCTCTCGTCGGTCGGGACCAGACCGAAGGCGCGCGGGTCGGCCACCCGGGTGAGGTGCAGGGTGACGTCGGCGCCGGAGGCGGCGTGCTCGTCGCGCAGGCCGGCGATGTCCAGGCCGGACAGGATGTCGCCGTTGAAGATCAGCACCGGCTCGTCGGGGCCGCAGGTCAGGCCGGCCGCGGCGTTCCGGATGGCGCCGCCGGTGCCCAGCGGCTCGTCCTCGGTGAGGTAGACCAGTTCGAGGCCGTACGGGCTGCCGTCCTTGAAGTGGTCGACGAAGACGTCGGCCAGGTAGGAGGTGGCGAGCACGACGCGGGTGACACCGGCGGCCGCGGCGCGGGCCAGCTGGTGGGCGATGAACGGGACGCCGGCGACGGGCAGCATGGGCTTCGGCGTGTGCGTGGTCAACGGGCGCAGTCGAGTGCCCTTGCCGCCGACCAACATGATCGCCTCGGTCATGTGCTATCTCCCCTGGTCAGATTTCGGCGGCCCGGCTCGACTGGGTCCGGTGCGCTGCTCGGTGACTGTGTCGGCCGGCATCAGGTGGCCTCCGACGGGAACCGGCACCTTACCTGGCCCCGCCGCATACTCTATTTGCTCGAACACCGTGTCAAAACCACTGACCCCGTCGGGCAGCTGTACGGGCATCGACCGGGTCCGGGGCCCCGTCCTCGCACCCGCGCCGCAGGCCACCGGCCCTGGGGCCGCGACCCCTACGGCAGCAGCCAGGAGCGTTTGGCGGTGGTTCCGGCGCCGGTGCCACCGGATCCGTTCAACTGGGCGACGGCGGTGGCGGGCAGCGCCTGGTCCCAGACCTGCACGTCGGAGATGGCGCCGTCCCAGAAGTCGCTCCAGGTGTTCTTGTAGCGCACCCGGCCGAGCTGGAGTCCGCCGGTGGTCTGCCAGACGCCCTGGACCGCGGTGGTCTGCTGGAGCACCCCGTCGACGTACAGCGTGATCTTCTTGGCGCCCGCGTCGTAGACGCCGGTGAGCAGCGTCCACCGGCCGGTGGTGGCGGCGCCGGCGGCGGCGGAGAAGGCTTGGTAGGTGGTGTTGTCCTGGGCTCCGGCGGCGGTCTGCACCTTGAACACCCACTGGTTGTGGGTGCCCCAGTCGTCCCGGCCCAGGTAGAAGGAGTAGTAGCTGTCACCGCCCTGGGTGACCACGGCCCGGCCGCCGGTCGGCGCGTTGTTGCGGACCACCGCCGAGACGGTGAAGGACCGGGAGGTGTCGACCACGGGGCTGCCGCTGTCCGCCCAGCCGTCGGTGTTGCCGTGCAGGACCAGGGTGGACCCGGTGTGGCCGGCGGTGCCGCCGACCGCGGCGCCGCCGCCGAGGGTGAGCCCGGGCAGCGTCGGCGCGGGCGCGTTCGGCTTTCCGGTGGCGCTCCCGGTGGGCTTGGCGCCGGTCCGGGCGGACGCCGAGCCCGATGGCTGCGCGGAGCCGGACGCCGAGGCCGGGGCGGACGCGGACGCCGGGTCGGACGGGCCGGGGCTCGGGTCGGCGCTCGGTGCGCCGGAGGCGGGGCCGTCGGGCTGGGCGGTGACGGCGGGCGCGGAGGTGTTCCTGGCGTTGTCGGACGGCCCGGAGAGCGCGACGGCGG
Source organism: Kitasatospora griseola (assembly GCF_044999035.1). NCBI lineage: Bacteria > Bacillati > Actinomycetota > Actinomycetes > Kitasatosporales > Streptomycetaceae > Kitasatospora > Kitasatospora griseola. The sequence goes on along the minus strand of NZ_CP173360.1, from coordinate 4,381,611 downwards.
TGGCGACCGCGCCGCCGATCAGGGCCACGCCGAGCGCGCCGGCGCCGATCTGCAGCCGCAGGCGGCGACGTCGGTGCTCGCGTTCGTTGGCCTCGGCGAGCGCCGCCCAGTCGGGAGCCGTGCTGGTCACCGGCGGCAGTTGGTAGGAGGGTCTCCCGCCGAAGCCACCGGGCCCCGGTATTCCCCCGTCAGCAGTCATGCGGCAGATGCTAGGTCATCGTTGATCATCCAGAACGCCCGGACCCCGGAGCCGCAACGGGCGTCCGGGGTCCGGGGAGCGAGCGGGCGTCAGGCCTCGACCGGCTCCGCGTCGGCGGCGGGGAGGGCCTTGACCGACTCCAGCAGCAGCTGGGCGACGTCCACGACCTTCAGGTGCTCCTTGGCGGCGCCCTCGTTCTTCTTGCCGTTGACCGAGTCGGAGAGCATCACCAGGCAGAACGGGCAGGCGGTGGAGACGATGTCCGGGTTGAGGGACAGCGCCTCGTCCACGCGCTCGTTGTTGATCCGCTTGCCGATCCGCTCCTCCATCCACATCCGCGCGCCGCCGGCGCCGCAGCAGAAGCCGCGCTCCTTGTGGCGGTGCATCTCCTCGTTGCGCAGGCCGGGCACCTTGCCGATGATCTCGCGCGGCGGGGTGTAGACCTTGTTGTGCCGACCGAGGTAGCACGGGTCGTGGTAAGTGATCAGGCCTTCCACCGGGTTGACCGGCAGCAGCTTGCCCTCGTCGATCAGGTGCTGCAGCAGCTGGGTGTGGTGGATGACCTCGAAGTGGCCGCCGAGCTGCGGGTACTCGTTGGCGATGGTGTTGAAGCAGTGCGGGCAGGTGGCGACGATCCGCTTGGTCGGCGCGTCCTCCAGCGCGGCGTTCAGGGTCTCGACGTTCTGCGCGCCGAGCATCTGGAACAGGAACTCGTTGCCCAGGCGGCGCGGGGAGTCACCGGTGCAGGTCTCCTCCTTGCCGAGGATCGCGAACTTGACGCCCGCGGTGTGCAGCAGCTCGGCGAAGGCCTTGGTGGTCTTCTTCGCCCGGTCCTCCAGGGCGCCGGCGCAGCCGACCCAGTACAGGTACTCGACCTCGGCGGGGTCGATGTCCTCGCCGATCACCGGCACCTCGATGCCGGTCTCCTTCTTCAGCTCCTTGACCCAGTCCAGGCGCGCCTTGGTGGCCAGGCCCCACGGGTTGCCCTTGTTCTCCAGGTTCTTGAGCATCGTCCCGGCCTCGGTCGGGAAGTTGCTCTCGATCATCACCTGGTAGCGGCGCATGTCGACGATGTGGTCGATGTGCTCGATGTCGACCGGGCACTGCTCGACGCAGGCGCCGCAGGTGGTGCAGGACCACAGCACGTCCGGGTCGATGACGCCGCCCTCTTCGGCGGTGCCGATCAGCGGGCGCTCGGCCTCGGCGAGGGCCTCGGCCGGCACCCCGGCGAGCTGCTCGCTCGACGCCTTCTCCTCGCCCTCCATGTCCTTGCCGCCACCGGCCAGCAGGTACGGGGCCTTGGCGAAGGCGTGCTCGCGCAGGCTCATGATCAGCAGCTTGGGCGACAGCGGCTTGCCGGTGTTCCAGGCGGGGCACTGCGACTGGCAGCGGCCGCACTCGGTGCAGGTGGAGAAGTCGAGGATGCCCTTCCAGGAGAAGTGCTCGACCTGCGAGACGCCGAACACCGCGTCGTCGGCCGGGTCCTCGAAGTCGATCGGGGCGCCGTTGCTGGTCATCGGGCGCAGGGCGCCCAGCGCGGTGCCGCCGTCCTCCTCGCGCTTGAAGTAGATGTTGAAGAAGCCCAGGAAGCGGTGCCAGGCGACACCCATCGACGGGTTGATGCCGATGGTGGTGGCCCACGCGAACGAGATGACGATCTTCAGCATCGCGAACAGGTAGATCAGGTTGACCAGGGTGCCGTGGGCGGTGCCCTCGAACGCGGCGACGATCGGGTACGAGATCAGGTACGTCGGGTCGTAGGAGGTGACGCCTTCGAGGGCGCCCTCCAGGCCGCGCAGCATCATGATGCAGATGCCGATGCCGAGGATCGTGTACTCGACGTAGAACGCCTGCCAGGCGATCGAGCCGGCGAACCGGGACTTGCGGCCGGACCGGGACGGCAGGCTGAGCAGCCGGATCACGATCAGGACGGCGATGCCCAGGGTCGTCAGCGTGCCGATCAGCTCGACGAAGATGTTCCAGATCAGCCAGTGGCCGATGATCGGCAGCGCGAACTCGGCGTCGAAGAGCTGACCGAACGCGTTGACCAGGGTGAGGATCAGCGAGAAGAAGCCGACCGCGACGAACCAGTGGGCGACGCCGACCACGCCCCAGCGGTTCATCCGGGTGTGGCCGAGGAACTCCTTGGCCACGGTGGCAACGCGCTGCGCGGGCTGCCCGAATCGGGTGCTGTCGGCAGAGCCGGTGCGCACCACCTTGTAGATGTACAGCGCCGCCCGGGCGGCGAGCGCGGTGCCGATCACAAAGGTGACCAGCGAGATGACGATCGCTGCTAGCTGCATCGGCTCTCCGTCTCCAGCGGCTATGGTCCGAGTCCTACCCGGAGTGTACTGGTCGGTAACTTTCCGGGTCGACGGGCCGGACATTACCGCGCGTTAACACCCACCCAGAAGATGTTCAAGGTATGGCGGCAGTCACTATGCCCGGACTCACCCGTCCGGAGCACACCGAAAACCCACGTCGGACGGCTCGCGACATAAGCGCTCAGTAAAGTTGAGCGACAAGGACTCAAAGCTGTTGACGCTTCCGCGTCGGTCGTGCATCCTTGAGCCTGTACTGCTCAACTTCTCCCCGGAGGTATTCACGATGGCACGCGCGGTCGGCATCGACCTCGGTACGACGAACTCCGTCGTCAGTGTTCTTGAGGGCGGTGAGCCCACGGTCATCACCAACGCCGAGGGCGCTCGGACCACGCCGTCCGTCGTCGCCTTCGCCAAGAACGGCGAGGTGCTCGTCGGCGAGGTCGCCAAGCGCCAGGCGGTCACCAACGTCGACCGGACCATCCGTTCGGTCAAGCGCCACATGGGCACCGACTGGAAGATCGGCATCGACGGCAAGGACTTCACGCCGCAGCAGATCTCCGCCTTCGTCCTGCAGAAGCTCAAGCGGGACGCCGAGGCCTACCTGGGCGAGACGGTCACCGACGCCGTCATCACCGTCCCGGCCTACTTCAACGACTCCGAGCGCCAGGCCACCAAGGAGGCCGGCGAGATCGCGGGCCTCAACGTCCTGCGCATCGTCAACGAGCCGACCGCCGCCGCCCTGGCCTACGGCCTGGACAAGGACGACCAGACCATCCTGGTCTTCGACCTCGGTGGCGGTACCTTCGACGTCTCCCTGCTGGAGATCGGCGACGGCGTGGTCGAGGTCAAGGCCACCAACGGCGACAACCACCTCGGCGGTGACGACTGGGACCAGCGCGTCGTCGACCACCTGGTGAAGGTCTTCCAGTCCGGCCACGGCGTCGACCTGTCCAAGGACAAGATGGCCGTCCAGCGTCTGCGCGAGGCTGCCGAGAAGGCCAAGATCGAGCTGTCCTCCTCCTCGGAGACCTCGATCAACCTGCCCTACATCACGGCCTCCGCCGAGGGCCCGCTGCACCTGGACGAGAAGCTCACCCGCTCGCAGTTCCAGCAGCTCACCGCCGACCTGCTGGACCGCTGCAAGGTCCCGTTCCACAACGTCATCAAGGACGCCGGCATCCAGCTGTCCGAGATCGACCACGTGGTCCTGGTCGGTGGCTCGACCCGCATGCCGGCCGTCGCCGAGCTCGTCAAGGAGCTGACCGGCGGCAAGGACGCCAACAAGGGCGTCAACCCGGACGAGGTCGTCGCCATCGGCGCGTCCCTGCAGGCCGGTGTGCTGAAGGGCGAGGTCAAGGACGTCCTGCTGCTCGACGTCACCCCGCTGTCCCTGGGCATCGAGACCAAGGGCGGCATCATGACGAAGCTGATCGAGCGCAACACCACGATCCCGACCAAGCGCTCCGAGATCTTCACCACCGCCGAGGACAACCAGCCCTCCGTGCAGATCCAGGTCTACCAGGGCGAGCGCGAGATCGCGGCGTACAACAAGAAGCTCGGCATGTTCGAGCTGACCGGCCTGCCGCCGGCCCCCCGCGGCCTGCCGCAGATCGAGGTCACCTTCGACATCGACGCCAACGGCATCATGCACGTGGCCGCGAAGGACCTCGGCACCGGCAAGGAGCAGAAGATGACCGTCACCGGCGGCTCCTCGCTGCCGAAGGACGAGGTCAACCGCATGCGCGAGGAGGCCGAGCGCTACGCGGAGGAGGACCACAAGCGCCGCGAGGCCGTGGAGACCCGCAACCAGGGCGAGCAGCTCGTCTACTCGACCGAGAAGTTCATCGCCGACAACGCCGACAAGCTCCCGGCCGACGTCAAGACCGAGGTCGAGACCGCCATCGGCGAGCTCAAGGAAGCCCTCAAGGGCGAGGACATGGCGGCCATCCGCACCGCCACCGAGAAGGTCTCCACCACCGCCCAGAAGCTCGGCGCGGCGCTGTACGCGCAGGCCGACGGCGCGGGTGCGGCCACCGGTGCGGCCGGTGCCGGCGAGGCCGGCGCCAAGGACGACGACGTGGTCGACGCCGAGATCGTCGACGACGAGAAGCCCAAGGGCGGTGCGGCATGACGGAGAAGCCGCAGGGCGAACAGCCCGGCGACGACTCCGCCGCCGAGGAAGCCGTGCTGAAGGCCGCCGAAGAGGCTGTCGCAGGCGCGGGTGCCGACGAGCTGGCCGCCGCCAAGCGCGAGGCCGGCGAGCGCACCGCCGACCTGCAGCGTCTCCAGGCCGAGTACCAGAACTACCGCAAGCGGGTCGAGCGCGACCGGGCCACCGTCCGGGAGATCGCGGTCTCCAACATCGTGGAATCGCTGATCCCGGTGCTGGACGACATCGGCCGGGCCCGTGAGCACGGCGAGGTGACGGGCGGCTTCAAGTCCGTCGCCGAGTCGCTGGAGACGGTCGTCGCCAAGCTCGGGCTGCAGCAGTTCGGCAAGGAGGGCGAGCCCTTCGACCCGACCATCCACGAGGCGCTGATGCACAGCTACTCGTCGGACGTCACGGAGGACACCTGCGTGCAGATCCTCCAGCCCGGGTACCGGATCGGCGAGCGGATCATCCGCCCGGCGATGGTCGCGGTCGCGGAGCCCCAGCCGGGCGCCCAGACCACCGGCGAACCGGACGGCGACAAGGCTGACGGCTCGTCCGACAGCTGAGTAGGGTCCCCGTGCGCTGCGGAGTCGTACGTCGTCCAGTACGGCGGCCGGCTCCGCAGCGCCGTATCCCGGCTCTTTCGCAACAGCACTCTTCACCAACAGACTTCAGAACTACGGGAGGTGGCGGTCAAAGGCCATGAGCGCTAAGGACTACGTGGAGAAGGACTACTACAAGGTCCTCGGCGTGCCCAAGGACGCCACCGCCGCCGAGATCAAGAAGACGTACCGCAAGCTGGCGCGCGAGTTCCATCCGGACGCCAACAAGGGCGATGCCAAGGCCGAGGAGCGGTTCAAGGACATCTCCGAGGCGTACGACGTGCTCTCCGACGAGAAGCGTCGCAAGGAGTACGACGAGGCGCGCTCGCTGTTCGCCGGCGGCGGCTTCCGGCCCGGCGGGGCGGGCGGCGCCGGCGGCTTCGACTTCGGCGACCTGTTCAACGGCGGGGGCGGCGGAAGCGGCGGGCTCGGCGACGTGTTCGGCGGCCTGTTCAACCGCGGCGGCCGGCAGACCGCGCAGCCGCGCCGCGGCGCGGATGTCGAGACCGAGGTCACCCTCAACTTCGAGGAGGCCGTGGACGGCGCGACGGTGCCGCTGCGGATGACCTCCCAGGCCGCCTGCCGGGCCTGTGCCGGCACCGGCGCCAAGACCGGCACCACCCCCCGGGTCTGCCCGACCTGCGTCGGCGCGGGCACCGTCAGCCGCGGCCAGGGCGCCTTCGCGCTCTCCGAGCCGTGCCGGGACTGCAAGGGCCGCGGCATGATCGTCGACGACCCGTGCACCGTCTGCCACGGCAGCGGCCGGGCCTCCTCGGCCCGCACCATGCAGGTCCGCATCCCGGCCGGTGTGCAGGACAGCCAGCGCATCCGGCTCAAGGGCAAGGGCGCCCAGGGCGAGCGCGGCGGCCAGCCCGGCGACCTGTACGTCACCGTGCACGTCGACCCGCACCCGGTGTTCGGACGCAAGGGTGACAACCTCACCGTGACGGTGCCGGTCAGCTTCCCCGAGGCCGCGCTCGGCGGCACCATCGAGGTGCCGACCCTGAACGGCCCGGCCGTGAAGCTCAAGCTGCCCCCGGGCAGCGCCAACGGCCTGACCATGCGGGCCCGCGGCAAGGGCGCCACCCGCAAGGACGGCACCCGTGGCGATCTGCTGGTCACCGTCGAGGTCGCCGTGCCCAAAGTGGTCAGCGGAGACGCCCTGAGCGCACTGGAGCAGTACCGCGAGGCCACCGCCTCGGACGACCCGCGAGCCGCCCTGTTCAAGGCGGCAGAGGGAGCGTGAGACCCCGATGAGTCCCCACCCCGACAGCCCGCACGGCAACGAGGGCCGGATCGGCTCCGGCATCGGCGAGGGCCTGCCCGGCGGCGGCGGCCGCACCCGCCCCGCCGGCCCGCCGACGTACGTCCTCACCGAGGACACCCCGGTCTACGTGATCTCGGTCGCCGCCGAACTCTCCGGCCTGCACCCGCAGACGCTGCGCCAGTACGACCGGCTCGGCCTGGTCTGCCCCGACCGCACCGCCGGGCGCGGCCGCCGCTACTCCGCGCGCGACATCCAGCAGCTGCGCGAGGTCCAGCGGCTCTCCCAGGACGAGGGCATCAACCTGGCGGGCATCAAGCGGATCATCGAACTGGAGAACCAGGTCGCTGCCCTGCAGTCCAGGGTCTCCGAGCTGGTCGACGCCCTGGAGGGCGCCGCCGCCACGCTCCAGCAGCGGGAGGCCGCCGTGCACGCCTCCTACCGCCGTGACCTGGTGCCCTACCAGCAGGTCCAGCAGTCCAGCGCACTGGTGGTCTGGCGCCCCAAGCGCTGACCCGACCCGACCAGGAACCGTCGACATTCCTTCCCACCGGGGGGTGTCGGCGGTTTCGGTGTGCTGTCAGAGTCTTGATGAGGACAGGCTTCCGACCCGTATCGATCCGTAATTCGGGGGAACCGAGCGCCCTTCGCTCTATGATGCGGGCCGGAAGACGCCCCCGAACTGCCAGAAGCCCCCAGCTCAGGCGAGGAGTCATGGACATGAGTACTGAGCAGAGGAGCAGTGCCGGCGCCCCGGCCCTGTCACCGGAGGCCAGGTCCCTCTACGTCCGCGCCGTGCAGACCGGAGGCCGACTGACCGAGTGCGAAGCCGACGCCTTGTCGTCCGATCAAATCGACGGCCCCTTGCAGGAGTTGCTCGCTCTCGGTCTGCTCCAGTCGGAGGTGGGACCCTCCGGCACCTACGCCGTGAAGGATCCCCAACAACTGGCGGAATCACTGGCGCTGGAGTTCCAACGGGAAGCCGGCGAAATACTCCGGCGCTCGGTCTCGCTCCACCACACCCTGCAGGACCTGCACCGGGAATATCAGACCTACGTCAGCCACCCGGTGTCCGGAGGTTCCATCGCCTACGTCCAGGGTCGCGGAAACATCAACCAGCAGCTGGCGACGACCATGGCCAACGGCTCGGAGGAAATGCTCACCGCGCAACCCGGCGGCGGCCGCGGGGAGGACGCGCTGAAAATTGCGATCGCCCGCGATCTGAAATTCGTGGAACGCGGCGGCACGATCCGGACGATCTATCAGCCCAGCGCCCGCTATTCGAACCCGACGGTCAGTTACGTCCAGGCGGTCACCCAGGAAGGATGCCAGGTCAGGACGCTCGACGAGGCCTTCACCAAGCTCATCGTGATCGATCGCAAAGTCGCCGTCATCACCGTGGGGGACGAGCAGAACCGCGATCGGGCGGCGTTCATCCGGGACGAGTCCGTCATCGACTACATCGTCGGGGTGTTCAACAGCCAATGGGAACGGGCGATTCCGTTCACCGGCGACCACGGGATTCCACCCCAGGTGGTCACGAGAATGCGCCGGCAGATCGTACGGATGCTGCTGGAAGGGATCGCGCACCGAACGATCGCCAGACGTCTGGGCCTCAGTGAACGAACGCTGGCCCGACACATCGCCGAAATGCGCGAGGAGTACGGGGTCGACACGCTTTTCCAACTGGGCTGGAAACTGGCGCAAACGGAGGGGCCGACAGCCTAGACGCCGACGGCCCCTCCGTCCCACGCTTCAGGGCTCTACCAGTAGCTGTCGAAGGAGACCACCTGGCTGGGGGTCTGGGACGCAAACCAGTGAGAGTCCGCACTCGCCGGGCCGGCTCCGAGGAACACGGTGATGCCCAGGAGGAGCGTCGAGATCAGGATACGGCGGGCCTTCAGCACAAAATCACCCCTTTCGGACAAATCCATAGCGAGCATCGTCCCCCGATCGATGTTCGCATCAATTGGCACCATATGATTACTCATCAACCGCCCCGCCGTCACCTACCGGGGTTGGCAGACTCCCCCCGGGCCATGAAATGTGCATGTCGGCGCTTAGAAGTCCGGATGATGGATAGAGGTGTCATCTATCCGCCAGGCAGTCAGATGCCACCATGCGCCAGTGGACTCCCTGACGCTCGGAGATGGACGATCAGCTAGTCGTAGCCAAAGCGGCATGATCAGCGAGTTCCACGTCGGCCCGCTCGACCCCGAAGTGCGGCAGTCTTCGGGCCTGTACCGCGTCCACCGGACAGGATCATCCGGGCCGAGCCGGCCGAATCACCACACCCGGAGTCGACATGAGTGAGCCCCACCTGCAGTACCAGGCCTCTGAGGGGCGGCGCGCACGGGTCTTCCTCGCCGCGCCCCTGATGCGGCTGACCGGGCCGGCGGACAGCGTGGTGACGCTGGCCAGCCGCACCAGACTGACCACGCTGCGGAGCACGCTGCTGCGCAGCGGAGCCGCGGTGTACAGCGCCCACCACAGCGACGCGTGGACGGTGGCCGGTCGGGCGCCGGAGCAGCGGGTGCCCTCGGACTTCCGGGCGATGCAGAGCGCGGACCTGGTGTTCGCGTACGTCGGCGCCCCGCTGTCGGCCGGCGTGAGCCTGGAGCTGGGCTGGGCCTCGGCGCTGCGCAAGCCGATCGTGATGCTGGTGGACGAGGCGATCACCCACAACCCGCTGATCGCCACCATCGAGCAGGTCTCCCCCGTGCTGCCGCTGGTGTTCGACGACACCTGGTCGCAGGAGGCGCTGCACCACACCGTGGAGACCGCGCTGGACTGGGCCGGCATGGCGCTGTCGCTGCGCAGCGGCTTCTGGACCGCGCCGGGCGAGCAGTTCCCGCGGCCGCGCCGCGAGCACACCGGCCCCTACGGCTTCTGGTCCCCCGAGATCGCCACCGGCTGACCTGCCGTCAGCCCGCCGCCGCGGGGTCCTCGGATCCCCGCATCTGCCAGCCGAGTTGGAACAGGGTCTCCGCGTCGTGCAGCTCGCGGAGCCGGGAGATGTGGCCCGCCACGGTCCGTTCGGACAGGCCGAGGCGGGTGGCGATCGAACGCTGCGTCAGCCCTTGGGCGAGCAGCCGGCCGACCTGCTCGTGGACCGGGACGACGCTCTCGCCCTCGCGGTCGGCCGAGCGCCAGCGGACCCGCTCGGCCCGCTCCCAGTCCCGTTCGAAGGCGGCGACCAGGAACGAGACCACTGCCGGGTCCTCGACCACCGCGGCGCTGGAGTTGTCCGCCGACGCCGGGACGACGGCGATCCGGCGGTCGAAGATGGTCATCCGGCTGAACGGCTCGCTCAGCGTCCGGAACCGGCCGCCCCAGCCGGTGACGGCCTCGGCCCAGCGGACCGTGGTCTCGTCGAGCAGCGCGGCGGGCTCGTAGACCGTGTGCAGCACGGCGCCGCCGCTCAGGAAGCAGCGGACCCGCTCCAGGGAGTCGGCCTGGTGGTCGCCCGGGAACACCCCGCCGGGCTGCAGGGCCAGCACCTCCTCCGCCGCCTCGTTCTCCAGCTGCCGCACCCGCTCCCGGATCCGGTCGGTCCGGTCGACGTGCTGGACCACGCTGGAGCGGTCCGCGCGGCGCGGGGTGGCGTCGTAGGCGTGGGTGAGGTCCTCCAGCAGGACGGGCATCTCCTCGGCGCGCAGCAGCATCCGGGTGCCCTCGGCGCGGAGGTCGGCGCTGATCCGGTCGCCGACGGTGCGCGGGTTGACGGCCGTCAGCGACTGGTCGGCCCCGTCGTGCGCCAGCAGGCCGAGCTCCAGCAGTCGCAGCACGCCCGCCGGGTCCTGTTCCACCGCCTCGCGGAAGTCCACCCGGCCGCCCTGGTCCAGGATCCGCTGGTAGAGCCGTCGTTCGGACTCGGTCGGCAGGGCGGCTCCGGTCGACTCGCTCACTGGTCCCACTCCTTCCGGGCCGCCCCGGGACGGCGCCCGGGCGGTCGGTTCCGATCGGTCATTCCGGCGCTCCGCGCAGCTGCCAGCCGAGCTGGAACAGGGTCTCCGCATCGTAGAGCTCGCGCAGCCGGGCGATGTGGGCGGCCACCGTCCGCTCGGACAGGCCGAGCCGGGAGGCGATGGCGCGCTGGGTGAGGCCCTGGGCGAGCAGGGCGCCGACCTCCTTGGGGACGCCGGTGCCGCGCGGGCGGCCGGCCAGCGCGTGCCAGTCGATCCGGGTGGCGCGCGCCCAGTCCCGCTCGAACAGGTCGATCAGGGTGGCCAGCACGGCGGGGTCCTCGACGAAGGCGGCCTGGTTGTTGTCCGGCGAGGCGGTGATGATCGCGATCCGCCGGTCGAAGATCAGCATCCGCCGGAACGGCTCGTCCAGGACCCGGATCCGCTCGCCGCCGGACGCGAGCGTGGCCGCGTAGTCGACGGTGGGCGGGTCGGCGAGCGCGCCCGGCTGGTAGAGGGTGCGGATGCCGATGCCGCGGGCGAGGAACGCCAGCGAGCGCTTCAGGGCCTGCTGCATCTGGCCGACCGGGCGGGCGCCGCCGGGCTGGGCGGCCAGGGTCTCCTCGTGCATCTCGGACTCGAGCTGGGTGATCCGGTGCCGGATCTGCAGCCGGTCGTGCACCCGCTCCACCGCGTGCGCCCGGTCGGGGCGGCGCGGGGCCTGGTCGTAGGCGTGCACCAGGTCCTCCAGCTGAGCCGAGGCCCGCTGCGAGCGCGCCAGCTTGCGGATGGCCGCGTCGCGCAGGTCGGCGCTCAGCCGGTCGGCCACCGAGCGGGGGTTGACGGCGCTCAGCGACTCGTCGACGTCGTGGTGGATCAGCAGGCCGAGTTCGATCAGCCGGAGGGTGGCGGCGGCGTTCTGCTGCATCGCCTCACGGAACATCACCCGCCCGCCCTGCTCCATCACTTGGCGGTACAGCGCCCGCTCGCTCTCGTCCGGCAGTCGGTCCTTCACCGGGCGCCGTCCCGCATCAGCCAGCCGAGCTGGAACAGCGTCTCGGCGTCGTAGCGCTCGCGCAGCCGGGCGATGTGGGCGGCGACGGTGCGTTCGGACAGGCCGAGCCGGGAGGCGACGGCGCGCTGGGTGAGGCCGGTGGCGAGCAGTTCGCCGACCCGGCGGGGGGTCTCCGGGATCTGCCGGCCCGTCAGGTCGTGCCAGGGGACCCGGACGGCGCGGGCCCAGTCGCGCCGGAACACGGCGACCAGGTGGTCGACCACGGCGCGGTCCTCGATGAACGCGGCGGCGAGGGTCTCGGTGGACGCGGAGATCACCGCCACCCGCCGGTCGAAGACCATCATCCGGGCGAAGGGCTCGTCCAGGACCCGCAGGCGGACGCCCCAGTCGGTGGCGTCGGAGGCGTAGGCGACGGTGTGCGGGGTGTGCCGGGTGAGCGGCTGGTAGAGGACGTCGACGACGGCGCCGCGGGCCAGCGCCCTGCGCAGCCGGGAGTTGTCCTCCAGGTACTCGGCGGCGCGCGGGCCGGGCTGGGCGGCCAGGGCCTCCTCGTGGTAGCCGGCCTCGATCTGCAGCAGCCGCTGCCGGATCTGCTGGACGCTGGTCAGGTGGGCGATCCCGGCGCCCGGTTCGGTGCGCCGCTGCGCCGCGTCGTAGGACTCGGCCAGTTCGTCGAAGTCGGCCGCCGTCCGTTCGGCCCGGGCGAGCAGGCCGGTGGCGTGCTCGCGCAGGGCGGTGCCGAGCCGGTTGCCGATCGTGCGCGGGTTGACGGCCGTCACCCAGCCGCCGACCAGGTAGTGCTCCAGCAGTCCCAGTTCCAGCAGCCGGGCGGCCGCGGCGGCGTCCTGTTCCATCGCCTCGCGCAGCGAGACCCGGCCGGCCCGCAGGACGGCGAGGTAGAGCGCCTTCTCGGCCTCGGTCGGGGGGACGGCGTCCGGCTCAGTCACGGTCCTCGCCTCCGCGCATCAGCCAGCCGAGCTGGAACAGGGTGTCGGCGCCGTGCTGTTCGCGCAGTCGGGAGATGTGGCCGGCCACGGTGCGCTCGGACAGGCCGAGGCGGGTGGCGACGGCGCGCTGGGTGAGGCCCTGGGCGAGCAGCCGGCCGACCCGGTCGGCGGCGGTGCGGGCGGGGGCGGTGTCGAGCAGCAGGTCCCAGCGGACGCGTTCGGCCCGGGCCCAGTCGCGTTCGAAGCCGGCCACGATCGTCGCGACGGTGGCGGGGTCGAGGATCAGCGCGGCCCGGCTGTGGTCCTCCGCGGCGGGGACGACGGCGGCGGTGCGGTCGAAGACCAGGGCGCGCTGGAACGGCTCGTCGAGCAGCCGGACCTCGCCGCCGGCCTCGGTGAGGGCGGCGGCGTAGCGGATCGCGGAGGGTTCGGCGAGCACGCCGGGCCGGTACAGGGTGCGGATCCGGCAGCCGCGCCGCAGCATCGGGAGCTCCTGGTGGAGCGAGGTCTCCAGGACGCTGGGGAGGAGCTCGCCGGGCTGGGCGGTGAGGGTCTCCTCGCAGCAGTCGGCGGCGAGCTGGGCGATCCGCCGGCGGACCTGCTCGCGGCCGATCACCTGGACGTCGCAGACGGCGGGTTCGATCGGGTGGCGGACGTTCTCGTAGGCGGTGATCAGCGGGTCGAGGCGGCCGGGCAGGCATTCGGCGCGGTTGAGCAGGCGGGCGGCCTCGGTGTTCATCTCGGTGCCGAGGCTCTCGGCCACCAGCCGCGGGTCGACGGCCAGGTAGGCGCCGTCCAGGCCGTCGGAGATCAGCAGGCCGGTGCGGAGCAGTTCGGCGAGCGCGGGCCGCTGCGGGTCGGCGATCCGCTCGGTGGCGATCCGGCCGCCGGCGTCGAGGATCTCCAGGTAGAGGCACTGGGCGAGGTCGCCGACCGGTGTGGGCGCGGGGTCAGCCACGTCCGCCGCCTCTCATCAACCAGCCGAGCTGGAACAGGGTCTGGGCGTTGTGCAGTTCGCGCAGCCGGGAGATGTGGCCGGCCACGGTGCGTTCGGACAGGCCGAGGCGGGTGGCGACGGCGCGCTGGGTGAGGCCCTGGGCGAGCAGCCGGCCGACCCGGTGGGTGGCGGTGCGGGTGAGGGTGCGGCCGTCGAGGCTGTTCCAGTGGACGTGGTCGGCTCGGGCCCAGTCGCGTTCGAAGCCGGCCACCAGGTAGGCGATGGCGGCGGGGTCCTCGACGAATGCGGCGCGGCTGTGGTCGTCGGCGGCGGGGATCACGGCGATCCGCCGGTCGATGACGATCATGCGCAGGAACGGCTCGTCCAGGACGCGCAGTTGGGCGCCCTGCTCGGCCATCGCGGTGGCGTGCCGGACGGCGCTGTCCTCGGTGAGCGCGACCGGCTGGTAGAGGGTGCGCATGGTGCCGCCCCGGCGGAGCATCAACTGGTCCTGGGTGTGGGCGAGTTCGAGGACGGCGGGCGGGCGCAGGCCGGGCTGGGCGCTGAGCAGTTCGAGCCGGCAGTCGGAGACCAGCTGGGCGATCCGCAGCCGGATGCTCTCCTGGCCGTCCACGTAGACCGCCTGCCGGGCCCGGTCGGCGGGCCGGGGAACGGCGTCGTAGGCGCGGGCGAGCGGGTCGAGGGCGGCGGGCAGCCGGTCGGCGTCGAGCAGCAGCCGGGTGGCCCGGGCCCGCAGGTCGGTGCCGAGGCGTTCGGCGACGGCGCGCGGGCTGACCGCGACGTAGCAGCCGTCGGCCCGGTTGGGCAGCACCAGCCCGACGGCCACCAGCTGGGCCAGCAGGGCCCGTTGGCGTTCGGGGGCGAAGTCGGAGCCGGGCAGCGCCGGGTCCTCCAGCGGGACGCGACCGCCGGCGGTCAGGATGGCCAGGTACAGCCGGGCGGCGTCGTCCTCGGGCAGTGTGTCGTCCGGGTCGGACGTCGGGTGGTCCGCAGCCACGTCGAGCTCTCCCTGCCGTGTTCCTCCGCTTGCGGATGATGATCTCAGCAGGGCGGTCCGGCTCGACGGCGGGAGCCCCCGCGGGACGGGCGGTCCCTCCGGGGCGGATGCCGGGCACCCGGCCCCGGAGGACCCGCTCGTGTCACGCCAAGCGTCAAGGCGCTTCGGCGAGGCGGAGCAGCAACGCCTCACCGATACCCGTCCGTCGGCCATCACCACACATGGCGTCCGGACCGGTGCTCTTCCCCCCGTAGCGCAGATACGAACGCACCTGTCGCCCCCACGCGAAGAGCAAGTCGCCGACCGGGCTGCGGCGGCCCGGGACGACTTGGCGTGACTACACCCTCACAGTGCGGGGAACGTCGAACAAGTGGTCTCAGGCTGCAGGTTCCCGCAAGTGCAGGAACCTGCAACAAACCACTCGATCGAGTGACCGGAATCCTGAATCCCGCAGCATTTCCCCCCTCTCCGAACAGGCATTCGGTACCCGCCGGGCCGGTCGCCCAAGCGGTGGCGTCATGGGCCGCCGAAATGTCACTGCCGGATCCGAGAATTCGGCGAATCTTTTCCGAATCCGCCGATCCGGAATCGCCCGCGCCGAGTCGCCGCCCCCGATCCGCGGCCGGCGCGCTCCCCCGCCGCTACAGCAGCCGCCCGGCCCGCAGTCCCGCCAGGGTGCGGCCCGCGGCCACCGCCCAGGCGGTGAACAGCAGCAGCCACAGTGCGACGGCCAGCCCGGTGAAGCCGCCGAACCCGGTGTGCCGGGCCAGCGCGGCCGTGCCGGTGACCAGCGTGCCGACCGGGAAGGTGAACGCCCACCAGGTCATCGCGAACGGCATCCCGGCGCGCAGCGCCCGCAGGTTGGCGACCAGCGCCACGGCCAGCCAGAGCAGCGCGAAGCCCATCACCGCGACCCCGTACACCTCGGCCAGGCCGCGGGCCACCGCCGCCCCCTGCTCCCCGGCGGCCGGCAGCGCGAGCGGCACCGCGTCGGCGAACTGGTGGACGGCGGTGGTGGACTGGCCGAGCGGGCCCAGCACCAGGAACAGCGACGGGGTGAGCACCACCGCGGGCAGCTTGCTGTGCACCAGCCCGCCGAACACCACCGGCAGCAGCACCAGGGTGGCCAGCAGGCTGGCCCCGAACATCGCCACGCACCCGTACAGCAGCGCCTGCCGGGCCACCCCCTCCGGCAGGTGCGGCACCAGCGCGGGGCCGAGCGCGGCGGCCACCATCGGGGCGACCACCGGCAGCAGCCAGGTCGGGTTGGCCTCCAGCGCGGACAGCCGGTGCCGGGTGATCATCAGGTACGGCAGCCCGGCGGCCACCGCCACCGCGTACAGCGTCCCGGCGCCCCACAGCAGCACGTCCAGCGCCAGGCCGGCCGGCTCGCCGACCACCGGCCCGCCGACTGCGAGCGCGCCGTAGCCGACGGCCAGCAGCGCCATCGGCGGGCAGCCGTAGAACACCGCGGCGGACGGGTCCTCCAGCAGGGTCCGGCGGGCCTGCTCGCGGTGGCGCACCAGGTGCACGGCGCGGGCCGCCAGCAGGACGGCCAGCAGCAGCAGCGACAGCGTCCACACCGCCTCGGCCAGGGCGAGCCGGCCCGGCAGGTCGATCGGCAGCGCGGCGGCGGCGTTGCCGGTGATCGCGGTGCCCATCACGGCGGCGTACCAGTTCGGTCCGAGCCGGGAGAGTGCGGGCGAGCCGGCGGTGTGCGGGCGGGTCTGCGGCGCGAGGAGGGTTGCCATGGCACCCACCGTCCTCCCGCCCGCGGGAAGGCGGTAGCGAGGCCTCCGCTATGAGGACATAGCCTGAGCCTATGGCTCTCTCTCCGCACGTCCCCGAACTCGGCGCCCTGGAGCTGCTGCTCGCGGTGGCCCGGCTGGGCAGCGTCGGACGGGCCGCGGCCGAACTCGGCGTCAGCCAGCCCGCCGCCAGCGCCCGGATCAAGGGCATGGAGCGGCAGATCGGGGTGGCTCTGCTGGAGCGCTCCCCGCGCGGCTCCCGGCCCACCGAGGCGGGCCGGCTGGTGGTCGAGTGGGCCCGGCAGGTGGTGGAGGCCGCCCAGGCACTGGACGCCGGGATCGACGCGCTGCGCGAACGCCGGGACGCCCGGCTGCGGGTGGTGGCCAGCCTGACCGTCGCCGAGTACCTGATGCCCGGCTGGCTGCTCGCGCTGAACGAGGCCAGCCCCGGCACGGCCGTCACGCTGCGCACCGCGAACTCGGCGGACGTCGCGGCCCGGGTGCTGGCCGGCGAGGCCGACCTCGGGTTCGTCGAGGGCACCTCCACCCCGCCCGGCCTGTCCGGCGTGGTGGTCGCCGCGGACCGGCTGGTGGTGGTGGTCTCCCCCGAGCACCGCTGGGCCCGCCGCCGCACCCCCGTCACCGGCCCCGAGCTGGCCGCCACCCCGCTGGTGCTGCGCGAGGTCGGCTCCGGGACGCGGGAGGTGCTGGAGGAGGCGCTCGCGCCGTACGGCGGGCCGGCCGCGCCCCGGCTGGAGCTGGCCTCCTCGACGGCGCTGAAGGCCGCGGCGATGACCGGTGCGGGCCCGGTCTGCCTGAGCGAACTGGCGGTCACCGAGGAGCTGGCCACCCGCCGGCTGGTCGCCGTCCCGCTGGCCGGCCTGGACCTGCAGCGGCCGCTGCGCGCGGTCTGGCCGGCCGGTCAGCGCCCGGCCGGACCGGCCCGGCTGCTGCTCGGGCTGACCCGCGGGCCGAACCCCGGGCACCCTTCCAAAAAAAGTTGAGCGGAATAGACTCAACTTAGTGCATGCTGTAGTCAGCAGACTTGAGCTGTCCCGAAGACGAGAGGGGTACGCCCGCAGTGGACGCCAGTAAGTTCACCAGCAAGACGCAGGAGGCCCTGTCCTCCGCCATCCGCCAGGCCGGCGCCGCGGGGAACCCCGACGTCAAGCCGGTGCACATCCTGCTGGCCCTGCTCGAACAGCCGGAGGGACTGGCCCGCCCGCTGCTCAAGGCCGTCGCGGCGGACGCCGCGCCGATCGCCGTCGAGGCCCGCCGGCAGGCCGCCGCGCTGCCCGCCGCCCAGGGCTCCACGGTGGCCGCTCCCCAGCTCGCCCGGGACACCCTGGCGGTGCTGGAGGAGGCCGGCAAGCGCGCCGCCGACCTGGACGACCAGTACGTCTCCACCGAGCACCTGCTGGTCGGCCTGGCCGCCGAGGGCGGCCCGGTGGCCGAGCTGCTGAAGCAGCACGGCGCCACCGCCAAGGCCCTGCTCGCGGCGTTCAAGGACGTCCGGGGCAGCGCCCGGGTCACCTCGCCGGATCCGGAGGGCACCTACAAGGCGCTGGAGAAGTACGGCTCCGACCTCACCCAGGCCGCCCGGGACGGCAAGCTCGACCCGGTGATCGGCCGCGACCAGGAGATCCGCCGGGTGGTGCAGGTGCTCTCCCGCCGCACCAAGAACAACCCGGTGCTGATCGGCGAGCCCGGCGTCGGCAAGACCGCCGTGGTCGAGGGCCTGGCCCAGCGCATCGTCGCCGGAGACGTGCCGGAGTCGCTGCGCGGCAAGCGCCTGGTCTCGCTCGACCTGGCGGCGATGGTCGCCGGCGCCAAGTTCCGCGGTGAGTTCGAGGAGCGCCTGAAGGCCGTCCTGAACGACATCAAGGACTCCGACGGCCAGGTGATCACCTTCATCGACGAGCTGCACACCATGGTCGGCGCCGGCGCCGGCGGCGACTCCTCGATGGACGCGGGCAACATGCTCAAGCCGATGCTGGCCCGCGGCGAACTGCGCATGGTCGGTGCCACCACGCTGGACGAGTACCGCGAGCGGATCGAGAAGGACCCGGCCCTGGAGCGCCGCTTCCAGCAGGTGCTGGTCGGCGAGCCCACCGTCGAGGACACCATCGCCATCCTGCGCGGCCTGAAGGGCCGTTACGAGGCGCACCACAAGGTGGAGATCACCGACGCCGCGCTGGTCGCCGCCGCCACCCTGTCCAACCGGTACATCACCTCCCGCTTCCTGCCCGACAAGGCGATCGACCTGGTCGACGAGTCGGCGTCCCGGCTGCGGATGGAGATCGACTCCTCCCCGGTGGAGATCGACGAGCTCCAGCGCGCCGTGGACCGGCTGCGGATGGAGGAGCTGGCGCTCGACAAGGAGTCCGACCCGGCCTCGGTCGAGCGGCTCGGCCGGCTCCGCCGCGACCTCGCCGACAAGCAGGAGCAGCTGAGCACCCTCAACGCCCGCTGGGAGCAGGAGAAGAAGTCCCTGAACCGGGTCGGCGAGCTCAAGGAGCGCCTCGACGACCTGCGCGGCGCACTGGACCGCGCCCAGCGCGACGGCGACTTCGAGCGCGCCTCCAAGCTGATGTACGCCGAGATCCCCGCCGCCGAGCGCGAGTTGACGGAGGCCCAGGACCGCGCGGCGGACGAGCCGAACACCACCATGGTCAAGGAGCAGGTCGGCCCGGACGACGTGGCCGACGTGGTCTCCTCCTGGACGGGCATCCCGGCCGGCCGGCTGCTGGAGGGCGAGAGCGCCAAACTCCTGCGCATGGAGGACGAGTTGGGCCGACGCCTGATCGGCCAGCGGGAGGCCGTCCAGGCGGTCTCCGACGCGGTGCGCCGCACCCGCTCCGGCATCGCCGACCCGGACCGCCCGACCGGCTCGTTCCTGTTCCTCGGCCCGACCGGCGTCGGCAAGACCGAACTGGCCAAGGCGCTCGCCGACTTCCTGTTCGACGACGAGCGGGCGATGGTCCGGATCGACATGAGCGAGTACGGCGAGAAGCACTCGGTCTCCCGCCTGGTCGGCGCCCCGCCCGGGTACGTCGGCTACGAGGAGGGCGGCCAGCTCACCGAAGCGGTCCGCCGCCGCCCGTACAGCGTCGTGCTGCTGGACGAGGTGGAGAAGGCCCACCCCGAGGTGTTCGACGTGCTGCTCCAGGTGCTGGACGACGGTCGCCTCACCGACGGCCAGGGCCGCACGGTCGACTTCCGCAACACCATCCTGATCCTCACCTCCAACCTCGGCTCGGCCTACCTGGTCGACCCGGCCACCCCCGAGGAGCGCAAGAAGGAGCTGGTGCTGGAGACCGTCCGGCAGTCCTTCAAGCCGGAGTTCCTCAACCGGCTGGACGACATCGTGGTCTTCGACCCGCTGGGCACCGCGGAGCTCAGCCGGATCGTCGACCTCCAGATCGCCGCGCTGGCCCGCCGCCTGCACGAGCGCCGGCTCACCCTGGACGTCACCCCGGCCGCCCGGGACTGGCTGTCGCTGACCGGCTACGACCCGGCGTACGGCGCCCGCCCGCTGCGCCGTCTGGTGCAGTCCGCGATCGGCGACCAGCTCGCCAAGGAGATCCTCTCCGGCCGCGTCCACGACGGTGACACCGTCCTGGTCGACCGGGACGAGGCGAACGACCGGCTCAGCGTCGGCCCGAAGCCCTCGCTGGTGAAGTGACGTCCGCACGCCGGTCGGGAGCAGGCGAGGCGCACCCCGAGTCACTCTGTGCCGGGAGCTCCGAATGAGGCAGGATGGGGGTATGAGAAGGCGGCCCCCCATCGGCAGCCGACCTTGTGCACCGTGAAAGGGACACCCCCGTGAGCATCGACCCGTCGTCCATCCCGTCCTTCGGCCTGCCGCAGCCGCCGCAGGGCGGACAGCCCGGTGGCGCTCCGGCCGGGCCGCCGCCGGTGATCGTCCCGGACCAGAACCTGGTCGCCCAGCTGCTCGACCAGATGCAGCTCAAGCACGTGGTGGACGAGGAGGGCGACCTCACTGCTCCCTGGGAGAACTTCCGCGTCTACTACATGTTCCGCGGCGACCACAAGGAGCTGTTCGCGGTCCGCGCCTTCTACGACCGCGCGTTCCCGATGGAGAAGAAGGGCGAGATCCTCGACCTGATCGACGAGTGGAACCGCGAGACCCTGTGGCCCAAGGTCTACACCCACACCCACGAGGACGGCGTGGTCCGCCTGATCGGCGAGTCCCAGATGATCGTCGGCAACGGCGTCAGCCTGGAGTACTTCGTCGGCACCACCGCCAACTGGACGCAGGCCGCGGTCGGCTTCGAGCAGTGGATGGTCGAGCGCCTGGGCCTGCAGGAGCAGGTCGAGGACGCCACCGACGGCGAGGACGGCCCGGCCGACGAGGCCTGAGCCTCCGACGAACCGTCAGAAGGGCCCGCCCACCGGATCGGTGGGCGGGCCCTTCCGCGTGCCCGGCGCTACCGGCCCTCGGACGACGGCGCGCGCAGCAGCAGGACCCCCTCGTCCTCGCGCACCGTCCGGAAGCCCTCCGCCCGCAGCTTCGCGATCTCCTCGGCCTCCTGCGCCCCGTTCAGCGGCCACCCCATCGGGTTCCGGGTGTCCACCACCACCCACTCCGCGGTGCGCCAGTCCTTGGGCCAGCCGAACTCGAACACCGTGCAGCGGCCGGTCAGTTGGGGCACCAGCCGGTTGCCGGCCGCGACCTTCGCGCCGGACGGTATGTCGGCCAGCACCGACTGCACCGTCCGCACGTGCGCGGAATCCCGCCAGAAGCCCGCGTCGGCCGCTGACGCCATCGGGAAGAACGGGAACAACACCGCGGTGACCAGCACGCTGCCGCACAGGAACGGCGTCGTCGCCCAGCGGCCCCAGTGCGGCTTCGCGGCACGCAGCCGGATCAGCCCGTCGACGAACGCGACGAACACGATCGGCATCAGCACCACGCTGTAGTGGTAGCGGGTGCCCCAGTACATCTCGTTCTTGCTGAGCAGCCGCCAGGCCAGCGTCGGGACGGCGACCAGGAACAGCGGCGAGCGCAGCGCCAGCAGCAGGGTCGGGATCAGCAGGAAGAACAGCAGCTGCCCCTGGACGGTGGCCGTGAGCAGGTGCCCTGGCACCGCCAACACCCGCTCCAGCAGGCTCGGCTCGGTCCCCGGGGCGGCCTCCAGGTTGTCCCAGTAGTTGTAGGCGTGGCTGGGGCTCATGGCCGGCAGCAGCACCAGGAACTCCAGCGCGCTGGCCAGCACGCCGAACAGCGCCGTCGCCGCCCCGAGCCGCCGCGCCCCGCGCCAGGCGATGAAGCCGCCGATGACGGCGACGGTCAGGCCGAGGTCCTCCTTCACCAGGCAGAGCGGCGCCGCCCAGGCCGCCGCGGCCACCCAGCGCCGCTCCGCCAGCGCCACCGCCGAGAACGCCAACAGCGGTGCGGCGAAAGCCACTTCGTGGAAGTCGAAGCCGATCGTCGAGCCTACGCCCCAGGAGAACCCGTAGCCGATCCCCACCGCGACGGCCGCCGCGGCGCCCAGCTCCCGCTGCGTCCAACGGCAGATCGGCACCACGGCCAGCGCCAGCAGGGCGGCCTGCGCGAACAGCAGCGTCTTCGCGGTCGGCCACACCAGGTAGAACGGCGCCAGCGCCAGCAGCACCGGCGAGAAGTGGTCGCCGAGCAGGTTGTACCCGTCGCCCTTCAGCGAGGCGACGGGCAGTTCGAAGTGCGCGTAGCTGCGCACCGCCTGCTCGAATATCCCCAGGTCGTACCCGGTGGTCAGGAGCAGCCCGTGGCGGCGCAGGCAGAACAGTGCGTAGAACGCGAAGAACCCGGCGGCCAGGCCCCACGGCAGCAGCCGCGCCCGGGTGATCCCGCGCCACCCGGCCGGTGGATCGCCGTCGCCCTCGCGCGGCCGGACGGGAGACGACGACACGACTGTTCCGGACGCCATTGCTTCACTTCCGATAGCCCCACGCGGGCCCGGTTCCCCCCGGCCCGCGGATCCCCGAACGAGGATCACCCCTGTGGCGGCAGACTAGACCAGCCTCCGCGGGTGAACGATCCGTTTGGGCCAGGAGCGGGCGAGGGCCGCGGACCCGCCGGACGGTGTCCGGCGCTTCCGCGGCCCTGGGGCGTGCCCTGCGACCGAACGGGTCGTCAGCGGTGCCGCCGCCGGTGGGACCTGAGGAACAGGAAGCTCCCCGCGGCGAGGACGAGCGCCGACAGCCCCGCGACCACGGGAGTGGGGTAGCTCTCCGACTGCGCGGCCGACGCGGTCACCGCCCCGGCGCCGCCGGGCGTCGTCGGGAACGTGGCGGCGGCCCGCGCGGTGTGCTCGACCAGTCCGCTCCTGAGCGTCAGTTCCACGTTCCATTGGCCGTCCGGCAGCCGGGAGTCCAGCGGGACGACCGCCTCGGCGCGGTCGCCCGGGGCCAGCGTGGTGCCGGTCTTCGCCGTGAAGGGTCCGGCGCGCAGTCCGCCCGGTCCGTCGGACAGCGAGACCACCCCGTTGATGTCCAGGGCGCGTCCCCCCGTGTTGTGGATCCGGGCGTGCAGTTCGGCCCGCCCGTCGCGGCCCCGGGCGGGCGAGAGCTGCTCGATCTCGAAGTCGGAGGCCGGCTCGCCGCCCGGGCCGACGTCCAGGTACATCCGGACGCCCACCCGGCCCGTGATCGCCAGGTTGTGCCGGCGGTCCGCCGGCGAACTCGTCTGCGCCCAGACCACGCCGTACCGCTCGCCGGCGGCGGCTTCCTTGGGCACCCGGATCGTGGCCCGGACCTTCGCCGTCCCGTGGGCCGCCAGGTCGAGCCCCGAGGCGTCCAGCGACGTCCAGCCGGTCAGCTCGTTCGCGGCGCGGTCCGCCGCGAAGGCGAACTGCCCCTTCACGATGGCGGCCGCCGCGGCGTAGACGTCGACGTGCATCGGCGCGGACGACTCGTTGACGACCTCCACCCGCCGCTCGATGGTCGAGCCGGGCGCGAGGTGGTCGACAATGTACGCCTGCGCCCGGGGGTCGTCCCGGCGGTTCTCCGGCGCGTCGAGCAGCTTGATGCCGATGGTCTGCGCCGTCGGACTCGGCTCCGGGGACGGCGTCTCGTGCTCGTGCGCCTCGTGCTCGTGCTCCGTGACGCCCGGCACCGCGGAGGGCCCGCCCATCCCGTCCGCCGTCGCCGGTCCCACCCCGACCGCGTACACCACGGCCAGCACCGTCAGCACCGCCCAGGACCGGCGCGCACCCCTCACCACGTCAGGCAACGGACTGGGTCAGCGTGCCGGTGTAGAGCCCGCTGACGGCACTGGCGGGCACGCTGACCGTGACAGTCGGGTCCCAGGTCGCGGTGTTGTCCCCGACCCCGGCGCTCCCGGTGAGCACCGTCTGCGCGGAATTGCTCAGCGTCACGTTGGTCGACGTGACGGTGATGGTGCCGGTGGTGGTCACCGACCCGACCGTGTAGGTGGCGTCGGTGGCGGGAATCGTCGACGGGCCGTTGACGAAGTCCGTCTCCGCCGCGGTCACCGTCCAGCTCGCCGACAGCAGGGCCCGGTTGTCGACGACGGTGCAGGGGCCGATCGGCGCGCCGATCGAGGTGCCGGGCGCTCCCGACCCGAGGGCGGCGGAGGCCGGCACCGACAGCGTCAGCGCCCCGGAGGTGACGACGAACGTGACGGTGGTGCTGGGATCGTCGCCCTCCTCCTCCGCGAGGGCGAGGCCCGGCTGGGCCAGAGCGAGGGCGGCGGCCGCAGCCGCAGCGGACAGGATTCGTGCACGCACAGTGGCTCCCGAAGTATCCCCCCGACCGGCGGACATGCCGATTGAGCACGCCCTTTGACGTACGATCAGACAATCGAGCGCGCCATACCCCCGCAAGTCGACGCGCACCGGTCTCCGCCACCGGGATGACCACGCTCCCGCCGACCGAAGCTTGTCCGCGGCCCGCAGCCGTCGGAGGATTGGCCGAACACGAGCTGCGAGGAGCCGCAATGGGTGCTAGGCCACTGCTGAACCGCCGGCTGGCGGGCATGGGCACGACGATCTTCGCGGAGATGTCCGCCCTGGCCACCGCCACCGGCTCGATCAACCTCGGGCAGGGGTTCCCCGACACGGACGGGCCCCAGGAGGTCCGGGAGGCGGCGGTGCGGGCGCTGCGCGAGGGGCGCGGCAACCAGTACCCGCCCGGGCCGGGCGTGCCGGAACTGCGGGAGGCGATCGCCGAGCACCAGCAGCGCTTCCACGGGCTGACGTACGACCCCGACCGGGAGGTGCTGGTCACCGCGGGCGCCACCGAGGCCATCGCCGCCGCGCTGCTCGCCCTGCTGGAACCCGGCGACGAGGTGATCGCGTTCGAGCCGTTCTACGACTCCTACGCGGCCTGCATCGCGATGGCCGGCGCGGTGCGGGTTCCGCTGACGCTCCGTCAACCCGCGTTCCGGCCCGACCTGGACGAGCTGCGTTCACTGATCACCCCGCGCACCCGGCTGCTGCTGATCAACACCCCGCACAACCCGACCGGCACCGTGCTGACCCCCGAGGAGCTCGCCGCGATCGCCGAACTGGCGGTCGAGCACGACCTGTTGGTGATCACCGACGAGGTCTACGAGCACCTGGTGTTCGACGGCGCGCACCATCCGCTGGCCGCCCTGCCCGGGATGCGCGAGCGCACCGTCGCGATCTCCTCGGCCGGCAAGACCTTCTCGTTCACCGGCTGGAAGGTCGGCTGGGTCACCGGCGCCCCCGAACTGGTCGCCGCGGTCCGCACCGCCAAGCAGTACCTGACGTATGTCTCAGCCGGCCCGTTCCAGTACGCGGTCGCCGAGGCGCTGCGGCTGCCCGACGCGTACTTCGCGGAGTTCCGCGCCGAGTTGCACCGCAAGCGCGACCTGCTGGCGGCCGGTCTGACCGAGGCCGGGTTCCGGGTGTTCGAGCCGCAGGGGACGTATTTCATCACCACCGACATCACTCCGCTCGGCGAGAAGGACGGAATCGAATTCTGCCGTGCGCTGCCCGCGCGATGCGGCGTGGTGGCCATTCCCAACGCGGTCTTCTACGACCGCACCGAAATCGGCCTCGCCCAGGTGCGGTTCGCGTTCTGCAAGCGGGAGTCGGTGCTGCGGGAGGCCGTCGAGCGGCTGCACCGCCTGTAGCGGCCGGAGCGGACGCTGCAGCCGGGGCGCCCGGTGGCCGGGGACCGCCGCCGGGCGCCCCGGCATGTCCGAAGGCCGTTCGCCCCGCAATCGCTCCAGGAGTGCACGGCGCACGCGACGGGCGTGGCAGCGCTCGCCGGACAGAGTGCAACCCGGGACCGATCACACCCAGTCGGGCACAGGCCTCAGAGCGGTGAATGAGTGCCAAACATGGGTAAATCCCTGACGGACCCGGAGAATTCGTGCTTCTCTGCTGCTGAATCTCCAGCCGGAATCCCTCCTTCCACGGTCGGCCGCGCCCCGGATCGGACAGTCTCGAACAGCCTCGCGCACGAGGAGTGGACTCCGGCCGAAGGGGCGCGTACGGAGCTGAAACGCGGAGCCGAGCATGCTCACCACCCTGCAGACCTCCTACACGGACACCCGCGCCGGCGACCTGGCCTGGCAGCTGGGCGGCGAGCCGCTGCCCGCACTGGCGGTCCGCGACATCGGGCTCGACGACGGGACCGGCCGTTCCGACGCCTTCGGCGGCACCCTCCAGCTGCGGCTGCTGGGCGCCTCCCACCAGGTCGTCCTGGCGGCCGGGCCCGGCGACTGCCTGGAGACGGTGGCCTGCCTGCCCGGCCGCCGCACGCCGCTGCCGGCCCGGGTCGCCGAGCAGGTGGCCGGCTGGGAGTACGAGTTCGCCGCCCGGATCGAGGAGCTCCCGCCGCACGTGTTCGCGGCCCGCGCCCAGGAGTTGCTGGCCCTGGTCGAGGGGCACCCGCGGGCGCTGGCCGGGATCTTCCCCGGCGACCCGAGCGCGTTCACCGCCCTGGTCGCCCACTGCGGGGACCGCCGGGTGCACTGGCGCACCTGGCACGCCTACCCGCAGGAGGGCCGGCTGGTGTGCACCCGCTCCTCGCTCTCGCTGCGCCGCACCGTCGACGCCCAGGGGGGCCGGGTCGGGCACGGCGGGCACAGCGGCCGCGGCAGCGCCCGCCACAACGGTCCGGAGCCGCAGGCAGAGTGGTGACCGGCGTCAACCGGACGCCGCCTGCTGTCCCCCGATTGGGCGCAGCCATTCGCCCGGGCTCTCGCCTAGCGTTCCCTTCATGATCAACCATCCGGTCGGACGGTCCGCGCAGCCGGCTCCGGACGCCCCCGCTCCCCCGCAGACGGCCGAGCACCGGCCCACCACCGCCCCCCGCACCGCGGGCCTCGGCGGCGCGGTCCGGGCCGGCGGCGCCATACCGCTCGCCCTGCCCGCCCGACCGGCCCGGATCCTGGTGCTGCTGGCCGCGTTCGTCTGCGCGGCCTGTGGCCTGGTGTACGAACTCGAACTGGTCGCGCTCGGCGGCTACCTGCTCGGCGACTCGGTCACCCAGACCTCCGTGGTGCTCTCCGTGATGGTCTTCGCGATGGGCGTCGGCTCGCTGCTCGCCAAGGGCCTCACCCGCCGCCCGGCCACCTCCTTCGCCCTGGTCGAGTACGCGCTGTCGCTGACCGGCGGCCTGTCCGCGCTCGCCCTGTACTGCGGCTGGGCGTGGCTGCGCCAGCCGCACGCCACGCTGATCGCGCTGGTCGCCGCCACCGTACTGATCGGCCTGCTGATCGGCGCCGAGATCCCGCTGCTGATGACGCTGATCCAGCGGATCCGCCGGGAGCACGCCGGCCGGGCCGTCGCCGACCTGTTCGCCGCCGACTACGTGGGGGCGCTGATCGGCGGCCTGGCCTTCCCGTTCGTCCTGCTGCCCGCGCTCGGGCAGGCCGCCGGCGCGCTGGTGACCGGCGCCGTCAACGCGGTCGCCGGGGCGGTGGTGGTGCTCTGGCTGTTCCGCGCCGAACCCACCCCCCGCGCCCGGCTGCTGCTGTGGACCGGCTGCGGCCTGGTGCTCGCCGTCCTCGCGCTGGCCGCCGCCTGCACCGGCGCGATCGAGCGCACGGCCCGGCACGCCCTGTACGGCGGGCCGATCCGGTTCGTCGCGCAGAGCCGCTACCAGGAGATCGTCCTCACCGGCGGCCCGGCCGGCGCCGAGCAGCGCACCCCGCCGCCGCTGAAGCTCTTCCTGGACGGCCGGCTCGCGGTCTGCGGCCCCGACGAGTACCGCGACCACGAGGCGCTGGTCCGCCCCGCGCTCGGCGACGGCCCCAGCTCCCGGGTACTGGTGCTCGGCGGCGACGGCCTGGCCCTGCGCGAGGTGCTGCGGCACCCGGCGGTGCGCAGCGTGCTGGTGGTCGAGCGCGACCCGGAGCTGTCCGCGCTGGCCCGCCGGGACGACGCCTACGACGCGCTGACCGAGCACGCCTGGGACGACCCCCGGGTGCGGCTGGTGACCGCCGAGCCGATGGGCTGGCTGCGCAGGACCGCCGGGCAGTTCGACGTGATCGTCTCCGACCTGGACGACGAGGCCGCGCACGGCAAGTACCGCTCGCGCGAGTTCTACGGCCTGGCCGCCCGGCGGCTCGCCCCGGACGGCCGACTGGCGGTGCGCGGCGGCGCCCCGGACGGCGTGCTGTGGAGCTCCGAGGCGGGGCTGGCCGCCGCCGGGCTGGACGCCGTCCCGTACCAGGGCGTCGCCCCGGCCGCCGAGGACTGCGGGCAGGCCGGGCCCGCCCCGGCGTTCCTGCTGGCCGGACACGACGCCCCCGCGCTGGCGCTGGCCGCGGACGCGCCGGCGCCGCGTTCGCTCACCGTCGACGCGCTGCGCGGCACGGCGGCCCGGCTGTCCGCCCGCCGGCCGTCGCCGCTGCCCCCGCCGCACTCGCTGATCGGCCCCTGACCGGTCTCCGTCCGGCCGCCCCCGTTCCGGCGAACGACCGCCCGCCGTGCGCCCGTTCGCGGCACTCCCGGCCCGGCTTCGGGTGCGGGGCTCGGCACGGCGGCGGCCGGTCGGTAGGCTCGCCGGTATGGAGCATGAGGTTGTCGTCCCGGTGCCCGCCGAGGTGGTCCGGGAGGCGCTGGTGGACCGCGAGCTGGTGGCCCGCTGCGTGCCGGGGCTGAGCGCGGTCGCGTCCACGTCCGCACCCTCGGCGGCGGACAGCCGGCTCAGGATCCGGATCGCCGGCTCCACCATCACCTTCGCCGGCCGGCTGTCCGTGGGCGGCTGGCAGGACGACGCGCTGGAGCTGCGGCTGACCGGCGAGGAGATCCGCGGCGCGGCCCCGGTGACCGCCGAGCTGCGGGTCACCCTGCGGGAGCGGCCGGGCGAGACCGCGGTGTGCTTCACGACCTCGCTGACCGCCTCCGGCCGACTGGCCGGTTTCGACGGCCCGGTGCTGGAGACGGCCGGCCGCCGGCTGATCGACCGGGCGGTGGCGGCCCTGGTGGCCGAGCTGTCCGGGCCCGGCGAGGACGCCGAGGAGGACCCGGCGGACGGCGCGACCGTGGTGTTCCTGGACGAGCGGGCGCAGGGCCCGGACCTGGACGACGACCTGTCGGACCTGATCGCGTTCAGCGAGGACGACCTGCCCGAGCCGGTTCCGGTGCCGCGCCCGGACGCGGCGTTCGAGCAGGAGAGCGCCCCGGTGCGGCGCAGCATCGTCGGCCGCTCCGCCGAGGAGGTGGACCACGCCCCGCCGCACGGCCGGTACGCGCCCGCCCCGCCGGCGCACAGCGCGCGGGCCCGGGCGGCCACCCGCTGGGGCGGCGAGCCGGCCCTGGTGCCGGGTGCGGGCGGCGAGCGCAGCGCGCTGCCGTGGGTGATCGGCGGCGGGGTGGCGCTGCTCGGCGGCGCGGTGGTGCTGGTCCGCGCCCTGCGGCGGCGCTGACCGGGCCGGGCGGCCCGTAAAATCGCTGACCATGAGCAACGACCGGGACGCCCTGCTGGCGCAGATCAAGGACAAGGCCGTCGTGCACGGCAAGGTCACCCTCTCCTCGGGCCGGGAGGCCGACTACTACGTCGACCTCCGCCGGATCACCCTGGACGCGGAGGCGGCCCCGCTGGTCGGCAAGGTGATGCTGGACGCGGCCGCGGACCTGGAGTTCGACGCGGTGGGCGGCCTGACCCTGGGCGCCGACCCGGTGGCCGCGGCGATGCTGCACGCGGCGGCGGCCCGCGGCCGCAAGCTGGACGCCTTCGTGGTCCGCAAGGCGGGCAAGGCGCACGGCCTGCAGCGCCGGATCGAGGGCCCGGACGTGAAGGGCCGCCGGGTGCTGGCGGTGGAGGACACCTCGACCACCGGCGGTTCGGTGCTGACCGCGGTGGAGGCGCTGCGCGAGGCGGGCGCCGAGGTGGTCGGCGTCGCGGTGATCGTGGAGCGCGGCGCGGCCCCGGCGATCGCGGAGACCGGCCTGCCGTACATCACCGCGTACACCCTGGACGACCTGGGCCTGTGAGCCCCGGGGCCGGCCCGGACGGGGCCGGTTCCACGTCGACCACGTCGAACGGCGAGAGGCCCCGGCCCACCCTCATCGGGTGGCCGGGGCCTCTCGCGTCCCGCGGTGCGGGCTCAGTGCTTGCGGTGCCGGCCCCCGGCGACCGACTCGGCGGTCGGCGCCTCGGCCTCGACGGCGCCCTCGCCGGCCTTCTTCTTCTTCCGCTCGCGGATCACCTCGACGATGATCGGCGAGACCGAGATCAGGATGATCAGCGCCATCGCGGGCAGCAGGTACTTGTCGATCACCGGGGCGAGCTGGTCGCCGGTGAAGTAGCCGATCAGCAGCATGGACTCGGTCCACAGCACGCCGCCGACGACGTTCCAGAGCAGGAAGGTCTTGGCGGGCATCTGCAGGGTGCCGGCGACCGGGTTGAGGAAGGTCCGCACGATCGGGATGAAGCGGGCCAGCACCACGGCCTTGGCCGGGCCGAACTTCTCGAAGTACTCCTCGGCCTTCTCCACGTACTCGGGCCGGAAGATCTTCGAGTTCGGCTTGTCGAACATCTTCGGGCCGACCTTGCGGCCGAGCAGATGGCCGAGCTGGGCGCCGGCGATCGCGCAGAGCGGCGCGCCGACCAGCAGCATCCCGATGTTCATCTGGGCGCCGTCGCCGAGCACCGCGGGCGCGGCGCTGGAGGCGGCGACACCGGCCAGGATGAGCATCGAGTCACCGGGGAAGAAGAACCCGACCAGCAGGCCGGTCTCGGCGAAGATGATCGCCAGGATCCCGATGGCGCCGACGGAGGCGACGAGCGATTTGGCGTCAAGGACGTTGACGGCGAGCTGGATGTGTTCCACGCGCGCAGGATAGCCCGACTCACCCGGCAAAGCCGCAACAGGCGACCCGCGAAGCCCTTGTCGGAGCTGCCGTCCCAAGTGGCGGGCCGCTGGGTGTGTCCGCGGGGCGAGTCTGGGAGGATGACCGAGGTGTCCGGCCCGCGGTCGAGCAACCACCCTCAGCTCGTACCGCATCCGTCGTGAACCACAGGCGTATCGAGCCTTCGGACAGCGTCGTCCGATCGCCCCACACCGACAGGAGCGGATTCGCATGCCCATCGCAACTCCCGAGGCCTACAACGAGATGCTCGACCGGGCCAAGGCGGGCAAGTTCGCCTACCCGGCCATCAACGTCACCTCGTCCCAGACCCTGCACGCCGCGCTGCGCGGTTTCGCCGAGGCCGAGAGCGACGGCATCATCCAGATCTCCACCGGTGGTGCGGAGTTCCTGGGTGGCCAGCACAACAAGGACATGGTGACCGGCGCCGTCGCGCTGGCCGAGTTCGCGCACATCGTCGCGGCCAAGTACGACGTCACCGTGGCCCTGCACACCGACCACTGCCCGAAGGACAAGCTGGACGGCTACGTCCGCCCGCTGCTGGCGATCTCCGCCGAGCGCGTCGCCCGCGGCGAGAACCCGCTGTTCCAGTCGCACATGTGGGACGGCTCGGCCGAGACCCTGGCCGACAACCTGTCCATCGCGCAGGAGCTGCTGGCCCAGGCCGCCGCCGCCAGGATCATCCTCGAGGTCGAGATCACCCCGACCGGCGGCGAGGAGGACGGCGTCTCGCACGAGATCAACGACGAGCTGTACACCACCGTGAACGACGCGGTGCGCACCGCCGAGGCGCTCGGCCTGGGCGAGAAGGGCCGCTACCTGCTGGCCGCCTCGTTCGGCAACGTGCACGGCGTGTACAAGCCGGGCAACGTGGTGCTGCGTCCGGAGCTGCTGGCCGACCTGCAGACCGAGATCGGCAAGCAGTACGGCAAGCAGGACCCGTTCGACTTCGTCTTCCACGGCGGCTCGGGCTCCACCGCGGAGGAGATCCGGACCGCGCTGGAGAACGGCGTGGTCAAGATGAACCTCGACACCGACACCCAGTACGCCTTCACCCGCCCCGTCGTGGACCACATGTTCCGCAACTACGACGGCGTGCTGAAGGTCGACGGCGAGGTCGGCAAGAAGAACACCTACGACCCGCGCACCTGGGGCAAGCTGGCCGAGGCCGGCATGGCCGCCCGCGTGCTGGAGGCCGCGCAGCAGCTGCGCTCGGCCGGCAAGCGCATGAAGTAGGGCACGGCCCGGCACGGTGCCCCCGTACCCGCCCGGGTACGGGGGCACCGTGCGTTCTGCTCGCGGCAGCCTCCCCTTCGGGTCGAGCATGGTTGCTCCACAAGATCCGAGTGGCAGACTGGCACACCATGGAGATGCACAAGAACCTGCTCGACGGGCCCGAGCCGACCCTCCTGCCCGAGGAGGAGCAGCCGTACCGGATGCTGGCCGAGGAGTCCGCGTCGCCGACCCAGGTGGCGGCCGACTACCCGGCGTTCTGCCTGGCCTGGGCGATGCTCGCGGACGACTCCTTCGCGGCCGGCCGCACCGTCGAGTCCTACGCGTACGCCCGCACCGGCTACCACCGCGGCCTGGACGCGCTGCGCCGCAACGGCTGGCACGGACACGGCCCGATCCCGTGGGAGCACCGCGGCAACCGCGGCTTCCTGCGCTGCCTGGCCGCGCTCGCCCGGGCCGCCGGGTCGATCGGCGAGACCGAGGAGGAGGCCCGCTGCTGGCAGTTCCTGAAGGACAGCAGCGCCGAGGCGTACGCCGAACTCAAGCAGTGACCCCGTCCGTCGGCGCCCCTCCCGCCTCCGGGCCGGGACGGGGCGCCGACGGCTTACCGGCGTCCCGTCGGCTCCGCACGGCGCCGGACGCACGGCCCGGGACCGGGGGCCCCGGGGAACCAACCGCGGCCATACCGCGTATGTTCACGATGCAGCACATTCGTGCGAATCGGGTCACCGGGCCGCACGGATCGCCATGTCGTCGTCCCGAGGGAAACCAGATGCCCGCAGCCCGCAGGTCACCCGGCAGGTCCGCCCGACGCCGCGCCAGGACGCGCCGCCGCCGGCTGGCCCTCACGCTGGGCGGCACCGCGGCGCTGGCCGTGCTCGGCACGGCCGGATTCACTCTCCTCCACTCGACCGCCGCG
The DNA here is from genome assembly GCF_044999035.1 of Kitasatospora griseola. NCBI lineage: Bacteria > Bacillati > Actinomycetota > Actinomycetes > Kitasatosporales > Streptomycetaceae > Kitasatospora > Kitasatospora griseola. The sequence continues at coordinate 4,349,030 of NZ_CP173360.1, read as the reverse complement.
CAGTCGCCGGAGGCCGGGTCCACCACGCAGGCCCGACCCGTCCCGCCGGTCAGCGAATCCCCCGAGCCCGTCCGGACCGAGGAGAACCCGCCGCCGCAGACCGCAGCCCCGAAGACCACGCCGCCCGCCGCCCCGCAGGTCGTCCAGCACGGTAGCGGCAGCTTCACCACCGCCGCCGCGTCCGGCACCACGGTCGGCACCGGCGGCACGGTGCGCCGCTACCAGGTCGAGGTCGAGGACGGCATCAACATCGACCCGAAGACCGCCGCCGCCGCCGTGCAGGCGGTGCTGGCCGACAAGCGCAGCTGGACCGCAGACAAGCGCAACAGCTTCAAGCTGGTCTCCTCCGGCTCCTACGACTTCACCGTCAAGATCGCCTCCCCTGACACCACCGACAGGATCTGCGGCGCGGGCGGCCTGGACACCAAGGGCGAGGTGAACTGCGACGTCGGCAAGCAGGTGGTGGTCAACTCCAAGCGCTGGCTGACCGGTTCGCCCCAGTTCGACGGCAGCCTGGACGACTACCGGGCGCTGATCGTCAATCACGAGGTCGGCCACCGGATCGGCCACGGCCACGAGGACTGCCCCGGCCCGGGCAAGCCCGCCCCCGCGATGATGCAGCAGATCTACGGCCTCAAGGGCTGCACCGCCAACGCCTGGCCGTACGACGCCAAGGGCAGCTACCTCAGCGGGCCGTCCGTCCCCTGAGGGGCCCCGCCGCCCCGGCCACCGACCCCGAACCAGGAACCATGACCACCGAACTCACCCAGCGCCTGCTCGACCGCTTCGGCCCGGCCGGCCTGTACCGCCCCGCCCCCGCCGAGACCGCCGCCACGGCCGTCCCGGCCGCCGCCGCCGCGCTGCTGTCCGCCGCCGGCCTGCCGCTGCGGGTCGGACCGTACTTCACCGCGTCCGCCGGGGAGCCGCTGCGGCTGGCGGACTGGGCCCACCGGGCCGGGCTGTCGGTCGACGGCCGTCCGGAGGCCGACTGGGCCCGGCTGGGCACCGACCGGGGCGCGGAGCTGTGCCTGGACGGGCAGGGGCGCGTCTGGGCGGTGTACCTGGCGTTCCGCGAGCCGCCGGTCCTGGTCGACGCCGACCTGGCGGCGTTCCTCGGCAACCTGTGCGAAGTGGAGCAGAACCTGCGGGAGTTGGCGGCCGCCGAGCACCCGGAGGAGATCTTCCGGCTGCTCTCGACCGCGGAGAGCCGGATCCGCGGCACCGACCTGCGGGCGTTCGAGAGCGACGAGCAGTGGTGGCCGCGGGTGCTGGAGGACGTCCGGCACACCCTCGGCGTGCCCGGGTACGCCGCGTTCAAGGTCCGCGGGCAGGACGGCGAGCCGTTCGTCCTCACCGCCGACGGCTCGCTCGCGCTGCATCCCGAGGAGACGCTCCGGCAGCAGCTGACCGCGGCCGGCCTCGACCCGGCGGACGTGCTGGAGGTCTACACCGAGCTCCAGGCCTGCTTCCAGCCCGGCCACTACTGCAGCGTGTGGCTGGCCCGGACCTTCCCGGACGCCGCGTTCAGCCACAGCTTCGACTACGGCGACACCGCGGCCGAACGCGACGCCGGCATCCGGGAGTTGGCGGCCGCCCTGGCCGCGAGGGGTTAACCCAGCACGGGCAGGAAGCCGGCCAGGTCGCTGCGTTCGCCGCTCGCGGTGAGGGTGGCGTCCAGTGCGTCGGCCCAGGCGAGGCGGCCGGTGGCCAGCCGGATCCAGGTCAGCGGGTCGGCCTCGACCACGTTCGGCGGGGTGCCCCGGGTGTGCCGGGGGCCTTCGACGGCCTGCACCACGGCGAACGGCGGGATCCGCAACTCGACGGCTCCGCCCGGCACTTGGCCGGCGAACGCGTCGGCCAGCAGCCGGGTGACGGAGGCCAGCGCGAAGCGGTCGTGCGGGAAGTCGGCCAGGCCCAGCGCATCGGCCAGGTCGTCGGCGTGCACCACGGTCTCCACCAGCCGGACGACCAGGAAGTCGGCCAGCAGCATCGGCCCGAAGCGCATCAGGATCACCCGGCCCGGCTGCCGCCCCTCCTCACTGTCCAGGGCGCGCCACAACTCGCCGATCTGCCGGTCGAGTTCGCCCGACACCTGGGCGGCGTCCCCGGCGAACTGCTCGGCCACCAGCTCCAGCGCGGTGGCGTTGATCGACGCGGCCGCGGTGCGGGTCCGCGACGCCCAGTCCGACGGGGCGATCAAGGCCTGCGGCGGCAGCGGGTCGTGCAGGTGCCGCGGCACCCAACTGACCACCATGCCGAGGTGGGCGACGAGTTCACGCACCCGCCAGTCCCCCAGCCGGGTGGGGAGGGCGAGCTGCTCGTCGTCCAGCGAGCGGACGGTGGCGGAGATCGCGTCGAGCTGCCCGGTGAGCGCGGCGCGCACCTTCACCGGGTCGTAGGTCCGAGGCTTCGCAGTGGGCATGCCCGCAGCGTACAAAAAGCCGGGCGGCCGGTCCGGGAATCCGAACCGACCGCCCGTCGAACGATGCCGTGTCAGGCGAGCAGCGCCTCGATGACGCCGGTGTGGGCGTCGCGCAGCTCGGCCAGGGTGACGGTGAACTGACCCTGGACCTCCAGGGCGTCGCCGTCGACCACGCCGATCCGGGCCGCGGGCAGGCCGCGGGCGCCGCACATGTCGTTGAACCGGAGCTCCTCGCTGCGCGGGACGGCCACCACGGCACGTCCGGCGGACTCGGAGAACAGGAACACGAACGGGTCGACGCCCTCGGGCACGACCACCCGGGCGCCGTTGCCGCCCTTGAGGCAACTCTCCACCAGGGCCTGCGCGAGGCCGCCGTCGGAGAGGTCGTGGGCGGCGTCGATCATGCCGTCGCGGGAGGCGGCGATCAGGATGTCGCCCAGCAGGCGCTCGCGCTCCAGGTCCACCTTGGGCGGCAGGCCGCCGAGGTGGTTGTGCACGACCTGCGACCAGGCGGAGCCGCCCAGTTCGTCGGCGGTGTCGCCGAGCAGGTAGAGCAGCTGGCCCTCTTCGGCGAAGCCGACCGGGGTGCGCCGGGTGACGTCGTCGATGACGCCGAGCACCGCGACCACGGGGGTCGGGTGGATGGCGACGTCGCCGGTCTGGTTGTACAGCGAGACGTTGCCGCCGGTGACCGGGGTGCCGAGCACCTGGCAGGCGTCGGCCAGGCCGCGGGTGGCCTCGGCGAACTGCCACATCACGTCCGGGTCCTCGGGGGAGCCGAAGTTGAGGCAGTCGGAGACCGCGAGCGGCTTGGCGCCGCCGGCCGCGACGTTGCGGTACGCCTCGGCCAGGGCCAGCTGGGCGCCGGTGTACGGGTCCAGCTTGGCGTAGCGGCCGTTGCCGTCGGTGGCGACCGAGACGCCGAGGTTGGTCTCCTCGTCGATCCGGATCATGCCGGAGTCCTCGGGGGTGGCGAGCACCGTGTTGCCCAGCACGTAGCGGTCGTACTGGTCGGTGATCCACGCCTTGGAGGCCTGGTTCGGCGAACCCGCGACCTTCAGCAGCGCGTCCTTCAGCTCGTCGCCGTCGGCCGGGCGGGCGAGCCGCTCGGCGGTCGGGGCGTCGGCCTGCAGGGCGTCCTGCCAGGACGGGCGGGCGTACGGGCGCTGGTAGGTCGGGCCCTCGTGGGCGACGGTGCGCGGCGGCACGTCGACCACCAGCTCACCGTGCCAGAAGATCTCCAGGCGCTCGCCGTCGGTCACCTCGCCGATGACGGTGGCGATGACGTCCCACTTCTCGCAGATCTCCAGGAAGCGGTCGACCTTGCCGGGCTCGACGATGGCGCACATGCGCTCCTGCGACTCGCTCATGAGGATTTCCTCCGGCGAGAGCGTGTGGTCGCGCAGCGGCACGGTGTCCAGCTCGATCCGCATGCCGCCGGTGCCGGCCGAGGCCAGCTCCGAGGTGGCGCAGGACAGGCCGGCGCCACCGAGGTCCTGGATGCCCGCGACGAGGTCTTCCTTGAAGATCTCCAGGGTGCACTCGATGAGGAGCTTCTCCTGGAACGGGTCGCCGACCTGGACGGCGGGGCGCTTGGCCGGGCCGGTCGCGTCGAAGGTCTCCGAGGCCAGCACGGAGACGCCGCCGATGCCGTCGCCGCCGGTGCGGGCTCCGTACAGGATGACCTTGTTGCCGGGGCCGGAGGCCTTCGCGAGGTGGATGTCCTCGTGCTTCATCACGCCGACGCACAGCGCGTTGACCAGCGGGTTGCCCTGGTAGCAGGAGTCGAAGACGACCTCGCCGCCGATGTTCGGCAGGCCCAGGCAGTTGCCGTAGCCGCCGATGCCCGCGACGATCCCGGGCAGCACGCGCCGGGTGTCCGGGTGGTCGGCCGCACCGAAGCGCAGCGGGTCCATCACGGCGACCGGGCGGGCGCCCATCGCCAGGATGTCGCGCACGATGCCGCCGATGCCGGTGGCCGCGCCCTGGTAGGGCTCGATGTACGACGGGTGGTTGTGCGACTCGACCTTGAAGGTGACCGCGTAGCCCTGGCCGACGTCGACCACACCGGCGTTCTCGCCGATGCCGACGAGCATCGCGTCGTTCTCCGGGGCCTTCTCGCCGAACTGCTTGAGGTGGACCTTGGAGCTCTTGTACGAGCAGTGCTCCGACCACATCACCGAGTACATGGCGAGCTCGGCGCCGGTCGGGCGGCGGCCCAGGATCTCGCGGATCCGGGCGTACTCGTCCTCCTTGAGGCCGAGTTCGGCCCAGGGCTGACCGGCGTCCGGGGTCTGCTCGGCGTTCTTGACGGTGTCGAGGCTCATCAGGCGTTCACCAGCTGCTTCAGGACGGAAGTGAAGAAGCCCAGGCCCTCGGTGGTCGGACCGGTGAGCGGCTCCACGGCGTGCTCCGGGTGCGGCATCAGGCCGACGACATTGCCGGCGGCGTTGGTGATGCCGGCGATGTCGCGGTACGAACCGTTCGGGTTCACATCGAGGTACCGGGCGACGATGCGGCCCTCCGCCTCGAGTTCGTCCAGGACGTGCTCGTCGGCGACGAACCGGCCTTCGCCGTTCTTCAGCGGAACGACGATTTCCTGGCCGGCCGAGTAATCCCGCGTCCAGGCGGTGTCGGCGTTCTCGATGCGGAGCTTCTGGTCGCGGCAGATGAAGTGCAGCGAGTCGTTCCGGGTGAGCGCGCCGGGCAGCAGGTGCGATTCGCACAGCACCTGGAAGCCGTTGCAGATACCGAGGACCGGCATTCCGAGCTTCGCCTGCTCGATGATGGTGTCCATCACCGGGGAGAAGCGGGAGATGGCACCGCAGCGCAGGTAGTCGCCGTAGGAGAATCCGCCGGGCAGGACGACCGCGTCGACCTGGTGGAGATCCTTGTCACGGTGCCAGAGGGCGACCGGCTCGGCGCCGGCCAGGCGGACCGCACGCTGGGCGTCGCGGTCGTCGAGGGAACCGGGGAAAGTGACGACGCCGATGCGGGTGGTCACTTGCCCTCCTCCTCGACGCGGACGGTGAAGTCCTCGATCACGGTGTTGGCGAGGAAGGTCTCGGCGGCCTCACGGATGCGGGCGAGCGCGGCGTCGTCGACCGGCCCCTCCAGCTCCAGTTCGAAACGCTTGCCCTGGCGGACGTCGGCGATCCCGGCGAATCCGAGACGGGGCAGTGCACGCTGCACCGCCTGTCCCTGCGGGTCGAGGATCTCCGGCTTGAGCATGACGTCGACTACGACGCGTGCCACTGGCACTCCCGGTGGTGATTGCGTTCAGGCGGGGGACCTTCAGCCTACCTGTGCCGGACGGTCATCTTGCGGCCCACCTGCGGCAACGCGCGTAGACCAATGCCCCTTACGTGCCAAGGCTTCCGGGCCCGGCCACCGGGCCGTCCGGGTCCCCGTTGCCATCCCATTTCGTCGGTTTAATCCCGTCTGTAACGAGACCGTATCGGCATCCGGGGGAACCCCGTGAATATCCGGAAAAAAGGAATCCCGAACTCTTCGATTTCAGCAGGTTCCGGGTGCAGAATAGGGCGACCGGCAGCCGAACGCGCCGCATCTCGGCGTGGGCCCCCTGCCCGCCGACGGATGCCGTGATCCCGGCCCAGCGGACCGGCGGGGCATCCGAGACCTCCGTCGGCCGAATTGCCCGAGAGGATTGACACCCATGGCTCAGCGTGTAGTCGTCACGCTCTCCGACGACCTGGACGGCGGCACCGCCGCGGAAACCGTCCACTTCGGCGTGGACGGGAAGTCGTACGAGATCGATCTGTCCGCCGACAACGCGGAAAAGCTTCGGGAGGCCCTCGCCCCGTTCGTCGCCGCGGGCCGCCGGCAGAGCCGCAGCGGAAAGTCCTTCCGCCGCACCGCGCTCACCCCGGACCCGGCCGCGGTGCGCGCCTGGGCGCAGTCGAACGGCATGGAACTGCCCGCCCGCGGCCGCATCCCGAAGCACGTGTACGAGGCGTTCTCCGAGAACAACTGACCCCTCCCGGCCGCCCGTCGCGGGCCGCCGGCGCCTTCCCCGGCCACGCCGCCGGGGAAGGATGGGGCGAGCAGGCCGTTTGATGTTGTAGAGTTCTTCTCGTCGCCGCAACCGGGGGAACCCGATCGGGGCGGCCGGTGCTCAGGCACCGTGCGGACGTGGCTCAGTTGGTAGAGCATCACCTTGCCAAGGTGAGGGTCGCGAGTTCGAATCTCGTCGTCCGCTCGCAGCTAGCGTGACAAGCTGTCACAACTCAATATCATGCGGACGTGGCTCAGTTGGTAGAGCATCACCTTGCCAAGGTGAGGGTCGCGAGTTCGAATCTCGTCGTCCGCTCCAGTTCCGAAGGCCCCCTCGTCGAGGGGGCCTTCGGCGTTTCCGGCCCACCGCGGCACCCGATGACATTTGTCATCGCCGACCCGTGGAACTCCACCGGCACCCGGTGACGGCCCGCACTACTGGACGGCCCGGCCCGGCGGAAGGCTGGAGCCATGACCGACACCAGCCGTCCCCGTCCCGCCGTCGAGGCCCGCGGCCTGCACCGCCGCTACGGACCGTCCGGCACCGCCGGCTTCGAGGCCGTCCGCGGCCTGGACCTCGGCGTCGCCCGGGGCGAGCTGTTCGCGCTGCTCGGCACCAACGGCGCCGGCAAGACCTCCACCATGGAGGTGCTGGAGGGCCTGGCCGCGCCGAGCGCCGGCGAGGTCCGGGTGCTCGGCCTGGACCCGGCCCGGGAGCGGGCCGCGCTCCGGCCGCGGATCGGCATCATGCTGCAGGAGGGCGGCTTCCCCGGCGAGCTGACCGTCGCCGAGACCGGGCGCTGCTGGAACGGACTGACCAGCGACGCCCGCGCCGTGGACGAGGCGCTCGACCTGGTGGGCCTGCTGCCTCGGCGCACGGTCCGGGTCAAACAGCTGTCCGGCGGCGAGCGCCGCCGCCTCGACCTGGCGATGGCCCTGCTCGGCCGCCCCGAGGTGCTGTTCCTGGACGAGCCCTCCACCGGCCTGGACCCGGAGGCCCGCGCCTCGGTGTGGCGGCTGATCCGGGAGCTGCGCGCGGCCGGCACCACCGTGCTGCTCACCACCCACTACCTGGAAGAGGCCGAGGAACTCGCCGACCGACTGGCGATCATGCACGGCGGCCGGGTGGTGGCCGGCGGCACCGTCGACGAGGTGCTGGCCGACCACCCCGCCCGGATCAGCTTCGAACTGCCCGAGCGCTCCGGCCCGCACGCCTCGCTCGACCTGCCCGCGCTGCCCGGCGCCGACCTGCGGATCGACGGCCGCCGGATCACCCTGCGCACCACCGACCTGCAGGGCACCCTGACCGAACTGCTCGGCTGGGCCGCCCGCCACCGGGTCGCCCTGGGCCGGCTGGACGCCCGCAGCGCCTCGCTGGAAGAGGCCTTCCTCGCCATCGCCGCGTCCGACGCGGCCACCCTGCCGCAGATCGGACGTGCCGCATGACCGCCGCGACCACCCCCGCCGGACGCCTGCTCGCCCTCGGCCGCGCCGAGGCCACCCTGCTGCGCCGCAACCGCACCGCGATGTTCATGGCCCTGGCGCTGCCGCTGGTGCTGGTCGCCTCGATGCGCTCGGTCCTCGACGCCGCCGCCGAGCGCACCCCCGGCCTGGACGTGAACGCCAACCTGGTGGTCGGCTCGATGGGCGTCGTGCTGCTGATCGTCGTCTACTGCAACCTGACCTCGGCCTACACCGCGCGGCGCAGCGACCTGGTGCTGAAGCGGCTGCGCACCGGGGAGGCCACCGACACCGAGATCCTGCTCGGCACCGCCGTCCCGTCGATCGGGCTGGCGCTCACCCAGTGCCTGCTGCTGGGCGTCGGCGGCGCGCTGCTGCTCGACCTGCCCGCCCCGGCGAACCCGCTGCTGCTGGTGGCCGGGCTGGCGCTCACGGTGGCCCTGCTGACCGGGCTGGCCGCGCTGTCCAGCGCCGTCACCAAGACCGTGGAGACCGCGGGCATCACCACCCTGCCGCTGCTGCTGGTGGCGCAGCTCGGCTCCGGCCTGATGCTCCCGCTGGAGTCGCTGCCGGACTCGGTGGCGAACGTCTGCCGCCTGCTGCCGACCACCCCGGCCCTGCAGCTGCTGCGGATCGGCTGGTTCGGCACCGACGGCTCGGGCCCGGCCGAGGGCTTCGCCGGCACGTGGTCGCAGGGCGCGACGCCGCTGCTGATGGCCGCACTGTGGACGGGCGTCGCGACATGGGCGGGCCGCCGCTGGTTCCGCTGGGAGCCGCGGCGCTGAGCGGTCGCGGGCGGGCTGGCAGGATGCTGGGGAGTCGTCAGGAAGCGGGGTACCCAGCGGTGAACAGGCCGAGGCCGATCGGGCGCTGGCGGTCCCTGTCGAAACCTCAGCGCACCGAGTTGTACGTGCGCTGGTCGCTGTACCTGGTGTCGGTGATGCAGCTGCTCGCCGCACTCCTGGTGGTGGGGTCGGTGGCCGCCCGACGGGAGGTGCCGACCTTCCAGCTCCTGCTGGCGGTGCCGGGCGTCCTGCTGGCGGCGGCGCTGAACGTGGTGCTGTTCCGCACCGGGCTGGATGCCTACCTGGGCCGCCGCCCGCACCCGTACGGCTGGGTGACGCTGACGGGGGCGGTGGCGGTCGGAACATCACTGGCGATGATGCTGCCCACCGCATCGATGACCGGCGACGACGCGATGGTGCCGGCCGCGATCGCGCCGATGACGGTGACATTCTGGCTCGGTGCCTGCGTGCTCGCCCTGTCGGTGCGCGAGGCACTGCTGACCGCGGCCGTCTCACTGACGCTGCTCGCGGTGCCGCTGCTGCTGACCGGCGCCCACCCGGCCGGGGTGGCCGGCCTGGTGGTGGGCTGCCTGCTCGGAGCCGCGATGGCCGGCGCCACCGCCCGCTGCTCGTCCTGGACGGCGAAGGTGGTGTGGGAGCTGGACGGGGCCCGGGAGGCCCAGGCCCGGCTCGCGGTCGCCGAGGAGCGGCTGCGGTTCTCCCGCGACCTGCACGACGTGCTGGGCCGCAACCTCGCCACCATCGCACTGAAGAGCGAACTGGCCGTGCAGCTGGCCCGCCGTCAACGCCCGGAGGCGGTGGACCAGATGACCGAGGTGCAGCGGATCGCCCAGGACTCGCAGCGCGAGGTCCGCGAGGTGGTGCGCGGCTACCGCACCGTCGAACTGCACACCGAACTGATCGGCGCGGCCTCGGTGCTGCGCGCCGCGAACGTCGACTGCCGGACCGAACTGGCGGGCACGGACGCACTGCCGACCGAGACGCAGTCGGTGCTCGGCTGGGTGGTGCGGGAGGCGGCGACCAACGTGCTGCGCCACTCCGAGGCCGCCAACTGCTCGTTCCGGCTGCGGGTGTCGGGCGGCACCGCGGTGCTGGAGGTGGAGAACGACGGCGTGCCCGCCGTCCCGCCGTCCCGCACCGAGGGCGCGGGCAGCGGCCTGCGCGGCCTGCGCGAGCGACTGGCCGCCCACGGCGGCACCCTGACGGCGGCCGGCCCCGGCCCCGGGCGGTTCCGGGTGACCGCCGAACTACCGACGGCAGCAAGGGAGTCTGTGGCATGACGGACCGGGTGCGGGTGCTGCTCGCCGACGACGAACATCTGATCCGCGGGGCGCTGGCGGCGCTGCTGGCACTGGAGGACGACCTGACGGTGGTCGCCGAGGCGGCGTCCGGCCCGGAGGCACTGGCGATGGCCGCCGCGCACCGCCCGGACGTGGCGGTGCTGGACCTGCAGATGCCGGGCCTGGACGGCCTGGAGGTGGCGTCCGAACTGCGGCACCGGCTGCCGGACTGCCGGGTGATGATTGTGACCGGGCACGGCCGCCCGGGCTACCTGAAGCGGGCCCTGGAGGTCGGGGTGCGCGGCTTCCTGCCGAAGACCGTCTCCGCCTCCGACCTGGCGGGCATCATCCGCACCGTCCGCGCGGGCGGCCGCTACGTGGACCCGGAACTGGCCGCGGAGGCGATCAGCGCGGGCGACTCCCCGCTGACGCCGCGCGAGACGGACGTGCTGGAGCTGGCCGCGGACGGCTCCTCGATCGCCGAGATCGCCGACCGGGCGTCGCTGTCCCCGGGCACGGTGCGCAACTACCTGTCCTCGGCGGCGGGCAAGCTGGGCGCGGAGAACCGGCACGCGGCGGTGCGGATCGCCCGCGAGCACGGCTGGCTGTGACGCACCGCCACAGCCGGCCGCGCGACGGCGTCACTTCCAGGCGAGGCCGGTGAGCTTCTCGTAGGCGTCGATGTAGCGCTGCCGGGTGTGCTCGACGATCTCGGCGGGCAGCGCCGGCGGCGGGTTGTCGCTCTTGCGGTCCCAGCCGGAGGCGGACGAGGTCAGCCAGTCGCGGATGATCTGCTTGTCGAAGGACGGCTGGTCGCGACCGGGCTGCCACTCGTCGGCGGGCCAGTAGCGGGACGAGTCGGGGGTCAGCACCTCGTCGCCGATGACCAGTTCGCCGTCCAGCAGGCCGAACTCGAACTTGGTGTCGGCGAGGATCAGGCCGCGCTCGCGGGCGATCTCGCGGGCCCGGGAGTACACGGCGAGGGTGGTCTGCCGCAGGGTGGCGGCGAGGTCGGCGCCGACCCGGTGGGCGGTCTCCTCGTAGGAGACGTTCTCGTCGTGCTCGCCGACCTCGGCCTTCAGCGCCGGGGTGTAGATCGGGGCGGGCAGCTCGGAGCCGTTGTCCAGGCCCTCGGGCAGCGCGATGCCGCACACCGTGCGGGAGACCCGGTACTCCTCCAGGCCGGAGCCCGCCAGGTAGCCGCGCGCCACGCACTCCACCGGCGCCATCTCCAGGCTGCGGCAGATCAGGGTGCGGCCGGCCCAGTCGGCGGGGGCGCCCTCGGGCAGCTCGGTGGAGATCACGTGGTTGGGCACCAGGTCGGCGATCCGCTCGAACCACCACAGCGACAGCTGGGTGAGGATCCGGCCCTTGTCGGGGATCTCGTTGGGCAGCACCCAGTCGTAGGCGGAGGTACGGTCGCTGGCCACCATCACCAGGTTGCCGTTGCCGTCCCGGTACAGGTCGCGCACCTTGCCGGTGTGCAGGTGGACCAGGCCGGGCACCTGGACCGGCTCGGGCTTGGTGACGAATCCGCTCACGGTCAGTCAGTCCTCACAGCTGGGGGGCTCTGCGAGGGAGTCTTTCATGAGGGGCGGATCGGGGGCCGGTGCGCCCCCGCCCCACGCGGGGAGACAGGCACAGCACGAGGAGCAGGTCGGGGGCCGGTGCGCCCCCGCCCCACGCGGGGAGACAGGCACAGCACGAGGGGCGGATCGGGGGCCGGTGCGGCCCCCGCCCCACGCGACGGAACAGCACCGCATCAGGGGCCGGTGCGCCCCTCCTTGCACAGCTGGTCGAGCAGGTTGGCGGTGGCCCGCTGGATCCGCTCGTCGGTGTGCCCGGGCCGGTCCAGCGCGGGCGACCAGGCGAACGTCCCGGACGCGAACACGTAGGCCCCGCTGGGAGCCCGGTACAGCGAGGTCTCCTGGTGGGTGAGCCGCCCGGCGGCGTCCCGGTACGGGGAGTGCGCCAGCAGGGTGCGTTCGGTGCAGGCGGGCAGCGCGACCTTCGGGTAGTAGCGGTCGGCCTCCCCCGCGACCAGGCCGGGCAGTTCCTCGCCCTCGGCCAGGCCGGTGCCCTGCCACAGCCAGTGCGCGGTGTTCCGGGCCACCAGCGGCACCGGCGCGGGCACGCTGCCCGCGTACTGGATGCCCAGCAGGTGCTGCTCGGGCTCGCCGGCGTCCCGCCACAGTGCGCTGGTCGCGCCCGCGGTGCCTGCGGCGGGGTGGTCGGCGGCGACCTTCTGCCGTTTGCGGCAGTTCAGCAGCCGGGACGGCTCGCCGTTCGGGCCGGCGGTCAGCTCGACCCGCCAGTAGAGCGAGTTGGCGGACAGGAACACCAGCGAGGTGCCGCCGTCCCGGGCCCGCTCGACGGCCCGCCGCATCGGCTCCGACCAGTACTCGTCGTGCCCGGGGAACACCAGGGCCTTGTACCGGTCGGCGTCGACCAGCCCGGCGTGCAGGTCGGTGGCGGTGGCGTAGCCCAGGTCGTAGCCGTACCGCTCGGCCCACCGGATGAAGTCGTACGCGTGCCCGACGTGCAGCGGCAGCCCGGCCCCGGCGTGCGGCCGGTCGAAGGAGACGGTGACCGCCGCCTGCTCCTCGTGCACCAGCCGCCCCGCCGCGTCCCACGCGTGGTACAGGCTGGCGCCCTGGTGCCCGTCCTCCGGGAACAGGTTGTACGCCTGCCAGGTCACGTCCGGCAGCACCAGCAGCAGGTCCGCCGGGTCGAAGTCCCGGACGGTGAACGGGATGTGGCTGCGGTGCCCGCCGTCGGCGGTGGTCAGCACCGCCACGTACGCGCCGGGCCGCCAGTCGGTGGGGACCTGCAGCCGCCAGGACTGCCACCAGTGGTGGCAGGAGACGGTGCGGTCGGCGACCATCGGGGCGGGCTGGGCGAGCCCGGAGATCAGCGGGCTGGAGGCGACCTGGCGGGCGCCGTCGCCGCCGTCGTGGCCGATCCGGTAGACGTCTACCTGGAACTCCTGCGGCGGGTGGACCGTCACCCGGAAGTCCACCGAACCGCCGGGCCGCGCCACGCCCGCGGAGGCGAAGCCCTTGATCTGCTGCCGCACGTCGTCGGAGTTGCGCGGGCCGCTCACCGCGGGCCGCGGCGGCCGGGCCGCGCCTTCGAGCGGCCGCTGCCCCGGGGCGTCCACGCTGACGTACCAGGGCACCGCGCCCTCGCCGTCCGCCAGGTAGTGGTCGGGGCTGCGCAGCCACGGCAGCGGGCCCTGGCCGAACGGATCGGACACCCCGTGCGCCAGCGTGCCGGACTCCCACCGGCGGTTGGATTCCGTCCCCACACGCCCTCCCCACACGTGCGCATCCGTCGAGGGTGGCAATTGCCATACGGATGTGCGTGCCAGCCAGCACACCACAGTTTGCTGGCGCAGTGTCACCCCACGGTAGCAATTGGTACCGGCGAAACCGGGTTTTCCGGGATCTTTCGGAAATTCAGCCGGAAAGCCGTACCGGGCGTTCGAGCCGCACCCCGGCACGTTCCAGCCAGGCCCGCAGCGGGCCGTCCTGGCCGGCCTCCGCCGCGGCCGCCACCGCCGGGGCCAGCCCGGCCCGGGGCGCCGCGCGGGACAGCAGGACCGGGCCGTCCAGCCAGTCCAGGCCGGGGCTCGCGGTGCCCGCGTCCACCGCGGCGCAGCAGACGGTGGCGCTGAGGTGGTCGACCAGCAGGTCGCGTCCGCTGCGCACGGGAGGCAAGGGGGGCGCGACCTCGGCGGCGCGCGCCACCCCGCCCGCCAGTGCGGCCGCCAGGGTCTCGGCCTCCCCGGCAGCCAGCCGGGCGAGCAGTTTGTCCAGCGCGGGCCCGGTGTGCGGGTGGTCGTCGCCGAGGGCGGCCTGCAGGGCCGCTGCGTGCTCCCGCCAGCCGTGGTCGACGACCTGCTCCGGGTAGTCCTCCCAGTCCAGCGGCTGCCAGCCGCCGGGCGGTTCCTCGTGCAGCAGTTCGGCGGCCAGCCGGGACACCCGGGTGTCCACCAGGCCGGGCTCCTCCAGCAGGTCGCAGGCGGGGCGGTCGCCGAGCCGGTTCCCGTAGCCGTCGGCGAGCCGGTCGCGGCGGGACAGCTCGGTGAGCGCGGCGACCACGCCGGCGTTCAGGTGCGAGGGGTGCCGGCCGAGCCGCCAGGCGGGCAGCGCGACCCGGGTGAGCAGCCGGTCCCAGCCGGCGTAGGCCAGGCCGACCTGCTCCTGGGCGGCAATCCGCAGCCCGTAGTCGACGGCCTTGGCCTGCTCGGACGCCCAGGCGGCGACGGCGTGCTCCAGCTCGGCGGAGTGCTCGCGGCAGGCGCCGAGCAGGCGCCGGTCGATCCGGTCGACCAACGCGGCCGGGCCGCGGCGCCGGTCGCCGAGCGCGGCGTCCAGGGTGCGCAGCCAGCGGCGAGCGGCGGCGATGTCCGGGTCGGCGGCGGCCGCGGTGCCGGCCACCACCGGGGCCAACAGGGCGCGCAGCTCGCCGGCCCGCATCCACCACAGGAACGGGGAGCCGATCACCAGCACCGGCGCGCCGGGCACGGCCCGCCGACCGGGGCGGTGCGGCTCCTCCAGCCAGCTGTCGCAGTCGGGGGTGAGCGCGATCGCGGCGGGCGCCGGCACGTCCAGCCGGTCGGCGAGCTCCTCGATCAGGCGGTACAGCTCGGGTGCGTCCGCCCTGGTCAGCGGCACCGCGGGGGTGACCGGGGGGACGGCCCGGCGGTGTGCGCGGGCCACCATGGCGGCCAGCAGCAGCGTCGCCGCGGCGACCGCGCCGACCGCCCAGCGGATGCCGTCCCAGAGCGGGGCGTCCGGTGACCCGGCCGCGCCTATCCGTCCGGTGAACCGCCCGACCAGCAGCACCACCGCGCAGGCGGCGGGCAGCGCGGCGGCGGCCACGGCCCGTCCGCGAAGACGCAGGACGGCCCGGGCTCGTGCGCGTGCGGTGTCCACTGCAGCCATCGCCGCGGCACCCCCTTCGCAGCCGACTCGACTCGATCAATTCCGGTACGGGAAGCGGCGGGTGCCGAACCCGGTGGTACGACTCGCGTGGCGCTTTCCTGCCAGTCTCGACGCCCCGGTACGGGCGGGTGTTCCGGAACTCCGGGGAGACCACCCGTCCTGGTGACACTGCGGCGGGGCGCGCCACCGCTCCCAGCATCCCCCGGGCGCGTCGTGGCGACGAGCTGCGCCCACGCCGGTGCCCCCGCCCCTGCGCGATGCAGCGCACCCTACGGCGGGGGCTCCGGCCCCGTCAGCAGGATGACCAACAGATCACCCGAAGGACTGCTTTTTCGACGTGCGGCCCACTCCGTCCCCGGCTCCGGAAACGCCGCGGGGCGCTGCGTCCGGACGGGTCGTCCGGGCGCAGCGCCCCGCGGGGGCAGTCCTCTTTACTGCGCGGCCCTGGCCGCGATGTCGGTGCGGTGCTGGGCGCCCTTGAAGGAGATCTTCGACAGGCCCGCGTACGCCTTGGCCCGGGCCTCGGCGAGGTCCGCGCCGGTGGCGGTGACGGACAGCACCCGGCCGCCCGCGGTGAGCACCTCGCCGTCGGTGCCCGACCTGGTGCCGGCGTGCAGCACGAACGCGGTGCCGTCGGCCTCCGCCTCGTCCAGGCCCTCGATCGGGTCACCGGTGCGCGGGTTCGCGGGGTAGCCCTCGGAGGCCAGCACCACGGTGACCGCGGCGCCCTCGTCCCAGCGCAGCGCCTCCAGCTCGGCCAGCGTGCCGTTGGCGGCGGCGAGCAGCACGCCGGCCAGCGGGGTGCGCAGCCGGGCCAGCACCACCTGAGTCTCCGGGTCGCCGAAGCGCGCGTTGAACTCGATCACCCGGGTGCCGCGCGAGGTCAGCGCCAGACCCGCGTACAGCAGGCCGGAGAACGGGGTGCCGCGGCGGCGCAGCTCGTCGACGGTCGGCTGGAGAACGGTGGCCAGCACTTCTTCGACCAGGCCCTCGGGGGCCCACGGCAGCGGGGTGTAGGCGCCCATGCCACCGGTGTTGGGGCCCTGGTCGCCGTCCAGCGCGCGCTTGAAGTCCTGGGCGGGCACCAGCGGCAGCACCGTGGTGCCGTCGGTGATCGCGAACAGCGACACCTCCGGGCCGTCCAGGTACTCCTCGATCACCACGCGGTCGCAGCCCTTGGCGTGCTCCAGCGCGGCGGCGCGGTCCTCGGTGACCACGACGCCCTTGCCGGCCGCCAGGCCGTCGTCCTTCACCACGTACGGGGCGCCGAACGCGTCCAGCGCCTCGGCGGCCTCCTGCTCGGTGGTGCAGACGTAGGACCGCGCGGTCGGGACGCCGGCCCTGGCCATCACGTCCTTCGCGAAGGCCTTGGAGCCTTCCAGCTGCGCGGCCGCGGCGCTCGGGCCGAACACCGGGATGCCGGCCGCCCGCAGCGGGTCGGCGACACCGGCCACCAGCGGAGCCTCCGGGCCGACCACCACCAGGTCGGCGCCCAGTTCCTGGGCCAGCGCGGTGACCGCGGCGCCGTCCAGCTGGTCGACGGGATGCAGGGTGGCCACCCGCGCGATCCCGGCGTTGCCCGGGGCGCAGTGCAGCTCGGTGACAGCGGGATCTTGGGACAGGGAGCGGCACAGGGCGTGTTCGCGGGCGCCGCCGCCGATGACGAGGACCTTCACGACCGGCAAGCCTAGTCGGTGGCCCGTTCCGCACCGTCGGCGGCTCCGTACGAAGCTCCAGGTACCGGGCGAATCCGGCAGTCGTTGTTCGTATGAACACACAGGATCGGCTCGAACAGCTGCGCAGTCACACCGACAGCCCCCGTTCACCTCGCTCGGACGGGTGAAATCCGGCCGGGCAGCACAACCCTCCGACCTTGGCATCCGGAGGTGAAATCACATAACGATCACTGCGGAAGCGCCCACACGGTCAGCCATTTGGCGGTAAGAAGTGCTGTTGGACAAGGGACCCGGCCGCATGCCCGGCACGGCACCATGGGCGGCTCCGCCAAGCCCGCACCGCATCGATGTCCGCACCGTCAGTCCCGGTACCCGCCGGGCCTCCGCAGTCACCCCGCCACAGGGAGCGCCACAGGTGAGCCAGCCGGAAATGCAGCCCGAGGAGAGTCCTTGGGGCAAAGAGGTCGCCGACGACGACCAGCCCGCCCCGGGCTCCGGCGGACGGATCCCCACCCGCCGCCGCACCGACCTGAGCGCCCGTCAGTTCCCGCTCGGCGACTGGGGCGAGCCCGCCGAACGCCTCGAAGAGCTCTACCGCTGGTCGGAGGAGCGCGCCGTCGAGGCCATCGAGTGGTACCGCCGCGACCGCGTCTGGAAGCGCCGCTGGGCCCGCCTGCTCCGCTTCACCGCCGGCGTCTTCACCGTCGGCGGCGTCACCGCCCCGATCGTCTCCCTCACCGGCGTCCTCCCGCATGCCCTCGAATGGGGCTACGCCGGTCTCGCGCTCGCCGCCGCCTCGCTCGTCGCCGACCGCGCCTTCGGCCTCACCTCCGGCTGGATGCGCGACGTCTCCACCTCCCAGGCCCTCCAGCGCCGCCTGGAGGCGTTCCAGTTCGACTGGGCCTCGGAATGCGTCCGGGAGGTCCTCGGCCCCACCGAAGGCACCGCCGGCGAAGCCGCCGAACGCTGCCTCGGCGTCCTGCGGCGCTTCTGCGAGGACGTCTCCGAGATGGTCCGCACCGAGACCTCGGAGTGGATGCTCGAATTCCGCGCCGGCATGACCCAACTCCCCACCCAGGTCCCGGGCAGCTGGGGCGGCCGCACCGAGGTCGGCACCGGCGCCCAGGTCCGCGTCCTCCCCCCGCCGGGCACCCGACCCACCATGCCGCGCCAGCGTCCCCCGGAGGGGCCCCTGCGCTAGTCGGCAGGCCGACAGGCGCGAGCGCGAAGGCCGGCGGGCGTGAAACCAGGGGCGCTGGGGCCCCCGGGCGAGGCCGTGGGGGCGGAACTGCGCGAGGCGGAAGGCGCCCACCAGCACCTGGTTGTGCCCTCCGCGGGTTCGCGCCCTCCTACGCGAAGACGATCATCGAGGCCTGGGCAACGCTCCGCGTCGCCGCCGACCAGAGCCCGGCCCAGGCGTGGCGCTCCCTCGCGAAGGGGTGCTGGAAGTCGTCGATCGGGGGGCCGAAGGGCTGTTCCAGCTGAGTGGGGCCCAGGGGGCGGGTGGGGGCCGGGGGGTTGAGCGGATCGATGCCCAACAGGGGTGCGACTGCCTCCAGTTCGCGGAGGAGTCCCTGCGAGGAACCCAGGGGCCCGCCCGCGGCGAGGAGTTCGTCGGCGACCAGCGGAACCGGGAAGTCGACCGGGACGTACGCTCCGGCGTGGTCGAAGTGCCAGACCAGGTGCGACTGTTCGGCGGTGGCCTCGAACATCTCCAGCAGCTGTTCGTAGTCGCTGCCGAGCGCGTCCACCGGCGCCACCTCGAAGCCGGTGAGCCCCAACAGGTAGGCGCGGCGCAGGAAGTGGAGCGAGTCGTAGTCGAACGCGGCTATCGTCTCGACGTCCCCGGAGAAGCCGTGGACGTAGGGGTTGACCGGGACGGGCGGCAGCCCGTTCTGGGCGAGCACCCCGTTGTAGCGGTCGAGGTCGTCCCGGAACGGGTTCTCGGGGCTGTGGGTGAGCACGTCCACGAGCGGGACGAGCCAGAGGTCGCAGGCCATGGGCCGGCTCATCCTCTCGGTCGGACGGGGCAATGGGCCCCAACCCTACCGGCCCGCGGCGGGCTCTCCGTGCCCCGGCCGGAACGACCGGGTGTACCGGCCGGACGGGACGAACCTGGGCAGCGGGACCTGCCCCAATCCGACCGTGGAGTGCGGTGGTTGGGCGGGCTCCGGGGCCGCGGCCGGTGGCGCTGACGGCAGGTCGACCGCGGCCGGGTCGCGCAGCAGGTGCAGGACGGAGACCCCGTCGAGCGACCGGTCGAGCAGTCGGGCGAGCAGTTCGATGGTGAACAGGTTGTGGTGGTTGACCAGTCGTCGGGCGCCGTCGTGGTCGCGGGCCTCGATCCGGTCGACGAGTTCGCCGTGCCGGTCCCAGCAGACGCCGGCCAACCGGCCGACGGCCCGCAGGTGCGGAGCGGCGAACATCCAGGACTGGACGCGCAGCCAGCCGAGGTAGTCGGCGATCCGCTCGTTGCACAGGACGGCCGCGGCCTCCTGCCAGAACCGCAGGTCGCAGCCGACCAGCACGTCGAGGTGGCCGGCCCGGGCGGCCCGGGTGGCGGCCTCGGCGCGGCGGCGCAGCGAGACGGTCCGGGTCCAGTCGTAGGGGTGGTCGCGGTTGCCGAGGTGGCGCAGCGCGTTGTCGGTGAGCAGGGCCCGGGCTTCGAGGATCTCCAGGTAGTCGTCCCAGGTGAATTCGGGGACGGTGAACCCGCGGTGGGGTTCGCTGACCAGCAGGCCCTGGGCGGCGAGGTCGACCAGGGCTTCCCGGGCGGGGGTGGCGGAGACGCCGTAGACGTCGGCGATCTCCTTGACGGTGAAGTTGCGGCCGGCGGGCAGCCGGCCGGCCATCATCTCGTCGCGCAGGGCGTCGGAGATCTGTTCGCGGAGACTGTTGCGCCGGATCAGGGCACGACCGCTCCCGGCTCCTTCATCGGTCATGGCCACCCCCTCCCCGGGTCGTGCCGACCGCGGCCGGACCCAGCTCCCAAAAACGCGCACAGATTACCCCGGAATGGTCAATCCGGACCAAGGTACGGCGATGTGCGGCGAGATGTCAGCGTTGCACGGGTGCCGGGATTCCGAGCAGCCGGTCCCGGTGGACCGGGAACTCGGCGCGGCACTTGGCGACCTCGGCGGGGTCGAACTCGACGGTGAGCACCTGCTCGTCCGGACCGGCCTCGGCGAGCACCCGGCCCCACGGGTCGACGACCAGGCTGCGGCCGGCCTGTTCGACGCCGCCGTGGGTGCCGGCGGTGTTGCAGGCCAGCACGTAGGCCTGTTCCTCGACGGCGCGGGCGCGGGCCAGCAGGTTCCAGTGCTCGGCGCGCCGGGCGGGCCAGGCGGCGGGGATCACCAGCAGTTCGGCGTCGGCGTCCAGCAGGGCCCGGAACAGCTCGGGGAAGCGCAGGTCGTAGCAGGTGGCCAGGCCCAGGGTGGCGAAGCCGGCGTCCGCGGTGACGATCTCCTGGCCGGCGCCCATCACGACGGCCTCGCCGGCGTCGAAGCCGAAGCGGTGGATCTTGCGGTAGGTGCGGACCAGTTCGCCGTCGGGGGCGAACAGCAGCGAGGTGTTGTAGATCGGCCCGTCGGGATCGCGTTCGACGATCGAGCCGGCGTGCAGCCAGCAGCCGACCGCCCGGGCGGCGGCGGACATCGTCTCGGCGGTGGGCCCGTCGAGCGGTTCGGCGCCGTCGGACCAGGCGTCGTAGGCGAAGCCGCCGACCGGCCACAGCTCGGGCAGCACCACCAGGTCGGCGCCGTCCTGGGCGCGGACCAGCGCCGCGGCCCTGGCCCGCCGTTCGGCGGCCGGCTCGGCGTCCGAGACCGCGAGTTGGATCAATGAAGCGCGCACAGTACCACCGTCCACGACAAGAGTCCTACGATCGTCACCCGAAAGCGCTGCCCTGCTCTCACCCGGCAGCGTAACGTGCCGTATGCGCGTCCGTGCGAAGGTCTCGGCAGCCCGGGCGACGTGGGACGACGCAAGCCGACGGAGGGGCCGGAGATACCAGTGGCGGACAACCAGACCGTGCAGGCGTACACCGATGCGTGGACGCAGTCGATCGAGTCGATATCCGAGCTGCTCGCCCCGCTGCCGACCGACGCGTGGAACCGGGCCACCGAGTGCCCCGGCTGGTCGGTGCGCGACGTGGTGTCGCACATCATCGGCGTCGAGTCGGAGATGCTCGGCGACCCCCGGCCGATCCACGCGCTGCCGCGCGACCTGCGGCACGTCACCAACGACTTCACCCGGTACATGGAACTGCCGGTGGACAAGCGCCGCTGCTGGACGCCGGTGGAGATCACCAGCGAACTGGAGTACACGGTGATCCGCCGCTCGCGGGCGCTGCGCAACTCCCGCCACCAGCCGGAGGACCTGGTGCGCTGGCCGGGCGGGCCGCTGGCCCGGGACCTCCCCTACGCCGCGGTGCTGCGGATGCGCGCCTTCGACGTGTGGGTGCACGAGCAGGACCTGCGCCGCGCCCTGCAGGAGCCCGGCAACCTGGACTCCCCCGCGGCCGTGCTGACGCGCGACCTGCTGATCGAGACGCTGCCGAAGCAGGTCGCCAAGGAGGCGGGCGCGCCGATCGGCAGCACGGTGGTGTTCGACGTGGCGGGTGCGCTGCCGTTCCAGCGCACCGTGCGGGTCGGCGCGCACGGCCGGGGCAGCGTGGACGAGTCGGTGGAGCCGGCCCCGGACGTGCGGCTGGCGATGGACTGGCAGACCTTCGTGCGGCTGTGCTGCGGCCGGGTCCGCCCGGAGACGGCGCTGGTGAACGTGATCGGCGACCAGGAGCTGGGCCTGCGGGTGCTCGCCCATCTGGCGAGCACCCCCTGATCCGCCCTCAGGCTGCGGCCAGCTTGCGCCGCAGCCGCAGGATCATCGTCGTTCCGAGCAGCAGCGGCAGCAGTTGGAAGCAGAACGCCAGCTGGTAGGCGTGCGCGTCGTAGCCGCCGCTGCCCGGGTCGGCCAGTGCGTCCAGCAGGACGCCGATGCCCAGCAGGGTGATCATCGAGCCGATGAAACCGCCCATGTTGGCGATGCCGGACGCGGTGCCCATCCGCTCGGCCGGGTTGTGGGCGCGGGCGTAGTCGAGGCCGATCAGCGAGGCAGGGCCGTTGCTGCCCATCACCAGGATCAGCACCACCAGCAGCCACAGCGGCGGCCGGCCGTGCGGCCAGGCCAGCGTGACGGTCCAGCAGAGCGCGGTGGCGCCCAGCACGGTGAAGGCGACCGGCAGCCGCAGCGCGGCCGAGCGGGAGATCAGCCGGCCGAACAGCAGGCCGAACGCCATGCTGCTGAGCACCAGCAGGCTCAGCAGGCCGCCCGCGCCGGCCCGGGACATGCCCTGGCCCTCGACCAGGTAGGGCAGCCCCCACAGCAGGCCGAACGCGGACGCCGGGAACGCCGTGGTGAAGTGCACCCACAGGCCGAGCCGGGTGCCGGGCTCGGCCCAGGCGGCCCGGATCAGCCGCCCGACCGGCAGCCGGGCGCCCTCCTGCGGCACGGGGGCGGGCGCACCGGGCGGGGCCTCCCGCAGCAGCGCCAGCACGGCGACGAAGATCGGCACGCCGGTGAGCGCGATGACGCCGAAGGTGGTGCTCCACCCGGCGGTGTGCAGGGCCTGCGCGAGGACGACGGTGCTGACCAGGTTGCCGCCGGTGCCGACCAGGCCGGTGAGCTGGGCGACGAACGGGTTGCGGGCGGCCGGGAACCAGCGGGCGGCGATCCGCAGCACGCTGATGAAGGTCATCGCGTCGCCGCAGCCGAGCACCGCGCGGGAGGCCAGCGCGGGCGCGAACGCGGTGGAGAACGCGAACGCCAGCTGGCCGGCGCTCATCAGGGCCACACCGAGCAGCAGCACCCGGCGCGGGCCGATCCGGTCGACCAGCAGGCCGACCGGGATCTGCATCCCGGCGTACACCAGGACCTGCAGGATGGAGAAGGTGGACAGGGCGGAGGCGCCGATGCCGAACCGGGCGGAGGCGTCCAGGCCGGCCACGCCGAGGCTGGTGCGGTGCACCACGGCGAGGACGTAGACGCTGACGCCGACCGACCAGGCGAACCAGGCGGCGCGCCCGCCGGGCGGGTGCAGGACGGCGGCGGGGAATCCGGTGACCGGGGAGGCGACGGCCGAGGGGTCACCGGCGCGGCGGGGAGCGGGTACGGACAGGGACGGTGCGGTGGGGACGGGGTCCACGCTCATAGTGCAATCAGGCTAGTCATCCCATCACCTGATGTTTCCGCCAGGGTGCGAAACGACTCGAAACCGCCGCGGCCACCGCTCAGCCGGAGACCGTCCAGCTCACCGTGCTGGTCATGTACTGCGCGCGGAACTCCTCGTCGCGCACCCAGTCGGTGGTGTCCTGGACCGTCGCGGTGACGGTGTGCCGGTGGCCCGGCGACAGCGCGAGCACGGCGGTGTCCAGCCAGGTCCCGTCCGCGGTGCCGGCGTCCACCTGCTTCCCGTCCAGCGACCAGGCGATCCGCAGCTGGCGCGGGCCGGTCAGGGCCAGCGGCCGCACGTGCAGCTTGGGCCGGCCCGTCACCTGCCCGGGGGCGGGCTCGGGGGCGTCGGCGGGCTTCACCCGGCGGTACAGCTGCTCGACGATCGCCTCCCGGGACGGCAGGTTGTACACCCCGCCGAGGCTGCGCATCACCGAGTCCTCGGTCGGCCGGTACAGCCCGTTGGCGCTGCGGTAGGCGCCCACCGGGCCGCCGCCGTCCGGGGAGACCACGCCCAGCCAGCGCCACCACTTGGTCCGGTCGTGCGCCATCTCCTCGGCGTCCACCAGGGACAGGTTCGGGTAGTCCGGGTCGCTCGGGGCGCTGTCGTACTCGTCGCCCAGCGCGCCGACGGTGTGCCCTATCTCGTGCTGGATGATCCGCCCGGCGTCCGGACTGCCGCCGGCCAGCGTGGTCACCCCGGTGCCGCCGGCCCCGCCGTACTCGGTCGAGTTGGCCAGCGCTATCAGGTACTGCGGGCCCTCGCCCTGGCCGGCCCAGCGGGCGGTGGCGTCCTCGTCCGCGCACAGCAGGCGGGCCGTGCCCTCGCACCAGAAGTGCATGCCCAGCGGGGTGACGGGGGCCTTCCCGGCGCTCTCGCTCTCGGCTATCCCGGACACCGGGGAGACCACGTCGACCCGCCGTATGTTGAAGAACCCCTGGTAGGTGCGGAACGGCTCGATGTCCAGCAGCGCGTGCCAGGCCCGGTCCGCCTGGTCGTGGAACAGCTGCTGCTGGGCCGCCGTGTAGCCGTCGCCCAGCAGCACCAGGGTGATCCGGTTGGCCGGGTCGCCGGACAGCCGCAGGTCCACGGCGGGCGCGCCGGGGGCCCGCAGGTCGGGCCGGGCGGCGGGCGGCGCGGCCCGGTCCGGACCCGGCAGCGGCGGGCCGATCGCGGTGGACGGCGCGGGCGAGGCCAGTTCCACCGCGGCGGGCAGCACGGCGGCGGCGACCAGCAGCACGGCGGCCGCGGAACGCATCACGGGACCGGGGGCACCAGGCGGCATACGCGGGAGTCCTCGCTGCGACGACACCCGGCCTGACTGCGCGGGTGGCTGGTCGCACAGACGTACCCATCCCGACCGCGGGCCCGGCGGGGTCGGCCCGAAATGCCCTCGGGCGGAGCAATGCGGACCCCCGCCCCCGGCGCCGCGAAAATCACCGGGGAATCACCGGAGGAGAACGATTGGAGCAGCCAATTCCGCGTGGCCGCAGCGCAGTTGGAAACGGCGAACGGGCCGCCGCCCGGCGGGATACCCTGCCGTCCGGGAACCACCCGGGGGGAAAGGCGGCGGACATGGAGAACGGGCCGGACACGGACCCGCGCAGGGCATTCGGACAGGCCTTGCGGACACTTCGGCAGGGGGCCCGGCTGACCCAGCAGGAGCTGGCCGTCAAGGCGGGCCTGGGCATCCGCACCCTGTCGGACCTGGAGCGCGGCACGGCCGGGCCGCGCCCGGCCACCGCGGCGCTGCTGGTCGGCGCGCTCGGCCTGGACCGCTCCGACAGCGAGGCCTTCCACACCCTGGCGCACGCCGCCTGGCGGGCCGCCCGGGGCTGAGGCCCCGCCCGACGGGCCCGGAACGCGCCGGGCCCCGCTCCGCGGAACGGAGCGGGGCCCGGGCGGCCGGGGCGGATCAGCCCCAGGTGATCAGGCGCTTCGGGTACTCCAGGATCGCGGCGACGTCCGCCAGCACCTTGGAGCCGAGCTCGCCGTCCACCAGCCGGTGGTCGAAGGACAGCGCCAGCGTGGTGACCTGGCGCGGCACCACCTTGCCCTTGTGCACCCACGGCAGCTCCCGCACCGCGCCGAAGGCCAGGATGGCGGCCTCGCCGGGGTTGAGGATCGGGGTGCCGGTGTCGACGCCGAACACGCCGACGTTGGTGATGGTGACGCTGCCGCCGGACATGTCGGCCGGGGAGGTCTTGCCCTGCCGCGCGGTCTCCACCAGCTCGCCGAGCGAGACGGCCAGCTGGGAGAGGGTCTTGGCGCCGGCGTCCTTGATGTTCGGGACGATCAGCCCGCGCGGGGTGGCCGCGGCGATGCCGAGGTTCACCGCACCCCTGATCACGATCTCCTGGGCGGCCTCGTCCCAGCTGGCGTTGACCTCCGGGTGCCGCTTGATCGCGGTGAGCAGCGCCTTGGCGACCAGCAGCAGCGGGCTGACCCGCACCCCGGCGCCCAGTTCGCCGCTCTCCTTGAGCTTGCGCACCAGCTTCATCGTCCGGGTCACGTCGACCTGGACGAACTCGGTGACGTGCGGCGCGGTGAACGCCGAGGCCACCATCGCCTGCGCGGTGGCCTTGCGGACGCCCTTGACCGGCACCCGGACGTCCCCGGCCGCGGTCGGCACCGGCAGCGCGGGCTGCTCTGCCGCCGACGGGGCGGTCTGCGGGGCGACCGGCGCGGCGGCCGGTTCGACGACCGGCGCGGCGGTGGCGGTGGCCGCGGCGTGCACGTCCTCGCGGGTGATCACGCCGTTCGGGCCGGTCGGCCGCACGGTGCGCAGGTCGATGCCGAGGTCCTTGGCGAGCTTGCGCACCGGCGGCTTGGCCAGCGGGCGCTCGCCCTCCGCGACGACCGGCACGGCCGCCGGGGCGACCGGGGCGGCGGGAGCCACCGGCGCGACGGGCGCGGCGGGCACGACGGGGGCCGCCGGCGCGGCGGCGGCCGCACCGTTGGTGCGGCGGGCCCGGCGCTGCACCGAGCCGGTGCGCGGACCGTAGCCGACCAGCACCTCGCGGCGCTCGGGCTCGGTCTCCACCGCCTCCGCGGCCGCGGCCGGCGCGGGCGCCGCCTCGGCCGGGGCGGCGCCGGCGACGGCCACCGCGATGATCGCGGTGCCGACGTCGACGGTGGCGCCCGCCGGGAAGTGCAGCGCCTCGACCACGCCGGTGAACGGGATCGGCAGCTCGACCGCGGCCTTGGCGGTCTCCACCTCGCAGACGACCTGCCCGTCGGTGACGGTGTCGCCCGGCTTGACGTACCAGGTGAGGATCTCGGCCTCGGTGAGGCCCTCGCCCACGTCGGGCATCTTGAACTCGCGGAGCGAGCGAACGTCAGTGGTCATCTTCGCCCCTCGGTTCAGTACGCGAGCGCGCGGTCGACGGCGTCGAGCACACGGTCGAGATCGGGCAGGTAGGTCTCCTCGACCCGCGACGGCGGGTACGGGGCGTGGTAGCCGCCGACCCGCAGGATCGGTGCCTCCAGGTGGTAGAAGCAGCGCTCGGTGAGCCGGGCGGCGAGCTCCGCGCCCAGGCCGAGGAAGACCGGGGCCTCGTGGACCACGATGCCGCGGCCGGTGCGCTTGAGGGACTCCTCCAGGGTGGGGAAGTCGATCGGCGACAGCGAGCGCAGGTCGACCACCTCCAGCTGGCGGCCGTCCTCCTCGGCGGCCTTCGCCGCCTCCTGGCAGACCTTGACCATCGGCCCGTAGGCGATCAGCGTGGCGTCGGTGCCGGGCCGGACGATGCGCGCCGAGTGCAGCGGCAGCATCGGGTCCTCGCCGACCTCGCCCTTGTCCCAGTAGCGGCGCTTGGGCTCCAGGAAGACCACCGGGTCGTCCGACTCGATGGCCTGGCGCAGCATCCAGTGCGCGTCGTGCGCGTTGGACGGGCTGACCACCCGCAGGCCGGCGGTGTGCGCGAAGTACGCCTCGTGCGACTCGCTGTGGTGCTCCACCGCGCCGATGCCGCCGCCGAACGGGATGCGGACGGTGACCGGCATCTTGACGTGGCCGAGCGCGCGGGCGTGCATCTTGGCGAGCTGGGAGACGATCTGGTCGAAGGCCGGGTACACGAAGCCGTCGAACTGGATCTCCACCACCGGGCGGTAGCCGCGCAGCGCGAGGCCGATGGCGGTGCCCACGATGCCGGACTCGGCGAGCGGGGTGTCGATCACCCGGTCGTCGCCGAAGTCCTTCTGCAGGCCGTCGGTGATCCGGAAGACGCCGCCGAGCTTGCCGATGTCCTCGCCCATCAGGACGGTCTTCGGGTCGCTCTCCAGCGACTTGCGGAGCGCGTCGTTGAGCGCCTTGGCAATGCTGAGCTGACCGGCCATCAGTGGTGCTCCCCACCCTCGAAGGAGGCGGCGTACGCCTCGTACTCGGCGCGTTCCTCGTCCACCAGCGGGTGCTGCTCGGTGTAGACGTGGTCGAAGATCAGGGTCGGGTCCGGGTCGGGCATCGAGCGGACGCCCTCACGGACGCGCAGGCCCAGCTTCTCGCTCTCGGCCTCGACCTCGGCGAAGAACGCCTCGTCGGCGAGGCCCTCCTTCTCCAGGTGGGCCTTCAGCCGCAGGATCGGGTCCTTGGCCTTCCAGGCCTCGGTCTCCTCGTTCTGCCGGTAGCGGGTCGGGTCGTCGGAGGTGGTGTGCGCGCCCATCCGGTAGGTGAACGCCTCGACCAGCACCGGGCCCTGGCCGGTGCGGGCGTGGTCCAGCGCCCAGCGGGTGACCGCGAGGCAGGCCAGCACGTCGTTGCCGTCGACCCGGACGCCGGGGAAGCCGAAGCCGGAGGCGCGGCGGTACAGCGGGATGCGGGTCTGGACGGTGGTGGGCTCGGAGATCGCCCACTGGTTGTTCTGGCAGAAGAACACCACCGGCGAGTTGTAGACCGAGGCGAAGGTGAAGGCCTCGTTGACGTCGCCCTGGCTGGAGGCGCCGTCGCCGAAGTAGGCGATCACCGCGTCGTCCGCGCCGTCCTTGGTGATGCCCATCGCGTAGCCGGTGGCGTGCAGGGTCTGCGCGCCGATCACGATGGTGTAGAGGTGGAAGTTCTTCTCGTTCGGGTCCCAGCCGCCGTTGTTCACGCCGCGGAACATGCCGAGCAGGTTCAGCGGGTCGACGTCGCGGCACCAGGCCACGCCGTGCTCACGGTAGGTGGGGAAGGCGTAGTCGCCGGGGCGCATCGCCCGGCCGGAGCCGACCTGCGCCGCCTCCTGGCCCAGCAGCGAGGCCCACAGGCCGAGCTCGCCCTGCCGCTGCAGTGACGTGGCCTCGGCGTCGAAACGCCGCACCAGTACCAGGTCCCGGTAGAGCGCCCGCAGCTCCTCGGGTGTCACGGTGAGCGGGTAGTCCGGGTGCTCGACCCGGTCGCCCTCCGGTGTGAGCAGCTGGACGAGCTCCGGTGCGGCGGAGCCGGCACTGGTTTTGTCAGGGACGCCGGGGGCGGCCTTCTTGCGCGCCCTCGCCGTGCTTTTGACGGTCACGTTCACTCCCTCGGTCTGTCCGGCCGCCCGGGGTCGCCGGTGGCCGGTCCGGTCGCCCTCCCGGCTCGCGCGCGTGGGTGTGCGCGCCAGTGCGGGTGGGCGGTGTTCCCTTTCCGACGGCGTCCCTCACGAGAACGTTACCCAGCGGCACCCCTTGGCGCTCTTGCGCTAGGACGTCCTAGTTGTTCTCCGGTACGGGAAACCGACGGTGTGACGCGGCTTACCTTCCGGTCAGGACACCAGCGCACGGTATCCGGGCAGCGGCCGCTGCGAAAGGGGGTAACGCCCATCGATTTGTGCGAGGCTTTGCAAATGACAGATAACGGACATATCCGGGTGTTTCTCCTCGATGATCACGAAGTGGTCCGACGGGGCGTGCACGACCTGCTCGCCACGGAGGGCGACATCGAGGTGGTCGGCGAGGCCGGCACGGCCGCCGAGGCGCTCAACCGGATTCCGGTGGTCCACCCCGACGTGGCGGTCCTGGACGTCCGACTTCCCGACGGGAACGGGGTCGAGGTCTGCCGGGAGATCCGCTCCCGGTACCCGTCGGTGAAATGCCTGATGCTCACCTCCTTCTCCGACGACGAGGCGCTGTTCGACTCGATCATGGCGGGCGCCTCCGGATATGTCCTGAAAGCGATCCGCGGCACCGACCTGCTGTCCGCGGTGCGCGACGTCGCGGCCGGCAAATCCCTGCTCGACCCAGTCGCCACCAGCCGGGTGCTGGCCCGGCTGCGCGAGGGCGGCGAGAAGGAGGACGAGCGAATCGCGCAGTTGACGAAACAGGAGCGCCGCATCCTCGATCTGATCGGCGAGGGGATGACGAATCGGCAGATCGGCAATGAGCTGCACCTGGCCGAGAAAACCGTAAAAAACTACGTCAGCAGCCTGCTGGCCAAGATGGGCATGGAGCGCCGCACCCAGGTCGCCGCGTACGTGGCGCGCCGTCAGGCGGACCAGCAGCACTGAGATCACATCGAATACACTGTGTCAAGTCGCTATCACGCCGAGTAATACGCTCTGCTCCGTGACGTACGGTCAGACCATCTCCCTCGCGCCGGCCCGCCCGGACGCCACCGCTCCCCCCATCGGCACTCTCAGCCCCCCGGTCGCGCACGCCGCCGTGGCCGGAGTCCTGCGTTCCTACCGCACCGCGCCGCCGTCGGCGGTGGTGCCGGTGGCCGAAGGACTGCTCAACCGCGGCTACCGGATCGCCACCGCCGACGGCGCCACGTACTTCCTGAAGTGCTACGTCGACCGGGCCACCGCCAACCGGCCGGCGATTCTCGGCCAGCACCGCGCCACCGCCGCGCTGGCCGCCCGCGGCCTGCCGGTGCCGCCGCCGCTCGCCAACCGGGACGGCCGGACGGTCACCGCGTACGGCGGCCGGCTGTTCGCGCTCTACCCGTGGGTGCCCGGCGACCACCGGCACGGCACCGAGCTCGACCCCGTCCGGTGCGGCGAACTCGGCAGCCTGCTGGGAGCACTGCACGGCGCACTCCGCGAAGTCTGCGCCCCGCTACGGCAGCCGGACGCGGTGCTCAGTGCCGAGGTCGAGGAGACCGAGCGGCTCGTCCTGGAGCTGCGCGAGCTGGCCCGGGTGCACCGCCCGTACGGGCCGTTCGACCGGCTCGCCGAGCAACGCCTGACCGAACGGCTGGAACTGCTCGCCACCCACCGCCACCGCCGCCCCGGCCCGGCCGACGCACCGCCCACCGGCTGGACGCACGGTGACTTCCACAGCCTGAACGTGCTCTACCGGGGTGATGCCGTCAGCGCCGTCCTGGACTGGGACAAGCTCGCCCCGCACCCGGTCGCCGAGGAGGCGGTGCGGGCCGCCACGCTGCTGTTCAACGACCGCGCCACCGGCGTCCTCGACCTGGTCCGGGTCCGGCACTGGGCCCGCGCCTACCGCGCCACCGGCGCCGCGAACGCCGAACAGGTCGCCGCCGCGGTGCACCGGGTGTGGTGGGAGCGGCTGAACGACCTGTGGATGCTGCAGTGGCACTACCAGCGCCGCGACCACCGGGCCGACCCGCTGTTCGCGGCCTCCGCCGGGCAGCTCACCTGGTGGTGCCAGGACTACGAGCAGGTCATGGACGCTTTCGCCAACTGACCTGCCCGCAGCCTCCGTCAGCCGGTGCCGACCGCCGGCAGCTGCACCGTCCCGTTGCTGGGCGTCGGCTTGGACGTGGTGCCCGAGCTCGGGCCGGCCGACGGCGTGGTCTTGTCGCCGGTCGGGCTGGCCGGGGCCGAGGGCTTCGCCGAGTGCGAGGCGCTGGCCGAGGCGGACGCCGACGCGCTGGCCGAGGCGGAGGCGCTCGGCGACGGCGACCAGCTCGGCGTCTCCTGCTGGTGGCCGGTGCCCTGGCTGCGGGTCGGCGGGGCACTGGTGGGCCGCTCCGTCGACTCGTCGACGGACGGGCTGCCACTGGCGTGGACCGGCGTGTTGGTGGCCGGCGTCTTGTGCGTGTCGTCCTGGTTGGCGGTCAGCGCCAGCGCCACCCCGACGGTGGCGGCCAGCACCAGGGCCACCGCGCCCAGCACCAAGCCCCAGGGATTGCGGCGCGGCCGCTCCTGAGGGTCCTCGCCGTCGCCGCCGCTGCCACCGCCGTTGCCGCCGCCGACGCCCGGGTAGGGGCGCGCGGGCGTCTGGTACGCCGAGGCCATCGGGTACGGCAGGGCCTCGGTCCGGGCGGCCTCGTCGCCGACCATGTCGAGCGGCTCGGTGGTCGACGCGGCGCCGATCGCCTGGTGGTCCCAGCCGCCGGCCGCGGCGCCCGCCGCCAGGCCCCCGGCACCCGTCGGCCGGCCCGCGCCGGCCGCACCGTGCAGTTGGCGCAGCGCGTGCTGGACGTGCGCCCGGAACTCGTCGGCGCTCTGGAACCGGTCGTCCGGGTTCTTCTCCAGCGCCCGCAGCACCAGCGCGTCCAACTGCGGCGGCACCCGGTCGTTCACCCGGGACGGCGGCACCGGCGCGTCCTGGACGTGCTGGTACACCACCGCCAGCGGGGTCTCGCCGACGAACGGCGGCCGCAGGGTGAGCAGTTCGTACAGCATGCAGCCGGCCGCGTACAGGTCGGAGCGGTGGTCGACGGCCTTGCCGAGGGCCTGCTCCGGCGACAGGTACTGCGGGGTGCCCATCACCATGCCGGTCTGCGTCATGGTGGTGGCCGCGCCGGTCAGCGCCCGGGCGATGCCGAAGTCCATCACCTTGACCGCGCCGCCGTTGGTGATGATGACGTTGGCGGGCTTGATGTCCCGGTGCACGATCCCGTGCTGGTGGCTGTAGGCCAGTGCCTCCAGCACCCCGGCGGTGATGATCAGCGCCTGGTCGACCGGCGGCGCCTCCTCGTCCACCAGCAGCTCGCGCACCGTCCGGCCCTCGACGAGCTCCATCACGATGTACGGGGTGGACTCCCCGGCCTGCTGCTCCTCGCCGGTGTCGTAGACCGCCACGATCGAGTGATGGTTGAGCGCGGCGACCGAGTGTGCCTCGCGGGTGAAGCGCAGCCGGGCGGTGTCGTCCTCGGCGAGTTCGGAGCGCAGCAGCTTGACGGCCACGGTGCGGCCCAGCCGGAGGTCCTGGGCGGCGAACACCTCGGCCATGCCGCCGCGGCCCAGCCGCCCGGTCAGCCGGTAGCGGCCGTCCCCGACGGTGGGGAAGGGAACCGCGCTGCCCCGACCCGGAGTTGCCGCCCCGACCGGGAGCACCTCGGTCGGTCCGGTGACCTCGTCGGTCCGGCCGTCGTCCTCGTCCCGCTGGTCCGCCCGGCCGTCGTCCGGTCGTTCGCTCTGACCCATCGCTCCTCGCCCCGGGCACTCGCTCGGCGCGCGTTCGCCCTGTCGGTTCCGTCCTCAGCACGCTACCGTCTCGCGCCCGCCGACGTGGCACGGGACGGCGTGCGCGGGGCTCACATCGGGCTCTGCGAGCCTGCCCCGAGGCCGAGTTCGGGCACGGAGCAGGTCCGGGCTCAGTACGTGGACGTGCCCGTGGTCGAACCGGCCACCGCAATTGCCACGATGATGATCGCAAGTACGATCACGCCGACGATCACACCGACCACGATCAGTGCGGTCGAACAGCCGTTGCTGTTGTTCGCCGGCGGCGGGTACGCCATCGGCATCGGCCCCGTCATCGGGCCGGGCATCGGCGGACCGGGCATCGGCTGCTGCGGGAACGGCTGCGGGGTGCCCTGCGGGAAGCCCTGCTGGAACTGCGGCTGCGGGAACGGCTGCGGCGTCTGCGGCGGCTTCGCGAACTGCGGCGGTGCCTGCGGGAACGGCGCCGGGGTCTGCGCGTACGGCGGCGGGGTCTGCGGCCCGGGCGCCGGCCGGTACGGCTGCGGCGGCGGGGTGGCGCCGCCCACCGGCGGGAAGTTGGTCAGCGACGGCGCGGCGTGCACCGAGCGCGGCCCCTCGCCGATCACCAGCGGGGTGGACGCCTGCAGCGGCGTGTTGCCCTGCTCGCCCGCCGCGACCCGCTCCACCTCCTCGCGCATCGCCTCCGCCGTCGGGAACCGGTGCGCCGGGTCCTTGCGCAGCGCCTGCGCGACCAGCGCGTCCACCGCGGGCGTGACCGCGCCGTTCAGCGTGGACGGCGCCGGCGGGGTCTCCTGCACGTGCTTGTACGCGATCGAGAACGCCGAGTCGCCGTCGAACGGCAGCTGCCCGCTGAGCAGTTCGAACAGCATGCAGCCCACCGAGTACAGGTCGGACCGGGCGTCGACGCTCTTGCCGAGCGCCTGCTCCGGCGACAGGTACTGCGGGGTGCCGACCACCATGCCGGTCTGCGTCATCGACGTCACCCCGGACTGCAGGGCCCGGGCGATGCCGAAGTCCATCACCTTGACGACGCCCTTGGTGGACACCATCACGTTCGCCGGCTTGATGTCGCGGTGCACCAGCCCCTGGTCGTGCGAGGCCTCCAGCGCCGACAGCACCGCCGCGGTGATCTTCAGCGCCTGCTCGGTCGGCATCGCGCCGCGGGTGGTCACCTGCTCGTCCAGCACGTCCTTCAGCGAACGGCCCTCGACGAACTCCATGACGATGTACGGCGTCGCCGTCCCGTCCGGCCCGACGTCCTCACCGGAGTCGAACACCGAGACGATGTTGGTGTGCTGGAGCCGGGCCACCGCCTGCGCCTCGCGCCGGAACCGCTCCTTGAACGAGGCCTCCCGGCCCAGTTCGGTGTGCAGCGTCTTCACCGCGACCTGACGGTCCAGCACCGTGTCGTACGCGAGGTGGACGGCCGCCATGCCGCCCTGCCCGAGCAACCGCTGCAGCACGTACCTGCCGTGGCCGAGCGAGTGGCCCTCGGTGGTGCCCTCTGTCATGGTCCCAGCTCCCCCTCGGCACGCGGTACTTCCGGACTGGGGCCAGGGTAGCGGTTCGGGGCCGCGCCGCAGCGCGGCCCCCGAGGCCGGCTACAGGTACGGACCGGAACGCAGACCGCGGCCCGGACCCGGCTCCTCCAAGTCCCCCTCCGCGCCGTGCAGTCCGGGCGGCAGCGCCCGCCGCATCTGCTCCAGCTGCGCCCGCGCCGCCATCTGCTGGGCGAACAGCGCGGTCTGGATGCCGTGGAACAGGCCCTCCAGCCAACCCACCAACTGCGCCTGCGCGATGCGCAGTTCGGCCTCGGTGGGGATGGTGTCGTCGGCGAACGGCAGCGACAGCCGCTCCAACTCCTCGACCAGCTCGGGCGCCAGACCCAGCTCCAGCTCCTTGATCGAGCTGGCGTGGATGTCCTTCAGCCGGGCCCGGCTCGCCTCGTCCAGAGGCGCTGCCCGCACTTCCTCCAGCAGCTGCTTGATCATGCTGCCGATCCGCATCACCTTGGCCGGCTGCTCGACCATCTCGGTCACCGGCAGTTCACGCGGCTCGTCCTCCTCGCCGCCCCGGCCGAGCCCGCCGGCCGGCGCGGTGCCCACCGCCATGCCGTCCGGTCCGACGATCAGCACCTTCGGACTGTCCTCGGACTTCCCGCTCGACGCCTGGTAAGGCTCTTGCTGCGACCGCTCGTTCATCGGGTTGGTCATAGCTCCTTCATATGCTTCGTCCACCGCGGAGGTCAACGAACCTGGTCCCGGGATCGTCCCACCCGGCGGGCGCCCGCGTCGCACGGCCTCACCGCCGGCGCAGCTTCATTCCGACCAGGCCGAGGCCCAGTCCGATCATGCCCAGTCCGACGCCCAGCGGCAGCTGTCGCGCGGACTGGTCGCCCAGGTGCAGCGGCCCCGCCGGCGCCACCGGGCCGGCCAGTGGGGCCCCGCCCGCGACCACCGCGTCGTCCGCGCCGCCGCCCGTCGCGGGGTCGGCCGCGTCCTCGTCGCTCCCCCCGGTCCCCTCCGCCCCGCCGGTCGTCCCCGGTGTCCCCGCTGCCTCAGTTGCCCCCGGTCCGGGCGCCGGCTGCTGCGCGCCGGCCCCGTCCGTCGCGGCCGTCGGCGGCTCGGGCTGCGCCGGGGTCGGCGTCGGCGTCGGCGGCACCGCCGGCCGCTGGTGGTGGTGCGCCCACCCGGGCCGGGCCGGCGCCGGGGCCGGGGCGCTCGACGGGGTCGGTTCCGCGCTCGGGGGCGCCGGGGGCTCGGCGGGCGGCTCGGCCGGGCGTCCCGCGGACGGCGACGGCTCGGTCGGGGCGGGCGGCTCGACGGCTGCGGGAGGCCCGGCGGCCACGACAGGCGTGGCGGACACGGCGGCGACGCTCGGCGGAGCGGACGGCGTGGCTACGGGCATCGGCGTGCGGGACGACACGGCCGGTCCGGCGGGGGCGGGGGTCGGGCTCGGGGAGCCGGTCGTCCGGGTGGAGCTCGGGGCGGCGGGCACCGGGACGGGGACGGGCGCGGGGACGGCCTGGGCCGTCCCGGATATCGCGCCGTCGGCCGGCGCCGTCGGCTGCAGGGACCGCCCCGCCGCCACGGCCTGCGCGAGCTGCTCCGCGGCCGGTCCGACCTCGGCGTCGAACTCGGCCTGCGCCTGCTGTCGGGCGGCGTCCGGGCGCGCCTGGGTCTGCTGTCGGAAGTCGGCCGTCGGATCGGCGGCGAAGACGGGCGCGGCCAGCAGCAGCGGCAGCGCCAGGCCGGTCAGCGCGGCCCTGCGGAGCAGCGCACCGGGGCGGGCGGTGGGGGTGCGGCGCGGGGCCGGGGGCACGGGGCGGCGGCGAGCGAGCATGGAAAGCAGGTCCTCCCGACGGTCGCCCGCACCGAGGTGCGGGCGGAGGCGGAACAGCTTGGATCCAGCCTCACACACCGGGACATTCCGGGCATTTCCGCTGCCCCGCGGCCCTTGCTCACACCTCCAGGACGACCTTTCCGACCTGGGCGCCGGCCTCCACCACACGGTGCGCCTCGGCGGCGTCGGCGATCGGCAGGACCCGGTCCACCACGGGCCGGACCACACCCGCCTCGACCAGCGGCCAGACGTGCTCGCGCACCGCGGCCACGATCGCCGCCTTCTCGGCCAGCGGACGACCGCGCAGGTTGGTGGCGATCACCGCGGCCCGCTTGGCCAGCAGGGTGGCCAGGTTGAGCTCCGCCTTGACGCCGCCCTGCATGCCGATCACCACCAGGCGGCCGTTGACCGCGAGGGCGTCCACGTTCCGCTCCAGGTACTTGGCGCCCATGATGTCGAGGATGACGTCGGCCCCGCCGAGCTCGGCGAGCTCCGCGACGAAGTCCTGCCGGCGGTAGTCGATCAGCACGTCCGC
Organism: Kitasatospora griseola; assembly: GCF_044999035.1. Lineage (NCBI taxonomy): Bacteria > Bacillati > Actinomycetota > Actinomycetes > Kitasatosporales > Streptomycetaceae > Kitasatospora > Kitasatospora griseola. Next base: position 4,312,999 of record NZ_CP173360.1, on the reverse strand, counting down.
GCCGAGTTCGGCGCACCGGGCGAGCTTCTCCGGGCTGCCGGCGGTGACCGCCACCCGGGCCCCGACCGCCTTGGCCAGCTGGATCGCCATGGTGCCGATGCCGCTGGCGCCGCCGTGCAGCAGCACCGTCTCGCCGGGGCGCAGGTGCGCGACCTGGAAGACGTTCGACCACACCGTGCAGGCCACCTCGGGCAGCGCCGCGGCCTGCGCTGGCGTCAACCCCTTGGGCACCGGCAGCAGTTGACCGACCGGGACAGCGACCTGCTGGGCGTAGCCGCCGCCGGCCAGCAGCGCGCACACCTCGTCGCCGACCGCCCAGCCGGCCACACCGGGGCCGAGCGCGGAGATCCGACCCGCGCACTCCAGGCCCGGGTAGGGCGAACTGCCCGGCGGCGGATCGTAGAAGCCCTGACGCTGCAGCAGATCGGCGCGGTTGACCGCGGTGGCGGCGACCTCGACCAGCACTTCGCCGGCCGCCGGAACGGGATCGGGCACCTCGGCCCAGACCAGCTGCTCGGGACCGCCGGGCTCGGGAATCGTGATGGCTCGCATGGCCGCCACGCTACGCCCCCGCCCTCGGGCCACACCGTCCCCCCGCCGTCAACCGGCAGTCCGTCAAGGGCCGGGGCCCCGGCTGGACAGGCTGACGACACTCCGCCCCCGGGGTCGGTGGGCGACGCCTCCACCCCCCATCCTTGTGCCTGTGTCGAACTCCAATCCGCCCGACGACCCGGGTGCCCGGCCGTCCCGTCTGACGCTCAGTCGTTTCCGGGACCAGGGCACCGAAGACACCGACCCCGCCCGCCGGATCTCGCTGCCCGCCCGCCGGACCCGCCCGCCGCTGCGGCAGGTCGGCCGCCGCCTGCTGCTGGCGCTGGGCGTGCTGGTGGCGACCACGCTGATCGTGTACCTGGACCGTGACGGCTACAACGACAACGCGAACGGCTCGGTCAGCTTCCTCGACTCCGCGTACTACGCGACCGTCACCCTCTCCACCACCGGCTACGGCGACATCACCCCGGTGAGCGACGGCGCGCGGCTGGTGAACATCTTCGTGATCACGCCGCTGCGCGTGGTCTTCCTGATCATCCTGGTCGGCACGACTCTCGAAGTGCTCACCGAACGCACCCGCCTGCAGTGGCGGATCGAACGCTGGAGGCACGTCGTGCGGGACCACACCGTCGTCATCGGCTACGGGACCAAGGGCCGCAGCGCCGTGGACACCCTGCTCGGACAGGGCGTTCCGAAGGACTCCATCGTGGTGGTCGACCCGCAGCCCCGGGCCATCGACCAGGCCACCCACGACGGCCTGGTCGGCGTGCTCGGCGACGCCACCCGCACCGCGACCCTGATGCGCGCCGAACTGCCGCGCGCCGCCCAGGTGGTGGTCGCCCCCGAGCGCGACGACACCGCCGCACTGATCACCCTGACGGCCCGCCAGCTCAACCGGGGCGCCACCGTGGTCGCCGCCGTCCGCGAGGACGAGAACGCCCCGCTGCTCCGGCAGAGCGGCGCCGACGTGGTGGTCACCTCCTCCAGTTCGGCCGGCCGCCTGCTCGGCATGTCGATGCTCAGCCCCAACGCGGGCGCCGTGATGGAGGACCTGCTCACCTACGGCAACGGCCTGGACGTCGCGGAACGCCCCGTCACCAAGGCCGAGGCCGGACAGAGCCCGCGCGAGCTGCCCGACCTGGTGGTGGCCGTGGTGCGCGGGCGCCGGGTGCTCAACTACACCGAACCGGAGGCGGCGGTGCTCCAGCTCACCGACCGGCTGATCGTCATCAAGCCGGGCACGCCCGTCGTCCCGCAGTGACCTGACGGTTCCACGTGGAACATCCGCCCGGGCAGTGCCCCGGTCGGCCCGGTCCGGCGGCCGGGTTCCACGTGGAACATCCGCCCGGCCGGTCAGGGCAGCGGCAGCACCTCGGCGCGCTCCCCCGCCGCCAGACCGCCGGGCGGCACCACGGCCAGCGCCTCCGCCCGGGCCAGGCCGCGCAGCATCGCCGGGCCGTCGTGCGGCAGCGGGGCGAGCCCGGCGGGAGTGCGCCGGACAGGGTGCAGCCGGGTGTCCACCGGATGCCCGGGCAATGCGGCGGCGAGCGCCTCGGTCGGCCCGGCCGCAGGGGCGATCCGCCCGGACAGCGCGTGCAGCAGCGGCAGCGCGAGCGTCACCAGCCCCGCGACGGCCGCCAGCGGATTGCCCGGCAGGCCCACCAGGTGCCGACCGCCCGGCAGCGCCGCCAGCAGCATCGGGTGCCCGGGCCGCACCGCCACCCCGTCCACCAGCGGATGCCCGCCGGTGGCCTCCAGAGCGGCGTGCAGGAAGTCCACCGGCCCGGCGGCGGTGCCGCCCGTGGTCAGCACCAGGTCGGCGGGCGAGTGCCGGATCGCGTCCCGCAGCAGCCCGAAGTCGTCCCGGACGTAGCGACTGCCGAGCAGTTCCGCCCCGGCCGCGGCCAGCCACGGCGGCAGCAGCGGGCCCAGCGCGTCCCGCACCCGGCCCGGCGCGGGAAGCCCCGACGTCAGCAACTCGTCGCCCAGCAGCAGCAGTTCTACGGTCGGACGGCGGTGCACGGCCAGCCGGTCGTGCCCGGCGGCAGCCGCCAGGCCGAGCACCGCCGGAGTCACCGGCAGCCCGGCGGGCAGCAGCTCCTCACCCCGGCCGCACTCCTGCCCACGCGGCCGGACGTCCTGGCCCGGGCCGACCACGCCGTGCAACTGGACCGCCCCGTCCGGCAGTTCGACCGGTCGGCCGCGCTCGCGACGGAGCACCCCGGTGGCACCGGACGGCAACTGGGCGCCGGTGGCGATCTCCACCGCCGCGCCGTCCGCCAGCGGGGCACAGCCCTGGCCCGCCAGCACCCGGCCGGACAGCCGCCACGGGCCCGGCCCGGCCACCGCCCAGCCGTCCATCGCCGAGGTGTCGAAGGCGGGCAGGTCGGTGAGCGCGGTCAGCGGCTCGGCAAGAGTCCGCCCGAGCGCGGCCGCCGACGGCACCGGCTCCACCGGCAGCGGGCGCGCCGCCGCCGCAGCAGTGCGCCGGGCCACCGGCCACGGGCAGCCGCGCAGCGTCGCCGCCGCGGCCGACGCCACCGCGCCGACCGGATCCACCGTCCCCCTGCCCGCCCCGCCGCTCACCGCTCCGCCGGGCCGTCCGCCTCGGCCGCCCACCGCTCGGCCAGCGCGGTCGCCTTCGCGGACGCCTCGGCCACCGCCGCCGCCCCGCCGCCGCTGCGCGCCGCCGCGTACCCGACCAGGAACGCCGTCAACGGCGCCGCCGGACGCTCCACGCCGTGCGCCACCACCCGCGTCATGTCCAGCAACCCCCGGACGTCCACCGTCAGGTCCAGCCCCAGTTCGGCGGCCGCCGCGGCCATCCACTCGTCCAATGTGCGCTCCATGACGCCCATGCTGCCCGATCCCGCGAGCCGCGGGCCGCAGGCCGCTTCCACCCGGAGCGCCACGCACTGGCCCCGGCGGCGGCTCAGTGCTCCCCCGCCGCCCGCAGGCGGGCGGCTGCCAGTTCGTCCGGGGTGTCGCAGTCGAAGGACGCGCCCGTCGGGTCGGCGACCCGGGCCAGGCGCAGCGGGGCGGTCAGGGCGCGCAGGGGCCGGCCGGCCGGGTCGCCGAGCGAGGTGAGGGTCTCGCGCAGTGCGGTGGTGCGGTAGGCGGCGGTCAGCGGCTGGTCGCGGCCTTCGGCGTCCACCAGCAGGGCGCCGTCCGCGTCGCCGACGGCGGCCAGCAGTCGGGTCACCGTGGTGGTGTCGAGGAACGGCAGGTCCGCGGCGAGCAGCAGCACCAGCGGCGACGACACCTCGGGGAGCGCGGCGGCCACCGCCGCCAGTGGCCCGCCGCCGGGCGGGTCCTCGCGCAGCCAGTGCACGCCGGTGCGGTCGGTGGGCCGCCGCGGGCCGACCACCAGGATCCGGTGGGCGCCCGCACAGGCGGTCAGCACCCGGTCCAGCAGCGGCCGCCCACCGACCGTCAGGGCCGGCTTGTCCGTGCCGCCGAGCCGTCGGCCCGCCCCACCGGCGGCCACCACCGCGTCGTACTGCGTCATCCGGGCAGTATTACCGCTCGTCGCCCGGCTCGTCGTCCTGCTCGTCGACGATCTCCGCGTCGATGATGTCGTTGTCCTCCTGCGGAACCTGCGCGCGGCCGACGTTGGCCGCCGCGCCGAGCTCCAGGATGGCCGGCAGGGTCAGGCCGCCGTAGCGCTCGTTCACCGCGGTGGCGAGGGCCTCGGCGTCCCGCGGGTGGTCGGCCAGCGCCTCGTCGAAGTCGCGCAGGTATTCGGCGGTGAAGCCCAGGACGCGGTGCGCGGCGTCGTCCATGCCGGGGGCACGGTGTCCGGCGATCACCCGGTCCACGCTCAGGTCGGCGATCCGGCCGAGGTTGTGCGACCACTGGCCGCGGGCGGCGGGGTCGGTGTCGGCCGTCCACACGTGGGTGCCGTTGTAGACGAAGTCGCCCGCGACCACGGTGTGGATGCTCGGCAGGTACACCACGGTGGAGCCCGCGCTGTCGGCCTGGCCGAGCGGCAGCACCCGGATCAGCTGGCCGTCGATCATCAGCGGCTGCGGGAGCAGCGGGGCGGGCAGCCGCGGCCGGTCGGGGATGTCGTCGCCGTACACCGGCTTCCACTGCGCCACCTTCGCCGCCGCGGTCTGCCGGATGCCCTCCACCACCGACGGCGCGGCCAGCAGCTGGGCGTCCGGGAACAGCCGGAGCACCTCGTCCGCGCCGAAGTAGTGGTCCGGGTGCTGGTGGGTGACCACGATCGCCAGCAGCTGGCGGCCCTTGCCGGCGATCCACTCGGCGAGTTCCCGGCCCGCGCTGCGGGTCAGCTGGGCGTCCACCAGGATCGCCGTGCGCTCGCCCATGATCAGGCTGGAGGTGGCGAAGAACGCGGTCTCCGGGCCGGTGAAGACGTCGACCACCAACGGGGGGAAGGGCGGCGCGGCGCCCGCCCCACGGCCCTCGGCGTTCTCGTCGGGCGGTGACGCGGTCACGGCTGCTCCCCTGGTCGGTGTTCGGTGGCGGGACCGATCGGCCCCGGTTACCGTCCCAGCCTCTCCGGAACACCCGTCCGATGCCGGTTGGCGCGCCCAGGAGAGTGATCACTGGCACCATCGGGCGGCCAGGTGCGTCAGCTATTGTCGGTGGTCCTCGCGCACTGGCCACCGCAGCGCACGCATGTCCGCACGTATCCGGGAGTACTTGATGGACCGGCTCGACAACACCGTCCGCGACTACGCCTGGGGGTCGGCCACCGCCATCCCCGAGCTGCTCGACCGGCCCGCCACCGGTGAGCCGCAGGCCGAGCTGTGGATGGGCGCCCACCCCGGCGCGCCCTCGGTGGTCGACCGCGGCAACGGCCCGGCGCCGCTCGACCGGGTGATCGCCGCCGACCCGGCGGCCGAGCTCGGCGCCGCCGCCGTCGCGCAGTTCGGACCCACCCTGCCGTTCCTGCTGAAGGTGCTGGCCGCCGCCACCCCGCTGTCCATCCAGGCCCACCCCACCCGCGCCGAGGCCCGGGCCGGCTACGCCGACGAGGAGCGGCGCGGCATCCCGGTCGACGCGCCGCACCGCAACTACAAGGACGACAACCACAAGCCCGAACTGATCTGCGCGCTCAGCGAGTTCGAGGGCCTGTGCGGCTTCCGGACGCCCGCCGACGCGGCCGACCTGATGGCCTCGCTGGAGGTGCCCGGGCTGGAGCCGCTGATCGACCTGCTGCGCACCAAGCCGGAGGCGGAGGCGCTGTCCGGCGCGCTCGCCGAGGCGCTCGCGCTGACGGACGAGCAGGGCCGGGCCACCGTGGACGCCGTGGCCCGCGCCGTCACCGCCGCCGCCCCGTCCGACCCGACGGGTGCGATGGCCGGCTACGCCTTCGCCGCCGCCGAGTACCCCGGCGACCGCGGCCTGGTCGCCGCCCTGCTGCTCAACTACGTCCGCCTGCAGCCCGGCGAGGCCCTCTACCTCGGCGCCGGCCTGCCGCACGCGTACCTGCGCGGCACCGGCGTGGAGATCATGGCCAACTCCGACAACGTGCTGCGCTGCGGGTTCACCCCGAAGCACGTGGACGTCCCCGAGCTGATGAAGGTGGTCGGCTTCGAGAGCGGCAGCCCGGAGATCATGCGCCCCGAGCCCGGCACGGACGGCGAGCGGCTCTACCCGGTGCCGATCGACGAGTTCCGCCTCTCCCGCTACGACCTCGCCGAGCACCCCGTCGCCCTGCCGGGCGACGCCCCGCAGATCCTGCTCTGCACCGGCGGTACCGTCGAACTCGCCTCCGAGGGGCAGGCATTGACGCTTCGCCGGGGCGAGTCGGCGTTCCTGCCGGCGAACGGCGCGAAGACCGCGCTGACCGGCCCCGGCGCGACGGTCTTCCGCAGCACCGTCACCCTCGCCTAGGCCGTCGGGAAGAGCGCCTGGTACGCCAGGCGCTCCTCCGCGCCGTCGCCGATCGCGGCGAGCAGTTCGTCCAGGACGAGGAACGCCTCCCACCGCTCGCCGCCACCGGCCCGGACCAGGGCGGTGACCAGCAGGTCCTCCAGGGCCGGGACGCGCTTGTTCTTCCAGGCCTTGTCGGCGAGGGACACCAGCAGGTCCTCGACGCCGGTGTCCGGGCCCCAGGTCGCGTGGCCGGCCGCGAAGCGCGCCAGGCGCGGGGCGACGCCCGCCGTCAGCAGCAGTTCCCGGCCGGCCGGCTCGTGCGCCGATCCGGGGGCGGACAGTTCCGCACGGTGCACCACCTTCCCGATGTCGTGAGTGGCCGCGCCGAACAGCACCGCCGCCCGGTCGAACTCCAGCGCCGGGCAGTGCTCCGCCGCCCAGTCCACCAGTCGCACCGCCACGTCGTGCACCAGCCGCAGGTGCGCCACCAGCCGCGGCGGCGCCGCCAACTCGGCCAGCAGCAGCGTCACTTCGTCCGGCAGCAGGCACAGTGGCAGGTCGTCGTGGCCCATCACGGCGGGTGAGGCTACCAGCCGCAAATTCGCTTGACCCAGTGGCGGGCCGCCGCTTGCACTGGGGCGGGCACCTGGCCGGACGACTGCGGGGAGGCAGCACAGCCATGGAGATTCGTTCCACCACCGAGAAGGACCTCGACGTCTTCGTCGACACCGTGTTCGCGGCGTTCGGGAAGCACCCGACCTCGCCGGAGGAGGACGGCGGCGGGGTCTGGTGGTCGGCGCTCGAACCCGAGCGCGGGCTGCTCGCCGTCACCGAGCAGGGGCGGCCGGTCGGCACCGCGTGCGCGTACTCGTTCGAGCTGACGCTGCCCGGCGGGTCGACCGTGCCGGTGGCCGGCATCAGCTGCGTCGGCGTGCTGCCCACCCACCGGCGGCAGGGCATCCTCACCGAGATGAAGCGCCGTCAACTCGCCGACCTGCGCGAACGCGGCGAGATCATGTCGGTGCTACTGGCCTCCGAGGCGGTGATCTACCGGCGGTTCGGCTACGGCCCGGCGACCTACACCAGGCGGCTGACGGTGCCCCGGCACCGGGCCGCGCTCACGCCGCCGCGGGCGGGCCAGGAGCCCACCGGCACCGTCGAACTGCTCCCGCTCAGCGACTGCCGCGAGCTGGTGGAGCAGGTCTACGACCGCTACCGCCGCACCCAGCCGGGCGCGGTCTCCCGCCCGCCCCGCTGGTGGTCCCGGCGGGCCGGGCACCCGCCGACCGCCCCCGCCCAGCGCTGGATCGCCCTCCACCGGGACGCCGACGGCACCCCGGACGGGTACGCCTGCTACTCCCTGGACGACTCGCAGGCCATGCTGGTCGACGAGACCGTCGCGCTCGACGACGCCGCGTTCACCGCGCTGGCCCGCTGCCTGCTCGGCCACGACCTGGTCACCGAGGTCGCCTTCCGGCACTTCCCGCCCGGCAACCCGCTGCGCTGGCAGCTGACCGACTTCGCCGCCGGCGCGGTCACCAACGACACCGACTGGCTCTGGGTGCGGCTGCTCGACGTCCCGCGCGCCCTCACCGCCCGCGGCTGGTCCGCGGACGGCGAGCTCGTCCTGGACGTCGACGACCCGTTCCTCGGCGAGCGGACCCGCCACCTGCTGGCCGTCCGCGACGGCCGGGCCGACTGCACCCCGACCGACCGCGAGCCCGACCTGTCGCTGGACATCAGCGACCTCGGCTCGATCTACCTGGGCGGCACCACCCCGAGCACCCTGGTCCGGGCCGGCCACATCCGCGCCCACCACCCGGCCGCGGCCGTGCTGGCCGACGCCATGTTCCGCGCCGAACGCGAACCGCACTGCCTGCACTGGTTCTGACGGCGCGACGCCTCACCGTCCGTCAGGTCACGTCGCGGGTCATGTCCACGAAGCGCGAGTAGTGGCCCTGGAAGGCGACGGTGATGGTGGCGGTCGGGCCGTTACGGTGCTTGGCCACGATCAGGTCCGCCTCGCCGGCCCGCGGGGACTCCTTCTCGTAGGCGTCCTCGCGGTGCAGCAGGATGACCATGTCGGCGTCCTGCTCGATCGAGCCGGATTCACGCAGGTCGGAGACCATCGGCTTCTTGTCGGTGCGCTGCTCGGGGCCACGGTTCAGCTGGGAGAGCGCGATCACCGGGATCTCCAGCTCCTTCGCCAGCAGCTTGAGGTTTCGGGACATGTCCGAGACCTCCTGCTGGCGGCTCTCCGCCCGCCGCGAGCCACCGGCCTGCATCAGCTGCAGGTAGTCGATGACCACCAGGCGCAGGTCGTTGCGCTGCTTCAGCCGGCGGCACTTGGCGCGGATCTCCATCATCGACAGGTTCGGCGAGTCGTCGATGTACAGCGGCGCCGCGCTGACCTCGGGCATCCGCCGGGCCACCCGCGTCCAGTCGTCGTCGGTCATGTTGCCGGAGCGCATGTGGTGCAGCGCCACCCGGGCCTCGGCCGACAGCAGGCGCATGGCGATCTCGTTGCGGCCCATTTCGAGCGAGAAGATCACGCTCGGCAGGTTGTTGTGGATCGAGCAGGCCCGGGCGAAGTCCAGCGCCAGGGTTGACTTACCCATGGCGGGGCGGGCCGCGATGACGATCATCTGGCCGGGGTGCAGTCCGTTGGTGAGCTGGTCGAAGTCGGCGAAGCCGGTGGGGACGCCGGACATCTGGCCGGACCGGGAGCCGATCGCCTCGATCTCGTCGAGCGCGCCCTCCATGATGTCGGCGAGCGGGGCGTAGTCCTCGTTGGTGCGCTGCTCGGTGACGGCGTAGATCTCGGCCTGGGCGGCGTTGACGATGTCGTCCACGTCGCCCTCGGCGGCGTAGCCCATGCCGGCGATCCGGGTGCCGGCCTCGACCAGGCGGCGCAGCACGGCGCGCTCGTGGACGATCTCCGCGTAGTACTCGGCGTTGGCCGCGGTCGGGACGGAGTTGACCAGGGTGTGCAGGTAGGAGGCGCCGCCGACGCGGACCAGCTCGCCGCGCTTGGTGAGCTCGCCGGCCACGGTGATCGGGTCGGCGGGCTCGCCGCGGGCGTAGAGGTCGAGGATCGCGCCGTGGATCAGCTCGTGGGCGGGCCGGTAGTAGTCGGCGGGCTTGAGCACCTCGACCACGTCGGCGATGGCGTCCTTGGACAGCAGCATGCCGCCGAGCACGGACTGCTCCGCCGCCAGGTCCTGCGGGGGGACGCGTTCGAATCCCTCGCTGCCGCCGAAGCCGGTCTCGCCGTCGCGGTCGCGCCGCTCGCCCTTGCCGGGGAAGCGGTCGCCCTTGCCGCCGCCGTCACGGCGCTGGAAGCCCCCGCCGCCGCCCTGCCCACCGGAGCCGTTGGCGGCGTTGTTCGAACGACGGGTGGCGGGCAGGCGGTCGCCGGGACCGTCGGGGAAGGCGTCGAGCGGGAAGGCGTCGTCGGACGGCTGCCAGTCGTCCTCCGGGGGCGGAGGGGCTTCGTGGTCGTCGTACTGGGGGCCGGTCACGCGTGTTCCCCGATCAGCGGTTGGTGCGAGTTGGTGCGGGCCTGTCCGGTGCGGGCGCTCTGTCTTTCATACGCCACCGAGCCGACAGTTCCGGCTGTGTGCGGGGCGGTGTCGCGCGGCCACCGGGGTCTGGTCCGGAGCCACGGTACGGGGGTCCGGGCGGTTCCTCCAAGACGGTTATCCACAGGCCATGTGGATAACTGCTCGGAGGCTGTGGAGAACCCCCGGAAAGCTGTGCACAACCCTGTGGACACCGCTGTGGATAACCACACGATCGCCCCGGTGTCAACTCGCTGACCTGCGGCGACCTTTTCCCCACCCTGTGCATGAGAAATTCTTCACACAGCTGGGGACGGGACCGCCCAACTGTTCGATCGACCGTTCGATCCACCGTCCGTCCACAGGTCCGGTAAGAGCCAAAAGCCACTAGCGATCATTACCTGTGGATGAGTAGGGTGGACGTCATGCCAGCGACGCCCACCCGTCCCGCCCCCACGGCCGAACGCCGCCGCCACGACCGCGAGATCCTCGCGCTCGCGGTCCCGGCGTTCGGCGCGCTGGTCGCCGAACCGCTCTTCCTGATGGCCGACTCCGCGATCGTCGGCCACCTCGGCACCGCCCAGCTGGCCGGCCTCGGCATCGCCTCCGCCGCGCTCACCACCGCCGCCGGGATCTTCGTCTTCCTCGCCTACGCCACCACCGCCGCGGTCGCCCGCCGGATCGGCGCCGGCGACCGCCGGGCGGCCGTCCAGCAGGGCATCGACGGGATCTGGCTGGCCCTGATCCTCTCCGCGGGCATGGTCGTGCTCACGCTGGCCCTCGCCCCGCAGGCCGCCCACCTGCTCGGGGCCTCCCCCACCGCCGCCCCGTACGCCGTCACCTACCTGCGGATCAGCGCCCTCGGCGTGCCCGCGATGCTGCTGGTGCTGGCCGCCACCGGCGTGCTGCGCGGGTTCCAGGACACCCGCACCCCGCTGCTGGTGGCGATCGGCGGGTTCGGCGCCAACCTGCTGCTCAACCTCGGCCTGGTGTACGGCGCCGGCCTCGGGGTGGCCGGCTCCGCCTGGGGCACCGTGATCGCGCAGAACGCGATGGCCGCCGTGTACGTCGCCGTGGTGGTCCGCGGCGCCCGCCGGGAGGGCGCCGGGCTGCGGCCCGACCTGGCCGGCATCAAGGCCTCCGCCCGGGCCGGCGGCCCGCTGGTGGTGCGCACCCTGAGCCTGCGCGCCTCGCTGCTGCTGGCCACCGCGGTGGCCGCGCACCTGGGCGACGCCGAGATCGCGGCCCACCAGATCACCATGACCATCTGGTCGTTCATGGCCTTCGCGCTGGACGCCGTGGCGATCGCCGGGCAGGCCATCATCGGCCGCTACCTGGGCGCCGGCGACCTGCCGGGCACCCGCGCGGCGACCCGGCGGATGGTCGAGTGGGGCGTCGGCGCGGGCGTGCTGCTGGGCCTGCTGATGGTGCTGGCCCGGCCGCTGTACGTCCCGCTGTTCACCGACGACCCGTCGGTGCGGGGGCTGCTGTCCACCGTGCTGCTGCTGGCGGCGCTGACCCAGCCGATCGGCGGCCTGGTGTTCGTGCTGGACGGCGTGCTGATGGGCGCCGGCGACGGCCGCTTCCTGGCCTGGGGGATGCTGGCCGCGCTGCTGCTGTTCACCCCGGCCGTCCTCGCGGTGCCCGTGCTCGGCCTCGGCCTGGCCGGGCTGTGGTGGGCGATGAACCTGTTCATGCTGGCCCGGGCCGCGGTCCTGGCCGGCCGGATACGCACCGGCCGCTGGATGGTGACCGGCGCCGTCCGGGCGTAGCCCTTCGACGGCACGGCGAAGGGGCCGGACTCCGAGTGGAGTCCGGCCCCTTCGTCAGCTCTGCGGCAGAGATCAGGCAGCGACGACGGCGACGTCGAGGTTGGCCTGAACGTCCGAGTGCAGCTTGACCGAGACCTTGTGGGTGCCCACGGTCTTGATCGGCGAGGCGATCGCGACGGCGCGCTTGTCCACGGCCGGGCCGTTGGCGGCCTTGATGGCCTCCACGACGTCGGCCTGGGTCACCGAGCCGAACAGGCGGCCGGCGTCGCCGGAGCGAACGGCCAGCTTGACCTGCAGGCCCTCGAGCTTGGCCTTGACCTCGTTGGCGGCCTCGAGGGTCTGGATGGCGTGGATCTTCCGGGCGCGACGGATGGCGTCGACGTCCTTCTGCCCGCCCTTGGTCCAGCGGATGGCGAAGCCACGCGGGACCAGGAAGTTGCGGGCGTAGCCGTCCTTGACCTCGACGACCTCGCCGGCGCTGCCGAGGCCGGGGACCTCGTGAGTGAGGATGATCTTCATTGTTCGGTCACCCTCTCTTAGCGCGTGGTGGAGGTGTAGGGCAGCAGGGCCATCTCACGGCTGTTCTTCACGGCCGTGGCGACGTCACGCTGGTGCTGGGTGCAGTTGCCGGTGACCCGGCGGGCACGGATCTTGCCGCGGTCGGAAATGAACTTCCGCAGCAGGTTCGTGTCCTTGTAGTCCACGTAAGTGGCCTTGTCCTTGCAGAAGACGCAAACCTTCTTCTTGGGCTTGCGAGCAGGCGGCTTCGCCATTGTGTGCTCCGTTAAGTACGAGATCTGTCAGCGTGTCCGGGCCCGTGCGGGCCCGGCCGAGCGCCGCTTAGAACGGGGGCTCTTCCGAGTAGCCGCCACCGGACGGGGCGCCCCAGCCGCCGCCCTGCTGGCCGCCGGACGGGGCGCTGGACGCCCACGGGTCGTCGGACGGGCCGGACTGACCGCCGCCGGAGTTGCCACCCCAGCTGCCGCCACCCTGGTTGCCGCCGCCGTACCCGCCGCCGCCCTGCTGGCCGCCGAAGCCGCCACCGCCACCGCCGCCGGGACCGCCGGAGCGGTTGGCGCGGGTGACCTTGGCGGTCGCCGAGCGCAGGCTCGGGCCGACCTCATCGACCTCGACCTCGAAGACCGTCCGCTTCTCGCCTTCCTTGGTCTCGTAAGACCGCTGGCGCAGTCGGCCCTGCACGATCACGCGCATGCCGCGCTGCAGCGACTCGGCCACGTTCTCCGCCGGCTGACGCCAGACGTTGCACGTGAGGAAGAGGCTTTCGCCGTCCTTCCACTCGTTGGTCTGACGGTCGAAGGTGCGCGGGGTCGACGCGATGCGGAACTTGGCCACCGCGGCGCCCGACGGAGTGAAACGCAGCTCGGGGTCGTCGACGAGGTTGCCGACGAGGGTGATGACGGTCTCGCCTGCCATGTGGTGATGACCTCTCGGAAAGAAGTTCTGCGGTGCTCGTCAGCGGTGTTCCACGTGGAACACCGGACGCGAGCCCTCCGGCGCGTACGCCGGAAGTGGGCTCAGTGGGTGTCCGGGCGCAGGACCTTGGTCCGCAGAACCGACTCGCTCAGGCTGAGCTGGCGGTCGAGCTCCTTGACGACCTCGGGCGTGGCCGTGAGGTCGATGACCGAGTAGATGCCCTCGGACTGCTTGTTGATCTCGTACGCCAGGCGACGACGGCCCCAGGTGTCGATCTTCTCAACCTTGCCGCCGCCGGTGCGGACGACGTTGAGGAAGCTCTCGATCAGGGGGGAGACAGCGCGCTCCTCGACCGACGGGTCGAGGATGACCATCACCTCGTAGTGACGCATGTGTAACCCACCTCCTTTGGACTCAACGGCCACGGTCTCTCCGTGGCAGGAGGGTTGTGCGCGTCGGCACCGATGGTCCGGGCATGCGGGCACGCCCTACACCAGTGCAGAGGGGCCAGCCTACCGGGTGAGCCGACCGGCGGACAAAACGCCAGGATCCCGGGGTTGTCATTTCGGTCATACCAGTATCAATCTGGACAGAACGAACGTTCCCTCCACCACAGGAGGTGGGTCCTATGGCGCAGAACGTCCACCGGCCGCAGTTCACCCTGAACACCGACGGCAACCCGCACCCGCGGGAGAACGCCCTGGTCGGGGTCACCCTGCTGCTCGGCGCGGTCGCCTTCGTCACCTCGTTCTTCTACAACCTCCACCTGCTCAGCTCGTGGACCGGACTGGCCGGGGTCGTCACCGGGATGATCGGCCTGTTCGTCTCGGTCACCACGGCCGAGCGCTTCCTGGTGGTGATCGGGACGGGCGCCGCCGCGTTCGGCCTGTTCCTCGGAGTGGCGCACGGCGGACTCTTCGGGGGCGTGTGGTGACCCCCGCGCGCGGTGGAACCGGGTGAACCCGACCACCGGCGCGCAACCTCCACTGCCCTCCCGGCGTACTACCTGTGCTCAGCAGGTACGAAACGGGGGGGCACAGCCATGTCGGACCGTTTCCCGGTCGAATCGGACCATTCGGGCGATAGGGTCACCCTGGGTAAGTCTGACGAGGAGGAGCACGGAGCATGAGCCTGCGTCTGCGGACGATCACGCGTGAGGAACACCTGGCATTCGTGCAGAGCCGGCCCTCAGCCAGCCACATGCAGGTGCCCTCCTGGGCGGACGTCAAGGCGGAGTGGCGCGCCGAGAGCCTCGGCTGGTTCGACACCGCGGGCGAGCTGGTCGGCGCCGGGCTGGTGCTCTACCGCCAGCTGCCCAAGGTGAAGCGGTACCTGGCGTACCTGCCCGAGGGCCCGGTCATCGACTGGTTCGACCCGGACCTGGACCGCTGGCTGAAGCCGATGCTGGCGCACCTGAAGTCGCAGGGCGCGTTCTCGGTGAAGATGGGCCCGCCGGTGGTGGTCCGCCGTTGGGAGGCCGCCACCATCAAGGAGGCGATCGCCTCCAAGGAGGCCAAGCGGCTGCGCGACGTCGAGCCGGACTGGTCCGAGCCGCGCGCCCTGGAGGCCGCCGAACGCCTGCGCCGCTCCGGCTGGCTGCAGGGCGAGGACGGCGGCGCCGGCTTCGGCGACGTGCAGCCCCGCTACGTGTTCCAGGTCCCGCTCGGCGGCCGTTCGCTGGACGACGTCCAGCGCGGCTTCAACCAGCTGTGGCGGCGCAACATCAAGAAGGCCGAGAAGACCGGCGTCGAGGTGGTCCAGGGCGACTACGAGGACCTCGCGGTCTTCCACAAGCTGTACGTGACCACCGCCGAACGCGACCACTTCACCCCCCGCCCGCTGTCCTACTTCCAGCGGATGTGGAAGGCGCTCACCGCCGAGGACCCCAACCGGATGCGGCTCTACCTCGCCTACCACGACGGCGAACCGCTGGCCGCCACCACCATGCTCACCGTCGGTGAGCACGTCTGGTACTCCTACGGCGCCTCCGCCAACCACAAGCGCGAGGTGAAGCCGTCCAACGCCGTCCAGTGGCGGATGATCCGCGACTCGTACGCGCTCGGCGCGAGCGTCTACGACCTGCGCGGCATCAGCGACACGCTGGACGAGGACGACCACCTGTTCGGACTGATCCAGTTCAAGGTCGGCACCGGCGGACAGGCCGCGGAGTACCTCGGCGAGTGGGACTACCCGCTCAACAAGCTCCTGCACAAGGCGCTCGACCTCTACATGTCGCGCCGCTGAGCTCAGGTCGGACCTTTACAGGGAGAACGTGATGACCCTGACGATGTACGTGGACGGCGACCGCTGGCGGGCGCACCAGCGCGGGCTGCTGGCCGAGTTCCCCGGGCTGGTCCCGGTCGCCAAGGGCAACGGCTACGGCTTCGGCAACCGGCGGCTCGCCGAGGAGGCGGCCCGGCTGGGCAGCCCCGTGCTGGCCGTCGGCACCGCGGACGAGGCGGCGGCGATGGCCGACGCCTTCCCCGGCGACCTGCTGGTGCTCACCCCGTACCGGGCCGGTGAACCCGAGGCGGAGCTGCCCGCCGACCGGGTGATCCGCACCGTCGCGCACACCGAGGCGCTGGCCGCGCTGCCCGCCGGCGCCCGCGTGGTGATCGAGTGCATGACCGGCATGCGGCGGCACGGCGTCCGGGTCGGCGAACTCCCCGAACTGCCGGTCGGCCACCTGGCGTTGGAGGGCTTCGCGCTGCACCTGCCGCTGGACCGGCCGGACGGCTCCGACCCGGTGGACGAGGTCGCCGAATGGGTCCGGGCGATCGGCGCGGCCGGGCTCCCCACCGACGTCGTCTACCTCAGCCACCTGGCCGCCAAGGACGTGCGACGGCTGGCCGAACGCCACCCCGACACCGAGTTCCGCTCCCGGATCGGCACCCGGCTGTGGCTCGGCGACGTGGGCGCGATGTCCTCCCGGGCCACCGTCCTGGACGTCACCCCGATCGGGCGTGGCGAGCGGTACGGCTACCGGCAGCACAAGGCGCCGTCCGGCGGCCACCTGCTGGTGGTCAGCGGCGGCACCGCGCACGGCGTCGGCCTGGAGGCTCCCAAGTACGTGCACGGGATGCTGCAGCGCCTCAAGGGCCTGGCCCGGGCCTGCCTGGCCACCCTGAACCGGACGCTCTCCCCGTACAGCTGGCAGGGCAAGCAGCTGTGGTTCGCCGAACCGCCGCACATGCAGGTGTCGATCCTGTTCCTGCCCGGCGAGCACAAGGCGCCCGCGGTCGGCGACGAACTGGCGCTGACCGTCCGCCACACCACCACCCACTTCGACCGGGTGGTCGAACGCTGAGGCGGCCGCCGCAACGGCCGAAGCCCGACCGCCGGGGAGGCGGTCGGGCTTCGGCGTTCCTGCGGAGCTACTTCGGCTGCGGGGCGGGCTCGGGCTCGACCAGCCAGTCGGCCTCGCCCTGCGGGGCGTACTCGGCGTAGCTCGCCTCCTCGCGCAAGCCGCGGGCCGAGCCGAGCACGAACCGGTCCGGGGCGCCGTCCAGCACGCCGCCGGACGGGTCGTCGCTCCCGTCCCAGCGCACCGGGTCGCGGTCCGGGTAGAGGATGTCGCGGACCACCAGGTAGCAGATGTACAGGGTGCCGACCAGGTGCAGGGCGATCGCGAAGTGGTACCACTGCAGGTCGATGCCGTGGTGCTTGGCGTCACCGTTGTAGGCCAGGTACGACCAGATGCCGAGGAAGTACAGCACCTCGCAGGCCTGCCAGATCAGGAAGTCCCGCCAGCGCGGCCGGGCCAGCACCGCGAGCGGGATCAGCCAGAGCACGTACTGCGGCGAGTACACCTTGTTGGTCAGCACGAACGCGGCGACCACCAGGAAGGCCAGCTGGGCGAAGCGCGGACGGCGCGGGGCGCTGATCGCCAGCCAGCCGATCGCCAGGCAGCTGAGCACCAGCAGGCCCGCGATCCAGGTGTTCAGGCTCTCCAGGTGCTGCCCGTTGCGCACGGCCTGCATCAGGATCAGCCAGAACGAGCCGTAGTCCTCGGTGCGGACCTGGCTGAAGCTGTAGAAGGTCAGCCAGCCCTTCCAGTTCGCCAGCATGATCGGCACGTTGACGATCAGCCAGGAACCGGCGGTGCCGCCGAAGACCAGGCCGAACTCCTTCCACTTCCCGGACCGCAGACACAGGACCAGCAGTGGGCCGAGCAGCAGCACCGGATAGAGCTTGGCGGCGGTCGCCAGACCGATGAACACACCCGCCCACACCGGCCGGGACCCGGACCAGTACGCCATCGCCACGGCGGCCAGCGCCACCGCGAGCAGGTCCCAGTTGATGGTGGAGTCCAGCGCCAGGCACGGAGCGAGGGCGAACAGCAGCGCGTCCCACGGGCGGCGGCGCTGGGTGCGGGAGACCGCGACCACCGCGACCACCGCGCAGATCATCAGCATTCCGGCGTTGACCAGCCAGAACCACTGCTCGCGGCTCATCATGTCGCCGTTGTGGGTGGTCAGCCAGGCCGCGACCTGCATGAACAGACCGGTCAGCACCGGGTACTCCAGGTACTGCATGTCCGCCGAACCCTGCGGGATCGGGTCCAGGTACGGGCGCCCGCCGTCCGCGAAGCCGCGCCCCGAGAACAGGTGCGGGATGTCGCTGTAACAGGCGTGCGTGTACTGGCTGGTGGCGCCGAAGAACCAGCCGCTCTGGTAGCACGAGGCCTTCTGGAACAGACCCAGCAGGAAGACCACCACCGCGACCACCGCGAGGAACCTGGCCGGCGTCCACCAGGACACCCCGAGCAGCGCCCGACGCCCCGGCGGGCCGCCCAGCAGCTCGCTGCCGGCCTCCGAGACCGGGTCCTCGTCCGCGGGCACCACCACGGTGTTCGGCAGCGGCCCCGCGGCCGGAACCGGCCCGGGCGCTGGGGTCTCGTCACGCAGGCTGGACGTCATGGCGCACATACTGCCGCACCCTCGCCCGCAACCGAAGAGGGGCACGGGATCGCCGTTCGCGGTCCGGTGCCCCTCTGTGGCGGTTTCGCCGGGATTCGGCGAGAGGTCAGGCCTGCCGGCCGGCCAGGCGCTTCGCGGCCTGCAGACGCTCGGGCTGGAGCGGATCGGTCATGCTCCCCGCGCCCCGTCCCGGAGTGAAGGCCCACTCGCGGAACTTCCAGGAGACGTCCGCGATCCGCCGGTCGTCGGGGGCGACGTCGATGTAGAACAGGGACTCGTCCGGCACCCGGTCGTCACCGCCCCACCGCACGACGCCCTCGCAGTCGGCGAGGATGTCCCGGATCGTGAGCACCTCCAGCGGGTAGAACCCCCCGCGGACGCCGGAGGGGTAGGAGCCGGGGCGGATCTGCACCGCGGTGCCGGACGCCTGGTTGGACTCCGCCAGGTTCCGGCGCACCGAGGCCGGCGCGCGCCAGCCGACCACGTCGCCCTCCCGGAGGGCGTCGATCTCGTAGTGGAACCTGCTGATCACGTGGACGAGGACCGTCTCGACGTCGCCCATCCGCACCTGGACACCCAGCGGCGTGCCCGGCACCGGACGGGTGTAGACGTGGCCGCGGTCGTCCACGACCTTCTCCATGTCCCACCCGTTCTTCGACGCGGCGCCCTCCCGCACCCGGGCCTCCCGCTCCCTGGTCTCCCGCGTCAACTCGCGCAACCGGTCACGGTCGGGGGCGGGCGTCGCGGCATGGCCGGGCACCGCGAACAGCTGTGATCCGATCGCGGCGCCTGCGGCGACGCCGATGGCACGGCGCAGCACGGTGCGCCGCGGAATGTTCGCCGTCACGTGGTTCTCTCCTTGCTTCGAACGATCGCGAATACGGTGAGCGTCACGGCGCAGACCACCAGCACGGCCAGCACCGGGTTGACGTACGAAGGGACGACGACGGAAGCCGTGCGGCCGTCGGGTCCGAGACAGCCGAACCGCAACGGGACCAACGACGGGGAGTACCCCACGACCCGTCCGTCCAGCGCCGCGTCGCACGCCCTGGCCTCGCTGTAGTCGTCGGCCATGAACAGGTACAGCAGGCCCCAGACGTAGAGACCGATCGCCATGGCCCACGCCAGGGCGGAGGCGGCCACCAGGGCCGCCGCACGGGACGCGGCGGCCTTGGCGCGGAGCAGGCCTCTGACGCCGTAGAAGATCAGCCCCGGGGTGGCGAGGAGACCGATCAGCAACATCAGGAGGATGACGGTGCCGTCGTGTCTGGCGAACGGTTGGTCTGCGGGCATCGGACCTTCAACTCCACTATCGATTACGGGAGATGGCGTTGTACTTCTCCATGATGTAGTAGAGCCCCATCCGCTTCTTGGCCTCTTCGAACGCCTCCGCTCCGGGCCCCTGGTAGCGGCGCAGCACGTCGTAGATCTCCGAGTCCACGTAGTCCAGGCGCGGCGGCCTCATCGCGGGCGACTTGTCGTCGCCGTCGGGCTTGCCGGCGATGTCCCACATGTGGATCAGGAAGACGCTGGTGAGAGCGGACGTCTCGGAGTCGTACGAGCTCTTCCAGGCGTTGTACAGGTGCTCGTCGTTGGTCCGGTCGGCGATGGCCCTACCGGTGATGAGCCCCTGCGCGAGGCAGTAGTTCCAGGCGCCGGTGAGGGTGAGCCCGCGCTGCTTGGCGATTCCGGTGGACGTGTCCTTGAACTTCCCGACGGTGTTGAACAGCGAGATGGTGGCCAGCCAGGCCGCCTCGTCCGCCGGCTCGATGTGCCGCATCTCCCAGTACGCCGACGTCTGGACCAGCGCCTTGCGCAGCTTGTACTTGACGGAGAGTTCGGTGATCAGGTCGTCGTGGTCGATCACCGTGCTCTGGAAGCACTTCCAGTGCTGGTAGCTGCGGGTGCCGCCGTCGATCGGGTAGCCGAGGGACTCCATGTACTTGCCGACGTCGGTCTGCATGGCGGGGACGACGCTCGGGTCGAGCCGGACGTCGGCCCACCCGGGGCGCCCGGGGTCGAAGCTGCCCTGTCCGGTGTCCCGCCCGGAGGCAACCTTCTGACGGGGAGTCCGCCGACCTTCGGACTTCAGTGGCGGGCCGGTGAGTGGGACCGTCCGACGAAACGAGAAGGCCGGAGGTGGGATCCCACCTCCGGCCTTCCTCAACTCTCCTGCGCCGTGGCCCTACTGGCTGCCCATCAGGCCGATCAGGTTGCCGGCGCCGCCGTTGCCGCCGCCCCCGGCTCCCGGGCTGGGACTGGCGCTCTGGGTCGGGCTCTTGCTCGGCCTGGGCGACCGGCTCGGGCCGCAGTTCCCGTTTCCGTTGCCGTTGCCCTGGCAGGTCGAGGTGGAACTCGGCGGCGGCGAGACCGGTCCCTCCGGGGACTTGCTGGCGGGCGGCTCGGCGGGTCCGGTCTGCTCGCCCGGGGACGCCGAGGTGGAGGCGGAGGCGCTGGACGACGGGCTGGCCGGAGCGCCCGAGGAGTCGACCTCCTGGCCCCACGGGGTCGCGGCCTGGAAGTTCTTCGGGTTACCGGGGCCTATCACCTTCATGTACCGGGTGAACACCTCGGCGGGGAAGTCACCACCGTGGATCTCGTTCTTGCCGCCGGTGCCGTCGAGCGACTGCAGACCCGACTTGTTCGCCGGGTCCTCGCGCCACATGCCGACCGAGGTGGTCAGGCTGTTGGTGTAACCCACCCAGAAGGCGGACTTGCCGCCGTCGGTGGTACCGGTCTTGCCGGCCACCGGGAAGCCCAGCTCGTTGGTCTTGCTGCCGGTGCCGTTCTTCGCCACGTTCTGCAGCACCTCGGTGATGTTGTCGGCGACCACCGGGTCGAGCACCTGCTTCGGCGTCGGCTTGGTGAAGCCGGGCAGCTCCTTGCCACCCAACAGCACCTTGCTCACCGAGTACGGGTCGGTCTGCTGGCCGCGGGCCGCGAACACCGAGTAGGCCGAGGCCATCCGGATCGCCGACGGGGTCGAGGTGCCGAGCGGGAAGGTCAGGCTGGTGGCCGGCGCGAGGGTGTCCTCGTGCAGGCCCAGCTTCATCACCATGTCCCTGACGTTCTTGTTGCCCGCGTCCTGGCCCAGCTGCACGAACGGCACGTTGTACGACCACTGCATGGCCTGCTTGAGCGTCACGTAGCCCTTCTGGCCGGGCTCGCTGTTGCGCTGCTTGTACGGCTTGCCGTCGTCGCCGATGGCCGGGGTGCCGTCCTTGGTGTAGATCGGGGCCAGGTTGTCGGCCAGGTACTTGGAGTCCTGGTTGATCTTGGCCGGGGTGCCGTCCTCACCGTTCTTGGTGAGCACCCCGGTCTGCATCGCGGTGGCCAGCACGAACGGCTTGAAGGTCGAGCCGACCGGGACACCGACGGCGTCCGCGTTGTTCGTGTAGTGGTTGTTCTCGATGCCCTTGCCGCCGTAGAGGGCGATGATCGCGCCGTCGTTCGGCACCACCGAGGCCGCGCCGATCTGGACGTTCTGGTCCTCGGCCCGCTTGTCCGGGTGCAGGTTGGCGGCCTCGAAGTCGTCGACCGCCTTCTTCAGGGCGTCGACCTTGTCCTTCTGGAACGTGGTGTAGATCTGGAAGCCGCCGCGGTCGAGCCGCTGCTGGTTGAGGTTCTTGTCCTTGGCCGCCAGGAACTTGTTGGCGGTGTCCACCAGGTAGGAGACCTCGCCGTTCATGCTGGCCGGGGCCTTCACCACGATCGGCTCGGGGAACTTCGGCCCGCACTTGGCGCGGTCCTCGGCCGTGATCGTCTTGGTGGCCTGCATCCGGTCCAGAACGTAGTTCCAGCGCTCCTGCATGCGGTCGCGGTTGCCGGCGTTCAGGGTCGGGTCGTACAGCGCCGCACCCTTCAACAGGCCCGCCAGCATAGCGCTCTGACAGACGTCCAGCTTGTTGGCGTCCACCCCGTAGTACGCCTGCGAGGCGGCCTGGACGCCGGTCGCGCCGCGGCCGTACCAGCTGGTGTTCAGGTAGCCGGTGAGGATCTTGTCCTTGTCGTCGCTGATCTTCAGCGCGATGATGAATTCCTTGGCCTTGCGGCTGAGCGTCTGCTCCTGGGACAGGTAGACGTTCTTCACGTACTGCTGGGTGATGGTCGAACCGCCCTGGGTCTCGCCACCGGTCGCCATGTTGTAGACGGCGCGGGCGATGCCCTTGGGGTCGATGCCCTTGTCGGTGCGGAAGGTCTCGTTCTCGGCCGCGATCACCGCGTCCTGCGCCGGGCGGCTGATCTCCGAGAGCTCCACCCACTGCTTGTTGGTGTCGCCCTTGCGGGCCATCTCGGTGCCGTCGGCCCAGTAGTAGATGTTGTTCTGGAGATCGATCGACGCCTTCGCGTCCGGCACCGGGATCAGCGCGAACGCCGCGCCTATGGCCGCCACGCTGCCGCCGAAGAAGATCAGGAACAGGCTCAACGACTGCTTCCAGGACGGCATCCACCGCTTGAAGCCGGTCTTGCCGAAGCGCGGGTAGTCGATCAGCCGCTTCTTGCCGGGCTTGCCCGGATTGCCGTTGCGGCCGGCGCTGCGGCCGTTCGGCGGACCCTCCGAACCTCCGCCGCCGCCACTGCCCTTGCGGGACTGCTTGCGCATCTCCGCCCGGGTCAGCCGGGGCTGCTGGGCGGTCTCCCGCACCGCGCGCCGGGGTCCGGGGGCCGCCGCCGGACCGGGACGGCCGGGACCGGCCGACGGCTCGCGCGACTCGTGCGCGTAGTCGGGTGCTCCCTCGACCGGGCTGCCGTAGGCATACGGGCGCCCGGCGGACGCCCGCCTGGAGGGCGGCTGCTCGCCCCCGGGGTTGGCCGACCTACGCCGGTGTTCGCTCATCTCTCAGCAGCTCCTCGGTCCAGGTGCACAGGCGACAGAGTACGGCTCCCTGAAAGGTGTCCAATCGGGCATTGGAAGCCAACCAGGACGAACCGACCGGGATTTATTGCACGGCCGTTGCCCAAAGCCCTTGTGATCGCGGTTACGCGTGCCCCTCTTGCTCCTTTCGTGACCCAGGGTTACTGTTGCCGATATATCGAGCCGATACATCGGCACGACACATCGGCCCGGCATACCCTGCGGGCCGGGCCCGGCATCCGACGAGCAGGACCCCGCGACGGAAGGAGGAAGGCGGTATGAGCCGACGCTCCGGCGTTCTCGAATTCGCCGTCCTCGGCCTGCTCCACGACGCGCCCATGCACGGCTACGAGCTGCGCAAGCGGCTCAACGTCCTGCTGGGCTCGTTCCGGGCCTTCTCGTACGGAACGCTCTACCCGTGCCTGAAGAGCCTGGTCGCCCAGGGCTTCCTGGTCGAGGACAACCCGGACGTCGAGTACGTCCCGGCCACCGCGCTCAACGGCAAGCGGTCGAAGATCGTCTACCGGCTCTCCGCCGAGGGCAAGCAGCGCTTCGAGGAGCTGCTCGCCGAGTCCGGGCCGGACGCCTGGGAGGACGAGCACTTCGGTGTCCGCTTCGCCTTCTTCGGCCAGACCGACCGGGCCGTCCGGATGCGCGTGCTGGAAGGCCGCCGCAGCCGGCTGGAGGAGCGGCTGGAGCGGATGCGCAGCTCGATCGCCCGCACCCGCGAGCGGTTCGACGACTACACCCTCGAACTCCAGCGCCACGGCCTGGAGTCCGTGGAGCGCGAGGTCCGCTGGCTCAACGAGCTGATCGAGACCGAGCGCGCCACCAGAAACGGACGCGGCCCCGCGTCCCCCCCAACTTCGGACGGCCGTGGCCAGGCCGCCGGGTCCTCGGACCCGCCCGGGCCACCGTACGACCGCCCGGGGCGCTCCTGACCGGAGCGCTGTAGCAGCACCGCGCCGGCCTTGCCGCCGCTCGCGGCGAGGCGTGGGCGCCCCGCGCGCCCGTCAGACAGTCAGAACAGATGTGGAACGAGTGTCGTCACACCACGGCGACTCTCATGAGATTCAGGGAGCAACCGGAATGGGTTCGGTTCGCGTAGCCATCGTCGGCGTGGGCAACTGCGCCGCCTCGCTGGTGCAGGGTGTCGAGTACTACAAGGACGCCGACCCGGCCGGTAAGGTCCCCGGCCTGATGCACGTCCAGTTCGGCGACTACCACGTGAAGGACGTCGACTTCGTCGCCGCCTTCGACGTGGACGCCAAGAAGGTCGGCTTCGACCTGGCCGACGCCATCGGCAACAGCGAGAACAACACCATCAAGATCTGCGACGTGCCGCCGACCGGCGTCACCGTCCAGCGCGGCCACACCCTCGACGGCCTGGGTAAGTACTACCGGGAGACCATCGAGGAGTCCGACGAGGCCCCCGTCGACGTCGTCCAGATCCTCAAGGACCGCCAGGTCGACGTCCTGGTCTGCTACCTGCCGGTGGGCTCCGAGAACGCCGCCAAGTTCTACGCCCAGTGCGCCATCGACGCCAAGGTCGCCTTCGTGAACGCCCTCCCGGTGTTCATCGCCGGCACCAAGGAGTGGGCCGACAAGTTCACCGAGGCCGGTGTCCCGATCGTCGGCGACGACATCAAGTCCCAGGTCGGCGCGACCATCACGCACCGCGTGATGGCGAAGCTGTTCGAGGACCGCGGTGTCATCCTCGAGCGCACCATGCAGCTGAACGTCGGCGGCAACATGGACTTCAAGAACATGCTCGAGCGCGAGCGCCTGGAGTCCAAGAAGATCTCCAAGACCCAGGCCGTCACCTCGCAGATCCGCGACCGTGAGCTGGGCGCCAAGAACGTCCACATCGGCCCGTCCGACTACGTCGCGTGGCTCGACGACCGCAAGTGGGCGTACGTCCGCCTCGAGGGCCGCGCGTTCGGCGACGTCCCGCTGAACCTGGAGTACAAGCTCGAGGTCTGGGACTCCCCGAACTCGGCCGGTGTCATCATCGACGCCGTGCGCGCCGCGAAGATCGCCAAGGACCGCGGCATCGGCGGCCCGATCCTCTCCGCGTCCTCCTACTTCATGAAGTCCCCGCCGGTGCAGTACTTCGACGACGAGGCCAAGGAGAACGTCGAGAAGTTCATCCGCGGCGAGGTCGAGCGCTGAGCGCAGCGAAGCCTGCTCGTTGAAGAAGGCGAGCGCTGAGCGCAGCGAAGCCTGCTCGTTGAAGAAGGCGAGCGCTGGGCGCTGAGCTTCAAGCTCTGAGCTCTGAGCATTGACGTTTCGTCACGCTCTGCCGGAGGGCCGTCCCGTTTTCACGGGGCGGCCCTCCGTCGCGTCAGGACCAGGCCGCGTTCCAGGTGACCGGCCCGACCACGCCGTCCACCGACAGCCCGTGCCGCTGCTGGAAGGCCCGGCAGATGCCGGCCGACGCGGGCCCGTACCAGCCGTCCGCGGTGATCACCCACCCGCGCCAGGCCATCCGCCGCTGCCACGTCAGGACGTCGTCCCCGTGCAGCATCGGCGACTGCACCCGCAGGTACCGCCCCGGCCACTGCGGCGCCCCGGGCGTGGTCGGCTGCCCGGACGTCCGCGCCGCCGGGATCCCCCCGAGCGCCGGATCCGCCGACACCGTCCCCTCCGGATACGCCGGGACCCCGTACCCGTACGGCGACCCGGGCCCGCGCCGTGCCCGCGACTTCCGGTAGACCCCGTCGCCCTCGGTGGAGCCGGAATCGTTGGTGTTGCCCTCCACGGTGTAGATGGTGTCGGCGTCGTAGGCGTAGACGACTCCGGTGTGGTCGCCGCCGCCGGGGCCGAGGTAGAAGGGGCCGCCGAGGACGGGGTAGGGGGTCCAGCGGTTCTGGCGGCGCCACCAGGCGACGGCGTCGAGGCAGGACGCCGTCATCGGCCACAGGTTGTCCATGCCGGTGCGGTGGGCGGCCCAGGCCTCGAAGGTGGCGCACCAGGGTTGGCCGTCGGACCATTCGAGGCCGGGGGTTTCCTCGCTGTAGCGCTGGCGGTTGTTCCAGGTGCCGTCGGCGTCGCGGCCCTCGTGGTAGCCGACCTGGCCGAGGAGCAGGGCAGTGAACTCGTCTCGCATGGGGAGCCTCCCGTCGTTCCGAGATGGTTCTTCCCTTGTAAGTGCCCAACGACCTCGGAGTGGCGGTGTCACCGGTTGTGCGGAGGCGCGCGGGGGGCGCGCGTCGCGCGAAGTTGGCGGATGTTTCACGTGAAACACCGTCGGGCTCGTGGCACCCTTGGCGGGTGATCACCGAACGGCCCCCGCGCGAGGCCACCCTGCGCGGCCTGCTGCACGGCACCGGCTTCCGCCGGCTGCTGACGGTGCGCCTGCTCTCGCAGTTGTCCGACGGGGTCTTCCAGGTCTCGCTGGCCGCGTACGTGATCTTCTCCCCGGAGCACCAGTCCTCCCCCGCCGACATCGCCGCGGTGCTGGCGGTGATGTTGCTGCCGTTCTCGGTGATCGGGCCGTTCGCGGGGGTGCTGCTGGACCGCTGGCGGCGGCGTCAGGTCCTGCTGATGGGCAATCTGGCCCGCTTCGGGCTGGGCCTGGTGACGGCGGCGCTGCTGCTCGGCCGGGCGCCCGACTGGATGTTCTTCGCGGCCGCGCTGCTGGTGACGGCGCTGAACCGGTTCATCCTGGCGGGCCTGTCCGCGTCGCTGCCCCGGGTGGTGGACCCGTCCGACCTGGTCACCGCGAACGCCCTCTCGCCCACCCTGGGCACGGTCGCGGCGGCCTCCGGCGGCATCGTCGGCTTCCTGGTGCACCAGGTGATGCCGCCCGGGCGGAACGCGGACGCCGTCCTGGTGACGCTGGCGGCGCTGCTCTACCTCTCCGCCGCGACGGCCGCCCGACGAATCGCACCGGATGCGCTCGGCCCCGAGGTGCACGATGAACTCCCTTCCCTGCGACAGGCGTTGGGAACCGCCTGGCACGATCTGCTGGCCGGCCTGCGTCACCTGCTGCGGGACTGCCGGCCGGCCGTGCGGGCGCTGGCCGCGGTGACCTTGGCCCGGTTCTGCTACGGCGTGCTGATCGTCGTGGTGCTGATGCTCTCCCGGTACACCTTCAACAGCGCGGAGGACACCGCGGGCGGCCTGTCCAGCCTGGGCCGGGCGGTGATCCTGTCCGCGGTGGGCTTCTTCGTCGCCGCGGTGATCAGCCCGTGGTGCACCCGGCGGCTCGGGCTGCACGGCTGGATGACGGTGTGTCTGGCCGCCGCCGCGGTGTTCGTCCCGGCGCTCGGACTGACCTTCCGGGAGGTCCCGTCGATGCTCGCGGCACTGCTGCTGGGCGTGGTCACCCAGGGCACCAAGATCTGCGCGGACACCCTGGTGCAGGAGTCGGTCGAGGACGAGTACCGGGGCCGGGTGTTCGCGATCTACGACGTGCTTGTCAACGTCTCGTTCGTCGCGGCGGCCGGGGTGACCGCCCTGGTGCTGCCGCTGAACGGCCGCTCGGTGCCGGTGGTGCTGGGCCTGGCGGTGCTGTACGCGCTCGGCGCGCTGCTGTACTTCCGTTCCGCACGCCGGACCTGACGGGGTCTCTGGCGCTAGGGTCGTGGGCGCACGGCACGCCTTCGTCGTCCTGGGGGAGAACAGATGAGCACACCGCCGCCGCCCGGTCCGTACGGCGGGCCCGCCCCGTACGGCCAGCAGCCCGGCCAGCAACCGCCCGGCTACGGCCACCCGCCCGCGTACGGACAGCCCCCGGCGTACGGTCAGCCGTCCGGCTACGGGCAGCCCCCCGCGTACGGACAGCAGCCTCCCGGGCCCGGCCCGCAGCCGGCGTACGGGCAGCCCCCCGCGTACGGGCAGCCGCCGGCCGGCGAGGGGCAGATGCCCGCCTGGGGACAGGCGCCGCCGCCCGCCAAGCCGCCCACCCGGAAGGCCAGGATCCGGGGCGTGGTGGTCGGCCTGGGGCTGATCGGCGTGGCCGTCGGCGGCCTGTTCGCCTTCCGCGCGCTGACCGGCGGGGGCAACAAGGGCGCGAACGTCGGGGACTGCCTCACCACTCAGCACCAGACGGTGGCCTGCACCGCGGCGGACGCCAACTGGAAGGTCGTGGCGCGCCACACCGGCCTCATCAGCACGTACAACTGCGCCCAGCAGTACCCGGGGACGACGGCCTACGACAGCCAGTACCGGTCCAAGAAGAAGATGGTCAAGTACCGGCTGTGCATCAGCCCGCTGAACGCCGCTCCCAAGCCGGCGACCAGCGGGCACTGAGCCGGCGTCAGTCCTTCGGCTGCGCCGCCCACCACTCGTGCAGCGCGGCGACCGCCGCCTCGTGCTCCATCGGGCCGTGCTCCAGGCGCAGTTCGAGCAGGTGCTTGTAGGCGCGGCCGACCGCGGGGCCGGGGCGCAGGCCGAGCAGCTGCATGATCTCGTTGCCGTCCAGTGCGGGCCGGATCGCGTCCAGCTCCTCCTGGGCCTGGAGCGTGGAGATCCGCTCCTCCAGCGAGTCGTAGGTGCGGGCCAGCGCGGCGGCCTTGCGCTTGTTGCGGGTGGTGCAGTCGGAGCGGGTCAGCTTGTGCAGGCGCTCCAGCATCGGGCCGGCGTCGGTGACGTAGCGGCGCACCGCGGAGTCGGTCCACTCGCCGCCGCCGTAGCCGTGGAAGCGCAGGTGCAGCTCGACCAGCCGGGACACCTCATTGATCAGCTCGTTCG
This sequence comes from Kitasatospora griseola, assembly GCF_044999035.1. Lineage (NCBI taxonomy): Bacteria > Bacillati > Actinomycetota > Actinomycetes > Kitasatosporales > Streptomycetaceae > Kitasatospora > Kitasatospora griseola. Next base: position 4,284,363 of record NZ_CP173360.1, on the reverse strand, counting down.
AGTACTTGAGCTCGCGCATCCGCTTGCGGGTCATCTTCGCGCCGACCACCTCGTGGTGGTGGAAGGAGACCCGGCCGTCGGACTCGAAGCGGCGGGTGCGCGGCTTGCCGATGTCGTGCAGCAGCGCCGCGAGGCGCAGCACCAGGTCGGGGCCCTCGGTCTCCAGCGCGATGGCCTGCTCCAGGACGGTCAGCGAGTGCTCGTAGACGTCCTTGTGGCGGTGGTGCTCGTCGCTCTCCAGGCGCAGTGCCGGGAGCTCGGGCAGCACGAAGTCGGCGAGGCCGGTGTCGACCAGCAGGCGCAGGCCCTTGACCGGGTGCTCGGCGAGCAGCAGCTTGTTGAGCTCGGCCTGGACGCGTTCGGCGGAGACGATGGTGATCCGCTCGGCCATCGCGGTCATCGCGGCGACCACCTCGGGCGCCGGCTCGAAGTCGAGCTGGGCGGCGAAGCGGGCGGCCCGCATCATCCGCAGCGGGTCGTCGGAGAAGGACTCCTCGGGGGTGGCGGGGGTGCGCAGCACCCGGGCCTCCAGGTCGTCCAGGCCGCGGTGCGGGTCGACGAAGCCGCGGCCGGGCAGGTCGACGGCCATCGCGTTGACGGTGAAGTCGCGGCGCACCAGGTCCTGCTCGATCGAGTCGCCGTAGCTGACCTCGGGCTTGCGGGAGCTGCGGTCGTAGGCCTCGCTGCGGTACGTGGTGATCTCGATCAGGAACGAGCCCTCGGGCGTGTCCTTGCGGGCGCCGACGGTGCCGAACGCGATGCCGACGTCCCAGACCGCGTCGGCCCAGCCCTTGACCAGCTTGAGGATCTGCTGGGGGCGGGCGTCGGTGGTGAAGTCGAGGTCGTTGCCGAGCCGGCCGAGCAGGGCGTCCCGGACCGAGCCGCCGACCAGCGAGAGCCGGTGGCCGGCGTCCTGGAAGCGGCGGGCGATCTCGTCGGCGACCGGGGAGACCCTCAGCAGTTCCTGCAGGCCGAGGGTCTGCGCCTCGGTCAGGCCCGGCAGGGCGACCCGGTCGGCGGAGCTGGAATGATTGGTGCTGGACGCATTGGCAGTGGACACGGCTCACAAGGGTACGTGCCCGCCCTGCTCCGCCGCCCTCCCGTTTCGTGTGCTCCGCCCGCTCCTCAGCTCCCGGCCCGTGGCACTGCGGGCCGCGCAACGTCGTTACCATGCCGGGTGAACGCTCCTTGTCGGAGGCCGCCGGGGTCGGGCGGGGCCGCGTCGGTGCGTGGGTCGATCGAGACGATCAGGAACGGCGAGGACGCGCGTGGACGAGCGGACCGGGCGGGGCGCGGCAGGGGCCGGGCGCCGTGGACGGTGGACGGGCCGGCTGGCCAGGGGTGCCGCCGCCCTGCTGGCAGGCGGACTGGTCGGGGCCGTCGCGGCCGCCCCGGCGGCGGCCCGGCCCGGCACTCTGGTGACTGCGACGGGCGAGTACCCGGCGACCGTGCAGATCGACACGGTGCAGGTCGGCAACGGGGCGACGCCGAAGATCGCGCACGAGAACGAGAACGTGACGGTCACCGGCAAGGTCACCAACTCCGGTTCGGACACCCTGAGGTCCTCGGCGGTCAAGGTGCGGCAGCCGAGCGCCGGCAAGCCGATGCTGGCCACCCGCAGCGACATCGAAATGATGGGCTCCTGGGCCACGCCGAGCACCAAGGACGGCATCGCGCTGGACAACCCGGCGCAGGAGGTCGGCGACCTGGGCCCGGGGCAGAGCAAGGACTTCACCCTGCAGGTGCCGGTGTCCGCGCTGAACGCCAAGGAGACCGGCAGCTACGAGCTGGCGGTGGACCTCTGGGGCACCACCGGCGGCGACCGGACGGCGCACCCGCTCGGCATCGCCCGCACCTACCTGCCGTTCCAGGGGCACGCCACCGCCAAGCCCTCGCAGGTCTCGGTGGTGTGGCCGCTGACCCACGCCCCGGTGCTGGTCGCGCAGACCATGCCGGACCAGGACCAGACGCCGGTGCTGCGGGACGACAGCCTGGCGGGCGAGCTGACCGGCGACGGGCGGCTGAACCAGCTGGTCGAGATCGGCAAGACGATGCCGGGCCTGACCTGGGCGATCGACCCGGACCTGCTGGACACCGTGTTCGCGATGACCAAGCCGTACCGGGTGCAGAAGCCCGGCACCTCCGGCGAGTCCGCGCGGGACGACAACACTGTGCCGGGCACCGGCCGCGACGCGGCGACGGCCTGGCTGGCGAAGCTGAAGTCGGCGGTGTCGGGGCAGGACTCCGAGGTGGTGTCGCTGCCGTACGCCGACCCGGACCTGGCGTCGATCGCGCACCACGGCGCCGGCCTGAACGGCATGGACGCCGCGCTGCGCAAGGCGATGACGGCGGGGCAGGTCACCACCGAGGCGCGGCTCTCGGTGGACGCCCACTCGGACGTGGCCTGGCCGTACCGGGGTCTGCTGGACCAGCGGACGGCGGCCGTGGCGGGCGCGGCGGGCGGCCGGACGGTGCTGGTCAACGGCGCGTCGATGCCGGAGTCCGACAAGCTGACCTACACGCCGAACGCGGCGCGTCCGATCGGCAACGGGCAGACCGCGGTGGTCTCGGACTCCGTGCTCGCCTCGCTGTTCCAGAACGACCTGGCCACCGTGCAGGACCGCACCGCGGTCCAGCAGCGGTTCCTGGCCGAGACCCTGGCGATCGCCCACCAGGAGCCGGAGCACCAGCGCGGCGTGCTGGTGCTGCCGTCCCGGTCGCTGACCGTCGGCACCGCGCAGGCGCTGCACGACTCGGTGCTGGCGGCGTCCGGCAACGGCGGCTGGGTGGCTCCGGTCACCCTGCAGAAGGTCGTCGACATGCCGGCGGACCCGACCGCCAACGCCAACGTCCCGGCCGACTACCCGGGTGACGCGACCGGCACCGAGCTGTCCTCCGGTGAGCTGGTCGACACCATGGGCATCCAGGACGGCGTCGACCAGCTGATGATGATCCTCACCCAGCCGGAGCGGGTCCGCGGCCCGTTCAGCGCGGCCATGGTGCGGTCGATGTCCACCAGCTGGCGCGACCAGCAGAAGACCGGCATCGCCTACCGGGCCGGCGTGCAGCACTACCTGGACAACCTGAAGTCGGCGGTCCGGGTGCCGAAGAAGAGCACCGTGACCCTGCCGGGCGACAACGCGACGCTGCTGATCAGCGTCAAGAACGACCTCACCCAGGCGGTCGGCAACCTGGAGCTGCGGCTGTACTCCACCCAGCCGAACCGTCTCCTCGTCGGCGAGAACCAGCCGGTGGTGCTGGACGCCACCACCTCCCGCACCTTCCGCTTCCCCGCCGAGGCGCAGGTCAACGGCCAGGTCCAGGTGACCGCGGAGCTGTGGACCACCGGCCCGAACGCGCAGCGCTACGGCGAACCGGTGGAGTTCACCGTCGACGTCACCTCGGTGGCCAGCGGTGTGACGTACGTGATCGCCGGCGGCACCGCGCTGATGCTCCTCGCCGGGGTGCGGTTCTACCTGCAGCGCAAGAAGCGCAAGGCGGCCGGCGAGATCGACGAGGACCCGGACCGCCCGCTGTCGGACGCCGCGGGCGACGACGGCGACCGGCCGGGCGCCGACGCGGAGCCCTCCTCCGACCGGGATGACACCGATCGGGTCTCCGGTGATGAGATGGTGGATCACCGGGCGCCTCACCCCCAGGCGTCCGTCCCCCCTCTCTGACGTGGATTGGTGGCATGAACGAGCGGAGCGAGCGAGCAACCCAGGACCAGGGCGGAGGTAGGCCCCAGGACCGCGCGGGCGGCCCACGGTCCGCCGCCGCCCCCGCCGACCCCACCGCCGACTGGTACGTCGCCGACACCTACGCCCGTGACCCGTACGCCGCCGAGGCGTACGGGGACGCGGACCCGTACGGCGAGGTCGACCTGCCGGACGCCGTCCCGGACGCCGCGGAGGTCCAGGACGCCCCGGAGGCCACGGCGGCGGTGCCCGGCCAGCCGAGCCGCGAGCCCGAGGCCGCCCTGCGGCTGACCGCGCCGGCCCCGCGCTGGGCGTCGATCGCCGCAGAGGTGGCCGCGGAGGCCGCCGAGCCGACCGGGTCGCGCTGGGACACCGAGACCACCGAGTACGTCGGCGTGGAGACCCTGCTGTCGGCCCCGGAGCAGGCGCCCGCGCCGCAGGCCGCACCGCACTCGCCGCAGGCCGCACCGCCCGCGCCGAAGGCCACCGAGCCCGAGTCGGCCGAGCCCGCCGGCGAACCGGAGCCCGCGAAGGCCCTCGGGCCCGAGCCCGCCCCCGCGACGGGCGAGCGCCACCCGTACGTGCCGCCGATCGAGTTCGACCCGCCGCTCTCCGAGGAGGAGGCGGTGATGCGGGCCGACGCGGCCGTCCTGGAGGCCAACGCCGCCGCCGCGCCGCCCGCCCCCGTACCTGCGCCCGCAGCCGCACCCGCGCCCGCGCCCGCCGGGCCGGGCGACGCCGGTGGCAGCGGTGGCGACGGCGCCGGCAGCCGGGTCGCCGGGCTGCTGAACTCCAGCGCCGTCATGGCGGCCGGCACCCTGGTCTCCCGCGGCACCGGCTTCCTGCGCACCATGGTGATCGCCGCCGCGATCGGCGTGGCCTCGATGGGCGACTCGTACAACGCCGCCAACACGCTGCCCACCCTGCTGTACATCCTGATCGGCGGCGGCGCGCTGAACGCGGTGTTCGTCCCCCAGCTGGTGCGCAGCATGAAGAACGACGAGGACGGCGGCACCGCCTACGCGAACCGACTGCTCACCCTGGTGGTGACCGGCCTGGCGGGCGTGGTGTTCGTCGCGGTGCTGGCCGCGCCGATGCTGGTGCAGCTGATCTCGCACGCCCTGATGCGGGACCAGCAGAGCGCCGACACCACGGTCGCGCTGGCCCGGTACTGCCTGCCGACCATCTTCTTCATGGGCGTGCACGTGGTGATGGGCCAGATCCTCAACGCCCGCGGCCGGTTCGGCGCGATGATGTGGACGCCGGTCCTGAACAACCTCGTGGTGATCTTCACCTTCGTGATGTACATCGGCGTGTACGGCACCTTCCAGCACACCGAGGTCACCCCGCAGGCCATCTCCCCCGAGGGCGTCCGGCTGCTCGGCATCGGCACCATGCTGGGCCTGGCGGTGCAGGCGCTGTCGATGATCCCGTACCTGCGGTCGGCAGGCTTCGCGTTCCGGCCGCGCTTCGACTGGCGCGGCGCCGGCCTGGGCAAGGCGGCCCGGCTGGCCAAGTGGACCTTCCTGTTCGTGCTGGCCAACCAGGCGGGCTTCCTGGTGGTGACCCAGCTGGCCACCGCCTCCGGCAAGGCCGCCGAGCACGACGGCCACCTCGGCGTCGGCCTGGCCGCGTACTCCAACGCGCTGCTGATCTGGCAGCTGCCGATGGCGGTGATCACCGTGTCGGTGATGAGCGCGGTGCTCCCCCGGCTGTCCCGGGCGGCCGCCGACCAGGACGCCGGGGCGGTCCGCGACGACCTCTCCTACGGCCTGCGCACCTCGGCGGTGGCGATCGTCCCGGCGGCGTTCCTGTTCCTGTCGCTGGGCCCGGTGATCGGCTCCTCGATCTACGGCCTGGGCAACGGCGGCGCGGTCGCCCACGGCACCACCGCGGTCGGCTACATGCTCTCCGCCTTCGCCCTCGGCCTGATCCCGTACTCGGTGCAGTACGTGCTGCTGCGCGGCTTCTACGCGTACGAGGACACCCGCACCCCGTTCTCCAACACCGTCTGGGTGGCGCTCACCCAGGCCGGCACCGCGGTGCTGTGCTGGCTGCTGCTGCCCGCGCAGTGGGCGGTGACCGGCATGGCGCTGGGCTACGGCCTGTCGTACGCGGTGGGCGTGTTCGTCGCGGTGCCGAAGTTGAAGGCGCGGATCGGCGGACTGGACACCGCCCGGATCACCAAGACCTACGTCCGGCTGGCGATCGCCTCGCTGCCCGCCGCCGTGGTCGGCCTGGGGATCGAGCTGTTCGCGCTGCGGGTGGTGGACGGCTGGATCGGCAACGTCCTGACGCTGCTGGTGGCGGCCGTCGTCCAGATCGCGGTGTTCCTGCTGCTGGCCCGCCGGATGCGCATCGAGGAACTCAACGCGCTCACCGGAATGGTCCGTCGGCGGATCGGCCGCTGACCGGAACACCGGTCACGGATTGACGAATCGTCAATCGCGGGGCTGACGATTCGTCGGCGACTCAGTCCGCCTACTGTGGGCCGGAGTCGGGGCACACCCCCGATTCCGGCCCATTCGTCTGCTGTTCGCCCGGAAGTGGGTAAGCGGGCAACCTCCCGGCACTCTCAGCGGTCGTACCAGGGTGCCGCGAGTGGGCACAATTGTCCTTGCAGCACGGCCGACCACTCCGGCAGCGGCTCGTCGACCGTCCCGGCCCCGGCCCGGGACGACACAAGGGGAGGCAGGACCACGGTGGCTGACGGCACCAAGGCGATCGTCGACACGTCCGAGACGGACGGGGCGGCGACCGAGGCCGCGCCCGGAACCTCGCAGCGCGACACCGGATCCGACCGCGGCCGCGCCGCGAAGGGGTCCGCCGACAGCGTGGTGAAGAGCACCGCGAACGGCTCCCCGAAGGACGCCGCGAAGAACACCCCGAAGACTGCCCCGAAGGGCGCGTCGAAGCCCGGGGCGAAGGACGCCCCGACCACCCCGCTGCGGCCCGCCGCCGCGGAGCCCGCCGACGCCCCCGGGAGCGACGACCCGAAGCCGCCCGCCGACGCCACCGCCCCGCTCTCCGCGCAGGAGATCGACGCCGAACTGACCGCCCAGGGTGCCCGCGCCGCCGAGCGCCCCTCCCGCAGCCGCGGCGTGCGCCGCCCGCTGCCCCCGATCGAGCCGTCCGAGCCCGCCCCGCCCACCAGCACCGAGACGCTGGACGCCGACACCGCCACGCTGCCCGCCGTGCTGCCCGCCCCGCAGCGGCACAGCGGTGACAAGATCGGCGGCCGCTACCGGCTGGAGGAGTGCATCTCCGAGTCGGACACCTTCACCAGCTGGCGCGCCGTCGACGAGAAGCTCCGCCGCGCCGTCGGCGTGCACCTGCTCTCGGCCGGCCACCGCCGCGCCAAGTCGGTGCTCACCGCGGCCCGCAGCGCCGCCCTGCTCGGCGACCCGCGCTTCGTCCAGGTGCTGGACGCCGTGCAGGAGGGCGAGCTGGTGTACGTGGTCCGCGAGTGGCTGCCCGGCGCCCGCGACCTCGGCGAGCTGCTGGCCGACGGCCCGCTGGAGCCGTACGACGCCTACCAGATGGTCCGCCAGGTCACCGACGCCATCGCCGCCGCCCACCAGCGCGGCCAGGCCCACCTGCGGCTCACCCCCAAGTGCGTGCTGCGGACCGACGGCGGCCAGTACCGGATCAACGGCATCGCGGTCGACGCCGCCCTGCGCGGCCTGCCCACCGAGGACGCCGAACTGACCGACGTCCGTGCGATCGGCGCACTGCTGTACGCGTCGCTCACCCACCGCTGGCCCTACCCGGAGGACCGCTACGACCTCCAGGGGCTCCCCAAGGACCTCGGCTGCGTGCCCCCGGACCAGGTCCGGGCCGGCGTCCACAAGGGCCTGGCGGAACTCGCCGCCCGGATCCTGTGCGAGCAGCCGCCGCACCACAAGGAGCCGATCACCACCCCCGCCGAACTGGCCGCGGCCATCGCCGAACTGCCGAAGATCCGGCAGCCGGAGCAGCCCGCCCCGCCGGTGCTGCGCACCCCGCCCGCCGCCCGGCCGCGCTACTCCCCCGGCGCGCCCACCCAGGCGATCCCGGCGGCCGAGCCCGCCCCGGCCCCCGTCGCCCCCCGCCCGGCCCCGCGGCCCGCCCCGCGCCGCCGCCGCGGGTTGCGCCGGGTGGCCCAGTGGACCGCCTCGCTGGTGGCGCTCTCCGCCGTCACGGTCGGCTCCTGGCAGCTGGTGGACTACGTCAACAACCGGAACAAGGCCACCACCGACAACCACACCGCCCCCGCCCCCGCCCCGAGCGACAGCGGCGCCGCCGCCACCGGCGAGAAGCTCACCATCTCGTCGGTCTCCCCGTTCAACGCGTTCGGCGGTACCAAGGACGAACACGTCAGCGAGCTCCCCAACGCCACCGACGGCAACCCGACGACCGCCTGGACCACCCAGCGCTACAACGACCAGTTCGGCACCGCCTACCGGCCCGGCGACGGCCTGCTGGTCGACCTCGGCTCGACGCGGGCCGTCAGCTCGGTGGAGGTCCAGCTCCTCGGCGACACCAAGGTCGAGCTGAAGGCCGCCCCGGCCGGCGCCACCACCGCCCCGGCCGACGACGAGAACGGCTTCCGCAGCCTCGGCGCCACGATCGCCGGCGGCTCCGGCTCCAAGGTCACCCTGAAGCCCGCCGCCCCGGTCACCACCCGGTACCTGCTGGTCTGGCTCACCAACGTGCCCACCGACGACGGCGGCTACCGCGGCAGGATCGCCGAGATCCAGGTCAACGGCTAGCCGCACGATCGGACCGCCTGCGCCCCTTGATCCGCTCCGCCGGATCCCCAACGATGGTGACCCGCGGCCGCCGGATCGGACGGCCGGACCGTGAGGAGGGGGCGGATGGCCGAGGAGCCCACCGACGCCGAACTGCTCGCCCGGCACACGGCGGGCGACCCGGACGCCTTCGGGCTGCTGGTGCACCGCCACCGCGACCGCCTGTGGGCGGTCGCGGTGCGCACCCTCGGCGACCGCGAGGATGCCGCGGACGCGCTCCAGGACGCCCTGGTCTCCGCGTTCCGTGCCGCGGCCGGCTTCCAGGGCCGCTCGGCGGTCACCACCTGGCTGCACCGGATCGTGGTCAACGCCTGCCTGGACCGCGCCCGCCGCGGCGCCGTCCGCCGGGCCGAGTCGCTCGACCAGCACCCCGGCGGCCCGCCGGACGCCGCGCTCGGCACCAGCGAGGGCGCGGAGAACCACGCGGTGCGCGCCGAGACCCGGCGCGAGGTGGCGGACGCCCTGGCCGCGCTGCCCGCCGATCAGCGGGCCGCCCTGGTGCTGGTCGACATGCAGGGCTACCCGGTCGCCGAGGCCGCCGAGGTGCTCGGCGTCCCGGTCGGCACCGTCAAGAGCCGCTGCGCCCGCGGCCGGGCCCGGCTGCTGCCCCTGCTGCGCCACCTCCGCCCGGACGATGTTCCACGTGGAACCGACGCCGCCCGTGTTCCACGTGGAACCGACCCGGGCCCCGCTCCGCGGGAGGCCGATCCGCCGCGTGTTCCACGTGGAACCACCCCCGGCCCGCGGGCACCCGTCGCCGGTGTTCCACGTGGAACCCCGTCCGCGGCCCGGACCGGGAACCCGAACCGGCCCTCCCCCGTCCCACCCACGAATCCCGCCACCACGCTGGAAGGAGATGCGACCCCGCGATGACGCCGCACCCGCCTTCCGAGCACCCCGACCTGGACGCGCTGGCCGATCTGGCCGAGGACCTGCTGCCGGCCGAACAGGCCGAACCCCTCCACCACCACCTGGCCGCCTGCCCGTCCTGCGCCGAGGACTACGCCGCGCTCAGCGGCCTCCCGGAGCTGCTGGCGGACCTCCCCGCCGCACCGATCCCGCAGGACGTCGCCGACCGGCTGACGGCGGCGCTGGCCGCCGAGTCCGCCGCCCGCGCCGAGACCCGCGCCGAGGAGCGCCCGGAGCGCCCTCTCGCCGCCTCGTCCGGCCCGTCCGCCCCGCCCCGCCCCGGCGGGCCCGCCCGCGCCGCCACCGGGCCGGGACGCCCCGCGCGCCGTCGCCGTCGCGCCCTGGGCCTGCTGCTCGCCACCGCCGCCGTGGCCGCCGTGGCCACCCTGGGCGGGCTGCTGATCGACCGGGACACGGCCCGCTCCACCGCCTCGGCCGCCCACGGGGACAGCGGCAAGGCCGCCTCCGAGCCGACGGCCGTCGACGCCTCCCGTCCCCGGCCCAACGCCGTCGCCGGCAGCCAGGGCCCGGAATTCACCGCCGAACAGCTCCCGACGCAGATCCGTCAACTGCTGTCCGCCAAGCCCGCCGACCAGCTCGCCCCGGCCGACCCGGGCGGCGGCGCACCGGCCTGCGCGCTGGCCGCGGCCGGGCACCCGGACGACCCGCCGCTGACCACTGGAACGGGCCGCTACCAGGGCCGACCGGTGCTGGCCCTGGTGTTCCGCCCGCCCGGTGGCAGCGGCCCTTTGGACGTCTACCTGGCCACTCCGGACTGCCCCGGCTCGTCGATCCTGCTGCACAGCACCGTTCCGGCCCCCTGATTCCTCACCGTTTTGAGTCGTCCACGTCCGAAGCGCGGGTGCCTGGTGTGCTCGGGCCTGGGAATGCGGGAGACTGGTTAGTCGTTGTCCGGGGCGGCGGAGCAACCGCCCTCCCCCGCGCAAGCGGGACGCCATGCGAACCAGGAGATGCAGTGAGCGACGTCCGTAACGTGATCATCATCGGTTCCGGCCCGTCCGGGTACACCGCTGCGTTGTACACCGCGCGTGCCTCCCTCAAGCCGTTGGTGTTCGAGGGCGCGGTCACGGCCGGCGGCGCGCTGATGAACACCACCGAGGTGGAGAACTTCCCCGGCTTCCGCGACGGCATCATGGGCCCCGAGCTGATGGACAACATGCGGGCCCAGGCCGAGCGCTTCGGCGCCGAGCTGGTGCCGGACGACGTCGTCGCCGTCGACCTCACGGGTGACATCAAGACCGTCACCGACTCCGAGGGCACCGTGCACCGCGCCCGGGCCGTGATCGTCACCACCGGCTCGCAGCACCGCAAGCTCAACCTGCCGAACGAGGACAAGCTCTCCGGCCGCGGCGTCTCCTGGTGCGCGACCTGCGACGGCTTCTTCTTCCGCGACCAGGACATCGCGGTGGTCGGCGGCGGCGACACCGCGATCGAGGAGGCGACCTTCCTCTCCCGGTTCGCCCGCAGCGTCACGATCGTCCACCGCCGGAACACCCTGCGCGCCTCCAAGGCGATGCAGGAGCGCGCCTTCGCCAACCCGAAGATCACCTTCGCCTGGGACAGCGCGGTCGAGGAGATCCACGGCGACCCGAAGCTGACCGGCCTGACCCTGCGCGACACCAACACCGGCGACCTACGCGAGCTGCCCGTCACCGGCCTGTTCATCGCGATCGGCCACGACCCGCGCACCGACCTGTTCAAGGGCCAGTTGGACCTGGACGCCGAGGGCTACCTGAAGGTGGAGTCCCCCTCCACCCGCACCAACATCCCGGGTGTCTTCGCCGCGGGCGACGTGGTCGACCACACCTACCGCCAGGCGATCACCGCCGCCGGCACCGGCTGCTCCGCGGCGCTGGACACCGAGCACTACCTCGCCGCGCTGACGGACTCCGAGGCCGAGACCGCCGCTGTCGCGGTCTGAGCCACCGGCAGACCCACCAGGGCCGAGCAGCCCACCGGCCGGGGGCGGCGACCGTTTCCGCACCGAAACAGAACCGCCCCCGCCGTTGTTATCCCTCTCGCACCTCTCCTCCGACCCCAAGGAGTTCCCGTGGCCGGCGCCACCAAGGAAGTAACCGACGCGACCTTCGACGCCGAGGTTCTCAAGAGCGAAAAGCCCGTCCTGGTCGACTTCTGGGCCACCTGGTGCGGCCCGTGCCGCCAGGTCGCCCCGGTCCTGGAGGACATCGCGGCCGAGCACGGCGACAAGCTGTCCGTCGTCAAGCTCGACGTCGACGCCAACCAGGAGACCGCCGCGACGTACAACGTGATCTCCATCCCGACGCTGAACGTCTACAAGGGCGGCGAGCTGGTGAAGACCATCACCGGCGCCCGCCCGAAGGCCGCGCTGCTCCGCGAGCTGGCCGAGTACCTGTAGTCCGTTCCGGACGCCGTCGCCGAGGCGGCCCGCACGGGGAGTTCCCGGTGCGGGCCGCCTCGGTGTTTCCGTGGCCCCGGTGAGGCTTCGTCAGGACGCGACGAGAGCCGGGCAGTCCGATCCGGACCGACCCCGCCGGAGCGGAGAACGCCGCTCTCAGAACGGCCGCAGCGCCGGTTCCTTGCGCCGGCCGCCGAGCAGCCGCTCCAACGCACCCTCCATGTCGCCCTTCCAGGACAGCGTGGAGCGCGCCTCCAGCCGCAGCCGCGGATACCGGTGGTGCGGCCTGACGGTCTTGAAGCCGACCGCCAGCAGATGGTCGGCGGGCAGCACGCAGCTGGGGATCTCACCGCCCTGCGCCCCGAACGCCTCGATCGCCCGGAAGCCGCGCCGGATCAGGTCCTTGGCCACCGCCTGCACCAACACCCGTCCCAGGCCCTGCCCCTGAAACTCCGGCAGCACCCGGGAGACCATCAACTGCACCGCGTCCGGGGAGATCGGGCTGGTCGGGAACGACTGTCCGCGCGGCACGTACGCGGGCGGGGCGTAGAGCACGAACCCGGCCGGGCGGTCGTCCACGTAGGCGACTCTGCCGCAGGACCCCCAGTCCAGCAGTACCGCCGAGATCCAGCCCTCCTTCTCCAACTCCCCCTTGCCGGCGTCCTGCGCGGCCCGTCCGCTGACCGGGTCGAGCTCCCAGAACACGCAGGAGCGGCAGGTGTTCGGCAGCTCCGAGAGGTTGTCCAGCGTCAGCGGAACGACCCTTCGCCCCACGCCCGCACCTCCTCCTCCACACGGAAACCGGCCCAGGAGTCCAGTCTGCGCCGCCCAACGAAACGGGTGCACGTTTCACGTGAAACATGCACCCGTTGTTCGCCGTCCGGGGTCACCGACGTCAGGACAGCCGCAGCCCCTGCTCGCCCGGCGCCAGGCTGTCCAGGATCCGGTTCAGGTCCTCGGCCGAAGCGAACTCCAGCACCACCTTGCCCTTGCCGATCCGGCCGTCGCGCTGCGAGGCCTCGACCTTGACCCGGGTCTCGAAGCGGTCCGAGAGCCGGTCGGACAGCTCGGTGAAGACCGGCGAGGTCGACCGGCCCGCCCGCGAGGCGGCCTTCTTCTCCTTCGGGGTCTCACCGGCCATCAGCCGGGCGATCTCCTCGGTGGCCCGCACCGTCAGCAGCTCGGCCGTCACCCGCTCGGTCAGCTTCTCCTGACCCGCCGCATCCGGCACCATCAGGATCGCCTTCGCGTGCCCGGCGGTGACCGTCCCGGCCGCGACCTTCAGTTGCACCGAGACCGGCAGCTTCATCAGCCGCAGCGTGTTGGACACGTACTCCCTGGACTTGCCGATCCGGTCCGCCAGCTGCTGGTGCGTGCAGGCGAATTCGCTCAGCAACTGGTCGTACGCCGAGGCCTCCTCCAGCGCGTTCAGCTCGGCCCGGTGCAGGTTCTCCAGCAGCGCGTCCAGCAGCAGCTTGTCGTCCTCGGTGGCCCGGACGATCGCCGGGATCACCTCCAGGCCGGCCTCCCGGGAGGCCCGCCAGCGACGCTCACCCATGATCAGCTCGTAGCGTTCCGGGCCGGTCTGACGGACCACCACGGGCTGCAGCAGGCCGACCTGCTTGATGGAGGCGACCAGTTCGGCGAGCTTCTCCTCGTCGAACACCTCGCGCGGCTGGCGCGGGTTGGGGCTGATCGAGTCCAGCGGCAGCTCGGCGAACCGGGCGCCGTCGACCGGCGTCAGCGCCGCTTCCAGGACGCTGCGGCGCTTGTCGCCGGCCAGCTCCCGCAGACTCTCCGCGGCGGCCTTGGCGGCCACCGTGCCGCGATCGGTGGGAACCACCGGCGCCGGCGGGTCGGCCGGTGCGGCCGCTCCCCCGGCCGCCGGCTGGGTCGCCGGGATCAGCGCCCCCAGACCCCTGCCCAGACCCCTGCGCGTGCCACTCACCGGTTGCCCTCCATCGAACTGTGCTGTGCCGTCGGCGCGGACGGCTCCGCGCCGCTGCGCGGCGGAACGACCGCCGCGCGTGCCCGGTGCCGCCCGTCCCCGGCCTTGACGACCGCCCGCAGCGCCAGCTCGCGGCCCGCCTCCAGGTAGGAGAGCGCGCCGCTGGAACCGGGGTCGTAGGTGAGCACGGTCTGCCCGTAGCTCGGAGCCTCGGAGATGCGCACCGATCGCGGGATGGCGGTGGCCAGCACCTCGTTCTCGAAGTGCGTCCGCACCTCCTCGGCGACCTGCGCGGCCAGCCTGGTCCGGGCGTCGTACATGGTCAGCAGGATGGTCGAGACGTGCAGCGCCGGGTTCAGGTGCGCCCGCACCAGCTCCACGTTGCGCAGCAGCTGGCCCAGGCCCTCCAGCGCGTAGTACTCGCACTGGATCGGGATCAGCACCTCCTGACCGGCCACCAGGGCGTTGACGGTCAGCAGCCCGAGCGAGGGCGGACAGTCGATCAGCACGTAGTCCAGCGGCTGCTCGTAGGCGGCGATGGCCCGCTGCAGCCGGCTCTCCCGGGCCACCAGCGAGACCAGCTCGATCTCCGCGCCGGCCAGGTCGATGGTCGCCGGGCAGCAGAACAGCCCCTCGACGTCCACCACCGGCTGCACCACGTCGGCCAGCGGCTTGCCCTCCACCAGCACGTCGTAGATCGACGGGACCTCGGCGTGGTGGTCGATGCCCAGGGCGGTCGAGGCGTTGCCCTGCGGGTCGAGGTCGATGACCAGCACCCGCAGGCCGTGCATGGCGAGCGAGGCGGCCAGGTTGACGGTGGTGGTGGTCTTGCCCACCCCGCCCTTCTGGTTGGCCACCACCATGACCCGGGTGACGGCGGGTCGGGGAAGCCCCTCCCCGGCGAACCCGGTGACCGGGACGGCGGCGTGCGCGGCACGTGCGACGGGGGTTTCATCCACCTGATCGACGATCTCCGACTCCTGCATGGGGGTCAGTGTTTCACGTGAAACCGGAGCCGCGACAGTCACTGCCGGGTCCCGTTCGCGGGTCCGGTTCAGCTCCTGATCAAGTACGCCGGTCAGCAGGAAGCGACGTTTCACGTGGAACACGATGCCCGGAATGTCGGAATCCGACGGCCCGACACTCCGGGTGCCGACAAGCGAACGGGGCGGGTGGCCCGATCGCCACCCGCCCCGCCCGTCACCGCCGTGAACTCAGCGCCGCCCGCGGCCGGCGCCACCGCGCCGGCCCGCGCCCTCGGCGCCCTTGCCGCCGCGACCGGCCCGGGCCGCCTTGGCCCGCCGGGTGGCCGCCTTGACGCCACCGGGGCTCTCGCCGGCCTCCACCCGGACCACCCGGGTCTGGGTCTCCAGCACGCCCTCGCCGACGCCGATCACCGACCACTTCACCGCGCCCAGCCGGGTCAGCGCCGCCCGCGATTCGGTCAGCTCCTGCTCCGCGGTGTCGCCCTTCAGCGCCAGCATCTGCCCGTAGGGCCGCAGCAGCGGCATGCCCCAACCGGCCAGCCGGTCCAGCGGCGCCACCGCGCGGGCGGTCACCACGTCCACGGCCAGCTTGCCGATCATCTCCTCGGCCCGGCCGCGCAGCACGGTGACGTTGTCCAGCCCGAGCTCACGGACCACCTCCTCCAGGAAGGTAGTGCGCCGCAGCAGCGGCTCCAGCAGCGTCACCGAGACGTCCGGCCGGGCCAGCGCCACCGGGATGCCGGGCAGCCCGGCGCCCGAGCCGACGTCGCACAGCGAGACCTCGGCGGGCAGCAACTCGGCCAGCACCGCGCAGTTCAGCACGTGCCGGTCCCACAGCCGGGGCACCTCGCGCGGACCGATCAGGCCACGCTGCACTCCGGCGGTCGCCAGCAACTCGGTGTAGCGCACGGCCATCGGCAGCCGATCGCCGAAGACCCGTCCCGCTGCCTCCGGTGCCTCGGTCAGCCCCTCCGGCGACGCCTCGGACGCCGTGCCGTCCCTGTCCATCTCTGCCTCTCCGCTCACCGTCGAATCCACCCACCCGTCCCAGCACTGTTCCACGTGAAACATCAGTCCACCGCAAAGGCAACGACCCCGCCCGCGAGAGGCGGGCGGGGTCGGACGCCGTTCCGACGGCACCACCGGCATCAGGCCGGCAGTACCACCACACAGCGCTGGGGCTCCTCGCCCTCCGATTCGCTGCGCAGCCCCGCGGCGGCCACCGCGTCGTGCACCACCTTGCGCTCGAACGGGGTCATCGGCCGCAGCTTGACCTGCTCGCCGCTGCTCTTGACCCGCTCGGCCGCGTCCGCGCCCAGCTCCGCGAGCTCGGCCCGCTTGCGCGCCCGGAAGCCCGCGACGTCCAGCATCAGTCGGCTGCGCTCACCGGTCTCCCGGTGCACGGCCAGCCGGGTCAGCTCCTGGAGCGCCTCCAGCACCTCGCCGTCCTGGCCCACCAGCCGCTGCAGCGTCCGGTCGTCGCCCTCGCCGACGATGGAGACCAGCGCCCGGTCCCCCTCGACGTCCATGTCGATGTCGCCGTCCAGGTCCGCGATGTCCAGCAGACCCTCCAGGTAGTCGGCGGCGATGTCACCCTCGCGTTCCAGACGCGCGAGGACGCCCTCGCCGGCCGGCGCGGTGTCGACGGCGGAGGTGGTGCCATCCGTCACAGGTGGACTCCTTCAGGAATGAGGCCCTCGGGTGGGGCCGAGAACGAGGGTCGGGACTACTTCTTCTTCGGCCGCTGGCCCTGGCCGCCGCGCCGCGGCGGCTGCTGGCGCTGACCCTGCCGGTCCCCCGGCTTCGCCCCGCCCGCCTTCGGGCCGGACTTCCCGGCCCCGGCCGTCTCGGCGTCCGTCTCGTCCGCCGCCGGGCCCTGCTCCTCCGCGGCGTGCGCCTGGTGGGCCGCCGTGGCCTGCCGCTGGGCCTTGGTCTGCTTGCGCGGCTGCTGTCGGCGCACCTGCACGCTGTCCTCGGCCGCCGCCTGGGCCTGGGCCTCGGCACTGTTCTTGGAGCCGGTCTTGGAGCCGGTCAGCGAGGCCAGCACGCCGACCTTCTTGATCGAGCCGTCCGGGTTGATCCGGCCCTGCTTCTTCAACCGGGCCTGACGCTCGTTCCAGGCGTGGCTGCCCGGCGTCGGGTTGTTCCGGATGACGATCAGCTGCTGGCCCATCGACCAGACGTTGGTGGTGAGCCAGTAGACCAGCACACCGACCGGGAAGTTGATGCCCATCACGGCGAACATGATCGGGAAGACGTACATCAGCATCTTCTGCTGCTGCATGAACGGCGTCTTGACCGTCAGGTCCATGTTCTTGGTCATCAGCTGGCGCTGGGTGATGAACTGCGACAGCGACATCAGCACGATCATGATCGCGACGACGATCTGCACCTGCACGCTGTCCGCGCCGACGAACTTCGCCGACAGCGGGGCGCCGAAGATGTGCGCCTGCTTGGCGCTCTCCAGCAGGCTCTGGTCGATGACGCCGATCGGCTTGTCGTTGGCCACCGAGGCCAGCACGCCGTAGAGGGCGGTGAAGAACGGCGCCTGCACGATGATCGGAAGGCACGAGGAGAACGGGTTGGTACCCGCCTCCTTGTACAGCTTCATCATCTCTTCGGACTGGCGCTGCTTGTCGTTCTTGTAGCGCTCCTGGATGGCCTTCATCTTCGGCTGGATCGCCTGCATGGCCCGGGTCGCCTTGATCTGCTTCACGAAGAGCGGGATCAGGCAGATCCGGATGACGACCACCATCATCACGATGGACAGGCCCCAGGCCCAGCCACCGTCCGGGTCGAAGACGTGGCTGAACAGCGAGTGGAACTGGACGATGATCCAGGACACCGCGTAATAGAGGGGACTCAGAAAGCCGAAGGTCACCGGTCAGACTCCTTGGACATCGGGCTGGCCACCGGCTCCGGCTCGGCGGTCCCGCTCGTGGGGGTCAGCAGATTGCGCAGCCGGCGATGCCACACCGGATGCTTTCGCGGCGGAACATGGTCGACCCCACCGGGAGACCAGGGATTGCAGCGCAGGATGCGCCAGACGGTGAGCCCGCCTCCCTTGATCGCCCCATGGACGCGCACCGCCTCGTACCCGTAGCGGGAGCACGAGGGGTAGTAACGGCACACCGGGCCGAGCAGCGGACTGATGGTCCACTGGTAGAGCCTGATCAGGCCCATCAGCAGGTACTTCATCGCCCTGTTCCCGTCGGGGCACTGCCGGCCGGTTCCGACCTGAGCAGGCGGCGCAATGCCGCGTCCAGGTCGTGCCCGAGTTCTGCGTACGAGGCTGTCGCCGCAGCAGGCAGCGCCCGTACCACTATCAGGCTACCTGCGGGCAACCGGGACAGACGCTCGCGGACCAGATGACGCAGCCGACGCTTGACCGCATTGCGGACCACGGCGGGCCCCACGGCCTTGCTGACGACGAAACCCGCACGCGCCGAAGGAAGCCCCTCGGCGACGTGCGGGCGGGAGTCGCTGTTCCGGTCGGAGCCCTCGTCGGGTACCGCCTCTCTGTGGAGGTGGACCACCAGCAGGGGTCGACCGGCGCGGCGACCGCGTTTCACCGCGGTCGCGAAGTCCTGGCGCCGCCGCAGCCGATTCTCGGTGGGCAGCACTGCAGACCCTTGGCGCGGATCAGGCGGACAGGGCGCTGCGGCCCTTGGCACGGCGCGACGCCAGGATGGCGCGGCCGGCACGGGTACGCATGCGCAGCCGGAAGCCGTGGGTCTTGGCGCGACGACGGTTGTTCGGCTGGAAGGTGCGCTTGCTCACTCGGGGGCTCCTGGGGTGAATCGTAGGATGACGGGGGGTCGCTTGGCCGTCACCGTGCGTCCGCGCGATCTCCCCTTGCACTGGGAAATCCCGTCCCGGGGCCCAGATCTGCTGGACCGGGACCACCACGGCGCCCGTGCTGCGCGCGTCATGGAAGCGGGCGGACCCGCGGACATGCGGCAGCGGCCATCGACAACTCGACCTGGTTACGGTACGCGGCGGCGGGTCCGAGGGTCAAACCAGGTGGGTGTCGGCCCGTTGCCCACAGCCTGTGGACAACGACTTGAATCAGCTCTGCGCGCTGACTACCGTTGCAGGACTTGTCTCTTTTGTTCTGTGCTCGCGGCCGCCTTCGCGCCGCGCCCACCCAAACCCCTCCCGACCTTGACTGACTGCCCCTGCCCGGGGAACGAGAAAGCGTGTACCAGTGGCTGATGTCAACAGCGATCTCGTCCTGATGTGGTCGAGGGTCGTCGAGCGACTGGTCAGCGACAGCGATGTCGTGGAGAAGGACAAGAACTGGGTCCGACGCACCCAGCCGATGTGGATGATGCACGACACCGCCCTGCTCGCGGCCCCCAACGAGTTCGCCAAGCAGGTGCTGGAGGGCCGGCTGCTGCCGCAGCTGACCGAGGCCATCTCGCACGAGTTCGGCCGCCAGGTGCGGATCGCCGTGATGGTGGACGCCAACGCCGCCCCGCCCGCCGGCCTCGGGCCGGAGGCCGAGCCCGAGCCGGAGGCCGACGACGCCCCGGAGTGGCCGCACCCCCGCAGCGAGCAGGGCTACCCGGCCGAGCCGACGTACCAGCCCGGCCCCGCCCACCAGCCGGGCGCCTGGCCGGGCCGCCCCGCCGAGGACTACCAGCGCCCGGCGTACCCGCCCGGCTACCCGCCGGTCGAGCCCTACGGGGCGCCGCCGCAGGACCCGTACCGGGAGCAGCCCGACGCGAGCGGCGGCAGCTGGGAGCCGCAGGCGGCGCCCGAGCGGCGCCCCGAGCCGGCCCCGCGGCGGACCAGCCGTCCCGGCCCGGACTCGGCGCAGGGCGACCTGTTCGGCGGCGCGCTGGGCTCCCCGGACGAGGACCGGCCGCGGCACGGCGGCTCCCGCCGGGGCGCCACCCGCCCGGCGGACCGTCCGGCCCCGGTGGAGCGCAGGCCCGCTCCCGGCGTCCCGGCCCCGCCCGGTGCTCCCCCGGCCGGCGGCGCCCGCAAGGACGAGCCGAACGCCCGGCTGAACCCCAAGTACCTGTTCGACACCTTCGTGATCGGCGCCAGCAACCGCTTCGCGCACGCCGCGGCGGTGGCGGTCGCCGAGGCCCCGGCCAAGGCGTACAACCCGCTGTTCATCTACGGCGAGTCCGGGCTCGGCAAGACCCACCTGCTGCACGCCATCGGGCACTACTCGCGCAGCCTGTTCCCGGGCACCCGGGTGCGGTACGTGAGCTCGGAGGAGTTCACCAACGAGTTCATCAACTCGATCCGGGACGGCAAGGCGGACGCGTTCCGCAAGCGCTACCGGGACATCGACATCCTGCTGGTCGACGACATCCAGTTCCTGGCCAGCAAGGAGTCGACGCAGGAGGAGTTCTTCCACACCTTCAACACCCTGCACAACGCCAACAAGCAGATCGTGCTCTCCTCGGACCGGCCGCCCAAGCAGCTGATCACGCTGGAGGACCGGCTGCGCAACCGGTTCGAGTGGGGCCTGATCACCGACGTCACCCCGCCGGAGCTGGAGACCCGGATCGCGATCCTGCGCAAGAAGGCGATCCAGGAGCAACTCAACGCTCCCGCCGACGTGTTGGAGTTCATCGCGTCCCGAATCACCCGCAACATCCGGGAGTTGGAGGGCGCGCTGATCCGGGTCACCGCGTTCGCCAACCTGAACCGGGCGCCGGTGGACCTGGAACTGGCCGGGATCGTCCTGAAGGACCTGATCCCGGGCGGGGACGAGGACGCCGGGCCGGAGATCACCGCACAGGTGATCATGCAGCAGACCGCCGCGTACTTCGGGCTGGGCGTGGAGGACCTCTGCGGGTCCTCGCGCAGCCGGGTGTTGGTGACGGCCCGGCAGATCGCCATGTACCTGTGCCGGGAGCTGACCGACCTGTCGCTGCCGAAGATCGGCGCGCAGTTCGGCGGCCGGGACCACACCACGGTGATGCACGCGGACCGGAAGATCCGCTCGCTGATGGCCGAGCGCCGGTCCATCTACAACCAGGTCACCGAGCTGACCAACCGCATCAAGAGCTAGCCGCAGGGCGGCAGTTGAGGTACCCGAAGGGGAGTCCGGGCGAGGCCGCCGGGCTCCCCTTCGGCGTGCCCGCACTGGGTCGGTCGGGGGAATTCGGGCGGCCGGCGGGTGTGGAGCGGGCCTCGGCGGGGCAGGAATCGTTCGACCGGCCCGGGCGGCCGGGCCGTCGTCCACCCGAACATCTGCGCAGCTATTCGAACGGTTCGGGTGCGTACTTGAGTTTTCCACAGGAACGGGTGGGTTTTCCCCGTCCACAGGCCCCACAGGCCCGAGTTATCCAGAGGTTCCTCCACAGGCGGATCACCGCTACGCTCTTCGGCGCAGGTCAGACCCCTGTGGACTTGTGCACAACAGTTATCCACAGCCTGTGGAGAACTGAGGGCCCGTCAGGACGGCCTAGGAGTTATCCACGGGCTGTCCACAGCGGAAGGGGAGTTATCCCCAGGTTTTCCACAGCTGCGTCCACAGTTCGACAACTTCAACCCCCTTGTCAGGCTTGGGTGTGAAAGGCGTCACGTGATGTTGATCGGAGCCGGTGGATAACTCAGGCGATTTCTGTGGATGAACCTGGGGATAACCTGTGGATACTCAGCGTGCCCTGTGGATTACGCTCCGTTGTCCACAGCAGGCCCTGGTTGTCCACAGCTGCCGTCCACAGGACCTGTGGACAAAAAACAGGGTCTGACCTGCGAAAACGGGGTTATCCACGGTATCCACAGGCCCTACTACTACTGCTACACCTAGAGACCTCGCGACTTGATCAACAGTGGGGGTGGCCCGAATCTGTGGACAACCGCGCCCCGACATCTGTTCGGCCTGCTTCCGCCCATCTGCCCCGACTGTCGGCCGAGTACGTCAGACTGTCTCTCGGCACCTGGAAGCCGAGCGGAGCGAGTCCGGTCGGCGGGGAGCCGGAAGACGATCAACAGCGCCGGTCGGCAATACGGGCCGCCGGCGCGGCGACAGCAGCCAGGAGGCGGTTACCGGTGAAGTTCCGGGTGGAGCGTGATGTCCTCGCGGAGGCGGTGGCCTGGGCCGCTCGCAGCCTCCCCGCGCGGCCGCCGGTGCCGGTGCTGGCCGGCCTGCTGCTGACGGCGCAGGACGGCACGCTGGCGCTGTCCGGGTTCGACTACGAGGTGTCGGCCCGGGTCGAGCTGGAGGCGGACGTCGAGGAGGCCGGCACGGTCCTGGTCTCCGGTCGCCTGCTCAACGACATCTCGCGGAACCTGCCGAACCGCCCGGTGGAGATCTCCACCGACGGCATGCGGGTCACCGTGGTCTGCGGCAGCTCGCGGTTCACCCTGCCGACCCTGCCGGTCGACGAGTACCCGGCGCTGCCGCAGATGCCGACCGCCACCGGCACCGTCCCGGGCGACGTGTTCGCCTCGGCGGTCAGCCAGGCCGCGGTCGCCGCCGGCCGCGACGACACCCTGCCGGTGCTGACCGGCGTCCGGGTCGAGATCAACGGCAGCGGGATCACCCTGGCCGCCACCGACCGGTACCGGTTCGCCGTCCGTGAGCTGCTGTGGAAGCCCGAGCAGGACGACATCAACGCCGTCGCGCTGGTCCCGGCCAAGACCCTGCAGGACATCGCCAAGTCGCTGGGCAGCGGCGACCACGTGTCGATCGCGCTGTCCACCGGCGGCGCCGGCGAGGGCCTGATCGGCTTCGAGGGCGCCGGTCGGCGGACCACCACCCGCCTGCTGGAGGGCGAGTTCCCGAAGTTCCGGTCGATCTTCCCGACCGAGTTCTCGGCGGTCGCCGCGGTGCAGACCCAGCCGTTCCTGGAGGCGCTCAAGCGCGTCTCGCTGGTGGCCGAGCGCAACACCCCGGTCCGGCTGAACTTCGAGCAGGGCGTGCTCACCCTGGAGGCCGGCTCGGGCGACGACGCCCAGGCCTCCGAGCGGGTCGAGGCGGACCTGGAGGGCGACGACATCTCGATCGCGTTCAACCCCGGCTACCTGGAGGAGGGGCTCAAGGCGATCGACGCCGCGTACGCGCAGCTGAGCTTCACCACTCCGACCAAGCCGGCCCTGCTCACCGGCAAGCCCGCGGTGGACGCCGAACCGGACGACGCCTACCAGTACCTGATCATGCCGGTCCGCCTGTCCGGCTGACGAAGCCTCAGGTCACAGGGGCGCGAGGGCCATCGGCCTCCGCGCCCCTGTGGCTGCCCGGAGCGGCCCGATCGGCGGCGTAGGCTCACAGAGCGCGGCAACGGCGCCGCCGTCAGGCACGACACCACAGTGAAGGACTTGTCATGCAGCTCGGCCTCATCGGTCTCGGCAAGATGGGCGGCAACATGCGCGAGCGCATCCGCCGCGCCGGCCACACCGTCATCGGCTACGACCGCAACCCCGATCTCGCCGACGTCGACAGCGTGGAGCAGCTGATCGCCAAGCTCGAGGGCCCCCGCGTGGTGTGGGTGATGGTCCCGGCCGGCGGCCCGACCCAGGAGACCGTCGAGCACCTGGCCGAGCTGCTCTCCCCCGGCGACGTGGTGGTGGACGGCGGCAACTCCCGCTGGACGGACGACATCCAGCACGCCGAGCTGCTGGCCGCCAAGGGCATCGGCTTCGTCGACTGCGGCGTCTCCGGCGGCGTCTGGGGCCTGGAGAACGGCTACGCGCTGATGTACGGCGGCAACGCCGAGCACGTCGCGAAGGTCCAGCCGATCTTCGACGCGCTCAAGCCCGAGGGCGAGTTCGGCTCCGTGCACGCCGGCAAGGTCGGCGCCGGCCACTTCGCCAAGATGGTCCACAACGGCATCGAGTACGCGATGATGCAGGCCTTCGCCGAGGGCTGGGAGCTGCTGGAGGCGGCCCCCGAGGTCACCGACGTGCGCGAGGTGTTCCGCAGCTGGCAGGAGGGCACCGTCATCCGCTCCTGGCTGCTCGACCTGGCGGTCCGGGCGCTGGACGACGACGAGCACCTGGCCAAGCTCAAGGGCTGGGCCGCGGACTCCGGCGAGGGCCGCTGGACCGTCGAGGCCGCGATCGACCACGCGGTGCCGCTGCCGGCGATCACCGCCTCGCTGTTCGCCCGGTTCGCCTCCCGCCAGGAGGACTCGCCGCAGATGAAGATGATCGCCGCGCTGCGCAACCAGTTCGGCGGCCACGCGGTCGAGTCGAAGTAAGCACCCACGGCCAGAAGGCGAGCGCAGTCCACCGTCATGCACGTCGCGCACCTGTCGCTCGCCGACTTCCGTTCCTACGCCCGGGTCGAGGTTCCGCTCGACCCGGGCGTCACCGCGTTCGTGGGGCCCAACGGGCAGGGCAAGACCAACCTGGTCGAGGCGATCGGCTACATCGCCACCCTGGGCAGCCACCGGGTGGCCACCGACGCCCCGCTGGTGCGCCTCGGCGCCGAGCGGGCGGTGGTCCGGGCCAGCGTGGTCGCGCAGGGCGGCCGGACCACCCTGGTGGAGCTGGAGATCACCCCCGGCAAGGCCAACCGGGCCCGGCTGAACCGCTCCGACAACGTCCGCCCGCGCGACGTGCTGGGCGTGCTGCGCACCGTGCTGTTCGCCCCCGAGGACCTCAGCCTGGTCAAGGGCGACCCGGGCGAGCGTCGGCGCTTCCTGGACGAGCTGCTGACCGCCCGCGCCCCCCGGCTGGCCGGGGTCCGCTCCGACTACGAGCGGGTGCTCAAGCAGCGCAACGCCCTGTTGAAGACCGCCGCGACGGCCCGCCGGGCCGGCGGCGGCAAGGCCGCCGACCTGGCCACCCTGGAGGTCTGGGACGGTCACCTGGCCCGCACCGGGGCCGAACTGACCGCCTTCCGGATCCAGCTGGTGGCCGCCCTGCAACCACTGGTCGCCGAGGCCTACCGCCAGCTCGCCCCCGGTGGCGGGGAGACCGTGCTGGAGTACCGCTCCTCCTTCGAGGGCGAGCTGCCGACCAGCCGCGAGCAGGCCGAACAGCAGCTGCTGGACGCACTCCAGGCCGCCCGTGCGCAGGAGGTCGCGCGCGGCCTCACCCTGGTCGGCCCGCACCGCGACGAACTGCTGCTGCGGCTCGGTCCGCTGCCCGCCAAGGGCTACGCCAGCCACGGCGAGTCCTGGTCGTACGCGCTGGCCCTGCGGCTCGCCTCGTACGAGCTGCTGCGCGCCGAGGGCGGCGAGCCGGTGCTGATCCTGGACGACGTGTTCGCCGAGCTGGACGCCCGCCGCCGGGACCGGCTGGCCGAGCTGGTGGCCGGCGGCGAGCAGGTGCTGGTCACCGCGGCGGTCGCGGAGGACGTCCCGAAGGCGCTCAGCGGCGCCCGGTACGCGGTCTCGGACGGCGCCGTGACCCGGCTGGCGCCGTGAGCCCCGGCAAGCCCGTACCCTGGACCGCTCGTCGGTGCAGTTGTCCACAGCCTGGGGATGGAGCGTGATGTCGGAGGGTTCGGAGCTTTCGGGTGTGGACCTGGCCCGGGTGGCGTTGCGCGCCGCCAAGGAGCAGGCCAGGCAGCGCGGCGAGCAGGTCCGCGAACGCCGGGAGGCCAAGCGCACCGGGCTGCGCAGCGGCGCCCGCGCGGACGGCCGCGACCCGGTGCCGCTGGGCGCCGCGCTGAACCGGCTGATCACCGAGCGGGGCTGGGAGGCGCCGGCCGCGGTGGGCGGTGTGATGGGCCGCTGGTCGCAGATCGTGGGCCCGGACATCGCTGCGCACTGTGAACCCAAGTCGTACGCGGAAACCGAGGCGGTGCTCACGGTGCAGTGCGACTCCACCGCGTGGGCCACTCAACTCCGCCTACTGGCACGTCAGTTGGTGGCCCGGCTGAATCACGAGCTGGGGCACGGCACGGTCCGGGTGATCAAGGTGCTGGGGCCGGACGCCCCGGTGCGCGGTTACGGGCGGTTGCGGGCGCCCGGCAGCAAGGGTCCCGGGGACACCTGGGGCTAGCGGATCGGGACCTTCCGGAATCGCTGACGGCCCGTCCAGGCGCTCTGAGCCCCCCTGTCGAGTATCGGGACACGTCCCGAGGGGATTCAGGGCGGCACATCTGCCCTCAGAGGCTGCCAAACGCCCCTCTCTGTCACTCGTACCGGTAGACTGAAGCGCAAACACCGTTGCGTGCAGCAACCGAGTCGAAACGCCGTGGTCGCACACCTGCCCGGGCAAGCGGGAAGGGGCGCGGCCCGCGCTGTGCCAGAGAGGGCGCTTCGTGGCCGATTCCGGCAACCCCAGCCAGACCCCAGACCCGTCCGACAACAAGGCGTACGACGCCAGCGCGATCCAGGTGCTGGAAGGCCTCGACGCCGTCCGCAAGCGCCCCGGCATGTACATCGGCTCGACCGGCGAGCGCGGCCTGCACCACCTGGTGTACGAGATCGTCGACAACTCGGTCGACGAGGCCCTGGCCGGCCACGCCGACACCATCGACGTGACGATCCTGGCCGACGGCGGCGTGCGGGTGGTGGACAACGGCCGAGGCATCCCGGTCGGCATCATGCCGGGCCAGGACAAGCCCGCCGTCGAGGTCGTCCTGACCGTGCTGCACGCGGGCGGCAAGTTCGGCGGCGGCGGCTACGCGGTCTCCGGCGGTCTGCACGGCGTCGGCGTCTCCGTCGTGAACGCGCTCTCCACCCGCCTCGCGGTGGACATCCGCACCGACGGCTCGCGCTGGACCCAGGAGTACAAGTCCGGCACCCCGACCGCCCCGCTGGCCAAGCACGAGGACGTCGAGGAGACCGGCACCAGCGTCACGTTCTGGGCCGACCAGGACATCTTCGAGACCACCGTCTACTCCTTCGAGACGCTCTCCCGCCGGTTCCAGGAGATGGCCTTCCTCAACAAGGGCCTGACCATCGCCCTGACCGACGAGCGCCCCGAGCACGCCGACGAGGAGGGCAAGCCGCTCTCCGTCACCTACCGGTACGACGGCGGCATCGCGGACTTCGTCGCCCACCTCAACTCCCGCAAGGGCGAGGTCATCCACCCCTCGGTGATCGACTTCGAGGCGGAGGACAAGGACCGGCGGATCTCCGCCGAGATCGCGATGCAGTGGAACTCGTCCTACACCGAGGGCGTGTACTCGTTCGCGAACACCATCCACACCCACGGCGGCGGCACCCACGAGGAGGGCTTCCGCGCCGCGCTGACCGGTCTGATGAACCGTTACGCGCGCGACAAGAAGCTGCTCCGCGACAAGGACGACAACCTCTCCGGCGAGGACATCCGCGAGGGTCTGACCGCGATCATCTCGGTCAAGCTCGGCGAGCCGCAGTTCGAGGGCCAGACCAAGGACAAGCTCGGCAACACCGAGGCCAAGACCTTCGTGCAGAAGGTGGTCAACGAGCACCTGGCCGACTGGCTGGACCGCAACCCCAACGAGGCCGCGGACATCATCCGCAAGTCCATCCAGGCCGCCAGCGCCCGGGTCGCCGCCCGCAAGGCCCGCGACCTGACCCGCCGCAAGGGCCTGCTGGAGTCCGCCTCGCTGCCCGGCAAGCTCTCGGACTGCCAGTCCAAGGACCCGGCCGAGTGCGAGATCTTCATCGTCGAGGGCGACTCGGCCGGCGGCTCCGCCAAGCAGGGCCGCGACCCGCGCACCCAGGCGATCCTCCCGATCCGCGGCAAGATCCTGAACGTCGAGAAGGCCCGGATCGACAAGGTGCTGCAGAACACCGAGGTCCAGGCGCTGATCTCGGCCTTCGGCTGCGGCATCCAGGAGGACTACGACGCCGAGAAGCTCCGCTATCACAAGATCGTGCTGATGGCCGACGCCGACGTCGACGGACAGCACATCCGCACCCTGCTGCTGACCCTGCTGTTCCGCTTCATGCGCCCGCTGGTCGAGGCCGGGTACGTCTACCTGGCGATGCCCCCGCTGTACAAGATCAAGTGGGGCAAGGACGACTTCGAGTACGCCTACTCCGACCGCGAGCGCGACGCGGTGATCGCGGCCGGCGTCGAGGCCAGCCGCCGGCTCCCCAAGGACGACGCGATCCAGCGCTTCAAGGGTCTCGGCGAGATGAACGCCGAGGAACTGCGCGTCACCACCATGGACGCCGCCCACCGCCTGCTGCTCCAGGTCACCCTGGAGGACGCGGCCCGCGCCGACGACCTGTTCTCCGTCCTGATGGGCGAGGACGTCGAGGCCCGGCGCTCCTTCATCCAGCGCAACGCGAAGGACGTCCGCTTCCTGGACGTCTGACGTCCCGTCAAGGATCGTTGAAAGGAAACTGACCCCAAGTGGTCGACGACAACCGTCCCGACGGCGGCGAGCAGCCCGAGGACAGCACCACCCCTGCCCAGAGCGGTCACCGGGTCGAGCTCATCGAGCTCGAGACCGAGATGCAGCGCTCCTACCTCGACTACGCGATGAGCGTCATCGTGTCGCGCGCCCTCCCCGAGGTCCGCGACGGCCTCAAGCCGGTGCACCGACGCGTGCTCTACGCGATGTACGACGGCGGCTACCGGCCCGAGAAGGGCTACTACAAGTGCGCCCGCGTGGTCGGCGACGTGATGGGCAACTACCACCCGCACGGCGACACCTCCATCTACGACACCCTGGTCCGGCTCGCCCAGCCCTGGTCGATGCGGATGCCGCTGGTCGACGGCAACGGCAACTTCGGCTCCCCGGGCAACGACCCGGCCGCGGCGATGCGCTACACCGAGTGCAAGATGATGCCGCTGGCGATGGAGATGATGCGCGACATCGACGAGGAGACCGTCGACTTCGCCGCCAACTACGACGGCCGCCAGCAGGAGCCCACCGTCCTGCCCGCGCGCATCCCCAACCTGCTGATCAACGGCGCCACCGGCATCGCGGTCGGCATGGCCACCAACATCCCGCCGCACAACCTGCGCGAGGTCGCCTCCGGCGCGCTCTGGGCGCTGGAGCACCCCGAGGCGTCCAACGAGGAGCTGCTGGAAGCCCTGATCGAGCGGATCAAGGGCCCCGACTTCCCCACCGGCGCGCTGATCGTCGGCCGCCGCGGCATCGAGGACGCCTACCGCACCGGCCGCGGCTCCATCACCATGCGCGCGGTGGTCGAGGTCGAGGAGATCCAGGGCCGCCAGTGCCTGGTCATCACCGAGCTGCCCTACCAGGTCAACCCGGACAACCTCGCGCTGAAGATCGCCGACCTGGTCAAGGACGGCCGGATCGCCGGCATCGCCGACGTCCGCGACGAGTCCTCCTCGCGCACCGGCCAGCGCCTGGTCATCGTGCTCAAGCGCGACGCGGTCGCCAAGGTCGTGCTGAACAACCTGTACAAGCACACCGACCTGCAGACCAACTTCGGCGCCAACATGCTGGCCCTGGTCGACGGCGTGCCGCGCACCCTCTCGCTGGACGCCTTCATCCGGCACTGGGTCGCCCACCAGATCGAGGTCATCGTCCGCCGGACCACCTTCCGGCTGCGCAAGGCCGAGGAGCGCGCCCACATCCTGCGCGCGCTGCTCAAGGCCCTCGACCAGATCGACGCGGTGATCGCGCTGATCCGGGCCTCGGAGAGCGCCGACGCCGCCCGCACCGGCCTGATGCAGCTGCTGGAGATCGACGAACTCCAGGCCAACGCCATCCTCGAGATGCAGCTGCGCCGCCTGGCCGCCCTGGAGAGCGCCCGCATCCTCAGCGAGCACGACGAGCTCCAGGCCAAGATCAACGAGTACAACGCGATCCTCGCCTCGCCCGCCCGGCAGCGCGAGATCGTCTCCGAGGAGCTCACCGCGATCGTCGAGAAGTACGGCGACGAGCGGCGCTCCACCCTGATCCCCTCCGACGGCGACCTCTCCATCGAGGACCTCATCGCCGAGGAGGACATCGTGGTCACCATCACCCGCGGCGGCTACGTCAAGCGCACCCGCTCCGACCTCTACCGCTCGCAGAAGCGCGGCGGCAAGGGCGTGCGCGGCGCGCAGCTGAAGCAGGACGACATCGTCGACCACTTCTTCGTCACCACCACCCACAACTGGATCCTGTTCTTCACGAACAAGGGCCGGGTCTACCGCGCCAAGGGCTACGAGCTGCCCGACGCCGGGCGCGACGCCCGCGGCCAGCACGTCGCCAACCTGCTGGCCTTCCAGCCGGAGGAGCACATCACCCAGGTGATGGCGGTGCGCACCTACGAGGACAAGCCGTACCTGGTGCTCGCCACCCGCGGCGGCCTGGTCAAGAAGTCCCCGCTCAAGGACTACGACTCCCCGCGCTCCGGCGGCCTGATCGCGATCAACCTCCGCCAGGACGAGGAGGGCCGGGACGACGAGCTGATCGGCGCCGAGCTGGTCTCCGCCGACGACGACCTGCTGCTGATCTCCAAGAAGGCCCAGTCGATCCGCTTCAAGGCCACCGACGAGGCGCTGCGCCCGATGAGCCGGGCCACCTCCGGCGTCAAGGGCATGTCGTTCCGCGAGGACGACGAACTGCTCTCGATGAACGTGGTCCGCCCGGGGACGTACGTCTTCACCGCCACCGACGGCGGCTACGCGAAGCGGACGTCGGTCGACGAGTACCGTGTCCAGGGACGCGGCGGCTTCGGCATCAAGGCGGCGAAGATCGTCGAGGGCCGGGGCTCGCTGGTCGGCGCCCTGGTGGTCGAGGAGACCGACGAGATCATGGCCATCACGCTCTCCGGAGGAGTGATCCGGACCAGGGTTTCCGAGGTTCGTGAAACCGGACGTGACACGATGGGCGTCCAACTGATCAACCTCGGAAAGCGCGACGCGGTGGTGGGCATGGCCCGCAACGCGGAAGCCGACGAGGAGGAGGGCGCGGACCTCGACGCCGAGGCGACCGAGACCGCGACCGCCACCGAGCACGAGACGGACGGCGCGCCCGACCAGGGCTGACGCACGACCGCGACCGTGGTGCCCGTCCCGCTTCCAGCGGGGCGGGCACCACGGGTTGACCGCAGGCCAACCGGGCCGGCGGAGCACGAGCACAACACGGACCAGGGCGGTTCGATCGGCCTGGCGGACGGTTCGGGAGGACCACGGTGAGCGGAGCCACGGGTGCTGGAGGTGCCACGGGCGGGCTGTCGGGCGGACCGGGCGGGACACCGTACGGTGCACCGCAGCGCCCCGAGAACCCCGCCACGTCCACCTCGGTGATGCCCCCGGTCGGCCAGGGCGGCGCCCAGCCCGGCTACGGCGGCCAGACCCCGCCGGCCCCCAGCGGCCCGCCCGGCTTCTCCCAGCCCACCACCTACGCCAAGGGCCAGCCCACCCCGGCCCGCGGCACCCGCACCGGCGGCCCCGGCCCGCAGGGCGGCGCGCCCGGCGGTCAGGGCGGCGGCCAGGCCCGTCGCCCCGGCGGCCCCGCGCAGGGCCCCGGCGGCGGCACCGGGAAGGTCCGCAAGGCCCGGCTGCGGATCACCAAGGCCGACCCCTGGTCGGTCATGAAGGTCAGCTTCCTGCTCTCGCTGGCCGTCGGCGTCATCGTCATCGTGGCCTCCGCGGTGCTCTGGATGACCCTGGACGGCCTCGGCGTCTTCGACTCGCTGACCAGCACCCTCAAGGACGTCACCGGCACCGACAGCTCCGGCGCGTTCAACCTGATGGACTACATCGGGTTCGGCAAGGTCATGATGTTCACCACCCTGATCGCGGTGGTCGACGTGGTCCTGATGACCGCGCTGTCCACCCTCGCCGCGTTCATCTACAACACCGCGGCCGGCTTCACCGGCGGCATCGAACTCACCCTGGCCGAAGAGGACTGACCTGGCGTCAGCTCGCTGGAATTCCCCGGGCCCCGAAGGCTGTTGAAGCCTTCGGGGCCCGTTGTCGTCCGGCGGCGGCAATCGGGTGACCGGGCGGCGCGCCGGGATCGGCCGCACCGCCCCGCATGGACAAATGGAAGACACGAACGAGCACGGGGCCGACCGGCCGCGACAGCGGTCACCGGGCGGCCAGACGGGTACGGCCGGTCGAGAGGTGTCCGTGATGGCGGAGAACGCACAGCAACTGGTCCGAGCGCTCGAAGGCCTGATCGGCCGTCGGCTCCCCCTGCGAGTACGCACCTGGGACGGCTCCCAGGCCGGCCCACCGGACGCCCCCACCGTCGTGCTCCGCAACCGACGGGCCCTGCGCCGGCTGATCTGGTCCCCCGGCGAACTCGGCCTGGCCCGCGCCTACGTCTCCGGCGACCTCGAGATCGACCCCGGCACCGACCTCTACGAGGTGCTGGACGCCGTCGCGGCCTTCGCCGAGGACCCGGACGTCCGCAGCCTGCAACTCGGCCCGCGCCACCTCCTCGGCGCCCCCGGCCGCCACCTGCTCGCCACCGCCCTGCGCCTGGGCGCGCTCGGCCCGGCGCCCGCACCCCCGCCCGAGGAGGTCCGGCGCCGCCGCGGCAACCTGCACAGCCGCCGCCGCGACCGCGCCGCGATCAGCCACCACTACGACGTCGGCAACGACTTCTACGGCCTCGTCCTCGGCCCCACCCTGGTCTACTCGTGCGCCTACTGGACGCCCGGCGCGAAGAGCCTGGAGGACGCCCAGGAGGCCAAGCTCGACCTGATCTGCCGCAAGCTCGGCCTGCGCCCCGGCATGCGCCTGCTGGACGTCGGCTGCGGCTGGGGCTCCCTGGTCCTGCACGCGGCCCGGCACTACGGCGTCCAGGCCGTGGGCGTCTCCATCTCCACCGAACAGGTCGCACTGGCCCGCAAGCGGGTCGCCGAGGCCGGTCTGGCCGACCGGATCGAGATCCGGCTCCAGGACTACCGGGAGATCCCCGACGGGCCCTTCGACGCCATCTCCAGCGTCGGCATGGCCGAACACGTCGGCTCGGAGCAGTACCTGGTCTACGCCCGCCAGCTGTACGACCTGCTCGCCCCCGGCGGCCGCCTGCTCAACCACCAGATCGCCCGCCGTCCGCTGCACCCCGGCGAGAAGTACCGGCTCTCCCCCTTCATCGACCGCTACGTCTTCCCCGACGGCGAGCTCTCCCCCGTCGGCACCACCGTCACCCGCCTGGAGGAGGCCGGCTTCGAGGTCCGCGACGTCGAGGCCCTCCGCGAGCACTACGGCCGCACCCTCCGCGAATGGGTCGCCAACCTCGAAGCCCACTGGCCCGACGCCGTCTCCCTGGCCGGCCGCGGCCGGGCCCGCGTCTGGCGCCTCTACATGGCCGCCTGCGCCCTCGCCTTCGAGCAGAACCGCATCGGCATCAACCAGGTCCTCGCCGTCCGCCCCACCCCCGCGGGCGCCTCCCACCTCCCCGCCACCCGCGCCCAATGGCTCGCCGAGCCCCCTGAGCAGCACCGTCCGGAGGGGGCTGCGGATACGGATTTGGGAGATCGGCCAACGGTCCGCTAATCTTTGAGTGCGGCAAGGGCCTATAGCTCAGACGGTTAGAGCGCTTCCCTGATAAGGAAGAGGCCACAGGTTCAAGTCCTGTTAGGCCCACCGGCGCGAAGGCCCCGATCACCTGGTGATCGGGGCCTTCGACGTTTTCCCCGCCATCGGCCGTAACCCCCGCCCCCGGTTGCTCGTTGAGACCGGTGCGCAGAGGCAAAACACAGGGTGAGCTGACTCGAAACTGATGTGAAGTCGGGGACAGCCGGGCGACAGACCCGGTCATTGGGTGACGTGGGACACAGCGCGACCTCTGCTCCGGCCGGCGGATGACCGGCCCCGCCCGCCCCGGGCGATTGGGCGGTTCCCACGCCATGTCTTCATTCACCCTGTGAGGCACTCCCATGTCCATGGAAGCCGCGCTGCTCGAATCCAGGACGCTCCGAAGCGGCCTGTGCGAGCGCACCGAAGTCCTCGACGAGGTCAAGGCCCTCGTTCTGCTGCCCGACGGGCTGCACGTCAACACGCGGATGGTCGCCGAGTACTTCGGGGTCGGTGAGAAGGCCATCTACAGCCTGCTCCGTCGCCACCGTGAGGAGTTGGAGAGCAACGGATTCACCATTCTCAAGCCTGTGGATAACCCCGCTGACCAGACCTTCAAAACGGAGGTCTGGCAGGTCAGCGGCCTGCCGAGCGGTCAGCCGGAGGACACGGCGGGTGCTCTCGCTGCGCACCCTGTGGATAACCCCACTAACCCCACGGACCAGAGTGACAAGATGTCACTCTGGCAGGTCAGCGCCTCGGAGCGCCCCCACAACTACTCCTCGGCCGAGGGCCGCCGCTCCACCCCGCCTGTGGATAACCCCAGGGGCGCCACCCACCGCCCTCAGGGCGGCGGAAACGGCGTCGCGCTGTACTCCCGGCGGGCCGTGCTGAACGTGGCGATGCTGCTGCGGGACAGCGAGGTGGCTCGCCAGGTCCGCAGCCGGCTGCTCGACCTGATCGAGAGCGCGTCCCGCCCGGCGGCCGAGCCCCCGGCCCTGCACACGCTGTCAGCTCGGCCGTGGAAGCGCTGGAGCGAGTTGCGGTGGGACGAGGACGAGGCGGGGCGGCGGGATCCGGCCGTGGCGGCCTGGCGGCGGCGGATCGACGGGCTGGAGCCGTTCGAGGGGCGTCTGCCCGTGGCGCCGTCGCAGGTGGCGGAGGAGGAGCCGGGGTTCGGCTTCTCGGGGGACGACCTGCGGGGTGCGGTCGCCGCGTTGGCCGCCGCGCTGGGGTCGATCGACCGGCGGCTGGAGGCGCAGGGCGTGGTGATCACGGCGATCAGTGAGCGGCTCTCCCGGCAGGAGTCACGCCTCGACGCCCACGGCGCCCGGCTCGACTCGCTGAGCGAGGACGTCCGGGCGGTCCGGCGGGATGTCGCGCAACTGCGCAGGCGGCGTCGCGGGTAGGCGAGGCTGCGGGGCGCTGTTCGAAGGGCCCGTCGACGGTTCGGAACCGGTGACGGGCCCGGGTGCGTCGACAGTCGGGGAGGGAGCGGGCTCGCAGTGTGATGACCGTACTGGTGGGGAAGCGTCAAAGGCGCTTGCAGATCGGCCGGTTGACGGTGGCGGGGGCCGCTTCTGAACCGGTTACCGGTGTGTATCATCGGCCCCAGGGCGGTCTTCAGCCTGACCGCTGGTTCGTACCCTTACATCCAAGCAAGCAAGAAGGACGAGGTCCCGCGGTGAAGAAGCTTCTCCTGGTCGCCCTGGTCGCCCTCGGCGGCTTCTTTGTCTACCGTCAGGTCCAGGCGGACCGCGCCGAGCAGGACCTGTGGACCGAGGCGACCGACCCGGTTCCGGCCGGCCGCTGAGCCGACCGACGAGTCTTCCTCGGACCGGCCCACGGAGCACGGGCCGGGGCCGGTCCGAAACCCGCATGGGGCGTTGCCCGGGAGCGGGTACGCTAGTGCCCGTTGCTCGGGGCCTTAGCTCAGTTGGTAGAGCGCTGTCTTTGCATGGCAGATGTCAGGGGTTCGACTCCCCTAGGCTCCACCCGAATACGACTTCGCCCGACCGCAGAACCGCGGTCGGGCGAAGTCGTTTCTGTCTGCGGACGGCCGCCCCGGTTCAGTGCGGCTTGCGCGGGTCGTGCGGCTTGGGCCGCTCGTCGTCGGCGGGCTGGGTGACCGGAGGCGGGGTCGGCTTCGAGGTGGAGTCGGCCTCCGGGTCGTCGTGCGGGACGGAGCCGTTCAGGGTGGCCCCGCCGACCGGCGCGCCGGTGGCGCTGCCGGGCCGGGTCGGGTCGGCCGTCGCAGCCGTCGCAGCCGTCGCGGGCGGAGCGGTGACGGGCTCCGGGGGTTCGGTCAGCCACTCGGGGTTGTTCTGCTTGCGGTACCACTGCCAGGCCGCGACGCCGGCGCCGACGGCGATCGCGCCGGCCACCGCGAGGCCGGTCGCCCAGCCGTTGCAGCGCTTCTTCTTGGCGTTCTTGGCGGCCAGTTCGCTGATCTCGGCGGCGCTGACGTTCCCGTGCAGCGCGGTGATCGCGGCGGCGCTGCGGGCCTGGGCCTCCTGGGCGAGCGGGACGACGCTCTCCTTGGCGGCCTGGAAGGTCTCGGCGACCTTGGGGGCGACGTTCGTCCGGGCCTGGCAGGCGGCCTGACCGGCCGACAGCTTGGCGGCGAGGGCGGCCTCCTGAGCCCGGTGGACGGCCTTCAGGGCGGCCTTCTGGGTGTCCGGGGGGAGGCTGAAGAAGGCCTGCTCCAGGTGCGGGGCGAGGTGCTTGACGTACTGCACCCGGGCGGCCTGCGCGGCCTGGCCGGCCCCTTGGCGGGCCTGTGCGCCGGCGGCCGCGGCCTTCGGGCCGAGCGCCTCCAGCCTGGGGCCGAGCACCTGCTTGGCCTCCTCGGCGTAGTGCAGGGCGGCCTCCTTCGCGGAGGTGGCGTAGGGCGCGACGGCGTCCTTCGCCCGTGCGGCGGTCTCGCGCGCGGTGTCCGTACGACTCACGGGCTTCTCCTTCTCGGCGGGTGTCCGGCGTTGTCCGGTATGCACCTTTCCACCTGATAGGAGATCATGCATGCTGCTCATCTGCCGGGCACCTTCGGCTGAGCCGTCTGCGGCGATCATGGGATGATTCCCCGGATAATCAGCTAGAAAGACAGGAAGGTACTCCCGTGGCCGAGGAACTCACCGCCACCCTGAAGACCAACCGCGGTGACATCGTGGTGAAGCTCTTCCCGAACCACGCGCCGAAGACCGTGGCCAACTTCGTCGAGCTGGCCGAGGGCACCCGCGAGTGGAAGAACCCGGAGACCGGCGAGGTGGCCGCCAAGCCGCTGTACGACGGCACCGTCTTCCACCGGGTGATCGACGGCTTCATGATCCAGGGCGGCGACCCGCTGGGCAACGGCACCGGCGGCCCGGGCTACAAGTTCGCCGACGAGTTCCACCCGGACCTGTCGTTCGACCGTCCGTACCTGCTGGCCATGGCCAACGCCGGCCCGGGCACCAACGGCTCGCAGTTCTTCATCACGGTGGCCCCGACCAGCTGGCTGAACCGCAAGCACAGCATCTTCGGCGAGGTCGTGGACGCGGCCAGCCAGAAGGTCGTGGACGCGATCGGCACCACCGCCACCACCAAGCCCTACGACCGCCCGGTCCAGGACGTGGTGATCGAGCAGGTCGTCGTCTCCCGCGGCTGATTCGAGCCCCCTGCCGCCCTCCGGGGCGGCCCCGCGCGCCCCGGCGCGCAGTAGCCTGGACGGTCCCGGTGGTGCCCCGTTTCGCACGGAGGCGGCGCCGGGACCGTTTCGTTGATGGAGGGACAGCGCCGATGCTTCCGGACGAGCCCGTGCGGCCGACGCCCGTGGAGGGCCAGGGATCGGGGCTGCCCCGGTGCCACCGGCACCCCGACCGGGAGACCGGGGTGTCCTGCGCCAGGTGCGGGCGGCCGGTCTGCCCGGAGTGCATGGTGCCCGCCTCGGTCGGCTTCCAGTGCCCGGACTGCGTGCACGGGGCGGCCGAGCGGCAGGCCCGGCCGCGGACGGCGTTCGGCGGGGTGCTGGCGCTCGGCGACGGGGTGCTGGTCACCAAGGTGCTGATCGGCCTGAACCTGCTGGTGTTCCTGCTCACCGAGTACGTGGCGCCGGAGTGGCAGGTCAAGCTGGGCCTGGTCAGCTGGGCGCCGGTGCCGGGGCTGCGGTTCGGGATGGCCGCCGGGCCGGAGGAGTGGTACCGGCTGGTGACCGCGATGTTCGTGCACGGCGGGCTGCTGCACATCGCGACCAACATGTTCTCGCTGTGGATCCTCGGCCCGCAGTTGGAGCGGGTGCTCGGTCGGCTGCGCTTCCTGGGCCTGTACCTGGTGGCGGGCATCGCGGGCAACGCGCTGTCGTTCCTGCTGACGCCGGGGCCCGAGAAGCTGTTCACGGTCGGCGCGTCCGGTGCGATCTTCGGACTGCTGGGAGCCACCGCGGTGCTGTTCCGGGCGAACCGGGTGCCGATGCAGCCGGTGATCGCGCTGCTGGTGGTGAACCTGGTGATCACCTTCTCGCTGAGCAGCATGATCGACTGGCGGGCGCACATCGGCGGCCTGGTGGCGGGCACCGTCATCGGCGCGGGCATGATGTACGCCCCACGGGCGCACCGGAACCTGGTGCAGGGGTTGACGACGGCCGCGGTGCTGGCCGCCGCCCTGGCGCTGGTGCTGGTGGGGACGGCCCGGCTGCCCGGCTGACGTCCGCCCCCTGCGCACTGTCCACAGGCAGTGCGCGGCGGGGGATTGGATTTCCCTGGTCTACGCGCGTTATCCTGCTGCGTTGCGAGTTATCCACAGGGTCGGCGAAGTTTTCCCCAGTGTGGACAACCCTGTGGATAAACGTTCGGACGCTCCGTGATCGGCCGGCGTCCGGGCACGCCGAACACCGCCCCGGCCCGGAGGCCGGAGCGGTGCGGAGTGCGGATCAGAGCGCGGACCGCCCGGCGGGCGGCGCCGGCCTCACTTCCACTGCGTGGAGACGCCGAAGCCCGCCGCGATGAAGCCGAAACCGGCCAGGATGTTCCAGTTGCCCCAGCTCCGGACCGGCCAGGTGCCGCTGGTCACGTAGTAGCTGACGATCCAGGCCAGGCCGATCAGGAACAGCACCAGCATCAGCGGCGCCACCCAGCTCCGGCCGGAACTGATCTTCACGGCGGTCACGGCGGACGGCGGCGGCGTGTAGTCGGCCTTCTTGCGGAGTCGAGACTTCGGCACGAGGGGCTCTCCTGTCGATGCGCTGTGACCGCGCAGGTGGTCAGTGGGGGCGAGGTGGCACATGAGAACGGTCGGAGCTCCGCACATGCCACCGGCGTCCGTTAGCGTAGTGGCTCGCCGGGTCTGAGGGAGATAAGGGTACGGTGACTGATTCCACGATTTCTTCGCAGACCCCGGCCGCACGCCCGCGCCGGGGCCGAATTGTCGGACGTGCCCTGACCTGCACCGTCTTCGCACTCGCCGGGCTGCTGTTCTACGTGAGCGGGCGGACCGCGCACGGCACCGATCTGCGCACCGACAACTCGCTGCTCAAGCTCAGCGACGTCATACAGCAGCGCTCCACCCAGAACCAGCAGCTCCAGGAGCAGGTCGCCGCCGACCAGAACCGGGCCGACGGGCTGGCCCGGGAGCAGGGGCAGAGCCCGGACGACGCCGCCCGGCTGGCCGCGCTGCAACAGGCCGCCGGGCTGGACGCGCTGCACGGGCCCGGGCTGACCGTCACGCTGGACGACGCCCCGCCGAACGCCACCGCCCGGATCCCCGGCGTCCCCGAGCCCGGGGTGAACGACCTGGTGATCCACCAGCAGGACATCCAGGCCGTGGTGAACGCGCTGTGGCGGGGCGGCGCGGAGGGCATCCAGGTGATGGACCAGCGGCTGGTCTCCACCAGCGCGGTGCGCTGCGTCGGCAACACCCTGCTGCTGCAGGGCCGGGTCTACTCCCCGCCGTACGTGATCCGCGCGGTCGGCCGGACCGAGGCGCTGCGGTCGGCGGTGGACGCCGATCCGACGATCCGCAACTACCTGGGCTACGTGGCCGCCTACGGGCTGGGCTGGAAGGTCCAGGAGGGCAACGATCTGAGCCTGCCAGGGTACGCCGGATCGATCGACCTGCGGGCCGCCTCCGCCCAGTAGGCCGCCGCTTCGGGTCCGTTGCGCGGATACCCGCCTGGGGCGGGTGGGTGGGCGTTTACGCTTGTGCCGACCCGAGCATCGAGGAGCACCATGTACGGCTGGATCTGGCGGCATCTTCCGGGCCCTTCGCCGGTGCGTGCGCTGATCGCGCTGCTGCTCGTCCTCGGAGTGGTCTACGTCCTGTTCCAGTACGTGTTCCCGTGGGCCGAGCCGCTGCTCCCCTTCGGGAACGTGACGGTGGATCAGGGTGCCGGCGGCTGAACCGGCTCCCGGTTCCGTCCGCCCTTCGACGCACGCACACCCCAGGAGTTAGCGATGACCTCCGCCGGCCACCCGCCCCGGATCCTCGTGGTCGACAACTACGACAGCTTCGTCTTCAACCTCGTGCAGTACCTGTACCAGCTGGGTGCGGTCTGCGAGGTGGTCCGCAACGACCAGTTGACGGTGGCTCACGCCCGGCCGAGGGAAGGCGCGGAGGGCTACGACGGGGTGCTGCTCTCCCCGGGGCCGGGAACGCCGGAGGAGGCGGGGGTGTGCGTGGAGATGGTGCACCACTGCGCGCGGATCGGGCTGCCGCTGTTCGGAGTGTGCCTGGGCCTGCAGTCGATCGCGGTGGCGTACGGCGCGGTGGTCGGCCGGGCGCCGGAGCTGCTGCACGGCAAGACCTCCCCGGTGGTGCACGAGGACGGCGGGGTGTTCGAGGGCCTGCCCTCGCCGCTGACCGCCACCCGCTACCACTCGCTGGCGGTCGAGCCGGACACCGTGCCCGCCGAGCTGGTGGTCACCTCGCGCACCGACAGCGGCGTGATCATGGGCCTGCGGCACCGTGAGCTGCTGGTCGAGGGCGTGCAGTTCCACCCCGAGTCGGTGCTCACCGAGGGCGGGCACCGGATGCTGGCCAACTGGCTGGCCGAGTGCGGGTTCCCGGACGCGGTGGGCCGCTCGGCCGGCCTCGCCCCGGTGATCGGCCGGGGCTGACCGGATGACCGCCGTGCGCCCGGAGCGGGGCGTTCCCGAGGAGATGGACGAGCCGGACGGCTGGGGCGTCTACGAGCCGGCCCCGGAGCGGACCCTGCAGCTGCGGCTGCCTGACACCGAGCCGGACCCGGCCGCGATATCCGGGCCGGACGACCGGGCCGGACAGCGGCGCGCCCAGGGGCCGGGAGGCCTGCGGGCGGGCTCCGGTCGGCGGCGGGCGTCCGGGAAGGCCGCAGGGCCGCGTCCGCCGCGGCCCAAGGAGCGCAAACGGGTCGTGCTGGCCCGGGTGGTGGGGGAGTTGTTCATCACCCTCGGCGTGGTGATGCTGCTGTTCGTCTCCTACCAGCTGTGGTGGACCAACGTGGTGGCCGACAACGCCGCCAACGCCGCGGGCAAGAAGCTGGAGCAGCAGTGGGGGCAGCTGCCGGCCGCGCCGTCGACCGGCGGTGAGGCGCCGCCGCCGGTGACCAAGTTCGAGCCCGGTCAGGGCTTCGCGATCATCCACATCCCGAAGCTGGACCTGAACTACCCGATCGCCGAGGGCACCAACAAGCAGCAGGTGCTCGACAAGGGCCTGGTCGGCCACTACGCGGGCACCGCGATGCCCTCCGACCAGGCGGGCAACTTCGCGGTCGCCGCGCACCGCACCACGCACGGCCAGCCGTTCCGGGAGATCGGCAAGCTGGCGCCGGGCGACAAGATCGTGGTGGAGACGGCGACCTCCTACTACACGTACGAGGTCGCGGGCGGCATCCCGGAGACCCCGCCGAGCAATGTGACGGTGATTCAGCCGGTGCCTAAGGGCTCGCCGTTCACCGGACCGGGCCGCTATCTGACCATGACGACATGCACGCCGGAGTTCAGTGCCCGGGGAAGGCTCATCGTCTTTGGCAAGATGGTCGACGAACGGCCGAGGAGCCAGGGCCAGCCGGAGGCGCTGACCGGGCAACACT
The DNA here is from genome assembly GCF_044999035.1 of Kitasatospora griseola. Lineage (NCBI taxonomy): Bacteria > Bacillati > Actinomycetota > Actinomycetes > Kitasatosporales > Streptomycetaceae > Kitasatospora > Kitasatospora griseola. Next base: position 4,243,293 of record NZ_CP173360.1, on the reverse strand, counting down.
GAGCAGCGAGGCACGGCACCATGGGCACAGCCATTCGGGGCGGGCGACGGCGCGGACGGGTGGCTGCGGCCCTGGGCCTGATGGGGGAGTTGCTGATCACCCTCGGCCTGGTGCTGGCCCTGTTCGTCGGGTACTCGCTGTGGTGGACGGACGTGGTGGCCGCCCGGGCCGCCGGCCTGCAGGGGGACAAGCTGCGGCAGACCTGGAGCGCCCCGGCGGCGGCGCCCTCGCCCGGCGTCGAGGCGCCCGTCCCGGAGTACCAGGCCGGTGACGGGGTGGGCTTCCTGCACGTGCCGGCGTTCGAGAAGGACGACCGCACGACGCTGATCCGGATGGGCACGAACACGGACGTGCTCAACGAGGGCGTGGCCGGGGTGTACGAGGAGCCGTACCGGTCGGCGATGCCGTGGGACGCCGAGGGCAACTTCGCGATGGCGGCGCACCGGGATGGCCACGGCGCGAAGTTCCACGACCTGGACCGGCTCTCCGAGGGCGATCCGGTGGTGGTGGAGACCCGGGACTCCTGGTACGTGTACCGGGTCGCCGGGACGCTGCAGCAGACCTCCAAGTACAACGTGGGTGTGGTCGCGCCCGTCCCCGAGGGCTCGCCGTTCACCGGCCCCGGCCGGTACCTGACGCTGACCACCTGCACGCCGGTGTACACCTCGCGCTACCGGATGGCGGTGTGGGCGACGCTGGTCCGGGTGGACCCGGTGGACGACCACCGCACGCCGCCGCCCGAGCTGCGCTGACGCCCCGGCCCCGTCGACACGAGAGGGGCCGCACCGTCCGGGCGGACGGTGCGGCCCCTTTCACGGTGCGGCGCCGGTCAGGGCGTGTTCGGCGTCTTGTCCGCGGGCTTGACCCACAGCGTCACGGTGTCGTCCGGGCTGATCTGCGACCCGGCGGTCGGGGTGACGGTCTGCACGATGCCCTGCGGGTCCTGCGAGCCCATCAGCTGGTACTTGGTGATCCCGGCCGCGGACAGCTGCTTGATCGCCTCGGTCAGCTTGACGTTCTGCAGCGGAGGCACGGTCACCTTGTCGGCCAGCTTGCCGACCGTGATGGTGACCTTGCTGCCCTTCGCGACCTGGGTGCCCTTCGGCGGGTTCTGCTCGATGACCTGGCCGACCTTGGTCTGGTCGGTGATGGTCTTGGTGACCACGTTCGGCACCAGGTTGAGGTCGGTGAGCGCCTGGGACGCGTTGTCCTGGGACTGGCCGACCAGGGGCGGCACCGCGACCTTCGCCTGGCCGGAGGAGACCACCAGGGTGATGGCGGTGTTGGCCGCCGCCTTGCCGCTCACCGACTGGGAGATGACCTTGTCCGGGTCGACCTTGTCGTCGTTGCTGTAGTTGACGGTGACCTGGAAGCCCTTGGCGGTCAGCGCGGTGTTGGCGGCGTCCTTGGTCTGGCCGACGACGTCGGGGACGTCGATCTGCGCCGGGCCGGAGGACAGGTGCACCGTGATCTTCCCGGTGGTGGAGATCTCGGCGCCCGCGGCCTGCTCCTGGGTGCAGACCTGGTCCTTCTGGATCTTGGCGTCGGGGCAGGCGATCGGGTCGCCGGCGGCCACGGTGAGCGTCGGGTTCTGCGCCTTCGCCGCGGCCTCCGCCTCGGGGAGCGTCTTGCCGATCAGGGACGGCACGTTGGTCTTCTTGGTCCCGCCGCCGGTCTTCACCATCGACTGAACCACGAAGAACGCGCCGACCAGGACCAGCACCGCCGCGACGGCGAGGATGATCCAGGAGGTGTTGCTCTTCTTCGGCTGCTCCTCGCGCCGCCGGCTGCTGCGGCCCTCGTAGCCGTCGTCGTAGCCGCCGTTGCCGTAGCCGTCGTCCTGGTAGCCGCCGTAGGGCGCGGGCTGCTGGTGGCCGACCGGCGGCAGCATGGTGGTGGGGCCGCCCTGCTGGGGCAGCATGTTGGTCTGGCCGTAGGGGTCGTACTGCCCGCCGCCCTGGTCGTACCCGTAGCCGTTCGTGCCGGTGCCGTAGGCGGCCTGCTGGGCGGCGGCGACCGGGAGGCCGTCGAGGAAGCGCTCGATGTCGTCGCGCATCTCGTCGGCGGACTGGTAGCGGTAGTCGCGCTCCTTGGCGAGCGCCTTCAGCACGATCGCGTCGATCTCCGGGCGCACCTCGGGGTCGTACGCGGACGGCGGCGCGGGCTCCTCGCGGACGTGCTGGTAGGCCACCGCGACGGGGGAGTCGCCGACGAACGGGGGGCGCACCGTGAGCAGCTCGTACAGCAGGCAGCCGGTCGAGTAGAGGTCGGAGCGGGCGTCGACGGTCTCGCCCTTGGCCTGTTCGGGGGAGAGGTACTGGGCGGTGCCGATGACCGCGGAGGTCTGGGTCATCGTCATGCCGGCGTCACCCATCGCCCGGGCGATGCCGAAGTCCATCACCTTGACGTTGCCCTGCCGGGTCAGCATGACGTTGGCGGGCTTGATGTCGCGGTGCACGATGCCGGCGCGGTGCGAGTACTCCAGAGCCTGCAGGATGCCGATGGTCATCTCCAGCGCGCGCTCGGGCAGCAGCCGCCGCCCGGTGTGCAGCAGTTCGCGCAGGGTGGAGCCCTCGACGTACTCCATCACGATGTACGGGATGGAGATCCCGTCGATGTAGTCCTCACCGGTGTCATAGACGGCGACGATGGCGGGGTGGTTGAGCGAGGCCGCGGACTGTGCCTCGCGGCGGAACCGGGCCTGGAACGAGGGATCGCGGGCCATGTCGGTACGGAGGGTCTTCACTGCGACCTGGCGGCCGAGCCGGGTGTCGTGGGCGAGGTACACCTCGGCCATGCCACCGCGCCCGAGGACGCCGCCGAGCTCGTACCTGCCGCCTAGGCGACGAGGCTCTTCCATATCTCCGACCCTCTCCCCCACCGGTCGGTGAGGATATGACGTAGTGTCCCCGCACGCTCTGTCTTGACGCGGCCGCCGCCGCGGTGGTTTCACGGTGCCGGCGTCCGCGGTTGGTGACCGCGGACTGGCTGCGGGTACACCCGCTGCTGGCGGATACGCTACCGGGCGAACCTGACCTGCCCGGTGCAGGCAGCCAGCTGAGACCAGACCGGTACCGACCAGGACCGTCCCATTGTGACAATTCCGGCCACCGATCGAGGATCGATGGCCGGAATGTGACGGATACGACCGACCTACTTGCCGAGCGCCGCCTGCATCATCGCCTTGGCGATCGGCGCGGCCAGCGAACCGCCGGAGATCTCGTTCCGCTCGCTGTCGCCGTCCTCGACCACCACCGCGACGGCGACCTGCTTGCCGTCCTGGCCCTTGGCGTAGGAGACGAACCAGGCGAACGGCAGGCCCGCGTTGTCCTGGCCGTGCTGGGCGGTGCCGGTCTTGCCGCCGACCGTCGCACCCGGGATCTTCGCCTTGGTGCCGGTGCCGTTCTGCACCACCGACTCCATCAGCTGCTGGAGCTTCTGCGCGGTGGCCGGCGAGACGGCCTGGCTCAGCTGGTGCTCGGTGTGGGTGGAGATCACGTTCCCGGCCGAGCCCTCCTGGGCGACCAGGTAGGGCTCCATCAGCGAGCCGTTGTTGGCGATGGCCGCCGCGACCATGGCCATCTGCAGCGGGGTGGCCCGGGTGTCGTGCTGGCCGATGGCGTCCATCGCGGTGCCGTCGGGCTTGGAGTCCTTCGGGAAGTAGCTGGGGGTGGGCGCGATCGGGATGCGCAGCTGGTCGCTGTTGAAGCCGAACTTCTCGGCCTGCGCCCGCAGCTTGTCGCCGCCCAGCTCGGCACCCATCTTGCCGAACACGGTGTTGCAGGAGTAGTCCATCGCGACCTGGACGGTGGCGTTCTCGCACGGCTCGGTGGCGCTGGCGTTGCGCAGCGCGGTGCTGGTGCCCGGCAGGACGTACGGGTTCGGGGTGTCGGTGGTGTCGGTCGGCTTCTGGTACTTGCCGTTCTCGAACGCGGTCGCCGCGGTGACCAGCTTGAAGGTCGAGCCGGGCGGGTAGGTCTCGCGCAGCGCCCGGTTCAGCAGCGGCTTGTTCGGGTCGTCGTTGAGCGCCTTCCAGGCGTTCTCGTCGTCCTTGGTGCCGCCGGAGAAGGTGCCCGGGTCGTACGACGGGGTGGAGACCAGCCCGAGGATCGCCCCGGTGCGCGGGTCGAGCGCGACCGCGGCGCCCTTCTTGTCGCCGAGCCCCTCGAAGCCGGCCTTCTGCACCTTGGGGTCGATGGTGGTGACCACGTCGCCGCCCTGCTTGGGCTTGCCGGTCAGCATGTCCAGGGTGTTGCGGAAGAACAGCCGGGAGTCGGCGCCGGAGAGGATGCCGTCCTCCAGCTTCTCCAGCTGGCTGGCGTCGTACGTCTGCGAGGAGTAACCGGTGACCGGCGCGTACATCGGCCCGTCCACCCAGGAGCGCTTGTACTTGTAGCGCAGGCCGTTGACGAAGTCGGACCTGGTGACGGCCTGGCCGCCCGCGATGATGTTGCCGCGCGGGTAGGCGTACCGGTCGTACTTGGTGCGGTCGTTGTGCGGGTTGTTGGCCCAGGCCGACGCCTGCACGCCCTGCACCCAGTTCACCCGGAGCATCAGGGCGAGGATCAGGACCAGGCAGAAGATCGACACCCGGCGGATCGGCTTGTTCACGAGGTCGCTCCCCTGCTCTCGTCCGGTGCGCCCGGCCCGGCGGCGGGGAGCCGCCCCGGTCCGGCCGGCTCCGGGATGGCGGCGGCCGGTTCGACGGCCGGCCGGCGGGCGGTGTCGCTGATCTTCATCAGGATGGCGATCAGGGCCCAGTTCGCCACCACGGACGAGCCGCCCTGGGCGAGGAACGGCATGGTCATGCCGGTCAGCGGGATCAGGCCGGTGACGCCGCCCGCGACCACGAACACCTGCAGCGCGAACGCCGAGCTCAGGCCGACCGCCAGCAGCTTGCCGAACGGGTCGCGGGCCGCCAGCGAGGTGCGCAGGCCGCGCTGCACCACCAGGCCGTAGATCATGAACAGCGCCATCAGGCCGGTCAGGCCCAGCTCCTCGCCGAACGAGCCGAGGATGAAGTCGCTCTTCGCCGCGAACTGGATCAGCCAGCTGCGGCCCTGCCCGAGCCCGGTGCCGATGGTGCCGCCCGAGCCGAGCGACATCAGGGTCTGCCCGATCTGCTCCGACGACTGCGAGGGCGGCTTCGGCCCGAACGCCGCCATCGGGTCGAGCCAGGCGTTGATGCGGGTCTTCACGTGCGGTTCGGCGGAGGCCACCACGGCCGCGCCGCCGAGCGACATGGTCAGACCGAAGACGATCCAGCTGGTCCGCTCGGTGGCGACGTAGAGCATCACCACGAACAGGCCGAAGAACAGGAAGGAGGTGCCCAGGTCGGTCTCGAACACCAGGATCAGGATCGACAGCAGCCAGACCACCACGATCGGGCCCAGGTCGCGCCCGCGCGGCAGGTACAGGCCCATGAACTTGCGGCTGGCCAGCGCCAGGGCGTCCTTCTTGACCATCAGGAAGCCGGCGAAGAACACCGTCAGGATGATCTTGGCGAACTCGCCGGGCTGGATCGAGAACGAGCCGAAGCGGATCCAGATCTTCGCGCCGTAGTCCTCCGGCCGGGACGGGAAGAAGGCCGGCGCGGCCAGCAGCACCAGCGCCACCACCATGGAGATGTAGGTGTAGCGCTGCAGGATCCGGTGGTCCTTCAGCAGGATCACCACGCCGATGAACATCGCCACGCCGAGCCCGGACCACATCAGCTGGTTGCCGGCCGCCGGGAAGTTGAGGCGCAGCAGCTTGCCGGCCTTGTCGAGCCGCCAGATCATCACCACGCCGAGCCCGTTCAGCAGCGTCGCCAGCGGCAGCAGCAGCGGGTCGGCGTACGGCGCGAACCGCCGCACCGCCAGGTGCGCGGCCAGTGCCAGCACGGCCATGCCGAGCCCGAACTTCAGCATGCCGACGGGCAGGCTGCCGTCCATCGCCAGGCCGACGTTGGCGTACGCCAGCATCGGGATCGCGAGGGCGAAGGCCAGCATCAGGAGTTCGGTGTTGCGCCGGTTCGGGGCGTCGCCCGTCGCGGACCGGCCGACGGCGCGGCGCCGCCCGGTGGTGGGCGTGCTGCCGCGGCTCACGTCGAATGTGCTCATGCCTGTGAAAACCCCCGGGGTCGCCCGCGGCCTACTGCCCGGAGCAGGACACGGCGAGCTGCTGCTCCTGCTCGGTCAACGGCGGGGCGGTCGGCGTGGCGTCCCCGGTGGCCGGGGCGGCCTTGGAATCGGCGACCTTCTTGCAGACCTCGGCCTGCGTGCGCAGCGTCTCGACCTGCTTCCGGGCGTCCTCCAGGCTGCTGGCCTGGATGTTCTTGGCGACCTGGTCGCGCTGGAAGGCGGGCAGGTACTTCAGCTCCACGTCCCCGTACTGCTGGTAGACCGAGCTGAGCTTCAGGCCCGCCAGGTTCTGGTCGAGGCCGCGGTAGACCGCGAGGTGGCCGTTCTCGGCGCCGACGTAGTACTGGTTCTGGTTCCACTGCCAGGCGAAGAAGCCGCCGCCGCCGAGCACCGCCAGCACCAGCACCCCGATCAGGGTGAGCTTCAGGCCGCGCTTCTTCTTGCGGCGGCTCGGCGGGGCGTCGCCCTCGTACGGGTCGTCGGGGCCGCCGTACTCGCCGCCGTCGCCGGGCGGGAAGCCGGCCGGGTCGACGTAGTTGCCGTGCTGGTCGTAGCCGCCCTGATAGCCCTCGGCGGGGCCGAAGTCGCCGACCGGGGCGCCGTAGCCGGGCTGCTGGTCGTAGCCGCCCTGGTAGCCCTCGGCAGGGCCGAAGGCGCCCTGCGGGGCCTGCGGGGCGCGGCCGAGGCCGGCCGCGCGGCCGGCGGGGGTGTCCAGCAGGTGCGGGTCGTGCTGCTGCGGGTGCGGCTGGGTGTCGGCGACCGCGCCGACCACCTCGGGGGCCTGGGCGGCCTGGCCGCTGAGCAGGTCGGTGGCGCCGACCTCGATCACGTCGGCCACGATGCAGGTGATGTTGTCCGGGCCGCCGCCGCGCAGCGCCAGCTGGATCAGTTCCTGGACGGTCTGCTGCGGCGCGTAGTAGCTGCCGAGCGTCTCCTCCAGGGTCTGGTGGCTGACCGGGCCGGACAGGCCGTCGGAGCAGATCAGGTAGCGGTCGCCGGCCCGGACCTCGCGGATCGACAGGTCGGGCTCGACCTGGCCGCGGCCGTCCAGGGCGCGCATCAGCAGTGAGCGCTGCGGGTGGGTCTCGGCCTCCTCGGCGGTGATCCGGCCCTCGTCGACCAGCCGCTGTACCCAGGTGTGGTCCTGGGTGATCTGGTCAAGCCGGCCGTCCCGCAGCAGGTAGGCGCGGGAGTCGCCGATGTGCACCTGGCCCATCCGCTGGCCGTCCCACAGCAGCGCGGTGAGGGTGCAGCCCATGCCTTCCAGCTGCGGGTCCTGCTCGACCATCTGCCGGAGCCGGTCGTTGGCGGTCTGCACCGCGTCGCTCAGCAGGGTCAGCAGGTCGGCGCCGGGCTGTTCCTCGTCCAGGCGGACGATCGACCCCAGCACCTCGGAGGAGGCGACCTCACCGGCCGCCGCCCCGCCCATGCCGTCGGCCACCGCGAGCAGCCGGGGTCCGGCATAGCCGGAGTCCTCGTTCCCCTCGCGGATCAGGCCCTTGTGCGAGCCGGCGGCGAAGCGCAGCACGAGACTCATGCTGTCCGGGCCCTCCTTCGGGTGGAGCTGGTCCTCATGCGCTGACTACTTCCGCAGTTCGATGACGGTCCTGCCGATTCGGATCGGCACGCCGATCTGGAGCGGCGTCGGCGTGGTCAGCCGCTGTCGGTCCAGATAGGTGCCGTTGGTGGAGCCTAGATCCTCCACGGTCCACTGCCCAGCCTGATCGGGGTAGATCCTGGCGTGACGGGAGGACGCGTAGTCGTCGTCCAGGACGATCGTGGAGTCGTGCGCCCGGCCCAGCGTGACGGTCTGGCCGTGCAGCGCGACGGTGGTGCCGGCCAGCGAGCCCTGGGTGACCACCAGGTGCGTGGGCTGGCCCCGGCGCTGCCGGGCCTGTTGCTGTTGCTGCTGTTGCTGGGCGGCGGCGGGCTGCCCCTGCGGCTGGCGGCCCGGGCCGGCCGCGGCGGGGGCGGTGGGCGCGGCCCGGTGCCCGGAGCGCGCGGCGCCCTTGGTGGTGAAGAGGTCGCTGCGGATCACCTGCACGGCGACGATGACGAACAGCCAGAGCACGGCGAGGAAGCCCAGCCGCATGACCGTCAGGGTCAGATCAGACATACCGGCCCGCTTCTACCCTTCGACCTGTCGGTAGACGATGGTGGTCGACCCCAGGACGATCCGGGAGCCGTCGCGGAGCGTAGCGCGCTGGGTGTGCTGTCCGTCCACCACGATGCCGTTGGTGGAACCGAGGTCCATCACCATCGCGGGCGTGCCGGGGCGGATCTCCGCGTGCTTTCGGGACACCCCGGGGTCGTCGATCCGGATGTCGGCCTCGGTGGAGCGGCCCAGGACGACCGCGTTCTGGGTGATCTGGTGCCGGGCGCCGTTCACCTCGACCCAGCGCCGGGTGCCGGCGCCGCCGTGGCCCGCGCCGGGGAACGGCCGGACGTTGTTGCCGGGGGCCGGCGGGGCGGGCGGCATCGCGGGCGGGGCGGAGGGCGGCGGCGGAGCGCCGTACGGAGCGCCGGCGCCCTGCTGCCAGGGCGCGCCGGGGGCGGGCGGGGTCGGCGGACGGCCGTAGCCGGGCTGGGCGGCCGGCGGCGCGGGCGGCCGCTGCGGCTCCTCGGCGGTCAGCGTCCGGCTGCGCACCCGGTACAGGCCGGTGTCCAGGTCGTCGGCCTTCTCCAGGGCGACCTGCAGCGGGCCCATGAAGGTGTACCGCTGCGCCTCGGCGTACTCGCGGACCATGCCGGCGAGCTCGTTGCCGAGCTGCCCGGCGTAGGGGCTGAGCCGCTCGTGGTCGTGCGGGCTGAGTTCGACGATGAAGTCGTTCGGGACGACCGTGCGGTCCCGGTTCCAGATGCTGGCGTTGTTGTCGCACTCGCGCTGCAGGGCGCCGGCGATCTCCACCGGTTGGACCTCGGACTTGAACACCTTGGCGAAGGTGCCGTTCACGAGACCTTCGAGTCGCTGCTCGAACTTCTTCAGGACTCCCACGGGGCACCCCCTCTCAGGGCGTCGGTCGGACCGGCCCGTAGGCCGGAAAGCGGTACTTCCGTACTGATCGTATCCACGCCCGGCCCTTCCGTACGGTTCCCCGGCCAGGTCGCGCCCGGAGGGTACCCACTGGACGGTCCGCTCACCCGTTCGCACCCGCCTCCGGTTGCGGTCCGGTCCGGGCCGTGCCGGGGGCCTGCGGGAATGGATTCGCAGGTGGGGCTCGGGGCGTGCTAATGTTTTCCATGTCGGAAGGGGCGCCCGCAAGGGAGCCGAACGGAAGGCCCGGAGAGATGCGCTAAGCTTCTCGAAGAGTCGAAAGAGCGACAAGCTCCGGAAGACAACACCCATGCGCGGGTGGCGGAATAGGCAGACGCGCTGGATTCAGGTTCCAGTGCCCGAAAGGGCGTGGGGGTTCAACTCCCCCCTCGCGCACAGCGAAACCCCGCAGATCTCAGGATCTGCGGGGTTTTTTGTTGTCCTGCAGCTGTTCTCCGGCCCGCGGTTCCGCGGACGGCTCCGCGGACGCCGGCGGTCTCAGGCGGGCAGGACGGCGTGCAGCGAGAAGCCGCCGTCGGGGGTGGGGCCCGCGGTGAAGCTGCCGCCGAGCAGGGCGGCGCGTTCGCGCAGGCCGACCAGGCCGTGGCCGCCGCCGGGCAGCGGGGCGGCGGCGGTGCGGTCGGCCGGCGGGCCGTTGCGGACCTCGACGTGGAGCTTTCCGCCGCGGGCCGCGACCCGGACGGTGACCCGGGCGCCGGGGGCGTGCTTGCGGATGTTGGTGAGGCCTTCCTGGACCGTCCGGTAGGCGGCCCGTTCGACCGCCTCGGGCCAGTCGCGGCGGCCGGTGTCGAGTCGGTGGGTGACCGGCAGGCCGCTGTCGTCGATCAGCCGGGGCAGGTCGGCGAGGGTGGGCTGCGGGGCCAGCGGGGTGCGGTTGCCGATGCCGGCGGCGCGCAGCACGCCGACCATCTGGCGCAGCTCGTCCAGGGTGCGGACGGAGAGTTCGCGGATGGTGCGGGCGCCGTCCCGGGAGGCCGGGTCGGTGCTGGCGACCTGGATCGCCCCGGCCTGGATGGAGATCAGGCTGACCTGGTGGGAGACCACGTCGTGCATCTCGCGGGCCAGTCGGGCGCGTTCGGCGGTCAGCACCCGCTCGGCGATCAGCCGGCTCTCTCGCTGGCGGCCCTCGGTGAGTTCGGTGACGCGTTCGCCGAGCTCGCGGCGGGTGCGGGCGAGCATGCCGAGCGCGGCCGGTCCGGCGCCGAGCATCGCCGACTGGATGGCGTACAGCGCGTTGTCCCGGCTGAGGGCGAACAGGTCGGGAGCGAACGGCCAGTGGAAGAACTCGATCAGGGCGAAGGAGACGGCGCAGGCGACCGGGATCCGCGGTTTCGGGTAGGCGGCGGAGACCGAGTAGACGGCGGTGAGCGGGGCCAGCCAGATCTCGTTGAAGAACGCCCCGGGCAGGGTGAGCAGGGCGACCGTCAGCGGAAAGCGGCGGCGGCCGAGCAGGGCGACGACGGACAGCGCGGACAGGGCGATCTGCCAGGGCTCGGAGCCCTTGGCGACCAGCGCGGAGTCCAGTGCGGCGGCCACCACCGGGACCAGCAGGGTGGTGCGGGGGGAGCGCAGCCAGGCCCAGCGCTGCGGGGCGGAGGCTTCGGCGGCGGGTTCGGCGGAGATCACTCCCCGTCCCGGCGTTCCCGGACCAGCCCGGCGCGGTGCGCGACGACGGCGGCCTGGACCCGGTTGGCGGCGCCGAGCTTCGCCAGGATGGCGCTGATGTGGTCCTTGACGGTGCCGGTGCCGAGGAACAGCCGGTCGGCTATCTCGGCGTTGGAGAGGCCTTCGCCGAGCAGGGCCAGCACGTCGAGTTCGCGGCCGGTGAGCCGGTGGGTGAGGGCGGTGGCGGTCAGGTCGGGGCCGCCGCCGTCGACGTAGCCGCTGATCACCGTGCGGGCGACGGTCGGGGAGAGCACGCTGCCGCCGGCCGCGAGCACCCGGACGGCGTGCACCAGCTGCTCGGGGGCGGTGTCCTTGAGCAGGAACCCGGCGGCGCCGGCCCGCAGCGCGGTGCCGATGTACTCGTCGGTGTCGAAGGTGGTGAGCATGGCGACGACCGGCGGGTCGGGCAGGGCGCGCAGGCGGCGCAGCACGCTGATGCCGTCCAGGTCGGGCATCCGGACGTCGAGCAGCACCACGTCCGGGGCCAGCGCCCGGGCCTGCTGCTCGGCCTGGCCGCCGGAGCAGCCGCCGACCACCTCGAGGTCGGGTGCGGAGCCGACGATCAGGCCGAGCCCGGAGCGGACCAGCACCTCGTCGTCCACGATCAGGACCCGGGTCGGCGGCATGTCTCTCCCTGGTGGGGGTTCGGGCTGTCACCCCCGCCGATCGGCGGGGGTGGGAATCCGCTACCGGATTCACGCAATTCTCATCTTCGCTGGGCAACCATGGAAATCGGGGTGAAGTGCGCAGACCGCGCGCGGATGCGCCCCAATGTTCGATCGTCTGGAATGGTTGCTGTGTCCACAGTGAAGACGGCTGCCTCGGCCGTGTCGCCCTCCCGGGGCGAGGGTTCGGGTCCGCAGGCGCTCTGGCGTCGCCGGGCCGCCACATCGACGGTCTGGTACCTGCGGCTGGTGGCACTGCTGAACCTGGTGGCGGTGCTCTCGGTGCCGTTCAAGGACACGGTGCAGCGGCACAACGAGGGCCAGTTCTTCACCCCGTACCTGGTGACCGCCGGGTTGACCTCGGTGGCGCTGGCGCTGTTCCTGGCGGTGGCGATGCGCCGCCGCAAGCGGGCGGCGTGGATCTTCAACACGGGGCTGGCCGGCCTGACCTTCGTCGGCTACCTGGCGCTGATGGCCTGGGGCCAGCACTTCGCGTCCCACCCGTGGAACTACTTCTCGGTGGTGCTGACCGGCCTGTTCCTGGTGGCGCTGCTGTTCTCGCGCCGCGAGTTCACCTCCAAGGGCGACCGGTCGAACCCGAAGACCGCGGTCGCGGCCGGGGTCGGCGGCCTGCTGCTGGGCGGCCTGATCGGCTCGGTGCTGGTGCAGCTGACCAACACCATCAGCGGCGCGGGCTTCGGCACCCGGTTCAGCTACTCGGTGCACCGGATGATCACGCTTACCCCGTCGGCGAAGGTGGCCGACGTGGTCTCCGTGCCGACCTGGGTGAACGCGGCGATCAACGCGATGAGCGCGGTGCTGTTCCTGGCCGTGCTGTACGTGGCGTTCCGCTCGCCGCGCGGCGAGGAGCTGCAGAGCGACGAGGACGAGCGGAAGCTGCGCGAGCTGCTGGACCGGCAGGGCGAGCGGGACTCGCTCGGCTACTTCGCGCTGCGCCGGGACAAGGCGGTGGTCTTCTCGCCGAGCGGGAAGGCCGCGGTCGCCTACCGGGTGGTCGGCGGCGTCACGCTGGCGTCCGGCGACCCGATCGGCGACCCGGAGGCCTGGCCGGGGGCGATCGACGCCTGGCTGGCCGAGGCCCGCGAGCACGCCTGGGTGCCGGCCGTGATGGGCGCCTCCGAGGAGGCCGGGGTGATCTACGCCCGGCACGGGCTGGACGCGCTGGAGCTGGGCGACGAGGCGATCGTCGAGCTGGACGAGTTCTCGCTGGACGGCCGTGCGATGCGGGTGGTCCGGCAGGCCTACAACCGGGTCAAGCGGGCCGGCTACACGGTGCGGATCCGCCGCCACCAGGACATCCCCGAGTCGGAGATGGCCGAGCTGGTGGCGAAGGCCGACCACTGGCGGGACGGCGCGACCGAGCGCGGCTTCTCGATGGCGCTGGGCCGGCTCGGCGACCCGGGCGACGGGCGCTGCGTGATGCTGGAGTGCTTCGACGGGGACGGCGAGCTGCGGGCGCTGCTGAGCTTCGTGCCGTGGGGCGTGCACGGTCTGTCGTTGGACCTGATGCGGCGCGACCGGGACAGCGAGAACGGCCTGATGGAGTTCATGGTGATCGAACTCCTGCAGCGCGCGAAGGAGGTCGAACTGGAACGGGTGTCGTTGAACTTCGCGATGTTCCGCTCGGTTTTCGAGCGCGGTTCGAAGCTCGGCGCCGGTCCGGTGCTGCGGCTGTGGCGTTCGGTGCTGGGATTCTTCTCCCGCTGGTGGCAGATCGAGTCGCTCTACCGGGCGAATGCGAAATACCGGCCGATCTGGGAGCCGCGCTATCTGCTCTTCGAGAAGAGCAGCGAGATTCCGCGGATCGGTATCGCCTCGGCCCGCGCGGAGGGCTTCATCACGGTGCCGAGCCTGCCAGCGCTGTTCCGTCGACGGCACACCCGCGAGGGCTGAGCCACGGGCTTCCCGGCCCGCTGGGGCCCGGGACGGTGGTCCCTCCGCCGGGGGGCGGAGCGGGCCGGAAGATCAGACCGCGGTATGACACGACCGGGCTGTGAAGTTGATGCCCCTGATTAATCCGATGCGTAGGGTCGAAGAAGAGGCGTAGAAGAAGACGCGCACAGCGGTACGGACGTCGGGATGGCCGCACGTCCTCGGGACGGGAGAACCGGTTCGTGAAGCAGAACACCCACGCGGGGGGCGTGCGGCCGGGGCTCGGGGCGGTATTCCGCCGGGCCGCGGTCGCCGAGTGGGGGGCGCTGTTCGGCGCCGTGAAGGAACGGGTGGTGCGGCGGAAATTCGCGGCGGTGCCGTTGGCGACCGCGGCGACCGTGCTGGTCCTGCTGTTCTCGATCGTCCAGCACCTGCCGGGCGGGGCCCGGTTCGTCTCGGACATCGGAGTGGTGAAGGCGGCGCTGCCGCTGGACGTGTCGCTGCTGCGCACCCCGCTGTCGCTGTACGTGCCGGCCCTGGACCTGCCGGTGTGGGGGGCGCTGGCGCAGGTCTTCCTGGTGTTCGGGGTGGCGGAGATCGTGCTGGGGCGGCGGCTGACCCTGGTGGTCGCCTACGTCTGCACCCTGGCGGGAACGCTGTTCGCCCGGATCGCGGTGGCGCTCGGCCCGCACCACCTGCTCGGGTTCCCGCGCTGGGTGGCGCACGTGCGCGACACCGGGCCCTCGGCGGCGGTGGTGGCGCTGGCCGTGGTGGTGGCGTTCCGCTGCCGGGCCTGGTGGACGGGCGGCGCCGTGGTGGTGGCCATGGTGGTCGAGGCGACGCTGCTGCCGAACCTGGCGGGCCTGGAGCACCTGGTGGCGATCAGCACCGCGGTGCTGATCGCGGTGTGGGTCGAGGTGTTCGGCGACTACTGGCCGCGGGTGCTGTCCGGGGTCGGCGCAGCCGCCTCGGTGGCGCAGGGCGGGGCCAGGGCGGTCACGCCCTGACCCCGGCCGGTCAGCCGCGCGGCAGCGGCATCTCGAAGTAGACGACCTTGCCGACCGCCTTGCGGGCGGTGCCCCACTTCTCGGACAGCTTGCTGACCAGGTTGAGGCCGCGGCCGTGCTCGGACAGCGAGTCGGCGGGCTCCAGCGACGGCAGGTTGTGGTTGTCGTCGCTGACCTCGACCAGCAGCTTGTCGACCCGGATCAGCTGCAGCTGCACCTCGGAGCGGGCCACCCGGACGGCGTTGGTGACCAGCTCGGACACCAGCAGCTCGACCGTCTCGGTCAGCGCGGTCAGCTGCCAGGCGGCGAGCTGGTCGCGCACCAGGCGGCGGGCCCGGCCGACCTCCAGCTCGGTGACGCCCAGCTGCCAGGTGGCGACCTCGGTCGGCGGGACGCCGTCGAAGCGGGCCACCAGCAGCGCGATGTCGTCCTGCCGGTCGTCGGAGTGCAGGGTGTTCAGCACGGTGTCGCAGGCCTCGTCGGGGGTCTGCTTGGGGTCGATCAGGTTGCCGCAGAGCGCGGCCAGGCCCTCTCCTATGTCGCCGCCGCGGACCTCGACCAGGCCGTCGGTGCACAGCACCAGCATCGAGCCGTCCGAAACGTCGATCCTCGTGGCGACGAACGGCACCCCGCCGACGCCGATCGGTGCGCCCGAGGGCAGGTCGAGGAGTTCGCCGCGGCCGTCGGGGTGGACCAGCACCGGCGGGACGTGGCCGGCCGAGGCGAGTTCGCAGGTGCGGTTGATCGGGTCGTAGACCGCGTACAGGCAGGTGGCGAGGTGGTCGTCGCCGAGCTTCTGGGCCAGGTTGTCGAGGTGCCGCAGCAGCTGGCCCGGTGGCAGGTCGAGAGCGGCGAGGGTCTGCATGGCGGTGCGGAAGCGGCCCATCGCGGCGGCCGAGTGCAGGCCGTGGCCCATCACGTCGCCGACCACCAGGGCGACCCGGCTGCCGGGCAGCTGGATGGCGTCGAACCAGTCGCCGCCGACCTCGGCCTTGCGGTCGCCCGGCATGTAGCGGTGGGCGATCTGCACGCCGGGGATCTTCGGCGGGCGGGTCGGGATCATCGAGCGCTGCAGGGTGGTGGCGACCTTGGACTCGGCGCGGTGCAGCCGGGCGTTGTCCAGCGACAGTGCGGCGCGGGCGGCGATCTCCTTGAGGGTGTCGGCGTCGGCGCGGGTGAACGGCGCCCGGTCGGACAGCCGCAGCAGCTTGAGGATGCCGAGCACCGCGCCGCGGGCGGACAGCGGCAGCGCCAGCATGGAGCGGCCGACCACGGTCGGCTCCAGCTCGGGGCCGCCCAGTGAGGCCGCGTAGTCGACCGCGACGTCCGCGGAGATCAGCGGCACCAGCACCGGCTGGTTCTCCTGCAGGGCCAGGCCGGGCGGGGTGGAGCGCGGCATGGTCAGCAGCGAGCCCTCGTCCAGGACGTGGTTCCAGCGCGGCGAGCCGGTGTTGAAGGTGCGGGCGACGCGGCGCAGCACGGTGCGGTTGTCCGGCGGGTCGGCGGGCAGTTCGCCGTCCGAGAGCAGGCCGTCGAGCAGGTCGACGCAGGCGAAGTCGGCGACCCGGGGGACCAGCACCTTGCACAGTTCGCGGGCGGTGGTGTCCAGGTCGAGGGTGGTGCCGACCTGGCTGCCGACCGAGGCCAGCAGCGCCAGGTCGCCGTCGTCGGGCAGGCCGCGGACCACCTCGACGCCGCCGTCGGCGGCCTTGGCGGGGCCGGGCAGGACGGCGGAGACCTGGGCGGGGGCCTGGGCGGCGGCCGGTTCGGACGGGGCGGTGGCGGGGTCGATGGCGGGGCCTCCCGGGGTCGGGCCGTGGGCGGCGGCGTCGCGTGGGCCAGGGACGGTGCTGCCGGGCACCCGCGCTTCCTCCGCGGGCCCGGCAGCCTGTATCCGTACCCCGAGCGGGGCCCGGGCACCCGTGCCGCGCTGCGGCTCCGCGGGGCGGCGGGCGGTGCGCTCGCGCTGCTGGGCGGCCCGCTGCTGCGGGGTGGGGTAGCGGCGGCCGAGGCCGGCGGCGACCCGGGCGGTGCCGGACGGCCCGCCCGGCGAGGACTGGTAGGGCGCCACCGGCAGCAGTGCCGCGTCCACCCGCAGGGCCGGGGGTCCGGCGGCGGCCAGGGCGGCCAGCAGTCGGCCGCGGCGCTCCGGGGAGCAGGACGGCAGCAGCGCGGCCAGTGCTTCGGGGGTGGGCCCGGCGGGCGGTGCGAAGGCGGCCGCGATCTGCTGCGGGCGGGCCGCGGCGGGTGCGGCGGCGTAGTGGACGAGGCGCTCGCCGAGGGCGATCCGGGGGCCGGCGGCGCGCAGCGGTCGGGCGTCGGCGGCCAGCACGAGCAGCGAGCGGCCGGCCGGTTCGGCCAGCGGGTAGGCCCACCACAGGACGTCGCGCTGCCGCTCCTCGCGGTCGTGCACCGTCATCGCGCCGGCCCACGGGCCGTCGGTGGCGAGGTCGTCGAGGGTGTCGAAGGCGTCGCAGCGGTGCGCGGGGGCGTCCGGGTCGTGGCGGGGGCAGACGGCGGGCAGCAGGCCGTGGGCGGTGCGGCCGACGGCGACGGCGGCGCGGTGGCCGAAGAGCTCCTCGGCGGTGCGGTTCCACACCGTGATCCGGCCGTCCGGATCGACCAGTGCGGCGGCCACGCGAAGCAGTGCCACCACCCCGGTGGGGCGGCCGCCCGGGAGGTCCGCCCGGTCGGGTGCGGAAATGGGCTGGTCCACCATGGATATCGGTCTGCCCCTTTGAGTCTCGCTGCCCCTCCTGGCCGGTGCGCGCGTCCTTGCGTGCGTCCTCCAATGAAGCACGGAGATGCCAATGGGAGGTAGTTAATCCGGCAGATTCGTCCGTATCAGTTGCGTGTCGTTGACGGCGCGCCCCCTGCGTGCTCCACCGTCACCCGTCAGGGCGGTGTGAGGGTCCCGGTAGGGTGGCCCGGGTGAGCGTACCGAGCGTCGAGGTGTGGGCGGATCCGGAGCGGCAGGAGCTGGAGGAGCGGGTCGCGGCGGCCGAGCTGGCCTGGCTGACCCTGGACGTCGACGTGACCACCCTGCGGGTGGAGATCGACAACTTCGCGCTCGCCCACCACCAGCTGCTCGGCCCGCTGTACGCCGAGCTGGACGAGCTGGACGCGCTGATCGCCGAGGCGGTGGCGGCGCTCAGCGGCGACCCGGAGGACCTGCGGCGGGCCCGCGAGGCCCGGGAGCGGGTCGAGCCCGCCGAACAGCGCGGCCCGCGCGAGGGCGAGCCGGAGGCCCGCCGGGTGCGGCCCGACAAGGACGCCCAGCGGGTCTACCGCGAACTGGCCCGCCGGGCCCACCCCGACCTGTCCACCGACCCGGCCGAGCAGCAGCGCCGTTCGGCGTTCATCGCCCGGGTCAACGAGGCGTACGCGCTGGCCGACACCGAGGGGCTGGAGCGGCTCGCCGAGGAGTGGTCCGCCGACCCGGAATCCGCGCCCGCCGTCGGCTCCCCCGACCGGTTGGCCTGGCTGCGCCAGCGCCTGGAGTGGCTGACCGGCCGGATCACCGCGCTGGCCACCGAGCAGGTCCGGCTGGAGCGCACCCCGATGGGCGAACTGCTGCTGCTGCGCCCGGACGAGCCGGAGCGCCTGCTGGAGGACCTCGCGGACCAGCTGCTGGCCACCGCCGCCGACCGGCAGGCCAAGCTGGTCGCCCTGCTGCCGGACAATGGCTCGAACGACCCGTACCGATCCCAGGAGAACGCCCCGATGTTCGCTCAGCTGCCCACCACCGACGCCGCCTCGGTGCCCGCCGACGCCGTTCTGCTCGACGTCCGCGAGCAGGACGAGTGGGACGCCGGCCACGTGGACGGTGCGCTGCACATCCCGATCGGCCAGGTGGTGGCCCGCCTCGACGAGCTGCCCGAGGGCCGGCTGTACGTGCTGTGCCGGGTCGGCGGCCGCTCCGCGCAGGTGGTGCAGTACCTGGTCGCCGGCGGCCGGGACGCGGTGAACGTGGACGGCGGCATGTTCGCCTGGGACGCCGCCGGCCGCCCGATGGTGAGCAGCGGCGGCCAGGACGCCTTCGTCCTGTAGCAGCGGCCCGACCCACGCGGGCTTCCCGTTCGCGCCGGCGGGCCGGCGGCCGAAGAACGTGCTGCCGGTGCTGACGGGCGCCGAGCACCTGCCGGTCGCGGTGGTGCCGGGGCTGCCGTTCCGCTCGTCGGCGATGCTCGCCGCGGGCGCGGTGCTGCGGCCTGCCGCGGCGCTGTCGGCAGTGGAGCGAGTGCTGACGGGCCGGTGGCGGAAAAGTCGCTAAGCTCCCGCTATGTCCTGGTTCAAGGCCCTGCGTGAGACCGCGAAGGCCGGGCTGACCGTGGACTTCTCGCTCACCAATCCGCGCCGGTCGCTGCGCGCCGCGGTCGCCGCCGGGCTGGTGATCTTCCCGACCATGGCGATCTACGGGCCCTCGCACGCCGCGTCCGCCGCGATGGGCGCGTTCATCGCCGGTGTCGCGACCTTCCAGCGCTCGTTCCGGCCGCGCGCCTCGCTGGCGCTGGTGGCGGGCGCCGGACTGGGCGCGTCGACCTTCCTCGGCTACGTCGCGGTCGGCATCACCGGCGCGTTCCCGGTGCTGCTGGCGCTGTGGGCGTTCGGCACGGGCATGGCCTGGGCGGTCAGCCCGACCGCCGGCGTGGTCGCCGCCAACACGCTGTCCGTGATGATGGTGGTGGTGCAGCTGCCGGTGTCGGTGTCCGCGGCGCTCGGCCACGCCGTGCTCTGCTCGGTCGGCGGCGGCGTGCAGGCCCTGGTGGTGACGCTGTGGCCGATCGACAGCTGGCGGGCGCAGCGCGACGCCCTCGCCGACATCTACGCCGGGCTCGGCGACTACGCCCGCAGCCTGCGGCACGACCCGGTGGCGCACGTCGACCCGGAGCCGTTCATCGTCGCCCGCCAGGCGGCCCGGCTGACCGCTCGGCAGGCCCGCCGCCGCCCGCCGGAGCTGCGCGGCCTGCGGACCATCGCGGAGCGTGTCCGGCCCACGCTGGCCGCGCTCGCCGATCCGCGGGTGGGGGCCGCCGAGGAGGGCCCGGAGCGGGACCGGGCCCGCGAGGTGCTGGCCGCCGCCGCCGACGTGCTGGACGCGCTGGCCCGGGCGATCCGCACCGGCGACCCGGTGCAGCTGCCCAGGGACACCCCCGGCCTGGCGCTGGCCCGCCCCGGCACCGGCGAGGACCTGCTGCGCGGCGGCGCCCGCCGCTCCGCGCGCCAGCTGTCCGGTCTGCTCGGCCGGGCCGCCGACCGGCTCGACCGGCAGGACCGCGGGGCCGTCCCCACCGCCGGCCGCGGCGCCGGCCTGCACCGCCCTTCGCTGGTCAAGGTGGCCCCCGCGGCGCTGGCCACCGTCGGCCGGCAGCTGCACAAGCATTCGGCGATCTTCCAGCACGCGGTGCGGATGTCCGGCGTGGTGACCTCGGCCTACCTGGCGGCCCAGCTGCTGGGCATCGAGCACGGCTACTGGGCGCCGATGGCCTCCGCCATGGTGATGCGCCCCGACTTCGCGCAGACCTTCAGCCGCGGCGTCGCCCGGGTCGCCGGCACCGTCGCCGGCGTGCTGGTGTCCACCGCCATCGTGCAGGTGTTCCAGCCCGGCGACTGGGTGCTGGCCGCGCTCGCCGTGTTCTCGATGGGCCTGTCGTACATGATGCTGAGCACCGGGTACGCGCTGCTGACGGCCGCGATCTCCTCGTACGTGGTGTTCCTGCTCGGCCTGCAGCCCGGCGAGCCGGTGCGGCTGGCGTTCGACCGGGTGGCGATGACGCTGCTCGGCGGCGCGGTCGCGCTCGGCGCGTACGCGCTGTTCCCGACCTGGCAGACCGCCCGGCTGCCGGAGCGGCTCGCCGAGTGGCTGGCCGCCGCCGGGCGGTACGCGGCCGCGGTGTTCACCGGGTACGGCGATCCGGCGGGCGGGCACGCCGAGAAGGACGTCCGGCCCGCGCTGCTGGACGTCCGGGAGACCCGCAGCGAGATGCTGGCCGCGCTGGACCGGGCCGAGCTGGAGCCCGTGCACCACTTCGCGAAGGTGCCGGAGCTGAGCCGCAAGCAGTTCGACCGGGCCCGCTCGGCGGTCGGCATGCTGGACCGCTCGATCGTCCTGCTGGAGGCCCACCTGCCCGCCGCGGACGCCGCGCCGCTGCCCGGCGCCGGCGCGTTCGGCGACGAGCTGCGGGACGCCACCGCGATCGCCGCCGCGGCGATCCTGCTCGGTCAGGACGTCGACTTCTCCGAGCTGCGCGAGGCCCACCGGACCTGGGACTACCTGCTGGCCTCGCTCCCCCGCGACGAGGGGATCGACGTCACCCGGGCCGGGGCGCGGCTGGTCATGCAGGCGCTCACCGAGCTGGAGAAGTCGGTGCGGACGCGCCCGCAGCCGGCCCGCGGCGAGCCCGTACCCTCGAGGGCGTGAGCGACACCTCGGTGCCCCAGCTGGGCGAGCAGTACGACGACGGCCAATTCACGGGGCTCCCCGACGACCGGGAGATCGGCGTCGGACCGCACCCCGAGCCGTGGCCCGACGATCCCCGCCTCGACCCCGAGCTGCTCGCCGCCGGCGACCGCCGCAACGTCGTCGACCAGTACCGGTACTGGCGGCACGAGGCGATCGTCGCCGACCTGGACACCCGGCGGCACGGCTTCCACGTCGCCGTCGAGAACTGGCAGCACGACTTCAACATCGGCTCCGTGGTGCGCACCGCCAACGCCTTCCTGGCGGGGGAGGTGCACATCGTCGGCCGGCGGCGCTGGAACCGGCGCGGGGCCATGGTCACCGACCGCTACCAGCACGTCCGGCACCACGACTCGGTGGCCTCGCTGGCCGCCCACGCCGCCGAGCGGGGGCTGCCGATCATCGGCATCGACAACCTGCCCGGCGCGGTGCCGCTGGAGACCTATCCGCTGCCCGAGCGCTGCGTGCTGCTGTTCGGGCAGGAGGGCCCCGGGCTGACGGCCGAGGCGTGGGAGCACTCGACGGCGGTCTGCTCGATCGCCCAGTTCGGCTCGACGCGTTCGATCAACGCCGGGGCGGCCGCGGCGATCGCCATGCACGCCTGGGTGCGGGAGCACGCCGCTGGCGCGCCCCCGCAGGGTTGAGCGTCTGTCAGGAGAACAGCAGCTTCCAGGTGTGCGGGCCCGGGTAGCCGTCCGCCTCGGAGCCGGTCCAGCCCTGGGCGCGCTGGAACGCCTCGACGTTGCGGCGGTCGGCCTCGCCCCAGGCCGGGTCCGGGCCCTGCCGGTAGGAGCTGCCGAAGCCCTTCTTCACCAGCTGCCGGCCCAGCTGCGCTATGTGGTCGTTGATCTTGCCGGGCCCGAACTTGTCCGTGCCGGGGAACGGCGGCGGGCCCGGGGCGGGCGGCGGCGACGGGGCGGTCACGGCGGGCGGGATGTCCTTGCCCTTGTGGTGGACCAGGAAGTCCCAGGTGTCCTTGCCCGGGTAGCCGTCGGCCTCCGCGCCGCGCCAGCCCTGCGCCAGCTGGAACGCCTCGGTGGCCCTGCGGTCGGCGTCGCCCCAGTCCGGGCTCGGTCCCTCCCGGTAGAACCGCCCGCCGCCGCGTTCCACCAGCATCCGGCCCAGCCGGGTCACGTAGTCGTTGACCTTCCCGGGCCCGAACCTGTCCGCGCCCGGGAACGCGTCGGCCCCGTCCGGCGCCGGCATCGGCAGGCTCAACCCCCGGTACCGGTACGGCAGGTAGCCGCTCGAGTTGCTCCAGTAGGCGTACGGGGTGCTGCGTTCGGTGGTGCCCGGGCGGGTCTGCTCCAGCGCCGTGTACTTGGTGTGCGCCGCGTCCACCCAGCCGCCGAACAGCACGGCGTGCGAGCCGCCCTGCGGGTCGTTCGCGTTGTTGTAGATCAGCACGTCGCCCGGCTGGAGGTCGTCCTCGGCGATCCGGTCGGCGAAGTCCGGCAGCGTCCAGGTGGTCTGACTGATGCCCAGGTTCCAGGCCATCGAGATGAACCCGGAGCAGTCCTGGCGGTAGCCGTCCGACCAGTACTTGGTCATGCTGTACGGCACCTTCTGGTCCACCCAGGCCTGGGCCCGGCGCATGATCTCCGCCCGGGTGGTGGCCGGCGGCGCGGCCACCGCCCGGGGGGACGTCGGGGGCTCGCCGAACGGGCCGGCGACCTGGCCCTGCGGCGAGTTCGCGGTCTGCGGGCTGCTGTCGGTGCGCGGCGCGGCCGCGACCGCCGACGAGACCGCCCCGCCGCCCAGCACACTGCCGGCGGCGGCGAGCAGCACCGCCGCCCGCCGCGCACCACGGGCCTGGATCGTGGCGCCGCGGCCCGACCGGACGGCGAGCTGCCGCGCCCGGACGCGGGCGGTGCAGCCGCCGCAGGCACAGGACTTGTCCGGTTCGACCTCGCTGAACTCCATCAGCACGGGGGACCTGCCTTTCCTCGGTGAGTGGGACTCACCTTTCACGGAGGTAGCAGCAAGGACCAGCTGATGGGCGGTCGGAGTGGGCGAAACGGGTGAACGGCGGGGTGGTGGTGCGGCGTGGTGCCGGGCCCGGCGGGCGCCGGCACGGCAGGGCTGATGGGCTGATGGGCAGTCAGGCCGGGTTCGGCGTCACTCCCACTGCCAGCGGATGCCCACCTGGCCGGGCTGCTGGTCGGCGGTGAGGACGTGGGCGCTCGCGGAAGCGCCGATCCAGAGGGGTTCGCGGTGGCGGTCGGTGTCGGTGCCGGGCGCGCGGTCGAAGCGTTCGCACTGGACGGGGACGGCGGAGGGGTCGAAGTGGACCTGCAGGACGTACTCCCGCACGGGGGCCGGGAAGAACCGCCCGTAGCTGGTGGTGGGGCCGGAGTCGGGGAGGTGCACCTCGTACTCGAGCACGGTGGAGTCGCCGAGGGCGAGCGGCCGGTCGAGCAGGAGCTCGGCGACCAGCAGTCCGCTGAGCGGGCGGCGCCGGATCCGGCCGAGGCGGGCGTGCCGGACGGAGGTGATCTCGGGGCAGGTCTCGACGCCCTCGTCGGACTTGTGGACCACGACGTGCCGGGTGACGCCGTCCACGGTGGCGCGCACCACCTGACGCATCCTCAGCACGTTGCCGCGGCGGGAGGCGTCGACGTAGTAGGCGTCGTGGATGGACTGCCGCTCCAGCTGGCCGGCCGGCGGGGCGTCGAGTTCGGCGAACACCTCGCCGAGCTCGGTCTCGCCGGGCCAGATCTGTTCGACCCGCAGGCCGTCGGGGGCCGGGCCCTGGGTGACCCAGCGGCCGCGCGGGCGGGGCGGTCCGAGCAGTGCGGTGAGCGCGGTGTGGCGCAGGCCGAGGAGCTCTTCCAGCAGGTGGACGGCGCGCAGCGAGGTGGCCCGTTCGGGCTGGCTGCGGCCGCGCCGCCAGTAACTGAGCGTGGTGACGCTGACCCTGACGCCCTGTTTGGCGAGCGCGGCGCGGATCCGGTCGAGGCTGAGGCCGCTGTGCTCGATGGCGGCGTTGAGGACCTCGGCGAAGCCGCCCTGCGCGATGGCGGGCGTGGCGGGCACAGTGGGCGTGGCGGGGACGGGAGTCGTGGGGGCGGCGGGTGCGGTGGCGGCGGACTGTGCGGATACGGGTGCGGTGGTGCTGCGGACGGCGGCCTGCGGGCCGGCCGGCGCGGCGGGTCCGGCCGGGGGCCGGTCACCGCCGTGTTCGCGCTGGCCGACCAGGCGGAGCCGGCCGGCGTGCTGTGGTTGCTGTGAGCCCATGCGACACCTTCCCCACCCGGCGGGTTCGGCGGGTTCGCCCCGGCTCCGCGGTGCGTCGGAGGTGCGCCGCCGAGTGTGTGGGAACCCTATGCAGGGTTGAGAGGCTACGTCATCAATCAGGACATATGACAGTGGTCACGACAAGTATTTCGCAGACGGATCGCGCCGGAAACACTCCTGACACACAGGTGCCGGGAGGACCCGTGAAGGCCCTCCCGGCACCCGTGCTGAGCGGCCGTCAGGAGACGGTGAGCGCGGTGTCGTCGATGACGAAGCTGGTCTGCAGCGAGGCGTCCTCGACGCCGGTGAACTTCACGGTGACGGTCTGTCCGGCGTACGCGGACAGGTCGACGGTCTTCTGGACGTACCCGGTGCTCTTGTCGAGGTTGGAGTACGTCGCCACCGAGGCGCCGTTCACCGACAGGGTGAGCTTGTCGTAGGCCGTGGTGCCGGTCTCGGCGGTGTCGACGTGCAGCCAGAAGCTGAAGGCGGCCTTGCAGCCGGCCGGGATGGCCACCGACTGGGAGACGGTGTCGGTGTGGGCCGAGCCGTAGCCGTTCATCCAGGCCTTCCAGGAGCCGCTGTGGGCGGCCTCGGAGGCGGAGTTGTCGACCACGCCGGTGCTGGTGGTCCAGGGGGCGGCGGTGCCGGTCTCGAAGCCGGGGTTGCCGAGCAGCTGGCCTGCGGTGCAGCCGCCGGTGGGCGGCGGGGTGGTGCCGCCGGTGCCGAGCAGGGCGCCCGCCAGGCCGTCGGCGATCGGGGTGCCCCAGCCGGTGACCTGGTCGTAGCCGGTCTTGGCGGCGAAGTCCTGGTTCGAGCCGCTGGTCACGTCGTGCAGCGAGGTGGCGTAGGAGCTGCTGTTGGCGACCGTGTACAGCTTCGGGTTGACCTCGCCCAGGACGGGCTTGGACGCGGCCTTGGCCTTCTGGTTGTACAGCGCGGCGAAGCCGGACCACAGCGGGGCGGCCGCGGAGGTGCCGCCGTAGACCTGCCAGCCGGCGGCGGTGCTGCCCTGGGTGTAGATCGCGAAGCCGCTGGCCGGGTCGGCGTTGGACGAGATGTCGGGCACGGTGCGCATGGTGCCGGTGACGTTGGTGCCGGTCTGCCAGGCGGGCTTGGCGAACTGGGTGGAGACGCCGCCGCCGGCGGTGCTCCAGGCGCTCTCCGAGCTGTAAGTGGTGCCGGAGACCTTCAGGTTGGTGCCGCCGACGCCGGTGTTGTACGGGCTGGAGGCGGGGAAGTCCACGGCCTTCACGGTGGAGCCCGAGGTGGAGCGGGTGCAGTCCCGGGAGCCGTCGTCGCCGGACGCCGAGAAGATCGAGATGCCCTGGGCGGCGGCCTGCTTGAAGGAGTTGTTCACCGCGGTCATCGAGGCGGCGGTGGTGTCCGGCTCGCAGGAGCCCCAGGAGATGGAGATGACCGAGACCCGGTTGTCCGCGACGATCTTGGCGGCCATGTCGATCTCGCCCTGGTCGGTGTTGGGCGCCTCGTAGACCAGCTGGGTGGCCTTGGGGGCGACGCCGCGCACGATCTCCGAGTCCAGCTCGACCTCGCCCTGGCCGTCGCCCGGCTTCGCGTCGTAGTTCGCGCCGTCCACCGAGACGGTGCTGACCGCCGGACCGGACAGGCCGAACTGGCTGTCGTAGGTGGTCAGGTTGGTGGACTTGTAGCCGTCGAACTCCCAGAGCGCCACGGTGCTGCCGGTGCCGTCCGCGCCCAGTTGGTTGAGGCGGTAGGCGCCGTCGTAGCCGGCCGGGCCGAAGCCGCTCGGGGTGGCGTGCGGGGCGGACGCCTCGGGCTTGGCGATCCGGGTGGTGCGCACGGTGTGGTCGTTGAGGCCGCTGACGCCCTCGACCACGCCGGCCAGCGCGGCCGGCACCGAGGCGGCGGCGTCGTTGGCGAAGAAGCTCCGGTTGCCCTGCTGCGGGTCGCTGTAGGTCGACTCGTGGGTGCCGAACGCGGCGGCGACCGCGGAGGTCGAGCCGGTGGCGTTCACCACCTGGCGGTTGGCGCTCACCGAGTCGACCTTCAGGCCCTGCGCGGTCAGGAACGCGCGCACCTGGTCCACGTCGGCCTGGGTCGGGCCGAAACGCTCGGTGAACTGCGTGGGCGTCAGATAGTGGCCGAATTCCGCGGTGCCGGGAGTGCCGACCGCCGAAAGGAAACGGTCCAGTTCCGCGGTGTTGCGCAGCTTCAGGCTGACCGCCACGGATATCCGGCGGTCGGCCGGAACGTCTCCCTGCTTGTGGGAGCGGGCCACCGCCGGCGTGACGGTCTGCGGCAGCGCCACCCGGGCACTGGCGTTCGGCGTCGGCGCCGCCTGGGCGGTGCCGACGCCCAACGAGACGGCGGTGAGGGGCAGGACGGCCAGGGCCGCGGCAAGGGCGAGCGAGCGGGGTCGCACGGGGGTCCTCCGGAAGTCTGGGGGCGTTCCGGTCTTCGAAAACGCTCGCCAAAATCTCTCAGAGGACTCTCAGGAATTGACCCATGCCTGAGCAATTGCTTACTAAAGAACAGTCAACTGTGGAGCTGTCGGGGCTTCCAGTTAATGAACAGAATTTCCGTCGATGAATTCAGTGAATATCAGGGGCGGCCCAGCCAGTGGCTGAGCGCGGCCCGCAGCTCGCCCCGGGTCGGGTCGACGCAGGCCCAGGCCGCGTAGCCGTCGGGGCGGACCAGCAGCACCGTGTCGCGCAGCTTGCCGTGCGGGTCGGCTGGGGCGGCGGTGACCACCCGGTCCGCCCAGGAGTCCGCCACCGACAGCTCGTCGTTGCTGATCAGCACGGCCTTGCCGGCCCGCAGCGCCTCGTGCAGCCGGGACGGGCCGCCGGGCACGTCCACCGCCAGCCGCAGGTCCGGGACCCGGCGGCCGGCCAGCGGGTGGGCGCCCTTCTCGGCGGGGTAGCTGTAGCCGATGCCGGAGATCTGCTTGGCGCCCAGCTCGGCCAGCGGGCCGAGGTGCCCGGCGGCCGCGCCGATCGCCGAGCGCAGCGCCCGGGTGGAGGCGTGCCGGCCGAGCGCGAGGCGCACCAGGGCGCCGGAGCTGCGCAGCACCGCCCGGCCGACCGGGTGGCGCTCGGTCTGGTAGGTGTCCAGCAGGGCGTCGGGGGCCCAGCCGCGGACGGCGGCGACCAGCTTCCAGCTCAGGTTGGCGGCGTCCTGCAGGCCGGTGTTCATGCCCTGGCCGCCGGCCGGGGAGTGGCAGTGCGCGGCGTCGCCGGCCAGGAACACCCGGCCGGAGCGGTAGCTGGTGGCCTGGCGCTCGTCGCTGTGGAAGCGCGAGCTCCAGCGGACCTCGGCCAGGCCCAGGTCGCGACCCGTCACCTGGCGCAGCAGGTCGGCGAGTTCGGGGACCACCACCGGGGCCGAGTCGGGCACCTGGTGGTCGCGGTCCCAGCCGATCACCCGGTACCAGCCGTCGCCGTAGGAGGCCAGGAAGGCGAAGCCGCGCTCGTCGGCGCCGGCCGTCAACGGCTCCTCGGGCGGGTTCTCCAGCCGGACGTCGGCCAGCATCACCGAGCGCACCACCGACTCGCCGGGGAACGGGATGCCCAGCAGGTCGCGCACCGCCGAGTGCACGCCGTCCGCGCCGACCGCGTAGCGGGCCCGCAGCCGCTGCTCGCCCTCGGCGGTGCGGACCGTCAGCGCGACGCCCTGCGCGTCCTGCCGAAGGCCCGTCAGTTCGGCGCCGCGGCGCAGTTCGGCGCCGGCCTTGACGGCCCGTTCGCGCAGCACCCGCTCGGTGTGGGACTGCGGGGTGACCAGGACGAACGGGAACCGGCTGGGCAGCGTGGAGAAGTCGATCCGGAGCCGGTTGACGGCCTGCAGCGAGCGGAGCGTCAGCCCGGTGGCGATCAGTTCGTCGGCCAGGCCGCGGGCGTCCAACTGCTCCAGGGTGCGGGCGTGCACGGCGAACGCCCTGGCCAGATTGGACTCTTCGCCGCGCTTGTCGACCACCGTCACCCGCAGTCCGGCCGCGGCCAGGTCGCCGGCCAGCAGCAGGCCGGTCGGGCCGGCTCCGACCACCACCACGTCCGCGGTGAACTCCGTCTCGGTCATCCGTCTCTCCCGTCGTCATACCTGGTCGGCCGGTGGTCAACGGACCGGTGTCCCACGGCTCCCGGGTTCTCAGCGCGCTTTCAGACTGCCATCATCGCGGCCCCATCCGGGGCTGTGAACCTCCTTCCCATGACTCAGCCAGCGATGCGTTCCGAGCTCCGTCCGGCCCCGGCGGCCGACGGCCGGGCCCCGGCCGACGCCGGGGTCGGGACCCGGCTCGTGGAGATCGTGGTACCCGTGTACAACGAGCAGCACTCGTTGGAGCGGTGCGTCGAGGAACTGCACGCCTACCTGTCGGAGACCTTCCCGTACGACTACCTGATCACGGTGGCCGACAACGCCTCGGTGGACGGCACTTGGGAGGTCGCCACCGCGCTGGCCGGGCGGATCCCGGAGGTCCGGGCGGTGCACCTGGACCTGAAGGGGCGCGGCCGGGCGCTGCGGCAGGTGTGGGGCGCCAGCGAGGCCGACGTGGTCGCCTACATGGACGTCGACCTGTCCACCGGCCTGGAGGCGTTCCTGCCGCTGGTCGCGCCGCTGCTGTCCGGGCACAGCGACCTGGCCATCGGCAGCCGGCTGCACCGTGGTTCGGCGGTGGTGCGCGGCCCCAAGCGGGAGTTCGTCTCCCGCACCTACAACTTCCTGCTGCGGGCCACCATGGCCGCCGGCTTCTCCGACGCCCAGTGCGGGTTCAAGGCCGGGCGCACCGAGGTGGTCAAGCGGCTGCTGGAGCAGGTCGAGGACAACGCCTGGTTCTTCGACACCGAACTGCTGCTGCTCGCCGAGGCGTCCGGCCTGCGGGTCCACGAGGTGCCGGTCGACTGGGTGGACGACCCGGACAGCCGGGTGGACATCGTCCGCACCGCGCTGGACGACCTGAAGGGCATGGCGCGGGTCGCCCGGCGCACGCTGGCCGGCCGGGGCGCCGTCGAGCTGCCGGCCAGGCGGCGGCCGTCCCGGGCGCCGTTCGGGCTGGGCCGGCAGGCCGTCAGTTTCGCGGTGATCGGGGCGCTCTGCACCCTCGCCTACGCGCTGCTGTTCCTGGTGCTGCGTCAGCTGGTCCCGGCGCTGGCCGCCAACGCACTGTCGCTTGGCGTCACCGCGGTGTTCAACACCGCCGCGAACCGGCGGTTCACCTTCGGGGTGACGGGCCGTCGGGACGCGCTCCGGCACCAACTGGAGGGCGGTCTGGCCTTCCTGGTCGGGCTGGCGCTGACCAGCGGGGCGGTGGCGGTGCTGCACGCGGCCGCCCCGCGCGCCGGGCACGGTGTGGAGCTGGGCGTGCTGGTGGCGGCGAACGCCGCGGCGACCCTGGTGCGGTTCGTGCTGCTGCGGGCTTGGGTGTTCAACCCCGGCCGTGTGCAGCGCCGTTGACTCCCTGTCCTCTCCCCCCCCTGGGGCAGGGAACAGCGGGCCCGGACGGTGTCCGGGCCCGCTGTGCTGTCCGTCCGGACTACTTGCGGATCTCGACGGTGCGGAACCGGTTGGCGACGAACGCGGCGTCGCTGTACGCGGAGTTGGCGGCCGGGTTGGCGCCGGTGCCGTGCAGGTCGGAGAAGGCCGCGGTCTGGTTGACGTACACGCCGCCGGTGAGGTTGAGCGAGAGCGAGACGCCGGCGTCCAGGCAGGCGTCGATCAGGGCGGTCTCGACCTCGGGGTCGGTGGTGTATGCGCCGGCGGTCATCGCGCCGTGCTCGACCGTGGTGCGGTGCAGCAGTTCGACGGCGGCGGCGGTGGACTCCACCGCGACGGCGAACGCGATCGGGCCGAAGCACTCGACGAGGATGCGCGACAGGTCGTCCGGCTTGTCCGCGTCGGCCTTCACCAGGGCGGGCGTGCGGATGGTCGCGCCGGGGAACTCCGACGAGGCCACCACCCGCGGGGCGAGGGCGAGTTCGCCCAGCTCACCGCCGGCCGCGGCGGCGCTGCGCTGCAGCACCCCGGGGTTGACCACGGCGCCGAGGATGGCGGCGGCCCGGGCGTCGTCGCCGAGCAGGCCGTCGATCGCGGCGGCCAGGTCGGTCACCACCTGCTCGTAGGAGCGCTCGCCGTCCTCGGTGCGGATGCCGGTGCGCGGGATCAGCAGGTTCTGCGGGGTGGTGCACATCTGGCCGCTGTACAGGCTGAGCGAGAACGCCAGGTTGTTCAGCATGCCGCGGTAGTCGTCGGTGGAGTCCACCACGACGGTGTTCACGCCGGCCTTCTCGGTGTAGACCTGCGCCTGCCGGGCGTTGTCCTCCAGCCAGTCGCCGAAGCCGGTGGAGCCGGTGTAGTCGATCAGCTTCACCTCGGGGCGCACCGCCAGCACCTGGGCGATCGCGGAGCCCTCCCGCTCGGCGGCCAGGCAGACCAGGTTCGGGTCGAAGCCGGCCTCGGCGAGCACCTCGCGGGCGATCCGCACGGTCAGCGCCAGCGGCAGCACGGCCCGCGGGTGCGGCTTGACCAGGACGCCGTTGCCGGTGGCCAGCGAGGCGAACAGGCCCGGGTAGCCGTTCCAGGTGGGGAAGGTGTTGCAGCCGATCAGCAGCGCGGTGCCGCGCGGCACGGCGGTGAACTCCTTGGTCATCACCAGCGGGTCGCGCTTGCCCTGCGGCTTGGTCCACTGCGCGGAGCGCGGCAGCCGGGTCTGCTCGGCGTACGCGTACGCCACCGCCTCCACGCCGCGGTCCTGGGCGTGCGGGCCGCCGGCCTGGAAGGCCATGCCGTAGGCCTGGCCGGTGGTGTGCATCACCGCCTGCGCGAACTCGTGCGAGCGGGCGTTGATCCGGGCCAGGATCTCCAGGCAGACCGCGGCCCGGGCGGCCGGGTCGGCCTTCGCCCAGGCGGGGCGGGCGGCCTCCAGCGCGGCCAGCAGCGCGTCCGGCTCGGCGTGCGGGTAGGCGATGCCCATGTCGA
Organism: Kitasatospora griseola; assembly: GCF_044999035.1. NCBI lineage: Bacteria > Bacillati > Actinomycetota > Actinomycetes > Kitasatosporales > Streptomycetaceae > Kitasatospora > Kitasatospora griseola. Next base: position 4,212,235 of record NZ_CP173360.1, on the reverse strand, counting down.
TGCCGTACGGGGAGGCCTCCCCGGTCACCGGCTCGCCGCCGTCCGGGTGGCCCGGCAGCGCGAATTCCCGCCCCAGCAGGGCGTCGAAGGCGGCCTTGCCGTCGGCGGCGGCGTTCTCGCCGTACGCCTTGGGGAACTCCGGGTACGGCGACCAGTAGTCGCGGGACCCGGCCGCGGCGACTGCGCGGTCGAGGGTGTCCTGGTGGCGGGCGATCAGTTCGGCGACCGGCAGGGGGGTCGCAGCGGCCATGGTGCGCTCCTCACGGGGGCGGGGCGGGACACAGCTCAGGGTAACCGAACGATCGGTCGGTGCAAGGGTTCTTCGGAGGGCCGATCGGCAGGGCGGTGGTACCCGGCGTACGCGGCCCGCTCCGACCGGCGGGGCCGACGGCGTGTCCGGCCCGGGTGCGGGCCCGATCGGCGGATCCCGGCGGCGCCGCAGGCCGCTCACGCCGAACCGGTCGGGCGCGAGCGGCAGTCGTGCTCCCGGCAGCGGTCTACGGAATGCCGAGCTGGAAGATGACGTAGCCGGCGAACCAGCCGGAGGACAGCGCGGCGACGCCGAGCACGGTTGCCAGGTTGCGTAGCCGCACCCGGGCCAGCGCCACCGCGAGCGGGATCAGCAGCGGGAAGATCGGCAGCACGAAGCGGGACAGCGTGCCGAACATCTGCTGGCTGCCGAGCACCATCACCAGGGTGCCCACCGTGTAGACCGTCAGCACCAGCGGCGGGCGCTTGGACAGCAGCGACACCAGCAGGATCGGCAGGGCCAGCAGCACCAGGACCGCGATCAGGTCCTCGGTCGGGTACGTGAACAGGTAGTTGCTCTCGCCGCGCAGCACGTTGGTGGCGGCCCGCAGGGTGTAGCGGCCCCAGTCGAAGAAGTGCAGCCAGCCGCCGCGCTGCAGGGTGATGTAGCCGTCCAGGTGGCCCATCCGGTAGCCGACCCAGCCCAGGTAGCCGAGGCAGCCGATCGGTGGCAGCACGATCGCGGTGAGCGGCCCCGCCACGCCGTCGGAGCGTTTCCACAGGGCGATCGCGGCGGCCAGCGCCACGCCGGCGATCAGCGGGACCGAACTCGGCCGGGCCAGGCCCGCCATGAAGGTCACCACGGCGGCGCTCAGCCAGTTCCGGTCGATGACGAAGTAGCAGGCCCAGGCGGCCAGCGCGACGAACACCGACTCCGAGTAGACCGCCCACTCCACGCCGGAGCCCGGGAACGCCGCCCACAGGCCCGCCGCGATCACGCCCGCCCGGTGGCCGTACAGCCGGGACACCACGGCGAAGATGCCGGCCGCGGCGACGAACGAGGCGACGACCGACACCAGCATGCCCGAGCCGTACAGGCCGAGGCCGGTGCTGGAGACCAGCCGGATCAGCCCCGGATACATCGGGAAGAACGCCGCGGAATTCTGCTTGATGGTGAAGAATCCCTGATCCGGAATCAGCTGCGGGTCGTAACCGAGCTGTGCGACCTTCTGGTACCACAGGCCGTCCCAGCTGCCGAGCACGTCCCACGGATGGGCGCCGCCGCCGAAACGCGGGTCGTTGGTCAGGTAGTGGCCGTTGGTTTCCAGCAGCCACATGAAAGCGGCGAATCCGGCGAGTTTCACCGCGCCGAACAGGGCGAGTGCGGGGCCGAAACGCTCCAGGGCGCGGCGGAATCCGGAAGCCGCCGCGGAGCCGGGCTCCGACTCGTCGGCCGGGTCCGCCGCGACCCGGTCGTCGGTCTCGACCGGGACGCCGTCCTCGGTCGCGATCCCGTTCTCGGCGGCGGTCGGTGGACGACCAGCCATCCCTTGCCGGACGACACCCACGGGCCGCCTCCATCCTGTGCCATTTCGGGCCGCCGGGGGCGGCGGTGCGGATAGTGTAAGGCTGCGTCAGGCCTGCCCACAGGGGGTCCCGGGCGGGTGTGTCCCTCCCTGGCGGGGGGCGTCGCGGCCGTGGCGGAACCATTCCTGGTCGGGGCCGTACCAGCGGCGATCCGGGCCGTCGACAACGGCGCCGAATCAATGCCGGGAATTCCTGGGCGGAACTCGGCACGATTTGGCAAATCCGGCGGACTTGACCTGCTATTCCTGATCTTTTGTGCTGATTTCGGGCGGACGGAACTCCCGGGCGGGCGTTTCGGCGGGCGACCGGGAACCGCACCCCGGCTGACGGGGGCCGGCGGCCGGGGCGATACTCGTTGCCATGGCCGAAAACCTCACGCGCGCCTCCTACACGGTCGAGTCGCTGCTCGCCGTCACGGTGCGGGTCTTCAACGAGCGCGGTTACGACGGCACCTCGATGGAGGACCTGTCCCGGGCCGCGGGGATCTCCAAGTCCTCGATCTACCACCACGTGCGCGGCAAGGAGGAGTTGCTGCGGCTGGCCGTCGGGCGGGCGCTGGACGCGCTGTTCGGGATCCTGGCGGAGCCGAAGGCGGTCGAGGGACGGCCGGTGGACCGGCTGGAGCACGTGGTGCGGCGCACCGCCGAGGTGCTGCTGGCCGAACTGCCGTACGTGACGCTGCTGTTGAGGGTCCGCGGGAACACCACGACGGAGCAGTGGGCGCTGGATCGGCGGCGCGACTTCGACCACCGGGTCGCCGAGCTGGTCCAGGAGGCCGTCGGCGCGGGCGAGCTGCGGGCGGACGTGGAGCCCCGGCTGGCGACCCGGCTGCTGTTCGGCATGATCAACTCGGTGGTGGAGTGGTACCGGCCCGGCCAGCGCGGCTCGGAGGGCCTGCCGGACGCGGTGGTCCAGCTGGCGTTCGGCGGTCTGCGGGCGCGCTGAGCGGCCGGCTCAGGGGGCGTCCGAGGGGATGTGGTCGGTCTCCTCGAACACCAGCATGGTGCGGGTGCTGAGCACCTGCGGGATCGACTGGATGCTGCCCAGCACGAGCTCCCGCAGCTCCCGGTTGTCGGCGGTGTGCACCAGCATCAGCACGTCGTAGTCACCGCCGACCAGCGCGATGTGCGCGACGCCGGGCAGCTGCAGCAGCTGGTCGCGGACGGTGCGCCAGGAGTTCTGGACGATCCGCAGGGTGACGTACGCGGACGCGGCCTGCCCGGCCCGCTCGTGGTCGATCCGGGCGGTGAAGCCGCGAATCACGCCGTCCTCGACCATCCTGGAGATCCGGGCGTAGGCGTTCGCCCGGGACACGTGCACCCGCTCGGCGACCGAGCGGATCGAGGCGCGACCGTCCTGCCGCAGCAGCCGCAGGATCGACCGGTCGACACGGTCGAGTCTGGACACCTGTTCAGCCGACATGGCCCCCCACCCCTCGCGATTGGACGTGCTGGCCCCAGCAGACCGCCCTTTCGGCCGACTGTCCACCGTCTTGACGGGGATATGGTCAAGTTGAACAGACGACCGAACAATCGGTAGGGAGCCCCCACCACCCCGGAGGTGCCCCACATGACCGTTCTGGACCACAGAGATCAGGCCGACCCGGGCGTCGTGCCCGGCTGGCTGCCCGGCGCCACCGCGCCCCGCACCGACCCCGCCCCGCTGCTGCCGGACGACGAACCGCTGCGCGTCCTCGGCACTCCCGCCGCCGACAAGGCCGACCCCGCCCTGCTGCGCGAGCTGTACCGCCGGCTGGTCGCCGGCCGCCGCTACAACCAGCAGGCCACCACCCTCACCAAGCAGGGCCGGCTCGCCGTCTACCCGGCGTCCACCGGCCAGGAGGCCTGCCAGATAGCCGCCGCGCTCGCCCTGCGCAGTGACGACTGGCTGTTCCCCTCCTACCGCGACACCCTCGCCGTGGTCGCCCGCGGCGTCGACCCGCTGGAGGCGCTGACCCTGCTGCGCGGCAACGCGCACACCGGCTACGACCCGCGCGCCACCCGCACCGCCCCGCTGTGCACCCCGCTGGCCACCCAGGTCCCGCACGCCGTCGGCCTCGCCCACGCCGCCCGGCTGGCCGGCGACGACACCGTGGCGCTGGCCCTGCTCGGCGACGGCGGCACCAGCGAGGGCGACTTCCACGAGGGCCTGAACTTCGCCGCCGTGCTGCACGCCCCCGTGGTGTTCCTGGTGCAGAACAACGGCTACGCGATCTCCGTCCCGCTGACCCGGCAGTCCGCCGCGCCGACCCTGGCCCACAAGGCGGTCGGCTACGGCATGCCCGGCCGGCTGGTCGACGGCAACGACGCCGCGGCCGTCCACCAGGTGCTCACCGAGGCCCTCGAACGGGCCCGCGGCGGCGGCGGTCCGACCCTGGTGGAGGCGCTCACCTACCGGGTCGAGGCGCACACCAACGCCGACGACGCCACCCGCTACCGGCAGGCCGAGGAGGTCACCGCCTGGCAGGCGCACGACCCGATCCGGCTGTTGGAGGACGCGCTGCGCGAGCGCGACCTGCTGGACGACCGGCTGGTCGCCGAGGCCGGCGAGGAGGCCGAGGCGATGGCCGCCCGGATGCGCGCCGAGTTCCACGCCGACCCCGACCTCGACCCGATGTCGCTGTTCGCGCACGTCTACGCCGAACCCACCCAGCAGTTGCGCGAACAGGCCGCGCAACTGGCCGCCGAGCTGGCCGCGGAGGCCGAGGTGCACGCCCGATGACCACCGCCACCCGCGAACAGTCCGGCCTGCGCACCGGCACCATGGCGCAGGCCCTGAACACCGCGCTGCGCGACGCGATGCGCGCCGACAGATCCGTCCACGTGCTCGGCGAGGACGTCGGCGCCCTCGGCGGCGTCTTCCGGATCACCGACGGCCTGACCGCCGAGTTCGGCGCCGACCGCTGCCTGGACACCCCGCTGGCCGAGGCGGGAATCCTCGGCACCGCCGTCGGCATGGCCATGTACGGGCTGCGCCCCGTGGTGGAGATGCAGTTCGACGCCTTCGCCTACCCGGCGATGGAGCAGCTCGTCTCGCACGTCGCCAAGATGCGCAACCGCACCGCAGGGAAGCTCCCGCTGCCGATCACCGTCCGGGTCCCGTACGGCGGCGGCATCGGCGGCGTCGAGCACCACAGTGACGCCTCCGAGGCGTACTACGCGCACACCCCAGGCCTGCACGTGGTCACCCCCGCCACCGTCGCCGACGCGTACGGGCTGCTGCGGGAGGCGATCGCCTCCGACGACCCGGTGGTGTTCCTGGAGCCCAAGCGCCTGTACTGGGGCAAGGACGCGTGGGACCCGGCGGTCGGCGTGGAGCCGATCGGGAAGGCCGTGCTGCGCCGGCCGGGGACCTCGGCGGTGCTGGTCACCTACGGCCCGTCGCTGCCGGTCTGCCTGGAGGCCGCCGAGGCGGCCAAGGCCGAGGGCTGGGACCTGGCCGTGCTCGACCTGCGCTCGCTGGTGCCGTTCGACGAGGCCACCGCCTGCGAGGTGGTGCGTTCGCTGGGCCGGGCCGTGGTGGTCCACGAGGCCAGCGGCTTCGGCGGGGCCGGGGCGGAGATCGCCGCCCGGCTGACCGAGAAGTGCTTCCACCACCTGGCCGCACCGGTGCTGCGGGTCACCGGGTTCGACATCCCGTACCCGCCGCCGATGCTGGAGCACCACCACCTGCCCGGGGTGGACCGGATCCTGGACGCCGTCGCCCGGCTCCAATGGGAGGAGTGATGGCGATGCCGGTGGTCCGTGAGTTCACGCTGCCCGACCTCGGTGAGGGACTCACCGGGGCCGAGGTGGTGCGCTGGATGGTCGAGGTCGGCGAGGTGATCGCCGTCGACCAGGCGGTGGTGGAGGTGGAGACCGCCAAGGCGGTGGTCGAGGTGCCCTGCCCGTACGGCGGAGTGGTCACCGCCCGGTTCGGCGAGGTCGGGCAGGAGGTGCCGGTCGGCGCGCCGCTGGTCACCGTGGCCGTCGCCTCCGGGCACGTGCCCGAGGACGGGCCCGCGCCCGAGGCGGAGCGCCCGCTGGTGGGCTACGGGGTGGCCGAGACCCGCCGGGCCGGCCGCCGCCGGGTCGCGCCGGGCGGCGGCAGCGCCCCGGTGGCGCCCGCCCTGCCGGTCGCCCCGGTCGCGGTGGCGCCTGCCGTGGCGGCCCCGGCGGTGGTGGCGGCCCCGGCCGTGGTGGCGGTGATCTCGCCGCTGGTGCGCCGGATCGCCCGCGAGCACGGGCTCGACCTGGCGCAGGTGCCCGGCACCGGTCCGGACGGGCTGATCACCCGGCGGGACGTCGAGCGGGCGATCGAACGCCCCGTCGAGGCCGCCCCGGCGGAGGTTCCACGTGGAACGGCGGAGGACGAGCTGATCCCGCTGCGCGGGCTGCGCCGCACCGTCGCGGAGAAGCTGACCCGCAGCCACCGGGAGATCCCGTCGGCGACCTGCTGGGTGGACGCGGACGCCACCGAACTGATGGCGCTGCGCGGGCAGATGAACCAGGCGCCCGGTCCGAAGGTGAGCGTGCTGGCGCTGCTGGCGCGGATCTGCCTGGTCGGTCTGGAGCGCTTCCCGGAGCTCAACTCCAGCGTCGAGGGCGACGCCGTCCGCCGGCACCGCGCCGTCCAGCTGGGCTTCGCGGCGCAGGGCCGGCGCGGGCTGGTGGTGCCGGTGGTGCGGGACGCCCAACTGCTGGGCACCGAACGGCTGTCGGTGGAACTGGGCCGGCTGACCGAGGCGGCCCGCGCCGGGTCGCTGAGCCCGGCCGAGCTGACCGGCGGGACGTTCACGCTGAACAACTACGGCGTGTTCGGGGTGGACGGCTCCACGCCGCTCCTCAACCACCCGGAGGCGGCGATGCTCGGGGTCGGCCGGATCACCCCGAAGCCGTGGGTGCACGAGGGTCAGCTGGCGGTCCGTCAGGTCACTCAGCTGTCCTTCACCTTCGACCACCGGGTCTGCGACGGGGGCACCGCGGGCGGGTTCCTGCGGTTCGTCGCGGACTGCGTGGAGCGCCCGGGGGTGCTGCTGCGCGGGCTCTGAGCCCGGTTCGGGTGCGGTCCGCGGGCGCGGGCCGCCCCCGGGCGGGGCGAGGGTAGCGGGTGGACGGGCCGGTTGTCCCGATTTTGCCCGATTCGACGGATCTGCCGTGCGGTCGGTGGCACTGTGCTGACGGCGTCAGCAGATCGGTCGACCGGAAGCGGAACGATTCCCTTGGCTACTCGTCAGCTCGCACTCGACAGCAGGCCCCTCACCCCCGTGCCGGCCGTCCCGGAGAAGCCCACCCGGCCGCCGACCGTGCCCGCGCCGCCCGCCCCGGTACCGCCCGCGCCCGCGGCGGTCGAGTCGCTGTTCCGCCCGGCCCGGACGCCCAACTGGGTGGGCCCGGGCGACCGTTGGGCACGGGCGTGGGGCGTGCCGGCGGCCTGGCCGCAGCCGGCCGCGCCACGGGCGGTCGGCGCGGAGCCGACCGGTCCGGCGCTGCCGCCGACCCCGGAGGAGCTGGCGGTGATCCGGGCGGTGCTGGCGGCGGTGCGGCCGGTCGCGGACCGGGCGATGGCGCACTTCCACGCGCTGGTGTTCCTGCGCCACCCGGAGCTGCGGGCGATGTTCCCGGCCGCCATGGACGAGCAGCGCGAGCTGCTGTTCCGGGCGTTCGAGCAGTGCGTGCGGCACGCCGACGACCCGGCGGCGCTGCGCGGGTACCTGGCCCCGATGGGCCGCGGGCACCGCAGGTACGGGGTGCTGCCCGGGCACTACGCCTCCGCCGAGGAGTGCCTGGTGCAGGCGCTGGCCCGGTTCGGCGGCGCGGTGTGGGACGAGCGGGCCGAGGCGGCCTGCCGGCGGCTGCTGGCGCTGGTGTCGCGGCTGCTGGTCGAGGGGCTGGACGAGGCGCGCTCGGCCCCGGCGTGGTGGCAGGCCGAGGTGGTGGCGCACCGGCAGGCGGCCGAGGACACCGCAGTGCTGACGCTCCGTCCGGACCAGGCGTACCCGTTCCGGGCCGGGCAGTGGGCGGCGGTGGAGACGCCGTGGTGGCCGCGGGTGTGGCGGCCCTACTCGTTCGGGTCGGCGCCGCGGCCGGACGGGCTGCTGACGCTGCACGTCAAGGCGGTGCCGGCGGGCTGGGTGAGCAACGCGCTGGTGCACCGGGCCCGGCCGGGCGACGTGCTGCGGCTGGGCGCGGCCGAGGGCGGCATGACGGTGGACCACGCGGCGGGGGAGAACCTGCTCTGCCTGGGCGGCGGCACCGGCATCGGGCCGGTCGTCGCGCTGGTGGAGGAGGTCGCCGCGCACGGGGCGGCGGGCCGTCGGGTGGAGGTGTTCTACGGCGCGCGCCGGTCCGCCGGACTGCACCGGCTCGCCGAGCTGCGCCAACTCGCCGAGCGGAACCCCTGGTTGACGGTCCGGCCGGTGCTGTCGGAGGAGGACGGCGGCGCGGGCGGGGCGCTGTCCGGACAGCTGCCGGAGGTGGTGGCCCGGTACGCCCCGTGGCACGGGTACACGGCCTGCCTGAGCGGCCCGGCGGCGATGGTGCGGGCCGGGGCGGCGGCGCTGCGGCGCTGCGGGATGCCGGCCGGGTCCGTCCGGTACGACCAGCCGGTGTGAGACGGGCCCCGGCGTCCTGGCTCAGCCGAGGTCCTCGGCGAGCAGGGCGCGGATGCCCTCGATGTTGGCGGCGAGGTAGGCGCGAAGGCTGGGCGGGACCACGTTGACCGAGGTGACGCCCTCGCGGGTGAACGGCACCCGGACGATCGCGTACTCGCCGTTGGGGTGCTCCACCTCGGGGCCGTGCCGGCGGTCCGGGTCGGAGTCGGTGAGCCGGCAGACGAAGAAGTGCTGCACCTTGACGCCGTGCGGGTGGGCGGGCGTGCCGTCGTCGTGGTGGGAGTGCGCGACGGTGTCGACGAAGGCCGGCACCACGTCGGTGATCTTCCCGCCGAGCTCTTCGTCCACCTCGCGGTGCAGGGCGGCGACCACGGTCGGGTCGGTGGGTTCGACGCCGCCGCCGGGAGTGACCCAGTACGGGTGCGGGGAGCCCGGGCGGACCCTGCGGATCAGTACCAGCGAGGCGGGGGAGTGCGGGGCGGCCGGATCGAACTCCAGCAGGATCGCGCGGGCGGTGCGCTTGACGACAGGACGGACCGGGCCCGACATGGGTGCCACCTCCGGGGCGCGAGCGTTGTGCGGAAGTCTGCCGCGCGCCGGTGACCGCGAAACCCGCACAGCGGAGCGAATCGGAGGAATCCGTTCCGCCGTGCGGGTGCGGCGGCATGCCCGGGTGTGTCCCGGGGCGGCGACGGAGACTCCGGCCGTGGATCTTGGATTCACTCGCCGGGTGCGATGCCGTCCTTCATGGTCGAGCCGTCCGGGTGCTTGCGCCTTCGGAGCGAAGGTGAATCGCCGAGCGGGGTCTCCACAATGATTGCGGGGAGGTCCGCCCTGTGCTGCAATGACCGACTGCCGGGCGGATTCGGAGCGGACGTCTCCGGATGCCCCTCAGCGCCCGGGGATGGGGATGACCATGCACCGGACCGGGGAACCCACCGCGCCGCCCGCCGACGACATACGTGCGCCCACCTTGATCGGCTCGGTGCAGCGTGCCCTGCGACTGCTCGAAGCGGTCGGCTCCCACACCCACGGCGCCACCGCCAAACAGCTGGCCCGCTCCGCCGGACTCCCCCTCGGCACCACCTACCACCTGCTGCGCACCCTCACCCACGAGGGCTACCTGCGGCGCGACGACGGCCGGTTCTACTTCGGCGCCTCGGTGGACGGGATCTGCCGCGCCGACACCCGGCAGGCCGAGTGCACCGACCTGCGCGGACGGCTGGCGCGGCTGCGCGACGAACTCGGCGCCGCCGTCTACCACGCGGTCTACGAGGACGGCGAGGTGCGGATGGTGGAGGTCTTCTCCGGCCCCGCGCAGCCGGCGGTCGAGGAGTGGGCGGACTTCCGCAGCACCGCGCACGCGCACGCCGTCGGACTCTGCCTGCTGTCCCAACTCGGCACCGAGGAACGGCTCGACCACCTCTCCCGGCACCGGCCGGCCGCGCTCACCCCGTCCACCGTCGGCGACCGGCGCGCGGTGCTGCGCCGGCTCGACGCCGTCCGGCCCACCGTGCCGGTGCTGGAGCGGCAGGAGTACGCGCTCGGCGCGGTCTGCGCGGCGGTGCCGATCACCGTCGGCTCGGTGGTCGCCACGGTGGCGATATCACTGCCCGTCGAACAGGGCGACCGGCTCGGCCCGGCGGCGGTCCGGCTGCGCCGCCTGGTGGGGGCGATGTTCCCCGCGTTCGTGGGCTGATTCCGCCGGTGCGTTCGTTCACCATTTGAAAAAGCACACCTTGTCCACATCGCCGTCAAACCTGGACGATGAGGTCCGAACGGGGAATTGGGGACAGAGAACCGACAGCGAACCGATAGATGCCCGACCCCACCGCTCGACCCTCGGCGTACACGGGCGGGCAGAACGAGAGGTACTGGCGCATGCACAACACGGTCCGAGCCCACATGGCGATGCACCTCGTGGTGTCGAGCGAGCTCTCCTTCCGCGTCGTGGTCGACCTGGACTACGACGGCGGCGACCCGTTCGCCGTCCGCTTCACCTTCCACCTGCCCGGTGACGAACCGGTCACCTGGGTCTTCGCGCGCGAACTGCTGGTCGACGGGCTCAGCCGGGCCAGCGGCGAGGGCGACGTCCACCTCCAGCCGCTCGGCGATGACCTGTCCGAGGTCGACCTGGTGCTGCGCTCCCCCGAGGGCGACGCCCGGGTGCGCGCCGCCGCCCCGCCGCTGCTGGCCTTCCTCGCCCGCACCGACGTGGTGGTGCCGATGGGCCAGGAGGTCGCGACCGGCGACCTCGACCAGGAGTTGGCCGACATCCTGTCCACCACCGGGCACGAGAACGCGGGTTGAGCCCGCGGGCCCGGTCTGCGGCCCCTGCGGCGTGACCGGCCGTCGGACAGCTGCGGGGAGCTGTCCGGTGGCCGGTCGGCCGCGAGGACCGGGGCACGGGCCGGTCAGTCGTCGTCGCCGAAGGCCAGGTGCAGGCCCCAGGAGACCACGCTGATGATCAGCGCGCCGAGCAGCGCCGCCCAGAAGCCCTGCACGTGGAAGTCCAGGCTCAGCTTGTCCGACGCCCAGGAGGTCAGCCAGAGCATCAGGGCGTTGATCACGAAGGTGACCAGGCCCAGTGTGAGGATGAACAGCGGCAGCGAGAACAGCTTCACCAGCGGCTTGATGGCGAAGTTGACCACACCGAAGACGAGCGCCACCGCGAGCACGGTGATCGCCTTGTGCTGCCAGTCGCCCCCCTCCAGCGTGATCCCGTTGACGATCCAGGCGGCGATCCAGATCGCCACCGCGTTGATGAGCGTTTTGATCACGAAATTCTTCATGCTGCGGATGGTGACAGGACCGCCCGCCGTGCGGAAGCTCCCGTGAACGACCGTGTGATGGAGTGTTGTTGAATGGGCCCGGACCGGGAGAGGAGCCGTGCCCCGATGAAGCTGTTCCGGCTGGACGAACTCGACGCCGAACGCGCCGCCGGCGACGGCGCGTACCTGCGCTTCCTGAAGCAGCCGACGATGTCCGCCGGCCTGTACGCGCTGTCCCCCGGCGAGACCGACCCGCAGACCCCGCACGCCCAGGACGAGATCTACCTGGTGGTCAGCGGCCGGGCCGAGCTGACCGTCGGCCGGGAGACCGCCACCGTCGCCCGCGGCAGCGTGGTGTTCGTCCCCGCCGGGACGGAGCACCGCTTCCACCACATCACCGAGGAACTCCGGGTCCTGGTGGTGTTCTCCCCGCCGGAGGACTGACCGTGCCGCGGCGACCGCAACCCCATCGACAGCACGGGAGCAGCCTGTGAAACTCACCGACGAACTGTGGACGGCGATCGAGCCGATCTACGGCCGGATCCTCGACCACCCGTTCCTGGCCGGCCTGACCGACGGCACCCTGCCGCGCGCCGCGTTCCGCCACTTCGTCGTCCAGGACTCGCACTACCTGCGCGACTACGCCCGGGCGCTGGCGGTGTGCGCCGCCAAGGCACCCGGCGAGGACGAGGTGCTGGCCTTCGCCAACGACGCGGTCGGCGCCATCGCCGCCGAGCAGGAGATGCACGCCGACTTCCTGCACGCCTTCGGTGAGGACGGCGCCGCGGCCGCCGCCGAACCCGTGCTCCCCACCACCCGCGCCTACACCAGCTACCTGCTGGCCACCGTCTACGGCGGCTCGTTCGCGGAGGCGCTCGGCGCGGTCCTGCCCTGCTACTGGATCTACGCCCGGGTCGGCGAGGAACTGCTGCGCCGCTCCTCCCCCGAACCGCTGTACGCCAAGTGGATCGCCGCCTACGGCGGGGAGGAGTTCCAGGCCGTGGTGCGCCGCGTCCTGGACCTCACCGACCGGATCGGCGAGGACCTCTCGGCGGCCGAACGGCGGCGCGTGGTCGAGCACTTCACCACCACCTCGCGGTACGAGTGGATGTTCTGGGACGCCGCCTGGCAGGGGGAGGGCTGGCCGGTGTGACCCGGCTCTGAGGGTTCCCCCGGGCGGGGGCTCAGGGACGGATCTCCGGGTTCTCTCCGGGCCGCGAAACCTCGATTCACCCGTCCGGCCGACCTACGATCGAAGTGTCGAGATCGAGGGAGCGGGAACGCAGCCGGAACCACCGGCACCGACCCCGAGGGGAGAAGGTACGGACATGGCCGAGTTCTGGAAGTCGCTGCCCTCCTGGGTGCGCAACATCGTCGTCCCGATCGTCCTGCTGGTGATCGCCTGGAAGGTCTTCTGGACCCTTGTCGGCGCAGTGCTGGGAGCGATCGGCTTCGCGGTCAACGTCCTGGTGCTGGTCGGCATCGCCGCCGCGGTGGTGATCCTCATCAAGAAGGCCACCAAGAGCTAGGCCCGGCCGGGCAGTTGCCCGGCCAGGTGGGCGAGGTGGTGACCGAGGTCCCGGTCCGGGGTGAACCCCTGGAGCCGGGACTTCGTGGTGTCCAGGACCACCGGCCGGGCCAGCTGGTCCAGCGCGTACCTGGTCACGCCGTCCCGCCGGCCGACCGCCAATCCGGCCAGCCGGTGCGGGACGTGGAGCAGCCGGGCGCGCACCCGGTGGGCCGCCAGCACCCGGCGCAGGGCGTCGTCGCGGCGGTACGGGGCGGCGTCGGCGATGTTGTACGCGCCGGGCGGCCAGTCGAGCGCCGCCAGGCAGGCCGCCGCCAGGTTCTCCACCGCCGTCAGGCTGAGCGGCACGTCCGGGCCGGGCAGCGCCAGCACCCCGGCGCGCACCGAGGCCAGCAGTCGGGGCGCCAGGTGCGGATCGCCCGGGCCGTACACCGCGCGCGGGCGCAGCACCACGGCGCCCGCGGCGAGGGCGAGCCGGTCCGCCTCCGCCTTCGTCCGCCCGTACGCGTTCAGGTGGCCGCCGGCGGTCGGGTGCCGCTCGGTCACCGACGACCGGTCCGGGCGCGGGTCGTAGACGCTGGCGCTGCTGACGAACACGAACGGGCGGTCGCCGGCCGCCGCGAGCAGGCGGGCCGTGGCCTCCACGTTGACGGCGTGCTGGAGCCGTTCCTGCGGGGAGCCCGGCGGGTGGTCGCCGACGGCGGCCGCGCAGTGGATCACCGCGTCGGCCGCGGACAGGTCCGGGGTGTCGGCGGCGGCGGCGTCCCAGGGCAGGTGGGCGCCGTGGCGGGCCGGGCGGCGGCCGAGGGCCAGCACGTGATGGCCCCGGACGGCGGCGAGGGCGGCCAGGTGGCCGCCGCAGAAGCCGGTGGCGCCGGTCAGGGCGAGGGTGAGCGGGGGCACGGGGCGGCTCCGGGTCGGCGGGCGAGCAGGCAGCGGCGGTAGGACGGCAGGGCGCTGCGGGAGTGCGCGACGGTGCGCAGCACCCGGGGGCGGTGCGGGGCCAGGACGGCGAGCAGGTCGGCGAGTTGGGCGCGGGCCAGGGCGGCGCCCGGGCAGGCGTGGCGGCCGAGGCCGAACGGGGCCCGGGCGGCGAGCGCGGCGTCGCCGGCCGGGGTGTCGCGGTGCGCTTCGGCGGCGTGCCGGGCGACCAGCAGCAGGCGGTCGCCGCGGCGGAGGCGGTGGCCGAGGACGGTGGCGTCGGCGGCGGCCGCCCGGGGCAGCACCGGGGAGGCGGCGGTCAGCCGGAGCAGTTCGGCGGCCAGCGCCGGGGCGTCGGTGCGGGCCTGCTCCCAGAGCCCGGCGCGGGCGCACCAGGCGGCGGCGCGGGGCAGCGCGGCCAGGGTGGTGTTGACGGCGGCGACGGCGAGCATCGCGTCCCGGGGGTCGGGCAGCAGCGCGGTCAGCCGCCCGGCGGCCCGGCGGGCCCGGCGTTCGGCTCCCGGGCGGGGCAGCAGCGTGGGCAGGTGGGTGCGGGCGGTGGCGGCGGCGGCCCGCTCGGCCGCGACGGCCAGGGCGACCGGGTCGGCGGTGGAGCCGGTGAGGGCGACGGCGGTGGCGCCGGCCAGCAGGCGGACCGCCGGGACCAGGTCGACCGGGCCGTCGGCCAGCTCGGACTCCAGCCGGTCGAGGGCCCGCTGCCAGTGCGGGCGCAGCGCGGCGATCCCGTCGGACCCGAGCAGGGCGGCCAACTCCCGCCGGGAGACGCGGTGTTCGGAGCCGCTCTGGTCGAACAGCAGCCCGCCGCCGGTGAGTCGGGCCGCGGTGCCGCCGGTGGTGTGCTCGGCGGTCCGGTCCAGCGGCACCCGGGTGAGGATCTCCCGGTACGGCTCCGGGTGGTGGACCAGTACCGTCCGGCCCAGCCGCAGCACCGGGCGGCGGCGGGTGGCCGCGAGCAGCGCGAACAGCACGGGGTGGCTGCGCAGGTAGACCGCGCGGTCGGCGGCGCGGGCGGTCAGCACGCCGGCCCCGCAGGGCCGGTGGCGAGCCGTTCGGCGCACCGGCGGGCGGCGGCCGGCCGGTCGGGTTTGCGGGAGCGGCCGGCCAGCGGGACGGGCCCGAACAGCAGGGCGTCGGGGCGGGCGGAGCCCATCCGGGCCAGCGGCTCGCGCAGGGCGGCGCGCAGACGGTGCGGGTCGACGCCGGGGCGGGGCTGCACCAGGGCGACCAGGCGTTCGTCGCCGTCGGGTGCGGGGACGCCGACCAGGACGGCGAGTTCGACGTCCGGGAGGTGCAGCGAGGGCTCGTACAGGCCGGGGTAGATGTTCTCGGCGCGGCGCAGCACCATGTCCTTGAGCCGTCCGGCCAGCACGATCCGGCCGTCCGGGTCGAGTCGGGCGCGGTCGCCGGTGCGGACCCACGGGTCGGGCTGTTCGCCGAGGTAGCGGTCGCGGGCGGCGGGGGCGGCGAGCAGCAGTTCGCCGTCGTCGGCGAGCCGGGTGCGGACGCCCGGCAGGGGGTGGCCGAGCAGGTCGCCGGGGCCCCGGTGGGCGCTCTTGTCGCGCTCCTCGACGGCTGCGGCGGGAAAGAGCTCGGTGAGCGCGTACACGCTCCACGCCTCGGTGGCGCCCGCGTCCTTGGCGCGGCGCAGCAGGGCGGCGGGGGCCGGGGCGGAGCCGGTCCAGACCCGACCGGTCAGGTGGGTGAGGGGCCGCAGCCGAGGGGGCGTCAGGTAGGTCTCGTCGGGGGCGAGGCGGTCGATCTGGCGTTGCAGGGTGCGGGCGCGGCGGGCCGGGAGGGCGACGACGGCGCCCGCGGCGAGGGCCGGGATCAGCACGAAGGTGGTGTCGCCGAGCACGGTGCGCCCGGGCCGGGGCTGCACCAGGGCGTCCACGGCGCGCATCCCGGCGTCGAGCGAGGCCCGGGTGTGGACCACGGCGCGCGGGGCGGAGGTGGTGCCGGAGGTGAAGACGATCACCGCGTCGCCGTCCCCGTCGTACGGGGCCGGGGGCGGTCCGGGGTGGTCGCCGAGGGCGCGGGCGCAGCCCGGGTGGCGGGGGCCGACGGTGGCCACGGGGGCGAGGGTGTGCAGCGGCGGCAGTTCCAGTCGGGCCCGGCGGGCCAGCGGCCGGGCCCAGCCGGCGACGGCCTGCGCGGCGGCGTCGGCCAGGATCAGCGCGGGCGGGGCGAGGGCGAGCCGGGAGCGCAGCACGTCGGGCCCGGCGCCCGGGTCGAGGACGGCGACGCGCAGCCCGAGCCGGTGCGCGGCGAGCAGCACGGCGAGCGCCCGCGGCCCCGGCCGGACCGCGACGCCGAGGGTGTCGCCCGGCCGCAGGCCGTGCCGGTGGTGCAGTGCGGCGGCCAACCGGTCGGCCAGGTCGGTCAGTTGGGCGCACCGGGCGAGGACGCGCGGGGCGCCGGCGCGGGTGGCGCCGAGCAGGGCCGGGCGGGAGCCGGCGTCCCGCAGGGTGCGGTCGAGCTGGTCGAGCACGGGGACTCCTCGGGCGGTAGGGGTTCAGCGGACGTCGACCGAGCGGTGGCCGGCGCCGCGCTCCAGGTACCAGCGGGCGGTGCCGCGCAGGCCGTAGGCGCGGATCCGGCGGGTGGAGTTCTGGACCACCATGTCGGGGCGGTGCACGATCGCGGTGCTGATCCGACGGACCCGGTTGATGAAGGCGCGGTCGGTGGGGGAGGGTCGCCGGGGCATGCCGCCGGAGGCCAGGTAGAGCTCGGCGGTGACGGCCATGTTGTTGCCGGCGTGCATCCGGTAGGGCGTCAGGTAGCCGTGCCGGCGGCGGTGCGCGGGGCGGATCCGGCCGAAGAACGCGCCGATGCCGACCAGGACGCGGAAGGTGCCGCGGCCCAGCGGGCCGTGTTCGTCGCGGCGGGCGGTGACCTTGCCGCAGACCAGGCCGCCGCAGGCGAGCATCCCGGCACGGGCGGCGGCCGTCCAGCCCGGTTCGGGCAGGCAGTCGGCGTCGGTGCGGGCCAGCAGGGTGGCGCCGTTCGCGATGGCGTGCCGGAAGCCGGTGTCAACGGCGCAGCCCACGCCCTTGTCCGGTTCCACCAGCAGCCGCACCGGGAACGGGGCCTGCTCGGCGAATGCCCGCACCTGGGCGCAGGTGTCGTCGGTGGAGCCGTTGTCGACCACCAGCAGGGTGAAGTCCAGATCGCGCTGGCCGGCCAGGGCGCGCAGGGCGCCGCCGATCCTGGCCGCTTCCTGATAGGCCGGGACGAGCACCCACAGGGCCGTCACGACTTCTCCCACACCATCGTCATCAGGCTGACGCCGCCGCCCAGGCCGACCATCAGGACCCGCTCGCCCGGCTCCAACTCACCTGTGATCCGGTCGAGTTGGACGCCGATGGTGGCGGAGGCCAGGTTGCCGAGCTCGGGTACGGTGACCACCAGCTTGTCGGCGGGCGCCCCCGTCAGCTCGACGAACCGCTCCAGGTACGGCAGCGTGACCTGGTGCACCAGCACCCGGGCGTAGGCGTCCCAGCCGAAGCCGGTGCGGGTCGCCACCCGGGTCAGGATGTCCGCGCCGATCCGCTCGAACACCCCGCGCAACTCCTTGCCGCCGCCGCGGAAGTAGCTCCACTCGTCGCCGCGCGGATGCCGCGAGCCGCCGCCCGGGATGCCGCCGACCTCCCAGTGCTCGGACGCCGTCTCGGCCTCGATGTCGAGGATGCCGCCGCGCTCCACCCGCTCCACCACCACGGCCGCCCCGCCGTCGCCGAAGGTGTAGCCCGCGAAGCCCTCCCGGAACTCGGCCAGGCCGGACGGGTCGCGGCGCATCGCCCGGCTCGGCGTCTCCCCCGTCACCACCAGCGCCCGCCGGGCCCGCCCGGCCAGGATCATCGCGCGGGCGGCGTCGATGCCGTTCAGGAAGCTGTTGCACGCGTTGGACAGGTCGAACGCGTGCGCGCGGGAGCCGAGTTCGGCCTGCACCAGGTGCGCGGTGGCGGGCTCGCAGACATCCCGCGAGGCGGAAGCGAACAGCAGCAGGTCGACGTCCTCGGGCCCGATCCCGCGCGCCGCGAGCGCCCGGCGGGCCGCGCCCAGCGCCAGCGTGGAGGGGTGCTCGTCGTCGCGGGCGAAGCGCCGGGTGCGGATGCCGGTCGCCTTCTCGAACATGCCGTCGGGCAGCGGAAGCCGGGCGCCGGCGGCCACTTCGTCCTGCAACTGGCCGGAGGTGACGGTCTGTCGGGGCAGGCACGAGCCGGTCGCGGTGATCCCGATGCGAGGCAGGAGGTCCATGGCTCGATGCTGGCGCGGAGCCGGCCCGGGGGCGTGAGTACGAGTACTCACCCGCGGCTGAGATGTGCGGAGGCGGACATGGGTCCGCCCGGGGAGGGGTTCCCTCGCCCGGGCGGAACGTGCCTGTCCCTGCCGGGAGTTACTCGGGGTCGGCCTGGATCGGGATGACCTGCGCCGGGGTGGCGGCGGCCTTGGCGGCCGCGGTGCTCTCGCCGTTCCCGGCGTCCGCGGCGGACGGGGACATCGCGGTGAGCAGTTGGCGGGCCAGGCCGAGGCCGGTGCCGCCCATGGTGAGCGCCTTGGCGAACATCTCGGACATGCCCTCGGCGCCGTTCAGCAGCACCATGTGCTCGACGTTGCCGAACGCGTCCGCGCCGGCCCGGACGATCGCCGGCCAGTTCTCGGCGAGCTGCTGGGCGACCACCGCCTCCTGGTTCTCGGCCAGCGCCGCGGCGCGGGCCTTGATGCCCTCGGCCTCGGCCAGGCCCTGCGCCCGGGTGGCCTCCGCCTCGGCGAGACCCTTCGCCCGGGACGCCTCGGCCTCGGCCAGGCCCTTGGCGGCCTCGGCGGCGGCCTGCGCCTCACCGGTGGCCCGGGTGGCCTCGGCTGCGGCCAGACCGCGGGCCCGGGTGGCCTCGGCCTCGGCGGCGGCGGCGACCTTGACCCGGTTCGCCTCGGCGGCGGTCTTCAGGTCGGTCTCCCGGGACAGCGCCTCGGCGGCGGAGATCCGGGCGTCGCGGTCGGCCTCGGCCTTGGTGCGGGTCTCGTACGCGCGGGCGTCCGCGGGCTTGCGGACGTCCGCCTGCAGCTGCTGCTCCTTGCGGTGCGCCTCCAGCTCGGCGACCTTGGTCTCCTGGACCACGACCTCCTGCCGGGCGGCGGCTTGCGCGAGCGGGCCGGCCTGCAGCGCCCGGGCCGCGGCGGTGTCCATCTCGGCCTGGTAACCGGCCTGCTGGATACCGGAGTTGCGGGTGGCCTCGGCCTTGCGGGCGAACGCCTCCTGCTCGGCCTCGGTGGCCCGCCGGTCCGCCTCGGCGGCGGCGATGCGGGCGTCGCGCTGGACGGCCGCGGCGTGCGGCGCGGCCAGGTTGGTGATGTAGCCGGTCGGGTCCAGGATCTCCTGGATCTGCAGCGAGTCGATGATCAGACCGAGCTTCTCCATCTCGATGCCCGAGGCGGAGCGGGTCTCACCGGTGAGCCGCTCGCGGTCGCGGATCATGTCCTCGACCGTCAGCCCGCCGACGATGGACCGCAGGTGGCCGGCGAACACGTTGTGCACCCGCTGGCCCATCATCTTCTGCTGGTCCAGGAAACGCCGGGCGGCGTTGGCGATCGACGCGTTGTCGTCGCCCACCTTGAAGATCACAACCCCCTTGACGTGCACGGGAATTCCCTGCGACGTCACACACTCCACGTCGAGTGCGGCCTCGTTCAGGTCGAGCGAGAGCCGGCGGACCGCCTGGACGCCCGGCACCACGAAGGTGCCCCGCCCGGTCACCACGCGGAAGCCGAGGCCCTCGCCGTGCTTGGAACCCGAGATCACCAGCGCCTCGTTGGGCTCGGCGACCCGCCACATGAGCTTGAACAGGACGATCAGAAGAACGACGCCTCCGACGGCGCTTCCTGCGATGCCGATCAGCATCGGCAATCTCCCCCTTCGGAGCGCACCGGTCCCGTGCTGCGCTTGGGTTGTGCAGATCTGGCGCGGAAACCGGCGGCAGCCGCATTCTCCGCCGTTCCGGATCACGGGGGAAGGGGTGGGCGGAGGGGAACTCGCACTGTCCCGAAACGGTCGCGGGGGGTGAGCGGAATCGTTCTGACGGGCGATCAGAGCGGCTCGACGTAGACCGTGCGCGGTGGCTGGTACTCGACCACGACCACCATGGCGCCCGGCTCCAACGACTCGCCCGGCGTGGCGAGGTACGCCAGGAACGCCTCGGTGCCCAGCCGCTCCGGGATGTGCACCATCACCTCGCCGACCAGGCCCGCGCCGATCCGCCCCGTCACCCGTCCCATCAGTCCGATCACCTGGACGATTCTCCCACTTCGAACGGGGCGTGAACAGCACGATCGCGCGCGGGAGTTGCCGCCGGCGGGCGGGCGGGACCGAGCGGTGCGCCCTGGACCGGCGTCGCATCGTGCCCTACGGTGAGGAACCGAACGCAGGCGGCCACGCCTGCGCGGAACGGGAGCTCGGAGCACCGGGCTGAGAGGGCGCTGACGGTACGCGGCCCGCGTACCACCTGCTGCGCCGACCGCAGGAACCTGACCGGGTAATGCCGGCGTAGGGAGTTGAAGGTCCGATGACCGTATTTTCTGAGCACACGTCTGCCCGGCCGTCCGCCGAGGGGTACCCCACCCCGGCCTGGCGCAAGGCCTACCGTCAGGGCAGCCGCCCCGACCTGCGGGTCCCCTACCGCGAGGTCCACCTGACCAACGGCCGGACCGTCCCGCTGTACGACACCTCCGGCCCGTACACCGACCCCGACCTGCCCACCGACGTCCGACGCGGACTGCCCGCCCTCCGCGACGCCTGGATCCGCCAACGCGGCGACGTCGAGGAGTACGACGGCCGGGAGGCCCGGCCCGAGGACGACGGCATCAAGCACACCGCGCCGCGCGGCGGCGACCTGCGCAACCTGGACGCCGTCTTCCCCGGCCGCCCGCGCCGCCCGCTGCGCGCCAGGGACGGCGTCGCCGTCACCCAACTCGGCTACGCCAAGCGCGGGTTGATCACCCCGGAGATGGAGTTCGTGGCACTCCGGGAAGGCCTGGAACCGGAGTTCGTGCGCGAGCAGGTGGCGCGCGGGCGGGCCGTCATCCCGGTCAACGTCAACCACCCCGAGAGCGAACCGGCCGTCATCGGCACCGACTTCCTGGTGAAGATCAACGCCAACATCGGCAACTCCGCCGTCACCTCCTCCATCGAGGAGGAGGTGGAGAAGATGACCTGGGCCACCCGGTGGGGCGCCGACACCGTCATGGACCTCTCCACCGGCCGCAACATCCACACCACCCGCGAGTGGATCCTGCGCAACTCCCCCGTCCCGATCGGCACCGTCCCGCTCTACCAGGCGCTGGAGAAGGTCGACGGCCGGGCCGAGGACCTCAGCTGGGAGGTCTACCGGGACACCGTCCTCGAACAGTGCGAGCAGGGCGTCGACTACATGACGGTGCACGCCGGCGTGCTGCTGCGGTACGTGCCGCTCACCGCCCGCCGCAAGACCGGCATCGTCTCGCGCGGCGGCTCCATCATGGCCGCCTGGTGCCTGGCGCACCATCAGGAGAATTTCCTCTACACCCACTTCGAGGAACTCTGCGACCTGCTGCGCGCCTACGACGTCACCTTCTCGCTCGGTGACGGCCTGCGCCCCGGCTCCATCGCCGACGCCAACGACGAGGCGCAGTTCGCCGAACTCACCACCCTCGGCGAGCTCGGCCGGATCGCCCGGGCCAAGGACGTCCAGGTGATGATCGAGGGCCCCGGGCACGTCCCGATGCACAAGATCCGCGAGAACATGGAACTCCAGCAGGAGATCTGCGACGAGGCCCCGTTCTACACGCTCGGCCCGCTCACCACCGACGTCGCCCCCGGCTACGACCACATCACCTCCGGCATCGGCGCCGCGATGATCGCCTGGTGGGGCACCGCGATGCTCTGCTACGTCACCCCCAAGGAACACCTGGGCCTGCCCAACCGCGACGACGTCAAGACCGGCGTCATCACCTACAAGATCGCCGCCCACGCCGCCGACCTCGCCAAGGGCCACCCCGGCGCCCAGGCCTGGGACGACGCCCTCTCCGACGCCCGCTTCGAGTTCCGCTGGGAGGACCAGTTCAACCTGGCCCTCGACCCGGAGACGGCCCGCGCCTTCCACGACGAGACCCTCCCCGCCGAACCCGCCAAGACCGCGCACTTCTGCTCCATGTGCGGCCCGAAGTTCTGCTCGATGAAGATCAGCCGCCAGATCCGCGACGAACACGGCACCGACCTCGACGACACCGTCCAGGCCGGCATGGCCGAGAAGTCCGCCGAGTTCGCCGCCCACGGCAACCGGGTCTACCTCCCGCTCACCGACTGACACCCCACGCGCGCCGGCGCCGCCCCGACCACCTCGGGGCGGCGCTCCCCGGCGAGAGCTGGTATTACGTGGTGGGCGTCATACGGGATACCTGGGAGGGCGCGATGCGGTTGAACAGCAAGGGGCAGGTCACCATCCCGGCGGAGCTCCGTGAGAAGTACGGTCTCCACCCCGGGGACGAGGTGGACGTCATCGAGGAGGACGGCGTCCTGCGCATAGTGCGCCGGGCGGAGGGCGGAACGCGGGGGCAACGGGTGGCCCGGCGCATGAGGGGGACCGCCGACAGCGGAATGTCCACCGACCGGATCATGGAGCTGCTGCGTGGCGAGCAGCCGACTGACGTCGGTCGCCCGTGAGCGGAGCCGGCCGGTGGCGCTGGTGGATTCGTGCGTGTTGCTGGATCTGATGACGGACGACCCGACCTGGGCGGACTGGTCCGAGTCCGAGCTCGCCCGGGTGCAGGACGAAGGTCCGGTGGTGATCAACCCGATCGTGTACGCGGAGGTCTCGGCGGCCTTCTTCGCGATCGAGGAGCTCGACGAGGCGCTGCCGGCCGAGGCGTTCGGCCGTGAGCTGCTGCCCTACGAGGCGGGCTTCCTGGCCGGCAAGGCGTTCCTGCAGTACCGGCGGCGCGGTGGGCAGAAGACCGCTCCGTTGCCCGACTTCTACATCGGCGCGCACGCGGCCGTGCGGGGACATCGGCTGCTCACCCGGGATGCCACCCGCTACCGGACGTACTTTCCGACCGTGAGCCTGATCTGTCCCTGAGGGTGGTCCGCCGTCAGGGGGTGGCGGGGTGGAGGCCTGCGGGGAGGGCGGGGGTGGCGAGTTGGGCGGCGAGGGTCTGGGCCTGGTCGTGGGTGAAGGAGCCGGTGATGAGGGCCTGGCCGCCGGTGATGGGCTGCATGACGGCGGGGTGGGAGGCGACGGCGCCGTCGATGACGATGGCGAACTGGTTGGCCGGGTCGGACTGGGTGACCAGGGCGGTGGTGAGGGTGGTGAGGCCGGTCGCGCCGGCGGCGGTGAAGGTGAGGTCGATCCCCCACCTGGCGCTGCGGTCGTCGAAGACGGCGGTGCTCTTGGCGATGTCGGCGCCCTTGATGGCGACCGGGCCGAGGGCGAGCTTCAGAGCCGGTTCCTGAGCGGTGGCCGTGCTGCAGGCGACGGTCGCGGTGCTCGGGTCGGCGGGGCGCGGCGGGGCGGTGCAGTCCAGGGCCTGGAACTGCGGGCGCAGCGGGGGCGGGACGGCACTCGACGGCGCGGTGCTGCTGTCGGCGGGCGGTGCGGTGGCGAGGACGGGGCGGAACTCCAGGACGACCTGGTGGGTGAGGGCCTCGGTGCGGTTGTCGACGGCACCGGCGACGGAGAGCGAGAGAGTCCCGCCGTCGGTGCTGACCCGGGGGTCCTTGAAACCGAGCAGTTCGGCGCGGTGACGGAGCTGTTCGGCGGCCTGCTTGAGGGCTTCGCCGGAGAGCGGACTGTCCGAGGTGAAGGCCACCACCGTCCGCTTCCCGCCGTCCGGGCTGCCGGAGTTGCAGGCGGTGACGGCGAGTCCGGCGGTGAGCAGCGCGGCCGCGACGGCCAGGGCGCGGATCGGTGACGTCATGGAAGCGATTGTGACAGCCGGGCGGCCCGCGCAGGGGAGTTTCAACAGGCTTGGAACGAACGGAAGTTGAGAGAGATCAGTCTCGGTGGGTGAGCCGCTGGGCGGCCGGCGCGGAGACCACCCGGACGGTGTCGGTGTCGGTGTCGGTGCCGGGGAGGCGGAGGTGGGCGAAGCCGCCTTCGCCCCGCCGACCGGGTCGCCGCGGGCCACGGGCGCCAGGTCGTCGCCCACCTCGCCGCCCTGCCGGCCGCCGACGGCCGACCGGAGCCGGAGAGCGCCGAACTCGCCCGCCGGATCGTCCTGTTGACGGACGGCGCGATCGTCATCGCGCTGCGCGAAGGCACCGCCGCGCCCGCCGCCGCAGCCCGGGCGGTCGCGGCCGCACTGCCGGCCGATCCGTGTGCGGAGACCGCCGGTCGCGGCTGATCCGTGCGTCGGGGGCGGCCGGGCGGCGGTTCCGGGGCAGGATGCCGGAGACCGTCCGCTCCCCGTCCACCCTGGAGGCGCACCCGTGTCGGCCGACGTTCACCCCGACCTCCCCACGTCCGAGAACCTCGAAGACCCCGGAGGCAGCGAAGACCTGCGCCGCGCCGCCGCCGCACTCCGGCCTGCCTTGGTCGAACTCCGGCGCGGCCTGCACCGCCACCCGGAGATCGGCCTCGACCTGCCGCGCACCCGAGCCCGGCTGCTGGCCGCGCTCGACGGCCTGCCGCTGGAGATCACCCTCGGCGAGCGGCTGTCCTCCGTCACCGCCGTGCTGCGCGGCGCCCGCCCCGGCCCGGCCGTGCTGCTGCGCGCCGACCTGGACGCGCTGCCCGTCCAGGAGGAGACCGGCCTGCCGTACGCCTCCGAGCTGCCCGGCGCGATGCACGCCTGCGGCCACGACCTGCACGCCGCCGCGCTGGTCGGCGCGGCCCGGCTGCTCGCCGAGCGGCGCGAACAGCTGGCCGGCAGCGTGGTGTTCATGTTCCAGCCGGGGGAGGAGGGCGCGGGCGGGGCCGCCCTGATGATCGAGGAGGGCGTGCTGGACGCCGCCGGGGAGCGGGTCGCCGCCGCGTACGCGCTGCACGTCGCCGCCGCGCAGCTGCCCGCCGGGTACGTGGCCGGCCGGCCCGGCCCGATCATGGCCGCCAGCGACACGCTGCGGGTGGTGGTCCGCGGCCGCGGCGGCCACGGCTCCAGCCCGCACCTGGCGCTCGACCCCGTCCCGGTGGCCTGCGAGGCGGTGCTGGCGCTGCAGACCCTGGTCACCCGCCAGTTCGACGCCTTCGACCCGGTGGTGCTCACCGTCGGCACCTTCCACGCGGGCACGGTGGAGAACGTCGTCCCCGACCGGGCCGAATTCGCCGCCACCGTCCGCTCGTTCTCCCCCGCCGCCCGGGCGCAGGTGCTCGACCGGGCCGTCCGGGTGGTGCGCGGCATCGGCGAGGCGCACGGCTGCCAGGTCGAGGCGGTGGCCGAGCCCGGCTACCCGGTGACCGTCAACGACCCGGCCGAGGCCGCGTACGCGGAGCGGACGGTCCGCCGACTGCTCGGCGGCGACCGGTACGTCGAGATGCCCCGCCCGTTGGCCGGCTCGGAGGACTTCGGCGTCCTGGCCGAACACGTCCCCGCCGCGTACGTCGTGCTCGGCGCCTGTCCGGCCGACGTCGACCCGTTCACCGCCCCCTACAACCACTCCCCGCAGGCCCGCTTCGACGACGCCGTGCTCGGCGACGCGGCGGCCCTGCTGGCGGCGCTGGCGCTCGGCCGGGCGACGGGCTGACGGGGCGTCAGGGTGCGATCGGGACGTACCCGGTGCGCCGGCCGTCGGCAGTGAGCAGGTGGCCGACCGGCTTGGGCGCGCGCAGGGTCGGGTGGCGGTCGAGGACGCGCACGGCCGGGAAGCGCAGCGCCGGCTCCTGCTCGATCCGATGCAGCTCCGGCAGCCGGGGGCGATCAGGTGGACCACCAGGTGGGCGGGGCCGACGGTGGTCGCGCACATCCGGGTCTGCGGCAGCGCGGCCGGGGACGTCCAGCCGAAGCGTCGCGCCCAGCGGGTACCCGGTGACCCGGGGCGAGGCGTCGCAGCGCAGCACCGCCGGCCCGATTCGCGCAGCTCGGCGAGCCGGCGGTGCACCGTGGCGCGGGCGGGCCGGTGCGGGGGCGAGCGCCCCGTACGGCATCCGGCCGTCGGCGCCGAGCGCCCGGATCAGGGCCAGGTCCTGCTCGATCCGCCGCTCCGCGACCGGTCGGCCGGGCCGCCCGGACGGGGCCGCGACGGCGGCCGCGCTGCGCCGGGTCCAGGGCGCCGCTGCTGAACCGGCTGCCCTCGACCACGGTGCGCTCCACCAGGCCGGGGTGCGGGTGCGCAGGACGCCAGGAACGGAGCAGGTACGCCGTCAGCGCGTCGTGGTCGTGGGCGGCGACGGCGGTCACCGGTCGGCGGGGCAGCCGACCTGGACGAGGGCGGTCAGGCCCCGGCCGATCCGGTCCGCGGACGGGTAGCACGTCACAGCACGTCACCCAGACGTCCCCGTCGGCAGTCAGCCGGGCCGACCCCGAGCGGCGCGGCCGGCCGGGCCAACGCGCCCGCGGGTCGACCCGCAGGGCGTCGACCAGGGCCAGGTCCAACTCGTCGATCACGGGGCTGATCCGGTCAGTCGTCGTCCTGGCCGTGGTCCTCGGCATCGGCCCGGGGGTCCGGGGCGCCGCCGGCCGGGCGGGGGCGGCCACGGCCGTCCGTCAGACCCTCCGGCCCGGGGCTGGTGAAGTCGGGTGCGGTGTAGCGCGGGCCGTCGGGGCGGGGCCGGCCGTCGGCGTCGGTGAGCTGCTCGGGGCCGGGGCTGGTGAAGCCGGGGCCGTCCGTGCGCCTGCGGCCCCGGTCGTCCGTCAGGCCTTCGGGCCCGGGGCTGGTGAAGTCCGGGCTGTGGTGGCCCGGGCTGGTGAACCCGGCCGGGCGTGAGCGGCCCTGATCGTCCGTCAGGCCCTTGCGGCCGGGGCTGGTGAAGTCGGGTGCGGTGTAGCGCGGGCCGTCGGGACGGGGCCGGCCGTCGGCGTCGGTGAGGTGTTCCGGGCCGGGGCTGGTGAAACGGGGGCCGTCGCTGCGCTTGCGGCCCTGGTCGTCGGTCAGGCCTTCGGGGCCGGGGCCGGTGAAGTCCGGGCTGCTGTGGCCGGGGCCGGTGAACCCGGCCGGGCGCGGACGTCCCTGATCGCCCGTCAGGCCGTCCGCGCCGGGGCTGGTGAACCCGGGGCTGCCGTACCCGGCCCGGCTGTAGCCGGGGCTGTGCAGGTCGGGCGGGGAGGTCCGGGGGCGCGGGACGCCGGTGCCGGGGGTGGCGGTGTGGTGGGCGAGCAGCCAGGGCAGCAGGGCGCGGTCGCGCAGCGCGGTGTGCCAGGCGGCCCGGGCCGCGGCCAGTTCGGCCTGCTGGTACGGGTCCGCGCCGGCGGACCGGGCGGCGCCGCGGCGCGCGGTGAGGATCAGCCCGGCGCCGCCGATCAGCAGCGCGGCGGCGGCGACGGCCAGCGCGAGCAGCCCGGCGGTGACGGCGGCGCGCCCGAACGCCAGGCCGGGCGCGGTGACCCGCAGCAGCCAGCCGAGCACCAGCAGGATCAGCCCCGTGGACCCGGCCAGCAGCGGCGTCAGCACCGTCAGCGCGGGGAGCAGCCCGGCGCCGACGACCGGTGGCGCGCTGTCCGGGCGCTGCTCGGCGGCCGCGGCACGCAGTTCCAGGTAGTGGGCGTACTCGGCGGCCGCGGGCGCGGCGACGGTCTCGGCCTCCGCGAGGACCCTGGTGCGGAGCTGTTCGGTGTTGAGGTGCACGCCGGGCTCGGCCAGGGCCTGCCGGACGGCGGGGTCGCGCAGGGCTTCGTCGAGCAGCCGGTCGAAGTCGGCGCGGTCCTCGGCGAGCAGGCGCGGCGGGTGGCTCATGGGTACCCCGTTCCGCGAGGTGGACGGAAGTCGCAGGCCTCGATGGTAGGGGTGCGCGGGAGCGCGCCGACAGGCTCTTTCCGGAACTTCGGTGCGCTCAGTCCCCTTGCGCCGTCGATCAGTTGTTCAAGGAAGCGTCAGTTCAGCGGCAGCCGGGCGACCAGCAGCCGACCGTCCATGGTGACGCCGCCGTCCATCGCGATGGCCAGCTCGTCGGCGTAGATGTACGGGCCGGGCACGTGCGGCGGGGTGCCGTCCTCCGGGTGCTCGCCGGTCAGGTACGGGATCGGGCTGTGGCCGTGCACCACCCGGTAGCCGCCGTACATGGCGAGCAGCTCCTGCGCGGCCATGGTGCCGGCCTGGCCGCGGAACGCGAACCGCTTGGTGAACTTGCGGAAGGCGTCCCACCATTCGTCGATGCCCTCGTCGGCGAGCAGCGCGTGCACGGCGTCGTTGACGTCGGCGATGGTCTCGCCGTACTCCAGGTACGCGGTGGTGTCGGAGTGCAGCAGCAGGTGGCCGTCCTCCAGCGCCATCGCGGGCAGCCGGGACAGCCAGCTGATGTGGTGCGGCTGCAGGCGCTCCAGGTCGTGCTGCTGGCCGCCGTTGAGCCGCCAGGCGGCCAGGAACGAGGCGGTGCCGGCGGTGGACTGGACGGCCTCGTCGCCGTACCGGGCGGCGCCCAGGAACAGCAGTTCGTGATTGCCCATCAGGGCGCGGCAGTAGCCGCCGGCGGCGGCCGCCTCGGCGGCCAGCTGCATCACCAGGTCGATGACGCCGATGCCGTCCGGGCCGCGGTCGGTGAAGTCGCCGAGGAACCAGACCCGGGAGCGGCCGGCCGACCAGTGGCCCTCGGCGTCGATCAGGCCCTGCTGGTGCAGCGCGGCGAGCAGTTCGTCGAGGTAGCCGTGCACGTCGCCGATGACGAACAGCGGGCCGGGGCCCTCGCCGGGCTCGGGCTGCGGGTACGGGAAGTGCACCTCGACGACGGGCGCCACCTCGATCGGCGGGCCGAGCTCGATGGTCGGCGGGTCCTCGTGCGGGGCCGCCCCGGTGGGGGCGTAGTGCCCGGGAACGGGCGCGCTGTCGCCGAACTGCCCGGCGGGGGCCCAGTGCTGCTCCAGGTAGTGGGCGCCGCCGTAGGTGCTGTGGGTGTCCTCGTACTGGTAGCCGGAGGGTGCGGCCGGCTCGAACCAGGAGCCTTGCGGGAGCACGTCGAGGTCCTGGCGGGAGCGGTCGCCCGAGTGTGGGTGCTCGGGTTCGCGGAAGAGGTCCTCGGGTGTCATTCGCCCATCATAGGAAGCGCACTCTCCCGCCGTCCTCACCTGGTCGGTATCCGTTTTCCCCGTTGACCCGCCGGGCGGCGGGTCGGCCGCCCGGTCTGCCCCGGTCCGGGGTGGTCCGGACCAGTGGCGAGCGCGGGCGGTGCGGGCTCACACCTCGCCCGGCGGACGGGGCGGACTGATGGTGGTGCGCGGGCTGCGGCGCTGCGAGGAGGCCCGCACGATCAGCTCGGTGGGCATCAGGGTGCCGGGCGGCGGGCCGGTGCCGGCGGTGCGGTAGCGCGGCGGGAACAGCCGCCCGGGCACCGAACCCGACCCCGCGTCGACTCCTTCGATCGCGTCGATCAGCAGGTTGACCACGGTGGTGCCGATCCGACGGGGTTTCAGCGACAGGGTGGTGATCGGCGGTTCGGTGTTGGCGTAGACGTCGGACTCCGAGCAGCACACCAGCAGCAGGTCCTCCGGAACCCGCAGGCCGTAGCGGCGGGCGGCGGCCAGCAGGTCGGTGCCGTTCGGGTCGAACAGCCCGTACACCGCGTCCGGCCGGTCCGGGCGGGCCAGCAGCCGGTCGGCGGCGACCGCCCCGGCGGCCGGGTCGTGCGCCGGGTAGGCCTCGTACACCGGCTCCTGGCCGACCCGGTCGCACCAGGCGAGGTACGCCTCGGTGGACAGCCGGGTGTAGGTGTCGGTGGAGGTGCCGGTGAGCAGGCCGATCCGGCGGGCGCCGGCCTCGCTCAGGTGCTCCAGGATGCCGAGCACCGCCGCCTCGTGGTCGTTGTCCACCCAGGCGGTGACCGGGCAGTTGCCGGGCTTGCCGTCGGAGACCACCGGCACCCCGGACCGGTACAGCTCGGTGACCAGCGGGTCCTGGTCGGGCGGGTCGATCACCACCGTGCCGTCCAGCGCGATGTTGCTCCACACGTCGTGCCGGGAGGACGCGGGCAGCACCACCAGGGCGTAGCCGCGCCCGAGCGCGGCGCTGGTGGCGGCCCGCGCCATCTCCGCGAAGTAGGCGAACTCGGTGAAGGTGAACGGCTCTTCGCCGTAGGTGGTGACGGTCAGTCCGATCAGGCCGGACCGGCCGGTGCGCAACGTCCGGGCGGCGGCGGAGGGTCGGTAGCCGAGGCGCTCGGCGACCTCGCGGACCCGGCTCCGGGTCTCGTCGGGGAGGCGGCCCTTCCCGTTGAGGGCGTCCGAGACCGTGGTGATGGAGACTCCGGCGGCCGCCGCGACGTCCCGGATGCCTGCCCGTTCCAGGCGCCGTGAGGCGGTGGCTCGGCGACCGTTCTGATTGGCTGCTGCTGTCATGGCGGACCGATCGTATGGCGCATCGCGGCATTCTGTGACCGGTTCGCCACCCTGCGTCGCAGATACGTTTCTCCATGACTGCCACCCGGGTGCACCCTTCGATACCCGTGGTTTTCCCGCCTCAATACCTCTGACATGTGCCAAAGGAACCCGGCAGAATGGCTGATCTGCACCCGTAACCCGGACGAGCATCTCACCCTGACGGGTGAGGGGCGGTCGGTATCGTTCACGGCACCCGACCGGGGAGCGATCGGCACCACCGCCGAGAAAGAGAAACGGAGAACCCCGTGGTTCAGCGTGAACACGGCCCGCGCCTGCGGCCGAGCCTGGACGGCATTCCCAGCTACAAGCCCGGAAAGCCCGCCGGCGCGGACTCCTACAAGCTGTCCTCCAACGAGAACCCCTACCCGCCGCTGCCCGGCGTACTGGAGGCCGCGGTCGCCGCCGCCGGCGACTTCAACCGCTACCCGGACATGGCCGTCGGCGGGCTCACCGCCGAACTCGCGCAGCGCTTCGGCGTCCCCGCCGAGCACATCGCCACCGGCACCGGCTCGGTCGGCGTCGCCCAGTCCCTGGTGCTCGCCACCGCCGGCGAGGGCGACGAAGTGATCTTCGCCTGGCGCTCGTTCGAGGCCTACCCGATCATCACCCGGATCGCCGGCGCCACCCCGGTGCCCGTCCCGCTCACCGCCGACGAGGCCCACGACCTCGACGCGATGCTCGCCGCGATCACCGACCGGACCCGGCTGATCTTCGTCTGCAACCCCAACAACCCGACCGGCGCCGCCCTGCACCGCGAGGAACTGGTCCGCTTCCTGGACGCCGTGCCCGCGCACATCCTGATCGTCCTCGACGAGGCCTACCGCGAGTTCATCCGCGACGAGGACGTCCCGGACGGCATCGAGCTGTACCGCGACCGCCCCAACGTCTGCGTCCTGCGCACCTTCTCCAAGGCCTACGGCCTGGCCGGCCTGCGGGTCGGCTTCGCCGTCGGCCACGAGCAGGTCGCCGGCGCGCTGCGCAAGACCGCCGTCCCGTTCGGCGTCAGCCAGCTCGCCCAGGACGCCGCGGTCGCCTCGCTGCGCGCCGAGGACGCCCTGCTGGAGCGGGTGGAGGCGCTGGTCGCCGAGCGCGTCCGGGTGACCGCCGCGCTGCGCGCCCAGGGCTGGACCGTGGTCGACTCCGAGGCCAACTTCGTCTGGCTGCGCCTCGGCGAGCGCACCCTCGACTTCGCCGCCGCCTGCGCCGAGGCCGGCGTGGTGGTCCGCCCGTTCCCCGGCGAGGGCGTCCGCGTCTCGATCGGCGAGGTCCAGGGCAACGACCTGTTCCTGGGGGCCGCGGAGGCGTTCCGCAAGGAGATCTGACGACACGTCGGCAGGTGGGGCGGGCGACACGGTTGTCCGCCCCGTCGGCGTGGAAGGACTCCCGGCGGCAGCGACCGCACCGCAGGGAGAGCCCGGATGAGCCAGCAGCACGCCGATCCCACGCCCACCAGCTGGTACAACATCCTCCCGGACCTGCCCGAGCCGGTCCCGCCGATGCTGCACCCCGGCACCGGGGAGCCGGTCACCGCCGAGGACCTCGCACCGCTGTTCACCGCTGAACTCGCCGCCCAGGAGCTCGGCGGCCCCCGCGAGGTCGACATCCCCGGCCCGGTCCTCGACCTGTACCGCCGCTGGCGGCCCGCCCCGCTGGTGCGCGCCGACCGCCTGGAGCGGGCCCTCGGCACCCCCGCCCGGATCTACTACAAGTATGAAGGCGGCAACCCGACCGGCTCGCACAAGCTCAACACCGCGCTCGCGCAGGCGTACTACAACAAGCGGGCCGGCGTGACCCGGCTGGTCACCGAGACCGGCGCCGGGCAGTGGGGCAGCGCGCTGGGCCTCGCCTGCTCGTTCCTGGAGCTGGACTGCGAGGTCTTCATGGTCCGGGTCTCCCACGACCAGAAGCCCTACCGGCGGGCCCTGATGGAGACCTACGGCGCACGGGTGCACGCCTCCCCCTCCGAGCTGACCGACGCCGGGCGGGCCGCGCTCGGCGACGACCCGGCGGCCACCGGCAGCCTCGGGCTGGCGATCTCCGAGGCGGTCGAGTCGGTGGCGCGCTCCGCCGGGCGGGCCAAGTACGCGCTCGGCTCGGTGCTCAACCACGTGCTGCTGCACCAGACCGTGATCGGGCAGGAGGCGCTCGCCCAGTTCGCCCGCCTCGACGACTACCCGGACGTGGTGATCGGCGCGGCCGGCGGCGGCTCCAACTTCGGCGGGCTCGCCTTCCCGTTCCTCGGCGAGCAGTTGGCGGGCCGCCGGGCGGTGCGGGCGGTCGCGGTGGAGCCGGCGTCCTGCCCGTCGCTGACCCGGGGACGCTACGACTACGACTTCGGCGACACCGCCGGCACCACCCCGCTGATGAAGATGCACACCCTCGGGCACGCCTTCACCCCGCCCGCCATCCACGCCGGCGGGCTGCGCTACCACGGCATGTCGCCGATCGTCAGCCACCTCAAGGAGCTCGGCCTGGTGGAGGCCGTGGCGGTGCCGCAGACCGCCTGCTTCGAGGCCGGGGTGGCGTTCGCCCGCGCCGAGGGCATCGTCCCGGCCCCGGAGTCCACCCACGCGGTGCGGGCGGCGATCGACGAGGCGCTGGCCTGCCGGGAGACCGGCGAGTCGAAGGCGATCGTGTTCGCGCTCTCCGGGCACGGGCACTTCGACATGCAGGCCTACCTCGACCACTTCGCCGGGAGGCTGAGGGACTGACCGCCGTGAACGGGTGAACCGGGGACGGGACTTCGCTGGGAGGTTTCTGGGAGTCCGGTCAAGAGCTGGTTGCCCGCCGGGCATCCGGCGGGCAACCGCCGGGTGGTGTGTGCCGATTCGTCCGGAGTGACGCTCCCAGCCCGTTGCCAGGTGCCGCACAGGGGGGCGCAAGAGCCCCGGGCGATGCTTCTGCGCCATGAAGGTGCTTCCGCGACGGCGTGGTGCCGTCCTCGTCAACTCCGCGCTCGGCGTGGCCCTGCTGGGCGGGGTCGCGCTGGCGTACACCACCCTGGACGGTGGGACCGGCAAGGCCGCCACCGGGTCGAAGGTCCGGACGGCCACGGTCGCCAAGGGCACGGTCCAGGCCACCGTGTCCGGATCGGGCACGCTGTTCTCGCCCTCCGACGCCGGCCAGGACTTCGTCACCGGCGGCAGGCTGACCGCGGTGAAGGTCGCGGTCGGCGACGCGGTGAAGAAGGGCCAGGTGCTCGCCACCGTCGACACCACCACCGCCCAGCAGCAGGTCGACCAGGCGCAGTCCGCGCTGACCGCGGCCGAGGCCAACCTGACCAAGGCCGAGGCCGGCGAGACGGTCACCACCACCGTCCCCGGCACCGGCTCGGGCGGTTCGGGTTCGGGCGGCTCCGGAGGCTCGTCCGGCCGCGGCGGTGCCGGCGCGGCCGCCGCGTCCACCCCGCAGCCGACCACCACGACCACCGTGAAGGTCGACCAGGCACAGGTCGCCCAGGCCCAGCAGCAGGTCGACAACGCGCAGAACACGCTGACCAACGCGAAGACCGCGCTGGCCGGCACCACGCTGACCGCCACCACCGACGGCACCGTCGCCTCGGTCTCCGGCAAGGTCGGCGACACCGTCTCCGGCGCCGGCTCCAGCGGTTCCGGCAGCTCCGGCGGTTCCTCGACGAGCGCCAAGAGCGGTACCGGAAGCGGCAGTTCGAGCACCACCCCGACCGGCTTCGTGGTGCTGACCAACCCCTCCGGGATGGAGGTCACCGCGAACTTCTCCGAGCTGGACTCGCTGAAGCTGAAGAAGGGCCAGACGGCGACCGTCGCCCTGAACGCGCAGTCCGACACCAAGCTCGACGCCACCGTGCTGTCGGTCAGCTCGCTGCCCTCCAGCTCCACCAACGGCGCCGTGCAGTACGGCGCGACGCTGCAGATCACCGGCGACACCTCCGCGCTGCGCACCGGGCTGAGCGCCACCATCTCGGTGATCACCGGCTCCGCCGAGAACGCCCTGTCGGTGCCCACCGCGGCGCTGCAGGGCACCGGCGCCACCCGCACCGCGACCGTGCAGCACGAGGACGGCTCCACCGAGCGGGTGCAGGTGACCGTCGGCATCGAGGGCGACAGCACCGTGCAGGTCACCGACGGCCTCACCGAGGGCGAGAAGGTCGAGCTGACCGCCACCACCGCGGGCACCGGCAACGGCTTCCCGTCCGGCAGCTTCCCCGGCCTGAACGGCGGCGGCGGGTTCGGCGGCGGCACCGGCGGCTACGGCGGTGGGGGCGGCGGCCGCAGCGGCGGCGGCAACGGCGGCGGGGGCACGCGCGGATGAGCGGCGGCAAGCCCCCGGTGATCCAGATCCGCCGGGTCACCAAGTCCTACGGCCACGGCGACGCCGTCGTGCACGCCCTGCGCGGCCCGCTCGACCCGGACGGCGCGCCGCTCGGCGTCGACCTGGACATCGCCGAGGGCGACTACGTGGCGGTGATGGGCTCCTCCGGCTCCGGCAAGTCCACCCTGATGAACATCCTCGGCTGCCTGGACGTGCCCACCGCCGGCCGCTACCTGCTGGACGGCACCGACGTCGGCCACCTCGACGAGGGCCAGCTCGCCCTGGTCCGCAACCGCAAGATCGGCTTCGTGTTCCAGTCGTTCAACCTGGTGCCGCGCACCACCGCCCTCGCCCAGGTCGAACTGCCGCTCGCCTACGCGGGCGTGAAGGCGGGCGAGCGGCGCCGCCGGGCGCTGGCCGCGCTCACCCTGGTCGGTCTGGCCGAGCGGGCCGGGCACAAGCCCAACCAGCTCTCCGGCGGCCAGCAGCAGCGCGTCGCGGTGGCCCGTGCCCTGGTCACCGCGCCCGCGATGCTGCTCGCCGACGAGCCCACCGGCAACCTCGACAGCCGCTCCACCGAGGAGGTGCTGGGCATCATCGACGGCCTCAACGCGCGCGGCCGCACCGTGGTGGTGATCACCCACGAGGACGAGGTGGCCCGGCACGCCAAGCGGGTGGTCCGGCTGGTCGACGGCGCGATCGTCTCCGACGTCCGGCAGGCCCCCGTCGACGGGCCGCCGCCGGCCCTGGCCGCGGAGGTGGTCGCGTGATCGCCTGGCAGATGATCCGCTTCGCGGTCGGCGGCCTGGCCGCCAACAAGGTCCGCTCCGCGCTGACCATGCTCGGCGTGCTGATCGGCGTGGCCTCGGTGATCCTGCTGCTCGCGGTCGGCAACGGCTCCTCGGTGGCGGTGAAGGAGTCCATCACCTCGCTGGGCACCAACTCGCTGACCGTCTCCTCCTCGGCCTCCCGCGGCTCCGCCACCGCCGCCAAGAAGCTCACCGTGGAGGACGCCAAGGCGCTGGCCTCGGCCACCGACGCCCCGGCCGTCAAGTCGGTCGCCCCGGTGGTCACCACCAGCGGCACCGCGCTGTACGGGAACATCTCGTACCAGCCCGGCCAGATCGTCGGCACCTACCCGACGTACTTCGAGACCGCCAACCAGAAGATCGCCCGCGGCGACTACTTCTCCGCCGACGACGTGCTGAACTCCCGCAAGGTCGCGGTGCTCGGCTCCACCACGGCGAAGGAGTTGTTCGCCGCCGAGGACCCGATCGGCAAGAAGATCACCATCGGCGGCACCCCGTTCACCGTGACCGGCGTGCTCACCACCAAGGGCTCCACCGGCTTCAACGACCCCGACGACGTGGTGATCGCCCCGCTGCCGACCGTGCAGAACGCGTTCACCGGCTTCGGCTCGGTCAACCAGATCCTGGTGCAGGCGTCCTCCGCCGACACCACCGCCGAGGCGCAGGCCGACATCACCCGGATCCTGATGGGCACCCACGCCGTCAAGGACCCCGCCAAGGTCGACTTCCGGATCAGCAACCAGACCTCGCTGCTGAGCGCCCGCGAGTCCACCACCAAGACCTTCACGGTGCTGCTCGGCGCGGTCGCCGCGATCTCGCTGCTGGTCGGCGGCATCGGCATCACCAACATCATGCTGGTCACCGTCACCGAGCGGACCAGGGAGATCGGCATCCGCAAGGCGCTCGGCGCGCCCCGCGCGGTCATCCTCGGCCAGTTCCTCGCCGAGTCCACCCTGCTGTCGGTGATCGGCGCCGGCCTCGGCGTGCTCGCCGGGATCGTCGGCTCGCACTTCTCGGTGGTCGGCATCAAGCCGGTGGTGATCCCCGAGTCGGTGCTCGGCGCGTTCGCCATCGCCGTCGCCATCGGCCTGTTCTTCGGCAGCTACCCCGCCAACCGGGCCGCCTCGCTGCGCCCCATCGACGCCCTCCGGCACGAGTAGAAGGAGCCCTTTCATGTCGGACGAGCAGGAGCTGCTGGCCACCGCGCCGGACGCCCGCGACATCACCGCCGAGCTGGCCGCGCCGCCGCGCCGCAAGCTCCCCTGGCCCACCCTGGTGCTCTCCGGCGGGCTGATCGCCGTGCTGTCCTTCGCCGGCGGCGTCTGGTACCAGAAGGGCGACAACAGCGGCGGCAACGGCGCCGCCCGCGCCTCCGGCGGCCAGTACCCGGGCGGCCAGCAGAACGGCGGCCGTCGCAGCGGCGGCCAGGGCGGCTACGGCGGCGGCCAGGGCGGTCAGCTGCCCGGCGGCGGCCAGTTCCCGGGCGGCGGCGGCTTCACCCGCGGCACCGTCAAGTCGGTGGACGGCAGCACCGTCTACCTGACCGACGCCAACGGGAACACCGTGAAGGTCACCACCGGCGACTCCACCAAGGTCACCACGACCAAGGAGGGCAAGGTCGGCGACCTGCAGCCCGGCCAGAGCGTCACCGTGCTGGGCAGCAAGGGCGCCGACGGCTCCTACAGCGCCACCCAGCTCACCGAGGGCGGCGCGGGCGGCTTCGGCGGCCGCGGCGGCCAGGGCGGTCAGGGCGGCGGATCCGGTACCGGTTCGACTACGGGCGGATGACCGATCAACCCTTCATTCACTTGACGTAGCCTGCCCGGGCTAGGGTCTGTCTGACGATGTTCGGTCGGGTGCGCCCGGCGGAGCTCGTCCGACCGTCCCGGAAACCGCCCGGGCCGGCCTCATTCGTCCCGGCCGGGAGGCGGAGCAAGATCGTGTCAGGCGCAGTGCAGTCGAGCCCGTCCGCGGCGGCCCCGGCGGGCGGTGAACCGTTCCTGCTGGTGGTGGACGACGAGCCCAACATCCGCGAGCTGCTGTCGGCCAGCCTGCGGTTCTCCGGTTTCCGGGTGGCCTCCGCCGCCACCGGCCAGGAGGCGTTGGACGCGGTCGCCGCGGAGCGCCCCGACCTGGTGGTGCTCGACGTGATGCTGCCCGACCTGGACGGCTTCACCGTCGTCCAGCGGCTGCGCGACCAGACCCAGTGGCCGGGCAGCCCCGAGCACGTCCCGGTGCTGTTCCTGACCGCCAAGGACGGCACCGGCGACAAGGTCCAGGGCCTGGCCGTCGGCGCCGACGACTACGTCACCAAGCCGTTCAGCCTGGAGGAGCTGATCGCCCGGATCCGGGCGATCCTGCGCCGGGCCGGCGGCCCCGCCGACGACGGCCGCCTGGTGGTGGCCGACCTCACCCTGGATCCGACCGCGCACGAGGTCACCCGCGGCGGCGTCCCGGTCTCGCTCTCCCCCACCGAGTTCAAGCTGCTGCACTACCTGATGGCCAACGTCGGCCGGGTGGTCTCCAAGGCGCAGATCCTCGACCACGTGTGGGCCTACGACTTCGGCGGCGACCTGTCCATCGTCGAGTCGTACATCTCCTACCTGCGCCGCAAGCTCGACTCCGGTCCGGTGCACGGCCCCAAGCTGATCCACACGGTGCGCGGCATCGGCTACGCCCTGCGCCGCCCGCCGAACGGCTGATGGCGCGGTTCTCGCTGCGGGTCCGGCTGCTGGTGCTGGCGCTGCTGCTGGTCACCACCGGCCTGGTGGTCAGTGACACCTGGGTGCTCGGCACCGTCCGCAGCCAGCTGGTGGAGCGCACCGACCAGCAGCTGGAGCGGTACGCCGAGCCGCTGTCGCGGCGCGCGCCGTCCCGGCAGCAGTCCCAGGTGTCGGTGTTCAGCCCGCAGACGCTGAGCCGCCGCACCGGCCAGACGCTGCCCAGCGAGTACGTGGTGCGCTACCTGGCCGCGGACGGCACCGTGCTGTCGGTGCTGCGCCAGCCGCTGACCGACTCCGAGCCGGCCCCGCAGCTGCCGGCGCTGACCGCCGCCGCGCTGACCCGCCGGGAGGGCGAGCCGTTCACCGAGAAGGTGCCGCGCGGCAGCGAGTGGCGCTCGCTGGTGCTGCCGCTGCAGCGCACCGCCGCCGGCGACTTCGGGTCGCCGCGGTTCGTGCAGGTCGCGGTGCCGATGGACGACGTGCAGTCCACCATCACGCACCTGCGCACCACCTTCTTCACCATCGGCGGAGCGGTCCTGGCGGGCCTGGCCGGCCTGGGCGCGATCGCGGTGCGGGCCGGGCTGCGGCCGCTGCGCCAACTGGAGGCGGGCGCGCAGCGGATCGCCGACGGCGACCTGTCGCACCGGATGCCGGAGCTGCCGGCCCGCACCGAGGTGGGCCGGCTGTCGGCGGCGCTGAACCGGATGCTCACCGACATCGAGACGGCGTTCGCCGACCGGGCCGCCTCCGAGCGCCGGATGCGCCGCTTCGTCGCGGACGCCTCGCACGAGCTGCGCACCCCGCTGGCGGGCATCCGCGGCTTCGCCGAGCTGCACCGGATGGGCGCGCTGGACGACGTGGACCGGGCGATGGACCGGATCGAGTCGGAGGCGGTGCGCCTCGGCGGCCTGGTGGAGGACCTGCTGATGCTGGCCCGGCTGGACGAGGAGCGCCCGCTGAACCTCGCCCCGATGGACCTGCGGACGCTGGCCGCGGACGCCCTGCACGACCTGACCGCGCTGGACCCGGGCCGGCCGGTGGCGTTGACCGGCCCGCGCGGCGAGGGCGCCCCGCAGCCCGCGCCGGTGCTCGGCGACGAGGCCCGGCTGCGCCAGGTGGTGACCAACCTGGTGGGCAACGCGGTCAAGCACACCCCGGCGGGCACCGCGGTGCGGATCGGGGTGGGCCGGCTGAACGGCGAGTGCCTGTTGGAAGTCGCCGACCAGGGGCCCGGCATGACGGAGGATCAGGCCGCGCTGGTGTTCGAGCGCTTCTACCGGGTGGACGCCTCGCGGGCCCGGCGGGCGGGCGAGGGCGGGGGATCGGGTCTGGGGCTGGCGATCGCCTCCGCGCTGGTGGTCGCGCACGGCGGTGAGCTGACCCTGCACACCGCGCCGGGCGACGGCGCGGCCTTCAGGGTGGTCCTGCCGCACCAGCGCTGACCTGTGCTGATGTGTCGTCAGCGCGATCGGTGTCAAGCGCCGTTCGGTACAGCGACGCCTCCCGGCGGCGGCTTGTGGGGGCCCGAACGGGCGGCGGATCATTTGACTCGTCGGAGAACACCCCCCCGTGCATATGCACTGATAAGCATCATGGATACTGCTCCTTGTGAACGTGTTCACGTTCACAAGCGGACAAGCTTGGGCAGGTTCGGCGCGGTCGCGTGCTAAATATGCTTTTTGTCCGGTATGCACATCCTGTGAGAGAGGGCGCAGTGGACCTAGCAGTCGCTCACGAGACCATCTCGCGATGGCAGTTCGGCATCACCACCGTCTACCACTTCCTCTTCGTCCCGCTCACCATCAGCCTGGCCTCGATCGTGGCCTGCCTGCAGACCGCGTGGGTGCGTACGGGCAAGGAGAAGTACTTCCACGCCACCAAGTTCTGGGGCAAGCTCTTCCTGATCAACATCGCCATGGGCGTGGTCACCGGCATCGTCCAGGAGTTCCAGTTCGGCATGAACTGGTCCGACTACTCCCGCTTCGTCGGCGACGTGTTCGGCGCCCCGCTGGCGATGGAGGCGCTGATCGCCTTCTTCTTCGAGTCGACCTTCATCGGACTGTGGATCTTCGGCTGGGACAAGCTGCCGAAGAAGATCCACCTCGCGTGCATCTGGATGGTGGCGATCGGCACCGCGCTGTCCGCGTACTTCATCCTGGCCGCCAACTCCTGGATGCAGCACCCGGTCGGCTACCGGATCGACCCCGTCACCGGCAAGGCCCAGCTCACCGACATCGTCCGGGTGCTGACCCAGAACACCACGCTGGTGCAGGTCTTCCACACCCTCACCGCCGCCTTCCTCACCGGCGCCGCCTTCGTGGTCGGCATCGCCAGCTACCACCTGTGGCGCGCCAAGCGGGGCAAGGAGACGGACCGCCGTAAGACCGCCGCGATGCGCACCTCGCTGCGCTTCGGCCTGGCCATCGCCGTGGTCGCCGGCCTCGGCACCGCGATCAGCGGCGACACCCTCGGCAAGGTGATGTTCGAGCAGCAGCCGATGAAGATGGCCGCCGCCGAGGCGCTCTGGGACACCCAGGCCCCCGCCCCGTTCTCGGTGTTCGCCGTCGGCGACGTCTCCAAGGGCCACAACTCGGTCGCCCTGGAGATCCCCGGAATACTCTCCTTCCTCGCGCACAACGACTTCTCGTCCGAAGTCCCCGGCATCAACGACATCGCCGCCGCCGAGGCCGCCCAGCACGGCGGACAGCCCACCGACTACATCCCCAACATCTTCGTCACCTACTGGGGATTCCGGCTGATGATCGGCTTCGGCATGACGTCCTTCGTCGCCGCGCTGATCGGCCTGTGGACCACCCGCCGCAAGTTCTGGCTGGCCCCCGAGCACCGCACCGGCGAGGACGAGCCGCCGAAGCTGATGCTCACCAGGAACCGTGAGATGAACGTCTTCTTCACCCGGTGGAGCTGGCGGATCGGCATCCTCACCATGGGCTTCCCGCTGGTCGCCAACAGCTTCGGCTGGATCTTCACCGAGATGGGCCGCCAGCCCTGGGTGGTGTTCGGCCTGATGCGCACCCGCGACGCGGTCTCCCCCAACGTCAGCGTCGGCACCCAGGTGCTCGGCCTGGTCACGCTGACCGCCCTGTACGCGATCCTCGCCGTGATCGAGGTCAAGCTGCTCGCCAAGTACGCCGCCGCCGGGCCGAACACGGACGAGAAGCCGCCCGCCAAGGACCCGACCCTGCGCGGCCCCTCGGACGAGGACTCCGACCAGCCGCTCGCCTTCGCGTACTGAGGACGGATCACATGCACCTGCAAGACTTCTGGTTCATCCTGATCGCCGTCCTGTGGATCGGCTACTTCTTCCTGGAGGGCTTCGACTTCGGCGTCGGCATCCTCACCCGGCTGCTGGCCCGCAACACCGCCGAACGCCGCGTCCTGATCAACACCATCGGCCCGGTCTGGGACGGCAACGAGGTGTGGCTGCTCACCGCCGGCGGCGCCACCTTCGCGGCCTTCCCCGACTGGTACGCCACCCTGTTCAGCGGCTTCTTCGTCCCGCTGCTGATCATCCTGGTCTGCCTGATCGTCCGCGGCGTCTCCTTCGAGTACCGGCACCAGCGCGACGGCGAGCGCTGGCAGCGCAACTGGGAACTCGCCATCTTCTGGACCTCCCTGCTGCCCGCCTTCCTGTGGGGCGTCGCCTTCGGCAACATCGTCCGCGGCGTCGCCATCGACCAGGACAAGAACTACGTCGGCACCTTCTGGGACCTGCTCAACCCGTACGCGCTGCTCGGCGGCCTCACCACCCTGGCGCTGTTCACCTTCCACGGCGCGGTGTTCACCGCGCTGAAGACCACCGGCGACATCCGGCACCGGGCCCGGGTCCAGGCCACCGTCCTCGGCCTGGTCACCGCGGCCCTCGCGGCGGCCTTCCTGATCTGGACCCAGGTCCACACCGGCAACGGCTGGAGCCTGGCCGCGCTGATCGTCGCGGTGCTCGCCCTGGTCGCCGCGCTCGGCGCCAACCAGGTGGGCCGCGAAGGCTGGGCGTTCGGCTTCAGCGGTGTGACCATCGCCGCCGCCGTCG
Source organism: Kitasatospora griseola (assembly GCF_044999035.1). Lineage (NCBI taxonomy): Bacteria > Bacillati > Actinomycetota > Actinomycetes > Kitasatosporales > Streptomycetaceae > Kitasatospora > Kitasatospora griseola. The sequence goes on along the minus strand of NZ_CP173360.1, from coordinate 4,170,208 downwards.
GCATGCTGTTCCTGTCGCTGTTCCCCGACGTGATGCCCTCCACCCTGAACGACGCCTGGTCGCTGACCGTCAGCAACTCCTCGTCCTCGCCCTACACGCTCAAGGTGATGACGATCGTCGCGGTGATCTTCACCCCGCTGGTGCTGCTCTACCAGGGCTGGACGTACTGGGTCTTCCGCCGCCGGATCGGCGTCCAGCACATCCCCGCCGCCGCCCACCACTGACCCGCCGTCGCAGGAGCACACCTGATGGAACGCCAGCAGCGGATGCGTCCGATCGACCCCCGGCTGCTGGCGTACGCCCGCACCACCCGCGCCTTCCTCGCCGGCTCCGTGCTGCTCGGCGGGGTGGGCGCGGCCCTGCTGGTCGCCCAGGCCGCGCTGATCGCCGACCTGGTGGTGCGGGCCTTCCAGCGCGGCCAGTCCCCGCTGTGGGGGCCGCTGCTCGGCCTCGCCGCCGTCACCGTCGGCCGGGCGGTGGTCGCCTGGCTGACCGAACTCACCGCCCACCGCTCGGTCGCCACCGTCAAGTCCACCCTGCGCCGCCGCCTGCTCGACCACGCCACCGCGCTCGGCCCCGGCTACCTGACCGGCCGCCGCACCGGCGAGCTGGCCACCCTCGCCACCCGCGGCGTCGACGCCCTCGACGACTACTTCGCCCGCTACCTGCCGCAACTGGCGCTCGCCGTGGTCGTCCCGCTGGTGGTGCTGGCCCGGATCCTCGGCGCCGACTGGGAGTCCGCCGCGATCATCTGCGTGACGCTGCCGCTGATCCCGCTGTTCATGATCCTGATCGGCTACGCCACCCAGGCCCGCACCGACCGCCAGTTCGCCGGCCTGTCCCGGCTCTCCCACCACTTCCTCGACGTGGTGGCCGGCCTGCCCACCCTCAAGGTCTTCGGCCGGGCCAAGGCCCAGGCCGCCGCGATCGGCCGGATCACCGAGGACTACCGCCGCGCCACCCTGCGCACCCTGCGCCTGGCCTTCGTCTCGTCCTTCGCGCTGGAACTGCTCTCCACCCTCTCCGTCGCCCTGGTCGCCGTCTCCATCGGCTTCCGGCTGGTCAACGGCACCCTCGACCTGGAGACCGGCCTGCTGGTGCTGGTCCTCGCCCCCGAGGTCTACCTGCCGCTGCGCCAGGTCGGCGCGCTCTACCACTCCAGCGCCGAGGGCCTGGCCGCCGCCGGGAAGATCTTCGAGGTGCTGGAGACCCCGCTGCCCGGGGCCGGCCGCCGCCCCGCCCCGCCGGTCGCCGGCGTCGACCTGCGGATCGAAGGGCTGACGGTCCGCCACCCCGGCCGCGCGCAGGACGCCCTGCACGAGGTCTCCCTGGTGGTGCCGGCCGGACGCACCACCGTGCTGACCGGGCCCAGCGGGGCCGGCAAGACCACCCTGGTGAACGCCATGCTCGGCTTCGTCCGCCCGGACGCCGGCCGGGTGCTGATCGGCGACCAGCCGCTCGCCGACACCGACCTGGCGAGCTGGCACGCCCAACTCGCCTGGGTCCCGCAGCACCCCCACCTGTTCGCCGGCACCGTCGCCGAGAACGTCCGGCTGGCCCGCCCGGACGCCACCGACACCGAACTCGCCGCCGCCCTCGCCGCCGCCCGGGTCGACTTCGCCGACCCCGGCACCCGGCTCGCCGAGAACGGCCACGGCCTGTCCGCCGGCCAGCGCCAGCGCCTCGCCCTGGCCCGCGCGCTGCTCGCCGACCGCCCGCTGCTGGTGCTGGACGAACCCACCGCGCACCTCGACCCCGTCACCGAGGCCGCCCTGCTGGAGACCCTCGGCAGGCTCGACCGCACCGTGCTGCTGATCACCCACCGGCCCGCGCTGGTCGCCCTCGCCGACCACCACGTCCAACTGCCCGGCACGGCCGCCGTCGCCGCCCCGGCGATTCCGGCCCCGGCCGCGCAGCCCGCCGAGCCCCGGCCCGCCGAGCCCCGGCCCGCGGGCGAGGAGGAACCGCCCGCCGAGCCGGCCGCGAAGCCCCAGCTGTGGCCCGCCGTGCTGCTGGGCTCGCTCGCCCTCGGCTGCGCCGTCGCGCTGATGGGCACCTCCGGCTGGCTGATCTCCCGCGCCTCGCAGATGCCGCCCGTGCTGTACCTGATGGTGGCCGTCACCTCGGTCCGGGCGTTCGGCATCGGCCGCAGCGTGTTCCGCTACGCCGAGCGGCTGGTATCGCACGACGCCGTGCTGAAGGCCCTCGGCGGGATCCGCACCGCCGTCTACCGCCGGCTGGAGCAGCTCGCCCCGGCCGGACTCCCGCAGTTCCGGCGCGGCGACCTGCTGTCCCGGCTGGTCGCCGACGTGGACGCCGTGCAGGACTTCCACCTGCGCTGGCGGCTGCCCGCCGCCGTCGCCGCCGTGGTGTCGCTGGCCGCCTCCGCCGCCCTCGCCGCCTTCCTGCCGCTCGCCGGACTGGTGCTCGCCGTCGGCCTGCTGCTCGCCGGGGCCGTCGTCCCCGCGCTGGAGCGCCGGATCTCCGGCCGCACCGAACGCCGGCACGCCCCCGCCAAGGGCGAACTGGCGACCGCCGTGCTGGACACCCTGACCGGCACCGCCGAACTGACCGTCGCCGGCGCCCTCCCCGCCCGGCTGCGAGCCACCCGCGGCGCCGACGCCGAGCTGACCCGGCTGGCCGGGCGCTCCGCCGCGTCCGGCGCGCTCTCGGCGGGCCTGGTCGCCCTGGTCTCCGGCCTGACGGTGGTGGCCGCCGCCGCGGTCGGCGTCCGCGGCGTCGCCTCCGGCGCACTGCCGGGCGTCTGCCTGGCGGTGGTGGTGCTGACGCCGCTCGCCGCGTTCGAGGCGGTCGCCGGGATGCCCACCGCAGTGCGGTTCCGCGAACGCGCCCGGGCCTCCCGGGAACGCCTCGCCGAGGTGCTGGCCTCGCCCCTGCCGGTGGTCGAGCCGGCCTCGCCGAAGACCCTGCCCGCCGAGCAACTGCCCATCAAGGTCGGCGACCTGACCGCCCGGTGGCCCGGCTCCGCGCGCGACGCGCTGCGCGGCGTCGACCTGGAACTGCAGCCCGGCCGGCGGGTCGCCGTGGTCGGCCCGTCCGGCTCCGGCAAGACCACGCTCGCGCACGTGCTGCTGCGCTTCGTCGAACCGTCCGCCGGCTCGGTGCGGCTGGCCGACGGCGGCCCCGACGCCGTCGACACCCGCGAGCTGGCCGGCGAGGACGTCCGCCGGGTGATCGGCCTGTGCGCCCAGGACGCGCACGTCTTCGACAGCTCGGTGCGGGAGAACCTGCGTCTCGCCCGCCCCGACGCCGACGAGTCGCAGCTGCGCGCCGCGCTCGCCCGGGCCCGGCTGCTGGACTGGGTGGACGGCCTGCCCGAAGGCCTGGACACCATGGTCGGCGAGCACGGCGCCCGACTCTCCGGCGGCCAGCGCCAGCGCCTCGCCCTGGCCCGCGCGCTGCTCGCGGACTTCCCCGTGCTGATCCTCGACGAGCCCGCCGAACACCTCGACGTCGCCACCGCCGACGCGCTCACCGCCGACCTGCTGGCCGCCACCGAGGGCCGCACCACCCTGCTGATCACCCACCGGCTCGCGGGCCTGGACGACAGCACCGTGGACGAGGTGCTGGTGCTGGACGACGGCCGGGTGGTGGAGCGCGGCCGCTGGTCGCGGCTGGCGACCCGCCCCGGCGGCCGGCTCGCCGCGATGCTGGACCGGGAACGGGAGGGCGAGGCCCACCGGGTCGCCGCCTGACGGGTGCCGCGCCCGGCGTTCCGGACGAACCGGGGCGCAACGACTCGAACATGCACACTGGTGGCATGGATCAGCCGGCCGCCGAGAACGGCCCACCGCGCATTCCCGAGATCTCCTCGCTCGGACTGGACACCCTGGTCACCGAGGTCTCCGAGCGCCTGCAGTCGGCCGCCGCGGTCGCCGACCGGATGCAGCGCCTGCTGGAGGCCGTCGTCTCGGTCGGCGCCGGCCTCGATCCGCACACCACCCTGCAGCGGATCGCCTCCGGCGCCGCCGAACTGGTCGACGCCCGGTACGCCGCGCTCGGCGTGGTCAACCCGCACGGCGGCGGCCTGTCCGACTTCGTCCACATCGGCGTCGACGACGCCACCGCCCACCGGATCGGCCGGCTGCCGGCCGGGCGCGGCATCCTCGGCGCGCTGATCGACGACCCGCGGTCGCTGCGGCTGACCGACCTGTCCACCGACCCGCGCGCGGTCGGCTTCCCGCCCGGACACCCGTCGATGGTGTCCTTCCTGGGCGTGCCGATCCGGGTCCGCGGCGAGGTGTTCGGCAACCTCTACCTGACCGAGAAGCAGGGCGGCGGCTCCTTCACCCCCGAGGACGAGCAGGTGGTGCTGGCGCTGGCCGCCGCCGCGGGCGTCGCGATCGAGAACTCCCGGCTGTACGAGGAGGGGCGCCGCCGCGAACGCTGGATCACCGGCGCGGCCGCCGTCACCACCTCGCTGCTCTCCACCGACGAGGCGCGGATCGCGCTGACCGTCGCCGCCGAACAGGTCCGCGAACTCGCCGAGGGCGCGCTCGGCATGGTCCTGCTGCCGGCCGGCGAGGACCAGATGCGGGTCGCGCACGCCTCCGGCGAACAGGCCGACTACCTGACCGGCGAACTGCTCCCCGAACACGGCCTCGCGCCCCGGCTGCTGGCCGGTGAAACCGTCCGCCTGGACGACCTGGCGGCCGCCCCCGAGATCGCCTCGGACAGTCAGTTCGACCGCCTGGCACGGGGGTTCGGTCCGGCCATGGCGGTCCCGATGGTGTCCTCCGGGCGAGTCCTGGGCGCGCTCTGCGTCTGGCGCGAGGCCGGCGCCGCGCCGTTCACCGGCACCGAGCGGAAACTCGCCCAGACCTTCGCCTCACAGGCCGCGCTGGCCCTGCGGCTGGCCGAGTACCAGCTCAACCAGCAGCGCCTGGCGGTCTTCCAGGACCGCGACCGGATCGCCCGCGACCTGCACGACCTGGTCATCCAACGCCTGTTCGCCACCGGCATGATGCTGGAGTCGGCGGCCCGCCGGGCCGTCGTCCCCGAGGTCAAGGAACGCATCGGCCAGGCCGTGGACGAACTCGACGCCACCATCCAGGAAGTCCGCACCACCATCTACGCGCTCCAGCACGGCGACACCGACGACGAACCCGACACCCTGCGCACCCGGGTCCTGCGCGAGGGCAGCCAGGCCGCGGCGGCCCTCGGCTTCCGGCCCAGCATCACCTTCACCGGCCCGGTGGAGAGCCTGGTCGGCGAACAGGCCTCCCGCCAACTGCTCGCCGCACTGCGGGAGATGCTCTCCAACACCGCCCGCCACGCCCGCGCCTCCCACGTCGCGGTCGAACTCGACGCCACCGTCCACCTCGGCCCCGACGGCCGCCCCGTCCCGCCCGACCCCACCCACCCGGGCCTCCCCGGCGTCCTCCTCACCGTCACCGACGACGGCGTCGGCATCCCCGCCGACGGCCGCCGCTCCGGCCTCCGCAACCTCACCCGCCGCGCCGAAGCCCTCGGCGGCGACGCCTGGCACGAACCCGGCCCCCACACCAGGGGCACCCGGGTCCGCTGGACGGCCCGGCTGTGACAGCCGGCTGACGGGAGGTCAGGCGGGCAGGACCGCGATGCGCGGGTGGCACAGTCGCCGCAGATCGTCGGTGTCGCTGGTCACGACAGTCACCTGGCCGCGCTCCAGATGGGCCGTCGCGGCGAGCATGGCGTCGATCGCGTACTTGTGGCCGTGCAGGCCCTCGGCTGCCAGCAGCCTGCTTGCGTCCCGGGCGAGCTCCTCGGTGACGGGGCGCACCTTGGCGAGCGAGACGGCGTGGTCGAAGGCCGCTTGCGGCACTTTCGGGTCGCGGGCCTCGACCAGGGTGGCGGCGCTGGTGACCAGCAGCAGGTCCAGCGTGCGGGCGGCGTCCAGCCAGGTGGTCATCGAACGGTGCCGCCGGGAGAGCTTGGAGAGCGCCTCGCTGTCGAGCACCAGCGTCCCGCTCATGCGGCGCCCGAGGAAGCATCTCCGGGGTGCGCGGCATGGTGGGCGCGGACGCTTTCGACCAGGGCTGCGACCTCGACCGGGTCGACCGGGCCGTGCTCGTCCTCCGCGGCGGCGATGAACTCGTCGAGGGCATCCCGCTGCAACTGCCGCTGGACGGCCTCCTCGATGTAGGAGGAGACGCCCTGCTTTCCGGCGCGCGCCCGGATCGCTTCGAGGGTCTCGGCGCGCAGCGAGACGCTTGTCACCCGAGTCCGGCCGGGGCGGGAGCTCTCCATGGCAAAAGTGTAGTACCCCATGTGTGACAGGCTCGGGATGTCCCGGAAGTCAGAGGAGGGTCTCGATGATCGCGGCGACGCCGTCCTGGTCGTTGCCGACGGTGTGGCGGGTGACCGAGGCGAGGACCAGGGGGTGGGCGTTGGCGACGGCGTAGGACTGGCCGGCCCAGGCGAGCATTTCGAGGTCGTTGGGCATGTCGCCGAAGGCGATGACTTCGGTGGCGTCGATGCCGTGCTGGGCGCACCAGCGGGCCAGGCTGCTGGCCTTGGTGACGCCGGGGGCGCTGATCTCGACCAGCGGGATGGGGCTGGAGCGGGTGACCTCGGCGAGCGGGCCGACGGCGGCGCGGGCGCGGTCGAGGAACTCGTCGGGGGACAGGTCGGGGTGCTTGCCCAGGAGCTTGAACAGGCCGTCGACCTGGCCGGAGGCGAGCAGTTCGGTGGCCGGGCCGACCGGGTGGTCAGTCTCGGACTCGCCGAGGAAGACGGTGTACCCGGGCTCCCGGGCGAAGCCGTCCGGGAACTCGAACGCGAAGGCGGTGTCGGGCAGTTCGGCGCGCAGCCGGTCGACGACGGTGACCGTGTCGGCGCGGTCCAGCGGGCTGGTCTCCAGCAGTTCGCCGCGCCGGACGTCGACCACCGCGCCGCCGTTGGAACAGATCGCCACGCCGTGGCCGCCGATGTGCGGGCCGAGGTGGCGCATCCAGCGCGGCGGGCGGCCGGTGACGAACACCACCTGCAGCCCGGCGGCCTCGGCGGCGGCCAGGGCGGCCGCCGTCCGGGCGGAGACCGTCCCGCCGGGGCACAGCAGGGTGCCGTCGAGGTCGGTGGCGATCAGGCGGGGGCGCGGGGAGGCGGTCATCCGTCCATCTTCGCGCACTCGTGCGAGAAGCGGACCCGCCCGGGAGGGCCGGGTCCGTCGTGATCAGGCGGCGACGTTCAGGGTGAGCGCCGCGGTGTGCAGGGCGCCGCCGGTCTGGAACTGCAGGAACAGCCGCCAGTCGCCGGCCTTCGGCAGCTCGGCGTGGAAGGACAGGGCCGGCCCGCCGCCGCCGGTGGTGACCGCGGTCTCCGGGTGGAGGTGCGCGAACGCCTGGTCGCCGGCGTGGAAGGCGGTCAGGTGCGCGTACGTCTCCAGGTAGGGCTCCAGGTCGGTGACCGGCTGCCCGTCCTTGCTGACGGTGACGGTCAACTCCCCGGCCGCGCCTGCCTTCGGCGCACCGGCCACCGTCACGGTGTACCCGTCGACGGTGCCGGTCGTGGCGGCGGCCGGCAGCGGCACCGGGGTGGCCTGCCCGGCCACCGTGGCGGTGCGGCTGAGCACCAGCCCGGTGCCCTTGCCGCTGCCCGCGCCGGGGACGAACGAGGCGTACATCCGCCACTCACCGGACTGCAGGGCGGCCAGGGAGGCCGTCCAGGTGCCGTCGGCGGACCGCACCGGGTGCAGGTGCTGGAAGCCGGACAGGTCGGAGCGGATCGCGTAGAAGTGCATCTCCTTGGTCTGCTCGGGCTGGTACGAGGTCAGCACCTTGCCGTCCGGGTCGGTCACGGTGAACCGGTACTCGGCGCCGGCGAGGGCGCCGTCCAGCCGGTAGCCGCCCTGCTCGGCGACCAGCCCGTCGCTGCTGCCGGCGGGGCCGTGGCTCATGCCCGCCATGCCGTCGGGGCCGTGGCTCATCCCGGGCATGTCGTGCCCGGCGGCGGAGCCGGTGGCGGACGGCGCGGCGCCGTGGTCCATGCCGGACATCGCGTCGCTGCCGCAGGCGGCCAGGGTCAGCGCGAGCGCGGCGGCGGCCGCGGCGGTGAGCAGGGTGCGGCGGGTGGTCGTGGTGGTGCGGGTCATCGGAGTTCGCTCCAGGTGCTGCGCGCACCGGCGGTGCGCGGTCGCGGACAGGACGCGGCGCCCGGCGGCCCCCCACGGGGACGGCCGGGTGGCGCCCTCACCTGCGGGCGACGCAGACCCGGATCAGCAGCTCCCGCCCGCCGTCCGGCGGCGCTCGGCCGCTCTCGGCGCCGCCCGTGGGCAGCGGTCCGGTCGCGGACGGCTGCGGGTGGGGCCACGGCACGCCGGCGGCCGGGCCGGCCGGCGGCAGGTGGTCGCGGGCCTGGGTGGAGACGCAGTCGACGGCCGACCCCTCGTGCGCGCCCGGCGCACGGACGGCCTCCCGGGCGCTCCCCTGCATGGTGTGCGCCCCGGCGTGGTGGGCCGACACCGCGGTCTCCGCCGTGCGGTGGCAACCGGCGGCGCTCGCCGGGCTGCCGTGCATCAGGAACAGCCCGAGCAGCAGGGCGCACAGCACCGTCCACCGGGCGACCGTCCGCCCGGCGGGGTCCGTCGCCCGCCCGGTCCGCTCCACCCTCGCCACGATACCCCCTCCCCGTATCTGCGCAGGGTAAGTGCCGTCCGGGCGCCCGGGCTCTCCCCGGCCGGGTGTCACGGCGTCAAAGCCGCCGGAGCGCAACGGTGTTGCGGATCCGAACGGCTGTTGCCGTTCGATGACGAATCGCTGATCCGGGCGGGACATCCGTTCGACAGGATTCTCTTACGGCGCTCGCCCGGCCAGCGGAAACGATCAGGGGCACACCGCCGCACCACCACTCACCGTCACCAGTTCCTGGGGGGAACTTCCAATGTCCGTTCGCCGCCGCACCCGCCTCGCCGTTCTCGCCGCCACCGCCGTCCTCGGCGCCACCGTCCCCGTCCTCGGCGGGGCTACCAGCGCCTGGGCCTGCGGCGACGACCAGCCGGCCGTCGCTGCCTCCGCCTCCGCCTCCGCCTCTGCGCCCGCGCCGGCTGCGTCCGCGCCGGCCGCGCCCGCTCCGTCCGCGTCCGCCCCGTCCGCTCCGGCGGCTGCCCCGGTCGCGGACCTGAAGCTGCGCGTCGACTCGCTCTGGCGGGACGCCGACACGATCACCGCGGGTGGTGCGCCGGTGCAGATCGGCGTCGAGGTCAGCAACGGCGGCACGGAGACCATCGAAGGCGTCCGGCCGTTCCCCACTTTCTTCAACTACTCCGATGACACGAAGAGCATCCTGCACCCGGAGGACCTCGTGCTGGAGGTCAAGACCGGGGGCGCGTGGAAGACCCTCCCCATGAAGTGGGGCTGCGACCCGACGCTGCGCGGAGACTACTCCTCGCTCGCCACCGACCTGGCGCCCGGCCAGACCGTCGAGTTCCTGTTCCGCCTGTCGGTCACCACCCACTCCAACGCGGCGCAGCAGAAGATCGAGGTCAGCGTCGGCGCTCGGACCGACCAGGTCGTCCCGATGAACGGCAAGGGGTTCGTCCTGCCGGTCATCCACCCGGCGGCCCCGACCACCCCGGCACCCACCGCCACCACCAAGGCGCCGAGCACCCCGGCCGCGACCCCCTCGGCGCCGAGCACCCCGGCGCAGACCCCGACCGCCCGGAACACCACCGCCCCGGTCGTCGTCCCGGCCGCCCTGACCAGCAACACCACTCCGAGCCCGACCGCCGTTCCGGTCGGCACCGGGAACCTCGCCTCCACCGGTGGCGGCTCCAGCAGCACCCCGCTGCTGATCGGCGGCACCACCCTGGTGCTGCTCGGCGCCGGTGCCGTGACGTTCGCCGCCCGTCGCCGGGCCGCCGGCCACCGCGGCTGACCGATCCCGGATCAACTCCCTCCGCCCCGACGCCGATTCCGGTGTTCGGGGCGGAGGGACGCCCGGCGTTCCGGTTCGCGTGTTCGAACGGGGCCGCCTAGAGTTCCGCCGACGAGCAAGCGGACGGATCGGGGAGAACGTGGCGGGCAGGCGGACGGCGGGCAGTGCGGGCGCGACCCGAGAGCCGGTGGTCGGGGGATCGGACGCGGCGTACTGGCGGGCGATGGCGGACGCGGACGAGCGGGAGGCCCGCCGCAAGCGGACTCTCGGCATCACCGCACTGGCCACCGGCCTGGTGACGGTCGCCGGGATGGTCGCCGTCGCGGTGATGGTGCAGGACCGCGCCGACGGTCCGTCAACGCCCAAGGCCGCCGCGGCCGCCGCCGCCCCGAAGGCGGGTGGCGACCCGTCCCCGAAGGCCTCCGCGGGTCAGGCCGGCCAGACCGGTCAGGGCGGCTCCGGTGCGGAGGCCGGCGCCTCGGTGCCCGGGCTGAAGCTCGGCAGCGCCGCGAAGGTGGGTGCCGCCGACGGCCGCGACGGCAAGGCGCTGCAGCTGACCGGCAGCGGCGACGGCTACGCCGAGGCCGCCGACGCGTCCGTGGACACCACGAAGGACTTCACCGTCTCCGCGGTGGTCAGCAACGACGCCGCCAGTGCGTCGAAGGCCGCGCTGTCGCAGAACGGCGACCAGTTCTTCTCCTTCTACCTGGGCCGCGAGGACTCCGGGAGCAACAAGAACCGCTGGGTCTTCAAGGTGCAGACCGCCAACGAGGCCGGCAAGAGCGCGATGGCGGTGTCCGGCGCGGCCGCCACCACCGGCCGCTGGACCACCCTGACCGGCGTGTACAACGCCAAGGCCAAGAGCATCTCGCTGTACGTGGACGGCGTCCTCGCGCAGACCACCACCGCCCCGTCGATCGTGGCCGGCACCGGCCCGCTGGAGCTCGGCCGGGCCCGCTACAAGGGGCAGTGGTCGGACGCCTGGAAGGGCTCGATCGCCGGGGTCCAGGTCTGGAAGAAGGCGCTGACGGCCGATCAGGTCTCCAAGGCCGTGAGCGGCGCCGCCGCCGATCCGGCCCCGGCGGCGACCCTGCTGGGTTCCTGACCCTTCGGACGCGTCGAGGGGGCCGGCGGATCTCCGCCGGCCCCCTCGACGTCGGCCTCAGCCCAGGCCGTTGACCTTCTTGTACTCCAGCGCGTACGCCAGCTTGCCCGGCTTGGCGTCCGAGTAGGGCTTGCTCAGCTTGTCGAACTCGCCCTTGTTGGCGGCCTTTCCGGCGTTCCACTGGTCCAGCGCGCCCAGGTCGGAGGCGGTGAAGCCGCTGCCGATCACGGTGTTCTTCGGCAGCGCGACCATCGTCTGGGTGGTGCCCTTGACGGCAGCCAGGTAGCTGGTCAGGTCCGAGCGGTTCCACCCGGACAGGTCGACCGGCGCGGTGTCGCGGATCCAGCTGCCCCAGTAGAACTCCTGGAACGGCACCGAGTTCTGGGTGTAGCCGATGTCGCGGCCGAAGTAGAGCAGGCTGCGGTACGTGTCGTCCTGGAAGTTGGCCAGCCCGACCGAGGTCGGCAGCTTGTTGATCTTCACCGGGTTGCCCTGCGGGTCGCTCAGGTACACCCACTTGTTGGCCTGCATCTGCGCCCAGAAGTCCTTCTGGGTCAGCGTGCTGAGGTTGGCCAGCACCCGCAGCCGGACGTGCAGGTTCGCGCCGCCGTCCGGGGTCTCGTAGAACGAGGTCAGGGTGTGGTGACCGTCCGTCAGGAACGGCTCGCCGCCGGGGCCGATCACCACCGTCTTCATCGCGGCCTCGCTGTCGGCGGTCTCCGCGCCGACCGGCAGCGTGCAGGTGAACGAGGACGGGTCGTCCAGCCGGGCGTTCGGCTGCACGGCGACCGCCTCGATCCGGCCGTCCGCCTCGCACCAGTCGCTGAACTTCTTGTTGATCGCGTCCTTGCCGAGCGTGTACCGGCCGAGCTTGTAGTACACCTCGTCGTAGCCGAGCGACGGCTGGGTCGGGTGGACGTCCCCGATCCGCACGTCCAGCAGTTCCCCGGGCTTGGCGCACAGGTACCCGGCGAACGGCGTGTGCCGGTTGTCGTGCCCGCAGAACGACGGGCGCTGCCCCGGCGCCCCGGGCGCGGCCAGCGCGCTCGGCGCCGTCGTGACAACAGTGGCCAGGGCCGCACCGACCGCCAACAGCGGTACCGCGGACGGGACTCGGAATCGCATGACACTCCCTGCGAGCATGGCTGGATGTGCCCGTGAGCGTCCCAGCGCCGAGCCAACGCCCGGCATCCCCGCCATGGCCTCCCGGAAAACGCGGATGAACGATCCCCGCCGCCGCACGCCGCCGGCCGGGTCCGGACCCGCCAGGCGGATCGGGGACAGTCCGGTACCGGGGGCGACGGCAGTACGGGGCCGCTGGAGGGCGGCCGGGCACTGCCGTCGACGCCTGGGTCAGCGGTGCGAGGCCCGGCGGCGGTGGAGGGCCACCAGGGCGAGGGCGCCGCCGGCGATCAGGGCGAGGCCGCCGCCGACTGCCGGGGCCAGGTTGTCCGTGCCGGTGCTGGCCAGGGTGTCGCCGGTGTTGCTGGGGCGGGGGGCGACCGGGGCGGCCGTACCGGCCGGGGAGCCGGTCGAGGTCGAGGCCGGGGTCGAGGGCTGCGACGTGGTCACGACGGGGGCCGGGGTGGTCGCCGGGTCGGTGGGCGTCTGCGTCGGCGAAGCGGTGGGGGAGACGGTCGGGGAGCCGGACGGTTCGGGGGCGGTGCCCTGGAGGGCGAAGGTGCTGTTCGCGACCGGGTTGCCGGCGCCCCAGGTGAGGACCTGGTACTCGGCCCGGACGTCCACCTTCCAGCTCGCCATCTCCGGCTGGGCGGCCAGGGTGTAGGAGACGGTGCTGTCGCCGGCCGGAAGGTCGCACCAGACGATCGTGGTCGGTGAGTTGAGGTCACTCGTCACGTGGTTGCAGGAACCCGCCGGGGTCGCCGTCGAGTCGGCGACCTTCACCCCGACCGGCGTCGGGAAGGTGGGCCAACTCGGCTGGCCTGCAGCGCTGTTGAAGTGGAGCTGGAGCTTGCCCGGGTCGACCGCGTGGACCGTCACCTGCTGGGTGACGGACTTGCCGGCCGCCAGGTCCGGGGTGGTCAGCCGAACCGTGTTCCTGGCCACGTGGTCGGACGTCTCCACGGTGACCTTCGCGGCCTGCTCGCTCGTCGGGCCGTTGGCCGGGCTGCTGCCCACCGTCTTCACCCTGGTCACGGCGTCCGCGACGTTCCCGCCCCTCGGCACGAAGACCGCGCCGTAGTAGGCGACGGTCCCGTCGTGCGCCGCGTCGGACGCGCCGATCACCGGCGAGGCGAACGGGCTGGACGAAGGAACGACGTCGCAGGTGTACACGCCGGCCGTCCCCGTCGCCGCCGCACAGCTCGAACTCGGCCCGGGGACACCCACCTTGACGCTCACCCCGTCCGGAAGCCCGAGCGAGGCGCCGGCGTCGGTCAGCGGCTTCGAACTCACCGCGTAGACCCAGGTGCCGTCCGCGCGCCCGTAGATCCCGTCGGGAGACAGCGCGCGGTCGGACTCGCCCGGCAGGATCACGATGTCCTTGAGCTGGAACGTCACGGGCTGCGAGTCCGCCTGGGCCACCCCGCCGAGGACGAGCGTCCCGGCGCCGAGGGCGGCAACCGCGATCCCGGCGCTCAGAATGCGACGTGGAGCACTCCTGGATATGCGCATCTCTGTCTTCCTCGAAGTCGAACGGCCACGGCTCGACCGCGGCGGCGCCAGGTCCCCCCTGCGCGCCGCTGTAGCGTAGTGGAAGCCCACCACGGACCATGACCGGATTTCCCGCCCTGCACAGGGTCGGCGGTGTCGACTTCTGTTGAGAAGGATGTTCGATCCGGCTCGGTGTCTGCGGTCGGCGCGGTCAGGACGCCTTCCCGGGTTTCCCTCCTACGGATTGTCGGGCTGACGCGGTACGCGCTCTGCTCTGCTGAACTTCCGTCGTCCGCCGCCGGCGGCGAGTTGGCTGAGGCGCTCGCCGATCACGGAGACGCCAGGGTGGGGCTCGCTCTCGTAGTACCGGGGCTTGCGCCGGCGAAGCAGTTCGTCACCGTGTTCGGTCCAGGTGAATCCGGGCTTCCGCAGCAGCTTCCGGAACACCTCGTCGACGGTGTCCGGGTGGGCGGCGGCCAGCCGGCGGATCGGCAGTGGCGCGATCGACTCCTCGCGCAGGTACACGCGCAGCAGGTCCTGGTGCTGCTTGCGGCCCGCGACGGCCGGGTCGGTGAAGAGGTTCCGCAGCATCCCGTAGTCCGGGTAGAAGTTGAGCCCGTCGATGTCGTCGTAGATGACACCGACGGTGTCCGAATCCGCGAGTCCTTGCGGTAGTTCGAAGGCCGGGAAGTCCAGGCCCGGGAGCCGCCTGCCCCGGACTCGGTCGGGCTGCTCGGCGACGGCGACGTGCTGCCGGTGCCGGTAGTAGGAGTTGAGCAGTTCCTCGGCCTCGGCAGGGGGAAGGACCAGTTCGTCGCTGCCGCAGAACTCGATGAACGCGGCCCGATCCTCCCGCATCGAGCGCCATCCCTGTTCGATCTTCTCGGGGTTGCGGAAGACCAACGAGGGCTGGCTGGCGGCCAGTTGGAGCGCGGCCCGGGCGATCTCGGTGGCGCTGGACCTCGGGTAGGGCGACATCGCACCCGAGATCAGCCACGCCCCGTCGGCCGAGTGGACGGGCACCAGGCAGGCGAGGAGGAACCCTCCTGCGGACACTCTCCGGAAGGCCTCCCGTCCGACGTTCGAGTAGGTGCGGTACTCCAGGTCGTCGACCAGGTTCAGCAGGACGACCGCGTCCCCGTCCTTGCGCCGGACCTCGAAGACGCCCTCGACCGGGTCACGCCAGCCGAGCAGCATCGCTCGATCGGCCTCGGTCAGGTCCCGCTGCCCTGCGACGAACCGGTCCACCACGGTCGTACCGTCCGGCAGGGGGTACCGGAGGATGAAGTGATCGATGATCCGGACCGCATCAGCCTCATCCAGCCGCCGCTGAGGGCCCGCGGCTTCCAGCAGGAGCGGGGTCAGCCACCGGTCGAACCGCGCGCTCTGGGCGAACTCGACCAGTTCGCCCTTCAGTTCGGCACAGCGCTCGATCAGGCCCCGCAACGGTGTCTCGTCCTCGCTCCGCACAACGACAGCCATGCGAGCCCTCCCCTTCTTGAAGGTTCCGACGCTCACTGTGCTCAGCGGTGGGCCGAGGGACAGAAGAACGCGACCGAGCGGATCCGGCTCGGGACGCTGGTGACCTCGGTCGAGCCTCGTTCACTCACCACGGTCTGACCTGCGGTGATGTTCTTGTGGCCTTGGCTCCGCGCAAGCTCAGAGCGCGATGAGTCGGACGTGGGCGCCGCAGAGCTTCGCCATGTCGTCGACGTCCGAGGTGAGCATAGCCACCGGCCCCGGCTGACGGAGCGCCATCTCGGCGACAGTGGCATCGATGGCGTACTTGTGACCGTGCAGGCCGGCCTGTTGGAGTAGCGCCGTGGCGGCCCTGGCGGCTTGCTCGGTCACGGGCTCGATCCTGACCTGCGAGAGCACGCAGTTCAGTCGGGCGGTGTTCGCCTTGGCGTGCGAGACCTCCACGACGGTGTTGGCACCGATCACCAGGCCGGCCCCCATCGAGTGGAAAGCCCTGATCATCGCGAGCACGCCCCGGGCCTGTGAGATCCAGGCGGACATTCCCCGGGAGTCCAGTACGACGGTCTCGATGCGCGCACTCACGCGGCGACCGCTCCGCTGCCCGGTTCGGACGAACCGAAGATCCTCGCGTGCGCGGCAGCGAGCGCCTCGTCCGTGAACGCGCCGTGCTCTTCCTCGTACTGGCGGAGTTCCTCACCGAGCAACTGGTGCCTGATCTGCCGGGCCACCGCCTCGGCGACGTAGCCGGAGACATTGTCCGTGAGCTTCTTCAGCTCGGCCACCTGCTCCGTGGGCAGGGTGACCGTGATGCGCGTGGTAGCCGCCATGAGGCAAGCATGCTGCCGGTATGTGCGCCCGGTCGGGCGAGAGCGACGCTTCCCCCGCGCAGCGCCGCTGGGCGGAGCCCGCGTATCTCCTGATCCGTGCGTATCGTCGGCAGCATGCGACTGAGCACGGTGATCCTCCCCATCCACCGGTGGGCCGAGGGACAGAAGATCTGGCGGCAGGCCGAGGAACTCGGCTTTCACGCGGCCTACACGTACGACCACCTGAGCTGGCGGAGCTTCCGGGAGTCGCCCTGGTTCGGGTCGGTTCCGACTCTGACGGCGGCGGCGTGCGCGACCGAGCGGATCCGGCTCGGGACGCTGGTGACCTCGCCGAACTTCCGGCACCCGGTGACGCTGGCGAAGGAACTGATCACGCTGGACGACGTGTCCGGTGGGCGGGTGACGCTCGGGATCGGGGCCGGCGGGACGGGGTTCGACGCGACGGCGCTCGGGCAGGAGGCCTGGTCGCCGAAGGAGCGGGCCGACCGGTTCGGCGAATTCCTGCCGTTGCTGGACGAGTTGCTGCGGGAGGACGCGACGACGCGCGACGGCGCGTACTACTCGGCGGTGGAGGCGCGGAACATCCCCGGCTGCGTGCAGACGCCCCGGGTGCCGTTCTACGTCGCGGCGGCCGGGCCGCGCGGGATGAGGATGGCCGCCGAGTACGGCCAGGGCTGGGTGACGTACGGCGACCCGAAGGGGCCCGCCGAGGTGCCGGTGGAGCAGGCGCCCGCGGTGATCGCCGGGCAGTTGGCGAAGCTGGCCGCGGCCTGCGAGCAACGGGGCAGGGACGTCGGCGAGTTGGAGAAGGTGCTGCTGCAGGGGTCGACCGCCGAGCGGCCGCTGCAGTCCGTGGACGCCTTCGTGGACTGGGCGGGGACGTACCAGGAGCTGGGTATCACCGAACTGGTGGTGCACTGGCCCGTGCCGGACTCGATCTTCGCGAACGACCTCGCGGTCTTCGAGCGGATCGCCACGGAGGGCCTGTCGCAGTTGAATTGATGGATCGTCGAGTGAGCTGGTGGGCCCGGCAAGGGGTCGGAGCGGGTGTGGTCGGAGGGGAGTCCTAGGCTCGTCGCAACCCGGCGGCTGCCGGGGCGAGGGTCTCTGAAGGGGGTACCGATGAGCGGGGAAAACGGCGGCTACGGGCAGCAGCCCGGCGGGCAGTGGGGGCACGGGCAGCCCCCCGGGCCGGGCTACTGGCCGGGGTACGGGCAGCCCGGTGCGGGTGGGCCCGGCGGGTGGGGGCAGGGGCCTTGGGGGGCCGTGCCGCTCGCGCCGAAGCCCGGCGTGATCCCGCTGCGCCCGCTGTCGTTCGGCGAGATGTTCAACGCCGTGTTCGACACCATCCGCCGCTACCCCAAGGCGCTGTACCTGCCGCTGCTCGCGGTGGCGGGCATCGGCGTGGTGCCGGTGGTGCTGGTCATGGTGCTCTGCGTGGGCAGCCTGCGCGACGCGCTCGACCGGCTGCCGGACGGGGACGAGGCGGCCACCGCGCAGCAGCTGTGGGACGTGATGGGCCCGATGCTGCTGGTGTTCCTGGTGTGCGGACTGGCGCTGCTCGCCGTGTACCTGGTCGCCGCCCCGCTGTCGATCGTGGTGCTGCGGGCGGCGGCGCTCGGCCGCCCGATGACGACCGGTCAGGCGTGGAAGGAGGCGGCGCCCCGGCTGTGGCCCGCCGTGCAGTCCGAGGCCGCGGTGATCGGGCCGATGATCCTGGCGTACGTCCTGTCGCTCGCCGTCCCGTTCGGCCTGGCGGTGTGGACCAGCAACCCGCTGCCGATGCTGTTCGGGTTCCTGCTGGTCCCGGCCGTCGGCATCACCATCGTGTTCGTCACCATCCGGCTGACGCTGCAGGTGCCGGTGCTGGTGCTGGAGGAGGCCAGGCCGGTCGCCGCGGTCCGCCGGGCCTGGCGGCTCAACGAGGGCAACTGGTGGCGCAGCCTGCTGCTGAGCATCGTGGTGTCGATGGCCGGCCGACTCGCGGCCAACATCGTGCTGGTCCCGTTCTGGGTCGTCATCACCAGCCTGATGCCGGCGCTGGTGATCGACGACGTCGACGCGCAGCGGCCGAGCGAGGTGATCAGCACCGGCGGGCTGACCGTCGTGATGGTGCTCGGCGCGCTGCTGATGCTGCTGTTCACCGTGGTGACGGCGCCGCTCTCGCCGATCGCCAACGGCGTGATGTACATCGACCGCCGGATCCGCAAGGAGCGCCTCGACATCGCCCTGGCCGAGGCCGCCGGCATCCGGCTGTCCGACCCCGCCGCGCAGCCCACGCCTCCGACGCAGCCGACGCCGCCCGCGCCTCCCGCGCCTCCCGCGCCGCCCACTCCGGCGGAACCGGTCGCGCAGCCCGCGCAGCCGACGCCGGAGGAGCCGTCCGCCGCGCCCGCCGATGCCCCTTCGGAGCCGCCTGCTCCGTCCACGAAGGATGGCTCGGGCACGAGCTGATCCGGGCGGGGTTGCGTTTCGGTCACGGCCTGTCCGATTGGCCGGTAATTGCGGCAAATCGGTGGCCCAATCGTGTTGTTGACGACTGCACAGGGCTCTCATAATTCGTGCACCGCATGGTGACACCGGTGCCCGAGAGCCGACCGGGGGGACGGCTCGTGCCGTGCCGTGCGGTCGTCCACGCGCACTCTGGGGGGAGACCCTTGTCCGTTTCCGAACCGACCCCTGGTCAGGAGCCGGCCGCCGAGCCCGCCGACCGGCCGGCGGCCACCGAACCCACCCCGTCCGCCCCGGCCCCGGCCGGCCCCGAGCAGACCGTCGTCGAGCAGCAGGCCGCCGACCGCGGGCTGCCCCGGGCGGCGGGCGTGGCGCTGTCGGTGGCCGTGCTGCTCGCGGTGACGGCGACCAGTGCCGCCGTCACCGTCGCGGTGGGCAAGCCCGACCGGGCCGCGCACGTGGCCGCCGCCCCGGCGCCCGCCACCAGCGCCTCGGCCAGTGCGAGCGCCTCGCCCAGCCCGTCGCCCACCCCGACCCCGACCCCGACGCCGCCCGCGCCGCCGCGTCCGGCCAGCACGCTGCAGGGCAGCGTCTCCGGCGGCAAGCACAGCGGCGACCTGCGCTACTTCCTGCTGCCGGTGCCGGACAACGCGGACCCGTACGGCTCGCCGGACGGCGCGATGCTGAGCACGGACGACCTCCAGGCGCAGTACAACGACAGCGTCGACATCAAGGAGGTGCTGGACTCCTGGGGCTTCAAGGACGCCGCCGGCCGCACCTACCGCCTTCGGGACGGCAAGACCGAGGTGCGCTCGGAACTCAAGCGCTTCGGCCGCACGGACCGCGCGCAGGGCTTCGCCGACCACTCCAGCTACAGCAGCGACTCGTTCGACATCGACGGGGTGTCCAACGCCAAGGGCTACATCTTCAAGCCCAAGCAGCAGGCGTACACCGGTGCGCTGATCGGTATCGGCGTGGTCGGCGACGTGGTCTACGAGATCACCGTCGAGGTTCAGGGCGACCCCGACAAGGCGCTGCTCTTCGACGCCATGAAGCGCGAGCGCGACCGCCTCACCAACGGCTGACGGCCGTCCCGAACTCTTCTTCCAGGAGAACCAGTTGAGCACCGAGTCCACGGGCGCCGCGGAGCCCGGGGCGGCCGCCGCCGTGCCGTCCGAACCCCCGACGGCCATCCCGCCGGCACCCACCGAGGCGCCCGCGTCCGCGACTGCTGACGCACCGTCCGACGCGCTGTCCAAGACGCCGACGGCCGAGCCGGCAGAGGCGACCGGGCAGGCCGAGGCGACTGCGACGACCGAGCAGACCGAGCCGATTGGGCAGACCGAGGCGTCCGAGCCGGGCGAAGGCTTCGAGCAGGTCGAGACGCTCGCCGCGGGCGAGGAGCCCGCACGCAGGAAGCGGAAGCTCGGGGTCGGCGCCATGCTGCTGATCGCCGTGGTGGCCGGTCCGGTGATCGGTGGGGCCATCGGCTACGGCATCCAGGCCGCCCGTCCGGCGACGCCGCTGCCCGAACTGGTCGCGCCGAAGCTCACCTACTCGGCCGAGCGGGTCGACCCCAAGGCGCTGGCCGCGGCCGGCCCGCAGCCGCTGAACATCGACGGCGACCTGCGCGAGCTGCTGATCAAGCGTCCGGACGGCACCAAGGACCTGCTCCTGGGCGACGGCGACGGCTGGATGACCGCCGACGACCAGGCGGAGACCTTCGGCGACAGCGCCGAGGCGTTCAACAACCTGCTGAGCAGCGGTTTCCGTCGACAGGCGGCGGTCGGCTGGTCGGTCGACGACACCCAGTACCGGGTGAACCTGATGCAGTACAAGCCGGAGAGCGCGGCCGGGGCGATCACGGCCATGGTCCCGCGCACGTCCGGCATGGATCTGTCGAAGATCCCGGGCAACGACGACAGCATGATCATGGTCGCCCAGGAGGCCACGACCTACGCCCGCAGCACCGAGAAGTACTACTGGGCCGAGGCCCTGGCCCGGAAGGGCACCGTGCTGATGTTCGTGTCGGTCCACTCCAAGAACCCGGTGGACCGGTCCCAGCTGGAGGACATCGCCAAGCGACAGTGGGAGCGTCTCGCGTGACCGACATCGAATCCCCCGAGCCGGCCGCGCCCGCGCAGCCGCCCGCCGTCACCCCGGCCGCCGAGGCCACGACGGTCGACGCCCCGACGGGCGACGCCGCGGTCGTCGAACCGGGCACCGTCGCGCCGGAGTTCACCACCGCCGAGGCCGCGCAGGATGCCGCCCCGGCCGTGAAGCCGCGCCGCACCGTGCAAAAGGCCGTCGCCGCGGTGATCGCGGCAGCGCTGGTCGGCGTGGGCATCGGCGAGGTGATCATCAAGGTCCACTACAAGGACTCCCCGGCTCCGGTGGCCGCGGCGCCCGCGCCCTCGGCGAGCCCGAGCCAGGCGTGGGGCGCGAAGTCCAACGGCAACCACTTCGGCAGCCTGCGCGACCTGCTGCTGCCGGTGCCGTCCGCCTACGAGCTGGGCCCGGACTACAAGTCGATCGGCAACGACAACGAGATCCGCGACGCGGACCTGGACAAGGTCCTCAAGGAGACCCTCGCCGACGTCCCGGAGAAGTACCGCAAGGACGCCGAGAGCGCGCTGTCCTCGCTGCACATCCAGGCCATCGGCGCGCGCAGCCTGACCTACATCGACAACCGCACCACGGTGACGCTGGTGCTGAGCCAGTTCAACCAGCAGGCAGTGGCCGCGGAGAACAACTCGTACGGCAAGTGGTACACCGACAACGAGCTGTACCGGGCGGGCCCGGGCGTCGCCGGACACGCGGAGGCGCACTGCGCCCTGCCGACGCTGAAGGCCGGTGACCAACTGGACTACCTGCAGTGCTACGCCGGCGTGGGCGACCTGCTGGTGCAGATGGACGTCGCCGGGGTCGCACCCCTCGACCAGAACAGGGTCGTCGACCTGTTCCGTCAGCAACTCGACCGACTGGCCACCCCGGGAGCCACCGCATGAGCACCGACATCACCCCGAACCCCGGGCCGGTCGAGCCGGGCGAGCCGACCTCCTCGACGACGGCCGACACCAAGCAGACCGACACGACGCAGACCGACACGACGCAGGCAGACACGGCGCAGACCGACACGACGCAGACCGACGCCTGGACCGCTCCCGACCGGCCGGCGGGGGCCGACGCCGCGTCGGGCGGCGCGGCGGCGGACGACCCGTGGGCTGTCCCCGGCGAGGCCGGTGACGAGGCGTCGGTCGAGGCGCGGAAGCGCGACCACAAGCGGTTCTGGCAGGTCGGCGCGGCGGTGCTGACGACGGTGGTGCTCGGCGCGGCCACCGCCGTCGCGGTGACCCTGCCGGACCGCACCGACCTGCCCGGCCTGGCCACGCCGAACGACGGCCGGTACGTCTTCCCCGAGCTGACGCTGCCTCCGCTGCCGGCGGGCGCCTCGGCCCCGGCCGACTACAAGCTCAAGAAGCACACCGCGGACCTGCGCGGCCTGCTGCTGCCGCTGCCCAAGGGCGCCGTCGGCACCGGCCCGTCCGCCGCCCCGAGCGCGAGCCCGAGCGGGGCCGCGTCCCCGAGCACGAGCGCGTCCCCGAGCGCCTCCGCGAGCGCCTCCGCGACTCTGCCGCCGGTGGTGGGCCGCTGGGTGCCGTGCGACCGGGACGCGATGCTGGCCAAGGACGACAAGTACGCGAAGTTCCTGATCAGCGACGCCTGCCGGGGCGCGGCCGCCCAGGGCTGGACCGCCAAGGACGGCACCCGCGCCGAGCTGCGGCTGTTCCGGTTCGGCTCGCAGGACGAGGCGAGCAACTTCTACTCGGGCGTCAACCTGATGACCGCGACCAAGGACATCGAGGCCTCCCACGTGGACATCGCCGCCTTCGGCTACCCGGTGGCGGTCGGCCAGGTGAACGTCCGGGACTCGGACGCGAAGTCCGGCGATCGGCCCACCGGCCGGATCGGCTGGCTGCAGTACGGCGACGTGGTCGGGCTGGTCCAGCTGACGAACCCGCAGGGCGTCTCGGACCAGGCGTTCCGCCAGGTGGTGCTGCTGCAGAGCGCCATGCTGGCCTGAACCTGGCTGCTGTACATCGGAGTTGACGCATCATCGGGGTACCGATGAACCGGCCCCGCCCCCGGTACCCCTAGGGGGCGGGGCAGGAGCGTCATCCCGTGGACGGACGAAAGGTCAGCTTCTCAGCGCATTCCGCAGCGCGGGTGACCGGCATTACGTTGATGACCGTGTCCACAGTCATCAAGACGGACGGCCTCACCAAGAGGTTCCCCCGGGTCACCGCCCTCGACCGGCTCACCGTGGAAGTGCAGCCCGGCGTGGTCGGACTGGTCGGAGCGAACGGCGCGGGCAAGTCCACCCTCATCAAGATCCTCCTCGGTCTGTCCCCCGCCACCGAAGGCACCGGCCGGGTGCTCGGCCTGGACATCGCCACCCAGGGCGCGGAGATCCGCGAACGGGTCGGCTACATGCCCGAGCACGACTGCCTGCCGCCGGACGTGTCCGCCACCGAGTTCGTGGTGCACATGGCCCGGATGTCCGGCCTGCCGGCGGCCGCGGCCCGCGAGCGGACCGCCGACACGCTGCGCCACGTCGGCCTGTACGAGGAGCGCTACCGCCCGATGGGCGGCTACTCGACCGGCATGAAGCAGCGTGTGAAGCTCGCTCAGGCCCTCGTCCACGACCCGCAGCTGGTGCTGCTGGACGAGCCGACCAACGGCCTCGACCCGGTCGGCCGGGACGAGATGCTCAGCCTGATCCGCCGCGTCCACACCGACTTCGGCATCTCGGTGCTGGTCACCACCCACCTGCTGGGCGAGCTGGAGCG
The DNA here is from genome assembly GCF_044999035.1 of Kitasatospora griseola. Classification (NCBI taxonomy): domain Bacteria; kingdom Bacillati; phylum Actinomycetota; class Actinomycetes; order Kitasatosporales; family Streptomycetaceae; genus Kitasatospora; species Kitasatospora griseola. Next base: position 4,147,010 of record NZ_CP173360.1, on the reverse strand, counting down.
CACCTGCGACCACCTGGTGGTGATCGACGGCGGCAAGCTGCTGCGGTCCTCCTCCACCGCCTCGTTCACCGAGGCCACCCAACTGCTCGCCGTCGAGGTCACCGACCACCCCACCGACCGCGCCTTCGACTCCGAGGCGGTGCTGCGCGAGCGGCTGACCGCCGCCGGGCTGACGGTGCGCGCCGACGGCGGTCGCATCCTGCTGGTGGAACTCACCGGTGACGAGACCTACGACACCGTCCGCGACACCGTGGACGACCTCGGCCTCGGCCTGATCCGGCTGGAGCAGCGCCGCCACCGGGTCGCCGAGATCTTCAGCACCGACTCCGAGGCAGCAGAACAGCACGAGGCGCACCACGAGCAGGCCGCGGCCGTGCCGGCAGGAGGCGAGCAGGCATGACCACCCCCGCCCAGACCCACCGCGGTGTCATCCACGACATCGGCTACCGCCCGTACACCGGGCCCCGGTTGGGCCGCCGCTACGCGACCCGCTCGCTGTACGTGCAGAGCCTGCGCGCCGCGTTCGGCCTCGGCCGCTCCGGCAAGTCCAAGGTGCTGCCGTTCCTGCTGTTCGGCGCGCTGGTCGCCCCGACGCTGGCGATCATCGCCATCGTCGCGTTCGCGAACCTGAAGCAGATGCCGATCGACTACAGCGTCTACCTGTCGAGGTTCGGGGTGCTGGCGCAGATCTTCCTCGCCGCGCAGGCACCCGTGCTGATGTCCCGCGACCTGCGCCACCACGTCGTCCCGCTGTACTTCTCCCGGCCGGCCAGCCGCAGCGACTACGTGGCCGCCAAGTTCGCCGCCATGGTCAGCGCCCTGCTGATCATCATGACGCTGCCGCTGCTGGTGCTGTTCGTCGGCGCGATGCTCAACAGCTTCCCGGTCGGCGACAACCTGGCCCACCTGATGTACGGCCTGATCGCCGCCGTCCTGTACGCGCTGCTGTACTCCGCGATCGGCTTGCTGATCGCCGCCGCCACCCCGCGCCGCGGCTTCGGCGTCGCCGCCATCATGGGCGGCCTGATGATCACCAGCGGCGTCTCGCAGATCGTCCGCGCCCTGACCGGCGGCTTCGACCCGGTCCCGAGGGAGTCCGCGCACTGGGCCGAGCTGATGTCGCCCACCCGCACCGTCGAGGGCCTGGTCAACACGCTGTTCGACACCGGCGGCGAAGGCTTCGACCGGATGGCCGCCCCCGGCACCGCCGGCGTGCTGGTGTTCGGCGCGGTGATCGTCCTCCTCACGGCCGGCAGCTACGCGTTGATGCTGCGCCGCTACCGGAACGTCTGAGAGGCAGCCATGGCCGTCATCACCATCGACAAGGTCTCCCGCTGGTTCGGCAACGTGGTCGCCGTCAACGACGTCACCATGACCATCGGACCGGGCATCACCGGGCTCCTGGGCCCCAACGGCGCCGGAAAGTCCACCCTCATCCACATGATGAGCGGCTTCCTCGCCCCCTCCTCCGGCGCGGTCACCCTGGACGGCGTCCCGATCTGGCGCAACCAGCAGGTCTACCGGCAGATCGGCCTGGTCCCCGAGAAGGAGTCGATGTACGACTACCTGACGGGCTGGGAGTTCGTCCTCGCCAACGCCGAACTGCACGGCCTCGCCGACCCCGGCGCCGCCGCCCGGCGGGCCCTCGCGCTGGTCGAGATGGAGTACGCCCAGGAGCGGCAGACCGGCACCTACTCCAAGGGCATGAAGCAGCGCGTCAAGATGGCCTCCGCCCTGGTCCACGACCCGGCGGTGCTGCTGCTGGACGAGCCGTTCAACGGCATGGACCCCCGCCAGCGCCTCCAACTCATGGAACTGCTGCGCCGGTTCGGCGCCGACGGGCGCACCGTGCTGTTCTCCTCGCACATCCTCGAAGAGGTCGAGCAACTCGCCCGCCACATCGAGGTGGTGGTGGCCGGACGGCACGCCGCCTCCGGCGACTTCCGCGAGATCCGCCGCCTGATGACCGACCGCCCGCACCGCTACCTGGTGCGCTCCAGCGACGACCGGCGGCTCGCCTCCGCGCTGATCGCGGACGGCTCCACGGCGGGCATCGAACTCGACGCCAAGGCCCTGCCCGAGGGCGGCTCCGCCGCGGGGGCGCTGCGCATCGAGGCGATCGACTTCCAGCGTTTCACCACCCTGCTGCCCAAGGTCGCCCGCGAGGCCGGCATCCGGCTGTACACCGTCTCCCCGGCCGACGAGTCGCTGGAAAGCGTCTTCTCGTACCTGGTCTCGTCCTGAAGGGCCCACGATGAACACCACCGTCGCCAGGCTCACCGCGCGCGGCCTGTTCGGCCGCCGGCGCGTCCTGATCCTGCTGGCCGTCCCGGTCCTGCTGCTGGTCATCTCGGTGATCGCCCGCAACAGCGACCTCGACAAGCTGGAACTCGCGCACAGCATCCTCGGCAACCTCGCCCTGGGCACGCTGGTCCCGATCACCGGCCTGATCGTCGGCACCGGCGTGATCGCCACCGAGATCGAGGACGGCTCGATCGTCTACCTGCTGGCCAAGCCGCTGCCGCGCTGGCAGATCGTCACCACCAAACTGGCCGTCGCGATCGGCGCCACCTGGCTGCTGGCCGCCCTGCCGACCTACGTGGCCGGCCTGATCGTCTACGGGACGGCGGACAACCTGGCGCTCGGCTACGCGCTCGGCACCGTGGTCGCCGGCACCGCCTACAGCGCGCTGTTCCTGCTGCTCGGCGTGGTCACCCGGCACGCGGTGATCGCCGGTCTCGCGTACGCGCTGATCTGGGAGAGCCTGATCGGCAACTACGTCGAGGGCGCCCGCACCCTGTCCGTCCAGCAGTGGGGCCTGTCGGTGACCCAGGCGATCGCCGCCGACGGCACCGTGACCGCCCCGGTCGGACTGACCACCGCGGTGTGGCTGCTGATCGTCGTCGCCGTCGGCGCCACCGCGCTGGCCTCGGTCAAGCTGTCCGGCCTCACCCTCAACGGCGAGGAGTAGGCCCGCCCGGACGACGCGGAACGGCGGGGACGGCATGCAGCCGTCCCCGCCGTTCCGTCGTTCCCGACGGTGCCGTCAGACCGTCCGGTCGCGGCCCGCGCCCCAGCCGGCCACGGCCGCCACCGCGGCCAGCACCAGCATCACGATCAGCGTCGCGTCCCAGCTGCCGGTCAGCTGCTTCAGCGCGCCGCCGCCGACCGGGCCGGCCGCCGCCACCAGGTAGCCCACCGCCTGGCTCATCCCGCCGAGCCGCGCCGCACCCAGCACGCTGTCGGTGCGCAGCACGATGAACGCCAGGCCCAGGCCCAGCGAGCCGCCCTGCGCCAGACCCAGCACCGCCGCCGAGAACCAGGCGCCCGACACCGGGGCCAGCAGCAGCCAGGCGATGCCGGCCGCGTTCAGCCCGGCCATCGCCAGCGCCAGCCCGCGCTGCCGGGTCATCCGGCCGGCCGCCAGCGGCACCAGGAACGCGCCGACCACCTGCACCAGGTTGCTGAACGCGAACACCAGACCGGCCTCGCCGCGCGGCATCCCGTGGTCGGCCAGCACGGTCGGCATCCACGCCACCAGGGTGTACACCAGCAGCGAGGAGATGCCCATGAACGCGCTGATCTGCCACGCCAGCGGGGACTTCCACGGGCTGACGGCCGGCTTCTGCGGCGCCGCCGCCGGGGCCACCCGCAGCGGCACGGTGGCCTCCTGACGGGCCTTCAGCACCTGCGGCAGCCAGGCCACCGCGGCGACCAGCGCCAGCACCGACCAGGCGCCCAGCGAGGCCTGCCAGCCGCCGCCCAGGGCGTGCTCCAGCGGCACCGACAGCGCGGCCGCCATGGTCGCGCCGACCAGCATGGTGGTCGAGTAGACACCGGTCATCATGGCCGCCCGGTGCGGGAACTCCCGCTTCACCAGGCCCGGCATCGACACGTTCAGCACCGCGATCGCCACGCCGATCACCATGCAGCCCGCGTACAGCGTCCACACCGACGGCAGCACCCGCAGCAGCACGCCCGCGCCCAGCGCCAGCACCGCGCCCAGCACCACCCGCTCGGTGCCGAACCGGCGGGTCAGCCGCGGCGTCAGCGGCGCGCCCACGCCCTGGAACAGCACCGGCACCGTGGTGATCAGGCCGCTCGCCGCCGCGGACAGGCCGAAGGTGTGCTGGATCTCCGCCACCATCGGCGAGACCGCCGCCAGGCAGGCCCGCATGTTCAGGGCCACCAGCACGATCCCCACCAACAGCAGGGCGGGGTGCGCGAACCTGGCGGTTCGGGTACCGACCTTCGGATCGAGGACGGGCTGCACGGCACGGGTGACCGACATGGCAGGGCTGACTCTCTGTGCGGGTGGAAGAAGAAGGAGGACCGGGCGGCGGGCGGGGCGTTACTTGCGCGCGGCGATCTCGGCGAGCAGTTGCTCCACCGCCGCCGTCGGCTCCGCCAGCAGCGCCCGACAGGCCGCCTCGGCCCGCTCCGGGTCACCGCTCTCGATCGCGTCGACCAGCGCCGCGTGGGTGCCGATCGCCACCTCCGGCATCTCGTGGTCGCCGAACGCCGCGCGCATCGACTCCCGCACCGAGGCCCCGAAGTACCGGTACACCTCGGTCAGCGCCGGATTGTGCGCCGCCTCCACCATCGCCGTGTGGAACTCCAGGTCGTGCTCGACGGTGGCCTCCCGGCCGGCCCGCTCGGGGTGCGCGGCCATCACTTCGGCCTCCCGGGCCAGCGCCGCCCGCATCCGGGCCAGGTCGTCCGGGGTGTGCCGCTCGGCGGCCAGCCGGGCCGCCTCGGTCTCCAGCGCGGCACGCACCTCCAGCACGTCCCGCACCCCCGAGCGCTGCACCCCGCGCAGCACCGACGCCGGGTCGCTGGTCGAGCGGACGAACGTACCCTCGCCCTGCCGGGAGACCAGCATCCCCGCGTGCACCAGCACCCGGATCGCCTCCCGCACGGTGTTGCGCCCCACCCGCAGCCGCTCGGCGAGCTCGTGCTCGGTCGGGATCCGCGACCCCACCGGCCACGCCCCGGCCGCCAGCTGCTCACGCAGCTGCTCGATCGCCTCGTCCACCAGCGAACGCCGCCCGGCCGCCTGCAGTCCCTCCACGCCGGGCTCCTTTCACGTCCACGGTCCGATGTAGGTCATCCTACAACTCCTTGCCCGGTCATCCTACAACCGCCCTGGCGTGCGGAAACGCGGGAGAAAGCCGGGGACGGTCGCAGTGCGGGGAGGATCGCGCGAAACCGGTCGGCGCGCTGAAGTCGCCTGTCTCACACGGGAGAACGGGAACCGGCGGTCCGCACACGTCGTTCGAGTGCTCGGAGCGGTGCCCCGGGCCGTGACTCGGCAATGATCCCTTTATATGCTCCGCTCTCATAGCTTCATCCGTCCGCCCAGCAGACGGAGCGATTGCTGAGGCGCCCGAAGGCCGCCTCCGGTGAAGGGTGTTGTGTATGGCAGGCCAGAGGGCGGGGGCGTCGGACGGGGGCGCCGGCTGGTGGGAGAACGAGCCGCCGCAGGGCGACGCCTACCGGCAGGACGCTCCCTATCGCGACGACGCGCCGTCCCAGGGCGTCCCGCGCCGCCGTGCGGGCAGCCACGACGACGCACCGGCACCCGGCGGCCGCGCCGAGTCCCGCCGCGCCCAGGCGCGCGGCTCGGCGGCCACTCCGCCGCGCGGCGCCGCGGCCACCCCGCCGCGCTCCGGGCGCCGCGCCGCTCCCGCCGCCGAGCCCGAGACCGAGTCGGCGGGCGGCTCCGGCGGCCGGGCCGGGTCCCGCCGGGCGGCCGCGCAGGGCCGCCGCAAGCCCCGCCGCACCAAGAAGATCATCATCTGGTCGGTGGTCGGCGCCACCGTCGCCGTGGTCGGCAGCGGCGGCTACGTCTACTGGAGACTGAACGCCAACATCTCCGCCTTCGACGGCGAAGGCATCAGCAAGGACCGCCCCGCAGCTTCCGAGGCCGACTCCCAGGGCCGCCGCCCGATGAACATCCTGCTGATCGGCTCCGACTCCCGCTCCGGCAACAACAAGGACCTCGGCGGCGGCGAGGAGGGCGGCGCCCGCTCCGACACCACGATCCTGTTGCACGTCTACGCCGACCACAAGCACGCCGTCGGCGTCTCGTTCCCCCGCGACGCAATGGTCAACGTCCCCAAGTGCATGCTGCCGAACAAGAACTGGACCAAGCCGCAGACGAACGTGATGTTCAACAGCGCCTTCTCGGTCGGCAACAGCGAGCAGGGCAATCCGGCCTGCACCCAGAACACCGTCGAAGCGCTGACCGGCCTGCGCGTCGACCACACCATCGTGGTCAACTTCGAGGGCTTCGCCGCGATGACCAAGGCCGTCGGCGGCGTCGAGGTCTGCCTGCCGAACGCGATATACGAGAAGGACCTCAACCCGAACCTGCCCAAGAAGGGCAAGGAGATATATCCGAAGGGCGTGCAGACCGTCGAGGGCCAGGCCGCCCTCGACTACGTCCGACTGCGGCACGGCATCGGCGACAACTCCGACGTCGGCCGGATGCAGCGCCAGCAGGCGTTCCTGTCCTCGCTGATCAAATCGGTCAAGAGCAAGGGCATGAGCCCCACCAACCTGCTGCCGCTGGCCGACGCGGCCACCAAGGCGCTCACCGTCGACCCCGACCTGGCCGGTGTCGACAAGCTGCTCAACCTCGGGACGTCGCTCAAGGACATCGACCTGCACGACATCAAGTTCCTCACCACCCCCTGGCACTACGAGAAGGAACGGATCGGCCTGAACCACCCCCAGGTCGACCAGCTGTGGGCCGCCCTCAAGGCCGACCGCACCCTCGACGGCGAGGACGCCAGCGGCGGCGAGCAGAGCCCCGCCGCGAGCGCGCCGGCCGCCCCGCCCTCCAGCGCCCCGCCGGCCCCGCCCGCCAACGGCGCCGGTATCAAGGTCGGCGTCTACAACGGCACCACCACCGCCGGCCTCGGCACCAAGGCCGCCACGACGCTGAAGGGCGCGAACTTCACCGTCACCAGCACCAGCAACGCCAGCAACCAGAACCACGCCACCACCGTGGTCCAGTACGGCAGCGGCCAGAAGGCCAACGCGCAGGCCGTCGCCGCGCTGTTCCCCGGCGCCACCATCGAGGCGAGCTCCACCGCCGGCATCGCGCTGGTGCTCGGCAAGGACTACGCGGCGGGCGCCGGCGCCGGCACCGCGACCAGCGGCGGCGCCGCCGACCCGGGCCCGGTGTCCTCCAGCGTCGCCAACTCCGCCCGCTCGGCGGACGACGACGTCTGCTCCAACGTCAGCTACGGCAGCTGACCGGCCCCAGCACGCACGAAAGCGCCACCGGCCCCGGGCCGGTGGCGCTTTCGTGCGTCTGTCGCGCGGATCAGCCGCCGAGGCCGAACACCCGGTCCAGCACCACGGCGACGCCGTCCTCGTCGTTGGAGACCGTCACCTCGTCGGCCACCGCCCGCAGCTGCTCGTGCGCGTTGCCCATCGCCACCCCGTGGCCGGCCCACCGGAACATCGGTATGTCGTTGGGCATGTCGCCGAACGCGATGGTCTCGGCGGCGCGGACGCCCAGCCGGTGCGCGGCCAGCGACAGGCCGGTGGCCTTGGTCAGGCCCAGCGGCAGCAGCTCGACGATGCCGTCGCCGGCCATCACCACGCCGACCAGCTGACCGGCCACCGACCATGCCGCCTCGGCGAGTTGATCGTCCGTCAGCTCCGGGTGCTGGATGTACAGCTTGCTGACCGGCGCGGCCAGCAGCTGCTCCGCGGCGACCTGGCGGACCGGCAGCCCGGTGGCGATCCGCAGCCGGTAGCCCGGCCCGGCCACCACCTCGCCGTCCAGGCCGTCCTGGTTGGCGGCGATCGCCAGCGGGCCCACCTCGGCCTCGATCTTGGCGAGCGCCAGCGCGGCCAGCTGCCGGTCCAGGGTGACCGAGGTGAGCAGCTTGTGCGCCCCCGCGTCGTAGACCTGGGCGCCCTGCCCGCAGACGGCGATGCCGGTGTAGCCGATCTCGTCCAGCACCGGCCTGGTCCAGCCCGCCGAGCGGCCGGTGACGATGATGTGCTGTGCCCCGAGCGCCGTGACGGCGCCCAGGGCCTCCCGGGTGCGGGCGGAGACGTTCTCGGCGCTGGTGAGCAGCGTCCCGTCGAGATCGGTGGCGACCAGCCGGTAGGGCAGGGCGGTGCTCATGCGCGAAGTGCTCCAGATGCTCCGGGAACGACGGATTGCGGCGGTACGAGGAGTACGGCCGGTGCCGGCGGTCGGTTCTACTTGGCCGCGGGCTCCAGCACGGCCTTCCCGCCGAGGAAGGGGCGCAGGGCCTCGGGCAGGACCACCGAGCCGTCGGCCTGCTGGTGGTTCTCCAGCAGCGCGACGATCACCCGGGGGACGGCGACCAGGGTGCCGTTGAGGGTGGCGAGCGGACGGACGCCGTCCTTGTCGCGCATCCGGATGGAGAGCCGGCGGGCCTGGTACTCGGTGGTGTTGGAGGTCGAGGTGACCTCGCGGTACTTGCCCTGGGTGGGGATCCACGCCTCGATGTCGAACTTGCGGGCGGCGGACGCGCCGAGGTCGCCGGAGGCGACGTCGATCACCCGGTAGGGCAGCTCCAGCGCGTTCAGGAAGTCCTTCTCCCACTGGAGCAGGCGGCGGTGCTCGGCCTCGGCGTCCTCGGGCGTGGTGTAGACGAACATCTCCACCTTCTCGAACTGGTGGACGCGGATGATGCCGCGGGTGTCCTTGCCGTAGGTGCCCGCCTCGCGGCGGAAGCAGGACGAGAAGCCGGCGTAGCGCAGCGGCAGCTTGTCGGCGTCCAGGATCTCGTCCATGTGGTAGGCGGCCAGCGGGACTTCGCTGGTGCCGACCAGGTACCGGTCGTCGTCCTGGAGGTAGTACACGTTCTCGGCGGCCTGGCCGAGGAAGCCGGTGCCGTCCATCGCGGCGGGGCGGACCAGCGCCGGAGTGATCATCGGCGTGAAGCCGGCCGCGGAGGCCTGCGCCATCGCCATGTTGACCAGGGCCAGCTCCAGCAGCGCGCCCGGGCCGGTCAGGTAGTAGGAGCGGGCGCCGGCCACCTTCGCGCCGCGCTCGGTGTCGATCGCGCCGAGCAGCTGGCCGAGTTCGACGTGGTCGCGGGGCTCGAAGCCCTCGGCGGCGAAGTCGCGGGGGGTGCCGATCTCCTCGAGGGTGACGAAGTCCTCCTCGCCGCCGACCGGGGCGGCCGGGTCGATCAGGTTCGCCAGCGAGCGCTGCAGGCGCTCGGCCTCCTCCTTCGCCTCGCTCTGCGCGGCGTCGGCGGCCTTCACCTCGGCGGCCAGCTCCTTGGTGCGGGCCAGCAGTGCGGCCTTCTCCTCGCCCTTGGCGGCGGCGACCTGCTTGCCCAGCTGCTTCTGCTCGCTGCGCAGTTCGTCGAATCGGGTGCCGGCCGCGCGGCGGCGTTCGTCGGCGGAGAGCAGGGCGTCGACCAGGTCGACGTCCTCACCACGGGAGCGCTGCGAGGTACGTACGCGGTCCGGGTCGTCACGGAGCAGGCGAAGGTCGATCACGGATCAAGCCTACCGGTGGCAGGGTGGTCCGGTTCCGGCCAGTGCACGGCTTGGGCTGGTATGTCGCGCTCTGTCCGGAAATCTGGCATCCTGTGCCCGGCCATCAGCGCGGGGGTGTGGGAAAGCGCTCCGGGGTTGGGGATAACTCCCGCCTTCCTGTGGATAACCCCGGTGGACAACTCTGTCGAGGCCCAGTTATCCACAGGTGCGCTTCCAAGCCTGTGGACAGGGGAAAACCCGTGGTCCGTAGGCTGTCGAACCGATGATTTCAGGTTTCAAACCTCGATACGGCTTCCCGAGTGAGGGAATTCGCTCGCTCGCACAGGTGATTTGTCGGCGCAGGGGTGACTCTGGTCCGATTAGTCCTCCCTATGCCCCTAGCTGATGATCTGACCGGGGCTGCGGGTGTCTTTACCGGTTTGTCGACTCCGGCCCTCCCTGTGGATAACTTCGCCGAACCTGGGGACAACCGCCCCTGTGGATGCCGGCCGCCGCCCTGTGGATGAACCAGTCGGTTCCCGAAGGCCCCGGAGCGCCGCCGATGAACGCCGGTCGGCCGGGCAGGTGACGTTCGGGCGTGTCGGAAATGAACGGAACGGGGCCCGGTGGGACCCCGTTCCGGCCGGAAACGCGTTCTTGCGCGGCGGCGCCGGCGTCAGAGTTCGCCGCGGCCGTCCAGGCAGCGCGACAGCCAGTCCGCGGCGTCCGTGAAATCCAGGTCCGAGGTGCCCTGCCGGAGCGGGAAAGCGGTGCCCCGGTCGGCCCGCGGGTACGAGCCGAGGAAACGCACCTGCGGGCACATCCGCTTCAGGCCCATCAGCGCCTCGCTGACCCGCCGCTCGCTCAGGTGCCCCTCGCAGTCGATCAGGAAGCAGTAGCTGCCCATGCCCTCGCCGGTCGGCCGGGACTCGATCCGCATCAGGTTGATCCCGCGCACCGCGAACTCCTGCAGCAGCTCCAGCAGCGCACCCGGGTGGTCGTCCGGCAGCCACACCACCATCGAGGTCTTGTCCCAGCCGGTCGCCGAGGACACCCGCCCCGGCCGGCCCACCAGCACGAACCGGGTGGTCGGCGCCGCCGCGTCCTGGATCTCGTCCGACAGCACCCGCAGCCCGTACAGCTCGGCGGCGAACGCGCCCGCCACCGCCGCGTCGTAGCGGCCGTCCTGGACCAGCCGGGCGCCCTCGGCGTTGGACGCCGCCGACTCCCACTGCGCGTCCGGCAGGTTCGCGGCCAGCCAGTGCCGCACCTGCGGCTGCGCCACCGGGTGGCCGGTGACGGTTTTCACGTCGCCCAGCGCGGTGTCCGGGCGGACCAGCAGCGCGAACGAGATCGGCAGCAGCACCTCGCGGTAGATCATCAGCGCGCTGCCGTTGATCAGCTCGTCGCTGGTGGTGGTGACCGCGCCGTCCACCGAGTTCTCGATCGCCACCATCGCGCCCGCGGCCTCGCCCGCCCGCACCGCGTCCAGCGCCGCCGCCACCGACGCCACCGGCGTCAGCTCCCGCGTCCCCGCCTCCGGCAGGGTGCGCAGCGCCGCCTCCGTGAAGGTGCCCGCGGGACCGAGATAGGTGTAACGGGTCGCCGACATGACCGCCTCCGAACGAACAGCGTGATGCGAACCGCGTGGGGCCCGCAGGGCTCGATCTGCCACCTTAGCCACTTCCGGAGCCTCGCCGTGCCGCTGTCCGGACGGCGGGCAGCGGCCTCGAACGGCCGTGCGGCATCAGCCCTCCAGCAGCGGCTGCCCCACGTACCCGCCCTCGGGCGCGCCCGGCGGCACCGCGAACAGCGCGCCCGCCTCGTGCCGCAGGAACCGCGACAGGCCGTCGCCGCGCGCCAGCCGCTGCTGCACCGGGACGAACCCGCGCGCCGGGTCGGCCTGGAACGCGGCGAACAGCAGGCCCGCGTCGGGAGCGCCGTCGGCCAGCAGGCCGTCGTGGAAGGAGAACCCGCGGCGCAGCATCGCCGCCCCGCCGTTGGAGGCGGGCGCGGCCACCCGGACGTGCGCGTCCGGGGCGATCGCCAGGGTGCCGTCCGGGGCGGTCGCCGCCAGGTCGACGGGGGTGCGCTCGACCGCGTCCGGGCCGCCCGACAGCGGGGCGCCGTCGCTCTTGCGGCGGCCCACCAGCCGTTCCTGACGGTCCGTCGGCAGCGACTCCCAGTCGTCCAGCAGCATCCGGATCCGGCGCAGCACCGCGTAGCTGCCGCCGGCCATCCAGTCGGGGCCGGTGGCGAACACCTTCGCGGCGAAGTCGGGGTCCTGCGGGCGCGGGTTGTTGGTGCCGTCGACCTGGCCCATCAGGTTGCGGCCGGTCATCGGCCGCGCCGTCGCGCCGGGCGTCCGGGAGAAGCCCGCCATCTGCCAGCGCGGCGCGGCCGTCCCCGCCGCCAGCCGGCGCAGCACCCGCAGCGCGTGCACCGCGACCAGCGCGTCGTCCGCGCCGATCTGCACCCACAGGTCGCCGTCCGAACGGGCCGGGTCGAGCGCGTCCCCGGGGAACGTGGGCAGCGCGGCCAGGGCGGGCGGGCGGCGGTCGGCCAGGCCCAGCTTGTCGAACAGGCCCGCGCCGAAGCCGAAGGTGACGGTCAGCGAGTTCGGGCCGGCGTCCAGCGCGATCCCGCCGCCGCCGTCCCCGCCCGGCTCACCGGCGGCCATCCGGGCGGCGGCCGCCGACCAGTCCCGCAGCAGCCCCGCCGCGCGGTCCCGCCCGGTCCCGGGCAGCAGGTCGAACGCCGCCCACTCCACCCGGGCCTGCGCGGGCTCCACGATGCCGCCCTGCCGGGGCCCGTGGAACGCCACCCGGGCGCTCCCGGGCGACGGCCTGGTCTCCCGTGCCGAGGCCCGCCCGCCCCACGCCCCGCCGACGGCGCCCACGGCCAGCCCGGCCCCGGCGCCGCCGAGCACCGCGCGCCGGGAGACCGCCGGTATCCCCGTCACTGGCCGACCTTCAACTGCTGGGTGGCCGTCACCTGGTCGAAGTCGGACGAGCGGACGGTCACCGAGACCACCCACACGCCGGCCAGCGGCAGCTGCGCGGTGCCGCTCCAGGCACCTGCGCCCTCGGCCTGGAGGGTGACGGGCAGCGGGCCCAGGTCGCGGTCGGGCAGGGTGAACGCCAGCTGCACCTCGGGGACCTCGACCGGCTGCCCGGCCGCGTCGGTGAGCTTCAGGCCGACCGCGTTCGGGCCGGTGCCGACCGGGTTCACGGTGACCACGGCGGTGCCCTTGGCGTTCGGGGTGCGGCCGCCGGTGTCGTACGGCAGCTTCAACTCCTGCGTCCGGCCGGGCACCGCGGACGCCCCCGCCGCCGGGGCCGCGCCCGCTGCGCCGGGCTGCGCGGCGATCGCCTGCGCGACCCGCCCGGGCGGGGAGTTGGTGAGCATGGTGGTGACCACCAGGACCAGCACGGCGACGCTCGTCTCGACCAGCACGCTGCGCCGCAGCCCGGCCCGCACGGGCGAGCCCTCGGCGGTGCGCCGCTGGTGCGCCTTGGCCCGCACCGCCTGCTGGCGGGCCAACTGCGCGGCGCGCTCGGGATCGGCGTCGTCGCCGGCGCCCGCGTCCCCGCCGGCCTCCTCGCCCGCGGCGACGGCGAGCGCGGGGACGGCCGCCGGGGCGGTGGCCGTCGCGTCGGCGGTGCGCAGCCGGGCGGTCCAGGCGCGGGAGATCCAGGCGACGCCGAGCATCGCCGCCACGCAGCCGACCTTGATCAGCAGCAGCCGTCCGTACTCGGTGTCGACCAGCGCGCCCCAGCTGCCCAGGCCCCGCCAGGACTGGTACAGGCCGGTGCCGGCGAGCACCGCGACCAGCCAGAACGCCAGCTTGGAGAAGCGTTCGACGGCGGCGACGGGCAGGCCGTGGCGCAGGCCGGTGACCAGCACGGCGAGACCGCCGAGCCAGCCGGCCATGGCGAGCAGGTGCAGCGCGGCCAGCGGCAGCGCCAGCGGAACCTGGATGCCGACCGAGGAGTGGTCGGCCCCGACCCAGGTCGCCGACAGCGCGAGGGCCAGCGCGAGCCCGGCCAGGCCCAGCCCGAGCCGGGTGTCGCGCTGCGGGCGCTCGGCGGCGGCCCGCTCCAGCCGGCGCAGCTCCGCCTCCTCCTGGTCGATCCCCGCGTCGTCCGGGTCGGGGGTCGGCGCGGCCGGCTTCGGCTGCAGCCCCAACTGGCCGACCAGCAGCGACAGGAAGACACCGGCGGCGGCGAGCAGCAGCAGCCGGGCGGCGAGCGCGGTGCCGATCCGCTCGTCCAGGGTGGCGCGCACCAGCGACAGGTCGAAGGCCTGGCCGAGGCCGGTGCCGCGCTCGTACGGGCCGCGCAGCAGCAGCACCGCGACGGTGGACAGCAGCAGCGCGACCCAGCCGGTCATCAGCAGCCGCTGCACGCCGCGCACGGCCGCGCCGGCGGGCCAGACCACGACGACGAACGCGGCGGCGCCGGCCAGCAGCGCGAACGCGCCGTACGCGACGGTGCGGGCGGTGCCGTAGGCGAACGAGACCGCGCCGTCGGCCTTGGCGCCCTGGACGGCGGCGGCGTTCACGCTGGTGTCGGAGGCTTCGCCGATGGAGAAGGTGAACGCGCCGCCGATCGGGTGGGAGTCCTCCGAGACGGCCCGCCACGCCACCGTGTAGGTGCCGTTGCCGAGGCCCTGGCGCAGCGACACCCGGGCGGTGGCGGCCTTGCCGTCCACGTGCTCGGGCTTGCCGTCGTCGACGGCGGCGCCCCGCGGGTCGAGCACCCGCACCGAGTCCGCGGACAGCGACACGCCCTCGCTGAAGCTCAGGGTGACCGCGGCGGGCGCCGTCGGCACCACCGAGCCCTGCGCCGGGTCGGTGCTCTCCAGAGTGGCGTGCGCCGATGCCGCGGTCGCCCCGCCGAGCACCAGGGCGAGTGCCGCCACCAGCACCGCCAGCAGGGCGCCCAGCCGCCGCCGCTTCACCACCGTGATCACCTGTGCGCCTCTTCTCGTCGCTGCGCCGTCTGCTGTCATCGCCGGGACCTAGCTTCCCGGACGGTACGTCAACGGCTTCACCGGAACCTTGACCACGACGGTGCCCGCCTTGGCGAACTCCAGGTCCAGTTCCAGTTCGTCGCCGAGGGCCGGCTGCTTCGACCAGTCCATGATCATCAGGTGGTTGCCGCCGCGGGCCAGGTCCAGCGTGCCGTGCGCGGGCACCTCCAGCTCGCCGACCTCCTCCATGCTCTTCTCGGTGGAGCGGTGCATGGTCACCGACCCGGCACTCGGGCTGCTCACCTTCAGCAGCCGGTCGGAGCCGCCGTCGTTGCGCACCGTCAGGTAGCCCGCGCCCATGCCGCCGGGGGGGGCGGGCAGCGGTATGTACGGATCGGCCACCGACAGCTTCGGCGCGGCGGAGGAGCTGCCCGAGGACTGGCAGGCCACCACCACGGTGCCCGCCGCGAGCGCGGTCGCCAGGCCGGCCCCGATCAGCGCGCTGCGCCGGAATCCGCGGCTCACACCGCCACCCCCTTGGCGAGCAGCTCCAGGTCGTGCCGGTAGGTCTCCACCGAGGTGCCGGCCATGTACAGCAGGTGCGCCTTGTCGTCGGTCGGCAGGAACGCCAGCACCTGCGCGCCGTGGGTGGAGGTCACCGAGCCGTTCGCGGCGACCACCGGGTCCTCGACCATGATGCCCAGCGGCTTGGCGGCGGCCTTCACCTTCGCCAGGTCGCCGGTCAGCCCGACGAAGTCCTTGCCCATCGAGTCCAGCCAGGTCCGCAGCACCTGCGGGGTGTCGCGCTCCGGGTCGGTGGAGACGAACACGATGTCGAGCTTCTGCCGCTCCTCCGGCGTCAGCTTGGACATCGCCACGCCGATGTCGCCCATGGTGGTCGGGCAGACGTCCGGGCAGCTGGTGTAGCCGAAGAACAGCAGCACGGTCCGGCCGGCGGTGCGGGCCTTCAGGTCGTACGGCCGGCCGCCGGTGTCGTTCAGCACCAGGTCCGGCTTGTCGAAGTGCTTGCTGAGCACCGTGCCCTGGTACTGGCTGGTCGAGGCCTGCTTGCTGACCTTCGCCGCCCCGCTGGTCTCCCCGCCGCCCGAGGACGACGAGGAGCAGGCGGACAGCGCGAGCGACGCGCCGAGGACGAGGGCGGCGGCCGTCAGGAGCCGGGGGCGGGTGCTGTGGAGGGATGCCAAGGGACTTTCCGTTCCGTACAGGAGGGCGGTGCGGGAGGACAGTGCGGGAGGGCGGTGCGGGAGGGCGGTGCGGGACAGCGGATGCCGGGCGGGGCCGCGGGCGCGGCCCCGCCCGACGGGGGTCAGTTCGCGGAGCGGCGGCGCAGCCCGGCCACGCCGAGCGCCGCGCCGATCACGCCGACCACGATGCCGACCACGCCCAGGGTGCGGGCGGTGGAGTCGGAGGACTTCGCGGCGGGCGCGGCCTCCTGCTTCGCGGAGGTGTCCGCCGAGTGGTGGTCACCGGCCGCGGCGTCGGCCTTGATCAGGCTGAGCACCGGGGCGGGCTTGGCCGGCTCCGGCTGCCCGTCCTTGCTCTCCTCGATCCAGCGGACCACGTCGCCGTTGTCGTAGGTCTGCAGCGCCTTGAACGTCAGCTTGTCGGTGTCGGTGGGCAGCGCGCCCAGCGAGACCTTGAACTCCTCGAACTGCCCGGGGGCGATCTTGGTGCCCGCGTCCGCGGTCCAGGTGATCTTGGAGACGGCCTCGGTGATCTGCTGGCCGTGCGAGTCCAGCGGCTTGTCGAGCTTCGACTTCTCCAGGGTGGCGGTCCACCCCGGCAGCGGCTGGGTGCGCACCGACGCCATCGGGTGGTCCAGCGGCAGGCTGACCTCCAGCTTCACGGTGGAGGCGGTGTCGCTCTCGTTCGGAACCCGGAACGCCACGGCGGTGTAGCCGCCCTGCTGGGCGCTGCCCGGCTGGACGGAGACGTGCGCGAAGGCGGGGACGGCGGACGCCAGCAGGGCACCGGCCGCCACCACGAGCGTGCCGACGGAACGACGGACGGAAAGCGAACGCATCAGGGGACTCCTGAGGGGAGAGGCCGCGCGACAGCGCGAGCCACGTGGGGATGACGGGGGAAGTGGGAGCCTCGGCCGAGCCGCGTACGACGCGGACCCGGCGGCAGACAGCGGTGCGCGCCCGAACCCCGACCCCTCCGGGCCCGGTTCAGCGCGCGAACGCCACCGCGGGCGGTCCCCTGCGCAGCACGCTGTGCCGCAGCACGGCCGCCACCGGCAGCCGCCAGTCCTCCGGCCGCCCGCCCCGGCGCACCGGCGCCCGGCGGGATTCACCCAGCAGCAGCGCCGCCAGCAGCGCCACCGCGGTCCGCAGCGGCGCCGCCCACTCCCGGGCGGTCAGCGCCGCCGCCCGCACCAGCTGCCACAGCGCGGCCTCGCCGCGCCGCAGCCACCAGCCCGCGACCACGGCCGCCGCCAGGTGGGCCAGCGCCATGCCGGGCGTCAGCCCCAGCCAGCCCGTCGCGTGCGGCATCGCCGCCGCGTACGCCTGCGGGTCCAGGCCCGCGGCGCTCACCACCTGGTCGGGCGTGGTGCCCAGCGGCACGACCGTCAGGCCGTCGCCGGGGGTGTCGTTGCACAGCAGCCGGCCCGCCACGGACATCACGCCGTCCGGCCCGCCGTTTCCGGCCATCGGCGCGGAAGCCATCGCCATGCCGCCGCCCATGCCGTCACCGAAGCGGTGGAACAACAGGTGCAGGCCCAGCTGCCCGGCGCCCAGCGCCGCCGCGATCGCCCCCAGCGAGCGCTCCCGCCCGCCGAGCAGCGCCGCCGCCGCGCACACCGCGGCGAAACCCGCCGCCAGCGTGTCCGGCGCCACCGCGCCGCCCGCCCGGGCGTGCCCGAAGGCCGCCACCAGCGTGCACACCAACGCGAACGGCACCGCGCGCAGCACCCGCAGATCCCAGGCGGCAGCCGAGGCCCGCGCGGGCACGGCGGCGCCCCGGCGGGCGGCGGCGGTGGGGTCAGTCATGGCCGAGCCATCATCTCACCGCCTACAGCCGCTGCCGGGACAGGCCCCGGAACCCGCCGCGAATGGCGAGAACCCGACCGGCGCACTCACCCGCCCACGCGCCGATCGGCACACCGGACAGGGGCAGTCCATCCGCCGAACGGGCGGTACCGGCGCGTGCGGACGGTTCACCGCGCACCGTCGAGGAGATAGCTAGTTGTATGTGGAGCCGCAGCCAGGAGGGATCTCCCGTGGACATCTGGTGGACTCTGCACCTCAAGCGCGACCCGGCCAGCGTGCCGCTCGCCCGCCGCATTCTGCTCGGTGCCATGGACTCCGCCGGAGTCCACCCGCAGGACGCCTTCGACCTCGGCCTCGCCCTCACCGAGGCCTGCGCCAACGCGGTCGAGCACGCCGGGCCCGGGCACTACGGGGACACCTTCCAGGTCACCGCCGCGCTCAGCGGCGACCGGCTGCGGATCGAGGTCGCCAACACCGGCGCGGCCCCGGGCCCGCCCGCCGCGCCCCGCCCGGGCCCGCGCCGCCGTCCCGCCCCTGCGGCCGACCGCCCCGCCGCCGACCGGCCCGCGCCGTACGGCCGCACCCGGCGCGGCCGCGCCTCCGTCCCCGCCCGGGTGCTGGCCACCCGCAGCCCCGCCGCCGACCGGCCCGCGCCCTACGACACCCACGTGCTGCCCGCGCTGCGCCCCGCCCTCCCGGCCACCGACCCCGGCGTGCTGCCCGACCTGACCGCCGAGTCCGGCCGCGGCCTGTTCCTCATCCACGCCCTCGCCGACCACGTGCAGCTGCGCACCCACCCGCAGCGCGGCGCCACCGTCAGCTTCGACAAGATCCTCACCGCGCCGCTGCTGCGCACCGCGTCCTGACGGCCCGCCGGCCGATCACGCCGCCCGCCGCGCCGGCGGTCCGCGCTCGATCCCGCCGCGCCAGCGGTCCGCCGGTCGAGCCCGTGGTCCGAAACCCGCTGGTCACGCGTCCGGGGGCTCCGGTTATGGTCTAGTCCATTGATCGGAGGGTGACCGGAGGGGACCATGACCACCACCACCGCGGAGTCGCCCTCCGCTCCCACCCGCCCGCTGGCCCGGATGGGGCAGGCGCTGCGCGGACGGGATTTCCGCATCTGGTTCGCCGGACAGCTGATATCCGCGTCCGGCGCCCTCGCGCAGGGCGTGGTGCTCTCCTGGATCGTCTACCGGCTCACCGGGGACGCCGTCTGGCTGACCGTGCTGACCGCCTGCACCTGGGGCCCCACGCTGCTCCTCGGGCCGTGGGCCGGCGCCCTGGTGGACCGCTCCGACCGGCGCCGCCTGCTGCTGGTCACCCAGTCCCTGATGCTGCTGATCGGCCTCGCGCTGGCCGTCACCACCGCGCTGTTCGACCCGCAGCTGTGGCTGCTGCTGGCCCTCGCCACCTGCACCGGGCTGGTCGCCGCCGTCGACGCCCCGGCCCGCCAGGTCTTCGTGGTCGACCTGGTCGGCACCGGGGCCGTCGCCAGCGCCGTCGGTCTGTGGGAGGTGGCGCTCAACGCCTCCCGGGTGATCGGCCCCGGCGTGGCCGGCGCCCTGCTCGACTTCGGCGGACCCTCCTGGGCCTTCGCCTTCAACGCCCTCGGCTACCTCGCCCCGCTGATCGCCCTGACCAGGCTGCGTCCGGCCGCGCCCGTCGAGCGCGCCGCCGACCGGCCGCGGCCCCGGTCCGACGCCCGCGGCGGGCTCGCCTACGTCCGCCGCTCGCCGATCGTCCGCGGCCTGCTGCCGATGTCCGCCGCCAGCGGCCTGATCTTCGCGATGAACCTGACCGTCCCGCCGCTGGTCGACCGCTCGCTGCACCTCGGCCCCGGCGGGTACGGCCTGCTGATGGCCGCGTTCGGGCTCGGCGGACTGCCCGGCGCGCTGCTCGCCGCCTCCGCGCCCGAACCGACGCCGCGCCGGGTCCGCACGCTGGCCCTGGCCACCTCGATCACCGTGCTGGCCACCGCGCTGGCGTCGAACGTCGTCCTCGCGGTGGTCGGGATGGCCGCCGTCGGCGTCACCTCGATCTGGTTCATCGCGACCGCCAACACCCTGGCCCAGCTGCGGTCCGCGCCGGAGATGCGCGGCCGGGTGATGTCCCTGTGGGGCAGCGCGATGACGGGTACCCTCCCGTTCACCGGACTCGCCGTCACCTTCGTCGCCCAGCACGTCGGCGCCCGGACCGGCTTCTCGCTCGCCGGCGCGGCCCTGCTGCTGGCCACCGTGGCCGCGTGGCGGGCGCTGCGGCCCGCGGTCTGAGCGGCCGTCCGGGGCGTGGTGTCGAGAACCGTGCCGCGGCTCCGTCCCCCGGAACGGGGGAACGAGACCGCCCGCACCGAGAGGAGCCGTCCGCCGTGACGCACATGCTTCAGATGCACTTCAGTCAGTCGGACCTCGATGTCCCGCCGATCCCCTCGTGGGACCCGGCGGCGACCGCCGAGCACATCGCCTTCATGCGCCGCTGGGTCGCCGAGCTCACCGCCACCGGCGAACTGGTCGAGGCCCGGGGGCTGGCGATGCCGGACACCGCGCGGATCGTCCGGGGCGGCGACGACGGGCCGACCGTCACCGGCGGGCCGTTCCCGGCCGACAAGGAGTTCCTGTTCGGCTGGTGGACCGTCAACTGCGCGAGCGAGGCGCGGGTGCTGGAGATCGCCGCCCTGCTGTCCGCCGCGCCGGGGCACGACGGCAAGCCGATGAACATGCCGATCGAGGTCCGCGAGGTGCTGCCGGAGCCCGAGGCGCAGCCCTGACCGGCGGGCGAATTGCCGGGTCCGTCCGGTCGGCGGACGATGGTGATCATGATGCATCAGATGCGCGCCGAGACCGGCCCCGACGGCGCCACGGACTCCGTGGTCAGCTGGCACATCGTCCGTAACGCGGACCTCACCGCCCTGTGCGGCAAGACGCTCGACACCGCCGCCCCCGTCCAGGACGCCACCCGCTGGACCCTCGACCCCGACCGCAACTGCCACACCTGCGGCGCCCTGTTCCTCCGCGAGGCGCCGTACTTTCCGGACGAACACACCGACTAGCCGTCCCGCCGAGGGGCGCCGGGATCCGTTCCGGCGCCCTTCGGCGCGCCCGGGTGCGCGGCGTACGCTTTCCGGTGCCCCATTCCCGTCCCCGGAGGTGTCCCGTGGTCGTCGAGTCCTCCACGGACGGCCGGGTCCGGCGTGGCAACGAGACCCGCCGCGCGGTGCTCGGCCGGGCCGTGCAGATCGCGTCGGTCGAGGGCCTGGGCGCCCTCTCGATCGGGCGGCTGGCCACCGACCTGGGGCTGAGCAAGAGCGGGGTGTTCGCCGGCTTCGGCTCCAAGGAGGAGCTGCAGCTGGCCACCGTCCGGGCGGCGCGGCGGATCTTCTACGACCGGGTGGTGGCCCCGGTGCTCGACCTGCCGCCCGGCGCTGCCCAGGTGCTGGCGCTGTGCGAGCACTGGATGGCGTACTCGCGCGGCCGGGTGTTCGACGGCGGCTGCTTCTTCTACTCGGTGACGGCCGAGTTCGACGCCCAGCCCGGTCCGGTCCGGGACGCCCTCGCCACCGCCTCGCGGGAGTGGGAGGAGCAGCTCACCGCCGTGCTGCGGGCCGCCGACGACCTGCCCGCCGGCGCGGAGCCGGAGGAGCTGGCGCTGCTGCTCGGCAGCCTGATGGACAGCGCGAACGGCCACGCCGTGCTGTACGACGACCCGTCCCGCTACGACCGGACGATGCGCACCGTTCGCCGCCTGCTGGGCATCGCCCCGGCCTGACGCCGTGCCGACCGGCAACGGGAGGCCGCTTTCGGGCCTTAAAACTGTACGAACGGTCGTGCTAATGTCTCGCCCATGGCACCCACCGCCGCCCTTGTGCGCATCGCGCTGAACGCCACCTCGTACCTCGCCACCGCCCCGCCGGGCCGAGTGGCGTTCGAACTGTTCCGGCACCCGATCCGCCGCAGCCGGGTGCGCGGCTCGGAACGCGAACTGCACGAGCTGGCCGCCACCGAGGAGCTGACGGTGAACGGCAAGCGGGTCCGGGTCTACCGCTGGGGCGACGGCCGGCGCCCGGTGCTGCTGGTGCACGGCTGGCAGTCCCGGGCATCCCGGTTCGCCCCGTACGTGCGCGGGCTGCTGGACCTCGGGATGAGCCCAATCGGCTTCGACGCACCCGGCCACGGCGACTCGGCGGGCCGCACCACCACGATCCTGGAGTACCGCGAACTGATCGGCCGCCTCGCCGAGCGGCACGGCCCGTTCGAAGCCGTGCTGGCGCACTCCTTCGGGGTCTGCTGCGCGTTCCTCGCGCTGGCCGAGGGAGTCCCGGCCGGTCGGCTGGTCGCCGTCGCCGGAGTCGCCGAATTCGGCTTCCTGGTCGAGGGGTTCGCCGCTGCCCTGGGCCTGAACGACCGCCTCGAAAAGGACCTGGCCCGGCGGATCGACCGGCTGCTGTTCCCGGGCGTCGAGTCGATCCGGCAGCGCTTCGACGCCACCCACCGGCCGGAGCTGGTCACCGCGCCGATCCTGGTGGTGCACGACGAGCAGGACGACGTGGTCCCGCTGCGCCAGGCCCGCCTGCTGCACCGGGCGTACGGCGAGCCGCAGCTGCGGCTGATCACCACCCGCGGGCTGGGCCACCGCCGGGTGCTGACGGAGCCGACGGTGGTCGACAACGTGCTCGCCTTCCTGGCCGAGCCGCTTCCCGCCGCCCCGAGGGCCTCGGCGGCCGGGGGCTGACGGGTCGTCGGGAGACGCCGAACGGCCGGCCCCGGGCGGGACCGGCCGTTCGCACTGCGGATCGGCGGGTGCTCAGCCGCCGCTCTTGCGGCGGAAGGTGCGCTTGCCGCCGGCCGCGCCGGCGGTGCCGTGGATCTTCGAGTCGCCGCCGGGGCCGCCGGCGCCGCCCCGGTTGTTGCCGCCCTTGCGCTGCAGCGCGGCCAGGAACTTGGCCTTCTGGTCGTCCTGCCCGGCCTCCTCGGCGGCGGTGTCGGCGGTGGCGTCGGTGGTGGTTTCCGGCGCGGGATCGGCTGCCGGGGCGGTGTCGCTGCTCATTCGGGACCTCCTGGACGGGAGTGCGGTCTACTGCACCACACCCTCCCATGCCGGGCGGGGGCGCTGTCGGCCGACACCGGGGTCGGTCAGCCCCGGTGCGCCGCGCGGTGCAGGTGGTGGTGCCGCTGGTCGCGGTACTGGAGGCCGCCCATCATGAACAGCAGGGCGAGGGTCGGGAAGCCGAACGAGGCGATCACCAGGACGAAGAACTGCCAGACCATGGGACTCTCCTGTCACGAAGCCTTGGCGAGTTGCCATACTTCGCACCATTATGTCCGAATCCCTGCGCGGCCGGGTCGAACGGCGGGCCGAACAGCCCCTGTTCGAACGGCAGGTGTCCGACGCAGACTGAAGGGCATGCGGGTACAGCTGGCAGTCGACGCGCGCCGCCCGGACCGGGCCTGTGAGGACTTCGTGGTGGCCACCCCGGAGGTTCTGGTCCTGCTGGACGGCTCCAGCGCCCCGGACACCCTGGACTCCGGCTGCGGCCACGGCATCCCCTGGTACGTGCGCCGGCTCGGCGCGCACCTGGTCGCCCGGCTCACCGACCACCCCGACCGGGCCGTCGCCGCCTGCCTGGCCGACGCCATCGCCGACACCGCCGCCCTGCACGGCGACGGCTGCGACCTGGCCAACCCCAACACGCCCGCCGCGATGGTGGTCGCCGCCCGCCTGCGCGGCGACGCGCTGGAGTACCTGGCGCTCGGCGACTCGCTGCTGGTGCTGCACCCCAAGCAGGGCCCGCCCCGGGTGATCGGCGACAACCAGCGCTTCCCCGGCGGCGAGGCGCTGCGCCGCCAGGTCTGGTCGACCGTTCCCGGCACCGCCGAACGCGCCGAGCTCTACCTGCAGTACGCGATCGCCGTCCGCGCCGCCCGCAACACCGGCCACGGGCCGTGGATCGCCGCCGCCGCCCCGCAGGCCGCCGAGCACGCCGAGACCGGCGTGGTCGCCCGCGCCGACCTGCACGGGGTGGCCGCCCTGTCGGACGGCGCCGCCCGCTTCACCGACCGCCTGGGCCTGGGGAGTTGGGCCGACGCCGTCCGCCTGCTCGCCGAGGCCGGTCCGGCCGAGCTGATCGCCCAGGTCCGGGCCGCGGAGCTCACCGACGCCGACTGCCTGCGCTGGCCCCGCGGCAAGGCCCACGACGACGCCGCGGCGCTCTACGCCCGACTCTGACGCTCCGTCAGCGCCCGGCCGTCAGGAACACCGCGCGGGCCGCCGACCCGTCCGGCGCGGTGTACCCGGCGACCACCTCGCCCGGCGCCGGCTCCTCGCCGGGCACGAGCTCCCGGCGCAGCGCCACCGCCACCTCGCCGTCGACGGTCGCCACCGCCACGGTGTCGTCCACCGTGTCGCTCTCGCTCTGCTTCTGCGGCACCGCCCGCCCGCGCAGCAGCTCGGCCAACTGCGCGCGGACCACCGGGTCCTGCTCGCCGTCGTAGAACCAGCGGGTCCCCAGCACCCCGTGCTCGGCGGTCCCGATCAGCGCCCCCTGGGGCGCCCCTTCCAGCGGCGCGCCCCGGTACGCCATCGGCACCAGGTAGGCGGCCCGGCCGTCCGTCACCACCATCAGCTCGATGCCGACCTCGCCCTCCGGGTCGTCCAGCCGGAAGCCGCCGGCCCGCGCCAGTTCGCCGCCGCCGGGCCGGTACCAGCTCTGCTGCGGCAGCCAGTCGGCCAGCAGCTCCAACTTGCCGGGCTTCATGGTGGTCCGATGGATCGTCGCCATTGCGGGTTCTCCTTCTCGCGCGGTGTTCCTGCACCGCTCAGCCTACGAACCGGGACGGGCTGCCGGAGGGCGCTTGGTCGGCGGAGTTCATCGGATCAGCCGAGGATTCCCGTTCGGATGAATGCGACGGACAACACCGCTGGTGCGCGGACGGCGCTGCTACAAATTTCCTGCGCTCGGATCCGAGCCGAAGAGCACCTCACGGCCGCAGGGGAACCGTGCGGCCTGCTGCGAGAACGGAGCCGCTTCATGGCCATCGCTTTCCGCAAGACGCTCGCCATCGCCGCCTTGGGGCTGGCCGCCTCCTTCCTGCCGACCGCCGGCGCCGACGCGGCCGACGCCGGCCACTCGACCACGCGCACCCCCGGCCGCTACTGCCTCGCCAACACCTGGGAGACCCCGACCGTCTCCAGCAAGCCGTGCAACACCAACGACCCGGGCCAGCACTGGACCCTGTCGGGTGAGCAGATCTCCCTCACCAACGCCCGCGGCTACTGTCTCGCCAACAAGTGGAACACCCCGGACGTCTCCACCAAGCCGTGCAACCCCGTCGACGAGGGCCAGTACTGGACCGTCTCCGGTGAGCGGATCTCCCTGACCTTCGCCCCGGGCTACTGCCTCGCCAACGCCTGGGGCACCCCGAACGTCTCCACCAAGCCCTGCGACGCCAACGACAAGGGCCAGCACTGGGTGGTCTTCAACGACCAGATCAGCCTCGCCCTCGCCTGATCCGCCGTCATCGCTCTCCCGGACGATCCGACGCGCCGTCCCGCCAGGGCAGTTGCCCAGTGGCGGGACGGCGCGGCCGTGGATCCGGAAGGGGCAGCGGATCAGCGAGTCACCGAGAACGGCACCGGCGGCAGCGGCTCGCCGTTCGCGTCCCGGCCGAGGGCGTCGATGCCGACGACGGTCAGCCGGCCCCCGACCTCGACGATGCTGCGCGGCATCCGGCCGCGGGCGGTGGCGCTCTGCGGGAGGTCGAGCGGCTGCCAGCCGCCGGGCGTCAGCTGGGCGCCGATCGGCCGGTACACGCCGTTGCCGGAGGTCTCGCCCACCACGGCCACTCCGGAGCGGGTGCGGGTGAGGCCGTACAGGTGGCCCGCGCCGATGCCGGTCTCCTGGTGCGTCCAGCCGCGGCCGTCGTAGTGGGCGACCAGGGTCCGGGGGTCGCGGTCCGGGCCCTCCTCGGTGCCGGATGCCCAGACGCTTCGGGGACCCACCGCGACCAGTTGGGTGAGCTCGCCGTAGCGGGAGTCCAGGTCCGGGGAGGAGACCCGGGTCCAGCTGCGGCCGTCGTAGTGCAGCAGCAGTGGGCGCGGCCATCCCTCGGGAGTGCCGACGGTGCCGGCGGCCCAGACGTCGGAGGGGCCGGTGGCGGTCACCGCGTTGAGAGCGTCCAGTAGTCGGCGTCGAGGGCGGGGGCCTGCACCTGCTCCCAGGCTGTGCCGTTCCAGTGCTCGATCAGGCCGAGGAAGGTCAGGAAGTCGTCGGGCTGGTAGTAGCCGACCGCCCACACGTCGTTCGGGCCGCCGGCCGCCGCGACGCCGCCGAATCCGGCCGCGAACGTGTGGTCGGGGGCGGGGGCGTTCTGCACCTGCCAGCGCCCGTCCCGGTAGCGCCCGGTGGGAATGCCGCCCTCGCGGGTGGTCTTGAGGCCGGTCACCCAGGTGGCGCCGGCGCCGTCGTCACCGACGGTGCGGGCGTTCAGGCCGTCGGGGAGGGCGAGTTCGTGCCAGGCCGCGTCGGCACCGTCCCGGGCGAAGGCCACCGGGGCGGTCGACCTGTCCCGGCCCTCCCCGGACTCCCGGGAGCCGACCGCCCACGTCGTGCGGCCGCCGGTCCGGGCCGCCTCCTGGAGGTTGGCGTTGCCCGCCGGGAAGGCGTTCGAGGTCCAGGCCCGCGCCCCCGGGCGGTCGGCGCCGGTGTCCTGCGCCCCGGCCGGCGCGGCGGTCGCCAGCAGCGTGCCGGTCAGCAGCAGGGCGGCCAGGGCGGTGCGTCGCTTCATCGATTCGCTCCTTCGTTGTGGGAGATCCCGGGTTCCTGCACGGGGCTCCGATCGGCCCCTCGGACCAGCTCCAGGACCCGGGGGGCGCGGATGAAATCCGCCAGCTGCGCGTTCGTCACCGGCGCCGAACTGCGGGCGCTTTCATCCGCGTTGACGGTGACGGTCACGTCGCTGCCGCCGAGGTGGAAGGACGCCACGGCCATCGTCACCGTGCCGTCGCCCTCGGGCATCGCCCGCACCGTGGCGTCCACGCCGTCCGGCAGCCGCACCAGCTGGCACTTCCCGGTCTTGACCGAGTCGTTCGGCGGACAGGACCGCTCCTTCGCGCCGTCCGGGGCGGGAGCCACCGAGAACCGGACGACGTACATGCCGTGCGAGGACGACGCCAGGTAGGTGTCCACCTGGTCGGCCACCAGCCGGATCTGCCCGATCTCCGGCGGCAGCAGGTCCTGCAGCGCCCCGGCCGTCGCCTGCCGGTACGTCTCGATCCGCCGGCGCTCGTCCTCGCCCGGCGGGGGCGACGGTGCGAGGGGATCGGCAGTGGGGGAGAAGGTGACGGTCGGAAAGACCCGCGGTGGAGCGTCGCCCCCCGGCTGGACCGCGACCGGACCGGGGCCGCCCACCGCGCCGGGCACCGCGGCCAGTAGCCCGGTCACCGCCAGCGCCGCGGCGCCCGCCGCCGCCCCGCCGACCGCCAGCCGCGACCGCAGTCGCCGTCGGCGTCCGTCCCGCATCGCCCGGGCCGTCAACCCGGGCGGCTCGGCCAGGTCGTCGGTGACCTGCTCCATCGCCGCTCTGACGAAAAGCGCCGCCGGCGCCTGCTCCTGCACGTCGTACTCCTTCGTGGTCTCGGTCCGGCGCAACGGAGAGGCGCTCACGCGGGCGTGTAGGGGCTCGGTTCGCCGAGCTGTTCGCGGAGCCGGGCCAGCGCACGCGAGCACTGGCTCTTGACGGTGCCGGTGCTGCAACCGAGCAGGTCGGCCACCGTCTCCACGCTCAGGTCCTCCCAGTACCGCAGGACGACCATCGCCCGGGCCCGCACCGGCAGTTCGGCCAGCGCGTTCAGCAGCGTCACCCGCAGATCGGCGTCCCCGTGCGGGGCGACCTCGGGCGAGCCCGCCAGCGCCCCGAGCCGGCGGGCCACCGACCACCTGCGCTGCTCCGCCAGAAAGGTGCGGGTGAGCACGGTGCGGGCATAGGCGTCGAGGTTCTCCATCCGGGACGCCCGCCGCCAGTGCGCGAACAGCTTCGCGAGCGTCGCCTGCGCCAGGTCCTCCGCCCGGTGCGGGTTCCCGCACAGCAGGTACGCCGTCCGGTACAGACGTCTCCCCCGCGCCGCCGCCCACTCCTCGAATCCCCACTCGTCCCGTGCGCGCATCCACCCCTCCTGGCCCGCGTCTCTCACCCGTCCTCAATGCGCGAGGCCGGCGAAAGGTTGAGCCCGGATTTCCACCCGCGGCGCGCAAAAGCCCGTGCCCCCGTCCGAGGACGGGGGCACGGGCTTGCGAAGGTGACGGAAGGTCAGTTCTCGTCGGCGGGGATGGTGCCGAGACGGCCGGCCTGGAAGTCCTCCATGGCCTGCTGGAGTTCGCGGTGGCTGTTCATGACGAACGGGCCGTAGTGGGCGACGGGCTCGCGGATCGGGAGGCCGCCGAGCAGGACGACCTCGAAGTTGTTGTCGCGGGAGTCCTGCTTCTCGTCGGCGCGCAGGGTGATCGAGTCGCCGTCGCCGAAGACGACCGCCTGGCCCCGGTGGAAGGGGCGGTGCTCGGCGCCGGCCGAGCCGTTGCCGGCGAGGCCGTAGGCGAGGGCGTTGAAGTCGGAGCGCCAGGGCAGGGTGATCTGGGCGCCGGGGTTGATCGACGCGTGGATCATGGTGATCGGGGTGTGGGTGGCGCCGGGGCCCTGGTGGCCGTCCAGCTCGCCGGCGATGACGCGCAGCAGTGCGCCGCCGTCCGCGGTGCTGAGGAGCTTGACGTTGCCGGCGCGGATGTCCTGGTACTTCGGGGCGATCATCTTGTCCGAGGCGGGCAGGTTGACCCAGAGCTGCAGGCCGTGGAAGAGGCCGCCCGACTTCACCAGCGACTCCGGCGGGGTCTCGATGTGCAGCAGGCCCGAGCCGGCGGTCATCCACTGGGTGTCGCCGTCGGTGATGACGCCGCCGCCGCCGTGCGAGTCACGGTGGATGAAGGTGCCGTCGATGATGTAGGTGACGGTCTCGAAGCCGCGGTGCGGGTGCCAGGGGGTTCCCTTCGGCTCGCCGGCCGCGTAGTCCACCTCTCCCATCTGGTCCATCATGATGAACGGGTCGAGGAACTTGGTGTTGATCTTCGCGAAGGCGCGGCGGACGGGGAAGCCCTCGCCCTCGTAGCCCTCGGGGGCGGTGGCCACGGTGAGGACCGGCCGGGCGGTGCTGTGCACCGGGTCGGGCGTGGTCACGCGCGGCAGGGTCAGCGGGTTCTCGACGGTCACGGCGGGCATGTCGGCCTCCTTCGGCGGGTCTGTGGCCTACGTCCACCACAGTAGTTCAACTCTCAACCACTCGCAAGGTTGAACGTTGAACTATCTGGGTGTATTCCGGCCCCGACGAGGGGTGGGAGGAGGGGTCAGCCGTACATCCGGCGCATGGTGAAGTCGACCATCTGCTCGACCGCGCGGGCGTCGAACACCATCCGGTGCTCGCCCTCCATGTCCAGGGCGAAGCCGTAGCCGGTGGGCAGCAGGTCGAGCACCTCGGCGCCGGTGACCGAGAAGTGCTTGGAGTCCTTGCCGGCGTACCGCTTCAGCTCCTTGAGCGAGCTGAACATCGGGATCACCGGGGTCGGGGTGTTGTGCAGCGCCAGGAAACCGGGGCGGTCGCCGCGCGGGCAGTACACCTTCGAGGTGATGAAGATGGCCTGGAAGTCCTCCACCGGCATCGCCCCGGTGGTGAAGGCGCGCACCGCGTCCGCCAGCGAGGGCGGCGAGGGCTCGGGGTAGAGCGACTGCTGGGCGGCCTGCGGGTCGCCGTACCCGGCGCCGGGCATGCCGGACATCCCCTGCGGCATCTGCTGCTGATAGGGGTCCTGGTAGGCGCTCTGCTCGTAGCCGTACACGGGGACAGGCTATCGGGCCGGGCCCCGCTTGGGGGCGGGTGATCCGCACAATCCGGCGGCGGGCCGCATTGTGGGACGTGACCACGTTCATAGGTGCTTCACGCCGGAGGGGTTGAACAAGTTACCGCTGGGTAGCATCATGGGGCGTACTGGTGGGTAAGCGGTGCGCCGTAAGCGGCTCGCCCGTGGAAGACGAACCGGAGATACGGTCATGGGTCACTACAAGTCCAACCTGCGGGACGTGGAGTTCAACCTCTTCGAGGTGTTCGGTCGCGACCAGGTGTACGGCGCCGGTCCGTTCGCCGACATGGACGTCGACACCGCGAAGAACATCCTCAGCGAGATCTCCCGGCTGGCGGAGAACGACCTGGCCGCCTCCTTCACCGACACCGACCGCAACCCGCCGGTGTTCGACCCGGAGACCAACACCGCTCCGATCCCGGCGACCTTCAAGAAGAGCTACCAGGCCTTCATGGACGCCGAGTGGTGGCGCCTGGGCATCCCGGAGGGGATCGGCGGCCAGGTCACCCCGAGCTCCCTGGTCTGGGCGTACGCGGAGCAGGTCCTCGGCTCGAACCCCGCCATCTGGATGTACTCCTCCGGCCCGGCCTTCGCCGGCGTCGTCTACGACGAGGGCACCGAGGAGCAGCAGAAGGTCGCCCAGCGCATGGTCGAGCGCCTGTGGGGCGCCACCATGGTGCTGACCGAGCCCGACGCGGGCTCCGACGTGGGCGCCGGCCGCACCAAGGCGATCAAGCAGGAGGACGGCTCCTGGCACATCGAGGGCGTCAAGCGCTTCATCACCTCGGGCGAGCACGACATGTCCGAGAACATCATCCACCTGGTGCTGGCCCGCCCCGAGGGCGGCAAGCCGGGCACCAAGGGCCTCGGCCTGTACATCGTGCCGAAGTACGACTTCGACTGGGAGACCGGCGAGCTCGGCGAGCGCAACGGCGCCTACGCCACCAACGTCGAGCACAAGATGGGCCTCAAGGCCTCCAACACCTGCGAGATGACCTTCGGCGCCAAGCACCCGGCCAAGGGCTGGCTGCTCGGCGAGACCGTCGACGGCATCCGCCAGATGTTCAAGATCATCGAGTTCGCCCGGATGATGGTCGGCACGAAGGCCATCGCCACCCTGTCCACCGGCTACCTGAACGCGCTGGAGTACGCCAAGGAGCGCGTGCAGGGCGCCGACATCTCGCAGTTCATGGACAAGACCGCGCCGCGCGTCACCATCACCCACCACCCCGACGTGCGCCGCTCGCTGCTGACCCAGAAGGCGTACGCCGAGGGCATGCGCGCCCTGGTCCTCTACACCGCCTCGGTGCAGGACGACATGCTGGCCGCCCGCCTGCGCGGTGAGCACGACGCCGCCGCCGAGCGCCTGAACGACCTGCTGCTGCCGATCGTCAAGGGCTACGGCTCGGAGAAGTCCTACGAGCAGCTCGCCCAGTCGCTGCAGACCTTCGGCGGCTCCGGCTACCTGCAGGAGTACCCGATCGAGCAGTACATCCGGGACGCCAAGATCGACACCCTGTACGAGGGCACCACCGCCATCCAGGGCCAGGACTTCTTCTTCCGCAAGATCGTCAAGGACGGCGGCCAGGCGCTGACCGCGGTCAACGAGCAGATCCAGAAGTTCCTCGCGGCCGGCGACGGCGGCGCCGCCCTGGCCCCCGAGCGCGACCTGCTCGCCAAGGCCGCCGGCGACCTGGAGGCCATCGTCGGCAAGCTGATCGCCGACCTGACGGCCGTCGAGCAGGACGTCAAGAACATGTACAAGGTGGGCCAGAACACCACCCGCCTGCTGATGGTCTCCGGCGACGTGGTGGTCGGCTGGCTGCTGCTCCGGCAGGCCGCGGTCGCGCTGGCCAAGCTGGAGGCCGGCGCGTCCGAGAAGGACGTCGCCTTCTACCAGGGCAAGGTCGCCGCGGCGAAGCACTTCGCCCGCACCGTGCTGCCGACCACCGCCACGCAGCGCCAGATCGCCGAGGCCATCGACAACGAGCTGATGGACCTCGCCGAAGAGGCGTTCTGATCGAACGGCGGCGGGCCGTTCACCCGACCGCCTGACCCACCCTCACACCGCGGGGCCCGGTTCATCACCGGGCCCCGCGGTGTCGTGTCGCGTCCCGCTCACTGTTGTGTCACCATTGCGGACTTCGCGCGGCCCTGTCCGTGTACGGGCATATGCTCAAGGGGCGGGCCCGTCACCCCCATCAGGCCCGGCCGCCCTCAACCCAGGAGCAACATGTCGACCGCCGCCCGCACGGCCCACTTCGACCGGAAGCACACGGACGACCTGATCGCCTTCCTCGCCGCCTCCCCCTCCCCGTACCACGCGGTGCAGAGCGCGGTCGAGCGGCTGGAGCGGGTCGGCTTCCGCGAGGTCCGCGAGGCGGACGCCTGGGACGGCGGCAGCGGCGGCCGCTACCTGGTGCGCGGCGGCGCCCTGATGGCCTGGTACGTGCCCGAGGGCGCCGGCCCCGCCACCCCCTACCGGGTGGTCGGCACCCACACCGACTCGCCGAACCTGCGGGTCAAGCCCATCCCGGACACCGGCTCGGCCGGCTGGCGGCAGATCGCCGTCGAGATCTACGGCGGCGTCCCCCTCAACACCTGGCTCGACCGCGACCTGGGGCTGTCCGGCCGGCTCGTCCTGCGCGACGGCACCACCCGCCTGGTCCACCTGGACGAGCCGCTGCTGCGCGTCCCGCAGCTCGCCATCCACCTCGACCGCGGCGTCAACGACGGTCTCAAGCTCGACCGCCAGCGCCACCTGACGCCGATCTGGGGTCTCGGCGACACCACCGAGGGCGCCCTGCTGGAGTACGTCGCCGACAAGGCCGGCCTCGACGCCGCCGACATCATCGGCTGGGACCTGATGGCCCACGACGTCCAGCCGCCCTCCTACCTCGGCCGCGACCGCGAACTGCTGGCCGGCCCGCGCCTGGACAACCAGCTCTCCGTGCACGCCGCCACCGCCGCGCTGGCCGCCGTCGCCGAGGCCGGCGGCGAACTGCCCTGCATCCCGGTGCTCGCCGCGTTCGACCACGAGGAGACCGGCAGCGAGTCCGACACCGGCGCGCAGAGCCCGCTGCTCGGCAACGTGCTGGAGCGCTCCTGCTACGCCCGCGGCGGCACCGCCGAGGACCGCGCCCGCGCCCTGGCCGGCACCGTCTGCCTGTCCTCCGACATGGGGCACGCCGTCCACCCCAACTACAGCGAGCGCCACGAGCCCGGCCACCACCCGCTGCCCAACGGCGGCCCGATCCTCAAGGTCAACGTCAACAACCGGTACGCCACCGACGGCGTCGGCCGGGCCGTGTTCGCCGCCGCCTGCGAGAAGGCCGGCGTCCCGTGGCAGAGCTTCGTCTCCAACAACGCGATGCCCTGCGGCACCACCATCGGCCCGATCACCGCCGCCCGCCTCGGCATCACCACCGTCGACTGCGGCATCGCGGCGCTGTCCATGCACTCCGCCCGCGAGCTCTGCGGCGCCGAGGACCCGTACTACCTGGCCGGCGCCATCAAGGCGTTCCTGGAGGGCTGAGCGGCGGCCAGGGTGTGGGCCGCGCCCACACCCTGACGGTCGATCACTCCATTCCCGCCAGTACCAGCGGCAGCCGCGTCGCGCCGCCCGGCACCACCTTCACCGGCACACCCCAGTCCTGCTGGTGGACGTGGCAGGCCGGGTACTCGATCGCCGGGTCGTCGTCGCAGGACGCGGCCATCGCGGAGACGTGCAGCACGCCCTCCGTCACGCCCTCCGCGAGCACCAGCTCGCGGGAGAGCGCGCTGTCCGCGCCCGCGCCGGACGCCAGCAGGCCGGGCGGGGTGGAGCTGACCAGCAGCCGGGTCGACGGGCCGTAGCGCTCGTCCAGCTTCTGGCCGACGGGCGCGGAGAACACCACGTCGAGGCGGAGCGTGCCCGGCGCGACCTCGGTCGCGGCGCGCCGGGTGCGGTGCGCGACGGCCTCCACCCGGACGGCCTCCTCGGGCAGCCGCAGCCTGGTCAGCCGGTGCCGGGCCGACTCCACCACCACGATGTCGCCGTCCACCACCACCGCGCCCGACGGCTCCCGCAGATCGGTGGCCAGCGTGGAGACCTCGCCGCTCGCCGGGTCGTACCGGCGCAGCGCGTGGTTGTACGTGTCGCTGACCGCGACCGAGCCGTCCGGGAGCACGGTGACGCCCAACGGGTGCTGGAACAGCGCCTGTTCGGCCGCGCCGTCGCGGTGCCCGAAGTCGAACAGGCCGGTGCCGACGGCGGTGCGCACCTCGTGCGTGCCGCGGGCGACCCAGCGCAGCGCGGACGTCTCCGAGTCGGCGACCCACAGCCGCTCGCCGTCCGCGGAGACCGCCAGGCCGGACGGCTGGGCGAACCACGCCTCCGGCGCCGGGCCGTCGACCAGGCCCTCGTTGGTGGTGCCGGCCGCGACCTCGACCGTCCCGGCCACCGGGTCGAACGACCACAGCTGGTGCACGCCGGCCATCGCGATCCAGACCTTGCCGTCGAAGAACGCGACGTCCCACGGCGAGGACAGGTCGACGCGGGTGGCCGCCCCGGACGTCGGCGAACCCTGCCACCACTGCCTGCCGGTGCCGGCCAGCGTGGTCACCGAGCCGTCGGCGAGCCGCACCCCGCGCAGCGCGTGGTTGACGGTGTCCGCCACCACCACGTCGTAGCCGAGGCCGAGACCCTCCGGGACCAGCGCCAGGCCCTGCGGCTCGCTGAACCGCGGCTCCGCGCCGTCCACCAGCCCGCGCACCCCGTCGCCGATCCGCCGCACCACCCGCTCGCCGTCCTCCGCGAGCTCCACCAGCGCGTGGTGCCCCGAATCCGCGACCAGGTAGTGCCCGTTCGGCAGCCGCACCGCCTTCCCCGGGAACCGCAGGTCCCCCGCCTGCGGCTCGGGCGCCACGTACGGCCCGTCGCCGCGCCGCAGCGTGCCCTTCGCCGCGTGCTCCGCCTCCAGCTCCTCGACCAGCTTCGCGATCGCGTGCGCATGCCCCTCACCCGCGTGCTGCGCGACCACGTACCCCTCCGGGTCGATCACCACCAGCGTCGGCCAGGCCCGCACCGCGTACTGCT
This sequence comes from Kitasatospora griseola, assembly GCF_044999035.1. Classification (NCBI taxonomy): domain Bacteria; kingdom Bacillati; phylum Actinomycetota; class Actinomycetes; order Kitasatosporales; family Streptomycetaceae; genus Kitasatospora; species Kitasatospora griseola. The sequence continues at coordinate 4,112,569 of NZ_CP173360.1, read as the reverse complement.
TCCACGTCACCAGCTCCGGATCGTCCAACACCGGATGGTGCACCTCGTACCGGGCCACCGCATCCACCACCGCCGTGTGGTCGGCCTCGTGCACGAACTTCGGCGAGTGCACCCCGACGATCACCACGGTGTCCCGGTGCTTCTCCTCCAACTCCCGGAGCTCGTCCAGGACATGGAGACAGTTGACGCAGCAGAACGTCCAGAAGTCGGCAATCACGATCTTGCCGCGGAAATCCGCCAGCGAAAGATCCTTGCCGCCTGTGTTGAGCCATCCACCGGCACCCACCAGCTCGGGGGCGCGGACACGTGCACGAGAAGCCATGCCCTCATCCAACCCCATGGCCCGGGCGGGTGTTCCGGGCGAACTCGGAATTCGAGTGAGAAGGCCAAGCTGAGCATCGGTAGCCGACGGCACGTGCTCACCGGGCCCCGAAGGCGCTCCGGCCGGTGAGGTGGGTGCGGGTGGGGTTGCGGGTGGGGGAGACGGCGAGCCAGGACCAGAGGGCGGTGGTGGCGACGAGGAGGGCGACGGCCGGGGCGAGGTCGGTGCGGTCCCATCTGCCCGGGTCGGTGGAGGTCGGGGGCGTCCAGCCGGTCGGGTCCACGGTGACGGTCGCGGTGCGGCCGAGCTGTTCCGGGCCCGGGCAGAGGCTTCCGGTGAGGGCGGCGTGCGGGAGGGGGCGGCCGTCGGTGCGGCGGAGGTCGCAGGTCCAGTCGGAGCCGCCGAACAGGCTCGTCGTGCGGTGCGCGGCCGTGATGACGACCTCCGTGTCGACGCCCCGGCGCCGCAGCAGCTCGTCCGCGAACGCTGCGCCCGGCACGGCCAGCAGCACCGTGCCGCAGAGGGCGCCGAGGACCACCGACCGCCGGCCGGCCCGCAGCATCGCGAGGGTGAGCAGGGCGGCCGCCAGCACCAGGAGGGCGGCCGCGTCGGCGGGCGTCGTGAAGTCCGGGTCGACGGCGAGCGCCGACAGTCCGGCCAGCGTCAACGGGGTGAGGGCGGCGAGCAGCCGGCCGGCCCGGCGGAGCTGCGATGGTGACATCGTCCGAAGGCGGTGCATCTGCTGAACGTCTCCCCCGGCTGTGACCATGTCGGTTCCTCGCGGCATTCTGCTCCGAACCGGCAAGCCGAGGAAGGGCCGAACCCCTTCCGGGGCACGGGAGGTTCTGGCACGATCCCTCGCCGTGAACGGTGACGCGCTGCGGCGCTGGAGGACGGTGTCCCGGATCTACGGGGCGATGGTGTTCCTGGTGGTGTTCTGGCAGTACTTCGTCGGCGGGCCCGGGCACCTGCCGGTCGCGGTCGGGGTGCCGGCGGGGCTGTACGCGGAGAGTTGGCTGTGGGCGGGGTACCTGGCGGGTCCGGCGCGGTGGTTCGGGCTGCGGGCCGCGGGCTGGGTGTTCGGGATGGGGACGCCGCTGCGCACCTCGGTCGATCCGCGCGGGGTGTGGCAGGTGCGGCGGATCCCGGTGCCGGTGGTGCGGCCGCTGGGTCTCGGCGGCGCGGCGTCGCTGACGGTGCGCCAGCTGATGTTCGCCCTGCTGCCGTTCGTCGGCGCGGATGCGCTGTGCGCGCTGCTGCTGGCGTCGGCGGGCGGGGCGTTCGGCCGGTCCGCGGCGCTGGGATGCCTGCTGGCCGGCGGGGCCCCGGTGCTGATGGCGGTGATGCTCCGGTCGGCCACCGAGCCCGGCGACCAGGACGGGGCGGTGCAGGAGGTGACGGCGGTGATGCAGCACGACGTCGCCGAGGCGCGCCGCCTGCTGGACGCCCTCCCGCCCGGTCCGGCCGTCCGCACGCTCCGCATGTCGGTGCTGCTCGCCGAGGGCCGGTACCGCGAACTCGTGGACGCCGCAGCCGAATCGGCGGGCGAAGCGGCCGACCCGGCGCAGCAGCAGCTGCACGCCCGGGCACTGGCCTACCTGGACGAGACCGGCGAGGCCACCGACGCCGACCGGGAGGCCTTCCGCACCCTGTGCCGCGCCGTGCGCCGCGCTCCCCGCGAGTACCGGGTGGGCAGCGACCTGCCCGCCCTGTCCGAACTCGCCGAGGGCCGGCCCGGTCTGGCGATCGACGAGGCGCGCGCCGCCGCGAACGTCGGCAGCGCGCCGCTGCGCCGCACCATGGCGCACGCCACGCTGGCCCTGGCCTTCCACCGGGCCGGCCGGCCCGCGGAGGCCCGGGCCGCGCTGGCGGCGGCGCGCGAGTGCGGCCCGGCGACCGCCCGGATGGAGTTCCTCACCGGCCTGCTCGCGGAGCCCGCGGCCCAGCCCGCGGCACCAGGCCCACTCGTGGAGCCCGCGGTCTAGCCCGCGCCCTGGCCCGCGGCGCAGGAGCGGATCAGGGTGAGGGCGTCGTCGAGTGCGGCGATCTCCTCGGTGGTCAGGGTCGGGTTGGCGGCGCGGCGGGCGCGGGCCTCGGCCAAGTGGTGGTCGGTGAGCGGTGGGAGGCCGCGCAGTAGTGGGGTGAGGATGGTGCAGGCCGTGTCGGGGCGGTCGTGGAGGGCCTGGGCGAGGATGACGGCGCTCATCGCGTCGTCGAGGCCGGGCTCGCCCTCGGCGGCGGTGAACCAGTCGATGACCACCGGGCCGTGCGCGGTGAGCAGCACGTTGTCGGGGTGCAGGTCGAGGTGCAGGACCCGGTCGCCGGGGCGGGTGGCGGCGCGCGGCGGGATCTCGTGCAGCCGGCGCAGCAGTTCGGCGAGCAGTTCGCCGGCCGCGCCCGGGCTGATCGTCCCGGCGACCAGCGACTCCAGCATGGTGGGGCCGCCGAGCCGCTCCATGATCAGGTCCTCGGGCCGTTCGGCGGCCCACACCGCGGGCACCGGGTAGCCGTGCTCGGCCAGGTGCGTCATCACCTCGGCCTCGCCGTCGGCGCTCAGCCCGTCCCGGTAGCGGCGCAGTACCCGCCCGTCGTTCAGTGCCCAGACGTCCGCGGTGCGGCCGGTCCCGATCAGTTCGCCGATCTCCATGCGAGCAGAAGCTAGCGCCCCGGGCTCGCCACGGGGAGGGGGATGGACGGATCGTTGCACGTCCGCGAGGTTGGCCCGGTGCGGAAAACCGCAGGAGGGTTCGCCGGGCGTTGCGCGACACTGGTCCGATGGCCGCATACATACCCGAGGAAGACGTCGCCGTTCCGCCCGCGATCACCGAGCTGGCCCGCGGCGTCACGCCGGTGCCGGTGTGGCGCAACGAGCTCGGCGGGCTGACGTTCCGTCTGGGCGACGGGCCGGAGCGCCGGTTCGTGAAGTGGGCGCCCACCGGCAGCGGGGCCGATCTCGACGCGGAGGCCGAACGCCTGCGCTGGGCGCGGGCGTTCACCACCGTGCCCGAGGTGCTCGCGCTCGGCGGCGACGGGACGGGGCGCTGGCTGCTGACGGCGGGCCTGCCCGGCCGTTCCGCCGTCGACCCGGAGCTGAAGAAGACCCCGGCGGTCGCCGTCCGCGCGATCGGCGAAGGCCTGCGCGCCTTCCACGAGGCGCTGCCGGTGGCCGACTGCCCCTACACGTGGTCCCTGCGCGACCGGATCGACCGTGCCGTCGCGCTGCGCCGCGACCCCGCCGACTGGCACCCGGACCTGCGCCACCACGGCACCGTGGAGCGGGCGCTCGCGATCCTCGCCGACCCGCCGCCGGCGGACGTCGAGGTGGTCTGCCACGGCGACTCGTGCGCCCCCAACACCCTGGTCGGCGACGACGGCCGCCCCACCGGCCACGTCGACCTGGACACCCTCGGAGTGGCCGACCGCTGGGCCGACCTCGCGGTGGCGAGTTGGAGCACGGTCTGGAACTACGGCCCCGGCTGGGAACGTCCCCTGCTGGAGGCGTACGGCGTCGAGCCGGACGAGGAACGCCTCGCGTACTACCGCCTGTTGTGGGACCTCACCTGAGTTCCGGCTGGCACCATGGCGAGGGCCGCCCGACGGCGGGCCGGCAAGCAGACGAGGAGTCGGATCATGGGTCGGAAGTTCGTGGTCAAGGAGCGCCTGTTCGCGATCGGCGACGACTACTGGGTCGAGGACGAGCACGGCGAGAAGTGCTTCCTGGTGGACGGCAAGGTACTGCGCCTGCGCGACACCTTCGAGCTGCAAGACACTGCCGGCAACACGGTCGCCACCATCCGGGAGAAGGTGCTGACCGTCCGCGACGCGATGAAGATCGAGAACGCCGACGGGGACGTGGTCGCCACCGTCCGCAAGAAGCTGTTCACCCCGTTCCACGACAAGTACCACGTGGAGCTGGAGAACGGCGGCGAGTGGGAGATCCACGGCGACCTGATCGACAAGGAGTACACCGTCAAGAACGACGGGCACCGGATCGGCGAGGTCTCCCGCAAGTGGTTCAGCGTCCGTGACGCGTACGGCGTGGAGATCGAGGACGGCGCCGACGTCCCGCTGATGATCGCCGTCGCGGTCTGCCTGGACCGCCTGGTCGAGCACAACGACTGAACGACGCCCGGCTGCGCCGCCCGCCCCGTGCGCTATGTTGTGCCGGTCCTCGGCACGGGGCGGCAGGCGGACGCGAGGGGGCGGACCGGAGTGAGCGACATCCTTCACCAGCTGGGCTACGCGGCGGCGTACGGCGGCGTCGGCCTGGTCCTGCTGCTGCTCGGTGTCGTGCTGGTGGACGTGCTGACGCCCGGTGAGCTGCGCCGGCAGATCTGGATCGAGCGCAACCGCAACGCCGCCGTGGTGCTGAGCTCCGCGCTGCTGTCGGTCGGCGCGATCGTGTTCACCGCCGTGATCTCCACCTACCAGGAGTTCGGCAAGGGCCTGGCCGCGGCCGCCGTGTTCGGGCTGTTCGGCCTGCTGCTGATGGCGGTCTCGTTCTGGGTGCTCGACCTGGTCACGCCCGGCAGGCTGGGCGAGCTGCTGGTCGACCCCGAGCCGCACCCGGCGGTGTGGGTGACCGCCGCCACCAACCTGGCAGTCGCGGCGATCGTCTCCGCCGCCATCTACTGACGTCTCCTCAGCCCGCGGCCAGCCGCCCGGCCAGCCGGGCCTTCGCGGCCGGCCACTCGTCGGCCAGCATCGAGAAGTACACGGTGTCCCGCCAGCTGCCGTCCACGCGCTGCTTGTTGCGCCGGAACGTGCCCTCGTAGGAGGCGCCGAGCCGCCGGATCGCGTTCTGCGAGCGCTCGTTGTTGATGTCGGTGCGCCAGCTGACCCGGCCCATGCCCAGGTCTTCGAAGGCGTGCATCAGCAGCAGCAGCTTCGCCTCGGTGTTCACCGCCGTCCGCCACGCGGAGCGCGCGTACCAGGTGCCGCCGATCTCCACCTGCTCCTCGGCGGCGTCCGCCTCGAAGTAGCAGCTCACTCCGATCGCCCGCCCGTCGGCGAGCGAGATCACCGCGTACGGCTCGCAGTGCACGTCGGCCAGCCGGGCGTCGATCACCTGCGCCATGTCCTCCGGCGTGCGGGGCATCGGCACCGGCACCCAGCGCCACAGTTCCTCGTCCCCGCCGCCGGCGGCGAACAGGTCGGGCACGTGGGCGCGGGTCAGCGGTTCCAGCCGGATGTGGCGGCCGGTCAGGACAACGGGGGCGGGCAGCTTCGCGGTCATGCGGCACACCGTAGAGCGATCTTTGCACTAGATGCAAGCGCTATCTGCACTAGTGCAAAAGCGGGTGGCCGTGCGAAAGGCCCGGCACCCCCGCGACAGGGGACGCTGTTGGTTAATGCGGGCCTGATGGCACTTCGCCCCGTTGCTTATGCGGCGGGGCGGTGTGCTGTCAGGGGGCTGGTGCGGGTGCGGGCGTGGGGTTTGCCGGTGAGCCAGGCGTCGATGCGGATCAGGTTGACGGCGGCGCCGGTGAGTTGATGTTGGAGGCTGGTCTTCGGCAGGCCTCGGTAGCGGGATCGGCGCAGGCCGCAGGCCTGTACTGCTTGGGAGACGGTCCCCTCGACCCCTGCGCGGATCTTGTAGCGGTCCTTCCACTCGTCGGTCCGCTGGAGAGCTCGTGCCTGTTGGAGTGCTTCGTATTCGTCGCGGGGCCTGAGGTTGATCTCCCGGCGTTGGGCCGTCGGGGAGTTGACGCATTGCCGCAGTTGGGGGCAGGTGCGGCAGTCGGCCGGGGAGAAGCGGACCCGGACGGTCGGCAGGCCGTCCTCCGAGCGGCGCTGGTGCCACTGTGTGCTGGTGGTGCCGTTCGGGCAGGTCACGCGCCGGTTGTCCCAGTCGATGGTGAACGCGTCCTGTCCGAAGGCGGCCTCGCCGCGGGCGTGCGGGACGGTCACGGCCTTCAGTGGCCCGTGCAGCGCGACCCCGCGGTCACGGCGGGCGGCGACCATCGCGCCGCTGTTGGCGTAGCCGGTGTCGACCCAGTGCTCGTCCGGCAGCAGGTCGCGCCCCGCGAGGCCGGCATGGACCACGGCGGCCATCCGGTCGTCGGGGACGGTGGCGACGGTGGTGGCCACGTTCGTGACCAGGTGCACGTGCCCCGGCTCGCACGTCTCGGTGAGATGGACCTTGTAGCCGTCCCAGAAGGTGTCGCGCTTGACGCTGCCCCTCGCGTCGGGGTCATAGGGCGTGACCAGGCGCTTCGCGCCCGGCGGCCGGTCTTTTGGGTCCCGCGGCACCACCTCGCCCTCCACCAGGTGGAACTCCTGGACCCACAGCCTGCGCAGGAACTCCACCTCCGCGAGTGCCCGAAGCCGGGCGGGCGCTCCGTCCGCCCGGGTCATCTCCAGCAGTCGCGTCCCGTCCGCACCGATCCGGCGCCCCACCTCGGCCCGCTTGGCCTGGGCCTTCGGGAAGCGGGAGTCCTCGATCCGGGTCGCGTAGTGCGTGAACCACTCCGGCGGGGCGTGGACGGCGAGCCAGTTGGGCTCGGCTCGGGCCACCGCGTTCAGCGCCGCCCGCAGACTCTCCCCGACCAGCTCCAGCCGGTTCAGCTCCCGCGCGGCGGACAGCACGTGGGTGGAGTCCGTCCGGGCCCTGCCGCCCTTGCCGACCAGCCCCTTCTCCCGGGCGGCGGCCAGGATGCCGTCCAGCACCGACCGGCCGCCGTCCGCGCCCACCAGCCGGTCCCGGAACTCCGACAGCACGGAGAAGTCGAAGCCCGGATCGGTCAGTTCCAGCCCCAGCGCGTACTTCCAGTCGATCCGGGCCCGCACCGACTCGGCGGCCTGCCGGTCGGTCAGGCCCTCGACGAACTGCAGCACCGCCACCAGCGCCAGCCGCGCCGGCGACCAGGCAGGCCTGCCCCGCACCGCGAACAGGCCCACGAACCCCTCATCGGTGAACAGCGGCCCCAGCTCGTCCCTGACCCGGATCGCCAGGCTCCCCTTCGGGAACGCCGCCCGCGCCACCCGCACCGTCTCCGCCGGGATCTCCCCAGACCCCTTCGGCTGCATCGACACCCGCACCCACCCCAAACGACAACGTCGGCCTTCAAGACCACAACTGAGTCTTGAAGACCGACGTCACGCACAAGCCCGGATTTACCAACAGCGTCCCCCGCGACAGGGGTGCCGGGCCTTTCGGGTCCGACCTACAGGAAGGAGTTGATCTCGATGGTCTCGGTCCGGCCGGGGCCGACGCCGATCGCCGAGATCGGCGCGCCCGACATCTCCTCCAGCGCCTTCACGTACGCCTGCGCGTTCTTCGGCAGGTCGCTGAAGGTCTTCGCCTTCGAGATGTCCTCGCTCCAGCCCGGCAGGTTCTCGTAGATCGGCTTCGCGTGGTGGAAGTCCGACTGGTTGTACGGGAGTTCCTCGACCCGCTGCCCGTCGATCTCGTACGCGACGCAGACCGGGATCTGCTCCCAGCCGGTCAGCACGTCCAGCTTGGTCAGGAAGAAGTCGGTCAGGCCGTTGACCCGGGTCGCGTAGCGGGCGATCACCGCGTCGAACCAGCCGCAGCGCCGGTCGCGGCCGGTGGTCACACCGCGCTCGCCGCCGATCCGCCGCAGCGCCTCGCCGTCCGCGTCCAGCAGCTCGGTCGGGAACGGGCCCGAGCCGACGCGGGTGGTGTAGGCCTTCAGGATGCCGATCACCCGGTCGATCTTGGTGGGACCGATGCCGGAGCCGGTGCAGGCGCCGCCCGAGGTCGGGTTCGACGAGGTGACGAACGGGTACGTGCCGTGGTCGACGTCCAGCAGGGTGCCCTGGCCGCCCTCCAGCAGCACGACCTTGCCGGCCTTCAGCGCCTCGTCCAGGACGAGGGTGGTGTCTGCCAGGTACGGCTTGATCTTGTCGGCGTAGCCCAGGTACTCCTCGAGCACCAGGTCGGCCGGGATCGCGCGGCGGTTGTAGAGCTTGACCAGGAGCTGGTTCTTGTCGTGCAGCGCCGCCTCGATCTTCTGGCGCAGGATCGACTCGTCGAACAGGTCCTGGACCCGGATGCCCACGCGGTTGATCTTGTCGGCGTAGGCCGGGCCGATGCCGCGGCCGGTGGTGCCGATCCGGCGCTTGCCGAGGAAGCGCTCGGTGACCTTGTCCAGCGTCCGGTGGTACGGGGTGATCAGGTGGGCGTTGCCCGAGATCAGCAGCTTGGAGGTGTCGATGCCGCGGTCGTTCAGGCCCCGCAGCTCGGAGAGCAGCACGCCCGGGTCGATCACCACGCCGTTGCCGATCACCGGCACGACGTTCGGGCTGAGGATGCCGGAAGGCAGCAGGTGGAGGGCGTACTTCTGGTCGCCGATGACCACCGTGTGACCGGCGTTGTTGCCGCCCTGGTAGCGGACGACGTAGTCGACGGAGCCGCCGAGCAGGTCGGTGGCCTTTCCCTTGCCCTCGTCTCCCCACTGGGCACCAACGAGCACGAGTGCCGGCACAGGCGTACACCCCTTCCGGTTGGGGCATCCTGCGAAGACCGCAGTCTGCCCCGAGATGGACGAAGCCCCTGGCGCAATGGCGCAAGGGGCTCTTGCACCGAGAGATTACCTGAGGAAGGACCGGTCGTGTCGTCGCTGTCCACGCCCGTATCCCGCCCCCCGGACGCCGAGGGGGCCGGGCCGCTCCTGGTGGTGCTGGACCCGTCGGCCAGGCAGGCGGACGGCGAATCGGTGCGGATCGCCAAGGATGTGCTGTGCGGTGGGGCCGACGTGAAGGTCACCCTGCCGGAGAGTCCGTCCGAGCTGGACCGCGTGCTCGCGCACCGGGGTCGCCGGCGTGCCGTGGTGATCGGTTCGGACCAGGCGCTGCAGCGGGTTTTGCAGGCCCTGCACCGGCAACGGGAGCTGGACGCCGACCCGGTCGGCCTGGTCCCGGTCGGGGGGCCGGTGGCCACCGCGACGGCCCGGCTGCTGGGGGTGCCGGCCGAGCCGGTGGCGGCCGCCCGGACGGTGCTGGCGGGCAGTGCCCGGCGGCTCGGGCTGCTGCTCGACGACGGCGGCGGAGTGGTGCTCTCCGAGGTCCGTTTCACCGGCCCGCGGCAGGGCCGAACGGGTGGCTGGCGTTCGCTATGGGCGAAATTGGCTGCGGCCGAGCAGGCGAGCCCCTCCGGATCCGAGGAACTGCGCATCGAGGCCGACGGCCGGCTGCTGGCCGACGTCCACCAGCGGGTGCGCCACCTGCGGGTCGCCATGGTCGACGACGCCATGGAACTCGCCCTCGATCTGGACGGCAGCCCGCGCCGCCTGCGGGCCGGCCGGCTCACCGTGGCCGGGCGCGGCTTCGGCTACGAGGCCGACGGCTGCCCCGTCGGCCCGGTCCGCCACCGCACCTGGACGGTCCGCCCGGACTCCTGGCGGCTGCTGGTGCCCGCCGGGTGAGCAGGCTCACAACACCGGGCCGCCCGAGGTGTCCGTCCACCGTGCGAAGGCCTGATGACAAGGGCGTGAAGCCGGTCGCCGAAGGGCCGAAAAGCTGGTAAGGGGTGGGGTCTACGCGCGTACCGCGAGGCTGCCATCAGGGCGTTCCCGCCATCTGCCCTAGACTCGGAGATGTGCCACGTGGTGACGGACGACTCAACCACGATCTTCTTCCCGGTGAGAAAGGCCCCCAGGACGCTTGCGGCGTCTTCGGTGTCTGGGCTCCCGGCGAGGAGGTCGCAAAGCTCACGTACTTCGGCCTCTATGCCCTGCAGCACCGCGGACAGGAATCCGCGGGCATCGCAGTGAGCAACGGCTCCCAGATTCTCGTCTTCAAGGACATGGGACTCGTCTCCCAGGTCTTCGACGAGACCTCCCTGGGGTCGTTGCACGGGCATATCGCCGTCGGACATGCCCGCTACTCGACCACCGGGTCCTCGGTCTGGGAGAACGCCCAGCCGACCTTCCGGGCGACCGCCAACGGTTCGCTGGCCCTCGGCCACAACGGAAACCTGGTCAACACCGCCGAACTCGCGGCGAAGGTCGCCGAACTGCCCGGCGAGGAGCACGTCTCCCGCTCCGGGCGCACTGCGGCGACCAACGACACCGACCTGCTGACCGCTCTGCTGGCGGGCCACCCCGACCTGACCATCGAAGAGGCGGCACAGAAGGTGCTGCCCGAGGTCAAGGGCGCCTTCTCGCTGGTCTTCATGGACGAGCACACGCTCTACGCGGCCCGTGACCCGCAGGGCATCCGCCCGCTGGTGCTGGGCCGGATCGAGCGCGGCTGGGTGGTCGCCTCCGAGACCTCCGCCCTCGACATCGTCGGCGCCAGCTTCATCCGCGAGGTGGAGCCCGGCGAGCTGATCGCCATCGACGAGAACGGCATGCGCTCCTCGCGCTTCGCCGAGGCCAAGCCCAAGGGCTGCGTCTTCGAGTACGTGTACCTGGCCCGCCCGGACACCTCGATCGCCGGCCGCAACGTGCACCTCTCCCGGGTGGAGATGGGCCGCAAGCTGGCCGCCGAGGCCCCGGCCGACGCCGACCTGGTGATAGCGACTCCCGAGTCCGGCACGCCCGCCGCGATCGGGTACGCCGAGGCCAGCGGCATCCCGTTCGGCTCCGGCCTGGTGAAGAACGCCTACGTGGGCCGTACCTTCATCCAGCCCAACCAGACCATCCGCCAGCTGGGCATCCGGCTGAAGCTCAACCCGCTCAAGGAAGTCATCCGGGGCAAGCGCCTGGTGGTCGTGGACGACTCGATCGTCCGCGGCAACACCCAGCGGGCCCTGGTGCGGATGCTCCGCGAGGCCGGTGCGGCCGAGGTCCACATCCGGATCTCCTCGCCGCCGGTGAAGTGGCCGTGCTTCTTCGGCATCGACTTCGCCACCCGCGCCGAGCTGATCGCCAACGGCCTGTCGGTCGACGAGATCGGCCGCTCGCTGGGCGCCGACTCGCTGGCCTACATCTCCATCGACGGGATGATCGAGGCCACCAAGCAGCCCAAGGACAAGCTCTGCCGGGCCTGCTTCGACGGCGAGTACCCGATGGAGCTGCCCGACCCGGCGCTGCTCGGCAAGCTGCTGCTGGAGGCGGAGATCGCCGGCGGTCAGGCGGCCAAGCAGCAGCCGGTCCGCGGCGGCAAGCAGACCAGCGATCTGGACGGCGTGCAGTCGCTGCTGGGCGGCGCGGGCGCGGCGGACGCGCTGCGACGCCCCTGACGTGCGCGCACCGCCCCCGGCACGGGCCGGGGGCGCCCATCCCGGCCCGGCCGGGGGAGGCAGCACCACCACTTCGAAAGGGCCACACCAGGTGACCAGCAACGAGACCGGGGCGACCTACGCCGCCGCGGGTGTCGACATCGAGGCCGGCGACCGTGCCGTCGAGCTGATGAAGCAGTGGGTGAAGAAGACCAACCGTCCCGAGGTGCTGGGCGGCCTGGGCGGCTTTGCCGGACTGTTCGACGCCTCCGCCTTCAAGCGCTACGAGCGCCCGCTGCTGGCCTCCGCCACCGACGGCGTGGGCACCAAGGTGGCCATCGCCCAGGCCATGGACAAGCACGACACCATCGGCCACGACCTGGTCGGCATGGTCGTCGACGACCTGGTGGTCTGCGGCGCCGAGCCGCTGTTCATGACCGACTACATCTGCGTCGGCAAGGTCGTCCCGGAGCGGGTCGCCGCCATCGTCAAGGGCATCGCCGAGGGCTGCACGCTGGCCGGCTGCGCGCTCATCGGCGGCGAGACCGCCGAGCACCCGGGCCTGCTCGGCCCCGACGAGTACGACGTGGCCGGCGCCGGCACCGGCGTGGTCGAGGCCGACGCGCTGCTCGGCGCGGACCGGGTCCGGGCCGGCGACGTGGTGATCGCGATGGCCGCGTCCGGTCTGCACTCCAACGGCTACTCGCTGGTCCGGCACGTGCTGCTGAACCAGGCCGGCTGGAAGCTCGACCGCCAGGTCGAGGAGTTCGGCCGCACCCTCGGCGAGGAGCTGCTGGAGCCGACCCGGATCTACTCCCTGGACTGCCTGGCGCTCACCCGGGCCACCGAGATCCACGCCTTCTCGCACGTCACCGGCGGCGGCCTGGCCGCCAACCTGGCCCGGGTGATCCCGGACCACCTGCACGCCCGCCTGGACCGCGGCACCTGGACCCCGCTGCCGGTGTTCCAGACCGTCGCCAAGGTCGGCGCCATGCAGACCCTGGAGATCGAGAAGACCCTCAACATGGGCGTCGGCATGGTCGCCGTCGTCCCGCCGGAGTCGGTCGACGTGGTGCTGTCGGTGCTGGAGGACCGCGGCGTCGAGGCGTGGCTGCTCGGCGACGTGGTCGAGCGCGACGCGGAGCACGACGGCGGCGCGGCGCTGTACAACGCCTACGAGTCGTTCTGACCCGGGCACGCTGAAGGGCCCCGCCACGGCGGGGCCTTTCTCGTGCGCAACGGCTCGTGCGCAACGACGGTCGCGGAACAGGTACGCCGAAAACCGGCCCGGCGCCCACAGGGAGCGCCCGGGCCGGCCCGGTCGAAGAACGTTACGCGCGGCGACGAGCCGGAGGGGTGTCCTCGTCGTCGTCGTCATCGTCGTTGTACATGTCCGCGTACGCCGCGTAGGGGTCGTCCTCGTCGTCGTCCTCGATCGGCTCCGGCTCGATCGCGGTGGACGGAGATACACCCAGCTCGTGAGACAGACGGTTAGCGTCGAACCCGCCGCTGTTGTACTTCAGCTCGCGGGCGACCTTCGTCTGCTTGGCCTTGGCCCGGCCGCGCCCCATGGGTCGACCCCCTCAACGGTGGGGCTCACGGCCCCGAGTCTGACACGTGTTGATGATCAGGTCCGGCCTGCCCGAAGTGGGAAACCGTCCCTTGGAGCATTAACGGTACCTGTTTCCGCCGCCGGACGGTACGTCGCCGGTGTGACGTGGCGCGCACCCAAGCCCCCTCGAACCAGGTCCGCCCAGGTCAGAGGGGAATTTCGGGGCTTTTGCAGGCTGTCCGGCGCGATGCCGGTCCCGTCGTTCCTGCAGAGATTATCCCCCGAAGGAGGCGCGGTATCGCCCGTTCGGGGGACAGACTGAGAATCCGGTTCCACATCGTGATGCGCGGGGCCGGGCCGTGCCGACCCCGCGCGTCCGAACCGTGGCGGTCAGCTCCGGCGGGCGGCCGGCAGCAGGACCGAGCGCAGCGCGCTGATCTCCCGCATCCGCTTCTCGGCGAGGCGGTCGGCGGCGGCCGCCGGCGGGATGCCGTCGGCGGCGGCCCGGGTGAAGATCTCCAGCGTGGTGTCGAAGATCCTGGTGGCCTTGTTCTTCGCCCGGTCGAAGTTGAAGCCCTCGATCTCGTCGGCGACCTGGATCACGCCACCGGAGTTCACCAGGTAGTCGGGCGCGTACAGGATGCCGCGGTCGGCGAGGTCCTTCTCCACGCCCGCGTGGGCGAGCTGGTTGTTGGCCGCGCCGCAGACGATCGAGGTGCCGGCCGCGCCGAGCGCCCCCACGGTCTCGTCGGTGAGCGCGCCGCCGAGCGCGCACGGGGCGTACACGTCCAGGCCGGAGGCGAGCAGGGCGGCGGTGTCGGCCACCACCTCGACCTCCGGGTGGGCGGCCCGGACCCGGTTCACGGCGGCCTCGGAGACGTCGGTGACGACCACGGTGGCGCCGTCCGCGACCAGGTGGCCGACCAGGTAGTGGCCGACCTTGCCGACACCCGCCACGCCGACCCGCTTGCCGCGCAGGGTGGGCTGGCCCCAACGGGCCTGGGCGGAGGCGCGCATGCCCTGGAAGACGCCGAAGGAGGTGAGGACGGAGGAGTCGCCGGCGCCGCCGTGCTCGGGCGAGCGGCCGGTGACGAACTCGGTCTCCCGGGCGATCACGTCCATGTCCTGGACGTAGGTGCCCACGTCGCAGGCGGTGATGTAGCGGCCGCGCAGGCTCTGCACGAAGCGCCCGTAGGCGCGCAGCATCGCCTCGTTCTTGTCCTTGTTAGGGTCGCCGATGATCACGGCCTTGCCGCCGCCGAGGTCGAGCCCGGCGAGGGCGTTCTTGTAGCTCATTCCGCGGGAGAGGTTCAGCGCGTCGGTCAGCGCCTCCTCCTCGCTCGCGTACGGGAAGAACCGGGTGCCGCCGAGGGCCGGGCCGAGGGCGGTGGAGTGGATGGCGATGATCGCCTTGAGGCCGGTGGAACGGTCGTGGCAGAGCACGACCTGCTCGTGCCCGTCGCCCTCCTGGCCGGTGCCGAAGACTCGGCCCAGCACGCCTGGTGCGGGGTGCGTGGTGTGTACGTCGGTCACGGTGGTGACTCCAGCAATGATGGCCCGCGACGGTGGTGCGGGCGTCTGGTCGAAGCCTAGCCTCGGGGCTGCCTTCGAATCTGCCCCCGGGCGGGCCCCGAGCTATAACGATCGAAGCCTTCTCCACGACACCCTGACGCGTCCCTGAGGCGCATGCGAACATGCGGAGCGTGACCGCCCCGCGTACCTCCGTGCTCCCGCCGTACACCGCGCAGCTGCGGGTCTACGAGCCGCTGGCCGCCTACCCGGAACCGGACCGGGGCCGCTGGCAGGCCTACGCCGCCGCACACGGCCCCGACGCCGACGGGCCGGGCCGTCCGGTGACCGGCGCCGCCCTCGCCGAACAGCGCGCCGCCCTGGCCGCGCTGGCCGCCCTGACGCCCCGTCCGCTGCCCGACCAGGAGGACGGGCAGGCCTACGTGCGGGTCACGGACGGCGTCACCTACATCTGCCCGTGGACGACCCGGCTGCGCGGCTGGCTGGCCCTGCAGGAGCTGCGCCGGACGCTGCCCGCCCACCTGGTGGACACCGTGCTGCCGCCGGCCCTGCGCACGGCCGCCGAGACCGCCCGGACGCAGTGGCAGCAGGACCACCCCGACGCCCGGCCGTGGATCCGCTCCAGCCGCTGGGAGGTGCCGCTGCAGTGGTTCCTGGCGTTCGGCGAGGAGGACCGCCACCACCTGCCGGCCGGCGAGTACGGCTCCGCCGGGGACGGCGAACGGCCGGAGCCCGCCGCGCTGTTCTACCTGACGCCGATGGTGCAGGCCCGCCGCCGGGTGGCCCGGGCCTACCGGGCGCTGCGCGAGCGGGCGGCGGGCGCGGCCCTCGCCGACGGCGCGGAGGAGGTCGGGCGCTGGCTGGAGGAGTTCCACCCGCGCTCGCTGGTGGAGCTCGACTACGGCGGCCTGGTGCAGCTGCTCGGCCCGCGCGGGGTGGCCGAGGAGCGCTCGGTGGGCGAACTCGCGGACGGTCTGGCGGCCTTGCGGTCCGGCGACCCGACCGGGGCGCTGCGCCGCTACGAGGCCCTGTCGGCGCGCTGGCGGCGGGTGCTGGCGCTGCGGCACTCCTCCTGAGCGTGATCGGCCCTGGGGCGGGGGATGCTCACGGGGGCTGAGAGGGTGTCAGAAAATGCCCCCTGGTCGAATGCAGGTACGACAGGAGAGGATGGTCCATACCATTGGGAGGGTTTTTGGGACCATGGTCCCAGATCGGGTCAATAGCCGAGAAACGTGACACTGCTCACCGTTGACGCCAACTCAGACCTATGTGTCAAAATGGGACAACCAACCCAAGCTCACTCAGGCGTGCCGCACCGTGACCGGACGTCACCGCTGTGTGACTGTCCGCTATGGGGTGGTCCATGGCCATCCGTCGCCCTTGAACCCGTGAGGGGTCAATTTTGGCGGTTTGGCCGATAGGGCTGGACGGATGGTGTAGTTGTAGACACCAGGACAAGCCGTTCGTCCTATAACCGACTCGGCCCGTCCGTGCCATTTCGGGCATCGCGGGTCAAGGTGCAGAATTTGAAGGATAGAACCGCCCTGGTTCGGTTCTCCCGAGGAGGCCGCTCATGACCGCTCGTACCCCTGACGCCGAGCCCCTGCTGACGCCGGCAGAGGTCGCCACCATGTTCCGCGTGGACCCGAAGACGGTGACCCGCTGGGCCAAGGCCGGCAAGCTCACGTCGATTCGGACTCTCGGCGGCCACCGCCGCTACCGCGAGGCGGAGGTGCGTGCCCTGCTGGCCGGTATTCCGGCCCAGCGCACCGAGGTCTGATCCCCCAGTTCTTCCCCGGGCCCATCGTCCGACTCCGCCGGGTCGGGAATGCGCTCGTAGGTCCGAAGGGCCGCCTCTCCGACTCCGCCGGGTCGGGGGTGCGGCCCTTCGGCATGTCCGGGGCCGGAATGCGGGATTCCCGTGGGGTGAATGGGGGAGGGGGGAATTACCGGGAATGACAGTACAATTTTACATATTAAATCAGGGGGCTTTGCGGAGATGCTCCGGAAGTCGTCTTCTGAAGGGGCGTCAGTGACGGTGCTCACAGCAGCGTCGCCTTGTCTGCGCCCGGGAAATGCGATAGGGCCCGGAACTCGAAGTTCCGGGCCCTGCGCTCCTGCGATCCCGACGGGACTTGAACCCGCGACCTCCACCTTGACAGGGTGGCGAGCTAACCAACTGCTCCACGGGACCAGTGATCTGATCCTTGCCCGCTTGCTCTCGCTTGCGAACAAGACAGATCGTACTGCATCACGACCCCCCAGGTCGAACCGGCTCCCGGCCGGCCTCAGAGGGTCGTCGCCGCAGCCTCCATCGCCTTCAGGATGCGCTTCTCCGACACCGGCGTCGGCGTGCCCAGGCCCTGGGCGAAGAAGCTCACCCGCAGCTCCTCGATCATCCAGCGGACCGCCTTGATCTCCGCCGACGGCTCCCGGCCGGCCGGCACCTTCGCCAGCAGCTCGCCGTACGCCTGCTGCACCGCCTGCACCTTCACCAGGTTCTGCAGATCGCGCTGGGGATGATCGGGCAGCGCCTCCAGGCGGCGGTCCACCGCGATCAGATAGCGCTTCAGGTCGCCCAGGCGCTGCCAGCCGGTGTCGGCGACGAAGCCCGGGTGCACCAGCGACGCCAGGTGCAGCCGGACGTCGTTCACCGCGGACAGCAGTACCGGGCTGGAGACCGTCTTCAGCCGGTTCGAGGCCCGGTGGAAGGCGATCAGCGCCGCCGCCGTCTTCAGCGTGGTGTCCGCCGACAGCTCGTACAGGTCCGCCCGGACCTTGTCGTAGAGCGCCGTGAACGCCTCCAGGTCCCACACGACGCCGCCCGACCGGGCCATCAGCCGGTCGGTGGCGGCCGCCACGATGTCCTCGAACAGCGCCGGGATCGAGCCGTGCGGGTTGTACGACAGCGCCAGCTTCGCCTGGTTGCCCAGACGGCCCTGGATCGACTTGGCGGGCGAGTTGATCTGCAGCATCAGCAGTCGGCGGGTGCCCGCCCACATCGCGCGCTGCTGGGCCTCGGGGGTGTCGAACAGCTTGATGCCGACGCTCGCGCCCTCGTCCACCAGCGCCGGGTAGGCGCGCAGCGAATGGCCGCGGGTGCGCTGCTCGAAGGTGCGCTGCAGGACCGGCAGGTCGGCGGGCCAGGCGGTCAGGCCGGTGCGTTCGATGCCGCGGCCGGACGCGGCGCTGGACAGCGTCGCGGACAGCTTCGGCCGCAGGCCCTGGCGGAGCTCCTCCAGGTCCTTGGACTCGGCGAGCCTGCGCTTGCCGTCCACCACCCGGAAGGTCACCTTCAGGTGGTCGGGGATCCGCTCCTCGTCCCAGGCCTCCGGCGGGATCGGCAGGCCCGACATCCGGTGCAGCACCCGTTCCAGGGTCGGCAGCAGCGGCTCCTGGCGGTCCGTCAGCTCGCGCATCGCGGCCCGGGCGTAGTCCGGGGCGGGTACGAAGTTGCGGCGGATCGCCTTCGGCAGCGAGCGAATCCACGCCGTGACGAGCTCCTCGCGCAGGCCGGGGATCTGCCAGTCGAAGCCGTCCGCGACCACCTGGTTGAGCACCGCGAGCGGGATGTGCACCGTCACGCCGTCCGCGTCGCTGCCGGGCTCGAACTGGTAGGTCAGCGGGAAGCGCAGCTTGCCCTGGTGCCAGACGTCCGGGTAGTCGGCCTCGGTGACGCCGTCCGCGGAGTCGTTGATCAGCATCGACTTCTCGAAGTTGAGCAGGTCGGGCTGGTCGCGGCGGGTCTTCTTCCACCAGGCGTCGAAGTGCCGGGCGGAGACGATGTCCTCGGGCAGGCGGGCGTCGTAGAAGTCGAACAGGGTCTGGTCGTCCACCAGGATGTCCCGGCGGCGGGCGCGGTTCTCCAGCTCCTCGACCTCGTCGAGCAGCTTGCGGTTGTCCGCGAAGAACCGGTGGTGGGTCTCCCAGTCGCCCTCCACCAGGGCGGAGCGGATGAACAGTTCGCGGCACAGCTCGGGCTCGACGCGGCCGTAGTTGACCTTGCGCTGGGCGACGATCGGCATGCCGTACAGGGTGACCTTCTCGTAGGCCAGCACCGCGCCGGCCTTCTTCTCCCAGTGCGGCTCGCTGTAGCTGCGCTTGATCAGGTGCGGGGCGAGCGGCTCCACCCACTCCGGCTCGATCTTCGCGTTGATCCGGGCCCACAGCCGGGAGGTCTCCACCAGCTCGGCGGACATCACCCAGCGCGGCGGCTTCTTGAACAGCCCCGACCCCGGGAAGACCGCGAACCGGGCACCGCGGGCGCCCGCGTACTCGCGCTTCTCCACGTCGAACAGGCCGAGGTGGGAGAGCAGGCCGGAGAGCAGCGCCTGGTGGATCCGGTCACCGTCCGGCTCGGCGTCGTCATGGGGCTCGTCAATGGTCACGCCGAGCTGCTTGGCGATGGTGCGGAGCTGGACGTAGACGTCCTGCCACTCCCGTATCCGCAGGTAGTTGAGGAACTCGGACTTGCACATCCGGCGGAACGCGGAGGAGGACAGCTCCTTCTGCTGCTCCCTGACGTAGCGCCACATCGCCAGGTAGGCCAGGAAGTCGGAGGTCTCCGAGTGGAAGCGGCGGTGCCGCTCGTCGGCGGCCTGGCGCTTCTCGGCGGGGCGTTCGCGCGGGTCCTGGATGGACAGCGCGGAGGCGATCACCATCACGTCGCGGACGCAGCCCAGGCGGTCGGCCTCCAGCACCATGCGGGCCATCCGCGGGTCGACCGGGAGCTGGGCGAGCTTGCGGCCCAGCGGGGTCAGGCGCTTGCGGTGGTCCTTCTCGGCCGGGTCGAGGGCGCCCAGCTCGTGCAGCAGGTTGATGCCGTCCTTGATGTTGCGGGAGTCCGGCGGGTCGAGGAACGGGAAGGCGGCGATGTCGCCGAGGTCCGCCGCGGTCATCTGGAGGATGACGGAGGCGAGGTTGGTGCGCAGGATCTCCGCGTCGGTGAACTCGGGGCGGGAGAGGAAGTCCTCCTCCGAGTACAGGCGGATGCAGATGCCGTCCGAGGTACGACCGCAGCGGCCCTTGCGCTGGTTGGCGCTGGCCTGGCTGACCGCCTCGATCGGCAGGCGCTGGACCTTGGTGCGGTGGCTGTAGCGGGAGATCCGGGCGGTGCCCGGGTCGATCACGTACTTGATGCCGGGGACGGTCAGCGAGGTCTCGGCGACGTTGGTGGCGAGCACCACGCGGCGCTGCGAGGAGCGTTGGAAGACCCGGTGCTGCTCGGCGGAGGAGAGCCGGGCGTACAGCGGCAGGATCTCGGTGGACTTCAGCTTCAGCTTGGTCAGCGCGTCCGCGGTGTCGCGGATCTCGCGCTCGCCGGAGAGGAACACCAGGATGTCGCCCGGGCCCTCGGCCTGGAGCTCCTCGACGGCGTCGCAGATGCCCTGGATCTGGTCGCGGTCGCGGTCCGGCTCCTCCTCGGCTTCGTCGGACAGGTCCTCGGCGAGCGGTCGGTAGCGGACCTCGACCGGATAGGTGCGGCCGGAGACCTCGATGATCGGGGCGTCGTCGAAGTGCTCGGCGAAGCGCTCCGGGTCGATGGTGGCCGAGGTGATGATCACCTTGAGGTCGGGGCGGCGGGGGAGCAGCTGTTTGAGGTAGCCGAGCAGGAAGTCAATATTCAGGCTGCGCTCGTGCGCCTCGTCGATGATCAGGGTGTCGTACTGGTGCAGGTCCCGGTCGGTCTGGATCTCGGCCAGCAGGATGCCGTCCGTCATCAGCTTCACCAGGGTGTTCTGGCCGGCCTGGTCGGTGAACCGGACCTTCCAGCCGACGGCCTCGCCGAGCGGGGTGTCCAGCTCCTCGGCGACGCGCTCGGCGACCGTGCGGGCGGCGATCCGGCGGGGCTGGGTGTGGCCGATCAGGCCCTGCACGCCGCGGCCCAGCTCCAGGCAGATCTTCGGGATCTGGGTGGTCTTTCCGGAGCCGGTCTCGCCCGCCACGATCACCACCTGGTGGTCGCGGACGGCGGCCAGGATCTCGTCCTTCTTCTGCGCGACCGGCAGTTCCTGCGGGTAGCGGATCTCGGGAACCGCGGACCGACGGTCGGTCACCCGCAGTTCGGAGCGGTCGAAGTCGGCGGCCAGCTCGGCCAGGATCTTCTGCCGGGCCTCGGCCGAACGGACCTTGCGGGTGCCCTCCAGGCGGCGGCCGAGGCGCTGCACGTCGCGCAGCATCAGACCGGGCAGCCGGGCGGCCAGCTCCGCGAGCGTGGGGGCGGGCTGCGGGGCTACGGGAGAACTCACTACGGGCATCCCTCTAGGTTGCAAAAAGTCGGGGCCGGGGCGCACCTCGGTTTTTCGAGCGCTTCCAGTGTCACAGGCGCGGGCGGCGGACCGCGAACACCCGCCCGGCGGCCGATCGCGGGCTTTGGCAGGGACCCACCCGTTTCGCTCGTTGGCGGTACTGACTAGCCTGGGGGGAACGCTTTTCACGGGGAACAGGGGGAGTTCTGATGGGCCTTTTCGGTGACATCGGGGACGCGATCAGCGACGTCGGGCACTTCGTCGGCGACGTGGCGAAGGTCGGCAAGGACCTCGTCATGGCGCCCGCCGAGATAGCGCACTGGGCGCTGGGGAAGATGTTCGGCGACGCCGACGCGGAGCTCAACAAGATCGCGCAGGAGCTGGCCGAGATGGCCAAGCAGGTCGAGCAGCTCGGCGGGGACGTCAACTCGCTGCTGTCGGGCATGTCCTGGCACGGCAAGGCGGCGGAGGCGTTCACCACGCACGCCCAGGGTCGGGTGCGGGAGCTGAACGGGGTCGCGGACGAGCTCAACCAGCTCGGCGACTCGGTGAAGCGCCTCGCCAGCGTGCTGTGAACCGGGGCCGGGCGGTGGAGATCGTCCCGGGCCGGGCCGCGGGCGGAGAACGAGGGAGCGTCCTTCGATGACGGGGAGCATGTTCGGCTTCCGGCCGGAGGAGCTGCTGAAGATCCAGCGCGACTTCGAGCAGCTCAAGGAACGCATGGCGGCCATGACCAAGCAGGTCGGGCACATCAGGGAGACGGTCGCCAAGGCGGCGGCCACTGATGTGTTCTCCGGCGGGATCCTGGGGATCGTGGGCGCCGGCGTGGTGCTGGCGGAGGTGAAGCGGGACGTCGACGACATCAGCAGCAAGGCCGATGCGTTGATGAGGACCAAGGAGAAGCTCACCCAGGAGCTGGCCCAGGACGCGGCGAAGATCAAGCAGCTCATCGCCAAGTACGCGGCGATCGAGAAGCAGATCGCCGGGGAGATGAACAAGCCCAAGGGCGAGGACAAGCCGCAGCCGAAGTCGCCGAGCACCGGTATCGACAGTGTGGGCAACGGCGGCGGCTCGGGCAGTGGCGGCGGTGGCGGCGGAGGCCACGAGCAGCCGAAGTCGCCGAGCACCGGCACCGACAGCACCGGCCACGGTGGCGGTGGTGGCGGCGGAGGCGGGGGCGGCGGCCACTCGTCGCAGCCGAAGTCGCCCGGCACCCACAACGACGGCGGTGGCGGCGGGACCGGCACGCCGTCCGGCGGGCCGGGTGGGAAGCACGACGGGCCGAAGCTCAAGGACCGCTCGACCGGTGACTGGAGCACCAAGATCATCAACGGCAGCGGCTGGGACTCCTGGTCCGGCCGCAAGCACCGGAAGAACGGCGAAGGCCTCGGCGTGAAGGCCAGGCCCAACCTGGAGGGGTTGTCGCCGGAGCGCCGGGCCATGGTGGAGCGCGCGCTGGAGCGTGCCGAGCACAAGCTCGGCTACAGCCAGGGCGCCGTCACCAACGGCTACCGGGTGGACTGTTCGGGTCTGGTGTCCTGCGCCTGGGGCCTGTCCGGCCCGGGTCTGAACACCATCGGCCTGATGCAGAGCAGCGTGTCGCACCACATCGGCAAGAACGACCTGCAGCCCGGCGACGCGATGATCTCCAACGACCACACGGTGCTGTTCGGAGGCTGGGTGGACGCCGCGCACACCCGCTACATCGGCATCGAGGACAGCGGCGACGCGGGCATGGTCTCCCGGGAGATCCCCTACCCGTACTTCCACGGCGGTTCCGCGTACCAGCCGTACCGCCGCAACGGCGTCGACTGACGCACGCTCACGGGGCCGGGCCAGACCGGGGGTTGACCGCCTCCGGCCGGGCCCGGCCCCTTTCCTGTGACCGGCTTGAAATAATCTTGGAACGACCGGCCAGGGGGGCCGTGGCACGACGAGGGGGGACGAGTGCGATGACGGGGACTCAGTTCGGATTCCGGCCGGAAGAACTGCTGAAGATCATGCGGGACTTCGAGCAGTTGAACCAGCGCATGGCGGCCATGACCAAGCAGGTCGGGCACATCAAGGCGACGGTCGCCAAGGCGGCGGCCACCGACGTGTTCTCCGGCGCCATCCTGGGCATCGTCGGGGCGGGCGCGGTGCTCGCCGAGGTGAAGCGGGACGTCGACGACATCAGCCACAAGGCCGACGCGCTGCTGAAGACCAAGGAGAAGCTCACCCACGAGCTCGGCCAGGACGCCGCGAAGATCAAGAAGATGATCGAGCGGTACCACGCCGTCGAGCAGGGCGTCGCCGACATCGTCGGCAAGCCGGGCGGCGAGGGCAAGCCGCAGCCCAAGTCGCCGAGCACCGGCATCGCCGGCGTCGGCAACGGCGGCGGAGGCAGCACCGGCGGCGGTGGGAGCCACCCCGAGCAGCCGAAGTCGCCGAGCACCGGCGGCGACAGCACCGGTGGCCACGGCGGCGGCGGTGGCGGCGGTACGGGCGGCGGCGGCCACGCGCCGCAGCCCAAGTCGCCGAACAGCGGCGGCGACACCAGCGGCAGCGACGGCTCCGGGATCTCCACCCGCCCGGGCGGCCTGCACGACGGCCCGAAGATCAAGGACCGGTCCAGCGGCGACTGGAAGACCACGATGATCAACGGCAAGGGCTGGGACGACTGGTCGCCCACCCACAAGTGGCACCCGCGCAACGGCCAGGGCGGCGGCGTGGTGGACCAGCCGCACCTGGACGGGGTCTCCGACGAGCGCAAGGCGATGGTCGAGCGGGCGATGGAGCGGGTCGAGCGCAAGCTCGGCTACAGCCAGGGCGCCGTCACCAACGGCTACCGGGTCGACTGCTCCGGCTTCGTCTCGGCGGCCTGGGGCCTGTCCACCGCGGGCGGCGGCACCTCGACCGGTCCGCTGATCAGCGAGAGCGCGGGCATCGCGCACCACATCGACAAGAGCGACCTGATGCCCGGCGACGCGCTGGTGATCCACCACGAGAGCGGGGACAAGAACCAGCACGTGGTGCTGTTCGGCGGCTGGGCGGACGCCGCGCACACCAAGGCGATCATCCTGGAGGACTCCGGCAGCAACGGCTGCATCTCGCACGAGGTGGCGATGTCGAAGCTGTCCGGCTACACCGCGATCCGCAAGAACGGGATGTGAGCTCCCCCGGCGCTCCCCGGGCCCGCTGCGCCGGGGAGCGCCGCAGGTCGGGGGCTCTTGACTTGAAGCGCAGTTGAGGTTTTACGGTCGAGGTGCGTGAGACCACCCCGCTCCGGAACGAGAGGCCGTGCCCCATGCCCGTCGAGCTCAACCACACCATCGTCGCCGCCCGGGACCGCCGGGCCACCGCCGACTTCCTGACCGACCTGCTCGGCCTGCCCGAGGCCGAACTCCACGAGCCGTTCCTCGCCGTCCAGTTGGGCAACCGCGTCACGCTCGACGTGATGACCGCGCACGGCCCGATCACCCCGCAGCACTACGCCTTCCTGGTCTCCGAGGACGAGTTCGACGCGATCTTCGGCCGGATCGAGGCCCGGGGGCTGACCTACTGGGCCGACCCGCTCTCCCGGGAGCCGGGCCGGATCAACCACTGGAACGGCGGCCGCGGCGTGTACGTGAAGGACCCCGACGGGCACAGCATCGAGGCGCTGACCAGGCCCTGAGCGCCGCCCGGCCGGTTCCTCGGCCATCCGGTTACGGTTGAGTGATGAACGCACAGCAGCGGCCGGCATTCGAAGCGGACCCGAGCAACGTCCACCCGGTGGCCAGGGTGGCGCTCGGGGCCGCCGGAGTCGTCCTGGTCACCGTCGGCGTGGTGCTGCTGGTGCTGCCCGGGCCCGGCATGCTGCTCCTGCTGGCCGGGCTGGTGCTGCTGGCCCGGGCCGTCCCGGCGTTCTCCCGTTACGTCGAGCCGGTCCGGCTCAAGGCCATGGAGGGCGTCGAGGCGAGCGTCGCCTCCCGCTGGCGGATCGCCGGCTCCGTCCTGGCCGGCCTCGGACTGATCGGCGCGGGCGTCGTCGCGATCCTGGTGCCCAGCCTGCCGCTCGCGGGCTGGCCGACCGGCCTGAGCCTGATCCTGTCCGGCCTGATCCTGCTCGGCCTGCTGATCTGGAGCCACCGCCGGGTGCACGGCACCAGGGGCTGAGGGCAGGGCCCGGTCAGCGGGACAGCCGGAAGACGGCGGCGGCCGCCGCCCGGAGGGGCCAGGCGGGGCGGGGGACGTCGAAGGCGGCCCGCAGAGGGGCGTCCAGGAGGGCGGTGGCGAAGGCCGGGGCGTGGCGCGCCAGGGGGCCGGGGAGGCGGGCGGCGAACAGGCCGGAGACGGCCTGCCAGAGCGCCTGGCCGGCCGGGCTGGGGGCGAAGCGGGCGGTCTCGAACTCGCGCATCCAGGCGGCGATCCCGGCCAGGTCGGGGCCGGGCAGGGCGGGCAGTCCCAGGGCGGCCGCCAGTTCGGCCTGGAAGGCGTACGCGGCCTCCCGCTCGGCGGGCGTCACGCCGCCGTTGCGGGCGGTGAACCCGACCGGGCAGACGGTGAAACAGGCCAGCACGTAGCGCATCAACTCGGCTTCCACGCCCGGCAGTCGGTGCATAGCGGCCAGCTCGGCGACGATCGCCCGGCCGGGTTCGCTGTCCACCCCGTGGCCGATCAGCGCGAACATCATCGCGCCGGTGGCCTTCGCCCGGGCCTTCGGCGCGGAGGTCAACCGGCCGGTGCCGGCCAGCACTTCGGCGATCTCCGGGACGGCGAAGGTGCGGACGAAGCCGAGCGTCAGCCCGACCCGGGCGCGCTGCGGGGCCCGGTGCAGCACCAGGGCGGCGAACGCGTCCCGGGGCGGTGCGGACGTCACGACTGCTCGGCCAACGCCCGCTCCAGCAGCGGGGACTGGAGGAACGAGGAGACCAGCACCAGGTGGGCGCGCTCCTCGGCCGGGTCGGCGTCCAGGCCGGGCAGCACCGGCTGCTCCTCGCGCGGGCGCGGCACCGCCCGGGCGGCCAGTGCGCCGACCGCGGAGCGCAGCGCGGCGGCGACCACCAGCGCGTCCCGCTCGTCGGGGTCGAGCGCGGACCGTTCGGCGAACCGCTCGGCGCCGCGGACCGCCGCCGGGTCGATCCACGGGCGGAGCGTCAGCTGGCCGTCGCGGATCTCCAGGCCGCGCCGGGTGGTGCGCCACTCCAGGTCGCGGAGCGCGACGCGTTCGCGCCAGGCGGGCGACGGCGGGCCCTCCAGGGCGAGTCGGCGGTCGGCCCGGTAGACCAGGTCCCACAGCGGGCGCAGTGCGCGGAAGTCGCGGCGGCGGCTGGTCCAGGCGGCGCCGGCCGGTCCGGCGAAGCCGAGGGTGATGCCGATCGCGCCGAGGGTGGCGAAGAGCGGGCCGAGCGCGGTGCTCAGCCACTCGGCCCCGTCGATGCCGGCGTACGCGAGGGCGATCGCGGCGATCTTGCACACCACGTAGCCGCAGGCGGTGAGCGCGCCGGCGGCGATGAACCGGATGCCGCGGCGCAGCCAGCCCGCGGGCAGCCGGGCGGCGTGGCCGAGGCAGACCCGGCCGATGTCGATCAGCGAATAGGCGTACAGGCCCTGGTAGAGCGCCAGGAACAGGGCGGTGGCGGTGTGCGGGGCGAAGGTGGTGTCGAAGGTGAGCGGCGTCTCGGGCCGGTACGGGCCGCCGATCAGGAACAGCGCCACCAGCACCGGCACCATCGCGGCGAACACGGCGGTGCGGCGGCGCACCCGCTGCCGCAGCCGGTCGTCGAGCGGCGCCCACACCTGGTCGCCGGCCCGTTCCTCCGGCGGCGCCCAGACCAGCGCGAGGACCACGGTGGCGGCGGAGAAGCCGACGATGCCCAGGTAGACCAGGAGGGTGGCCAGGTTGCCGACGCCGGTGAGGCGCCCGATCGCCCGGTACAGCAGCGGGGAGGCCAGCAGGAAGGAGGTGGACGGCGAGGCGACCGCCAGGGCCACCACCAGCAGGCCGAAGGACGGTTCGCGCCGCCAGGCCCGCAGCTTCAGCCCGGCCACCGTCCAGGCGATCCCGCCAATGCCCAAGTAGACCAGGTTGTAGGGCAGTTCAGACATGCTGTCCCTTGCGGTGCTCCAGCGCGGGGGCGAGCTGCGAGGTGGTGCCGGCGCCCGGGGCGAGCACCAGCAGGCGCATCAGCTCGGCGCCCAGCACCTCCGCCTCCTCCTCGGCGGCGTCGTCGTAGTGCGAGCGGCCGAGCACCAGGCGGAGCATCTCCGGGTCGATGGTGGTCAGTTCGACCAGGTCCGGGTCCTCGTCCGGCAGCGGCGGCACGCTCAGGTGCCCGCACAGCAGGTGCGCCAGCTCGTGGCAGACGATGTGCGAGCGGTGCAGCCCGGAGGTCTCCTGCTCGACGTGGATCACGTCCTCGGCGGGCAGCCGCTCCACGAAGCCGGACGGCTCGCCGACCCGCATCCGGCGCGGGGCGATCCGGATCGGCCGGTCCAGGTGCGCGGAGACCGCGCCGCACAGCTCCTCGACGGTGCTCAGCGGCGGCAGGCGCAGGTCGCGCGCGACCGCCCGCATCCGGCGGCGGGTCCGCCCGAGCCCGCTCCCCACACCTCGCACTTCGACCCCCTTCGGGAGCCGCCAGTGTCCCAGCGGCACCTGCTGACGCTCCGTCACGTCACCGGTCCGGCCTCGTCCGACTGACCGGTGGGCAGGCCGACGGCCCGCCGCAACTGCTCCACAATAGTGAGTGCGGCGTCCTGCATCTCCGGCGGCAGGCCGGCCGCCCGCATGGCGATCCGCTCCACCCGGGCATCGCGCAGCGCCTCGATCCTGCGCAGGTCGCGTTCGACCGCACCGGCGGTCTCCGAGTCGGAGAAGTAGTCCAGCGGGACGCCGAAGAACTTGGCGATCCGGACGGCGTTCTCCAGGCTCGGCTTCTGGGTGCCCTTGCGCAGGTTGCCGATGTACGTGCCGCTCAGCCCGGTGCCTTCGGCGATCTCGGAGTCCCGCCAGGGCCGGCCGAGGTCCTTGGGGTAGATCACCGCTATCAGGCGCCGGAAGCGACTGGCGAAGTCCGGTGCTTCGGCGCGGGAGGAGTCCGTGGGCATGTGCCGGATCATAGAGGGTTCGTACCCCCGGGCGTATCCCCTCGACTGCCCTGTTCTGCACGATCGTTGGGGGTTCGGTGCCCAAATCGTGCGGACACGCGGTTCCGGGCGTTCGATCGTCACTCAGGAATCCACGATAGTTGACACAGCGTGGTCCCGGTCGGCAGGATCGGCACCCTGATGCTCGGGCGCCGTTGCCCCACGGGGGTGGGCAGCGGTGCCCGTTCGGCGGGCTGCCGTGCGCCTCCGTGCGCACGGCCCACGAACCGGACGTTCCCGTTCCGCCTCCTGGGCGTCACTTCCCGTTTCCAGCACGGCTGTTCCGCGCCGATACGGTCTCCGCGACCTCGCCCGGCGCCCGTCCGCCAGCACCACTCGGGCGCGCCCCGCCCGAAAGGCCGCGCAGCCGATGGCCCCACGACTCTCCGTCGTCGTCCCGGTGTACAACGTCGAGCGGTACCTCGCCGAATGCCTGGACTCGATCTCCGCCCAGAGCTTCACCGACTTCGAATGCGTCCTGGTGGACGACGGCTCCACCGACTCCAGCGCCGCCGTCGCCGTGCAGTACACCGCCCGCGACCCGCGCTTCCGACTGGTTCGCCAACCCAACCGGGGCCTCGGCGCGGCCCGCAACACCGGCGTGCGCCATCTCGCCGACGGCACCGAGTACGTGGCGTTCGTCGACAGCGACGACACGCTGCCCGCGCACGCCTACCGGCTGATGATCAGCACCCTGGACGAGACCGGCTCCGACTTCGCCGCCGGCAACGCACTGCGGCTGCGCAGCACCGGGCTCGAACCCTCGCACGTGCACCGCCGCCCGTTCGTCGAGACCCGGCTGCGCACCCACATCGGCGAACTGCCCGCGCTGGTCACCGACCGCACCGCCTGGAACAAGGTCTACCGGCGCTCGTTCCACGCCTCGGCCGGCCTGGAGTACCCCGAGGGCATGCTGTACGAGGACGCCCCCGTGAGCATCCCGCACCACTTCCTGGCGAAGAGCGTCGACGTGCTGTCCGAACCGGTCTACCACTGGCGGGTCCGCGAGGACGGCGACCGCTCCATCACCCAGCGCCGCACCGACCCGCGCGGCCTGGCCGACCGGGTGCGCTCCATCGAACTCGTCCGCGGCTGGCTGCTGGACCGCCCCGAACCCGTGTTCCGGGAACACCTGCGGGCCTACGACCGCAACACCCTGGTCGAGGAGGTCCCGATGTTCTTCTGGACCGTCCCCGACGGCGACCGCGACTACCGGCACGCCTACCACCGGCACGTCACCCGGCTGCTCAGCGCCATCGGACCCGACCTGCTGGCCGAGCTCCCGCCGTTCCTGCGCCTCAAGTACCGCCTCACCGTGGCGGGCCGGCTGCACACCCTGGCCACCGTCCAACGCGCCCACCTGAGGGTCCGCAATACCCGCAGGGCGCTGCGCCGCTGAATCAGCCCCGGCGCCGCCGCAGCAGCGCCACCCGGGCCTTCAGCAGCCCCGGGACGAGCAGGTAGACCACGGTCGGAACCACCAGGACGGTGATGGCCAGCACCCGCAGCGGCACCGGCAGGCCGCCCAGCGAGGGGCCGAGCAGCAGCTGGACGACGGTGATCGCCGGGTAGACGGCGAGCCAGGTGATCAGGGCCCGGATGTGCACCGACGGGGCGGGGTGGGCGGTGGCGGCAGTGGTGGTGGTGTCGGCCATGACGGTCTCCTCGGTGTGCGGGGGCGAACTGAGACGGTAGCCAACCAACTGGTTGGTAGTCAACCATCCAGTTGGTTGGCAGGGTGCCCCCTCCCGCCCTACGCTGAGCCCATGACTCAGGACCCGACGTCCACCAAGCAACGGCTGCTCGTCGCCGCCAAGGAAGAGTTCGCCGCACACGGCATCGCGGGCGGCCGCGTGGACCGGATCGCGGAGCTCGCCGGCGTCAACAAGGAGCGCATCTACGGCTGCTTCGGCAGCAAGCAGAAGCTCTTCGACCAGGTCGTCGCCGCAGCGTTGGACGAACTCACCGAAGCCGTCCCCCTGCAGGCCGGCGACGACCCGGCCGAGTACGTGGGACGGGTCTACGACTTCCACCGGGCCAACCCCGTCCTGGTCCGGCTCTTCCTCTGGGAGGGCCTGCACTACCGCGACGCCGCCCTCCCCAACGAGGCCCAGCGCGCCACCCACTACGAACAGAAGGTCGCCGCGCTCGCCGAGACCTTCGGCGCCGAGGCGTCCCCCCAGGTCGCGGCCTGCCTGCTGAGCCTGATCGGCCTCGCCGCCTGGCCCACCGCCGTCCCCCAGATGACCCGGGTCGTCCTCGGCACCACCCAGCCCGACCTCCGCACCCACGTCGTCGCGTTCGCCCGCCAGGCCCTGGCCGGCTCGCTCCCGATCCCCGCGGCCGACGCCTGAGACACGAGAGGGTCCCCTCACCCGTAGAGCCTTCGGGGTGGGTGAGCGCTGCCGCGATGTCGGCGAGGGCGGCGAAATGGTCGGCCCTGCGCTCGTAGCGGCGGCTGAGCCGGCGGAAGCCGCCGAGCGGGCGACGGCGCGCTCGATTCGGGGACCGGCTCGGGCTCAGGCTCCGGTTCCATGATCTGCGCCACACCTGCGTGGCTGCTGCCGGACCGGGGCGTCCCGCTGCACATGAAAAAGCCCCCGAGCGCGATGCGCTCGGGGGCTTTCTGCTGGTCACACTATGTGGCCAGGGCCGGGGTCGAACCGGCGACCTTCCGCTTTTCAGGCGGACGCTCGTACCAACTGAGCTACCTGGCCATACTGCACCGTCTCTTGCGAGACGAGCGATCCCGACGGGACTTGAACCCGCGACCTCCACCTTGACAGGGTGGCGAGCTAACCAACTGCTCCACGGGACCTCATGCGGATTGCTCCGCACAGGACCTTACTACGGTACTGCGTACCCCCAACGGGATTCGAACCCGTGCTACCGCCTTGAAAGGGCGGCGTCCTGGGCCACTAGACGATGAGGGCTTGCGGCCCTTCCGGCCGGTTATCCGGCGTTCGGGGACGTCGAGAAGCATATGGGATGCCGGGCGGGAACGCCAAAACCGTTTCCGGAGGTGGGCGCGGCGGGGGCTTTCAGGACCAGCCGAGCTCGTGGAGTTCGTCGTCGTCGAAGCCGAAGTGGTGGGCGACTTCGTGGATGACGGTGATGCGGACCTCCTCGACGGCCTGCTCGCGGGAGTCGCAGTGCCGGAGGGTCGGGCCCAGGTAGATCAGGATCCGGTCGGGCAGGACTCCGGCGTACCACTCGCCGCGTTCGGTGAGCGGGATGCCCTCGTACAGGCCGAGCAGGTCGGGCGTGGCGGGGTCGGGTTCGTCCTCGACGAAGACCGCCACGTTGTCCATCATCGCGGCCAGCTGCGGCGGGATGCGGTCCAACGCGTCGGACACCAGCGCCTCGAACTCGTCCCTGGTCATTTCCACCCGCCCATTGTCGGAGGTCCGCTGACGGGACGCCAGATGGTTCGCGCCGGTGCGTGCGCCGCTGGGGGCGCGCGGCTGATGGTTGGCGGTTGCCCGTGTCCCGGCGGGGCGGACGCGCGTTGGGCACCGAGAACGATTGGCGGCCCGGGCGGGTCGTGCGGGAGGTGGCTCGGTGATGGCGGTTGGGTCGGCGCGGCGAAGGGTGGCGACGGGGGCGGCGACGGCGGCGATCGCCGTGCTCGGACTGAGCGGGTGCATGTCGGTGGGTGCGCAGCCGCCGGCCGGGCCCAGCGGGGTGAAGCCGACCGGTGCGGGAACGGCGACCACGCTCAAGGCCGGGGTCGGCGCCGGCGGGCACCAGGGCGGGGCGCGCGGGGAGCACGGCGGCGCGCCGGGTGGTGACGGTGCGTCACCCGGCGCGGCTCCGTCCCCCGGTGGGCACGCCCCCGGGCCGACGCCGCCGGTCGTCGGGGTGCAGGGCGCCCCGGTGCCGGTGCCCGGGACGAACGCCGGCACTCCGGCGCCGACCGGCACGCCCGCTGCGCCGGGCACTCCCGTGCCGACCCCGACCGGTGGCGGCGCGTCCTCGCCGATCCCGCAGCCCAGCAGTCCGGAGCCCTCCCGCTCGGCGAAGCCCTCGCCGACGCCGAGTGCGACGTCGGCGGAGCCCAGCGAGGGGTCGTCCGCGCACTGAGCCCGGAGCGCGGCCCGGAAGCGACGCCGGGCCTTGATTCGGGGGCGCTGGCCAGGGGATTTGCCTCTGATCCGCAGGTTCCCCTATGGTGGTAGATCGTTCGTTTGATCCTATTTGGCTGGCGCTCCTCACACCTTTGAGCGCCCTTGGCGCGTTCCGGCGATCCGTGGCTGACCGCATAGAGGCGGTATTTCCAACAGACCCCCGGACTTTGGCGCGTGCCACTTCCGGAAGGTTTTGCATGTCTCTCGTTGACGACGCCCGCTTCGCCATGCCCGCGAACGGCTCCGACGCCGCCGACACCGATTCTCTCGACACCGACACGCTGGACGCGGAGCTCGCCGAGCTCACCGACGGCGCCACCGACTCCGACGCGGCCGACACCGCCGACGCCGAGCCGACCATCACCTTCGGTGACCTCGGTCTGCACGACGACGTCGTCCGGGCGCTCGCCAAGCGCGGCGTCACCACCCCGTTCCCGATCCAGGCCGCGACCATCCCGGACGCGCTGGCCGGCAAGGACGTCCTCGGCCGCGGCCGCACCGGCTCCGGCAAGACCCTGAGCTTCGGCCTGCCGCTGCTGACCCGCCTCGCGGGCGGCGAGCGCACCAAGGCCAAGCAGCCGCGCGGCCTGATCCTGGTCCCGACCCGCGAGCTGGCCATGCAGGTCGCCGACGCCCTGGAGCCGTTCGGCTCGGTGCTCGGCCTGCGCCTGAAGGTGGTCTGCGGCGGCACCTCGATGTCGAACCAGATCTACGCGCTGGAGCGCGGCGTGGACGTGCTGGTCGCCACCCCCGGCCGCCTGCGCGACCTGATCAACCGCGGCTCCGCGAAGATGGACGAGGTCGAGATCGCCGTCCTCGACGAGGCCGACCAGATGGCCGACATGGGCTTCCTGCCCGAGGTCACCGAGATCCTCGACCTGGTGCCGGCCGGCGGCCAGCGCCTGCTGTTCTCCGCCACCCTGGAGAACGAGATCGACACCCTGGTCAAGCGCTACCTGAAGAGCCCGGTCACCCACGAGGTCGACCCGTCGGCCGGCGCGGTGACCACCATGACCCACCACATCCTGGTCGTGAAGCCCAAGGACAAGGCGCCGATCACCAACGCGATCGCCGCCCGCAAGGGTCGCACCATCATCTTCGTCCGCACCCAGATGGGCGCGGACCGGGTCGCCCAGCAGCTGCTGGAGGCCGGGGTGAAGGCCGACGCGCTGCACGGCGGCATGACCCAGGGCGCCCGTACCCGCGTCCTCGGCGACTTCAAGGACGGCTACCTCAACGTGGTCGTCGCCACCGACGTCGCCGCCCGTGGCATCCACGTCGACGGCATCGACCTGGTGCTGAACGTCGACCCGGCGGGCGACCACAAGGACTACCTGCACCGCTCCGGCCGCACCGCGCGCGCCGGCCGCTCCGGCACCGTCGTCACCCTGGTGCTGCCGCACCAGCGTCGCGGCGTGTTCCGCCTGATGGAGGACGCGGGCGTGGACGCCTCGCGCCACATCCTCGACCACGCCTTCGACGCCGAGGTCGCCAAGATCACCGGCGCCCGCTCGCTGGTCGAGGTGCAGGCCGAGAGCGCGTCCGGCATCGCCGGCGCCGCCGAGCGCGAGGTCGCCGAGCTCACCCGTGAGCTGGAGCGCGCCCAGCGCCGCGCCACCGAGCTGCGCGAGGAGGCCGACCGCCTGGCGTCCCGCGCCGCCCGCGAGCGCGCCGAGCTGGGCATCGAGGACGAGGTCGAGACGGACGAGGCGACCGCCGAGGCCGGCGCCGAGACCGCCGAGCAGCCGGCCGTCGAGGCCCAGCCGGTGGCCGAGGAGCGCACCCCCTCCTACCGCGAGGCCCGCACCGAGCGCCCCGCCTACAACCGGGACCGCGACGACCGCGGCGGCCGTGAGCGTGGCGGTTTCAACCGTGACGACCGTGGTGGCCGTTCCTTCGGTGACCGTGACCGCGGTGGCTTCAACCGCGACGACCGCGGCGGCCGTGAGCGCGGTGGCTTCAACCGTGACGACCGTGGTGGCCGTTCCTTCGGTGACCGTGAGCGTGGCGGCTTCAACCGCGACGACCGCGGTGGCCGTTCGTTCGGTGACCGTGAGCGCGGTGGCTTCAACCGCGATGACCGTGGCGGCCGTTCGTTCGGCGACCGTCCGCAGGGTGGCTTCAACCGTGACGACCGCGGTGGCCGTTCGTTCGGTGACCGTGACCGTGGCGGCCGTCCGCAGGGTGGCTTCAACCGTGACGACCTTGGCGGCCGTTCGTTCGGCGACCGTCCGCAGGGTGGCTTCAACCGTGACGACCGCGGTGGCCGTTCGTTCGGTGACCGTGACCGTGGCGGCCGTCCGCAGGGTGGCTTCAACCGTGACGACCGCGGTGGCCGTTCGTTCGGTGACCGTGAGCGCGGTGGCTTCAACCGTGACGACCGTGGCGGCTTCAACCGCGACGACCGCAAGCCGCGTTGGAAGAACTGACACTGACGCACTGACGGGCCCGCTCCACTCCGGTGGGGCGGGCCCGTCCGCGTGCCGGCGGTAAATGCGGTGGTGGCGGCGGATGTCGGCGGCTAGCGTGCGCGACATGAGCAGTAGGCAGCGGGCACTCGCCACGCAGAACGAGGAGATCGCCGACCGGGGCGAGTACCGGAGCCCCGACGGGACGGCGGTGCGGATCGCCGAGGAGCTGGCCGCAGCCCGCGCGGGGACGGTGTCCTACCCGCCGGGGGCCGAATTCGGCGCCGGCCCGGGGCCGTTGCGCGGGCCCGCCGAGGTGACGGGCGAGGGCAGCATGAAGGCCGCCCAGCGCCTGGTCGCGGACGGCGGGCGGAGCGTCGCGGTGCTGAACTTCGCGTCCGCGCGCAACCCCGGCGGCGGGTACCTGCGCGGGGCGAAGGCCCAGGAGGAGGACGTCTGCCGCACCGCGCTGCTGTACCGCTGCCTGCTGGAGGCCCCCGACTACTACGAGGCGCACCGCGCCTCCACCGACCTGCACTACAGCCACCGGGTGATCTGGTCGCCGGACGTCCCGGTGATCCGGGACGAACGCGGGGACCTGCTGTCCAGCCCGCACCGGGTCGGCTTCCTCACCTCGCCGGCGCCCAACGCGGGCCAGCTGGCGCTGCGTTCGCCCGGCAAGGCGCTCGACCTCGGGCCGGTGCTGGCCGAACGGGCCCGCCGGGTGCTGGCCGTCGCCGCCCGGCACGGCGTGCGCGAACTGGTGCTCGGCGCCTGGGGGTGCGGAGTCTTCCGCAACGACCCGGCGGAGGTCGCGGACGCGTTCGGCGAGGCCCTGGACGAGTGGGGCGCGGCCTTCGACCGGGTGGTGTTCGGGGTCTGGGACCGCACCGTCCCCTCCGCGAACCGGGCGGCCTTCGAGGCGCGGTTCGGCGCCGCCTGAGACCGTCCTGCCCTGCGGTTACTCGCCGGTGGCCAGGGCCGAGGCGGCGGCGACCACACCGGTGACGGTGAGGACGGCCGGCCAGGCGCCGATCTTCTTCGCCAGCGGGTGCGAGCCGCCGAACGCCGCCAGGTAGAGGGTGGTCAGACCGGCCGCGACGGGCGTCCCCGCGCGGCGCTGCCAGCGCACGGCGGCCGTCGTCCCGGCGACGGCCAGCACGGCGCCGCCCAGTTCGCGCCGACCGCTGAACCGGGCGGTGGCGTAACCGCCGATCAGACCGGCGGCGGCGACAGCGGCGGTGGCGGGGAAACGGGCCATGGGACGGACTCCTTCGGACAGCCGGTGGACGTGCCTGACGCGCGAGGCGGCCGGTGGCCGTCGGGCGCACCGCCCACGGTAACCCGGCTGACGTACCGGGCCGCCGGGGGCCGGAACGGCCGCGCGGCCGCGACGCCGATACCGCCGTCCGCCACACCCTCTCGCCCGGGCCCGGCCGCCGTCCTGCTCGGGACCGGACTCGCCGCCACCGTCGCGGAGCGCCTCGCGGTCGGGGCCCGAGGTCAGGTCACTCCGGGCGCAGGGCGCGGAGGGTGGCGAGGTCGGAGGCCGTGGCCCCGTGGTCGAGGAGGTAGTTGTCGAGGGTGCCGTGGAGCTCCTCGATGCGGGCGAGGGCGGAGGCGAGGTGGGTGGCCTCGATCGGGCGGGAGAGGCGTTCCGCGCCGGCGGTGTCGAGGTAGGGCACGGGGCCGTTGTCGAGGCCGAGGCCGACGTTGGAGCGCAGGAAGTCCGCGGTGACGGCGGCCGCGGGGAGGCCGGCCAGGGTCTGCAGGACGGCGATGGTCAGGCCGGTGCGGTCCTTGCCGACGGCGCAGTGGACGAGGATCGGCGCGCCGGTGGCCAGCGCGTGCACGGCGGCGGCGACGGCGACGCCGCCGGTCTCGGCCATGAACGGGTAGAGCGCGGCCTGGTCCTCGGGCCAGACGCGGTCGGTGGTGGCCGGGTCGGGCAGCATCGGCACGTGCAGGTACTGGACGTCCTCGCCGATCGGACGGTCCGGCCAGATGTCGAGCTCGGGGCTGCTGCGCAGATCGAGGACCGTTCGGATGCCGAGTTCCGCGAGGCGGGCGGCGCCTTCGTCGGTGAGCCGGTTGAGGCTCGCCGAACGGTAGAGCAGCCCGGGGCGGTACACCCCCGCTCCGGCGTCGCGGAGGTTGAGCACGTCGGGGATGTCGAGGAACGGCGCGGCGGCGATTTCGGTCTCGGTCATGCCGCCCACCGTAGGGGCGGTGGGCGGCGACGCGCCGGGGCGTTGACCGAACCGGTATCGCGGCAACGCGTGATGTTCATACGGGGGCGGCGGGGCGTCCGCCGCAGGGCCCGGCGACTGACGGCGAGTCAGCGTCCGCCGGCCACGTCCAGGAAGGAACCGGTGACGTACGAGGCGGCGGGGGAGAGCAGGTACAGGATCGCCTCGGCGACCTCCTCGGGCTGCCCGCCGCGCCCCATCGGCAAGTTGGGGCCGACCCGGTCGACCCGGCCGGGCTCGCCGCCGAGCGCGTGGATGCCGGTGTGGATGAGGCCCGGGCGGACGGCGTTCACCCGGATGCCCTCGGCCGCCACCTCCAGCGACAGGCCCCGGGTCATCGAGTCCAGTGCGCCTTTGGACGCCGCGTAGTCCACGTACTCGCCCGGCGAGCCGAGCCGGGACGCCGCCGAGCCGACGTTGACGATCGCCCCGCCCCGGCCGCCGTACCGGGTGGACATCCGGCGCACCGCCGCGGCCGCGCACAGGAACGGGCCGGTGATGTTGGCCGTCCAGATCCGGTTCAGCCGGTCCTCGTCGAGTTCGTCCAGCCGGCACTGCTTCTCCAGCGTGCCCGCGTTGTTCACCAGCGCGGTCAGCGGCCCGAGTTCACGCTCCGCGGTGTCGAACAGCCGCTCCACCTCGGGGGTGCTGCTGACGTCCGCCCGCACCGCGACGGCGGTGCCGCCCGCGGCCCGGATCCGCTCCACCACGCCGTCGGCCGAGGCCGCGTCGGCCCGGTAGTTCACGCACACCCGGTAGCCGCGTCGGCCCGCCAGCAGGGCGGTGGCCGCCCCGATGCCGCGCCCGCCGCCGGTGACCACCAGTACCTCGTCCTGCGCCATGCCGCCTGTCCCTTCGTTCCCGGAACCGATGCGACCGACGGTAGTCCATGGGGTGAAATGCCTTTGCCCGACGGCGAGTCGGCGGCGCAGCATCACTGGCATGGACCCTTCCGTCTCCCCGTACGGCCCGCTCCGGGCCGATCATCCCGATCTCGAGGCGTACCTGGCCGCCGACGAGGTGGTCGACCACCGGCACCCCGCCGTGGTGGAGCGCGCCGCCGCGCTGCGGCGGGCCGATCCGGTGGCGACCGCCGAGGCGGTGTTCGACTTCGTCCGCGACCGGATCGACCACTCGGCGGACGTCGGCCGCTGGTCGGCGGCCTACCGGGCGTCGGACGTGCTGGCCGCCGGTGACGCGATCTGCCACGGCAAGGCCCACCTGCTGGCCGCGCTGCTGCGCGCCAACGGCATCCCGGCCGGCCTCTGCTACCAACGGCTGGAGGTGCTGCACGGCCTCAACGGCGTGCTGCTGCCCGGGAGTTCGTGGTGGGTGCGGCTGGACGGCCGGGGCAACCGGAACGGCGCGGACGGGCGGTTCGCCGCCACCCCCGCCGCCGAGCGGCCCGCCTGGACCGGCGAGCCGGCGCTCGACCGGCACCACTACGCCACGGTGTACGCCGCGACGCCCCCGGTGCTGCTGGACGGCCTGCGCCGGGCCCGGCCGGGCGCCACCGGCTTCGACTACCTGCCGCTCGAACTCCCGGGCGAGGCATAGCGGTTGGCGGTGCGCAGGGCGGCGAGCTTCGGGGCGCGGCTCTTCGGCGAGTCCAGGCCGAAACTCCGGGCGTCGCCCAGTTCCTCGCGGACGAAGGTCTCGACGGCGTCGATCCCGGCGCGCAGCGCGGCGTCCATCGGCACGAACAACTGGTGCACCAGCTCCCGCTGTTCGGGGTCGTACTCCCAGAAGCCGACGATCCGGCCGCGGTCCACCACCAGGTGGGTCGACGGGTCGGACTCGCTGCCGAAGCTCCGCCCCGTCCGGGACGCCGGGGCGAGGCGCCCGGCGTCCCGCTCGTCGACCAGCCGGGCCAGGTCGCGGTGCAGCAGGTGCAGGCCGTCGATGCCCGCCACCAGGGCGTACGCGGGCTGCTCCGGCACGGTGAACGCGGCCCACTCGTCGAGGAGTTCGGTCGGCATCAGCAGCTCGCCGCCGGGCAGGCGGGTCAGCTCCAGCGGGGCCAGGGCGGCCTTCGCGGTGGCCGCGTTGAAGCCGGAGAACCAGCGGAAGTGCCGCACCGAGGCGGGCGCCGCCCAGGCGAGGTACCGCCGGGCCAGGTCGGCGGCCTCGCCGTGCACCGCTTGGTCCCAGCGCAGGTAGCCGTACCGCTGCTGGTCCAGCCGCCCGTCGACCGGCACCCGGCGGATCAGCCCGCGTGCCTGCAGCAGCCCCAGCGCCAGCGGCAGCGTGGTCGACACCCCGCGTCTGCGCCCCGCCTCGCCCAGCGGGCGGGCCGCCGGGCCGGCCGCCGCGCGGATCTGCTGCGGGCCCAACGGCTCGGTGTCGGACAGCAGTTCGGACACCGTCAGGCAGAGCTGCTCGACCTCGTCGCGAGTCACCCCGAGGTGCCGCACCGCCGTCGCGATCTCCGTCTCCGCGACGCCCGCGCCCGCCGCCAGGCCCAGCGCGAAGTCCTCCGCCGGCAGCACGTACGTGCAGCCGCGGGCCGCGGGCAGCTCCTGCACCTCCACCGCGGCGAGCGCCGCGTCCACCGCCGCCCGGCCCAGTCCCGCCCTGGCGAACAGCCCCAGGTACGGCGCCGTGCCGCCCACCGAACGGGCCCACCCGGTCGCCGCCAGCACCTCGGCCGGGGACGCCCCCCGGTGCACGCCGCCGTCCAGCCACTGCCGGTGCGCCCACCAGGCCCGGAGCTTCGCCGCCGGGATCTCGCCGTTCGCCATGGGCCCAGTATCGGCGCGCGGCGCGGCCGCACCGAGCATCGGCGGCGGCCGTGTCGGGCCCCGCCGTCCAGGCAGGAAATCGCTCGCGTGTACGGGCCGATCGGGGCGAGACTGCGGGGAACCGCTCCCGACGAGGTGACTCCATGCACGTCCTGCTCTCCGGCATCGTCGGCTCCACCGCGTACGGCCTGGCACACGCCGGCTCCGACCTGGACCGGCTCGGTCTGTTCGCCGCGCCCACCGTCGCCTTCCACGGTCTGCACCGGCCCGCCGAGTCGCACGTCACCACCGCCCCGGACCGCACCCTGCACGAGGCCGCCAAGTGGTGCCGACTGGCCCTCTCCGGCAATCCCACCGCCACCGAACTCGCCTGGCTGCCCGAGGAGTTGTACGAGGTGCGGACGCCGCTCGGCGAGGAGCTGATCGGCCTGCGGGAGGCCTTCCTGAGCGGCCCGGCGGTGCGCAGCGCGTACCTCGGCTACGCCCGGCAGCAGTTCCGCAAGCTCTCCTCCCGCGACCGCACCGACCCGGCGGGCGCCGCCCGGGCGGCCAAGCACGCCCGGCACCTGGTCCGCCTGGTCCGCCAGGGCGTCACCCTGCACGAGACCGGCCGCCTGGAGATCCGCCTCCCCGACCCGGACCGGATCCGCGCCCTCGGCGAACAGCTCGCCGAACGCCCCGAGGACGCCACCGCCCTGCTCGCCGACGCCGAGACCCGCCTCGCCCGCCCCGGCGTCCTGCCCCCCGCCCCCGACGAACGCCCCGTCGAAAGCTGGCTCCGCCGAGTCCGCGCCGCCCACCTCCCCGCCACCTGACCCGTCGACCCGCCCGGTCATCCGCTGGCCATCTCCCACCGGGCACCAGGTAGGATCACCCCGGCAGGCGCTGTCCCACCAGGCCCACGCCTGCCACGGGCCGCTAGCTCAATTGGCAGAGCTGCGGACTTTTAATCCGTAGGTTCAGGGTTCGAACCCCTGGCGGCCCACGTACGACGAGGGGACCACACCCCCTCTGACCTGCAGCGCAGCACCCCGGCTGGTGTTTTTGGCGGGGTGCTGCTGCGCTTCGGAAGGGCGCGTGCGTGAGCGGGATGGTTGACATGCCGTCAGAATGTGCCCTGCTTATCCGTCGCCGAGAGGGCGGTGCGCAGCACCTGATCAGGCGTGCGGCAGTGGGTCGGCGCGAAGAGCGGTCGAAGACTCGATCAGTCCTGAGCGCTCCAATTGCAGCAGGACTTCGTCGAACGTGACGGGCGGGTTGCGGCGGCTGTCCGCAATCTCGCGGGCACACGAGTACACGACACGCCCGTCCATGTCGATCAAGTCCATGACGAAGTCGTCGGGGGACTTTCGTTCGATGTCCCATTCGGCGAGGTAGTGAGGTGGGAAGTCTTTGAGGTTGTTTGTGACGACGACCTGAGCGCCGGCCTTGATGGCGGCGGCGAGGACGTGCCGGTCGTCGGGGTCGGGCAGTTTGAGCCCCTCGATGAGCGGCTCGTAGTTGGTGACGAGGCAGTCGCGGACGGCATTGTTCATGCGGCGTCGCCGTTCGGCGTTCTTCTCCGGTGAGATGCCCCGCTCGATCAACGCTCGGTCGACTTCGTCCAGGATTTGCTCGGTCCACTTGGCTTGGATGATGCCGGTTAACGCGAGGCGTACCAGAAGGTCGCGCAGAGTGTTCGGGTAAAGGGCACATGAGTCGTAGACGACGATGAAGGCCATGGTTCAGAGGAGCCCCAGTTCCTCGTCCAGTTCGGTGAGGGCGTCTGCCGCGTCCTTGCGGCGCCGGTCGTCCGTGCGCTTGTACTCGATGACGTCGTTGAACAGGATGCGGCGATGACGGCCGACGAGCCGGTACGGGATCTCACCCTGCTCGAGGAGCCCGATGAGGAACGGCCGGGACACGTTGAGCATCTCGGCGGCAGTCTGAGTCGAGACCTCGGCGTTGACGGGCAGGAGCTGGACGCCCTGCCCGTTGGCGAGGGCGGCCAGGATCGCCGCGAACATCTCCACGGTCGGCCGAGGCAGGACGAGTGGATCGTCGGAGCCGGTCTCTCCGAGGATGGTGACGTCGTCGTCCTGGTGGGCCGTCTGTGTGAGGTAGCTGCGGATGCGATGCAGTGCTCGCTCGGCCTGTTCGGCGTCGACGTCGCCCGGGGCGATCTTCCGGCTTTCGATGGCAGGTGCCATGGCGGTACCTCCTCTTCCCCCTAATCGAAGTATCTGCAGCAATCGAAGTATTCGCAATGCTGTCGTGGGCAACGGTTTCGCGACGGGGTGGGTTCGTGAAACCCACCCGAATGAGTGCATCAGGGCTGCGAGGACCGCGGCTGGGCCAGCGCATCCACACCCCAAAGCCACACCGAAGCTCAGCGCTGTGAGGGGCTTGTCGGAGGTCGCGGGTGCGCTCCGGCGGCATGAGTGATCACGAGGTGCCGCTGGTGGAGATCTCGCTCACGTCTGCTGAGGCCCGTGAGTGGGCCGCAGCGGTACGGGAGTGGCTGCTCGCAGTGGGCGTGATTGTGGCGAACCCGACTCCTGGGACGATCGCAGGAGTCGGGTTCGCCAGGTCAGACACCGTCTGACCTGGCCTTTTTTGTTTTGTGGTGCGGATCTCGCGGTGCTGAGGAGCGCGGGTGGCGCTGATGGTTCAGCCGAGGCAGGGGTAGGTGCCGGCGAGGTAGTCGCCGATCTGCTGGCGCATGCTGGCGTGAATGTCGCACCGGCCGAGGTCGGCGGGCTGGACGAAGCGGATGCCGTCGGCTTCGTCACTGACGGTTGGCTCGCTGACTGAGCCGACCAGCACCAAGCCGGGTATCGCAGCCGCCATCGTGGTCCAGGACGGCCGCGTCCTGATGGTCCAACGCCGCATCGCCGAAGGCAAGCTGTCCTGACAATTCCCCGCCGGGGAGATCGAGACCGGCGAGACACCGGAGGAAGCCGCCGTCCGCGAGACCGCGGAAGAGGTTGGCCTGACGGTGAAGGCCGCGCGACTGCTCGGCGAGCGCGTGCATCCGAAGACCGGTCGGCAGATGTCGTACACCGCCTGCAAAGTGGTGAGCGGTACGGTGACGGTGGTCGATACCGAGGAGCTGGCCGAACTGGCGTGGATCACGCACGAGCAGATCGCCGAGTTCGTGCCGTACGGCCTGTTCGAGCCGGCGCAGGCATACCTGGACAAGTATTTGCAGCTCGGGATGATCTGAGGGTGAAGGAGTCGAGTCAGGCTCTCACCGAGTCACGGTAGGCAACCGCCACATGGCGACCCGGATGCGAAGCATCGCGAGAGGGGCTG
The DNA here is from genome assembly GCF_044999035.1 of Kitasatospora griseola. NCBI lineage: Bacteria > Bacillati > Actinomycetota > Actinomycetes > Kitasatosporales > Streptomycetaceae > Kitasatospora > Kitasatospora griseola. The sequence continues at coordinate 4,069,860 of NZ_CP173360.1, read as the reverse complement.
GGCGGGGTGGCATGGTCGCCGGTTGGTGTCGGCGGGGCCGATCACCGCGATCAGTGGGTGTGAGCGGGGACCGGCCGCCACATTCCGCCCGCCCGTGTCTTGTCCTACTCTCGATGTCCACGGGGCTACTCGGGGGAGGGGTCGATGGAGCAGCTCACTGCTGAACTTCTCATGATGCTGGCGGGCGGAGCCGCGGGGGCCGCGGGCCGGAGTGCCTGGCAGTCGCTTGTCGCACTGGTCCGCCGCCGGCCTGCCGAGGATGCTGCCGGGCAGGAGGCGACCGGCCTGCCTGAACTGGAGGCGTTCGAGGCGGATCCTGGGAATCCTGCCCGGGCGCAGCGGCTCGCGGAGGCGTTGACGGTCCGGGCCGAGCGGGACCCGGAGTTCGCGCGTCGCCTCGTGGGTTGTCTGCCCGCGCCCGCCAGCGTGCATGTCGATGGCTCCAACACGATCTCTGGCGGGGAGCAGGGCACCGTGGTTCAGGCCCAGTACATCGGCACCATCCACATCGGCGATCCCGGTGGCCGGGGGGCCGCCGGGTAGGAGACCGGGGGTGTTCAGGCGAGGGGTTCCGCGGCGCTTGACGGTGTACAACGAGGTGCGCGGCGGGCGGCAGGAGACGGTCGTCCAGGTCGGATACCTTGAGCGGCTCACCGTGCACGTGGGTATCGGGTTTCGTGGGTTGCTGGCGCTCCTCGGAGTAGCCCTGCTGTGGGCGCAACCTGTCTTGCCGCTGCCGCCGCAGCTGGTCGTCAGCCCTGTTCGTGCGGGTTGGGTTCTGCTCGCGGTCGCGCTGTTCTGGGAGCTGGTGGGGCGCGCGCACGCGGTGCGGCGGCGACGCAGGGAAGCCTCCTGGAGTTCGCCAGCCGTCCTCGATCGGGTGGCCGACGAGCTCGCCGCGGTGCTGCTGAACCGGTACCGGGACGACGAACGGCTGCGGCAGGCCGACAACCCCGAGTCGATCGACGTGCTGTGGCGGGAGGTCAGCGACGACAGGGGCAGCCGCCCCGCCGAGGCCGGTGCGGTCGCACCGCCCGGCTCCCTTGCCGCGTACTTCCGCAGTACGCCCGGTCGGCGGCTCGTTCTCCTCGGGCCGGCCGGTGCCGGGAAATCGGTCCTCGCCGTGCGGCTCGCCCGCGACCTCCTCACAGTACGGCCGGCGGCCGCCAAGGATGCGCGTGGTGAATCCGAACCGGTGCCCCTGGTACTGCACCTCGCCTCCTGGGACCCGGGACAAGGTCTCGACATCTGGGCGGCCGGCAGGCTCGCCGCCGAGTACCCCGAGGTGTGTACGCCGGTGCCCGGTGCCTCCCCGGAGGTGGTTGCAGGCCGCCTCATCGGTGCCGGGCGGGTGCTGCCGGTCCTCGACGGCTTCGACGAACTGCCCGCGGCGAACCGTGCGGCCGCCTTCGAAGAACTGGCGGCCCTGCACAGCACCCGGCCGTTCGTGCTGACCAGCCGCCCGGCCCAGTACCGTCAACAGGTCCCCGTCGACAGCGACTTCCTGCGTGCCGAGGTCGTCCTGCTGCCGCTGTCCTCGGCCGCCGTCGGACAGTATCTGAGCGCGGGTGGCCGCCGGACGCGGTGGCGCAACCTGGTGGACCGGCTCGTCGACCCCATGGATCGGACCCGAGAGGTCGTCCTGTTGCGGCAGGCCCTGGACGTGCCTCTGATGGCAGGCCTCGCCCGGGTCGCGTACGGGCACGACGACACCCACCCGGACGAACTGGTTCAGCCGGGCCGGTTCCGCACCGTCCAGGAGATCCAGGGGCACCTGCACACCGCGTACCTGAACGCGGTCTACAGCTCCTCGCGTTCCGAGCGGGCACTGCGCGGCGGGCGCTCGCCGGAGGAGGCACGCAGGTGGGCCGGGTTCCTCGCGGTACGGATGAAGGCGGCGGGCCGTACCGACCTGCCCTGGTGGACTCTCGACCGTGACGTCCCCGCGCCGGTCCGGGTGCTGGGGCTGCTGCCCGCTCTCCTCCTCGCCTGGCTGATCGTCAGTCTGTTTGATTTCGGGAAGCCGTGGTGGGGCGAGACCGTGCCGGTGTCGGTCCCGGGCGGCTTCGCGATCGCTGTGGTGGTCGTCCTGTGCTTTGCGGTGATGTCCGTGGTGCGGGAGAAACCCGACTGGCAGCGTGTGCCCCAGAGCTTCGAGATGCCGAACGGGGACATCCTGCGGGAGGCGCTCCGGGAGGTTCGGTGGAAGGCCGGCTCGATGGCCCTCGGGTTGGTTGCGGGTTGGGCGACAGCCCTGGCCTGGGGGTCGACCAACGGACTCCGGATCGCGAGCCTGGCCACTGCCGTCGCGCTGACAGCCTGCATCAGATGGCTGGTCCACCAGGCGTGGCGACCCGCTGACACGGCGCTGGCCGCGTCCCCGGCCCGCCTGCTCGCCCGTGACCGGCGCGCCGCCCTCGCATTCGGCTGGCTGGGGCCACTGGGAACCAGAAAGACGTTGGACAACGAGAACTTGGTGCTGCTGACGCTGCCGCCGCTCATGGTGGGGGCCTGGGAGCTGATGCTCGGCAGGGGCCGGGTCTCTGCTGTCGACTGGGGTGTCGTCGGCGTCGGCAGCCTGCTCTGCTGGCAGCTGCACGCCGTCGCCGTGTCCGCGTGGGGACGGTTCGCCGTGGCCAGGCTCTGGCTCGCGCTGTCCGGACGGCTTCCACTGCGGCTCCTGGACTTCCTGGAGGACGCGCACCGGCGTGGTGTACTGCGTCAGTCCGGTGGTGTGTACCAGTTCCGCCATGTCGAGCTGCGCGATCGGCTCGCGGCCGACGTGGACGTCCCGGAAGGGCGTGAGGGCCCCGCTGCCCGGGCGGGCGGCATGCTGTACCGGGCGACGCGTGGTGCCATGGTGATGGCTGTGACCGCCGCTCAGCTCGCGGTGTTCTTCAGCGCTCTGAGCGCGCATCCGGGCCCATGGCCGGTGAGGGCGTTTCCCGAACCGTGCTCCCTGCTGGAGCAGCGGGATCTCGCCCGGCTGACGGTCGACCGCATACAGTACGCCCACCCGCCCGTGGACGAAGGTCGTGCGGCTATCCGGACCTGCACGGCCGCCGAGCAGTCACCGTTCGCCCCCGATACGCGCATCACGATCACTACTTTGCTGTTCCGACCGTTCCGATTGGCCGATGCGACGAGTCAGGCGTCCCAGTACGTCGAAGAGTTGCGGAGAAAGACCGCGAACCGCGAGTTGTCCGTCCGGGATCTCGACGGGCTGGGCAACGAGGCCTTCCTCACGATGAGGACCGAGACGGACTGGGGGCCGCACGTCTACTGGACGGACCAAGGGCCACAGGCCCTGCGGGGTTCGGCCGTGATCCGCCGTGAGAACGCTGTGCTCTTCGTCTCCTACGCCGAAGAGTTCGCCTCCGAAGCACGGATGGCGGACGTGCTCCGAGTCCTGGCGGACCACGCCGCGGAACATGCCGGGTCCGGCTGGAGGCAGGGTGGCGACACTCCGGCGAGCTTGGACAGCATGCCGAGGAGCCCTGTACCAGACAAGGGAAACCGCTTTGCCTACTACCACCGCGACTGGCGCGACAAGGTGTACGGCGCGTCCTGGGGCGACGAGGAGCGTTCCCGTGTGTGGCACCTGAGGCGCCTGCCGTTCGCCTTCCGCGGGCCGAGAGAGCTCGACTGCAAAGACACCGCCAGCGAGGAGGAGCGGAAACTGCAGCAGCTGGTGGTGTACACGTGCGGGCCGGCGAAGGCGGCGCAAGCCCTGGGGGTTGCCGGGCCGGAGGCCAACATCGAACTCGCGGCGTTCTACTGCGGCAGTTCGTGCGACGACACCGCAGCGGAGACTCTGGCGAACCGCGACCGCGCGAAACGCCCGGAGAAGCTCGACTGGAAGCGCGTCAACTCATGGGCACTTTACGCGGAGTGGAGCGACGAGGAGGCCTCACCTGGGCTGGGACGTTACGGGATGCTGTTGTATCGGACGGTCGCATGGCGGCAGGACGGCGAACTTCACGTGATGCTGGTGTGGCTTCGGGTGGAGACCTCAACGGAGAAGAAGGAGCTGGCGCAGAAGATCGTCAACGACATCTACGCCCAGGCTCTCGGCAACCGGAACGTCGTCGGCTGAGGTTCCGGGACTCGACCGTCGCGGCGCCGGGCGGGGTGCTCCTGCGTGAGCGATGCGTGAGCGGACCGCACGGCAGTGTTTGTGCGGTGCCGGATGGGCCGTCACCGCGCGCACCGACACGCTGCAGAGATGGCAGTGACCAGTGCACCCCAACCCGCCGGACCACGAACGGCGTTGATCTTTTAATCCGTAGGTTCAGGGTTCGAACCCCTGGCAGCCCAACGGAGTTGAGGCCAGGTCGGACATCGTCCGACCTGGCCCTCTTCGTTTCCGGGTGGGGGACCTGGGAGTGTTACGGGGCGCGGAGGGTGAGACGGGGACGTCGGCTGCGTGGTGATCGCTGACCTGGGAAGCCATCTGCGTATGGGCGAAGAACTGACTTCATGGGCCAGGACGGTGGCGAGCAGCGAGCTTGCCGAGCCGCTGCCCCGTCGCTGGGCGCACACTCAAGGCGTGGCTGATCGTGGCGGCCGTCTCGAAGGGGTTCTCGGCGAGCAGGCGCGGCTTCTCGTCAGCGCAGCGCTGCTGAACGATGTCGGTTACGCGTCGAGACTGGCGGCGACGGGGTTTCACCCGCTCGACGGTGCGCGGTTCCTCCGGGGTGTGCATGGGGCCGATGCCGGCTGGCGCGCTTGGTGGCGAACCACTCGTTCGCGCTGCTCGAAGCCGAGGAGCGTGGCCTCCGGGAGATGCTGGAAGCCGAGTTCCCGCTGCTGGAGGATCAGTTCCTGGTGGATGCCTTGGTCTGGTGCGACATGACGACGACGCCCGACGGCACCCCGACCACGGCGGAGGCGCGTGTGGCGGAAATCCTGGGCCGTTACGGGGCGGAGAGCGCGGTGGCGCGGGTGGAGGCGGCGTTGGTGGCTCAGCCGAGGTAGGGGTAGGTGCCGGCGAGGTAGTCGCCGATCTGCTGGCGCATGCTGGGGTGGATGTCGTACCGGTCAAGGTCGGCGGGCTGGACGAAGCGGACGCCGCCGGCCTCGTCGTTGACGGTGGGCTCGCCATCGACGGGGCGGCCGATGTAGGTGTTCTCGTACTGCTGGCGGATCTCGCCGTCGGTGTAGGCGACGATGTGCTGCGGGTTGGTGTAGACGCCGAGGAAGCCGGTGATCTCGGCGACGATGCCGGTCTCCTCCAGGCACTCGCGCACCGCGCACTGGGCGGCGGTCTCGCCGATGTCCTGGGCGCCGCCGGGCAGGGCCCACTGGCCGGTGTCGCGGCGACGCTGGAGGAGGATCGCGCCTTGGTCGTCGACGACGAGCAGGTTGCTGGCGGGGATGAGGGTGTTGGCCTTGGGGGCGTTGGGGTCGTTGTAGTACTCAGTCCTGCCCACGGGCGGCGGTCCCCTCATGGTCGGGTGTCCAGGGCCGGGCGTCGGCCCAGACGGTGTCGAAGCTCTGTGCGTAGTTGTCGAACCAGCCGGTGGAGTCCACTCGCTTGAGGTGGAACAGGGGGTTGGCGCTGGCGGGTTGGCCGAAGACATGCGGGTTGACCAGCAGGTCGTCGTCGTAGCGGAAGAGAGAGCTGTACAGCGTCGTGTCGTGGAGTCTCACCTCGCAGCCGGCCTTCGGGAGCAGAGAGCGGTAGTAGGTGAGCGAGGCGCGGATCTTGGCTGCGAGGGTGTCGCCGATGCCTTCCTCCCGGCCTCTGAGTGCGGCGGCGTGCCCGTTCGGGTCGCCGAAACACAGCCGGACTTGGACCCCGTGAGCCGCGCGCTCGGTGAGCATCTTGGCGACATGTGGGTTGGACTGGGCGAAGAACGTCCCGGAGAAGACGAGCACGTCGATCCGCTGCTGGGCCTCCCTCAACAGGGTCAGCCAGGTGTCGCGGGGCACGCTGGCCCGGTTCTGGAAGGTGCCGACGAGTTCGGTGTCCAGCGCGTCTGCCCGCCGAGCCGTACGGGGCTGAGGCGTCGGCCAGAGGAAGGTCTCCTCGACGCGCAGTAGTTGGGCGGCGCGGAATCGGTGTCTCGGGTGGGGGTACGCGCCCGCCGAGCCAGCGGCCTACGGTCTTCGGATCCACTTCGCATGCTTCGGCGAGCGCCTCGGGCACTACGCCCCCGCTGGGCGAGTACGGAGTGAAGTCGCTCGTTCGCGGAGGCTGTACCAGCCGAGCCGGGCGCGGCAGTGCAAGGACGTTGCAGGACGTCCTGCTGGAGCTGACCGCACGTCAATGTGCGTACGTTGGCGAGATGCACCTCATCGTCCGGGCTCGGTCGAACCAGGAGTAACCTGGATATCACCGAAGGCATTTCGCATGCCGGTACCGGATATTGGCGGCGTCTCCGGCGAACGGCAATGCCGGACCAGGTCTCTCGGCCGGGCCCGGGGACAGGTCTTTGATCATGACCACGACCCTCGATCGTGTGACGACGCCCGCCGCCATGGATTCCACGCCACGGCTCTCCCTCGCGCCCAGTAGCGTGCGGCCCGGCCGGCTGGACGGAGCCTGGTGGCCGCGCTCGCGCGATCTTCTTCTCGAACTCCCCGTCCTGGCCGCCGAGATCGACGAGCGGTGGGGCCGGATCACCCGGATCACCGTGAACCCCGAGCAGTGGCCCGTCATCCCCCGGCGGATACCGGTCACCGGGCACACCGTCCACGCGGGCTGGTTCACCACCGAACAGGACCAGCACGTGATCGTGGTCTGTTCCTACGCCCCCCGCCGGCTGAACCTGCTGGTGGTCCCGCCCCAGGCGGACGCCGTCCAGGCCGCCCGGCTGATGGCCGAGGCCGCTGATCCCGCGAACACCAGGACCGCGAGCGAGCTGCTCGCCGCGGAGCCGAGCGCCCGTGCGACCGGGACGAACGCCCGTTCCGACTTCCTGCCGTCGGCCGTCACCCCCTCCACCGGGCTCGGCGAGGCGGAGCGGCGATCCGATCTCGCCCGGAGCCGGGCCGCCTCCTGGCCGGCAGCCGTGTAGGCGGCGGACGGGAGGCGCCCGGGCCGGGGCCGGGCCTGCGTCACTCGCGTGACCACTCGGTCTCGGCCTGGGGTTCGCCGTCGGCACCGGTCCCTTCCCAGAGTCGGATCCTGACTGCCCGGGGGCCCGGCGCCGGTCGGGAGAGGGTGCGAACGAACACGTCCCGGAGGTGGTTGGCCGCCCGCTGCGGCGGACCGTCGTACTCCAGCGGATTCGGCATCGTCGTGTCGTCCTGCCGGGACCAGCGGCCGTCGTCGTCCTGGGTCTCCAGAATCCACCGGTAGCGCCGCATCGTGGCCTCCTGTGACAACGCTCCTGCCCCGACCACGACCGTACGAGGCGGTCGGCCGGGGGGCGACCGGGGACGTCGGCCGGCGGCTCCGGGGCCACGATGGAACCAGGAGCGGAGGAGACGGAGGGAGGCGGCCGATGTTCGAGGCAGCGGAGGCCGGTCCGTGAAGCTGAACGCCGGGCCGGGCCGGGAGTAGCCTGGACATCACCGAAGGCACCTCGCATGCCGGCACCGGACACTGGCGTCGTCTCCGGCGAACGGCAATTCCGGACGTGGCACCGGTCAGGTTCGGAGACAGGTCCTTGATCATGACTGTGATCGATGGCGCGATGCTTGCCACTCCCGAACCCGCCCTGCGGTTGTGCCTGGCACCGGACGGCTCGCGAGCCGGACGACTGGACGGGGCCTGGTGGCCCCGGTCGCACGACCTTTCTTTCGAACTCCCCGCCCTGGCCGCCGAACTGGACGCGCAGTGGGGCCGGGTCGCCGGAATTACCGTGAATCCCGCCCAGTGGTTGACCGTCCCCCGACGGATCCCGGTCGCGGGCCACACCGTCCACACGGGCTGGCTCACCGCTGTGCAGGGTCGGCACACGATCTCGGTCCGTTCGCACCTTCCCCGCCGGCTGACCCTGCTGGTCGTCCCGCCTCGGACGGGAGCCGTCGCTGCCGCCCGGTTGATGGCCGAGGCCGCTGATCCCGCGAACACCAGGACCGCGAGCGAACTGCTCGCCGACGAGCCGTCTGCGAAGGTCCCCGACCGGCGAGGGATCGTCTGGCCGGTACGCGACCCCTCGGTCTCTGCCTGGGGCTCCGCCCGGTGGGGCGGGCCGTCGTCCTCGCCCCGGCGCTCCGACCCGGGCCCCCGGCCGACCAGCGGTGACGCCGACCAGCGGTGACGCCGCCGCCCGATCCTTCGCTCTTCTGCTCCCGGCGGACCGCCGTCAGTACTCGGAGCCGCTTCGCAGGCAGGTACCCACGACCCGGAGCCACGCTCCGGGGCTGGAGCACGCCTCGATCCGGTGCGGGGTGTCCTCGAAGACCCGCAGGACACGAAGCGCCCCGCTGGGGTGCAGGTCGTACTCGAAAGTGACGCCGTCCGCGCCGTCCTCGTACTGCAGGTCAAGCGACCCCTGGGCGACGGCTCGGACGCGGTGAACGTCGCGACCGTCACCGACGGATGCACCCCGAACGGCCGGGTCGTCAGCTGCGGGCCGCTCTCCCGGCTGGCTGTGGGAGAGGCGGCGGTCTTCCGGATCACCGTGAAACTCCTCGCGCCCGCCACCGCACTCACCCCCACCTCCTGCCGGCCACCGACGCCGGCCTCGTACCGGCGCTTGCCGCAGCGGCCGTCACCACCCTGATCCTGGGAGGAACCCTCGCCGTGACGTTCCGCCGCCACCGCCACCGCCGCAACGGCCCGCCCGGTCGCGCAGAGCGCCCGGAACCCCGAGGGCTCGGCACCCCGAGGGCCCGGACCGCAGCCGCGGTCCGGGCCCTCGATCGCGGTTACCGACTCGGCGGTCGTGGCGGTGCGAGTCAGAGGTGGTACATGGCGGTGTAGGGCTCGGCGATGCGCTCCTGTCGCGATCCGAAGTCGACCAGCACCGCGGTGTCGCCCTCGGCACCGATGACCCGGCCGAGGCCGTAGGCGTCGTGAGTCACACGGTCGCCGACGGCGAAGTGCTTGCGCGGTGTTGCGGTCCTGGCTTTGAAGGGGCTGGTGGGCAGGTGCCGGCGGACTGCTTCAGATTTTTTCATCCAGGCCAGTATGCGCCGCGGGGAACGGAGTTGGCTCTTCCCGGGCCGGCCGAATTCCGGGCGGTCCGAAATGCCGGGTGTGTCGAACGGCACCTCCCGTGGCTCGGGCATCGGAGTCGAGGGCGAGAGCGCCCCGGAAGGTGCTCCGAGGAGTGGCCAACGTGCTTTCACTGAGGCTGGGTTGAGGGCGTATGCGGTTCGGGGCGGCGGCATCGAGGGTGCCTCCGGCGAAAAACCGGGGTGAAAGTTTCCGCCCGTTACGGGTCCGGGACTGCTACAGTCGAGGTAGTTGCAGTAATGGTTCCCATGAACTTTGTGTGCGCCTGCTCATATATCGCAGGCGCATTTTTTGTTTTCCGGATCTTCTCCGGGCGGGCTCCCATCACGGTGACTCGGCATCCGCATCGTGCGGGTCGCCGGAAAGCCCCTGAAGGAGATTTTTTACATGGCTAATGGCACCGTGAAGTGGTTCAACTCGGAAAAGGGCTTCGGCTTCATCGAGCAGGAGGGTGGCGGCCCGGACGTGTTCGCCCACTTCTCGAACATCAACGCCGGCGGCTTCCGTGAGCTGCTCGAGGGCCAGAAGGTCGAGTTCGACGTCACGCAGGGCCAGAAGGGCCCGCAGGCCGAGAACATCCGCCCGCTGTAGTTCTTTCCACCGCCGCGGCACCCGCCCCGGCGGCGAGGGGCCCGCACCGCGTGCATCACGCCCGGTGCGGGCCCCTCGGCATGTCAGCGCCCGTCCCCTGACTGTTCCGGGGCCCGCCACGAGGAAGGCCTCCGCATGGACCGCTCCATCCGTCTGCCGAGCAGGAATCGAGTGCGGCCGTGACCGAGTGTGCGCGGAGTACCGTGGGAGTGCAGCCGAGGACATCTCGCACACCGGCATCCGCGCCGACGTCGCCCTGGGTGATGAGTGGTCCCGCAGCGGACCGGACGGGCGGCCGGCCATGATGTCGATCCCCCTCCCTGTTCCTTCCTCCCCCGGCCCGTGGTCGGTGCCCGGGGACCCTTCGCTCCCGCGTCTGACGATGGAGCCGACCATGTCCCGGGAAGGCCTCTTCGATGGCGCCTGGTGGCCCCGCACCACCCACGTTCTCGCCGAACTCCCGGATCTGGTAACCGCGTTGGGCGCCCATCTGGGCCGGATCGTCCGAGTGGGCCTGGACACCCCGGCCTGGGACGGCGTGCCGAGGTCCGTCGTGGTCGACGGCCTCATGGTCAGGATCAGCTGGTTCGACGGCAGTGACGCCACGATCAGCGTCACCCGGGGTTTCCAGGACCACTTCCTGCTCCTGGTGGTGCCCCCGGACACCCCGCCCGCGACCGCTGCGGCCGCGATGGCCGAGGCCTCCGCGACCGGCAACCACACGCCGGCGGCGGAACTCCTGCCCGGCTGAAGCGGGTCGACGCCGGACGGGCGGTTCCGCCGCCGGCGGCTCCCGGGCCGCTCAGCGCCACTCGATCAGGAACAGCGTGGCGTCGTCGCTGGTGTGCCCGCCCCGGCGGGCCTTCAGCGCGTGCGAGAGGGCACGTACGGTGGCCCGCACGCCGGAGCGGGAGCGCTCGATGCGGTCGACCGAGTCGATCAGCTGCTCCTCGCCGAACTGCTCGCCGCTCGCGCCCCGTTCCTCGACCAGGCCGTCGGTGAAGCACAGTACGCGGTCCCCGTGCCGGAGTTCCCGCTCGCTGATCACCGGCTGTTCGCCGCCGAACCCGACCGGCAGGGTGGTGGCGCTCTCCAGCCGCTCGACGACCGCGTGGTCGCGGATCAGCAGCGGTTTCGGGTGACCGGCGTTGACCCACTGGAGGTGGCCGGTGACGGTGTCGAGCCGCATCATCTGCGCGGTGACGAAGTGGTCGGGGCCGAACTGCTCGGCGATGGCCCGGTCCATGAAGGCGTAGATCTCGGCGAGTCCGACGTCCGCGCGGCGGGCGTGCCGGTACGCGCCGACGGCCACCGTCGCCATGGTGGCGGCGTCCAGGCCGTGGCCCATGGCGTCGAGGGTGGCGACGTGCAGCACGTCGCCGTTGAGCGCGTAGTCGAAGCTGTCGCCGGCCACCTGGTAAGCGGGCTCCAGGATGCCGGCCACCGCGACCCGGGGCACGGACATCGACAGCGGCGGCAGCAGCGACCACTGGATCTCGGCGGCCACGCTCATCGGCTCCAGTCGCCGGGCCTGGAAGACCAGGTCGGTGTAGCCGCTCCTGGTGATCAGCAGGTCCGCGACCAGGGCCGACAGCCGTCGCAGCGGCAAGCGGTCGCCGTCCCCGACCGCGTCCAGGGTGAAGGCCAGCACCCCCGCCTCGTCCCCGCCGTCCAGCAGGGGCAGGTACACCCGCATCCCGTCTTCCTGGGGCACCTCCACCGTGGCACCCCGCAGGAACGCCTCGCCCGCGGCGGAATCCGCGATCGGCAGCGGCGGGCCCTCGGCCAGACCGCCGCCCGGCAGCGGGACCAGGACCGACTGGCCGTAGTCCTGCAACAGCAGCGCCGGCTCCCGGCCGCCCAGCTCGGCCACCGCCTCGGCGACCAGCGGGGCGATCAGCGGCGGCGCGAACTCCCGCGCCCGGTCGAGCAGCACATCCAGCAGGTGCTCCCCGGACCTCGCGGTCCGGCCCGGGCCCGCCGCGGACCGCCGCCCGCCGTCGCCGCTCACCGCCATACCTGCCTCCCGAACCACCCCGGGCCTCGCGCCCGGCCCGACGGACCGGTCCTCTCCATTACGCCCGACATCGGCCCGGCCCGCCCCCGGCGCGGGACGGCTGCGCCGCCCCGACCGCAACCCCGCCCACATGGCCTTCTGCCGCTCCTCGCCATCGCTCCCCACCCCGTGGTGAGCCGGTTGAGGACGGCGGTGCCGCGGCCCCCTGGCGCCCCGGGCTCGGTGAGCCGGCGGCGGGGCAGGACGGAACTTCGGTCGCCGACCGTGACGCGGACGGCGTCGGGGAGGCGTTTGAGTGCGAGGCAGCGCGGCCGGCCACCGTGGTCGCAGGCGTTGGACAGCAGTTCGCCGACCGCGAGGAGGGCGTCGTCGGCGAGGTGGGGCCGACCGGGTGCAGCCCCGACAGGTGCCATCCGGACAGGGCCCGGCGGGTGAAGTCCAGGGCGGACCCGACCGGGGCGTCGGAGCGGGTGGGGAACGGGAGGCGTCGGCGCAGCGGCTTCGGTCCGGATCCGCCACTTCCGGCACCAGCGTGGGCTCAGCCAGGAGTGGCCGGCCGAGGCGATCGGCCGGGACCGACAGACAGTTGGCCTGTGGGAGCGGGCCGTCACGCCACCCACGGTGGACGACCTGTCAGCCCTTGCCCGAGCAATCCAGATCCCGTACCTCACCACCCCTTCCACCACCTGGTCGGTGACGAGGTGTGGGAGGTGCGGACCGACCGGGGGCGGGGAGTCCGGGCAGTGGCGTCGGGGTGCTCCGCTCCAGTGGGGCGGCCGGGCGGCTCGCGTCGGGGCTCCGGGCCGCGCTCCGCCGGGAGCCGTCGCTGCTCGGGCGGTTGGGGCGGGTGCTGCTGGACACCCGCTTCCCGCCGTCGCTGCACCTGGAGCTGTGCGAGGCGGTCGGGCTCGATCCGGAGCTCGCCGAGACGGGCGCGGTGACCGGCCTCGATGCCGCGGCCCGGCGGATGCGTGAACCGATACTCACGGCCTGCGAGTTCCAGTGCGCGTTCTGCGGTTACGACGGGATGCTCGGCCCCATCTCGGTCGGGCTGGAGGCTGCGCACGTGCGCTGGTGGTCGCACGACGGGCCGGACGAGGTCGCGAACGGCCTGTGTCTGTGCTCGCTGCACCACAAGCTCTTCGGCAAGGGCGTTCTCGGCCTGGGGGAGATCACCGCATCCTGGTCTCCCAGCGCTTCGTCGGCCGCAGCGAGGCCGACTGACAGCATGCGCTCGCCCTGGTCGGCCGGCCGGTCCTCGGGCCGCAGACGGGCAACCCTCCCGCGCGGCAGCACCGGGAGTGGCATGCGCGGCAGGTGTCCCGCGGCCTGCCCCGGGTGGCGGTCGGCGTCGGTGCAGGGTAGGGCGGATGGCCAACTGGGCGGCTCTGCAGGGCTGATCGCAACCCCGGGTGAAACATCGGGAGGTGGCCGTGCATCTAATAGGAGGAGACAAGCTCGGAGGGGCCGGGCGACGGGGGTGCGATGTGATGGGCGGACAGGCCGAGACCGTCGAGCCGGTGGCGGACGGGGGCGGGGGGAAGGTGCCCCGGCAGCGTTCGGGGGACGAGGGGCGGGCCGGGGCCCGGCGGGCGGCGAAGCGTGGGCGCAAGGGGCGGCGGCGCGGGCTGAAGATCGTCGCCTGGAGCGTGGCCGGGCTGGTGGTGGTGACCGTCGGGACGGGCGGCTACCTGTACATGCGGTACAACGGCAACATCAAGTCCGCGCCGCTGTTCGCCGGTGAGAGCGGGGACGCCGGGCACGAGGTGCCGGACGAGTTCGGGCGCACCCCGATCAACGTGCTGGTGATCGGCTCCGACGGCCGCGACAACCCGGAGGACTGCGAGATCGGCGGCAGCGAGTGCGGGGCCGGCGCCAACGCCGACGTCCAACTGCTGCTGCACGTCTCGGCGGACCGCTCCAACGCCACCGTGATGAGCATCCCCCGCGACCTGATGACCAACCTTCCGGGCTGCGTGGACAAGGAGCACAAGACCTCGTCCAAGGCGGGCCGCGGGCAGATCAACTCCACGCTGCAGTACGGCCCCGGCTGCACGGTGGCCGCCGTGCACCAGCTCACCGACATACCGATCGACCACTTCATCAAGGTCGACTTCGTCGGCGTGATCAAGATGTCGGACGCGGTGGGCGGCGTCCCGGTGTGCGTCAGCGACGACGTGTACGACCCGTACTCGCACCTCAAGCTGGCCAAGGGCTCGCACACCCTGAAGGGCATGGCGGCGCTGCAGTTCGTCCGTACCCGGCACGGTTTCGGGGACGGCGGCGACCTCGGGCGGGCGAGCGCCCAGCACGCCTTCCTCGGGTCGATGATCCGCCAGCTGAAGAGTGCCGGGACGCTCACCGATCCGGGCAAGGTGCTGTCGCTGGCCGACGCCGCCACCAAGGCGCTCACCGTCGACCCCGGCCTGGACGGGATCACCAAGCTGGTCGGCCTGGCCGACGACCTGAACAAGGTGCCGCCGTCCCGGGTCACCTTCACCACCATGCAGACCGAGGCCGACCCGAAGGACGAGAACCGGCTGGTGGCCGGCCCGGACGCGAAGAAGCTGTTCACGACGGTCAAGAACGACCAGTCGCTCAGCGCCGACCCGAACGGCGCGGCCACCGCGCCCTCCTCGCCGCCGCCCGCCGCGCCCTCCTCCAGCGCGCCGGCCGCGCCGCCCGCGGACGCGACGCCGCGCAAGAACATCGCCGTCCTGGTGCGCAACGGAAGCGGCGCGGCGCACCGCGCCACCGCGCTGGCGGACGCGCTCAAGTCGGCCGGCTTCTCCCGCGAGACCTCCACGGGCAAGGACACCGCCGCCGACCGCACCGCGGTCCGCTACCCGGCCGGGAAGGCGGCCGAGGCCAAGCAGGTGGCCGCCGCGCTCGGCGTGCCCGAGACCGCCGTCGAGGCCGGCACCGGCAGTTCGATCGAGCTGGTGATCGGCGCCGACTGGACGCAGGGCACCAGCTACCCCGCCGGTGCGAACGGCGCCCCGGCCGCCCCGGCCGCCGCGCTCAAGGGCGCCGACGCCGTCACCGCCGACAACGACGGCAACTGCACCCAGGTCAGCCACGAGAAGACCGTGAGCCTGCCCGGCTTCGGCAGCATGACGCCGGTGCAGGCGTTCGCCCGCAGCAAGGACGTGCCGGTCTCCGCGCCCTGACGCGGTGTCGAGACCGCACCCGGCGGCGCGGACGGGCGGGCGCCACCGGGGTGGCGGAAGGCGTTCCCATCACGGGCGTCGTGCGGGGAGGGCGGCGAGCGGGAGCGGGATAGGGGGCCGATAGCCGGGCCGGTTCGGGGCGATAGGGGGGGCCGGGAGAGTAGTGCTCACAAGAGGCGAACCTCCGCCGAATCGTGAGGACTCGGATGATGATCGATTACCAGAACCGTACGGCGTCGAGGGGGACGGCGTCCCCCCTGGCGGCTGAACTGTCCAGTGTCGTCAAGCGGTTCACCAATGCCAAGGGCGAGGTGTTCACCGCCGTCAACGGGCTGGATCTGCGGATTCGGCGGGGCGAGGTGGTGGCGTTCCTCGGGCCGAACGGCGCGGGCAAGACCACCTCGATCGACATGCTGCTGGGGCTGACCCGGCCGGACGAGGGCGAGGTGCGGCTGTTCGGGGTGAGCCCCGAGCAGGCGGTGCGGGCCGGGCGGGTGGCGGCGGTGCTGCAGTCCGGCGGTCTGCTGCCGGATCTGACGGTCGAGGCGACCGTGCACATGCTGGCCTCGCTGCACCCGGGCGCGGACCCGGAGCGGTGCATGGCGCGGGCGAACATCACCGAGCTGCGGGCCCGTCGGGTGGCGGCCTGCTCGGGCGGTGAGCAGCAGCGGCTGCGGTTCGCGCTGGCGCTGCTGTCCCGGCCGGACTTCCTGGTGCTGGACGAGCCGACGGCCGGCATGGACGTGGTGGCGCGGCGGGACTTCTGGGCGGCCGTCCGGGAGGACGCGGCGCGCGGCATGACGGTCATGTTCGCCACCCACTACATGGAGGAGGCGGACCAGTTCGCCGACCGGGTGGTCATGATCAACAAGGGTGCGGTGGTGGCCGACGGTTCGGCCTCCTCGATCCGCGCCGCGACCAGCGGTCGCACCGTCTCGGCGGTGCTCAGCCCGTACGAGGCCGGTCTGGTCTCCCGGACGCCGGGCGTGCGCTCCAGCGCCGTCCGGGGCGAGCGCACCTACTTCACCTGCACCGACTCGGACGCGCTGCTGCGGGTGCTGGTCGGCGAGACGCAGGCGCGGGACATCGAGGTGGCGCCGCGCAGCCTGGAGGAGGCCTTCATGGCCATCACCGAGAACGCCGGCCGCGTCGAGAGCGCCGCCAACGCCCAGAAGGAGAACGTCTGATGGCCGCCGCCACGGCGCCCGCCGCCGCCCGCACCTCGGTCTTCAACGGGGTGAACCCGACCTTCGTCCGCTACGAGCTGCGCCGCCGGTTCAACCGGCAGACCACGATCTTCACGGTGCTGCTTCCCGCGGTGCTGTACCTGGCCCTGTTCCGCACCGCCCCGTCCGGCGGGGCCGACCTGCCGCACGGCAACTTCGCCGCCTGGATGATGATCGGCCAGGCGGTGTACGGCGCGGCCACCGCGGCCGTCAGCTCGGCCGCCACCATCTCGGTGGAGAAGTCCGTCGGCTGGATGCGGACGATCGCCATGAGTCCGCTCACCCCGCCCGGCTACTTGCTGGTCAAGGTGCTCTGCTCGGTGCTGATGGCCGGTGTCCCGGTCGCCATCGTGGGAGCGCTGGGTGCGCTGACGGGCGCTCACGCCGACGCCAACGTCTGGGTGACGTCGCTGCTGGTGGCCTGGGTCGGGGCCGCGGTGTTCGCCGCGCTCGGCATCGGCATGGGCCTGGCGCTGAAGCCCGACGTGGTGATGCACATGCCGGGCCTGACCATGACCGCCCTCGCCTTCCTGGGCAACCTGTTCATCCCGCTCAGCGGCGTGATGCTGGAGATCTCCCGCTACACCCCGATGTACGGGGTGGCGACGCTGGCCCGGTACCCGCTGAACGACGGCTTCTCGTTCCACGGGGAGCACTCCAGCGTGGCCGGCGCGGTGTTCAACCTGCTGGCCTGGTTCGCCGGCTTCTCGTTCCTGGCGATCCGCCGCTTCCGCAAGTCCACCGGCCGCCCGTAGCGGTCCCCCACCGAAGCCCGCGCTCCTGCGCCGGGCGCAGGCCCCACTCGAAAGGAGGTTCGAACAAATGTTCGCATTCATTGCGCCGGGTCAGGGCTCCCAGACCCCGGGCATGCTGGCCGCCTGGCTGCGCGACCCGGCCACCGCCGAGCGGGTGCGGGCCTGGTCGGAGGCCGCCGACCTGGACCTGGTCCACCTCGGCACCAAGGCCCCGGCCGCCGAGATCGCCCGCACCGAGCACACCCAGCCGCTGCTGGTCGCCGCCGGACTGCTCGCCCACCACGCCCTGGCCGGCGCCGCCCGGCCGGGCGGGGCGGTGGCGGCCGGCCACTCGGTCGGCGAACTCACCGCCGCGGTGTACGCCGGGGTGCTGGAGCCCGCGGACGCGGTGCGGCTCGCCGCGATCCGCGGCCGGGCGATGGCCGCGGCCTGCGCCGAGGCGCCCACCTCGATGGCCGCCGTGGTCGGCGGCGAGCAGAGCGAAGTCCTGGCACGAATAGCCGAGTTGGGCCTGACCCCGGCGACCTTCAACGGCCCCGGCCAGATCGTCGCGGCCGGTCTCGGAACGGCCCTGGAGCAGCTGGCCGCCGCCCCGCCCGCCGGGGCCACCGTCAAGCCGCTCACCGTGGCCGGCGCCTTCCACACCCCGTTCATGGAGTCGGCCCGGCAGACCTTCGCGGCCGCCGCCGAGGCGGTGCCGTTCGCCCCGCCGACGCAGCCGCTGCTGTCCAACGCGGACGGCGCGCTCGTCGAGGACCCGGCGGAGATCCGCCGCCGACTGGTCCAGCAGGTGGTCAGCCCGGTCCGCTGGGACCTCTGCCTGGACCGACTGGGCGAACTGGCGCCGGAGACGACGATCTCGCTGCCGCCCGCCAAGACCCTCGCCAACCTGCTCAAGCGCCGGCACCCCGGGCTGGACGTGCTGTCCGTGAACACCGCCCGGGACGTCGCCCGGGCCCAGGAGCGGCTCGCCGTCGCCGCGATCAGCGAGGGAGTGGCCGTCCATGCCGGTGTCTGACCTGCTCGACCACCCGCTCCTGGAGCGGGCCGACCACCCCGCCGTGACCGACGGCGAAGGCACCCTGAACTACCGCGAGCTGGGCACCGCCGTGGACCGCGCGGTCGGCTGGCTGCGCGGCCAGGGCCTCACCGCCGGCGAGCGGGTGGTGTACGCCGGCGGCAACGACCGCTCCTTCCTGGCCCTGTTCTGGGCCACCCTGCGGATCGGGGCGATCTTCGTCCCGGTCCACCCCGACCTGACGGACCAGCAGATCGACCACATCGTGGCCGACTCCGGGGCCGCGCTGGCCGTCTGCCGCCCGGCGGCCGGTGCCCGCGCCGCCCGCACCGTCGACGTCGAGCAGGCCTGGCAGCAGGTGCTCGCCTCCGCCGAGGACGGCCACCGCGCCGACGTCGACGAGGACGCGGTGGCGATGCTGATCTACACCTCCGGCACCACCGGCCGCCCCAAGGGCGTGGTCTGCCCGCACCGCCAGATGCTCGCCGCCATGGACGCGATCAACGCCTGCCTGGGCTACCGGCAGGACGACGTGGTGCTGTGCCGGCTGCCGCTCTCCTTCGACTACGGCCTCTACCAGGCCCTGCTGTCCGCCCTGGTCGGCGGCACCCTGGTGCTGGCCCGCCGCAGCGAGGACGTCGGACTGCTCCGGCTGATCGAGCGCACCGGCGTCACCGTCGTCCCGCTGGTGCCCTCGCTGGCCCAGATGCTCCACCTGCTGCAGAGCAAGTTGCACCGGCCCACCCGGGTGCGGCTGTTCACCAACACCGGCGCCCGCCCCGGCCGGGCCGTGATGGCGGAGCTGCTGGAGGTCTTCCCCGGCTCCGAGTTCGCCTCGATGTACGGCATGACCGAGTGCAAGCGGATCTCCATCCTCGACCCGGCCGAGTACGCCGGGCACCCCGATTCGGTCGGCCCGCCGATCCCCGGGGACCGGGTCCGGATCGTCGCGGCCGACGGCGCCGAGCTCGGCCCCGGCGAGACCGGCGAGATCGTGGTGTGGGGACCGACCGTGATGGCCGGCTACTGGCGGATCCCGCTGGAAGAGCAGAACCGTTTCATCCGCCGCCCGGACGGCTCGCTGGAACTGCACACCGGCGACCGCGGCCGGCTCGACGAGGACGGACGGCTCTACTTCGTCGGCCGCGACGACGACGTGATCAAGCGCCGCGGCATGCGGATCGCCCTCACCGAGATCGAGGACGCCGCCGAGCGCCTCCCCGGCGTCACCGCCGCCGTCGCGCTGCGCCCCGAGGAGGAGGGCGGACCGCTGCTGCTGGCCGTGCACGGCACCCTCCCGCCGGAGCAGGTCCGTGCCGCGCTGGTCGGCCGGCTCGACCCCAGCCGGATGCCCGACCGGGTCGTCCCGCTGGACACCGTCCCGCTGACCGCCAACGGCAAGCCGGACCGGGCCGCCGCCAAGCGCCTGGTCGACGCCGCCACCGCCGCAGCGGCCGAAGCCGCGGAAGCGGCCGCCGCCGCAGCCGCCGTCGTCGCGGCCGAGCACCACCGAATCCACCAGACCGTCACCGCATCCCCGAGGGGCAGCCATGAACCAGTCGCAGTTTGATCAGCTCGTCGAGCGGATCTGCTCCGTGCAGGTCACCGACTCCGAGACCCCGCTCGTCGACCTGGGCGTGGACTCGCTGCACACCATCGCCCTGGTGATGGCCGTCGAGGAGGAGTTCGGCATCGAGGTCGACCCCGACGCCCTCGCCGACCCGGCGCTGGCCTCCCCGGCCGGACTGTTCCGCTACGTGCAGGCCTGGGCCGCCGACGCCGCCCCGGCCCGAGTCTGAGGGACCGCCAGCCATGTGGACCGACACCAGACCCGCGGCCGAAATGCCCCGGCTGTTCGAGCGGGGCGGGGACGTCATATCCCTGGCGGGCGGACTGCCCGACCTGGACGTGCTCCCGCTGGGGGACATCTCCCAGCAGCTCGCCCGACTCGTCCGCCTCGGCGGCAAGCTCGCCCTGCAGTACACCACCCCGCACGTCGCCAAGGCCCTCGTGCCCGCCGTCGCCGACCTGATGGCCCGTGAGGACGGCCACGCGAGCGCCGACAACCTGATCCCGACCAGCGGCTCCCAGATGGGCCTCACCGCCGTCGCCCTCGCCCTCGGCACCCCCGGCGACACCATCCTGGTGCAGACCCCCGCCTACCCCGGCGCCACCGCCGCCTTCCGCACCGCCGGCCTCGAACTGCACGCGGCCCCCGAGGACGCCCAGGGCCTCGACCCGCAGCAACTGCGCACCGCTGTCCGCGAGTTGAGAGAAGCAGGCCGCACCGTCCGACTGCTGTACGTCAACCCGACCTTCCAGAACCCGACCGGCGCCACCCTCTCCGTCCCGCGCCGTGCCGAGATCCTCACCGCCTGCCGCGAACTCGACCTGCTGCTGATCGAGGACAACCCGTACGGCCTGCTCGGCTTCGACGGCGCCACCACCACGCTGTTCCAGGCCCTCGACCCGCAGCAGGTGGTCTACCTCGGCACCTTCTCCAAGATCTTCGCCCCCGGCCTGCGCTCCGGCTGGATCGCCGCCCCCGAGCACCTGCGCTTCGACCTCGCCCGGGTCGCCGAGATCATCTCGCTCTCGCCGTCCGCGCTCGCCCAGGGCACGCTGGCCGCCTACTACTCCCGCAACGGCTGGACCGAGCTGATCGACCGCTACCGGGACAGCTACCGCGAACGCTGCACCCTGATGGCCGACGCGCTGGACGCCGAGCTCGGCGCCGACAGCCCGTGGACCTGGCAGCGCCCCGACGGCGGCTTCTACCTCTGGCTGCGCCACCGCGACGGCGCCGACGCCACCCGCTACGCGCAGGCCGCCGCCGCGCACGGCGTCTCCTTCGTCCCCGGCGGCCACTTCTCCGTCGACGGCGAGCACAACGACGGCATCCGGCTGTGCTTCAGCAACGTGCCGCGCAAGAAGATCACCGAAGGCATCGCCCGGCTCTCCGCCGCGCTGACCGAAACCCCCATCGGGGCACCCGAGTTGGCGGAGGTGTCGGGATGACCGCGCCCGCCGTCGAAGCCGCCCGCGCCGTGGACTGGGCGGACTTCGCCCCGCTCCACCCGCTGGCCGGCTCCAACTGGCAGGTCTGGGGCGTCGGACTGCTCCGCAACGCCGGCTTCCCGGTCTCCGGCCTCGACCTGATCGGCGGCACCCTCGCCCCGGCCGCCGCCGCCCGGCTCGCCGCCGGCGACGGCACCGCCGAGGACTTCGACACCGCCTACCGGGCCGACGTCGACACCGAGGCCGCCCGGCTCGCCGCCCTCGCCACCGACCCCGAGCTCCGCCTGGCCATCGCCTGGCAGAACCGCACCGTCTTCCGCATCCTCGACTCGCTCGCCGCCCCCGGCGGCAAGGAGACCAAGCGCCGCCAGCGCGAACGCACCCTCGCCATGTACTGGCTGCGCTACTGCGCCAAGGCCGAGACCATCGGCTTCTTCGGCCCCGGCGCCTGGATCGGCGTCGGTCGCACCCAGCAGGCCATCGCCATCGACCACGGCCCCGCCCTGGTCGCCGCCGCCCGCACCTCGCTGGAACGCTGGACGGTCGCCGCGATCGCCGACTGGATGGCCGAACAGCCCGGCGCCCGCTGGTGGTTCCCGCCGATGCTGCGCCCGGACGTCCACCTGGACGGCGAGCAGCTGGTGCTGGCCAACCGCAAGACCGTCCGGCTGCGCCCCGAGGACGGCCAGGTGCTGCGGCTCGCCGACGGCGACCGCAACGCCGAGCAGATAACCGACCTGCTGGTCGCCGACCACGGCTGGGACGCCGCCACCGCCCGCACGACCGTCGACAAGGTGCTGAACCGGCTGCTGCGGCAGCGGGTGCTCGGCTGGGACGCCAACATCCCGGTCGACGTGCGCGCCGAGGAGGTGCTGCGCCGCCGCGTCTCGGCGATCGGCGACCCCGAACTGTTCGTCCGCTACGACGCGGTGCTCGCCGAACTCGCCCGCCACAAGGGCGGGATCGACCGGGCCGGGAGCGCCGAGCAGCTGGTCGAGGCGCTGGACGCGCTGGACGCGTACTTCGTGGAGACCACCGGCCAGGCCGCCTCCCGCGAGGAGGGCAAGGCGTACGCCGGCCGCACCCTGGTCTACCAGGACACCCTGCGGGACTGCCGGATGGAGCTCGGCCGGGACTTCCTGGACGGCATCGCCCGCCCGCTCGCCCTGGTCGCCGACGCCGCCGACTGGTTCGGCAACCGGCTCGCCGAACTGGTCGAGGCCGAGGTGGTCGCGCTGGTCCGCAAGGCCGCCGAGCGGCAGCGCCCCGGCGTCGCCGTCACCCTCGCCGACGTCTGGCCGCAGACCCTGGCGCTGTTCTGGGGCGAGCACAACCACCCCGTGCAGCAGGCCGTCCGGGAGCTGGCGCTGAAGTGGCGCGAGGTCATCGGCGAGGTGCCCGAGGGCGCCACCCGGATCGACCTGAGCGTCGAGAAGATCGCCGCGAAGACCCGGGAGGTGTTCGCCACCGGCCCGGTGCGCTCCCCGCACCTCGCGGTGCACAGCCCCGACCTGCAGATCGTGGCCCGCTCGGCGGACGCCGTCAACAACGGCCAACACCTGGTCGTGCTCGGCGAGTTGCACGCCTGCCTGGCCACCCTCGACCTGCCGTTCCTGGACTGGACGGCCGACGCCGGCTCGCTGCGCGACAAGGTCAACCGGGCGATCGGCGGCGAGCGGCTGGTGCCGCTGCTGCCGGTCGGCTGGAAGCGCAACAGCGGCCGCATGGTGCCCGCCCCGATCGGTGCGGGCGACCGGCTGATCGGCTTCACCCGTGCCCCGTTCGACCAGCGGGAGCGGATCGAACCCGCCGTCGCGATCACCCTCGCCGAGCACGACGGCACGATCACCGCGACCACCTCCGACGGCCGTACCCGGACGCTCTCCGAACTGCTCGCGGTGCTGATCTCGATCATCGCCTGCGACGCGTTCAAGATCGGCCTGGACCGGCCGCACGCCCCCCGGGTCACCCTCGACGACCTGGTGCTGTTCCGGGAGACCTGGCGGCTGCCCGCCACCGGCGTGGCCCTCGCGCCGAAGGCCGACCGGAGCCGCGACTACCTGGCGGTGCGCCGCTGGGTCACCGACAACGCGCTGCCCGACCGGGCCTTCGTCAAGTTCCCCGAGGAGACGAAGCCGTCCCTGGTCGACTTCACCAGCCCGACGCTGGTGCTCTCCTTCGCCAACCTCGTCCGCCGGGCGGTGCAGTCGGACCCCGACGCCAGGGTGACCGTCAGCGAACCGCTGCCGGCCCCCGAGGAGTCCTGGCTGCCCGACGCGGACGGCGAGCAGTACGTCAGTGAGCTTCGGCTCCAGATCAGCCGAAAGGTGCCGGAATGACCGTGCTCGTCCCCGACGGCGCCGGGCTGCGGGTCCGCCCGCACCGTCCGTCGGACCCCGACATCGTCGCCACGATCGGCGGCACGCCGCTGGTGGCGCTGGACCGACTCTTCCCGCCGAACCGCTTCCAGGTGTACGCCAAGTGCGAGCGGTTCAACCCCGGCGGCTCCATCAAGGACCGGGCCGCCAAGTCGATGGTCGAACAGGCCATCGCCACCGGCCGGATCGTGCCCGGGGTGTCCACCGTGGTGGAGTCCTCCTCCGGCAACCTGGGCATCGCGCTCGCCCAGCTCTGCAACTTCTACCGGCTCGGCCTGATCATCGTGGTCGACCCGCGCACCACCCCGCAGAACCTCGCCATCATGCGGGCCTACGGCGCCCGGGTGGAGGTGGTTGAGCACCGCGACCCCGCCACCGGCGAGTTCCTGCCGGCCCGGATCGGCCGGGTCAAGCACCTGCTGGCCACCGTCCCCGACGCCTGGTGGCCCAACCAGTACGCCAACGAGGACAATTCGCGCGCTCACCACACCACCATGCGGGAGATCGTGGAGGCCCTCCCCGAGGCCCCCGACTACCTGTTCCTGGCGGCCGGCACCACCGGCACCCTGCGCGGCTGCGCCGAGTTCATCCAGGACCAGGGGCTGCCCACCCGGGTGGTCGCGGTGGACGCCGTGGGCAGTGTGATCTTCGGCCCGCCGGAGCCCTGGGAGTCCACGCACAGGCGGACCATCCCCGGCCACGGCGCCGCGGTCGTCCCCGCCCTGCTGCGGCCGGGCTTCGCCGACCGGGTGGTCAAGGTGACCGACTCGGAGTGCATCCGGGGCTGCCGCCGCCTGCTGGCCGAGGAGTCCGTCCTGGCCGGCGGCTCGTCCGGCGCGGTGATCGCCGCCCTGCAGCAGTCCGCCGACTGGATCGAGCCGGGCGCCACCTGCGTCGCCGTGCTCCCGGACGGCGGCGACCGCTACCTCGACACCATCTACGACGACCAGTGGGTGGAGTCCTACCTCCGGCAGTACCTGCCGCAGACCGACCAAGAAGGGACCCAGCCATGAGGATCCTCGGCCGGGAGGATGTCCGGACCGCGCTCGCGGACCTCGACTCCACCGTGATCGACCTGGTCCGCAACGCCTACGTGCTGCACAGCCAGGGCAAGTCCGACCTCCCGTTCTCGACCTTCCTGCGCCCGCTGCACCGCTCCGACTCGCGGATCATCGCGCTGCCCGCCTACCTCGGCGGACCGGCCCCGGTGATGGGCCTGAAGTGGATCTCGTCCTTCCCGGAGAACGTCAACCGGGGCATGCAGCGCGCCAGTTCGCTGTGCATCCTGAACGACCTGGAGTCCGGCTACCCGCTCGCCCTGATGGAGGGCAGCCAGATCTCCGCGGTCCGCACCGCGGCCGGCGCGGCGCTCGCCTCGGGGCTGCTGAACGCCGGACGCGAGGTCCGCACGATCGGCCTGGTCGGTTGCGGCACCATCAACAGCCAGGTGGTGCACTTCCTCACCCAGGTGCACGAGGACCTGCGGACCGTGCTGCTGCAGGACGCCTTCCCGGAGCGGGCCAAGGTGTTCGCCGCGGAGCTGGCCGCCGAGTACCCGGGCGTCGAGTTCAAGGCGGCGACGCTCGGTCAGGCGCTGTCCGCCGACACGGTCTCGATCGCCACCACCGACTCCTCGTACTGGCTGGACCTGGCGGACCACCCGAACCGCCCGCACGGGCAGGTGATCCTGCACCTGTCGCTGCGCGACCTGTCGGTGGCCTCGGTGCTGGGCGCGGTCAACGTCACCGACGACGCGGACCACGCGATCCGCGAGCAGACCTCGCTGCACAAGGCCGAGCAGCAGGCCGGCCACCGCCGCTTCGTCACCGCCGAGATCGGCGCGCTGCTCGACGGCACCGCCGAGCTGCCCGCCGCCCGCACCGTGGTGTTCGCCCCGTTCGGACTGGGCGTGCTGGACCTGGCGGTCGCCGAGGCGGTGCTGAACCACGCCGAGAAGCACGGGCTCGGCACCGAGGTCGAGGGCTTCGACCCGGGCAGCCACAAGGTCACCTCCAACCTCGCCGGGAGCGCGGCATGAGTCAGCTGTTCACCGAAGGCACCAGGGCCGTCGTCACCGGGGCCTCCCGGGGCATCGGCGCGGCGATCGCGCTGCACCTGGCCGAGCACGGCTGCGACGTCGCGCTCAACTACCGCTCCAGCGCCGGCAAGGCCGAGCAGCTGGCGGAGAAGATCGAGGGCCTCGGCCGCAAGGCGCTGCTGGTGCAGGCCGACGTGTCCGACGAGGCGCAGGTCGCCGCGATGTACAAGGAGATCCGCACCGCCTGGGGCGGCGTGGACGTCGCGGTCCTCAACTCCGGCATCACCGCCGACGGCCACTTCGCGGCGATGAGCGCCGCCAAGTGGCAGGAGGTGATCTCCACCAACCTGACGGGCGCCTTCCTGACGGCCCGTGAGGCCACCAAGCAGATGTACGCGAGCGGCGGGTCGATCGTCTTCATCGCCTCCACCTCGGGCATCGCCGGCCGGGTCGGCCAGGCCAACTACGCCGCCTCCAAGGGCGGGGTGATCGCGATGGCGAAGACCCTGGCCTACGAGGGGGCCGCCAAGGGCATCCGGGTCAACGTGGTGGCCCCGGGCTTCATCGACACCGACATGGTGAAGAAGGTGCCCCGCGCCCAGCTGAAGGAGGCCGCGGCGGCGATCCCGCTGGGCCGGATGGGCACCCCGGAGGAGGTCGCGCAGGCGGCGGTCTTCCTGGCCAGCCCGGCGGCCTCGTACATCACCGCCAAGGTGCTCACCGTCGACGGCGGGATGCTCTACAGCTGACCCCCCTCACATCGAACTGACGTTCCATCAATCACCGACAACGGAAAGGCACATCATGTCCACCGCCACCTTCGAGGACGTCCGGACCCAGGCCGAGCAGCGCCTGGAGAAGAACCTCAAGATCAAGTCGATGATCATCGACCGCCTGGGCCTGGACGCCGAGGCCGAGGTCGTCTCCGACAACCAGCCGCTGTTCGGCCGGGGCCTGGAGATGGACTCGCTGGACACCCTGGAGATCGTCGTCATGATCAACAACGAGTACGACGTGCTGATCAGCGACGACGACTTCGAGGCCTTCGGCTCCATCAACGCCCTGGTCGACTTCATCGAAGCCCGCGAGGTCTGACCGTGGCCACTGCCGTCGCACCCACCAAGGTGGCCGTCAAGGAGAAGCCGAAGACCTTCGCCTACTCCTCCGACGACATCAAGCGGATGCTCCCGCACCGCTGGCCGATGCTGATGATCGACCGCGCGTACGACGTGGTCCCCGGCGTCTCCGGACGCGGCATCAAGAGCGTCTCGGTGAACGAGCCGTTCTTCGCCGGCCACTACCCCGACCACTCGATCATGCCCGGCGTGATGATCGTCGAGGCGATGGCCCAGCTGGTCGCCGTGGTCTACGTCGCCGAGCTGCTGGAGGCTCCCGCTCCGGCCGAGGGCGACCCGTCGTCGAGCGTCGGCTACCTCGGCTCGATCAGCTCGATGAAGTTCTCCCGGCTGGTCGTCCCCGGCGACCAGCTCACCCTGGAGGCCAAGCTCGGCCAGAAGCTCGGCGGCCTGCGCTCCGTCTCCGTCCGGGCCTCCGTCGGCACCGAACTCGCCGCCGCCGGCTCGCTGATCGTCACCACCGGACGCAAGGGCTGACCCCCGTCGCCCCTCGGACCAGAGCAGACAAGGAGGTGTGGAATGTCCATCACGATCCGCCCGTACCAGGAGGGCGACGCGCATGACATCGCCGAGCTCTACAACCGTCACCGCGACAACCCCAACCCGGTGGCGGGCGGAATCACCGGCGAGGAACTGGAGCGCGAACTCGCCGAACGCGACACCGCGACATTCCTGATCGCCGTCGACGACGACCGGGTGGTGGGCACCTTCGGGCTGTTCCACAGCACCGGACGCCGCTCCGCCCGGGCCGGCGAGCTCATCGCCGACATGTTCTTCGTCGCCCCGGCCTACCGCAACGGCGTCATCACCGGACGACTCTTCACCGAAGCCGTCGAATGGATGATGCGCTGCGGCTGCCTGGTGCTCCGACTGACCGTCAACCCGGCCAACACCGTCGCCTTCAAGCTGTACCGGCGGGTCGGCTGCGTGTCGGTCGGCGAGACCGTCCCCGGCGAGGACGGCAACGTCGAGCTGCACAACTACATCCCGCTGATCCTGCGCAGCGTCTTCCACGACCTCGACCCCGAGGCGCTGGCGGCGCTCGGCCAGCTCAGCAGCTTCGGCAACGTCGCCGGCGGCCGGGACGACGAACTCCGGTCCGACGTACGGGTGGTGGACGAAATCCGCACCGTCGCCTACGCTCTGGCCCTCGGCGAGTTCAAGCTCACCGCCACCATCGACGTGGACCGCGGCCTGATGCTGGACGCGGCGCTCACCACCCCCGACGGCGCCACCCGGCCGCTGAAGATCGCCGAACCGCCGTACGAGGTCCGGATCCAGGCGCCGGCCGAGCCGCACCGCTTCGGCGACAGCGGCCTCACCGCCGAGCTGGACACCGCCGAAGGCACCCTCACCGTGCACGCCGAGGGCCACCACGGGCCGGTGTTCGTCTCCACCTGGCCCAGCGCCGAGGCCGACCGCTCGGCCGGCTGGCGCGAAGGCCAGGCCCGCGAGCTGGAGATCCACCCCGTCGAACACGGCGTCCAGGTCCGCGAGACCACCGGCGGCAACCAGGTCACCGGCACCCTCACGCTCCACCGGGGCGTGCTGGAGCAGCAGTTCACGTACACCACCCGGCCCGGCCGGATCTTCCAGACCGTCGGACTCCGCCAGGGCGACTTCACCCTGACCGGCCCCGACACCACCGCCGTCCAGCACCTGATCGGCACCGGCATCGGCGTCCGGGACACCTCCGAGGTGGTCGCCGCCGCGCAGACCGCCCCGGCCGG
Source organism: Kitasatospora griseola (assembly GCF_044999035.1). Classification (NCBI taxonomy): domain Bacteria; kingdom Bacillati; phylum Actinomycetota; class Actinomycetes; order Kitasatosporales; family Streptomycetaceae; genus Kitasatospora; species Kitasatospora griseola. The sequence goes on along the minus strand of NZ_CP173360.1, from coordinate 4,041,650 downwards.
CTCCACCCTCGCCTGGACCGACGGCGCCACCCGGATCACCCTCCCGGCCGGCCGGCCGGTCCGGCTGATCCACACCACCCTGGTCGAACGCCACCTGGAGCCCGACGCCGACGGCACCGCCCGGCTGCGCACCGAACTCCGCACCGGCGCCGACCAGGACACCCCCCGCACCACCGCTGCACCGCAACTCGCCACCGGCGAACGGAAGCTGATCGTCAAGGCGAACGCCGGCGGGATCACCTCCTGGACCGAGGGCGGCAAGAAGGTGCTGCGCAGCCCCGCCCCCCGCACCCGCGCCTTCGGCAACAACCCGCGGTGGAGCGCCGGCGCCTGGGTCACCCTGGAGCACCACCGGCACAGTCTCGCCACCGGCCTCGGCTGGGGCGTGCCGACCACCCGCGAGTGGGAGCAGAAGCACCCGCTCGGACTGGCCGCCCCGCAGGAGCGGATCAGCTGGGAGGTCACCGCCCCCGAGCAGGCCGCCGAGCCGGTCCGGATCGACGTCCACGCCCCCGGCGCGGACGAGGAGACGGTGCTCTGGCTCACCCCGGACACCCCGGCCGACACCGCCGTGGTGCTGCACTCCGCCGGAAAGCGCCACGAGCTTGACGCCACCGCCTTCCGCCAGGTCTGGGCGTCCGCCGCGGCGATCCGCCTCACCAGCGGCCACTGGCTGCACCTCGCCCCCGCCGACAGCGGGAGCGGCGCACCGGAAATCGTCCTGCGCACCACCTCCTCCGGACTGCTGATCGGCTGCGCGACGGCCGGCGCCGAGGCCGCCTGGCAGCTGTCCGTCCACCCCGCACCCGCGATCTGACACCCCGTCGAAACATCCTCGAAAGGACCACCAGAGCCATGACCACCACCGTTGCCGTGCGCACCGCGCAGGACGACTACACCACCGTCCGCACCGCCATCGGCGTCTACCCGATCACCGCCCCGCTGGTCCGGATCTCCGGCGGCGACCGCTACGAGTTCCTCGACCTGTTCCTCGCCAAGTCCAGCGAGTACGTCGAGCCGGACACCGTCCGCGAGGCGCTGGCGCTGAACCAGGACGGCTCGCCGTTCGCGATCCTGCTGCACTTCGAGATCGGCGACGACTCCTGGCTGCTGCCCCGCACCCCCGTCTCCGTCGACGCCCTGACCGGCTACCTGGAGGCGCTGGACGCCCCCGCCGACGTCACCGTCGAGGTCGCCCCCGAGGGCTGGGGCGCCACCGCGTTCGAGGGCCCGAACGCCTGGGCCGCGGCCGCCGCGTTCGTCGAGTTCGACATCTCCGGCCTGACCCTGCACGGCGTCACCGAGTCCGCCGTCCCCGGCGAGCCGGCCGCGCTCGCCCACCTGGCCCGGGTCGGCACCACCGGCGAGTACGGCTACCTGCTGCTGTCCAACGCCCCCGAGGCCGGCCACGCCGCCGCCGTCGAGGCGGTGCTCGCCCAGGGCGGCGCCGAGGTCGGCGCCGAGGGCCTGGCCCGGGTCCAGGCCGAGGCCGGCATGGCGGTCTACGCCGCGGGCTTCGCCGGCCTGCCGGTGCACGAGGCCGACCTGGCCTGGATGGTCGACTGGAACCGGGTCGGCGAGTTCCTCGGCTCCGAGGAGCTGGTCAAGCCCACCGCCGAGAACGCGAAGATCACCGCCCTGGCCGCCCCGGCCGGCGCCGCCTTCGCCGTCGGCACCCCCGTCACCGCCGGCGGGCAGCAGATCGGCACCGTCATCTGGCAGGCCCCGTCCGCGAACGCCGACGAGGAACTGGTCGTCGCCAAGCTGGACGCCCCGTTCTGGGTCCCCGGCCTGGAGCTCTCCGCGGCCGACCGGGACGGCGCCGACACCCCGGTCCGCACGGTCACCCAGCCCCGCGTCATCGCCCGCTCGCTCACCACCCGGATCCACTGATGACCAAGACCACCGAACGCATCGCCCTCACGGGCCTCGGGCTGATCACCGGCGCCGGCGATGACGTGGAGAAGAGCTGGGCCTCGATCTCCCAGGGCGTCTCCGGCATCCGCACCAACACCCTGTTCGACACCGCCGAGCTGCTCACCGACTGGGCCGGCATGGTCACCGCCGAGCAGCCCGCCGACCTGGACCGCTGCTACGCGCTGGCGGCCACCGCGATCCGCGAGGCGCTGCGCAACTCCGGCCTCGACCTGGACACCGTGGACCGCGACCGGGTCGCCGTGGTGGTCGGCTCCAGCCTCGGCGCGATGCCCACCCTGGAGAGCGTGCACCGCGGCCTGGTGAAGGACGGCGTGCTGGACGCCGTCCAGGCCGCCGCCTCCCAACTCCCGTGCGTGGGCGACTTCATCGCCGCCGAGTTCGACCTGCGCGGCCCCCGCGTGGTGCTCTCCAACGCCTGCGCGGCCAGCGCCGTGGCCCTCGGCTACGCGGCCGAACTGCTCTGGAAGGGCGACGTCGACTACGTCATCTGCGGCGGCGTCGACCCGCTGGCCCAGCTCTCCGCGTACGGCTTCTCCGCCCTCGGCGCGCTCGATCCCGAGCCGTGCGCGCCGATGACCGCCTCCACCGGGCTCACCCTCGGCGAGGGCGCCGGCTTCATGGTGCTGGAGTCCGCCGAGCGGGCCGCCGAACGCGGCGCCGCCCCGCTCGCCGAACTCGGCGGCTACGGCCTCTCCTGCGACGGCTACCACCAGACCGCCCCCGACCCGAGCGGCAAGGGCGCGGCCGCCGCGATGGCCCAGGCCCTGCAGACCGCGGGCCTGGCCCCCGAGGACGTCGACTACGTCAACCTGCACGGCACCGGCACCCCCGCCAACGACGTGTCCGAGCCCAAGGCCGTGAAGCTGCTGTTCGGCGCCGAGGTGCCGCCCGCCAGCTCCACCAAGTCGATGCTCGGCCACACCCTGGGCGCGGCCGGCGCGGTGGAGGCGATCGTCTCCACCATGGCGATCGACCGGGGCGTCATCCCGCCGACCGTCAGCACCCGCGGCGTGGACTCCCCGTTCGGGCTGGACATCGTCCCCAACACCGGGCGGCCCGCACCCCTCGAAGTGGTCGCCTCCAACTCCTTCGCGTTCGGCGGCAACAACGCCACCGTGGTGCTCAACAAGCCCGGCCGGCCCGCCCGTTCGGCCCGGCGCACGCAGCCCGTGCACCACGTCGTGGTCACCGGCGTCGCGGGCCTGGCCGGTTCGGCCGGCTCCACCGCCGAACTGACCGCCGCGCTCGCCGAGGGCCGGGTCGGCTTCGACAACCTGGAGCAGGTCGCCGGCGTCGGCGAGTGCCCGATCGGCCGGATCGACGTCAAGGCCGTCGCCAAGCGCCTCAACCCCAGCAAGGCCCGCCGGATGGACCCGCTGGGCGTGCTCGCCGCCGGCGCCGTCGGCGACCTGTACGAGCGGCACGGCAAGCCGTCCCGCGCCGAGGCCGAGGGCACCGGCATCGTGTTCGCCACCGGCTACGGCCCGGTCACCTCCGTCCTGAGCTTCCACCAGGGCGTGCTGGAGCAGGGCATCACCGGCGCCAACCCGGCGATGTTCGCCAACACCGTGGTCAACGCCGCCGCCGGACACGTCGGAATGCTGCACCGCTACCGCGGTTACACCGCCACCATCGCCAACGGCGGCACCTCCTCGGTGCTCGCGCTCCAACTGGCCGCCCGGGTGATCGCCCGCGGCATGGCCGACCGGATCATGGTCGTGGTCGCCGACGAGTTCCCCGAGCAGGCCCTGGCCACCCAGGCCCGGCTGCCCGGATACGCGACGACGACGCGGGTGGTCCCCGGCGGCGGCACCGGCACCGTGCTCTCCGAGGGCGCGGCCGCGATCCTGCTGGAGTCCGAGGCCTCCGCCGCCGCCCGCGGCGCGAGCGTCCTGGCGGACGTCCGGGGCTTCGGAGCCTCCGGCGAGGCGGCCGGCATCGGCCGGATCGGCCGCGACGGCGAAGCCTGGGCCCGCGCCCTGCGCGGCGCCCTCGCCGAGGCCGACTCCACGCCCGAGCAGATCGACACGGTGGTCTCCGCCGCCTCCGGCTACCGCCTGGTCGACGTCGCCCAGTCGCGCGCCCTGACCCTGGCCGGCCTCTCCGACCGCCCCACGGTCACCCCCAAGGCGCTGCTCGGCGAGACGTACGGCTCGGCCGGCGCCCTCGGCCTGGTCGCCGCCCTGGCCGGCGACGCCCCCGCCGGACGCCTGCTGCTGTCCAGCTTCGCCTACGGCGGCTCCTACGCTGCCGCGGTGTTCGACGCGAGGCCGTGATGGGCGCCGTGCGAAGCGTGCTGCGGGCCGCCGGGGACTGGCTGGAGGAGCAGCGCCCGGAGACCGACCTGGTCGGGACGGACCTGGTGATGCTCGGCTGGGCCGGCCGGTTGGGCCCGGTGCTCGCCGCGGCCTCCGCGACCGCGACGGCCGAGCGGCTCCGGACGCCGGAGTCGGTGCCCGGCGGGGCACCGGACTTCGGCCGGGTGCCGGGCGGCGGCCCGGCACCCACCCAGGCCCCGGCGGACGGCCGGCCCGACCGGGCGGCACCCGGGCCGACGGTCCGGCGGGCGACGGCGGAGGCCCTGTCCGCCCCCGCGCAGCCGAACCGACCGGCGCCCGCCGCGGACGCGCCGCAGGGCGGCCCGGCGGACGAGGCCGCCATCGACTGCCTCGTCACCCGGCACCCGCACCTGCCGCGCGACCGGATGGGCCACCGGCTGAACGACGCCGGCCGGTGGCTGATCACCGAAGCGGTGGCGACCCTGTACGGGGTCCGGCTGAGCCCCCGTGAGCTGGCCCGCGACGAGCACCGGCGGTGGAGCGTGCCGGAGCTCGGCCTGACCGCCTCGGTGGCGCACTGCGCCGCGTACTCGACGGTGGCGCTGGTGTCCGGCCAGACCGTCGGCGTGGACCTCCAGGACCACCGGGACCGGCCGTTCGCGATGCAGTGGCTGGGCGCGCTGCTCGGCCGCCCGGACGGCGAGCCCGCCACCATGCGGGACTTCGCCGAGTGCGAGGCGCTGATCAAGGCCTCGCACCTGCGCAAGGAGACCTTCGCGGGCGTCCGGCTGCCGGACTGGCGGCCGGGCTGGCGCCCCACCAACGTCGGCCACCTGGTCCGCTCCGCAGACCTCGGCCACGGCCTGCACCTGGCCCTGGCCACCGACGCCCCCGCCGCCGTCCGCTGGTGGTGGCAGCCGCAGCCGTCCGCACCCGCCGTCCGCACCGAGGCACTCGGCCTGGAGGCCGCCGCATGACCGCCGCCCGCTGCGCGGGGCAGGCCGGGACGGAGCAGCGGCCCGCCGTCGGGCCCGAACCCCGCCGGCCGCAGAACTCCGGTGCGGCCGCACTGCTCACCGCCCACCCGGTGCTGGACGGCTCCGCCGAACTCGGTTCTCCGGTCGAGGAGTTCGGCGTGGCGTCGCAGACCGGTCCGGGCTGCGCGCAGCGCGCCTCCGCCCGCGCCTGCTCGCGGTGGGACTGCTCGGCCGAACCCGTCGGCCCGCAGGCGGACTCCGGTGCCGCCCCGACGCCGTCGGCCGAACCCGGCCGCGCGCGGCGCGAGGTGGTGGCGAGCAGCTGCTCCCGGTGGGACTGCCTGCCCGAACCCGCCGCTCCGACTCTGGAACTCGTCGCATGACCGCCATCGCGACCACCGCGACCGCCACCGCAGCCACTACCGCCGCCGTCCGCCGACCCGCCTCGCAGTTCGAACTCGGCACCCTGCCCGAGGACGTGGCCACCCGGCCCGAGGACTTCGCCGCCCCGACCCTGGAGCTCGTCGTATGACCGCCACCGCCGTTGCCACGCCGGCCCGGGCCTACACCCGGCGGATCTCCCAGATCGAGCGCGGCTACCTGAACGCCAACGCCACCGGCACCCCGCAGCTGATCCAGATGGTCGTCGAGGGCGAGGGCCGGATCGACCCGGAGCGCCTCGCCGACGCGGTACGGCAGGCCACCACCGCCAACCCGGGCCTCGCGGTCCGCCGCAAGGGCCCCAACTGGCGGGCCGGGGACGCGCTCCCGCCGATCACCGAACTGCCCGCCGACGCCGGGTTCGACCACCCGTTCTTCCACCGCGACCTGGACGTGGTGGCCGGGCCGGTCTGCGAGGTCGGCCTCGCCAACGGGCCGGTGACCACCCGACTGGTGGTCCGGGCCAGCCACATCGTCACCGACGGCCGCGGCCTGCGGTACTGGATCGAGGACCTGTTCCGCGCACTGCGCGACGAGCCCACGATCGGCGCGGACTCCACCGTCGACGACACCCACTTCCGGACCGCCGCCGCCCCCGTCCCGGCCGCCCCCGTCCCGGCCCGGGTGGAGGGAGGCCCCGCGATCCTCGGACAGGGGACCGCCGACGGAACGGCGCTCTGGCTGCGCCGCTCGATCGCGGCCACGCCGTCCGCCGCCACCGCCCGGATCGGCGCGGCGGTGTCCCGGCTGCTGACCGCCGACGCCGGCCGCCTGATCATCCCGGTGGACCTGCGCCGGCACGACCGCGAGGTCCGCTCCACCGCCAACCTGACTTCCCAGCTGGTGCTCGACCTGCACCGCGAGGACCGCTGGAACCGGCTGCACAGCCAGCTGCTCGCCGCCATGCTCCGCAAGCGCGAAGTCGCCGCCCTGGACCGGGACTTCCTGCGCAACAACCCGTTCGCGAACTCGCTGCGGGAGGCCCAGGAGCTGGACGGCACCCGCTTCCCGTGCACCGCGATCCTCACCGACCACGGCCGGATCGACACCGAGCTGTTCCGCACCGCGCACTTCCGTCCCACCGACTACTGCACGCTGCCGATGCTCGTCCCGTACGCCGAGATGTTCCTCAGCACCTGCCAGCTGGGCGGCCGTACCGAAGTCACCCTGTCCTGCCGCAACCGGCCCGACGCCCGCCCGGCCGCCGAGGCCGTCCTGGACGAGGTCGAACGCGCCCTGCTCGCCGTCGACTGACCCGGCCACCCCTCCTCCCGCTGATGAAGGACCCGCGAAGATGCCCACCAAGCAGCCCGCCCGCACCACGGTGAACGCGGCCAAGGGCAAGGCCCGCCGCACGCCGGGCCCGGCACGCAAGCCCGCCGCCAAGCCCGCAGCCGCCGCCAAGCCCGCCGCCGCGAAGCCCACCGCCCCCAAGCCCGCCAAGGCCGCCCCCGCCGCCGTCGTGAAGACCGTCGAGCCGACCGCGGTGGTCGAGGAGACCGTCGCGGTCGCCGTGGCGGAGCCCGAACCCCCGTCGACGTCCGCTGCCGACAGGCCGGCCGACGCGCCGCCGGCCCAGGACGGCGGTCCGTCCAAGGCCGCGTTGATCACCATGGCCGTCGCCATCGCCGGCGGGTTCATCGCACTGCTGGACACCACCATCGTCAACGTCTCCATGCAGGAGACCACCGCCCGGTTCGGCGGCATCAACCAGGTGCAGTGGGTGGTGACGGCCTACCTGCTGGCGCTGGCGGCGACGATGCCCGCGACCGGCTGGCTGTCCACCCGGTTCGGCACCAAGCGGGTGTTCGCCGCGGCGGCCGCGCTGTTCGCGCTGGGCTCGCTGGGCTGCGCCGCCGCCCAGTCGCTGGACCAGCTGATCGCAGCCCGCGGCCTGTCCGGCGCGGCGGCCGGCATCCTGACCCCGGCCTCGACGATCCTGCTGACCCGCGGCGTGCCGCGCGAGCACCTGGCCAAGGTGCAGGGCCTGAACGGCTCGGTGATGCTGATCAGCCCGCTGCTCGGCCCGACCATCGGCGGTCTCTTGGTCGCCTGGGGCGGCTGGTCGGCGGTGTACGTGGTGAACATCCCGTTCTGCGCGGTGCTGCTGTTCGCCGCCGTGCGCTGGGTCCGCAAGGACGCCCCGCCGGCCGGCAGCGCCAAGCCGCTGGACCTGCTGGGCCTGGTCTCCTCGGCGACCGCCACCGTCTCCCTGGTGCTGGCCATCCACGCGTACGCCGAGCGCGGCGCCGAGGCGAGCGCGGCGCTGCTGGTGCCGCTCGGCCTGGCGGTGGTCGGCACGACGGTGTTCGTGGTGCGCGAGCTGAAGGCGAAGCACCCGCTGCTCGACCTGCGGCTGTTCCGCATCCCGGTGTACGCGACCGCGGTGGTGAACATCTTCTGCCTGGGCTTCGTCCTGTACTCGCCGATGATGCTGATCCCGCTGTACTTCGAGGACGCCCGCGGCGAGTCCGCGGTGACCACCGGCCTGCTGATGTCCACCGGCGGCCTGGGCGTGGTGACCGCCGCCTGGCTGTCCCGGGTGCTGCTGCGGAAGATCGGCGGCGGTGCGACGGTGCTGATCGGCATCAGCCTGACGATGATCGCGACCGTCCCGATGACCGGCCTGACCGGCGCCACCCCGTACTGGCTGATCTGCGGCAGCCTGGTGATCCGCGGTCTGGGCACCGGCCTGACCATCGTGCCGACCATGACCCGGGCGTTCCAGTCGATCCGTCAGGAGTCCATCCCGGACGCCTCCTCGCAGCTCAACCTGACCCAGCGGATCGGCGGCGCGCTGGCCATCGCGGTGGTCACGGTGGTGCTCACCGACTCCGCCCGCAGCCACCACGGCATGGTGCCGGCCGCGTTCGCGCACTCCTTCGGCTGGCTGCTCGGGGTGTACGGGGTGACGCTGCTGCCCGCGCTGGCGCTCCTCCTCGCGGACCGCCGGGAGAAGCGCCAACAGGCCGCGCAGGCGGCCTGACGGAGCATCGGAGCAGGACGCCCGCGGTCAGCGCGTGGCGGGGAGCCAGCCGTCCTGGACGGCGTGCACCCCGGCCTCGAACCGGCTGCGGGCGTCCAGGCGTTCCATCAGGTTGGCGGCGAACCGCCGGGCGGTGCGCGGGGAGACGCCCATCCGCTTGGCGATCGCCTCGTCGGTGTGGCCCTGGGCGAGCATCTTCAGCACCGCGAGCTCGTGCGGGGGCATCTCGTTCTCGTCGCACTTGGGGGCGTCCCCGACCGGGATCGCGCCCGACCACACGCCCTCGAACAGCGCGCACAGCGCGGCCACCGTGCCGGCGCCGCGCAGCACCACCGCACCGGCCCGGGCGTCCTCGGTGTCGATCGGCAGGACCGCCTGCTGACGGTCGAAGATGATCATGCGGATGGGGAGTTCGGGCACCGTGCGGACCTGGCCGCCCTGCAGGTTCAGCCAGGTCACGTGGTCCAGGGTGGGCCGGTGGTTGCGGACGCTGTCCAGGTAGACGGTGCGCATCTGCACGCCGCGCTCCAGCAGCGCCGCGTTCGGCTGCCGGCTGGCCCGCAGGTCCTCCTCGGTGTGGGCGCCGCCGGGGGCGAACGTCGCCACCTCCTGGCGCACCGACCCGGCCAGCTCGGCCAGCCGCTCGCGGATCATCTCCGGGCCGTTCAGCTGCTCGGACGCCGCGTCGGTGGCGGTCGGCCGGAACGCCGAGCACTCCGCGATCAGTTGGGCCGCCGCGGCCCGCGACGCCTCCACCCGCAACTGCTGGGCGGCCAGTTCGGCCTGCTGGCGGGCCAGCAGCACCTCCATCGCGGTCTCCGGTCCGACCGCCCGGAAGCCGATGCCCTCCCGGGCCGACGGCTGGATCAGGGCCAGTTCACTGAGTCTGTCGAGTCCGGTGCGGACTCTGTCCTCGGTGAGACACAAGGCTCTGCCCAGCGCCACCACCCCGGCCTGCGGGTCGGCGAGCATCCTCCGGTAGATGGACTCGGCCTCCGCATCGAGCCCCAGAACGTCCAGCATGGATCGGTCCCCGTTTCGATCAGCGCCAGTAAGGTCTACATCTTTTCCTGAGCTTACTGACACAGGGCAACCACACCTTGACCCCAAGATTCCACAAACATGTCAGGACAACGGCGGTCCGGACACGACCCGCGGAGCGTCCCGACCGGGCCCGCTCTCAGGCTGTCACCGCCAGTTGACCGACAGTCAGATCGGCTGGCGGTCCGCTCCCGTCCGACGGCTCCGGCAGCAGCCGCGAGCAGTCCCGCACCAGGCTGTGGAACGAGAACAGCGCCGCCGCCTCCTGCCGGATCAGGTTGTTCTCGTACAGCACGTCGAGGCAGCCCTCCACCTCGTCCGCGCTCAGCCCCGTCACCGCCGCCGCCCGGTCCACGTCGAACGACCCGGCGGGCTGACGGCTCATCAACAGGCTGAAGCGCTGCTGCGCCCGGTCCAGGTACTGGTAGGACGCCCGCAGCAGCGCCATCAGGTCGCGGTCCGCGGTGCGCAGGCAGCGGGCCCGCCGCTCCGGGTCGGCCAGCCGGTCCACCAGGTCCGCCACCGACCACGCCGGCCGGTCCCGCAGCCGGGTCGCGGCGATCCGGATCGCCAGCGGCAGATAGCCGCACAGCGCCGCCGCCTCCGCCGCCCGGACCGGCTCCCGCGCCACCCGGCGCTCCCCGGCCACCCGGGCGAGCAGCTCCACCGCGTCGCCCGGCGGCAGAACGTCCAGCGGCAGCGCCACCGATCCGTCCAGCGCGCTCAGCTTGCGCCGGCTGGTCACCAGCACCAGGGTCTCCCCGGCGCCGGGCAGCAGCGGGCGCACCTGGGCGCTGGTCGCCGCGTCGTCCAGCACCAGCAGGCAGCGCCGGCCCGCCAGCCGGGAGCGCCACAGCGCGGAGCGCTCCTCCAGCGAGGCCGGGATCCGCTCCGGGCCCAGGCCGTCGGCGCGCAGCAGCGCGGCCAGCGCCTGGCTCGGCGGCACCGGCGGCCGGGACTCGTCGAAGCCGTCCAGGGCGGCGAAGAACTGGCCGTCCGGGAAGTCGGCGGTCACCCGGTGCGCCACCCGCACCGCGAGCGTGGTCTTGCCGACGCCGCCCATGCCGTCGATCGCCAGCATCAGCGGGGCTCCCGCCGCCCGGCGGGCCACCGCCTCCTGGAGCAGCGCCAGTTCGGCGCTGCGGCCGGTGAAGTCGGTCAGGTCGTGCGGCAGGCAGTTGGGCCGCTGCCCGGGCGCGGGGTCCTCCGCGGCCGCCGGGCGGGCCGGTGGCCGCTCCGGTGCGTCGTGCACGCCGGGCGCGTCCGCGAGGATCTCCGAGTGCAGGGCCCGCAGTTGGGGGCTCGGCTCCAGGCCGAGTTCGTCCGCCAGGAACCGGCGGCCCTCGTCGTACACCGCCAGCGCGTGCGCCTGCCGGCCGCTGCGGCACAGCGCCGTCATCAGGCTCCGCCGCAGCGAGTCGCGCAGCGGGTACTCGGCCAGCAGCGCGGTCAACTCGCCCACCAGCGAGGAAGTCTCACCGACCTTCAGGCGCAGCGCCATCAGGTCCTCCAGCGCGGTCAGCCGCTGTTCGTTCAGCTTCACCGCCGCGCTGGTCACCGCCGGGCAGTGGATGCCCGCGAAGGCGTCGCCGCGCCACAGGTCCACCGCGGCCTGCAGCAGCCGGATCGCCTCCGGGAACCGCCCGTCCCGTTCGGCGGCCCGGGCCTCCCGGACCTTGCGGGTGAACCGGTGCGCGTCCACCGCGTCCTCCGGCACCGCGAGCCGGTACCCGACGTCCACCGTCACCAGTCGGTGCTCGCCCGCGGCCAGCACCCGTCTCAGGTCGCGGATCGCGTTGTGCACCTGCGGTCTGGCCGACGGCGGCGGGTCCTCCCACAGCTCGTCCACCAGGAAGTCCATCGGCACCACCCGGCCGGCGTTCAGGAGCAGCAGCGCCAGGAGTCTCTGCTGCCGCATGCCCCGGACGTCCACCAGGACGCCGCCCTGACGCGTCTCCAGCGCGCCCAGGACCAGGTATTCCATCGTCTTCACCCCCGTGAGTGCGATCGGTCGGATGTGCGGTCGTCGTGCGTGGGGCTCAGCCGCCCCAGGTGACGTCGCCGTTCGGGGAGACGACCGGGCTCGGAGTGGCCGTCGCGACCGGCACGACCTGGCCGGCGCCGGTGCCGTCGGCGACATTTCCGGAGTATTCCACCGACGCTGCGGAAAAGGCCAGTGCGGCAATTGCGGCGACCGAGAGGGCGACCAACTTGGAGACGCGGGTGACCAGCACGGAAATTCTCCTCGAAAGTGGTGGAATTTCCCCGGGATCGCTTTCCCGGGGTTTCGGTCGGCGTCCTCGCCGCTGCCGACACCACTACTGTGCTCCACCTGCGCCACCGTGGGAACAGCGGGCGGCTGGACGGAACATGCACTGTCCTAAGCCGTCCACGCGGCGGCTACTCGAAGCCCCACCAGGGCCCGGGAACCAGTGCGGCGCCTACCGCCAGCACGCCCCAGCCGGCCAGTGCGGGCTCCCTGTCCACGGCCCGCCGCACCAGTCGGGCCGCCCGCTCCTCCGCCTCCAGCAGGGTGGCCGCCAGGCTGAACACCCCCACCGTGACCTCGCCGGATCCGGCCGGGTGGACGCTCACGTGCTCCAGCGCGTCCAGGTCCTCCGCGTGGGAACGGATCAATTCCGCCAGGTCGGGAGGAGAGCTTCGACCGACCGGCGAGCGTAGTCGCGCATGCACCAGATACATACTCCTATCTTCGGCCCCGCCACTAGGTGCTCGAACAATTCCGTGCTGGTCGATTCATGCCATGTCATAAACCGACCAGGCCCGGCATCGGGCGAATTCGGGCACAACGACGGCAGGGCCCCGGGAGCGACCTGCGCCCCCGGGGCCCTGCCCGGTTCACTGTCCACAGCCCTGTGGACAGGCGTCACGGTGGTGCGTCAGCGGCCCTGCAGCGCCTTGACGTTGTCGCCGAAGCTCCAGCCCTTCGAGCCGTCCCAGTTGATCGACCAGTCCATCAGGCCCTTCAGCTGGCCGTTGAAGGCGCTCCAGGACTGGCTGACCAGGCTGGGCGCCATGTAGCCGCCGCCCGCGCCGGGCTGGGCCGGCAGGCCCGGGACCTGCTTGTCGTACGGGACCTTGATGGTGGTGCCCTGGATGTTCAGACCGTTGTTCAGGCAGGTGGTCTGGGCGGTGAAGCCCTGGACGGTGCCGGCCGAGTAGGAGTCGCCGGAGCAGCCGTACATCGAGCCGTTGTAGTACTGCATGTTCAGCCACCACAGCCGGCCGTTGTCGACGTACTTCTTGATGATCGGCAGGTAGGAGCCCCAGATCGAGCCGTAGGTGACGCTGCCGCCGGTCACGTACGCGGTCTCCGGGGCCATCGTCAGGCCGAAGCCGGCCGGCATCTGGGCCAGCACGCCGTCGATGATGCGGATCAGGTTGGACTGCGAGGGGGACAGCGTGCCGATGCTGCCGCTGCCGGACAGGCCGGTCTCGATGTCGATGTCGATGCCGTCGAAGTTGTACTTCTTCAGGATCGGTACGACGGTCGCCACGAACCGGTCGGCCACCGCGCTGGAGCTCAGGTCGATGCCCGCGGCGGCGCCGCCGATCGACATCAGGATGGTCGCGCCGGCCGCCTTGGCCTGGCACATCTCGGCCGGGGTGGAGACCTTGACGCCGCTGTCCATGCCGTCCTGCCACAGCACGGTGCCGTCCGACAGGATCACCGGGAACGCGGCGTTGATGACGTTGTAGCCGTGCTGCGCCATCCGGCTGTCCGTGATCGGGGTCCACCCCATGCCCGGGTGCACGCCGTTGGACGCGCCGTCCCAGTTCTCCCAGTAGCCCTGCAGCACCTTGCCGGCCGGCTTGGGCTTGGTCGGGCAGGTCGCGTCACCCGAGGTCGAGCTGGACGACGGGCTGGCCGAGGCGCTGCCCGAGGGGCTCGACGAGGCGCTGCCGGACGGGCTGCTCGACGGGCTGGCCGAGGCGCTGCCCGACGGGCTGCCGGACGGGCTGGTGCTCGGCGACGGGCTGCTGCCGCCGGGGCCGGAGAGCGTGAAGTCGTCCGCGTAGTAGGCGGGCTGCCCGTACCAGCCGTGCACCCAGACGGTGACGGAGGTGGTGCTCGCGCCGGTGGTGAAGCCGACGCTGAGCTGACCGTACGAGGCGTTGCCGGCCGTCCAGGTGGACGGGGAGGTGGTCAGCCCGGTGCCGGTGGCGCCCAGGTAGACGTAGCTGCCCTGGACGTACGCGCTCAGTGTGTACTGGGAGTTGGGCTGCACGCTGATGGTCTGGCTGCACTGGGCGGTGTCCTGGCCGCTCGGGGTGGCCTGGAGCGCGGAGCTGCCGGAGTGGACGGGGCTGCCGACGACCGTGGCGCCGGAACAGGTCCAGCCGGAAAGGCCGTTCTCGAAGCCGGAGTTGGCCACCAGGTTGGTGGTGTCGGCGGCGGCCGTGACCGAGCCGGCCACGGCGAGGCCGGCGCCGACCACGGCGGCCGCGCACACCCCGGCGAGGGAGCGCTTGAGAACGCTCGGGCCGGGTTCGGGCCGCATCACCTGCACTGCGCGTTCCACGCCCGCCTGTTGCGGGCGTGACGTGCGCGGGCTCCGACGGAACATGTGGTGCTCCCTTCCCGCCGAGCGCCATGGGCATGGGTGTGGCCATGCTGCGTGGGGGCGTGACGCCCGGCTCTGGGTGAGGTGGGGGACATGTGGGGCTGTGCCGACCGGATCGTAAAAGCGCTGGCAGAGCCCGTCAATAGGTCTGGACCAAAGGCAAGGGTGGTCTGGACCATCGGCGAGGGACGGCCGGTCGGCCGGGCCGCGCGGCCCCGAAGTCCCGCCCCACGTGGTCAGGGTGGACGCTGACCTGGGCGCCCACCCGGCGCCCCGACGCGCCGCACCCGGCCGGTCGCGGCCCGGCACACCGCCCAGGCCCACTGCCGGGTGGCCTGTCTGCGCGGCGAACACGGGCCCCGGCCCTGGCGGTGGACGGCCATCGCCTGATGCGGCGTCAGTCCACGCAGGGCACCCCGTCCAGCTTCACCGGCGCCTGCCCGGCGTTCCCGGAGTACACCTCCCCGGTCTCCGCGGAGGTGCTCGACGGGACCGGCGCCACCGGCCCGTTGCCCAGCAGGATCTGCTTGGCCGCCCCGTCCACGGTGCGCACGCGATTCCCCTCGAACGCGATCGGCAGCGTCGACGCGGTGCCCCGGCCGGCCGCCAGCGCCGGCACCTGGCGGACGAAGTCCACCGGGCTCCACCCCTTGTCGGTCACCAACTGGTCGGAGAACGCACCGTAGAGCGCCGACAGCTTCGCCGGATCCGTCAGCACCCCGCCGGTGCGCAGCTTCGTCAGCACCCCAGCCAGGAGCGCCTGGGCCCGGGTGGTCCGCTGCACGTCCGAGCCGTCGCCGATGCCGTGCCGCTGCCGGACGAACGCCAGCGCCTGCGCCGGGCCCACCTCCTGCTTCCCGGCGGGCAGCCGGATCCCGCTCCAGGCGTCCTTCACCGCCTCGTTCAGGCAGACCGGCACTCCGCCGAGGGCCTCCACCGCCCGGACGAAGCCGGTCATCGAGATCTCGGCGAAGTGGTCCACCGGCAGCTCCGCGAGCCGCTCCACGGCCGTGATCAGCGCGGCCCGCCCGGCCTCCCGGGCGCGCCGGCGCAGCTCGTCCTCGGGCAGGTTCTGCCCGCGCAGCCGGTCCAGCTCGGCAGCCTCCGCCTTCGGGTACACCCCGTTGACCGGGCCGTCCCAGCTGCGCCCGTCCGGCGCCCACAGATCCCGGGGGATCGACAGCTGCCGGACCTCACCGCCGTCCGGCGGGATGTGCACCAGGATCAGCGTGTCGGGGATGTCCTGGTGGCGCAGCAACGGATCGGTGGGCACCGGCCCGCCCAGCGAGTCGATGCCGGGTCCCAGCCCCATCAGCAGGATCGTCACGCCCTTCGCCGCCGGCTGTGCGTGCGGCGGCGATGTCGAATCGGCCAGGTCGATCGCGTTCGACCGCGTCCCCGGCACCCCGTGCGGCACCGTCAGCATCCCCGCCCCGACCACCACGGCGGCGGTCAGCGCACTCGCCGCCAGCACCGCCCGCCGCCGGGCCCGCCTGCGCCGCCGACCGATCGCCAACCCGCCGTCCACCAGCCGCGCCGTCACCTCCGGCCCCGGACCGCCCCCCGCCTGCCCGAAGGCCGCCTCCAACTGCACCTCGAACTCCCCGTCCCCGCCGTTCACTTCACCACTCCCTCGACCGAGCTCGCCGTACTCCCCGTACTCCCCGTACTCCCCGTACTCCGCGCTCACCGCGCCACCAGCTCCGCCAGTTCCCCGCCCAGCAAGGTCCGCAGCTTGGCCAGCGCCCTCGAAGACCGGGTGCGCACCGCCGCCGAACTGTCCTTCACCATGGCCGCGGTCTCCTCCACGCTGCGGTCCTCCCAGTACCGCAGCACCACCACCGCCCGGTCCCGCGGCGGCAGTTGACCCAGCGCGTCGACCAGCGCCAGCCGCAGGGCCGAGTCCGGCGACTGCGCGGCCACCTCCGGCAGCACCTCGCTCGGCCGCTCACTGCTGCTGCGCCGCCGCTGGTGCGTCAGGTACGCCCGCACCAGCACGGTCTGCGCGTACCCGGCCGGATTGTCGATCCGCCCCGCCCAGCCCGGCCGGTGCAGCCGGTGCCACTGGGTGTACATCTGACCGAGCGTCTCCTGCACCAGATCCTCGGACAGGTGCGAGTCACCGCCGGTGAGGAAGTACGCCGAGCGGTAGAGCTGCCCGGACCGGGCCGTCGCGAACGCGACGAACTCCTCCTCCAGGGCCGCCCGCCGTCGAGCTGTGGCCACGTTTCCTCTCCCTCCGCCGAGTCCGCCCTATGACGACCCGGCACGGCCAGGATGTTTCATCCAGCCCCCGAAAAGATTCCTGTCCGGTAGCGGACAGCTCCCGGGGCCCCGCCCGCTGGAAGGATGGAACAGCCCCACCGTTCGTCCCCCGCACTGGAGTTCGCCATGGCCATCACCCACGATCCACTCACCGGCAGACTCGTCCGGCTCAGAGAACTCCGCGAGAGCGACCTCCCCCGACTCACCGCCTGGTGGCGCGAGCCCGGCCTCGCCATCCAGCAGGTAACCGGCCCCGTCCACCCCCAGCCGGACGGCCGCCTCGCCGACATGTTCCGCGCCTGGAGCCAGAACACCGGCACCGACCTCGGCCTCTCCGTCGAAACCCTCGACTCCGAGGACCTGGCCGGCCACGTCACCCTCTACGGCGCCACCCCCAAGGACCGCTGCGCCACCCTCGCCATCATCATCGGCCCGCCCCACCAGGACCGCGGCCTCGGCACCGACGTCCTGCGCACCACCATCCGCTACGGCTTCGAGGAGCTCGGCCTCCACCGCATCGAACTCACCGTCAACGGCTACAACACCCGCGCCCTCGCCGCCTACCGCCGCGCCGGCTTCACCGAGGAGGGCCGCCGCCGCGAGGCCGTCTTCCGCGCGGGCAGCTGGCACGACCAGGTCCAGATGGGCGTGCTCAGCACGGAGTGGCGCGAAGACGGGTAGCCGACTGAGGGGCACGAGAACAGGGAGAGCACACCCGGGCGCCCCCACGCGCCCCTGAGGGTGCTCTCCCTGACTTCGCCACCGGTCGCCCGGCTAGCGCTGGAACGCCCCCACCCCGTTCGGGGTGCCCAGCCCGGTGGGCCCGTCGTAGCCCGGGCCCGCCGTGCAGAGGTAGGCCGGGCGGCAGGTGGAGGTGGATCCGGTGACCACGTCGTTGAGCGCGGCCGGGTGGGCGTACGGGAAGCTCGCGGGGTTGCTGCCGGCGGGCGGGGCGCCCGCGAGGGCGTAGGTGGCGGTGATGATGGGGGCGGCCGCGGAGGTGCCGCCGTAGGTGTACCAGCCGGAGCCGCCGAAGCTCTGGTAGACGGCGACGCCGGTCTCGGGGTCGGCGACGGCGGCCACGTCGGCGACGGTGCGGCGGGTGCAGCCGGTGTCCTTCTGCCAGGTGGGCTTGGCGAGCCTGGCGGAGCAGCCGCTGCCGGCGCCTTCGGAGGAGGTGGTCGACCAGACGTTCTCGGTCCACCCGCGCAGCGAGGCGTCGGTGCGGAGGGAGGTCCCGCCGACGGCCGTGACGCGCGGCGAGGAGGCCGGGAAGACCACGCCGTAGCCGCCGTCCCCGGAGGCGACGGCGATGGCCACCCCGGGGTGGTCGAAGTAACGGCTGTCGTACGTGGCGGAGTTGACGCTCTCGGGCCCGCCCCAGCTGATCGAGACGTACTTGGCGCCCAGCCCGACGGCGGTGTTGACGGCGGTGCCGAGGTCGGACATGCCGGCGCTGTCGGCCTCGACGAGGATCAGGTGGGCGCGCGGGGCGATCGCGGACACCATGGCGAGGTCGAGCGCCGTCTCGCCGGCCCACGCGCTGTCCGTGCGCGGGAGGCGGCTGCCGCCGCGCTGGTCGGTCTTGCGGAAGCAGCCGCTGTCGGTGGTGCAGGACGGCAGGCCGTAGTGGCTGCGGTAGACGCCGAGGTCGGCCTCGGCGTTCGGGTCGTCGTAGGCGTCGACGACGGCGATGGTGGCGCCCGCGCCGCCGTCGGCGGGCAGCCCGTACGCGTCGAGCAGGTCGGCGGGGCCGTAGCCGCCCTGGGCGGAGGCCGGCCTGACGACCCGCAGGGCGTTGCAGGCGGCGGTGTCGGCGGTGGTGGGGCGGGCGCAGCTGCGCACCCAGTGGGCGGCGTGGTGGTGGGTGTCGGCGTGCGTGGGGGCGGCGGCGGTGAGGGTGGTGAGCAGGGCTGCGGCGGTGGTGAGGGCGAAGGTGCGCACGGACGGGCCTCCGGTCGGGACGGCGGACCGGTGGCGCGCGTGGAGCTCCCTGCACGACCGGTCACGGTTCGTACAGGGAGTGTTGACGCGGAGTCAGCGATTTATGCGTCCGGTCACTCGGCCGGTAGATGGTCGACGCCGCCGACCTGGACGCCGGCCTGGCTGTGCCGGCGGGCCGGTTCGCGGCCGGGCGGCTGGCCGGGCCGATCCGCGGGGGCGCTGATCTTCGCGGTGGGCCGGCTGACGGACTTGCCGACCTCGACGCGCAGCGGCACCCCGTCGTGCAGGATCGTCAGCACGCTGCCGCGGCGCAGCGTGTAGGTGGTGGCGGCGTGGGTGATGTCGACCCGCAGCAGGTGCTCGTGCACGGACATCGAGAAGCACAGCCGTTGCAGTCCGGCGGGCAGCCGGGGCCGGAACGCGAGCTGTTCGCCCGCGTCGCGCAGGCCGCCGAAGCCGGTCACCAGGGCGATGCAAGCGCCGGCCAGCGAGGCCATGTGCAGGCCGTCGCGGGTGTTGCCGCCGAGGTCGTGCAGGTCCATCAGGGCGGCTTCGGCGGTGTAGTCGTAGGCCAGGTCGAGCTGGCCGACCTCGGCGGCGATCACGGCCTGGGTGCAGGCGGACAGCGAGGAGTCGCGGACCGTCAGGCGCTCGTAGTAGGCGAAGTTGCGGGCCTTCTGCTCGGGGGTGAAGAGGTCGCCGCGGACCTGCATGGCGAGCACCAGGTCGGCCTGCTTGACGACCTGCTTCCGGTACAGGTCGAAGTACGGGTAGTGCAGCAGCAGCGGGTACTTCTCGGGCGGGGTGGCGTCGAAGTCCCACATCTGGTGGTCGGTGAAGCCGTCCGCCTGCGGGTGCACGCCGAGCTGCTCGTCGTACGGGACGAACATCTTGTCGGCGGCGTCGCGCCAGGCGGCGGCCTCCTCGGTGTCCACCCCGAGCACCGACGCCTCGTTCAGGTACTTCAACGCGGTGTCGGCGGCGTTCCACAGGTTGGACTGCGCCATCACGTTGGTGAAGACGTTGTTGTCGGCGACCGCGCTGTACTCGTCGGGGCCGGTGACGCCCTCGATCCGGAAGTTGCCCTTGGCGTCGTGGTGGCCCAGCGAACGCCACATCCGGGCGGTCTCCACCAGCAGCTCCAGGCCGTGCGTGCGCTCGAACTCGGTGTCGCCGGTGGCCCGCACGTAGCGGACCACCGCGGCCGCGATGTCCGCGCCGATGTGGAACGCGGCAGTGCCGGCCGGCCAGTACCCGGAGCACTCCTCGCCGCGGATCGTCCGCCACGGGAACACCGCGCCCGCCAGGCCGAGTTGGGCCGCTCGCTCGCGGGCCATCGGCAGCGTGGTGTGCCGCCAGCGCAGCGCCTGCTTGACCGCCTCCGGCAGGCAGTAGGTCAGCACCGGCAGCACGAAGGTCTCGGTGTCCCAGAACGAGTGCCCGTCGTAGCCCGGCCCGGTCAACCCCTTTGCAGGGATGGCCCGTTCCTCACTGCGGGCGCCCGCCTGCAGGACGTGGAACAGCGCGAACCGGACGGCCTGCTGGAGTTCGACGTCGCCCTCGATCTCGACGTCGTTGTCGCCCCAGAACCTGCCGAGGAACTCCTTCTGCTCGGCCACCAGCCCGTCCCAGCCGGTGTAGCGGGCGGCGGTCAGCGCCGCCTCCACCTGGTCGCGGACGGCGGGCAGCGACCGGGTCGCCGACCAGCCGTACGCCACGAACTTCACCAGGCGGAGCTTCTGGCCGGACTTCAGCACCGTGGTGACGGTGAGCCGGGCCTGGTCGTCCGAGGCCTCGGCGGCGGTGTCGATCCGCTCCGGACCGTCGATCACGTGGTCGATCCCCGCGGCGACCCGCAGCCCCGAGAACCGGGTGCGGTGCACCAGCACGCCCTTCGTGCCCTCCGCGTGCCGCAGCTCCGACGCCAGCGGTGCCTCCAGCACGGCCGCGGCCCGCGGATCGCCGTCCCCGCCGCCCGGCAGCTGCTCGTTGGCGACCAGCTCCGACTGCAGCACGATCCGCACCGGGCCGTCCACGGCCTCCACGGTGTAGTCGATCGCGCACACCGCCCGCTGGGTCAGCGACACCATCCGCCGGGAGCTGACCCGCACCGTCCGCCCGGCCGGCGAGGTCCACTCGGCCTCCCGGCGCAGGATGCCGTCCCGGAAGTCCAGGCTGCGCCGGTGGCTGCGCAGCTCGCCGTACCGCAGGTCGAACGGCTCGTCGTCGACCAGCAGCCGGATCAGCTTGCCGTTGGTGACGTTGATGACGCTCTGCCCGGACTCCGGGAAGCCGTAGCCGCTCTCCGCGTACGGCAGCGGACGCAGCTCGAACACGCCGTTCAGGTAGGTGCCGGGCAGGCCGTGCGGCTCGCCCTCGTCCAGGTTTCCGCGCAGCCCGATGTGGCCGTTGGACAGCGCGAACACCGACTCCGCGCGGGCCTGCCCGGGCAGGTCCAGCGCGTGCTCGCTGATCCCCCACGGATCGACCGTGAACGCCTCGGACGGGCTCATCCGCGCTCCCCGAGCAGCTCCGACAGGTCGTCGACCACCACGTCCGCGCCGTGCTCCCGCAACGCCGCGGCCTGCCCGGTGCGGTTCACCCCGACCACCGTGCCGAACCCGCCGGCCCGGCCCGCCGCGACGCCCGCCAGCGCGTCCTCGAACACCGCCGCGTGCTCCGGGGCGACCCCCAGCTGCTCCGCCGCGGCCAGGAAGGTGTCCGGCGCGGGCTTGCCCGCCAGGTGGTCACGGGCCGCGGTGATCCCGTCCACCACCACATCGAACATCCCGTCGATCCCGGCGGCCCTCAGCACGTCCCGACAGTTCGCACTGGACGAGACCACCGCACGCGGCAGCCCCAGCTCCCGCAGCCGCTGCAGGTACGCCACCGATCCCCGGTACGGCTGCACACCCTGCTCGCGGATCATCCGCAGCACGGTGTCGTTCTTCGCCGCCGACAGCCCGTTCACCGTCCGCGACCCCGGCGGGTCCTGCGAGGCGCCCTCCGGCAGCTCGATGCCGCGCGAGGCCAGGAACTGCCGGGTGCCGTCCAACCGCGGCCGGCCGTCCACGTACCGGTCGTAGTCCTCGACCGGGTCGAACGCGACGAACGGAGCGCCGGTGCGCTCCGCCTCCGACCGCAGGAAAGCGTCGAACATGTCCTTCCACGCGGTCGCGTGCACCTTCGCGGTCTGGGTCAGCACCCCGTCCAGGTCGAACAGGAAGGCGTTGATGCGGTCCGGAAGTCCCAACATGCAGCCAGTCTCACCCGCCGCCGCCGCTCCATGCCGGTCATCGCCCGAAACGGCGCGTCGCGATCAGTCCGCCGCCGCGTGCACCCCCGGGTGCGAGTGGCCGTCCGGCACGAACAGCGGCTGCGGACGCCCGCTCTGCGCGTAGTCCTTCAACCGGACGATCGCCTCCGCCCAGCCGCCCGCCGCCGCCGGAACCGACGCCACCGTGTCCGGGCCCCACCCGAGATGGCGCAGCAGCAACAGCGTGCGCCGCGACCCGTCCGGATGGTCGAACAGGTCCCACGTCACCGTGGTGCCCTGCCAGGTCGGCGGATACATCCCGACACTGCGCCACCCCACCCGGTCCAGGTCCGCCCGCTCACGCCGGAGCCGGAGCGGCTCCGGCGCACCCGGCACCGTGACCAGCAGATCCTCCCCGTCCCGGTCGATCCCGGTGCTCCACCACGACGTCAACCCCACCTGGGTGTCCAACGCCGCCAGCAACCGCTCCCGGGACGCCGCGACATCGACCTGCAAGGCGATCTCGGCCATCGCACTCACCTCACCACCCACCATCGCGCGAAACGCACTCGCGTGCGAAACGCAGGCGGGCGCACCGACGGGGTGTTCACCTTGCCGCAGGCGACATCCGGGTCGAGACGCCCACGCGGTTGAGGGCGTTGATGCTGATGATCAGGCCGAGCAGGTTCGCCAGTTCCGTCTCGGAGAAGTGCTTCGCGGCCTCGTCGAAGACCTCGTCCGGGACGTGCGTGGAGGCGACCAGGGTGACGGCCTCGGTGAGGGCCAGCGCGGCGCGCTCGCGGGCGGTGAAGAACGGCGTCTCCCGCCACGCGGACAGCGTGTGGAGGCGGTGCTCGCCCTCGCCCTGCTCGATGGCGTCGCGGGAGTGGATGTCGAGGCAGAACGCGCAGCCGTTGAGCTGGGAGGCGCGCAGGTTGACCAGTTCGGCGACGACCGGGTCGCCGAGGCCGGTCCGGGCGAGGCGGTCGAGGGCGATCAGGTTGCGGTAGAACTCGGGGACGACGCGGGCGAAGGCGAGGCGCGGGGCAGGTGCGGGAACGGTCTCGTGGTCGGTCATGGCCCCCACGCTAGGCGGGAGTTGTCCTACCGGTGTGGTTCATTTGAGGGATGAGTTCCTGGGCCACTTTCGGTGGTGACCTGCACCTCGACCTGACCGCCGGCCGCGCCCGCGGTCTCGGCCTGCGCGCCGCGCTGGAGGACGCGCTACGGACGGCCGTGCGCGACGGACGGCTCGCGCCGGGCACCCGGCTGCCCTCCTCCCGGGCGCTGGCGACCGATCTCGGGATCGCCCGCAACACCGTCGCCGAGGCGTACACCCAGCTGGTCGCCGAGGGCTGGCTGATGTCCCGTCAGGGGTCGGGCACGGTGGTCGCCGAGCGCGGCCCGCAGCCGACGCCGTCCGCTCCGCCGCCGGGCCTGCGGCAGCCCGTCGCGGTGCGGTACGACCTGAAGCCGGGCTCGCCCGACCTGAGCGGGTTCCCGCGCGGCGCGTGGCTCGCGGCGGCCCGCCGGGCCCTGGCGACCGCCCCGCACGACGCGTTCGGGTACGGCGACCCGCGCGGCCGGATCGAGCTGCGCCGGGCGCTCGCCGGGTACCTGGCCCGGGCGCGGGGGGTGCGCACCGACCCGGAGCGGCTGCTGATCTGCTCGGGCGTGCAGCAGGGACTCGGCCTGGTGTGCGCGGCGCTGCGCGAGCAGGGCCTCGGGGCGGTCGCGGTGGAGGCGTACGGGCTGCCCCCGCAGCACGCGGTGCTGGCCGCGCAGGGGCTGGCGCTGCGCCCGCTGCGGTTGGACGAGGGCGGCGCGGTGACGAGTCGACTGGGCGGCACGGACGCCGGGTTGGCGCTGCTGACGCCGGCGCACCAGTTCCCGACCGGGGCGGTGCTGCAGGCGCGTCGGCGGACGGAGGCGGTGCACTGGGCGCGGCAGGTCGGCGGGTACCTGCTGGAGGACGACTACGACGGCGAGTTCCGCTACGACCGGCACGCGATCGGGGCGATGCAGGCGCTGGACCCGGAGCGGGTGGTGTACGCGGGCACCGCGTCCAAGTCGCTGGCGCCGGGCGTGCGACTGGCCTGGCTGGCGCTGCCGGCCGCGCTGGTGGAGCCGGTGGCGCGGCACAAGCAGCTGGCGGACGGGCAGAGCGGCGCCCTGGAGCAGTTGACGCTGGCGGAGCTGATCGAGTCCGGCGGCTACGACCGGCACATCCGCCGTAGCCGCCACCTGCTGCGGCGCCGCCGCGACCGGCTGGTCGAGGTGCTCGCCGAGCGTGCCCCGCGGGTGCGGGTGACGGGGATCAGCGCGGGCCTGCACGCCGTCCTGGAACTGCCCGAGGGATCGCCGGGCGAGGAGGAGTTCCAGGCCCGGGCGCTGCGGGCGGGCCTGCGGGTGCACACCCTGGGGTGGAGCCGGGTGGACGCGGCGGACCGGCCGCCGGAGCGGCCCCCGGCGCTGGTGATCGGCTACGGCACGCCGCCCGACCAAGCCTTCGAGGCCGCCCTGGACGCGCTGTGCGCCGTGCTCGGCCCCTGACGGCCGGTCACTTGCCGTGGCGGCCGACGTAGAACAGCAGGAACAGGAAGCCCACGAAGCCGTGGCCCGACACGATGTAGATCCAGACCCGGATCCACACCCGGTTGGAGGCGCGGTAGCCCGCGTCGACGGTCTCCTTGTACTGCGGAACGGCGGGCTTGGTGTCGGCCATGGCGGTCTCCTGACGGTGGTGGCGGACGGGTTCGGGGGCTACAGGCGCGGGGCGTCGCCGAGGCACAGGTCGCCGGCGGGGCTCTGCAGCAGGGTGTGGACGAAGATCAGGTCGACTCCGGCCTCGGAGTCCGCCGCGATGACGTGCGGGGTCAGCGAGTCGAAGTGCGCCGAGTCGCCCTCGGCGAGCAGGTGCACCCGGTCGCCCAGGGTGAGCTTCATCCGGCCCTTGGTGACGTACAGCCACTCCTCGCCGGGGTGCACCCGCACCACCGAGTCCTGGGTGCCCGGCGGGACGTGCACCCGCAGGGCCTGCATGGCCCGGCCCGGAGCACCGGCGCGCCGGTACCCCCAGCCGCCGGCCCGGCCGGGTTCGACCACACCGCCGCGGATCACCGGATCGGGCTCGGCCACCTGCTCGCCGAGCAGCCCGGACACGCTGGTCCCGTACGCCCGGGCGAGGCCGAGCAGCACCGGCAGCGAAGGCTGGCGCCGCCCGGTCTCCAGGCGCGACAAGTAGGCTGGCGACAGGCCGACCCGGGCCGCCGCCGTCTCCAGCGTGAGCCGACTGGAGACCCGCTGTTCCCGGAGCCGCGCGCCGAGGCCCGCGACTTCCTGGTCGTCGCCGAGTGGACTGTCTGTCATGACTCCAGTCCACACCCTCCGTGCCTCATAGGCAACATCTTTGCCCCACAGGCAAACCGGGTGGATCCCCCTTCGGTTTCCAGTCTCCTCGCCCTTATCCGACCGTCAAGGACAGGTCAGGGGCGGGGCACGTTGCGCAGATTGGAACGGGCCAGGTCGATCATCCGGCCGACGCCGCCGGCCAGCACCGTCCGCCCGGCGGCCAGCGCGAAGCCCTTGAGCTGGGCGGCGGTGATGCGCGGCGGAATGGACAGCGCGTTCGGATCGGTGACCACGTCCACCAGGGCCGGACCGGGGCGCTCCAGCGCGTCCGCCAGCACCTCGCGGACCTTCGCCGGGTCGGTCACCCGCTTCGCGGGGATGCCGCAGGCCCGGGCGATCGCCGCGTAGTCCACGTCGCCGTTGTCGATCTCGAACTCCGGGTAGCCGGAGACCAGCATCTCCAGCTTGATCATGCCGAGCGCCCCGTTGTTGAACACCACGGTCTTCACCGGCAGCCGGTGCTTGGCCACCGTCAAAAGCTCACCCAGCAGCATGCCCAGCCCGCCGTCGCCCGACATCGACACCACCTGCCGTCCGGGGAACGCCAGTTGGGCGCCGATCGCATGCGGCAGCGCGTTCGCCATCGAGCCGTGCAGGAACGAACCGATCACCCGCCGTCGCCCGTTCGGGGTCAGGTAGCGGGCCGCCCAGACGTTGCACATGCCGGTGTCCACGGTGAACACCGCGTCGTCGGCGGCCACCTCGTCCAGCACCGACGCCACGTACTCCGGGTGGATCGGCCGGTGCTTCTCGATCCCCGACGTGTACGCCCCGACCACCGTCTCCAGCGCCCGGCAGTGCCGGGTCAGCAGACCGTCCAGGAACGACCGGTCGGTCTTCTGCTCCAACAGCGGCAGCACCGCCCGCAAGGTCGCCGCCACGTCCCCGTGCACCGCCAGCTCCAGCGCGGTGCGCCGGCCCAGCCGGGTCGCGTCGTGGTCCACCTGCACGGTGCGGGCCTGCGGCAGGAACGAGTCGTACGGGAAATCGGTGCCCAGCAGCAGCACCGACTCGGCCTCGTGCAAAGCCTCGTGGCACGCCCCGTAGCCGAGCAGCCCGCTCATCCCGACGTCGTACGGGTTGTCGAACTGCACCCACTCCTTGCCCCGCAACGAGTGCCCGATCGGCGCCTGCAGCGTCCCGGCGAGCTTCATCAGCTCCTCGTGCGCGCCCCGCACCCCCGCGCCCGCGAACACCGCCACCGTCCGCGCCGCGTTCAGCGCCTCGGCGAGCGCCTGCACCTGCGACCACGGCGGCGCCGCCACCGCCTGCTCGGTCAGGAACGTGCTGCGCCCGGTCGGCGCCGGAGCCGCCAGCGCCGCGACATCGCCCGGGAACGCCAGCACCGCGACACCGCGCGCCCCCAGCGCGTGCTGGATGCCCACCCGCAACAGCCGCGGCAACTGCGCCGGGCTCGACAGCAACTCGCACCAGCCGCTGCAGTCGGTGAACACCCGCTCCGGATGCGTCTCCTGGAAGAACCCCGTCCCGATCTGCGCGGACGGAATGTGCGACGCCAGCGCCAGCACCGGAACGCCACTGCGGTGCGCGTCGTACAGGCCCTGGATCAGATGGGTGTTGCCCGGCCCGCAACTCCCCGCACAGACCGCCAGTCGCCCCGTCAGCTCGGCCTCGGCCGCCGCCGCGAACGCCCCCGCCTCCTCGTTCCTGACGTGCACCCAGGAAATCCCCTCGGCCCGCCGAATCGCGTCCACCACCGGATTCAGGCTGTCCCCCACCACCCCGTAGACCCGCTCGACCCCCGCCTGCTGAAGCACTTCCACCATCTGGTCGGCCACGCTGCCCACGGGATCACCTCATGCCACGAGACGTTTCGGACGAGCCGAACATATCGGGTGAAAACGGGCGTGGAACGCAGACAGGCGCGAAAACAGGGGCGCGTGGGGCCCCTGCTCCCGCACCCGCCTGCGCCTACCGCCGGTCCAGTGTCTTGCCGAGCGCCTCGCACACCCCCGTCGTGCGGTCGACCGTCTCGCCCACGATCGGGTAGTTCGCGAGGTCGCGGTGGCAGAGCTCGGTGGCGGGGGGCATGCCGTCGAGGTAGCCGTTGTCCATGCCGTGGACCTCGTCGAGGCCGCTGACCTGAATGATCGGAGCGTCGGCGTAGGCCGGGGTCGCGCCGAGGGCGAGGCCGGAGAGGGAGAGGGCGGCGAGCGCGGTGAGCTTGTTCATGGCTGGTAGAACGAGGGCCGCCCCCGCCCGGTCACGTGCGGTGACCCGGCGAGGACGGCCCCGGGGGAACGTCAGGAGGTGCGCACCAGCAGGGTGCTGACGCTGTTGCTGACGAAGGAGGCGATCGGCCGCGGGTCCGCGCCGTCGGCCAGCCGCAGGCCGGGGTGACGGGCGAACAGCTCGCGCAGCGCCGTCTCGGCCTCCAGCCGGGCCAGCGAGGAGCCGATGCAGAAGTGCGGCCCGTGCCCGAGCGCCAGGTGCCGGTTGTTCTCCCGGGTCAGGTCGAAGCGGTTCGGGTCCTCGTAGTGGCGGTCGTCGCGGCCCGCGGCGGCGTACGAGGCGAGCATCGCCTCGCCGCGGCGGATCAGCACGTCGCCGACCTGGATGTCCTCCAGCGCGTAGCGCATCGGGAACTGGCCGACCGGGCCGTCGTAGCGGAGCGTCTCCTCGACCACCGCGGACCAGGAGACGGTGCCGTCGAGGACGAGCGCCAGCTGGTCGGGGTTGGCGAGCAGGGCGCGCACCGCGTTGCAGATCAGGTTGAGGGTGGTCTCGTGGCCGGCCACCACCAACTGCATGAGGATGCCGATGAGTTCGGCCTCGCTGAGGCGGTCCTGCTCCTCGCGGGCGGCGATCAGCGCGGTGGTCAGGTCGTTCGCGGGCTCGGCCCGCTTCGCGGCGGCGACCTGGGCGAGCAGTCCGGCCAGGTTGCGGGCGGCGGCCGCGCCGGCGCCGGGGATGGCGGAGGAGCTGACCAGGGTGTTGGAGAGTTCGTGCAGCAGGCCCTGCTGCTCCTCGGCCAGGCCGAGGAGTTCGCCGATCACCTGCATGGGCAGCGGGTAGGCGAAGTGGGTGCGCAGGTCGAAGTCGCCTTCGAGGTCGGCGACGCCGTCCAGCAGGCGGGCCACCCGCTGCTCGATGGCGGGGGCCAGTTCGGCGATCCGGCGCGGGGTGAGCGCCTGCGAGACCAGGCCGCGCAGGCGGCGGTGGTCGGCGCCGTCGGAGGTGGTCATGCCGGGGACGGTGATGAAGGTCATCAGCGGCCAGCCCTCGGGCAGCCGGCCTTCCCGGTACAGGTTCCAGTGCTTGGCGTCCTTGCCGACCCGTGGGTCCGCGAGCAGCTCCTGGAGGGTGTCGTGGTGGGTTATCGCCCAGACCACCACTCCACCAGGTAGCTCCACCAGCGTGGCCGGTCCGTTGGCGCGGAGCCGCTCGTTCTCGGCGTGCTGGTCGGCCCCGACGGGGTCGAGTCTGACGGGCTGGAGCTGGTCTGCGGTGTCCATGCGGTCCTCTCGGGCGTGGCGGTGCGGGGCGGGACGAAGGCGCTGTACAGCACCGGCAGGCTGACCAGGGCGCGCGACCAGGGCGACGGGCGCCACGTCAACTCGTGCGCGGGGATGGCGAGCTGGAGGTCCGGCAGACAGTGCAGCAGGGTCTCGATCGCGGTCTCGACGATCAGCCGGGCCGGGTCCTGCGCGGGGCAGACGTGCCGCCCCGCGCCCCAGGCCAGGTGCGCCCGGTTGCCGGCGATGCCGTCCGGCCCGTGCGCGGACGGGTCGTCGTTGGCGCCGGCCAGGCCGAGCACCAGCATGTCGCCGGCGCTGATGTACTGGCCGCCCAGGATGGTGTCGGAGACCGCCCACCGGCCGGGGAAGTTCTGCACCGGCGGGTCGCGCCACAGCACCTCGTCGAGGGCGTCCGCGACGGTCGCCCGGCCGCCGGTCAGGGTGGTGCGGAAGCGGCGGTCGGTGAGCAGCAGCCGGACGGCGTTGCCGATCCAGTTGATGGACGACTCGTTGCCGGCCACCAGCATCACCATCAGGTTGTGCACCATCTCCTCGTCGCTGAGCCCGGCCGGGTGGGCCAGCAGCCAGGACACCAGGTCGGCGCCGGGCTGCGTGCGACGGCTGATCACCAGGTCCATCAGCAGGCCGAAGAACTCGGCGGCGGCGCGCTGCGAGTCCTTGCTGCTGTCGACCAGGGCGGTGATCAGCCCGACCAGGCGCGGACCGTCCTCCGGGGGCAGGCCGAGCAGCCGGGTGAACACCAGCAGCGGGAGCCGCCGGGTGAACTGGGTGACCAGGTCGGCGGTGCCGTCGGGGCCCCAGCTCTCGATCAGCGCGAGCGCGGCCTCCTCGGTGGTCTCGCGCAGCTGCTGGTGGTCGATCTTCGCCAGCGTGTCGGCGATCGCGGTGGACAGCCGGTGGTGGGCGGCGCCGTCCATGCTCTGCAGGGTGGGGCGCCACATGGTCATCGGGATCAGGTGCGAGTCGACCCGCAGCCGGCCCTCGCGCTGCACCCGCCAGCGCCGCGAGTCCTTGGAGAACAGCTGCTCGTTGCGGGTCAGTTCGAGCAGCTCCTGGTAGCCGAGGACCAGCCAGGCCTCGACGCCGGGCTCCAGCTCGATCGGCGCGACCGGGCCGTGCTGCGCGCGCAGCCGGGCGTACAGGCTGTGCGGGTTCTCGGCGACCGCCGCCCCGTAGAGCGCGGAGCCCTGGGAGCCGGTGTACGGGCAGCCGGTGGCCGCCCGGTGGTCGGGGACGGTCATGAGAGCTCCTCGGCGGCGGCCCGCAGGTGGTCGACGAAGTCGACCAGCAGCTGGTGCGCGGCGTCCTGGTCGCGGACGTCGCAGGCCAGGATCGGGACGTCGGGCAGCAGGTCGAGGGCGGCCCGCAGTTCCTCGTCCGGGTAGGCGGGGGTGTCGGGGAAGACGTTGACCGCCACCGCGAACGGGATGCGGTGCTCCTCCAGCAGGCCGAGGATGTCGAAGGACTCCTCGATCCGCCGGGAGTCCACCAGCGCGATCGCGCCCAGCGCGCCGCGCGACAGGTCCTCCCACAGCGGCCAGAACCGCTGCTGGCCGGGCGTGCCGAACAGGTACAGCGCCAGGTGCTGGTTGAGGGTGATCCGCCCGAAGTCCAGCGCCACCGTGGTGGTGGTCTTCTGCGGACGGCCCGTCAGGTCGTCCACCCCGGCGCCGGCCGCGGTCATGGTCTCCTCGGTGCGCAGCGGAGCGATCTCGCTCAGCGCACCGACCAGCGTGGTCTTGCCGACCCCGAACGGGCCGGTGACCAGGATCTTGACCGCCCCCTGGACGGTGGACGGCAGATAGGTCGGCTCAACGGAGCTGACGGAGGCCAACCAGCACCTCCTCGAGCAGTGCGAGCGGGACCTGCTCGGCCTGCCGCACCGGCGGCAGGACCTGCACGGCCCCGAGGTCCAAGAGATCGCCGACCAGCACCTTCAGCACACTGATCGGCAGGCCGAGGTGGGCGGCCACCTCGGCTATCGACAGCAGTTCCCGGCAGAGCCCGAGGATCGCCTGCTGTTCGCGGTTCAAGGCCGTACGGTCGACCGCGGCCCCCGGCACGGTCCGCACCAGGCTCTCGAACTCCAGCACGTTCCGGCTGGCCCGACTGCGGCCGCCGGTGATCACGTAAGGCCGAACCGGCCCCCGCCTCACCGCACGTCCCCGGCGGTGGCGTGCTCCTGCCGCGGTGCCGCGGTCAGGTGGCTGCCGATCCGCTCGACCAGCGTCTGCATCTGGTAGGCCACCAGGCCCGCGTCCACGGCCTCGGTGGCCAGCACCGCCAGGTGGGTCCCGGCGCCGGCGGCGACCACGAACAGGTATCCGCCGCCGAACTCGATGATGATCTGCCGGGTCGGGCCGTCGCCGAAGCCCTGCGCCACGCCCCGGGACAGCGACTGCAGTCCGGAGCAGGCGGCGGCCAGCCGCTCGGCGTCGTCCCGGCCGATCTTCGGGCTGCGGCCCATCTCCAGGCCGTCGTTGGACACCACGACGGCGTGCTGGACCTCTGGAACGGCGACGATGTCGGTCAGCAGCCAGCCGAGATCAGGGGTTGCGGTCATGGGATTCTCCTGCGCGCCGGGGAAGTTGGGGGGAAGCGGGGAATTCGTCGTGGCGGTCCTGGTCGGACCGCCGGTCCTGCTGGGCGGCCGAACGGCCGCTGGCGGTCCCGGCCTGGAACAGCGACATGAACGTCTGCGCCTCGCGCGCACAGCGCGGCGGTGGCGCGGGCTGCTCCTCGGCCCGGGACTCGGTCTGCTGCGGGGCGCTGCTGCGGCGGTTGACCCGCCGCGGCAGGGTGCCGCCCTGCGTGGGAACGGACGGCCGGCCGGGGTCCGCGGCGACGACGGCCGGACGGGAGACCGCGGCGGCCGCGGCGGCCGCGGCCGGCGTCGGCTCGGTGCGCGGGAGGCTCACGGGCACCGACAGCGGATCGGTGAGCAGGGCGGACGGCAGCAGCACGACCACCCGCACACCGCCGTACGGCGAGGGCGCGGAGTTGATGGTGACCCGGAAGCCGTACTGCTCGGCGAGCCGGCCCACCGCGGCCAGGCCCAGCTGCGGGACCTCGCCGATCCGGGACACCTCCAGCGAACCGCCGC
This sequence comes from Kitasatospora griseola, assembly GCF_044999035.1. NCBI lineage: Bacteria > Bacillati > Actinomycetota > Actinomycetes > Kitasatosporales > Streptomycetaceae > Kitasatospora > Kitasatospora griseola. The sequence goes on along the minus strand of NZ_CP173360.1, from coordinate 4,009,923 downwards.
CGGACAGCGCCGCGCCCGCCTTGGCGACCGTCACCTCGGTCATGCCGACGCCGCAGTCGTCGATCTCGATCACCGCGCCGTTGTGGACCGGCATCAGCGTGACGTAGACCTGCGAGCTGGGCGGCGAGTAGCGGGTGGCGTTGTCGAGCAGTTCGGCCACCGCGTGGATCAGCGCCTCCGCGGCGGCACCGAGGACGGCGGTGTCGACCCGGCTGTGCACGACCACCCGCTGGAACGGCAGGATGCGCGACTGGGCGCCGCGCACCACGTCCTCCAGCGAGACCGGCTCCGGCCAGTGCCGGCCCGCGCGGGAGCCGCAGAGCACCGCCAGGGTCTGGGCGAGCCGGGCCTGCTGGGCGGCCGCGTGGTCGGCGCGCAGCAGGCCTTCGAGCAGCACCGGGTCGTCGTGGGTGCGCTCCATCTCGTCCAGACCGGCCTGCTGGTCGTGCGCCATCACCAGGATGCGGCGGGCCACGCTGAGAAAGGCGCGGTGGGTGGCCGCGTTCATCTCCTGCTCGCGCAGAACCGATTCGGCACCGGCCTGACGGTCCGCCAGCTCGGCGGCCAGCCGGTCACGGGCGGCGGCGAGTTCGTCCTCGGCGTCGGCCAGCCGGCCGCGCAGGGTTCGGGTGACGGCGCGGGACCGAGCGGTGGCCGCGAGAGCGAGAAGAGCGAGCAATGCGGCTGCTGCCAAGCACCATTGAGTGGTCGTCACGCGCGAATTCTAGGGTGGACTTCCTACTTCCGTATGAACTGATCGAAGCATTGCTGTTCAGAGCGCGCCAATATCGGACAGAACCAGCAGGGCCGGATGTCCGAAAATCGACCGGCCGATGGCCGGAAGGCAACATGCCATTGACCGACCGAAGTTCACCCTCCGTCACATTCGACGGGCGATGACTACTGGCCGTCGACCTCGCCGTACGACGGCTGCTCCTTCGCCGCCACCGGCCGCAGCGAGCGCAGCCCCCGGGCCACCGCGGAGCAGCGGGCCAGCACCGCCCCCCACCGCTCCGGCCGGGGCTCGACGGCCCGCGCAACGGGCGCCGACCCGTCCGGGGCGGTCCGCGGAGCGGGGATCAGTCCCGTGCGGGTGTGCTGAGTCGCCTGCGACATTGCGCTGTCCTCCGTGCTTGTCGGTCACACCGTGGAAGTTCTCTACGCGGTATGACTTCCCGACCGAAGGACAGTGTTACGCACCGGTGGTGACAGAACGGTGGTGGACCGGTTGCGAAAAGGTGTGGAGGGGCGCGCACGGGGGGCGTGTGCGCAGGTGGGGCTGCTGTCAGGCGGGCGTGCCGTCCTCCTGGACGTTCTCGGCGAGCGGCCGGTCCGGGGCGGAGAGGGTGTCGGTGTGCGGGGTGGTGCCGCCCGCGTGCTCGTGGGTGGCGTGCGCCGCGCTGGGCGCGGTGAGCGAGGCGACCACGCCGACGGCGAGCGAGGCAAAGGCGAGCAGGCTGCGCTTCTTCATACCGGGTAGAACGCGCCCGACCCCCCTCAGGTCACGCCGTCCGCCCGCCCGGCCAGTCGGCGAGGCCGTCGACCACGACCCCGATCAGCCGCTCCAGCGTCACGTCCCGGCCCTCGGCGAGCTGGAACGCCCCCGCCGTGGTCAACGAGGCGTACCCGTGGGCCACGGCACGCAGCGTGCGCGCGGCGTGCACCGCCTCGGACCCCTCCAGGCCGTACCCGCGCAGGACGGCGAACAGCACGTTCACCAGCCGCTCGCCGGCCGCGGTGAGCTCCGGATCGGGGTCGGGGGCCTGCGGCAGTGCGGCGTAGCGCCGCGGGAACCCGGTGGCGTACCCGGCGTACGCGGTGAGCAGGGCGGCGACCGCCTCGTCGCGGGAGTGGCCGAGGACGGCGGCGGCCAGGTGGTCGGTGAGGTCGTCGAGGGTGCGGACGGCGACCAGGCGGCGCAGTTCGGGCAGGCCCCCGGCGACGTGCTTGTACAGCGAGGGGGTGGCGACCCCGGCCCTGGCGGCGACGGCGGCCAGGGTGAGCGTCTCGGCGCCCTGGGCGTCGATCAGGTCGAGGGCGTGGTCCACCACCGCGGTGGGGGAGAGTCCGGCGCGGGCCATCAGCGGGCGACCTCGTTCAGGAAGGGGAGCAGGGCGTCGGCGACCGCCTGCGGGTGGCTGGCCATCGGGTAGTGGCCGGCGTTCTCGATCATCACCCTACGGCCGCGCAGCGCGGCGGCCTGCCGGTCGGCGATCAGCCCGGGGTCCGGGAAGTCGGGGTCCTTGCTGCCCATCAGCACCAGCGCGGGGACCTCGACGGCCTCGCACCAGCCGACCGGCGCGGAGTCGCCCTTGAGGTAGCCGCGCAGCGCGGCCTTGCGGGCGGGCTCGCGCAGCATCTCGGCGAGGCCGGCCCGGTAGGCGTCGAAGTCGGCGGGTCGCTCGGTCGGGTAGTAGAACTTCTGCAGCGCGCTCCACAGGCCCGGGAAGGCGGACACCAGCGGGGCGGCCAGCCCGAACATCGCCTTCTGGAAGCCGTTCAGCGGGAGGTTCTCGATGAAGGCGTCGATCAGCACCACCCCGGCGGTGCGCCCGGGGGCGAGTCCGGCCGTGCGGACCACCGTGGCGCCGGTGTACGAGCTGCCGGCCAGGACGGCGCCGCGCAGGTCGAGGTGGTCGAGCAGGGCGACCAGGTCCTCGGCGATCGCGGCGGGGGAGTGGTCGGTGAAGCCGGTGGAGGACTCGCCGAGGCCGCGCAGGTCCATGGTGATCACCCGGTGTCCGGCGGCGGTCAGCAGCGGGACGAGGTGCCGGTAGGCGGCGCGCTTGTCGAGCATGCCGGGCAGCAGGACCACCGGGACGCCGTCGCCGGGGGTGTCGTCGTAGGCGATCCGGCCGCCGGTGACGTCGAGGTACCGGGTGGTGCCGAGGGTGCTGCTCATGGTGGGCCTCCTGGGCGGGCGGGTGCGGTGCGCCGGGCGCTGGAGGCCCGACCGACTGCCGATAGCCATAAAGCTAAGGCTAATAGCCTTAGCCGTCAAGCGGGGCGGCCGGCCGGGTCGTCAGATGTTCTCCATCTTGAACGGGTCGTGCTCGGCGAGCAGCTTCTCCAGCCGGGCCTGGTCCACCCGGCTGGTGATCGCGCCCTCCTCCTGGCGGTCCCGGACCACCTTGGCCAGCGTGAACGCGGAAGTGATCACGTACAGCACGCCGACGGCGAGGAAGGCGCGCATCCAGGCGCTCACCGGCAGGTAGGCGATCCCGATGGTGAGGGCGATGGCGGCCAGCGCGAAGGAGGCGGCGGCCTGCAGGAAGTAGGCGGCGGTGGTCCGGTGCGGCACGGTTGCGGTCATGGCATCAGGGTCGCGCCGGCCCGGGAGCGGGGCGTGAGTACGGATACTCAACCGTGCGGTCACCATCCGTCAGGTACGGCCTGGTGAATCGTCATAAATCGCCCATAGGGCGTCAGGAAATCTTCACCGTCTCCCGGGAGGAGCTTGGAATCATGGGGTCCATAGGATTAACGTTTGATAACGCAGCGCGGTCGGCAACGCCGTAACCATGCGGCACCGTGCGCCACGCCTAATCCACTTGGGCACACCCTTCGGGGCGTCCCAGGAGCCGGGGAACCACGTTCCACCGGGGTGAATCGGGACGGCCCTGGGCCCGACCGTAGGAGACCTTCCACCTCCGAACCCGTCAGCTAACCCGGTCGGCGGCAGGGAAGGAAGGAGCACGCCCCCGTGGCGTCGACCTACACCGAGAGCACCGGCACCCAGCTGCTCGACCACCCGGTCGAGCCGGAAGCCGCCCGGCACCGGCTGCCCCGTCAGTCCCGCGCCGGCGCGCCCCTGCTGGGCGTCACCGCGATGACCGCCGCGCTCAGCGCCACCGGACTCGCCGCCGCCCCCGCGCAGGCCGCCGCCCCGGTGCCCGTCACCGCCGCCGACGAGGTCTCCGACGGACTGCTCGCCGCCGACCCCGGCCTCGCCCTCGCCGCCCGCATCCAGCAGCAGGCCGACGGCCAGCGCACCTCCGCCGACGAATCCGCCCGGCTCGCCGCCGCCCAGGACGCCGAGGCCAAGCGCGCCGCCCAGCAGGCCGAGGCCGAACGGGACGCGCACACCCTGCCGGTGGCCGGCTACCAGCTGACCGCGCACTTCGCCCAGGCCGGCTCGCACTGGGCGCACCTGCACACCGGCCTGGACTTCGCCGCCCGCACCGGCACCCCCGTCGCCGCCGTCGCCGGAGGCACCGTCACCTCGGCGGGCTGGTCCGGCCCCTACGGCTACCGGGTCATCCAGACCCTCCCCGACGGCACCGAACTCTGGTACTGCCACCTCTCCCGGATCGTCACCGCCTCCGGCCCGGTCGCCCCCGGCGCCGTGCTCGGCGCGGTCGGCGCCACCGGCAACGTCACCGGCCCGCACCTGCACCTGGAGGTCCGCCCCGGCGGCGGCGCCCCGGTCGACCCGCTGCCCTGGCTCCAGCAGCTCGGCCTGCAGCCGTAACTCCCGCGCTCACCGACGGCCGTCGTCTCCCGGCAGGAGTCGGCGGCCGAACACCGCGCACCCGAACAGCACCCCGCCGGCCAGGAAGAACGGCTCGTACAGCAGTGTCGCGAAGCGGGCCGTCGCGGCCGGCTCCGCCACCGAGCGGTGACCGGCCGCCAGCGCCGCCCGGTCCGGCACGGACGGCGCGGCGTGCACGATCAGCACCACCGCCGTGCCCCGCGCGGCCCACAGCAGCTGCGGGCCGGCAGCCGCCCGCCCCACGGCCGCACCAGCGCCAGGGCAGCGGCCGCCGCGCACAGCGGTGTCGCGACGACGTCGATCACCAGCAGCGGCGTGTTGTCCAGCACCGACAGGCCGCCCGGCCCGGCCGCCCAGCAGCCAGTACAGGTGCACCAGGGCGAAGCCCGCCGACCAGAACGCGGCGGCCAGGGCGGCGACCCGCCGGAACGACGGGCACAGGCCGGCCGCGGCGGCGCCGGCGGGAGTCACGATGTCCATGGCTCCACCCTGGCCCGGCGGCCCCGCCCCGCGGATCGTCCGGACGGCCACGGCCGATGGATCATCAGGACGATCCCCGGGTCCTCCGAACGGCGGACCCGACGGGCCGGAGCCCTCAGTACACCTCGGGGGCCAGCTCCGGGAACTCCTCCAGCAGCAGCCGGGCCAGCCCCGGTACCGTCCACTCGCCGCACAGGTCGATCGCGGCCTGTGCCACCGCCTCCTCGAACTCCTCGAACTCCCCGGCGAGTTCGTCCGGCATCGGCAGACCCCGGGCGGTCAGCTCCGCCAGGTTGCGGTAGCTGCGCCGCATCAGGCCCTGCTCCAGCAGCCGGCGCGCGCCGTCCGTGGACACCCCGACCAGCAGCGCCCGCTCCGGGCCCCAGCCGCCGTCCGGCTCCACGCCCGGCACCCGCTCGTACGCGGCGAAGCGCTCCTCGACGTCCAGCGCCCGGAACTCCTCCAGCCAGCCCCGCACCCGGTCGAGGTCCTCCACCGGCACGCCGTCCGCGCGCAGCAGCAGGGTGTACAGCCGGGGCCAGGTCAGCAGGTCGGACCGGAGCAGCAGCGAGCCCACCAGCACCTCGCCCTGCCAGTCGGTCTCCTCGCGCAGCTTCTCCAGCCGCTTGGCGTTCAGCCGCCGCGCCGCCCGCTGCCACTCGATCAGCAGCTGCACCGCCGCCGGGTACGCCCGGGCGTCGCCGTCCGGCTGGACGTACAGGTGCAGCTGCTCGTACAGCAGGTGCTCCAGCACCGGCGAGGTCAGCTCCGGGAAACCGTCGTGCATCCGGGCGCCGCCCAGCTCCAGCAGCGTCAGGACGGTTCGCACCGCGGGCTCGGGTACCGCCTCCAAACCCTCCTCGGCGGCCCACTCCAGCAGGTCGGCGGCTCGGGTACGGGGGAGCAGGTGCAGGTCTTCGTCGTCCACCCAGGTACGGTAGCCGGTCCGCGCGGGGCCGCCCGGTAGGGTCGGGCGCCATGGAAACCGTCCGGCTGACCGGCCCCCGGCTCACCCTGCGGGAGTACCGCCACACCCCCGAGGAGGTCGCCGCGCTGCACGCCGTCCACGGCGACCCCCGGACCGTCCGCCATCTCCCGTTCGACGCCGCCGACTTCGAGGAGTGCGCCGACCAGATCGAGCTCTACCTCGACGAGGCCGAAGCGGAACCCCGGCAGCACTACCGGCTGGCCGTCGACGACGCCGCCGGCGAGTCGATCGGCCAGGCCGCCCTCACCCGCGAGGGCGAGCACGCCGCCCAACTCGGCTGCGCGCTGCGCCCCGACACCTGGGGCCGCGGCCACGCCGGGGAGGTCACCGCGCTGCTGTGCGCGCTCGGCTTCGACACCCTCGGCCTGCACCGGCTGTTCGCCCGCACCGACCCGGCCAACCCGGCCGCCGCCCGGGTGCTGGTCAGGGCGGGCTTCCGGTACGAGGGCCGGATCCGCGCCGAGTCCCACTGGGGCGGCAGCTGGCACGACGCCCTCCAGTACTCGCTGCTCGCCCCCGAATGGCGGGCCCTGGCCACCCCCGGAGCCGGGGGATAACCCCACCCCGAACTCGGCAGCAGGCCTCATACCGGCGACCGGGCCCGGTGCGGCACCTTTGAAGGGTGCCCGGCGCCGCCGACCGGCGGTGCCGACCCCGACCACCGAAGGACCGCGGATGTCCACCGCTGCGTACCGTGCCACCACCGGCGACCACTCCATCCGGCCCGGGTTCTGGCGCGCCCCGATCTCCCGGGCAGGCTTCCGGGAGCTCGGCTTCGCGCTCAGCGGCCTGCCCGTCGCCATACTCGGCTTCTCCGTCGTCGTCACACTGTTCAGCACCGGCCTCGGCCTCGCCGTCACCATGCTCGGCCTGCCCGTGCTCGCCCTGCTGACGATCGCCGGCCGCGGCTTCGGCGCCGCCGAACGCTTCCGGCTCCGCACCATGCTCGACCTCGACCTGCCCGACCCGCGCGAGGTGACGGCCCGCCGGGAGGGCGTCTGGGGCGCGATCACCGCCCGGCTCGCCGACCCGGTCGGCTGGAAGGGCGCGCTCTACCAGTTCGTCATGTTCCCCTGGGCGATCCTCAGCTTCGCGCTCTCCACCGTCTTCTTCACCGTCGGCTGGGCGCTCCTGCTGTTCCCCGCCTACCAGTGGGTGTTCGGCCGCTACACCGACTGGGACGGCTACCGGGTCGCCAACTGGACGGACTCGCACGGCGTCCACCACGTCTACGACCTCACCTCGCCGTTCCAGATCGCCGGCGTCAGCCTGATCGGCCTGCTCCTCGTCCTGCTCACCCCGCAGCTGGTCCACGCCCTCAACGGCGCCAACCGCCTCGCCGCCCGCGCCCTGCTGGCCGGCCGCTGAACATGCGACACCGCCGGGCCCGTGGTCGGATGACCACGGGCCCGGGCCGCACCCCGGGCCCGTCGGACGTCCGGAGGACCGCCGATGTGCCCGGTCAGCAGCACCCGCCCCGCACACCGGCGCGGGCCGGCCGCCCCGCCCGTGCTGATCAGCTCCCGGCCGCTCGACGAATACTGCGGCTACTTCGGCCTCACCCGCGCCGACCTGAGCCGCCTGCCCGGCCCGCTGCTGGACTGCCCCGGCGGGGCCGCCGCGTTCGCCGCCGAGGCCCGCGCGCTCGGCTGCGAGGTGGTCGCCGCCGACCCCGGCTACGCGCTCGGCCCGCGCCGCCTCGCCGAACTCGCCGCCGCCGGCCGCGACACCATGGCCGGCGCCATCCGCCGCGACCCCGCCCACCACCTTCCCCGCGGCCGGCACGGCCGGCGCCGCCCCGACAAGTACCTGCGCAGCTGGGACCGCGCCCGCCGCCTGTTCGTGGCCGACGCCGCCGCCCACCCCGGGCACTACCCGGCCGCCGCGCTGCCCCGACTCCCGTTCGCCGACGGCAGCTTCGCCCTCACCCTCAGCTCCTACCTGGTCTTCGCCTACCCGGCGCTGTTCACCCCCGCCGACCAGTTCCGGGCCCTGCGCGAACTCGCCCGGGTCACCGCACCCGACGGCGAGGTCCGGATCTTCCCGCTCCACGACCACACCGGCAGCCGCTGCCCGCACCTCACCGAACTCCGCGCGGCGCTCCGCCACCACGGGATCGCCAACCGGGTGCTGACCACCACCCCCGACCACCGCATCCTGCTGCTGCACCCGCCCCGATGAGGGCCCGTCAGCAGGCCTCGGCCGGCCCGGGAGCGTCCCGCAACGAGCGCACCGCGCGCAGGTAGGCGCCCACCGCGTCCCGGCTGCGGGACAGGCACTCCACCCGGTCGGTCAGCTGCCGGTGCTCGTGCTCCAGCGCGGCCAGCGTCTCCGGGGTGGCGCCGCGGACGTGGTACTGGCCGCTCGTCAGGCAGGGCAGCACCTCCCGGATGGTGCGGGTGGACAGGCCCGAGTCCAGCAGCGAACGGATCTGCCGGACGCGCTCCACCAGCGCGTCGTCGTACTCCCGGTAGCCGTTCGCCGAACGCTCCGGCTTCAGCAGGCCCTGCTCCTCGTAGTAGCGCAGCAGCCGGGGCGAGGCTCCCGCCCGGTCCGCCAGTTCACCGATCCGCATCCGCTTCTCCCGCCCGTCGGAAGGACTTGACCTTCACATCGATGTGAGGGTTCGAGGATAGCGGCATGACCGCGACCCGCACCCGACTTCCTTCCCCTGCCACGCCCGTGACCAGCAGTCATGGCCTGCGCTGGTCCCCTCTGCTGGCCCTCGCCACCGCCGCCTTCCTGGGCATCGTCACCGAGGCACTGCCCGCCGGCGTCCTCCCCGAGATGGCCCACGACCTGCGGGTCGGCGAATCCGCGATGGGCCAGTCGCTCACCGGCTATGCCCTCGCCACCGGGCTCTCCGCGATCCCGCTCGCCCGGGCCACCGCCCGCTGGAACCGCAAGCGCCTGGTGCTCGCCGCCGTCGCCGTCCTGCTGGTCGCCAACGCCGTCACCGCACTCTCCCCGTCCTACCCGCTCACCATGGCCGCCCGGATCGCCGGCGGCGTCGCCGTCGCCGCGATCTGGGCCGAACTCGTCGGCTACGCCCGCCGGTTGACGCCACCGCAACTGCACGGCCGGGCGATCGCCGTCACCGGCATCGGCGTCCCGCTCGCACTCTCCCTCGGCATCCCGCTCGGCACCTGGTCCGGCCGGCTGATCGGCTGGCGGCCCACCTTCGGACTGGTCGCCGTCCTGGCCGCCGCCCTGCTGGTGTGGATCGCCGCCGCCGTCCCCGGCGCCCCCGGCCGGCGCTCCGGCCGCGCCGAACCCCTCCTCGGCGTGCTGCGGCTGCCCGGCGTCCGACCCGTGCTGTTCGTGGTCGCCGCGTTCGTCCTCGCCCACAACGTGCTCTACACCTACATCGCCGCGCTGCTCGACGACTACGGCCTGACCGACCGCCGCGACCTGGTGCTGCTGGTCCTCGGCATCGCCTCGGTCGTCGGACTCGCCGTCACCGGCGCCCTGGTCGACCGGCGGCTGCGCCACCTCACGCTCGCCGCCACCGCCGCCGTCCTCGCCGCCCTTGGGCTCCTGCTGCTGCCCGCACCCGCCGCACCCCTGGTGCTGCTCGCCGCCGCACTCTGGGGCCTCGGCTGGGGCGCCGTTCCCCCGCTGTTCCAGACCGCCGCCGCCGACGCGGGCGGCGACCGCGCCCAGACCCTGCTGGTCGCCACCTGGAACACCGCGATGGGCCTCGGCGGCGCCGTCGGCGGACTCCTGCTCGACCTGGCCGGCCCCGGCGCCTTCCCCTGGTTCGCGCTCGCCCTGCTGCTGCCCGTCCTCGCCGTCGCGGCCCTGGCCCGCCGTCACGGCTTCCCGCCGAAGCGCCCCTGAAAAGCCCCCGGAGAACGCAGACGGCCCGTGGGCTGCTTCCTCGGGCCGGGCCCCGCTGGAACGGGGACGGCGATCGAGGCACCGGGGATGTACCGGTGAGCCCACGGGCCGGGTGACTGCTGGGAATTAGCCTGAGCCGGAGGCCGAACGGCCTCACCACTGCACAGGCAGGGGCGGCTCTAGCGAGCAGCCACCTCACGCATCCTGAAAGAACTCAACTCAGGATCACCTCCTTTCAGTGTGCCGCCAGCGTAGGCACCCCCGCCGAAGCGGGCAACGGATTTATTCGCCAAGAATCTCCGCCGGTACGACGAAGGGCCCGGAGGCGATGCCTCCGGGCCCTTCGTTGCTACTGAGTAGCGGGGACAGGATTTGAACCTGCGACCTCTGGGTTATGAGCCCAGCGAGCTACCGAGCTGCTCCACCCCGCGTCGGTGAACACGACTCTACGTGAGTCCCACCGGAAAGGGAAATCCGTTTCCCTGGAGACCCGTGCAGGTCAGCCGGGGCCGGTGCGCGGGTCGGTGCGCGGGTCAGCCGGGGCCGGTGGGTTGGCGGGTGCGACGCGTCTGAGCCCACACCGCGAAACAGACCAGCGCCGCGAAGCACGGCACCATCACCAGGCCGTACACCAGCAGGAAACCGTCGGTGCCCAGCCCGGCCGCCGCGTTCCACACCCCGTGCAGGCCCATCGCCAGCAGCAGACCCGCCGGAGCGCCCAGCCGGGCCGCCCAACGGCGGCCGGTGGTCAGCGTCACCGCGAGACCGATGCCGGCCAGCGCGGTGAACAGCGGATGCGCGAACGGCGACAGCAGCGCCCGCAGCACGAAGGTGTGCACCGTCCCGTCGAAGTCCCGCAGGCTCGGCATCCGTCCCAGCCCGATCGCGTCCAGCCGGGCCTGCCGGTCCGCGGTGAACGCCCGACCCAGGTAGAGCGCGTTCTCGGTGAACGCGAACCCGGACGCCGTCACCCCGCCCAGCACCGCCCCCGCCGCCAGCGTGCGCGGCCGTGAACGGGCCCGCTGCCGCCCGGCCGGCGCCGGCCGGAACAGTGCCGCCGGACGCTCCGGGGCGCCCCGTCGGCGTCGCAGCCGCCGCCGCAACCGCCGCAGGCGGCCGGGGGGCCGGGCGGGCTCGCCGTGCTGCCGCCGCAACGGCAGCAGCAGCATCAGCAGCGCCGAGCCCTTCGCCACCTCCTCGATCAGCGGCGTCGCGAACTCCGAGCCCCAGGTCTCCCCGCGCGCGCCCCGGTGGGCGATCAGGAAATCGCTCGCCCAGCCGTTCGCCAGGATCGCCACCGTGGTCGCCGCACAGGCCCCCCACGCCAGACAGAACAGCGTGTGCCGGATCGGCACCCGTGCGGTCTGGTTCAGCCACGCCAGCGACCCCAGCACGAACGGCAACGGCAGCAGCGCCAGCCCCAGACCCACCAGCAACCCGGCCGTCCCGGTCTGACGCTGCACCAGGTGCAGGATCAGCACCCCCGACCCGGCCAACGCCAGCGCCACCACCGCCGAGGACACCGCCGGCCGCCGCAACGGCCACAACCGGCGCGCCAACGACGGAACGGCCCGCACCGCGCGGGCGCCGCGCTGGCCCGGAATCCGCCCGACCGCCGACAACCGCATCCGGGACAGCCCACCGGACCGGTGCGCCCCCGGATCCGGGAACGATCGGGCACCGGTGGGGGACGGCGGCGGATCGGCGGCCATGGCGGCGGCCCCTACAGGCAGGCTGGGGGAGGCCTTGCCGCCGGGCGGACTGCTCACCCGCAGAAGCGTAGGGGAATGCTCCGCTCGCAGGGGAGTGGCGAGAACAATCCGTACGACCGGGGTGACGGTCCGTCAGCAAGGCGAAACGGCGGACGCCGCCTCCCCGTTGTTCCTACCCTGCCCACCCTCACCGGGAACGTGCCCGCCACCCGGCGAAGCCTCATTCGCCGCAGGGACGATTCGGCAGGCCGTGACGCGTCTCAGCGGCGGCGGAACAGGATGTCGTGCACCACGTGGCCCTTGGCCAGGCCGGCCCGCTCGAACTTGGTCACCGGGCGCCACTCGGGGCGCGGCGCGTAGCCCGGCACGCTGGCCGCCGGGTGGTCCTCCGGCTCCAGCCACGGCGAACCGTCGCCCTCCGGGTGCAGGTTCTCCAGCTCCGGCGACGCCTCCAGGACGGCGAGCATCTGCTCCGCGTACGGCTCCCAGTCGGTCGCGCAGTGCACCAGCGCGCCGGGGGCCAGTCGCGGCAGCACCAGCTCCAGGAACGACTCCTGGATCAGCCGGCGCTTGTGGTGCTTCGGCTTCGGCCACGGGTCCGGGAAGTACACCCGCAGACCCGCCAGCGACGCGTCCGGCAGCATGTCGCGCAGCAGGATCACCGCGTCGCCCGCCGCGAGCCGGACGTTCTCCGAACCGTCCCGCTCCAGGAACTGCAGCAGGTTGCCGTGGCCCGGGGTGTGGACGTCCGCCGCGAGGATCCCCGCCGAGGGGTCGGCGGCGGCCATCGCGGCCGTGGTGTCGCCCATCCCGAAGCCGATCTCCAGCGTCACCGGTCGGCCGCCGAACATCGCCGGCAGATCCAGCGGGGTGCCGTCGATGGCATGGCCGAAACGCTCCCAGCCGCGGTCCAGCGCACCCGCCTGCGCCTTGGTCATCCGACCACGACGCGGCTGGAAACTGCGGATCCGCTGCTCACGGTGCTGGGCCTCGGTGGCCTTGTGCGGGTACATCGGCGCGGGGTACGCCGCCGGAGCGGCGGACAGCCGGGCCGAGGCGGGCAACTGGGGGCTGGGGGCGGAGGAGGTCACAATCGCACCAGTCTACGGGAGGCGAAAATTCGGCACGGGCGGGTGCGAAGCCAGTGCGAGTGCCACCTGCCCGCGCCCCTGGTGGTGCTCCCCTCACCCTGCTGCAGCCACGGCCCGGCGGGCCACCTCCCGGCCGATGGCCAGGGAGGCTGTCGCCGCCGGTGAGGGTGCGTTGAGGACGTGGACGATGCGGCCGGTGCCGGCGAAGGCGAAGTCGTCGAGGAGGGCGCCGTCGCGGGTGACGGCCTGGGCGCGGACGCCGGCGGCGGTGGGGAGGAGGTCGGTTTCGGTGACGGCGGGCAGGAGGCGGCGGACGGCGGTGGTGAAGGCGCGCTTGGAGAGGGAGCGGTGGAGTTCGCCGAGTTCGTAGCGCCAGTGCCGGCGGGCGATCGTCCAGGTGCCGGGGAAGCGGACCGTCTCGGCGAGGTCGCGGAGGTTGAGGGTGCGCCAGTCGTAGCCCTCGCGGGCCAGGGCCGGAACGGCGTTCGGGCCGACGTGGACGTCGCCGTGGACGCCGCGGGTGAGGTGGACGCCGAGGAACGGGAACGCCGGGTCGGGGACGGGGTAGACCAGGCCGCGGACCAGTGCGCGGCGGGCGGGCGCGAGTTCGTAGTACTCGCCGCGGAAGGGGACGATCCGGACGCCGGGGTCGTCGCCGGCCAGCCGGGCGATCCGGTCGCTGTGGAGCCCGGCACAGTTGACCAGCGCCGCGCAGCGGATCTCGCCGGTGGGCGTGGTGACGGTGACCCCGTCGGCACGTCGGGCGATGTCCAGGACCGGGGTGGCGAGCCGGAGTTCGGCGCCGCGTTCGCCCGCGAGGGCGGCGTAGCGGTGGGCGACCGCGGTGTAGTCGCAGATGCCGGTGGTGGCGAGGTGCAGGCCGGCGAGGCCGGTGATCTCGGGTTCGTGCTCGCGGATGCCGGCGGGGTCGAGTTCGAGCAGGGGGATGCCGTTGGCCCGGCCGCGTTCGGCGAGCGCGGCGAGGCGGGGGAGTTCGGCCTCCTCGGTGGCGACGACGAGTTTGCCGGTGACTTCGTGGGCGATGCCCTGGTCGCGGCAGAACTCGACCATTTCGCGGGCGCCCTCGGTGGCGTAGCGGGCCTTGAGGGAGCCGGGCCGGTAGTAGACGCCACTGTGGACGACTCCGCTGTTGCGTCCGGTCTGGTGGAGGGCGAGGGCGCTCTCCTTCTCCAGCACCGTGACGGTGGTGCCGGGGTGGGCCTGGGTGAGCGCGTACGCGGTGGACAGTCCGACGATGCCGCCGCCGACCACCAGGACCTGGACGTCGTGCTTCAAGCCCGTACCCCTCAGCCGGTGGTGAGGACCAGGCGGGCTCGTTCGGTGAGCTCCTTGACCCGCTGCTCGTTCTGGTAGGGCTCCAGGCGGCGCAGCAACTCGACCACGTACTCGCGGCTGCGGTGCGAGGAGATCCGCCCGGCGACCTCGACGGCGCGCTCGCCGGCGGCGACGGCCGCGTCCAGGTCGCCGGCCTCGGCCTCGGCCATCGCGGAGACGATCAGCCGCAGGCCGTGCGAGCGGACGAAGCCCTCGGTGGGGCGGGCCAGTGCCTCGCGGGTGAACTGCCGGACCTTGGACGGCACTCCGAGGTCGCGGAAGCATTCGGCGGCGTCGGCGGCGAGGCGGTCGTAGGCGTAGAAGTCGATCCAGGTCGGGTCGGGGTCGCCCGGGCGGGCCCGGTCCAGCGCGGCTTCGGCGGCGGACAGTGCGCTGCCGCAGGCGGGGGCGTTGCCGGCCTTGGCGTGCGCGCGGGCCTCGACCAGGTGGAAGAAGCTCATGGTCCGGGCCGTCGCCAGGCCGCGGTTGCGCTCCAGGGCGGCCTGGGCGAGGTCGACGGCCTCGTCCGGGAAGGAGCGGTAGGAGGCCTGCAGGCTCATCGAGGCCAGGACGTACCCGCCGAGCGGGACGTCGCCGGCGGCCCGGGCCAGGCGCAGCGCCTGGATGTAGTAGCGCTGGGCGGCCTCGTGCTGGCCGGTGTCGAAGGCCATCCACCCGGCCAGCCTGGTCAGTTCGGCGGTGGCGCCGAACAGCGCCCGGCCGACCGCGTCGCTGTACGAGGCGAGCAGCAGCGGGGCGGCCTCCACCCGCAGGCATTCCGGGACCATCGAGGAACGCCAGTCGCCGCCGCCGTACTTGGAGTCCCAGCGGCGGGCCTCCTGGGCGGCCTCGCGGAGTTTGGCGGCGTCCGCGTGGCCGACCCGGTAGCCGGACAGGTCGGGGGGGGTCTCCCGGGCCACCGACCCGTCGGCGGGAGTGATCAGCCAGCGGGAGACGGGGGTGGCGTACGCGGCGACCGAGAAGGTGCCGGCCAGGCTGTCGCTCCACCGGCCGCCGCCGGGGCCGCGCCGCAGGTCCAGGTCGACCCGCCAGAGTTCGGTGGCGGAGCGGACCGCCTCCGGGACTTCGCGCGGGAACTCCAGGCCGAGTTCCGGGGTGGGGTGCGAGTCGGCGAGGCCGATCTCCTCCAGCGGCACCGGGCGGCCGAGCTTGTTGCCGAGCGCGGTGGCGATCAGGTGCGGCACCGGGCGCTGCGGGACCATCCCCTTGGTCACCCAGCGGGCCACCGAGGTCTTGTCGTAGCGGAGGGTCAGGCCGCGCTGCGCGCCGAGGTCGTTGACCCGGCGGGCGAGCCCGGCGTTGCTGATCTGGGCGAGCGCGAGGAGGGCGCCGAGCCGGTCGTTCGGCCCTCGTGAGCTGACGGTCATGGTGGCGGTGGCACCCCCTGGCGACGTCGTGCGCGGATGGCGGCGAGTCGCGACGGCAGCAGCACGCCACCGGACTGCTTGCACCTAGCGTAGTCGCCCGCGTTCCCACGGTTAAGAGGCCGCATTCCGGTTGGCGGGAACGCGCTGCGTCCGCGGCGGGCGGCCGGGCGCCCGCCGAGTGTCCCGCGGGCACCTGCCGGACGCCCGTGCTCCGGTCCCGTGCCCGTGTGCGCCATCCGTGCTCCCTGGCCGCATCGGCAGGTGGGCGATTCGCTGGTGCCTGTGGATCGGCCCGCCGTCGAGGACCCGGCGGGCCGGGGGAAACGCTGCCTCAATCCCCGCGGGCAGCGGCGCGTCCGGGAGGGCATGCGGATGCCCTCCCGGGTCGTGCGACGGCTTTCGGCCAATCTCGGCCGCATCGCGGCGTCCACGGACCATTCCCGCGCCGCTCTGTCCGGCCACCGGCCGTACCCCGGACGGGAGTTCGAGGACCCGCACGGCCCGGGCCCCGGAGGGGGTGGCCCGGTCCGTGCGCCCCGCCGGGAACGCCCGGCCCGTTTCCGCCCCACCGGTGGCACGATGTCTCCTGACGGTGCGCCAATTTCCCTCACATCACCGGATGTTCGCCGCGCACCCGAAGCACCACGGAGGCGCGATGCGGTGGCTCACCGGCTGGAGCGGCCCGGCCGCCGACCCGGCGCTCGCCGCGGTCCGGCCGATCGCCGGGACCCTGCTCTGGGGCGGCCCCGACCCGCTCTGGGCGGTCGGCGACTGGCGCCCCGACGAACTGCGCCTCGCCGTGCTCCGCCCCGGCGCCCCCGCCGCCGTCCGCGGCGGACTCGACCCGCGCGACCCAGCCGACCGCACCGACCGGGACACCCCCGCCACCCTGCGGCTCGCCGTCGCCGGCCGCTGCGGCGCCACCGACCGCGAACTCGCCGACGGCCTGGCCGCCGCCCGCGGCGGCGCACTGCGCCACCTCACCCACTGGCCCGGCAGCTACACCGTCGTCCTGCGGACCGGCACCCGCTCCACCGTGCTGCTCACCGACCTGGCCGGGGTCCAACCGGTCTTCCACACCCCGTTCGCCGGCGGCACCGCCTACGCCACCGCCGCCCTGCCGCTGGCCGACCTGGTCGGCGCACCCCTGGACGCCGGCCACCTGGCGGCCCGCCTCGCCACCCCCGAGACACCCGAGGCGCTCGGCGACCGCACCCCGTTCCGGGGCGTGCGCCGGGTCCCGCCCGGCCACGCGCTCGGCATCCGCGGCGGCCGCGCCCACCACACCGCCCACCCCGACGAACCCGTCGAGGCCCCGGCCGAGGCCCCCGCCGTCCGCGAACTCACCCGGGCCCTGCTGGAAGCCGTCCGCTGCCGGGTCCGCGCCACCACGCCCGGCGACCGCTCCCGGCTCGGGGTCGACCTCTCCTACGGCACCGGGTCCGCCACCGTCGCCCTGCTGGCCGCCGCCGTCCCGCTGCCCGCCGGCGCCCAGCCCGGGGCCGCGCTCGAACGGCCCGCCGCCCGCACCGGCGCCGTCCGCGGCTCCTGGGCCCGCGGCGCCGACGGGCGCCCCGAGCCCGAGACCCTGCCCGCCGTCACCCTCGGCGAGGCCGACGGACTGGCGCTCGCCGTGCACGCACCGCGGCTGCGCCACGTCGTCGTCCCGCCCGTCCTCCCGTACGCCGGACTCGCCGACCCTCCCCCGGCCCGGGGGGCCGGGTGGTACCCCCAAGCCGGCCCGCTCACCGACGAACCCGGCCCGGCGCTGCTGTGCGCCGCCCGGTACACCGCCCTGCACCGGGCCGGCGGCGCCGACCACCTCACCGGCCACGGCGCCCGGCAGGTGCTCGACGGCCACCCCGCCCGGCTCGCCGACCTGCTCCGCTCCGGCCGCCCGCTCCACCTGCTCGCCCCGATCGCCGCCCTGGCCGGCGCCGACCGCTCCACCTCCGGCACCCTCACCGGCGCCCTGCACACCCCCGTCACCGTGCTGCGTGCCGCCCGTCGCCTGGCCCGCACCCGCCAGACCGACGCGCTCGACGACCTCGCCCTGCGCCTGATGCTCCGGCAGGAGCCGGGCGGGCCCGGCACCATGGGCCGGGCGACCGCCGCCGAACTCACCTGGCACCGGGCCGGCCCGGCCGCCCACCTGCTCGCCGACGAGCCCCTCGCCGCGCTCGCCCAGCACCTGCGCACCGCCGCCCGCGACGGCACCCCCACCGAACCGCCCGGCGCCCGCCGCGCCCGCCTCGCCCTGCACCGGCACGCCGCCCACTACCGCACCCTGGTGCACGCCACCGAGCAGCACGGCCAGCGCCTGCACGCGCCGTTCCTCGACAACCAGGTGGTCCGCGCCGCCCGCCTGCTCCCCGACGACGTCCGCCTGCAACCCGGTGCCCGGCCCGCCCTGCTGGCCGCCGTCCTGGCCGGCGCCGGCCGCACCGACCTGCCCGCCGACTGGGGCCGCGCCGCCGGATCCGACCCGCACGGCCCCGCCCGGGACGGCCTGCGCGCCGCCGCCCCCGCACTCGCCGAGCTGCTCGACCGCCCGCTGCTCGGTGAGGCCGGACTGATCGACGTCCCCGCCGTCCGCAAGACCCTCGCCGCCGCCACCGACCCCGCGCAGGACGCCCCGCCGGCCACCCTCGCCGCGCTCGCCGAGCTGATCGCCGTCGAACTCTGGCTGCGCCGCCTGGCCGCCCGCCGCCCCGGCTCCGCCTGGACCGGCCTGCCCGCCCCGCGCCGCACCGCCCTGGAGACCTGAGCGTGCCTGCCCGGCCCGCGCCGGGGGGCCGGATAGCGTCGCGCCATGACCCTCCCCGTCAGCACCGACGCCCCGCCGCCCGGCACCGCGATCCTCAACGCGTGCGACGGCTCCGACGCCTCGCTCTGGGCGCTCGACCGGGCGATGACCGAGGCGGAGGCGCACCGCCTCCCGCTGCACGTGCTCGCCGTGGTCAACCCCTCGCCCACCGGCTACCCGCCGGGCATGGCCGACCTGGTCCAGGAGAGCGTCCAGCGCCTCACCGCCAGCATGTCGGACGGCCTGCGCCGGGCCGTCGACACCGTCCAGGCCGCCCGCCCCCGCCCGTACGCCGGGCAGCTCACCCTGCACGTGGTGCTCGGCAACGTGGTGGACGTGCTGCTACAGGCCGCGAACGGGCGGCACACCCTGGTGCTCGGCACCCGCGGCAACGGCGGCTTCGCCCGGCTGCTGCTCGGCTCGGTCAGCACCGCCGCCGTCCACCACGCCGGGTGCCCGGTGCTGGTGGTCCCGGCCCCCGTGGAGGACGCCTGAGCAGGAATGACGGCGAACAATTGAGCGTTCGTCCTGTCGACCCGGGCCGCCCGGCCGCCGTGAACCACCCCGACAGGAGCCCGCCCGCCATGAAGGTCGAAATCTACTCGGACATCGCCTGCCCCTGGTGCTACGTCGGCAAGCGGCGCTTCGAGCAGGCCCTGGAGCGCTTCGAGGGCAAGGACGGCGTCGAGGTGGTCTTCCGCCCCTACCAGCTGGTGCCGGACGCGCCCGAGCAGGCCCGCCCGCACCGCGAGTGGCTCGCCGAGCGCTACGGGCCGCAGTCCCTCGCCATGGACGCCCGGATCACCGAGGTCGGCAAGACCCTCGGCATCGACTACGACTTCGACGCCGCGCTGGAGGTCAACACCCTCCGCGCCCACCGCCTGCTGCACCTCGCCGAGACCGAGTACGGCCCCGCCGTGCAGGCCGCCCTCAAGGAGCGCCTGCTGAAGGCCCACTTCTCCGAGGGCGTGAACGTCGGAGACGTCGAGGCGCTGGCCGACCTCGCCGCCGAGACCGGCATCGACCGCGAGCGCGCCGCCGCCTACCTGGCCGGCGACGAGGGCGAGGCCGAGACGCTCGACCAGCTCGCCGAGGCCCGCGCGATCGGCGTCACCGCCGTCCCCACCTTCGTCTTCGAGGGCCAGTGGGCCGTCCAGGGCGGCCAGGAGGCCGACACCTTCCTCCAGGTCCTGCGCCAGGTCGAGGCCGAGACCGCCCGGCAGCTCACCCCGATCGCCCCGGCCGGAGACGCCTGCGCGGACGGCAGCTGCCAGATCTGATCCGCGCCGGCCCCACCTGCTGCGCCGGCCCGGCCGTCAGCAGGTGAGGCCGGCCTGGGCCCAGTCCGCCAGGTCGAGCACCGGGCCGGAGCCGTGGGCCGCCGTGACCACCAGCCGGATCGAGTGCTGGCCGTCCAGCGACGCGTGCACCGGGACGGGCTTGTCGTCCGCGGACAACTCGCCGGAACTCCACAGCACTTCACCGTTGTCGCCCTGCACCGAGAAGACCGCCCGGCCGAAGGTCGGCCCGAAGTCGTCCAGTCCGGCGACGGCGTCGAACGACTGACAGGTGCGGTTCAGGTCGATGGTCACCCGCGACGGCACCTGCACCGCCAGTACGTGCCGGTAGTAGTCGCCCCGCATCCACGCGCCGGGCCGCTGCAGCGCGAACCCGGCGCCGCGGATGGTCGGCGTGTCCGCCGGAGCGTGCCCGCGGTCCGTCGGCAGCTTCTCCAACCAGAACCGGCTGACCGCGGTGACGGTCGGGCTCGGCGAGGGCGTCGGGCTCGGCGGCGGCGTCGAGGCCGGCGGCTCCGGGTCGGGCGCCCGGGGCGTCGTGGCGACCGGCGCCGCGGGCGGGGCCGGGCTCGGCGACTGCGACTGCGACGGCGACGAGCCGGCCTTCGGCGTCGGACCCGGGGTCCGCGACGGCGACGGCACCTGCGACGGGGCCGACGAGGGCGCCGGCACCGGGCCGGCCGGCGGCGGCACCGGCGTCGGGGCGTCCGGCACCGCGCTGATCGGCGCCGGCGGCGCGGCCACCGGCGGCTTCGGCTCGGGCGAACCGGTGAGCGCGAACGCGGCGACGGCCGCCGCGGCCACCGCGATGCCCGCGGCGATCCCGGCCTTCCCGGCCGTGCCGACGCCCTTCCCGGCAGCCGCGGCCGCCCCGCCGCCACCGGACGAGCCGCCCGCCACGGCCGTCCCACCGGCCACTGCACCCGTGACGGCGACCCCGGTGCCGACCGCGGCCGCCGCGGCCGTGAACCAGCCCGCGCCGACCCACAGCAGCGCACCGCCGGGCAGCACCGCCCGCAGACTGTGGTTGATGTCGGCCAGCTCCAGGTACGCGGCCGTACACCGGGTGCAGTCCTGGACGTGCTTGCCGACCTCCGCCGAGGCCCGCTTGCGCAGCGACCCCCGGGCGTACGCACCCAGCCGGTTCGCGTACCCGGCGCAGCCCGACTCCTGACTGCCCGACACGTGCGCCTGCAGGAACGCCGCGGCCAGCCGGTCCCGGGCCCGGTGGGCCTGCACGGCCGTCGCGTTGGCGGTCTTGCCCAGCATCACCGCCACCGTCTTCGGCGACTCCCGCTCGACCTCGGTGTGCCAGAGCACCACCCGGTCGTCCTCCGGGAGTTCCGCGTACGCCCGCATCACCATGCGCTGATCGGCCAGCGCCAGCGCCCAGGCGTCCGCACCCGGGTCGGCCAGGTCGAACTCGATCGTGGCGGCGGACCCCTCGGCGAAGGTGGAGAAGTCGTCCACCAGCTGCTCGCGACGGTCCGACCGCGTCCAGGTCGCCGCGACATTGCGCACCGCCGTCAGAAGGTAGGCGCGGACCGCGAACTCCGGCCCCTTGCCCGCCTTCAACGCCTGCAGGGTGCGGGCGAACACCTCGCCCGCGAGGTCCTCGGCGGTGAAGCTGTCCTGGCAGCACGTCCGGGCGTAGCGGCGCACCGCGTCCGCGTGCCGACGGTAGATCTCCTCGTACGCGGTGTCGTCGCCGGCCCGCACCAGAGCGGTCAACTCGGCGTCCGAGGCCGGGCGTTCACCGTCCACCGGATCGGCCGGCGGAGGCACCGTGGCGCGCACCGCGAGCTCCTCGGGAAGGAACGCCTCCGGCAGCACCCCGCCCTGCCCGGCGGGCGCCTGGCCCGGCACCCGGCCGGTCAGCGACTCCCGGGCGGGGCTTCCGCTCTGGTCCGGGACCTGTGCACCCAGCCCGGAACCGAACTCCCCGGCCTCGCCCTGCTCCTCCGGACTCACCTGGCACCGCCCTGTCGCACGGCACGCGACACGGGCCGCTCCTCGAAGTCGACGGCGATCACGGTACGCAACGGGACAATGGCTCCAACCACGGGCAAAGAATGGCATAGCGCAGCGACCACCGGTAGCCGCCCGGACCGGGACCCACTCTTCCGTGCCGCCGCTCGCCGAGGTGTTCGGGGACACGACGGCGCAAGTGCCGCGCGTACCCGGACAGTTCCGTGCGCCGTCCGCCCGACACTGCGCGCCCGGCGGCTCCCGTCACCCGAACGGTGCGCCACCGGCCACCGGCCGGGCCGCCCCGCCCGACCGTCCGCCAACGGCCCTCCCCGCACGACCGGTTCAGACCGAGCGCAGCCCCTGCAACAGGATCTGCAGCAGCCGGCTCCCGGCACTGCCCTCACCGCCGTCCTCGGCCGCGAACGCCGCCGACGCGTGCACCGGCACCGCCGCCGTCAGCACCAGCACCACGTCGGACACCGTCACCCCCGGCCGCAACTCGCCCGCCGCACCCGCCCGGGCCACCAGCGCCGCCACCAGCTGCAGCAGCAGCCGCGGATCCGCGCTCTGCTCGCCCTCGGCCACCGGCGCCCCGGCGAACGCCCGCAGCTCGGCGCCACGCTGCTCCGGCACCCGGCCGATCTCCTCCGCGTACCGGAACGCCTCCGGCGGCAGCAGCCGGCCCGCGCCCGAGGCGGCGGCCCGCTGCAGGAACCCGGCCAACGCGTCCCACGGCCCGTTCAGCCCGCCGTACAGCGAATCCCGGGCCTGCGCCGTCAGCCAGGACACCTCCTCGGCGGCGATCCGCTGGACCAGCACCTCCTTGCTGGGGAAGCGCCGGTACACCGTGCCGACACCCACCCCGGCCCGCCGGGCGACCTCCTCCATCGGCGCCCCGTAACCGAGTTCGCCGAACACCTCGCGCGCGGCCCGCAGCACGCTCTCCAGATTCCGGCGCGCGTCCACCCGCAGCCGCGAACCCGCGCCCCGGCCGGCCTCGCCCGGGCGCTCACCCTGCGGGAACGCGAAACGCTCCCGGTCGCCCGGGCCGCGCTGCTCCGGCACCACGTCCACGGGGGACCTTCCGAACGCCGCACCCGGCGACCGCTCGGCCAACTGCTCCTGCTCCGACATGCCAACCTCCCCCGAGGCACCCCGTCCCGGGCACCCGAACGGTCACTGCGCCCCCTGGTGTGCGCTGTCGACACCGGTCGGTCCGACGTCCGCGCACTACCTTCCCCGGATGGCTCCCGGGCAGTCGCACCGATGCCACCGGGCTCGCAGGTACATGGACCGGCACCATCGGCGGTCCGAACCACAATCCGACCATAGTTCAAGGAAGTTCGCCGCAGAAGTGGACCACCCGTCGACCCGAACGGGCCGATCCCGCCCCGAGTCCGGACAAAACCACACCCACCCGGACCGCCGGACCCGCCCGCCCACCCGTCAACCGCCCTTCCGCCGAGCGGATTCGGACCGATCCGGCCCGGACTGTGGACAAGACCCCTCCACCCGGTGCGTCATAGGGGGAACGTGAAACGGGTCACAGCCCGAGGGTCGGCCGGAGGTGCCCCATTCGGATCCTGATCATCGGCGGCGGCTGCGCCGGACTGAGCGCCGCGCTGCGCCTCCAGCAGCTGCTGCGACCCCGGTTGAGGGACCGTCGGATCGACCTCACGATCGTCGAACCCCAGCCGTACCTCACCTTCCAGCCACTGCTGGCCGAGGTCGCCGCCGGCTCCATCGACCCCCGGCACGTGGTCGTCCCGCTGCGCACCGCGCTCCCCGACTGCCGGGTGCTCACCGCCCGCGTCACCAGGATCGACCACGCCGCCCGCACCGCCTGGGTGGACGCCGCCCCGCGCGGCGAACTCCGGCTGCCCACCGAAGTCCCCTACGACGTCCTGGTGATGGCCCCCGGCGCGATCTCCCGCACCGCCCCCGTTCCCGGCCTCGCCGAGCACGGCATGGGCTTCGCCACCGTCGGCGAGGCCGTCGCCCTGCGCAACCACGTCCTGGAACAGCTCGACCTCGCCTCCTCCACCCGCGACCCCGCACTCCGCCAGGCCGCCCTCACCTTCGTCTTCGTCGGCGCCGGCTACGCGGGCGTCGGCGCCCTCGCCGAACTCGAGGACATGGCCCGCACCGCCACCAAGGGCTTCCACAACCTCACCCCCGACGACCTGCGCTGGGTCCTGGTCGAGGCCACCGACCGCATCCTCAGCGAGGAGATCCCCGAACTCGCCACCCACACCCTCGCCGAACTGCGCGAACGCAACATCGACGTCCGGCTCTCCACCACCCTGGAATCCGCCGTGGACCAGGTCATGGTGCTCTCCGACGGCGGCCGGTTCGCCGCACGCACCCTGGTCTGGACGGCCGGAATCCGCCCCGCCCCCGTCCTCGCCCTCACCGACCTCCCGCTGGACCACGCCGGCCGGATCACCTGCCTGCCCACCCTCCGGATCGCCAACCCCGACGGCACCCCCCTCGCCGACGCCTGGGCCGCCGGCGACTGCACCGCCGTCCCCGACCAGGGCGGCCAACCCTGCGCCCCCAACGCCCAGCACGCCCTCGCCCAGGCCAAGCTGCTCGCCGAGAACCTGGCCGCCGAACTGGCCGGCCAGCCCCTCACCGCCTACCGGCCGGGCGACCCCGCCTGCTCCACCTCGCTCGGCCTGCGCCGGGCCGTCGCCCACACCAGGCGCGGCGCCCGCCTCACCGGCCGGCGCGCCTGGTGGCTGCACCGGGCCCGCCAGCTGCGCCGCCTGCCCAGCCGGGAGCGCCGGGTCCGGGTCCTGATGGACTGGCTGTTCGGCGGACTGTTCCCGCGCGAGGTGGTCTCGCTCGGCACCATCGAGCACCCCCGCGCCGAGTTCGAGTCGGGGTTCGAGTCCGGGTTCACCAACGGCTCCGGCAACTGACCGGCCCCGACCGCCGACCGGCTCCGGCACCCCACGCCGGCCGTACCGAAGCGCACCCCCGGCGCACACCTGTCGGAACGCGCCGTACCGGGGGCCCGACTTCCGGAATCACCCCGGAGCCTGACAGGATCGACCCATCACGCCACGTGCCGTCATGTGTACGCAATGTGATGATCGCATCGGAATCGACCCGTAAGCAGGCAGCACCCCCACATCACTTCCCCGAGGAAGCGGCCGACGTTGAACCTCATGCGCTGGAGCGCCCGGCTCACCGGAGCCGCTCGGCGGACCGCCCCCGCCGTCGCGGACGAACCCGTCACCGTCCCCGGCCAGCGCGACCCCGCCACCTCCGGCCCCGACGCCCGCGACCCCGAACAGCTCTACGACCTCCGCGACGTCCTGCGCCGCCTCCCCGCCCCCGTCGCCCTCACCCACGGCCCCCACCACTTGCTCGGCTACGCCAACCGCGCCTACCGCGACCTGTTCGGCACCCGCACCCCCGGCCGCCCCGCCGCCGAAGCCCTCCCCGAACTCACCGCGCTCGGCGTACTCCCCCTGCTCGACCAGGTCCTGCGCAGCGGCCGCCCTCGCAGCGTCAAATCCCGCTGCATCCTCGGCCTCGGCGGCAACCGCTACTACAACATCGCCTGCGTCCCGCTCGGCCCCGACGAACACACCACCCCCACCGGCGTCCTGATCTTCGCCACCGAAGTCACCGACCAGGTCCAGGCCGCCGGCCGTCTCCGGGACGCCGAACGCCGTCAACGCGAAG
Source organism: Kitasatospora griseola (assembly GCF_044999035.1). Taxonomy (NCBI): domain Bacteria; kingdom Bacillati; phylum Actinomycetota; class Actinomycetes; order Kitasatosporales; family Streptomycetaceae; genus Kitasatospora; species Kitasatospora griseola. Next base: position 3,984,826 of record NZ_CP173360.1, on the reverse strand, counting down.
CCGCCGTCACCCTCCAGCACAGCCTGCTCCCGCAGAAACTCGAACAGCCCGCCGACCTCCACGTCGCCGCCACCTACCTGCCCGGCGGAGCCGACGCTGCCGTGGGCGGCGACTGGTACGACGTCATCGCCCTCGGCGGCGGACGCACCGCCCTCGTCATCGGCGACGTCATGGGCCGCGGACTTCGCGCCGCTGCCGTCATGGGCCAGCTCCGCACCGCCGTCCGCGCCTACGCCCGCCTCGATCTCCCGCCGCACGAAGTGATGACCCTGCTCGACGGCCTCGCCATGGAGATCGACGCCAACCAGATCGCCACCTGCACCTACGCCGTCTGGGACCCCGCCACCACCACCCTCGTCTACGCCTCCGCCGGCCACCTCCCCCTCCTGCTCCGCGCCCCCGACGGCACCGTCCTGCACGGCGAGGAACAGAACGGCCCACCCCTCGGCACCGGCGGCGCCGGCCACCTCTCCCACACCCTCCGCCTGCTCCCCGGCACCACCGGCGTCCTCTACACCGACGGCCTGGTCGAACGCCGCGACCAGGACATCGACCAGGGCATCGACCACCTCGCCCGCACCCTCACCGGCCCCGTCGCCGCCCCCGACATCGTCTGCGCCCGCCTGCTCCGCGCCCTCGGCGTCACCGCGGAACACGACGACGACGTCGCCGTGCTGGTCTTCCAGGTGGCCCTTGAACCCGAGCCCGCAAGTGTGTAGAGTTCTTCGAGTTGCCTGACAGGGAGCACCGAGCACGTGTCTGCGTGGACGGTCCCGGGGCGGCCAATCCCCAAGAACCACCCAGTTGATCCGTGCCGGGTCGCGTCCTTTTCGCGTCTCCGTTCGTATTTGCTGTGCGCGTTTTCGGAGATTGCGGCGGATTCGCTTTTCGGAGCGGGGATCGGCTAGAGTTTGAAACGTCGGACGGGCCGTCAGGTCGGGAAGACGAACAGCAAGTCGGATCGAAACTCCGGAAAACGGAGCGGAAAACATCTGATAAGCTGGAAACACGAAAGAACGAAGCGCCCGGAGGGCCGGTCGGAAGGCCGCCTGAAGGAAGTGTCCGTTCCTTGAGAACTCAACAGCGTGCCAAAAGTCAACGCCAGATATGTTGACATCCCCGGCCGATCCTTATGGATCGGTTGGAGATTCCTTTATGAAGTATCACTAGCGAGGACGCAGTGCGCAGGGCCGCCTTATTCCGGTGGTTGCTGTGCCGCTCTTTCGTGGAAGCATTCACGGAGAGTTTGATCCTGGCTCAGGACGAACGCTGGCGGCGTGCTTAACACATGCAAGTCGAACGGTGAAGCCCTTCGGGGTGGATCAGTGGCGAACGGGTGAGTAACACGTGGGAAATCTGCCCTGCACTCTGGGACAAGCCTTGGAAACGAGGTCTAATACCGGATATGACCTGCTCCTGCATGGGAGTGGGTGGAAAGCTCCGGCGGTGCAGGATGATCCCGCGGCCTATCAGCTTGTTGGTGGGGTAATGGCCTACCAAGGCGACGACGGGTAGCCGGCCTGAGAGGGCGACCGGCCACACTGGGACTGAGACACGGCCCAGACTCCTACGGGAGGCAGCAGTGGGGAATATTGCACAATGGGCGAAAGCCTGATGCAGCGACGCCGCGTGAGGGATGACGGCCTTCGGGTTGTAAACCTCTTTCAGCAGGGAAGAAGCGCAAGTGACGGTACCTGCAGAAGAAGCACCGGCTAACTACGTGCCAGCAGCCGCGGTAATACGTAGGGTGCGAGCGTTGTCCGGAATTATTGGGCGTAAAGAGCTCGTAGGCGGCCTGTCGCGTCGGATGTGAAAGCCCGGGGCTTAACCCCGGGTCTGCATTCGATACGGGCAGGCTAGAGTGTGGTAGGGGAGATCGGAATTCCTGGTGTAGCGGTGAAATGCGCAGATATCAGGAGGAACACCGGTGGCGAAGGCGGATCTCTGGGCCATTACTGACGCTGAGGAGCGAAAGCGTGGGGAGCGAACAGGATTAGATACCCTGGTAGTCCACGCCGTAAACGTTGGGAACTAGGTGTTGGCGACATTCCACGTCGTCGGTGCCGCAGCTAACGCATTAAGTTCCCCGCCTGGGGAGTACGGCCGCAAGGCTAAAACTCAAAGGAATTGACGGGGGCCCGCACAAGCAGCGGAGCATGTGGCTTAATTCGACGCAACGCGAAGAACCTTACCAAGGCTTGACATACACCGGAAACTGGTAGAGATATCAGCCCCCTTGTGGTCGGTGTACAGGTGGTGCATGGTTGTCGTCAGCTCGTGTCGTGAGATGTTGGGTTAAGTCCCGCAACGAGCGCAACCCTTGTTCTGTGTTGCCAGCGAGTAATGTCGGGGACTCACAGGAGACTGCCGGGGTCAACTCGGAGGAAGGTGGGGACGACGTCAAATCATCATGCCCCTTATGTCTTGGGCTGCACACGTGCTACAATGGCCGGTACAAAGGGCTGCGATGCCGTGAGGCGGAGCGAATCCCAAAAAGCCGGTCTCAGTTCGGATTGGGGTCTGCAACTCGACCCCATGAAGTTGGAGTTGCTAGTAATCGCAGATCAGCATGCTGCGGTGAATACGTTCCCGGGCCTTGTACACACCGCCCGTCACGTCACGAAAGTCGGTAACACCCGAAGCCGGTGGCCTAACCCGTAAGGGGAGGAGCCGTCGAAGGTGGGACCAGCGATTGGGACGAAGTCGTAACAAGGTAGCCGTACCGGAAGGTGCGGCTGGATCACCTCCTTTCTAAGGAGCACATAGCCAGATCCGAGCGAACGTCTCGGATTGGTTGCTCATGGGTGGAACGTTGACTATTCGGCACACACGGTGATGACCGCAAGTACTGCCCCTCGGGGTGTGGAACGCGGGTTCGGAGTCGGGTGTGTCGGGCACGTTGTTGGGTCCTGAGGGAACGAGTGATCGTTTCTTCTGGGATGCCGGCCTCATGCGAGGCGCCCGCAAGGGTTGCCGAGTTTGGGTGTCTGGTCGTTGTTTGAGAACTGCACAGTGGACGCGAGCATCTGTGGCCAAGTTTTTAAGGGCGCACGGTGGATGCCTTGGCACCAGGAACCGATGAAGGACGTGGGAGGCCGCGATAGGCCCCGGGGAGCTGTCAACCGAGCTTTGATCCGGGGGTGTCCGAATGGGGAAACCCGGCAGTCGTCATGGGCTGTCACCCGCTGCTGAACACATAGGCAGTGTGGAGGGAACGCGGGGAAGTGAAACATCTCAGTACCCGCAGGAAGAGAAAACAACCGTGATTCCGGGAGTAGTGGCGAGCGAAACCGGATGAGGCCAAACCGGCATGGTGTGAGACCCGGCAGGGGTTGCCATGTTGGGGTTGTGGGAAAGTTCTTCAGTCGTCTGCCGGCGGCTGGGCGAGTCAGAAACCGTATGGGTAGTCGAAGGACATGCGAAAGGTCCGGCGTAGAGGGTAAGACCCCCGTAGACGAAATCTGTACGGCTCGCTTGAGCTTCTCCCAAGTAGCACGGGGCCCGAGAAATCCCGTGTGAATCTGGCGGGACCACCCGCTAAGCCTAAATATTCCCTGGTGACCGATAGCGGATAGTACCGTGAGGGAATGGTGAAAAGTACCGCGGGAGCGGAGTGAAATAGTACCTGAAACCGTGTGCCTACAAGCCGTGGGGGCAGCCTTCGGGCTGTGACTGCGTGCCTTTTGAAGAATGAGCCTGCGAGTTTGCGGTGTGTAGCGAGGTTAACCCGTGTGGGGTAGCCGTAGCGAAAGCGAGTCCGAACAGGGCGCCAGAGTTGCATGCCCAAGACCCGAAGCGGAGTGATCTAGCCATGGGCAGGTTGAAGCGCGGGTAAGACCGTGTGGAGGACCGAACCCACCAGGGTTGAAAACCTGGGGGATGACCTGTGGTTAGGGGTGAAAGGCCAATCAAACTCCGTGATAGCTGGTTCTCCCCGAAATGCATTTAGGTGCAGCGTCGTGTGTTTCTTGCCGGAGGTAGAGCACTGGATAGGCGATGGGCCTCACCGGGTTACTGACCTTAGCCAAACTCCGAATGCCGGTAAGTGAGAGCACGGCAGTGAGACTGTGGGGGATAAGCTCCATGGTCGAGAGGGAAACAGCCCAGAACACCGACTAAGGTCCCTAAGCGTGTGCTAAGTGGGAAAGGATGTGGAGTCGCAGAGACAACCAGGAGGTTGGCTTAGAAGCAGCCACCCTTGAAAGAGTGCGTAATAGCTCACTGGTCAAGTGATTCCGCGCCGACAATGTAGCGGGGCTCAAGCACATCACCGAAGTCGTGTCATTGCAGCAATACTCCCAACGGAGGCTGTGATGGGTAGGGGAGCGTCGTGTGCCGGGTGAAGCAGCCGAGGAATCGAGTTGTGGACGGTTCACGAGTGAGAATGCAGGCATGAGTAGCGATACAAGAGTGGGAAACTCTTGCGCCGATTGACCAAGGGTTCCTGGGTCAAGCTGATCTGCCCAGGGTAAGTCGGGACCTAAGGCGAGGCCGACAGGCGTAGTCGATGGACAACGGGTTGATATTCCCGTACCCGCTTTGAAGCGCCAACGCTGAACCTCTTGATGCTAAGCCCGTGAAGCCGGCCCGGAGTCTTCGGACAATGGGACGTGGTGGAGCCGGTGACCCAACGGGGTAGTAGGTGAGCGATGGGGTGACGCAGGAAGGTAGTCCAGCCCGGGCGGTGGTAGTCCCGGGGTAAGGGTGTAGGACGTTGCGTAGGCAAATCCGCGCAACACATAGTCTGAGACCTGATGCCGAGCCGATTGTGGTGAAGTGGATGATCCTATGCTGTCGAGAAAAGCCTCTAGCGAGTTTCATGGCGGCCCGTACCCCAAACCGACTCAGGTGGTCAGGTAGAGAATACCGAGGCGTTCGGGTGAACTGTGGTTAAGGAACTCGGCAAAATGCCCCCGTAACTTCGGGAGAAGGGGGGCCATTGCTGGTGATGGGACTTGCTCCCTGAGCTGGTGGTGGCCGCAGAGACCAGCGAGAAGCGACTGTTTACTAAAAACACAGGTCCGTGCGAAGCCGTAAGGCGATGTATACGGACTGACGCCTGCCCGGTGCTGGAACGTTAAGGGGACCGGTTAGTCCGATTTCGGTCGGGCGAAGCTGAGAACTTAAGCGCCAGTAAACGGCGGTGGTAACTATAACCATCCTAAGGTAGCGAAATTCCTTGTCGGGTAAGTTCCGACCTGCACGAATGGCGTAACGACTTCTCGACTGTCTCAACCACAGGCCCGGTGAAATTGCATTACGAGTAAAGATGCTCGTTTCGCGCAGCAGGACGGAAAGACCCCGGGACCTTTACTATAGCTTGATATTGGTGTTCGGTTCGGCTTGTGTAGGATAGGTGGGAGACTTTGAAGCCGTGACGCCAGTCATGGTGGAGTCGCCGTTGAAATACCACTCTGGTCGTGCTGGATGTCTAACCTGGGTCCGTGATCCGGATCAGGGACAGTGTCTGGTGGGTAGTTTAACTGGGGCGGTTGCCTCCTAAAGAGTAACGGAGGCGCCCAAAGGTTCCCTCAGCCTGGTTGGCAATCAGGTGTTGAGTGTAAGTGCACAAGGGAGCTTGACTGTGAGACTGACGGGTCGAGCAGGTACGAAAGTAGGGACTAGTGATCCGGCGGTGGCTTGTGGAAGCGCCGTCGCTCAACGGATAAAAGGTACCCCGGGGATAACAGGCTGATCTTCCCCAAGAGTCCATATCGACGGGATGGTTTGGCACCTCGATGTCGGCTCGTCGCATCCTGGGGCTGGAGTAGGTCCCAAGGGTTGGGCTGTTCGCCCATTAAAGCGGTACGCGAGCTGGGTTTAGAACGTCGTGAGACAGTTCGGTCCCTATCCGCTGTGCGCGTAGGAGTGTTGAGAAGGGCTGTCCCTAGTACGAGAGGACCGGGACGGACGAACCTCTGGTGTGCCAGTTGTCCTGCCAAGGGCATGGCTGGTTGGCTACGTTCGGGAGGGATAACCGCTGAAAGCATCTAAGCGGGAAGCCTGCTTCGAGATGAGCACTCCCACCTCCTTGAGAGGGTAAGGCTCCCAGTAGACGACTGGGTTGATAGGCCGGATATGGAAGCCCTGTGAGGGGTGGAGTTGACCGGTACTAATAGGCCGAGGGCTTGTCCTCAGTTGCTCGCGTCCACTGTGTTGGTTCTGAAACCACGAACAGAATCCCGCCCCGCTCTTGTGGGGTGTGCGGGTTCCGGTTCGACAGTTTCATAGTGTTTCGGTGGTCATAGCGTGAGGGAAACGCCCGGTTACATTCCGAACCCGGAAGCTAAGCCTCACAGCGCCGATGGTACTGCAGGGGGGACCCTGTGGGAGAGTAGGACGCCGCCGAACAATTATTCAGGGAAAGCCCCCCGCCTTTACGGCGGGGGGCTTTTTCGCGTTCCCGGGCTTTCGGGGAATCGGGCCGGAGCGGATCAGGGTGCCCGGAGGTCAGAGGTGGGAGCCGCCGGTGGCGTCGATGGTCTGGCCGGTGATCCAGCGGGAGTCGGGGGTGGCGAGGAAGGCGACGATGTCGGCGATGTCGTCCGGTCGGCCGACTCGGCCGAGGGCGGAGAGGCCGGCGGCGTGGGCCTGGGCGGCCGGGTTGTCGCGGAGCCAGGAGGCGTTGACGTCGGTGTCGACGATGCCGGGGCGGACGGAGTTGGCGGTGATGCCGCGGGGGCCGAGCTGAGCGGCGAGGTTGAGGGTGAAGTTGTCGAGGGCGCCCTTGGTGGCGTTGTAGGCGATGATCTCGGGCATGGCGATCCGGGCGACGCCGCTGGAGATGTTGATGATGCGCCCGCCGTCGCGGAGCCGGGGCAGGGCCTGCTGGGTGAGGAAGAACGGGGCGCGGACGTTGACCGCGAAGACCTCGTCGAACTCGGCCTCGGTGAGCTCGGCGAGGGCGGAGCTGCGGCCGATGCCGGCGTTGTTGACCAGGATGTCGAGCTTGCCGTCGGGGGTGTACTCGCGGCCGGCCCGGTCGAAGGCGTCCCAGAGACGGGCGGCGTCGCCGTGGCTGCCGAGGGGGGCGTGGACCAGGAAGGCGCGGCCGCCGTCGGCGTGGATCTTCTTCAGCACGCTGGTGGCGGCGTCGTGGTCGCGGGCGTAGCCGAGGGCGACGGTGGCGCCGTCCTGGGCGAGGCGTTCGGCGATGCCGCGGCCGATGCCGCGGGAGGCGCCGGTGACCAGGGCGATCTTGCCGTCAAGTGCGCGTGCAGACATGGTGGTTGACCCATCTCTCAGTTATTGAGTGACCGTTCAAGAAAGAACGTAGCACGGGTCGACGCACTTTCTTGAGTGATCGCTCTAAAATGGGTGCCATGACGACGACTGCAGGTGCGAGGCGGGGCCGTCCGCCGGCCTTCGACCGGGCGGCGGTGCTGACGGCGGCGACCAGGCTGTTCTGGGAGCGGGGCTACCAGGCGACCTCGGTGGGCGAGCTGACCGGGGCGATGGGGATCAAGCCGGGCAGCCTCTACGCGGCGTTCGGCGACAAGGAGTCGCTGTTCCGCGAGGTGGTGCGGGCGTACCAGCAGTCCCCGGCGGGCGAGTTCGTGGGGGTGGCGTTCGCGGAGGAGCCGACCATCCGGGCGGCGTTCGTCCGGATCCTGCGGGAAGCGGCGCGGGTCTACTCGGATCCGGCGCACCCGGCGGGCTGCCTGGTGATCAGCGCGGCCGCCAACGTCGCCGCCCAGGACGACGAGGTGGCGGTGTTCCTGCGGGACCTGCGGGCGGCGAACCTGGCCGGCTTCGAGGAGCGGCTGTCCACCGCGAAGCGGCTCGGGGAGCTGACGGCCGACGCGGATCCGACCGCGTTGGCGCGCTACTTCGGTGCCGTCCTGCAAGGCATGTCGCAGCGCTCCCGGGACGGCGCGGACACGGCGGAGCTGACGGCGACGGCCGAACTGGCGATGGCGGCCTGGCCCGTGGCGGGCACCGGCACTACGGCCTCCTGAAAGCAGGTCGGAGGACGTACGCTCGGCAGTATGCAGACTGCTGAGAACACGTCAGGTGGGAGCCGGGTCGAACGCGTCGAGGTGCTGACGGCGGAGCAGGCCGAGGCGGTGCGGGAGTTGCTGGCGGAGGCGGCCCGGACGGACGGCCGGGAGGCGGTCTCGGAGGCGGGCCGACTGCGCATCCGCCCGGACCGCCCCCGTCCGGGCGTGCGGCACCTGGTGCAGCTGGCGGACGGCCGGGTCACGGGATACGCCCAGGTCGAGGGCGAGCACCCGGGAACGGTCGAGCTGACGGTGGCCCCGCCCGAGCGCGGCCGGGGCCTGGGCGGGTCCCTGGTGCACGCGGTGCTGGACGGTGCGGACGGCGAGCTGAACTTCTGGGCGCACGGTGGCCTGCCGGCCGCCCGGCACCTCGCCGAAGTCCACGGTGCGGTGCTGGTGCGGGAGTTGCGGCAGATGCGGCGCACCGCCGAGGCGCCGGAGCCGGTGGCGATGCCGGCCGGCGTCGAGCTGCGGACCTTCGAGCCGGGCCGGGACGAGCAGGCCTGGCTGGCGCTCAACGCGCTGGCGTTCGCGCACCACCCGGAGCAGGGCTCGTGGACCGAGCAGGACCTGGCGGAGCGGATGGCCGAGCCGTGGTTCGACCCGAAGGGCTTCTTCCTGGCCGAACGGGACGGCAGGCTGGTCGGCTACCACTGGACGAAGATCCAGCCGGACGGCCTGGGCGAGGTCTACGTGGTCGGCGTGGATCCGGCGGAACAGGGCGGCGGCCTGGGCAAGGCGCTGACCGCAGCGGGCCTGCGGCACCTGATCCTGGAGCGCGGGCTGCCCACCGTGATGCTGTACGTGGACGCGGACAACGCGGCGGCCGTCCGGGTGTACGAGCGCCTGGGCTTCGCCGTCCACGAGGTGGACCTGATGTACCGCTGGGAGCCCTCGGCAGGCCGCTGAGCCGGGCGGTCGCCGGGCGGACGGGGCCGTCCGGTAACCGCCACAGGGGTGACGGACTCAGCTTTCCTCCCGGCCATGCGGTGTTTACCGTGGATTCAATTGGCGCCGCGAAGATCACAGAATGTCGTCCGTATTGCCCCGTCCGCGTCACCGCTCCACCCGCCGCCCGGCCGGGCCGGTTCCGGCTGCGCCGGGTGGGTGGTCGTGGGTCGACGAGGACGATCAGCATGCGGAGGCGTGTCCTTCGTCCCGCCGGGACCGCGTCCTGCAGGAGGAGCTGGAACTGATGAGCATCCCGCGCCCCGTCCCCGATTCGGCCGTCGCCGAGTCCAGCACCGAGCAGAAGCCGGCCGTCCGGTCCGGTGGGAAGGCCGGGTCCCGGGCCGGCGGCAGGGCCGCGGCCAAGGATCCGGCGAAGGATCCGGCGAAGGAGACGAAGCCGCGGTCCGCGGCGCGTGCCAAGGCCGAGCCGGCTGCGCCGGCCGAGCAGGCGCGGGCGGCCTCCGCACTGCCGGCCGCGGTGGCGTCGGCGTTCCTGGCGGGTGGCGCGGACGGGCACGGCGCGGAAGGGACGGAGCTGCCGCAGGGCCGGTTCCTGGACCGTGAGCGCAGCTGGCTGGCGTTCAACGAGCGGGTGCTGGAGCTCGCCGAGGACCCGAACATCCCGCTGCTGGAACGGGCCAAGTTCCTGGCGATCTTCGCGTCCAACCTGGACGAGTTCTTCATGGTGCGGGTGGCGGGGCTGAAGCGCCGGATCGCCACCGGGGTCGCCCAGCGGTCGGCGTCGGGGCTGCAGCCGCGCGAGGTGCTGGACCTGATCTGGCGCCGCTCGCGCGAGCTGATGGCCCGCCACGCGGCCACCTTCCAGCAGGAGGTGCTGCCGGACCTGGCGGCCGAGGGCATCGAGCTGGTGCGCTGGCCGGACCTGGCGGAGACCGAGCAGGCCCGCCTGCACACGCTGTTCCGGCAGCAGATCTTCCCCGTCCTGACGCCGCTGGCCGTCGACCCGGCGCACCCGTTCCCGTACATATCGGGGCTGTCGCTGAACCTGGCGGTGGTGGTGCGCAACCCCGTCTCGGGGCACAAGCACTTCGCCCGGGTGAAGGTGCCGCAGCTGCTGTCGCGCTTCCTGGAGGCCTCGCCGCAGCGGTACGTGCCGCTGGAGGACGTGATGGGCGCGCACCTGGAGGAGCTGTTCCCGGGGATGGAGGTGCTCGCCCACCACGCGTTCCGGGTCACCCGCAACGAGGACCTGGAGGTGGAGGAGGACGACACCGAGAACATCCTGAAGGCGTTGGAGAAGGAGCTGATGCGGCGCCGCTTCGGGCCGCCGGTGCGCCTGGAGGTCGAGGAGTCCATCGACCCGTACATCCTGGACCTGCTGGTGCGGGAGCTGAACATCACCGAGGCGGAGGTCTTCCCGCTGCCCGGCCCGCTCGACCTGACCGGCCTGTTCGGCATCGCCGACCTGGACCGGCCCGAGCTGCGGTACCCGAAGTTCGTGGCGGGCACCGCGCGCGGCCTGATCGACGTGGAGTCGGCCTCCCAGCCGGACATCTTCGCCGCGATGCGCGAGCGCGACGTGCTGCTGCACCACCCGTACGACTCGTTCTCCACCTCAGTGCAGGCGTTCCTGGAGCAGGCCGCCGCCGACCCGCACGTGCTGGCGATCAAGCAGACGCTGTACCGCACCTCCGGCGACTCGCCGATCGTGGACGCGCTGATAGACGCCGCGGAGTCCGGCAAGCAGGTGCTGGTGCTGGTGGAGATCAAGGCGCGCTTCGACGAGCAGGCCAACATCAAGTGGGCCCGCAAGCTGGAGGAGGCCGGCTGCCACGTGGTGTACGGCCTGATCGGGCTGAAGACGCACTGCAAGCTGTCGCTGGTGGTCCGCCAGGAGGGCGACACACTGCGCCGCTACTCGCACGTCGGCACCGGCAACTACCACCCGAAGACCGCCCGGCTGTACGAGGACCTGGGGCTGCTGACCTCCGACCCGCAGGTCGGCGCGGACCTCTCCGACCTGTTCAACCGGCTGTCCGGCTACTCGCGCCGCGAGTCGTACCGGCGGCTGCTGACCGCGCCGCGCGGGCTGCGCGACGGCCTGGTCGCCCGGATCAACGGGGAGATCGCGCACCACCGGGCCGGGCGGCCCGCCTTCGTCAAGATCAAGGTCAACTCGATCGTCGACGAGGTGGTCATCGACGCCCTGTACCGGGCCTCGCAGGCCGGAGTGCCGGTGGACGTGTGGGTGCGCGGCATCTGCGCGATCCGGCCGGGCGTGCCGAGCCTGAGCGAGAACGTCCGGGTGCGGTCGATCCTCGGCCGGTTCCTGGAGCACTCCCGGGTGTTCGTGTTCGGCAACGGCGGCGACCCGGAGGTGTGGATCGGCAGCGCCGACATGATGCACCGCAACCTGGACCGCCGGATCGAGGCGCTGGTCCGGGTCACCGACCCGGCGCACCGGGCCGAACTGAACGGGCTGCTGGACCTCGGCGTCTCCGACGAGACCGACTCCTGGCACCTCGGCCCGGACGGCGCCTGGATCCGCCACGCGCAGGACGCCGAAGGCCGCCCGCTGCGGCACGTCCAGGACCTGCTGATCGACTCACGCCGCCGCAACCGCGGCTCCGCCGCCGCACGCTGAGCGGCACCCCGCCCGCGCCGGGAGCCTCCCGGCGCGGGCGGCATGCAGCCCCGGGGCAGGCCCGGGGACGGAATCGGGGAGAGCCACAGCCATGACCGATGCGCCGACGACGGCCCCGGTGGCGCGCGCCGCGACCGCCGGGGAGGTCCTTGCCGGCTACCTGACCGCCCAGGCGGGCGTGTTCCTGCGCGCCCTGCCGCAGGCGGTCGGCGAGGCCGGGTCGAGACCGGGGGCGCTCCCGGCGTCGGCACAGGCCGCGGACGACCTGCTGCGCGCGGTGCGCCGGATCGGCGGGGCCCTGCACACCTTCGCGCCGGTCTTCGACCCGGCGTGGGCGCAGGAGTCGCGCACCGAACTGCGCTGGCTGATCGACCTGCTCGCGCAGGAACCCGGCTACCGGCGCCGGGCCGACCGGCTGCTCGGCGCCCTCGACTCGCTGGCCGACACCGCCCCCGACGGGGCCGGCATGCTGGCCGGCCACCCGGGCGCGCCGAAGGCCCGGGCGCTGCTCGAACGCCAGCTGACGCTGGCCCGCACCCGCGCGCACACCGCGCTGCTGCAGGAGCTGCGCTCGGCCCGGCTGCACGCGCTGGCCGACCGGATGACGCTGCTGGCCGGCGAGGTGCCGCTGGTGCCGGAGGCCGCCGCCGAGCCGGCGGTGACGCTGCTCCCGCGGACCGCGGCGGCGCTGGGCGCGCTGGTCGCGGCGGCCGAGCGGCTGCCGTGGCAGCGCTCCGCGCAGGCGTACGCCGGGGCCGGGCTGCACCGGCTGGGCGCGGCCGGGACGGAACCGGACCTGGTGCCGGCGCCGCGCGGCGCGGCGGACGCCGACGTGGCGCTGGCGGCGGACGACGCGCCGTGGCTGCGGGCCCGGATCCTGGTGAAGCGGGCCCGGTACGCGCTGGAGGTGTGCAGCGCGCCGGACGGCGAACTGCTGGAGCTGGACCGGGTGCTGGGCCACCATCAGGAGGCGTCGGACGCGGCGGTCACGGTCGCCACGGCCGCCCGCACGCCGCGGATCACCCCGGCGACGGCGTACGTGCTGGGCGTGGTGCACGCCGATCAGCGGCTGGACGTGGAGGCCGCCCGGTACGCTTTCGGGCGCCAGTGGCCGGCGGTGGCCCCCGGGCTGGCCGGCCCGGCCGCGGTGGTGTCGGACTGAACCCTCGATCCCCTCTCCGGACGGACCGCGTGCCGCAGTTGCCCGATCGCCCCGCCCCGTCCGCCCGAGCCCGGGCGGGCGGTGCCCGCACCGACCGCCGTCCGGCGGCCGGCGCCCGGTCGACGGTGCTGGCGGCGGGCGCGGTGCTGTGGGTGCCGGGGCCGCTGCGCAAGGACGGCAGCCGCAAGAAGCCGCGGGTGGCGCTGGTGCACCGGCCCAAGTACGACGACTGGAGCCTGCCGAAGGGGAAGCTCGACCCGGGCGAGGGCTGGCGGACCGCGGCGCTGCGCGAGGTGCGGGAGGAGACCGGGATGCGCTGCGTGCTGGGCCCGGAGCTGCCGACCCAGCACTACCTCGTGCAGGGCCGGCCGAAGGAGGTCCGGTACTGGGCGGCGGTGCCGACCGGCGGGGCGTTCCGGCCGAACCGTGAGGTGGACCTGTTGGAGTGGCTGCCGCCGCGGCGGGCCAAGGAGCGGCTGACGCACGCCCGCGACCGGGTGCTGATCGACGCGCTGCTGGAGCTGCTGCTCGACCGGGAGCCGGGCCCCGTCGCGCACGGGTGAGGCGCGGTCCCGCGGCCGGGTGATCTGCCCGCGCCCGACCTGTGACGCAACCGTTACTACCGGCCAAGGTTTCCTGACATCCGTCCGAGGTTCACTCCCCGTTCATTTGCGACGGGCTGACGCGTCACCTGTTCTACCTAACTTCGGGTTTACCGGAGGGCCGGAAGGGCCCCGGACCACAGCAAATCCGGTCGTTCGGAGACCGGTATTGCCTCAGAAAGGGACACCCTGTGAACCTGCGGAACGGCCGCTCCAAGGCCCTCGCCATCGGTGCCGTCGCGCTCGTCTCCACGCTGTCGCTGTCCGCGTGCGGCACGGACGACAACACCAAGACCACCACGGGTGGCTCGTCCTCCGGGGCCCCCGCGGCCGCCAAGATCGCCTGCGCCGACAAGGGCGGTGCGCTGCTCGCGGCCGGCTCGACCGCGCAGACCCCGGCGATCGACGTCTGGAAGGCCGCCTACGGCGCCGCCTGCTCCACCACCACCCTCACCTACGGCGGCGGCGGCTCCGGCGCGGGCGTCACCCAGTTCAACCAGGGCAAGGTCGCCTTCGCCGGCTCCGACGGCGCCCTGAAGCAGTCCGAGATCGACGCCTCGAAGGCCGTCTGCACCGGTGGCCAGGGCATCGACCTGCCGATGGTCGGCGGCCTGATCTCGATCGTCTTCAACGTCGAGGGTGTCGACAAGCTGGTCGTGGACGGCCCGACCCTGGCGAAGATCTTCGACTCGCAGATCACCAAGTGGAACGACCCGGCGATCGCCGCCCTGAACCCGGGCGTCAACCTGCCGGCCGCCGACATCCAGGCGATCCACCGCTCCGAGGACTCCGGCACCACCCAGAACCTGACCGCCTACCTGGCCAAGGCCGGCGGCGGCAACTGGAAGTACCCGGCCGCCAAGGCGTGGGCGGGCCAGGGCGGCCAGTCCGCGAACGGCTCCGCCGGTGTCGCGGCCCAGGTCAAGCAGGTCAAGAACTCGATCTCCTACGTCGAGCTGTCCTACGCCCAGACCAACAAGCTGAACAGCGCCGCCATCGCCACCGGTGCCGCCAAGCCGGTCGAGGCCACCGCCGCCAACGCCGCCACCTCGCTGGCCAACGCCAAGGTCGTCGGCACCGGCGCGGACCTGGCGCTGGACATCGACTACGCGACCAAGGCCGAGGGCGCCTACCCGCTGACCCTGGTCACCTACGAGATCGTCTGCGACAAGGGCAACAAGGCCGAGACCCTGCCGGCTCTGAAGTCCTTCCTGAACTACACCGTCAGCGACGCGGGCCAGCAGGCCATCGGTGCGGTCGGCTACGTGCCGCTGCCGAAGGAGCTCGCCGGCAAGGTGAAGACCCAGATCGACGCCCTCGCCTGAGGCTGAGCGGCGACCGGCCGGGCGGCCCCCGAAGGAGGGGGAGGGGCCGCCCGGCCGGGCAGCGCACCGATCGCACCACCCGCACCACCCACCACCAGAACGTCCGGGGCACCGCCGCCAAGGTGCCGCCCTCCGCGGGGCAGCGCCGCCAGACCGGAGTAAACGATCATGACTTCTTCCTCCCCCGCCGACGCGCGGGGACGGACCCCACGCCGCCGTGGCGACAGCCGCCGCGGTGACGCCGTGTTCTTCAACCTCTCCCGCGGTGCGGGTGTCCTGCTGCTGGTCGTCATGGCCGCCATCGCAGGCTTCCTGACCTACCGTTCGGCCCTCGCCCTGGGCAAGAACGAGGGCAACTTCCTCACCACCTTCGAGTGGACGCCGGACGCCGCCAAGCCGGTGTTCGGCATCGCCGTGCTCACCTTCGGCACCCTGGTCAGCGCGCTCATCGCGATGGCCATCGCGGTCCCGGTCGCGGTCGGCATCGCGCTGTTCATCTCGCACTACGCGCCGCGCCGGATCGCCCAGCCGTTCGCCTACCTGGTGGACCTGCTGGCCGCCGTCCCGTCGATCGTCTACGGCCTGTGGGGCGTGCTGTTCCTGGTGCCGCACATGGACGGCCTGACCAGCTGGATGGACCAGTACCTCGGCTGGACGTACATCTTCGGCCAGACCAACTCCGGTGTCCCGGCGCGCAACCTGTTCACCGTCGGCATCCTGCTGGCGATCATGGTGCTGCCGATCATCACCGCGGTCACCCGCGAGGTGTTCCGCCAGGTCCCGCGGATGCACGAAGAGGCGGCGCTCGCGCTCGGCGCGACCCGCTGGGAGATGGTCCGCACCGCGGTGCTGCCGTTCGGCCGCCCCGGCATCATCTCCGCGTCGATGCTAGGCCTGGGCCGCGCGCTCGGCGAGACCATCGCGGTCGCCACCGTGCTGTCCACCAACAGCAAGCTCTCGCTGCACCTGCTCGACCCGGGCGGCGGCACCTTCGCCGAGAACATCGCGCTGAAGTTCAACGAGGCCCAGCCGCTCGGCCGGGACGCGCTGATGGCCTCCGGCCTCGTCCTGTTCGTGATCACGCTGCTGGTGAACGGCGCCGCCCGCGTCATCATCGCCCGCCGCAAGGAGTACTCGGGGGCCGCCGCATGAGCGAGCGAAGTGAGTTCATCATCAAGAGGTGCGCGTGTGCGAAGCGCTCGCCGAGCGCCGGCGAGGTGGGCGCATGAGCACCACCGTCACCGTCACCGACGCCACTCCTCCGCAGCTCAGCCACCGGCTGACCGCGGCCCGGCTGCCCCGCTGGGCGCCCGCCGGCATCGCCGGGGGCTCGATCGTCCTCGGCTGCGCCATCGGCGCCGTCGCCGACCTCAAGAGCCACCTGCAGTGGGGCCTGATCTCCGCCCTGCTCTTCCTGGCCGCCAGTTACGCCGTCTCGGCCTCGGTCGAGGGCCGCCGGCAGGCCAAGGACCGTTTCGCCACCTCGCTGGTGTGGGTCGCCTTCATCTGCGCCGTGGTGCCGCTGGTCTCGCTGACCTTCTACACCGTGCAGCAGGGCATCGGGGCGATCACCCCCGAGTTCCTCAGCCACTCGATGAAGGGCGTCGTCGCCACCCTCAGCCCGGACGGCGGCATCTACCACGCCATCATCGGCACCGTCGAGCAGGTCCTGCTGGCCACCCTGATCGCCGCGCCGATCGGTCTGCTCACCGCCGTCTACCTGGTGGAGTACGGCCGCGGCCGGCTCGCCAAGGCGGTCACCTTCTTCGTCGACGTGATGACGGGCATCCCGTCGGTCGTCGCCGGTCTGTTCATCCTCTCGCTCTGGAACATCCTCCTCGGCTTCGAGTACTCCGGTTTCTCCGGCAGCCTCGCGCTGGCGATCCTGATGATGCCGGTCGTGGTCCGCTCGACCGAGGAGATGCTCAAGCTCGTCCCGAACGAGCTCCGGGAAGCCTCGTACGCGCTCGGCGTGCCGCGCTGGAAGACCATCCTGCGGATCGTCCTCCCCACGGCCATCGGCGGAATCACCACCGGTGTGATGCTGGCGGTCGCCCGCATCACCGGTGAGACCGCCCCCGTGATGATGCTGGTGTTCGGCGCCGACTTCATCAACAGCGACCCGTTCAACGGGCCTCAGCAGTCGCTGCCGCTCTACATCTGGCAGCAGTACTCGCAGGTCAACAACGAGTTCGGCTACTCGCGCGCCTGGGGCGCGGCGCTGGTGCTGATCGCCTTCGTGATGGGGCTCAACCTCATCGCCCGGGGCATCGCACGCTGGCGCTCGCCCAAGGGCGGACGCTGACACCGACTGACGTACGAACAGACGAGAGAAGACGAAAGATCATGGCCAAGCGCATCGACGTCAGCGGACTGTCCGCCTACTACGGCTCCACCCGCGCCATCGAGGACATCTCGATGACCATCGAGCCCCGCTCGGTGACCGCGTTCATCGGCCCCTCCGGCTGCGGCAAGTCCACCTTCCTGCGCACCCTCAACCGGATGCACGAGGTGATCCCCGGCGCCCGGGTCGAGGGCAAGGTGATGCTCGACGACGAGAACCTGTACGGCGCGAACGTCGACCCGGTCGCCGTCCGCCGCTCGGTCGGCATGGTGTTCCAGCGGCCCAACCCGTTCCCGACCATGTCGATCTACGACAACGTGGTGGCCGGCCTGCGGCTGGCCGGCGTGAAGAAGAAGTCCGTCCTGGACGGCGTGGTGGAGCGGTCCCTGCAGGGCGCCAACCTCTGGAACGAGGTCAAGGACCGCCTGAACAAGCCCGGCGCGGGCCTGTCCGGCGGCCAGCAGCAGCGCCTGTGCATCGCCCGGGCGATCGCGGTCGAGCCCGAGGTGCTGCTGATGGACGAGCCCTGCTCGGCCCTCGACCCGATCTCCACCCTCGCCATCGAGGACCTGATCGGCGAGCTGAAGTCGCAGTTCACCATCGTGATCGTGACCCACAACATGCAGCAGGCGGCGCGCGTCTCCGACCGCACCGCGTTCTTCAACCTGGCGGGCGTCGGCCAGCCCGGCAAGCTGATCGAGCTGGACGACACCCAGCGGATCTTCTCCAACCCGTCGGTCCAGGCCACCGAGGACTACATCTCCGGCCGCTTCGGCTGACCGGCTCCGCCGCCTCCCGGCGGCGGAGCGCACCAGCTGCTCCGCGGTGCTGCATGGCGGTGCCGCCGCGGAGCCGACGAAGGGCCCGCCCCCGTGCTGTGGGGGCGGGCCCTTCCGCCGTACTGCCGTGCCGGGGCCCGGTCTAGAGGACCAGCAGGTTGGTGATGCCGAACATCGCTGCGGCCACGATCGCTGCCGCCGGCATGGTGATGAACCAGCCCATCACGATGTTCTTCGCGACACCCCAGCGGACCGCCCGGACCCGCTTGGTGGCGCCCACGCCCATGATCGCCGAGGTGATCACGTGGGTGGTGGAGATCGGCGCCGCGTAGACGAACGAGGTGGTGTACATGACCGCGGAGGCGGTGGCCTCGGCGGCGAAGCCCTGCGGCGGGTCCAGCTCGATGATCTTCCGGCCCAGGGTGCGCATGATCCGCCAGCCGCCCGCGTAGGTGCCCAGCGAGAGCATCATGGCGCAGGAGATCTTCACCCAGATCGGGATGCCGGTGCCGGAGTGATGGCCGGAGATGGTCAGCGCCATCACCACGATGCCCATGGTCTTCTGGGCGTCCTGCAGGCCGTGTGCCAGTGCCATCGCGGCCGCCGAGGCGGTCTGCGCCACCCGGAAGTTGCGCTTGGCCTTGTGCGGGTTGGCCTTCTTGAAGATCCACAGGATCGCCAGCATCACCAGGAAGCCGCCGATCAGGCCGACGATCGGCGAGATGATCATCGGAAGGATGATCTTATCGACCACCCCGTGCCAGATCACTTCGGTACCGCCGGCCAGCGCCGCGCCCACCATGCCGCCGAACAGCGCGTGCGAGGAGGAGGACGGCAGGCCGAAGTACCAGGTCACCAGGTTCCAGGCGATGGCGCCGACCAGGGCGGCGAACAGGATCGCCATGCCCTTGGAACCGGTGGGGGTCTCGATGATCCCCTCGGAGACGGTCTTCGCCACCCCGCTGCCGAGGAAGGCGCCCGCCAGGTTCATCACCGCGGCCATCGCCAGCGCCGCCCGAGGGGTCAGCGCCCGGGTGGAGACCGAGGTGGCGATGGCGTTCGCGGAGTCGTGGAAGCCGTTGGTGTACGTGAAGAAGAACGCCACGCCGACAACGACGATGAGTGCTGCCATGTCCACGGAGCTCAGGACTCCTTGACGGCGATGGTCTCCACCGTGTTGGCCACGTGCTCGAACGCGTCGGCGGCCTCTTCGAGAACGTCCACGACCTGCTTGAGCTTCAGCACCTCGATCGCCTCGTACTGGCCGGAGAACAGGTGGGCCAGCAGCTTGCGGTGGATCTGGTCCGCCTGGTTCTCCAGCCGGTTGACCTCGATCCAGTACTCGGTGAGGTTCGACATCGACCGCAGGTTGGGCATCGCCTCGGCGGTCAGCTCGGCGGCCCGGGCCAGCACCTCGATCTGCTGCTCGATGCCCTTCGGGAGGGTCTCGATGTCGTACAGCACGACCAGGTCGACGGCCTCCTCCATGAAGTCCATGATGTCGTCCAGCGAGGACGCCAGCGTGTAGATGTCCTCCCGGTCGAACGGCGTGATGAAGGACGAGTTCAGCTGGTGGAAGATCGCATGGGTGGTGTCGTCCCCGGCGTGCTCGGCGGCGCGCATGCGCTCGACGATCTCCGCGCGGGCGGACACGTCCGAGCCCAGTAGTTCCAGCAGGAGCTTCGATCCGACGACAAGGTTCTCCGCCGCGGCGGCGAACATGTCGTAGAAGCTCGTCTCCTTCGGGGTCAGGCTAAAACGCACGGAAATCTCCGATGTGCGGGGTCGGTACTTGACGATGCTAGGCGCACGAATGCCGTGTCCGGGTACGGGGCTGCCGACGCGCGCCCTAAGTGTGTCCCAGGACACGCCGGTTTGCTCCCGCTCTGCACGGGGATCTCTGAGCTGACGCCCGGACGGCGGAACACCAGGCCGGTGCCGGATGTTGGAGACTGGGGGCACCTCCCGGCCGAAGGCCGGGGGAGGGCCGAGTACCGAAACCAAGAGGGCGGACCGGGATGACCACCATCGACACCCCCAGCACCGACACCCCACCGGCGTGCCACGGAGCGGGGCAGGGCGCCGGGCCCCACGGCTACAGCGGCGACAAGGAAGCACACCTCAAGCGACTGCGCCGGATCGAAGGTCAGATCCGCGGCCTGCAGCGGATGGTCGACGAGGACGTCTACTGCATCGACATCCTCACCCAGGTCTCCGCCTCCACCAAGGCCCTCCAGTCCTTCGCGCTGGTCCTGCTGGAGGAGCACCTGGCGCACTGCGTGGCGGCCGCAGCCGCCGCGCAGGACGGCGGCGAGGAGCTGAACGCCAAGGTCGCCGAGGCCAGCGCGGCCATCGCGCGGCTGCTGCGCACCTGAGCCGCAGCGCCCGCTGACGCCCGATCAGCCGTCCGTGCCGGACGGCCGTTCGTCGTCCCTGCGCAGCAGCACCTCGTCGATCTGCTCGGCGGCCAGCCGTTCCGCGCGGCTGGCCGAGGCGGCGATCATCAGCTCACCGGCCAGGTCGATCTCGTCCAGCGCCGTGCTGTCGTGGCCGCCGGTGCCGCTCTCCCCGGTTGCCATTGGCCTCCACCCCTTCCACGCCCCGTCCGTGTCGACCCGACCCCGTACCAGCGTAGGCAGCGGGAGGCCGGCCCACATGGCACGGACGGGCCATCTCTGGTGTCCGAAACGGGTGGGGCGGTCACTTCGGGGAGGGCGAGGGCTTCATCGACCAGAGGTCCGCGGCGGACGGCTCGGCGGCGTCCACCGGCCTGCCGAAGTCGGTCAGCGACAGCGTGGAGACCACCTTCACCTGGTCCTTCGCGGCGGTGGAGCCGGCCACCCCGGCGAAGGTGAAGTTCTCCACCACCTTGTGCAGCCGCCCCTGGCCGTCCAGCCAGACCTCGTACGGGACCTCCTTCACGGTGAAGGTCTGCCCGGCCATCCGCAGGCCGTCCGCGCCGCGGCCGCCGGTCGCGTCGGCGGCCTTCACCAGGTCCAGGGTGCCCTTGAAGTGCTTCAGCTCCACGCCGTCGACCGTCTCGCTGCCGACCAGATCGGCGGTCTGCGCGCCGCGCAGCGCGCCCGCCGCGGTCGCCGGGTCGGTGGCGCCGGAGCTCACCAGGTTGCCGTCCGGGAGCTGGCGGACGTCCAGCTTGACCCACTTGCCCTCGGGGATCTTGGCGCCGGTGTTCTGCAGGTAGACCGTGCCGGGCAGCACCACCTCGGTGATCCTCCCGTTGGTGGCGGCCCCCGGCGGGACGTCGATCTCCAGCCGGCCCAGCCGCTTCACGTAGTCGTAGCCGCCGGTGCCGTGGAACACCGCCTTCTTCTCCGCAGACTCGGTGGTCAGCTCGGTGGCGACGTGCGCCGAACCGGTGCGGCCGGTGATGTCGGCGGCGGAGCGCACCGCGGTCAGCGGGTCGGCGGACAGCTGGTCGGCCGAGCTGTCCTGGTTCTGCCCGCCGCCGGTGCAGGCGGTCAGCAGGCCGGCGAGCACGGCCGCGGTGGCGGCCCGGTTGAGCTTCTTCACGTCTTCGACAACCCCCTGGCCCCGGACGGCCCGGCCAGCAGCCGCCCCGGATGGACAGCGCGCCTGCCAGGCAAACGAGTTGGGGCGCGGAAGGTTACGTACGGCGAACTCCGGGAGACGCGTTCCGCCGTGTGGCCCGGGAGGACTACCGTGACTGCTGTGGCAGACCGGCAGCCGGAGACGACCGGCGTGGCAGCGCGGAACGACCATCGGACCGAGGTGGTGGAGCGCGGCTCCTTCTGCTTCGCGCAGTGCGACTGCGGCTGGTTCGCCCCCGGGCGGCGCTCCCGCGACAAGGCCCGGCGGGACGCGGCCGCGCACCAGGCCGATCCGGAGCCGGGCGACTGAGGGATGCTCCCGCGGGCCTGTTCCGGCGGGCTGTCAGGCGGCCAGGTCGGAGTCCCGGTCGCGGTCCCCGCGTCGGCGCAGGCGGGCCGCACGGCCGCCGGTCGGGGCGGCCGACCGGCGTCGGCCGCCGGCCGCCGCCGGGGCCTTGGCCACCACCAGCGGGCGCAGCGCCGTGCGGGACAGCGCATGGCAGAGCGGCACCAGTACGGCCATCGCGATCGGGGCGAGCAGCAGCACCACGGCGGTGGCCAGCGCGTAGCCGCCGATCACGTCGGTCGGGTAGTGCACGCCCACGTACATCCGGCAGAAGCCCTGCAGCAGGGCGAGCGCGCCGGCGGCCGCGCCGAGCTTGCGGTTGACCAGGAACAGGGCGACGGCGATGCCCATCGACATCGCGGAGTGGTCGCTGACGAAGGAGAGGGTGTCCTCCTTGCCGGGGACCAGCACGTCGATCTCGGGGTGGTCGACGAACGGGCGGGGCCGGTTCACGATGGCCGAGATCGGCAGGTTGGCGAGCTCGGAGATGGCCACTGCGATCGGCGCCCACAGCACGCCGGCGACGGCGACCGGTGCGTCGGGCCGACGGCGGGCGCTCAGCCAGGCGGTCAGGCCGATCGCGGCCAGGCCGATCAGGATGCCGTACTCGGCGGTCCAGGCGACCAGTGAGTCCAGCCAGCCGGGCGCGTCGGCGGCCAGACTGTTGACGGCCTTGAGCAGGCCGAGGTCGGGGTCGCCCGAACCGGCTCCCGCATCGGCGAGCAGCGTGGGCACGCCGCACCTCCCTGTCCGCATCTCCGCAGTGTTACCGGTCCGTGCGGCCGGGTGCGGACGTCCGGCAGCCTCCTGAGTCAACGCGATCGGGGCGGTCGGGGGTTCCGTCGAAACGTGCTGTTATGCAAACTTGACTCAGCGTCCACCCCGCATGCACATGCCTAGCGGACGGTTCGTCAGCTCTTTGCCGGTCCTTGACTCGCCGTGATGGTGCCGTCGTTCTTGTTCCGGGTGGGCAGCGCGGCCGCGCCGTCCGGGGTGACCCGGGTCGCCCCGATGTAGTCCCGCTGGTTGATGGTGTCGTAGCGGACCTTGGCGCCGGTGTGCGGGGCGTCGATCATGTAGCCGCCGCCGACGTAGATGCCGACGTGGTGGATGGTGCGCGGGTCCTCCAGGTCGTTGGCGAAGAACACCAGGTCGCCGGGCCGGAGTTGGTCCCGGGACGGGTGCGGCCCGCTGTACCACTGGTCGTTGGCCACCCGGGGCAGGTCGATGCCCACGCTCTTGAACGCCACCTGGGTCAGGCCCGAGCAGTCGAACCGCCCGTCCTCCCAGGTCTGCCCGGTGCCGCCCCACATGTAGTCGATGCCGAGCTTGCTCTGCGCGAAGTAGATCGCGCCCGCGGCCTCCTTGGACAGCGCGAGCTGCACGCCCGGGTCGGGCGGCGCGGTGAACGACTTGGCCAGCGACTGGATGCTCTTCACGTACCCCTGGGTCTCCTTGTACGGCGGGATGCCCTGGTACTTGATCACCGCGTACGGCCCGGCGTTGTACGCGGCCAGCATGTTGGCCTGCGGGTCGCCCGGGACCTTCGCGACGTCCTTGGCCAGCTCGCAGTCGTAGCTGGCGGCGGAGGCGATCGCGTCGCTCGGGTTCCAGATGTCCCGCTTGCCGTCGCCGTCACCGTCGACGCCGGACGTGCTCCAGGTGCCCGGCATGAACTGCGCCAGCCCGTTCGCCCCGACCGGGCTCTTCGCGTTCGGGTCGAAGCCGCTCTCCTGGTACAGCTGCGCGGCCAGCAGCGGCGCGGAGATCTCCGGGCAGAGCGCGCCCCACTTCTGGATCTGCGGTCGGTACTGCGCCGGCACCGTTCCACTGGACAGCGACAGTTGGCCGGAACGCTCCGGTGCCCCACTGGCCGCGTACGTCCCCAGCGTCACCACTCCGACGAACCCGATGGCCACCACCGCGACGGCGGCACCAGCGAGTCGAGCCTTCCCGAGTGCCATCCCGCACCATCCCGACGGATCGTCAGCTGCCCTGCCCTGTTGCGTTATTGCCCGGTGCAATCATCACAGATACCAGGGGCGGGCAGTATCCTCGAACTACCGGACATCCTGGCGGAGGCGTCCGGCCGCCACGAGCAATCCGCGAGAAGCAGCCAAGTCGACGTCAGATCTGGCCAAGAATAGGACCTGCCCCTTCGCTCGACCGTGGTCCGGGGCCTTGAATTTTCCTGATCGGGCGGTGAGATGGGATGAACCTGAACGTGGACAGCAGTGCGATCCGGTACCTGGCGGAGGACCCGCCGAAGAAGGCCAACATCGACACCATTATCGGCGGCATCGCCCCCGACTGGGGCCCGTTCGCCTCGCTCGGCTCCTCGGCCCGCGTGATGGTCCAGGTCGTCATGGCCGTCGCCATCCTGCTCTGCCTGGGCATCGCCATCTGGGGCGCTGCCAAGCAGCGGATCGGCGCCACCGCGATGCGTGACACGTTCAGCGCCGAACAGGGCAAGGGGCTGATCATCGCCGGCCTGACCGGCGTGTTCATCATCGGTTCGCTCGGCACGCTGTTCACCATTGTCTACGGCATGGCCATCTGACGATCGGACAACTTCCGTCCCATTCGCGCTGGTCCACGGTCCGCGCGCCGACACCGAGAACACCCGTCACGCCGCCGCACCCCCCACGCGGAGGCGCCGCACCAGGAGGGCCCCCGTGCCGTTGTCCGACGACCAGCCGCACACCCGTACGCGGCTACCGGTCGCCGAACAGACCGCCCCCGTGACCGGCCGTCAGGCCCGTCCCCTGCGCACCCTCCTGGCCGTCCTCGGCGTCGTCACCCTACTGGTCGTCGCCGTCGCCATCGCCAACCGCGACAAGGCCGTCCCCGACCGCAACCCCGCCGCGAGCTCCGGCGACCGCGCCCGCAACGGGACCGCCCCCGCCGCCGACCGCACCGCCGCCACCGGTCAACAGCCCGTCACCACCACCGCCAACGGCATCGCCACCGGCTACCCCCACACCGATCAGGGGGCGCAGTCCGCCGCCGCCAACTACGCGGTCGCGCTCGGCTCCACCGACATGTTCCGCCCCGACACCCGCCACACCGTCCTCGCCACCCTCGCCGACCCCACCGTCCTCCCCACCCTCCAGTCCCGACTGGACCAGGCGTTCTCGCCGGAGACGGTGACCCGGTTCGGCCTGGACGCGCAGGGCCGCGCCCCGAAGGGGCAGCTCTTCGTCAGCCGGATCGTCCCGGTCGGCACCCGCACCACCAACAGCGCCGACACCGCCACCAAGGTCGACGTCTGGTGCACCGGCCTCTACGGCCTGGCCGGCGAGGACTCCACCCTCCCGGTCAGCCAGGACTGGTACACCCTGACCATCACCATGCGCTGGACCGGCAGCGACTGGAAGCTCACCGACTACTCCCGCGCCGCGGGCCCCGCCCCCCTGCCGGGCGACAACCAGGCGGCCACCGCGAAAGAGATCGCCGATGCCGTCCAGCAGTTCGGAGGGTTCCGCTATGCCCGCTGACGCGTCCAGACTGCGTTTCCTGGGCCGGGCCGGGGTGCTCGGCGCCGCCCTGAGCAGTCTTCAACTCACGGCGCTGGTGGTCGCGCAGCGGGTCGCTGCCGATCCGTCGCCCGGTGCGAGTCCGAGTGTGTCCAAGTGCGCCGGACAGGACGCCACCGTCCTCGGTGCCGACAAGCTCTGTGCTCCTCCCGGGACGACCGTGATCCCCGGTGGGGATTCGGTTTCCTCGGTGACGGACCCGCTGGGCTCGTTGGCGAAGGGGTGTGCGCAGGCGGCGGCCTGGGTGGTGCGGCAGTTGGCGGGGGCGATCGACGGGACGACGAAGGTCGATTTCACCAACGCGGCGTTCCTGCAGCAGTACGCGGTGGTGTTCGCGGTGTCGACGGTGGTCACGCTGGTGCTGTGGCTGCTGGCGGTGACGAAGCGGGCGGTGCGCGGGGCTCCGTTGGGGCAGGCGTTCGGCGAGGCGGTCGGGTTCCTGTGGTTGACGGTGATCGCCTCGGCGTTCACGCCGTTGATCCTGTTCACGGTGGTGACCGTCACCGACGGGATGACGGATGCGATCGCGGCGGGGACGAAGTCCGACACGGGGACGTACCTGGGCGGGTTCGCGGACACCTTGGACAAGGGCAGCATGGGCGGTGGCCCGCTGATCCTGATCATCGTGTCGTTGGTGGCGGTGCTGGCCGCGGCGGTGCTGTGGATCGAGCTGGTGATCCGGGCGGCGATGCTGTACGTGGGCGCGCTGCTGGGGACGGCGGTGTACGCGGGGCTGGTGGACAAGCAGCTGTGGAAGCACGTGCGCCGGTGGGCCGCGATGATGCTGGCGATCGATCTGGCGAAGCCGATCATCGTGATCATTCTGGGGCTGGCGGGTGCGGTGGCGACCGGCACGGGCGCGGACGACGACTTCGCGCGGGTGCTGAGCGGGCTGGCGATCCTGTTCCTGTCGATTTTCGCGAGCGCCGCGGTGTACCGGTTCGTGCCGGGCTTCGGTGACGAGATGCTGTCGATGCGGCGGGCCCGGGCGAGTGCGGTGCAGGCGGGCAGTGCGATGATCAACGGCCCGGCGAACTTTGTGAAGCAGGGCATTTCGACCCACGGCTCGCGTGGCGGCCCGCAGGCCGGGGGCGGCTCCCCGGGCGCCGGTGGCGGTGGCGGGGTGGCCCCGGGCATCGCCGCGCACGCGTCCCGGCCCGCCGGCCCGGGTCGGCAGGCGGGTCCGCCCGCGCAGTCCCAGGCCCCGGTCAACAACCCGAAGGGAGGGTGACGGGTAGATGAGCAGCGACCAGTTCGGCCAGTACGGCGCCCAGTACGCCCAGCCGTACGCCCAGCCGCGCCGCAGCTACCTGATCGGCAAGGCGCGCCCGAACGCGCCGATCGGGCGCAACCGGGAGACCGGTGAGATCGTGCTGATCATCGCCGGCGCGGGCCTGGGCATGCTGTGGGGTCTGGGGGTGCCGATCCTGCCGCTGCGGCTGGCCGGCCTGGTGGGTTTCCCGCTGCTGGCGATCATGGCGGTGTACGTGCCGTACCGGCGGCGGACGTTCTACAAGTGGGTGGAGATCAACCGGACGTACCGGCGGACGGTGCGCAGCGGCCGGGCGGTGTGGAAGCCGGACGTGCACGAGGCCGGGACGCGGTTGGACGGGCGCGAGGTGGAGGTCGGTCCGCCGCCGGGGGTGGGGCGGCTGCGCTGGCTGACCGCGCCGTTCGGGCCGGACGAGGTCGCGGTGCTGATGCACCTGGAGCGGCGCACGGTGACTGCGGCGATCGAGATCGAGGGCCCGGGCGTGGGCCTGCGCGACTCGGAGGACCAGGAGGCGCTGGTCGACCGGTTCGGCACGCTGCTGAAGCACGTGGCCAACGGCGACGGGTTCGTGACGCGGCTGCAGATCCTGGCCCGGACGCTGCCGGCCGACCCGGACGCGCACGCCAAGGACGTGGAGCGGCGCGGCGACCACTCGGCGCCGCGCTGGCTGCAGGAGAGCTACGACCAGCTGCAGTCGATGGTGTCGACCTCCTCGGAGCAGCACCGGGCGTACCTGGTGGCGTGCATGCAGTACACCCGGGAGCTGGCGTCCGAGGCGCATGCGATGGGGCGGACCGCGTACGGCCGGGACGAGGCCGAGCGGGACCGCGGGGACGACGGTCTGGCGACCGTGATGGCGCGTGAACTGACGGACATCTGCGCCCGGTTGGCGGAGGCGGACATCCGGGTGCGGCAGCCGCTGGGGCAGGCCCGGTTGGCGTCGCTGATCCACTCGATGTACGACCCGGACCACCCGATCGACCACATCCAGGCGATGAGCCGGCGCAACGCCTGGCCGGCCGAGCTGGACGCCACGCACCCGCAGTACCTTATGGCGAAGACCCGGGAGTCGGCGACCCGGGAGCCGTGGTGCCACGCCACCGCGTGGATCAAGGAGTGGCCGCTGACCCCGGTCGGGGTGAACTTCCTGGCGCCGCTGCTGGTGCACACCCCGGACGTGATCCGGACGGTCGCGGTCACCATGGACCTGGAGCCGACCGACGTGGCGATCGAGCGGATGCTCACCGAGAAGACCAACGACGAGGCGGAGGCCAGCCGGGCGGCGAAGATGAACCGCACGGTGGACCCGCGCGACCTGGCGCACACCGGCCGGGTGGACCAGCGCGGCGACGACCTGGCGTCCGGCGCGGCCGGGGTGAACCTGGTGGGCTACCTGACGGTGTCCTCGCGCAGCCCGGAGGCGCTGGCCCGGGACAAGCGGACCATCCGCGCCTCGGCGGGCAAGAGCTACCTGAAGCTGGAGTGGTGCGACCGCGAGCACCACCGGGCGTTCGCCAACACCCTGCCGTTCGCCACCGGCATCCGCCGCTGAACCATCGGAGGCCCCTCAGATGCTCGGAAACCTCACCGACGGCTTCGCCAGCGCCCTGTTCGGCCGGGTGGAGACCACCCGGCTGCCGGTGCGCACCTCCAGCGGCCAGGCGCAGGCGGTGTACCTGCCGACGGCGGCGCCCGGCCTGGGCGACTCCGGGGTGATCATCGGCCGCGAGGTGTACAGCGGCAAGGGCTACGTCTACGACCCGTTCCAGCTGTACGGCCAGCAGCTGCCGGCCCCGCACTGGCTGGTGCTGGGGGAGTCCGGCAACGGCAAGTCGGCGCTGGAGAAGACGTACGTGCTGCGGCAGTTGAGGTTCCGCGACCGCCAGGTGGTGGTGCTGGACGCGCAGGGCGAGGACGGCGTCGGCGAGTGGAACCTGATCGCCAACGCACTGGGGATAAAGTCCATCCGGCTGGACCCGCTGGCGGCCCGGGACGGCGGGGTGAAGCTGAACCCGCTGGACCCGGCGATCACCACCACCGGCCAGCTGTCGCTGCTGCGCACCATCATCGAGGTGGCGATGGCCCGCCCGCTGGAGGAACGGGCCGGCTTCGCGCTGAAGGCGGCGCACGCGTACGTGCACGCCACGGTGAAGGACCGTCAGCCGGTGCTGAACGACATCATCGACACGCTGCGCAACCCCGACCTGTCGGCGGTGGAGTCGCTGGGCGTGGAGGTCGGCGAGGTGCAGTCCTGGGGCCTGGACGTGGCACTGGTGCTGGACCGGCTGGTCGACGGCGACCTGCGCGGCATGTTCGACGGCCCGACCTCGGCGGGCATCGACCTGGACGCGCCGCTGATCGTCTTCGACCTGTCGCACATCGACCGGAACTCGATCGCGATGCCGATCCTGATGGCGATCGTCGGGGTGTGGCTGGAGCACACCTGGCTGCGGCCGGACCGGGTGAAGCGGATCTTCCTGGTCGAGGAGGCCTGGCACATCATCAACAGCCCGTTCGTGGCACAGCTGTTCCAGCGGCTGCTGAAGTTCGGACGCCGGCTGGGCCTGTCCTTCGTGGCCGTGGTGCACCACCTGTCGGACGTGGTGGACGGGGCGGCGGCGAAGGAGGCGTCGGCGATCCTGAAGATGGCCTCCACCCGCACCATCTACATGCAGAAGGCGGAGGAGGCGAGGGCCACCGGCCGGGTGCTGGGTCTGCCGCGCTGGGCCGTGGAGATCATTCCGACGCTGTCGCCGGGCATCGCGGTGTGGGACGTCAACGGCAACGTGCAAGTGGTCAAGCACATCATCACCGAGGCCGAGCGCCCGCTGGTGTACACCGACCGGGCGATGACCGAGGACGCGGTGGCCGAGCGCGAGCGCGCCGAGCAGCAGCTGGCCGCCCAGCCCAGGATCTGACCGCCGCGGCGGGCCGGCCGGTGGGCCGGACGACGGGCTGACCGAGGGTCAGCAGAGAAGTCGTCGGTCCTCGGATACCAGCTCGTTACCCCAGGGTTCCTGACAGCTACGCGCGTGGACTCTAGGCTGCTCCCCGATACAACGCCAGGCCGCCGTCCGTCGCGGCCCCGACGGTGCAGGGGACCTTCATGCCCATTTCCGGTTCGACCGGCCGCCGCAGGACCGCGCTCGCGGTCGCTGCAGCCGCCGCCCTCATCGGCTCGATGGCCCTGCCGGCCACCGCCGAGGCCCACGGGCACGGCCACGACAAGCCCAAGTACGAGGACCTGCAGCTCCTCGCCATCAACGACCTGCACGGCAACCTGGAGCCCCCGGCGGGTTCGTCCGGCACCGTCAACGAGATCGACGCGACCACCGGCAAGACCGTCGCCACCCCCGCGGGCGGTGTCGAGTACCTGGCCACCGCGCTGCGCAACGCCCGCGCGGGCCACCCGAACAGCGTGACCGTCGCGGCCGGCGACATCATCGGCGCCAGCCCGCTGATCTCCGGCCTGTTCCACGACGAGCCGACCGTCGAGGCGATGAACCAGATCGGCCTCGACGTCACCTCGGTGGGCAACCACGAGTTCGACGAGGGCTCGGCCGAGCTGAAGCGGATGCAGAACGGCGGCTGCCACCCGACCGACGGCTGCTACGAGGAGGGTCGCACCTTCGAGGGCGCCGAGTTCCCGTACCTGGCGGCCAACGTCACCAACGAGAAGACCGGCAAGCAGCTGCTCAAGCCGTACTGGGTGAAGAACGTCCGCGGCGTCAAGGTCGGCTTCATCGGCGTGACCCTGGAGGGCACCCCGAACATCGTCACCGCCGCCGGCGTGCAGGGCCTCAAGTTCGGCAACGAGGTCGAGACGATCAACAAGTACACCGCGGAGCTGAAGCGCCAGGGCGTCAACTCGGTGGTCGCGCTGATCCACGAGGGCGGCCTGCCGGCCAGCAACGTCTACAACTACGACTGCGGCGCGGGCGGCTCCGGCATCTCCGGCCCGATCGTGGACATCGCCAAGCGCCTCGACCCGGCGGTCGGTGCGATCGTCACCGGTCACACCCACAACTCGTACGCCTGCATGATCCCGGACCCGAACGGCGTGCCCCGCTCGGTCACCAGCGCCGCCTCGTTCGGCCGCCTGTACACCGAGATCGACCTCAAGCTGGACAAGCGGACCGGCTCGATCGTCCGCCCGTCGGTCACCGCGGCCAACCACATCGTGCGCCGTGACCTGCCCAAGGCGCCGGACATGACCGCGCTGATCGGCAAGTACAGCAAGCTGGCCGCCCCGATCGCCAACCGCGCCGTCGGCTACATCAGCGCCGACATCAACGGCCGCGGCTCCAGCGACCTGGAGAAGCCGCTCGGCGACCTGATCGCCGACGCGCAGCTGGCCGGTCTCGCGCCCGCCGACAAGGGCGGCGCGCAGGTGGCCTTCATGAACCCCGGCGGCATCCGCTCGGACCTGGTCTACAAGGCGTCCGGCAGTGAGGGCGACGGCGTGGTGACCTACGGCGAGGCGTTCACCGTCCAGCCGTTCACCAACATGATGCAGGTCAAGACCCTCACCGGCGCCCAGCTGGTCCAGGTCCTGCAGCAGCAGGTCTCCGGCTCCAACGCGGCCGCCCCGAAGATCCTGCAGATCTCCGGCAACCTCGCCTACACGCTGGACCTGAACAAGGCCGGCGCGGACCGCGTGATCGTCGACTCGGTCCGCCTGAACGGCGCCCCCGTCGACCCGAACGCCAAGTACCGGGTCGCCGCCAACGAGTTCCTGGCCGGCGGCGGCGACGGCTTCCCGGCCTTCGCGGCCGGCACCGACAAGCTCGTCGGGGCCTCCGACCTGGACCTCTTCAACGCGTACCTGACGGGCCACAGCACCGCGACCGCCCCGATCGTCCCGCCGGCCCAGAACCGGATCAAGGTCATCGGCGTCGGCCAGTCCATCGGCTGACGAAGCACTGCCGGCAGGGGGCGGGACACTTCGGTGTCCCGCCCTCCGGCGTGCTCAGCGCGGGTCGTCCGGCTGCCCGGGCAGCACCATGACCGCCTGCGTCCCCGGGCCGCCGTCCGTCGCGGGCCCCAGCGAGACCTGTCCGCCGGCGTCCCGCACGCTCTGCGCCACGATCGACAGCCCCAGCCCGGAGCCGGGCAGTTGACGGGAGGACGGGGAGCGCCAGAACCGGTCGAAGACGAACGGGAGTTCGTCGGTCGGGATGCCAGGACCGTGGTCGCGGACCGTCAACCGGCCGGCCCGCAGCCGCACCTCGACCGTCCCGGACGGCGGTGAGTACTTCACCGCGTTGTCCAGCAGGTTGATCACCGCCCGCTCCAGCGCGGCCGGATCGCCGTGCACGTACCAGGGGTTCACCTCGGTGACGAAGGTCAGCGCCGGGCCGCGCAGCCGCCCGCGCTCCAGCGCCCGCGCCACCGTCTCGTGGAACGGCACCACGGTGCGCACCGCCTCCGGGTTCGGGGTGTCCGGGCGGGACAGCTGCAGCAGGTCGCCGATCAGCACGGTCAGCTCCTGCATCTGCGCCTTCATGTTGCCCAGCATCCGCGCCCGGGTCTCCGGCGGCAGCGCCCGCCCCTGCGCGTCGGACCGGATCAGCAGGTCCACGTTGGTCCGCAGCGAGGTGAGCGGCGTGCGGAGCTCGTGCCCGGCGTCGGCGATCAGCCGGGTCTGCCGTTCCCGGGAGTTGGCGAGCGCGGTGGACATCGAGTTGAACGAGGTGGACAGCCGGGCGATCTCGTCGCTGCCGTTGACGGGGATGGTGGCGCCGACCTCCTCGGTGCGCGCGATGTGTTCGACGGCGTCGGTGAGCTGGTCGACGGGCTTGAGCGCGGACCGGGCGACGACCCGGCCGGCGACGCCCGCGCCGATGACGCCGAGGCCGGCGACGGAGGTGATCAGCAGGGCGAGCGAGTTGAGCGATTTCTCCACGCCGTCGGTGGGCAGCGCGGTCAGCAGGACGGCGGGCTGCCGGATGTTGCCCGGCAGCACGACGGCGCTGTTGGTACGCCGTACCTGCGCGTGGTCGTCGCTGTCGACGTAGCTGCCGGTGCGGTAGACCGCCTGGTTGTTCCTGGGCAGCGGCGTGCTGTCGCCCGGTGCCACCTGGATGGCCCGGACGGCGTCGCCGGTCAGGCAGACGGTGCCGTCGGGCAGCACGTACTGGAAGTCGTACTTCTGCGGGCCGAACCGATCGCTGCCCCCGGCGGGGACGTTGGCCAGCGCCTCGGCAGGGGTGGCGCCGCAGTGCAGTTGGCCCCGGTCGGGTGGGGCCACCGGGCTCCGGGGAGCGGCCGAGAGGTTGTCGTGCAGGTCCTGGTAAAGGCGTTCGCGGACCAGCAGCCAACTGGCCATGCTCACCACCGCGATCGCCACCGCCACCGCGGCGGCCGTGAGCATGGCCAACCGGCTCCGCAGCGATCTGCCGCGGAACCACCCCGTGAGCCGGCCGGCGAACTTCACGCCGCGGCGCCGTTGGCGACGGTGCGCAGCGCGTAGCCGACGCCGCGGACGGTCTGGATGATGCGGGGCATGCCGTGCTGCTCGGTCTTGCGGCGCAGGTACATGACGTAGACGTCGAGGGAGTTGGAGGAGGGCTCGAAGTCGAAGCCCCAGACGGCCTTGAGGATCTGTTCGCGGGTCAGCACCTGGCGCGGGTGGGAGAGGAACATCTCCAGCAGCATGAACTCGGTGCGGGTGAGTTCGATGGTGGTGCCGGCCCGGGTGACTTCCCGGGTCGCGGTGTTCATCCGCAGGTCGGCGAAGGCGAGAACCTCGCCGCCGTCCTCGTCGGCGGCGGTGCGGGCGGCGGCCTCCGCGGCGAGCGCGTTGCGGCGGAGCAGGGCGCGGACCCGGGCGAGGAGTTCGTCGAGCTCGAAGGGCTTGGCGAGGTAGTCGTCGGCGCCGACGTCGAGTCCGGTGACGCGGTCGCCGACGGCGTCCCGCGCGGTGAGCATCAGGACGGGCACGGTGTCGCCGCGCGAGCGCATCCGGCGGACGGCGGTGAGGCCGTCCATCCGCGGCATCATGATGTCGAGCAGCACCAGGTCGGGGCGGTCGCGTTCGACGGAGGCGAGGGCCTCGTAGCCGTCGGTGGCGGTGGTGACCTGGTAGCCCTCGAAGGCGAGGCTGGATTCCAGCGCGTCGCGCAGGGCGGGTTCGTCGTCGACCACGAGGACGCGGGCGCCGCCGCCCGGGGCCTCGGCAGGGGTGCGGTCGTCGGCGGGGGGAGTCATCGGCGCTGGGCCCTTTCTGATTCCGGTGCGGTCGTGGCCATTGTCCGTCGCCGGGGGACGGAACCGGCGGGTGTCACAGGTTCTTGCCGGCCTGCATCTGCGGCAGCACCTGCTTGACGCTGTTGATCGGGATGGCGAAGCCGAGGCCGACGCTGCCCGCCTCGGTGCCGCCGGTGGAGCCGGAGCCGCTCGCGGAGTACATCGCCGAGTTGAGGCCGATGACCTGGCCGGAGGCGTTGATCAGCGGGCCGCCGGAGTTGCCGGGGTTGAGCGCGGCGTCGGTCTGCAGCGCCCGGTAGGTGGCGGTGTCGGAGCCGGAGGCGCTGGTGGAGCCGCGCAGGCCGGGCAGGTTGGGGAAGCCGAAGCCGCCGTTGCCGCTGGTGGTGCCCTCGTCGACCTGGACGGAGACGGAGCGGTTCTTGGCGGAGATGATGCCGGAGGTGACGGTGCCGGTGAGGCCCTCGGGGTTGCCGATGGCGACCACCGGGTCGCCGACGGCCGTCGCGTCGGAGTCGCCGAGCACGGCGGTGGTCAGGCCGCTGACGCCGGAGGCGGTGATGACGGCGGTGTCCAGGGACTTGTCGGTGCCGGTGACGGTCGCGGGGGCGGTCCGGCCGTCGTGGAAGGTGACGGTGGCCCGGCCGCCGTTCACCGCGCCGGAGACGACGTGGTAGTTGGTGAGGATCTGTCCGTCGGCGGTGAGGATCACGCCGGTGCCGGTCGCGGTGCCGTTGCCGGTCTGCACGGTGATCTGCACGACGGCGGGGGAGAGCGCGGCGGCGATCGCCGAGACGTTGGCGCTGCCGTTGGCGTTGGCCGCGACCGGGCGGACCAGGGTGCTGCTCGCGGTGGTGGAGCCGTCCCGGTCCTTCACCAGGACGCCGCCGGTGACGCCGCCGAGCAGGGCCGCCATCGCGGCGACGGCGGTGGCCAGGGCGAGGCGGCTCTTCAGCAGTCCGCGGCGGGCGCGGTGGCCGCCGCGGCCGCCGGGCGGCGGCAGCTCGGGGCCGGCGGCGAAGGCGGTGGGCGGCAGGGCCGGGTACCCGGGGTGCTCGGGGTACGGCTGCTGCGGCGCGGCGGGCGGCGTGGGCGGGAGCCAGCCCGCGCCGCCGTCCTGGGGGTGGGGCTCGTGGGTGCTGCGGTGCTCGCTCATGGGAATGACGTTCCGCCCGCTTCATGAACGTTCGATGAGAGGGCGGTACGAGTTCCCCGAGAAGCGCGTCAGCTTCTCATAAAGCCTGGTCAGGCCGGAGATCGGTCCGAGTCGCCGGAGCAGCCGCAGGAACGCCGCACGACCAGCCGGGACGGGAACTTGCGGACCCGTTCGGTGTCGCTGCCGGGCACCATCAGCGAGTCGTCGAGGACCAGGTCGACGGCGGCCCGGGCCATCGCGTCCCGGTCGGAGGCGACGGTGGTGAGCGGCGGGTCGGCGAACCCGGCCTCCGGGATGTCGTCGAAGCCGGCCACCGCGAGGTCCTCGCCGACCCGCAGGCCGAGTTCGCGGGCGGCCCGCAGCACGCCGATGGCCTGGTCGTCGGTGGAGCAGAAGATGGCCGGCGGCCGCCGGTCGGAGGAGAGCAGGTCCAGCGCGACCTGGTAGGCGCCGTAGCGGTGGAACGGGGCGTCGATCAGGTGCGGCTCGGTGGGCAGGCCGTGCGCGGCCATGGCGAGCTCCCAGCCGGCCACGTGGTCGATGACCGGGTCGCCGGGGGCGGGCGACTCGACCGGTCCGCCGAAGCACGCCACGTACGGGTGACCGTGCACTTCGAGAAGGTGACGGACGACCAGTTCGGAGCCGCCGACGTCGTCGGTGACCACGGCGACGTCGTCGATCGCCTCGGGGCGGCGGTGCAGCAGCACCACCTTGGCGCCCTCCATGGCAGCGAACTCCTCGGCGGCGCGCTGCGAGGGGCCCTGGCTGACCAGGATCAGGCCGGAGACCCGCATGCCGAGGAAGGCCCGGACGTAGTGCACCTCGCGGTCGTCGACGTAGTCGGAGTTGCCGATCAGCACGAGCTTGCCGCGCTCGGAGGCGGCGCGTTCCACGGCGTGCGCCATCTCCGCGAAGAAGGGCTGCCGGGCGTCGGGGACGACCATGCCGATCAGGTTGGTGCGCCGGGAGGCCATCGCCTGGGCGACGGAGTTCGGGCGGTAGCCGAGCTGCTCGATCGCGGCCAGCACCTTTTCCCGGGTGGCCGGGGCGACCGGCCGGGGACCGTTGTTGATCACATAGCTGACGACCGCGGTCGAGGTCCCAGCCAGTCGGGCTACATCGTCGCGCGTCACCTTGGCCACGGGGGGAGTCTACGCGGGTGGCTCGGCGCTTCGAGCCCGGGTCGCACCTGGTGGGACGGGGTGCTTTCGGGACCGAACCGGACCGATCCGGGCAAGCCGGGCGAGGGGTGGCGCCGCCCGGCCCGTCCGACGGCCGGTCAGCGTTCGCGGTGTGCCGCGGCTCTGTTCGGCTCGGCCCGTTCGCCGCTGCGCTCGGCCCGGTCCGGGACCACGAAGCGGTAGCCGACGTTGCGCACGGTGCCGATCAACTGCTCGTTCTCGACCCCGAGTTTGGCCCGCAGCCGGCGCACGTGGACGTCCACGGTGCGGGTGCCGCCGAAGTAGTCGTAGCCCCACACCTCCTGGAGCAGCTGGGCCCGGGTGAACACCCGGCCGGGGTGCTGGGCCAGGTACTTCAGCAGCTCGAACTCCTTGAAGGTGAGATCGAGGGACCGGCCCTTGATCTTGGCGGAGTAGGTGGCCTCGTCGACCGACAGGTCGCCGTTGCGGATCTCCATCGGGGAGTCGTCGACGGCGACCTGGAGCCGGCCGAGGGCGAGCCGCAGTCGGGCCTCGACCTCGGCCGGCCCGGCGGTGTCCAGCAGCACGTCGTCGATGCCCCACTCGGCGGTGACGGCGGCCAGGCCGCCCTCGGTGACCACCAGGATCAGCGGGCTGCCGATGCCGGTGGACCGCAGCAGCTGGCACAGGCTGCGGATCTGCGGCAGGTCGCGGCGCCCGTCGACCAGGATCACGTCGGCGTTCGGGGTGTCGACCAGGGCGGACCCCTCGGCGGGGGCCACCCGGACGCTGTGCAGCAGCAGGCCGAGGGCGGGCAGCACCTCGGCGGAGGGTTGCAGGGCGTTGGTCAGCAGGAGCAGTGAACTCATACCCGGCCAGTCCCCTTTCCGGGTCGTCGCGGTCGCGGCCGCCGGGGGGACGACGGACGCGGTACAGGGTGGGGGAGCGCCGACAGTCCGGAGGGGACGGCGGCGGACGGGGCGGCGGCCGTCCGGGGGTCCCGCAACCCCCGGCGTCCCACTGGTGCCTCGTCCATCGGCGTACCCTCCGCTCTGTCCGCCGACGGCCGGCACGTCGTCGTGCGGTCGGCGGCGGGGCCGGTCCGGCGGCCGGTGCGGGTGGGGCACCGTTCGCAAGAACGTCCTACTGGCGTCCTGAAAGCACAAAAGGATCCGGGGGCGACTCTGCCCGGATCCCTTACGGAATCGAGAATAGCCGACCGCCCGCGCAGTCGGGAGAGGCGCGAGCGGCGCACGGGTCCGCGACCGGCCCCGGGAGGGGTGAGGTACGACACCTTGCGCCCCCGTGATGACCTGGGAGGTTTGCCCGGCGGCGGGGGCCGCGGGCGATGATGTGCCCGCACCGGTCCGGCCGCCGTACCGGGCGAGGACCATCGAGAGGGGTTGCCGTGACCGCTGCCGCCGAAGCCCGTCGCACGCCGGATTCACCTGTGCGGGTGAGCGGAACGGTCCGCTACTGGGCCGCCGCCAAGTCCGCGGCGGGCCGGGCCGAGGAGCCGTACCTGGCCGCCACGCTGGCCGAGGCGCTGGCCGCGGTGCGCGCCGCGCACGCCGGGCGGCCGGAGCTGCTGCGGGTGCTGACCATCTGCTCGTTCCTGGTGGACGGCGACCCGGTGGGCGGCCGGGAGCACGCCGAGGTGCCGCTGACCGAGGGCGGCACGGTGGAGGTGCTGCCGCCGTTCGCCGGAGGCTGAGCGCGGGTTTGCCCGAGTGCCGCGCCGGAACCCGGGCGTCCGTGCGATCGTCCTGTCTTCGGGACCGGTCCGTCGACGAAACGGCCCGGCCGGACCGTTTCAGGGGGAAGCAATGCATGGCGCGGTGAAACTGCTGATCGGCCTCGGAGTGGTGGGCGGCCTGCTGGTCGCCGCCGACCGGGTGGCCGTCGGGGTGGCGGAGGACCAGGCCGCGGACGCGGCGGTCTCCTCCGGCTGGCTGACCAGCAAGCCGACCGTCGAGATCGGCGACGTCCCCTTCCTGACCAGCGCGGTGGCCGGCGAGCTCGACCAGGTCGACCTCTCCTCGGACGGGATGACCGTCACCGACGGCAAGGAGAAGGTGACGGTGCGCTCGTTCCGGGCCAGCCTGTCCCAGGTGAAGTTCACCGACTCCTACCGGGGCGTGACGGTCGGCCGCGGCGACGGCCAGGGCGTGGTCGACTACAAGGACCTCGCCAAGTTCATGCGCGGCGGCGGCCTGCTCAACCTGGAGTACGCCGGCCCCGGCGAAGTGAAGGCCGCGATGCCCGCCGGCGGGATCACCGGAAAGCTGCACAGCGAGGGCAACGACGTGGTCGTCGACAACCTCCAACTGACCGGCACCGCCTCGGCGTTGAAGGGTCTGGCGGGCGACCTGCTGAAGCCCCAGCGGTTCCACCTGACCGGTCTGCCCAAGGGCCTGTCGCTGGCCGAGGCCGCCCCTGAGCAGGGCGGAGTGCGGCTGCGCTTCACGGTCGCCCCCGGCACCACGCTGGGGCATTAGCACCTGTCCGGTGGGCGAGACACGCTGTCCAGCACCGCCGGGAAAATCTTTCGGCAGCACGGGTCCGCCCGGCCCCCGCGCGGGGTCCGGGCCTGGTGGCGCGCGGTGGAAAGCCGGTAAATCTCAGGATTCGGTCGATCGGGTCTCACCATTCGACACGATGATGACAGGGCCCCTTCGGAGTCCCTAGCATCGTCGTCATGAAGCGACAGGCGGACCTCACGAAGCGGCGGGCGGTAGACCACTGCCGCGTGTCGAGCTGCCTCTGTCGAATGCGCTGACCGGGCGGTCCTGGCCCCAGTCACGGCACGCCCGGCCCCGTTCAGGCGCCGCCAGCCGGTAGCAGTTGCGCACCGGTGCGTCGGGAACGACGAGCACCTCTCACGATCCACCCGCCCGGCTCTGCCGCACCTTACGTCGTCCCAATATGCGGACAGTTGTACGGACAACGCGGCCCGGGTGTTTTTCCAGCAGCCTTCCGCCAACCGCCCTCGGATGGAGAACAGCAATGAGCCGCAGCGACGTCCTGGTCGACGCCGACTGGGTCCAGGCACGCCTGGACGACCCGAAGGTCGTCATCGTCGAGGTCGACGAAGACACCGCCGCCTACGACAAGAACCACATCCGCAACGCGGTCCGGATCGACTGGAAGAAGGACCTCCAGGACCCGGTCCGCCGCGACTTCATCGACCAGGCGGGCTTCGAGGCGCTGCTGTCCGCCAAGGGCATCGCCAACGACGACACCGTGGTGCTGTACGGCGGCAACAACAACTGGTTCGCCTCCTACGCCTACTGGTACTTCAAGCTGTACGGCCACGGCGACGTCCGCCTGCTGGACGGCGGCCGCAAGAAGTGGGAGCTGGACTCCCGCGAGCTGGTCGTCGAGCAGCCCGAGCGGGCCGCCACCCAGTACACCGCGCAGCCGGCCGACTCCTCGATCCGCGCCTTCCGCGACGACGTGATCGACGCGATCGGCACCCTGAACCTGGTCGACGTCCGCTCGCCCGACGAGTTCTCCGGCAAGCTGCTCGCCCCGGCCCACCTCCCGCAGGAGCAGTCGCAGCGCCCCGGCCACGTGCCGAGCGCCAAGAACATCCCGTGGGCGAAGAACGCCAACGACGACGGCACCTTCAAGAGCGACGACGAGCTGAAGGCGCTCTACGAGGCCGAGGGCGTCGACCTGGCCACCGACACCATCGCCTACTGCCGCATCGGCGAGCGCTCCGCGCTCACCTGGTTCGTCCTGCACGAGCTGCTCGACCAGCAGAACGTCAAGAACTACGACGGCTCGTGGACCGAGTACGGCAGCCTGGTCGGCGTGCCGATCGAGCTCGGCAACTGAGCCCCGGCTCGCGCGAAGCAAAGAAGAGGGAGACACAGACATGTGCGGTGCGAAGGCCGGCGGCCCGGACCTGGCAGGAGTTGACGTGGCGAACGAGACGATCATCCAGGGTTCGGTGACCCGCAACGAGGAGCCGGTCAACGGCTACGTGCGGCTGCTGGACGAGAACGGCGAGTTCACCGCCGAGGTCCCGACCTCGGCGACCGGGCAGTTCCGGTTCTTCGCCCGCCCGGGCAAGTGGACCCTGCGGGCCCTGGTGCCCGGCGCCACCGTGGACCGCCAGGTGGTCGCCACCCAGGGTGAGTTCACCGAGGTCGCGATCGCGGTCTGACGACCGCGGACAGGATCGAACCGAGGGCCCCGGCCGTCTTCTGACGGCCGGGGCCCTCGGCCTACCCTGGAAGCGTGCAGGCACACCGGCGGCACGTGCGCTACTTCGTGATGATGGGCGTCTGTCTGGGGCTGTTCGTCCTCGCCTGGGGCGTGGTGCGGTTCTTCTCGGTCGGCGCCGCCATCGGCATGTGCGTGGTCGCCATGGTGATCCCGCCGCTGGCCGCCGTCCTCGCCAACCGGCGCGACAAGGACGACGACTGGTGGAACGACCCGCGGTGGGACGACCCCCGCTGGGAGCAGCGCGGCCACGACCCGGACCGGCCGGACCACGAGCCGCCCACGGACCCGTGGGGCGGTCGGCGCTTCGGCGATCCGGGCTTCGACGACCCGCGCTGGGACGACCCGCACTGGGAGCAGCCCGGCCACGACCGCGACCGGCCGGACCGGGAGCCCCCCGAGGAGCGGTAGTGCGTCAGTAGACGAGCGCCTGCGCGCCGTCCGCCATCACCTCGGACAGGAACACCTGCGCGCCGGCGATCCGCACGCCCTCGATCACGTCCGCCTGGGCGATGCCCCGGCGCGCCGCGCACTGGGTGCACAGCGTGACGGTGCCGGCGGCGAGGATCGCCTCCAGCAGGTCCGGCAGCGGCGCGGCGTGCGGCAGTTCGAACTCGGCGGCCTTCCCCGGCAGCGCGAACCACGAGGACTCGCCGGTGAGCCAGAGCGAGACCGGGACGCCGCTGGCGACCGCGACGGAGGCGACCGTGAAGGCCTGCGAGCAGCGCTCCGGCGCGTCCGCACCGGCGGTGACCTTGATGACCAGCTTCTTCGACATGCCCCAGAGACTACGGCCGCAAGGGCCGCCAGATAGACTCCCGGCCGTAGTGGAAAGCCCCGTTCCTCCGTCGAACCCGCCCCTGGGAGCACACCGTGTCCGGTCTTGAGATCTTCTTCGAAAGCCTGCTGGTTCTGGTGGCCGTGCTGATCACCTGGTTCGCCATCTTCTCCGTGATGAAGCTCTACCAGGGCCAGCGCTGAGCACTGCCGTACGGTTGAGCCGGTAACCGTCCGACGACAGCAGCCAGGACCATGATCGAGATTCCTTCCGACCTCCACCGGGACGTCGTCCCGCTCGCCTTCCTCCTCGGTACCTGGGAGGGCGCGGGCGTGCACGACTTCCCCGGCAGCGAGAAGTGCAACTTCGGCCAGGAGATCGTCTTCCGCCACGACGGACGACCCTTCCTGGAGTTCCGCTCCCGTACCTGGGTGCTGGACGAGCAGGGCGAGAAGGTTCGCCCGCTGGAGATGGAGCACGCCTTCTGGCGGGTGACCAGCAACCAGCACGGCACCAGCGGCGAGCGCGAGATCGAGGTCTCCTCGGTGCGCGACGACGGCACTGTGGAGATCTGGTACGGCAAGCTGCACGACGGCAAGCCGCAGATCGACCTGGCCACCGACGCGGTCGCCCGGATCGAGGGCGCGGCCCCGTACAGCGGCGGCAAGCGCCTGTTCGGCCTGGTGAAGGACGAGCTGCTGTGGGTCGGCGAGAAGGCCGCCCCCGAGGTGCCGCTGCGGCCGTACATGTCGGCGCAGCTGAAGAAGGTGCTCAACCCGGCGCAGCTGATCAAGGACGTCAACGACCTCCCGGACGACGGGATCGCGTTCTTCCGCTGAGCGGACGAGCGTTGCCGAGTGGGGGACCGACCGGGCGGTCGGTCCCTACACTGGTCGGCACGACCTCTCGACGGGCAGGGACATCGTGGCGAACACCGACACCACCGACTGGAAGGCCGACCTGCGCGAGCGCGGCTACCGGTTGACCCCGCAGCGCCAGCTGGTGCTGGAGGCCGTCGACGTGCTCGACCACGCCACCCCCGACGAGATCCTGGTACAGGTCCGCCGCACCGCCAGCGGCGTCAACATCTCCACCGTGTACCGGACGCTGGAGCTCCTGGAGGAGCTCGGCCTGGTCTCGCACGCCCACCTCGGGCACGGTGCGCCGACCTACCACCTGGCGGGCCGGCACACCCACCTGCACCTGGTCTGCCGGGACTGCGACCAGGTCACCGAGACCGACACCGCGATCGCCGCGCCGCTGATCGACAGCCTGCGCACCGAGCACGGCTTCGACACCGACCTGAAGCACTTCGCCATCTTCGGCCGCTGCGCGGACTGCACCGCCAAGGCGGCGGACGGCCGGTCGTAGACCGCGGCCCCTGGACCGGTGCCGCCGGTCGTAAGCTGGCCGGTATGAAGAGCCCGCTGCTTGCGCTGCCCGGCGCCGTCGCCGCCGAAGGTCCCGACGAGGGGGTCGCCGCCCACTACGGCGACCTGTTCCGCGAGCAGCGCGAACTCGCCGCCGGTCGCGGTTTCACCGATCTGTCGCACCGTGGCGTGATCACCGTG
Source organism: Kitasatospora griseola (assembly GCF_044999035.1). NCBI lineage: Bacteria > Bacillati > Actinomycetota > Actinomycetes > Kitasatosporales > Streptomycetaceae > Kitasatospora > Kitasatospora griseola. The sequence continues at coordinate 3,942,251 of NZ_CP173360.1, read as the reverse complement.
ACCGGCCCGGACCGGCTGAGCTGGCTGCACCTGCTGCTCACCCAGCACGTCAGCGACCTGCCGCCGCAGCAGGCCACCGAGGCGCTGGTGCTTTCCCCGCACGGGCACGTCGAGCACGCGCTCTACCTGGTCGACGACGGCGCCACCACCTGGATCCACGTCGAGCCCGGTACGGCGCCCGCGCTGGTGAAGTACCTGGAGTCGATGAAGTTCTGGAACCGGGCCGAGGTCGCCGACGCCACCGCCGACTGGGCCGTGGTGTTCCTGCCGGCCGGCTCCACCACCCCCGCCGACCGGGCCGCCGCGGTGCGGGAGCTCCCGTGGGGCCGTGACCTGTTTCTGCCGCGCGCCGAACTCGCCGAGGCCGCCGCCGAGTTCGGCCCGGCCGCGGGCGTCTGGGCGTACGAGGCGCTGCGGATCGAGGGGCACCGGCCGCGGCTCGGCTTCGAGACCGACCACCGCACCATTCCGCACGAGGTGGACTGGCTGGGCAGCGCGGTGCACCTGAACAAGGGCTGCTACCGCGGCCAGGAGACCGTCGCCCGGGTGCACAACCTCGGGCGCCCGCCGCGTCGGCTGGTCTTCCTGCACCTGGACGGCACCGAGGAGAAGCTGCCCGCGCACGGCGCCGAGGTCCGGGTCGACGGCCAGGAGCGGCCGGTCGGCTTCGTCACCTCCGCCGCCCGCCACCACGAGCTCGGCCCGGTCGCGCTGGCCCTGGTCAAGCGCAACACCCCGGTCGACGCGGTGCTGCTGGCCGACGGCGTGCCCGGCAGCCAGGACGTGATCGTCCCCGCCTGAGCGGCTCTCAGACCTCCAGCAGGACGGTGAACGGCCCGTCGTTCACCAGCGACACCTTCATGTCGGCGCCGAACCGCCCGGTCTCCACCTTCGCGCCCAGCGCGCGGAGTTCGGCCACCACGGCGTCCACCAGCGGTTCGGCGACCGGGCCGGGGGCGGCGGCGTTCCAGGTGGGGCGGCGGCCCTTGCGGGCGTCGCCGTAGAGGGTGAACTGGCTGATCACCAGCAGCGGGGCGCCGAGCTCCGAGCAGGACTGCTCGGGGCTGCCGGGGAACAGCCGCAGCGTCCACAGCTTGCGGGCCAGTTGGGCGGCCTGGGCCGGGGTGTCCTCGTGGGTGGCGCCGACCAGGACGCACAGGCCGGGCCCCTCGATCGCGCCGACCGTCTCGCCGTCCACCGTCACGGCCGCCTCGGCGACCCGTTGCACCACTGCTCGCATGCCGCCCATTGTGCCCGCACGTCCGCGCCGGGGGCGCACACCTCCGGGTTGCGCGCGGGGGTCGCACATGATGCGCCCCGATCGGTGCAGGTGAACCCGTGGCGGGGATTCTTCGTACTAGCCAGGGGTGTTCGCCAGGGGGCCGTTCGGGTACTCGGGCGTGCGGGGCCGGGGCCCGGGGTGGCACGCTGTCCGACGGCCCGGGGCCATCCGGGCCCCGAGGGGGCGCCCGCCGTCCCGGCGAACCGCGTCACCCGCACGAGTGGCATCGCCCGCCGGGGGGAACCCCGGGAGACGGGCGGCCGTGCCATCGGCGGGCCCAGGTACTACGGCAGGTGGTCGGATTGATGGACGTGAGCGCGGTCGACGAACTGGCCGGCCTGGCCCTGGAAGACCTGCGGGTGCTCCGCCGGGACGCCCTGGAGCAGGAGGCCGACCTGTCGTACCTGCGCCGCCTGCTGCACGGCCGGATGGACATCCTGCGGGCCGAACTGGAGCGCCGGGAGGTCCCGCTGGCCGGCGCCAGCGAGGCGCAGTGCGCGCTGCTCGACCGGCTGCCCGCCATCCTGGCGGACGCCCCGTCCGCCACCCGACGCCCGGCCCGGCACCTGACCCTCGGCCCGCCGCGCGGCGAGCGCTACCGGCTGGAGGCGGACGCCCTGATGGGCGACGTGCAACTGGCCGACCTCGGCGCGCACGCCACCGCCGACCTGCTGGCCGCCGTCGAACGGCTGGCCGAGCACGAGCGCGAGGTGTCCGGGCGCCGCCAGACGCTCCAGCGCACCGCGGACGACTGCGGCGCGGAGATCACCCGCAGGTACCGTGAAGGGGAGGCCCGGGTCGAGGACCTGCTCGGCGGGAGCTGAGCGGGCGGACGCGGGCCGCATCCACCCTCACCGCATTCCTGGAGACCCGCCCGTGTCGCAGTCAGCCCTGCCCGCCCTCGCCGAGGTCATACGCTCCGGCTTCGTCGAGGGCCGCCACCGCGGTTCGCTGGTCCTGCTCGACGCCGACGGCACCGTCGCGTACGCGCTGGGAACCCCCGAGCAGCCGGTCTACCCGCGCTCCGCCGCCAAGCCGTTCCAGGCGCTCGCCACCCTGCGGGCCGGCCTGGCGCTGCGCGGCGAACAGCTCGCGCTGGCCGCCTCCAGCCACTCCGCGGAGCCCTTCCACCGGGCCGCGGTCCGCCGGATGCTGGCCGACGCAGGCCTCACCGAGGCCGCCCTGCGCACCCCCGCCGAGCTGCCGCTGGACCAGGTCGAGGCCGAGGAGCTGCTGCGCTCCGGCGGGGAGCCGGCGCCGATCCTGATGGACTGCTCCGGCAAGCACGCCGGCTGGCTGGCCGCCTGCGCCGCCAACGGCTGGGACCTGGAGAGCTACCTCGACCCCGAGCACCCGATCCAGCGGCTGGCCCGCACCGCCCTGGAGGAGGCCGTCGGCGAGTCGGCCGCGCACACCGGCACCGACGGCTGCGGCGCCCCGCTGCTGGCCGTCCCGCTGACCGGCCTGGCCCGCGCCTACCGGGCCCTGGTGCTGGCCGAGCCGGGCACCGAGCAGCGCCGGGTCGCCGACGCCATGCGCGCCCACCCCGAGTACGTGGCCGGCACCCGCCGGGCCGACACCTGGCTGATGCGGGCGGTGCCCGGCGCGCTGTCCAAGATGGGCGCGGAGGCCGTCCAGGTGGTGGCGCTGGCCGACGGCCGGGCCCTGGCGTTCAAGATCGAGGACGGCGCGGAGCGCGCCCGCGGCCCGGTGCTGGCCGCCGCGCTGCGCCGGCTGGGCGTCCAGGACCCGGTGCTGGAGCGGATCGCGTCCTCCCCACTGCACGGCGGCGGCCAGGTGGTCGGCGAGGTCCGCGCGGCGTTCTGACGCCCCGTCGGGCGAAGCCGGGATGCCCGGCCCGGCGCCCTGGTGCACGGTGGACGGCGGGGGAGCGTCCGCCACCGCCGCACCAGGGAGTACTAGCCATGTCCGACCACACCTACCGGGTCACCGAGATCGTCGGCTCCTCGCACGAGGGCGTGGACGCCGCCATCCGCAACGGCATCGCCCGCGCCGACCGGACCCTGCGCCACCTCGACTGGTTCGAGGTGGTCCAGGTCCGCGGACACATCGAGAACGGGACGGTGAAGCACTTCCAGGTCGGCCTGAAGGTCGGGTTCCGGCTCGACGACGGCGACTGACCGGCCGTCGCGGAACGTGCGAGGGGCGGGAGTCCGGTTCGGACTCCCGCCCCTCGCACGGGTGCTGCCGCCCCGGAGGGCGGGACGGCTCAGTGGCCGCCCTGCTCCTGCAGGCGCTTGATCGAGGCCTCGACCTCGGCCTCGGCCTCGGCCCGGCCGACCCAGTCGGCGCCCTGGACGGACTTGCCGGGCTCCAGGTCCTTGTAGACCTCGAAGAAGTGCTGGATCTCCAGGCGGTCGAACTCCGACACGTCCTGGATGTCCTGCAGGTGCGACCAGCGCGGGTCGGTCGCCGGGACGCACAGCAGCTTGTCGTCGCCGCCGGCCTCGTCGGTCATCTGGAACATGCCGATGGCACGGCACTTGATCAGGCAGCCGGGGAAGGTCGGCTCGTCCAGGATGACCAGCGCGTCCAGCGGGTCGCCGTCGTCCGCGAGGGTGCCCTCGACGTAGCCGTAGTCGGCCGGGTAGCGGGTCGAGGTGAAGAGCATGCGGTCCAGGCGGAGGCGACCGGTCTCATGGTCGACCTCGTACTTGTTGCGCGAGCCCTTCGGGATCTCGATCAGGACGTCGAACTCCAACGGTTCCTCCAAGGGTTGGGACTGACAGAATCCAAGTGTCTCCTACGGCAGGGAGTGCTCGGGAAAGGGGCCGGTCGGTGAGATCAGGGGCAGGGGCGGGACGCGGGCGCAGAACGGCGCTCGTCGGGGTTCTGGGGGCGGCGCTGGCCGCGGGGGTGCTGACCGTCGCCGACCCGGCGCTGGCCCAGCCCTCGCCGGGCGCGGGCCGCCCGGACGGGCACAGCAGCAAGCGCGCCGACGACGGGCACCACCAGGGCGGCGGCGGGAACGGCAACGGCCAGCAGGAGCGGCGCGGCAACCGGCACCGGGCGGTGCCGGTCAAGGGGCCGGTGCTGTCCGCGGGGGACGCCAAGGACAGCCACGCGCCGACCGGCACCGGGCTGCGCAGCGCGCTCGGCGCCACCCTGCAGGACAAGTCGCTCGGGACGCTGAACTACGCGGTCGCCGACGCCGCCACCGGCGAGTTCCTGGTCGGCGCGAACGAGAACACCCCGGCGACGCCCGCCTCCACCACCAAGCTGGCCACCGCGGTCGCCGCGCTGTCCCTGCTGCCGGCCGGCCACCGGATCGCCACCACCGTGGTGCAGGGCGCCGCCCCCGGCGAGATCACCCTGGTCGGCGGCGGCGACCCCACGGTGACCGCGCTGCCCGTCGACCAGATCCGGATCGGCGGCGCCCCCGTGGACGTGGACAGCGCGCCCGCCTCGATGGCCGACCTGGCCCGCCGCACCGCCGCCGCGCTGAAGGCCGCCGGCACCACGGGCGTCAAGCTGTCCTACGACACCTCGCTGTACAGCGGCCCGCTGCTGCACAAGGAGCACGACGGGACGAACATCGGCGCGGTCACCCCGCTGATGGTCGACGAGGGCCGGATCGACCCGCGCTCGCCCGACGAGGCCCCGGCCCGGGTGTTCGACCCGCCCGGGCAGGCCGCCGAGTCCTTCGCCGCCTTCCTGAAGGCCGAGGGCATCACCGTCCAGAACAAGGCCGCCCAGGCCACCGCCCCCGCCGGGGCGAAGGAGCTGGCCCGGGTGGAGTCGCCGGAGATCGGGCGGCTGGTGGAGCGGATGCTCACCACCTCCGACAACCAGCTCGCCGAGGCGGTCGCCCGGCAGGTCGCGCTCGCCGTCAAGCAGCCCGCGAGCTTCGAGGGCGGGGCGGCCGCCGTCACCGCCGAGCTGACCAAGGTCGGCGTGCCGATGAACGGCGTGGTGCTCACCGACGGCAGCGGCCTGGCGTCGGCCAACCTGATCCCGCCGCTCACCCTGGTGAAGCTGCTCGGCCAGGCGGCCTCCCCGCAGCACCCGGAGCTGCGCCCGGTGATCACCGGCCTGCCGATCGCCGGCTTCACCGGAACCCTGGTCAGCCGGTTCGGCGCGAAGTCCGGGGCCGGTGACGCGGCCGGCATCGTGCGCGCCAAGACCGGCTCGCTGTCGAACGTCAACACGCTGGCCGGCACCGTCGTCGACAGCGACGGGCGGGTGCTGGTGTTCGCCCTGATGACCCGGACCACCAGTCCCGACCCGTTCCCGACCCGCGCCGCGATCGACCGGATCGTCGCGAAGATCGCCGCCTGCGGCTGCTGACGCCCCGTCGGTCCGCCGACCCCGGGTCAGCGGACCGGCCGCCGCCGTTGTCTCCCCCGGGCGGGGGCGAGCACGTACGGTGAGGGCATGACGAGCGCGAACAGCGGTGCGGAGATGGTCGACTGGGATCTCGCGGTGGCGACCGCGGTGCGCCTGGCCCGGCCCGGGCCCCGGGTCGGCCGGGAGGAGGCCCGCACGGTGGTCTCCGAACTGCGCCGGCACGCCGTCGAGGCCGAGCGGCACGTCCGCGAGTTCACCCGGATGGGGACGGGTGAGGACACACCCGGGACCCCCGTCCTGGTGGTCGACCGGCCCGGCTGGGTGCGGGCCAACGTGGCGGGCTTCCGCACCGTGGTCCGCCCGCTGACCGACCGGCTGGCGGCCCGCCGCCCGGACGGCACGGGCGTGGCGGCGGCCGGCTCGGTGGGCGCCAAGGCCACCGGTGTGGAGGTCGGCGCGGTGCTGGCGTTCCTGTCGGGGAAGGTGCTCGGCCAGTACGAGACCTTCGCCCCGGCCCAGCTGCCCACCGCCCCGGACAGCCCCGAGGGCCTGTTCGACCAGCCGCGCCGGGGCCTGGCGACGCCGCCCGGGCGGCTGCTGCTGGTGGCACCGAACATCGTCCAGGTGGAGCGCGAACTCGACGTCGCCCCGCACGACTTCCGGCTCTGGGTGTGCCTGCACGAGGAGACCCACCGCACCCAGTTCACCGCGGTGCCCTGGCTGCGCGACCACATCCAGTCCGAGGTGCAGGAGTTCCTGGCGCAGACCGACGTCGACCCCTCGGCGCTGCTGGACCGGCTGCGCGAGGCGCTCGGCGGCCTGCCGGGCTTCGGCGGCCGCGGCAACGGCTCCACCGCGGCCGGCCTCGCCGACCTGGTGCAGACGCCCGCGCAGCGGGAGATCCTGGCCCGGCTGACCGCCGTGATGTCGCTGCTGGAGGGCCACGCCGACGTGGTGATGGACGGCGTCGGCCCGGCGGTGGTGCCCTCGGTGGCGGAGATCCGGGAGAAGTTCCAGCGCCGCCGCGACCGCGGCAGCGGCCGGCTCGACCTGGTGCTGCGCCGGCTGCTCGGCATGGACGCCAAGCTGCGCCAGTACCAGGACGGCGCGGTGTTCGTGCGCGGCGTGGTGGAGCGGGTCGGGATGGACGGCTTCAACCGGGTGTGGACCTCGCCGAACACGCTGCCCACCAAGGACGAGATCCACGACCCCGCGTCCTGGGTGGCCCGGGTGGTCGGCTGAGCCCGCCGCCCGGGCGGGCGGCGGGTGCGGCCCGCGGTGGACGGTCAACCGGGCGAGTCGTTCACCTGGCGGCAGCCGTAACGTTTCTCCATTCACCCGTACGTGGGACCGTGGATCCGCCGTTGGCGCGGGGGGCGTGGGCGGTGGCCGGATTCTGCGACCATCTGTGAGCGCCTGGTGACCGAGAGCTGACAGGCGGCCGACGTACCTCCCTCCGCCAAGGAGTGCCAACCATGGGTCCACACCCCGCTGTCGCGGCGATACGCCTCGCCGTCCGCCGTACCCTCGCCGAGCTCGCCGCCGAGGCGGGCGTCACCCCGAGTGAGCCGGTGCGCGCCCGCACCGCCCCGCCGGCCCAGGCCGCGCCGTTGCCCGCGCTGGCCACCACCGCGACGGTGCCCGGCACGCTGATCGGCAACGCCCGCCGCCACCCCTCCGGCCTGCCCCGCACCCCGGCCGCCCCCGGCTCCCCGCTGGTGCTGGTCGCGGTCTCCGGCGGCGCGGACTCGATGGCCCTGGCCACCGCCACCGCCTTCGAGGCCCCCAAGCTCGGTCTGCGGGTCGGCGCCGTCACCGTCGACCACGGCCTGCAGGACGGCTCCGCCGAGCGCGCCGAACAGGTCGCCGTCCGGCTGCGCGAGCTCGGCCTGGACCCGGTGGAGGCGGTCGCGGTGCACGTCGGCCGCGGGGGCGGCCCGGAGAACGCCGCCCGGGAGGCCCGCTACGCCGCGCTGGACTCGGCCGCCGAACGCCACGACGCGCTCGCCGTGCTGCTCGGCCACACCCGCGACGACCAGGCGGAGACGGTGCTGCTCGGCCTGGCCCGCGGCTCCGGCGCCCGTTCGCTGGCCGGCATGCCCGCGCAGAAGGGCCGCTACCGCCGCCCGCTGCTGGAGCTCGACCGGGCCGCCACCCGGCAGGCCTGCACCGCGCAGTCCATCCCGGTCTGGGACGACCCGCACAACGCCGACCCGGCCTACACCCGCTCCCGGGTCCGCCACGAGGTGCTGCCGGTGCTGGAGAAGCACCTCGGCGGCGGCGTGGTGGAGGCGCTGGCCCGCACCGCCCGGCTGTTCCGCGACGACGCCGACGCACTGGACCAGTGGGCCGCCCTCGCCGAGCGCGACCTGCACGGCCCGGACGGGGCACTCGACGTCGGCAAGCTCTCCGAACTGCCCCCCGCGGTGCGCCGCCGGGTGCTGCGCCGGGCCGCGCTGCGCGCGGGCTCCCCGGCCGGCGACCTGTTCGCCCGCCACCTGGAAACCGTGGATCTGCTGGTCACCGGCTGGCGCGGCCAGGGCCCCCTGCACCTACCCGGGGGCGTCGAAGCCGTGCGTCGGTGTGGCACGCTGGTGTTTCGGCGGCAGGGCGACTGAGCTGACACGAGTCGTACCGCCGCTGCCGAACCCAGACCCCGAACGTTTGAGGACGTATCCCCGGTGGACCAGAACGACATGGGCGCAGACCTCGCGAAGGTGCTCATCAGCAAGGACGAGATCGACGCCAAGCTGGTGGAGCTGGCCGCGCGGATCGACCAGGACTACGCCGGGAAGGACCTCCTGCTGGTCGGTGTCCTCAAGGGCGCCGTGATGGTGATGGCCGACCTGGCCCGGACCCTGCACAGCCAGGTGACCATGGACTGGATGGCGGTCTCCTCGTACGGCATGGGCACCAAGTCCTCGGGCGTGGTGCGCATCCTGAAGGACCTGGACACCGACATCGCCGGCCGTGACGTGCTGATCGTCGAGGACATCATCGACTCCGGTCTGACGCTGTCCTGGCTGCTCGGCAACCTCGGTTCGCGCGGCCCGGCCTCGCTGAAGGTGTGCACCCTGCTGCGCAAGCCGGACGCCGCCAAGGTGGAGATCGACGTCGAGTACGTCGGTTTCGACATCCCCAACGAGTTCGTGGTCGGTTACGGCCTGGACTACGCGGAGAAGCTGCGCAACCTGCCGTTCATCGGCACCCTGGCCCCGCACGTCTACGGGGGCTGAACCGTTCGGGCGACGGGTGGGAACAGTGCCCTGTTCCCGCCCGTTGTGCGGGGGTAGGAAAATAGGCTGCACCGTGGTGTGATCCCGTCGTGAGCGGGGGCCGCTGCGGTACGGTCCAATCAAACGCTCGTCTTACGAGCACATATCGGATGCGCCGCGGCCCACGGCCGACCAGCGCCCGTTGAATGGCAGGAGGGACGGGGCGGTGACGCCCCGCATGGATGGACGTCAAGCGATACTTCCGTGCGCCGATCATGTGGGTCGTGCTGGCCGCCCTCGCCGTGTTCGCGCTGATGGAGCTCGTCTCGGACTCGAGCGGCTACAAGACGGCGGACACCGGTCAGGTCATCAGCGCGATCGACAACAACCAGGTGAAGTCGGCGCAGCTCACCACCGGTGACTCGAACCTCATCAAGATCCAGCTGCAGGACGGCCAGAAGCTGAAGCCGGGCGCCAACGGCAAGGCGCCGTCCGGCACCCGCTTCCAGGCCTCCTACACCGGCGACCAGCAGGCCGCCGATCTGGCCAAGAACCTTCAGACCAAGTACGCCGGCGGGCAGATCCCGGACGGTTACACCGTCAGCCCCGAGAAGCAGTCGACCTTCGTCAGCCTGCTCTTCTCGATGCTGCCGATCGTGATCATCGTCGTGGTCTTCCTGTTCCTGATGAATCAGATGCAGGGCGGCGGCTCCCGGGTCATGCAGTTCGGCAAGTCCAAGGCCAAGCTGCTCACCAAGGACACCCCGAAGACCACCTTCGCGGACGTCGCGGGCGCCGACGAGGCCGTCGAGGAACTCCACGAGATCAAGGAGTTCCTGCAGGAGCCGGCCAAGTTCCAGGCGGTCGGCGCGAAGATCCCCAAGGGTGTGCTGCTGTACGGCCCGCCCGGTACCGGCAAGACCCTGCTGGCCCGCGCCGTCGCGGGCGAGGCGGGCGTCCCGTTCTACTCGATCTCCGGCTCGGACTTCGTCGAGATGTTCGTCGGCGTCGGCGCCAGCCGGGTCCGCGACCTGTTCGAGCAGGCCAAGGCCAACGCCCCGGCGATCATCTTCGTCGACGAGATCGACGCCGTCGGCCGGCACCGCGGTGCGGGCCTCGGCGGCGGCCACGACGAGCGCGAGCAGACCCTCAACCAGCTGCTGGTCGAGATGGACGGCTTCGACGTCAAGGGCGGCGTCATCCTGATCGCCGCCACCAACCGCCCCGACATCCTGGACCCGGCGCTGCTGCGCCCCGGTCGCTTCGACCGGCAGATCGCCGTCGACCGCCCGGACCTCCAGGGCCGACTGGACATCCTCAAGGTGCACCAGAAGGGCAAGCCGATCGCGCCGGACGTCGACCTGTCGGCCGTCGCCAAGCGCACCCCCGGCTTCACCGGCGCCGACCTGTCGAACGTGCTGAACGAGGCCGCGCTGCTCACCGCGCGTTCCGACAAGAAGCTGATCGACAACCTGATGCTGGACGAGGCGATCGACCGCGTCGTGGCCGGTCCGCAGAAGCGCTCGCGGATCATGTCCGACAAGGAGAAGAAGATCACCGCGTACCACGAGGGCGGACACGCCCTGGTCGCGGCGGCCTGCAACTACTCCGACCCGGTGCACAAGATCACCATCCTGTCCCGGGGCCGCGCGCTCGGCTACACCATGGTGCTGCCGGACGAGGACAAGTACTCGACCACCCGCAACGAGATGCTCGACCAGCTCGCCTACATGCTGGGCGGCCGGGCGGCGGAGGAACTGGTCTTCCACGACCCGACCACCGGCGCCTCGAACGACATCGAGAAGGCCACCGCCACCGCGCGGGCCATGGTCACCCAGTACGGCATGAGCGAGCGCCTGGGCGCGATCAAGTTCGGCTCCTCCGACTCCGAGCCCTTCCTGGGCCGCGAGATGGCCCACCAGCGCGACTACTCCGAGGAGGTCGCCGGGCTGGTGGACGAGGAGGTCAAGAACCTGATCGAGACCGCGCACAACGAGGCCTGGGAGATCCTGGTCGAGAACCGCGACGTGCTCGACAACCTGGTCCTCGAACTGCTGGAGAAGGAGACGCTGAACAAGGAGCAGATCGCCGAGGTCTTCGCTCCGGTCATCAAGCGTCCCCCGCGTCCGGCGTGGACCGGCTCGGCCCGCCGCACCCCGTCCACCCGGCCGCCGGTGCAGTCGCCGAAGGAGCTGGCGCTGACCAACGGCGCCGTCTCCGGCACCGACAGCCCGGTCGACACCGTGAAGCTCCCGCCGGCCGACGGCGGCCAGGTCGAGAGCTGACCTGACGAGCACCTGTTCGGAATGGATGCCGCGTTTCCGGGGTTTGTACCCTGGAGGCGCGGCATTCGTGCTGCACGGACACTGTTTCCCCTTTGACGAGCAGCGAGGCACGCATGATCGATCCGGTGACGCTCGACGGTGAGTTCCCCGTCGGCGAGTTCGACCAGAAGCGGGCCGAGAACGCCGTCCGCGAACTGCTCATCGCCGTCGGCGAGGACCCGGACCGCGAGGGCCTGCTGGAGACCCCGGCCCGGGTCGCGCGCGCCTACCGGGAGATATTCGCGGGCCTGTGGCAGCAGCCGGAGGACGTGCTGACCACCACCTTCGACCTCGGCCACGACGAGATGGTGCTGGTCAAGGACATCGAGGTGTTCTCCACCTGCGAGCACCACCTGGTCCCGTTCCGCGGCGTCGCGCACGTCGGCTACATCCCCGCGACGACCGGCAAGATCACCGGCCTGTCGAAGCTGGCCCGGCTGGTCGACGTGTTCGCCCGCCGCCCGCAGGTGCAGGAGCGGCTCACCAGCCAGGTCGCGGACGCGCTGATGCGGATCCTGGAGCCGCGCGGCGCCATCGTGGTGATCGAGTGCGAGCACATGTGCATGTCGATGCGCGGCATCCGCAAGCCCGGCGCCACCACCGTCACCTCGGCGGTCCGCGGCCAGCTGCGCGACCCCGCCACCCGGGCCGAGGCGATGAGCCTCATCATCGGCCGCTGATCGCCCCAGGGGGTGCGCCTCCGTCAGGGCCGCGGTTCGCGGTCCTGCGGGGGCGCGAGGTGGTCGCTGAGCCACTCCAGGGTGGCCGGCAGTTCGCGGCGCCAGGTCTCGAAGGAGTGGCCGCCGTCCGGCAGCAGCAGTGAGTCCACCAGGAACTCGGGGTGGTCGTCGGAGGCCTGCTTGGCGGCGCCGAGGAACTTCTCGGTCGCCGGGTAGTCGTCCTCGGCGTGGGTGGAGACCACCAGCAGGGCCGCGGACGGCGCCGGCAGGTTCTTCAGCCGCCAGTTCAGGTCGGACCGGTGGGCGGCTTCCGCATCGCCGCCGAACAGGTCGCCGTCGGTCCAGCGGTCGTTCGGCACGGTGTAGTCGGGGTGCATCCCGGCCGCGTTCCGGTACGCCTCGGGGTGGCGCATCGCCAGGCGCAGCGCGCAGGACCCGCCGGTGGAGTAGCCGAACACGCCCCAGGACTCCGCGGTCCGGCCGACCCGGTACGCGGAGCGCAGCGCGGTCGGCACGTCCTTGACGAACCAGGTCTCGGTCTTCGGCCCGCCCGCGACGTCCACGCACTCGGTGTCGCGCGGCGGGGCGACGGTGGGGCGGGCCATCACGATCACGGTGGGGGCCATCTGACCGGTGCGCTGCAGTTCGGCGGCGGTCTGCGGCAGCTCCAGCTCCTCGACCAGGTTCAGCGTGGGACCGGGGTAGCCGGCCAGCGCGACCAGCACCGGGAAGTGCTGGCGGTTGTAGCGGGGATTGAAGTACTCGGGTGGCAGGTAGACGAACATCTGATCGGACAGGCCCGACTCGGGGCCGGTCACCCTCACCGAGTCGACCCGGCCGACCTGTTCGGGCGGGCCGGGCGGCAGCACGTCCTTGACCGTCTCCAGCCCGCCGTCGGTGGTCGGCTGCACCAGCTTGTCGCTCTCCGGGGCGGCGCCGGGCGTGCGCCCGGAGGTGAGCGCCAGCGGGGCGGCCTTGCCGGGGCGCAGCAGGTCGTCCCAGGAGGTGTAGAAGCCGTAGGCGTTGTTCACCGACAGCAACAGCACCGACAGCGCCGCCACCTGAGTCACCGTCAGCAGGCCGAGTCGCCCCAGCACCGGCAGTGGCCGCTGCCGCGACAGCCGCGGCCACAGCCAGAGGGTGGCGACCAGGGCCGCCGCCCCCACGACGATCAGCAGGTACACCAGTGTTCCGCTGGTCAGTTCCATGCGTTCCGGCCCTCCTCGACTCCCGCTCGTTCAACCTTGTCTGACGGACCGTCGGGTGCCAGTGGGGGTAGTCTGACCGAGCGTCGGAAACCAGTACGAACGGGCGACTGCGCGAACGGGAACCGTCGCCCTAGAATGCGGCGTCCACGGGTAGGAATCGCGCCGAACCGCCGAGCCGGCGGCCACAGGTGCGGCATCGGTGGTACCCGCGGTGTCCCCCGGTCCGATGAGTGCAGCCGTTCGAGTTGCGCCTCGGGCGGGCCCCTTTCATCCGTCCGGTGGACCCCTCTTGACGTGCGGATTGCCAGAAAAAGGAACAGTCATGAAGGTTCATCACAACCCGGCTCCCGGGGTGCGCGAGCAGCGCCCGGGTGCCTCTAGGCTGGGTTCCCATGAGCGCTCCCGTGTCCGCTGAGACCACGTCCGACCAGCCCCGCCGGCGGGGATTGCAGGCGCTCCGGTCCCAGGCGTCCGCCGTACCGCGGCAGTGGCTGCCGGGCGTGGTCGGGTACGCCTGCCTGGCGATCGGGCTGATCGACATCACCTCGGCGGTCTTCCCTCGCTTCCGGGCCACCCGGATGCACACCTGGGCCGGCCAGCTGCCCGGCGGCACCACCACGCTCGCCGCCGCCGGCACCCTGATGGTCGGCATGCTGCTGGTGCTGCTCGCGCACGCGCTGCGCCGCCGCAAGCGGCGCGCCTGGCGCGCCGTGTGCGTGCTGCTGCCGGTCGGCGCCGCGCTCCACATGCTGCGCTGGCACCAGTTCGTGCAGGCCGCGATCTCGCTGGCGCTGTTCGCGGTGATGCTGATCCACCAGCGCGAGTTCTACGCCAAGGCCGACCCGCGCACCCGCTGGCGCGCGGTGCTCAACTTCGTCGTGCTCGCCGTCGTCTCGGTGCTGATCGGCTTGGCCGTCGTCTCCGTCCGGTGGAAGTACGAGGTCGGCGACCCGTCGCTGTACCAGCGGCTGGAGCACGTCGGCTACGGCCTGTTCGGCTTCGAGGGCCCGATCCACTACACCAGCGACCGGATCAGCGACCTGGTCGGCTACTCGCTCGGCGCGCTCGGCCTGGTCACCGCGCTCACCACCGCCTACCTGGCGCTGCGCCCCGAGAAGCCCGAGCCCGAGCTCACCCCCGAGGACGAGCTCAAGGTCCGCGAACTGCTCGCCCGGCACGGCAAGCGCGACTCGCTCGGTTACTTCGCGCTGCGCCGCGACAAGAGCGTGCTGTTCTCGCCCACCGGCAAGGCCGCGATCTCCTACCGGGTGGTCTCCGGCGTGATGCTCGCCTCCGGCGACCCGGTCGGCGACGTCGAGGCCTGGCCCGGCGCGATCAAGGTCTTCATGACCACCGCCCGCGAACACGCCTGGGCGCCCGCCGTCATGGGCTGCTCCGAGGTCGGCGGCGAGGTCTGGACCCGCGAGGCCCACCTGGACGCGCTCGAACTCGGCGACGAGGCCATCGTCGACACCTCCACCTTCTCGCTCTCCGGCCGCGCCATGCGCAACGTCCGCCAGATGGTCAAGCGGATCGAGCGCAACGGCTACTCCTGCAAGGTCCGCCGGGTCGGCGACCTCACCCTGGAGGAGAAGCGCCAGATCGCCGACGCCGCGGCCCGCTGGCGCGGCACCGACACCGAACGCGGCTTCTCGATGGCCCTCGGCCGCTTCGGCGACGTCGGCGACGACGAGTGCGTGGTCGTCACGGCGCACAAGGCCCCCGAGGAGGGCGAGAGCGGCGACGACCTCAAGGCGGTGCTGCACTTCGTCCCCTGGGGCGACGACGGCATCTCGCTGGAACTGATGCGCCGCGACCGGGAGGCCGACCCCGGCCTCAACGAACTGCTGATCGTCGCCGCCCTCCAGGAGGTCGGCGCGATGGGCATCCGGCGGGTCTCGCTCAACTTCGCGATGTTCCGCTCGGCGCTCGCCCGCGGCGAGCGGATCGGTGCCGGACCGGTGCTGCGGGCCTGGCGCGGACTGCTGGTCTTCCTGTCCCGCTGGTTCCAGATCGAGTCGCTGTACAAGTTCAACGCGAAGTTCCAGCCCACCTGGGAGCCCCGCTTCCTGGTCTACCAGCACACCCGCGACCTCCCGCGGATCGGCTTCGCCGCGATGCAGGCCGAGGCGTTCATCACCCTGGGCATGCCGCGCTTCGGCCGCAAGCGCCAGCGCCAGGGGCTCATGCCGGAGGCTCCGGCGCAGCTCAGCAAGGCCGCGTAGCGGAGGAGAGGGCAAGAAGACAGGGGCGCGGGGAACTGCGCGAGCAAGGAGTGCACGTCCGCCAGGTCGCGATCAAGGGCAAGTCATTGTCCTGCGTCGCGATCTTGCGGGTGGATGCCTTCCGCTTCGCGCAGTTCCCCGCGCCCCTGGTGGTGCTCTTCCCGGTGGTGCTCTCCCCGGGTGCCCCCCCTCAGCGTCGATAATGGGTCGTATGAGCGAAAACCTCCCTGGCCTGCCCGTCCTCGACCGTTGTGCGGTGATGGGGGTGGTGAACGTCACGCCGGACTCGTTCTCGGACGGTGGGATGTGGCTGGATCCGGCGAAGGCGATCGCGCACGGGCTGGAGCTGGTGGCGCAGGGGGCGGACCTGGTCGACGTGGGTGGGGAGTCGACGCGGCCGGGGGCGTTGCGGGTGACGGAGGAGGAGGAGCTGCGCCGGGTGGTGCCGGTGGTGACGGAGCTGGCCCGGGCGGGGGTGGTGGTCTCGGTGGACACCATGCGGGCGGCCGTGGCCCGGGCCGCCGTGCAGGCCGGCGCGAAGATCGTCAACGACGTGTCCGGAGGACTCGCGGACGCGGGGATGGCGAAGGTGGTCGCCGACACCGGCGCGCCGTTCGTGGTGATGCACTGGCGCGGGCAGTCGGCGGACATGTACGCGCAGGCGGTGTACGACGACGTGGTCGCGGACGTGGTGCGGGAGCTGTCCGACCGGGTGGAGGACCTGCTCGCGGCGGGGGTGAAGGAGGATCAGCTGATCCTGGACCCGGGCCTGGGCTTCGCCAAGACCAGCGCGCACAACTGGGCGCTGCTGGGCCGGCTGGACGCGCTGACGGCGCTCGGGCGGCCGGTGCTGGTCGCGGCTTCGCGCAAGCGCTTCCTGGGTACGCTGCTGGCCAACCCGGAAACCGGGGAGCTGCGCCCGGCGCGGCAGCGGGACGACGCCACGGCGGCGGTCTCGGTGCTGTCGGCGAAGGCGGGCGCCTGGGCGGTCCGGGTCCATGACGTGTCGGGCACGGCTGACGCCGTACGAGTCGTCGCGGCCTGGGAGCAGGCGGAGCAGAGGGGGTAGGCGTGGCGGAGGCAGTGAGCGGCAACGACCGGGCGGCGGCACTGGAGCCGGACGAGGAGGCCGTGCTGGCGGCCAATCAGGCCCTGTACGAGGCTCTGGAGCGCGGAGACCTGGACGCCGTCGAGTCGATCTGGCTGGGGCCGGGCGAGGCGGACGACAAGGGCGGGGTGTTCTGTGTGCACCCGGGCTGGCCGGCGCTGGTGGGCCGGGCCCAGGTGACCCGCTCGTACATGTTGATCATGGCGAACACCGAGTACATCCAGTTCTTCCTGACGGATGTGGAGGTGGACGTGCAGGGCGATGTGGCGCTGGTCACCTGCACGGAGAACATTCTGTCCGGCGGGGAGCCCGAGGAGGAGGGCGAGCTGGGGCCGCTGGTCGGCGGGAAGGTCGTCTCGACGAACCTGTTCCGGCGCACCGCGGACGGCTGGAAGCTGTGGTCGCACCACGGTTCGCCGGTGCTCACCAGTGGCGACGACGAGGACGACGAGGAGGACTGAGCGGCGTCCGTCAAGGGCCGCGGTGGCCGGTCCGATCGGGTGGGCGGCCGGGGAGGCGGTCCGGGGCGGTCGGCACTCGAAGGTAGATTCGAGGGGCGGCGGGCGACGGTGCCCGCCGGTCCCCGCCCCGGCGGGGCCGTCAGCTGGGAGCAGTGATTCTTGTGCTGGACCGCGTCACCCTGCGTGGGCTACGTGCCCGCGGCCATCACGGCGTCTTCGAGCGGGAGCGGATCGAGGGGCAGACCTTCGTCGTCGATCTGACGCTGTTCCTGGACACCCGTCCGGCCGCCGCGAGTGACGACCTGACCCGCACCGCGCACTACGGCGTGATCGCGGAGGAGGTCACCGCGGTGATCGCGGGCGACCCGGTCGACCTGATCGAGACGCTGGCCCAGCGGATCGCCGACCAGTGCCTGCGGCACGAGGTGGTCGAGGAGGTCGAGGTCGTCGTGCACAAGCCCGACGCCCCGATCACCGTCCCGTTCGACGACGTCACCATCACGATCCGCCGGGGCCGCGCCTGATGGCGCCCGGTGGAGCCCGAGTGGAGGGAACTCCCATGGCCACCACAGACCCGACCGCCACGCGGACCACGTTCGACCTGCAGGGCAAGGTGGACCGCGTGGAGTCCACCCTGCACGAGTCGCGGACCGCCGCGGTCGCCCTCGGCAGCAACCTGGGCAACCGCCTGGAGACCCTGCAGGGCGCGGTCGACGCGCTGGAGGACACCCCCGGCGTGCGGGTGACCTCGCTGTCCGCGGTGTACGAGACGGACGCCGTCGGCGGGCCCGGCGACCAGCCCAACTACCTCAACGCCGTCGCGGTGCTGCGCACCTCGCTGCCGCCGCGGGACCTGCTGGAGCGGGCCAACGCGGTGGAGGACGCGTTCGGGCGGGTACGCACCGTCCGCTGGGGCGCCCGCACGTTGGACGTCGACATCCTCACCTACGAGGGCGTGCGCAGCGACGACCCGCAGCTGACGTTGCCGCACCCGCGGGCCCACGAGCGGGCGTTCGTGCTGGCGCCCTGGCAGGACGCCGACCCGCAGGCCGAGGTGCCCGGGCACGGGCCGGTCGCGGAGCTGCTGGCGGGCCTCGGCGGGGTCGAGGGCCAGGGCGTGCGGCTGCGTGCGGACCTGCAGCTGCGACTGCCGGAGTGAGTGCTCCGGGAACTTCCGGCAGGGGGTGGGCGTAGCACCCTGCGGGTGCGGCCCGGCCGGTACGGTGGGCTGGTCGCCCGCCGAACCCCCGGGCCGTGCAGGGCCGGGGTCGAACCACTGGGAAGGAAGCCCGTCCGCGTGAAGCCGCTCCGTCTCCGCCTGCTGCTCGGCATCGCCGCCGTCACGGGGCTGCTCTCCTGGGGCGGCGCCCGGCTGTGGGACTCGCTGGGCACGCTGCCCGGGGTGCCCTCGTACGCGCCGTTCGTGCTGGCGGCGATCGCCGTGGTGCTGCTGGCCGTGGCGATCTCGCTGCGGTCCCGGCTGAAGGCGATCCGGGAGCGGCGGCCGGACGCGAAGCGGGTCGATCCGCTGCACGCGGCGCGGGCGCTGGTGCTGGGGCAGGCCAGTGCGCTGGTGTCGGCGGTGGTGACCGGGGTGTACGCGGGCGTCGGGGTGTTCCTGCTCGGCTCGCTGGAGGTCCCGGCCCGCCGGGCGCAGGCCGGGACGGCGCTGTTCGCGGTGCTGGCCGGCGCGGCGGTGATCGCGGTGGCGCTGTGGCTGCAGCACATCTGCAAGCTCCCCGAGGACCACGACGACCCGGAGCACCCGCGCGGAACGGCCGCTTCGTCGCGCTGAACGCCCCCGCCGGATCCGCTCGCGCTGCGTGACCGTTCGGGTGCGGCCCGTGTTTCTGTCGGCGTGTCAAGGGCGGAATGGGGTGCGAGGCTGACAGGGCCTCGATTCGCACGCTAGTTTCTAGCCATGCCTCGCGGACGCCACCGTCATTCCTCCGTCCTGGGCCGGTCGCTGCCACCGGTCGCCTCCGGTGTGCTCGTGCTCGCGGCGGTGGCCGCGCTGGTGGCCAGTCCGGATCAGATCGTGGCCCGCTCGGTCGGGGTCGCCGCGATGGTCGCGGTGGTCGGCCTGGCGCTGGTGCTGCGGCAGCGCGACCGGGCCGCCCGGGCCGCCGCCGAGGTCGCCATGGAGCGCCGGCTGCGCGCCGAGGAGCGCTACGAGGAGCAGATCGCCGAGGCCGAGTACGCGGCCGAGGTCGCCGAGGAGCGGGCCACCCGCTTCGGGCGGCGGCTGACCGCGGAGAAGTCCCGGCTGGCGAAGGCCGAGACGGAGATCGCCCGGCTGCTGCGCGAGCGCGCCGTGATGGTCGCCGAGCAGGCGCTGAAGGAGGCCGAGGCGGCCCGCCTGGCGGTGGAGGCGACCCGGCCGGCGCACCCGGTCACCCCGGCCGCGTTCGTCCGCGCACAGGCCGCGGTGCGGCACCTGGAGCGGCAGGCGGCGGCCGCCGAGGCGCGCCGCGCGGTCGACGAGCGGGCCCAGGTCGAGCTGCGGCCGAAGATGCCGGAGCCGGTGCCGGCCACCGGTTCGGCGGCGCTGCGCCCGGTCGGCCCGGCGCTGCCCGGTCCGCGCCCGCAGGACGGCGAGCAGGCGGCCCAGGCGGCCCCGCAGCGGCCGCGGGCGACGGCGTTCAGCTTCTTCGGCCGGCCGGGCAGTGCCCGGGCCGCGCTGCGGGCGGCCGCGCCGGCCCCGGCGGTCGGCGACCTGGCGGACGTGGTGGGCGACGAGGCGGTGGCCGACAACGAGCGCTACACCGTGGTGGGCGCCGCGCCGGTGGACGCCGCGCAGCCCGCGCACCGCGCGGTGGAGCAGGCCCCGAGCCACCAGCACGCGGAGTCCGACACCGAGCCCGCCGAGCCCGCCGACGTGGTCGACCTGACCCCGCACGACGAGACCGAGCTGCTGGAGCTGCCCGAGCTGCGGGCCGGCCGGCCCTGACGACGTGGGAAGGGCCCCCGCTCCTGGTGGAGCGGGGGCCCTTCTCGTGCCCGGCGGACGGTCAGACGTTGACGCCGAAGTCCTGGGCGATGCCGGCCAGGCCGGAGGCGTAGCCCTGGCCGATGGCGCGGAACTTCCACTCGGCGCCGTTGCGGTACAGCTCGCCGAAGATCATCGCGGTCTCGGTGGCGGCGTCCTCGGACAGGTCGTAGCGGGCGATCTCGGCGCCGCCGGCCTGGTTGAGCACCCGGATGTAGGCGTTGCGGACCTGGCCGAAGCTCTGGCCGCGGTTGTTGCCGTCGTAGATCGAGACCGGGAAGGTCACCCGGGTGACGTCGGCGGGCAGGGCGGCCAGGTTGACGTTGATCGACTCGTCGTCGCCGGCGCCCTCGCCGGTGCGGTTGTCGCCGGTGTGGACGACGGTGCTGTCCGGGGTGCTGGTGTTGTTGAAGAAGACGAAGTGGCGGTCGGAGTAGACCCGGCCGTCGCCGTTCAGCACGATCGCGCTGGCGTCCAGGTCGAACTCGGTGCCGGTGGTGGTGCGCACGTCCCAGCCGAGGCCGACGGTGACCGCGGTCAGGCCGGGGGCCTCCTTGGTCAGCGAGACGTTGCCACCCTTGGAGAGGCTCACGGGCATGTCTGTGGTGTCCCTTCGGTCGGTTTTGAGCGGAGAACGCCGGACGGGCGGCCGTTGGTTCCAGCACTTGGTGGACGGACGGATTTCTCCCCCGATCGGCCGCCCGACGCCGGGGTCAGATTCTCGGGTACCGGCCCTGCACGGTCCAGATGTTCGGATTGTCGGCCAGGTCCTCGTGCAGCTCGGTCAGGTCGGCCAGCACGTCCTGCAGGAAGTCCCGGGCCTCCCGGCGCAGCTCGACGTGCCGGACGACCAGCGGCTCGTCGTCCGGCCGCCAGGTGGCGGTGATCTCCACCCAGCCGAACCGGCGGGCGAAGCGCAGCAGTTCGGTGTTCTGGGTGAAGTCGAGGTCCTCGGTGCGGACCCGGGCCTCGCGGCTGCCGCGCGGGTCCTCGTCGAGGCGTTCGACGATGTCGCACAGCGCCCAGGCGAAGTCCAGCACCGGCACCCAGCCCCAGCGGGTCTCCACGCCGGCGCCGTCGTCGGTCTCCAGGTAGACGTCCCCCGCGAACAGGTCGTGCCGCAGGGCGCGGACGGGCGCGCTGCGGTAGTCGGTCTGCGGGGGGTCGGGGAAGCGGTTGGACAGGGAGTAGCCGAGCTCGATCACGCCCGCCATTGTGCCGGGTTAACCAGGTGACGGGGGCCGCGCCCGGACGGGATGATGGGCGGCATGACTGAGCCCGTGCGCGTACGGGGTTCGGTGGTCGTCCCCGACGCCGAGCTCGTCTGGCGCTTCTCCCGTTCCTCCGGCCCCGGCGGCCAGCACGTCAACACCTCGGACAGCAAGGTCGAGCTCCGCTGGGACCTGGCGGCCTCCGACGTGCTGCCCCCGGTGTGGAAGGAGCGCGCCCTGGAGCGGCTGGCCTCCCGGCTGGTCGACGGGGTGCTGGTCGTGCGCGCCTCCGAGCACCGCTCGCAGTGGCGCAACCGCGAGGTCGCGGCGGCCCGGCTGGCCTCGCTGCTCGGCGAGGCCACCGCGCCGCCGCCGAAGACCCGGCGGGCCACCAAGCCCAGCCGCGGCATGGTCGAGCGCCGGCTGGAGAACAAGCGGCACCGCGCCTCGCTGAAGCAGGGGCGCGGGCGGATCAAGCCGGAGTGACGGGCCCTCAGCCCAGCTGGCGGTAGCCGGCCCGGAAGTACATCAGCGGCCGGGCGGCCGGGGCGGGCGTCCGGGCGGCCAGGACACGGCCGAGCACCAGGGTGTGGTCGCCGGCCGGGATGCGCTGCTCGGTGCGGCACTCGACGGTGGCGAGCGCGCCGTCGATCAGCGGGGCGCCGGAGTGCGGGCCGCGCTGCCAGGCGGCGTCGGCGAACAGCAGACGGTCGCTGAGCCGGCCCTTCATGGCGAACCGGGACGCCAGCGTGCGGTGCTCCTCGCCGAGCAACGACACCGCCCAGGTGTCGGCCCGGGTGAGCAGGTCGTCCATCCGGGAGTCCTCGCGCACCGAGATCAGCACCAGCGGCGGCTCCAGCGACACCGACAGGAACGAGGTGGCGGTCATGCCGGCGTCCTCGTCCTCCTCGGCGTCGTGCACGGTCACCAGCGAGACGCCCGCCGCCAGTTGGCCGAGGGCGGCGCGGAACTCCTCGGGAGTGGCGCCGGCCTCCGCCAGGGGCGTGGGGGCGTTGGGTGTGGTGGGGGATTGCGGGGAGCTGTACACGTACCGCACGGTAGTCGTCGGTCGGGCGTGCCGGTATCGGGCCCTGGTCGTAGGTCCGGTCGGTCGCTGGGCCGAGCGCACGGGCGGCGCGCCGTCGGATGTCGCCTGGCGGGTGTCCTGGCGTTCCCTGCCGTTTCCGAATACGATCATCACTTAGTCATTATGTGATTTGAGTCACACTCTCAACCTATTGCTGACCGAGCGTGCCTATCGGAGTGCTCGCTGTGATTCAGTTCTTCTGGCAATCGGACGACAACCTTTCAAGAACTATCCGAAGCAGCCGGGGAGCCCCCGCATGGAAGCCGAGTCGGAGCCCTACGTCCGCCTCGCGACCCTCCGCACCTTGCACCGGGTCGTGGCGGACCTCAACGCTGCCCGGAGCCTGGCGGGAACCCTGCAGGCGGTCGTCGAGGGAGCGGTCCACGGGCTCGGATTCGACGCCGCCGCGGTCAGCCTGGTCCGACCCGACGGCGACCTGGTGATCGCCGCCGTCTGGGAGATCGAGGAGACCGCCTTCGGCGGCCCGTCCGTGCTGCTCGGCCAGGTCGGCTCCCGCGAGTCCTGGGACCGGATGCTCCAGGTCGCCGACCACTGGGGCACCCTGCGCTTCCTCCCGCACGACCGCGGCTGGGCCATCGGCACCGACATCCCCACCTGGACCGGCGACGGCCCGCTGCCCGTCTACGACAACGACTGGCACCCCGCCGACGTCCTGCTCGCCCCCATGTACAGCGCCGGCGGCGACCTGCTCGGCATCCTCTCGGTGGACCGCCCGCGGAGCGGCAAACGCCCCGGCGCGTGGACCCGCGAGGCCCTGGAGATGTTCTCCCTGCAGGCCTCCATAGCCATCGGCAACGCCCGGCTGCGGGCCGAGATGCAGCGCGCCCTGGCCCGCCTGGAGAAGGAGCAGCAGGCCCTGCGGGCCAGCGAGGAGTCCTTCCGGCAGGCCTTCGAGTACGCCCCCAGCGGGATGGCCATCACCGAACTGCACGGCGACGGCACCGGCCAGCTCACCCGCGTCAACGACGCCCTGTGCCGGCTGCTCGGCCGCCCCCGGGCCACCCTGCGCCAGCAGCGCTTCGTCGACCTGGTCCACCCCGAGGACCTGGAGCTGCTGCTGCGCACCAGCGCCGAGGGCGGCCGGGCCGAGCTGCGGCTGTCCCGTCGCGACGGCGGCTACCAGTGGGTGTGCCTGCGCAACTCCGTGGTCGCCGACGCCACCGAGGGCCCGAGCTTCCTGCTCACCCACGTCGAGGACATCGAGGACCGCAAGCGGCACGAGCTCCAGCTCGCCCACCGGGCCAGCCACGACGCCCTCACCGGTCTGCCCAACGGCGCCGAACTGCGGGCCCGCCTCGCCCGCCGGCTCTGTTCCCGCCCCTCGCTGCCCGCCGCCGGCCTGCCCGGCCAGGCACTGCCGCCCGGCGCCGCCCCGCCGCACCACGCGGTCCAGGACGGCTCGTCGACGGCAGACGGCCCCGTCACCCTCGCGCACGGCTACGCGCCCCCCGACAGCACCCTGGAACGCGACCGGGAGGCCTTCGCGGCCGGCGAGGTGCTCCGCCACGACGGCGCCGCCGTCCACCACGTGCACGCCGTCGTCCCCGTCGACCCGCCCGCCGGCGAGCTCTGGCACGGCCACCGCCGCCCCGGCCCGGACAAGGGCCTCGCCGTCCTCTACTGCGACCTCGACGGTTTCAAGCTGGTCAACGACCGCTACGGCCACAACGCGGGCGACGCGGTGCTGATCGAGATCGCCCGCCGGCTCCAGCAGGTCGTCCGGGAGGGCGACACGGTGGCCCGGATGAGCGGCGACGAGTTCGTGGTGCTGGCCGACGGCATCGGCCGCGAGGAGGCCAAGGAACTCGCCGGGCGGCTGCGCAGCGCCATCCTGCCGCCGATGCGGATCGACAACCGGGCCGTCCGGGTCGGCGTCAGCCTGGGCATCGGCTGGGCCGGCTGCGGCATGAGCATCGACGAGGTGCTGCACTCCGCCGACGAGCGGATGTACGACGAGAAGCGCACCCGCGGCGGCGCGGCCCGGGGCGCGCGCGGCGAGCGCTCGCACCGCCGGGCGGGCTGAACCGCTTACGCCGTGTTCGAGTACGACAGGTAGGGTGCCCTGGGTACGAGAGCATCCAGTCCTGGGGAGTTGACCGTGACGACGGCCGGCAGCAACGGCGGCGCGCCCGACGGCGCGGACGAGGACGACCCGTTCGCGTACCTCTACCGTCCCGCCGAGGGCGAGCAGCCCGCGCCCGAGCGGCCCCGCACCGGCTACAGCCGCCCGATGGAGGTCGGCCGCGCCACCTACGGCGAGCGGCCCGTGCACCCGCAGGCCCCGCCGCCCGGCGGCCCCGGCCACCCGCCGGTCGCGCCCGGGCAGGAGACCACCGCGCTGCCGCAGCAGTCGCGCTACGCCGAGCGCTCCCGGCCCCGTCCCGGCGAGGACCGGCCGGCCGGCCGCGGCAAGGCCGCCGTGATCGGCGCCGTCGCGGTGGTCGCCGCGATCGCCATCGGCGCGGGCGTGGCGCTGTCCACCGGCGACCCGGACGGCGGCAAGAACAACCAGGCCGCGACCAACACGCACAGCCCGACCGCCCCCGCCGACCCCGGCACGGCGGCCCCCTCCAGCGCGGCGCCCAGCCCGAGCACGCTCTCCGGCGGCACGGACATCGCCGACGCCGCCGGCCTGAAGCTCGGCGGCGGCAGCGTGGCCGCGAGCCAGGTGCCGGGCGCGAAGGGGGCCGGCGGCAAGTACGTCGACGGCCTCGGCACGGTCGGCGCGTCGGTCTCCTGGGACGTCGACATGCCGGCGGCCGGCTCGTTCCAGATCTGGCTGCGCTTCAACAACAGCGGCCCGAACGCCACCGCGACGGTCTCGGTGGACGGCAAGCCCACCTACACCCCCATAAAGCTGAACAACTACAGCCCCGGCCTGGCGCCGGAGAGCTCCTGGTACTCGTCCTGGGTCAGCGGAACGGTCGCCCAGCCCGGCCACCACACCATCTCGGTGGCCTGCCAGGCCGACAACCAGTGCGGCTTCCTGCTCGACCAGATCGCCGTCACCCCGAACGGCACCTCCAAGGTCCAGGGCTGGTGATCCGGCCCGGGCCTCCGCGGAGGCCCGGGCCGCCGGGGCACTGCGGGTGCCGTCAGGCCGAGGCGTCGGTGCGGCCGGTGACCACCCGGGCCAGCTGTTCGACGGTGCGGGCCATCGCGTCGCGGCCCGCGGCGAGGTACTTGCGCGGGTCGGTGGCGGCGGGGTGGGCGGCCAGGTGGTCGCGGACGGCGGCGGTGCAGGACAGGTTGAGCGCCGTGCCGATGTTGATCTTCACCATGCCGGCCGCGACCGCCGCGGCGAGCTGCTCGTCCGGGACGCCGGAGCTGCCGTGCAGGACCAGCGGGACGGGGACGGCGGCGGCCAGTTCGCCGATCAGGGCGAGGTCGAGGGCGGCGGTGCGCGAGGTCATCGCGTGCGAGGAGCCGACGGCGACGGCCAGGGCGTCGACGCCGGTGTCGGCGACGTAGCGGGCGGCCTCCGCCGGGTCGGTGCGGGCGCCGGGGGCGTGCGCGGACAGCGGCGGCTCGCCGTCCTTGCCGCCGACCCGGCCGAGTTCGGCCTCCAGGTGCAGGCCGTGGCGGTGCGCCCAGGCGGCGGCCTCGGCGGTGGCCTTGACGTTCTCGTCGTGCGGCAGCGCGGAGGCGTCGAACATCGCGGAGGAGAACCCGGCGGCGGGGGCCGCGCGCAGCAGGTCGAAGTCCTCGCAGTGGTCGAGGTGGAGCGAGACGGGCACGCGGGCGGCGGCGGCGATCTCCGCGCAGGCCCGGGCGATCGGCAGCAGGCGGCCGCCGCGGTAGGCGATCGCGTTCTGGCTGAGCTGGAGCACGACGGGGGTCCCCGCGGCTTCGGCGCCGGCGGCGATGGCCTCGGCGTGCTCCAGGGTGATCACGTTGAAGGCGGGCAGTCCGCGCCGGTCGGCGGCGGCGGAGGCGAGCAGGTCGTGGGTAGGGGCGAGCGGCAAGGGGGTCTCCCGGGTGGGGTGAGCAACGAGGCGCAGGTTCCGCTGCTCACCCCCGTGCAGACCCGCCCCTGCGGGCGGTGCCGGGTCAGGCCGGGTCGCCGGTCCTGGTGAAGCGGTCCGCGCCGACGATCCACTCGCCGCGGCGCATCACCGCGGCGAGCTCGTAGGTGTCGGAGTCGAGGACGACCAGGTCGGCGTTCTTGCCTGCCTCCAGGGAGCCGAGGGTGTCGGCCAGGCCCATCAGCCGGGCCGGGACGGTGGAAAGCGAGGTGACGGCCTGGTTGAGCGACAGGCCGAGCACGGTGACGGCGCGCCGGAACGCGACGTCCAGGGTGAGGGTGGAGCCGGCGATGGAGCCGCCCTCGACGAGCCGGGCGACGCCGCTCTCGACCCGGACCTGGAGCGGGCCGAGCGGGTACAGGCCGTCGCCCATGCCGGCCGCGCCCATCGCGTCGGTGATCAGCGCGACGCGCTCGGCGCCGGCCGTGCCGTAGGCGAGTTCGAGCACCGACGGGTGCAGGTGGATGCCGTCGTTGATCAGCTCGACGGTGACCCGCTCGTCCTCCAGCAGCGCGACGATCGGGCCGGGCGCGCGGTGCTGGATGCCCGGCATCGCGTTGAACAGGTGGGTGGCGACGGTGGCTCCGGCGTCGATCGCCTCCAGGGTGACCGCGTAGTCGGAGTCGGTGTGGCCGACGGCGGCGATGATGCCCTGGTCGGCGAGCATCCGGACGGACTCCAGGCCGCCGGGCAGCTCGGGGGCGAGGGTGAACATCTTCGCGTGGCCGCGGGCGGCGTCGGCGAGCTTGCGCACCAGCGCCGGGTCGGGGTCGCGCAGCAGGTCGGGGCGGTGGGCGCCGCACCGGTTGTGCGAGATGAACGGGCCCTCGAAGTGGATGCCGGCCAGGACGCCGTCCTCGACGAGTTCGGAGAGCACGGCCGCCTGGCGGCAGACCTCGTCGATCTCGCCGGTGACGGTGGAGGCCATCGTCGTGGTGGTGCCGTGTTCCAGGTGCGTGCGGGCGGCGGTGAGCGCCTCCTCGGCGATGCCGGAGGCGTACGAGGCGCCGCCGCCGCCGTGCACGTGCAGGTCGACGAAGCCGGGGACGACGGTGTACCCGGTCAGGTCGAGGTCGCCGGGCGCGGCCGGGCCGGCGCCGAGGTCCGTGATGCGGGCCCCTTCGACCGTGAGCCGGCCGTCCTCGATCACCCCGTCGGGCAGGACCAGTCGGGCTCCGGCCAGTGCAGTTCGGTCCGCGGTCACGCGGTCACCTCCATGGAGAGCAGATCCCAGGCGAGCAAGCCGGCGCCCAGGGACGCTGCGGTGTCTTTGAGCATGGCCGGAACGACCTTCGGGGGCATCTGGAAGGTCAGGCGCTCGGTCACCGCGGCGCGCAACGGCGTGAAGAGGGTGTCACCGGCCTCGGCCAGCCCACCGCCGACGATCACCGTCGACGGGTCGAGCAGGCTCTGGGCCAGCACGATGCCGTCGGCGAGCGCGTCCACCGCGTTCTGCCACACCACGAGCGCCGCCGGGTCGCCGGACTCGACGGCCAGCGCGCAGGCGGCGGCGTCGGCGTCCGGGTCGCCGGTGGCCTCGGCCCAGGCCCGGGACACCGCGGAGGCGGAGGCCAGGGTCTCCAGGCAGCCGCGGGCGCCGCAGCCGCACTGCGGGCCGCCGGGACGGACCACCACGTGTCCGATCTCGCCGCCGTAGCCGTGGGCGCCGGCCTCGATGCCGCCGTGGATCCCGATCGCGCCGGCGATGCCGGTGCCGAGCGCGATGAACAGGAAGCGGTCGACTCCGCGGCCGGCCCCGATCCGGCCCTCGGCGAGCCCGCCGGAGCGGACGTCGTGGCCGAGGGCGACGGGGATGTTGCCGAGGCGCTCGCCGAGCAGCTTGCGCATCGGCAGGTCCCGCCAGCCGAGGTTGGCGGAGAAGACCGCGATCCCGTTCCTCTCGTCGATCGTTCCCGGCACGGCGACGCCTGCCGCGAGGGGGGCGGCACCGAATCGGGTGCGGCCCTCCTGCGCCAGGTCGGCGGCGAAGTCGAGGATGGTGGCGACGACGGCGTCGGTGCCGTGCTCCCGCCCGGTCGGTCGGCGTGCTTCGTACAGCACGGAGCCGTCCTGGGCGACCAGCGCGGCTTTCATGCCGGTGCCGCCTACATCGAGTGCGATGACGTGCTTCACGGGGGACAGTTTCCCTTGGCCAGGTCGAAGAGGTCTAGTCCAGTTGCTCGATTGGTCTGGTCCTGAGAGGTGAGGTTTGTCGCTCTTTGCAGTCTCCTGGGGGTTTTTCCGGTTCGTGGCGGGTGATCAGGCCAGGATGATCGAGCGGGTCAGGTTGCGCGGCTCGTCCGGGTTCAGGCCGCGGTGCGCGGCCAGCGCGACCGCCAGCCGGTGCACCCGGACCAGGTCCGCCAGCGGGTCCAGGCCGCCCTCGCCGGAGTCGGCCACCAGCCGACCGCCGACCGCCGCCACGTCGTCCGCCAGGCCGACCGGCAGCGCGCCGAACGCCCAGGCGGCGCGGCCCGGGGCGGTGATCGAGATCGGGCCGTGCCGGTACTCCATCGCCGGGTACGCCTCGGTCCAGGCCAGCGCGGCCTCGCGCATCTTCAGCCCGGCCTCCTGGGCCAGGCCGTTGGTCCAGCCCGTGCCGAGGAAGGAGATCTGCTCCAGCTCGACCAGCTCCTGCGGCACCTGCCAGGCGACGGCGCGCTCGGCGTCCGCGGCGGCCTCGGCGACGGTGGCGACGCCCGCCGGGCGGGCCTCCTCCAGCTCCAGGTGGGCGCGGAGCAGGGCCAGCACGGTGGTGGCGAAGCGGGTCTGCACCACCGAGCGCTCGTCGGCGAAGCCCAGGTCGATCAGGTGGCCGGCGTCCTTGGCCACCGGCTGCTCGGGGCAGGCGGTGATCGCGGTGCTCGGCAGGTCGGTGTCGGCGAGCAGCCGCAGCACCTCGGTGGTGGTGCCGGAGCGGGTGATCGCCAGCACCCGGTCGTAGCGGCGCCCGTGCGGGAACTCGGAGGCGGCGAAGGCGTCGGTCTCGCCGTGGCCGCCGGACTCGCGCAGCGCGGCGTAGGCCTGCGCCATGAACCACGAGGTGCCGCAGCCGACCACGGCCACGCGCTCGCCGCGCTGCGGCAGGCCGGCCGGGCCGCTCGCCGCCAGCGCCGCGGCGGTGCGCCAGTTCTCGGGCTGGGTGGCGATCTCCTCGCCGGTCAGGGACGGGTGCTGCGACATGGGGGGCGGCTCCTTCGGCGGTCTCCGGACGGCGGCAATCCAACGTGTGCGCAAATCTGATTGTTTTATAGCTGTTTCGCGCAGCATTGCGCAATGCATCGGCGTCGACCGGGTTGTGCGAAGCTGTCCCGACCGGCCGCGGGGCGCGCGGTGGCGAGCGCGGAAGGAGCGGAACGGTGTCCAGGTACGAGCGGTGGAACGCGCTACTGGAACTGCTGGCCGAGCACGGCAAGTTGGACGTCGAGGAGGCGGCCGGCGCGCTGGACGTCTCGGCCGCCACCATCCGACGCGACCTCGACCAGCTGGCCCGCCAGCAGATGGTCACCCGCACCCGGGGCGGCGCGGTGGCGCACAGCGTCTCCTACGACCTGCCGCTGCGCTACAAGACCGCCCGCAACGCCGACGCCAAGCAGCGCATCGGCGCCCTGGTGGCCGGCCTGATCTCCCCCGGCGAGGTGGTAGGCCTGAACGGCGGCACCACCACCACCGAGGTGGCCCGCGCCCTCGCGGTCCGCCCCGACCTGGCCGAGCACCCCGAGCACGGCCCGAGCCTCACCGTGGTCACCAACGCCCTCAACATCGCCAACGAGCTGACGGTCCGCCCGCAGGTGAAGATCGTGGTCACCGGAGGCGTCGCCCGCCCGCAGTCCTACGAGCTGATCGGCCCGCTGGCCGCCCAGATGCTCGGCGAACTCACCCTCGACACCACGGTGCTCGGCGTGGACGCGATCGACGCCGAACAGGGAGCCACCGCCCACCACGAGGGCGAGGCGGCGGTCAACCGACTGCTCGCCGAGCGGGCCCGCCGGGTGGTGGTGGCCGCCGACTCCTCCAAGCTGGGCCATCGCGCCTTCGCCCGGATCTGCGGCCTGGAGCGGGTGGACACCCTGGTCACCGACAACCAGGTCGCCGACCGGGTGGCGGCCGCTTTCGGCGACGCGGGGGTCACCGTTCTCACAGCGTGAACGTCCCATTACCGGACACTTTCTGACGGGCAGTCACGCTGAGCGCAACGGGATCTGACACTTCGATAACTCCGCCCCTGCCGGTATGGACCACCGGCCAAAACGCCTGTCAGGGTCACGCTGTAACCCATTTGAAGGCGGTCCATTCGTGAAGCGATCAGCGCTGCTCCCCCTGCCCATCGTCGGGTCCCTGCTGCTCACCGGCTGCGGTGCCCTGGACATGTCGGGGGGTGTCACGCTCAACCTGGTCGCAGCCGACTACGGCGACAACGAGACCAACTCCAGCTCGATCTACTGGAACAACCTGGCCCGCCGCTTCGAGGCCGACAACCCCGACATCAAGGTCCACGTCGACGTGGTCAGTTGGAACGACATCGACAAGCACCTCGCCGACCTGATCGCCAAGGGCAAGACCCCCGACATCGCGCAGACCGGCGGCTACGCCGACCAGGTCGCCGCCGACCGCCTCTACCCGGCCGGCGACGTGCTCTCCAACAGCACCCAGGTCAACCTGCTCGACTCCTTCGCCAAGGCCGGCCAGGTGCTCGGCAGCCAGTACGGCATCCCGTTCATCTCCTCCAGCCGGGTCTTCTTCTACAACAAGGAGATCTTCGCCAAGGCCGGCATCACCGCCCCGCCCACCACCTGGGACGAACTGCGCCGCGACGCCGAGCTGATCAAGTCCAAGGTCCCCGGCGTCATCCCGTACGCGCTGCCGCTCGGCCCCGAGGAGGCCCAGGGCGAGGCGATGATCTGGACCATGAGCGGCGGCGGCGGACTCTCCGACAACGCCGGCAACTACACCATCGACAGCCAGGCCAACCGCGCCACCTTCACCTGGCTGCGCAGCAACCTGGTCGACAAGCGCCTCACCTACGACGACCCGTCCAAGGTCGACCGCAAGACCGCGTTCAACGACTTCGCCTCCGGCAAGGTCGCCATGCTCAACGGCCACCCCGGGCTGGTCAGCAAGGCCGTCGCGGGGAACATCCAGTACGGCACCGCCGCGATCCCCCGCAAGGACCCGGGCATCAAGCCCTCGACCCTCGGCGTCGCCGACTGGGTGATGGCGTTCAAGGCGCCCGGGCACAGGGCGGAGGTCAAGAAGTTCCTCAACTTCGTGTACGCGAAGGAGAACACCCTCAAGTTCGACGAGCAGTACAACATGCTGCCCGTCACCCAGGACACCCTTGAGGACATGTCCGCCAACCCCGCCCACAAGGACCTCACCGAGTTCCTCAACGCCCTGCCCAACGCCAACTTCTACCCGCTCGGCGACCCCTCCTGGGACAAGGTCTCCAGCATGCTCAAGCAGCGCATAGGCGAGGCCGTGCGACCCGGCTCGGCGGACGTGCTCGGCGACCTCCAGGCCGCCGCCTCGGCGGAAGCCTCCCGGGCCCGCAAGGGCTGACAGCCCCAGTCCGTAGCCTGGGAGCATGGCCGAACTGACCGACCGCGACCGGGCGGTACTCGAACTGGAATCCCGCGGGTGGCGGACCGCCGGCGCCAAGGAGCAGGCGATCCGGCAGGAGCTCGGCATCTCCGCCACCCGCTACTACCAGCTGCTGGGCGCCCTGCTCGACCGGCCGGAGGCACTCGCCCACGCCCCCGTCCTGGTCAACCGGCTGCGCCGGGTCCGGCAGAGTCGGCGCGACGCCCGGCAGTGAACCGATCGGCGCCCGCCGGCGGCCGCCGCCGGGTAGCGTCGACGCCATGGGAATTGCTGAGCAGATCACGTCCCAGGCAGGACGGACCGGACTGGCGGGCCTGCTCGCCGACCCGCGCTCCGCGGTCGTGGGACTCGACTTCGACGGCACGCTCGCCCCGATCGTCGCCGACCCCGCACGGGCCCGCGCCCACCCCGGCGTCGTCCCCGCCCTGACCGCACTCGCCCCGCTGGTCGGCTCGGTCGTCATCGTCACCGGCCGACCCGCCGCGACCGCCGCCGCCCACGGCGGCTTCGCCGCCACCCCCGGCCTGGAGCACCTCACCGTCCTCGGCCACTACGGCGCCGAACGCTGGGACGCGAGGACGGGCGCCGTCACCGCCGCGCCGCCACCCCCGGGAGTGGCCGCCGTACGGGCCGAACTGCCCCTGCTGCTGGACGACTTGAAGGCCCCCGCCGGCGTCTTCGTGGAGGACAAGGAACGGGCGCTGGCCGTGCACACCCGGCGCACCGACGACCCCGACGGCACGCTGGCGCGGCTGCGCGCCCCGCTCACCGAGCTGGCCGGCCGTCACGGCCTGGTGGTCGAACCCGGCCGCATGGTCCTCGAACTGCGCCCGCCGGGGGTCGACAAGGGCGTCGCCCTCCGCAAGTTCCTGGCGGAACGGGACGCCGGGCCGGTGCTGTTCGCCGGCGACGACCTCGGCGACCTCGCCGCCTACGAGGAGGTTTCCCAGCGGCGGAAGCACGGCCACCCCGGCCTCCTCGTCTGCAGCGGCCCCGTCACCGGCGAGGCCCCCGTCCGCGAACTCGCCGACCGCGCAGACCTGGTGGTGGCGGGGCCGGCGGGGGTGGTGGACCTGCTGAACGAGTTGGCGTCGCGGTTGAGGGTGTGACGGCGGTCGCGAGCGAGACACCGGGAGAGCACCACCAGGGGTGCCCCCAGCGCCCCTGGTAGTGCTCGCCCCGGTTGGCTCTAGAGCGCGTTCAGTTGGTCGAGGAACCACTGCTGCGGCGGCAGCGCCGTCGCCGCGGCGGCCAGCCGCTCGGTGCGGTCGGCGCGGTCGGCCGGGGGCATGGCGAGGGCCCGGGCCAGGGCGTCCGCGGTGGCGATGACGTCGAAGGGGTTGACGGTGATCGCGTCGTCGGCGAGTTCCTCGTGGGCGCCGGCCTCGCGGGAGAGGACCAGGGCGCAGCCGTGGTCGGAGACGACGGGGACCTCCTTGGCGACCAGGTTCATGCCGTCGCGGACGGGGTTGACCAGGGCGACGTCGGCGAGCCGGTACGCGGCGAGGGAACGCGGGAAGTCGTCGTCGACGTGCAGGATGAGCGGCTGCCAGTCGGCGGTGGCGAATTCGGCGTTGATCTCGGCGGCGAGCCGTTGCACCTCGGCGGTGTACTCCCGGTATTCGGCGAGGTCGGTGCGCGAGGGGTAGGCGAAGGCGATGTGGACGACCCGGTCGAGCCATTCGGGGCGGGTGCGCAGCAGGTGCCGGTAGGCGAGCAGGCCGCGGACGATGTTCTTGCTGAGCTCGGTGCGGTCGACCCGGACGACGGTGCGCCGGTCGCCGACGGCTTCGCGGAGGGCGGCGAGGCGTTCGTCGACGTCGGGCCGGTGGGCGCGCTCGCGCAGGAACGCGGCGTCCGCGCCGAGACCGTGGACACCGAGCCGGGTGGTGCGGCCGGCGTGGGCGACGGTGAGGGCGTCGCGGTCGACGCTCGCGCCGAGGACGCGCTCGCAGCAGTCGGCGAAGGCGAGGGCCCAGCGGCGGGTGAGGAAGGCGGCGCGGTCGGCGCCGAGGATGCCTTCGAGGACTTCGGCGGCGACGTCGTCGGGCAGCAGCCGGTAGTACTCGGGCGGGGCCCAGGGGGTGTGCGAGAAGTGGCCGATGCGCAGGTCGGGGCGGAGGGCGCGGAGCAGCGCGGGGGCCAGCGAGAGGTGGTAGTCCTGCACCAGGACGGCGGCGCCGGGGGCGGCTTCGGCGGCGAGGGCTTCGGCGAACGCGGTGTTGTAGGCCCGGTAGGCGGCCCATTCGGTGCGGAAGTCGGCGTCGAACGCGGGCTTGGTGGGAATGTCGTACAGCAGGTGGTGGACGAACCACAGGGTGGAGTTGGCGACGCCGTTGTAGGCGCGGGCGAAGGTCTCCGGGTCGATGTCGAGCATGCGGACGGCCTGCCCGCCGACGTCGTGGCCGGCCCGGTCGAGGCGGCCTTCGGGGGCCTGTCGGGCGGCGGTGCGGTCGGCGTCGGAGAGGGCGGCGCAGACCCAGACGGCGTTCGGGTCGTCGATCGCGGAGAGCCCGGAGACCAGGCCGCCGCCGCCTCTGCGGAGGCTCAGCGTGCCGTCGTCCTCCGTGCGGAAGGACACCGGGCCGCGGTTGGAGGCCACCAGGATCGGGGCGGCTCCGGACTGCGTGGGGCGTTCGGACGCGTGATCGGCCATACAGCCAACCTTGCCGTGTGATCAGCCGACCAAACCACCCGGCGCGGGCCGGGCCGGGTGAACAGTGCGGGGCGGCAGGCGGGCAACGCGCGGGCCGGCGGTCAGCGGTCGCGGTACTCGGGGACGGTGATCATCGGGGGGCGTTCGGTGGCGGGCACCGGGTGGGTGCGGGGGGTGAAGCCGGCGGTGGTGCGGGTGTACTGGGTGAGCAGCGGCCGGACCAGGTCGGCGTCGGCCTTGAGCCGGTGGGTGCGGTCGAGGCGCTCCAGGGCGGTGCGGTAGATGGTGGCGGCCATCCGGCCGAGGGCCTGGCCGTCCTGGTGGCGGTGGTGCCGGACGCCGACGTCGACCTGGGCCAGCGCGTCCAGCCCGACCAGTTCCAACGCGTCGACCAGCAGGCCGAGTTCGACGCCGTAGCCGGTCGGGAAGGGCAGTCGCTCCAGCAGGCCGCGGCGGGCCGCGTACTCGCCGCCGAGCGGCTGGACGAAGCCGGCCAGCTGCGGCCAGTGCAGGTTGAGCAGCGGGCGGGCGACCAGTTCGGTGACCCGGCCGCCGCCGGCCGGGACGACGGCCCCGTCGGCCTCGAACGGGCGGTCGTACATGGCCTTGACCAGGTGCACGGCGGGGTCGGTGAGCAGCGGGCCGACGATGCCGGAGACGAACGCTGGGTCGAATTCGCGCAGGTCGGCGTCGATGTAGCAGACGATCGCGCCGCTGCTGGCGAGCAGCGAGCGCCACAGCACCTCGCCCTTGCCGGGGGCGGCGGGCAGCCTGGGCAGGATGGCGTCCCGGTGGACCACCCGGGCGCCGGCGGCGGCCGCCGCGGCGGCGGTGCCGTCGACCGAGCCGGAGTCGACCACCAGCAGTTCGTCGACCAGCGGGACGCGTTCCATCAGTTCGGTGCGGATCAGCGTGACGATCTCGCCGACGGTCGGCTCCTCGTCCAGGGCGGGCAGCACCACGCTGACGGTGCCGGCCGGCCCGGCGGCGCGCTTGGCGGCGAGCAGCCGGTCGAGCGGTCGGTCGGCGGCCGCCCAGGACCGGCGGCGCAGCCAGTCGGCCACTTCCGGCAGGACCCCGGGCTCGGGCTGCTCGGGCAAGATCTCGCTCCCTGTCTCGGTCCGTCTCGGTTTTCGGACGGTGGGGTTGGACGGCACGGGCCTTCGGTTACAGTCTTCGTACTGCGCCCGGACCTTCGCACGTCGGGTCGTTCGCAGCGTACGACCACAACTTCACATTGCTCATCCAGAGGGACTGAGGGAACGGCCCGTTGAAGTCCCGGCAACCCTCCCGCGCGGCCTTGCAGGCCCGGCGGGACAGGTGCCAATTCCGGCCCGGGCGCGACCGCGTCCCGGGGAAGATGAGGAGAAAGGGCCTCGCCACCATGGCTGTTGACACCCCCGCACCTGCCCCCAGCCTTCGGCCGGGGGTACCCCCAGCCGTCGACCTCGGTCCGGCCACCGCGCTGTCCTGTCGCGAGTGCGGCACCCGCTTCCCGCTCGGCCCGAGCTTCGCCTGCCTGGAGTGCTTCGGCCCGCTGGAGATCGCCTACGACTACGCCGGCTACGACGCCGAGGAGCTGCGCAAGCGGATCGAGGCCGGGCCGGCGTCCATCTGGCGCTACGCCCCGCTGCTGCCCGTCCCCGCCGACGTCGCGGACAAGCCGAACCTGAACCCGGGCTGGACCCCGCTGGTGAAGGCCGACAATCTGGGCCGCGAGCTGGGCTTCACCGCGCAGCTGCACATCAAGGACGACTCCGGCAACCCCACCCACTCGTTCAAGGACCGGGTGGTGGCCTGCGCGATCGAGGCCGCCCGCGCCTTCGACTTCACCACGCTGTCCTGCTCGTCCACCGGCAACCTGGCGGGCGCGGTGGGCGCCGCCGCGGCCCGGGCCGGCTTCAAGTCCTGCGTGTTCATCCCGCACGACCTGGAGCAGGGCAAGGTCGTGATGGCCGGGGTGTACGGCGGCGAGCTGGTCGGCATCGACGGCAACTACGACGACGTGAACCGGTTCTGCTCGGAGCTGATCGGCGACCCGGCCGGCGAGGGCTGGGGCTTCGTCAACGTCAACCTGCGTCCGTACTACGGCGAAGGCTCCAAGACCCTGGCGTTCGAGATCTGCGAGCAGCTCGGCTGGCGGCTGCCCGAGCAGATCGTCATCCCGATCGCCTCCGGCTCCCAGCTCACCAAGATCGACAAGGGCCTGCAGGAGCTGATCAAGCTCGGCCTGGTCGAGGACCGCCCGTACAAGATCTTCGGCGCCCAGGCCGAGGGCTGCTCCCCGGTCTCCGCCGCCTTCAAGGCCGGCCGCGACGTGATCAAGCCGGTCAAGCCGGACACCATCGCCAAGTCGCTGGCGATCGGCAACCCGGCCGACGGCCCCTACGTGCTCGACATCGCCCGCCGCACCGGCGGCGCCGTCGAGGACGTCACCGACGCCCAGGTGGTCGAGGCGATCAAGCTGCTGGCCCGCACCGAGGGCATCTTCGCCGAGACGGCCGGCGGCGTCACCGTCGGCGTGCTGAAGAAGCTGGTCGAGACCGGGCAGCTCGACCCGAGCAAGGAGACCGTCGCGATCAACACCGGCGACGGCCTGAAGACCCTCGACGCGGTCGCCGACTCCGGCATGACCGCCGTGATCCGCCCGACGCTGGAGTCCTTCCGCGCCGCCGGTCTCGTCTCCGCCTGATCCGTCCCCCACGTCTTCCGAGGAGTGCCCACATGAGCGCCACCGTCCGCATCCCCACCATCCTCCGCACCTACACCGGCGGCGCCGCCGAGGTGACCGCCGAGGGCGCCACCCTGGCCGCCGTCGTCGCGGACCTGGAGGCCAACCACGCCGGCATCGCCGCCCGCCTGCTGGACGACACCGGCAAGCTGCGCCGCTTCGTGAACGTGTACGTCAACGACGACGACGTGCGCTTCGCCGACGGCCTGGAGACCGAGATCAAGGACGGCGCCTCGGTGTCGATCATTCCGGCGGTGGCCGGCGGCTGCTGACGCCGCCCCGGGTATTCGCCCTGCCGCCGTCAGGCCTCGGAATTCGATTTCCGAGCCGCCTGGCGGCGGCTCGGCACATCGGCCGAAGACGTTCGGGCAGCCGTGTTTACGGCCCGGTGGGTCGCTGGAATTCGGGGACCGGCGAAGGAGTAGAGTGCCGGGAGAGCCGTTCCCCGTCACGGCCCGTTCCAATCCTCGTTTTTCCCCGTTCCGCACCTCGCGCCGGCCCCGTCCCGTCCCGCGCTCTGAGACATGCGCCGGACCGTTCGCCGCTCGACCTGTCAGGCCGCCGTCATAATTCTTTCGGCGATTTGCGGTGACACGTCCGTTATGTCCGGTGGCTATTGTCGCGCCGTACACCTTTCGCCCCGTCATATCCCCTGCGGCGTACGCGATTTCCGTGAAATTAGGGCCTGTTGCAGAGGGCGCATATCCGGATACATTCAGCCGCGACAGAGGCTGCGCCGTGCGGGGGGGAGTCCCCACAGGCCGGTCTTCCAGACCTCCGGGTCCGCGTCCGCGGATCTCTGAAGGGCCAGCACAGCACAAGGGGAGTTCGGAATGGCTCAGGGCACCGTCAAGTGGTTCAACGCCGAGAAGGGCTACGGCTTCATCGCGGTCGACGGTGGAGCGGACGTGTTCGTCCACTACAGCGCGATCCAGATGGACGGCTACCGCACCCTGGAAGAGGGCCAGCGGGTCGAGTTCGAGATCTCGCAGGGTCAGAAGGGTCCGCAGGCCGACATGGTCCGCGCCGCCGGCGCCTGACGGCTCGGCAGACCGCACCCACGACAGTACGACCGGCAGGTCCGGCCCCGGCGCGACGCGTCCCGGGCCGGGCCTGTCGGCGTTCTCCGGCCCGGCCTGCGGGTTTCCCGGGAGGGCGGTCGGAGCACGCCGAATGGGCTTGCACTCGACACCCCCGAGTGCTAATCATTGGCGTTAGCACTCACAGCGTGAGAGTGACAACGGACCGGGCCGGTGAGGCCCCGGAAGCGGCGGGGACAGGACCCGCACCCTCCTGGGCCGTCCGTCGCGGGCACCCCCTTGGTCCGAGCAGTCGACCGTGTCCCGGAGGACCACTTCTAATGGCCAAGATCATTGCCTTTGACGAGGAAGCCCGCCGCGGCCTTGAGCGTGGCATGAACCAGCTTGCCGACGCCGTGAAGGTCACGCTCGGCCCCAAGGGTCGCAACGTCGTTCTGGAGAAGAAGTGGGGCGCCCCCACCATCACCAACGACGGTGTCTCCATCGCCAAGGAGATCGAGCTCGAGGACCCGTACGAGAAGATCGGCGCCGAGCTCGTCAAGGAGGTCGCCAAGAAGACCGACGACGTCGCGGGTGACGGCACCACCACCGCCACCGTGCTGGCCCAGGCGCTCGTCCGCGAGGGTCTGCGCAACGTCGCCGCCGGCGCCAACCCGATGGCCCTGAAGCGCGGCATCGAGAAGGCCGTCGTCGCCGTCTCCGACCAGCTGCTGGCCCAGGCCAAGGACGTGGAGACCAAGGAGCAGATCGCCTCCACCGCCTCCATCTCCGCCGCCGACACCCAGATCGGCGAGCTCATCGCCGAGGCCATGGACAAGGTCGGCAAGGAAGGCGTCATCACCGTCGAGGAGAGCAACACCTTCGGCCTGGAGCTCGAGCTCACCGAGGGCATGCGCTTCGACAAGGGCTACATCTCCGCCTACTTCGCCACCGACCTGGAGCGCATGGAGGCGAGCTTCGAGGACCCGTACATCCTCATCGCCAACTCCAAGATCTCCTCGGTCAAGGACCTCCTCCCGCTGCTGGAGAAGGTCATGCAGAGCGGCAAGCCGCTCGTCATCATCGCCGAGGACGTCGAGGGCGAGGCCCTCTCGACCCTGGTCGTGAACAAGATCCGCGGCACCTTCAAGTCCGTCGCCGTCAAGGCCCCGGGCTTCGGCGACCGCCGCAAGGCCATGCTGGGCGACATCGCCATCCTGACCGGCGGCACCGTGATCTCCGAGGAGGTCGGCCTCAAGCTCGAGAACGCCGGCGTCGACCTGCTGGGCACCGCCCGCAAGGTCGTCATCACCAAGGACGAGACCACCATCGTCGACGGCGGCGGCGACAGCGACCAGGTCGCCGGTCGCGTCAACCAGATCCGCGCCGAGATCGAGAACTCCGACTCGGACTACGACCGCGAGAAGCTCCAGGAGCGCCTCGCCAAGCTGGCCGGCGGCGTGGCCGTCATCAAGGCCGGCGCGGCCACCGAGGTCGAGCTCAAGGAGCGCAAGCACCGCATCGAGGACGCGGTGCGCAACGCCAAGGCCGCCGTCGAGGAGGGCATCGTCGCCGGTGGTGGCGTCGCCCTGCTGCAGGCCGGTGTCGCGTTCGAGAAGCTGGAGCTGGACGGCGACGAGGCCACCGGTGCCAACATCGTCCGCGTGGCCCTGGAGGCCCCGATCAAGCAGATCGCCACCAACGCCGGTCTTGAGGGCGGCGTCGTGGTCGAGAAGGTCCGCAACCTGCCCGCCGGCCACGGCCTGAACGCCGCGACCAACGAGTACGTCGACCTGATCGCCTCCGGCATCATCGACCCCGCCAAGGTCACCCGCTCCGCCCTGCAGAACG
This sequence comes from Kitasatospora griseola, assembly GCF_044999035.1. NCBI lineage: Bacteria > Bacillati > Actinomycetota > Actinomycetes > Kitasatosporales > Streptomycetaceae > Kitasatospora > Kitasatospora griseola. The sequence continues at coordinate 3,902,249 of NZ_CP173360.1, read as the reverse complement.
CCGCCTCCATCGCGGCGCTGTTCCTCACCACCGAGGCCGTCATCGCCGACAAGCCGGAGAAGGCCGCCGCGGCCGCCGGCGGCGGCATGCCGGGCGGTGACATGGACTTCTGATCCGACCCCTCCGGTTGGTTCAGCCAGTCTCACGCCGTGAGGGCGGTCTCCTTCGGGAGGCCGCCCTCGCGGCGTTTCCGGCTCCCGGCGGTGCTTTGGGACAATGGGCGGATGGCCACTCCCGAGATCGAATCTGCCCTGCACAGTGCCCGCGCGCTGATCCTCGCCGACCTCACGGCACGGGACGTCGCCGACGCCGCGATCGTCTCGCTGGTCGAGGACGCCGTCACCCACCGCCGCTGGTGGCTCGAACAGTGGCCCGACGGCCGCGAGTTCGTCCTCGGCCTGATCGCCCAGGACGTCCAGGACGCGCTGCTGGAGTCGTACGGGCGGTGGCCGCTCTGTTCCGCGTGCGCGGCGGGGGACGACGACCCGCACGCGCTGAGCGTCGAGCCGGAACTGGGGGCGGACCCGCACTGGGTGTGCGGCAAGAAGGGCGTCGTCGTCGCGGCGGTCGGCGAGCTCGCCTGAGGACCGGCCGGGGAGAGCACTATGGCGCCAGCTCCCTGAGTTCGGCCTGCATGTTCGCCCGGGCCTGGGCGTCGTAGCGTTCGTGGGCCTCGGCGGTGCGGTAGAGGGCGAGGAGGTGGTGGAGGATCTCGGTGCGGCCCTCGCGGAAGGCGTCCGGGGGGACGAAGTCGTATTCGTCGCGGATGGCGGCGGTGTAGGCCACGTAGTGGTCGGGGGGTGAGCCGAGGACGGCGAGGTCGGCGTCGCAGAGGACTTCGCCGTTGTGGTCGCCGGGCGCCGGGTGGTGGGTGACGGTGAGTCGGATCAGGCGGGCGACCTCGTGGACCAGGGGTTCGGGCAGGCCCGCCTCGCGGAGGGCGCGGCAGGCCAGGGCGGCGCTGCGTTCCTCGTTCTCGGAGCGGTCGGGCCGGTAGACGGCGTCGTGGAACCAGGCGGCCAGTCGGACGGCGTCCGGGTCCTCGGCGTGGCCGGCGAGTTCGTCGATCCGGTCGAGGACGGCCCGCAGGTGGTCGGTGGTGTGGTAGCGGCGCTGCGGTTCGGCCCAGCGGGCGAGCAGGTCGCGGGCGTACGGCTCCGGGTCGACGGTGGCGCCGCAGCGGGTGAGCAGGGCGTGCCAGCGCTCGGACAGCGATGCGGTCATGACGGTCATTCTGCTCCCTGGCGGATGTGACCCACACTATATGTAGTTCACCGACTTATGACGCAGACTTGAGTAGTCGTCGCTCGGAGGCTATACATACTCGGTATGCAAGACGTTCCGCTGTTCCGAGGGGGAGCCATGACCGGATCGAGCGCGCAGGCCGTGCTGCGCCTGGAGGGAGTCGGCCGGGTGCACGGCCGGGGCGAGGCCGAGGTGCACGCCCTCCACCCGATCGACCTGGAGGTGCGGGCCGGGGAGTTCCTGGCCGTGATGGGGCCGTCCGGCTCGGGGAAGTCCACGCTGCTCGCGCTGGCCGGGGGCCTGGACCGCCCGTCGGTCGGCCGGGTGCTGGTCGAGGGCGCCCCGCTGGAGGGCCTGAGCCGGGCGCGGCTGGCCGATGTACGGCGCCGGTCGGTCGGCTACGTGTTCCAGTCGTACAACCTGATCCCGTCCCTGACGGCGGCGGAGAACATCGCGCTGCCGCGGGAGTTGGACGGCGTGCCGGCCCGCAAGGCCCGCGCGGAGGCGCTCGTCGCGCTGGAGGAGGTGGGCATCGCCCACCTCGCCGACCGCTTCCCGGAGGACATGTCCGGCGGCCAGCAGCAGCGGGTCGCCATCGGCCGGGCGCTGGCGGGCGAGCGCCGGCTGGTGCTCGCCGACGAGCCGACCGGCGCGCTCGACTCGGCGACCGGCGAAGCCGTGCTGCAGGTACTGCGTGCGCGCTGCGACGCCGGGGCCGCCGCCATGATGGTCACGCACGACGCCACCCATGCGGCCTGGGCGGACCGGGTGGTGTTCCTCCGGGACGGCCGGATCGTCCGCGAGGCGGCGCAGCGCACCGGGGCCGGCCGATGAGCGCCTGGCGGGCGGTGCTGCGGATGGCGCGCCGCGACGCCCTGCGGGCCAAGGGCCGCAGCGCCCTGGTGGTCGCGATGATCGCGTTGCCGGTGCTGGGCGCGACCGGCGTGGACGTGGTGCACCGCAGCGGTCAACTCACCGCCGTCGAACGCGCGGACCGGCTGATGGGCCGCTCCGACGCGCTGGTCGGCGCCTACGATCCGGGCCGGAGCGTCGAGCAGTCGGTGTTCCCGGCCGACGGCGTCCGCACCCTGCCGCAGCGCCCGGGCTCCGAGACGCCCGAGCAGAAGCGCGCCGCCATCACCGAACCGGCCGCGCTGCTCGGTGAGTTGCTCCCGAAGGGCAGCACTCTGACGCCCGCCCGCACCGGCCCGGTCGCGGCCGTGCAGACCCGCGACGGCCTGGCCCCCGTCGACACCTTCGAGGCCGACCTGGCCGGCGACCTCTGGCAGGGCCGGCTGAACCTGGTCTCCGGCCGGGCCCCCGCCGCCGCCCACGAGGCCGCCGCCACCCGGGCGTTCCTGGCCGGCACCGGCCTGCGGATCGGCGACCGGGTCACCGTCCGCGGCCTGGAGTCGACCCCGTTCACGCTGACCGGCGCCGTGGAGAGTCCCGGCGAGCTGAACAAGTCCGAACTGATCGCCCGCCCCGGCGAGTTGTACCAGCAGCTGGACGCCGCCCAGGTGGTCGCCGGGCTCGCCCCGCAGAGCCCGGGCGCCGAGCAGGCCGCCGCGAAGAAGGCCGCCTGGCTGGTCCGACTGCCCGCGGGGGCGAGCCTCGGCTGGGACCAGGTCCGCGAACTCAACCGCTACGGCTACACGCTGGCGAGCCGCCAGGTCGCCGCCCACCCGCCCGCCGACGCGCTGGCCCGGCAGGAGGCGGTCGGCGCCGAGGACGCCCGCGAACGCCGCATGATGACGGTCGCCACCACCGCCGCGATGGCCCTGCTGGAGGTCGCGCTGCTGGCCGGCCCCGCCTTCGCGGTCGGCGCCCGGCGGGCCCGCCGCCAGCTCGCCCTGCTCGGCGCGGCCGGCGGCCGCCCCGGACACGTCCGGGCCGTGGTGCTCGGCGGCGGCCTGGTGCTCGGCGCGGCCGGCGCGGTGCTCGGCGCCGTGGTCGGCGCCGCCCTGGTCGCCGTGCTGCGCACCCGGATCGAGGAGTGGGGCGGCAGCCGGTTCGGCCAGCTCGCCCTGCGCCCGTCCGACCTCGCGGCGATCGCCGCCGTCGGCATGCTCACCGCCCTGCTGGCGGCGCTGCTGCCCGCCCTGCAGGCCGGCCGCCGCGAGGTGCTCGACGGCCTGACGGACCGTGACCCGGTGCGCCGCTCCGCCCGCTGGACGCCGCTGCTCGGCCTGGCCGCCGTGCTGGTCGGCGCCGCGCTCGCGCTGTACGGCGCGGTGGTCGCCCCGACCGGCGGGATGCCGGTGCTCGCCGGACTGTCGACCCGCACCCTGTCGGTGCTGACCGGCGCGACGCTCGCCGAACTCGGCCTGCTGCTGTTCACCCCGCTGCTGCTCGCCCTGCTCGGCCGACTCGCCCGCCTGCTGCCGGTCGGCCCGCGGCTCGCGCTGCGCGACGCAGCCCGGCACCGCTCCCGCACCGGCCCCGCGGTCGCCGCCGTGCTCGCCGCCGTCGCCGGCGCCGTCGCGGTCGGCGTGCACACCGCCGGCGCCGAGGCCCAGGACCGCGCCTCCTACCGGCTGGAACAGCCCGTCGGCGCCGTCCGGATCACCCTGCACGGCGACGCCGACGTCATGCCCCAGCTGCGCACCGCAGTGGTCCAGGACCTGCCGGACCTCGGCGAGCGGGCCGACCTGTACGAGGCGCAGTACGTCTTCTGCGAGGGCTGCTCCAGCGTGGTGTCCGCGGAGGGCGGGCCGCGCTACGGCCAGACCGTGACCGGGCCGGCCGTGGTCGGCGACACCCAGGTGCTGCACAACCTGCTGGCGCTGCGCGACCGCACCGCCGAGGAGGCGCTGCTCGCCGGGAAGGCCGTGGTCACCGACCCGTCCTACCTGCACGACGGCAAGGCGGTGCTGCAGATGCAGGGCAACGGCATGGAGGCCAGGAAGGTCACGGTCGACGCCGTCCTGGTCGACCGGCCCGTCGGGCAGCGCTACGCGCCGGTGGTGGTAGCCCCCGCGACGATCCGCGGCCTCGGCCTGCAGGTCGTGCCGGCCGGGGCGATCTGGCTGCCCACCGCGCCGGTCGCCGACCGGGCCGAGCAGCGGGCCGCGGCCACCGTCGCCCGGCTCGCCCCGCACTCGGAGTTCGGGGTGGAGCGCGGGTACCGGCCGCAGGACAGCGTGGTGCAGGTCGCGCTCAGCGGCTTCGCCGCCCTGGTGGTGCTCGGCGCGGCCGTGGTCTCCACCGCGCTGGCCGCCGCCGACGCCCGCCGCGAACGCGTCCTGCTGTCCGCGATCGGCGCCCGGCCGCGCACCCGGCGCACCGTCGCCGGCCTGCAGGCCGGACTGATCGCCCTGCTCGGCGGGCTGCTCGGCACCGTCAGCGGCTTCGTCCCCGCGTACGCCCTGCTGCGTTCCCGGGTGGCCGGGATGACGGGCGCGCCCGCCGTGCTGAATCCTGCCGACATCCCGTGGGCCACCATCGGGCTGCTCGCCCTGGCGCTGCCGGTGGTGGCGGGCCTGCTCGGCGCGCTGCGCCGGGACGACCCCGCGGGATGGCGCGGATAAGCAGGTCGGCGATATATGTAGTCGTATGACTGAACGCGCCATGCAGGAACCCACCCTGCTGCTGCTCACCGCCCTCGCGGACGCCCCCCGGCACGGATACGCGCTGATCCAGGAGGTCGACGCGATCTCCGGGGGGCGGGTGAAGCTCCGCACCGGAACCCTGTACGGCGCACTCGACCGGCTGCTCCAGCAGGGCCTGATCGAGGTCGCCGCCGAGGAGATCGTCGACGGCCGGGCCCGCCGCACCTACGCCCTCACCGGCGCCGGCCGGGGCGTCCTGGCCACCGAGGCCGAACGGCTGCGCGCCGTCGCCGCCGAGGCGCAGCGCCGCCTCGGCGGCGCCGTCCGTCCCCGGGGGGCCACCGCATGAACGTCGCCCTGCGCACCGCCCTCGCGCTCTACCCGGCCCGCTACCGACGCGACCGGGGCGCCGAACTGGCCGAGGTGTTCGCCGACACCACCGCCGGCTCCGGCCGCCTCGCCACCGCCCGCGAAGCCCTCGACCTCGCCGCGTACGGCCTGCGGCTGCGCACCGGCCTCACCGACACCGCGCTCCCCGGCCGGCTGCTGGTCGCCGCCGCCCCGCTGCTGACCGGCGCCCTGCTCGGCCTCGCCGTCCTGCCCGGCGTCGGCGACTGGCGGGAGTACCGGATCACCGTCGCGGCCCGCTCCGGGACCGACCTGCCGTGGGGCCGGCTGGTCGAGAACATCGCCGTCCTGGGCCTCGCCGTCATCCCGCTGCTGCTGGTCGCCGCCGCCGCGCTCGGCGCCTGGCGGGCCGTCCGACTCCTGGGCACCGTGGTGGCGCTGCTCGGCGCCGTCCGGATCGGGTACGCCGCGCTGAGCCTGCCGCCCAGCGGGGTGTGGAGCGGCTGGTTCTTCGCCTACGAGACCACCGCCCTGGTGCCCTACCTGCTGGGCGGTCTGATGCTGGCCGTCGCCCCGGCCCGCCCGGCCGATGCGCACGGCCGGACCGACCGGCTGCTGATCCTGGCCGGCGCGGCCGCCGGCTTCGCGGTGACCCGCGCCCAGGGCGGCTACGACACCCGCAACCTGATGGACGGCTGGTGGCCGGTCGCGCTGCTGCTGCTCCCGCTGCTGCTGGTGCTGTTCGCCGCCCGCGACCGGCTGCTGCCCGCCGCGCTCGGCCTCGCCGTGCTGCCGCTGACCGCCGGCTTCAGCCTGTTCTCGCTCTGGGAGCAGCTCGGCGGCGTGTGGCGGGCCGCCCCCTGGGCGATCGGCACCGCGACGGCGCTGCTGCTGGGGTACCGGCTGCTCGGATCCGCCCGTCCGACGCGGCGTCAGACGGCGTCCCTGATGGGCTGAACGGAGGGTCGACCGGGCGAACGGGACGCCGGCGGGGCGCGAACGGAGGAGGACGCGGGGCCGAACGGTCGAGGGGGGTCGCTCGCGGCGGGTCGATGTGGCAGGCTATCGGATATGTCTAGACCAATGTTCGAAGTGATCGCGCTGACCCCCCAGGACGCCAGGGCCGCCGAGTCGGGCGGCGCGGACCGCCTCGAACTGGTCACCGACATGGCCGCCGACGGGCTCACCCCCACCGTCCGGGACTTCGCCGCGATCCGCACCGCCGTCGACCTGCCGCTGCGCGTCATGCTCCGCATCCGCGACGGCTTCACCCCCGGCGACCTCGACCTGCTGCTGGCCCGGACCGCCGCGCTGCGCGCCGAGGGCGCCGAGGAATTCGTCTTCGGCTTCCTCACCCCCGACGGCGCCGTCGACCTCGACGCGACCCGCGCCGTCGCCGACGCCGTCACCGGCTGCCACTGGACCTTCCACCGGGCCATCGACCACAGCGCCGACCGCTCCGACGTCCGCGCCGCCGTCGCCGACCTGCCGGGGCTCGACACCTTCCTCACCTCCGGCGCCGCGGCCGGCGTGGACGCCGGCCGGGAAGTCCTCCTCGGCGAACTCGCCAAGTCCGGCGAACCCGGCTACCGCCAGCAGATCCTGGTCGGCGGCGGCCTCCGCGCCGAACACGTCCCCGAGCTCCGCGCCGCGGGCTTCGACGCCTTCCACATCGGCGGAGCGGTTCGGCTGGGCGGCTGGGCCGGGGCGGTGGACGCGACGATGGTCGAGGAGTGGCGCACTCTGATCGGAACGTGAGCCATCGGGGGCGAACCCTTACCCCAACTCTTCCGGCAGCGGCTCCGTGTGGAGCACCGTCAGCCCCGAGACCGCGCGGGTCAGGGAGACGTAGAGGCGGCGCAGGCCGGTGCGGTGGTCGGGTTCGCCGGTGATGATGGCGGCGGGTTCGTCGAGGACGACGTAGTCGTATTCGAGGCCCTTGGCGAGGGTGGCGGGGACCAGGGTAAGCCGGGCGTCGGCGGTGGTCTCGGTGCCGGGGGCGAGGTGGGGGAGCCCGGCGGCTTCGAGCATCTCGGCGAGGACGGGGATGCGGGCGTCCGCCGCGATCAGGCCGACGGAGCCTTCGTGGCGGAGGGCGTCGTGGCAGGCGGCGAGGACGGCGTCGTCCCGCCCGGAGGGCACCCGGCGGACGGTCAGCGAGCCGGGCGCGTCACGGACGGACGTCGCGGGGGCCAGGCCGGGGGCGATCGCCGGGAGGAGGCGGGAGGCGTAGGCGATGACCTCGCCGGGGACGCGGAAGCCCTGGGTGAGCTCCTCGATGTGGGCGCCGTCCTTGCCGAGGTGGTGCAGGGCTTCCTGCCAGCTGCCGGTGGCCCACGGGGTGGTGCCCTGGGCGAGGTCGCCGAGGACGGTCGCGGAGCCGGTGGTGCAGCGGCGGCCGATGGCGCGGTACTGCATGGGGGAGAGGTCCTGGGCCTCGTCGACGACCACGTGGCCGAGCGAGGCGGTGCGGTGGACCAGGTCGGTGGTCTCGTCGATCAGGACGGCGTCGGCGGCGGACCAGGGCGCGGTGCGGGCGGAGCGCGGCGGCTTGGACCACAGGACGAGGGCCTGTTCGTCGGCGTCGAGGAGGCCGTCCGCGGCGGCGGCCAGGAACTCGGCGTCGGACAGCAGGCGGTGGACCAGTTTGACCGGGTCGACGGCCGGCCAGCAGGCCTTGACGGTGGCCTTCACGGCGGCGTTGCGGGCCACCGCGTCCTGGACGCGGTCGTCGGGGGCCTCGCCGCCCTGTTCCATCTTGACCAGCACGGCGTGCGCGATCCGCTGCGGGAGGGCCTCGGCGGCAGCCCCGTAGCGGATGTCGCGGTCCATCAACTCGCGGACGATCTCTTCGAGTTCGTATGCGGGCACCCGCCAGCGGCGGGAGCCGCGGACCACCACGCAGGGTTCGGTGGGCAGGGTGATCCCGGACCGCACCGCGTTGCGCAGGACCTGGGCCATCCGGGCGTCGCCCTTGATCCGGGCGGTGTCGGCGGCGTCGGCGCCGCGGACCTCGACGTGCCCGACGAGTTCCTGCACGGTGGCCTGCGCGACGTCCAACTCGCCGAGGGCGGGCAGGACCTGCTCGATGTACTGGAGGAAGGACCGGTTCGGGCCGACCACCAGGGTGCCGGTGCGGGCGAGCCGCTCGCGGTGTGCGTACAGCAGGTAGGCGACACGGTGCAGGCCGACGGCGGTCTTCCCGGTGCCGGGGGCGCCCTGGACGCAGACGGTGCCGGTGATGTCGGCGCGGACGATCTCGTCCTGCTCGGGCTGGATGGTGGCGACGATGTCGCGCATCGGGCCGACGCGGGGCTTCTCGATTTCGGCGGCGAGGAGTGCGGAGCGCGTGTCGCCCTCGTCCGGGTCGGACAGGTTCTCGTCCTCGTAGGCCGTCAACTCGCCGCCGGTGTAGCCGAACCGACGGCGCTTGGCGACGTCCATCGGGTCCTTGCGGCTGGCCCGGTAGAACGGCTGGGAGACCGGGGCGCGCCAGTCGATCACCATCGGGTCGCCGTCGGCGTCGTGGACGTGCCGGCGGCCGATGTAGAACTGCTCGCCGCCGCTGCCCTCGGAGTCGGCCTCGCTGATCGTGTGCAGGTAGTCCAGGCGGCCGAAGAACAGCGGGGTGTGCGCGAGGTCGGCGAGTGCCTTGATGCGTTCGTCGACCTGCTTCTGCAGCACCAGCGCGGACACCCAGGTGCCGGTGACGTCGCGCAGGTCGAGTGCCTCGACGTCCTCGCGCATCGCCTTCAGGGCGGCGCGGGAGGCGGCCAGGTGGGAGCGTTCGCGGCCCAGCGGGTCGGTGTCGGCGGCGAACGCGTCGGTGGAGGTGGGGGAGTGCACGGCGGACCTTCCCGGCCGCCCGGCATCCTCGGGCGGCGGACTCGTCTTGGCTCACGGTGAAGGACACCGGCCGGTTTCCGAGCGGCCGGCACCTCCCACGGCTGCCGAGGCGGCACCACGGTTCGGGAGGGGCAGACGGACGATCCTAGACCCGCCGCCGCCCGGGTGCGAATCCTTTTCCCTGGGGCGCCCCTGGGGGATCACCCCCGGACGGGCGTAGGGGTCGCTACACCTGGAGGACGACCGGCGGCCCGACAGGTACGGCCTTCCGGTTGATGCCCGGGGCCGGCCCGCGAACCTACCGTGGAGACATGACGAACACACGCATGAACCCGCAGCTGGGCGGCGCCCCGGAGCGCCGCCGCAACCCGGTCGCCGCCGCCGTCCGCAACGTCGGCATCGTGCTCGACACCGCCGCGCGCGTGCTCTTCCTCGGGCGCGACGGCGTCAAGCTGTAGCCGCTCCTACAGGTCGTCGGCGTCGACGATCCGGTACGCGTAGCCCTGCTCGGCCAGGAACCGCTGGCGGTGCGCCGCGAAGTCCTGGTCGACGGTGTCCCGGGCGACCACCGAGTAGAAGTGCGCCGCGTGCCCGTCCGCCTTCGGACGCAGCACCCGGCCCAGCCGCTGCGCCTCCTCCTGGCGGGAGCCGAACGTGCCCGACACCTGGATGGCCACGGTGGCCTCCGGCAGGTCGATCGAGAAGTTCGCGACCTTGGAGACCACCAGCACGCCGATCTCCTTCGACCGGAACGCCTCGAACAGCTTCTCGCGCTGCGCGTTCGAGGTCTCGCCCTTGATCACCGGGGCGTTCAGCGCATCGCCCAACTCGTCCAGCTGGTCGATGTACTGACCGATGACCAGGGTCTGGTCGCCCTTGTGCTTCTCGACCAGCCGCTCCACCACCCGGCGCTTGGTCGCCGTGGTCGAACAGAACCGGTACTTCTCCTCCGGCTCGGCGGTCGCGTACATCAGCCGCTCCGAGTCGGAGAGCGTCACCCGCACCTCGCAGCAGTCGGCGGGCGCGATGTAGCCCTGCGCCTCGATCTCCTTCCACGGGGCGTCGAACCGCTTCGGGCCGATCAGCGAGAACACGTCGCCCTCCCGGCCGTCCTCGCGCACCAGCGTCGCCGTCAGGCCGAGCCGGCGGCGGGCCTGCAGGTCGGCGGTGAACTTGAACACCGGCGCGGGCAGCAGGTGCACCTCGTCGTAGACCACCAGGCCCCAGTTGCGGGCGTCGAACAGCTCCAGGTGCGGGTAGACGCCCTTCCGCTTGGTGGTCATCACCTGGTACGTGGCGATGGTGACCGGGCGGATCTCCTTGCGGGTGCCGCTGTACTCGCCGATCTCGTCCTCGGTCAGCGAGGTCCGCTTGATCAGCTCGTGCTTCCACTGCCGGGCCGAGACGGTGTTGGTCACCAGGATCAGCGTGGTCGACTTGGCCTCCGCCATCGCCGCCGCGCCCACCAGCGTCTTGCCGGCGCCGCACGGCAGCACCACGACGCCGGAGCCGCCGTGCCAGAAGCCGTCCACGGCGTGCCGCTGGTACGGGCGCAGCTCCCAGCCGTCCTCCTCCAGGTGGATCGGGTGCGCCTCGCCGTCCACGTACCCCGCGTGGTCCTCGGCCGGCCAGCCCAGCTTCAGCAGCACCTGCTTGATCTGGCCGCGCTCCGACGGGTGCACCACCACCGTGTCCGGGTCCACCCGGGCCCCGACCAGCGGCGCGATCTTCTTCGACCGCAGCACCTCCTCCAGCACCGGCCGGTCCGTGGTGGACAGCACCAGCCCGTGCACCGGGTGCTTCTGCAGCTGCAGCCGCCCGTACCGGGCCATGGTGTCCGCCACGTCGACCAGCAGCGCGTGCGGCACCGGGTAGCGCGAGTACGTCACCAGCGCGTCCACCACCTGCTCGGCGTCGTGCCCCGCCGCCCGTGCGTTCCACAGGCCGAGCGGCGTCACCCGGTAGGTGTGGATGTGCTCCGGCGCGCGCTCCAACTCGGCGAACGGCGCGATCACCCGCCGGCACTCCGCCGCCTGCGGATGGTCGATCTCCAACAGCAGCGTCTTGTCGCTCTGCACGATCAAGCAGGACACGCATACCTCCACGGTTAGGATCGCCGAGTGACCGACGCCACAACTGCCGCTGTCCGGGCCATGCCCCGTGCCCGTCGCCCGAAGGGCGTTCCGGCCGGCACCACCGGATTGCGCGCAGCCATCTATGTTCGCCTATCGCGCGAGACAGAGGAAACGACGTCTCCCGAGCGGCAGCGCGCCGCCTGTGAAGCGCTCTGCCAGGCCCGGGGGTGGACCGTTGTCGCCGTCGAAGAGGACATCGACGTCTCGGGCTTCTCGCGCGGGCTTGAACGGCCCGGACTCCAGCGGGTTCTGTCGAGGCTAACCGAATTGGACGTCGTCGTATTCTTCAAGATCGACCGGCTTGCCCGCTCCACCGTGGACTTCGCCGAGATCATGCGGATCACGGAGGCGGCGGACGTCGCGCTGGCGTCGGCGACAGAACCACTGGACCTGACCACCTCCATGGGCCGCGCCATGGCGAAGGTGATCGCGGTCTTTGCCGAGTTGGAGTCCGACACCATCGGCATGCGTGTCTCCAGCGCCCACGAACACCTGCGGCGGGAGGGCCGGTATACGGGCGGGCGCGTCCCGTACGGCTACCGCGTGGCCCCCAACCCGGACGGTCCGGGGAAGGTGCTGGAGGTCAACCCGGAGGAGGCCAAGACCGTTCACGGGATCGTGGAGCGCATCCTCGCCAAGGACTCTCTGATGACCGTCGCAGCCGACTTGAGCAAGGCCGGAGTCCCGTCGCCCGGCCACACCTCCCGGCAGACCACCGGCAAGCGCAGCGACTCGAAGAAGTGGTACACGACCACGCTGCGGAGCCTGCTTACCAACCCGCAGTTGCTCGGCCAGGTGATCGAGGACGGTAAGCCCATTCTGCGGACGGACGGCCTGCCACTGGTCAACCGGACGCCGATCCTGGACATGGACACTTGGCAGGCCCTCCAGGACGAACTGGAGCGCCGCAGCAACCCCGGCGACCGGCGGCGCGAAGGCACATCACTGCTCCGGGGCATCGTCCACTGCGCGCTGTGCGGTTTCCGGATGTACACCTACGTGGCGGGCGGACGGCTCCGGTACCGGTGCATCGGCCGGTTGAAGAAGCGACAGGGCGGGGAGCAGATCGACTGCTATGGCGTGAGCATCGCCGGGGAGTCGATGGAGAACCACGTGGAGGCCCGCTTCCTGGAGTCCTTCGGCAAGCTGCCCGTGGTGCGCATGGTCGAGCAGCCCGGAGAGGACTTCCGCCCACAGATCAGGCAGGCGCAGGAAGCACTGTCCAACTTGGAGAAGGACCGGTACGACCGGGGGCTTTTCAAGGGCGACGACGGCGCGGACCGTTATGCCGCGCAGTACGCCAAGCTCGAAGAACGCGTCGCCTCGCTGAAGGAGAAGCAGCGCACCGCCAGGCCCGCCGGGGTGGTGGAGGTGCCCACCGGGCAGACGTTCCGTCAGCATTGGAAGGCGGCGGACACGGCGGGCAAGCGGGACCTGCTGCTACACGCGGGCGCGTTCGTGGAGGTCTCGCCCGCGACGAAGAGCGGCCCCGCTTTCGACGCCTCACGGCTGGCGGTCCGGTTTGGCGCGGACGGGCAGATCCGGCGGGCTGACACGGAGGGCAAGGACGTGGAGGCCGTGATCCGGCGGGTGGGGGCGGAGGAGATGGCGGGCGGCGCGGGCTTGTAGCCGGTGCAGTAGTCAGCCGAGCCCCGTCCGACCTGTCCAGGGTCGGGCGGGGCCTCTTCGTTCGCGCAGGTGCCGTTGGCTCGGCCGGCATCGCAAGGCGGACCGTCGCCTATCGGCGGTGAGTGCTGTTGTGTTGTTTTTGATCGAAATTCCAAATGACCATAGAAACCTATAGCTAAAACGAGAGTCGGCTGCGAGGTGCCATTCCAGCACGCGGGGCAGCTCCGGACGCTGGAGGCTCCGTGCTCCGGTTGCGCCGCTTCGCCGTGTCAGGCCGGTCCGGCCGTCGTATGACGGAGAGTCACCGCGTTCGCCCCTCTCAGAAACGATGGTTTGTGAGACGAGTGGAGAACAAGCCCCAGAAGGGGCGTCCAGGCGTTCAAAACCCGTCTCACAATTTGCCGAAAGCCCTTGGGGTTGCGAGACGAGTTATGAGACGGTTGGGGCATGGCGAAGAACACGGGACACCTGATCGGCTACGCGCGAGTCTCCACCGACGACCAGGAGGCGCAGCTCCAGCGCGATGCACTCGCCGAAGCGGGCTGCTCCCGGATCTTCACGGACAAGGCGTCGGGCAAGAACACCGACCGTCCGGAGCTTGCCGCCGTCCTGGACTACTTGCGCCCGGGTGACACCCTGTGCGTGTGGAAGCTGGACCGCTTCGCCCGTTCGCTGATCGACCTGGTGACGATGGTGGACGCGCTGTCGGCCCGGGGCATCGGCTTCAAGGTGCTGACGGGTGCGCTGGCGAGCATCGATCCGAACACGCCCGACGGCCGCCTGATGCTCCAAGTGGTGGGCGCTATGGCGGAGTTCGAGCGGAGCCTTATCAAGGACCGCACCCGGGCCGGCCTGGACGCTGCCAAAGCACAGGGCCGCACCGGCGGTCGGCCGAATGTACTGGACGCCGACAAGCTCGCCGCCGCCCGTGCCCGACAGGCGAAAGGGGAGAGCGTCACGGCCATCGCCAAGGCACTCGGCGTGAGCCGCGCGACCCTGTACCGTCACCTCGGCCAGGAGTGACGTGTCACCGACCTAACCAGCAGCGTCGCCACCGGAAGCTGCGATGACCTGCGGAAACTCGCCATCGGCCGTCAAGGTTGACTGCCGCCAGCCGCCCCAGCGCGGCCCAGAATGAGCGGCCTCACGGGCCGCTGACGGATTTGGGCGCGGACCTCGGATGACCCGCCCCGAGGCCCGCGCTCAGTTCCAGACAGCTACATCCGGTCCGCGTCTGGTCCGGATCACGGCACTCAGGCGGCCACGGGCTCCTCCCGCTCGATCACGTAGACCTGCCCCGCTCGAACCGTCAGCACGGGCGTGTTGTCTTCATCCACGAAGTGAATGAAGTCGCCCTCAACCCGGTAGATCCACGCATCGACGGTCCGATAGTCGGAGTACCCGGAGTTGATCGAATACTTGGCCATAGCTACTCAACCCTTCGGCGGGTAGGGGTCGTTGCCGGGCTTGATCGTGCGCTTGTCCACGATCGTGCCGTTCCGACCATGCCGGATGACCTCACCGCCGCCGGAGTTCCGGACGACCTCGGCAGCACGGCGATCCGCCGCCGCCTGCGTGTCGGCAACCACGATCGCTCGCGTCGCCGTGTCGTCCTTCGCCTGCCACTTGCCGTCCGTACGCTGCGTCACGTGCACAGTCCTGGGCCTTCCGGCCATGGGACATTCCTTCCTGAGGCATCTACCACCTTCGGGGGATGCCCCCTTGGTAGACCAGCTACGACGGGGTAGGGTCCGACCGCGCGACCAACGCAACGGGCCCCAACATCCGGGTGGGCATGACTCTTTGTCGACCCCGACGTTGGGGCCTGCTCACTCTGAGCAGCACTCAGTGAAGCAGGACACACCGACACTCGCAAACACCATGCGACACCAAGATGTTGTGCACAGCCCAGCCAGGTGCACTACATCTTGTGCCCACAGCCTCTGATCAGCGCAATCCACAGCACTCGCCGGTTCATCCACAGCATGGTCCACAGCCCCTTGTGGACAGAGCGTGTTGCGACACGGGTGGCGGAGCGGTTTAGCCGGCGTCCCATCTGGTCTGGTTCCGAGCATGATCGGGAGCCGTAATCCTGACTGTGATCTCGGGCAAGCTCCTCGCCTGCCCGATATCTGGCCGAATGGCCCCCGGCGTATCGGGGCGCGAGGCCTGGGCGGCGCGAAAGTTCGGCAGGCCAATGCTCAGCGATCCCGGTCCCAGCTCGCCGCGCGCGCCCTGGGTGTGATGCCGTTTTTGGTCAGCCGGTCACGGGCGGCTCTCGTGGTAGGTGGCCCACAACTCTCCGTTGCCGTCGGGTAGCCGGTCATGCCCGAAGCGCTCGGAGTCACCCAGGACTCGAAGCACTTCAAGGTGCAGGGCACCATCCATGGGCGTTGCACGGAAACTGAGTTGTACGCCGCCGGCCACCTGCGACACCCGCACCTGCTCACCCGTCAGAGCAACGAAGCGGGCAGCCGCATCCCAGGCCCGGCCGAGGGCGTCCGTCATTGCGTCGGGGCCGAATGTACCGGCGGGGCGAGTTCGCCCAGCGTGGTGATGCTCTCTCGTCCGTCACGAAGGCGTCGGACGAACACGCCGCAGGAGTGCACCGCCATCACCCGCACCGGCTGATCGGAGCGCCGGTCATGGGCCGTCCCGCCCTCGTGAGGCTCCCACTGCTCAGGAGTGCTCATCTGCCCACCTCACGGCATCTCCGAAGAACGGGAACACCATCGGCTCGCCGTTCGGTCGAGTCACGGGGCTGTCGGCATCGGCGCAGTCGGCCAAGCCCCAGAGATCCGTGAGCAGTGCGCCGGGCTCTGCCGGCGCGGGCACCACTCTGTAGCGCTGATGGGGCGTTGTGGGCATGGGCTGCTCCTCCGTCCGATCGGTCCACGGCCCACACTTGCGCGCCCTCTTGGGTGAATTCGGCATTTACGTAAGACAGTTGGGCTGTCGCAGCAGTAGGTTCGGAAAAGGCCCAAACGTCCCTGGGAGAAGTCTTGAACGCCGCCTTACGATCGGCTATGTCCGCCGCCGGCCTCTCGCCGCGTCAGTTGGCGGGCCGGGTGGGAGTGTCAGGCAAGACCGTTGAGCGGTGGTTGTCCGACGGCCGGCTGATCCCCCACGCCCGCAACCGCGAGGATGCCGCCAAGGTGCTGGGAGTTGATTCAACGATGCTGTGGCCGAAGGCAGTTCGGGATGCGCTCAAGATCGGCCCGGATCGGGAGATCATCCGGAGCTACCCGTACCGGTCCGCCTGTCCGTCCACCGTGTGGGGGGACCTGATCAAGAACGCCCGGACGGATCTCCTCTTCGCGGGCTACACCAACTACTTCCTGTGGCTGGAACAGCCCAACCTGGTCGAGAGCCTGCGTCGAAAGGCGGAGGCCGGTTGCCGAGTCCGGTTCCTTCTGGGCGATCCGGACGGGGAAGTCACGCGGCAACGGGAGGCGATCGAGGACGTGGCCCTGACTGTCTCCACCCGCATCCGGATCACGCTGGAGAACCTGGCAAAGCTGCGTGACGTGACGGGCGTGGAGGCCCGCTACAGCGCCGCTGACGACGCCACTAACCATGTCGGCCTGTCCGTGTTCCGGTTCGATTCCCAGGCGCTCGTGACGCCCCACCTGGCCCGTGTCGTCGGCCATGACTCGCCGATGATGCACCTGCGCCGTCAGCAGGAGGACGGGATGTTCGGCCGGTTCGCGGCCCACGCAGAGGAACTGTGGGATCGTGGCCGTCCCTGCTGAACTCCGTTGGGGCGCATGGCAGGGGACGACACATCACTAGTATGTGAATCAGACTTGATCGCTTGCACGATCAGCGGTCCGTTCACGCCTGTGCATCCCCTTCCGCGCGGGCCAAACCTCCAGTGTGCCGCATCGGCGGGCGGTCGTGCCGGGCTACCGCGCCCCGGGGTCGCGTCCGGACCAGGGGCGCAGCAGCAGCCGGCGGCCGGGGACCTCGACGAGGGTGTGCAGGAGCCAGGCCACCGCCAGCGAGATCGCGAAGGCGGTGCAGCTCACCAGCAGGCCGGTCGGCCACGGTTCCTTGGGGTGCGGGCGGAACAGGCTCTCGCCGGTCCGGATGACCAGGATGTGCACCATGTAGAAGGCGAAGGAGAGTTCGCCCAGCCGCACGGCGAGGCGCCCGCGCCAGGGCGAGGGCTCGCCGCGCAGGTCGGCCGTCGCGGCGGCGGGGATCAGCAGGGCGAATCCGATCACCGTGCAGGCGGCGTAGCGGTAGAGGTAGTCCGCCTGCGAGGCCATGAAGTAGCCGCCCACGGTCAGGGCGAGCGAGACGGTGAGCCCGGGGCCCTGCCACCGGTCGGCCCGGACCAGTTCGGCCAGCGCGACGCCGAGCAGGAACTCGGGCAGCCGGGCGAGCGGGAAGTAGTAGACCGCCCAACCGGTGTCCACCGGGTGCAGCCAGCCGTCGACCAGCATCGGCATGGTGATCACCAGGGCCGTCGAGACGGCCGCGAGGACCGCGCTGCCGCGCCAGCCCGTGGCCCGCAGCGGGCGGACGATCAGCGGGAACAGCAGGTAGAAGAACGCCTCGCAGGCGAGCGACCAGCTGACCGGGTTGGCGCTCTGGTAGAAGCTCACGTCCTGCGGCCAGGACTGCACCAGGAACAGGTTCGCGAACAGCTGCCGGGTCTCCGGCAGCGTCCCGGCGGCCAGGAAGTACGCCATCGCCAGCGCGAGCAGCGCCGTGGCGAGGTGCAGCGGGTAGACCCGCGCCAAGCGGCGCCGCCAGAACCGGACGACCCCGCCGCTGCCCGGCGGCGTCGACCAGGCGAGCACGAACCCGGAGAGCACGAAGAAGAACGACACCCCGGTGTTCCCGGCCCCGAAGGCGAAGCCCAGCGTGCCGCCGATCCGGCCGCCGAAGTACTCGACGATCCACACGTGGAACAGGAAGACCATCAGCGCGGCCGTCCACCGCAGACCGGTCAGCGAGGGCAGCGGGACCGGCCCGCCGCCCGGCCCGGGGCCCGGCGCGGCCGCGCCCCGGCGCGGCAGCGGAATGCCGTGGGTTCCGATGGCCGGGCCGGATACGGGATCTGTCGTCGACACGCTGCAAAGTAGCACGCGCGCCCGGCCGGATTCCGCCCCCCTTCCGCATCCCGGACGCGACCCGAAATGCGAAGGCGCGCCGCACAGTTGAGCCGCCGTCGGGCCGGCCGGTCGGTCAGCCGAGGAAGAAGTCGTGGCCGACGTCCGGCGGGATGATCTCCTGGTACGGGGTGGAGCCGGGCCCGGGCAGGTGGGCGCCGGGGACGGGGTCGGTGCCGGTGTGCCGGAGCAGCGTGACGCCGTCCTGGTCGAAGAGCTCCTGGTAGCCGTGGGCCAGCAGGAAGGCGCGGTACTCGGCCTGCTCCGGGTCGCGCTGGAACGGGAAGGCGCGCTGCGTGTAGCGCAGGATCACGTACTCCTGGCCGCGCGGGGTGCCGTCGGCCAGCATCACGCGGGTGCGGTTGGTCAGGCGCGGCGCGACCTGGTTGTCGGCCTCCACGGTGGCGCCGTCCGGGATCAGCTTCGCCGCGCGGGCCAGCGCCGCCGTCGACGGCTTGGGCTGCCACTCGTACGGGACCGCCAGGTGGTAGACGCCGAGCGCGGCGGACGCGGCGAGCGAGAGGACGGCGGCGGTTGCGCCCAGCCGGCGGACCTGCCGGAAGTGGCCGCGGGCCCACAGGACGCCCAGGGTCTCGATCGCGGCGGTCACCAGGATCGGCCACAGGAACGCGTCGTAGTGCCGGGCGATCGACCAGTGGTTCGGGTTGTCGGACAGGATCCGCTCCGCCAGCAGCGGCAGCGCGACCAGCGAGGTCGCCGAGCGCAGCGGCAGCGCCGCGGTGGTGAGCAGCAGCCAGCCGAGCAGCATCGGCTTCAACGGGCTGGAGAACGCCGACTCCACCAGCAGCCACGGATTGCCGAGCACGTGCCGCAGCGCCTGGCCGCCGTCCGCGCCGAGCTGGCCGTAGTTCCAGTAGTAGCCGGGCACGCCGCCCATCGCCGGAATCAACCAGCCGATCTCCACCGCGCTCGCCAGCGGCCCGCCCACCAGCAGCGCCCAGCCGAGCACCTTCGCCCACCGGTCCGTGCCGCCGCGCTCGCGCCACAGCAGCACCGCGCCGAACATGCCGACCGCGAGCCCCAGGTCCTCCTTGGTCGCGCACAGCAGCAGCGCCGCCAGCGCCGCCCCCGTCCAGCGCCGCGCCCCCGCCCGCTCGAACAGCAGCAGGAACAGCGGAACGGCGAACCCCACCTCGTGGAACCCGCTGCGCGAGGAGATCAGCAGCGGCCAGCCCAGGCCGTACACCAGCGCCGCGCCGTCCAGCACCCGGGTGCGGACCCGCGCGTCGGCGCCCGCGAACGCCCGGCTCGCGATCCGGCGCACCAGCGGGACGCCCGCCGCGAACAGCGCCGCCTGCCCGACCAGCAGCATCCGCGGGTCGTCCCACACCCAGTACAGCGGGGCGAGCAGCGCCAGCACCGGCGAGAAGTGGTCGCCCAGCAGCGAGAAGCCCGGCGGGAACTCGTGGTGGACGCTCTTCAGCGTCGACACCGGCAGCCCGAAGTGCGCGTAGCCGCGCACGCCCTGGTCGAAGATGCCCAGGTCGAAGCCACCCAGCTGGAGCGAGGTCCACTGCTGGACGCCGAGCGCCAGGCAGACCGCGAAGCTCAGCACGGTGAACAGGACGGTACGGCGGCGGCGGGTCAGCCGGAACCCGGACGTGCGGTCCGTCGCCGAATGGGCGACCGGGGGCTGCAGAGCGGGGGAAGTGGTCACGGCTCCGGTCCTGTCGCGGGCCGGTGAAGGCCCGATTCCGCGCGGGTGGACCCTGCCACCCCGGCCGTTCGGCAGTCTAACCGCCGCCCGCGGGATGCTCCTGCGGATCATCCGACCGGAACCCGGGGTCCCGCGGCAGTGACCGTCGGGCGGCCGGCTCGTTGGGCAGGCCATGACCATGCGCAACCGATTCCTGGCCGGCCTCGCGCTCTCCGGCGCGGCCCTCGCCACCACCCTCGGAGCGGTGCCGGCCCACGCCGCCGACGAGACCCCGGCCCTCGACCAGGTGGCGGACGTCGGCCAGCCCGGCGGCCTGCTCGGCACCCTCGTCTTCACCGGCACCGGCCTGCTGACGGGCGTCGAGCCGAAGATGCCGGACCCGCACGCGATCATGGAGCAGGCGAAGAAGCAGAAGGCCGAGGAGGACGCGAAGCAGCACGCCGGCAAGTAGGCGGCCGCGTCCGGGAACGCCTCCGGCCCGCGGATCCGAGGATCCGCGGGCCGGGTCATGCCGGGCAGGGGCTCAGCGGAGCTTGTAGACCGCCATCTTGCCGGTGTCGTAGACCTTCTCGGCGAGCGAGGCCAGCTCCGGGGACTCCTGGCCGATGTGGCGGTCGACGACCACGAAGCGCACGTGGTGCTCGGCGCTCAGTCGCTGCAGCAGCGGCGCGGTGGGCGCCTTGACCGCCTGCTCGTTCATGGCCAGCAGGTCCTGGTCCCAGAAGGTCAGGTCGGCTCCCTGCAGGCGCGGGGCGAAGATCCACCCCTCGATGAGCACGGAGCGCTCGGAGTAGCCGCTCAGCCAGAACGACTGCATGTCCATCACGTCGCACACCTTGTCGGGCTCGCGGAAGTAGTCCGGCGTGGTGCAGTGCGAGTTGGTGAGCAGGACGTCGTCCGGGTTGCTGTGGTCGCGGACCCAGCGGGCCGCGTCCACCCGGGAGGCCGGCAGCGGCACGGCGCCGAACGAGGCCAGGCCGCTGTACGGGGTGATCACGTCGATCATCAGCGTCGGCGTGCCGAGCAGCAGCGCACCGGTCAGCACCACGATGCCCCCGCGCTTGCGCAGCCCCTCGAAGCGGCGGGAGGCCAGCCACCACAGCAGGCCGCCGACCAGGACGACGGCGGCCAGCGCCGCGGCGAGGCCCAGCATCGGCACCAGCTCGCCGTAGGTGTGCCACTCGTGGTTGCCCCAGAGCAGGTTCTCGACGGTCTCCCGCCAGCGGCGCTCGCCGTAGTGGAGCAGCGCCGTCAGAGCGGCGACGCCGGCCAGCGAGACGACCGCGAGCACGGCCTTGGCCGCGCGCGACAGCCGCGCCCGCTCGAAGGCCTCGCAGTAGCCCCAGGCCGACAGCAGCACGCCGAAAGGCAGGCCCGCGTGGGTGAAGTAGCTGGAGTTCCAGCCGTTCAGCATCAGGAACACGGCCGGCCCGGCGATGGCGCCGCCCAGCAGCATCCACTGCACCGGCTCCAGCCGCAGCTTGCGCCGCCACATCAGCGGGAGCGCGCCGGCGACCCGCAGTTGCGAGTTGAGCAGGAAGGCCACCCACACGCTCGCGATCACGAATGCCTGGCTGACCTGCCCGCGCTGGTTCTGCGGGTCGGCCCAGTAGCCGGAGAGGTTGACCAGGGGGTGGACGCCCAGGCCGTAGCTCTGGAAGTTGAAGATCACCGCGGTCGAGAAGAACTGGGCCGCCACGACCACCGCGCCGGCGCCGACCACGTCCCACGGGATCCGGCGGTCGCGGATCAGCATGATGACACCGGCGAAGGCCACTGCGGCGAGCGTGACCGGCAGCGAGGTCGCCTTGGCCGCGCTGGACGCGAAGGCGAACAGCGCGATCAGCGCGTAGCGCCCGCCCCGGCCCCAGGCGGGGACCCGCCTGGTCCCGTCCTTGCGGCCGATCAAGCCGTCACCGACGGCGGCGATCAGTGCGAGCAGCAGGGGCTGGCAGTAGGTCAGCGAGAGGCTGGCCCAGATCATCACCGAGGTCGTGGCCGAGCCGAACGGGAGCCGCGGCGAGCCCGCGGCGTTGAACTCGCCGATCGCGAACAGCAGCAGGCCCGCGACCGGTCCGGCCCAGGCCCGGTCGGTCACGCGCCAGGCGACGACCGCGGCCACCACCATGAGCAGGGCGCACAGCCCAGGCACCATCAGGCGCATCTCCACGACCGGCAGGTCGATGTGGCCGATGCTGCTGGTCATCGCCATGTGCGCGAAGGCGAACCAGTGGTAGGCCAGCGGTTCGCCGGAGACCTGGGGGAGCGTCAACGGGACGTTGTGCTTGGCGTTGCCGGCCAGCGAGAGCAGGTAGGGAAGGTCGACGAACTGCCGGGTCCGGTCGTCGGGCGGCAGCACCGGGTACATGTCCATGAAGACCCGGTAGATGTACGCGGTGGTGGACGCGACCGTGCCTGCGACCGCCCAGGACCAGCCGAGCGAGGGCCGCGCCGTGTAGTCGCGCGGACGCCAGTGCCGGCGCAGCCGTGGCACCAGGGCGAAGGGCAGCACCACGGCCAGCGGCCACACGATGGCGGCCGACTGCACGCCGAGGCCGGTGAACAGCGCCCAGGCGGCCAGTTCCAGCGCCAGGCCGGTCACCGCGCCGAGCGCCAGGTCCTCGATCAGGGTGTGCGGGGTCCGGCGCAGCGAGCGGTAGACCAGGGTGCCGGGCAGCAGCACCGCCCAGACCGCGTAGAACGTGTACTTGGCGATGTCGAGCGGCGACGTGTGGCTCGCCAGCAACGCGCCGTAGAACAGCGCGAGGGCGGCGCCGGCCGGCAGCCAGCGGAACACCGCACCGAGCGGCCCGCGACGTGCGGCGGGCTGCTCGGCAGCGGTTTCGGCGTGCGGGTCCTGCAGTTGATCCGTACTCATCGGTGCAGTTCAGCCAACCTGTGCGGGGACGGGCCGAGTCAGCTCCTCGGCGCTGATCCCGGTGGCCCCGAACGTCGTCCGCTCCTGCTCCGCGGAGTCGGAGCCGATGAAGTAGGCGGGGCGGCCCTGGACCGCGGCGTAGATCCGGCCGACGTACTCGCCGAGCAGGCCGACGCAGACCAGCTGCACGCCGCCGAAGAAGACGATGCCGATGAAGAGCGAGGACCAGCCGGGCGTGGTCCGGCCGACGATGTGCTCATAGGTGCTGTACGCGGCGAGCAGGAGCGCGAGAACGAAGCTGCCGAGGCCGAGCCAGGTGGCCAGGCGCAGCGGCGCGGCGGAGAAGTTGGTGATGCTGTCGACGGCCAGCCGGACCATTTTGGACAGCGGGTACTTGGTGGTGCCGGCCACGCGCTCCTCGCGCTGGAACGTCACCTCGGTGCTGCGGAAGCCGAGCCACGGCACCAGCAGCCGGTAGACCGGCTGGGTCTCGGGCAGCGACTTCAGCGCGTCCACGGCGGCGCGGCTGAGCAGGCGGTAGTCGCCGGCGTGCTTCGGGATGCTGCGGCCGACCATGCGGCGCATCAGCCAGTAGTAGCCGGCCGCGGTGCCGCGCTTGAAGATCGTGTCCGAGCTGCGGTCGTCGCGGACGCCCTGGACGATGTCGTAGCCCTCGCGGGCCAGCGCGAGCATGTCGACGATCTTCTCCGGCGGGTCCTGGAGGTCGGCGTCGATGCTGACCACGTACTCGCCGTACGCGCTGTGCAGGCCGGCGGTCAGCGCGGCCTGGTGGCCGGAGTTGCGGCGCAGGTGGATCACCCGGAGCTGGGGCCACTGCTGCTGCAGTCCGGCGAGCACCACTGCGGTGTTGTCGGAGCTGCCGTCGTTCACCCCGACGACCTCGTAGCTCTCCCCGATGCCGTCCAGGATCGGACGCAGGCGCTGAACGGTGAGCGGGAGCGCGTCCTGCTCGTTGTAGATGGGTATGACGACGGACAGCAGGGGGGCGACGGTACCGGGCATGTGACAGGAGACCTGTTTCGTTTCCGTGGACGTGGCCCTCGGCTGGCGCACTCTCGGACTGCGCACGCGGGGGCAGGGGCGGGGCGCGTCAAACTCCGGGTGCGGAGCCCCGGTTGTACACGCACGGGGCCGTCCTCGGAAGCCTAGTCTGACGGCACATTAGTAATGTCTTCATCAGTTCCCTGTCAACCTTGCACTGATCATGCACAGGGCGGATCCAGGGAGCCGTTCGGCTAGTCGTCGACTTCAGCGACTCCGGTGATGCGGTGGAGCGCGAACGTCCGGACTTCGTCGGAGAGGTGGTCGTAGGCCGTGACGAACCCGCCCTCGACCTTGACCGGGTCGATGACGCGCTGCGAGGAGAGCCCCTCCGCGTTGATGTAGCCGATCCACATGCGCTCGCCGAGCAGGACGGCGGTCTGCAGGGAGGCGAGGGTGTCGGCGGCAGCGGTGCGCGGGACGGCCGCGCCCGCGGGGCCGGCGACGGTGTCCTTGCGCGGGGCGGTCGCGGCCCGGTCGCCGGCCCGGACGGCGCGGACCGCCGCGGCCAGCAGGACGTCGTCGGGGCGGGCCGGACCGTCGGGCACGGGAACGGGCGCGGTGCGCGGCGGAGTGCGGCGGGCGTCGGGGCGGGTGATCACCACGTCGCCCTCGGCGGACTCCGCGGCGGGCGCGTACCCCATCGTGCGCAGCACGGCGAGCAGCGTGTCCGGCGGGGTCTGCGCGGCCAGCACGGTCGGGGCGAGCAGCCGCAGCCGCAGCTCCGCGGCGCGCCGGTCGGCGAGCACCTCGCCGAGCAGCCGGGGGTCGTCGCAGCGCAGGTAGGACGAGGCCGCGCCGACCCGCAGGACGCCGTGCCGGCGGGCGACGTCGTCGATCAGGTAGGCCAGCGGCTGCGGGACGGGCGTACGGGAGTGCTGCGCCAGGAAGCCCTGCAGGTCGGCGGCGGTGCGCCCGGCGTCGAGGGCGCGGCGGACGGACTCCGGGGTGAAGCGGTAGACGGTCGCGCCGCCCTTGGACTCGATGTCGGCGCAGAGCGCGAGCGCCTGGGCGAGCGGGGTGAGCAGCGGGCCGGGGGCGATCGCCGTCAGGTCGGGCTGCAGGATGACGTGGTCGAGGGGCTCGGGCAGCAGCGGGGCGAGCACCGGCGCCGGGTCGGCGCCGGCGAGCAGCGCGCGGGCGGGGGCGGCGAGCGCGCCGCGGCCGGTGACGCCGAGCAGCTCGGCCTCGTGCAGAGTCCAGCCGGTGAGCGTCTCGCGCAGGTCGTGGCCGTCCGGGCCGACGGGGCCGCCGCGCAGCGGGCGGTGCCAGCGCAGGACGGGCAGCAGCGCGTCGGCGCCGGCGGCGGCGCCCGGGGGCAGCTCGGCGAGCCGGGTGAGGGTGGCGCGGCGGACGGACGGGGCCAGCGTGCGGTCGAGCTCGGGGCCGAGCGCGGCGCGCGGCCGGCCCTTGCCGTCGGGGGTGCCGGTCAGTCGGCCGACCCGGGTGGCGGCGAGCCAGGCGTGGGCCAGCAGCGTCCAGCGGTCGGCGGTGTCCTGCTGCCGCCACTGGTCGTACGCGGGCGTCGGGGCCCACACCTCGTCGATCTCGCCGTCGGGGGCCAACAGGCCCGAGGTCCAGGCGAGTTCGAGCCAGAACGCGGCGTCCGACTCGGAGCTCTCCAGCAGTTGGGCGGCACGCTTGAGGTCGCGGACGCCCAGCCCGCCGGCCCGCAGCGTGGGCGGCGGGGTGAGGCCCCAGGCTTCGAGCAGCTCCTCCAGCATCCGGACGGCGGCGGCGGCCTGCCCGGCGGCGGTGAGGTCGACCGTCGCGGGGTCGCGCTCGACGACGGGCGCGACGGCGGGCGGGGCGGGTTCGACGGCGCGATGCG
Source organism: Kitasatospora griseola (assembly GCF_044999035.1). Lineage (NCBI taxonomy): Bacteria > Bacillati > Actinomycetota > Actinomycetes > Kitasatosporales > Streptomycetaceae > Kitasatospora > Kitasatospora griseola. The sequence goes on along the minus strand of NZ_CP173360.1, from coordinate 3,876,926 downwards.
TACGGCCGCCGCGCAGGTGCAGGGCGAGTTCGCGCGGCAGCACCACCGAGGTGGGGCTGGACGGCAGCAGCAGACCGCGGGCCAGCAGCCACTCGACGGGGCTGTGCGCCTCCGCGGCGGTGACCTGCCGGGCGGCGTCCGGGACGGTGCCCGTCGGCGGCCCCCAGACCAGGCGCTCCAGCAGTCCGACGGCGGCGGGCGGAGCCTGGTCGAGCAGCGCGGCCAGGCGCTTGCGGTCGCCCAGCAGCGCGGTGAGCGCGGCGACGGCGGTGACCGGGTCGGGCGTGGCCGGCAGCCCGGCGCCGGCCAGCAGGTGCTGGAGGCGGGCCGGCGACATCCCGACGGTGGCCTCGGCGAGCGTCGGACCGAGACCGGTGCGGCCCGGGTTGGCGGCGCTCGGGGCGAGCGCCTCACGGACGGCGAGGACCAGGCGCAACGACGAGTCCGGCCCCCAGACCAGGGCCTGTTCGCGCAGCCGGGCCAGCGCGCCCGGCAGCGCGGCCGTGACGGCGGCACGGTCCACCGGGTCCGCGCCGGAGTGCGGCTTGACCCGGGCCGGCCCGGCCAGCAGGTTGCGCACCACGGTGTCGGACGCGCCCTCGGGGGCGGCGGCCAACGCCTCCGCCGTCTGCAGGGTGAAGCGGTCGAGCCGCTCCAGCGCACGCAGCACGGACGCCCGGCTGGACAGCCGGGCGGACAGCTGGGTGAGGTCGGTCGGCACCGGGTTGAGCAGATCGGGACGGGCCCGGAGCAGCGCGGCGACAGCGTCGTCCTCCCGGCCGCGGAGTTCCTCGGCCAGCGTGCGGGGGGCGCCTGCGCGGGTGGCGCGCGGTGCGCTCTGCGGTGCGCTCATCCGGTCCAGCCTAGTCAACGCCCCCGTCCGAGGCCCAGAACGGGGGAAGAACTCCCGGCGAAACTGCCCGAGGGGGCATCGACGACCGCCGGCCGGGGCTCGCTTCGAGCGGGTGCGGATGGGTACCGTCTCGGTGCGGCGGGACGTACGACGTGAGGGCGGGTGGCGGGGCGATGGCGGGCGGCTCGTGGTGGCGCGAGGGCGGGTCGGCGGACGGCTCGGACAGCGGGGAGAGCGTGTACGTGCCCGCTCCGCCGCCGGAACGGCCGGCCGTCCCACCGGAGCCGAGCGTGCCGCCGGCCCGGCAGCCCGTCGACTTCGGCAAACCGGCGGTCCCCCAGGTCGAGTTCGACCTGCCGCCCGGGCCGTCCCCCGCCGAGGTGGACCGGGCCGCACAGTGGGCCGAGGGGCGCGGCCGCGCCGACGTCACCTCGGTGTTCCCCGGCTGGACGGAGGTCTACTTCGACCTGCCGGCGGAAGAACCGGAACCGGAGCCGAAGGCCGCACCCGAACCGGACCCGGAGCCCGAACCGGAACCCCCGGCCCCGGAGCCGCGCCCGGGCCTCGCGACGCGAGCGCTGCGCGCCCTGTTCGGCCGACCGCAGCCGACCCCCGAACCCGCCCCGGAGGCCCCGGCCGCCGCCGGCGGGGCCCGGCGGCCCGCGCCGCTGCTGCTGCTCGGCGCGGTGGTGCTGATCGGCGGCGCGGCGACCGGCTCGCTGCTGGCGATGCTGCTCGGCTGGGGCCTGGCCTACCTGTCTAGCGGACTGTCCGACCTGCTGAAGAAGTTCGCCGTCCTGGGCATCCCGCTGATCACCGTCGCCGGACTGACGGTGTGGAACTGGGGTCGCGAGAAAGGCCGCTGGGGCACCGCCCTGACCCCCGGCACCGACGCCGGCCACGCCACCTGGGCGGCCGCCCCGGGCGTCCTGCGCGTGGCGGCCGTACTGACGGCACTGTTCCTGCTGGCGATGACGCTGCGCCGCCGCAAGGCCTAGCGGCCGGCGCGAGACGCAGACGGGCGTGCGCTCGCTGCCGCCTAGGCCGCGCCGAGGAGGTGGAGGAGGTCGGCGATCAGGAAGTGGGCGCCGGTGTAGCCGATGCCCTGGAACCAGAGTCGGTCGTTCACGGGGAAGGCCCGGTGGGCGCGGACGGCTCCGAGGGCGGCCCAGGCGGGGGAGGCGAGGGCGGCGTTGAGGCCGTTGGCGTCGGGGTCGCCGTAGCCGGAGTAGAGGAGCAGGTCGCCGTCGGCGTGGGCGAGTTGGTCGGGGGCGGTCTCGACGTTGAACTGGTCGGTGTTCTGCGGGTCGGGCCGGGGCAGGCCGAGGTCGGTGAGGACGCTGCCGGGGAAGTTCTGGCGGGCGTACAGGCGGACGGTGGGGGAGCCCTCGACGAAGCGGACCAGGCTGATGTGCTGCCCGGCGAGGCCGGCGGAGTCGAGTGCCCGGGCGGCCTGGCCGAGGTGGCGGGCGTAGGCGGTGACCACGGCGGCGGCCTGTTCGTGGCGGTCCAGGGCGGCGGCGTGCAGCTGGAAGTTCTCCTTCCAGGGCGCGCCGGTGGTCTGGGTGAGCACGGTGGGGGCGAGGCCGCGCAGGACGTCCAGGTGGGCGGCGTCGCGGGTGCGGTTGGAGAGGATCAGCTGCGGGTGCAGGCGGGTGATCGCGGCCGGGTTCGGCGGGGCGGCGATGTCGCCGACGACGGAGATCCGGGCCCGCCAGGAGTCCGGCCAGTAGTCGGGCAGGCCGGGGTCGAGCGGGGCCTTGGCGGCGCCGACCGGCGGGATGCCGAGGGTGATCGCGGAGTCGAGCTCGGCGGTGTCCAGGGCGATCACCCGGGTCGCCCCGCCGGGAACGGCCACCGGCCCGTCCGCGCCGTTGACGGTGACGCTCGGCGTCGGGCTGGGGGTGGGCGAGGGCGGCGGCGCCCCGGAGGCGGTCTGCGGCAGGGACGGCCCGGCGGGCGGCTCGGCGGGCAGTTCGGGCGGGCCGCAGCCGGTGAGCAGGACGGCGCCCAGCCCGGCGAGGGCGGCACGGCGGGAGAGCGGGGGCGACACCTGGGACCTCCGGCTCCGGTGGCACGGTCGGACTCCAGCAGTATGTCCGCAATGTGGTCGTCCGTCCGGCTTTTCCGGCGGGAAACCGGGGCTGGTTAGGCTGGGTGGCATGGCTCTGACCGTCGGCTTCGACCTCGACATGACCCTCCTCGACACCCGTCCGGGCATCAAGGACACCTACGACGTGCTCTCCGCGGAGACCGGCACCTTCATCGACTCGGAGCTGGCGGTGAGCCGGCTCGGGCCGCCGCTCACGCAGGAGCTGGGGTACTGGTTCCCGCCGGAGCGGCTGGACGCGGTGGTCGCCCGCTACCGGGAGCTGTACGTGGAGCACGCGGTGCCGGGGTCGCTGGAGCTGCCCGGCGCGCTGGCGGCGGTCGCGGCGGTGCGGGCGGTCGGCGGCCGGGTGCTGGTGATCACCGGCAAGTGGGAGCCGAACGCGCGCCGGCACCTGGACGGCATCGGGCTGGAGGTCGACGTGCTGCTCGGCGACCTGTGGGCGGAGGGCAAGGGCGAGGCGCTGCGCGCGCACGGCGCGGACGTCTACGTCGGCGACCACCTGGGCGACATCCGGGGCGCCCGGGCCGCCGACGCCGTCGCGGTGGGCGTGGCCACCGGCCCGTACAGCGCCGCCGAACTGGCCGCGGCGGGCGCGGACGTGGTGCTGCACGACCTCACCGAGTTCCCCGCCTGGCTCTCCGCCCATCTGGCCTGACGGCGCGTCAGGCGTTCGCGGCGGCCTCCCGGGCGGCGCGCCGGCGGCGCGACTCGGCACGGGCGGTGGTGAACAGTCCGGTCAGCGCGACCAGCAGGCCCAGCGGCATCAGCATGGACAGCCCCCACGCGATGGACGGCAGCCGCGGCAGGTCGAGGAAGAGCGGCACCATCGTCGCGATGGTGGCGAGGGTGCCGAGGACGAACACCACTCCGCCGACGCGGACCAGGGTCTCACCGGCATCGCGGGACTGACGGGTCACTTCTGCACTCCTTCACGCGGACTTTGTGCCAGTTTCCCACGTACGCCCCCGCCGATCGGCGGGGGCGCGGCCGTACGCGTTCCACCTGAACGCTCAGAATTCCCAGGAACCTCTCAGGCATGCTGATTCTTTCGGGGGAATCAGCGGGGAGCGAGGGCGCGCGGCGGTATGGGTCTGACCAGTCACAAGGTACTGGCGCTGTCGGCGCTGTTCTCCGTGCTGATGGTGGCGGGCACGGTCTGGGTGTGGCCCCGGCTGGCCCGGCGCAGCTGGCGGGCGGTGCTGGGGCGGCTGGTCACCATCGTCGGCACCCAGCTCGCCGTGATGTGCACCCTGGGTCTGGTGGCCAACAACTACTTCGCCTTCTACAGCAGCTGGGCCGACCTGCTGGGCACCAACGACGACGGTCCGGTGACCATCCAGAACCAGCTGCTCGGCCGCACCAAGGGCGTGGAGCGGATCAGCTCGGAGAACGTCCGCGACACCGGCGCGCTGGGCCGCGACCCGTCGCAGGTCGGCCGGTTGGAGAAGGTCCGGCTGCCCGGCGCGGCCACCGGCCTGTCCACCGAGGGCTACGTGTACCTGCCGCCGCAGTACTTCCAGGCGGCCTTCCAGGACAAGCGCTTCCCGGCGGCGATCGCCATCACCGGCTTCCCCGGCGACGCCAAGAACCTGATCACCAAGCTGAACTACCCGGCGGTGCAGCTGAAGCTCACCGTCGAGAACAAGACCAAGCCGACGGTGCTGGTGCTGATGCGCCCGTCCCCGGCGATGCCCCGCGACACCGAGTGCGAGGACGTGCCGGGCGGCCCGCAGTCCGACCGCTACTTCAGCGAGGACGTGCCGTCCGCGCTGCGCTCCTCGTACCGGATCGCGCAGGGCCCGGGCAGCCTCGGCGTGATCGGCAACTCCACCGGCGGGTACTGCGCGCTGAAGCTGGCGATGCGTCACCCGGACGTGTTCTCCGCCGCGGTGTCGCTGTCCGGCTACTACCGGGCGGCCGAGGACCCGACCACCGGCGACCTGTTCGGCGGGGACGCGCAGCGCCGCGAGCAGGCCGACCTGAGCTGGCGCCTGGCGCACCTGCCGGCCCCGGGCACCGCGCTGCTGGTGGGCGGCAGCCGGGAGGGCGACGGCGACTACTTCACCGAGACCGAGCGGTTCCGGGCCGCCGCCAAGGGCACCGCGACCACCGTCTCCGCGATCACCCTGGACACCGGCGGGCACAACTTCAACACCTGGTCGCGGATGCTCCCGGCCTCGCTGGGCTGGCTCGGCGGGCACCTCGCCGACCCCTCCTGACCGGCCCGGCGTCACAGCGCGCAACTCGGTGCGCGCGAAGAGTTTCGACCCGCGTGGACCCCGGGTATGCAGCCATCGCGCGGGCGGACCAGCGGCTGGTCCACGAGATGCCCGCCCGGAGCCGATGAGGGGGTGTGGGCCGATGGAGGGCGCGACAGGCGCGAGGCACGGCCACGCCCCGGCCCGGAATCCCGTCGCCGCCGAGGCGCACGCTGAGGGATCATTGCCGCACTGAGTGGCACCGACCGCCCGTTCCGGCGGCCGAGCCGCGCACATCCATCCGCGACCCGACGGGGTCGCTCGCACCCGACACCGAGGACTTTTCGAGATGCCCACCGGCCAGGTCAAGTGGTTCAACGAGACGAAGGGCTACGGCTTCCTGTCGCGCGACGACGGCGGCGAGGTCTTCGTCCACACCAAGGCGCTGCCCGGGGGCGTCACCACCCTGAGGCCGGGGCAGCGCGTCGAGTTCGGCATCGCCGCGGGCCACCGCGGCGACCAGGCGATGAATGTGACGCTGCTGGACGCACTGCCGTCGGTGGCCGCGAACCAGCGCAAGAGCGCCGACGACATGGCCCCGATCGTGCAGGACCTGATCACCAAGCTGGACAGCGTCCTGCCGGGCCTGCAGCGCGGCCGCTACCCCAGCAAGCCCGAGGGCCAGAAGATCGCCATGGTGCTGCGCGCGATCGCCGACCAGTTCGACGTGTGACCCCGGCTCAGGGGAACGCCAGCGCGCCCGGGTCGACAGCGGGGACGAGTCCCTGCTCGGCGGCCCGGGTGAGCAGCCCGCGCACCGCCGCGTAGCCGTCCTCGCCGAGGTCGGCGGTGAACTCGTTGACGTACAGCCCGATGTGCTGCTCGGCGACGGCCGGGTCCATCTCCTGGGCGTGCGCCAGCACGTACTCCCGGGAGGCCGCCGGGTCCGCCCAGGCCTGCCGCACCGAGGAGCGCACCGTCCCGGCGAGCTCGCGCAGCCGCTCGGCGCCCAGCGAGCGCCGGGCCACGATCGCGCCCAGCGGGATCGGCAGCCCCGTCGCCGCCTCCCACGCCTCGCCCATGTCGGCCAGGCAGTGCAGCCCGTACTGCTGGTACGTGAACCGCGCCTCGTGGATCACCAGTCCGGCATCCACCCGGCCGTCCCGCACCGCCGGCATGATCTCGTGGAACGGCAGCACCACGATCTCGCCGAACCCGCCCGGCACCGCCTCCGCCGCCCACAGCCGGAACAGCAGGTACGCGGTGGACCGCTCGCTCGGCACCGCCACCCGACGCCCCGCCAGCCCGGCCGCGTCGAGGGGCCCCGCAGTCAGCACCAGCGGCCCGCAGCCCCGGCCGAGCGCCCCGCCGCACGGCAGCAGCGCGTACTCGTCCAGCACCCACGGCAGCTGGCCGTAGGAGATCTTCAGGACGTCCAGTTCGCCGCGCTCGGCCAGCCCGTTGGTGATGTCGATGTCCGCGAACCGGACCTCGGGCGCGTCCGCACCCGCCACCAGGCCGTGTGCCCAGGCGTGGAAGACGAACGTGTCGTTCGGGCAGGGCGAGTAGGCGACACTCAGCGGCTCGGCCATCGGTCAGACCTCCTGGAGCAGACGGGACACCGGCAGCGCCGCGAAGGCCCGCTCCAGGGCCGCCAGCGCCTCGCCGATCCGCCACGCCGCGCGGTCGCGCGGCCCGACGGCGTTGGACACGGCCCGCAGCTCCCCCGCCGCGAGCCCGGAACGGGCAGCCGCCTCGGCCACCCCGAACCCCTCCATGGCCTCGGCCAGCGCCCGCGGGTGACGCGACCTCAGCTGCTCGGCGCGCGCCGCCGAACCCGTCACCGTGGACACCGTCAGCACCTCGCCGACCGCCCCGCCGGTGGCGGCCGCGACCAGCTTCACCACGCCGTCCGGCACCGCGTGCCGCACCGTGCCGAAGCCCAGCTCGGCGACGTCGGCGAAACCGTCCGGGGTCTCGGCGCCCAGATCGGCCGCCACCAGGGCGTCCGCCACCACCAGCGACCCGATCGGCGCGGCGGGCGCGAAACCGCCCGCGATGCCCGCCGACAGCACCAGCCGGAACCGGCCGCGGGCCAGCGCCACCGCCGTGCCGGCCGCCGCCGCGGCCGGGCCGACGCCCGCCGCCAGCACCTCGACCGGCGCGTTCTCGCCCAGCCCGCGGCGGACCGCCTCGGCCTCCGCGGGCACGGCGACGACGACGAGCAGTCCGGCGGCGGGGCCGGACTGCTCGGGAAGGCGCTCAGCGGTCATCGACCGGTGCGTCAGCTCTTCTGGTTGTTCATGTTGAAGAACCACACCGCGTAGTACTCGTTGGTGTCCTTGTCGACCGCGGCGACCGTCACCATGGTCCGCTCGTCGCTGCTCATCAGGCCGGCGGCCGCCTGCGAGAGCGAGTAGGTGGTGCCGCTGGCACCGGCGATGATCGGCGTGCGGTTCTGGCCCTGGCCGGTGAACGCGTACCAGCCCTTGTCCGCCAGGTCCTTCGGCACACCCACGCCGACCCGGTCGCTGGCCCGCACGTCCAGGTTGGCGAGCTTCTTGTCCTCGGAGTCCTTCGCCGCCTGCTGCGCGCACTTGGCGAGATCGGCCTCGGCGATCGCCTTGCCGCCGTTGTAGCAGGTCGGCTCGGCGCGGACCGACGAGGTGCCGACGACCAGCGTGGCCTCGTTCGTGGGGGGCTTGCCGTTGTCCACGGCCTGGAAGACGCCGAAACCGACAAGACCGGCGCCGACGACGGCGGCGGCGGTGAGTCCGGCGGTGACGCTGGTGCTGAGGCTCATGCGCAAGAGGCTACTCGCCTTCCGTGATCACATGACAACGGGGTGCCCGAGTCGCGCGAGGTTACGCCACGCGCGGACGCGCCGCCGAGCGGTGCGGCCCGACCCGCAGCAGCGACCGGAACGTCCACAGCAGCATCGCCGCCGTCACCCCCGCGGCCAGCCACAGCCCCAGCACCGCGTTCAGCGGCAGCGAGATGCCCACCACGCCGCCCACCACCCAGCTCAGCTGCAACGCCGTCTCCGAGCGGGCGAACGCCGAGGTGCGCACCGCCTCCGGCACGTCCCGCTGGATCAGCGCGTCCAGCGCCAGCTTCGCCAACGACGCCGCCATGCCCGCCGTCGCCGCCACTACCGTCACCGTCACCACGCCGTACCAGAGCGCCGCCGCGCTCGCCGCCAGCGTCGCCAGCAGCAGCATCACCGTCACCGTCAGCTCGGAGCCGCGGGTGCGCAGCCACGAACCCAGCACCGAGCCCAGCGCGTTGCCCAGGCCCGCCGCCGCCGCGACGATGCCCAGCGCCACCGTCTCCGGCAGGCCGTTCGGCGGGTTCTTGCGGATCAGGAACGCCAGGAACATCACCAGGAACCCGACCAGCCACCGCAGCCCCGCCACCCCGCGCAGCGCCATGATCACCGACGGCCCGACCGCCCGCAGCACCCCCTTCGGGCGCGGCTCGGACGGCTCCGCGTGCAGCTCCGCCCGCTGCTCGCCCTTCGCCGAGTCCACCTGCGGCGGCAGGTGAAAGGCCATCAGCGTGCCGATCACGAACACCGCGAACGCCCCGCGCAGCGGCCACCCCGGACCGATCAGGTGCAGCAGCCCGCCCACCCCGCCCGCCACCAGCGTCGCCACCAGGCCCGCCAGCGTCACCCGCGAGTTCGCCTTCACCAACGACAACTGGGCCGGCAGCAGCCGCGGCACCACCACGCTGCGCACCACCCCGTACGCCTTCGACGCCACCAGCACCCCCAGCGCCGCCGGGTACAACGCCAGCCCGCCGCCCGGCACCAGACCCGCCATCACCCACGCCAGCACCGCCCGGGCCAGCATCGCCATCGCCACCGCGGAACGCCGGCCGTTCGGCAGCCGGTCCAGCAGCGGGCCGATCACCGGCGCCAGCAGCGCGAACGGCGCCATCGTGATCACCAGGTAGAGCGCCACCCGGCCGCGGGCCTCGCCGGTCGGCACCGAGAAGAAGATGGTCGACGCCAGTGCCACCGTGATCAGCATGTCGCCGAACGAATTCAGCGCGTGCAGCTCGATCAACTTCGCCAGGCCCGACTCGCCCGCGCCCTCCGCGGACGTCGCGCGCCGGATCCGCCGCCCCGTGCCGTGCACCACCCGCCCCGTGCGCGCCCCCGCCGCCGACGCGCCCCGCGCCCACACCCCGCGCGTCCGCACCGTCGGCGGCTCCGAACCGTCCTGATCGGCCGTCGGGCGCGGCTCGTCCGCCTCCGGCTCGCCGGGGGCTGCGAGATGCTGCCGCGGCTCGTCCGACGGCTCCGGCCGACTCTCGTCCTGCCCGGGGCGCAGTCCGTGCTGCGGCGGGTTCTCCTCCGCCACAAGCCCATCCTGCCCGACAAACGCACGCCGTACGAGTGATTGCCCGCGGCACGGCGCGCCCGCGCCCATGGCCCCGGACTGTGCTCCACCGCCGACCGGCGGGTAGCCTGCACTACGCGCCTGCCCGGCCAGCGCAGGGGGTGGCGGACCGGGGCGGCGCGGCCCGGCCACGGAGCGGTCCCCGGTCGAGCAGAATGGATCGGTCCCGCGTCCGCGGGGGTTGCTCTGGAGACGTGGCAGCGGCAACCGGTGCGAGCCCGCCCAGCGGGGGCCGTCTCGGGACAGACCGCAGAATGACAGGACTGGGAGAGAACCGACGCCGTGAGTGCTGCGATGCGAAGCCGTACCCCTGACCGGCTCTGTGCCGAGGCCGTCGATCTCGCCCGCCAGGCAGTTGTGGAGAGCGTCGGAGAGTCCGTCGTCGGCTCCCACGTGAAGGCGAACGCGGACGCCGAGCGCCTGGTCACCCACACCTTCGAGTGCCTCGACCCGGCCTACCGGGGCTGGCACTGGGCGGTGACCGTGGCCCGCGCCCCGCGCGCCAAGAACGTCACCCTCGACGAACTGGCACTGCTGCCGGGCGCCGACGCCGTCCTCGCCCCCCAGTGGGTGCCGTGGAGCGAGCGCCTGCTGCCCGGCGACCTCGGCCCCGGCGACCTGCTCCCCACCGGCGCGGACGACCTGCGCCTGGAGCCCGGCTGGACCGGCGAGGACGAGCCCGCCCCCAACTCGGCGCTGGTCGAAGCCGCCGAGGAGGAACTGGTGATCGCCGAGAGCGCCATCCAGTCGCCGCCGGCCCGCGCCGAGATCGGCGCCGTGGCCGACGAGCTGGGCCTGGGCCGCCCCCGCGTGCTCTCCCGGAAGGGCCTGCACCAGGCCGCCGAACGCTGGGAGACGGCGTACGGGGCGCAGACGCCCATGGCGCAGTCCGCCCCCGCCTCCTGCAACACCTGCGGCTTCCTGATCCCGATCGGCGGCTCGCTCGGACAGGCCTTCGGCGTCTGCGGCAACGAATTCGGCCCGGCCGACGGCCAGGTCGTCTCGCTCGCCTACGGCTGCGGCGCCCACTCCGAGGCCGCGGTCCTCCCGGCCCCGCCGGTCCCCTCCGAGCTCATCCTCGACGAGACCGTGGTCGAGCCGCTGCACATCCACCCGGACCGCACCTCGGGCTCCGTCGAACCGGACGCGCCCGCGGAGGAGCTCGGGCACTCGTAACGAGGGCCGGCGGGCGCGAAGACAGGGGCGCGTGGGGGTACCTCCCAGACCTGGCGGGCCGGGAGGTACCCCCACGCGCCCCTGATTGCGCACCCACCCGCTCTCGTCCTTCCCCCCTGGCAGAATGCCGTCTCGTTACGCAGACCACACGAAGGGCGGCTCGGCACGTGGAGTCTCGGATCATCGGCAGCGCGGCGTCCCCCGAGGGCCCGGACGTCTTCGACACGGCCCGGCTGCGGCACACCGTGCTGGCGGCGTGGACGGCTGCACCGGCGAGATTCCGGGAGGACGCGAACGCCGAGGAGGAGCTCGCGCTCGGCGGGTACCGCGACCGGCTGATCGTCGAGTTGGCGCAGAACGCCGCGGATGCGGCGGCCCGCGCGGGAGTCGTCGGCCGGCTCCGGCTGACCCTGCGGGACGGGGTGCTGGCGGCGGCCAACACCGGTGCGCCGCTGGACGCCGAGGCGGTGGAGTCGCTGTCCACGCTGCGGGCGTCCGCCAAGCGGGGGGACGAGCGGCCGGTGGTGGGCCGGTTCGGCGTGGGGTTCTCCGCGGTGCTGGCCGTCAGCGACGAGCCCGCGGTGCTGAGCCACTCCGGCGGGGTGCGCTGGTCGCTGGCCGAGGCGCGCGCGCTGGTCGAGGAACGGCCGGAACTGGCCGAGGAGCTGACGCGCCGTGAGGGGCACGTGCCGCTGCTCCGGCTGCCGTTCGCGACGGAGGGGCGGGCCCCGGAGGGCTACCACACGGTGGTGGTGCTGCCGCTGCGCGACAGCGCCGCCGAGGACCTGACGGCCCGGCTGCTGGCGGCGGTCGACGACGCGCTGCTGCTGACCCTGCCGGGCCTGGCCGAGGTGGTCGTGGAGACCGCCGACGGGGTGCGCACGCTCACCCGCAGCGCGCAGCCGCCGCGGCCGGAACAGCTGCCGACCGTCACCGTCACCGACGGGGAGCGCAGCACCGTCTGGCAGACCGTCGGCGCGTCCGGCACGGCGTCGGCGGAGCTGCTGGCCGACCGCACCACCGAGGAGCGGGCCCGGCCGCAGTGGACGCTGACCTGGGCGGTGCCGGTGGACGGGAAGGGGCGTCCGCAGCGGCCCGGGACCGCCGCCGTGGTGCACGCGCCGACGCCGAGCGAGGAGCCGCTCGGGGTGCCGGCGCTGCTGATCGCCTCGTTCCCGCTGGACCCGACCCGCCGGCACGTCGCGCCCGGCCCGCTGACCGACTTCCTGGTGGAACGCGCCGCCGAGGCGTACGTCGAGCTGCTGCGCACCCGCGGCGCGGACGTCCACTCGCTGGACCTGGTGCCGTCCCCGCTGGGCGGGGGCGCGCTCGACAACGCGCTGCGCACCGCGATCCTGGACCGCCTGCCCGGGACGCCGTTCCTGCCGCACCCGCGCGGCACCGAGGAGGGCACCCCGGCGCTGCGCCCGCAGGACGCGGTGCTGCTGGAGGGCGCCGACGACTCGGTGGTGGAGGCGCTCGCACCGATCTTCCCCGGCCTGCTGCCGGCCGGCCTGGAGCGCCGCACCGAGCTGCGCACGCTGCGGGTGCGCCGGGTCCCGCTGGCCGAGGTGGTCGACCAGCTGGGCGGCCTGGAGCGCGACCCCGCGTGGTGGCGGAGCCTGTACGCGGCGCTGGCCGGCGCCGACCCGGAGGCGCTCGGCGCGCTGCCCGTCCCGCTGGCCGACGGCCGTACGGTGACCGGCCCGCGCCGGGTCCTGCTGCCGTCCGACGCCGCCGACTGGGCCGGCTTCGAGGGCTACCCCGAGTCGCTGGCCGAGGCCCTCGACCTGCTGGACCTGCGCCTGGCCCACCCCGAGGCCGCGCACCCGCTGCTGGCCAAGCTGGGCGCCGCCACCGCCACCCCCGCGGGCCTGCTGGAGACCCCCGAGCTGCGGGCCGCCGTCGCTCGTTCGCTGGAGCTCGGCGAGGACGACTACGACGCCGCGGTGGACCTCGCGGACGCCGTGCTGGCGCTGGTGAAGGCCGCCGCGCCGGCCCCCGGCGAGCACCCGTGGCTGGCCCGGCTGGCGCTCCCCGACGACGAGGGCGAACTCGCCCGCGCGGGCGAACTGCTGCTCCCCGACAGCCCGTTGGCGAACCTGGCGGGCGAGGACGACGCCGCGTTCGTGGACGAGGACCTGCTGGAGCGCTGGGGCCCCGAGGTGCTGGCCGCGGCCGGCGTGCTCACTGCCTTCACCCTGGTGCGCGCCGAGGACGTCGTCCTCGACCCCGACGACCTGGAGCGGCTCGACCCGACCGCCCCCGCCGACCGCGCCGCCGGCGGCGCCCCGACCGGCCTGATCGACGAGGCCCCCGACGGCCTCGCCGACTGGTGCGAGGACGCCCTGGAGTCCCTGCACGCCGACGACGCGGCCGAGTTGGGCGTCCCGCCGGTGGCCGCCGAACTGCTCGCCGTCCGCGACCTCGACCTGGTCGCCGACGACGCCTGGCCTCAGGCGCTCGCGCTGCTCGCCCGCCCCCCGTACCGGGACGCGGTGGTGACGCCCGTCCGCACCCTGCTGCCCGACGGCACCTACACCGACCTGCCGCCGTACACCGCCTGGTGGCTGCGCGACCACCCCGTGCTGGACGGCCGGGAGCCCGCCGGCCTGCGCGCGGCCGGCGCCGACCCGCTGCTGCGCGGCCTGTACGACGAGGCCCGGACGAACCTGGACCCGCAGTTCCTGCACGCCCTCGGGGTGCGCACCACGCTGGCCGCGCTGCTCGCCGAGCCGCACGGCCCGGAGGAGCTGATCGACCGCCTCACCGACCCGCTGTCCGACGTCACCCACCGTCAACTGCACGGCATCTACAGCGCGTTGGCGGCCCTCCCGGCCGAGCGGGTGGAGGCCCTGGACGTGGTGCGGGCGCTGGCCCCGCTGGACGACGGCACCGGCCGCCGGGACGACCGCACCGTGATCGTCGACTCCACCGCCGCGGTCGTCGCCGACGCCCCCGACCTGGTCGAGCTGCTGCACGACCACCCGGTGCTGCCGGTCCACCCCGGGCTCGCCCCCGCCCTGGCCGAACGCCTGCACGTCTCGCTCGCCAGCGAGGTGGCCGGCGGCCGGGTGCTCTCCGAGGGCACCCTGCACCGCACCCCCGCGGTGGTCCGCGAGCTGCTCCCCGGCTGCCCCGCCGTGTACGAGGAGCACGAGGAACTGCTGGTGGTCGGCCCCGACGGCGAGGACGCCCGGGTGGACTGGCGCTGGGACACCGCCGCCACCGCGCCGGAGCTGCCCTACGACCCGGAGGACGTCGAGGAGTGGGACGAGGGTGGGGGCACCTCCCAGCCCGCCAGGCCTGGGGGAGAGTTCGACGTCCCGCCGGTGCCCGGTCTGCTGCACGCCGCCACGCCCGAGGGCCTGGCCGCGGGCCTGGCCTGGTCCGTCCAGCAGTGGCACCGCCGGTTCGAGATCCTCGCCGCGCTCACCGAACCCGACCGGGCCTACGAACTGCTGGCGGCGCGCGACTACGAGTGACGCCCCGGGAGGGGGAGGCCTACGCCGCCGCGTCGGCCTCCTTCTTCTCGATGAACACCCGCGAGGTGACCTCCAGCAGGCACCCGGCGACCACGGCGATCGCCACGCCGATCAGCGGGTCGCGCCAGCCGACCAGCTGGAGCTGGAAGAAGTCGGACAGCCACGGCACCACCAGCACCAGCGAGAACGCGCCGGCCATGGTGCCGATCAGCAGCAGCCGCCACCAGGTGTAGGGGCGGGCGACGATCGCCAGCACCCAGATCGCGGTGATGAACAGCGTCAGGGTGGCGACCGAGGTGTCCGCCTTCAGTGCCGTGTCGTGGTCGGCGCGGGCCAGCGCGTACGCCACGAAGGTGGCGGTGCCGCAGATGATGCCGCCGGGGACGGCCAGCCGCAGCACCCGCCGCACGAAGCCGGTGCGGGCCCGCTCGTTGTTCGGCGCCAGCGCCAGGAAGAACGCCGGGATGCCGATGGTCAGCGAGGACAGCACCGTCGAGTGCCGCGGCAGGAACGGGTACGGGACCTGGGTGAACACCACCAGCAGCGCCAGCAGCACCGAGTACACGGTCTTCACCAGGAACAGCCCGGCCACCCGCTCGATGTTGCCGATCACCCGGCGGCCCTCGGCGACCACCGACGGCAGGGTGGCGAACCGGTCGTCCAGCAGCACGATCTGCGCGACCGCCCGGGTCGCGTCCGAGCCGGTGCCCATCGCCACGCCGATGTCCGCGTCCTTCAGCGCCAGCACGTCGTTCACGCCGTCGCCGGTCATCGCCACCGTGTGGCCCTTCGACTGCAGCGCGCCGACCAGCGCCCGCTTCTGCTGCGGGGTGACCCGGCCGAACACCGCGGTGCGGTCGGCGACCTCGGCCAGCTGCTCGGGGTCGGTGGGCAGCGTCCGGGCGTCGGTGGCGGTCTCCGCGCCGGGCAGGCCCAGGTGCGCGGCGACCGCGCCGACCGACACCGCGCTGTCGCCGGAGATCACCTTCGCCCGGACGTCCTGCGAGCGGAAGTAGCGCAGGGTGTCCGCGGCGTCCTCGCGCACCCGCTGCTGGAGCACCAGCAGGGCCAGCGGCTCCAGCTGCGCGGCCGGGTCGGGGTCGTCCAGCGGCAGCGGGCTGCGGCCCAGCAGCAGCACCCGCAGGCCCTTCGCGCCGAGCTCGTCGACCTCGGCCAGCGCCGGGTGCCCGGCCGGCAGCAGGATGTCGGGGGCGCCCAGCAGCCAGCTGCCCTCGGCGCCGTCGGGCTCCAGCAGCTGCACTCCGCTCCACTTGCGGGCCGAGGAGAACGGGATCGCCTCCAGCACCCGCCAGCGGCCCTCCTCCGGCGGCCCGTACGCGTCGATGACGGCCTGCATGCTCGGGTTCGGGCGGGTGTCGGCCGCGCCGATCGCGCCCAGCGCCTCGGCGACCCGGGTCTTGGACGCGTCGCCGATCGGACGCAGGTCGATCAGGTCCATGCCGCCCTCGGTGAGGGTGCCGGTCTTGTCCAGGCAGACCGTGTCGACCCGGGCCAGGCCCTCGATCGCGGGCAGCTCCTGGACCAGGCACTGCTTGCGGCCCAGCCGGATCACGCCGATCGCGAAGGCCACCGAGGTCAGCAGCACCAGGCCCTCCGGGACCATCGGCACGATGCCGGCCACCATCCGCCGGACGGCCTCCTGCCAGTCGTTGCGCTGCACTGCGAGCTGGCTGACGATCAGGCCCAGCGCGGTCGGGATCAGCAGGTAGGTGATGATCCGCAGGATCTGGTCGATGCCGGTGCGCAGCTCCGACTTGACCAGGGTGAACCGGCTGGCCTCCTCGGCGAGCTTGGCGGCGTACGCCTCCCGGCCGACCTTGGTCGCGGTGAACGCGCCCGCGCCGGCCACCACGAACGAGCCCGACATCACGTGGTCGCCCGGGCGCTTGTGCACCGCGTCCGGCTCGCCGGTCAGCAGCGACTCGTCGATCTCCAGGCCGTCCGCCTCGGTGACCGTGCCGTCCACCACGACCTTGTCGCCGATGCCGAGCAGCACTGTGTCGTCCAGCACGATCTCGCCGGTGGCGACCTGGACGGCCGCGCCGTCCCGCCGCACCTGCGGGCGGGCCTCGCCGATCAGCGCCAGGCTGTCCAGGGTCTTCTTGGCGCGCAGCTCCTGGATGATGCCGATCGCCGTGTTGGCGACGATTACCAGGCCGAACAGGCCGTCCTGGATCGGTCCGACCACCAGGATGATGCCGAACATCACGCCGATGATCGCGTTGAACCGGGTGAAGACATTGGCGCGGACGATCTCCCGCACCGAGCGGCTGGAACGCACCGGCACGTCGTTGACCTGCCCGCGGGCGATCCGCTCCGCCACCTCGGCCCCGGTCAGGCCGGGGTGGTAGGCCCCGCCCGCGCCGGAGGGGTGCGAGCCGGGGCTCGCAGGAGCAGTGCCTTCCGCTGGGTGCGTCATGGCACCGACTCTAGGTGGGCGATTTGAGCAGTGCGCCCCGCCTCGGCCGTTTCGTGCCGGACGAGTGTCAGCTCACACCGTCCCCGGGCCGCTGCCTACGGCGTGGCGTCGGTGGTCTGCGCCGCCTCGGCGGCGCGGGCGCGGCGGATCGCGTCCCGGCGGGCCCGGCAGTACTTCAGGCCGAGCAGGCCGAGCAGGCCGCCGGACAGGCAGACCCACGGCCAGTTGCCGTGGCCGTGGTCGGAAAGCCAGCCCTGGAACGGCAGCAGCACCACGAAAGCGACGAACCACAGCACCGTGCCGGTGCCGACAATGGCGACGTCGTTCGCCTCTAGCGGCGGGGGGGCGGAGCGCAGCGCGGTCTTGGGCATGCGCCTAGGGTACGGGGCGGGTCCGGGCGGGTGGCGGGGGTCCGGTCGGACCGGGACCGGCAGCGGCTCTTTCGTATTCGATCGATGCCGATCGTAAGGGCCTCGCTCTACGCGCGAAGATGGCGCGTCCACGACGGGGATCGCCATACTGAAACTCCCCCCACCCTTGCCTCACCCGATCGAGGACGCCCGAATGTCTCAGGCCCAGTCGACCACCGCGTCGCCCGAGCCCTCCCAGAACGCGCCGAAGCCCTCGTCCGGCGCGCTGGACCGCTACTTCAGAATCTCCGAGCGCGGCTCCACGCTGCCCCGTGAGATCCGCGGTGGTGTCGCCACGTTCTTCACCATGGCGTACATCCTGGTGCTCAACCCGATCATCCTGGCCTCGGCCACGGACATGAACGGCGCCCACCTCAGCAGCGCCCAGCTGGTCACCGCCACCGCGCTCACCGCCGGTCTGACCACCCTGCTGATGGGCGTCATCGGCAACGTTCCGATCGGCCTCGCCGCGGGCCTGGGCGTCAACACCATCGTGGCGCTCCAGCTCGCCCCCAAGATGACCTGGCCCGACGCCATGGGCATGGTGGTGCTGGCCGGCTTCGCGATCATGCTGCTGGTCGCCACCGGTCTGCGCGAGCGCGTCATGAACGCCGTCCCGCTCGGGCTGCGCAAGGCCATCGCCATCGGCATCGGCCTGTTCATCGCCCTGGTCGGCCTGGTCGACTCCGGCTTCGTCTCCCGCATCCCGGACGCCGCCCACACCACCGTCCCGCTCCAGCTCGGCGCCGGCGGCCACCTGCACGGCTGGCCCGTCCTGATCTTCATCGTCGGCCTGCTGCTCACCATGGCGCTGGTCGTGCGCAAGGTGCCCGGCGCGATCCTCATCTCGATCGCCGTGATGACCGCCGCCGCCGTGATCATCCAGCAGTTCGCGGACCTGGCCCCCGAGCACTGGGGCCTCACCGTCCCGGCCTGGCCCGGCAACCCCGTCGCCACTCCCGACTTCGGCCTGGTCGGCCAGGTCAGCCTGTTCGGCGGCTTCTCCAAGGTCGGCGTGCTGACCGGCATCCTGTTCGTCTTCACCGTGCTGATGAGCTGCTTCTTCGACGCGATGGGCACCATCCTCGGCGTCGCCGACGAGGCCCACCTGCTCGACGAGAAGGGCGACCTGCCCGGCATCAACAAGGTCCTGATGATCGACGGCATCGCCACCGCGGCCGGCGGCGCGACCTCCTCCTCCGCGAACACCTGCTTCGTCGAGTCCACCGCCGGCGTCGGCGAGGGCGCCCGCACCGGCTTCGCCTCCGTCGTCACCGGCGCGCTCTTCATGGTCGCCCTCTTCCTCACCCCCCTCGCGACCATGGTCCCGGCCCAGGCCGCCACCCCCGCGCTGGTCACCGTCGGTTTCCTGATCCTGGCGAACTCCATCAAGGACATCGACTGGTCCGACTACACCATCGCGATGCCGGCCTTCCTCACCATCGCGATGATGCCGTTCACCTACTCCATCACCAACGGCATCGGCTTCGGCTTCATCGCCTTCTGCCTCCTCCGCGTGGTGGCCGGCCGGGCCCGCACCGTCCCGATCCCGATGTACTGCGTCGCCGCGGTCTTCGCCTTCTACTACCTGATGCCGGCCCTCGGCCTGCTCTGACCCCCAGGTCGCCCGACGGCCCTCTCCCGCGACTGCGGGGGAGGGCCGTCTGCTGTCTCCCGGGGGCGGGTCAGCGTGGGGCGAGGCGGCGGGCGAGGAGGGCGGCGGTGGTGAGGAGGGGGAGGGGGTCGAGGTCGCCGGTGAGGCGGAGGGTGGTGGTGAGGACGAGGACGACGACGATCAGGATGGTGCGGTCGGCGGGCGGGGAGGGGCGGGTGCGGGGCATGGACGGTTCTCCTTTCGGGCGGTGGGTCAGCCGAGGGTGCGGGTGACCAGGTCGTCGACGGTCTGGGCGGGGCGGAGGGTCTCGAACCGGACGGCGCCGGTGGAGTCGGTGCGGGCGCCGTGGACGGGGGGTTCGGGGAGGGAGTTGTAGCTGAAGTGGTGGCTGGCGTAATAGGCGCCGGTGTCGAGGAGGCAGACCAGGTCGCCGGGCTCCAGCAGGGGCAGCGGGCGGGCGCGGGCGACCAGGTCGCCGGCGAAGCAGCAGGGGCCGGCCACGTCCTGCGGGACGAGCGGGCCCTGCTTGGCGGCGCCGGACGGGGAGTGGGCGGTGATCCGGAGCGGCCAGCTGTCGGGCATGAAGACGGTGCGGGTGGCGACCTGGGCGCCGGCGTGGCCGACGGCGATGGCCCGGCCGCCGGCCGTCTTGGTGTATTCGATCCGGGAGGCGAGGAAGCCGGCCTTGGCCAGCACGGACCGGCCGAACTCGGTGACCAGCCGGTAGTCGCCGCCGAACAGCGCGGGGGCGTGGTGCCGGAGCTGCTCGACGTAGGCGTCCCAGCCGGGCGTGATCCGGTCGTCGGCGAAGTTGACCGGCAGGCCGCCGCCGAGGTCGATGCCGGTGACCTGGCGGCGGCCCAGTTCCCGGTTGACGCGTTCGGCGAAGTCGACGGTCGCGCCGACGCCGGCCGCCATCCGGGACAGGTCCACGCCCTGGGAGCCGATGTGGCAGTGCAGCCAGGTCAGCCAGGGGCGGGCGCGGAAGGCGTCGACCAGCCGGTCGGCGTTGCCGGGGTCGGCCAGCGGGATGCCGAACTTGGAGGTGGCGGTGGCGGTGCTCATCGCCGCGATGCTGCCGCCGCCGACCTGCGGGTTGATCCGGACGCCGATCCGGGACGTGGTGGGGCGGCCGGCCAGCAGCTCGTCGACGCGGGCGAGTTCCTGCCAGTTGTCGAGGTTGACGGCGACGCCGAGGTCCAGCGCGAGGGCCAGTTCACGGCGGGTCTTGGCGGGGGAGTCCAGCACGATCCGGTCGGGTGCGAAGCCGGCCGCCAGGGCCTGCGCGAACTCGCCGGGGCTGGCGACCTCGCAGCCCATGCCGAGGCCGCGCAGCCGGCGCAGCACCGGTCCGAGCGGGTTGGCCTTGGCGGCGAACGCGTGCAGCACGTCGAGCCGGGCGGGGAAGGCGGCGTGCAGCGCGGCCACGGTCTCGGTGACGGCGTCCAGGTCGAGGAAGGCGGCCAGCGGGGTGTCCTCCGGGTCGAGCAGGCCGTCGCGGACGGCGGCGCGGAGGATGAGTTCGCGGCGCTCGGCGCCGATCAGGGGCTGGTGGTCGGTCATGGGGCACGCTCCGCGCGAGGTCGGCAGGAAGGGGACCGGGCCCGATGGCGTTCCGGGCCGTGGTTCCAGCGTGCGGTTCGGGGTGCCGCCGTGTCTGTGCCCGCCGCGCCGGGTTTCGGCGGGTGCGACGGGCGCGCGCACCGCGGGCCGTGCCCGTTCGGGTGGGGCCGGTGCGGGGCGACGGTCCGGGCGGGTCGGGGGTGTGCGGGCGGACGGGCGGCGGGCGGGCGGGGGCGAATCGGTGTCCGGGCACGGATTCGGCGGTCCGAAACGGTGTCAGGGCGCGGTGGTCCGGCCGGACTCGTGGTCCAGCAGCCGCAGTTGGAGGTGGGCGAGCAGGCGGGCGTCCGGATCGGCGACCTTCAGGCGGGCGATCTTCAGGACCTTCTTGTGGAAGCGGTCGGAGAAGGTGGTCCGGGCCACGCCCAACGAGTCGGCGGCGCGGCCGAGTTCGCCGGAGTTCTCCAGGTAGGCGCGCAGGGCGTCCAACAGGCTGCGGTCGCCCTTCTGCCCGGCGTCCTCGACCAGCCGGAACACCGAGGTCCGGACCGGCAGCGGCAGGTCGCGCAGGGTCTCCAGGACGTGCCACAGGGCCACCGCGTCGGCGACCTCGTCGACGGTGGCGTGGTCGAGCGCGGCGCGCCCGAACAGCAGGCCGCTGAGGGCGAGTTCGGCGGACTCGCGGGAGCGGGAGGCGTGGTCGAGGCGGTCCTGGACGGGGCCGAGGCCGACGAGGACGCGGGTCTTCAGATGGGCGGTCAGGTCGGCGGCCAGACGGTGGCCGTAGTCGGCGACCTGGAGTTCGGCGGTGGGCGGGTCGGCGGCGAGGCCGGCCAGCAGGATCAGCACGCCGCGCTCGCAGGGCAGCAGCAGGGAGCTGCGGCCGGGTCCGGCGGGGTGCCAGCCGGCGTGCCGGGCCAGCCGGACCCGCAGGTCGTCGTCGAGGGGGCCGTCGACGCCGACGGCGAGGACGGCGCAGCGGCTGTCGGCGGGCAGGCCGCTGTGCCGGGCGAGCAGGGCGCCGGAGCCGCGGCCGTCGAGGACCGCGCGGGTGGCCTCGGCGAGCAGTTCGCTGTGGCCGTGGTGCCGGGAGTGGTGGTGCAGCAGGTGGGCGGCGGCCAGCCGGGCGGCGACCTGCAGGGCGTCGACGGCGCTGTCCTGGAGGGTGCGCCCGTTCAGCGCGGCGACCCAGATCGAGCCGAGGCGTTCGTCGCCGACCTGGACCGCCACCGCCATCCGCTCCGGGATCCGGTCGGTGGCGCGGCGGTGCAACACCTTCTTGCTGGACCAGAGTTCCTTGAAGAAGCCGTCCTCGGTCATCGCCCGGCGCCGTTCCTCGGGGACCTGCCCGGTGGAGATGGTGTGGATCCGGATCGGGTCGAGTTCGGCGCTCTCCGCGTAGTGCGCGAGGACCCGGGAGTCGGGGTCCTCGATGGTCACCGCGCCCTGCACCTGGGCGGCGATCAGCCGGGCCAGCTTGCCGAGGTCGCCGAGCGGCACATTGGCGCTGTCGGGGACGGGGCCGATCGCTGCGGCGGCCCCCAGGGTGTTGATCAGTCGCGGCCAGGTCATCCAGGTGGCGCGGAACAGCAGCGCCGTCCCGGCCTGTTCGGCGAGCGCCGCCAGTTGCTGCTTGCGGTCGGGGTTGCGGTTCTCGCGCAGCACCACGCCCGCGGCCTCGGCCGCCCCGGCGGTGCGCAGCAGGTTCTCGGCCTCGGCGCTGTCCGAGTCGAGGCCGGCGGCGACCACCAGGTCGCCCCGGCCGATCGGCCGGTCGAGCGGGTCGTACACCACCAGCTGCCGGACGGGCGTCTGCGCCCGGGGCAGCGTCGCCACCTCGATCTGGTGGCCGACCAGGTCGATCAGCCCTTCCAGGGTCTGCGGCCGCACCGTCGGCCGGTCCCATGCGTCCTCGCCCATCGGGCGACCTCCCCAGCTGCACACGTATCGCCGGTCGGCCGTCAACTCCCCCTTGCCACAGCCGAGTCGGGCCATCCTACGGCCGCTGCGGAGGCCCGGGGAGGTGTCTCGGCCGGGAAAACCGGAGGTGTGGCGGGTGGGCGGGCGGCTACCGTGGGCGCGTCCTCGGGCGGCTGTTTACCGCTCTTCTTGTGGCGCGAACAACGCGTCCGCAACCCAGGGAGTTGCTGATCATGGTACGAACCCTCGTCGGTGCGTTGGGGTCCGCGGTGGACTCGACGGTGACGGTCAAGGGGTGGGTGCACACGCTGCGGCTGCAGAGCAGAGTGCAGTTCGTGGTGGTGCGGGACCACACCGGAATGGTGCAGGTGACCCACCGGCGCGGGGGTGACGGGGACCGGCTGGACGAGCTGCTGCGCGGCCTGACCCCGGAGTCGGCTGTGGAGATCACCGGGAAGGTGGTCGCCAACCCGATCGTCAAGCTCGGCGGCCTGGAGATCGTGCCGGAGCGGATCGAGGTGGTCTCGGCCGCCGAACCCGGCCTGCCGATCGACGCCGGGACCGGGCCGGAACAGCGGCTGAACTGGCGCTTCCTGGACCTGCGGAGCCCGCAGCGGCGGCTGGTGTTCGAGGTGCAGACCACCGTCGAGCAGGCGATGCGCGAGGTCGCGGCCGAGGAGGGCTGCACCGAACTGCACACGCCGAAGCTGATGGGCACGCCCTCCGAGTCCGGCGCCGAGGTGTTCCGGGTCGGGTACTTCGACCGGACGGCGTACCTCGCCCAATCGCCGCAGTTCTACAAGCAGATGGCGATCGCCGCCGGCATCGACCGGGTCTTCGAGATCGGCCCGGTGTTCCGCGCCGAGCCCTCCTTCACCTCCCGGCACTCCACCGAATTCACCGGCGTGGACGTCGAGTTGGCGTGGATCGACGCCGTCGAGGACGTGATGTCCTTCCTTGAGCGGATGCTGCACCGGGTGCTGGAGCGGGTCGCCGAACGGCACGGCGAGCAGATCGAGCAGTGCGGCAGCACCCGCGTCGTGGTGCCCGAACTCCCCTTCCCCCGGCTGACCATGGCGCAGGCGACGGCGAAGCTGCGGGCCGCCGGCTGGGACCGGGAGGGCGTCCGGGAGGACCTGGACCCGGAGGGCGAGCGGCTGCTCTGCGCGCTGGTCGCCGAGGAGTACGGGCACGAGTTCGTGTTCGTCACCCGGTTCCCGGCCTCGGTACGGCCGTTCTACCACCGCCGGCCCGCCGACGACCCGGGCGTCACCGACTCCTTCGACCTGCTGTGGAAGGGCGTGGAGATCACCACCGGCGCGCAGCGCGAGCACCGGCACGGCCAACTCGTCGCGCAGGCCCGGGAGAAGGGCATGGACGCGAGCCCGGAGGGCGCGCTCGGCCGCTACCTGGACTGCTTCCGCTACGGCATGCCCCCGCACGGCGGCTTCGGACTGGGCCTCGGCCGGGTGCTGATGCTGGCACTCGGGCTGCCGTCGATCCGGGACGCGGTCTTCCTGTTCCGCGGCCCGAACCGCCTGGAGCCGTAACGCCGTTAGCCGTAACGCCGTTCGGCGCTCGCCGTGCGGTGTTCGGCGTTCGGCCCGAACCCGCCCGGAACCCCCGGGCGGGTTCAGCGTCCGACGCGGGCCGCGCCGGACGGCCACATCACCCGCACCGGTATCCCCGCGGCCCGGGCGGCGGCGACCATGTCGGCCGTCCCGCCCGGGCCGTTGCCCGGCCCGCCGTCCCAGACCGCGACCAACTCGTCCGCCAGCGCGAGCAGTTCGACGTTGGCGGCGACGTAGGCGGCGTCGTCGAGCACGGCCGCGGGCAGCACCAGCACCCGGTCGGCGGCGGCCCGCAGCCGGGCGAAGTCGGACCCGGCCCCCGGACCGGGGTAGGACGGACTCGGCAGCACGGCGACCAGTCGGGCGCCGCGGGCCAGGACGGCGTCCGCGAACAGCGTGTCGGCGCCCGGCGCGAGGCACGACACGCCCGTCAACTCCCCGGTCGGGTAAGGCGCGAGGAGGGCGTCGAGGGCGGCGCGCACCGCGTGGGCGGTGGCCGGGGTGAGGTCCATGTGCCCGGTCACGGCGATCACGGGCATGGCGGTGCTCCCTCGTGCGGTGGATCGTGCTGCGCCGGATCCTGCCAGGAGGGGCCTTGCGGGGTGGGCGAGTTGACTGTCAATTCGCCGAAAGAGGCCCGGTGGGGGCGCAGTTGAGGACTGTGACGATCGGGGGCGCACCACCTGCTGGACAGTCGCGCCCCGCCCGGCCGACAATCGCGCCATGAGCGCTCAGGAGTTCGGCACCGGACTGGCCCGCCCCTCGCAGGGCGAGCGGGACAGCGCGCTGGAAGTCCTGCGGGACGGCGTCGGCAGCGGCCGGCTCTCCCACGACACCTTCATCCGCCGGATGGAACTGGTGCTCACCGCCCGCAGCCGCGCCGAACTCGCCGAGGTCGTCGCCGACCTGCGCACCTACGGCCCGGTCTCCCGACTGCTGCTGCGCAGCGTCGCCAAGGTCTCCGCGCTGAACGTCCGGCTGCGGCAGACCTGGCAGGCCGAGCAGCTCACCCGCCTGCAGCTGCCCGCCCCGGCCGTCGGCCGGCTGCTGATCGGCCGGATGATCGGTTCCGGCCTGCGCCTCGGCGACGCGACCGTCTCCCGCCGGCACGCCGAACTGCGCTTCGAGGGCGGCGACTGGGTGCTCTACGACCTCGGCTCCAGCAACGGCACCTACGTCAACGACCGCCGCCTGGCCGGCAGCACCGTCGTCCGCCCCGGCGACCGCCTGCGCTTCGGCCGGCTGGCCTTCCAACTCAGCGCGGACTGACCGCCGGGACGGCCCCGACCGCCCCCGGACGGGCGTGATCGAAATCAATTTTCTTTAGCTTTGGTAATGACGTAGGCTAAGGACATGCCCGAGATGTCCGAGGACGACCTGGTGGCGGTCAGCCAGCTGCGGTCGTCCGCGATGCGCCTGGCCCGACGGTTGCGACACCAGAGGGTCGAGGAGTCGCTGAGCCCCACCGAGATGGGAGTGCTCGGCACGCTTGCCCGTTGCGGCAAGGCGACGCCCGGCGAGCTGGCGCGCAAGGAGCACGTCCAGCCGCCCTCCATGACCAGGATCATCGCGATGCTGGAGGAGAAGGGCCTGGTACGGCGCGAGCCGCACCCGGAGGACCGCCGACAGGTGGTGGTCAGCAGCACCGAACAGGCCGAGCAGATCCTCAACGAGTCCCGTCGGCGGCGCAACGCCTGGCTGGCGGAGCTCGCCGAGGGCCTCGACGAGGACGAGTGGGAGCGGCTGAAAGCCGCCGCGCCCGTGCTCTACAAACTGGCCCACCTGTAGGCCGACCGGCCACCGTCTCAGGGCGAACGAAGGAGAACCGCATCACCGCAGCACCCACCAGCGCCACACACCGCGCCGCGGCCGTCGAAACGGTCGCGGCGCGTCGAGGGGAGACCACTGTGACACCGCCGGCCGCCCGCGCCGCCGCGATCCGCACCGCGACCATCCGCACCGACTTCCGCACCGACCCCCGACGCATCACCGCCCGTCCCACCGGGCAGCGCACCGACGAGCCGTTCGCCGACGAGGCGGCCGCCGCCGAACCCGCGCCCACCGGCGCACCCGCCGCGCAGAGCCAGGCGCCCGCCCCCGCGGGCCTGCCGGGCAGCGGCGACGACGACCCCGAGGAACGCACCGCGGCGGAGACCCCCGCCGCTTCGCCGGGCCGGTTCACCCGCCCGGGAGGGATGTTCTCGTCCCTGCGCATCCGCAACTACCGGTACTACTTCGCCGGTCAGGTCGTCTCGAACACCGGCACCTGGATGCAGCGCATCGCCCAGGACTGGCTGGTCCTCAGCCTCACCGGCAGCCCCTTCGCGGTCGGCATCACCACCGCCATGCAGTTCCTGCCCATGCTGCTGCTCGGCCTGTGGGGCGGCGTCCTCGCCGACCGGCTGCCCAAGCGCCGCCTGCTGATCGCCACCCAGGGCGCGATGGGCCTGCTCGCCGCCGGCCTCGCCCTGCTCACCATCACCGGCGCCGTCACGGCCGGCGTGGTCTACCTGTTCGCGCTGCTGCTCGGCCTGGTCACGGTCGTCGACAACCCGACCCGGCAGGCCTTCGTCAGCGAGATGGTCCCCGCCAAGGACCTCGCCAACGCGGTCAGCCTGAACGCCGCCAACTTCCAGACCGCCCGACTGGTCGGCCCCGCCGTGGCCGGCGCGCTGATCGCCGCGGTCGGCAGCGGCTGGGCGTTCGCGGTCAACGCACTGTCCTTCGCCGCGGTCATCGGCGGCCTGCTCGCCATGCGCAGCAGCGAACTGCGCCCCGTCGAGCGGATCGCCCGCGAACGCGGACAGCTCCGCGAGGGCCTGCGCTACGTCCGGGAACGGCCCGAACTGCTCTGGCCGATGGTGCTGGCCGGCTTCATCGGCACCTTCGGGTTCAACTTCCCGACCCTGCTCGCCGGCTTCGCGCACGACACCTTCCACGTCGGCGCGGGCGCGTACGGCCTGCTCAACACCGCCATGGCGGTCGGCTCGCTCACCGGCGCGCTGCTCGCCGCACGGCGCGGCGCACCCCGGCTGCGCCGCCTGGTCCTCGCGGCGCTGGCCTTCGGCGCGCTGGAGATCATGGCCGCGTTCGCACCCGGCTACTGGACGTTCGCGCTGCTGCTCACCCTGATCGGCATCTTCGGTCTGACCTTCAACACCTCGGTCAACTCGGCGCTCCAGCTCGGCACCGACCCCGAGATGCGCGGCCGCGTCATGGGCCTGCTGGTCCTGGTCTTCACCGGCGGCACCCCGATCGGCGCCCCGCTGGTCGGCTGGATCACCGCCCAGTACGGACCCCGTCTCGGCCTGCTCGCCTGCGGCCTGGTCTCCGCCGCGGCCGCCGGCGTGGTCGCCCTGGTCCTCGGCCGGATCGGCGGCCTGCGCCTCCGGCTCGACCTGCACCCGGTGCGGGCCCGCGGCCGGGTGTTCTCGGTGGTGCAGAAGGACGACCTGGCGACCGCCTGCTAGTCCCGCGGGACGCGCTGCTCCAGCACCTGGCCCGGCCACGGGCCGGCCGGCTGGTCGACGGTGAACGTGGCGGACCGGGTGAACCCCAGCCGCTCGTACTGCTCGACCAGCCGGCCGTCGCCGCCCGCGTAGCAGTCCACCCGCAGCAGCTCGATGCCGCGGGCCCGGGCCTCCCGCAGGGCGTCCGCGATCAGCGCCGAGCCGATGCCGGACCCGCTGTGCGCCCGGTCGGTGACCAGCCAGCGCACGTACAACTCCCGCTCCGGCGCCGGCGGGGCGTACGACGGAGCCTCCTCCGACAGCACGCACACCCCCAGCGGGTCGCCCCCGCCGGCCGCCCGCTCGGCGACCCGGACCAACTGCTCACGACACGCCTGCTCGGCCCGCGCCACCGACTCCGGACGCTGCGACCACGGCACCGACCCCCACTGGCCGGTACGGCCCTGCGCGGTCAGCCAGGCGACCGCGCCGTCGATGAGTGCGAGCAGGGCGGGAGCGGAGTCGGGACCTCCGGTGCGGATACGCATGGCCTCTGTTCTATCCGGTGGCGGGCATCGGACGGTAGGGCAGGATGACGGAATGAGGCTCTTCGTCGCCGTGAACCCGCCCACCCGCGCCATCGAGGAACTCGCCGCCGCGACGGCTTCGCTGCGAGAACTCCCCGGAGCGGACCGCCTGCGCTGGAGCGAGACGGCCGGGTGGCACCTCACCCTGGCCTTCCTGGGCGACGTCCCCGCGGACGAAGTCCCGCAGCTCTCCGAGAAGTTGGCGACCGTCGCGGCCGACCACCCGGGACTCCGCCTGCGGCTGGCCGGCGGCGGGACGTTCGGCGACCGCGTCCTGTGGTGCGGCGTGAAGGGCGAGACCTCATCCCTGCGCCGCCTCGCCGACGCCGTCCGCGACGCACTCGACATCACGGACGACCACCCCTTCCACCCCCACCTGACCCTGGCCCGCAGCCATCACCGGGCGGGCGGGATGCAGGCGATGGCAGACGCGATGAACCACTTCCGGGGGACGGAGTGGGAGGCCGGACGGATCCACCTGATGCGCAGCGAGACGGGGTTCGGCCCGGCCCGGTACAGCGTCGTCGAGAGCTGGCGGATGGGAGAACAGGGGCGCGGGGAACTGCGCGAAGGGGAACGCACCCCGCCGCAAGATCGCGACGCGGGACAATGACGTGCACGTGATCGCGACCTTGCGGATGTGGCGTGCGCTTGTCGCGCAGTTCCCCGTGCCCACCTGATGTCACCCCAGGTTGGGTGCCTCGCGGAGCTCGATGCGGGACGGCGACGCCTGCCCGAGTTCCAGCAGGGTGAGCGTGTTGGCGCCCTCGTGGAGGAGCGGCTGCGGGCAGTAGAGGGTGACCTGGGGGCCCCGGCGGTCGTAGCGGCCGAGGAGGAAGCCGTTGACCCACAGGTAGCCGTGGTCGCCGTCGGGGACGGCGAGGAAGGTGTCGCCGGTGGCGTCCAGGTGGAGGGTGCCGCGGGCGAGGAGCTCGGGGCCGGGGTCGCCCGCCGCGTAGGCGGTGGTGGGGGGCAGCGGGTCGAGGGCGAGCGGCTGCGCGTGCCAGCCGTGCAGGTACTGGCGTTCGTGGCGGACGCCGGTGATGCCCTTGGTCTCGCCGACCAGCGGGCCGTAGTTGACCCGGCCGAGCGATTCGACGAGCAGGGTGACCTGGTCGCCGCCGGTCGCGGTGACGCTCTCCGCGGCGACGCCGCGTTCGAGCGAGGCGGCGTGCTTGCCGGCCACCTTGAGGGCGGCCCGGTCGCGCAGGCCTTCGACGGTGAGCGGCTGGGCGTCGCTGATGGCGGGCACGGTCGTGGTGTAGCGGACCAGGCCCTGCTCCAGCCCTAGTTCCTCGAACAGCGGCGGCACGGGGGAGGCGACGGCGTCCCCGAACGGCAGCTCGGCGATCTCGGTGAGCGCGACGTCACGTCCGCCCAGGACCGGAGCCGCGGCGGGCAGCTCGGCGACCCGGTCGTCCAAGTAGTGCACCAGCGAGGGGTTCTCGGCCGCGAAGTCGGCGATGACCTGCCGGAACGCGTCGAACTTGGCGCTGGGCAGGCCGCGTTCGTCGAGGGCGGCGTCGTAGTCGTAGGAGGTGGTGGTCGGCTGGTACGGGGAGTGCGTCCAGTCGGTGGAGTTGAACGGCGCGTCCTCGTGGTTGGCGCCGGCGGTGGTGCCGAAGTTGGTGCCGCCGTGGGCCATGTACAGGTTGACGGAGCCGCCGGCGGCGAGGATGCGGCGGAGGGAGTCGGCGGCGTCGGCGGTGTCCCGGGTGTGGTGGGGCTTGGCCCAGTGGTCGAACCAGCCGTTCCAGAACTCCATGCAGAACGGCGGGTCCTGGGGGCGGTGGCGGCGCAGCGTCTCGAACGCGGTCTCCGGGTCGGAGCCGAAGTTGACGGTGGCCAGGATGCCGGGGACGGTGCCGCCGCCGAGCATGTGGTCCTCGGGGCCGTCGGAGGTGAACAGCGGGACGGTGACGCCGCGCTCGCGCAGGCCGCGGGCCAGGTGGTCGAGGTAGACCCGGTCGCTGCCGAAGGAGCCGTACTCGTTCTCGACCTGGACCATCAGCACGGTGCCGCCGGGCCGTCCCCACTGGCGGTCGACGACCTGCGGCAGCAGGACGTCGAAGAAGGCGTCGACGGCGGCCAGGTACTCGGGGTCGCTGGTGCGGGCCCGGCGGCCGACCTTGGCGGTCAGCCAGCCGGGCAGGCCGCCGTTGTCCCACTCGGCGCAGATGTACGGGCCGGGCCGGACGATCGTCCACAGGCCCTGGCGGTGCGCCTCGTCGAGGAACGCGCCCAGTTCGTCGAGGCGCTCGAAGCGGCCGGGGGAGGGCTCGTGCAGGTTCCACGGCACGTACGTCTCGACGGTGTTCAGCCCCATCGCGCGCAGCGCGGCGAGGCGGGCGGGCCACTGCTCGGGGCGGGTGCGGAAGTAGTGCATCGCGCCGGAGAGGATGCGCAGCGGGCGGCCGTCGAGGCGGAAGCCGGTCGAGTCGTAGGTGAGCATGCCCCCAGCCTGCAAGAAGGCACCGGCCCGGACCATGGACAAAGCGGGACGGCGTGTTGGACTTGTCCGGGAAGGAATCCGAGGACGGAGGACGATGGAGCGCTGGTGGCACTACCTGACGCCCGGGCCGGCGCAGCTGCGCACCGGCCTGGCGTGCCTCGGGGTGGGCCTGCAGCGCGGACGGCTGCCGGTGGTCGGGCCGCGGGTGCTGGACCACTGGGTGGCGGTGGTGGTCGGCTCGGGGCGCGGCTGGTACGCGCCGCCGGGCGGCCGGCGGCTGCCGGTGGCGGCGCCCGCGGTGCTGTGGCTGCGGCCGGGGGTGCCGCACCACTACGGGCCGGACGGGGACGGCTGGGCGGAGTCCTTCGTGGACTTCACCGGCGCGGGCACCGCCGGGTACGCCGAGCTGGGGCTGCTGCCGGAGGCCGAGGTGGTGCCGCTGGACTCCGCGGAGGGCGCGCAGCGGGTGATCGCCCGGATCGCCGCGGTCTGCCGCCGGGGCGGGCCGACGGCGGGGGCGGAGGCGTCCGCGGCGGTCCACGAGCTGCTGGTGGAGCTGCACCGGCACCGGGCCGACCTGGGCCCGGAGGGCGCGCCGGTGATGGAGGTGCTGCGCCGGGACGCCTGCCTGCCGATGTCGGTGGCCGAGCACGCCCGGCGGGTCGGCATGGGCGTGGAGGAACTGCGTCGCGCGGTGCGCGCCCAGGGCGCGACCAGCCCGAAGGAGTACCTGCTCACTGTCCGTCTGAACGAGGCCAAGCACCTGCTGGCGGCCAGCGAACTGCCGGTCTCCGCGGTGGCCCGCCGGGTCGGCTACCAGGACCCGGCGTACTTCACCCGCCTGTTCACCCGCCGGGTCGGCGTCGCCCCGACGGTCTTCCGGCAGCGCGAGTACCGGGGCGATGCCCTGCCCGCCGGGGAGGGGCCGGGGCAGGGGTAGGCCGGGCGACCGACTAGTCTCGAAGCGTGGACCCGAAGACCCGTATGCGGATCGTGACCGGCGCGTTCGTCCTGCTGCTCGCCGTGGTGATCATCAGCGCCCTCGTGCAGAAGTAGGCCCCGCCCGGTTCGGGCGACGGGGCCGGTTCGCGGTCGGCCGATCCGTAGGGTGGGGCGCGACGCGGGCCCGACCGTGGGGCCCGCCGCGACGCAGGGGGCGGATTTCCATGGAGTACACCCGGCTCGGCCGCAGTGGGCTGAGGGTGTCCCGGCTGGTGCTCGGCACGATGAACTTCGGCACCGAGACCTCCGAGCAGGACAGCCACGCGATCATGGCGCGGGCGCACGAGCACGGCATCAACTTCTTCGACACCGCGAACGTCTACGGCACCCGGCCGGGGGAGACCTCGACCGAGGAGATCATCGGCCGCTGGTTCGCCGGCTCGCCGGAGCGCCGCGAGCGGACGGTGCTGGCCACCAAGGTGTACATCCCGACCGGCAGCCGCCCGAACGAGGGCGGGCTGAGCGCGCTGCACATCCGGC
This sequence comes from Kitasatospora griseola, assembly GCF_044999035.1. Classification (NCBI taxonomy): domain Bacteria; kingdom Bacillati; phylum Actinomycetota; class Actinomycetes; order Kitasatosporales; family Streptomycetaceae; genus Kitasatospora; species Kitasatospora griseola. The sequence continues at coordinate 3,845,206 of NZ_CP173360.1, read as the reverse complement.
GGGCCTGCGAGGACTCGCTGCGCCGGCTCGGCACCGACCACATCGACCTGTACCAGATGCACCACATCGACCGGCACACGCCGTGGGACGAGGTCTGGGAGGCGTTCGGCGTCCTGCGGCAGCAGGGCAAGGTGCTGTACTTCGGCTCGTCGAACTTCGCCGGCTGGCACCTCGCGCAGGCCCAGGAGGCGGCCCGCGAGCGGCACTTCCTCGGGCTGGTCGCCGAGCAGTCCAGGTACAACCTGATGACCCGCTGGGCGGAGCTGGAGGTGCTGCCCGCCGCCCGGCACTACGGCATCGGCGTGATCCCGTGGGGCCCGCTGAACAGCGGGCTGCTCGGCGGGGTGCTGCGCAAGCGGCGCGAGGGGACGGCGGCGCGCGGCGGCAGCGGGCACTCGGCGGCGGCACTGGCCGAGCACGGCGCGACCATCGAGGCGTACGAGAAGCTCTGTGCCGCGGCCGGGGCCGACCCGGCGCACGTGGGCCTGGCCTGGCTGCTCGCCCAGGAGGGCGTCACCGGCCCGATCATCGGACCGCGCACGGCGGCCCAACTGGACGGCTCCCTGCCCGCCCTCGACCTTGAGCTGGACGCGGCGCTGCTGGCCGAGCTGGACCGGCTGTTCCCGCCGCCCGGCCCGAACGGCGGCGGCCCCGCGCCGGAGGCCTACGCCTGGTAGGCGACGCGTCAGGCCCGGTCGGGTTCGACGAAGACCACCGGGGCCTCGTTGTCCAGCACCACCCGGCCGAGCAGCGCGGCCAGCGTCTCGCGCTGCTCGGCGGTCAGCCCGGCGGGCAGGCCGTCGATCCTGCGGCAGGCGTCGGCGTAGAAGCGTTCGGCGAGTTCGCTGCCCTCGTCGGTGAGCGCGACCCGGACGGCGCGGCTGTCGCGCCCACCGCGATGGTCTCGGAGTTCAAGGGCGTCGACCTGTTCACCGGCCGCTTCCTCGGCCGGTTCGGCCCGAACGCGGCATGAGCGAAGGCCCCGGTCCGCGGACCGGGGCCTTCGCGGGGCGACGGGTGTGTCAGCCGTTCAGGTGCTCGACCACGTAGTCGATCGCGCCGGTGAGCTTCTCGACGTCCGCCGGGTCGATCGCCGGGAACATCGCGATGCGCAGCTGGTTGCGGCCGAGCTTGCGGTACGGCTCGGTGTCCACGATGCCGTTGGCACGCAGTGCCTTGGCGACCGCGGCGGCGTCCACCGACTCGTCGAAGTCGATGGTGCCGACGACCTGCGAGCGCTCCTCGGCCTTGGCGACGAAGGGCTGCGCGTACGAGGACTTCTCGGCCCACGCGTACAGGATCGAGGAGGACTCGGCGGTGCGGGACACAGCCCAGTCCAGGCCGCCCTGGCCGTTCATCCACTCCAGCTGGTCGGCCAGCAGGAAGAGGGTGGAGATGGCCGGGGTGTTGTACGTCTGGTCCTTCGAGGAGTTGTCGATCGCGGTCGGCAGGTCGAAGAACGGCGGGATGTACCGGCCGGAGCCGGCGATCTCCGCGGCGCGCTCCAGCGCGGCCGGGGAGAAGGTGGCCAGCCACAGGCCGCCCTCGGAGGCGAAGGACTTCTGCGGGGCGAAGTAGTAGACGTCCGTCTCGCGGATGTCGACGGGCAGGCCGCCGGCGCCGGAGGTGGCGTCGACCAGCACCAGCGAGCCGGCGTCCGCGCCCTCGGGGCGGCGGATCGGCATCGCCACACCGGTGGAGGTCTCGTTGTGGGTGAGCGCGTAGACGTCCACCCCCGCCTCGGCGACCGGCAGCGGGTGGGTGCCCGGCTCGGTCTTGATGACGGTCGGTTCGGCCAGCCACGGGGCGGCCTTCACGGAGGAGGCGAACTTGGAGGAGAACTCACCGAAGTTCAGGTGCTGCGACTTCTCGCGCACCAGCCCGAACGCGGCGATGTCCCAGAACGCGGTGGAGCCGCCGTTGCCGAGCACCACCTGGTAGCCCTCGGGCAGCGAGAACAGCTCGGCGACGCCCTCGCGGACGCGCTTGACGATGTTCTTGACCGGGGCCTGACGGTGGGAGGTGCCCAGCAGGGAGGATCCGGTGGCGGCGAGGGCACTCAGGGCCTCGGGGCGCACCTTGGAGGGGCCGCAGCCGAAGCGGCCGTCGTTGGGCAGATTGTCGGCGGGGATCTGAATCTGAGCCACGCCCGCAGCCTATCGCTCCGAATTGCCCGGCTGTAAGCCCGTCCGGCCGCTGAGACGTGATCTTCCCGGCACCGGACAGCACTCACCGGGGCGCGCGCTTCCCCTGGTCAGGGGCGGTGCGCGCGCCCGGTGGCGGCGTCAAGGACGCTGACGGTTCGTCAGTTGTTCATCCGATCGGGTGTCAGCGGCCGATCTGGTCCCAGCCCTCGATCTCCTGCGGCTTGCGGGCGCCGGGGCCGATGTAGCGGGCGGCCGGACGGACCAGTCGGCCGGTGCGCTTCTGCTCCAGGATGTGCGCCGACCAGCCGGCGGTGCGGGCGCAGGTGAACATCGAGGTGAACATGTGCGCGGGGACCTCGGCGAAGTCCAGCATGATGGCGGCCCAGAACTCGACGTTGGTGGCCAGCACGCGGTCGGGGCGGCGGTTGTGCAGCTCCTCCAGCGCGGCCTTCTCCAGCGCCTCGGCGATCTCGAAGCGCGGCGCGCCGAGCTCCTTGGCGGTGCGGCGCAGCACTCGGGCGCGCGGGTCCTCGGCGCGGTAGACGCGGTGGCCGAAGCCCATCAGGCGCTCGCCCTTGTCGAGGGCCTTCTTCACGTAGCCGGCCGCGTCGCCGGTGCGCTCGATCTCCTCGATCATGCCGAGCACCCGGGACGGGGCGCCGCCGTGCAGCGGGCCGGACATCGCGCCGACCGCGCCGGACAGCGCGGCGGCGACGTCGGCGCCGGTGGAGGCGATCACCCGGGCGGTGAAGGTGGAGGCGTTCATGCCGTGCTCGGCGGCGGACGTCCAGTAGGCGTCGACGGCCTTGACGTGCTTCGGGTCCGGCTCGCCGCGCCAGCGGATCATGAACCGCTCGACGATGGTCCCGGCCTTGTCGATCTCACGCTGCGGGACCATCGGCAGGCCCTGGCCGCGGGCGGACTGGGCGACGTAGGACAGCGCCATCACGGCGGCCCGGGCGAGGTCGTCGCGGGCCTGCTCGGCGGAGATGTCCAGCAGCGGCTTGAGGCCCCACACCGGGGCGAGCATGGCGAGCGCGGACTGCACGTCGACCCGGATGTCGCCGGAGTGGACCGGGATCGGGAACGGCTCGGCGGCGGGCAGGCCGGGAGCGAACCGGCCGTCGACCAGCAGACCCCAGACGTGGCCGAAGGAGACCTGACCGACCAGGTCCTCGATGTCCACCCCGCGGTAGCGCAGCGCGCCGCCCTCGCGGTCGGGTTCGGCGATCTCGCTCTCGAAGGCGACGACACCCTCAAGGCCGGGTACGAAGTCCGACATGTAGAACGGCTCCTTCAGTGATCCGACGCGGCGTGCGGCCGTGGTGGGACGGCACGCCGGTGACCGATGGTGGTTGGCACTCGGTGTCAGAGTGGCAGGCACGGAGTGCATTGCGCCATACACCACGACGGTGATGTTTCCCCCATGGGCCGCTCGAACCCCTGTCGACTCCGGCATCGTCGGCGGATCTTCCGGGGCGCTCCGGTGGAAACCGGACGATTCCCCGGGCAGCGGGTCGGGTTGCGGTGGCGGGCCACCTTATCGCCGGGTGTTTGCGCGGACGTAGCGGCGCTCGGCGCTTGTCGTACGGGATGATGTTGGCGTGCCTACCGCGGAACGCCACAGTCACCCCAGCGCCCTGTCCACGCCGGCCGAGGAGCGGCCGGTGCCGGACCTGACCGTGATGCGCCGGCATTACCAGCACGAGGGCCTGGCCGAGGACCAGTTGGCCGAGGACCCGTTCCGGCAGTTCGCCCGGTGGTTCCACGAGGCCGTCGAGGCGGGCGTGGTCGAGCCCAACGCGATGGTGGTCTCCACCGCCGACGCCGAGGGCCTGCCGTCCTCGCGCACCGTGCTGCTCAAGGGCTACGACCCGCGGGGCTTCGTGTTCTTCACCAACTACGGCTCCCGCAAGGGCGCCGACCTGGCCGCCAATCCGAACGCCTCGCTGCTGTTCCCGTGGATCGGCCTGGCCCGCCAGGTGGTGATCGGCGGCCGGGTGGAGAAGGTCGGCCGGGACGAGACCGCCGCCTACTTCCGCACCCGCCCGCACGGCTCCCAGCTCGGCGCGTGGGCCAGCGAGCAGTCCAGCCCGGTGGCCGACCGCGCGGTGCTGGAGCAGCGCTACGCGGACCTGGCCGCCCGGTACCCGGAGGGCGAAGGGGTGCCGGTGCCGCCGTTCTGGGGCGGCTACCGGGTCGTCCCGCGCACCGTCGAGTTCTGGCAGGGCCGGGAGAACCGGCTGCACGACCGGCTGCGCTTCGTCGCCGAGGGCGACGGGTGGCGGGTGGAGCGGCTCTGCCCCTGACGGAATGTCAAGTTCGTTGCCCTGCGCGTCAACCAGCTGGAGCAACCTGCCCCTCCTACGGGCTAAAAAGTTGGTGGTTTGGACCACTGAAACCTGGGTACCGGCGCTAAGGTCAGGTCGGGTGAAATTCTCGGCACAGGACGCCGAGGCCTGTCTCGCGCCGACAGGCGCAGAAACGAGTCATCATGGTCGCCGCCACCAAGCCCGCCGACAGCGCGCGCGTCGAGGAGTCCGCTCCTTCTCTGGCAGCTCTGGCCTCCCTCGGTACCGAAGAGCTCGTCGCCGAGCTCTCGCGAGCCCTTCCGGGCGGTGAGTCCGGCCCGGTGGCCGTCGCCGCCTTCAACTCCTCCATCTGACCGGACGACCGAGCGCATTCGACGCGACGTCACCTCCGATTCCCGTGCCGCGCCCGCTGGTGCCGTTCTCGCAGTTCGTGATCAAGATGCACGCTCGGTGCGATCTTGCCTGCGACCACTGCTACGTGTACGAACACGCCGACACCAGTTGGCGCGGCAAGGCCCGCGCCAGTGGCGAGGCGGTGCTCGCCCGCACCGCCGAACGGATCGCCGAACACGCCCTCGCCCACCGGCTCCCCGCCGTCCACGTGGTGCTGCACGGCGGCGAACCGCTGCTCGCCGGGCCCGCCCTGCTCGGCCGCGCCGCCGAGCTGCTGCGCGCCGCCCTGCCCGCCGACTGCGCCCTCGACCTGCGCATCCACACCAACGGCGTGCTGCTCTCCCCCCGCTTCCTCGACCTGTTCGCCGCCCACGGCATCAAGGTCGGCATCTCGCTGGACGGCGACAGGGCCGCCAACGACCGGCACCGCCGGTTCGCCGACGGCCGCAGCAGCCACGCCAAGGTGCTCGCCGCCGTCGAGCTGCTGCGCCGACCCGCCTACCGGCACCTGTACGCCGGGCTGCTGTGCACCATCGACGTGGAGAACGACCCCGTCGCGGTGCTGGACGCGCTGGTCGCCCTGGAGCCGCCCCGGGTGGACTTCCTGCTCCCGCACGCCACCTGGGAGCAGCCGCCGAAGCGGCCCGAAGGCCTCGGCGAAACCCCGTACGCCGACTGGCTGCTGGCGGTCCACCGGCGCTGGGAGGAACTCGGCCGGCCGGTCCCGGTGCGGACCTTCGACTCGGTGTACCGCACGTTGCGCGGCCGCTCCAGCCTCACCGAGTCGCTCGGCCTCGACCCCGCCGACCTGGTGGTGGTGGAGACCGACGGCTCCTTCGAGCAGGCCGACAGCCTGAAGACCGCCTACGACGGGGCCCCGGAGACCGGGTTCACGGTGTTCGAGCACACCCTCGACCAGGTCGCCGAGCACCCCGGCATGGTCGAGCGACAGTCCGGGCTGGCCGGGCTTGCCGAGCAGTGCCGCGGCTGCCCCGTGGTCCGCTCGTGCGGCGGCGGCCTGTACGCCCACCGCTACCGGGGCGACGGCTCCGGCTTCCGCAATCCCTCCGTCTACTGCGGTGACCTGATGCGACTGATCACCACCATCCGCGACCGGATGGCCCCCGCCCCCGTCGTCCCCGCCCAGGACGCGCCCGGCGCCGTGCTGACCGACCGTCAGCTCGACGAGCTCGCCGCCGGGTACGGCGGCGCCGACACCGTCCGCACCCTGGCCCGGGCCCAACTCGGCCTCACCCGAAGGCTGGTGGCGGCCGTGGGGGCCGCCTCCCCGGCCTGGGGGCTGGTCACTTCGCTGGACGCCGACGACGCCCCCGCGCTGGAGGCGGTGCTCGCCCACCCGTACACCCGGGCCTGGGCGGTGCGCTGCCTGCAGGGCGAGGGCGGCGGGGACCTCGGCGGGATGGCCGAGGTGGCGGCCGCCGCCGCGGTGCGCGCCCGGCGGGCCTTCGAGCTGCCGGTGCCGGTGCGCGGCGGCGCCGTCCACCTGCCCACCCTCGGGCGGGTGTCGGTCGGCGGCGCGGGCGAGACCGTGCTGACCGGCGACGCCGACGGCTTCACCGTCGGCGGCCGCCGGATCGGCCCGGACACCCCCGCCGACGCGCACTGGCAGCCGGTGCGGCGCACCGCCCTGGCCGGCGGCTGGACGCCCGCCCTGGAGGACACCGACCCGCAGCGCGACAGCCACCAGTGGCCGGTCGAGGAGCGGCTCGCGGACGCCGAGTACCTGGCCTGGGCCGGGGCGCTGCGCGAGGCCTGGGAGCTGATCGGTCGCGACCTGCCCGGCTACGCGCCCGGCATCCGGGCCGGCCTGTCCACCCTCACCCCGCTGCGGCGCGGTCCGGCCGGCCGCGACGTGTCCGCCGCCGCCCGGCAGGCCTTCGGCGCGGTCGGCATCGCCCGGCCCGCCACCGCGCCCACCCTCGCGCTGCTGATCGCGCACGAGTTCCAGCACGTCAAGCTGGGCGCGGTGCTGGACTTCCACGACCTGTACGACCGCGCCGACCCGCGCCTGTTCCACGCCCCGTGGCGGCCCGACCCGCGCCCGCTGGAGGGCCTGTTCCAGGGCACCTACGCGCACCTGGCGGTGACCGAGTTCTGGGCCACCCGGGTCCGGGCGTACGACGGGCTGCGCAACGGCCCCGCCCAGCCCGCCCGGGTCCAGTTGGCGACCTGGCGGGCCCACACCGTCGCCTCGATCGCCACCCTCGCCGACTCCGGCGCCCTCACCCCCCTCGGCACCCGCTTCACCGACGGGATGCGCACCGCCGTCGAGCCCTGGCTCACCGTCCCGGTCGGCGCGGCCGCCGAGACCGCGGCCCGCGAGTCCGCCGCCGAGAACCTCGCCCAGTGGCAGGCCCGCGCGGCCGCCATCGGCGGCAACTGACCGGCAGGTGGCCCGAATTCGCCCCTGATGCCGGGAGACCGGCGGGACGCCGGGTAGGGATCCGGTGTATTCGGCCGCCCGGTCGGGGGTCGGCGGCTCCGACCCGTGGCTGTGGGAGGCCTCATGTACTCCGTTGCGGAGCTCGTCACGCACCTCGACAAGATCGGCGTCCGACCCGGGGAGACGCTGCTGGTCCAGGCCTCGCTGCGGGCGATCGGCCCGGTCGCGGAGGGCGCATCCGGGGTGGTACGGGCGCTCCGGGAGGCGCTCGGGGCGGACGGCACGCTGGTCGTGTACACCGCTACACCCGAGAATTCCCGCACCTCCTCCTACTACCGGGCCGCGATCGCCGGCCTCACCCCCGCCGAGCTGCGGAAATACCACGCTGCCATGCCCGCCTGGGACGCCGCCGCCACCCCCGCCTCGCCCACCATGGGGCACCTCGCCGAGGAGGTCCGGCTGCTGCCCGGGGCGCTGCGCAGCCGGCACCCGCAGACCTCCTTCACCGCGATCGGCCCGCAGGCCCGGGAGGTGACGGAGCGCCACCCGCTGCGCAGTCACCTCGGCGAGGAGTCGCCCGCCGGGCGGCTCTACCGGAGCGGTGCGCGGTGCCTGATGATCGGCGTCCCGGTGTGGTGCTGCACCCCGCTCCACCTGCTCGAGTACTGGCAGCCGGACCGGCAGGCGCAGCAGTACCGGTGCGTGGTGCGCACCCCGGGCGGTGCGCGGCGCTGGCGGAGCTTCACCGGCGTCCGGCTGCAGGACGAGCACTTCCCGGCGATGGGCGAGGTGCTGGCCGGCGGGCTCGGCGACGCGCTGGAGTCAGGGCCGCTCGGCGACGCGCACTGCTACCTGATGCAGATCCGCGAAGCGGTCGATCTGGCGGACAAGTGGTTCAGGAGCGGGCAGAGTTGACGGAGCATCGGATCAAGGCCCTATTCCATTCCGGCGGCAGCCGTTCCTACACTTGAGTCCCTTTCGGGAACAGGTGACAGGCGGGCTCGGGGGAGGCGCGTGTGAACAGCCCAACGGTCCGGGGGAAGGAAGCACCGAGGCCGTACTTCTTCCTCAGCTACGCCCACACCCCGAGAGTGAACTCCCGGGGCGCGGCGGACCCGAACCTCTGGGTGGCGAAGCTCTACCAGGACCTGTGCGAGGCGATACTCCAGATCACCGACCTGCCCGCCGGGCATCCGATCGGGTTCATGGACCGCTCCATGCACCAGGGCCAGAAGTGGGCCGAGCGGCTGTCGAGGGAGCTCGCGAGCTGTCGGGTGTTCGTTCCGCTGTACTCGCCGCGGTACTTCAAGTCGGAGGCGTGCGGCCGGGAGTGGCACCTGTTCACCCGGCGCTCGGTCTACCAGCGGCGCCCCACGGCCGAGCGGATGACCGGCATAGTGCCGGCGCTGTGGGTGCCGATGGACCACTATCCGCTGCCCCGGGTGGCCGGTGAACTGCAGTTCAACCACGACAGTTTCGGCGAGGACTACGCGGCCGAGGGCCTGTACGCGCTGATGAAGATCACCACGTTCAGCTCGCAGTACCACACGGCGGTGTGGCGGCTCGCCCAGCGGATCGTCGACGTCGCCGAACAGACCGTCATCCCGGCCGGGCAGGTCTTCGACTTCGAGTCCCAGCCGTCCGCGTTCGACCCGCCGGACGTCGCCGACAAGGTGCGGATCTCGGTGTTCTCCTACAGCCAGCCGGAACTGCCGCCGCAGCGCAGCGGCGCCTGGTACGGCGAACAGCGCACCGACTGGCAGCCGTTCCGGCCGGACTCCAGCCGGCCGCTCGCCCAGGACGCCGCCGACGTCGCCCGGAACATGGGATTCCAGCCCACCGTACGGGAGTTCGAGGAGGAGGCGGAGCACCTGCTGACCGGCGAACGCCCGTCCGCGCCGTGCGTACTGCTGGTCGACCGGTGGGCGTTCCTGGACGCGCGGCGGGTCGAGGCGGTGCGCCGGCTCGACCGGCGCAACCTCGGCTCGGTGGCCATCATCGAACCCTGGAACCGCGAGGACCAGCAGAGCCGCGACCACGAACGGATGCTCAACGAACTCGGCGACAGCGTGCTCGCCGTCAGCCGCGGCGCCCTGCAGAAACCCAGCCTGCGCGACGACGCCGCGGCCGGCGCCCCCGGCAGCCTGGAGGAGTTCCGCGGCGAGATGGAACGCGCCGTCATGCGGGCCTGCACGGCCCACGAACAGCACCACCGCGACCGCCCCGACGACGGGCCCACGGACCGCAGACCCAGCATCGGACCCTAGGCCCGCGCCCGGAGACGGGAGCGGGCGGACAGCAGGACGCCGGACGGTCGGAACTCCGTCCGGCGGCACGGCGTGCGGGAACACGACGGGCACCAAGGGCCCGGGGGAGGGAACGTCATGACCGAGAGGCCGGCGAAGGGCCCGCAGATCCAGGCGCGCCGTCGCGACACCACCGTGGAGAACCGCCACGGACGGATCGTCACCTTCTACTCGTACAAGGGCGGCACCGGCCGCACCATGGCGCTGGCCAACACCGCCTGGATCATGGCCGCCAACGGCTACCGGGTGCTGGTCGTCGACTGGGACCTGGAGGCCCCCGGCCTGAGCCAGTTCTTCCGGCCGTTCCTCAACCCCGAGATCGTCGGCGCGACCACCGGCATCATGGACCTGTTCGCCGACTACCTCGAAGAGGCCCGCCGCCCGGTCGACCGCGACCCCGACTGGATCGAGGACTTCGCCCGGATCCACCCGCACGCGCTCTCCCTCGCCTGGCCGCACTTCCCCGGCGGCGGCCGCATCGACCTCGTCCCCGCCGGCCAGCAGAACCGCGACTACTCCGTCGCCCGCCTCGACTGGGACCTGCTCTACGAGCGCTACCAGGGCCGCCGCTTCATCCAGTCGCTGCGCGCCGACATGAAGCGCCGCTACGACTACGTGCTGATCGACAGCCGCACCGGACTCACCGACACCGCCGACATCTGCACCGTAGAGATGCCCGACGACCTGGTGGTCTGCTTCACCCTCAGCGACCAGTCCATCGACGGCGCCTCCCGGATCGCCCGGGTCATCGAGGACCGCTACGGCGACCGCGACATCCGCATCCTGCCCGTCCCGATGCGCATCGACGAGGGCGAGAAGGAGAAGGCCGACGCCGGCCGGGCGCTCGCCCGGATCAAGTTCGGCGGCCTGCCCGCCGGCTTCGGCGAACCCGACCTGGCCCGCTACTGGGCCGGTGTGGAGATCCCCTACCGGCCGTTCTACGCGTACGAGGAGATCCTCGCCCCGTTCGGCGACCAGCCCGGCCTGCCCGGCTCCATGCTCGCCGCCAACGAACGCCTCACCCGGGAGATCACCCAGGGCCGGGTCGCCGGACTCCCGCCGATGCCCGAGGACCTGAGACTGCGGCACCTCGACGGCTTCGCCCGCCGCCGTCCCACCGCCCCCGCCGACCTGTACCTCAGCTACGTGCCCGAGGACCGCGCCTGGGCGGACTGGATCTCCGCGCTGCTCGCCGACGCCGGCTACCGCGTCGTGCCGCGCGACCTCGGCGCCGGCGCCAACCCGCGCGAGGCCACCGGCCGCGGCATCGACTCCGCGTACCGGACCGTCGCCCTGCTGTCCGCCGCCTACCTGCAGTCCCCGCAGGCCCAGGCGCTGTGGGACCGCACCGTGCTCGCCGACCCGGCCGGCGCCCGCCGCCAGCTCATCCCGGTCCGGGTCTCCGACGTGCGCCTCAACGCGCCCTACAACAGCCGCAACCCGGTCGACCTGATCGGCCGCGACGAACAGGCCGCCGCCACCGTCCTGCTGCGCGCCCTCGGCCGCACCGAGACCGAGCTGCCCGACCGCACCCCCGGCGCGCCGCGCTTCCCCGGCACCAAGCCCACCTACTGGGAAGTCCCGCAGCGCAACCACTCGTTCACCGGCCGGGTCAAGGTCCTCGACGACCTGCGCGCCCAACTCGCCGGCGGCACCACCGCCGTGCTGCCGCCGCCGCAGACCCTGTACGGCCTCGGCGGCGTCGGCAAGACCCAGGTCGCGCTGGAGTACGCGCACCGCTACATGTCGCACTACGACCTGGTGTGGTGGATCGACGCGGAGCAGAGCGAGAACGTCGCGGTCGGCCTCGCCGAACTCGCCGGACGGCTCGGCCTGCGGGTCGGCGAGAACGTCAACGAGGCCGCCCAGTCCGCCCGCGACGCGCTCCGCCAGGGCCTGCCCACGCCCAACTGGCTGCTGATCTTCGACAACGCCGACGAGCCCGGCGAGATCCGCCGGTTCTTCCCCGACGGCCCCGGCCACATCCTGGTCACCTCCCGCAACCAGGGCTGGTCCGGGCAGGCCGGCGTGCTCAACGTCGACGTCTTCGACCGCACCGAGTCCGTCGACCACCTCACCCGCCGGGTCCGCGGTCTGGTCCGCGCCGACGCCGACCGGGTCGCCGAGGCCGTCGGCGACCTGCCGCTCGCCGTCGAGGTCGCCGCCGCCTGGCTGGAGACCACCCGCACCCCCGTCGACACCTACGTCAGCCAGCTCAAGGCCGAGGCCACCAAGGTGCTCGCCGCCGGCGAGACCCCCGTCGACTACCCCACCCCCGTCGGCCTCACCTGGAACGTCTCCATCACCCGGCTCCGCGAACAGTCCCCCGCTGCCGTCCGGCTGCTGGAACTCTGCGCGTTCTTCGCCCCCGAGCCGATCTCGCTCAAGCAGTTCTTCTTCTCCGAGCAGATGCGCCTCGCGCTCTACCCCTACGACGAGGAACTCACCGACACCTTCCTGCTCGGCAAGGTGCTGCGCGCCGTCAGCCGCTACGCCCTCGCCAAGACCGACGCCGGCTCCGACTCCTTCCAGGTCCACCGGCTGGTCCAGGCCGTCGTCCGCAGCGGCATGAGCGACAGCGAGCGCAACACCGCCATGCACCAGGTGCACCGCATCCTGGTCAACGCCCGCCCGTCCCGCGGCGACACCGACGACCCCGCCAACTGGCCCACCCTGGAAGCCATCTGGCCGCACCTCACGCCCTCCCGGGCCCAGGACTGCGACGAGAAGGACGTCCGCGAGATGCTCATCGACCGCGTCCGGTACCTGTGGAAGCGCGTCGACCTCGACCAGGCCCTGCAACTCGGCCGCCAGCTCGACGCCAGCTGGACCGGCCGGGCCGAAGCCGAGACCGACCCCGGCGAGCAGCGCCTGTGGCGGCGCCAGATCTACAGCCTGCGCTTCCAGGTCGCCAACGTGCTGCGCTCCCAGGGCTTCTACAACGACTCCCTGGCGCTCAACCAGGAGACCCTGGACGGCCAGCGCGAACTCCTCGGCGACCACCACCCGTACGCCCTGATGACCGCCAACTCGATGGCCGCCGACCTGCGCTACCTCAACCGCTTCCAGGAAGCCCTCACCCTCGACCAGGACACCTTCAACCAGTTCATCGAACTCTTCGGCGAGGACGACCCGCGCACCCTCTCGGTCGCCAACAACCTCGCCATCGACCACCGCCTGGTCGGCAACAGCGTCGCCGCCCGCGACCTCGACCAGGACACCGTCGAACGCCGCTCCGCCGTCCTCGGCGCCCGCCACCCCTACACCCTCAGCTCCAAGTCCAACCTGGCCCGCGACCTGCGCGAAATGGGCGACTACAAGGGCTCCGCGGAACTGCTCCGCGAAGTCACCGAGACCTTCGCCGCGGTCGACGCCTCCGGCCTGCCCGAGGAACTGCGCAACGCGAAGTCGCTCGCCGTCTCGCTGCGCCGCGCCGGACAGTACGCCGAGGCCCGCGAACTCACCGAACGCACCTACGAACGCTACGTCGACCTGTACGGCCCCGAGTTCCCCGACGCACTGGCCTGCCGGCTCAACCTCGCCGCGGACTTCAGCGCCGCCGGCGACAAGGAGACCGCCCGCGACATCGCCACCGACGCCTACGAGGGCCACCGGCGACTGCTCGGCGACGAACACCCCTTCACCTTCGCCTGCGAGAACAACCTCGGCATCTACCTGCGCGGCTCCGGCGACACCGACGGCGCCGTCCAGCACGGCCGCTCCGCCGTCGACGGACTCACCCGGGTCCTCGGCGCCGACCACCCCTTCACCCTCAACGCCGTCATCAACCTCGCCAACGCGCTCGCCGAGAACCGGCAGCTCGACGAGGCCGAGACGCTCGGCCGCAGCGCGTACGACGGCCTCGCCGCGAGGTACGGGGCCACCCACCCCGACACCCTGGTCTGCCAGGCCAACCTCGCCGTCACCCTCCGCGCGGCCGGCCGCCGCAGCGAGGCGGAGAGCCTGCGGATGCAGGCGGTGGCCGCACTCGTCGAACTCTTCGGCGAGGAACACCCGTCGGTCGTCGCGGCCCGCAGCTGGCAGCGCAGCAACCGGGATCTGGAGCCGCAGCCGCTCTAGGCCGCGCGGGCAGCGGGCGAACGCCGGCAAGGTCGCGACCACGGGCAAGTCATTGCCCGTGTCGCGACCTTGCCGGCGGGTGCCTTCCGCTGTGCGCAGTTCTCCCCCGGCCCCAGTGGACTGGGCCCCCGGGTTTCGCGCCTGCTACGCGTTCGCGGCCCAGCGGATCGCGTCCGTCATCTCCTTCAGGGACCCGAAGTGCGCGGCGCCGGGCTCCAGGTAGAGCTGGGCGGCGGGGATGTGGTCGGCGAGCCAGGCGGAGTGGCCGACGGGGGAGAACTTGTCGTCCGCGCCGTGCCAGATGCGGACCGGGATGCGGATGGCGTCGACGGCGAAGCCCCAGTCGGCGATGAAGGCGAGGACGTCGTCGATCCAGCCGTCGGCGCCGTAGCGGAAGGCCTGGCGGTAGGTGGACTGGAGCATCCGGCGGATGCCGATGTCGGCGACCACGGTGCGGTCCGGCGGGGTGAGTTCGGGGACCAGGTTGCGGATGAGCTGGGCGGGGTCGCGGCGGATCACCTGGGAGCGGACCTGGAACGGGCCGGCGATCCGGGGTTGGCCCAACTCGGCCTGGCGGAAGGCGCGTTCGTTGGAGGGGGTCATGCCGGCGAACCAGTCCAGGCCGTCCGCGTCGCGCGGGGCGAGGCAGACCTGGGTGGCGGCCCGGACCACCCGGTCGGGGAGCAGCGCGGCGCAGGCGAGCGCGTGCGGGCCGCCGCCGGAGCGGCCGACCACGGCGAAGCGGTCGAGGCCGAAGGCGTCGGCGATGGTGGTGACGTCGGCGGCGGCGTTGCGGACCCGGCGGCCGGGCAGCCGGGTGGAGTCGCCGTAGCCGGGGCGGTCGAAGGAGATCAGCCGGACCCGCATCCGGGCCAGGACGGCGCTGCGCGGGGCGGGGCCGACCCGGCTGCCGGGGGTGCCGTGGAGCAGGAACACCGGCCTGCCGGAGGGGTCTCCGGACGTCTCCACCGCGAGGACGCCCCCGTCCGGTGTGTCGATCCTTCGGGTGGCCACGCGGCGCCTCCAGGTCAGCTGGGAATGTCCAGGCTGCGCACCTCGCGGCGCGCCTGCCAGGTGGTGTGCTCCCGGGAGATGGCGTCCTCGGCGTCCCGGGCGAGTCGCGCCCAGTTCTCCTCGGCGTCCGGGGCGGACAGGTCGACGGCCGCCAACTGGGCTTCGACCTTGGAGAGTTCGGCGGCAGCGAGGGTGTAGGCGGCGGCCTGCGGGCGGTACTGGCGGAGCTGGGCCCAGGCCGAGATGGAGGCGGCGACGGCGGAGATCGCGCCGAGCGCGTCGAAGCTGAACTGGCCGAGTGCGCGCAGTACGGCGAGCAGCAGGCCGGCGGCGGGCAGCACGATGGCGAGCCGGCCGACCCGGCGGGTGGCGTTGCGGCACTGGATGGCCTTGGCCTGGTACCACTCGCGCTGGCTGTGCACCCGCTCGCGCAGGTAGATCTCGCGGCGGACCGGCAGCGGCTGGTCGCGCAGCCGTTCCATGGTCTCGGTGATCTGCGGGTGCCGGGCCGGGGCGCGCCAGGTGCGGAGCTCCTCGGCGACTCCCGGGGTGACCCGGTCGGTGTCGAACTCGCCGAGGATGTTGGCGAGTTGGATGTCGTACAGGCGTTCGGCGTCGGGGAGTTTGCGGGGCGGCGGCTGGTAGGAGTCGGCGCGCACCGCGTACTTCCACACCAGGGTCTTGACGGACTCGGCGACCGCCCGGCCGTCGTACCAGAGCCGCTGCGGGTTCTGCCAGGCGACGGTGACGGCGATGAACAGCGCGCCGAGGTAGGCGGCGGCGGCGAGCCAGGCCCACAGCGGGCCGTCGGCGGAACCCGCGAAGGCCGCGCCGACCAGCAGCAGCAGCTCCCACCGGGACAGCGCCACCGCCCGGGCCTGGCCCTGCAGGGACGCGCCGTCGGCGGCCCAGAACAGCCGCGGCAGCAGGTCCTGCTCCCGTACGAAACCGATCGAACGCCCCGCTCCAGTTGCCATTCCCGCCCCCGCAGCGCCGTCTCACCGGTCTCGGGAGTCCTTCCCAGTGCCGGTCGAACTTACGCGACCGGCACTGGAGTTGGCCGAATGGGCGGGGTTGCGCCGGGGGCGCGGAGCGGTCGGCGGGCGGTCACCAGGCGTAGAAGATGCGGTCCGCGTTGTCGGCGATCACCTTGTTGTTCCACTCGGTGCCGCCGTCCACGTTGCCGGAGCGGAACAGCGGCGGGGTGATGCCGCGGTCGGCGAGCTTGGCGGTGGCGGACGCCATCACGGACTGCATCAGCGCGCTGGTCACGATGGTGGAGACCGGTCCGAACGGGGCGCCCGCGCCGGGGTGGTCCAGCTCGCCGTCGCCGGGGGCGATCTTGCTGTCCAGGACGACGTCGCAGTTGTCCTTGAGGTAGGTGCCGGACGGGTGGTTGGAGCTCACCGCAGCCGGATACGCCAGCGAGGTCACGCCGATCACCTTCAGGCCGCGGTCGCGGGCGTGCCGGGCGAGTTCGACCGGCATCACCTGGCGGCCGGACAGCGAGATCAGGAACAGCAGGTCGCCGCTGCGCGCGGGCGTCAGGTCGAGGGTGGTGGTGGCCAGCCCCGAGACCCGCTCCAGCGCACTGCCCAGGTGTGCGGGCATCACGTTCACGCCGGTCATTCCGGGCACGTTGAGCAGGTTCATCACCACCAGGCCGCCGGCCCGGTAGACCACGTCCTGGGCGGCCAGTGAGGAGTGCCCGGCGCCGAACGCGAAGATCCGCCGGCCGTGCTCGACCGCGTCGGCCAGCAGCTCGGCCGCGGCGTCGATGTTCCCGACCTCCTCGGCGCGGATCCGCTCCAGGTGGGCCACAGCGGCGTCCAGGTACCGGCCGACCAGTTCGGTCATCTCGTGCTCCGTCCGAGCGGGGGCGGTCCGGTGGCCCGGGCCGCGGTGGGGGAAAGCTACGGCGTGCACGGTGGACCCTGCCGCGCCCGGCTGTCAACCGTCGCGCGGGGCGTCCGACGGCCCGCGGCGGCCCGGGCACAACGACGCAGCGCACCTGGTTGTCATCTCCGTACGTCAGAATTGGCGGTGAGGACACCGAAGAACGGAGCCAGGGGCGATGTCAGGGCTTATCGACACCACTGAGATGTACCTCCGCACCATCCTGGAGCTGGAGGAAGAAGGCATCACCCCGATGCGCGCCCGGATCGCCGAGCGGCTGGAGCAGTCCGGCCCGACGGTGAGCCAGACGGTGGGCCGGATGGAGCGCGACGGCCTGCTCCAGGTCGCCGAGGACCGGCACCTCGAACTCACCGAGGACGGCCGCCGGCTGGCCGTGCGGGTGATGCGCAAGCACCGCATCGCCGAGTGCCTGCTGGTGGACGTGATCGGCCTGGAGTGGGAGCAGGTCCACGAGGAGGCCTGCCGCTGGGAGCACGTGATGAGCGAGACGGTCGAGCGCAAGGTGCTCGCCATGCTCGGCCACCCCACCCAGTCCCCGTACGGCAACCCGATCCCGGGCCTGGACGAGCTCGGTGACACCAAGGCCGAGGGCGAGGGCTACGACGCCGGGCTGGTGACGCTGGAGTCGGTGGCCCGCAAGGACGGCGCGGACGTGGTGGTGCGCCGGATCGGCGAGCCGATCCAGACCGACGGCGAGCTGATGCGCACCCTGCGCCGCGCGGGCGTCCGCCCCGGCGCGACGGTGCGGGTCGCCCCGGCGGCCGGCGGCGTGCTGGTCGGCACCGGCGACGGCGCGGCCGAGCTCGGCAAGGAGATCGCCGCGCACGTGTTCGTCGCCCAGGCGTAGCCGGCCCGTCCGCCCGGGGAGTGCGGAACGGGGGTGCGGGACGGGAGTGCGGAACGCGCCTCGGGGCCCGGTGTCCCCGCACCGGGCCCCGCGCGTTCCCCCCGACTCCCCTCCGTTCCCTCCCCGATCCCCCGCCGTCCCTCCCTGACCCCCCGTGCCGCCGCGTTCGGCTTCCCCGACCGAACGCCCTCCCGGCAGCCCCCCACGCTCTCGGCCCGACCGCTCCTTCCGCTCCACCGACCCGCTCCACCGACCCTGTGCCGACGCTGAGGATGATCCCCTCGGCAACCGCGGCCAACCCTTGAGCGCCGTCACCCGATCGATGGGCTTGTCCTGCTGACCTGCGGGTATGACCACTCGTTTCCGGAAGATCACGCTCCGAACAGTCGGCGGGGCCTCACACGGCGGCGGTCTCCCGCTGGACGAGGCGCGGGGCCGACGGGTCGCGCCGACAGGCGTACGCCAGCGGGCTCACCAGCTCCACCGCGTCCGGCAGCCACCGGTTCAGCAGCGTCGGCGGCCGGGCCCACAGCGCGGTGGCGTGCCCGCCGAACCGGGACGGCGGCGCCACCAGCCAGTCGCCCTCGCCGCGCGCCACCAGGTCCAGCCCGTCCGAGGTGCAGCCGATCTGCCGCAGCAGCTCGGGCAGCTTGGCGACCGCGCCCGGCAGCACCAGGAAGTGCAGCCGCCGCCCGCTGCGCCCCCGGGCGGCCGGCGCGGCCACCACCGGGCCGAGCGGCAGCCCCATCCGCTCCATCCGGGCCAGCGCCAGGCAGCCCGCCACCTCCGGCACGTCCAGCACGTCGAACGCCCGCCCGGTGGGCAGCAGGATCGAGGCCTCCGGGCGCTCCGTCCACCACCCGCGCACCACCGCGGACCCCACGCTGGCCACCAGCCCCCAGTCCGCGCCCACCGGGTGTGCGCCGGGGAGCGCGCAGCCCGGATCGCCGCAGGAGCAGCGGACGGCCGCGCCGTCGCCGTCGAGCAGCCACGTTCCTGGGACCACCTCCCAATGGCGTTCCTCGGCACAGCGGACGGCCTCGGCCAGCAGGGACGTCGGATCGGGTTGGGGGTCTTGGGGGGCGTTGTCCACGTGGAGCACAACTACCGTCCGTGAGTGGGGGTTACGGGCCGCCGCCGAACGATTCGAACGGGGCGCACGTTGTCACCCGGGACGGTGATCCTGGTCGGAACCCCCCGTCGCAGCAGGGGCGGTAACGGGCGCAGAGGGGGCGCACAGGGGCATTCATCAGGGCGCGTGGGGAGTGGGTACGTCACCGTGGGTATTCCGCATGGTGTTGCACAGTCGTCGCCCTCCGGTCGGGTCCGGACGGCGTTGGGGAGGCGGAAAAATCCCATGGCCGCGAGACCACTCGTCGCACGAGAGCCGAACGAACGTCTGCAGCAGCTGATCCAGGAGGCGGGCTGCTCCAATGCGGGCCTGGCCCGCCGGGTCAACCTCTGCGGAGCCGAGCACGGGCTCGACCTGCGATACGACAAGACGTCCGTCGCCCGCTGGCTGCGCGGGCAACAACCCCGCGGGCAGGCGCCCGCCGTCATCGCCGAGGCCCTCGGCCGCAAACTCGGCCGCGGCGTCACCGTGGACGAGATCGGCATGGCCGACGGCAAGAGCCTCAGCTCCGCCGTCGGACTCCAGTTCGCGCCCAGCCTGGGCACCGCGCTGGAGCAGATCTGCGAACTGTGGCGCAGTGACGTCGGCAAGCGCGACTTCCTGGCCGGCACCACCGTCGCCGCCTCCGCCCTGGTCGAACCCAGCCGGGACTGGCTGATCACCCCGCCCGACCCGGTGGTCGCCCGCACCGGCGGCACCCGGGTCGGCCTCGCCGATGTCGCGGCGATCCGGGCCACCACCCAGATGCTGGTCGACCTCGACCACCGGTTCGGCAGCGGCCACGTCCGCCCCGTCGTGGTGCACTACCTGAACAGCGTGGTCTCCGGCTTCCTCGGCGGCTCCTACCGCGACGAGACGGGCCGTCAACTCTTCGGCGCCGTCGCCCGGCTGACCGAGCTCGCCGGCTACATGGCGGTCGACACCGGCCAGCCCGGCCTGGCACAGCGCTACTACATCCAGGCGCTGCGCCTCGCCCAGGCCGCCGACGACCGCGGCTACGGCGGCTACGTGCTGGCCGCCTCGATGAGCCACCTCGCCGCGACCCTCGGCAACCCCCGGGAGATCGCCCAACTCGCCCGCGCCGCCCAGGAGGGCGCCCGCACGGTGGCCACCCCCACCGCGATGGCGATGTTCTACGCCGCCGAGGCCCGCGGACACGCCCTGCTCGGCGACGCGTACGCCTGCGAGGCGGTCGCCGCGAAGGCGCTCGCCGCGATGGAGCGCCGCAACCCCGTCGACGACCCGGACTGGATCGTGCACTTCGACGAGGCCTACCTGGCCGACGAGTTGGCGCACTGTCACCGGGACCTCCAGCAGGGCGAGCGGGCCGAGCACTACGCCCGCACCGCGCTCGAACTGCACCCCGCGCACCGGGTCCGCCGGCGCGCCGTCGACCTGGTGCTGCTCGCCACCGCCCAACTCCAGCAGCGCGACCTCGAACGCGCCTGCGAGACCGGCACCGAGGCGGTCCGGCTGCTCAGCGGGCTGCGCTCGAACCGGGGCGTGGAGTACCTGGACGACTTCCGCACCAGGCTGGAGCCGTACCGGGGCCACCGGGCGGTCCGCGAGTTCCACGCCCGGATGGACGGGGAGGCCGCGTAGCGGGCGGGTACGGGCGGTGCTGGTCGGCACGATCGGGGCGGGGCGGACGTTCGTGAAGCAATAGCACAGAACAACGGCCCGCGTAGTCACCTGTGCCGGTGAACCGGTAGCGTGGCCTCGCAGTTGTGGTCCGTCGTCAGCAACCCCGACGGGGCAACCGAAAGGCCCGGGATCCCGGTGCCGTGCACAGGTGAGGTAATCGCGTTGAGCCAGCGCCGCTCGTATCCGAACTCCGGCGACTTCAATCTGGACGACCTGTTCCGGCCGGAGCCCGCCACGGACGGTCAGGGCACCCCGGTGCAGGCCGCGCAGCCCCCGTACGCCCAGCCGCAGCCGCAGCCCCCCGTTCCGCAGCAGCAGTCCGCCCCGCCGCTGGGGCAGAGCGGCAGCCCCGAGTACTGGGGCGCGGCGCCGGCGGCTCCGGTTCCGCAGGAGGACGCCGGAGCCACCCAGTACCTGCCGCCCTACCCGGCCGGCGACCCGTCCGTGGCCGCCGCGCCGACGCAGCTCGGATTCCCGCAACAGGGCTACGCCGCACAGACGTTCGGCGGACAGCAGCAGTATCCGGCGCCCGCCCCCGCGCAGCAGCCGAGCTACGGCGGTGCGTACGGCGCGGTCCCGCCCCAGCAGCAGCAGTACCCGGGCCCGAGCGCGCCGGAGCCCGGGTACGGCGGCCCCGCGGGCGGCGGCGACCGCCGCAAGCCCAACACCAAGGTGCTGATCGGCGCGGGCGTGGCCGGTGTCGCGGTGATCGCGGTGGTGATCGGCGTGCTCGCCGGTGGCGGTGGCGACGACAAGGCCAAGGACCAGTCCAAGGCCAAGACCACGACCAGC
Organism: Kitasatospora griseola; assembly: GCF_044999035.1. Classification (NCBI taxonomy): domain Bacteria; kingdom Bacillati; phylum Actinomycetota; class Actinomycetes; order Kitasatosporales; family Streptomycetaceae; genus Kitasatospora; species Kitasatospora griseola. The sequence goes on along the minus strand of NZ_CP173360.1, from coordinate 3,824,218 downwards.
CAGCAGCCGTCCGCACCGGCCGGCGGCGGGGACGGCGCGGTCAGCCCCGCGATGAAGGCGCAGGCGCAGGCGATGTCCGACCTGCTCGGCACCGCGAGTGCGAGCCGCAGCTCGGTCGTCAACGCCGTCACCGCCGTCGGCAAGTGCCAGACCCTGCCGGACGCGCAGGCCGCGCTGACCGCGGCGGCCTCGCAGCGGCAGGACCTGCTGAAGAAGCTCGGCGACCTGAAGGTCGATCAGCTCGCCGACGGCGCCAAGCTGGTGGAGCAGCTGCAGAAGGCCTGGCAGGCGTCCTCCACCGCCGACTCCGAATACGCCCTGTGGGCCGGGGACATGGTCGCGGGGTGCGACGCGGGCAAGGCGAAGGACAACGACCACTACCGCAACGGCAACACCGCGAGCGGCTCCGCCACGACGGCGAAGGAGCAGGCCGCGGGGCTGTGGGGCGCGATCGCGTCGAAGACGGGGCTCCCGAACAAGGGCGCGAGCGAGCTGTAGCGGGGCGCGCGGGGAATCGGGCGACAGGCGCCAGGCCCGTCCGTGAGGTCGCGATCAGGTGCAGGTCGTCGTCCTGCGCCGCGGTCCCACGGACGGGCCTGGCGCTTCGCGCCGTTCCGCCCCCTCGCTTCGCCGGGGGGACCCCCAGCGCCCCCCGGGTGTCTACCCCGCGAGGATCGTGCGGACGTCTGTGAAGCCCTGGTGTTGTTCCGTCAGGCGGCCGTTGCGGACCTGCTGGAAGGTGACGGAAGTGTTCACCAGGCGGGGGGAGTCGGCGGTGGGGAGCATGTTGGTGACGCCCCAGCCGAGGGGCGGCGTGGTGCCGGCGGTGTCGATGGGGTCGCCGCTGTCGAGGACGGTCTGCAGGGCCTTCGCGGTGAGCGGGCGGGACGGGTCGACGCGGCCGGCGGCCTGGCGCAGCACGGTGTAGGCGACCCAGGTGGTCTGGACGCCGGGGTCGGAGACGTCGATGGTGGTGCCGTTGCCGTAGGTGCGGACGGTGGCGCGCAGGTTGTCCCAGACGGGGGAGCTCTCGGCGGGGAACCAGCCGGTGGCGTACGCCCCGCGCAGCGGGCCGTTGTCGCCGCCGGTGGAGTCGACCACGGACTGCTGGAAGGAGCCGATGACCGAGGCGAGTTGGGTGTTCCTGGGGTTGGCGCGGCGGTAGGGGTCGAGCAGGTTGCCGGTGGGTTCGGCGCCGAGGGCGGAGAGCACGCAGTTGCCGGGGCGGTCGTCGCCGATGGCCCGTCGGGTGTAGGGGGAGTAGTCGTTGGACTTCTCGGGGGCCTTGATGTCGGTGACCTTGATGCCGGTCTGCTTGACGGCGGTGTTGAGGTAGCTGACCAGGGCGTCGCCGGCCCGGCTGTCGGGGCGGATCAGGGCGATCTGCTTGCAGCCGGCTTCGATCAGCTGGCGTCCGCTGCCCGCGACGAGGGCGGGGGTGCCGCCGTTGACGGGGTAGGAGAGCGGGCTGCTGAACTCGGGCGTGGAGAGGCCGTAGCCGCCGATGAACGGGATGCCGGCCGCTTCCAGGACGGGGATGAAGTTGCTGCCGTACTGGCTGGCGGAGCCGACCACGGCGACGGCGTGGGCGTTGACGGCCTGGTCGGCGCAGGCGGTGGCGCCGTCGGTGGTGTCGTGCTCGTTGCAGGTGAGGATGTGGACCTTGCGGCCGCCCAGGCCGTCGTGCGCGTTCAGGTCGCGGCCGATGGCTTCGGCGAGGGCGGTCATGCCCGGCCGGTCGGCGGCGCCGGTGCCGGCGGGGGCGAAGGTCATCACGGTGACGTCGCGGGCGGTGGAGTCGGCGGCGGCCGGGCCGCCGCAGGCGGTGGCGGAGAGCAGGGCGGGCAGCACCAGGCCGGCGGCGAGGGCGGCGGTGGTGGTGCGACGGCCGCTGACGGCGGGTGACGGGTGGGGGGTTCCGGTCCGCGTCATGGTGCGCTGTTCCTCCCTGGACACTGCGGGGACTGACCCGTGCTCCGTTGCGCAGGTTCGGCGGGTCAAGGGTGGTCGCGGCCGCACACGGTGAGAGGGACGCGATGTGAACGGACCGCCAACGGGGAAGGAACTCCGGGCGCGTGGATGTGATGACGCGTGTGGAAAGGGGTCGGTGGAGGAACGTACGATCGACTCCCGTGTCCGACAGCGTGGATTCTCCGTACCGTTCTGCCCGAAACTCTTCTCGTCCGGGCGGCCGCTCCAGCACGATGGGCGTCATGCCCCTGACTGACCTGCCCTGGTGGCGCTGGCGCGCCCGGATCCGTTCGGCGTTGCACATGCTTTCCGACCCCGGCTTCCAGCGGACGGCCTGGTTGGACGGGCACGGGCAGGGCGGCTACGGGGATCTCTCCGACGCGGTGTACCGGCTGGTCGAGGACAGCTGGCTGGACCGCTGGTCGGCGGAGAAGTACGTGGGCTCGGTGTTCCGGGACTCCGCGGAGGCGGTCGCGGTGGACGCCGCGGTGCTGCGGGTGCTGCGGATCGTGCACCAGGTCGGCGAGGACGCCCCGGCGGCCGTCTACCTCGGGCACCAGGAGTGGCCGGAGGCGGTGCAGGCGGCGCGCGAGGCGCACCACCGGCTGGCCGCCAACGACGGCACCGATCCGGACCTGCCGCCGTCCACGCTGGCCGAGTTGCGGCAACTGACCGCGCACGGCTGAGCGCCGGGGCGGACGCGTGGTCTCGGGTGGCGGGCGGTGACCGCGCGGCCGGGGGATTTGTGCCAGGCTGGGCGGTCCGTCCGCACCAGAGCCGAGAAACGGGACCCCGAGACATGGCCGAGACTGCCCACTCCCAGTACGTTCTGACGCTGTCCTGCCCGGACAAGCAGGGCATCGTGCACGCGGTCTCCAGCTACCTGTTCATGACCGGCTGCAACATCATCGACAGCCAGCAGTACGGCGACGCCGGCACCGGGCTGTTCTTCATGCGGGTGCACTTCTCGGCCGAGGAGCCGGTGTCGGCGGAGAAGCTGCGGGCGTCGTTCGCCGCGGTCGGCGCCTCGTTCCGGATGGACTGGCAGATCCACGAGGCCGCGGAGCGGATGCGGGTGCTGCTGATGGTCTCCAAGTTCGGGCACTGCCTGAACGACCTGCTGTTCCGGACCCGGATCGGGGCGCTGCCGGTGGAGATCGTCGGAGTGGTCTCCAACCACCCGGACTTCCGGGAGCTGACCGAGTCCTACGGCGTCCCGTTCCACCACCTGCCGGTCGCCAAGGACACCAGGACGCAGGCCGAGCAGCAGCTGCTGGAGCTGGTCGACCGGGAGCGGGTCGAGCTGGTGGTGCTGGCCCGCTACATGCAGGTGCTGTCGGACGCGCTGTGCAAGGAGCTGTCCGGCCGGGTGATCAACATCCACCACTCGTTCCTGCCGAGCTTCAAGGGCGCCCGGCCGTACCACCAGGCGCACGCCCGGGGGGTGAAGTTGATCGGCGCGACCGCGCACTACGTCACCGCCGACCTGGACGAGGGCCCGATCATCGAGCAGGAGGTCGCCCGGGTCACCCACGACGTGACGCCGGAGCAGCTGGTGGCGCTCGGCCGGGACGTCGAGTGCCAGGCGCTGGCCCGTGCGGTGAAGTGGCACAGCGAGCGGCGGGTGCTGCTGAACGGCACCCGGACCGTGGTGTTCGCCTGACGGGCGGTCGGCGGGTGTCCGGCGGCGCTGTTCGAGGGCCGCTGGACATATGTAGGAAGGGTGGTTCCGCTCGTGGCGGCCCGGTGGTGACGGGGCGTGGGGAGTACGGTCGGGAGTACCCGCGGCAGCGGTGCCGCCGACCGGTCGTGCGAACCCCGGCAGGGTGAGCGGGACAGTATGCACCGAGACATCCCCCGAACGCTGGAATATGCCCGAAGCTCTTGCTGCGACCTGGTCCCGGAATCATTCTGGGGCGTATTCGTGTCGATGCCATGGGCAGTGCGGATCGGCGGCCTCCCCGAGGCGCGGCCGACCGGACCGGCGGGATCAAGCGGGCCGAATACCGAGTGCGGGTGGTGGAACGGTGCAGGTACTTCAGGTACAGCTGGCGGTCCAGGCGGATCCGGCCGAGGTCTCACGGGCCCGGCGCTGGGTGCGGGCCCGACTGCAGGCGGGCGGGCTCGATCCGGACTCGGCGGTCGCCGAGACGCTGGTCCTGGTGGTCTCCGAGTTGGTCACCAACGCGGTGGTGCACACCGGCTGTCCGGCGGTGCTGCGGCTGCTGATGCCGGCCGGCCCGGACGCCCCGCCGGGGCTCCGGGTGGAGGTCGCGGACGCCAGTTGCGCCGCCCCCGCCCCGCGGCACGCCGGGGCCGACGCGGAGGCCACCAACGGGCGCGGCCTGGAGCTGGTGGAGCTGCTGTGCGAGCGCTGGGGCTGGTACCCGGACGGCTCCGGCAAGCGGGTGTGGTGCGAGATCGGCCCGGCCGTGGCGGTGTGCGAACGGGCGGCGCAGCCGGTCGCCTCGGCGCGCTGAACGCGGGTCGGCAGGTCCGGGCGTGCCACGTGTGCGCTGTTCGCGCTCCGGGTGATCCATCTGAATTTCCGACAACCCATTGACGTGACGTATCCGACTGATCACTCTTGGGTGCGGCGTTTCGTTGCGAGGGGACGCCGAGGGAGTCCGGGCGGTGCCGACACTCAGGGGGTCGTTGGCCGCTCCGCCCGGAACCTCGGCGAGATCGGAACGCCGGGCGTCACGGCTTCAGGGCCCGGACGCCGACCCGGACGGCGGCCCGCCGTGCCGTGCTCGGGGCGCGCACGGCGGGCCGCCGTCCGATCAGTTGCCGGTCGGACGCCGCATCGTGACCCAAAATCACTGGAAACCAGTGGTGGTCTGGACCAAAACTGTCGAACGTGACCGCACCAGAACTCCACACCGCCCCCACCCCGCGCGTCAGCATCCCCGCCGGTCCCGCCATCTGGTCGGGCAACTTCCGGCTCTACTTCACCGCCCGCTCGGCCGGCCTGCTGAGCGACGCGATGCTCCCCGTGGCCGTCACCACCGGACTGCTCACCTCCGGGCACTCGGCCTCCACCGTCGGCTACGCGATGGCTTTCCTGCTCGCCCCGTTCGCCGGCCTGGTGCTGGTCGGCGGCGTCCTCGCGGACCGGTTCACCGCCCGCCGGCTGATGATCTTCGCCGACCTGCTCAACCTCACCACCCGGGTCCTGCTCGCGGTGCTGTTCTTCCGCGGCATCGACCAGCTCTGGCAGCTGTACCTGCTGCTCGCGCTGGCCGGCACCGCCGCCGCCATGTTCCAGCCCGGCGCCGCCTCCACCGTCCCGCTGGTGGCCCGCGACGTGCAGGGCGCCAACGGCATCCTGCGGATATCCGAGGCGCTCACCACCCTGGCCGGGCCGCCGCTGGCCGGCCTGCTGGCCGCCGCTTCCACCGGCTGGGTGATGGTCATCGCCGGCGTGATGTACGCGATCAGCGCCAGCACGCTGCTGGCGCTGCGGCTGGGCCCGGTCCCCGCGCCGCCGCCCGGCGACAGCCTGTGGAAGAACCTGGTCGAGGGCTGGCACGAGTTCCGCGCCCGCAGCTGGATGTGGGGCGTCATCGTGATCTGGATGATCTTCACGGTGCTCTCCTGGGGCCCGCTCACCCCGCTGCTGGGCTCGCTGGTGGTGCCCGCCCACGGCGCCACCGTGTTCGGCGTCCTGAACGGCATGTTCGGTGCCGGCACCGTGATCGGCGGCCTGATCGCGATCCGCCTCAAGCCCGTCCGCCCGCTCGCCGCCGGCGCGTTCGCCGTCCTGGTCTTTCCCCTCCAGCAGTTCGCGCTCGCCTTCGACCTGCCCTGGCCGGTCCTCGGCGCGGCCATGCTGGTCTCCGGAATCGGCATCAGCTTCTGGGGCGTCATGTGGGCCACCAGCGTGCAGACCCAGGTCCCCGGCGAGGTCCTCAACCGCATCCACGCGTACGAAGTGGCCGGATCCGTCTGCATGTTCCCGCTCGGCTCCGCGCTGGCCGGCCCCGCCATGGAGGCCTTCGGCGCCCAGCACGTCCTGGTGGTCGGCGGCATCGTCACCGTGCTGACCGCCGCCGCCCTGCTGCTCAGCCCGCCCATCCGCGGCCTGCGCCGGGTCCCCGACGCCGGACCGGTCGCCGGCGGGCACTGAAGTCGTCCGGATCTTGCGGGCGGATGGCAGCAAATCCCGTCGTGCCGGCGGGGCCGGGAACCGCAGACTCGGCGGGTGAACGAACTCACCACCACGCCCGTCGCCGACCCGGCCCCGCCCCGCCCCGCCCCGCGCCTGCACTACGGCTGGATCGTCGCCGCCGTCTCGCTGGTCGTCCTGGTCGGCTCCGCCGGCTTCCGCTCCGCGCCCGGCCTGATGATGGACGCCCTGCACAACGAGTTCGGCTGGTCGCACGCCACCATCTCCAGCGCCGTCTCCGTCAACCTCACCCTCTACGGCCTCACCGCCCCGTTCGCCGCCGCCCTGATGGACCGCTTCGGCGTCCGCCTGGTGGTGGTCTGCGCGCTGCTCACCATCTCCGTCGGCGCCGGGCTCACCGTCCTGATGACCGCCCCCTGGCAGCTGATCCTCTGCTGGGGCGTCCTGGTCGGACTCGGCAGCGGCTCGATGGCCGGCGCGTTCGCCACCACCATCTCCGGACGCTGGTTCCAGGCCCGGCAGGGACTGGTCACCGGCGTGCTCACCGCCGCCGGCGCCGCCGGGAACCTGATCTTCATGCCGCTGCTCGCCGCCCTGGTGGAGAACCACGGCTGGCGCACCGCGGTGGTGGTGATCTCGCTCGCCGCCACCGCCGTCGCCGTCCCCGTGCTGATCCTGATGCGCGAACGCCCCGCCGACCTCGGCCTGCTGCCGTACGGGGCCACCGAGGCGCCCGCGCCACCGGTGGTCGACGGCTCGGCGATCGCCCGCTCGCTGCGGGTGCTGCGCGACGCCGCCCGCAGCCGGGCGTTCTGGCTGCTCGCCGCGTCCTTCGCGATCTGCGGCGCGACCACCGCCGGTCTGGTCGGCACCCACTTCATCCCCGCCGCCCACGACCACGGCATGCCCGTCACCACCGGGGCCTCGTTGCTCGCCCTGATCGGGATCTTCGACGTGGTCGGCACGATCGCCAGCGGGTGGTTCACCGACCGGTTCGACTCCACCCGGCTGCTCATCGCCTACTACGGTCTGCGCGGGCTCTCGTTGGCGATGCTGCCCTCGCTGTTCGGGGAGAGCCTGCGGCCGCCGATCCTCGCCTTCGTGATCTTCTACGGCCTGGACTGGGTCGCGACCGTGCCGCCGACCGTCGCACTGTGCCGACGGCACTTCGGGGCGGACGCGCCGATCGTCTTCGGGTGGGTGCTGGCCGCCCACCAGGTGGGCGCGGCGATCGTGGCGGGGTTGGCGGGAGTGGCCCGGGACAGCTTCGGGAACTACGACGCGACCTGGTACGCGGCGGGGGCGTTGTGCGTGGTGGCGGTGGGGTGCTGTGTCGCGCTGGCGGCGGCGGGCACGCATCCAGGGGCTCGGGGAACGGCGAGGCCGAGTTGCTGACGGTCGAGGACAGCGGTTGGCTGCGGCGGGTCTCAAGGCGGGGAGCAGAAACGGCGGAACGCAAAGTGCCCTGCTGATCCACCGCAGACTCGGCCTCGCCGTTCTCCCCCAGCCCTGGCGGGCTGGGAGGTGACCCCACGAGCTCCTGAGTGCGCACCCTCCGAGCCCCTGAGGCCCGGACAGTGTGAGGTCGTGCTTCACTGGGAGGGCCATTACCCCCTCGTGCCCTGTGGCGCGACCCGGCAGTGAAGGACGATCCCCGGTGAGCAGCAAGATCAACGCGACGCTCCGCTACACCTCGCTGCGGGCGAGCATCTTCCTGGCCTGCCTGCTGGTCGCGCTGCTGCTGGCCCATTTCGGGGTGATCCCGGTGGTCGGTGACCTGGGGCTGATCCTGGTGTTCGCGCTGGCGATGGTGGCGTCCGCGGCGATCAGCTACGTGGTGCTGAGCAAGCAGCGCGACGAGATGTCGGCGCAGATCGCGGACCGGATCGAGAACCGCAAGGTCCGTACCGCCGTTCGGGACGCCGCCGAGGACGAGGCGGACGACGCGGCCCGGGCCGCCGCCGCCCGGCAGGCGCAGGCCGGCTGACGGCGTGTCGGACTCCGGGTCCGGCGAGGGGGCGCGACGGCGGCCGACCGGGCGGGACGTGGCCCGGCTGGCGGGAGTGTCGCAGGCGACCGTCTCGCTGGTGTTCTCCGGCAGCGCCGGGCACCGGGTCTCGGACGCCACCCGGCAGCGGATCCACGACGCCGCCCGGGAGCTGGGCTACCGCCCGCAGGCGGCCGGCCGGCAGCTGCGGCTGGGCCGCAGCGGCATGGTGCTGCTGGCGGTGCCGAACCTGCTCGGCCCGTTCTTCGGCCGGGTGCTGACGGGCGTGCACGAGGAGGCGGCCCGGCACGGTCTCTCGGTGGTGGTCTCCAGCGGCTGGGACGCGGCGACGCTCGCCGAAGCCGCTGCCGCGGGCCGTTTCGACGGTCTGCTGATCTGCTCCCCGGACGACAAGCAGCTCGGCGGCCTGCCCGCCGACACCGCGGCGGTGTTCCTGGACGCCGATCCGGCGGCCAACCCCGGCCGGCCCACCGTCGAGCTGGACCTGACCGCGGGCATGCGGGCCGCCGTCGACCACCTGGCGGAGCTCGGTCACCGGCGGATCGGCTACCTGCGCTCGGTGCACTCCGCGTACACCTTCCGGGTCCGGCAGGCGGCGTTCGCGGCGGCGTCGGCGGAGCTGGTCGTGCAGGAGCGGGCGGTCAGCCTGAACGAGGGCAACCGGGAGGCGGCGCGGGTGGCCCGGGAGCTGCTGGCCGGGCCGGACCGGCCGCGTGCGGTGGTGTGCGACGACGACGTGGTGGCGTCCGGGCTGTACCAGGCGGCGGACGAGTCGGGGCTGCGGATTCCCGGCGACCTGTCGGTGGTCGGCATGGACAACATCCCGGTGGCGGAGCTGCTCAGCCCGCCGCTGACCACCGTCGACCTGCCCGGCGAGCAGCTCGGCCGCACCGGCCTGGCCACCCTGGTGGCCCTGCTGGGCGGTGAACTGCCGCCGCCGACCGCCCCGTTGGCGACCTCGCTGGTGGTGCGGCGGTCCACCGCGCCGGCCTGAGCGCGGCTACTGCTCGCCGAGCACCATCCACTTCTCCGGCAGCGCGAGCGGGTTGAACCCGACCTTGGCGTACACCTCGTGCGCGTCCCGGGTGGCCAGCAGCAGGCGGCGCAGCCCCAGTTCGGCCAGGTGGTCGCGGACGGCGGCGGTCAGTGCGGTGCCCAGGCCCCGGCCGCGGGCCGGCGGGGCGATGTACACGTCGCACAGCCAGGCGAACGTGGCGTGGTCGGTGACCACCCGGGCGTAGCCCACCTGGAGGCCGGAAGTCTGCTCGTACAGGCCGAAGTTGAGGGAGTGGTCGATCGCCCGGTCCTGCTTCTCGCGGGGCCGGCCGAGTGCCCAGTAGGCGTCCTCGGAGAGCCAGCGGTGCACCGACTCCCGGTCGAGGAGCGCCGGATCGGTGGAGACCGTGTAGCCCGCGGGCAGCTGGATGCTCGTCATGCGGCGCATCCAAGCAGGCCGCGGGCCGTCCCGGCGAGCGGTTTCAGGCGGCCAGCACGACCCGGGCGGGGCGCAGCCGGGAGCGGGTGGCGAGCAGCAGCAGGCCGCCGAGGGCGATGCCGGCGACGGAGCACAGCGCGACGGCCTGCAGCGAGGTGTCGACCAGCAGGCCGGAGGTCGCGGAGCCGGCCGCGTTGCCGGTGGCGAACAGGGTGACCAGCCAGGCGAAGGCCTCGGTGACGGTGCCGGCCGGGGCGAGTTCGGCGACCAGCACGAACGCGGCGGCCAGCAGCGGGGCCAGGCCCAGGCCGGAGACGAAGGCGAGCGCGGCCATCGGCAGCGGGCCGGGCAGGAGCAGCAGCGGCAGCGAGCCGGCCGCCATGACGACGGCGAGCACCCAGGTGCGGGTGGCGGTGTCGGCCCTCCAGGAGGCCGCGCCGTAGGCGAGCGCGCCGAGCAGGCCGGCCAGGGCGGCCAGCGCCAGCAGGGTGCCGCCGCCGCCGGGCAGGTCGCCCGGGTGGCGTTCGGCGTAGGCGATGAACAGCACGGCCTGTGCGCCGACCGTCCAGCCCGCGCCGCTCAGGCCGACCAGCAGCAGGACCAGTCCGGGGGAGCGCAGCGGACCGAGCAGTCCGGCGGACTCGGCGCGCGGCGGGGCCTGCCACTGGCGGGCGGGGGCGGTGGTGGCGACCACCAGCGAGCCGATCAGGCCGAGCGCGGCGGCTGTCCACAGGGCTGTGGACGGCGAGAACGCGGCGGCGATGCCGGCGACGGCGAGCGGCCCGGCGACGTACAGCACCTGCTGGGAGGCGGAGTCGAAGGCGTAGGCGGTGTCGAGCTGCTCCTCCTCGACCACGTCCGGCCACAGCGAGCGCAGGCAGGGTTCCAGCGGCGGCATGCACAGGCCGGCGATCGCCGCGCCGAGCGGGGCGGCGACGGGGGAGCCCGGGGCGAGCGCGAGCAGCGCGTAGCCGCCGCCGGCCAGGGTGGCGGAGGCGAGCAGGACGCGGGGCTGGCCGGTGAGGTCGACGATCCGGCCGAGGACGGGGCCGCCGATCGCGGCGGCGATCGCGTACGCGGCGGTGGCCAGGCCGATCCGGCTGTACGGGGTGCCGGCCTCGCGCAGGGCGAGGGCGATCACCAGCGCGGTCATGCCGGCGGGCAGTCGTCCGATCAGGGTGCCGACCAGCAGCCGGGTGACGTGCGGGGCGCGGAGCAGCGCGGCGTAGCCCATGGGCGTCCTTCCGGGGGGTCTCGACAAGGCTCAAGTTATACGTATAACCGGACGGGCGTCAAAGCCGACCTCAAAGCGGCCCTGTGTGGGCCGTTCGAGCTGATGCTCCGTCAGATAAGGGTCGTTCGAGAACGACCTCAAACAAGTACTTTGAAGATCTCAAAGGTTTACTGCTAATCTACCGACCATGACCACCGCAGACGCCGCGCACCAGGCAGGGACGAGCACTCCGCTCATGTCCCGCTGCCCGCGTCTGCCCGGTGCCCTGGACGGCCCGTGCCGCTGTCGCTCCGGCGGCTGTATGCGGGCGACACGCCGCTCCTGACGCCCTGACAGCTCCGCTGTCGGCCCCCGGGTCTCCCCACCCGGCCCCGCGTCCGGCGTGCCGCCGCCTCCGCACCCACCCCACCCCTGCCTCTCCCGGAGTCGCACACCCATGTCCACCGCGCCCGAAACCGCGCCCACGCTGCTGGGACGCATCCGACGCACCCCGTTCTGGGTCCAGATCGTCGGCGGCCTCGTCCTCGGCCTGCTGCTCGGCTGGATCGCCCGGTCCGGCGACGTGTCCTGGCTGAAGACCACCCTCGACACCGTCGGCAAGACCTTCGTCCAGCTGCTCAAGCTGGCCGTCCCGCCGCTGGTCTTCACCGCGATCATCGTCTCGGTCGCCAACCTGCGGAACGTCACCAACGCCGCCCGGCTGGCCGCCCGCACGCTGTTCTGGTTCCTCGCCACCTCGCTGATCGCGGTCGCCGTCGGCCTCGGCCTCGGCCTGCTCACCGACCCCGGCAAGGGCGCGAACATCTCCACCGCCGGCGTGAAGGGCGTGGAGAAGGGCGGCAGCTGGATCGACTTCCTGACCGGCATCATTCCGACCAACATCGCCGACGCCTTCCTGAAGGTGAACGTCCTCCAGATCGTCTTCCTCGGCGTGGTCGTCGGCGCGGCCATCCTGAAGCTCGGCGACAAGGCCGCCCCGGTCCGCAAGCTCTCCGAGAGCGTGCTCGAACTCGTCCAGACCGCCCTGTGGTGGGTCATCCGGCTCGCCCCGCTCGGCACCATCGGCCTGATCGGCAAGGCCGTCGCGCTGTACGGCTGGGACCTGCTCAAGCCCTTCACCACCCTGACCATCGACGTGTACGTCGGCTGCGCGATCGTCATGTTCGGCGTCTACTCGCTGCTGCTGCGCTTCGTCGGCGGCCTCAACCCGCTGAACTTCTTCAAGGGCGCCTGGCCCGCGATCCAGCTGGCCTTCGTCTCCCGCTCCTCGGTCGGCACCCTGCCGGTCACCCGCCGCGTCACCGAGCGCCTCGGCGTCCCGTCCGAGTACGCGTCGTTCGCCGCCCCGTTCGGCGCGACCACCAAGATGGACGGCTGCGCCGCGATCTACCCGTCGCTCGCCGCGATCTTCGTCGCCCAGGTGTACGGCATCGACCTCGGCATCAAGGACTACCTGCTGATCGCCTTCGTCTCGGTGATCGGCTCCGCGGCCACCGCCGGCCTCACCGGCGCGATCGTGATGCTGACCCTGACCCTCTCCACCCTGGGCCTCCCGCTGGAGGGCGTCGGCCTGCTGCTGGCCATCGACCCGATCCTCGACATGATGCGCACCGCCACCAACGTGGCCGGTCAGGTCGTCGTCCCGATCCTGGTCTCGGCCCGCGAGAAGACCCTCGACCTCGCCGCCTACAACCGTCCGACCGGTGACCTGCTCGCCGAGGACCGCCCGGCCGCCGTGCCGGCTGCCGCCTGACGGTCGCTCACGTCGATGGCCCGCACCCCTTCCGGGGTGCGGGCCATCGCTCGTTGGAGTGAGACTGCTTGGGGCGCGCTGGGCCGGTCAGTAGCGTGGGGCCGACGCAAGGAGGGGGGCGATGAGTGCTCTGCCCGGCGAACTGTCGTACGACTCCGTCGATCCGGAACAGGCCCTGAAGTACGCGATCCAGCACCACGCCGGTGAACGCGTCCAGATCATCGACGGGGTCATTGAGCCGCTGGTGCCGAGGTGGGGGCACGAGACATTGGTGGACGGGGTCCGCGAACAGCTACGGGACAAGGCCCGCGAGTTGAGCCGCATCATGGGCTCCGGCGATCTGGATCTTCCCGGGTCGAGCAATTGGTACATTCCGGACATTGCGATCGTGCCCCGCTCGCTGTCCAAGGACGGCGACACACTTCTCCCGGACCAGACCCTGCTGGTGGTCGAGGTGACGTCCGACTCCAACGGCGACACCGACCGGGCGGTGAAGCCGCGCCGGTACGCCGAATACGGGGCCCCGCTCTACCTGCTGATCGACCGCCGGGACCGGGCCTGCACACTGTTCGCGGAGCCGGGGCCGCTCGGGTACACCCGGGTGGTCGGGCCGCTGCCGTTCGGGGAGCCGATCGAACTGCCGGAGCCGTTCGGAGTACGGCTCGACACCTCGGAGTTCTGAAGCCGCCCGCCGGTCAGCGCCGGCGGGCGTGGCGGATGCGGACGCGGCCGAAGCCCGAGGTGCCGGTGATGCGGATGTGCAGGCCGCCGGGGGTGGCGTGGCGCGGGGGGCGGTAGCGGACCGCCTTCCAGCCGCCCTGGACGCCGTCCACGTCGACGGTGGCGTTGTGCGGGACGGTGATGGTGGCGCGGCCGAAGCCCAGGCCGAGTTCGATGTCGACCACCGGGTGCTCGATCACCGCGTGCGACAGGTCGAGCCGGATCTTGCCGAACGCGGAGGCGACCTTCAGGGTGCGGGGTACCCGCCAGGCGCCGCGGCGGACGATCCGCCCGCCGCCGGCGGCGAGGGTGGCGGTGTCGGCGTCGCCGCGCGGGTCGGCGGGCAGATCCGCGGTGACCAGGTCGAGTTCGGCGCGGGTGGTGGCGGTGAGCGCCTGCTGCAGGCGCTGCTCCATCTCCTCGTGGGTGATCCGCTCCTCGGCGTAGGCCTGCTGGAGGCGTTCGGCGGCGGCGTCGCGTTCGGCCGCGCCGACCCGGGTCTGCGGGGTGTCCGGCAGTGAAGTCACCCGTGCAGCGTAGCTGTTGACGAGTCGTCAGGGGCCTGGCGGGCCCAGCGCCGGGCGAGCACCGTGCAGACCATCAGCTGGATCTGGTGGAACAGCATCAGTGGCAGCACCGTCAGCCCGACCGCGCCGGCCGGGAACAGGATGGTGGCCAGCGGCAGGCCGTTGGCCAGGGACTTCTTGGAACCGCAGAACTGGATGGTGATCCGGTCCGGGCGGGCGAAGCCGAGCCGGCGGGAGGCGACGTGGGTGAAGCCGAGGACGGCGGCCAGCAGCGCCGTCGACAGCGCCACCAGCGCCAGCAGTTGGCCCGTCGTGACCCGGCCCCAGCTGCCCTCGCGGACGCCCTCGCCGAACGCGCTGTAGACGATCAGCAGGATCGAGCCGCGGTCCACCAGCTGCGTCACCAGCCGGTGCCGGGCGATCCACGGCCCGACCCGGCGGCGCAGCAGCTGCCCGGCGACGAACGGCACCAGCAGCTGCAGCACCACGTCCAGCACCTGGCCGCCGTCGACGGCGACCCCGGAGGCGCCGGAGAGCAGCCAGGCGGCGAGCAGCGGGGTCAGCACGATGCCCAGCAGGCTGGAGAAGGTCGCGGCGCAGATCGCGGCGGCGACGTTGCCGCCGGCGATCGAGGTGAACGCGATCGAGGACTGCACGGTGGACGGCAGCAGGGTGAGGAACAGCACGCCGGTGAACAGCTCCGGCGGCAGCACCGCGTCGGGCAGCAGCCGGGTGGCCTCGCCGAGCAGCGGGAACAGCACGAAGGTGCAGCCGAGGATCAGCAGGTGCAGCCGCCAGTGCCGGGCCCCGGCCAGCGCCTCCTGCGGGGAGAGCCGGGCGCCGTACAGGAAGAACAGCAGGCCGACGGCGAGGTGCACGCCGCCGGTGACGGCGCTCGCGGCGGCGCCCCGGGCGGGCAGTACGGTGGCCAGCAGAATGGTGCCGAGCAGGAGCAGGAGGTAGCCGTCGATGCCGATCCGGTGCAGCGTGCGGTCGAGGGCGCGGTGGGCGGATCGGACGCGGAGCATTCCTCGATGATCCCCCGGACGGACGGCGGCGCCGGGAGCGGGGTCGGACCCGGCCGAGGCGGGGGGTCGGCGCATTCCCGGAATTCCGTCCGGAATGCGGACGGAAATGGCGGGTCGGGAAATGCGCGGGAAAAGGCAGGGGGCCCGCCGATCGGCGGGCCCCCTTGGAACTGCTACTCATACGGACCCGAGGGGCCGTGAGCGATCAGAGAAGTGAGAGATGTCAGATAGCGACGACGTTCTCGGCCTGCGGGCCCTTCGGGCCCTGGGTGACGTCGAAGCTGACCGCCTGGTTCTCCTCCAGCGAGCGGAAGCCGGTCGCGTTGATGGCGGAGTAGTGGACGAAGACGTCGGGGCCGCCGCCCTCCTGGGCGATGAAGCCGAAGCCCTTCTCGGCGTTGAACCACTTGACGGTTCCGGTCGCCATACCGTTCTCCTTGCAAGGGACGTAGTGGACACCACACCTTGTGGCGCCCGGGTCCGCTGCGCTGATCGCCCTGCCTCCGGACGAGTCCGGAGTTTTTCGCACAGTGCTCAATCAATGCTCAATTGATGCCTGATACTGCTGAAAAATTACAAAAAGCCTGCGGTTACACGCTCCGCAGGCTCCAAGTACTGCAAGGGGAATCAAACTGCAACTGGTGTGAACGGTAGCACGCGGTGGCGGCCCCGACCAGGGGCCGACGGAGGTGTCGGAGAGCGTGTCGGAGGGCCCCCGAACGGTGTGTCGGGCACCGGGTGCGGACCCCTCGGAGCAGCAGGCATACCCTGCCGGGAGAGCACCAACGGCAAGGGAGTACACGGTGAGCAGTCGGGCAGCCGAACAGCCGGCGGCGGCGGTCAGGCCGCGGGTCGGACACATTCAGTTCCTCAACTGTCTTCCCCTCTACTGGGGGCTGGCGCGCACGGGGAACCTGCTCGATCTCGACCTCACCAAGGACACCCCGGAGAAGCTGAGCGACCGGCTGGTGGCCGGCGACCTCGACATCGGCCCGATCACCTGTGTGGAGTACCTGCGCAACGCCGACCGGTTGATGGTCCTCCCCGACATCGCGGTGGGCAGCGACGGCCCGGTGATGTCCTGCGTGATCGTCAGCAAGCTCCCGCTGGCCGAACTGGACGGCCGCCGGGTCGCGCTCGGCTCGACCAGCCGCACCTCCGTCCGGCTGGCCCGGCTGCTGCTGGAGGAGCGCGAAGGGGTACGCCCCGAGTACTTCAGCTGCCCGCCCGACCTGGACGCGATGCTCGCCGAGGCCGACGCCGCCGTGCTGATCGGCGACCCCGCGCTGCGCGCCTCGCTGGAGCAGGCCCCCCGGCAGGGGCTGGCCGTGCACGACCTCGGCGCGATGTGGAAGGAGTGGACCGGCCTGCCCTTCGTCTTCGCGGTCTGGGCCGCCCGCCGCGAGTACGTCGAGCAGCACCCGGAGCTGACCGCCGCCGTGCACCGGGCGTTCCTGGAGTCCCGCGACCTCTCGCTGGCCGAGGCCGCCATGGTGGCCGAACAGGCCGCCCGCTGGGAGGCGTTCGACGCGCCGCTGCTGGAGCGGTACTTCAGCGAGGCGCTGGACTTCTCGCTGGGCGGGCGCCAGCTGGCGGGCCTGGCCGAGTTCGCCCGCCGGGTCGCGCACGACAGCGGCTTCGCACCGGACGTGACGATCCGGCTGCTGGAACCGGTCGCGGCGGAACCGGTCGCGGCGGTCTGAGGACGGCCGTGTCGGACCGGTGACCGCCCTGGGATGATCGGACCGGTCCAGAAGGGCCCGTCGCCGCCGAGGAGCGACGGCCCGCGCCGGAGGGGAACGGTCATGGAGCGGCTGACGGCTGACGACCCGTCGACGATCGGCGGGCACCGGCTGCTGCGGCGGCTCGGGGCCGGCGGCATGGGGCGGGTGTACCTGGGGCGGACGGCGGGCGGGCGGACCGTCGCGGTCAAGGTGGTCCGCCCCGAGCTCGCCGACGACCCGGAGTTCCGGGCCCGGTTCCGCCAGGAGGTGTCCGCCGCCCGCCGGGTCGGCGGCCGGTGGACCGCGCCCGTCCTGGACGCCGACACCGAGGGCCCCCGCCCCTGGGTCGCCACCGGCTACATCGCCGGCCCCTCGCTCGGCGCCGCCGTGCACACCGGCGGCCCGCTGCCGGTGCCTTCCGTGCACGCACTCGGCGCCTGGCTGGCCGAAGCCCTGGAACAGGTGCACGCGCTGGGCCTGGTGCACCGGGACGTCAAACCGTCCAACGTGCTGCTCACCCTGGACGGCCCCCGGCTGATCGACTTCGGGGTGGCCCGGGCGCTGGACGCCGCCGCCTCGGTCACCCACACCGGGTACGTGGTCGGCTCGCCCGGGTTCATGTCGCCCGAGCAGGCCGCCGGTTCGCCGGTCGGACCGGCCGGCGACGTCTTCTCGTTGGGCGCCCTGCTGGCCTTCGCCGCCACCGGCGCCGCCCCGTTCGGCGAGGGCGTCAGCGCCGCCGTCCTGCTCTACCGGGTGCTCCACGAGGAGCCGGAACTGCGCGTCCTGGACGGCGAGTTGCGCGAGGCGGTGGCGGCCTGCCTGGCCAAGGACCCGGCCCACCGGCCCACCCCCGCCGAACTGCGGGCCCGGCTCGCCCCCGGCGCCGCCGCCGTCGGCCCCGAGACCTGGCTGCCCGGCCCGCTGGCCGCCGCCGTCGGCCGCGCCGCCGTCGAACTGCTCGACCTGGAGGCCGACAGCGCGCCCGGCCCCGCGATGCCCGCCGTCGCGGACCGGGTGCCCACCGCACTGGACGGGGGGCCGGCCGACGCGGTGACCGCAGGTCGGGGACGCGGACGGCGGCGCCGGGCGTGGACCGCGGCGGCGGCCGGGGCGGTGCTGCTGGGCGCGCTGTACGGCGCACTGGCCGCGACCGGGACGCTGCCCTGGCAGCCCGAACCGGGCGCCACGCACCCTGCCGCCCAGGACCCGGCCGTCGGCGGCCCGCCCGCGAGTCCGTCCGGGAGCCCGTCGGCGAGTCCGTCCGGGAGCCGGTCGGGGAGTCCGGCTGCGACGGGCGAGGGTAAGGCGCTCCCCGGCGGGTTCCTCGGCACCTGGAAGGGCACCATCACCACCAAGGTGGTCCCGCTCCCGTCCACCTTCACGGCCACCTTCACCGCCGGGAAGGTCGGCGAGGACGTCGGACGGACCAGCAACGCCTCGTCGTTCAGCAGCACCGTCTGCCGCGGCGTGCTCACCCTGGTGTCGGTCGACGCCAGGGCGATCACCCTCCGGGAACGGCTGGACGGCCCGCAGTCCGGCTGCGGCCTGGAGTCGGAGACGCAGACGTACACCCTGCTGGACGGCGGCGGCCTGCACGTCTCGGTCACCGGGGCACAGCTCGGCACCGACCCGGAAGGGGACCTGGCGAAGCAGCAGCAGGGCTGAGCAGGGGCGGAAAAGCGCTGGCGTAGGCTGGGCGGGACGCCCCTCCGACGATGAAAGCAGGCCCGCCAGGTGTCCGAGCAGAACCTTTCCGCCGCTCAGCTGCAGGCCGTTCTGGACCGCGCGGCCGAGGGCGGCCGGATCACCGCCGAAGAGGCGCTGGAGCTGTACCGTTCGGCCCCGCTGCACGCGCTCGGCGCGGCCGCCGACGCGGTGCGCCGGCGGCGGTACGCGGGCGTGGAGCACATCGCCACGTACATCATCGAACGGAACATCAACTACACCAACGTCTGTGTGACGGCGTGCAAGTTCTGCGCGTTCTACGTCCCGCCGAAGAGCGACAAGGGCTGGTCGCGGGACCTCGACGAGATCCTGCGCCGCTGCGCGGAGACCGTCGAGCTGGGCGGCACCCAGATCATGTTCCAGGGCGGGCACCACCCCGACTACGGGGTCGAGTACTACGAGCGGAACTTCTCCGCGATCAAGGAGCGCTTCCCGGAGCTGGTGATCCACTCGCTGGGCGCCTCCGAGGTCGAGCACATGGCGAAGATCTCCGGCGTCTCCATCGAGGACGCGATCACCCGGATCCACGCGGCCGGCCTGGACTCGTTCGCGGGCGCCGGCGCCGAGCTGCTGCCGGAGCGGCCGCGCAAGGCGATCGCCCCGCTGAAGGAGTCCGGCGAGCGCTGGCTGGAGATCATGGAGACCGCGCACCGCCTCGGCGTGGAGTCCACCTCCACCATGCTGATGGGCACCGGTGAGACCAACGCCGAACGGATCGAGCACCTGCGGATGATCCGCGACGTGCAGGACCGCACCGGCGGCTTCCGGGCCTTCATCCCCTACACCTACCAGCCGCAGAACAACCACCTGAAGGGCTCGACCCAGGCCACGGTGTTCGAGTACCTGCGGATGATCGCCATCGCCCGCCTGTTCCTCGACAACGTCGCGCACATCCAGGGCTCCTGGCTGACCACCGGCAAGGAGGCCGGCCAGCTGTCGCTGCACTACGGCGCGGACGACCTCGGCTCGGTGATGCTGGAGGAGAACGTGGTCTCCGCGGCCGGCGCCAAGCACCGCTCCAACCTGCACGAGCTGATCCACCTGATCCGGACCGCGGGCCGCGTTCCGGCGCAGCGCTCCACCACCTACCAGCACCTGCGCGTCCTGGACGACCCGGCCAACGACCCGGTCGACCCGCGGGTCGCCTCGCACATCGCCTCCACCGCGATCGAGGGCGGCACCGCGCACCCCGAGCTGACCATCCTGTCCACGAACTGAGCCCCTCCGTGCTGACGCTGCACCGGGCCCGTCTGGTGCTGGCCGACCCCACCGCCCCGCCCCTCGTGGACGGGGCGGTGCTGGTCGCCGACGCGAAGGTGGCGGAGATCGGGCCCTTCTCCGAGCTGGCCGGGAGCCCGGCACGAGTCCGCGAGTGGGACGGCGTGCTGGTGCCCGGGCTCGTCAACCGGCACGGGCGGTGGCTGCTGGAGGGCGCCTACCACCCGGACCCGCGCGAGGAGTCGGGGGACCGGCCACTGGCGCCGCCCGACGGGTTGACCGACGAACGGTGGGGCGGCAGCGCCCGCCGGGGGCTCCAACGCATGCTCGCCTTCGGCGCGACAGCCGTGACGGGTCCGTTCGACCGGCCGTCGGTCCGTACGGCGGCGACGCGCTCCGGCCTGCACGTGCTGCCGGGCGACGGGACGCCGGGGGCGCTCGACCCACTGGACGGCCAGCCGCTCGGCACCGCCGTGCACCGGGCGTTGACGGTCGGCGGGGCGGCGGACTTCGCGGTGTTCGACGCGCGGACCCTTGAGGACGTGGAGCGAGGGGCGAGCTGCTTGGCGACAGTCCTGGGCGGACGGCTGCTCTATCGCAGACGGTGAAGGCTCCGTCAGGGGCTCGTGGGGGCACCTCCCGGCCCGCCAGGGCTGGGAGGTGCCCCCACGAGCCCCTGGTTTTGCACCCGTCGGCCTCGCCCGTTCGCGTACAAGTTCTGACTCCCCGTGACCTGACGCCCCACCAGCGGATACGATCCCGGTTCAGTACTTCGCCGAGCCAGGAACAGGACGCATGCGACCCGCCACCTCCGATCGTCCGCGGACCAGGCCCGGTCGGGGGTGGTACGTGGGGGCGGTGCTGAGTGCGGTGGTGGCCGTCACGATGTGTCTGTTGGGGTGGCGGCAGGCCGATCAGGCGGACCGGATCAACGCGCATCCGGTGCGGATCGAGGGCACGGTGACCCAACTGCCGGGTGGCAGTGGGACGTACAGCCAGGTCGCGTACGTCGCGGACGGGCGGCGGCTGACGGCGGCGGACCTGTGGCTGCCGGAGGAGGCGAAGCTCGGCGACCCGATCTGCCTGGAGCACGCGGCGGACGACGCGCGCGCGGTGCGGGTGTGCGGGAAGCGGTATCCGCAGCCGGTGGGGGTCGGGTTGGCGCAGACCACGGTTCCGTTGACGGCGCTGCTGTGCCTGGTGTGCCTGTACCGGATCCGGCAGCTCAAGCGGGCGGACGGGCGGGCCGCGGCGGGCGGGTTCACGGTGGCGTTCGCGGCCGAGGGGATGCCCGCGCTGACCCAGGGCAAGCGGTCGCGTCGACGCCGCAAGGGGGGCCGCCGCGCGTTGCGGTGAGCCCTGGTGACGGTTGCCGGTGGGGCTGGGTTAAGAATGGGGGCGTGACCCGAGCCCATCTGGACAAGCAGCCGCACGATGTCGCCGCCATGTTCGACGACGTCGCGGCCAAGTACGACCGCACCAACGACGTGCTCTCGCTGGGCCAGGCCCGGTTGTGGCGCCGCGCGGTGGCCGATGCGGTGGGGGCCGTCGCGGGCCAGCGCATCCTGGACCTCGGCGCGGGCACCGGCACGTCCTCGTTGCCGTTCCTGGAGGCCGGCGCGGACGTGGTTCCGTGCGACTTCTCGATCGGGATGCTGACCGAGGGCAAGAGCCGTCACCCCGAGCTGGCGCTGACCGCGGGCGACGCGACCCGGCTGCCGTTCGCGGACGAGTCGTTCGACGCGGTGACGATCTCCTTCGCGCTGCGCAACGTGCAGGACCACCAGGCCGCGATGCGCGAGATGCTGCGGGTCACCAAGCCCGGCGGCAAGGTGGTGATCTGCGAGTTCTCCACGCCGACCTGGACGCCGTTCCGTACCGTGTACACCGAGTACCTGATGCGGGCGCTGCCGCCGGTGGCCACCAAGGTGTCGTCGAACCCGGAGGCGTACGTATACCTCGCGGAGTCGATCCGGTCCTGGCCCGACCAGCCCGCGCTGGCCGCGGAGTTGCAGCAGGCCGGCTGGACGAAGGTGGCGTGGCGCAACCTGACCGGCGGGATCGTGGCTCTCCACCGCGGCTTCAAGGCCCCGTAGACTGCGAGGGTTCGGCGCTCCGCACCGTTTCCGTTGCCGGAGGGGCCGGACCCGACCACCCGTGACCCGACGCGCTCAGGAGAGAGCCGAATGACCGAGACCGCAGTGGAGTCCACCGCCGACGTCATCGTGGTCGGCGCCGGTCCGGCCGGTTCCACCACCGCGTACTGGCTGGCCCAGGCGGGCCTGGACGTGCTGCTGCTGGAGAAGACCGAGTTCCCGCGCGAGAAGGTGTGCGGCGACGGTCTGACGCCGCGCGCCGTCAAGCAGTTGGTGGACATGGGCATCGACGTGTCCACCGAGAACGGCTGGCTGCCCAACAAGGGGCTGCGGATCATCGGCGGCGGCGTCCGGCTGGAGCTGGACTGGCCGGAGCTGGCCTCGTTCCCGGACTACGGGCTGGTGCGCAAGCGCGCGGACTTCGACGAGCTGCTGGCCCGTCAGGCGCAGAAGGCCGGCGCCCGGCTGTACGAGAACTGCAATGTCAGCGGCCCGATCCAGGACCGCACCGGCCGGATCACCGGCGTGACCGCCAAGCTCGGCCCGGAGAAGCGCGAAGTCGCCTTCCACGCGCCGCTGGTGGTCGCCGCGGACGGCAACTCGACCCGGCTGTCGCTGGCCATGGGCCTGCACCGGATCGAGTCCCGGCCGATGGGCGTCGCCTACCGGACGTACTTCACGTCGCCGCGGCACGACGACGACTACCTGGAGTCCTGGCTGGAGCTGTGGGACACCCGCGGTGGCCAGAAGAAGCTGCTGCCCGGCTACGGCTGGATCTTCGGCATGGGCGACGGCACCTCCAACGTCGGCCTCGGCATCCTCAACTCCTCGCCCGCGTTCGGCGACCTGAACTGGCGCGAGGTGCTGAAGAGCTGGTGCGCCGGCATGCCCGAGGAGTGGGGCTACACGCCGGAGAACATGACCGAGCCGATCCGCGGCGCCGCGCTGCCGATGGCCTTCAACCGGCAGCCGCACTACACCCGGGGCCTGCTGCTGGTCGGCGACGCCGGCGGCATGGTCAACCCGTTCAACGGCGAGGGCATCGCCTATGCGATGGAATCCGGCCAACTCGCGGCCGGCGTCATCGTCCAGGCGATGGCCCGGATCACTCCGGAGGGCCGGGAGCGGGCGCTGGCCCGCTACCCGCAGATCCTCAAGGACACCTACGGCGGCTACTACACGCTCGGCCGGGCGTTCGTGAAGATGATCGGCAACGACCGGGTGATGCGGATCGCCGCCGAGCGCGGCCTCACCCACCCGGTGCTGATGAAGTTCGTCCTCAAGCTGCTGGCCAACCTCACCGACCCGACCGGCGGCGACGCCGCGGACCGGATCATCAACGGCCTCGCGAAGGTGGCTCCCCGGGCCTGATCCGGGCGGCGGCCGAACACGGCGGCGGGCAGGCGGAAATCGCTTGCCCGCCGCCGTTCGTGTGCGGGAGGGTGTGCGGCGTTCTTCGACCCGTTCGACGGTGCACGGGCTCTCCACCGCGTCACCGGGAGTCCCGCCATGGCCGTCGCATCCGTTGCTGCCCGCCCCCGCCTCGTGCGTGATCTGCCGCTGCTGGCGGTGGCGGTGGTGTGGGGGTCGAGCTTCCTGGTGGTGAAGCGGGTCGCGGAGCCGGACACCGTGGTGGCCGTACTGGCCCTGCGGTTCGCTCTGGTGCTGCCGGTGCTCGGAGCGGCGGCGTGGGGCCGGCTGCGCGTCCTCACGGCGCGCCAGTGGGGCGGCGGGGCGCTGCTGGGGCTGGTGCTGGGTGCGGTCTTCCTGCTGGAGACGTACGGGGCGGTGCACACCTCGGCGACCAACGCGGGGCTGGTGATCAGCCTGACGATGGTGTTCACGCCGCTCGCGGAGGCGGCGTTGCGGCGCAGCGCGCCGTCGGGGGCGTTCCTGGCGGCGGCGGGCCTGTCGGTGCTGGGGGTGGCGCTGCTGACCGGGAACGGCGGGCTGCGGGCGCCGTCGGCAGGGGACCTGCTGGTGCTGGGCGCGGCGGGTGCGCGGACGGTGAACGTGCTGGCGACGGCTCGGCTGCGGTCGGTGCGCGGGGTGGACCCGCTGGCCCTGACGTGGGTCCAACTGGCTTTCGCCACCGCGGTGTTCGTGGTGGCGTCGCCGTTCGCCGGGCCGTCCCCGTGGTCGGTGGCGGCGTCCTTCGACGGGCAGCGCTGGGGCCTGCTGCTGTACCTGTCGCTGCTGTGCACGCTGTTCGCGTTCTTCGTGCAGCTGTGGGCGGTGCGGGCCACGTCGCCGTCACGGGTGAGCCTGCTGCTGGGCACCGAGCCGCTGTGGGCGGCGGTGTTCGGGGTCGCGCTGGCGGGTGACCGGCTCGGGCCGCTCGCGGTCCTGGGGGCGCTGGCGGTGCTGGCCGGGACGGAGTGGGGGCGGCGTCGGGCGGCCGTTCCCGAGAGCTTGTGAACGAAGGGTCAAGCGGGTGCCGACCGGGGTCCACCTGCCGAGTGAGTGCCTCTATCACGTAAACCGGATCACTCCGAAATTTGCTTGATCCGCCGCAGAATTGATATAGGCCGTGGTCAAACGGCGGCCGCTTCGCGGTGAGTTGCGACTGTATGTGGCCAAGTGCCTGCTCTGGGTCGAACAGTGGTGCCCCGTCCTGCTCCGTCCGGGTTCGTCGGGTGGCGAAGGTCACAAAGATCGTCGGGAACTGCGTGTCGCAGATCACAAGCAGACAGGCATAGGATGCGCTCCAACCTGGCTTTGTGAACTGCCTCACATGGAGCCGGATCTCACGAAGTGGATCATCGGTTCACCGCTGGTGACCTGGTGGTTCCGATCTGCAGTCAAGGACGACTGGACGGAGGGAGCGGGGCTATGAATGCCTACGCGCCGATCCTCGTACTCGGTGCCATCGCCGCGGCGTTCGCGGTCGGCTCCGTCGTGATGGCCTCGCTCACCGGCCCGAAGCGCTACAACCGGGCCAAGTTGGAGGCGTACGAGTGCGGCATCGAACCGACCCCGCAGCCCGTGGGCGGCGGTCGGTTCCCGATCAAGTACTACCTGACGGCGATGCTCTTCATCGTCTTCGACATCGAGATCGTCTTCCTCTACCCGTGGGCGGTCAGCTTCGACGCCCTGGGGATCTTCGGGCTGGTCGAGATGCTCCTGTTCATCGCCACCGTGTTCGTCGCCTACGCCTACGTCTGGCGCCGCGGCGGCCTGGAGTGGGACTGACCACGCCCCGCCGCCGTCGTTTGTGAACTGGCGGACAAGCCACCGGACTCGAAGGCATTGAGAGGGAACTGATGGGTATCGAGGAGAAGCTGCCGAGCGGCTTTCTGCTCACCAGCGTGGAGGCCGCCGCCGGCTGGGTGCGGAAGGCTTCGGTCTTCCCGGCCACCTTCGGGCTCGCCTGCTGCGCGATCGAGATGATGACCACCGGCGCGGGCCGCTACGACCTGGCCCGGTTCGGCATGGAGGTGTTCCGCGGTTCGCCGCGGCAGGCCGACCTGATGATCGTGGCCGGCCGGGTCAGCCAGAAGATGGCCCCGGTGCTGCGCCAGGTGTACGACCAGATGCCGAACCCCAAGTGGGTCATCTCGATGGGCGTGTGCGCCTCCTCCGGCGGCATGTTCAACAACTACGCGATCGTCCAGGGCGTCGACCACATCGTCCCCGTGGACATCTACCTGCCGGGCTGCCCGCCCCGCCCGGAGATGCTGATGGACGCGATCCTGAAGCTGCACGACAAGATCCAGCACGAGAAGCTCGGTGTGAACCGCCGCCGGGCCGAGGAGGAGGCCGAGCGCCTCGCGCTGCAGGCCACCCCGACCAGCGAGATGCGGGGGCTGCTGCGATGAGCGAGCAGGACAAGGCCGAGAACGAGAAGCCCGAAGTCCCGGCGACCAGGCGGGAGATCCCGGTCGAGGTGGTCGGCACCCGGCGGGGCATGTTCGGCGCGCAGGGCACCGGCGACACCTCCGGCTTCGGCGGGCTGAACGCCCCGATCGTGCTGCCCGGCCCGAGCGAGCGCCCGTACGGGGGCTACTTCGACGAGGTGGCCGACGAGTTCGAGGGCGCGCTGGAGGAGCAGGGCCTCGACGTCGACGACGTGATCGAGAAGACCGTCGTCGACCGCGGCGAACTGACCTTCCACGTCGCCCGCGAGCACCTGCTGAAGGCGGTGCGGATCCTGCGCGACGACCCGGCGCTGCGGTTCGAACTGTGCCTGGGCGTCAGCGGCGTGCACTACCCGAGCGAGGCGGGCCGGGAGCTGCACGCGGTCTACCACCTGCGGTCGATCACCCACGGCCGGCTGATCCGGATCGAGGTGACCGCGCCCGACGCGGACCCGCGGATCCCGTCCGTGGTGGACGTCTACCCGACCAACGACTGGCACGAGCGGGAGACCTACGACTTCTTCGGACTGGTCTTCGAAGGCCATCCGGCGCTCACCCGGATCATGATGCCGGACGACTGGCTGGGGCACCCGCAGCGCAAGGACTACCCGCTCGGCGGCATCCCCGTCGAGTACAAGGGCGCCCAGATCCCGGCTCCCGACCAGCGGAGGTCGTACACCTGATGAGCAGCACACAATACGAAGCGGGCTCCAGGGAGACCACCGAGGGACGGGTGTTCACCGTCACCGGTGGCGACTGGGGCGAGGTCGCCGAGGCCGTCGCGGGCGCCGACGACGAGCGGATCATCGTCAACATGGGCCCGCAGCACCCGTCCACCCACGGCGTGCTGCGGCTGATCCTGGAGATCGACGGCGAGACGGTCACCGAGGCCCGCTGCGGCATCGGCTACCTGCACACCGGCATCGAGAAGAACATGGAGTTCCGCAACTGGGTGCAGGGCACCACGTTCGTGACGCGGATGGACTACCTCACTCCGCTGTTCAACGAGACCGCCTACTGCCTGGCCGTGGAGAAGCTCCTCGGGATCACCGCCGACATCCCCGAACGGGCGTCCGTGATCCGGGTGTTGATGATGGAGCTGAATCGGATCTCCTCGCACCTGGTGGCCCTCGCCACCGGCGGCATGGAGATCGGCTCCACCACCCTGATGATCTACGGCCTGCGCGACCGCGAGGTCATCCTGGACATCTTCGAGCTGGTCACCGGCCTGCGGATGAACCACGCCTACATCCGCCCCGGCGGCCTGGCCCAGGACCTGCCGCCCGGCGCCGTCGACAAGATCCGCGAGAGCGTCAAACTGCTCCGCTCCCGGGCCCACGAGTACGACAAACTCGCCGCCGACAACCCGGTGTTCAAGGCCCGCCTGGTCGACGTCGGCTTCCTCGACCTGCCCGGCTGCCTGGCGCTCGGCGCCACCGGCCCGATCCTGCGCTCCACCGGGCTGCCGCACGACCTGCGCAAGACCGACCCGTACTGCGGGTACGAGAACTACGAGTTCGACGTCGCGACGGCCGACAGCTGCGACTCCTACGGGCGGTTCGTGATCCGCCTGGAGGAGATGAAGCAGTCGCTGCGGATCGTCGAGCAGTGCCTGGACCGGCTCAGGCCCGGACCGGTGATGGTCGGAGACAAGAAGATCGCCTGGCCCGCCCAACTCGCCGTCGGCCCCGACGGCATGGGCAACTCGCTGGACCACATCCGGAAGATCATGGGCACCTCGATGGAGACCCTGATCCACCACTTCAAGCTGGTCACCGAGGGCTTCAAGGTGCCGGTCGGCCAGGCGTACGCGGCAGTCGAGTCGGCCAAGGGCGAGCTCGGCGTGCACGTGGTCAGCGACGGCGGCACCCGGCCCTACCGGGTGCACTTCCGCGACCCGTCGTTCACCAACCTGCAGACGGTGGCGGCGATGTGCGAGGGCGGCCAGGTGGCCGACGTGATCGTGGCAGTGGCCGGGATCGACCCGGTGATGGGAGGCGTGGACCGGTGAGCAGCACAGAACTCGGCCTGCCGGCGCTGCCGGCCAAGCCCTACCCGCCGGAGGTCGCGCAGCGACTGGCCGCCGACGCCGCCGAACTGATCGCCCGCTACCCGCACTCCCGCTCCGCGCTGCTGCCGCTGCTGCACCTGGTGCAGGCCGAGGAGGGCTACGTCTCCTCCACCGGAATCCGGTTCTGCGCCGAGCAGTTGGACCTCACCACCGCCGAGGTCACCGCGGTCGCCACCTTCTACACCATGTACCGCCGCCGCCCGGCCGGCGAGCACCACGTCGGGGTGTGCACCAACACGCTGTGCGCGGTGCTCGGCGGCGACCAGATCTTCGACGAGCTGAAGCAGCACCTGGAGATCGAGAACAACCGGACCACCGAGGACGGCGCCATCTCGATCGAGCGGATCGAGTGCAACGCGGCCTGCGACTACGCGCCCGTGGTGATGGTGAACTGGGAGTTCTTCGACAACCAGACGCCGGAATCCGCACGGGAGTTGGTGGACCGGCTACGGGCCGGCGAAGAGGTCCGGCCGACCCGCGGCGCGAAGCTCTGCTCGTTCAAGGAGACCTCCCGGATCCTGGCCGGCTTCGCCGACCCGCGCGAGGGCGCGGTCGACGAGTCCGGGGCCGGCGGCGCGCCCTCGCTGGCCGGCCTGCGGCTGGCCAAGGGCGAGGCGCTGCCCGGCACCCCGGGCGCCAAGGTGGTCTCCCCCCGGCACGAAGGGACGGAAGCGTGATGACCTCCGCCGAGCCGGCCGAGAAGCTGCTCTCCCCGGTCCTCTCCGCGTCCTGGGACGACCACCGCCCCTGGACCCTCGACACCTACCGCCGCCACGGCGGCTACGACGGCCTGCGGGCCGCCCTGGCGATGGCCCCGGACGAGGTGATCGCCCTGGTCAAGGACTCCGGTCTGCGCGGCCGCGGCGGCGCCGGCTTCCCCACCGGCATGAAGTGGCAGTTCATCCCGCAGAACGACGGCAAGCCGCACTACCTGGTGGTCAACGCCGACGAGTCCGAGCCGGGCACCTGCAAGGACATCCCGCTGCTGTTCGCCAACCCGCACTCGCTGATCGAGGGCATGGCGATCGCCTCCTACGCGATCCGCTGCAACCACGCCTTCATCTACCTCCGCGGCGAGGTCGTCCCGGTGCTGCGCCGCCTCCAGGCGGCGGTCGCCGAGGCGTACGAGGCCGGGTTCCTCGGCAAGGACGCCCTCGGCGAGGGCATCGACCTGGACATCACCGTGCACGCGGGCGCCGGCGCGTACATCTGCGGCGAGGAGACCGCGCTGCTGGACTCGCTGGAGGGCCGCCGCGGCCAGCCCCGGCTGCGCCCGCCGTTCCCGGCGATCGCCGGCCTGTACGCCTGCCCGACGGTGGTCAACAACGTCGAGTCGATCGCCTCGGTGCCGCCGATCCTGGCCCGCGGCAAGGACTGGTTCAAGTCGCTGGGCACCGAGAAGTCGCCCGGCTTCACGCTGTACTCGCTGTCCGGGCACGTCACCAACCCCGGCCAGTACGAGGCTCCGCTCGGCATCACGCTCCGCCAGCTGCTGGAGATCACCGGCGGCGTCCGGTCCGGGCACCGCCTCAAGTTCTGGACGCCGGGCGGCTCGTCCACCCCGATGTTCACCGACCAGCACCTCGACGTCCCGCTCGACTACGAGGGCGTCGGCGCGGCCGGCTCGATGCTCGGCACCAAGGCGCTGCAGGTGTTCGACGAGACCACCTGCGTGGTGCGGGCCGTCACCCGGTGGACCGAGTTCTACGCCCACGAGTCGTGCGGCAAGTGCACCCCCTGCCGGGAGGGCACCTACTGGCTGGTCCAGCTGCTGAAGCGGATCGAGGCCGGCCAGGGCGTGCCCGGCGACCTGGAGAAGCTGCTGGACATCGCCGACAACATCAACGGCAAGTCCTTCTGCGCGCTGGGCGACGGCGCCGCCAGCCCGATCGTCTCCTCGCTGGAGCACTTCGGCGCCGAGTACGAGCAGCACATCAACGAACACCGCTGCCCGTTCGACCCGGCGGCCTCCACCGTCTGGGCCGACCGGGCCTCCGTCCACGAGTCCGCCACCGAGAGGGAGGTGCACGCGTGACGGTCACGGAGCCTTCCTCCACCCAGACCGAGCTGGTCACGCTCACCATCGACGGCGTCGAAGTCAGCGTCCCCAAGGGCACGTTGGTGATCCGCGCCGCCGAGCAGATCGGCACCCAGATCCCGCGCTTCTGCGACCACCCGCTGCTCGACCCCGCCGGGGCGTGCCGCCAGTGCATCGTGGAGGTCGAGGGACAGCGCAAGCCGGTCGCCTCCTGCACCATCCCGGTCGCCGAGGGCATGGTGGTGCGCACCCAGCTGTCCTCGCCGGTCGCCGAGAAGGCGCAGCACGGCGTGATGGAGCTGCTGCTGATCAACCACCCGCTGGACTGCCCGGTCTGCGACAAGGGCGGCGAATGCCCGCTGCAGAACCAGGCGATGACCAACGGCGCCGCGGAGTCCCGGTTCGAGGGCGTGAAGCGGACGTACGAGAAGCCGATCCCGCTCTCCACCCAGGTGCTGCTGGACCGCGAGCGGTGCGTGCTGTGCGCGCGCTGCACCCGGTTCTCGCAGCAGATCGCCGGCGACCCGTTCATCGACCTGGTCGAGCGCGGCGCGCTCCAGCAGGTCGGCACCGGCGACGACCAGCCGCTGGACTCGTACTTCTCCGGCAACACCATCCAGATCTGCCCGGTCGGCGCGCTCACCTCCGCCGCCTACCGGTTCCGCTCCCGCCCGTTCGACCTGGTGTCCTCGCCGTCCGTGTGCGAGCACTGCTCGGCGGGCTGCGGGCAGCGCACCGACCACCGGCGCGGCAAGGTGATGCGGCGGCTGGCCGGCAACGAGCCGGAGGTCAACGAGGAGTGGAACTGCGACAAGGGCCGGTTCGCGTTCCGGTACGCGCAGCAGCGTGACCGCTTCACCTCGCCGATGGTCCGGCAGGACGGCGAACTCGTCGCCGTGTCCTGGCCGGAGGCGCTCGCCCGGGCCGCCGAGGGGCTGCGCGGCAAGCGGGCCGCGGCGCTGGTCGGCGGCCGGGTCACCGTCGAGGACGCCTACGGCTGGGGCAAGTTCGCGCGCCTCGCGCTCGGCACCAACGACGTCGACTTCCGCTCCCGCCCGCACAGCGGCGAGGAGGCCGAGTTCCTGGCCGCCGCCGTCGCCGGGCAGGGCGTGGACCTGGACGGCGGCGGCGTGACGTACCGCGAGCTGGAGGCCGCACCGGCCGTGCTGCTGGCCGGACTGGAGGCCGAGGAGGAGGCGCCGATCGTCTTCCTGCGGCTGCGCAAGGCCAACCGGGCGAGCGGACTGCGGGTGTTCTCGATCGCCTCGCACGCCACCCGGGGCCTCGCCAAGCTGCACGGCGCGCTGCTGCCCGCCGCCCCCGGCACCGAGGCCGAGTGGCTCGGCGCGCTCGCGGGCGACGAGGTGCTCGCCGACGACGCGGGCCGCTGCGCGGACGCGCTGCGCTCCCCGGGCGCGGTGATCCTGGTCGGCGAACGGCTCGCCCAGACCGCCGGCGGCCTGACCGCCGCGCTGGGCCTGGCGCAGACCACCGGGGCGAAGCTCGCCTGGGTGCCGCGCCGGGCCGGTGAGCGCGGCGCGGTCGAGGCCGGCGCGCTGCCCGGGCTGCTGCCCGGCGGCCGGGCCGTCGAGGTGCCCGCCGCGCGCGCCGAGGCCGCCGCGCACTGGGGCGTCGACGACCTGCCCGCCGCACCCGGCCGCGACACCGGCCGGATCCTGGCCGCCGCCGTCGCGGGCGAACTGGACGCGCTGGTGGTCGGCGGCGTCGGCCTGGACGACCTGCCGGACCCGGCGCTCGCCGAACAGGCCCTGGAGAGCGCCGAGTTCGTGCTCTCGCTGGAGCTGCGCCCGTCCGCGGTGACGGCGCGCGCCGACGTGGTGCTGCCGGTCGCCGCCGTCGCCGAGAAGGCCGGCACCTTCCTGGACTGGGAGGGCCGGGTCCGGATGTTCGAACCGGCCATCAAGCCCGACCAGCTGATGGGCCGCCACCTGCACTCGGACGTCCGGGTGCTGTCCATGGTCGCGGACGCGCTGGAGAAGCCGATCGGCCTGCCCGACGTCCGGGCGGCCCGGCTGGAGCTGGACCGTTTCGCCCCGTGGCAGGGCGACCGCCCGGCCGCGCCCGGCGCGCACCCCGGCACGCTGCCCCGCCCGGTGACCGGGCAGGCCGTGCTGGCCGGGCACCGGATGCTGCTCGACAACGGCTCGCTGCAGGACGGCGACCAGCACCTGGCCGGCACCCGGCACCCGGTGGTGGCCCGGCTGTCCGCCGCCACCGCCGCCGAGATCGGCGCCACCGGCGCGCTGCTGCGGATCTCCGGCCCGGCCGGGTCGCTGACCCTGCCGCTGGAGGTCACCGAGGCGATGCCGGACCGCACGGTCTGGCTGCCGCTCAACTCGACGCCCGGCGGCGGCGCGCACCGCACGCTCGGCACCACGCTCGGCCACCTGGTCACCATCGCTCCGGCGGAGGAATCGTGATGCTGGACTTTGCTTCGCAGCAGCCCACGATGGTCGCTGCCGCGTACGACACCCTCGGTTTCTTCGGCCGCGACCCGTGGTGGCTGGTGCTGCTGAAGGCGGTGTTCTGCTTCGCGTTCCTGGTGCTGACGGTGCTGATCGCGATCGTCTGGGAGCGCAAGGTCGTCGCCTGGATGCAGCTGCGGATCGGCCCCAACCGGCACGGTCCGTGGGGTCTGCTGCAGTCGCTGGCCGACGGCGTGAAGCTGGCGCTGAAGGAAGACCTGGTGGTCAAGGGCGCCGACAAGGCGGTCTACATCCTGGCGCCGATCGTCGCGGCGATCCCCGCGTTCATGGCGTTCGCGGTGATCCCGTTCGGCCCGGCCGGCAACGAGGTGT
This sequence comes from Kitasatospora griseola, assembly GCF_044999035.1. NCBI lineage: Bacteria > Bacillati > Actinomycetota > Actinomycetes > Kitasatosporales > Streptomycetaceae > Kitasatospora > Kitasatospora griseola. The sequence continues at coordinate 3,791,862 of NZ_CP173360.1, read as the reverse complement.
CGATCTTCGGCACCCGCACCCCGCTGCAGCTCACCGACCTGCCGATCGCGCTGCTGTACATCCTGGCCACCGCCTCGGTGGGCATCTACGGCATCGTGCTGGCCGGCTGGTCGTCCGGCTCGACGTACCCGCTGCTCGGCGGCATCCGCTCGTCCGCCCAGATGATCAGCTACGAGATCGCGATGGGCCTGTCGTTCGCGGCGGTGTTCATCTACTCGGGTTCGATGTCGACCTCGGAGATCGTCGCTTCGCAGCAGCCGACCTGGTTCGCGGTGCTGCTGCCGGTGTCGTTCATCGTCTACATCATCGCGATGGTCGGCGAGACCAACCGCGCCCCGTTCGACCTCCCGGAGGCCGAGGGCGAGCTGGTCGGCGGCTTCAACACCGAGTACTCCTCGCTGAAGTTCGCGATGTTCATGCTGGCCGAGTACGTCAACATGGTCACCGTCTCGGCGGTCGCCTCGACGCTGTTCCTCGGCGGCTGGCGGGCCCCGTGGCCGATCTCCACCTTCTGGGCGGGGGCCAACCACGGCTGGTGGCCGATGCTGTGGATCGTGCTGAAGATCCAGCTGCTGCTGTTCTTCTTCATCTGGCTGCGCGGCACGCTGCCCCGGCTGCGCTACGACCAGTTCATGAAGCTCGGCTGGAAGGTGCTCATCCCGGTCTCCCTGGTGTGGCTGGTGATGGTGTCGGCGGTGCGGGCGCTGCGCAACGAGGGCTACGACTTCACCAAGGTGCTGCTGTACGTGGGCGCCCCGCTGGCGGCGGTCCTGGTGATCGCACTGGTGGCCGACCTGGTGCGGAAGAAGCCCGAGGAGCCGCCCGCCGCCCCGCCCGCGGCCTTCGACCCGATGGCCGGCGGCTACCCGGTGCCGCCGCTGCCCGGTCAGGAACTGCCGCCCGTCCCGCGCCGCCGTCGCCGGACCCCGCAACTCCAGGACGCCCTCAACGGGGCCGACCATTCCGAAGGGAGCTGAGCCCAGCCATGTCTGACGAATCCTCGGAGAAGTCGGTCCTCGGGCCGGCCGCCGGCTTCGGCGTGACCTTCAAGGCCATGTTCAAGAAGCGGCTCACCGAGCAGTACCCGGAGTGCAAGAAGCCCACCGCTCCGCGCTTCCACGGCCGCCACCAGCTGAACCGGCACCCGGACGGCCTGGAGAAGTGCATCGGCTGCGAGCTGTGCGCCTGGGCCTGCCCCGCCGACGCGATCTACGTCGAGGGCGCCGACAACCGCGACGACGAGCGCTACTCGCCCGGCGAGCGCTACGGCGCGGTCTACCAGATCAACTACGCCCGCTGCATCCTGTGCGGGCTGTGCATCGAGGCCTGCCCGACCCGGGCGCTCACCATGACCAACGAGTACGAGCTGGCCGACTCCAGCCGGCAGGACCTGATCTTCACCAAGGAGCAGCTGCTGGTCGGGCTGACCGAGGGCATGGTCGACTCGCCGCACTCGATCTTCCCGGGCGCCGACGAGGGCGCGTACTACCGGGGCGAGATCACCGGCGCCGCGCCGGGCACCGTGCAGCAGGAGAAGCACGCGCGCGACAAGGAGGCGCAGTCATGACCTCCACCGGCGAGGCCGTGCAGTTCTGGGTGCTGGCCGTGATCGCGGTCGGCGGGGCGCTCGGCATGCTGCTGATGAAGAAGGCGGTGCACTCGGCGCTCTGCCTGGCCGCGACCATGCTGTCGCTGGCGGTCTGCTACCTGGCGCAGGGCGCGGTGTTCCTGGGCGTGGTGCAGATCGTGGTCTACACCGGCGCGATCATGATGCTGTTCCTGTTCGTGGTGATGCTGGTCGGCGTCTCCTCGGAGGACTCGCTGAAGGAGCAGCTGAAGGGCCAGCGGGTCGCCGCCGTGCTCTGCGGCGTGGGCTTCGGCGTGCTGCTGATCGCCGGCCTGGCGAACGCGAAGCTGTCGCACTTCACCGGCCTGTCCGAGGCGAACGCCGAGGGCAACGTGCAGGGCCTGGCCAAGCTGATCTTCACCAAGTACGTGTGGGCGTTCGAGGTGACCGGCGCGCTGCTGATCACCGCGGCGATCGGCGCCATGGTGCTGACCCACCGCGAGAAGATCCGCGAGCGGATGACCCAGCGTCAACTGGCCGCACAGCGCGTCAAGGACAACATCCAGGTGCCGCCGCTGCCCGCCCCCGGCGTGTACGCCCGGCACAACGCGGTGGACATCCCGGCGCTGCTGCCCGACGGCACCGTCGCCGAGGACTCGGTGATGGGCACCCTGCGCGAGCGCGGCCAGATCCGCGACGTCAGCCAGGAGATGCTGCAGCGGATGGCCGAACTGGAGGAGACCACCGCCGACTGGCTCGGCCGGCCGTCCTCCGCCCGCCCGCAGGTGGCCGGGCCCCGCCAGGCACTGGAGACCGTGCCGACCCCGACCAAGGAGGAGGCGGAGTGAACCCGGTCAACTACCTGTACCTGGCCGCGCTGCTGTTCACCATCGGCGCCTCGGGCGTGCTGATCCGTCGCAACGCGATCGTGCTGTTCATGTGCGTGGAGCTGATGCTCAACGCCTCGAACCTGGCGCTGGTCACGTTCTCCCGGCTGCACGGCAACCTGGACGGCCAGATCCTCGCGTTCTTCACGATGGTGGTCGCGGCGGCCGAGGTCGTGGTCGGCCTCGCCATCGTCGTCTCCATCTTCCGGACCAGGCACTCCGCTTCGGTCGACGACAGCAACCTGATGAAGCTGTAGGCGGAGGGCCCTTCAGTGAACTCTCTCATTCCGCTGCTGGTCGCGGCGCCGCTGGCCGGCGCTGCCCTGCTGCTGCTCGGCGGACGGGCCCTGGACCGGTTCGGGCACTGGATCGCGACCGCACTCGCGGCGCTGTCCTTCGCCTTCGGCCTCGCCCTGTTCGCGGACATGCTCGGCCGTGACGCCGAGCACCGCGCCGTCGTCGAGCGGCTGTACACCTGGATCCCGGTGGACGGCTTCCAGGCCGACATCTCCTTCCAGCTCGACCAACTGTCCATCGTCTTCGTGCTGTTGATCACCGGCGTCGGCTCGTTGATCCACCTCTACTCGGTGGGCTACATGGCGCACGACGAGCGCCGCCGCCGGTTCTTCGGCTACCTGAACCTGTTCCTGGCCGCCATGCTGATCCTGGTGCTGGCCGACAACTACCTGCTGCTGTACGTCGGTTGGGAGGGCGTCGGCTTGGCGTCCTACCTGCTGATCGGGTTCTGGCAGCACAAGCCGAGCGCCGCGACGGCCGCCAAGAAGGCGTTCATCGTCAACCGGGTCGGCGACATGGGCCTGTCCATCGCGATCATGCTGATGTTCGCCGAGTTCGGCTCGTTCGCCTTCGGCCCGGTGTTCGGCGCGGCCGGCGACGCGAGCCAGGGCAAGCTCACCGCGATCGCCCTGATGCTGCTGCTCGCCGCCTGCGGCAAGTCCGCGCAGGTTCCGCTGCAGTCCTGGCTGGGCGACGCGATGGAGGGTCCGACCCCGGTCTCCGCGCTGATCCACGCCGCGACCATGGTCACCGCCGGCGTCTACCTGATCACCCGCTCCGCGGCGATCTTCAACCTGGCCCCCGACGCGCAGACCGCCGTCGTGGTGGTCGGCGCGGTGACGCTGGTGTTCGGTGCGATCGTCGGTTGCGCCAAGGACGACATCAAGAAGGCGCTGGCCGGCTCGACCATGTCGCAGATCGGCTACATGATCATGGCGGCCGGCCTCGGCCCGATCGGCTACGCCTTCGCGATCATGCACCTGGTCACCCACGGCTTCTTCAAGGCCGGGCTGTTCCTCGGCGCCGGGTCGGTCATGCACGGCATGAACGACGAGGTGAACATGCGGCACTACGGCGGGCTGCGCAAGTACATGCCGGTCACCTTCTGGACCTTCCTGCTCGGCACCGGCGCGCTCATCGGCTTCCCACTGCTGTCCGGCTTCTGGTCGAAGGACAAGATCATCGACGCGGCGTTCGCCAAGGGCGGCGCCGAGGGCTGGATCCTCGGCCTGTGCGCGCTGACCGGCGCCGTGATCACCGCGTTCTACATGACCCGGGTGGTGCTGCTCACCTTCTTCGGCGAGAAGCGCTGGCAGCCCGACGGGGACGGCAACCTGCCGCACCCGCACGAGTCCCCGAAGACCATGACCGTCCCGATGATCGTGCTGGCCTTCGGCTCGGTGTTCGCCGGCGGCCTGTTCACCCTCGGCAGCTCCTTCCTGAAGTTCCTGGAGCCGGTCACCGGCCACCAGGAGGGCCACCCGCCGTTCAACTCGTACGTGGTCAGCGTCATCGCCACCGTCTGCATGCTGGCCGGCGTCGGCCTGGCCTACGTCATGTACGGCCGCGGCCCCGTCCCGGTGAAGGCGCCGGTCGGCTCGCTGCTCACCCGGGCCGCCCGCCGCGACCTGCTGCAGGACGACTTCAACCACGCCGTCCTGGTCCGGCCCGGCTCGGCGCTCGCCGCCACCCTGGTCTGGTTCGACAGCAAGGGCCTGGACGGCTTCGTCAACGGCCTGGCCGCCGCCATCGGCGGCCTGTCCGGCCGGCTGCGCCGGATCCAGACCGGATACGTCCGGACGTACGCGCTCTCCATGTTCGGCGGCACGCTGGTGCTGGTCGCCTCCACTCTCCTGATGAGGTCGGTCTGATGAGCTACCTCCTCTCCGCCACCTGTGCCGTCCCGGCCGCCGGAGCAGTGCTCACCGCTGCCCTCCCGGCCGGCACCGGCGAGGCCCGGCGGCGCACCACCAAGGCCGTCGCGCTCGCGGTCTCGGCGGCCACCCTGGGCCTGGCGATCGCGGTCGCCGCAGCCTTCGAACCCGACGGCCCCCGCTACCAGTTGACCGAGTCCTACAGCTGGATCCGGTCCTTCGGGATCAGCTTCTCGCTCGGCGCGGACGGCATCGGCACCGTGCTGGCGCTGCTCACCGCCGTGCTGGTGCCGCTGGTGATGCTGGCCGGCTGGCACGACGCCGACCCGGCCGCACCCGAGGGCTCCTTCGAGTCCAAGCGCCGCACCCAGGGCTTCTTCGCTCTGATCCTCGCCGTCGAGGCGATGGTGCTGGTGTCCTTCCTGGCCACCGACGTGTTCGTGTTCTACGTGTTCTTCGAAGCCATGCTGATCCCGATGTACTTCCTGATCGGCGGCTTCGGCGACCGGGCCGGCGGACCCGACTCGGCCCGCCAACGCTCGTACGCGGCAGTCAAGTTCCTGCTGTACAACCTGCTCGGCGGACTGGTCATGCTGGCCGCCGTGATCGGCCTGTACGTGGTGGCCGGCGACCAGGGGCAGGCGACGTTCAGCCTGCCCGCGCTGACCGACGCGATCTCCTCCGGCAAGCTGGTGATCGACCCGACCGCGCAGCGCGCGCTGTTCCTCGGCTTCTTCTTCGCCTTCGCGGTGAAGGCCCCGCTGTGGCCGCTGCACACCTGGCTGCCGAACGCGATGGGCGAGTCCACCGCCGGAACCGCCGTCCTGATCACGGCGGTCGTCGACAAGGTCGGCACCTTCGCGATGCTCCGGTTCTGCCTCGGCCTGTTCCCGGACGCCTCCAAGACCTTCGCCCCGGCGATCCTGGTGCTGTCGCTGATCGGCATCGTCTACGGCGCGCTGGTCGCCATCGGCCAGAAGGACATCAAGCGGCTGGTCGCCTACGCGTCCATCTCGCACTTCGGGTTCATCATCATGGGCATCTTCGCGATGACCAGCCAGGGCCAGTCCGGCGCCACCCTCTACATGGTCAACCACGGCATCTCCACCGCCGCGTGGATGCTGGTGGCGGGCTTCCTGATCTCCCGCCGCGGCTCGCGGCTGATCGCCGACTACGGCGGCGTGCAGAAGGTCGCCCCCGTCCTGGCGGGCACCTTCCTGATCGGCGGCCTGGCCACCCTGTCGCTGCCCGGCCTGGCTCCGTTCGTCAGCGAATTCCTGGTCCTGGTCGGCACGTTCACCCGCTACCCGGTGATCGGCATCATCGCCACCTTCGGCATCGTGCTGGCCGCGCTGTACGCGCTGATGCTGTACCAGCGCACCATGACCGGCCCGGTGAAGGAGTCCGTCACGGGCATGCCCGACCTGAAGGCCCGTGAACTCGCCGTCGTAGCCCCGCTGGTGGCCCTCACCCTGCTGCTCGGCGTCTACCCGCAGTCGCTCACCCGGATCGTGAACCCCGCCGTGAACGACACCCTCGGCCAGGTCCACCGCGTCGATCCCGCGCCCGCCCACCCGGTCGCCGCCACCAACGGAGGTGAGCAGAAGTGATCTCCACCCATGTGCTGGCCGCCGCCGGCGGCAACAGTCCGAGCATCCCCGCCCCGCACATCGAGTACGGCCAGCTCTCGCCGATGCTCGTGGTGTTCGGCGCCGCGCTGGTCGGCATCCTGGCCGAGGCGTTCCTGCCGCGGCGGCTGCGCGCCGCCACCCAGCTCGGCATCTCGCTGGTCGGCCTGGTCGGCGGCTTCGTCGCCGTGGTGGTGCTCGCCGCCCAGGGCCACGCCTCCACCAGGGCGGGCCTGTTGGCGATGGGCTCGGTCGCCATCGACGGGCCCGCGCTGTTCCTGCAGGGCGTCATCCTGCTGACCGCCGTCCTCGCCGTCCTCACCTACGCCGAGGGCCGGCTGGAGCCGCGCATCAACGGCCACCGGATCGACGCGTTCGCCGCGCAGGCCGCCGCCGTCCCCGGCGGCGAACAGGAACGCGAAGCCACCCGCGAGGGCCTGCGGACCACCGAGATCTACCCGCTCACCCTGTTCGCGGTCGGCGGCATGCTGCTCTTCCCCGCCTCCAACGACCTGCTCACCATGTTCGTGGCGCTCGAAGTGCTGTCGCTGCCGCTGTACTTGATGTGCGCGATCGCCCGGCGCCGCCGCCTGCTCTCGCAGGAGGCCGCCGTCAAGTACTTCCTGCTCGGCGCGTTCGCCTCCGCGTTCTTCCTGTTCGGCACCGCGCTGGTCTACGGCTACGCGGGCACCCTCCGGCTCGGCGAGATCGCCGACGTGGTCGCCGGCACCGCCCCCGTCACCCCGGCGCTCGCCGTCACCACCCAGAACGACGCGCTGCTGCTGATCGGCCTGGCCATGCTCGCCGTCGGCCTGCTGTTCAAGGTCGGCGCGGTGCCGTTCCACTCCTGGACGCCGGACGTCTACCAGGGCGCGCCCACCCCCGTCAGCGGGTTCATGGCGGCCGCCACCAAGACCGCCGCGTTCGGCGCGCTGCTGCGGCTGTTCTACGTCGCCTTCCCCGGCATCCGCTGGGACTGGCGGCCCGTCATGTGGGGCGTCGCGATCCTCACCATGGTGGTCGGCTCGATCCTCGCCGTCACCCAGCAGGACGTGAAGCGCCTCCTCGCCTACTCCTCGGTCGCGCACGCCGGCTTCATCCTCACCGGCCTGATCGCCACCGACCGGCGCGGCGTCGCCGCCGTCCTCTTCTACCTGCTCGCCTACTCCTTCGTCACCCTCGGCGCGTTCGCCGTCGTCACCCTGGTCCGCGACTCCAAGGGCGAGGCCACCCACCTGTCCAACTGGGCCGGCCTGGGCCGCCGCTCCCCGCTCCTCGCCGCGGTGTTCGCCCTGTTCCTGCTGGCCTTCGCGGGCATCCCGCTCACCTCCGGCTTCACCGGCAAGTTCGCCGTCTTCCAGGCCGCGGCCGGCGGCGGCGCCGCCCCGCTGGTCATCGTCGGTGTGCTGTCCTCCGCGATCGCCGCCTTCTTCTACATCCGCGTCATCGTCCTGATGTTCTTCTCCGACCCCCAGCCCTCCGGCCCCGCGGTCGCCGTCCCCAGCGCCCTCACCGCCACCACCATCGCCTTCGGCGTGCTGGTCACCCTGGGCCTGGGTCTGCTCCCGCAGTACTTCCTCGACCTGGCCACCAAGGCCTCGGTCTTCATCCGTTGATCGTTCCCCGGTGCGGGAGGCGGGTCCGGCCCGGGCCCACCTCCCGCCACCAGGGGAGGAAGGACCATGCCCGTGCAGTGATCCACTCCGGACCGGATACGCTGCCTTGTATGTGCATCGGCGGCGCTGAGGGACCGGCCCGCTGGATCGACCAGGGACAGGAGTGGTCAGCGTGACCGTCGTGGGGCCCTTCGGGCTGAGCGTGCAGGACCGCGATCTGACCCGCGACGTCCAGGCCGGGATGGAGGCCGTGGAGGCCGCCCTGATCGAGGCCGTCAAGTGCGACGTGCCCTTCATCACGGTGACCGCCAGCCACCTCATCGAGGCCGGGGGGAAGCGGTTCAGGCCGCTGCTGGTGATGCTCGCCGCCCAGTTCGGCGACCCCGGCGCGCCCGGGGTGGTGCCGTCCGCGGTGGTGGTCGAACTGACCCACCTCGCGACGCTGTACCACGACGACGTGATGGACGAGGCCCCCGTGCGGCGCGGCGCCCCCAGCGCCAACAGCCGCTGGGACAACTCGGTCGCCATCCTCACCGGCGACTTCCTGTTCTCCCGGGCCTCCCAGGTGCTCTCCGACCTCGGCCCCGAGGCCGTCCGGGTCCAGGCCGACGCCTTCGAACGGCTGGTCACCGGCCAGATCCTGGAGACCATGGGGCCCCGCCCCGAGGACGACCCGCTGCGCCACTACCTGGACGTGCTGTCCGGCAAGACCGGCTCGCTGATCGCCGTCTCCTGCCGCTTCGGCGCCATGATGGCCGGCGCCGAGCCCTGGATCGTCGATCTGCTCACCCAGTACGGCGAGCGCATCGGCACCGCGTTCCAGCTCGCCGACGACGTCCTCGACATCGCCAGCGACGGCCACGAGTCCGGCAAGACCCCCGGCACCGACCTGCGCGAGGGCGTCCCCACGCTGCCCGTCCTGCTGCTGCGTCAGATGCCGGTCGACCCGGCCGACCCCGAGGACGCGCGGCTGCGCGAGCTCCTCGACACCGACCTGGCGTCCGACGACGACGCCCACGCCGAGGTCCTGCGCCTGCTGCGCCGGCACCCGGCGCTGGAGCGGGCGCGCCGCGAGACGCTGCGCTACGCCGAGGAAGCGCGTGCGCTGCTCGACCCGCTGCCGGCCGGGCCGGCGAAGGCGGCGCTGCAGGAGCTGTGCGACACGGTGGCCATCCGCACCATGTGAGGTGCGAGGGGCAGGGAGAGCACCACCAGGGGCGCGGGGAACTGCGCGGAGCGGAAGGCGCCCCACCGCAAGATCGCGATGTAGGACAGTGACCTGCACGTGTTCGCGACCTTGCGGACTGGTGCACGGCTTGTCGCGCAGTTCTCCCCCCAGCCCTGGCGGGCCGGGAGGTACCCCCACGCGCCCCTGGGTTCGCGCCCGCTTTCGCGCCCGTCCGCTCGCGCAGCGCCTCGCGCTAGGGTTCGTCCCATGTTGCGTGTGGTGATCGCCGAGGATTCCGTGCTGCTCCGGGAGGGGCTGACGCGGTTGCTGACGGACCGGGGGATGGAGGTCGTGGCGGGGGTCGGTGACGGGGACGCGCTGCTGCGGGCGGTGGACGGGCTGCAGGAGAGCGGCGCGTTGCCGGACGTGGTGGTGGCGGACGTGCGGATGCCGCCGACGCACACCGACGAGGGGGTGCGGGCGTGCGTGGAGTTGCGCAAGCGGTATCCGCAGCTGGGTGTGCTGGTGCTGTCGCAGCACGTGGAGGAGCAGTACGCGGGTGAGCTGCTGGCGGGTTCGACCCGCGGCGTGGGCTACCTGCTGAAGGACCGGGTCGCGGAGGTGCGGGAGTTCGCCGACGCGGTGACCCGGGTCGCGCAGGGCGGGACGGCGCTGGATCCGGAGGTGGTGCAGCAGTTGCTGAGCCGCAGCCGGCAGGTCGACACGCTGGCGAATCTGACGCCCCGTGAGCGCGAGGTGCTGGGGCTGATGGCGGAGGGCCGGACCAACGCCGCGATAGCCAAGCAACTGGTGGTGTCCGACGGTGCGGTCGAGAAGCATGTGTCGAACATCTTCCAGAAATTGGGTTTGGGACAGAGCCAGCAGGATCACCGGCGGGTTCTCGCGGTGCTGGCGTATTTGGAGTCGTGACCGGCCAGGACCCGCGATTTTCGGTCTTCGCGAGTTGCCTATCAGCGGTGCGTCAGCTGTTTAGGATTTCCTTGGTGCGCCAGGCGGACGGGGCACACGGCTCACGCCCGCTGCTGGCTCCCCTTCGAGGAGGTCCGCGGCAGTGACCAGTCAGGTCGATCAGTCAGAGGCAGTGGACGGCCCGGGCGGCGAGCGCCGGACGGGCCCGGCCTCGCCCCGTTCGGGCCCGCAGGACGGGTCCGGGCGGGCGCCCAAGCCGATCCGACGGCTGGACCGGGTGATCATCCGGTTCGCCGGGGACTCCGGCGACGGCATGCAGCTCACCGGCGACCGCTTCACCTCGGAGACGGCGGCGTTCGGCAACGACCTGTCGACCCTGCCGAACTTCCCGGCGGAGATCCGGGCCCCCGCAGGCACCCTGCCGGGTGTGTCCAGCTTCCAGTTGCACTTCGCCGACCACGACATCCTGACGCCCGGTGACGCCCCCGACGTGCTGGTGGCGATGAACCCGGCGGCGCTGAAGGCGAACCTGCCGGACCTGCCGGCCGGCGCCGAGATCATCGTCAACACCGACGAGTTCACCAAGCGCGCGCTGGCGAAGGTCGGGTACGACAAGGACCCGCTGGCCGACGGTTCGCTGGAGGCGTTCCGGCTGCACCCGGTGCCGCTGACCACGCTGACGCTGGAGGCGCTGAAGGACAGCGGGCTGGCCCGCAAGGACGCGGAGCGGGCGAAGAACATGTTCGCCCTCGGCCTGCTGTCGTGGATGTACCACCGGCCCACCCACGGAACCGAACTGTTCCTCCGTCAGAAGTTCGCGAAGAAGCCGCAGATCGCCGAGGCGAACGTGGCGGCGTTCCGGGCGGGCTGGAACTTCGGCGAGACCACCGAGGACTTCGCGGTCTCCTACGAGGTCCCGCCGGCCAAGCTGCCGGCCGGCACGTACCGCAACATCTCCGGGAACCTGGCGCTGTCGTACGGCCTGGTCGCGGCGGGGGAGCGGTCCGGGCTGCCGGTGTTCCTCGGCTCGTACCCGATCACCCCGGCCTCCGACATCCTGCACGAGCTGTCGAAGCACAAGAACTTCGGCGTGCGGACGCTCCAGGCCGAGGACGAGATCGCCGGCATCGGCGCGGCGCTCGGCGCGGCGTTCGGCGGCGCGCTGGGCGTGACCACCACGTCCGGTCCGGGGGTGGCGCTGAAGTCGGAGACCATCGGTCTGGCGGTGTCGCTGGAACTGCCGCTGCTGGTGGTCGACATCCAGCGCGGCGGCCCGTCCACCGGCCTGCCGACCAAGACCGAGCAGGCCGACCTGCTGCAGGCGATGTTCGGCCGCAACGGCGAGGCCCCGGTGCCGATCGTGGCCCCCGCGACGCCCGCCGAGTGCTTCGACGCCGCGCTCGACGCCGCCCGGATCGCGCTCACCTACCGCACGCCGGTCTTCCTGCTCTCCGACGGCTACCTGGCCAACGGCTCCGAGCCGTGGAAGATCCCGGACGTCGGGGAACTGCCGGACCTGCGCGTGGAGTTCGCCACCGAGCCGAACGGCGCCGACGGCACCTTCCGCCCCTACCAGCGCGACCCGCACACCCTCGCCCGCCCGTGGGCGGTGCCCGGCACCCCCGGTCTGGAGCACCGGATCGGCGGCATCGAGAAGCAGGACGGCACCGGCAACATCTCCTACGACCCCGCGAACCACGACTTCATGGTCCGCACCCGGCAGGCCAAGATCGACGGCATCGAGGTGCCGGACGTCGAGGTCGACGACCCGAGCGGCGAGGCCCGCGTCCTGGTGCTCGGCTGGGGCTCCACCTACGGCCCGATCACCGCCGCGGTGCGCCGGGTACGGGCGGACGGCGGCCAGGTCGCCCAGGCCCACCTGCGCCACCTCAACCCCTTCCCGGCCAACCTCGGCACGGTGCTGCGCCGCTACGAGCGGGTGATCGTCCCCGAGATGAACCTCGGACAGCTCGCCCTGCTGCTGCGCGCGAAGTACCTCGTCGACGCCCAGTCCTACAACCAGGTGCGCGGCCTGCCGTTCAAGGCCGCCCAACTCGCCGACGTGCTGCACGCGGCGATCGGCACGCTCGACGCGGAGGCGACCCGATGACCGACTTCCCCGCGCTGCGGCTCGTCCCCAAGGCCGACGGCCCGCAGTCCGCGAAGGACTTCAAGACCGACCAGGAAGTGCGCTGGTGTCCCGGCTGCGGGGACTACGCGATCCTGGCCGCCGTCCAGTCCTTCATGCCGGAGCTCGGCATCCGCCGGGAGAACACCGTCTTCGTCTCCGGCATCGGCTGCTCCTCGCGCTTCCCGTACTACATGAACACCTACGGGATGCACTCGATCCACGGCCGCGCCCCGGCGATCGCCACCGGCCTGGCCGCGTCCCGCCCCGACCTGTCGGTCTGGGTGGTGACGGGCGACGGCGACGCGCTGTCGATCGGCGGCAACCACCTGATCCACGCGCTGCGCCGGAACGTCAATCTGAAGATCCTGCTGTTCAACAACCGGATCTACGGACTGACGAAGGGTCAGTACTCGCCGACCAGCGAGGTAGGGAAGATCACCAAGTCCACGCCGATGGGCTCGCTGGACGCGCCCTTCAACCCGCTCTCGCTGGCGATCGGCGCGGAGGCGAGCTTCGTGGCGCGGACCATCGACTCCGACCGGCAGCACCTGCAGTCGGTGCTGCGGGCCGCGGCGCAGCACGAGGGCACCGCGCTGGTGGAGATCTACCAGAACTGCAACATCTTCAACGACGGCGCGTTCGAGGTCCTCAAGGAGCCCGGCACCCGGGACGAGGCGCTCATCCGGCTGGAGCACGGGCAGCCGATCCTGGCCGGCGCGGACCGGCACGTGGTGCGGGGGGCGGACGGCGAGCTGCGGATCGTTCCGCGGAGCGAGGGCACGGCGCTCGTCCACGACGCCCACGCGAGCAGCCCGACAGCGGCGTTCGCGCTGACCCGGCTGGCCGATGCGGACCTGCTGCACCACACGCCGATCGGGGTGCTGCGGGACGTGCGGCGGGAGGTCTACGACGTGCAGATGGCGGACCAGCTGGCCCTTGCCGAGGAGCAGAAGGGGCGGGGCGAGCTGGCCGGCCTGCTGGCGGGATCCAGCACCTGGACGGTGACCGACTAGGGGCCCGCCCCTTGTCAGGAGCCAAAGTATGTTTTGGGGATGACACCTTCACCCGCGTACCGCTACCTTTCGTAGGACGTTTCGTGCGCGGGTGAAGGGCAGGCCATGGCGGAGAGTTCGCGGGAGGCCAGGGTCGGATTGTGGAACGGCTTCGCGGCGTACGGGATGTGGGGGTTGTTCCCGCTGTTCTGGCCGCTGTTGGAGCCGGCCGGGGCGGTGGACATCCTGGCGAACCGGATGGTGTGGTCGCTGGTGGCGGTCGCGGCGCTGCTGCTGGTACGCCGCCGCTGGGGCTGGATACGCCCGCTGCTGCGGCAGCCGCGCAGGCTGGCGCTGCTCGCGGTGGCGGCGGCCACGGTCTCGGTGAACTGGGGCGTGTACATCTGGGGCGTGAACTCCGGGCACGTGGTGGAGACGAGCCTCGGGTACTTCATCAATCCGCTGGTGACGATCGCGTTCGGCGTGCTGGTGCTGCGCGAGCGGCTGCGGACCGCGCAGTGGGCGGCGGTCGGCGTCGGCGTGGCCGCGGTCGCGGTGCTGACGGTGGCGTACGGGCGGCTGCCGTGGATCGCGTTGACGCTCGCGTTCTCGTTCGCGACGTACGGGCTGATGAAGAAGAAGGTCGCACTGGGCGGGCCGGAGAGCCTGGCCGTGGAGAGTGCGGTGATGTTCCCGTTCGCGCTCGGGTTCCTGGTGTACCTGGGGGTGCGCGGCGAGGGCAGTCTCGGGCACTACGGCTGGGGGCACACCGCGCTGCTGGTGGCCAGCGGCGTGGTCACGGCGGTGCCGCTGATGTGCTTCGGGGCGGCGGCGCTGCGGGTGCCGCTGACCACGCTGGGGCTGTTGCAGTACCTGGCGCCGGTGTTCCAGTTCCTGATCGGGGTGACGGTCTTCCACGAGTCGATGGCGCCGGCCCGCTGGGCGGGTTTCGGGCTGGTGTGGGTGGCGCTGGTGGTGCTGAGCGTGGACGCGCTGCGCCGGGTGCGGGCCGAGCGGCGGCAGGTGCCGGCGCCGGTGCCCGCGGAGGCGGTCGCGGGCTAGCCGGCCGCCAGGTCGCGGGCCAGCCGGGTGCTGTCGCGGTGGGTGGTGAACGCGGTGGCGGCGGCGAGCGCGGCGGTTCGGCGGCGGGGGGTGAGCAGGCCGCCGTGGGCGAGCGAGTCCAGGGGACGGCCGTGCTGCCACTCATCCAGTGACCAGCGGGCGTAGGGGCCGAACAGGGCGCGGGTGGGTTCGGGCAGGTCGGTGCGGGCCGGGACGGCGGCGCGGGCGCCGTTGAGGGCGATCTGGCCGTCGAGGCTCGCGCAGACGTCGAGCCAGGCGAGGGCGGCGTCGCGGTGGTGGGCGCCGCGGGGGAGCACGAAGACGTCGGCGCGGGACTGGAACAGGGCCGCGGTGCCGGGGGCGGCGGCCCACCGGTAGTCGGCGCCGGCCCGAAGGACGAGGTTCTCGCGCAGCCAGCCGTCGGCCCAGTCGCCGGTGAGCAGGTAGCCGGCCTGGCCGGTGCCGAGCAGCCGGGCGGCGTCCGTCCAGTCGGCGTCGGGGGTGACGGGGGCGGCGTGGGCGAGCAGGGCGTCCAGGACGCGCAGCGCGGCGGTGGTGGCGGGGGCGCGCCACGGACCGTCGGGCTGCCAGAGCGCGGTGAAGGCGTCGGGGCCGTGGGCGGCCAGCAGGGCGGTCTCGGCCAGCTGGAGCACTTCGGCGGGGCCGCCGACGGCGAGTGCGGGGCGGCCGGTGGCGGTGACGCGCTGGAGCTGGGCGATGAGCAGGCCCGGGTCCGCCGGGGCGGGGTCGGCGGCGGCGTCGGCCAGCACCCGGGGGTTCGACCAGAGCAGGTTGGTGCGGCGCACGCCCGCGGGGACGCCGTACAGTGCGCGGCCGGCCCGCAGCCGGGGTCGCAGCCCGGCGGGCAGCCCCGCGGTCCAGCGGCGGCGCCGGGCGAGGCCGTCGAGCGGCTCCAAGTGCGGGGCCAGTTCGGCGAGTTCGGCGCCGCCGGCGCAGCGGAGGCTGTCCGGCGGGCGGTCGGTGGCGAGCCGGGTGAGCGGGTCGGCGTCGGTGGAGCCGTCGCCGGTGACGAAGGTGACGTCCGGGGCGTGGCCCTTGAGCGCGGCGAGCAGCGCCTGCAGGCCGTTCCGGTCGGGGCCGGAGGTCCAGTCGCAGGTCACTTCGAGCAGCCCGGCGGGGTGGTTGCCGGAGCTGGCCTCGGCGGGCCCGCAGCGGGCGAGGGCGGTGGCGCAGGCGACCGCGATCCCGCCCAGCAGGACTGAACGGCGGCGGATCGGCACGGTGCTCCCAGCGGGCGGACGGGCGGGCGAACAACGGACGAACGGTCCGCGGCGGCCCACCATCCCAGCGGTTCGGCCGAGCCCGCGTCAAGAGTCGCGCCGGGCCCGAACGACGACGCGGGGCCCCGGGAGACGTTCCCCGGGGCCCCGCGCACCGATCGTGGTTACTTCCCGGCGGCCGCGACCTGCTCCAGCGTCTCCGGGGTGACGGCGCCCACGTAGACCTTGCCGCCGTCGGTGATCAGGGCGTTGACGACGCGGGTGGACACCAGGGTGCCGCCCTTGACCTGGCGGCCGGTGAACTTGGCGATGCCCTTCGCGGCTTCCGCGCCCGTCTCGGCGTGGGCGACGGCCGTCCAGCCCTCGCCGATGACGCCGCCCTCGGCCCCGTCCGCGCCGCCGCCGGTCGGCAGCGAGGGCAGGCCCGGGATCGACGGCATCGGGTTCTCGGAGAGCTTGCCCCCGGGCCGCTCGACCACCTTGGCGCCCTTGGGGACGCTGAACTGGAAGGTCTTGGCGTCCGGCTTGGCGTAGGAGAGCGTGCCGAAGCGCACGTCGAACGCGGTCGCGCCGTCCACCGTGCGCAGCTGCACGGCCAGCGGCAGGCCCTTCTCGGCGTCGATCGAGACCCGGATCTCCGCGACGGTCGAGCCGGCCTGCTTGGGCTTGATGCTGAGCTTGTACGCGGCGTGCCCGGCGACCCGCTCGGTGCCGTCGACCGTCACCGAGGTGGTGCCGGCGGAGTGCTCCAGCAGCTGCTTGGCGATGTCCTGCGGGGTGACGGAGCCGATCCCCGCCTTAGCGTCCGGCCGGTGGCCGTCGGCGCCCGCGCCGGTCAGGTGCAGGGCCTGCTGGGAGCTGCGGTCGTACGCCCACACCTGGTCGCCGTTGTGGACCAGCTCGTAGCCGGACTTCTGGCCGGACAGGGTGAGCCGCTGGCGGTCCGGGCCGTCAGCGGCGATGGTCAGGGTGTGCGAGCCGCCGAGCAGTTCGACGGCCTTCAGCTGCGGGTCGGCGCTGCCGGTGTGCGCGCCGGCGCTGCGGGCGAGGTCGCCGATCGCGCCGGAGCCGGTGGCGGCGTCGGTCAGCGCCGTGGGCAGGCCCAGGTCGGCGTTGACCCGGACGGTGCCGGTGAAGGTGTCGGTGTTCGCCGACAGCGCCTTGGCGACCAGGTCCTGGGCGCTGATGGCGGGCAGCTTCGGGGCCTCGTCGCTGGCCAGTGCGGGCACCAGGCCGATGCCGGTGGCGACGGCGGCGGCGATCGCCACCGGCACGCCGTAACGGACGGCGGTGCGCCGCCGTCCGGCCCGAGTCGCCGTCAAGTCCTGTACTGCGGTGGTTTCCTGGTCCACTGCGGCCCCCTTCCGAGCTTGTCTGCTGTCAGTGTCCATTGAAGCCCCGCGGCCCCGGACGGCGCGTCGCCCCGCGGCAGCAGATCGCGCTACGTCTCCCGTCGTATCCGGCGCATTGCGACCCTGAGAAGCCGTCAGGGTTCTGTACTCCCGCAGGCGTACGGCTCGCGTAGGGTCGGGCGCATGAGCCTCCAGCCTCCGGCGCCCGCAGCCTCGTACCCCACCCCGACCGCGATGCGGCGCGCGCTGCGCCGGGCCCGGGACGGGGTGGCGCTGGACGCGGCGGAGGCGGCGGTGCTGCTCCGGGCGCGCGGCGCGGACCTGGAGCAGCTGTGCGAGGTCGCCGGGCGGATCCGGGACGCCGGGCTGGAGCAGGCCGGCCGCCCGGGCGTCGTCACGTACTCGCGCAAGGTGTTCATTCCGCTGACCAGGCTGTGCCGGGACCGCTGCCACTACTGCACCTTCGTCACCGTGCCCGGCAAGCTCCGCAAGGACGGCCACGGCCTGTACCTGTCCCCGGACGAGGTGCTGGAGATCGCCCGCCGGGGCGCCGAACTGGGCTGCAAGGAAGCGCTGTTCACGCTCGGCGACCGACCCGAGGACCGCTGGCCGGAGGCCCGCGAGTGGCTGGACGCGCACGGCTACGACGACACCCTGGCGTACGTCCGGGCGATGGCGGTGCGGGTGCTGGAGGAGACCGGGCTGCTGCCGCACCTGAACCCCGGCGTGCTGTCCTGGACGGACTTCCAGCGCCTCAAGCCGGTCGCCCCGTCGATGGGCATGATGCTGGAGACCACCGCCACCCGCCTGTGGTCGGAGCCCGGCGGCCCGCACCACGGCTCTCCGGACAAGGAGCCGGCGGTGCGGCTGCGGGTGCTGGAGGACGCCGGGCGCAGCGCCGTGCCGTTCACCACCGGGGTGCTGATCGGCATCGGCGAGACCCACCAGGAGCGGGCCGAGTCGCTGCTGGCGATCCGCAAGGTGGCCCGCGCCTACCAGGGCGTGCAGGAAGTGATCGTGCAGAACTTCCGGGCCAAGCCGGACACCGCGATGCGGGCCATGCCGGACGCCGAACTGTCCGAGCTGGCGGCCGCGGTGGCGGTGGCCCGGCTGGTGCTCGGCCCGGCCGCCCGGATCCAGGCCCCGCCGAACCTGGTGGACGCCGAGTTCGCGCTGCTGATCCGCGCCGGCATCGACGACTGGGGCGGCGTCTCGCCGCTGACGCCGGACCACGTCAACCCGGAACGCCCCTGGCCGCACATCGAAGAGTTGGCCGAACGGACCGCCGAGGCCGGGTTCGCCCTGCGCGAGCGGTTGACGATCTACCCCGAGTACCTGAAGCGCGGCGAGCCGTGGCTCGACCCGCGCCTGCTGCCGCACGTGCGGGCGCTCGCCGACCCGGCCACCGGCCTGGCCGTCGAGGGCCGCCGCCCGGCCGGCCTGCCCTGGCAGGAGCCCGACGAGCCGATGACCGGCGGCGGCCGCACCGACCTGTTCCGCACCGTCGACACCGAGGGCCGCACCGGCGACCGCCGCTCCGACTTCGACGAGGTGTACGGCGACTGGGAGTCGCTGCGCGAGCAGGCCGCCGTCCCCGCCCCGCGCCGCCTGCCCGCCGACCTGCGGGCCGCGCTGTCCACCGCCGCCGACGACCCGACGAAGCTGACGGACGACCAGGCCCTCGCGCTGTTCCAGGCGGACGGCGACGCACTGGACGCGCTCACCCGGATCGCCGACGAGCTGCGCCGCGACACCGTCGGCGAGGAGGTGACGTACTGCGTCACCCGGAACATCAACTTCACCAACGTCTGCTACACCGGCTGCCGGTTCTGCGCGTTCGCGCAGCGCCGCACCGACGCCGACGCGTACACCCTGTCGCTGGACCAGGTCGCCGAGCGGGCCGAGCAGGCCTGGGAGGTCGGCGCGACCGAGGTGTGCATGCAGGGCGGCATCCACCCGGACCTGCCGGGCACCGCCTACTTCGACATCGCCCGGGCCGTGAAGCAGCGGGTGCCGGGCATCCACGTGCACGCGTTCTCGCCGATGGAGGTGGTCAACGGCGCCACCCGCACCGGGCTGTCGATCCGCGACTGGCTGGCCCGGGCCAAGGAGTCCGGCCTGGACTCGATCCCGGGCACCGCCGCGGAGATCCTCGACGACGAGGTGCGCTGGATCCTCACCAAGGGCAAGCTGCCCGCCGCGACCTGGGTGGAGGTGGTCACCGCCGCGCACGAACTGGGCCTGCGCTCCTCGTCCACCATGATGTACGGGCACGTCGACACCCCCCGGCACTGGCTGGGCCACCTGCGGCTGCTGGCCGAGATCCAGCAGCGCACCGGCGGGTTCACCGAGTTCGTCACCCTGCCGTTCGTGCACACCAACGCCCCCGTGTACCTGGCGGGCATCGCCCGGCCCGGCCCGACCGCGCGCGACAACCGGGCGGTCACGGCGATGGCCCGGCTGCTGCTGCACCCGCACATCCCCAACATCCAGACCAGCTGGGTGAAGCTCGGCGCGGAGGGCGCCGCCGAGATGCTCCGCAGCGGGGCCAACGACTTGGGCGGCACCCTGATGGAGGAGACCATCTCCCGGATGGCGGGCTCCGGTTGGGGCTCCTACAAGTCGGTCCGCGACCTGGAGGCGATCGCCGCACTGGCCGGCCGCCCCGCCCGCCAGCGCACCACCGACTACGGCGAGGTCCCCGCCGAACGCCGCGCGTCGGCCCTCGCCTCCGACGGACACCTGCCCCGGCTGCTGCCCGTACTCGAGTAGCGGGCCCGCCCGGCGGCGGGCGGATGGATGTTCGGTGGAGCCCGGCGGTTTCGAGCGGGCCTTCGAATACAGTGCGTCTGCTGTCCGACGCCGCCGACCGAAAGGCCCCCATCCGTGATGCCCCTGTGGTCACGCGCCCAGCAGCAGGACTTCCGCAGCCGGGTGCGGGGCTGTCTGCTCGGCGGTGCGATCGGCGACGCCCTCGGCGCCGGCATCGAGTTCGAACAGCTGGAGCAGATCCGCACCGCCCACGGCGAGACCGGCGTCACCGGCTACGTCCCCGCCTACGGGCGGCGCGGCGCCGTCACCGACGACACCCAGATGAGCCTGTTCACCGTCGACGGCCTGATCCGCGCCCACATCGGCCGCGACAGCGGCGCCTGGCACCCGCCGTCCGACGTGCACCGCGCCTACCTGCGCTGGTACGCCACCCAGCAGGACTGGGGCCCCGACGAGCGCCGCAAGGACCTCGGCTGGCTCGGCCGCGAGGAGTGGCTGTACGAACGCCGCGCCCCCGGCAACGCCTGCCTGTCCGGCCTGGCCGGCACCGCGGACGGGCCGCTGCCCACCCTCGACGACCCGCGCAACCCGAACTCCAAGGGCTGCGGCACCGTGATGCGCGCCGCCCCGTTCGGACTGCTCACCGCCTGGGACCCCGCCCTGGTGTTCCAACTCGCCGTCGAATGCTCGGTGCTGACCCACGGCCACCCCACCGGCTACCTGTCCGCCGGGGCCTTCGCGGTGATCGTCCACGCGGTGGCCCGCGGCGGCACCCTGGAGGAGGGCGTCCACCTCGCCCTGGCGCTGCTGTCCGAGCGCCCCGGCCACGAGGAGACCACCGCCGCGCTGCGCGCCGCCCTGGACGCCGTCCGGGCCGGGGTGCCGTCCGCCGAACGCGTCGAGGAGCTCGGCGAGGGCTGGACCGCCGAGGAGTCGCTCGCCATCGGCCTGTACTGCGCGCTGGTCGCCGAGGACGTCCGCAGCGGCCTGCTGCTGGCCGTCAACCACTCCGGCGACAGCGATTCCACCGGCTCCATCTGCGGCAACCTGCTGGGCGCCCTGCACGGCGAGACCGCGCTCCCGCCCGAACTGCTCGCCGAACTCGAAGGCCGCGGCACGATCCTGGAGCTCGCCGACGACCTGGTGCTGGAACTGCTGCACGGCCCCGCCCTGCACGGCACCGACGGCTGGGACACCCGCTACCCCACCGGCGGCTGACGCACCCCGTACGACGGTGCCCGCCGCGGGGGAGGCGACGGGCACCGGAGTGGTACGAAGGTGCCGTGGATCAGGCCCGGGTCAGATCTCGCCGAAGACGCCCGCGCCGGCGGCCGCCGCGAAAGCCGCCCAGCTCGCGTTGGAGAAGCGCAGCTGCGGGCCCTGCGGGTCCTTGGAGTCCCGGACCGCGATCGAGGCAGAAGACGGGACGGCGATCTCGACGCACGCGCCGTTGCCGCCGCTGTAGCTGCTCTTGCGCCAGGTCAGGGTCTCGATGGCCTTGCTCATTTCATGAACTCCTCTGCCAATTGGGTGATCATCGACCGGCTCTCCGTGACACTCAGCGCCGCGGCTCGCAGATGGTCGTACAGATTGGTATAGCGGCGTACGTCGGCTTCCTTCTCCAGGTAGAGATCGCTCGTCACTCCTTCGAAGTAGACGACCGTGGAATCCGCTGACTCGGGGAACTCCATCAGGGAAAATGTCCCGGTCATGCCGGGATGGGCGCCGTGGCTGAACGGTATGACCTGCAGATTGATGTTCGGCCGCTCACCGAGCTCGACCAACTGGTACAGCTGCGCCGCCATCACCTGCGGCCCGCCGACCTGCCGGCGCAGCACCGCCTCGTCGACCACCACCCACAGGCTGCCGATCTGGTCCTCGCCGTGTATCCGGTGCTGGCGCTTGAGCCGCACCTCCACCCGGCGGCGGATGGCGGCCGGATCGGTGTCCGGCTGGGTGCCGGTGACCACCGCCTCCGCGTACTCCGGGGTCTGCAACAGCCCCGGCACGAACGAGGACTCGTAGGCCCGGATCGACGAGGCCTCCGCCTCCAGCCCGATGTACACGCTGTACGGGATGTCCCCGAACTCGTGCCACCAGCCGCGCTGGCGCGACTCCTTGGCCATCTCCATCAGCCCGTTGCGGACCCGCTCGTCCTCGACCTGGTAGACGTCGCACAGGTCGCGCACATCGCGCTGGCTGATCGAGCGGCGGCCGTTCTCCAGTCGGCTGATCTTCGACTGGGACACCATCAGACGGCCGGCCACCTCCTCCGCAGTCATGCCGCGGAGCTCGCGCAGCCTCCGGAGCTCGGCGCCGAGCCTGCGGCGGCGGACCGTCGGATTCACGCTGGCGGACACATGGACCTCCGGCCCTACTTCTGGCAACAGTGCGGTAATTGGTACCAACCCCCTGACGCTGAGCAGCATGCCACCTCAACTGCCGTCCACGCCCGGGAATCGCGGCAGCGCGTTAGAACAGATCGTCGGAAAATCACCCAATGGGGACAGTGGCTCTTGCGGACCACCAGCCCCACACGCTAAAGGGCATCCCGTGCGCCCCACGGCAGCTGACGGACCGTCGGCTCCGGGGCGCCAACGGTGAAGGGCGGCCGCCCGGTGCATCGCACCGGGCCGACCGCCCTCGAACCGCATCGCACACCAGCTAGCAGCGCAGGCCGCTCATCGCGCGCCCACCCGACTGGCCACACCCCGCCCCGCGGGCGCGGGCCGACCGGCCGGACCCCGCGAACCCGCGGGCGCCGACCTGCCCTGCTGGGCCGGCAGACCGTTCTGCACGTCCATCACCGCATGGGCCACCATCCCGCCCAGCGGGTCGTACCTGATCAGGTCCCGCAGCCGGGAACGTGAGGACCGTCCCTCGTTGCCCGGGTACAGGTGCTTGCCCAGACCCACCGCGTGCGCCAGCGCCGCCAGTGCCGCCGTCCGCGGGTCCGGCGGCACGCCGGTGCGGATCGCGGTGTCCAGCCGCTGCTTGATCGCCGCGTTGGTGCAGTCGTCCGACGCCTGGTAACGGGTCGTCGGCAGCACGCCGCAGACCTGACCCGGCACCGCCGTCACCATGCCGCACCGCTCCAGGTGCGCCAGGTACGTCTGCCTCAGGCCCAGGCGCGGCCCGCCGATCCAGTGCGCGGCGCGCACCGGACTGCCGCGCCTGCGCAACAGCTCCAACGCATGGTCCAACGTCGGATCACCGGTCGGCCGTGGCACCACCACGGCGATCCGGTCCCCGTCCGGGACTATCCTTCCGGCCAGGGACAGCTCGACGAGCTGCGCCCCGGCAAGTCCGAGGTCGAGGGTCTGCGGCTGCGCGGTGGTACCCGTGGCCGGGTCCAGTGCGAGCAGCAACAGCTCCTCGGGAATAGTTCTGCGGCTCCTGCCCATCCAAGCCTCCCCGCGTGGATGAATGACAGGGTGACGCCTCTCACACAGGCTTGTCGAGTACGCCTCCGAATCGTGACCTTGAGCAGGCAGGCTGGAACCGCCGTCCGACGCCCCCGCGTCTGACCCGGCAACGGCCCGCGCAGGCAGGAAAAGCCGCCGGTGGGGCGGGGTGCGGCGGGCCATCACGGCCACGGTGCCGGAGACTGTACAGGTACCCGGGCGGGTCGAGAACCCGCCCGAAAAAAACCAGCTTGTGTGATCGGACCGGCAACCGCCGGGGCGGACGAGGAGGAGTGGGTTACGTGGGCGAGTCCCCGCAGAGCGAGCCGCGCGACGGCAGGACGCGGCCGGCCGAGGCCGAGGAGCGAGCTCCTCGCGAGGGCGGCTCCACCGTGCACCTCCGCGCCCGCGACACCGACGAACCCGCGACCTCGCCCGAGTCCGACCTGGACCTCCCGGAGGCCGGCGCCGCGCTCACCGCCGCCAAGCCGAGGGAAGAGGAGAAGGAGAAGGGGAAGGAAGAGGAGGGGGCGGAGGCGGCCGAGGCCGAGGACGAGCCCGAGGGCGAGGCGGAGTCCGTTCCGGCCGCGCCGGAGCCGACGATGACGCTGCGCGTCGAGAAGTCGGAGAAGTCGGCGAAGTCGGACGAGCCCGAGGCTGAGAAGGCGGAGAAGGCCGAGGAGCCGGAGAAGGCCGAGAAGGCGGAGAAGGCCGAGAAGGCGGAGAAGGCCGAGAAGGCGGAGAAGGCCGAGAAGGCGGAGAAGGCCGAGAAGGCGGAAGAGGCCGAGGAGCCGGAGGCCGAGGAGGCGGTTCCCGCCGCGTCCGAGCTCACGATGACCTTGCGCATCGAGAAGGTCGAGGAGGCGGAGGAGAAGCCGGTTCCGGCCGCGCCCGAGCCCACGATGACGCTGCGCATCGGGAAGGCGGAGAAGGCAGAGGCGGCGGAGGCCGAGGAGGCGTCCGCTCCGGCCGTGTCCGAGCCCACGATGACGCTGCGCATGGAGAAGGTCGAGGAGGCGGAGGAGAAGTCGGTTCCGGCCGCGCCCGAGCCGACCATGACGCTGCGCATCGGGAAGGCGGAGAAGGCGGAGACGGCGGAGGAGTCCGACGAGGCCGACGAGGCGTCGTCCGGGCCCGAGCGGACCGTCATGCTGCGGCTGCCCAAGGACGAGCCCACGCCCAAGCCCGCTCCGAAGCCGAGTCCCGCCCCGAAGCCTTCTCCCGCCCCGAAGCCCGCCCCCGCGCCGAAGCCCGCCCCCGCGGCGGCCGCCCCCGTCGCGGCTCCGGTGGTCACCGCGCCCGCACCCGAGCCGGTCGGGCCGGAGAGCACCGTCGAGGCGCTGGAGGTGCTGAAGGCGCTGAGCGCCCGGCCGATGACCCCGTTCCGGCGGGCGATGAAGCGGGTGGTGATCTGGGGCGTCTTCCTGGTCGTGGTGTTCGGCGTGCTGGCGGCGGTGCAGCTGCTGCGTCCGCTGCCCGCGCCGAAGGCGAAGCTCGGGCTGGCCGACTCGTTCACCTTCCAGGGCGAGCAGTTGAGCATTCCGTGGCCGGCCAAGGGGCAGGCCGCGGCCGAGGTGGTCGGGGTGGGTGATCTGGGCACGTCCGGCGAGCAGACGCCGGTGCCGATCGCGTCCGTCACCAAGGTGATGAACGCGTACCTGATCCTGCAGGCGCACCCGCTGAAGAAGGGCCAGAGCGGCCCGATGCTCACGGTCGACAAGCAGGCCGCGCAGGAGTCGTCGAACGCCGACGAGTCGAAGGTCACCCTGACGGAGGGTCAGCAGATCAGCCAGTACGAGGCGCTGGAGATGCTGATGCTGCCGTCGGCGAACAACGTGGCCCGCCTGCTGGCACGTTGGGACTCCGGCAGCGAGGAGGCGTTCATCAAGAAGATGAACGACACCGCCAAGCAGTTCGGCATGACCAACACCACCTACGCCGACCCGGCCGGGTACAACAACGACACCAAGTCGACGGCCAAGGACCAGCTGAAGCTGGCCGAGCAGGTGATGAAGGACGAGATCTTCCGGCAGGTCATCGCCGAGCCCGACACCAAGTTCAACGGCCAGCGGGTCTACAACACCAACAAGGTGCTCGGGAAGAACGGCATGATCGGCGGCAAGACCGGGTCGTCCACTCCCGCGCAGTCCTGCTTCATGTGGGCGGCGGTCAAGGAGATCGGCGGCGTCAAGCGGACCCTGCTCGGCGTCACCCTGGGCCAGCCGGCCACCAAGGAGGAGCCGAGCCTGGTGAACGCGGCCCAGCCGGTCAGCCAGAAGATCAACGTGGCCGCTCAGTCCGCGCTGACCGGGCAGACCCTGGCCAAGCAGGGCGACGTGGTCGGCTTCGTCGACGACGGCGTGGGCGGCAAGGTCCCGGTGGTGGCCGCCAAGGACCTCACGGTGGCGGGCTGGTCCGGCATCACCGCGCACCTGACCCTCACCCCGATCGGCAAGATCGCCCACACCCTGCCGGCCGGCACCCAGGTCGGCACGCTGTCGGCGGGCGACGGCGACGACCGGATCGAGGTCCCGGTGACCCTCCGGTCGGACCTCGCCCCGCCGTCCATCAGCTCCCGGCTGCTGCGCCTCGGCTGAGCCCGCCCGGACTGTTCCAAGGCCTCCGCGGGCCGGTCGCACCTGGTGCCGCCGGCCCGCGGAGGCTTTTTCGCGGCCGGGCTCAGCGCTTGCCGGTGAGTCGGGACACCCGGTCGGAGACGCCCCAGGCGGTGACCCGCCAGAGGGCCTCCGCGACGATGCTGCGGCTCATCTTGGACGCGCCGTGCTCGCGCTCGACGAAGGTGATCGGGACTTCGGCCACCTTGAAGCCGGCCTTGACGGCCCGCCAGGCCAGGTCGACCTGGAAGCAGTAGCCCTGCGAGGCGACCTGGTCCATGCCGAGGCCCAGCAGGGTCTCCTTCCGGAACGCCCGGTAGCCGCCGGTGACGTCGCGGATCGGCACGTTCAGCATCAGCCGGGAGTAGGTCGAGCCGCCCTTGGAGAGCAGCAGCCGCGACTTCGGCCAGTTCACCACCGCGCCGCCCGGCACCCAGCGCGAGCCCAGCACCAGGTCCGCGCTGTGCAGTGCGGTGAGCAGCCGCGGCAGTTCCTCCGGCTGGTGCGAGCCGTCCGCGTCCATCTCCACCAGCACGTCGTACCCGTTCTCGATGCCCCACCGGAATCCGGCCAGGTAGGCCGCGCCGAGGCCCTCCTTGCCCTTCCGGTGCAGCACCTTCACCTGCTCGTCGTCCGCGGCCAGCCCGTCCGCCAACTTGCCCGTTCCGTCCGGGCTGTTGTCGTCGGCGACCAGCACGTGGGCCTCCGGGACGGCGGCCCGGACCCGGGAGACGATCCGTTCGACGTTCTCCGCCTCGTTGTAGGTCGGGATGATCACCAGGATCCTGCCGAGGCCGCCGAACGGAGTCTGGGGGGAGGAAGTCACGGGACCGGTGCCTTTCGGAGGGGTCGGATCTGCCACAAGAACGAGCAAATCCACCGTAAGGCCACGCCCCGCCCCCGTGCCCCGTCCGCTGCGGCGGCCACCCGGTGGGCCCGATCCGCTAGGCTGTGAGCGGTCGTCGGGTGTCCCGGCGGCCGGGCCTCAGTAGCTCAGGGGATAGAGCACGGCTCTCCTAAAGCCGGTGTCGCAGGTTCGATTCCTGTCTGGGGCACAGAGAAGTCGCAGGTCGCAGGCCCTTCGTCCGTTCGGGCGGGGGGCCTGCGCCGTTTCTCGGCCGGTGCCGGCGGTCAGAGCAGGACGACGCACCCGCGCTGTTCGAGGTCGGCGATCCAGGTCGGCAGCGGGTCGATGAGGTTCCACCGCAGGTCGAGCTTCTCCAGGCGGGGGAGGCGGGCCAGCGAGTCCGGGAGCCGGGTCAGCGCGTTGTTGCGCAGGTCGAGATGGGTGAGGGCGGTCAGCTCCCCGACGGCGGCGGGCAGTTCCCGGACGCGGTTGTTGCGCAGGTCGAGGATCCGCAGCCGCTCCAGGCGGCCGATCTGCTCGGGGAGGCCGAGCAGGTGGTTGTCGGTCAGCCGCAGTTCGCGGAGCTCGGTCAGGCCGGCCAGGGTGTCGGGCAGGGCGGTCAGCCGGTTCCCCATCAGGTGGGCCTCGCGCAGGCGGGAGAGTCGGCCGATCGAGTCGGGCAGGCTGGCCAGCCGGTTGTTGTAGAGGCGCAGCTCCTGCAGGGCGGCCAGGTCCCCGAAGCGCTCCGGGAGGCTCTGGAGCAGGTTGTCGGTGAGGTTCAGGTAGCGCAGCCGGGTGAGGTCGCACAGGGCCGCCGGCACGCTGGTGAACCGGTTGTTGCTCGCGTAGAGGTAGCGGTCGAGGCCGGCCAGCCGGCCGATCGACCCGGGCAGTTCGGTGAGCGCGTTGTGCCCCAGGTCGAGGGTGTGCAGGCGGCTCAGCGCGCCGATGCCCTCGGGTACGCGGGTGAGGCGGTTGTCGCCGAGGTTCAGGTGGCGCAGGCCGCGGAGGTTCTCGATCCAGTCGGGCAGAGTCGCCAGTTCGTTCTTGTACAGCGTCAGCAGTTCGAGGCCGGCGAGCTCGCCGACGGGCCGCGGCAGGTGACGGAAGGCGTTCCGGTCGAGCCGGAGTTCGGTCAGCCGGCGGAGGGCCGACAGGCTCTGCGGCAGGTCGCTCAGCCGGTTGCCGGACAGGTCGAGCCGGCGCAGGCCGGGGAGGTCGGTGAGCTCCGGGGGCGCCTGGTCCAGTTCGGCGTCGCGGGCCGAGAAGTCGGTGACGTCTTCGGGCAGTTGACGATCCGTCAAATGGGCCACGTGGCTCCTTCGGTGCGGCTTTCGGTCCAACGTAGCGGAGAACGGCGCGGGAGCGGTGCTCGATCGGCGGCCTCGTCGGACCGGTCGGAAGTTCATCTGGTTCGTGACCATCGGCTGCCTTAGGTTCCTGATCACGATTCGGGGGTCACGAGAGGAGTCGCGATGGTAGCGCCCGGCAGTCAGGCGGATCCGGCCGGAGGGCTGGAGGAGATCCTCCTCGCCACCTTCGAGGAGGCCGCCGCGGGCGACTTCGACGTCATCGTCGTCGGTGGCGGCGCCACCGCGGCGGTGACGCTGAAGAAGCTGCTCCAGCTCGCCCCCGACACCCGGGTGCTGCTCCTGGAGCAGGGCCCGTACCTGCTGCCCGACCACGTGCAGAACCTCGGTGCGGTGCTCCAGCCGCTGATGGACCGTGCGGTCGCCAACCCCTGGCGCTCCGAGGGGGATCTCGAACTCGTCTCGCAGGTCCCGTACCTCGGCGGGCGGACGCTGTTCTGGAGCGGGGCCAGCCCGCAGCCGACGGCGCAGCAGCTGGCCGGGTGGCCGAAGGCCGTGGTCGACGAGTTGGACGAGGAGTGGGCCGAGGCGAAGCGGATCGTCGGGGTCCGCCGGGCCTCCGAGCTTGGCCCGGAGTTCGGGAACCTGAACTCCCGGCTCCGGCAGCGGATCCACGAGGGGACCGGGCCGGACTCGCAGCTCGTCCTCCCCGCGGACCCGAGCCTGCTGGACGCGCCGCTCGGCATGGCGGCCACCACCGAACCCGGGGCGACCAGGAAGTTCAGCGCCGTCCCGCTGCTGTTCGAGGCGCTGGCCGGGCACCGCGGCTCGGTCGCCATCCTGCCGCGGTGCAAGGTCGTCGGACTTGCCTGCGAGGACGGCCGGGTGACCGCCGTCCGCACGACGCGGGGCGAGCTCGCGGTCGGCGGCGCCCGGATCGTGCTGGCGACGGGCACCGTCGAGAACACCGAGCTGGTGCTGCGTTCGCTGCCCCCCTCGGCCACCCGGCTGGCGGGCTCGAACCTGGCCGGGAACGCCGCCAGCTTCTTCAACTGCCGGATGCCGCGGGCGGCGTTCGAGGACCTCGCCACGGACCGGCCCGAACTCGCCGCGCTGTACCTGGACGGCGCCACCGAGGACCGCGAGTTCGTGCTCCACCTGAGCGCGAGCGCGACCGTCGACCCGGGCCGGGACGTGGAGACCGTCTACCGCCTGCTCCCCGACGTCTTCGGCGAGGGCACCCCGGAGCGGCTGACCGACCCCGACCACGTGGTCTTCCTCGTCAACGGCGTGACCGAGCTGGCCGGGGTGCGCGCGGCCGACTCCCCGAGCCGGGTCTACCTCGACGCGGACGGCGCCACGGTGGGGGCGTTCCACCTGGACGAGTCGGACCGCAGGGCCTGGGACGCCCTGGACCGGACGACCGACGAGGTGCTGAGGCTCGTCGCGGGGGACTCGGCGCTGGAGTACTGGTCGCCCGAGCACCGCCGGTGGGAGTCCGAACCGGTCGCCGCCCGGCGCATGCCGTTCGCCTTCCTGGAGGCCGGGACGCTCTGGATGGGGGAGTCGCCGGAGGAGTCGGTCACCGACCTGCACGGCCGGCTGCACGGCCTCGACAACCTCTACGTCACCGGCGGAGCGCTGTTCCCGACCCGCGGATCCTGGAATCCGCTGCTCACCATGGCCGCCCTCGCGCTGCGACTGGCCCGTCACCTGGCCCGGTGACCGACCGGGTCCACCACTCTCAAGGAGCTTTCCCGATGCGGGACTTCAAGCTGGGTGTGCAACTTCAGCCCGAACGGACCGAACTCGACCCGCTGCGCGACGCCTGGCGGGAGCTCGACCGCGCCGGAGTCGACTCGATCTGGGTGCCCGACCACTTCTTCCCGGTGTCCCCGGGCGACCCGAACGGCCCGAACTTCGAGTGCTGGTCGCTGCTCGCCGCGATGGCCGTCGACACCTCGCGGGCCGCGTTCGGCGCGCTGGTCAGCTGCGTCTCCTACCGGAACCCGGACCTGCTCGCCGACATGGCGCGGACGGTCAACCTGCTGAGCGGCGGCCGGCTGGTCCTCGGCCTCGGTGCGGGCTGGTGCGAGCGCGAGTACGTCGAGTACGGCTACCCCTTCGAGAGCCCCGCCGTCCGGCTGCGCGAGTTCGGGGACGCGCTGGTCCGGATCCGGGCGCGGCTGCCCCGGCTCAACCCGGCCGCGCCCGGCCTGCGCACGCTGATCGGCGGCGGCGGCGAGAAGGTGACCCTCCGGCTGGTCGCCGAGCACGCGGACCTGTGGAACGCGTTCGGCCCCGCGGACGACTACCGCCGGAAGAACAAGCTGCTGGACGAGTGGTGCGAGCGGGTCGGCCGGGACCCGTCCACGATCGAGCGCTCGGCGTTCGTGGACGTCTCCGAGGTCGACCGGATCGAGGAGTTCCTGGCGGCCGGGGCCGAGCACGTGATCGTGGGGCTGGCGGCGCCCTACGACCTGTCGTTCCTCGACCGCCTCGGCTAGCCCGGCTCCGGCCCCCTCAGATCGACAGCACCGCCCCGAGCGGCGCCCCGCCGAGCGCGGTCGCCAGGCGGGAGCGGCCCGCCAGGAAGCCGAGTTCGAGGAGGACGGCGACGCCGGCCACGTCCGCGCCGGCCCGCCGGAGCAGGGCGAGGGCGGCGTCGACGGTGCCCCCGGTGGCGAGCACGTCGTCGACCACGACGACGCGCTCGCCCGGGGCGAACGCGGAGCGCTGGATCTCCACCTCGGCGGATCCGTACTCCAGGTCGTACCGCTGGGTCAGGGTGGGGCCGGGGAGCTTGCCGGCCTTGCGGATCGGGACGAAGCCGAGGCCCGCGCGCAGCGCCACCGGGGCGGCCAGGATGAACCCGCGGGCCTCCAGGCCGGCCACCTTGTCGGCGCCCACGGCGGTGCAGAACCGGGCGAGGACGTCGACGAGCGGGCCGAACGCGTCGGGGTCCGCGAGGAGCGGCGCGATGTCCTTGAACACCACGCCCGGGTTCGGATGGTCGAAGACGTCCGTGATCCGTTCCAGCAGAAGTGCGCGGAGTTTGTCGTCGATTTCCTCGATGGCCATGGCGGCGTAATTTCCCTCGGTCGATGGTAGATCGCGGCGGAATTCGGTGAAGCCGCCCGAATGCGGCTCCGCCAATCATGGGGCATGGCCGCGCACGTCCGTAGGTGCACCATCGACCGGCCCGATCGACGGGCTCCGGCGGGCGCACCGCCGACCCGCCCGAGCGCCCGCCCCGACCGACCGCCCGGGCGGCCATCACCTTCGAATACTTGTCGCGCGTCTGGCGTGGCTGGCTAGATAGGACGGTGATCCAAGTCGGCACGAGGCCGATTTTCCGTGCGTCGGCGAATCCGTTTCCGGAACCACCGGATTCGTCCGGCCGATTTGTGCAAAGGGGGTTCGGACTTGACCAGAGAAATGCCGCTCGACGTTGATCTCGGGGAAATTCGCCCGGCGGATCT
The DNA here is from genome assembly GCF_044999035.1 of Kitasatospora griseola. Taxonomy (NCBI): domain Bacteria; kingdom Bacillati; phylum Actinomycetota; class Actinomycetes; order Kitasatosporales; family Streptomycetaceae; genus Kitasatospora; species Kitasatospora griseola. Next base: position 3,760,687 of record NZ_CP173360.1, on the reverse strand, counting down.
CGATGCCCTCGTGAGCGGCCTCCACCCGGCCGACGACGACAGTCGGCTCACCTACAACCTGGCCCTGGTCCGGGAGCTCGGGCGACCGGAGCGGATCACCGCTCTGCTCAAGGACTACCTGAGCGACCCGGCCGCGCTGGCCGTGATCGCGGACCGCTCCTACCGCCACGTCAACCACTTCGACAAGATCGTCCTGGTGGACACCGACAACGGCGGCTACCGGCTGACCCTGCACCTGTGGAGCCCGCCGTACAGCGAGAAGGAGCTCCACGACGAGCTGATCCACGACCACCGGTTCAGCTTCTGGTCGACCATCCTGACCGGCCGGCTGGTCTCGCAGAACTTCAGCAAGCAGGAATCGCCGGGCGCGGTGAACTTCCGCCAGTACCGGTACAGCCCGGAGAAGCTGGGCACCGCGTCCGTCGGCAACTTCTACGAGTTCGTCGGCGACACCCGGCTGACCATGACCGACCAGGCGGTGGAGTCCCAGGGCAACGCGTACCACCTGCAGTACCACCGCATCCACCGGGTGGCCCTGCCGCTGGAGGCGATGGTCTGCACCCTGGTGCTGCGCGGCCCCCGGGAGCGGACCTTCTCCAACGTCTACAACACCGCGTACCCGTCCACGAACACCCAGAACGGCAACGTCATGTTCTCGGTGCCGGAGCTCACCGAGAAGCTGGAACGGCTGAAGGCCACGATCGAGCGCACCCGTGCCGATGCCTGATCCGGACGGTCGCGCGAGCGTGACCGGGTCGTCGGGCACCGCCTCCGTCCGCGAGGTGGAGACGGTGCTCGACGACTGGCTGGCCGTGCGCCGGTACACGCTGGACGTGCCCGGAGCCGACGGGGGGACCCGTCGGCTCCACCGGCTGAGCGTGGGCCGCGGCGACCGGGCCGCGGTGCTGCTCAGCGACCCGGACCGCGGGACGGTCCTGCTCACCCGGCAGCTCCGCCTGCCGGTGCTGGTCCACGGCGGAGCGGCGACGCCGGGCGACGGACGGCTGATCGAGCTGCCCGGCGGGCTCACCGACGGCGCCGACCCCGCCGAGGCGGCCCGCCGGGAGGCGGAGGAGGAGACCGGCTACCGGGCCGGCGAGCTCACCCGCCTGGCCACCGTGTACCCGGCCCCCCAACTGAGCACCGAACGGCTGCACCTGTTCACCGGCGAGTACCGCGCCGACGACCGGACCGGCCCGGGAGGCGGCGTCGCCGCCGAGGGCGAGGACATCGAGGTCCTCGAACTCCCCCTGGCCGAGGCGGTCGACCGGCTGCTCCGGGAGCCGGCCGCCGACGCCAAGACACTGCTGCTCGTCCTTCTCGCGCACCACCGGCACACCCGTCCGGCCTGATCGGACGCCCGCCGCGCGCACCCACACCCACGACCGAGGACAAGGGGTCCGATGCAACCCTCCGCCCTTCCGAGCGACCAGGAACTGCAGGCGATTCGCGAACAGCGCGAGCCCGACATCCAGGGGCGCAGCAAGCGGCTCTGGCTGCTCCCCGACGGCCTGTGCATGGTGGAGATGATCCCCAGCCTGCGGAGCTTCACCTACAGCCGCGACGAACTGGTCGAGGAGACCGGCCCGTTGCGCCTGGACTTCTACGAGCGGGCGGCCGCCCGGCTGGAGAAGGCCGGCATCCGCACCGCCTTCGTGCGGCGGCTGGGCCCGGTCAGCTACCTGGCCGAGTACCACCCGGCCCCGCCGTTCGAGGTGATCGTCAAGAACCGCGCGGTCGGCTCCACCCTGGTGAAGTACCCCGGACTGTTCGAGGAGTACGAGCCGCTGCCGCGCCCGGTGGTGAAGTTCGACTACCGGGTCGACCCGGAGGACCAGCCCATCGGCGAGGACTACCTGCGGGCGCTGGACCTGCCGGTCGACGAGTTCCGCCGGCTGGCGCTCGGGGTGAACGCCTCGCTGATCGAGTGGCTCGACTCGGTGCAGGTGTGGGACTTCTGCGTGATCTTCGGCCTGGACGGCGGACAGCCCGTCCTCATCTCGGAGATCTCGCCGGACTGCATGCGGCTGCGGCACGCCGACGGCTCCTCCCTCGACAAGGACCTCTTCCGCCGCGGCGCGTCCGCCGAGGAGATCACCACCGCGTGGCGGAGGCTGCTGGATGAGCTCGCCTGAGCAGCCGGCCGGTGACCGGGTCGCCCTGGTCACCGGCGCCAACCGGGGCACCGGGCTGGCGATCGCCGCGGAACTGCACCGGCGCGGGTACCGGGTGGCGGCCCTCAACCGCACCCCGGCGGGGCAGGACTGGCTGTCCGAGGTGATCTGCGACCTCGCCGACCCGGCCGCGCCGGAGCGGGCGGTGGCCGAGGTGCTCGAACGCCACGGACGGCTGGACGTCTGCGTCGCGAACGCCGTGGTCCGCCGGATCGCCACCGTGGGCGAGCTCTCCGCCGAGGACTGGGACGAGTCCGTCGCAGTGAACCTCACCTCGGTGTTCCGGCTGGTGCAGGCCACCCTCCCGGCGCTGCGCGCCAGTTCGGGCAGCTACGTGGTGATGGGCAGTCACGCCGGCACCCGCTGGTTCGAGGGCGGGTTCGCCTACGCCGCGACCAAGGGCGCGCTCAAGGCGCTGGTGGAGACCCTGCTGCTGGAGGAGCGGCCGAACGGGGTGCGGGCCACCCTGCTCAGCCCCGGCGCGATCGCCAACCGGGCGGCCGACGACACGCCGCTCAAGATGACCACCGAGTCGGTGGCCCGCTGCGTCGGCTACCTGGTGCAGGATCAGCCGGTCGACCTGGTCTACGGCGAGGCCGAGATCCGCCCCGCCCGACTGGGCGAGCCGCAGGTCGCCGGCCTGGACCGACTGCAGTACGTGTGATCACGCCTGACGAGGAGCCGGTGTTGACGCGAACCCTGATCTCCGACACGGCGTTCCACCTGGAACGCGGCTCGGGCCCCGGCAGCCGGGTGCTGGTGGTCGGGGACGGCGCCGGCGCCTCGCAGGCCGCCGCGACCGCTCCGGGCACGGTTGCCAGACCCCGGATGCCGCTGCTGACCGAAGTGATCCGGGCCCATCCCGCCGGCCCGGCCCGGCTGGTGGTCGCGGCCGACCTGAGCGGGGAGAGCGCCTCCTTCCTCAGCCACCTGCGGGCACTGGCGCCGGACCTCGACCTGGCCGCGGTGGTCACCACCGTCGCGGCCGCCGACTCGTCGGTGCGCGGCGCGATCGGCAAGGACGTCCCGCTGCTGGTGCCCGAGCGGCCCTCGGACATCGGCCGCGCGGCGGTCGAGTACGCGAGCCGGGCGGCGCGCCGCACTGCGGACCCGGTGATCGTCCAGGGCCCGGTCGGCCAGGCGGTGACGGGCCGCGAGGCCGGCCTTCCCGGGGAAGGGCTGCGCGGAGTGGTCGAGGGCGCGTCACCCGGCGACGGCCGCCACCGCTGGGCGGCCGGCCGGCAGCCGGAGCTCCCCGTCTACCGCACCGCGGGCAGTCCGCTGGGGGCGCTGGTGAGCCGGCCCGCCGGGGTGGCGATGGCGCACGGCCTGGAGTCGGTGCTGCGCCGCCGGCTGGCCCGGACGGTGGCGAAGTCCCGGGTGCTCCTCGTCGGGTACGAGGGCGGGGCGCCGTCCGCGGCCGCGACGCTCCACACGCTGGGCGCCACGGTCGGGGTGCACGACCCCGATCCGATCCGGGCGTGCGCGGCCGCCATCGCCGGCCACCGCACCCTCGGCCACCAGGAGGCGCTGCGGTGGGCGGACGTGGTGGTCGACCTGACCGGCGAGCTGGTGTGCGACGCGACCGCCCTGAACGAACTGAAGGACGACAGCGTGGTCCTGACACCGGAACCGGGCTGGTGCACCGCGCCGCCCGGGCCGCTGCCCGGCCTCGCGATCACCGAGACCTACGAGGGGCTGACCGTCTGCCGGACGGCACGCGGTTCGCTCCACCTGCTCTCCGGGCTGTGCGGCTCGCCCGACGGGGGCGAACTCCCCGGGCCGCTGCACGACCTGGTGAGCGCCGAACTCTATCTGTGCGTGCGGGAGTTGGCCGCAAGGACGCACCGGCGGGGCTTCCATCACCTGGGCGCCCGGGAGTGTGCGGACCTGGCACATCGTTGGTACCAGATCTATGGGGTGGTGTGGTGAACGGCTCGGTGTCCGAGGCGGTCGAGGTCGAGTGGGAGCCGGGGCGCGGCCGGCTGCGGGTGCGGGTCGGCGGACCGCCGGTGCGGCCCGGCGCCGACCAACCGTCACCCGCGGAGTTCGTCGCGCCGGTGGTGCTGGTCCTCTCGGAGGACAGCACCCCGCTCGACGTGGAGGTCCGCGGCCTCCCGGCGGACGCCGTCCGGCGGCTGTCCCCGTACAGCTCGGCGCGGCACCGGGCCCCGGCCAGTGACGTCGTGTCACTGGACTACGAGGCCGGCTGGCTCTGGGTCCGGCTGGCCGAGGGCAGGGCCGCCCGGCGGCTGCACGGAACGGCCGGCGTCCGGCTGGCGCCCGGCGACGGCTTCGGCGGGGTCGACCTGGACTTCCGGCCGGGCCCGGCCGCGGCGAACTGAGATGAGAGCCGGCCGATGACGCACGCCTACCGGGACTGCCTGGGCAGCCCGCACGCCAAGTACCTCTTCACCACCAACCTGCTGGGCCGGCTGCCCAACGGCATGGCCCCGCTCGGCATCGCCATCTTCCTCCGCTCGCACCACTTCGGCTTCGGCACGGTCGGCCTGCTCACGGCGCTGTACGGCCTCTCCACGGCCGTCGGCGGACCGCTGCTGGGGCGGGCGGTGGACCGGTTCGGCCAGCCCGCGGTCCTGGCGCCCAGCGCGCTCGGCTCCGCCGCGGGCCTGCTCTGGCTGACGGCGTCGGGCGGCCGGAGCGCGGCGGCCGCGGCCGGGGCGGTCTGCGTGGCCGGCCTGTTCTCCCCGCCGCTGGAGCCCTGCCTGCGCACGCTGTGGCCGAGCATGCTGGCCGACCCCCGGGCGATCGCCGCCGCCTTCGCGCTGGACGCCTCGCTCCAGGAGGTGGTGTTCGTCAGCGGCCCGCTCCTGGTGGTGCTGACCTCGGCCGTGCTCTCGCCCGGGGCGGTGCTGCCGCTGACGGCGCTGGCGATGCTGGTGGGCACGGCGGGCTACCTGCTGCCCGAGCCGGTGCGCCGCTGGCGGGCGGAGCCCCGCCGTCCCGACTGGGCGGGGCCGCTGCGCTCCTCGGTGCTGCGGCGGCTGCTGCTCACCCTGGGCTGCATCGGGATCGGACTCGGGGCGCTCAACATCGCGATGGTCGCCTACCAGGAGCACGTCGGCCGGCCCGGCCTCTCCGGCGTGCTGCTCGGCGCGAACGCGCTGGGGGCCCTGATCGGGGGCCTGGTGTACGGCGCCCGGAGCTGGCCGCTGCCGGTGCCGCGCCGCCTGGTGCTGCTGCTGGCCGCCTCGGCGGTCTGCTACCTGCCCCTGGTGGTGGACGCGCCCCCGCTGCCCACCACCGTCCTGGTCTTCTGCGCCGGACTGTTCCTCGCCCCGATCCTGACCTGCGGGTTCTCCATCATCGGCGAGGTGGCCCCGCGGGGCACCGCCACCGAGGCCTTCGCCTGGATGGTGACGGCGGTGCTCACCGGGAACGCCGCCGGCTCGTCGCTGGCCGGACTGACGCGGCAGCAGGTCGACCTGTGGGCCGTCCTTCTCATCCCCGGCCTCGCCATGCTCGTCGCCACGCTGGCGGCGACCACGGTGGGGCGCGGGCCGACCGTACCGACCGACACCGCCTCACTGGAAGTGATGAACCGATGAACCGCCTGGTGATAGTCAGCGATCTGGACGGTACGCTCCTCGACCCCGCCGGCCGGGTCACCGACCGGACCCACGCCGCCGTGCGGGCGGTCACCGAGGACGGCCACATCTTCGTCGTCGCGACCGGTCGCCCGGTGCGCGACGTCCGGCCCGTCGCCGAGGCGCTGGGGCACCGCTCCATCGCGATCTGCGGCAACGGCTCGATCTCCTACGACTTCGCCCGCGACGAGGTTGTCGACTACCGTCCGCTCTCCCGGGAGGCGGCGGCCCAGGCCCTGACCGAGATCCGCCAGGTGCTGCCGGAGGTCGCGTTCGGCGCCGAACGCCGGCTCGAACTGGTCCTGGAGGACGGATTCGACCTGGACCCCGCGCTCTGCGGGGAGGCCGTGCGCAGCGCCCGGCTGGAGGACGTCCTGGACGACCGCGGCTTCGGCAAGCTCATCGTCCAGGCGCCCGGCACCGCCCACGACTACTACCGGACGCTGCGCGAGCGGCTGCCGAGCAGCTTCGAGGTGACGGTCTCCACCGCCGCGTTCTGCGAGGTGACCCGGGCGGGGGTCGACAAGGCGACGGCGCTGACCCGGCTGGTGCGCCGGCTCGGCGTCGAGCACTGGGAGACCGTCGCCTTCGGGGACATGCCCAACGACCTGCCCATGCTCGCCTGGGCGGGCACCGCGGTCGCCGTCGCGAACGCCCACCCGGACGTACTGGCCGTGGTCGGCCAGGTGACCGCTGCCAACAGCGACGACGGCGTGGCCCGCCACCTCGAACGGCTGACCGTGACCGCGACCCCTCCGCCGACGAAAGGTCGACCCGCCATGGACGTGGCTCTGCTCGGGACCCGACGGGGCGCCACGCATGCCCGGTGGCTCGTCGGCGCCCCCGACCTCCGGCTGACCGCCGTCGCCTGCGCCGGCGACCGGGAGTCGGCCCGGCGGCTCGCGGCCGCGCTGGCCCCCGCGGCCGCGGTGACCGACGACGCGCCCGCCCTGCTCGCCGCCCGCGAGTCGGGGCTCGTCGTGGTCGCCACCCCCACCGACACCCACGACGAACTGATCGAGGCGGCCCTGGAACGCGGTCTCGGCGTCCTCTGCGAGGCGCCGCTCGCACCGAGCGCCGCGCGGGCCCGCAAGCTCGCCGAGCGCGCCGCGGACAGCGGCGCCGACGCCTTCGTGTCCTTCCAGTGGCGGGAGAACGCCGCCGTCCGCGACCTCCGGGACGCCCTGGCGGACCGTCGGCTGGGCGAACTGCTCACCCTGGAGATCGACTTCCACGACGACTCGCAGGCGAGCCCGGCGGCCGCCTCGCCCTGGCGCGAGCGCCGGGAGCTGGCCGGCGGCGGGGCGCTGGCCGAGCTCGGGACCCACGCCTTCGACCTGCTGCGGTTCACCACCGGGGTCCCGGACTGGGCGGTCGAGTGGGGCTGGACCGAACAGCTCCACGCGCAGCGCATCGGCGCCGACGGCCCGGTGCCCACCGACGTCGACGACCTCGCCCAGTGCTGGCTGCGGGCGTCCGCCACCCGGGCCCGGGTGGCGGTGTCCCGGATCAGCGCGGGCCACCGCCGGCTCGAACTCTTCGCGCTGGGCAGCCTCGGCAGCGCGCGCCTGGTGGCCGACCCGAGCGACGGCTCCGCCGTCCTCACCTTCCGCGGCGGCTCGCGCACCGCCCAGCAGACGTACGCCCCCGCCACCATGAGCCCCTACCCGCGCCTGGCCGGCGCCCCCGGCGCCCGGGCCGACCTGGCGACCTTCGAGGACGGGCTGGCGGCCGCCGAACTGGTCGAGCAGGCCGTGCGGTCGGGCAAGCAGCACACCGACTCGACCGCGGGGGAGTAGCCGTGTCGCCGAGAACCGTGGACGTCGCGCACCTCCTGATCGCCCTGGTCGCGCTGCTGGGCGCGGCGCACATCGGCGGGTACCTCTTCAACGCGATCCGGCAGCCGCCGGTGATCGGCGAGATCCTCGGCGGCCTGTGCCTGGGCCCGACGGTCCTGGGGCAGCTGGCCCCCGGGGCGCAGCACTGGCTCTTCCCGTCCACCGGTCCGACGCCCGGCGTCCTCGGCGCCCTGTACAACATCGGGCTGCTCCTCCTGGTCTATCTGACGGGGACGGAGATGCGGGGACGACGGGCCAGGACCGAGCGCCGGACGGTGGTCTGGGTGGCGGTGTCCGGGCTGGTGCTGCCCTTCCTCTTCGGGCTGCTGGTCGCCACGGCGGTCGATCTGAACGGCCTGGCCGGGCCGCACGGGTCGCCCGCCACGCTGGCCCTGGTCTTCGGAATGGCCGTGGCCATCACGAGCATTCCGGTGATTTCCCGAATCATGATCGATCTGGGCGTCATCGACACCGCATTCGCCCGAATAGTCCTCGCCGTGGCGGTCGTGGAGGACATTCTCCTCTATGTGGTCCTGGCGGTCACCCTCGGCATGGCGCAGGCCCGGACGGGAGATTCCTACGGTCTTCCGAAACTCCTCGGGATCGACACCGTCGGGGAATCGATGGCTTATTTCACGCTCGCTCCACTGATGTTCATGCTACCGTTTGCCTGGCGCGGTCGAATGCTGTTCGACAGGCTGGCGTCGGCGCGTTTCAACCTGATCGAGGGCCGCGCCCCTGCGGCTTTCCGCATGATCCTGGTGTTCGTGATGTGCGTCGCCGCCATCGGCCTGGGGATCGACCCCGTGTTCGGTGCGCTGATGGCCGGGCTCTGCGCTTCCGGCGGGGCCCGGGAGGGTGCGACTCCGCTGCCGGCCGGGGGCGGGGGCTCCGGGGCGGCGCTCAGGGAAATGACGCTGGCGTTCTTCGTTCCGGTGTATTTCGCCATCGTGGGGCTGCGGCTCGATCTCGCCCGCCATCTCGACCCGGTGTTCTTCTGCTGGTTCCTCGCTTTCGCCTGCATCGTCAAATCGATCAGTGTGTGGCTGGGTGCGCGGCTCGCCGGGCAGGACAATTCCTCGGCGGCCAACATCGCGATCGCCATGAATGCGCGGGGCGGCCCGGGGATCGTCCTCGCCTCCACCTCCTTCGCCGCCGGCGTGATCAACGAGAACCTCTTCACCGCGCTCGTCCTGCTCTCCCTGGTCACCTCGCAGGCGGCGGGCGCCTGGCTCGGCAGAATCGTCCGGCGGGGCCTGCCGCTGACCGTCCCGGAAAAGCCTCGCCCGCAGGAATCGGACGAGGCGGAGGACGCCGCGCGAATTCCCGCATGACTCGGACGCAACAGTTCCAGACGACTCCTTGGGGCATTTGATGAGTGACAGTGACGGCGCCGCGATCGGCGTCATCGGCGGATCGGGCTTCTACTCCCTCCTCGACGGCATCACCGAGGTGGCGGTCGACACCCCGTACGGCGCGCCGAGCGACAAGCTGCTGATCGGGGAGCTGGCCGGCCGCCGGGTGGCCTTCCTGCCGCGCCACGGGCGCAGCCACTCGCTCCCCCCGCACCGGATCAACTACCGCGCCAACCTGTGGGCGCTGCGGGCGGTGGGCGTGCGCCAGGTGGTCGCCCCCTGCGCGACCGGCGGGCTGCGCCCCGAGTTCGGCCCCGGCACCCTCGTGGTGCCCGACCAGCTGGTGGACCGGACGTACGGCCGCGAGCAGACCTTCTACGACGGCGAGCCGCGGGCCGACGGCCTCCGTCCCAACGTCGTGCACATCCCGCTCGCCGACCCGTACTGCCCCGCCGGTCGGCAGCAGGCGGTGGCGGTCGCCCGCCGGGCCGGCTGGGAGCCGCAGGACGGCGGGACCCTGGTGGTCATCCAGGGGCCCCGCTTCTCGACCCGCGCCGAGTCGCGCTGGCACGCGGCGCAGGGCTGGTCGGTCGTCGGCATGACCGGCTACCCCGAGGCGACCCTCGCCCGTGAACTGGGCCTCTGCTACACGTCCATCGCGATGGTCACCGACCTCGACGCGGGCGTGGAGGTCGGCGAAGGGGTCACCCACGAGGAGGTCCTCAAGGTCTTCTCGGAGAACATCGAACGCCTGCGCACCGTGATCCTCGACCTGGTGACCGAGCTCCCCGCGGAGCGGAACTGCCTGTGCAGCAAGGCCCTCGACGGCGTGGACACCGGCCTGCCGCTCCCCTGATCCGCGGGCACCTCCGAGTCCGAAGGCACCCCCTGATCCGACAGCACCTCCGAGTCCGAACGCACCTCCGCAGGCACCTCCGAAGGCACCTCCCCAGGCACCGATGTCCGACCCACCACGACCCCTCCCCGGGAGACCGGGGACACGAGCAGAGGAAGTGACACCGTGACCACCACGCCCAAGATGCCGGAGAACGAGGCCGTCTACACGAAGAAGGGCGACTTCGTGGTGTTCAACCAGCTCGCCCTGAAGATCGAGATGGACGCCGTCTCCAACGAGGCGTACTACGCCTGGCTGGACGACATGGCCGCGACCGTCGGCGACCTGGTGCCGGGCGCCCAGATCGCCGAGAAGGAGAACGCGCGGGTCACCCCGCCGCTCAACACGGCGATCTACTACGACACCGAGGACTTCCGGATCCTGCGCACCGGCGCGCTGCTGCGGACCTCGTGCAACAAGATCACCCACGCCTTCTGCGCCTTCAAGGCCGCGCAGGACGAGAACCACGTCCGCAAGGACCACCGGTACGTCTTCGACGGCGAGGAGAAGCGCACCATCCAGAGCGCCCCCGACTCGCCCGAGGCCGTGGCCGTCGTCAAGCGCCTGCTGGCCCGCACGGACATCGAGCACCCCGGCCGGCACCTGGAGGAGAACTACGGCATCCCGCCCCAGGAGCTGTTCCCGGCCCTGAAGCTGGACGACTACCGGTACACGTTCTTCGTCTGGCTGGACAAGCGCGACGCGCTCCGGTGCAGCATCGACCGGGCGTTCGTCAGCAACCTGCGCCTCCCGGAGGCCGAGCGCGAGGTCAAGCCGGTCAGCGAGGTCGAGCTGGCGATCTACCCGCGGATCGACCCCGAGGTGGCCAAGGACCCGCGGGTGGTCGACCTGATCAAGACCCTCTCCGAGAACCTCTGCGCGCGGTTCGACACCCGGGTCACCGCGGACATCAAGTACCAGCGGTCGGCCAAGGCGCTGGGCATGGGCGGCCGCTGAGGCGACGGCGGGCGGACGGAGGGCGCGGCATGAAGATCTACCTGGCCCGGCACGGGCAGTCGACCTGGCAGCTCGAACCGAGCGACGACCTGGACACCCCGCTCAGCGACACCGGGCACCGGCAGGCACAGCTGCTCGCCGCCTGGCTCGCCGACCACCCGGCCCTCGACGGCAAGGGCCGGCTGGAGGTCGCCGCCCTCCGCACCAGCCCGCTGAAGCGCGCGCAGGAGACGGCCGGCTACGTCTCCCGGGCACTCGACCTGCCGGTCGAGATCCAGCCCACCCTGACGGAGGCCCCGTTCCACGTGGTGGAGGAACTGCCCCGGGCGCCGGCCCCGTTCGAGCCGGTGCCCGCCGGGTACCGGCTCCCGGAGCGCTACCTCCGGTTCCGGGAGCAGGCCGAGGAGGCGCTGACCGAACTCGCGGAGCTGAGCGGGCAGGTCGGCGGCCCGGTGCTGGCCGTCACCCACGGCGGGTTGATCAAGACCCTGCTGCGGGTGGTCGCACAGACCGATCTGACGTGCTTTCAGATCTACAACAGCGGTATCGTGGCGCTGGATTGGAAGAACGGGCGGTGGCGCCTGCTCCACCTCAACCTCTGGGACCACCTGCCCCCCGATCTCCGACTGACCTGATCCCCCCTGCCCCGCCCCGGGGCCGGGCCCGGCCACGGGACGGACGCATGACCGACAGTCAGAAACCCACGGCCGCGGCGCTCGCCGAGCTCTTCCGGCTGAGCCCCATGCCACTGGAGGGCGGCCTCTTCCGCCGCACCTGGTCCGGTGCTCCGCAGGACGACGGGCGGGCGGCCGGGTCGGCGATCATGGTGCTGCTCTCGGCGGAGGACGACACGTTCTCCGCCATGCACCGGCTCCCCGGCGACGAGGTCTGGCACCACTACCTGGGCGCACCGGTCGAGTTGGTCCTCCTGCACCCCGACGGCGACGCCGAAATCGCGGTGCTCGGGCCGGACGTGCTGAACGGCCAGCAGGTCCAGCTGATCATCCCGGCCGGCACCTGGATGGGCGGATCGGTGGCCCCGGGCGGCGACTGGTCGCTGTTCGGCTGCACCATGGCGCCCGGGTTCGTCGCCGCCGACTACGAGGGCGGGGAGGCCGACGACCTCAGCGCCCGCTACCCGCGGCTGGCCGACCGGATCCGGGCGCTCTGCCGCCCGGGGCAGCCGCTGCGCCACCCGGCGGACGCCTCGCCGGACCTCGTCGTCGACGGACCGGAGGGCTGAGCCCGTGACACCCGCCGTTGCGCTTCCCGACCTGAGCGGTCAGGTCGCCCTGGTGACCGGCGCCGGGGGCGGGATCGGCCGGGCCGTCGCCCGGCAGTTCGCGCTGGCCGGCGCGAAGGTCGTGGTGCACTACCGGACGGCGGCGGCCGGCGCCGGAGCCGTCGTGCGGGCGATCGAGGACGACGGCGGCGAGGCGTTCGCCGTCGGCGCCGACCTGGGCCGGGAGGACGAGTGCCGGCGCCTGGTGCAGGCCACGGTCGAGCGGTTCGGCCGACTGGACGCCCTGGTCAACAACGCGGGGCTGCAACCCACCCAGGACCTCGCCGGCATGGAACTCGCCGACTGGCGGGCCGTGGTGGACACCAATCTGAGCAGCGTCTTCTCCTGCACCCAGGCGGCTGCCGCCGTCATGCGCGGACAGGACGGGGGATCGGTCACCCACATCGCGTCCATCGAGGGCACCCAGCCGGCCCGGCAGCACGCGCACTACGCCTCGTCCAAGGCGGCGATCATCATGCACGCCAGGGCGGCCGCGCTGGAGTACGGCGAGGCGGGAGTCCGCGTCAACAGCGTCTCGCCCGGGCTGATCGACCGGGACGGCCTCGCCGAGGACTGGCCCGAAGGCGTGGAGCGCTGGCAACGGGCCGCACCGCTCGGGCGGCTCGGCCGGGCGACCGACGTGGCCAACGCCTGCGTCTTCCTCGCCTCACCGCTCGCCGCCTGGATCAGCGGGCACAACCTGGTCGTCGACGGCGGAGTCTCGGCTCGTCCCACCTGGTAGCCGCACTTGTGAACGGCCGACACCAGGCGGGACGGGCCGGGACTCAGGGGGCCGAGACGATGCCGAGGTCGACGGCGGCCAGGGCCATCTCGGTCCGGTTGCTGCAGTCGAACTTCACCAGCAGGTTGGAGACATGGCGCTTCGCGCCGTGGATGGAGATGCCGAGCGAGCTGGCGATCTGCTGGTTGCCCTGCCCCTGCACCAGGAGGGTGAGGACCGCGCGCTCGCGTTCGGTGAGTCGGCCGGGGCTGCGGAGGTTCCCGGACCGGCCGCGTTGGGCGATCAGTTCACGGGCCATCGAGGCGGGCAGCGGCATTTCGCCCCTGATCAGCTTCTCGAAGGTGTCCTGCAGGTCGGCGACCGTGAGGTCGGAGCCGAGCAGGTAGCCGTCCGCGGGTTGGGCGATGGCCTGGATCAGGCGTGCGCGCTGTTCGTTGGGAAGGGTGATCAGCAGTTTGGTCCGGCTGCGGTGGTGCGGCAGGACCGGCCCGAGGGTGTCCACCCGGGAGCTCAGGGGCAGCACGTAGACGTCGAACTGCTCGTTGTCCGGCAGGTGCTGTGCCTCGTCCGCCCCGCGCAGCACCCTGGCCCGGCCGATCGCCGGGACCTGTCTCAGCAGGGTGGGCAGACCGTAGTAGGAGATGTCGTCGTGCGCGAGCCAGAGGACCGACAGGCCACCGGCGCGTGGGGCGCCCTGGCCTGTCGGTTCCAGCCCGGGCTGGACGTTGTGTGGTGTTGGGTAAGACACGTGTCCCTCATCGTCCTGGGGATGACCAAGCGCTTTCCGGTAAGTGCACTTGGTGGACGCCGACTGGTGGTTGGCCGGTGGTTCGGCAGGGCGACTTGCCCGCGCGCGGCCGGTCGGGCCGGCGCGCGGCGGTCGGGAGCATGCGTGACCGAGGTGCGCATGCCCGCGACGGGGCGGGGCTCGCGGCTGACAGCGGGGGCTGGTGCGGCAGTTCTGCGGGCCGGTGGACCGGAAGAGTCGTCATGTCACACCCACCACTGCCACACCCCCGGCGTGTTCGCGTCAAACACCCACCTTGTGACGATCGTTACACCATCCGTTATTACGCGCAAGAGCGACACAGGATCCACACGGGGCTCCCGGCGGCCCGCCGCCGACTCAGCGGCTGAAGGCTCCGGCCGCCGTCGGATAGTCGAACATCTCCCCCTTGTCGAACCAGAGTTGGATCTCCTGCTCGGCCTCGGCCCGGTTCGCCGACGCGTGGACGAGGTTGGCGACGCCCTTGCCGGTGGCGGCCGTCGCGGACGGGCTGTGGTGCGAGAAGTCGCCCCGGATGGTGCCCGGGGCCGCCTCGCTCGGGAAGGCGCCGCCCAGCATCTTCCGCAGGGTCGTCACCACGTCGAAGCCTTCGAGCGCCAGCGCGATCACCGGCCCCTGCTGCATGAACCGGGCCGTCATCGCGTAGACCTCCGCCCCGTGCCGCTCCGCCAGGTCGAAGTAGTGGCGACGGCAGAGATCCGCGTCCATCCACCGCATCTTCGCCCCGACGATCCGCAGGCCGGCGTCCTCGAAGCGGGCGATGATCCGGCCCACCAGGCCGCGGGTCACGGTGTCCGGCTTGAGCAGGACCAGGGTCCGCTCGACGGCGGGCGCCGGAGCGTCCTCGGCCGTCCGGGGATCCGCGGCGCAGAGGTTCTGGTTGGCGTACGCGGACTCGCCGGTGACCTCGCGCCCGAACCAGGCCGGCGGCACGAACTCCGCGGCCGCCGCGGAGTCCGCGAACTCGACCTCGACCGTCATCAGGCCCGCCAAGTGCCCTTCGAACACGTCGAGATGGGCGACGCCCTCCGGGAGGGCGATCGCGCTGCGCCGCTTGGCCACCCGGGCGCCGTCGGTGGCCGGCCAGAGCTCCTCGAACTGGGCCGGCGTCAGCGGGGATTCGTACTCGATGCGCTCAAGTCCGCTGCCCTGCTTGACGGTGACGCTGAACTCCGCGCCCTGCTGCCGCACCCGGACCTCGGCGACGCCGGTCCCGCGGGCGAGGTAGCCCTGCCGGACGGGCACCGGGTCGGCCGTCGCCGCCTGCTCGGGAAGGGAAGTGACCAGGAACTTCCGTTCGATCTCGATATTCACGCGGCGATCCTCTGCCAGGGACGCGCCGTCGGAGTAGGTGCACCTGAGGCCTGCACCTTCGAGCTGCCCGATGGTGCACCTCCCATGGTGCACTTGCCCTCCCGGGGCGGGCTGACGAAGCATGGAAGACACCGTTCCGGCATCCGGCAGGGTGGCCGCTGGCAGGGAGGGGCTGTGCGACCGTTGGAACCGACCGCCGAGGACGCCGGTCACCCGAACACCTGGACCACATCGCCGGCCACCCGCCTCACCATCTCCTTCCCCGACGGAACCCTCTGGCGGCGCACCCCGCTCGGCCACGAGATCGTCCGGCGCGCCAAGCAGGCCGGAATCGGGTACGCCCACGCCGTCCGGGCGGTCGAAGGCATCGGCCCGGACGGACGCCTCCACAGCACGCGGCTGCTGAGCCTGACGGACGCCGTCCCGATCGTCGTCACCGTCGTCGACAGCCCCGCCGGGATCGAACGCTTCCTCGACGAACTGGCGGAGATCACCGGCCGGGCGACCGTGGTGATGGACGAGGTGCGCCTCGTCGCCTTCCCCGCCGCGGCCGATGCGCCGGACCGCCGCCCCCGCAGCGCGCTGTCCGCGCCGCGCGGGGACCACGACTGAGACGGCCGCACACGCCGCAGGCCCTCCGCCCGGCTCGGGCGGAGGGTCTGCGACGTCCGGGCGCGGTTACTGCGGGGCGATGCGCCGGGCCAGGACGGCGAGATCGGCGGCGTCGCGCTGCTGGAGCGAACCGCCGTAGCTGACCCGGGAGGCGCCGAGGGCGCCGAGGTGCGCGGGAGTGGTGGTGTCCAGGTGGCAGAGGGCGTTCAACGGGCGGGGAATGCCGGCGGCCAGCTCGGGGAGCAGGTCCGCGGGAGCGAGGATCGGGTAGATCACGTCGACCCCCGCGTCGATGTACAGGGCGGCGCGCTTGACCGTCGACTCCACCGAGCGGTCGCCGAACAGGAAGGTGTCGACCCGGGCGTTCAGGACCAGGCGGTCGCCGGCGGCGGCCCGCACCTGGGCGAGCCAGTCGGCGTGCCGGTCCGGGTCCTTGAGCTGCCGGGTGGCGGCGACGGAGTCCTCCAGGTTGCAGCCGACGGCCCCGGCCTCCAGCAGCCGCTCGACGATCTCGGCCGGGGCGAGCCCGTAACCGGCCTCGATGTCGGCGGTCACCGGGACGTCGACCGAGCGGACGATCCGCCCGACCGCCGCGAACATCTCGTCGGCGGGGGTGTCCTCGCCGTCCCGGTGGCCGAGGACGGCGGCGACCGCCGAGCTGGAGGTGGCCAGGGCGGTGAAGCCCGCGTCCGCGAACGCCCGGGCACTGACCGCGTCCCACACGTTCGGGAGGACCAGCGGATCCGAGGGCTCGGGGCGATCGTGCAGGGCCAGGAACTCTCCGGCGCTCATGGTGGTCGCCATCAGGGGGTCTCCTCTTCCTCGTCGATACGGTCGATACGGGTGTCGATGCGTCAGTCGAAGTTGAGCGACCCGGTGCGGGTGCGCTTCAGCTCGAAGAAGTCCGGGAAGCCCGCCAGGGCCCGGGCGCCGTCGAAGATGGCGACGGCCTGCTCGCCGCGGGGGATCGAGTTCAGCACCGGCCCGAAGAACGCCACCCCGTCGATGTGGATGGTCGGCGTGCCGACGTCCTCGCCGACCGGGTCCATGCCCTCGTGGTGGCTCTTGCGCAGCGCCTCGTCCCACTGGTCGGTGTCCGCGGCGGCGAGCAGCTCCGCGGGCAGGCCGGCCTCGGCGAGGGCCTCGACGGCGACGGCCCGGAAGTCCTTGTTGTCGTGGTTGTGGATGCGGGTGCCCATGGCCGTGTACAGCGCCGGGAGCACCTCCTCGCCGTGCTGAGCCGCGGCGGCGGCGCAGATCCGGGTGAGGGAGAGCGAACGGTCGATCAGCTCGCGGTACCAGTCGGGGAGGTCCCGGTTCTCGTTCAGGACGTACAGGCTCATCACCCGGAACCTGAGGTCCAGCTCCCGGAGCTGCTGGACCTCCAGGATCCAGCGCGAGGTGATCCAGGCGAACGGGCAGGCCGGGTCGAAGTAGAAGTCGACCTTGGCAGGGGTCTGAGCGGTGCTGGGGGTCACGCGGGGTCTCCGGTCTCCACTGCGGCGAAGGCTGCGCCTGCGCCGTTCGACAGCATTCGGACAACGAAGCCTACGCCGCGGTGAGTTGACGTCCCATTGTTTCCGACCGGCAGCTTCGGCCCGGGAGATCCGCGGTGTTTCGCCCGCCGGGCACCCGGACGGGGGTGTCGGGCTGCTCGACCTGTTCGGCGGCCGGCCGGTCCGGCAGTCCGGCGCTCGGGCGGGCGGTCAGCTCCGCGCGCGGGCCGGCAGCATGCCGAGGGCGATCCACGGATCCGCCTCGCAGCGCACCGTCGCCCAGCCGGCCAGCGGCCCGCCCGGCCCCACCAGCGCGTCCGTGCCCGCCCGCAGCGCGCGCTCCGCGTCCAGCAGCGACGGGGCCGTCAGGAAGCACACCGCGGCCAGCCCGTCCGAGCCGTACAGCACCCGGGCGTGGCACACCTGGGCCCCGTCCAGCGGCAGCTGCATCAGGGCCAGCCGCACCGGACCGGCTCCGGCCTCCGTCGCGGGGCCCGGGACGGGCCGCGGCGGGATCAGCTCCAGGCGGATCGCGTACATCCCTCCAGCGTGACAAACCCCGGCCCCCGCCGGACCTCGTCGCAGGTGACAGATGTCCGCCTGGCACGAAAATGACAGTCGCCCCCGCCGCTTCACGGGTCGCCGCCCCCGCCCGCACCGAGCTCGCCGGTTGCGGCACCCGTCATGGCGCCATCGGCCCGGAACGCGGCCCGGCGGCTCGACGCCGCCGCAGGGCGTCGCCTACCGTCGGTGCTTGCCCCCGCCGGCCGGCGCCGGCGTCGGGTACGGGATCCGCAGCTTGCGGGCGAACGGCGCCACCGACGCTCCCACGCCCAGCGGACGGGCCAGCACGAACAGCGACAGCAGCACCGCCAGCGAGCCCGCCGCCAGCCCCGCCAGGCTGCCGAACAGGCTCGCGCCGAACCGGCCCGCCAGCCAGTGCGCGGCGAACGCGCCCGGCAGGCACGCCACGATCAGGCCCAGGTGCAGGGTGACCAGCCGGAAGCCCTCCAGCCCGCTGCCGCGCCGCCCGCGCCGCACGCCCAGGTCCACGGTGGCGTTCGCACCCGGCGCGAAGGCGTCGGTGCGCAGCACCATCGTCGAGTCCAGGTCCGCGTTCGCCGGGGCGGGCGCGGCGGCCGGGGGAGCGCCCTTCGCCAGTCGGCGGCCCAGCGCGACGCCGGTCACCACCACCGACAGGACGGCGGCCGCGGTGTGCGCCACCGCCATGCCGATCACCTTGTTCTGGAGCGGCAGCGTCTCGTACGCCACCCAGCACAGCGCGGCGTTCGTGCCCGTGGACACCAGCGTCAGCCAGAACGGCGTCCTGGCGTCGCCCATCGCGTAGAAGCCGCGGGCCAGGCCGTACTGGGCGCAGAAGGCGGGCAGGCCGATGGCGAAGGCCATCAGCAGCAGGCCCACCACCATGGCGTCGTCGTGCACGGTCCTGCCGGAGCCGTAGCCGTACGCGGCCATCGCGATCTGCGAGCCCAGCGCGAAGAACAGCACGGCGGCGGTCACCACCATCGCGGCCGAGGAGCGCAGCACCGCCGACAGGTCCTCGCCGATCTTCCGGTAGTCGCCCGCCGTCGCGGACCGCGCCATGCTCGGCAGCAGCGCCGTCACCAGCGACACCGTGATCACGCCCTGCGGGACCACGAACAGCGCGTAGGCGTTGTTGTAGGCGGAGAAGCCGCGGCCGCCCGGGATGCCCGCGTCGTGCGCCGCCTGACCCGCGCCGGTGCTCAGGCTGGTGATCACCGCGAAGGACAGCTGGGTGGCCGCCACCAGGGCCAGCGCCCAGCCCGCCGCGCGCAGCGGCCGGGTGAGTCCAGCGCCGCGCCAGTCGAAGCGCGGCCGGAAGGTGAAACCGGCCGAGCGCAGCGAGGGCAGCAGAGCGGCGGCCTGCACCACGATGCCCATGGTCGAGCCGAGGCCCAGCAGCAGCGCGTCGCTGCTGCTCACCTCGTCGGCCTGGTACGCGTGGTGCCCCATCGCCAGGTAGCCGCCGAACACGCCGATCGCCACGACGTTGTTCAGGACCGGGGTCCACATCATCGCGCCGAACCGGTCGCGGGCGTTCAGCACCTGCCCGAGCAGGGTGAACACGCCGTAGAAGAAGATCTGCGGCAGGCAGTAGCGGGCGAAGGTGACCGCCAGTTCGTGCTGCACCCCGTCGAAATTGGAGTACAGGTCGACGATCTGCGGGGCGAACAGCCAGGCGCCGAGCGTCAGCACCACCAGGATCGTCCCGCACAGGGTCAGCAGCCGGTCGGTGTAGGCCTGGCCGCCGTCCTTGTGGGTCTGCATCGCGTGCACCAGCTCCGGCACGAACACCGAGGCCAGCACACCGCCGATCAGCATCATGTAGACGATGTTCGGCAGCGAGTTCGCCACGTTGAACGCCTCACCGGCCGGGCCGGTGGTCAGCGCCGCCACGATCACCGCGCTGCGCACGAAGCCCAGCGCGCGGGACGCCAGCGAGCCCAGCGCCATGATCAGGCCGTTGCGGGCGGTGGACGCGGCGGGCTTGGCGGCCTCGGGCTCCGGGGCCGGTTCCTCGCCCGCCCGCGGCGGCGGCACCGGTGCCGGGGGCTGCGGCGGGGGCGGCGGGTGGCCGACCTGCTCGTACTGGTCGTACTGGTCGGGGATCCGGCCGAGCTGCATGGTCGGCGGGTCCTGCGGGAGGTACGGGCCGCCCTGCTGCGGGTACGGGCCGCGCTGCTGGGCGTACGGATCGTACGGGTCGGTCGGGCCGTCCGCGGTGTGCATGGTCATCGGACCCCCCGTCGATCGGTGCCCGTCCGGCGTTGCGTGGGAAAAGTTCAGGAGAAGTGCGGGAGAACGGTCTGGTCCGTCCGCCGACTGCCGGTTGCAGGGTGCACCCAGCCGCAGAAGTCTGCCGTAACTCGGCACCCGATGGGGAGTCGAGTGCCGGACCGGGGCCCGCCCGGCTCGTGGCGGCGGGCGTCCGGGCGCGGCGGCGGGTCGACCGCCGAGCGCCGTTTCCGCCCGGAAACATGCGGAATGCCGCCCACGTCCGTTCCCGCGCCCCGGAGCGCCCGGATGCGGAGTGTGACGTTGCTCACGAACCGTCAGGAGCGGCCCGGGTCGGGCTCCGTGGCGGGTTCCGCCGGCAGCGGGGCGGCCAGCACCCGCTGCACCCGGGACCGCAGCCGCCAGTGCAGTCGGCGGACGTCCCGGCCGAGCCGGCCCGGCCGCCAGAGCTCCACCGCCAGCGTGGCCCCCGTCAGCACCACGGCCGCCGCCGCCCAGCCGGCCAGCACGTCGCTGGGGTAGTGCACGCCCAGCGCGAGCCTGGTCCAGCCGACGCCCAGCACGGTGAGCGCCGCGCCGGTGCTCGCCACCGCCCGCACCACCCGGTCCGCGCGCGGCCGGAGCAGCACCAGCAGGGCCCCGCAGGTCACCGCGGAAGCGATCGCGTGCCCGGACGGGAAGCCCGCGCCGGAGCCCACCGCGACCGGGTCGACGAAGTGCGGCCGGGGTCGGCCGATCAGCGCCCGGCCGCCCGCGCTGGCCGCCCAGCCCAGCAGGCACACCGCGAGCACCCACCCGGCCAGCACCCGGGCGCGCACGCACCACAGCCACAGCGCGGCGGCGCCGAGCAGGGCGCGCATGGTCCACGGCGCGCCCAGGTCGGCCAGGGTCTGCATGGCGGCCGTCCACACCGGGTGCCGCAGCGCGTACCGGTGCAGCGCCGCCACCCAGCCGTGGTCCAGCCGGGACAGCGGCGACCAGTCGGCTTTCACCAGGATCAGCAGCACCGTGAACAGCAGCAGGCTCGTCAGGCCGATCCAGGCACAACCGAGCAGGGTCCGGCGTTGAACCGGAGAGCGGCGGTCGCCGCGGTCGCCGGCCGGGGGGCGGTCGGCCGCCGGGGAACCATCGTTGGACTGGTGCATGACAGAGACCTTCCCAGCGCCGGGAGGCGAACCCGGGGTCCGGCGATAGCGATTCGGCATCGGTTGTGCGGATGTGGCGCGAAGGCCCCGCGCGGGTTCGGTGGCGTCCGGTGGACGCGCGGTGTGCGACTCGTGTCACGCTGCGTGTATCGATCGGATGAAAATCGGCAGGATACTGCATCGCTCACGAAAAACTGAGCCACTTGGGAATGTTGTCCGATTTCTGTGCGTTGGATCGTTACGTGTGAGCCGGGAAATGGCCCACACGGTTGTGCCAGGCGGCGGAACGGAGCCCCCGGCACCGTCAGTGAGGGAGCAAGCATGGCCACCCGTGCCGTCGTACGCGACAGGGCCGATCGGAGCCGCACCGCCCGACCGACCAACCTCGAGGCCGACCGCGACCTGGTCGGCATGTACCTCGACGAGATCGCCAGGACGCCCCTGCTCGACGCCGCCGAGGAGGTCGAGCTGTCCCTGCGCATCGAGGCCGGGGTCTTCGCCCAGCACCTGCTGGACGAGGAGGAGCGGCTCGACGGCGTCAGCGCGGAGGAGCTCCGGGTGATAGCCGACGACGCCGAGCGCGCCAAGGACGTCTTCATCCGCTCCAACCTGCGCCTGGTGGTCGCCGTCGCCCGCCGCTATCCGCGAAGCGGCCTGCCGCTGCTCGACCTGATCCAGGAGGGCAACGCCGGCCTGGTCCGCGCGGTGGAGAAGTTCGACTACTCCAAGGGCTTCAAGTTCTCCACCTACGCGACGTGGTGGATCCGTCAGGCGATCACCCGCTCGATCGCCGACCAGTCCCGCACCATCCGGCTGCCCGTCCACCTGGTCGAGGAGCTCGGCCGGATCCGCCGGGTGCAGCGCGAGAAGTCCAAGGAGCTGGGCCGCGAGGCCGAGCCGTCCGAGATCGCCGCCGAGCTGGACACCACCGAGCAGCGGATCAAGGACGTGCTGGACTGGGCCCGTGACCCGGTCAGCCTGAACATGGCGGTCGACGACGAGGGCGAGACCCAGTTCGGCGACCTGGTGGAGGACACCGGCGCCGTCTCGCCGGAGGACGCCGTGCTGGTGATGCTCCGCCGCGAGGAGCTGGACGACCTGATCGGCCGCCTCGACGACCGCACCGCGTCGATCATCCGCAGCCGCTACGGCATGGAGGACGGCCGCGAGCGGACGCTGACCGAGGTCGGCAAGCAGCACGGTCTGACGCGCGAGCGGATCCGCCAGATCGAGAAGCACGCGCTGGCCGAGCTCAAGAAGATCGCCGACCACGCCGGCTTCGAAGCCGCCTGAGCCAGGGCCTGTCCGGGCGTCCCCGCGGGGGCGCCCGGCAGTTCTACAGTGGACGGATGACCGAGCAGGACGAGAACAAGCCCAAGCCGCGACTGGTCTTCAAGGACCCGTTCGAGCAGCAGACCAGTGACGACACCGACCGCGGCTGGGGAGAGTCGCAGGGCGGGCGGGGGCTGAGCTGGTACCTCGACCAGCGGCCCCCGCACCACGGGGAGAAGTAGCCGTCAGCGGCGGACCAGCGCGTCGCGGATCTCGGTGAGCAGCTGGACCTCCCTCACCTCGACCTCCATCGCCTCCTCCTCCGGCGTCTTGCGCTTCTCCAGGAAGTGGTTCATCGGCAGGACGATCAGGAAGTACACGACGGCCGCGATGATGATGAAGCTGATCACCGCGCTGATCACCGAGCCCCAGAGGATGAAGATGCCGGAGGTCACGTTGCCGCTGGCGTCCATCGAACACGGGCCCCGGAGGCAGGACGCGTAGCTGTTCAGGTCCTTGGTGCCGATCAGGCCGAGCAGCGGGTTGATGATGCCCTTGACGAACGCGTTGACGACGTTGGTGATCGCCGCGCCGATGACGACGGCGACGGCCAGGTCCACCACGTTGCCGCGGAGCAGGAAATTCTTGAAGCCTTTCATGCCGCGTCGAACGCTGTCCGTATGCAGAGGTCACGGGTGAATTCACGGCACTCCGGTTGACGCCCGGGGGCATTCGCCGGCCCCGGGGCCGGGCGGCGGGGCCGGCCGCAGCGGACCCGAGGTGAACGCGGCCGCCACCGCCAGACAGGCCACCGCGAACACGCCAGGCCGCCGGCGCACGGCCTGCCGCAAGCGGTGGCGGCCCCGCGCGGTGCCCCGGATCGGCGGAAAATCGGGCACCTCGCGGCGCGGCGGCACCAGCGCGGCGGGCAACGGGGGGAGCACGAAAGCGGTCATGGCGGCAGGCCCTTCCTGGGGAGCGGCGGCCCCGGTCGAGGCCGCGGCAGCCATCCTGCGGCCGCCCGTCCACCCCCGCCCGCGGATATCCGCAGCCTGTGGAAAACCCCGCCCTGTGGAAAACCGCCGTCACCCGCAGGGCTGAGCCACTGCGCCGTTCGGAGCACACCCCGTGACCCGCCCCGCCCCACCGTCCGGAGGAACCCGCGTAACCACCCCGCACGACGCCGCAGGCCCCGCCCGGTCGAACCGGGCGGGGCCTGCGGCGATGCTTCGGACGGTCAGCTCGCGGCCGGGGCCGAGCTGCTGCTCGACGAGGACGACGAGGACGACGCCGACGACGAGGTCGACGAGGTCGAGGAGCCGGAGGTCGACGAGGACGAGGCCACCGAGCTGCTGGAGCTGGAGCGGCTGTCGGTGCGGTAGAAGCCGGAGCCCTTGAAGACCACACCCACGGCCGAGAAGACCTTGCGGAGCTTCCCCTGGCAGTCGGGGCACGTGGTCAGCGCGTCGTCGCTGAACTTCTGCACCGCCTCGAGGCCGTTGCCGCACTCGGTGCACTGGTACTGGTACGTGGGCACTTTCCGCTTCCTCCTGCACTCCCCCTGGCACTCTCACGCTATGAGTGCTAACGACGGTCCATGATGCGGCATTCCGCTGGTGGAGTCCAGCGGCTCAGCCGTGCCGGGCGGCGCCGGCGGGCTGTTCGACCGCGCCGCCCCTGGCCACGGTACGGGTGACGGGGGCCGGGGCGAGCAGCAGGTGGCGCATCGTGACGAGCGCCACCAGGCCCAGGCCGGAGCCGATCAGCGGGACGGTGAAGCCCAGCGAGGGGCCGGAGTGGTCGATCAGCTGCCCGGCCGCGGTGGAGCCGACCGCCAGGCCGAGGCCGATCGCGCCGGTCAGCCAGGTGAACGCCTCGGTCTTGGCGCCGTCTGCGACCAGCGTCTCCACCAGGGTGTAGCCGGTGATCAGGGTGGGGGCGATGGCCAGGCCGCAGAACAGGCCGGCGATCGACAGCGAGACCAGGTTCGGCATCGCCCACAGCGCGGAGCAGCCGAGCACCAGCAGCGCGTAGCAGGCGAGCATCCGCTGCCGGGCCGAGCTGCGCCAGGGGATCAGGCCGTAGAGCACGCCGGCGACCATCGACCCGGCCGCGAAGATGCCGTAGACCGCGCCGCTGAGGCCCGGGGTGCCGGCGTCCTCGGCGAAGGCGGTGATGGAGACCTGGAGCGCACCGAACACGGTGCCGAGGCCGAGGAAGCCGCCGGCCAGCAGGCGGACGCCGGGGGAGGCCAGCGCGGAGGCCTGGCGGCGGCCGGGTTCGGCGGGGCCGGTGGGGGAGGGGGCGGTGCCGCGGCGGGCGGCGAAGAGCAGGCCGCCGAGCACCGTGAGGGCGGCCTCGGCGATCAGCCCGGCGGACGGGTTCACCGCGGTGGCGACGCCGGTGGCCAGCACCGGGCCGACCACGAAGGTGAACTCGTCGGTGACGGACTCGAAGGCGAACGCGGTGTTCAGCAGCGCGGGCCGCTCGTTCAGCCGGTGCACCCAGCGGGCCCGCACCATGGCGCCGACCTGCGGCACCGACGCGCCGGCCGGGGCGGCGGCGAGGAACAGCGTCCAGTCGGGGGCGCCGCCGTGGGCGAGCGCGATCAGCGCGCCCACCGCGGCGGCGTGCACCAGGACGGCGGGGACCAGCACGGCGGCCTGGCCGTGCCGGTCGGCGAGTCGGCCGGTCTGCGGGCCGATCAGGGCCTGCGCGACGGCGGCGGTCGCGGCGACCGCGCCGGCCAGGCCGTAGGAGCCGGTGGTGTCGCGCACCAGCAGCACGATGCCGAGGCCGAGCATGGCGTACGGCAGTCGGGCGACCAGGGCGGGGAGCAGGAAGGTCCAGGCACGGGGGGTGCGCAGCAGGGCTCCGTAGCCGGTGCTGCCAGTGGGGTCGTCGACCGGTCGGCGAGCCGCCACGGTCGGTCCTCTCTGCTGCCTGGTAGCGCGGGACCGGGCGTGCAGATGGGACCGGGACCGGCGCCGAGAGTCGTCCTCTCGCGCGTCGACCGGGGTTGTTACCGGGCCCGGGCGGAATGCCTCGGGGCCCGGCCGCCGAGCGGTCGCGCCGACTCTGCATCAGGCAGATGCGGGGGAATCGGGGTTTCTGCCTTCAGCTTAGCGGCTCAGCCCGCCTTCTTTCTGGGAACGGAAGGTGAAGCCTCCGCATTGTGCAGCCAGCCGGCCAGCTTGCCGCCCTGGTCGACGGCGCGCAGCCGGTGTTCGGCGGCCTCCGAGACCTCGTCGGTGGTGACCACCAGCAGTTCGTCGCCCTCGCGCAGCACCGTCATCCGGTCCGGCACGAAGCTGGAGCCCTCGCGGACCACCAGGGTGACCGCGGCGCCCTTGGGCAGGCGCAGTTCGGAGACCTCGACGCCGGACATCCGGGAGCCGGCGGCCAGCTGCACGGACAGCAGGTGGCCGTGCAGCTTCTCCAGCGGGGCGGACTCGATGCCCAGGTCCTGGCCGAGGTCGCCCTCGCCGATCTTCAGCCAGCGGGCGACCATCGGCAGGGTCGGGCCCTGGAGCAGGGTGAAGACCACGACCAGGATGAACACCACGTTGAACAGCTGCTGGGCGTCGGCCGCGCCGGACACCAGCGGGATGGTGGCGAGCACGATGGGCACGGCGCCGCGCAGACCGGCCCAGGACAGCAGGGCCTGCTCCTGCCAGGGGATCCGGAACGGCGTCATGCTGACCATCACCGACAGCGGCCGGGCGACGAACACCAGCACGGTGCCGGCCACCAGGCCCGGAATGATCGCCGAGCCCATGGTCGCGGGCGTGACCAGCAGGCCGAGCAGCACGAACATGCCGATCTGGCCGATCCAGGCGAGTCCGTCGGCGAAGCCGCGCACCGCGGGGCCGTGCGGCAGCTTGGAGTTTCCGAGGATCACCGAGGCGAGGTAGGCGGCCAGGAAGCCGGAGGCGTGCAGCAGCGCGCCGCCCGCGTAGGCGAGCACGATCAGGCCGAGCACCGCGATCGGGTACAGGCCGGAGGAGGGCAGCGCGATCCGGCGCATCGCGTACGCGCCGAGCTTGCCGACCGCGAGGCCGACGGCCGCGCCGATCACCAGTTCCAGCGCGATGGTGCCGAGCAGCACGTACCAGGAGTCGAGTTCGCCGGTGGTGGCGAAGGCCACCACCAGGATCACCACGGGCGCGTCGTTGAAGCCGGACTCGGCCTCCAGCAGGCCGGTCAGGCGCTTGGGCAGCGGGACCGTCCGCAGCACCGAGAAGACCGCGGCGGCGTCGGTGGAGGAGACGATCGCGCCGAGCAGCAGCGCGGTGCGCCACTCCAGGCCGACCAGCCAGTGCGCGCCGGCGGCGGTGACGAACACCGAGACGGCGACGCCCACGGTGGCGAGCACGGCGGCTGCCGGCACGACCGGTTTGATCGCCTTCCAGCTGGTTTTGAGTCCGCCCTCGGCGAGGATGACCACCAGGGCCGCGTAGCCCAGGACCTGGGTGAGTTCGGCGTTGTTGAAACTTATGCCGATGCCGTTCTGGCCGAGCAGGACGCCGATGCCGAGGTACAGCAGCAGTGACGGCAGTCCCGTACGGGTGGAGAGCCTGACGGCGCCGACGGCGACGAGCAGGATGACGGCGGACTCGAGAAGCAGCTCGTTCAGGTGGTCAACGGTCACGCAGGGGCACCTCGGGCAGGAAGGGCGGCTGACGGATCGTTACTCAGTCTAACATTTTACTTGATCTTTACGCTAGTCCCCGCTTTCCTCCCGGCCCGGTAGGGTCCGAACGGCACCGCCGCAGCCTGGCGGTGTCCCCCGTGCACGGCTGCCGGTGCCGTCGCCCTAATGTGGTGACCTGTCACGGCCGCACGCTCCCTCATACAAGGACTCGGATGCCCCGCTCGAAGAAGTTCCGGCGCGCACGTCTGATCGTGATCCTGCTGGCCGTGCTGCTGGTGGCGGGTCTGGCCGGCGGCAGCTGGTGGGCGGTGGACACCGTCCGCTCGTCGTTCCCGCAGGTCAGCGGCACCGTCTCGGTGCCCGGCATGTCCGCTCCGGTGGACGTGGTGCGCGACGACAAGGGCATCCCGCAGCTGTACGCCGACACCGACGCCGACCTGTTCCGCGCCCAGGGCTACGTCCAGGCGCAGGACCGGTTCTGGGAGATGGACGTCCGACGGCACATCACCTCGGGTCGGCTCGCCGAGATGTTCGGCTCCAGCGCGGTGGAGAACGACAGCTTCCTGCGCACCATGGGCTGGCGCCAGGTCGCCCAGAAGGAGTGGGACCACGTCCTGTCCGAGGACACCAAGCGCAACCTGACGGCCTACACCGAGGGCGTCAACGCCTGGCTCGCCGAGCACCCCGGCGGGGCCGGCGCCTCGGTCGAGTACGCGCTGCTGGGCGCCGTCAACTCCGGCTACCGGCCCGAGAAGTGGGACCCGGTCGACTCGGTGGCCTGGCTGAAGGCGATGGCCTGGAGCCTGTCCGGCAACATGCAGGAGGAGATCGACCGCTCGCTGCTGACGCAGAACTTCAGCGCCGAGCAGATCGCCCAGCTCTACCCGGACTACCCGTACGACCGCAACGGCACCATCGTGAAGACCGGCAAGGTCGGCGCCGACGGCACCTACACCCCAGGTGAGGGCGCCACCGTGCCCGCCCCGTCCGGCAGCGCCACCTCCGCGAGCACCTCGCAGGCCCGGGCCGTGACCCAGCAGCTGCTCGGCGACCTGTCCGGCAGGATGGGGGAGCTGCCGCAGCTGCTCGGCCCCAACGGGCAGGGCATCGGCTCCAACTCCTGGGTGGTCTCCGGCACCAACACCACCACCAACAAGCCGCTGCTGGCCAACGACCCGCACCTCGGCCCCGGCATGCCGTCGATCTGGTACCAGATGGGCCTGCACTGCCGCAGCACCTCCAGCAGCTGCAACTACGACGTGGCCGGCTACACCTTCGCCGGCATGCCCGGTGTCGTCATCGGCCACAACAAGGACATCGCCTGGGGCTTCACCAACCTCGGCGCCGACGTCACCGACCTGTACCTGGAGAAGGTCACCGGCCCCGACACCTACCTGCTCGACGGCAAGGACACCAAGTTCACCGTCCGCAAGGAGACCATCAAGGTCGCCGGCGGCGAGGACCGCACCATCACCGTCCGCACCACGCAGGACGGCATGCCGATGATCTCCGACCAGTCCTCCGAGGAGCAGAAGGTCGGCAGCAACGCGCCCGCCGGCAACGCCGCCCCCGACCGGGCCACCGGCTACGGCGTCGCGCTGCGCTGGACCGCGCTCGTCCCCGGCAAGACCATGGACGCCGTCTTCAAGCTCGACCGGGCCACCGACTTCGCCTCGTTCCGGCTCGCCGCGCAGGACTTCGCCGTCCCCGCGCAGAACCTCATCTACGCCGACACCAAGGGCAACATCGGCTACCAGGCCCCCGGCCTGATCCCGGTCCGCGGCAAGGGCGACGGCCGCTACCCCGCCCCCGGCTGGGACTCCGGCTACGCCTGGAAGACCGACTTCCTGCCGTTCAAGTCGCTGCCCTACGCGTACAACCCGCCCGAGGGCTACATCGTGACGGCCAACCAGGCCGTGGTCGACGAGACCTACAAGCCGATGCTCACCAAGGACTGGGAGTACGGCACCCGCGCCAAGGAGATCACCGACCAGATCCAGGCCAAGCTGAAGAACGGCGGCAAGATCTCCCCGAACGACATGCAGTCCATGCAGCTGGACAACACCAGCGTGCTCGCCAAGGACCTCGTCCCGCTGCTGCTGAAGATCAAGATCGACGACCCGTACGTGCGCGAGGCCCAGGACCTTTTGAAGGACTGGAACTACCACCAGGACGCCGACTCCGCCGCCGCCGCGTACTACAACGGCGTCTGGCGGGCCCTGCTCACGCTCTCCTTCGGCCAGAAGTTCCCGGCCGACCTGCGGGTGAAGGGCGACTGCCTGCTGGTCCGCCAGAAGCGCGACAACACGCTCCCCGACGACGCCCTCAACGGCGCCGCGCAGGCCGTCACCGAGTGCGGCACCCGCAAGCCCTCGCTGGCCCAGCCGGACGGCGGCGACCGCTGGACCGAGGTCGTCCGCCAGCAGCTCGGCGACCCCAAGTCGCAGTGGTGGGACTACATCGACTCCAACCACCAGCAGCAGCACGGCCTGAACAACATGCTCGCCGAGGCCCTCAAGGACGCCCGCCAGGACCTCACCTCGCGCCTCGGCAAGGACATCTCCACCTGGAGCTGGGGCCGCCTCCACCAGCTGACCCTGCAGGAGCCCACGCTCGGCAGCGACGACTCCTCGATCGCGTCCCCCGCGATCCGCAAGCTGCTCAACCGGGGCCCCTACAAGCTCTCCGGCGGCAGCGCCGCGGTCAACGCCTCCGGCTGGAACGCCGCCGCCGGCTACGACGTCGACTGGATCCCCTCCATGCGCATGGTTGTCGACCTCAGCGACTTCGACGCCTCCCGCTGGATCAACGTCGGCGGCGCCTCCGGCCACGCCTTCCACCCCAACTACAACGACCAGACCGACCTCTGGACCAAGGGCGAACTCCTCCCCTGGGCCTACACCAAGGACACCGTCACCAAGTCCGGCAAGAACACCCTCACCCTCACCGCTGGCTGACGCCCGACCCGCTCCACCCGGAGGCGGACTCCCCGAGCGGGGGTCCGCCTCCGGCGTTTTCCGCAGCGCCGTCGGAGGCCTCCGACGGCGCCGACGCGCGGTTCGGCCCGGCGAGGGAGGCGGGATCCCCTGCGGGGGGCTGCATCCGGCTGTTTCTGGATCGGGTCACCTCGGCCGCCCTGCTTGTGGGGGCGGGGCGAGTCGCGACGCGCTCCGGGCCGCGTGCCGACACTCCGCGCGCGTCGGGCGGCTGCTTCTGGGCCGGCTTCCCGCAGGCTCGGCAGTGCCGGCGGGCGGTATGCCGGTCGGCCCGAGGGCTGCTTGCGGCTCGGCGCCGGCGGCGGACTTCCCGCAGACGGGCGTTGGTGCGTCGGCAGGTGTTTGCTGCCTCGGGCCCGGGTGCCGAGCTTCGTCGGCCGGTTCGCTTGTGGTCCGGTTCTGCAGGTGGGATCGCCGTCGGTGCTCCGGGCGGCTGATTGCCGTCTTCGGTCTGGCGCCAGGCTCCGTCGGGTGGCTGCTGTCGGGCCGGGTTTCGTCGGGCCGGCGGGCGGACTTCCCGCGGGCGCGGCAGTGCCGGTGGGCGGCACGCCGGTCAACCCGAAGCCCGGGTGCCGAGCTTCGTCGGCCGGTTCGCTTGTGGTCCGGTTCTGCAGGTGGGATCGCCGTCGGTGCTCCGGGCGGCTGATTGCCGTCTTCGGTCTGGCGCCAGGCTCCGTCGGGTGGCTGCTTTCGGGCCGGGTTTCGTCGGGCCGGCGGGCCGGGTTCCCGCGGGCGCGGCAGTGTCGGCGGGCGGTACGCCGGTCAACCCGAGCGCTTGCGGCTCGGCGCCGGCGGCGGACTTCCCGCAGACGGGCGTTGGTGCGTCGGCAGGTGTTTGCTGCCTCGGGCCCGGGTGTCGAGCTTCGTCGGCCGGTTTCGCCTGCGGCCCGGACCGGGCCCGCCGTGAACCGGGGGACACCGGCCGTGGAGGGCCGTGGTTCAAGTGCGGGGCGTGGTCGACGGGCCGGCTGTCCGAACCGCCGGCGCAGGCGGGATCGCCGCCTTCGGCCTGGCACCGGGTTTCGTCCGGTGCCTGTCGATGTGCGGTCCGGTGGTGACGGACGGGCTTTCCGGGGTCCTCGCTCCATGCCGGCGGGAGGCGCCCCGGTCGGCCCGGGTTCCGTCGGGGGCTCTGTCCGGGTCCGTCGACGGCGTGTTGGCCGGTGCCTGTCGCGTTCCGTCGGGTGGCTTGTCCTCGCGTCCTGTTCTTCGCTCCGTCAGGCGGTGAAGCGGGTGATGCCGGTCGGGGTGATGACGGCGTGGACGGGGTGGTCGTGGGGTTCGGTGGGGACGGCGGGGAGGAGTTCGTGGGGGTAGAGGAGGGTGGCGAGGAGGGGGTGGGCGTCGGCGCGGGCCAGACGGGCGAGGACGCGGTCGTAGGAGCCCCCGCCGCGGCCGAGGCGGATGCCGTGGGCGTCGACGGCGAGGCCGGGGAGGAGGACGACGTCGGCGGTGCGGACGGCGTCGGGGCCGAGGCGGGGGGCGAGGGGTTCGAGCAGGCCCCGGGTGGCGGGTGCGAGCCGGGCCTCGCTCTCGTAGGGGGCCCAGTCCAGGTCGTTGTCGGGCAGCAGGACCGGCAGCAGCACGCGGACGCCGGCGGCGGCCAGCGCGGCGAGCAGCGGGCGGGTGCCGGGTTCGGCGCCGACCGAGACGTAGGCGGCGACGGTGCTGCCGGGCGGGACGAGGTCCGTCGCGTACGCAGCCAGTGCGCGGGCCGCCGCGGCCCGCTGTTCGGCGGTGAGGGCCCGCCGCTCGGCGAGCAGCCGTGACCTCAGTGCCACCTTGTCGTTGGACAACTGATCTGCAGACACCACCCGTATCCCTTCAGCTCTGTCATTCACAGTGACACGAGCCTGACACGTCGAGGCCGCCGCATGTCCACCCCGCTCCTGCTCCAGGCCCTGGCCGTGCTCGGCGCGGCCGCCCCGGTCGCGGCCGGTGTCACCGTGCTGCGCCGCCGCCGGGCAGGGGCCGGGCAGGGCGGGAGGGAGGCGGAACTTCTGGCGAAGATCGCGGAACTGGCGGCGGAACGGGACGAGTTGCGTCGGACCGCGTCCTGCGACCCGCTCACCGGGGTGTGGAACTACCGGCATCTCCAGCTGACCCTGGACCAGGAGATCGAGCGGGCCCGGCGGGCCGAGGCCACGGCCGCCGAGCCGCGCCCGCTGTCGGTGCTGATGGTGGAGCTGGTCGGGTTCGACGGGCTGGTCGCCGAGCACGGCCGGTCGCGTGCCAACGGGATGCTGCGCGACCTCGCCCAGCGGCTGGCGGTGGAGATCCGCAGCTGCGACACGCTGGGCCGATACGGCGGGGAGGAGTTCCTGGTGCTGCTGCCGGACACCGCCCCGGAGGGCGCCACCCAGGTCGCCGAGCGGCTCTGCTGGTCGGTGCGCAGGCACCGGCTGACGGACCGCCACCCGGGCGAGCCGGCCGACCCGGAGGCCCGCAGCGGGCTGACCGCCGCGATCGGTCTGGCGGTGCTTCCCCGGGACGGCGCGCACGCCGCCGTCCTGCTGCGGGCGGCGGACCGCGCGCTGGCCGAGGCCCGGGCGGCCGGCGGGGACTGCTGGCGTCCCGCTCCGCCCGGCGAGCCAGTGTTGGGCGGTCCGGGCGCTTCATCGGTGCCCGGTAAGGTGTCTCCCGGCCCCGGCGAGGACTCCCTCACCCCGCACGCGACCACCGGCGGCCCCCGCCCGACCGGTGACCGGCCTTGACCGTAGATTCACCCGCCTCTCAGCAGGGTGGAATCCCTGCCTTAGTAAGGTCGACGCATGACGAACAAGCACGCCCGCACGCCGGTCACCAAGGCAGTCGTCCCCGCTGCCGGCCTCGGCACCAGGTTCCTCCCCGCCACCAAGGCCACGCCGAAGGAGATGCTCCCGGTCGTGGACAAGCCGGCCATCCAGTACGTCGTGGAGGAGGCTGCCTCGGCCGGACTGTCCGACATACTGATGGTCACCGGTCGCAACAAGCGTGCTCTGGAAGACCACTTCGACCGCGCGTACGAGCTGGAGGAGCTGCTCACCCGCAAGGGCGACCACGACCGGCTGCGCCGCGTCCAGGAGTCCGTGCAGCTGGCGAACATGCACTACGTGCGCCAGGGCGACCCGAAGGGCCTCGGCCACGCCGTCTCGGTCGCCGAACAGCACGTCGCCGGCCAGCCGTTCGCCGTCCTGCTCGGTGACGACCTGATCGACCCCCGGGACCCGCTGCTGGCCCGCATGATCGAGGTGCAGCAGGAACTCGGCGGCTCCGTGGTCGCGTTGATGGAGGTCGACCCCGCGCAGATCCACCTGTACGGCTGCGCCGCCGTCAAGGCCAACGGCTTCGGCGAGGACGTCTTCCAGGTGACCGACCTGGTCGAGAAGCCCGACACCGCCGACGCCCCGTCCAACTACGCGGTCATCGGCCGCTACGTGCTCGACCCGGCCGTCTTCGACGTGCTGCGCGAGACCCCGCCCGGCCGCGGCGGCGAGATCCAGCTGACCGACGCGCTGCGCGAACTCGCCACCCGCGACGAGAACACCGGCGGCCCGGTCTACGGCGTGCTGTTCAAGGGCCGCCGCTACGACACCGGCGACCGCGCCGACTACCTGCGCGCGATCGTCCGGCTGGCCGCCGAGCGCGACGACCTCGGCCCCGAATTCCGGACCTGGCTGCGGCAGTTCGTCGCCGCGGAGATGCAGGGCTGACCCACCACGAAGGCGAGTGTGAGGCGATGACCGGGAAGCACGACCCCTGCGGAGAGGGCGCCGGCTCCCCGGCCTCGCCGCGCCTGTGGAGCGTCGACGAGCACCTCGCCGACGTGCTGTTCGCCGCGGCCCCGCTGCCGCCGATCGAACTCCGCCTGCTGGACGCGCAGGGCTGCCGGCTCGCCGAGGACGTGCGGGCCGGCGCCGACCTGCCGCCCTTCGACAACAGCTCGATGGACGGCTACGCGCTGCGCACCGCCGACACCGTGCGGGCCACCGAGCAGTACCCGTCGGTGCTCACGGTGGTCGGCGACATCGCCGCGGGCGCCGACGAGCTGCCCAAGGTCGGCCCGGGCCAGGCCGCCCGGATCATGACCGGCGGACCCGTCCCGCCCGGCGCCGAGGCCGTCGCCCCGGTCGAATGGACCGACGGCGGCACCGGCACCGGGCAGGCCGCCGACACGATGGGCGGCGACGAGGGCGTCCCCGGCGACGAGGTGCGGGTGCTGCGCCCGGTCGCGGAGGGCGCGTTCATCCGCCGCCGCGGCAGCGACGTCACCGCCGGGGACACCGTGCTGGAGGCCGGCGCCGTGCTCGGCCCCACCCAGCTCGGCCTGCTGGCCGCGATCGGCCGGGCCACCGTCCGGGTCCGCCCCCGGCCCCGAGTGGTGGTGCTCTCCACCGGCAGCGAACTCGTCCAGCCCGGCGAGGAGGCCGGCCCCGGCCGGATCCACGATTCCAACTCCTTCACCCTGACCGCCGCCGCGATCGCCGCCGGCGCGGTCGCCTACCGGGTCGGCGGCGTCCCCGACGACGCGGCGACGCTGCGCGCGGTGCTGGAGGACCAGCTCGGCCGGGCCGACCTGATCGTCACCAGCGGCGGCGTCTCGGTCGGCGCGTACGACGTGGTCAAGGAGGTGTTCGCGGACTACGCCGGGGTGGACTTCCGGCGGCTGCGGATGCAGCCCGGCAAGCCGCAGGGCTACGGCCGGATCGGCGGCGAGCGGGGCGTGCCGCTGCTCGCGCTGCCCGGCAACCCCGTCAGCGCGTACATCTCGTTCGAGCTGTTCGTCCGCCCCGTCATCCGCACCATGCTCGGCGCGCCCGACGTGCACCGGCCCGTGGTGCGCGCCGCCACCACCGCCGCGCTGCGCTCCCCGGCCGGGCGACGGCAGTTCCTGCGCGGCCGGTACCGTCCGGCGGACGGCGCCGTCAGCCCGGTCGGCGGCGAAGGATCGCACCTGGTCGGGGCGTTGGCGCAGGCCGACTGCCTGATCACGGTGCCCGAGGACACCACCGCGCTGCCGGCCGGCAGCACCGTCGATGTGGTCCTTCTCACGGACTGACCCGGACGGGGCGGTACGGTAGCGCGAGATTCGCACCGCGTTACTGGAGCCCATTCGTGACCGACACATCCCCCGGCGACCGCCTCACGCACGTCGACCACACCGGCGCCGCCCGGATGGTCGACGTCTCCGAGAAGGCCGCCACCACCCGGGTCGCGGTGGCGGCCGGACGCGTCCGGGTCGCCCCCCGGGTGGTCGAACTGCTGCGCGGCGAGGGCGTCCCCAAGGGCGACGCGCTCGCCGTCGCCCGGATCGCCGGCATCATGGGCGCCAAGCGGACGCCCGACCTGATCCCGCTCTGCCACCCGATCGCGCTCACCGGCACCACCGTCGACCTGGCGGTCACCGACACCGCCGTCGAGATCACCGCCACCGTCCGCACCGCCGACCGCACCGGCGTCGAGATGGAGGCGCTCACCGCCGTCGCGACCGCCGCGCTCACCGTCATCGACATGGTCAAGGCCGTCGACAAGGCCGCCGCCATCGAGGACGTCCGGGTGCTCAGCAAGACCGGCGGCAAGAGCGGCGACTGGGTGCGCGAGGACGCCCGATGAAGGCGCTCGCCGTCACCGTCTCCAACCGGGCCGCGGCCGGGGTGTACGAGGACCGGGGCGGGCCGCTGCTGGTCGCCGGCCTGCGCGAGCTGGGCTTCGCGGTCGACGGCCCGACGGTCGTCCCCGACGGCGACCCCGTCGAGGCCGTGCTGCGCGAGGCCGTCGCCGCCGGGTACGACGTGGTGCTCACCACCGGCGGCACCGGCATCTCCCCGCAGGACCTCACGCCCGAGATGACCGCCCGGGTGATCGACCGGCAGCTCCCCGGAATCCCCGAGGCGATCCGTGCGTACGGCCGCGAGAAGGTGCCGACCGCGGCGCTCTCCCGCGGCCTGGCGGGCTGCGCCGGACGCACCCTGATCGTCAACCTGCCCGGCTCCACCGGCGGCGTCCGGGACGGCCTCGCCGTCCTCGCCCCGCTGCTGCCGCACGCCGTCGACCAGTTGGCCGGCGGCGACCATCCGCGCCCCGCGGGCGGTGCGCACTGAACGCGGGATGGCCGACCGAGCTGGTCGAGGGGGACGTCGTGCTGCGGCCCATCCGCCGCCGCGACCAGGCCGAGTGGCAGGAGGTCAGCCGGCGCAACCGGGACTGGCTGCGCCGCTGGGAGGCCACCGTCCCGCCCGCCCCGGCCGGTCGCGCCCCGCTGCCCCGGCCCACCTTCCGGCAGATGGTCCGCTACCTGCGCGGGGAGGCCGCGGCCGGCCGGATGCTGCCCTTCGTGGTGCTCTACCGCGGCCGCCTGGTCGGCCAGTTGACCGTCGGGGGGATCACCTGGGGCTCGATGTGCTCCGCCAACGTCGGCTACTGGGTGGACGAGGCGGTGGCCGGCCGCGGCATCATGCCGACCGCCGTCGCGCTCGCCGTCGACCACTGCTTCCGTGACCTGGCGCTGCACCGGGTCGAGGTGTGCATCCGCCCCGAGAACCGGCCCAGCCGCCGGGTGGTGGAGAAACTCGGCTTCCGCGCGGAGGGAATGCGCCCCCGCTATCTGCACATCGACGGCGACTGGCGCGACCACCTGGTCTACGCGCTGACCGCCGACGAGGCCGCCGACGGTCTGCTGCGGCGCTGGCACGCCCTCAGGAGCGGGCCGTCCCAGGGGAATTGAATATTTGTTCGAAAAATAGATATCGATATGGCATCGGCGGGTCGCCGGGGCCGGGGCGAGCCGTCACAAATACCGGCAAAATAGTCTGAGAATCAGCTTGATCGCACGACACGCCGTCCCAAATTGCTGCAGCGCCTTACCCCGCGCCCGTACCGTGTGAAACGTGAGCAGCAGCGGCCTTATCTACGCGGTCATCGTAGGGGCCTGGGCCGCCTATCTGGTGCCGATGTGGCTCCGCAGGCAGGACGAGCTCAACGAGTCGCGTCCGACGGAACGCTTCAGTACCGCGATCCGCCTGCTGGCCGGGCGATCGGCCATGGAACGGCGCGCGGCCCGAGTCCTCGGCGAACAGACCGCCGACCAGCAGCACCCCGCCGGTGAGCCGGACGGGGCCCCCGTCGACCCCGCGGACGTTCCCACCAGGCCCGCCGCGGCGGTCCCGGCGGAGCCCGTCGTGCCTGCGGAACCCGTCGTGCCCGCGGAGCCGGACCCGGTTGTCGAGTCGGGCGCGGACCGGGCCGGGAAGCGCGAGCGGGACCGGGGCGAGCAGGACGAGCGGCGCTCCGCCGAACGGCGGGCCCGGCTGCTGGCCAGACGGCGGCGGATGGTCACCCTGCTCTTCCTCGCCTTCGCGCTCGGCGCGGTCGTCGCCGCGGTGGCCGGTTTCGCGTTCCTCTGGGTGCCGGCCGTGCCAGGCATCCTCCTCACTCTTTACATCGGACACCTGCGCCGGCTCGAACGGCAGCGTTACGAGGTCAAGTTCGACCGGGTGCGGGCCGCGCAGGCCGCCGAGCGGCTGCGGGAGCGCGAGCGGGCCCGGGCGGCCGAGCCCGCGACCGCACCCCACGCCGCCGACGTGGCGACCGAGCCCGCGACCCCGGCCAGCGTCCTCGCCGACGCCACCGAGCACGAGGAGTGGGTCGACGGCGTCCGGGCCCGCGCCGCGGCCGGCCCCGACTCCTGGGAGCCCGTCCCCGTCCCGCTGCCCACCTACGTCACCGCCCCCGTGGCCCCCCGGGTCACTCGGGGCCTCGACCTCTCCGCCCCCGGCACCTGGGACTCCGGCCGCCCCGTCACCCCGCTGTTCGACCAGTACGGCGAGCCCGGCCAGCAGTCGGCCCCCGAGTACCGCCCGCCCCGCGCCGCCAACGAGTAGCCCGCACCCCCGAACGCCCCGCCACCTGCGCGGGGCGTTCGCGTTGTCCCACCCCGCTGCGGTGCCGGCGGTCCGGACGTCCTGTCATCCGGCCGTCGCGACCATGGTCATGAGTACCTCTTCAGGGGTGATAGAGTTCTTCTTGTTGGGGCTGTGGCGCAGTCCGGTAGCGCACCTCGTTCGCATCGAGGGGGTCAGGGGTTCGAATCCCCTCAGCTCCACCAACAGAAGTCCCGCCCGGGTGATCCGGGCGGGACTTCTTGCGTTCGGGGCGGCGGCCCGTCAGTGGGCCGGGCGTGGGTGTGCGAGGACCCGGCCCGCCGGGGGCGGGCCGGGGTCTGCGGTATCGGCGGGGCGGTCAGCGCTTCAGGTAGGCGAGGACGGCCAGTACCCGGCGGTTGGCGTCGGGGGTGTTGTCGATCCGGAGCTTGCCGAAGATCGCGGCGGTGTGTTTGGCCACCGCGCTCTCGCTGATGTGCAGTTCGGCCATCACGGCGGCGTTGGAGCGGCCCTCGGCCATCAGGCGCAGCACGTCGAGTTCGCGGGGCGACAGGTCGGCGGTGGTGCCGCGGGCGGTGGAGCGGGCCATCAGGCGGGCGATCACCTGCGGGTCCATCACGGTGCCTCCGGATGCGACGGTGCGGACGGCGTCGACGAACTGCGCGGTGTGGGTGACCCGGTCCTTGAGCAGGTAGCCGACCGCGCCGTGCCCGTCGGCGAGCAGCTCCTGGGCGTACAGCTGCTCGACGTACTGGGACAGCACCAGCACCGGCAGGGCGGGGCGTTCGCGGCGGACGGTCAGCGCGGCCTGCAGGCCCTCGTCGGTGTGGGTGGGCGGCAGCCGGATGTCGACCACGGCCACGTCCGGCCGCAACTCGCGCAGGGCGCGCAGCAGTTCGGGGCCGGTCTCGACGGCGGCGGCGACCTCGAAACCGTGTTCGGCGAGAGTGCGGCTCAGGCCGTCACGGAGGAGGAAGAGGTCTTCGGCGAGGACGACGCGCACGGGAGCTCCAGGGTCGCGGTGGTCGGTCCGCCCGGCGGGCTGACCAGGGCGAGGGTGCCGTCGAAGGCGGCCAGTCGGCGGCGCACCCCGGCCAGGCCGGAGCCGCGGGCCGGGTCGGCGCCGCCCCGGCCGTCGTCGGTGACGGTGGCGCGCAGCAGGCCGTCGGCGCAGCGCAGCCGGATCCGTACGGTGCTGCCGCCGGAGTGCTTGCCCGCGTTGGCGAGCAGTTCGGCGATCGCGAAGTAGGCGGCGCCCTCGACGGCGGCGGGCAGCCGGCCGGGCAGCTCGGCGTCCACCTCGACGTCCAGGAAGGCGTCCAGGGCGAGCGAGCGGACGGCGTCGGGCAGGCCGCGGTCGGCGAGCACCGGCGGCAGGATGCCGTGGACCAGGTCGCGCAGTTCCTGCAGGGCCCGCTCGGAGCTGGCCCGGACCTCGCCGAGCAGGCGGCGGGCGGCGGTCGGGTCGCTGTCCACCAACCGGTCGGCCTGGTCGAGGGTCAGGCCGAGGGCGACCAGCCGGGCCTGCGCGCCGTCGTGCAGGTCGCGTTCGATCCGGCGCAGCTCGGCGGCCTGGGTGTCCAGCGCGTCGGCCCGGCTGTCCGTCAGCTGGCCGATCCGCCGCTCCAGCCGGGCCGCGTACGGGTCGCCGAGCAGCCGCCCGGTCCACTCCCCGTAGCGGACCAGCGCCGGGACGGACAGCCACAGGCCCGCCGCGACGAAGCCCAGGCCGAGGGCGGCGGCGGCGATCGCGGTGGCCGTGGACTCGACCGGTATGAAGGCGTACCAGTTGCCCGGGCCGAGGTACGGCCACAGGAACGGCTGCGCCACGGCGCCGAACAGGCCGTAGCCGACCAGCGTCGGCGGGACGGAGACCAGCATGCCGGTGCTCCACGGGCCGAAGCAGCACCAGGCCACGTCGCGCCAGAACGCGGTCGAGCCGAGCACCGCCGCCCCCCGGCCGGTGACGGTCGGCGCGGTGGGCAGCGGTTCGGGCGCGTCGATCACGGTGCCCGTCCAGCGGGCGGTGCGGTCGCGTTCGAGGTCGCTGCCGCGGCGCAGCATGCGGGCGGCGGGCGGCAGCAGCGGCAGACCCGCGCCGACCGGCAGCAGCGCCAGCGCGCCGAGCACCGCGAGCGACCGCAGCGACGTCACCAGGGACGCCAGCGAGAGCAGTTGGCAGCGGACGAGGGCGACCAGCGGCCCCCGGAAACGCTTCTGTCGATCCGTCATGTCGTCGCGAGCCTATCCGTGCGGGCCGGGCGCAGGGCGGCCAGGACCCAGGGCAGGGCGACCAGCACGCCGGCGACGCCGAACAGCACCATCGGCTCCACCACGCCGGACTCCTCGTCCAGGAACAGCAGCATGCCCAGGTTCACCAGGGTGTGGAAGCCGCCGGCCACCAGCAGCCGGTGGGCGCCGATCCGCTCCCAGGCCAGGCCCAGCAGCACCGACATGGCGGTGGTCGCCGCCAGGAAGCCGGCCGCGTACGCCGGGGCCGCCGCGAAGATCTGCATGTGCCAGCAGCCCCAGAGCAGGCCGACCGCCACGGACGAGCCGAGCGGCCCGAACCTGGTCCGCAGCAGCGGCTGGAGGAAGCAGCGCCAGCCGATCTCCTCGCCGCACGCGCCCACGAACTGGGCCACTGCCACCACCCAGAACGGGGCGACCAGCCCGTTCGGGTCGCGCACCGGGACGCTGCCGTGCAGCAGCAGCGAACCGGCCACCGCCACCGCGATGATCGCCAGGGCGCTCAGCAGCACCGCCCCGCGCGGGCCGCGCGCCCCGCCGGCCGTCAGCAGGCCCCGCACCTGCGACGGCCGCACCAGGGCGACCACGGCCACGCCCACCGCCGGGCCGAACTGCACCAGTTCGAGGACCTCGCCGGGCAGTCCGGTGAGCGGCTGGAGGGCCAGCATCAGGCCGGAGGCCATGACGGTCGCGGTCAGGAAGAGCGCGGCGGGGCCGAGCCAGCCAGGTCGTCGTTCTTGCACGGGAGTTCGCCTCTCGGTCGGGATCGTCGTGTCACCCATGACGATCCCGGGCGGGCGGCCCCGTGCCATTGCAGCCACCTGCCCGGCCGGGGTGTACCCAGCTGCACCCCCTGCGCTCAGGCGGCGGCCTGCGCGGGCTGCGTGGGCAGTCGGGAGGCCAGCAGGGCGAGCTGGACCTGTGAGCTGACACCGGACTTGGCGCGGATCCGGCGCAGATAGGTGTCGACGGTGTGCGGGCTGAGACCCAGCCGGCGGGCGATCGTCGCGTAGCTGGCGCCCTCGCCGACCAGGTGCAGGACCTGGAGCTCGCGGCGGCTGAACGCGATGCCGATGGTGTGCATGGAGGACTCCCGGGGCGAGGTGGTGGGGGCGGTCAGGACCAGGGCTTGCAGAGGGGCGTCTCGCAGGCGCCGCCCCACGAGGTGTCGCCGTCGAGCGGGGTGTTCGGCAGCCCGACCGACAGCTGCGTGGCGGACCCGGCCGGGGCGGGCACGGCGGTGGCGGAGGCCAGCGGAGCGGCCGCGAACAGGGCGGCGGCGGTGACGGCGACGAGGGCGAGGGCGCGCTTCATGGAGGCCTCCGAGGGCGGTTGCGGGGTGTGGGGAGCGGGCCTGCCGGGCGGCCCGCCCGGCGTTGATCGGCCTGCACCCAGCATGTCCGGGCGGACCGCCCCGGGACCACCGTGCGCCCACCTCATCAACTGCGCTGGCAGCAAAGTGACCAGGGGGCGAACCGGACTGAACCGGGGCAAAGGCCACGACCCTTGCGGTGCGGCGACGCGGGTCCGGTGTCGCGCGATCTCGTGACTGGCCGTCAGATGCGCCCCCGCCCAGGATGGTTCTCGGTGCCGGAGACGGTCCGGTGCCCGGTCCGGAGGGGGCAGCACGTGCAGTGGTACGAGGGGGAGGGCCGGCCGTCCCCGGAACCGGGCGGCCAGGTCGCGGAGTTGGCGGCCTTCCTGCGGGGCTCCGCCGCCCGCTCCGCCCCCGCGCTGCTGTGGACCGAACAGGAGCCGGCGCCGGACGGCTCGGCCGGCGCACTGGCCGCCGCGCTGGAACGCGAACTGGCCCGCCCCGTCCGGCCCGTCCCCGAGCGGCCCGCCGGGCCGTGGCAGCGCGGCCGTTCCGCGGTGCTGCTGGTGCAGCGCCGCGCCGCCGCCGAGATCCACCTGAGCCCGCCCCCGGGCTCCGCCGCCCGCCGCAGCACGCTGCGCCTGCGCGCCTCCCAGTGCCTGCTGGTGCCCGCCGACTGGAGCTACCGCCTCGACCCCCGCAGCCCCGCGCAGCCGCTCGCGCTCGCACTGCCCTGACAGCCTGCCCCGACGCCCCGGCGGGTCGACCCTTCGCGGGCGGAAGGTAATCTGCGCTTTGGTGTTCGAGCGCCGAACCGGAGTTCGGCAAAGACCGCCACCGTGCGCCGGGGCCT
Source organism: Kitasatospora griseola (assembly GCF_044999035.1). Lineage (NCBI taxonomy): Bacteria > Bacillati > Actinomycetota > Actinomycetes > Kitasatosporales > Streptomycetaceae > Kitasatospora > Kitasatospora griseola. Next base: position 3,718,505 of record NZ_CP173360.1, on the reverse strand, counting down.
CGCATTCCACGAATACCCAGGTCGGTCCGGCGCGGACGCGGGGGCGTCGACCGCTCGGACGCCTCATGTGAAGGAACGGCAAAGGCGTCCTTGCGGAATGCGCGCACGGCCACGGGAGTGGGCGTCGCGTCGCTCTGCTCGGGCCCAGAGGGGATCAGCGCAGCATGGGGGCCTACTTCCGGGTCGAAGTGAGCGAACTCGACCGGCTGGTGAAGCAGCTGAAGAGCAGTCAGCAGGACATGCGCGAGGCGCTCCGCGCGATGAAGGACACCGGTCCGAAGACCACCGGGAGCAAGAACCTGGACCACGCCTGCGACGACTTCAACGACAGCTGGCAGGACGCCATCACCCGGATCTCGCAGGGCGTCGAGGCCCTGGAGGGCAAGCTCCAGGAGACCTGCAAGGGCTACTCGGAGACCGACCAGGCGATCCGGGACATGTTCACCGGAGCCGCCGCATGAGCAGCAAGGCCGACTTCCCCACCCTGGGCTTCGACCCGGCCCCCGGCAGCCCCGAGAACGTCGACGGCCTGGTCGACAAGCTCAACCGGGCGTCCGTCGCGATGGAGAGCGCCCACCGCACCCTGGTCGCCGTCGGACAGGGCGGCAGCGTCTGGGAGGGCGACGCCGCCAAGGCGTTCGCCGGCAAGGTCGGCGAACTGCCGCGCTACCTGGCCGACAGCGTCGACGCGATGCGGCAGGCCTCCGGCCAGCTCGACAGCTGGAAGAACCAGCTGGTCTCGTACCAGGGGGTGGCCCGGCGCTACGAGGCCGAGGCGGCCGAGGCCAAGCGCCGGATGGAGAACGCGGAGAACGTCAAGCAGAACGCCGTCGAACGGTTCGACCTGGCGGCCGACTCCCCGGCGTTCGCGCTGATCGGCAAGCGGTTCGACGACGACGCCGCGCTCGCCGACGCCCAGCGCCGGATCGACGCGGCGAGCGCCGAATACAGCACCGCCGAACGCCAGTTGGAGGACGCCAACCGCGAGCTCCGGGCCATCAAGGACGAGTTGGAAGCGATCGTCAAGCAGGCCAAGGAACTGCACGAGCACCACCAGGACGACGCCGACCGGACCGCGAAGGCGCTCCGCCGGGCCAACCAGAACGCTCCCGAGATCAGCGCCTGGGAGAAGATCGGCAACGGCTTCAAGAGCGTCGGCAAGAAGATCAAGGACTGGGCCACCAAGCACGCCGACCTGCTGAAGAAGATCGGCGACATCGCGGGCGGCGTCTCGGCGGTGCTCGGCATCGCGGCCCTCGCCACCCTGTGGTGCCCGCCGCTGTCCGCCGCCCTCGGCGTTGCGGCCGGCGGCGCGTCCGCGGTCGCGCTCGGTGCGCACGGGATGGCCAAACTCGGCGGTGCGGACGTCAGTTGGACCACCATCGCGCTGGACGGCGTCGGCGTGGTGCCGTTCGTGGGCGGTGCCGCCAAGGGCATCGGGGGCGCCGCCAAGGGCGTCACGGCCATCGCCAAGGGCGAGGGCCTGGCGGCCGGCGGAGCGAAGCTGATGGAAGCCGGGCAGGCCATCAAGGCCACCCATCTGGAGGGCGGCCTGCTGCACAACAAGGTGCTCACTCCGCTGTTCACCAAGACCCCGCTGAAGAAGCTGCCCGGCATCGGCTCGCTCGGTGAGGACGGCCAGAAGGTCTTCTCGCTCCCGGTCGAGTCGTGGTGGTCGCGCGGCACCCAGATCGGCATGAAGGGCAGTGGCCTGATCATGCACGCGCCCACCCTGTACCAGGAAGTGACCTCGTGACGACCCCGCAGAACGGCCCGGCCGAGAGTCTTCCGGCCGACATCCTCCCGGACGACGCGCTCGACATCCGGTGGGTGGTGCCGGCCCAGTTCCACTCGCTTGGCGTCGAACTGCCCGAGCAGGAGCGGGAGGCGCACCTCGCCGAAGTGGCCGCCGAGATCTGGTGCGGCGGCACCGAGTTCCAGCGCAGCACCGTCGCCTCCTGGTACAGCGACATCGCCGCCACCGCCGGCGAGGAGGGCGCGGTCTACTCCGGCTTCCTGCTGGCCGGCACCGAGGACGACCGGGTCACCGTCGCCACCCTGGTCATCCAGGCCGACCAGGCCGACACCGCGGACGCCGACACGGTCGCCGCCGCGATCCAGGACATGCTCTCCCTCGACCCCGCCAACGAGGTGTTCCGGGTGCCCGCCCCGGTCGGCCCGGTGGTGGTCGCCGTCGCCGGGTCGCTCGCCGAGGTCGACGACGAGTTCGGGAACAAGGCGAAGCTCGAACTGGCCCAGGCGTCCGCGTACATCCCGGTGCCGGGTGCGGACACCCTGGTCACCATGACCATCAGCACGCCCATGCTGATCGACTTCCCCGAGTACGTGACGATGCTCGCGGGCCTGGTCGAGACCGTGGTGTACGACCGGCCCGGCACGCAGCCCGCGACCGCCCTGCCCGGGCCGGACCAGGCGAAGATCACGGAGGCGTTCGGATGAGCACCTGGCACCCACCGGCCCCGCCCGGCCTGAACACCGGCCCGCTGCCACGTCGCTCCGCGCCCGGGCTGTGGCTCCAGTTCGGCCTGCAGTGGTTCTGGCTGCCGTTCCGGATCGTCTGGGACTTCCTGGACAACTCGGTGGCGTTCGACGGCACGGCCGAGCCGGGCGTGGCCAAGTTCGTTCTCACGCCCAGCCGTTACCGCCTGGAGCGGCAGGGCACCCGCGAGGAGTGGGAGGCCTGGGCCGGGCGGGCGCTGGACCGCGGGATCGAGCGGGGACTGGCCACCGTGCGGAGGAACCAGGAGTTCAACGCCAACAAGTACCGCTACAAGTTCAAGGGCGACGAACTGGTGCCCAGGACGACGATCCGCCGGCGCTACTACCGGGGCATCGGCCTCGACGGCCTCGCCGTCCTGGCCGCCCGCCGCGGCTGGCAGGTCGACTGGAGCAGCGGCACGGCGGAGGTCCGGGTCTTCCGGCCGCAGGGCGGCTGACAGGGACTCAGTCGTCCTCGAACGGCTCCTCGCTGAAGCGGAACCAGGCCCGGGGCGGCTCGATGTGCAGCAGGAACTCCGCCATCGGGCCCTCCGGGGCGTGCAGCGTGAGTTCCTGCTCCAGTGTCAGGTGGATCCGGCCCCAGGCGTCCCACTCCTCGGCCTCGGCCAGTTCGCGGCACTCGGCGAACCTGGGCGCGAACCCCGGCCAGCCCGGGCCGGGGGTGAACTCGCCGTGCAGCCAGGGGAAGTCGGCGTCGTCGATGCGGATCTCGCCGACCAGGTCCTCGCCGTGCACCAGGCGCCAGGTCTCGTCGGTGAACGCCATGTGCGGGCTCCTCGGTGCGGGGGGCAGGACGGTGACAGTCTGCCGAAGGGGTACGACACCGGCGGGGTTCACTCGTTCGAGTGGATTGTGACGTGTGGGCTACGGAGTTGGGTTCCGGTGACCGAGGGTCGGAAGGCTCGTTAGGCATCGCGCCGATCTTCAGTCGTCGAAAAGGGGCGGGACCCAGTGGCTCAGCCGTTCGAACTGCCGGACTTCTACGTGCCGTACCCGGCGCGCATCAACCCGCACTACGAGAAGGCACGGGTGCACACCAAGGAGTGGGCACGCGACTTCGGCATGCTGGAGGGATCGGGCATCTGGGAGGAGCACGATCTCGACTCGCACGACTACGCGCTGCTCTGCTCCTACACCCACCCCGACTGCGACAGCGAGGCGCTCGACCTCGTCACCGACTGGTACACCTGGGTCTTCTTCTTCGACGACCACTTCCTGGAGATCTTCAAGCGCACCCTCGACCGCGAGGGCGGCAAGGCCTACCTGGACCGCCTGCCCGCCTTCATGCCGATGGACCTCGCCGACGGGTTCCCCGATCCCACCAACCCGGTCGAGGCGGGCCTGGCGGACCTTTGGCAGCGCACCGTCCCGCACATGTCCGCCGACTGGCGGTCCCGGTTCGCCGAGTCCACCCGGCACCTGCTGAACGAGTCCCTCTGGGAGCTCTCCAACATCAACGAGGGCCGGGTCTCCAACCCCGTCGAGTACATCGAGATGCGCCGCAAGGTCGGCGGCGCCCCCTGGTCGGCCGGCCTGATCGAGTACGCCGCGCACGCCGAGGTGCCCGAGTCGGTCGCGTACTCCCGGCCGCTGCGGGTGCTGCGCGACGCCTTCTCCGACGGCGTCCACCTGCGCAACGACCTGTTCTCGTACCAGCGCGAGATCCAGGAGGAGGGCGAACTCTCCAACGGCGTCCTGGTGTTGGAGACCTTCCTCGGCTGCTCCACCCAGGAGGCCGCGGACGCGGTCAACGACCTGCTGACCTCCCGCCTCCAGCAGTTCGAGAACACCGCGCTCACCGAACTCCCCGGCCTGTTCGCCGAGCACGCGCTCGACCCGGAGGAGATCGCCCGCGTCCTGGCGTACGTCAAGGGCATGCAGGACTGGCAGTCCGGCGGCCACGAATGGCACATGCGTTCCAGCCGCTACATGAACGGCGGCGGCGCGGCCGCCCCCACCTTCGGCCCCAAGGGCCTCGGCACCTCCGCTGCCAACATCCGCCTCGCGGCGGGCATCCGCGGCCTGCGCAGCTTCGCGCACGTCCCGCACCGCAGGGTCGGGCCCTCGAAGCTGCCCGACTTCCCGATGCCGTACGCCGTCACGATCAACCCGCACGTGGACGCCTCCCGGGAGTACGTCGTCCGCTGGTCCCACGAGTTCGGCCTGCTCGACCCGGAACCCGGCGTCCCCGCCTCCGACATCTGGACCGAACAGAAGCTCCGCGACTACGACTTCCCGCTCTGCGCCGCCGGCATCGACCCCGACGGCACCGCCGCCGAACTCGACCTCAGCTCGGCCTGGCTGACCTGGGGCACCTACGCCGACGACTACTACCCCCCGGTCTTCGGCGCCCCCCGCGACCTGGCCGGCGCGAAGCTCGCCAACGAGCGGCTGTACGCGCTGATGACACTCGACGGCAGCCTCCCCTTCGAGCCGCGCAACGCCCTCGAAGCCGGCCTCGCCGACCTCTGGCAGCGCACCGTCGTGCCCTTCTCCACCGCCGCCCGGGCCAAGTTCCGCAAGGCCGTCGGCGACATGATCGACAGTTGGCTCTGGGAGCTCGCCAACGGCGCGCAGAACCGGATCCCCGACCCTGTCGACTACATCGAGATGCGACGCGCCACCTTCGGCTCCGACCTGACGATGAGCCTGTCCCGGCTCGGCCGCGGCGAGACCATCCCCGACGAGGTGTACCGGAGCGGCACCATGCGGGCGATCGAGAACTCCGCGGCGGACTACGCCTGCCTGGTCAACGACCTGCACTCGTACCAGAAGGAGATCGAGTACGAGGGCGAGGTCCACAACCTGGTCCGGGTGGTGGAGAACTTCTTCTCCTGCGACTACCCCGTCGCCGTGGACATCGTCGCCGACCTGATGGGCTCCCGCCTGAGCCAGTTCCAGCACGTCGTGCAGGGAGAACTGCCGCTGCTGAAGCAGGACTTCGCAATCGAGGGCGAGGCGTCGGAGGCGCTCGACGGGTACGTCCACGAGCTGGAGGACTGGATGGCCGCCGTCCTCCACTGGCACCAGCAGTGCCGGCGGTACTCGGAGGACGTGCTCAAGCGCCACTTCGCCCCGGAGGTCCCGGTGACGGCGGAACTGGGGATGTCGGCGATGCGGATCCTGGCAGAGCTCAGGGCGTGAACGGACAGGGGCGCGTGGGATACCCCCACGCGCCCCTGGTTGCGCAGCCCTATTCGGACAGGTGCGGGTGATGGTGGTGCGGCCGGTGCCCGCGCGGGTGGCGGGTGAGGGTGTAGCCGAGGACGCCGGCGAGGGCGGCGAGGATGCCGCCGGCGACGGTCCACCACCAGCGGGTGTTCCAGCCGGAGAAGAGATCCGAGTACCAGTGGGTCTCTTCGGCGACGGGGGCGGCCGCGTAGGCGGCGCTCGAACTGGGGGCCGGGGTAGCGGCGGAGCCGCTCGCGGTGGATCCGGCGTTGACCGGCGGCACCAGCGGGGCCTTGAGCGAACCGCCCTCGGGCTGGGCGTCGTTGACGTCGCCCTTGGTGGCGACGTGCACGTGGACCTGGGAGGCGAGGCCGAGGTCCTGCTGCGGGATGTCGCTGGTGGAGAGCCGGATGTAGTAGGTGCCGGGCAGCGGGTCGCCGGACCAGGGCTCGGCCCAGGAGCGGATCTGGCGGAGCGTGCAGCTGAGGGCCACGGTGGTGGCGCTGTCCGCGGCGGTGCCGTTCTGCGGGCCGGAGGTGCAGGCCTGGCGGCGGCGCAGGCCGTCGAAGAGTTCGACGGTCCAGGTCTGCGGGCCGTGCCGGTCGGCGGCGTCCGGGAGGGTGACCTTGACCTCGACGGTGGCGGTCTGGCCCTCGGAGGCCGGGAACGCCCAGTACAGGTAGTCACCGGTGGAGACGGGGACGTCCGCGTCCTGGCCGGCGGCCAGCGTGGTGGCGGTGAGGAAGCTGGTGCCGACCGAGTTGAGCACCGGCTTGGCGGTGCCGCTCGCGGACGGCGACGGCGAGGCCGCCGTCGCGGTCGGGGCCAGCAGGAGCAGGCCGGTGAGCGCGGCGGCCGGGGCCGCGAGGGCGAAGAGCTTGCGCATGGTCAGTTCTCCCGCCAGACGGCGATCCGCCAGCGTGCCAGCCAGCCGAAGATCAGACCGGCGAGCAGGCCGGCCAGGGTGAGCACACCGAGCAGGATCCAGCCGCGGCCCAGGCCCATCGCGGGGCCGTCGGGCGCGGGGGAGGCGGCGGCGACGTCGACGGTCAGCTCCAGCGGCAGGCCGGCGTCGGCCTGGACGCCGGCCTGGCCGGCGAAGGAGTTGCTGACGATCAGGCAGACGGTGCGGTCGGTGCTCGCCGCGGCGCCGGAGGTCGGCGAGGGGGTGGCGGAGTCGGTGCCCGGCGCGGACCAGCGGACGCCGGTGGACGCCACGTCGGTGCGGCCGGAGCCCGCGTCGCTGCCGCGGACCAGTTCCTGGCCGCTGCTGTCGGTGGCCTGCAGCAGGACCCCGTAGTCACGGGCGACGGCCCGGTCGGGGGTGACGCTGACCGAGGCGCGCAGTTCCTGGCCGGCCTTCACCGGCACCCGGTAGACGCGGTGCTCGGAGAACTTCTCGCGGTCGCTGTACACGCCGGGGGTCAGGATCGGCGCGCTGCTGCACTGCTCGGCGCCGGTCACCTTCGCGGGGGTGACGGTGTGGGTGTCCTGGGCCCGGGTGACGATCTGCTTGACGCGCTGGGTCAGCTGGTCCTGGCTGCGGACGTCGGTGAAGGTGCCGCCGGTCGCGTTGGCGATGCACAGCAACTGCTGGCGGGTCTTGTCGTCGTGCGCCAGGCCGAGGGTGTCGATCACCAGGTGGATGCCCTGGCTGGCGAGTTCGCGGGCCACGTCGCACGGGTCCGGCGGGGCGCAGGTGTCCTCGCCGTCGGTGATCAGCACGATCCGGCGGGTGGTCGGGCCGGTGCCGAGGTCCTGGGCGGCGGCGCGCAGCGCCACGCCGATCGGGGTCCAGCCGGTCGGGCGGACGGTGGCGACGGCGGTCTTGGCCTCGACCTTGTTGGTCCTGCCGACCGGGAAGAGCTGCTTGGTGTCCTTGCAGCCCTCCTTCTGGTCGTTGCCCGGGTAGGTCGCGCCGAGGGTGCGCAGGCCGAACTCGGTCTCGGCGGGCAGCGCGTCGATGACCTCGTTGATGGACTGCTGGGCGACCGCGATCCGGCTCTTGCCCTGGATGTCGGCGGTCCGCATCGACCCCGACCCGTCCAAGATGAGGTCGACCTTGGGCGCTTCGGTCGCGGCGGGCGGTGCCCCGGGCTCGTCGGCGTGCGCGGGCAGCGTGCCGAGCACGGTGCCGGCGACTATTGTCAGCGCCCCGAGCAGGGCGGCTCCGCGGGCCGTCCGTCGTTTCTTGGTATGGGTGATCACTGCCGCATCCTAGGGACCGTCAGTTCCAATCGCCCAATGCGGGTGGTGAGCGCGACGTACCCTGAACTGGTCGACGGAGCAGGCGGGGAGAGCGCATGACGGTGCGTCTGGCAGGCGTCGGGAAACGCTACGGACGCGGGGGTCCGTGGGTGCTGCGGGAGGTCGAACTGACGCTCCGTCCGGGCGGCCTGGTGCGGATCGAGGGGGCCAACGGCAGCGGCAAGTCGACGCTGCTGAAGCTGCTCGCCGGGATCGAACGCGCCGAGCGGGGAACGGTCGAGGCGCCGGACGGCCGGGCGTACGTCCCGGAGCGGTTCCCGCCCGCGCTGCCGTTCGACGTCCGCGACTACCTGTGCCACCTGGGCCGGATCCGCGGCCTGGCCGCCGGGGAGGCGCGGCGGCGGGCCGACCACTGGCTGGAGCGGTTCGGCATCACCGGGTACGCGGGCACCCCGATCGGGCGGCTCTCCAAGGGCACCTGCCAGAAGGTCGCGGTGGCCCAGGCGCTGCTCGCCGAGGCCGAGTTGCTGCTGCTGGACGAGGCGTGGACGGGGCTCGACCAGGCCGCCCGCGGCGAACTCGACGGCGCGGTCGCCGAACGCGCCGCGGCCGGCGCCCTGGTGGTGTTCGTCGACCACGACCCGACCCGGCTGGCGGGCCTGACCACCGCCGTCCACCGGGTCGACGGCGGCACGCTGCACGAGGTCCCGCTGCCGGCCGTCGACGGCGACGGCCCGCGCACGGCGCTGGTGGTCGAGGCCGAGGAGCTCCCCGAGTGGCTGCCGGGCCGGCCCGAGCGCAAGCCGCTGGCCGACGGCGCCACCCGGCTGGACGTGCCGGCCGCGCACTCCGACGCGCTGCTGCGCCGCCTGCTGGCCGCGCACCCGCCGGTGCACATCAGGTCCGTTCAGCAGGAGGCGTCATGACGGTGCGGATGCTGACGCGCTACCACCTCGAACTGCTGCTGCGCTCGCAGCGCTGGCTGCCGCCCGGGCTGGTGTACCTGGTGCTGATGGGTCTCGGGGTGTCCGGCGGCGACGACGCGCTGTCGGCGGCGGCGTTCTCGGCGGGCCTGCTGGTGCCGGTGACGGGCTGGCTGGCGCGGGCGGCGGTGACGGCGGAGCCCGCGCAGTCCCGGGCCTGCCTGGTGGCGGCCGCGGGCTGGCGGCGGGTGCACCTGTCGGCGCTGGCGGCGGCCGCGCTGGCCGGGCTGGCCCTGGGCGTGGCGGGCCTGGCCGGGGTGCTGCTGGTGGGCAGCGGCGGTGGCGGCGGGGCGGTAGCGGCGGGCCTGCCGGCCACCGTGGTGTGCGTGCTGACGGGCGCGGCGGTGGGCGCGGTGTGCAACCGTCCGGTGGTGGCCGGCGCGCAGTACGCGGTGCCGCTGGGGCTGGGCGCGATGGTGCTGGTGCTGCTGCTGCCGGGGTCGCCGGCGAACGCGGTGGTGCGGGCGCTGGTGCTGGGTTCGCGGCACGGCGCGACGGCCGTGCCGTGGTGGACGCTGCCGGGCGCGGCCCTGCTGGCGGGGGCGGCCGGGTGGGCGGCGGTGGCGGTCGCGGTGCGCCGCGGGGAGTGAGCGGCGGGGAACCGGACACACCGCAGGAGATGGGAATAAATATGGCGAATCCTGGCTAGGGTGCTGGGGGACGTGCCCGAAGCCCTGCTGGAAGGAACCCCCGCCGTGAGCAACCTGTTTGCGATCGCCTACCCCGATGTCGCCACCGCGCAGAAGGTCCGGGACGAGCTGATCGGCCTTCAGAAGCAGCGGCTGATCGACCTGGAGGACATCGTGGTGGTCGAGCGCCGCGAGGACGGGAAGATCAAGCTCCACCAGGCGGTCTCCAACACCGGTCTGGGCGCGGCCTCCGGCGCGCTGTGGGGCGGCGTGATCGGCCTGCTGTTCCTGATGCCGGTGATCGGCGCGGCGATCGGCGGCGCGACCGGCGCGGCCGTCGGCGCCTCCACCGACACCGGCGTGGACGACGACTTCATGCGGAAGGTCGGCGAGAAGCTGGCCCCGGGCTCCGCCGCGGTGTTCGCGCTGGTGCGCACCGCCACCCAGGACAAGGTGATCCCGGCGGTCGCGCAGTTCGGCGGCGAGCTGCTGCAGACCTCGCTCAGCCACGAGGAGGAGGAGCACCTGCGGGAGATCGCCCGGGCGGCGAACCCCGCGTCCACGCTCTGACGCCCCCTCAGGCAGTACTGGGCGGGGTGCCGGCCGGCACCCCGCCGTCCCTGCCCCATCGGGCCGGCGAGGACGGGAGGACGGCTGGTGGCCACTGACTCCGCGACCCGTGCGGCGGCCTGGACGCCCGGCGCCCGGCGGCCCCGGCGGTGGACCGAACTGGTGCTGGTGGTGGCCGCGGTGGGGCTGGCCGTGTTCGGGTACGTCGAGGTGGGCGTCGACATCGACGGCAAGGCGCCGCCGGACGCCGCCCAGTACGGCGCCGCGTTAGGGGTCCTGGCGCTGCTCGCGCACGGCGCGGTGCGCTGGCGGGCGAAGTGGGCGGACCCGCTGCTGCTGCCGATCGCGGTGCTGCTGAACGGCGTCGGGCTGGTCGTCATCTACCGGCTGGACCGGAACACCCCGCACCACGAGGCCGCCCCCACCCAACTGCTGTGGTCCACCCTCGGGGTGGGCCTGTTCATCGCGGTGCTGCTCCTGCTGCGCGACCACCGCCGGCTCCAGCGCTACGCGTACGTCGGGGCGTTCGTGGCCCTCGTCCTGCTGGTGCTGCCGGTGTTCTTCCCGCCGGTGTACGGCTCGCGGATCTGGATCACGCTGGGCCCGCTGTCCTTCCAGCCCGGCGAGTTCGCCAAGGTCCTGCTGGCGATCTTCTTCGCCGCCTACCTGGCACGGCACCGGGACGCGCTCGCCCTGACCGGCCGTCGGGTGCTGTGGTTCCAGCTGCCGCTCGGCCGGGTGCTCGGGCCGGTGCTGCTGATCTGGGCGGCGTTCGTCGGCGTGCTGGTGCTGGAGACCGACCTCGGCACCTCGCTGCTGTTCTTCGGCCTGTTCGTGGTGATGCTGTACGTGGCCACCGCCCGCACCGGATGGATCGTCATCGGCCTGCTGCTGTCGGCCGTCGCCGCGGTCGGGGTGGGCTGGCTGTCGCCGCACGTGCACAGCCGGGTCACCGACTGGCTGCACCCGCTGGCGTCGATCCGGGCCGGGCAGGGCGCCAACCAGATCGCCCAGTCGCTGTTCGCGTTCGCCTGGGGCGGCCAGCTCGGCACCGGTCTGGGCCTCGGCCACTCCGCGCTGATCGGCTTCGCCACCAAGTCCGACTTCATCCTGGCCACCATCGGCGAGGAACTCGGCCTGACCGGCCTGCTCGCGGTGTTCCTGCTGTACGCGCTGCTGGTCTCCCGCGGCTTTCGCACCGGCATCGCGCTGCGCGACCCGTTCGGACGGCTGCTCGCCATCGGCCTGGCCGCGCTGGTCGCGATCCAGGTGTTCGTGGTGGCCGGCGGCGTCCTCGACCTGATCCCGCTGACCGGCATGACGCTGCCGTTCATCGCGCAGGGCGGGTCCTCGGTGGTCACCAACTGGATCATCGTGGCGCTGCTGGTGCGGATGAGCGACCTCGCCCGGCGTCCCGACCCCGGGGAGGCGGCGTGAGGTTCACCCGGCCCGAGGGCACCAACGGCGGGCCGCAGGGCCTGCCCGGCATCTCCACCACCGGCCGGCGGGCCGCCACCTTCTGCATGCTGCTGATCATCCTGCTGGCCGTCCAGGCCACCCGGGTGCAGGTCTTCCAGAAGCAGGAGCTGGACCACAACAGCGCCAACCAGCGCGCCACCATCCAGCGGTACGCGCAGCCGCGCGGCAACCTGATCGCCGGTCAGCCCGTCACCGGCTCGGTCGCGACCGGCGGCCGCCTGGCGTACCAGCGCACCTACACCGACGGCCCGCTGTACGCCGCCGTCACCGGCTACTCCTCGCAGATCTACGGCAACACCCAGCTGGAGGGCGTCTACGACGACCTGCTCACCGGCACCGACCCCCGGCTGACCGGCTGGGCGGTCTGGGACGCCATCACCCGCAACCAGCAGCCCGGCGGCGACGTGGTCACCACCATCGACCCGGCCGTGCAGCGCGCCGCCATGCAGGGGCTCGGCGGCCAGCAGGGCGCCGTCGCCGCGATCGAACCCGCCACCGGCCGGATCCTCGCGCTGGCCTCCACCCCCAGCTACGACCCCGGCGCGATCGCCGGCGCCGGCGCCGCCGACCAGGCCGCCTGGGAGAAGCTGCAGGCCGACCCCGACCAGCCGATGCTCAACCGGGCGCTGCGGCAGATCTACCCGCCCGGCTCGACCTTCAAGGTGGTCACCGCCGCGGCCGCGCTGGCCAACGGCACGGTGACGGACATCCAGGCCCCCACCGGCGCGCCCTTCCCGTACGTGATGCCCGGCACCACCACCACGCTCAACAACGACACCAGCGCCTGCGACCGGGAGGGGCTGTCGCTGGACGAGGCGATGACGATGTCCTGCAACAGCGTGCTGGGCTGGCTCGGCGTGCAGACCGGCCTCGACCGGATGGTCGCGATGGCGAAGAACTTCGGCTTCGACGACGCCAAGCTCGACGTCCCGGTGCGGGCCGCCCGCTCCAACTTCGACACCAGGATGAACAGCTCGCAGCTGGCGCTGTCCTCGATCGGCCAGTACAACACCGCCGCCACCCCGCTGGTGATGGCGATGGTCGCCGCCGGGGTCGCCGCCGACGGGCGGGTGATGCATCCACAGCTGGTGGACCGGCTCACCAAGGCCGACGGCACCCAGGTCCAGCTGATGCGCCCCGCCCTGTACCGGCAGGCGTTCGGGCCCGGTGTCGCCGCCGAGCTGCGCCGGCTGATGGTGAACGTGGTGAACAACGGCACCGGAGGCAACGCGCAGATCCCGGGCGCCGAGGTCGGCGGCAAGACCGGCACCGCCGAGCACGGCGTCGACAACAGCGGCACCCCGTACGCCTGGTTCATCGCCTGGGCCCGCCCCGCCGGGTCCACCGCCACCCCGCCGGTCGCCGTCGCGGTGGTGGTGGCCGACAGCACGGCCACCGACGTCACCGGGGGACGGCTGGCCGCGCCGATCGCCAAGGCCGTCATGCAGGCCGTCCTCGACCGGTGACCGCCGGACCCGCGACCAAGATCTCATAACTATGCATATCGGCGTATTTGATACAGTCCGTGCCTGATCCCCACCAGAAGGACGACCGATGAGCACCACCCGCCTGCTGCGGCGCAAGCCCGTGGACACCCTGATCGCCGAAGCGGGCGGAACCGGAGCCGGACACCTGCGCCGATCCATCGGCCTGTGGCAGCTGTCCGCCATCGGCATCGGCGCCACCGTCGGCACCGGCATCTTCTTCGTCCTCACCACCTCCGTCCCGGTGGCCGGGCCGGCCGTGGTGATGTCCTTCGTGATCGCCGCCGTCACGGCCGGCCTCACCGCGCTCTGCTACGCCGAACTCGCCTCCGCCATCCCGGTGGCCGGCTCCTCCTACTCGTACGCGTACGCCACCATGGGCGAGCTGGTCGCGTTCGGCGTCGGCGTCTGCCTGCTGATGGAGTACGGCGTCTCCGCGTCCGCGATCGCCGTCACCTGGGGCCAGTACCTCGACCAGTTCGCCGACCTGGCGTTCGGCCTGCACCTGCCCGCGGCGCTCACCGCCCCGCCCGGCGAGAACGGCGTCTTCAACCTGCCCGCCGTGGTGCTGGTCGCCCTGGTCACCGTGCTGCTGATCCGCGGCGTCGGCGAGTCCGCCAAGGTCAACGCCGTGATGGTGACCATCAAGCTGGCCATCCTGGTGCTCTTCGTGGCCATCGGCCTGACCGGCTTCCACGCCGGCAACTTCACCCCGTTCGCCCCCAACGGCTGGGGCGGCGTGCAGACGGCCGCCTCCACCATCTTCTTCTCCTTCATCGGCCTGGACGCCGTCTCCACCGCCGGCGAGGAGGTCCGCGAGCCGCGCCGCACCATGCCGCTGGCCATCCTGATCTCGCTCGGGGTGGTCACCCTGCTGTACATCGCGGTCGCCGTCACCGCGATCGGCGCCCAGCCCTGGCAGCAGTTCGACGGACAGAAGGCCGGCCTCGCGCAGATCCTCCAGGACGTCACCGGCCAGTCCTGGCCCGCCCTGGTGTTCGCCGGCGGCGCGATCGTCTCGATCTTCTCCATCACCCTGGTGGTGATCTACGGCCAGACCCGGATCCTCTACGCGATGGGCCGCGACGGCCTGCTGCCCCGCCCCTTCACCCGGGTCTCCCCGCGCACCGGCACCCCGGTCTGGAACACCGTCGTGGTCGGCGCCGCCGTCGCCCTGCTGGCCGCCGTCTTCCCGCTCAGGCTGCTGGCCGACATGACCTCGATGGGCACCCTGGTGGCGTTCACCGCCGTGTCCGTCGGCATCGTCGTGCTCCGCCGCACCCGCCCCGACCTCCCGCGCGGCTTCAAGGTCCCGTTCTACCCGGTCACCCCCGTGCTCAGCGCCGGCTTCTGCGTCTACCTGATCACCAAGCTGCACCGCGACACCTTCATCGCCTTCGCGATCGCCCTGGCCCTCGCCGCCGTCCTCTACTTCACCTACAGCGCCAAGCACTCCCGCCTGGCCGCCCCCCGCACCGAGGAGCCCGCCGACCCCAGCTGACGCTCCGTGGGCCGCCGTCGCCGGGGACTCCGCGGACCCTGTGGTGCCGGCCGCAGGCCGCGGGGCTTCGTCCCGGCCGGTACCGCTGTCGTCCCGCTCGGGCTGCCGGCCGACATGACCTCGACGGGCGCCCCGGTGGCGTTCACCGCCGTGTCCGTCGGCATCGTCGCGCTCCGCCGCGAGACCTTCCCTGCCCTCGCCGCTGCCCGGGCCCGGCCGCCCCGGCACCGAGGGGCCCGCCGACCCGAGCTGACGCTCCGTAGGCCGAGCGGTGTCGAAATCCTGACAGAACCGATAAAACCGGCCCGAATCCCGCGACAGAGCGTGGCTTTCGCCCTAGCCTTCGAGCCATGGCGAGCACCCGACGGGCCCTGCGTGTGCTCGGACATCCGGTGGCGCAGGCGGGCGGGTGGGTGGCGGCCGCGGGCTGGGCGGCGGCGTTCCCGCTGATGTCGCACCTGGCCAACCAGGCCGCCTGGGGGCGCTTCGCGGCGCCCGGGTACCTGTTCGCCGCGGTGCTGACGCTGACGCTGCCGTGCGGGCTCGCGGCGCGGGCGGCCGGCGCGGCGGCGGCGCTGGGCGCGGCGCTGCTGCCGCTCGGGGCGCTGGCGCTGACCGGGCACCACCAGTCCGAGGTGACGGTGGTGGAACGGTCGGCGGCGCTGCTGCTGCACACCGGCAGCCCGTACCTGACCGAGACGCCGCACGTCGTCGACTACAACCCGTACCTGCCCGCGATGGCGCTGTTCGGCCTGCCCCGGGTGGTGCTGGGGGAGGCCGGTCCGGCGGCGCGGGTGCTGGGCGACGTCCGGCTGTGGTTCGCGGCGGCGTTCCTGGCCTGCCTGCTGACCGGGTGGCGGCTGCTGCGCCCCGGCGGCCCGCTGCGGGCGTCGGTGCTGCCGCTGACGGTGCTCACCGCCTCGCCGCTGGTCGCGCTCGCGCTGGCCGTCGGCGGCGTCGACCTGCCGCTGACCGGCGTCTGCTGCCTGGCGATGGCGCTCGCCGAACGCGGCCACCCGCTGCGCACCGGCCTGGTGCTGGCGCTGGCCTGCACGCTGAAGTGGACGGCCTGGCCGGCGCTGCCGGTCGCACTGCTGCTGCTGCACCGCCGGCACGGCCCGCGGTCGGCGCTGCGGGCCGCCGTCCCGGCGCTGGCCGTCGGCGGGGCGGTGATCGGCCCGGTCGCGGCGCTCCACCCGCACGAACTGTACGAGCAGGTGGTGCGCTTCCCGCTGGGCCTGACCGCCGTCCACACCCCGGCCGGCAGCCCGCTGCCGGGCAAGGTGCTGGCCGGTCTCGGCCCGTACGGCCACACCCTGTCGCTGACCCTGCTGGCCGTCGGCGCGCTGGCGGTCGCGGCGTGGCTGCCGACCCGCCCGCCGGCCACCGCGGTCGCCGCCTGCGACCTGCTGGCGGTGGGCCTGACGGTGGCGTTCGCGCTGGCCCCGGCCGGCCGGTTCGGCTACCTGGCGCTGCCCGCCGTACTGGTGGTGTGGCCGCGGCTGGCGACCGCGCCCGGGCGGCCGGTTCCGGTGCCCCGGCGGAGGCCGACGCATCGCCGGGCGGCCGACGTGCCTATGGTGTCCCGGGACACCGTACGAACACGGGAGTGATCTTGGGCGCCACCGGACGACGCCGCTTCCTGGGCCTGGCCGCCGGAGCGGCCGCCTCGCTCACCGCCTGCGGCCCGGGCGGCCCGGGCCGCACCGCCGCCGGCTCCGCCGCACCCGGCGGCAGCGCCGCGGCCGCCGCGCCGAGCCCCGCGCCGTCCGCCACCGCGGCGGAGAACGCCAGACCGGGCAACGCCGACTGGGCGATCACCAACGCCGGCCCGGCCGGTGCGATCGAGGGCTGGGCGGACCGGGCCAGCGTGCTGCCCGGCGAGCAGGTCGGCCTGCACGTCTCCACCACCGCGCCCGGCTTCACCGTCACCGCCTACCGGATGGGCTGGTACGGCGGCGCCCGGGCCCGTCAGGTGTGGAGGTCGGGGCGGGTGCCCGGCGCCAAGCAGCAGCCGTTCACCGTCGACCAGGCCACCCGCATGGTGATCACTTCCTGGTCGCGCTCCACCGCCGTCGACACCACCGGCTGGCCGGAGGGCTGCTACCTGCTGCGGCTGGACGCGGAGGGCGGCGCCGGGCAGCGCTACGTGCCGCTCACCGTGCGTTCGCGCAGCACCGCCGGCACCACCGTGGTGGTCAACGCGGTCGCCACCTGGCAGGCCTACAACGAGTGGGGCGGCTACAACCTGTACAACGGCCCGTCCGGCGGGCTGCCCACCCGCTCGTACCAGGTCAGCTTCGACCGGCCGTACCAGTACGACGACGGTGCGGGCCTGTTCCTGGTCTACGAGGCCCCGCTGGTCGCGCTCGCCGAGAAGCTCGGCATCCCGCTGTCGTACGCCACCTGCATCGACGTCGCCGCCGACCCGAACCTGCTGCGCGGCGCCAAGGCGGCGCTCTCGCTCGGCCACGACGAGTACTGGTCGCCCGAGCAGCGCGCCCACTTCACCGCGGCCCGCGACGCCGGCACCCACCTGGCGATCCTGGGCGCCAACTGCTGCTTCCGGCGGGTGCGGTACGAGCCGTCGCCGACCGGCCCGGACCGCACCGTGGTCTGCTGGAAGGGCGCCTGGAAGGACGACCCGGGCTACCGGGCGGGGCACCCGGCGACCACCGACTTCCGCTCCCCGCCCGGCGCCGACCCGGAGTCCTCGCTGCTCGGCGTGATCTACGACGGCTACCCGGTGGACGCCCCGTACGTGGTCACCGCGCCCGGCCACTGGCTGTTCGCGGGCACCGGCGCGAAGGCCGGCGACAGCTTCCCGCACCTGGTCGGCGTCGAGTACGACCGGGTCAACCCGTCCTACCCGACGCCGCAGGGCATCGAGGTGCTCTCGCACTCCCCGGTGGTCTGCGAGGGTCGGCACTCGTTCGCCGACACCGCGCTGTACCCGGCGGGCAGCGGCGCGCTGGTCTTCGCCACCGGCACCATGCGGTGGGTGGAGTCGCTGGAGGCGACCGGCCCGGCCGGCGGCAGCGCGATCCACGGCATCGACGGGCGGGCGGGCGCGTTCACCCGCCAGGTCACCGAGAACCTGCTGCGGCGCTTCGCGCAGTGAGACGCGGACGGGGGCCCCGCTCCCGGGGCCCCGTCCGCCTGCGTCACTTGCGGTTGCCCACCGCCAGCACCTTGGACGAGGCCGGTCCGGCCGCCGCCGAGCCGTGCCCGGCGCCCTGGAACTCGGCGGCGACCGCGAGGTCGCCCGAGTAGGCGGTGAACCAGGAGTTCGCGTCGGCGCTGTTGTCGACCTCGGCGGTGCCGGTCTTCGCGCCGGAACCGGCCGGCAGGGCCGGCTTCACGGCCGCGGCGGTGCCGGACTTCACGGTCTGCGTCATCAGCGACCGCAGGCTGGAGAGCACGTCGGGGGAGAGCGTCCGGGCGGCCTTCACCTGGTCCATGCCGGGCACCAGGATCGGCTGCTTGAACACCCCGGACTGCACGGTCGCGGCGATCGACGCCATGCCCAGCGGGTTGGCGCGCACCTTGCCCTGGCCGATGAACTCGCTGGCCGCGCCCGCCATGCTGGTCTCGACCGGGATGTCGGTGTCGAAGTTCGACAGGCCGGTCTTCCAGACCAGCCCGATGCCGAACACGTCCTTGGCGAGCGAGGGCAGCGAGTTCGCCTTGAGGACGTCCTTGCCCTTCTCGATGAAGGAGGTGTTGCAGGAGTTGATGAACGCGTCGGTGAGCGTGTACTCGGGGTGCGCGCCCTTGAAGTCGTTGGCGATGGACTTGCCGGTGACCATGGTGGTCTCCGGGCAGGGCATCGAGGTGGTCGGCGTGATCCCGGCCTCCAGCAGCGCGGCGGCGGTCAGCACCTTCAGGGTGGAGCCGGGTGCGGTCGCCCCGGAGAACGCCCGGTTCTGGCCGGTGGTGGGCGAGAAGGCGTAGGCCAGGATGCCGCCGGTGCTGGGCTCGATCGCCACCAGCGAGCCCGGCTTGCCCTGGGCGGCGACCGCGGACTCGGCGGCCGCCTGGAGGTCCGCGTCCAGGGTCAGCTTCAGGTTGGGGACGGGCTTGGGCTCCTTCAGCGTGAAGACCTTCTCCGCGGGCCCGTTGCCGGACGCGGGGGAGATCACCACGGCGGTGCCGGCGTCCTCCGGGCTGCCGCCCTGCGGGGCGGCGGCCTTCAGCTGGTTGAGCAGGCCGGTGAGCGAGGCGTAGCCGGCCAGCGGCTTGCCCTTGCGGTCGGTGACGGCGGCGGGCGCGGCGAACACCGGCTTGACGCCGATGGTCTCGGTGGCGTCCAGCTTCGGGTGGATCACGGTGGGCGCCCAGTGCACGGCGGCGGTGCCGTCGCTCATCTTCACCACCCCGAGCACGCCGTCGTAGTTCCACGGGGAGCCGGCCTCGGCGAACTCCAGCGAGGCCTTGAAGCTCTCCAGCACCCCGGTCGGCCCGGCGGCGGCCGCCGAGGACGCCGACGCCGACGCGGACGGCGCGGCGGACTTGGACGCGGCCGGGCTGGGCGCGGTGGTCGGGCCGCCGACGGTGAGGTGGACGGCGGAGGGCTTCACGTTGTCGTGGAATGCCTGCAGCGCGGCCTGCGCCTTGTCCGGGTCGTCGGTGAGCTTGGCGGCGGCGAACAGGTCGCCCTTGGCCCAGGCGTCCAGGAAGGCCTTGGCGCCGGACGCGGCGAGCTCGGGGCTGGGGGGCTCGGAGACCACGGTGCGCGGCTTCTTGGCGGCGTCCTTGCCGTCGGAGTCGCCGGAGACCAGGGCGTAGGCACCGTAGCCGCCGGCGAGCAGCAGCACCGTGGCGGCCGAGGCGATGCCGATCTTCGCGCCGTTGTTCACGTCGAGTCCCCCCTGGTGTGTCGTGGCCGCCAGGAATCAGCGGCCACGACACCATAGGCAGACACCATCCGTGCACTCACGACACGCCGCCGGTTTGTGACAGATCCGGTACACGCTCTCCGGTGTGGATCAGATCCAGGTACTGAGCCACATCCGGCCGTTCCAGTCCGGCATCGGGATCGTCTGGCCGGTGAAGATCGGATAGAAGTACAGGAAGTTCCACATGATGCCCACGACCAGCAGCCCCGCGCCGGTGGCGCCCGCCAGCCTGCGGTCCGGCGAGGCGTGGGCCGGGCCCAGCATCGCGCCGATCATCATGGTCACCGCCAGCACCAGGAACGGCACGAAGCACACCGCGTAGAACAGGAAGATGGTGCGCTCCTGGTACTGGAACCAGGGCAGGTAGCCGGCCGCCAGGGCGGCCAGCAGCGCCCCCGCCCGCCAGTCGCGGCGCATCAGCCAGCGGTACAGGCAGTACAGCAGCGCGGCGATGCCCGCCCACCACAGCAGCGGGGTGCCGATCGCCAGCACCTCGCGGGCGCAGTCGGAGGTGGTGCAGCCGGCCTGGCCGTTCTTCGGCGACTCGTAGAAGAACGACACCGGGCGGCCGAGGAGCAGCCAGCTCCACGGGTTCGACTGGTAGGTGTGCGGGCTGTGCAGGTTGGTGTGGAAGTCCAGCATCGTGGAGTGGTAGTGCCACAGGCTGCGCCACCAGTCCGGGCCGAAGCCGCCCGGGTGCTGCACCGCCCAGTCGCGGAAGTAGCCGCCCTTGCCGGGCTCCGTCGAGGACATGATCCAGCCGGTCCAGCTGACCAGGTAGGTGACCGCCGCGGTGAGGCCGAGGGAGGCCGCCGAGCAGACCCAGTCCACGCAGTGCCGCAGGATCCGCAGGCCCTCGACGATAGGCTGCCCGCCCGGGCCGCGGATCCCGCCGACCATCCGGCGGGCCGAGGTGTCCCAGAAGGCGACGAGCAGGATGAAGACGGCGATCGCCGGGCCGCCGCTCCACTTGGTGGCCGTCATCAGGCCGAGGCTGACGCCCGCCGCCAGCCGGTGGGGCCGCAGGCCGAGCTGCCACCAGTCGGTGCCCAGCCCGGCGTCCAGCCGCTTCGCGATCAGCGCCCGGGTGCGGTCCCGGTCGATCAGCAGCAGGCCGAACGCGGCCAGGAACCAGAACATCACGACCAGGTCGAGGATCGCGGTGCGGCTGAGCACGAAGTGCAGGCCGTCGACCGACATCAGCAGCCCGGCCACGCAGCCCAGCAGCGTCGAGCGGAACAGCCGCCGTCCGATCCGGGCCAGCATCAGCACCGACAGGGTGCCGAGCACGGCCATCATGAACCGCCAGCCGAACGGGTTCATGCCGTAGATCTGCTCGCCCAGGCCGATGATCCACTTACCGACCGGCGGGTGCACGATGTACGCCGGGTCGGTGCGGAACGGGACGGTCGGGTTCGGCGCGGTGATCAGGCCGTTGGCGTCGTCCGCCCAGTTGGTCTCGTAGCCGACCTGCCAGAGCGCGTACGCGTCCTTGGCGTAGTACGTCTCGTCGAAGATCAGCGCGTGCGGCCCGCCGAGGTTCACGAAGCGCAGCACGCCCGCGAAGGCCGCCACCGCGATCGGGCCGAGCCAGCCGGACCAGCGGCACAGCCACGACCACAGCGCGTCCGGCAGCCGGATGCCGAGCCGGGCCAGCAGCGGGGACGGCGGGACCACGTCGGGGGTGACGCCGGGGCCGTCCGGCATCGGCGGCACCAACTGCTCGTCCAGGGGCGTGCGCCGCGGCGCGCGGTAGCCCGCGCCGGACAGCGCCCGGGCCCACCGGGAGGCCGGTTCGGGTTCGGCGCGCGGCCTCGGAACGGCGGCCGGATCGGCCGATTCCAGCACGGTCACGCCACCCCGCTCGGGGTGGTCCACACCACTGTCCATGTCGCCGCTCACGGGCCACATCGTAGGGGCAATGGCTGAAGTCACAAGGGGTCCCCGCACGGCTCGCACCGCACCGGGCCGCGTCCGTCCCGGTGAGGACCCCCGCCGGTAGGGGAGGATGGTGCCGTGACTGGTGTTCTCGTACTGGCAGGTACCCCCATCGGCGACGTCGAGGACGCGCCGCCCCGACTGCGCGCCGAACTCGCCGAGGCGGACGTCATCGCCGCCGAGGACACCCGGCGGCTGCGCCGGCTCACCCAGGCGCTCGGCGTGACGCCGACCGGCCGGGTGGTGTCCTACTTCGAGGGCAACGAGGTCGGCCGCACCCCCGAACTGGTCGCCGCGCTCCAGGGCGGGGCCCGGGTGCTGCTGGTCACCGACGCCGGCATGCCCTCGGTCTCCGACCCCGGCTACCGGCTGGTCGACGCGGCCGTCGCCGCCGGGATCAAGGTGACCGCGGTGCCCGGCCCGTCCGCGGTGCTCACCGCGCTGGCGCTGTCCGCGCTGCCGGTGGACCGCTTCACCTTCGAGGGCTTCCTGCCCCGCAAGGCCGGCGACCGCTCCCGGCAGCTCGCCCAGATCGCCGCCGAACCGCGCACCATGGTGTTCTTCGAGGCCCCGCACCGGATCGCCGAGACCCTCGCCGCGATGGCCGAGGCGTTCGGCGCCGAGCGACCCGCAGCGGTCTGCCGCGAGCTCACCAAGACCTACGAGGAGGTCAAGCGCGGCCCGCTCGCCGAACTCGCCGCCTGGGCCGCCGACGGCGTCAGGGGCGAGATCACCGTGGTGGTGGCCGGCGCCCCGCCCGCCGCCCCCGAGGAGGTCGGCCCCGCCGAGCTGGCCCGCCGGGTCGCCGCCCGCGAGGAGGCCGGCGAGCGCCGCAAGGAGGCGATCGCCGCGGTCGCCGCCGAACTGGGCCTGCGCAAGTCCGTGGTCTTCGACGCCGTGGTGGCCGCCAAGCACGCCGGCTGACCCGTCGAGTGCCCGTGGCCGGATTCGGTCGTACGTTGGAATGAGCAACCCCAGCGGAGGGCCAATTCGGAACCAAGACTTGGCAAGCCGGGCATCGGACGGACCCTCCCGGGCATTCCCTGGGATGGAAAGACCCGCGCCGGGCCCGCCAGGTCGGGCGACGGGCTCCGAGCGAAGCGAGGTGGCGCATGAGCGACACGATCGACAGCCCCCTGGACGGTGGAGCGCCCAGCGGCCTCGGGCTGACCACCCGACCGCGCATCCCCGTGGAGACGGTCCGCGAGGCCTACTCCTTCGTCTGCCTCAACTGCGGCTACGGCTGGGAGCAGGCGTACGACATCGAGCACCACACCGGCCGCGACGGACACACCGTGGTCGAGTACAAGGCGAACGGGGTCAAGGTCCCGTCCCCGCTACGTGAACTGGTCTGCCCCGGCTGCGGCGGCGAACGGGTCCGGATCATGCGGGCCGGCCGGGTCGCCGAGGTGGCCGCCGGCGTCGCCCCCGGCTACGCCCCCACCGCCGAACCCGAGGGCCCGCAGAAGCCCCGCAAGCCGCGCGTCCTGCACTGGTGGAACCGGCTGTTCCGCCGCCACCGCGCCGCCTGACCCCGCTCCGACGCCCGCACCGGCCCCGGACCGCCGCCGCGGTCCGGGGCCGCGGCGCGCCCGGCGACTAGGATCCCCGCTATGGCGGCCTTCGCAGAGCACCCCAGCACCGACGCGTACTACGTCACCACGCCGATCTACTACGTGAACGACCGCCCCCACCTGGGCCACGCGTACACCACCGTCGCGGGCGACGTGCTGACCCGCTGGCACCGCCAGCGCGGCGAGGACGTCTGGTACCTCACCGGTACCGACGAGCACGGCCAGAAGATCCTGCGCACCGCCGAAGCGCACGGCGTCACCCCGCAGGAGTGGTGCGACCGGCTGGTCGAGGAGGCCTGGAAGCCGCTCTGGCAGCACCTGGGGATCGCCAACGACGACTTCGTCCGGACCACCCAGGCGCGGCACACCGACCGCGTCCAGGAGTTCGTCCAGGACCTGTACGACAAGGGCGAGATCTACCGGGGCAGCTACACCGGCCCCTACTGCGTCGGCTGCGAGGAGTACAAGCTCCCCGGCGAACTGCTGCCCGGCGCCGGCGTGGACGAGAAGCTCTGCCCCGTCCACAAGCGCCCGGTCGAGTGGCTGGAGGAGGAGAACTACTTCTTCAAGCTCTCCGCGTACGGCCCGAAGCTGCTGGAGTTCTACGCCGCCAACCCCGGCTTCATCCAGCCCGCCGCCGCCCGCAACGAGGTGCTGCGCTTCGTCGAACAGGACCTCAAGGACCTGTCGATCTCCCGCTCCACCTTCGACTGGGGCGTGCCGCTGCCCTGGGACGACAAGCACGTCCTGTACGTGTGGGTCGACGCCCTGCAGAACTACATCACCGCCGCCGGGTACGGCGCCGACCCCGAACGGTTCGCCCGGCTCTGGCCCGCCTCCGTGCACCTGGTCGGCAAGGACATCCTGCGCTTCCACGCCGTCATCTGGCCCGCCATGCTGATGGCCGCCGGGCTGCCGCTGCCGAAGCGGGTGGTCGCCAACGGCTGGCTGATGGTCGGCGGCGAGAAGATGTCCAAGTCCAACCTGACCGGCATCGCGCCCACCGACCTCACCTCGCACTTCGGCGTCGACGCCTACCGCTACTACTTCCTGCGGGCCATCCCGTTCGGCACCGACGGGTCGTTCTCCTGGGAGGACTTCACCGCCCGCTACACCTCCGAACTCGCCAACGACTTCGGCAACCTGGCCTCCCGGGCCGCCGCGATGGTCGGCAAGTACTACGACGGCGTGCTGCCCGCGGCCGCCGCCCACGGCGAGGCCGAGCAGGCCGTCGCGGACGCCCTGGTCCGGGTCGCCGAGGAGGCCGACCGGAGGATCGGCGAAGAGCTGGACTTCGCGGGCGGCATCGCCGCGATCTTCGAGTTCATCAAGACCGTCAACGGCTACCTGACCGCGCAGGAACCCTGGAAGGTCGCCAAATCCACCGCCGAGGACGACCGGGCCCGGCTCGCCACCGTCCTCTACACCGCCGCCGAAGCGCTGCGGGCCACCGCCGTGCTGCTCAACCCCGTGATGCCCGCCGCCGCGGCCGAGCTCTGGGACTCCCTGGGCGCCGAGGCCGCGCTCGGCCCGCTCGCCGACCAGCGCATCGCCACCGTCGCCGACTGGGGACGCCTGCCCGCCGGCGCCCTCGTCACCAAGGGCGACGTCCTGTTCCCCCGCCTCGAAGAGAAGACCGCCTCCTGATGGCCGCCAACGCCAAGAAGAACGACGACCGCTCGACTCCGCCGCCGCTGCCCGAGCCGCTCGCCGTCCCCGTCGCCGACTCGCACACCCACCTCGACATGCAGTCCGGCACCCCCGCCGAGGGACTGGCCCGCGCCGCGTCCGTCGGCGTCACCACCGTCGTCCAGGTCGGCTGCGACGTGCCCGGCTCGCAGTGGGCCGCGGACCTCGCCGCCG
This sequence comes from Kitasatospora griseola, assembly GCF_044999035.1. NCBI lineage: Bacteria > Bacillati > Actinomycetota > Actinomycetes > Kitasatosporales > Streptomycetaceae > Kitasatospora > Kitasatospora griseola. The sequence goes on along the minus strand of NZ_CP173360.1, from coordinate 3,693,687 downwards.
AGTACGAGCAGGTGCACGCCGCCGTCGCCCTGCACCCCAACGAGGCCCCCCGGATCTTCCTCGGCGACCCTGGGGGCACCTCCCAGCCCCCTGGGGCTGGGGGAGGCTGGTCCGGGCAGCGGCGCACGCCCGGCGGCCGGGCCGCGCTCGACGCCGCCCTCGCCGAGATCGACCGCCTCGCCGCCCTCCCGCACGTCCTCGCCGTCGGTGAGACCGGCCTCGACTACTTCCGCACCGGCCCCGAGGGCGTCGACCTGCAGAAGGAGTCCTTCCGCCGCCACATCGAGATCGCCAAGCGCCACGGCAAGGCCCTCGTCATCCACGACCGCGAGGCACACGAGGACGTCATCGCCGTCCTCCTCGAAGAGGGCGCCCCCGAGCGCACGATCTTCCACTGCTACTCCGGCGACGCCGCCATGGCCAGGACCTGCGCCGAACACGGCTGGTACCTCTCCTTCGCCGGCCCCGTCACCTACAAGGCCAACCACCCCCTCCGCGAGGCCCTCACCGCCACCCCCCTCGACCGCGTCCTGATCGAGACCGACGCCCCCTTCCTCACCCCCCACCCCTACCGCGGCCGCCCCAACGCCCCCTACCTCATCCCGGTCACCCTGCGCGCGATGGCGGCCCATCTGGCCCTCGGGGAGGACGAGTTGGCGACGGCGATCGCGGCCAACACGGCACGGGCGTTCGGTTACTGACCGTGCCGGTCCGGCTACGATGAGGGCGTGTGGAGCAAGTGGATGAACGCGCCCTCGCGCGGTTGGACCAGCGACGAGATCGGTGACGTCGAGTTTCCGTTCAGCTGGGAGCTGGTGGACGGGGTGATCACCCCGGTGCCGCTGAACGACATGTGGCACTGCCGGGTGCGGGACCGCCTGACGGTGGCCACGGACCGGCAACAGGTGCAACCGCTGGTCGTGATGGGCCCCACAACGCTCGTGCTCGACCCGCGCAACTGGGTTCGACCCGACGCGGTGGTGTACGACAAGTCCGGGCTCGACATCCGCACCATGGACACCCTGCCGCTGCGGTCGGTGCTGCTCGCCGTCGAGGTGGTCGTTCCGGCCACTCGCACCGCCGACCGTCTCCGCAAACCGGCGCAGTACGCCGAGGCCGGCGTTCCGTCCTACTGGCGCATCGAACGGGGCGAGGACGACATCCCTGTCGTGCACGAGTTCCGGCTCGACCGGGAGCAGGGCGGCTACCTGCCGGTCGCCGTGCACGAAGGACTGCTCCGTACCGACCTGCCGTTCCCCGTCGAGATCGATCTCAAGCGGCTCGTTCTGCGGTGACCCGTATCCTTGGCGGGTGAGCACCACCGAACCCACCCCCGACGGCCACCTGCTGGGCGCTGCCGACATCCGCGCGCTGGCTGAGGCGTTCGGCGTGAAGCCGACCAAGCAGCGCGGGCAGAACTTCGTCATCGACGGGAACACCGTGCGGCGGATCGTGCGGGCGGCGGAGGTGACGGAGCAGGACGCGGTGGTCGAGGTCGGGCCGGGGCTCGGGTCGCTGACGCTGGCGCTGCTGGAGGTCGCGCGGCACGTGACGGCGGTGGAGATCGACCCGGTGCTGGCGCGGCACCTGCCGGACACCGTCAAGGGCCGGATGCCCGGCAAGGCCGACAACTTCGACCTGGTGCTGAGCGACGCCATGGACGTCACCGAGCTGCCCGGCCCCGAGCCGACCGCGCTGGTGGCGAACCTGCCGTACAACGTCGCCGTGCCCGTGCTGCTGCACATGCTGGAGACGTTCCCCAGCATCGAGCGCACGCTGGTGATGGTGCAGAGCGAGGTCGCCGACCGGCTCGCCGCCAAGCCCGGCAACAAGGTGTACGGCGTGCCGTCCGTGAAGGCCAACTGGTACGCGGACGTGAAGCGGGCCGGCGCGATCGGGCGGAACGTGTTCTGGCCCGCGCCGAACGTCGACTCCGGACTGGTCTCGCTGATCCGCCGCGACCCGCCGTCCACCACCGCCACCCGCCGCGAGGTGTTCGCCGTCGTGGACGCCGCGTTCGCGCAGCGCCGCAAGACCCTGCGGGCCGCGCTGGCGGGCTGGGCCGGCTCGCCGGCCGCCGCCGAGGAGGCGCTGCGCGGGGCGGGCATCGACCACACGCTGCGCGGCGAGATGCTGACGGTGGAGCAGTTCGCCTCGATCGCCGAGCACAAGCCGAAGACTCCGGAGCAGTGATGGTCACCGTCCGCGTCCCCGCCAAGGTCAACGTCCAGCTCGGCGTCGGCGGGGTCCGCCCCGACGGCTACCACGACCTGGCGAACGTGTTCTTCGCCGTCGCCCTCGGCGACGAGGTCACCGCGACGCCCGGCGACGGCGTCACCCTGACCTGCACCGGCCCCGACGCGGACGCCGTCCCGCTGGACGACACCAACCTGGCCGCCCGCGCCGCCCGCCTGCTCGCCGCCCACCACGGCCTGCCCGCCCCCGGCGTCCACCTGCACATCGCCAAGGCCATCCCGGTGGCCGGCGGCATGGCCGGCGGCAGCGCCGACGGAGCGGCCGCGCTGCTCGCCTGCGACGCCCTCTGGGGCCTCGACACCCCCCTCGACACCCTGCTGGAACTCGCCGCCGAACTCGGCTCCGACGTCCCGTTCGCGCTGCTCGGCGGCGTCGCCCTGGGCCGCGGCCGGGGCGAGATCCTGGCGGCGCTGCCCGTCTCCGGCGTCTTCCACTGGGTGTTCGCGGTCGCCGACGGCGGACTCTCCACCCCCGCGGTGTTCCGCGAGTGCGACCGGCTGCGCGAGGAGTCCGGCACCGGCGCCGGCATCGACGACGTCCCCACCCCCGACGCCGACCCCGCACTGCTCGCCGCCCTCGCCGACGGCGACCCCGTCGAGCTGGCCGCCGCCCTCAGCAACGACCTGCAGACCGCCGCGGTCTCGCTGCGCCCGTCCCTCGCCGACACCCTGCACGCCGGCACCGAGGCCGGCGCCCTCGCCGCCCTGGTCTCCGGCTCCGGCCCGACCTGCGCCTTCCTGGCCAAGGACGCCGACTCCGCCGCCCACATCGCCGCCGCCCTCCGCGCCTCCGGCACCTGCCGCACCGCCCACGCCACCCACGGCCCGGTGCCAGGCGCGCAGGTGGTTCAGACCTCTGCTTGACCTGGAGCGCGCTCCGGGTTCCAGACTCCTGTTCGCGGCCCGCACCGGGCGGGTCGCGGAGACGAGGGGAACCCGGATGCGCAAGCGCACCATTGGAACCGACCCGCGCACCCGTCGCGAGGTGAGTGTGCTCAGCCTCGGCGCGATGCTGTTCGGCACGCTCACCGACGAGGCCACGTCCTTCGCGGTGCTGGACCGGTACGTCGAGGCCGGGGGCACGTTCATCGACACCTCCAACAACTACGCGTACTGGCAGGACGGCAGCCAGGGCGGCATCAGCGAAGAAGTGCTGGGCCGGTGGCGGGCCAGCCGGGGGATCACCGACGAGGTGGTGATCGCGACCAAGCTCGGGGCGCGGCCGAAGGCCCCCGGCACCGGGTTCGTCGAGAACGGCGAGGGGCTGTCCGCCGAGGTGATCCGGGCGTCCTCCGAGGCCAGCAGGAAGCGTCTCGGGGTCGAGAAGCTCGACCTGCTGTACGCGCACGTCGAGGACACCGAGGCGCCGCTCGCCGAGACCGTGCAGGCCTTCGGCGAACTCGTCGAGGAGGGGACGGTCGGGCTGCTCGGCGTCTCCAACCACTGGTCCTGGCGGGTCGAGCGGGCCCGCAACCTCGCCGCGCGGGCCGGGCTGCCCGGGTACGAGGTGCTCCAGTACGGCCACACCTACCTGCGGAGGCGCGGCGACTGGCCCGGGCTGCTCAACCAGGACGGCGACCAGGCCGCCGTCCAGGGCGACCTGATCACCTACCTCAAGGAGAGCCCCGAGCTCACCCTGGTCGCCTACTCCCCACTGCTCGGCGGCGGCTACGTCCGCGACGACAAGCCGCTCGGCCCGTCCTTCGACCACGCGGGGACGCCGGCCCGCCTCGCCGCGCTCGATGCGGTGGCCCGCGAGACCGGGGCGACGCGCAACCAGGTGGTGCTGGCGTGGCTGCTCGGCGGCGAGCTGCCGGTGATTCCGCTGGTGGGGGCTTCGTCGGTGGCGCAGCTGGAGGAGAGCCTGGGCGCGCTGGACCTGGAGCTGACGGCGGAGCAGCGGGCACTGATGGACGCGGCCAGGTAGCGGCGCGGACGGGCGGGAACCGCGGGTGGGTGCGGGAACGTGGGCGCCTTCCGCTGCGCGCACCCCACGGCCCCCGGTCGTGCGCTCCCCGGTTTCGCACCGCCACTAGGCTGGGGGTGTTCTTCCCCCTTTCCCCAGGAGCGCAGCTTCGTGGCCGTCAACCTCGCCACCATCGAGTCCGTCACCAAGGTGTACGGCACCAGGGCCCTGCTGGACGGGGTGAGCCTCGGCGTCAGCGAGGGCGACCGGATCGGGGTGGTGGGCCGCAACGGTGACGGCAAGACGACGTTGATCCGGATGCTGGCGAAGCTGGAGGAGCCGGACAGCGGGCGGATCACCTGGTCCGGGGGGCTGCAGCTGGCCGTGCTGACGCAGCACGACTCGTTGGACCCGAAGGCGACCATTCGGCACGAGGTGATCGCGGACCGGGCCGACCACGAGTGGCTGGGCGACGCACGGATCCGGGACATCATCCAGGGGCTGTTCGGCGGGCTGGACCTGCCGGGGTTCGCGGACGGTCTGGACACCGTGATCGGGCCGCTCTCGGGCGGTGAGCGCAGGCGAATCGCGCTGGCCAAGCTGCTGCTCGGCGAGTGGGACCTGATCGTGCTGGACGAGCCCACCAACCACCTGGACGTGGAGGGCATCGCCTGGCTGGCGAAGCACCTGCAGGGCCGCCGTTCGGGGCTGGTCTGCGTCACCCACGACCGGTGGTTCCTGGACCAGGTCTGCACCCGGATGTGGGACGTCCAGCGCGGTGAGGTCCGGGAGTACGAGGGCGGCTACTCGGACTACGTGTTCGCCCGTGCGGAGCGCTCCCGGATCGAGGCGACGGAGGAGCAGAAGCGGCAGAACCTGGCCCGCAAGGAGCTGGCGTGGCTGCGTCGCGGCGCCCCGGCGCGGACGTCCAAGCCGCGGTACCGGATCGAGGCGGCGAACGCGCTGATCGCGGACGTGCCGGAGCCGCGCGACAAGTCCGAGCTGATGAAGTTCGCCAACGCGCGGCTGGGCCGGACGGTCTTCGAGCTGGAGGACGTGACCGTCAAGGCGGGCGAGAAGCTGCTGCTGGAGCGGCTGACCTGGCAGCTCGGCCCGGGTGACCGGATCGGTCTGCTGGGCGTCAACGGCGCGGGCAAGACCTCGCTGCTGCGGGCGATGCAGGCCGCGTACGCGACGGACGGGGACGTGCAGCCGGCGGGCGGTGTGATCAAGGTCGGCAAGACGGTGCGGCTGGCGTACCTCTCGCAGGAGGTGGCCGAGCTGGATCCGACCACCCGGGTGCTGCAGGCGGTCGAGCAGGTCCGCGGCCGGGTCGACCTCGGCAAGGGCCGGGAGATGAGCGCCGGCCAGCTGTGCGAGCAGTTCGGTTTCGGCAAGGACAAGCAGTGGACGCCGGTCGGCGACCTGTCCGGTGGCGAGCGCCGCCGGCTGCAGCTGCTGCGGCTGCTGATGGACGAGCCGAACGTGCTGTTCCTGGACGAGCCGACCAACGACCTGGACATCGAGACCCTCAACCAGCTGGAGGACGTGCTCGACGGCTGGCCGGGCTCGATGGTCGTGATCAGCCACGACCGGTTCTTCATCGAGCGGACCACCGACACCGCGTACGCGCTGCTCGGCGACCGCCGGATGCGGATGCTGCCGAACGGCGTGGACGAGTACCTGGAGCGCCGGACCGCGATGGCGGAGGCCGCCGCCGCGGCCGCGGCCGCGCAGGTTCCGGCCGTCGGTCCCGAGACCTCCGGGCTGTCGGCGGGGGACCTGCGGGCGGCGAAGAAGGAGCTGCAGAAGCTGGAGCGGCAGATCGCCAAGCTGGACCAGCAGGAGTCCAAGCTGCACGCCCAACTGGCCGAGCACGCCGCCGACTTCTCCAAGGTCGCCGAGCTGGACGCGCAGCTGCGCAAGGTCCGCGAGGAGAAGGAGGAGCTGGAACTGGCCTGGCTGGAGCTGGCCGAGCAGGTCTGAGCACGGCGAGGACCGCGCACCACGGGTGCGCGGCCCTCGCCGTGACGGCGGGTCAGCCCTTGCGTGGGTGGCGCCGGCGTGTGTTCCGACGGCGGGCGGTGAGGTCCGTCCTCAGTCGAGCAGGACGTCCAGCTCGTCCGCGGCGCGGGCCAGCGCGCTGCGGGTCGGGTCGTGCGGCCCGGTCGGGCGGGCGGCGCGGCCGGAGGGCGGGCGGTGGGCGCGGGCGGCGTCGGTGAGGCGGTCCAGTGAGTGCAGCACCCGCTCGATCACCTCCGGTTCGGGCTCCCGTCCGCCGTAGCGGAGCTGGGCGGCGTACGCGGCGACCGCGCCGGACAGGCGTTCCAGGGCGGCGGTGGCGGGCAGCCACTGCTCGGCGAGGCGGCCGGCCGGCGGCGGTTCGGTCAGGCCGAGCTGGACCTGCTTCCGGGCGTCGGCCAGCGCCCGGTAGGCGGTGCGGCGCAGCCAGACCTCGGCGACGGGTTCGACCCGGGCGACGGAGGCCAGGTAGGCGCGGACGGTGGTGGCGGCCGTGACGATGCCGGGCTCGATCCGGTGCGGGGCGCGTTCGGGCCACAGCAGGTAGCCGAAGACCAGCACGATGGCGCTGGCCAGCGTGGTGTCCAGTACCCGGGGCCAGAACCCGGCGGCGCCGCTCCCGCCGCCGAGCTGCACCAGGATCAGCGCCACCGGCGTCATCACGGCGGTGTTCAGCCCGTAGTGGGCGGCCGTCGAGTACGGCAGCAGCGCCACGCACAGCGACACGGCGACGCTCAGCGCCCAGGACTCGGTGGTGACGGCCAGCAGGGCCGCGGTGACGGCGATGCCCAGCACGGTGCCCAGCACCCGGCTGACGGCCCGCTGGAACACCGAGCCCAGGTCCGGCTTGAGGACGAACGCCACCGTCAGCGGCACCCAGTAACTGCGGCTCAGCGTCAGCGCGTTGACGGCCGCCTCGGCGACCGCCACGCACAGCGCGACCCGCAGGCCGTAGCGCACCGAGCCGCGGGAGAGCAGGCGGGCGCGCAGCCGCCACGGGTCGGGCGGGGGCGGAGCGGCGGTGTCCAGCGGGGCCCAGCGGCCGGCGACGGTGTCGGCGGCGGCCCGCAGCGCGGTGTCGAACGCCGTCCGGGACGGGGTGTCGGGCTGCCAGTCGGGGTAGGCGGGCTCGGGGCCGCCGGTGATCTGCCGGGCCAGTTCCGCGGGGAACCCGGCGATCCCCGGCGGCACCGGACGCCACGCCCAGAGCAGTCCGGCGGCGGCCTCGGTGGCGCCGAGCGCGGCCTCGTAGGAGCGGCGCAGCCACCGCAGCCGCTCCGACTCGCGGCGGCCCGGGCGGGCCGGCGGCAGCAGGTCCTGCATCTGGTTGAGGCGCGCCGTCAGCACCTGCCGGGCCGCTGCCCCGTCCGGCGTGCCGAGGGCGGCCAGCATGCCGCCGAGCGCCCGGTAGGCCTCGGCGAGGGCGACGGTGCGCGGGTCGGTCCGGACGTCGGTGCGGTAGCGCAGGCCCAGCAGCAGGACCAGCGCCGCGCCGCACGGCATCATCGCGGGCGCCGCCCACCACGGGTGCGGCAGCGCCATGCCGCCGCCCAGCGAGGCGGACACCAGCAGCAGCATCCCGGCCGCCGAGCCGCGCGGGCCGGTCGCGGACAGCGCGCCGCCGACGAAGCCGATCACGGTGAGGGCGATGCCGACCGCCGGCCCGCCCGCGCCGTGGTGCTGGAGCGCCGCGCCGATCAGCATGCCGGTGGTGGAGGCGGTCAGCGCCAGCGCGATCCGCGGGGCGCGCAGCCGCAGCGGCTCGACCCGGTCGTTCATGGTGGCGTGCATCGCGCCGAGCGCGGCGAAGACTCCCAGATCCAGCCGTCCGGTCAGCAGGCCGGCCGCCAGCGGCACCGCCATCCCGACCGCCGCCCGCACCGTCTGCCGCCACGGCACCGGCGGCCGGGCCGGCCGCAACGCCAGGGCCCACCAGGAGGATCGGTCGCCGGTTCGGCGGCTGCGGCCGGGGGCTGACACGGGATCACGCGCCTTTGCTGCACGAGAGCTTCGCGGCTGCTGGGCGACATTGCACGGCAGATCGGGTCTTCTCGGGCAGTTTAGCCCTCTGACCGGCGCAGAGCCGATTTCCCATGGGGTCCGCGGACCATGTAATGTCTTCCTCGTCGCAAGGGGAACCGCAAGGGACCCGGAGCAACAAGCCCCTATAGCTCAGTCGGTAGAGCGTCTCCATGGTAAGGAGAAGGTCTGCGGTTCGATTCCGCATGGGGGCTCAGCAGACGAAGGCCCCGCCACTCGGCGGGGCCTTCGGCGTTTCCGCGGGTTTCCCAACTCTTCGCCAAACCGGGGGTCGGCCCGGTACGTCCCCTGGCGGCCCGCGCACGGATGCGCTGTGATGGTGCGTCTGTCGGCCGGACCGGGGAGGGACGGATGAGCGTGCGGCTCGTGGTCGCGGACGATCACCGGCTGATGGCCGAGGCCCTCGGCACAGCCCTGCAGCAGCGCGGCCACCGGGTGCTGGGGGTGGGATCGCCGTGCGGTGCGGTGCTGGACCTGGTGGTCGGGCGCCGTCCGGAGGTGTGTCTGCTGGGGACGGCGGGCGGGTCGGACGATTCGTTCGACGCGCTGCGCCGGTTACGCCGGGAGCGGCCGGAGATCTCCGTGGTGGTGCTGGGTCCGCTGGGCGCGCCCGGCCGGGTGGCGGCCGCGTTCGCGGCGGGCGCGGCGGGCTACGTCCGCAGCGACGAGCGGATCGAGGTGGTGGACCGGGCGATCGCGCGGGTCCGGGCGGGGGAGGCCGCCGTCGCGGTGGAGGTCCTGCGCGCGGCGTTCGAGCACCTGCTGTGGCCGGTCGCCGAGCCCGACGACGAGGCGGTGCGGCTGCTGCGGCTGCTGACCCGCCGTGAGGTGCAGGTGCTGGCGAGGATCGCGGACGGGGAGGACACCGCGGCGATCGCCGCCGCGATGCGGATCGCCCCGTCCACCGCGCGCACCCACGTCCAGCGGGTGCTGACCAAGCTCGGCGCCCGGTCCCGGCTGGAGGCCGCCGCGCTGGCCGCCCGGACCGGGATGCTGGACCAACTCGCCTGAAGGCCAAGGGCGTTCGGCGGTCCGTGCGGGACGGGGCGCCGACGGTGCGGGTGAACTCGCGCATCGGGCGGGCGGGGTCGCGGAAGCCGGGGCCGGCGGCGACCCGGGCCGGTCCGCTCAGCCGAGTGCCCTATGCTCCGAACGAGGAACACCCGAGTGTGTGCGGAGGTCGAGGGCATGAGCAAGTACCTGGTCACGGGCGGAGCCGGCTACGTGGGCAGCGTGGTGGCGGCGCACCTGCTGGAGGCGGGCCACCGGGTGACGGTACTGGACGACCTGTCGACCGGTTTCGCGGAGGCCGTGCCGGACGGCGCGGAGTTCGTCCGCGGCCGGATCCAGGACGCCGGCGACGTGCTCGACGCGTCCTTCGACGGTGTGCTGCACTTCGCCGCGTCCTCGCAGGTCGGCGAGTCGGTGGCGGACCCGGAGAAGTACTGGCGCAACAACGTGGCCGGCTCGCTGGAGCTGGTGTCGGCGATGCGCAAGGCCGGCGTCGGCAAGCTGGTGTTCTCCTCCACCGCGGCCGTGTACGGCGAGCCGGAGGAGGTGCCGATCAAGGAGACCGCGCGCACCTCGCCGACCAACGCCTACGGCGCCACCAAGCTCGCGGTGGACCACCTGATCACCTCCGAGGCGATCGCCCACGGTCTGGCCGCGGTCAGCCTGCGCTACTTCAACGTGGCCGGGGCGTACGGCCGTTACGGCGAGCGCCACGAGCCGGAGTCGCACCTGATCCCGCTGGTGTTCCAGGCGGCGCTGGGTCAGCGCCCGTACATCTCGGTGTTCGGCGAGGACTACCCGACGCCGGACGGCACCTGCATCCGCGACTACATCCACATCGCCGACCTGGCCGCCGCGCACCTGCTGGCGCTGGACGCCGCCAAGCCGGGCGAGCACCTGATCTGCAACCTCGGCAACGGCACCGGCTTCTCGGTGCGCGAGGTGATCGAGTCGGTCAAGCGGGTCACCGGCCGGGAGATCCCGGTGCAGGTGGCCGGCCGCCGCCCGGGCGACCCGGCGGTGCTGGTGGCCGCCGCCGACCGGGCCCGGGAGGCCCTCGGCTGGACGCCGCTCCACCCGGAGCTGGACCGGATCGTCGCCGACGCCTGGGAGTTCACCCTCGCCCACCGCGCCTGACCAGCCCCGCTCCGGGCCCGACTTCCACCTCTGAAGTCCCTGCGTACAGGAACTTCACCAAACCCCCACGCGTCACCGGCGGCCGCCCGTACGCTGAGTGAGGCACCGGTGGGGGTCGGGCCACGAGCAGGGGGGCAGGACGATGGGGCGGATTCGCGTCCTGGTGGTCGACGGCCACCGCATTTTCGCCGAGGCGCTCGCCACGGCACTCGCCGCCGAACCCGACGTGGACGTCGGGGCGGCCGGCAGCGCCGTGGCGGCCGAACGCGCGCTGGAACGGGCGGCGGCCGAACGCCGCCCCTACGACGTGGTGCTGGTCGACGCCGACCTCGGCGCCGCCCCGCCGCCACCGGCCCGCGGCGGCCCGCCGCATCCCCGCCGCGTCCCCCCGCCATCCCAACACCGGCCCGCCGCCGGGCAGTTGACCCGCCCGCCGATCGCCCCGGCCCGGCCGTCCGCCGACCCGGCGCGGCCACCGGGCGACGGGATCGCCCTGGTCGGCCGGGCCTGCCGGGCCCACCCGGCGCTGCGCGCCGTCATGCTGGCCGCCGCCGACGACCCGCAGCGGGCCGTCCGCGCCCTGCAGGCCGGAGCCAACGGCTGGGTGGCCCGGGAGAGCTCGCTGGGCGCGCTGATGGCCGTGATCCGCGGCGTGCTGCGCGAGGAGACCCACCTGCCGCCCGCCCTGCTGACCGGCGTGGTCCGCGAACTCACCTCCGCCCGGCGGGACCGCTCGGAGAGCGAACGCCTGGTCGCCGCACTCACCCCGCGCGAGGAGGAGGTGCTGCGCTGCATGGTCGCCGGCCTGGGCAGACAGGCGGTGGCCGAGCGGCTGTTCCTGTCCCCGCACACCGTGCGCACCCACATGCAGAACGTCCTGGGCAAACTGGGGGTGCACTCCACGCTCGCGGCGGTCGCGGTCGCCCGCCGGGCCGGGATCGCCCCCTCGGAACCGCCCGGGCCGCTCGCCGTGCCCGCCCCCGCCCCACCGCCGACCGTCGCCTCGACCGCAGGCCCCGGCGCGGGCTGAACGAGCCCCGCCTTCCGAGCAGGTTCCACTCCGTGAGTCAGCGAGACCGGAGGTCTGATGTCGCCGAACCGCACTTCCGCACGCCCGCAGGCAGCCCGCACCCGCATCCCCGAGCAGCGCGCCGACTCGTCCGGCCTGCGCACCCTGGTCGTCGGGGCCGGCGCGGCCGGCACGGCCCTGGTCCGCGACCTGGACCGGACCCCGGAGTTCGGCCTCACCCCCGTCGGGGTGCTGGACGACGACCCCGCCAAGGCCGGCCGGGACGTCTCCGGCAGCCCCGTCCTCGGCCCGCTCGCCGACCTCACCGCCCTCGCCCTCGCCCACCACGCCCAGGTGGTCGTCCTCGCCATCCCCGGCCTCCCGCACCAGCGGGTCCGGGAACTCGCCACCGCCGCGGCGGCGGCCGGCGCGGCCGTCCGCTACCTGCCGTCCTTCCTGTCCGCGCTGCGCCGCGAAGTCGTCGGCTCCGACCTGCGCACCCTGGACGTCAACCGGCTGATCGGGCGCCAGGAGGTGCACGTCGTCTCGCCCGACGTCCGCACCGTGATCGAGGGCCGCCGCATCCTGGTGACCGGCGCGGGCGGCTCCATCGGCAGCGAACTCTGCCGCCAGGTCCAGGCGTTCGGGCCGGCCGAGCTCTACATGCTCGACCACGACGAGTCCAACCTGCACCGGCTCCAACTCGACATCTGGGGCGAGGCGTTGCTCACCGACGAGTCCCTGGTGATCGCCGACATCCGGGACCGCCCGCGGATCCAGCAGATCTTCCGCGACCTGCGCCCCGAAGTGGTCTTCCACGCCGCCGCCCACAAGCACCTGCCGCTGCTGGAGCGCCACCCCAGTGAGGCCGTCAAGTCCAACGTCCTCGGCACCGACCACCTGGTCGAGGCCGCACTCGCCACCGGCGTCGAACGCTTCGTCCTCATCTCCACCGACAAGGCCGCCGACCCGACCTCCGTCCTCGGCGCCAGCAAGCGCCTCGCCGAGCTGATCGTCCAGGCCAACGCCCGGGACGCCCGCAACCTCGGCACCGGCGTGTTCGCCGCCGTCCGTTTCGGCAACGTCCTCGGCTCCCGCGGCTCGCTGCTCTCCGTCCTGGAGGAACAACTGCGCAGCGGCGGACCGGTGACGGTCACCCACCCCGACGTCACCCGCTTCTTCATGACCATCGAGGAAGCCGTCGGACTGGTCCTGGAAGCCGGCCGGATGGCCGAGGGCGGCGAGGTCTTCGTCCTCGACATGGGCGAACCGGTGCGGATCGTCGACCTGGTCCACAACTTCGCCGAGCAGGTCCAACTGGGGGCGGACGAGGTCGAGATCCGCTACACCGGGCTGCGGGCGGGGGAGAAGCTCAACGAGGCGCTGTTCTCCGACACGGAGGAGCGGCTGCCCACCGCCCACCCGCGGATCTACGCCACCGCGGCGAACGCCACCGGCGTCGAGGATCTGGCGGGGGGTCTCACGGCGTTGTACGGGGCGGCGACCGGGAACGCCGACCCCGTCGTCCGCGACTGCCTGGCGGCGCTGCTCCCCGGCTACCAGAGTGCCCCGACACGGCCTCCGGCCCTGGCCACCCCGTACCCGGACGGCTTTTAGCTGTCAGGGCGCGAAACCGGAGGGGGGGCACCACCAGGGGCGCGGGGAACTGCGCGAAGCGGAAGGCGTCCAACCGAAAGATCGCGACGCGGGAGAATGACCTGCACTTGATTGCGACCTTGCGGACGTGGTGTGCGCTTGTCGCGCAGTTCTCCCCCAGCCCTTGCGGGCCGGGAGGTGCCCCCACGCGCCCCTGGTGACGCTCGCCTGCTCGCGCGAGTCCCCCCGCACCCCTGAAAGCCCTCGGGCGGTTACCCGGCCCGGTCGAACGGGATGACCAACTGTCGCAGCAGGGAGGCGAGTTCACCGCGCTGGGTGGGCGCCAGCCGGGCGAGGATCTCGCGTTCGTGGGCGAGGAGGCCGGCCAGGGCCTGGTCGGCCCTGTCGCGGCCGGCGTCGGTGAGGCGGACCAGGACGCCGCGGCGGTCGTCGGGGTCGGGGAGGCGGACGACCAGGCCCTTGGTGGTGAGGCGGTCGATCCGGTTGGTCATGGTGCCGGAGGTGACCAGGGTCTGGGTGAGGAGCTGGCCGGGGGAGAGCTGGTAGGGGTCGCCGGCCCGGCGCAGCGCGGTGAGGACGTCGAACTCCCAGGGTTCGAGGCCGTGCTCGGCGAACGCGGTGCGGCGGGCGCGGTCCAGGTGGCGGGCGAGTCGGCTCACCCGACTGAGGACCTCAAGGGGTTCCACGTCGAGGTCGGGGCGCTCTCGGCGCCATGCTGCGACCAGGCGGTCGACCTCGTCCTCCATGACGATCAGTGTATCGGGGGATGTGTCGATGTGAAGTCTCTTGACATCAAGAGATAACAAAGGAACGCTCGGCGCTCGAAAGATATCTTGACGTCGAGATACTTCTGGAGGTCCGCCGTGCCCGCCGACTGGGACGCCCGCCAGTACCTGCGCTACGCCGAGGAGCGCATCCGCCCGCTGAACGAACTCCTCGCCCGGGTCCCCGAGCTCCCGGACCGCCCCACCGTGCTGGACCTCGGCTGCGGCCCCGGCAACTCCACCGCCGTGCTCCGCCGCCGCTGGCCCGACGCCCGCCTGCTGGGCCTGGACACCTCGCCCGCCCTGCTGGAGACCGCCCGCACCACCGGGGAGCCCTCCGCCGAGTACCGGCAGCAGGACGTCACCGGGTACGACCCGGCGCCCGAGCGGCCCGACCTGATCGCGTCCAACGCCGCCCTGCACTGGATGGACACCCCGACCGCCGACCACCTCGCCCTGCTGCCGCGCTGGGCGGCGGCGCTGCGTCCCGGCGGGGTGATCGCCTTCCAGCTGCCCGGCAACTTCGCCGCCCCCAGCCACACCCTGCTCGCCGAACTGCGGCACGGCGCCCGCTGGCGCGGGCGACTGGGCACCGTCCGCCCGGACGCGTCCTGCCACGCCCCGGCCCGCTACCTGGAGGCGCTGCTGGCCGCGGGCTGCACCGCCGACGTCTGGGAGACCACGTACCTGACGGTGCTGCAGGGGGCGGACCCGGTGCTGGAGTGGGTCAAGGGCACCACGCTGCGCCCGGTGCTGGAGCGGCTGCCGGACCCGGACGAGCGGGCGGAGTTCCTGGCGGACTACGGGGCGCTGCTGCGCGAGGCGTACCCGGCGACCGAGCGCGGCACGGTGTTCCCGTTCCGGAGGGTCTTCGCGGTCGCCGTGAAGAACCGAGCCGGGACAGAGGGGAGCTGACGGGCCGTCACTTCGTGCCGGGCAGGGCCGGGTGCCGGCCCAGCACCACCACGCCGACCACGATCGCGGCCATCCCGGCGCTCTGCCAGGCCAGCGCGGCGGGGGTGATCCGGACCCGGTCGCCGAGGAAGCCGACCGCGCAGGCGATGCCGGCCAGCGGCTGGGCGGCGGTGAGGGCGGGCAGGGACATCCGCAGTGGGGCGGCTTCGAACGCGGACTGGACGAGGAGCAGTCCGACCACGCCGATGCCGATCACGGTGTACGGCTGCCAGGAGGCGAACGCGGCGGTGGCGCCGTGCTTGTCGATCAGGTCGAAGGTGGCGCGGGTGAGGGCGTCCTGCAAGCCGTAGAGCAGGCCGGCGGCCAGGGCGAGCAGGGTGGCCTCCTCGAACAGCGGGAGGCGGCGGGCCACCGAGACCAGCGCCAGGGCGAGGCCGGCGACGGTGCCGATGACCAGCCACTGGCGCAGCGGGCCGACGCCGGGGCCGCCGCCCTGGGGCTGGCCGGCGGCGATGAACGCGGTGACGCCGAGGGCGATCATCGCGACGCCGATCCAGCCGGAGCGGCCGAGCCGGGTGCCGGTGATCCGGCGGGCCAGCAGCATCGCCCAGACCAGGTTGGTGGCCAGCAGCGGTTCGACCAGGGTGACTTCGCCCTGGCTGAGCGCCAGTGCGGACAGCACCTGGCCGGCGATCATGAACGCGATGCCGAGCAGCCAGTCGGGCATCCGCATCAGGTCGAGCAGCAGCCGCCAGCGCAGCAGGTCGCCCTTGGGGGCGCGCTGGGCGGCGTGCTGCTGCAGGACGAAGCCGAGCCCGAGGCAGCAGGCCGCGCCGAGGGCCAGCAGGAAGACCGCCAACGGGTTCCCCTGTCGTGCGTGTCGGCCCGGCGGCCCCGTTGGCGGGGCCGGGCCGGTCAGTTCTTGCGGTCGCCGACCAGCTTGGGGTGCCGCTCCAGGCCCTCCAGGCCGTGCCAGGCGAGGTTGACCAGGTGGGCGG
The DNA here is from genome assembly GCF_044999035.1 of Kitasatospora griseola. Lineage (NCBI taxonomy): Bacteria > Bacillati > Actinomycetota > Actinomycetes > Kitasatosporales > Streptomycetaceae > Kitasatospora > Kitasatospora griseola. The sequence goes on along the minus strand of NZ_CP173360.1, from coordinate 3,678,013 downwards.
CGACCTCCGCCTTGGCGGGCTTGCGCACTTCCAGCCACCACTGGCCGGTCAGCGCCACCATGCCGACCAGCATCTGCGAGTACATCGGCGCCAGCCTGGCGTCGAAGCCCCGGGACTTGAACTCCAGGCCGAGGATGTCCTCGACCTGGGTGGCGATGTCGCTGATCAGCGAGGCGAACGAGCCGGTGGACTGGGCCACCGGCGAGTCCCGGACCAGGATCTTGAAGCCGTCGGTGGAGGTGTCGATGTAGTCCATCAACGCGAACGCGGCCTGCTCCAGCAGCTCCCGGGAGTGTCCGCCGGTGAGTGCGCCGGTGACCATGTCCAGCAGGAGCTGCATCTCACGGTCGACGACCACCGCGTACAGGCCCTCCTTGCCGCCGAAGTGCTCGTAGACGACCGGCTTGGAGACCCCGGCGCGTTCGGCGATCTCCTCCACCGAGGTGCCGTCGTAGCCGCGTTCGGCGAAGACCGACCGGCCGATCTCCAGCAGCTGCTCGCGACGCTGCTTGCCGGTCATCCGCACCCGGCCGCCGCTCCTCCTGCCGCCGGCCCCGCCGCGCTGAGAAGGCTGCTGATGGCCGGCGCTGTCTCCGTTGGTCCCGTTCACCCCTCCATCATGCTGTAGGCGCTGCCTCATGCGGCGCGGCGGGCGGCGATCCGCTCCGCACCCGGCCAGCGGACGTCGGTGGCCCAGCCCGCCTTCTCGAACCAGCGGATGACGCGCGCCGAGGAGTCGACCTGGCCGGGCAGCACGCCGTGCCGGGCCGAGGTCGGATCGGCGTGGTGCAGGTTGTGCCAGGACTCGCCGCAGGACAGCACGGCCAGCCACCACACGTTGCCGGACTTGTCGCGGGACCTGAAGGGGCGCGAACCGACCGCGTGGCAGATCGAGTTGATCGACCAGGTGACGTGGTGCAGCAGCGCGACCCGGACCAGCGAGCCCCAGAAGAAGGCGGACAGCGCGCCCTGCCAGCTCCAGGTGGCCAGGCCGCCGATCACCGCGGGCAGGGCCAGCGACAGCGTCGTCCAGAGCCAGAACAGCCGGGAGATGCGCCTCATGGCCGGGTCGCGGACCAGGTCGGGCGCGTACTTGAGCTGCGGGGTCTGCTCCTCGTCGAACATCCAGCCCATGTGCGCCCACCACAGGCCCTTGAGCAGGGCGGGCAGGCTCTCGCCGTAGCGCCACGGGGAGTGCGGGTCGCCCTGCTTGTCGGAGAACCGGTGGTGCCTGCGGTGGTCGGCGACCCAGCGCACCAGCGGGCCCTCGACGGCGAACGAGCCGAGCACGGCGAGGCCCAGGCGCAGCCGCCGGTTGGCCTTGAACGCGCTGTGGGTGAAGTAGCGGTGGTAGCCGACGGTGATGCCGTGGCAGGTGAGGAAGTACATGGCGACGGCGATGCCGGCGTCCAGCCAGGACAGCCCCCGGCCCCAGGCCACCGGGACGGCGGCCAGCAGGGCGAGGAACGGCACCGCGATGAACAGGGCGAGGGTGAGGCGTTCCAGGGGGCCCTGTTTCTCGCCGCCCCTGGTGGCGGACAGTCGGGGGATGAGGTCCTCGGCGGCGCTCGGCGGCGCCTGCCCGGCCTGGATGGTCATGGCGCGTCCCGGGGGGAGGAGGGTGGTGCCAGCGGATACCTACGTTTCCGTAACCTACGGCATCGTAGGTACCGGACCCGGGGAGGCGGAAGGCTCCTGCACGGACGTGTCGCGGTGTTCGCCCGCCGGATCCCCCTCGGACGGCCGCCGGGGGCCGGGGCGTCGTTCGTGTGCTTCGCGGAAGGTGGTGGAGCTACGGGCCGTCAACCCGTAGGCTGTGCTGGGCGCGGCAACCGCGCTTTTCCGCCGTGGTGTAATGGCAGCACAGGGCCCTTTGGAGGCCTTTGTCTGGGTTCGAATCCTAGCGGCGGAGCCCTTCCCGACCGTTTCGGTCGCATTCCGTCCATCTCGTCTCGGTATTCTCGGTGCACCCTCACCCCGCATCGACCGAGGAGTCTTCCCGCGTGAGTGCAAACCAGCCCGCTGCCGTGATCGTGCTCGCCGCCGGGGGCGGTACGCGGATGAAGTCCAAGGCCCTGCCGAAGGTGCTGCACGAGATCTGCGGTCGCTCGTTGGTGGGCCACGCGGTGTCCGCCGCCGAGGAGTTGACGCCCGGTCAGCTGGTCGTGGTGATCGGCCACCTGCGCGAGCTGGTGCAGGCGCACCTGGCCGAGCACTGCCCGGCGGCCCGTCCGGTCGTGCAGACCGAGCAGCTCGGCACCGGCCACGCGGTGCGCACCGCCCTCCAGGCGCTGGCCGCCGACGGCGTGGAGCTGGACGGCACCGTGCTGGTCACCACCGGCGACGCCCCGCTGCTGACCGGCGGCACGCTGCAGGCGCTGGCCGCCGCGCACGCCGAGCAGGGCAACGGCGTCACCGTGCTGACCGCGCTCGTCCCGGACGCCACCGGCTACGGCCGGATCCTGCGCGAGGCGGACGGCGCGGTCGCCGCGATCGTCGAGCACAAGGACGCGAGCCCCGCGCAGCTGGCGATCTCCGAGATCAACTCCGGGGTGTTCGCGTTCGACGCCAAGCTGCTGGCGCACGCGCTGTCGCTGGTCGGCACCGACAACTCGCAGGGCGAGGAGTACCTGACCGACACCCTGGAGATCCTCCGCCGGGAGGGGCACCGGGTGGGCGCGGTGGTGGCCGCCGACCACCGGGAGATCGTCGGCATCAACGACCGGGTGCAGCTGGCCCAGGCCCGCCGGCTGCTCAACGACCGGCTGCTGGAGCGGGCGATGCGGGCCGGCGTGACGGTGGTCGACCCGGCCTCCACCTGGATGGACGTCCAGGTCACCTACGAGCCGGACGCGCTGGTGCACCCCGGCACCCAGCTGTACGGCGCGACCCACCTGGGCGAGGGCTGCGAGGTCGGCCCGAACTCCACGCTGACCGCCACCTCGGTCGGCGCGGGCGCCCGTGTGAGCAACACCACGGCGGAGCGCGCGGAGATCGGCCCGGAGGCCTCGGTCGGCCCGTACGCGTACCTGCGGCCGGGCACCGTGCTGGCCCGGAAGGCGAAGGTCGGCGCCTACGTGGAGATCAAGAACTCGGAGCTCGGCGAGGGCGCCAAGGTGCCGCACCTGTCGTACATCGGGGACGCCACGATCGGCGAGGGCAGCAATGTCGGTGCGGCGTCGGTCACAGTGAACTACGACGGGGTGAACAAGCACCGGACGGTCATCGGGGCCCACTGCCGCACGGGTTCCGACAACATGTTCATCGCCCCGGTGACGGTGGGTGACGGGGCCTACACCGCCGCCGGATCCGTGATCACCAACGACGTTCCGGCCGGTTCGCTGGCCGTCGCGCGGGCCCAGCAGCGCAACATCGCGGGCTGGGTTGAGCGGAAGCGGCCCGGTTCGGCGTCCGCCCGCGCGGCCGCCGAGGCGTCCTCCGCGGAGTAGTGGGACGCGGCGGCCGGGGGCTTCGATGACAGGTCCCCGGCCGTCGGTCGCGGTCCGGGGCGCGTAACCTGAAGTACATACGTGCGCCATCGGGCCTGCTGGGCCGTGCCTCGGCGTACTCACCCTGAGTGGCAATAACACGAGGAGACGGTGCAGTGAGCGGGATCACGACCTCCGGTGAGAAGAAGCTCAAACTCTTCTCCGGTCGAGCCCACCCCGAACTTGCCGAGGAGGTCGCCCGCGTCCTGGGCACCGAACTCGTCCCGACCAAGGCCCTGGACTTCGCCAACGGCGAGATCTACGTCCGCTTCCTGGACTCCGCGCGCGGCGCCGACTGCTTCGTGATCCAGAGCCACACGGCTCCGATCAACCAGTGGATCATGGAGCAGCTGATCATGATCGACGCGCTGAAGCGCGCGTCGGCCCGCAGCATCACCGCGATCCTCCCGTTCTACGGCTACGCCCGGCAGGACAAGAAGCACCTCGGCCGCGAGCCCATCTCGGCCCGCCTGGTCGCCGACCTGCTGCGCCAGGCCGGCGCCGACCGCCTGATGGCCGTGGACCTGCACACCGCGCAGATCCAGGGCTTCTTCGACGGCCCGGTGGACCACCTGTTCGCGCTGCCGATGCTCGCCGACTACGTGGGCGACCGGGTCGCCGACCGGTCCAAGCTGACCATCGTCTCGCCGGACGCCGGCCGCGTGAAGGTCGCCGACCAGTGGTGCGACCGCCTGGACGCCCCGCTGGCGATCATCCACAAGCGCCGCGACATGACGCAGGCCAACACCATCCTCTCCGCCGAGGTGGTCGGTGACGTCCGCGGCCGCACCTGCGTGCTGGTCGACGACATGATCGACACCGCGGGCACCATCTGCGCCGCCGCCGACGCGCTGTTCGACGCCGGCGCCGCCGACGTCATTGTCGCCGCCACCCACGGCGTGCTCTCCGGCCCCGCCGCGGACCGCCTGAAGAACTCCCGGGTCAGCGAGTTCGTGTTCACCAACACCCTGCCGACCCCGGCCCAGCTCCAGCTGGACAAGATCACCACGCTGTCGATCGCCCCGTCGATCGCCGCCGCCGTGCGCGAGGTGTTCGAGGACGGCTCGGTCACCAGCCTGTTCGAGGGCGTGCACTGACCCGAAAGGGCCCCGACCCCTCGTCGGACCCTTGATCGGCCCCCGGTTCCGCACTGGAACCGGGGGCCGATTTCACGTCCGCGCCACCGCCCGGTTAGTCTGGGGAGACTGCTCGGCGAGGGATGCCCGTTTTCGGTGCTCCGTGATCGACGCGCGAGAACGATGCGCTTTGATCGAACCGCCGAGTGTCCCCCCAAACGTACTTGAGGGTGTGGCCCGGCGGTTCTGTCGTTCCTGCACCCCTTCGCATTTTCGAGGAGTGCAGTCGTGTCCGAGATCCGCATCGCCGCTGAGTCCCGTACCGAGTTCGGCAAGGGTGCCGCCCGTCGCGCCCGCCGCGCCGGCTTCGTCCCCGGTGTCGTCTACGGCCACGGCCACGCCCCGGTTCACCTGAACCTGCCCGGCCACGACCTGATGATGGCCCTGAAGACCCCGAACGCCCTGCTGGTCGTCCCGATCGACGGCAAGGACGAGTACGTGCTGCCGAAGGCCGTCCAGCGCGAGGCCATCAAGCGCTCCATCGAGCACGTCGACCTGCTGCTGGTCAAGCGCGGCGAGAAGGTCACCGTCGAGATCCCGGTCCACACCGAGGGCGAGCTGGCCCCCGGCGGCAACCTGATCGAGAACGTGCTGAACGCCCTCCCGATCGAGGCCGAGGCCACCCACCTGCCCGAGTCGGTCACCGTCTCGGTCGAGGGCCTGGAGGCCGGCGCCGCCATCACCGCCGGCGACATCGCCCTGCCGGCCGGCGTCACCCTGGCCGTCGAGGCCGACGCCGTCGTCCTGCAGGTCATCGGCGCCCAGGCCCCCGAGGCCACCGAGGAAGAGGCCGCCGAGGCCGTCGAGGGCGAAGAGGCCGCTGTCGAGGCCTGATCCTCGCGATCTTTTCCCGCCGCTGCCCCGGCCGCCCCGCTTCCCAGCGGGCGGCCGGGGCAGCGGCGTGTCCGGGATGATGGACGACGCAACGACACCCGCGTGAGGAGCGGCATGAGCGAGTACGACGGCCCCTGGCTGGTGGTGGGCCTCGGCAACCCCGGCGACGGCTACGCCCGCAACCGGCACAACATCGGCTTCATGGTGGTCGACCTGCTGGCCCAGCGGATGGGCGCCAAGTTCAAGGCGCACAAGAGCCGCGCCCAGGTCGCCGAGGGACGCCTCTCCGGCAAGCGGGCGATCCTGGCCAAGCCGATGAGCTTCATGAACCTCTCCGGCGGTCCGGTCACCGCGCTGCGCGACTTCTACAAGGTGCCCGCCTCCGCGATCGTCGCCGTCCACGACGAGCTCGACCTGGACTACGCGGCGCTGCGGCTCAAGCTCGGCGGCGGCGACAACGGCCACAACGGCCTGAAGTCGATCACCAAGTCGCTCGGCCCCGACTACCACCGGGTGCGCTGCGGCATCGGCCGCCCGCCCGGCCGGATGGAGGTCGCCGACTTCGTGCTCAAGGACTTCTCGTCCACCGAGCGCAAGGACCTCGACTGGTTCGTCGACCGCTCCGCGGACGCCGTCGAGGCGCTGCTCGCCGAGGGCCTGGAACGCGCCCAGCAGAACTACAACGCCTGACCTGCTTCGACCACCCTCCGTACACAACATTCATACAACGCTTGCCTCGTGGAAGCTGACTGATGGTCAGAACCCGCGCGGAATCGGATACCGTCGGTCCCGATCCACAAGGGTTGAAGTGCCGTCACTGGGGGTATGGAGCGTGATCCGCTCGAAGCGCGTGGGCAAGGTCGTCGGTGGCACCGTGCTGTGCCTGGCCGCCGGGGGGTTCGCCGCCTCGCCGGCGCTGGCCGCCGAACCCGTCAGCTCCGTCACCCCCGAGCCGGCCGCCGCCAAGCTCGCCCCGCCCACCGGCTCCGTCGGCTCGGCCGGCGTGTACGCCGTCGGCGGCGGCCTGGTGGTGGTGGCAGGCGGCGCGGCGACCTGGCTGCGCAAGCGCAAGAAGGCCTGACGCCCTTCGGGCACCGCACGGACGAGGTCCGCCCCGCCGGGGAATCCCCCCGCGGAGCGGACCTCGTCGTGCGTCCGGGCCCGGCCGGTCAGCCGGTGTTGCGCAGGCCGGCCGCGATGCCGTTGACGGTCAGCAGCAGGGCGCGGGCCCGCAGCGGGTCCTCGGGGCGGCCGAGCGCCACCTCCTCGCGCTGGCGGCGCAGCAGCGCCACCTGCAGGTAGGAGATCGGGTCGAGGTAGGCGTCGCGGACGGTGAACGTCTGCTTCAGGACCTCGTTGTGCTCCAGCAGCTCCGACTCGCCGGTCAGCCGCAGCACCTCACGCATCGTCAGATCGTGCTCGGCGACGATCTGGTCGAACACGTGCCGCAGCTCGCCCGGCACCAGCTGCTCGACGTAGTGGCGGGCGATCCGCAGGTCGGTCTTGGCCAGCGTCATGGCGACGTTGGACAGGAAGTTGCGGAAGAAGTGCCAGTTCCCGTGCATCTCGTCGAGCACGTCCGACAGGCCCGCCGCGCGGGCCGCCGCCAGGCCGGAGCCGACGCCGTACCAGCCGGGGACGATCTGCCGGGACTGGGTCCAGCCGAACACCCACGGGATGGCCCGCAGGCCGTCCAGGCCCGCGCCGCTGTCGGGGCGCCGGGACGGGCGGGAGCCCAGGTGCAGCGAGGCCAGCTGGTCGACCGGGGTGGAGGCGAAGAAGTACTTCGGCAGGTCCTCCTGCTCCACCAGCCCCCGGTACGCGGTGTGCGCGGCCTCCGAGACCCGGTCCATCGCCGCGTCCCAGCGCGCCAGCTCCTCCGGGGCCTGCCGCGGCGCGGTGTGCAGCGCGGACGCGGCCAGCGTGGCGGAGAGGGTCAGCTCCAGGTTCTCCCGGGCCAGCGACGGCAGCAGGTACTTGTCGGAGATCACCTCGCCCTGCTCGGTGACCTTGATCTCGCCCTCCAGGGTGCCCCACGGCTGGGCGAGGATCGCCTCGTGCGAGGGGCCGCCGCCGCGGCCCACGGTGCCGCCGCGGCCGTGGAACAGCCGCAGCCGGATCCCGTACCGGTGCGCGACGTCGCGCAGCCGGCGCTGGGCCCGGTGGATCTCCCACTGCGAGGTGGTGATGCCGCCGAACTTCGACGAGTCCGAGTAGCCGAGCATGACCTCCTGGACGTCGCCGCGCAGCGACACCAGCAGCCGGTACGACGGGTCGGCCAGCATCTCCTCCAGGATCCGGTCGGCCTGCTGGAGTTCGTCGGTGGTCTCCAGCAGCGGCACGATGCCAATCTTGGCGATCCCCGCGTGCAGGTCGATCAGCCCCGCCTCGCGGGCCAGCACCACGGCCGCGAACACGTCGTCCGCGCCCTGGCACATCGAGATGATGTACGACTCGACGATCTCGTCGCCGAACCGCTCGAAGCCCTGCCGGATGGTGCTGAACACACCCAGCGTCTTGGCGCCCGCCGGGTCCAGCGGCGCCGGGGTCGGGGCCAGCGGACGGCGCGAGCGCATCTCCTTCGACAGCAGGCGCTGGCGGTACTCGCGCGGCATGTCGGTGTAGCGCCACGCCTCCTCGCCGAGCCGGTCGAACAGCTGGCCCAGCGCGTGGTGGTGCGCCTCGGCGTGCTCCCGGACGTCCATGGTGGCCAGCTGCAGGCCGAACGCCTCGATGGTGCGGATCGCCCGGGCCAGGCGGCCGTCCGCGATCAGGCCGCCGCGGTGGGCGCGCAGCGAGTCCTGGATCCGCTTCAGGTCGGCGATCAGGTCCCGGGTGCCGACGTAGTCGCGGCCGACCACGTGCGGCGTGCCGGCGGCCAGCCGGTCACGGGTGTTCTCCAGCTTGATCCGGATGCAGGTGGCCTTCAGCCGGTACGGCTCCTCGGCGTTCATCCGCTTGTACCGCGGGCTCAGCTCCGGAAGGTGCGTCAGATCGGCCTCCAGCGAGGCCAGCAGCTCCTCCGACGCGCCCGCCAGCCGCACCGACGTCGACAGCGACGCCCGCAGGTCGTCGATCGCCGCCAGCGCGTCCTTGATGCCGTACTCGTGCTGGAGGTTCAGCACGTCCCAGGTGACCTGCGGGGTGACGTTCGGGTTGCCGTCGCGGTCGCCGCCGATCCAGGTGCCGAAGGTCAGCGGGCGCACCCCCTCCGGCAGCGTCAGCCCGATCCGGGCGAGCTCCTCGTGCAGCTCCTCCAGCACCGCCGGCACCGCCTCGCGGTACAGCTCGTCCAGGTAGTAGACGGCGTTGCGGGCCTCGTCGGTCGGCTCCGGGCGGGCGATCCGCAACTCGTCGGTCTGCCACAGCAGATCGATCACCTCGGCGAGGCGGCGGTCCGCCTGCCGGCGCGCCGACGTCTGCCGCGCCGAGTCCACCTGGCCGGTCGCCGCCTGCTCGCGGTGGATCCGCTCCAGCAGCTCGCCGACCCGGCGCAGCTTGTTCAGCACACTGCGACGCGCCGCCTCGGTCGGGTGCGCGGTGAACACCGGACGCACCGCGAGGTTCGCCAGCGTGTCCGACAGGTGCTTCGGGTCCGCCTCCTGCAACTGGTCGACGGTCTGCGCCAGCACCGAGCCCTCGCGGGCCCGACGCGACGCGAACTCCCGCCCGCGGTGCACCTGTTCGGTGACGTTCGCGAGATGGAAATAGGTCGAGAACGCGCGCACCAGCTTCGCGGCGGTGTCCAGATCGATCGACGCCAGCAACTGGGCCGTCGCCTCGCCGTCCGTCCGGCTCAGCAGGCGCACCTGTTCGACCAGGCCCAGCAGTTCCGGGCCCTCCTGACGCACGAGAGTCTCTCCGAGCAGGTCGCCGAGGCGGCGGATGTCCGCACGCAGCGCGGCATTGTCTGCCGGGTCGGCGATCGGGGATGGGTTGTCCGCCGAAGTGGGGACCGGAGCGGTCACGGCTGGCTCCCTGTGGTGGTGGGGTGTTCGGCAACGGCTCTGCCATCACCGCAGTGCGGGTGACGGGTGCGGACCGCGCTGTCCGACGGGCAACAGCATAGGTGGCACCCGGTGCCAGAACGGAGAGGTGGCCGGATGGCGGACACGGAGCGGGAGCAGGTGCCCCCACGAGCCCCTGTGCGGCATCCCGTACTGCGTATGGTGTTCCCATGAGTAAGAAGCCGGCGGGGGACGGCCTGTGGTGGTGGGCGCGGAGGCGCAGCGCGGCGTTGGACGTGGCGTTGGCGCTGGCGGCGGCGACGGAGTGTGCGGCCGGGGCGTACGGGCTGGTCCGGGTGCGGTTGGACCTGGGCCTCGTGGCAGCCGTGGTCGCGGTGGTGCTCGGCGCGCTCGCCGGCCTCTCGCTGCTGGTGCGGCGCCGGTGGCCGGTGCTGCCGGTGGTGGTGGCGCTGGTGTTCGTGCCGGGGTTCTTCGGTGTGGTGCTGCTGGTGGTGTCGTTGTACACGCTGGCGGCGACCTGGGAGTGGCCGTCCCGGCGGGCCCGGGTGATCGTGCTGTCGACGGTCGCCGCGGCGGAGACGTTCGGCATGGTGCTGCTGGCGATGTTCGCGCCGAACCCGTCGCCGCCGCAGGAGCCGCTGCCGCCGGGGTGGGTGCTGGTGATCGTGTCCGCGTTCGTCGCGGTGGGCATGGCGGTCGCCCCGGTGGTGACCGGCCTGTACATGGGGGCGCGGCGCCGCCTGGTGGTGTCGTTGCGGGACCGCGCGGAGGGCCTGGAGACGGAGTTGACGCTGCTCGCCGAGCAGGCCCGGGAGCGGGCCTGGCGGGCCCGGGTCGAGGAGCGGACGCTGATCGCCCGGGAGATGCACGACGTGGTCGCGCACCGGGTCAGCCTGATGGTGGTGCACGCGGCGGCGGTGGAACGGATCATTCCGAAGGACCCGGCGAAGGCCCGGCAGTCGGCGAACCTGATCGGCGAGGTCGGCCGGCAGGCGCTGGACGAGCTGCGGGAGATCCTCGGGGTGCTGCGGATGACCGAGGCGCAGGACCAGGTGGAGGCGCCGGTCGGCGGTCTCGGGGAGCTGCCGGAGCTGGTGGAGCAGTCCCGGGCGGCCGGCATGGCGGTCTCGCTGACCGTCAGCGGCGAGCACCTGGTGTACGTCGCGGAGGCCGAGCAGACCGCGTTCCGGGTGGTGCAGGAGGGGCTGACGAACGCCCACAAGTACGCGGGCGGGGCGCGGGTGGCGGTGCTGCTGGCGTACGTGCCGAACGGGGTGCGGGTGTCGGTGACCAACGACTGCCCCGGTGGTGCGGCCGTGCCGGTGGCGCTGCCGAGCGGCGGCAACGGGCTGGTCGGGATGCGCGAGCGGGTGCTGGCGCTGGGCGGGATGTTCCACGCCGGGCCGGAGGACGACGGCGGCTTCCGGGTCGAGGCGGTGCTGCCGTCCCGGCTGCGGCTGGCCGTCGAGCCGCTGAACTGACTGGGCGTCAGCTCTCGGCGGTGCGCAGCCGGTGCGGGGCCAGGCCGAGCACCAGGGTGGCCAGCGCCTGGTCGACGCTGTGGCCGAGGAACCACTCGCCGGTGTGGTCGAGGCTGTAGACCCGGCCCTGCTCGTCGATGGCCAGCAGGGCCTGCCCGTACAGTTCCTCGCCGAGCGGGGCGAGCCGGGTGTCCAGGGCGCGGCCGAGGTCGACGAGGGTGCGCGGGGCGTGCAGGCCGCAGCGCGGGTCGAGCAGGAACGGGGTCCGGGCCAGGGTGCGGCCGGGGCCCGGGACGTCGAAGGCCAGGCCGCCGAACTCGGCCCAGGCCTCGATCGCGGCGGGGAACACCGAGTGCTGCGGGTCCTGCGGACCGCCGTGCGCGACCATCGCATCGGCCCACTGCTCGGCCTGACGGATCTCCCACCGGCCCGGGTGCCAGCCGGCCTGCTTGAGGGCGGCGGCCACGTCGGCCGGGAAACGGGGCTGGGTGCGGACGGTGCTGGCGTTCAGGACGTGCTCCGGTGGTTCGGGGACGGGGACGGGGGGCGGGTTCAGCGGCCGGGCGGCGCGACCGCGACGACGGTCACGTTCAGATGATCCAGCAGCGGAGCGCAGGAACGGCACGGCGGCGCGTGCGTGCCGTGCGCGGGATCGCCCTCCTCGCGGATCCGCACCGTGGTCATCCGGGCCCCCTTCAGTGCCTTGCGGGCCTCCTGCACCGTCATCGGCTTGCGCGAGGCCCGCTTCGAGCGGGACCCGTCGACCTGCCCCAGGTACTGCGACAGCAGCGCCGGCTCCGGGCAGCGGCCGAGGAAGCGCTCGCGCCTGTCGACCGGCAGCGCGGCCAGGAACTCGCCGACCAGCGGGTGCAGCATCGGCGCCAGGTCGGACTTCTCCCCGGCGAGCGTGTGCACCTCGCCGCCGCGCAGCATCAGTGCCGCGGCCACCGCGGGCAGCAGGCTGTCGCGCTGGTGGCGCAACACGGGCGGCGGGCCCGACCGTTCCATGACTGCTCCTCGACGTTGTGCGGCGCACCGGCAGTTCTCCGCTGCCGGGGGTCTGCTGACGGACGGTGAATCCTCACCCCGAAGCGTCCAGCCTGCCAAACCGATCCGTCATTCGCCGCGCCGGGGTGCGACACGGGGGCGCACTGGGGTGTACGGAGGGCCGAACTGCCGTACCGCGCGCCCCTGGTGGCGTTCACCGGTTTTTCCGATTGTGCCTCGACGGGCCCGGCCGGGCCGGTACCGTTCGAGCGACGCGGCGGCAAGGGGGGTCTTGCAATGGGGTCGAACGTCGTGGCGCACGAGGCGCCTGGGGAACACGTGCCCACACCGGGCAGCACCGACCGAGCACCCGACCGGCGGATCGGACTGGCCGTCGTCGGAGCCGGCTACTGGGGTCCGAACCTGGTCCGCAACGCCCAACAGACCGCCGCCCTGCACCTGCACTGGCTGTGCGACCTGGACGAACAGCGCTCCCGCAAGGTCCTCGGCGAGTACTCCACCGTCGCCGCCACCACCTCCTTCGAACAGGTGCTGGCCGACGACCGGGTGCAGGCCGTCGCCATCGCCACCCCCGCCGCCGCCCACCACCGCCTGGCCCGGGCCGCCCTGGAGGCCGGCAAGCACGTCCTGGTGGAGAAGCCGATCACCACCACCGTCGAGGAGGCCGCCGACCTGGTGGCCCTCGCCGAGGAGCGCGGCCTGGTCCTGATGTGCGACCACACCTTCTGCTACACCCCTGTGGTGCGCCGCATCCGCGAACTGGTCCACGCGGGCGAGATCGGCGACGTCCAGTTCTTCGACTCGGTCCGGATCAACCTCGGACTCGTCCAACCGGACGTCGACGTGCTGTGGGACCTCGCCCCGCACGACCTGTCCATCCTCGACTTCGTCCTGCCGCCCGGCGTCGAACCCGTCGGCGTCAGCGCCCAGGCCGCCGACCCGATCGGCGCGGGCCGCGCCTGCGTCGCCTACCTGACGCTGCGCCTGTCCAACGGCGCGCTCGCCCACTGCCACGTCAACTGGCTCTCCCCGACCAAGGTCCGCACCACCCTCATCGGCGGCTCCCGCCGCACCCTGGTCTGGGACGACCTCAACCCGCAGGCCCGCCTGGCGATCCACGACCGCGGCGTCGACCTCACCCCGCCCGACGAACTCACCGACGCCATCCGGCACCGCGCCCTGATCTCCTACCGGGTCGGCGACATGGTCGCCCCCGCCCTGGTCGAACAGGAAGCCCTGCGCAACGTGATGGCCGAGTTCGCCGCCGCCATCGACGAGGGCCGCCGCCCGCTCACCGACGGCCGGGCCGGCCTGCGCGTGCTGCGCCTGCTGCACGCCGCCTCCCTCAGCCTCGAACTCGGCGGCGCGACCGTCCCCGTCCCCGTCACCGATTTCGCCCAGGAGAGGGCCGCAGTCCGATGAACGCCGCCGTTCCGCTCGAAGGATCCCGCTGTCTGGTCACCGGCGGCGCCGGAACCATCGGCTCCACCGTCGTCGACCAACTGATCGAGGCCGGCGCCCGCGAGGTCGTGGTGCTCGACAACTTCGTCCGCGGCCGCACCGAGAACCTGGCCCGCGCCCGCGAACTCGCCGCCCCCGGCCGACTGACCGTGGTGGACGGCGACATCCGCGACCGCGCCCTGCTGCGCGAACTCCTCGCCCCCGGCACCGACGCGCTGTTCCACCTCGCCGCGATCCGGATCACCCAGTGCGCGGCCGAACCCCGGCTCGCGCTGGAGATCATGGTGGACGGGACCTTCGACGTGGTGGAGGCCGCGGCCGAGACCGGCGTCCGCAAGGTCGTCGCCTCCTCCACCGCGTCCGTCTACGGCCTGGCCGACGTCTTCCCGACGCCCGAGAGCCAGCACCCGTACCACAACGACACCCTGTACGGGGCCGCCAAGGTCTTCAACGAAGGCCTGCTGCGCAGCTTCCACGCCATGTACGGCCTGGACTACGTCGCCCTGCGGTACTTCAACGTGTACGGCCCCCGGATGGACGTGCACGGCCGCTACACCGAGGTCTTCATCCGCTGGATGGAACGCATCGCCGCCGGACAGCCGCCGCTGATCTTCGGCGACGGCGCCCAGACCATGGACTTCGTCTACACCGAGGACATCGCCCGCGCCAACCTGCTCGCCGCCACCGCCCCCGTCACCGACCGGGTCTACAACATCGCCTCCGGCACCGAAGTCTCCCTGCGCGGCCTCGCGGACGCGCTGCTGGAGGCCATGGAGTCGGACCTCCACGTCGAGCACGGGCCCGCCCGCGACACCGCCGGCGGCGTGGTCCGGCGGCTCGCGGACATCTCCGCCGCCGAACGCGATCTCGGCTGGAAGCCGGAGCTGGGGCTGACGGACGGGCTGCGGAGGCTGGTCGGCTGGTGGCAGGGCGAGACAGCGGGGGCGCGGAACGGAAGGAACCTGCCGGAAGGCTCGCCGCCGAGCGAGTGACCTGTCCGTGGGCGCGACCCAGCGAAGGAGCAACCCGATGTCCACCATCCCCGTCATGATCCCGTGGCTCGGCGAGGAAGAAGCCCGGGCCGCCGCCGAAGCCGTCCGCTCGGGCTGGGTCGCGCAGGGCCCTCGCGTCGCCGAGTTCGAGCGGGCGTTCGCCGAGGCCGTGGGCGTGCCGCACGCCGTCGCGGTCTCCTCCTGCACCACCGCCCTGCACCTGGCGCTGGTGGGCGCCGGCCTCGGTCCCGGCGACGAGGTCGTCGTCCCGTCGCTGTCCTTCATCGCCACCGCCAACGCCGTCACCTACGTCGGCGCGACCCCCGTCTTCGCGGACGTCGACCCGGCCACCGGCAACCTCACCCCCGAGACCGTCGCGCCCCTGCTCACCGACCGCACCCGTGCGGTGATCGCCGTCGACCAGGGCGGCGTCCCCGTCGACCTGGACGCCATCGAGGAGCTGGCCCGGCCGCGCGGCATCGCGGTGATCGAGGACGCCGCCTGCGCCGCGGGCTCCGTCCACCGCGGCCGCCCGGCCGGGGCGGGCGCGGACCTCGCCGCGTTCTCCTTCCACCCGCGCAAGCTGCTCACCACCGGCGAGGGCGGCATGGTCACCAGCCAGGACGGCGAACTCGCGGCCCGACTGCGGCGGTTGCGGGAGCACGGCATGAGCGTCTCGGCCGCGGACCGGCACGCCGGGACGGGCGGGGCGGCCGTGCTGGAGACGTACGACGAGATCGGCTTCAACCACCGGATGACCGACGTCCAGGCGGCGATCGGGCTGGTGCAGCTCGGGAAGCTTCCGGCGATGGTCGCGCGACGGCGCGAACTCGCGGCTGGTTACCGGGAGTTGCTGGGGGCGGAGCTCGCGGGGCGGCTGGTGGCCGAGCCGGCGTACGGCACGTCCAACTTCCAGTCGCTGTGGCTGCTGCTGCCGGACGAGGCGCCGGACCGGGGGCAGGTGCTGGCTGCGATGGCGGCGGAGGGGGTCTCGGCGCGGCGGGGGATCATGGCCGCGCATCTGGAGACGCCGTACAAGGGGGCGGCGCGGGTGCCGTTGCCCGTCACGGAACTGCTGACCTCGCGGACGTTGATCCTGCCGCTGTTCCACTCGTTGACGGGGGAGCAGCAGGAGCGCGTCGTCGCCGCGCTGAAGGGAGCGCTCTGACCGCTCGCGGCGCCCGCACGTGCAAGTCGTCCTCTCCGGCGCGATCTTTCCGATCTCGGTCCGCCGGCTTCTCGCAGTTCTCCCCCAGCCCGGGCGGGCTGGGAGGTGCCCCCCGAGCCCCTGGTGGTGAACCCAGTGAACGACATTCCCCTGGTCGATCTGCACGCCTCCCACGCCGAGATCGCCGACGAGGTCCGTGCGGGCTTCGAGGCGGTGCTGGCGAGCGGGGCCTACATCAAGGGGCCCGAGGTGGCCGCGTTCGAGCGGGAGTTCGCGGGGTTCTGCGGGGTCGGGCATGCCGTGGGGACGGCGAACGGGACGGATGCGCTCGAACTTGCGCTGCGGGCGCTGGAGTTGGAGCCCGGAGGCGGGGTGGTGCTGCCGGCGAACACGTTCGTGGCGACGGCGGAGGCGGTGGTGCGGGCGGGGCTGACACCGGTGCTGGTGGATGCGGACGAGGAGCACCTGCTGATCGACGTTGAGCAGGCGGCCGAGCGGGTGCGGCGGGCCGTCGCGGTGATGCCGGTGCACCTGAACGGTCAACTCGCGCCGATGGAGCGGGTGCTGGAGGTCGCGGACGGACTTCCGGTGGTGGAGGACGGGGCGCAGTCGCAGGGGGCGGCGCGGCACGGGCGGGTGTCGGGGAGTTGGGGGCGGATCTCGGCGACGAGTTTCTACCCGGGGAAGAACCTGGGCGCGTACGGGGACGCGGGCGCGGTGGTGACGGACGAGGCCGAGCTCGCCGAGGCGGTGCGGCTGATCGGGGACCACGGCTCGGCGCGGAAGTACGTGCACGAGCGGTTCGGGTTCAATTCGCGGATGGACACCCTGCAGGCGGTGGTGCTGCGCAGCAAGTTGCGGCGGCTGCCGGCGTGGAACGAGGCCCGGCGGGCGGCCGCCGAGCGGTACGACAAGCTGTTGGCCGGGCTGGAGGGGATCACCTTGCCGCGGACGCTGCCCGGCAACGAGCACGTCTGGCACCTGTACGCGGTGCGGATCGAGCGGGACCGGGACGGGGTGCTCGCAGAGTTGCAGCAGGCCGGGATCGGAGTGGGCGTGCACTATCCGGTGCCGGTCCACCTGCAGCCGGCGTTCCGGCAGCTGGGGTACCGGGAGGGCGCGTTCCCGGTCACCGAGCGGGCCGCCGGGCAGTTGCTCACGCTGCCGATGTTCCCGCAGCTCACCGAGGGCCAGCAGGTGCGGGTGGCGGAGACGTTGGCCGCCGCGGTGCGCCGTCGCTGACGTGGCGTCGGTACCCGGCCGGGCGGGCTTCGGTCGGGTACCCCCGTGACCCCGAACGCGGGCGGTCGTTGCCCTACCCTGGTCTCCGAGGATTTCGGCTTCTGCTGTGGGGGACCCCAGATGACGACAGGTCGGCCCGGCACCGCCGCCGTGCCCAACGCGGCCTACGCGGGCCAGGTGGTGCAGTTCCCGGACCCGGTCCGGGCCGAGCGGCACCCCGGGGGCGTGCGGGTCGACGAGCACGGGTACCCGGACTTCTCGCCGTACGCGGCCGCCGCCGCCGAGGTCGCCGACCCGCCGGAGGGCTTCGGCGTGGACGAGCTGCGGCTCACCGACTACGTGTCGGCGAACGCCGCGCTCTACACCCAGGGCCACGAGCTGTGGGCCGACCTGGAGACCGCCGTCGCCACTCCGCCCGGCTGGACGTGGCACCACGTGGTCGGCCGCGCCCCCGCGGGCTGGCGGCGGATGGAGCTGGTCCCGGTCGAGGTGAAGGCGCTGCTGCGGCACCACGGCGGCCTGGCGATCTCCACCGCCGACCACACCCGGCGCGGCACCCGCCCGCTCCAGGAGCGCCGCGCCGTGCACTTCCCGCTGGCGAAGGACGGCGGCGACCCGCTGGTCGTCACCGAGGACCTGGTGCAGCGCGCCGAGCAGCGCCTGGGCCACCCGCTGCCGCCGGTGTACCGCGACTTCCTGAAGCTGGCCGGCGGCCGCGGCCCGGTCGGCGCCGCGCTGGACGTCGACCTCGGCCTGCTGGTCGACCAGCCGTTCCTCACCCTCAGCGAGGAGTACGGCGTCCAGGACCTGGTGTACGCCAACAAGTGCCTGCGCGACCACCTGACCAAGGACTACCTGGCGGTCGCCTACCAGCAGGGCGGCCTGCTCGCCCTCAAGGTCCGCGGCGAGCAGACCGGTTCGGTCTGGTTCCTGCCCTACGACGACGCCCGCGACGAGGGCGCGGACGAGTCCCCGGAGCAGCGGGTGGCCCGGCTGCTGCTGCCCTGCGGCGACAGCTTCGACGCCTTCCTGCTGCGGCTCGCGGGCAGCCCCCCGGAGCTGGAGACCGTCGCCGAACTCATGGTGGACGGCGGCTTCGCGCGCGCCGTCCCGGTGAACTGACCGAACGACAGGGGTGGGACGAGACGTGGTGACCACGTACGCGCAGGCGCAGGAGACCGCCGAGGACTGGATCAACGCCGGTGTGCCGCGCTCGCTCCAACGCGAGGTGCGGGTCCGGGAGTTCGACCTCGGCTACGTCTGCTGGGCGGTGGACGGCAGCGAGCACGCCGGCGGGACCGGCAGCTCGCCGCGGCTGGTGATCGCCCGCGACAGCGGCGTCAGCATGCTCTGGCCGCCGCTGCCGATCAACGAGGTGGTCCGGCAGTTCGAGGAGCTGTACGGGACGCCCGCCGAGCCCAACCCGGCCGGTGCCGCCAAGCCGGTGCGCGGGGCGGTCGAGGCGACGTCATTCCTGCTCAGCCCGCCGCAGTGGCTGCAGGACGCGGGCGCCGCCGCGGTGGCCGCCGAGGCTGCGCAGCTGTCCGCGCCGCCGGTGCCGCCCGCGCCGGTGCCGCCCGCGCCGGTGCCGCCCGCGTCGGTGGCGGCTGCCGCCGGCCCGGGGGAGGGTCCCGACCACTTCCCGCCGGCCGGTACGCCCGCCCCCGGCACGCCCGTGCCGCCGCCGTTCCCGGTGGGCGGCCCGTCGACCCCCGTGCCCGGGGTGCCGGTGCCGCCGCCCGGTCCGGTGTCCGGGATGCCGGTGCCGCCGCCGATGCCCGCGCCGGTCGGGGCGACGCCGCCGTTCCCGGTGGGCGCTCCGTCGACTCCCGTCCCCGGCACGCCCGTTCCGCCGGACGCGCCCGCGCCGTCGATCGACTACGCGCCGACCATGCTGGCCACCGACGGCCCGCCCGGGCTGATGGGGCTGCCCGGTGCGCCCGGTACGCCCGCGCAGGGGGTGCAGCTCGGCCGGTCCGGTCCGACCGCTCCGCCGCCGCCCCCGCCGAACGACCTGCTGCCGTCCTCGGGCGGCCCCGCGCCCGTCGGGCTCGGCCGGTCCGGCCCGACCGCTCCGCCGCCGCCCCCGCCGAACGACCTGCTGCCCCCCGGCGGCGGCCCCGTGCCGGGCCCCGGCGGTCGTGGCGGCCCCGGCGCGCCGCCGCCGCCCGCGCCCGCGGAGCTGCGCGGCGACGCCGGTGCGCCCCTCGCGCCGCCGGCCGCCCCGGCGTCCGAGGCCGCCGCGGTCGCGTACCAGGCGACCCAGCTGGCCCCGGCGATCGAGCTGCCGCCGACGGGTGGTCCGGCGACGCCGCCGTTCCCGCCGGGGCCGCAGCAGGGCGCCCCGTTCCAGGCCCCGCCGCCGTTCCCCGGTCCGCCGCAGGGTGCGCCGCCGCAGGCGCCCGGGCCGTTCCCGGGCGCGCCCGTGCCGCCGCCGCAGCCGGGGCCGGGCTTCCCGCCGCCGGGGCCCGGCCCCGCGCCGGCCGCCCCGCTGCCGCCGCCCGGTGTGCCGACCATCGGCCCCGGCACCACCGCCGTGGTCAACTACCGGGCGCCGGACGGCTCCGAGCGGAGCCTGGTGATGACGTCCGAGCCCGGCACCCCGCACCCGGAGTGGAAGGCGCTGCAGGAGCTGCGCCGGATCGGCGTGCCCGCCGACCAGGTGCTGGAGGTGCACACCGACCTGGAGCTGTGCGACCTGCCCGGCGGCTACTGCGCCCGGATGGTGAAGGCGTCCTGGCCGAACGCGCGGATCAGCCACACCGCCCCGTACGGCCGGGACACCGCGGCCCGGCAGGCCGGCATGGCGGTGCTGAGCGAGCACGTCGAGCAGCTGCACCAGCTGGTGTCCGCGCCGCCGCGCCCGCGCACCCAGCGGGTGCCGCTGCCGCCGCCCGGCTCGGTGCCGCCGCTGCCGCCGATGGTGCCGCAGCAGCTGGCCGCCGAACTGGGCCAGCTGTTCGGTCCGGGCGTGTTCCGGTTCGAGCAGCGCGCGGTGGCCCGGCAGGGCGTGCCGGACGCGGTGGCCCAGACCCTGATGTGGGTCGGCCTGCCGCGCGAGTTCCCGCCGTTCTTCTGGGCGCAGGCCCAGGAGGGCCGGCCGATCCCGACGCTGGCCGAGCTGGCCGCCGAGCGCGGACTGCCGCCCGGCCCGGACTTCGGCGGCTACCTGGTGCTCGGCAACGACTACGGCCGGCAGCTGTGCGTCCAGTACGGCACCGCCGCGGTGGTCGCCGTGGACATCGAGAACCCGGCCGAGCCGCCGCGGTTCGTCAACACGGGTGTCCCGGAGTTCGTCCGCTGCCTGACCGTGCTGGCTCGGATGTGGCATCTGCGACACGGCCTCACGCCCGAGCAGGCCGGCCGCTGGACCACCGACCTCCAGGCCCAGCTGCTGGCGGCCGATCCGGCCGCCGTGCACACGCCCGAGAGCTGGTGGGCCGTCCTGGTCGAACAGCTCTGGGACGGCCTGCTGTAAGGCATGTCCGACGATTCCTCGCCCCGTCCGCACGGCCGGTTCGCCCGGCCGCGCGGTGGCGGCCTGTTTGGTTTGCGTTCGTATCTGCGCAAAATAGGTCAATGGGACGGACCGTCCTTCCCACCGAACCACGCACCCGGCGGGGCTGCGCAGCCCGCGAGCACGAGGAGAACAGCCGAATGAGCGACGCCGTGTCCCAGTACGGCTTCACCGTCTCCCGGCGCGGCTACGCGCCCGACCAGGTCGAGGCGGCCGTCACCGCGCTCAGTCGCGAACGGGACGAGGCCTGGGAACGTCTCAGCGTGCTCGGCACCGGCCTGCGTGAGATGGAGAAGCGCCTCGCCGACATCCAGCAGGCCGCCGAGGACGCCCCCGACCCCGACTTCACCGAGCTCAGCGAGCAGGCCGCGATCCTGCTGAAGATCGCGCAGAACGAGGCCGAGGCGATCCACACCAAGGCCAAGCGCTCCGGCGAGGACGCCCGGGACGCCGCCCACGAGGCCGGCGAGTCCGCGGCCAAGGACGCCAAGCAGTTCTCCGCCAAGCAGCGCGAGGACGCCGACCGGTTCGCCCGGGGCACCGACGAGCGCAGCCGCGCCGAGGCCGAGCGGATCCGCGCCCAGGCCGACGCCGAGGCCCGCGCCGTGGTGCACGCCGCGACCGGCCACGCCGCCCGGATCCGGGTCTCCGCCGCCGACGCCTCCGAGCAGTCCGAGGTCACCCTCGCCGAGCGCCGCCGCAAGGCCGACGAGGGGTTCGCCACCGCCGAGGCCGACGCGGACGCGGTCGTCGCCAAGATCACCGCCGCCGCCGAGGCCAAGGTGAAGGAGGCCGAGCAGCACCGCGAGGCGATGCTCGCCGAGGCCCGCCGCCTCGACACCCAGGCCCAGGCCAAGGCCGACGCCGAGCTCGCCGCCGCCAAGGAGAAGGCCGCCCGGATCAAGCTCGCCAGCGAGCGCGAGCAGGTCGACTTCACCAAGCGCCTCGACAAGGTCCAGACCCACCTCGACCACATCAAGGGCACCCTGGCCTCGCTCACCGGCGCCGCCGTCGGCGCGATCGAGGAGGAGCCCGAGGACGGGAAGCCGGGCGCGCCGAAGGCCGACCTCACCAAGGGCCCGGTCGCCACCGCCACCAAGCCGGCCGTCGAGAAGCCCAAGCCGGCCGTCGACCGGCCGACCGCCGTGCTCGACCGCGTCGAGGACCGGCCGACCGCGGTGCTCGACCGTGTCGAGGACCGGCCGACCGCCGTGCTCGACCGCGTCGAGGACCGGCCGGAGGCCAAGCCGCAGGCCGCCGACCCGCGCAAGCCCTACACCCCGACCGTGGCCGAGCCCCCGGCGCCGCCCGTCAAGCCCGCCAGCTTCGCCAAGGACCCGCTGCCCCCCAAGCCCGAGACCCCGCCCGCCCCGTCGGCGGCCCCGACTGCCCCGGCCGCCCCGTCGGCGGCCGCGGCCGAGCCGGAGGCGGAGACCCGCATCGTCCCCAAGATCGTCATCGTCGACGACGGGCTGAACCACGACACCCGCCCGAACCGCGACCGGATCCAGCGCCGGGGCTGAGCCCCGCGCCGCGGAACGCCACCGCCCCGCTCGGCAGCCGTCCGAGCGGGGCGGTGTGTTCTCCGCGGTCAGTCCAGCAGGGTCTGGCCGATCCAGCCGCCGGGCGCGCAGCCGGGCGGGATCGCGAAGACGGCCGAGCCGATCGGGGTGGTCCACTGGTTGAGCAGGTCGGACGCGGCGAGGGCGCGCTGGATGGGCAGGAACTGCCCGGCGATGTCCCGTTGGAAGGACGCGAACAGCAGACCGGTGTCGGGGGTGCCGTCCGCGGCCGGGGCGTCGTCGTAGTTGAACGGGCGGCGGAAGATCTGCTGCCGGGGATCCGCCACGTGGGCCCGCCGGACGTGGGCGAACTCGGAGATGACCGGCAGGCCGAACGCGTCCCGGGCGGCGAAGTCGGGCGGGTCCGTCTCGGCGGCACCGGTGAGCGGGGCGCCGGTGCCGAGGGTCCGGCCGATCGAGAACTCCTTGGCCCTGGTGTCGGCGGCGTCCCAGGTCTCCAGCTCCATGCGGATGCGCCGCAGCACCATGGTGGTGCCGCCGCGCAGCCACTCCGGGCCGTCCTCGGCCCACACCGCCCCGTCGAAGACGCCGCTGCCGGGCGCCGGGTTGACGGTGCCGTCGATCTGTCCCATCAGGTTGCGCTGGGTGACGCCGTCCTCCTGGACGCCGCGCCCGCGCCGGAAACCGCGCTGGGCCCAGCGCAGCCGGGCGAAGGTGCGGGCGTCCTTGACCAGCATCCGCTGGGCGTGCGCCACGGTGAGCGGATCGTCGGCGCAGATCTGGATCAGCAGGTCGCCGCCGCACCAGTGGTCCTGGAGCCGGTCGATGGAGAACACCGGCAGGGGCGCCAGCGAAGCGGGCCGCCGGTCGTCCAGCCCGGCGGCGGTGAAGAAGCCCGGGCCGAAGCCGAAGGTGACGGTCAACCGGGCGGGCAGCTCGGCGAGTTCGGCCTCGGTGTCGGCGAGCGCCGGCGCGCCCCCGGTGAGCCGGGCGGCGTCGTCGGTGAGCAGCCGCATCATCCGGCCCAGGGCCGCGCGGTCCGTTCCGCCGTCCAGGTCGAAGCCGAGGAACACGGCGTGGGCCTGGGCGGGGGTGTCGATCCCCGCCTGGTGCGGCCCGTGGAACGGGATCTTCTGGACGCCGTACCCGGGCGGCTGCGGCCGGGAGTCCCCGGTGCCGCGGTCCGCCGCAGCGGCGCCGACGCCGGCCCCGGCCAGCGCCCCGCCGAGGGCGAGCGCGCCGCCGGCCAGCAGCCGGCGGCGACCGACCGCGGCGGCGGCGGGTGCGACGAGGTCGGTGGGGCTGCTGTCCATGGGGAGCTCAGCCCTTCGTCATGCCGGCGTTGTAGTCCTCCTTGGCGCCCGCGAACGCCTTGGCGACGGCGGTGAACTTCAGCGTCCGGCCGTCGTCGAGGGTCAGCGTCACGGTGACTTCGTCGCCCGGCTTCACGGCCTTGGTCAGGCCCATCAGCATCACGTGGTCGGAGCCCGGCTTGAGTTCGTGGCTCGCGTTCGCCGGGATGACGAAGCCGCCCGCCTTCTGCCGCATGGTCGGCTTGCCGTCCACGTCCGCGACCTCGTGCAGTTCGGTCTTCGCCGACACCGTCGAGGTGCCGGACACCACGGTGACCTTGGCGCCCGTGGTGTTGACCAGGGTGGCGAACACACCGGTCATCTCGGTGTCGGAGGCCTTCACCCACGGGTCCTTGACCGTCAGGGGCGCCGCGTCGGCCGTGACGGCCGCGCTCGGCGAGGCCTTGGCCGAGGACGACGAGTCGCCGCTGCCGCAGGCGACGAGCGCGGAGAGGGATATCGCCCCGAGTGCCGTGGCGGCGACGAGGCGGCGCAGACGGGGGGAGCGGCCCGGAACGGTGGTGGTGGTCGGCATGGCGTGCATCGGCTTTCGGCTCGGTCGCAGGCGTGGTGGTGTCCCGCGGTTACCGCAGTGGTCGGACCGCACGGACCGGAAGTTCCCGGCATCTCGCGGGAACTTCCCGCGGGCCGCCGCCGACCACTGCCGTGTGAAGCCCCGAGTCCCCTCCCGCCCGGCGGCGGTGCCGTTCCTCATCGCACTGCTGCTGGCCGCGCTGTCCGTCCTGGCGCCCGCACCGCGGGCGCAGGCGCACGCGCAGCTGCTCGCCTCCAGCCCGGCCGCGGACTCCGTGACGGCCGAGTCGCCGACGGTGGTCACGCTGAGCTTCGACAGCCCGGTGCAGCCCGGCTACACCACCGTCGCGGTCCTCGGCACCGACGGGACGCCGTACACCGACGGCACGCCGACCGCGCTGAACGGCCAGGTGCAGCAGAAGCTCGGCCGCCTGCCGAAGGGCGCCGTCCAGGTCGTCTGGCGGGCCGTCGCGGCCGACGGGGCGCCGCTCCAGGGCCGCTTCACCTTCACCAACGCCGACGACACCGCCCCCGTCCAACCGCCCGCGCGCCCCTCGACGCCCGCGGCTGCGCCCGCCGCCCCCGCCGCCGCCCAGGACAGCGCGGACTGGCCGTGGTGGGCGGCGGCCGGTGGCCTGTCGGTCGCGGCGGTGGCGGCCGTGGCCGTCCTGGTGCGCCGGCCGTCCCGAGGCCGATGAGGCTCAGAGCACCTCGACGGACGCCCCCGTCAGTCGGTGGCGGCAGTCCAGGACGTACTGGGCGTGGGCGGTGACGGCGGCGTAGTCGAACTCGTCGTGGTCGGCGAGCAGGACGACCGCGTCGGCGGCGGCCAGTTCCTCGGGGGTGGCCTCGACCCGGTGGACGGCGGCGAGCGGGCCCGCGTCGTGCGGTTCGGCGACGTGGACGCCGGCGACCACGTGCGGGTCGGCGGCGCGGACTTCGGCGCCCTGGCGGGTGAGGAGCTCGACGATCCGGGCGGCCGGGGTCTCCCGGGCGTCGCCGGTGTTCTTCTTGTAGGCCAGGCCGAGCAGCAGCACCCGGGAGCCGTTGACGCTGCGGCGGCGCTGGTTGAGGGCCTCGGCGAGGCGGCGGACCACGTAGTCCGGCATGTGGCTGTTGACGTCGTTGGCGAGCTCGACGAAGCGGAACGACTGGCCGAGCGCGCGCTCCACCCGCCAGGACAGGTACGAGGGGTCGATCGGCAGGCAGTGGCCGCCGACGCCGGGACCGGGCGTGAAGCGCAGGAAGCCGAACGGCTTGGTGGAGGCCGCGTCGATGGCCTCCCAGACGTCGATGCCGAGGTCGTGCGCGAACATCGCCAGCTCGTTGACCAGGGCGATGTTGACGTGCCGGAAGGTGTTCTCCAGCAGCTTGGTCAGCTCCGCCTCCTTGCAGGAGGAGACCGGCACGGTGCGCTCCACCAGCTGGCCGTAGAAGCCGGCCACCGCGGCCAGCCCGTCCGGTGTGGTGCCGGAGACCACCTTCGGGGTGTTCTCCAGCTTCCACTGCGGGTTGCCGGGGTCGATCCGCTCGGGGCTGTACCCGAGGTGGAAGTCGGCGCCCGCGCGCAGCCCGGAGCCGGCCTCCAGCAGCGGGGCGAGCAGTTCCTCGGTGGTGCCCGGGTAGGTGGTGGACTCCAGCACCACCGTCGCGCCGCGCTTCAGGTGCCGGGCCAGCAGCTTCGCGGACGCCTCGATGAACGACAGGTCGGGCACGCCGTCGCGCAGCGGCGTCGGGACGGTGATCACCGCGATGTCGAAGTCCGCGACGTCGGCGGGGTCGGCGGTGGGCAGGTAGCGGCCGCCGTCCAGCAGCGGTCGCAGCCGCTCGCCGGGGATGTCCTCCACGTACGACTCGCCGACCGCCAGCCGCTTGATCCGGCGTTCGTCCACGTCGTACCCGACGACCTGGTGGCCCACCTCGGCGGCGCGGACCGCGAGCGGGAGACCGACATAGCCCTGACCTGCGATGACGATGCGCATGACGAACCCAACCCCCTGGAAAAGACCGGTGTCCCCACACCTTCTTCACATGAGAGTACGGAGCCCCGGCCGTCGCGCGGGCCGCTTCGCCGGAAGTGGCCGGAGGCCGGCGTGCCGACGCCGAGATCTCGCGGCGCCCGCCCCAGGCGGACGCCGCGAGTCCCGGCGTGAGTGGCACGGGCGCCCCCACCCAGGGTCGCCCGGCCTTCGCACTCCCGACCCCCATCGAGGTGCGATCGCGCTTCCGCAGCCATCCCCCACGGTTGGATGCGGCCTGCGCTGCACACCATCCTGCGCGGCGACCATGGACGGACAGTGACAGGAGTATGTCGACTGCATGATCTCTGGACGAGTCTGTACGAATAGCGGCGAGTCGACCCGACGCCCCCGGCCCGGGACGCCGCGCCACGTGCCCGGGCCCCGCGCGGCGTAGGCTGGACACCCCCCGGGCGCACCGCGTTCCGGGACTGTCGCGCTGCCCGGCCGCCGTCTGCTGCCGGGCCACTCCCCGCCGTGGAGAACTTGACGTATGAGCCTGTCCGGACTGCTCGATGTCGTCGTACGGGACGCCGCCCTCGCCGAGGCGATCGAGGCGGCGGCCACGGGCCACAGGCAGCACCTCGACCTGGTCGGCCCGCCCGCCGCCCGGCCGTTCGCGATCGCGGCGCTGGCCCGCTCCCTGGCCGCCCGGGCCGGCGAGGGCGGCCGCCCGGTCCTGGCGGTGACCGCCACCGGCCGGGAGGCCGAGGACCTCGCCGCCTCGCTGCGCTCCCTGCTGCCGCCCGACGCGGTCGCCGAGTTCCCGGCCTGGGAGACGCTGCCGCACGAGCGGCTCTCCCCGCGCTCGGACACCGTCGGCCGCCGCCTCGCGGTGCTGCGCCGGATCGTCCACCCGCGCGCCGACGACCTGGCCGCGGGCCCGGTGCAGGTGGTGGTCGCCCCCGTGCGCAGCGTGCTGCAGCCGCAGGTGAAGGGCCTGGCCGAACTGGAGCCGGTGGCCCTGCAGCGCGGTGAGCAGCACGACCTGGGCGAGATCGCCCGCAAGCTGTCGGCCGCCGCCTACGCGCGGGTCGAACTGGTCGAGAAGCGCGGCGAGTTCGCGGTTCGCGGCGGCATCCTGGACGTCTTCCCGCCGACCGAGGAGCACCCGCTGCGGGTGGAGTTCTGGGGCGACGACGTCGAGGAGATCCGCTACTTCAAGATCGCCGACCAGCGGTCGCTGGAGATCGCCGAGCACGGCCTGTGGGCGCCGCCCTGCCGGGAGCTGCTGCTGACCGACGAGGTGCGCGGCCGGGCCGCCGAACTGGCCGCCCAGCACCCCGAGTTGGGCGAGATCCTGGACAAGATCGCGCAGGGCATCGCGGTCGAGGGCATGGAGTCGCTGGCCCCCGTGCTGGTCGACGACATGGAGCTGCTGCTCGACGTGCTGCCCACCGGCTCGATCGCGGTGGTCTGCGATCCCGAGCGGGTCCGCACCCGGGCCGCCGACCTGGTCGCCACCAGCCAGGAGTTCCTGGCCGCGTCCTGGGTGGCCGCCGCCGCGGGCGCCGACCGGCCGATCGACCTGGAGGCGATCGACGTCTCCGCCGCGTCCCTCTGGTCGCTGGCCGACGTGCGCGAGCACGCCGCCGAGATCGGGCTGCCCTGGTGGTCGGTGAGCCCGTTCGCGACCAGTGACTCGACGGTGTCGGAGATTTTGGAGTTCGATGCCGACACGTTGACGCTCGGCATGCACGCCGTGGAGGCGTACCGCGGCGACACCGCGCGGGCGATCTCCGACGCACGGGAACGGCTGGCCGCCGACTGGCGCGTGGTGCTGGTGACGGAGGGCCACGGCCCGGCCGCCCGGCTGGCCGAGGTGCTCGGCAACGAGGGCATCCCGGCCCGGCTGGTCGCCGACCTGGGCGAGGCCCCCACCCGGGACGTCGTGTACGTCTCCTGCGGCTCGATCGAGCACGGCTTCGTCGACGAGGCCCTCAAGCTCACCGTCATCACCGAGACCGACCTGTCCGGCCAGAAGTCCTCCACCAAGGACATGCGTCGGATGCCGTCCCGCCGCCGCAACGCCATCGACCCGCTGGCGCTGGCCGCCGGCGACTACGTGGTGCACGAGCAGCACGGCGTCGGCCGGTACGTGGAGATGGTGCAGCGCACCGTGCAGGGCGCCACCCGCGAGTACCTGGTGCTGGAGTACGCGCCCGCGAAGCGCGGCCACCCCGGCGACCGGCTGTTCGTGCCCACCGACCAGCTCGACCAGGTCACCAAGTACGTCGGCGGCGAGGCCCCGACGCTGCACCGCCTCGGCGGCGCGGACTGGGCGAAGACCAAGCAGCGGGCCAAGAAGGCCGTCAAGGAGATCGCCGCCGACCTGATCAAGCTGTACTCGGCCCGGATGGCCGCCCCCGGCCACGCCTTCGGCCAGGACACCCCCTGGCAGCGGGAGTTGGAGGACGCCTTCCCGTACGCCGAGACGCCCGACCAGCTGACCACCATCGGCGAGGTCAAGTCGGACATGGAGAAGTCCGTCCCGATGGACCGGCTGATCTGCGGCGACGTCGGCTACGGCAAGACCGAGATCGCCGTCCGGGCCGCCTTCAAGGCCGTGCAGGACGGCAAGCAGGTGGCCGTGCTGGTGCCCACCACGCTGCTGGTGCAGCAGCACTTCTCGACCTTCGCCGAGCGGTACGCGAACTTCCCGGTCAACGTGAAGGCGCTGTCCCGGTTCCAGACCGACACCGAGGCCAAGGCCGTCCTGGAGGGCCTGTTCGAGGGCTCGGTGGACGTGGTGATCGGAACGCACCGGCTGTTCTCCTCGGAGACCCGGTTCAAGGACCTCGGCCTGGTCATCGTCGACGAGGAGCAGCGCTTCGGCGTCGAGCACAAGGAGCAGCTGAAGAAGCTGCGGGCCAACGTGGACGTGCTCACCATGTCCGCCACCCCGATCCCGCGCACCCTGGAGATGGCGGTCACCGGCATCCGCGAGATGTCCACCATCACCACCCCGCCGGAGGAGCGCCACCCCGTCCTGACCTTCGTCGGCCCGTACGACGAGAAGCAGATCGCCGCCGCGGTCCGGCGCGAACTGCTGCGCGAAGGCCAGGTGTTCTACATCCACAACCGGGTCGAGTCGATCGACAAGGCGGCCGCCCGGCTCAAGGACCTGGTGCCCGAGGCGCGGGTCGCCACCGCGCACGGACAGATGGGGGAGACCCAGCTGGAGAAGGTGGTGGTCGACTTCTGGGAGAAGGAGTTCGACGTCCTGGTCTCCACCACCATCGTCGAGTCCGGCATCGACATCTCCAACGCCAACACCCTGATCGTCGAACGCGGCGACACCTTCGGCCTCTCCCAGCTGCACCAGCTCCGCGGCCGGGTCGGCCGAGGCCGGGAGCGCGGCTACGCGTACATGCTGTACCCGCCGGAGAAGCCGCTCACCGAGACCGCGCACGAGCGCCTCGCCACCATCGCCCAGCACACCGAGATGGGCGCCGGCATGTACGTCGCCATGAAGGACCTGGAGATCCGCGGCGCGGGCAACCTGCTCGGCGGCGAACAGTCCGGCCACATCGCGGGCGTCGGCTTCGACCTCTACATGCGGATGGTCGGCGAAGCCGTCGCCGACTTCCGCCAGTCCCTGGAGGCCGGCGGCGGCGAACCGGAGGAGGAGCCGCTCGAAGTCAAGATCGAGCTGCCGGTCGACGCGCACGTCCCGCACGACTACGCGCCCGGCGAGCGGCTGCGGCTGCAGGCGTACCGGTCGATCGCGGCCGTCAACTCCGAGGACGACATCACCCAGGTCCGCGAGGAGCTGACGGACCGTTACGGAAAGCTCCCCGAGCCGGTCGAGAACCTCCTGCTGGTGGCCGGCCTGCGACTGTTCGCCCGGCGCTGCGGCATCGGCGACATCACCCTCCAGGGCGCCTTCGTCCGCTTCGGCCCGGTCGACCTGCGCGAGTCCCAGCAGCTCCGCCTGAACCGGCTCTACCCCCGCACCCAGATCAAGTCCGCCGCCCAGCAACTCCTCGTCCCCCGTCCCGGCTCCGGCGGCCGGATCGGCGGCAAGCCGCTGGTGGGGCGTGAACTGCTGTCCTGGTGCACGGAGTTCCTGAGCACGATGTTCGACGACCTCAAGCGGTAGTCGGGGAGAGCGCCACCAGGGGCGCGTGGGGGAGGTGCCCCCACGCGCCCCTGTTCCGTCCCCCCTCGGCGTTTACAGCTTCCACTGGCCGGTCTGCTGCGCGAAGCCGCTGTCCAGCGCGAACTGGATCTTGTCGAGCTTGGCGTCCGCCGGGACCTCGAAGGTGATGAAGCCGAGGGCGGTCTCGCCGGGGGCGATGTTCGCGGGGACGGGGAACTCGGGGCCGGCCTTGGTCTCGGCGACGGTCGAGCCGTAGCCCTGGCCCTTGTCGTCGATGACCTTCGCGCTGTTGGCCGGGGCGTCGGCGTAGGCCGCGCTGCCGGTGGCCTTGATCCGGAACTGGACCGAGACGAAGCGCTTGCCGTCGGCGGCCTTCGTGTACTCGTCCGCGCCCTCGGCGTTGTCGGCGACCTTCACCAGCGTGACGTCCGCGGTGTTGCTCTTCTCGGTGCCCTTGAGGCCGATGGTGTCGCCGACCTTGGCGGTCGAGGCGGCGGCCTTGCCCTGGTCGCCGGAGGCGGTGTTCGCGACGGAGGCGGCGCTCTTGGGGGTGGTGGAGACGGAGTTGTCGGGGCCGCAGGCGGTCGCGGCGGCGAGCAGGCAGGCACCGAGGAGGACGGCGGCGGTGCGGCGGGTGCTGATGCGGACGGACGACTCAAGCATGGCGGGTCTCTCCCCCAGGTTTTCTGCGGTGGGCCGGGGTTCCGGCGACGACTCCAGTAAAGCCTCGACTGTGAACAGTGTCAATGACGATTCACGAAACCTCTCTGTTCACGTGTGAACGCTCCCGGATTTCGGCCTGGCTATGCTGTGTGGCCACACCACGCTGCTGAGGAGCCCGCGCATGTCGGAAAGTCCCGAGGTCACGGCCGCCGAGATCGCCCGGCTCGCCGGTGTCGGCAGGGCCGCGGTGTCCAACTGGCGCCGTCGTCACGTCGACTTCCCGCGGCCCGCGGGCGGCACCGAGACCAGTCCGACGTTCCGGCTCGACCAGGTCGAGCAGTGGCTGCGGGCGCAGGGGAAACTCGCCGAACTGCCGCTGCTGGAACGGGTCTGGCAGCAGCTGGAGACGCTCCGCGACCCGTCCGGATCGGCCGTCGCCCCGCTGGTGGAGGCGGGTTCGCTGCTGCTCCTGCTGCACCGTGAGCCGTCCGCGTGGGCGGAGCTCGCCGAGCAGTCGGACACCCGGCTGGCCACCGCGCTGCCCAAGACGCTGCGCCGCGCCGCCGGGGCGCTGCTCGGTCCGGACGCGGCCGCGACTCTCGCCCTGCCGCTGATCGCCGGCGCCACCCAGCTGGACCTGGCCCGGCTGCTCGCCCGACTGGCCGCGGAGAACGGTCCGGCCGCCGCGTACGAGCAACTGCTGACCAGGTACACCGAGGCCAACCCCCGTCTGCAGCAGCCGATTCCGGACGAGACCGCCGCCCTGCTGGCCGCGCTGGCCGGCGCGCCGGGCGAGGACCGGACGGTGCTGGACCCCGCGTGCGGCGCCGGCGGGGTGCTGCTGGCCGCCGCGCCCGCCGCGCGCCTCGGGCAGGACGCCGACCCCGGTCTGGCCGGCGTCGCACTGCTGCGCCTCGCGCTGGCCGCCCCCGCCGACCGCCCCGGCCCGCTGCCGGTGGACGTCCGCGCGGGCGACGCGCTGCGCGCCGACGCCTTCCCCGGGGTGGCCGCCGACGCGGTGCTGTGCCGGCCGCCGTACAACGAACGCGACTGGGGCCACGACCAGTTGCAGTACGACAGCCGCTGGCCCGGTGGGGTGGTGCCGCCGCGCGGCGAGTCCGAACTGGCGTGGGTGCTGCACTGCCTGGCGCACACCCGCCCCGGCGGGACGGCCGTGCTGCTGCTGCCGCCCACCGTGGCGTCCCGCCGGGCCGGCCGCCGGGTGCGGGCCGAACTGGTCCGCTCGGGGGCGCTGCGCGCCGTGATCGCCCTGCCCGCCGGCGTCGCCCCGCCGTACGGGGTGCCGCTGCACGTGTGGGTGCTGCGCGGACCGGAGCCCGGCGACGACTTCCGGCACCTGCTGCTGCTGGACGCCGCCGCCGACGGCGGCCGGGAGCGGATCGACCGCGCCGCGCTCCGGAGCGACGTCCTGACGGCGTGGCAGGCGTTCGACCGGGCCGCCCGTACCGGCGG
This sequence comes from Kitasatospora griseola, assembly GCF_044999035.1. NCBI lineage: Bacteria > Bacillati > Actinomycetota > Actinomycetes > Kitasatosporales > Streptomycetaceae > Kitasatospora > Kitasatospora griseola. The sequence continues at coordinate 3,646,053 of NZ_CP173360.1, read as the reverse complement.
CCCGCTGCCCGCCGACCGGCCCGGCCGCTCCCGGGCGGTCCCCGCGCTCGACCTGCTGGACGACGAGACCGACCTCACCCCGGCCCGCCACCTGCCCGCGCTGCCCGCCGAGGCCGCCCCCGACGAGCTGACCGCCCTGCGCACCCGCCTGGCCGCCGAACTCGCCCGGCTCGCCGACCTGGACGCCGCGCTGCCCGTCCTCGCCGCCACCGGCGCGGCCGCGCCCCCGCAGGTCAGCATCGGCGAACTGGCCCGCTCCGGCGCCCTGGAGGTGCACTCCTCCGGCCAGGGCGCCCCCGCCCGCCCCGGCGGCCGCACCCCGCTGCTCACCGACCAGGACCTGCAGTCCGCCGCCCCACCGAGCGCCGCCACGGACGCCGAAGGCACGGTGACGGTACGTCACGGCGACGTGCTGGTGCCCGCGTTGGGCGGCGACGGCGCCCAGGCGGTGCACCCCGGCAGCCCGTACGCGGACGCCGCGCTCGGGGCCCGGCTGCACCTGCTGCGGCCCGACCCGGCCCTGCTCGACCCGGACTTCCTGGCCGGACAGCTGCGCGCCACCGGTGCCGGCCGCCGGGCCAGCAGCTACGCCTCCACCACCAGCCGGCTGGACATCCGGCGGGTCGAGGTGCCGCGCGTCCCCGTCGAACAGCAGCGGGCGCTGGGCGCGGAGTTCCGCCGACTCGCCGAGTACGAGGCAGCCCTGACCCGCGCCACCACCGAGACCCGCACCCTGACCCGGGCACTCACCGACGCCCTCGCCGCAGGAGCGGCGAAGCCGCTCTGACCCGCGACCGGGATCGGCGAAGCCGTTCCGCGACTCGACCCGTGGCAGCAACTCCCGGTGGAGGTAGCGTGTGCGCAGCACCTGCCCCGCCGTCGTCGAGGAGCGTCCATGCCCGCCCGCGCCGTGTCCGGCCCGTACCGGATCTGGGTGACGCTGCTGTGCGCCGCGCTGCCGGTGCTGACCCTCGGGTTCCTCGGCATGGTGCCGTCGGCGGTGCTCGCGGCCGGGCGGCGGCGGCCGGCCGACCTGGTCGGCGCGGTCGTCGTCGGGCTGATGCAGCTGGGGATGTTCGTGGCGCTCGGGCTGACCCCGACGGGCGGGACGCTCAACACCTGGGTCGCGCTGCTGCTGGTGATCCCGCTGTGGATCGGTACGCCGGTGCACTTCCTGGTGATGAACCAGCGCCGGTTCTGGCCGGTGGTCGACGCCCCGGCGCCGTACCCGTACCCGGCCTACCAGCCGTACCCGGCGTCGGCCCCGACGTACCCCGCCGCCGGCCCGTACGCAGGCCACTCGTACGCCGACCACTCGTACGCCGACCACCCGCAGGCCGTCACCCGGCCGGTGCCGCCCGCCGTGCCGCCGACCGGCGCGGCCGGTGCGACCGGTGCGACCGGGGCCGCGGAGCTGCGCGAGCTCGGTGAGTTGTTGCGCCGTCAGGCCGGGGACGGGCAGCCGTGAGTCGCACCGTCGGCGGCCGGTACCTGCTCGACGAGAAGATCGGGCACGGCGGGATGGGGCAGGTCTGGGCCGCCCGGGACCAGCAGTTGGGCCGGTCGGTCGCGGTCAAGCTGCTGCGCACCGACGCGGTGCCGTACCCGGCCGGTCGCGGCGACAGCCAGGGCGATCTGCTGCGGCAGCGGTTCCTGCGCGAGTGCCGGATCGGCGCGTCCCTCGACCACCCCGGGCTGGTCACCGTGTACGACGCGGGCGCCGACGGGGACGAGCTCTACCTGGTGATGCAGCGGGTGCCCGGGCTGAGCCTGGCCGACCTGATCGCCGAGGAGGGCCCGTTCACCGTCGAGCGGGCCGTCGCCGTGGCCGGGCAGCTGTGCGCCGCGCTGGCCGCCGTGCACGGGGCGCGGGTGGTCCACCGGGACCTCAAGCCGAGCAATGTGATGGTCCGTCCGGACGGGCGGGTGGTGCTGCTCGACCTCGGCATCGCCGCCGCCATCGACCCCGCCGCCACCCGTCTCACCCTCACCGGCAGCCCGATCGGCAGCCCCGCCTACATGGCCCCCGAACAGGCCATGGCCACCGACACCGACCGCCGCAGCGACCTGTACGCGCTCGGCTGCATGCTGCACGAGATGCTGGCCGGCGGCCCCCCGTTCCCCGCGCCCACCGCGCTCGGCGTGCTGCGCCGCCAGGTCGACGACCCGCCGCAGCCGCTGCGTGCGCTGCGCGCGGAAGTCCCGCCCGTGCTGGAGGAGTTGGTGCTGCGGCTGCTCGCCAAGCAGCCCGACCGGCGGCCTGCGGACGCGGCCGAGGTGCACGCCCTGCTGCTGCCGCTGCTGCCCGTTCCGGCGGGCCGGCCGCGCACTCTGCTGCCGGTCGTCCCCGACCCGGCGGACCCGTACCGCTACCCCCACCACCCCGGGCCCGCCGGCGGGGCCGTCCTGCCTCCGCCGCCGCCCGTGCCCGCGGCCCCGCCGGTGGTCCCGCCGCCGGCCGCGCGGCCCGGGCAGGAGACGCTGGCGGGGGCCTGCGCCCGGCTCTCCGACCTGGTCGCGGCCGGCCGGCACACCGAGGTGCTCGACCTGTCCGCCCGGCTGCTGCCCCGGGCCGTCGCCGAGCAGGGCGAGGCCGCGCCGCTGGTGCACACCGTGCGCGCCATCCGGGCCCGCACCCTGCTCGCCGAACGCCACTGGGGCGAGGCGCTGCCCGAACTGCGCCTGCTGGCCGCCGCCGCGGCCGCCGAACGCGGCCCGCACGACCCGGCCGCCCTCGACCACCGCCGGCACGCCGCCCGCTGCCTGGAACAGCTCGGCCTCGCCCACGACGCCCTCGCCGAGTACCGGGCCGTCCTCGCGGCCCTCCCGCCCGGCTCCCCGCACGCCCCCGAGCTGCGCGAACGCATCGGCCTCCTGCTCGCCGCCACCGGCCACGCCGAGACCGGCTGGCAGACCCTGCTGGAACTCCTGCTGGAGACCGAACGCCGCCACGGCCCCCACCACCCCGACGTCCGCCGGCTGCGCACCCACCTGGAACAGCTCGGCGCCCACCGCACCACCACCAACCCGTACGCGACCTGACGGTCGATCAGGAGCGGGGTCGGGCCCCCGGTGCGGTCGATCCCGGACGGGCCACCGTGCGCGCGGGGTCTGGCACCCGGGGGCGGGGCTCCCTATTGTTCGTCCCAGCCACGAACGCGACGCACCACCGGAACGCGCTCCACCGACCAGGAGGCCCCAGTGACCCGCACCAGCACCGTCCGACGACTGCGCGCCGCCCTCGGCGTGGCGATCGCCGCCGCCGCGCTCTCCGCCTGCGGCGGGGCACCGGCGCACCAGGGCGCCGCCGCGGTGGTCGGCGACGAGCGGATCACCATCGCGCAGGTGCAGGCGAGGCTGTCGGCGGTCCGCGAGGTCGGCGGTGCGCAGGCCGGCGCTCCCGCGGCGAACGAGCAGCCCGGGCTGGTCCGGCACGCGGTCAACGACCTGATCCTCGACAAGGTCATCGGCCGGGCCCTGACGGAACGTCGGCTGACGGTCGACGCGAGCGAGATCGGCGCCGCCAAGGCCGCGGACAGCCGCACCGTGGGCGGTGACGCCAAGCTGGCCGAGCTGCTGCGGGTCAAGCAGGGCGTGCCGGCCGGCGGGATCGACGACTTCTACCGCCAGCAGCTCGGCCTCGCCAAGCTGGCCGGCGGCCAGGACCCGACCGGCGCCGCCGGCGACGCCACGATCCGCAAGGCCCTGGTGGACGCGGGCACCGCCCTGCACATCCAGGTCAACCCGCGCTACGGCACGTGGGACGCCGCCCGGATCGGACTCACCGACACCACCGACAACTGGCTGCCGATGAACGTCCGCCCGCTCTGACCGGACGGTCCGGTCCCGTCTAGGCAGTGTCCTGGCGATCAGTTGAGTCGTTGATATGACTATGGGGAGTAGGAGTGATCTGACGGATGCCCAGTGGGAGCGGCTGGAGCCGTATCTGCCGGTGAGCAACGGGCGTTGTGGCAGGTGGCGGGATCATCGGCAGGTCGTGAACGGGGTGCTGTACCGGATTCGGACGGGCGTGCAGTGGCGTGATCTGCCGGAGCGGTACGGGCCGTGGAAGACGGTGCACGAGCGACATCGCCGCTGGTCGGCGGACGGAACGTGGGAGATGCTCCTGCGGCGGGTCCAGGCCGGGGCGGACGCGGCGGGCGAGATCGACTGGGACGTGTCGGTCGACTCGACGTCCGTGCGCGCGCATCACCACGCGGCCGGTGCCCGGCACGCTCCGCCGCCCGCCCTCAAAGGGGGCTTCGCCCAGGCGGTCAAAGCCGCTCGGATCCGGGCGGAACTGATCGACCGGCTGGCGGAGGTGGTGCGGGAGGTGAGGCGCTCGGCCGCTCGCGCGGCGGGTTCACGACCAAGATCCACCTGAGCGCGGACGGCCGCTGTCGGGTGCTCTCGCTGGTCGTCACGCCCGGGCAGTGCGCCGACTGCACCCAGTTCGAGGCGGTCATGGACGGGATCCGTGTGCCGAGGCTCGGCTGTGGCAGGCCGCGCACCAGGCCGGACAGCGTCAGTGCGGACAAGGGCTACAGCAACCGTCGAACCCGCCGCTACCTGCGCAGACGCGGGATCCGGCACGTCATCCCGGAGAAGCGCGACCAGGCTGCCGGCCGGGTCCGACGCGGCCGCGCGGGTGGCCGGCCGCCCGGTTTCGACAGGCACCGCTACAAGAAGCGCAACACCGTCGAGCGGGCGATCAACAAGCTCAAGACCTTCCGCGCGGTTGCGACCAGGTTCGACAAGCGCGGCTACGTCTACCTCGGCACCGTCACCGCGGCCGCGCTCGTCATCTGGCTCCGCTCGTGATCGCCAGGACACTGCCTAGTACAGCCCCGGCTGGCACAGCGGCAGCTCGCAGCTGCCGCCCCAGGAGGTGTCACCGGACGGAGTCGCGCCGTCGGCCCGCACCATCGCCGACGGCGCGGACTGCGTCGCCGCGACCACCGCCGGGGCCGCGCCGGCCAGGGCGAGCAGCAGACCGGCGAACGCGGCGGTGCGGGCGAAGCGCTTCATGGCAGGTCCTCCTGGGAACGGTGAAGAACGGATCTTGGTGCCCGGTTCCCGATCCCGGGGCCGGCGCCTGGAACTAGCATGGCGAGCGCGGGGTGCCCGAACCATCGTGCAGCCACCTCACCAACTGCTCTGGCAGCAAGACGACCGGGGGACGAAAATGGACCTGTTGGCCCAAACGCCGTGCGCCGGAACCGAGTTCGTACCCGATCCGGCCGACGCCGCGGCCTACGCCTGGGTGCTGGAGCACGGCCGCCTCGACCCCGCCGCACTGGCCGGGCACTTCACCCGCCAGGGGCTCGACCCGGCCACCGCCGGCGACGCCCTGGACCGGCTGACCGCCTGGCAGCTGCTCCAGCCCGACCCGTCCGACCCCGGACGCTGGCGGGCCATGCCCCCGCAGACCGCGATCACCGCCCTCGCCGCCCCCGTCGAGGCCGCGATCCAGCGCAGCCGCGCCGAACTCGCCGAACGCCAGGCCCGGGTGGCCGGCTTCCTGCCCTTCCACCAGGCCGTCCGGGACTCCGGCGGCGCCGGCGAGATCGAGGTGATCGCCGACCTGCTGAACGTCCGCGCCGCACTCGACCGGGCCTCCGCCGAATGCCGCAGCGAAGTCATCACCAGCCAGCCCGGCGGCGGCTCCCGGGTGCCCGACGCGATGGAGGAGGCACTGCGCCGCGACCGCGCCCTGCTCGGCCGCGGCGTCCGGATGCGCACCCTCTACCACCACACCGCGCGCTTCAACGGCCCCAGCCAGGCCTACGTGGAAGCCGCGACCGCCCTCGGCGCCGAGTACCGCACGGCGCACGAGCTGTTCGGCCGGCTCATCGTCTTCGACCGCGAACTCGCCTTCCTGCCGCTCAGCGACGGCACCTGGGGCGCACTGGTGGTCCGGCAGGAGGCGATGCTCGCCTACCTCTGCGACATCTTCGAGCAGGCCTGGTCGCTCGCCCGCCCGTTCGCCGCCGCCGCCGAGGACGGCCTCGAACAGGTCTCCCAGGAACTCGACCGCACCATCGTGCGGATGCTCGCCGCCGGCCTCAAGGACGAGGCCATCGCCCGCCGCCTCGGCATGTCGCTGCGCACCGCGCGCCGCCACATCGCCGACATCATGGACGAGTTGGGCGCCGAGAGCCGCTTCCAGGCCGGCGTCGCCGCCGCGAAGGCCGGCCTGCTCGACGACTGACGTCGCCTGCCGCGCGCCGACCGCGTGTCACGTGGTCCCGTTACCGTCCGCCGGGGACCGACAACCCGTGACTGTGCGTCAACCCCCCGGCCCCGCAGTATTGATGTCAGCGGGGCACACCGGGCCCCGCCGGGACAGCGGAGGCGGAGGTGACGACATGCAGTGGGGACAGGACGAGAACCGTACGGCCGATCCGGAACGCGAGGTCGTCGCCTTCCTGAACCGCCGCCTCGGCACCGGCCCGGCACTCCTGTGGACCGACGACGTGTCGGGCGCCGCCCACTGGGCCGAGACCCTGCGTCACCACCTCGGCCGCCCCGTCGAACCCGCCCCGAGCCGGCCCGTCCGGCGGCTCACCGCGGCGGAGGACAGCAGCCTGCTGCTCTTCCAGCACCGCGGCGGCAGTCGGGTCCGACCCGACGACACCGGAACCCGGCAGGGCGTCCGGCTCCTCCCGGGCCACTGGCTGCTGCTGCCCCCGGGCTGCAGCTGCGACCTCCAGTGCCGCCCCGGCGCCGAACCCCTGGCCCTGCGGATCCCGACTGCCTGACCCCCGCACCACCCGCGGCCGGGCCGAAACACGCCCCGGCTGCCCGTTTCCTACCGATTCATCCCCCTCTCTCCAAGGAGTTCCGTCATGGGTGTTCAGTCCACTGAGTCCGCCTCGAAGTTCGCTGCGCTGGCCCGTCAGGCCGCGCTGTCGGTGGCGGTGGCCGCCGCGGTGGGTGGTGCGGTGTTCGCGCCGGCCGTTGCTCAGGCCGCGACCGCGCCGTCGGTGAGTGCCGGTCACGCCACCACGGACGGCTGCGGCGCTTGCTACCCCGACGTCATCTGATCCAGCTCGCCAATCCTCGGTTCCACCTCTCTCCAAGGAGTTCTGTCATGGGTGTTCAGTCCACTGAGTCCGCTTCGAAGTTCGCTGCGCTGGCCCGTCAGGCCGCGCTGTCGGTGGCGGTGGCCGCCGCGGTGGGTGGTGCGGTGTTCGCGCCGGCCGTTGCTCAGGCCGCGACCGCGCCGTCGGTGAGTGCCGGTCACGCCACCACGGACGGCTGCGGTGCCTGCTACCCCGACGTCATCTGATCCAGCTCGCCAATCCTCGGTTCCCCCTCTCAACAAGGAGTTCTGTCATGGGTGTTCAGTCCACTGAGTCCGCTTCGAAGTTCGCTGCGCTGGCCCGTCAGGCGGCGCTGTCGGTGGCGGTGGCCGCTGCGGTGGGTGGTGCGGTGTTCGCGCCGGCCGTCGCTCAGGCCGCGACCGCGCCGTCGGTGAGTGCCGGTCACGCCACCACGGACGGCTGCGGCGCCTGCTACCCGGACGTCATCTGATCCACGCACCACGCCCGGGGTGCCGGCGGCCCTGCCGCCGCCGGCGCCCCGCGTCCGCCCCCGACTTCCCCGCCCCACCCGGACACCGGAGAGGAACACCGCCATGGACTGGCTGGAACGCTGCGTCGACGACCCCGAGACCTTCCTGCGCAAGCACTGGCGCCAGGGCCCGGTGGTGCTCCGCCCCGCCGATCCGCCCACCGAAGTGCTCACCGTGGAGAGCCTGTTCGACCTGATCGACGAGGGGACGCTGCGCGACCCGTACGCGGGGCTGTTCACCGTCGAGGGCACCGTGCCGCAGGAGGAGTACTGCCCGCCGCGGGTGATCGCCGGCCGGACGCTGGAGGGGTGCCTCGACCCGGAGCGGGTGCGGGCGCTGATCCGGGACCGCAACGCCACGCTGCAGCTGCGCTACCTCAACCACTGGCACCCGGCAGTGCGCGCGCTCACCGCCGGCCTGTCCGAGAGCCTGGGCCGGCTCACCGAGGCGTTCATGTTCTACTCGCAGCCCGGCCGGCACGGCCCGGTGCACCGCGACGAGGGCGACATCCTGGTCATCCAGCTCAGCGGCCACAAGCACTGGCAGGTGTACGGCGGGCCGACCGAGCCGAGCTGGCAGCCGGTCCGCGAGGACAACCCGGGCCCGTGCCTGCTGGACACCGTCGTCCACCCGGGCGAGGTGCTGTACGTGCCCAACGGCTACGCCCACACCGCCCGCGCCACCGAGGACGGCCCCTCGCTGCACCTGACGATCGCGCTGCGCGAGGCCTGCGCCGTCCACCTGCGCACCCAACTGCGCACCCTGCTCGCCGAGGGGCTCGAACTGCCGGCCCGCCCCCGCGACGAGGACGACCTGCTGGAGGCCGGCGCGCAGCTGCTCGACCACCTGCGCACCCGGATCGCCACCGCCGACCCCGCCGAGCTGGTGTCCGCCGCCCGCCGCGCCGCGTACAGCAGCCGTCCCACCGCCTGAACCCATCGCCTGAACCCGCCGCCCGAACCCACCTGCCTCGACCCGCCGCCCGACCCCGCTGCCCGAGCCTCAGAGGAGACCCGACCATGACCGAGACCTGGCTGAGCCGCTTCGTCGCGGACGAGGAGCAGTTCCGCACCGAGCTGTGGCGCACCACCCCGGCCGTGCTGCGCCCTTCGCGCCCGCCGGTGGACGTGCTGCCCGCCGCCGAACTCGACCGACTGCTCGACCACGGCCTGCTGAAGGTGCCGTACCTGGGCCTGGTGCAGCGCGACGCCCACCTGCCCGTCGAGCGGTTCTGCCCGCCGCGGGTGGTGCTCGGCGAGGTGGTCGGGGGGTACGCCGACGGCGCGGCCGTGCGGGCGCTGATCCGGGACGAGCAGGCGACGCTGCTGCTGCGCTACGTCGACCAGTGGCACGACGGGGTGCGCGAGCTGGCCCGCGGCCTGGCCGCGGAGATCGGTCGGCAGGTCGAGGCGTTCTGGTTCCACACCCCGCCCGGCACCCAGGGCCGCCCGGTGCACCGCGACGACGCGGACGTGCTGGTGGTGCAGATCTCCGGGGCCAAGCGCTGGTGGGTGCACGGCGGGCCGGCCGACGGCAACTGGGTGCCCGACCGGGAGGACGGCGACCCGGGCGAGGTGCTGCTGGAGACCGTCCTGCAGCCGGGCGAGGTGCTGTACGTGCCGCGCGGGTTCGCGCACCGGGCCCGCGCCGAGGACGGCGCGCCGTCCACGCACCTGTCGCTGACCATCCGGGAGGCGGCCAGCGCCAACCTGTACACCGTCGCGCAGAGCCTGCTGGCCGACAGCCTCGCCCTGCCGGGCCGTCCGCTGGACGACGCCGCGCTCACCGATGCGGCCGCCGCGCTGATCGAGCACGCCACCGCGCTGCTGGCCGAGCTGACGCCCGCCGACCTGCTGGCCGTCACCCGCCAGGTCATGCTGCAGCCCGCCGGGTGACCGGCCCCGCGCGGAAAAACCGCTCGGCCGCCCCGTCCGGCGTCGTTGTAGGTTCGGTGCCGTGGACACTCCGAAGCTGATCCTGCTCACCACCACCCACCGCGTCGCACCCGGCCTGCTCGGCTGGCCGGCCTGGGAGGCCCTCCGCTCGGCGCCCGTGGTGCTGGTCGGCGTCGCCGACCACCCGCAGCTGCCCGCGCTGCGCGCCGCCGGCGTCGAGCCCCGGCTGGTCGAACGGGGCACCGCCCCGGCGCTGGCCCGGCAGCTGCTCGCCGAGGCCCCCGCGGTGTGGCTGGAGAGCCCGGACGGCGACCCGGGGCTGACCGACGCGCTGGCCCGGATCGCGGTGGAGGAGGCAGGCGAGCACCCGGAGATCGAGGTGCTGCCGGGTTCGTACGACCTGCCGGGCGCCCGGCTGCTGGACCTGGTCTCGGTGATGGACCGCCTGCGCTCGCCCGGCGGCTGCCCGTGGGACGCCGAGCAGACCCACCGGAGCCTGGTGAAGTACCTGGTCGAGGAGGCGTTCGAACTGGTCGAGGCGATCGAGGAGGACGACCGGCCGACCCTCCGCGAGGAGCTCGGGGACGTGCTGCTCCAGGTGTTCTTCCACTCCCGGATCGCCGAGGAGGACGCCGAGGACCCGTTCTCGATCGACGACGTGGCGGGCGACATCGTCGAGAAGCTGATGTACCGCCACCCGCACGTGTTCGGCGACGTCAGCGTCGAGGACTCCGCCGAGACGGAGGCCAACTGGGAGCAGCTGAAGGCCGCCGAGAAGCAGCGCGAATCGGTGCTGGACGGCGTGCCGGCCGGCCTGCCCGCGCTGGCCTACGCGGCGAAGCTGGTCTCCCGGGTGCGCCGCGCGCGGTTCACCGGGGTGCCGGACGCGCCGTACGAGCTGCCCGCCGAACTCACCGCCGAGTCGGCCGGCGACCTGCTGCTGGCGATCGCCCAGCGCGGCTACGACCACGGCGTGGACGTGGACGCGGCCCTGCGGGCCGCGGCCCGGCGCTACCGCCGGGCGGTGCGGACCGCGGAGGGCCTGCCCGAGACGGACTGACGGAGGTCAGCCGGCCAGCGGGACGTCCGTGACCGGGCGGCGCTGCGCCGGGACGACCTCGCCGATCGCCTCGCCGACCAGGGCCAGCACCTCGGCCAGCGGGTCGAGGTGACCGGGCAGCTCGACCAGTTGGACGACCCGCTCGCCGTCCGGGCCGGCGACGGCGAACAGGTCGATCGGCCCGAGGTGCTTGGCGGCGGTGTCGACCAGCGCGGCGATGTCGGCGGGGTGGTGGACGTCACCGGAGACCCCGACCACGGGGCAGCCGGGACGGTCGAGTTCGGCCGCCAGGTCCTCCGCGACGCCGGGGCGGAGATCGGCGATGAGCAGGCCGGCGGCTCCGGCGGCGGAGAACCGGCGGGCCAGGTCGCCCCCCTCGCCCCCGTCGAGCACCGCGATGACGACCACTGCACCGGCTACTCGCATGGCCTGCTCCCCTTTCAGAGCGAAACCGGGGCGGTCCGCACGCCGCCCACTGTGCTTCATCGGAGGATCGTAGGCTCGCCCCGACGCTCCGCAACAGGGATTACCCGCCAGGTGACCAGACTCACGCGACGGCGGTTCCAGATACGGTCAAGACATGCCAGATCAGCCCCACGCCGCCCACCCGCAACTCTTCACCTGGGAGTTCGCGGCCGACCCCTATCCGGCGTACGCCTGGCTGCGGGAGCACTCCCCGGTGCACCGCACCACCCTGCCCAGCGGAGTGGAGGCGTGGCTGGTCACCCGGTACGCGGACGCCCGGCAGGCGCTGGCCGACTCCCGGCTCTCCAAGAACCCGGCGCACCACAGCGAGCAGGCGCACCGCACCGGCCGGGTGGGCATCCCGGGCGAGCGGCAGGCAGACCTGATGACCCACCTGCTGAACATCGACCCGCCGGACCACACCCGGCTGCGCCGCCTGGTGTCGAAGGCGTTCACGCCGCGCCGGGTCGCCGAGTTCGAACCGCGGGTGCAGCAGCTCACCGACCGGCTGATCGACTCCTTCGCGGAGCGCGGCGAGGCCGACCTGATCCACGAGTTCGCCTTCCCGCTGCCGATCTACGCGATCTGCGACCTGCTGGGCGTCCCCGCCGAGGACCAGGACGACCTGCGCGACTGGGCCGGCATGATGATCCGACACACGGGCGGTAAGCGCGGGGGAGTGGGCCGCGCGGTCAAGCAGATCCGCGGCTACCTGGCCGACCTGATCCACCGCAAGCGGGCCGACCTCGGCGACGACCTGATCTCCGGCCTGATCCGGGCCGGTGACCACGGCGAGCACCTGACCGAGAACGAGGCCGCGGCGATGGCCTTCATTCTGCTCTTCGCGGGGTTCGAAACCACCATCAACCTGGTCGGAAACGGACTTTTCGCCCTGCTTCGCAACCCCGGCCAGCGCACCCTGCTCCAGGACTCGCTGGCCCGCGGCGAGTCGGGCCTGCTGGAGACCGGCATCGAGGAACTGCTGCGCTACGACGGCCCGGTGGAGCTGGCGACCTGGCGGTTCGCCACCCGGCCGCTGACCATCGGAGGGGTGGACATCCCGGTGGGCGATCCGGTGCTGGTGGTGCTGGCCGCGGCGGACCGCGACCCGACCCGGTTCTCCGACGAGAACACCCTGGACCTGGCCCGGGCGGACAATCCGCACCTCGGTTTCGGGCACGGGATCCACTACTGCATCGGCGCGCCGCTCGCCCGGCTCGAAGGGCAGCGCGCGATAGGCACACTGCTGACACGGCTGCCGGACCTCCAGCTCGCCGCCGATCCGGCCGAACTCCGTTGGCGGGGCGGGCTGATCATGCGCGGGCTGCGGGAGCTCCCGGTCTCCTTCACGCCCCGCTGACCCCGGTTTCGACCGCGGCCGACCTGCTCCCGCGCGGGATCGCCAACTGTCGTGCCGGGGGCGCGCGTGCGCCCCCGGACGGGCGAATGCGGACATACATGGACGGTTTGTGCACGAGATGTGAAGGTCCGTAATTTCGGCGTGATACCGGTGATATGAGCTTGTGATTGCTCATCAGCTCTGCTTACTCTCCGATCTGCCCGCAGCCGTGGGCCCCGAACGCGGCACGCCGAGTCCTGTCCACCGCGCCCTCGGGACACCGACCAGGAATTCGGACAGGAGCGGGGGACCCAGGTGTGAACGCCGTAGCAGTTCCGACGGCTTGGGGTGAAGCCGCCCGGGAGCGGACGCAGTCGCGTCCCCGCTCCCCGGCGGCCGGGCCAGCCTCCCGGTCCGAACCCGACAGCTCACCTCGCAGGCGTGCGGAGAGGAAGTCCCATGCTGTTCACCGGTTCCGGCCGTCACCGCCGTAGTACCAAGGCCGAGAAGGTCGTCGCCGCCGCAGGCGTGGCGTCCGTGGGCCTGGCCCTGCCCCTGCTGTCCGCCACCGGAGCGGCCGCCGCGCCCGCCGACACCTGGGACCGCGTCGCCCAGTGCGAGAGCGGCGGCAACTGGGCCATCAACACCGGCAACGGGTACTACGGCGGCCTGCAGTTCTCCTCCTCCACCTGGCGCGCCTACGGCGGCAGCGAGTACGCGTCCCGCGCCGACCAGGCCTCCCGCTCCCAGCAGATCGCGGTGGCCGAGCGGGTGCTCGCCTCCCAGGGCCCCGGCGCCTGGCCGGTCTGCTCGGGCAAGGCCGGCCTGACCAAGGGCGGCGGCAGCGGCTCCCAGGACACCGCCTCCCGCTCGCAGCAGCGCCCGGCCACGCAGCAGCAGCAGTCGACCAAGACGCCGAAGTCCCAGCAGCAGCAGACCCCGAAGGCGCAGCAGCCGCAGCAGGGCCACAAGTCCCCGAAGCCGGCCACCACCTCGCAGGCCGCCGGGAAGTACACCGTGCAGAGCGGTGACACGCTGTCCGGCATCGCCGCCGCGCGGAACCTGTCCGGTGGCTGGGAGCAGCTGTTCCAGGCGAACCGCGACGTGATCGGCGGCAACCCCGACCTGATCGTCCCCGGGCAGGTCCTCTCGATGTGACGCCGCGGAGCGTCGGCCGGCCGGGCTGACGCTCCGTCCGTTCCGGGCGCGCGCCGAGCAGTTCGCGCCGTCCGGAACGGCCCGGTGGCGGGCAAACAGGTGAACTACCAGTGAGTAGCCGGGCCACACGGTGAGACGGGGCCCGGCCGGGCGTGGCCGCAGGCATGTCTGCGGCTAGGCTCTGGGCGTAACGACCACACATCCGCTTCCGCTAGGAGATGCCTCGTGCCGTCCATTGATGTCGTCGTAGCCCGTGAGATCCTCGACTCCCGCGGCAACCCCACGGTCGAGGTCGAGGTCGGTCTCGACGACGGCAGCACCGGTCGCGCGGCTGTCCCGTCGGGCGCCTCCACCGGCGCCTTCGAGGCGCTGGAGCTCCGCGACGGCGACAAGAACCGCTACTTCGGCAAGGGCGTCGAGAAGGCCGTCCTCGCCGTCATCGAGCAGATCGGCCCGGAGCTGGTCGGCTACGACGCCACCGAGCAGCGCCTGATCGACCAGGCCATGCTCGACCTGGACGCCACCCCGGACAAGTCCTCGCTCGGCGCCAACGCCATCCTCGGCGTCTCGCTCGCCGTCGCGCACGCCGCGTCCGAGGCCAGCGACCTGCCGCTGTTCCGCTACCTGGGCGGCCCGAACGCCCACGTGCTGCCGGTCCCGATGATGAACATCCTCAACGGCGGCTCGCACGCGGACTCCAACGTCGACATCCAGGAGTTCATGATCGCCCCGATCGGCGCGGAGTCCTTCTCCGAGGCCGTCCGCTGGGGCGTCGAGGTCTACCACACCCTCAAGGGCGTGCTGAAGGAGCGCGGGCTCTCCACCGGCCTGGGCGACGAGGGCGGCTTCGCCCCGAACCTGGACTCCAACCGCGAGGCCCTCGACCTGATCACCGAGGCCATCAAGAAGGCCGGCTACACCCCGGGCAAGGACGTCGCGCTCGCCCTGGACGTCGCCGCCTCCGAGTTCTACAAGGACGGCGCCTACCAGTTCGAGGGCAAGGCCCTGTCGGCCGCCGAGCTGGTCGAGTACTACGCCGAGCTGGTCGCCGCCTACCCGCTGGTCTCCATCGAGGACCCGCTGGACGAGTCCGACTGGGACGGCTGGAAGGCCATCACCGACAAGCTGGGCGACAAGGTCCAGCTGGTCGGCGACGACCTGTTCGTCACCAACCCGGAGCGCCTGCGCCGGGGCATCGAGACCGGCACCGCCAACGCGCTGCTGGTGAAGGTCAACCAGATCGGCTCGCTCACCGAGACCCTGGACGCCGTCGAGCTGGCCCAGCGCAACGGCTACCGCTGCATGATGTCGCACCGCTCCGGCGAGACCGAGGACGTCACCATCGCCGACCTCGCCGTCGCCACCAACTGCGGCCAGATCAAGACCGGCGCCCCGGCCCGCTCCGAGCGCGTCGCCAAGTACAACCAGCTGCTGCGCATCGAGGAGATCCTCGACGACGCCGCGGAGTACGCGGGCCGCGGCGCGTTCCCGCGCTTCCGCTCTGCGGACAAGTAAGCACAGCCGCCCTGCGGACAAGTAAGCACAGCAAGGGCTGATCCGCCACTGAGCTCGATGTGACCGGTGCCCCGGCCTCCACCGCGTAGGGTGGGCCGGGGCACCGGCATGCGCAGGAGGGGCGACCAGATGGCCAAGTGGAGGATCCCCGGACTGGCGGCGCGCCCGCGCTTCACCAGCCGGGCCACCGTGCTGGTGCTCGTGCTGTGCTCACTGGTGGCGATACTCGCCTACCCCGCCCGGCAGTACATCGCCCAGCGGGGTGAGATCGCCGACCAGCGGGCCAAGGCCGAACACGCCCGCCAGCAGGTCGACGAGCTGCGCCGGGCCAGGGCCCGCTGGCAGGACCCGGAGTACGTCAAGGCACAGGCCCGGGAACGGCTGCACTACGCGCTGCCGGGCGAGACCCCGTTCGTCTCGGTCGCCCCGCCGCCCGCGCCGGGCGACAAGCAGTCCGCCTCGGACGCCACCGGACACCCGAAGGCCGCCCGCCCCTGGTACTCCTCCTTCTGGGACTCGGTGGACGCCGCCGACACCGCACTCGCCGCACCGCCCGCCGTCCCCTGACGGCCCTGACGCCACGTCACCCCACCCGCCCCCATCCGACGAACAGACTGCTGATGAGCAACCAGAACCCTCCTGTCTCCGACCACGACGTCGCGGCCATCGCCGCCCAGCTCGGCCGGGTGCCGCGCGGGCTGCGCGCCGTCGCCCACCGCTGCCCGTGCGGCAACCCGGACGTGGTGGAGACCGCGCCCCGGCTGCCCGACGGCACGCCATTCCCGACGCTCTACTACCTGACCTGCCCCAAGGCCGCCTCGCTGATCGGCACCCTGGAGGCGGACGGCGTGATGAAGGAGCAGAGCGCCCGGCTCGCCGAGGACCCGGAACTCGCCGCCGCCTACCGGGCCGCGCACGAGGACTACATCGCCCGCCGGGACGCCATCGAGGTGCTGGAGGGCTTCCCCAGCGCCGGCGGCATGCCCGACCGGGTCAAGTGCCTGCACGTGCTGGTCGGCCACTCGCTGGCGGCCGGCGAGGGCGTCAACCCGCTCGGCGACGAGGCGATCGGCATGCTGGAGGACTGGTGGGCCAAGGGCCCGTGCGTCAGCCCCGCCGAGGTCGAGGCCGCCGGTGAGCGGGTCGTCCGCAACCGCGCCAAGGCCGAGGACCACGCCGCGGTGATCGCCGCCAAGGAGGCGCTGACCGCCGAGCGGGCCGCCGCCCGCAAGGCCGCCGAGGACGCCGAGGACACCGTGGAGGGTGACGAGTCGTGAGCAGCACCCGGGTCGCCGCGATCGACTGCGGCACCAACTCGATCCGCCTGCTGATCGCCGACCTGGACCCGGAGACCGGGGAGATCGTCGACCTGGACCGGCGGATGCTGATCGTCCGGCTCGGCCAGGGCGTCGACCGGACCGGCCGGCTGCACCCCGAGGCGCTGGACCGCACCTTCGCGGCCTGCCGCGAGTACGCGGAGGTCATCGCCGCGCACGGGGTCGGCCCGGAGCGGATCCGGATGGTCGCCACCTCGGCCTCCCGGGACGCCGAGAACGCCGCCGAGTTCACCGCGGGCGTCAAGGAGATCCTCGGCGTCACCCCGAGCGTGGTCAGCGGCGAGGAGGAGGCCCGGCTCTCCTTCACCGGCGCCACCCGCGAGCTGCTCGGCGGCCCGCACCGCCCGCCGTACCTGGTGTTCGACCTGGGCGGCGGCTCCACCGAGTTCGTGCTCGGCGAGCAGGACGTCCGGGCCGCGCACTCGATGGACATCGGCTGCGTGCGGATGACGGAGCGCCACTTCGCGGGCGGGCACCCCACCGAGGAGCAGATCGCCGCCGCCCGGGCCGACATCCGGGCCGCGCTGGACGCCGTCGCGGAGAGCGTCCCGCTGACCGGGGACGCCACCCTGGTCGGTCTGGCCGGCACCGTCACCACGGTCGCCGGGATCGCCCTGGAGCTGCCCGGCTACGACTCCGAGCGGATCCACCACGCGGTGCTGACCGTGCAGCAGGTGCGGGAGACCGCCGAGTGGCTGCTGCACTCCTCGCACGCCGAGCGGGCCGCCGTCCCCGTGATGCACCCCGGCCGGGTCGACGTGATCGCGGCCGGCGCCCTGGTCCTGCTGGAGATCATGGAGCGCACCGGCGCCGCCGAACTGCTGGTCTCCGAGCACGACATCCTCGACGGCATCGCCTGGTCGATCGCCTGACCCCGGCGCGCCGGGAGGCCCCGAGCGGGCCTCCCGGCGCGCCGCGACAACGAGCTTCGTGAATTTCTTCACATGGCGATCGGGCCTTTCGGCCCAGCGCGGTGATCGGTTCGTCCGATATGTGGGACCGAAGGCGTCCGGGGCGGGTGGTTCATGGGATCGCAGGCCACCCGTCGTTCACGCCGAAGAAATCGAAAGTGCACCCGGGAACCCGTGCGGCGCAAGGATCGTTGCTGCTCAGCGAGGCACTGGGTGCCGCGCCGGTCGCGGCGGGCGGTCGGCGGGGGCCGGCGGGAGCCGACGGGCCGAAAGTGCGGGCGCGCAGTGTAGCAGCCGGTGTCCAGAAGCTTGTGATGGGCCTCACGAACGGCCCATCAGGCGGGGGTGGATACTTTCGGATATGAGCACCACGGAGCGTCCTCGCATCCTCATTGTCGGCGGTGGTTACGTCGGCCTGTATGCCGCGATGCGCATCCTCAAGAAGATGCGCTACGGCGAAGCGACCGTCACGGTCGTCGACCCGCGGTCGTACATGACGTACCTGCCCTTCCTCCCGGAGGCGGCCGGCGGCAACGTCGCCCCCCGCAACCTCGTCGCGCCCCTGCGCAGCGCCCTGAAGAAGGCGGAGGTGCTCACCGGTCACGTGACCGAGGTGGACCACGCCCGCAAGGTCGCCACCATCCAGCCCGCGGCCGGCGAGTCCTACGAACTGCCCTTCGAGTACCTGGTCGTGGCGACCGGCTCGGTCTCCCGCACCTTCCCGATCCCGGGCCTGGCGGAGCACGGCATCGGCATGAAGACGGTGGAAGAGGCGATCAGCCTCCGCAACCACGTCATGGCGCAGCTGGACAAGGCCGAGTCGACCACCGACGAGGACGTCCGCCGCAAGGCGCTGACCTTCGTCGTCATCGGCGGCGGCTTCGCCGGCATCGAGACGGTCGCCGAGATCGAGGACATGGCGCGCGACGCCGCCAAGATCTACAAGACCGTCAGCCGTGACGACATGCGCTTCGTCGTGGTGGAGGCGGCCAACCGCATCCTCCCCGAGATGGGCCCCGACCTGGGTCTGTGGACCAAGGGCCGCCTGGAGGAGCGCAACATCGAGGTCTACATCGAGACCTCGATGGACTCCTGCGTCGACCAGCACGTGGTGCTGAAGAACGGCATGGAGTTCGACGCCTCCACCATCGTGTGGACCGCCGGCGTGAAGCCGAACCCGATCGTCAACCGCTTCGGTCTGCCGCTCGGCCCGCGCGGCCACGTCGACACCAAGCCGACCCTGCAGGTCCAGGGCTTCGACTACGTGTGGGCGGCCGGCGACAACGCCCAGGTCCCCGACCTGGCCGCCGGTGAGGGCGCCTGGTGCCCGCCGAACGCGCAGCACGCGGTCCGTCAGGCCGCCGTCCTCGGCGACAACGTGGTGGCCGGCATGCGCGGCTTCCCGCAGGCCGAGTACAAGCACAAGAACCTCGGTGCGGTGGCCGGCCTCGGCCTGCACAAGGGTGTGGCGATCCTGTTCGGCAAGGTCAAGCTCAAGGGCCGCCTCGCCTGGTACTTCCACCGCGCCTACCACGGTGCGATGGTCCCCACCATGAACCGCAAGATCCGGGTCTTCACCGACTGGACGCTGGCGATGTTCCTCAAGCGCGAGACCGTCGGTCTCTCCGAGATGGAGAAGCCGTTCGACGCCTTCCAGGAGGCGACCGCTCCGCCGAAGCCGGCCGCCGCGGCCGAGCCGAAGAAGGAACTCGCCTCTAGCAAGTAGGCGACCAGACCCGCCAGTTCGGGTTACGAGTCGGAGGCCCTCCGCCCGGCAACGCCGCCGGACCACGTCCTCCGTGGTGCTCAGCCGGCCCTGCTGCCGGGCGGAGTACAGCAATCGGTTGACCAAGGCCCCCACCCCCGCCGGGTGGGGGCCTTCGGGCTTCTCCGGGCCGCCGTCAGGCCTGGTCGGCGGGCGCGGTGCGGTCGCTCAGGCGTTCGTGGCGCTGGCGGGCGGCCTGCGGGGTGCCGAGGCCGAGGCCGAACGCGATCTCCTGCCAGGTCATCCCGCGGCCGCGGGCCATGGTGAGCAACCCGGCCTCCAACTCGTCGAGTTCGGCCCGGACCAGGGGGAGCAGGGTGAGGGCGGCCGTCACGTCGGCGCGGTCCACCTCCGGTTCGCCGTCCTCGGCGAGGGCGGCGCCGCTGAGCAGGAAGGCGACCAGCCGGACCGCCTCGTGCGGGGCGAGCATCGCCGGGTTGGTCTGGCGGCGGCGCTGTTCGTCGGTGGCGGCGTGCCGCTCGGCGATCCGGAACAGCGAGGTCCAGACGCGCTCGGTGCGCGCGGTCTCGGGGTGCGGGGGAGCGAACGGGTCGGTGTCGGTCATGGCAGCAGCATGTGGTGGTGAACGGGACGACGTCAACCCTTTGTTGTGAACGAAGTGTTCATTCGCAGAGTGCGGAGACGCCTTGCGCGAGTGCGCGTCGGGGCTACGCAAAGCGAGGGAACGGCCGCCGAAGTGACGGTGTGTCACGCCGCTCGGGGTGCCGAGCGGGCCGGCCGGCCGGTAGTCGGCCCATCACCGCAGGTCACGGCATATATGCATGCTGGTGCCCAGAGCCGGACTCGAACCGGCACGGCCTTCCGGCCAAGCAGTTTTAAGCTGCCCGTGTCTGCGTTCCACCATCTGGGCCTGGGAGCGCATTGAGCTCGATTACTGAGCCTAGTCGGCCGGGCGACGGTTTCGCATATTTCCAGGGACGGAAGTTGTCATGCTTCCATGCCATCTGACGAAGCGTCTGTCATTTCGGCCACCCTTCGGTGGTTCTCGGCCACCCGCCGCTCTCGGGGATTGAGTCATACCGGAGGAGGAGGGCCCGGCGGCGGTCGTACGCCTGCGGGCGGGGCGGCAACCGTTCGACGGAGCGACGAATTTCCATGATCACGAAGGAGAGGATGGGATAGCGGTCGCCGGTACGTGCGGGCCGCCCTCCAGTGACGAACCAGCATCTCCCGGACAGGAGTCCCCTTCGTGAGCACCTCGACCGCGTACGCAGCCCACACCGGTCTGGCGGCGGCCCGCGCCACCGGTCTCAACAAGGTCTACGGCGAAGGCGACACCCGCGTCGTCGCGCTCGACAACGTCTCGGTCTCCTTCGGCCAGGGCGAGTTCACCGCGATCATGGGCCCGTCCGGCTCCGGCAAGTCCACCCTGATGCACTGCATGGCGGGCCTGGACACGGTCAGCTCCGGCTCGGCGACCATCGGCGAGACCGAACTGGTCGGCCTGAAGGACAAGCAGTTGACCAAGCTGCGCCGCGACAAGATCGGCTTCGTCTTCCAGGCGTTCAACCTGCTGCCGACGCTGACCGCGCTGGAGAACATCACGCTGCCGATGGACATCGCCGGCCGCAAGGTCGACAAGGCCTGGCTGGACCGCGTGGTGGAGACCGTCGGCCTGTCCGGCCGGCTCTCGCACCGCCCGGCGCAGCTGTCCGGCGGCCAGCAGCAGCGCGTGGCCTGTGCCCGCGCGCTGGCCTCCAAGCCGGAGATCATCTTCGCCGACGAGCCCACCGGCAACCTGGACTCCCGCTCCGGCGCCGAGATCCTGTCCTTCCTGCGCAACTCGGTGCGCGAACTCGGCCAGACCGTGGTGATGGTCACCCACGACCCGGTGGCCGCCTCCTACGCGGACCGCGTGGTGTTCCTCGCCGACGGCCGGATCGTCGACGAGCTGACCAACCCCACCGCCGACTCCGTCCTCGACCGGATGCGTCGTTTCGACGCCAAGGGCCGCACCAGCTGACGGACCCTCAGCAGCCGACCGACCACACCACCCCAGGACTGACCCCATGTATCGCACCGCACTGCGCAATGTGCTGGCCCACAAGGGCCGACTGCTGATGACGGCACTCGCCGTCATGCTGGGCACCGCCTTCGTCGCCGGCACCCTGGTGTTCTCGGACACCATGGGCCAGGCCGTCCGCGCCAGCTACTCCAAGAGCTACTCCGACGTCTCGGTGCTGGTCTCCGACAAGTGGTCCCGCAGCGCCGAGAACGGCCCGAAGGCGGCCGGCGAGAAGAAGCGCGAGGCGCTGACCGACGCCACCGTGAAGGACCTCGCCGCCCTGCCGGGCGTCGAGCGGGCCCGCGGCGTGGTCACCGGCTTCACCGCCGTCGCCGACAAGAAGGGCAACCTGATCGGCGAGGCGTGGGGCGCCCAGGGCTCCAACTTCGCCCCGGACGCCTCCGGCCAGGACTCCCGCTACCAGATGGTGCAGGGCCGCGGCCCGAAGGCGACCGGCGAGATCGCGCTCAACAAGCAGGCCGCCGACAAGGCCGGCTACCAGGTCGGCGACAAGGTCCGGGTGGCCGGCAACGGCGCCGCCGAGGACACCACGCTCACCGGCGTGTTCACCTCGGACGACCCGCAGGTCACTTCCGGCGGCACCCTGGTGCTGATGGACACCGCCACCGCCCAGCAGCGCCTGCTGGAGGCCGGCCACTACAGCTCGATCGCGCTGACCGCGAAGTCCGGCGTCGCGGAGAGCGCGCTGCTGGACGCGGCCAAGGCCAAGCTGCCCGCCGACGTCTTCGACCTGGAGACCGGCCAGCAGCTCAAGGACGAGCAGTCCAAGATGGTGACCCGGTCGGTCACCGGCATGAAGAGCATGCTCCTGGTGTTCGCCGGCATCTCGCTGTTCGTCGGCATCTTCATCATCGTCAACACCTTCACCATGCTGATCGCGCAGCGCCTGAAGGAGCTGGCGCTGCTGCGCGCGGTCGGCGCCAGCCGTCGCCAGGTCACCAACTCGGTGCTGGTCGAGGCGCTGCTGATCGGCGTGATCGCCTCCGTGTCCGGCCTGCTGCTCGGCATCGGCATCGGCGCCGGCATGCAGTCCCTGCTGTCCAGCATGAACGACGGCATGCCCACCGGTTCGCTGGTGATCGCCCCGGCCACCGTGATCGGCACCCTGGTGACCGGCATCGTGGTCACCGTGCTCTCCGCGCTGATCCCGGCGATCCGCGCCTCCCGGATCCCCCCGGTGGCGGCGATGAGCAGCGGCGACCTGCCCAGCACCCAGCGCGGCCTGGTGGTCCGCAACTCGATCGGCGCGCTGCTGGCCGGCGGCGGCATCGCCCTGATCCTGCTCGGCGCGTTCAGCAAGGGCAGCGGCGGTCGGACCTACCTGGAGCTCGGCGCCCCGCTCACCCTGATCGGCGTGTTCGTCCTGCTGCCGCTGCTGTCCCGGCCGGTGGTCGCCCTGGTCGGCCCGCTGCTGGGCAAGGTGTTCGGCACCCCCGGCAAGCTGGCCCGCCGCAACGCGGTCCGCAACCCGCGCCGCACCGCCAGCACCGCGGCCGCGCTGACCATCGGCCTGACCCTGGTCACCGCCGTGACGGTGATCGGCAACTCGGTCACCAGCACCGTCACCCGGCTCGTCGCCGGCTCGATGAAGGCCGACTACACGGTCTCGATGGCCAACCACGACGAGGTGGCGCGCGAGCTCGCGCCGGTGATCGCCAAGGCGAACGGGGTGACCGCGGCCAGCCCGGTCGGCAACGTGATGTGGACGATGGACGGGGACCGCAAGGCCGTCCAGGGCTTCGACGCCGCCGCCTTCGACCAGCTGGTGAAGGTCGACATGACGTCCGGCTCGACCGGTGCGCTCAAGCAGGGCCAGATTCTGGTCAACGACGAGTTCGCCGGGAAGCACCAGCTCCACCAGGGCTCCACCCTCAAGCTCGAGGTGGACGGCGGCAAGACGGTCGACCTCACCGTCGGCGGCGTGTTCGAACGCAACGACGCCCTGTCGCCGGTCATCGCCTCCAACACGCTGATCGACCAGTACGACTCCGACTCCTTCGTCACCGAGATCCTGGTCAAGGGCAAGGACGGCGCGACCCCCGCGCTCAAGCAGGCCGTCAAGGAGGCCACCGGCAGCAACCCGGTGATCCAGGTGCTCACCGAGAAGGACAAGGTCGACGAGTTCAGCCGGATCATCACGACGATGCTGAACATCATGTACGGCCTGCTCGGCATGGCGGTGCTGGTCGCGGTCCTCGGTGTGATCAACACGCTGGCCATGTCGGTGTTCGAGCGCAAGCGCGAGATCGGCATGCTGCGGGCGATCGGCCTGGACCGGCGCGGCATCAAGCGGATGGTCCGCATCGAGTCCGTGGTGATCTCGCTGTTCGGCGCCCTGATCGGCGTGGGGCTCGGCTGCTTCCTGGCCTGGGCGGCCACCCGGGTGCTCGCCGCCGACCTGAACGGGCTGACCACCGCGGTCCCGTACGGCAGCGTGGCGCTCTTCCTCCTGCTGGCCGCGCTGGTCGGCATCATCGCCGCCCTCTGGCCGGCCCGCCGGGCCTCCCGGATGGACATCCTCAGCAGCATCAAGACCGACTGACGGCCGGTCGAACGAAAGCGCCGCCCGCCCCCGGGAGACCGGGAGCGGGCGGCGCTGTCCGTGCGGGCCCGGGTCAGCGGGTCTCGATCACGACCTTCTCGATCACCACGTCCTGCACCGGACGGTCGTTGCGCGGGTTGGTGTCGGTGGTGGCGATCGCGTCCACCACCTTCTGGCTCGCCTCGTCCGCGACCTCGCCGAAGATGGTGTGCTTGCCGGTCAGCCAGGTGGTCGCGCCGACCGTGACGAAGAACTGCGAACCGTTGGTGCCCGGGCCCGCGTTGGCCATCGCCAGCAGGTACGGCTTGGTGAACGCCAGGTCGGGGTGGAACTCGTCGGCGAACTTGTAGCCCGGGCCGCCGGTGCCGTTGCCCAGCGGGTCGCCGCCCTGGATCATGAAGCCTTCGATGACCCGGTGGAACACCGTGCCGTCGTACAGCGGAGCGTTGCTGGGCTGCCCGGTGTTCGGGTCGATCCACTGGCGCTCGCCGGTCGCCAGCTCCACGAAGTTCTTGACCGTCTTGGGGGCGTGGTTCGGCAGCAGCCGGATCACGATGTCGCCCTTGTTGGTCTTCAGGGTGGCGTACAGCTCCTCGGCCATCCGGGGGGCCGCCTTTCTGGTCGTGTGTCAGTTGCGTCCCCCACCCTGCCCCCTCAAGGGGTCCGCGCGCAGGCGACACGGGATCCTTCTCACGGCTGACGCGGAATACTTTGCCAAACCATTACTCTTGTGCTCTGTATGGGTGGTGCTGTGCCGCCCCGGAAGGAATGTGATGAGAAGCAGAAACCCGGTCTTCTCGCGGGAGGGGTCCTTCACCCGCGACAACCAGTACGCGGGGTTCGGCGCGCAGCCGGCCGGGCAGCAGGCCCCGGCGTACGGCAACAACCCGTACGCCAACAACCCGTACGCCGACAACGCCTACGGCCGGCCCGGCGGTCAGTCGCTGACCGACCAGCAGCTCGCCGAGATGTACGGCGCCCCCGCCGCGGGCCCGGCCCAGACCGGCCGGATGACGCTGGACGACGTGGTCGCCCGCACCGCGATGACGCTGCTCACGCTGGTCCTCGCCGGCGCGGTGGCCTGGTTCGTGGTCCCGGTCGAGAAGTACGCGATCGCCGGTGTCGCCGCGTTCGCCGCGATGATCATCGGCCTGGTGGTCAGCTTCAAGCGCAGCGTCAACCCGGCGCTGATCCTGGCCTACGCCGCCCTGGAGGGCTTCTTCCTCGGCGCGCTCAGCAAGGCCCTCAACACCCTGCTGCAGGGCATCGCCGTCCAGGCCGTGCTGGGCACCGCCGCGGTGTTCGCGGCAGTGCTGATCGCCTACAAGAGCGGGAAGATCCGGGTCACCCCCCGGTACACCCGGATCGGCGTCTCGATCGCGATGGGCTTCGTGATCCTGATGCTGGTCAACCTGGTCGCCACCATGTTCGGCGCGGACTTCGGGTTCCGCTCCGGCCCGCTCGGCATCGTGGTCGGCCTGGTCGGCATCGCCCTCGGCGCGTTCTTCCTGACCCTCGACTTCAACGAGATCGAGGAAGGCATCCGGTACGGCGCCCCCGAGCGCGAGTCCTGGCGGGCCGCCTTCGGCCTGACGCTGTCGCTGGTGTGGATCTACCTGGAGATGCTGCGTCTGATCGCCATCCTGCGCGGCGACGACTGATCGCAGCGCCCGGACAGTCGCGGCGGGCCCCGGAGGAACACTCCTCCGGGGCCCGCCGCGTTCGCTCCGGCCCCGGCTTGGCTACCCTCGGGGCCATGTCCGACGAGCACCACCCCGCCGCCCCCGCCCAGTTGACCGCCGCCGTGGACCGGCTGGCCGACCGCTTCCGGGCCATGCCGCAGAGCCGCCTGCTGGGCGTCGTCCCCGGCCACCCCTCGCGGGCCGCCGCGGTGCTCGCGCTGGCCGGCCGGCTGGCCGACGCCGCCCGCGCGCTGGAGGGCCTGCCGCCGCTGCCCGTCCCCGACTGCGGGGCGTTCGCCGTCGGCGACCAACTCGCGGTCACCGGCCACGACCTGGCCGCCGCGGCCGCCGACCGCCCCGACGCGCTGGCCGCCGCGCTCGACGACGTCGCGGACACCGACCGGCTGACCGCCTGACGCCCGCCGGGGGGGACACCGAAGGGGCGCCGGTCCGCCCGGGCAACCCCCTGCCGTGCGGACCGACGCCCCTTCGGGCGCGGTTCAGATCGAGGCGACCACCCGGTCGGCCAGCACGTACACGGTGTCGCCGTCGGTGGAGAAGGTCAGCGAGTACGACCCGGAGAACCGCGAGCCGCCCAGCAGCCGGACGTCCTCGCCGGCCCGGACGGCGTCGATCAGCCGGTACGCCGCCTCCCGGTCGCCGGGGGCCACGCACAGCGTGGTGCCGTCGGCGAACGCGTACACGTCCAACGTGCCGAGCGGGCCCGGGCGGACGTCGGTGAGGGCGATCCGCTCCTCGGCGAGCGCGGCGAGCCGGTCGTCGGTCCACTCGCGGGACGGGGTCGGGCTGGGCACGAAGTCCGGGTGCGAGGGGTGCCGGCGCGGGTCGGGCGCGGCCGCGGGCTCGCTCTCGGCGTCCAGCAGTCCGGCCTCCAGGCCGGTGGCCAGCAGGTCGGCCTCCCGGCGGGCCTTCACGTCACTGTTGTCGCCGGGCGCCGGGAAGCCGCCGCCCCGCAGGCCGCCGTCCGCCGAACCGCCGTCCGCAGGGCCGTCCTTGACCAGGTCCTCCAGCGCGTTCCGCAGCGCCTCGCCGAACTCCGGGTCCATCACGCCGTGGTTGTCGGCGGCCTCCTGCGGACCGGTCGGGCGCGGGAAGAAGATCGGCCAGTCCTCGCCGGCGGCCGTGAACGGGGTGTCGAACAGCGGCGCGTCCTCGGCGGCGCGCGCCTCCTGCTCGGCCCAGAACGCGCGGGCCTCGGTGATCTCCCGCTCCCGGTCGGCGGCGAGCGCCTCGGCCACGGCGCGGCGTATCAGCGCCTCGTCGAGCTGCGGGGCGGGCTGCGCGGTGGGCTGCGCGGCGTCCAACTTCCGCCCCAGGGCGCGGAGGTGGAGCAGGACGGCGGCGGTCAGGGCGATCAGGGCCAGCAGCAGGGAGGTGTAGACGACGCTCACGGAACGTACTCCCAACGAGGAGCGGAACGGGGTTACGGCTCCACACTGCCGTATTCGCGGCCGTTACTGCAGAGGCGGATGTCCGATTTGCCAGTGACTTTCCTACTTGTCCTTAAATTGTTGGGTAATGCCGCTCCACGCAGCGGAGTTGATC
This sequence comes from Kitasatospora griseola, assembly GCF_044999035.1. Classification (NCBI taxonomy): domain Bacteria; kingdom Bacillati; phylum Actinomycetota; class Actinomycetes; order Kitasatosporales; family Streptomycetaceae; genus Kitasatospora; species Kitasatospora griseola. Next base: position 3,619,195 of record NZ_CP173360.1, on the reverse strand, counting down.
CAATCCGGTGCGTCGACATTTCGGTCCCGGAAGGCAGAAAATCGGGCCGGATCGCACCTGGAGTGTGATCCGGCCCTCAATTACGGACGGTGACTCCGGACGGGTGAGACGTCCGTCACGGTGTCCCCGTCGCGGTCAGCTCAGTCGCTCGATGACCATCGCCATGCCCTGGCCGCCGCCGACGCACATGGTCTCCAGGCCGAACTGCTTGTCGTGCCACTGCAGCGAGTTGATCAGCGTGGTGGTGATCCGGGCGCCGGTCATGCCGAACGGGTGGCCCACCGCGATCGCGCCGCCGTTGACGTTCAGCCGGTCCAGGTCGATGCCCAGGTCCCGGTAGGACGGGATGACCTGCGCCGCGAACGCCTCGTTGATCTCCACCAGGTCGATGTCGCCGATCGACAGGCCGGCCCGCTTCAGCGCCTGCTTGGACGCCTCCACCGGGCCGTAGCCCATGATCTCCGGCGACAGCGCCGAGACGCCGGTGGAGACCACCCGGGCCAGCGGGGTGATGCCCAGCTCGCGCGCCTTGGTGTCGGACATGATCACCAGCGCGGCCGCGCCGTCGTTCAGCGGGCAGCAGTTACCGGCCGTCACGGTGCCGTCGGGGCGGAACACCGGCTTCAGGCCGGACACGCCCTCCAGCGTCACGCCCGCGCGCGGGCCGTCGTCCGCGCTCACCACGGTGCCGTCCGGCAGCGTCACCGGGGTGATCTCGCGCTGCCAGAAGCCCGCCTTGATCGCGGCCTCGGCCAGGTTCTGCGAGCGGACGCCGAACTCGTCCTGCTCGGCCCGGGTGATGCCCTTCAGCGCGGCCAGGTTCTCCGCGGTCTGGCCCATCGCGATGTACGCGTCCGGCAGCAGGCCGTCCTCGCGCGGGTCGTGCCACTCGCCGCCGCCGACCTCGGCGCGGTGCGCGGTGCGGGCCTGGGCGTCGGCGAACAGCGGGTTCATGGTGCCCGGCATGCCGTCCGAGGTGCCGTGGATCGACCGGGAGACGGTCTCCACGCCGGCCGAGACGAAGACGTCGCCCTCGCCGGCCTTGATCGCGTGCAGCGCCATCCGGGTGGTCTGCAGCGAGGACGAGCAGTAGCGGGTGATGGTGGCGCCCGGCAGGTAGTCCATGCCCATCTGGACGGCCACGATCCGGGCCAGGTTGTGGCCCTGCTCGCCGCCCGGCAGGCCGCAGCCCAGCATCAGGTCGTCGATCGTGCGCGGGTCCAGCTGCGGGACCTTGGCCAGCGCGGCGCCGATGATCTGCGCGGTCAGGTCGTCCGGGCGGATGTCCTTCAGCGAGCCCTTGAAGGCCCGGCCGATCGGCGAACGGGCGGCGCTGACGATGACGGCTTCGGGCATGGCGGGCTCCTCGCTGAGTGACCTCGGGACGCGATCCGGTGGATCTCCCGGGAAAGTTACCGCTTGGTAGCTCCGGCGTCATCCGCCTCCGGATGTGAATTGGCCGACGCGATCGCCCGCGGCCGGCCGCCTTCCGCGACCGCCTCCGGCTCCGGCTCGCCGCCGGGCAGCGCCAGCCGGAACCGCTGCTTGAGCGTCGCCCACCGCCACGTCCCGTTCGCCGGGCCCGCCGCCGTCACCTCGGTGCCCGAACGCCCCGCCGCCGCCGCGGCCGCCACCGCCACCGGCAGCACCGCCTGCGGCTCCAACGGCCCGCCCACCGCGGACGGCGTGTCCTGCGGCCACAGGTCGAGCGCCGCGCACACCGACGGCAGCAACGCCATCGACGCCGTCGCGTAGCCCTGTGCGGACGGGTGGTAGCGGTCCGCGGCGAACAGCTCCGGACGCGTCGCGAACTCCGGGCCCAGCAGCGAACCCAACGAGACCGTCCGCCCGCCGGCCTCCACCACAGCGATGGTCTGCGCCGCCGCGAGCTGCCGGCTCAGCCGCCGCGCCACCCAGCGCAGCGGCGGCCGCACCGGCTTGATCGTCCCCAGGTCCGGGCAGGTGCCGACCACCACCTCGCAGCCCGCCGAGACCAGCCGGCCCACCGCCTCGCCCAGCTCCCGCACACTGCGGGCGGCCGGGGCGTGCCTGGTCACGTCGTTGGCGCCGATCATCAGCACCGCGATGTCCGGGGAGTGCGGCAGGGCCCGCTCCAACTGCCCCGCGAGATCGCCCGAGCGGGCGCCCGACTTCGCCACGTTCAACAGCCGCACCGGGCGCTCGGCGACGGACGCCAGCCCCGACGCGAGCAGCGCGCCCGGCGTCTCCTGCGCCCGCTGCACGCCCAGGCCCGCGGCCGTCGAATCGCCCAGGAACGCCATCACCAACGGCGACCGGCCGTCCGTCGGATCGGCGAACGCCTCCCCGTGCAGCCCGTCCGCGCGCGGCGGATCGCCGCCCAGGTTCCCGATCGCCCGGATCGCCATCCGGCTCTCGGTCAGCAGCACCCCCGCCACCCCCACCCCGAGCAGCCCCAGCCCACCCCCGCCGTACGCTGCGGCGGTGGCGATCCGCCGCGCCACCCGCGCCCTCGACGCCTGCGAGCCGGCCATCAGGCCACCCCCTCTCCTCTTCCACCCACACTCGTACCCGCTCACCCCGATCCGCTACCGCCCGCCTCCGCCAACCACCCGCCCGGAGCCGCTGTGCCCCGAGGCCGCCGGCCCGCCGCGGGCGGCGCCGGCCCGCTTTCCGAAGACTGTGCGGCGGAGTGCCCCCTCGGAGCGCTGTTGTTCGGCGGGGGCGGAGTGTCGACCCCCGCCGGGAGCGGTTTGTTCGGGTGGGGTGGGAGACATGGGACGGATGGGCACGGTGGGTGGGAAGGGGGCCCTAGGCTGGGGGTTTCGGCAATCAGGGCTGCCATGGACCGGGAGGACCCCCGTGCGGTACCACAATTCGATCATCGAGCTGGTCGGCGACACCCCGTTGGTGAAGCTCAACAAGGTCACCGAGGGCATCAGCGCCACCGTGCTGGCGAAGGTCGAGTACTTCAACCCCGGCGGTTCGGTGAAGGACCGGATCGCGATGCGGATGATCGAGGCGGCGGAGGCCTCGGGCGCGCTCAAGCCGGGTGGCACCATCGTCGAGCCCACCAGCGGCAACACCGGTGTGGGCCTGGCGATCGTGGCTCAGCAGAAGGGCTACAAGTGCATCTTCGTGTGCCCGGACAAGGTGTCCACGGACAAGATCAACACGCTGCGGGCGTACGGCGCCGAGGTCGTGGTCTGCCCGACGGCGGTCGCCCCGGAGCACCCGGACTCGTACTACAACGTCTCGGACCGGCTGGTCCGTGAGACCCCGAACGCCTGGAAGCCGGACCAGTACTCGAACCCGGAGAACCCGGCGTCGCACTTCCACTCCACCGGCCCGGAGCTGTGGGAGCAGACGGACGGCCGGATCACCCACTTCGTGGCGGGCGTCGGCACCGGCGGCACCATCTCGGGCACCGGCCGGTACCTGAAGGAGGCGTCCGGCGGGAAGGTCCAGGTGGTCGGCGCGGACCCGGAGGGTTCGGTGTACTCGGGCGGCACCGGCCGTCCGTACCTGGTGGAGGGCGTCGGCGAGGACTTCTGGCCGACCGCCTACGACCGCGAGGTCGCGGACCGGATCGTCGCGGTCTCCGACAAGGACTCGTTCCAGATGACCCGCCGCCTGGCGAAGGAGGAGGGCCTGCTGGTCGGCGGTTCCTGCGGCATGGCCGTGGTGGCCGCGCTGGAGGTGGCCCGCGAGCTGGGGCCGGACGACGTCGTGGTGGTGCTGCTGCCGGACGGCGGCCGCGGCTACCTGTCGAAGATCTTCAACGACGACTGGATGGCCGACTACGGCTTCCTGCCGACCGCCGCCGACGAGGCGCACATCGGCGAGGTGCTGGCCCGCAAGGACGCGGTGGAGCACGAGGGCATCCCGCAGTTCGTGCACATGCACCCGGGCGAGACGGTCGCCGAGGCGGTGCGGGTGCTGCGCGACTTCGGCGTCTCGCAGATGCCGGTGGTCTCCCCGGGCGCCGGCCACCCGGACATCATGGCCGGCGAGGTGGTCGGCTCGGTGGTCGAGCGCGAGCTGCTGGACGGCCTGTTCAACGGGCGGATCGAGCTGACCGACACGCTGGACAACGTGATGTCCAAGCCGCTGCCGGTGGTCGGCTCCGGCGAGTCGGTGACCAACCTGATGTCGGTGCTGGAGAAGGCCGACGCGGTGGTGGTGCTGGTGGAGGGCAAGCCGCAGGGCATCGTCACCCGCCAGGACCTGCTGGCCTTCCTGACCGCCCGGGCCGGCCACTGACGTTGCGTCAGCCGTGCCCGCCCGCCGGTACGTGGACGTCACAAGCACGCAGCATCGGGTTAACACGGCTCCGGCATTGTGGTGGGCACGGCAAGAGAAGCCGAACACGGTGACGGCGGGGGCGGGAGCGGCTCTCCGACCTTCGCGGTCACCGGGGATCCGACGGTCGGCCTGATCCGACCGCCGGCTCCGGTCCGCGGGGGCCGCCGTCGTCCCGCCCCTGGCAGGCCCAGGGTGTCGACGGCACCCGTGGCAGCTCACGCGTCGCGAGGCGCGGCTTCCGCGCACTCCCGGGTGGGGGAGTGCACGCGGAGGCGGCAGGGCCGGTCCGGGCGACGCCCGGGCCGGCCCTCGCCGCGTGCGGGGGCCGGGCCGCCGTTTCCCGATGGCCGTGCGACCCCCTACGCTCGCAGTCATGACCAGCACTGACCTGCCCGAGCAGGACGCACCGCGCTACGTTCGCCTCACCATCGAGCTGATCGCCGAGATCACCGACGAGCAGGCCCTGAAGGTCGCCGCCCTGACCCAGGTCGCCGACGACGAGTACCTGGACGACGAGGAGCGCGCCCAGGCCGTCGAGGCGATCGAGGTGGACCCGACCGGTTCGCTCGCCCACTTCGTCGACCCGGTGGCGCTGCTCGGCGAGGTCCCCGGGGTGGAGCTCGCCTCAGCCACCTGGGAGTCCGCCACCACCGACTACGACCCGGACGACGAGGGCTGGGACGAGTACGAGGTGCAGTGAGCCCCGGCGCGACTCGCGCTCAGGCCCGGTCCGGGAGTTTCCGGACCGGGCCTTCTTTGTCCGTTCTGTCAGCCTGTTGAGTACTCTCGTATGATCTGCACATTTTTGAGTGATCTTGAGTGATCTCGGCACCGAGGAGCGTGGACGTGACCGCAGCGGACAAGCAGGAGCGGCCGCTCGGCGGCAACTGGAGCCGCCGCGGCGTGCTCTCCGGACTGCTCGGCGCCCCGGTGCTGCTGCTGGCCGCCTGCCAGAGCGGCGGAGGCGGCAAGCCCGCCTCCGGCGGCACCGCCCCGGCGGCCGGCGGCGAGAGCCCGTCGGTCAGCCCGAAGGCGTCCGTCGCGGTGATCACCATCACCCCCGCCGACGGCGCGACCGCCGCACCCTTCGCCGAGCCGGTCACCGTCACTGTCGCCGACGGCACGCTCACCTCGGTCACCGTCACCGACAGCACGGGCAAGCGGATAGCCGGACAGTCGGCCGCCGACGGCGCGAGCTGGACGTCCACCGCGGCGCTCGCCAGCGGCACCCAGTACACCGTCGCGGCCGCCGCCGAGGACAAGGAGAAGCGTCCGGCGGACGCCAACGCGAGCTTCTCCACCGCCTCCCCGGCCAACACCTTCGTCGGCTACTTCACCCCGGAGGACGGCTCCACGGTCGGCGTCGGCATGCCGGTGTCGATCAACTTCAACAAGCCGATCACCGACCGCGCGGCCGTCCAGCAGGCGATCACCGTGGTCGCCGACCCGCCGGTGGAGATCGTCGGCCACTGGTTCGACTCCACCCGGCTGGACTTCCGCCCGGCGCAGTACTGGGCCAAGGGCACCACCGTCACCCTGAAGCTGCGGCTGAAGGACGTGGCCGGCGCCAAGGGCGTCTACGGCACCCAGTCCAAGAACGTCACCTTCACCGTCGGCCGCAGCCAGGTCTCGGTCGCCGACCTGAAGGCCGACACCCTCACCGTCACCACCGACGGCAAGGTCACCGCCACCTACCCCGTGATCGGCGGGTCGCCGGACCACCGCACCTGGGGCGGCAAGATGGTGATCTCCGAGCGCTACCAGCAGACCCGGATGAACTCCGCCACCGTGGGCCTCGGCAGCGAGTACGACATCCCGGACGTGCCGCACGCCCAGCGGCTCACCACCTCCGGCACCTTCATCCACGGCAACTACTGGTCGGCGGCCTCGCAGTTCGGCAACTCCAACACCAGCCACGGCTGCATCGCACTGCAGGACGTGCAGGGCGGCAGCAACCCGAACACCAGCGCGGCCCGGTTCTTCGCGAGCTCGATGGTCGGCGACGTGGTCGAGGTGGTCAACTCCGGTGACCGCACGGTGAATCCGTCCAACGGCCTGAACGGATGGAACATGTCCTGGGCGGACTGGAAGGCCGGCAGCGCGATCTGACGCACCGTGGAGGCGGAGCGCGGGAGTGGGGGCGGCCCGGTGAATGTCCTAAACGGATGGTAAAAAATTCGCATGCGGGGGGATGCGTCGATGTGTTGAGCTTGCCTCCGCGGCAGGGCCGATCGGGCCCGCGTCCGCTTTCAGGCACAGGAGTTCAGCCATCAACACCGCCCTTCGCCGCTCCGTCCGCGCCGGTACAGCCGTCACCGCCGGCGCCGTTCTCCTCGCCGCCGGCGTCACCGCCTGTGGCACCGTCAAGCAGCTGACCGCCGGCGAGAAGCTCTCCGGGGCGTTCGAGAAGCTCGGCGACGCCAAGTCGGTCGGCTTCCAGCTGTCCGTCGACGCCACGGCCGACCAGATCGTCGCGTTCGGCAAGGCCGTCGACGACCCGATCGAGCAGAAGGACGCCGACGTCCTCTCCGACCTGACGCTGAACGTGTCGATGAGCGCCGACAAGCCGCTCAAGGACACCGAGGCGTTCAAGTCCGGCAACTCCCTCGGCGCGGTGAACGACTACGACCTCAAGGGCGTGGCGCTCGCCTACTCGCTGGGCACCAAGAAGTCCGGCAAGACCTTCGCCGACATCCGGCTGGTCGGCGGCAAGATGTACCTGAAGGTCGACGCCCGCGGCATCGCCCAGCTCATGGGTGAGGACACCAAGGGGGTCGACGAGTTCGCCGGCTCGCTGCCCGCCGAGGCCGGGGCGTTCAAGGACGCCGTCGACGGCAAGTGGGTCTCGGTGGACCTGAAGAAGGCCAAGGAGCTCGGCGAGCAGCAGAAGAAGTCCGCCGACACCGGCAACGGCCCGGCGCTCGGCGCGGTGCCGAGCTTCGACCCGGCGGAGCTGGAGCGCTTCGGCAAGTCGGTCAAGGACGTGGTGTCGAAGAACATCTCCGTGGAGGAGAAGGGCAAGTCCGGTGACGCCGACGTCATCCAGGTCTCGGCGCCCGCCCGTCCGCTGGTCGAGGGTCTGGTGAAGGCCTTCGAGAAGCTGGCTACCGGCGCCACCGGTGGCTCCGGCATCTCCGCGTTCCCGCCGGTCCCGTCCGACGACTTCTCCAAGGTGCCGGACCGCAAGCTCGCCGCAGACGTGCTGATCAAGGGCGGCAAGGCGCAGGCCGTCACCTTCGACCTGATGCAGCTCGCCGACAAGCCCGACCCGGCGGCGCACCTCCCGCTGCGGCTCGGCTTCGCCGTCGACGCCCCGACCGTCTCCGCGCCCGCCGGCGCCGCCGAGCTCGACCTGGGCAAGCTCCAGGAGATCGCCATGAAGATGGCCACCGCCGACGACACCTCCGCCGCGGGGGCCGACGGCCCGGTCGCCCCGCTGACCGAGGCGCAGTACGCCGAGCTGGCCGCCGCCGGCGTCGACCGCGAGAAGGCCACGAACCTGAACGCGGCCGGCCTGTCCTTCCAGGAGATCAAGGACTTCGCGGCCGTCATCAAGGGCTGACGCCCCGTCGGCCCGGCCCCGCCCCACGGCCCGTCGCAGCCCCGGCTGCGGCGGGCCGTGGGCCTTCCAACGCGATGTCCGGAATCCGCCGGAACGCGGCGGGCGGCGGGCGCAGGCTGGGACGCATGAACACCACCGACACCACCCTCGACGTGCGGGCCATCCCCGCCGGGACGCTCGCCGAACTGCGCCGGCTCGACGACAGCGGGCGCTGCCACCCCGTCACCGTCACCGAGGACGCCGGTGCGCCGCTGCGCTGCTGCCTCACCCGGGCCCGCGCCGGCGAGCGGATCACCCTGCTGTCCTACGCGCCGCTGCGCCGCTGGGCCGAGGAGACCGGCTGCGACCCGGGCCCGTACCTGGAGACCGGGCCGGTGTACGTGCACGCCGACCCGTGCGAGGGCTTCGCCGGCGGCTGGCCGGACGCCTTCCACGGCGGGCAGCGGGTGGTGCGGGCCTACTCCGCGGACGGCCGGATCCTCGCCGGCCGGGTCGGCGAGCCGGCCGAACTGCCGGAGCTGGCCGCCGAGTTGCTGGACGACCCGGAGACCGCCGTGGTGCACGTGCGGGCCGTCGGGTTCGGCTGCTTCATGCACGAGGTGCGGCGGGCCGGCTGAGGGCGTTCACCGCTCCGGATCGTCACTGCTCGGGATCGTCACTGCTCGGGATCTTCACCGCTCCGGATCGTCACTGCCGCTTCGCGTAGTCCGTGAAGCCCTGCCAGTCGACGACCACGCAGGCCACGTCACCGAGCACCCAGGCGTCGTGGCCGGGCGGGCAGATCATCACATCGCCGGCGCCGAATTCCTCGGCCTGGCCGTCGTCCATCTCGATCCGCATCCGGCCCGAGATCACGTACCCGGCGTGCGAGGCCTGGCAGCTGTCCGTGCCGGCGATCGGCTTCACGTGCTGCGACCAGCGCCAGCCGGGCTCGAACACGCCCCGGCCGACCCCGCCGGCCTTCAGGTTCACCAGCGCCACCTGGCCCTTGCCGCCTTCGAACGGGCGGACCTCCTCGGGGGAGTCCAGACTCATCCGCATCATTCCGGCCATTACGGCTCACCTCCGGCCGACAACGCCCCGTGCCCCCGTCGCCGGGCTCGGCGACGGGGGCGCGGCTGACGCTTCCCATCCTGGTGACCCGGCGCCGTCCGCGCCAGGCACGGCGGTCACTGCGCGGTGGCCGCCGTGACGATGTAGACCCGCCGGTCGGCGAACCGGTCGACCGGGTTCTCCCAGTACGTCCACGGCTCGGGGACGATCGGGCCGAGCGCGCGCAGGTGCGGCATCGCGTCGGCGTCCCGGCCCGACTGGGCCAGCACCCAGACCAGCCAGCCGTGCGCGTAGGCACGGTGGCGGTCCGCAGGGTCGGCCAGTTCCAGGTCGGCGATCACCGCGTCGGCGGCAGCCCGCACCTCGGGGGAGGTGTACGGGTCCTTGTCCCCGGTGAACTGCTCGAAGTACGCGTCCAGTTTGAGCGCGGTCAGCAGGCTGCCCGCCGGGGCGGCGGCGATCGCGGCGTCCGCGAAGGCGTGCATCTGCTCGTGGCTGCCCTTCCACTTGGCGCACCAGTACTGCAGGGCGCCGGTGTGGGCCGAGAAGTTGTGCGGGTCGCGGGAGACGATCTCCTGCCAGAGCGCCCGGAAGCGCTCGTTGTCCCAGCTCTGACCCATCGCCAGCGGGATCTGCAGGACGTACGGCAGCGGGTCGGTCGGGTCGGCGAGCCGGACGGCCTCGGCGGCGGCGGCCTCGGCGTCGGTCAGCACCTTGCGGAAGGCGGCCCAGCGCTCCGACGTGACCTGGTGGGCGCGCTTGCTGGTGCGCACGTTCCAGGCCAGGGCGATCAGCCCGTCCTGGGCGAGCAGCGCGGCGTCCGCGCTGTCCGGCTGCTCGGCGCGCCAGGCCAGCAGCCAGGCGTCGTCCTCGGCGGCGGGCTCGGCGAAGCGGCGCAGCAGGCCCCGGCGGCGGTCGTGGTCGCCCGCGGCCGCGGCGAGGAGTTCGGCGGCCGGGCGCCAGTCGCCGTCCTTCACCGCGGCCAGCGCGGCGTCCACGTCCGGGCCGCTCAGGCCCGGGTCGACGAACAGGTCGTCCCGGTGGAGCATGCCGTGGTCGGTCGGGTAGATGACCGGGCGGGTGGCCTCCTCGACCCGGGCGATGGTGGCCTTCGCGTCCTCGGTGGCGGTCTTCAGCTTGGCGGTGCGGCGTTCCATCAGCCAGGTGGCCAGCTTGAAGCCGACCAGCAGGACCAGCGGGACGATGACGATCAGACGGGCCATCGGGTGGTTCAGCTCCAGGAGTGGCGGGACGTCAGGACTGCACGCCGGCCGGGGCGGCGAGCTCGGCGAGCAGGGTGCGCAGCGGGGCGGTGTCCGGGGCGTCGGCGACCGCGGCGTCCAGTGCGACGGGCAGCCGCTCGGCGGTGTCGTCGGACAGCGCCAGGGCGGCCGGGTGGCCCCAGGACAGCTCCCAGCGGGCCAGCTGCTGCGAGGCCAGGGCGAGCACCGTCAGCGACTGCAGGGCCCTCCGCAGCAGCGGGCGGTGGAACTCGCGGGCGGCCCGGCCGGTGGCCTGCGCGGCCTCCTCGCTCTGCGGCAGCCGCCTGGCGATCTCCTCCGAGCGCCCGGCGTCCAGTGCGTCCAGCATCGCCTCGACGGTGCCGTGCAGGCCGCTGTCGGTGAGGGCGCGCAGGACGGGCTGGGCGTTCTCGCGGGCGTGGGCGAGCATCGTTTCGTGGACCAGGTCCGGCCAGTCGAGGCGGCGCATCTGCGCGGCCTCCGGCCGCAGCGCCAGCGTCTCCAGCTCGGCCAGCCGCTGCTGCGGGTCGCGCAGCAGCCCCAGCGCGGGCCGGTTCTCGCCGAGTCCGGGCAGGCCCGGGCTGTCCGGCAGGGCCTCGATCACGGCGACCCGCCGGCGGATCGGCGGGTGCGAGTCGTACGGGTCGGGCTGCTCGTCGGGCAGGTCCAGGCCCATTTCGGCGAGCTCCTCGCGGCGCTCCGGGTCGGCCAGCAGGCGGCCCAGGCCGCCGAAGAACTGGCCGGGCAGCGGGAGCAGACCGGCGCCCACGCCCATGGTGGCGTAGCTGTCCAGGTAGAAGCTCTGTGCGGCGTCCAGCGCGGGGAGGCGGCGCAGCGCGGAGGCGGTGGCGTCGCGGCCGGCGATCCGGGCGGCGTGCCGGTCGGCGGCGTACTCCTGGCTGCGGCTGATCGACTCGGAGACCCGGAAGTACAGCTTGGCGTACAGGGTGAAGAACTTGGCGAGGTAGCGCTCGATGCCGCCGTTGCCGGCGTCCTCGTCGCTGGCCTTGCGGCCGCGGGCCTTCCGGTAGGCGTTGTCGTCGGCGATCTCGGCGGCCCGGTCGGCCACGTGCTGGTCGGCGCGGCGGTGCAGGGTGGCGATGGTGTGCCCGATGGCGGTGCGGCCGGCCACCGTGACACCCGACAGGCGGACGTCGTTGTTGGCGTAGTGGCCGAACTCGTGGGCGAGCACCGAGTCCAGCTCGGCCTCGGTCAGTCCGATCAGCAGCGGGGCGCCGATGATCAGGTGGCGGCGGCCGGGGATCAGGCCGAGCAGCTTGGTCTCCTCGTACACGCCGGCGTTGACCTGCGGCACCAGGCGGATCTCGGCCGGACCGCGGACGCCGGTGGCCTCGGCGATCCGGTCGACCCGGGCCCACAGCTCGGGCTGCTCCTCGCGGGTCAGCGGCAGGCCGTCGTGGCTGTCGTCGCGCTTGCGGCGGGTCAGGAACACCACCCGCAGCACCGGGTAGGCGATGGCGGCGCTGAGCAGCCAGAGCTTGACCATGGCCGAGTGGAAGCGGTCGGAGGTGACGACCAGTTCGACGTTCAGCCAGATCAGGCCGACCACGATGGCCGCCGCGAGCAGGTAGAACCCGGCGAGCAGCGTGACCGCCAGCAGGGCCCGGGTGGATGTGCGCATGCCGGTGCGCTCGGTGGACATTCCGCGCCCCCAAGTGTCGATCATGTGTGCGGCTGGCAGATCGTAGCGGTACGACCTGGCCTTTTGCGAGGCGATTGAGGTGACGGAACGGCAACCTGACGTGCTGCCACGACGCACCCGCCCAACCGCTGCCCGTGATCCGTCCGCCGCACTAGGCTCAATGGCATGACCGAGCATCAGCTTTCCCACGGCTTCGAGACCCTCGCCATCCACGCGGGCCAGGAAGCGGACCCCCGGACCGGGGCAGTCGTGACGCCGATCTACCAGGTGTCCACCTACAAGCAGGACGGCGTCGGCGGACTGCGCGAGGGCTACGAGTACAGCCGCTCCGCGAACCCCACCCGCACCGCCCTGGAGGAGTGCCTGGCCGCGATCGAGGGCGGCTCCCGCGGCTTCGCGTTCGCCTCCGGCCTGGCCGCCGAGGACACCCTGCTGCGCACCCTCCTCAAGCCCGGCGACCACATCGTCATCCCCAACGACGCCTACGGCGGCACCTTCCGGCTGTTCGCCAAGGTGCTGACCCGCTGGGGCGTCGACTTCTCCGTCGCCGACACCCACCACCCGGAGAAGGTCCGCGAGGCGATCCGCCCCAACACCCGCGCGGTGTGGGTGGAGACCCCGTCCAACCCGCTGCTCGGCATCACCGACCTGGCCGCGGTCGCCGAGATCGCGCACGCCGCCGGGGCCCGGCTGATCGTCGACAACACCTTCGCCAGCTCCTACCTGCAGCAGCCGCTGTCGTTCGGCGCGGACGTCGTCGTGCACTCCACCACCAAGTACATGGGCGGCCACTCCGACGTGGTCGGCGGCGCCCTGGTGGTCGCCGATGCCGGCCTCGCCGAGGAGGTCGGCTACCACCAGAACGCGATGGGCGCCGTCGCCGGGCCCTTCGACGCCTGGCTGGTGCTGCGCGGCATCAAGACCCTCGGCGTCCGGATGGACCGGCACTCCGACAACGCCGCCCGGATCGCCGAACTGCTGTCCGCCCACCCGAAGGTGACGCAGGTGCTGTACCCGGGCCTGCCCACCCACCCCGGGCACGACGTCGCCGCCAAGCAGATGAAGGCGTTCGGCGGCATGGTGTCGTTCCGCGTGGCCGGCGGCGAGCAGGCCGCCGTCGACGTGTGCAACCGCGCCCAGCTGTTCACCCTCGGCGAGTCGCTCGGCGGCGTCGAGTCGCTGATCGAGCACCCCGGCCGGATGACCCACGCCTCCGCGGCCGGCTCCCCGCTGGAGGTGCCTGCCGACCTGGTGCGCATCTCGGTCGGCATCGAGTCCGCCGCCGACCTGCTCGCCGACCTGGAGCAGGCGCTCGGCTGACCCGTTCCGGGGCGGTTCAACGGCGGCCGTGCGGATCGCCGTTGAACCGCCCCGGGCTCGATGCCGTTCTGCGCGGTGCGGCGGGCCGGGCTCAACGCCGGTCGCGCAGGCCATCGTTGAACCGCGCCAGCAGTGCGCAGAACAGCGTGCGCTCGTCCGGCGTCCAACCCGCCGTCAACTCGGCGATCAGCCGCCGCCGCCGCTCGCGCACCTGCGCCAGGCGGCCGGCCCCGAGCGGGGTCAGCGCGAGCCGCACCGCCCGCCGGTCCGCCGGGTACGGCACCCGGGCCAGCAGCCGTTCGCGCAGCAGCGGTGCGGCCTGCCGGGTCACCGTGGAGGAGTCCACGCCCAGTGCGGCCGCCAGCGTCTTCACATTGGCCGGCCCGCCGGCGGCGAGCTGGTCCAGCAACAGGAACGCGGCCCGGTCGAGCTCCCCGACGGCGCTGAGCCGCCGGGCGAACACCGCGACCTGGTAGGGGAGTCGGCAATCGGGGTCGGGATCGGGGGCGTCGGGCACGTCGGGCAGGGAAGGGCTCATCGCGGCTCACGTGGTGGTGCGGGCGACTCGTGCCCAGCAGCGTACGCGCGCCGGGCCGGCACCGGAACCGTCCGGACCTAGGCTGATCTTCATGCAGAACTGGCCGATCACGCTGGACGACGTCCGGGGCGCACAGAAGATGCTCGCCGGGGTGGCCCGGGTCACCCCCATGCAGAGCAGCCGGTACCTGTCCGGGGTGGCCGGCACTCCCGTCCACCTGAAGTGCGAGAACCTCCAGCGCACCGGCTCGTTCAAGCTGCGCGGCGCCTACCTGCGGATCGCCGGCCTGCTGCCGGTGGAGCGGGCCGCCGGGGTGGTCGCCGCCAGCGCCGGCAACCACGCCCAGGGCGTGGCGCTGGCCGCCGCGCTGCTCGGCGTGCGCTCCACCGTCTTCATGCCGCTCGCCGCGCCGCTGCCGAAGGTCGCCGCCACCCGCGAGTACGGCGCCGAGGTGCGGCTGCACGGCGCCAACGTCGACCAGGCGCTGCGGGCGGCCCGCGAGTACGCCGACGCGACCGGCGCGGTCTTCATCCACCCGTTCGACCACTGGGACGTGATCACCGGTCAGGCCACCGTCGGCCTGGAGATCCTGGAGCAGTGCCCCGAGGTGCGCACCGTGCTGGTCGGCACCGGTGGCGGCGGGCTGCTGGCCGGCGTGGCGATCGCGATCAAGGCGCTGCGTCCGGACGTCCGGGTGATCGGCGTGCAGGCGGCCGCCGCGGCGGCGTACCCGCCGTCGCTGGCCGCGGGCCGCCCGGTCTCGCTGGAGCGGTTCTCCACCATGGCCGACGGGATCATGGTCGGCCGTCCGGGCGACATCCCGTTCGAGGTGGTGGAATCGCTGGCGGACGGGGTGCGGACGGTCTCCGAGGACGAGCTGTCCCGGGCCCTGCTGGTCGGGCTGGAGCGGCTCAAGCTGGTGGTCGAGCCCGCCGGGGCGGCGCCGATCGCCGCGCTGCTGGCCGAGCCGGGCCGGTTCGAGGGCCCGGTGGTGGGAGTGCTGTCCGGCGGCAACATCGACCCGCAGCTGATGCAGCGGGTGCTGCGGCACGGCCTGGCCGCGGCCGGCCGCTACCTGTCGCTGCGGGTGCGGCTGGCCGACAAGCCCGGCGCGCTGGCGGACCTGCTGGGCGTGCTGACCCGGGTCGACGCCAACGTGCTGGACGTCGCGCACGTGCGGATCGACCCGCAGCTGGGCCTGACCGAGGTCGAGGTGGACCTGCACCTGGAGACCAAGGGCCCGGAGCACTGCGCGGCGGTGATCGGGGAACTGCGCGAGGACGGCTTCGTGGTCTCGCACTGAACCGCGGCGCGGAGCCGCAGCGCTGAGCCGCGGTACTGAACCGCGGCGCCGGAATCCGGCTCACCCGATCGGGTTGACGCGATATATCGCGAATGGCAGCATCTTGCGATGTATCGCGAGCTTGCCGTCTGCGGGCTCGGGTAACAGAGTGGGTGATCTGCGCCCAAAACGCACTCGTCCACCGATTCCGCCCCCCGACTCCAGGGAGATGAGGCAGGACCATGGCGGCAGCCATCGAAGCCGAGAACCTGGTCAAGACCTTCGGTGACGTACGCGCCCTCGACGGCGTGAGCCTGGACGTCCCCGAAGGCACCGTGCTCGGACTGCTCGGCCCCAACGGCGCCGGCAAGACCACCGCGGTGCGTGTTCTGACCACCCTGCTCCAACCCGACTCCGGCCGGGCCACCGTGGCCGGCGTCGACGTGCTCAAGCACCCCAACCGGGTGCGCAGCCTGATCGGCCTGTCCGGCCAGTACGCCGCCGTGGACGAGTACCTCACCGGCCGCGAGAACCTCCAGATGGTCGGCGAGCTCTACCAGATGAGCGCCCGCGACGCGAAGAAGCGGGCGCTGGAACTGCTCGAATGGTTCAACCTCTCCGACGCGATGGACCGCACCGCCAAGACCTACTCCGGCGGCATGCGCCGCCGCCTCGACCTGGCCGCCGCCCTGGTGGTCCGCCCGCCGGTGATGTTCCTCGACGAACCCACCACCGGCCTCGACCCGCGCAACCGGCTCGCACTGTGGGAGGTCATCGAGACCCTGGTCGAGCAGGGCACCACGCTGCTGCTCACCACCCAGTACCTGGAGGAGGCCGACCGCCTCGCCCACGACATCGCGGTGGTCGACCACGGCAAGGTGATCGCCCGCGGCACCGCCGACGAGCTGAAGGCCCAGATCGGCGGCGAGCGCATCGAGGTCGTCGTGCACCGCCCCGACCTGGTCCCCGAGGCGATCGCCGCGCTCACCCCGTTCGCCAAGGGCGACCCGGCCGTCGAGAAGAACACCCGCCGGATCACCGTCCCGGTCAGCGGCGGCGCCAAGGTCCTCGCCGACGCCATCCGCGAACTGGACGCCCGCTCCATCGAGATCGACGACATCGGCCTGCGCCGCCCCACCCTCGACGACGTCTTCCTCTCCCTCACCGGCCACGCCACCGAGGACGAGAACACCGCCGACGAGGGCGAGCACCCGGCGAAGAAGGGCCGCCGCGGCCACGGGAAGGACGCCTGAGATGACCACCGCACTGCCCGACGCGGCGATCGGCCCGGTCCCCGTCACCCCCCGGCGCGGCCTGCCCGCGATGCTGCACGACTCCTGGGTGGTCGCCAAGCGCAATCTGCGCCGGATGACCCGGATTCCCGAGATCGTGGTGTTCGGCCTCATGCAGCCGGTGATGTTCGTGCTGCTGTTCTCGTACGTGATGGGCGGCGCGATCGCCATCCCCGGCGCCACGCCCAGCCACGAGGTGTACATCGAGTACCTGATGGCCGGCATCTTCGCGCAGACCGTCACCTTCGCGGTGGCCGGCGCCTCGGCCGGCATCGCGGAGGACATGACCAAGGGCCTGGTCGACCGGTTCCGCTCGCTGCCGATGTCCCGCGCCGCGGTGCTCACCGGCCGCACCCTCGCCGACCTGGTGCAGACCGCGATCACCGTGGTGGTGCTCGCCCTGGTCGCGCTGCTGGTCGGCTGGCGGATCCACGACGGCTTCCTGAAGGCGCTCGCCGCGTTCGGCCTGCTGCTGCTGCTCGGCTACGCGTTCTCCTGGATCGGCGCGCTGATCGGCCTGTCGGTGCGCAGCCCCGAGGCCGCCACCTCGGCCGGCCTGATCTGGCTGTTCCCGCTGACCTTCATCTCCAACGCCTTCGTGCCGGTCAGCTCGATGCCGGGCTGGCTGCAGCCGATCGCCTACTGGAACCCGTTCTCCGCCACCGTGCAGGCCTGCCGCAGCCTGTTCGGCAACCAGCTCGGCCTCGCCCCCGACGTCTGGCCGATGCAGCACGCCGTGCTGGTGTCGATCGGCTGGTCGCTGATCATCACGGTGCTGTTCTCCTGGCTGTCGGTGCGCAAGTACCGCCGCGCCGCGGGCTGACCCTCCGGGGCCGGAAACGACCGGACGGCCGCTCCCCCCACCCGGGGGAGCGGCCGTCCGTCGTCGGGCGCGAGGCTCAGCCGGAGAACGGCTTGGCGTCGACGATCTTCACGCCGGCCTTCTTGCCGTTCGGCAGCTCGTAGACGGCGTCCTCGCCGACCGACTTGCCGGTGATGGCGCGGCCCAGCGGCGACTGCGGCGAGTACACGTCGATGTCGCCGTCGGTGACCTCGCGGGAGGCCAGCAGGAACTCCATGGTGTCGTCCAGGTCGCCGTCGAAGGCCACCTTCACCAGCATGCCGGGGGCCACCACGCCGGAGTCGGCCGGGGCCTCGCCGACCTTCGCCCGCTCCAGCAGCTGCGACAGCTGACGGATCCGCGCCTCGGTCTTGCCCTGCTCGTCCTTGGCCGCGTGGTAGCCGGCGTTCTCCTTGAGGTCGCCCTCCTCGCGCGCGGCCTCGATCTTCTGGGCGATCTCGATGCGCCAGGGCCCGGTCAGGTGGTCAAGCTCGGCCTTGAGCTTGTTGTAGTGGTCCTGAGTGAGCCAGGTCACGTCATCGTTGGTCTGGGTCACAGGGTGCTCCTCGTCGGTGCTGGCGCTGCTGCGAGGGTGGTTCGGCAGCAGTGGTCGATTTTCTGGGCAGATGCAAAGCAACGCCCGCTTCCGTGCCGTTCGGCAGGGAAGGGGCGAAATCACGAGCCTAACAAGTTCTCCGCACGGGCGGGAGGGGCCGCGGGCGCCGAGGGCGTGCCGCTCCTTCGACTATGCGCTCGAAAGGGTGAGCGGAGCAAAGGCCCTCGGCGGGTGTCCCTACTTGTCGGGGGTGCAGCCGAGCAGCTCGGCGGTGGAACCGCGGGACGTGGTCCGCAGGGTCACGACCTTGTCGTAGGTGGTGCCCTGGGCCGGGACCTGGAAGTCCGACTGGCCGACCACCGCGCCGTCCGCGCCCTGCGAGCGGACCGTGCACACCCCGGAGGTGCCGTCGCTCTTGCGCACCGACAGCTGCAGCTGCACCTCGCTGTCGGACACCGTCTGGAAGGTCGGCACCGTACCGTTCAGCTTCGTCTCGCGCAGCAGGTACGAGCCGCCGAGCCAGGCGATCAGGCCCACCAGCAGCACGCCGAACACCGCGCCGGCGATCCGCAGCCGACGGTCGGTGGTCCGGTCGTCGGCCCGGCTGTAGCGGCCCGCGGGGGGCGCCAGGGGCGGCTGGGGCGTAGGGCTCTGGTCCATGGTGCGGCTCGGTCCTTTCGCGGAGAAGCGTTCGGCCGTCCGCGGGAATGGACGCGCCCTCCAGTCCGTCACTATAGGAGGGGCACGTCCGCGCCACAGGCGGCGGGGGAGCCGGCCCGACGGAAGCGGACATACCTGTACCTGGAAGGGACCCAGGCGTTGAGCGAGCAGTTGCGGTTGATGGCGGTGCATGCGCACCCGGACGACGAGTCCAGCAAGGGCGCCGCCACCATGGCGATGTACGTGGCCCAGGGGGTGGAGGTCCTGGTCGCCACCTGCACCGGGGGCGAGCGGGGGTCGATCCTCAACCCCAAGCTGCAGGGCGACCCGTGGGTCGAGGAGAACATCCACGAAGTGCGCCGCAAGGAGATGGACGCCGCCCGGGAGATCCTCGGCGTCCAGCAGGCCTGGCTCGGCTACGTCGACTCCGGCCTGCCGGAGGGCGACCCGCTGCCCCCGCTGCCCGAGGGCTGCTTCGCCCTCGAGGACGTGGACGTGGCCGCGGGCACCCTGGTCAAGCTGATCCGCGAGTTCCGCCCGCACGTGATCACCACGTACGACGAGAACGGCGGCTACCCGCACCCCGACCACATCATGACCCACAAGATCACCATGGCGGCCTTCGAGGCCGCCGCCGACCCGGAGGCCTACCCCGAGGCCGGCGAGCCCTGGCAGCCGCTCAAGCTCTACTACAACCACGGCTTCCCGATGGGCCGCATCCGCGCCCTGCACGCCTACCTCACCGACAACGGCCACGACTCGCCCTACGGCGAGTGGATCGAGGGCTGGGAGAAGTCCGGTCGCGCCGAGCGGGAGATCACCACCCGGGTCGAGTGCGGCGAGTACTTCGAGATCCGCGACAAGGCGCTGATCGCCCACGCCACCCAGATCGACCCCGACGGCCCGTGGTTCCGCGTCCCGATCGACATCCAGCGCGACGTCTGGCCCACCGAGGACTACGAACTCGCGAAGTCGCTGGTCGACACCGACCTCCCGGAGACCGACCTGTTCGCCGGCCTCCGGAAGTAACCCCGTACCACCCCCCGGTGACCCGGCCCGCGTAGGGCCGGGTCACCATGGACGAATGAGCACCCCCGTGAACGTCACCCAGCTCGCCGCCGACCTCGCGCTCGACGAAACCAAGGTCACCCCCGGCCTCCTCGGCTTCGTCGTCTTCGCCGTCCTCGGCATCGCCACCTGGTTCCTCCTGAAGTCCATGAACGCCCGCTTCAAGAAGATCGACTTCACCGAGCAGCCCGACCCCAAGGACGAGTGACCTCCGGGCTCACCCCGTACCGAGGTCCACATCCACGGCGAACGGCGCCGCGACCCGCACCGCCCCGGTGAACACCGGCCCCTCGCGGTGGCTGCCGCTCGCCCGGTCGGGCATGTGCGGCTTCGGAGCGTTCGGGCGGGTCGGATCAGAGGGCGTGGGAGAGGAACGCGGAGAGGGATTCGTTGCTGATCAGGCCGAAGTGGTCGAGTGCGGTCAGTTCGAAGGAAACGGTCGTGGCGGCCGGGGACGGGACGGCGGCCGTCATACCGGGCAGGTGTTCCGCGTAGGGGGCGGACAGGAACACCCGGGTGGTCGCGGCGAAATCGGCGACGGTGGCCAGGCGTTCGCCCAGCCGGCGGTATCCGCTGGTCGGCCAGTACGCCAGGACGTCCCGGGAGAGCTGCTGGAGCTGGGCGAAATCCTTCGAGCCGATTTTCGACAGGTATTCGGCGAGGGCGCGTTCGGCGTCCGGATCCTGGGCCGTTTCCCGTAGTCGCTCGAATGTCGGATTCGGATCGGCCGGGTCCGCCGCCGCGAACAGGCGGGAAATCATCATGGTCGATTGATTGACATTCGGATCGAGCAGGACGGCGGATTCGATCGGCACCGCGCGGGAGCGGTGCTGCGCCCAGAATTCGGCGAGCTGAAGAACGAGATCGGCGCCGAGCGAGAATCCGACCAGGACGATGCGTTTGCCGGGATTCTCGGCCGCGACGGCGGCGAGCGCGTCGGCCGTCATCGCGATGTGGGTGGACAGTGCGACGGGCGGGAAGGCCTGCTGCGGCCCGGGGTCGAAGCCGTGCAGAGTGACGGCGATGCCGTGCTGTGCCTCGTGGTGCGCGAGATAGTCGACGAAGTCGTGGGCGTCCAGGCCGAGGCCGTGCAGGAATACGACGATCGACGAGGAGTCGGCCCGGTGTTCGAGGCAGGAGAGCGGCCCGGCCGTGCGCGGACGGACCTGTGCGAGGGATTGCGCTGAGGACATCAGGGGCGGACCTTCTCGTGAGCGTTCGATGATCGACCGCCGGCCGGTCGGCGTCGGTCGGCGCATTCGGTGGAATCAGGGGTACCACAGAATGCCGGTGGTTTCAGCGGGTTCCGGCAGGTCTGTGCGAGATCGGGCGCCCGGAGGTTTCGTTCTGACGTTTGAGTCGCGACGGCGGTTGGAATCTAAGGATGGACTTGCGGGGGCGCGGGGGATTCCTTGATCGATTTACCGGCCGCATCGTCAATGCACCTGGGGAAATGCGATCCGTGAAGCCAGGAGGGGGAAGTTGTGACCGGTGATCGACATGCCTCGTTCAGCCGCACGCTGGCGGCGATGCAGGGGCACCAGCAGGGCCATCACGGGTGGAACGCCTTCCACCGGGCCCTGCTGGACCTGACGGCGTCGAGCGACCCGGCCCTGGACCGGATCCTGGCCGCGGTCCGGCACAAGCGGCCCAGCATGAGCGACTCCCACCTGATCACCCTGCTGGGCATCGCCGTCCGGCAGCTCGCGTCGACGCACCCGGACGTGGCGTCCGTGTTCGAGCCCGGGGCCCTCCCCGCGGAGCGCTCGCGCTCGCTCGGCGCGGCGCTCGACCGCCACGAGACCGAGGCGGTGGACCTGCTCACCTCGCACTCCAACTCGTTCACCGGGGCGCGCCGCTTCCTGGTGCCGCAGCTGCTGATCGGCGGCTTCGCGCGGCACTTCGGCGTCGACGAGGTCCGGCTCCTCGACGTCGGCACGGGCCTGGGCGCGCTGCCCCGCCAGTTGAACAACCGCGAGGTGTTCGACCGGTTCGCCGCGGACCTGACGTGGCTCCCGCAGCGCCCGCCGTACCTCGACATCCCGCTCGCCGTCCGGCACGGCATCGACGCCGCGCCACTGCCGACGACGGACTGGGTCGGCTCCTGCCACGGCCCGTCGGCCTACTACGAGGACCGCTGGTCCGAACTGGTCTGGTCGCTGGAGCGCGCCGCCGCGACGGCGGGCCAGGTCCGGCTGTCGGCCCTGGACGTCCTCGACCGGGCGCAGCTGGCCGGCTTCCTGCGCACCCACCGCTTCAACGTGATCACCTGCAACTTCGTGCTGTACCAGTACGAGCGGGAGGTCCGCGAGCGGCTGATCGCCGAGCTCGTCGGGCAGTTGGCCGCCCCGGGGCTGTTCCTGAGCATGGAGCCGAGCCACGACCTGGTCCGGCAGGGCAGCCGGGTGACGGGCTACCTCGCCGGAGACCCTCGTCCGCTGCACCTGGCGGACGCCGAGGACGCGCACTTCATCGGGCGGGTGACGGCCGGCGCCGACCTCGCCGCCGTCATCGGGCCCGGAACGGGCGGGGGTTCATGAGCACCGGTGTGCGGAGCGCGCTGAGAGCCGGCGTGGCGGCGCGCTGGTCGAAGCCGCTCGGGGTGTTCGGCGCGATGGCGAGCGTGGCGATCGGGATCTACAGCGACCAGGTCCGCGGCTCGATCGCCTGGCTCTTCCAGCACGCGTCGGGCTGGGGGCTCGCGGCGGCGACGGCGCTCAGCGCCGGTGCGCTGTCCTGGCAGGCCCGGGGGCTGATGGACCACCGGCGGTACGCGGCGCGCCGGATCGTGGAGCGCTCGTTCGACATCGAGGCCGACGACTTCGAGAGCGACCTGCCGAGCGACCAGGCGGTGATCGGCCGGGAGCTGCACTACCTGGAGCGGGTGACCTCGTCCCCGCACCTGGTGGTCCTGCTGCACGGGCTCGGGCTGGACGCCGACGACTTCCGGCCGTACATGCACGTCGCCGAGGAGCACACGGCGGGGATCACCCTGTTCGGGTTCAACGCGCGGGAGACCAGGGACGACCGCTACCGCCCGATCGGCCTCACCACCCACGCGGAGCTGGTGAACGGCGCGATCAACAACCTGCACCGCCAATTCCCCGACAAGCGGCTGACGTTGGTGGGGTTCTCGCTGGGCGCCGACATGCTGCTGAGGCTCGGCGAGCTCTGGCGCGACCACCCCTCGCGCAAGCCGGCGGTGTCGGGCGTGCTGCTGCTCGATCCGAACATCAACCACTCGACGATGATGGTCTCCCGCGGGCTCTCCCAACTGGACCCGGGCTCGCCGCTGGAGGAGTTGAAGCGGATCGCCCGGATCCCGGAGACGCTGGTGGAGTTCCAGAACCTGAGCGAGTACCTGCACAAGGTGAGCGCCAAGAACCTGGCGCAGATCCAGCGGCACGCGATGGACGTGTGGGACTACTGGGAGCCGGACGGCCGGTACGACCTGTTCATGGAGCGGATCGAACTGCTGCGCGGGCACCGGCTCGGGGTGAAGGTGGTCTTCTCGACCCACTACGAGCGGAACTTCAACGACCTCAACGCCCTCGCCCGCCAGCGCGGCATCCGGGACACCTTCCGGCTGCGCCGGGTCGACCACTTCGAAATCCTCCAGGACGTCCTGCTCGCCGAGGAGGTCGGGCGCGTGCGGGGCGCCGGCACCGCCTGAGGCTGCGACCGGGGTGTCAGCGCCGTTTCAGCGGACTGCGCGAGGGTGGGGCGATCCGACCCGGGGTCCCGGAGGTTTCCCGTGCACGAGACTGACCGTTTGTACGTGGAGGGCGGCTGGCGGCCGGCCGTCCTGGGCGCGCCGCCGATCGAGGTGGAGAACCCGGCGACCGGCGAGTGCATCGGAGCCG
Source organism: Kitasatospora griseola (assembly GCF_044999035.1). Lineage (NCBI taxonomy): Bacteria > Bacillati > Actinomycetota > Actinomycetes > Kitasatosporales > Streptomycetaceae > Kitasatospora > Kitasatospora griseola. Next base: position 3,595,972 of record NZ_CP173360.1, on the reverse strand, counting down.
TGGCGGCGGGCGGCGAGGCGGACGTGGACGCCGCGGTGGCGGCCGCCGTACGGGCGTTCCCGTCCTGGGCCGGGAGCGACCCGGCCGTGCGGGCGAAGTGTCTCCAACGGCTGCGCGAGACGCTGGGCGAGCGCGCCGACGACCTGGCGGGAACGGTCACCGCCGAGCTGGGCGCGCCGGTGCGCATCGCGCGCAAGGTGCACGTCGGACTGCCGCTGGCGGTGCTCGACTCCTACCTCGGCGTGCTTCCCGACCTGGTCCTGAGCGAGCGGGCCGGCAGCTCGCTGGTGCTGCGCGAGCCGGTCGGCGTGGTCGGGGCGATCACCCCGTGGAACTACCCGCTGCACCAGGTGGTGGCCAAGGTCGCCGCGGCGCTCGCCGTCGGCTGCACCGTGGTGCTCAAGCCTTCCGAGCTCACGCCGCTGACCGCCCTCGCCCTCGCCCGGGCCGTCCACGACGCGGGCTTCCCGCCGGGCGTGTTCAACCTGGTGACGGGGACCGGGCCGCTCGCCGGCGAGGCCCTGGTCCGCCACGCGGACGTCGACATGATCTCCTTCACGGGCTCGACGCAGGTCGGCCGGCGCATCGGCGCGCTCGCGGCCGGGACGGTGAAGCGCACCTCGCTCGAACTGGGCGGGAAGTCGGCCAACGTGATCCTCCCCGACGCCGATCTGGAGCGGGCCGTGGCGGCCGGCGTCTCCAGCGTCATGCTCAACACGGGCCAGTCCTGCAACGCCTGGACCCGGATGCTGGTCTCCGCCGACCGCTACGACGAGGCGGTCGAGCTCGCCGTGCAGGCGGCCGCGGCCTACCGGCCGGCCGATCCGCGCTCGCCGGACTCCCGGCTGGGGCCGCTGGCGTCGGCCGCCCAGCTGGAGCGGGTCCGCGGCTTCATCCGGGCCGGAGTCGCCGAGGGCGCCGAGCTGGTGGCGGGCGGCCCGGAGCGCCCGGACGACCTGCCGGTGGGGCACTACGTCACGCCGACGGTCTTCGCCGGCGTCGAGCCGGGCATGTCGATCGCGCAGGAGGAGATCTTCGGGCCGGTGCTGTCCGTGCTGCGCTACCGCGACGAGGACGAGGCGGTCGCGATCGCCAACGGGACGCCCTACGGCCTGTCGGGCGCCGTGTGGTCGCAGGACGAGGAGCGGGCGGTGGCCTTCGCCCGGCGGATGCGCACCGGGCAGGTGGACGTCAACGGCGGCCGGTTCAACCCGCTGGCGCCGTTCGGCGGCGTCCGGCAGTCGGGTCACGGGCGGGAGCTCGGCCGGGCCGGGATCGAGGAGTTCACCGTCCACAAGGCCCTGCAGCTGTAGGCGCGGCCGTGGCGGCCCCGACGCGCGTCACCGCGACGCGCGCAGGCGACGAGAGGATCAGTGGGTAGATGACACGGGCAGTGGTGACCACCGGGGCCGGCGGCGGACTCTCGGTCGAGGACGTGCACCTGGCCGGCCCGGACGCGGGGCAGGTGCGGGTCCGGCTGGTCGCGGCCGGGGTGTGCCACTCCGACCTGTCGCTCCACCGCGGAACGCTCCCGCACAAGACGCCCGCGGTGCTCGGCCACGAAGGCGCCGGCGTGGTGACGGAGGTCGGCTCCGGCGTGGAGCACGTCCGGGCGGGCGACCACGTGGTGCTGAACTGGCGGGCGCCGTGCCGGTCGTGCGCCTTCTGCCGGAACGGGGAGCCCTACCTCTGCTCGTACTCCGACCTGGTCTCGCGCAAGCCGTACGGCCGGCTCGCCGACGGGACCCCGGTCTACCCGGGCCTGGGCGTCGCGGCCTTCGCCGAGGAGACCGTGCTGCCCGAATCGGGGGTCGTCAAGGTGCCCTCCGACGTGCCGCCCGAGGTCGCCGCGCTGCTCGGCTGCGCCGCCCTGACCGGGTTCGGCGCGGTCGTCAACTGCGCCCGGGTGCGGCCCGGCCAGTCGGCCGTGGTGTTCGGCGTCGGCGGGGTCGGGCGGATCGCCCTGCAGACCCTGCGGCTGGTCGGCGCCGGAACGATCGTCGCGGTCGACGCCTCGGCGGACAAGGAGAAGGCCGCCCGGCAGAGCGGCGCCACCCACTTCCTCCCCGCGTCGCCCGATCTGCTGGAGGAGATACGGGAGTTGACGGACGGGCGCGGCTGCGACCACGCCATCGAGTGCGTCGGCGGCGCGGCGACGGTCCGTCAGGCGTGGGACTGCACGCGGCGGGGCGGCACCGTGACGGTGGTCGGCGCCGGCGGCCGCGACGACCGGGTCTCCTTCACCGCGCTGGAACTGTTCCACTCGGCGCGACGGCTCGTCGGCTGCCTGCACGGGAACGCCACGGCCGAGCGCGACGTGCCGGTGCTGCTGGACCACGTGCGGGCCGGGCGGATGGACATCGGTGCACTGGTGAGCGACCGGATCCCGCTGGACGGGGTCGCCGGCGCCTTCGACCGCCTGGCGGCGCACCAGGGCGGGCGCTCGCTCGTCCTGCTCTGAACCGGGAACGACCACGGCCGGCGGGCGACCCCCGCCGGCCTTCTCATCGCCTGCACCACGGACGCGGAACGGGCGGTGGGCCGGCGCCCCCGCCGTCCCACCGCCCGTCGTCGGATCTTCCCGGCGCTACTCGGCGGCCGCGCCGAGTGCCACGGCCTCGTCGATCTCGTTGACGCGGGCCTGCAACTCCGCCCGCTCCCGGTCCAGTTCGTCGGCCTGCGCCTCGTCCTCGGACATCAGCTTGAGCAGGTCGCTGTTGCCCATCTCCAGGACGCCCATGTCGGCGTAGGCGTTCTGCACGGCCGGGCCCCACAGGCCGATGTCCTTCACACAGGGGACGATCCGGGCGAAGAGCAGCGAACGGAAGGCCCGCATGCGGGGCCCGCGGTTCATGTACTCCATGCACTCCTTCATGTCGAAGCCGAGGTTCTCCCAGACCTCCTGCATGCGGAAGCGGTCCCGCATCAGGTAGCAGCCCTCGACGACGAACTCCTCGCGCTCGGCGATCTCGCGGGAGGACAGCTGGGCGTAGTAGTCGCGCAGGGCGAGCCGGCCGAAGGCGACGTGCCGGGCCTCGTCCTGCATCACGTACGCCAGGATCTGCTTGGGCAGCGGCTTGTCGGTGCGGTCGCGCAGGATCCCGAACGCCGCCAGGGCGAGTCCCTCGATCAGCACCTGCATCCCCAGGTAGGGCATGTCCCAACGGGAGTCGTTGAGGGCGTCCTCCAACAGGGACTTCAGGTGCGGGTTGATCGGGTAGGTGAGCCCGATCTTCTCGCCGAGGAAGCGGGAGAAGATCTCGGCGTGCCGGGCCTCGTCCATGACCTGGGTCGCCGCGTAGTACTTGGAGTCGATGTCCGGGACGGACTGCACGATGCGGGCGGAGCAGATCATCGCCCCCTGCTCGCCGTGCAGAAACTGGCTGAACTCCCAGGCGGCCATGTGCTGCCGCATCTCCCGGCGCTCCGCCGCGTTCAGCTTCTCGTACTGGCGGGATCCGTAGAGCGCGAGCGTCTTCTCAGGCGTTCCCAGCGCGTCGCACGGATCGACCTCGATCGACCAGTCGATGCGGGTGGCGCTGTCCCACTGCTTGTCCTTGCCCTTCTGATAGAGATTCAGCAGTCGTTCGCGTCCGGAGTCGTAGTCCCAGGTGAAGTGGTTGTCGCCGGCCATCGGAAAGGTCCAACTCGTGGACTTCGCACGTTCGTTGAGTTCGTCAGAGTGATTCATGGACAGTTCTCCGCCTTCTCGCCGAGCCCGGGTTCACACCGTCCCTGACGGTGCGAGCACCGGGAGAACATTGGGCAGCACCTCGATCGTGTACCGGGATGCCGACGTGCGGACCAGCTCGCCGTCGTGCTCGAACGTCAGGGGGGAGCCGTCCGTGCGCTCGATGACGATGCGGCGACCGCGGGCGTAGACCACCTCGGGGCGGCCGACGTGGTCGCCCCGGGCGGTCAGGCCCGGCAGCTCGCGCGGGTCGAGGTCGCCGCCGACGACGCAGACGTCCAGCAGGCCGTCGTCCAGGACCGAGTGCGGCAGGACCTTGAACTGGCCGCCGCGGTAGCGGCCCCCGCCGACGTTCGCCAGGACCGCGGCGCCGTCGTGGACGACCGTCCCGTCGACCAGGACCCGGCCCGGGTACGCCTCGAAGGTGCGCAGGGTCAGGGCCACCGCCTCGCGGTAGCGGTCCCGGCCGGCCAGCTCCGGGAGCCGGGCCGCGGTGATCAGCGCCTCGGCGACCAGCCCGGAGCAGGCGCCCAGCAGGGCCAGGGTGTCCGTCTCGCGGATCCGGGCCATGTCGACCCTGCGCAGCCGCGGGCCGGCGCCGCTCAGCGAACTGCTGAGCACCTCCTGCCACGGGCGGTCGGACCAGATCTCGCGGTAGAACGAATTCCCGGTCCCGGCAGGCACGTTGACCATCGCCGGGAGGTGGGCCGCCGGGTCCTCGCCGGCCGCGCGCGCGAGCCCGGAGGCGACTTCGCGGGTCGTGCCGTCGCCTCCGACGACCACGACCAGGTCGGCGTCGCCGACGCAGTCCCGGGCGGTCGCCTGGGCGGCGCCGCTGCCGGAGGTCAGGACGACGCTCAACTCCGCGACGAGCGGGGAGCAGTGACGGATCACCGCGTCGATGAGCGCCGGGTCCTTCCGGCCCGCGACGGGGTTCGCGATGAGCACGCCACGGCGGGCCCAAGGGCCTGCGACCATCATCGGTTCTCTCTTCTCCCGCGACGGCGGGTCGGAGGGCTTCGCCGGTGTGCGGAGAGGGCAGGATTCGAACCTGCGAGGGCTTGCGCCCGGGTCGGGCCCTGGCCCGACCCCCGTTGGGCCGCTACGGGAACCTCTCCTCGGCGGCCGGCTGTTCCAGCGCCTGCTGCCCGGCCGTGCCAACGTCTGCTGCCCGGCTGCGGGGACAACTCTGGCAGCGGCCGCTGGAAGCCCGCTGAGATCGCCGTGTCAGTGGCGGGGGCGCCGACGGGCCTCGCGGAAATCGGCCGAAACATGACAATGGCAGGGCGCGGGACGCCCCGATGTGCGCAGTGCTTCCGACCGGCGTCAGGTCGCCAGCGTCGAGGTGTGCCGAAGGAGCGAGAAGGTGCTCCGGCTGTTGCTCAGCTCGTGGATCACCGAGGCGGCAGCGATGGCGTGCCCGCGGACGGTGGGGTGGTTCCCGTCCTTGCTGTAGAGCCCCGGATCCTCGCCGGCCGGGTGCGTGGTGAGGTCCACGTGGATGGCGCCGTGCCGCCGGGCGACGGCCTCGGTGCGCTCGGAGAGCAGGCGGACCTGTTCGCGCAGCGCCGCCTTCCGGTGCTGCGGCACCGACCTGGACCTGCTGATGTCGAAGAGTCCGAAGGTCAGCACGTCGCAGCCGACGGCGCGGAGCGGGGCGATGATCCGGCTGAGTTCGGCCGCGAAGATCTCGGCGTCGAACGAGCCGCCGAGCATGTCGTCCCGGCCGACGGCGATCGCGGCCAGGTCGGGCCGGAAGGCCAGGGCCCTGGTCAGCTGCCGCGAGCGCACCTGGGGGCCGGCGACGCCGCGCCGTCCGAGGTTGAGATAGGCGAGGCCGGGCCGCGCGGTGCGCAGCATCGCCGCCACCCGGTCGGCCCAGTACTCGGACCGGTAGCCGTTGGAGTGGTCGCCCGCCCCAGCCGCGACGCTGTCGCCGAGGACCACGAAGCGGCCCCAGGGCGCCGAGGTCAGGAGCTGACGGACCTTCCCCTCGGAGAGATGGTGCGGCTCCTGCCACCGGACCGGCTGGGTGCGGTTCGTCGTCATCGCACATTCCTGTCGTCAGAGGTTGGCGCCGGGTCGCCGCCCGGGTCGGGGTGGATCGGGTTCCGCATGATCCGCGTCCGACCCAAGGGGGCGAACGCGCATGGCACGTGCGGCAACAGAATGCGATCACACCAATACCATCGGTAGTTGACGGCATCCTGGCCGTGGGGCGATTTTTCGCCACGGCCGACTGTGTCGAATCGAATAACAGCCGTCAAAGCGGCGTGCGCACGGGCCGGTTTTCGTTGACAGCGCTTGGGGCCCAGCTTAGGATCAACCGGGAATGATCACGAGTGCACAGCGAGAAATGCCCCCCAAGGGAGGGAAGCCGCGATGCGAGTCGATCTTTTAGGGCCGTTGGAGTTGACGGACGACGGCATATCGATCCACCTGCCGGGCGAGAAGCTCCGGGCGATCATGGCCACACTGGCACTCTCTCCGAGAATGTCGGTCTCCTCCAGTGAACTCATCGACGAATTGTGGGGTGAGCGCCTTACGCGCAATGCGGCGAATTCACTCCAGAGTCATGTCGCACGATTGCGCAGAATACTTGCCGAGCGTTCCGGAAAGCCCCAGCTCCGCAATCTGATCGAAACCACTCACTCCGGTTATGTCCTGCGGGTCGATCCGGACCTCGTGGACGCCCAGCGGTTCAGCCGCATCGTGGCCGGCCTCGAGGGGTACCGGCGGGAGCCGCCGCAGCGCATCGTCGAGCTGCTCACCGAGGGTCTCGCGCTCTGGCGCGGCCCCGCGCTGCTGGACGCCGGCCACGGAATGATCTGCCGGACGGCGTACGTGCGGCTGGAGGAGACCCGGCTGGTCGCCCTCGAACTGCTGATCGACGCCAAGCTCGAAGTCGGCCAGAGCCAGATCGTCGTGCCGGAGATCGAGCAGCTCTGCCTCCAGCACCCCTTGCGGGAACGCTTCTGCGAGCAGCTGATGACGGCCCTGTACCTCTCGGGCCGCCAGGCGGACGCCCTCGACGTCTTCCACCGCACCCGGCACCGGCTGACCAACGACCTCGGCCTCGAACCGTCGCCGCGGCTGAAGCGCAAGTTCCAGCAGATCCTGAACAACGCCCCGACCCGCACCTGAGCGGACCGACCGATCGGCAGGCCCACGCGGCGGCCCGCCGACGGCGCACACTCAGACCGACTTGGTCACGCGGAGGATCTGCCAGATGGCGCCGAGGCGCGCACCTCCGTCGAACGCCAGGTACTCCGGCAGGGCCGGTTCGGGCGCCCACTTCTCCTTGTAGGCGAGCTGGGTCTGCGCCGGATACACCGCCCCGCCGTGCTCGGCCAGCAGGCGCATGAACTTCGCGGTCAGCGGGCTGTGCCCGGCGAGTTCGTGCTCGGGATCCAGGCCGGTGAACGGCGTGAAGCCGAAGTGCAGCCAGCCCGCACCCTCCTCCTTGAACCGCCCCGCCGCATGCGCGTTGACGGCCTCCATCACACCGGGGACGGTCTGCGGCAACCGCCGGCTGAGGTCGTGCAGCCACCCCGGCCGCGAACCGAACGCCGGTGAGTACGAGATGTACGCGACCGGCTCGCCGTCGAGCAGGCCGACGAAGAGCCGACGGAGCCGCTGCGCCGGGCCGCCGAGCTGGCCGACCAGGAACTCGATCTCCTTGACGTGCCGGCCCTTGGCGCGCAGCCAGGTCCGGTCGATCGCGGCGATGCGGTCCGCGTACTCGGCGAAGTCCACCTCGCGCACCTCCAGCCCGCTGCGGCCGGCCCGTGAGATCTTGTTGCGCAGCTTCACGAACTTCGAACCGCGCAGCGAGAAGTCCGGCAGGGGCACCGAGTACGACGCGCCCACCTGGTTGATCGTGAACCCGGCGGCGCGGTACAGCTCGGCATCGGCCCGCTGGAGCTGCACGCCGACGATCCGGCGGCGCTCCCGGGCGGCCGCCGCCCGGAACTCCCGCAGCAGCACCGGCTGCCGCTCGGGCGCCGCGAGGACGCCGCCGAACTGCACCAGGTAGCGCCCCGCGCGGCGGTAGGCGATCAGCCCGTCCTCGTCCGGCAGGGTGAAGAACTCGTTCCCGGCATTGAGGGCGAGAAAGGCGCTCGCATTCTCCCCGTACTTCTCCAGAACCGGCAATGCGCGATCCAAAACCCCCGCGTCCCCCGCTGTGGAGATCCCTTCCGGTCGACTTCCGGATCGCACCATCCGCTTCTGCCCCTCGACTCGTCCCGCCAGGTGGGAAGCAACGTAGCAATGGCTCCTTGGAGGCGGCTGAGAGTCCCGTTTCAGCGTCCTGTCAGCGCTTTTTCAGGTGCCGCTGAGAGTGTTCTCGGGTGCTTCGGAATATCCGCGTCAATGCGCCCGGACAGGGAGTGTGAGAGTGTCCACTGCTTCGCTGCCCCTGCGAACCTATGGCTCCTATGTCAACGGAAAGACCCTGGAGAGTGATCAATGGGTCTATGTCATTGACTCCGGCACCCTGCTGGAGGACGCGTTCGCCGGTCTGACACTGAAAAGGAAACTCGAGCAGGGCCGAATTCGGCCGGAAAACCTTCCGGCCGCCATCGTCGGAAGGGTCGCGAAGGCGGACCGGGCGACGGTCGACGCCGCCCTGGAGGCGGCCGCGGTCGCCGCCGGCCAGTGGGTGTCCTTCCCACTGGAGACCCGCCTGGAACGCTTCGGGGAGCTGCTGCACGCCCGGCTCGCGGAGAAGGCCCAGGAGATCACCGAGATCCTGGTGGCGGAGGGCCACCCGCTGGCGCTGGCCCGCTGGCAGGTCTCCGGCATGCTCGAGTGCTTCGGCCCGGAGTCGTTGGGCTTCTACCGCTCGCAGATGCTGCAGGAGTTCCACCGCGGCGAGCGCCGGATCGAGGTCCGGCGCCGGCCCGACGGCGTGGTCTGCCTCAACCCGCCGCAGAACGCGCCGCTCTCCAGCGCGCTGCTGGGCGTCACCTCCCTGATGGCCGGCAACTCGCTGGTGATCCGGGCGCCGCGCAGCGCACCGCTCGGCGTGATGTACGTCCTGCACGAGATCGTGGTCCCGGTCCTGGACGAGATCGGGGCGCCGCCCGGCACGCTCAACGTGGTGTGCGGCGACCCGGCGCCGATGCTCTCGGCCTGGCTGGACAGCCCGCACGTCGACGACGTCATGTACTTCGGCAGCAGCGAGAACGGCATCAGGTTCCAGGAGCGCTGCATCGCCGCCGGCAAGAAGCCGATCCTCGAACTGGCCGGCAACGACGCCGTGGTGATCTGGAAGGACGCCGACCTCGACCTGGCGGCCGAGGCGCTGACCGAGAGCTTCTACGGCTCCGGGCAGCTGTGCATGATCCCCAACCAGGTCGTGGTCCACCCCGCCGTCGCGGACGAGCTGATCGAGCACCTGGTCCGCCACGTCGGCCACATCCTGCCGGGCCACCCGAGCCAGCCGGACGTGCTGCTCACCCCGGTGCTGCGCAACGAGAAGTTCTTCCAGTGCCTCCAGGACGCGCTGGACAAGGGCGCCGAACTCGCCTGCGGCGGGCACGCCATGCAGGCCGACGAGACGCGGGACCCCGCGGGCATCTTCCTGGAGCCCACCGTCGTGGTGGTCCGCGGGCTGGAGTCCGCGCGGGAGATCGACGCGGTGCGGCACGAGACCTTCTTCCCGCTGCTGCCGCTGGTGATCGCGGAGGAGGCGCCCGACGAAGTGCTGCTGGAGCGCTTCATCGGCCACCTCAACACCAACGAGTACGGGCTGCGGAACTCCTTGTGGGCCAAGGACCCGGAGGTGGTCGAGCAGGTCCTGGCCCGGGTCACCGTCGGCGGGCTGCTGAAGGTCAACGACTCCCACATCGGCTTCCTGCCCTACCTGCCCACGCACGGCGGCACCGGTCTGACCGGCGGCGTGTTCGGCGAGGCCAACTACCCGATCCTGCGCACCTCGCACATCCAGGGCGTGAGCGTCAGCACCGGTTCGCGCCCCCGGGAGGCGGTCTTCGACGCCTGGAAGGCGCTGGAAGCCCAACGCTCGTGACGCGCCCGGCCGTGGAGCAGTGCACCGGCCCAAACCCGACAAGGAGTCGACAACCGATATGCGCTCACTGGACGCCGCACGCGCGTCGTGCGAGGAGTTCCTGCCCGGCCTGCAGGACAAGCTGGCCGCCGTCCCGCTGACCGAGCTGGAGCAGCCGGGCAGCTCGTCCCTGGACCTGTTCCGCGCCGCCGGCGGCGCCCGGCTGGTCGTCCCCACCAGCTACTCCGGCTCCGGGGCGAACCCGCTGCAGGCGCTGCAGGTGACCCGGGCGCTGGCCCTGCGGGCCCCGTCGCTCGCCGTCGCGACCACCATGCACCACTTCTCGGTGGCGACCCTGTTCACCCTGGCCGAGAGCCTGCAGAGCAGCGGCGTGGAGTGGGCGCTGCTGGAGGGCATCTGTTCGCAGAACCTGCTGGTCGCCTCCGGGTTCGCCGAGGGCCGGCCGAGCCAGGGCATCCTCGCCCCGACCATGCGGGCCCGGGAGACCGAGGGCGGATACCTGATCAACGGCTCGAAGAAGCCGTGCAGCCTCTCGCAGTCGATGGACCTGCTGACCGCGAGCACGGCCCTGCCGCGGGCCGACGGCGGCAGCGACATGGCGGTGCTGCTGGTGCCCCGGCAGGCCGAGGGCATCACCGTGCACCCGTTCTGGTCGTCCTTCGCGCTGGCCGGGGCGGAGAGCGACGAGGTCCGGCTCACCGACGTCTTCGTGGACGAGCGTCAGCTGATGCGGACCGAGCTGGGCGACGCCGGCGAGCTCGACCAGCTCCAGACGGTCGGCTTCATCTGGTTCGAACTGCTCATCTCCGCCTCCTACTTGGGCATCGTGACCGGCCTGGTGGAGCGGGTGCTGAGCAGCGGCCGGGGCAGCGACTCCGACCGGGCCCAGCTGATCACCCGTCTGGAGACCGCCAACCTGCTGCTGGAGGGCGTCGCCCGGATGGTGATGGACGGCGAGGCCGGCAACGAGGCGCTCGGCAAGGCGCTGCTGGCCCGCTACGGCGCGCAGGACGCGCTGGCGGAGACGGCCCACCGGGCCGCCGAGGCGCTCGGCGGGATGGCCTTCATCTCGTCCTCCGACGTCGCCTACCTCACCGCCGCCGCCCAGGGCCTGTCGTTCCACCCGCCGTCCCGCGCGAGCTTCGCAGGCCCCCTGCTGGAGCACACCGCCGGCCGTCCGCTGCGGCTCAGCTGAGGAGTGAGATGAACAGGACTGACGTCGGCTACCAGCCCGCGGAGGTCGACCGCGAGACGCTCGGCCGGCTGTACCGCAGGCGGCTGAACAAGGGCCGGGCCACGCTGGGCGAGCTGTTCGGCGGGCACGTGGAGACCGGCTCCCAGGGCGCGTGGCTGACCACCGCCGAGGGCCGCCGGTTCCTCAACTGCGGCGGGTACGGCGTGCTCCTGATGGGGGCCCGGCACCCGATCGTCACCCGCTACGTCGAGGAGCAGCTGCACCGGCACCCGGTGGCCAGCCGGATCTTCCTGGAGCCGCAGGCCGCGCTGGCCGCGGACGCCCTGGTCAAGGTCGCGCCGAGCGGCCTGGAGCGGGTGCACTTCGCGGGCTCGGGCGCGGAGGCGGTGGAGACCGCGATCAAGATGGCCCGGACGCACGGCAAGGACCGGCTGATCGCCACCCACGGCGGCTACCACGGCAAGACCATGGGCGCGCTCAGCCTCACCGGCAAGGCGCTGTTCCAGGACCCGTTCCGCCCGCTGCTGCCGGGCGTGGACCACGTCCCGTACGGGGACGCCCAGGCCCTGGAGGAGCTGCTGCGGACGATGCCCGGGCGGGCCTGCGTGGTCATCGAGCCGGTCCAGGGCGAGGCCGGGGTGATCGTCCCGCCGGACGGCTACCTGCGGGACGTGGCCGTCGCCTGCCGCCGGCACGACGCGTTCCTGGTCCTCGACGAGGTCCAGACCGGACTGGGCCGCCTCGGCACCTGGTTCGGCGCCGACCGGGAGGGCGTCACCCCCGACGCCCTGCTGGTGGGCAAGGGGCTCAGCGGCGGCATCGTCCCGGTGTCGGCGGTGGTGGCGACCGCGAAGGCGTTCTCGGTCTTCGACAAGGACCCGTACCTGCACACCTCGACGTTCTCCGGGGTGCCGCTGGCGATGGCCGCGGCCCGCGGGGCGCTGGCGGCGATCGAGGAGGAGAACCTGGTCGCCCGCTCGCACGAGCTGGGCGCCGACCTGCGGCTCGGGCTGGGCGACATCGTCCGCCGGCACTTCGGCTCCGCGGTGTCCGCGGTCCGCGGCCGCGGGCTGCTGCTGGGCTTCGAGTTCGCCGAGCCCGGCATCGCCGGCGACCTGCTGATCGAGCTGGTGATGCAGGGCGTGGTGGCGAACCACTCGCTCAACTCGCACCTGGTGCTGCGGCTCACGCCGCCGGCGATCTTGACCCGCGCGGAGGTGGATCACCTCTACGAGGCATTCGACAACGCGTGCCGGAAGCAGGCTGCCCGGTACGCGCCGACTGGTGAAGGTGGAACCGTCCATGCGTAGCGTCGAGGTGACTGTCGCAGTACCCGACGGTGATCCGGTCACCGTCTTCGAGCGGGTGCGGGACTTCGCCCGCTACCCCGAACTGGTGCCGGTGGTACGGGCGGTGACCGTGCACCGGATCGGCGACGCGGAGGAGACCAGCGACTGGGAGGTGTACTTCCGCAACGGCATCCTCCGCTGGACCGAGGAGGACCGGTTCGACCTCGCCGCCCTGACCATCGACTTCTCCCAACTCGACGGCGACTTCGACTCGTTCGCCGGCAGCTGGCGGATCGCCGAGGTCGACGGCGAGTGCCGGGTGCACTTCTCCGCCGAGTTCGACTTCGGCATCCCGAGCCTCGCGGGCATCCTCGACCCGGTCGCGGTGCGGGTGTTCAAGGAGACCATCGCCCGGGTGGTCGTCGGCCTGTTCGGCACGGCCCGGGTGGTCGGCGACGAGGCGGTGGCCCGGGCGGTCGCCGAGCCCGCCGCGGAGATCCCGGACTCCGCACTGGAAGTGGGCTGAGATGGACCAGAAGAACCTGTTCATGACCGGCGCCACGGCCTGGCTGGTGCGCGCCGAGTACGGGCTCGGACTGCTGGTGTCCGTGGTGCTGTTCTTCGCGCACATCGGGGAGGTCCGCTGGCTGCCGGCGGTGCTGCTGTTCGCGTACATCGACGTGATCGGCTACCTGCCCGGCGCGCTCCGCTACCACCGGCACCCGGACGCCCCGACCCCCAAGGTCTACTACGTCCTCTACAACACCATGCACAGCATGGTCACCCAGGGACTGGTCGTGCTGGCCTGGATCTGGCTGGCCGGGGCGGAGTGGGCCCTGCTGGTCGTGCCCATCCACCTGTTCGGGGACCGCGCGATCTTCGGCAACTTCCTCAAGCCGTTCGGGCTGCACTTCGAGCCGAAGGCCCACCCGGCCTACCGCCGGTTCTCCAGCGAGTACCTGGCCTCCACCGGCGAGCTGCTGCCGCCCCGGGCGCTGGGCGCCCGGTGACCGGGGCGACCGCCCAGCACCTGTCCGTCGCGGCGGGCCCGAACGAGGCCGACGGCGCCCACCGGCTGATCCTCGACCGGTTCGTCACCGGCGTCGCGGTGCTGACCTGCGGCGACGCACAGGACGTCGAGGGCGTGACGGTCAGCACCCTGACCCTGGCGTCCCGCCGGCCGCCGATGGTCTCGGTCGCGCTGCGGCGCGGCAGCCGCGGCCTGCAGGCGCTGCTGAGCACCCGCACCTTCGTGGTCAACGCGCTCGGCGCCCGGCAGGCCGACCTGGCACGGCACTTCGCGCGGCGCCACCGCGCGCGGGGCGTCGGCCAGTTGGCGGGCGAGGCCTGGTCGGACCTGGCCGAGGACGGGGTCCCGGTGCTGGTCGGCGCGGTCGGCTGGCTGACCTGCCGGGTCCGCGGAACCGTCGAGGTGGGCGACCACGAACTCGTCCTGGCCCAGGTGGAACGGGCGGTCCGCGGCGCCGGCGCCCCACTGCTCAACTACGCGGGCGGCCTGCACGGGCTGACCGAAGCGACCCTGCACACCGAGAGGGATTGATGACCGTGTCCGAGAACATTCCCGCAGAGGCGGACTGGGAGCGCGCCCCGTCGCTCGTCGACGGCGCCATTGACCTCGAACTGACACCGGCCTCCGCCGACCTGAAGTACTGGCTGGCGGCCGTCCCGCAGGGCACGCTGCGCGGTCACGTGCTCGGCCACGCCGACGACGTGCGCCCGCTGTCGGTGGTCAGCGAGCCCGGCCCGCTCAACAGCGCGCTCACCATGGAGCTCGCCTTCCGCTCGATCGCGGAGGAGAAGGCCACCCGCGCCATCGCGTACATGGTCGCGCTGGCGCCCGACAACGACTGCCTGGAGTTCTACTCCACGCAGCTGCTCGACGAGGCCAGGCACGCCATGGTCTTCCGCAGCCACCTGCTGCAACTCGGCATCCCGAAGGCCGAGTTGTGGCAGTCCGTCGACCGGCTCGCGCAGCGCGACCGGGACGGCGTGCTGGTGCCGCTGGAGGAGTTCGGCCTGCGGGTGCTGCGCGACGAGGGCGACTTCATCGGCGGCGTGCTGGTGCTGACCGTCCTGGTCGAGGGCGTGCTGGCGCCGTCCGCAGAGCTCAGCGAGCGCAAGTGGCGGGTGTTCGACCCGGCCGCCGCGGACATCGAGCGCGGCGCCGGCATCGACGAGATCCGCCACCTCACGGTCGGCAGCGCCATCGTCCGCGACCACCTGCTGAAGCACCCGGAGGACAAGCCGCGGGTGCTGGAGCTGATCCAGGAGGGCTACCGGCTGTGGGGCCGGCTGCCCACCCACGACATGCTCCAGCGGCGCGAGTCGCTGTTCCAGCAGGGCATCGAGGAGCACGGGAAGCTGCTCGGCGACTACGAGGTCTGGCCCGGGCGGCGGCTGGTGGACACCACGGCCGAGGAGCGGATGGCGACCGGGCAGGCCTGGGCCGACCGGATGCAGCGCGCCCGGCTGGCCTACATGGGGCTGGAGGAGGCGATATGACGCAGCTGGACGGCGCCGGGGGACAGGCGGCGACGGCGAACTACGACGAGATCACCAAGGTGGTCAAGGACGCCGGCCTGATGGACCTCCAGCCGTGGTTCTTCGTCTACAAGATCGTCTCCAACCTGGTCCTGCTCGCGGCCGGCTGGACGGCCTTCGCGTTCCTCGGGGACAGCTGGCTCCAGCTCGTGGTGGCGGCGTTCCTCGCCTTCTGCTTCGCGCAGACCGACCTGGTCGGGCACGACGCGGGCCACCGGCAGATCTTCCGCACCCGCCGGGCCAGCGACCTGATCGGCTACATCCACGGCAACCTGCTGACCGGAGTCAGCTTCGGCTGGTGGGTCGGCCACCACACCAAGCACCACAACTTCCCCAACCACCTGTCCCTCGACCCCGACATCCTGCGCCGCCAGGTGATCTTCGACAGCGGCGACCGGCACAAGCGGACCACTCCGCTGAGCCGCTTCATCGTGCGCCACCAGTCCTGGATGTTCTACGTGGTGATCATGATGGAGGGCCTGCGCCTGCACCTGTCGGGCTACGTCGCGGCCAGGCGGGGCGCGCTCAAGCGCAACAAGGGCGCCGACCTGCTGATGCTGTCGATCCACCTGGCGGCCTACCTGGCCGCGGTCTTCCTGGTGCTCTCCCCGCTCAAGGCCGTCGCGTTCATCGTGGTCCACCAGGCGCTGTTCGGCTTCTACATGGGCCTGCTGTTCGCGCCCAACCACAAGGGCCTGCCGGTGCGCGACGGCGAGAAGGAGGAGCTCGACTGGATCACCCGACAGGTCGTCACCTCCCGGAACATGCTGCCCAGCCGGATCACCCACTTCTTCTACGGCGGCCTCAACTACCAGATCGAGCACCACCTCTTCCCGAACATGCCGCGCCGGAACCTGCACCGCGCGCAGCCGGTGGTGAAGGACTACTGCCTCACCCACGGCCTGCCCTACGTCGAGGTCCGGCTGCTCAGGTCCTACCTCGACGTCTCCGAGTACCTCGGCGACGTCAGCGACCAGGTGCGGGTGCTGGAGCAGCAGGACGCCTCGCCGGTGCCGGCGGCGGGCCGATGACCAGGGCGGCGGTCATCAGCGGCCTGGGCTCGTGGCTGCCTCCCCGGATCGTCACCAACGACGACCTCGCCCGGGAGCTGGACACCGACGACGCCTGGATCCGCAGTCGGACGGGCATCGGGCAGCGGCACACCGCCGACGACCGCACGGCCACCTCCGACCTGGCCGTCGAGGCCGGCCGCCGGGCCCTGAAGTCGGCCGGCCGGGAGAGCGCGGACTGCGTGGTGGTCGCCACCACCACGCCCGACCGGCCGTGCCCGGCCACGGCGCCGCTGGTCGCCACCGGGCTGAACCTCGGCACCGTGCCGGCGTTCGACGTGGCCGCCGTGTGCACCGGATTCCTGTACGGCCTCGGCGTGGCCGGCGGCCTGATCGCCGCCGGAACCGTCGACTCCGTGCTGGTCGTCGGCGCGGAGAAGTTCTCCAGCATCCTCGACCCGCAGGACCGCTCCACCCGGGCGATCTTCGGCGACGGCGCCGGGGCGGTGCTGCTCACCGCCGGCGACCCGGACGCGCCCGGCGCCCTCGGACCGCTCGACCTGGCCAGCGACGGAACGGGCAGCGACCTGATCACCGTCCCGTCGGGCGGCTCCCGGGAGCCGTTCGCCGCCCGCACCGGGCCCGGCTACGACCCGTACTTCCGGATGGTCGGGAAGACCGTCTTCCGCAGCGCCGTCGAACGGATGGCGGCCTCCGCGCTGGACGTCGCCCACCGGGCCGGCTGGAGCGTGGACGAGGTGGACCTGCTCGTCCCGCACCAGGCCAACCTGCGGATCATGCACGCCGTCGCGGACCGGATGAAGCTGCCGCGGGAGCGCTGCGCCGTCCACCTCGACCGGGTCGGCAACACCGCCGCGGCCGCCGTCCCGCTCGCCCTGGCCGACGCCGTGGAGCGCGGCGCGCTGCGCCCCGGGGACCGGGTGGTGATGACCGCCTTCGGCGGCGGGATCACCTGGGGGGCCTGCGCCGTCCGCTGGCCCGACGTGACACCGATCTGATCCGCGCGGCCTTCCGCACGCCGCGTCATCGCACGTCATCGCACGTTTTGCACGTCATCGCTCACCGAAACAGAGGAGACCGCTCATGAACGACGTCTACGACCGCCTGGTCGGTCTGCTGACCCGCGGCTTCGGCATCGAGCCGGACGAGGTCTCCACGGAGACCACCTTCAACGAACTGGAGATGGACTCGCTGGCCCTGGTGGAGCTGGGCCTGGCCGCCCAGGACGAGTTCGGCGTCAAGATCGAGGACGACGACATCCGCTCCTCCGACTCGATCGGCCAGGCCGCCGAGGCGATCGCCGCCAAGGCGGTGAGCATCGGATGACGACCGACCGCGAGCCGTTCCACGCCGCGGTCACCGGCGTGGGCATGGTGACCGCGGCCGGGACCGGCGTGAAGGCCGCCTGGGACCGGCTCTGCGAGGGCGGGCGCACCGCGGCCGGGCCGGTCCCCGAACTCGCCGGCCTCCCGGCCCGGTTCGGCTGCGCGGTCGAGGACTTCGACCCGGTCCGCGCGGTGGGACGCCGGAAGGCCTGGCGGCTCGACCGGTGCAGCCAGTTTGCCGTCGCCGCCGCCACCGAGGCGCTCGCCGACGCGGGCCTCGACCCGAGCGGGTGGGACGGCGCCCGGGTCGGCGTCGTCCTGGGCAGCGGGATCGGCGGCGCGGCGACCTGGGAGAAGCAGCACCACGTCCTGCTGGAGCAGGGGCCGACCAAGGTGTCCTCGCTGCTGATCCCGATGCTGGCGGTGAACATGGCCGCCGGGTACGTGGCCATGGAGTGCGGTGCGCGCGGCCCGAACCTGGTGACCGCGACCGCGTGCGCCTCGGGCACGACCGCCATCGGCACGGCGCGCGAACTCCTGCGGTCCGGCGCCTGCGACATCGTGATCACCGGCGGGACCGAGGCCTGCATGATCCCCTCGATCATCTCGGGCTTCAGCCAGATGGGTGCGCTGTCCGGGCGCGACGACCCGCAGGCGGCGTCCCGCCCGTTCGACGTCGACCGGGACGGCTTCGTGCCCGCGGAGGGCGCCGCCGTCCTGGTGCTGGAGCGCGAGGCCGACGCCCGGGCCCGCGGCGCGCGGATCCGGGCCAGGGTCAGCGGCTACGGGGCCTCGGCGGACGCCCACAACGCGACCGCGCCGGACCCCGAGGGCGCGGGCGCGGAACTGGCCCTGCGCGCGGCGCTCGCCGACGCCGGGCTCGGCCCCGCCGACGTCGACCACGTCAACGCGCACGGCACGTCCACCCCGCTCAACGACCTCGCGGAGGCCCGGCTGATCCGCCGGGTGTTCGGCGAACGCCCCGCCGTCACCTCCGTCAAGGGCGTGGTCGGGCACGCGCTCGGCGCGGCCGGCGCGATCGAGGCGGTCGCCACGGCACTGACCCTGGAACACGGCTTCATCCCGCCGACGGCCAACCTGGAACGCCAGGACCCGAAGATCGAGATCGACGTGGTGGCCGGGGCGGGACGCGCCGCCCCCGTCGAGGTGGCGGTCAGCAACTCCTTCGGATTCGGCGGGCAGAATGCGGTGCTCCTGCTCAGCCGTGCCTGAACCCGGGCCGGCACCCGACGACGAGGAGGGCTGGCCGGCGCACATCGTGGAAGCACTGCTCGGACTGATCAACCCCGAACTGCTGACGGTGATCCAGGACCCGCCCGCGGGCGCGCCCGACATCCGCACCGGAAAGGAGATCTGGTCGCTGCGCCGCTCCGGCGAGGAGCGCAGACCCGCTCAGTGACGGTTGCGGCGCTCCATGTCGAGCAGCCGCCGCTTGCGGGGCAGGCCGCCGCCGTACCCGGTCAGCGACCCGTCGGAGCCGACCACCCGGTGGCACGGGATCACGATCCCCACCGGGTTCCGTCCGTTCGCCATGCCGACGGCCCGGGCCGCCGACGGCCGGCCCAGATCCGCCGCGATGGCCCCGTAGGAGGTGGTGACGCCGTACGGCAGGCAGGTGAGCTCCCGCCACACGGTGCGCTGGAACGCGGTGCCCCGGGGCGCGAGCGGGAGGTCGAAGACGCGCAGTTCCAGCGCGAAGTACGCGTCCAGCTGGCGCTCGGCCTCCTTGAACAGCCCCGGGTCCCGCACCCAGTCCGGCCCGATCTTCGGGCCGTACAGCTGCTCCGTCATGTAGATGCCGAGGATCGAGCGCCCGTCGCCCACGAGGAGCAGGTCCTCGACGGGCGACGGGCTCAGCGTGTACCGGACCGGGCCGTCCAGCGGCTCGGCGAACTCCGTCGGCGGGACGGACGGGGGCTCCGCCGGGAGCGCGAACAGGGTGTCCTGGGCCTGCGGGCCGGTGGGGTCGTCGGGTGCGTGCGGCACGGAGCAAACGTCCTTCGGGGAAACGGCTGGAATCGGTTCGGTCAGGGGGTGAGTACGGACCACAGATGGTGCAGGGCGTACGAGCGCCACGGGCGCCAGCGCCGGGCCAGCGCCAGCGCGTGGCGCGGGTCGCCGGGCTGGCCGAGCCGCTCCAGCGCCCGCCGGATGCCCAGGTCGGTGGGCAGGAAGACGTCCGGGTCGCCGAGGGCCCGCATCCGGATGTAGCCGGCCGTCCGGGGCGCGATGCCGGGCAGCGTCAGCAGGTGCTCCTCGTTCTCCTCCCGGTCCGTCCCGGGGCCGATCGTCAGCCGCCCGGAGGCGAGCGCCTCGGCCAGGCCGTGCAGGGCCTGCGGCATGGGCAGGTCGGCGGGGTCGGCGGCGGCCAGCGCCTCCGGGGTGGGGAAGGCGTGGGTGAGTCCGCCGTTCGGGGCGGTCAGCGGCTTGCCGTACCGGGCGGTGAGCCGGCCGGCCGAGGTCCGGGCGCTCGCCACCGAGACCCGCTGGCCGAGCAGCGCCCGGACGGCGAGCTCCGCCGCGTCCACGGCGCCGGGTGAGCGCAGCCCCGGCGACCCGGCGACCCGGGGCCCCAGTAACGCGCAGCCGCTCAGCGTCTCGACGACCGCCTGCGGGTCCGCGTCCAGGTCGAGCAGGCGCCGGCAGCGCTGGACGGCGGCGCCGAGGTCGCGCAGGTCGTCCAGCCACAGCCGGGCCCACAGGAAGGGCTGCCCGTCGCTGGGGGACAGCTCGACCACCGCGGTGGAACGGGGGAGCGACAGCACCCGCCGGTACGCGCCGCCGGTGAACTCCTCGACCCCTGGCACCGCCCGGGCGGCGAGGAACCCGAACAGCCGGGCGTGGTCGAGCGGCGGCCGGAACGGGAGCCGCAGCCGGATCGTGCCGACCACGTCGGAGCCGCCCAGGTTGCTGGCCCGCGACCGGAGCTCCGAGGGCGTCCGGGCGAAGACCTGCCGGATGGTGTCGTTGAACTGCCGCACGCTGGAGAAGCCGGCCGCGAACGCGACCTCGGCCATCGGAAGGTCCGTCATCTCCAGCAGGACGCGGGTGGTGTGGGCGCGCTGGGCGCGCGCCAGGGCCAGCGGACCGGCGCCCATCTCCTCGGTCAGCAGGCGGTGCAACTGCCGGACGCTGTACCCCAGTTCACCGGCCAGGCCGGACACCCCGCCGCGGTCGACGGCGCCGTCGGAGATCAGCCGCATGGCCCGTCCGACGACGTCCGCGCGCACGTTCCACTCGGGGGAGCCGGGGGTGGCGTCGGGGCGGCACCGCTTGCAGGCGCGGAAGCCGGCGGTCTGCGCGGCCGCCGCCGACGAGTAGAACCGGACGTTCTCCCGCTTCGGGGTGACCGCCGGGCAACTCGGACGACAGTAGATACCAGTGGTCCGCACAGCGACGAAGAACCAGCCGTCGAAACGGCTGTCCTTGCTGCGCATCGCCTGGTAGCGCTTCTCGTCGTCAATCATCTCTCCATCGTGGCCCACCCGGTGGCCGGAGGCTGGCAGTTTTCGGTCATGGACGGCGGGGACGCCCGCCCCGGTCGCCCGGCGGACGAACACGGCCGAAACCCGCCAGCCCGGTCGCTGTCCTGCTGCGACAGTGAGTCGGCGATCTCCAGGCCATTCATATCGAGGAAGGGACCACGACGATGTCCGAGTCGACCGACCCCTATGTGCTCTCCCCGACCGAAGGCGGACGCCTGTTGACCGGAGCGCCGTGGACCCGCCTGGCGATCGTGGGCGACAGCGTCGCCGAGGGCGTCACCGAGCCGTACGCCGGCTACGGGCTGGGCGCCTGGTACGACCTGGTGGTGCCGGCGCTGCGCACGGTCCGGCCGGAGCTGGTCCACGTCAACCTCGGCCGGCGCAACCTGCTCACCGCGGAGGTCCGGGAGAGCCAGCTGCAGGCGGCCCTGGACTTCGAGCCCGACCTGGTGGTGGCGTTCTGCGGCGGCAACGACGCGTTCCGCCGGGAGTTCGACCCGGACGCCGTCGAGGAGCAGCTGACGGCGCTGTTCGAGCCGCTCAGCGCCACCGGCGCGACGCTGGTGACCTCGGGTTTCTTCGACATCGTCGGCAACCCGCACTTCGACCCGAGGTACCGCGAGGTGGCGCGCGAGCGGCTGGCGGCGATCTCGGTGCGCATGCAGGCCGTGTCGGAGCGCCTGAAGGCCGTGTACCTGGACATGCAGAGCCACCCGACGTCCCGGGAGGCCTCGATCTGGTCCGGCGACGGCATCCACCTCAACGCCCGCGGGCAGGCGGTGCTGGGCACCGAGGTGATCCGCGCGCTGGCCGACCGACTCGGCAATCCGGTGCGCTGACCTGGCCGTGTCAGCCCCGTTTCAGCGCCGTGCCAGCCCGACGCCGAAGCATGGTCCGCGCAGTCATCGCTCGGGGACCGTGATGGTCGGCAGAGGAGCTCACCGTGATCGTTATTGGGTACAACGGTTTTACCGACGGCGCTGAAACGTTTGGCCGGCTGTACGGGGCGACCGGCATCGACCGGCACAGCATTCTGGGGCACGACGCGGCGGCTGCCCTGTTCGTGGACGGCGAATTGGTGGCCGCGGTCGAGGAGGAGCGGCTCAACCGGGAGAAGAAGACCTCCGACTTCCCGGTGAATTCCGTGCGCTGGTGCCTGGAGACCGCCGGAAAGTCCCTGGAGGACGTCGATTTCTTCGCCTTCCCGTGGGCCTTCTCGCCCGAACTGACCGCCGACATGATCGGCGACATCAGCGGGGCCGGCCTGACGGTCGAGCAGAAATTCGACCGGCTGCGGCGCTTCGGCGAGCTCTACACCGGCCTGGTGAGCAAGGAGGCGATCCTCGCCGACCTCCGGCGGCGCACCGGCCTCGACATCCCGGCGGACAAGCTCGTCCTGGTGCCGCACCACCTCGCCCACCTGATGTGCGGCCACTACCTGGCGGGCGGCGAGGACACCGCCTTCCTGATCAGCGACGGCCGGGCCGAGCGGCTCTCGTCCATCATGGGCGAGGTGCGGGACGGCCGGATCCAGGTCTTCGAGAACACCGTCGTCGGCGTCACCCACTCCCTGGCGCTGCTGTTCGGCGAGATCACCCGCTACCTGGGGTTCATGCCGAACAACGACGAGTACAAGGTGATGGGCCTGGCCGGCTTCACCGGGCCGCGGTCGGACAACCCGCTGCTGAAGCACGTCGTCGAGCTGCAGGAGAACGGCCGGTACGCGCTCGCCCTCGCCAACGAGCCGAGCGGCACCCGGGCCTACTACGGGCTGCTCGACGAGCTCTACGGCGTCCGTGAGGGCGAGCGCGAGGAGCTGGACTTCCGGATCCGGCTGGCCCGGGACGCCCAGGAGATGATCGAGGTCGTCACCGCCCACCAGCTCGGCGCGCTCCAGGCCCGCACCGACCTGCGGCGGCTGGTCTTCGAGGGCGGGCTGGCGCTCAACTGCGTCAACAACACCAAGCTGCTGGAGGAGTCGGGCTTCACCGACATCCAGGTCAGCTTCGGCGCCAGCGACCCGGGCGTCGCGATCGGCGCCGCGGCCTTCGTCAACGGCGTGCAGCGCAGGCCGAGGCGGACGCCCGCCACGCCGTACCTGGGCCCCTCGTACGACGACGACGCGATCACCGCGGCGCTCCGCGAGCAGGCCGAGTACGTCGAGTGGACCGAGCTCGACCCCGCGGACCTCGCCCGGGAGACCGCGAAGCTGCTGAGCGAGAAGACCGTCATCGGCTGGTTCCAGGGCCGCACGGAGTACGGCCCGCGGGCGCTAGGCAACCGCAGCATCCTGGCCAACCCCGGCTTCCCCGACATCAAGGACATCATCAACACCCGGGTCAAGCACCGGGAGCCGTTCCGGCCGTTCGCCCCGGTCGTCCTGGAGCACGAGGCGCCGAAGGTCTTCGAGATGGGCAAGAAGAGCTCCTCGCCGTACATGACCTTCGTCTTCCCGGTGAAGCCGGAGCACCAGGAGGCCATCCCCGGTGCCTGCCACGTCGACGGCACCTCCCGGGTGCAGACCATCACCGACGAGTCGAACCCGCTGCTGGCCGAACTGCTCCGGACCTTCACCGAACTGACCGGCGTGCCCTGCCTGTTGAACACCTCGTTCAACGTCGCGGGCGAGCCCATCGTCAACTCCCCGGCCGACGCGATCCAGTGCTTCCTCGGCACCGAGATCGACCACCTGGTCCTCGGACGCTTCCTGGTCGGCAAGCGGGCGCCGCAGCGCTGAGCGGGCCGGGAGAGGAGACCGGGTGATGAGCCCGTCCGTGCACGGAATGCTCGACGCGGCCCTCGCCGAGCTGCTCCGTACGTCCGACCGGGCCGTGGCGCTCGACGAGGCGAGCATCGCCGCGGTCGAGTGCGCGCTCCAGATCGTGTCGGCCAAGGAGCAGGTCGGCCTTTCCCCCGCGGACGAGGCACTCGAATCGGCCCGCGAGGCGCTGGCGTCCGCCCGGGCGTCGGTCCTGGCGGCCACCTGTGCCGTCCGTTCCATCGACGAGAGCCGACGTGGAGTCGGCTGAGACGGGAGGTGACCGCGTGGCGCGAACGGAGACCTCGCTCACCCGGGAGCTCGCCGACTGGGCGTCCGGGCTGCGGTTCGCCGACCTGCCGGAGCGGATCGTCGGCGCGGCGACCAGCCAGTTCATGTCCCACCTCGCGGTGCTCCGGGCGAGCCTCGGCCACCCGCTCGGGCGGAGACTGGTCGACGCGTTCGGCCCGCCGACCGCCGCCGACCCCGGCCGGGCCGCCTACGTCCTGGCCGGGCTGTCCTCCTGCCTCTACTTCGAGGACAGCCTGTACGTCGGCCACGTCACCCACTCGTCGATCAACGTGCCGCTGGCCTACCGGCAGGAACGGCGACTGACCGGGCAGCAGCTGCTGGCCGCCCTGGTCGCCTCCGGCGAGTGCGCCGCCCGGGTGACCGCCGCGGCGGCCCTCGGCCCGCTGCGCGGCCAGGGCTCCTCGTACACCCAGCTGATCGGCGCGGCCGCGGCCCGGCTGCACGTGACGGGCGCGCCGGCCCGGCAGTGGGTCGACGCGTGGGGGCTGGCGCTGGCCGCGCCGCCCTGGCCGCTGCGGCGCGCCGTCCTGGGCAGCGACGCCAAGGTGCTCTCGGCGGCGGTGCCGGTGCGGATCGCCCTGGACGCCTGCGACGCGGCGGCGGCCGGGATCGGCGGCGCCGCCGACATCCTCGAACACCCCGGCGGCCTGCTGGCGAAGTTCTCCCAGGTGCCGTCGCCGGAGGTGGTCACGCTCGGCCTCGGCAGCCGCTGGCACACCGACAGCCTGACCATCAAGATGCACCCGGCCGGCGCGTACGTCGACGCCGCCGTCGACTGCGCGGCGCGGCTGCACGGGCAGCTGTCGCCGGCGGACCTGGCCGACATCGAGGAGATCGTCGTCTCCGCCGCCCGGCTGACCATCCACATGGACGGCGAAGGCGCCCCGTACCTCGACCGGGAACGGTCGGCGATCATGGCGCTCAACGTGTCCGTCGGCTACAACGTGGCGACGACCCTCGTCACCGGGAGCGTCCGCCCCTCCGACCTGGCCGAACCGGCCCTCGCGGACCCCGTCCGCTGGGAGCTGGCCGCCAAGGTCCGCCTGGAGTACGACGAACAGCTGAGCCGCCGCCTGCTGGCCGCCACCGCCCCGCTCGGCGAGGCGCTGCGCCAGGCCGGCGACCGGGCCCGGGACTGGCTCGCCGCCTTCGCCGGCGGCCCGGCGCTCGCCGACTCGACCCCGCTGGACGAGCCGAGCAAGACCTTCGAACAGGCCGACAAGGCGATCGGCGCCCGGCTGCGCGTCACCCTGCGGGACGGGCGCGTCCTCACCGCGGCCAGTGACAGCGCCCTCGGATCCGCCGGCCCCGAGACCCGCAGGACCCATCGGACGCTCGTCCGGGACAAGCTCGCCGCGACGGGCGTCCCCCCGGAGCTGACGGCCGCACTGGAACGCGTCGCCGAGCTGGACGCGACGGAACTCGACGACGTGGTGCGGGCCGCGCTGTCCTGCCGGTGACCCCGGACCCGCCCTTTCACCCGCACCGGAAGACGACTGAGCAGAGAGGTTGCGCACCGTGCCGAACGACGCCCCGCGGTTCTCCTACCCGGTGAAGCGCAAGGACCCGACCAGGCCGCCCGAGGAGTACGCCCAGGCGCTCGCCGAGGAACCGGTCTGCCCGATCACCCTGGCCACCGGGGACGCCGCCTGGTTCGTGACCCGGTACGAGGACGTCCGGACGGTGCTGTCCGACCGGCGGTTCAGCCGGGAGGCGCTGTTCGCCCCGGGTACCGCCCGCGCCCAGGTCGTCGAACCGGACCCGGACAGCCTGCTCAACATGGACCCGCCGCGCCACAGCGCCCTGCGCAGGCTCGCCAACCGGGCCTTCTCGAACAAGCGGGTGGAGGGCCTGCGCCCGTACATCCGGCAGGTGGCCGACGAACTCCTGGACGCGATGGAGACGATGACCGGCCCGGTCGACCTCGCCGACGTGTACGCCCGCCCGCTGGCGCTGCGGGTGGTCTGCCGGGCGCTCGGCGTGCCGTTCGAGGACCACCCGAAGTTCGGGTCCTGGAGCGACCACTTCATGTCGCTCACCAAGTACTCCGCGGCGGAGATCGTCCGGGCCAACGACGAGATGCGGGCCTACTTCGCCGGCCTGGTGAAGCAGAAGCGGGCCGAACCCGGCGACGACCTGATCAGCGCCCTGGTGCAGATCCACGACGAGGAGGGCGCGCCCTCCGAGGCCGAGATCATCGGGATCGGCGTGCTGCTGCTGCTGGCCGGCCACGACACCACGGTCACGGTGCTGTGCGGCGGCACGGCGACCCTGCTGTCCGAACCCGAGCAGCTCGCCATGCTGCGGGCCGACCCGGAGCTCTACCCCGGCGCCGTCGAGGAGCTGATCCGGCTCAACGGCCCCGGCGGCGGCACCTCCATCCGGATCGCCACCACCGACGTCGAGCTCGGGGGCCGGGTCATCCCGGCGGGCTCCGCGGTGCTCGCCTCGGTCGGCACCGCCAGCCGCGACGGCGCCGTCCACCCCGACCCGGACCGCTGCGACATCCGGCGCCCCGAGCGGACGCAGATCGCGTTCGGCGCGGGCCCGCACTTCTGCATCGGCGCCGGTCTGGCCAAGGCCGAACTGGAGATCAGCCTGCGGGCCCTGTTCGAGCGGTTCCCGACGCTGCGGCTGGCGGTCTGCCCGCACGAGCTCCGCTGGAAGGACTTCGCGGCGCTGGGCGGCTGGGAGGAGCTGCCCGTCGCATGGGGGTGACCGGGGCGGCGACGACCCCCGCCCCGGCCGGGGCCGCGTTCTTCGACGTGGACGAGACCCTGATCGCGATCCAGAGCATGCCCCGCTTCCTGCGCCACCACTTCGCGGCGTCGGGACGGCCCTCCTCGGCGTTCGCCGACGCGGTCGCGGAGCTCCGTGCGCTGGCGGCCCGGGGCGTGCCCAGGGCCGAAGTGTCACAGGCCTACTACCGGCACTTCGCGGGCAGCGACGTCAAGGAGGTCGCCGAACAGGGCCGCGACTGGTTCGCCTCCGAGCTGGTGGGCGACCGCCTCTTCCTGCCGCAGACCCTCCGGGCCTTCCGGGAGCACGCGGACAGCGGTCGCCCCATCGTCCTGGTCTCCGGCTCCCTCCCGCCCTGCCTGCACCCGCTCGCCGAACTCCTGGGCGCGACCGCGGTGATCTGCGCGGAGCCGGAGGAGGCCGAGGGCCGGTACACCGGCGGCCTGGTCAGGGCGATGATCGGCCCGGACAAGGCGGACGCGGTCCTGAGGTTCACCCGGGAGCGCGGCATCCGCCGGGCCGACTGCCACGCCTACGGCGACCACGGCTCGGACCTGCCCATGCTGCGGGCCGTCGGCCACCCGGTGGTGGTGGGGGACGACCCGACGCTGCGGGACGCCCCGGACGCGGCCGGCTGGCCCCGGCTGCCGGGCGTGGTCTCCGGCCGACCCGATCAGCGAAATTCGGACCCGGTCGTCAGGGCTGAAGACTGCGGCCGAATCCCGCCAGCGGGGGGGCCGCGAACCTGCCAAGGTTGATCGAAGTGCCCGCCCTCAAGGAGTAATTGAACACATGACCACGAATTCGGCGGCTCCTTCCGGACAGCCCGGTTTCCCGGTGGTGGTGACCCTGGCGTCCGGCGCGATCTTCCTCTCCATCCTCGACGCCACCGTCGCCAATCTGGCCGTGACGGACATGCACGTCAGCTACCCCACGGCCTCCGCGACGGACCTCACCTGGGTCATCTCGCTCTACGCCATCGTCTTCGCGGCCTTCCTCGCGCCGGCCGGCCGACTCGCGGACGTGATCGGGCGGCGGGCGCTCTACACGGCCGGCATGGGCGTCTTCACCGTCATGTCGCTGCTGTGCGCGGTCGCCCCCAACCTGCCGGTGCTGCTGGGCGCCCGCGCACTCCAGGGCCTCGGCGCGGCGGCCATGATCCCGGCCTCGCTCGCGGTCGTCCTGGTCGACACCCCGCCCGCCCGCCGGGCCGGCGCCATCGGGATCTGGGCCGCCGCCGCGTCCGCGGCCGCGGCCGCCGGGCCCAGCCTCGGCGGGATCCTGATCGACAGCGTCGGGTGGCGGTCGGTCTTCTTCATCAACGTGCCGATCGGCATCGCGCTGCTGGTGGGCATCCGGGTGGTGCCGAAGTCGCGGTCCACCGGCCGGATCCCCGACGCGCTCGGCACCCTGCTGCTGGCCACCGGCGTGTTCCTGCTCGTCCTCGGCGTCACGGAGGGCCCGACCTGGCACTGGGGAGACCTCCGCGTGCTCGGCTGCCTGCTGGCCGGAGCCGTCCTGCTGGGCCTCGCCCTGCTCCGCTCCCGCCGCCACCCGGCCCCTGCCGTGGAGACCGGGCTCTGGAAGAACCGGACCTTCGCGCTGGCCAACCTCGTCTCGCTGTTCTTCGGCGCCGCGCTGTACGCCTGGATGCTGATCGGCGCGCTCTTCCTGGTCGACGTCTGGCACTACTCGCGGATCGCGGCGGGCCTGTCGATGAGTCCGGGCGCGATCCTCTCGGCGATCGTGGCCGGCGTCGTCGGCCGGACGCTGAGCCGGCGCAACCCGCGGATCGTGGTGTCCCTGGGGGCCCTCGCGGTGGTGGCCGCCGCCCTCTGGCTGGCCCTGGCCCTCTCCCCGCACCCCCAGCTGTGGACCATGTGGCTCCCGGTCGGCCTGCTCGCCGGCCTCGGCATGGGCGCCGTCAGCACGGGCGTCTCCAGCGCCGCGGCCCTCTCCGTCGAACCCGCCCGGTTCGCCGGCGCCACCGGACTCAACATGGCGGTCCGCCAGATCGGCGGCGCCCTCGGCATCGCCGCCCTGGCCGCCATCCTCGCCCCCGCGGCCCCCGGCGCCGCCGCCCCCTACGCCCACGTCGTCCTGTTCTGCTGCGCCATGATGGCGATCACCGCCCTGATCGGCCTCGGCCTCTCCCTCCACCACCACAAGCCCGCCCCGGCCACCCCCGCCGAAACCCCGCCGAAGCCCCAGCCCGCCCAACGGTGACCCCCCGTACGCCCGCCCGGCCCGCCCCTCTCGAATGCTGGTCCGCATGCTCCGGGACGTGCGACGATGCCGGTATGAATCGGCTCGCGGGCGCGACCTCGCCGTACTTGCTGCAGCACGCTGACAACCCCGTCGACTGGTGGCCCTGGGGCCCCGAGGCGTTCGAGGAGGCGGAACGGCGCGGCGTGCCCGTCCTCCTGTCGGTCGGTTACGCGGCGTGTCATTGGTGCCATGTGATGGCCCATGAGTCGTTCGAGGACGAGGCGACGGCCGGGTTCCTGAACGAGCGGTTCGTGGCGGTGAAGGTCGACCGGGAGGAGCGGCCGGACGTCGACGCGGTGTACATGGAGGCGGTGCAGGCGGCCACGGGGCAGGGCGGGTGGCCGATGACGGTGTTCCTGACGCCGGAGAAGGAGCCGTTCTACTTCGGGACGTACTTCCCGCCCGAGCCGCGGCGCGGGATGCCGTCGTTCCGGCAGGTGCTGGAGGGCGTGGACAAGGCGTGGACCGGGCGGCGGGCCGAGGTCGGGGAGGTGGCGGCGCGGATCGGCAAGGATCTCGCGGAGCGGTCCTCGGTGTACGCGGTGGGCAGCGGCATCGGGCAGCCGCCCGGGGAGAGTGAACTGCACGGCGCGGTCGTGGAGTTGACGCGGTCGTTCGACGAGCGGCGGGGCGGGTTCGGCCGGGCGCCGAAGTTCCCGCCGTCGATGGTGCTGGAGTTCCTGCTGCGGCACCACGCCCGGACGGGTTCGGAGGCCGCGCTGGAGATGGTGCAGCGGACCTGCGAGGCGATGGCGCGCGGCGGGATCTACGACCAGCTGGGCGGCGGCTTCGCCCGGTACGCGGTGGACGGCACCTGGACGGTGCCGCACTTCGAGAAAATGCTCTACGACAACGCGCTGCTGCTG
Source organism: Kitasatospora griseola (assembly GCF_044999035.1). Classification (NCBI taxonomy): domain Bacteria; kingdom Bacillati; phylum Actinomycetota; class Actinomycetes; order Kitasatosporales; family Streptomycetaceae; genus Kitasatospora; species Kitasatospora griseola. The sequence continues at coordinate 3,566,396 of NZ_CP173360.1, read as the reverse complement.
CGGGTGTACCTGCACCTGTGGCGGGCCACCGGCGATGAGCAGGCCCGCCGGGTCGCGCTGGAGACCGCCGACTTCCTGCTGCGCGAACTGCGCACCGAGCAGGGCGGGTTCGCGTCCGCGCTGGACGCCGACTCGCTGGACGCGGCGACCGGGAGGACGGCCGAGGGCGCGTACTACGCGTGGACGCCCGAGCAGCTGACGGAGGTGCTGGGGGAGGCGGACGCCGCCCTCGCGGTGGAGCTGTTCGACGTCACCGGCACCTTCGAGCACGGCAGTTCGGTGCTGCAGCTCCCGCACGACCCGGCGGATTCGGCCAGGTACCGGGAGATCCGGACGAAGCTGTTCGAGGCCCGGGCGAAGCGCCCCGCCCCGGCGCGGGACGACAAGGTGGTCGCGGCCTGGAACGGCCTGGCGATCGCCGCCCTGGCCGAGGCGGGCGCGCTGCTGGAGCGCCCCGACCTGGTGGAGGCCGCCGAGCGGGCCGCCGACCTGCTGATCGCCGTCCACCTGACGGCCGAGGGCCGGTTGCTGCGCACCTCGCGGGACGGTGTCGCGGGCGCGAACGCGGGCGTGCTGGAGGACTACGCGGACACCGCGGAGGGCTTCCTCGCGCTGTACGCGGTCGGCGGCGAGGCGTCCTGGCTGCAACTCGCCGGGGAACTGCTCGACCTGGTGCTGCTGCACTTCACGGACGAGAAGTCCGGCGCGCTGTACGACACCGCCGACGACGCCGAGCAGCTGATCCGCCGCCCGCAGGACCCCACCGACAACGCCGCCCCGTCCGGGTGGACGGCCGCCGCCGGGGCGCTGCTCACGTACGCCGCGTACACCGGCTCCGCGCGCCACCGCACTGCCGCGGAGCGGGCGCTCGGCATCGTCTCGACGCTCGGCGCCCGCGCGCCGCGGTTCACCGGCTGGGGACTGGCCGTCGCGGAGGCGCTGCTCGACGGGCCGCGCGAGGTCGCGGTGGTCGGCCCGGCCGGCGACGCCGGGCGCGCCGCGCTGCACCTGGCCGCGCTGCGGTCGACCGCCCCCGGCGTGGCGGTGGCGGTCGGCGAGGTCGGCGACACCGAGGTGCCGCTGCTCGCCGACCGTCCGCTGCTGGACGGGAAGCCCGCCGCGTACGTCTGCCGGCACTTCACCTGCGAGCGGCCCACCGCGGACGTCGCCGAGCTGGCGGAGCGCCTGCGCGCGCACTGACGGAGGAACGAACGGTGCCGTCGACCGGAAACCACTGGTCGACGGCGCCGCCGGTGGGGGAGGATGCGCCATGGGCTGGACACTCACCACGTCACTGGACGACTTCCGCACCGCAGCCGGGGAGTTCCTCGCGGCCGACCCCGCCGAGAACACCGTGCTGCTCACCATCCTCGACCGCCTCACCCGGGACGGCCTGCACGCCTACGGCGACCGGTCACCGGTCTTCGGCTGGTGGCACGGCCCGGACGGCGCCGTCGCCGGCGCCTGCCTGCGCACCCCGCCGTACGGGCAGCGGCTCGGCCGGATGCCGGCGGTCGCCGCCGAGGAACTGGCCCGGCGGCTCGCCGCCGACGGTGAGCGCCCCGACGCGGTGGGCGGCGAGCACGGCACCGCCCTGGCCTTCGCCGCCGAGTGGCATCGGACCACCGGCATCACCTGGCGCCTGGATCACACTGAACGGCTGTTCCGGCTCGGCGAGTTGACGCCTCCGCCGGCCCCGCCCGCCGGTCGCGCCAGGCTCGCCGCGCCCGCCGACCGGGAGACCGTCGCCCAGTGGCTGGTGGACTTCTGCGTCGAGGCCGAACTCCAGGCGCCCGCCGATCCGTTCGCCGACGCTGACCAGCGGATCGCCGCCGAGACCCTGCTGCTCTGGGAGACCGACGGCCGACGGGTGGTCGCGCTCGCCGGGGCCAGCCCCGCCGTCGCCGGGATGTCCCGGATAGGCCCCGTCTACACCCCGCCCGCCGACCGCGGCCGCGGCTACGCCAGCGCGCTGACGGCCGCCGTCACCGTGCACGCGCAGTCGCGCGGCGCGGACGAGGTGCTGCTCTACACGGACCTGTCCAACCCGGTCAGCAACGCGATCTACCAGCGGCTCGGCTACCGGCCGGTCAACGACGCGGCCGAGGTCGCCTTCGAGTAGCACGCCACGAAAGGGCCCCGGGGAGAACCCTCTGGGGCCCTTTCGCATGCCCCGGGCGCCGGGGGCCCAGCGAGGACGCAGGGCGCGGGCCCCGGCGAGGACGCAGGGTGCCGGCCTCGGCGAGGACCCCGGGTGCGGGCCTCAGCGAGGACGCAGGGTGCGGTAGCCCGGGTGGACGCCGGGGGTGAGCTGCTGCTGGGCGGCGATCCGGCCGAGCAGCGCGATCAGCTGGGCGTGCTCCTCGGGGGCGAGGGCCTGGGTGACGTCCTGCTCGTGCGCCATGGCGGTGTCGCGCAGCCGGCCCAGCAGGGCCAGGCCCCGGTCGGTGAGGTGCAGGGCGTACAGCCGGCGGTCCTCCGCGTTGCGGCGGCGCTCGATCAGGCCGCGCTGCTCCAGGCCGTCGGCGAACGGGACGAAGCGGCTGGGCGGCATGCCGAGCGCGTCGGCGAGTTCGCGCTGGCTGCGGCCGGGGTTCTGTACCAGCAGCCGGAGCAGGCCGGCCTGCGCAGGGGTGAGGTCGAGCTCGGCGATCCGCTGCGCGAACCGCTCGGCGGCGTGCGCGCCGAGCTGTGCCAGCAGGAACGCCGCTCCGCCGCCCGGGCCGGGCGGCCCCTGCGGTCCGCCGCCGCGCCGGTCCGGCTGGTCCGCCTGGTCCGGCTGGTCCGCCTCTCGATCCATGCTCATGCCGACATCGTACCCGTTTGACAATCGTTCCACCGTGTAATCATTATTCCGAGTGTATCGATGGATGCGTGTCCACGGACGTCATGGGAGGAACCATGAGCACCACCGCCCCGCCCCGCCCGGCTCCCGCCGGCCGGTCGAAGAGCCGCCCGCAGACCGGCCCGCCGCTGCTCGCCCCGACCGTCTCGGTCACCGCGCTGACGATCGCCTACACCGTGGTCAACCGCGCCACCCCGCATCCGGACGCCACCGGCGCCGAAGTGGTGCGGTACGCGCAGGAGCACGGCGGGGCGGCCCGGCTCGGGGCGCTGCTGCTGCTCGCCGCGGCGGTGCCGCTGGCGCTGTGCGCGGCGCTGCTCTACCGGCGGCTGCGGGCGCTCGGGATCACCGCGCCCGGCTCGGCGATCACGCTGGTCGGCGGCGTGGTCGCGGCGTCCGCGCTGGTGCTGAGCGCGGCCGCCGGGTGGGCGGGCGGTCGGCTGTCGGCCGACGCGCCGCCGGCGCTGGGCCGGGCGCTGGCGGACGTGTCGTTCCTGGCCGGCGGGCCTGCGTTCGCGGTCGGCTTCGGCCTGCTGGCGGCGGGTGTCTCGGTGTCGGCGATGCTCGCCGACCTGCTGCCCCGCGCGGTGACCTGGGCCGGCCTGGTGGTGGCCGCCGCCGGGATGCTCGCGCTGTTCGCCCTGGTGGCGGACGGCTTCATGTACCTGCTGCCGGTGGTCCGGTTCGGCGGCCTGGTGTGGCTGCTGTTCGTGGCCGCCCTGCTGCCGAAGACCCGCCGCCGCAGCACCGAACACTGACCGAACGAAGCGCAGACACAGGGGAGTTGAGCGAGATGACCGGAACGTACGCGGAGCTGGAGGGCCGGACGGTGGTGGTCACCGGCGGTTCGCGCGGGATCGGCGCGCACACCGCGCGGGCGTTCGCCGCGCAGGGCGCGTCGGTGTGCGTGGTCGGCCGGGACGAGGCGGCGCTGGCGGCGGTGGTCGGGGGGATCACCGGCGCGGGCGGCGAGGCGACGGCCGCCGTCGCCGACGTGACGGACGCGCGGGCGCTGGACGGCGTGCGCCGGTCGGTGACGGAGCGGTTCGGCGCGGTGGACGTGCTGGCGGCGTTCGCCGGAGGCCAGGGCTTCCCGGTGCCGACGGCGGAGCTGTCCGAGCAGCGCTGGCGCGAGGTGCTGGACTCCGATCTGACCTCGGTGTTCCTCACCGTGCAGGCCTTCCTGCCGGGCATGCTGGAGCGCGGCTCCGGCAGCATCCTGACGATGTCCTCGGCGGCCGGCCGGCAGCCCAGCGGCGCCAACCTGGCGTACGGGGTGGCCAACGCGGGCGTGGTGATGCTGACCAGGCACCTGGCCACCGAGCTGGGGCCGCACGGCATCCGGGTCAACTGCCTGGCCCCGTCGGCGATCCTGACCGAGAAGGTGCAGGCCCGGATGCCCGCCGAGGTGCAGGCCAAGGTCGCGGCCACCCACCCGCTGGGCCGGCTCGGCACCCCGGCGGACGTGGCGGAGGCCGCGCTGTTCCTGTCCTCCGACGGCGCGGGCTGGCTGACCGGCCTGACGGTCGACGTGGCCGGCGGCCGCATCACCAACTAGGGAGCGCCCTCACTCCCAGTCCCAGCGCAGCCCGAGCAGGCAGGGCGGCAGGCCCTCGGCCACCAGGTGCGCGCAGTGGTGCCCGTCGAGCGTCAACTCCTCGGTCTCCCGGGGGGATTGTCCGGGAGCGCGGACGGTGAAGCGGTCGCAGCGGACGGGCAGGGCGGCCGGGTCGAAGGTCACCTGGAGCACGTACTGCCCGGCGCCCGCGTTGAAGCCGCGCACGTACTCGCGGCTGGGCTGCGACGACGGCGATTCGTCGAAGCCGTAGCCCAGCAGGTGGGTGTCGCCGGTGCGCAGGCGGCGGTCCAGCAGGAGTTCGGCGACCAGCAGGTGCGCGGCCGGGTCGCGGCGGATCCGGCCGGGCCGGCAGTTCTCCTCGGCCCGGACCCGGACCCGGTCGATGTCGCAGCCGGGGTCGCCCTGGTAGATCGCCAGGTAGCGGTCGATGCCGTCGCGGTGGGCGCGCAGCACGTGCTGGGAGTCGCGGCGCTGCAGCCGCCGGTCCGCGCCGACCCGGATCCGTTCGATGTGGGTGACGGTGTGCAGGCCGGTGTCGGGCGGGCCGGAGAGGACGGCGAGCAGGCCGTCCACCGCCTCGGCGGGGGTGATCAGGTCGCGGTAGGGGCGGACCGGCGGCGCGGCCGGGTCGGGGGTGCTGCGGCGGGGGCCGAGCAGCCGGGTGAGCGAGTGCTCGGGCAGCTCCAGCACCTCTTCGAGCACGGCGACGGCGCGCAGCGACTCGGCCCGTTCGGGGCGGCGCCGGCCCTGCTGCCAGTAGCTGAGGCTGGTGACGCCGACCTGGACGCCGCGCTGCGCGAGGCGTTGGCGCAGCCGGTGGAGCGCCAGGCCGCGGGCGGCGATGGCGGCCCGCAGGGCGAGGTGGAACGGTCCGGTGCGCAGGGCGAGGGCCAGCTCGGGCGGTGCGGTCGGCTGCAAGGCCACCTCCTCAACTGAGCGTGAATATTCACACCTTGTGGACGGCCTGTCACCGCCCCGGTCGATATTCGCGCTGCCCAGCGAGGTCGCGTTCACACCTCGGCGGGGGACGTTCACACCCGGACTCCGGGGCCCGGCCCGGCCGTTGACCGCCCGGCGTCAACGGCCGGATGCTCATCGGCAGCGCGTCCGGACGCCGCCCCCACACCCACTCCTCTGCCAGGAGGACATCCCCCATGTCACCCACCCCGATGCGGTTGCGTCGGACGGTCGCCGCCCTCGCCCTGGGCGTCCTCGCCCCGGTCCTGAGCGCGGCCGCCACCACCCCCGCCGCGGCCGCCGCCACCCCCGCCGCGATACCGCCCGTCGCCGTGAAGCCGCAGGCCCCGGCCCTGGCCGGCACCGCGCGCACCCTCAACCTGACCATGCAGGCCCAGCAGCAGAGCAACTGGTGCTGGGCGGCGAGCGGCAACACCATCGCCGCGTACTACGGCTACAGCTACAGCCAGAACCAGTTCTGCAACGCCGCGTTCGGACGCTCCGCCAACTCCACCTGCCCGAACAGCCAGGCCAGCCTGGCCGAGGTGCAGAACGCGCTGTACGCGTTCGGCATCAACCCGGGCTCGTACGTCAGCGGCTACCTGCGGTACGCCACCGTGCAGGGCGAGATCGACGCCGGCCGGCCGGTGGAGACCCGGATCCAGTGGAGCTCCGGCGGCGGCCACATGAACGTGCTGTACGGCTACGACAGCGGCAACAACTGGCTGTACTGGGGCGACCCGTGGCCGTCCAACTACCGCTACAACTGGGGCGACTACAACTACTACGTGAGCAACGGGTCGTTCTCCTGGACCCACTCCCTGTACCGGATCGGCGCGTGAGGAGCCCCGTCATGAGCAGCCACCGCGTCCGACTCGCCCGCGCCGCAGCCGCCCTCGCCGCGGCCACCGCCCTCGGCCTCGCCGCCGCCCCGCAGGCGCAGGCCACCGACCAGCAGGCCGGAGCAGGCGACCTCGCCGCCGCCCGGGCCGCCGCCCAGAACCCTGCCGTGCTCGACCAGTTGGGGCACTTCTTCGCCCGCAGGGGAGTGCCGCCGACCCAGCCCCTGGCGATCGGCCCGAGCGACGAGGCGCAGGCGGCGAAGGCGGCCGCACCCCGGCTCAGCGGTGACACGGTGCCGGTCCGCACCCTCGACGCCGGGTTCGTGGCCGGCCGGCCCGGCGCGCCGGTCGCCACCGTCGAGTTCACCGCCACCAAGGCCGTCGCCGCCGACGGACAGAGCGCCTCGGTCTGGACGGCACAGCAGAACGGCAGTTGGCGGGTGGTCAACATCGCCTCCGGCAGCGACGAGACCGACTACGCGGCCCGGGCCGCCGCCGACGGCGGCACCGCCTTCCGCGAACCGCAGCTCGGCGCCTGGTACGAGCTCAAGGACGGCCGGGTCCTGCCGCTCGACGACACCGCCCGCCGCTCGGTCGGCGCGCACGGCGTCACCGTCGCCGCCTACCAGCAGCTGGTCCACCAGCGGTACGGCGACAAGCTGCCCGGCTCCGCGTACGACACCGCCGGCAGGGCGGGCGGCTTCCAGGCCGACCCGGCCGAATCCCGCAGCGCCGCGCCGCTGCTCACCGCGGGCGCCGCGCTGGGCGCAACTGCCGTGGCAGGCACGGTGATCGGGGTGCGCAGCCGGCGCCGAAAGGCCTGAGCCGGACAGGGCCTAAGCCCCGGCGAACGTCCTCCGGTAGGCGAGCGGCGAGACGCCGATCGCCGAGTGCAGGTGCTGGCGCAGCGACACCGCGTTGGCGAAGCCGACCCGGCCGGCGATCTGGTCGACCGTCAGGTCGGTGGCTTCGAGCAGGTGACGGGCCAGGGCGACGCGCTGCTGGGTGAGCCAGCGGCCGGGGCTCTGGCCCGTCTCGTCGTGGAAGCGGCGGGCGAAGGTGCGGCTGCTCATCGCGGCGTGCCCGGCGAGTTCGGCGAGGGTCAGCGGCCGGTGCAGCCGGGCCAGCGCCCACTCGCGGGTGGCGGCGGTGCCGGTCGCGCCGGCCGCGGGGACGGGCTGCTCGATGTACTGGGCCTGGCCGCCGTCGCGCCACGGCGGGACGACGGCCAGCCGGGCGGCGTGGTTGGCGACGGCCGCGCCGTGGTCGTTCCGGAGCACGTGCAGGCACAGGTCGACGCCGGAGGCGGCGCCGGCCGAGGTGAGGATGTCGCCGTCGTCGACGAACAGCACGTCCGGGTCGAGCCGCACCTTGGGGAAGAGCTCGCGGAACCGGTCGGCGAGCGCCCAGTGGGTGGTGGCGGGCCGGTCGTCCAGCAGGCCGGCGGCGGCCAGGACGAACGCGCCGGTGCAGATCGAGATCAGCCGGGTGCCGGGCCGGATCATCGCCAGCGCCTCGGCCACGGCCGGGTCGGGCGCGCTGGTGGCGAGCGCCAGGTCGAAGGGCGGGATCACCACGCTGTCGGCCGTGCGCAGCAGCTCCGGGCCGTGCGCGACGGTGACGGTGAAGTCCGCGTCGGAGCGCACCGGCTGCCCGTCGACGGTGCAGGTGGCCAGCTCGTAGCGGTCCCCGGCGGCGGCGAACACCCGCCTGGGGATGCCGAGTTCGAACGGGTACACGCCCTCCAGGGCGAGTACCGCGATCCGGTGCGGCGGCGTCTTCGTGGGGTTCGGCACCTCGGCCCTCCTGGCAGGATCCCATCGGACGGTGACCATCATGCCACTCCCGCGGGCGTCCCGGGCGGGCCAGGCTGGAGGCATGACGACGAACACGATGCGAGCGATCAGCCAGGACGTCCTGGGCGGCCCCGAAGTCCTGCAGCTGGTGGAACTCCCGCGCCCCGTGCCCGGCACGAGCGAGATCCTGGTGAAGGTCCGGGCGGCCGGCCTGAACCCGACGGACTGGAAGCACCGGGCGAGCGGACTGTTCCTCGGCGAGCCCCCGTTCGTGCTCGGCTGGGACGTGGCCGGCACGGTGGAGGCGGTCGGCTTCGGCGTCACCCTGTTCGAGCCCGGCGACGAGGTCTTCGGCATGCTGCCCTACCCGCACGGCGTCGGCTCCCACGCCGACCACGTGACCGGCCCCGCCCGGGCGTTCGTGCGCCGGCCCGCCGGCGTCGACGTCGTCCAGGCCGGCGCGCTGCCGCTGGCCGCACTGACGGCCTGGCAGGCGCTGGTCGACACCGCGCAGGTGAAGGCCGGCGACCGGGTGCTGGTGCACGCCGCGGCCGGCGGCGTCGGACACCTCGCCGTGCAGATCGCCAAGGCCCGCGGCGCGTACGTGATCGGCACCGCCGGCGCCGGCAAGCACGACTTCCTGCGCGGCATCGGCGTGGACGAGCCGGTCGACTACCGGAGCACGGACTTCGCCGAGGCGGTCCGCGACGTCGACGTGGTGCTGGACACCATCGGCGGGGAGTACCAACTGCGGTCGCTGCGCACCCTGCGCCCGGGCGGCCTGCTGGTGTCGATCCTGCCCGTTCCCTTCGAGGGGCTGGCCGAGGAGGCCGACCGGCTCGGCGTGCGCACCGCGATGATGCTGGTGGAGGCCGACCACGCCGGAATGGCCGCCGTCGCCGACCTGGCCGAACGCGGCCTGCTGCGCGCCGAGATCGCCGGGACCTTCCCGCTGGAGCACGCCGCGAAGGCGCACGCCCTCGGCGACACCGGCCGCACCACCGGCAAGCTGGTGCTGGTGAACTGACTCGCCGTCAGTGCCGGTCGAGCTCCTGCAGGTGCCGCAGGGCCCGGTCGAGCAGGTCGGCGAGGTCGTCCCGGCCGCCGCGGTCGGCCCAGTACAGCGAGGTCTCGGTGAGTGTCGCGGAGACCACGGCGGCGGTGATCCGCAGCTCGAGGGCGGGGGCGTCCGGTCCGGCCCGTTCGGTGAGCAGGTCGAGCAGCATCCCGGTCGGCTGGTTGGCGCCGTCGAGCATCCGGGCCCGCAGCGCCGGCACCGAGGCGGTCAGCCGCATCCGCTCGTACAGCTCCGCCCGCTCCTGCTCGGCGATCCGGCGGACCAGCTCGACCAGCACCTCCCGGGCGGAGGTGAGGAACGGCTCGTCCGCCGGCCGGGCCCGGATCGCGGCGGCCATCAGCGGGTCGTACTCGTCGGTGAGGACCAGATCCTCCTTGGTCGGGAAGTACCGGAAGAACGTCGCCGGGGAGACCTCCGCCGCCGCCGCGATCCGGTCGACGGTGGTGGCCTCCCAGCCCTGCTCCGCGAACAGCCGGAAGGCCTCCCGGCGCAGGGCCTGACGGGTCTTCAGCTTCTTGCGCTCGCGCAGCGACATCGGGGCTTCGACCAGCTCCTCCAGCGAACCGGGGGAGGCGTCGGACGGGCGGGGCCGGGCGCTGCGCGGGGTGCTCATGCCGACGATTCTCCGGGATCGCCGACCGTCGCGGCCAGCGGCCGCGGCCCGGGAGCGGCCGGCGCGGCGGGCTCCGGAGCGTCCGGCGCGGCCGGGTCGCCGCCGCTCGGCATCCGGGCCGCGACCAGCGCGGCGGACAGCGCGGCGAGGATCCCCGCGACCAGCGTCACCAGGCCCATGCCGTGCACGTACGCGCCGTGCGCGGACCCGGCGAGCGCCGGGTCGCCCAGCCGTTCGGCGACCGCGTCGGCGGCGATCACCGAGCCGCGGGCCAGGCGCGCGGCGTCCGCCGGGAGCGCGGAGACGTCCAGCGCGGAGCGGTAGCCGGCCGCCAGCAGGCTGCCGAACACGGCGACGCCGACCGCGCCGCCGACCTGGCGGAGCGTCTGCACCAGCCCGGCGCCGACCCCGGCCTCGGCGGGCGGCAGCAGGAGCAGCGCGGAGGCCGTCGCGGTGATCAGCACCAGGCCGAGCCCGGCGCCGAACAGCGACAGCCACAGCGCCGTCCACCCGTAGCCGTCGCCGACCGCGGTGCGGCTGCCGAGCAGCAGCGCGAGGGCGGTCAGCGCCAGGCCGGTGGAGATCACCCCTCGCGGGGCGAACCGGCGCACCAGGCGTTCGGCGAGCCGGGCGGCGACCAGCAGGCCGCCCATCATCGGCATCAGCCGCAGTCCGCTGCCGAGCGCGTCGGTGCCCAGCACGCTCCGGAAGTAGGCGGGCAGCACGAAGAATCCGCCGAACAGGACGACCGAGACCAGGGTGACGGCGATCGCGCACCAGCGGAACACCGGCTCGGCGAGCAGTCGCAGGTCGAGCATCGGGTGGTCCTGCCGACGGCTGCGCAGCACCAGCGCGGTCAGCGCGACCACCGAGCCGAGCAGCGCGCCGAGCACCAGGGCGTCGCCCCAGCCGCGTTCGGCGCCCTCGATGATGCCCCAGGTCAGCGCGGACAGCCCGGCCGCGGCGAGGGCGGCGGCGGGCAGGTCGAGCCGGGGCGCGGCCGGGTCGGCGGACTCGGGGAGCAGCAGCAGGCAGGCCAGCACGCCGAGCACCACCAGCGGCACGTTGATCAGGAAGATCGAGCCCCACCAGTAGCCGCGCAGCAGCAGCCCGCCGACGATCGGCCCGAGCGGCACGCCGAGCGCGGTCATGGTGGTCAGCAGTGCGGTCGCGCGGCGCTGTTCGGCCGGCGGGAAGACCGCGGGGATCACCGCCATCGACATCGGCATCACGAACGCGGCGGCCAGGCCCATCGCCGCGCGGGCGGCGATCAGCGATCCGGGGCCGGAGGCGAGCGCGCCGAGCAGGGAGGCCGCGCCGAACAGGCCGAGCCCGACGACCAGGGCGCGGCGGCGGCCGAAGCGGTCGCCGAGCAGGCCGGCCGGCAGCAGGGCGGCGGCGAACACCACGGTGTAGGCGTCGACGATCCACTGCTGCTGCCCGGTGCCGACGTCCAGCTGTCGGGCCAGGTCGGGCAGGGCGACGTTCAGCACGGTGGTGTCGAAGCCGATGACGAGCACGGCGAGCGCGACCGCGACAAGTGCGATCCAGCGCCGCGGGTGTGGAGCAGACATGACGGAACCCCCATCCGATGGTTACTCTCAAGTGAGAGTAGCTATCAAAAGATGGCAAGTGTCAACCGAAGCCCGTGCTGCGGGATCCCCACTTCTGGAATTGATGCGCTGTTGATCCCCCGTTCGCCCGCGCTGAGTGCCGAACGTGTCACTGTAGGTGGGGAGTTCTCTGACGATCTGTCAGATAACCTGTCGGCCGGTGGGAGGTTTGCCAATGGAGTACGGAGCGACCGGGTTCTGGAGCGGCGTGGTCGGTGTGCTGGCCGCGCTGGCCGTCATAGCCGGGTACTTGATCGGCGGAGCCCGCGTGGTCTGGCTGGTCTCCGCGGTCGAAGTGCTGGCCGTGATGGCCTGGGTCGCGTACCGCTTCCGCGGCCGGGCGCACCAGCGCGCGGCAGGCGAAGGGCCCGACGCGGCGCACTGCGAGCGCTGCCGTCGGGCCCGGGAGCGGCTGGAGGCGAGGGCCGCCCAGCCGGCGCGGTACTGAGGGGAGGGGCGCTGCCGTCGGGCAGCGTCGCCGAGGAGGAGCGTTGCGGCGGCGGGTCAGCCGGCGGCGGTGTACGCCACCAGCGAGACCCCCACGTACTGCACGATGAACGCGCCGAGGGTGAAGGCGTGGAACACCTCGTGGAAGCCGAACCAGCGCGGTGACGGGTTCGGGCGCTTGAGGCCGTAGATCACTCCGCCGATGGTGTAGAGCGCGCCGCCGACGATGATCAGCGTCAGGACGGCCGCGCCGCCCTTGTGCAGGAAGTCCGGCAGGAAGAACACCGCCGCCCAGCCGAGCGCCACGTAGCACGGGGTGTACAGCCAGCGCGGAGCGCCGACCCAGAACACCCGGAACGCTATGCCGGCCAGCGCGCCGCCCCACACCAGCCACAGCAGCACCTGCTGTCGCGCGCCCTCCAGCAGCAGCATGGTGAACGGGGTGTAGGTGCCGGCGATGATCAGGAAGATGTTGGCGTGGTCCAGTCGGCGCAGCACCGCCTCGCCGCGCGGCCCCCAGGTGAAGCGGTGGTACACCGCGCTCACCCCGAACAGCATCCAGGCGCTCACCGAGTAGACGACGCAGGCGACCCGCGCCGCCGTCGAGTCGGCCAGGCAGATCAACACGATTCCGGCGGCCAGTGAGGCCGGGAACATGCCGGCATGCAGCCAGCCGCGCCACTTGGGCTTGACGAGTTCGAGGGCTTCCGCGGTCATGGGCAGCATCTTACGGAACCGTAGGTTACCGGCGCGTAGGAAAGTGGCGATCCTCACTTTTAGACGTTCTGGAGTGTTAGAGGGGTGTGATCAAGGGCTCTCGGAGGCTCGCGGGGGACGGTTTCGGCCAGCCCAATCAGACACTCCGTAGTAAAGATCTCGTCAATGACGCCATTTCGATGAATGGAGGGCCGGTTGGCGGGTCTACCGTGTAAGGACCCTCAACCCCCGCGACACCGTCTCCTGGCCGAGATGGTGTGAAACGGAGCGATCGTGTCGTCTCAGATCTCTGCGCTCACCGAGTCCGCGCCCACCCGCCACCAGCGCCTGGTGGAGTGGGTCAACGAGATTGCCGAGCTCACCCAGCCCGACCGCGTGGTGTGGTGCGACGGCTCCGAGGAGGAGTACCACCGCCTCGCCGAGCAGCTCGTCGCCCAGGGCACCTTCACCAAGCTCGACGAGACCAAGCGGCCGAACTCCTACTACGCGGCCTCCGACCCGTCCGACGTCGCCCGCGTCGAGGACCGGACCTTCATCTGCTCGGAGAAGGAGGAGGACGCCGGCCCGACCAACCACTGGAAGGCCCCCGCCGAGATGCGGGAGATCTTCTCGGGTGAGAAGGGCCTGTTCCGGGGCGCGATGAAGGGCCGCACCATGTACGTGGTGCCGTTCTCCATGGGCCCGGTCGGCTCCCCGCTGGCCGCGTACGGCGTCGAGATCACCGACTCCGCCTACGTCGCCGTCTCGATGCGCGTGATGACCCGCATGGGCCAGGCCGTGCTCGACCAGCTCGGCGAGGACGGCGAGTTCGTCAAGGCCGTGCACACCGTCGGCGCCCCGCTCGCCGAGGGCGAGGCGGACGTCGCCTGGCCGTGCAACAGCACCAAGTACATCTCGCACTTCCCGGAGACCCGCGAGATCTGGTCCTTCGGCTCCGGCTACGGCGGCAACGCCCTGCTCGGCAAGAAGTGCTACGCGCTGCGCATCGCCTCCACCATGGCCCGCGACGAGGGCTGGCTGGCCGAGCACATGCTGATCCTCAAGCTCACCCCGCCGTCCGGCGAAGCGAAGTACGTCGCCGCGGCGTTCCCGTCCGCCTGCGGCAAGACCAACCTCGCCATGCTCCAGCCGACCGTCCCCGGCTGGAAGGTCGAGACCATCGGCGACGACATCGCCTGGATGCGCTTCGGCGCCGACGGCCGCCTCTACGCCATCAACCCCGAGGCCGGCTTCTTCGGCGTCGCCCCCGGCACCGGCGAGGACACCAACGCCAACGCCATCAAGACCCTCTGGGGCAACACGGTCTTCACCAACGTCGCCCTCACCGACGACGGCGACGTGTGGTGGGAGGGCCTCACCGAGGACGCCCCCGCGCACCTCACCGACTGGCGCGGCAACGACTGGACCCCCGAGTCCGGCACCCCCGCCGCCCACCCGAACGCGCGCTTCGCCGTCCCCGCCTCGCAGTGCCCGACCATCGCCGACGAGTGGGAGGACCCGGCCGGCGTCCCGATCTCCGCGATCCTCTTCGGCGGCCGCCGCGCCACCGCCGTCCCGCTGGTCACCGAGTCCTTCGACTGGCAGCACGGCGTCTTCCTCGGCGCGAACATCGCCTCCGAGAAGACGGCCGCCGCCGAGGGCACCGTCGGCGAGCTGCGCCGCGACCCGTTCGCCATGCTGCCGTTCTGCGGCTACAACATGGGCGACTACTTCGCGCACTGGCTGAAGATCGGCGCCGAGGCCGACGCCTCGAAGCTCCCGAAGATCTACTACGTCAACTGGTTCCGCAAGAACGCCGGCGGCAAGTTCGTGTGGCCCGGCTACGGCGAGAACAGCCGCGTCCTGAAGTGGATCGTCGAGCGCCTCGAAGGCACCGCGGAGGGCGTCGAGACGCCGATCGGCGTGCTGCCGACGGTCGAGGGCTTCGACCTCGACGGGCTGGAGATCCCGGCGGCCGACCAGGAGCTGCTGTTCTCGGTCGACAACGAGATCTGGAAGCAGGAGGCCGCGCTGGTCCCGGCCCACCTGGAGATGTTCGGCGAGCACACGCCGAAGGAGCTGTGGGACGAGTACCGGGCCCTGGTCGAGCGCCTCGGCTGATGCGGTAGCACCGAACGGCAGGATCCGGTCGAAGACGGCAGTCCCGTCCTCGGCCGGATCCTGTCGTGCGTCCTACGGCTGGACGTAGCCCGACAGGAAGTCGCCGATGCGGGTGACCGCGTCCGTGATGTCCTCCGGATGGGGGAGGGTGACCAGGCGGAAGTGGTCGGGGTCGGGCCAGTTGAAGCCGGTGCCCTGGACGATCAGGATCCGCTCGGCGCGCAGCAGGTCGAGGACCATCTGCGCGTCGTCCTTGATCTTGTAGACCTGCGGGTCGAGTCGCGGGAACGCGTACAGCGCGCCCTTCGGTTTCACGCAGGAGACGCCGGGGATCTCGTTGAGCAGCTTGTACGCGGCGTCGCGCGAGGCCCGCAGCCGTCCGCCGGGCAGGACGAGGTCGCGGATGGACTGGCGTCCGCCGAGTGCCGCGGCGACCGCGTGCTGGGCGGGCATGTTGGCGCACAGGCGCATCGAGGCGAGCACGTTGAGGCCCTCGATGTAGGAGCGGGCGCGCTGGCGGTCGCCGGAGAGCACCATCCAGCCGCTGCGGAAGCCGGCCACCCGGTAGGACTTGGACATGCCGTTGAAGGTGACGCAGAACAGGTCCGGCGCGAGGGTGGCGAGCGGGACGTGCTCCACGCCGTCGTAGAGGATCTTGTCGTAGATCTCGTCCGCGTAGATCACCAGCCGGTGCTGCCGGGCGAGTTCTACGATCCCTTCCAGCAGTTCGCGCGGATAGACGGCGCCGGTGGGGTTGTTGGGGTTGATCACCACGATCGCCCGGGTGCGGTCGGTGATCTTCGCGGCGATGTCGGCCAGGTCGGGGTACCACTCGGCCTGTTCGTCGCAGCGGTAGTGGACGGCGGTGCCGCCGGCCAGCGAGACCGAGGCCGTCCACAGGGGGTAGTCGGGGGCGGGGACGAGGACCTCGTCGCCGTCGTCGAGGAGGGCGGTCATGGCGAGCTGGATCAGCTCGGAGACGCCGTTGCCCAGGTAGACGTCCTCGACCGACAGGCCGTGCAGGCCGCGGTCCTCGTAGTGCATGACGACGGCGCGGCGGGCCGACAGCAGGCCCTTGGAGTCGCCGTAGCCGTGCGCGGAGGACAGGTTGCGGAGGATGTCCTGGAGGATCTCGGGCGGGGCTTCGAAGCCGAACGCGGCCGGGTTGCCCGTGTTGAGCTTGAGGATGCGGTGGCCCTGTTCCTCGAGTCGCATCGCCTCGTCGAGCACCGGGCCGCGAATGTCGTAGCAGACATTGGCGAGCTTGCTGGACTGGATGACCTGCATGCCCGATTACTTTACGGGCGGCCCGGGCCGGGTTCCGAGTGGTGTTCGCCACCTGGACACGGACGGGCGAACGGTGGTGCGGCGGTAGGGTCGCGGCGGGCCGTCAGGGGAGGCGTCGGATGCTGGCAACGCTGGGAGCGGTGCTCGGGCTGCTGGTCGGAGTGCTGCTGCGGTCGGCGGTGGTGCGGTACGCGGTGCCCGGCGGCGAGCCGTGGCGGGCCTGCGCGGTGACGCCGCTCGGCCGCTGCGTCCGCTGCGGGGAGCGGCCCGGGCCGCCGCCGCTGACGGTGGAACTGGCGGCCGCGGCCGTCGGCGCGCTGCTGGCCGCGCACGCCCCGGGGCGGTGGCTGCCGCTGTTGGTCTGGGTGGCGCTGTTCGGCGTGGCGCTGGGGTTCGTGGACGCCGCGGTGAAGCGACTGCCGGACGCGCTGACCCTGCCGCTGCTGGTCGGGACGGCGCTGCTGGTCCCGGTCGCCGACCACCGCCCGGAGGTGTGGCTGCGCTGCGCCCTGGCGGCGGGCGCGCTCGGCGGCCTGTTCCTGCTGCTGGCGCTGTTCGCGCCGATGGGCCTGGGCGACGTCAAGCTCGCCCCGTCGCTCGGTGCGGTGCTCGGCCTGGGCGGCTGGCGGACGTTCTACGCCGGTCTGCTCTACATGTGGCTGATCGCCGCGGTGTGGGCGGTCGCCCTGCTGGTGCTGCGCCGGGCCGGCCGCCGCACCGAACTGGCCTTCGGCCCGGCGATGCTGCTGGGCACCCTGGCGGCGGTCCTGGTCACGTCCTGACGCGCCGCGTCCCGCCCCGGAAAAAAGGGGGCGGGGCCCGTCGTACCCCCAGCGGTACGACGGGCCCCTGTGTGTGCACCTGCCCCACCCTCAAGGAGCGGCGCACCGGTGGAAGGTCACTGCATGTTGTGGACGAAGGCGCCGACGTTGTTGGAGAAGTCGTTGCCGTTGTTGGCGTCCCAGTTGGTGGACCAGGTCATCGCGCCGCGGATGGTCGGCCACTTGGCCGGCGGGACGAAGCTGCCGCAGTGGTTGCCGGTGGCCAGGCAGTCCAGCGCGTTGTTCACCACGGTGGAGTTGACGTAGCCGCCGCCCGCCGCCTTGGTGGAGGCCGGGACGCCGATGCCGACCTGGTCGGGCCGCAGGCCGCCCTGGATGTGGGTGCAGACCTGCGCGGTGATGAAGTCGACGGTGCCCTGGGTGTAGACCTTGCCGTCGCAGCCGTTCATGCCACCGGAGTTGTAGAACTGGGTGTTGACGACGGTGAGGATGTCCTTGGTGGCCAGCGCCAGCTGGAAGTAGGCGCCCGCGGTGGAGTACATCCCGATGGTCTCGGGCGCCATGGTCAGCACGAAGCCGGAGCCCACCTTGGCCTGCAGGGTGTGCAGCGCCTGCGCCATGTAGGTGGAGTTGACGCCGTTCTCCAGGTCGACGTCGATGCCGTCGAAGCCGTACTGCTGGATCAGCTTGTACGCCGAGTCGGAGAAAGCGGTCGCGGCGGCCGAACTGCCCACCGAGATCGCGCCGTTCTGGCCGCCGATGGAGAGCACGACCTTCTTGCCGGCCGCGTGCTTGGCGGCGATGTCGGCCTTGAAGTCGGCGTCGGTGTAGCCGCCGAGCTTGGTGGCGAGCGCCGGGTCCAGGGTGAAGGAGATCCCGCCCTGGGTGGTGGTCGCGTCGGCGAAGGAGACCGCGATGATGTCGTACGCGTTCTGTACGTCGCGCAGCTTCTGCACGGTCGAGCCGTTGTCGAAGTTCTGCCAGTAGCCGGTCAGCAGGTGCTTGGGCAGGCCGGTGTTGGGCGCCGGGGTGGTCGCCGAGCCGGACGGGCTGGGCGAGTTGGACGCCGACGGGGAGGCGCTCTGCGACGGCGAGGCCGAGGCGGACGGCGAGGCGCTCTGCGAGGGGGACGCGGAGGCGGAGGCCGACGGCTTCGGCGAGACCGAGGTGGCGGACGGCGACGGGGTGGCGGTGCCGCCCGGGCCGATCAGCTGGATGTCGTCCGCGTAGTAGGTGGGCTGGCCGTACCAGCCGTGGACGTACAGGGTGACGCTGGTGGTGTTGGCGCCGGTGGTGAAGCCGGTGTTCAGCTGGTTCCAACTGCTCTGCGCCGACCAGGTGGACGGGTCGGTGCCGCCGGTGCCGCGGGCGCCCAGGTAGACGTACGAGCCCTGCACCCAACCGTTCAGCGAGTACGCGGTGTTGGGGAGCACCGAGACGGTCTGGGTGCACTCGGCGGTGTCGCCGGCGCCGGGGGTGGCGGCCAGCGCGCCCGCGCCGGAGTGCACGGGGGTGGAGACCGTGGTGGCGTTGCCGGTGCAGGTCCAGCCCGACAGGCCGGAGTCGAAGCCGCCGTTGCTCACCAGGTTGCCGACCGCGGCGTTCGCGCCGCCGGCCGACAGGGCCAGTCCGGTGCCGGCCAGGGCCAGCGCGGTCGCGGTGGCGAGCACCGCCGGGAACTTGTTGCGGCGCCGGTGGGACGGCTGCTGCAGGGTACGGGCCATGACAGGCTCCAGTGCAGGAGATGGGGGAGGGCGTGTGGGGGGAGAGCAGACGTGGCGGGGGAAGGGAGAGCCGCCGCGGTGGGGGTCGCGGCGGCTCCGCTGTGGGGGTGGGTCCGCTGTGGTGCTGACCACACGCTGGACTAGACCAATGGCAAGCGTCAAGACCCGGAATCCGGTTTAGGGACCGTTTAAGGATTCGGAGACCGTTCCGTATCCCGCCCCGGGAGCGCACTGTGACAAGACCGGTACCTGCGGTTTTACGTCCGGTAATGCCTGGCGGAGTAGGCTGCCGCAGGGATTTCGCACCCGGAGCAATCAGCACGGAGGGGCCGTTCACGATGGGTCTGCGCGATGTGGTGGAGCGCACGCCGGTGCTGCGCACCCTGCTGGACAAGGCCTACCGGCTGTACGGCCGCCGGGTCGAGGTGCACCTGGCCAACACCCCGCACCACATCGGCGTGATCCTGGACGGCAACCGCCGCTGGGCGAAGGCCACCGGCGGCACCACCGCCTACGGACACCAGCGCGGCGCCGACAAGATCAGCGAGTTCCTGGGCTGGTGCGAGGAGACCGACGTCCGGGTGGTCACCCTGTGGATGCTCTCCACCGACAACCTGGCCCGCCCCGCCGAGGAGCTCGTCCCGCTGCTCGGCATCATCGAGGACGCCGTCCAGGGCCTGGTCGACGCCGGCCGCTGGAAGGTCCACCCGGTCGGCGCGCTCGACCTGCTGCCCGCCCCCACCGCTGAGGTGCTCAAGCGCGCCGAGCAGCAGACCGCGCACATCAACGGCCTGACCGTCAACGTCGCCATCGGCTACGGCGGGCGGCAGGAGATCGCCGACGCCGTCCGCTCGCTGCTCCAGGAGCACGCCGGGCGCGGCACCTCGATCGAGGAACTGGCCGAAATCCTCGACGTCGAGCACATCGCCGAGCACCTCTACACCAAGGGCCAGCCCGACCCCGACCTGGTGATCCGCACCTCCGGCGAGCAGCGGCTGTCCGGCTTCCTGCTCTGGCAGTCCGCGCACAGCGAGTTCTACTTCTGCGAGGCCTACTGGCCGGCCTTCCGCCGGGTCGACTTCCTGCGGGCGCTGCGCGACTACCAGTTGCGCAACCGGCGGATGGGCCGCTGACGGTCGGTCAGCCATCTGCTGGTCGTACCCGCCCGTCGATCGGGGCTGCGACATCGGCTGCGCCGTCGGGGGTGAGGCCGGTGGGCGGTCGGTCTCCCCTGCCCGTCCGCCAGTCGGGGCTGCGACATCGGCTGCGCCGTCGGGGGTGAGGCCGGTGGGCGGTCGGTCTCCCCTGCCCGTCCGCCAGTCGGGGCTGCGACATCGGCTGCGCCGCCGGGGGTGAGGCCGGTGGGCGGTCGGTCTCCCCTACCCGTCCGCCAGTCGGGGCTGCGACATCGGCTGCGCCGCCGGGGGTGAGGCCGGTGGGCGGTCGGTCAGTCTCCCCTACCCGTCCGCCAGTCGGGAAAACGTTCACCGGTTGTGTTCCCGCCGTTCGCTCCGGCGCGAATGCGGCCCTCCTCGCCTGGGAAGACTTCCCTCAGACCGTCCCCCGGCCAGCGGGGCCGTGGGGACCGGTGGGCCGCGGGTGACGTCGCGTCACCCGCTCTGGAGGGCTAGTGGTCAGTACCAAGAGCCGCCGGACACCTGACCGGCGCACGTACGTCCTCGACACCAGCGTGCTCCTGGCCGACCCTCTCGCCATGACGCGGTTCGAGGAGCACGAGGTGGTCCTCCCCGTCGTCGTGGTCACCGAGTTGGAGGCCAAGCGGCACCACCCGGAGCTGGGCTACTTCGCCCGCCAGGCGCTGCGACTGCTGGACGACTACCGGATCCGCCACGGCCGGCTCGACGAACCGATCCCGGTGGGCGAGTTGGGCGGCACCATCCGGGTCGAGCTGAACCACTCCGACCTGTCGATCCTGCCGGCCGGCTACCGGGCGGGCGGCGGCGAGGCGGACACCAGGATCCTCGCGGTCGCCCGCAACCTGCAGGCCGAGGGCTACGACGTCACCGTGGTCTCGAAGGACCTGCCGCTGCGGATCAAGGCGAGCTCGGTCGGCCTGCTGGCCGAGGAGTACCGGGCCGAGCTGGCGATCACCTCCGGCTGGACGGGCATGACCGAACTGCACGTCCCCGCCGACCAGGTGGACGAGCTGTTCGCCGGCCAGGACCGCGCCCTCTCGGTCGAAGGCGCCGAGCAACTCCCGGTCCACACCGGCCTGGTGCTGCACTCCGAGCGCGGCCGGGCCCTCGGCCGGGTGGCCGCCGACGGCCGGGTGCGGCTGGTCCGCGGCGACCGCGAGGCGTTCGGGCTGCGCGGCCGCAGCGCCGAGCAGCGGATCGCCCTCGACCTGCTGCTCGACCCGGAGATCGGGATCATCTCGATGGGCGGCCGGGCCGGCACCGGCAAGTCCGCGCTCGCCCTGTGCGCCGGCCTGGAGGCCGTCCTGGAGCGCCGCCAGCACCGCAAGGTGATGGTGTTCCGGCCGCTGTACGCGGTCGGCGGCCAGGAGTTGGGCTACCTGCCCGGCAGCGAGGCCGAGAAGATGGGCCCCTGGGCGCAGGCGGTGTTCGACACCCTCTCCGCCGTCACCACCCAGGACGTGATCGAGGAGGTCATCTCCCGCGGCATGCTGGAGGTCCTGCCGCTCACCCACATCCGCGGGCGCTCGCTGCACGACGCCTTCGTGATCGTGGACGAGGCGCAGTCCCTGGAGCGCAACGTGCTGCTCACGGTGCTCTCCCGGATCGGCCAGAACTCCCGCGTGGTGCTCACCCACGACGTCGCCCAGCGGGACAACCTGCGGGTCGGCCGGTACGACGGCGTGGTCGCGGTGGTGGAGAAGCTGAAGGGGCACCCGCTGTTCGCCCACGTGACGCTCACGCGTTCGGAGCGCTCGCCGATCGCCGCACTGGTGACCGAGATGCTGGAGGACATCCAGCCGTAGGCATAACCGGACACACTGGGGCAAAGGGGTCTGACGGGTACCGTCAGGCCCCTTCGCTGTCAGCCCTGTTGACGACCCCTCGGCCGTTCGCCCACCAAACGCCCAGGTGGCGAAGTTTGTGAGATCCGCCACGGCACAGGGAATTGCGTAGACACCGTCGCGTGCGGCATGGTGAGGGTTCTGTCAGGCCCCGCGTACGGCTATTCCTCGCCCGGCAACTCCGGTCGGCGGGCGGAAAACTGAACACCGCAAGGCCGTACGCCGCTCGATTCCACCGCCGCTCCGGGCTCGCCCGGGGGGACGGCCGAGCCCGCGCCTCCCGTGACCAGAGTTCGACGGAGGCCAGTGACCAGGGGCAGATTGCGCCCGGACGGTCACGCGCCGGGCGACGCTGGAAGGAAACCATGTGACTCGGATCTCGGTCCGGGGAGTCGCTGTCGCCTCCGCCACCGCGGTGACCGCCGTCGGTGCAGTGGTAGGTGCGGCCTCTGGCAGTGAGGGCAAGACCGTCCAGACGGTCGACGTCGCGAGCGCCACCCTGCTCGCCGACGCGCCCACCGGTGCTCAGGCCCAGAACGTCAGCGACGGCATCAGTCGCCAGGCCAACGCCCAGCAGGTCTCCGCCGACGCCGCCGCCAAGAAGGCGGCGGAAGAGGCGGCCCGGCAGAAGGCCGCCGCCGACGCCCAGGCGAAGGCCGACGCGGAGAAGGCCGCCAAGGCGGCCGAGGAGAAGCGTGCGAAGGAGGAGGCCAACCGCGCCTCCGCCCGCAGCGTGCTCGCCACCGTCAGCCCCGGCTCGGTCCAGGACATGGCGCTCCAGATCGTCGGCGACGCCAACCAGTTCCAGTGCTTCAGCCAGATCGTCAAGCGCGAGAGCGGCTGGGACTACACCGCCACCAACGCCTCCTCCGGCGCCTACGGCCTGGTCCAGGCGCTGCCGGGTTCCAAGATGGCCTCGGCCGGCGCGGACTGGCGCACCAACCCCGAGACCCAGATCAAGTGGGGCCTCAACTACATGAACAGCCGCTACGGCAGCCCCTGCGGCGCCTGGTCGTTCTGGCAGTCCCACCACTGGTACTAGGCCACTGGTACTGAGCCACGGCTCGTTCCGAAGGGCCTCGTTCTCGCACGGTCGAGAACGGGGCCCTTCGTGCTGCCGCGAGACAGCGGCCTCCAGGCGGGCCGTGCCGCCCGGGCGGCGCTGACCAGTGCGCAGCGGGCGGCGACGGTCCGGTGCGGACGCGGGGAAGCGGAGCGGGTCCTGGTTCCTCCGCTCCCGGCCGGTCCGCGGACAGAAGGTCTGTTGAGGCCCCTTCCCACGTCTGGGCGGACGAAACGGGCATATTGGTGATGATTTGCCCGGAATCTCCTGGAAGCGGTCCGTGTCACCGCAGCGACCCGGGGCCCCGACGGCGGGTAGCGTTCCTCACCGACGGCCGTGCGACCCGCGGCCGCGCAGCAGACGAACGCGGGGGAGACCGGGGAAGTGACGGAAGAGACGAGCGGCGGCCGCTGGCGCGGCGTCGCCAAGATAGGGGCCGTCGCGGCCGGCCTGTTCGCCGCCGCGGAACGCCGCCGTCGTGCGGCCATCGCCGCGGAGGCGCAGGCCCTCGCCACCGAACAGGCCGTCGAACTCGCCGCCGAGCGGGCCGCCCTGCGCACCGTCGAGCAGACGGCCCGTCAACTCGCCGACCAGGGTGGTGGATCGGCCGACGGCCGGGCCGTCGCCGCCGCCTCCCCGGAAGGGGCGGCCGCGCGGACCGACCCGACCGTCCCGGCCCAGCGCAGCGCCGAACCGCCCACCGCGGCCCCGCTCGGCCGGCCCGTCAACCCGGTGGACGCGGTGCCGTGGACGCTGCGGGTCGCCGCCGAGTCCACCTGGCGCCTGCTGCTGCTCGGCGTCGCGCTGTACGTGGTGTTCCGGGTCATCGACACGCTGCGGCTGGTCGCCTTCTCGGTGCTCGCCGCGCTGCTGATCTCCGCGCTGCTGGAGCCCACCGTCTCCTGGCTGCGCCGGCACGGCGTCCCGCGTTCGGTGGCCGCGGCCGGCACCTTCATGTCCGGCCTGGCCGGGATCGGCCTGGTCGGCTGGTTCGTGTTCTGGCAGGTGTCCACCAACCTCGACCGGGTCACGGTCAAGGCGCAGGACGGTGTCCGGACGCTGCGCGACTGGCTGGTCAACGGGCCGTTCCACCTGACGCAGGACCAGCTGGACAACTTCACCAACCAGATCACCACGTCCATCGGCAAGAACTCCGACCAGCTCACCTCGGCCGGCTTCACCGGGGTGAGCATCGCCGTCGAACTGCTCACCGGCATCGCGCTGACCGCCTTCACCATCTTCTTCCTGCTCTACGACGGCGCCCGGATCTGGAACTGGATGCTGCGCGCCCTGCCCCGGCACTCCCGGCACGCGATGGCCGGCGCCGGGCCCAAGGCCTGGGCGACGCTGACCGCCTACGTCCGCGGCACCGTGGTCGTCGCGTTCATCGACGCGCTGTGCATCGGCATCGGACTCCAACTGCTCGGGGTGCCGATGGCGATGCCGCTCGCGGTGATCATCTTCCTGGGTGCGTTCGTGCCGCTGGTCGGCGCGCTGGTCACCGGCACCATCGCCGTGCTGATCGCGCTGGTCACCGTCGGGCCGTTCAAGGCGCTGATGGCGTTGGTGGTGCTGGTCGCCGTCCAGCAGCTGGAGGGCCACATCCTGCAGCCGCTGATCCTCGGCCGGGCGGTGCGGGTCCACCCGCTGGCCGTGGTGCTCGGCGTCGCCGCGGGCTCCATCATCGGCGGCATCGCGGGCGCGATCGTGGCGGTGCCGCTGATCGCGGTGACCAACACCGTCACCGGGCACCTGCGACAGCGCAACGCGGCCGGCCAGGAGGTCTTCCAGGCGATCGAGGCGGCCCGCAAGCACTAGCCGCAGAAACGACAAGGTCCCGTCCGGGGAGGGGAGTTCCTCCGGGACGGGACCTTTGCGTTGTGCGTTACGCCAGCTGGGCTTCGGCGTCCAGCACCGAGGCGACGGCCTGGACGGTGGCGGCGATCTTCACGGAGGCCTGGACGACCTCGCGCTCGACGCCGGCCTTGCGCAGCACGCCCTCGTGCGAGTCGAGGCACTGGCCGCAGCCGTTGATCGCGGAGACCGCGAAGCACCACAGCTCGAAGTCGACCTTGTCGACGCCGGGGTTGCCGATGATGTTCATCCGCAGACCGGCCCGCATCGTCCCGTACTCCTTGTCGGAGAGCAGGTGCAGCGTCCGGTAGTAGACGTTGTTCATCGCCATGATCGCGGCGGCGCCCTTGGCGGCCTGGTAGGCCTCGGGCGACAGGTGCGACTTGGCCTCGGGCTCCAGCTCGCGCAGCACGGCGGACGAGCCCGTCGCCATCGCGCAGGCCAGCACGGTGCCCCAGAGCTGCTGCTCCGGCAGGTCCGAGTTGCCGATGACCGAGCCCAGGTTGAGCTTCAGGTCCTTGGCGTAGTCCGGCAGGGCCGCCTTGAGTTCGTCGAGAGCCATCGGGGTCAGCCGGCCAGCAGGGCCTGGGCGTCGAGGGTGTCCTCGCCCTTGGTCCAGTTGCACGGGCACAGCTCGTCGGTCTGCAGGGCGTCCAGCACCCTCAGGACCTCCTTGGGGTTACGGCCGACGGAGCCGGCGGTCACCATGACGAACTGGATCTCGTTGTTCGGGTCGACGATGAACACCGCACGCTGGGCGGTGCCGTCGGCGCCCTCGACGCCGCAGGCGCGCATCAGGTCGTGCTTGACGTCGGCCAGCATCGGGAAGGGCAGGTCGCGCAGGTCCTTGTGGTCCTTGCGCCACGCGTGGTGGACGTACTCCGAGTCGCCGGAGACGCCGAGGATCTGGGCGTCACGGTCGGCGAACTCCTCGTTCAGCTTGCCGAACGCGGCGATCTCGGTCGGGCAGACGAAGGTGAAGTCCATCGGCCAGAAGAACACGACCTTCCACTTGCCCTCGTAGGACTTGTGGTTGATCTCGGCGAAGGCGTTCGCGGCGTCGAGGTCCACGCAGGCGTTGAGTTCGAACTCGGGGAACTTGTCGCCGATCGTCAGCACGTCGCTTCTCCAGGGGTTGAGATGAGGGTTGTCCGAATTACGGACATGTCCAGCGTCGCACAGCGGCTACTGATCAGTGAAATCGGATCTTCTGCTTTGCCTGATAGGCAATCCCGATCAGTGCGGCACACTGGTGGCAGCATCGGACCCACGCAGGAAGCGCAGCCGTGAAGCACCCTACGCAACGCACGCCCACCGTCTCCCAGCTGCGGGCCTTCGCGGCCGTCGCCGAACACCTGCACTTCAGGGAGGCCGCCGCCGCGATCGGCACCAGCCAGCCCGCGCTGTCCGGCGCGATCGCCGCGCTGGAGGAGGCCCTCGGCGCACAGCTGGTCGAACGCACCACCCGACGCGTCATGATCACCCCGCTCGGGGAGCGGGTCGCCGTCCACGCCCGGCAGGTGCTGTCCGCGCTGCACGCCCTCACCGAGGAGGTCGAGGCCGCCCGCCGGCCGTTCACCGGGCCACTGCACCTCGGAGTGATCCCGACCGTCGCGCCCTACCTGCTGCCGACCGTCCTGCGACTCGTCCGCGACGCCTACCCCGACCTCGAACTGCACGTCCACGAGGAACGCACCCCCTCCCTGCTGGACGGTCTGACCACCGGACGCCTCGACCTGCTGCTGCTGGCCCTGCCCGCGGGCGGCAGCGTCCCGGTGGCCGAAATCCCGCTGTTCGACGAGGACTTCGTGCTGATCGTGCCGCCCGAGCACGAACTCGCCGGACGGGTCGACGTCCCGCGCGACGTCCTGCTCGACCTGGACGTGCTGCTGCTGGAGGAAGGCCACTGCCTGCGCGACCAGGCACTCGACATCTGCCGCGAGGTCGGCGCCGAGGTGTCCGGCGGAAGCACCCGCGCCGCCGGACTCTCCACCCTCGTCCAACTGGTCGCCGGCGGCCTCGGCGTCACCCTGCTCCCCGCCACCGCCCTCGACGTCGAGACCGGCCGCACCGACCGCCTCGCCGCCGTCCGCTTCGCCGCCCCCACCCCCGGCCGCCGCATCGGCCTCGCCCACCGCCCCGGCTCCGCCCGCACCCCGGAGTACGACCGCTTCGGGGCGGCCCTCCGCGACGCCCTGCGCGGCCTGCCCGTCCGCATCGCGCCCTGACGGCGGCCCCTCGCCCACCCACCCGTGACCCCGCCGCCAAGGTGAGCGCAGAAACACCGCTGCGCGGGCGAGCCTGTGGCAGCACACGTGAGGCACCGCCCCGGCCCCGCGCAGCGGAGTTGCCCCGGGTTCACGTCGGCGGCGGGGTCACGGGTGGGTGGGTGGGTGGGCGCTGGGCATAAAGACGGTGAGGGGGTGGGCGGGTGTACGTGTCGCGGATCAGGGTGTCCGGCGTGAAGTGCTTCCGTGGGGCGCGGGCGGTGGATCTGACGGTTCCTCCGGGACCGGGGTGGAACGTGGTCGCGGGGCCGAACGGGAGCGGGAAGAGCACGTTGCTGCGGGCGGTCGCGGTGGCGCTCGGGGCGTTGCCGGGCGATTCGGCGGCGGGCTGGGGCGACGGTTGGGTGGAGGCCGAGCCCGCGCCGCGCTGGCGGGTCGGGGTGGCACAGGGCGTGCCGCGGGCGCTGTTCGTGGAGCCGGCCGGGGGCCGTGACGTCCCGTTGGACGCCGAGTCGGTGGCCGGGGTGCTGCCCGCCGGTTGGCGGGTGAGCGACCCGCGGCGGCAGTACGTGGCGAACGGCGAGCTGGAACTGCCGTTGGACGAACTCGGCGACGGCGTCGCCGCGTTGGCCCGGCTGGTCGGCCGACTCGCGGCGGCCCCGCACCCCGGTCCGGTGCTGATCGACGACGTCGACCGCCAGTTGCACCCGGTGTGGCAGCAGCGTCTCGGCCCGCGGCTGACCGAGCAGTTCCCGCGCACCCAGTTCCTGGTCGCCACCCACAGCCCGTACGTCTGCCAGGCCGCCGACCCGGGCGCGCTGCTCCGCCTGCCCGGCCCCGCCGAGGATTTCGCGCCGCACCGGCTGGACGAGGACCTGCGGCAGCGGGTGCTGTACGGCAGTGGCGAGGACACCGTGCTGTCGGAGCTGTTCGGGCTGCCCAGCGCCTACTCGCCGGCCGCCGAGGCCGAACGCCGCCTGCTGGTGCGGCTGGAGCGCAAGATGTACGCGGGCCGGGCCACCGACGCGGAGCTCGCCGAGTACCGGGAACTCGGGGCGAAGCTGAACAGCTCGCTGACCGCCCGGGTCGACGAGGTCACCGCGCGGCTGCTCGGCCGGGACCGGTGATCCCGCTCCAGCGGCCCGCCCTGCAGTCGCGGCTGGCCGCCGACCTCGACCGGGCCACCGCCGGCATCCGGGCGGCCGGCCCGAGCACCGCGTCCGGCCGCGCCGCGTGGCGCAAGGCCGTCCGGCCGAAGGCCCAACTGCGGCTGATGCTGCGGCAGATGGCGCCCGGCCTGGAGCGCTGCATGTACTGCGGGGACAACCTGGGCACCGACATCGACCACTTCGAGCCGATCGCCCAGGCGCCGCTGCGGACCTTCGACTGGCAGAACCACCTGCTGGCCTGCGCGCACTGCAACAGCAACCGCAAGCGCGACCGCTTCCCGCGCGACCCGGCCACCGGCGACGGCCTGCTGGTCGACCCGTGCCGCGAGGACCCGGCCGACCACCTGCTGCTCTACCTGGACTCCGGCGCGTACGACCCGCTCACCGTCCGGGGCGAGGCCACCATCGAGGTGTTCGGCCTCAACGAGCGGCCCGAACTGGTGCGCGGCCGGCGGATGATGTTCGCCGTGGTCAAGGCCCTGCTGCTGACCTGGCAGCTGGCGGGCCCCGCGGAGGCCGAGGAGTACGCGGCGGCCCTGCGCGAGATCCACCACGCCGACGTGCTGCGCACCGTCCTCGGGCTGCGCCGCAGCCGCCCGCTGGCGCTCGCCGTGCTCGGCCCGGACGTCCTCGCCGCGCTGGACGAACTGGTCGCCGCCGACCCGGGATTCGTCGCCTGAGGGCCGGTCAGAGGCGCTGCTCGAACCAGACCACCTTGCCCGCGCCCAGCCGGGTCGCGCCCCAGCGGTCCGCGCACCGGGCGACTATCTGGAGGCCGCGCCCGCGCTCCTCGTCCGGGCCGGCCCGGCGGGTGCGGGGGAGCGCTGCGGAGTCGTCGCCGACCTCGCAGCGCAGGCGCGAGGTGCGCACCAGCCGGAGCGTCACCGGGCGGGTGGCGTGCCGGATCGCGTTGGTGACCAGCTCGCTGACCATCAGCTCGCAGTTCTCCCGCAGATGGTCCAGGCCCCAGTTGTGCAGCGCGTGCCCGGCCAGCCGGCGCGCCCGGCCCGGCGTCTCGTGCCGCGGCTGGAGGTACCAGTAGGCGACGTCGTCGGCCGGGATCCCGTCGAACGCGGCGGCCAGCAGCGCGATGTCGTCGGCCCGGTCGCCGGGCGGCAGGATCCGCAGCGCCTCCTGGCACAGCTGCTCGGGGGTGAGCCGGTGGGCGCCCTCCAGCCGGGCCCGCAGCAGTTCGAGGCCGGTGCCCAGCGGGCGGCGGCGGGTCTCCACCAGGCCGTCGGTGAACAGCAGCAGCGCCGAACCGGGCGGGGCGGCCAGCTCCACCGAGGTGAAGTCCACCCCGCCGACGCCGATCGGCGCCCCCGGCGGCAGGTCCAGCAGTTCGCTGGTGCCGTCCGGGCCGACCAGCACCGGCGGCACGTGCCCGGCGCTGGCGATCACCACCCGGCCCGCGATCGGGTCGTAGACCGCGTACACGCAGGTCGCCAAGTGGTGCTCACGGCCCAGGCGTTGGGCCTGCTCGTCGAGGTGGTAGAGCACCTCGTGCGGCGGCAGGTCCAGGCCCGCCAGGGTCTGCGCGGAGGTGCGCAGCTGGCCCATCACCGCGGCCGAGGTCAGCGAGTGGCCCATCACGTCGCCGGCGATCAGCGCCACCCGGTTGCCCGGCAGCGGGATCGAGTCGTACCAGTCGCCGCCGACCTGCGCCCCGCGCTCGCCCGGCAGGTAGCGGTGCGCCAGGCGCACGCCGTGCGGCTGCGGCAGGTGCGCGGGCAGCATCGAGCGCTGCAACTCGTCGGCGATCTCCCACTCGCGGGTGTAGCGCAGCGCGGTGTCCACGGCCAGGCCCGCGTGGGTCGCCAGGTGGGCGGCCGTCGCGGTGTCCGCCGGGTCGAACGACACCGGCTGCCCGTCCGCCGCCGGCCGCCGGATCAGCAGCAGCATGCCCAGCGCCGCCTGCCGCCCGTGCAGCGGCAGCGCCAGCAGCGCCGTCCCCGCGGGCAGCCGGCCCAGCGCCCGGGCGCCGAGCAGTTCGGCGGGCAGGCCGCCGCGCTGCTCGTCCAGCACCACCGGGCCGTGCGGGGCGCGCCGCTCCAGGGCCCGCTCCAGCGCGCTGCCGGGCGGCACCGGGCGCAGCCCGCCGCGCCGGCCCAGCCGCGTCCCGGCGGTGTGCAGCACCCGCAGCGCGCGCGGCCGTCCGAGGTCGCGCTCGACGTCCGGCAGCGGGTCGCGGACCAGCACCACCAGGGCGTCCGCCAGTTCGGGCACCAGCACCCGGCCCAGGTTGCGCAGGGTGGCCGTCAGATCGAGCGAACTGTTGATCCGCCGGGCCGCACAGTCCAGGTACGCCAGGCGCTCGGCAAGCCGGGGCGGCCCGTCGGGCGGCGGATGCCGCTGGACGGGTACGGCGGGCTGCTGCCCCGCCAGGGGCTCCAGTTGGTCGCGCACGGGCTGCCCGATTCTGTGCAGATGTGGAGGACGTCGTAGCGGGGGCTGACGTCGGGTCAGCCGGTGCGCCGACAGCGCAGGTACAGTTGGGTCTCCGGCGGCTGCGCGGACCCCGCCGGGGCGTACGACTGGCTGTCCACCGCCTCCACGGTGAAGCCCGACCGCTCCAGCAGCTCCGTCAGCTCCTCGCGCAGATAGCCGCTGACCCGGATCTCCTGCTCCAGGAACGGCAACGGCGCGTTGTCCAGGTCCGCCTCCACCATGCCCAGCGCCAGCAGGCCGCCGGGGCGCAGCAGTTCACGGATCCGGCCGAGCGCCACGGCGATCTCGGCCCGGGGCAGCATCAGCAGCGAGAAGAACGCCGCCGCGCCGTCCCACGTCCCGGCCCCGGCCGGCCCCAACTCGGGCACGCCCCACAGCCGCTCGGCGTTCCCGGTGGCCAGGTCGACGACGTCGAACCGGTGGAACTCCGCGGCCGGCACGGCCTTCCGGGCCTGCGCCAGCATGCCCTCCGAGAGGTCCACGCCGATCACCCGCAGCCCGCCGTCCGCCAGCTGACCGGCGGTCGGCTCACCCGCCCCGCACCCGACGTCCAGCACCCGGGCCCCGGCCGGCAGCTGCTCCAGCAGCCACCCCGCGCAGGCCAACTGGCCCGACCTGGCCGGAAACACCTCCTGGTAGCGCTCTCCCATCGCGTCGAACGCAGCGGCCTGCTCGGCCCGCTCGGCCCGTCGGCCCTCACCCGCGGACGCCCGTTCGGCGTCGACGGGGACAGCAGTCTGTTCGTCCGTCACCTGATCTGGGCACCTCTCCCGCGCGCGTCCTGCCCCACCCGTCGTGGTCCGCACACCACTCCCGACCCTGGCCTATGAGAATAAACGCGATCACCGCACTGTGGAGTCCGTTTCCGGCCAACTCGTGCGCCGTTGGGCGAATATCGCCCGCCAGGGGAAGCACACCATCGCCCGCAACGGAGCACGCCAGCACCCCGCACGCCGCCCAGCGCGCCCGCACCACATCTCTGACCTGCGCCGATACCCCGTCAATCCGGTTGCCGCAGACGTTTATCGAACGTCAATCGCGGCCTGGCAGAGTCTTCCTCAGCGCCGGGGAAGCGTCAAAGCGTCCCCGCAGCCGGGGGGCTGCGGGGACGCTGACGCCCCGGGGGGACAGGCCTTCGCCAGGGGGACCAGGGGGGTACCGCGGGGGGAGCGAAGGCCTACGGCGCGGGGGGAGGGGAAGGCTCGGTGTGCCGCGAGTCGATGAGGTCCTGCACCGGCTGGGCCTCGGGCACACCGAGCCGCGTGAACACGGTCAGCGCCTCCTGAAGACACGCCAGTCCTCGGGAGGGCTGCCCGAGTTCGAGCAGCGCCTCGCCGAGAGCGGCATTGGCCATCCCCTGGCAGTACGCCGCCTCGATCTCCTGCGCGATCGACAACGACTCCTCCGCGGCCTCGGCGGCGGAGGCGAACTGACCGTCCGCGACCAGGCAGGCCGCCAGGCGGGCCAGCGAATAGCCCTCCCAGATCGGATGCTGCTGCGCCCGGTACAACTGGTGCGCCTCGCGGAGATGGACGGCCGCCTCGCCGGCCTCACCGGTCGAGCGCAGGACGACGCCGAGTTGGTAGAGGGTGTCCGCCAGGCACGAGATGTTGCCGGAGGAACGAGCGGCGGTCACCGCGGCACGGGCGGACTCCACCGCCTCCTCGTGACGGTCCAGACCGACGTAGGAACGGGCCATGTTGGCCAGCACCCGCGCCTCGCTGATCGGTGCGCCGAGCGTCCGGCTCATCGCGTGGGCCTGCTGATAGAACGGCAGTGCCTCCGCCGACCGGCCCGCCAGGGTCAGCACGATGGCGAGGGCGTTCGACACCGAAGTGCACAGATGGGTCGGCAACTCCGAGGACTGGAGGTCGAGACTCTGCCGCAGCGATGCCTCCGCCTCGGCGAGTTCCCCCGCCTGCTGGTGCTGGTACCCGGTGCCGTACCGCACCCGGGCCAGCGCCTCGGTGTCACGGTGCTCCTCCGCGGTACCGGACGCGGCCAGCAGCGCGGCCCTGACCCGGGGTGTGAACGTCGGGTCCTCGACCAGCGCGCGCAGCAGCATCACCAGGTCCACCGCAGGCCGCAGCAGAGTCATCGACTCCCGCACGCCGGCCTCGATACCGCTCAGCAGCAGCGAGACCTCGGCGCGCAGCCACTGACGGGCCGTCGTGCTGTCCGACAGCGGTACTCCGGCGGAGACCGGGACGTGCAGCTGTTCGGCCATCAGGTCGTCCGGCTCGATCACCCGGGCGGCGTTGTGCATGGTCGCGGAGAGCAGGTCGAGCAGCCGCAGCAGCGCGGCCTGCTGCTCGGCGATGTCGCCGAGCTTGGCATTCTGCCGCTGTGCGTAGAGTCGGAGCAGGTCGTGGTAGCGGTACCGGCCGGGCGTGAAGCACTCCAGCATGTTCGCCTCGACCAGCGCCTCCGCCAGGTCCTCCGCCTCCCGTTCCCCGGTGCCGAGCAGCGCCGCTGCGGCTGCGAGTGGCAGGTCGGTGGAGTCCACCAGGGCGAGCAGCCGGAACGCGCGGGCCTCCTCTGGCTGCAACTGGGCGTAGCCGAGCCCCAGGGTGGTCTCCACAGCGAGGTTGCCGAGCTGGAGCTCCTGGAGCCGGTTGCGCTGGTCCGCTAACCGCCGGGCCAGGTCGGAGACGCTCCAGCGCGGACGGCTCGCCAGCCGGGCGGCGGCGATGCGGACCGCCAGCGGCAGGAACCCGCAGGAGGTCACCACCTGCAGGGCCGCCTCGGTCTCGGCGGCCACCCGTTCGGCGCCGACGATCGCCGAGAAGAGGGCCAGCGCCTCCTCGGGCGTCAGCTCCTCGATGTCCACCAGGTGGGCGCCGGGGATCTCGGCCAGCCGGGAGCGGCTGGTCACCATCACCGCATTGCCCGAGACACCGGGGATCAGCGGCCGCAACTGCTGGGCGTCACGGGCGTTGTCGAGCAGGATCAGCATCCGCTTGTCGGCCAGCAGTGAGCGGTACAGCGCGGCACGCTGGTCCAGCGAGTCGGGGGCGTCCGGTGCGCCGAGCGCGTGCAGGAAGTCGCCGAGCACCACTGCCGGGTCGGCCGGGGCCGCGCCCGCGCCGCGCAGGTCCACGTACAACTGCCCGTCCGGGAAGTCCGGTCGAAGCGAATGCGCGACGTGCACCGCGAGGGTGGTCTTTCCGACGCCGCCGATACCGGCCAGCGAGGTGACCACCACGGCTTGGCCGGAACCCGCCCTCAGGACGTCCCGCAATTCGTTGACCAGCTTGCTCCGGCCGCTGAAGTCGGAGACGTCGGCGGGAAGTTGAGCCGGTGGCACGAAGGGCGCGGGCTCGTCCGCGGCGGCTTTGGCGGGAGCGGCGAGCGCGGCCATCAGTTCGGGGTCGCCGGCCAGGATGCGGGCGTGCATGGTGGCCAGGCCGCTGCCCGGCTCCACGCCCAGTTCCTCGATCAGCAGTTTGCGGGTGTCCGCGTACACACCCAACGACTCCGCCTGCCGGCCGCTGCGGTACAGCGCCAGCATCAGCAGTTCACGCAGCCGCTCCCGCAGCGGGTTGGCGGCGGACAGCGAGTTGAGCTCGGCCACCACGTCGGCGTGCAGACCGATCTCCAGCGCCATCGCACAACGTTCCTCGGCGACGGCCAACTGGCGCTCCGTCAGCCGCGCCCGCTGGGACTCGGCGTACGGTCCGGGCACACCCGGCAGCGGGCGGCCGCGCCACAGGTCGAGCGCTGCCACCAGGGTGTCGTGCGCGGTACGGAAGCTTCCCTCGGTCCGGGCGTTCGCCGCAGCGGCCACCTGCTGCTCGAACAGGGACAGGTCCACCGACTCGGCGGGCATCCGCAGCGCATAGCCGTCACTCACCGAGACCAGTACCTCGGCGGGCTTGCGGACCGCCCGGTTCGGTTCCAGGACCGAGCGCAGGCGGGAGATGTAGGTGCGCAGCGCGGCGACCGCCTGCGGCGGGGTCCGGTCCCCCCAGATGCCGTCAACCAGATCGTCGGTGGTCACCGGCCGGCCCTCACTGAGCAGCAGTGCCACCAGGACCGCCTGCTGCTGCGGTGATCCGAGGGCCAGCGGCGCGTCACCGCGCCATGCCTGGACAGGGCCGAGCACTTGGAAGCGCAGCGCCTCGGCGGAGCGCGTGCTCTGAAGCTCCATGTCCTCCCCTGTGGCCGATGAACCGTCTGCTTCCCACGCTGACACCGGTTGTGTGGGTGGGTCAGCTTATGAGGAAGCCTGCAAACGTCCACCAAGCGGGTGCGCGGTGCGACGTTTATGAGACATTTAGCGGCCCCTACGATACTGGCCAGGCGCCCGGGGAGAGTCGTCCGGGTGATCCTCATCCTTGAATTGAAAGGCGGCCCACCCCATGGCCGACGACACCATCACGACTGCTCCGGTGGCCGAGCCCGCAACCGAGCACACCGCCGCTCCGGTCGACCCGACCGCGATCGAGCGGGCGCTGGAGGAGCTGGCGAAGGAGCCCGCGCCGACGATCGCTCCGAAGCCGCTCGTCGACCCCAAGATCGACGAGACCTTCGAACCGCTCGGGAATGTCGGCAACTGCCCGTGATCCGTAGCCACATCACCAGAACGAGCCCCGACCCTCACCGGCCGGGGCTCGTCCCGTTTCATCGGGTCACTGCGCCGAGCGCACCCGCAGGCTGGTGATCAGCGGGCCGTCCGTCACCTCGGCGAAGAAGTCGTTGCCCTTGTCGTCCACCACGATGAACGCCGGGAAGTCCTCGACCTCGATGCGCCAGACGGCCTCCATGCCGAGCTCGGGGTACTCCAGGACCTCGACCTTCTTGATGCAGTCCTGGGCGAGTCGCGCCGCCGGGCCGCCGATCGAGCCGAGGTAGAAGCCGCCGTGCTCGTTGCAGGCCTTGGTGACCTGCTTGGAGCGGTTGCCCTTGGCGAGCATGACCATGGAGCCGCCGGCGGCCTGGAACTGGTCGACGTAGGAGTCCATCCGGCCGGCCGTGGTGGGGCCGAAGGAGCCGGACGCGTAGCCCTCGGGGGTCTTGGCGGGGCCGGCGTAGTAGACCGGGTGGTCCTTCATGTACTGCGGCATGCCCTCACCGCGGTCGAGGCGCTCCTTGATCTTGGCGTGCGCGATGTCGCGGGCGACCACCAGCGTGCCGGAGAGCGAGAGCCGGGTCTTCACGGGGTACTTGGAGAGCTGCTCGCGGATCGCGGCCATCGGCTGGTCGAGGTCGACGCGGACCACGTCGCCGTCCAGGTGGGCGTCGGTGGTCTCCGGCAGATACTTGGCCGGCTCGGTCTCCAGCTGCTCCAGGAACACGCCCTCGGCGGTGATCTTGCCGAGCGCCTGGCGGTCGGCCGAGCAGGAGACGGCCATCGCGACGGGCAGCGAGGCGCCGTGCCGGGGCAGGCGGATGACGCGGACGTCGTGGCAGAAGTACTTGCCGCCGAACTGGGCGCCGATGCCGATCTTCTGGGTGAGCTCGAAGACCTTCTGCTCCAGCTCCAGGTCGCGGAAGCCGTGGCCGGTCTTCGCGTCGCCGCCGGTCGGCAGGTTGTCCAGGTAGTGCGCGGAGGCGTACTTCGCGGTCTTCAGGGCGAACTCGGCGCTGGTGCCGCCGACCACGATCGCCAGGTGGTACGGCGGGCAGGCCGCGGTGCCCAGCGAGCGGATCTTCTGCTCCAGGAAGCTGAGCATCGACGACTCGTTGAGGATCGCCTTGGTCTCCTGGTACAGGTACGACTTGTTCGCCGAGCCGCCGCCCTTGGCCATGAACAGGAACTTGTAGGCGTCCCCGTCGGTGGCGTACAGCTCGATCTGGGCCGGCAGGTTGTTGCCGGTGTTCTTCTCGTCCCACATGGTCACGGGGGCCATCTGGGAGTAGCGCAGGTTCAGCTTGGTGTACGCGTCGTACACGCCGCGGGCGATCGCCGACTCGTCCTGACCGGAGGTCAGCACGTTCTGGCCGCGCTTGCCCATCACGATCGCGGTGCCGGTGTCCTGGCACATCGGGAGGATGCCGCCGGCCGAGATGTT
The DNA here is from genome assembly GCF_044999035.1 of Kitasatospora griseola. NCBI lineage: Bacteria > Bacillati > Actinomycetota > Actinomycetes > Kitasatosporales > Streptomycetaceae > Kitasatospora > Kitasatospora griseola. The sequence goes on along the minus strand of NZ_CP173360.1, from coordinate 3,530,239 downwards.
GACGTTCTTCAGCAGGTCCAGCGCCACGAAGCGGTCGTTGGGGCTGGCCTCCGGGTCGTCCAGGATGCGGCGCAGCTGGGCCAGGTGGGCCGGGCGCAGGTAGTGCGAGATGTCGTGCATCGCCTCGGCGGTGAGCAGCCGCAGGGCCTCCGGCTCGACCTGCAGGAAGGTGCGCCCGCCGGCCTCGAAGGTGGATACGCCCTCGGAGGTGAGCTTGCGGTACGGGGTGGTGTCCGCACCGAGCGGGAGCAGGTCGCGGTAGGCGAACTCTGAAGCCATGGGGGAGATCCTTCAGTTCTTTCGGCGTCGTCGACGAGGCACCCTCCAGGTTAGGCGCAAGGCGCGCGCCCCCGGCGCTCAGGTCGGCCTGCGTGACGCGGGTCACGCGGAGCTCCCCGCGCGGGCCCCGTGCGCCCAGCACCGAACGCACCGCCGACCCCGCATCGAACTGCCCCACCCGCCCCACGCGGAACACGCCGCGCACCGCACGCGGAACACGCCACGCACCCCGTGCCGCGCACGCCGCGCACCCCGCGTCGAACACGCCACGCGCATTGCGTCGAACCGACGTTCGGGTGGTGAGCGGGCTCGCTAGGCTTGTGACGTGGACAACTCTCCCGCTCAGCAGCCGCAGGACCAGCCGCCCGCCCCGATGAAGAAGAACGAGCCGACGCCGGCTCCCGCCCCTGCCCCCGGCACCGACCTGGCCGGCGAGCTCCGGGCCGCCGACGCCGACCGCGAGCGCGTCGCCGACCTGCTGCGCGACGCCTACGCGGAGGGCCGGCTCACCGTCGACGAGCACGCCGAACGGATCGAGGCCGCCTACAACGCCCGCACGTTCGGCGAACTGGAGCCGCTCACCCGCGACCTGCCCAGCCACCCGGGCCCGATCCGGCACAACCTGACCAAGCCGCCGCTGGACGCCCCGGCCCCCGCCCCGCAGCAGCAGCCCTCGCTGCCGCCGGCCCGGGCCGAATCGCCCACGATGCTCGCGGTGTTCGGCGGCGCCGCCCGCAAGGGCCGCTGGCGGGTGGGTTCGCACCTGAAGGCCGTCGCGGTGTTCGGCGGTGTCGAGATCGACCTGACCGACGCGGTGTTCGAGTCGCCCGAGGTGGTCATCGAGGTGATCGCGGTGTTCGGCGGCGTCGAGATCCGGGTTCCGGAGAACGTCACGCTGCAGGGCAGCGGCGCCGGCATCTTCGGTGGTTTCGACGTCCGCGAGCAGACCTCGCCGGACCCGTACGCGCCGGTGGTGCGGATCAAGGGTGCGGCGGTGTTCGGCGGTTGCGAGGCCAAGCCGAAGCGCGGAAAGAAGCTCAAGGAGTGGGTCCGCCGCCAGCTGGAGGGCTGACCTGCGGAGATCTCACGGGTCGTCAACTCGCTTGACGGCACTCGTCGTTGTTCCGAGTGCAGTGGGTAGTCGATTGCGTGCGGTGTGCATGAATCCGGGGGTGGCGGGGTAGTTCCAATCGCACATCGTTCCTGTACGGCTGTGACCCCGCGGGTCGGCGACGGTGCCACGGCGAGGGAGCACGGGGCAGTCGGGCAGGAGGCGACCCAACCCCGAGCCTTTGAGCCTGGTCAGGAGTCACCGTGCTGCATCCGATCGAGTCCACCGCCGCCACCCGCCGCCCCGCGGTCCCGGATCCGGACGACAACCCCTGGCACACTTCCGCCGCGTGCCGCAGCGACGAGGCCGGGCTGTTCTTCGCTCCGTCCAAGGAGCCGACGGCCGCCCGGCTGGCCCGCGAGGAGCAGGCCAAACGGGTCTGTGCCCGCTGCCCGGTGCTGCTGGAATGCCGCGAGCACGCCCTCGCCCAGCCCGAGCCGTACGGCGTCTGGGGCGGGCTGACGGCCGCCGAGCGCCGCGTGGTGCTCGCCCGTCGGCGCCGCCGCGAGGCCGAACTGCTGGACGCGCGGCGACTGACGGCGCGGATAGCCGGCTGAGCCGGGCCGCGCGGCCGGGGCGGCCGGGGAGGATCTCCCCGGCGGCCCCGAACGTGCCCGCGGGCCCGGCCGCCCGGGCTCAGTTGGCGCGGTCGAAGTCGATCGCGCTGTAGGCCCGCAGCTTGGCCAGCTTGTGGGTGGAGTCGATCTGCCGGATCGTGCCGCTCTTGGATCGCATCACCAGCGACGAGGTGGTGGCGGTCTCCGAGCGGTAGTGGACGCCGCGCAGCAGCTCGCCGTCGGTGATGCCGGTGGCGACGAAGAACACGTTCTCGCCGCTGACCAGGTCGTCGGTGTGCAGCACCCGGTCCAGGTCGTGGCCGGCGTCCAGCGCCTTGCGCTTCTCGGCCTCGTCCTTGGGCCACAGCCGGCCCTGGATGGTGCCGCCCATGCACTTCATCGCGCAGGCCGCGATGATGCCCTCGGGGGTGCCGCCGATGCCCATCAGCAGGTCGACGCCGGTGCCCTCGCGGGCCGCCATGATCGCGCCGGCCACGTCGCCGTCGGAGATGAACTTGATCCGGGCGCCGGCCTCGCGGATCTCCTTGACCAGGTCGTTGTGGCGGGGCCGGTCCAGGACGACGACGGTGACGTCCTCGACGGCGGAGCCCTTGGCCTTGGCGACCCGGCGGATGTTGACGGCCGCGGGGGCGGTGATGTCGACGAAGTCGGCGGCCTCGGGGCCGCAGACCAGCTTGTCCATGTAGAAGACCGCGCTGGGGTCGAACATGGTGCCGCGGTCGGCGACGGCGAGGACGGCGACGGCGTTGTTCATGCCCTTGGCGGTCAGCGTGGTGCCGTCCACCGGGTCGACCGCCACGTCGCACTCGGCGCCGGTGCCGTCGCCGACCCGCTCGCCGTTGTACAGCATCGGGGCTTCGTCCTTCTCGCCCTCGCCGATGACGACCACGCCGTTCATGGAGACGGTGGACACCAGGGTGCGCATCGCCTTCACGGCCGCGCCGTCGGCGCCGTTCTTGTCGCCCCGGCCGACCCAGCGGCCGGCGGCCATCGCAGCGGCCTCGGTGACCCGGACCAGTTCGAGGGCCAGGTTGCGGTCGGGGGCTTCCGGCGCGACCTCCAGGGCGCTGGGAAGGTGGTGCGGGTACTGCGTGGTCATCGTCGTTACCTCTCTGTACGCGACGGCCAGTCAGCGTCGGGTCGCGGAGGGTCACCGGCGCTGCTTCGAGGGTTGCTGCGATCGTATCGGCAGGTGGGACGGGAGTCTGCGGCGCACTCCGCGCGCACCGCGACGGGGCGGCCCGTGCACCGCCGTTCCGTAAGCGCCGCCTACCATGGGCGGGTGGCAGGCAACAGCAGCAAGAAGGGCCGTCAGACGGTACGGGACATGGTCCTGTCGATGGCGGCGGTCGGCATCGTGGTCACGGTGGCGTACTTCAGCATCCCGAGCGCGGACGGCAAGAACGGCGTGCACCCGGTGCAGTACCAGGTCGAGCTGGCGTCGGCGAAGCGCGCCGCACCGTACCCGCTGGTCGGCCCGCAGCCGCTGCCGGAGGGCTGGCAGGCCACCTCGGTGAGCTACGGCGCCAGTGACAAGGGTCACGCCGTCTGGCACCTGGGCTTCAGCACCGCCTCCGGCCAGTACGCGGCGATCGAGCAGAGCGACGGCAAGCCCGACGACGTGGTGGCCAAGAACGTCCCCGGCGGCAAGCCGGACGGCACCTCCACGGTGGACGGCCAGGAGTGGCAGCGGGTGCAGGGCGACCGCTACCGGGCGCTGACCCGCCCCGCCGGCAGCACCGGCACCACGGTGCTCACCGGCACCGCCTCCTACGAGGAACTCGCGCAGCTCGCCCAGTCGCTGAAGTAGCGGTCGTCACACGTCGCCGCACGCGGAAGGCCCCCGCCGGGGAACGGCGGGGGCCTTCGCTGTCACGGGGCCGAGCGGACTCAGACGGTGGTGACGACCTCGTCGTAGGCCAGGCGCGGGCTGCGCGGGAACCAGGCGTCCTCGCCCGGCTTGCCGATGTTGACCACGGCCAGCACCGAGTGCTCGCCGTCGGCGAAGAACTCCTTGTTGATGCCCGCGGCGTCGTAGCCGGTCATCGGGCCGGCGGCCAGGCCGGCGGCGCGCACGCCGATGATGAAGTACGCGGCCTGCAGGGCGCCGTTCAGGGTGGCCGAGGACTCGCGGACCGAGCGCTCGCTGAAGAACATGTCCTTGGCCTGCGGGAAGTGCGGCAGCTGGGTCGGGAGCTCCTCGTGGAACTCGTTGTCGGCGGCCAGGATCGCGACCAGCGGCGCGGTGGAGGTCTTGGCCTGGTTGCCCTCGGCCATGTGCTGCACCAGGCGGGCGCGGCCCTCCTCGGAGCGGACCAGGACGATGCGCAGCGGCTGCTGGTTGAAGGCGGTCGGGCCGAACTTCACCAGCTCGTAGATCGCCTGGATCTGCTCGTCGCTGACCGGCTCGTCCGAGAACGTGTTGGCGGTGCGGGCCTCGCGGAAGAGCAGGTCCTGGGCGGCGGCGTCGAGGGCCAGGGTCATGACGTTGTCCTACCTCAGAGCTTGGGGCGGTGGGGTACGGCGGGTGCCGTGCACACCGGTCCAACTTCGATGAAAGTTAAACCATTCCCCGGCCTGCCTGTGATGTGTGCCACATTCCGGCGCGGCTACTCGCCGGCGGACTCCTCGGCCGCCAGCGCCGCGTCCAGCCGGGCCCGGGCGCCGTCCAGCCAGCGCTGGCACACCTTCGCCAGCTGCTCGCCGCGCTCCCACAGCGCCAGCGACTCCTCCAGCGTCGTCCCGCCCGTCTCCAGCCGCCGGACCACCTCCAGCAGCTCGTCCCGCGCCTGCTCGTACCCGAGCGCCTGCTCGGCGCCCGCACCCTGCTGATCAGCCATGGCGCCCAGCGTAGGGGCAGGCCCGGACAAACCCCTTGCACCCCCGCCTACGCTGCCGAACATGAGCACTCCACGCCCGGCCCGCCCCGAGGACGCCGCCGAACTCGTCCGCCTGCGCACGCTGATGTTCGAGTCCATGCAGGGCGAAGCCCGCCCCGGCCACTGGCAGCACACCGCACAGGACCTGGTGGCCCGTCAGCTCGCCGAACCCGACCGGCGCCTGCAGGCCTACGTGATCGACGACCCGGACCGCCCCGGCCGACTCGCCAGCTGCGCCGTCGGCACCCTCGAACAGCGGCTGCCCGCCCCCGGCCACCCCGACGGCCTGTTCGGCTTCGTCTTCAACATCTGCACCGACCCCGGCCACCGCGGCCGCGGCCACGCCCGGGCCTGCACCGAAGCGTTGATCGCCTGGTTCGACGAACGCCGCGCCACCCGCGTCGACCTGCACGCCACCGAGGGCGGCGAGGCGCTCTACCGCAGCCTCGGCTTCCACGAGCACTCCACCGCGCTCTCCCGCCAACGGCTGCTCACCGACTGAACCGCCGCCCTCAGCCCTCCTCGGCCGCCCGCACCCCGAACGAGCCGCCCGCCACCCGGGCCCGCAGCGCCTCGCCGCCCGCGACCTGCGCCGGATCCGTCACCACCGCGCCGTCCTCGCGCTGCAGCACCGCGTACCCGCGCTCCAGCGTGGCCAGCGGCGACAGCGCCACCACCCGGGCCAGCGCATGGCCCAGATCGGTCTGCGCGTGGTCCAGCCGGTGCCCCAGCACCCGGCGGGCCCGCTCCACCAGCGCCGTCACCTCCGCACCGCGCGCCGCCACCGCCTCGGTCGGCGCCGCGAGCGCCGGCCGGCTGCGCACCGACGCCAGGCCCGCCGCCTCCCGGTCCACCCGGTGCACCACGTACCGCCGCGCCCGGTCCCGCAGCTGACGCACCTTCGCCAGCTCCTCGCCGACGTCCGGCACCACCCGCTTCGCCGCGTCCGTCGGGGTGGACGCCCGCAGGTCCGCGACGAAATCCAGCAGCGGCTGGTCCGGCTCGTGGCCGATCGCACTCACCACCGGCGTCCGGGCCGCCGCCACCGTCCGCACCAACTCCTCGTCGGAGAACGGCAGCAGATCCTCCACACTGCCGCCGCCGCGGGCCACCACGATCACCTCGACCTCCGGCCGCGCATCCAGCTCGCGCACCGCGGCACACACCTGCGACACCGCCTGCGGCCCCTGCACCAGCACGTTCCGCACCTCGAACCGCACCGCCGGCCACCGCCGCCGGGCGTTCTCCAGCACGTCCCGCTCGGCCGCCGAACCGCGACCGGTCACCAGACCCACACAGCCCGGCAGGAACGGCAACGGCTTCTTCCGGGCCTCCTCGAACAGGCCCTCGGCGAACAGCTTGCGCTTCAACTGCTCCAATCGGGCCAGCAGTTCACCCAACCCGACGAGCCGGATCTCCGACGCCCGCAACGAGAGCGTGCCGCGCGCCGCGTACCACTCCGGCTTCGCCAGCACGATCACCCGCGAGCCCTCCTGCACGGCATCCGCGACCTGCTCGAACACCGAACGGAAACACGTCACCGTCAACGAGACGTCCCGATCCGGGTCCCGCAGCGTCAGGAACACCATCCCCGCCCCCGGCCGCCGCGACAGCTGCGCGATCTGCCCCTCCACCCACACCTCGCCCAGCCGATCGACCCACCCGCCGATCAGCGCCGAGACCTTTGCCACGGGCAGGGGCGCTTCGGGACTGCTCGCATTAGCCATCCCCCGAGGCTAGCTCTTGCGAGGGACACGCAGGTGGGCGCACGGACAGCGGCGCGTGGAGGCACCCCCGCGCGCCCCGGTCAGCGCTTCTGCGTCAGCAGGATCAGCAACCCCACCGCCAGCCAGATCCCGCCCACGATCAGCGCCGTGTGCGAGGCCTCCACCAGGACCGCGACGATCACCGCGACGCCCAGCATCGGGACGACGGCGTGGCGCAGCCAGTCGCGGGAGTGGTGGCGCACGACGTACCAGCCGACCACCGAGGCGTGCAGCAGGACGAACGCGGTGAGGGCGCCGACGTTGACCACCGAGGTGAGCTGGTCGAGTCCGTCGTCGCGGCGGGCGGCCCAGACGGCCGCGACCAGGGTGATGACGGCGGCCGTGAGCAGGGCGCGGCGGGGGACGGCGGTGCGTTCGTCGACGGCGCCGAGCAGGCGGGGCAGGCGGCCCTCCCGTCCCATGGCGAAGACCAGGCGTCCGGCCGCGGCCTGGCCGGCGAGTGCGGCGAACGCCGCGCCGATGGCCTTGGAGGCGGCGATCAGCACGTGCAGCCAGTGCCCGACGGAGGCTTCGACGGTGTCGTAGAACGCCGATCCCTGCGCGGCGGGGTCCGCGGCCAGTTGATCGGGCGTCATGGGTTCCAGGACGGCGGCCAGGTAGGTCTGGGCGACGAACAGCAGGCCGGCCACCGCCAGGCACCAGAGCACCGCGCGGGCGACGGCGGCCGAGGCGCCGACCGCTTCCTCCACGAAGGAGGCGATCGCGTCGAAGCCGAGGAAGGAGAGCACCGCGACCGACACCGCGGACAGCACCGCCGTCAACGAGAATCCGCCGACTCCCCCGAACGGGGAGCCCCAGTCGCGGGCGGCCCCGTGCAGCGCCAGTTCCACCGACGCGGCGACCACGAACACCGTCAGCACCACGATCTCCATGGCGAGCACGGCGAAGCCGACCACGGCGGCCGTCCGCACCCCGGTCAGGTTGAGCGCGGTGGTGATCAGGACCGCCAGTACCGTCCACACCCAGCGGGAGACGTCCGGCACCAGGGAGTTGAGCGCGATGCCGGAGAACAGGTAGGCGACGGCGGGGATCAGCAGGTAGTCCAGCATCGCCATCCACCCGGCGACGAATCCCGGCCCCTCGCCGAGCCCGGCCCGCGCGTACGCGAACACCGACCCGGTCCGGGGCACCGCCCGCACCATTTCGGCGTACGACAGCGCGGTGAAGCCCATCGCCACGGTGGCCACCAGGTAGACCGCGGCGACCGCGCCGTGGCTCTTCGCGTCCAGCACGCCGAACACGCCGACCGGCGCCATCGGGGCGATGAACAGCAGTCCGTACACCATCAGATCGCGCACGCCGAGCGTGCGCCGCAGTTCCGTCGTCCCTGGCTGTGTGCTCACCCTCGCCATTCCACCGGTCCGGGCCCGCACCGACCGGGCGACGCGCGTCCACGGGGGCGGGACTCGCCCGTACGATGGAGCCATGTCCACCAGTGCTCAGCGCCGTGTCCTGCTCGCCGCCCCCCGTGGCTACTGCGCGGGCGTCGACCGCGCCGTGATCGCCGTGGAGAAGGCCCTGGAGCAGTACGGGGCGCCGATCTACGTCCGCAAGCAGATCGTCCACAACAAGTACGTCGTGCAGACCCTGGAGAAGCAGGGCGCGATCTTCGTCGACGAGACCGAGGAGGTGCCCCAGGGCGCGATCGTGGTGTTCTCCGCGCACGGCGTCGCCCCGTCGGTGCACGACGAGGCCGAAGCCGGCAAGCTCGCCACCATCGACGCGACCTGCCCGCTGGTCACCAAGGTGCACAAGGAGGCCCGCCGGTTCGCCGACGAGGACTACGACATCCTGCTGATCGGCCACGAGGGCCACGAGGAGGTCGTCGGCACCATGGGCGAGGCCCCGGACCGGATCCACCTGGTGGACGGTGCCGAGGACGTCGCCAACGTGAAGATCCGCGACGAGTCCAAGCTGGTCTGGCTCTCCCAGACCACCCTCTCCGTGGACGAGACCATGGAGACCGTCGGCGCCCTCAAGGAGCGCTTCCCGCTGCTGGTCTCGCCGCCCAGCGACGACATCTGCTACGCCACCCAGAACCGTCAGGTCGCCGTCAAGCAGCTCGCCCCCGAGGCGGACCTGCTGATCGTGGTCGGCTCGAAGAACTCCTCCAACTCGGTCCGCCTGGTCGAGGTCGGCCTGGAGTACGGCGCCAAGGCCGCCCACCTGGTCGACTTCGCCGAGGAGATCGACCTCGGCTGGCTGGAGGGCGTGCAGACGGTCGGCCTGACCAGCGGCGCGTCCGTGCCGGAGATCCTGGTCGAGGGCGTGCTGCAGCTGCTCGCCGCGCACGGCTTCGAGGACGTGCAGATCGTCAAGACCGCCGAGGAGCACCTGACCTTCTCGCTCCCCAAGGAGCTCCGCCGCGACCTGCGCGCCGAGGCCGCCGGCAAGCTCTGACCGGCCGTCCGACCCACGTCGGCCGTGCGGGCGGCGACCGTCCGGGAACGGCTGCGCCCGCCCCCGCGCCCCCGTACGTTGGTGCGAAGGCCGGCGGGCAGCGGACGTCCCCGGCGGTACGGAAGGCGACGGCAGTGACGACGGTCTTCGGCGTGGACATCGGCGGCTCGGGCATCAAGGGCGCACCGGTCGACCTGGACAGGGGCGTGCTCACGCAGGAGCGGCACAAGGTGCTCACGCCGCACCCGTCCGGCCCCGACGCGGTGATCGACGCGGTCTGCGAGGTCGTCCGGCACTTCGACCACCGCGGGCCGGTCGGCCTGACCTTCCCCGGCGTGGTCGTCGACGGGCATACCCGGACCGCCGCCAACGTCGACAAGGGCTGGATCGGCCTGGACGCCGCCGCCCGGTTCGGCGAGGCGCTCGGCCTGCCCGCCACCGTGGTCAACGACGCCGACGCGGCCGGACTCGCCGAAATCACCCACGGCGCGGGCCGCGGCCGCTCGGGGGTGGTCCTGCTGCTCACCTTCGGCACCGGCATCGGCAGCGCGCTGTTCTCCGACGGCGTGCTCGTCCCCAACACCGAACTCGGGCACCTCGAAATGCGCGGCAAGGACGCCGAACGGCGCGCCTCCTCCGCTGCCAAGGAACGCCACGACCTCAGCTGGCCCAAGTGGGCCGAGCGGGTCGACGAGTACCTCGACCTGGTCGAGATGCTCTTCTCCCCGCAGCTGGTGATCGTCGGCGGCGGCGTCAGCCGCAAGCACGAGAAGTTCCTGCCGCTGCTCAAGGACCGCCGCGCCGAGGTCGTCCCCGCCAGGCTCCGCAACGACGCGGGCATCGTCGGCGCGGCGATGGCCGCGAGCCGGGCGGTCCCGGCTACCGGCTCCGGTGGCGGCGGCGCTGGGCGACGTAACGCGCGGTGACGATCGCGGTGGCCAGGCCGGTGCCGGCGAACAGCCAGCCCGCGCGCAGCGCCAGCCCGCCGGCCAGCGCCACCACCTGGCCGGTGATGCCGCTGGTGGTGCCCGGCTGCAGCAGCACCAGCGCCGCCGCGAACGCGATCGGGCCGCAGATCGGCGCGGCCGGCAGGTCCGGGTACCGCACCCGCACGGCCAGCTGGAAGCACACCACCAGATAGCCGAGCCCGAACAGCACCCCGAGCCCCCCGAACATCAGCCGGTCCAGCCCGGCGAACGCCAGCGTCCCGGCCGCCGCGACCACGCCGGTGCCCACCGCGGTCAGCCGGGCCGGCGGGCCGCCGGAGCGCCGCCGACGGGCCGTCAGCAGCCGGTGCAGCAGCCGCTGGACAAGGGGTCCGGACCGGCCGTCGGAGGCCGTCCGCAACCGGGACTCGGGGGGTCGGCTCTGCCCCGGAACGGCGGCCTCGTCGGCGCCGCGCCCCGGCGCTCGTCGTCTCGGCCCTGGCGGCTGGGTACGGATGCTCTGCTCCACCCGACCAACGTACGGTCCGATCATCGACACCGTGTGTAATGGCTCCCGACCAATTGATCCGTGTCCGGCCGGTGCACGCCCCACCGCGCGGCCTCGGCCCCCCGCACGCCCCGTAGACTGGGGGATCGGCCCGCACCGGGCCAACTCGACGCCCTCCAAGCCACGGGACACCACTCTTCATGTCGCTCACGATCGGAATCGTCGGCCTGCCGAACGTCGGCAAGTCGACCCTGTTCAACGCCCTGACCAAGAACGACGTGCTGGCGGCCAACTACCCGTTCGCCACCATCGAGCCCAACGTGGGCGTCGTCGGTGTCCCGGACCCGCGGCTGGACAAGCTCGCCGAGATCTTCGGCTCGCAGCGCATCCTGCCCGCCACCGTCGACTTCGTCGACATCGCCGGCATCGTCCGCGGCGCAAGCGAGGGCGAGGGCCTGGGCAACAAGTTCCTCGCCAACATCCGCGAGGCCAACGCGATCTGCCAGGTCGTCCGCGCGTTCACCGACCCCGACGTGGTCCACGTCGACGGCAAGGTCTCGCCCAAGGACGACATCGACACCATCCACACCGAGCTGATCCTCGCCGACCTGCAGACCATCGAGAAGGCGCTGCCCCGGCTCCAGAAGGAAGCCCGGCTCAAGAAGGACACCGCCCCCGTCCTCGCCGCCGCCGAGGCCGCCCAGGCCGTGCTGGAGACCGGCAAGACCCTCTTCGAGGCCGGCTTCGACACCACCCTCGTCCGCGACCTCCACCTGATGACCGCGAAGCCGTTCCTCTACGTCTTCAACGTCGACGAGGACGCCCTCTCCGACGAGGACTTCAAGAACACCCAGCGCGCCCTGGTCGCCCCCGCCGAGGCCATCTTCCTCAACGCCAAGATCGAGTCCGAGCTCATCGAACTCGAGGACGACGAGGCCCTCGAACTCCTCCAGTCCATGGGCCAGGACGAGCCCGGCCTCGCCACCCTCGCCCGCGTCGGCTTCGCCACCCTCGGCCTCCAGACCTACCTCACCGCAGGTCCCAAGGAAGCCCGCGCCTGGACCATCAAGCAGGGCGCCACCGCCCCCGAGGCCGCCGGCGTCATCCACACCGACTTCCAGAAGGGCTTCATCAAGGCCGAGGTCACCTCCTTCGACGACCTCGTCGCCACCGGCTCCATCGCCGAGGCCCGCGCCAAGGGCAAGGCCCGCATCGAAGGCAAGGAATACGTCATGCAGGACGGCGACGTGGTGGAGTTCCGCTTCAACGTCTGACCGTTTGATTGCTCTGAGATGGATTGATCTGTCGAATGCGCAGGTCGTACGGGGCCCGCCTCCCTTGAGGTGGGCCCCGACTTCTTTTCCGTGCTGACTCGGTGCTGACTTCTTCGGCCCGCCGCGCTCGCATGAGTGGTACGTTATGTGGTACCAGTCATGGAGGGAGTTCAGTCGATGTCGATCACTGCCAGCGAGGCGCGCAAGGCTCTCTTCCCGTTGATCAAGAAGGTCAATGACGATCACGAGGCCATTGAGATCGTGTCCAAGCATGGAAATGCCGTACTCGTCTCGGCCGAGGACTATGCCGCTCTGCGTGAAGGCTCCTACCTGCTGCGCTCGCCGGTGAACGCCCGCCGCTTGCTCAAGGCGTACGAGAACGCCCTTGGCGGCACAGGGCTTTCCGAGCGGGAGCTCATCGACCCTGACGCGGCGGATGGCGAGAAGGGCGCCGCGTGAGGCTCGTCTTCGAGGAGACCGGCTGGGAGGACTGCACCTCCTGGCTCAAGAGCGACCGCAAGATGCTCGCCCGGATCAACAAGCTCATCGAGGACGTCCTGCGCGACCCGTTCACCGGGATCGGCAAGCCCGAGCCGCTGAAGTACCACTTGCCCGGCGCCTGGTCGCGGCGGATCGATGACGAGCACCGCCTCGTCTACTTGGTGACGGACCGGGAAATCATCGTTCTGGCCGCCCGCTACCACTACTGATCACTGACTGAGGGTTCGATTCACCGTGCTGATTCTGTGCTGACTTGGGTCGCCGGGATCGGCGTCTTCGCAGGTCACAGCCTTGTCGTGAGTATTCCGCTTCAACGTCTGACGTCGCACGGCAGAACAAGGGACCGGCCGATGGCCGGTCCTTTTGTCGTACCGGTCAGGGGCGTGCTCGGGGGGCGAGCCGGTCGAGGTCGATGTCGAGGGCGAAGGGGACGGGGCGGCGGAGGTCGCCTCGGAAGATGCCGGCCGGGACGTAGCTGCGGGTGGGGGTGTCGAGTTCGTAGACGTGGGCGGTGGTGGTGCCGTCCTCGTCCTCGATCCGCCAGTAGTGGGGGATGCCCGACTCGGCGTACTTGTGGAGCTTGACGGTGCGGTCGCGGTGGGCGGATTCGGGCGAGACGACCTCGGCGACGAGGAGGACGTCCTGTGGATCGTGCCAGGTCCGGTCCGGGTCGTAGGGGGCGGTGGTCACCAGGAGGTCGGGTTCGGGGCGGTTGCGCGAGTCCAGTCGGACGGTCATCTCGCGCTCGACTTCGATGCCCTCCGGAGCCTGGGCGGCGAGGGCGTTGGTGAGTGCGGTGACGACGCGGCTGTGCCACGCCCGCTGCGGCGACAGCATGAAGACGAGTGCTCCGTCGATCAGTTCGGTGTGTCGGGGCGCCTCGGGGAGGCGGTCGAGATCCTCCGCGAACCAGCCCTCCGCGCGTGGCGGGCGCATCCAGTCGGGCAGTGAGGTCATGCTGCTCAGGGTAGTGGGTAGACGGTGTCTACGATCGGCTGGTAGACAGTGTCTATGGATGACGAGCGGACGTCCCTGCGTGAGCGCCTGGTGGATGCCGGGGTGGAGTTGGTGCTGGCGGAGGGGTCGGGGGCGGTGGGGTTGCGGGAGATCGCGCGGCGGGCGGGGGTGTCGCACGGGGCTCCGCGGCGGTACTTCGCGACGCACCGGGAGTTGTTGTCGGCGGTGGCGCGGCGGGGGTTCGAGGAGCTGGGGCGGCGGTTCGCGGGGGTGCGGGCGGAGGGGGCCAGGGAGCGGCTGGAGGGGGTGGCGCGGGAGTACCTGGCGTTCGCCGCCGAGCGGCGCGGGATGTTCGAGCTGATGTTCCGTCATGACTTGTTGAGCAGCGACGGCGCGGAGGCGGACGGGCCCCGGCTGCGGGAGGCGACGGGGCCGCTGTTCGGGGGGACGGTCCGGCTGGTGGGGGAGTGCACCGGGGGCGGGGAGCGGGCGCCGGTCGTGGCGGCGGCGCTGTGGGCGAACTTGCACGGGCTGGCGCAGTTGCAGGGGTGGGGGAGCGTCGAGCTGATGCTGGGGGAGGGGCGGGAGGACGCGCTGCTGGAGGCGGTCCTGACCGCGCACCTGGGCGAGCGGTGAGCCGGCTCGCGCTGCCGGTGAGCGCCGCCGCCGCGATGCTGGTGGCGCTGGACGGCACGGTGCTGCTGATCGCCCAGCCGGGCATGCGGCGCGAACTCGGGGCCGGCGCAGCCGCGTTGCAGTGGACCAGCACGGGCTACCTGGTCGCGGTCGCCGCCCTGCTGGTGGTGTCCGGCCGGCTCGGCGACCGGTACGGGCACCGCGGGACGCTGCTGGCGGGGGTGCTGGGGTTCGGCGCGGCCTCGGCCGGGATCGCGGTCGCCCCCACGGTCGGCTGGGTGATCGGACTGCGGGTCGCCCAGGGCGCGTTCGGCGCGCTGCTGCAACCGGGGACGCTCGCGCTGCTGCGGCTGTGCTGTCCGCCGGAGCGTCTCGGCCGGGCGATCGCGGTGCGGACCGGGGCGATCGCGGTCGCGGCCGGCGCGGGCCCGCTGCTCGGCGGCGTGCTGGTGGCGAAGTTCGGCTGGCGGGCGGTGTTCTGGATCAACGTGCCGGTCGCCGTCCTGATCGCCGCCATGACGCTCGCACTGCGGCCGCCCGAGGTCGAACGGGGCCGCCGGCGGCTCGACCTGGTGGGTGCGGCGCTGCTCGCCGCCGCGCTCGCCGTCCTGGTGCACGCGCTCGCGGAGGTCCCCGACCGGGGCTGGAGCGACACCGCAACCCTGGTCGAACTCGCCGCCGCCGCAAGCCTGTCGGCGGTGCTGGTCGGCCACGAGCGACGCACCCCCGAGCCGGTGGTGCCGCGCCCGGTGGCCAGGTCGCGTCCGGTGATCGGCTCGCTGGTGCTGCTCCTGACGTCCTCCGCCGGACTGTTCGGCACCCTGTTCAGCACCACCTTCCGCCTCCAGGACGCCCTGCGCCTCGGCCCGTTGGACACCGCGCTGCGGATGCTGCCGCTGACCGCGCTGATGGTGCTGGGCGCCCCGGCCGCCGCGCAGGCGCTGCGCCGGTACGGCCCCCGCACCACCGCGCTCGCCGGAACGCTCCTGCTGGTGACGGGAGTTGCCGCCCTGGCCGGTCCGGGCGCCGGCGGCGCGGCGCCGCTCGCGACGGCGGTGGCCGCCGCCCTGCTGGGCGCGGGGTTCGCGGCGGTGATGGTGACGGCCACCGGCAGCGTGGTCGGCGACGCCCCACCGGGCTGCGCGGGCGCGGTCGGCGGCCTGAAGCAGACCGCGATGAACATCGGCCCCACCCTGGGCATCGCCGCCGCCTCCGGCACCGGCCCGCACGGCGCCCTCCCGGTCCTGGCCGCACTCGCCGCCGCGGGCCTGCTCCCGGCCGCCACACTGCCCGCCGCACGGCACGCCTCGCGCAAGGAAGTCGTCGCCCCGGGCGGGTGATGCGCCGGGCCGGCGATGGGGGAGCAGCGGGGGCAGGGCGCTGTCGCCCGCCCTGCATCATCGCTCCCGCCGCGCCGAGGACCCGCCGCCCGGCCGCCTGCCGTGTCGGGACGCCGCCGTCAGTAGCCCGTGGCACGCTGGCCCGGTGACGGAACAGCAGACAACGGTGCATCAGCCCATCGGCGCACTGAGTTCGACGGTGCTGGACTGCCCCGATCCGGAGCGGCTGGCGGCGTTCTACCAGCGGCTGACGGGCTGGGCGGTGACGTACCGCAGTGCGGCGTACGTGTTCATCGGGGACGGGCCGGTGCGGATCGGGTTCCAGCGGGTCGGCGGGTTCCGTCCGCCCGACTGGCCGGCGGACGGGGCGCGGGCGCATCTGGATTTCACGGTGCCTGCGTTGGGGCCCGCGGTGGCGGAGTTGCTGGCGGCGGGTGCGACGAAGCCCGAGCAGCAGGCGGGTGGCGATCACTGGGTGACGCTGCTCGATCCGGACGGGCACCCGTTCTGTCTGGCGGTCCCCGAGTGACGGCGGTGGGTGCGGTCACGCTGGAGGCGGACGGCGAGCGCCTGGCGTGCACGGTGGTCGAGCCGGCGGGGCAGGCCCGTCCGGGGACGGCGTTGCTGATGCACGGCGCGGGCAGCAGCGGGAAGCATCGATGTCTGCCGCTGGCACAGGAGTTGGCGGCGGCCGGCTGCCGTTCGGTGGTGTTCGACTTCGCGGGGCACGGTACGAGCACCGGTGAGCTCGGGCAGCTCTCGCTGGCGCGTCGCTCGCGGCAGGCCCGTGCGGTGCTGGAGCGGTACGCCCCGGACGGGCCGCTGCTGCTGGTCGGGTTCTCGATGAGCGGCCAGACCGTCGCCGACCTGCTGGGCGAGCCGGACATCGGCGGGCGGGTGCGGGCGGTGGCGCTCGGCGCGCCGGCCGCGTACGCCCGGGAGGTGCGGGAACTGCCGTTCGCGGAGCCGGAGTTCACCGCCGTCCTGCGCACCCCGGGCAGCTGGCGCAGCAGTACCGCGTTCGAGGCGTTGGCCGCGTTCGGGGGCCGGGCGGTGCTGGTGCTGCCGGAGTCGGACGAGGTGATCCCGGCCGAGGTGACGGACGCGTTGGACGCGGCCCTGCGCACCCGGGCCGCGTACACCCGCCTCGTGCTACCGGGCGCCGACCACCAGCTCGGCGGCTGGCTGAGTACCCACCCGGAGCACCGTGCCCTGGTGGCCGCCGCGCTCCTGGGAGCCGGCGGCTGAACAGGCCTGCCGGTCAGGGCAGTCGGACGGTCAGCCGACCGGTCGGATCGGCGGTGACGGTGACGCCGGTGAGGTCGTTGACGAAGAAGTCGGGGCGGTGGGCGGCGGCGCGCGGGCCGATGCCGAGGACCGGCATGCCGGCGGCGCGGGCGGCGGAGATGCCGGCCTCGGAGTCCTCCAGGACCAGGCATTCGGCGGGGGCGACGCCGAGCTCGGCGGCGGCCTTCAGGAAGCCCTCGGGGTCGGGCTTGCTGGCGCCGACCTGCTCGGCGGTGATCATCAGCGGCGGCAGCGGGACGCCGGCGGCGGCCATCCGGACCCGGGCGAGGGCCTCGTCGGCGGAGGTGACCAGGGCGTGCGGCAGCCCGGCCAGCGCCTCCACCAGCCGTCGGGCGCCGGGGACTTCGACCACGCCGTCGGTGTCGGCGGTCTCCTCGGCCAGCATCTGCCGGTTCTCGGCGAGGTTCTGCTCCATCGGGCGGTCGGGCAGCAGCAGCGCCATGGTCAGGTGGCCCTGCCGGCCGTGGACGGTCTTCATGGCCTCGTCGGCGTCGAGCCCGTTGCGTTCGGCCCAGCGGCGCCAGCAGCGTTCGACCACGGCATCGGAGTTGACCAGGGTGCCGTCCATGTCGAGCAGGACGGCCCGGACCGGCGGGGTGAGGGCGGGCATCGGGGCTCCTCGGGGGCCTCGGGCGAGTGTTTGTTCCACAATCGTACAAAACCTGCGCCGCGGGCCGTCGAGCTCACCCCAGCAGGTGCGCGTTGACCGCCCGGGCCGCCGCGGCCAGCTCCGGCAGCTCCACCACCTCGACGCCCGCCGCGGTGAGCAGCGCGCTGCCCCGGCAGTCCTCGACGAACAGCGCGGGCTCCCGCCAGGCCACCACCACCCGCGGCACCCCGGCGGCGACGATCAGTTCGGCGCAGGGGTGCGGACGGGAGGCGCGCTGCCCGCAGGGCTCCAAGGTGCTGTAGACGGTGGCGGTGCGCAGTCGCGGATCGCCGGGCGCGAGCCGGCCGAGCGCGGCCTCCTCGGCGTGGTTCACCGCGTCGACCTCCCGGCTGAAGCCCTCGGCCAGCACCTCGCCGTCGGCGCCGACGATCACCGCGCCCACCGAGAACGCCGTCCGGGACGGCGGGCAGCGCCGGGACAGTTCGATCGCGCGACGCAGCCACTCCTGGTCGGTGGTCATCGGGGGCTCCTTCGGGGCATACCGCAGCAGGACGACGCCCCCCACGGTACGGGCCCGGCGGAGCCCGGTTCAGACGGCGGTGCGCGGTGACAGCGGGAGCGGCAGCGAGGGCAGGCCGTCGATGCTGACGGCGACGTGGTCCTTGCCCTCGCAGTAGGCGCTGAAGTTCTCCTCGCCCTTGCGGTCGAAGTACTGCCGGTGGATCTCCCGCTCCGAGCGGTAGTCCATGAACGGGACGGCGTACCCGCAGGAGTCGCTGACCCGCTCCGCCCGGACCAGGACGATCGCGCGCAGCCCGGCGCCGTCCGCGGACGGGTCGAAGCGGCCGAGCAGTTCGGCGAAGCGCGGGTCGTCGCGGAACACCGGCTCGCCCCGGCCGTGCACCCGCAGCACCGTCGGCGGGCCGTCGAAGGCGCACCACATCAGGGTGATCCGGCCGTTCTCCCGCAGGTGGGCGATGGTCTCGGCGTGCGAACCGCCGAAGTCCAGGTAGGCGACGGTGAGTTCGTCGAGGACGGCGAGGGTGCCGGAGCGGCCCTTGGGGGAGAGGTTGACGTGCCCGTCGCCCGACAGCGGGGCGGTGGCCACGAAGAACACGGGCTGCCTGTCGATGAACGCGCGCAGCCGGTCGTCGATGCGTTCGTAGGTCTTTCCCATGCCGCCGATTCTGCGCCCGGGCCGGCCCGGCGGGCGAGGGGGTTCCGCCGACGTCCCACAATATGAGACGGAATTGTCCGATCGATGGAACGGTTTTCTATGCTGGGCGGGTCGCTCCGAGGGAGAGGGGAACCACCGTGGCCGGCTACACCCACGGGCACCACGCCGCCGTCCTGCGCTCGCACCGCACCCGCACCGCCGCCAACTCCGCGGCCTACCTGCTGCCCGAACTGTGCCCCGGCCAGCGGCTGCTGGACGTCGGCTGCGGGCCCGGCACGATCACCGCCGACCTGGCCGACCGGCTCGGCCCGACCGGCCGGGTGATCGGCGTCGACCCGTCCGCCGAGGTGCTCGCCCAGGCCGCCGCGCTCGCCGCCGAACGCGGCCTGGAGCAGCGGCTGACCTTCGAGGCCGCCGACGTGTACCGACTCCCCTACGCCGACGCCTCGTTCGACGTGGTGCACGCCCACCAGGTGCTCCAGCACCTCGCCGACCCGGTCGCCGCGTTGCGCGAGATGCGCCGGGTCACCGCCCCCGGCGGGGTGATCGCGGTCCGCGACGCCGACTACGCCGCGATGGCCTGGTACCCCGAACTGCCGGAACTCGACGAGTGGTCGGCGCTCTACCGGGCGACCGCCCGGGTCTCCGGCGGCGAGCCCGACGCCGGCCGCCGCCTGCTCTCCTGGGCGCACGCCGCCGGCCTGACCGACGCCCGGCCGTCCTCCAGCACCTGGACGTACGCCACCGAGGCCGAACGCGCCTGGTGGTCGGCGAGCTGGGCCGAGCGGACGGTGCACTCCAACACCGCCGCCACCGCCCTCGCCGAGGGCCTCGCCACCCCCGCCGACCTGGCCCGGATCGCCGCCGGCTGGCCCCGCTGGGCCGAGCATCCGGACGCCTGGTTCGCCGTCCTGCACGGTGAACTCCTGTTGAGCGTAAGCTAGTTGGCTCGCTGCGGTCCGACCCGTCGGCCACGGCAGGGTCCGGCCCGCCCCCCATCGGGCCGGACCGCTACCGTGTGGCGCCATGGAGGAACACCCGGACCGCACGCCCACCGCCCACCGCGTGATGCGCCAGGACGACAACGGCAACCGCTTCCTGCTGGCCCGCGGCCTCACCCGCCCCGCCGCCGAGGCCCTGGCCGCCGAGTTCGTGGCCCGCGGCCACAAGCAGCTCTACTGGGTCGAACGCGAGGAGCCCGAGGAGCCCGAGGAGCCCGCGCAGCCCGGGGAGCCCGGGGCGGGCCGCGGGTAGTCGGTCCGGGCCCGGGCGCCCGCGGCCGCGTAGCGTGGCGGGAGCAGCGGGCCGGGGCGGCCGTGCCGAGCGAGGAGGACATCCGTTGGCTCTGGAGATCGAGCGCAAGTTCCTGGTCCCGGACGGCGAAACCGTCCCCGACGGGCGGGAGTTCGACGTCCGACAGGGGTACCTGGTGACCGGCCCGGACGGGGCCGAGGCCCGGGTGCGGGACCAGGGCGGGGCGTGCTCACTGACCGTCAAGCGCGGCACCGGCCTGGTCCGCGGCGAGTGGGAGACCCCGCTCACCGCCGAGCAGTTCGAGGCGCTGTGGCCCGCCACCGAGCAGGCCCGGGTCGCCAAGACCCGCCGAGTGGTGGAGCTCGGCCGGTACGAGGCCGTGGTCGACACCTTCCACGGCCGGCTGGCCGGGCTGCGCACCGTCGAGGTCGAGTTCGCCGACGAGCGGGACGCCGCCGCGTTCACCCCGCCGCCCTGGTTCGGGCCGGAGGTCACCGACCGCCCCGACCTGAAGAACCAGCGCCTCGCCACCGCCGCCGGGCCGCCCCGCCCCTGACATAGGGTCGGGAGCCGACGGGCGGTACGAGCGGCAAGGGCGGCAGGGCGGCAATGGCAGAGCTGATCGACACGGTGGCGTGGGTCCTCCTGGAGGGCGGCCGGATCCTCTGCGCGCGCCCCCGCGGCAAGGACGTGTTCTACATCCCCGGCGGCAAGCGCGAGGGCGACGAGACCGACCTGCAGACGCTGACCCGCGAGGTCGCCGAGGAGCTCACCGTCGCCATCCGCACCGACACCGTCGCCCACGTCGGCACCTACCACGCCGACGCCCACCCGTCCGGCCCCACCGTCCGGATGGCCTGCTACCGCGCCGACTACACGGGCACCCTCGCCGCCAGCAGCGAGATCGAGGACGTGGAGTGGTTCGGCTACGCCGACCGCGACCGCGTCCCGCCGGTCGACCAGCTGCTCTTCGACGACCTGCACCGCGACGGCCACCTGCACTGAGGCCGGAACGCCCCCGGAAATGCCCGTTCTGTACGCCAATCGGACAGACGACCCGTATGTCGGGATAGCTGGGCGTTTCCCGGGGTATGGCAGTGTCCGGCAGCATTCGTCACGATCAGTAGCCGGGTTCGGCGCGGCGTGGCGGCGGCCCGCGCCCCCGACGGCCCGCCGGCGGTGCGTTCCAGCGACGGCCGGAGGCCCCGTAGGTGGCGAAGCCGGGTGACGGCGGGGGAGAGCGCGAGGCGTCCGGCCTGCCTCCGCGCGGGCCGGGGCGGTCGAGCGGTTCCGCGCTGCCCATAGGCGCCGGCCGGTCCGGCAGCGCGGCCGCCCGCGCCCGCCTGCGCCGCCGCCCCGGCCACGAACCGCCGACGCCGCCCACCGCGGGGCCGTCCGCCGGGCCGGAGCCGCCCGCCCGGGGTGCCCCGGAGGCCCCGGGCAGCCGGAGCACCCGCGGCCGCCCCGCCCGGGCGTTCCCCGGCGGGCTCGGTCTGCACCCGGCCGCCCGCTCCGACACCGCGCCGACCGCCCTGCACCCCAGCCGCCGCACCGAGGGCGGCAGCCTGCTGGACGTGGTGCGGGTGGCGATCGTCATCCTGGACACCGCGGGCCGGGTGGTGCTGTGGAGCCCGACCGCCGAGGAGATGCTCGGCTGGCCCAGCGAGATGCTGGTCGGCCGGGCGCTGGAGGAACTGCTGGCCGCCCCGGAGGACCAGCAGCGGGCCCGGGCCGCCCTCCAGGAGACGCTGCGCCGCGGCTCCTGGCACGGCTTCACCGGCATCAGCGACCGGTACGGCGTGCCGGTCGAGGTGGAGGTCCGGCTGTCGCTGCTGGTGGACGGCGACGGCGCCCCGTACGTGCAGGCCGCGCTCACCGAGGCCGCCGCGCTGCGCGCCGTCGAGCGCGACCTCGCGGTCCGCGACGCGCTGTTCGAGCAGTCCCCGCTGGGCATCGCGGTGCTGGACACCGAACTGCGCTACACCGCCGTCAACCGCACGCTGGCCGAGATGAACGGCCTGCCAGCCGAGGCGCACATCGGCCGCACCACCGGCGAGACGCTGCCGGAGCGCTCCGCCGACGAGATCACCGCCCTGCAGCGCCAGGTGCTGGCCACCGGCGAACCCGTCATCGACGTCACGCTGGCCTCGCCGGGCGGCCGGGCCGGCTTCCGGTCGATCTCGTTCAGCCGGATGACCGACCGGGCCGGCCGGGTGCTCGGCATCTCCGGCACCGCGATGGACGTCACCGAGCGCTACCGGGCGGTGGCCAAGGTGGAGGGCGCCCGGCGCCGGCTCTCGCTGCTCAACGAGTTCGGCTCCCGGGTCGGCGACCTGCTGGACGCCTCGATGATCGCCCAGGAGCTGGCCGGCGCGGTGGTCCCGCGGCTGGCCGACTACGCCGCGGCGATCCTGCTGCAGGCCGTCGCGCACGGTGACGACCTGCCCCGGCACGGCCACGACCGGCGCACCTCGCTGCTGCAGCTGGGCGTCGCCTCCGTGCAGGACGGCCCGACGGTGGAGACCATGCTCCGGCACGGCGCCCGGATCACCTTCGAGGACGAGTCGGCGTTCGGCCGGGTGCTGCGCAGCGGCGTCCCCGAACTGCTCACCGGCGCCGAGCTGGACGCGCTGTCCTTCCCCGGCGACCCCAAGGTCGAGGCCGCCCGCGACCTCGGCATCCACTCCCGGCTGGTGGTGCCGCTGCGGGCCCGCGGCATCGTGATCGGCCTGCTGGTGGTCAGCCGGGCCGGCTACCGGGAGGGCTTCGACCGCGACGACCTGGCCTTCACCGTCGAACTCGCCGACCGGGCCGGCAGCTCGCTGGACAACGCCCGCCTGTACGCCCGCGAGCGGACGGCCGCGCTCACCCTGCAGCGCACCCTGCTGCCCCAGCAGGTGCCGCAGCCGGCCGGCGTCGAGGTGGCCTACCGGTACGTGCCGGGCTCCAGCGGCACCGAGGTCGGCGGCGACTGGTTCGACGTCATCCCGCTGCCCGGCGACCGCACCGCGCTGGTGGTCGGCGACGTGATGGGCCACGGCCTGCGGGCCGCCGCCACAATGGGCCGGCTGCGCACCGCGGTGCGGGTGCTGGCCGCCCTCGACCTGGCGCCCGAGGTGGTCCTGCGGCACGTCCACGAGCTGGCCGACGACCTCGCCCAGGGCCCCGACGAGGCCCTGCTCGCCACCTGCGTCTACGCGGTGTTCGACCCCGCGCGGCGCAGGCTGACCGTCACCAAGGCCGGTCACATCCCGCCGGTCCTGGTGGTGCCCGGCGCCGACGCCGAGCCGGCCCGCTCCGGCGGCCCGCTGCCCGGCGGCGCCGGCCAGGTGCTCGACCTGCCCTCCGGCGCGCCGCTCGGCGTCGGCGGGGTGCCGTTCGAGTCCATCGAGATGGAGATCCCGGACGGCAGCCTGCTCGCCCTGTGCACGGACGGGCTGGTGGAGTCCCGGGACAAGGATCTGGACGTGGGACTGGGGAGGTTGATCAGCGTGCTCGAACAGCCGTACGCCTCGATCCAGCAGGCGTGCGAGGCCGTCCTCGACACCATGGAGCAGGGCCGCGAGCCCGACGACGTGGCCCTGCTGCTGGCCCGGCTCGGCCGGGAACGGGAGGACGCCCCCACCGCCGGCTGGACGCTGCCCGCCGAGCCGACCGCGGTCTCCCGGGCCCGCCGGCTGGTCCGCCACACCCTCGCCGACTGGGGCGTCGAGTCCCTCACCGACACCGCGGAGCTGCTGGTCAGCGAGCTGGTCACGAACGCCGTCCGGTACGCCAGCGCCCCGATCGGGGTCCGCCTGACGCTCGGCGACCTGCTGCTGGTGGAGATCTCCGACCCGCTGCCCGATCCGCCCAAGGAGCGGCACGCGAGCGCCGGCGACGAGGGCGGGCGCGGTCTCGAACTGGTCCGCCGGCTCGCCCTGCGGTGGGGAACCAGGGCGGAGGGGCTGGGCAAGGTCGTCTGGTTCGAGCTGGCAGACTCGGACGTTCAACCACCCGAGTCGATGTTGTGACGTTGAAGGGCGTGTGCGCCCACGCCCGAATGATGAATACTCGGACATCGAAATACTCGGTCGTCTCGACACCGGATGGGCGCGCGGGTTGGAGGGGTCGGTCCGTTGAACAGCTTCCCGGCACGGAACACGACGCACGGCAGCAGCGGCCGAGCCGCGCTGCCGGAGCAGCCGGGTGCCCCGACGGTGCATGCCACCCTCCCGGACGGCTGGGAACAGGGCTCCTCGGGCACCATCTACGACTACATCCGGGTCGCCACCTTCGCGATCGGCCCCGACGGCCGGATCGCGCAGTGGAGCGACCGGGCCGCCAAGTTCTTCGGCGTGCCCGCCGCGGACGCGGTCGGCGCGGACCCGATCACCGCGTTCGTCCCGCGCGAACTGTGGCAGCGCGGCCGGGCCCGGCTGGAGCGCATCCTGTCCGGCGAGGAGTGGGTCGGCACCGCCCCCTACCGGGACCAGTCCGGCGCGGAGAGCCTCGCCGAGGTCTACGCGATGCCCGACAGCGCCGACGGCTCGGCCACCTGCCTGGCCGTCGACCTCGGCCGGCTGCGCGCCATCGAGACCGACCTGGCGGCCTCCGAGGCCGTCATCCGGCAGACCCCCACCGGGTTCTTCCTGTTCGACACCGACCTGAAGCTGCAGCGCGTCAACGGCGCCTTCGCGGCCGGCCTCGGCCGCAGCCCCGGCGCCCTGCAGGGCCTCGCCCCCGGCGACGTGTTCCGGCCCTCCGACGCGGACCGGCTGCTGCTCGCCCTGCGCAAGGTCCTCACCGGCCAGGAGCCGGTCCTCGACCTGCGGATGTCCGCCCCCGCCCGCCCCGGCCGCCCGGCCGGCCGCGACGACGAGCGCACCTGGGCGGTCTCGCTGTACCGCCTCACCGCCGCCGGCGGGCGCCCGATCGGCGTCGCCGGGCAGGTCCAGGACGTCACCAGCCGGAGCATCGCCGAACGCGAGGCCGCCGGAGTGCGCCGCAGCCTCGCCCTGCTCAACGAGGCCTCCACCCACATCGGCTCCACCCTCGACCTGGAGACCACCGCCAAGGAACTGCTCGACGTGATCGTCCCGCAGTTCTGCGACGTCGCCACCGTCGACCTGTACACCGCGCTGCTCACCGGCGACTCCTCGCTCACCGCCAACCCGGAGAACGGCGAACTGCGCCGGGTCGCGGTCTCCAGCGTGGTCGGCAACGCCCCGTCGGTGCTCGGCGCCGAGCGCGGCGGCGTCCGGGTCGCCGAGGCCGGCGGCACGCTCTGCTACCCGCCGCGCTCCCCGCACGCCCGCGCGCTGCGCACCGGCCGCAGCGTCGTCCCGCAGCCCGGGCCCGACCCGCTGCTGCGCTCCACCCTGGTGGTGCCGCTGGTCGCCCGCGACCAGGTGCTCGGCCTGGTGCAGCTGTCCCGGGCGATCGGCAGCGAGCCGTTCGACGCCCGCGAGGTGGCGATCGCCGAGGAGCTGGTCGCCCGCGCCGCGGTCTGCGTCGACAACGCCCGCCTGTACCGCCGCGAGCACGAGCGCGCGCTGATCCTGCAGCGCAGCCTGCTGCCCCCGGGCAACCCGGCCGCCTCCGGCCTGGAGATCGCCCGCCGCTACCTGCCCAGCAACAACAACACCGAGGTCGGCGGCGACTGGTTCGACGTCATCCCGCTGCCCGGCAGCCGCACCGCCCTGGTGATCGGCGACGTGATGGGCCGCGGCCTGCGCGCCGCCGTCGCGATGGGCCAGCTGCGCACCGCCGTGCGCACCCTCGCGATGCTCGACCTGGACCCGGAGGAAGTGCTCTCCGCCCTCGACGAGATCGCCCGCGGCCTCGGCAACGACGACGCCGAACCGGACCGCTCCGGCGCCGAGGTCTACCTCGCCACCTGCGTGTACGCCGTCTACGACGCCGTCAAGCAGCGCTGCACCTTCGCCAACGCCGGCCACCTCCCGCCGGTGCTGCTCGTCCCCGGCCAGCGCGCCCGGATGCTCGACGTGCCGCCCGGCCTGCCGCTCGGCGTCGGCGGCGAGCCGTTCGAGGAGGTCACCGTCGACCTGCCCGAGGGCGCCGTCCTCGGCCTGTACACCGACGGCCTGGTGGAGTCCCGCAAGCACCAGTTGGACGAGGGCCTGAACGCCTTCCGCACCGCCCTCACCAACGGCTCCGACCGCCTGGAGGAGCTCTGCGACCAGGTGCTGGAGGAGCTCAACCCGCACCACGGCGAGGACGACATCGCCCTGCTGATGGCCAAGGTCCACGCGCTGCCCGCGGGCTCCGTCGGCGACTGGCGGCTGCCGCCCGAGCCGACCTCGGTCGCCCGGGCCCGCGAGGCCGCCTGCGGCTGGCTGCTGGAGCGCGGCCTGGACGAACTCGTCGACACCTCAGAGCTGCTGGTCAGTGAACTGGTGACGAACGCCCTGCGGCACGGCCGCGGCGAGATCCGGCTGCGACTGCTGCGCGACCGGACCATGGTCTGCGAGGTCTGGGACGACGCCTACGCCCAACCGCGCCAGCGCCGCGCCCAGGAGACCGACGAGGGCGGCCGCGGCCTGCAGCTCGTCTCCCTGCTGGCCGAACGCTGGGGCAGCCGCCGCACCCCCAAGGGCAAGATCGTCTGGTTCGAGCTGGCGCTCTAGCCCCCGCCGTCCGTTCGTACCGGAAGCGAGTGCCGGGCCGTTGTGATCCAAACCTCCTCCGGCTGCCCGTTTCTGCTCCATTGCGGGCTTCCCCGTACGATGGGGAGAAGCCGAGGCATGTGCCGTGCCCGGTGGGTGGACCGGTGAATGCTGACGCGGGCCGGGCACCGTGACCCACGATTCCGGGAGAATCAGCGCCGCATGCCCACGCGCAACGACATCCGCAACGTCGCCATCGTCGCCCACGTCGACCACGGCAAGACCACTCTGGTCGACGCCATGCTCAAGCAGGCCGGTGCTTTCGCGGCCCACCAGCAGCTCGACGACCGCATGATGGACTCGAACGACCTGGAGCGTGAGAAGGGCATCACCATTCTCGCGAAGAACACGGCGGTCAAGTACCACCCCAAGGACGGCGGCGCGCCGATCACCATCAACATCATCGACACCCCGGGCCACGCCGACTTCGGTGGCGAGGTCGAGCGCGGTCTGTCGATGGTGGACGCGGTCGTCCTGCTGGTCGACGCCTCCGAGGGCCCGCTGCCGCAGACCCGCTTCGTGCTGCGCAAGGCGCTCTCCGCGCGCCTGCCCGTCATCCTGTGCATCAACAAGACCGACCGTCCGGACGCCCGGATCGACGAGGTCATCAACGAGACCTACGACCTGTTCCTGGACCTGGACGCGGACGAGGACCAGATCGAGTTCCCGATCGTCTACGCCTGCGCCCGGGACGGCGTCGCCTCGCTGACTAAGCCGGAGAACGGCACCGTGCCGGCCGACTCCGAGAACCTGGAGCCGTTCTTCTCCACCATCCTGGAGCACGTCCCGGCCCCGACCTACGACGAGGACGCCCCGCTGCAGGCGCACGTCACCAACCTGGACGCCGACAACTTCCTCGGCCGCATCGCGCTGCTCCGCGTCGAGCAGGGCGAGCTGCGCAAGGGCCAGACGGTGGCCTGGATCAAGCGCGACGGCTCGATCCAGAACGTCCGCATCTCCGAGCTGCTGATGACCGAGGCGCTCACCCGCAAGCCCGCCGAGGTGGCCGGCCCCGGTGACATCTGCGCCGTCGCCGGCATCGGCGACATCATGATCGGCGAGACCCTCGCCGACACCGAGAACCCGATCGCGCTGCCGCTGATCACCGTCGACGAGCCGGCGATCTCGATGACCATCGGCACCAACACCTCGCCGCTGGTCGGCAAGGGCGGCTCCGGCAAGGGCGCGGACGCCAAGTCCGCCGGCAAGGTCGACCGCAAGGTGACGGCCCGTCAGGTCAAGGACCGCCTGGACCGCGAGCTGATCGGCAACGTCTCGCTGCGCGTGCTGGAGACCGAGCGTCCCGACGCCTGGGAGGTGCAGGGCCGCGGTGAGCTGGCGCTGGCCATCCTGATCGAGACCATGCGCCGGGAGGGCTTCGAGCTGACCGTCGGCAAGCCGCAGGTCGTCACCCGCGAGGTCAACGGCAAGACCCACGAGCCGGTCGAGCGCCTCACGGTGGACGTCCCCGAGGAGCACATGGGCGCCGTCACCCAGCTGATGGGCATCCGCAAGGGCCGGATGGACAACATGTCCAACCACGGTTCGGGCTGGGTCCGGATGGAGTTCGTGGTGCCGTCCCGCGGCCTGATCGGATTCCGGACGGAGTTCCTCACCAACACCCGCGGCACCGGCATCGCGCACTCGATCCACGAGGGCTACGAGCCGTGGTTCGGCAACCTGACGACCCGTAACAACGGCTCGCTGGTCGCCGACCGCTCCGGCGTGGTCACCGCGTTCGCGATGACCAACCTGCAGGAGCGCGGCGTGCTGTTCACCGACCCCGGCACCGAGGTGTACGAGGGCATGATCGTCGGCGAGAACTCGCGCTCCGACGACATGGACGTGAACATCACCAAGGAGAAGAAGCTCACCAACATGCGTTCCTCGAACGCTGACGTGGCCGAGTCGATCGTCCCGCCGCGCAAGCTCTCGCTGGAGCAGTCGCTGGAGTTCTGCCGCGAGGACGAGTGCATCGAGGTGACCCCGGAGACCGTGCGCATCCGCAAGGTCGTCCTGGACGCCAAGGAGCGCGGTCGCACCGCGTCGCGCGCCAAGAAGAGCTGACGCCCGCCCGTTTTCGGCCGACCGGCCGGTGCCCTTCGGGGTGCCGGCCGGTCGGCTTTTTGGTGACACTCCGTCACAAGTGGCCGAGGGCGGGCTGTTCGTTAATCGGACGTCACCGATCGTCATCCGTGACAACTGTCCGTTTCGCCCCTGTCTGGCTATGTCTGTAATGTCCGATTTTTGAGATTCATGCGGCGTTCATGTGACCAAATTGAAATCCGTATTGGTCAATTCCGTATCCAAGAGTGACCGATAGTGGGTGCAGTCGAGCTCGGGTCGAGGCTTCTGCGCAGGGGTGCGCGCCAGGCCGCGAGCGATCTGCAACACGATTTCAGGAGGCACACCCATGCGCGGTGCCAGCCAGGCCAAGTGGGTTGTCGCAGCCGTCGCGGTCGCCCTCGCCGCTACCGCTTGCGGCAGCAGCTCGTCGGACGGCGCTTCCAGCGGACCGGCCAACGCCCAGGGCACGTTCAGCTACCAGAGCTCCGAGCCGCAGAACCTGCTCCAGCCCGCCAACGCCATGGAGGTCGGCGGCGGTCGTGTCATCAAGAACCTGTTCAAGGGCCTGGTGGACTACGACCCCAGCAACGGCAAGCTGCGCAACCAGGTCGCCGACAAGATCGAGACCACCGACGCGCAGAACTACACCGTCACCCTGAAGTCCGGCTGGACCTTCCACGACGGCACCCCGGTGACCGCGCAGTCCTTCGTGGACGCCTGGAACTGGTCCGCCAACACCAAGAACAACCAGATCAACTCCGACTGGTTCTCCGACATCCAGGGCTACGACGCGGTCCACCCGGACAAGGGCGACCCGACCGCCGAGACCATGTCCGGCCTGAAGGTCGTCGACGACACGCACTTCACCATCGCGCTGACCGGCCCGGTGTCGTACTTCGAGTACAAGCTCGGCTACACCGCCTTCTCGCCGCTGCCGAAGGTCTTCTACACCGACCCGGCGAAGTACGGCCAGTCGCCGATCGGCAACGGCCCCTACAAGTTCGTCTCGTGGGAGCACAACAAGGCGATCACCCTCGCCGCCTACGACAAGTACGAGGGCGCCGACAAGCCGAAGAACGGCGGCATCGTCTTCAAGAACTACGCGCAGCCCGAGGCCGCCTACAAGGACCTGGTCTCCGACAACCTGGACGTGCTGGACCAGGTCGACCCGAGCGACCTCGCCTCCTACAAGAACGACCTGGGCGACCGCGCCGTCGACCAGCCCCAGGGCGCGATCCAGAACATCTCGTTCTCGCTCTACCAGGACTCCTGGAAGGGCCAGGACAAGGCCAAGGTCCGCCAGGGCCTGTCGATGGCGATCGACCGCGACACCATCACCAAGACGGTGCTCAACGGTTCCCGCCAGCCCGCCAACACCTGGGTCGCCCCGGGCGCCATGGGCTACAAGGACAACACCTGCGGCGAGGCCTGCACCTACGACCCGGCGAAGGCCAAGCAGCTGGTCACCGAGGGCGGCGGCGTCCCCGGCAACAAGATCACCGTCCTGTACAACGCGGACGGCGGCCACAAGGAGTGGGTGGACGCGGTCTGCAACTCCATCCGTCAGGCCACCGGCGTGGAGTGCGTCGGCGACCCGAAGCCGGACTTCAAGTCGGCCCGCGACCTGGTCAAGAACAAGAAGGTCGACGGCCTGATGCGGACCGGCTGGGTGCAGGACTACCCGCTGAACGCCAACTTCCTGCGCGACGTGTACGGCACCGGTGCCGCGGCCAACGACGCCGGCTACTCCAGCCCGGAGTTCGACAAGCTGGCGGCCGAGGCGGACAAGGCCACCACGGTGGAGAAGACCGCCGAGCTGTACCAGCAGGCCGAGGCGCAGCTGGCCAAGGACATGCCGTCCATCCCGCTCTGGTACTACAAGACCACCGCCGGTTACTCGAAGAACGTGCAGAACGTGAAGTACGACTCGTTCGGCGACCCGGTCTTCACCCAGGTCGAGGTCAAGCAGAAGTAACCGAGCCGGCACCGCACGGCTCGAACCGACACGGCCGGTGCCCGTACCCCGCCCCACCGGGCGGACCGGCACCGGCCGTTGTCACGCCAAGAACTCTGATCGGGACGACGGCCCGTCAGAGCAGCAAATTGGAGGCACGATGGGGCGCTTTGTCGCGAGGCGACTGCTCCAGATGATCCCGGTGTTCCTGGGCACGGTCACGATCATTTTCTTCATGACCCGCATGCTGCCCGGTGACCCGGCGGCGGCAATGTGGGGAGACAAGGCCGCCGACCCCGCGCAGCTGGCCGCGTTCAAGCACCGGATGGGACTCGACGTCTCGATCGGGCAGCAGTACCTCAACTACATGGGCGACCTGTTCAGGGGAAACTTCGGTGAGACCCTGGCCGGCCGCAAGGTCATCGACGTCATCGGCGAGGCCCTGCCGGTCACCGTTCGACTGGCGCTGCTGGCCTTCGTCTTCGAGCTGGTGGTCGGCGTCGGCATCGGCCTGCTGGCCGGCCTGCGCCGCGGCAAGGCGTTCGACAAGGTCACCCTGGTGCTGACCCTGCTGCTGATCTCGATCCCGGTCCCGGTGCTCGGCTTCATCTTCCAGAACGTCTTCGCGATCCAGCTCAAGTGGATCACCCCGACCGTTCAGGACTCGATGAACCTCGGCCAGCTGATGCTGCCCGCCATCGTGCTCGGCTCGCTGTCCCTCGCGTACGTCGCCCGACTGACCCGCACCTCCATCGCGGAGAACGTCAAGTCGGACTACATGCGCACCGCGATCGCCAAGGGCCTGCCCCGGCGCAAGGTCATCGGCACCCACCTGCTGCGCAACTCGATGATCCCGGTGGTGACCTTCCTGGGCACCGACCTCGGCGCCCTGATGGGCGGCGCGATCGTCACCGAGGGCATCTTCAACGTCAAGGGCGTCGGCAACGCGCTGTACCACGCCATCAACCTCAACGAGGGCGCGACCGTCTCCGGTTTCGTCGTCGTGCTGGTGCTGGTGTACCTGGCCGCCAGCCTGATCGTCGACCTGCTCTACGCGGTCCTGGACCCGAGGATCCGGTATGCCTGACCTGATCGAGAAGACCGCCCCGGCGACGGGCTCCACCGAGCCCAAGCCGGAGAAGCCCCGCAGCCTCGGCTCGGACGCCTGGCACGACCTGCGCAAGCGGCCGATCTTCATCATCTCGGCAGCGCTGATCGTGCTGCTGATCGCCTTCGCGATCGCCCCCAGCCTGTTCACCTCGGTGGACCCGCGGGCCGGCGACCTGCGGCTGCACTACCTGAGCAAGCCCAACTACCTGCACTTCTTCCAGGCCGACTGGTTCGGCTACGACGGGCAGGGCCGGTCCATCTACGCCCGGATGATCTACGGTGCCCGCGCCTCCGTGGTGGTCGGCATCTGCGTCACCGCAGGCGTCACCGTCCTCGGCGGTCTGGCCGGCATGATCGCCGGCTACTACGGCGGCTGGGTCGACGCGGTGATCTCCCGGGTCACCGACATGTTCTTCGGCATCCCGCTGCTGCTCGGCGCGCTGGTCGTGCTGAACGCCTTCACCACCCGCACCGTCTGGTCGGTGGTCTTCGCCCTGGTCGCCCTCGGCTGGACCCAGATGACCCGCGTGATGCGCGGCTCGGTGATCACCGTCAAGCAGGCCGACTACGTGACGGCGGCCAAGGCGCTCGGCGCCGGCACCACCCGGATCATGTTCAAGCACATCCTGCCGAACGCGATCGCCCCGGTGATCGTGGTCGCCACCATCGCGCTCGGCGGTTACATCGCCACCGAGGCCACGCTGAGCTTCCTCGGCATCGGCCTGCAGGACCCGACCATCTCCTGGGGCATCGACATCAACTCGGCCCAGAAGGTCCTCCGTACCGCGCCGTTCGCGCTGTTCTTCCCCGCCGGCATGCTCAGCGTCACCGTGCTGGCGTTCATCATGCTCGGCGATGCGGTGCGCGACGCCCTCGACCCCAAGCTGCGCTGAGAGAGGCGGCCCGCACCATGACCACCGCACCCGAGAAGACCACCGCCGCGAAGGACCGCCTGGTCCCCGGCACCCCGCTGCTCGACGTCCGCGACCTGCACGTCGAGTTCAAGACCCGCGACGGCGTCGCCAAGGCCGTCAACGGCGTCAACTACTCGGTCGCGGCCGGCGAGACCCTCGCCGTCCTCGGCGAGTCCGGCTCCGGCAAGTCCGTCACGGCCCAGACCATCATGGGCATCCTCGACATGCCGCCCGGCCGGGTCACCGCCGGCGAGATCATGTTCCGGGGCCGGGACATGCTCAAGATGTCGAACGAGGAGCGCCGGAAGATCCGCGGCCGCAAGATCGCGATGATCTTCCAGGACGCGCTGTCCTCGCTCAACCCGGTGCTCTCCGTCGGCTACCAGCTCGGCGAGATGTTCCGCGTGCACGAGGGCGCCTCCCGCAAGGAGGCCAAGGCCAAGGCCATCGAACTGATGGACCGGGTCCGCATCCCCGCCGCCGCGCAGCGCGTGAACGACTACCCGCACCAGTTCTCCGGCGGCATGCGGCAGCGCATCATGATCGCGATGGCGCTGGCCCTGGAGCCGGACCTGATCATCGCGGACGAGCCGACCACGGCGCTGGACGTCACCGTCCAGGCGCAGGTGATGGACCTGTTGGCGGAGCTCCAGGCCGAGTACCACATGGGTCTGATCCTGATCACCCACGACCTCGGCGTGGTCGCGGACGTCGCCGACAAGATCGCTGTCATGTACGCCGGCCGGATCGTCGAGACCGCCCCCGTGCACGAGCTCTACGCCCGTCCCGCCCACCCCTACACCAAGGGCCTGCTCCGGTCGATCCCGCGACTGGACCAGAAGGGCGAGGAGCTCTACGCGATCAAGGGCCTGCCGCCCAACCTCTACAAGGTCCCGGCCGGCTGCGCCTTCAACCCGCGCTGCGACGTCGCCACCGACCTGTGCCGCACCGAGATCCCCGCCCTGCACCAGGTCACCGACCGGGACGGGGCCGAGCTCGCCGGCCGCAAGAGCGCCTGCCACCTCTGGAAGGAGACCCTCCATGGCTGAGCCCATCCTGGAGGTCCGCGACCTGGTCAAGCACTACCCGCTCACCCAGGGCGTCCTCTTCAAGAAGCAGGTCGGCGCGGTCAAGGCCGTCGACGGCGTCTCCTTCACCCTGAACAAGGGCGAGACGCTCGGCATCGTCGGCGAGTCCGGCTGCGGCAAGTCCACCCTGGCCAAGGTCCTGATGAACCTGGAGCGGGCGACCGCCGGCCAGGTCCTCTACAAGGGCGAGGACATCTCCCGGCTGTCGGGCGCCGCGCTCAAGGCCGTTCGGCGCAACATCCAGATGGTGTTCCAGGACCCGTACACCTCGTTGAACCCGCGGATGACGGTCGGCGACATCATCGGGGAGCCGTTCGAGATCCACCCCGAGGTGGCGCCGAAGGGCGACCGCCGCAAGGCGGTCCAGGACCTGCTGGACGTGGTGGGCCTCAACCCGGAGTACATCAACCGGTACCCGCACCAGTTCTCCGGCGGCCAGCGCCAGCGGATCGGCATCGCGCGCGGTCTGGCGCTCAAGCCCGAGGTGATCATCTGCGACGAGCCGGTCTCGGCGCTGGACGTCTCGGTGCAGGCGCAGGTGATCAACCTGCTGGAGCAGCTCCAGACGGAGTTCGAGCTCTCCTACATGTTCATCGCACACGACCTGTCGATCGTCCGGCACATCTCCGACCGGGTCGGCGTGATGTACCTGGGCCGGATGGTCGAGATCGGCACCGACACCGAGATCTACGACCACGCCACCCACCCGTACACCCAGGCGCTGCTGTCCGCGGTGCCGGTGCCCGACCCGACCGGCCGCGAGGGCCGCGAGCGGATCATCCTCTCCGGCGACATCCCCTCCCCGGCGAACCCGCCGTCCGGCTGCCGCTTCCGCACCCGCTGCTGGAAGGCGGAGGAGCGCTGCGCGACGGAGTCGCCGTTGCTCGCCGCCCCGAAGCTGCTCACGGGCGGGGCCAAGCACGACTCGGCGTGCCACTTCGCCGAGGAGCGCCAGGCCGCATAACGCGCACCGACAGGGGCGCGTGGGGGTACCACGCGCCCCTGTTTTCGCGCCCGCCTGCGTTTCGAGCCCACCTGCGTTTCGCGCCCGCCCTCCCCGGTTGCGCGCCCTTGGGCCGTCCGGAGTCATCTCGGTCGCGTCGCCGCTACGCGGCACTTCTCATGGGGTGTGATGCGTCATACGCCCTTGAGGAGGAGGCTCCATGCCCGCAGGCACCCGTGTGCGCTGGGCTGTCGTCAGTGCGACCTCTGTGGCCCTGATGGTCACGGGTTGTGGTGGTGGCAGCAGTTCGAGCGGCGGTCCGTCGGACGCCAGCAAGACGTTCACGTACCAGAGCAGTGAGCCGCAGAATCCGTTGCAGCCGGCCAATGCCAATGAGGTGGGTGGCGGGCGGATCGTGCAGAACCTGTTCAAGGGGCTGGCGGACTACGACCCGTCCAACGGCAAGCTGCGGATGCAGGTCGCGGACACGATCGACACCAGCGACGCGCAGACGTACACCGTGACGATGAAGTCGGGCTGGACGTTCCACGACGGGACGCCGGTGACGGCGAAGAGTTTCGTGGACGCCTGGAACTGGGCGGCGAGCACCAAGAACAACCAGATCAACAGTTCGTGGTTCGGGGACATCCAGGGCTACACGGACGTCCACCCGCAGAGCGGCAGTCCGACCTCGGACACCATGTCGGGGCTGACCGTGCAGGACGACACGCACTTCACGATCAAGCTGACCAACAAGGTCTCGTACTTCCCGTACAAGCTGGGGTACGTGGCGTTCTCGCCGCTGCCGGAGGGGTTCTACAAGGACCCGGCGGGCTACGGGCAGAAGCCGGTGGGCAACGGGCCGTACGAGTTCGTCAGTTGGGACCACAACTCGCAGGTGGTCACCAAGACGTTCGCCAACTACCAGGGTGTGGACAAGCCGAAGAACGGCGGCGTGGTGTTCAAGATGTACACCACCTCGGAGGCGGCCTACGCGGACCTGCAGTCGAACAACCTGGACGTGATGGACCAGGTGCCGCCGTCGGCGCTGGCGAACTACAAGAACGACCTGGGCGACCGGGCGATCGACGCCCCGCAGGGTGCGATCCAGAACGTCGGCTTCACGCTGTACCAGCCGGAGTGGCAGGGGGCGGACAAGGCCAAGGTCCGGCAGGGCCTGTCGATGGCGATCGACCGGAACACCATCACCAAGACGGTGCTGCAGGGCTCGCGGGCGTCGGCGTCGGCGTGGGTGGCCGAGGGCGTGGAGGGCTACAAGGCGGGGACGTGCGGGGACTTCTGCACCTACAACCCGGACAAGGCCAAGCAGTTGATCCAGGAGGGCGGCGGCGTTCCCGGGAACTCGCTGAAGATCACCTACAACGCGGACGGCGGCCACAAGGAGTGGGTGGACGCGGTCTGCAACTCGATCCGGCAGGCGACCGGGGTGAACTGCTCCGGTGACCCGAAGACCGACTTCAAGACCGCCCGGGCGGCGATCACCGGGCACCAGATCAACGGCATGTTCCGGACCGGCTGGGTGCAGGACTACCCGCTGAACGCGAACTTCCTGGCGGACGTGTACCGCACCGGCGCGGCCTCCAACGACACCGGCTACTCCAGCCCGGAGTTCGACAAGCTCGCCACCGAGGCCGACCAGGCCGCCTCGATCCAGGACACCGCGACCGGCTACCAGCAGGCCGAGGCCCAGCTGGCGACGGACATGCCGGCCATCCCGCTCTGGTACTACCGGACGAACTCCGGTTACTCCACCAAGGTGCAGAACGTGACGTTCGACTCCTTCGGCAATCCGGCCTGGACCCAGGTCGAGGTCAAGGGCTGATCCCGTTCGACGCCGGCCCCGCCCTCCCCGCACGGAGGGCGGGGCCACGTCAGTCACCTTTTTTGGAGGGAGGGCTCCCATGGGCCATTACGTCCTGCGGCGCGTGCTCCAGATGATCCCGGTGTTCTTCGGGGCCACGCTGCTGATCTTCCTGATGGTGTACAGCCTGCCGGGCGACCCGATCGCCGCGATGTTCGGCGACAAGGCCGCCGACCCGGCGACCGTGGCACACCTGAAGCACCAGTACTACCTCGATCAGCCGCTGTGGAAGCAGTACCTGCACTACATGAACAACATCTTCCACCTGGACTTCGGCACCAGTTTCACCGGTCGTCCGGTCTCCGAGATCATGAAGGACGCCTTCCCGGTCACCATCCGGCTCGCCCTGGTGGCGTTCTTCTTCGAGATCGTGATCGGCCTGCCGCTGGGCCTGATCGCCGGCCTGAAGCGGGGCAGCATCGCGGACACCCTGGTGCTGCTGGTGACCCTGGTCGTGATCTCGATCCCGGTGTTCGTGCTCGGCTACATCGCGCAGACGGTGTTCGCGATCAACCTGGGCTGGGTGACGGCGACGGTCCAGGACTCCCGGGACATCAGCCAGTTGATCCTGCCCGGCCTGGTGCTGGCGTCCCTGTCGCTGGCGTACGTGGCCCGGCTGACCCGGACGTCGATCGGCGAGAACCTGCGCGCCGACTACATGCGCACCGCGGTGGCCAAGGGCCTGCCGCGGCGGACCGTCGTCGGGCGGCACCTGCTGCGCAACTCGCTGATCCCGGTGGTGACGTTCCTGGGCACCGACCTGGGCGCGCTGATGGGCGGCGCGATCGTCACCGAGGGCATCTTCAACATCGCCGGCGTCGGCAACGTCCTCTACAAGGCGATCAACCAGAAGGAAGGCCCGACGGTGGTCGGCATCGTCACCGTGCTGGTGATCGTGTACCTGGTCGCCAGCCTGGTCGTCGATCTGCTGTACGCCGTCCTCGACCCGAGGATCCGTTATGCCTGACCGGAACGAGCCCATCCCGGACGACCACGATCCGCTGCGGAACATCAACCCGACCGACAGCGACCACCTGGACTACGTGGGACAACAGGGGTTGGCGGTGGAGCAGGAGACGCTGATCGAGCCCGACCCGGTCAAACGGGAGCAGGCGCGCAGCCTGTGGGGCGACGCCTGGCGGGACCTGCGGCGGCGGCCGATCTTCCTCGTCTCGACGGTGCTGATCGTGCTGCTGATCCTGATCGCGATCTTCCCGGGGCTGTTCACCAGCACCGACCCGCGGGCCTCCGACCTGATCAACAACTACCTGCGCCGGCCGGACTGGACCGACTTCTTCGGGGGCGCCTGGTTCGGCTACGACGGGCAGGGCCGGTCGATCTACGCCCGGGTGATCTACGGGGCGCGGGCCTCGATCACCGTCGGCATCTGCGTCACCCTGGCGGTGACCCTGCTGGGCGGGATGGCCGGGATGGCCGCCGGGTTCTTCGGCGGCTGGTCGGACGCGGTGATCTCCCGGATCACCGACATCTTCTTCGGCATCCCGCTGCTGCTGGGCGCCCTGGTGCTGCTGAACGCGTTCTCCGTCCGCACCGTGTGGTCCGTGGTGATCGCGCTGGCCTTCCTCGGCTGGACCCAGCTGGCCCGCGTGATGCGCGGCTCGGTGATCACCGTCAAGCAGGCCGACTACGTGGTGGCCGGGCGGGCGCTGGGCGCCGGGACCTCGCGGCTGATGTTCCGGCACATCCTGCCGAACGCGATCGCGCCGGTGATCGTGGTCGCCACCATCGCGCTGGGCGGCTACATCACGGCGGAGGCCACGCTGAGCTTCCTCGGCATCGGCCTGCAGGACCCGACCATCTCCTGGGGCGTGGACATCTCCTCCGCGCAGAAGGTGATCCGGCAGGCGCCGTTCGTCCTGTTCTTCCCGGCCGCGGCGCTCTCCATCACCGTGCTGGCCTTCATCATGATGGGCGACGCGGTGCGCGACGCCCTCGATCCGAAGCTGCGCTGAGCGAGGGGAGCAGGCAGATGAGCACCGTCGCCGACCAGGGCCGACCGGCCCGCGAGGAGCCGTACACCGGGCCGCTGCTGGACGTGCGGAACCTGCACGTGGAGTTCCGGACCAGGGACGGCGTGGTCCGGGCCGTCAACGGCGTGAACTACAGCGTCAGCGCGGGCGAGACGCTCGCGGTGCTGGGCGAGTCCGGCTCCGGAAAGTCCGTCACCGCGCAGGCCGTCATGGGCATCCTCGACATGCCGCCGGCCGCGATTCCCGAGGGGGAGCTGCTGTTCCGCGGCCGGGACATGCTGAAGATGTCCAAGGAGGAGCGGCGGAAGATCCGCGGGCAGAAGATCGCGATGATCTTCCAGGACGCGCTGTCCTCGCTGAACCCGGTCCTGCCGGTGGGCTTCCAGCTCGGCGAGATGTACCGGGCGCACCGCGGCAGCAACCGCAAGGACGCCAAGGCCAAGGCCGTCGAACTGATGGAACGGGTGCGCATCCCCGCCGCCAAGGAACGGGTGGGGGACTACCCGCACCAGTTCTCCGGCGGCATGCGCCAGCGCATCATGATCGCGATGGCGCTGGCCCTGGAGCCGGACCTGATCATCGCGGACGAGCCGACCACGGCGCTGGACGTCACCGTCCAGGCGCAGGTGATGGACCTGCTCGCCGAGCTCCAGGCCGAGTACCACATGGGTCTGATCCTGATCACCCACGACCTCGGCGTGGTCGCGGACGTTGCCGACAAGATCGCCGTCATGTACGCCGGCCGGATCGTCGAGACCGCCCCCGTGCACGAGCTCTACGCGCGACCCGCCCACCCCTACACCCGCGGGCTGCTGGACTCCATCCCGCGCCTCGACCAGAAGGGCCAGGAACTCTACGCGATCAAGGGCCTGCCGCCCAACCTGCTGCGGATCCCGGCCGGCTGCGCGTTCAACCCGCGCTGTCCGCGGGCGCAGGAGATCTGCCGGCAGAAGGTGCCGCCGTTGGCGGAGGTGACCGAGGACGACGGGACGCCGCTGGCCGGCCGGGGCAGTGCGTGCTTCTTCTGGAAGGAGACCCTCCATGACGGTTAACGGCGCCACGCCGCTCGGAGCGACCACGCCCGAGGAGGCCGCGTTCGCGCAGGAGGTGCAGCGCGGCGAGCCCATCCTGGAGGTGCGCGACCTGCGCAAACACTTCCCGCTGACCAAGGGCATCCTGTTCAAGAAGCAGATCGGCGCGGTCAAGGCCGTCGACGGGGTGTCCTTCGACCTGATGCAGGGGGAGACGCTCGGCATCGTCGGCGAGTCCGGCTGCGGCAAGTCGACGCTGGCCAAGGTGCTGATGAACCTGGAGCCGGCGACGACCGGGTCGGTGAAGTACAAGGGCGAGGAGATCTCGCGCCTGTCGGGCGCCGGGCTCAAGGCCGTTCGGCGCAACATCCAGATGGTGTTCCAGGACCCGTACACCTCGTTGAACCCGCGGATGACGGTCGGCGACATCATCGGGGAGCCGTTCGAGATCCACCCGGAGGTGGCGCCGAAGGGCGACCGCCGCAAGGCCGTTCAGGACCTGCTGGACGTGGTGGGCCTCAACCCGGAGTACATCAACCGGTACCCGCACCAGTTCTCCGGCGGCCAGCGCCAGCGGATCGGCATCGCGCGCGGGCTGGCGCTCAAGCCCGAGATCATCATCTGCGACGAGCCGGTCTCCGCGTTGGACGTGTCCGTGCAGGCGCAGGTGATCAACCTGTTGGAGAGCCTCCAGGGCGAGTTCAACCTGTCGTACATGTTCATCGCGCACGACCTGTCGATCGTCCGGCACATCTCCGACCGGGTCGGCGTGATGTACCTGGGCCGGATGGTCGAGATCGGCACCGACCTGGAGATCTACGACCACGCCACCCACCCGTACACCCAGGCGCTGCTGTCCGCGGTGCCGGTGCCCGACCCGACCGCGCGGGAGTCCCGGGACCGGATCGTGCTGACCGGCGACGTGCCGTCCCCGGCGAACCCGCCGTCCGGGTGCCGGTTCCGCACCCGCTGCTGGAAGGCGCAGGAGAAGTGCGAGCGGGAGGATCCGGCGCTGACGGTCCGGGAGTGGCTGGAGGGCCGGGCCCGGCACGACTCGGCCTGCCACTTCGCGGGCGAACGCGAGAACGTCTGACCGGACGCGAAGAGGGCCCCCACCGAGCGGTGGGGGCCCTCTTCGGGCGTGACGGGGGATCAGACCTCGGCGCGCGGCTCGGGAACGGCCGCGGTCGAGCCCTCCTCCGGGAAGTGGCACGCGGTCAGGTGGCCGGCGACGTTGCCGGACAGCTGGACCAGCGGCGGCTCCTCCACCGAGCACTTCTCCTGCGCCTTCCAGCACCGGGTGCGGAAGCGGCAGCCCGACGGCGGGTTGAGCGGCGACGGGACGTCACCGTTCAGCCGGATCCGCTCGCGGTTGTCGTCCGGGTCGGCCTCCGGCACGGCGGACAGCAGCGCGTGGGTGTACGGGTGGCGGGGCGCCTCGTACAGCGACTTGCGGTCGGCGATCTCGACGATCTTGCCGAGGTACATCACCGCGACACGCTGCGAGAAGTGGCGCACCACCGACAGGTCGTGGGCGATGAACAGGAAGGCGATGCCCAGCTCGCGCTGCAGCTCCTGGAGCAGGTTGACCACCTGCGCCTGGATGGAGACGTCCAGCGCGGAGACCGGCTCGTCCGCGACGATCAGCTTCGGGTTCAGCGAGAGCGCGCGGGCCACGCCGATGCGCTGGCGCTGGCCGCCGGAGAACTCGTGCGGGAAGCGGTTGTAGTGCTCCGGGTTGAGACCGACGGTCTCCAGCAGCTCCTGCACCCGGCGCTGGACGCCGCCCTTCGGGTTGATCCCGTTGATCTCCATCGGCGCGCCGATGATCGAGCCGACGGTGTGCCGCGGGTTCAGCGAGGAGTACGGGTCCTGGAAGATCATCTGGATCTCGGACCGGATCGGCGCCAGCTCCTTGCGGGAGGCGTGCGTGATGTCCTGGCCGTTGTAGCGGATCTGGCCGCCGGTCGGCTCCAGCAGGCGGGTCACCAGCCGGCCGAGGGTCGACTTGCCGCAGCCGGACTCGCCGACCAGGCCGACCGACTCGCTGCCGAAGACCTCCAGGTCCACGCCGTCCACCGCGTGGACCGCGCCGACCTGGCGCTTGAACAGGAAGCCGTCCATCACCGGGAAGTGCTTCTCCACGCCCGTGATCGACAGCAGCGGGTCACCGGAGCCGGCAGCGGCCCCGGACGGCTTCTGGAGGGTCAGTTCGTTGCTCATGATGTCCCTCTCAGCCGAGCCGCGGCTTGATCTGGTCGATGAAGATGTCCTGCCGCTGCGCCGCGCTCAGGTGGCAGGCGGCGGCGGGCCCGGTGGCCGGGGCGAGCGGCGGGCGCTCCGAGGTGCAACCGCCGCCGATCACCTGCTCGGTGAAGTCGCAGCGCGGGTTGAACGGGCAGCCGGTCGGCAGGTTGATCAGGCTCGGCGGGGTGCCGCGGACCGGCCGCAGCGGCACGTTCACGTCGCCGGTCAGGCTCGGCATCGAGGACAGCAGGCCCCAGGTGTACGGGTGCTGAGGGGCCTTCAGCACCTCGCGGACGGTGCCGCGCTCCACGGCCCGGCCCGCGTACATCACCATGATGTTCTGCGCGGTGCGCGCCACCACGCCCAGGTCGTGGGTGATCAGGATGATCGCGGTGCCCATCTCCTGCTGGAGGTCCTTCAGCAGGTCGAGGATCTGGGCCTGGACGGTGACGTCCAGCGCGGTGGTCGGCTCGTCGGCGATCACCAGCTTGGGGTCGCAGACCAGCGACATGGCGATCATGGCGCGCTGGCGCATACCGCCGGAGAACTGGTGCGGGTAGTCGTCGACCCGGGTGGTGGGCTGCGGGATGCCGACCCGGGTCAGCATCTCGATGGCCCGGTCCCGGGACTCCTTCTTGGAGGCGCCGGTGTGCTTCCGGAAGGTCTCGCCGATCTGCTTGCCGATGGTGTGGTACGGCGACAGCGCGGTCAGCGGGTCCTGGAAGATCATCGACATGGTCTTGCCGCGGAGCTTCTCCAGCTCGCGGTTGGACGCGCCGACCAGCTCCTGCCCGTCCAGCTTGATCGAGCCGGTGATCTCGGTCCGGTCCGGGTTGTGCAGGCCCAGGACGGCCAGGTTGGTCACCGACTTGCCGGAACCGGACTCACCGACGATGCCGAGCGTGCTGCCCGGGGACACGTCGAAGGAGAGGTTGTCCACGGCCCGGACCACGCCGTCCTCGGTGCTGAAGCGGACCGAGAGGTCGCGGACTGAGAGGAACGGCTTGTCGCCGCCGCTGCCGGCGGACGAGGCCTCCTCGGGCTTGGCCTGGGTGGTCATGGACTGGGCTCCTCGGTGCGGTACGTGAGGTCGGGACTGCTGGGTCGGCCTGGGGTGCGGCCGGTCAGGCCAGGCGGATGCGCGGGTCGATCAGGGCGTAGGCGGCGTCGACGACGATGTTGAAGAACACGATCAGCGTGGCGGCCACCACGGTGACGCCGACCAGCAGCGAGAGGTCGGAGTCGTTGAAGGAGTGGATCGCCAGCTCACCCAGGCCGTGCAGGCTGAAGGTGGTCTCGGTGATGATCGCGCCGCCGAGCAGGACGCCGAGGTCGATGCCGAAGACGGTGACGATGGTGCCCATCGCGCCGCGCCACGCGTAGCGCATGAAGACCGAGGTGCCGGACATGCCCTTGGCGCGCGCCGTCCGCACGAAGTCCTCGGACAGCTGCTCGACCATCGAGGAGCGGGTCATACGGGTGTAGTTGGCGGTCCAGATCAGCGACAGGACGATCCACGGGACCAGCAGGCCGGTGAACCAGCCGACCGGGTCCTGGGTGAACGGCACGTAGGTGGGCTGGGACAGCAGGTCGGTGCTGTAGACCAGGGCGACCAGGGCGAGCGGACCGGCCACGTAGATCTGCATCGAGGAGACGACCAGCGAGGCGGAGCTGGCGATCTTGTCGAGCGCCTTGCCCTGCTTGTGGGCGGCCAGCATGCCGGTGCCGATACCGAAGATCAGGAAGATCACGGCGGAGCCGACGGTCAGCGACAGGGTGGTCGGGAAGCGGTCGGCCAGGATGCCGCCGACCAGTTCCTTCTTGGCGAAGGAGTAGCCGAAGCAGGGGGCCGAACAGTCCACCCCGTTGTAGGTGTTGCCAGTGAAGATGGAGCTCAGCCAGTTCCAGTACTGGACCGGCAGCGACTTGTCGAAGCCCATGTCGTGCTTGATCAAGGCGAGGTTCTCGGGCGTGCAGATCTTGCCGCAGTAGAGCCGCGCCGGGTCCGCCGGGATCGCGAAGAACAGCGCATAGGTGATCATCGAGACGATCACCAGAATGACGAGAGCGCCGAGTGATCGGCGGACGAGGAATCGGAGCATCGGACGGGCTCTCCTGATCGGGGAGGGGCACCGGCAGATCGTGCCGGTGCCCCACCGTGAGCTACTGCTCGGTGACGACTACTACTTGACGTAGATGTTGAGCGGCGACTGCAGACCGGCCAGGGTGTCGAACTTGACACCGCCGAGGCCCGAGCCGTACAGGCTCAGCGAACGCTGGTACACGTCCGGGATTGAGTACGCCTTGTCCTGCAGCTTCTTGTCGATCGCGGCCCACGCCTTGCCCTGGGCGGTCGGGTCGGCGATCTTGACCGCCGCGTCCATGGCGGCGTTGATCTCCGGGTCGTTCACGTGGGCGTAGTTCTGGCCACCGTCGGCGATCATGCGGCCGTCCCAGACCGGCTGCAGCGAGGTGTAACCGGTCGGCCAGTCGGCGCCCCAGCCGCCCCAGTACAGGTCGAACTCGTTGTTGACCTGCTGGATCGCGTCGTAGTAGGTCTTCGAGTCCAGCGGGTGCGGCACGAACTTGAAGCCGGCGGCCTCGAGGTTGGTGCGGATGGCCTCGGTGACCTTCTGCTGGACCGGGGTGTTGTTGTAGGCGTAGACGATGGTCTGGCCCACGGCGTTGGCCTCGGTCAGCAGCTTCTTGGCCGCCTCGGTGTCGCCCTGCGGCTTCTTCAGCACGTCGAACGGGTCGTAGGACTCGAAGCCGAGCACGGTCGGGCTCATGTACGAGGTCGCGTAGTCACCGTAGGAGGTGCCACCCTGCAGCTGGCGGGTCTGCTGGTGCGGGAACGCCTTGACCAGCGCCTCGCGGACCTTCTGGTCCTTGATGCGGGTGTTGTTGATGTAGTAGTAGTCGACGTACGGGGTCAGGCCCTCGAGCGTACGCGGCTTGAGCTTCTCGTCGCCCTTGACCTTGTCGATGTAGGTCGTGTGGACCTGGTTGTGGAACGAGAAGGCGTTCTTGTCGTCACCGTTGTCCGCGA
This sequence comes from Kitasatospora griseola, assembly GCF_044999035.1. Taxonomy (NCBI): domain Bacteria; kingdom Bacillati; phylum Actinomycetota; class Actinomycetes; order Kitasatosporales; family Streptomycetaceae; genus Kitasatospora; species Kitasatospora griseola. Next base: position 3,485,770 of record NZ_CP173360.1, on the reverse strand, counting down.
TGAAGCGCTCGGTGGACTGCTGCGCCTGGACACCGAAGGTCATGTGCCACTTGTCCGGGTACGCGTTCCGGATCGGGTCGGTGGCCGGGTCCCAGTTCGGGTTCCGCTCGAGGTCCAGCGAGCGGTCGTTGACGTGCTCGGTGATCTGGTACGGGCCCGAGGAGAACGGCTTCTTGTCGTACTCCTCCTTGGTGTCGTGGGCCTTCGGCACGATGCCGTAACCGGTCATCGCCAGGGTGAAGTTGGCGTCGGTGTGGACGTCCTTGAACTGGATGACGACGGTCTTGTCGTCCGGGGTGGTGACCGCGTCGAGGCCCTTGCCGTCGTACGGACCGGCGTAGGCGCCGCGGTAGTCGTCGCCCGAGATCCACTGCTGGATGTAGGTCGGGCCGCCCTTGATGAACGAGGCGTAGGTGCGCTCGATCGAGTACTTGACGTCGGCCGAGGTGATCGCGGCGCCGTCCTGCCACTTCACGCCGTCCTTCAGCGTGAACTTCCAGGTCTTGCCGCCATCGGTGGTGGTACCGGTGTCGGTGGCCAGGTCGCCGACCAGCTTCTGCGAGCCGTCCGCGGCGGTCTTGTAACCGGTCAGCTGACGGGTGAACAGCAGCGAGGCCTCGGCGTTGTAGTTCATGTAGACCATGGCCGGGTCCAGGTGCGAGAAGTCGTCGCGGTCGATCATGTTGACCGTGCCGCCCTTCTTCGCGCCGGGCTCCGGGACGGCCGGGCCCTTCGAGTCGTCAGCGGTGCCGACCGAGATCGTGGTGGCGGAGATGGGGGCCTTCGAGGCACCCGGCTTCGCACCGTCGCTGTTGGAGTGGCCACTGGAGCACGCCGTGGTGACGGTCAGGGCCCCGGCGACCATGATGGCGGCGGCGAGCCGCGACTTGCGAGAACTCATCTTCATCCTGCCTGGGGTAGGTGTAGTGACTATGTGCAGTGGGGTGCCCGGGGCCTGGCTTTCCCATCCCCCCGGAGTCTTGAGGGCCTGCTAGCGGTTGGCCTTGGGGTCGAAGGCGTCCCGGACGGAGTCGCCGAGCAGGTTGAAGGCGAGAACGAAGATCACCATGGCGATGCCCGGGAAGAGCAGGTAGGTGACGTCGGTCCGCAGGTAGTCCGCCGCGCCCGCGATCATCCGGCCCCAGTCGGGGACCGGCTCGCTGACGCCCACGCCGAGGTAGGACAGGCCGGCTTCGGCGGTGACGAACGCCGGGAGCGCGAGGGTGGCCTGAACCAGGATCGGGGTCCACAGGTTGGGCAGGATCTCCTTGAAGATGATCCGCATCGGCGACGCGCCGGTGACCTTGGCGGCCTCGATGAACTCACGCTCGCGCAGGGCCAGGGCGGTGCCGCGCAGGATGCGGGCCAGGCCCATCCAGCCGAGCAGCGAGAGCACGATGGTCACCGCGACGAACGGCAGCCACTCGGGGGCCTTCTGACCGGACGGCACCAGCAGGCTGGTGACCACCGGCATGGTGGCGATCAGGAAGATCTGCGACGGGAACGACATGAGCACGTCGATCACGCGGCCGATGAAGAAGTCGGCCTTTCCGCCCAGGTAGCCGGCGGCGATACCGAGCGCGACACCGATCACGGTGGTCAGCAGCGAGGTGGCGAAGGCGATGATCAGCGAGGTGCGGATGCCGTAGACCAGCTGCATCATCACGTCACGGCCGAGGCCCGGCTCCAGGCCGAACCAGAAGTCGCCGCTCATGCCGCCGTTGGGGGCCACCGGAAGACCGGAGTCGGTCAGCAGCGTCGGGTCGTTCTGGCCGTAGTGGGTCTCCGCGTCGTTGCCGTAGAGCATCGAGATGACCGGGGCGAGGACCGCCACCAGGACGAAGAACAGCACCACGCAGGCGCTCACCACGCCGGTGCGGTCGCGCAGGAAGCGGCGCCACATCAGCTTCCCGGGGGAGAGGCCGCGGAAGCCGGGATCGGCGGGCGCGTCGGCCGAGGCGTTGTCCGGAAGGTCCGACGTGGACCCGGGGGTGTCCCCGTCCGTCGTGGCCCCAGTAGGCGTCGTCATGGTGCGAAAGCTCCCGACCGTGGTCCGTGCAGAAGCAAGGAGTAAGAACTTGGATGAATGGACTCTTGCAAGTCGTTTATCGAACGTCAAGAGTTCCTCAGTTGTCGAGGGCCCATTTCCTCCTTCGTGCTGGAATATCAACCACTTCGTAGTTCCTGAACTCTTGACAGCCGTTGAGCGATACGGTCAAAACCGGACAAAGGTGATCAAGGCTCGTTCACCTGTCCGTAACGATGCACTGTCAGGTCCGCTATCTGGACGGCCAGTTCGGCGGCCGATTGAACGACGCGCGTAGACCTCGTGTCCGTTTTGGTGCCATTGAGAGGAATTGAGAGCGGCAATTGAGTGTCCGATAATCGGACACCTGCGTTTTCGGGCATGCCGGAGCGAATTCGTGGGTAGGGGTCACCCAATTCGGGCGGCAGGCGTACCGCCGGCCGCCTGGCAATTTCCCGCCAATGGCGGGACTTCGCCGCCCGGGTGTTACTTCAGCAGCCCGATGTTCTCGTAGACGAGGTCGCCGAGCCCCGGTGCGCCGAGGTTGGCGATGTTCTTGCGGACGCCGAAAATGGCCGGGCGCTGGTACAGCGGGACCAGTCCGGCCACCTCCCACGCCGCCGCGTCGGCCCGGTTGAGTGCTGCCGTCTCGTCGTCCACGGTGCCGGCCTTGGCGGCATCCGCCATGGCCTTGTCAAGTGATTTGCTGCCGACCTGGGACCAGTTGGAGCCGGAGTCCTGCTGGAAGGTGCTGATCGAGTTGGAGACCGGGAACGGGGTGCCCATCAACGCGAACGCGGTGAGGTCGAAGTCGTGCTTGTACACGAAGCCGTCGAAGAACTCGCCGGCCGGCACGGTCTGCACCGTGACCTTCACCCCGATCTGCCCCAGCATCCGGGTGACCAGCGCGCTCTCGTTGGCGGCCAGGTTGTTGCCGGCCGGCGCCACGAACCGCAGCGCCAGCTCCGTGCCGTCCTTGGTGCGGACGCCCGAGGGCCCGAGCTTCCAGCCCAGCGAGTCGAGGGACGCCTTCGCGGCGTCGGGGTCGAACCGGCTCAGGCCGTTCGAGTTGTCCTGGTAGCCGTGCTGGGACGGCACCAGGAAGTGGTTGTTCATCGGTATGTACGGCCAGTCCAGGCCGGCCAGGTCGGTCCGGGTGATCTCCGCCCGGTCGATCGCCTGGATCAGCGCCTGACGGACCTTCGGATCGCCGAGCGCCGCGCTGCGCCCGTTCAGCACCAGCTGCCGCAGGTTCGGCCCGCCGGCCCGGCGGGCCTCGCCGTCCGGGGTGGACCCGATGATCCGGTAGCCCTCGGTGTTGGGGCCGTTGTTGTAGAAGTCGACCTCGCCGGCGGCGAACGCCTGCGGCATCTTCCCGGTGTCGTACGCCTTGAAGACGATTCGGTCCAGCAGTGGCTTGTCGCCCCACCAGTCCGGGTCGGCGACCACCGTGACGGTGCGCGTCGCCGGGTCCATCTTCTCCACCTTGAACGGCCCGCCGGTGACCGGGAAGCCCCCCTTGAAGGAGGTGTTGAACAGTTCCGGCGTGGCGACGTACTTCGCCGGCAGCAGCGGGGCGTTGCCGGCGTTGTTGAACATCGCCTGCCACTCCGAGTACGGCTCCCGGAAGGTCATCACGGCCTGGTGGTCGTCCTGGCCGCGGACCACGCTCTCCACCTGGTCGAAGCCGTTGCTGGAGGCGGTCCTGAACGCCGGGTCCTGGCCGTTCAGCGCCTGCCAGTCGGCCTGCAGGTCGCGCCAGGTGATCGGGGTGCCGTCGGACCAGTGGGCCTTCGGGTTGAGCGTCCACACCACGGTCTGCTTGCCCTGCCGCACCTCGCTCTTCGCCGAGGTCAGGTAGGCCGGGTTGGGGGTCTGCATGCCGCCCGCGTCGGAGCGCCAGAAGGTCGGCAGCAGCGCCTTGACCACGTCGACGGTGGACGCCTCGGAACCGTCCGCCTGGATCGGGTTCCACTGGCTCGAGTACTGGTCGATCGCCCAGTTCATGGTGCCGCCCTGACGCAGCGCCGTGCGCGGCTTCGGGTTCAGCGCCTGCTGGGTCATCCGCGGGGCCTCGCCGCCCGCCACCGCCGTGGAACCGCCGCCCGGGGAGCCGCCGGCGGCGCAGGAGCACAGCGCGAAGGACAGCGCTGCCACCGACGCGATCAGGGCGAGCGGACGGCGACTTCTCGGGGTGGGGCGTCTCGGCACGCGGCACATCTTGCGTACCGGCGAGACATGTTGTCGACCAGTCGCCGATCAAGTCTTGATAACGCGCCGTGGTCACCCTGTGGCGCCGCCCGGTTCGTCCCGTTCTGCGACGCCACTGGCGAGGATCCGCCAGCACGCCGGAGGCCGGGGCTCCGACGGCGGAGCCCCGGCCTCCGGGGGGACGGTGACGGCGGATCAGGCGGGGAACTTGTACGCCCGGTCCCGGCCCGTCTTGGTGACGGTCTGGCCGATCGCGTCCGCCACGTCCTGCACGGTGATCAGCGCGGACTGGCCGTTCTTGGTGGTCTTCACCTTGTCGAAGGTGGTGCCGATGGAGGTGCGCAGCGCGTCCAGGTCCCACTTCAGGACGATCTGGCCGGACGCGTCCGGGGCCAGCACCAGCGCCTTCGCCGCCGTCTTGCCGCCGAAGGCGAACTGCTTGGCGCCCGCGCTGATGGTGATGTTGCCGGCCAGCACCTGCTTGCCGAGGCCGTCCGCGGCCGCCTGCAGGGCGTCCTGGCCGACCTTCGGCTGGGCGTCGGCCAGCGGCAGCGCCAGCTCGGCGTCCGGTTTGCCGGCCGCCCGGTCCCGGTAGGCCTGCTCGACCTTGTCGGCGGCCGACGCGGAGTCCAGCCCCTGCCCGGCCTTGCCCGGGACCACCTCGGCGGTGGTCTCGGTGAACCGGACGTAGCCCTCCTGCAGGCCCTGCCCGGACTTCGCGGCCAGGTCGTCCAGCGCGGCCTTCAGCTTCGCCTTGTCCACCCGCACCTGCGGCTCGACGGCCTTGCCGCCGCCGGTCAGCGAGGAGAGCACCTCGACCGGGTTGTAGCTGTGCTTGGTCAGCGCGTCCACGGTGGCCGTGGTGTCGAAGCTCAGACCGGCGCTGGCCGGGTCCAGGGTCACCGACTGGTCGCCGATCTTCAGCCGCACCGGCTGCTGCCCGGCCTTGCCGACCGAACCGTCCAGCGCCGTCACCGCCTGGTCGCGGGAGTCGCCGCCGATGTCGGTGCCCAGCACCGTGGTGCCCTTGGGAATGTCGGACTGATTCATCATCAGGCCCGCGCCGTACGCCGCCGCGCCCAGGAACAGCACGCCGCCGACGCCCGTCACCAGCAGCTTCTTGACCTTGCCGCCGCCCTTGGCCGACTTCGAGGAGGGCTCGTCGTCGTAGTCCTCCTCCGCCGGCGGCGGGTCGTTCGGCACCTCGCGCTTGGGCGTCGCCGCCCGCGGGCCGCCGGGGAACGGCTGCGCCTCGGGCAGGTCGGCGAACCGGCCGCCGCCGTTGCCGCCCGCCGGACGGGGCCGGTCGGCGGCGGCGAAGGGGTCGGCCGCGGCCGGACCGGACGGGGACTTCGGGGCGTTCAGGAACAGCTGGGTGGTCGGCGGGTCAGCGGCTATCGCACCGCCCGGGGCCGGCTCCTCGCCGGTGACCGGGTCGAAGCCGCCGATCTGGGTGTCCTCCGGCTCCGGGTCCGGGGCGCCGCCCCGGCCGGCCGGGGGCTCGGCGGCGAACGGGGCCTGACCGCCGTGCTGCGCCGCGGCCGGGGCCTCGGCGGCGAACGGGGCCTGACCGGGGGTCGGCTGCTGCTGGTGGTGCTGCTGGTACTGCTGCTGCTCCGCCGCGAACGGGTCCTGGCCGGGGGACGGCTGCTGCGACTGGGCCGCGAACGGGTCCTGGCCCGGGTTGGGCTGCTGCGGTTGGGCCGCGTAGGGGTCCTGGCCCGGGTTGGGCTGCTGCGACTGGGCCGCGTAGGGGTCCTGGGCGGCCATCGCCTGCTGCCGGTACTGCTCGTGCTGCTGCTGCTGCTCCGCCGCGAACGGGTCCTGACCCGCCGTCGGCTGCTGCTGCCCGGGCAGCGACGCCTGCTGCGGGTGCTGCTCGGCGGCGTACGGCGAGGCCGGGGCGAACGGCGAGGCCGCCGCACCGGACGGGAGCGGCGCGGCCTGCGGGCCACCGGCGGGGCCACCGGCCGCCGGGGCGGCGGGGGTGGCGGCGGACCGGGCGGCCGGCGCGGGGGCCGCGGCAGGCTCCTGGCGGCCCTTCTGGCGGGGCTTGAACCACTCGCCGGTGGAGTCCGACTCGGAGGCCTTCGGCGCGGCCGGCTCCTGCCACTCCGGCGGCAGGTTCGGCGGGGCGCCGTTGGAGCGGCCCGCGCCGGCGTCCATCACGCCGAGCACCGGGTCGCCGCCCCCGCCGCGGTGGCGCGGGCCGGCCGGCTCCGCCGGCTTCTCGTCCTTGACCTTGCTCTGCACCACGACCGGCGGGATCGGCCGGGAACCGGGGATGTTGATCCGCACCCGGGTGGTCAGCGTGGTCTCCGTCTTCGGCACCTCGGCCTCGTCGGCGCGCGGGCCGGGAGCGGTCCGTGCGGCGGCCGGGTCCGGAAGCCCACCGGGCAGACCGGTGCCGTACGGCGGAGTGCCCGACGGGTACGCGTCGGGGCCGCCGCGGCGGGGCTGCGGGTGGGCGTTGTCAGATTCGCGGCTGCTCAATGCTGCTCTGCTCCGGGTTCGCGGCCGGGCCGGCTGGGCCGTCCGCTGCGTATGGGGCGGGTCGGGCCGCCGTACGGCGGCGTGCGGCGTGCGGCGGGCCGAACGGCCGGACATCAGCTGTTCACATGTCGGCTGCGGCAACACCCCGTCACGCGCGTGGTGCCGAAGGTACCGCCCTGCCCCGGTGGGCCGGACGGTGGGGGTGGCCCGCCGAGGCACCACCATACCGACTGCGGTTCCACCTCGTCCGACGACCGGTGGATCCCAATGGCCCGAATCCCCCCGGTATGGGCTACCGGTCGCCGTCCTTGACGGCCCGTCGGGGCTCCGGCGCCGGTACGCCGAACAGGAATCCGGTGCTGGTCGGCAGGGTCGCGCAGACCACGCCGAGCACCGAGCCGCCGAACAGGTAGGCGTACGCGGTCGCGGTCGCGGAGAGCACCAGGTCACCTTCCGGGCGGGGCGCCAGCAGCACCGCCAGCACCAGGAACCAGCCGGCCAGCGGCGCGCCCGCGCCCAGCTTGGTGCCGGTCGCCCGCAGCCCGCCGTAGAACAGTCCGAGGCAGGCCAGCAGGGCGAGCAGCACGCCGACCGGCGCCCACAGGGCCTGCACGAAAGCTCCGCACAGCGAGACGGCCGCGCCCAGCAGGAACAGCACCGCGTAGGCGGTGATCCGGGCGCTGCGCGGGGGCATCGGCTCGGCCAGTCGGTCCTCGCGGCTGCCGAGCACGGGGTGGAGGAGCTTCACCGGGCCACCCCGGCGAACAGGTCGCTCTCCGGGCCGCCCGGGCCGAGCGCGCCGCGGACCAGTTCGTAGTACTCGGTGGCCAGCAGCGGCTGGCCGAGGTCGTTGCTGAGCGCGAAGTGGTGCCCGTCCACCACGATCTGGGTGGCGTGCGCCCGCATCGCGGCGGCCTTCGCCCCGGCGTGCGCCGCGTTGTCGAGCGTCGTGGTGATGATCTCGTCGTCCACCACGCCGGGAATCTGGTCGACCGGCGCGACGCCCTTGAACGGGGCCTCGGCGGCGGTCCGGCGCAGCCCGGCCTCGACCACCGAGCGCGGCACCCGGTTGTAGTAGACCTTGGCGATCCGCCAGGGCTCGCCCAGCTCCGGGCGGAACGCCGGGTCGGCGGCCAGCTCGTAGCCGCGCAGCGCCACCCGGTGGGTCTGGATGTGGTCGGGGTGGCCGTAGCCACCGTTCTCGTCGTACGTCACCAGCACCTGCGGGCGGACCTCGCGGATCACCGCGACCAGGTGGCCGGCCGCCTCGTCCACGTCGGCCTGCCAGAAGCAGGACGGGTCGTCGTTGTCCCGGACGCCCATCATCCCGGAGTCCCGGTAGCGGCCCGCGCCGCCCAGGAAACGGTGGTCGGCGACCCCCAACTCGCGCATGGCCGACGTCAGTTCGCCGATCCGGTGGGCGCCCAGGGTGTCGTCCCGGTCCTGCGCCAGGTGGGCCAGCTCGGGCGGGATCACCTCACCGCCCTCGCCCAGGGTGCAGGTCACCAGGGTGACCCGGACGCCCTCGGCGGCGTACCGCGCCATGGTGGAGCCGTTGTTGATCGACTCGTCGTCGGGGTGGGCGTGCACCAGCAGCAGTCCGCGCGCGTCGGCCGGAGGTACGGAGGTCATGTCCGGCAGCTTACGGCCTGCCCGGGGAGGACTTCCCGGACAGGCCGTGGCGGCGCGCTGGCGGCGGTCAGAGCCGCAGGCTGTTGATCATCCCGGCCAGGTTGGCCGTCACTTCTTGGATCGACGGTGCGATCGAGCTGGAGGCCAGGTAGAAGCCGAGCAGTGCGCACACCAGCGCATGGCCCAGTTTCAGGCCCGAACGTCGGACCAGGAGCCAGACCACGAACAGCATCAGGACGGCGGCGGAGACGGACAAAGCCATGACGGCTCACACCCTTCCTCGGGTGCGCCGCCCCGGGGGGACGGGGCAGCGGGCGGAACGATGGTCAACTGATACCCGATCGGTGACCGTCGAGTGACGTTCCGTGACCCCTCCGGGGGTGTCGCGGCAGGCCCGTCCGGGCACAGCGCCGCCGGTCAGGGGCGGTCCGAACGGCCGCACCCCGCCGCGGCGGCGGGCTGCGCCGTCCGAGTGATCGGCGCCGCGGGCAGGGCTTAGGGTCTGCGCCATGACCACCGAGAAGCCGCACGACACCTTCCCCCGGCAGTACGCGCGCACCAACCGGTTCACCACCGGCGCGCCCCGGTCGTTCACCGTCACCCCGGACGGCGCCCGGGTGCTGTTCCTGCGCTCCCGGGGCGTCGAGGCGCCCGCCAACCTGCTGTGGAGCCTGGACGTCGCGAGCGGCGCCGAGACCGTGCTCGCCGACCCCGCGGTGCTGCTCGGCGGCGGCGCCGAGGAACTGTCCGACGCCGAGCGGGCCCGCCGCGAACGCAGCCGGGAGACCTCCGCCGGAATCGTCGGCTACGCGCTGGACGCCGCCGGGCGCACCGCCGTCTTCGCGCTCTCCGGGCGGCTGTTCGCGGTCGCGGTGGAGACCGGCGAAGCCCGCGAACTGCCCGCCGCCACACCGCTGTTGGACCCACGGCCGAGCCCCGACGGCGAGCACGTCGCGTACGCCACGCCGAGCGGCGAGCTGCGGGTGACCGCCCTCGACGGCAGCGGCGACCGGCTGCTCGCCGGGCCCGACGGGGAGGGCGTCGCCTGGGGGCAGGCCGAGTTCATCGCCCAGGAGGAGATGGGCCGCGACCGCGGCCACTGGTGGGCCCCCGACGGCGGCGCGCTGCTCGCCGCCCGGGTCGACGACACGCCGGTGCGCCGCTGGTGGATCGCCGACCCTGCCAACCCCGACCGCCCGCCGGTCGAGATCGCCTACCCGGCCGCCGGCACCCCCAATGCCGAGGTCGGACTGTGGCTGCTCGGCCTGGACGGCGCCCGCACCGAGATCCGCTGGGACCGCGCCGCCCACCCCTACCTGGCCCGGGTCCACTGGTCGGCCGGCGGTTCGCCGCTGATCCAGGTGCAGGCCCGTGACCAGCGCGAACAACTGGTGCTGGAGGTCGACCCGAGCACCGGGGCGACCACCGTGCTGCTCACCGAGCAGGACGAGGACTGGCTGGAGCTGTTCGCCGGCGTCCCGGTGCGGCGCGCCGACGGGCAGCTGGTGCGGATCGCCGACCACGACGGCGCCCGGGTCCTGATGGTCGGCGAACAGGCCGTCACCGACGCCGAGTTGCACGTCCGCTCGGTGCTCGGCCTGGACGGCGAGCAGGTGCTGTTCTCGGCCTCCTGCGGTGCCGCCGAGTTCGAGCGTCGCCCGGCCGGCTGGCTCGGCGTCTTCACCCACGGGCCGGAGGGCGTGCGGGAGCTCGGCGACGGCGCGCTCGGCGCCGTGCGCGGCGGCGGCACCACCGTGCTCACCACCGCCGACCCGCGACGGCCCGGGACCACCGTCACCGTGCTGCGGGACGGCGCCGAGCCGCTGGTGATCGCCTCCTTCGCCGACACCCCGCTGCTGGCCGCCCGCCCGGTGTTCCGGTTCGCCGGCGAGCGCCGGATCCCCTGCGCGGTGCTGCTGCCCACCGGCTACGACCCTGACGTGGACGGGGAGTTGCCGGTGCTGATGGACCCGTACGGCGGCCCGCACGGGCAGCGCGTGGTGCAGGCGCACAACCCGCACCTGACCTCGCAGTGGTTCGCCGACCAGGGCTTCGCGGTGATCGTCGCCGACGGGCGCGGCACCCCCGGGCACAGCCCCGCCTGGGAGAAGTCCATCAACCGGCGCACCGCCGAGATCACCGTCGCCGACCAGGTCGACGCGCTGCACGCGCTCGCCGAGGAGTTCCCGCTCGACCTCGGCCGGGTCGCCATCCGCGGCTGGTCCTACGGCGGTTACCTGGCCGCCGCCGCCGTGCTCCGCGAGCCCGACGTGTTCCACGCCGCGGTGGCCGGCGCGCCCGTCACCGAGCACGACCTGTACGACACCCACTACACCGAGCGCTACTACGGCGACCCGGCGGTGGAACCCGAGGCGTACGAGGCCAACTCGGTGGTGGCGCTCGCGCCTTCGCTGCGCCGGCCGCTGATGATCGTGCACGGCCTCGCCGACGACAACGTGGTGGTCGCGCACAGCCTGCGGCTGTCCACCGCGCTGCTCGCCGCCGGCCGCCCGCACACCGTGCTGCCGCTGTCCGGGGTCACCCACATGACGCCGCAGGAGGACGTCGCCGAGAACCTGCTGCTGCTCCAGGTGCAGTTCCTGAAGGACGCGCTGGGCATCGCGTAACGGGCGCACCCGTGACATCCGTCATGCGGACGTCACGACGGTGCACACTGCCGCCGCCACCCCCGTTCCGAGGAGTCTTGAGGAGTCGCAGAGAAACGGCTCCGAAGGGACTGAGAGACAGATGGGTACGGGAACGGGGGAGGTCGCGGCCTTCCGGAACGTCAGCAAGAGCTACGGCCGGGTGAAGGCGGTGAACGGACTCGACCTGGTCCTGCGACCGGGCGAGACGGTCGCGCTGCTCGGCCCGAACGGCGCGGGCAAGTCCAGCAGCCTCGACCTGCTGCTCGGCCTGCGCGAACCCGACAGCGGCACCGTCGAACTGTTCGGCGGCACCCCCCGCCAGGCGATCACCGCCGGCCGGGTGGGCGCGATGCTGCAGAGCGGCGGCCTGATGAGCGACGTCAAGGTCCGCGAAGTGGTCGCCCTCGCCTGCAAGGTGCACCCCAAGGGGCACGCGCCCGACGAGGTGCTGCGGACCGCCGGGATCACCGAGATCGCCGACCGCCGGGTCGACAAGCTCTCCGGCGGCCAGGAACAGCGCGTCCGGTTCGCCCTCGCGGTGGCCGGCGCCAACGACCTGATCGTGCTGGACGAGCCCACCACCGGCATGGACGTCTCGGTCCGTCGGCAGTTCTGGGCCGCGATGCGCGCCCAGGCCGACGCCGGCCGCACCGTGCTGTTCGCCACCCACTACCTGGAGGAGGCGGACTCCATCGCCGACCGCGTCCTCGTCCTGCACAAGGGCCGGCTGATCGCCGACGGCTCCTCCGCCGAGATCAAGGCCAAGGCCGGCGCCCGCCGGATCGGCTTCGAGCTGCACCCCTCCGACGGCGGCGCCCTCGACGAGGCCCTGCTGCGCGCCCTGCCCGGCACCGTCGGACTGGACGTCAGCGCCCGCGCCGACGGCGTGCACACCGTCCGGATCCGCTCCACCGACGCCGACGCGGGCGTCGCCGCGCTCTACAAGGCCGGCCTGTACCCGCGCGGGCTGGAGGTCACCACCCTCGGCCTGGAGCAGGCCTTCCTGACCATCACCGGCGAGCAGGACCGCAACGAGGAAGCAGAGGCGAGCGCGCGATGACCACCCTGATCAAGCTGGAGATCCTGCGCACCCTGCGCAACAAGCGGTACCTGATGTTCACCGTCCTCTACCCGGCCCTGCTGTACGTGTTCTTCATCAGCGCCTACGGCAGCGGCGGCACCGTGGCCGGCGGCGTCTCCGTCAAGTCCTACTTCATGGTCTCGATGGCCACCTTCGGCGCGGTCGGCGCCGTCCTCACCGGCTCCGCGCAGCGGATCTCGCTGGAGCGCAAGAGCGGCTGGACCCGGCAACTGCGGCTCACCGCCCTGCCCGGCCGGGCCTACACCCTCGGCAAGATCGCCGCCTGCGCCGTCACCACCCTGCCCGCCATCGCCGTGGTCTTCGTGATCGGCGCGATCGAGGGCGTCGACCTCACCGCCGTCCAGTGGCTCGGCCTGGCCGCCGCCCTGTGGCTCGGCAGCTTCGTGTTCGCCGCGCTCGGCGTCGCCCTCGGCTACGCCGCCCAGCCGGACGCCGTCCAGCCCGTCGTGATGATCGTCTACATGCTGATGGCGCTGTTCGGCGGCACCTGGTTCCCGGTCGGCGACTCGCTGAAGACCTACGCCCGGTTCAACCCCGTCTACGACTACAACCAGCTGGCCTCGTTCATCCACGGCCAGAGCGTCGCAGGCTCCGCGATCGCCGCCCTGGCGGGCTTCCTGGCGCTGTTCACCGCCGCCGCGGCCTACCTGTACCGCAAGGACGCGCAGCAGGCATGATGGCCCGCATGCAGAGCACCGGCCCGGCCCGCCGCCCCGACCAGCACGGGGAGGACGGGCCGGACGGCCGTTGGACCACGTACCCGGGCGCGCCCGTCGACACCCGCCGGCAGCTGCTCGTCAAGCTGATGTGGACGTCCGTCTGGGCGTTCTACCTGCTGTACCCCGTCCAGGACCTGGCGACCGGTCAGCACACCACGGCCGGCACCGTCGCCGGAGCGGCCCTGCTGGTGGTCTTCCTGGCCGCCTACATGTCGCTGGTGGTGATCCGCAACACCCGCCGGATCGGCAGCTCCAGGCAGTACCTGCCGTTCGCCCTGATCCTCGGCATCGCCGTCGGCACCTCGATCGGCCTCGGCGAGGCCTGGCTGACCCTGTTCACCTACACCTCGGTCTGCGCCGCCCTCGTCCTGCCCGGCCGCAAGGCCCTCGTCGGCGTCGGCGCCGTCACCGCCGTCTTCGCGCTGATCGGTTTCGCCACCGGCGCCGAACACACCACCCTGGTCGCCGTCGGACTGCCCTGCCTGCTGGCCGGCTTCGCCATGTACGGCATGCAGCGCCTGGTCGCCACCATGCGCGAACTGCGCGAAGCCCGGACCGCCGTCGCCCACCTCGCCGCCTCCGAGGAACGGCTGCGCCTCGCCCGCGACCTGCACGACCTGCTCGGCCACTCGCTCTCGCTGATCGCCATCAAGAGCGAACTCGCCGGCCGCTTCATGGACGCCGAGAAAGCCGCCGAGGCCCGCGCCCAGGTCGCCGACATCGAACAGGTCGCCCGGCAGTCGCTCACCGACGTCCGCGAGGCCGTCAGCGGCTTCCGCCGCCCCACCCTGCCCGTCGAACTCGCCGCCGCCCGCACCGCGTTGAGCGCCAGCCAGATCGAACTCGACGCCGACCCCCGACTCGCCGACGAACGCCCCGACCTCGGCACCGAGGAGACCGGCGCCCTCGCCTGGGCCCTGCGCGAAGCCGTCACCAACGTCGTCCGGCACGGCGTCGGCGCCACCCGCTGCACCGTCCACCTCGACGAGACCTGGGAGGACGACGGCCGCTACGCCGTCCTGGAGATCGTCGACAACGGCCCCGGCCCCGGCAAGGCCCTTCCCGGCAACGGCCTCTCGGGCCTGCGCGAACGCCTCGAACAGGTCGGCGGCCGCCTCGACACCGGCCCCGCCAACCGCGGCAAGGGCTTCCGCCTGCGCGCCCTCGTCCCCCTGCGACCCGGCCCCAGCGGGGAATAGGCTGCGCCCCGTGACGGACGGAACGGTCAACCAGCAGGTACGCGTACTCCTCGCGGAGGACCAGAGCATGGTGCGGGAGGCGCTCGCCGCGCTGCTCTCGCTCGAGGACGACCTCGACGTCGTCGCACAGGTCGCGCGCGGGGACGCCGTCGCCGCGGCCGTGACGGAGCACCGGATCGACGTCGCCGTCCTCGACATCGAGATGCCCGGCATGACCGGTATCGACGCCTGCGCCGAGATCCGCCGCGTCCGGCCGCAGACCAAGGTCGTCATCGCCACCACCTTCGGCCGACCCGGCTACCTCCGCCGGGCCATGGAATCCGGCGCGGACGCGTTCCTGGTCAAGGACGCGCCGGCCGCGGAGCTCGCCGACGCGATCAGGCGGGTGCTGCGCGGCGAGAAGGTCATCGACCCGAAACTGGCCGCCGCCGCGCTCTCGGACGGCGCGAACCCGCTCACCCCGCGCGAACGCGACGTGCTGGCCGCGGCGGCCGACGGCTCCGTCAATGCGGACATCGCCGCCCGACTGCACCTCTCCGAGGGGACGGTCCGGAACTACCTGTCGATGGCGATCCAGAAGACAGCGGCGAGGAACCGCGCGGAGGCGGTACGGGTCGCGCGCGAAAAGGGCTGGCTGTAGGAGGCTGCGCCACCGATGGTGGTGCTCCCCCTCAGTTCAGGCGGTGCCGCGCCGATTTCGCCTCCTGGCGCACGCGTCTCGCGCTCTCCGGGTCGAACGCGTCCAGGATCTCCGCGTACGCGTCCATCTCGGCGGCGCCGCCCAGGAAGTCTCCGGTCTTGACCAGCAACTCGGCCCGCTCCAGACGGAGTTGCGCAGGGTGGCGGGGGAGGAGGAGGGCGAGTTCCGCGGCCCAGAGCTGGGTGCGGGCGTGCTCGGGGCGTTCGGCGGCCCAGTGGCGGATGTTGCCGAGGACGCGCAGCACGGTGTCGAGCGGTTGGGCGGGGGTGAGCAGGTCGGGGGTGAAGCGGTGGCCGGCCGCGGCCACGAGGCGTTCGACGTCGGGGACGTCGAGCAGGCGGCCGCCGTGGAAGGGGTCGGCGAGGACGTAGTCGTGGCCGGTCTCCGGGTCGCCGACGGCGACGATGAAGTGGCCGGGCAGGGCGATGCCGTGGACGGTCAGGCCGGCCCGGGCGGCGACGGCCGTCCAGACCAGCGAGAGCATGATGGGCAGCCCGCGGCGGCGGCGGAGCACCTCCGGGAGGAGGGAGGACTCCAGCCGCCGGTAGTCGGACTGGCGGCCGTGGAAGCGCTCCCGGCCGCCGAGCACCGCCGCGAGGAGCGCGGCGGTCTCCTCGGGGCCGTGCGGGCGGCGTTCGGCGACGGCCTGCCGGATGGCCGCGGCGTGGCGGTCGAGGGCGGTCCGACAGGCGCTCAGGACGGCGTCGAGGTCGGGCGGTTCAGCGCTGTCGCCGGGGTCGCCGAGGGTGTGCTCGGCGGCGGCGAGCAGGCACAGCAGCACCGGGTCGGGGTGTTCGGCCCGGGCCTCGGCTCGGAAGCGGGTTCTGCTCTGCTCGGTCACTGCGGCCTTCGGTTCGGCAGCGGGTCGTGGCTCGGTTCAGGTGGTGCACGCTACCGCTGGGGGAGGCGGGCGTAGTGGTAAGTGTGACTGGTCGTGAAGCCCCGGTGGTCGTAGAGCGCCTGCGCGCCGTGGTTGTCGGTCTCGACCTGCAGGTAGGCGGCAGTGGCGCCCTCTTCGGCGGCGCGCGCGGCGAGCACCGCCATCAGCGTGGTGGCCAGGCCCCGACGGCGGGCCGCCGGGACGACCTCGATCGCGGAGAGGCCGGCCCAGGCGCCGTCCACGGCCATCCGGCCGATGGCCAGCGGGGCGCCGTCCGGGCCGGGCACGTGGGCGAACCAGACCGACGGTCCGCCGTGCAGGACGGCGCGCGCGGCGGCTTCCAGGGCCGGGTCGTCGCCCACCCGGCGGTACAGCGACAGCCAGTCGCGGTCGGCGGTGCGGGCGAGCCGGACCTGCCGCCAGCTGTCCGGCGCGGCCGCCCTGGTGAGTCCGCCGAGCCGTGCCGTGCGGACCGTGGTCGGGGCCAACGGGGCTCCCGATCGGTCGAGTTCGGCGGTGAGGTCGGGCGGCGAGGCGCCGTCCACCACTTCGACGTGCGCGGGCAGGCCGCGGGCCGCGTACCAGTCGCGGACCCGGTCGAGGGCCTCGGCCAGCGGCAGGCCGGGGTCGCCGAGGGCCTGCACCGAGTTGGCGCGCCGGGTGAAGCCGGAGGAGGCGCGCAGCACCCAGTCGCCGAGCGGCTGCTGTTCGACGGCGGGCCAGCCCCGGGCCGCGGTGCGCTGGAGCTCGGTCGGGGTGATGCCGGGCATCGAGGTGTACCGGGCCGGGAACGGGGGCACGGATTTGCCCGCGACCAGCAGATCGGCGGCGAAGCGTACCGACACGCCGCCGCGGGACTCGACCGTCAACGCGTCGTCGTCCCAAGCAGTGAGCACGCCGATCACATCGCGGAATACCGGCCGTCCGTCCGCCACGCCGTCAACACGCCGCACCGAGACGCGTTTTCCCACGTCAGACGGGTCTATCCGGACCTCCGGACGGGCCTCGATGGGTGCTCCGCCAGCCATCAATCGCACCTCCTGTGCATTTGCGTCCCTCGACCCGCGATACTAGGTGCGGGCATCGACGACGCCGCGCGCACCGCGCGACCGAGTAAACAGTAGGGCGGCAGCCCTTCCGAGGAGGAACGACAGCGTGACCTACGTCATCGCGCAGCCTTGTGTCGACGTGAAGGACAAGGCGTGCATCGAGGAGTGCCCCGTCGACTGCATCTACGAGGGTGAGCGTTCGCTCTACATCCACCCGGACGAGTGCGTGGACTGCGGCGCGTGCGAGCCGGTCTGCCCGGTCGAAGCCATCTTCTACGAGGACGACACTCCGGAGGAGTGGAAGGACTACTACAAGGCCAACGTCGAGTTCTTCGACGACCTGGGGTCGCCCGGCGGCGCCTCCAAGCTCGGCCTGATCGAGCGTGACCACCCGTTCATCGCGGCCCTGCCCCCGCAGAACGCCGACCACTGATCGGTGGCATCCACGCTGTGAGCACCAACGACAGCACGCACGCGCCGTTCCCGGGCCACCCGGGGGCGGCGCGCCGCGTATCCGACCGCCTGCCGGTCTTCCCGTGGGACAAGCTCGAACCGTACAAGCGCACCGCCGAGGGCCACCCGGACGGGCTGTGCGACTTCTCCGTCGGCACCCCGGTCGACCCGGTGCCGGAGCTGATCCAGCAGGCGCTGGCCGCGCACACCGACACGCCCGGCTACCCGACCGTGTGGGGCCCGCTCGCCCTGCGCGAGTCGATCGCCGGCTGGCTCCACCGCCGGATGGGCGCCGAGATCGGCCCCGAGGCGGTGCTGCCGACCGTCGGCTCCAAGGAGCTGGTGGCCTGGCTGCCCGGCCAGCTCGGCCTCGGCCCCGGCGACCAGGTCGCCTACCCGAAGCTCGCCTACCCCACCTACGAGGTCGGCGCGCTGCTCTGCGGCGCCGAGCCGGTCGCGTACGGGGACCTCGACGAGCTGGACGGCAGCAAGGTCCGGCTGCTCTGGCTGAACTCGCCGTCCAACCCGACCGGACGGGTGCTCGGCGCGGACGAGCTGCGCCGCGCCGTCGAGTGGGCCCGGGCGCACCGGGTGCTGCTGGTCAGCGACGAGTGCTACCTCGAACTCGGCTGGGAGGCCGAGCCGGTGTCGGTGCTGCACCCGTCGGTGTGCGGCGACTCGCACGAGGGGCTGCTGGCCGTCCACTCGCTCTCCAAGCGTTCCAACCTCGCCGGATACCGGGCCTCGTTCGTGGCCGGCGACCCGGTGGTGGTCCGCGAGCTGCTGGAGATCCGCAAGCACGGCGGCATGATCGTGCCGGCGCCGGTGCAGGCGGCCACCGCGGTCGCGCTCGCCGACGACGCGCACGTCGCCGAGCAGCGGGAGCGGTACGCCCGGCGGCGCGGCGCGCTGCGGGCCGCGCTGGAGGCGTACGGGCTCCGGATCGAGCACTCCGAGGCGAGCCTGTACCTGTGGGCGACCCAGGACCGGCCGTGCTGGGAGACCGTGGCCGAACTCGCCGAGCTGGGCATCCTGGTGGCGCCCGGCGACTTCTACGGCCCGGCGGGCGACCGATTCGTCCGGGTGGCGTTCACCGCCACCGACGAGCGGGTGGCGGCCGCCGTGGAGCGGCTCAAGCGCTGAGCCCGCGTCAGTCGTGCGGAAGGGGCGGAGCCGGTCGGCTCCGCCCCTTCGGCGTGTGCGGTGCGGTGGGTCAGCCGACCGGCAGGTGACCGCCGAGCAGGCCGCCGAGCGGGGTGCCGGCGAGCAGGCTGCCCAGCGGGCTGTTGCCGCCGCCCAGCGCGGGCGTCCCGCCCAGGCGGTTGGCGGACTCGTGCTCGGCCAGGCCCGTGACGGTGTTGGTGAGCGGCAGCGACTGGGCGGCGGAGAGCACCGGGGCGAGCTTCTCGGCGGCCGGCAGGCTCTTCGCCAGGCGGTCGACCGGCAGGCCCTTGGCGACGGTCTGCAGCGGGGCGGCGGTGGCCTTGCGGGCGGCCGGGAGGACCTTGTCGGTGACCGCGGGGCCGACCTTCTGCTCGACGGCGGGGACGACCCGGTCGGACAGCGTGCCGAGCGCGCCGGTCAGCTGGTCGGCCTTGGCGGCCGGGCCGAGGTGGCCGAGCGCGTCGTCGGTGGAGGGCAGGGCGTGCGCGACGGTGTTGCCGGCCGCGTCGCCGGCGGCCGGGCCGCCCGCGGCGAGGGCCGCGCTGCCGGTGGTGCCGACCATCTGGCCGAGCTCGTGGGTCGCCCCCTGCACCGTGTCGCCCGAGTTGGGGACGTCGGCCAGCTTGGTCACTCCGGCGCCCAGGTCGGTCTGCGGGACCACCTCGGTGGCGGAGGCGGCGCCCGCGGCCGCGAGCGGCGCCGCGGTGGCGGCGACGAGCAGCGCGGCCTGGGCGATCCGGCGCGTGAGGGGGAGGGACATGGTGCTCCTAAGAGGTGAGGTCTACGGTCCGCCGGGCGGACGGCCGGAACGGCTGTCCGGTCTCGCCCCGCGGGCGACGTGTATGACCGCAAGAGCACCGGGAAGGTTTCGGCCGGTCAAGGTCAAGGGTTGGCAAAGATCGGACGATCCGCTTTCCGGCAAACCGGGCGGATCGTCCGCGATGCGATCGCTGAAGAATCGTCACTTCCCTTGGCGGGAAAGGCGCCTGCCGCCCGCCTGGCGGACCGGCGTGTCGGCGGCCCGCCGACTGTCGCGCCGTCAGCGGGAGTTGACGCGAATCACCCGGTGGGCCGTCACCCGCGCACCTGTGCGTCAACGCACCGTCGGCACCGTCACTTCTTCTTCGCCGGGGCGCCCAGCGTCACCAGCACCCGGTCCGCCGGGGCGCCCGCCAGCGGCTTCCAGCCGTCGTTGGGCCGGTCCACCCGCCACACCTTGCCGTCGTAGGCGACCTGCCCGATGCCCAGGTCCGCCGCCCGCGCCACCGACCACTGCGCCAGCGCCCAGCCGGTCTGCTGGGTGCCGCCCGCGCCCGCGGTGCTCGCCGTCGGCTGCGGGGTGAACGCCAGCACCTCGCGCGGGTCCTTGGCCGCCTTCTCGGCGGACGCCACCGTCACCGCCTTGCCGAACTCCCGGCGCACCCGGTCGGCCGCGCCGGCGGCCGGCGGGGCCGCCGAGTCCGGCTCCGGCAGCTGGTGCACCACGCAGTTCAGCGCCGCCGGCTCACGGCCCATCAGCACCGTGGCCAGCAGCGTCGCGTTGTTCTCGTGCTTGGCGTACGCCTGCGGGTAGCCGCTGCGCTGCACCTGCTGGGCGGCGTCGGTCAGCGGCATCTGCGCGTAGCCGTTCACCTTCACCAGCGCGTCCAGGAACTTGTTGGTCGCGTACACCGGGTCCATGATCTGCTCGATGGTGCCCCAGCCCTGCGAGGGACGCTGCTGGAACAGGCCCACCGAGTCCCGGTCGCCGCCCTCCAGGTTGCGCAGCTTGGACTCCTGGATGGCGGTCGCCAGCGCGATCGTCACCGCCCGCTCGGGCAGGCCGCGGGACATCGCCACCGCCGTGATGGTCGCCGCGTTCGCCGCCGCTCCCAGCTCCAGCGTTCCGGAACCCGCCGGGGTGGCGACCTTGCAGCCCTCGTCCGGGACGGTGATCTTGTCGCGGTTCAGCCACACCACCAGGCCGCCGACCACCGCCAGCGCCAGCACCCCCACCAGGATCCGCCGCCACGGCCGCCGACGGCGCTCGGACGCGCCACCCTCCGCGTACTCGGCGTCTGTGGCCACCGTGGCCCCTCCCTCGTCGTCCGTCGTCGTCCGGTCGCAGCGGCCCGTGACGGGCCCGCACCGCTCGCGGACACCGTAACCGCTCGGACGGCCGTACGGGTCCGCGCGGTTGCGTGCCCGCCCGCCGGGCCGTCCGGCCGCTCGGTAGGGTGGCCGCCATGAGCAGCCCGAACCAGCCCCTCGACCTGACCGTCGACGGCGGCACGCTGACCGCCCGCCTCGTCGACTTCCCGTCCGTCAGCGGCGAGGAGACCGCTCTCGCCGACGCGGTCGAGGCCGCGCTCCGGGCCTACCCGCACCTCACCGTCGACCGGTTCGGCAACAACGTGGTCGCCCGCACCCACCTCGGCCGGTCCCAGCGGGTGGTGCTCGCCGGGCACCTGGACACCGTCCCGATCGCCGACAACGTGCCCTCGCACGTCGAGGGCGACCTGCTCTACGGCTGCGGAACCTCCGACATGAAGTCCGGCGTGGCCGTCCAACTGCGGCTCGCCGCCACGGTGGTGGAGCCGAACCACGACGTCACCTACGTCTTCTACGACTGCGAGGAGGTGGAGGCGGAGCGCAACGGCCTCGGCCACCTGTTCGCCACCCACCCGGACTGGCTGGCCGGCGACTTCGCCGTCCTGATGGAGCCCAGCGGCGCCGTCGTCGAGGGCGGCTGCCAGGGCAGCCTGCGCGCCGACATCACGCTCACCGGCGTCCGCGCGCACGCCGCCCGCAGCTGGCTCGGCGACAACGCCATCCACAAGGCCGCCGAGGTGCTGCGCCGGCTGGTCGACTACACGCCCCGACGGGTCGTCATCGACGGCCTGGAGTACCGCGAGGGCCTGAACGCCACCCGGATCGACGGCGGCGTCGCCGGCAACGTCATCCCCGACGAGTGCCGGATCCACGTCGCCTTCCGGTTCGCCCCCGACCGCAGCCTGGAGCAGGCCGAGGAGCACCTGCGGGAGGTCTTCGACGGCTACCAGGTGGACATCGCGGACGCCTCGCCGGCCGCTCTGCCCGGCCTCTCCCAGCCCGCCGCGCAGGCCTTCCTGGCCGCCGTCGGCGGCGAGCCGCGGGCCAAGTTCGGCTGGACCGACGTCGCCCGGTTCTCCGCGCACGGCGTCCCCGCCGTCAACTACGGCCCCGGCGACCCGAACCTGGCCCACAAGCGCGAGGAGCACTGCTCGCTGAGCGCGATCGCCGAGGTCGAGGAGCGGCTGCGGGCCTGGCTCGCCGCGTAGCCGCCCCACGGCCTTTGGCGGACGGGCAGCCGTTTCCCGTTGTTCCTCGGAAAGTTGCCTCGTCAGGCGTAGGGTTTCGTCATGACAGCCAACGGAGATGAACCCGTCCGCAGGGCCAGGAAGCCCTTTCCTGAGAAGCGCAAGGGCCCGGTGCTGCTGCGCCGGGACCAGGTCGAGACGAAGACGACGGACCAGGCGCTGCTGGACACCACCGGGCCGACCGACTGGTTGCACACCGACCCGTGGCGGGTGCTGCGGATCACCTCCGAGTTCGTCGAAGGCTTCGGCGCGCTCGCCAAACTCCCCACCGCGATCAGCGTGTTCGGCTCCGCCCGGACGAAGCCCGACTCGGCCGAGTACCAGTCCGGCGTGGAGATCGGCCGGGCGCTCGCCGAAGCCGGCTACGCGGTGATCACCGGTGGCGGCCCCGGCGCGATGGAGGCCGCCAACAAGGGCGCCGTCGAGGGCGGCGGGCTGAGCGTCGGCCTCGGCATCGAGCTGCCGTTCGAGCAGGGCCTGAACGAGTACGTCGACCTGGGCCTGAACTTCCGGTACTTCTTCGTCCGCAAGACGATGTTCGTGAAGTACTCCCAGGGCTTCGTGGTGCTCCCCGGCGGACTCGGCACCCTGGACGAGCTGTTCGAGGCGCTCACCCTGGTGCAGACCCAGAAGGTCACCCGGTTCCCGGTGATCCTCTTCGGCAGCGCCTACTGGGGCGGACTGGTCGAGTGGCTGAGGTCCACCCTGGTCGCGCAGGGCAAGGCCAACCCGGACGACCTGGACCTGTTCCACGTCACCGACGACGTCGCCGAGGTGCTCAAGGTCCTCGAAGAGGCCCGCAAGCCCCAGGGCACCCAGGCCTGACCGCCGCCGACGGACCGTCAGGCGAGCCCCCGGCGGGCGACCGCCGGGGGACGGGTGCCGCGGATCGACGCCACCATGTCCAGCACCTGCCGGGTCTCCGCGACCTGGTGCACCCGGTAGACCTGCGCGCCCAGCCAGGCGGAGACGGCGGTGGTGGCCAGCGTGCCCAGCAGCCGCTCGTCCACCGGCTTGTCGAGCGTCTCGCCGACGAAGTCCTTGTTCGACAACGAGACCAGCACCGGGAACCCGGTCGCCGTCATCTCCGGCAGCCGGCGGGTCGCCTCCAGCGAATGCCGGGTGTTCTTCCCGAAGTCGTGCCCCGGGTCGATGATCAACCCGTCGCGCCGCACCCCGAGTTCGAGCGCCCGCTCGGCCAACCCCACCGTCACCCGCAGGATGTCCGCCATCACGTCCTCGTACCCCACCCGGTGCGGACGGGTACGCGGCTCCGCGCCGCCCGCGTGCGTGCACACCAGGCCCGCGCCGAACCGGGCCGCGACCTCGGCGAGCCGCGGATCGAAACCGCCCCAGGCGTCGTTCAGCAGATCCGCGCCGACCTCGCAGACCGCCTCGCCGACCTCGTGCCGCCAGGTGTCCACACTGATCACCGCGTCCGGATGCCGCTTGCGCAGCTCCGCCACGAACGGCACCGTGCGCCGCAACTCCTCCTCGACGGTGACCTCTTCACCCGGCCCGGCCTTCACCCCGCCGATGTCCAGGATCGCCGCACCCTCGGCCATCGCCCGGTCCGCCGCGGCGAACGCGGCCTCGTCGGCGAAGGTCGCCCCCCGGTCGAAGAACGAGTCCGGAGTGCGGTTGACGATCGCCATCACGACCAACTCGTCCGGACCGAACTCCCGCGTGCCGAGGCGTAGTGCCACCGGTGTCTCCTCCTCAGCGCTCCCGGGTGCAATGATGGGCCCCGGCCTGTACGGGACCATGATCCCACCTGATCCCGCCAGAGGGCCGAAGCCGACGGGAACTGCCAGGAAAACGGGAACAGCCGGGAACTGCCGGGGACTGACGGAGGACAGCTCGTGTTCTGGGTGATCGTGGTTGCGATGGCCGTGGTCGTCGGCGGTGCCGCACTGGTGGCACTGGGCGGCGGCGGGACTCTCCCCGAGGCGGAACGCGACCGCCTCACCGCACGCCTCCCGCAGGACCGTCCGCTCAGCCGGACCGACGTCGACGAACTCCGCCTCCCGATGGCGCTCCGCGGCTACCGCATGGACGAGGTCGACGACGTCCTCGACCGCCTCGGCACGGAACTCGCCCTCCGCGACGCGAAGATCGCCGAACTGGAGGCCGTCGGCGCGGTACGCGGCTCGGTCGCGGCGACCGGCGGCGCGGCCGGGGAGCCGCTGCCCGGGCTGGAGTCGTTCACGGCCGTGCTGGAGAAGAAGCCGTCGGAGGACGCTGCCGGAGCGGCGGACTCCGCCGAGGGTGCCGACTCCGCCGACTCCGAGAAGAGTGACCGCTCGTGACCGGTGCGGTGCCCGGCGCGGACGGGCTGCTGCGCTGCCCGTGGGGTGACTCGGCGGACGACTACCGGGTCTACCACGACACCGAATGGGGCCGGCCGGTCCACGGCGACCAGGCGCTGTTCGAACGCATCTCACTGGAGGCGTTCCAGTCCGGGCTGTCCTGGATCACCATCCTGCGCCGACGCGAAGGCTTCCGGGCCGCGTTCCGGGACTTCTCGATCGAACAGGTCGCGGAGTTCGGGGACGCCGACGTGGAGCGGCTGATGGCCGACACCGGGATCATCCGGAACCGGGCGAAGGTCCTCGCGACCATCGCCAACGCCCGAGCCGCGATCGACCTCGGCGAGGGCGAACTGGAAACGCTCATCTGGAACCACGCCGGCGATCCGGACCGCCCCGCCCCCAAGACCCTGGCGGAAGTGCCCGCGGTGACGGCCGAATCGACCGCGCTCGCGAAGGCACTGAAGAAGAACGGCTTCCGCTTCGTGGGGCCGACCACCGCCTACGCACTGATGCAGGCCTGCGGCCTGGTGAACGACCACTTGGTGGACTGCCACGCCCGCTGAGGTTCTTTTGGTGAACGACCACCTGGTTGCCGAGTCCGCCGAGCCCGCCCCAGCAGCCACAGCCCGCCGTCCACGGACCTCACCCAGGGTGCCGTCCCCTTCGCGCAGTTCCCCGCGCCCCTGACGGGGCACGGGGTTGCAGCGGCGCCTCGGGCTTCGCCTCGGGCTCTTGCCGGTGGCGCGGTTTTGTGGTGGAGCCCGGTGGGGTGTGCCGTGGGGGAGTTACTTGCCCACGAAGGTGGGCTTTTCCTTGGCGACGAAGGCGTTGACGGCGATCAGGTGGTCTTCGCTGTTGCCGGCGGCGGTCTGCAACTCCTCTTCCTTGTCGAGGAGTTCGGTGAGGGAGTGGGAGGCGGCGTAGGCCAGGGACTCCTTGATCGCGCCGTAGGCGAAGGTGGGGCCGTTGGCGAGGGTGAGGGCGAACTCGTGGGCGGTGGCGGCGAGTTCGGCGGCGGGGACGACGCGGGTGGCGAGGCCGAGGGTGAGGGCCTCGTCGGCGCGGACGGTGCGGGGGAGCATGAGGAGTTCGGTGGCGCGGGCGTGGCCGACCAGGCGGGGGAGGGTCCAGGAGGCGCCGGAGTCGGTGGTGAGGGCGACGCCGGCGAAGGAGGTGTTGAAGCCGGCGGTGTCGGCGACGATCCGGAAGTCGCAGGCGAAGGCGAGCGAGGCGCCGGCGCCGGCCGCGATGCCGTTGACGGCGGCGACGGTGGGCTTGCGCATGCCGGCGAGGGCGCGGACCAGCGGGTTGTAGTGCTCGGCGACGGTGCGCAGCGCGCTCTCGCCGGTCTCCTGCTGGTGGTGCAGGTGGCCGAGGTGCTCCTTGAGGTCCTGGCCCACGCAGAAGGCCTTCTCACCGGCGCCGGTGAGCAGGACGGCGCGGACGTCGGGGTCGGTCGCGGCGGTGGTGACGGCGTCCCGGAGGGCGACCTTGGTGGCGACGTCGAGGGCGTTCATGGCGTCGGCGCGGTCGATGGTGAGGACGGCGAGGGCGCCGTCGCGGTGGTAGCGCACGGTGTCGGACATCGGTGAGGGCTCCCGGGTCGCGGTGGGCTGTCGTGGGCACAGCATGCCGGAGTGCGGCCGGGTGGGGGAGTGTGAGGTGGCGCACCCCGGGAGGGCGTGTCGGAGTGCGACGTGATGCGGCTTTCGGCTGGTAATCGGCGCTTCGGTCCGGGTTCGGGAGGCTTGGCGCAGAGAGTGATGTTGGTCATCGAGCGGTCGCATGCGGGATAATGGCTTCCGATCAATGCGTTCGATACCGGCGGTGGACGGACTGCCGGTGCGTACCTGAACGGTTGCAGGAAGGGGAACGAGCATGGCGGCCATGAAGCCGCGGACGGGTGACGGCCCGCTGGAGGTAACCAAGGAGGGGCGGGGCATCATCATGCGCGTTCCGCTCGAAGGGGGCGGGCGCCTGGTGGTGGAGCTGACGCCGGACGAGGCGGATGCTCTGGGCGAGGCTCTGAAGAAGGCCTGCGGCTGACCCGAGCAGGTACTGACACTCGCACGTCCCGGTCGCTCCGGGAGTGTTCGACGGGCCCGGTCCCCCGGTTGCGGGGAGCGGGCCCGTTCCGCTGTCCGGGTTCAGCGCTTGACCGCGCAGAGCAGGCCGTCGCTGACCGGCAGCAGGGCGGGCAGCAGGGTGTCGCCCTGCTCCCGGATGTCGGCGACCAGGTCGCGCACGGCGCGGGTCTGCGGGTCGTCGACGTCGGGTTCGGCGAGCCGGCCCTCCTGGAAGACGCCTTCGAAGCAGACCACGCCGCGCGGCCGGAGCAGCCGCATGGCCTCGGTGAGGTGGAAGCCGGAGTCGGCCGGGTCGCCGTCGCAGAACACCAGGTCGTACTGGCCGTCGGCGAGTCGCGGCAGGACGTCGCGGGCCCGGCCGGGGATGAAGCGGGCCCGGTTGGCGGCGAACCCGGCGGCCAGGTAGGCCTCGCGGGCGTACTGCTGGCGGACGGGTTCGGAGTCGACGGTGGTGAGCACGCCGTCGGGCCGCATGCCGCGCAGCAGGTAGACGCCGGACACGCCGGTGCCGGTGCCGATCTCGACCACGGCCTTGGCGTCGAGCGCGGCGGCCAGCAGGCGCAGGGCCGCGCCGCCGCTGGGGCCGATCGCGCGTATGCCGGTGCGGGCCGACTGCGCCCGGGCGTAGGTCAGCACCGCGTCCTCGCCGACGTAGGTGTCGGCGAGGGCCACTCGCTGGGGCCCGAACTCGGTGATGGCTGCCTCTTCCGGAGCGCCGGTGTCGATGGAAGTCGACAAATTCCAGCGACAGACTACTGGCCGTCCGGGAACCGCGTTCGACGGCTGGCCGTTGAGTTGTCGTGGGTGGCCGGACCACCTGCGGCGGCCGCTGTTCGACCGCTCTTATCCGGGCTTGACGTGTGAGGTGGATATGGTGGTGGCTCTGCTGGGCAGAAGAGCCGACCGAGGAGGTGTGGCCGAGGGCGACGTCCCTGTGCAGCGGCACTTCCGCGGCACCACGTCGGCCCGTACGCCAAAGCCCGTGATGAACCAGTCTGTGCACTCCCCCCTGGACAAGTCGACCGCAGCCGACGACTCGGTGGCCGAGGCCCCCGGCACGCTCGCGTCCTTCGCGGAGGGGCCCGACGCGCAGAGCTGGACGCCGCCCAGCTGGGAGGAGATCGTCGAGGCGCACAGCGCCCGGGTCTACCGTCTCGCCTACCGGCTGACGGGCAATCAGCACGACGCGGAGGACCTCACCCAGGAGGTCTTCGTCCGGGTGTTCCGTTCGCTGTCCACGTACACCCCCGGCACGTTCGAGGGCTGGCTGCACCGGATCACCACCAACCTGTTCCTGGACATGGTGCGCCGTCGCCAGCGGATCCGCTTCGACGCCCTCGCCGAGGACGCGGCGGAGCGCCTGGCGAGCCGTGAGCCCAGCCCCGCCCAGCACTTCAGCGACACCCACTTCGACGCGGACGTGCAGCAGGCGCTGGACACCCTCGCCCCGGAGTTCCGTGCCGCCGTGGTGCTGTGCGACATCGAGGGCCTCTCCTACGAGGAGATCGCCGCCACCCTCGGGGTGAAGCTCGGCACCGTCCGCAGCCGGATCCACCGCGGCCGCTCGCACCTGCGCGCCGCCCTCAAGCACCGGGCGCCGAACGCCGCCGCGGGCCGCTCGCGCCGGGGCGGCTCCGCCGACCCCGTGCCGGTCGGCGCCGAACCGGGCGGAAGCGACCGGAGGGGGTCATGAGCGATCAGGCCCCCGAGCGCGCCGACCGTTCGCGCTGGGCGCCGCTGCGCCGCGGCGAGCAGACCCCGGCGGCGGCCGAGCTCCGGCCCGTGACGCTCCGTCCGGTCGAGCCGGCGGCCGAGGAGCACCACCATCTCGGCGACCGCCTCACCGCCTTCCTGGACGGCGAACTCGGCCACGACGCCCGCGAGCGGGTGCAGGCCCACCTGGCGACCTGCCCGGAGTGCCTGGCCGAGGCGGAGGGCGCCCGCGCGGTCAAGCGGACGCTCAGCAGTGCGGCGATGCCCGGCCCGTCCGCGGCGCTGATGGCGCGGCTGATGGCCGTGGCCGCGCTGCCCGAGGACGAATCGGACCCTGACGAGCCGTCGGGTGCCGTGTTCGGCGGCAGCCGGCTCACCGGCGGCTCCTTCGGCCGGGGCGCGGGCTTCGGCGGCGGCGCGCTGGGCGCCGACGCCCCGATACCCGGGATCGACCCGCGGGCCGGCCTGTTCGGCTCCCGCCCGTCCACCGCGCCGCGTCCGCTGGCCGCGCTCGCCGAGCTGCCCACCCCGCGCCAGAGCCCGGCGCGCGGGCGCCGGCTGGTGTTCGCCGCCGCCGGGGCGTTCTCGGTCGCCGCGGTCACGCTCGGCGGTGTCGGCGGCCTCAGCGCGAGTCAGGGCGGCCCCAGCCGGCAGCCCACCAGCGTCACCCCCATCGGCGGGGCGATCGTCCCCGTCAACGCGCAGCAGCAGATGGACACCCCGGACTATCCGATGCGTTCCCGGATGCAGGCCAGCCCGCAGCCGTCGCCCACCGGTGACCCGCGGCAGGTCCTGCGCTAGCCTGCCTTCACCGGCACGTCGTCGACGTCGGTCACCCGGGTGGTCTTTACCACGGATTCACCTGGGGGAGACCGGGGAACGGCCGCCCGCGTTTACCCTTGGTTCAGCGTTGTCGGGTGCTGGGAGTTCAGGTGTTCGGAGACATAGGCGGACTCGAGGTCCTGACCATTGCGATCATGGCCATCGTGATCTTCGGTCCGGACAAGCTCCCCAAGCTGATCCAGGACACCATGGGCTTCATTCGCAAGATCCGCTCCTTCGCGGACAACGCGAAGGAGGACATCCGCAGCGAGCTCGGCCCGGAGTTCCAGAACTTCGACTTCGAGGACCTCAACCCGAAGACCTTCGTCCGCAAGCAGCTGCTCGGCGACGGCGAGGACCCGCTCGGGCTGAAGGACCTCAAGGACAGCGTCGACATCAAGTCCGCGCTGAACGGCGAGCCGGCGCGCACTCCGACCGCCTCCGTCGACTTCTCCAAGCCGGCCGCCCCGGCGAGCAGCGGCCCGGCCCTCGCGGTCGGCGAGCGTCCGCCGTTCGACCCGGACGCCACCTGACCGACCGGCCCCGCCCGACCACGACGCCCCGCCCGGCAGGCGGGGCGTCGTCGTTCGCGCCGCTATCGTGTCCTCTACCTCCCCGGAGGGCGCGCGCTGTGCGGTCCGTCACGCTCGGCCGTGTCCGACCCGGTTTTCCCGGACGGAGGGGCCGCGGTGCGCCACCATGGAGCCCGCCCGTGGCAGGAGCACAACCGAGGAGGCCCGCAGTGGACGCCACGCAAACGACCGCAGACCCCGCCGCCACGCGTCGGCCCGCCGCCGACCCCCTCGCCGCCTACCGCGCCGCCGACTTCGCCTGGTACGGCCTGGACGAGGGCTGGACGGGCCGCCGCTGGCTCGGCCAGGTCGGCAACGGCCAGAACCCGCGCGCCGCGCAGTCCGACACCCCCGACTACGGCACCCTCGGCCACGGCGACGAGCCCGCCCGCGGACCCGAGCCGCGCGACACCCGGCGCTTCGCGGTCGTGGTCACGGTGGCCCGCCGCGAAGTCCGCCGCAGCGCCGACAACACCGGCACCCTGGAAGCCACCTCCGCGTCCTCCGCGGCCTGGCTGGCCGGCGCCGGACTGCTCGCCGCCACCTGGCCCGGCAACCTCGACCGCACCCTGCGCCAGCACTGGCTCGACCAGCAGTCCACCCTCGCCTGGGACTTGGCCGACGACCTGGACGGTCCCGACTGGTCCTCCCTCACCCTCCCCGTCAACGGGGTGCCGCAGCCCTTCCGCTACCGCGAGTCCGAGTACGGCTGGGTACTGGCCGGCGAGGCCCCCGGCGTCCTGATCGGCGCCTACGGCCGCTCGGTCTCCGCGTACGGCATCGGCTTCACCACCGTCCCCGACCTGGAGTCGTACGACGGCCGCTAGTAGGTGATGTCCTCGCAGTCGTAGCTGCCCGGCGCCACTTGCGCGATCGAGGTGCCGTCGCAGGCCAGCATCGGGGCCAGCACCGTCAGCCGGAACACCCCGAACGCCAGCAGGGGCAGCACCAGGATCGCCACCGCGGTCCGGCCCGCCGCCCCGCCCGAGCCGTGAAGCCCCAGGACCAGGCCGGCCAGCGCCAGGTACAGCCCGGTGCCGAGGACCACTGCCGCAAGGACCGTCCGGTTGTCGTGGAACCCCGGGTTCAACTCCGGCGGCCCCTCGATCTCGATCGTCGCGGACACGCTGAACACCATCAGCACCGCCGCCGCCACCAGCAGGGCCGCTGTCAGACACCCGATTCCCGTTCTGTTCACACCCCTCGGACAGCCCGGCCGCCGGTTTCGGTTCCCGACAAGCGAACGGCCCCGGGCGGGCGCCCGGGGCCGTTCGCGGTGCTTGTGGGTCCCGTCAGAACTTGTTCTTCGGGGTCAGGCCCAGGGAGAGGCCCGAGAGGCCGCGCTGGCGGCCGGAGAGCTTGCCGGCGATGGTGCGCAGGGCGGCGCCGGCCGGGGAGTCGGGGTTGGAGAGGACGACCGGGCGGCCGTCGTCGCCGCCCTCGCGGAGGCGGACGTCGATCGGGATGGAGCCGAGCACCGGGACGGTCGCGCCGACCGAGCGGGTGAGGGCGTCGGCGACGGTCTGGCCGCCGCCGGTGCCGAAGACGTCGATCATCTCGTCGCAGTGCGGGCAGGGCATGCCCGACATGTTCTCGATGACGCCGACGATCTTCTGGTGGGTCTGCAGCGCGATGGTGCCGGCCCGCTCGGCGACCTCGGCGGCGGCCATCTGCGGGGTGGTGACGATCAGGATCTCGGCGTTCGGGACGAGCTGCGCGACCGAGATCGCGATGTCGCCGGTGCCGGGCGGCAGGTCGAGCAGCAGGACGTCCAGGTCGCCCCAGTACACGTCCGCCAGGAACTGCTGCAGCGCGCGGTGCAGCATCGGGCCGCGCCACACCACCGGGGCGTTGCCCGGGGTGAACATGCCGATCGAGATGACCTTCACGCCGTGCGCCGCCGGCGGCATGATCATGTCCTGGACCTGGGTCGGCCGACCCTCGACACCCAGCATGCGGGGCACGCTGTGGCCGTAGATGTCGGCGTCCACCACGGCGACCTTCAGGCCGTCCGCGGCCAGCGCCGCCGCCAGGTTGACCGTCACCGAGGACTTGCCGACGCCGCCCTTGCCGGAGGCGACCGCGTACACCCGGGTCAGGGTGCCCGGCTTCGCGAACGGGATCTCCCGCTCCGGGGCGCCGCCGCGGAGCAGCTGGGAGAGCTCGCGGCGCTGCTCGTCGCTCATCACGTCGAGTTCGACGGAGACGGCGGTGACGCCGGGAACCGCGGACACCGCGTCGGTGACCCGCTGGGTGATCGTCTCGCGCATCGGACAGCCCGAGACGGTGAGGTACACCGCGACCTTCACCGCGCCGCCGTCGCCGATCTCGACGGACTTCACCATGCCGATCTCGGTGATCGGACGGTTGATCTCCGGGTCGTGGACGGTCGCCAGGGCTTCCTGGACGGACTGCTCCGTCACCCCGGCCGCCACCTCTGTCTCGTTGGCCATGTGTTGATGGTACGGCGCTGCGCCCCGCCCCCGACTCGCCGGTAGCGTGCCGCGGGTCACAACGGGTCGGCGGGCTCCCGCCGTTCCTCGATCTCCCGGAGCAGCGACTGCAGTTCGGACCGGATGAAGTCGCGCGTGGCGACCTCGCCGAGGCCCTGCCGCAGCGCCGCGACCTCCCTGGTCAGGTACTCGGTGTCGGCGATGTTGCGGTCGCTGCGGGCCCGGTCCTGCTCCATGTTGACGCGGTCGCGGTCGTCCTGGCGGTTCTGCGCGAGCAGGATCAGCGGGGCCGCGTACGAGGCCTGGAGCGACAGCATCAGGGTGAGGAAGATGAACGGGTAGTTGTCGAAGCGGACGGTGGGCGGCAGCAGGGTGTTCCACGCCACCCACGCGATGATCACCACCGTCATCCAGACGATGAACCGGCCGGTGCCCAGGAAGCGGGCGATCCGCTCGGAGAGCTTCCCGAACGCCTCCGGGTCCCACGCGGGCAGGTGGATCAGGCCCGGGCGGCCGGTGCGCGGCTGGTCGAGCCGGGAACGGGACGACGGGGAGTCGACGCGTCGTTCCTCGCGCCGGCCGCGCTGCTCGCGGGTGCGCAGTTCGCGCAGCTGGCGCAGCTCCCGCAGCTCGCCCTGGATGCGCTGGCCCGGCGTCTCGTGCTGACGCTTGCGGTCACTGTCCATCGGACACCTCCTCGGCGGAGATGCCGTGCGCCGAGCCCTCGCGCCAGTCGTCCGGCAGCAGGTGGTCCAGCACGTCGTCCACGGTGACCGCGCCCAGCAGGCGGTCGTCCTCGTCGACCACCGGCGCCGCCACCAGGTTGTAGGTGGCCAGGTAGGAGGTGATCAGCGGCAGCGGGGTGTCCGGCGGCAGCGGGTCGAGGTCGTCGTCCACGATCGAGCCGACCAGCGTGTACGGGGGTTCGCGCAGCAGCCGCTGGAAGTGCACGGTGCCCAGGTAGGTGCCGGTCGGGGTCTCGTTCGGCGGGCGGCACACGTACACCTGCGCGGCCAGCGCCGGCTTGGTGTCGGAGATCCGCACCCGGGCGAGCGCCTCCGCGACCGTGGCGTCGGGCTCCAGCACGATCGGCTCGGTGGTCATCAGACCGCCCGCGGTGTCCTCCTCGTAGGAGAGCAGCCGCCGCATCTCCGCCGCCTCGGCGGGCTCCATCAGGCGCAGCAGCCGCTCGGCGTCCTCGGCGGGCAGCTCGGACAGCAGGTCGGCGGCGTCGTCCGGGTCCATGGTCTCCAGGATGTCGGCGGCCCGTTCCTCCTTCAGCTTGCCGATGATCTCCACCTGGTCGTCCTCGGGCAGCTCCTCCAGGACGTCCGCGAGCCGGTCGTCGTCGAGGGCCGCCGCGACCTCGGCGCGACGCTTCGCGGACAGGTGGTGCATGACGTTCGCCAGGTCGGCGGCGCGCAGCTGCTCGAAGGTGGCGAGCAGGGTGGCCGCGCCCTGGCCCTCCTCGGCGAGCGAGAAACCGGTGACGGCGGACCAGTTGAGCAGCAGCTGCTCGCCCTTCGCCTTGCGCAGCCTGCTCGGGCGGCCGACCTGGACGAAGACCTTGTCGATCTCCCACTCGCGCAGGCGGGTCTGCACCATCGCGACGTCCAGCACCGTCACCTCGTCGCCGGTCTTGGTGCGGGTGACGGTGCGGTCGAGCAGCTCGGCGAGGACCAGGGTCTCCGACGGGCGCTGCTCGAACCGACGCATGTTCAGCAGGCCGGTGGAGAGCACCTGGCCGGACTCCAGGCTGGTCACCCGGGTCATCGGCAGGAAGATGCGGCGGCGGCCGATCACCTCCACCACCAGACCGAGAACCCTGGGCGGGTTGCCGCCGAGACGGAGCGAGACCACCACGTCGCGGACCCGGCCCACCTGGTCGCCGTTCGGGTCGAACACCGCGACGCCGGAGAGGTGGGAGATGAAGACCCGGGTGCTTGGGCCCGCCATGGGACTGCCTCCCGCCGGGAAAGGGATATAACCATCCAAACTTAGCGGGGGTTGGCGTGCGGGAGCGGGTGGGCGCACCGCTGGGGCGCGCGGTTCCCCGCGCGCGTTCTCGCACTCGCCTGCGCTTCAGCTCCTGCGCTTCTTCTTGAAGAGGAGCTTCGGGAGCCCGGCCGGGATCGGCTTGCGGGTGGTGACCGGGGTGGGCACGGGGGCGGCGGCGAGGGAGCCGTCGGGGTGGGGGGCGAGGGGGCCGGTGGGTTCCAGGCGCAGGATGCGGGACTCGCGGGCCCAGCGGTCGCCGATGGTGTCGGTGTCGGGGGCGTTCAGGCGCTTGCCCTTGAGTTCCTCGACGGCGCCGTCCCAGGCAGGAGTGCCGGGGGCGACGGCGGTGACGGCGGCGGAGAAGGCGACCAGGCGGCCGCCCTTGTCCTTGCTGCGCAGGGTGAGCGCGGCGGGGGTGCCGGCGGCGAGGCCGTGCAGGGGCTGTTCGGCGCCGTCGCCGACGACGACCACGGCGCCGTCGTGCCAGGCGTGCCAGAGCGGGCGGGCGTGCGGCTGTCCGGCGGGCCGGACCCAGAGCAGGCCGGACTTCTTGGCGGCTTCCTCCACCAGCGCCCGGTCGAGGAAGTCTGCCGCGCTCGCGGTCGTCGTACGCTCCATGCCGGACAGCGTACGGCCTGGCCGTCCGGGGGGCGGTCCATCCCCCGGGACGACAGTTCCATGACGGGCGGACAGCCCTTACCGTGTATCCCGCCCCCGTCGCCCGTCCGCCGAAGGAGAACCGTGCCCACCGCCACCACGACCGCCCCCGTCGCCCCCGCGGTGGTTGATCAGCGGGGGCAGTTGCCGCGTACCGACCTGCTGCTGCTGGCGGTGTCGATCGCGGGCATCTCGCTGTCCGCGCCGCTGATCAGTGCGACGGCGGCGCCGGCGCTGGCGATCGCGTTCTGGCGCAACGGCATGTCGGTGGCGGTGCTGGGCCCGTACGCGCTGTGGCGGCACCGGGCCGAGCTGCGCGGGATCTCGCGGCGGGCGCTGCTGCTGGCGATGGCGGCGGGCGTGCTGCTGGCGCTGCACTTCGCGCTGTGGATGCCGAGCCTGCGGATGACCTCGGTGGCGTCCGCGACGGCGCTGGTGACGACCACTCCGCTGTGGACGATCCTGCTGATGCGGCTGTTCGGGGTGCGCGCGCCGCGGCTGGTGTGGCTGGGCGTGGGGCTGGCGTTCGCGGGCGTGCTGGTGCTGACCGGGGTGGACCTGTCGGTCTCCTCGCGGGCACTGCTCGGGGACGGGCTGGCGCTGGGCGCGGGCGCGGCGGCGGCCGGGTACGTGCTGCTGGGCGCGGAGGTGCGGCGCACCGTGTCGACCACCGCGTACACCCTGGTCTGCTACGCGACCTGCGCGGTGGCGCTGCTGGCGGCGTGTCTGCTGACGGGCACCCGACTGGCGGGCTGGCCGGCCGGCGCGTGGTGGCAGATCTTCCTGCTGATGGTGACGGCGCAGCTGCTGGGGCACTCGCTGAGCAACCGGGTGGTGCGAACGCTGGGTCCGTCGATCACCTCGACGGCGATCCTGCTGGAGACCCCGGGCGCGGCGCTGATCGCGGCGGTGTGGCTGGGCCAGTGGCCGCCGGTCGCGGCCTACCCGGCCGTCGGACTGATCCTGCTGGGCCTGGTGCTGGTGGCCCGGGCGGAGCGCCGCTGACGCTCCGCCCGGGACCTCACAGCCAGCCGTTGCGGCGGAAGCCCCGGTACATGCCGAAGCAGATGGTCGCGATCACCCCGAGCACGGTCGGATAGCCGTAGGTCCACTGGAGCTCCGGCATGTGTTCGAAGTTCATGCCGTACACGCCGGTGATCATGGTGGGGACGGCGAAGATCGCCGCCCAGGCGGTGATCTTGCGCATGTCCTCGTTCTGGGCGACCGAGACCTGCGCCAGGTTGGCCTGGAGCAGCGAGTTGAGCAGTTCGTCGAAGCCCTGCACCTGCTCGCTGACCCGGGCCAGGTGGTCGGCGACGTCCCGGAAGTACTTCTGCATCTCCGGGTCGACGAGTCGCGCGACCGGCTCGGCGAGCTGCAGCATCGGCCGCAGCAGCGGGGTGACGGCGCGCTTGAACTCCAGCACCTCGCGCTTGAGCTGGTAGACCCGGCCGACGTCCGCGCCGCTGCCGCCGCGGTTGGCGAACACGCCGTACTCGATCTCGTCCACGTCGTTCTGCAGGCGCTCGGCGACCAGCAGGTAGTTGTCCACCACGTGGTCGGCGATCGCGTGCAGCACCGCCGCCGGGCCCTTGGCGAGCAGGCCGCTGCCCTCGGCGTCGGCCTCCAGGCGCAGCCGCAGCGCGCGCAGCGAGGAGTGCGCGCCGTGCCGGACGGTGATCACGAAGTCCGGTCCGGCGAACACCATCAGTTCGCCGGTCTCGACCACCTCGCTGGTCGGGGTGAGCTGCTCGTGCTCGATGTAGCGGACGGTCTTGAAGACCGCGAAGAGCATGTTGTCGTATCGCTCGACCTTGGGGCGCTGGTGCGCGTGCACCGCGTCCTCGACCGCCAGCGGGTGCAGGCCGAAGCGCTGCGCGATGCCCTCGAACTCGGCGCCGGTGGGCTCGTGCAGGCCGATCCAGCTGAACGAGCCGGGCCCGCTCTGGTGGGCCGCCTTCACCTGCCGGGCGGCCTCGCGCGGGCTGCACGTCTCGCCGATGCGCTTGCCCTGCTGGTAGACGGCGCAGTCCACCACCGCGGACGGGGCGGTGCCGGGGGGCAGTCCGAGCTCGTCACCGGTCCGGCGGCGGGTCGGACGGACGACTGCGGCGCGCAGGTTGTTGATCATCGACATGGCGCGGGCTCCTTGGGCCGGACCGGCGCGCGCCCAGGCAGGGCAGGGCGAACACGACGGCGGGAAACACCGGTGGACACGCCGGAGCCGATGGTGCGTCAGAAAACCGTTGCTGGGCGGGTTTCGACGGCTCGACCCCGGGGAAGGTGCTCTCCCGGCCGGACGCCACGCTGCGTGCGAGCCCAGGTCAGCCGTGCAGGCGGCGGGCCGGGGTGGGCCGGAGAGAGCTGCCGGTACTGCATGGTCGACTGCTGTCCACCGTGACCACCTCCTCCACGCCGGGGCCCGCGCGGGGGCCGTCGTAGCGGCCCTGGTTCGTATTCACAAGGCCGACCGCTCACATTAACAGCTCTTCCCCGTACGAGGAGCCGCAGTTCGGCGTAGGCCGGGTAAAGGTCGCGCCAAAGCTTGTGCGCCGCCGCGCGCGCTAAGGTCGCGACATGGCGCACGACTTCCCGCTCTTCGGCGACTTCTCCGACCCCGACGCAGGCCACGGCGCCGGCCCGACCCGGCAGACCGTCCTGGCCGCCGTCGAGGCCCGGCTGATCAGCACCTTCGGCGAACCCTCCGGCCGCGCCGCGGTCACCTTCGTCGGCGCGGACCGGATCGAGGTGCTGCGCTTCGGCCCGGACGCCGAGGGCCTGGTCCGCTACGCGACGCTCGGCATGGCCGCCGCGCCGATGGCCGACCCGTCCTCGCCGGTCGCCGACCCGGTGCGCGGCCCGCGCGTCGAGCTGGTGCTCACCGTGCGCGGCGGGCGGGACGAGGTGCACCGGGCGCTGGTGGTGTTCGCCGCCAGCCCGCAGGTGGAGGGCCTGGTGGTGGCTCCCGGCGGCTCGCTCGACCTGGGCTCCCCGCTGTGGACCGGCGCCCCGTTCACCTCGGTGCTGGCCGCCGAGCCCGGCGGCCTGGTCGAGGACCTCGAACTCCCGGCCCCCGCCGAGGCGGTGCGCTTCCTGCCGCTGCTGCCGATGACGCCCAACGAGGCCGCGTTCAAGCGCGTCCAGGGCGCGGGCGCGCTGGAGGAGCGGTGGCTGAAGCACGGCACCGACCTGCGCGACCCGAACCGCCGCGGCGTCCCGCTGGACTGACTCCCGGCCGGCCCGTCACTTGGGACGGCCCTCGATGAAGCCGAACACCCCGTTGGCCACCAGCTGCGCCGCGATCGCGGACAGCAGCAGGCCGGACAGCCGGGTGATCAGCACCACGCCGCCGTCCTTGATCACCCGGATGATCGACAGCGAGAACCGCATGGTCAGCCAGAGCAGCACGTGCATGACCACGATCGCCGACCAGAGCGCCAGGTGCTGCGTCCCGGTCCTGGCCTGCTGCACGGCCAGGATGACCGCGACGATCGCCCCCGGCCCGGCCAGCAACGGGGTGCCGAGCGGGACCAGGGCGACGTTGACGTCCTTGGTCTGCGTGGGTTCCTCGATCCGGCCGGTCAGCAGGTCGAGTGCGATCAGCAGCAGCAGGACCCCGCCGGAGACCTGGAGCGCCGGGATCGACACGTGCAGGTAGTCGAGGATCTGGTGCCCGAACAGTCCGAAGCAGGTGATCACCCCGAGCGCCACCACGGTGGCCTGCCAGGCCATCCGGCGCTGTGCCTTGTGCGTCCGGCCCGAGGTGAGCGCCAGGAAGATCGGCATGATGCCCGGTGGATCCATGATCACGAACAGCGTGACGAACAGTGAGCCGAAGACCTTGCCGTCGATGGCGTCGTTCATGGCGGGATTGTGGGCGCTCGGGTCGTTCGGGTGCGATGGGACGCGCCGGGGTGTCTCAGCCGGTGATGGGCTTGGCTCCGGTCGCCTGTGCCACCAGTGCTTCGTACACCGCCGGGTCGGTGGTGAACTCGCCCAGCCGGACGGTCTTGCGGCTGCCGTGGTAGTCGCTGGAGCCCGTCACCAGCAGCCCCAACTCCCTTGCCAATTCGCGAAGTCGGGAGCGGGTCGATTCGTCGTGGTCGGTGTGGTCGATCTCCAGCCCGGCCAGCCCGGCCGCCGCCAGGTCGGCGATCACCCGGTCCGACACCGTCCGGCCGCGCTTGACCGCTCCGGGGTGAGCGAAAACCGGTACGCCCCCCGCCCCCCGCACGAGCCGCACCGCGAGCGCCGGGTCGGTCTCGTGCTTGGGAACGTCCGCCCTCCCCTCGTTGGCCAGCCACTCGGCCGTGAACGCGTCCGAGACGCTCGCCACCACGCCCGCCTCCACCAGAGCCGACGCGATGTGCGGACGGCCCACCGAGCCGGCCCCGGCGATCCGCTGCACCTGCTCCCAGCTGATCGGCGCGCCGAGTTCCCGGCAGCGCTCCACGATCGCCCGCCCGCGGCGGAACCGGTCGGTGCGCACCAGCTCCCGCTCGGCCGCGAACGCCGGCTCCGCCGGGTCGAACAGGTACGCCAGCATGTGCATGCTGATCCCGTCCACCTGGCAGGAGAGTTCGGCGCCCGGCACCAGGGTCAGCCCCGTCCCGGCCACTGCGGCCGTCGCCTCGCCGTACCCCGCCACCGTGTCGTGGTCGGTCAGCGCCACCACGTCCAGGCCCGCGGCCACCGCGTTGGCGACCAGTTCGGCCGGGGAGTCGGTGCCGTCCGAGGCATTGCTGTGGGTGTGCAGATCGATACGCATGCCGCCCAGGATAGGGAGCGGTCGGCGCGG
The DNA here is from genome assembly GCF_044999035.1 of Kitasatospora griseola. Lineage (NCBI taxonomy): Bacteria > Bacillati > Actinomycetota > Actinomycetes > Kitasatosporales > Streptomycetaceae > Kitasatospora > Kitasatospora griseola. Next base: position 3,446,744 of record NZ_CP173360.1, on the reverse strand, counting down.
AGTCTCCAGGGCCTGACAGGCCCGGGGTCCGACAGGCCCTAGCCCAGCAGGCGCGGGGAGAGCGCCCCGCAGGGCAGCAGGCCGAGTTCGGCGCCCGCGTCGCGCAGGTCCGTCAGCACCAGTTCGTCGTGCATCAGCAGCGCCGACTGCTCGGGCCAGGCGATCGCCCACAGCCACAGGCCGCGCGCCTCGCCGACGTACACCGCCCGGTCGTCCGGGGCGCCCGGGACGTGGAACATCGGGGTCGGCCGGCCGGCCGCCATCAGCTTGGCGTCCGCGGGCTTGTACAGCGCCACCGACTCGCCCGGGTCCGGCCCGTCCAGCCCCGCGTAGCGGGCGCCGAGGCCGATGCCCAGCTCCTCGGCCACCAGCACCAGTTCGCCGAACCCGCCGAGCGGCGCCGGCCCCGAGCAGGCGACGGCGGTGGCGCGGGCTCCTGACAGGTCGTCACCCGCGTGCGCGATCCCGGTGAACAGCCAGCCGACCGGCAGCGGCCAGGGCATCCAGACGGGGACCTGCGAGCGGTTCACGGCGACGTTCAACGCCTCGACACTGGGGGGCAGCACCGGCTGCATCGGGTGCACCGCACCGTGCCGGTCGCACTGCCAGGTGTCGGAGAAGAGACCGGGGGCGCGGACCCGACCGGCACACCGCGGACAGCTTGGCTCGCCCCTCATAACCGACAACGGTCCTCCCTCCGGACTGCTGCGTCAAGGACGATCACCCGTAAGGAGTCCGCCACGAGCCGCCCCGGCGACGGCCCGGGTCCGGCAGGGTCATGTCCCGGTCGAACCGGCGCCAAACCCCCGCAGGTCGCGGCCCCCGAACACACTGACGCCCCGTCGCCTCAGGGGTCTCCTGCGGTGACGGGGCGTCAGCCGGGTATCGGAACGTCGGACGGCTCAGCGGCTCGCCCGCGCCCGGTCACACGGCCTTGCACGGCCGAATGTAAAGACGTTCGCCGGTTTGCGCGGCGGTCTTCAGGTACTCCGAGACGGTCGCCGCATCGGCGATCAGCCGATCGGTCTCCGCTCCCGCGTGATCCAGGCGGAGGATCTCGAAACGCATGGGCCTCTCCCTTCCCGTCCTCGGGCTCCGAGGCGGACTCGGCCGGCGGTAGGCCATCGCGCGATGGCCCGTCGGCACTGGCTGGGTCGGACGTCCGGCAGGTGCAGTCACCAGTCGCTCCCCCCACTCTCAAGCAGGACTTCTTCAGCGGCACTTGCTGTGCGGCACTGCGGGGCGAGGCGACGATGCCTCGACGACTCACTGTGCCGCGACGCTGCTACCCGGCGGTTGCCCGCGGGTAAATCCGTCGTTTCGACGGCCGGAGGAGGGTGCGGCCGTCGTACGGTTCTGATTGCGGACTGAGTCAAATATTACCCGAGCTAACGATCCTTGTCGCCCGAAAACCGGGGTCGACTTCTGACTGATCGTCAAGATGCCTGCGAGTGGCCCGGATCCGATGCCAAATCGATGCGACGCGATGGCCCGGCGGGGGTCGTGGGTGTGCGAAAGGTGGCCGAACGGCTACTTGGCAGTGTCCATACAAAATGTCGATGATCTCTGGAGTGCTTCGCGGAGTTCGGTAGGGGAAACCGATGGGGGTCGGAGATGTCGGTCATGGTGGAAAGTGCGCCCGCGGGCGACGAAATGTCCGGGGAATGCTGTTTCGAGCACTGGCGCATGTGGGGGTGCAGGTGGGCCGCCGACATGACCAGTGACGACCGCAGCACCTTCACGGCGCAGTCGCTCCGGCACGAACTGGGGCCGGTGACCTTCGGCTGGACATCGTGCCCGCCGGTACGGGTCCGGCGGACCGAACGGATGATCCGACATTCGGACGAAGGGCTGTACCACCTCACCATGCTGACGGCCGGCGAGGCCCAGGTCGGTCTCCACACGACAGGCCGGGTGGAGGCAGTAGGAGCGTGGGACCTGGTTCTGACGAGCAGCTCGCACCCGTACGAGACGCGGTTCCTGAGCCACCCCGACGCCGACACCGGTTCGGGGCAGCCCCGCGTCGAGGGTGTGGGCATCGACCTGCCGGCATCGCTGGTGCCGATCCCCGCGCACCGGGTGCACGGCCTGCTCGGCCGGAAGCTGTCCGGGCAGGAAGGTGCGGGCGCCCTGCTGGCGCAGTTCATGATCGGCCTGAGCCGGCAGGCCGTCACGCTCCAGCCGGGCGAGGCATCCAGGCTCGGGATGGTGACGGCCGATCTGCTGTCGGCCGTGATCGCCCGGGAACTCGACGCCGAGAACGCGTTGACGCCCGAAGCCCGGCAACAGGTCCTGGTGGACGGCGTCCGGACGTACATCTGCGGCCGCCTTCAGGACCCGGACCTGTCACCGCCCGTGATCGCCGCCGCCCACAACCTCTCGCTCAGCCACCTGCACAGCCTCTTCACCCGCCACTCCCAGGGCGAGACCGTCGCCGCGTTCATCCGTGGCCAACGCCTCAAGAAGGCATACCGGGACCTGGCCGACCCGGCTCTTCACGCCCTGCCGATCCAAGCCGTTGCCTTGCGCTGCGGCATGCCCCGGGCCTCGGACTTCGCCCGCGCGTTCAAAGCCGCGCACGGGCTCACGCCCCGCGAGCACCGGAACCGGGCGCTGGCGGCGGCTGTCGTCGAGTAGGCGGCGGACAGCGTCCGGCCCTCATGGTTCAAGGCGAACCCGCTGCTGCCCGCCGGCAGCTCGGGGCGGGATCACGCTCGGTCACATCACCCGGTATTCGCCCCACGAGAGCTTGGATCCCCAGCTGCTGCAGTAGGCGTAGCTCAGGTTCCCGCTGCCGATCACGGCCCAGCTCCCGTAGACGGTCTCGCCGTTGGCGCAGTGAGCCATGGCCTGGACGTACTTGGCGCCGTCGAACTCGGAGCAGCCGGCCCCGTAGGTGTAATCGTCCTGCCAGTGGCTGCAGGCCTGAGCGGCCGACGCCGGGGCCGCGGCCACCACTCCGAGCATGAGCGCGGCTGCGGCGACGCCTGCTGCTGCCAACGTGCGCATCTTGCGCACGAATCCCCCTCACAGATGGGATGGCAGAAGTGAAGTCACAGGCCTCATGGCGGAATTCGCGACGACATCGGCTGATTTCGGCCGCACGCGCCATGTATTCCGTCGGGCCCAGCATTCCTCACGAACGAGGCTAGGGCCGCAGGTGCCTCGCTCGACAGCAATCCCGCAGTGATCAGACGCCATGCATAGAACCCGCGACGCTGTGCTGAAACGAGATCCGGCGGGGTGGTTGGCGGCTGGTGGCGGCCGTGCTCGCCCGGGGGCTCGGCGTCGAGAACACGTTGATGCCCAAAGCCCGGCAGAGAGCCCTGATGGAGAGCATTCGGACCGGGACTTGGCCGACCCGGCTGTTCACGACTTGCCGATCCAGGCCATTGCCTTGCGCTGCGGCATGCCCCGGGCCTCGGACTTCGCCCGGGCGTTCAAAGCCGTCTACGGGCTCACGCCCCGCGAGTACCAGAACCACGCACAGGCGGCGGCCGCCCAGTGGACGGCGGACAACGAAAGACGCTGCCGGGACTCCCGCGAACGGGAGTTCCGGCAGCGTCCGGCCCTCATGGTTCAAGACGAACCCTCCGCTGCCCGCCGGCAGCTCGGGGTGGTTTCACGCTCGGTCAGCGGTTGCCACCCTGGACGGTGCCGCTCACGTAACCGGAGTTGTTGCTGCTGCTGCAGTAGGCGTAGCTCGTGGCTCCGCTACCAACCCACACCCAGGCACCTGCGACCACGTTGCCGTCGGTGCACAGGGCGACAGCCCTGACGGAGTTGTAGCCGTCGTACTGGGAGCAGGAAATCCCGTAGGTGGCGCTGTCGTTCCAGGAGGTGCAGTTCTGAGCGGCTGACGCCGGGGACGCGGCCACCACACCGAGCATGACCGTGGCCGCGGCGACCCCTGCTGCTGCCAACGTGCGTATCTTGCGCATGATTTCCCCTCACGGATGGGACGGCAGATGTGAAGTCACAGGCCCCGTGGCGGAATTCGCGACGACAACGGCCGATACCGGCCGCCCGCGCCGCGCCCTGCATTCCGCCGGGCCCTGCTCCCTTCACGAACGAAGCTAAGGCCGAAGGTGCCTCGTTCGACAGCAATCCCGTGGTGATCAGACGTCATGCATAGAACCCGCGACGCTGTGCGGAAACGACGCCGGATGACGGTCGCGACCGCGTCCTAGGACCAGAACGCGGCCAGCTCCGCCGCCGTCTCGATCGGGCGTTCCGCGTTCGGGGAGTGGCCTGCGCCGGGCACGGTGAGGCGGTAGGCGGACAGTCGGTCTGCCATTCGGGACTGTTCCTCGACCGGCCATGCGTAGTCCCGCTCGCCGGACAGGACCAGCTTCGGCAGGCGGACGGCCGCCAGCTCGTCCACCCGGTCCGGTGCGGAGATCAGGTGCGCGGCTGCCGCCTTCAGTGCCTGGGGGTGGTTCGCCAGCCAGCGACGGTGCAGGAAGTCCGCGATCTCCGGGTCGAGCGGCGGTACCCGCTCGCCCTCCATCTGTCGCATCACCTGCCAGATCGACTCCAGGTCCATCGACTCCAGCGCGTCGAGCAGCAGCGCCGTCCGCGCCGCCTCCGCCGGGTCGATCGCGGCCGGGCCCGTCGACATCAGGGTCAGCGTCTCCCACGGCAACTCGTCGGGTGCGGACAGGACCGCCTCCCGCACCACCTGGCCGCCGAACGAGTGCCCCAGCAGGTGCAGCGGCCCGCCCTCGGCCTTCAGTTCCGCGGACAGTGCCAGGACGTCCGCACCCAGCGCCCGCACCGTGTACGCCTGCGGGTCGTCCGGGCCGTCCGACTCGTACTGACCGCGCTGGTCCAGCGCGACCGTCCGGAACCCGGCGCCGGCCAGCGGCTCCAGCAGGGCGATGAAGTCCTCCTTGCTCCCGGTGAACCCGGGGACCAGCAGGGCCGTCCCCCGCACGGCGTCGGTCGGCTCCCCCCACAGGGTCGCCAGACCACCCATCCGGACCGGCCGCACACATCCCGGCAGCTTCAAGAACGGCGGCGTACTCATATCTCCGTGCCCTCCGACCAGATCACCCGACAACCCGGGGCCACCCTACGCAGCACGAATCCGGCTGACGTGCGCGGAGCGGGGGAAACGCCGAGAGGTGGGGTCGAGCGGGGGGCGGAAATGCCGCCGGGGAGGGCGCGACCTGGTGGTGGTCGAGCCCTCCCCGGCGGCATGAGGGTGGTGCGGTTACTGCTCCACGGTCTTGCGGGTCCGGCGCGGGGCCGGGATCTCCTCGACCGCGACCTTCTTGGCAGCGCGCTTGCGCGGGGCCGGTGCGGCTTCCTCGGCGACGACCTCGACGGCTGCGGCAGCCTTCTTGGTCACCCGCTTGCGCGGCGCCGGGGCCTCCTCTGCCGAGGCTTCGACGGCCGCAGCCTTCTTGGTTGCGCGCTTGCGCGGGGCCGGCGCGGCTTCCTCGGCGGCGACCTCGACGGCTGCGGCAGCCTTCTTGGTCACCCGCTTGCGCGGCGCCGGGATCTCCTCTGCCGAGGCTTCGACGGCCGCAGCCTTCTTGGTTGCGCGCTTGCGCGGGGCCGGCGCGGTTTCCTCGGTGGCGACCTCGACGGCTGCGGCAGCCTTCTTGGTCACCCGCTTGCGCGGCGCCGGGGCCTCCTCGGTCGGGGTCTCGACGACAGCGGCGGCAGCCTTCTTGGTGGCGCGCTTGCGCGGGGCCGGCGCGGCCTCCTCGGCGACGACCTCGACGGCTGCGGCAGCCTTCTTGGTCACCCGCTTGCGCGGCGCCGGGGCCTCCACCGTCTCCACGGCCACCTCGGCGACCGGCGCGGCCGGGGCCTTGCGGGTGCGCTTGCGCGGGGTCTCGGCGACCGGCTCCGCGACGACCGCCGGGGCAACCGTCTCGACGACGGTCTCGGTGACCGTCTCGACCGCCGGGGCGGCGGCCTTGCGGGTGCGCTTGCGCGGGGTGCGGGCGGCCGGGGTCTCGGCGACGGGCTCCACCGCGGTCTCGACGACGACCTCGGCGACGACCTCGGCAGCCGCCGGGGCGGTGGCCGGGGCCTTGCGGGTGCGCTTGCGCGGAGTCCGGACCGCAGGGGTCCCGGTCTCGACGACCGGCTCCACGACGACCGCCGGGGCGGCGTCGATCACCGGAGCCGGAGCGGCCTCGACCATGGCCGTCTCGACCACGGTCGTCTCGACCACGGCGGGTGCGGCGGCGGAGTTGCGACGGTTGCGGTTGCGGCGGCGCGAGCTGCGGCCCTCACCGGGAGCGGCCGGGGCGGCGGCGGGCTGCTCGGTGGTCGGCAGGGCCGGGGTGGCGGTGCCGGCGGCGGCGGAGCTGCCGCCGCGGGTGCGGCGACGCTCGCGGTTGCGGCGGGCCGGACGCTCGGCGGGAGCCGGGGTCTCGGGGGCGGCAGCGCCCCGTCCGCCGCGTCCGCCGCCGGTGCGGCCGGTGCGCTGGCCGCGGCCGCCGGTCTCGCCGAGGTCCTCGACCTCTTCGGCGGCCAGGCCGGCCCGGGTGCGCTCGGAGCGGGGCAGGATGCCCTTGGTGCCGGGGGCGATGCGGAGCAGCTCGTACAGGTGCGGGGAGGTGGAGTAGGTCTCCTCCGGGTCGTTGAACGGCAGGTCCAGCGCCTTGTTGATGAGCTGCCAGCGCGGGATGTCGTCCCAGTCGACCAGGGTGACGGCGGTGCCGGAGGCGCCGGCCCGGCCGGTGCGGCCGATCCGGTGCAGGTAGGTCTTCTCGTCGTCGGTGCACTGGTAGTTGATGACGTGGGTGACGCCTTCGACGTCGATGCCGCGGGCGGCGACGTCGGTGCAGACCAGGACGTCGACCTTGCCGTTGCGGAAGGCGCGCAGCGCCTGCTCGCGGGCGCCCTGGCCGAGGTCGCCGTGCACCGCGCCGGCCGCGAAGCCGCGCTTGGTGAGCTGGTCGGCGACGTCGGCGGCGGTGCGCTTGGTGCGGCAGAAGATCATCGCCAGGCCGCGGCCGTCGGCCTGCAGGATCCGGGAGACCATCTCGACCTTGTCGAGCGAGTGGGCACGGAAGATGTGCTGCTCGATGTTGGCGACGGTGGTGCCGGTGTCGTCCGGCGCGGCGGCCCGGATGTGGGTGGGCTGGCTCATGTACCGGCGGGCCAGCGAGATGACCTGGCCGGGCATGGTGGCGGAGAAGAGCAGGGTCTGCCGCTTGGCGGGCAGCATGGTGATGATCTTCTCGACGTCGGGCAGGAAGCCGAGGTCGAGCATCTCGTCGGCCTCGTCCAGCACCAGCGCGCGGACCTGGGACAGGTCGAGCTTGCGCTGGCCGGCCAGGTCGAGCAGGCGGCCGGGGGTGCCGACGACGATGTCGACGCCCTTCTTCAGGGCCTCGACCTGCGGTTCGTAGGCGCGGCCGCCGTACACGGCGAGGACGCGGACGTTGCGGACCTTGCCGGCGGTCTGCAGGTCGTTGGTGACCTGGGTGCACAGCTCGCGGGTGGGCACCACGATGAGCGCCTGCGGGCTCTCGGTGAGCTGCTCGGCGGTGGCCCGGCCGGCGGCGACGTCGGCCTTGACCACGACGCGCTCGATCAGCGGGAGGCCGAAGCCCAGGGTCTTTCCGGTGCCGGTCTTGGCCTGGCCGATGACGTCGTGGCCGGTCAGCGCGACCGGGAGGGTCATCTCCTGGATCGGGAAGGGGTGGACGATGCCGACCGCCTCCAGGGCCTCGGCGGTCTCCGGGAGGATGCCGAGGTCCCGGAAGGTCGTCTTGATGGGTTCGCCGGTGGTGGACAGGGTGCTGCCTCTTCCATGTGGAGGGGCCGAGTTCGAGCGCGTCCTGCCGTGCCCGCGCTGCCCGGTGAGGGGCGCGTCGGGCGGGCGGCGCGGGGGAGGGCGTCCCGTTGACGGGGTCGTGCGGCCCGGCGCGTCCTGGCGCGGTCCGCGGCGGCCCTCGCTCGGCCTGATGCGGTGCCTGGGCCCGAGGCTCGGGCCAGGTCGGAGCCGATCGGCTCTCCGACCGGGCATCCGCGTACGTGAGCGCCGGATGCGGTGTACCGGGCGGCGGAACGCCGCCGGGCACGACTGCGCGGCCTGCCGATGAACGGACGGGCCGCGCGGGTTCACACCTGGCCTCGCTACCTACCATACAGTCAAGCGACGACTCGAACACGTGACGGCGAATACTCCGACCGGCCGTGCCGGGCTGGCGGGACGGCCGCGGACGGTCCTCGGACCCGTCGGGACCACTAAGGTCGGATGCCATGGAGACTCAGGAACCCGGTGACGGGATCACCGACTCGATCGGGCCCTGGGCGGCCCGGGCCGCCGACCCGCAGTACCGCGCGGCGGTGCTCGACCTGCTGGGCGCGCTCGCGTACGGCGAGCTGAGCGCCTTCGAGCGGCTCGCCGAGGACGCCAAGTTCGCGCCCGGCATCGCGGAGAAGGCCGCGCTGGCCCGGATGGCCTCCGCCGAGTTCCAGCACTACCAGCTGCTGCACGACCGGCTGGCCGAGGTGGGCGCCGACCCGGTCGCGGTGATGGAGCCGTTCGTCGAGCCGCTGGAGGCCTTCCACCGGATGACCGCGCCGTCCGACTGGCTGGAGGGCCTGGTCAAGGCGTACGTCGGCGACGCCATCGCGACCGACTTCTACCGCGAGGTGGCGGTCCGGCTGGACGACGACACCCGGGACCTGGTGCTGCGGGTGATGGCCGACACCGGGCACGCCGAGTTCGCGGTGGAGCGGGTGCGGCAGGCGATCGAGGAGGACCCGCGGGTCGGCGGGCGGCTCGCGCTGTGGGGACGCCGGCTGATGGGCGAGGCGCTCAGCCAGGCGCAGCGGGTGGTCGCCGAGCGGGACGCGCTGTCCAACCTGCTGGTCGGCGGCGCGCACGTGCGCGGCTTCGACCTGGTCGAGGTCGGCAAGATGTTCAACCGGATCACCGAGACCCACACCAAGCGGATGGCGGCGCTCGGCCTGGCGTCCTGAGCGGCTGTCAGGCGTGGCGATGGCGGCCGCGCCGGGCGGGCGCGAGGTCCGGCCGGGCCGGCACCGACACCAGCAGCGCCGCCACCACGACGGACACCGCCAGCTGCACCGCCGGGGCGTGGCCGTCCAGCACGTAGTGGGTGAGCCGGCCGGCCAGCACGGCGGACACCAGGGCGGTGCCGACCGGCAGGGCGCGCGGCCCGGGGAACAGCGCGGGCCGGGCCAGCACGGCGCCGAACCCGACGGCGACGCCGATCAGGACGAACGCGATCGTCTCCCACACGGCTGCCTCCCGGGGCTGTACGGCGCTGCGGCACCCACCGCCTACCCGCCCGGACCCGCCGGTACGCACAGCACGGCGCCCCGTCCCCCCGAGCGGGGGAACGGGGCGCCGGTGACGTGCTGTCAGAGCGTGCCGAAGCCGACCTTGCGGACGGACGGCTCGCCGATCTCGACGTAGGCCAGCCGGTCGGCCGGGACGATCACCTTGCGGCCGTGCTCGTCGGCCAGCGTGAGCAGCTTGGCGCTGCCGTCCAGGGCCTTGGCGACCGCGTCCGCCACCTCTTCGGCAGATTGCGCGCTCTCCAGGACGATCTCCCGGTTCGCGTTCTGCACGCCGATCTTGACCTCCACGGCTTCCGTCCCTCCGGTAGCTGGCCGCGCGCGCTCGAACCGCCGTTCGCGGGCGGCGCGCCGTACGGGCTTCACCTTAAGGCAGCGGAGCCGCTGGGAGGCGAACGTCCCGGGTCGGTCCGCTCAGGGCCGAATCGGCGGTCACTCGCCGGCGGCGCCGGAGCCCTCCTGGACCGGGTGCATGGGGAAGCCCTTCAGGCCGCGCCAGGCCAGGCTGGCGACCAGCCGGACCGCCTCGTCGCGCGGGACCTCGGACCCCTGGGACAGCCAGTACCGGGCGGTGATCTGGGCCATGCCGCAGACGCCCACCGCGAGCAGCTTGGCCTCCGCGTCCGGCAGGTCGGTGTCCTCGGCGATCACCTTGGAGACCAGGGTGGCGCTCAGGTCGGTGGCCCGCTCGACCCGGTCGCGCACGGCCGGCTCGTTGGTCAGGTCCGACTCGAAGACCAGCCGGAACGCGCCGGACTCGCTGGAGACGTAGTGGAAGTACGCCTCCATGGTCGCGGCGACCCGCTGCTTGTTGTCGCTGGTCGCCTCCAGCGCCGCCCGGGTGCCGTCGACCAGGGCGTCGCAGTGCTTGTCCAGCAGCGCGAGGTAGAGCTCCAGCTTCCCCGGGAAGTGCTGGTACAGCACCGGCTTGCTGACGCCGGCCCGCTCGGCGATGTCGTCCATGGCAGCTGCGTGGTAGCCCTGGGCGACGAACACCTCCTGGGCGGCTCCGAGCAGTTGTTCACGGCGGGCGCTACGCGGCAGGCGGGCGCCGCGCGGACGCTCCTGCGCCTCCTGGATGGCCGTCACGGCGCTCCTCACTTCACGGTCTGCGATGGCTGGCAAGGTGTTGATTCTACTTTTCGGTAACCCGCGTGTGCGCGGATGAAGCCGAGTAAAGCGCACCACCGCCCTTGTCGGGAGCCCACAATACGGCCCGGACCAGGGGTGTCCACAGGTCGAGACCGGCCCGGGACCGGGTTCGGGGACGGGCCGAATCGCACCGGTGGCGGGCCGTCCTCACTACCATCGTGCTCCATGAGCGCCGCCCAGCACCCCCTCGCCGCCCTGGAGCCGTACCGCACCGTCGAGGTGCCCGGCGCGGCCGTGGCCGTCAGCCGCCACTCCGAACCCCGCGAAGGGCTGCCGCCCGCCCTGTTCGTGCACGGGCTCGGCGGCTCCGGCGACAACTGGCTGGAGCTGCTCGACCAGCTCTCCGAGGACGTCGACGGGGAAGCGGTCGACCTGCCCGGCTTCGGCTGGTCCGCGCCGCCGCTGGACGGCAACCTGACCGTCTCCGGGCACGTCCGCGCCGTCATCGGCTACCTGGAGGAGACCGCTCGCGGGCCGGTCCACCTGTTCGGCAACTCGCTCGGCGGCGCGGTCTCCGTCCGGCTCGCCGCGCTCCGCCCCGACCTGGTGCGCAGCCTCACCCTGATCTCCCCGGCGCTGCCCGAGCTGCCCCCGCAGCGCACCGCCTGGCCCACCGGGATGCTGGCCGTCCCCGGCGTGGCCGAACTGCTCCGCCGCCGCAGCGCCGGCAGCTCCCCGGAGAACGCCACCGCCGAACTGCTGCGGCTGGTCTACGGCGACCCCGAGGGCATCCCCGCGCACCGCCGGGCCCGGGCCGTCGCCGAGTACCGGCGCCGCACCGCGCTGCCCTACGCGCTGCAGGCGCTGGCCGGGTCCGCGCGCGGCATCGTCACCGCCTACACCGAGCGCGGCGAGCAGTCGCTGTGGCGGCAGGCCCGGCAGGTCGAGGTGCCGGTACTGCTGGTCTACGGGCTCAAGGACAAGCTGGTGTCCTACCGTTCCGCCCGGCGGGCCTGCGCCGCGTTCCGGGACGCCCGGCTGCTGGTGCTCCCCGAGTCCGGGCACGTGGCGATGCTGGAGCACCCCGAGCCGGTGGCCCGCGCGGTGCGCGAGCTGCTCGCCGAGGCCGACGCCGCCCGCTGACCCCGCCCGCACGGGCGCACGCACGGGCGCGGGCCGAGAACGCGGCGGCGACGCGCGAGGTCACGGCCGTTCACTCGATCAGGTGGCAAGCCGGGCCGGGCCCCTGGGGGGTCCGGCCCGGCGCTCTACCGTCGTGTTGTCGGACCGAACAGGTGTGGGGGGGCGAGACGGCGAAGGCGGCGGACGCGGGGAGCGGGCGCCGGCCGGACGGCCGTCGAGCACGGACGCACTTCCTGTTGTCGTAGGGCCGGAACCCGTCGAAACGCTCTTGCTCAGGAGGCGTCGTGCGCATAGCTCTGCTCACCGAGGGCGGTCATTCCGTCGCGCAGGGTGGTGAAGGGGGCTGGTGCGGCCGCCTGGTCGACGGCCTGCCCGAGCACGAATTCCGGCTCCACCGCCTGCTCCCGGCCGACCGCTCCGCCCCGCCCACCGGGGTGCGCGGCCTGCACGGCGTCCACGAACTGCCCATGTGGGGCCGCCGGCCGGCCGGGCGCGGGCCCACCTCGCTGCGCCGCCGCGGCTACGCCCGGGCGTACGAGGAACTGGTGCGCGCCCTGGTGCTGCCCGGCGAGCGGGCCGGGTTCGGGCCCGCGCTGTACCGGCTGGCCGCACTCGGCCGGGAGGACGACGCGCTGCCCGCGTTCCTCGCCTCCGGCCACGCGCACCGCGTGCTGGAGCGGAGCTGGCGGATGCCCGGCGCCGACACCGCCGGGGGTCAGCCGCAGGTCTGCGACGTGCTGGTCGCCGCCGACCTGTTGGAGCAGTGCCTGCGGCCGCTGTCCGCGCCCTGGTACGGCACCGGCCCGGCCGGGCTCGGCGGGGCCGACCTGTGCCACGTGGTCGGCGGCGGGCCGGCCGCGCTGCCCGCGCTGGTCGCCCGCGAACTGCACGGCGTCCCGTTCGTGGTCACCGAGCACGGCCTGCACCTGCGCGAGCAGTACCGCGGCTACCGGTCCGCGCCCTACCGCTGGCCGGTGCGCGCCCTGCTGCTGTCGTTCTTCCGGCAGCTCACCGAGGAGACCTACCGGCAGGCCGCCGTGCTCACCCCCGGCAGCGACTACGACCGCCAGTGGCAGCGGCGCTGCGGCGGCGACCCCGCCCGCACCCGGATCGTCCACGAGGGCACCCCCGCCACCGGGCGGGCCGCCGCCGGCGCCGAACCCGCGGCGCCCACCCTGGTCTGGGCCGGCGCGCTGGAGCCCGGCCGCGACCCCGAACTGATGCTGCACGCCTTCGCTCAGGTCCACGCGGAACTGCCGGACGCCCGGCTGACCATGTACGGCGAGGAGGGCGCCCCCGGCTACCGCGCGCACTGCGAGGCGATCGCCCGACGGCTCGGCATCGCCGGGGCCGTCGAGTTCGCCGGGCGGCCGAGCAGCCCGGCCGCGGCCTGGGCGGCCGGCAGCGCCGTGGTGTTCAGCGCGCTCGCCCAGCGCAGCCCCCGGCTGCTCGCCGACGCCATGCTCAGCGGCCGCGCCGTGGTCGCCACCGAGGTCGGGGTGGCCCGCGAGGTGCTCGGCCCGACCGGGCTGCTGGTGCCGCCGCGCAGCCCGCGGGCCCTCGCCGGGGCCTGCCTGGCGCTGCTCCGCGACCGCGAGCGCCGCTGCCGCCTGGGCCTCGCCGGTCGGCTGCGGGCGCAGGAACGCTTCGGTGTCGAGCCCGTCGTCGGCGCGTTCCGCGAGATCTACCTCGAACTGGTCTCCCGCCACCCGGCGTTCCCGGCCCGGCCCGGCGCCCCCGCCCGGCCGTTCGCCCGCCCCGCCGAGTACTGGGTGGCGGCCGCCGCCCCCGCGCTCGCGGAGGCGGTGTGAGTCAGCCGCCGTCCGCCGATCCGGTCCGGGAACTCCTCGACGCCAACCGCGAGCTGTGCGAGCGGGCCGTCGATCCGCTGGAGATCGCCGCCGCCCTGGAGGACTCCGGCCTGGCCGCCGACGGCGCCGCCCGCTACCGGCACGCCGACGTCTTCGGCCTCGCCGAGGAGCTGTTCGCCCGGGTGCCGCGCCGACCGCCGGAACCCGAACCGATGCCGCCCGACACCGCCGGACGGCTCCGGTCGCCGATCGTCGGGCCGGCCGGCGCGCTCGTCCACCTGCTGCCGCTGCTGCCGGCCGCCGCGCTCGGCGGGCCGGTCGGCGGGGCGCTGGCGGTGCTGGCGGGGGCGGGCGCGCACGCGCTGGCCGCCGGACCGGACGGCGGCGGTGCGCCGCGGCCGTCCGCGGTCGCCGGGTGGCGGCCGGACGACGGGCTGCTCGACGGTCCGGCTGCGCCCGGCCCGCCGGGCCGCGGGCCGTCCCGGTGGTGGTCCGGCCGGTGGGCCGGCCGGTGGGCCGCGCTCGGCGAGGGGGCCGGCAGCGGACTGCTGCTCGCCCTGCTCTGCGCCGTCGCCCCCGCCTCGGCGCTGGTGGTCGCGCTCGGTGCGGTGAGCGCCCGGTGGGGCGCGGCCCGGCTGCGCCGGTTCGGGCAGCGGCAGACGGCGGTCGCCACGCTGGGGGAGTTCCGTTCCCGGCTGCGGCCCGCGCTGCCGCTGGCCGTGCTGGCGCAGCTGGCGGTGCTCGCCGTGCTCGGCCGGGTCGTCGCGGGGGGCGGCTCCGGCATCGGGTGGGCCGTGCTGCTGGTGGTCGGCGTGCTGCCGCTGCCGGCCGGCGTGCTCCGCGGTGCCGGGCGTCCCGGCGCGGCCGCGCTCGCCGTGCTGACGGCCGCGACCGGCGCCGCCGTGCTCTCGCTGCCCGGCCCCGCGCACTGGCTCGGGGCGCCGCCGCCGGGCCCGGTGCTGGCCGCCGTGCTCGGCCCGGCCGTTCTGCTGGCCGGGTACGCCTGGCCGCTGAGCGTCCGGCCGGGCGCGTACTCGGATGTGTCGTTCAGATCTCGTTGCCCGGCCGGTGCCGGGCCTGATGGAAGGACTTGGGCCCGATGAGGGTGCTGTTGCTGGGAGCCGACGGGTTCATCGGCCGGCGGGTCGCCGACCGGCTGCTGGCGGAGGAGGGGCTCCAGGTGACCGTGCTGGGCCGGGGCGATTCCGCCGACATCAGGTTCGACCTGGCCGCGGGGAGTCCGGGCGCGCTGGCCCGGTTCCTGGACGCGGTCGCGCCGCAGGTGGTGATCAACTGCGCCGGGGCCACCTACGGGACGTCGCGGGCGCTGATCCGGGCGAACACGCTGGCGGTGGCGACGGTCTGCGAGGCGATCCGGCGCAGCCGGGAGCCGGCCCGGCTGGTGCACGTCGGGTCGGCGGCCGAGTACGGGCCGGCCCAGCCGGGCGGACCGATCCCGGAGAACGCGGAGCCGCGCCCGGTCGGGCCGTACGGGGTGTCGAAGCTGGCGGGCACCGAGCTGGTGCTGAGTTCGGGGCTGGACGCGCTGGTGCTGCGGGTGTTCGACGTGGTCGGCCCGGGCTCGCCGACGGCCTCGCTGTTCGGGCGGCTGGCGGAGGGCCTGCGGCGGGCGCTGGAACAGGAGGAGGCCCAGGTGCGGATGCCGGACCTGTCCGGCTACCGGGATTTCGTGGACGTCCGGGACGTGGCGCGGGCGATCCAGGCGGCGGCGGTGTCCGCGGCCACCGGCGTGATCAACATCGGCAGCGGTCACGCGGTGCGGGCCCGGGAGGCGGCGCACCTGCTGGTCAGGGCGTCCGGTTTCGAGGGCACGATCAGCGAGGACGCCCGGCAGGTGGTGCTGCCCGCCCAGCAGACCGCCGCGGAGGGCGCCCGGACGGTCGAGGCACGGGCCGCCGCCGAGCCGGTGCAGTGGCGGCAGGCGGACGTCCGGACCGCCCGTGACCGTCTCGGATGGCGGACACAGGTTCCATTGGAGGAGTCGCTCGGGGATGTCTGGCTGGAGACCGCCTGCCGGGTCTGATCCGGCCCGGCGCGGCCTGGCCAGGGGGTTCGGCGCGGGGTGCGAAGTCTCGCCATCCGGTGTAACCCGTCTCACCAAATGAAACTGCTGTCTCGGAATACCCCCGGCACGTGACACTGTTGGCGTAGTCGAACCGAGAAACTGACGACCATCGGAGTCCTTGTGTCGCTGCCACCCCTGGTCGAGCCGGCCGCCGAGCTCACCGTAGAAGAGGTCCGCCGGTACTCCCGCCACCTGATCATCCCCGACGTGGGGATGGACGGGCAGAAGCGGCTCAAGAACGCCAAGGTGCTGTGTGTCGGCGCCGGCGGTCTCGGCTCGCCCGCCCTGATGTACATGGCCGCCGCCGGTGTCGGCACGCTCGGCATCGTCGAGTTCGACACCGTCGACGAGTCGAACCTGCAGCGCCAGATCATCCACGGCCAGTCCGACATCGGCCGCTCCAAGGCCGAGTCCGCGCGCGACTCGGTCAAGGAGATCAACCCGCTGGTCGAGGTGATCCTGCACGAGGAGCGCCTCGACAACGACAACGTGATGGAGATCTTCTCCGGCTACGACCTGATCGTCGACGGCACCGACAACTTCGCCACCCGGTACCTGGTGAACGACGCCGCGGTGCTGCTCGGCAAGCCGTACGTGTGGGGCTCCATCTACCGCTTCGACGGCCAGGCCAGCGTGTTCTGGGCCGAGCACGGCCCGTGCTACCGCTGCCTGTACCCGGAGGCCCCGCCGCCGGGCATGGTCCCGTCCTGCGCCGAGGGCGGCGTGCTCGGCGTGCTGTGCGCCTCGATCGGCTCGATCCAGGTCAACGAGGCGATCAAGCTGCTGGCCGGCATCGGCGAGCCGCTGGTCGGCCGACTGATGATCTACGACGCCCTGGAGATGCAGTACCGCTCGGTGAAGGTCCGCAAGGACCCGAACTGCGCGCTGTGCGGCGAGAACCCGACCGTCACCGAGCTGATCGACTACGAGTCGTTCTGCGGTGTCGTCTCGGAGGAGGCCTCGGCCGCCGCCCTCGGCTCCACGATCACCTCCAAGCAGCTCAAGGAGTGGATCGACAACGGCGAGGACATCGACATCATCGACGTCCGCGAGGTCAACGAGTACGAGATCGTCAGCATCCCGGGCGCCCGGCTGATCCCGAAGAACGAGTTCCTGATGGGCAACGCCCTGCAGGACCTGCCGCAGGACAAGCGGATCGTGCTGCACTGCAAGACCGGTGTCCGCTCGGCCGAGGTGCTGGCCGTGCTCAAGTCCGCGGGCTTCGCGGACGCGGTGCACCTGGGCGGCGGCGTGATCGGCTGGGTCAACCAGATCGAGCCGGAGAAGCCCGTCTACTGACGGACGATCGACCCGACAGAGCATCAGCGAACCGCCCGACCAGGGGAATTCCCCCGGTCGGGCGGTTTTGCGTGACCATGGGCGCGGAACAGCACACCTGCGCCGGTCGGGGCGCACACGTTCGAGAGACGGGGGAGCCCCATGGGCAGGCACCTGGTGGTCGGCGCCGGGCCGGTCGGCTCGGCCACCGCACGGCTGCTCGCCGAGCGCGGCGAGGAGGTCGTGGTGGTCACCCGCACCGCCTCCGCCGCCGCCCCGCTGGACGGCGTGCCCCGCCTGCGGTTGGACGCGTCGGACGCACAGGCCCTCGCCGAGGCCGCCGACGGCGCCGCGGTGCTCTACAACTGCGCCAACCCGCCCTACCACCGCTGGCCCGAGGTGTGGCCGCCGCTGGCCGCCTCGCTGCTCGCCGCCGCCGAGCGCAGCGGCGCGGTGCTGGCCACCGTCTCCAACCTGTACGGCTACGGCGCGGTGGACGGGCCGATGAGCCCGGACACGCCGCTGCGGCCGGTCTCCGACAAGGGCGAGGTGCGGGCCGCGATGTGGCGCGACGCGCTGGCCGCGCACCGGGCGGGGCGGGTGCGGGTCACCGAGGTGCGCGGCTCCGACTACCTGGCGGCGAACGCGGCGGGCGTGCTCGACGACCGGGCGTTCTCCCGCGCCCTGGCCGGCCGGAGCGTGCAGGTCCTCGGCGACCCGGCCGCCCCGCACAGCTGGACGGCCCCGCAGGACGTCGCCCGGCTGCTGGCCGTGGTCGGCGCCGACGAGCGCGCCTGGGGCCGGGCCTGGCACGTGCCGAGCAACGCGCCGCGCAGCCAGCGGCAGGTGATCGCCGAGCTGTGCGCGGCCGCCGGGCGGCCCGCCGTGAAGGTCACCGGCATCCCCCGCCCGGTGCTGGCCCTGCTCGGGCTGGTCAACCCGACGATCCGCTCGGCCCGGGGCACCGCCTACCAGTTCGAGCGCCCGTTCGTGCTCGACGACACCGCCACCCGCGAGACCTTCGGCCTGGCGCCGACGCCCTGGGACGAGATGCTCGCCCAGGTCGTCGCCGCGTACCCGTAGGGCCAAGGCCCGGGGCCGGACAAGCCTTAGAGCGCGCTCCTGCGCTGGAGGATGTTGTAGGCGACCCAGCCCGGCAGGACGGGCAGCCAGAAGGTCAGCAGGCGGTACAGGAACACCGCCGGGGTGGCCGCGGTGAGCGGGACGCCGGCTGCGGTCAGGGCGCCGATCAGGGCGATCTCGACCGGGCCGATGCCGCCCGGGGTGGGGATCGCCGAACCGGCCGCGTTGGCGGTCAGGAACACCACGGCGACGGCCGAGTAGGTGACGTGCCCGCCGCCGCCGAACGCCTGCACCGAGGCGTCCAGGCAGGCCGTGAAGGACAGCGTCAGCAGCAGGATGCCGCCGAAGCCGGTGATCAGCTTGCGCGGGGTCTGCATCAGGTCGAGCATCCGCGGGATCACGCCGAAGAGCAGCGAGCGGACCCGGGTCACCACGAACCGGCGCAGCGGGGCGACCGCGGCCACCACCAGGGCGAGCACCGCGGCGGACAGCACCCCGATGATCACCGCCCGGGACGCGCCCAGGTCCCCGTTGGTCTGGGTGCCGGTGATCAGGCCGAAGGCGAACAGCAGCAGCAGGTGGCCGCCGAGCCCGGCCAGCTGGGAGGCGCCCACCGAGGCGGCGGCCTGCACCGGCCGGATCCCGGCCTTCTGCAGGTAGCGGGTGTTCAGCGCGATGCCGCCGACCGCCGCCGGGGCGACCAGCTTCACGAACGACCCCGCGACCTGCGCCGCGACCGTCCGCCCGAACGGCAGCTTCTCCGGGACGAACCCGGTCAGGCTCATCGCCGCCGCCACGTACGAGGCGGCCGCGGCGGCCAGCGCGGCCGCCGCCCAGGCCCAGTTCATCTGGGAGACCTTGAACTGGTCCGGCCGGATCGTGGTCAGCGCCAGGTAGGCGGCGAAGGTCAGCGCCACCAGCATGATCAGCGTCTTCGGCTTGAGCCGCTCCAGCTTGGCCGGGGCCATCGGTGCCTCGGGGGCGATCTGCAGGATCTGCCCGCGCAGCTTGGCCAGCAGGTCCTCGTTGGCCTGCGCGATGTCCTCCTCGGCCTGCTGCTGGGTGCGTTCGCCCGACGCGACCTGCTTGAGCGCCAGCGCCTTCGCGGCGGCCTTCCGCTCCTTGGTCATCCGCTGCAGGTCGCCGCGGGTCTGCCGGCTCAGGCCGACCGGTTGCAGCAGCGGCAGCGCCTCGGCGACCCGGGCCGGGCCGAGCACCTCGGTGGCGGCGGCCACCGCCCGCTCCGGGCCGGTGCGCAGCGCGAAGGTGGTGAGCAGCTGCGCGACGTCGATGCGCAGCGTCAGGTCGCCGGCCGCGATGTCGCCGCCGGACAGGTTGATCAGGCAGCCGGTGCGGTCGTCCACCACCAGCAGGGACTCGCCGGTGAGCCGGCGGTGCGCGATCCGGCGTTCGTGCAGGGTGGACACCGAGGTCCAGAACGAGGCCATCACCGCGTCGGTGACCTCCTCGTCGGCGAGCTCGTCCAGGGTGCGGCCGGCCACGTTCTCGTACACCAGGATCGCGGCGTCCGGGCCGAGTTCGGAGGTGGCGACCAGCTGCGGGGCGCGGGCCCCGGAGGCGGCGGCCGCGTAGGCGATCAGCGCCTCCTGTTCGAGTGCCTGGCGCAGTGACTGCGGGCTGCGGCGGACCGCGACCGAGCGCAGCCGCAGCCGCCGCCAGGCCCGGTAGAAGAAGCCGGAGGCCTGCTGCTCGCGGTCGATGATGTGCACGTCCAGCAGCGGCCCCTGCTGTTGGACGACCAGGTAGCGGCGGGTGCCGCCGGGGCCGTCGGGGGCGGTGTGCGCGGCGGACGGGGTGAAGCCGACCTTGCGCAGGCCGATCATCAGGTGCTGCCCGGTCGGCCGGATGTTCGGCGAGCCGATCGCGTACAGCGTGCCGTACGCGACCGACCAGCCGATCAGCACGGTGAGCAGCAGCGACAGCGGGGTGGTGTAGCCGTTGACGAGTTCGGTCGCGCCGGAGAGGATCACCACGATCCACAGCGCGACCCGCCAGCGCGGTCGGCTCGACATGCCGACGGCCGTCATGTAAGCGATCACCGGGGCGAGGTAGCCGTGCACCGGGTCGGTGAGGGTCTCCTCGTGGCCCGGCGGGAACTGGGTCAGCGCGTTGCGGATCTCCTCGGGGGCGCTGGCCGCGACCCACCAGTCGACGCCCAGCGAGACGCCGTAGGCGAGCACCGAGGCCAGCACGCCGTCGGCGACCCGCAGGCCGTCGCGTTTGATCAGCCGCTCCACCGCGAAGGCCAGCGGCACCGCCAGCACCGCGACCGAGGAGACCAGCGCGGAGATGGTGGACAGCAGGTCGGGGATCCGCTTGGCGTTGACCGTGATGTCGTTCTCGATGCCGCTGGTGGTGGAGACCGCCACCTGCGCCAGCACGAACACCGCGACGATGCCGAGCAGCCCGGCGAGGAAGCGCAGCAGGTCCGAGGGCCGGTGGGCGCGCGGCGGCAGCAGCGGTTCGTCGACCGCCAGGTAGTCGCCGGCCGGTTCCTCGGCCTCGGTCCCTTCCTCGGTCCGCTCGCCGGCGGGATGCCCGCCGGGTTGCTCGTCCTGGTGCTGGCCCGGTCGCTCCGGCGGCCGGTCCGGTGTGCCCGGACGGTCCGACCCGTCGTCCGGCGGCAGCTGAGCGGCCACCGCGTCCTCCCCCGTGTGGTGCGCGTCCCGCGCCCGGTGGCGCAGGTCGACCGGCGGGGCGTCCTGCGCCCGCGGGGCGGAACCGTCGGTGGCGGACTCCTCGGAGCCCTTGTCCACGTTCAATTCAGCCGTCCCGGTCATCTGGTCTTGTTCCCTCGCGTGTCGCACTGCCCCGAAGATGCTGCCATGCCCGGAACGCCGGTGCGGTCCAGGGGCAGTATCCCGCGCGCCGCATCGCTCGCACGGGGTGCTGGAAATCGACCGGATGAGGAAGAATGCGGCGGATGACCGAGCAGGACGAGGTGCCCGAGATCCCGCCGTACGCGGAGGCCGTGCTCGACCTGGCCGAACGGATCCCGCCGGGCCGGGTGATGACCTACGGCGACGTCGCCGAGTACCTGGGCCGCGGCGGCCCCCGCCAGGTCGGCCGGGTGATGGCGATGTACGGCGGTTCGGTGCCCTGGTGGCGGGTGATCCGCGCGGACGGGCGGCCGCTGCCCGGCCACGAGCACCGGGCGCTGCCCGAGTACCGCGCCGAGGGCACCCCGCTGCGCACGGCGGCCGGCGAGCCGCGGGTCGACCTGCGGGCGGCGCGCTGGGACGGGACCGCTCCGGACGCCTGACCGCCCGACCGCCTGACCGGGGAAGGTGCGCCGGAGGGGTCTGTGGGTGCAGGATCGTAGGCTCGATGCGGCGGGCTCGTTCCCCGGAGAGTCCTTCGCCGATCCGCCCGCCACTGAACCGCCGTACGACCCTGGACCGCAGTGACCTCACCGTTCCGCCTGGTGCGCAGCCCCCTCGCGCAGCCCGAACCGCCCGTGCTGGACGCCTTCCAGCAGGCGGTGGTCGAGCACGCGTCGGGGCCGTTGCTGGTGCTCGCCGGGCCCGGCACCGGCAAGACCACCACGCTGGTCGAGGCGGTCGCCCGGCGGATCGCGGAGGGCGCCGCGCCCGACCGTGTGCTGGTTCTCACCTTCAGCCGCAAGGCGGCGATGGAGCTGCGCGACCGGATGACCGCCCGGATCGGCACCACCGTCCCGCAGGCCACCACCTTCCACTCGTTCTGCTACGCCCTGCTGCGCGCCCACCAGCCGCCCGAGGAGTACGCCGAGCCGCTGCGGCTGCTGTCCGGCCCCGAGCAGGACGTGATGGTCCGCGAGCTGCTGGCCGGCGGCGCCGAGGACGCCAGGGCGGGCACCGCGACCATCCGCTGGCCGCTCGACCTGCGGGCCTGCCTGACCACCCGCGGTTTCGCCGACGAGGTCCGCGCGGTGCTCGCCCGCAGCCGTGAGCTCGGTCTCGGCGAGGAGGAGCTGCTGCGCTTCGCGGAGGGCGTCCAGCGCCCCGACTGGGCCGCCGCCGCGCACTTCCTGGCCGAGTACCTTGACGTGCTCGACCTGCGCGGCGTCCTCGACTACGCCGAGCTCGTCCACCGCGCCGTGCTGCTCGCCGAACGCGAGGACGTCGCCGACCGGCTGCGCGACCGCTACGACGTGGTGTTCGTCGACGAGTACCAGGACACCGACCCGGCCCAGGTGCGGCTGCTGCAGCGGCTGGCCGGCGGCGGCCGGGACCTGGTGGCGGTCGGCGACCCCGACCAGTCGATCTACGCGTTCCGCGGCGCCGACGTGAACGGCATCCTGGAGTTCCCCGACGCGTTCCGGCAGACCGACGGCCGGCCCGCCGAGGTCAAGGTGCTGCGGGTGTCCCGGCGCTCCGGAGCGGTGCTGCTGGCCGCCTCCCGGGAGCTCGCCCGCCGGATGCCGATGGGCCGCCTCCCCGCCGACAAGCTCGCCGCGCACCGCGCCCTGCTGCCCTCCCGGGAGGGCGGCGGCGTCGAGGTGTACACCTATCCGACGCCCGGCGCCGAGCTCGACTCGGTCGCCGACCTGCTGCGCCGCGCCCACCTGGAGGACGGCGTCCCCTGGGGCGAGATGGCGGTGCTGGTGCGGGCCGGCTCCCGGTCGATACCGGGCGTGCGCCGCGCGCTGGCCGCCGCCGGCGTGCCGCTGGAGATCGACGGCGACGACCTGCCGCTGCGCGAGGAACCCGCCGTCACCCCGCTGCTGCTGGCCCTGCGGGTGTGCGCCGAGGGCGAGGGCGCGCTGAGCGCCGACCTCGCGCACACCCTGCTCACCGGCCCGCTCGCCGCCCTGGACGGCTCCGACCTGCGCCGGCTCGGCCGCACCCTGCGCGAGGAGGAGCGCCGGGCCCTGGCCGAGGACGGGGTGGCCGGCGTGGTCCGCCCCGCCGAGGAACTCGTCCGCGAGGCGCTGGAGCGGCCCGAGCTGCTCGCCCTGCTGGACGCCCCGTACGCCCGGCGCGCCTACGAGTTCGGCGTGCTGCTGCGCAAGGTCCGCGAGCTGCTGGCGGGCGGCGCGTCCGGCGAGGACGCGCTGTGGGAGCTGTGGGACGGCTCCCGGCGCTGGCGCGAACGCCTGGAGCGGGCCGCGCTGCGCGGCGGCGCGGTCGGCCGCAACGCCGACCGGGACCTGGACGCGCTGTGCGCGCTGTTCGAGACCGCCGCCCGGGCCGAGGAGCGGGTGTCCGGGCACCGCGGCGCGCTCGACCTGCTCGCCGAGGTCGAGGCCCAGGACATCGCCGCCGACACCCTGCACGTGCGCGCCCACCGCCCCGACGCCGTCCGGCTGATGACCGCGCACCGCTCCAAGGGCCTGGAGTGGCGGCTGGTCGTGGTGGCCGGCGTCCAGGAGGGCCTCTGGCCCGACCTGCGCCGCCGCGGCTCGCTGCTGGAGGCCGACCGGATCGGCCGCGACGGCCTCGCCGAGCCGCTGTCGCCCGCCGCGCTGCTCGCCGAGGAGCGCCGGCTGTTCTACGTCGCCGCGACCCGCGCCAAGGAACGCCTGGTGGTCACCGCCGTCAAGGCGCCCGCCGAGGACGGCGACGAGCCGTCCCGGTTCCTGCGCGAGCTGTACCGCGAGACCCTCGATCCGCGCACCGGCCGGGTGCTGGAGCGCGTCCCGCAGGTGAAGGTCGCCGACGTCACCGCCCGGCCGCGCCGCCCGCTCGCGGTGTCCGCGCTGGTCGCCGAGCTGCGCGCGGTCACCGTCGACCCGGCGCGCTCCCCGCAGCTGCGCCGGGCCGCCGCCGAGCGGCTCGCCACACTGGCCGGGGCGCTCGACGAGGAGGGCCGCCCGCTGGTCCCCGCCGCCCACCCCGACCAGTGGTGGGGCCTGGTCGACGCCACCGCCGCGCCGGAGCCGCTGCGCGAGCCCGGGCTGCCGGTGCGGCTGTCCGGCAGCGGCCTGGAGCAGCTGGAGTCCTGTGCGCTGCAGTGGTTCCTGGAGAAGGACGTGAAGGCGGGGCGGACCGCCTCCGCCGCCCAGGGCTTCGGCAACGTGGTGCACGCCCTCGCCGACGAGGTCGGCTCCGGCCGCACCCCCGCCGACCTGGCCGTGCTGATGGAGCGCCTGGACACCGTCTGGGACGCCCTCGCGTTCGACGCGCCGTGGAAGTCCCAGCAGGAGAAGACCGAGGCCCGGGCCGCCCTGGAGCGTTTCCTGCGCTGGCACGTGCTGGAACGCGACCGCACCACCGTCGCCACCGAGCACGGCTTCGACCTCACCCTGGACGTCGGCGGCGTCGCGGTGCGCATCCGCGGCTCGATGGACCGGGTCGAGGCCGACCGGGTGGGCCGCGCGTACGTGGTCGACTTCAAGACCGGCAAGCAGATCCCCACCGACAAGTCGCTGCCCGAGCACCGCCAGCTCGCCGTCTACCAGCTGGCGGTGCGCGGCGGCGCGCTCGACGGCCTGCCCGGCTTCGAGCAGGGCGCCGCCCCCGGCGGCGCCGAACTGGTCCACCTGCGGGAGCCCGCCAAGGGCGACCCGGAGGCCCCCAAGGTGCAGCAGCAGCTGCCGCCCGACGGCGACCCGTGGATCGAGAACCTGCTCGCCGACACCGCCGGCCGGGTGCTCGCCGAGAGGTTCACCCCCACCGCGGGCGAGCGCTGCGGCCGCTGCGCGTTCCGCGGCAGCTGCTCCGCGCAGCGGGACGGCCGGCATGTCGTCGACTGAGCCGTTGAACCACCCGGCCCAGCTCCGCGAACTCCTCGGCATCCCGTTCAACGCCGAGCAGTTGGCGGCCATCGGCGCGCCCATGGCCCCGGGCGTGATCGTGGCCGGCGCGGGCTCCGGCAAGACCACCGTGATGGCAGCCCGGGTGGTCTGGCTGGTCGGCTCCGGCGCGGTGCGCCCCGAGCAGGTGCTCGGCCTGACCTTCACCAACAAGGCCGCGGGCGAGCTCGCCGAACGCGTCCGCGCCTCGCTGCTGCGGGCCGGCGTGCGCGAGGACGACGCGCTCGGCGACCCGCAGATCTCCACGTACCACGCCTTCGCCGGCACCCTGCTCAAGGAGCACGGCCTGCGGCTGGGCATCGAGCCCGACGTCCGGCTGCTCGCCGACGCCACCCGCTTCCAGCTCGCCGCCCGGGTGCTGCGCCAGGCCCGCGGCCCGTACCCGGCGCTCACCGGCACCTTCTCCTCGCTGGTCGCCGAACTGATCGCCCTCGACTCCGAACTGGCCGAGCACCTGGTCGAGCCTTCGCGGCTGCGGGACTGGGACGAGCACCTGCTCGACGAGCTGGCCGTGCTGAAGCTCTCCAACGAGGACCTGCGGGCCGTCCCGAAGGCCGCCCGCGGCCGGCAGGAGCTGCTGCACCTGGTCGAGGACTACCGGGCCCGCAAGCAGAAGCTCGGCCTGCTCGACTTCGGCGACCAGATCGCCGCCTCCGCCCGGCTCGCCCAGCAGCGCCCCGAGGTCGGCCGGCTGCTGCGCGAGCAGTACCGGGTGGTGCTGCTGGACGAGTACCAGGACACCTCGGTCGCCCAGCGCCTGATGCTGGCCGGCCTGTTCGGCGGCTCCGAGAGCGCCGGACACCCCGTCACCGCGGTCGGCGACCCCTGCCAGGCGATCTACGGCTGGCGCGGCGCCTCGGTCGCCAACCTGGACGACTTCCCGCACCACTTCCCGCAGGCCGACGGCAGCCCCGCGCACCGCTTCGCGCTCAGCGAGAACCGCCGCAGCGGCGGCCGGCTGCTCGCCTTCGCCAACGAACTGGCCTTTGACCTACGCGAGATGCACGAGGGCGTGGAGGCGCTGCGGCCCGCGCCCGGCGCCGAACTCGACGGATTCGTGCGGGCCGCGCTGCTGCCCACCCACGCCGAGGAGGTGGACTGGCTGGCCGACTCGATCGCCCACCTGGTGCGCACCGGCACCGCGCCCGGCCGGATCGCCGTGCTCTGCCGGGCCGGCGCCGCCTTCCCCGACATCCACGCCGCGCTGGTGGCGCGGAGCGTCCCGGTCGAGGTGGTCGGCCTCGGCGGGCTGCTGCAACTCCCGGAGGTCGCCGACCTGGTGGCGGTCTGCGAGGTGCTGCAGGACCCGACCGCGAACGCCGCCCTGGTGCGCCTGCTGATCGGCCCGCGCTGGCGGATCGGCCCGCGCGACCTGGCGCTGCTCGGCCGCCGCGCCGCCGACCTGGTGCGCACCGCCCGGCTCGGCGACCAGGACCCCCTCGCCGCCGCCGTCGCCGAGACCGACCCCACCGAGGTGGTGTCGCTGGCCGACGCGCTGGAGACCTTCGTGGACGCCGAGCAGCCCGACGAGCTGCCGTTCTCCCCGGAGGCCCGGGTGCGGTTCGCCCGCTTCGCGCGGGAGATCCGCGACCTGCGCCGGGCGCTGGCCGAGCCGCTGATGGACGTGCTGCACCGGGTGCTGACCGTCACCGGCCTGGAGGTCGAACTCTCCGCCTCCCCGCTGGCGCTGGCCGCCCGCCGCCGGGAGACCCTGCACTCCTTCCTGGACATCGCCGCGTCCTTCGCCGACCTGGACGGCGACCCGGGCCTGGCCGCCTTCCTGGCCTTCCTGCGGGCCGCCCAGGAGTACGAGCGCGGCCTGGACGCCGGGCTGCCCGGCGGCGAGGACACCGTCAAGGTGCTCACCGCGCACAAGTCCAAGGGCCTGGAGTGGGACGTGGTCGCCGTGCCCGGCCTGGTCAAGGGCGGCTTCCCGTCCGGGCAGGGCCGGGAGCGCTGGACCTCCACCCGCAAGGTGCTGCCGCACGCGCTGCGCGGCGACG
Source organism: Kitasatospora griseola (assembly GCF_044999035.1). NCBI lineage: Bacteria > Bacillati > Actinomycetota > Actinomycetes > Kitasatosporales > Streptomycetaceae > Kitasatospora > Kitasatospora griseola. The sequence continues at coordinate 3,420,191 of NZ_CP173360.1, read as the reverse complement.
CCGCCACGCTGCCCGCCGACCCGGCGTGGAACGCCAAGGGCATGGGCCTGTTCAAGAAGGAGATGGCCCACCACGCCGAGGTGGAGGAACTGCGGCTCGGCTACGTCGCGTTCACCCGCCCGAGGTCGCTGCTGCTGGCCTCCGGCCACTGGTGGGGGCCCTCGCAGAAGCGCCGCCGCGGACCGTCGGACTTCCTGCTGAAGCTGCGCGCGCACGCCGAGCGGCCCGGCAACGGCGAGGTCGAGCAGTGGGCCGAGGCGCCGGCGGACGACGCGCAGAACCCGGCGTTCGACGTGTCCGTGGAGACCCCCTGGCCGCTGCCGCTGGACCCGTCCGCGCAGCACGCCCGCCGCCGGGTCGCGGACGTGGTCCGCCACCGCCTGGCCGGTGCGCCCGCAGCCGAGCCGGAGCAGCTGGGGGTGGAGGACCAGCGGCTGGTGGCCTCCTGGGACCGCGACCTGACGGCGCTGCTCGGCGAGTTGGAGCGCTCCCGGCGCACCGTCCGGGAGGTCGAGCTGCCCGCCTCGCTGTCCGCCACCGAGCTGATGCGGCTGGCCGCCGACCCGGACGGCTTCGCCCGCGAACTCGCCCGCCCGATGCCCCGCCCGCCCGCGCCCGCCGCCCGCCGCGGCACCCGCTTCCACGCCTGGGTGCAGGCCCGCTTCGACCAGCCGCTGCTGCTCGGCCCGGACGCGCTGCCCGGCCTGGACGCCGAGGAGATCGAGGGCGAGCGCGACCTGGAGCGCCTCAAGGAGGCGTTCCTGCGCGGCCCGTACGCCGGCCGCACCCCGTACCGGGTCGAGGCGCCGTTCCAACTGGTGCTGGCGGGACGGGTGGTGCGCGGCCGGATCGACGCGGTCTACCGGGACGCGGACGGTGGCGCAGGGTCACCGCGCTACGAGGTGGTGGACTGGAAGACCGGCCGGGAGGACAGCGGCGACCCGCTGCAGCTCGCCGTCTACCGCCTCGCCTGGGCCGAGCAGGCGGGCGTTCCGGTGGAGCAGGTCACGGCCTCGTTCTGCTACGTGCGCAGCGGCCGGATCGAAACACCGTCAGGACTTCCCGGCCGAAAAGAGTTGAGCGATCTTCTGATCGGGAATAGGTAGAAAAGAGTCACTCAGAGCATTCAACCCGTCACGAGATCAAGCGAAACCTGTGCGCCCTGCACGTTTCGTGCCTATTGTGGGGTCGGTAACCGGTCATCCTCCCGTACTCCGGCCGCCGTCAGGGCCCCGACCCCCTGACCTCCCGTCAGACCCGCAGGTGCCGCAGCACCCGCACCTTCCGCTGGAGAGACCGACGTTGAGCGCGACCGGATGGATCAGGGACGTCCTCCACGGCCCCACCCCAGGGCCGGTACCCAACACCGTCACCGGCACATGGCCCAAGACCTCGCACGCCCTGCCGCTGATCGGCATGGCCCTGGTGGTCTCCCTCGACCTGCTGACGAACAGCCAGGTCACCGTCGAACCCGCACTGACCGCCGTCCCCGCCCTCGCCGCCGTCGTCTCCCGGCGGACCTGGTACCCGCTGCTGACCGGCGCGCTCGCCGAGCTGTGCGCCTTCGGCATGGCCTGGTACAACGACGTGCTCGGCCAGTCCGTGCACACCGCCACCGTCGCCGCGATCGTGCTGATCGCCGGCATCGGCCACCTCAGCGCCACCCTCCGGCTGCGTCAGGAACTCGCCCTCGCCGAAGCCCAGTTGGTCGCCGAGGTCGCCCGCCGGGTGCTGCTGCGCCCGGTACCCGAACGGGTCGGGCCGGTGCGCGCCGCGGTCCGCTACGCCGCCGCCGCCGCGCACGCCTCGATCGGCGGCGACCTGTACGAGGTGGTCAACACCCGGCACGGGGTGCGCGCCGTGATGGGCGACGTCCGCGGCAAGGGCCTGGCCGCGGTGGAGACCGCCGCAGCCGTGCTCGGCGCGTTCCGCGAGGCTGCCCACCAGGAGCCCGAGCTGGACCGGGTGGCGGGCTGGCTCGCCGTCAGCCTGGACCGTGCCCTGCACGAGAACGACCACCCCGGCGTGGAGGAGGAGTTCGTCACCCTGGTGCTGCTCGGGGTCCGCCCCGACGGCGCCCTGGAGATCGCCAACTGCGGCCACCCCGCGCCCGTCCTGCTCCGCGGCGAGGACGCGCCCCGGTTGCTGGCCGCCGACGAGACCGTCCCGCCGCTCGGGGTGCTCGACCCCGGCGACGTCTGCCCGCCGCTCCAGCGGCTCGCCGCCGAACCCGGCGACCGCATCCTGCTGTACACCGACGGCGTCATCGAGGCCCGCGACCACCGCGGCGCCTTCTACCCGCTCACCGACCGGCTGCCGCTGCTCGCCGACAGCGGCCCCGTCGAGGTCCTGCGCCGCCTGCACGACGACGTGGTCCGGCACGTCGGGCACAAGCTCGGCGACGACGCGGCCATGCTGATGCTCCAGTTCGACCCGGTGCTGCTGCCCGCCCAGCAGCAGGCCGGGGCTCCGGTCGGGCGGACCCGCTAGCCGGCCCGTCGGACGTCGATCTCCACCACCAGCGGCCGGTGGTCGGACACCCCGGTGCGCGGCGCCGACACCGAGCCGACCGTGCTGCGCGGCACGCCGATGCCCAGGATGTGGTCGAACTGCACGGTCGGCCGGTGCGAGGGGTAGGTGGGGGTGCGGGCCAGGTCGTACCAGCCCTGCAGGCGGGTGCGGCGGGCGGTGCGGACGCGCTCCCGGGCCGCGGTGCGCTGGATCGCGTGCGCCGAGCCGAGCACCGTGCGCGGCACCGCGCCGATCAGGTTGAAGTCGCCGAGCACCAGGTACGGCTGCGGCAGGTCGGCGATCCAACGGCGGATCGCGGCCAGCTGCGCGACGTTCCAGCCCGGCACGAACGACAGGTGCGCGGCGACCACGGTGAACTCCCCGGCCGGTCCGGCCAGCACCGCCGCCAGCGCGGCCCGCGGCTCGTCCGGCACCGCGGTCAGCCCGCGCCGCCCGGCCACCCGCAGCGGCAGCCCGAACGGCGCGGGGGCGAACCGGCGGGCCCGCCAGTGCAGCACCGGCAGCCGGGTCAGCAGCGCCGTGCCGTACGCGGGCCGCTCGGCGCCGTCGTCCGCCTCGGCGGGCCCGTACACCTGGAGGCCCGGGACGGCCGGGTCGGTGACCCAGCCGGCCGAGGGGGCGGGCGTGCCGTGCAGCGCGGCGGCGAAGCGCCAGTCGGCGGCGCCCATCGCCTTGGCGGCGACTGCCGCCTGATCGGTGCGGCCGGAGCGCCGCTGGCCGCGGTCGACCTCCTGGAGGGCGAGCACGTCGGCGTCCAGCGCGGCGACGGCATCGGCCAGCGGGGCGCCCGGCTCGACCGGGTAGGGCGCGGGGCTGCCGTCGGCGGCGACCGGCTGGCCGTGCAGCAGGTTGAACGTGGCGATCCGCAGAGTGGTCACGGAGCCGACCGTACCGGGTGGGGGTGAACGGGACGGCGGCCCCGAACGGCGGGGGCGCGGCTTGAGCCGCCCGACCATACCGGGTATACATACTCGGTATGTCGATCCGTCACGGCCTGCTCGCCCTGCTCGACCAGGGCCCGCGCTACGGCTACCAGCTGCGATCCGAGTTCGAGGCCCGCACCGGGGCGACCTGGCCCTTGAACGTCGGCCAGGTCTACACCACCCTGGGCCGATTGGAGCGCGACGGCCTGGTCGAGTCCGCGGGCGAGGACGACGAGGGCCACCAGTTCTACGCCGTCACCGATGAGGGACGCGTGGAACTGCGCCGCTGGTTCGACACCCCGGTGCCGCGCACCAATCCGCCGCGCGACGAACTGGCGATCAAGCTGGCGATGGCGGTGACCGTCCCGGGAGTGGACGTCACCGGCGTCGTCCAGGGCCAGCGCCGGCACAGCATGAAGGCGCTGCAGGACTACACCCGGCTCAAGGGCCGGGCGCTGGCCGCCGACACCGGCGACGGCGCGGACCTGGCCTGGCTGCTGGTGCTGGAGCAGCTGATCTTCCAGACCGAGGCGGAGATCCGCTGGCTGGACCACTGCGAATCCCGGCTCGGCCAGTACGCCGAGCGACAGGCCGCTGCCACGGCCGAACCCGGCGCCGCGCCGCCCGCGCGCCGCGCCGTCAAGAGCCGCGCCCGCGGCCGCCTCTGAAACTCCTGGGGGAGCGATGACCGAACAACTCAAGCCGGCTCAGCCCGTGCTGCACCTGGACCGGGTGAGCCGGGTGCACGGCCACGGCGCGGCCGAGGTGCACGCGCTGCGCGCCGTCGACCTGAAGGTGTACCCGGGCGAACTGGTCGCCGTGATGGGGCCCTCCGGCTCCGGCAAGTCCACCCTGCTGACCCTGGCCGGCGGCCTCGACAGCCCGAGCGGCGGCCAGGTGCTGGTCGAGGGGATCGTGCTCGGCAGCCTCGACCGCAAGAAGCTCGCCGCGGTCCGCCGCCGCTCCGTCGGCTACGTCTTCCAGGACTACAACCTGATCCCGGCGCTCACCGCCGCCGAGAACATCGCGCTGCCCCGCGAGCTCGACGGGGTGTCCGCCCGCGCCGCCCGCAAGGAGGCGCTCGCCGCGTTGGAGGAGCTCGGCATCGCCGAGCTCGCCGACCGCTTCCCCGACGACATGTCGGGCGGCCAGCAGCAGCGCGTCGCCATCGCCCGCGCCCTGATCGGCGACCGCCGCCTGGTGCTCGCCGACGAGCCCACCGGCGCCCTCGACTCCACCACCGGCGAATCCGTGCTCGCCGTGCTGCGCGCCCGCTGCGACGCCGGCGCCGCCGCCATGATGGTCACCCACGAGGCCCGGCACGCCGCCTGGGCGGACCGGGTGGTGTTCCTGCGCGACGGCCTGCTGGTCGACGAGACCGCCCGGCAGGACGCCGGCACCCTGCTGGTCACCGCCGCCGCCAACGCGCTGAAGGGCAAGGACCAGTGAGGCTGACCGCCTGGCGGGCAGCCCTGCGGATCGCCCGCCGCGACGCCATGCGCGCCAAGGGCCGCAGCGCCCTGGTGGTGGCGATGATCGCGCTGCCGATCCTCGGCGTGGCCGGCGTCGACGTGGTCGCCCGCAGCGCCCAGCTGGAACCGAGCGAGAAGGTCGCCCGGGTGATGGGCACCGCCGACGCCCGGATCGGCGTGGCCCAGCGCGGCGACATCGTGCTGCAGGCGCCCAACCCCGACGACGAGACCCAGGTCGGCGGGCCCGGCCGCGACGGACAGCCGCGGACGAAGACCCCGGAGGAGAAGCGCAGCGCGGACACCGAGCCCGCCGACCTGATCAAGGAACTGCTCCCGGCCGGCACCAAGCTGGTGCCGATGCCCGCCGGGCCGCGCACCACGGTCACCACCAAAGAGGGCCGGATGACGGCCGAGGCCGTCGAGGTCGATCTGTCCGACCCGGTGTGGCACGGCATGGTGAACAGGCTCCGCGGCACCGTCCCGGCCCAGCCGAACGAGATGGCCGCCACCCAGGAGTTCCTGAACCAGTCCGGGCTGCGGCTCGGCGACTCCACCGCGATCCACGGCCTGGAGTCCAAGCCGTTCACCATCACGGCCGTCGTCGAGATCCCCGCCGACCTCAAGCGCGTCGAACTGTTCGCCCGCCCCGGCAGCGTGATCGCCCCGCTGGCGCAGGCCGACCCGGAGCGGGCGGCCGCCCCGGAGAGCCGCGACACCTGGCTGGTCCAGCTGCCCGCCGGAGCGGCCGCGCTGGACTGGCCGAAGGTGCTGGAGCTCAACAAGTACGGCTTGGCGGTCAGCTCCAAGGCCGTCCTGATGGACCCGCCCGCCCGCTCCGAGGTGCCGCTGTACCAGCAGCCCGGGCGGCAGACCTACGGCGGCATCGACAAGATGACCATTGCGATCGTCGGCACCGTGGTCGGCATGGCCCTGCTGGAGATCGTGCTGCTCGCCGGACCGGCCTTCGCGGTCGGCGCCCGCCGCTCGCGCCGCCAGCTCGGCCTGCTCGCCGCCGGCGGCGGCGACCGCGGGCACGTGCGCGCCGTGGTGCTCGGCGGCGGAGTGGTGCTCGGCGTGACCGGCGCGCTGACCGGCCTGGTGCTCGCGATCCTGCTGGTCGCGGTGTTCCGCGACAACGCCGAACAGTTCGCCGGCCGCCGCTTCGGCCACTTCGACCTGCAGCCGCTCGACCTGCTGGCGATCGCCGTGGTCGGCCTGGTCACCGGCCTGCTCGCGGCCGTGGTGCCCGCCTTCCAGGCCGCCCGGCAGGACGTCGTGGTGGCGCTCACCGGACGCGGCGGCACCAAGCCCCCCAGCCGGATCGTCGCCGTGCTCGGCCTGATCATGATCGGCGGCGGCGCCGCCCTGGCGCTGGCCTGCGCGACCACCGGCACCGCCGTGGTCTACGGCCTGCTCGGCGGCTCGGTGATCGCCGAGCTCGGCATGCTGCTGTGCACCCCGATGCTGATCGGCCTGTTCGGCCGGCTCGGCCGCCACCTGCCGCTCAGCCCGCGCCTGGCGCTGCGCGACTCGGTGCGCCACCGCGGCCGCACCGCCCCGGCGGTGGCCGCCGTGATGGCCGCCGTGGCCGGCGCCGTCGCCGTGGGCATCTACACCACCAGCAGCACCGAGCAGCAGCGCCGCGACTACCTGCCGTCGGCGCCCCCGAACACCATCGCGCTGTACGCCGGCTGGGGGCCGACCGCCGACCAGAACCGGCTGCCGATGATGCGCGAGGTGGTCGAGGGCAACATCCCCGACCTCGGCGAGCGCGCCGACGTGTGGGACGCGACGCCGACCGCCAAGTGCAACCCCGGCGCGCCCTGCGGCTGGGTCCAGGTCGTACTGCCGGAGTCCAAGCGCTGCCCGGCCGACGCGGCCCGCACCCCCGAGGAGTTCGAGCGCCTGCACACCGACCCCCGCTGTGCGGTGAACCGGGACCGCGGGGAGCGCCGGAGCACCATGTTCGGCGAAACCCTGGTCGGCGACGCGGCCCTGCTGCACACCCTGTTCGGGGTGCGTGACCAGGCCGCCGAGCAGGCCCTCGCCGACGGCAGGATCCTGGTGTTCCGGCCCGACTACGTGGAGAACGGCAAGGTCGACCTGCTGGTCACCGACCCGTTCGACCAGAAGAAGATGCGCGAGGACAACAACTACCGGCCGGCGGAGCGCCACCTGCTGGCGGACGCGGTCCAGGTGCACGCCCCGACGCCGTTCGGCAACGCCATGATGACCCGCCAGACCGCCGAGAAGATCGGCCTGGGCACCCGGGCGGCCGGCTCGCTCTGGATGCCCGCCGCGGAGCCGTCCGACAAGGCGTACCAGAAGGCCAACGGCTCGCTGGCCAAGCTGGACGACAACGCGATACTCACGGTCGAGCGGGGCTTCCACCCGGACGTCGACCTGATCACCGTCGGCCTGACGGTGTTCGCCGGACTGGTGGCGCTCGGCGCGGCCGGCATCGCCACCGGCCTGGCCGCCGCGGACTCCCAGCAGGACCTCGCCACGCTGGCCGCGGTCGGCGCGAGCGGCGGCATCCGGCGCCGGCTGTCCGGCTTCCAGTGCGGCGTGATCGCCGCGATGGGCTCGGTGCTCGGCCTGTTCTGCGGCGCCGTCCCGTCGATCGCGCTGCGCATCTTCGAGGCGAAGGACCGGGCGAGCTGGCTGCCGCCGGACCAGCCGGCCCCCGACCCGGTGATCGCGATCCCGTGGGCCGAACTGGCCGCCATGGTGGTCGGTCTGCCGGTGGTGGCGGTGCTGCTCGCGGCGCTGCTCACCCGGTCCAGGATCGCGCTGGGCCGCCGGGCCGCCTGAGGCCCGGCGGAGTGAAGGGTGACCGTGCTCACGGCAAGGGTGGGCCGTGGGCACGGACCCGTCCGGGCGAACTAAAGTCGGCCGTATGACGAAAACCCCGGACAGCGCCGTCCGCTCCTTCATCGACCAGCACGAGGACGCCTTCCTGGCCGAGCTCGCCGACTGGCTGCGCATCCCCTCCGTCTCCGCCGACCCCGGCCGGGCCGGAGAGGTCCGCCGCTCCGCCGAGTGGCTGGTCGAGAAGCTGCGTGCGACCGGTTTCCCGGTCGCCGAGGTGTGGGAGACGGACGGGCTGCCCGCGGTCTTCGCCGAGTGGCCGTCCGGCGACGAGGGCGCGCCGACCGTGCTGGTCTACGGCCACCACGACGTGCAGCCCGCCGCCAAGGAGGACGGCTGGGACACCGAGCCGTTCACACCCACCGTGATCGGCCGCCGGCTGTACGCGCGCGGCGCCGCCGACGACAAGGGCCAGGTCTTCTTCCACACCCTCGGCGTGCGCGCCCACCTCGCCGCCACCGGCCGCACCGCGCCGGCCGTCAACCTCAAGCTGCTGATCGAGGGCGAGGAGGAGTCCGGCTCGCCGAACTTCGCCGCCCTGGTGCGCCGCGAGGCCGACCGGCTCGCCTCCGACGTGGTGATCATCTCCGACACCGGCATGTGGTCCGAGACCACCCCGACCGTGTGCACCGGCATGCGCGGCCTGGCGGACTGCCAGATCGACCTGTACGGCCCGGACAGCGACATCCACTCCGGCTCGTTCGGCGGCGCCGTCCCCAACCCGGCCGACGTGGCCGCCGCGCTCGCCGCCGGCCTGCACGACGAGGACCGCAGGGTCGCGGTGCCCGGCTTCTACGACGGCATCGTCGAACTCACCGACGAGGAGCGGGCGCTGTTCGCCGAACTGCCCTTCGACGAGGCGCAGTGGCTGAAGGTCGCCAAGTCGTACGGCACCCAGGGCGAGGCCGGCTACAGCACCCTGGAGCGGGTCTGGGCCCGGCCGACCGCCGAGGTCAACGGCATCTGGGGCGGCTACACCGGCCCCGGCGGCAAGACCATCGTCCCGGCCGAGGCGCACCTGAAGCTGTCCTTCCGGCTGGTCGCCGGCATGGAGGTGGAGAAGGTCCGGGAGTCCGTCGCCGCCTGGGTTTCCGAGCAGGTCCCGGCGGGCATCCGGTACGAGGTCGTCTTCCCCGGAGCGACCCGCCCGTGCCTGACGCCGCTGGACCACCCCGCCCTGCAGTCCACCGTCCGGGCGATGGGCCGGGCCTTCGAACAGAAGATCCTGTTCACCCGTGAGGGCGGCTCCGGACCGGCCGCCGACCTGCAGGACGTGCTGGGCGCGCCGGTGCTGTTCCTGGGCATCTCGGTGCCCTCGGACGGCTGGCACTCCATCAACGAGAAGGTGGAGCTCGACCTGCTCCGCAAGGGCGTCGAGACCTCCGCGTACCTGTGGGGCGACCTCGCGGAGAACTTCCGGCCGTGAGCGCCCGTCCCGAACCGACACCGCACCTGCCGCACCTGCCCTACCGAAGCGAACGGGGATGGACGAGTTTGAGCAGCGCCCCTGACACGAAGCACCTCGCGCTGGCCCACGCGGGGGTGGACCGGGCGGCGCACCGCCGGCTGGACGAGCCGTGGCTGGCCGCGGCCTGGAGCCACCCCACCACCAAGGTGCTGCCGATCGCCGGCGGGGAGGCGTTCGTGGTGGACACCGGCAGCGGCACCGAACTGGTGCTGCTGCCCTCCTTCGAGGCCCCGCAGAGCGGCGACCGGTACTTCCTGGGCACCGACGACGACGGCGTCCACCACTTCGCGCTGGACTGCGAGTCGCTGCCCGGCCGACTGGACGGCGACGCCCGCCCGGCCGGGCTGCGGGAGGTCGGCGGCTCGCTCTCCGACCGGGACGCGGGGCTGCTGGTGCACGCGGTCGCCTTGGAGCACTGGCACCGGCTGCACACCTTCTGCTCCCGGTGCGGCCACCGCACCGAGAAGGCCGGGGCCGGCCACCTGCGCCGCTGCACCTCCTGTGCGGCCGAGCACTACCCGCGCACCGACCCGGCGGTGATCATGCTGATCACCGACGGCGAGGACCGCTGCCTGCTGGGCCGTCAGGCGCTCTGGCCGGAGGGCCGCTGGTCCACGCTGGCCGGGTTCGTCGAGCCCGGCGAGTCGATCGAGCAGACGGTCGGCCGCGAGGTGTTCGAGGAGGCCGGCGTCCGGGTCGCCGAGGTCGAGTACGTGGCCAGCCAGCCCTGGCCGTTCCCGTCCAGCCTGATGCTGGGCTTCCTCGGCCGGGCCCACCCGGACGGCACCGGGATCACCGTGGACGGCGAGGAGCTGTCCGAGGCCCGCTGGTTCACCCGGGAGGAACTGCGGGCGGGCATGGCGGCCGGCGAGATCCTGCCGCCGTCCGGCATCTCGATCGCCCGGTACCTGGTCGAGATCTGGTACGGCGAACCGCTGCCGGCGGCCGCCCGCTGGTGAGCGAACGGTCACCGCAGGGGCGCGCGGAGCATTCCGCGCGCCCCTGCGGTGCTACCGGCCGACCCGGCCGACTCGCCGGGTCCCGCTCCGCCGACCGGAAGTGTTCGAACCCGGTGGGGCGGAATCGCCGGGGTGTTCCGAACAGCGCCCCGGCCGGTGTTGCCGGGTTCCGCTGAAATGCCACAAACGGCCTGACTACATTCGCTCGCGTGACGAATCCCCGCGCCGCCGCGACCCCGCCCAAGTACCAGCGCCTCGCCGCCGACCTTCGCCACCGCATCGACTCCGGCGAGTGGGACGGCGACGGCCGGCTCCCCGTCGAGAGCGACCTGGAACAGCAGTACGGGGTGGCCCGCAACACCGTCCGCCTCGCCGTCGACGTCCTGGTCAACGAGGGCCGGGTGGTGCGCGTCCAGGGCAAGGGCACCTACCTGCGCCGGCGCTCCCGGTACGACCACCGGGTCTACACCCGGCCGCACCGCCGCGGCGCCCTGCCGATGGGCGGCGCGGAGTACGCCGCCGAGGCCCGCGCGGCCGGGGTGGACCTCAGCTTCGAGTACGAGGTGTGGGCCGTCCGGGCCCGCCGCGACATCGCCGACTGGCTCGGCCTCCGGCCCGAGGACAGCGTCATGATGCGCCGTCAGCTCTGCCGCGTCGCCCAGGAGCCGTACGCCATCGAGGACAGCCACTACCGGCCCGGACTGGCCGCCGGCACCGCGCTGATGGAGGACCTGCCCGCCCCCGGCGGCGACGAGCGGACGCTGGCCGACCTCGGCCGCACCGAGACCGCCGCCACCGACCACCTCACCGCCCGGATGCCCGACCCCGCCGAAGCCGCCTGGTTCGAACTCGGCCCGGGCGTGCCGCTGCTGGTCAACACCCGCGTCACCCGCGACCGGCGCGGCCCGATCCGGGTGGTGGAGACCCGCTACGCCGCCGACCGGGCCCGGCTGCTCTACGAACTCGGCGACCGGGCCCCGGCCGACTGAGTCGGAGCGGGGCCCGGCCGCCGGGCCGTCCCTCGGGTGGTCAGACCAGCGCGGCCTGGACCTGGCGCAGGCTCGGGTTGGTCATCACGCTCTGCTCGCCGGAGGCGCCGACCACGACGACCGTCGGCACCGTCTGGTTGCCGTCGTTCACCGACTCCACGTAGGACGCCGAGGACGGGTCCTGCTCGATGTTGATCTCGGTGTAGGCGATGCCCTCGCGGTCCAGCTGGCTCTTGAGGCGGTTGCAGTAGCCGCACCAGGTCGTGCTGTACATCGTGACGGTGCCGGACATGGTGAGGGACTCCTTCGGTCGACGGACTGGGCGGGCAGCCCACGGATCAAACGTCCGAAGGGCCGCCGCCATTCCGGGACGGACAACAGTGGGACGATCCGATCATCCTGGCCGGGCTGTGGACAACACCGTCCGGACTGTCCGGCGCGCCTGCGAGGATGGAAGGCATGCAGGATGACCTCCCCGGCCTCGGCGGCCCCAGCCAGCAGCACGGCCCCGACGGCTTCGCCCCCCTCGGAGCGGACGCCGTGCTGGCCGGACTCGACCCCGAACAGCGCGCCGTGGCCACCGCCCTGCACGGCCCGGTCTGCGTGCTGGCCGGCGCCGGCACCGGCAAGACCCGGGCCATCACCCACCGGATCGCCTACGGCGTGCGCAGCGGCGTCTACCACCCCGCGCAGGTCCTCGCCGTCACCTTCACCGCCCGCGCCGCCGGCGAGATGCGCGGCCGGCTGCGCCAGCTCGGCGCCGAGGGCGTCCAGGCCCGCACCTTCCACTCCGCCGCGCTGCGCCAGCTCCAGTACTTCTGGCCGCGCGCCATCGGCGGCGACGTGCCCCGGCTGCTGGAGCGCAAGGTCCAGCTGGTCGCCGAGGCGGCCGGTCGCAGCGGCCTGCGCGTCCAGCGCACCGAACTGCGCGACCTGACCGCCGAGGTCGAGTGGGCCAAGGTCACCCAGGTCGTCCCCGACGACTACCCGGCCGCGGTCGCCAAGTCCGCCCGCGAGGCCCCGCGCGACCCGGCCGAGATCGCCCGGGTCTACGCCGCCTACGAGGAGACCAAGCGCCAGCGCGGCCTGATCGACTTCGAGGACGTGCTGCTGCTCACCGCCGCCATCCTGGAGGACCGGCCGGAGATCGCCGCCCAGGTCCGCTCCCAGTACCGCCACTTCACCGTCGACGAGTACCAGGACGTCTCCCCGCTCCAGCAGCGCCTGCTGGAGCAGTGGACGGGCGGCGACGGCGGCGCCAGCCTCTGCGTGGTCGGCGACGCCAGCCAGACCATCTACTCCTTCACCGGCGCCACCCCCGACTACCTGCTGAACTTCCGCCAGCGCCACCCCGCGGCGACGGTGGTCAAGCTGGTGCGCGACTACCGCTCCACCCCGCAGGTCGTGCACCTGGCCAACGGGCTGCTCTCGCAGGCCCGCGGCCAGGCCGCCCAGCACCGCCTGGAGCTGATCTCCCAGCGCGAGGCCGGCCCCGAGCCGGTCTACCGCGAGTACCAGGACGAGCCGACCGAGGCCGAGTCCACCGCGCGGCTGATCCGCGACCTGCTCGGCACCGGCGTGCGGGCCAGCGAGATCGCCGTGCTGTTCCGCACCAACAGCCAGTCCGAGGTGTACGAGCAGGCGCTCGCCGACCTCGGCATCTCCTACCAGCTCAAGGGCGCCGAGCGGTTCTTCGAGCGGCCCGAGGTCCGGGAGGCCGGGGTGCTGCTCAAGGGCGCCGCCCGGGCCGCCGACGACCCGCTCACCGCCGGCGCGCCCGACCTCGCCGCCCAGGTCCGCGCGGTGCTCGCCACCCGCGGCTTCTCCGCCACCGCCCCGGCCGGCTCCGGCGCGGTCCGCGAGCGCTGGGAGTCGCTGAACGCGCTGGTCCGGCTCGCCGAGGAGTTCGAGGCCGCCCGCGCCGCCGCCGGCGAGCGCGCCGACCTCGCGGCGTACGTCGCCGAGCTCGACGCCCGGGCCGCCGCCCAGCACGCCCCCGCCGTCGAGGGCGTCACGCTGGCCTCGCTGCACGCCGCCAAGGGCCTGGAGTGGGACGCGGTGTTCCTGGTCGGCCTGAGCGAGGGCACGCTGCCGATCATCTACGCCAAGACCGACGAACAGGTCGAGGAGGAGCGCCGCCTGCTGTACGTCGGGGTCACCCGGGCCCGGCGCTTCCTCACCCTCTCCTGGTCGCTGTCCCGCTCGCCGGGCGGCCGCGCCTCCCGCAAGCCCACCCGCTTCCTGGACGGCCTGCGCCCCGGCTCGTCCGGCCCCGGCACGCGCACCCGCGGCGGGCGCGGGGGCGTCGAGCCCGGCGCGGAGCGCTCGGCCGCGCGCCGAGTGCGCGGCCCGGTCAAGTGCCGGGTCTGCGACCGCACCCTGACCGACGCCGTCGAGCGCAAGCTCCGCCGCTGCGAGGGCTGCCCGTCCACGATGGACGAGGCGCTGTTCGAGCGGCTGCGCGAGTGGCGCTCGGCCCGCGCCAAGGAGCAGAGCGTCCCGGCCTACGTGGTGTTCACCGACGCCACCCTGACGGCCATCGCGGAGGACGTGCCGAGCAGCGTCGCGGAGCTCTCCCGGATCTCCGGAGTGGGCGCCATGAAGCTGGACAAGTACGGCGCGGACGTGCTCTTGTTGTGTGCGGGGGAGAGTCCGGAGCTCGTGGGGGAGCCCGACGGGGAGCAGGCGCAGGACTCACCCGGGGACGAGGCCGCCGAGCAGGCCGAGAACTCACCGGAGAACTCGCCGGAAAAATAGTTTGCGCGCCGCATGTACGGCGCAATAGCCTGCCGGAGCGGTCAAGGGGACGAGACCGCAACGCTCGCAGAGGGCTTGTTTCTGCGTGCGCTGACCACCAACCAGATATCGGAGCCCGGGGGACTGGGCACCGCGAGACGCCGAGAGGAGGCGAGTTCAGTGTCGACGAAGACGATCACCAAAATGACCGACCCGATGTCCACCCTCGCCATGCCCGCGCGCGTCCTCGTGCCGGGTCTGGGTCTCGACGTGGCCGGCGGCAACGCCGGAGTCCTGCTGGTTGCCGAGCACTGCCTTGTCAGTGGTCGTGGCAATGCTGAGGGCACCCGTGTCGAGGCGGGTACGTCCCGTGACTGGGCGATGTTCGTCGACGGCGTCTCGCTGTCCGATGAGCGACCGACCAAGGCACCGAAGGCAGTAGCAGCAGAAGCAGCCCATGGGCGCTATGCGGCCGTCGTCGGTGCCGGAGTCGAGCAGGAGCAGCAGATCATTCTGGCCGCGGCCGCCGTTGACGGCGCCGCAGCCGTCCGGAAGCAGGCTTTCCGCGGGCCTGGACCCTGGAGCGAACGACCCTGACGCAACCCGTCAGGGCGGTGCCTCCAGGGCCGCGGAAACCCAGCAACCGGGTTCCGCGGCCCTTCTGTTTTGTCCGGTACGCACGACCCACCCAGGCCCCACGGGGCCTCCGGCCGAACTCGCACAACGAGCCGGCCGGATCCACCAAGAAGACGAGGAAGACCACAGTGTCCACGGTCATCACGCCGCCGCCCCTCCCGTCCGTACCCGACAAGACCATCAAGGCCGACCAGGCCGACCCCCCGGAGGTAACACTCATGCAGCTCACCGCCATCGACGAGGCTGACTCGCTCGGGCTCCCCATTCCGTGCCGGGCCTTCGACCCGGAGGTCTTCTTCGCGGAGACGCCCGCCGACGTCGAGTACGCCAAGTCGCTGTGTGGCACCTGCCCCGTCAAGGCCGCCTGTCTCACCGGTGCGCTGGAGCGCCGCGAGCCCTGGGGCGTCTGGGGTGGCGAGCTCTTCGTCCAGGGCGTCGTCGTCGCCCGCAAGCGTCCCCGTGGCCGCCCGCGCAAGACCGAGGTCATGGCGTGAACCCCGCAGCCAGGAATCGCACCGAAGGCGCAGCCGTCCGCCGGGGAGAGCAGCCCCCGCTGGACACCGCCCTGCGCGACTCGGTACGCCTCGCGGCCGCCAAGGCCGACGCCGAACTCTCCCGTCCCTTCCCGACTACGTACCACGAGCAGGACCACCACATGAACCCCGCCGGCATCGATCCGACCGTCCGCTCCGAGCAGACCACCGAACTTCAGATCCAGAACAGGACCCTCGAGATGAATCTCCTCCAAGAATCCCTGGCCCGTGCGCATATGCAGGAACGCCTCCACGAGGCCGAGGAACAACGCCTCGGCCTGCGGGTGATGCGCGCGACGCGACTGCGTCGCAAGGCCGAGCAGGCCTCCCTGCGCGCCCGCAAGGCCCTTGCCGTCGCCCTGATGTGACGGATGCTCCACCCCCGCCGGCCGGCCCCGCGCCCACGCCGGTGACACACCCCTGAACGCCGATGGCCGACTCCCCGCCGGGGAGCCGGCCATCGGCGCGTTCCGGTCCGGCCGCCGCCGGACCGGGCTTTCGGCCCCGGGCCACGCCTGCCCGCTCCCGGCGGATCCATGCCGCCCAACTTCGGGGGCCAGTACTGGCGTTCGAGGGTCGAACAGGTCGTGGAAGGATGACCCGCATGTGGTCCTCTCTCCCGCTCGGCGAGCGGCTGCGCGCCGAACTCGGCCGGCCGCGCAAGGTCCGCCGCCTGGTCAGCAGCCCGCGCTCCCGGGTCTGGCGGGCCGAACTCTCCGGCGCCCAGGTGGTGGTGAAGCAACTGGTCGACTCGCCCGGGGCCGACGACCGCTTCGCCCGCGAGGCGGCCGCGCTGGGCCTCGCCGCCAGGAGGGCCGGCCGCACCGGCCGCCCCGTGGTGCCCGCGCTGCTCGGCGCCGACCCGGCGGCCCGCATGCTGGTGCTGGAACGCGTGGCGGACCGCACCCCCGGCCCGGACTGGCAGGTCGACTACGCCACCGCGCTGGCCGGGCTGCACGCGAGCGCCCCTGCCGATCTCGACGACCTCGCCGGGACGGCGCCCGCCACCGACATACCCGCCTGGACCGGCCCGACCGGGCGCGACCTCGGCTGCTTCCTGGCGCTGGCCCGCACCCTCGACGTCCCCGCCCCGCCCGGCGCCCGCGCCGAGGCCGAGGCGCTGCTCGCCCGGCTGTCGGCCGTCCCCGTCCGGCACGCCCTGCTGCACGGCGACCCCTGCCCCGGCAACGACCTGCACACCGCGGACGGCGTCCGGTTCGTCGACTTCGAGCAGTCCTCGCTCGGCCCGGGCGCGGCCGAATTCGCCTACCTGCGGATCGGTTTCCCCACCTGCTGGTGCTCCACCGCCGCGCCTGCCGCCGTGCTGGCCGAGGCCGAGGCGGCCTACCGGGCCGCCTGGCGCGCCGCCACCGGCACCGCCGCCCCTACCCCCGCCGACCTCGCCGACGCCTGCGTGGGCTGGCTGCTGCGTGGCGACGCCCTCGTTCCGAAGGCCCAACGCGGCACCGCCGACCAGCTCGCCCGCATGCAGCACGCGGACTGGACCTGGGGCAACGCCACCGCCCGCCGCCGCGTGCTGCACCGCCTCCGGGCCGTGGCCGCGCTCGCCGACGCGGACACCGCCCTCCCGGTCTTCGGCCGGTTCTGTGCGACCCTCGCCACCCGCGCCCGCATCGCCTGGCCCACCGCGGGGCCGCTGCCGAGCGAGCGCCCCTGACCGCCGCCCGCCGGCCGTCCTCCTCGCCCTCCCCGACCATCAGGAACCGCACCGGGAACGGCTGTTCCCGGTGCGGACGCTCCACGTCACCCGCACCGCCCCCTTCAGCGGCTCACCGGGCGCCCTCGTCCTCGGCGAAGCCGGGCAGCCAGCGGAGGAGTTCGTCGTGCAGACGGACGGTCGCGCCGAGCTGGCAGAGCACGCCGATGGTGGAGAGGGTGACCCGGTGGATCAACAGGTAGGAGGGCGGGAGGTTGAGCTGCTTGCCGAGGTTGTAGGCGGGGGAGCGCGGGTCGGCGATCCGGGCGGCCTGGGTGCGCATCCACTCGCGGCTGAAGGTGAACTGCTCGGCGCGGGTGGGTTCGATGATCGGCACCAGGTAGTCGAGCACCGCGTCCGGGTCGAGCGAGATGGTGGGGCGGACGAAGCCCTCCTGCTCGAGCAGCTCGTAGACGGCGCCGGCGTCGCCCGCCAGGGCGAGCCGCAGGGAGGTGCCGATCGGGCGGGGCAGGCCGCCGGGGAGGCGGTCGACGGTGCCGAAGTCGAGCACGCCGAGCTGCCAACTGGAGGCGGCCCGGCCGGTCTTGACGAGTCGGAAGTTGCCGGGGTGCGGGTCCGCGTGCAGCAGGCCGGTGCGGGCCGGGCCGGCGAACAGGAAGCGGGCGAGCAGCTGGCCGGCCCGGTCGCGCTCCGTCCGGGTGCCGTCGGAGATGACCTGGGAGAGCGGCTTGCCGTCCAGCCACTCGGTGACCAGCACCCGCCCGGACTGGGCGACCACCCGGGGCACCCGGATGTCGGCGTCGTCGGCGAACTCCTGGGCGTGCAGCTGCTGCGACTCGGCCTCCAGCCGGTAGTCGAGCTCCTCGGTGACCCGCTCGCGGAGCTCGGCGATCAGCGGCTTGATGTCCACCCCGGGGATCAGCGGGCCCAGCATCCTGGCCAGCCGGGCGAGTTGGCCGAGGTCGCTGAGCAGGGCCTCGCCCGCGCCCGGGTACTGGATCTTGACCGCGACGTCCCGGCCGTCCTGCCAGACGGCGCGGTGCACCTGGCCGATGGAGGCGGCGGCGGACGGCTGGTCGGAGAAGGAGCGGAAGTTGGCCGCCCAGTCGTCGCCCAGGTCGGAGGCCAGTACGGAGTGCACGGTGCGGGTCGGCATCGCCGGGGCGGAGTCCTGGAGCTTGGTCAGCGCGGCCCGGTAGGGGCCCGCCACGTCCTCCGGGAGGGCCGATTCGAAGACCGACATGGCCTGCCCGAACTTCATCGCCCCTCCCTTCAACTTGCCGAGCGTGGCGAAGAGTTGCTCGGCGGTCTGGGCCTGCAGCTCGGCCGCGACCTCCTCTGCGGGCCGTCCGCCGAGCCGCTTGCCCAGGCCCAGCGTGGCGCGACCGGCGAAGCTCAGCGGCAGGGCGGCCAGTCGGGCCGTCCGGGAGACCGCCTTGCGCGGCATCTCAGACATCGGCCACCTCCGTCCGGGCCGAGCGGACGGCGGCGTCGGCCGCCGTCGCCCGGCAGGCCGTTGCCCGACCTGTCGCCGCCCGACCCGCCGTCGTCGCACGCCGCGAGGCCGCGGCCGGGCGCGGGCGGGCGACCGGTCGCGCCGTGCCGGTCACTGCCTTGCGCGGTAGATCGCTCACCGGACCTCCAGATCAGCCGGACCGACCGGCGGCCCCCGCCGGCGGTGGTGCGCGGACTCCCGGGGGCCGCCCGGCGCCCCTCCCCGCCGGGACCCGCGCGCTCCGGAGGCGGTGCACCGGGCAGGGCGTGCGGATGGATCGGCGGGGTTGCGCCGGACGGACCCGAAGGCATGTCCTAGGCCATTGTGCCCGTTTGGCGGGGCGTGCCGGACTGCCACAGGCAACCGCAGTCGGGGTGGCTGCGCAGCCGCAGCCGGCGCACCATGCCGTCGGCGGCGGACAGTTCGCACCAGCCGTCCACACTCGGCGGCAGAACCCCGTCCAGGTACAGCTGGACGTGCAGCGCGGCGAGCCCGGCGACCGAGGCCGCGACCGCGCCGTCGCAGGCCGGGGCACGGGGCCGGCCGGGGCCCTCGTCGATCAGCTGGGCGAGCAGCCGGGGCCAGGCCTCGTCCTGGTCCCGCCGGGCCAGGGTGGCGCAGCTGCCGCAGGCGGAGGCGCCGGGGACGACCAACGGGCCGACCACGCCGAGGTGTTCGAGCACCCCGGTGTACAGGTGCGGGATGCCGGCCCGCATCAGCTCCTGGGCGTCGACGGCGGCACCGGTGTACGCGGCGGAGCCGTCCCGCGGGGCGAGCACCACCAGGGTGGGCGGCGGGGGAGTGGCGGGCGGCCGGCGGTACCGCTCGCCGACCGGGGCGCCGGTGGCGCGGTGCACCAACTCGCGGGCGGCGGTGGCGCGCAGGCGCCCGATGTCGGAGGGCGGGAAGCCGCCGGGTGCGCAGTCCCGGGCGGCGACCCGGCCGCGGTCGAGCACCGCGACCTCGCCGATGCCGCCGGCGGCCAGCGCGGTGCCGACGGCCGCGCCGACCCGCCCGGCGCCGCGCACCTCGACCCGGGCCCGGGCCCGGCCGCGCAGCACGGCGGCGGCCTCGCCGGGCGCGGGGTGCACCAGGGACAGCGAGGAGAGCTCGGGGCCGAGCAGCTCGCCGCGGGCGGCCGGGTACAGCTCCAGCACGTCGTGCAGGGCCTTGGCGTCGTCCAGCAGCTCGCTGTGGGCGAGCGAGTCGAGCATGCCCTGGCAGTACTCGGCGCTCAGGCCGAGCCGCTGCCCGGCGGTGACCACCGAGGGGCCGTCCCGGGTGCCGTCGATGAGTTCCAGGAACAGGGCGAGCCTGCGGTCGACGCCCTCGATCAGCCGGGCGTGCCGTCGGACGGTGCCGAACTGCAGGGTCTGCTTCTCCCGCCAGAGCCGGGACAGGGCGGGCTTGATCACGGGGCGCATGTCGGTCCTCCAAGCGTCGGTCTCCGGCGTCCTGGTCGAAGGCTCCGGTCGGGGCGTCGGATCAACTGGTGACCGCAGCTTGCCCCCGACTTCCCGTACCGGGAAGCGCGTTGTCCACAGGCCCGGGCCGACTATCGGGTCATCACCGTGCACAGCCTGTGGATAACGCGCCCGGGTGGTACCGGGGGCCGCGCCGCTTCGGTGCCGGACTTCTGTCGCGGCGACGGGGTAACGTCCTGTGCCATGGCAGCCGAACGGGACTCCCATCGGTCGGCGTCGCGTCGGCGTGCCCGGGCCGCCTCCGGATCCACGGTCGCGGCGCCCGGCGCGCATGCCAGCACCGAGGCCGAACGGGCCCGGGGCCCCGAACGGGCCCTCGACCGCAGCAAGGTCGAGGTCCGCCGCAGCGCCCGCCGCAGCCGCACCGTCTCCGCCTACCGCGAGGGCGACCGCACGGTGGTGCTGATCCCGGCCCGGATGTCGCACGCCGAGGAGCAGCGCTGGGTGGCGCAGATGCTCGACAAACTGGCCGCGCAGGAGAAGCGCCGAGTGCTCGGCGACGAGGCCCTGCAGGCCCGGGCCGCCGAACTGTCCCGGCTGTACCTGGGCGGCCGCGCCGAGCCCGAGCAGGTCCGCTGGGTGACCAACCAGAACTCCCGCTGGGGCTCGTGCACCCCCAGCGAGCGCACCATCCGGCTCTCCCACCGCCTGCAGGGCATGCCCGAGTACGTGGTGGACTACGTGCTGCTGCACGAGCTCGCGCACCTGCTGGTGCCCGACCACGGCCCCCGGTTCTGGGCGCTGCTGGACGCCTACCCGCGCACCGAGCGGGCCCGCGGCTACCTGGAGGGCGTCGCCTCCGCCGCCCGCCTGCCGCACATCCCCGGCGCCCGGAACACCTGACCGCCGCCGGACGCCGACTCCAGCCGGACGTGAAGACCCCCGCTGGACGTGAAGACCCCCGCCGGACGCGCGACGACCCCTGCCGGGCCCGTCGGGCCCCGCAGGGGTCGGGAGCGCGTGGTCTCAGACCAGCGCCCGGGCCCGCGCCACCAGGTCGCGCACCGAGTGGTCGGTGTCGGCGGGCAGCTGCTCCCAGCCGAACCAGCGCAGGTCCAGCGACTCCTCGCTGATCAGCTCGCGCGCCCCGGCCGGGGCGAGCGCGACGTACTGCACGTCCAGGTGGATGTTCTCCGGCTTGTCCTTGCCCAGGCAGCGCACGTGGTGGCGGTCCAGCTTCACCGGCGCGGTGCGGCCGTCGACCGCGAGCAGCTCCAGCCCGGCGATGCCGGACTCCTCGACCGCCTCGCGCAGCGCCGCCGCGGCCAGCGTTTCGTCGCCGGGCTCGCAGTGGCCGCCCATCTGCAGCCACATCCCGACCTTGGGGTGGAGCGTCAGCAGCACCCGCCCCTCGGCCGGGTCGACCACCAGCGCGCTGGCGGTGATGTGGCCGGGCAGGCAGGCCCGCCACAGGCCGTCGGGGTGGGCCGCCAGGTGCGCCAGGTAGTCGCGGCGCAGCTCCTGCTGGCCGTCCCCGTCGGGCTGCCAGTCGGTCAGTGCACGGACGGCGTCGGTGTGCAGCGACGTCACTTGGCGTCGCCCTCCCGACCGTCCTCGGAGCCGTCCTTGCCGGGGGCGTCCTCGCCGGAGGCGGAACCGGTGTCGCCCTTGGTCAGGTCGGGCTTCCCGGTGCCGGTGCCGGTGCCGGTGCCGCCGGCGGCCTCGCCGAGCAGCTTGTTCAGCGCGTCGAAGTCGAAGCCGCCCTCGGTCTCGGCGGTGGTGTCGCGGTGCACGAAGCCGTCCGGGTCGTCCAGGTCGGCGGCGGTGGGCAGCATGTCGGGGTGGCTCCACAGCGCGTCGCGGCCCTCGACGCCGCGGGCGTCGGCGAGCGAGGCCCACAGGCGGGAGGCGTCGCGCAGGCGGCGGGGGCGCAGCTCCAGGCCGACCAGGGTGGCGAAGGTCTGCTCGGCGGGGCCGCCGGTGGCGCGGCGGCGGCGGAGCGTCTCGCGCAGCGCGGCGGCGTGCGGCAGGTGCGGGGTGGCGGCGGCGTGCACCACGGCGTCGACCCAGCCCTCGACCAGGGCCAGCGCGGTCTCCAGCCGGGCCAGCGCGGCCTTCTGCTCGGGGGTGTCCTCGGGCTGCAGCAGGCCGCCGGCCAGCGCGTCCTGGAGGGCCTCCGGGTTGCTCGGGTCGAGCTGGCCGACCAGCTCTTCCATCCGCGAGGTGTCGACCTTGATGCCGCGCGCGTACGCCTCGACCGCGCCGAACAGGTGCGCCCGCAGCCACGGCACGTGGGCGAACAGCCGCTGGTGGGCGGCCTCGCGCAGGGCCAGGTAGAGCCGGACCTCCTCGGCGGGCACGTTCAGCCCCTCGCCGAACTCGGCGATGTTCTGCGGCAGCAGCGCGGCCTTCCCGGCGGGGGCGAGCGGCAGGCCGACGTCGGTGGAGCCGAGCACCTCGGCGGCCAGCGCGCCGAGCGCCTGCCCGATCTGGGTGCCGAACATGGCACCGCCCATGGAGCGCATCATGCCCATCAGCGGCCCGGCCATGGCCTGCATCTCCTCGGGCAGCACGCCGCCCATGGCGTTGCCGACCCGCTCGGCGACCGGGTCCGCCAGGTCCTTCCAGACCGGCAGGGTGGCCTCGATCCACTCGGCGCGGCTCCACGCCACCGCCGTCGAGGAGGTGGACGGGAACTCGGTCGCCGAGTCCAGCCACAGGTCGGCCAGCCGGACCGCCTCGACGACGGCGGTGCGCTCGGCGGCGCCCACCGAGCGGTCCTTGGTCTTCCCCTCGGGCTGCTCGGCGACCACGGTCTGCCGGGCGATGTTCTTGGCCAGCTCCCAGTTCACCGGGCCGCCCTCGAACGAGAGCATCTGCCCGAGCTGCTGGAACGCCGCGCCCAGGTCGTTGGGGTTGAAGCCGCCCATCATCGCGGCGAACGGGTTGTCGCCGCCCGCCCCGCCGGCGCCGCCCATGCCGAACAGCGCCCCGAACGGGTTTCCGTTGCCGAAGCCGAACGGCTGCTGCGGGGTCGAGTCGCCCTGCTCGCCGTCCTTCTTGCCCTTGTTCTTGCCGTCCTCGGGCTCCTCGGGGGGAACGCCGAATCCGAAGGGGAGGTCGTTCACGGGGTCCTCGATCTGATCGGCCGTCACGCGGGTGGTGTGGCGGGAAATTCTGCTGCCCGGAGGCTCCGGGCGGTTTCAATGGTCTCGCGGCCGACCGCGCCGGGTGCACCGCGGGGGCTGAGCCTCGGGCAGGATGGACAGTGCGTGACACTCGTACGCACGCACTTAAGCTAACCGTGGAGGATGGCCGGTGAGTTCCCCGCCTTCGGACGTTCGCTCTGGGCTGACCGAGGGCGAGGACGCGCCGGCCGACGCCGGTTCGCCGTCTCCAGCCTACGGCGGCAAGCCCCTCACCGTGGCCGTCACCGGCGCGGCGGGGGTGCTCGGCGAACGCGTCGCCCAACGCCTGGTGGCGTCCCCGCACGTGCGCCGGGTGCTCGCGGTGGACGACCGCCGCGGCGAGGTCCCCGGCGTGCACTGGCGGGTGCTGGACGTCCGCGACCCGGCGGTGGCCGAACGGCTGGCCGGCGTGGACGTGGTGGTGCACCTCGCGATGGACCTCGGCATGGAGTCCGACCCGCGCACCCGCAGCGCCTACAACGTGCGCGGCGCGCAGACCGTGCTGACCGCCGCCGCGGCGGCCGGCGTGCACCGGGTGGTGCTGTGCACCTCCGCGATGGTCTACGGGGCACTGGCCGACAACGAGGTCCCGCTCGCCGAGGACTCCGAGCTGCGGGCCACCGAGGAGGCCTCGCTGGTCGGCGACCTGCTGGAGATCGAACGCCTGGCCCGCCGCGCCCCGCGCGCCCACCCCGGGCTGCAGATCACCGTGCTGCGCCCGGCCGTGGTGGTCGGCCCGGGCATCGACACCGTGCTGACCCGCCACTTCGAGGCCCCGCGCCTGCTGGTGGTGGCCGGCTCCCGTCCGTGCTGGCAGTTCTGCCACCTGGACGACCTGACCTCGGCGCTGGAGTACGCGGCGCTCGGCCTGGTCGAGGGCGAGGTGACGGTCGGCTGCGACGGCTGGCTGGAGCAGGAGGACGTGGAGGAGCTGTCCGGGATCCGCCGGATGGAACTGCCTGCCGCACTGGCCCTGGGCACCGCCGCCCGTCTGCACCGCCTCGGCCTGACCCCGGCCCCGGCCGGCGACCTCGCCTACACCATGTACCCGTGGGTGGTCTCCGGCAGCCGGCTGCACGAGGCGGGCTGGCGGCCCGAGCACACCAACGAGGAGGTGCTGGCCGAGCTGCTCGCCCAGGTGTCCGGCAAACACGCGGTGGCCGGCCGCCGGCTGGGCGGCAAGGAGGCCGCCACCAGCCTGGGCGCGGCCGGCGCCACGGTGGCGCTGATCGGCACGGCGGCGCTGGTCCGCCGGGCCCGCAAGCACCGCCGGATCTGACCGCCGCCCTTCGCCCCGCGGGCCGTCGGTCCTGCGGGGCGAGGATCTCTGCAGCCGCCGCTCCCGGGTGCGCAATGATGGGGGCCATGTCCGAGAACCACGACCCGATCCGGCTGCTCGACGTCCGCGGGACGCCGCTCTCCCTGGACGAGGTGCACGCCGCGGTCGGCGACGACGCGGCGGGCGGCACCACGCTGTTCGTCGGCACGGTGCGCGACCACGACGGCGGGAAGGCGGTCACGGCGCTGGAGTACAGCGCCCATCCGACCGCCGTGCGAGAGCTGCGCCGGATCGCGGAGAAGATCTGCGCGGACTTCCCGGTCCGGGCGCTGGCGGCGGTGCACCGCACCGGTCGGCTGGAGATCGGCGACGTCGCGGTGATCGTCGCGGTCTCCTGCCCGCACCGCGGCGAGGCGTTCGCGGCCTCGCGGCGGCTGATCGACGACCTCAAACACGAGGTGCCCATCTGGAAGCACCAGGTTTTCGCGGACGGCGAGGAGGAATGGGTCGGTGCGGGCTCCTGCTGACCGCCCGTGTCCGCTCCGTGCCCCGCTCGTTCCCCGTTCGGGGGTATCTCGGAGCGGTGCGTGCGCCACGCCGTCCCGTAACTCGGACACCGCACGCGCCGTTCCCCCGGTAGGCGGTTAATCTGCTGATACGCATGACGAGCCTGTGGGGAGTTCGAAGATGGCTGCGCTTGCCTGGTTGATCATTCCTTTGGTGGCCGGACTGCTGGCCTCGGTGTGGGCGGGATGGGCGGCACGACCGCCGCGCTCCATCACCGACCCGTCCTCGCTCGCCGAGCACGAACGCTTCCGTGCCGCGATGGAACGCAGCACCGGCAACGGACGCACCGGCGGCAAGTAGCCCGGTGGGAGGCGTCGGCGGGGCGCGTCGGCGGGCCGCGGAGCGGTGCATCGCGGCCCGGACTTCCCGTACTGTCGTGCCATGCCACGCCGATCGGCGACGATGCTCGCCGCCACCCTGCTGCTGATAGGCCTGCTCTGTGCCTCGGTCCTGATGAAGGTGCCGTTCACCGAGATGAGCCCGGGGCCGACGTACAACACCCTCGGCGTGCAGGACAAGACCGGCACCCCGGTGATCACCATCACCGGGCGCGAGACCTACCCGACCAGCGGTCACCTCAACATGACCACGGTCCAGGTCACCGGGGCGAACTACCAGCCCAGCCTGATCTCGGCGATCGTCGGCTGGATGCGGGGCGACGTGCTGGTGGTGCCGCACGACAACGTCTACCCGAAGGGCCAGACCGACCAGGAGGCCCAGCAGCAGAACGCGGAGGAGTTCGCCTCCTCCGAGGACAGCGCGAAGACCGCTGCCCTCAAGCAGCTGGACATCCCGGTCACCACGCAGATCATCGTCTCCTCGGTGACCGCGGGGGCCCCCTCCGAGGGCAAGCTGCACGCCGGCGACCGGATCGTCGCGGTGGACGGGGTGCCGATCGCCACCCGCACCCAGGTCGCCGAGCAGGTGACGAAGCACAAGCCCGGCGAGACCACCGTCTTCACCGTCGTTCCGCACGCCAAGGCCGGCCAGACGCCGAACCCGGCGGACGAGGAGCAGGTGTCCATCACCACGGCCAAGGCCCCGGACGAGGACCGGGCCATCGTCGGCATCACGCCCGGCGTCGACCACGTCTACCCGTTCAAGATCGACATCGGCCTGCAGGACGTCGGCGGCCCGAGCGCCGGCCTGATGTTCGCGCTCGGCATCGTCGACAAGCTGACCCCCACGGACCTCACCGGCGGCAAGTTCGTGGCGGGCACCGGCACCATCGACGACGACGGCACGGTCGGGCCGATCGGCGGCATCCAGATGAAGCTGATCGCCGCCCGCGACAAGGGCGCCGAATACTTCTTCACCCCCGCCGACAACTGCTCGGAGGCGACGAAGGGCACGCCCTCCGGCCTCACCCTGGTCAAGGTCGACAACCTGGCGGGGGCGGTCAAGGCCCTCGACTCCATCCGGAGCGGGGACAAGGCGGCGCTGCCCAGCTGCAACAAGTAGGCGCGAAGCGCGGACAGCGGACAGGCGCACAGCCAGGGGCACGTGGGATGTACCTCCCGGCCCGCTGCCGGCGCTCCGGTCTGTGCGCTCCCCGGTTTCGCGCCCGCCGGCCTTCGCCTACTGGAACGTCGCGAGCAGCGCCTGGGTGAGGTTGGGGACGAGGTCCGGGCCGGTGAGGACCTCGCGGGCGATGTCCTTCTCGCGCAGGCGCAGGGCGACCTCGCGGGCGCCGTCGCGCAGGACCGCGGCGGTGATGCGGACCTCCTGGCGCTGGGGGTGGGTGGCCACCCAGTCGTTGATCTCCTGCTCGGTGGCGTTCTTCGGGCGGGAGGACTCGGCGCCGGGCGGGAGCATCAGGCGTTCGACGACCAGGGCGCAGCCGACCACGCCGTCGGGCCAGGCGATGGTGCCGAGGAAGCGGTCGAGCTCGGTGCCCGCGGGGATCTCCTCCTGTTCGACCGGGGTGAGGCCGGTCGGGTTCTCGTCCAGGCCGAGCTGCGTGGCGAGCCGCGGGTTGGCCTTGCGCATCTGGGCGTTGTCGACCAGGGCGAACAGGCGGGCGGGGTTGTCCCAGCCGAGGGTCGCGGCGTGCTCGTCGATCTCCAGCGCGGCCCGGGTGAGGGGGGTGGCGGCGGGCATGCCGGAGGCGGCGTTGGTCAGGTCAGGGGAGTCGGACATGGGGCCATCCTCACATGTTCGGGGGGGCCGTCTCCAACTCCGACGCAGTGTCCGGGAACTCCGGTAAAGACTGTTTAAGTTGCACTGGAGTCCGGTGTCTCCGCCCGTCCACGGCGCGGCACTGTCATCCCCAACGACAACAACAGCTGAGGTGGCGTCTTGACCTTCCAGATGCCGGATCGTTCCGATCCGGGTTTCCGAGCGAGAGTCGGGCCGCCCCCGCGCCGGGCGAAGGTGCTGCTGCTGACGGTCGGCGTGCTGGCGGTGCTGTTCCTGCTGTTCGTCATGTTCGCCGGGCTGTGGACCGACTGGCTGTGGTTCAGGTCGGTCAAGTACAGCTCCGTCTTCACCTCGCAACTGGGCGTGAAGATCGGCCTGTTCGCGGTGTTCGGGCTGTTGATGGCGCTGGTGGTCGGGTTCAACCTGTGGCTGGCGTACCGGCTGCGGCCGCCGCTGGCGGCGATGTCGGTGGAGCAGCAGAGCCTGGACCGCTACCGGATGGGCGTGGCGCCGTTCCGCAAGTGGCTGGTGATCGGCCTGTCGCTGCTGGTCGGTCTGGCGGCCGGTGCGGCCGCGAGCGGGCAGTGGCGGACCTGGATGCTGTGGATCAACGGCACGCCGTTCGGGCAGAAGGACAGCCAGTTCCACCTGGACGTCTCGTTCTACGCGTTCGAACTGCCGTGGTACGAGTTCCTGCTGGGCTTCGCGTTCAGTGCGGTGATCGTGTCGCTGCTGGCGGCGACCGCGGTGCACTACCTGTACGGCGGCCTTCGGCTGCAGGGGCCGGGCCGTCGGGCGAGTGCCGGGGCGCAGGGTCATCTGGCCGTGCTGCTGGGCGTGTTCGTGCTGCTGAAGGCGGTGGCGTACTGGCTGGACCGGTACGCGCTGGCGGTGAAGAGCGAGTCGTACAAGGGCGTCGGGGGCTGGACCGGTCTGCGGTACGTGGACGCGAACGCGTTCCTGCCGGCCAAGACGATCCTGTTCTTCGTGGCGATCATCTGCGCGGTGCTGTTCTTCCTGACGCCGGTGCGGCGGACCTGGGCGCCGGCGCTGATCGGCTTCGGGCTGATGGCGCTGTCGGCGGTGCTGGTCGGCGGGCTGTACCCGGCGATCGTGCAGCAGTTCCAGGTCAAGCCGAACGAGCAGGCCAAGGAGACGCCCTACATCCAGAAGAACATCGACGCGACCCGGCAGGCCTACGGGATCGCCGACGTGCAGGTGGATCCGTACTCGCCGAAGGACACGCCGGACTCGGACAAGCTGAAGCTGGACGCGCAGACCGTGGCGGACATCCGGCTGCTGGACCCGAACGTGGTGTCGCCGACGTTCCAGCAGAACCAGGCGCTGCGGCAGTACTACGCGTTCCCGAAGACCCTGGACGTGGACCGGTACGGCGACCAGGACACCGTGCTGGGCGTGCGCGAGCTGGACCTGACGGGCGTTCAGCAGCACAACTTCATCAACGACCACTTCAAGTACACCCACGGGTACGGCGTGGTCGCCGCCAAGGGCAACCAGGTGGACGCCAACGGCAACCCGGTCTACACCGAGCAGTCGCTGCCGACCACCGGGGCGATGGGCGACTACCAGCAGCGGGTCTACTACGGCGAGAAGTCCACCACGTACTCGGTCGTCGGACCGGGCATGGACGAGATCGACTACACCCGGGACTCCGACCCCGACCGGACGTACCAGTACACCGGCGGCAGCGGCGTCTCGCTGGACAACCCGCTGACCCGGGCCGCGTACGCGGTGAAGTTCGCCGAGCCGCAGCTCCTCTACTCGGGGGCGATCAAGGACGGCGCGAAGATCCTCTACGACCGCACCCCGAAGGAGCGGGTGGAGAAGGTCGCGCCGTGGCTGTCGATCGACGCCGACCCGTACCCGGTGGTGGAGAACGGCCGGCTGGTCTGGGTGCTGGACGGCTACACCACCTCCGACGGCTTCCCGTTCTCGTCCAAGACGGTGCTCGGCGACGCCACCAAGGACTCGCTGACCGACCAGCGCGGCCGCACCCTGAGCGCCGTCAACGAGGTCAACTACATCCGGAACTCGGTGAAGGCCACGGTCGACGCGTACACCGGTGAGGTGACGCTGTACCAGTGGGACGAGTCCGACCCGGTGCTGAAGACCTGGATGAAGGCGTTCCCGGGCACGGTCCAGCCGAAGGCGGACATCCCGGACACGCTGCTGCCGCACCTGCGCTACCCGCAGGACATGTTCAAGGTGCAGCGCGACCTGCTCGGGATGTACCACATGACGGACGCCACGGCGTTCTTCAACGGCACCGACATCTGGGAGGTGCCGGTCGACCCGACCGTCAACGCCGACGAGGTGCAGCCGCCGTACTACCTGACGCTGCGGATGCCGGACGCGAAGAAGGCCAACTTCTCGCTGACCACCTCGTTCGTGCCCTCGGGCCGGAAGAACCTGGCGGCGTTCATGACCGCGGACGCCGATCCGGGGGAGGACTACGGCAAGCTGCGGATCCTGCGGATGACGTCCGAGTCGGGTGCGCTCGGCCCGGCGCTGACCCAGGCGAAGTTCAACTCCGACACCGAGGTGGCCCGCCAGCTGACGCTGCTGCGCAGCGGCAGCGACTCGGACCTGGTGTACGGCAACCTGCTCACGCTGCCGGTCGGCGGCGGCATCCTCAACGTGGAGCCGGTGTACCTGGTGGCCCGCGGTGCGAAGGTGCCGGTGCTGAAGAAGGTGCTGGCGGTGTACGGCGACCGCAACGTGGCGCTGGAGGACACCCTGGACAAGGCGCTGGCGAAGGTGCTCGGCGCGGCGGCCGGCGGGGCCACCACCCCGACCGCCCCCGTCGACCCGGGCAGCACCACGCCGCCCGCCCCGACCACGCCCGCGCCGGGCGTCAACCCGGCGCTGGACAAGGCCCTGGCGGACGCCCAGAAGGCGTTCACCGACGGCCAGGCCGCGCTGAAGAACGGCGACTGGGCGGCGTACGGGCAGGCCCAGCAGGCGCTGCAGAAGGCGCTGGACGCCGCGGTGGCGGCGGAGCCGAAGGCCGGCTCGGGCGGCGCCTCGCCGGCGCCGTCCGGTTCGCCGTCGCCCACCGGCTGAGCTGCGAGAACCGATTTGCTGTTCCACTCCGCGACCGTGCTACTGTGGTTTCACCGACGCGGGGTGGAGCAGCTCGGTAGCTCGCTGGGCTCATAACCCAGAGGTCGCAGGTTCAAATCCTGTCCCCGCTACTCAGTAGCCGAAGGCCTGGAGGCATCAGCCTCCGGGCCTTCGTCGTTGCTGCTCGGGGTGGCGCATCGGCACCCCGAGATCGTGCTAGAGTGATCTCACCGACGCGGGGTGGAGCAGCTCGGTAGCTCGCTGGGCTCATAACCCAGAGGTCGCAGGTTCAAATCCTGTCCCCGCTACTCAGTAGCGAAAGGCCCGGAGGCATCAGCCTCCGGGCCTTTGCCATTCCTTGGTGCAGACCCGATTGACACCCCCACTGGTCCAGTCCAATCTGGGTCATGCCCATGACGGGCGGCCCCCACCGCCCGCCTCGTGGTGCTGCAACGCGTATGCCCGCAACGGGAATCGTTCGTGTTCTGCTTCCGTCTGCCGCTCTCCCCGACCGGGGTGTCGGACGGCGTTTCCTGCATCCCCACGTGACAGGAGAGGCACATCCGCATGCACCGCAACAACCGAAGGGTCTGGGCCGTCACAGCGGCGGCCGCCACCCTGCTCGCCGGGGCGATGTCGCTGCTGGGAGCCCCCGACGCGACCGCCGGACCGGCCAACACCACCGGCGCCCCCGCCACCAGCGGCGGGATGAAGGTCGCCTACTTCGACCAGTGGTCGATCTACCAGAACGCCTACTACCTGAAGAACGTCGACACCAACGGCATGGCCGGGAAGCTCGACTACCTGCTGTACGACTTCGCCAACATCGACCCCACCAACCTGACCTGCTTCGAGGCCAACTCGGCGGCCTCCCAGGACGAGAACAACCCGAACGCCGGCGACGGCGCGGGCGACTACTACGCCGACTACGCGAAGACCTTCGCCAACGGCAACAGCGTCGACAACTCCACCGACACCTGGAACCAGCCGCTGGCCGGCAACTTCCACCAGCTCCAGGAGCTGAAGGCCAAGTACCCGAAGCTGAAGGTGCTGATGTCGATCGGCGGCTGGACGTACTCCAAGTACTTCTCGGACTCGGCCGCCACCGACGCCTCCCGCAAGAAGTTCGTCTCCTCCTGCGTCGACATGTTCATCAAGGGCAACCTGCCCGCCCAGGGCGGCTACGGCGGCCCCGGCACCGGCAAGGGCATCTTCGACGGTTTCGACATCGACTGGGAGTACCCGGGCGGCGGCGGCCACACCGGCAACCACTCCTCGCCGAACGACAAGCAGAACTTCACCGCGCTGCTCGCCGAGTTCCGCAGCCAGCTCAACGCCCAGGGCACCGCCGACGGCAAGACCTACGCGCTGAGCGCCGCGCTGCCGGCCGGCCAGGACAAGATCCAGTACGTCGAGACCGACAAGATCGCCCAGTACCTGACCTTCGCCGACCCGATGACGTACGACATGCACGGCGGCTGGGAGGCGCAGGGCCCGACCAACCACCAGACGGGGATCTACCAGAACCCGAACGACCCGTCGAACAACATCCCGCCGGGCAACGCCAAGTACTCCATCGACGAGGCGATCAAGGCGTACACGGTCGGCGACCCCTCGTACGGCATCCCCGGCGGCTTCCCGGCCAACAAGCTGAACATGGGCGTCCCGCTGTACTACCGCGGCTGGACGGGCGTGGCGGCCGGCGCCAACCACGGGCTGTTCCAGCCGGCCAGCGGGCCCGCGCAGGGCGCGCCGAACTCCGGCAACGTCGCCGGCGTGCGGATGTACAAGGAACTGCTGGGTGTCGTCGACAACGCGAGCTACACGTACTGGGACCCGGCCTCGCAGGCCTCGTACTTCTACGACGGCACCAACTTCTGGTCCGGCGAGAACGCCAGGTCCATCCAGGCCAAGATGGACTATGCGCACTGCAACGGGCTCGGCGGCTCCTTCGTGTTCTCGTTGTACGACGACCCGAACGCGGTACTGCTGAACCCGCTGGTGACGGCGACCAACGGCTCGGCCGCCAACTGCCCCGCGCCGCCGACCTCGCCGTCGCCGAGCGCGAGCAGCAGCGGCGGCACCAGCCCGTCGCCCTCCACCTCCGCGAGCGGCTCGCCGTCCTCGTCGCCGAGCGGCTCGCCGTCCGGCAGCCCGTCGGGCAGCCCGTCCTCCTCGCCGAGCGGGCCCAGCGGCGGGATCGTCGCCAACCCCGGCCTGGAGTCCGGCGCGCTCAGCCCGTGGACCTGCGCGGGCAGCGGCGGCGCCGTGGTCAGCGGCGGCCACACCGGCTCGTACGCGCTGCAGGGCAACACCAGCGCCGGTGACACCGCGCAGTGCCAGCAGACCGTCACGGTCAAGCCGAACACCACGTACACGCTGTCCGCGTGGGTGAAGGGCAACTACACCTACCTGGGCGTCACCGGCTCCGGGGCGGACAGTTCGACCTGGACGCCCGGCGGGAGCGCGTGGGGGCAGCTGTCCACCAAGTTCACCACCGGCGCCTCGGTCACCTCGGTGACCATCTGGGTGCACGGCTGGTACGGACAGGGCGCCTACCAGGCGGACGACTTCACCGTCGGCTGACCTGTCGTCACCATCCATTGAAGGAAGGCCCGGAGGGAATCGCCCTCCGGGCCTTCGGCCTTGTGTGCATCGAGTGTTGATCGACTCCGGTACGATGCGTGGCCGGGGTTTGTGGGGCTCAGTGTCGGGAAATCGACAAAGCGCTGAAGCAATCTCGCCGGGCTTCGGCCCCGCTCCGCCAAAACGGACGGAGCAGGTGTACGAGGGTTGCTGGGTGATGCGACGATGGACCACGAGGGGGACGCGGCGCGGCCGTTGACGGGCCGTCCGATCCGGCGTGACCCCTGGGGGACCCGTCCCGGGCCGACGGCCGGGGGCGAATGCCGCGACACTCGGGGGGAGCTGGAGTCGGCATGAAACTCATCGGAAGGAACGGAACGGGAGAACCACCGACGGCCAGCAGCAGCACGGACACCGGCACCGGTGCCCGACCCGCCCGCCGGCCGGGCGGCAGCCTGCCCGCACAGCGCCACACCGCCGGCCGCGGCCTCGCCGCATCCGGCTACGGTCCCGACAGCCTCGTCCACCTGACCGCCGACCAGGTCGTCGCCACCGCCTCCGCCCGCGACCTGCTGGAGAGCGACGACGGCTCCGACAGCTTCGAAACCGCCCTCGCCGCCCGCGAACAGGCCGCCCTCGAAGCCCGCCACCGCGGCTCCGCCGACGCCGGCGACCCCGGCGCCGCCAGCCAGCTCGGCGCCCTCCTGCTGCGCCGCGGCGACCTCCAGGACGCCGAACCGTACCTGCGTACCGCCGCCGCCGCGGGCCTGCGCGCCGCCGCCAACAACCTCGGCGTCCTGCTCCACCAGCAGGGCCAGCGCGCCGAAGCCGGCCAGTGGTGGCGGCAGGCCGCCGTCGCCGGCTCCGCCCCCGCCGCCCACGCCCTCGGCCTGCAGCTGCGCGACCAGGGCGAGGAGGAAGCCGCCGAGTACTGGCTGCACTTCGCCGCCGAACAGGGCCACCCGCTCGGCGCGTACGCCCTCGGCGACCTGATGGAACACCGCCGCGACGTCCGTGCCGAACGCTGGTTCAAGGCCGCCGCCGACTCCGGCCACCGCGAAGCCGCCTACCGCCTCGCCCGGATGCGCGAAGCCGCCGGCGACAAGGACACCGCCGAGACCTGGTACCGCACCGCCGCCGCCCGCAGCCACCCCCGCGCCGCGCTGCGCCTCGGCGTGCTCCTCGAAGCCCGCGGCGACCTCGACGAAGCCGCCCGCTGGTACCGGCAGTCCGCACAGAACGGCGAAGCCCGCGCCGCCTGCGCGCTCGGCTTCCTGCTCCGCGACGCCGGCGACCCCACCGCCGCCGCCGAATGGTGGCAGGAGGCCGCCGAAGCCGGCGACGCCGCGGCGGCCAACGCACTCGGCGCGCTGCACGCCGGCCGCGGCGAGGACGCCGTCGCCGAACGCTGGTACCGCGCCGCGCTCGACGCCGGCGACCACAACGGCGCCTTCAACCTCGGCCTGCTGTGCGCCGGCGTCGGCCGCGACACCCAGGCCGAACAGTGGTACCGCCGCGCCGCGTACGCCGGCCACCGCGAAGCCTGCAACGCGCTCGCCGTCATGCTGCTCCAGCGCGGCGACGAATCCGGCGCCGAGCCCTGGTTCTCCAAGGCCGCCGAGGCCGGCTCCGTCGACGGCGCGTTCAACCTCGGCGTGCTGCACGCCGGCCGCGGCGAGACCCGGCAGGCCCAGGAGTGGTACGCCCGCGCCGCCGCCGAGGGGCACGGCGAAGCCGCCCTCCAACTCGCCGTCGTCCAGGAGCAGCGCGGCAACCTCACCGGGGCGCTCGACCGCTACCGGCAGGCTGCGGAGGGCGGCTCCGCGGAGGGCGCGTTCCGGCTCGCCTCCCTGCTCGACCGCCGCGGCGACGCCGACGCGGACGCCGAACACTGGTACGCGGTCGCGGCGGACGCCGGGCACCTGCGGGCGCAGGTCCGGATGGGCGTCCGGGCCGCGGAGCGCGGCGCGCTGCAGATCGCCGAGAGCTGGTACCGGCGCGCCGCGGAGGGCGGCAGCCGCAGCGCCGCCTTCAACCTCGGCCTGCTGCTGGCCCGGCAGGACTCCGAGGCCGAGGCGATGCTCTGGTACACCCGCGCCGCGGACGCCGGGCACGGGCGCGCGGCCCTGCGGCTCGCGCTGCTCGCGCTGCGACGGGGGGAGGCCGTCCAGGCCGAGAACTGGTGCAAGCGGGCAGCGGAGTACGGACCGGCGGAGGTCGCGGAGCGGGCGGGGCGGCTGCTGGGGGCGTTGAACGCCGAACTGTCCGCGTAGGGGAGTACCCCCAGGGGCGCGGGGAACTGCGCGAAGGGGAACGCACCCGTCGGAAAGATCGCGACGCAGGACAATGACCTGCACGTGCTTGCGACCTCACGGACGGGCCTTGCGCTTGTCGCGCAGTTCTCTCCCAGCCCTGGCGGGCCGGGAGGTACCCCCACGCGCCCCTGTTTCCGCACCCGTCAGAGCGACAGTGAGCGCAGCGCTGCTTCGTGGAGGATCCCGTTGGTCGCGACCGCGTCCGCGCCGGAGGGGCCGTCGATGCCGTCGAGGCCGGTGAAGCGGCCGCCGGCCTCCTGGACGACGATGCAGGGGGCGGCCATGTCCCAGAGGGAGAGTTCGGGTTCGGCGGCGATGTCGACGGCGCCCTCGGCGACCATCATGTAGGACCAGAAGTCACCGTAGGCCCGGGTGCGCCAGCACTTGCGGGTGAGGTCGAGGAAGGCGTCGAGGCGGGCGCGCTCCTCCCAGCCGCTGAGGGAGGAGAAGGAGAGCGAGGCGTCGGCCAGGCGGGAGACCTTGGAGACGTGGATGCGCTGGGCCTTGGCGAGGCTGCGGCCGGCGAACGCGCCGAGTCCCCTGGCGGCCCACCAGCGGCGGCCGAGCGCGGGGGCGGAGACGATGCCGACCACCGGGGCGTACTCGCCGTCGGGCTGCTCCTCGAGGAGGGCGACCAGGGTGGCCCAGACCGGGACGCCGCGGACGTAGTTCTTGGTGCCGTCGATCGGGTCGATCACCCAGCGGCGCGGGCCGGAGCCCTGCAGGCCGTACTCCTCGCCCATCACGGCGTCGCGGGGCCGTGCGCGTTGCAGGACGGAGCGGACGAGTTCCTCGGCGGCCTTGTCGGCGTCGCTGACCGGTGTCAGGTCGGGCTTGGTCTCGACCTTCAGGTCGAGCGCCTTGAAGCGCTCCATGGTGACCGAGTCGGCCGAGTCGGCGAGGACGTGGGCGAGTCGGAGATCGTCGTGGTAGTCGGCCATGCCCGAACCCTAGCGGACTCAGTGTCCCGAGCCGCTGAGCTGCAGACCGATCACACCTGCGATGACCAGGCCGACCGAGACCAGCTTGAGGGTGGAGGAGGACTCCCCGAGGAAGACGATTCCGTACAGCGCGGTGCCGGCGGCGCCGATGCCGGTCCACACCGCGTAGGCGCTGCCCACCGGGAGGGTTTTCAGGGACAGGGTGAGCAGGCCGAACGAGCCGAGGGCGAAGAGGCAGAAGCTGATGGTGGGCCAGAGCTTGGTGAAGCCGTGGCTGAGCTTGAGGTTGACCGCGAATCCCGTTTCCAGCAGACCGGCGAGGATCACCATGGCCCATGCCATCGGGTTGACTCCCTGTCAGATAGGACGGTGTGACCTTCCTATCGTTACCCAGTGGACAGGGCCGGGCGACTCGTCGGGCGGTGAACTCTCAGTCCTCCTCGTGGGCCTCCTTGGTGGCGAGGAGGCGGCGCAGCGAGTACAGCCGGGCCGGGTCGGCGTGGCCGTCGGCGACCCAGGCGTCCAGTGCGCAGTCCGGTTCGTCGTGCGAGCAGGCGCGCGGGCAGCCCTCGGTGCCGGGCTCCAGGTCGGGGAAGGCGAGGATGACCCGGGACGGGTCGATGTGGGAGAGGCCGAAGGACCGGAAGCCGGGGGTGTCGATCACCCAGCCCGGGTCGAGGGCCTTGCGGGAGCCGGGCTTCACGCCGGGCGGCGGGGGCAGCCGGAGGGCGAGCGCGGAGACGGTGGTGTGCCGGCCGCGGCCGGTGACGGCGTTGACGCGGCCGGTGGTCCGCTGCTGGTCCGGGACGAGCGCGTTGACCAGGGTGGTCTTGCCGACGCCGGAGTGCCCGATGAACACGGTGGTCTTCCCGCGCAGGTGCTCCCGGACGGCCTCCGCGCCGGTGGTGGCCAGTTCGTCGTGCCGGGTCACCACGTAGTCGATGCCGAGCGACGCGTACGACTCCAGCAGCTCGTCGGCCGGCGCCAGGTCGGACTTGGTGAGCACCAGCAGCGGCTCCATCCCGGCGTCGTACGCGGCGACCAGGCAGCGGTCGATCAGCCGGGGGCGGGGCTCCGGGTTGGCGAGCGCGGTGACGATGGCCAACTGCTCGGCGTTGGCGACCACGATCCGCTCGTACGGGTCGTCGTCGTCCGCGGTGCGGCGCAGTACCGAGGTGCGTTCCTCGACCCGGACGATCCGGGCCAGGCTGTCGGGGGCTCCGGAGAGGTCGCCGACCAGGTTGACGATGTCGCCGACGACCACGCCCTTGCGGCCGAGTTCGCGGGCCTTCATGGCGGTGACCAGGCGTTCGTCCTTGGTTCCGCCGTCGACCAGGCAGGTCATCCGGCCCCGGTCCACGGTGAGGATCATCGCCTCGGCGGCGTCCTCGTGCTTGGGCCGGATGCGGGTGCGGGGGCGGGAGCCCCGGCGGCCCGGGCGGCTGCGGATGTCGTCCTCGTCGGCGTCCTTGCCGTAGCGGCGCATGTTCGTGATCCCCCGTCAGCCCTGGCCGAGGAGGTCGGCCCACATCTGCGGGAAGTCCGGCAGGGTCTTCGCGGTGGTCGCCACGTTCTCCACCAGGACGCTGTCCACCACCAGGCCGAGGACGGCGGCGGCGGTGGCCAGCCGGTGGTCCTCGTAGGTGTGGAAGACGCCGCCGTGCAGCGGGCGGGGGCGGATCCGCAGGCCGTCCTCGGTCTCCGAGACGTCGCCGCCGAGGTCGTTGATCTCCTTGGCGAGCGCGGCGAGCCGGTCGGTCTCGTGCAGCCGCAGGTGGGAGATGCCGTACAGGTGGGACTCGGAGTCGGCGAGGGCCGCGACGGCGGCGATCACCGGGGTCAGCTCGCCCACGTCGTGCAGGTCCACCTCGATCCCGTGGATCTTGCCGGTGCCGGTGAACTCCAGCCCCTCGTCGGTGCTGTGCCTATTGACAAACCGGCAGCTGCCGCCCATCGCACTGAAGATGTCGCGGAGCTGGTCGCCGGGCTGGTAGGTGTGCTTGGGCCAGTCCCGGACGACGACCCGGCCGCCGGTGGCGAGGGCCGCGGCGAAGAACGGGGCGGCGTTGGACAGGTCCGGCTCGACCACCAGGTCGCGGCCGATCAGCGCGCCCGGGGTGACCCGCCAGACGTCCTTCTCGCCGCCGTCCTCGGGGGCGTCCACCTGGCCGCCGGCCTTGCGGATCATGTCGACGGTCATCCGGATGTGCGGCAGCGAGGGCACCGTCGCGCCCACGTTGCGGATCTCCACGCCGTTGTTGAAGCGGGCGCCGGACAGCAGCAGCGCCGAGATGAACTGCGAGGAGGACGAGGCGTCGACCTCCACCGGGCCGCCGTCCAGCGCGCCCGCGCCGTGCACGGTCAGCGGGAAGCCGCCGCGGCCGCCGTCGTCGATCCGGGCGCCGAGCGCGCGCAGCGCGTCGATCACGCCGTGCTGCGGGCGCTCGTGGCTGCGCGGGTCGCCGTCGAAGTGCACCGGGCCGTCCGCGAGGGTGGCCAGCGGCGGCAGGAAGCGCATCACGGTGCCGGCGTTGCCGACGTCCACCTGCGCCGGGCCGCGCAGCCGCTCGGCCGGGATGACCCGCCAGGCCTCGCCGCCGCCGGTGCCGCCGGACGCCTCGTTCACCGTCTCCTCGACCGTCACGCCCAGTGCCCGCAGGCCGTCCGCCATCAGCTGCGAGTCGCGGCTGCGCAGCGGGCGGCGCACCCAGCCCGGGCCGTCGGCGAGGGCGGCCAGCACCAGGGCGCGGTTGGTCGCGGACTTCGAGCCGGGGATCGTCACGGTGGCGTCCACGGCGGCGGTGGCGACGGGAGCGGGCCACAGGGAGTCGGTCATGTCGCCCAGTCTATGAGGCCCGGCCCCGCTACCGGGGAAGCAGCCAGGCCGCCCCGAGCCCCAGGCAGGCCAGCGCCACCACCAGGAACAGCGCCATCCAGGCCGTCGCCGGCACGCCCGTCAGCCCGGCCAGCTGGTCGGCGTCCGAGCCGGACGCGCCGCCGCGGCGCCGGGTGGAGAACAGCTCGACCACCGGGCGCGCCCCCGCCAGCAGGAGGAACCACACGCCCAGGTGGGCGAACGCGCCCTGCCACTCGGCGCTCCCGTACCGGCACACCGCGACGATCGCGCCGCCGGTGACCAGCACGGCCAGCACGCCGAACACGTTCCGCAGGGTGAGCAGCATCGCCGCCAGCAGCGCGATGCCGATCCACAGCAGGGCGGTGGTCAGGCCCGCCCCCAGCAGGGCGGCGCCGCCCAGGCCGAGCAGCGACGGCGCCGGGTAGCCGGCCGCGAAGGTCAGCATCAGGCCGGGTCCGGTCCGCCGCCCGGAGGTCACCGTCAGCCCGGAGGTGTCCGAGTGCAGCCGGATGCCGGAGAGCCGGCGGCGGGTCAGCAGCGCCATCACGCCGTGCCCGCCCTCGTGCGCGATGGTCACCACGGTGCGGCTCAGCCGCCACACCGGGCGCATCGCCACCGCCAGCAGCGCCGCCGCCGCGGTGCCCCACACCAGCCAGTTCGGCAGGGCGGGCTGTACGGCCGTCACCCGGTCCCAGAGTTGTGCGAAGTCCATTCCGGTGGGCCTCCGATCACCGTCGTTCGGTCCGGCAGCGTTTCACGGAAGGACGGGCGGCGACCAGCGACCGGTTCTGCTCTGGCAAGCTGAACGGCATGTGCGGCCGCTTCGCCTCCTCCACCGACCCCGCCGAGCTGGTCCGGCACTTCGGCGTCCGGCAGTGGGATCCCACCGAGACGCTGGCCCCGAGCTGGAACGTCGCCCCGACCGCGTCCGCCTTCGTCGTGCTCGACCGCGCGCCCCGCGGCGAGCGCCGGCCGGTGCGTCAACTGCGGGTGCTGCGCTGGGGGTTGGTGCCGGCCTGGGCGAGCAGTCCGGACACCGCCGTGAAGATGATCAACGCCCGGGCGGAGACCGTCCACGAGAAGCCCGCCTACCGGCAGGCGTTCGCCTCGCGGCGCTGCCTGATACCCGTCGACGGGTACTACGAATGGCAGACCGCGCCCACCGGCGACCTCGCCCGGCCGCCGCGCCGCCCGTACTTCGTCTCCCGCGCCGACGGCGCCCCGCTGGCGCTGGCCGGACTGTACGAGTTCTGGCGCAACCGGGCCGTGCCCGGCGACCACCCCGACGCCTGGCTGGTCACCTGCACCGTGGTCACCACCGCCGCCGAACCGCTGCTCGCCCCCGTCCACGAACGGATGCCGCTGTACCTCGGCCCCGACCGCTGGGACGCCTGGCTCGACCCCCACGCCGAGACCGCCGACCTCACCCCGCCGCCGCCCGGCGAGCTGCGCATCCACGCCGTGCCCGACGAGGTCGGCTCGATCCGCAACAACCACCCGGGCCTGACCAGGCGACTCACCGAGGACGACCGCACCACGCTGTTCTGAGCCCGTCCTCTCTATACGCTCGGCGCCATGCAGCGGATCATCGAGACCCCCGCCGGCGACGCCCGGCTCCACTGGTTCCGGGCCGAGGCCCCGCGCGCCGTCCTGCTGCTCGGGCACGGCGCGGGCGGCGGCATCGAGGCGCCCGACCTGCAGGCGCTCGCCGCGGCGCTCCCGGCGGCGGGCGTCACCGTGGTGCTGGCCGAGCAGCCCTGGCGGGTGGCCGGCCGCAAGCTCGCCCCCGCGCCGAAGACCCTCGACGCCGGCTGGCCCGCGCAGTTCGCCGCCGCGGCCGAGGAGGGGCTGCCGGTGTTCGCGGGCGGCCGCAGCGCGGGGGCCCGGGTGGCCTGCCGCACCTCCGCCGGGCTCGGCGCGGCGGGCGTGCTGGCGCTGGCCTTCCCGCTGCACCCGCCGGGCCGGCCGGACAAGAGCCGCGCCGAGGAACTGCTGGAGACCGGCCTGCCCACCCTGGTGGTGCAGGGCGGCGCGGACACCTTCGGCGCCCCGGAGGAGTTCCCGGCCCTGCCGGACACCCACCGCCTGGTCGAAGTGCCGTACGGCTCGCACGCGTTCAAGGTGCCGAAGAAGGCGCCGCTCGGCCAGGACGAGGCGCTGGCGCTGATCACCGGGGCGGTGGCCGGCTGGCTCTGAACCCGGTCCGGAGTGCGGGAATGTCTCGTCGCCGTGAGCGGTTGCACGAGTCGTCAGAACATGCGCCGGTGGAAAGGCAGGGTTCATGGGTTCGATCGCGTGCCCCGAGCGGTCCGAGGAGCGGGCTTCGCTCGTACCGGACTGGTCGCAGTGGGTTGCCGCGGGCGAGAAGCCGGTCAGCCCGATATCCTCGCTTCCGGGTCGGCCCGTGGTGGGCCGAGTGCAGCTGACCGAGGAGGTGGGTCCGGTCGTCGGGACCGATGACGCGGCCGTGTCTGGTGCTTCAGGCACCGACCAGGGCCGTCCGGAGGGCGAACAGCTCACCGGCGACGAACTGGCCGAGGCGATCGGCGAGGACACCTTCCGGGTGTCCGAGAGCGAGAGCGAGACGGCCAGGCGCGCGCGCTTCGAGCGCGACGCGCTGGGTTTCCTGGACCCGATGTACTCGGCGGCCCTGCGGATGACCCGCAACCCGGCCGACGCGGAGGACCTGCTCCAGGAGGCGTTCGCCAAGGCGTACGCGTCGTTCCACCAGTTCCGCGAGGGCACCAACCTCAAGGCCTGGCTCTACCGCATCCTCACCAACACGTTCATCAACTCGTACCGCAAGAAGCAGCGTGAACCGCAGCGCACCGCGGCCGAGGAGATCGAGGACTGGCAGCTCGCGCGCGCCGAGTCGCACATGTCGACGGGGCTGCGCTCCGCCGAGGCGCAGGCGCTCGACCACCTGCCGGACAGCGACGTGAAGGACGCCCTGCAGGCGATCCCGGAGGAATTCCGGATCGCGGTGTATCTCGCGGACGTCGAGGGCTTTGCGTACAAGGAGATCGCGGACATCATGGGTACACCCATCGGTACGGTGATGTCCCGACTGCACCGTGGTCGCCGCCAGTTGCGCGGCATGCTGGAGGACTACGCCCGCGAGCGGGGGCTGGTCCCGGCCGGTACCGGTGCAGGGCACGAAGCGAAGGGCGCGGGCTCATGAGCTGCGGCGATCCGCACGAGACCGAGTGCGGAGAGGTGCTCGACCACCTCTACGAATTCCTCGACAACGAGATGCCCGAGGGCGACTGCGCCAAGCTGCGGGTGCACTTCGACGAGTGCTCGCCGTGCCTGGAGAAGTACGGCCTCGAACAGGCGATCAAGGCGTTGATCAAGCGCTCGTGCGGCTGCGACGACACGCCCACCGACCTCCGGGCGAAGG
The DNA here is from genome assembly GCF_044999035.1 of Kitasatospora griseola. Taxonomy (NCBI): domain Bacteria; kingdom Bacillati; phylum Actinomycetota; class Actinomycetes; order Kitasatosporales; family Streptomycetaceae; genus Kitasatospora; species Kitasatospora griseola. Next base: position 3,378,119 of record NZ_CP173360.1, on the reverse strand, counting down.
TGCTGGCCCGGATCGACTCGATCCGCGCGAGCCAGCGCCCCGGCGAGGGTCCGACCGTCGAGGTGTCCTCGGTCGGCGTGGAGATGACGGTCGAAGGCGCGGCCGGTCACGGCTCCGCCGTCGCCACTGCGGAGTGATTACTCACTCGATCGAGTGAGCTGTCGCTGCTCCGGCTGCGGCAATCCGCGATCGTGCGCCCCGTCCGGGTGGCCGGGCCCTATTCTCTGACGAGTCCTCACGTCGGAGGGCCCGGTACGGGCTGGGGAGGCCGAGATCGCCAGCGAACGCGAGCGCATCGCCCTGCCGGGGCGGGCCATGGTCTACCTGGCCGCCGTGGTGACGGCGGCGCTCGCCGCGCTGCTGCCGCTGTCGGCGATCGGGCCCGGACTCGCCTGGCCCCGAGTCGCGCTGCTGTCGCTGCTCCACCTCTGTCTGGAGTCGCTCGCCCAGGGCGCCCGCACGCCGTGCGCCCGGGTGTGGCGGTGGCTGCGCGGCCGGCCCGGGTCGGAGAGCCCGGCGGACCCGCGCGGCAGCGGCTTCTTCCCGGTGCTGTTCGCCGGCGTGCTGATGCTCCCCCCCGCCGCCGCGGCCCTGGTCGCGCTGCCCGGGGCGCTGCTCGGCCCGGCCCAGCAGCCGCGCGCCCTGCGCCGGGTGTGGAACGCCGCCCAGCTGGCGCTGGCCGCCGCCTGCTCCGCCGAGGTGTTCCGGCTGCTCGGCGGCTCCCGGCTGCTGCTGGGCACCCGCTTCCCCGGCGCGGCCCTCGGCGCGCTCGCCGCGATCCTGACGTTCTGCCTGGTCAACGGCGTGCTGGTGGCCGGCATGGTGCGGCTGACCTGCGGCTCGGCCGGCCACGGCGTGATCCGCAAACTGCACCGGGCGGCGCCCGCGGCGCTGCTGCACGGCGCGGGCGGGCTGATGGTCGCGGTGCTGTGGCAGGGCCCGTACGGGGCGTTCGCGGCGGTGCTCGGACTGCTGCCGCTGACCATCACCGCCTGGCTGTCCGCGCAGGGCCACCGCGAGCGGTCCGCGCACCGGGCCACCGTGCAGGCGCTGGTGCAGGCCGTGGAGATCAAGGACGCCTACACCCGCGGCCACAGCGAACGGGTCGGCCGGGCCTCGGTGCTGATCGCCCGCCAGCTGGGCCTCGCCGAGGACCGGATCCGCACCCTGCACTTCGCCGGCACCCTGCACGACGTCGGCAAGCTCGCGGTGGCCACCGAACTGCTGCGCCGCAACGGGCCGTTGACGGTGGCGGAGCGGCGGGCCGTCGAGGTGCACCCGGTGTTCGGGCACGAGCTGGTGCGGCAGCTGGACTTCCTCGGCGAGGGGCGCGACGGCATCCTGCACCACCACGAGCGGATCGACGGCCGCGGCTACCCGCACGGCCTGTCCGGCGACCGGATCCCGGAGTTCGCCCGGATCATCTCGGTCGCCGACGCCTTCGACTCGATGACCTCCACCCGCTCCTACCGGCGCGGCCGTCCCGTCCAGGAGGCCGTCACCGAACTGGAGCGGTGCGCCGGCAGCCAGTTCGACCCGGTGATGGTGCAGGCCCTGGTGGAGGCCGTCGCCGAACACGGCTGGCAGCCCGAGCCGCCGCCGCCCGGCGGCTGGGACGGCGAGGTGCCGGACATTCCGCTCGGCGTGCCCGAGCCGGCCCGGATGCCGCAGCAGTCCGGCCAGGGCCTGCCGGCCGGCGGGACGACATGACCGTCCGGCGGCCGGGCCCGGCCGACCTGCTGCACGGCGCGGCCGTCCTGCTCGGCGGCTGCGCGCTGGCGCACACCCTCGCCGTCGGCACCAACCAGGCCCGGGTGGCGCTGGCGTTCGCCGCGCTGATCGCGCTCGGCCAGTGCGCCGGGCCCGCGCTGCCCGGCGACCGCGAGCCGGCGCCGGTGGCCACCGCCGTCGCCCTCGCGTACGCGCTGCTCGGGCCGCTGCACGGACTGCCCACCGGGCACGGGGTGCTGCAGGCCACCGCCGTCACCGCGGTCGGCACCGCCGCCGGGCTCGTCGCGCAGCTGGCCGGGCGGGCCGCGCTGGCCGCCGTCCGGCGCCGGCCGCGCAGCCCGCTGGGCGGGCTGGACGCCGCCGCCCGCCGGCTGGTCACCGTCACCTTCGCCGCACTGCTGTTCCAACCGCTGTACGAGTCCGGCGCCACCGACCGGCTGCCCGGACCCGCGTACGGGGCGCTGCTGGCGGCCGTCGCCGCGCTGGCCGCGCTCGGCGACGCCGTGCTGGCGGCCGGGCAGCAGCGGGCCCGCACCGGGCTGCGGTACAGCGCCGCGCTGGACGACCAACTGCACGCGCTGCTCGGCATCGGCTCCGCGCAGGTCGCCACCGGGCTGCTGCTCAGCCTGCTGGCGGGCGAGGCCGGGCTGTGGGCGCTCCCGGTGTTCTGCGTGCCGCTGCTGCTCGCGCAGGCCTCGTTCCGGCGGGCCGTGGAGGTGCGGGCCACCACCGGGCAGACCATCGAGACGCTCGCCCGGGCCACCGAGATCGCCGGCTACACCACGCCCGGGCACGCCCGCCGGGTGGCCGACACCGCGTGCGCGCTGGGGCGCGAACTCGGGCTCGGAAGCCGTGAGTTGACGCTGCTGGAATATGCCGCGCTGATGCACGACATCGGCCAGCTGTCGCTGGTCGAGCCGGTGCCCGGCGGGGCGACCGCGCTGCTGCCCGACGACGAGCAGCAGCGGATCGCCCGGCTCGGCAGCGAGGTGATCCGGCGCACCGGCGTGCCCCGGCAGGTGTGGCAGCAGGTCGCCCGGCTCGCCGATCCGTGCCGGCTCGACGACGGCCGGCACGACCCGACCCTGCCGCTGGCCTCCCGGATCATCCGGGTCGCCAACGCGCACGACGACCTGCGCACCGCCGCCGCCGACCGCCCCCGGGCCGGCGCCCTCGACCCCCTCGACCACCTGCGGCTGGACGCCGGCCGCGGCTACGACCCGGTGGTGTTGGACGCGCTCGCCCGGCTCGGCCGCCGCGGCCACCGCGCGGCCCGCTGCCGGTTCGCGGCCCGATGAGCCCCGCGGCCCGCGGCCTGAATGGCCGCGCGGGGCGCGCAGCCCGCGGCGGGCGTGGTTGGATGCGGTCGTGGCGGGAAGACCCGGAGGCGGGGCGACCCGGTGACGACCGACGGCAAGGGACCAACGTGAGGATCTTCCACCGCGCACGGCACCGTCCGTCGGCGACCTGGCGGCAGACCACCGACCGTGCGTTCACGCTGATCGGCGACGGCCGCTACGAGGACGCCGGGGCGCTGCTGGTGATGGCGGCCGACCTGGAGCCGTGGCTGTCGGACTCCTGGTTCAACCTGGCGCTGCTGCACAAGTTCCGCCGCGACTGGGAGCAGGCCCGCAGCGCCGGCCTGCGCGCCGTCGCGCTGCTCGACCGCCAGCACGGCGCGCCGGACTGGTGGAACCTCGGCATCACCGCCACCGCCCTGCAGGACTGGCCGCTGGCCCGCCGCGCCTGGCAGGCGTACGGGCTGCGGCTGCCCGGCGGGCCGGGCACGGACGGGCCGATCGAGCTCGACCTCGGCACCACGCCGGTACGGCTGTCCCCGGACGGCGAGTCCGAGGTGGTGTGGGGCCGCCGGCTCGACCCGGCGCGGATCGAGGTGCTGTCCATCCCGTTGCCGTCCTCCGGCCGCCGCTGGGGCGAAGTGGTGCTGCACGACGGCGCGCCGCACGGCGAGCGGGTCGCCGACGGCGTCGCCTACCCGGTGTTCGACGAGATCGAGCTGTGGGCGCCCTCGCCGGTGCCGACCTGGGTGGTGCTGCTGCAGGCCGCCACCGCCGCCGACCGGGACGCGCTGGAGAAGACCGTCGCCGACGCCGGGTACGCCGCGGAGGACTGGACGTCCTCGGTGCGGCTGCTGTGCCGGACCTGCTCGGAGAGCCGGATGGCCATCGACGACGGCCACACCGCCCACCACGACCCGCACGACGACGGCGACCCGCTGCACCCCGGCCACCTCAGCCACCTCAGCCAGGGCTCGGCCGGCGGCCCCTGGCAGATCGAACGCGAATGCGGCATCGCCGCGCCCGCCGGGCTGGTCCGCACCCTGCTGGAACGTTGGGCCGCCGCGTCCCCGGCCACCCGCGCCTACCGGGACCTCGAAGAGGTGTGCTGACCCTCCCCGGGCCGTAAGGGGGCCGGGAGGTACCCCCGTGCGCCGCCGCGCCCCGTACCCTGGACCGGTACACCAGCCGGACGCGGACGGAGCGGAAGCAAGCGATGGCCGAGCACCACGACCACGAGCACGACCACGAGCACCAGGACGGCGACGTCCAGCGGGTGGTCGGCGAACTGCCCGACCCGGGCAAGGGCACCGCCCGCCCGATCACCGTGGTCGGCAACCCGGTGCTGCACCGCGAGACGCAGACCGTCACCGCCTTCGACGACGACCTCGCGGCCCTCGTCGACGACATGTTCCAGTCGATGTACGCCGCCGAGGGCGTCGGCCTGGCCGCCAACCAGATCGGCGTCGACCTGAAGGTCTTCGTCTACGACTGCCCCGACGACGAGGGCGTCCGCCACGTCGGACACGTCGTCAACCCGGTGCTGGAGGAGCTCCCCGCGGGCCGCCGCACCCTGGACGACAGCCAGGAGGGCTGCCTTTCGGTGCCCACCGCCTACCAGGAGCTGGCCCGCCCCGACTACGCCGCCGTCACCGGCCAGGACAAGCACGGCAACCCGATCCGGGTCGAGGGCACCGGCTTCTTCGCCCGCTGCCTCCAGCACGAGACCGACCACCTGTACGGCTACCTGTACATCGACCGGCTCTCCAAGCGCGACCGCAAGAGCGCCCTGCGGCAGATGGCCGAAGGCACCCCGAAGTACGCCACGGTGCCCAACGACTGACGCGGCGCCAGTTCCTCCGCCGGGGGCCGCACCCGAAGGTGCGGCCCCCGGCGTGCGGGTCAGGCCGGTTCGACGATCATCCAGGCGACCAGCGAGTTGTCCCCGGGCGCGCCCTGCACCTTGAACCAGCTGCCCGCCGCGCGGTCGGTCACCCAGACGGCGCCCGAGGTGGTGCCGATCGGCCGCTGGATCGTCAGCAGGATCCGGCTGTTCGCGGTCACCGCCGTGGTGTTGACCTGGGCCTGCCCGCCGGAGAGCGTCACAGTGCCGAGGCGCGCGCCGGCGCCCTCCCGTACCCGCAGGCCCTGGCCGAGGGCGACCAGGCCGGTGGCGCGGTCGACGGCCAACGGGGAGTCGAGGGCGTTGCCGCTGTCGTCGTGGCGCAGCAGCCGCAGGTCGGAGCCGCTGTTGCCGCCGGACTCCGGGGCGGAGTCGACCCGCAGCGTCCACCGCGGGGCCGAGCCGCGAGTCCAGAACTGCAGGTCGCGGTTGGTGCCCTTGGCGCCGTTCAGCACGTGCGTGTCGGAGCGGTCCTGCTGCCAGCCGCCGCCCGCCGGGCCGGGGTCGGTGATGCCCGTGGCCCCGCTGTGCCGCACCATCGATCCGGCCTGGTCGCGGAACGGTGCGACGGTGCCCATGAACTGGCCGCCGGTCACCGCCACCAGGTGGAACGAGGCCAGCGACGCGGTGGCCACGCCGTACGCGGGCGAGCGGACGCCGGAGCCGTCGTCGTCGACGCCGGTGTACACCGAGCAGCCGGTCAGCAGCGCGCCGCCGCCCGGCGCGGTGGGCACGCCGGTGACCGAGAAGCCCGCCGATCCGGCCTGCTGGAGCTTCCCGTCCCGCTTGGCCAGGCAGCCCAGCAGCTGCACCGGGTGGGCGCCGGCGTCGGTGGCCACGTGGTAGCCGTCCAGACCGGAACGGTCGGTGAAGCACCCCGCCAGGACCAGGGACGCGCAGTCGCCGGTCACCAGGTAGCCGTGCCCGGCATTCCACTCCGAGCGGCAGCCCGTCAGGACCACCGCGTTCGGGGCGGTCAGTGCGAAGCCGTGCCCGCCGTTGCCCTGCGCGTAGCACTCGTGCAGGTCGGCGTCGAGCATCCGCCCGCCGTTCGTGGCGAAGCCGTGCCCGTCGTTGGTGGAACACACCACCTGGTGGAACTGCAGGCCGCCGGCGCCCCCCGTGGTGATGCCGTTGCCGGTGAAGTGCCAGGCCGTGACGCGCTCCATCGCGACGTCGCGGACGTCCGCCGCCAGCACGACCGCGTCGATCGGGCCGCCGGCCGCGTTGGACTGCTTCATGCCGTTCAGGGCCAGGCCGCTCAGCCGGACCCCGCCGCCGAGTGCCGACTTCTCGTAGTCCTGCGGCACCGAGGCGGTCGGGCGGTTGACGGTGATCAGCGCCGAGCCGTCGAACCCGGGCCCGGGGAACAGGTACGAGGCGGTCATGCTGGTGCGCGGCGCGAAGTGCGGCGCCCAGTCCCCGCGCAGCGTCACCCCCTCGGTCACCAGCAGCGGCCGGCTCAGCAGGTAGCGGCCCGGCGGGAAGTACACCGTGGAACCCTGGGCGCCCGCGTTGATCGCCGCCTGTATCGCGATGGTGTCGTCGGTCGTGCCGTCGCCCTTCGCCCCGTGGTCGTCCCGGACGTTCAGCCAAGTGTTCGATCCGGTGGCCGCGGCGGCCTCCGTGGAGGCGCCGGCCGCCACCACGGCGGAGGCGGCGAGCCCGCCGAGCATGAAAGTACGTCGTGAATTCTGCACGCGCGGCAGTATGGCAGCGGCGTCGGACCGGCGGGCTGTATTCGAACAACAGGCGCACGGCCAAGGGCCGCACCCCGGCAACCGGGGTGCGGCCCTTGGCCACTGACGACGCCTCGGGCGTCTGCTAGAAGTCGTCGTCGAAGGAGACCGAGCCCTCCACGGCGACCTGGTACGCGGAGACCCGGCGCTCGAAGAAGTTGGTCAGCTCCTGGACGTTCTGCAGCTCCATGAACCCGAACGGGTTGGTGGAGCCGTAGCGGATCGGCAGGCCGAGCCGGGCCAGGCGCTGGTCGGCGACGGCCTCCAGGTACTGGCGCATCGACTCGGTGTTCATGCCGGGCAGGCCCTCGCCGCACAGGTCGCGGGCGAACTGGAGCTCGGCCTCGACGGCCTCCTCCAGCATCTCGGTGACCTGCTGGGCCATCTTGTCGTCGAAGAGGTCGGGCTCCTCCTCGCGGACGGTGTCGACCACCGAGAACGCGAAGTCCATGTGCATCGACTCGTCGCGGAACACCCAGTTGGTGCCGGTCGCCAGGCCGTGCAGCAGGCCGCGGCTGCGGAACCAGTACACGTAGGCGAACGCGCCGTAGAAGAACAGGCCCTCGACGCACGCCGCGAAGCAGATCAGGTTCAGCAGGAAGGCCCGCCGGTCCTCCTTGCTCTGCAGCGAGTCGATGTGGTCGACCGCGTTCATGTACTTGAAGCAGAACTGCGCCTTCTGCGCGATGGAGGGGATGTTCTCCACCGCGGCGAAGGCCGCGTTGCGGTCCTCCGGGTCGGGCAGGTAGGTGTCCAGCAGCGTCAGGTAGAACTGGACGTGCACGGCCTCCTCGAACAGCTGCCGCGACAGGTAGAGCCGCGCCTCCGGCGAGTTGATGTGCTTGTAGAGGCTCAGCACCACGTTGTTCGACACGATCGAGTCACCGGTGGCGAAGAACGCGACCAGCCGGCCGATCATGTGCCGCTCGCCCTCGGAGAGCTTGGCGAGGTCGGCGACGTCGGAGTGCAGGTCCACCTCCTCGACCGTCCAGGTGTTCTTGATCGCGTCCCGGTACCGGTCGTAGAACGACGGGTAGCGCATCGGACGCAGCGTCAGCTCGAAGCCCGGGTCGAGCAGCATCTTCTTCTGGTCTTCGGAGCTCATTACTGGCACGCCTCGCAGGACTCGGGGTTCTCCAGGGAGCAGGCGATGGCGTCCTGCTCGGCCTGGCTGAGGGTCGGGGTCTGCACCGGCACGGGCGCGGCGGTGCGGGCGGCGCCCGACGCGGCCTGGGCGATCCGGGTCGCGGGACGGGAACGCAGGTAGTAGGTGGTCTTCAGACCGACCTTCCACGCGTACGCGTACATCGAGGACAGCTTGCCGATGGTCGGCGCCGCCATGAACAGGTTCAGCGACTGGCTCTGGTCGATGTACGGCTGCCGGGCGGCGGCCAGGTCGATCAGCGCGCGCTGCGGCAGCTCCCACGCCGTGCGGTACAGCGAACGGACGTTCTCCGGCAGCCACTTGAAGTCCTGCACGGAGCCGTTGGCCTCGCGCAGCTCGTCCCGGGTCTGCTGGTCCCAGACGCCGAGCTCCTTCAGCTCGCGCACCAGGTACGGGTTGACCTGGAGGAACTCGCCGGACAGCGTCTCGCGCTTGAACAGGTTGGACACCTGCGGCTCGATGCACTCGTAGACGCCGGCGATGGAGGCGATGGTCGCGGTCGGGGCGATCGCCAGCAGCAGCGAGTTGCGCAGGCCGGTGACGGCGATCCGGGCCCGCAGCGCCTCCCAGCGGCCGGTCCACTGCGGGGCCGCCGAGCCGAAGTGGTCGATGTGCAGCTGGCCGCGGGCCGCGCGGGTCTCGCCGTACGCCTCGTGGCGGCCGAACTGCTCGGCCAGGTCCGCGGAGCGCTCGTACGCGGTGAGCATGATGCGCTCGGAGATCAGCGTGGACAGCTGCTTCGCCTCGGCGGAGTCGAAGTCCAGCCGCAGCTTGAAGAAGACGTCCTGCAGGCCCATCACGCCAAGGCCCACCGGGCGCCAGCGGGAGTTGGACGTCCCGGCCTCGGTGGTCGGGTAGAAGTTGATGTCGATCACGCGGTCGAGGAAGGTCACCGCGGTGCGCACGGTGGCGTCCAGGCGGTCCCAGTCCATGGCGTTGATCAGGTCGTCGGCCGTGGCGCCCGGGGCGACGTGCGCGCCCAGGTTGACCGAGCCCAGGTTGCAGACCGCGGTCTCGGAGTCGTCGGTGACCTCCAGGATCTCGGTGCACAGGTTCGAGGAGTGCACCGTGCGGCCCGGCAGCGCGGTCTGGTTGGCGGCCCGGTTGGAAGCGTCCTTGAAGGTCATCCAGCCGTTGCCGGTCTGCGCCAGGGTGCGCATCATCCGGGCGTACAGGGTCTGCGCGGGGATGGTGCGCACGGCCTTGCCGGCCAGCTCGGCCTTGCGGTAGGCCTCGTCGAAGTCGGCGCCCCACAGGTCGACCAGCTCGGGCACGTCCGCCGGGGAGAACAGCGACCAGTCCTGGTCGGCGTTCACGCGGCGCATGAACTCGTCCGGGATCCAGTGCGCCAGGTTCAGGTTGTGGGTGCGCCGGGCCTCTTCGCCGGTGTTGTCGCGGAGCTCCAGGAACTCCTCGATGTCGGCGTGCCAGGTCTCCAGGTACACGCAGGCCGCGCCCTTGCGCCGTCCGCCCTGGTTGACCGCCGCCACGGAGGAGTCCAGGGTGCGCAGGAACGGGACGATGCCGTTCGACTTGCCGTTGGTGCCGCGGATCAGCGAGCCGCGGGAGCGGATCCGCGAGTAGGACAGGCCGATGCCGCCGGCGTGCTTGGACAGCCGGGCGATCTGCGCGTACCGGTTGTAGATCGAGTCCAGGTTGTCCAGCGGCGAGTCCAGCAGGTAGCAGGAGGACATCTGCGGGTGCCGGGTGCCGGAGTTGAACAGCGTCGGGGAGCTGGTCAGGTACTCCAGGCGGCTCATCAGCTTGTACAGCTCGGCCACCTCCAGCACCGACTGCTCGGAGGTGCCGACCGCCAGGCCCGCCGCCACGCGCAGCAGGAAGTGCTGCGGGGTCTCGACCACCTTGCGGGTGATCGGGTGGCGCAGCAGGTAGCGGGACTGCACGGTGCGCAGGCCGAAGTACTCGAAGCGGTCGTCGCCGGCGGCGTCGATCAGCGAGTCGAACAGCGCGGTGTGCGCGGCCACGAACTCGGCGGTGGCGTCGCCGATCAGGCCCTCGGCGTGGCCGACGGCGATCGAGGCGGAGAACGAGGTGACGCCCTGGGTGGCGGCCTCGTCGGCGATCTCCATGGCCAGCAGGCGGGCGGCCAGCTTCGAGTACTGCGGGTCCTCGGCGATCATCGACGCGGCGGCCTCCACGGCCAGCCCGCGCAGCTCGGCGAAGTCCGAGCCGGCGTGGCGGCCGCGCAGCGCGGCGGCGGCGACGTGGCCGGGGTCCACCTGGGGGAGGTCGGTGCTGCGGTCGGTGAGCAGCCGAAGCAGCGCCGCACCGGGGTCGGTGAAGGCGTCGGCGGATCCCTGGGACGGCAGGGTGACTGAGGCGGCGACGGTCAAGGCGCACTCTCTCCTGTGGCGGCGACGGACGTGGATCGAGGTGTCCGACGGCACGCGTGCGGCAGGGGAGGACGGCACGCCGACAACGATCGAACGGCGCGCGAAAGACCCACCCCCGGCCCGCCCGCGAGGCCGGACGGCAAAACAGTGCTGCATGGCGTCTGCGGGGATGCCGTGTCGCACACCGTCGGCAGGTCCTCGGACTGTGCGGGCGTCGCTACAGCCCGCTCACCGTTGCGGGGCAGTCCCGGACTTTCACCGGGTTCCCCTGCTTCGACAGCGAGGTCGAGCATACATGTTGTGGCGGCTGGAGCTGGCGGCACCAGATGTAGTAGCGCGTGTCGCGTCGTGGTGCCGCGCGTAGACAACGGAAACCGCGCCCGAGGGGCCTCAGAACCGCATCGTGTAGACCATCAGATCCATGCCGGGGGCCGCCTCCCAGTCCCGTTCGGGGGTGCGGAGGAAGCCCAGAGCATCGTAGATCCGGTGCGCCGCGGTCATCTCCGGCCGGGTGGAGAACGCCATCCCGGCCAGTCCGAGTTCCCGGCTGCGGTCGATCGCCGCGCCCACCAGCGCCCGTCCGACGCCGCGCCCGCGGGCGGCCGCGCCGACCGCCAGCATCCGGATCTCGCCCTCGTCCGGGAGCGCGATGTCCGCCCAGGGGGTGCCGCCTGCGGCGAACGTCACGCAGCCGAGGACCGTCCCGTCGCCGTCGACGGCGACCAGCAGCTCGGCCTCCCGGTTGCGGCGCCCGGTGTCCCGGAGGAGCTCGACGTAGCCGGAGTCGGGACGGGTGTGGCCGTCGCCGACGAAGGCTTCGACGCTGACCTCCCCGGCTCCGGCGAGGTCGTGGTCGAGGGCGCGGCGGACGATCGGGGAGTGCATCCGGACAGTGTGCCGGACCGCGTCCGGCGCGGGTCGGCCAGGTCCGGGTCGAAGGGCCGGCCGGTCGGCCGGGGCCGGTCGTCCCGGCCGTGCCGGGCGTTGCGGTCCAGGTCCCGGCCGACCAGGACGCCGAGGAGTCCGAAGCCGGCGAGGAGGCCCAGCAGGGCGAGCGCAGAGGTCATGGCCCCACTCTCCGCGCGCCGGCCGCCCGCCACGGGTGGCAGGAACGCACCGTTGCCGCGAAATCCTGCCACTGCCATGCTGGGCGGATGCTGAAGAACGTCGCGGTGATCGTGCTGGAGGAGATCCACCCCTTCGAGCTGGGGGTGGCCTGCGAGGTGTTCGGCCTGGACCGCAGCGACACCGGCCTGCCGGTGTACGAGTTCGGCCTGGTCGCCGACCGGCCCGGCCCGATGCGCACCCACGCCGGCTTCGACGTCCACGTCCCGTACGGCCCGGAGCGGCTCGCCGAGGCGGACCTGGTGATCGCCACCGCCACCGGCATCCGCGAGCACTACCCCGAGGCGCTGTGCGAGGCGCTGCGGGCCGCCCACGCGCGCGGCGCGTACCTGCTGTCGATCTGCTCCGGCAGCTTCCTGCTCGGCGCCGCCGGCCTGCTCGACGGCCGCCGCAGCACCACCCACTGGCGGCACGCCGAGCTGATGGCCGAGCGCTTCCCGCTGACCACCGTCGAGCCCGACGTGCTGTACGTGGACGACGACCCGGTGATCACCTCGGCCGGCACCGCGGCCGGCATCGACGCCTGCCTGCACCTGGTCCGCAAGGTGCAGGGCGCCGAGGTGGCCCGGGAGATCGCCCGCCGGATGGTGGTCGCCCCGCACCGGGACGGCGGGCAGGCCCAGTTCATCAGCCGCCCGCTGCCCGAGGGCGACGGCGACTCGCTGGCCGGCACGCTGGAGTGGATGCGCCGCCACCTCGACCGGGAGACCAGCGTGGACGACCTCGCCCGGCACGCCCACATGTCCCCGCGCACCTTCGCCCGGCGCTTCCAGCAGGAGACCGGCACCACCCCGCACCGCTGGCTGACCGGCCAGCGGGTGCTGTTCGCGCAGCGCCTGCTGGAGTCCACCGACGAGAGCGTGGACGCGGTCGCCGCCCGCTGCGGCTTCGGCAACGCCGCCACCCTGCGGCACCACTTCGGCCGCCGCCTCGGCACCACCCCGCAGGCCTACCGGCGGGCCTTCGGCGGCCACGGCGGCCCGGTGCGGACCGCCGGGCTCCGGTCCGCCTGACGGGCATCAGGACAGATGCGCGGTCTCGTTCCAGCCGGACGGCCGCAGCCGGCCCTCGCGGGCCCGCCACACGCTGGTCGAGCAGTTGGCGACCGGCGGCAGCGCCAACAGCTCCTCCTCGCCCAGCCGGTCCAGCACGTGACGCAGCATCAGCACCGTGCAGTCGTGCGCGACCAGCAGCACCGGCCGCCCGGCCTCCTCCTCACCCAGGTCGCGCAGCAGGCCGCGCACCCGCAGCGCCACGTCCAGCCAGGACTCGCCGCCGGGCGGCCGGTAGTACAGCTCGCCCATCCGCCGGCGGCGCTCGGCCTCGGCGGGGTGGTCGCGCTCGATAGCGGCCTTGGTGAGCATCTCCAGCACGCCCAGCTCGCGGTCGCGCAGCCGTTCGTCGTAGCGGATCGGCAGGCCGACCGGGACGGCGCCCAGCCCCGACGCCTGGGCGAGGGCGATTCTCGCGGTCTCCGCGGTGCGCACGTACGGCGAGCACCACACCGAGCGGGGCCGGTCGGCGGGCGGCCGGGCGGCCCACCACCGGCCCAGGTCGTGGGCCTGGGCCTGGCCGCGCATGGAGAGCGGGATGTCGGCGTCCCGGCAGGTGATCGGGACGGTCAGGGCGCCGCTGGAGTCCGCGTGCCGGAACTCCACGTTGGCCGTGGACTCGCCGTGCCGGGTGGCGATCAGGACCGACGGCAGCCGCCGCCCGCCGTCGGTCTGGGTGCGGTGCCCGGTGCGTACCGTGGTGAGGTCGGTCATTGGCGGTGGCTCCCCGTTGTCGGTGCTGCGTCGGTGGTGCTCGTCTCTCCCCGGTCTCTCCCGAAAAGGGCTGTCATAACAGATGATCGCGCCGTCACCCCAGTGTCGATCGAGGCAACGGCGCGACCCAAGGGCGCATTCGGGGGCGCGTTGCGCCCCCGCACGCGTCAGTGCGCCAGCGTGGGCTGCGGGGCCCGCTCCACGGCCTCGTCGCCGGCCTCCGCGGAGTAGTCGGCCCTGGCGGTCTCGTCGGCCCCCTCGGGGGCCTTCAGGGCCCGCAGCACCAGCGTCAGCACCACCGCGACGAGCAGGTTCAGCACGAACCCGGTCAGGCCGATGTAGCCGACCTCCCCGATCATCGGGATCTTCGCGGCCGAGCCGCCGAAGTGCTTGGTGGCCGGCGACGCGATGCCGTACGCCTTCCAGGTGCCGTACAGCATGCCGACCGCCCAGCCGGCCAGCAGCGCCCAGCGGTGGAACCAGCGGGTGAACAGACCCGCAACCAGCGCCACCGCGGTCTGCAGGATCCACACGCCGCCCAGCAGCTGCATGTTGATCGCCGCCTGCTTGTCCATCACCAGCACGAACGCCAGCGCGCCGACCTTCACCAGCAGCGAGGCGATCTTCGCCACCCGGGTCTCGTCGGCCGGCGTGGCGTCCGGCCTCAGGAACTCCTTGTAGACGTTGCGGGTGAACAGGTTCGCCGCCGCGATCGACATGATCGCGGCGGGCACCAGCGCGCCCACCCCGATCGCCGCGAACGCCACCCCGGTGAACCAGCTCGGGAACATGTCCGCGAACAGCTGCGGCACCGCCAGCTGCGCGTTGAACTTCTTGTCGCCCTTGCCCACCCCGGCCGCGATCGCCATGAAGCCCAGCAGCGCCAGCAGGCCCAGCATCAGCGAGTACGTCGGCAGGATCGCCATGTTGCGGCGCACCGTGTTGCGGGACTTCGCCGCCAGCACGCCCGTCACCGAGTGCGGGTACATGAACAGCGCCAGCGCCGACCCGAACGCCAGCGTCGCGTACGACCACTGCGCGGCCGGCCCGGTGACCAGCGAACCCGGCGCCTTGTGGGTCACCGGGTCCGGAGTGAACTTGTGCGCCGCCGCGTCGAAGATGTGCCCGTAGCCGCCCAGCCGCATCGGGATGTAGATCACCGCGACCAGGATCACCACGTACACCAGGGTGTCCTTGACGAAGGCGATCAGCGCCGGCGCCCGCAGGCCCGAGGAGTACGTGTACGCCGCCAGCACGCCGAACGCCAGGAACAGCGGCAGGTCCTGCAGGAACCAGTTCCCGGAGCCGCCGACGCCCAGCACGTCCAGCACCGCCTGGATGCCCACCAGCTGCAGCGCCACGTACGGCATGGTCGCCAGGATGCCGGTCAGCGCCACCGCCACCGACAGCCCGCGCGACCCGTACCGGCCGCGCACGAAGTCCGCCGTCGTCACGTAGCCGTGCACCCGCGACACCGACCACAGCCGCGGCAGGATCAGGAACACCAACGGGTACGCGATGATCGTGTACGGCACCGCGAAGAAGCCCGCCGCGCCCGCCCCGTAGACCAGCGCCGGCACCGCGATGAACGTGTACGCGGTGTACAGGTCGCCGCCCAGCAGGAACCAGGTGATCCAGGTGCCGAAGCTGCGGCCGCCCAGACCCCACTCGTGCAGGTGCTGCGCGTCGTCCGCCCGGCGCCAGCGCGACGCCAGGAAGCCCATCACGGTGACCGCGGCGAAGAACAGCAGGAAGACCGTCATCGCGGTCCAGTCCACGTGCTTCACGACTGCTCACCCCCGTCCGGCTGGGACGGAACCTGCACCGCGACGGACGGGACGGCCTTGCGGGCCGCCTCGTCCCGGCGCAGCAGCAGGTACGCGGAGGTGGTGAACACCGCCGACAGCGGCACCCACATCAGCTGGTACCAGTAGAAGAACGGCATGCCGCCGAGCGCCGGATCGGTCTTGCTGTACGACGGCACCCACAGCACCACCACGATCGGCACCAGCAGGCACAGGCCGGCCAGTACCCGGGCGGGGGAGACCACGGGCAGCGCGCCCGCGGATGGCGATTGAGACGACGACACGAGCGGCTCCCGGGATGACGAGGAGTCACCTCACTGGCACCGCAACGCACATCGCTGTACGTCCGCCGAGCAGTACCTTCGGTGATCGAAAGGTCTCCGCGAGAGTAGGGCAGGGGAGTGACTTGTGTCACTACCCTGTCAACCGATCGTTCCGCGACGGCTGTTCGGGCCGCCTGCGCGGGCCGCTGCAGCCTGGTCGTGCTGTTGTTGTTCCGGACCAGCCGGAGGCTGTCTACGCGGGCCGCTCGGAGGCTGCCTACGCGGGCCGCTGCAGCCTCGTCGTGAACTTGTACCGGTCCCCGCGGTAGATCGACCGCACCCACTCCACCGGCGCGCCGTCCGCGTCGAAGGAGTGCCGGGACAGCTGGAGCATCGGCAGGCCCAGGTCAGAGCCGAGCAGGCCGGCCTCGCGCGGGTTGGCCAGGGTGGTCTCGATGGTCTCCTCGGCCTCCGCGACCGTCACGCCGTAGACCTCGCGCAGCGCGGTGTACAGCGAGTTGTGCTTGGCGAGGTTGCGTCGGAGCGCGGGGAAGCGCTTGGCCGACAGGTGCGCCACCTCGATCGCCATCGGGTCGCCGTTCGCGAGCCGCAGGCGCTCGATCCGCAGGACGCGCCCGCCGGGCTTGATGTCCAGCAGCGGGGCGAGCCGCTCGTCGGCGGAGATGTACGCGACCTCGACCAGCCGGGAGGTCGGCTCCATGCCCTGGGCGCGCATGTCCTCGGTGTACGAGGTCAGCTGCAGGGCCTGCGCGACCTTCGGCTTGGCGACGAAGGTGCCCTTGCCCTGGATGCGCTCCAGCCGGCCCTCGACCACCAGCTCCTGCAGTGCCTGCCGGACGGTGGTGCGGGAGGTGTCGAACTGGGCGGCCAGCGCCCGCTCCGGGGGCACCGGGGTGCCGGCCGGCTGGGTCTCGGTCAGCTGCAGCAGGTGCCGCTTCAGGCCGTAGTACTTCGGCACCCGGGCCGTGGCGGTGGCAGGGCCGGTCTGGGTCGGCACCGTGGAGCCCTCGGCGAGCGCCGCCGAATCCCTGTCGCCACTCATGGCAGCTCTCACTCCTCGTTGGAGACGGGTCCTTAACGGACCCCTAAGTCCTATGTAACAGCACATGTTTGCACGCACGGGGAAGCAAGCGGGAGCGCCTGCGGGCAAACCGGCATGCGACGGGCCCGGAACGGAGCGCCTGGCGCCCGTTCCGAGCCCGTACCCGAGTGTCTCAGCCGACGGCGGCCGCGGTCACCGCGAGTCCGGCCAGCGCCTCCGCCGCGGCGATCGCGCAGACCCGCGAACCGCCGTACGTGGCAAGGGTGGTGACGCCGAGCGGGGCGAACAGTCCGGCCAGCCCGTGGGCGGTGCCGATCTCCACCACCACGGCGTCCGGGCGGTGCTCCACCAGGGC
This sequence comes from Kitasatospora griseola, assembly GCF_044999035.1. NCBI lineage: Bacteria > Bacillati > Actinomycetota > Actinomycetes > Kitasatosporales > Streptomycetaceae > Kitasatospora > Kitasatospora griseola. The sequence continues at coordinate 3,361,552 of NZ_CP173360.1, read as the reverse complement.
GAGCGCGGCCCGGCGCATCCAGGCGTGGCGGTGCACGTCGCGCACCACCAGCACCAGCGGACGGCCCACCGCCGCGCCGAGCAGCGGGGCGACGTCGATCTCGGCGTCCTCGGCGGCGACCGCCACGTGCAGCAGGCCGGAGCCCTCGGTGACGGTGGCCGGCGGCGAGACCCGGCTGGAGGTGGTGCCGGGGACCAGCTCGCCCAGCGGGCCGGCCACGCCCCACGGGGTGTCCTCGCCGGCCGCGATGTTCGCGCCGGGGGAGAACTCGACCACGTGCGGCACCCCGGCCAGCGGGCGCAGCTCGCCGGTGATCCGCAGCGCCCGGCGGGCGGCGGCCAGGCCGACGCCGACCTCGCCCTGCCGGCCGACGAGCGAGGCCCGCACGGCGGCGGACCAGCGGGCCACCGCCCGGTTGCGCTCGGCCGCCTCGTGCAGCCGTTCGGCGGAGAGTCGGCCCTCGCGGACCGCCCAGACCAGCGCGTCGCGCAGGTACACGAAGGCGTCCTCGTCGTGCAGGCCGCCGCCGACGCAGATGGTGTCGGCGCCGGCCGCGACGGCCCGCACCGAGCCGGCCGCGACGCCGTGGGTGCCGGAGATGGCGCCCATCTCGATGCCGTCGGTGACGATCAGCCCGTCGAAGCCCAGTTCCTCGCGGAGCAGGCCGGTCAGGATGCGCTGCGACATGGTCGCGGGCAGCTGGGCGTCGTAGGCGTCGAACAGGATGTGCGCGGTCATGATGCTCTTCGCGCCGGCCGCGATGGCGGCCCGGAAGGGCAGCAGGTGCTGGCCGAACTGTTCGACGGCGAGGTCGATCCGGGGCAGCCCGAGGTGCGAGTCGCCGGCCGTGTCGCCGTGACCGGGGAAGTGCTTGGCGCAGGCCGCGACGCCCGCGGACTGCAGGCCGCGGACGTACGCGGCGGTGTGCCGGGCGGCGAGGTCGCCGTCGCCGCCGAAGGACCGGACGCCGATCACCGGGTTGTCCGGGTTGGAGTTGACGTCCGCGTCGGGCGCGTAGTTGAGGTTCACGCCGACGGCGGCCAGGTCGAACCCGATGGAGCGGGCGACCCGCTCGGTGAGGTCGGTGTCGTCGACCTCACCGAGCGCCAGGTTCCCCGGGTAGGAGGACCCGCTGGTCACTTCGAGGCGGGTGACGTCGCCGCCCTCCTCGTCGATGGCGATCAGCACGTCGCCGTTGAGCGCGTACATCTCACCGGTCAGCGCGGCGACCTGCTGCGGGGTGCGGATGTTGCGGCCGAACAGGGCGACGCCGCCGAGCTCGCCGTCGCCCAGTCTGCGGCGCAGCCACTCGGGCGCGGTCAGGCCGGCGAAGCCGGGCTGCAGGACCGCTCCGGCGTCGCGCATGAGCAGGGCGCTTTCCGTACCGGGCATCGCCATGGTTCCTTCCCTGGGGGTGGAGGTGCTTCAGGTGCGATTGGGGTGTGGAAGGGGACTCAGCCCTTGACCGCACCGGCGGTGAGACCCGCCGACACCTTCTTCTGGAAGAACACGAACAGGATGATCACGGGCAGCGAGACCAGCAGACCGCCGGCCATCTGCGAGCCGTAGTCCGCACCCCGGGTGGGGGTGGTGGAGTAGAAGGTCAGCCAGATCATCGAGGTCTTGGAGCCGTCGCCGCCGCTGCTGATCAGGGTGTTGGCGACGATGAACTCGTTCCACGCCTGGATCCAGCTGTAGACGCCGGTGGTGATCAGGCCGGGCAGGGTGAGCGGCAGGATGACGCGGAAGAACGCGCCCCACTGGGTGCAGCCGTCGACCATGGCGGCCTCGTCCAGCTCCGCCGGGATGTTCACGATGAAGGAACGCAGCGTCCAGACCACGTACGGCACGGTGAAGACCAGGTACGCGAGGATCACACCGAACAGCGAGCCGGTCAGGCCGGCCTTGTTCATCACCACGAACAGCGGAATGATGATCGCCAGCAGCGGCACCATCTGGACCACCAGCATGGTGACGATGAAGAAGCTCCGGCCGCGGAAGTTGAACCGGGCCACCGCCACGGCGGCGAGGAAGCCGACCACCAGGCCGAGCACCACCGCGCCGAGGGTGAGGATCAGGGTGTTCTGCAGCGACGGCAGGAAGTCGGCGTCGTCGAAGATCGTCTTGTAGCTGTCGAACGAGAAGGACGACGGCCAGAAGGTCGGGTCCTGGGCGATCAGGTCCTTGTTCGTCTTGAACGTGGTGAGGATCATCCAGTAGATCGGGAAGGCCATCACCAGGGCGACGCCGATGGCGAGGGTGTTCCAGATCCCGGTCACCACCGGCTTCTGGCCCGTGGTGCGGACCTTGACCTTCTTCTTCTTCGGCTTGGGGGCCTCGGGCGCCACCGGCGGCCCGGACGGGTGCGTGGTCGTCGCGGTCATCGCTCGTTGGCTCCGATCTTGAGCATCTGGCGGATGTAGAACACGAGCACCGCCAGCATCATGAGGATCATCACGATCGAGATCACCGAGCTCTCGCTGTAGCGGGAGCGGACGATGCCGTTCATGTACAGGTAGGTGCCGATGGTCCAGTAGCCGGGCTCGGGCGAGGTGTTGCGCAGCGAGAAGATCTGCGCGAAGACCTGGAAGTCCCAGATGAAGCTGAGCGCGGCGGAGATCATCAGGAACGGGCGGATGACCGGGATGGTCACGTGCCGGAAGACCTGGAAGGCGTTGGCGCCGTCCAGCCGGGCGGCCTCGGTCAGCTCGGCCGGGACCTGGGTCAGCGCGGCGTACAGGCCGAGGACCAGGAACGGCAGCGCGCCCCAGATGATGACGGAGGCGCCGACCACGTACAGGCCGACGTTCGGGTCGGCGAACCAGTCGTAGTGCTTCCAGCTCTCGTCACCGGTGACCAGGAAGGCCAGGTAGTCGACGACGCCGCCGTTGGGGGAGAACAGCCAGCGGAACACCTGGCCGTTGACCAGCGCCGGGATCGCCCAGACGAACATCATCACGGTGATGACGGTGACCCGGGCCCAGTTGGACACCCGGTTGAGGAGCAGCGCGATCAGCATGCTCAGCACCATCGAGAGGATGACCAGCTCGGCGGTGAAGTAGATCGAGCGGAGCACGACCTCCCAGAACTGGTGGTCGCCGAGGATCTTGCTGAAGCCCTCGAAGCCGATGTACTTCGACAGCGACGGGTTCACCAGGTACGCGTACCGGTTGACGTTCTGGAACGCCAGGTCGAACAGTCTGAACAGCGGGTACGCCAGAACGCCCACCAGCACGACGATGGCAGGCAGCAGGAGGGCGTAGGGGATGTACTGGCCGGCCGCGAAGAATCCGCGGCGCTGCGGCTTCCCCGCCGGGGCAGGCCCCGACTTTTCGGACCGGTTCACGGTCTCGTTGGTGGTCACACTCATCAGGGTCCTTCCCGGGCCCGCGATTCTGGTCGGTCCTGGCGCACGGGTGGGCAGTCCGCGTGATTGCGGACTGCCCACCCCCTAACTGGCGCTCAGTGCGGTGGTCCGCCCGGGAGCGGACTCCCGGGCCGACCGCGGATCAGCTGGGTCAGCCGTTCAGGTCCTTGACGAGGGTCTCCTGGGCCTTCTTGAGCTCGGTGGCCGGGTCGCCACCGGCGGCGATCGCACCGAAGGCGTTCTTCAGCGCGGTCTCGTCGGCGCCGGACCACAGCGGCGAGTTCGGGATGAACCAGGTCAGGCCCTCGGCCGCCTCACCGGTCGCCTTGTTCGCCGGGTCGGCCTGCTTGTAGGCGGCGACCAGGTTCTTGGCGTTCGGGATGGCGTGCTTGGCGAGCGCGGTCTGCTGCGCGGTGTTGGTGTAGATCTGCAGGAAGGTCGCGCCCAGGCCCGGGTTGGCGGCCTTGGACGGGACGGCCAGGTCGGAGCCGCCGAGGAACGCCGGGGTCGGGGTGCCGGCCGCCAGGCCCGGGAGGGCGATGGTGGCGAGCTTGTCCTTCAGCGCCGGGTCGCCGGTCTTCGGGTCGGCGACCGCGCTGACCTCCCAGCCGTTGCCGATGATGGCGGCGATGTTGCCCTTGGACATCTGGGCGTCCTGGGTGGCCTCGTCGGTGGTGGTGCCGCCGACCGAGTACTCCTTCTGCAGGTCGTTCCAGGTCTTGACGCCCTCGATGAACTTCGGGTCGGTCAGGTTACCGGTCCACTTGTCGCCGTCCTTCTTGGCGATGATGCCCTTGACGCCGAACTGGCCCGCGCCGAAGGAGACGGCGGAGTACCAGTTCTGGCCCGGCATGTACAGCGCCGAGAAGTTCGGGACGTTGGCGTTGGCGGCCTTGACCTTGGTCAGGGCGGCCTTCAGCTCGTCGATGGTGGTCGGGGCCTGGGTGACACCGGCGGCGTCGAACAGGTCCTTGCGGTAGATCAGGACGCGGGCGCCGGCGTAGTACGGGACGGCGTAGGTCTTGGAGCCGTCGGCCGACTGGCCGGAGGCGGCGACCGAGTCCAGCCACTTGTCCGAGTTGTCGAACTGGCTCTTGACCGAGGTCAGGTCGACGAAGGAGCCGGCCTCGATGTACTTGGCGGCCTGGGTGTTGCCGATCTCCAGCGCGTCGGGGGCGTTGCCGGAGAGCAGGGCGGTGTCGAGCTTGGTGGTGTAGTTGGTCCAGGTCTGCCACTGGACGTCGACCTCGGCACCGGTCTGCTCGGTGAACTCCTTCTTCGCGGCCTCGACGACCTCCGGCCAGCCCTTCTGGGCGTCCTGCATCAGCCAGACGGTGACCTTCTTGCCCTTGCCGTCCTTGCTCAGGGTGGCCTTGTCACCGCCGGAGCTGGACGAAGACGAGGAGCAAGCCGAGGCGACGAGCACAGTGGCGATAGCGGCCACGGCTGCGATCTTGCGGTTCAAACCATCCTCCAGAGGGATGAGCAAGGTAGGGCACCGGGCCGCCGGGCCAGGGGCCCTGAAGCTGCGTCGTGCCGTAGGGGGGAACGTCACCGGATGACACGGACACGAACTGCCGGGGCAGGCGGGCCGGTCCGCGAGGTGGAGTAGACCATTGGTTTAGACCAACGCCTGGAGATTGGCATGGACCAATGACGAGCGTCAAGGGATCGAAGAGCGTCTGCACAAGCCGTTATCAACGCTTGACTCGGCCGTGTTGGACTGGACCAAGTCGGGGGCGGATCCGGATATGGCGGGACGAATCGACCGCCTCGGAACGAGCGGCTCCGGTTGCTCAACGTGGCCTGAAGGGCACCTTAAGTGAGCCTTAATCGGCATACCCGCCCAGGTATTGACGTGATCGGGCCAGAATGAGCAACGGATCGACAACAAGCGGGACTTGTAATCATCACGCGCGTTGACGCTGCAAATGGTCTAGGCCAGGATCCGAAAAGCTGGTCTGTACCATCCGCGCAGACCTCCCGCACCTGATTCGGAGGATTCGCGTGAAGCGTCAGGTTCTGGCCACGCTCGGCACCGCTGCCCTGCTGGCCACCACCGCAGGCTGCTCGTCCGGCGGCGGCTCGGCCGCGCCGGCGGCCGCCGTCGACCCGAAGAACGTGACCGGCACCGTCACCGTGTGGCTGATGGACGATGCCCAGAAGAGCTGGCCGGAGCTGGTGCAGCAGGTCAACGACCAGTTCGCGGCCAAGTACCCCAAGGTCGAGCTGAAGCTCAGCTACCACACCTGGAAGAACAAGATCGCCGAGCTGGACGCCGCGATCGCCGCCAACCAGGCGCCCGACGTGGTCGAGCTCGGCAACACCGAGACCACCAAGTACATGGTGAACGGCTCGCTGGCGGGCCTCGACCGGACCGCTTTCGACAACTCCGACAATTGGATCAAGGGTCTCGCCGACACCTGTACGTACAACCAGAAGCTTTTCTGCGTCCCCTATTACGCGGGCGCCCGGGTCGGCGTCTACAACGCGAAGATGTTCCAGGACGCCACCGGCTCCGCGGACCTCCCGCAGAACGAGGACGAGCTCACCGCCGCCCTCGACAAGGTCGCCCAGCGGAACAAGAACAGCGCCGGCTTCTCCGCGCTCTACCTGCCCGGCCCGTACTGGTACGCCGCGATGTCCTACGTCACCGCGTACGGCGGCTCGATCGCCAAGTTCGACTCCAGCGGCGTCTGGCACGGCACCCTGCACGACCCCAAGTCGCAGGCCGGCCTCCAGCACTTCGTCAACCTGGTGCGGACGTACAACAAGGGCGACCTGAAGGTGAACGAGGCCAAGCAGGCCGGCGTGCTCGGCCACGAGAAGGCCGCGCTGATCTACGCCAACGGCTGGGAGCTGAGCGACGCGATCGCCCCGATCACCGGCACCCCGGCGCTCAAGGACTCGCTGAAGATCGTCACCATGCCCGGCCCGAACGGCAAGCCGCTGCCCTCCTTCATCGGCGGCTCCGACCTCGCCGTCACCGCGAAGTCGCAGAACACCGCGGTCGCCACCGACTGGGTCCGGATGTTCACCAGCACCAAGTCCGAGCAGGTGCTCGCCGACAAGGACACCCTCCCCAACAACCTGACCCAGCTGGCGCCGCTGAAGAACAAGCCCGCCACCGCCGCGGCCGCCAACGCCGTCCAGGACGCCTGGTTCACCCCCGCCGCCCCCGGCTGGGGCGCGGTCGAGAAGCAGAACGTCCTGGTGAACATGCTGGACGCGATCTTCAAGGGCAAGAGCGTCGACGACGCCACCAAGGAAGCCGACGCGCAGATCGACCAGCTGATCAACAACCCGTCCTGATTCCCGCGGGCCGGGCGCCGACGCACCGTCACGACGTGTGCGGCGGGGCCCGGTCCACGTAGGATCGGCACAGCACAGTTCCACGCAGCGAGGGTGCGGACTCGCCGCCGTTCCAGAGGTCCCCGTCGGGCGTCCCGCCCCACGGGGTAGAACCATCTCTCCACGGAGGCACACCCCGATGTCCGACCCGCAGACTGTTTCCGTACCCGGCAGGATCATGTCGGCGGAGATGGCCGAGCAGCCGGCCGTCCTGCAGCGCATCCTCGACGAGGGTGCGCCGGCGATCCGTGAGATCGCCACGCAGATCGCCGCCCGCAACCCGCGGTTCGTCCTGCTCACCGCCCGCGGCACCTCCGACAACGCCGCGCTCTACGCCAAGTACCTGATCGAGGTCCTGCTCGGCAAGCCCGCCGGCCTCACCTCGATGTCCACCACCACCGCGTACGGCGCCAAGCCGGACCTCACCGACTGCCTGGTCATCACCGTCAGCCAGTCCGGCGGCTCGCCCGACCTGGTGGCCTCCACCAAGGCCGCCCGCGAGGCCGGCGCGATCACCCTGGCGGTCACCAACAACGCCGGCTCGCCGCTCGCCGAGGTCTCCGAGTTCCACATCGACGTGCTGGCCGGCCCCGAGAAGGCGCTGCCCGCCACCAAGACCTACACCGCCGAGCTGCTCGCGCTGTACCTCTTCGTCGAGGGCCTGCGCGGCAACGACGGTTCGCCGGCGAAGGTCCTGCCGGAGCTGGCCGCCGGGATCCTGGCCCGCCAGGCCGAGGTCAAGGCGCTCGCCGAGCGGTACCGGTTCGCCCAGCGCCTGGTCATCACCTCGCGCGGCTACGGCTACCCGACCGCCCGCGAGGCGGCGCTGAAGCTGATGGAGACCACCTACATCCCGGCCTCCCCGTTCTCCGGCGCCGACCTGCTGCACGGCCCGCTGGCCATGGTCGACAACGTCTCGCCGGTCATCGCGATCGTCCCGGACGGCCGCGGCGGTGAGGCCCTGCAGCCCGTCCTGGACCGCCTGCGCGGCCGGGGCGCCGACCTCGTCGTGATCGGTCAGCAGGACCAGGTCGACGCCGCGAGCGCCGGCTTCGCCCTGCCCGGCGGCGTGCCCGAGGAGGTCCAGCCGATCCTGGAGATCCTCCCGCTCCAGCTCCTCGCCTACGAGGTCACCATCGCCCGCGGCCAGGACCCGGACGCGCCCCGCGCGCTCGCGAAGGTCACCGAGACCCACTGAGACAACGCCGAAGGCCGCCGTCACCCTGTCGGGTGGGGGCGGCCTTTCGGTTGGGCGGGGGACGCACCACCGGGGGCGAAGGGCGGGTGCCGGAAAACACTACGGGCCACGGCGCCGACACAGGACCCTCAACCTGTGCGGCACCGTAGCCCGGAGCTGTATGTCGGAGACGGGGACCGGCCGAGAGTTGTGCGGGACTCTCGAACGACGCCTCCGACCTCGGAGCGGCCTCGCGCGGTCAGGGCAGTTGCGCGGGGGGCCTCTCCTTGGTGCACTTTCATTGTGGACTAGACCAATCCGGGTTGTCCAGAGCCCCACCCCGATTGGTCTGGACAACATGCCCCGGAGTGGTCGGCGATACGCTCACGGTGTGCCCTCGCTGAACGAACTCGTCCGCCGCCACACCACCCTCACCGGTGCCGACGTGGAGTGGCTGCATCTGCTGGTCTCGGAGTGGCAGCTGCTCTCCGACCTGTCCTTCGCCGACCTGGTGCTGTGGATCCCCACCTGGGACGGCATCCGCTACGTCTCGGTGGCCCAGATGCGGCCCAACACCGGCCCGACCTCGTACCAGGACGACATGGTCGGCCACCTGGTGCCGCGCGGCCGGCGGCCGTTGCTGGACGCCGCGTACGACGAGGGGCGGATCGTCCGGGAGGGTGATCCGGAGTGGCGGGAGGAGGTGCCCGTGCGGGTGGAGTCCATCCCGGTGCGACGGGACGGCAAGGTGCTGGGCGTGATCGCCCGGAACACCAACCTGCTGACGGTGCGCACCCCGAGCCGGCTGGAGCTCACCTACCTGCAGAGCGCCTCCGACCTGGCGCAGATGATCGCCGCCGGCACGTTCCCGTTCCCGGGCGCCGAGCAGACCGACATGGACGCGGCGCCGCGGGTCGGCGACGGCCTGATCCGGTTGGACGCGGAGGGCGTGGTGACGTACGCCAGTCCGAACGCGCTGTCGGCGTACCACCGGCTGGGGCTGACCACGGACCTGGTGGGAAGTCATCTCGGCCGGGCCACCGCCGAGTTGGTGCCGCCGAACCGCGGCAAGGTGCACGAGTCGATGGTGAAGATGGCCAGCGGCTGGGCGCCCCGGCAGACCGAGGTGGAGGCGCAGGGCGGGGTGGTGACCCTGCGGACCATTCCGCTGAAGCCGAAGGGAACGCCCACCGGCTCGCTGGTGCTCTGCCGTGACGTCACCGAACTGCGGCGTCGTGACCGCGAGTTGATGACGAAGGACGCCACCATCCGGGAGATCCACCACCGGGTGAAGAACAACCTGCAGACGGTCGCGGCGCTGCTGCGGCTGCAGTCCCGCCGGATGGACTCCGACGCCGGTCGGGCCGCGCTGGACGAGGCGGTGCGCCGGGTCGGTTCGATCGCGATCGTGCACGAGACGCTCTCGCAGGCCTTGGACGAGCAGGTGGCGTTCGACGAGATCGCCGACCGGGTGCTGGCGATGGTGATGGAGCTGTCCCAGGACGGCCGGGTGGCGACCCGCCGCAGCGGCTCGTTCGGCATCCTGTCGGCCGAGGTGGCGACGCCGCTGGCGATGATCCTCACCGAGTTGACGCAGAACGCGCTGGAGCACGCGTTCGGCCCGTCCGCCTCCGGCAACCTGGAGGTGAGCGCGCTGCGCGGGCGGGCCCCGGTCGGCGGCAAGGGCTGGTCGGACAGCTGGAACGGCGGGGCGCGGCCGGAGGAGTACCTGCTGATCACCGTGCAGGACGACGGCCGCGGCATGCCCGAGGGCTTCGACCCGCAGCAGGCCGGCAACCTCGGCCTGCAGATCGTCCGCACCCTGGCCACCGGTGAGCTCGGCGGCACCTTCGACATGGTGGCCGCGCCGGGCGGCGGCACCAAGGTGGTGCTGGAGATCCCCGTCCGCTAGCGGGAACTGACGGGGGAACAGAAACGAGGCCCTGCCGACCGGGGGGGTGGGTCGGCAGGGCCTCTCAACCCGGTCCGGCCGTCGGGGGGAGTCGGCCGGAACGGGGGCTCTGTGATGGCGCGACGCTCGCCCCGTGTGTTGCACACGGTGAGCGCCACAGGTCCACAATATTGCTCTAAGTGAACAGTATCAAGTGCCTGGGCGGCTCGCGTCGTCGGCCCCGCAACTGGAGCGGGGCCCGTTCGGGAAGGCTCGGCCGGCCGAATGCGGCCGAACCCTTGATCGTGGGTCGATCCGTACTGCTGGTGATGGTGCGTCAGGCGGTGCGGGCGCGGTTGCGGGCGGCGCGGCGCTTCATCGCACGACGCTCGTCCTCGCTCATGCCGCCCCAGACGCCGGCGTCCTGGCCGGTCTCGAGCGCCCACTGCAGGCACTGCTCCATGACGGGGCAACGGCGGCACACGGCCTTGGCTTCCTCGATCTGCAGCAGAGCAGGACCGGTGTTCCCGATCGGGAAGAACAGCTCCGGGTCCTCTTCGCGGCAGACAGCGCGGTGGCGCCAGTCCATGGTCGTCCAACTCCTCCGGTCACGGGCGGTGGCCCGCGACTCACTCGTGTGGTTTGTGAATGTGAACGCTTTCACGAATCCCGCAACAGCAAAAGGGACCAAAGGCCCACCGGGCCCGGGAGGTCTTTGCTGAGTGGGGTTCGGCGATTCGAGGGACTCTGCCGCGATGTCGTCTGCGGTGTGTCCCGATCGCCATGTAGAGGTTCGCAAACCTCGAAGCCGGATACAACCCCCTTCGGCAAGAAATTTTTGATTCTTCGGTGTCGCCTACCTCACAGGCGGTACTTCTATGGAGTGAAGGGGCTCGCACGTTCGAGTGCAAGGCAGAGACCCCCTTCTGGTCACACAATCACACGCAGTGCACGCCGTACGCCTGTGAAACTGACGCGACTCCTGTCTCCAAGGTGGTCCCCGTCGACCTGAAACGGCACCGGTTCCTGTGAAACCAAGGTGAAGTGCCTGACGTCGTGATAGGAGACGACGTGCTTTCCGGCCGGGCCGGCGGGGCGTGTGCCGTCCTCCGCCGAGGGTTGTGGGCGCAGGATCTGACGGACCGTTCGGGCGGTGCGGAACGCCGTCATTCGAGTGATGCCGAAGATGTCCAGATCGGTTTCGAAGGAGGCCGAGGGGGACGGAAAGACCGGACGGGAGCCCAGGAACGTCCACGGAGAGGTGTTGGAGACTATGGCCATCACCATGCCCGGAACCGGCTCGCGGCCGTTGATCTCCAGCGTGATCGGACCCGAACGGCGGTGTTCACGCTCGGTGACGTAGTGCCGCAGCGCCTCCATGACATAGAGCGCGTGGGTGGATTTGCGCCCCGCCCGGCGCTGGCGCTCCACCCGGCCGACCACGCCGGCGTCGAACCCCAGTCCGGCGGTGAAGGTGAACCAGCGGTCCGGCTCGCCGGCGGTCAGCGCCTTGCCCAGGCCGATCGCGCGCTCCCTCCGGTGCTCCAACGCGTCCAGGAGCGCGCCGGTCGCCTCCACCGGGTCGTTCGGGAGCCCCAGCGCGCGGGCGAACACATTGGTTGACCCGCCCGGCACCACCGCCAGCCGCGGCACCCGCTCGCCCGGCCCGTGCGCCAGCAGGCCGTTCACGGTCTCGTTCACGGTGCCGTCGCCGCCCAGCGCCACCACCAGGTCCACCGTGCCGTCCTCGGCCGCCTGCCGGGCCAGATCGCCCGCGTGCCCCCGGTACTGGGTCTCCGCGACGTCCAGCTTCAGGTCACTGCGCAGGGCATGGATCAGGACGTCCCGGGTCCGGCCACTGGTGGTGGTCGCCTTCGGGTTCACGACCAGGAGAGCGCGCATGGCGATCAGCCTACGACCCGTCCCGGGCAGGACGACCGTTACCCTGGCCCGGTGACCGCTGAATCCGCTCCCGCCACCGCCACCGCGCCCGACCGGCCCGTCCCGCTGCTCGTCGGCGCGGGCATCACCGCGCTGGAGGGCGCGGCGATGGCGGGCTGGGGGGTCTACGACCTGATCTCCGGCTTCCTCGGCTCGGACGCCGCCTTCGGCCGCACCGAGATGGGCGGCATCGTGCTGCTGCTGATGGGCCTGCTGCCGCTGCTGGCCGGCCGCGCCCTGCTGCGCCGGCAGAAGTGGGGCCGCAGCCCCGCCGTGCTCACCAACTCCATCTGCCTGCCGGTCGCGTACTACATGTGGCAGTCCGGCGGCGGCATGGTCGCCGTCGGCGCCGCGATCGCGGTGCTCGGCCTGGCCGGCATCGTCTCGCTGCTCAACCCGAAGGTCACCGCGGTGCTGTACGGCGAGCAGTAGCCGCCCCGGACGCCGACGGACGCAGGGCCCGCCCCCGGGTACGGGGACGGGCCCTGCGGCGCGTGCACGGGTCGGTCACTCCTCGACCAGCAGCTTCTCGCGGAGCTGGGCCAGGGTGCGGGCCAGCAGCCGGGAGACGTGCATCTGGGAGATGCCGACCTCGGCGGCGATCTGCGACTGCGTCATGTTCCGGAAGAACCGGAGCACCAGGATCTTCTGCTCCCGGGGCGGGAGTTGGGCCAGCAGCGGCTTCAGCGACTCGCGGTACTCGACGCCCTCCAGCGCCTCGTCGGTGGCGCCCAGGGTGTCCGCCACGGCCGGCGACTCGTCGTCGCTGTCCGGCACGTCCAGGGACAGCGTGGAGTACGCGTTGGCGGACTCCAGGCCCTCCAGCACGTCCTCCTCGGAGATGCCCAGGTGCTCGGCCAGCTCGTGCACCGTGGGGGAGCGGCCGTGCCGCTGGGACAGCTCGCTGGTCGCCGTGGTCAGCGACAGCCGCAGCTCCTGCAGTCGGCGCGGCACCCGCACCGCCCAGCCCTTGTCGCGGAAGTGCCGCTTGATCTCGCCGACGATGGTGGGCGTCGCGTAGGTGGAGAACTCCACGCCACGCTCGTGGTCGAAGCGGTCCACCGACTTGATCAGGCCGATGGTGGCGACCTGGGTCAGGTCGTCCAGCGGCTCGCCGCGGTTGCGGAACCGGCGAGCCAGGTGCTCGACCAGCGGGATGTGCATCCGGACCAGCTGGTTGCGGATCTCCACCCGCTCCGCCGATCCCTCCGGCAGTTCGGACAGCCGCACGAACAGCGCCCGGGCCGCCTCGCGGTCGGGCGCGCCACTGCGGTGCCCGTGCTGCGCCGGGACGGTCGAGCGGACGGCCTCGGCGGCGGCCGCCGGGCCGTCCTCCTCGGGCTCGGCCGCAGGCCGCTCGGGCTTCGGGTCGGTCGGCTGGCTCATCCGGCTGGGGTCCTTCGGGAGGGCTTCGTCAGGGGTGGCGGTGCGGGCAACGCTGGCCTGCGGAGGTACGACGGCAACTGTGCGGTCCAGATCACTCACGGCGATCACCCGTTCCGTTCCGAGAACACGTCACTACCTACGGCTGGCCCGGCGACCCGCCGCGCTTCTTGTGCAGGCTGATGGAGACGGTGTTGTCCACGGCCACCGTGGAGTCCACCTCGCCGGCCAGCGCGGAGAGCACCGTCCAGGCGAAGGTGTCCCGTTCCGGGGCGCGTCCGTCGGTCGTCGGTGCGGACACGGTGACCCGCAGCGCGTCGCCGACCAGGCGGAACTCGCAGCTCAGGATCGAGCCCGGAACGGCCTGTTGGAGCAGGATCGCGCACGCCTCGTCCACCGCGATGCGGAGATCCTCGATCTCGTCCAGGGTGAAGTCCAACCGTGCCGCGAGGCCGGCCGTGGCCGTCCGCAGCACCGAGAGGTAGGCGCCCGCCGCGGGCAGGCGGACCTCAACGAAGTCCTTCACTCCGGGCTCGCCGTCGATCTGGGACACCCTCACCTCCTGGGTGACGCTCGGTGCTTGGGGCCCGGAGACCCGCGGCACCACTACTGGCATCGGTTCAACTGCCTTGTGCCCCGAGACGTTACCGCGCCCGGGGCCGGTCTGTCGTGATCTCCGTCCACCGTCACGGGAACGAGGGATCAGAGTTCGAACAGGGCTGCCTTCAACGGGGCGTGGAGCCCAGCTCGACGAGGGCGTCGTCGGTGAGCCGGAAGACCGTCCACTCGTCCATCGGGACCGCGCCCAGCGACTTGTAGAAACCGATCGACGGCTCGTTCCAGTCCAGCACCGACCACTCCATCCGGTGGTAGCCGCGCTCCACGCAGATCCGGGCCAGTTCGGTGAGCAGCGCCTTGCCGTGGCCTCCGCCGCGCTTGTCGGGGGAGACGTACAGGTCTTCCAGGTAGATGCCATGAGTGCCGCGCCAGGTCGAGAAGTTGCGGAACCACAGCGCGAAGCCGGCCGGTGTGCCCGACTCGTCCTCGGCGATCAGACCGAACAGGGCCGGGTGCTCGCCGAACAGCGCGTCGTGCAGCTGTTCCTCGGTGGCCCGGGCCTCGTGCAGGGCCTTCTCGTAGTCGGCGAGCTCGCGGATCATGGCGTGGATGACGGGGATGTCGGCGGGAGTCGCGGTGCGGATCATACGATCGAGCGTACTCATCTCCCCCCTCCTTCCGGAAAGCCCCGCCACCCGGGAATCTGCTGTATGCCCAGGACGGAGCCGGGAAAACCCCGGGGCCGGACGGGCCGCGGCCGGGGCCGGGGAAACGCGGAACCCGGCCGCCGGGCCCCGGGGCGGGGGCAGTGGCGGCCGGGTTCCGGCAGGAGCGAGGGCTGACGGAGCGTCAGGCCTTCTTGGTCTCCCAGAAGATGGCGTCGATCTCGGCGATCAGGTCCAGCAGGGCCTGGCCGGTGGCCGGGTCGGTGGACGCCTTGGCGGCCGAAGCGGCCTTGCCCGCACGGTTGAACAGGTCGTGCAGGCCCGGGTAGGCCTCGAAGTGCGGGGCCTTGAAGTAGTCGGTGTGCAGCACCGAGAGGTGGTGCTTGACCAGCTCGGCGCGCTCCTCCTTGATGACGATCGCGCGCGCACGGAAGTGCGGGTCCTCGTTGGCCTGGTACTTCTCCTGAGTGGCCTTCACGGACTCGGCCTCGATGCGGGCCTGAGCGGGGTCGTACACGCCGCAGGGCAGGTCGCAGTGCGCGTGGGCGGTGACCCGCGGAGCAAACAGACGAGAGAACATGGGGGTCCTTCCTTAGATCGTCTTCCCGGGCCCGACATTACCCTCACGACGGGCCGAATTCGCCGTCGCCCCGGGGGCCTAGGGCAAAAGAAGGAGTGGGAATCGTGCGATTTGGGACACCGCTCGGCGTGGCCGACATCGCCGGACCGTCGATGCGCCGGCTGCTGTCCGACGGCGACCGGGTGCTGGTCCGCTACGGCGCGCCGCTGCGGCCCGGCGCGATCGCGCTGTTCCGGCACCCGCTGCAGCAGGACCTGCTGGTGGTGAAGCGGGCGGTGGGGCGCCGCCCCGGCGGCTGGTGGATGCTCTCCGACAACCCGCTGGTGCGCACCGACAGCCGCGAATACGGCGCGGTGCCGGACGAGTTGGTGCTCGGCCGAGTGCTGCTGCGGCTGGCGCCCCGGCCGGCCTGGCTGGCCCCGGGGCGCGGTCTGGAGCGCGCGCTGCGCGGCCGCCCGGCGTGGCTGGCCGAGCGGTTGGGCGTCAGCGCGCCGGTGGAGACGGAGCTCTGACGGCGGCTCAGTCCTGGCCGGCCTCCGCCAGCGCGCGCTGCGCCTCCTGGCGCTTGCGGGCCCGGTAGGCGGCCACGTTGGCGCGGGTGGCGCAGCGGTCCGAGCAGTAGCGGCGGGAGCGGTTGGTGGAGGTGTCCAGGTAGGCGTTGCGGCAGGGCGCGGCCTGGCAGATGCCGAGCCGGTCGACGCCGAGCTCGGTGAGGTGGATGGCCAGCCCCATGCAGGCGACCGCGGCGTAGTTGGCGGCCGCGGTGGGCGCGTTGTCGGCCAGGTGCAGGTGCCAGTTGGGGCGGCCGGTGTCGTCCAGGTCGTCGTGGCCGGAGACCAGCGGGCTGACCGGGTACTCCACCATCAGGCTGTTCAGCAGGTCGACGGCCCGGACGTCCTCGCCGTCGGCGGCGGCCTCGAAGACGCCGCGCAGCCGGGTGCGGACGCCGCGCAGCCGGGGCAGGTCGGCCTCGTCGGCGAGTGCGGACGCCCGGGCGGAGGTGCTGCCGAACAGGGACCGGACGGTGTCCACCGAGGTGAGGGTGTCGGTGCCGCGGTCCGGCTCCTCGCTGTTGACCAGCCGAACGGCGAAGTCGGCGTACGAGGCGAGATCCACGGGGGTCCTTCCGAGGCGGGATGTAACGGGCTCAAGGACTCCAGGGTATTACAGGTGGGCGTGGACGCGCCGGTGCCCGCCGCACGCGGGGGCGTGCGACGGGCACCGGGGGAGCGGAAGCGGGTCAGAGCACCTTGGACAGGAACGCCCGGGTGCGCTCGTGCTGCGGGTTGGTGAGCACCTCGCGCGGGTGGCCGGACTCGACCACCACACCGCCGTCCATGAACACCAGGGCGTCGCCGACCTCGCGGGCGAAGCCCATCTCGTGGGTGACCACGATCATCGTCATGCCCTCCTCGGCCAGGCCGCGCATGACGTCCAGCACCTCGCCGACCAGTTCGGGGTCGAGCGCCGAGGTGGGCTCGTCGAACAGCATCAGCTTGGGCTGCATGGCCAGCGCCCGGGCGATCGCCACCCGCTGCTGCTGGCCGCCGGAGAGCTGGGTCGGGTAGTTGCCGGCCTTGTCGGCCAGCCCGACCCGCTCCAGCAGGGCCATCGCCCGCTCCTTGGCGGCCGCCCGGTTCTCCTTCTTGACCTGCACCGGCGCCTCGATGACGTTCTCCAGCGCGGTCATGTGCGGGAACAGGTTGAACCGCTGGAACACCATGCCGATGTCCTGGCGCTTCAGCGCGACCTCGCGGTCCTTCAGCTCGTAGAGCCGGTCGCCGCGCTGCTGGTAGCCGACCAGGTCGCCGTCGACGTACAGCCGGCCGGCGTTGATCTTCTCCAGGTGGTTGATGCACCGCAGGAAGGTGGACTTGCCGGAGCCGGACGGGCCGACCAGGCAGAACACCTCGCTCTGCTTCACCTCCAGGTCGATGCCCTTGAGCACCTCGACCTGGCCGTACGACTTGTGCACGCCCTCGGCCTTGACCATCGGACGGACGTCGGCGGTCACCGGCGGCTTGGTCAGGTCGGTCATGCCTGGCTCCCTTCGTCCGACACCGGGGCGGCCTTGGGGGCGGGCGTGCCGCCGAGCAGGGCGCGGACCCGCTGGATCGGGGTGGGCGGCAGCGTCCGGTTGGCGCCCCGGGCGTAGTGCCGCTCGATGTAGTACTGGCCGATCGTCATGACGGAGGTCATCAGCAGGTAGTAGATGGACACCGCGATCAGCACCGGCACGGTCTGGAACGTGCGGGCGTAGATGTCGTGACCGGCGGTGAACAGCTCGACCAGCGCGATCACCTGGACCAGCGAGGTGTTCTTCAGCATCGAGATGGTCTCGTTGCCGGTCGGCGGGATGATCACCCGCATCGCCTGCGGCAGCACGATCCGGCGCATGGTGGCGGCCTTCGACATGCCGAGCGCGTGCGCGGCCTCGGCCTGCCCCTCGTCCACCGACTGGATGCCGGCCCGGACGATCTCCGCCATGTAGGCGGCCTCGTTCAGCGCCAGGCCGAGCAGCGCGGCGGTGAACACCGGCACCAGGGTGTTGGAGGACTCCGAGAAGAACGACGGGCCGAACGGGATGCCGATCGACAGCTTCGGCCACAGGAAGCCGATGTTGTTCCAGAACACCAGCTGCACCAGCAGCGGGGTGCCGCGGAAGATCCAGATGTAGAACCAGGCGGTGCCGGACAGCACCGGGTTGCCGGACAGTCGCATGACGGCCAGCAGGACGCCGCCGATCACGCCGATCACCATCGACAGGACGGTCAGTTCGATGGTCACCCAGATGCCGTGGAGCACGGTCTGGTCCTGCATGGTCCGCCAGACCACGTCCCACATGAAGGCGGGGTTGTAGATCAGGGCGTGCAGCAGCATCGCGGCGAGGACGGCGATGACCGCGACTCCGGCCCAGCGTCCGGGGTGGCGGACCGGGACGGCCTTGATGGCCTCAGACCGTCCCGATGTCACCGACCCCTGGTCGGTCTTGTTCACGTGATTACCTCGTCAGGGGCTCGGGCGGCGGAGGGTCAGCTCTTGGCGGCGTTGATCTCGGACGTGGTGACGGCGCCGGCGGAGACGCCCCACTTGTCGAGGATCGTCTTGTAGGTGCCGTCGGCGATCAGCGCGGTGATCGCGCCCTGGACGGCCTTGGTCAGCTGGCTGCCCTTGTTGACGATGGCGCCGTACGGGGCGGAGTCGTAGGTGTCGCCGAGCTTCTCCAGCTGGCCGCCGGTCTGCTTCAGCGCGTAGTCGACGACCGGCGAGTCGGCCAGCATCACCTGGTCGCGGCCGGCCATCAGGGACTGGGTGACGTCCGTCTGGAGGGTGAACTTGTCGCCGTCGTTCGGGATGGTCGGCTTGCCGGCCTTTACGCAGTCCGGGTTGCGGGTGTCCTTGACCTCGTCGGCCTGGGTGGTGCCGGTCTGCACCGCGACCTTCTTGCCGCACAGGTCCTTCGGGTCGATCTTGTCCGGGTTGCCCTTCTTCACGGCGGCGGCGGAGCCCGCGGTGAAGTAGGTGATCATGTCGACGGTCGCCTCGCGCTCCTTCGTGTCGGTGAAGGAGCTCATGCCGAGCTGGTACTTGTTCGAGGAGATGCCCGGGATGATCGACGTGAAGTCGGCGTTCTGGACGTCCGCGGTCAGGCCCAGCTTCTGGGCGATGGCGACCGCGAGGTCGATGTCCATGCCGACGATGGCGCCCTTCTCGTCCTTGAACTCGTTGGGCGCGTAGGACGCGTCGGCGGCGACCACGAGCTTGCCGGAGGACTTGATGTCGGCCGGGAGCAGCGCGGCCAGCGCAGGGTCGGCGGAGGCGGCCGGGATGGCCTGGGTCGGTATGGCCGCGGGGCCCGCGGCGCCGGCCGAACCGGAGGAGCTGGTGGTGCTGCCGCACGCGGTCAGGAGCAGGGAGCCGGTCGCGAGGACGGCAGCGGCGGCGATCAGCCGGGTGCGCGGGGTACGAGCGGTCATGAGGGGGATCTCCTCCTGGGGAGTCGGACGGGGCCTGCGCCGCTGGGGGGAGCGGTGCGGTACAGCGTGGTCGGTGCTCGCCACCCTCCGCCGAGGTGACAGGTGGATCCGATGTGTGGGGGAATCCTGCCACCGTGCAGGGCTGATCGGGCCTCGGATCAGATCAAAATCGGATAACAGGACCACCATGTGTCCGCTATTCGGACCATTACCCTGACCATGTCACATGACGCATAAGTATGCATCATGGGCGTGCCGGGGCCCGGAACCGCCACCGGTCCGGGCCCCGGCACGCCCACCGCCGGCTAGAAGCCGCCGTTCACCACCGCGTTCTGCGCCGCCCCGGAGGACAGCCCCCACTTCGCCAGGATCTTGTCGTACTCACCGCTGCGGATCACCCGGTCGAGCGCCTTCACCAGGACGTCCCGCAGCTCGGTGTCCTCCTTCGACAGCACGATCCCGTACGGCCCCGCCTGCATCTGCTCGCCCACCAGCTGGAACTGCGCCCCACCGCGCCCCTGCTGCGCCGCGTACGCCGCAGCAGGCGTGTCACTCAGGTCCGCGGCCGCCTTGCCCTGCGCCACCAGCGCCAGCGCCTGGTCGTCGGTGTCGGTCTGCTGCACCGTCAGCTTCTTGTGCGCCTTGTCGCACACCGCGGCCTGACGCTCCGCCAGCACCGCCTGCACGGTCCCGCGCTGCAGTGCCACCGTCCGCCCGCACAGGTCGTCCAGCGTGCCGACCTTCTGCGGGTTGCCCTTGGCCACCACGATCGAGGTGCCGGTGACGAAGTAGTCCACGAAGTCCACGCCGGAGTTCATCTTCATGCCCTTGGCGTCGGTGCCGTCCCGGCGCTGGAGGTTGTCCGTCATCCCCGACATCACCACGTCGAACTCGTGCGCCTGCAGCCCCAGGAACAGCCGCTCGAACGGCGTCTCGGCGAACTGCACCCGCACCCCCAGCGCCTGGCCCAGCGCGTTCGCCAGGTCCACGTCCAGGCCGTCCGGCTTGCCCTCCGCGGTCTTGAACCCGATCGGGGCGTACTTCAGATCGGTGCCGACCCGCAGCACTCCCGAGCTGCGCACCGGATCGGGCAGCTGCCCGTGCAGGTCGGCGGACGCCGAACCGCCCGAGGACGAGCTGCCGCAGGCGGTCAGCAGCAGCAGCGAGCCGGCCGCCGCGGCGATGGCGAGCCGCTGTCTTGCGGGGGAGTCGGAGGAATGAGTGGCCAACGACATGACGTGCTCCTGTGGGAGAGGTGGTGCGGGCCTCCGTCGCCGTGCGCGGGTTGTGCGCGGCCGGGCGCGGTGGGCGGTCCGGACGCGGACCCGAAAGGCGCGGGAACGTCCGGACAACGGTGGTCGAACACCGGATACTGCCATCCCCTCCGGCCGACTCCGGTGGCGGGTGTGTCAGAATCTGCTATCGGGTGACCCCCGACGCAGAACTCAGACCGCCGGTTCGCCACAGGGCCGGGGTGCGCAGGAACGGAAGCCGTCACCGGCTCCGTATCCGAGGCACCAGCTTCCTTGCGTGTCTGCGTTCACTCCTGCGAGTGCCTGCGGACCCCTCGCTTCGGGGGCCACGCGGAACAAGACGGACCCGGCGGAACGGTGCGATGCCGGCGTCCCGACGAAACAGCGCAGAACACCGAAAACCCTCACCCGAGGGCGCCCGCCCGACGGCAGCGTCCCGACCCGGCCACGGGTGCGCCACCGACGGCGTGCCCGTCCTTCGCGCATCGGCGCGCGAGCGGGTCGAAGTCCGTCGGAAAGCGCGCCTTCGCCTATGACGAAGAGGTCATTGTGGCAGCGGAGATCATCACCGACACCCAGAGCACGGACGACCCGGTCGACGCCGTCTTCGCGCTGCACCGCGGCGGCAAGATGGAGGTCCGGGCCACCGTTCCGGTGCGCGACGCGGACGACCTGTCCCTCGCCTACACCCCCGGCGTCGCCCGGGTCTGCACCGCCATCGCCGAGAAGCCCGAACTGGTCAACGACTACACCTGGAAGGCCAACACCGTCGCCGTCGTCACCGACGGCACCGCGGTGCTCGGCCTCGGCGACATCGGCCCCGAGGCCTCGCTGCCCGTCATGGAGGGCAAGGCCATCCTGTTCAAGCAGTTCGCCGGCGTGGACGCGGTCCCGATCGCGCTGGCCTGCACCGAGGTCGACGAGATCGTCGAGACGGTCGTCCGGATGGCCCCGTCCTTCGGCGGCGTCAACCTCGAAGACATCTCCGCCCCCCGCTGCTTCGAGATCGAGAAGCAGCTCCAGGAGCGGCTCGACATCCCGGTCTTCCACGACGACCAGCACGGCACCGCGATCGTCACCACCGCGGCCCTCTGGAACGCCGCCAAGGTCACCGGCCGCGAGATCGGCGACCTGCGGGCCGTCATCTCCGGTGCCGGCGCGGCCGGCATCGCCATCGCCAAGATGCTGGTCGCCGCCGGCATCGGCGACGTCGCCGTCTGCGACCGCCGCGGCGTGGTGTACGAGGGCCGCGGCGACCTGACCGACGCCAAGGCCGAGATCGCCGCACTCACCAACCGCACCGGCCGCAAGGGCAGCCTCGCGGACGCCCTGAACGGCGCGGACGTCTTCATCGGCGTCTCCGGCGGCACCGTCCCCGAGGAAGCCGTCGCCACCATGGCGCCCGGCTGCTTCATCTTCGCGATGGCCAACCCCACCCCGGAGATCCACCCCGAGGTCGCCCACCGTTACGCGGCCGTCGTCGCCACCGGACGCTCCGACTTCCCCAACCAGATCAACAACGTGCTGGCCTTCCCGGGCATCTTCGCCGGCGCGCTGTCGGTCCGGGCCAGCCGGATCTCGGAGGGCATGAAGCTCGCCGCCGCGAAGGCCCTGGCGGGCGTCGTCGCGGACGAACTGACCCCGCAGAAGGTCATCCCGTCCCCCTTCGACGAGCGCGTCGCCCCGGCGGTCACGCGGGCGGTCGCGGACGCGGCGAAGGCGGAGGGCCTCGCGCGGCTGTAACGCGGGCGGTTGTGAGAACAGGGGCGCGTGGGGGCACCTCCCAGTCCGCTGGGGCTGGGGGGGAGAACTGCGCGACAAGCGCACACCGGTCCGTAAGGGCGCGACCAACGGCAGGTCATTGCCCGCGTCGCGATCCTGCGGACGGGGTGCCTTCCGCTTCGCGCAGTTCCCCGCGCCCCTGGGTTCGCACCCTCTGGTCGTGCTCGCCGGTTGTGCGCTTCTCCTGCCGTCGCGCAATATGCGTCGTCTCACAGTGGGTCGTGGTTAACAGCCGGGCGGCTGCAGGGCTATGGTCCGGGCATGTTTGCTGCCTATGCCGCCCGTATCAGTCCTGACGATCCGTTGAGCGCGCTGGAGCTGGGCGAGGTGCCCGAGCCGGAGGTGCGGCCGGGGTGGAGCGTGGTGACGGTGAAGGCCGCCACCTTGAACCACCACGACCTGTGGTCGTTGCGGGGGGTGGGGCTGCCGGCCGAGCGGTTGCCGATGGTTCTCGGGTGCGACGCGGCCGGGGTGGACGAGCACGGCAACGAGGTGGTGATCCACTCGGTGATCGGGCAGAGCGGTCACGGGGTGGGCCCGGACGAGCCGCGGTCGATCCTCACCGAGCGCTACCAGGGGACGTTCGCGCAGCGCGTCGCGGTGCCGACGTGGAACCTGCTGCCGAAGCCAAAGGAGCTGAGCTTCGAGCAGGCGGCGTGCCTGCCTACGGCGTGGCTGACGGCGTACCGGATGCTGTTCACCAACGCGGGCGTGAAGCCGGGCGACACGGTGCTGGTGCAGGGGGCCGGCGGCGGGGTGTCGACGGCGCTGGTGGTGCTGGCGAAGGCGGCGGGGCTGCGGGTCTGGGTGACGGGCCGGGACGAGGCCAAGCGGGCCCGTGCGGTCGAGTCGGGCGCGGATGCCGCGTTCGAGAGCGGCGCCCGGCTGCCGGAGCGGGTGGACGCGGTGATGGAGACGGTGGGCGCGGCGACCTGGTCGCACTCGGTGAAGTCGCTCCGTCCGGGCGGGACGATCGTGATCTCGGGGGCGACCAGCGGGCCGAGCCCGAAGGCCGCCGAGCTGAACCGGATCTTCTTCCTGGAGCTGAAGGTGGTCGGTTCGACCATGGGTTCCAAGGAGGAGCTGGCCGGTCTGCTGGCGCTGTGCGCGAATTCCGGGGTGCGGCCGGTGATCGACTCGGTGCGGCCGCTGGCGGAGGCCCGGGCGGCGTTCGAGCAGCTGGAGCGCGGGCAGGTGTTCGGCAAGCTGGTGCTGACGCCCTGAGCAGGCGAAGAGCCCCTGGCCCTCCCCCGGCCCCGAGGG
This sequence comes from Kitasatospora griseola, assembly GCF_044999035.1. Lineage (NCBI taxonomy): Bacteria > Bacillati > Actinomycetota > Actinomycetes > Kitasatosporales > Streptomycetaceae > Kitasatospora > Kitasatospora griseola. Next base: position 3,338,364 of record NZ_CP173360.1, on the reverse strand, counting down.
GGTTGGGGGAAGGCCAGGGGCTCTTCGGGCTCAGCGGCGCCGGTGCAGGGCGCCGGCCGCGGCGGCCAGTGCCTGCTGGGCGCGGGCCAGGCCGGCGGCGTCCACGCCGCGGTCGCGGGCGGTGTCGCGGACGTGGTCGCGGAAGCGGTCGAGCAGGCGCTCCAGCTCGCGGGCCGGGTCGCCGGCCGGGTCGGTGCGGGCCCAGTCCGGCAGCTCGGCGTCGGACTTGTCGAGGTCGATCCGGACGGCTTCCGCTGCGGTCGGCGATTCGGCGGTCGGCGATTCCGCGGCCGGTGTCTCGGTGCTGCCCCAGCGGGCGGCGTCGGCCAGCGAGCCGAGGCCGCGGGTGAGTTCGGCCAGGCCCTCGGCCAGACCGGTGGACCAGTCGCCGTGCGAGGTGTGCTCGCGGACCTGTTCCTCGATCCGGCGCTTGAGCCGCAGGGCTTCCTGCTGGGCGGCGGTGCGGGCGGCCTTGGACTGCTCGCGCAGCCGCTTGGCCTCGGCCTCGGCGGCCTTGGCCTGCTGGCGGGCCGCCTTCTCCTGCTCCTTGGCGCGGCGGGCCTGTTCCTTCGCCTCGGCCTTGAGCTGGGCGAACTGCTCCTTGGCGCGCTGCCAGGACTCCTTGTTCTGCCAGGGTGTGGCGAACGGGTCGCCGGTGGCGGCCGGGGTGTCCTTGGCCTGCTGCCAGAACTCGGCGCGCAGGTCCTTGGCGCTGTCCCGGACGTCCTGCCGGATGGCGCCGGCCAGCTGGCCGACCGAGTCGTGGATCTCCGCCTCCAGGGCCTCCAGCTCGGCCTGGCGGGAGGCGAGTTCGGCGCGCCCGGTGTCGGTGAGCCGGTAGACCTTGCGGCCGCCCTCGGTGGTGTGGCTGACCAGGCCCTCGGCCTCCAGCTTGGCGAGCCGGGGGTAGACGGTGCCCGCGGAGGGCGCGTACAGGCCGTGGAAGCGCTCCTCCAGCAGGCGGATCACCTCGTACCCGTGCCGGGGGCTCTCGTCGAGCAGCTTCAACAGGTACAGGCGGAGCCGGCCGTGGCCGAACACCGGGGTCATCTCAGACCTCCTTGGTCAGGTCGAGCGGGCCGGCGGTCAGTTCCTTGGCCGGCTGGTCCTCCTCGGCGTCGGGACGGCGCTGGACGGTGACCGCGCCGGTGACGGTGGTCACCTGGAGGCGGCCGGCGCCGGAGCCGAGCTGGCCGGAGAGCTTCTTGGAGCCCCAGCCGCCACCGACGCTGAGCTCGGCGAACGCGCTGGAGAGGGTGCCGCTGGTGGTGCCGGCCTCGACCTTGGCGTCGGCGAACGAGGGCAGTCGGACGCCGACCGGGCCGGAGACGGTGGTGACGCCGATGTCGGTGGGGGTGGCGGCGTCCAGGTCGAGGGTGACCGCGCCGGACACCGAGTGGGCGCGGATCCGGGTGGCGCTGCCGGCCACCAGGGTGACGGCGCCGGAGACCGTGTTGACCTTCAGCTCGCCGGACAGGCCTTCGGCGTCCACGTCGCCGGAGACGGTGTTGGCGGAGACCAGGCCGGTCAGCCCGGCGAGCGTGGTGTCGCCGCTGGCGCCGTGCACGCCGACCTCGCCGGCGATGCCGGAGACGGTGGCGTGGGCGGAGACCGTGCCGACCTTGACCGCGGCGGCGGCCGGGACGGCCACCGTGAGCTCGACGCGGCGCTTGCGGCGCAGGCCGGAGAAGTAGGACTTCACGGTCTGCACGGACTTCGCGGCCTCGCCGAACTGGGCCCAGCTGAGGTCCTTGTAGGTGACGGTGAGCTCGCCGTCGACCAGGGTGACCTCGATCGGCTCGCCCTCCAGGGCGGCCACTTCGAGGCGGGCCGGTCCCTCGGTGGGGACCACGTTCACGGTGCCGTCGACGGCCCGGACGTGCAGGATGTGCACGGTCTCGTCGAAGGTGATGGTCTCGGTGCTGTCTACCGTCCGCTGGAACATGTCCGGCTCCCCGTCCTCCCATACGCGATGTATCGCGTTGTCGTTGGTATTTACGATATATCGCGTCGGGCGGAAGTCAAGGCGCTCCGACCCCGATCCGGACCCGGACCGGACCCCCGGCCGACCCCGACCCCACCCCGAGGGGCTGCCCCGGGGCCGCCCGGAAAGACGACGGCCCGGAAGGCGGAAAACGCCTTCCGGGCCGCGCTGCTGACGGTGCGTCAGTCCTCGTCCTCGTCGTCCAGCCGGGCCAGCCAGGTGGCCAGCCGTTCCACCGGCACCTCGAAGTCGGGGTTCAGGTCGACGAACTCCTTCAGGCGCTCGGCCAGCCACTCGAAAGTGACCTCCTCCTCGCCTCGCCGGCTCTCCAGCTCCTCGATGCCGCGGTCGGTGAAGTACACGGTTACTCGCTCCGGTGGTGGTTCTGGTACGCCGTCGCCCAGGATAGTGCGCCGCCCGGGAACGGGTGCGGCCCCCGTCCCCGGAGACCGGGGACGGGGGCCGACAGGGCCGGGCGGGCGTCAGCGCGTCAGAGCGCGAACACCTCGTCGACCAGGGCCGCCTGCTCGGCGGCGTGCCGCTTGGCCGAGCCGACCGCGGGGGCCGAGGAGGCCGTGCGGGCGACGCGGCGCAGACGGGCGCCACTGTTGGCGGAGCGGCCGATGACGACCTGCAGGTGGTCGACCAGGTTCATCGCGATGAACGGCCAGGCACCCTGGTTGGCCGGCTCCTCCTGGGCCCAGACGAACTGGACGCCCTCGCCGTAGCGGGCCAGCTCCTCCTGGAGCTCCGCGATCGGCAGCGGGTACAGGCGCTCGACGCGGACGATGGCGGTGTCGGTGACGCCGCGCTCGGTCCGGGCCGCCTCCAGGTCGTAGTAGAACTTGCCGGAGGTGATGACCACCTTGCGCACCTGCGCCGGGTCCACCGTGCTGTCGCCGATCACCGGGCGGAACGAGCCGCTCATGAACTCGGACGACGAGGACGCCGCGGCCTTCAGACGCAGCATCGACTTCGGGGTGAAGACGACCAGCGGCTTGTGGTGCGGGTTGTGCGCCTGCCAGCGCAGCAGGTGGAAGTAGTTCGACGGCAGGGTCGGCATGGCGACCGTCATGTTGTCCTGCGCGCACAGCGCCAGGAAGCGCTCCGGGCGGGCGGACGAGTGGTCCGGGCCCTGGCCCTCCATGCCGTGCGGCAGCAGCAGGGTGACGCCGGAGTGCTGGCCCCACTTCTGCTCGGCGGACGCGATGTACTCGTCGACCATGGTCTGCGCGCCGTTGACGAAGTCGCCGAACTGCGCCTCCCACATGACCAGCGCGTTCGGGCGGGTCAGCGAGTAGCCGTACTCGAAGCCCATCGCCGCGTACTCGCTGAGCAGCGAGTCGTAGACGGTGAAGCGGGCCTGGTCCTCGGTCAGGTACATCAGCGGGGTGTAGTCCTCGCCGGTGTTCCGGTCGATCAGCACCGCGTGGCGCTGGCCGAAGGTGCCGCGGCGCGAGTCCTGGCCGGCCAGTCGGACCGGGTGGCCCTCCATCAGCAGCGAGCCGATGGCGAGCGCCTCGCCGGTGGCCCAGTCGATGGTGTTGTCCTCGACCGAGGCGGCGCGGCGCTGCAGCTGCGGCAGCAGACGCGGGTGGACGGTCAGCCAGTCCGGCAGGTTGACCTGCGAGGCGGCGATCCGCTTGATCATCTCGGCGGAGATGCCGGTCTGGATGGACACCGGGAAGTTCGCGACCGGGCGGCCGGTCTCGGCCGGGGCCGGGGCGGCGGTGGCCTCGCGGACCTCCGCGAACACCTTCTCCAGCTGTCCCTGGAAGTCCTGGAGCGCCTGCTCCGCCTCTTCCATGGTGATGTCGCCGCGACCGATCAGCGCCTCGGTGTACAGCTTGCGCACCGAACGCTTCTTGTCGATCAGGTCGTACATCAGCGGCTGGGTGAACGACGGGTTGTCGGCCTCGTTGTGACCGCGGCGGCGGTAGCAGATGAGGTCGATCACGACGTCCTTGTGGAACGCCTGACGGAACTCGAAGGCGAGCCGCGCGACGCGGACGACGGCCTCCGGGTCGTCGCCGTTCACGTGGAAGATCGGCGCCTCGATCATCCGGGCCACGTCGGTGCAGTACATCGACGAGCGCGAGGAGGTCGGGGCGGCAGTGAAGCCGACCTGGTTGTTGACCACGATGTGCACGGTGCCGCCGGTGCGGTAGCCGCGCAGCTGCGACATGTTCAGGGTCTCCGCGACCACGCCCTGGCCCGCGAAGGCCGCGTCGCCGTGGATCTGGATCGGCAGCACCGGGAAGGTCGTGCCGCCGAAGTCCAGGATGTCCTGCTTGGCGCGGGCGATGCCCTCGACGACCGGGTCGACGGTCTCCAGGTGGGACGGGTTCGCGGCCAGCGACACCTTGATGGTCTCGCCGTCCAGGCCGGTGAAGGTGCCCTCGGAGCCAAGGTGGTACTTCACGTCGCCCGAGCCGTGCATCGACTTCGGGTCGAGGTTGCCCTCGAACTCGCCGAAGATCTTGCCGAACGGCTTGCCGACGATGTTCGCCAGCACGTTCAGGCGGCCGCGGTGGGCCATGCCGATGACGGCCTCGTCGAGGCGGTGCTCGGCGGCGGCGTCGATGGTGGCGTCCAGCAGCGGGATGAGCGACTCGCCGCCCTCCAGCGAGAAGCGCTTCTGCCCGACGTACTTGGTCTGCAGGAAGGTCTCGAACGCCTCGGCCGAGTTCAGCCGGCGCAGGACGCGCAGCTGCTCCTCGCGCTCCGGCTTGGTGTACGGCTTCTCCAGGCGCTCCTGGATCCACTTGCGCTGCGCCGGGTCCTGGATGTGCATGTACTCGATGCCGACGGTGCGGCAGTACGTGTTGCGCAGCAGGCCGAGGATGTCGCGGAGCTTCATCATCTTCTGGCCGCCGAAGCCGCCGACCGCGAACTCGCGCTCCAGGTCCCACAGGGTGAGGCCGTGCGTGGTGACGTCCAGGTCGGGGTGCTTGCGCTGCATGTACTCCAGCGGGTCGGTGTCGGCCATCAGGTGGCCGCGGACCCGGTAGGAGTGGATGAGCTCCATGACGCGCGCGGTCTTGTTGACCTCGTCGTCGTGCGTGGTCGCCACGTCGGTGGCCCAGCGCACCGGCTCGTACGGGATCCGCAGGGCCTCGAACACCTCGTCGTAGAAGTTGTTCGCGCCCAGCAGCAGCTGGTGGATCGAGCGGAGGAACTCGCCCGAGGCCGCACCCTGGATGACCCGGTGGTCGTAGGTCGAGGTGAGCGTCATGATCTTGGAGACGCCCAGGCGGGCCAGCGTCTCCGGGGAGGAGCCCTGGAACTCGGCCGGGTACTCCATCGCGCCGACGCCGACGATGGTGCCCTGGTTCTGCATCAGGCGCGGCACGGAGTGCACGGTGCCGATGCCGCCCGGGTTGGTCAGCGAGACCGTGACGCCGGTGAAGTCGTCCATGGTCAGCTTGTTGGCGCGGGCCCGGCGGACGATGTCCTCGTAGGCCTGCCAGAAGCCGAAGAAGTCGAGCGTCTCGGCCTTCTTGATGGCCGCGACGACCAGCTGGCGGTCGCCGTTCGGCTTGACCAGGTCGATGGCGAGGCCCAGGTTCACGTGCTCGGGCTTCACCAGGTAGGACTTGCCGTCCTCCACCTTGTAGCTGTAGTTCATGCCCGGGTTGGCCTTCACGGCCTGAACCAGCGCGTAGCCGATCAGGTGGGTGAAGGACACCTTGCCGCCGCGGGCGCGCTGCAGGTGGTTGTTGATGACGATGCGGTTGTCGATCAACAGCTTGGCGGGCACGGCGCGCACCGAGGTGGCGGTCGGGACCTCCAGCGAAGCATCCATGTTCGACGCCACGGCCTTCGCCGGGCCGCGCAGCTGGATCAGCTGCGGGCCTTCGGCGGCGGCCTGCGCCGGCGCGGCGGCGGCGGCCGGGGCCGCGACCTTCGGCGCGGGCGGGGCGGCGGGAGCGGCGGCCAGCGGGGCCTGGGCGGCCACCGGCTGCGCGGGCGCCGGGGCGGCGACCGGAGCGGCGGGGGCGACCGCGGCCGGAGCAGCGGCAGCGGGAGCGGCAACGGGGGCCGGCTGGGAGCCGACCGGAGTTGCGGCCTGGGTCACTGGAGTCACCTCGGTACCGGGCTTGTAGTCGGCGAAAAAGTCCCACCAGGCACGGTCGACCGAGGCCGGGTCCTGGAGGTACTGCTGGTAGATCTCGTCGACGAGCCACTCATTGGGGCCGAAGCCAGTGGAGCTTGCCGAGCTGGGGGTTTCTTGGTGTGGCGACACGGGGCAACCGCCCTCTTCCGCTTCCTTTTGGGATGGTGGACAGCGGGGATTAAGGCTACGCCTCCGACCAGTGATCGCGCAGTCCCCGATGCTCAGGCGTCGCCCAGATCACATCGTCGGACCGGATTTTGGCTGGAACTGTGCGTTAGAGATGCCGGAAAGCAGGGAACCGGCGGGTGGGTCGATCTCTGTCATATCGAGTGAAAATCGGACGAACTGGGGGTCCGGGACGGTTCGTTGACTGCCCCGGCCCGGCCTCGAACATGGTTTGTACCGGTTCCGCCACAAACTAAGCGGTGACGACGCTCTCACCCGGCAGGGTGACCTCGATCCGGCAGCCGGCCGGAGCCTCCGCCACCCGGATCCGGCCGCCGTGCAGGTCCACCGCCCAGCGGGCGATCGCCAGGCCCAGACCGGTCCCGCCGTCGCTGCCCGGGCCGAGCGCCGTCGGCGAGCCGCTGCGGCCGAACCGCTCGAACACCCGCTCCCGGTCGGCGGGCGGAATGCCCGGACCCTGGTCCTCGACCTCCAGCAGCAGCCCGCCGGCCTCCACCGCCCGGGCCCGCACCGTCACGGTGCCGCCGGCCGGCGAGTGCTTGCAGGCGTTGTCCACCAGATTGGCCACCACCTGGTGCAGCCGCTCCGCGTCCGCCACCGCCGACAGGTCGGCCGGCTGCACGTCGAGCGCCAGTCGCACGTCCTCGCGCCGGGCGTACGCGCCGCCCGCCGTCGCGCCGTCCACCGTCACGCCCCGCAGCACGCCGTCCAGGAACTCCTGCACCTGGAACGGGCGGCAGTCCAACGGGACCACGCCGTCGTCCAGCTTCGACAGGTCCAGCAGGTGGGTGACCAGCCGGCCCAGGCGCTCGGTCTGCTCCAGCGCGGTGCCCAGGTTCTTCGGATCCGGCTTCACCACGCCGTCCACCACGTTCTCCAGCAGGCCGCGCAGCGCCGCGATCGGCGTGCGCAGCTCGTGCGAGACGTTGGCGATCAGCTCGCGGCGGTGCCGGTCGGCGGCTTCCAGATCGCCCGCCATCCGGTTGAAGGTGTCGGCCAGCTCGCCGATCTCGTCCCGCGAGGACACGTCCACCCGGGCGCTGTAGTCGCCCTCGGCCATCGACCGGGCCGCCGCCGTCATGTCCCTGAGCGGCGCGGTCAGGCCGTTCGCCAGGAACTGCATGAACAGCAGCGAGGCGATCAGCGAGAAGATCATGATGATCCGGATCTGGGTCTCCGACCGGATCGCCACCACCACCATGCCGGTGGCCAGCACCACCGAGACGACCACCAGCATCGCCAGTTTGCCCTTGACCGAGCGCACCGGGTCGAACGGGCGGATGTCGGCCCACACCCGGCGCGCGGCGCGCACCACCAGCGGGGGCTGCGGGGTCGGCTCGGCTTCCCCGTTGCGTTGCTGCGGAAAGGTCATGGTGTCCCCAGTACTCGTCCCCCGTGCCGGACCGGAACGCCGCGCGGGCCCCCCGGAGGCCCGGACCGGCGGCGCCGGGTCAGGACAGCGGAGCCTCCAGCGCGTACCCCACGCCGTGCACCGTGCGGATCCAGCTGGCGCCGATCTTCCGGCGCAGCGCCTTCACGTGGCTGTCGACCGTGCGGGTGCCGGACGCGTCGGTCCAGTCCCACACCTCGGCCAGCAGCTGCTCGCGGGTCAGCACCGCGCGCGGCTGCGCCGCCAGGCAGGCCAGCAGGTCGAACTCGGTCGGCGTCAGGTGCACGTCGCCCGAACCCAGCCGGACCCGGCGCTGCACGTGGTCGATCTCCAGCTCGCCGAAGCGCAGGCTGCCGAGCGCCGGCGTACGGGCCGCCTGCTGGGCGCGCTCCACCCGGCGCAGCAGCACGTTCACCCGGGCCGCCAGCTCGCGCATCGAGAACGGCTTGGTCATGTAGTCGTCCGCGCCGACGCCGAGACCCACCAGCAGGTCCGTCTCGTCGTCCCGCGCGGTCAGCATCAGCACCGGCACCGGGCGCTGGGCCTGGATCCGGCGGCACACCTCCAGGCCGTCGAAGCCCGGCAGCATGATGTCGAGCACCACCAGGTCCGGCTGCCAGGTGTGGAAGCCGTCCACCGCGCCCGGCCCGTCGTGGGCCACCGCCACCTTGAAGCCCTCGGCTCCCAGCCGCGCCGCGATCGACTCCGCGATGGTCGGCTCGTCCTCCACCACGAGCACCCGTCGCTGGGTGCCCACCGGGCCACTGCTGATCGTCTCTTGCTGAATCTCTGTCACGGTCACGCCACCGCCCCCAGGGCTGCGGGCCGGCCGCCTGTGGGGACGGCGGGCTCCGCTTCGTAGTCGTCTTGTTCCGTCGTGGGCTGTTGCCCCGCCCGCCGGTGCTGCTCCTGGCAGCGTACGGACGCCGTCCCCGCCCGGTATGGCGGACCGGAGGATTCCGGCCGCGGACCGTCATGGTTGGCAGGTCCCCGTTCGGACGGGCACGGGCCAGTACCTTACCCGCAGCACTTGCGACCTGTAACGGTACGTGTGCGAGCGGCATATGCACGCGCAGCGGTCTTCACAGGACTTACCCAGACACCTTTCACCTGCCCCCCGTATCGTGGGCCCGACGAGGCGTTCGGGAGGCACCATGACCAGCGCGGAACTGCGACGACGACTGATCAGGCCGGGGCTGCGGGCCGTCCCCACCCCCCGGACGAATCCGTTCGCGCTCGGTTACCTCGCCCTGCTGCTCGGCACCACGCTCTACGCCCGGTTCGGCGACCCCGAGACGGTGCACCGACTCCAGTCGGTGTCCTCCACCGACGCGCACAACCTGATGGTCCACCCCGTGGTCTCCCTCCTCGGCAGCGGGCTGTGGGTCGCCGGATCGGTCTGGATGCCCTACTTCTGGGCCTTCCTCCTCACCGTCGCACCCCTGGAACGACGGGCCGGCGGACTCCGTGCCCTCGGCGTCTTCGGGGCCGGCCACATCGGCGCGACGCTGCTCTCGCAGGGAGTGGTGGTGGCGACGGTGGCCGGCGGGGCGACCGCGCCCGACGTGCTGGACGCGATGGACATCGGCGTCAGCTACGGAGTGCTGGCCTCGCTGGGCGGGCTGGCCGGACTGCTGCGGCGGCCCGGGCGGGCGCTCGCGCTCGGGGCGGGACTGGCGCTGATCGGGCACCAGCTGCTCACCGATCCCGACCTGGTGACCTCGGTCGGGCATCCGGCGGCGATGCTGCTGGGCGTGGCGATGTGGCCGTGGCTGCGGCGGGGGAAGGGGCCCCGGGGGCCGGAGCGGGTGCGGGCCTGGAAGACGGCGACGGTCGTGGAGAGCTGAGCCGCGCGGGCCTGCGCCCGCTTCGCTCAGGGTGAACAGCCGGAGGGGAACAATCGATGCGCCCCAAGCCTTAGTCAGGTCGACTCAACTTCACTGACTGGGGAGAGATCATGGCATCGACGTCCGTTCCACTCACTCTGCCTGTGCTGCCGCTCGACGACGAGGTGGTGCTCCCCGGCATGGTGGTTCCGCTGGAGCTTTCGGATCCGGAGGTGAGGGCTGCCGTGGAGGCGGCCAGGGCGGGGAGCAACGGGGGGAAGCCGCAGGTGCTGCTGGTGCCGCGGCTGGACGGGTCGTACGCGGCGGTGGGTGCGCTGGCGACGGTCGAGCAGGTGGGGCGGCTGGCGGACGGGGATCCGGCGGCGCTGGTGCGGGCCGTGCGACGGGTGCGGATCGGCACGGGGACGACCGGGCCGGGGGCGGCGCTGTGGGTGGAGACCACGCCGTTCCAGGAGTCGGACCCGGGGCTGCCGGTGGCGGGCCGGGCGGCCGAGCTGGCCAAGGAGTACAAGGCGCTGTCCACGAAGTGGCTGCGCAAGCGCGGGGCGTGGCAGATCGTCGACCGGGTGGCGGCGATCGAGGACATCGGCGAGCTCGCGGACAACATCGGGTACGCGCCGTTCGCCACCGCCGAGCAGAAGCTGAAGGTGCTGCTGGAGGCGGACCGGCCGGCCCGGCTGGAGTACGCGCTGGGGCTGCTGCGCGAGCACCTCGCGGAGGAGGAGGTCAACGACACCATCCGCAAGGACGTCGAGGACGGCGTCGCCAAGCAGCAGAAGGAGTTCCTGCTGCGCCGCCAGCTGGAGGCCGTCCGCAAGGAGCTGGCCGAGCTGAACGGCGAGGCGGGGCTCGGAGGCTTCGAAGACGCTGACTACCGGGCCCGGGTGGAGGCCGCGGCGCTGCCGGAGAAGGTGCGGGAGGCGGCGCTCAAGGAGGTCGACAAGCTGGAGCGCTCCAGTGAGCAGTCGCCCGAGGGCTCGTGGATCCGCACCTGGCTGGACACGGTGCTGGAGCTGCCGTGGAACGAGCGCTCCGAGGACGCGTACGACCTGGCCGGTGCGCGGGCCGTGCTGGACGCGGACCACAACGGGCTGGCGGACGTGAAGGACCGGATCGTCGAGTACCTGGCGGTGCGCAAGCGCCGGGCCGACCAGGGGCTGGGGCAGATCGGCGGCCGGCGCGGGGGCGCGGTGCTGGCGCTGGTCGGCCCGCCCGGTGTCGGCAAGACCTCGCTGGGTGAGTCGGTGGCCCGGGCGATGGGCCGGTCGTTCGTGCGGGTGGCGCTCGGCGGCGTCCGGGACGAGGCGGAGATCCGCGGCCACCGGCGGACGTACGTGGGCTCGATCCCCGGCCGGATCGTCCGGGCGATCAAGGAGGCCGGGACGATGAACCCGGTGGTGCTGCTGGACGAGATCGACAAGGTCGGGTCGGACTACCGGGGCGACCCGGCGGCGGCGCTGCTGGAGGTGCTGGACCCGGCGCAGAACCACACCTTCCGGGACCACTACCTGGAGGTCGAGCTGGACCTGTCGGACGTGGTGTTCCTGGCCACCGCCAACGTCATGGAGGCGATCCCGGAGCCGCTGCTGGACCGGATGGACGTGGTCCGGCTGGACGGCTACACCGAGGACGAGAAGGTCGCCATCGCCCGCGACCACCTGCTGCCCCGCCAGCTCGCCAAGGCGGGCCTGGCCGCGGAGCAGCTGACGGTGGACGAGGAGGCGCTGCGCCGGCTCGCCGCCGAGTACACCCGGGAGGCGGGCGTCCGGAACCTGGAGCGGGCGATCGCGCGGATCCTGCGCAAGGTCGCGGCCCAGACCGAGCTGGGCGAGCGCGAGCTGCCGGCCGCGGTCGGCGCGGACGACCTGCGGGCGCTGCTGGGCCGGCCGCACCACGTGCCGGAGGCGGCGCAGGAACCGGCCGAGCGGCGCACCGCGGTGCCCGGGGTGGCGACCGGGCTGGCGGTGACCGGGGCCGGCGGCGACGTCCTCTACATCGAGGCGTCGCTGGCGGACGCGGAGACCGGTTCGACCGGGCTGACGCTGACCGGGCAGCTGGGCGACGTGATGAAGGAGTCGGCGCACATCGCGCTCTCCTACCTGCGGTCGCGCGGCGCCGAGTTGGAGCTGCCGGTGACGGGCCTGCGCGAGCGGGGCATCCACCTGCACGTGCCGGCCGGCGCGGTGCCGAAGGACGGTCCGAGCGCGGGCATCACGATGACCACGGCGCTGGCCTCGCTGCTGTCGGGGCGCAAGGTGCGCACCGACGTGGCGATGACCGGCGAGGTGTCGCTGACCGGGCGGGTGCTCCCGATCGGCGGGGTCAAGCAGAAGCTGCTGGCCGCGGACCGGGCCGGGGTCACCACGGTGATCATCCCGAAGCGCAACGAGGCGGACCTGGACGACGTCCCCGCCGAGGTGCTGGAGCGGCTGACGGTGCACGCCGTCGCCGACGTGCGGGAGGTGCTGCGGCTGGCGCTGGAGCCGGCCGAGGTGCTGGTCGCGGCGGCCTGAGCACGGCCGGGGCCCTCGGAGTGTCCACTCCGAGGGCCCCTGGTGGTTGGCGATCCGGGCCCGTGGCAGACTTCCCGCATGCCGTCCCCTACACAGCGCGCGCTGACCGCTATCCCGGAGCAGTTCCGCCCGTTCCTGGTCAAGCACCGCAAGTTGGTCAAGTTCCTCGTCGTCGGAGGAACCTGCTTCCTGATCACCATGGTGATCAACTTCGCTCTGAAGATGACCGTCTTCGAGTCGAAGCCGGTCATCGCGCTGACCATCGCGACCGCACTCGCCACCGTGGTGTCGTACGTGTGGAACCGCCAGTGGTCCTTCCGGGCGGCCGGCAAGCAGCGCGAGGCGGTGCTGTTCATGGTGGTCAGCGCCCTCGCGGTCGGCGTGAACGACCTTCCGCTGGCGGCCTCGCGCTACGTGTTCGACCTGCGCTACCCGGACGTCAGCAAGTTCACCCAGGAAGTCGCCGACTTCGTCAGCGGCATGCTCATCGGCACCCTGGTGGCGATGGTGTTCCGCTACTGGGCGATGAACCGCTTCGTGTTCACCCGGCTTTCCGACCGGGTGACCAACCAGGAGCAGGGGCGGGAGCCCGAGCGGGTCTGACCCCCGCCCTGTCCGTGACGGCCGCTCACACCCCGTTCGGGGTGGGGCGGCCGAAGAGCGGTCGGCGGGCCGCCGCGACGTAGGTCACCGCGACGCCGAGGACGGCCCAGACCGCCAGCACCGTCAGCGGCAGCGCCATCGCGGAGGAGCCCAGGTAGGCGATGGAGCGGGTGGCCGAGGTGCCGGCGCCGTTCGGGATCCACTCGCCGATCGCCCGCCAGAACGTCGGCAGCAGCGGCGGCGGGTAGACGCCGCCCGCGCTGGGGTTGCCCAGCACCACGAAGATCAGCACGGCCACGCCGATGCCGATGATGTCGAACAGGCACTGCAGCGCCATGGTGACCGCGCCGACCGAGAACACCACGAGTGCGCCGATGGCCGTCAGCGCCAGGATCGAGCCGGGCAGCGCGTTCAGGATCGGGCCGGTGATCAGCGTGCCGCCGAGGCCCGCGGCGATCGAGTACAGCGCCAGGGTGCCCAGGCGCACCGTGGCCCGGTTGGTGTTGGCGGGGCGGGCGCCGGCGCTGACGCCGAGGATCGAGGCGACCAGGTAGCCGCCGACGCACCAGCCGACCACCAGGTAGAAGCTCGACAGGCCCTTGCCGTCGCCGGCGGCCAGCGGAATGGTGTCCTGCACCTCGACGGTGCGGTGCTGGGCGGCCGCGACCTTGGTGACGATCAGCTCGGCGGCGCCGGACGCGGCCGGGCCGCGGGCCTCCGCGACCAGCAGGGTGTCCTGGGTGCCGGCCGGGTCGAACACCCAGGCCGCGTAGATCTTCTGGTCCTTGATCCGGGCCTTCGCGGTCTCCACGTCGGGCTCGACGGAGGCGCGCACCGCCTCGTTCGGGACGGACTCCAGGGCGGCGGTCAGCTTCGGCGCGACCTCCGGCGGGGCGACCACTGCGATGGACAGCTGGTGCGGCTTCGGCTGGTGGAGCGCGCCCACGTACGAGGTGATGAAGCCGAGCTGCAGCAGCAGGACGGCGACGACCAGGAGGAACGCGCGTGGTGTCACCGCGTCCTTGAGGTCGTTGACGAATCCCTTTGCAGGCTCTGCCATGCGGGGCATCTCCCTATCAATCCGGTGCCAGTACGCAAAACGGATACTTCATATCATGAAACAGTTACCCGCCGGGGGAGGCGCCGCCTGCGCGATACTGAGCGCCATGAACGACCCCGTGGCGCAGCCGGACGCCTCCGAACTGGCATTTCTCGCGGTCGAGCGCGAGGTGGCGACGCTGTTCCGGCGCAGCCGGGCGCGGGCCTCCGAGGTCTCCCGGCTGGTGCATCCGGAACTGGAGGCCGGGGCGTACGTCCTGCTCTCCTTCATCAGGGAGTCCGGGCGGGCCCGGGTGACCGACATCGGGCTGCACTTCGGGGTGGGCAAGGCCACCGTCAGCCGGCAGATCCGGGCGATCGAGGAGCTGGGCCTGCTGCACCGGGAGACCGATCCGCTGGACCGGCGGGCCTCGCTGGTGTCGCTGACCGAGGAGGGCGAGCGGCGGTTCGCGGCGGCCCGGGAGGTGCGGATGGCGCGGTTCCGGGCCTCGCTGGCGGCGTGGGAGCTGGGTGAGCTGGAGCAGTTCGCGCGGCTGCTGGAGCGGTTCAACGAGCTGACCGAGGGGGTCTGAGCGGGGCGTCGGGAGGGTTTCTTTACTTGGGCTTGAAGAAAGTTGCCTTAGTCAACTATCCACGTATAGTTGCTTGAGGCAACGAATCTTCAGTCGAAGGAAGCGCATGTCGACGACCCACCCGACCGCCCCTCAGGCCCAGATGTCCCACCGTCAAGTGCTCGAAGCCCTCTCGGGCCTGCTGCTCGGCCTGTTCGTGGCCGTACTGTCCTCCACGGTCGTCTCCAACGCGCTTCCGCGGATCCTCAACGACCTGCACGGCGGCGAGTCCGCCTACACCTGGGTGGTCACCGCCGCCCTGCTGTCGATCACCGCCGCCACCCCGCTCTGGGGCAAGCTCTCCGACCTGGTCAGCAAGAAGCTGCTGGTCCAGATCGCCATGGTGATCTACGTGCTCTCCTCGGCGCTGGCCGGCCTGTCGCAGAGCATCGGCATGCTGATCTTCTGCCGGGTGCTGCAGGGCATCGGCGCCGGCGGTGTGATCGCGCTCGGCCAGATCTGCCTGGCCGCGATGGTCTCCCCGCGCGAGCGCGGACGCTACAGCGGCTACTTCGGCGCGGTCTTCGCGCTCGCCACCATCGGCGGCCCGCTGATCGGCGGCGTCATCGTGGACACCTCCTGGCTCGGCTGGCGCTGGTGCTTCTACGTCGGCGTCCCGTTCGCCCTGCTCGCCATCCTGGTGCTGCAGCGCACCCTCAAGCTCCCCGAGCAGACCGTCCGCAAGCCGAAGATCGACTACCTGGGCGCGGTGCTGATCACCGCCTCGGTCAGCCTGCTGATGATCTGGATCTCGCTGGCCGGCAAGAACTACGACTGGGTGTCCTGGCAGACCGCGGTGATGGTGCTCGGCGGCCTGGCGCTGGCCGGACTGTTCGTCGCCGTCGAGAAGCGCGCCGCCGAGCCGCTGATCCCGCTCGACCTGTTCCGCCACCGCACCGTCGCGCTCGCCTCGGTGGCCTCCGCCTTCGTCGGCGTCGGCATGTACGGCACCACCACCTTCCTCGGCCAGTACTTCCAGCTCGCCAAGGAGAAGACCCCCACCCAGGCCGGCCTGCTCACCCTGCCGATGATCCTGGGCCTCGCGGTCTCCTCCACCGTGGCCGGCAAGCTCATCACCAAGTACGGCAAGTGGAAGGGCTACCTGGTCGGCGGCACCGTCCTGCTCGCCGTCGGCCTCGGCCTGATGGGCACCGCCCGGGCCGACACCTCCTACGCGCTGCTCGCGCTCTACATGGCGATCGCCGGCGTCGGCCTCGGCCTGACCAGCCAGAACCTGGTGCTCGCGGTGCAGAACACCGTCCCGCGGCACGAGCTCGGCGCGGCCAGCTCGGTGGTCACCTTCTTCCGCACCATGGGCGGCGCGATGGGCGTCTCCGCGCTCGGCGCGCTGCTCGGGCACAAGGTCGCCTCCTACCTGGCGGAGAACCTCGCCAAGGCCGGCCTCCCGGCCGCCGCGGGCGGCGGGGACGGCATCCCGGACCTGTCCAAGCTGCCCGCACGGATCGTCCCGCTGGTCACCGACGCGTTCGGGCACGGCGTCGGCACCGTGTTCCTGGTCGCCGCCCCGTTCGCCGTGGTCGGCTTCCTGCTGGTGCTGTTCATCCGCGAGGTGCCGCTGCGCACCGCCGCCGACGAGAAGCCCGCCGCGAAGCCGGTGGAGCTAGTCGCCGACTGAGCCGCGCGTCGACATGCGAGAAGGGCTCCCGCCGAGGTGGCGGGGGCCCTTCGTCGGATCGGGGCCCGGGCGGGCCGCCGGGCAGCCATCGGTGTGGCGTCGGCGCGGACGGCCGCGGCGGGTGCGGGGCGCGCCGAGGCCTTGCTGGGGCTGGGCTGAGCGGTGGTGCTGCCGACGGCCGGCCGTTGCGGGCGGCCTGCGCGCCGTCCCGGCCGTGGGGGTCGGGGCCTGGTGGGCGACCGGGCGCGTGCCGGCGGGTGGGACGGGCTTCCGGCGGGCCCGCCGCGGTGGCGGGGTGCCGGTTGGAGCGCTCTGCGTCCCGGCCGCAAGGGTGCGGGGTGTCGGTTGGAGCGCTCTGCGTCCCGGCTGCAAGGGTGCGGGTCCGGTGGTCGGTCGGGCTGCCGCCGGGAGTGCGAGAAGGGCCCCGGCCGGGTCGGCCGGGGCCCTTCGTCGGGGTGCGGTGCTACTTGGCGGCGATCAGCGAGATGCCGTAGCCCACCGCCGCCGCGCAGGCGGCGAAGCACAGGACCGCGGCCGCCAGGGCCGGGGTGCCCTTGCCGGTGCCGGCCTCGACGGCCGCCTCCCGGCGGGAGAGTGCCAGGTTGCCCAGGGCGAAGACGGTGACGACGGCGAGGGTGACGGTCAGGCTGACGCCCGCGGTCTCGGCCAGAGCGGCCCACTTGATGTGCATGGTCGTTGTCCTCTCAGGCCGCGATGGTGGTCTGGCCGGTGGTGGTGCCGGCGACCGGCAGGTCGACCGTGGTGCTGTCGCCGTCGTTCACGTTGTCGGCGTGCACCGGCTGGCGGCGGGAGATCAGCCACATCGAGCCGGCGCCGAGCACCAGCGCGACGCCGACCACGGCCACGCCCCAGTTGCCCTGGTCGGCGACCAGCGCGGCCAGCCCGGACACCACGGCGGCGGCCGGCAGGGTCAGGCCCCAGGTGTAGACCATGCGGCGGACCATGCCCCAGCGCAGCTTGCCCGACGGGCCGCCCAGGCCCGCGCCCATGATGCCGCCGGAGCAGACCTGGGTGGTGGACAGGCCGTAGCCCATGTGCGAGGAGGTCAGGATCACGGTGGCGGCCGCGGTCTCCGAGGCGAAGCCCTGCGGCGGCCGGATGTCCGCCAGGCCGGAGCCCATCGAGCGGATGATCCGCCAGCCGCCCATGTAGGTGCCCAGCGCGATCGCCAGACCGGCGCTGACGATGACCCAGGTCGGCGGGCCGTCGCCCTTGTGCAGCTGGCCGGCCGAGATCAGGGTCAGCGTGATGATGCCCATGGTCTTCTGCGCGTCGTTGGTGCCGTGCGCCAGCGAGATCAGCGAGGAGGAGAAGATCTGGCCGCGGCGGAAGCCCTTCTCGGTGCTCTTCTTCGGGCTGCTGCCGGCGATCAGGTACGCGATCTTGGTGGCGCCCCAGGAGGCCACGCCCGCGATGATCGGGGAGGCCACCGCCGGGATGAGGATCTTGGAGACGACGACGCTGAAGTTGACGCCGCCGATGCCGGCGCCGACCACGGTCGCGCCGATCAGGCCGCCGTACAGGGCGTGCGAGGAGGACGAGGGCAGGCCCTTCAGCCAGGTCAGCAGGTTCCACAGGATCGCGCCGACCAGGGCGGCGAAGATGATCGAGGGTTGCAGTCCGGCCTTCTCGTTGACGATGCCGCCCGAGATGGTGGTGGCCACCTTCACCGAGAGGAACGCGCCGGCGAAGTTCAGCACCGCGGCGATGGCCACGGCGACCTTGGGCTTGAGGGCGCCGGTGGCGATGGAGGTGGCCATCGCGTTGGCGGTGTCGTGGAAGCCGTTCGTGAAGTCGAAGGCGAGCGCCGTGATGATCACAACGGCCACCAGGAACGTGATGTGTTCCATACCCAAACAATCGTCGAAGTGGTCGGACTGACGTTGCTGTCCGGGGCGACGGTAGGAAGCCTCGGTGAACGGGAGGTTAACTCGGCGCGGAGTTGCGGTTCCTTGAGTGGCGCGGGAGTTGCCGGAGCGTCGGTTTTCCATGGAGATCGCGTCAGTGGATGAGAGGGTTGTCACACTCCGGCGCGGGTGAGAATTCACTTCACGCCCCCCGGGAGGCCTGCCGGTAACCCCCCTCCGCATGGCAGGATCGCTTCGATCGCCGACGGAGAACCAGGGGAGGGCCGGCCGATGGGGGCAGGGCAGCGCGCGGAACCGACCGGACTGCGGCCGTGGGTGCGGGCCGCGCTGCGATGCGGGGCGGTGCTGGCCGTCGCCGCACTGGCCCTCCCGTTCGGCACCGCCGCGTACGCGGCGCCGGACCCGGGCGCCACGCTCGCCGTCTCCGCCGGATCCGACCCGCTGGCCGAGGCCAAGCAGACCCTGGGCCCGCTGCTGGAGCAGCTGCACACCTTCTACCAGCAGGCCGAGGCCGCCACCGAGCAGTACAACGGCACGGTCGCCCGGCTCGCCGAGCAGCAGGCCGCCGTCCAGGACCTGAACGCCCGGGTGGTGCGCCAGCAGGAGGCCGTGGACACCGGCAGCGACCTGGCCGCCCAGCTGGCGTCCGCGCAGTACCGCAACAGCCAGATATCCGGGTACGCCGAGATGCTGCTCGCCAAGGACCCGTACGAGGCGGTGGTGATCGCCGAACTGCTGGACTCCGCCGGGCGC
This sequence comes from Kitasatospora griseola, assembly GCF_044999035.1. NCBI lineage: Bacteria > Bacillati > Actinomycetota > Actinomycetes > Kitasatosporales > Streptomycetaceae > Kitasatospora > Kitasatospora griseola. Next base: position 3,319,776 of record NZ_CP173360.1, on the reverse strand, counting down.
TCGCAGAAGGCGTTCCTGGAGCGGCTGAAGGCCGACCGGGACACCCTGGCCGCCGCGCAGCTGGCCGCCCAGCAGGCGCTGGCCGACGCGCAGACGCTGGCCGCCCAGCAGGAGCAGCAGAAGAACGAGGTCGCCAGGAAGCTGGCCGACGTGGAGACCCTGGTCGGCTCGCTCACCGGCGCGCAGCGCAGTGAGCTGGAGGCGATCGAGAAGCAGCAGGCCGACCAGGCGCAGCTGGCCTTCCTGGCCTCCGGCGCGCTCGGCAAGGGCGAGCGCACGCCGTCCGCGATGGGCCGCAAGGCGGTGGCCTGGGCGCTCCAGCAGCTCGGCAAGGACTACGTGTGGGGCGGCGCCGGCCCGGACGTGTTCGACTGCTCGGGCCTCACCTCGCAGGCCTGGCTGCACGCCGGCCGGGCCATTCCGCGCACCAGCCAGGAGCAGTGGGCGCAGCTCCAGCACGTGCCGCTGAACCAGATGCGCCCCGGCGACCTGGTGGTGTACTACGGCGGCGCCACCCACATCGGGATGTACCTCGGCGGCGGCCTGGTCGTGCAGGCCCCGCGCACCGGCGACGTGGTGAAGGTGTCGAAGGTCGGCGCGATGCCGATCCTGGGCGCCGTCCGGCCCGACCCGGAGGACTCGGCGGACGACGCGGGCGGCGCGTGGAAGGTGCCGGACGTGCCGGTCGGCGAGTCGAAGATCGCGCCCGCCAAGCCGTCCACGCTGCCGCCCGTGCCGGCCCCGACCACCCCCGCCCCGACCACCCCGGCGCCCGGCGGTTCGGCCTCGCCGGACCCGAAGCCCAGCACCCCCGGCACCACGGCCCCGCCGGAGCCCGGCGGCAGCGGCTCGCCGAGCACCGGTTCGAGCGGCTCGCCCAGCGGGTCGGCCGGCGGTTCGACGGGCGGTTCGGCCTCGGGCGCGCCGTCCGGATCCGGCTCGGCGCCGGCCTCCGGGTCGGGTCCGGCGTCGCTGTCGGCGAGCGCCCACGGCTCGGGCTCGGCCACGCCGTCGGGCGACTGACGGCGCGGCCGGGGGAGCGGCGGGTCCGGCCCGGTCAGGCGGTGGGCTCCAGGCGGACCACCACGGCCTTGGAGGTCGGGGTGTTGCTGATGTCCGCGGTGGAGTCCAGCGGCACCAGCACGTTGGTCTCCGGGTAGTAGGCGGCCGCGCCGCCCCGCGCCACCGGGTAGTGCACCACCCGGAAGCGTGCGGCGCGGCGCTCCACGCCGTCCTTCCACTCGCTCACCAGGTCGACGAACCGCCCGTCGTCGAGGCCGAGTTCGGCGGCGTCGGCGGGGTTGACCAGGACCACCCGGCGGCCGCCGGTGATGCCCCGGTAGCGGTCGTCCAGGCCGTACACGGTGGTGTTGTACTGGTCGTGCGAGCGCAGCGTCTGGAGCAGCAGCCGGCCCGGCGGGACGTCGGGGGCGGTGAGCGGGTTGACGGTGAAGTTGGCCTTGCCGGTGGCGGTGGGGAAAGTGCGGCTGTCCCGCGGGGCGTGCGGCAGGGCGAAGCCGCCGGGGCGGCGGACCTTGGCGTTGAAGTCGTCGAAGCCGGGGATCACGCGGGCGATCCGGTCCCGGATCAGGTCGTAGTCGCGGGCGAAGTCCTCCCACGGCGTGGGGTCCTGCGGGCCGAGCGCGGCGCGGGCCAGTCGGCTGACGATCGCCACCTCGGAGAGCAGGTCGGGCGCGGGCGGGCGCAGACCGCCGCGCGAGGAGTGCACCATGCCCATGGAGTCCTCGACGCTGACGAACTGCGGGCCGAGGGTGCTGACGTCCCGGTCGGTGCGGCCCAGGGTGGGCAGGATCAGCGCGCGGGCGCCGGTGATCACGTGCGAGCGGTTCAGCTTGGTGGAGACGTGCACGGTCAGCCGGCAGCGGCGCATCGCGGCCTCGGTGGCGTCGGTGTCGGGGCTCGCGGCGACGAAGTTGCCGCCCATCGCGAAGAAGACGCGTATTCGGCCGTCGCGCATCGCCCGGATGGTGTCGACGGTGTCGTGGCCGTGGGCACGCGGCGGCTCGAACGCGAACTCCTTGCCCAGGGCGTCCAGGAACGCGGTGCTGGGGCGTTCGAAGATGCCCATGGTGCGGTCGCCCTGCACGTTGCTGTGCCCGCGCACCGGACAGACGCCCGCGCCGGGGCGGCCGACGTTGCCGCGCAGCAGCAGGAAGTTGACGACCTCGCGGATGGTCGGCACCGAGTGCTTGTGCTGGGTCAGGCCCATCGCCCAGCAGACGATGATCTTCCGTGAGGAGAGCACCAGCCGGTGCAGCTCCTCGATCTGCTCCCAGGGCAGTCCGGTGGCGGCCAGCGTGGCGGGCCGGTCGAGGTCGGCGGCCTCGGCGGCGAACTCCCGGTACCCGGCGCAGTGTTCGGCGACGAAGGCCTCGTCGACCGCGTCGGGGGTGGTGAGCAGCAGGTGGTTCAGCGCCCGGAACAGGGCCAGGTCGCCGCCGAGCCGGATCTGCAGGAACAGGTCGGTGAGCCTGGTGCCGCCGCCGACCAGGCCGCGCGGGGTCTGCGGGTTCTTGAACCGCTCCAGGCCGGCCTCGGGCAGCGGGTTGACGCTGACGATCTTCGCGCCCGCCCGCTTGGCGCGCTCCAGCGCGGAGAGCATCCGCGGGTGGTTGGTGCCCGGGTTCTGGCCGGCGACGATGATCAGGTCGGCCTGGTACAGGTCCTTGAGCGAGACGCTGCCCTTGCCGACGCCGAGGGTCTCGGTGAGCGCCGAACCCGAGGACTCGTGGCACATGTTGGAGCAGTCGGGCAGGTTGTTGGTGCCCAGCCGGCGGGCGAACAGCTGGTAGGCGAAGGCCGCCTCGTTGGACGTCCGGCCGGAGGTGTAGAACGCGGCCTCGTCCGGGGAGCCCAGCGCGGTGAGTTCGGCGGCGATCAGCGCGAACGCCTCGTCCCAGCCGATCGGCGCGTAGTGGGTGGCGCCCTCGTCGAGCAGCATCGGCGTGGTGAGGCGGCCCTGCTGGCCGAGCCAGTAGCCGGAGCGCTCGGCGAGTTCGGCGACCGGGTGGGCGGCGAAGAACTCGGGGGTTGTTCGGCGCTCGGTGGCCTCCTCGGCGACCGCCTTCGCGCCGTTCTCGCAGAACTCCGCCAGGTGCGGCTTGTCCGGATCGGGCCAGGCGCAGCCGGGGCAGTCGAAGCCGCCCTGCTGGTTGACCTTGCGCAGAGTGGCCAGCACCCGGCCCGGCGACATCTGGTCGGCGGCCATCCGCAGGGTGTGCCCGATCGCGGGCAGACCGGCGGCGGCGTGGGCCGGGGGCCCGACGTGCGGCGCGTCCTGGGCGGGGTCGCGGTGCGGGGGCTGCTTGGCCATGGCGGACTCTCCGGAGGGCTCGGGGTGCTTGGAGCGTATCCGGTGCGGCGGCGGGTGTCGTGGGGCGGTCAGGCCTCCTTCTGGAGCTCCGCCAGCAGCCGCCGGGCGACCGCGTCGTTCTGCCGGAACGCCGGGGCGTCGGTGCGGGGCCGGGCGAAGGCGGCGGGGGCGCGGGTGGTGGTGGGGGCGCCGAGGGCGGTGCGGCGCGGGTGCGGCCGGCCGCCGAGCGCGGGGTCGAGCAGCCGGGCGTCGGGGTCGGTGCGGATCAGGCCGGAGCGGTAGGTGTGGCCGTCGGGGTCGGTGAGGTGCTCCTCGTCGATCCGGCCCTCGTCCAGCAGCCGGTGCAGCAGCGGGTCGGCGGTGCGGTCGAGGGAGGGCGGGGGCAGGAAGGCGTCGACCAGGGCGGTGCCGTGGACGTGGTGGCCGGGCAGGGCGGGGGAGGAGGCGCGGAAGGCGCCGTGCCGTTCGTCGAGGTCCACCCGCACGTCCGGGCCGAGGAAGTGGAGCAGTCCGGCGTCGGCGAGGGCGAGCAGCTGGTCGAGGCGGAAGCCGGGCGGGCCGGACGCGTAGAAGGAGAAGAAGCCGTTCCACCAGCCGTCGAGTTCGTTGGCGGTGGAACGGGCGGTGAGCGGGTGCCGGGGCAGCAGCCGGACCAGCTGGCCGTACAGCGAGAGCAGGGCGTGGAACGCGCCGAGGTCGGCGCTGTGCCGCGGGTCGGAGCGGCGGTCCAGGTCGGCGCGCAGGTACCTGCGCAGGTGGCGCTGGAGTTCGGCGGGGTCGGCGACCCGCAGGCCGGCCAGCGGGCGGTCGAGCCGTTCGAGGTCGAGCCGGTCGTCCGGGTCGGGGACGGCGGCGGCGACCAGCGCCTCGCGCTGCGGGCTGTACCAGTCGAGCGGGTGGTAGGCGGCGAGGAACGCGTCCCACGGCACGGCGGTGCGTCCGGGGTGGCCGTGGAACAGCTCGTGGTAGTAGCCGAAGCCGATCTCCTTGGCCATCGCGGGCCACAGGTCGCGGCGGAACTCCAGTGGCCCGTCCGGGAGTTCGGTGTCCGGCCCGAAGTAGCGGGGCAGTGGCGGGAGCGGGCCCCGGAGCCGGTAGTCGGTCTTTGCGTGGTACGGGACGCCGCGCCGGGAGCCCACGTGCAGCACCGGTTCGCGGCCGGACGGGAGGTAGCGCAGGCCGCCGCAGGGGTGCGCGACGAAGCGGCCGCCGCGGCCCTCGGTGAGCAGTGCGACCAGGTCGACGAAGGCCAGCCCGAGGCCGCGGACCACCACCTGCTCGCCGGGGGCGAGGCCGTCCAGGTCGGCGTCGGCGGTGAACGCGGGCGGCACGTAGGTGCGGCCGTGCCGGGCGGCGAAGGCACGGGTGGCGGCGGTCTCCGGGCCGGGCGCGGAGTCGAGGTGGCCGAGGGCCAGCACCACCCGGTCGGCGCGCAGCACGGCGCCGCCGAGGTGGACGTGCTGCGGTCCCGCCGGGTCGCCGGTGAGCCGCCACGCGGTGTCCCGGTGGAGGAACAGCCGCACGTTCTGCGGGAGTTCGGCGGCGGACCGGCGCAGCACCCAGTCCAGGTAGGCGCTCTGGGCGCGCCGGGTGGGGAAGTCGGTGGGGGCGAGGGTGCGCAGTTCGTCGGCCACGTCCGGGTCCTCGACCGGGCGGTACGGCCGGTGGGCGGCCGGCTCGGCGGCCCACTCGGCGAGCGACGGGCCGGGGCGGACCGGGCCGAGCAGGGTGGACCGCTCGTCGGTGAACATGGTGACGTCCTCGGCCATCGAGTTCATCCGCAGCAGCGGGGACTGCGCGTGCCGCCAGATCCGGCCGCCGCCGGGCGGGTGCGGGTCGACCAGGTGGATGTCCAACCCGGTCTCGGGGGCGAGCAGTTCGGGGGCGTTGGCGGCGATCCGCTCCAGCAGGCCGGTGCCCCGCGGACCGGCGCCGACGACGACCAGGACCGGCACCCGGCTCACCGCCCGCCGACCCGGCGCAGCGCCGCCCGGGCCCGCTGCCACGGGGTGGGCGGCGGCTCGGCGCGGGTGGAGCCGCGGGCGAAGTGCCGCTCCAGGTAGTACTGGCCGACCGAGAGCAGGCTGGTCACCGCCACGTACCAGAGCGTGGCGACCACCAGCAGCGGGATCACCTGGTACGTCCGGTTGTAGATCAGCTGGGCGGAGAACAGCAGGTCGTGGACGGCCAGCACGGAGATCACCGAGGTGCCCTTGAGGGTGCCGATCAGCATGTTCCCGGCGGGCGGCAGGATCGCCCGCATCGCCTGCGGCAGCACGATCCGGCGCAGCACCCGGCCGCGCCCGAGGCCGAGCGAGGCGGCCGCCTCCAGCTGGCCCTGGTCGACCGAGAGGACGCCGGAGCGCACCACCTCGGCGGCGAACGCGGCCTCGTGCAGGGTGAGTCCGACGACGGCGGTGAGCGCCGGGCCGAGCAGGTCGACGGTCCGCACCGCGAACAGCTCGCCGGCGAACGGCACGCTCAGCGCGAGCCGCGGGTACAGCGCGCCGATGTTGAACCAGAACAGCAGCTGGACCAGCAGCGGAGTGGCCCGGAAGATCCAGACGAATCCCCAGCTCAGCGTGCGCAGCACCGGGTTTCCGGACAGTCGGGCCACCGCCAGGCCGGTGCCGAGGGCGAAGCCGAGGACCATCACGACGGCGGTCAGCCAGAGCGTCAGCCACAGGCCGCGCAGGATTGCGGACGAGGTCAGGTAGGCGCCCACCACCGGCCACTCGAAGGCCGGGTTGCCGGCAAGCGAGCGCAGCAGCAGCGCGGTGGCGAGCAGCGCCAGGCCGCCGCTCACGTACCGCCAGGGGCGGCGGCGGGGTGCGATCGGCAGCTCGGTGGGCGGCGCGGCAGTGGCGCGCGGAACGGGTGGGGCGGTGGACGGGGCGGCGGGCGAGGCCATGAGGGCTCCATCGGGCGGCGGGGCAGGCGGTGTCCGCATGCCGTCACTCACGCGCGCCGCGTCCCTCAACGCGGCTGGTCCCGGCGGCAGTTCGGCCGGGCCCGGGCGGTACTCGCTCCGCCCCGATGGTACGGGCGGGCGGCGCGGCACTGTCAAGAGCGGCCAGGTTTCGCCCCGTGAACGATGGTTGACGGACCATCGGGGGCACTGCTCAACTGTTCGACATGACTGCCGGACAGCCCGCCCTGGTGACGCGAGGCCACATCGACTTCGGTCGGGTGTGGTCCGCCGCGTGTCGCGGCTGACCCGGCAGCGGGCCGCCTGACCGGCCCTTCTCCCTCCGGGAGTCCTCCCTCGGTCGCCCCGTCGCGGGCCGGGAAGCCGTCCGTCCGGACGGATCGACAGGCGTACGCTGCCGCCCTTTTCCTGCGTCCCCGCTCGCTCCGAGAGCCCACCGGCGCCCCGTCACGCGCCGCCCGCCCGCCCGGATTCCGGTCGGCCTCCTGCTGACTCCCCGCCGACCCACCCGTCGTTCCCGTCCCGCCCGCCGAGGCGTCCCCCCGGCATGCCCGGACGCGGAACCGCGCCGACCCGAAGAGGCCTGCCATGCCCGTCGAGTTCCTCGGAATCGCCGCCACCGGCGACGGTTCGGAGACCACCGCCCGCACCACCCACGCCTTCGACCGCGACTACACCCTGCGCCTCGCCCGCGCCCACGAGGACCACGGCTGGGACCGGGTGCTGTTCGCCTACGGCGCCGGCTCCCCGGAGCCCGCCGCCTCCGCCGCGTACCTCGCCGCCAGGCTCGACACCCTGCAGATCCTGCTCGCGCACCGCCCGAACGTCTCCTACCCGACCTTCGCCGCCAAGACCTTCGCCACCCTGGACCGGATCAGCGACGGCCGGATCACCGTGCACTTCATCACCGGCGGCAACGACCACGAGCAGCAGCGCGAGGGCGACTTCCTGCCCAAGGACCGCCGCTACGACCGCACCCGGGAGTACATCCGGATCGTCAAGCGGGCCTGGACCAGCCACCAGCCCTTCGACCACGACGGCGAGTTCTACCGCTTCAACGACTTCGTCTCGGACGTCTTCCCGGTCCAGCAGCCCCGCCCGAAGGTCTCCTTCGGCGGCTCCTCGCCCGCCGCCTACGCCGCCGGCGGCGCCGAGGCGGACATCTACTGCCTGTGGGGCGAGCCGCTGGCCCGCACCGCCGAGCAGATCGAGCTGGTCCGGGCCGCCGCGAAGGCCGCCGGACGCACCGACGTCCCGCGCATCCAGGCGGCGTTCCGGCCGATCATCGCGCCCACCGAGGAACTCGCCTGGGAGAAGGCGCACCGCACGGTCGGCGCGATCAAGGCCCGGCGGCAGAACAACGACCTGGTGCGCCGCCGGCTGACGGGCGCCCACCAGCCGGAGAACACCGGCTCGCAGCGGCTGCTGGAGATCGCCGAGGCCGGCGAGCGCTACGACCGGGCGCTGTGGACCCCGACCGCGGCCGCCACCGGCGGCGCGGGGAACTCCAACGCGCTGGTCGGCACCCCCGAGACGGTCGCCCAGGCGCTGCTCGACTACTACGACCTCGGCGTGGAGATCCTCTCGGCCCGCGGCTACGACCACATCGACGACGCCGTCGACTTCGGCCGGTACGTCATCCCGCTGGTCCGCGAGGAGGTCGCCAAGCGCGACGCCGCCAAGGCCGTGGCGGCCGCGAACGTGGGGGCCGGGGCCGCGTGAGCACACTGACCGTCGAGCGGGCCGTCCTCGGCGACCCGCTCACCGAACCGCTGATCCGCGAGCTCACCCACGAGTACGTCGCCCGCTACGGCGCGGGCGGCCAGGAGGAGATGGCCGGCCACCCCGCCGAGGAGTTCACCCCGCCGGACGGCCTGCTCCTGCTGCTGCTGCGCGACGGCGAGCCCGTCGCGGGCGGCGCCTTCCGCCGCTACGACGCGCACACCGCCGAGCTGAAGCGGATGTGGACGGCTGCCGCGCACCGCCGCCAGGGCCTCGCCCGCCGGGTGGTGGCCGAACTGGAGTCCGCCGCCCGGGCGGCGGGCTACCGGCGGATCTTCCTCACCACCGGGTCGTTCCAGCCGGAGGCCAGGGGCCTCTACCTGGCGACCGGCTACACGCCCCTGTTCGACGTCACCGAGCAGTCGGCGGAGTTCCACCTGCTGCCGTTCGAGAAAGACCTGGCCGCCCCGACGGCCGGAAAGGCCCAGCTCCGATGAAGCACCCGCAGCACCCGAACCGTCCGAAGCGCCGACTCCTGCTCGGGCCGGCCGTCGCCGCCGTCCTGGTGCTGTCCGGCTGCGGCTCCGACCCGACGGCGGGTCCGGCGGCCGCGCCGGTCGGCGTGCAGCCCGACCAGGACGTGCTCGGGCAGGTGCGGAAGGACGACGCGGCGGCCGCCCTGCTGCCCGCCGAGGTGCGGGCCGCCGGCGCCATCAAGCTCGGCGGGTCGATCGGCACCCCGCCCGGCGCGTACTACCCGGACCCGGCCCAGCACCGGCCGGTCGGGCTGGACGTGGACATCGTCGACGGCGTCGCCAAGGTGCTCGGGCTGACGGTGCAGCGCGAGGACGCCGCGTTCGAGACCATCCTGCCCGCGCTCGGCAGCGGCAAGTACGACGTCGGCACCGGCAACTTCGGCGTCACCGAGGCCCGGCTGAAGACCGTCGACTTCGTCACCTACATCGACGACGGCCAGGGCTTCGCGGTGCGCGAGGACAACACCGCGCTGACCGGCGTCACCGAGCTGACGCAGCTGTGCGGACTGACCGTCGGCACCGGGGCGGGCACCACCTTCGAGGCCACGCTGAACGCCAAGAAGGAGGTCTGCGCGCAGGCCGGCCGCAAGCCCTACGAGGTGAAGGCGTTCTCCGAGAGCGGCGCCGTCACCACCGGCCTCCAGCAGGGCCGGCTCGACGTGGTGATGTCCACCATCAACGGCCTGCGCTACCAGGCCGCCCAGCCCGGCTCGCACGTCCGCTTCCTCGGCGAGTACCACCGCCTCGACGTGGGCTTCGCGTTCAAGAAGGGCTCGCCGCTCACCCCCGCGTTCCAGGCCGCCGTCAACCGGCTGATCCAGGACGGCAGTTACCGGAAGATCCTGGCCAAGTGGGGCACCACCGACTCGGCGATCACCGAATCCCGGATCAACCCGCCCGAGCACCCCTGACCCCGGAGCCCCGCGATGACCACCACCACCGCCCAGCTGCCCCTCCGACCACCCGCCGACCCGACGGCCGAGCTGCCGATCGTCCCGCACCGCCGCCCCTGGCGCCTGGTGGCCGGCCTGGCCGCGCTGGTGCTGGTCGCCCAGTTCCTGCACGGGCTGGCCGTCAACCCCGGCTGGGACTGGCCGACCTTCCGCGCCTTCGTGTTCTCCGACAGCATCCTGCGCGCCGTCGGCGTCACCCTCCAACTCACCGCCTACGGAACGGTGCTGGGCTTCGCCCTGGGCGCGGTGATCGCCGCGCTGCGGCTGTCCGGCAGCCCGATCCTGCGCACCATCGCCTGGACGTACGTGTGGGCGTTCCGCTCCATCCCGCTGATCGTCCAGCTGGTGTTCTGGTTCAACCTCGCCTACCTGTACAAGCGGATCGGCTTCGGCATCCCGTTCGGCCCGAGCTTCGTCTCCTTCGGCACCATGGACCTGCTCGGCGCGCTCGGCGCGGCCGTCCTCGGCCTCGCCCTGCACCAGGCCGCGTACGCCGCCGAGATCATCCGCGGCGGGGTGCTCGCGGTGGACGCCGGGCAGCTCGAAGCGGCGGCCGCGCTCGGCATCCCGCGCTTCCGGCAGGCCTGGCGGATCGTGCTGCCGCAGGCCATGCGCGGCATCCTGCCGAACGCCGCCAACGAGGTGATCTCGCTGTTCAAGGGCACCTCGATCGTCTACGTGATGGCGATCGGCGAACTCTTCTACCAGGCGCAGGTGATCTACGGCCGGACCGGCCGGGTGGTGCCGCTGCTGATGGTCGCCACCGCCTGGTACGTGCTGCTGACCACCGTGCTGTCCCTCGTCCAGTACCGGGTCGAGCGGTACTTCGCCCGCGGCAGCGAACGCACCCCGCCGCCCACCCCCTGGCAGCGCCTGCGCGCCGCCGTCACCGAGATCCGGGAGAAGCAGACATGAGCAGCGGCACGGCGATGGTGGAAGTGCGCGGCGTCCACAAGCGGTTCGGGCGGCTGGAGGTGCTGCGCGGCATCGACCTCGACGTCCGGCCCGGCACCGTCACGGTGGTGCTCGGCCCGTCCGGCTCCGGGAAGTCCACCCTGCTGCGGGCGGTCAACCACCTGGAGAAGCTGGACCGGGGGTACGTCCGGGTGGACGGCGAACTGATCGGCTACCGGCGGGTCGGCGACAAGCTGCGCGAACTGCCCGAACGCGAGGTGCTCAAGCAGCGCACCCGGCTCGGCTTCGTGTTCCAGAACTTCCACCTGTTCCCGCACCTGACGGTGCTGGAGAACCTGGTCGAGGCGCCCGTCGGGGCGCTCGGCGTCCCTCGCGAGCAGGCCCGCGCCCGGGCCCGCGAACTGCTGACCCGGGTCGGCCTCGCCGACAAGGCGGACGAGTACCCGCGCCGGCTCTCCGGCGGCCAGCAGCAGCGGGTCGCGATCGCCCGGGCGCTCGCCCTGGAACCCAAGGTCCTGCTGTTCGACGAGCCGACCTCGGCGCTCGACCCGGAACTCGTCGGCGAGGTCCTCGACGTCATCAAGGACCTGGCCCGCACCGGCACCACCATGATCGTGGTCACCCACGAGATCGGCTTCGCCCGCGAGGTGGCCGACACGGTCGTGTTCATGGACGGCGGAGTGGTCGTCGAACAGGGCCCGCCCGCCCAGGTGCTGGACGCCCCGCAGCACGAGCGCACCCGCGCCTTCCTCGCCAAGGTCCTCTGAACACCGCCCACTCGTAAGGAGTCGTCCCCATGTCCGCCGTGATCCGCCGCACCGCCGCCCCGGCCGCCCTGGCGCTCGCCGCCGTCCTGCTGCTCACCGCCTGTGGCTCCGGCGGCACCGCCGCCGCCGACCTGGGCGGGGCCGGTGCGGGCACCGCGCCCAACGGCGTCAAGGTCAACCTGACGCCGGAGCAGCACCGCGTCACCACGCCCAAGGTCGACGCCGTCGCCGCACTGGTGCCCGAGGAGATCCGCCGAAGAGGCACCCTGCAAGTGGTGGACAACCTCGGCACCGTCCCGCCGCTGGACTTCCACGCCACCGACGACCGCACCATCATCGGCGCCGAACCCGATCTGGCGTACCTGATCGGCAACGTCCTCGGCCTGAAGGTCGAACTCACGCCGGTCTCCTGGGAGAACGTCTTCGTCGGCCTGGACAGCGGCAAGTTCGACGTCGGCATCACCAACATCACCGTCACCGAGGCCCGCAAGGAGAAGTACGACTTCGCCACCTACCGGCTCGACATCCTCGGCTTCGAGGCCAGGAAGGGCGGCGGCTGGAAGGTCAAGGGCCCGGCCGACGTCGCCGGGCACACCATCGGCGTCGCCTCCGGCACCAACCAGGAGAAGCTGCTGCTCGACTGGAACGAGCAGAACGTCAAGGCCGGGCTCAAGCCGGTGGACGTGAAGTACTACCAGAACTCCTCCGACTACTACCTGGCCCTCGGCTCCGGCCGGATCGACGCCTGGCTCGGCCCCAACCCGTCCGGCGCCTTCCACGCCGCGCAGACCGGCGAGACCGAGATCATCGGCACCTACTCGGGCGCCGGCGACCAGGTCCTCGGCAAGATCGCCGCCACCACCAGGAAGGACAACGGCCTGATCAAGGCGCTCGGCGGAGCCATCGACGAGCTGATCAGGAACGGCTCCTACACCGAGGTGCTGAAGCGCTGGGGACTGGACAACGAGGCCGTGCAGAGCTCCGAGATCAACCCGCCCGGCCTGCCGAAGAACTGACCGCCCGGGCGGGGTGCGGTCACCACCGGTGCGGAATGCGCTCCAGCACCCCGCCCGCGAACACGTCGTACAGCGGCAGCGACTCCAGGTGCACATAGCCGATGTGGCAGTCGCACTCGCCCAACGGGCAGCCCCGGGGCCGCAGTTGGCTCCGGTAGGAGTCGTCGTACAGGTTGCCCAGCGGCGGCCGGACGAAGTGGCAGCGGCGCACCGTGCCGTCCCCGTCCACCGACACCACGCTCTCCCCGGTGCGGCACGGCAGGCCCGCGCTGCGGTGCGGGCGGCGGCTGTAGCCGAACAGCGGGTCCAGCTCCGTCCAGTCGGCCGCCTCCGCGTCGTCGTAGGCGTGCCCGTCCGCCGCGTTCACCCACAGGTAGACGGACGGCGGCAGGGCCGCCCGCAGCCGGCGGGCGTCCGCCAGGTGCTCCGGCTGCCCGACCACGCCGACGCTGAACCGCACGCCCAGCGCCGTCAGCTCGGCGCACTTGGCGAGGAACCGCTGCTCCGTCACCTGGCCCGGGTGGTACGTCACCCAGAGCGCCAGCTTCGACAGGTCCGCCTCGGCCAGCCAGCCGGTCCGGCAGCTCGCGTTGGTCTGGATCGCCACCCGCTCCAGGTGCGGCAGTCGGCTCAGCTCCACCATCGCCCGCCGGTACCAGGACCGCACCAGGCCCTCGCCCCACGGCGTGAACAGCACGGACAGGCGGCCGTGTTCGTATCCGGAGGCCCAGGCGGTGAACCGCTCCAGCGCGGCCCGGTCGGTGCGCAGCAGCTCCGGGGTGTCCCGCCGCTTGGCGAACGGGCAGTACGGGCAGTCGTAGTCGCAGGAGGACAGCGGGCCCCGGTACAGGACGGTCAGGGTGCTCATTTCGGCGCGTACCCCGCCATCCGCTCGCGCACCCCGGCGGAGAACAGCTGCGGGCCGATCGCGTCCGACCAGGCCAGGCCCTCCGGGGTGAGCAGCAGGCGGTCCCCGTCCTCGGCCAGCCAGCCGTTGGCGGCGAACCCGGCCAGCTCGGACGGGAAGTCCTGCCCGGGCGTGCTGCCGAAACGCCCCCGGTAGGCCGTCAGGTCGACGCCCTCGCCCTGCAGCAGCGACTGCACCAGGTGGCGGCGGCGGGTCTCCTCGTCCGTCATCTCCCAGCCCAGCTCGGCCCGGGAGAAGTCCGGGGCGGCGACGTAGTCGTCGATGATCCGGCGCACCTCGCGGGCGTCCACCGCGTAGTCGAACGAGTAGTGCAGCTTCGAGGTGTACGAGCGGGCCCCGCAGCCCAGGCCCACCATGCCGTCGGTCTGGCAGGCGTACTCGCCGGCGCTCGCGCTCGCCGCGCCGGCCCGGCGGAACATCCGCATCGACACCTGCTCGTACCCGTGCGCCAGCAGGTGGTCCCGGCCCGCCCGGTACAGCGCCAGGCGCTGCGCGTCCCATTCGGGGGAGGCCGCGTGGTCGGCGTGGCGGCCGAGACCGGTCAGCGGGCGGACGTACAGCGGGTACAGGTACAGCTCCTCGGGCTGCCAACTCAGCGCCGCGTCCAGGGACTTGATCCAGCTGGCGGGCGTCTGGCCGTCGATCCCGTAGATCAGGTCGATGTTCAGCACCGGGAAACCGGCGTCCCGGACCCGGCCCAGCGCCGCCTCCACCGCCGCCCGTTTCTGCGGCCGGACCGCCGACCTCGCCTCCTCGTCCAGGAACGACTGCACGCCCAGGCTCAGCCGGGTGGTGCCGCGCTCGGCCAGGACCTGGAGGCGGTCCGCGGTGGCGGTGTCGGGGGAGGCCTCGACAGAGAGCGGGATGCCGCGCAGATCCGCGCCCATCCGGTGCTCGGCGATGTCGCAGAGGCGCTCCAGCTCGGCCGCCGTCAGATAGGTCGGCGTGCCGCCGCCGAACGCCGCGAGGGCGAACCCGGCGGTGCCGGAGAGCGCGTCCCGGACCTGGCCGGCCTGGCGCTCCAACGCGTCCAGGTACGCCGTGGTCAGGCCCTCCGGGCTGCCGATCCGGGTGAACAGGTTGCAGAAGCCGCAGCGCACCTCGCAGAACGGGATGTGCAGGTACAGCGAGAGGGCGTCCTGCTTCTCGCCGCGCCACAGCTCGGCCAGCGACGGGCGGTCCGGCAGCGGGCGGTACGCCGTCTTGTGCGGGTACGCGTAGACGTACGACTGGTACGGGGACTCGGGGGTCGTCGTCATCGGGGTTCCTGGGAGGTGGCCGGGAGGGTGAAGTGCGCGTACGGCACCGTCCAGACCACCTCGTGGCCGATCCGGTGACCGGTGTAACCGTCCTCGCCGTACGCCGTGCCGTGGTCCGAGCAGACGATCGCGAAACACGGCCGACGCGCGGACATCACCGCGAACAGCCGCCCGAGATGCGCGTCCACGTACTCCAGCGCGGCGGCGTGGCTGGCCCGGGAGTCGCCGTCCTCGCGGGTCGCGCCCGGCAGGTGGAACCAGTTCGGCTGGTGCAGCGCCGAGACGTTGACGAACAGGAACAGCGGCTGCTCGGACGGCTGCTCGGCGGCGACCCGCTCGGCCACCGCCACCTGCGACTCGAAGGAGGTCGGGGACGGGACGCCCAACTCCGGTGCCCAGTGGCTCTCCTGGAACAGGCCGGGCAGGACGGAGCCCAGCGGGCCCTGCTTGTTGAAGAAGCCGACGCCGCCGATGCAGACCGTGCGGTAACCGGCCGCGGCGAGCGCCGTCGGCAGATCCGGCGCGTCGAACACCCAGGTCCGGGACTCGGTCGACTCGGAGCCGGCGAACCGCGCCGCGAACAGGCGCGGGTGCGGGCCGTCGGGCGAGGCCGGCGTGGGCAGGAACCCGGCCAGGATCGCCTGGTGGGCGGCGTACGTGAAGCTGCCCGGGGAGTGGCGGCGCTCCCACCCGCCGTTCGGGACCACCCGGGCGAGGTTGGGGAGGCGGCCGGCGGCGAGGAGTTCCTCGGCGACGTCGAAGCGGAGGGTGTCGAGGGTGAGGAGGAGGAGATCGTGGGTGCCGACGATCTCGTTCATGTTCGGTATGTCGTGGTGCACGGGGGTTCCTTCGGGGTTACGCCGCCGGGGCGTCGACTGACTGGGGCTGCCCCTGCGCTGCGTGCGGGTGCGGGGCGGGGGCTGCCGCTGTGCTCCGGTGGAGGGCGTTCAGGTATCTCGGCGAAGCCAGTTGGGCCGCGTAGGTGTCGAGGCCCGGGGCCGGGCCGTCCGGCAGGCCCGGGAGGTTGGGGAGCAGATCGCCGAAGGCGTTGACCTCGCCGACCAGGGTGCGGCGCCAGTGGGAGGAGGGGAGGAGGTCGACGCCGACCATGGGGGCGTGCGGGAAGCGGGCGGCGGCGGCTTCCGCGGTGGCGAGCAGGGTGGGCCAGGTGTCGCCGGCGGCGGCGCGGGCGGCCGAGAGTTCGCCGCGGGCGCCGCCGAGGTGGAGGTTGGTCATCGGGTGGCGGCTGGTGCGGACCACCACGTGGGTGGCGCGGCCGCCGACCACCAGGACGCGCAGGTCCGCGGCGCGGCCGTGCTGGCCGGACTTGGGGACCCACTGCTCGACGTGGAGGCCCTCCGGGGTGAGCCGGTCGACCAGGGCGGCGACCTCGGTCGCGCCGCGGTAGCGCCGGACGGTCAGCGAGTTGTGCAGCCCGTCCGGGGTGACCTCCACGGAGGTGGTGGCCTGGACCCGGCCGCGCGGGCCGAACTCCAGGGCCACCACGCCCGAGGCGGAGGAGCCGTGCACCGGTTTGAGGAAGGCCCGGCGCATTCCGGCGGAGGCCATCCGTTCACGCAACTCCTCGAAGGAGTGCGGGAGTTCGCCGGGCAGCGCGCGGGGCACCGGCACCCCGGCGGCGGACAGCGCCGTGTGGGTGCGGCGCTTGTCGAACATCACCGCTATCTCCTCCGGGTCGCCGAGCAGCTGCACCCCGGGCCGGGCGGCCAGCTCGCGCAGGGCGGCGGTGACGCCCGCGTACCAGGCCGGGCCGCCCTCGACCCGGGTGGCGGCGTAGCCCGCGCCCAGGGCGGCGCCGCGCAGCAGCCGGTCGGCCTCCGGGTCCTCACCGGGCGAGTCGACCCGGACCACCGCGCCGGGCGGCAGCTCGTACCGTCCGCGCAGCACCGCGGACCAGGGCAGCACGGCGGGCTCCGGCAGCCCCGCGGCGCGGGCCGCGGCGGCGAACAGGGTGACTCTCCGGTGGCCCGGGCAACCCAGGACGACCAGCTGTGGCGGCGTCAACGCAGGACCTCCGGCTACTCGGAGACGGCGACGTAGCGCCAGTTGTCGTTCGGGTCCTCGGCGTCGGAGAGGTCGATCCCGACGCCGGGCAGGGCGTCCCGCAGGCGCTTCTGCATGCCCTCGGTGAGGTAGTGGTGGTGCAGGTCCAGCGTCTTCAGGTGGGTGAGCGGCTGGCCCTCCAGCAGCGCCGCCGCGCCCTCGTCGGTGAGCGCGCCCATGGACAGCGACAGCCCGGTCAGCCGGGGAACCACCGGGGCGTGGGCGACCTCGGCGGCGATCCGGTCCTGCAGCTCGGCGTTCTGCAGGCCCAGGTACCTCAGCGAGGGCAGGTTGGCGCCGGACAGGAACGGGCCGAGGTCCGCCATCGTCCAGTCGCCGCCGTAGTTGTCGACGCCGAGCCACAGCTCCAGCTTCTCCAGCGCGGGGAAGTCGCAGGCGGCGACCGAGCGGACCACCACGCCCGGCAGGCCGCCGGCCTCGAACCGCAGCGCCTTCAGCTTCTCGTGCCGCAGCGGCTTCAGGGAGAGCCGGTCGTTGCCGTCGTAGTCCTCGCCGGCGCCGCGCATCACCAGCTCCTCCAGCAGCGGGAAGGTCTCCAGGACCGGCGTGATGTCGCAGGTCTGGATCCAGGAGATCTCGCACTCCTCCATGACGATGTCGCCGATGAACAGCGCCCGCAGCGCCGGGAAGCGGGCGGCGGACGCGAGCACCACCGGCAGCGCCTCGGACAGCGACTCCGGCTCCTCGGAGAACCAGCGGCCGATCACCACCGCGGTGACCTCCTCCACCGCGACGGTCTCCAGGAACTTCGCCCAGTACTCGGCGAAGGTGGTGTCGTCGTCCCAGTCCACCCAGATCTTCCAGGCGGTGGCCGCCGCCGCGGGCAACTTCCCCTCCTCGGAGGCCTTGAGGAAGTCGGTGACCGGAAGGCCGTGGAACTCCTCGATGTGCTGATTGATGGTCATGCGCCGCTCCTCGCTGCTCGTCGTGGGGCCGGACCCTGTCTACCAGCCGCCCCCGACGTTCACCCGCACGGGGAATTGTTCGGGCGTGGTGTTGTCGGTGGGGCCGCCTAGTTTTCCGGTCGGGACGTCCGGCGCCCGGCCGGACCCGACCGCGGGAGGACTCCGTGTACCGCCAGGGAGACGTACTGATCGTGCCGGTCGAGCAGGGCGCGGTCCCGGCCGCGGTGGCCCACCTGCCGCGCCAGCCGCGGGACGGCCGCGGCCGGCTGGTGCTGGCCCTCGGCGAAGTCACCGGCCACGCCCACGCGGTGGTCGGCCCCGGCGAACTGCTGCGCGAGTCCGGCCCGTTCGGCCGCGCCTGGCTGCACCTGCCGGAGGGCGGCAAGGTCGTGCACGAGGAGCACGCGGCGATCGCCCTGCCCACCGGCTGGTTCCGGGTGGTCCGCCAGCGCGAGTACGTGCCCGGCGCGGTCCGGATCGTCGCGGACTGAGCCCGGCCGCCCCGTAAGAGACAGAGGACAGAACTGATGAGCACGCAGCTGACCGGCCGTCCGGCCGACGCCTCGGTGGCGCACTGGCGGGCGGTCGCCGCCGCCACCGGCCCCGCCGACCGGGCCACCGCCGAACAGGCCGTCCGAACCGCCTACCGGGCCGCCGGACTGGCCGAGCCCACCGAGTTCCGCTGGTACCCCTCGCCGCTCGCCGCCGTCACCGAACTGCTCGACCACCGCGAGGAGTTCGGCCGATCCGTGCGCGAGCAGGTGCGCACCGCCACCTGGGAGCGGGCCCGCACCGCCGCGTTCACCGCGCTCGGCCCGACCGGCTGGGCCGAGCTGTGGGGCGCGACCGGCGCCGAACTCGCCGCCACCGCCGCACTGCCCGCCGAACGCGTCCGCGCCGCGCTGCTCGACCACTTCGCGCCCGAACCCGAGCCGCTCGGCTGGGAGGAGTCCCGCCTCCCCGCGAACAAGGAACTCCGCCGGGTCGCCGGCGAGACCCGCGCCAAGGTCCGCCTCACCGTGCTGGACGCGGTCGCCGGCCAGCACGACGCCGCCTGGTTCGCGGCCTTCGACACCGCCGGCACCGGCGACGAGACGCTCGCTGCGCTGGCCGGCGTCGCCCGACAGACCGGCTGGTGGTGGCCGTTCGAGAACACCGTGCTGCTCAGCGAACGCCCCGTCGCCCTGCACCGCGACGAGGCCGGCCGGCTCGACCGCGCCGACGGCCCCGCACTCGCCTACGCCGACGGTTTCGCGCTGTACGCCTGGCGCGGCATGCCCGTCCCCGCGAACTTCCTCGACCGGCTGACCGACCTCACCGTGGAACGCATCCGCACCGAGGAGAACGCCGAACTGCGGCGCGTCATGCTGGAGCACTTCGGCTACGAGAGGTACCTGGCGGAGAGCGGCGCGGAACCGTTGCACCGCGACGCGACCGGCGTCCTGTGGCGGATCCAACTCCCCGACGACGAACCGGTGGTGATGGTCGAGGTGGTCAACTCCACCGCCGAACCGGACGGCACCTTCCGCACCTACTACCTGCGCGTCCCGCCGCACATCCGCACCGCGAGGGCGGGTGTGGCCTGGACGTTCGGGGTCGAGGAGGACGAGTACCGCCCCCAGCGGGAAACCTGAGCACACGCAGGAGTTGCACCCCCACGCGCCCCTATCTGCCCGTCCTCACATGCCTATGTCCCGCAGGCGGGAGACGAGCACCCCCGCAGGGCTCTCGTCCGTCTCCAGTTGGAGCCAGTGGTGGAGGACCTCCGCCGTCTGGTCGTCGCGGACGGCCGTCGCCGCGGCCATCACCACGAACTGGTCGACCAGCCACTCGCAGAGGGAGTCGACCGGGATCTGGCGGCCCTCGTCGAGCCAGCTGATCGCGGAGGCCTCCACCACGGAGATCCAGGAGCGGACCAGCAGGGTGAGCCGGGGGCCGGCCTCGCGGACGCCCAGGTGGCGCAGGGTGCGCCGAATCGCGGCGCGGCGGACGTCGTCGACGATCGCCGAGGTGCGGGCGGTCTCCACGACGGAGCCGCCGCGCAGCAGCGCGCCGTAGCCGGCGGCGTGTTCGTCGACGAAGTCGAAGTAGCGGTGGAGGACCGCGCCGAGCTGTTCGGTGGGGGTGCCGGTGAAGGTGGCGACCGTGAAACGGGTGGTGAGCTCGGAGGCGGCGCTGCGCAGAGCGGCTTCGTACAGCTGCTGCTTGCCGCCGGCGAAGTAGCGGTAGACGAGCGGACGGGACGCGCCGGCGGCCTCCGCGACGTCGTCGAGCGAGACGTCCTCGGGCGGTCGGGCGGCGAACAGTTCGAGGGCGACGGCGATCAGCTGTTCGCGCCGCTGCTGGACGGGCAGGCGGCGGTAGCCGGTGCGCCGGGGGCGCTCCGCCGCGGCGGGGGAGGGGGTCGCTGCCATGGGTGTCAGGGTAATCGCCGGGCGGGTCCGCGCTCTGCGGGCAGGTCCGGCGGGTCCTTGCCGGGCGACGGCCTCGTCGACCGCAGACTGTGACCAGGTGTCGGCGGAGTGCGACGAGGAGCGGCCGGTGCGGTGGGTACGGGCGGTCGGGCGGTGGATCGGGAAGTCGCCGGGGACGTACGTGTGGTTGCTGCTGCTCGCGGTCACCAGCTTCGTGGTGGCCCGGAAGGACCCGGCCGCACTGCACTTCTTCCTGCAGAAGCGCTCCACCAACATCGACCAGCTGAACGCGCATCCGGTGCACGCGCTGCTGGCCAGCCTGATCTGGACCGAGCAGGCGAACTTCCTGTTCTACTTCGTGATGTTCCACCTCTTCCACGTCCCGGCCGAGCGCTGGCTCGGCACCGGGCGCTGGCTGACGGTGGCGCTGACCGCGCACGTGCTGGCGACGTACATCAGCCAGGGGGTGGTGGCCTGGGGCGTGCACCACCAGGTGCTGCCGATGAGGATGGCGCGCACCGTGGACGTCGGGGTGTCGTACGCGCTGGCCGGTGTGGAGGGTGTGCTGACGTGGGGCCTGGCGGGCGTCTGGCGGTGGGTGTACGGGTGCGGGCTGGTGGTGTTCTACCTGGTGCCGCTGTTCACCTCGCGCACGTTCACCGATCTGGGGCACTTCTGCGCGGTGCTGATCGGCCTGGCGTTCCGTCCGATCACCCGCGGCCGGCCGGTCTGGGACCCGGGGCGCACGCTGCGCCGGTTGCGAGCTGGACACAGTTGACGGGGTCACTTCCAGATTGGGGTTGAATTCGCCTGGCGCTGCGACAGGATGGCCGGATGGCTCATGAACTGAACGATCGTCACATCGGCGGCCCCACCCCGCGCCGCATCGCCGACTCCTATGTCCACGCCCTCGCCGACCTCGACCCGCTGACCGCGGTCTACCTCGGCCTCAACCCGGAGGACGACCGGCTGACCGACCTGTCCCCGGCGGGCACCGGCGCCCTCGCCGACCTGGCCCGCCGCACCCTCGCCGAACTGGACGCGCTGGAGGCGTCCGGCCCGGTCGAGGACGAGGCGGAGCGCCGCTGCGCCCGGCTGCTGCGCGAGCGGCTGACCGCGGAGCTCGCGGTGCACGACGCGGGCGAGGAGTTCCGGACGGTCCGCAACCTGGGCTCGCCGGTGCACAACACCCGCGAGATGTTCACCCTGCTGCCCACCGACACCGACCAGGACTGGCAGCGGCTGGAGCGCCGGCTGGCCCGCTTCCCGGAGGCGATGGCCCAGTACCGGCAGACCCTGGAGGAGGGGCTGCGGCGCGGCCTGTTCTCGGCGCCGCGCCAGGTGGACACCGTGGTCGGCCAGTTCGGCGAGTGGATCGAGTCCGAGCGGCCCGGCGGCTGGTTCGGCGACCTGGTCGCCCCTGCGCCCGAGCACCTGCGGGAGCAGCTGACCGCCACCGCGGTCGCGGCCACCGCGTCGCTCGCCAAGCTGCGCGACTGGATGCGCGACGTGTACGGCCCGGCCACCCAGGGCACCCCCGACGCGGTGGGCCGCGAGCGCTACACCCGCTGGGTGCGGTACTGGACCGGCGCCGACCTGGACCTGGACGAGGCGTACCGCTGGGCGTGGGAGCAGTTCCACGACCTGGACGCGCAGATGCGGGTCGAGGCGGAGAAGGTGCGCCCCGGGGCCACCCCGATGCAGGCGATGAAGTGGCTGGAGACCGACGGTCCGGCGATCCGCGGCGAGCAGGAGGTGCAGGAGTACCTGCAGGGCCTGATGGACCGGGCGATCGACGACCTGCAGGGCGTGCACTTCGACCTGGCCGACCCGCTGCTGAAGGTGGAGTCGCGGATCGCCCCGCCCGGCAGCGCCGCCGCCCCGTACTACACCCAGCCGTCGCTGGACTTCTCCCGTCCCGGCCGGACCTGGCTGCCCACCCTGGGCCGGGAGGCGTTCCCGGAGTGGGACCTGGTCTCCACCTGGTACCACGAGGGCGTTCCCGGCCACCACCTGCAGCTCGCGCAGTGGACGTACATGGCGGACCGGCTCTCCACCTACCAGGTCACCCTGGGCGGCGTCAGCGCCAACATGGAGGGCTGGGCGCTGTACGCCGAGCGCCTGATGGACGAGCTGGGTTACCTCACCGACCCGGGCCACCGCCTGGGCTACCTGAACGCGCAGATGATGCGGGCGCTGCGGGTGATCGTGGACATCGGCATGCACGCCGAGCTGGAGTTCCCGGCCGACTCGCCGTTCGCCGCCGGCGAGCCGATGCTGCCGGAGCGCGCCCGCGAGTTCTTCGGCGCGTACTGCGGCCTGTCCGCCGAGTTCCTGGACAGCGAGCTGGTCCGCTACCTGGGCCTGCCCGGCCAGGCGATCGGCTACAAGCTCGGCGAGCGGGCCTGGCTGAGCGGCCGGTCCGCGGCCCGGGCGGCGGCCGCGGCGCGCGGCGAGGAGTTCGACCTGAAGGCGTGGCACATGGCGGCGCTGTCGCAGGGCTCGCTGGGCCTGGACGACCTGGTGACGGAGCTGAGCGCGCTGTAACCGAGGGAGTGTCCCGGGTGGCCGATGCGGCCGGGCACCCGGGTCCTCGTCCCAAATCGTGACAAAAGAACACAGACCGCCTTGCCGGTGATCGGATCGAGCGTTTGGCTGGAGAGAGCGCCGTGCGCGCGCCCCAGGCCCATTCCCGATTCGGCGGAAGGCGGTCCTCCGGTGACCTCCCAGCACGCCCCCGACACCCAGCAGGCCGATCCGCGCCGCTGGTGGGCCCTGGCGGTCATCGCCATCGCCCAGCTGATGATCGTCCTGGACGCGACGATCGTGAACATCGCCCTCCCGTCCGCGCAGCACGACCTGGGCATCTCCAACGCCAACCGGCAGTGGGTGATCACCGCCTACACGCTGGCCTTCGGCGGCCTGCTGCTGCTCGGCGGCCGGATCGGCGACCTCTTCGGACGCAAACGCACCTTCATCATCGGCCTGCTCGGCTTCGCCGCGGCGTCCTGCCTCGGCGGCTTCGCCGTCAGCGGCGGCATGCTGTTCGCGGCCCGCGCCCTGCAGGGCAGCTTCGGTGCGCTGCTCGCCCCGTCCGCGCTGTCGCTGCTGTCGATCACCTTCCGCGACGTGCGCGAACGGGCCACCGCGTTCGGCGTCTTCGGCGCCCTGGCCGGCGGCGGTGCGGCGATCGGCCTGATCACCGGCGGCCTGCTCACCGAGTACCTCAGCTGGCGTTGGTGCCTGTACGTCAACGGCCCGATCGCCGCGGCCACCGCGCTCGCCGCCTACTACCTGCTGCGCCGCGACCACATCGACCGCTCCCACCGGGTCCGGCTGGACCTGCCCGGCGCGGTGCTCGGCTGCGGCGGCCTGCTGCTGATCGTCTACGGCACCTCCGAGGCCGTCGACCGCGGCTGGGGCGACTGGCTGGTGCTCACCTCGCTCTGCGTCGGCGTCGCCCTGCTCGCCGTGTTCGCCCTGGTCGAGCGGCGCACCCCGCACGCGCTGCTGCCGATGCACCTGATCCGCGACCGCAACCGGGCCGGCAGCGCGCTCTCGGTCGGCCTCGCCGTGATCGCCATGTACGGGCTGTTCCTGTTCCTGACGTACTACATGCAGGTCGTCAAGGGCTACTCGCCGATCCGGGCCGGCGTCTCGTTCCTGCCGATGACCGGTGCGATCATCCTCAGCTCGGCCGGCATCGGCTCCCGCCTGATGACCCGCATCCCCACCCGCGCCCTGATCGTCCCCGGACTGCTGATCGGCGCGGGCGGCATGGCCTGGCTCACCCAGCTCCGGGTGGACAGCCCGTACCTCGGCCTGGTGCTGCCCGCCGAACTGCTGCTCGGCATCGGCCTCGGGCTGGTCTTCATGCCCGCCATCAACCTGTCCACCCTCGGCGTCGCCCCGGAGGAGACCGGCGCCGCCTCCGCCATCATCAACAGCGCCCAGCAGGTCGGCGGTTCGATCGGCACCGCGCTGCTCAACACCATCGCCGCCAGCGTCACCGCCACGTATCTGGCCACCCGCAACCCGACCGACCCACTGGTCCAGGCCCAGGGCGCGGTGCACGGCTACGCGGTCGCCACCGCCGTCGCGATGGGCATCCTGCTGCTGGCCGCCGTGGTCGCGTTCGTGATGATCACCCACCGCCCCGCCCCGGGCGAGGCCAGGGGCCGGGCCGACCGGAGCGAGGCCAGAGCGGTGGCATGACCCGATCGGCGCGGTGCCGCCGTCCCCGCGTCCGCCCCCCGGCATGAGACCCTGCTGTCCGCCACCGGAAATCTCACGAGTCTCCCAGCCAGGAATCACGGCATTTCCAGCTCGGCGACGCATATTCGAGACAGCTCGGGTCACCCGGTGTCCAGGTCGGCAACGACGTGGACACCGGCGCGGCCTCCGGTCGGGAGGAACGGGGCAGCATGGGACGCCACTCCAAGCAGCGCAAGCGCCGCTCGCTGCGGCCGGTCGTCCTCAGTTCGGTGCTCGCCGTCGGCGTGGTCGGCGCGATAACGGCCGCCGGGGTGCTCTCCGTCCACCTGCGCGACCCGCGGCAGCGGACCAGCGCCGACACCGTCGCGGCGGTCGGCTCGGCCCCCACGCCTGCCCCCGTCACCAGCGCTGCCCCGAGCGCGACGCCGAGCGCGAGCCCGAGCGCGAGCACGGGGGCCGAGCCGCCCGGGCCCCAGAACGTCGCGCAGGCCGGCAGCTCCACCGACGGCCTCACCCGGCAGGTCCCGCCCTTCGCGCCGCCGGACGTGAAGCTCGGCGTCACCGGCGCCGCCCCGCTCAACTCCGAGTCGGTCCGGGTCGGCGCGCTGTTCACCGGCGACGTCGCGCCGGGCAACCACTTCTGCACCGCCAGCGTCATCGACAGCCCCGGCCGCAACCTGATCCTCACCGCCGCGCACTGCGTGTCCGGCGTGAGCAGCATCGTCTTCGTCCCCGGCTACCGCGACGGCACGGCCCCGTTCGGCAGTTGGCAGGTCACCAAGGTGTACACCGCGGACGGCTGGCAGAACGGCGACGACCCCGACGAGGACTTCGCCGTGCTCGCCGTCGCGCCCACCAACAACCTGCGGATCGAGGACGCGGTCGGCGGCAACCCGATCGGCGTCAACGCCGCGCTGACCGTCCAGACCCGGCTGTACGGCTACTCCGACAGCGCCGAGAAGCCCGTCCTGTGCACCAATGTCACCAGCCGCGAGGACACCTTCCAGCGGCGCATCGACTGCCCGTCGTTCTCCAACGGCACCAGCGGGGGCCCGTTCGTCGACTCCGCCACCGGCGAGGTGATCGGCGTCATCGGCGGCTACCAGCAGGGCGGCGACACCGAGGACACCTCCTACAGCGCCTACTTCGACCACACCGTCGCCGACCTGGTCGCCCGCGCGAGCTGACCGGCCCTGGAATCTCCCCTCCCGCGTCACCCACAATGGGGCGACGACGCACACGAGGGGGAGGCGCGGTGTTCCGCCGCTGGTGGTTCCTGAAGGCCGCGAGGCCCGCCCCGACAACCGAGCACCACCCGAGTCGCCGGGAGGTCCGCGAGCACAAGGCGCTGGTGCTGGGGGAGTGGGAAGCGCTCCGGGACCGCCTGCGCGAGCTCGCCGCCGAACGCGTCACCGCCGCCGGCACGGTCTTCCAGGCCGCCGAACTCCGGCTCCCCACCGAGGAGTCCGCCGCCCGCCGGGCCTACCAGTGGGCGCTGGAGGCGTACGAGGCGGCCGGCCGGCTGCTCGACCGCGCCGACCACCCCGACACCGACCTGCCCGACCTGGCCGCCGCCGTGGTGCTCGCCGAACAGGCGGTCGAACGCCTCGCCGCCGCACACCTGTTGCACGCGGGACAGCGGCCCGGCCCGCTCGCCGTCCGCTGCTACTACAACCCGTTGCACGGCCCGGTCGAGAACGCCGCCGAACCGCCCAAGAACCGCAAGACCCGCCAGCGGGCCCGCACCACCACCCGGGAGGCCGCCGCCGACCGCCGACCCGCCTGCCGCTCCTGCCGCGCCGCGATCCTGGCCGGCCAGACCCCCGACGTGCTGCCCGCGCTGCTCCCCGCCAAGGCCGCCCCCGGCCGCAAGGGCCCCGTCCTGGTCCCGTACTTCGCCGTCCCCCGCCAGTGGTCCCCCTGGTCCACCACCGCCTGCGGCGCCTACGACCCCGCCACCCCGTCCCTCGTCCTGCGCGGCGCCCACCACCGCCGCCCGCCGCACTGACGGTCCGTCAGCGGCGCTTGCGGCGCTCGGCCACCCGCCGCTCGACCTCGGCCGGGGCGGTGTGCGGACAGCAAAAAGGCCCGGGTCTGCGGATCAAATCCACTGGCCTGGGCCTTTGTCCAACTTGCACACCTACTGCACGAGGTGCCCCCGGTAGGATTCGAACCTACGCACCCGCCTCCGGAGGGCGGTGCTCTATCCCCTGAGCTACGGGGGCCTTGGGCGATCTGCGATCACCCGGCCTTGCGGGGAAAACACTACCAGGGAAACTCCGTGGTCCGTGCACGGGTTTCCGGCGGCGGGTTCGGACGGGCCGTCAGCGGCGGGCGGCAAGTGCCCGAAAGACCGGACGGGCGGGGCGGCGCGCGGCTACCCTCGGTGAGGTGGCGGCGACGTCGGGGCGGGTTCTCGTGGTGGACGACAGCGAGGCGATCCGTCGACTGATCAGGGTCAACCTGGAGCTGGAGGGCTTCGAGGTGGTGACCGCCGCCGACGGTGCCGAGTGCCTGGAGGTGGTCCACCGGGTCGCGCCGGACGTGGTGACGCTGGACGTGGTGATGCCCCGGTTGGACGGGCTGCGGACGGCGGCCCGGTTGCGCGCCGCCTGGGAGACCGCGCACCTGCCGATCGCGATCGTGAGCGCCTGTACGCCGGCGGACCTGGAGCGCGGCGAGTCGGTGGGGGTGGACGGCTACCTCGCGAAGCCGTTCGATCCGGCGGACCTGATCGAGCTGGTGCGCCGACTGCGGGCGATGGACCGCCCGGCCGCAGCGGCGGCCGGGCGCCGTTTCGCGTACGACTTCGGCAGCGCGCCCCATCCGGTCGTCCAAACCCTGCGAGATTTCGCCCTGGGCGAACACGCGCAGGAACTTGTTCCGCCGGACGAGTCACGCCCGTGAGATGTGCCGGTCTGCGGCGCTGTCCGACGAGACGAAGCACGCCGCGGGGCACGACGCGCGTCCCGCTCGGCAAACCGAGTGGCGGTCGACCGCCCCCTCTCGCCTAGGCTTGGGCCCGTGACACCCGCAGAACTCTCCCAGGCAGTCCAGGCCGCCGTCAGCGCCGCCGTCCAGGCCGGCGAGCTGACCGTCGACGTGCCCGCGCACGTGACGGTCGAGCGGCCCAAGAACAGGGACCACGGCGACTACGCCACCAACGTGGCCCTCCAGCTCGCGAAGCCGGCCGGCAAGCCGCCGCGAGCCGTCGCGGAGATCCTGTCCGCACGCCTGCGAGAGATCACCGGCGTCGCGAAGGTCGACATCGCCGGTCCGGGCTTCCTGAACATCACGCTGGACGCCGCCACCCAGGGCGAGCTGGCGCGCACCATCGTCGAGGCGGGCGAGGCGTACGGCCGCAACGAGGCGCTCAAGGGCCTGAACATCAACCTGGAGTTCGTCTCGGCGAACCCGACCGGCCCGATCCACATCGGCGGCGTCCGCTGGGCCGCCGTCGGCGACTCGCTGGCCCGCGTCCTGAAGGCGTCCGGCGCCGAGGTGTCGACGGAGTACTACCTCAACGACGCCGGCGTGCAGATCACCAAGTTCGCCAAGTCGCTGAAGGCCGCCGCCAACGGACAGCCCGTCCCGGAGGACGGCTACGTCGGCGAGTACATCACCGACATCGCCAAGGCCGTCACCGACGGCGTGCCCGGCATCCTGGAGCTGCCGGAGGACGAGCAGCTGCCGGCCTTCCGCACCGAGGGCCTGAAGCTGATGGTCGCCGAGATCCAGCGGTCGATGAACGAGTTCGGGGTGCACTTCGACACCTGGTTCTCCGAGAAGTCGCTGCACGACTCCGGTGCCGTCCAGCAGGCCATGGAGCGGCTGCGCGAGCAGGGCCACGTCTTCGACCGGGACGGCGCGATCTGGCTGCGCACCACCGACTTCGGCGACGACAAGGACCGCGTCCTGATCAAGGCCGACGGCGAGACCACCTACTTCGCCGCCGACGCCGCCTACTACCTGAGCAAGCGGGACCGCGGCGCGGAGGTCTCGGTCTACATGCTCGGCGCCGACCACCACGGCTACGTCAACCGCCTCAAGGCCATCGCGGCCTGCGCGGGCGACGACATGGACCGCAACATCGAGGTGATGATCGGTCAGTTCGTGAAGATGCTGCGCGACGGCAAGGAGGTCCGACTCTCCAAGCGCGCGGGCAACATCATCACGATCGACGACGTGATCGACTGGATCGGCGTGGACGCCGCCCGCTACATGCTGGTGCGCCAGTCCACCGACTCCACCATCACCATCGACATCGACCTGGTGACCAGCCAGACCAAGGACAACCCGGTCTTCTACGTGCAGTACGCGCACGCCCGGATGTGCTCCGTGCAGCGCAACGCCGTGGAGAAGGGCATCACCCGCAGCGCGGACTTCAAACCGGAGCTGCTGAGCTCCGAGTGGGAGAACGACCTGCTCGGCCAGCTCGGCGAGTTCCCGCGCGTCCTGGCCAAGGCCGGCGAGCTGCGCGAGCCGCACCACGTCGCCACGTACCTGGAAGAGCTGGCCCGGGCCTACCACCGGTTCTACGACAACTGCCAGATCCTGCCGAAGGGCGACGAGGAGGTCACCGACCTCACGCACGCCCGCCTCTGGCTCGCCGACGCCACGCGAACGACGCTCGCCAACGGCCTCGGCCTGCTCGGCGTATCCGCCCCCGAGCGGATGTAGAGCACCACAACCCCCAAGCGCAGCACAGCGGGGGCGGCGGACCGGTCGACGGAGACCGGTCGCCGCCCCTCGCCATAGGTCGAGGAAGTTCCGCACATGTCTCGCTCCGCACACCCCGCAGGTCCCCGGCACGGCGACGTGCTGCCCGAGGGCCACTACCAGGCCCCGCCCGCCGACCTGAACGCTATGGACCCGAAGGTCTGGTCGCGCACCGTCACCCGTGACGCGGACGGCGTCGCCACCGTCGGCGGCGTCGACGTCCGCACCCTGGCCGCCGAGTTCGGCACCCCCGCGTACGTGCTGGACGAGGCCGACTTCCGGGCCCGCGCCCGGGCCTGGCGGGACGCGTTCGGCGACCACGCCGACGTGTACTACGCGGGCAAGGCGTTCCTGTCCAAGGCCGTGGTGCGCTGGCTGCACGAGGAGGGCCTCAACGTCGACGTGTGCTCCTCGGGCGAGCTGCAGGTCGCGCTGGCGGCCGGCATGCCGGGGGAGCGGATCGCGCTGCACGGCAACAACAAGTCGGTGCGGGAGCTGGAGCAGGCCGTGAAGGCCGGCGTCGGGCACATCGTGGTCGACTCCTTTCAGGAGATCGAGCGGCTGGCGGAGATCGCCGGGGCACAGGGCGTCCGGCAGCCGGTGCTGATCCGGATCACCGTCGGCGTCGAGGCGCACACCCACGAGTTCATCGCCACCGCGCACGAGGACCAGAAGTTCGGCCTGTCGCTGTCCGGCGGCCTGGCCGCCGAGGCGGTCCGCCGGGTGCTGGCCGAGCCCTCCCTGGAGCTGCGCGGCATCCACTCGCACATCGGCTCGCAGATCTTCGACTTCGCCGGCTTCGAGGTCGCCGCCCGCCGGGTGGTCGGCCTGCTGGCCGAGGTCCGCGACGAGCACGGTGTCGAGCTGCCGGAGATCGACCTGGGCGGCGGCCTGGGCATCGCGTACACCCCCGACGACGACCCGCGCGAGCCCGCGGAGATCGCCGTCTCGCTCGGCGAGATCGTCCGACGCGAGTGCGCCGCAGCGCAGTTGACGACCCCTCGGATCTCGGTGGAGCCCGGCCGGGCGATCGTCGGCCCGACCGCGTTCACGCTGTACGAGGTCGGCACCGTCAAGTCGCTGGAGGGCCTGCGGACCTACGTCAGTGTGGACGGCGGCATGTCCGACAACATCCGCACCGCGCTGTACGACGCCGAGTACTCGGTGGCGCTGGTCTCCCGGACCAGCGAGGCCGAGCCGATGCTGGTCCGGGTGGTCGGCAAGCACTGCGAGTCCGGCGACATCGTGGTCCGGGACGCCTTCCTGCCCGCCGACCTGGCCCCCGGCGACCTGATCGCGGTGCCCGCGACCGGCGCCTACTGCCGGTCGATGGCGAGCAACTACAACCACGCCCTCAAGCCCCCCGTGCTGGCCGTCGCGGACGGGGCGGCCCGGGTGATCGTCCGACGCGAGACGGAAGAGGATCTCCTGCGTCTCGATATCGGCTGACGAAATTTTCGTCTCATAACGTGGACCGGCCGTAGATCCGTGCGGAAAGTCCCGGAGACTGGTACGGACAGGAAAGCCCCCGGGGGACACCGAATCACCCCGGCGGGGACGAAGAATGCAGAGCGGAGTCGGATGATGCGTACGCGCCCGCTGAAGGTGGCGTTGCTGGGCTGTGGTGTGGTGGGCTCCGAGGTGGCGCGCATCATGACGACGACAGCCGACGACCTCGCCGCGCGCATCGGCGCCCCGGTCGAGCTCGCGGGCATCGCGGTCCGACGGGCCGGGCGCCCCCGCCCCGGGGTGCCCGAGCACCTGCTCACCACCGATGCCGAGGCCCTGGTCGGCCGCGACGACATCGACGTGGTGATCGAGGTGGTGGGCGGCATCGAGCCGTCCAAATCGCTGATCCTGAAAGCCTTCGGGAACGGCGCCTCGGTGGTCTCCGCCAACAAGGCGCTGCTCGCCAAGGACGGCGCCGAACTGCACGCCGCGGCCGCCGCGGCCGGCGCCGACCTCTACTACGAGGCCGCCGTGGCCGGCGCCATCCCGCTGCTGCGCCCGCTGCGCGAGTCGCTGGCCGGCGACAAGGTGAACCGGGTGCTGGGCATCGTCAACGGCACCACCAACTTCATCCTCGACAAGATGGACTCCACCGGCGCCGGGTACTCCGAGGCGCTGGAGGAGGCCACCGCGCTGGGCTACGCCGAGGCCGACCCGACCGCCGACGTGGAGGGCTTCGACGCCGCCGCGAAGGCCGCCATCCTGGCCGGGATCGCCTTCCACACCAAGGTGACCGCCGCGGACGTCTACCGCGAGGGCATCACCGAGGTCACCGCCGCCGACATCGCCTCCGCCAAGCAGATGGGCTGCGTGGTCAAGCTGCTGGCGATCTGCGAGCGCTCCGCCGACGGCGGCTCGGTCACCGCCCGGGTGCACCCGGCGATGATCCCGCTCAGCCACCCGCTGGCCTCCGTCCGCGAGGCCTACAACGCGGTGTTCGTGGAGGCCGAGGCGGCCGGCCGACTGATGTTCTACGGCCCCGGCGCGGGCGGCTCGCCGACCGCCTCCGCGGTCCTCGGCGACCTGGTCGCGGTCTGCCGCAACAAGGTCAACGGCACCACCGGCCCCGGCGACTCGGTCTACGCCCAGCTGCCCGCCAAGCCGATGGACGAGGTGGTCACCCGCTACCACGTCAGCCTCGACGTGGACGACCGGGCCGGCGTGCTGGCCCAGGTCGCCTCGGTCTTCGCCGAGCACGGCGTCTCCATCGACACCGTCCGCCAGCAGGGTCGCGACGGCGACGCCGCGCTCGTCGTGGTCACCCACCGCGCCACCGACGCCGCCCTGTCGGCGACGGTCGACAAGCTCCGCGCACTGGACAGCGTGCGCGACGTGGCCAGCATCATGCGGGTCGAAGGGGAGTAGGAACAACCATGAACGCCCTTGCCGAAAACGCTGCCCGAGGCACCCGCACCCACCAGTGGCGCGGCCTCATCGAGGAGTACCGCGACCGCCTCCCGGTCACCGACTCCACCCCCGTGGTCACCCTGCTCGAAGGCGGCACGCCGCTCGTCCCCGCCCAGGTGCTCTCCGAGCGCACCGGCTGCGAGGTCTACCTCAAGGTCGAAGGCGCCAACCCGACCGGCTCCTTCAAGGACCGCGGGATGACCATGGCCATCTCCAAGGCCAAGGAGGACGGCGCCCAGGCCGTCATCTGCGCCTCCACCGGCAACACCTCCGCCTCCGCCGCCGCCTACGCGGTGCGGGCCGGCATGGTGTCCGCCGTGCTCGTCCCGCAGGGCAAGATCGCCCTCGGCAAGATGGGCCAGGCACTGGTGCACGGCGCGAAGATCCTCCAGGTGGACGGCAACTTCGACGACTGCCTCACGCTCGCCCGCGACCTCTCCGAGAAGTACCCGGTCGCGCTGGTCAACTCGGTCAACCCGGTGCGCATCGAGGGCCAGAAGACCGCCGCCTTCGAAATCGTCGACATGCTCGGCGACGCCCCCGACATCCACGTCCTCCCGGTCGGCAACGCCGGCAACATCACCGCCTACTGGAAGGGCTACCGCGAGTACGCGGCGGACGGCCTCTCCTCGAAGACCCCCCGGATGTGGGGCTTCCAGGCGTCCGGCTCCGCGCCCATCGTGGACGGCGCCCCGGTGCTCAAGCCGCAGACCATCGCCACCGCGATCCGGATCGGCAACCCGGCCTCCTGGGACTACGCGCTGGCCGCCCGGGACGAGTCCGGCGGCCTGATCGACAAGGTGACGGACCGCCAGATCCTGTCCGCCTACCGCCTGTTGGCCGCGCAGGAGGGCGTCTTCGTGGAGCCCGCCTCGGCCGCCTCGGTGGCCGGCCTGCTGGCCAAGGCCGAGGCCGGACTGGTCGACCCCGGGCAGCGGATCGTCTGCACCGTCACCGGCAACGGCCTCAAGGACCCGGACTGGGCCGTGGCCGGCGCGCCGCAGCCGCAGATCGTCCCGATCGACCCGGAGACGGCCGCCCGCCGCCTGGGCCTGCTGGACTGACCCGGCTGATCCGGCGTCAACACCGTTGAGCGGCGGGCCTGATCGGGCCCGCCGCTCAGCGGTTTTCTGCACCGCTTTCAGGTCATCCGACCGGCGCTTTTCCGCTTCTTGTGGCAACACGGAAGATCCGAGCCGGGCGGGGTGTACCGCTCTGGAACCTCTCTTCGATACGCTGGACCCCGGCGGGCCGCGCCACGCCGCGCGCTCCCCTCGACCTCCCGCCGTCGTACCACCGCAGGCCCCGTCGTCCGGGCCGCCCCCACTTTCAGGAGTGTCCACCGCATGGCCGGTCCCGCGTTCCGCGCCGCCGCCGTCCGGGTCCGCGTTCCCGCGACCAGCGCCAACCTCGGCCCCGGCTTCGACGCTTTCGGCCTCGCCCTGGGGCTCTACGACGACGTGGTGGTCCGGGTCGCCGACTCCGGTCTGAGCGTGGACATCGCCGGCGAGGGCGCCGAGACCCTGCCCCGCGACGAGCGCCACCTGCTGGTCCGCTCGCTGCGCGCCGCCTTCGACCGGCTCGGCGGGCAGCCCCGCGGCCTCGAAGTGGTCTGCGCCAACCGCATACCGCACGGTCGCGGCCTGGGCTCCTCGTCCGCCGCGATCTGCGCGGGCATCGTCGCCGCCCGCGCCGTCACCATCGGCGGGGCCTCCGCCCTCGACGACGACGCGCTGCTCGCTCTCGCCTCCGAGCTGGAGGGCCACCCCGACAACGTCGCGGCCTGCCTGCGCGGCAACTTCACCGTCGCCTGGACCGAGGACGGCACCGCCCGCACCATTACGCTCGACCCCGCCGACCGGGTGGTTCCGGTCGTGTTCGTGCCCTCCACCGAGGTGCTCACCGAGACGGCCCGCGGTCTCCTCCCCAAGACCGTCCCGCTCGCCGACGCCGCCGTCAACGCCGGCCGCGCCGCGCTGCTGGTCGAGGCGCTCACCCGCCGCCCCGAGCTGCTGCTCACCGCCACCGAGGACCGCCTGCACCAGGACTACCGGGCCTCCGCCATGCCCGACAGCGCCGCCCTGGTCGCCGCCCTGCGCGCCGAGGGCGTCCCCGCCGTCATCTCGGGCGCCGGACCGACGGTCCTCGCGCTCACCGACGAGGCCGGCGCGGAGAAGCTCGTGAACTTCGCAGGACCGCAGTTCGCGGCACACCGCCTGGAGCTCGACCGCACCGGCGCGACCGTGCTGCCGCTCGACATGTGAGACGGACACGATTGACAAACAAAGGGCTGGGGAATGTGTCAGGGGGTCGGTAGTGTTAACCTCATTGCTGCACCAGATGCCCTCCGGGGACCGGTGCGACGCATCCCGATCCCGTTCCCCCGTCACGGGGGCCGGAAGCTCGGGAGCACGATTCTCCGGGAGCCCGCCACACCGCGTACGCAGCCTGCCTCCGCGACTGCGGCCCATCCCGAAGCCGTGACGGCACCAGACTCCCACCCGCAGCCTCCGCACTGAGGCCCGGCCGGGCGGGGCCCGAACTGCCGCCGCGCGACGGGGGCCCGGGCATCAAACAGGCGCAGCGAGGTCGGTACCGGCCGTCCGCGCCACTTCGCACCACAGTGCACCGCACTTCGCAGCTCCCCGGAAGGACCAGCCTTCCGCGGGAATCCAGCCCCTGACCAGCGCACAGAGATGCTGGGCAGGACAGCACAACCGGTCGCCGTGCCAGACAGGCCGACGTCCGCTCCAGGGAAGGACCCTTAGTGAGCGACACCACCGATCTGATGGGCGCGCGCCCGGACGCCGAGGCGTCGGACGCTGCCGCCGCCCCCGCGGCGCCGGCGCGACGCCGTCGTACCGCTGCCGCCGGCCTGGACGGCCTGGTCCTGGCCGAGCTCCAGAAGCTCGCCTCGACCCTCGGGATCAGCGGTACCGGGCGGATGCGCAAGAGCCAGTTGATCGAGGCCATCAAGGAGAAGAGCGGCGGAGACCCGCTGCTCGCGGGCGGCTCCGCCCCCGCCGCTCCGGCCGCCAAGAAGGCCGCCAAGTCGGCTGCTCCCGCCGAGGCCGCCCCGGCCGCCGAGGAGCAGGGTGAATCGGCGGCTCCGCCGCGGGCACCTCGCCGCGCCCGCACCGCCGCCGCCACCGAGCCGCAGCCGCAGGCGCAGATCGAGATCCCGGTGCAGGCCGCCGCCGACACTGCGGCCGCCACCACCCGGACCGAGCGTCCGCGCCGCCGCGCCACCGCCGCTGCCGGTGCGCCGACCGCCGAGGCCGCGGCCGCGGCCGCCGCCACCGCCGAGCAGGACCGGCCGGCCGCCGAGGCCAAGGCCGAGGGCCAGCGCCAGGCCGCCGAGGGCGAGGGCCGTTCCGAGCGCCGCGAGCGCCGGGACCGCCGGGACCGCCGCGAGGGCGGCGAGCGCACCGAGCGTGCCGAGCGCACCGAGGCCG
The DNA here is from genome assembly GCF_044999035.1 of Kitasatospora griseola. Classification (NCBI taxonomy): domain Bacteria; kingdom Bacillati; phylum Actinomycetota; class Actinomycetes; order Kitasatosporales; family Streptomycetaceae; genus Kitasatospora; species Kitasatospora griseola. The sequence continues at coordinate 3,284,708 of NZ_CP173360.1, read as the reverse complement.
GCACGGCCGAGGGCGACAACGAGATCCGCGAGTCCCGCCGGGACCGCCGCAACCGCCGCGAGCGCGACCGCGCCGACCGGCAGCAGGGCGGCGGCCAGCAGCAGGACGGCGGCCAGTCCCGCCAGCAGGGCCAGCAGCAGAGCCAGGGCCAGGCCCAGGGCCAGCAGCAGGGCGGCGGCGCCCAGCAGCAGGGCGGCTACGACGACGACGAGTTCGGCGACGGCCGCCGCGGCCGCCGCGGCCGCTACCGTGACCGCCGGGGCCGTCGCCGCGACGGCTTCGAGGGCGCCGGTGGCCCCGAGGTCCCGCTGAGCGACGACGACGTCCTGATCCCGGTCGCGGGCATCCTGGACATCCTCGACAACTACGCCTTCGTCCGGACCTCCGGCTACCTGCCCGGCCAGAACGACGTCTACGTCTCGCTGGCCCAGGTCCGCAAGCACGGCCTGCGCAAGGGCGACGCCATCACCGGCGCCGTCCGGCAGCCGAAGGACGGCGAGCGCCGCGAGAAGTTCAACGCGCTGGTGCGCCTGGACTCCGTCAACGGCATGGACCCGGACAGCGGCCGCGGCCGCCCCGAGTTCGGCAAGCTGACCCCGCTGTACCCGCAGGAGCGGCTGCGCCTGGAGACCGACCCGGGCGTGCTGACCACCCGGATCATCGACCTGGTGTCGCCGATCGGCAAGGGCCAGCGCGGTCTGATCGTGGCCCCGCCGAAGACCGGTAAGACCATGATCATGCAGGCGATCGCCAACGCGATCACCCACAACAACCCCGAGTGTCACCTGATGGTCGTCCTGGTGGACGAGCGTCCGGAAGAGGTCACCGACATGCAGCGGTCGGTGAAGGGCGAGGTCATCTCCTCGACCTTCGACCGCCCGGCCGAGGACCACACCACCGTCGCCGAGCTCGCCATCGAGCGCGCCAAGCGCCTGGTGGAGCTGGGCCACGACGTGGTGATCCTGCTGGACTCCATCACCCGCCTGGGCCGCGCCTACAACCTGGCCGCGCCCGCCTCCGGCCGCATCCTGTCCGGTGGTGTCGACTCGACCGCGCTGTACCCGCCGAAGAAGTTCTTCGGCGCCGCGCGCAACATCGAGAACGGCGGCTCGCTGACCATCCTGGCCACCGCGCTGGTCGAGACCGGCTCGCGGATGGACGAGGTGATCTTCGAGGAGTTCAAGGGCACCGGCAACATGGAGCTCAAGCTCGACCGGAAGCTCTCGGACAAGCGCATCTTCCCCTCCGTCGACGTGGACGCCTCCGGCACCCGCAAGGAGGAGATCCTGCTCGGCCACGAGGAGCTCTCCATCGTCTGGAAGCTCCGCCGGGTGCTGCACGCCCTGGACTCGCAGCAGGCGATCGAGCTGCTGCTGGACAAGATGAAGCAGACCAAGACGAACGCCGAGTTCCTGATGCAGATCGCCAAGAACACCCCCGGTTCCGGCGACTGATCGCAGCAGTCCCACCGAGACCCCGTACCGCTTCCCGCGGTGCGGGGTCTCGGGCTTTTCTCATGCGGGCTTCAGAACCGGTTCGCCCTACCGGTGCGTCACTTATGCTCGAAAGGTCGCACTGCAGGTGAAATGAGGCGATATGGCCGAACATCGGAAGGACCGTTCCACGGGTCGCCGCAGGCTGCGGATCACGCTGTTCGCGCTGGTGGCCGTCATCCTGGTGGCCGCGGGGCTCGGCGGGCTCGCCTACTGGAAGCTGAACCGGAACCTGCACGGCGTCGACATCTCCGGGCAACTGGGCAGCGCCCGCCCGCCCGCCTCCACCGACGGCTCGTTCAACCTGCTGGTGCTCGGCTCCGACTCGCGGGCCGGCGCCAACGGCAACCTGGCGGGCGGCGGCACCGGCGACACCGCCCGCTCCGACACCGCCATGGTGGTGCACGTCAACCAGACCCACACGGCCGCCTCGGTGGTCTCCATACCGCGCGACACCCTGGTCGCCCGGCCCGCCTGCACCGGCCTCGACGGCAAGCCCGTCCCGGCGGTCCGCAGCGCGATGTACAACTCGGCGTTCGAGGTCGGCGGCCCGGCCTGCGCGGTGAAGACCACCGAGCAGCTCACCGGGATGCGGATGGACCACTTCGTAGAGGTGGACTTCGCCGGCTTCGCCTCGATGGTCGACGCGATCGGCGGGGTGGACGTCACCACCACGGTGCCGATAAGCGACCCGGACAGCGGACTGCAGCTGCCGGCCGGCACCCACCACCTGGGCGGGCAGCAGGCGCTGGCGTTCGTCCGCACCCGGCACGGCGTCGGCGACGGCAGCGACCTGGGGCGGATCGAGCTCCAGAAGCAGATGGTGAAGGCCATGCTCGGCCGGATCGACACGCTGGGCCTGGCCACCGACCCGATGGCGGTGTGGAGCCTCGGCGACAAGCTGACCCGGTCGCTCACCACCGACTCCGACCTGGCCTCGGTGAGCTCGCTGGTGGGCCTGGCGCAGACCCTGAAGCGGATCGGCCCGGACCAGCTGACCATGGTCACGCTGCCCGTGGCGTACGCCCCCAGCGACCCGAACCGGGTGCTGCCGAAGAACCCGGAGGCCCAGCAGCTCTGGGCCGCGCTGCGGGTCGACCAGCCGGTGCCGACGCCGGTGGTCTCCGAGCAGCCGACCAATCCGGCGGACGGTTCGCCGTCCGCAACGGCCTCGGCGCACCCCGGATCGGTGCCGGCGCACGGGGGCGCGGAATAGCGCGCTCCGCCTCCCGGTTTGGGAAGAAGCGGGCAGTGCTGGCACACTGGTCCGTCGGTCCCGGTTCACGTGCGGACGTCCATGTCCGCCGACCCGGTGCCCTCCCGATCAGCTAGGAGAATCCGTTGAAGTCCAACGTTCACCCGGAGTACGTGGTCACCAAGGTGACCTGCACCTGCGGCAACGAGTTCACCACTCGCTCGACCGAGACCAGCGGTGAGATCCGCGCCGAGGTCTGCTCGAACTGCCACCCGTTCTACACCGGCAAGCAGAAGATTCTGGACACCGGTGGCCGCGTGGCCCGCTTCGAGGCGCGCTTCGGCAAGAAGCTTTCCGGCAACAAGTCGGCCTAGCGCTTCCACGGCGCCGGTCTCGGGCGTCCTCGTGTACTCACGGGGGCGTCCGGGCCGGCGCCGTTCGCGTCTCTCCCGCCCATCACCCCTGCTGGGCACCCCCTGTTCGGCACTCACGGAAGTAGGACCACCCGATGTTCGAGGCAGTCGAAGAGCTCCTCGTCGAGCACGCCGACCTCGAAAAGAGGCTGGCCGACCCGTCCGTGCACGCGGACCAGGCGAACGCGCGCAAGCTGGCCAAGCGGTACGCCGAGCTGACCCCGATCACCCGGACCTACCTGGCCTGGAAGCAGGCCGGCGAGGACATCGTCGCCGCGCGCGAACTCGCCGCCGAGGACCCGGACTTCATCGCCGAGGCGAAGGCGTCCGAGGCGCACCAGGGGGAGCTCACCGAGGAGCTGCGGCTGCTGCTGGTGCCGCGCGACCCCAACGACGACAAGGACGTCATCCTGGAGGTCAAGGCGGGTGAGGGCGGCGAGGAGTCCGCGCTGTTCGCCGGCGACCTGCTGCGGATGTACCTGCGGTACGCGGAGCGGGTCGGCTGGAAGACCGAGATCATCGACGCCAACGAGTCCGACCTCGGCGGCTACAAGGACGTCTCGGTGGCCGTGAAGACCAAGGGCAACGCCGAGCCCGGCCACGGCGTCTGGGCGCAGCTGAAGTACGAGGGCGGCGTGCACCGGGTGCAGCGGGTGCCCGCGACCGAGTCGCAGGGCCGCATCCACACCTCCGCCGCGGGCGTGCTGGTCACTCCGGAGGCCGAGGAGGTCGAGGTGGAGATCCACGCCAACGACCTGCGGATCGACGTCTACCGGTCCTCCGGCCCGGGCGGCCAGTCGGTCAACACCACCGACTCCGCGGTCCGGATCACCCACCTGCCGACCGGTATCGTCGCGTCCTGCCAGAACGAGAAGAGCCAGCTGCAGAACAAGGAGCAGGCGATGCGCATCCTGCGTTCGCGACTGCTGGCCGCCGCGCAGGAGGAGGCCGAGCGGGAGGCGTCCGACGCCCGCCGCAGCCAGGTCCGCACGGTCGACCGCTCCGAGCGCATCCGGACGTACAACTTCCCGGAGAACCGCATCTCCGACCACCGCACCGGTTTCAAGTCGTACAACCTGGACCAGGTGCTGGACGGCGACCTGAACGCGGTGATCCAGTCCTGTGTGGACGCCGACGCCGCGGCCAAGCTGGCCGCCGCGCAGGAGAACTGAGCCTAAGGAACCCGAGGCATGAACCTGCTGCTCGCCGAGGTGGCCCAGGCCACCCAGCGCCTGGCCGCGGCCGGCGTGCCCTCGCCGCGCTTCGACGCCGAGGAGCTGGCCGCGCACATCCACGGCGTGAAGCGCAGCCAGCTGCACACCGTGCCGGACGGGGACTTCGACGCCCGCTACTGGGAGGCGATCTCCCGGCGTGAGCAGCGCGAGCCGCTGCAGCACATCACCGGGCGGGCGTTCTTCCGCTACCTCGAACTGGAGGTCGGCCCCGGGGTGTTCGTGCCCCGGCCGGAGACCGAGACGGTGGTCGAGTGGGCGATAGAAGCGGTCCGCGCGATGGACGTCGCCGAGCCGCTGGTGGTCGACCTGTGCACCGGCTCCGGGGCGATCGCACTGGCCCTCGCGCAGGAACTGCCGCGCTCCACCGTGCACGCGTTCGAGCTCGACGAGGGCGCGATCGCCTACACCCGCCGCAACGTCGAGGCCAGCCCCGACCGGGCCCGGGTCCACCTGCACCAGGGCGACGCCACCAAGGCGTTCGCCGACGACCGGGCCTGGGACGGCCGGTTCGACCTGGTGATCAGCAACCCGCCGTACATCCCGCTCACCGAGTGGGAGTACGTCGCCCCCGAGGCCCGCGACCACGACCCGCAGATGTCGCTGTTCTCCGGCGAGGACGGCCTGGACACCATCCGCGGCATCGAGCGGGTCGCCGCCCGGCTGCTGCGGCCCGGCGGCGCGGTGGTGATCGAACACGCGGACACCCAGGGCGGCCAGGTTCCGTGGATCTTCCGCGAGGAGGGCGGCTGGACGGACGCCGCCGACCACCGGGACCTGAACAACCGGCCCCGCTTCACCACGGCCCGAAGGGCGTCGTTGTGAACATCGAGCGCGGTACAACGGCCCGAAGGGCGTCGTTGTGAACATCAGGCGCAGGACAACGGTCCGAAGGGCGTCGTTGTGAACATCAGGCGCGGTACGACGGCCCGAAGGGCGCCGTTGTGAACGTCAGGCGCGGCACAGCGGCCCGAAGGGCCTCGCTGTGATCATCAGGCGCAGTACGACTGCGCGACGCGCTTCGCTGTAGACCACCACTGAAAGCACCGGAAGGGGATTGCTCCGATGAGCCGCCGATACGACTGCTCCGACGCCCAGGACCGCGCCAGCGGGCTGCGTGAGGCCGCCACGGCGATTCGCCGCGGGGAGCTGGTGGTGGTGCCGACCGACACGCTGTACGGGATCGCCGCCGACGCGTTCTCGCCGGACGCGGTGGGCGCGCTGCTGGCGGCCAAGGGGCGCGGGCGGAACATGCCCTCGCCCGTGCTGGTCGGTTCGCCGACCACCCTGCACGGGCTGGTCACCGACTTCTCCGAGCAGGCCTGGGAGCTGGTGGACGCGTTCTGGCCGGGCGGCCTGACCCTGGTGGCCCGGCACCAGCCGTCGCTGCGCTGGGACCTGGGCGAGACCCGGGGCACCGTCGCGGTCCGGATGCCGCTGCACCCGGTCGCGCTGGAGCTGCTGAACGCCACCGGCCCGCTCGCGGTGTCCTCCGCGAACAAGACCGGCGGCCCCTCGCCGTCCACCTGCGACGCGGCCGAGGCGCAGCTCGGCGACGCGGTGTCGATCTACCTCGACGGCGGGACGGCCGACTACGCGACGGCCTCCACCATCGTCGACGTCACCGGCAAGGTGCCGGTGGTGCTGCGGGCGGGCGCGATCAGCGTCGAGCAGCTGAGGGAGGTCGCTCCGGACGTCGAGGCCGGCAGTTGACCGCCGCCCCCTTGTACGGAGCGGGGAGCGCCCTGGCGCCGTATCCGGCGTCCGGGCCGCTCCCGCTGGACACCTTCAAGATCCTCTTCGTCTGCACCGGCAACATCTGCCGCTCGCCGATCGCCGAGCGGCTGGCCCGGCTGGAGCTGGACTCCCGGCTCGGCGTCCGGGTGGGCCGCCGGATCGTGGTGGAGAGCGCCGGCACCTGGGGCCACGAGGGCGCCCCGATGGAGGCGCACGCGGCCACCGTGCTGGGCGAGTACGGCGCGGACAGCGGCGACTTCGCCGGGCGGGAGCTGCTCGACGAGCACGTGATCGACGCCGACCTGGTGCTGACCGCGACCCTGGACCACCGCGCGCAGGTGATCTCGATGGGGCACGCGGCGGGTCTGCGCACCTTCACGCTGAAGGAGTTCACCCGGTTGGTGCAAAGGGTCGATCCGCGGACCCTGCCGGACCCCAGGGACGGCGCGCGACTGACCGAACGCGCCCGCGCGCTGGTCCGCTCGGCCGCCGCCCTGCGCGGCTGGCTGCTGGCCGCCTCACCGGAATCGGACGAGCTGAGGGACCCTTACGGGGCGCCGATCGGCATGTTCCGCAACTGCGGCGAGGAGATATTCGACGCGCTGGACCCGGTGGTGACCGCACTGACCGGCGTGGACCGGTGAGTTGAGCGCCCTCCACTAAAGTTTCGGTGGAGAAATTGTGAAGCCTGTGTGCCCGGGAGATGCAGGTGACCGGGGCGCGGCCGAAAGGCCCAGTCCCGCGCGTGGGGGCGGGCCCGGCGCCCGGGGCCGACCTAGGCTGGAGGAATCTCCGCCCGCACCGGCCCCCTCGCCTTCGGCTGGGGGGACCCCCCACCCGGGAGCTGCAGCATGACGGTTGCCGATGCCCGACAGACCCACTGGCAGGCCGCCGAGGCCCTGCGTGCGGCGGACCCACTGATCGCCGACCTGCTCACCGCCGAGGACGAGCGCCGGGCCGATTCCCTGCAACTGCTGGCCGGCGAGAACCTGGCCACCCCCGCGGTGCTGGCGGCGCTGGCCGGCCCACTGGTCGACAAGTACGCCGAGGGCTACCCCGGCCGCCGCCACCACACCGGCTGCGCGCCCGCCGACACCGTCGAACTGCTGGCGGTCGACCGGGCCCGTGAGCTGTTCGCCGCCCCGCACGCCAACGTCCAGCCCCGGTCCGCGACTTCGGCCGTCCTGGCGGCCTACGCGGCGCTGCTGCGGCCGGGCGACGCGGTGCTGGCGATGTCGCTGGAGCACGGCGGCCACCTGAGCGCCGGCTCGCGGGCCAACTTCTCCGGCCGGTGGTTCCAGTTCCACGGCTACGGGGTGCGCGAGGAGGACGGCCTGGTCGACCTGGAGCAGGTCCGCCGGCTGGCCCACGAGCACCGTCCCAAGGCGATCGTCGCAGGCGGCATCTCCTACCCCCGGCACCTCGACTGGGCGGCCTTCCGGGAGATCGCCGACGAGGTCGACGCCTACCTGATCGCCACCGCCGGGCAGAGCGCCGGCCTGGTCGCGGCCGGCCTGGCGCCCTCCCCGGTGCCGTACGCGGACGTCACCGTGGTGGCCACCCACAAGCTGCTGCGCGGCCCGCGCGGCGGCCTGCTGCTGTGCACCCGCGAGCTGGCCGACCGGATCGACCGGGCGGTGTTCCCGTTCTGCCAGGGCGGGGCGGCGATGAACGAGGTGGCCGCCAAGGCGGTGGCGCTGGCCCAGGCCGGCACCCCCGGCTTCGCCGAGTACGCCCGCCGGGCGGTGGCCGGGGCGCGGGCGCTGGCCGCCGCGCTGGCCGCCGCCGGGGCCGCGCCGCTCACCGGCGGCACCGACACCCACCTGGTGACCGCCGAGGTCGGCGGCCTCGGCCTGACCGGCGTGGAGGCCGAACGCCGGTGCGCGGCCGCCGGGTTGATGCTCGGACGGTGCGCCGTTCCGTACGACCCCGCGCCGCCCACCGAGACCTCCGGGATCCGGCTGGGCACCGGGACGTGCGCCGCCCAGGGAATGGCGGAGGCGGAGCTCGGCGAGGTCGGTGAGCTGCTCGGACGGGTGCTCGCCGGGGCCGATCCGGCCTCGGTCCGGGGCCGGGTCCGGGAGCTCGCGCAGGCCTTCGCCGGGCGTCGCTGAGCATTCGCCGGCCGCGGAGGCGAACCGCGATGCGGGGCCCGGGCGTCGGAGTCAATAAGGTGTGCAGCGTGGCGACGCACCTCGAACCCCGAACCTGCGCGGGAGTACCCTGCGTACTCGTCCGTCGGACCGCGACCCTGGAGGCCAGTGGTGCGTGAGTATCTGCTGGTCCTGTTCGTCTCCGCGGCGGTGACCTACCTGCTGGTCAGCCCGGTGCGGAAGTTCGCGATCGCGGCCGGCGCGATGCCCGCCGTGCGGGCGCGTGACGTGCACCGCGAACCGACTCCGCGGCTGGGCGGCATCGCGATGTTCGGCGGCCTGCTGGCGGGCCTGCTGGCGGCCTCCCAACTCACCAACCTGGGGCGGCTGTTCGTCCAGAGCGCGGACGTCAAGGCGCTGCTGTCCGGGGCCGGGATCATGTTCGTGCTGGGCGTCCTGGACGACAAGTGGGGCGTGGACGCGCTGGTGAAGCTCGGCGGTCAGATGATCGCGGCCGGCGTGATGGTCTGGCAGGGCGTCACGGTGATCTCCATCCCGGTGCCCGGCTACGGCACCGTCACCTTCACCCCCACCCAGGGCATGCTCATCTCCGTCACGCTGGTCGTCGTGATGGTGAACGCGGTGAACTTCATCGACGGCCTGGACGGCCTGGCGGCGGGCATGGTGTGCATCGCCGCGATCGCGTTCTTCCTGTACTCGTACCGGCTCTGGCTGGGTTACGGGATCAACGACGCCGCTCCCGCCGCGCTGTTCACCGCCGTGCTGATCGGCATGTGCCTGGGCTTCCTGCCGCACAACCTGCACCCGGCGCGGATCTTCATGGGCGACTCCGGCTCGATGATGCTGGGCCTGATGCTGGCAGTCGCCGCGATCTCCATCACCGGCCGCGTCGACCCCGACCTGATCTCGGCCCGGACCGGTTCGCAGACCAGCGCCATCCATGCCCTGGTGCCGATCTACATCCCGCTGATCCTGCCGCTGACGGTGATCGCGCTGCCGCTGGCCGACCTGCTGCTGGCTGTGGTGCGCCGCACCTGGGCGGGCAAGTCGCCGTTCGCGGCGGACAAGCAGCACCTGCACCACCGGCTGCTGGAGGTCGGGCACTCGCACAGCCGGGCCGTGCTGATCATGTACTTCTGGGCCGCGCTGATCGCCTTCGGCACCGTCGCGGTCTCGGTCACCAACACCGGCCGCACGGTGGTCCTCGCCATGGCGGGCCTGTGCCTGGCGGGCCTCGCGGTGCTGCTGATGCCGCGCTTCCGCCCGCGCGCCCCGAAGGCCGTCCAGCCGTTCGTGCCGCCCCGCTACCGCAGCGGCGAGCGGGCCGCCGGGCCGGTCGGGGCGGAGACCGGCGTCGAGGACGCCGAGGGCGTCGCCGAGGCGTCCGCGATGGCCGAGCTGTCGGCCGAGGACAAGGCCCTGCTGGGACGAATCGGGACGGGTGCGACGGCGTCCGGCCGACGGGGTGAGCGGCAGGACTGACGAATCGTCAACTCCCGTTGGGCCGTTCGGCGGCACCCGTTCGGCGGCACTCGCGCGCCCGCGGTGTGACAGGTGCCACACGTTCATGGTAAAGCTCTCATCAAATAGTTTGTGATACCGTTCACGAGTACCGAGAACACGCCGAAAGACCTGACAGGTGGAGGACTTCCGTCCCTGGTCGGTCTCCCTCGACGGGCTCGCCGAAACGGGCGGTCCGCGGCGTGGTTCTCGCCCTGAGTTCACTGCCCCTTGCCACCGACATGCCTGCGGAGCTGCCGACATGCCGTCCCACGACGCCCGGATCCTCCGTGGCGCCGCAATTCCCACTGCGGCCGCCGGAGTGATCGCCATGGCGATCTCCTTCGCCGTCGCCCAGGGGAAGGGCCTGCTCGGCGCGCTGCTCGCGACCGTGGTGGTGCTGGGCTTCTTCAGCTTCGGCCAACTCGCGCTCGACCGCCTGACCCGGAACAACCCGCAGATGATGATGGCCGCCGGGCTGCTGGTCTACACGACCCAGATCTTCGCGATCGGCATCCTGCTCGCGGTGGCCAAGCATCTGACGTTCTTCGACCGCAAGGTCTTCGGGTTCACCCTGCTCGGCCTCGCGATCATCTGGACGGCGTTCCAGGTGAGGGGCGCGCTGAAGGCGAAGATCTATTACGTGGAACCCGACGACAAGCCGAAATCCGGGCGTCAACCGTGAGCGGGGCCGGCTGTCCCCCTCGCGAGGGGGGCGGTGTTTATGCCCTCCTGACGGACTGCTATCGTCCGTCCCAACGGCGGAGTACGGGATGCGGCCAGGTCTCTCCGAGAATCGGACGGATCGCCCCCCGGCTCCACGAAGCTTTCGAAGATCCCGCGGCGGAGATACGCGCCGTGTCGGGTCCGCGAGAAATCCAACTAGTTCCAGTGCCGCACCGTGGCCGCAGGCCACGCCGACACACCGAGGTTGCCGTAACCATGCGTCAGAACGAAGGAGTCTGTGGTGGGTGCTGACGTCCAGCTCGCCTCCGAGGCCGGTTGCCACCTGAACTCCGGCTGCGGCTTCCCGGCCCCCGGCCTGAACGAGTTCGACTTCAAGCCGATCTTCACGGTCGGTGGCGTCGACTTCACCAAGCCGATGCTGCTGTCGATCATCTGCGCACTCCTGGTGGTCGGCTTCTTCTGGGCCGCGTTCGCCAAGCCGAAGCTGCTTCCGGGCAAGCTCCAGCTGGTCGGCGAGATCGGGTACGACTTCGTCAAGCGGAGCATCGTGCTCGAGACGATCGGCAAAAAGGGCGAGAAGTACGTCCCGATGCTGGTCTCGATGTTCTTCTTCGTGTGGATCATGAACATCATGTCCATCATCCCGTTCGCCCAGTTCCCGGTGATGTCACGCATCGCGTTCCCGGTCGGGCTCGCGGCGATCGTGTGGATCACCTACATGACGCTGACCTTCAAGAAGCACGGCTTCGTCGGCGGCATGAAGAACCTCTGCTGGCCGTCGGGCATCCCGGGCTGGGTCATGTTCATCCTGGTGCCGATCGAGTTCTTCTCGAACATCTTCGTGCGCCCCTTCACCCTCGCGGTCCGAGCCTTCGCCAACATGTTCGCCGGTCACCTGCTGATCGTCGTCTTCTCGGTGGCTTCGTGGTACCTGCTGAGCCCCAGCATCGGCGCCCTGTACGGCTCGGTGTCCTTCGTGGTGGCCGTCGGTCTGACCGGTTTCGAGCTGCTGGTGCAGTTCCTGCAGGCGTACATCTTCGTGATGCTCGCCAGCAGCTACATCGCCGGTGCCCTGGAAGAGGCGCACTGAGCCCCGCGGCCCCGGCCGCGCCCTGAACTCCCGGTGGCCAACACCCACCGGTATCCCATCCCCGCAAAGGATTAGCTGAGATGTCCGCTCTCGCTGCTGTGTCCGGTTCCGTCGCTTCCATCGGCTACGGCCTCGCCGCGATCGGCCCCGGCATCGGCGTCGGTCTGATCTTCGGTAACGGCGTGCAGGCGATGGCCCGTCAGCCCGAGGCTGCCGGCCTGATCCGCTCCAACATGTTCATCGGCTTCGCCCTGACCGAGGCCCTCGCCCTGATCGGCATCGTCATGCCGTTCGTCTACGGCCAGTGAGCCAGGCGCACCGGTAGTCAATTCCGACGAAAGGTTCTGATATGACCCCCGAGGTTCTCCTCGCGGCTGAAGAGAAGATGAACCCTCTTCTCCCCGCGTGGCCCGAGGTCATCATCGGCCTGCTCTGCTTCTTCATCGTCTTCGGTCTTCTCGGCAAGAAGCTCCTCCCCAGCATCGAGAAGGTGCTGGAGGAGCGCCGTGACGCCATCGAAGGCGGCATGAAGCGCGCGGAGACCGCTCAGGCCGAGGCCCAGGCCATGCTTGAGCAGTACCGTGCCGAGCTGGCCGAGGCGCGACACGAGGCCGCTCGGATCACCGAGCACGCCCGTGAGCAGGGTGCTGTCCTGATCGCCGAGATGCGCGAGGAGGGCCAGCGTCAGCGCGAGGCCATCGTCGCCGCCGGCCACGCGCAGATCGACGCCGACAAGAAGCAGGCGACCGCCGCCCTGCGCCAGGACGTGGGCTCGCTGGCCTCCCAGCTGGCTTCCCGCATCGTCGGTGAGTCCCTGGAGGACCACGCCCGCCAGAGCGGTGTCATCGACCGCTTCCTGGACGAGCTGGAGTCCAAGGCCGCCGCTGCCCAGGGTGCGTCCAAGTGATCGGCGCGAGCCGCGAGGCCCTCGCCGCCGGTCGCGAGAACCTCGAGAGCCTGACCGACAACACTTCGGTGGACGCGGCCAAGCTCGCCGAGGAACTCGCTGCCGTCACCGCGCTGCTGGACCGCGAGGTGTCGCTGCGCCGCGTGCTGACCGACCCGTCCCGGTCCGGTCAGGACAAGGCCCAGCTGGTCACCTCGCTGCTGGCCGGTCAGGTCTCCGGCGAGACCGTCGACCTGGTCTCCGGCCTGGTCCGCTCGCGCTGGTCGGGTTCGCGTGACCTGGCCGACGCGGCCGAGCAGCTGACCGCGTACGCCGAGGTCATCGCCGCCGACAAGGCGGGCGCGCTGGACGACGTCGAGGACGAGCTGTTCCGGTTCGGCCGGGTGGTGGCGGGCTCGCACGAGCTGCGTGCCGCGCTGACCGAGCCGAAGGCCGACACGGCCGCCAAGAAGGAGCTGATCCGCAAGCTCCTCGGCGGCAAGGCCAACGCGGGCACCGTCCGCCTGGTCACCAGCCTGGTCACGGTCCCCCGGGGCCGTAGCCTGGAGGGTGGCCTGGAGTCCTACTCCAAGCTCGCCGCCTCCCGGCGTGGCCGCGTGGTGGCCCTGGTCACCACCGCCGTGCCGCTGTCGGACCGCCAGAAGGAGCGGCTCGCCGCTGCCCTGGCCGGCCTGCACGGCCGTTCGGTGCACCTGAACATCGACGTGGACCCCGAGGTCCAGGGCGGTGTCCGGGTCCAGATCGGCGACGAGGTCATCGACGGCACGGTCGCGAGCCGCCTCGAAGGCGCTCGCCAGGGCCTCGAAGGCTGAGCACCAGCACTATCCGACCCTCGGTCGGGCGTCGGTCCACACCAGGTGGGCCGGCAAAACGTACGGCCGGTTCACTCGACCCGGCCGAGAGTCGAGCACTTGCGGCCCTCAATGGCGGGCCGAGGATCGCAAACTAGGAGAGCAGGGAAGCCTGATGGCGGAGCTTACGATCCGTCCGGAGGAGATCCGGGACGCGCTGGCCGACTTTGTCCAGTCGTACCAGCCGGACGCCGCTTCTGTGGAAGAGGTCGGCAAGGTCACTGACGCTGCGGACGGCATCGCGCATGTCGAGGGCCTGCCCTCGGTCATGGCGAACGAGCTGCTGAAGTTCGAGGACGGCACGCTCGGCCTCGCGCTGAACCTCGACACCCGCGAGATCGGTGTCGTCATCCTCGGTGAGTTCGGCGGCATCGAAGAGGGCCAGACCGTGCGCCGCACCGGCGAGGTCCTCTCGGTTCCGGTCGGCGACGGCTACCTCGGTCGCGTCGTGGACCCGCTGGGCAACCCGATCGACGGCCTGGGCGACATCGCCTCCACCGGCCGTCGCGCCCTGGAGCTGCAGGCCCCCGGCGTCATGGCCCGCAAGTCGGTCAAGCAGCCGCTGCAGACCGGCATCAAGGCCATCGACGCGATGACCCCGATCGGCCGCGGCCAGCGCCAGCTGATCATCGGTGACCGTCAGACCGGCAAGACCGCCGTCGCCGTCGACACCATCATCAACCAGCGCGACAACTGGCGTTCGGGCGACCCGGAGAAGCAGGTCCGCTGCATCTACGTCGCCGTGGGCCAGAAGGGCTCCACCATCGCGTCCGTCCGCGGCGCCCTGGAGGAGGCCGGCGCGCTGGAGTACACCACCATCGTGGCTGCTCCCGCCTCCGACCCGGCCGGCTTCAAGTACCTCGCCCCGTACACCGGTTCGGCCATCGGCCAGGAGTGGATGTACGACGGCAAGCACGTCCTCATCGTCTTCGACGACCTGTCGAAGCAGGCCGAGGCCTACCGCTCCGTCTCCCTGCTGCTGCGCCGCCCGCCGGGCCGCGAGGCCTACCCGGGTGACGTCTTCTACCTGCACTCCCGCCTGCTGGAGCGCTGCGCCAAGCTGAACGACGCCCTCGGCGGCGGCTCGATGACCGGTCTGCCGATCATCGAGACCAAGGCCAACGACGTCTCGGCGTACATCCCGACCAACGTCATCTCCATCACCGACGGCCAGTGCTTCCTGGAGTCCGACCTGTTCAACGCCGGCATCCGCCCGGCCGTGAACGTCGGTATCTCGGTCTCCCGCGTCGGTGGCTCCGCCCAGATCAAGGCCATGAAGTCGGTCGCCGGCCGCCTGCGCCTGGACCTGGCCCAGTACCGCGAGCTGGAGGCGTTCGCCGCCTTCGGTTCCGACCTGGACGCGGCCTCCAAGGCCCAGCTGGAGCGCGGTGCGCGCATGGTCGAGCTGCTGAAGCAGGGCCAGTACCAGCCGTTCGCGGTCGAGGACCAGGTCGTCTCGATCTGGGCCGGCACCACCGGCAAGCTGGACGACGTCCCGGTCGCCGAGATCCGTCGCTTCGAGCGCGAGTTCCTGGACCACCTGCGCCTGGAGCACAAGGGCATCCTGACCGGCATCGCCGAGACCCAGAAGCTCGAGGACGGCACCATCGACGCGCTGACCGCGGCGATCACCTCGTTCAAGCAGGGTTACACCACGGCGGACGGCAAGCTGCTCTCCGAGCAGGCCTGAGTCCGGTAGCGAGGGAAAGGACGTAACGACCCATGGGAGCACAGCTTCGGGTCTACAAGCGCCGCATCCGCTCCGTCACCGCGACGAAGAAGATCACCAAGGCGATGGAGATGATCTCCGCGTCGCGCATCGTCAAGGCGCAGCGCGCGGTGGCCGCCTCCACCCCGTACGCCGATGAGCTCACCCGTGCGGTGACCGCGGTGGCCACCCGGTCCAACGCGAAGCACCCGCTGACCACCGAGAACCCGAGCGCCTCGCGCGCCGCCGTGCTGCTGGTGACGGCGGACCGCGGTCTGGCGGGCGGCTACTCGACCAACGCCATCAAGCAGTCGCTGGCGCTCGCCGCCCGCCTCCGCGAAGAGGGCAAGGAAGTGGTCACGTACATCGTCGGCCGCAAGGGCGTCGGGTACTACGGGTTCCGCAACCTCGCGGTCGCGAACTCGTGGACGGGCTTCTCGGACAAGCCGACCTACGGGGACGCGAAGGCCGTCGCGGCGGACCTCATCGAGGCCTTCACCGCGGAGACCGGTGGCGTGGACGAGCTGCACCTGGTGTCGACCGAGTTCGTGTCGATGCTGACGCAGACCGCCGTGGACGCCCGACTGCTGCCGCTGAAGCTCGACGAGGTCGAGCTCAGCGACAAGTCGCCGGCGAAGAACGAGATCTTCCCGCTGTACGACTTCGAACCGTCGGCCGAAGGCGTCCTCGACGCCCTGCTGCCGCGGTACGTCGAGAGCCGGATCTACAACGCTCTCCTGCAGTCGGCCGCCTCCGAGCACGCCGCCCGTCGGCGTGCGATGAAGAGCGCGACCGACAACGCCGGCGAGCTCATCAAGTCGCTGACGCGGCTTGCCAACTCGGCCCGTCAGGCCGAGATCACCCAGGAAATCAGCGAGATCGTGGGCGGCGCGAACGCGCTGGCCGACGCTAGCGCGGGGAGCGAATGATATGACCACCACTGTTGAGACCACGGCGACGGGCCGCGTCGCGCGGGTCATCGGCCCGGTCGTCGACGTGGAGTTCCCCGTCGACGCTATTCCGGACATGTTCAACGCCCTGCACGTCGAGGTGGACAACCCCGACGGCTCGGGCAAGAAGACCCTGACCCTCGAGGTTGCCCAGCACCTCGGCGACGGCCTGGTCCGCGGCATCTCGATGCAGCCGACCGACGGCCTGGTCCGCGGCTCGCAGGTCACCGACACCGGTTCGGCGATCTCCGTCCCGGTCGGCCAGATCACCAAGGGCAAGGTCTTCAACGCCCTCGGTGAGGTGCTGAACGTCGACAAGGCCGAGTTCGAGGCCTCCGTCGAGGTCAAGTGGCCGATCCACCGCAAGGCCCCGAACTTCTCCGAGCTCGAGTCGAAGACCGAGATGTTCGAGACCGGCATCAAGGTCATCGACCTGCTCACCCCGTACGTTCAGGGTGGCAAGATCGGTCTGTTCGGTGGTGCCGGTGTCGGCAAGACCGTTCTGATCCAGGAGATGATCTACCGCGTCGCCGAGAACTTCGGTGGTGTGTCGGTGTTCGCCGGTGTCGGTGAGCGCACCCGTGAGGGCAACGACCTCATCGACGAGATGGTCGACTCGGGCGTTCTGGACAAGACCGCGCTGGTCTTCGGCCAGATGGACGAGCCGCCGGGCACCCGTCTGCGCGTCGCGCTCTCCGCGCTGACCATGGCGGAGTACTTCCGCGACGTCGAGAAGCAGGACGTGCTCCTCTTCATCGACAACATCTTCCGGTTCACCCAGGCCGGTTCCGAGGTGTCGACCCTGCTCGGCCGTATGCCCTCCGCGGTGGGTTACCAGCCGAACCTGGCCGACGAGATGGGCCTCCTGCAGGAGCGCATCACCTCGACCCGCGGTCACTCGATCACCTCGATGCAGGCGATCTACGTCCCCGCGGACGACCTGACCGACCCGGCGCCGGCCACCACCTTCGCCCACCTGGACGCGACCACCGTTCTGTCGCGCCCGATCTCGGAGAAGGGCATCTACCCGGCCGTCGACCCGCTGGACTCCACGTCCCGCATCCTCGACCCGCGGTACATCGCGCAGACCCACTACGACACGGCCATCCGTATCAAGGGGATCCTGCAGAAGTACAAGGACCTGCAGGACATCATCGCGATCCTCGGTATCGACGAGCTGTCCGAGGAAGACAAGATCACGGTGCAGCGTGCCCGCCGCATCGAGCGCTTCCTCTCGCAGAACACCTACGTGGCGAAGCAGTTCACCGGTGTCGAGGGCTCGACCGTTCCGCTGTCGGAGACCATCGAGGCCTTCAACGCCATCGCGGACGGCAAGTACGACCACGTCCCGGAGCAGGCCTTCTTCATGTGCGGTGGCATCGACGACCTCGAGCGCAACGCCGCCGAGCTGCTGAAGAAGTAACCGCAGACCGGTCGCACCGCAGACCCAACCGTTGAGGGGTGGTTCCCGGCTCTCGTCGGGGGCCACCCCTCACCGCTGGAACTGCTGTGATCCCGGTCATTTACCCGCCCTTGGTTTCGTTCCGGGGGCGCGTGACCGTTATTCTTACCGAAACTGCCGAGAGCTCAGCCGCCCGTTCGCCCGGGTGGCCGAGGCCCGGCAAGAGCCAAGGAGCCCACGTTGGCTGAGCTGCACGTCGAGCTGGTCGCAGCCGACCGCAAGGTGTGGTCCGGTGCGGCCACCATCGTTGTTGCCCGTACGGCCTCCGGCGACACCGGCATCATGCCGGGTCACACCCCGGTGCTGAGCGTGCTGGAGACCGGCCCGGTCACCATCCGCACCGTCTCCGAGGGCACCATCATCGCGGCGGTGCACGGCGGCTTCATCTCGTTCGCCGACAACAAGCTGTCGATCCTCGCCGAGATCGCCGAGCTGGCCGACGAGATCGACGTCGCCCGCGCCGAGCGCGCGCTGGAGAACGCCAAGGCCGACGCCGACTCGCACGCCGAGCGTCGCGCCGAGGTCCGACTGGTCGCCGCCGGCGGCCTGAAGGCGCATCACTGAGCCTGGTCTCAGCGACGGTCCCGGGGACGCCTGGAGCGTGTCCTCGGGACTGTCGTATCAGTTGGTAGGAATGGGCGGCCGTCGTCGGCCGTCAACGGGGATGAAGGCAGCGAGGAGGTAGGTGAGCGTGGTCCTCGCCCTTGTGGTGTGCGCGTCGGTAGTGGTCCTCGCCATCGCGGGCCTGGTCGGCTTCGCGGTACGCCGCCGCCTCATCCAGCGGGTGGGCGGCACCTTCGACTGCTCCTACCGCTTGAAAATGCCGGCGGACGCCTCCACGCAGCCGGATCTCGACGAGAACGGCCAACCCACCTCGGCCCCGGTCCCACAGACCGACGGCAAGGGGTGGGTTTTTGGTATCGGCCGGTACAGCGGCGACTCCATCGAGTGGTTCCGGGTGTTCTCCTACGCGCCCCGGCCGCGACGGGTCCTGCCGCGCACCGAGATCGAGGTGCTGGGCCGCCGCTACCCGCAGGGGCAGGAGGAACTCGCCCTGCTCTCCGGCTCGGTGGTGCTGCGCTGCCTGCACCGGGGCGCGCCGCTGGAGCTCGCGATGAGCGACGACGCGCTGACCGGCTTCCTGGCCTGGCTGGAGGCCGCCCCGCCCGGGCAGCGGGTCAACGTCGCGTAGCGACGAGACCCCTGGAGCGGGGCCGGGAGGGTCGACCTCGCCCGAGCCGCGGTCGGGGGAGCGTGACGCGGCTCGCGTCCACTGCTTCCGACGTGCGCGCTAGGCTGCGGGCATGGTGAACCTGACGCGCATCTACACCCGCACCGGGGACGACGGCACGACCGCGCTCGGCGACATGAGCCGGACCACCAAGACCGACCCGCGGCTGATCGCGTACGCCGACACCAACGAGGCCAACGCGGCGATCGGCGTGGCACTGGCCGCCGGGGCGCTGGACGGCGAACTGGTGACGGTGCTGACCCGGATCCAGAACGACCTGTTCGACGTGGGCGCGGACCTGGCGACGCCGATCGTCGAGGACCCCAAGTACCCGCCGCTGCGCGTCGAGCAGTCCTACATCGACCGGCTGGAGGGGGACTGCGACCGGTTCCTGGCGGAGTTGGAGAAGCTGCGCAGCTTCATCCTGCCCGGCGGCACCCCCGGCGCCGCGTACCTGCACCTGGCGTGCACCGTGGTGCGGCGGGCCGAGCGGGCCACCTGGGCGGCGATCGAGACGCACGGCGACGACATCAACCCGCTGACCGCGAAGTACCTGAACCGGCTGTCCGACCTGCTGTTCATCCTGGCGCGCACGGCCAACAAGGAGCGCGGCGACGTGCTGTGGGTGCCCGGCGAGAACCGCTGACCTCCGGCTACTTCGCCCGCTTGGGGAAGACCGTGTAGCTGGCGGCGACGACCAGGTTGATGCCGACCACCAGGGCCGTCTTCGGGTACCAGGAATCCAGCGCCGCGGTGCGCGCGGCGTCGCCGACCAGCCACTGGACGGCGGCGACCAGCGCCACCGTGACGGCCGCGGCCAGGAGCGTCAGCAGGAACACGCCCCACTCGTAACGGGCCCGCGGCGCACCGTACTTGGGCATGCCGGGAGGCTTGGGGCCGCCGGCCAGCCGGTGCGCGGCGTGGCCGTCGGCCCAGCGGACCAGGCGGTGCCCGTAGGCGACCGAGAAGCCGACGTAGGCGGCGGCCAGGCCGTGCGTCCAGTCGGCGGTGGCGCCGCCGCGCAGATCGGCGACGGTGGCGCCGAGGATCACCAGATCGACCACCGGCAACAGCGCCAGCAACGCCAGACCGGTGCGGCGCAGGCGCAGCGCGTAGCGGGCCAGCAGCCCCGCCGCCAGCACCACCCAGAAGCCGGCCTCGCCGGCCACGATCAGGGAAACCATGCTTCGATCCTCCTCGCGCGCGGGTGCGCCGTCGTCGTCCGGCCGGTGGACCGGGCTGTCAGACGTTCGTCGGACGGCGGGTCGTCCGAGCGGTCGTCCCGGCGGGCCGGAAGGGGTGCTGGGATGGGTCGGGTGAGACTCTCCGAGCGCGGGCAGGACGTGGCCATCGCCGTGGCCGGGCTGCTCGGCGGCCTGCTGCTGATCGCGGTCGGCGCGTACGACCGGCGGCCCGGGTGGTCGGCGTGGGCGTCGGTGCTGCCGCTGGTGGCGATGGCCGGGCTGTCGCTGGTGCGCCGCCGGTGGACGGTGTGGACGGTCAGCGTCGGCGGCGTGGTGTTCGGCGTCGCCGTGTACTTCGGCTCGCTGGTGCCGACGATGCTGCTGTACACCGACCTGCTGTACGCGGCCGTGCTGTACGGCCCGGCGCGGATGAGCCGGGTCCTGCAGCTGTCGGGCGCCGCCACCACCGTGGTGCTGACCGGCCTGACGTGGCGGTACGCCTCGCTGTCCGAGGCGCTGCTGGTCGCCGTGTTCTGCGGGTTGATCTTCCTCTCCCCGGTGTGGACGGCGGACCTGCTGCGCCGGCACCGGGAGGTCGCCGAGGCGGAGCGGCTGCGCGCCGAGCAGACCGCGCTGCTCGCGGAGCTGGACCGGCGCGGCGCGGTGGTCGCCGAGCGGGCCCGGATGGCCCGCGAACTGCACGACGTGATCGCCAACCACCTGTCGGCGATCGCCATCCACGCCACCGGCGCGCAGGCGGTGGCGCGCCGTCAGGTGCGGGCGGCGGACGAGCCGTTGGTGGAGGCGCTCGCGGTGATCCGGGAGAACAGCGTGCAGGGCCTCGCCGAGATGCGTCGGATGATCGGCCTGCTGCGCGAGGCCACGCCCGAAGAGCCCTACGCCGCGCCGCGGTTGGCGGCGGTGGACGTGCTGCTGGAGCAGGCTGCGGCAGCCGGGCGGTCGGCCGGGCTGCGGTTCGGGGCGGAGCAGCACGGCGAGCCGGGCGAACTGCCCGCGCCGGTCGAACTCGCCGCGTACCGGATCGTCCAGGAGTCGCTGACCAACGCCGTCAAGCACGCCGCACCCGGCCCGGTCCGGCTGTGCATCCGGTACGGGGAGCGGGAGTTGGAGATCACCGTGGAGTCCCCGTACCGGGCCGGCGAGGGCCGGGCGGTGCCCGGGGCGAGGGCCGGGCTGGTCGGCATGGGAGAGCGGGCCCAGCTGCTCGGCGGCGAGTTCGACGCCGGGCCGGACGGGCAGACGTGGCGGGTCCGGGCGGTGCTGCCGCGGACGGCGAGCGGGGAGCGGGAATGATCCGGGTACTGGTGGCGGAGGACCAGGCGGCCGTCCGGGCGGCGCTGGTGATGATCCTCCGGGCCGAGGACGACCTGCAGGTGGTCGGCGAGGCCGCGGACGGCGAACAGGCGGTGCGGCTCGCGCTGGAACTGCGGCCCGACGTCGTCCTGATGGACGTCCAGATGCCCCGGCTGGACGGCGTCGCCGCGACCCGCCGGGTGGTGGAGGCCGGGGCGGCGCAGGTGCTGGTGCTCACCACCTTCGACCTCGACGAGTACGTGTGGGGCGCGCTGCGGGCCGGCGCCGCCGGGTTCCTGCTCAAGGACCTGGAGGCGGACACCCTGGTCGAGGGCGTCCGCACGGTCGCCCGCGGCGACGGCATGCTCGCGCCGTCCGTCACCCGGCGGCTGATCGCCTCGTTCGCCCGGCCCGCGGCGGCGCCGGCGGCGGACGCGACGGCCCTCGGCGCGCTGACGCCCAAGGAGCGCGAGGTGCTCGGCTGCCTCGGGGCGGGCCTGTCCAACGCGGAGATCGCCCACCGGCTCGGCACGGCGGAGGCCACCACCAAGACGCACGTCACCCGGATCCTGGCGAAGCTCGGGCAGCGCAGCCGGGTGCAGGCCGCGATCCTCGCGCAGGAGTGGGGAGTGCCCGTTCCCGGGGAGCGGTGACGGCCGACGGCGCAACCCGGGGGAGGGGCGCAGATCACACCCGTTCCGGTGCAGATCACACTGTCGGAACGCACCACGGGGCGCGTGCTGCTACTAGAGTCCGGCGCAGAGCGATGTGGCTCCCCGTCGGGCGGTCGGTGCCGCCCGGCCCGGGCGAGCCCTCCGCGTGCCCCCGGGAGGACCAGATGACCGCACGACCGGCCCCGCACGGGCCGCCCGCACCCTCCGGGTGAGTTTGCTCACGGAGCACCGCGCAGACGGGTGATTTGGGCGGTAATCGAGCGTAGGTACCAGGTGTTCCTGCGTATATTCCCTCGGACGGGTGAAGTTGAGGGACAGTCCGCCGGGTGACAGCAACCTGCGGAACTGGTCGACCGTCAGATTCAGGAAGGGGCCGGTGCACAACCGGCCCGGAACATGGCGCGGTCGATCCCTGGGGCACGGGACGGGCGGCAGGCGCAACGCGGCGGACGGACAACGGCACACGGCCGAGGAGGAGGACAGCGTGCGCATCAGCGGCGACCACACCGGACTGGCCGTCGAAGGGCGGCTCGACGTGCGCAGCGCCGCCGACGCCAAGGCGCTGCTGCACGCCGCGGTCGACGGCGGCGAGGGCGACTTCGTCCTCGACCTCGGCCGGCTCGAATCCTGGGACGCGACCGGCCTCGGCGTCATCATGGGCACCCACCGCCGGGCCGGCCGGGCCGGGCGGCGACTGGTCCTGCGGGACGTGCCGATGCAACTCCAGCGGCTGCTGGTGGCGACCCGACTGCACCGCATCCTGGCGGTGGAGGGGGCGGTTCAGGACCCGGTGGGGACGACGCTGCCCGCGCTGAGCTGATCGCCCGGCTGCGTTCTCCTCTCCCCGCAACTACCCGGTGTGTTGACCCGGTTCGGTCATGTGGGAAAGTCTCCGGTCAGGTGTCCGAGTGGCGGGGAGCAGCGACGTGGGTCAGCCGAGTGGGATACGCCCGCGGGGTGGGGAACTGGTCAGCGGTGAGCGGCTGGTGGTGGTCGGGGGGCCGGAGGGGTCGGAGGCGCGGCACTGTCCGGACGAGTGGCTGCCGCAGCCTCGGCGGATCCGCGGGTTGGTGCAGGCACGGCCGGAGTTGGGGCCGACCGCCGCGGTGGGGCCGCTCGCGTTGGGGGCCGGGCCCGGAGACCTGCCGCTGCTGGACCGGGACGGCGACGTCGCGGCGGTGCTCGGGCAGCTCCGGGAGGGCCGTTCGGTGCGGCTGGTCGGGCAGGCCGGGTCGGGCCGCTCCGCGTTGCTCGCGGCGGTCGCCGAGGTCGCGGGGGAGTTGGCGCCGGACGGCGTGGTGCGGCTGAGCGGCTACCGCAGGACGTCCGCCGACTTGTTGCAGGACCTGTTCGCGGCGACCCACCACGCGCCGGACTTCCGGCCCGACCGGGAGCAGCTGGTCGAACTGCTGGCCGGGGTGGCCGCGGTGGTGGTGATCGACGATGTGGAGCCGTCCGGCGAGGAGCTGGAGGAGCTGCTGGCGATCGCCCCCGAGTGCGCGTTCCTGATCAGCACCGCGCCGGACGCGCCGCCGTCGCCGCCCGGTTCGCGGCTGCGGGAGCACCTGGTGGCGGGCCTGTCGCGGCCGGCGTGCCTGACTCTCGCGGCGCGGCTGGCGGGCCGTCAGCTGGACGAGGCGGAGCGGGCCTGGGCGGTGGACCTGTGGTTCGAGTCGGAGGGCCTGCCGCTGCGCTTCGTCCGGGCGGCGGCGCTGCTGCGGCAGCGGGACGTCGCGGTGGACGCGCTGGTCGCCGCGCAGGAGGACCGGCGGAGCGTCTTCGGGTTCGCGCAGGAGTACGAACTCCCGGGTGATCCGGCCGAGTTGGAGACCGAGCTGCGGGCCGGGGTGCCGCTGCCGTCGGTCGGGGAGAGTGCCGCGCCGGCCCGGTTGCTGGTGCAGGGGCTGAGCGAGCCGGCCCGGCGGGTGCTGCGGCTGGCGCTGGCGCTGGAGGGGGAGTGCCCGACCGCGCCGCACCTGCCCGCGCTGATCGACGTCGGTCTCGGCGAGAGCGCACTGCAGGAGCTGGTGGACCACGGCCTGGCGGTGTCGGTGGGCGGCCACCACCGGCTCACCGAGGGCGTGCTGGCCGTGCTGCTGCCCGAACTGGAGTCCGACGCGGACGGGCAGCCGGCCCCGTTCGCCGCCGGCGGCGTCGCGCACGGCGCGGCCGAGCACCTGTCCTGGTGGGTCGGGCACGCCTCGGTGACGACCCGCCAGATCGCCGCCGAGGCCGAGGTGATCCTCGCGGTGCTGCGCGCCGAGCGGAACGCCGACCGCCCCGAGCAGGTGCTGCGGCTGGCCCGGGCCGCCGCACCCGCGCTCGCCCTGTCGCTGCGTTGGGGCGCCTGGGAGCGGGCCCTGCAACTCGGCCTGGAGGCCGCCCGGATGCTCGGCGCGACGGCCGAACAGGGCTGGTTCCACCACGAGTTGGGCGTGTACGCGCTGTGCGTCGGCAACCCGCAGCGGGCCGTCGGCGAGCTGGAGGCGGCGCTCGCGCTGCGGGCCGCCGCCGGTGACCAGCGCGGCGGGGCGGTGGCGCGGCGGATGCTCGACGTGATCCGGCTGGAGGAGACCGCGGCGCTCACCGTCGGCGACACCCAGCCGGTGCGCGGGCGGCGCACCATCCGGGCGATCGCCCAGGTGCCGGCCCGGCTGCGCAAGCGGGCCCCTGCCGGGGCCCGGAAGACCGCCCTGGCGGCGGGCGCCGCGGTGATGGCGCTCGGCGTGCTCGGCACCGCGATCGGCGTGGCCGTCAGCAGCGAGGACGCCCCCGCCGGCAAGCGGCCCGGCAGCTCCGCCGACGACATCCCCGTGCCGGACGCGACCACCAGTCCCCGGCCCAGCGCCAGCCCCCGGCCGTCGGCGAGCGACAGCGCGACGCCGTCCGAGAGCCCGACCGAGTCGGCCGGTGACAGCCCCTCCGCCACCCACCGGCCGAGCAGCAGCCCGACCGGCACGAAGTCGACCGCGACGGCGACCAGCACCAGGACCTCGCCGCCGCAGACGAGTTCGCCGCCGCAGAACACCAAGCCGGCCACCCAGCCCGCCAGCCCGCCGCCGTCCAGCACTCCGCCGAGCTCCGCGCCGGCGACCTCCCCGGATCCGTCGGGCAGCCCGGCCGCCGGCTAGACGAGTAGTTCCGAAGTCGGTTGGGTTTGCCGGTTCTGCTCCGGGCATGCAGGAAGGGTGTCCAACATTCGGGTTGTGACGACCGAAGAGCTGGACACCCTCCTGACCGCACTCTACGTGCAAATCGACGATCACCTGCCCCGAACACGGGGGTTGGGCCGCCCGCCGCGGCTGACGGACTCCGAGCTCGTCTGCCTGGCCGTGGCCCAAGTGCTGCTCGGCCACCACTCCGAGGCCCGCTGGATCCGATTCGCCCACGCCCACCTGCGCGGCATGTTCCCGAACCTGCCCCAGCGCCCGGCCTACAACAAGCGCCTGCGTGCCGCCCGGCCCCTGCTCCAGCAGGCCGTCCGCGACCTCGCGAAGGCCACCGACCTGTGGGCCGACCCGGTGTGGATCACCGACTCCACCCCGGTCGAATGCGGCCGCTCCCGCGACACCGTCCGACGCTCCGACCTCGCCGGATGGGCCGGCTACGGCTACAGCCGATCCCACTCCCGCTGGTTCTGGGGCCTGAAACTCCACCTCGTGTGCACCCCGGCCGGACTGCCCGTCACCTGGGCCCTGGCCGGCCCGAAAGTCGACGAACGCGAGGTGCTGGCCGCGTTGATCGAGACCGAACCCGACCTCGTCCGCGAACGGCCCGGCCTGCTGATCCTCGCCGACAAGGGCTACGTCTCCGCCGAACTCGACCGCTTCCTCGACCAGCACGGCGCCCAACTGCTGCGACCGTCCTACCGGACCAGCACCCCACGCCCCGGCGAACACCTGCTGAAGTCCGTCCGTCAGCTGATCGAGTCCGTCAACGACACCCTCAAAGGCCAACTCGGCCTCGAACAGCACGGCGGGCGCACCATCGAAGGCGTCGGCGCCCGGGTCGGCCAGCGACTCCTGGCGATGACCTGCGCGATCTGGCACAACCGCACCACCGGCCGACCCGTCACCCGCTCACTCATCGCCTACGACCACTGACTGACTTCGGAACTACTCGTCTAGACGTTGAGCCGGAGCTGGAGCCGGCAGCCGCCGCGGCGGTTGTCGGTGTCCACGGTGAGCGGCACCGGGTGGCCCGGGGCGGCGGTGAAGCGGTCGTTGGGGAGTGCGCCGCCGCACTGGCGGACGTCGCCGTTCCCGGCGTACTGGATGTCGAGGGAGACGGACGGGGTGTCCGCCACGATGAAAGTGAGGACGCACCCGCCCGGTCGGCTGTCGGTGTCGATGCGGATCGACGGGCCGAAGGCGCGGGCCGTGGGCGAGGCGGGCATCCGGTAGTCGCCCTGGTTGGCGCACTGGCCCGGGCCGGTGCCGGGCAGGGTCGTCCAGGCGTACCGGACGGAGGCCGAGCCCAGCTGGTTCTGCGGGTCGAACAGGCCGAAGGCGAGCAGGCAGCCGCCCGGGCGGTCGTCGGTGTCGAGGACGATCTCGTCGGTCCACTCGCCGTTGGGGTGCCACTGCTCGCCCTGGCGTCCGCCGCACTGGCCCGGGTCGCCGTCCGGATCGAACCGGATGCCGAGCGCCGCCGGGCCGAACAGCGCGGGCGCGGCATGCGCGGGCGGCGCGGGAAGGACGGTCGCGACGGCGGTCGTCGCGACGGCGACGGCGAGCGGGGCGAACCTGCGGATGACGTGGTGCACGCTGACGGCTCCCTTCGGTGGGGGGGCCTTGCGGCCCTCTGCCGTTCAGGGATTCCGGCAGCGTGGGCCCGCCTAACCGAATCGGGGGTCCCGGGCGGGCAAATCCACTGGAAGGGCGGCGGGGTCAGTCGCGGAGCCAGGCGTCGACGGTCTCCGCGGAGAGCCGCCCGCCCGCGGCCTGGTCGGCGTACCAGGACCAGGCAGGGCAGTCGAGCATGGCCGCGCCGAGGTGCTCGGGGGCGGCGGGGCCGAGGGCCTCGGCGGTGAGGCGGTGGGCCAGTTGGAGCGGTGCCCGGCGGGCGGCCAGCCAGGCCTGGGCGGCGGCGAAGCCCTGTTCGGCGTGCAGGCGGCGGACGGGTCCGAGCCAGCCCTCGCGCCACCAGGCTGCGCGGTCGGCGTCGGGGACCTCCGCGAAGGTCGGCGCGAGGGCCTCGGCCAGGTGGCGGGCGTGGTCGGACTCCTCGCCGGCCAACTGCGGGTACTCGGCGGCGAAGTTCGACCAGTCGGTCTCGGAAGGGACGCTGTCCGGGCCCACCGGGTCCTCGGCGTAGTGGGCCTCGCCGGTGACGAAGACGTCCCGCAGCACCTGGTAGCGCAGGCCGGTCGAGCGGGCCAGCAGGGCGGCGTCGTACAGGTCCTTGCCCTGCGGGTAGCGGTCGGTGGCGAGCCACAGGAGCTTCCAGGCGAGCGAGAGTTCGCGTCCGGCGACGTTCAGCACGGCGCCGGGGGCGACTTCCAGGGGTTCGGCGGGAAGGGGCAGATCCTCGTTGAAGACGAAGTCGAGCTGGACGGTGCCGTCGGGCAGGCCGTCGGCCGTCCAGACGAGCACCAGGCGGCGGCCGGGGGCCCTTTCGTACGTCCAGATGTCCTCGGTGGCGGTCTGCTCGGCCAGGAAGCGGACGGGGCCGGTGGTGGCGCAGACGGCGCGGGTGAGGTCGTCGAACAGGTCCCCGGTGCGCGGGTCGTCGAGCATCCGGTCGGCGGGGGTGACGACGAAGTCCAGGTCGCCGGGCTCGCGGGCGGCGTCGCCGAGCCAGGCCTTCAGCACCACGGAGCCGCGCAGCACCAGGTGGTCGGCCCAGGCGGAGGCGGCGACGGCGGCGAGGACGGTGTCCATCGCGGTGCGGCGGGCCGCGTACCAGGCGGCGGTGAGGTCGGGGTCGGTGAACTGCGGGTCGCCGGCCCGGTAGGCGTTGTCGAACTGCTTCAGGGCCGGGTCGAAGACCGCGGGCTGGACGGCCCGCGGGTCGTCGATCGCGAGGTGCGTGCTCGGCCGGTGGCGACGGTCTTCGGGCAGCAGGCGGTGGTCGGTCACGGGAGCTCCTCGATCAGGCGGTGGTCGGGGCGTCGTCGAGCCAGCCGGAGTCCAGCGCGAGCGCCGAGTCGTGGACCACGTACTCGCGGGTGACCTTCAGCGGCGGGAAGCCCGCGGCGGTCAGCGCGGCGGTGAGGCGGTCCAGGCGGGCGCCGGCGGTGGTCAGGCCGAGGCGGTGGCAGCGCTGGGTGACGAAGTACTGGCGGTGGCCGCCGGGTTCGGTGCGGCGGGCGTTCCAGGAGACGTGGGCGTGGTGGCCGCCGGCGGCCCGCACCAGGGCGTCGCGAGGGACGTCCGGGGCCAGTCGGACCTTCACGTGGTGCTCGAAGTAGCAGGCGGCGTCGGCCTGTTCGGCCTCCGCGTCGGTGCCGGGGACGCCCGGGGTCCAGGGCGCGGCCTCGATCTTCACCCGGACCGGGGTGAACCCGGCGGCGCGCAGGCGGGCCGTCTCGGCGGCGGCGCGGCGGTGCTGGGCGGCCAGGGTGCCGTCGCCCTGCCAGGACAGCATCGGCTGCGAGGGGTGCCGGCCGCGGGCCAGCAGGATGTGGGTGAACTCCAGGCCGTGCGCGGCCGCCCATGCGGCCAGTGCGTCGACCTCGGCCGGGGCCAGCGTGAGATGGGTCTCGTACCGGCCGACCGGTTCAGCGCTTCGCACGGGCATGCGGTGATCCTGGCAGGCGGGCGCGGGCGGCGGCCCGCCGGGGGGCCCGCCGCGGGTTCGTCGCCGCCGGGGTCAGAACAGCTTGAGCTTGTCGTCGTCGATGCCGCGCAGCTCGTCGTAGTCGAGGACGACGCAGCCGATGCCGCGGTCGGTGGCCAGCACGCGGGCCTGCGGCTTGATCTCCTGGGCGGCGAAGACGCCCTTGACCGGGGCGAGCAGCGGGTCGCGGTTGAGCAGGTCGAGGTAGCGGGTGAGCTGCTCGACGCCGTCGATCTCGCCGCGGCGCTTGATCTCGATGGCGACGGTGGCGCCGTCGGAGTCGCGGCAGAGGATGTCGACGGGGCCGATCGCGGTGGGGTACTCGCGGCGGATCAGCTGCCAGCCGGCGCCGAGGACCTCCATCCGGTCGGCGAGGAGCTCCTGCAGGTGGGCCTCGACGCCGTCCTTCACCAGGCCGGGGTCGACGCCGAGCTCGTGGCTGGAGTCGTGGTGGACGTCCTCCAGGGTGATGATCAGCTTCTCGCCGGCCTTGTTGGTGACCGTCCACACCCCCTCGGTCTCCTTCAGGGAGCACGGCGGGGACATCCAGTTCAGCGGCTTGTAGGCCCGGTCGTCGGCGTGGATGCTGACGCTCCCGTCGGCCTTCACGATCACCAGGCGCACGGCGGAGGGCAGATGTGCAGCGAGGCGGCCCGCGTAGTCCACGGTGCACTTGGCGATTACAAGACGCATGGGGACAAGCCTACGGCCCGCCGGGAGTGCCCCCGTCCCTGTTCGATTTCGGCGGGCGCAGGGAGGGGGCGTGCGGAGGGGGAGGGGTGCGCCGGCGTGCAGTGGGTCGAGGGGGCGCGATTCCCGAGACAGGCGGCTGTCGGGAGGCGGGCCCGGAGGCCGTTTGAAGCGAGTGTCCGCAGACCGGGTGTGGGTCGGCCGGGAGGGGCGAAACATGGTGATCGCACGGCCACCACCGGTGAGCCGGGCCAGCTCGGCGTACAGGGTCGGTGCACAACTGATTCCGGCCAATCTCGGCTGCGGCACGGCGATTCGGGTGGCAATCCCCGGATTCTCCAGCCGGGTCCGGGAAGGACTGACACGCTGGTCTGACCCCCTGGCCAGGACCTCGATTACGCGGCGGCATCCCCCAGCTCCGTCGCGCCGTCGGCATTCGAACATCGCGCGTGGTCCACCGCACGTCCAACGCACCCTCAGCACCCCGGTACGACCGCCCCGTCGAATCCGTCGGGGCGGACCGTGAGAGGAGAACCCATGTCGCTCGACGTCTCACCGGCCCTGTTGGAGAAGGCCGAACGAGGCGAGGTCGACGAGCGGGAGTTCGTCGACTGTGTCCGCACCTCGCTGCCCTACGCCTGGGACATGATCAGCTCGCTGGTGGCCCAACTCAAGGTCGACGGAACCGACTTCGCCGACAACGAGGTCCCCCCGCCGAGTGAGCAGGAGCGCGGACAGCTGCTCCGGGCGATGGCCAGCGACGCCATCCGTGGAGCCCTGCAGCGCCACTTCGGCGTCCAGCTGGCCTTCCAGAACTGCCACCGGGTCGCGGTCTTCGCCCCCGGCCCCGACACCGCCGACCGGCTCGCCCGATTCACCTCGGTCCGGGCCCAACTGCTCAACCAGTCGCCGGAGTTGCGCGACTGCTGACGCCGACTCGGCGCCGCCCGGCACCGGGCCGCCCCGGACCTGACCGGCCGGGGCGGCCCGCGGGCATGCGTTCAGCGCAGCTGCGGCAGCACCTCGTCGCCGATCCGGTCCAGGTTGTACAGCGTCGCCGCGGTGTCCCCGGAACCCTCGGCGAGCAGCGCGAAGCGCCGGATCCCGGTGCCCTCCGCGGTCGCCAGCAGCCGGTCCGCGCACTGCCGGGGCGTGCCCACCGCGTGCAGGTCGCACAGCAACTCGGTGTACGCCCGGGGGTCGCGCATCGACCGCTCCCGGCCGTCCACCGTGCGGTGCGCGCCCAGCCCGTACGCGAAGAAGTCCGGCATCGCCCGCAGCAGGCTGGCCCGGGCCGCCCCCGCCCGGTCGTCGACCTGCACCACGCCGGCCGCCACGTGCTCCCGCTGCACCCGCGCCAACTGCTCCTCGCCGCGCCCCGCGGCCCGCCAGGCCGCCCGGTAGGCGGCCAGCATGTCCCGCTTGTCCTCGTCGCCCGAGTGCATGCCCAGCAGCATCGGCAGGCCCCGCTCGGCGGCCGTCCGCACCCCGGCCGGGGAGGTGCACGCCATCACCACCGGCGGGCCCGACTGGGGCTGCTGGGGCGGCTCCTGGCGCTGCCGCGGAATCACCGCGGCGGCCGGGGCGGGCCCGTCCAGGCCCAGCCAGCCCGTCAGGTCCGTCCGCCGGGCGGGCTCGACGGCCCGCGGCACCACCGCCACCTCCGGGAAGTCGAACTGCGGGCCCGAGCCGCCCACCCGGGCCCCGTGCAGCCAGCGCAGCAGCAGGTCCAGGCGCTCCGGGAAGCCCCGCTCGTACGCCTCCAGGCCGCCGCCGAACACCGCCAGGTCGATCCACGGCCCGCCGCGGCCCACCCCGAGGGTGAACCGGCCGCCGGAGGTCAGGTGCAGCAGCGCCGCCTGCTCGCCCAGCGCCACCGGGTGGCGGGTGCTGAGCACGCTGACCGCGGTGCCCACCCCGATCCGCCGGGTGCGGCCCAGCAGTATCCCCGCCAGCGTCGCCGCGTCCGGGCAGACCCCGTACGGCACGAAGTGGTGCTCGGCCAGCCACACCGCGTCCAGGCCCACCCGCTCCGCGGTCAGCGCCGCCGAGACGGTCCGGTCCAGCACCTCCCCGTGGCTCTGCCCGCGGAACTGCGCGGACAGCAGGAAGGCGCCGACCCGGATCGCGTCCGTGTCGGCCCCCGGCCCCTGCTCCGGGGCCGGCTGGGCGGCCGTGGCCACCCCTCGGCCGGTCGGTCGCCGTTCGGAGCGGGCGTGCGGTCGGGCGGTGGTCTTCGTCATGGGGCGTGCCTCCTCGGTGCGCGCAGGGTTCGCGAGCCCCGCCGTGTCACCACGTGAGTAACCCATGTCATGTGCCAATGGCACGCCGAACCCTCAATTTGCCCAAGGGAAGGGTGGATTACCGTCGAATCGCTGAAGCCGGACGGTGATCCGTGCTAATGGCGCAGGAGGGGCCGGTGTGGCGGGCGTGACCCCTGGGACGGAACGTCCCGGCCACGGCCGCCCACCGGTGACGCGGCGGCCCGTACCCTGGAGGGACAACGCGCCGGAACGAGGGGTAGTCACGTGTCACCGCGACGCAACCGGATCCAGAAGTCCGAGGACCGAGAGAGCGCCGCGCCGATGGGCGGGTCGCTGCGACGGGTGGAGTCGTACCGGGGCGAGGACTGGGTCGTGCAGACCGTGGCCGGGACGGCCGGGCGGCACTACCGGTGCCCGGGGTGCGACCAGGAGATCCCGCCGGGCGTGGGGCACGTGGTGGCGTGGCCGGACCACAGCAGCGGAGTGGACGACCGGCGGCACTGGCACCGGGCGTGCTGGGGAGCGCGGGAGCGCCGCGGCTCCAACCTGCTGCGGGGCCGCGGCGCTCCGAAGTACTGACGAACCGTCAGGCGTCGCGCTTCTTCAGGACCAGGTAGCCGCCGAGCAGGGCGGCCGCCGCCCACGCCGCGCAGATCAGCAGGCCCGTCCACGGGCCGTACGGGTGGTCCCCGGTCGGGTAGACCTGGAGCGCCGCGGAGCCGGCCCGGTCCGGGAAGTAGCGGACCACGTCCTTCACCTTGGGGACGATCGACAGGATCGGCGAGACCAGGAAGAAGAACGGGATCAGGATGCCCAGCGACAGCACCTGGTTGCGCAGCATCATGGTGACGCCGATCGAGAACAGGCACAGCAGCGTCAGGTAGCAGGCCGCGCCGAACACCGCCCGCAGCACGTGCGGCTCGCCGAGGTCGGTGGAGTACTGGCCGAGCGCCGCCTGCCCGAGGAAGAACGCGACGAACACCGTCACCAGCGAGACCAGGAACGCGAGGACGCCCAGCACCGCGGTCTTCGCCCCCATCAGGACGCCGCGCTGCGGGACGGCCGCCAGCGACACCCGGATCATGCCGCTGGCGTACTCGTTGCCGACCGCCAGCACGCCGAACACCACGATCGCCAGCTCGCCGAGCGAGATCCCGGCGAGCGAGGTGGTCGTCGCGTCGAACGGGGCGGTGTTGTGCTCGGTGAACTGGTCGTAGTTCAGCTTGGTCAGCAGCGAGATCGCGAAGCCCATGGCGACCACGATCAGGAAGGTGAGGACCAGCGTCCACACGGTGGAGCGGATGCTGCGGACCTTCGTCCACTCGGACTGCACGACTGCGGGGAACGCGGCCATCTCAGCTCTCCTTTCCGGCCTGGCGGGCGTCCCAGCCGGCGCCCCATCCGGGCTGCTGCGCCGGCTGCGGGGTGGCGGCGCCGGTGGCGCCCGTGGTGGCGGCGACGTCGGTGTGGTACTCCACCGAGTCGGCGGTCATCTGCATGAACGCGTCCTCCAGCGAAGCCTGTTGGGGGCTCAGCTCGTGCAGCGTGATGCCGTTCGCGGCGGCCAGGTCGCCGAGCAGGGCCGGGTCGCCGTCGACCACCTCCCAGGCCCCGTCCGGGCCCGGCTCGGCGGTCAGGCCGGCGCCGCGCAGCGCGTCCAGCAGCTGCTCCGGCTGCGGGGTGCGCAGCCGCACCGCGGAGCGCGAGTTCTGCCGGATGAACTCGGCCATCGGCAGGTCCGCCAGCAGCCGGCCGCGGCCGATCACCACCAGGTGGTCGGCGGTCAGCGCCATCTCGCTCATCAGGTGCGAGGAGACGAACACCGTGCGGCCCTCGGCGGCGAGCGCCTTCATCAACTTCCGGATCCAGACGATGCCTTCGGGGTCGAGCCCGTTCACCGGCTCGTCGAACATCAGGATCTTCGGATCGCCGAGCAGCGCCGAGGCGATGCCCAGCCGCTGCCCCATGCCCAGCGAGAAGCCCCGGGCGCGCTTCTTCGCGACCGCGGTCAGGCCGACCACTTCGAGCACCTGGTCGACCCGCTCGCGCGGGATCCGGTTCGACTGCGCCATCCACAGCAGGTGGTCGTAGGCGGTCCGCCCCGGGTGCACGCCCTTCGCCTCCAGCAGCGCGCCGATCTCGCGCAGCGGGTCCTGGACGGAGGCGTAACTGCGGCCGTTGATGGTCACCTTGCCGGCCGTCGGCCGGTCCAGGTCGAGGATCATCCGCATGGTGGTGGACTTGCCGGCGCCGTTCGGACCGAGGAAGCCGGTGACCACGCCCTCCGGAATCCGGAAACTCAGGTCGTCCACGGCCAACTTGTCGCCATAACGCTTCGTCAGATGGTGCAACTCGATCATGTGCCACTCCTAGGTCTGCCGCCAGGGTAGGACAAAAAACGGATGATTCGGACGATCGTCGTCCGGGGCGCGGCCCCCGGGCCCTACGGTGGAGCCATGACCTCCCCCAGCGCACCGGTCGTCCGCGAGAACGGCACCGGCACCCCGCTCGTCCTGCTGCACGCCTTCCCACTCTCCGCGCGCATGTGGGAGGGACAACTGGAACGCGTACCCGGTCCGGCCGGGGACGATGCCCGGGTGGTCGCGCCGGACCTGCGCGGATTCGGCGCCGCCCCGCTCGGCGAGGAGCCGCCGTCCCTGGACACCGCCGCCGACGACCTGGCGCACCTGCTGGACGACCTCGGCATCGAACAGGCCGTGCTCGGCGGCCTGTCCATGGGCGGGTACGTGGCGATGGCCTTCGCCCGCCGCCACCCCGAACGGCTGGCCGGCCTGGTGCTCGCCGACACCAGGGCCACCCCCGACACCGACGCCGCCCGCGCCAACCGCGAACGCATCGCCGCCGCCGTCCTCGAACACGGCAGCGTCGACCTGCTGATCGAGGAGAACACCGCGGAGAACCTGCTCGCCCCCGGCACCGATCCCGAACTCGTCGACACCGTCCGCCGGATGATCGCCGAGGCGGACCCGGCCGCAGTCGCCTGGGCGCAGCGCGCGATGGCCGCCCGCCCCGACTCGCTGGAGGCGCTGGCCGCGCTGGAGGTGCCCGCCGCGGTCATCGTCGGCGAACTCGACACCGTCACCCCGCTCGGCGAGGCCCGGATGATGGCCGACGCCCTGCAGGACGCCGAGCTGACAGTCATTCCGGCGGTCGGCCACCTCTCCTCGCTGGAGGCCCCCGAGACCTTCAACGCCGCCGTCCGGGCCTTCCTCAAGCGCTTGAAGCAGCACGGCTCCTGATGCGCCGAAAGGGCCCGGAGCAGCAGGCTCCGGGCCCTTCACGGTCGGTCGGACCTCAGCGGCCCCGACGGGACGTCAGCGCGACTGCTGCGCCGGGACGCCCAGCGAGTCGTCGGTCGGCAGCGTGGCCGCGGCGACCGCCGCACCGGTCAGGGTGGCCAGCATCTCGCGGACGTTGGTCAGCTGCGCGTTGATCGAGTCGCGGCGGTTGGTGAGCGCCGCCAGCTCGCGCTCCGACTCGCTGCGGACCCGGTCGGCCTTCGCGTTCGCGTCGGCCACGATGTCCTCGGCCTGGCGCTGCGCGGTCTCGATGGTCTGGCGGGAACGGCGCTCCGCGTCGGTGCGCAGCTTCTCCGCCTCCAGGCGGAGCTGCTCGGCGCGGTGCTCGATCTCGGCGAGGCGCTTCTCCGCCTTGGCCTGACGGGCCGCCAGGTCGCGCTCGGACTGCTCCCGGCGCTTGGCCAGGTTGGTCTCGAACTCCAGCGCGGCCTGCGCGGCCTTGGTGCGGGTCTCCTCGAAGAGGGCGTCCGCCTCCTCGCGCTTGTTCTGCGCGTCCTTGTTGGCCTCGGCGCGCAGCTGCGCCGCGTCCGACTTGGCCTTGTCGACGATCCGCAGGCCCTCGTCCTCCGCCTTGGCCTTGCGGTCCTTGGCGTAGTTCTCGGCCTCGGTGCGGACCTGCTGCGCCGCGGCCTCGGCCAGCTCGCGGTGCTGCTCGGCGGCGCGGTGCGCCTCGTCGCGCAGGTCCTTCGCCTCCTCCTCGGCGAGGCGGAGGATCTTCTCGACGCGGGCGCCGAGGCCGGCGTACGACGGCTCCGCCTCGGTGACCGCGGCCTGCGCGGTCTGGGTCTCGAGGTGGAGCTCCTCGATGCGCTTCTCCAGCGCGCTGATCCGGGAAAGCGCGCTGTCTCGGTCGGCCACCAGCTTGGCGATCCGCTCGTCGACCTGGGCGCGCTCGTACCCACGGCGTACCAGGTCGAAGCCGTGCGGGGAGTGACTGTCGCTCATGGGATTTCTGGGCTTCCTGTCGTCAAACCGCTGAGATGGTTGAGGGAATCCTGACACGGTACCGGAGTGTCAACGACGAAACGCCGTTGGTTCGCGGACAATGTCCGCTCAATCGGGTGGCGCGCCCCCGGAGCGATTGCCTCCCGATCGTGGAGAGCCCACCCCGGCACCGGCCTTGGGCCCTCCGTCCTTCTTACTGCCCCCGTTGCTCTGAGCCACCGGCGCGGGCGCCTCGAACGCCTCCAACGCCGACAGCACGTCCTGGACCCGAGAGATCTCGGTGTTGATGTCCTTGCGGCGGCGCACCAACTCGTCCAACTCCCGCTGGCCCTCGTCGGTCACGCGCTTCGCCTCGGCCTTTGCCTCCGCGAGCAGTCGCTCCGCCTCCTCGGCGGCCAGCCGCAGCTGCTCCTCGGCGTCCGAACCGGCCCGCCGGATCCGCTTCTCCGACTCGTCGTCGGCGCGCTTGAGCCGGGACGAGGCCTCGTCGGCCGCCGCCTCCAGCTTCTCCTCGGACTCCATCTCGGCGGCCTTGAGCTTCGCCTCCGCCTTGATGATCAGCGCCTCGGCCCGGGTGGTGGAGTCGGCGAGCTTGTTCTCCGCCTCCTTCAGCAGCGTCTCGGCCTTGCGCACCGCCGAGATCCGCACCCGGCCGGCCTCCGCCGATGCCTCCGAGGTCAGGTCCGAGGCCCGGGTCTCGGCCGCCTCGATCAGCTTCGCCGCCTGCTCCTCGGCCTCCGCGACCTGCGCCTGCGCCTGCTCCTCGGCCTCGGTCAGCTGCTCCTGGGCCGCCGTCACCAGCGCGTCCACCCGCTCGCCGGCGGACTTCATCGCCTGCGCGTTCTCCTTGCGGGCCCGCTCGTGCAGCGCCTCGATCTCGGAATCGGTGCGCTCGCGCAGCTCCTCCGCGCGGTCCCGGATCGCCGTCGAGTCCCGACGGGCCTCCTTCAGCAGCGCGTCCGCGTCCGAACGGGCCTTCTCCACCTCGGCCTTGCCCTGCGCGTCGGCGATCGCGACCAGCCGCTCGGCCTCCTTGCGGGCCGCCGTCACCAGCGCGTCGGCCTGCTCCTCGGCCGCCGCGGCCGCCGCCAGCGCCTCCGACTGGGCCTGCTCGGCGAGCTGCTCGGCATCCGTGAACGCCTTCTCCAGCACCGACTTGGCCTGCTCGCGGGTCGCCTTGTCGTACGCCTCGGCGGCCTCCCGCAGCTCCGCGTCGAAGGACTCCGCACGGGACCGGATGTCCGCGTCGAACTCCTCCGCCAGCGTGCGGGTCGCCAGCGCGTACTCCTCGGCGTCGACGCGCAGCGCCGTCGACCGCTCCTCGGCGTCCGCCAGCGCGGCCGCCGCCAGCTCGTCCGCCTCGGCCAGCGTGCGCTGCGCCCCGGCCTCCGCCGCGGCCCGCTGCTGCTCGGCGAACTCGGCCGCCGCGGCGTGCAGTTCGGCGATCTCGCGGTCGGCGGTCGCGCGGAGTTCGGCGACCTCCTGCGCGACGACGGCCCGGATCTCCGCGGTGTCGCGGTCCGCGGTCTCCCGCAGCTCGCGGTCGTAGGCGGCCGCGCTCTCGCGCAGCTCCCGGTCGAACGCGGCGGCCCGCTCGCGGAGTTCGGTGGTCTCGCGGTCGGCGGTGGCGCGGAGTTCGGCGACCTCCTGCTCGACGGTGGCGCGGAGCTCGGCCGTCTCCCGGTCCGCGGTCTCCCGCAGCTCGCGGTCGTACGCGGCCGCGGCCTCGCGCAGCTCTGCGGTCTCCCGCTCGGCGGTGGCGCGGAGCTCCGCGACCTCCTGCTCGGCGGTGGCGCGCAGGGCGGCGATCTGCTTGGTCGCCGTCTCGTGCAGGCCCGCGACGGACTGCCGGACCTCGGCGGCGTCCTGCTCGGCCTGTGCGACCAGCTCGGCGGCCTGCGCCGCACCCTCGGCCCGCAACTCCTCGGAGGCCTGTGCGGCGTCCCGGCGCAGCTCGGTGGTCTCGCGCTGGGCGGTGGCGCGGAGTTCGGCGACCTCCTGCTCGACGGTGGCGCGGAGCTCCGCGGTGTCGCGGTCGGCGGTCTCGCGCAGCTCGCGGTCGTAGGCGTCGGCCTGCTCGCGCAGTTCGGTGGTCTCGCGGTCGGCGACGGCGCGCAGTTCGGCGGTGTCCCGCTCGGCGGTGGCGCGGAGCTGGGCCGTCTCCTGCTCGGCGACCGCGCGCAGTTCGGCGACGTCCCGCTCGGCGTCGGCCCGGAGCTCGGCCACTTCCTGCTCGGTGACGGTCCGGAGTTCGGCCGTCTCCTGCTCGGTGATGGCGCGCAGTTCGCGGTCGAAGACGGCCGCGCTCTCCCGCAGTTCGCGGTCGAAGACGGCGGCCTGCTCGCGCAGTTCGGTGGTCTCCCGGTCGGCGGTGGCGCGGAGCTCGGCGACCTCCTGCTCGACGGTGGCGCGGAGCTCGGCCGTCTCCCGGTCCGCGACGGCGCGCAGCTCGGCGGTGTCGCGGTCGGCGGTCTCCCGCAGCTCGCGGTCGTAGGCGTCGGCGTCCTCGCGCAGCTGCGCGGCCTCGGCCCGGTCGGCGGCGGCTTCGGCGGCCAGCGTTCCGGCCTCGGCGCGGGCGGCGGTGAGCTGCTGGTCGGCCTCGGCGCGGACCCGCTGGGCGTCCTGAGCGGCGGCCTTGCGGACGGAGGCGGCCTCGCCGTCGGCGGCCTCGCGGATCGTGGTGGCCTCGGTCAGCTTCTCGGCGGTCAGCGCCCGGTCGCGCTCCAGGTCGCCGCGGGCCGCCTCGCGGGCGGCGGTGGCCTCGTCGCGCAGTGCCTGGGCGGCGGCCTCGGCCTGCTCGGTGACGGTACGGGCGACCTGCTCGGCCGCCTCGCGCACGGCCCGGCAGGCGTCCTCGGTCTCGTCGCGGTGCTGTTCGGCCCAGTGGGTGGCGTCGGCGCGGGTGGCCTCGGCGGTGGCGTCGGCCTCGGCGCGGACGGTCGCGGCGGCGGCCTCGGCCTGCTCGCGGGTCTGGGCGGCGTCCCGTTCGGCGTCGGCGCGGGTGGCCTCGGCGGCGGTCTTCGCGGCGGCCAGCACCTCGTCGCGGGCCTGTGCGGCGGAGGAGGTGAGCTTCTCGGCCTCGGTGCGGGCCCGGGTCAGGGTCTGCTCGGCCCGGCCCTGGACGGCGGCGGCCTGCTCGCGGGTCTCGGTGCGCAGCCGTTGGACCTCGTCGGCGGCGCCGGAGCGCAGCGCGTCCGCGTCGGTCTTGGCGCCCGTCAGCAGTTCCTCGGCCTGCTTGGCGGACTCCTCGATCTGCACGGCGGCCTGCCGGCGGGCCTCGGAGCGGACCCGTTCGGCCTCGGCGGCGGCGGCGGAGCGGTGCTCCTCGGCCTGCTCGCGGGCCTGGGCGGCCTCGGCCTGCATCCGCTCCAGCTGCTCGCGGATCGAGGCGGCGTCCTCCATGGCGGCGTTCTGCGCCTGCTCGACGGCCTGGCGGGCCTGCTCCAGCAGCGTGCCGGCCTCGGACTTGGCGTGCTCCACCCGCCGTTCGGCCTCGGCGGCGGCCTCGCGGCGGGTGGCCTCGGCGTCGGTGGTCGCGCGGGCGAGCACCTCCTCGGCCTGCTTGGCGGCCCGGGCCAGGCGCAGCGCGGCGTCCTTGGCGCCCTCGGCGCGGCCGGTCTCGGCGGCCTCGGCGCGCAGGCGTTCGGCTTCGGCGGCGGCCTGCTCGTGGAGCTCGACGGCCTTGCGCTCGGCGGCCGTCCAGTGCTCGGCGATCTCCTTCTCGGCGTCGGCGCGCAGCTCGTTGGCGACCGACTCGGCGGCGCCGCGCAGGCGTTCGCTCTCCTCGGCGGCGGCGGCCTTCGCGGCGTCCGCCTCGGCCTGGGCGGTGGACGCGGCGGCCTTGATCAGCTCGGCCTCGCGGGTGGCGGCGGCCACCATCTTGGCGATCTCGGCCTTGGCGGTCTGCGAGCGCTGTTCGCTGGCGGCGTCGCCGTCGGCGACCTTGCGCTCGGCCTCGGCGGTGGCCTCGGACTGCAGGCGTTCGGCGGCGGCGAGGGCCTCCTCGCGCATCCGGGCGGCCTCGGTGCGGGCCCGCTCGGCCTCGGCGAGGGCCTCGGCGCGCAGCCGCTCTATCTCGGCCTGGGCGCCGACCAGGGCGGCCTCGGCGCGCTCCTGGTCGGCGAGGGCCTGCCGCTTGAGGGCGGTGATCTCGGCTTCGGCGGCGGCGAGCTTCTGCTCGGCGGCGGCGTGCGCCTCGGCCAGCTGCTGCTGGGCGGCGGCGGTGGCGGCGACGCGCTGTTCCTCGGCCTGGGCGCCGGTCTGCTGGGCCTGCTCGGACGCGGCGCGCAGCAGGCGCTCGGCGTCGGACTGGGCCCGCAGCAGGGCGGCCTCGGCGCGGGCCTGGGCCTCGCCGCGGGCGGCGTCGACGTCGGCGGCGGTCTGCGCGCGGGCCTGGTCGGCGAGCGCGGTGGCCTCGGCGCGGACGGCGGCCATCATCCGGTCGGCCTCGGCGCGAGCCTCCTGGAGCAGGCGCTGGGCCTCCTGCTCGGTTCCGGCGCGGGTCTGCTCCGCCCAGTTGACGTTTTCGTTGACGTGGCGTTCGGCGGCGGCCCGGAACTCGGCGAGTTCCTCCTCCAACCGGCGGCGCCTGGCGTTGAATTCGGCTTCCAGCTGGGCCGTGCGCTCGGCGGCCTCGGCCATCATCCGCTGGGTGGCGGCCTGGGACTCGCGGAGCTGGCGCTCGGCGTCGGCGCGCAGCGCCTCGGCCTGCATCTCGGCGTTCCGCAGCAGCTGTTCGGCCTGGCCGGAGACGGAGTCGAAGGCTCGCGGCTGGGCGAGCTGCCGACGGGCCTCGTGGAGCTTGGCCCGGAGCACCTCCACCTGGTAGGCGAGGTCGTCGGCGTGCTCGATCGTCTTGTCCCGCTCCTTGCGGGCCTTCTCCAGCTCGGCCTCGAACTTGGAGAGGTGATCCTCAACGCGGTCGTAGCCCCGCACTCCGCGGTCCCGCCCATCTCCTGGTCGCGTCCTCGACCGGTCCGTTCCGCTCCCGGGCAGGTGCCGGGGCCGGACCGGGCGGTCCTTGCCATCGCTCCGCCGTCCGGGTGGACTCCTGAGCGATCTGTTGCCTCTGGAGAATGGTGACAGATCCGAACGGCGACCGTTCGGCCGTGCCCGCGTCGTGGACTCCCCTGCGGTGCGCGGACCGGAGGTACCTGCGCACCTGGGCATTGTAGTGGGAGCCGTGCCGGGGGGAATGGGGGCGAGGTCCTTTTCGGAAGTTACCGACCGGTTCGTTACTGCTTGTTCGCCCCCCGGCCAGGCCCCGTACCGGCCCCGACCGGGGCCCGTACGGCCTGCGGTCAGTGCTCGCCCGGCTCCGCGGCGGTGACCAGCTCGGTCAGCACGCCGCCGCAGTCCTTGGGGTGCAGGAAGGTGATCCGCGAGCCCATCGAACCGCGCCGGGGCTCGTCGTACAGCACCCGCACGCCCTTGCCCCGGATCGCCGCGGCGTCCCCGTCGACGTCCGCGGTTCCAAAGGCGATGTGGTGCACGCCCTCGCCGTTCTTGGCCAGCCACTTGGCGACCGTGGAGTCCTCCCGGGTGGGCTCCAGCAGCTGCAGGTAGGACGCGCCGCCGTCCCCGGTGTCGTTGATCTTCAGCATGGCCTCGCGGACGCCCTGCTCCTCGTTGACCTCCGAGTGGAACACCTCGAACCCGTACGTGTTCCGGTAGAACTCGACGGTCCGGTCCAGGTCGAAGCAGGCGATGCCGATGTGGTCGATGCGGGTCAGCACGGGGGCCTCCGAAGGCGTGTGAAGGGTGGCACTCAGTGCAGCGCATCGCGGCGAC
The DNA here is from genome assembly GCF_044999035.1 of Kitasatospora griseola. Lineage (NCBI taxonomy): Bacteria > Bacillati > Actinomycetota > Actinomycetes > Kitasatosporales > Streptomycetaceae > Kitasatospora > Kitasatospora griseola. The sequence goes on along the minus strand of NZ_CP173360.1, from coordinate 3,243,177 downwards.
CGCACGCCAGCGGCACGCCTTGCGAGTCTGCTCACATCGGAGTTTCCCGTGGTGGAACTTCCCGGAACTGGCACGGTGTTCACTTGAAGGTGCCAGTAGCGCTGATCACATCCTCGCGGCGGTGACGCGGAGGTGACCGATCAGTACATTGACCGCATCCCCATACCCTCTGGTCCGACGCGCGAAGGGGCTCGTCCATGACTACTTCTGTGATCGTCGCAGGTGCGCGCACGCCGATGGGTCGGCTGCTCGGCTCGCTCAAGAGTTTCTCCGGCGCGGAGCTGGGCGGCTTCGCGATCAAGGCGGCACTGGAGCGGGCCGGTGTGACCGGCGAGCAGGTCCAGTACGTGATCATGGGCCAGGTGCTGCAGGCCGGCGTCGGCCAGATGCCGGCCCGGCAGGCCGCCGTGAAGGCCGGCATCCCGATGAGCGTGCCCGCGCTCAGCATCAACAAGGTGTGTCTGTCCGGCCTGGACGCCATCGCCCTGGCCGACCAGCTGATCCGGGCCGGCGAGTTCGACATCGTGGTGGCCGGCGGCCAGGAGTCGATGACCAACGCCCCGCACCTGCTGCCGAAGTCCCGCGAGGGCTTCAAGTACGGCGCGATCGAGATGCTCGACGCGATGGCGCACGACGGTCTGACCGACGCCTACGAGAACATCCCGATGGGCGAGTCCACCGAGAAGCACAACACCCGCCTGGGCATCGGCCGCGAGGTGCAGGACGCCATCGCCGCCGCCTCCCACCAGCGGGCGGCCAAGGCTCAGGCCGACGGCGTGTTCGAGGCCGAGATCGTCCCCGTCGCGATTCCGCAGCGCAAGGGCGACCCGGTGCTGTTCAGCCAGGACGAGGGCATCCGGGCCGACACCACGGCCGAGGGCCTGGCCCGGCTGCGCCCCGCCTTCACCAAGGACGGCACGATCACGGCCGGCACCTCCTCGCAGATCTCCGACGGCGCCGCCGCGGTCGTGGTGATGAGCAAGGCCAAGGCCGAGGAGCTGGGCCTGAGCTGGATCGCCGAGATCGGCGCCCACGGCAACGTCGCGGGCCCGGACAACTCGCTGCAGTCGCAGCCGTCCAACGCGATCAAGCACGCCCTCGCCAAGGAGGGCCTGGAGGTCGCCGACCTCGACCTGATCGAGATCAACGAGGCGTTCGCCGCCGTCGCCCACCAGTCGATGAAGGACCTCGGCGTCAGCGACGGGATCGTCAACGTCAACGGCGGCGCGATCGCGCTGGGTCACCCGATCGGCATGTCCGGCGCCCGTGTGGTGCTGCACCTGGCGCTGGAGCTGCAGCGCCGCGGCGGCGGCGTCGGCGCGGCCGCGCTGTGCGGCGGCGGCGGCCAGGGCGACGCCCTGATCGTCAAGGTCCCCGCGCAGGGCTGACCGATCGTCAAGTCCCCGTGAGGCGGCAGCCGCCGCCTCACGGGGATCCCGTCTTTTCTGCTGCGAGGAGCAACCCGATGGCCGATGTGGCGACGCTGGTCGAGCAGGCCCGGCAGGGCCGCCCCCGGGCGGTGGCCCGGCTGATCACCCTGGTGGAGAACGCCGCCCCCGAGCTGCGCGAGGTGATGGCCGCGCTGGCCCCGTACAGCGGGCGGGCGTACACGGTGGGCCTGACCGGCTCGCCCGGGGTGGGCAAGTCCACCTCGACCTCCGCGCTGGTGACCGCCTACCGCCGGCTCGGCAAGCGGGTCGGGGTGCTCGCCGTCGACCCGTCCTCGCCGTTCTCCGGCGGGGCGCTGCTCGGCGACCGGGTGCGGATGCAGGAGCACGCCACCGACCCGGAGGTGTTCATCCGCTCGATGGCCACCCGCGGCCACCTGGGCGGCCTGTCCTGGGCGGCCCCGCAGGCGCTGCGGGTGCTGGACGGGGCGGGCTGCGACGTGATCCTGGTGGAGACCGTCGGCGTCGGCCAGTCCGAGGTGGAGATCGCCGCGCAGGCCGACACCTCGGTGGTGCTGCTCGCGCCCGGCATGGGCGACGGCATCCAGGCCGCGAAGGCGGGCATCCTGGAGATCGGCGACGTGTTCGTGGTCAACAAGGCCGACCGGGACGGCGCGGACGCCACCGCCCGGGAGCTCAACCACATGCTCGGCCTGGGCGAGTCCCGGCAGCCCGGCGACTGGCGGCCGCCGATCGTGAAGACCGTGGCCGCCCGCGGCGAAGGCGTGGACGAGCTGGTCGATGCGCTGGAGAAGCACCACGGCTGGCTGGCCGAGACCGGCGAGCTGGCGGCCCGCCGCCGGCGCCGGGCCGCCCAGGAGGTCGAGGCGATCACGCTGGCCGCGCTGCGCGCCCGGATCGGGGACCTGCGCGGCGACCGCCACCTGGACGCGCTGGCCGGTCAGGTCGCCGAGGGCACCCTCGACCCGTACACGGCCGCCGACCGGCTGGTGGCCGAACTCACCGGCTGAGCGGCGGTGATCAGCTCCGGCCGCGCAGCGCCCGCAGGTGCTCGGCGATCGGGGCGAGGGCGTCGTACATGGCGTCCAGCTGCTCGTCGGTGAGGCGGTCGACGAAGTGCTCGCGGACGCTGCGCACGTGGTCGGGGGCGACCTTGCGCAGCGTCTCCCAGCCGAAGTCGGTCAGGTGCGCGTAGAGGCCGCGGCGGTCGCCGGGACACTCCTGGCGCAGCACCAGGCCGGCCGTCTCCATCCGGGTGATCTGGTGGGAGAGGCGGCTCTTGGACTGCATGGTGGCGGCGGCCAGGTCGGTCATCCGCATCCGGCGCTCGGGGGACTCGGAGAGCACCACGAGGATCTCGTAGTCGTTGATGGCGAGGTTGTGCGCCTGCAGTTCCCGGCTCAACTGGTGTTCGAGCAGCTTCCCGACCTCCAGGTGGGCGCGCCAGAACCGCTGCTCACGCGCGTCGAGCCACGGAGTGTCCTCCTCGGCGGGGGAGAGGGAGACCGCCGGCGCTCCGGTCACAGGTGTATCCATGGGACCGAGTATAGCTCGTGTTGTTCAATCTTGTACAAGTTCACACGGGCGGGCCGGTGTATGGTCGCCGTTTCGAAGATCGGAATGCTCCGTACCCGCACAACCGCCCTCCCGCCTGGCCGAATTGAAACGAGCATGTTCAATTCTCGGGGCGCACTCGGCCGGTGACGGTATGTTAGGCATAATCGCGCCCATGACGACGCGGAGCGCGAACTTCCATTCGATAGCCGACGGCGTGTACGCCTGGCAGCCGGAGCAGCGCGGATGGGGCCTGGCCAACTGCGGCCTGGTCGCCTCCGGCAACGCCGCACTGTGGATCGACACTCCGTACGACCGCACGCTGGCCGGCCAGTTCCTCGACCGCACCCGCGCCGTCCTCCCGCGCGGCGTCACCGTCGACCGGATCGTCGTCACCCACGCCAACGGCGACCACATGTGGGGCGCGGGCGTCCTGCCCGACGCCGAACTCATCACCACCCACGAGGCGCTGCACCACATCGCCTACGAGCCGACCCCCGAGGAACAGCACGCCCTGCTGCAGAGCCTCGACCCGGCCACCGACACCGGCTCCTACCTGCACGAGCACTTCGGGTGCTTCGACTGGGCCGACACCCCGCCGATCCGGCCCGACACCGTCTTCACCGGCGAACTCGAACTGCGCGTCGGCGACATCCCGGTGCAGGTCAGCAGCCTCCCGCCGGCCCACACCAGCGGCGACCTGATGGTCCACCTGCCCACCCGCTCCACCGTCTTCACCGGCGACATCGTCTTCGGCTCCACCGCCGACCGCCCCGGTGACCACGCCGTGCACTGGGCCGGCCCGCTCGGCAACGTCATCGACGCCGTCGAACGCATCCTCGCCACCGGCGCCGAGAAGATCGTCCCCGGCCACGGCCCGCTGCTCACCCGGCACGACCTGCGCGCCCACGCCGAGTACCTCGGCCACGTCCGCGACCGCGCGCACGCCCTGCACGCCGCCGGCGTCCCGGCCGCCGAGGCCGCGCGCACCGTCATCGACGAACGCCGCTACCCCGAACTCGGCCTGCCCGAGCGGCTGCTGATCACCATCGCGACCGAGTACCGGCACCTCGACGGCAGCGAGCCGCCCGCCATGATGGAGGTCTTCGGCCGGATGGCCGGCCTCGCCCGGCAGCGCGGCGCCGAGACCGCCGCCAGTACCGCCTGACCCCCGACCCGCGACGACGACACCCCCGAGGATCCGATGGTCGTGATCGTGTACGTCCTGGCCGGCGCAGCCGCGGCCGCAGCGCCCCTGCTGTGGCTCCTCCGCCGCGCCGTCCGGGCCACCCGGGCCGCCGAACTGCGCGCCGGCGACGCCGAGACCTCGGCCCGCGCCGCGGGCGCCCGCGCCGACGCGGCCGAGCAGCGCTCCCGCGCCGCCGACGGCACGGCCCGCGCGGCGGAGGCGACCGCCCGGGCCGCGGAGGACCGCGCCGGCGCGGCCTCCGCCCGGGCCGACGCGGCCGAGGAACGCACCCACGCCGCCGACATCGCGGCCCGCACCGCGGAGGCCCACCGCACCGTCGCCGACGCCCGGTACGCCGCCGCGGTGCGCGAACTCGGCCACCTCGCGCACGAGCGGCTGCCCGCCGCCACCACTGCGCTCACCCACCCCAGGACGCCCGTCCCCGGGCCGCTCGACGTCACCGGCGGCACCGAGGAACTCCAGCACGCCCTGGAGAGCGCGCTCACCGCCGCCGTCCGCGCCGTGCTCGCCGAGCGCGACCGCACCGACGCCGCCGCCCGGGCCGCGCTGCGCGGCGCCGCGTCCAAGATCCAGGCCCTGCTGATCCAGGTCCGCTCGCTGCTGGAGGAGATCCAGCTCAGCGTCGACGACCCGCGACTGCTGGCGCTCGACTTCCGCAACGAACTGACGCTGCGTCGGGTCCAGTCCCTCGCGGTGCTCTCCGGCGCCTGGCCCGGCATGACCCGGGAGGACTCGCCGCTCGCCGAACTCTGCGTCGGCGCACAGTCCCGGGTGGCCGGCTACGCCCGCATCGAGATCACCAACCACCTGCGCGAACCGCGCCTCGCGGTGGCCGCCCGGGCCGCCGAACCCGTCGCCATCGCGCTCGCCGAGATCCTCGGCAACGCCACCGCCTACTCGCACCCCGAGACCCGGGTGGTGGTCTCCATCGAACAGGGCAGCTCCGGCGCCCTGGTGGTGGTCGACGACATGGGCGTCGGCATGGAACCCGACCAGCTGGAACGGGCCGGCGACCTGCTCGGCGGCCAGGCCGAGGTGCTGCTCACCGAACTCGGCGACCCGCCGCAGGCCGGCTTCGCCGTGATCGGCCTGCTCTGTCGGCAGTTCGGCTTCGGCTGCCGGGTCGAGCCGTCCCCGTACGGCGGCGTGCGCGCCATCCTGCGGCTGCCCGCCGACCTGCTCACGCTGACCGACCCGGCCGCCCCGCTCTCCGCGCTCGCCCCCCGCCCGATCACCCAGACCACACCGGTGTTCGACGAGGGCGACGCGCTGCCCACCCGCAAGCGCCGCAGCCCGCGCGTCCCGCAGCAGGACGCGCCGCCCGCCCTCCCGTCCCCGGCGGGCAGCACCCCCGACCGGGCCCGCTCCGCGTGGTCGGCCCTGCAGTCCGGCACCCTCGCCGGCCGCAGCGCCGTCCACCACAGCCCGGGCCCCGACGGACCCGCCGCACCCGAAGGAGTCGAAACCCCGTGACCACCCAGCTCCGCCGCCACACCGAGGACCTCTCCTGGGTCCTCACCCCGCTGCTCGACCTGCCCGGCGTGCAGAACGCCGTCATCGCCACCGGCGACGGCCTGGTCACCGGCCACTCCGCCGACCTCGGCCGGGACAACGCCGACCGGGTCGCCGCGATGACCGCCTCGCTGCACGCCGCCGCCCGCGCGTTCACCGTCGCCTTCACCGAGGCCGAGCAGGTCCGGCTCACCCAGACCGTCGTCGAGTCCGACCTCGGCTACGCCGTGGTCACCCCGGCGGGCGCCAACTCCTCGCTCGCGGTGTTCGCCCTCCCCGGCGCCGACCTCGGCACCATCGCCTACCAGATGCAGGTCCAGGTCGCCGCGCTCGCCAGAGCCCTCGCCAGCCCCGCCCGGGAGGCGAGCGGGACATGACCACACCCAGCGGGCCCCGTCGCCGGCTCGTCCCGGCCTACCTCGCCACCCAGGGCCGCACCGCCGCCGCCGGCCGGCACAGCCTCGACCGGCTCAGCATCCTGCACGCCGCCGCCGACCTGCCCGCCGGACTCGGCGGCGAACACCGCCAGTTATGGGAGCTGGTCCGCCCCGGCGCACTGACCGTCGCCGAGGCGGCCGCCCACCTCAGGCTCCCGGTCAGCGCCACCGTCTTCATCGCCGCCGACCTGGCCGAGCGCGGCGCCCTCAAGGTGCGCGCGCCGATCCCCTCCGCCCAGCCGGTCAACCGGGACCTCGCCGAAAGGCTCCTCAGTGGACTCCGCGCCCTCAAGTAGCACGGGCAGCAGCCCCGTGTACCTCCCCGCCACCGACCCGATCCTGATGAAACTCATGGTCACCGGGCCGTTCGGGGTCGGGAAGACCACCTTCGTGCGCTCGCTGTCGGAGATCCCGACACTGCACACCGAGGAGACCATGACCGCCCACGGCGTCCCCGTCGACGACATCAGCCGGACCCCGGGCAAGACCGCCACCACCGTCGCCGTCGACTTCGGACGGCTCACCCTGCCCGCCGGCGACCTCGTCCTCTACCTGTTCGGCACCCCCGGCCAGCGCCGCTTCCTGCCGCTCTGGGAAGACCTCGCCCGCGGCGCCCTCGGCGCGCTGATCCTCGCCGACACCCGCCGCCTCGCCGACGCCTTCGACGCCATGGACCTCATCGAGGAAGCCGGACTGCCCTACACGGTCGCCGTCAACCGCTTCCCCGACACCCCGCCGATCGAGCTCGACAAGATCCGCGCCGCACTCGACCTCGACCCCGCCACCCCGCTGATCGAGTGCGACGCCCGGGAACGCGCAGGCTGCCTGGACGCGCTGATCGCCCTCACCGAGCACGTCCTGGACCGCCTCCCCCAGGAGACCGCCCCATGACCCGCACCGCCCTCTACGGCCCGCAGTTCGCCGCCCAGCCGCACGCCCACTACGCCCGGCTGCGCGACCGCGGACCGCTCGCCCCCGTCGAACTCGCCCCCGGCGTCGACGCCTGGCTGGTCACCGACTACCACGTCGCCCTGGAGGTCCTCCGCGACACCGAGACCTGGACCCGCGACTCCCGCGTCTGGCAGGCCACCCAGCCCGCCGACTCCCCGATCATGCCGATGCTCGGCTGGCGCCCCACCGCACTCTTCAACGACGGCGCCGTCCACGCCCGCTACCGGCAGGTCATCACCGACAGCGTCGGCATCATCGAACCCCACCTGCTGCAACGCGACACCACCGCCGTCGCCGAACAGCTCATCGCCGAATTCGCGCACACCGGCAAGGCCGACATCCTCGCCCAGTACGCCTACCGGCTGCCGCTGCTGATCCTCTGCTCCTGGTACGGCATCCCCGACCAGGACCTCGACCGGATCAGCGCCGCGATGAACCGCTCCTTCGAGTCCTCCACCGGCGCCATCGCCGCGTACGCCGACCTGGTCGCCGTCGTCACCGGCCTGGTCGCCGAACGCCGCACCGCACCCCGGCACGACCTGATCTCCGCCTTCATTAACCACCCGGCGCGACTCGCCGACGACGAGGTCGTCCGGCACATCACCCTGACCCTGATGGCCGGCCACGAACCCACCGCCAACCTCGCCGCCAACGCGCTGCTGCGGATGCTCTCCGACGACCGCTACGCCGGCTCCCTGCACAGCGGCGCGCTCAGCGCGCACGACGCCGTCAACGAGGTGCTCTGGACCGACCCGCCGCTGTCCAACTTCGCCCCGCACTACGCCCGGCACGACATCGTCTTCCACGGCACCGCCATCGCCCCCGACCAGCCCGTGCTGATCTCCTACGCCTCCGCGAACGCGCAGGCCGCGCTCCCCGCCTCCGAGAGCGAGTCCCTCGGCGGCTCCTACGCCCACCTCGCGTGGGGCGCCGGTCCGCACCGCTGCCCAGCCCGCCAGCCCGCCGTCCTGATGGCCGTCACCGCGATCGAGTACCTCATCAGCCGCCTCACCGACCTCCGCCTGGCCGTCCCCACCGACCGGATCCGCTGGCGCCAGGGCCCGGTCCACCGGGCGCTCGTCTCCCTCCCGGTCGAGTTCACAGCGCTGTGAGGGAGAGTGGGCGCGAGGACAGGGGCGCGTGGGGGTCCCTCCCGGCCCGCCAGGGCTGTGAGGGACCCCCACGCGCCCCTGGTGGTGCGCCCTCTGCTGTCTGCTAAAGCCCGAACTGGCGGCCGAGGTCCCGCAGGTTGCCGAGCCCCGGTGCGGCCTGGGTCGGCTGCTGGTGCGGGACCGCCGACTGTTCGCCGACGACGCCGACCGACTTCTCCGCCAGCACCGTCTCGGACGACTGCATCAGCACCTGCCCCGCGCCGATGAACTCGAACTGGTGCTCCTCGCCGCTCGCGCCGCCGATCCCGGTCAGGTGCCGGATGCCGCCCAGGACGCCGTGCAGGTAGCTGTGGTCGTAGTGGTGGCAGGGGGCGGGGCAGTCGGCCCAGCCGACCAGGGCCTGCGGGTCCACCCGCAGCGGCGGTTCGACGAAGTGCACGGGCCCGTTGGAGGCCGCGACGAACTTGCCGGTGCCGATCAGGGTGAGGAACCCGGGGATGATCGACTGCTTGAGGCGGAGGGTGGGCTCGAAGGCCAGCAGGTTCCCGGACCGGACGGTCAGGTTGCCGTCCTCCAGGTCGTACGAGTTGAGGTCGTACGCGCGGTCGGCGAGGAGGAGCGTGCCGCGGCCCTCGGCGACCACCCAGTCGGAGGCGTGCAGCGGGGAGTTGAAGTTCTGTTCGAGGACCCGGTCGAGGACGCCGCGGCCGATCCCGGAGAAGCGCATCTCGCCGTAGTAGGCGATCATCTTGCCCTTCTGCAGGTAGTACGCGCCGTTCAGGTTCACCGAGAAGCAGTACGGGTTGACGTTGTCGTTGACGGGCAGCGTGTGCGGGTCCCAGATCTGCGGGCCGTCGCCGCCGGGGGTCTGAAGGATCGGCGGGTAGGTCATCAGAGCTTCACCTCGCTGGCCTGCACGTACACCATGCCGTGTCCGGAGAGTTCGAGTTGGAAGGCCTCGCCGGAGCCGCGTCCGATCATGTCGCGCCAACCGAGCGCGCTGGAGAGCTTGTTGGTGACCTGGCCGCGGTGCGCGACGTAGGCCTGCGGGTCGACGTGGACGGGGAGGCCGGGGGAGATCGGGAGTTCGACGACACCGCCGTGGGCCATGACGGCGACGGCGCCCTTGCCGCTGAGCTGGGTGGTGAACAGGCCCTGTCCGGTGACCTGGCCGCGGACCACGCCCATCAGGCCGCCCTGCTGGCCCATGAACATGGTGGACTGCTGGAGGCTGTCCTCGAAGGCGAGCAGCCGGTCGGCCTCGACGTAGAGGGTGTCGCCGGCCAGGTCGATGACGTGGACGTGGTGTCCGCCGTGGCCGAACATCACGGTGCCGTGGCCCTCGACGGTCATCAGCGGGGTGTCCTCGTTGGCGACCCGGCGGCCGATCATCGACATCACGCCGCCCTGGCCGCCCATCAGGTTGGGCCGGAAGGTGACTTCGCCGGTGTAACCGAGCATCGCGCCGCGCTGGGACAGGATCCGCCGGCCCGGGAACACCTGGGCGGAGACCATCTTGTGGTTGATCAGGGTGAAGGCCATCAGGCGTTGCCTCCGAAGGTCAGGCGCTCGGAGGGCTGGACGTAGACCAGGCCCTCGCCGGTGAACTCGACCTGCATGGCCTCGCCGCCGCCCTCGCCGATCAGCGTGGTCCAGCCGGCGCCGGACTTGAGGGCGCGGTTCAGGTTGCCGGTGTGCGCGATGTACGCGCCGGGGTCGACCCGCAGCGGCAGGCCCTGGGTGACGCGGAGTATCACCGCCGGGCCGTTCGAGGTGACGGCGGCCCAGCCCTGGCCCTCGACCTTGGTGGTGAACAGGCCGTTGCCGCTCGCCATCCCGTTCAGGCCGGTGAAGGAGGTGCCGGTGCGCAGCGTCGCCTCGGTGCAGAGCAGGTTGTCGGACTCGACGAACAGCGTTTCGCCGTTCAGCCGGACCAGATTGATTTCGGTGGCCTTGTCGGCGAAGTAGCAGGTGCCCTGCCCCTTCACCTCCATGACCTCCATGCGTTCGCCGGTGAGCCGGCGGGTGACCATGCCGCGCAGGCCGTCGCCGCCGCCGGTGAGCTTTTTGAAGCCCATCTGTCCGGTGTAGGCGACCATCGAGCCGTTGCGTGCCTTGACGGTGTCCCCGGCGAGATCGACGGCGAGGACCTTGGACCCCTGGAGTCGGAACTGTGCCACGTTCCGGAATGTAGCGGCCCTCGCCCCGGTGTGGGGAGAGGGCCGGGCCGGGCTGGTACGGAACCGGCACATCGGACGGGCCGTCAGGCGGCCTGCGGCAGCGCCCCGGCGGAGGTCTCCACCTCCAGCAGCGAGGCGGAGTGCCGCTCGGCCTCGAACGCGACGACGCCGCCGCGCAGGCCGAACAGCCGCTTGGAGAGCATGATCCAGAGCACCGCGGCGATGTTCAGCAGCAGCGTGCAGATCTTCAGCACGCTCACGTGCTCGGTGAGTTCGTAGACCTCCAGCGGCAGGAACGCGGCGGTGGCGACCACCGTCAGGTACTCGGCCCAGCGCTGTCCCCACCACAGGCCGAACGCCTCGACGATCTCGACCGCCGCGTACACCACGAGCGCGACGGCGACGTAGATCAGGGTGTCGTGCCGGTAGTCGAAGGTCTTGCGGATGGTGTCGACGATCGGCGAGTGGTCGAGGTCGTAGTGGAAGTGGTCGGTGACGGGCTTGAAGACGGTCAGGTTCTCGTCGAAGATCCGGTGCACCGCGTCCTGGCTGTTGGAGAACTTCCACACCGCCCAGGCGGCGACCACGATCAGCAGGCCGCGCAGCAGCCGCTCGACGGCCAGGAAGCGCAGGATGAACAGGTCGCGCAGGGCCTTGCCGCGGGGCACCAGCGGCGCCTCGTCGGCGGGGCCGGAGCCGTGCGGCTCGCCGAGGGCGAAGTCGCCGCAGCGCAGGCAGCGCCAGGCGGTGCCGAGGGCGGTGCTCGCGTGCAGCCGTGTCCTCAGGTCGGTCTCGTCGGGTGCGTAGGTGATGTGGCCGCGCCGGGCACAGGTGTGCCGGTCCCAGTCTCGCCTCAGCATGTCGTGCGTCCCCCCGTGGGTTCGCGGGCCTGCCGGTCAGGCCGCGCGCAGCACAGCAGGATAGGGGGTCCGGGGTCGGCCGGAACGGGGGTCGGTGATAATAGGCATGGTTTGTGCATCCGTTCACAAACACCGCCGCCCGCCGTGCCTGTGAGGAATCCCGTGAAGAGCATCGCCGCCGTCCACCGCCTGCGCCTGGTCTCCGGCCCTGAGGGCCTGTCGTTCATCCTGCTGCTGATCTGCTCGGTGCTGAAGCGGACCACCAGCTTCAACGGCGTGCCGGTGATGGGCATGGTGCACGGCGTGCTGTTCGTGCTGTACGTGGTCTTCCTGGTGCAGGCGTACCAGGCCCGCCGCTGGGAGCCGAAGCGCGCGCTGCTGATGTTCGTGCTGTCGGTGCTGCCCACCGGCGGCTTCTTCGCCGAGCGGATGCTGGCCAAGGAGGAGCGCGGCGAGCTGGACGCGGCGAAGCCGGCCGCTGCCTGACCCCACAACGTGGTGCGCGGCGGTCGGGCCTCTTCGTGGGAGGCCCGACCGCCGCGAGCTTTTGCGCTACCCGCTGGGGGTCAGTTGACGTTGACGCCGGTCCAGGCCGCCGCCACCGCGTTGTACTGGGTGGAGGTGGCGCCGTACAGGTCCTTCGCCGCGTTCAGGGTCGCGGTGCGCGCGGCCTTGTAGTTGGTGGTGGAGGTCATGTAGACGGTCAGCGCCCGGTACCAGATCTGCTGGGCCTGGGACCGGCCGATGCCGGTGAGGGTCGCCCCGTTGTAGGTGGGCGAGTTGTAGCTGACGCCGTTGATGGTCTTGGCGCCGCTGCCCTCGGCCAGCAGGTAGAAGAAGTGGTTGGCGACGCCCGAGGAGTAGTGGACGTCCTTGTTGCCGACCGTGGAGGACCAGTAGTCGGCGGACGCGCCGTCCTTGGAGGGCTTGTCCATGTAGCGCAGCGGCGTGCCGTTGCCGTTGATGTCGATCAGCTCGCCGATCAGGTAGTCCGGCACGTCCTTCGACAGGTTGGCGTAGAACTCCACCATGGAGCCGAAGATGTCGGAGGTCGCCTCGTTCAGGCCGCCGGACTCGCCCGAGTAGTTCAGGCCGGCGGTGTTGGAGGTGACGCCGTGGCTCATCTCGTGGCCGGAGACGTCCAGCTCGGTCAGCGGGTGGGTGTTGGAGGTGCCGTCGCCGTAGGTCATGCAGAAGCAGCTGTCGTCCCAGAACGCGTTGACGTAGTTGCTGCCGTAGTGGACCCGGCTGTAGGCGCCGACACCGTCGTTGCGGATGCCGTTGCGGCCGAAGGTGTTCTTGTAGAAGTCCCAGGTGACGGCCGCGCCGTACTGGGCGTCGACGGCCGCGGACTCCTTGTTGGAGGCCAGCCCGTTGCCCCAGGAGTTGGTGGTCTTCGAGTACAGGGTGCCGCTGCCGGAGGTCTTGCCCGCCAGCGTGGTGGTGTACTGGTTGCCGCGGGTGGCGTCCTTCAGCGTGTAGTTGCTGCCGGTCAGCGTGGTGGTCAGCGAGACGTTGCCGACGAAGACGCCGTTGCCGGTGCCGGTCGCGTTGGCGGTCTCGATCTCCTCGTGGGTGGAGAGGACCTCGCCGGTGTTGGCGTCGGTGACCAGCTTCTGGCGGCTCGGGGTGCCGTCGGCCCGCACGCCCTCGACGGTGGTGCGGTAGGCCAGGCGCGGGGCGCCGTCGGCGGCCCAGACGACCAGCTCGGCGTTGCCGGTGGCGCCGGAGACCGAGGTGAGGGCGGCCTCGGAGTCCTTGCTGATGCCGACGGTGGACTGCACTGCGCCGGTCGCCTTGCCGGCGGCCTGGGCGGCCGTCAGCTTCGGGCTCAGCGAGGCCGGGGCCAGGCTGCCGGAGACGGCCTTGTCGGAGGAGCGGACCTGGCCCTTGGCGTCCTGGTGGACGACCAGGTCGCCGCCGAGCACGGGCAGTCCGTCGTAGGTGCGCTCGTAACGGAAGTGACGGGTACCGTCGGCGTCGACGATGGCGTCCTTGACCACCAGCTTCTCCTGGGCGCCGAGGCCCAGGGCCTTGGCGGCGGAGGGGGCCTGCGAGGCGGCCAGGGCCAGCGCGTTGCCGCGGTTCTGGGCGGCGGCGTTCTGGGCGGCCGGGTTCGGGGCGGCCTGTGCGATCCCGGCACTCACCTGGATCGCGCCGGCCAGCAGGGCCGAGGCAGAGAGAACGGCTCCGACAGCGAGCTTTCGCTTCACGTACGGGTTCCTTCCGGATCAACCGCGTGCGCGGTCGCACCACGTTCCGGGGCACCGGGGGTCAGTGCCTGCTGGGGCGGATACGGGTGCTGACGTGCAGCTCCGTGCGGTCTGAACGACGGACGCCGGTGGGGTGGGGCCGACGTGTCGAACGGGGCTGGGCAGAAGCATGACAACCGTTCAAATCCGGGAACAGCGCCCCGGCAACTATTGGCAAACTCTCGCCAGCGGCCCGGCAATGGGACGGTCAGGAAATCGGAGGTTTCACCGCGAACGATGCGCTGCGGGCTGGGCCTCGACCCAACTCCCGGGTTTTCACTGAATAGTGACGGAATATCCGGTGTAAAAGGCGGCCAACCGGTGGCGGTCGTCTGTTTGGCGCGAACCCGCCAACAGGCGGGCCTTGTCCACCATCGTGGACACCTGCTACCCCCGCCCCGCCCCGCGGGTACGGTGGGGTCGTGCCCAAGCCCCTCGCCCTCGACTTCGACCCGATCGCCCGCGCCGACCAGCTCTGGACCCGACGCTGGGGCAAGGTGCCGGCCATGGCGGCGATCACCTCGGTGATGCGCGCCCACCAGATCCTGCTGGCCCGGGTCGACGCGGTGGTCAAGCCCTACGGCCTGACCTTCGCCCGCTACGAGGCCCTGGTGCTGCTCACCTTCAGCCGCTCCGGCGAACTCCCGCTGTCCAAGATCGGCGAGCGGCTGATGGTGCACCCCACCAGCGTCACCAACACCGTCGACCGCCTGGAGCGCGCCGGACTGGTCGCCCGCCGCCCCAACCCGCTCGACGGCCGCGGCGTTCTCGCCGCCATCACCGACCGCGGCCGCCAGGTCGTCGAACACGCCACCCGCGACCTGATGACCGTCGAATTCGGCCTGGAGGGCTACGACGAGGACGCCTGCCGCGAGGTGTTCGAACTGCTCCGCCCACTGCGGGTCGCGGCCGGCGACTTCGACCTGCCGCACCAGGAGGGCCCGGGCCGGGAGCACTCGTAGGGCCGGTTACCCTCGATGGCATGAAGCAGAGTGTGCTGACCCGCTACCGCGCCATGGCCTACATCACCGGCGTCCTCCTGATCCTGCTCACCGCCGGGGTGATCGCCAAGTACGCCCTGGACATGTCGGGCGCCGCGGGCTTCACCACCGCGGTCGGCATCGCGCACGGCTGGCTGTACGTGATCTACCTGGTGCTCGCCTTCGACCTCGGCACCAAGGCCAAGTGGCCGATCGGCAAGCTCGCCTGGGTCCTGCTGGCCGGTACCATCCCCACCGCTGTGTTCTTCGTCGAGCGCAAGGTCAGCCGCGAGATCGCCCCGCTGATCGCCGCGGAGCCGGCCGCCGCCTGACCCGCCGCACACCGCTCTGCCGGGCGCCCCTCCCCTCGGGAGGGGCGCCCTTCGTGTGTTCGATTCCGGCCGCCGGGCATCGACAGATAGTAGGACGTCCGAGTAAATTAGTAGGACATCCAAGTAGTTGTGCCGCCCACCCACCGGGCGGCCGCACGGAGCGGAGTCGGAGCCGATGGACGCCGAGCAGATCGAAGCCGGCCGGCAGCGCTGGCAGCAGCGGTACGACAAGGCGCGCAAGCGCGACGCCGACTTCACCACGCTGAGCGGCGAGACCGTCGAGCCCGTCTACGGCCCGCCCGCCGGCCAGCCGGTCGAGGGCTTCGAGCGGATCGGCTGGCCCGGCGAGTACCCCTACACCCGCGGCCTGCACCCCACCGGCTACCGCGGCCGCGCCTGGACCATCCGCCAGTTCGCCGGCTTCGGCAACGCGCAGCAGACCAACGAGCGCTACCGGATGATCCTCGACGCGGGCGGCGGCGGCCTCTCCGTCGCCTTCGACATGCCCACCCTGATGGGCTACGACTCCGACGACGCCAAGTCGCTCGGCGAGGTCGGCCACTGCGGCGTCGCCATCGACTCCGCCGCCGACATGGAGGTGCTGTTCGCCGGCATCCCGCTCGGCGAGGTCACCACCTCGATGACCATCTCCGGCCCCGCCGTCCCGATCTTCTGCATGTACCTGGTCGCCGCCGAACGCCAGGGCGTCGACCCCGCCGTCCTCAACGGCACCCTGCAGACGGACATCTTCAAGGAGTACATCGCGCAGAAGGAGTGGCTCTTCGCCCCCGAGCCCCACCTGCGCCTGATCGGCGACCTGATGGAGCACTGCGCGAGCGGCATCCCCGCCTACAAGCCGCTCTCGGTCTCCGGCTACCACATCCGCGAAGCCGGAGCCACGGCCGCCCAGGAACTCGCCTACACCCTCGCCGACGGCCTCGCCTACGTCGAACTCGGCCTCTCCCGCGGCCTCGACGTGGACGTCTTCGCCCCCGGCCTGTCGTTCTTCTTCGACGCCCACCTCGACTTCTTCGAGGAGATCGCCAAGTTCCGCGCCGCCCGCCGGATCTGGGCCCGCTGGATGCGCGACCACTTCGGCGCCCGGACCGAGAAGGCGCAGTGGCTGCGCTTCCACACCCAGACCGCCGGCGTCTCCCTCACCGCCCAGCAGCCGTACAACAACGTGGTCCGCACCGCCGTCGAGGCCCTCTCCGCCGTCCTCGGCGGCACCAACTCCCTGCACACCAACGCCCTGGACGAGACCCTCGCCCTCCCCAGCGAGCAGGCCGCCGAGATCGCGCTGCGCACCCAGCAGGTGATCATGGAGGAGACCGGCGTCACCAACGTCGCCGACCCGCTCGGCGGCTCCTGGTACGTCGAGGCGCTCACCGACAAGATCGAGGCGCAGGTCGAGGAGATCTTCCGCCGCATCCTCGACAAGGGCGCCGCCGACCACCCGATCGGCCCGATGACCTCCGGAATCCTGCGCGGCATCGAGGAGGGCTGGTTCACCGGCGAGATCGCCGAGGCCGCCTTCCAGTACCAGCAGGCCCTGGAGAAGGGCGAGAAGAAGGTCGTCGGCGTCAACTGCCACCCGCGCAGCGTCACCCCCGAGCTCGAAATTCTCCGCGTCAGCCACGAGGTCGAACGCGAGCAGGTCCGCGTCCTCGCCGACCGCAAGTCGCACCGCGACGAGACCGCCGTCCGCGCCGGCCTCGACGCGATGCTGGCCGCCGCCCGCTCCGGCGCCAACATGATCGAACCGATGCTCCAGGCCGTCCGCGCGGAAGCCACCCTCGGCGAGATCTGCCACGCCCTGCGCGACGAGTGGGGCACGTACCGGGAGAACGCCAGCTTCTGAGGGACCGCGGGCGCCGGGGTACCCCCCCCGGCGCCCGCGGTGCTACCTGTTCTCCAGGAGGAACGCCTCCCAGGTGCGGGTGCCGCGGGTCGCTCCCGGCCCGGCGAGGTTCCGGCCGTCGCGGTAGGCGCGGCCGATCTTTCCGGCGAGCGGCACGCGCAGCGTCCTGCGGGGGCGGAGGAGGTCGGCGAAGGCGTACACCCGGGGGCCGGCCAGGTCGGGGACGAGGCCGGCGGGGGCGGCGAGGGTGAGGGCGACCAGGCGGTCGGCGACCTCGCGAGGGTCGACGGGCTCGAAGCGCAGCCCCTTCGGGTCGGGCAGCACGGGGAGTTTGCCGAGTTTGCCCGCCATCGTGCGCACCAGGGTGTGGAACTGGGCGGCTCGCAGCACCGTCCAGGGCACGCCGCTGTCGGCGAGGGCGCGTTCCGCGTCCCGCTTGGCGCGGAACCAGCCGATCGGCATGGTGTCGGCGCCGATCACCGAGACCATCACGACGTGCCGGACGCCGCCCGCCAGGGCCATCGCGTCGGCGAGGCGTCGGCCGGCGGTGTCGTCGCCCTTCGCGCCGCCGGCGAGGTGCAGCACGGTGTCGACGCCGTCCAGTGCCTCGGCCAGTCCGGTGCCGGCGATCAGGTCGCCGCGGACGTAGTGGACGCCGTCGCTGTCGGGGCGGGTGCGGCGGCTGAGCACGCGGACGGTGCAGCCGGCTTCGAGGAGTTGCGGGACGACGAGGGTGCCGAGGGTGCCGGTGCCGCCGGTGACGAGGATGTTCATGGCGTGTGCTCCGTTCCGGCCGTCGGCGTGATCGTCCGGCCTGCCACAGTGGGTGTCTGCAGTGGTGACCCCGACCGGGAAAGGGATGTGACAGATGAGCGGGGGAGCTCTTCTCGCGGAGCGGTTCGAGGCGCAGCGGCCCAGGTTGCGGGCGGTGGCGTACCGGATGCTGGGGTCGCTGGGGGAGGCCGAGGACGCGGTGCAGGAGGCATGGTTGCGGCTGGACCGGCATGCGGAGGAGGTGGAGAACCTCGGCGGCTGGTTGACCACGGTGGTGTCGCGGGTGTGCCTGAACGAGCTGCGCAGCCGTTCGCGGCGGCGGGAGGAGGAGCTGGACACCCAGGTGCCGGATCCGGTGCTGGCCGCGCCGGAGCGGGACGATCCGGAGGCGGTGGCGCTGCTGGGGGACCGGGTGGGGATGGCGCTGCAGGTGGTGCTGGGGACGTTGGGGCCGGCGGAGCGGTTGGCGTTCGTGCTGCACGATCTGTTCGCGGTGCCGTTCGAGGAGATCGCGCCGTTGTTGGAGAAGTCCCCGGCGGCGGTGCGGCAGTCGGCGAGTCGGGCGCGCAAGCGGGTGAAGGAGCGGGCGCCGGAGCCCGATCGGGATCCGGCGGTGCAGCGGGGCGCGGTGGAGGCGTTCCTGGCGGCGGCCCGGGAGGGCGACTTCGAGGCGCTGGTCCGGGTGCTGGCGCCGGACGCGGTGCTGCGTTCGGACGGCGGTGCGCTGGTGGAGCTGTCCCGGGTGCTGCGCGGCGGTGCGGCGATCGCCGCCTCCGCGGCCGGGTTCCGGAGCCTGGCGCCGTTCGCGCGGCTGGTGCTGGTGAACGGCGCCTACGGCGTGCTGACGGTCCGGGAGGGCCGTCCGGTGTCGGTGATGGCGTTCACCGTGGTGGGCGGCCGGGTGGCCCGGATCGACGTGCTGAACGATCCGGCGCGGTTGGCCGCGCTGGCGCTGCCGAGCTGAGCGGCCGTCAGCGCAGCAGCCCCGGGAAGGGGTTGAGGAGCAGGGTGGTGAAGCGGTGGATCCAGTCCGGGGTGACGGGTTCGCCGCTCACCAGCAGGCGGTGCTCGACGGTGCCGGCGATGGTGTCGAAGATGATGTCGATCTCCTCGTCGGCGGTGGCCGGGTCCCGGTCGGGGTCCATCTCGCCGCGGGCCTGGGCGTTGGCCCGGCCGAGTTGGACCAGGACCTTCTGCGGCTGGACGATCCGTTCGCGGATGCGGTGGCGGAGTTGGACGTCGCGGCTGCCCTCGGCGAACAGGGCGAGCAGGGCGGCCTGGGTCTCGGGGAGGGTGAGGAGCTCGGCGAAGCGGGCGACCACGGCCTCGATGTCGGCCTGCAGGCTGCCGCGGTCGGCGCACTCCAGTTGGTCGAAGAGGCTGGCGATGGCGTCGACCACGAGCTCGCTCTTGGACGGCCAGCGGCGGTAGAGGGTGGTCTTGGCGACGCCGGCCCGCTGGGCGACGTCGCCCATGGTGAGTCCGCCCCAGCCGAGTTCGGCGAGTGCCTCGCGGGTGGCGTCCAGGATGGCCTGGTCGGCGGCGGCGCTGCGGGGGCGGCCCTTGCCGCGGGTGGGCGGCGGGGTGACGGCGGCCGGCGGGTCCGGGTGCTCGGCGGGCTGCCGGGTGGTGGGGGCCACCGCGCCTCCTCAGCGAATTTACTCAGAAGTAACTTGGTGGGCCCACGGTAGCGACCTGCGGCGCTGCCCGACACCCGCCCGGGGTCGGAAAGTGGGACAGCTCACGCTTCCGGAGGGCGGTTGGGGCTTGCGGGGGGAGCCCGTCGGGCAGATACGCTACGACCAGTAGCGAAAGAGCGACAACCAACGTGCCCTGCCCTCTGGGATCGGGCGGGCACGGGGCGTGGATGGGGATCCGCGCCCGAACGGTCGGGCTCCGCCGGGGGAGGCGGGTCGTCCGGGTTTCGGCATTTCCGGGCGGATGGCGTCCGGTACCGGCTCCGGCGGGGGAGGATAGAGCCATGCAGTCACGGAATTCGCGTCTCAACAGCTCCGCCCTGCGCGGTGCGGTGGACCTCGCCGCGGTGAAGGCGGCCGGAGAGGCCGCCCAGAAGGCGGAGCAGACCCGGGCCGAGCGGGCCCGGCAGGCGGCGGCGGGCGAAGCCCCGGCGCTCGCGGACTACCCCCTGGTGCTGGACGTCACCGAGGACACCTTCGAGTCGGAGGTGGTCCAGCGCTCGACCGAGGTCCCCGTGGTGGTGGACTTCTGGGCCGAGTGGTGCGGTCCCTGCAAGCAGCTGAGCCCGATCCTGGAGCGCCTCGCCGAGGAGTACGCGGGCCGGATCGTGCTCGCCAAGATCGACGTGGACGCCAACCCGCTGATCGCCCAGCAGTTCGGCATCCAGGGGATCCCGGCCGTGATGGCCGTGGTGGCGGGCCAGCTGGTGCCGCTGTTCCAGGGCGCCGAGAACGAGTCGAACGTCCGCAAGGTGCTGGACCAGCTGATCGCGGTCGCCGAGCAGCGCTTCGGCATCGTCGGCACCGCCGCGGGCGGTGCGGGCGCGGGCGAGGAGGCGGCGCCGCGGGTGCCGGCCGACCCGGCGCTGGAGGCCGCGCACGACGCGCTGGACCGGGGCGACCTGGGCGGCGCGGTGCAGGCGTACCAGAACGTGCTGAGCGAGCGGCCCGGCCACGTCGAGGCGAAGCTCGGCCTGGCCCAGGCGCAGCTGCTGCAGCGGGTGGAGAAGCTCGACCCGCAGCAGGTGCGCTCCGACGCGGCGGCCGACGCGAAGGACGTGCAGGCCCAACTGCGGGCGGCCGACCTGGACTTGGTCGGCGGGCACGTCGAGGACGCGTTCGGCCGGCTGGTCGACACCGTGGCGAAGACCTTCGGCGACGACCGGGACACCGCGCGGCTGCGGCTGCTGGAACTGTTCGAGGTGATCGGCTCCGAGGACCCGCGCACCGTGGCGGCCCGTCAGGCCCTGGCCCGGGTGCTGTTCTGACGGCACTCGGTGACACGTCGGATGACCTGCGGTGTCGTCGGCGATTTGACGACTTTCGCGGGTGAACCGGGCAGGTTTACCAAATCTTGATAACACCCCTTCTTCGTCGCGGTGCGTGACGGAGGAGGGGTGTTTCGTCTGCGTTTGCGGGGGTCACGGCCCCGACGGTCCGAGTCGTTCGTCACGCTGCGCAGCCGGGCCTTCGATCCCCTGAGCGAACGCGTTCACTGTTGGATTACCCGTCAGTAACGCACCCCTTGTGCTCCGCCCGGTATTCGAGCACGATCGGCGACGCCCGGTCCCTCCACTGCGAGGGTCCCCACCGGGTGAGGGCAGGGGGGTAACCGCAGATCCCACGCGGCGGTTCCTGGCCTCGGCGGTCGCGCATCCCGCGCGTTCGCACGGTTGTCGCTCGGGGTGATCGCCCATGCCGTCCCCACGGCGCCAGGCGCTCTCCGCTACCGAGGACGTAGCTCTCTCCCATTTCGGGTCGAACCGGGTGCGGGACGCACCGGAACGGCCGGAGATGTACGTCCTAGAAGGAGGACTCGCATGTCCACGTCTTACGGCAAGACCCGCTGGAAGCGCTTCGCCCTGGTGATGGTGCCCAGCGTCGCGGCCACCGCCGCGATCGGCGTCTCCCTGGCCAACTCGGCGCTCGCGGCCTCGTTCGCGGTCTCCGGCCAGCAGTTCAAGGTCACCGTCGACCAGCTGCACGGCGAGAACTTCTCGCAGTTCGGCGGCGTCGACATGCAGGCCGACGGCAAGACCGCGCACCCGGTCGCCATCTCGGCGTTCGACACCGCCCGGCTGCAGAACCTGTGCCAGTCGGTCGTCACCGACCTCGGCCCGCTCGGCAAGTGGACCCTGGTCCTCAAGGCCGGCAACAGCCCCGACGAGGCCAAGCAGGTTCACGCCCAGCAGCTGCTGATCGACATGAACCAGCTGAACGCCGACGCCGAGTTCCACAGCATCAACATCGGCCAGGACGCCGGCACCCTGCAGGGTTCGGCCATCGACAAGCTCAAGAACGACGGCGGCAAGGTGCCGACCGGCGCGCAGGGCTTCGCGCAGTCCGCCAAGACCGCGGACCTGTCGAAGGTCCAGCAGACCGCCTGGGCCACCTCGGCGGGCACCTTCACGCTCCCGGGCCTGAGCCTGAACATCACCCAGGGCGCCAACGAGTGCTACTAGTCCGCGACTGACGGCCCGTCAGGCGGGCCCGACCGTGGACCACCGGTCCGAGGGGGCGGCATCGCGCCGTTCCCTCGGGCCGCACCCCGGCATACCCGGGGCCATCCGTATTTCCCCCTCGGACCCACCATCGAGGAGTCGCACCATGTCCAGCGCAACCGTCGAAGCCTGGCCCGAGGACCCGGCCGGCCTGGTCCGTCGAGGCCGGCGGGGGTTCCGCGCCTGGCGGCGCACCCGGCCGTTCTGGGGTGGCCTGCTGGCCGTGATCGCCGGCCTCCCGATCCTGTACTTCCCGTACGCCCACCTCACGCTGGGCGGCCTGACCGTGGCGATGGCCACCACCGCCGGGGCCGGCTCGCTGCTGATCGGCCTCCTGATGATGGTGCTCGGCGTCACCGTCTGGTTCCAGCCGGTGGTGCGGGTGTTCTGCGGGGTGGCGACCACCATCCTGGCGCTGATCTCCATCCCGGTCTCCAACCTGGGCGGCTTCGGCATGGGCGCGATCCCCGGCCTGATCGCCGGCGGCCTGCTGGTCTCCTGGGCGCCGCTGCAGCCGCTCCCGGCCGCCGGGCCGGAGTCGGCCGAGACGGCGGCCGGGACGGCGGCCGCGCCCCAGGACGCCGCGCCGACCGCGCAGCTGCCCGCGCAGGCCGCGGCGGAGCAGCCGCTGGAGTACGGAGCCGCACCGACAGCGCACGCGGAGGGGGAGCAGCGGTGACCGACTCGGAGAAGCCGGCGGTTCCCGGTCCGCGGCACGCGGTGCCACGCGAGGGCGTGCGGTCCCGGCTGCGCGGGCGGGCGCTGGCGATCGCCGCCGTGCCGACCGCGCTGCTGGTCGGCGCCGCCTACGCGCCGACCCTGGCGGTGGCGGCCGACCCGCAGTCCGGGGCCTGCGCGAGCAGCCCGGACGCCGTGCTCAAGGAGACGCCCGTCCCGAAGAGCGAGATCGCGGTGCAGCCGGACTCCTCGGTGAGCCAGGCGACGGCCGCGCAGTCCGGGCAGGCGCCCGCGGGCAGTGCCGCCGCGGTGCCGGCGGTGTTCACCGGCTCGGCCGGCGTGCAGTCCGCCGCCCACGTGACGCCGAACGGCGCTCCGGCGGGCACCGGGGTGCAGCAGGCCGGGGCCATCGACGACTGGTGGAACAACCTGATCCACCCGGGCGCCGCCGCGACCGCCACCCCGTCGACCGCGCCGAAGGCCGCGTCCCCCGCGCCCACCGCCACCCCGAGCCCCACCGCGAAGCCGTCCGCCGCCCCGAGCCCCTCGGCGACCGGGCGGCCGGCCACCGGGGCGCCCGCCGCGCCGGACGCCCCGGCCGGGCCGTCGGAGCCGGCCGCCACCGGCACGAAGGCCCCGTCGACCAAGGCGCCGAAGTCATCCGCGTCCGCCTCGGCGTCGGCGTCGGCCGACCCGAACTGCCTGGTGAGCACCCGGGGCCTGGCGGCGAAGGCCGCGCCCAAGGGCCACGTGGTGCCGGACCAGAACTGGGTGCTGCACTCGACCCGGCTGGCGCTGCACGGCTCGGTCTTCAACGGCGTCTACGACGTCACCACGGAGAGCGGCACCAAGCGGGTGCTGAAGTTCACCACCGACAGCGTCGACATCGAGAACCTGGACATGTCGACCATCCAGATCCCGGGCCTCACCTTCCACGTGAAGAGCCGTGAGGGATCGACCTCCACCATGCGCAACGGCCCGATCACCATGTACGTGGAGAGCCTGTCCGGGCACCTGGCGGCGATCTACGGCCTGCCGATACCGATCGACCTGGGCGAGATCACGCTGACCCCGGACACCCTGCCGAAGTGGCTGTGGGACCTGCTGGGCGCGGTGCCGATCCCGCTGGACCTGACGCTCACCGGCGCCAAGGCGGTGCAGGCCGGCCAGTTCGGCGGCGACCTGAAGATCCCGGGCATGCGGCTGTTCAACGACAAGGAGCCGTACGACGGCTGAGCCGTCGTCAGCTGCGAGAAGGCCCCCGACGGCGAACCGTCGGGGGCCTTCTCGTGCGGGTGCCGCCGGTGTCAGCGGCCGCCGCGGGTGCCCAGGTGGTGGACCTGGACCATGTTGGTGGTGCCCGGGATGCCGACCGGCACGCCGGCGGTGACGATCACGGTGTCGCCCTCGGCGAGGCGGCCCAGCTTCAGCAGCTCGCGGTCGACCTGCTCGACCATCGCGTCCGTGGTGGCCACCTGCTCGGTGACGTACGCCTCGACGCCCCAGCTCAGCGAGAGCTGGTTGCGGGTGGCGACGTCCGGGGTGAAGGCGATCACCGGGATCGGCGAGCGGTAGCGGGACAGCCGGCGGGCGGTGTCGCCGGACTTGGTGAAGGCGATCAGGGCCTGGCCGTTGAGGAAGTCGCCCAGCTCGCACGCGGCGCGGGCGACCGAGCCGCCCTGGGTGCGCGGCTTGCGGCCCGGGTTGAGCGGCTGGAGGCCCTGCGAGAGCAGCTCCTCCTCGGCCTTCTCGGCGATCCTGCTCATGGTCTTGACGGTCTCGACCGGGTACTTGCCGACGCTGGACTCGGCGGACAGCATCACGGCGTCCGCGCCGTCCAGGATCGCGTTGGCGACGTCGGAGACCTCGGCGCGGGTCGGGCGCGAGGCGTGGATCATCGACTCCATCATCTGGGTGGCGACGATCACCGGCTTGGCGTTCCGGCGGGCCAGCGTGACCAGCTGCTTCTGGACCAGCGGCACCTTCTCCAGCGGGTACTCGACCGCCAGGTCGCCGCGGGCCACCATGATCGCGTCGAAGGCGAGGACGATCTCCTCCATCGCCTCGACGGCCTGCGGCTTCTCGATCTTGGCGATGACCGGCACACGAATGCCGACCTCGTCCATGACCTTGTGGACGTCGTCGATGTCCGCGGCGTTGCGGACGAACGACAGCGCGACCATGTCGACGCCCAGTCGCAGGGCGAAGCGCAGGTCGTCCTTGTCCTTCTCGGACAGCGCGGGCACGTTGACCGCCGCGCCGGGCAGGTTGATGCCCTTGTTGTTGGAGAGCACACCGCCCTCGACCACCACGGTCCGCACCCGCGGGCCGTCGACGCTGACGACCTCCAGGGCGATGACGCCGTCGTTGATCAGGATCGGGTCGCCGGGCTTCACGTCACCGGGCAGGCCCTTGTAGGTGGTGCCGCAGATGTACTGGTCACCGGGGACGTCCTCGGTGGTGATGGTGAACGTGTCGCCGTTGTCAACGGTCACCGGGCCGTTGGCGAAGGTCGCCAGACGGATCTTGGGGCCCTGCAGGTCGGCCAGCACGCCGATGGTGCGGCCGGTGTCCTCCGACACCTGGCGGACGCGGCGGTACCGGTCCTCGTGCTCGGCGTGGGAGCCGTGGCTCATGTTCAGTCGGGCGACGTTCATGCCCGCTTCGACGATGGCCTTCAGCTGTTCGTAGGAGTCCGTGGCAGGACCCAGGGTGCAGACAATTTTCGCTCGGCGCATATCCGTCAGTCTATCCGTTCGTGTTATCGATGCATTCGGCTCGAATCGTCAGATATCGCCAACGAACATTCCGAGGGATGGGATACTGACGGGTAGTCAGCCCGCGTCGGCCCTACACCTCGTGGACCAGCGCGAACGTCTGCTGGGCGATCTCCAGTTCCTCGTCGGTGGGCACCACGGCGACGGTCACCCGGCCGTAGGACGGCGAGATCACCCGGGCGTGGCGCGAACGCACCGCGTTCAGCTCCGGATCCACCGAAATTCCCAGCTCCTCCAGATTGGCACAGACCGCCGCCCGGACCTCCGCGGAGTTCTCGCCGACACCGGCGGTGAAGGCGACGGCGTCCACCCGGCCCAGCACCGCGTAGTAGCCGCCCAGGTAGCGGCGGATCCGGTGCACGTACGAGTCGAAGGCCAGCTTGGCGTCCTCGTCGCCGTCCTGGGCGCGGCGCACCACCTCGCGCATGTCGTTGTCGCCGCACAGGCCGAGCAGGCCGCTGCGGCGGTTCAGCAGGTCGTCGATCTGATCGACGGTCAGGCCGCCCACCCGGTGCAGGTGGAACACCAGGCCCGGGTCCACGTCACCGGAACGGGTGCCCATCACCAGGCCCTCCAGCGGCGTCAGGCCCATCGAGGTCTCCACGCACACCCCGCCGGCCACCGCCGACACCGACGCGCCGTTGCCCAGGTGCAGCACGATCACGTTCAGCTCGGCCGGGTCGCGGCCCAGCAGCCGGGCGGTCGCCCGGGAGACGTACTGGTGCGAGGTGCCGTGGAAGCCGTAGCGGCGCACCCGGTGCTCGTCGGCGGTCTTCCGGTCGATCGCGTACCGGGCCGCGTGCTCCGGCAGGGTGGCGTGGAACGCGGTGTCGAACACCGCGACCTGCGGCAGGTCCGGGCGCATCGAGCGGGCCACCTCGATGCCGGTGATGTTCGCCGGGTTGTGCAGCGGCGCCACCGGGATCAGCCGGCGGATCTCCGCCACCACCGCGTCGTTGATCAGCGTCGGCCGGGTGAAGCGCAGCCCGCCGTGCACCACCCGGTGGCCGATCGCCGCCAGCTCCGGCGAGTCCAGGCCCATCAGGTCCGCGGCCAGCTCGTCGGCGACCGCCCGCAGCGCCCCGTCGTGGTCGGCGAACCGCCGCACCGACTCGCGCGGCTCCCCGGTCAGCGGCAGGTGCAGCAGCCGGCCCTCGACCTCGCCGATCCGCTCCACCAGGCCGGACGCCAGCCGGGAGCCGTCCAGCATGTCGATCAGCTGGTACTTCACCGAGGACGACCCGGCGTTCAGCACCAGGACACGGGTACCGGTGGTCACTGCGCGCCTCCCTCGGCGGACTGGGTCTGGGACTGGATCGCGGTGATCGCCACGGTGTTGACGATGTCCTCGACCAGGGCGCCCCGGGACAGGTCGTTCACCGGCTTGTTCAGGCCCTGCAGCACCGGGCCGACCGCGATGGCGCCGGCCGACCGCTGCACCGCCTTGTAGGTGTTGTTGCCGGTGTTCAGGTCCGGGAAGACCAGCACGGTGGCCCGGCCCGCCACCGGCGAGCCCGGCAGCTTGGTCTGCGCGACGCGCGCATCCACCGCCGCGTCGTACTGGATCGGCCCCTCCACCAGCAGGTCCGGGCGCAGCGCGCGGACCAGCTCGGTGGCCTTGCGGACCTTGTCCACGTCCGCGCCGGAGCCCGAGGTGCCGGTCGAGTACGACAGCATCGCCACCCGCGGCTCCACCCCGAACTGGGCGGCGGTCTCGGCGGACTGGACGGCGATGTCGGCCAGCTGCTGGGCGTCCGGGTCCGGGTTGACCGCGCAGTCGCCGTAGACCAGCACCTTGTCGGCCAGGCACATGAAGAACACCGAGGAGACGATCGAAGCGTCCGGCGAGGTCTTGATCACCTCGAACGCCGGGCGGATGGTCGCCGCCGTCGAGTGCACCGCGCCGGAGACCATGCCGTCCGCGATGCCCTCCTGCACCATCAGGGTGCCGAAGTACGAGACGTCGGTGACCACGTCGAGCGCCCGCTCGACCGTCATGCCCTTGTGCGCCCGGGCCTTGGCGTACAGCTCGGCGAACTGCTGGCGCAGCGGGCTGGCCGCCGGGTCGACGATCCGCAGCCGGGTGCCGGAGTCGCCGGCCTGCGGGAACTCGATGCCGAGCGCGGCGGCCCGGCGGTGCACCGCCTCCGGCTCGCCGAGCAGGGTCAGGTCGCAGATGTTGCGGCGCAGCAGCACCTCGGCGGCGCGCAGCACCCGGTCCTCGGCGCCCTCGGGGAGCACGATGTGCCGGCGGTCGGCGCGGGCCCGTTCCAGCAGCGCGTGCTCGAACATCATCGGGGTCACCCGCTCGGAGCGGGTCAGCTCGATCCGGCTGGTCAACTCGGCGGTGTCGACGTGCAGTTCGAACAGGCCGAGGGCGATCTCGGCCTTGCGCGGGCTGTTCGGGCCGATCCGGCCCTCCAGGTGGGTGAGCGTCGTGGCGGTCAGCCAGGAACCCTCCTCGACCTCCGCCACCGGCGTGCCCGGGGCGAGCCGGGAGGCCAGCGCCATCACGTCCGGGCCCGGGTGCTGGCCGAGCGTGAGCAGCACGCCGGCGATCGGCGGGGAGCTCGCCGCGTGCGCCGCCAGCGCGCCGATCAGCAGGTCCGCCCGGTCGCCCGGGGTGACCACCAGGGTGCCGTCGGACAGCGCGTTCAGGAAGGTCGGCAGCATCGCGCCGCCGAACACGAACTTCCGCACGTCCCGGGACAGCCCGGCCGCGTCGCCGAGCAGCACCGTCGCGCCGGTCGCCTCGACCAGCTGCGCCACGGTCGGCGCGGCCAGCGACGGCTCCTCCGGGACGACGTACACCGGCACCGGGAGCTTCTCGGTCAGCGCCCGCTGCACCTGCTGCTTGACGCCCGGCGCCACCCGGTTGGCGATCATCGCCAGGATCGAGCAGCCCAGGTCGCGGTAGGCCCGATGGGCGTTGCGGACCTCCGCGACCACGGCCTGCGGGTCGTCCTGCCGACCGCCGACCACCGGGAGGACGGCCGCCCCGAACTCGTTCGCCAGCCGGGCGTTGAAGGCCAGCTCGTCCGGGATGTTCGTGCCCGAGTAGTCGGTGCCGAGCACCAGCACCGCCTGGCAGCGCCGCTCCAGCTGGTGGAACCGGTCGACCAGGACGGAGACCAGCTCGTCCTGGCCGCGGGCGGCCTGCAGGGCCGCCGCCTCGTCGTAGGTCAGCCCGTACAGCTCGGTGGTGGGCAGGTCCAGCCGGTAGCGGCTGCGCAGCAGCTCCACCACGTGGTCGGTGGCCGACTGTCCGCTGTCCGAGGTGTGCACCAGCGGCCGGAACACCCCGACCCGGTCCACCTGACGGGTCAGCAGTTCCATGACCCCGAGTTCCACGACCTGTCGGCCGTCCCCCCGGTCGATCCCGGTCACGTACACGCTGCTCGCCACGGTGGAACTCTCCGTCCGTCTTTCTCAGGCTGCGGTCATCTTGACCATACCTTCGTACGACATTCGGACCGGGCTGCGGCACTGCCGTTAGGGCCGCCCGGGGGTGCCGGAAGTCCTCCGTGTCCGACCGACGGCGCGTCGGGCGGTCAACGGGCCGGACGGAGCCAGACGGTGGCCAGCGGCGGCAGCACCAGCTCCGCCGAACGGGGCTGGCCGTTCCACTGCGCGCCCTCCGCCTTCACCGGCAGGGAGTTGGCGATCCCGCTGCCGCCGTACCGCTCGGCGTCGGTGTTCAGCGCCTCCTCCCACAGCTGCTCGCCGCCCTCCAGCCGGGGCAGGCCGACCCGGAAGCCGTGCCGGACCACGGGGGAGAAGTTGCAGACCGCCACCAGCGGGCCGCCGTCGGCGGCGAACCGGACGAAGGAGAACACGTTGTCGTCGGCCGCGCCGCCGTCCAGCCAGCGGAACCCGGCCGGGACGGTGTCCTGCTCGTACAGCGCGGGGGTGTCCCGGTAGACCCGGTTCAGGTCGCCGACCAGCCGCTGCACGCCCCGGTGGTCGGCGTGCGCCTCCCACGCCTCGTCCAGCACCCACCACTGCGGGCCGCTCTCGTGCTCCCACTCCGCGCCCTGGGCGAACTCCTGCCCCATGAACAGCAGTTGCTTGCCCGGGTGGGCCCACATGAAGCCCAGGTAGGCGCGGTGGTTGGCGCGCTGCTGCCACCAGTCGCCGGGCATCTTGGAGACCAGCGCCT
The DNA here is from genome assembly GCF_044999035.1 of Kitasatospora griseola. Taxonomy (NCBI): domain Bacteria; kingdom Bacillati; phylum Actinomycetota; class Actinomycetes; order Kitasatosporales; family Streptomycetaceae; genus Kitasatospora; species Kitasatospora griseola. Next base: position 3,213,941 of record NZ_CP173360.1, on the reverse strand, counting down.
GCTTGCCGTGCACCACCTCGTCGTGCGAGATCGGCAGGATGTAGTTCTCCGAGTACGCGTACACCATCGAGAAGGTCATCTCGTTGTGGTGGTACCTGCGGTGCACCGGCTCCTTGGACATGTAGACCAGCGAGTCGTGCATCCAGCCCATGTTCCACTTCAGGCCGAAGCCCAGGCCGCCGGTGTCGGTGGGCCGGGTGACGCCGTCCCAGGCGGTGGACTCCTCGGCGACGGTCAGCACGCCCGGGCAGCGCCGGTAGACGGTGGCGTTCATCTCCTGCAGGAAGGACGCCGCGTCCAGGTTCTCCCGGCCGCCGAACCGGTTGGGCGACCAGCCGCCGCCCTCGCGGGAGTAGTCGAGGTAGAGCATCGAGGCGACCGCGTCCACCCGCAGGCCGTCCACGTGGAACTCCTCGCACCAGTACACCGCGTTGGCGACCAGGAAATTGCGCACCTCGGTGCGGCCGTAGTCGAACTCCAGCGTCCCCCAGTCCGGGTGCTCGGCGCGCTGCGGGTCGGCCGGCTCGTACAGCGGCTCGCCGTCGAAACGGGCCAGTGCGAAGTCGTCCTTCGGGAAGTGCGCGGGCACCCAGTCGACCAGCACGCCGATGCCGTGCCGGTGCAGCGTGTCGACCAGGTGGCGGAAGTCGTCGGGGGTGCCGAGCCGGGCCGTCGGGGCGTAGAAGCCGGACACCTGGTAGCCCCAGGAACCGCCGAACGGGTGCTCCATCACCGGCATGAACTCGACGTGGGTGAAGCCCAGTTCGGTCAGGTAGCCGGGCAGCACCTCGGCGATCTGCCGGTAGGACGTCAGATCCGGCCGCCAGGAGGCGAGGTGCAGCTCGTAGACCGACATCGGGGCCCGGTGGTGGACGATGTGCGCCCGCGCCGCCATCCACTCGGCGTCCTGCCACTCGTAGCGGGAGACCGTCACCACCGAGGCGGTGTCCGGCGGGCACTGGGCGGCGCGGGCCAGCGGGTCGGCCTTCTCCACCGTCCGGCCGGAGCGGGTCAGGATCTGGTACTTGTACTGCGCGCCCTCGCCGAGGCCCGGCACGAACAGCTCCCACACGCCGGACGAGCCCAGCGAGCGCATCGGGTGCGCGGTGCCGTTCCAGTGGTTGAACGAGCCGACCAGCCGGACCCCGACGGCGTTCGGCGCCCACACCGCGAACGAGGTGCCGGCCACCCCGTCCACGGTGCGCACGTGCGAGCCGAGCGCGTGCCACAGCTGCTCGTGCCGGCCCTCCGAGATCAGGTGCAGGTCCAGCTCGCCGAGCGTCGGGGCGAACCGGTAGCCGTCCTGCTGCTCCAGCGGCTCCCCGCCCGGGTACGTCACCTTCAGCGAGTAGGCGGGGAACCGCCGGCCCGTCAGCAGGCCGGTGAACAGGCCGGCCTGCTGGTGCGTCAGCTCGGCCGGGCCGAGCGCGGTCTCCACCACCACCCGCTCGGCGAACGGGCGCAGCACCCGGATCGCGGTGCCCGTCGGCAGCGCGTGCGCCCCCAGCAGGGCGTGCGGGTCGTGGTGCGCGCCGGACACCAGGCGCTCCACCTCGCCGGGCGGCAGCGGCGCCTCCGGCAGGCGCAGCGCCGAGCCCGGAGCGGGCCGGGCGGGTGCCGGACGGGACTTCGCCGGGCGTTCGGCCCTTCGGGGAGCGGCCGCCGCCGGGCTCTTCGGCGCCGCGCCGGCCGGCCGCGCGGGCTTCGTCGGGGACTGCCGGCCGGCCCCCCTGCCGTGCTCGCCGTTCCGGAAGGTGGCCGGGACAGCCGGTTGGCGGTCGGCCGGCAGGGACGGGTCGAGCGGACCGAGCGGGGTCACGGCGGAGGCCTCCTGGATTCCTGCGAACGGGTCGGGGTTACTGCCGGGAGAGCGGACCGCCCGGCCGGGGAGGCCGGGCGGACTGTCAGGCGGAGTCGGCCAGCCGGTTGATCGCGGCCAGCGGGATCGGCAGCCAGCTCGGCCGGTGCCGTGCCTCGTACACCACCTCGTACACGGCCTTGTCGATCTCCAGCGCGCGCATCAGCTCCGGGGACGCGGACGGATCGGCGCCGCCGCCCGCGGTGTACCCGGCGCAGTACGCGGCCCGGTTGCGGACCGCCCAGGCGGCGGCCAGGTGGGCCAGTTCCGGGTCCTGGGCGGGGGCGCCGGCCAGCAGGTGGGCGGCCGCGTAGTCGAAGGAGCGGAGCATCGCGGCGACGTCCCGCAGCGCGGGCTGCGGCAGGCGGCGCTCGGCGAGCGGCTTGGCCGGCTCGCCCTCGAAGTCCAGCAGCACCCAGCCCTGCGGGGTGCGCATCGCCTGGCCCAGGTGCAGGTCGCCGTGGATGCGCTGGACCAGCAGCCCGTCCAGGTGGGCGGCCGTCAGCTGCTGGAAGGCGGAGCGCAGCGCGGAGCGGTAGCGCAGCAGGCCGGGCACCGCGGTGACCGCGGCGTCCAGCCGGTCGGCCATCGCGCCCGCCAGCTCCGCGATCCGCGGCCGGTCCAGCCGGGTGGTGGGCATCGAGCGGGCCAGCACCCGGTGCACCTCGGCGGTGGCCCGGCCCAGCCGGTGCGCCTCGATCGCGAAGTTGCCCGGCGACGGGTCGCCCTTCAGCCGGGCGACCTGGTCGAGCGCCAGCTCCCAGCCGTCCTCGGCGTCCGGCAGGTAGCGCTGCAGCAGGCCCAGGGTGGCGGGCTCGGAGCGCTCCAGCCGGCACTCGAACCAGGCGGCGACCCGGGGGATGCGGGTCGAGCCGGCCCGGGACAGCGCCAGCGACAGTTCCAGGTCGGGGTTGGTCCCGGGACTGATCCGGCGGAACAGCTTCAGGATGAACGCGGTGTCGTAGATCACCGAGGAGTTGGACTGCTCGGCGGTGGACGCCCGTCCCGGGATGTTGCCGGGCAGGCCCGGGCCCGGGGTGCGGCGGAACGACAGCGAACCGAACCGGTCGCCGGTGGCCAGGTGCTCCAGCAGCCGGCCCGTCAGCTCCGGGTCGTGCACCGCGTCGTAGAGCGTCGCGCCGTCGTAGGTGCCGCCCGCCAGTCGGCCCAGCACCGCCCGCTGCCCGACCGCCGCGGGCCGCTCCGAGCGGATGCCCAGCAGCAGTTGGTAGACGTCGCCGGGGCCGGCGGCCGCCCCGCCGTGCTCCACCCGCAGCAGCAGGTGCAGCAGCGCCGGGTCGCCGACCTGGAGCGGCGTGCCGATCACCGGGACCAGGGCGGCGATCGGCCGGCCCTTGCCGGCGTACCAGCGCTGAGTGGGAAGCCATTCGGCGATCAGCGGCAGGGCCGCCTGGACCAGCTCGCTGACTCCCGCGGCGGTTCTCCGGGCCCCCGGCGCCCGCGTGCCGACCGGCCCGGGGGCGGCGGACGGATCACGGTGCAGGTGGGCTTGAGAACGGGAGGTTTCGGACATGACTCCCTTTCCCCGGAAGCGGGCGGCTGCCCGACGGGTCGTGGCCGGGCCCTTCACTCTTCCGGATTTCGACGGCGCGGCGGCGACGGCACGCGAGCCGCTGGCTCGGTGTCACGCCTTCGTGTGGATGGCCGTTGGGCTGTTCTCCGTACGCGGTGGTGCGAAGACCTCCGGGGGCGCGCGGAACAACTCGCGCGCCCGCGGAAGGGGTGTCCCGATCGGGGCCTGTCGGGGCCTGGGGATCGTTCGGTGAACGAGCGTGGCGCAGTGGCCCCCGCCGCTACTTCGCCCCGGACGCCTTCGCCGGGGACTGGCGCAGCTGGAACCAGTAGAAGCCGTGGCCGGCCAGCGTCAACAGGTACGGCCACTCGCCGATGGTGGGGAACCGCACGCCGCCGATCAGCTCGACCGGGTACCGCCCCCCGTACTGCCGCAGGTCCAGTTCGGTCGGCTGCGCGAACCGCGAGAAGTTGTTCACGCACATGACCAGGTCGCCCTCGTACTCGCGCACGAAGGCCAGCACCGCGGGGTTGCTGGAGGGCAGCTCCGTGTAGCCGCCGAGGCCGAACGCGGGGTTGAGCTTGCGAATCTCGATCATGCGACGCGTCCAGTGCAGCAGCGAACTCGAACTGCTTTGCTGCGCCTCGACGTTGGTCACCTGAAAGCCGTACACCGGGTCCATGATGGGCGGCAGACTGAGCCTGCCCGGGTCGGCGGACGAGAAACCCGCATTGCGGTCCGGCGTCCACTGCATCGGGGTGCGTACGCCGTCCCGGTCGCCGAGCCAGATGTTGTCGCCCATGCCGATCTCGTCGCCGTAGTACAGCACCGGGCTGCCGGGCAGCGAGAGCAGCAGCGCGGTGAACAGCTCGACCTGGTTGCGGTCGTTCTCCAGCAGCGGGGAGAGCCGGCGGCGGATGCCCACGTTGGCCCGCATCCGCGGGTCCTTCGCGTACTCCGCGTACATGTAGTCGCGCTCCTCGTCGGTGACCATCTCCAGGGTCAGCTCGTCGTGGTTGCGCAGGAAGATCCCCCACTGGCAGCCCGAGGGGATTGCCGGGGTCTTCGCCAGGATCTCGGAGACCGGGTAGCGGGACTCCCGGCGGACCGCCATGAAGATCCGCGGCATCACCGGGAAGTGGAACGCCATGTGGCACTCGTCGCCGCCGGAGCCGAAGTCGCCGAAGTAGTCGACCACGTCCTCCGGCCACTGGTTGGCCTCCGCCAGCAGCACGGTGTCCGGGTAGTTGGCGTCGATCTCCTTGCGGACCCGGCGCAGGAAGTCGTGGGTCTCCGGCAGGTTCTCGCAGTTGGTGTCCTCGCGGGCGTACAGGTACGGCACCGCGTCCAGCCGGAAGCCGTCGATGCCGAGGTCCAGCCAGAACCGCAGGGCCGCCATCACCTCCTCCTGCACCCGCGGATTGTCGTAGTTCAGATCCGGCTGGTGGCTGAAGAAGCGATGCCAGTAGTACTGCTTGCGGACCGGGTCGTACGTCCAGTTGGAGCTCTCGGTGTCGACGAAGATGATCCGTGCGTCCGGGTACTGCTTGTCGTCGTCGGCCCACATGTAGAAGTCGCCGTACGGGCCGTCCGGGTCGCTGCGGGAGGCCTGGAACCACGCGTGCTGGTCGCTGGTGTGGTTCACCACGAAGTCGATGATCACCCGCATGCCGCGGGCGTGCGCCGCGTCGACGAACTCCACGAAGTCGGCCAGGTTGCCGAACTCCGGGAGCACCGACTGGTAGTCCGAGACGTCGTAACCGCCGTCCCGCAGTGGGGAGTTCATGAACGGGGGCAGCCAGAGGCAGTCCACACCCAGCCACTGGAGGTAGTCGAGCCGCGAGGTGAGCCCCTTGAGGTCTCCGACGCCGTCGCCGTTGCTGTCCTGGAACGAACGCACCAGGACCTCGTAGAAGACCGCGCGTTTGAACCACTCGGGGTCGCGGTCCCGGGCGGGGGTGTCGGCGAAGGTGTCGGGGACGGGCTCGTTGACTGTCACTGCGGGTTCCTCCGAACCGTGAGGAGGTGGGCCGGCCCGGTAGAGGGATCGAGCCGGACGTAGTTGTGACGGCCCCAGGCGTACGTCGCGCCGGTCAGCTCGTCGTGCACCGTCAGCGGCCCCGGCACGTCGAGCGTGACGGTGGCCTCCTGGACGTGGTGCGGGTCCAGGTTGACCACGCAGATCACCCGGTCCTCCAGGCCGTCCTCGGTGACGGCGCTCTTGGAGAACGCGATGATCCGCTCGTTGTCGACGGGGTGGAAGCGCAGGTCCCGCAGCTGCTGCAGCGCGGGATGCCGGCGGCGCAGCCGGTTCAGGGCGGTCAGCAGCGGTGCGAGGGAGTCCGACCTGGTCCAGTCGCGCGGCCGCAGCTCGTACTTCTCCGAGTGCAGGTACTCCTCCGAACCGGGCTTCGCGGGCTCGTTCTCGAACAGCTCGAACCCGGCGTACACCCCGAAGGTCGGCGACAGCGCCGCCGCCAGCACCGCCCGCACCGCGAACGCCGCCGGGCCGCCGGTCTGCAGGTACTCGGGCAGGATGTCCGGGGTGTTGGCGAAGAAGTTCGGCCGCATGTACGCGGCCGCCTCGCCGGTCAGCCCGGTCAGGTACTCCGTCAGCTCGGCCTTGTCGTTGCGCCAGGTGAAGTACGTGTAGGACTGGTGGAAGCCGATCTTGCCGAGGGTGTGCATCATCGCCGGACGGGTGAACGCCTCCGCCAGGAACAGCACGTCCGGGTCGGTGCGGGCGATGTCGGACAGCACCTTCTCCCAGAAGTTCACCGGCTTGGTGTGCGGGTTGTCGACCCGGAAGATCCGCACCCCGTGGCCCATCCAGAACCGCAGGATCCGCACCGTCTCGCGGACGATCCCGTCGAAGTCCTGGTCGAAGTTGACGGGGTAGATGTCCTGGTACTTCTTCGGCGGGTTCTCGGCGTACGCGATCGTGCCGTCCGCGCGGTGGCTGAACCACTCCGGGTGCTTGTGCACCCACGGGTGGTCCGGCGAGCACTGGAGCGCGAAGTCCAGCGCCACCTCCAGGCCCAGCGCGCCGGCCTCCGCGACGAAGTGGTCGAAGTCCTCCAGGGTGCCCAGGTCCGGGTGGACGGCGTCGTGGCCGCCCTCCGGGGAGCCGATCGCCCACGGCGAGCCGACGTCCTGCGGACCGGCCTCCAGCGAGTTGTCCGGGCCCTTGCGGTGGGCCCGGCCGATCGGGTGGATCGGCGGCAGGTACACCACGTCGAAGCCCATCGCGGCCACCGCGGGCAGCCGCTCGGCGGCCGTCCGGAAGGTGCCGGAGACCGGCGGCTCCACCCCGTTCGGGTCGACCACCGCGCCCTCCGAGCGCGGGAAGAACTCGTACCAGGCGCCGAACAGCGCCCGTTTGCGGTCCACCTGGAGCGGCTGCGGGCGGGTCGCCGAGAGCAGCTCGCGCAGCGGGAAGCGGTCCAGCAGCGACGTCACCTCCGGCACCAGCGCCGCCGCGTAGCGGCTCAGCGGCGGCAGGCCGGAGTCGCGCAGCGCGTCCACCGCGGCCAGCACCTGGGCCCGGCCCTCCTTCTTCGGCACCCCGCCCGCCGCCCGCTCCAGCAGCAGGGCGCCCTCCTCCAGTACCAGCGCGGTGTCGATCCCGGCCGGCAGCTTCACCGCCGCGTGCCTGCGCCAGGTCGCCACCGGGTCGCCCCACGCCTCCACCAGGTACGACCAGCGGCCCGGCGCGGTCGGCGTCACGTACGCGCCCCAGCGGTCGCTGCCCTCGGACAGCTCGCGCATCGGCGTCCACGGTCCGGACCGGCCGCGCGGGTCGCGCAGCACCACATTGGCCCCCACCGCGTCGTGGCCCTCGCGGAACACCGTGGCGGAGACCAGGAAGCGTTCGCCCTCCACGGCCTTGGCCGGACGCCGGCCGGCGTCGACGAGCGGGGTCACGTCAAGCACGGGGATGCGGCCGATCACGGTGTCGCTCTCTGTTCTGGTGCGGGTGGGGCGGGTCGGGGATTTGTGCGGGGACGACGTGCCGCCGGTGGCGGGTGCGGCGGGTGCGGCGGGTGCGGAGGCGGCGGTGGCCGAGGGGGCGCCGGCGGGCGGGGCCGCGGCGGACCTGACGGTGGTGGTCCGTTTCGACGCGGCCTTGCGCGGGGTGCTCGCGCGTTTGTCGGCCGGTGCGGCCGCCCGCCTGCGGGCCGCCGCGGTGCGCGGGGCCGGCACCGGGGGCTCCCCGGTCGACGGTCCGTCAGGGGTGTGGTCCGTCGGTACCGTGGACTGGTCCCGCGTGTCGCCGTGCATGCCAAGCTCCTGCCCGAGATCGGCGGCAGCTCTGCCCGGCGGACGACGCCGGGAGAGTACCGGGAGGACTACTGGGTGAGGAAGGACGTGCGGCCCGAGCCGGCCCCGCGTCGACGGACCCGGACACCTCGCCCGCCGACCGCCGCAGCGGGACCCGCCGCGCCGAACGCACGTGTCCCGGCGCGCGTCGCCCGGTGCGCGCCCCCGCGTGACCCAGCCCACCGGAAAACGACCGGTCGGGGAACGAGGACACGCAAAGACACGCCTACTGGGGCCGAATGGGCTAAGGAGTGTGGTGGCACGTCAAAACCGGACCTGCACCGGCCGGAGGCAGCGGTGGGACGACCGTCCGATCGTGCACCAGCGGCACCCACGACCTTGTTGCATCCTCGCACCGCGGGCAAGAGGTACGGCCGGGTAGGCACGCGGTTTCAGCCGGTGTGCAGCGCCGAAACAGGCCCCCGCAACACCTCCGTTCCCAGGAGTTCACACCCGACGGCGCGTGTTTTACCTGCCTGCGCCTGTCGTGCGCCGGGATTTGCCACCACGCGCCCGGAACGATCTCAACGCTGCTCCGAACGGGTGCAGCGACCGCAAGTTGACGCCCCGTCAGGCGCATGGGCGGGGCTACGCTTCAAGCCGTGAAGGCAATCCGCAGGTTCACCGTCCGCACCGTCCTGCCCGAACAACTGCAGCCACTGCACGAGCTCGCGCTGAACCTCCGCTGGTCCTGGCACCCCGAGACCAGAGAGCTGTTCCGCTCCGTCGACCCGGACGTCTGGGCCGCCGTCGGGGAGGACCCGGTCCGACTGCTGGGCGAAGTCCCCGCGGCCCGGCTGGCCGCGCTGGCCGGCGACCGGCGGTTCCTGCGCCGGCTCGGCGACCTCGCCGACGACCTGCGCGACTACCTCACCGGCCCGCGCTGGTACCAGAGCGCCGCCGACCCCGAGAGCGGCCTGCCCGCCGGCATCGCCTACTTCTCGCCCGAGTACGGCATCGCCGCCGCCCTCCCGCAGTACTCCGGCGGCCTCGGCATCCTGGCCGGGGACCACCTCAAGGCCGCCTCCGACCTCGGCGTCCCGATCATCGGCGTCGGACTCTTCTACCGGCACGGCTACTTCCGCCAGTCGCTCAGCCGGGACGGCTGGCAGCAGGAGCGCTACCCCCTGCTCGACCCCGACGCGCTCGCCGTCACCCTGCTCCGCGAGAGCGACGGCGCCCCCTGCCGGATCGACCTCGCCCTGCCCGGCGGCCGCACCCTCGCCGCCCAGGTCTGGCGCGCCCAGGTCGGCCGCGTCCCGCTGCTGCTGCTCGACTCCGACATCGAGGCCAACAGCCCCGCCGAGCGCGACGTCACCGACCGCCTCTACGGCGGCGGCAGCGAGCACCGGCTGCTGCAGGAAATACTGCTCGGCATCGGCGGCGTCCGCGCCGTCCGCACCTACGCCCGACTCACCGGCCACCCCGAACCCGAGGTGTTCCACACCAACGAGGGCCACGCCGGCTTCCTCGGCCTGGAACGGATCGCCGAACTCACCACCGCCCACCCCGGCCTCGGCTTCGCCGACGCGCTGGAGGCCGTCCGGGCCGGCACCGTGTTCACCACCCACACGCCCGTCCCCGCCGGCATCGACCGCTTCGACCGCGATCTGGTCGCCCGCCACTTCGGCGGCGACGCAGCACTGCCGGGCGTCCCGGTCGACCAGGTGCTCGCGCTCGGCGCCGAGAGCTGGGTCGGCGGCGACCCCAAGCTGTTCAACATGGCCGCCATGGGCCTGCGGCTCGCCCAGCGCGCCAACGGCGTCTCCACCCTGCACGGCGCCGTCAGCCGGGAGATGTTCCGCGGCCTGTGGCCCGGCTTCGACGCGCCCGAAGTCCCCATCACCTCGATCACCAACGGCGTGCACGCCCCTACCTGGATCGACCCCGCCGTGGTCCGCCTCGGCGCCACCGAGATCGGCCAGGAACGCGCTGAGGAAGCCATGGCCGTCGGCACCGCCGGCCAGTGGACCGGCCTGGAGCGGATCGGCAACGCCGAGGTCTGGGAACTGCGCCGCACCCTGCGCGCCCAACTCGTCGACGAGGCCCGCCGGCGACTGCGCGCCTCCTGGCAGCAGCGCGGCGCCGGCGCCGCCGAACTCGGCTGGACCGGCGCCGTCCTCGACCCGGACGTCCTCACCATCGGCTTCGCCCGACGCGTCCCGTCCTACAAGCGGCTCACCCTGATGCTCCGCGACCCCGCCCGGCTCCGGGCCCTGCTGCTGCACCCCGACCGGCCCGTGCAGATCGTCGTCGCCGGCAAGGCGCACCCCGCCGACGACGGCGGCAAACGACTCATCCAGCAACTCGTCGCCTTCGCCGACGACCCCGCCGTGCGCCACCGCATCGTCTTCCTGCCCGACTACGACATGGCGATGGCCAAGGCGCTCTACCCCGGCTGCGACGTCTGGCTGAACAACCCGCTCCGCCCCCTGGAGGCCTGCGGCACCTCCGGCATGAAGGCCGCGCTGAACGGCTGCCTCAACCTGTCCATCCTCGACGGCTGGTGGGACGAGTGGTACGACGGCCAGAACGGCTGGGCCATCCCCACCGCCGACGGCGGCACCGGCGAGGGCGTCCTCGACCCGGAGAGCAAGGAGGCCGAGCGGCGCGACGACATCGAAGCCGCCGCCCTCTACGACCTGATCGAACACCAGGTCGCCGCCCGCTTCTACGACCGCGCCGCGGACGGGCTGCCGCACCGCTGGATCTCGATGGTCCGGCACACCCTGGTCACCCTGGGGCCCAAGGTGCTCGCCGGACGGATGGTCCGCGAGTACGTCGAACGGCTCTACGTCCCCGCCGCGACGGCCCGCCGGCGGCTGACGGGCGGGGCCGGCGACTACGCCGGCGCGAAGGACCTCGCCGCCTGGAAGGCCACCGTCCGCGACGCCTGGCCCTCCGTACGGGTGGAGCACGTCGAGGCGGACGGCGTCGGCGAGGCCCAGGAACTCGGCGTGACACTCGCCCTCCGGGTCCAGGTCGCCCTCGGACGCCTCGGCCCGGACGACGTCGAAGTACAGGTCGTCGCGGGCCGGGTCGACGAGAGCGACCGGATCTCCGAGGCGACGACCCTGGCGCTGAAGCCCGCCGTCGGCGGCCCCGACCTGGACGGACGACTGCGCTACGAGGGACACCTGGAGCTGTCGCGGACGGGCCCGTTCGGGTACACGGTGCGCGTGCTTCCCGCGCATCCGCGACTCGCCTCGATCGCGGAACTGGGGCTGTTGGCGGTGCCGGTGGAACTGGGGGGTCTGGAGGCAGGCGTGCTCAGGTGAGGCAGGCGCTGGAGGGTGCGGACCCAGGGGCTCGGGGAACGGCGAGGCCGAGTCTGCGGGCGGTCGAGGACAGCGGATGGTCGTGTTGCGGAGGGCCGGAGAACGGGGACCCGAAACCACGGGACCTTTTCGCGCCGCGTTGACCCTCCGCAGACATGGCCTCAGCGTTCTCCCCCAGCCCTAGCTGTTCTGTCCTGTGAGGTTGGGGACGCGGCTGGCGGGTGGTTTGCCTGCGAGTGCGGTGTGTCCGCGGTGGTGATTGTAGGTGTGGAGCCAGGCGGGGTAGGCGTCTCGGCGTTCTTGTTCGGTGCGGTAGGGCCGTGCGTAGGCCCATTCGTCGAGCAGGGTGCGGTTGAAGCGTTCGACCTTGCCGTTGCTCTGGGGCCGGTAGGGGCGGGTGCGCTTGTGGGTGATGCCGGCCCGGGTCAGCGTGTCGCGCCAGTGGTGGGACTTGTAGCAGGCGCCGTTGTCGGTCAGCACGCGTCGGACGGTGATCCCGGCCCGGGCGAAGAACGCGTTCGCCCGGGTCCAGAACGCGGTGGCGGTCTCCTTGCGTTCGTCGGACAGGATCTCGCTGTAGGCGAGGCGGGAGTGGTCGTCGACGGCGTTGTGCAAGTAGCTGTAGCCGGCGCCGGAGCGGGTCCTGCGGCCGGCCTCGCGGCCGATGGCGCGGTGTCCTCCGCCGTCGGGGATGTTGCCGAGTTTCTTGATGTCGACGTGGACCAGCTCGCCGGGCGCGCGGTGCTCGTAGCGGCGTATCACCCGGCCGGTGGCGCGGTCGAGGTGGGCGAGGCGGGCGAGCCGGTAGCGGGTCAGGACGCGGTGCACGGTGGCCGGGTTGAGGTTCAGCAGGTAGGCGATGCGGGCGGGTCCCCAGCGGCGCAGGACGCGGACTTTGACGATCCGTCGTTCGGTTCGGGTCGGGGTCCGGCGCGGGCTGCGGTGCGGGCGCGAGGAGCGGTCTTCCATACCGGCCTCGCCGAGCGCGCGGTAGCGGTCGGCCCAGCGCTTGGCGGTGGTCGGTGAGACCTGGAAGCGTTCGGCGGCCCGTCGTAGCGGCCAGCCGTCCTCGACCACGCAGCGGGCCAGGCGCAGGCGTCCGGTCTCGGTCAGGGGTGCGTTACGGTGTGGCATGAGGGCCTTTCTGGTCGCCGGTGCAGATGTCGCAATCCACACCAGGCCAGAAGGCCCTCACTCGTTTCAAGACCACCCGACCGTGAACCCTGTCACCAACCTCCATGGTCAGTACACCTAGCGGGCCGGGAGGCGCCTCCACGAGCCCCCGGATCCGCACCCTCCAGCGCCTGGGTGTTCTATCCCTGCCAGGAGTGCCAGAGCTTCGCGTACGGGCCGTCCGTGGTGACGAGGGTTTCGTGGGGGCCGAGGTCGGTGAGGTGGCCCTGGGTGAGGACGGCTACGCGGTCGGCGTCGTGGGCGGTGTGGAGGCGGTGGGCGATGGCGATGACGGTGCGGCCGGTGAGGGTGGCGGCGAGGGCGCGTTCGGTGTTGCGGGCGGCGGTGGGGTCGAGGAGGGCGGTGGCCTCGTCGAGGATCAGGGTGTGGGGGTCGGCCAGGATGACGCGGGCGAGCGCGAGTTGCTGGGCCTGGGCGCCGTTGAGGCGGTGGGTGGGGCCGAGGTCGGTGTCGAGGCCGTGGGGCAGGACGTGGTGCCAGCCGACGGCGTCGAGTGCGGCGGTGAGGGTGGGGTCGTCGGCGTCGGGGGCGGCTATCCGCAGGTTGTCGCGGAGGGTGCCGAGGAAGACGTGGTGCTCCTGGGTGACCAGGACGACCTGACGGCGCAGCCGTTCGGGGGAGAGGTCGGCGAGCGGGACGCCGCCGACGGTGACGGTGCCGGTGCGGGGCCGGTCGATGCCGGCCAGCAGGCGGCCCAGGGTGGTCTTGCCGGAGCCGGACGGGCCGACCACGGCGAGGCGTTCGCCGGGGCGCAGGTCGAGGTCGAGGCCGTGCAGCACGTCGGGCCCGTCGGGGTAGGAGTAGCGGACGTCGGTGACCCGGATCCGGTCGTCGGCGGGTTCGCGGTCGGCGGTCGGGGCGGCCGCCGTCGCGGGGGTGGCGGCGAGGCCCTCGACCCGGGCGTACGCGGCGGTGCTGCTCTGGACGGATTCGAGCAGGACGACGATGGTGTCCAGCGGTTCCTCGATGCGCCGCAGGTACAGGACGGCGGCCACGGCCGCGCCGAGGGTGACGGCGTGGTGGGCGACCAGGACGGCGCCGAGCGGGAGGACCAGGACGACGGGCAGGGTGTAGGAGAGGTTGATGACGGCGAAGAAGCGCAGCCGCAGGTGCAGGGTGCGCAGCCGGGCGCGGTTGGCGGTGTCGACGGCCCGGTGGCCGGCGTCGAGGCGCTGCTGCCGGAGGCCGAGGGCGTCGATGGTGCGGGCGCCGTTCGCGGTGGCGGAGAGGGTTTCGGCGAGGCCGGCGTTGGCGGCCCGGTCGGCGAGGTAGGCGGGGCGGGCGCGGCGCAGGTACCAGCGGGCGCCGAGGGCGACGCCGACGACGCCGAGCAGGCCGCAACTGCCCAGCAGGGGGCTGACGGTGAGGATCGCGCCGAGGATGAACAGGGACTGGGCGGCAGCCACGAAGAGTTCGGGGGCGGCGTCCCGGAGGGTCTCGCCGACGGCGGTGGCGTCGGTGGTGCCGCGGGAGGTGAGGTCGCCGGTGCCGGTGCGTTCGGCGGTGGCGGCGGGCAGGGCCAGGATCCGGTCGACGAGCTGTTCGCGGACCCGGGCGGCGGCCCGTTCGCCGAACCGGTGTGCCAGGTAGCGGGCCTGGCGGTTGGTCAGGAGCTGGGCGGCGGCGCAGCCGAGCAGCAGCAGGCCGAGGCGGTCGATGTCGGCGGTGGTGGCGCCGTTGGTGACCCGGTCGATGATCCGGCCGAGCAGCCAGGGTCCGGCCAGGCCGAGCAGGGCGGCGAGGCCGTTGAGGGCGAGGACGGCGGCGAAGGCCCGGCCGTCCTCGCGGACCAGTCGGGTGGCGGCCTGCCGGACCTGGCGGGCGGTGGCGATCGGCAGGGTGCTCATCGGGCCACCTCGGAGGGGGAGTCGGGGCCGCGGGTGACGAGGGCCCGGTAGCCGGGCTGGGTGCGGAGCAGCTCCCGGTGGGTGCCGCTGGCGGCGACCTTGCCGTCCACCAGGTAGTGCACCGTGTCGGCCTGGTCGAGCAGCAGGGGGGAGGTGCTGGTGAGGGCGGTGGTGCGCCCGGTGCGGGCGGCGCGCAGTCCGGCGGCCATCGCGGCCTCGGTGTGGGCGTCCACCGCGGAGGTCGGTTCGACGGCCAGCAGGACGTCCGGTTCGGCGGTCAACGCGCGGGCCAGGCGCAGGCGTTGGCGTTGCCCGCCGGACAGGTTGCGGCCGTCGGCGGCGATCGGGGCGTCGAGCCGGCCGCCGAGCGAGCCGAGCACGTCGAGGGCGGCGGCGGCCTCCAGCGCGGCGCGCACGGTGTCGTCGGGGGCGTCGGTGCGGCCGCGGACGGTGTCGCGCAGGGTGCCGGTGAACAGCGTCGCCTCGTTCTCGGCGAGGGTGATCCGGGAGCGGACTTCGGCGAGCGGCAGGTCGGCGAGCGGGGTGTCGCCCCAGTCGGCGGTGGTGGGGGTGAGCCGGGCGAGGCGTTCGGCGACGGCGGCGGTGTCGGCGGGGCGGGCCGCGGCGAGCACCGTCAGCTCGCCGGGGGCGAGTCGGACGCCCGACTCGTGGTCGATCAACTCGGCCGGGGCGGAGGGGAATCGGGCGGTGCCCAGGTCCGGGTCGGGGGTCAGGGCGAGGAAGTCGGTGACCCGGCGGGCGCAGACCAGGGCGCGGCCGATGTCCTGGCTGTTCTCGATCAGGAAGTACACCGGGCCGACCAGGACGGCGGCGTAGCCGAACGCCGCCGCCAGCTGACCGGGCGTCAACTGGCCTTCGACGGCGAGCCGGGCGCCGAGCCAGGTGACGGCGGCCAGCAGCAGCACCGGCAGGCCGCCGCCGAGTGCCTGGATCCAGCTGACGGCCGCGCCGACCCGGTAGCCCTCGGCGCGCAGCGCCTGGGAGTCGGCCCGGTAGCGGGCCGCGTACACGTCCTTGCCGCCGAGGCCGTTCAGCACCCGGAGCCCGCCCGCGAGGTCCTCGAACCGGGCGGTCAGTCGCCCCTGATGGTCGCGGAAGCGGCTCTCGGCGGTCTGCTGACGGGCGATCAGGGGCCGGAGGGTCAGGGCGAGGAAGGGCAGTCCGAGCAGGACGGCCAGGGCCAGCAGCGGGGAGAGGGTGAGCAGGATCGCGGCGACCGTCAGGTAGCAGACCACCGCGCCCACGCCGGGGCCGACGAAGGTGAGCGCGAGGGCGATCCGGGACACGTCGGAGATGCCGATGGTGACCACCTCGCCGGCCGAGACCTGGCGGGGCAGCGCCGCGCCGAGCCGCACGCTGTGCCGCAGCACCACGCCGATGGTGCGGAAGGACGCGTCGTTGCGGATCAGCGTCATGGTGCGGTGCCGGCACCAGGCCAGCACCAGGTTCAGCAGCCCGAAGCCGAGCATCGCGGCCGACCAGCCGAGGACCGTCCCCAGGCGACCCGGCCGCAGTCCGTCGTCGACGGCGCGGGAGAGCAGGTAGGGCTGGACGGTCAGGCCGAGCATCCAGGCGGTGCCGAAGAAGGTGCCCGCCAGCGAGCGGCGGCGCTGGCTGAGTACCAGCCACCACAGGAAGCGGAGCGGGCTGCGGGCGTCTGGGGGGCCGGCTCGGCCGGCGGTCGGGTCGTCCACGGACCGAGGCTAGTGGCGGCGGCCGGAGCGGGTCGATCGATTTCGGGCCCGCCCGGGACGGGTCGGGCCCCGGTGGCGTGCCGGGGCCCGAGGGGCGTCAGTTGACGACGAAGGTGTAGTAGCCGCTGGCCAGTCGGATGCCGTCCCTGGTGGTCGCCCAGACCTCCATGTCGGTCCAGCCGCTCGCGGTGGGGGTGTGGACGAAGTCGGCCTCGCCGTTCGGGCCGGCCGGGACGGTCTGCTCGGTGCCCCACCCGAAGGAGTAGGTCCAACTGGCGATCAGCGAGCCGTCCACCTTCGGGGCGAGGTGGAAGGTGCCGGCCACGCCGACGCCGCCGGCGGGTTCGTACTCCGGGTAGTCGGTGGACGTGATGGTCGGGGTGGTGTCGAGGATGGCGCTCCAGCGCGCATTCGAACTCTTCCAGCCGTTGGCGCTGGTGGAGGTGACCTCCAACCGCTCGCCGTCCGGGTCCTTCAGCAGCAGGGTGGTCTCGGCGGTGCCGTCAGGTCCGGCCGGGACGACCGTGTCCTGGTACGTCCTGAGGTTGTGAACCGTGTAGGAGACCACCGGGCTGATCGCCTGGGTTCCCGCGTCCGGGGTGAGCCTGAGCGTGACGGGCCGGCCGAACTGCGGCGCGGTCAGCGAGGTGACGGTCGGCGAGGTCGACAGCACGAAGATCATGCGGTTGGTGATCGGCGACGGATGCCCGGCCCGGTCCAGGCTGCGGACCATCAGCTGGAGCGGGCCGCTGCTCCATCCGGCCGGAGGCGTCAGGTGCAGGGTGGCCGGGGCGCCGAGGCTGTCCGCGCGGACGGCGGACTCCGGGTCGTCGTACACGCCGTGGTAGGTCGGAATGCCGTGCGGGCCGATGTCCGCGGTCGGCACCGGGAAGTCGCCGCGCCAGCTGAACTGGTACCCGGCGACATCGGTCGCGCCGTTCGGATCGATGCGGACCTCGATCGGCGCACCGCCCGGGTACCACTGCTCGTCGGGGTAGCCGGGGGTGGTGACGATCGGAGCGGCCGACGGCGGGGTGCTGTCGACGGTGAGGTAGCAGGAGGCCGTCCAGTCGGAGCCCGCGCCGTTCGCCGGGTCGACCGTGCGCATCTGCCAGGCGTACGTGGTGTCGTCGGCCAGCGAGGAGAGCCGGGTGGCCGCCTCGTCGCCGGGTATCGCGTACGGCCGGTCCACGGTGCTGACCTGCGTCGGGTCGGCGACCGGCCAGTACCGGAACTGCGCGGTCACGCGGGTGACCGACGGGTCGGTGTGATGGGTGATGCCCTCCACCTCGACGCCGTTGCCGACGAACAACGGGGCGTTCGGGTCGGTCGAGCAGGCCCGGAGAGCGTTGTAGAGATCGGTCGGAACGGTCGGAGTTCCGGCGGCGGCCCCCGCGGAACCGGGGACGAGCAGCGCCAGCGAGACGGCGGCGGCTGCGGTCAGGGCGACACGGGCGCGCCTGCCCGGAGTGTGCGACATCGGGATTCCCCTCCTGTGATGACCTGCGGAAATGCTCCGTCCGCGCAGGTGGTGGGAATCGTACGGTGTGCGATCGATCTGCGGAACGCATTATTCCGCCGCCGTGGATGCCGGGCCGGGCCCCGGCATGGTGCGCCGGGGCCCGGTGGGTGTCAGTTGACGCCGAACCAGTAGGAGGTGTCGGCGAGTCGGACGCCGTCCTTGGTGGTGGCGTGCACCTGCAGGTAGTACCAGCCGCTGTGCGGCGGCGCCCAGGCGACGTCGAGTTCCCCCTTCTTGCCGGCGGGGACGGTGACGGGCTGGTCGCTCCAGCTGAAGGAGTACGTGTAGCCGGCGATCTGCGAGGGCTCGGTCTTCGGGGCGAAGTGGAAGGTGCCCGGGACCGCGTCGCCGGAGGCGCCGATCGGGTATTGCGCGGAGGTCACCGTGGTACCGGTGTCCGTGTCGTCGCGCCACCAACCGCGCTGGCTGGTCCAGCCGTTGGCGCTGGTGGAGGCGACCATCAGGGTCTCGCCCGGCTGCAGGGCGAGGGTGGTGGTGGCGACGCCGCTCGGCTCGGCCGGGACGACGGTCGGCTCCGAGCTGCCGAACCGCCAGATGCTGTAGCCGGTCACCGGGCCTGCGGCCTGCACGCCCGGGTCGGGGGTGAACTTGAAGGTGATCGGCTTGCCGACGGGGGCGTGCGACAGCGCGGTGATCTTCGGGGCGTCCGGCTTGACCCGGACCCGGAAGCGGTAGGTCGCCGACGGGTTCAGCGCGCGGTCGACGCTGCGGACGTAGAGCTCCTGGATCCAGCCGATGCTGTCGCTCGGCGGGATCAGGTCGACCGAGGCGCCGCCGCCGAGGCCGCCCGCGCGGACCGTCGAGGCGGGGTCGGCGAACGGGTCGTGGTAGACCGGAATGCCGTTCTCGCCGATCTCGGCGCCGTTGACCGAGAAGGTGCCGGTCCAGGAGAACTGGTAGCCGAGGACGTCGGGGACGCCGTTCGCACCGAAGTCGAAGTGGATCGGTGCGCCGCCCTGACTAGCCTGGTCCTCCGGGTAGTTGGGGGAGACCACGGTCGGCGGTTGGTCCGGGAAGGTGTCGTCGGCGGTGACGTAGCAGGACGCCGTCCAGTCGGAGGCCGCGCCGTTCGTCGCGTCGACGGTGCGGGCCTGCCAGGCGTACGTCAGGCCGTCGGTGAGCTCGGGGAGCCGGCCCTCCTCCTCGCGCCCCTGGTGGGCCCAGGGATGCTCGACGGTGCCGACCTGCGACGGGTCGGAGACCGGCCAGTAGCGGAACTGCTCGGTCAGCATGTAGGCCGACGGGTCGGTGTGGTGCACGATGCCCTCGACCGTGACACCGCCGCGGCCGGCCAGCACCAGTGGCGCGTTCGGGTCGGTGGCGCAGGGCTGGTACCCGTTGTACAGGTCGGTCGGCACGGTCGGCGTGCCCGTGGCGGCGCCGGCCGCGCCGGGGACGAGCAGCGCCAGGGTGAGGCCGGCGCCGGTGGCCAGGGCGATGCGGGCGCGGCGTCCCGGTGAAACCTTCATGGTGATCCCCCTCCATCAGGGCCCGCGTGCCGTACCGGCAAGGCGGGCGCGGGGGAATCGTACGGCATGCGATCGATCGCCCCGGAGGGGTTTCCCGCAGTCGGGCCCCGGCAGTGCGCCGGGGCCCGACGGTGCGTCAGCTGACGGTGAAGTCGTAGTAGCCGTCAGTCAGTTGGACGCCGTCCTTGGTGGTGGCCCAGGCGTCGATGTCGTACCAGCCGCTCTCGGTCGGGGTGTAGCTGACGTCGGCCTCGCCGTGCGCGTCGGCCGGGACGGTGACGGTGTGGGCGCCCCAGTCGAAGGAGTACGTCCAGCTGGCGATCTCCGAGCCGCTGATCTTCGGGGCCAGGTGGAAGGTGCCGGGCGTGCCGACCGTTCCGGCGCCGTCCGCGGGGAAGTCGGTGGAGGTGATGGTCGGCGTGGTGTCCAGGTAGTGGCCCCACTGGCCGGCCGAGCTGATCCAGCCGTTGGCGCTGGTGGCGGTGACGTCCAGGAGGTCGCCCAGCGGGTGGTTGAGCAGCAGGGTGGTCTCGGCGGTGCTGTCGGCGCCGGCCGGGACGACCGTGGTCCTCCCGGTCCTGGTGTTGGTCACGGTGTAACTGACCGTCGGGCTGATCGCCTGCGTGCCCGGGTTCGGGGTGAACCGGAAGGTGACGGGCTTGCCGAACAGCGGGTTGTGGGACAGCTGGGTGACGGTCGGCGCGGTCGGGCTGACGTAGATCGTGTGACGCACGATCGGCCCCGGGTTCCCGGCCCGGTCCAGGCTGCGCACCGAGAGCGTCACCGGCCCGCTGGACATCCCGGCCGGCGGCAGCAGGTGCACGGTGGCCGGACCGCCGAGGAAGTCGGCGCGGACGCCGAACGGCGGGTCGACGTCGTACGGGCCGTGCAGGACCGGGATGCCGCGATCGCCGTCGGTCGCGGTGAAGGGCACGGTGAGGTCCCGGAAGCTGTACTGGTACCCGGCGACGTCGGCCACGCCGTTCGGGTCGAGGCGGAACTCGATCGGCGCGCCGCCCGGCGCCCACTGGCCGTCCGGGAAGGCGGGAGTGGTGACGACCGCGGCGGCGGACGGCGCGGAGTCGTCGGTGGCGACGTAGCAGGAGGCCGTCCAGTCGGAGGCCGCGCCGTTCGCCGGGTCGACCGTGCGGACCTGCCAGGCGTAGGTGGCGCCGGCGGCCAGCCCGAGCTTGGCCGACGCCTCCCACCCGGGCCGGGCCCAGGTGTTCTCCACCGTGGTGACCTGCGCGGGGTCGGCGACCGGCCAGTACCGGAACTGCGCGGTCAGGCGGGTGACCGCGGGGTCGGTGGAGCCGGTGATGCCCCTGACCTGGCCGCCCCAGTCGCTGCCGGCGACCAGCGGTGCGCCCGGATCGGTGGCGCACGGCTGGAAGGCGTTGTACAGGTCGGTCGGGGTGTTCGGTGTGCCGGTGGCGGCCCCGGCGGCGCCGGGGACGAGCAGCGTCAGCGAGAAGGCGGCGGCGGTGGCGGTCAGGGCGGCGCGGAGGCGTCTGCCCGGCAGGCGTGTCATGCGAGTTCCCCCTTCGGCGGTGCCCGCGGAGCCGGTCCGGCCGCGGGCGGTGGCAGCGTACGGTGCGCGAACCGTCGGGTGGGCCGTTTTTCCCAAGTCATGGGAAACGCGCTTGTGGGGGCGGGGTCGATCCGATTATCGTCACTTCGACGTAAAGCCTGGAGGAGGGCACACATGACGGAGTGGCTGGGGTTCGTCACCGGCGCGATCTGCGTATGGCTGACGGTACGGACCAACGTGTGGACCTTCCCGGTCGGCATCGCCAACAACGGCTTCTTCCTGGTGGTGTTCGCCACCGCAGGCCTCTACGCGGACGCCGGACTCCAGGTGGTCTTCCTGGCGCTCGCCGCCCACGGCTGGTGGCAGTGGCTGCGCCGCGGCGCCGACGGCGAACGACTGGTGGTGCGACGCGGCGGCCCGGCCGCGATCGGCGTCGCACTCGCGGCCGTGGTGCCCGCCACCGCACTGCTCACCTGGTTGCTGACGGTCGTTCACGACACCGCGCCGTTCTGGGACGCGCTTACCACCGCGCTCTCGCTCGCCGCGCAGTGGCTGCTGAACACCAAGCGGATCGAGACCTGGTACCTGTGGATCGCCGCCGACCTGATCTACATACCGCTGTACGCCGCGAAGGGGCTGTACCCCACCGCCGCCGTGTACGTGCTCTTCCTCGGCCTGTGCCTCTACGGCCTGCGCACCTGGCAGCGTGAACTCGGCCTCCCCGCTCCGAAGTCGGTGGCCGCATGAGCCTGTTCCGGCACGCCCTGGTGATCGGCAAGTTCTACCCGCCGCACGCCGGCCACCACTTCCTGATCCGCAGTGCGGCCGACGCCGCCGAGCACGTCACCGTGGTGGTGATGGCCGCCGACAGCGAGACGATGGCGCTCGACGACCGGGTCGACTGGATCCGCGAGGTGTGGCAGGCCGAGGCGCACGTCCGGGTGGTCGGCACCGTCGACAACATCCCCGTCGACTACGACGACCCGGAGATCTGGGACGGCCACGTCGCCCTGATGCGAGCGGCACTGCGGCCCGGCGAAAGCATCGACGCGGTGTTCTCCTCCGAGGACTACGGGCACGAACTCGCCCGCCGCTTCGACGCCGCGCCCGTGGTGCTCGACGTCGACCGCGCGACCTTCCCGGTCTCCGGCACCGAGGTCCGCGCCGACCCCGCCGCGCACTGGGCCGACCTCGAACCCGCCGTCCGGGCCGGACTCGCCCGCCGGGTGGTCGTCCTCGGCGCCGAATCCACCGGGACCACCACGCTCTCCCGCGACCTCGCCCACGCGATGCGACTGCGCGGCGGCGCGCACGCCCTCACCGGCTGGGTGGCCGAGTACGGGCGGGAACTCACCGCCGCGAAACTCGCTTCCGCCCGGGGCCGGGCGGCGTCGGCCGGGGCGGCTGCGCCCACGGTGGACCAACTCGACTGGGACGAAAGGGACTTCGCGCTGGTCCGAAAGCGCCAGGCGGAGGCGGAGGAACGGGCGGCGAGGGCCGGTGGGCCGGTGCTGATCTGCGACACCGACCTGCTGGCGACGGCCGTCTGGGAGGAGCGCTACTGCGGGGCCACCGCACCGGAGACCTGGACGGCGGTGGCCGGGCAGGCGGCGCGTGAACTGTACGTCCTCACCTCGCACGAGGGGGTCGTGTTCGAGGACGACGGGCTGCGGGACGGGGAGCACCTGCGGGAGTGGATGACGGAGCGCTTCCGCGAGGTGCTGTCCGCGAGCGGGCAGCGGTGGATCGAGGTCCGGGGCGGACGGGAGGAGCGGGTCGCCGCCGTGCTGGGGGCACTTCGCTTCTAGAAGGCCGAGGGGTGCGAAATTCAGGGGCTCGTGGGGGCGTCTCCCGGCCCGCTCGGGCTGGGGAGTACGGCGAGGCCATGGCTGCGGATGGTGGCGGACAGCGGATGGCGTGTTGCGGAGGGTCGGAGAAGGGGACCGAACCCACGGGACCTTTTCGCGCCCTGTAGACCCTCCGCAGATTCGACCTCGCCGTTCTCCCTCAGCCCCAGCGGGCCGGGGGTGCCCCCACGAGCCCCTGAATTCGCACCTCACAGCGCTCCCTACACCAGGCTGTCCTTCCAGGTCTGGTGGAGCGTCGCGAAGCGACCCTCGCCGGCGATGAGGGCGGCCGGGGTGCCGTCCTCGACCACGCGGCCCTGGTCCATGACGAGGACGCGGTCGGCGATCTCGACGGTGGAGAGGCGGTGGGCGATGATCACGGCGGTGCGGCCGGCCAGGACGGTCTGCATGGCGTGCTGGACGGCCTGCTCGCCGGGGACGTCGAGGGAGGAGGTGGCCTCGTCGAGGATCAGGACGGCGGGGTCGGCGAGCAGGGCGCGGGCGAAGGCGACCAGTTGGCGTTGGCCGGCCGAGATGCGGCCGCCGCGCTTGCGGACGTCGGTGTCGTAGCCGTCGGGGAGGGCGGCGATGAACTCGTGCGCGCCGATCGCGCGGGCCGCGGCCTCGATCTCGGGGCGGGTGGCGTCCGGCTTGCCGACGGCGATGTTCTCGGCGACCGTGCCGGAGAACAGGAAGGACTCCTGGGTGACCATCACCACGTCGGCCCGCAGGTCGGCGGTGGTGAGGGCGCGGAGGTCGACGCCGTCCAGGGTGACGGTGCCCGCGGTGGGGTCGTAGAAGCGGGCGAGCAGCTTGGCCAAGGTGGACTTGCCCGCGCCGGTCGCGCCGACCACCGCGGTGGTCTGCCCGGCGGGGAGGACGAGGTCGAACTCGGGCAGGATCTCCTTGCCGTTGGCGTACGCGAACCGGGCGCCGCGGAAGGCGACTTCGCGGCCCTTGCCGGTGGCGGCGGGCAGCGGGGCGGGCTCGGCGGGTTCGGGGACGGAGGGTTCGTGGGCCAGCAGGCCGGCCATCTTCTCCAGGGCGGCGGCGGCCGACTGGTAGCTGTTCAGGAACATCGCCAGTTGGTCGATCGGGTCGTAGAGCCGGCGCAGGTACAGCACGAAGGCGGTGAGCACGCCGAGTTCGAGGCTGCCGTCGCTGACCAGCAGGGCGCCGAGGACGACCACGCCGGTGATCCAGGTGTTGGCGGTCATCCGGGACAGGAAGACGTACCGGGCCATCTCCAGCAGGCCGTCCGCGGTGGCGGTGGCGGACTGCTGGTTGACGGTGTCGAAGGCCCGGTTGTTGGCGGACTCGCGGCGGAACGCCTGGACCGGGCGGATGCCGTTCATGGTCTCGGTGAAGCGGACGATCAGCGCGGCCACCGCGGTGCGGGAGCGGCGGTAGACCTGCTGGGAGCGGCGCCGGAACGAGCGGATGATCAGGTACATCGGCAGGAAGGACACCAGGGCGGCGAGGCCCAGGCGCCAGTCCATCAGGCAGAGCACCACCGTGATGTAGCCGACCGACAGGCAGACCATCAGGAGTTCCTGCAGGCCCTCGGCGAGGAGTTCGCGCAGGGTGTCCACGTCGCTGGTGGCGCGGGAGATGATCCGGCCGGAGGTGTAGCGCTCGTGGAAGTCCAGGCTGAGCCGCTGGGCGTGCCGGAAGATCCGGCCGCGCAGGTCCAGCAGGATGTCCTGGTTGATCCGGGCCGCGTACCGGATGAAGGAACGTTGCAGCAGGGTGGCGACGAGTGCGCAGCCCAGGTACGCGGCGGTGACGGCGATCAGCGGGCCGGCGTCGTGGTCGCGCAGTGCGGGGATGCCGCGGTCGATGGCGAGGGCGACCAGCAGCGGTCCGGCCTGCAGGGTGGCCTGCTGGACCAGGACGGTGAGCACGGCGACGGCGATCCGGCGGCGGTGCGGGGCGAGCAGCGAGCCGAGCAGGGCGCGGGGGGCGCCGGGCGGGACGGGGATGTCCTGGTCGTCGGCGGCCGCGGGGAGCAGGTCGTCCTCTTCGAGGGCGGGTTCCGCGACGGCGGTGGTCATCGGGCCAGCGCCCCTTCCAGTTCGGATTCGCCGGACATCAGGGCCCGGTAGGCGGGACAGGACTGCAGGAGCTCCTGGTGGGTGCCGACGGCGGTGATCCGTCCGTCGGCGAGCAGCGCGACCCGGTCGGCCAGCAGCACGGTGGACGGGCGGTGCGCGACGACCAGGGCGGTGGTGTCCGAGAGGACCTGCCGCAGGGCGCGTTCCACCAGCGCCTCGGTGTGCACGTCGAGCGCGGACAGCGGGTCGTCGAGGACCAGGAAGCGGGGCTCGCCGACCACGGCGCGGGCCAGCGCGAGGCGCTGGCGCTGGCCGCCGGACAGGCTCAGGCCCTGCTCGCCGACCTCGGTGTCCAGGCCCTCGGGGAGCCGGTCGACGAAGCCGGCCTGCGCGGTGTCGAGGGCGCGGGCGAGGCGCTGCTCGTCGGCGTTCGGGGCGCCCATCAGGACGTTCTCGCGGACGGTGGCGGAGAACAGGGTGGGTTCCTCGAAGGCGACGGCGACCTCGCGGCGCAGTTCCTCGCGCGACAGGTCGCGGATGTCGGTGCCGTCCAGCGTGATCGAGCCGGCGGTGGGCTCGTACAGGCGGGGGAGCAGCGCGGTGAGGGTGGTCTTGCCGCTGCCGGTGGCGCCGACCAGGGCGAGCGTCTCGCCGGGGCGGATGTGCAGGTCGATGCCGGCGAGCAGGTCGGGGGTGCCCGCCGGGGCGTCGGGGTAGCGGAAGCGGACACCGGTGAAGCGGATGCCGCGGTCGTCCGCGGGGGCGTCGCCGGAGTGGGGGTACCTCCCAGCCCCCCTTGGGGCTGGGGGCACGTCGGCGGGCTCCGGCTCGTCCATCACCTCGAAGTAGCGGTTGGCGGCGCTGGCGGCCTCGGCGGCGAAGCCGAGCAGCCAGCCGATCGACTCGACCGGCCAGCGCAGGGCGAGCGCGGTGGACAGGAAGGCGACCAGGGTCCCGACCGAGAGCTCGTCGTGGGCGACCAGCACGGCGCCGGTGGCGAGGGCGGCGCCGAGGGCGAGTTCGGGCAGGCCGACGATGGCCGCCCAGAGGTTGCCGAGCAGGCCGGCCTTGCGCAGTTCGGTGTCGCGCAGGGCGGCGCTGTGCCGGCGGAACTCCTCGGCCATGGTGCGGTGCCGGCCGAAGGCCTTGAGGATGCGGATGCCGAGCACCGACTCCTCGACCACGGTGGCCAGGTCGCCGTTCTGGTCCTGGGCGAGCCGGGAGGCGGCCGAGTACCCGGCCTCGAAGCGCCGGGTGTAGATGATCAGCGGGACCGCCGGGACCAGCGTGATCAGGGCGAGCCGCCAGTCCAGCGTGAACATCAGCACGGTGCCGGTCAGGAAGACGGTGGAGTTGACCACCAGGAAGACCAGCGGGAAGGCGAGGAACAGCCGCATCACGAACAGGTCCGAGGTGGCCCGGGAGAGCAGCTGCCCGGACGGCCAGCGGTCGTGGAAGGAGATCGGCAGCCGCTGGAGCTTGGCGAACAGGTCGCCGCGCAGCCTGGTCTCCACCTTGGCCAGCGGGCGGGCCACGATGATCCGGCGGACGCCGAACAGGCAGGCCTCGGCAAGGCCGAGCACCAGCAGGGCGGCGGCGAGCGGCCACAGCCCGGCCAGGTCGTGATGGGCGATCGGCCCGTCCACGATCCCGCGCAGCACGATCGGGACGGCCAGCACGCTGAGCGAGGCGAGCCCGGCGGCGGCCATCGAGCCGAAGATCCGCCAGCGGGCCTCGCGGGCGTACGGCCACAGGCGCAGCAAGGATCGCACCGGCGACCGGGGTACCGATTCGGGTGAACTTCCGGTGTCGCCGGTTGACGGAGTGTTCGATTCCGCGGGGGTGGGCGGAGCGGGGTTCTGGTTCTCGGCCATCGCCGTGAGGGTAGGCGCAGGCGCTGACATTTCTCATCTGCTTTTTTGCCCCTGTCGGTGAGATCCGGCCAGGCCGGACGGGGCGTCACCCCATGGCGGCGCTCCCGGTTGCGCCGTTCGGGTCGCTCCGGGCGTCGCGCGCCGCGGGCGGGAGCCCCTCGATGCAGGGGCGTACACCGGCTGTGGGCCGGCGTGAGGGGCGCACTCTGCCCGAGCGACCCGCTCTGAGCGCCCCCTTGCAGGCCCCCTGCCCCCGCAGTGTCTGATCTGGCCGAAGTGATCGCGGTGGATCACCTGAGCAGCCAGGAGAACCAGCATGTCGGTCGAGACCGAGCCCGTCCCCGAAGCCGAGGCCCCGGCGCAGCAGAGCCTGAGCACCGCGGCGGCGCGCAACCTCGCCACCACGACCAAGTCCAAGCCGCAGATGCAGGAGATCAGCTCGCGCTGGCTGCTGCGCAAGCTGCCCTGGGTCCAGGTCTCGGCCGGCACCTACCGGGTCAACCGGCGGCTCAGCCACGCGGTCGGCCGCGGCCGGGTGTCCTTCGTGCAGACCGGCCGGGAGGTCAAGGTGGCGGGGCCCACCCTGAGCGAAGTCCCGGTGCTGCGCGGCTACCAGGACTTCGCGGTGCTGAACGAGCTCGCCGGGCGCTTCGTCCAGCGCGGCTTCAGCGCGGGCGAGGTGCTGGTCCAGGAGGGCGCCCCGATCACCGAGGTCTTCCTGATCGCGCACGGCAAGGTCGAGCGGATCGGCACCGGCAAGTACGGCGACGACACCGTGCTCGCCGTGCACGCCGACGGCGACCACCTCGGCGACGAGGCGCTCGACGTCGCCGACGGGCGCTGGCCGTACACCGTGAAGGCCGCCACCGCGGGCATCGTGATGTCGCTGCCCTGGTCCGCCTTCCAGGAGGTCGTGGACCGCTCCCCGTCCCTGCAGGCGCAGATCGCCCGGTTCCAGGCCGGGCAGGCCGCCGCGCAGAACCCGCACGGCGAGGCGCGGATCGACATGTCGGCCGGCCACGAGGGCGAGTACGAGCTCCCCACCGCCTTCGTCGACTACGAACTCGGCCCCCGCGAGTACGAGTTGAGCGTCGCCCAGACGGTGCTTCGGGTACACAGCCGGGTCGCCGACCTCTACAACCAGCCGATGGACCAGACCCAGGAGCAGCTCCAGCTGACCATCGAGGCGCTGCGCGAGCGCCAGGAGCACGAGATCGTCAACAACCCCGAGTTCGGGCTGCTCGCCAACTGCGCCTTCGACCAGCGGATCCAGACCCACGCCGGCGCGCCCACCCCCGACGACCTGGACGAGCTGCTCGCGATGCGCCGCGACACCGACTACCTGTTCGCGCACCCGAAGGCGATCGCCGCGTTCGGCCGGGAGGCCAACCGGCGCGGCGTCTACTTCTCCACCGCCGAGGTGCACGGCCACCGGGTGCCCGCCTGGCGCGGCGTCCCGCTGCTGCCCTGCGGCAAGATCCCGGTCCGCGGCGGCAGCACCTCGATCCTCGCGATGCGCACCGGCGAGCACAACCAGGGCGTGGTCGGCCTCACCCAGGTCGGCATCCCCGACGAGGTCGAGCCCGGCCTGAACGTCCGCTTCATGGGCATCGACGAGAAGGCCGTCGCCAACTACCTGGTCTCCGCGTACTACTCCGCCGCGATCCTGGTCCCCGACGCGCTGGGCGTGCTGGAGAACGTCGAGGTCGACCACCCCCGGTCCTGACCGCCCCCACGCCGAAAGACGACCGACATGCCCTCACTGCTCACCCGGACGCTCGCCCCGCAGGGCACCCACGAGCTGGCGGCGCTGATCTCCGCCGTCCTCACCCACCCCGGGCGCCCCGCCCCCGGCCGGCTCACCTGGCACGCCCCCGGCCCCACCGGGCTCGGCACCAGCGGCCTGCTGACGCACCGCCCGACCGTCCCGAACCAGGCCACCGGCGACATCGTCCGGGACGCCCCCGCCGCCCGGCCGATCACCAACGGCAAGGCCCCCGCGCTGTACTGCCCGCCCGCGATGCGCGACGACCCGGCGCTCGGCGACCTGGTCAACGAGCGGCTGATCGAGTGGGCCGAGCAAATCGGCATCTACCCCGGCCGCACCGACATGCTGCGCAAGGCCAACTTCGGCCGGCTGATGATGCTCGCCCACCCCGAGACCGACGACCCCGACCGGCTGCTCGCCGCCGCCAAGTGCGGCCTGTCCGAGTGGTCGGTGGACGACCACATCGTGGACGCCGAGGTGGAGGAGCCGCACCACGAGGTGATCGGCCAGCGGCTGGCGATCTGCCACTCCGTCATCGACCAGGCCCAGCTGCCGCTGCGCTACGCCCCCCAGCTGGAGGCGCACGTCCAGGGCGACCCGGTCGCCATGGCGCTCCGCTCCGCGCTGGGCGACCTGGCCGCGTACGCCAGCTGGAACCAGGTCCGGCGGCTGCGGCACGAGCTGGCGATCATGTTCGTCGCGTACGGCCAGGAAGGCATGTGGCACACCACCGGGCACCGCCCGCCGGTGTGGGAGTACCTGATGCACCGCCACGAGAACTCCTTCATCCCGTGCATGGTGCTGGTCGACGCGATCGCCGGCTACGAGGTCCCGCAGGCCGAGTTCGCCAACCCCGCGGTGCGCCGCACGTTCAACCTGGCCGGCACCGCCACCGTGCTGATGAACGACCTGTACTCGATGGGCAAGGAAGACCCCGGCGACTTCAGCCTGCCGATGCTGATCGCCACCGAGGAGGGCTGCTCGCTGGAGGAGGCCGTCCAGCAGAGCGTGGCCGTCCACGACGAACTGATGCACACCTTCGAGGCCGAGGCCTCCGCCCTCGCCCTGACCGGCTCGCCCGAGCTGCGCCGCTTCCTGGCCGGCACCTGGGCCTGGGTCGGCGGCAACCGCGAGTGGCATGC
This sequence comes from Kitasatospora griseola, assembly GCF_044999035.1. Lineage (NCBI taxonomy): Bacteria > Bacillati > Actinomycetota > Actinomycetes > Kitasatosporales > Streptomycetaceae > Kitasatospora > Kitasatospora griseola. Next base: position 3,184,967 of record NZ_CP173360.1, on the reverse strand, counting down.
GGGCAGCGCCCGCTACCAGACCGACTGACCCACGTTCACCGCCAGTTGAGGAGCATTGCGTCCATGACCACCACCGTCCCGAGCGCCACCAACGTGCTGCGGACCGCGTTCCAGAAGTCGGTCGCCAACTACTGGAACCTGGAGAAGGACCCGGTCAACATCAAGCTCGGTGAGGTCGACGGCCTCTACCACCACCACTACGGCCTCGGCCCGGTCGACCCCTCGGTGTTCGAGGGCCCGGACGAGACCCGCGACGAACGCATGATCAAGGAGATGCACCGGCTGGAGACCGCCCAGGCGGACGTGCTGCTCGACCACCTCGGCGACATCGCGCCCACCGACGCGCTGCTGGACGCCGGCTCCGGCCGCGGCGGCACCAGCATCATGGCCAACCACCGGTTCGGCTGCGAGGTCGACGGCGTCTCCATCTCCGAGCAGCAGGTGGCGTTCGCCAACGGGCAGGCGCACGAGCGCGGCATCGCCGACCGGGTCCGCTTCCACTTCCGCAACATGCTGGACACCGGCTTCCAGACCGCCTCCCGCCGGGCGATCTGGACCAACGAGACCACCATGTACGTGGACCTGTTCGAGGCGTTCGGCGAGTTCTCCCGCCTGCTCGCCCCCGGCGGCCGCTACGTCTGCATCACCGGCTGCTCCAACGACGTGATGGGCCTGCGCTCGAAGGCCGTCAGCCGGATCGACGAGCACTATATCTGCAACATCCACCCGCGCAGCCAGTATTTCAAGGCACTGGCCGCGAACAACCTGGTGCCGATCAACGTGGTCGACCTGACCGCCGACACCATCCCGTACTGGGAGCTGCGCGCCCGGTCCTCGGTGGCCACCGGCATCGAGGACCCGTTCCTGACGGCGTACAAGGAAGGCAGCTTCCACTATCTGATGATCGTCGCCGACCGGGTCTGACGGCCGATCGACAGGGAGGCCCGGGCCGCGCGCCCGGGCCTCCCCGCGTGTCGCCCCGGCCGGCCCGCCGGTTCGCCGTCCCGCCACCCCGTCATGCCGTCAGCAGCATCGCCGAGCGGCCGGTCAGGGTCGCCCCGGTGACGGGGGCGGGTTCCGGCGGACCGGCCAGGGCGGTGTCGACCAGCGGGCGGTGCGGGCCGGGCAGGGTGAAGTGCCGCGGCTCGGGGCCGGCGTTCAGCAGCAGCAGGAAGTCGGCGTCGTGCACCGGGCGGCCGTGCTGGTCCCGCTCGGACATGGCGCTGCCGGACAGCCGCAGCGCCAGCGCGTGGGTCGGGGCGAACCAGTCCGCCTCGGTCATCTCCCGCCCGTCCGGGGTGAGCCAGCTCAAGTCCCGCGGGCCGTCCGGCCCGGCGGGGCGGCCGGAGAAGAACGCCCGCTGCCGCAGCACCGGGTGGGCCCGACGCAGGTGGATCAGCCGGGCCGTCAGCTCGGTCAGCGAGCGCCACTGCGGGTCGTCCAGCAGCGACCAGTCCAGCCAGCCGGTCTCGTTGTCCTGGCAGTAGGCGTTGTTGTTGCCGCGCTGGGTGCGGCCCAGTTCGTCGCCCGCCGTCAGCATCGGCACGCCGCTGGACAGCAGCAGCGTGGTCAGCAGGTTGCGCAGCTGGCGCACCCGCAGCTCGCGGATCGCCGGGTCGTCGGTGTCGCCCTCCGCGCCGTGGTTCCAGGACCGGTTGTCGTCGGTGCCGTCCCGGTTGTCCTCGCCGTTGGCCAGGTTGTGCTTGCGGTCGTAGGAGACCAGGTCGCGCAGCGTGAAGCCGTCGTGCGAGGTGACGTAGTTGACGGAGGCGTAGGGGCGCCGGCCGCCGCGCTGGTACAGGTCCGAGGAGCCGGCGACCCGGGTGGCCAGCTCGCGCACGTCCGGCCGGGCGCCGCGCCAGAAGTCGCGCACGGTGTCCCGGTAGCGGTCGTTCCACTCGCCCCACAGCGGCGGGAAGCCGCCGACCTGGTAGCCGCCCGGGCCGACGTCCCACGGCTCGGCGATCAGCTTGACCCGGCTGAGCACCGGGTCCTGCGACACCGCGGCCAGGAACGGGTGCTCCATCTCCACCGCGTCGCTGCCGCGGGCCAGCGCCGCCGCCAGGTCGAAGCGGAAGCCGTCCACGCCCATCTCCGCCACCCAGTAGCGCAGCGAGTCGGTGATCAGCCGGATCACCTGCGGACGGCGGGTGTCCAGGGTGTTGCCGCAGCCGGTGTAGTCGGCGTAGCCGCGGCGCGAGCGGTCCAGCCGGTAGTAGCCGGCGTTGTCGAGGCCGCGGAAGGACAGCGCCGGGCCCATCGCCCCCGCCTCGGCGGTGTGGTTGAACACCACGTCGAGGATCACCTCGATGCCCGCCGCGTGCAGCGCCCGCACCATCCGCTTGAACTCGCCGACCTGCTGGCCCCGGCTGCCGGAGGACGAGTAGCCGGCGTGCGGGGCGAAGAAGCCCAGCGTGTTGTAGCCCCAGTAGTTGACCAGGCCGCGCTCCTGCAGGTGGTCCTCGCTGACGTGGTGGTGGACCGGCAGCAGCTCCACCGCCGTCACCCCCAGCCCCGTCAGGTGCGCGATCGCCGCCGGGTGCGCCAGGCCCGCGTAGGTGCCGCGCAGCTCCGGCGGGACGTCGGGGTGACGCATGGTGAAGCCGCGCACGTGCAGCTCGTACAGCACCGTCTCGGCCCACGGCGTCTTCGGGCGCTGGTCGTCGTACCAGTCGTCGGCGTCGTCCACCACCACCGCCCGGGGCACGTACGGCGCCGAGTCCCGGTCGTCCCGGACGGTGTCCGCGACGTCCCGCTCCGGCCAGCCGCGGACCGCCGAGCTCACCGCGTCGTGCGTGGTGCAGCCGCCGTCGACGGCCCGGGCGTACGGGTCGAGCAGCAGTTTGGCGGGGTTGTACCGGGCGCCCGTCCACGGGTCCCACCGGCCGTGCACCCGGTAGCCGTAGCGGGTGCCGGGCAGCACGCCCGGCAGGTAGCCGTGCCAGGTCTGGTAGGTCTGCTCGGTCAGCCGGTGCCGGCTCTCCCGGCCGCTCTCGTCGAACAGGCACAGGTCGACGGCCTCCGCGCCCGGCGCCCAGAGCGCGAAGTTGGTGCCCCGGCCGCCCTCGCCGTCGGTGCGGAACCGGGCGCCGAGCGGCTGCCAGCTGCCCGGCCAGGGCGGCGCCGGGGCGGGCCGGGGGGCCGAGCCGTTCAGCCGGGCGGCCGCGCGTGCCTCCCGGGGCGTGCCCGTACCCAGCTCCTGCCACGCCGTCATGGCGACCCTCCCAGCCGTCCGGGGGCCCGTCCCCGTTCTTCCGGTTGTTCCCTGTGCGACGGTGCGCGTCACCCTCGCCCGGGGTTCGTGACGCACCGTGACCAATCCTGTGCCCCGCGGAGCCGGGTGGGGAAACCATCCGGTCGTGTCCGGGAGACTCGATCGGTCGTTGAGCCCGGCATCGGGTGGTTTCGCGCGACAGCGGGAGGACGGCATGCACGCCGCGGCACGGCTCTGGGCACGCTGGGCGGCCGCGGCCGGACTGGTCCTGCTGACCGGCTGCTCCGGCCTGTTCACCTCGGCCGACGCCGGCCCGCCGGTCTCCCGCGCCAGGCTCGTGCTCAGCCCCGCCGACGGCGCGCAGGGCGTCCCGGTGGACGGCGCGGTCGAGGTGACGGTTGCCAGGGGCCGCCTGCTGGACGTCCGGCTGACCGACGGCAAGGGCGTCCCGGTGCCCGGCACCCTCGCCGCCGACGCCACCCGCTGGACGCCCGACGGCCGGCTCGACACCGCCACCGCCTACAGCCTCGACGTGACCGCCGAGGACGCCGACGGCCTGCGCGCGGTCCAGCACTCCGGGTTCGCCACGGTGCCGCCCGAGCACACCTTCGTCGCCTTCTTCACCCCCGAGGACGGCTCCACCGTCGGCGTCGGCATGCCGGTCTCGCTGCGCTTCTCCCGTCCGATCGAGAACCGCGCCGTCGTCGAGCAGGCCGTCTCGGTCACCGCCGACCCGCCGCAGGAGATCGCCGGCCACTGGTTCGGCGACCAGCGCCTCGACTTCCGCCCGGAGGGCTTCTGGCCGCCCGGCACCAAGGTCACGCTGGGGCTCCGGCTCAAGGACGTGGAGGGCGCGCGCGGCTACCTGGGCACCCAGCGCAAGGACGTCCACTTCACCGTCGGCCGGGCGCTGATCGCCGCCGTGGACCTGGACCGGCACCTCATGACGGTCCACCAGGACGGCCACCTGATCCGCACCCTGGAGGTCAGCGGCGGCAGCCCCGAGCACACCACCTACCTGGGCACCATGGTGGTCTCCGAGCGCTTCGAGGTGACCAGGATGAACTCGCGGACCGTCGGCCTCGGCGACGAGTACGACATCCAGGACGTCCCGCACGCGATGCGGTTGACCGCCTCCGGCACCTTCGTGCACGGCAACTACTGGTCCGACCGCGCCGTGTTCGGGGCCGCCAACACCAGCCACGGCTGTATCGGCCTGGCCGACCTCAAGGGCGGCAACGCCGACTCCCCGGCCGGCTGGCTCTGGCGGCACTCCCTGGTCGGGGACGTGGTGCAGGTGCACGGCTCGCACGGCGACCGGGTCTCGCCCGACAACGGCCTGAACGGCTGGAACCTGCCGTGGTCGCAGTGGACGGTGGGGCGGGCCACGGCAGTTCACTGAACCGGCACCCGGCTCCCTCCGAAGATTCACTCAGCTTCGCCGGTTATCCTTGCCCCCGCGCATGCCCGACCTGATCGGGAGCGCGGTGAGCGCATCCGACCCGGCGGAACATTCCCGGGCGTCACACGTGTTATCGCTGTGCAGACCTGGAGGGGAGCAGCGCGGTGAAGGCGGATCAGAAGGCCGAGTCCGGAATAGTCGTGGTGGGGAACGGGCGGCGTGCGCGTCGGGCCGCGGCGGCCCTGCTGGTGGGCGGCGTCATGCTGCTCGGGACGGCTTGCAGCAGCGGCGGCGGCAGTGGCGGCGGTTCGACCGACGCCAAGGGCGGCGGCTCCTCGTCCGCCTCGGACGCCGCGCCGAAGGTGTCGACCGCTCAGCTGACGGTCACTCCGGCCGACGGCACCGCCGACGTGGCGCCCAAGGACGGCCTGCAGGTGGCGGTGGCCAGCGGCAAGCTGACCGCGGTCACGGTGACCGACAAGAACGGCAAGGCGGTCACCGGCGAGATCGCCGCCGACGGCCTGAGCTGGAAGCCCGGCGAGCAGCTGGCGGTCGGCACCACGTACACGGTGAACGCGCAGGCGGTGGACTCGGCCGGCCTGGTGGCCGCCTCCACCACCACCTTCACCACGCTGACGCCGGCCAAGAAGATCGCCACCAACGACAACATCGCCGACAACGGCCAGTACGGCGTGGGCATGATCGTCTCGGTGAACTTCAGCAAGGCCGTCCAGAACAAGGCCGCGGTGCTGGCCGGCATCACGGTCGAGGGCGCGGACGGCACGGTGGCCAAGGGCCACTGGTTCGGTTCCTCCCGGCTGGACTTCCGGCCGGAGAACTACTGGAAGCCGGGCACCAAGGTGACCGTCAAGTACCGGCTGAAGAACGTCGAGGTCTCGCCCGGCGTGTACGGCGACGTCGACAAGGACGAGCCGTTCACCATCGGCCGCTACCAGGTCTCGACGGTCGACGCCGCGACCCACAAGATGACGGTCTCGCGCGGCGGCAGCGACACCCAGGTGATCCCGATCACCGCGGGCAACGACCAGAACCCGTCCTGGAACGGCACCATGGTCGTCGCCACCAAGGAAAAGATGACCCGGATGAACTCCGCCACGGTGTCCAACATCAAGGGCGACGAGTACGACGTTCCGGACGTCCCGCACGCGATGCGGCTGACCACCTCCGGCACCTACGTGCACGGCAACTACTGGAGCAGCGCGTTCGGTTCCACGAACGCCAGCCACGGCTGCATCGGCGTCTCCGACGCCAAGGGCGGCAGCGACAGCTCGGCGGCCGGCAAGTTCTTCAACTCGTCGATGGTCGGCGACGTGGTCAAGATCGTGAACTCCAAGGGCCAGACGGTCTCCGGGGACAACGGCCTGAGCGGCTGGACCATCCCGTGGAGCAAGTGGTAACCCGCACGGTCAACCGGCAACGACGGCCCGGCGATTTCGATCGCCGGGCCGTCGGCCGTTCGTGACCGTACCGGGACACATGGCTCGCAACGTTTCCCGCACTCGACCCGTCATATCAACAGAAAGACCTGTCAGCCGACAGGCAGGTGCGTGGGGAGAGCGGAACGTGAAGGCTATACGCGGGGGTTACGCGGTTGTGGGTGCGCTCGCGGGCGCCCTGGTGCTGATGGCCACGGCCGGCTGCAGCACGGACACGGCCAAGGCCGACAGTCCCAAGGCGGCCCCCAGCTCGGCCAAGCCGACGGTGTCGGCCGCGACCATCGCCATCGAGCCCGCCAACGGCACCGCCGACGTCAAGCCGTCCGGCGCGGTCAAGGTGTCCGCCGCCAACGGCAAGCTGACCTCGGTCAAGGTCACCGGCCCGGACGGGGTCGAGGTGAAGGGCGCCCTCGCCGCCGACGGCGCCTCGTGGGCGCCGTCCGACAACCTCAAGGTCTCCACCGCCTACACGGTGGACGCGCTCGCCGAGGACTCCCAGGGCGTGGTCGCCAACTCGCGTTCCACCTTCACCACCCTCACCCCGGAGAAGGACGCCGGCGTCAGCGACAACATCGCCGACAACGGCCAGTACGGCGTCGGCATGATCGTCTCGGTCCGGTTCGACCGGGCGGTGAAGAACAAGGACGCGGTGCTGGCCGGCATCACCTTCGAGGCCGCCGACGGCACCGTGGTCAAGGGCCACTGGTTCAACGACAAGCGGCTGGACTTCCGCCCCGAGAAGTTCTGGAACCCCAACACCAAGGTCACCATCCACTACAAGCTCAAGAACGTGGAGACCGCCCCCGGCGTGTACGGCGGCGTCGACAAGGACGAGCCGTTCACCATCGGCCGCTCGCAGATCTCCACCGCCGACGTGAACACCCACCGGATGGCGGTGGTCCGCGACGGCCAGCAGACCGACTCCATCCCGTTCACCGCGGGCAAGGCCGGCTTCGACACCTGGAACGGCACCATGGTGGTCGAGGGCATGGAGGGCAAGACCCGGATGACCTCCGCCGGCGTCACCAAGTCGGGTTCCGGCGACGAATACGATCTGGTGGTTCCGCACGCCATCCGGTTGACCGACACCGGCACCTACGTGCACGGAAACTACTGGAGCGGCAGCGTGATCGGGCGCTCCAACGGCAGCCACGGCTGCATCGGCCTGACCGACACCGAGGCCGGCAGTTCGAGCAGCCCGGCGGGCAAGTTCTACGACTCCACGCTGGTCGGCGACGTGGTCACGGTCGTCAACTCCAAGGGCCCGGTGGTCGACGCGGTCAACGGACTGGGCGGTTGGAACCTCGGCTGGTCGCAGTGGTAGTCGTAGGGCGCCCGTTCGGTTGCTGACGGCATATGCCAAATGAGCGGTGATCGTTTGCTCATTGTCCGTACGCGGCCGCCCACGTTCCGCAATGATGGGCCCCATGGCGGGATGGGGCGAAGCGGAACGGGCACTTCCATCGGTCGACACCCGCGGTGACGGCTCGTCAGGAGTCGGCGCCGCGGTGGTGCTCGCCGAACTGGAACGGATGACCGCGAACGAGATGGAACGCGCCTTCCTCGGCGTACTCGGTGACCCCGAGGCCGGCGAGGAGGTGCGACTTCCCTCCCGCCCGGAGTCGGCCGGCGTCGCGCGGCGACTGGTGCTCTCGGTCCTGGCGTCCTGGAAGCTCCACCACCTGCTGGAGGTCGGGGAGTTGCTCACCGGCGAACTGGTCGCGAACGCCGTGCGGCACGCCGGCGGGCGCATGATCGGCCTCAAGCTGGTGCGACGCCCCGGCTGGCTGCGGATCGAGGTCCGCGACTCCTCCCGGGCGATGCCCTGCCTGATCCTCGCCCCCGAGATCGGCCGCTACCAGAACGGGCACGGCCTGCGCGTGGTCGACGAGCTCTCCGACCGCTGGGGGGCGGATCTGCTGCCACGCGGCAAGGGCGTCTGGTTCGAGGTGAAGACCCGCGACCGATCAGTCCCCTGAACCCTCTGAACCCTCTGAAAAAACGATGCGGGGCCCCTGTCCGCGGTTGTTCGCGGTCCGGGGCCCCTGCGCGTCATCCGGCAGCCAAGGGGGTGCGTGCCGCCGGATGGAAGTGGCCGGGCGGTACCGCCCGACACCCATAACTATCGCACGTCTCGATGCCAAAAACAAGCCGAAACCAAGGTTTGTGTCGCACTTGGCCTTAGGATTCCAGGTGACCTCCGGATCATCTCATAATCCGGACTCCCGTCACCAGCCTCCGAAGGTCCCCGAACCCGGGACCTTCTAGCCATACCCCACCCCCTGCGGAGCCGGGTAGGCGCCGCCGGGGGTGGGGCGGGTGTCAGCACTCGATGACGTTGACGGCGAGGCCGCCGCGGGAGGTCTCCTTGTACTTGATCTTCATGTCGGCACCGGTCTCCTTCATGGTCTTGATGGCCTTGTCGAGGGAGACGTGGTGGCGGCCGTCGCCGCGCAGGGCCATCCGGGCGGCGGTGACGGCCTTGACGGAGGCCATGCCGTTGCGTTCGATGCAGGGGATCTGGACCAGGCCGCCGACGGGGTCGCAGGTGAGGCCGAGGTTGTGCTCGATGCCGATCTCGGCGGCGTTCTCGACCTGTTCGGGGGTGCCGCCGAGGACCTCGGCGAGGCCGCCGGCGGCCATCGAGCAGGCGGAGCCGACCTCGCCCTGGCAGCCGACCTCGGCGCCGGAGATGGAGGCGTTCTCCTTGAAGAGCATGCCGATCGCGCCGGCGGCGAGCAGGAAGCGGACGATGCCGTCCTCGTCCGCGCCGGGGATGAAGTTCAGGTAGTAGTGCAGGACGGCGGGGATGATGCCGGCCGCGCCGTTGGTGGGGGCGGTGACCACGCGGCGACCGGAGGCGTTCTCCTCGTTGACGGCCATCGCGTAGAGGGTGACCCACTCCATCGCGTTGCCGGGGCCGATGCCCTCGGCCCGCATCGCGCGGGCGGCGCTCGCCGCGCGGCGGCGGACCTTGAGGCCGCCCGGCAGGATGCCCTCGCGGGACATGCCGGCCGCGACGCACTCCTTCATGACCTCCCAGATCTCCAGCAGTCCGGTCCGGATCTCGGCCTCGGTGCGCCAGGCCTTCTCGTTCTCCAGCATCAGGCCGGAGATGGACAGGCCGGTCTCCCGGGCGAGCCGGAGCAGTTCCTCGCCAGTGCGGAAGGGGTAGCGGAGCGCGGTGTCGTCGGGCTTTACCCGGGCCTCGCCGATCGCCGCCTCGTCGACGACGAAGCCGCCGCCGACCGAGTAGTAGGTCTTTTCGAGCAGCACGGAGCCGGAGGCGTCGTAGGCCCACAGGGTCATGCCGTTGGCGTGGTACGGCAGGGCCTTGCGGCGGTGCAGGATCAGCTCGGTGTCGGGGTCGAAGGCGATCTCGTGCCGGCCCAGCAGGTTGAGGCGCTTGGCGGCGCGGATCCGCTCGACGTCGAGGTCGGCCTGGTCGACGTCGACGGTGCGGGGGGAGTTGTTCTCCAGGCCGAGCAGGACGGCCTTCGGGGTGCCGTGGCCGTGGCCGGTGGCGCCGAGCGAGCCGTACAGCTCGGCGCGGAGCGAGGCGACCTGGTCGAGGAGTCCTTCGGTGGCCAGCCGGCGGGCGAACATCCGGGCGGCGCGCATCGGGCCGACGGTGTGGGAGGAGGACGGTCCGATGCCGATGGAGAAGAGGTCGAAGACGCTGATGGCCACGGGGTGACGTCCTTGTCTGGTCTCGTGGAGTGGTCCGTCCGGTGGGACGGGGGGCTGCGCATGGAACGGGGCACCGCGCGCACGTCTTCCAGTGTGCGCGGTGCCCCGGGGGTTCCGGGCGGCCGCCGGGTGTCGGCGGCCGCTGGGAGGGGTTACAGCTCGGGGTACAGCGGGTGCTTCGCGGCGAGCGCGGTGACCCGGGCCTTGAGCGACTCGGCCTTGGCGGCGTCGAAGCCGGGCTTCAGGGTCTCGGCGATGACGTCGGCGACCTCGCGGAAGTCCTCGGCGTCGAAGCCGCGGGTGGCCAGCGCCGGGGTGCCGATGCGCAGACCCGAGGTGACCATCGGCGGGCGAGGGTCGTTCGGGACGGCGTTGCGGTTGACGGTGATGCCGACCTCGTGCAGGCGGTCCTCGGCGTCCTGGCCGTTGAGCTCGCTGTTGCGCAGGTCGACCAGCACCAGGTGCACGTCGGTGCCGCCGGACAGGACGGAGACGCCGGAGGCGGTCACGTCGTCCTGGAGCAGACGCTCGGCGAGGAGCTTCGCGCCCTCCAGGGTACGGCGCTGGCGGTCCTTGAACTCGTCGGAGGCCGCGACCTTGAAGGCCACCGCCTTGCCGGCGATGACGTGCTCCAGCGGGCCGCCCTGCTGGCCGGGGAAGACCGCGGAGTTGATCTTCTTGGCGAACGCGGCCTTGGAGAGGATGACGCCGCCGCGCGGGCCGCCCAGGGTCTTGTGGGTGGTGGTGGTGACCACGTCCGCGTACGGCACCGGGGAGGGGTGCAGTCCGGCGGCGACCAGACCGGCGAAGTGCGCCATGTCGACCATCAGCAGGGCGCCGACCTCGTCCGCGATGCGGCGGAACTCGGCGAAGTCCAGCTGGCGGGGGTAGGCGGACCAGCCGGCGATGATCAGCTTGGGCTGGTGCTCCTTGGCGAGGCGCTCGACCTCGGCCATGTCGACCTGGCCGGTCTTCTCGTCGACGTGGTACGCGGCCACGTTGTAGAGCTTGCCGGAGAAGTTGATCTTCATGCCGTGGGTCAGGTGACCGCCGTGGGCCAGGTTCAGGCCCAGGATGGTGTCGCCCGGCTGGATCAGCGCGAACATCGCCGCGGCGTTCGCCTGCGCGCCGGAGTGCGGCTGCACGTTGGCGTGCTCGGCGCCGAACAGCTCCTTGACCCGGTCGATGGCGATCTGCTCGACCACGTCGACGTGCTCGCAGCCGCCGTAGTAGCGGCGGCCGGGGTAGCCCTCGGCGTACTTGTTGGTGAGCACCGAGCCCTGGGCCTCCATGACCGCCACCGGGGCGAAGTTCTCGGAGGCGATCATTTCCAGGGTGGTCTGCTGGCGGTGCAGCTCGGCGTCGACCGCGGCGGCGATCTCCGGGTCGAGCGCGTGGAGGGACTGGTTGAGAACAGTCATGGGTGGACTCCCGGTCAGGCGCCGATGAGGGCGTTGTAGCCGTCGGCGTCGAGCAGCTCGTCGGTGGCCTCGACCCGGACCTTGAACAGCCAACCGCCCTCGAAGGGCTCCGAGTTGACCAGGGCCGGGTCGTCGATGACCTCCTGGTTGACCTCGGTGACCTCGCCGGTGGCGGGGGAGAAGAGGTCGCTGACCGACTTGGTGGACTCGAGCTCGCCACAGGTCTCACCAGCGGTGACGGTGTCACCCACCGCGGGGAGCTGGACGTAGACGATGTCGCCGAGGGCGTCGGCCGCGTGCGCGGTGATGCCGATCGTCGACACCCCGTCCACGGCGGCGGTCAGCCACTCGTGCTCCTTGGTGTACTGCAGGTGCGTGGGGTTGCTCATGACGTCATTCTCCAGGATCGCAAGAGGGGAGGGCGCGGCCGTCCGCTGTGCGGACGAACCGGAAAGAGCTGCTCGCGGCAGGTGAAGGGCCGACCTGGGGTCAGCGGGCGCGCTTGTAGAACGGCAGGGCGACGACCTGGACCGGCTCGGCCTTGCCGCGGACGTCCACCGCGACGGTGGCGCCCGGCTCGGCGTGCGCGGCGTCCACGTACGCGATGGCGATCGGCTTGCCCAGGGTCGGGGACGGCGAGCCGGAGGTGATCCGGCCGATCACGGCGCCCTCGGCGTCCACGACGGAGTACTCCGCACGCGGGACGCGGCGGCCCTCGGAGACCAGGCCGACCAGCTTGCGGGGCGGGTTGGCCTCGGCCGCGGCGGCGGCCTCCTCCAGCGCCTTGCGGCCGACGAACTCGCCGCCGTTGGTGGTCTTGTCGAAACGCACCACCCGGCCGAGGCCGGCGTCGAACGGGGTCAGCTCGGTGGACAGCTCGTGCCCGTACAGCGGCATGCCGGCCTCCAGGCGCAGCGTGTCGCGGCAGGACAGGCCGCACGGGACCAGGCCCTCGGCGGTGCCGGCCCCGGTCAGCGACGTCCACAGGTGCTCGGCGTCGGCCGGGGCGCAGAAGATCTCGAAGCCGTCCTCGCCGGTGTAGCCGGTGCGGGCCAGCCAGACCTGACGGTCCGCCACGGTGGCGGGCAGCAGGGCGTAGTACTTGAGGCCGGGCAGGTCGGCGTCGGTGAGCTTGGCCAGGATGCCGCCCGCCTCCGGGCCCTGGACGGCGAGCAGCGCGTAGGCGTCGCGGTCGTCGCGGACGGTGGCGTCGAAGCCGGCCGCGCGCTCGGTCAGGGCGTCCAGCACGACCTGGGCGTTGGAGGCGTTGGCGACCACCAGGTACTCGTCGTCCGCGGTGCGGTAGACGATCAGGTCGTCCAGGATGCCGCCGTCCTCGCGGCAGATCATGGTGTAGCGGGCGCGCAGCACGCCGAGGGCGGAGATGAAGCCGACCAGCGCGTGGTCGAGCAGCTCGCCGGCCTGCGGGCCGGAGACGGTGATCTCGCCCATGTGCGAGAGGTCGAACAGACCGGCCTTGGTGCGGACGGCGAGGTGCTCCTCGCGCTCGCTGCCGTAGCGCAGCGGCATGTCCCAGCCCGCGAAGTCGGTCATGGTGGCGCCGAGCGAGCGGTGCAGCGCGTCGAGCGCGGTCAGGCGGAGGGACACGACAGGACTCCCGGGATCTGGAAACGGGCAGGCTGGGGCGAATCTCCCCGTCTGTCGTCGAACCTGAGAGCTTCACCGCATCCCGGACAGGATGGCGGTTTGCACCGTGGGTGGGCGCACGGCGCGGCCGTGTCCACTTTCCAGATCTGCCTCGCCCGGGCGGTAGGGGGGCCTGAGAGATTCCGGGGAGGACTTGCTCCTTCGGCGCCGGTCGCGACCGTGGTGACGGTCGTTCCGGCTCTCCCGCGCGGGTTCGAGCGGCCGGTATGAAGTTTGGGCGGGCCCATCATGGCATGCCGCGAGCCCCTGGTGGGAGTGGGGTTCGCCGACAGTCGCCGCCGGGCGCCCGCGCACGCCGCTAACCTGATCGCAACCGTGAGTGTGGAGGGGCGAGATGGGGTTCCCGCTGGGTCAGGTTCCGGAAGGCGGGAGCTGGCCGGCCAACGAGCTGGAGCAGGTGCTGATGGCGGCCCTGGGCGATCCGGGCGCGACGCCCCGGGTGATCGAGGTGCTGGCGCGCAGCCAGGTGTGGATCCCGCTGCCGTCCGGCGCCGACCCGCAGTCCGGCGCGCTGGACCTGCCGACCCTGGAACTCGCGGGCGCGCCCTACGTGCCGGTGTACAGCTCGCAGGAGCTGTACCTGCAGCACGCGCCGGGCATCCCGTTCGCGATCGCCCCGATGTGGGAGTTCGCCCGGGGCCTGCCACTGGGCATCGGCATCGCGGTCAACCCGGAGGCGCCGGTGGGCATCCCGGTGCCGCCGGAGGGCGTCGGGGAGCTGCGGCGCGGCCCGCGCGGCGACCAGTGGGAGGCACAGGGCGTCACCGAGGGGGCCCGGGTGGCGCTCAAGGAGCCCGAGCCGCACCAGGAGCCGTTCGCCTTCCTGGCCGCCGCCACCGGGGAGCTCGCCGCCCTGCCGGGCGTGCTGACGGCCCGTCGGGCGCTGGCCCGGGTGGAGGGCGAGTCGACGCTGCTGTACATCGGCGTCCAGCTGGACCCGGTGGACCCCGCCGACCCCGGCGACGTCAACCTGGCGCTCGGCCGGGCGCTCGGAACCGCGGCGCCGAGCTGGGGCGTCCACCTGGTGCTGCTCGACCTGGTCGCCGACCCGGTGGTGGACTGGCTGCTGGGACGGGTACAGCCCTTCTATGTGCGGCCGTGACCCCGGACGTCTTTTCGCGGGCCCGGATCCGGGACGGCGGCATGACGGCTGTCGGGCACGCCCCATAGGGTTGCCCCGGCACACCGCGGCGCGGTGGACGTGGACGAGAAAGAGGGCGGCGACGTGACGGGAGCAACCGGCGACCCGGGCGCGATCGAGCGCGCCCTCGCAGCGGTCGCACCGGAGCGCTGGGAGGCGTACGAGGGGCTGCTGCGCGCCCTCGCGAACGGGCAGGTCTGGATGCTGCTGTGGCACGGCAGCCCGGGCAGCCCGGACGCCCAGTACGGGAACATGGATGTCGGCGGGCACGGCTATGCGCCCTGCGTGACGTCCCCCGGGCAGCTGGCGGCCAGCGGCTGGTCGCGCGGCCACGAGGTGGTGTCCGGGCCGGAGATCGCCGGCTCGCTGTACCGCTCCCGCTGGGGCCTGTGGCTGGACCCGCACCGCCCGGGCGGCGGCGTCGGCGTGCCGTGGGCCGACCTGCGGCGGATCGCCGTCGGCCTGGACCGGCTGCCGGCCGGGCCGCTGCGGATCTCCGAACCGGCGGTGCAGGCACCGCAGTTCTTCGCCGTGCTGGACCAACAGGCCGCCGAGGTGCGCCCGTTGCGCGCGCTGTGGCGGGCCTGGGTGCAACCGGTGCTGGGCGAGCCGTACTTGGCGATCGGGCTGGACCTGTACGACACCTCTCCGCCGGCCGTCGAGGCCGCCCGGGCGCTGGTGCAGCGGGCCGCCGCGCACGCCCCCGAGGGGCCGGCCGTCTCGACCGTGCTGATGGCCGACGAGTTCGACCCGGTGGTGATGTGGCTGCGGGCCAACGCCCGCCCGTTCGTCGACCGGCAGGGCGCGCCGGGGCCCTACCCCACCGGTTTCGGTTACGCAGCGCAACCGCCGGCCAGGCCCGCGCCGGGCTGGCCGCAGCCTCAGTGGCCGGGATATCCGGGGCGCTGAGACCGCCCGGGCAGAACGCAGGAGGACCCCCGTACGAACCTTCTTTTCGAGGTCGGCGGGGGTCTTTTGCTGTGCCGTGATCTACGCGTGCCACCCGACGCGCCACCTGGCGTTTCCTCGCCACTGGCGGGGTGTCGTCAGTGCATGCCTTGACGTGCCCTCGGCACCTGTGTGAAGAGCGATATACCAGCGCAACGAATGTGCATGCCTACAGATCACAGTTAGGCATCCTTCGGGATGAGGGTCTTCCGTCCGGTACTCGCCATGACAGAGAGTGCTGCCCAATGCGGAGCGCGAGACGATCCTCACGAAGGTGAACGTGCCGCCGCCACAGCATGAACCGCACGATGCGCATCTCCGTGCGGCAGCACCATGCGCGCCGGGGCACTCCGCCCGGCGTCGAACGGCACCACCCCGCAACGCCCTGCTTGCCAAACGCACTTCTGCACCGCCGCAACGGCACCCGGCACCACCGCAACCGCTCTGCCTTCCGCACCAAACGCGACTCTGTGGGCCGGCCACCGTCGGCGAGGGGAACGAACTGACTCATGACCACACCCACCGAGACCTCGGGTCCGCCGGCCGGCGCGCAGCCTGACGGCGCGTCAACTGACCTGCCGGCCAAGAAGATCGAGGGTCGCTCCCCGGGCCGCATCGCCTGGGACCGCCTCAAGCGCGACAAGGTCGCGCTGGCCGGCGGTGTCGTGGTGATCCTCCTGGTGCTCGCGGCGATCTTCGCGCCGGTGCTCTCCGCGCTGTTCGGACACCCGCCGAACGAGCCGCACGCCGACCAGATCAACCCCGATCTCGGCCTGCCCAAGGGCGCGTTCGGCGGTATGAGCAGCGAGTTCCTGCTCGGCGTCGACCCGGTGTTCGGCCGCGACGTGTTCTCCCGTGTCCTCTACGGCGCGCAGATCTCGATGCTGGTGGCGCTCGGCGCGGCCCTGCTGTCGGTCAGCATCGGCGTGGTCATGGGCGTCACGGCCGGTTACTTCGGCGGCTGGGTGGACGCGTTCATCAGCCGGCTCATGGACATCCTGCTGTCCTTCCCGCAGCTGCTGTTCAGCATCGCGCTGGTGTCGGTGATCCCCAACTCGGTCCTCGGCCTGGGCGACACCACCGTGCGCGTGTGCGTGCTGGTGCTGGTGATCGGCTTCTTCGGCTGGCCCTACATCGGACGCATCGTCAGAGGCCAGGCCATGTCGCTGCGCGAGCGCGAGTTCGTCGACGCCGCCCGCAGCCTGGGCGCCGGCCGCGCCCACATCCTGTTCCGTGAACTGCTGCCCAACCTGGTGGCGCCGATCCTGGTCTACGCGACCCTGATCATCCCCACCAACATCCTGAACGAGGCGGCGCTCAGCTTCCTCGGGGCCGGTGTCCGCCCGCCCAGCGCCTCGTGGGGGCAGATGCTCTCCGACGCGGTCCGGATCTACCAGGCGGATCCCACCTACATGGTGATCCCCGGTCTCGCCATCTTCATCACCGTGCTCGCCTTCAACCTGTTCGGCGACGGCCTGCGCGACGCGCTCGACCCCAAGGGCAACTGAGCCCGCAACTCTGGAGGTTCCCCAACCCATGAAGCGAAACAGGACGCTCGCGGTCGCCGCCCTCGCGGCCACTCTCGCGCTCACCGCCACCGCCTGCGGCGGCAGCAAGGACGAGTCGAACGACGGTGGCACCAAGGGCACCGCGGCGGGCTTCAACGCGGCCGTCGACAAGGTGGTGAACCCGTCCGACAAGAAGGGCGGCACCCTCAACATGTGGACCACCACCGACGTGGACTCGCTCGACCCCGGTCGCGCGTACTACGCCTCGGTGTGGAACTTCGAGCGCTTCTACACCCGCACCCTGCTGGCCTTCGACGGCAAGCCGGGCAAGGAGGGCCTGAAGCTGGTCCCCGACCTGGCCGCCGCCCAGCCGGAGATCTCCGCGGACGCCAAGACCTACACCTTCAAGCTGAAGCCGGGCCTGAAGTTCGAGGACGGCTCCGTCATCACCTCGAAGGACATCAAGTACGGCGTCGAGCGCATCTTCGCGCAGGACGTCATCTCCGGTGGCCCGACCTACCTGATCAACGAGCTCGACCAGGGCCAGAACTACAAGGGCCCCTACACCGACGCGGACCCGAACAAGCTGGGCCTGAAGTCGGTCACCACCCCGGACGACAACACCATCGTCTTCTCGCTGGCCAAGCCCAACTCGGACTTCCCGTACCTGCTGGCCATGGGCTCCGCCGCCCCGGTCCCGCAGAAGCTGGACACCGGCTCCCAGTACGGCCAGAAGCCGGTCTCCTCCGGCCCGTACAAGTTCAAGTCGGCCGAGCCGGGCAAGGGCTACGAGCTGGTCCGCAACGAGAACTGGGACGCCGCCTCCGACCCGTTCCGCAAGGCGCTGCCGGACGTCGTCAAGCTGACCGTCACCACCAACGCCGACGACATGGACACCCAGCTGCTGGCGAACACCGCCGACCTCGACTGGGCCCAGACCGGCCTGTCGCAGGCCGCGCAGGTCAAGGTGCTGCAGGACCAGGCGCTGAAGGCCAACACGGACGACCCGTACAACGGCTTCATCCGCTACATCACCGCCGTCCCGACGGTCGCCCCGTTCGACAACGAGCACTGCCGCAAGGCCGTCCTGTACGCGGCCGACACCACCGCCCTGCAGACCGCCCGCGGCGGCTCGGTGGCCGGCTCGCTCTACGGCTCGATGCTGCCCCCGAACATCCTCGGCTCGGACGACTACGACCCGTTCAGCCTGGCCCAGGGCAAGCCGAACCTCGACAAGGCCAAGGAAGAGCTGAAGGCCTGCGGCAAGCCCGAGGGCTTCAAGACCAACATCGCGGTGCGTGGCAACAAGCCGAAGGAGGTCAACTCCGCGGTGGCGCTGCAGACCGCCCTCAAGGCCGTCAACATCGACGTCACGGTCCAGCAGTACGACGGCAAGCTGATCGCCTCCGAGATCGGCGCGCCCGACGTGGTCAAGGCCAAGGGCTACGGCCTGATCGTGATGGGCTGGGGCGCCGACTTCCCGACCGGCTCCGGCTACCTGCAGCCGCTGGTCGACGGCCGCTTCATCCCGAGCAACGGCAACAGCAACTACGCCGAGATCAACGACCCGGAGATCAACGGCTGGTTCGACCAGGCCGCGGCGCAGACCGACCCGGCCAAGGCCGCCGAGCTGTACAAGAAGATCAACCACAAGGTCGTCGACGGCGCCTACTACCTGCCGATCGTCGCCGACAAGGCCCTGAACTGGCGCAACCCGCGCCTGACCAACGTCTACATCACCGACGCGTTCGGCGAGGTGGACTTCCAGGCCCTCGGCGTCTCCGACGGCAAGTGACCTGACCTTCTCCCTTAGTTCGCACCGCTAGTCCGAAGGGCAGGTGAAGGCCCTGCCCGGGCCGGCCGGGAAACCCCTACCGGGGAACCCCGGCCGGCCCGTGGCAGGGCCGACCGCAGTGCTCGTGTATCTCTTCAGGCGACTGATCAACGTCGTCCTCATGCTGCTGGTGGTCGCTGCGGTGACCTTCGGCATCTTCTTCATGGTGCCCAAGCTCACCGGAACCGACCCCGCGCTGCTCTACGTGGGCAAGATCGCGGACAAGGTGGCCGTCGAGGGTATCCGCCACAAGATGGGCCTCGACAAGTCGATCGTCGAACAGTTCTGGCTCTTCCTGAAGGGCATCGTCGTCGGCCGTTCCTACAACGCCGGTACCGACGTCACCCACTGCTACGCCCCCTGCCTGGGTTACTCGTTCAAGACCGAGCGCGAAGTCTGGCCGCTGCTGCTCGACCGGGTCGGCGTGGACTTCTCGCTCGCCATCGGCGCCTCGATCCTGTGGCTGGTGCTCGGCACCGCCACCGGCATCGTCTCCGCGCTGCGCCGCGGCACCGCGCTGGACCGCATCTCGATGTCGGTCGCGCTGGCCGGCGTCTCGCTGCCGATGTACTTCACCGGCCTGGTCTCGCTCGCGATCTTCGTCGGCCAACTCGGCTGGTTCCCACGCAAGTACACCGACTTCACCGCCGATCCGGTGGCCTGGTTCCAGGGACTGGTGCTGCCGTGGGTCACCCTGGCCTTCCTGTTCGCGGCGACCTACGCCCGACTCAGTCGGGCCACCCTGCTGGACGTGCTCGGCGAGGACTACATCCGCACCGCGCGCGCCAAGGGCCTCAGGGAACCGGTGGTCATCGGCAAGCACGCCCTGCGCTCCACGCTGACGCCGATCCTGACCATCTTCGGCATGGACCTCGGCGGCCTGCTGGGTGGCGCGGTGCTCACCGAGAACACCTTCAACCTGCGCGGGCTCGGCTACGAGGCGGTCCAGTCGATCGCCTCCAGCGACCTGCCGGTGATCATGGGCGTGACGCTCTTCGCCGCGTTCTTCATCGTGATCGCCAACCTCCTGGTTGACCTGCTGTACGCCGTCGTCGATCCCCGGGTGAAGCTGGCATGAGCAACACTGACAAGCCTTTCCTCTCCGTCCGCGACCTCAAGGTGCACTTCCCGACCGACGACGGACTGGTCAAGTCCGTCAACGGCCTGAGCTTCGACCTGGAGCGCGGGAAGACCCTGGGCATCGTCGGCGAGTCCGGCTCCGGAAAGTCCGTCACCTCGCTGTCGATCATGGGCCTGCACCGCACCGGCACCAAGCGCGGCGCCCCGCAGATCTCCGGCGAGATCTGGCTGGACGGCCAGGAGCTGGTCTCCGCCGACCCGGACCAGGTGCGCAAGCTCCGGGGCAAGAAGATGGCGATGATCTTCCAGGACCCGCTGACCGCGATGCACCCGTACTACACGGTCGGCGCCCAGATCATCGAGGGCTACCGGGCCCACCACCCGGGCACCTCCAAGAAGGTCGCCCGCACCCGCGCCATCGAGATGCTCGACCGGGTCGGCATCCCGCAGCCCGACAAGCGGGTCGACAACTACCCGCACGAGTTCTCCGGCGGCATGCGCCAGCGCGCCATGATCGCCATGGCGCTGGTCAACGACCCCTCGCTGCTGATCGCCGACGAGCCGACCACCGCCCTGGACGTCACCGTCCAGGCGCAGATCCTCGACCTGATCCGGGACCTGCAGAAGGAGTTCGGCTCCGCCGTCATCATCATCACGCACGACCTGGGCGTGGTCGCCGAGATCGCCGACGACATCCTGGTCATGTACGGCGGCAAGCCCGTCGAGCGCGGCCCCGCCGCGACCATCTTCGAATCCCCCGAGCACCCCTACACCTGGGGCCTGCTCGGCTCGATGCCCCGTCTCGACCGGGAGCTCCAGGACCGGCTGATCCCGGTCAAGGGCACCCCGCCGAGCCTGATCAACGTGCCGTCCGGCTGCGCGTTCCACCCGCGCTGCCCGTACGCCGAGCTCACCGGCGGCCGCTCCACCGGCGAGGTGCCCGTGCTCGCCGAAGCCGTACCCCGGCACTACGCCGCCTGCCACCTGCCGATCGCCGAACGCCACCGGATCTTCACCGAAGAGATCGCGCCCCGGCTGTGAGCACGTACCACCCACTTGGAGACAACCGATGACGGACAGCCAGACGGCGGCCCCGCAGGCCGCGAAGGTGCCCGCCCAGGCACCCGGCCCGGACCGTGAACCCCTGCTGCGGGTCACCGGGCTGACCCGGCACTTCCCGGTCACCAAGGGCCTGCTGAAGCGTCAGGTCGGCGCGGTGCGCGCCGTCGACGGCATCGACTTCGAGGTCATGGCCGGCGAGACGCTCGGCGTGGTCGGCGAGTCCGGTTGCGGCAAGTCCACGATGGGGCGCCTGGTCACCCGGCTCGACGAACCCACCAGCGGGAAGATCGAGTTCGAGGGCGCCGACATCACCCACCTGGGAGTCTCGGCGATGCGGCCGTACCGCCGCGACATCCAGATGATCTTCCAGGACCCGTACTCCTCGCTGAACCCCCGGCACACCATCGGCACCATCGTCGGCGCGCCGTTCCGGCTCCAGAACGTCCAGACCGAGCACGGCGTCAAGAAGGCCGTCCAGGACCTGCTGGAGCTCTGCGGACTCAGCCCGGAGCACTACAACCGCTACCCGCACGAGTTCTCCGGCGGCCAGCGCCAGCGCATCGGCATCGCCCGCGCGCTCGCCCTCCGCCCCAAGATGATCGTCGCGGACGAGCCGGTCTCCGCCCTGGACGTCTCCATCCAGGCCCAGGTGGTCAACCTGCTGGACGACCTCCAGAAGGAGCTCGGCCTGACCTACCTGATCATCGCGCACGACCTCTCGGTGGTCCGGCACGTCTCCGACCGGGTCGCCGTGATGTACCTCGGCAAGGTGGTGGAGATCGCCGACCGCGACTCCCTGTACGCCGAGCCGATGCACCCCTACACCAACGCCCTGATGTCCGCGGTGCCGGTCCCCGACCCGCGACGCAAGGAGCGCCGCGAGCGGATCCTGCTCACCGGTGACGTCCCGTCGCCGCTCAACCCGCCGTCGGGCTGCCGGTTCCGCACCCGCTGCTGGAAGGCGCAGGACATCTGCGCGAGCCAGGAGCCCCCGCTCAGCGCTGCGCGGCCGGGGCACCAGGTGGCGTGCCACTTCCCGGAGAACGCAGGCGAGTAGTCGGACACCCGAGGTCCGTCCCGGGAGGGGGTTCCCTCCCGGGGCGGACCTTCGCCGTTCACGGGCGGTGGCCGGCGCCCGCCGGCCTGACAGTGCCGGGTGGGAAAGTGGCGGACATGCTTCAGATCGCGGTGCGGGACCAGGCGGACGTGGTGCGGGTGCGGGTGTCGGAGGACGAACTCGTCGACACGGTGCGGGACATGGCGTACGCGAGTGGGACGTTCGTGGTGCTGCAGCGGGTGCCGGACCTGCCGGACACGTATGCGCAGGCGTGCCCGGAGAACGGGGCGTGGACGGTGGAGTACCGGGCGGGGAGCCCCGCGCGGCACTACGGGACGCAGGTGGAGGACGTGGAGCAGGTCGCCGCGCTGCTGCTCGGGTGGGCGCGGGAGGACGAGGGCTGGGACGTCGGGGCCGCGTGGGAGCGGATCGACTTCGGGCCGGATCCGGAGCCCGCGCCGCTGGAGCTGTCCGAGCAGGACGAGCGGACCCTGGTCGCCGAGGTGCGGCGGCTGCTGGTGGAGGGTTACACGACCCTCGCGCGGGCGGCCGAGGCCGCGGAGGAGTGCCTGGTCGACAAGGGCGTCCGACCGGTCACGAAGGACCAGGCGAAGCAGCTGGTCGACCGGATGTGGCTGGAGCGGGTCGCCGAGCAGCGGAGCTGGGTCGGCGAGACCGATCCGGAACGGGTGGCGCGGGCGTTCGCCGCGCTGGAGTCGGGCGGCATCACGGCCCGGGAGAACTTCACCTGCTGCCGCAGCTGCGGCAACGGGGAGATCCGGGCGGAGAACCCGGAGGCGCGCGGCTTCGTGTACTTCCACTCCCAGTGCACCGAGGGCGCGGCGTCCGGCCAGGACCTGTGGCTGCTGTACGGCGGCTTCGACGACTCGGCGGAGACCACGGCGGCCGTCGGCCGGGAGGTCGTGGCGGCGCTGGAGGAGTGCGGCCTGACGGTCCGTTGGGACGGCGGCCCGGACGAGGCGATCCGGGTCACGGGCCTGGACTGGCGGCGTCGGCTGGTCGGCTAGTCCGAGTGCGGCAAGGCCGTCCTTCGTCCGGCGCAGCAGGGGGCGCGAGCTGTTGCCCGGGCGGTGGGGGTGCCTTGAGCTGGACCGGAATGTCCCGGCTCCCGCGCGAGGGGTAGGTCCACCATGCTGTCGGCCCGCAGTCTGTTCCAGGAGATCCACGACGACGACCGGGCGTTCCGGCTGTTCTGCTCGATCGCGGCCAAGGGGGAGGACCAGGGCGGCTGGGAGAACGGCCGGATCGCCCGGCTGGTGCCCGATCAGGAACTGGCGCCGAAGGTGGCCCGGCACGGCGCGGACGAGGACAAGCACGGGCGGATCTTCAAGGCGCTGATGCACAAGCGCGGCCTCGATCCGGCCGAGGTCCCGGACGAGACCGACTACACGATGATCCTGGAGCGGCAGGGCATCGGCCTGGCGCACGCCCGGCTGCGCCGGGACGAGCCGCTGACCGAGCAGGACGTGATCACGTACCTGGCGCACAGCAGGGTGACCGAGCAGCGGGCGTCCGAGCAGATGCTGATGCTGAAGCGGATCTTCGGCGACCACCCGGAGCTGGGCCGGGCGGTGCGGATGATCTCCAACGACGAGGACAACCATCTGGCGTTCTGCCACGAGGAGTTGCTGCGGCTCGCGTACCACGGGCACGGCCGGCTGATCCTGGACACCCTGCAGGAGACCGCCCGGGCGGAGATCCGCACCTACCGGGACGTCAGCCTGGCGGTGATGGCGCACCTGGGGGAGCTGTTGCGCTGGCCGCGGGCGAAGTCGGCGGCGCTGGCGGCGGGCATCCACGCGGTGCACGGGTTCGAGCGGGCCGGCGGGTGGCGGCGGATGACGACGCTGCGGATGCCCGCCAAGCTGAACGCGCTGGGCGGGCCGGCGCCGCACGAGTCGTTCGTCTGACCGCCCGGCGATCGGCGCCGGTCGGGCGACGTGGACACTGACCAGGTGACATCCGAGATCTTCCCGCACGACGTCCAGCAGATCCTCGACCTGGTGGGCATTTTCGTCTTCGCGCTGTCCGGCGGCCTGATGGCGGTCCGGAAGAACATGGACATCTTCGGCATCTGCGTGCTGGCCGAGGCCACCGCGCTGGGCGGCGGCGTGCTGCGGGACCTGGTGATCGGCGCGCTGCCGGTGGCGGCGTTCACCAACTCCGGCTACCTCCCGACCCCGTTGGTGGCCGGGGTGGTGGTGTTCTTCCTGCACCCGGAGGTGGAGCGGATCACCCGGGCGGTGATGGTGCTGGACGCGGCGGGCCTCGGCCTGTTCGCCGTCACCGGCACCATCAAGGCGCACGACTACGGGCTCGGCGCGGTCGCCTCGGTGGCCTGCGGCATGCTGACCGCGGCGGGCGGCGGCGTGGTCCGTGACGTGCTGGCGATGGAGCCGCCCTCGCTGCTGCGCTGGGACCGGGAGATCTACGCGGTGCCGGCGCTGATCGGCGCGGCGATCACGGCGCTGCTGATCGGCATCGGGCAGCTCACCCCGGTGAGCGCGGCGCTGGCGGCGGTGGCCGCGTTCACGGTGCGGATGCTGGCGCTCAAGTACGGCTGGCGCGCACCGCGTGCTTGGCACCGCAACGGTTCTCGCACCAGCGAGGAGTAGGGGAGCCGCCGTACGCCAGCGAGATCGCCTCGACCGTGCAGAGCAGTTCCGGCAGCAGCTTGGAGAGCTCGACGACCGAGGCGACCCGGACCGGGGCGGAGATCGAGCAGGCGGCGATCGCGGTGCCCTCGGTGCCGGCGATCGGTGCGGCGATGCAGTTCACCGACTCGTGGTACTCGGCCTGGTCGGCCGCCCAGCCGAGCCGCTGCACCTCGGCGAGCTGGTCCCGCAGCGCCTGCGGGTCGCGGATGGACTGCGGGGTGCGGGCCGGGAACTCGGCCTCGGCGAGGAAGGCGGCGAGCCGGTCCGCGGGCAGGTCGGCGAGCAGCACCTTGCCGGCGGCGGTGGCCACCGCGGGGGCGCGCCGGCCGATCCGGCTGTCCTCGCCCAGCCAGCCCTGGCCGGTGTCCGGGTAGCGGGCGTCGACCTTGTCCAGGTAGAGCACCTCGTCGCCCTCCAGCACCGACAGGTGGACGGTGTGCCCGTACCGCTCGTTCAGCACCGCCAGGTAGGGGGCGGCGACCTGGCGGATGTCGATGCCCTCCAGCGCCTGGTGGGCGAGGGCGAAGAGTCGGCCGCCGAGCCGGTAGCGGTGGTCGGACTGCCGGGTGACGAAGCCGTGTTCCTGCAGGGTGCGCAGCAGCCGCAGGGCGGTGGACTTGTGCACCCCGATCCGGGACGCGGCCTGCTCCAGCGAGGCCGGGCCCTCACCGAGCGAGGCCAGGATGGTCAGCGCGCGGTCGACCGTCTGGGACATGGCCCTCCCCTCTCACAGCGGCGTGGCCGGAAGGCTAACGGCGCGTTGCAGAGGGTGCAATGGCCAAATCGTGACCCGTGGGCCGCCTACACTGGTCCCGCTATGGCTTACCTCGACCACGCCGCCACCACCCCGATGCTGCCCGAGGCGATCGCCGCGATGACGGCGCAGTTCGGGGTCGTCGGCAACGCCTCCTCGCTGCACACCGCCGGGCGGCGGGCCCGCCGGGTGATCGAGGAGTCCCGGGAGTCGCTGGGCGAGTCGCTGGGCGCGCGGCCCAGCGAGATCGTGCTCACCGCGGGCGGCACCGAGTCCGACAACCTGGCGGTCAAGGGCCTGTTCTGGTCCCGGCGGGCCGCCGACCCGGCCCGCCGCCGGGTGCTGAGCAGCCCGGTCGAGCACCACGCGGTGCTGGACGCGGTGCACTGGCTGGCCGAGCACGAGGGCGCCGAGGTCGAGTACCTGCCGGTGGACGCGGTCGGCCGGGTGCACCCCGAGGCACTGCGGGAGGCGATCGGGCGGGCTCCGGAGACGGTCGCGCTGGTCACCGTGATGTGGGCCAACAACGAGGTCGGCACCGTCCAGCCGGTCCGCGAACTCGCTGCGGTGGCCGCCGAGTTCGGCATCCCCATGCATGCGGACGCGGTGCAGGCGCTGGGCCAGGTCCCGGTGTCCTTCGCGGACTCCGGGCTGACCGCGCTCACCGTCACCGGCCACAAGATCGGCGGCCCGTACGGGGTCGGCGCGCTGCTGCTGTCGCGCTCGGCGACGCCCGTTCCGCTGCTGCACGGCGGCGGTCAGGAGCGCGACGTCCGCTCCGGGACGCTGGACGTGCCCGGTGCGGCCGGGTTCGCGGTGGCGGCGGAGCTGGCCGTCGAGCGGCAGCCCGAGTACGCGACGGGCGTCGGCATGCTGCGCGACGACCTGGTCGCGGTGGTCCGGGCGGCCGCGCCCGACGCGCTGCTGAACGGCGACCCGGATCCGGCGGGCCGGCTGCCCGCCAACGCGCACTTCTCCTTCCCCGGCTGCGAGGGCGACGCGCTGCTGATGCTGCTGGACGCGGCGGGCGTGGAGTGCTCCACCGGCTCGGCCTGTTCGGCGGGCGTCCCGCAGCCCAGCCACGTGCTGCTGGCGATGGGCGTGGCCCCCGAACTCGCCCGCGCCTCGCTGCGGTTCTCGCTCGGCCACACCTCCACCCGGGCGGACGTGGCGGCGCTGGCCGCCGCGCTGCCCGGTGCGGTGGAGCGGGCCCGGCGGGCCGGGCTGGTGCGCTCCGTCCGCTGACCCGGTTCGTTCCGCAGCGGAACCGTCTGCTGGCGGACGTATTCTGGGGGCATGAGCGCACCCATTCCCGAGCGCACCGTCCGTGACCTCACCGGGTTGCTGGTCCAGGCCGCGCACGCCATGAACACCCGTCTGTCGCTGGCCCTGGCCGAGATCGACAGCTCCCCGCGCAAGCACTGCGTGCTGCTGCACGCCATCGAGGCCGAGCGCACCCAGTCGCAGCTGGCGGCGATCGCCGGGCTGGACAAGACCACCATGGTGGTCACCGCCGACGAGCTGGAGCGGGACGGCCTGGCCGAGCGCCACCCGTCCGCGACCGACCGGCGGGTGAAGGTCATCCGGGTCACCCCGGCCGGCGAGGAGCTGGTGCGGCGCGGCGAGGTGATCGTCGACCGGGTGCACGGCGAGGCGCTGGGCGAGCTGTCCGCCGGGGAGCGGCAGGTGTTCGTGGACGCGCTGGACCGGCTGCAGAAGGACGTGGAGTTCCCGATGGCGGGGGAGGGCGGCACGGTGCGGAAGCCGCGGCGGGCCCGGCAGGGGTAGCGGCCCGGTCAACCGGTCCGTTCTGGATCGTCTATTACGAAACCATCTGTTACGGTCTCTCTTGTTGAGGGAGCGCGGGTCCGCGCGCCCCGGGGGAGGGAGACACCCATGTCCGAACACCCGTCACGCGCCCGCTGGTCGGCCCTCGCGGTGGTCTGCGCCGGCCTGCTGATGGTGATCCTGGACGGCTCGATCACCACCGTCGCGCTGCCCGCCATCCAGGACGACCTGCACATCGGCCCGGGCGGACTGGCCTGGGTGGTGGACGCCTACGTGATCGCCTTCGGCGGCCTGCTGCTGCTCGCCGGACGGCTCGGCGACCTGCTCGGCCGCCGCCGGATCTACCTGGCCGGCATCGCCGCCTTCACCGTCGCCTCCGTGCTGTGCGGCCTCGCCACCGGCCCCGCGACGCTGATCTCCGCCCGCTTCCTGCAGGGCGTCGGCGGGGCGATGGCCTCCGCCGTCGGCCTCGGCATGGTGGTCGGCCTGTTCCCCGAACCCGCCGACCGGGCCAAGGCGTTCGGCGTCGTCGGCTTCACCGGCTCGGCCGGCGCCTCGCTCGGCCAGGTGCTCGGCGGCGTGCTCACCGAAGGCCTCGGCTGGCACTGGATCTTCTTCATCAACCTGCCGATCGGCGCCGCCGCGCTGCTGGCCGGCCTGCGCCTGCTGCCCCGTGACGCGGGCGGCGGCGCCGGGGGCGGCGTGGACGTCCCCGGCGCGGCGCTGGTCACCGGCGGGCTGATGCTCGGCGTCTACAGCATCGTCGAGGGCGGCCCGCACGGCTGGACGTCCCTCCGCACCCTGGGCCCGGCCGCCGCCGCGCTCGCCCTGCTCGCCGCGTTCGTCCTCCGGCAGGCCCGCGCCGCCACCCCGCTGCTGCCGCTGCGGGTCCTCGCCCGGCGCACCACCGCGCTCGCCAACCTGGTGCAGATCCTGCTGCTGGGCGCGCTGTTCGGCTTCCAGGTGCTGGTGGCGCTCTACCTGCAGAACGTCCAGCACTACGGCGCGCTCGACACCGGACTGGCCATGCTGCCCGCCGCGCTCGCCATCGGCGCCGTCTCGCTGCTGGTCGCCGCCCGCGCCATCGGCCGGTTCGGCGAACGCCGCACCCTGCTGCTCGGCCTGGCCCTGCTCACCGTCGGCCTGGCCCTGCTGGTGCGGCTGCCCGCCGGCCGTTTCGACTACGTCGCCGACCTGCTGCCCACCATGCTGCTCGGCGCCGGCTTCGGACTCGCCGCCACCGCGCTCACCGCCCTCGGCATGGCCGACGCCCGGCCCGAGGACGCCGGACTGCTCTCCGGGGTGCTCAACACCACCCAGCAGGTCGGCGCGGCGCTCGGCGTCGCCGTCCTCACCGCGCTGGTCGGCGGCTCCGGGAATGCCGTCGACGGGTTCCACCTGGCCTTCGGCGTGGGCGCGACGCTGCTGCTCGCGGCCTTCCTGCTGGCCACCGCGCTGCCGGCCCGCACCGCCCCGGTCCCGGCCGCCGCCGAGCCGCCCGCCCCGGTGCCGAACTGACCGTCGGGCGAGCGCCCGGCCCCCGTTACGCTGGACTCCTTATGACTGACTTCCCCGGCGCCCCGACCACCCCGTCCACCGGCCGCCTGCGCGTGCTCGCCGCGATGTCCGGCGGCGTCGACTCCGCCGTCGCCGCCGCCCGGGCCGTCGAAGCAGGCCACGAGGTGACCGGCGTCCACCTGGCGCTCGCCAGCAACCCGCAGTCCTTCCGCACCGGCGCGCGCGGCTGCTGCACCCTGGAGGACTCCCGGGACGCCCGCCGCGCCGCCGACGTGATCGGCATCCCGTTCTACGTCTGGGACTTGGCGGAGCGCTTCCGCGAGGACGTGATCGAGGACTTCGTCGCCGAGTACGCCGCCGGGCGCACCCCCAACCCGTGCCTGCGCTGCAACGAGAAGATCAAGTTCGCCGCGCTGCTCGACAAGGCGATCGCACTCGGCTTCGACGCCGTCTGCACCGGCCACTACGCCCGGATCGTCGACCTGCCCGACGGCACCCGCGAACTCCACCGGGCGGTCGACGGCGCCAAGGACCAGTCGTACGTGCTCGGCGTCCTCGACGCCGACCAGCTCGCCCACTCGCTGTTCCCGCTCGGCGACACCACCAAGGACGTCATCCGCGAGGAGGCCGACCGGCGCGGCCTCGCCGTCGCCAAGAAGCCCGACAGCCACGACATCTGCTTCATCACCGACGGCGACACCCAGGGCTTCCTCGCCGAACGCCTCGGCACCGCCACCGGCGACATCCTCGACACCGACGGCACCAAGCTCGGCGAGCACGACGGCGCGTACGGCTTCACCATCGGCCAGCGCAAGGGCCTCCGCCTCGGCCGCCCGGCCGCCGACGGCAAGCCCCGCTACGTCCTCGACATCTCGCCGGTCGACAACACCGTCACCGTCGGCCCCGCCAGCGGCCTCGACGTGCACGCCCTCACCGCCATCCGCCCCCGCTGGTGCGGCACCCCCGCCACCGGCGAAGGCCGCTACACCGCGCAGCTGCGCGCCCACGGCGAAGAGGTCCCCGTGACGGCCGTCCTGACGGACGACCAGCTGCACGTCCGCCTCGACACCCCGGCCCGCGGCATCGCCCCCGGCCAGGCCGTGGTGCTGTACGACGGCACCCGGGTGGTCGGCTCGGCGACGATCGCGAGCACCGAGCGGGCCGTCGAGGCCCCCGGCGTCTAGAGCGTGCCCGGCGGATTATCGGCTTGACCCGGGCGTGTCGGCCGGTGATAGGACTGGTTGCACTATGAACATCACGGTCTTCTGTTCGGCGAACCTGCTCGATGCCAAGTACACCGCCCCGGCGGCGGAGTTCGCCCGGCTGCTCGGGGCGGCCGGGCACACCCTGGTGTGGGGCGGGTCGCACACCGGGCTGATGGGGCTGCTGGCCGACGAGGCGAAGGAGGCCGGGGGCCGGCTCGTCGGGGTGTCGGTGGAGTTCCTGCGGCACAAGGCGTACGAGGGCGCCGACGAGCTGGTGGTGATGCCCGATCTGCCGACCAGGAAGGCCGAGTTGCTGGCCCGCGGGGACGCGCTGGTGGTGCTGGTCGGCGGGATCGGGACGCTGGACGAGGTCACCGAGGTGCTGGAGCTGAAGAAGCACGGTCAGCACGACAAGCCGATCGTGCTGCTCGACACCGAGGGCTTCTACGACGGGATGCGCACCCAGCTCGAACGGATGGACCGCGACGGGTTCCTGCCGCGTCCGCTCGCCGAGCTGGTGTCCTTCGCGCAGACTCCCGCCGAAGCCCTCGCCCACGCGACCGTCCAGCAGAACTGAGGAATCCCATGGGTGCCCACCTGATCACCGGAGCCGGTTCCGGCATCGGCTCCGCCGTCGCCGACAGGCTCACCGCCCGCGGCGAGGAAGTCTGGCTGCTCGCCCGCGACGCGCGCCGTGCCGCGCAGCTGCGCGAGCGCTACCCCGAGGCGCGGACGCTGGTCGGCGACCTCGACGACCCGGCCAAGCTGTCCTGGGCGTTCGGCCACCAGGCGCTGCCCGTCGAACTCGACTCGCTGCTGCACATCGCAGGCGTGGTCGAACTCGGCACCGTCGGCGAGACCCCCGTCAAGGCGTGGCAGCAGCAGCTGAACGTCAACACCGTCGCGCCCGCCGAGATCACCCGGCTGCTGCTCCCCTCGCTGCGGCTCGCCCGCGGCCACGTGGTCTTCGTCAACTCCGGCGCCGGACTGCGCGCCGACCCGACCTGGGGCTCGTACGCGGCCAGCAAGTTCGCGGTGCGCGCGCTCGCCGACGCGCTGCGGCAGGAGGAGCACGCCCACGGGGTCCGGGTCACCAGCGTCTACCCCGGGCGCACCGCCACCGCGATGCAGGTGAAGGTGCACCAGCAGGAGGGCAAGGAGTACGACCCGGCGAAGTGGATCGCCCCGGAGTCGGTCGCCACCGCGATCCTCGCCGCGCTCGACCTGCCGCGCGACGCGGAGATCACCGAGATCACCGTCCGCCCCGGCCAGTAGCCGGGGGCCCGCGCCTGCGGTCCACTGGAGGGACGGGGCCGCGGTCGCGGCTCCACGGCGTGAGGAGTGCGCGCATGCCTCTGGCCCGGGTGAACGGCGTCGGCCTCTACTACGAGCTGGCGGGGGACGGCGACCCGCTGGTGCTGGTCCACGGGTCGTGGAGCGACCACCTCACCTGGGGCTCCGTGGTGCCCGACCTCGCCGAGCGGTACCGCGTCCTGGTCTACGACCGGCGGGGGCACAGCCGGAGCGAACGCCCCGAGGGGCAGGGGTCCAGGACCGAGGACGAGCAGGACCTCGCCGCGCTGATCGAGAGGTTCGACCTGGCTCCGGCGCACGTCGCGGGCAACTCCTTCGGGGCCTCGACGGCGCTGGGCCTGGCCGCCCGGCGCCCCGAGCTGTTCCGGAGCCTGGCGGCGCACGAGCCCCCGCTGATGGGGATCGTGGCGGAGGACCCGGACCTCCGGCCGCTGATGCGGGCCATGGGGGAGAAGCTGGAGTCCGTCCGCGCACACCTGCGCGCGGGCGAGGACCTCGCGGGCGCCGAGCAGTTCGTCGACGAGGTCGCCCTCGGCCCGGGGAACTGGGAGCAGCTCCCGGACTGGCTCCGGGACGCCCTCGTCACCAACGCCCCCACCTTCCTCGACGAACTGGCCGACCCCGACTGGCTGTTCCTCGACCTCGCCCGGCTGCCCGACTACACCGGCCCCGCCCTGCTGACCAACGGCACCGAGAGCCCGCCGTGGTTCCCGGCCATCATCTCCAGGCTCGGCGAGGCCCTGCCCCGGGCCGAGGTCCGGGAACTGGCGGGAGCCGGCCACGTCCCGCACGTCTCGCACCCCGAGGACTACGTGCGCAGCCTGACCGGCTTCCTCGACGCCGCCTGAGGCGCGAACGACCGGCCGGGGCTGCGTAGGCTCTGTCCCGTGACTGACGTGGACGTTTTCGGAGAGCTGGCCGGGGCCGCGACCGGCGTGGGGTCGATGCCCGGCGGGGATGTGCGGGAGATGGCGCGGGGGGTGACGGCGGAGCTGGAGCAGCTGCCGCACCTGCCGGAACTGCCCGGGCGCGGGCCCGGGGCGGACATGATCGGGCGCGGGGCCGGCCTGCTGACCGAGCTGTTCGTGCAGACCGAGCCGAGCGGGTGGCGGTTCACCGACCACCCGGGGCGGGACACCAAGCGGGCCCGGTCCTGGCTGGGGGAGGACCTGGACGCGCTGGAGGAGTACACGCAGGGTTACGAAGGACTGCTGAAGATCCAGGCCGTCGGGCCGTGGACACTGGCCGGGTCGATCGAGCTGAAGCACGGCGAGAAGGCGCTCAGCGACCCGGGCGCCTGCCGCGACATCGCGGAGTCGCTGACCGAGGGGCTGCGCCGCCACCTGGAGGACGTCCGCCGCCGGGTGCCCGGAGCGACGGTGGTGCTACAGCTGGACGAGCCGCTGCTGCCCGCCGTGCTGGCCGGATCGGTGAAGACCGCCAGCGGCTTCCAGCGGCTGCGCGCGATCGACCGCCAGCTCGCCGAACAGGCGCTGCGGGACGTGGTCCGGGGCGTGAACACGCCGGTGCTGGTGCACAGTTGTGCGCCCGAGGTGCCGATTCCGCTGCTGCGCCGGGCGGGGGTGGCCGGGATCAGCCTGGACTTCGGACTGCTGACGCAGCGTCACGACGACGACCTGGGCGAGGCGATCGAGGGCGGGACGCTGATCCTCGCCGGCGTGGTGCCGTCAACCGACGTCGGTGCGGTTCAATCAGAAGCGGTGTCGGACCCGGCCGGTAGTGTCCGGAGTGTCAGGACGTTGTGGCGCAGGCTCGGGCTGGCACCGGAGCTCCTGGGCCGCCGGGTGGTGGTGACGCCGACGTGCGGGCTCGCGGGGGCGTCCCCGGCGTACGCGCGGCGGGCGTTGGCCGCGGCGGTGCGGGCGGCACGGAGCCTGGTGGACAACCCGGAGTGACGAGCGAGGAGGACGGCGCGGTGGCGGCTGTGGAGGGCTGGGAGGAGATCCCGGCGGAGGTGCGGACCCGGCACGCCGAATTGGCGACCGAGATCGAGGAGCACCGGTCCCGGTACTACGAGCTGGACGCGCCGACCGTCAGCGACGCCGAATTCGACCGGCTGATGCGGGAGTTGGAGGCGCTGGAGGCCGAGCACCCGGCGCTGGTGACGCCCGACTCGCCGACCCAGAAGGTCGGCGGCGCGCCGACCGTGCTGTTCGCGCCGGTCGAGCACCGCGAGCGGCTGCTCAGCCTGGACAACGCGATGGACGCCGACGAGCTCGCCGCCTGGGCCGAGCGGGTCGCCGGCGAGCTGGCCGGCATCGAGTACCACTACCTGTGCGAGCTGAAGGTCGACGGGCTGGCCGTCAACCTGACGTACGAGAACGGGGTGCTGGTGCAGGCCGCGACCCGCGGTGACGGCCGGGTCGGCGAGGATATCACGGCCAACGTCCGCACCATCAAGGAGATCCCGCACCGCCTGCACGGCGGCGACGTCCCCGCGCTGGTGGAGATCCGCGGCGAGGTGTACTTCCCCAGCGAGGAGTTCGACGCGCTGAACGCCTCGTTCGCCGAGGAGAACGAGCGCCGCCGGCAGGAGAACGAGGAGCGCGCCAAGGAGGGCAAGCGGCCCCGGGCGATGATCCGGCTGTTCATGAACCCGCGCAACGCCGCCGCCGGTTCGCTCCGCCAGAAGGACCCGCTGATCACCGCCGCCCGCCCGCTGCGGATGGTGGTGCACGGCATCGGCGCCCGGGTCGGCTTCGACATCGACTGCCAGTCGCACGCCTACCAGCTGCTGCACGACTGGGGCCTGCCGACGGCCAAGCACAACAAGGTCGTCGGGACGCTGGACGAAGTGCGGGCGTTCATCAAGCACTTCGGCGAGCAGCGGCACTCCGTCGAGCACGAGATCGACGGCGTGGTGGTCAAGGTCGACGAGATCGCCCTGCAGGGCCGGCTCGGCTCCACCTCCAAGTCGCCGCGCTGGGCGATCGCCTGGAAGTACCCGCCGGAGGAGGTCACCGGCAAGCTCGCCGAGATCAAGATCGGCATCGGCCGCACCGGCCGGGCCACCCCGTACGCGGTGCTGGCCGAGCCGGTGAAGGTGGCCGGCTCGATGGTGCAGTACGCGACGCTGCACAACCAGCAGATCGTCAAGGCCAAGGACGTGCTGCTCGGCGACACCATCGTGCTGCGCAAGGCCGGCGACGTGATCCCGGAGATCCTCGGCCCGGTCTACGACCTGCGCGACGGCGCCGAGCGGGCGTTCGAGATGCCCACCCACTGCCCGGAGTGCGGCAGCGAGCTGCGCCCGATGTCCGAGGGCGACATCGACCTGCGCTGCCCGAACGCCCAGCACTGCCCGGCGCAGATCCGCGAGCGGATCGCGTTCCTCGGCGGCCGCCAGTGCCTGGACGTCGAGGGCCTGGGCTACGTCGCGGCGACCGCGCTCACCCAGCCGCTGGAGCCCGCCGACCCGCCGGTCAAGGACGAGGGCGACATCTTCGACCTGACCGAGGAGCAGCTGCTGCCGATCAAGGTGCTGGTCCGCGACCCGAAGACCGGCATGCCCAAGCTGGACGACAAGACCGGCAAGGAGAAGAAGGTCTCCTTCTTCGCCACCACCGCCGGCGCGCCGAAGAAGAACACCGGCGTTCTGCTGGACAACCTGCGCGGCGCCAAGGACCGCCCGCTGTGGCGCTTCCTGAACGGCCTGTCGATCCGTCATGTCGGCCCGGTGGCGGCACAGGAGCTGGCCCGCGAGTTCCGCGACCTGGAGCGGATCTTCGCCGCCGACGAGACCGAACTCGCCGCCGTCGAGGGCGTCGGGCCGACCATCGCCCGGTCCGTCAAGGAGTGGTACGCCGAGGAGTGGCACCGCGAGATCCTCCGGAAGTGGAAGGACGCCGGGGTGCAGTTCACCGAGGAGGCCGGCGAGGAGCAGGGCGAACGCCCGCTGGAGGGCATGACCGTGGTGGTCACCGGCACCCTCGCCGGGCACACCCGGGACGGCGCGAAGGAGGCGCTGACCTCGCGCGGCGCGAAGGTCACCGGCTCGGTGTCGAAGAAGACGCACTTCGTGGTGGTCGGCGACAACCCCGGCTCCAAGTACGACAAAGCGGTGCAGCTCGGCGTTCCGGTGCTGGACGACGCGGGCTTCGAGGTGCTGCTCGGCCAGGGCGCGGACGCGGCCCGTCGGCACCTCGGGCTGGACGTCGACGAGGAGGCCGGTGGGGAAAATGCCGGAGAAGTACCGCAGGAGCAGGTTTCCTGACGGGTCGTTATCGTCCTGATGCCGCGTCAGTCGGGTGTTCGAGAGCGAAATCGGGCATTGTGTCATCGAGCAGCGCGCGGATATGACGTCGCGCTCGGAGGTGACCGGAAAGTGCGCCCGTGCGGCGGACCCCGGCTTACCCTGGGCGCTACGAACTGTCAGCAGGAGTGTGTGGCACCGGTTCTGCCGGAGCCCCGGGGACACGCCCTCGTCTGACGTCCACCGGCATCCCGAGGAGGGGGTGCCTCACCGTGAGGCGGCCCAGCGGGGGCGGGCCCGACGGAGGACTGGGCTTATGGATCGTACGACCGGTGGCGCGCCCACGCGCCCGCCGCAGGGGATGGCGGGGGCGGTGCTGCTGTTCGGCGTCCTGCTGGCCGGCGCCGCGCCGCTGATCCCGTTGGCCGTCCTGGTGTACCGCTACGAACCCGAACTGCTCCCGTTGTTCGCGGTTCCGCTGGCGGTGCTGGTCGCCGCCTGGCGGATCGCCCGCGATCGGGCCAGGGACCAGCTCACCGACCCGCTGACCGACCTGCCCAACCGGCAGGCCCTGCTGATCGCCACCCAGGAAGCGCTGGCCGCGCACGAGGGCGAACCCGGCTACAGCGTCGGGCTGATCCTGCTCGACCTGGACCGCTTCCGGTCACTGAACGACGCACTCGGGCACACCGCCGGCGACCGGCTGCTGGTGCACATCGCCCGCCGGCTGCACCGGGCGCTGCGGGCCGGCACCAGCTTCGCGCAGAACCCGGAGGCCGCCGTGCTGCCGCCGCAGGTGCGCCGCCGCAGCGAGCGCCCGGTGGTGGCCCGGATGGGCGGCGACGAGTTCGCGGTGCTGCTCCCCGGCGTCGGCAGCCCCGAGCTGCTGGAGCGGATGGCGAAGGGACTGATCGCCGAACTCGCCGCACCGATCCGGCTGGACGGGCTGCTGCTGGTGCTGGAGGCCAGCGCCGGGGTCTGTGTGCACCCGACGCACGCCCAGGACGCAGAATCGCTTCTGCGCCGGGCCGACGTGGCGATGGGCCACGCCCAGCACAGCCGCAGCGGCGTCGAACTGTACGACGAGGCACGGGACTTGGACACCCCGTACCGGATCGGCCTGCTCGGCGACCTGCGCCGGGCGCTGGAGATGAACGAGGTCGCGCTGCACTACCAGCCGAAGGTCGCCTTCGACGGCCGGGTGGTCGGCCTGGAGGCGCTGGTGCGCTGGGAGCGGCCCGGGCAGGGCCGGGTGCCCCCCGACGAGTTCATCAGCCTCGCCGAGTCCTCCGGGCTGATGCCCCGGCTCACCGACTACGTCCTGGAGAGCGCCGTCGGGCAGATCGCCCGCTGGCGCCACCAGGGCCTGATGGTGCCGGTCGCCGTCAACGTCTCGCCGCGCGACGTCCTCAATCCGGGGTTCGCCGCCCGGGTCGCCGGCCACCTGACCCGGCACCAGGTCCCGGCCGAGGCGCTCCAGCTGGAGATCACCGAACGGCTGCTGCTGGACGACAGCCGGCGGGCCGCCGACACGCTGGCCGAACTGCGCCGCTACGGCGTCCGGATGTCGCTGGACGACTTCGGCACCGGGCACTCCTCGCTGGTGCGGCTGCGCAGCCTCCCGGTCGGCGAGCTGAAGATCGACCGCTCGTTCGTCTCCCGGATGGTCGCCGACGACCACGACGCGGCGGTGGTCCGCTGCTCCGTCGAACTCGCCCACTCGCTGGGCCTGACGGTGGTCGCCGAAGGCGTCGAGGACGACGAGACCTGGGAGCGGCTGCACGACCTCGGGGTGGACGCCGTCCAGGGGTGGCTGGTCTCCGCCGCGCTGCCCGCCGACCAGGCGACGGCGTGGCTGCAGGTGCGGCGGACGGGGGCGGCGCCGGTCTCGTCGCTTCCGCGGTAGTTCTTCGCCGGCGAGGTCCGTCCGAGGAGGGCAGTTCCGTCCTCGGGCGGACCTCTCCACGTCTGCCGGGTCGCCCGCACGGTTCCCCGCGCCCCTGTCGGGGCGCTCGGTGGCCATAGGATGGGCCCTCAAGACCAAAAAGGACGGGTGCGCCCAGGGCCGCCCGCTCACCGGAACTCACCCTTGAGGATCGCTGCATGCCTGGCATCACGCGCGAGGAGGTCGCCCACCTCGCCCGGCTGTCGCGTCTGGAGTTGCAGGCGGAGGAGTTGGACCACTTCGCCGAGCAGCTCGACGTGATCATCGGCGCGGTCGCCCGCGTTTCCGAGGTCGCGGGGCAGGACGTCCCGCCGACCTCCCACCCGCTCCCGCTGAGCAACGTCATGCGGGCGGACGAGGTGCGACAGTCGCTGACCCCGGAGCAGGCGCTTTCCGGCGCCCCGGCGAGTGAGGACCAGCGTTTCCGAGTGCCGCAGATCCTCGGGGAGGACTGACCGAGATGACCGACCTGATCAAGTACACGGCGGCCGAGACGGCCTCCGCGATCGCCAAGGGCGAGGTCTCGGCCGTCGAGGTCGCCCAGGCCCACCTGGACCGCATCAACGCCGTCGACAAGAAGGTCAACGCCTTCCTGCACGTCGACAGCGAGGGCGCGCTGGCCGCCGCCCGCAAGGTCGACGACAAGCGGGCCAAGGGCGAGCAGCTCAGCCCGCTGGCCGGCGTGCCGCTGGCGCTGAAGGACGTCTTCACCACCAAGGGCATCCCGACCACCTGCGGCTCGAAGATGCTGGAG
This sequence comes from Kitasatospora griseola, assembly GCF_044999035.1. Taxonomy (NCBI): domain Bacteria; kingdom Bacillati; phylum Actinomycetota; class Actinomycetes; order Kitasatosporales; family Streptomycetaceae; genus Kitasatospora; species Kitasatospora griseola. The sequence continues at coordinate 3,147,316 of NZ_CP173360.1, read as the reverse complement.
GGCTGGATCCCGCCCTACGACGCCACGCTGACGCGGCGTCTGAAGGACGCGGACGTCGTCATCCTCGGCAAGACCAACATGGACGAGTTCGCGATGGGCTCCTCCACCGAGAACTCGGCGTACGGCCCGACCGGCAACCCGTGGGACCTGACCCGGATCCCCGGCGGCTCCGGCGGCGGCTCCGCGGCGGCGCTCGCCGCGTTCGAGGCGCCGCTGGCGATCGGCACCGACACCGGCGGCTCGATCCGCCAGCCCGGCGCCGTCACCGGCACCGTCGGCGTCAAGCCGACCTACGGTTCGGTGTCCCGCTACGGCCTGGTCGCCTTCTCGTCCTCGCTCGACCAGGGCGGCCCGTGCGCCCGCACCGTGCTGGACGCGGCGCTGCTGCACGAGGCGATCGCCGGCCACGACCCGCTGGACTCCACCTCGATCGACGCGCCGGTGCCGGCCGTGGTCGAGGCCGCGAAGATGCGCGACATCCGCGGCATGCGGATCGGCATCGTCAAGGAGTTCGCGGGCGAGGGCTACCAGCCCGGCGTCATGCAGCGCTTCAACGAGTCGGTGGAGCTGCTGCGCGAGCTGGGCGCCGAGGTCGTCGAGGTGTCCTGCCCGTCGTTCACGCTGGCGCTGCCCGCGTACTACCTGATCGCCCCGTCCGAGTGCTCCTCGAACCTGGCCCGGTTCGACGCGATGCGCTACGGCCTGCGGGTCGGCGACGACGGCACCCGCTCCGCCGAGCAGGTCACCGCGCTGACCCGGGAGGCCGGCTTCGGCGACGAGGTCAAGCGCCGCATCATCCTCGGCACCTACGCGCTGTCCTCGGGCTACTACGACGCCTACTACGGCTCGGCGCAGAAGGTCCGGACGCTGATCTCCCGGGACTTCGACGCCGCGTTCGCAGGGGTGGACGTGCTGATCTCCCCGACCACGCCGACCACCGCGTTCCCGATCGGCGAGCGGGCGGACGACCCGATGGCGATGTACCTCGCCGACCTGTGCACCATTCCCTCGAACCTGGCGGGCAACGCGGCCATGTCGCTGCCCTGCGGGCTCGCCCCGGAGGACAATCTCCCGGTCGGCCTGCAGATCATCGCCCCCGCGATGGCGGACGACCGCCTCTACCGCGTGGGCGGCGCCGTCGAGGCCGCGCTCAACGACAAGTGGGGTCACACCCTGCTGGAGGAGGCACCGGCACTGTGAGCAAGATCGAGAAGGCCAAGGGCTGGAAGCACTCGAAGCCCGGCCTGTGGCTGTCCATCGGCACCAGCGCGTTCGGGGCGATCTCCATCGTCAAGGACGTCCGCCACGCCCGTGAGGACAACGACACCCTCAAGCTGATCAACGCCCTGGTCGGCGCCGCCGCCCTGGTGACCGGCACCGCGCTCCTCGTGCGCGAGCTCAAGCGGCTCGGCGACGACGACGTCCTGCTCGGCTGACATTGAGATGGAGAGGTCTGGCAGGACGGTAACGTTGAGCCAGACCTCTCTGTGGCCTGCTTCACCATGAGAACAGGGGATGATCTAGGATGCTCACCAGGATTGAGATCGACGGATTCAAGTCGTTCTCCAATTTTGGTCTGGATATCTCGCCATTTCTTGTAATCCTCGGGCCAAATGCGAGCGGGAAGTCGAATCTCTTTGATGCGATTCAGCAGCTGAGATGGCTTGTCGGCAAGCCGTCGCTATTTGATGCTTTTGCTGAAGCTCGTGGCGAGTTGGGTGAGCTTTTTCGGCGTCGCGGCGATGGATCCCAAGTTCCGCGCATATCTTTTGCGGTTGAGGTCCTGCTCGACCCCACGGTTGCGGACCAGTTCGGTGCGGAAGTCGAGATTAACCACACGCGACTTCGATATGAGCTGATTATCGAACAGCGGAGCGACTCTGACGGTTTTGTCAGGCCGTTTGTGGTGAAGGAGTCTGCAATTCCGCTTCGGGCGGCGGACGACGTCTGGGTTAAGAGGCATCGTGCGAGTCAGGCATTCCGTCGTGCGCACCTATTCTATAAGCGTCAGACTCCTCTACTTGAAACCATGCAGCTTCCTGAAGCTGGGCGTTCCTTGTTCAAGTTGGCGCAGGAAGGACGCCAGGGAAGAAAGAGGGAGCTCTCTGCGGATGCGGCTGAGGCGACTGTCCTATCGAGTATCACCTCGGCTGCAGATTTCCCTCTGCTCTACGCTCTGCGTAAAGAGATTGAATCCTGGCGATTTCTTCAGTTGGACCCCGCGTCGCTCAGGATGCCGAGTTCGTGGCAGCAGCGAGGGGAGCAGCTCGATCCGAGTGGGGCAAACCTTGCAAAGGTGCTTCGGCGTATTGAGCGTAGGACGTCCGATGAGGGACACAGTGCTCTAGACGACATGGCTGCCGACCTGACTCGCGTTATTCGAGGATTCAGTCAGGTTACAGTGGAGGAGAATAGGGCAAAGGAGCAGTGGGAGGTTTACCTGACCACTCGCGACGAGGGCAGGGTCAGTGCGAGGGTTGCGTCCGATGGAACATTGCGAGTGCTCGCACTTCTGGCCACCCTCTACGATCCGGACTATCGCGGGCTGGTTTGTTTTGAGGAGCCCGAGAATGGCATTTACCCGCAGCGCTTGAGGGATTTGGTTGGGCACCTGCGGGAGCTGGTTACGGACCCTGCATCCCCGGATCTGGATGAGGGGGAACCACTTTCTCAGCTCATCATGAGCAGCCATTCTCCTCTTCTTCTGCTGACGCTTCAGAAGAAGGACATCGTGGTCATGGACTGGGTTACTCGGCCTGAGGAGCACGGAGAAAATGTCAGGAGCCGGGTCACGCGGGTGAGGCACTTGCTTCCAGACGAGCAGCACGAGCTTCCTCTTGGCCTGGTGGGCACTGTGGTATCTGAGCAAGAACGGCGAGCGTATCCCGCAATTTATGCGGATGAGGCTCGGCAGCTTCTGGAGGCATAGGGTGATTGGGCCCGAGCTGAATGCTTTCCTCATGGGGGAAGGTCCCACCGACTATGCGTTCTTGACTGTTCTGCTTGAGCGCGCGCTTGGAGAGTTGCCGATATGTAGGAAACTCTCAGTTGCTCCTGTGCAGCGTCTTCAGGTTAATGTTGGTGATCCTCTCGGTAGGCATCGGGCGATCTGTAACGCCGCCCGAGAGGCAGCATCTTCCCTTTCGGTTCTCTTCGTTCACTATGACGGATCGGCCGTAGTGGAAAGGGAATCGGGAAAGTACTGGGATCCGCTCTGCCGCGAGTGGCAAGAGTTCGGCCCAGCTGATCGCCTGCTTCTTAGGGTCGTCCCTGTTCGGGAGATGGAGAGTTGGGCCTTGGCGGATAGGCAGACTCTTCAATCCGTAGTGGGGGCTTCATGGAATGCAAAGGAAATCTTCGAGGGTGGAAAGATCGAACACCCCGAAGATCTATCCGATCCGAAGAGAACGCTTCGAGATATTATTGCTGCGGGTCGAACAAAGCGGCGTGCCAGACGAGACCCTCATGACTATCTTCCGCTAATCGCTGAACGAATGAATCTTCGATCCCTCGAGCGACTTTCATCGTTCCGACTCTGGCAACATGAGACTGAATCGGCGCTGGCGGGCCTTAAGCCTGATTGATTCGAAATCTGGTCATAATCCTGTTTTTCCGCCTGCTATTCGAAAGTGAAGGGGACGCTGTGAGCGTCATGAGCCTGGTCTCCTACGAGGAGGCTCTCGCCTCGTACGACCCGGTGATGGGCCTTGAGGTCCACGTCGAGCTGGGTACCAAGACCAAGATGTTCTGCGGCTGCTCCACCGAGCTGGGCGCGGAACCGAACTCGCAGACCTGCCCGACCTGCCTCGGCCTGCCCGGCTCGCTGCCGGTGGTCAACGCGGTCGGCGTGGAGTCCGCGATCCGGATCGGTCTCGCGCTGAACTGCGAGATCGCGGAGTGGTGCCGGTTCGCCCGGAAGAACTACTTCTACCCGGACATGCCGAAGAACTTCCAGACCAGCCAGTACGACGAGCCGATCGCCTTCAACGGCTACCTCGACGTGCAGCTGGAGGACGGCGAGATCTTCCGGGTGGAGATCGAGCGCGCCCACATGGAGGAGGACACCGGCAAGTCCACCCACGTCGGTGGCGCCACCGGCCGCATCCACGGCGCCGAGTACTCGCTGCTCGACTACAACCGGGCCGGCATCCCGCTGATCGAGATCGTCACCAAGCCGATCGAGGGCGCGGGCCACCGCGCCCCCGAGGTCGCGAAGGCGTACGTCGCCGAACTGCGCGAGCTGATCAAGGCGCTGGGCGTCTCCGAGGCCCGGATGGACAAGGGCCAGATGCGCTGCGACGTCAACCTGTCGCTGCGCCCCAACGGCACCGAGACCTTCGGCACCCGCAGCGAGACCAAGAACGTCAACTCGCTGCGCAGCGTGGAGCGGGCCGCCCGGTTCGAGATCCAGCGCCACGCCACCGTCCTCACCGACGGCGGGACGATCGTCCAGGAGACCCGGCACTTCCACGAGGAGGACGGCTCCACCACGGCCGGCCGGATCAAGGACAACGCCGAGGACTACCGGTACTTCCCGGAGCCCGACCTCGTCCCCGTCGCCCCGGCCCGCGAATGGGTCGAGGAACTGCGGGCCGAACTGCCCGAGCTGCCGCGGGTCCGCCGGGCCCGGCTGCAGGCCGAGTGGGGCCTGAACGACCAGGACATGCAGTCGGTGCTGAACGCCGGCGCGGTCGAGCCGATCACCGAGACCATCGCGGCCGGCGCCCCCGCCGACCAGGCCCGCAAGTGGTGGATGGGCGAGCTCGCGCGGCGCGCCAACGAGACCGGCACCGAGCTGTCCGAGCAGCCGATCACCCCGGCCCAGGTGGCCCGGGTCTGCGCGCTGGTCGCCGAGGGCAAGCTGAACGACAAGCTGGCCCGCCAGGTCATCGAGGGCGTCCTCGCCGGCGAGGGCGAGCCGGACCAGGTCGTGGAGAAGCGCGGCCTGGCCGTGGTCTCCGACGACTCCGCGCTCGGCGCGGCCGTCGACCAGGCGATCGCCGACAACCCGGACGTCGCCGCGAAGATCCGCGACGGCAAGGTGCAGGCCGTCGGCGCGCTGGTCGGCGCCGTCATGAAGGCCACCCGTGGGCAGGCCGACGCCGCGAAGGTGAAGGACCTGATCCTGGAGCGGCTTGCCGCGTAAGGACCATCAGCACAGCCTGGAGCGGCTTGCCGCGCAAGGACTGTCGAGCACAGCCTGGAGCGGCTCGCCGCGCAAGGACTGGCAGGCACAGCCCGGAGCAGCTCGCCCGAGTGCTGTCGCTCCGCACGGTGCCCGTTCCCGACGTGGGGGCGGGCACCGTCGTTTTCGGGAAGAGGACCACATGAGGATCCTGGTCACCGGCGGCGCCGGCTTCATCGGCTCGCACTACGTCCGGACGCTGCTCGCGGACGGCTACCCCGGCCTGCGCGGCGCCCGGGTGACGGTCGTCGACAAGCTGACGTACGCGGGCAACCGGGAGAACCTGCCGGCCGCCGGCCCCCGGCTGGACTTCGTGCACGGCGACGTCTGCGACCTCGACCTGCTGCGCCAACTGACGCCCGGCCACGACGCGGTGGTGCACTTCGCCGCCGAGTCGCACGTGGACCGCTCGCTGGAGTCCGCCGCCGAGTTCGTCCGCACCAACGTCGGCGGCACCCAGAACGTCCTGGAGGCCGCGCTGCGCTCCGGAGTCGAGCGGGTGGTGCACGTCTCGACCGACGAGGTGTACGGCAGCATCGACCGGGGCTCCTGGACGGAGGAGTCGCCGCTGCTGCCCAACTCCCCGTACGCCGCCTCCAAGGCCGGCGCCGACCTGATCGCCCGCGCCTACTTCCGCACCCACGGGCTGAACGTCTCGACCACCCGCTGCTCCAACAACTACGGCCCGTACCAGCACCCCGAGAAGCTCGTCCCGCTGTTCATCACCAACCTGCTGGAGGGCCGGCCCGTCCCGCTGTACGGCGAGGGCGCCAACATCCGCGAGTGGCTGCACGTGGACGACCACTGCCGGGCGATCCAGCTGGTGCTCGACGGCGGCCGGGCCGGCGAGGTCTACAACGTGGGCGGCGGCGACGAGCGGACCAACCGGCAGATCACCGAACGGCTGCTGGAGCACCTCGGCGCCGACTGGAGCGCGGTGCGCCACGTCGCCGACCGCAAGGGCCACGACCTGCGCTACTCGCTGGACGAGCGCAAGATCCGCGAGGAGCTCGGCTACCGGCCGCAGGTCCCGTTCGCCCGCGGCCTGGCCGACACCGTCGACTGGTACCGCGACAACCCGGCCTGGTGGAAGGCCGCCGTGCGGGATGGCGCGAACGTCCCACCGGGTCGGGCGAACTGAGGGATCGTCAGGCGGGTCCGATCGGGGTCCCGATGCCTCGCCGCCCTTCCCGAAAGGGTCGACGTCTGGGCCGAACGGGCGACACCGCCCCGAAGGCCCCCCGCCCCACCTGGCAATCATTACGCTGAGTTGAGGAGGCGTGCCGGTGCGTGACGGGATTGGTGTAGGGTCCGGAGCGGGAACACCGGTACGGCCACGGGCCGGAGGGGGAGATGTCGATTGAACTCCACCGAATCGGTGCTGCCTGCCCGCCCTGCCCTGCGCAGGCTCACGGCCGTGCTGCTCGCGGTGCTCTGCGCCGGGTACGCGGTGGGCGCCGGGATCGGCTGGGGATCGTGCGAACTCGCGCTGGTGATGGGGGACTTCGGCCTCGCCGGGGCCGCCCTCGCGGCCGCGCTGTCCTGTGTCGCGCACGGCGTCGCGATCGGCGGCCACACCCGTCCCGCCTGGCTGCTGTTCGGGCTCTCCTCGGCGGTGGTGGCGTTCGGCAACGGCGTCTGGGGCTGGTACGAGGTGGTGCTCGGCCGGCCGCTGCCGCCGGACTCCGCCGCCGACTACCCGTTCCTGCTGTTCGCCCCGCTCGCCATCACCGGCCTGCTGGTGCTCGCCCAGCGCCCCCGCAACCCGGCCGGCTGGCTCTGCCTGGTGCTGGACGCCTGGCTGGTGGCCGGCTCGCTGTTCACCCTCAGTTGGAGCCTGGCGCTCGGCCGGGTCGCCGCCGGCGACGGTGACTCCGCGCTGAAGCTCGCCCTCGGCCTCGGCTACCCCGTGCTGGACATCCTGCTGGTCAGCCTGGTGGTCGGCCTGAACGTCCGCGGCCGGGACCGCAACCGGGCCGCCGTGCACACCGCGATGATCGGCCTCGCCGTCACCGTGGTGTGCGACGCGCTGTTCACCACCCCGCAGTTCCACAGCGACTACCACTCCGGCGAACTGCTGGACGCCGGCTGGTTCGCCGGCTCCCTGCTGCTCGCCTGGGCGCCCTGGTCGCACACCCGCCGGGCCAGCCGCGAGCACCCGTCCGCCCAGGGCTCGCCGCGCCGCCGGGTCGCCTCCACGTTCAGCGCGCTCACGCCCTACGCCGCCGCCGCGGTCTGTACTGCCGGCATCCTCTACAACGCGCTCGGCGGCCGCCCGCTGGACCGGGTGATGCTCGCCGCCGCCAGCACCGTCGGCCTGGCCCTGATCATCCGGCAGGGCGTCATGCTGATCGACAACCTGTCGCTGGCGCAGGAACTCGCCACCAAGGAAGCCCACTTCCGCTCCCTGGTGCAGGGCTCCAGCGACGTCATCATGATCGCCGGACCGTCCGGCGCGCTGTCCTACGTCAGCCCCGCCGCGCTGCGGGTCTACAACCGCGACCCGGAGGAACTGGTCGGCGGCAACCTGCTCAACCTGGTCCACCCCGAGGACGTCGACCGGGTGCTGGCCGAGGTGCGCCGGATCCTGGCCCGCGCCCGGGGCGCCCGGTTCCACAACGGCGAGCCCTCCGCCCGGGTGGAGTGCCGGATCCGCTCCGGCGAGGGGGAGTGGCTGCACGTCGAATCCACCGTCAACCCGTACCGCGACGGGCTGATCCTGAACAGCCGCGACATCACCGAACGGGTGCGCCTGCAGGCCCAGTTGCAGCACAACGCGTTCCACGACCCGCTGACCGACCTGCCCAACCGCGCCCTCTTCGCCCACCGGGTCCGGGCCGCGCTCTCCGCGCAGGGCCCGGCCGGCACCGCCGTCGCCGTGCTCTTCCTCGACCTCGACGGCTTCAAGGCCGTCAACGACACCGCGGGCCACCAGGTCGGCGACGAACTCCTGGTGCAGGCCGCCCGCCGGCTCCAGACCGCCGTCCGCACCGAGGACACCGTAGCCCGGTTCGGCGGCGACGAGTTCGCCGTCCTGGTCCGCGGCCGGCTCGGCCACCCGCAGGTCCGCGACCTCGCCGAACGGATCCGCGCCGCGCTCACCGAGCCGTACTGGATCGGCGGCGCCGAACTCGGCGTCGCCGCCTCGATCGGCATCGCGTTCGGCCCCGACAGCCCGCTGCCCGTCCCCGAACCCGTCCCCGGCGAGGACGAGGACGCCCGGGCCCGCAGCGCCGACCACCTGGCCGCCCTCGCCGCCGACGAACTGCTGCGCAACGCCGACCTGGCGATGTACCAGGCCAAGTCCCGCGGCAAGGGCCGGGTGGTGCTCTACACGCCCGCGATGCGCGCCGAACTCGACCGGCGCGGCGAACTGGAGGAACGACTGCGCGCCGCCGTCCGCGAAGGCTCCTTCGCGCTGCTCCACCAGCCCGTGGTCGAACTGGCCGGCGGCCGGCTCACCGGCGTCGAGGCGCAGGCCCGCTGGCGCTCCGCCGAAGGCATGCTGCTCACCCCCGCCGAGTTCCTGCGCACCGCCGACACCGGCGACGGCGCCACCCGGTTCGCCCGCTGGCTGGTCACCGAGGCGGTCGCCGCCGCCGCCCGCCGCCGCGCCGACGGCCCCGCCGCCCCGCCCGTCGCGGTCACCGTCCGGCTGGCCGCCGAACGGCTCTGCGCCCCCGGCATGTACGAGACCCTGGCCGGCGCCCTGCGGGACACCGAACTGCCGCCCGACCTGCTGGTCCTGGAGGTCTCCCGGATGGGCCCCGACGCCCTCGCCGACGAACTCGGCCGCCGGCTGGCCGCGTTCCGCCGCCTCGGGGTGTCCACCGCGCTCGCCGGGTTCGGCGCCGGCGGCGGCTCGCTCGGCGTCCTCGCCCGGATGCCGTTCGACGCGCTCAAACTGGACCGCAGCCTGGTCCAGGACATCGCAGACTCCACCCTCACCCGGGCGCTCGCCGGGCACGCGCTGCGCCTCGGCCGGGACCTCGGCCTGGTCACCGGCGCCGACGGCGTCGACCACCCCCGGCAGGTCGCCGTGCTCCAGGAGCTCGGCTGCCGGCGCGGCCAGGGCCTGGCCTTCGACCGTCCGCTCGACGAACTGCGGCTGCGCCGCGCCCTGCTGCGCCGCGGCTACCCCGTCCCGCGCCCCGGTCAGGGCCACGCCGGCCGGCGCCCGCTGCTCACCCCGGAGCCCCGCACGGGCGGCCTCTCGGAGGCCTCGGCGGCCCGTCCGGTACCCCTCCACAGCGGCCTTGAGCTGCCGCAACGCCACACCGTGGGCGGTCCGATCGGCGGCCCGAATGGTGAGACGTCGGTCCCACCAGCTTGACACCCACCGCCGCGTGGGAGGAAGGTCGGTGCCATGACCACCCGAATTCTCGTACTTGGCGGGCGCGTCGGCTGAAGACCAGCCTGACGCGCCTCCCCCTCGCATGCCCTTGGCACGAGGGGTTTTTTGTTGCACGAATCCGGGTCGGCCACCGCAGGAACCCTGGCCTCAACCCCCCGAAATCCGGACGATCGAGGCACCGCCGGAGACCGCCCCGGGAGCCACCGCCACCAGGGCCGGCGCCACCCCGAGCAGAACCCGAGAAGAGACAGGCAGATGACTGAGCACGCCGCAACCCCCCGCCGCGGGGACCACCCGGCCGCCCACGCTCCGGGTCAGCAGACCGTCGAGACGATGACCGGCGCGCAGTCGCTCATTCGCTCGCTCGAGGCCGTCGGGGCCGACACGGTCTTCGGCATTCCGGGCGGCGCCATCCTCCCCGCGTACGACCCGCTGATGGACTCCACCAAGGTCCGGCACATCCTGGTCCGCCACGAGCAGGGCGCCGGCCACGCCGCGACCGGCTACGCGCAGGCCACCGGCAAGGTCGGCGTCTGCATGGCCACCTCCGGCCCCGGCGCCACCAACCTGGTCACCCCGATCGCCGACGCCTACATGGACTCCGTCCCGATGGTCGCGATCACCGGCCAGGTCGCCTCCAAGGCGATCGGCACGGACGCCTTCCAGGAGGCGGACATCTGCGGCATCACGATGCCGATCACCAAGCACAACTACCTGGTGACCGACCCCGCCGAGATCCCCCGGGTGATCGCGGAGGCGTTCCACATCGCCGCCACCGGCCGCCCCGGCCCGGTCCTGGTCGACATCGCCAAGGACGCCCTGCAGGCCACCACCACCTTCCGCTGGCCGGTCGAGGCCTCGCTGCCCGGCTACCGCCCGGTCACCAAGCCGCACGCCAAGCAGATCCGCGAGGCCGCCAAGCTGCTGGTCAACTCCAAGCGCCCGGTGCTGTACGTCGGCGGCGGCGTGCTGAAGGCCAACGCCGGCGCGGAGCTGCGGATCCTGGCCGAGCTGACCGGCGCCCCCGTGGTCACCACCCTGATGGCGATCGGCGTCTTCCCGGACAGCCACCCGCAGCACCTGGGCATGCCCGGCATGCACGGCTCGGTCCCGGCCGTCACCGCGCTGCAGAAGTCCGACCTGCTGTTCACCCTGGGCGCCCGCTTCGACGACCGGGTCACCGGCAGGCTCGACTCGTTCGCCCCGAACGCCAAGGTCGTGCACGCCGACATCGACCCGGCCGAGATCGGCAAGAACCGCCCGGCGGACGTCCCGATCGTCGGCGACGCCCGCGAGGTGCTGGCCGACCTGATCGTCGCCGTCCAGGCCGAGTTCGACGCCGGCCACCGCGGCGACTACACGGACTGGTGGACCAAGCTGGACCACTGGAAGAAGACCTACCCGATCGGCCACGAGCCCGCCCCCGCGGGCATGCTGTCGCCGCAGCAGGTGATCGAGCGGATCGGCCAGCTGGTCGGCCCGGACGCGATCTACGCCGCGGGCGTCGGCCAGCACCAGATGTGGGCCAGCCAGTTCATCCGGTTCGAGAAGCCCGCGACCTGGCTGAACTCCGGCGGCGCCGGGACCATGGGCTACGCCGTGCCGGCCGCGATGGGCGCCAAGGCGGGGAAGCCGGACGTCCCGGTCTGGGCGATCGACGGCGACGGCTGCTTCCAGATGACCAATCAGGAACTGACTACCTGCACCCTGAACAACCTGCCGATCAAGGTCGCGGTCATCAACAACGGCTCGCTGGGCATGGTCCGCCAGTGGCAGACGCTGTTCTACAACCAGCGCTACTCCAACACCGTGCTGCACTCCGGCCCGGGCCACGACGGCATCGAGCAGCCCGCCCAGGGCACCCGGATCCCGGACTTCGTGATGCTGTCCGAGGCGATGGGCTGCGTCGGCCTGCGCTGCGAGCGCCCCGAGGACCTGGACGCGGTCATCAAGCAGGCCATGGAGATCAACGACCGCCCGGTGGTCATCGACTTCATCGTCCACCAGGACGCGATGGTCTGGCCGATGGTCGCGGCCGGCACCAGCAATGACGAGATCCAGTTCGCCCGGGGCGTGCGCCCCGACTTCGGCGACGACCAGGACTGACGAGTCGGAAAGCGATGACCACCATGTCCAAGCACACCCTGTCCGTCCTGGTCGAGAACAAGCCCGGCGTGCTCGCCCGGATCGCCGCGCTGTTCTCCCGCCGCGGCTTCAACATCGACTCGCTGGCGGTCGGCCCGACCGAGCACCCCGACATCTCCCGGATGACCATCGTGGTCAGCGTCGAGGAGCTGCCGCTGGAGCAGGTCACCAAGCAGCTCAACAAGCTGGTCAACGTGATCAAGATCGTGGAGCTGGACCAGGCCCAGGCCGTCCAGCGCGAACTCGTCCTGGTGAAGGTCCGCGCCGACGCCGAGACCCGCTCCCAGGTCACCGAGATCGTCCAGCTGTTCCGCGCCAAGACCGTCGACGTGTCGCCCGACGCGGTGACCGTCGAGGCGACCGGCTCCTCGGACAAGCTGGAGGCCATGCTGAAGATGCTGGAGCCTTACGGCATCAAGGAGTTGGTGCAGTCCGGCCTGGTCGCGATCGGCCGCGGCGCCCGCTCCATCACCGACCGCTCGCTGCGGGCCCTCGACCGCAGCGCCTGACACCGGTCGTCTCGCCGCCCACCACCACCCTCGAAGGACGCGCTCCGCGCGCCGTATCAACACTTGAGCACCACCACCGAACCCCCGCCGGGTGCGCCTACGGTAGGAACCCCCGGCAACACCACCACGCAAGGAGATGTGCCCCCGTGGCCGAGCTGTTCTACGAAGACGACGCCGACCTGTCCATCATCCAGGCCCGCAAGGTCGCGGTCATCGGCTACGGCAGCCAGGGCCACGCCCACGCGCTGTCGCTGCGCGACTCGGGCGTGGACGTCCGCGTCGGCCTGCTGGAGGGCTCCAAGTCCCGTGCCGCCGCCCAGGAGGCCGGCCTGCGCGTGGTCACCCCGGCCGAGGCCGCGGCCGAGGCCGACGTCATCATGATCCTGGTGCCGGACCCGATCCAGGCCGACGTCTACAAGGAGGCCATCGAGCCGAACCTGAAGGCGGGCGACGCCCTGTTCTTCGGCCACGGCCTGAACATCCGCTTCGGCTTCATCCAGCCGCCGGCCGACGTCGACGTCTGCATGGTCGCCCCGAAGGGCCCGGGCCACCTGGTCCGCCGCCAGTACCAGGAGGGTCGCGGCGTCCCGTGCATCGTGGCCGTCGAGCAGGACGCCACCGGCAAGGGCTTCGACCTGGCGCTGTCGTACGCCAAGGGCATCGGCGGCACCAAGGCCGGCGTCATCAAGACCACCTTCACCGAGGAGACCGAGACCGACCTGTTCGGTGAGCAGGCCGTCCTCTGCGGTGGCACCGCCGCCCTGGTCAAGGCCGGCTTCGAGACCCTGGTCGAGGCGGGCTACCAGCCCGAGATCGCCTACTTCGAGTGCCTCCACGAGCTGAAGCTGATCGTCGACCTGATGTACGAGGGCGGCCTGGAGAAGATGCGCTGGTCGGTCTCCGAGACCGCCGAGTGGGGCGACTACGTCACCGGCCCCCGCATCATCACCGCCGACACCAAGGCCGAGATGAAGAAGGTCCTCGCCGAGATCCAGGACGGCACCTTCGCCAACACCTGGATCGCCGAGTACAAGGCCGGCCTGCCCAAGTACAACGAGTACAAGAACGCGGACGCCGACCACCTGCTGGAGACCACCGGCAAGAAGCTGCGCAAGCTGATGAGCTGGGTCGACGAAAGCGCCTGATCGACCCCACCTCCGTTGTACAACAAGGCTGTTCCCGTCCGGGTGATTTCGCCGGACGGGAGCAGTCCCCCCGGCGGCCCGCCGATAGACTCCCGAATACGCGTCAGGCCCACAGCGTCGTGCGTCTAGCTACGCGACATGCCACCTTCCCCCGCCCTGTGCACGCCACCTCCGTGTGGCGGGGTGAACCGGACAGTTAGGACACACTGTCGTGAGCAAATCTGTCGTTCTGATCGCTGAAGAGCTCTCGCCGGCCACCGTGGACGCGCTGGGCCCCGACTTCGAGATCCGGCACTGCAACGGCGCCGACCGCACCGAACTGCTGGCCGCGATCGCCGACGTGGACGCCATCCTGATCCGCTCCGCCACCAAGGTGGACGCCGAGGCGCTGGCCGCCGCGAAGAAGCTCAAGGTCGTCGCCCGCGCCGGCGTCGGTCTGGACAACGTCGACGTCGCCGCCTCCACCAAGGCCGGCGTGATGGTCGTCAACGCGCCGACCTCCAACATCGTCACCGCCGCCGAACTCGCCTGCGGCCTGCTGATCTCGGTCGCCCGCAACATCGCGCCCGCCAACGCCGCGCTCAAGGACGGCGAGTGGAAGCGCAACAAGTACACCGGCGTCGAGCTCAGCGAGAAGACCCTCGGCGTGGTCGGCCTCGGCCGGATCGGCGTACTGGTCGCGCAGCGGATGTCCGCGTTCGGCATGAAGATCGTCGCCTACGACCCCTACATCCAGGCCGCCCGCGCGGCCCAGATGGGCGTCAAGCTGCTCTCGCTCGAAGAGCTGCTGGAGGTCTCGGACTTCATCACCGTGCACCTGCCGAAGACCCCGGAGACCATCGGTCTGATCGGCGACGAGGCGCTGCACAAGGTCAAGCCGAGCGTGCGGATCGTCAACGCCGCCCGCGGCGGCATCGTCGACGAGGACGCGCTGCTGCGCGCCCTGCAGGACGGCCGGGTCGCCGGCGCCGGCCTGGACGTGTACGCCAAGGAGCCGTGCACCGACTCGCCGCTGTTCGCCTTCGACAACGTGGTCGCCACCCCGCACCTGGGCGCCTCCACCGACGAGGCGCAGGAGAAGGCCGGCATCGCGGTCGCCAGGTCGGTGCGCCTCGCGCTGGCCGGCGAGCTCGTGCCGGACGCGGTCAACGTCCAGGGCGGCGTGATCGCCGAGGACGTGCGCCCGGGCCTGCCGCTGGCCGAGAAGCTCGGCCGGATCTTCACCGCGCTGGCCGGCGAGGTGGCCGTCCGCCTCGATGTCGAGGTCCGCGGCGAGATCACCCAGCACGACGTGAAGGTGCTCGAACTCTCCGCGCTGAAGGGCGTGTTCGAGGACGTGGTGGCCGAGACGGTGTCCTACGTCAACGCCCCGCTGTTCGCCCAGGAGCGTGGCGTCGAGGTCCGCCTGACCACCTCCAGCGAGTCGCCCGAGCACCGCAACGTGATCACCGTCCGCGGCACCCTGGCGAACGGCGAGGAGGTGTCGATCTCCGGCACCCTCTCCGGCCACAAGCAGACCCAGAAGATCGTCGGCGTGGACGGCTTCGACGTGGACGTGGCGCTCACCGACCACATGGCGTTCTTCCACTACGAGGACCGCCCCGGCGTGGTCGGCACCCTCGGCCGGATCCTCGGCGACGCCGGCATCAACATCGCCGGCATGCAGGTGGCCCGCGACGGCGACAGCGCGCTCGCCTCGATCACCGTCGACACCGAGGTCTCGCAGGACGTCCTGACCGAGATCGCCGCCGCCATCGGCGCCCGCTTCGCCCGCTCGGTGAACCTGGGCTGACGTCCCTTCGGTACCCCCGAACGGCCCTTCCGACCTTGAGGCGGAAGGGCCGTTCGCATACCCGTCGGCCGTCGCCGTCTCAGATACTAGGAAATCCAAGTAATTTCGACGACAGTGCGGCCCACCCGTCGTACTGTGGAGTAGTCATACGGTGCGCCACCCCCGCAACGCCGGGGCGCGTGGCCCGTGGGCACGTACGCGGTACGGCAGGCGACCCCTGTCAGGCGTACCTCTCCGTCACCGACCCTCGCACTCGCGCGCTGCTGCGCCCCCGCATCAAGGAGCCCGGTATGCCTTTCGTCGCAGACCGCACCACCGCCCCCACCACGCCCTCCGCCGCCGCTGCCGTCGCCCAGCGCCGCCGTCGCCGCGCCCAGGCCGACCCGCGCACCGCCGCCGCCCTGCAGCGCGCCCTCGACCGCCGGGACAACGGCGCCCCCGCCGAGGGCTGAGCACCAACCGCCCTACTGCGCCGGTCGGGTGACTTACCGTCACCCATGCGGTGAACGTCCGCACCCGGCCCCGCGGCGGCTCCTAGGTTGGGGCGGTGCGCACCGCCCTCGGCCTCCTCGCCACCCTCGCCCTGCTCGCCCCGACCGCACCCGCCCACCCCGCCGGGTCGCCCGGGCCCAGCACCGCCGTGCTGCTGGAGTTGTCGACCGAGCCCGCCGCCACCGCCTGGCGGCGCGCCCAGGACAGCGCCCGGCGCGAACTCCGCACCCCCGACCAGGCCAGGCGCGCCGCGGCCGCCGCCGGCAGCGCCCAACGCGCCGCCGCCGACCGCTCGTTGGACACCCTCACCGCCACGCTGCGGCGCGCCGTCCCGCACGCCCGCCCGCTGTACCGCACCCGCACCCTGGTCAGCGGGCTCGCCCTGCGGCTGCCCGCCGACGAACTCCCGCGCCTGGCCGGCCTGCCCGGCGTACGCGCCGTCCACCCCATCACGCTCGAACGGCCCGCCAACGGCTACTCGGTGCCGCTCACCGGCGCCCCGAACGTGTGGGACGGGCCCGCCGGACACACCGGCGAAGGCATCCGGATCGGCATCGTCGACTCCGGCATCGACTACACCCACGCCGACTTCGGCGGCCCCGGCACCCCCGACGCCTACCGCGCCGTGGACGGCGCCGCGCCCGCGCCCGCCGGACTGTTCCCCAACGACAAGGTGATCGGCGGCAAGGACCTGGTCGGCGACGACTACGACCCCGATCCGGCCGCCGAGCACTACCAGCCCGACCCGCACCCCGACGACAACCCGCTCGACTGCGCCGCCAACGGCCACGGGACCCACGTCGCCGGCACCGCCGCCGGCCTCGGCGTCACCACCGACGGCAAGCCCTACCGCGGGCCCTACCGGCCCGGCCTGAACCCCGCCGACTTCAAGGTCGCCCCCGGCGCGGCCCCCGGCGCCCAGCTGTACGCCATCAAGGTGTTCGGCTGCCACGGCTCCACCGACCGGCTCGCCGCCGCCCTCGACCTGGCCGCCGACCCGAACGGCGACGGCGACCTCTCCGACCGCCTCGACGTGGTCAACCTCTCCCTCGGCAGTCCCTTCGGCCGCCCCGACGACGCCGACGCCCTCGCCGCCGACCGGCTCGCCGCCCTCGGCACCGTGGTGGTCGCCGCCGCCGGCAACGACGGCGACGCGTACGGCATCGGCGGCAGCCCCGGCACCGCCGCCCGGGTGCTCACCGCCGCCGCCTCCGTCGACCCGCACAGCGACGCCGACGGCATCACCGTGCTCGCCCCCGCCGACCTCGCCGGGACCGTCCCCGCGCACTGGAGCGGCCGGTACACCCAGTGGGACACCGCTGCGGTGAGCGGCGAACTCGCGGTTCCGGCAGCGGACTCGGACGGCTGCGCGGCGTTCGACCAGGCCGACGCGGACCGGCTGCGGGGGAGGATCGCGGTCCTGCGCTGGACCACCAGGGACGCCGACCGGACCTGCGGCTCCGCCCCGCGCGCCGACCACGCCGCCGACGCCGGAGCGATCGGCGCGCTGTACGCCGCCGACCGCGACAGCCTCGGCGAGATCGCCGGCGACGAACGGATCCCCGCCGCGATCCTGGCCCGCGCCGACGGCGAACGGCTGCTGACCGCCGCCCGGAACGGCCCCGTCACCGTCCGGCTCGCCGCCCCCGGCAACCCGCTGCACGGCGCTGTCCCGCAGGACCAGCCACAGCGCACCGACACCCTCGCCTCCTTCACCTCCCGCGGCATCGGCGTCGACGGCATCGTCAAACCCGACCTGGCCGCGCCCGGCGAGACCGTCTGGTCGGCGAAGGCCGGCTCCGGCAGCGACGGCCAACGCGAGGACGGCACCTCGATGGCCACCCCGCACCTGGCCGGCCTGGCCGCGCTGGTCCGCTCCGCGTACCCCGAACGGAGCGTCGCCGAGATCAAGGCCGCGCTGATGAACACGGCCACCGACACCTACCTGCACGACGACCGCACCGGGCCGGTGTACGGCCCCGAACGCACCGGCAGCGGCCGGGTCCGGGTGGACGAAGCCGTCCGTACCCCCGCCCTCGCGTACGGCACCCAGCTGGAGGGCGCGGTCGGCGTCTCGTTCGGCGTGGTCGAGGCCACCGGGGCGTACACGGCCACCCGCGAGGTCGCCGTCCGTAACCTGAGCGACCGTCACCTCGCCTACCGGGTCGGATACTCGGGCTCGACGGAGGTTCCCGGCGCGACGTTCGGGCTGTCGCCCGCGTGGGTGGCGCTGCCGCCGTACGGCACGGCGAAGGTCACCGTCACGCTGCGCCTCGGGAGCGGCCTCGGGCGGGCGCCCGATCCGACCCTCGACCTCGTCCAGGCCGGGCACGCCCGCACCTACCGGAGCGAACTGTCCGGGCGGCTCGTCCTCACCCCCGCGGACCCGGGCCTGCCCGCGCTCCGGGTTCCGCTGTTCGCCGCGCCGCGCCACGCCACCGACGCCACCGCGCTCGGCACCCCCGCCGCGTTCGCCGTCGCGCAGCCCGACCTGCTCACCGTCCTGCAGCCCGGCGGCACCGCCGGTGACCCCGCCGCCGAGCTGCGGCACGCCGCAGCCGCCGTCGACGACCAGGGCGTGCTCCACCTCGCCGCCGTGCTGTCGGCCCCCGCCGCGACGCCCGTCGGCGCGCACGGCCTCCACGCCTCCCTCGACCTCGACGGCGACGGCACCCCCGACGCCACCGTCCGCGCCGACCGCCTCCCCGGCAGCGACGTCCTCGTCGCCCGCACCCTCGACGCCCGCACCGGCGCCGAACTCGACGTCCAGCCCCTGAACGGCCGCTGGGGCGACACCGACACCGCCCTCCTCGACTCCGACACCGTCCTCCTCCCCGTCCGCCTCGCCGCGCTCCCCCCGGCCACCGACCTCCACTACACCCTCTCCACCGGCCCGGACCCGACCCCCTCCACCCTCGGCCCGTACCCCGTAGACCTCACCCGCCCGACCCCCGTCCTGCACACCGTCCGACCCGGCGAGACCCTCCGCACCGCGTTGCGGGACGCCCTGCTCATCCACCACCTGAACCGGGTCGGGCAGCGCGTCCAGCTGCTCACTCAGAAGGGTGGTCCCGGGCGGGAAACCACCCGGTAGCCTGACAGCACAGGCCAGAATCCCCGCCATGGGAGCACTGATGAGCGTCGACCCGTACCCGGACTGGCTCCGCCCGCCGGTCGGCGGCTACACCGCCGACGACCTCGACCGACTGCCGGACCTCCCGCCGCACACCGAGTTGATCGACGGGAGCCTGGTTTTCGTGAGTCCGCAGGTGAGGTTCCACATGCGCGTGCTCCGCGTTCTCGAGAACGCGCTGGCCGCCGCCGTCCCCTCGGGGTGGGAGGTCCTGCGCGAGATGTCGGTCAAGATCGACACTCGCAATCGACCGGAGCCGGATCTCATGGTGGTCGCCGAAGAGGGGAACACGGGCCAGAGCCAGACCTTCAGCCTTGCGGCCGACGTCCTGCTGGCGGTCGAAGTGGTGTCCGGCGAGTCGAAGATCCGCGACCGCGAGATCAAGCCCGTCAAGTACGCCGCCGCCGGCATCCGCTTCTTCTGGCGGGTGGAGAACGTCGACGGCCGACCCGTCGTCTACACCTACGAGTTGGACCCGGCGAGCAACCGCTACACCCCCACCGGGATCTTCCACGACCGACTCAAGATCGAGCACCCGTTCCCCGTCGACATCGAGCTGAGCTGACGCCCCGTCCAGATGGTGGACGGCGCGTGCTCAGGGCCTGGGACGGTTGTACTGTCCGAAACATGTCTCGCACCATTCGTCTCGCAGTGATCCCGGGTGACGGCATCGGCCAGGAGGTCGTGGCCGAGGGCCTCAAGGTGCTTCGCGCCGCTCTGCCCTCCGATGTGAAGCTGGAGACCACCGAGTACGACCTCGGGGCCCGGCTGTACCACCGGACCGGGGAGACGCTGCCGGACATGGTGCTGGCGGAGCTCAAGGGGCAGGACGCGATCCTGCTCGGGGCGATCGGCGACCCGAGCGTGCCGTCCGGGGTGCTGGAGCGGGGGCTGCTGCTGAAGCTGCGGTTCGCCTTCGACCACCACATCAACCTCCGTCCCGGCAAGCTGTTCCCGGGTGTGCAGTCGCCGCTGGCGGGGCAGCCGGAGATCGACTTCGTGGTGGTCCGCGAGGGCACCGAGGGCCCGTACGTCGGCAACGGCGGCACGCTGCGCACCGGCACCCCGCAGGAGGTCGCCACCGAGGTCAGCCTGAACACCGCGTTCGGCATCGAGCGGGTCGTCCGGGACGCCTACCGCCGCGCCCAGGCCCGCCCGCGCAAGAAGCTGACGCTGGTCCACAAGAACAACGTGCTGGTGCACGCCGGCCACCTGTGGACCCGGATCTTCGAGCAGGTCGGCCGGGAGTTCCCCGAGGTCACCACCGACTACCTGCACGTGGACGCGGCGACGATCTTCTTCGTCACGCAGCCCGAGCGGTTCGACGTGATCGTCACCGACAACCTGTTCGGCGACATCCTGACCGACCTCGCCGCGGCCGTCACCGGCGGCATCGGCCTGGCCGCGTCCGGCAACATCAACCCGAGCGGCGACTTCCCGTCGATGTTCGAGCCGGTGCACGGCTCCGCCCCGGACATCGCCGGCCAGGGCAAGGCCGACCCGACCGCCACCGTGCTGTCGGTCGCCATGCTGCTGGAGCACCTCGGCTTCGCCGCCGAGGCAGCCCAGGTCGAGGCCGCGGTCGCCGCGGACCTCACCGAGCGCGCCGGCGCCCGGTCCACCTCCGAGGTCGGCGACGCGCTCGCCGCCCGAGTATCGGGCTGACCGGCCGGACCACAATTCCGGCCGACGGGCCGGTTCATATACGTACAGCCTCCCGGCTGTTCGGCACGGCCCTCTGGATGCGAGTATCGACAGTGGGCCGTGCCGTCATGCGTTCCTCCGCCCGGCGGTGGCCCAGCCAAACCCCACGGTGAAGGACAGACAGCCATGAGTACGCCCACCCAGGCGCCCATCACGTTCGACCTCAAGCCCTCGGCGCAGCCGCTGTCCGACGCGGAGCGCGAGGCACGACTGGCCAACCCCGGCTTCGGCCGGATCTTCACCGACCACATGGTGACCATCCGCTGGACCGAGGGCCGCGGCTGGCACGATGCCCAGCTGACACCGTACGCGCCGCTGGAGATCGACCCGGCCAACATGACCCTGCACTACGGGCAGGCGATCTTCGAGGGCCTGAAGGCCTACCGCCAGGCCGACGGCTCCATCGCGACCTTCCGCCCGGAGGCCAACGCCGAGCGCTTCCAGGCCTCCGCCCGCCGGCTGGCGATGCCGGAACTGCCCGTCGAGGCGTTCGTCGAGGCCGTCGAGCTGCTGGTCCAGCAGGACCAGGCGTGGGTGCCGAACCAGGCCGAGCAGAGCCTCTACCTGCGGCCGTTCATGTTCGCCACCGAGGTCGGCCTGGGTGTGCGCCCGGCCAACTCCTACATCTTCATGATCATCGCCTCGCCGGCCGGCGCGTACTTCCCCGGCGGCGTCAAGCCGGTCTCGGTCTGGCTCTCCGAGGACTACGTCCGCGCCGCGCCGGGCGGCACCGGCGCCGCGAAGTGCGCCGGCAACTACGCGGCCTCGCTGGTCGCCCAGGCCGAGGCCGCCGCCAAGGGCTGCGACCAGGTGGTCTGGCTGGACGCCGCCGAGCACAAGTGGGTCGAGGAGATGGGAGGCATGAACCTCTACTTCGTCGTCGGCGAGGGCGAGAACGCCACCGTCGTCACCCCCGAGCTCTCCGGCGCCCTGCTCCCCGGCATCACCCGCGACTCGCTGCTCACCCTCGCGGGCGACCTCGGCTACCGCTCCGAGGAGCGCAAGATCTCCACCGACGAGTGGAAGCAGGGCAACGCCGACGGCACCATCACCGAGGTCTTCGCCTGCGGCACCGCCGCCGTCATCACCCCCGTCGGCCACGTCAAGTCCGCCACCGCCGACTGGACCGTCGCCACCGGCGAGCCCGGCCCCATCACCATGCAGCTCCGCGAGGCCCTCCTCGCCGTCCAGAGCGGCCACCGTCCGGACACCCACGGCTGGCTCCACAAGATCGTCTGACGCCACCGGCCCGGGCATTCCATGGCGGAATGCCCGGGCCCCGTGGTGTGCGGTGACTTCTGTCGCGGCGGCGCGTTGGGCTCGGTGGGAGAAGGAGTCCGTCGTGTACGCGATCGAGCCGGAAGACCCGCATCTGCTGGAGGACTTCCTCGCACTGGAAGCCCCGGAGGGCTACCGCATCGAGCTGGTCGGGGGCGAGATCGTGCTGTCTCCGCCGCACGACGGCGGTCACGCGATCGCGATCAGCCGGGTGGTCGAACAGGTTTTCCGGGCCGGCTGTGAATTCGACCTCGGGTGTCACAAGGGCCTGGTGGTGCCCGGAGGCCACTTCATTCCGGATGCCGTGTTCACCGACTACGGCGCGATGGACGGCCAGCCACCGTGGTGGAAGCCGTCAGGTGTGGTGATGGTGCTGGAAGTGGCCACCCGTCTGCCGGCCAGGGAGCGGAGGATCAAGCGGTCGTCCTACGCGGCGGCGGGGATCGCCCGGTACCTGGTGCTGGACCTCCGGGAACGCGAGGTCGTGCTCCATGAACGCCCCGGGCGTGGTGACTACGGCATGACGACCACCGTCCGGTCGGGGGACCTGCTGCCGCTGCCCGAGCCGTTCGGGTTCGAGCTGGACACGGCCGACCTCTTCGGGTAGCCGTTTCGGATGGCGAGACGGGTCTGTCGTATCGCGGACGGTGTGCAAGACTGCAAAGGTGTCCTCGCTTTCGCTGATTATTAGCAGCAGGCGCGCCGGTCCGCAGTGACCGCTTCCGTGGCAACACCCTGATCGCGGAGCGACCACCAGCGTCCAGACCCGCGCGCAGACCTCTCGCACCCGCGAGGGGTCTTTTGTTTTGTCCCGGACCGGCCCGGGCCCTCACGAGGGGCCCGGAGACACCGGGGACGCGCGCGGGATGCTGGACAGTGGAGCCGGATTCCGATCCCGGCAAAATGCACGAAAAACTCCACCGAACGGAGAACCCAGGGCCATGACCGAGGCCAACAGCCGCCCGCACGACGGCTTCCACGTCTTCGACACCACGCTCCGCGACGGCGCCCAGCGGGAGGGGATCAACCTCACCGTGGCGGACAAGCTGGCCATCGCGCGCCACCTGGACGAGTTCGGCGTCGGCTTCATCGAGGGCGGCTGGCCCGGTGCCAACCCCCGTGACACCGAGTTCTTCGCCCGTGCCCAGGCCGAACTGGAGCTGAAGAACGCCCAGTTGGTGGCGTTCGGGGCGACCCGCCGGGCCGGCGGGAAGGCCGCCGAGGACCCGCAGCTGGCGGCGCTGGTGGCGTCCGGCGCGCCGGTGGTGACGCTGGTGGCGAAGTCCCACGACCGGCACGTGGAGCTCGCGCTGCGCACCACGCTGGAGGAGAACCTGGAGATGGTCCGGGACAGCGTGGAGTTCCTGCGCTCCCGGGGCCGCCGGGTGTTCATCGACTGCGAGCACTTCTTCGACGGGTACAAGGCGAACCCGGAGTACGCGCTGGCCGTGGTCAGGGCCGCGCACGGGGCCGGCGCGGACGTGGTCGTGCTGTGCGACACCAACGGCGGCATGCTGCCGGCGGGCGTGCGGGAGATCGTCGCCACCGTGCTGGCGGAGACCGGCGCCCGGCTGGGCATCCACGCGCAGGACGACACCGGCTGCGCGGTCGCCAACACGCTGGCCGCGGTGGACGCGGGCGCCACGCACGTTCAGTGCACCGCGAACGGCTACGGCGAGCGGGTCGGCAACGCCAACCTGTTCCCGGTGACGGCGGCGCTGGAGCTGAAGTACGACCGCCGGGTGCTGCCGGCCGGCAGTCTCGCCGAGATGACCCGGATCTCGCACGCCATCGCCGAGGTGGTCAACCTGACCCCGTCGACCCATCAGCCGTACGTCGGCTTCTCGGCGTTCGCGCACAAGGCGGGCCTGCACGCCTCCGCGATCAAGGTGGACCCGGACCTGTACCAGCACATCGATCCGGAGCTGGTCGGCAACACCATGCGGATGCTGGTGTCCGACATGGCGGGCCGGGCGTCGATCGAGCTGAAGGGCAAGGAGCTGGGCTACGACCTGTCCAGCGACCGCGACCTGGCGGGCCGGGTGGTGGCCCGGGTGAAGGCGCAGGAGAACCTGGGCTACACCTACGAGGCGGCGGACGCCTCGTTCGAGCTGCTGCTGCGCGACGAGGTGAACGGCGGCGAGCGGCTGCGGTTCTTCGAGCTGGAGTCCTGGCGGACCATCAGCGAGCAGGGCCCGGAGGGTCGGGCGGGCAACGAGGCCACCGTGAAGCTGTGGGCGCGGGGCGAGCGGAAGGTCGCCACCGGCGAGGGCAACGGCCCGGTCGACGCGCTGGACAAGGCGCTGCGGGCGGCGCTGGAGTCGATCTTTCCGCCGCTGGCGAAGCTGGAGCTGGTGGACTACAAGGTCCGCATCCTGGAGGGCCAGCACGGCACCGGTTCGAAGACCCGGGTGCTGATCGAGTCCACCGACGGCACCGGGACGTGGTCGACGGTCGGGGTGGCGGACAACGTGATCGCGGCGTCCTGGGTGGCGCTGGAGGACGCGTACACCTACGGCCTGCTGAGGGCCGATCAGCAGCCGTAGTAGCGGTCGGTGCGAGGAAGTGCCCAGGGGGCGTGCGGAAGGCTCCGCACGCCCCCTTCTGGGCGTGACCATGACCTCTTCGTCAGCGCAGGCGGGCGAGGAGGGCGTGCTCGACGAGGGTGATGAGGGCGCTCTTGGCGCTGTCCCGGCGTCGGGCGTCGAGGGTGATGATCGGGATGTCCGGGTTCAACTGCAGGGCCTCACGCACCTCGTCGCCGGTGTGGGGCTGGTGTCCGTCGAAGCCGTTGAGGGCGACGACGAAGGGGAGTCCGCTGTTCTCGAAGTAGTCGAGGGCGGGGAAGCAGTCGGCGAGGCGGCGGGTGTCGACGAGGACGACGGCGCCGATGGCGCCGCGGACGAGGTCGTCCCACATGAACCAGAAGCGGTCCTGTCCGGGGGTGCCGAAGAGGTAGAGGATGAGGTCTTCGTCGAGGGTGATGCGGCCGAAGTCCATGGCGACGGTGGTGGTCGTCTTGCCGGAGACGTGGCTGAGGTCGTCGATGCCGGCGGAGGCGCTGGTCATGACGGCTTCGGTGCGCAGGGGGTTGATTTCGGAGACCGCGCCGACGAGCGTCGTCTTGCCCACGCCGAATCCGCCTGCGACGACGATCTTGGCGGAGGTGGTCGCGCGGCTGGGGGCGGCCGCGTTAGAGCTTGCGAAGTCCACTGAGGACCCTTTCGAGCAGCGTGACGTCGGGCTGGTTGCCGGATTCACCGCCGGCTGCGGGCTGGTGGATGGCGACCAGGCCGGCCTCGGCCAGGTCCGCCACGAGAATGCGGGCCACCCCCAGGGGGAGGCCGAGCAGGGCGGAGATCTCCGCCACCGACTTGACGTCGGAGGCGCACAGCGAGCAGATCCGCTGGTGCTCGGGCAGCAGGGTGGCCATCCGGGCCGGGTCGACCGACGCGGAGACCAGTGCTTCCAGGGCGAGTTCGTAGCGCGGCCGGGTGCGTCCGCCGGTCATGGCGAAGGGGCGGATCAGCGGCTCGGTGTCCTCGTACTCGTCGAACTCGTCGTCCTCGTAAGGATGTTCGGCGTGCGGAGGTTCGTAACGGTGCGGCAGGTCGGCGGGGTCGTGCGGGAACGCCTCCTGGCCGGGGTAGGCCTGGCCGTATCCGCCGGGCTGCTGGTGCCAGCGCGGGTCGGACTGCGGGGGCAGGTACGACTGGCCACCGTTGTTGAACTGCGGCGCGTACTGCTGCTGCTGACCGTGGCCGACGCCGGGAGTCCCGAAAGCGTCGTGGCCGGAGCCCGCGTACGGGACGCCGAACTGGCCACTGTGGTCGGGCGGTGTCACGGTTCATCTCCTCAAAGGGGTGCGGCGGTGCGTAGCTGGCCGCGTCGCCGAGGAGCGCCGGGGCCGGTGGTGCGAAGGCCGTACAACGCCCGGTCCCGAGGCCGCCGAAGCGACCTCGGGACGGGCAATGAGGTCTTTCGAATACCAGGACGGTATCCGACGAACCGTCAATGCAGGAGACTGCCCTGGAGTTCGGCCCGCAGAGCGGGCGTCAGGACCGCGCCGGCGCGGTCCACCAGCAGGGCCATCTCGTAGCCGACGAGGCCGATGTCGGAGTCCGGCGAGGCGAGCACCGCGAGCGCGGAGCCGTCGCTGACCGCCATCAGGAACAGGAAGCCCCGCTCCATCTCGACCACGGTCTGGGTCACGTCGCCGCCCTCGAAGATCCGGCTGGCGCCGGAGGTCAGCGAGGTCAGTCCGGACGCGACGGCGGCGAGCTGGTCGGCACGGTCCCGGGGGAACCCCTCGGACATGCACAGCAGCAGACCGTCGGCGGAGACCACCACCGTGTGGGACACCCCGGGGGTGTTGTCCACGAAGTTGGTGATCAGCCAGTTCAGGTTCTGTGCGGCCTGGCTCATCTGGGTCAACTCAACGCTCCTGCTGGTTCGAGCCGCCGAAGAGATCGGTGCTGCTGTTGTGCGGTCCATCACCGTACGCCCCCTGGTCGGGGTCGATGCGGAAAGTGCCGGTGGTACCGGAGTCGCCGCCGGCCTGGCGGCCCTGCTCGACGCCGCGGCGCAGGTTGGTCAGGCGGCCGCGGACCTCGTTCGGGTCGCGGGAGACCTGCGGGCCCTCCTGCGGGGTGGGCTTGGCGTTGCCGGGGACCAGGTTCTGCCGCGGCACCCGGCGGGGCAGGCCCGACGGGGTCGTGCCGGAGCTGGAGGGCTCGCGGAGCTTCTCCGCGCGCTGCCAGTCGCCGTCGTTGGGGGACTCCCACTCGCTGGGCGCCGCGGTCGGGCCGGTCGGCCCGTAGCCGCCGAGCGCCGACACGTCGTGGCCGCGCGACTCGACGGGCTCCGAGGTGTCCTTCGCGCCGGTGAACCAGTTCGGGCTCTCGGCGGCCGACTGCCCGCCGCCCGCGCCGGCCAGCTGCTGGCCGGGCCGGCGCTGCGGCAGCCCGCTGCCGGTCGTCCCGCCGGCCGGCGGCAGGGCCGGCAGCTCCTCGGTCGGGTACGGGTGCCCGGCGGGCTCCTCGTAGCCGTACTCCTGCTGGTACTCGTCGGCGTACTGCGCCTCCGGGTACTGCTCCTCGGCGTACTGCCCGGCGGCGTACGGCTGCTGGTACTCGTCGCCGTACTGCTGCCCGCCCTGGAAGGGGTCGTCCTGGTAGCCGGCCGGCGCGTACGGGGCCCGGTACTGCTCGGGCGCGTACGGGTCGTCCTGGTAGCGCTGCTCGGCGGGCGGGTACGGCTCATGGCCGTAGTCGGCGCCCTGGTAGCCGTAGCCGGCGTCCTGGGCGGCCTGCTGGGGCTCGTACGGGGCCGTGAAGGGGTCGGACTCCGGACGGCGGTAGTCGTCGGCGTACGCGGCCTGGTAGCCGTTCTCGGCGAGGGGCTCCTCGGCGCCGTACGGCGACTCCAGGAGCTCCGCCTCCATCGGCTCCCCGGCGGCGGCGCCCGGACCGATCTCCAGGGCGGCCCGGCGGCGTTCCTCCAGGCGCTGCGAGCGCTGCATGGACTCCAGCGCGGGGGAGAAGCCGTTGCCGCCGGCGGGCAGGCCGGGGGTGGGCAGGTGGTCGTCGAAGCCGAGCTCCGCGGCGGTGCGCTCCGGGCCGTCGAAGGTCCACTCGGCGGGAGTGGGCTCCTGCTCGGCGAAGATCCGCGAGACGGTGAACTCCTCGCCCTGCGGCTCGGGAATCCGGGCCAGCCGGGTGAGCTGCTGCGGCAGCATCACCAGCGAGGTGGTGCCGGCCGATTCGCCCGACGGGCGCAGCTGCACGCGGATGTCGTGCCGCTGGGACAGCCGGCCGACCACGAACAGGCCCATGCGGCGGGAGATGGTGGCGTCCACGGTGGGCGGCTCGGCGAGCTTCTCGTTGATCTCGGCGAAGTCCTCGGCGGTCAGGCCGATGCCCTTGTCGTGGATCTCGATCAGCACCCGGCCGTCCGGCAGGCCGGTGGCGTTGACCAGCACCCGGGTCTGCGGGGAGGAGAACGTGGTGGCGTTCTCCAGCAGCTCGGCGAGCAGGTGGACGAGGTCGGTCACGGCGGGGCCGACCACGTCGGCCTCGGGGATGCCGGCCAGTTCGATGCGCTCGTAGTGCTCCACCTCGGAGGCGGCGGCGCGCAGCACGTCGACCAGCGGGACGGGCGTGTTCCAGCGGCGGCCGGGCTCCTCGCCCGCGAGGACCAGGAGGTTCTCGCCGTTGCGGCGCATACGGGTGGCCAGGTGGTCCAGCTTGAAGAGGTTCTCCAGCTGGTCCGGGTCGGCCTCGTTGTTCTCCAGGTCGGTGATCAGCGCCAGCTGGCGCTGGATCAGGCCCTGGCTGCGGCGCGACAGGTTGGTGAAGATCGCGTTGACGTTGCCCCGCAGCAGCGCCTGCTCGGCGGCC
Organism: Kitasatospora griseola; assembly: GCF_044999035.1. NCBI lineage: Bacteria > Bacillati > Actinomycetota > Actinomycetes > Kitasatosporales > Streptomycetaceae > Kitasatospora > Kitasatospora griseola. The sequence continues at coordinate 3,119,181 of NZ_CP173360.1, read as the reverse complement.
AGCGAGACGGCCTGCTGGTGGACCTGGTCGAAGGCGCGGGCGACCTCGCCGATCTCGTCCTTGCCGTGCAGCGGGATCGGGGCGACCGCGGTGTCGACCCGCTCCGGGTCGGTCTTGGAGAGCTTGTCGACCAGCTCCGGCAGACGGTGGTTGGCGATGTCCAGCGCGGCGGTGTTCAGGGTCCGCATGCCGAGGATCATCGAGCGGGCGATGTAGCCGGTGAGCAGACCGGCCAGCACCAGCGAGGCGATCACGATCAGCGAGTTGAGCACCCAGTCGGTGAACGCCCGGTCCTTGATGGCCTGGGCGTCGGCGACGACCTGGTCGAGCAGCTCGCCCTCGGCCGCGCGCAGCGCGCTCATGTGGCTCTTGGTGGCCTGGTCCCACAGCGGGCGGGTCAGGCCGTCGGTGCCGGCCGCGTTGATGATGCGGGCGGCGGCGTCGCGGTCGGAGGCGGCGGTGGCCAGCTGGTTGCCGTAGCTCATGCCGACCATCAGCAGCGCGCCCATGGTGGGCATGGTGTGGCCGTCCGGCATGCGCAGCGGCAGGCGCTGGTCGGCGGTGGCCTGGGCGACCTCGGCGTCCGAGTAGACCTTCACCTCCTCGTCGCTGGAGGCGGTGTTGAACTCGTCGCGGGCGGTCTGCTCCAGCTTGGAGGCGACCATCAGGCCCTGGATCAGGTCCTGGCCCTGGTGGCCGTCCACGCCGCCGACGCCGAGGCCGACCAGCAGGTGCAGCATCAGCGCGCGCTGGGTCGAGGCGGACGCCTTGGCCAGCGACATCGCGTAGATGGCGCGGCCCTTGGAGGTGACGTTGGTGGAGCCGAAGCCGACCGAGTTGTCCATCGCCAGCAGCGGCGCGAAGATCATCGAGTACGCGTTGGCGGTCGCGGTCGCGAACAGTTCCTTCTTGTACGCGTTCTGCCGCAGGTGGTCCAGCGAGAGCGCCATCGACTCGAACTGGGCGTTGCGGCGGGCGACCGTCGGGTCGTCCTTGATCTTGGCGAAGGTGGCGCGGTACTCGGCCAGCGCCTGGTCGGTCCGCTCCCGGAGCTTCTTCACCTCGCCCTGGTCGCCCTGGCCGGTGAGCAGCGGCACCAGGCTCTCGTCGCGCTCCTGTTGCAGCGCGTCGGCCAGCTTGGTCGCGGCGCTCGCCACCTTGGCGACGCGCACCGCGTGGTCGGCGTTGGTGTAGTCGTCCAGCGAGGTGTTGACGCGCAGGCCGCCGAAGACCAGCGCGATCACCACGGGGATGACCAGGATCGCCACCAGACGGGTCGGCACCCGCCAGTTCAGCGGCGAAAGGAAATCGGCCCGGCTGCCGACGCGGCGCGGGGCCTCCTTGCCGGCACCGGTCCGCTCGGCCGACTCGCCGGCTGCGGCGGGGGCGGTGCGCTGCGGCTCGCCGCGGTCCTCGGCCGCGGTGAACGCGGAGAACTGACCGGTGGTCTGGCCGCTTACCGGTTCCTGCTGGCGGGGCTCGGAGCGCCGCTGCGGGGTGACTGGCTGCTTACGCCTCACTCGACAACAACCTCTCGACCGACTGGCGGCCATGGATCAATCCGGCGGCTACCCCCCGACGGGCCGCGACCCGCTCGGATACTACGGGGTAGCTGGAATTCAACACGAGCCGGAGAAGCGGACAAACGGCTGCCCCACCCGCACGCCCGGGGCAGAAAGCGGACATTTGCGGCGGAACTTCCGCAAAGGTCTAGGCCATTGGCGCGGACCGGAACCGGGTGACTACGTACGGTCAGAAAGCCCCGGCAAATGTCTGTTCGAACTGTTACCGGGGGACGCGAACCACCCTTGGCACGCGCCCCCGGCCGGGCCTTCCGCCACTCACCGCAGGCGGGCGAGGAGGGCGTGCTCGACGAGGGTGATGAGGGCGCTCTTGGCGCTGTCCCGGCGTCGGGCGTCGAGGGTGACGATCGGGATGTCCGCGTTGAGCTGGAGCGCTTCGCGGACTTCGTCGCCGGTGTGGGGCTGGTGTCCGTCGAAGCCGTTGAGGGCGACGACGAAGGGGAGTCCGCTGTTCTCGAAGTAGTCGAGGGCGGGGAAGCAGTCGGCGAGGCGGCGGGTGTCGACGAGGACGACGGCGCCGATGGCGCCGCGGACGAGGTCGTCCCACATGAACCAGAAGCGGTCCTGTCCGGGGGTGCCGAAGAGGTAGAGGATGAGGTCTTCGTCGAGGGTGATGCGGCCGAAGTCCATGGCGACGGTGGTGGTCGTCTTGCCGGAGACGTGGCTGAGGTCGTCGATGCCGGCGGAGGCGCTGGTCATGACGGCTTCGGTGCGCAGGGGGTTGATTTCGGAGACCGCGCCGACGAGCGTCGTCTTGCCCACGCCGAATCCGCCTGCGACGACGATCTTGGCGGAGGTGGTCGCGCGGCTGGGGGCGGCCGCGTTAGAGCTTGCGAAGTCCACTGAGGACCCTTTCGAGCAGCGTCACGTCAGGCGTACCGCCCGACTCGCCCGCCGCGGCGGGCTGGTGGATGGCGACCAGGCCGGCCTCGGCCAGGTCTGCGACGAGGATGCGGGCCACTCCCAGCGGGACTCCCGCCAGCGCGGAGATCTCGGCGACCGACTTGACCTCACGGCACAGCGAGACGATCCGCGCGTGCTCGGGCAGCAGCACGCCCGGGGGGTTGGTGCCCGTGGTCGAGATCAGCGCCTCGATGGCCAACTGGTAGCGCGGCCGGGTGCGTCCGCCGGTCATGGCGTACGGGCGGACCAGCGGCTGCTGCTCGTAGCCGTCCGACTGCTGGCCGCCGTAGCCGTTTCCGTACCCGTTGCCGTATGTGCCGGCGGGTGTCGGGGGCATGCGTCCTCCTTGTGCTGCAGTCGTCCGCGGCCGGAGCCCGGGGCCAGCCGGCTGACCGGATGTCAGCCACCGTGCCGGGAAGACTTGGGGGTGGGTGTGCCGGACCCGGGATCTGACGGGTCCGGCACGGTGAGGGTGGTGCAGAGGAGTCGAAGGGGCCGACCGGCCGTCAGTGCAGCAGGCTGCCCTGGAGTTCGGCCCGCAGGGCCGGCGTGAGCACCGCGCCGGCGCGGTCGACCAGCAGGGCCATCTCGTAGCCGACGAGGCCGATGTCGGAGTCCGGCGAGGCGAGCACCGCGAGCGCGGAGCCGTCGCTGATCGCCATCAGGAACAGGAAGCCCCGCTCCATCTCCACGACGGTCTGGTTGACGTCGCCGCCCTCGAAGATCCGGCTGGCGCCGGAGGTCAGCGAGGTCAACCCGGAGGCCACCGCGGCGAGCTGGTCGGCACGGTCCCGGGGGAACCCCTCGGACATGCACAGCAGCAGACCGTCGGCGGAGACCACCACCGTGTGGGACACCCCGGGGGTGTTGTCCACGAAGTTGGTGATCAGCCAGTTCAGGTTCTGGGCGGCCTGGCTCATCATCTGACTCAACTCAACGCTCCTGGTGCTCGGGGCCGAAGCCGTTGTTGCCATCGGCGTCGAACTGGGCTCCCCGGTGGCCCTCGGACGTGCCGCCGAAGTCGAAGCCCGGCCGCTGCTGCGGCGCGGGACGGCCGGAGCCCGGCTGCTGCGCGCCGGCCTGGCGGCCCTGCTGGATGCCGCGGCGCAGGTTGGTCAGCCGGCCGCGCACCTCCTCCGGGCTGCGCGAGACCTGCGGACCCGTCAGCGGGCTGGCCTCGGCGCTGCCGGAGACCAGGTTGGCCTGGGGGGTGCGACGCGGCAGCCCCGAGGTGGTCAGGCCGTCGGTCTGCGGCTCGCGCATCTGCTCGGCCCGCCGCCAGCGCTCGTCGTTCGCGGACGGGCGCCACGGCGCGTCCGGACCGGGACCGGCCGGCTGCTGCTGGGCCTGGGGCTGCTGGGGCTGTGGGGCCGGACGCTCCGCCGCCGGACGCTGCGGGGCGCCCTGCGGGCCACCCGGCACCGGCCGCTGCGGCATGCCCTGCGGACGCTGCTGCTGGAACGGGTCGGCCTGCGGCTGCTGCTGCGGCCGCGCGGCCGGAGCCTGCGGGGCCTGGGGCTGCGGGGCCTGGGGGGCCGGCCGGGACTGCTGCGGCTGGGGCCGGCCGAACCCGGGCGCGCTGGTACCGGGCCGCTGCGGCTGGTACCCGCGGGAGCGGACCTGCTCAGGGGCCGGCGCCGGGGCGGCAGCCGACTCGCCGGCGGTCGGCAGCGCCATCGGCTGCGGCCGCTCCGCGAACTGCTGCGGGGCCTGCCGCTCCTGCGGCCGCGGCTGCGGCACCGGCGGCACGCCCTGACCCACCGGGTCCGGCAGCACCGGCTCCACCAGGCCGAGGCCCAGCGGGTCGCGCGGGTCGATGTCGGACGCCTCGAACCGCGGCCGGGCGAACCCGCCCGACTGGTCGGCGGGGGCGGCCTCCAGCGGCGCGGCCGACTGCTGCGGCGGCAGCGGACGGCGCGTCGGCAGCTGCTCGGCCCGGCCGTGCTGGGTCGGCTCGGCGCCCGGACGACCCTCGAAGCCGGGACGACCCTCGAAGCCGGGACGGCCCTCGGCCGGACGGGTCCGCTCCGGACCGCCCTGCGGCGCCTGCGGGTTCTGCGGCCCCTGCGGAGCCTGCGGGCGACGCGGCGGAAGCCCGCCCTGCGGAGCCTGCGGAGCCTGCGGTCCCTGCGGAGCCTGCGGTGCCTGCGGTCCCTGGGGGTTCTGCGGACGGCGCGGCGGAAGTCCGCCCTGGCCGCCCGGCCCGCCCTGCAGGCCCGGCGCACCGGACGCACCCGGCACCCGCCGCGGCGGCAGCCCGCCCCCGGCCGGCGCACCGGCGCCCGCACCCGTACCGGCACCCGCGCCCGGACCGGCCGGGGCCGACGGGGCCGACGGGCCGGAGACGCCCGGCGCCGGGTTCTCGCGCAGCGACTGGCCGACCGAACGGGTCGGCAGACCACCGGCGCGGCCGCCCGGGGCCCCACCGCCGCCGAACGCACCGCCGGGGCCGAAGCCGCCCTGCCCGGGCGCCTCGGCCGGCCCGCGCCGGCTGCCGGTGCCCGCCGGGCCCGAGGGCGCGGACGGACCGGACGTCGCGCCCGGGGTGAAGAGGTCGGGGCTGCCGCCCATCGGGCCCTGGCCGAGCTGCGGACGGCCGCCCTGGCCGCCCTGCCCGCCGGCCGGAGCCTGGCCGAGCGCGGTGCGCGCGCCGGGCAGGTCGCCCGCGGGGCGGCCCTGCTGACGCGGCGTCGGCGCGACGCCGCGCTGCTGGCGTCCGCCCTGGCCGGCCCCGGCGCCCGCACCGGGCCGGTTGCCGCGCCGTTCGGCGGAGTTGGTGACGTCCACCGGGAGCATGACCAGCGCGGTGGTGCCGCCGGAGTCGGACGGGCGGAGCTGGATCCGGATGCCGTGTCGCAGGGACAGGCGGCCGACCACGAACAGACCCATGCGGCGGGACACCGAGACGTCCACCACCGGCGGGTTGGCCAGGCGCTCGTTGATGTCGGCGAGGTCGTCGGGGGAGAGGCCGATGCCGGTGTCGTGGATCTCGATCAGCACCCGGCCGTCGGGCAGGGCGTGACCGGTGACCCGGACCCGGGTCTGCGGGGAGGAGAACGAGGTGGCGTTCTCCAGCAGCTCGGCGAGCAGGTGGACGAGGTCGTTGACGACGCGGCCGGCGACCTCGGCGGTGGGCACCGAGGCGAGTTCGATGCGCTCGTACTGCTCCACCTCGGAGGCGGCGGCGCGGAGCACGTCGACCAGCGGGACGGGGCGGGTCCACCGGCGGCCGGGGTCCTCGCCCGCGAGGACGAGGAGGTTCTCGCCGTTGCGGCGCATACGGGTGGCGAGGTGGTCGAGCTTGAACAGCGAGGCCAGCTGGTCCGGGTCGGCCTCGCGGCTCTCCAGCTCGGAGATCAGCGACAACTGGCGCTGGATCAGGCCCTGGCTGCGGCGCGACAGGTTGGTGAACATCGCGTTGATGTTGCCTCGCAGCAGCGCCTGCTCGGCGGCCAGTCGGACCGCCTCGCGGTGCACCATGTCGAAGGCGTGCGCCACGTGGCCGATCTCGTCGGCGGAGTCGACGCCGACCGGCTCGACGGTGACGTCGACGTCGTGCGGGTCGCTCTCGGAGAGCGTCTTGACCAGTTCCGGCAGACGGCGTTCGGCGACGTCCTCGGCGGCGGCCTGCAGACGGGTCAGCGAGCGCACCATCGAGCGGGCCACCAGGGCGGCGCCGGCGATGGCGACGACGAGCACCAGGGCGACCACGGCGGCGTTGATGACGGACTCGGTGTCGATGTCCGACTGCAGCGCCTGGGCCTTGCCGTCGAGGACGTTGAGCAGGTTGTTCTCGATGGTCTTCTCGGCGTTGACCTTGGCGGTCGACTTGTCGAACCAGTCCTTGTAGGACGGGTTGTCGGCCTGCCGGATGCCGTTGGTGTTCAGCGCGGCCTTGGAGAACCGGTCGGCCTCGGCGACGACCTGGTTGTAGCTCATCGCGGCGCGCAGCGCGCGGGCCTCGCTCTCGCCGTAGATGGCGGTGAAGTTGGCGAGCGCGTTGTCCTCGGAGCTCATCAGTCGGACGCCGAAGGTCTCGTCGGAGGCCGACATCGACGGGCCGCCGGGGTTCGCGAGCGCGGCGCTGATCAGCGCGCGCTGCATCGAGGTGTACTCCTTGGCCGTGGAGAACTGGTACAGCGCACGGGTGGTCTTGATCAGCTCGGTCGAGTTCGAGGTGATCGCGATGTCCTGGGTGGCGCCGATCAGGTCCTTGATGATCACGTCGTAGTTGGTGATCGTGGCCTGGATGTTCTCGGGGCTCTTGAACGCGCCAGTACGGGCCCGGGGCAGCGTGTTGAGGTCCTTGCGGACCTGCAGCAGCAGGGTCTTGGAACCGGCCAGGTCGAGGTTGTCGAACTTGTCGGCGCTGGCGTTGAAGGTCTTCGACAGCGTGTTGGTCTGCTTGTACGCGTCGGAGATCTCGGGGTCGCTGTCGGCGCTGCCGCCGGCGGCCAGCGGGCCGGCCGAGACGTCGCGCTCGTACTGCAGGGCGTTGGCCAGCGCGGTGGCGTTGCGGGCCAGTTCGGCCAGGTCGCTCATCTGCGACAGCTGGCGGGAGTTCTCCATCGAGGTCTGCACGCGCAGACCGCCCAGCACCAGGGCGACCACCACGGGCAGGAACAGCAGTGCGATCAGGCGGGTGCGGATTCGCCAGTTGCGCATGGCGAAGCGGCTCATGCCGGTGGCACGGCGGCGGTTCAGCGTGCCGCGCAGTCTGGAACGGCGGCTCTGCTTGTCGGCCGGCGCGCTACCGCCCTCCGGTTGGGGCGCGCTCGCGGCGCCCGGGGCACTGCTGTCGGCGGCAACCTCGGCGGGGGCGCCGAACGGCCGCTCGCCCTGGCCAGGCGACGGTGCCGCCTGGTGGGGGCCGGCCACGGGCTCCCGCGACTCCGGGTCACCCGCGGCGCCGTTGCCCCTCTTGAAACGTCCCTGCACTGGCGTCGCAACCTCTGGACCGGGCGCCCTTCCCCGCCGGGCGGAGAGAGGGCGGTGTCGAGTTTTTCCGTGGCATTCCAGCACAGCGGGGGAAGTCCAACAAGGGCCGTTACGACACGGTGTCCAGGGCTACCCACCGCGTGCGGCGACTCACGTTCCGTGGTGCTTCGGGCTCGGAATACGGTCCTTTTCGGACACTCGCCGCAGTCATGTCAACTAAGAGGAAGATCAGTTTGTGCGGCAAATGTCCGGGATATCCCCAATAGCGGTTTTTTCCATTGGTCCGGAATCGCCACTTCCACGCCCTTTGAACCGGAAATTGTGAGCAACCTCACAGCCGGATGTATAGCTTTGGTCACGGCCACTGTGGAATGGGCTCCCTAACCTGGCAGGGTTGACCGGAGCCTGCCCAGCGGCGGGCCCGCGCAAAAGTCCGTTCGAGCGAAACAAGGTGCTGAGCAAATGTCCGAGACGACCACGAAGGCCACCCGTTCCACGGCCAACCCGCGCCGCACCACCCTGGCCTCCGTCGCGGACTTCTCCCAGCTGCCCGGCTTCGCCGCCGAGCGCACGGCCCCCCAGTGCGCCGCCGCGCTGCCCACCGTGACCGCCAACCCGCGCCGCACCGTCCTGATGGCGGCACCGGCCCCCCGCCTGCCGCAGGGCTGACCCCCGCGCCGATAACCTGGTGGTACAGCCGGGCCCGGCACTGCGGGCTCGGCAACCGCCCGGGAGCGTCCGGGCGGCCGACGAACCGAGAGGTTGCAGGGCTGTGCGTATCGCCAGGTTCTCCGTCCGTGAAGGGAGCCCCGCGGCGGGCTCGGTCTCCTTCGGCATCATCGAGGGGGACGCCGCGCAACCCGACTCGCTGGTGGTGCACACCCTCGCCGGCCACCCCTTCGGCACCCCCCAGCCGACCGGGGAGACCCACCGGCTGCAGGACGTCCGGCTGCTGGCCCCGATGCTGCCCAGCAAGATCGTGGCGGTCGGCCGCAACTACGCCGACCACGCCGCCGAGCTGGGCAACGAGGTCCCGGCCGTGCCGCTGACCTTCTTCAAGCCCTCCACCGCCGTCATCGGCCCCACCGAGTCCATCGCCTACCCGCCGTTCTCCTCGGACGTCCAGTACGAGGCCGAACTCGCCGTGGTGATCGGCCGGATGTGCCGCGAAGTGCCGCTCGACCGGGTCCCCGAAGTGATCTTCGGCTACACCTGCGCCAACGACGTCACCGCCCGCGACGTGCAGCAGCGCGAGGGCCAGTGGGCCCGCGCCAAGGGCTTCGACACCTCCTGCCCGCTCGGCCCGTGGATCGAGACCGACCTCGACCCCGCCGACCTCGCCGTCACCTGCACCGTCAACGGCGAGCTGCGCCAAGCCGGCCGCACCTCCCAGATGGCCCGCTCGGTCGCCGAACTGGTCGCGCACATCTCCGAAGCGATGACCCTGCTCCCGGGCGACGTCATCCTCACCGGCACCCCCGCGGGTGTCGGCCCCCTGAACATCGGCGACGAGGTCGCCGTCTCCGTCGAAGGCATCGGCACCCTCGCCAACAAGGTCGTCAAGCGATGAAGGATGCAGTAACCGTGGCTGACAAGAACCCCGACGTCCGGGTCCGCTTCTGCCCGTCCCCGACCGGAAACCCGCACGTCGGCCTGGTCCGCACGGCGCTCTTCAACTGGGCCTACGCCCGCCACAACGGCGGCACCCTGGTGTTCCGGATCGAGGACACCGACGCCGCCCGCGACTCCGAGGAGTCCTACAACCAGCTGCTCGACGCCATGCGCTGGCTCGGCTTCGACTGGGACGAGGGCCCGGAGATCGGCGGCCCGCACGCCCCCTACCGCCAGTCGCAGCGGATGGACATCTACGCGGACGTCGCCGAGCGCTTGCGCGCCGCCGGCCACGCCTACCCCTGCTACTGCACCACCGAGGAGCTGGACGCCCGTCGCGAGGCCGCCCGCGCCGCCGGCAAGCCCTCCGGCTACGACGGCCACTGCCGCGACCTGACGGCCGACCAGATCGCCGTCCACGAGCAGGAGGGCCGCCCGTCGATCCTCCGCTTCCGGATGCCCGACACCACCCTCACCTTCGACGACCTGGTCCGCGGCCCGATCTCCTTCGACCCGAAGGACGTCCCCGACTACGGCATCGTCCGGGCCAACGGCGCCCCGCTGTACACCCTGGTCAACCCGGTCGACGACGCCCTGATGGAGATCACCCACGTGCTCCGCGGCGAGGACCTGCTGTCCTCGACGCCCCGTCAGATCGCCCTCTACGCCGCCCTCGCGGACATCGGCGTCGGCAACGGCACCACCCCGCGCTTCGGCCACCTGCCGTACGTGATGGGCGAGGGCAACAAGAAGCTCTCCAAGCGCGACCCGCAGGCCTCGCTCAACCTGTACCGCGAGCGCGGCTTCCTCCCCGAGGGCCTGCTCAACTACCTGGCCCTGCTGGGCTGGTCGCTCTCCGACGACCGCGACATCTTCGACATCGACGAGATGGTCGCCGCGTTCGACATCGACGACGTCAACGGCAACCCGGCGCGCTTCGACCTCAAGAAGGCCGAGCACATCAACGCCGAGCACGTCCGCCGGCTCGCCCCCGAGGAGTTCGTCCAGCGCCTGGTGCCCTACCTCCAGGCCGCCGGGCTGCTCCCGGCGGAGCCGACCGCCGAGCAGCTCGACCTGCTCGGCAAGGTCGCGCCGCTCACCCAGGAGCGGATGGTCGTCCTCTCCGAGATCGTCGCCATGGCCGGCTTCCTGTTCGTCGCCCCCGCCGACTTCGCGGTCGACCCGGAGGACGCCGCGAAGGTGCTCACCGCCGACGCCCGCCCCGTGATCGAAGCCTCCGTCAAGGCGCTCACCGAACTGACGGACTTCACCCCCGACCCGATCCAGGCCGCGCTGCGCGAGGCCCTGGTCGACGGCCTCGGCATCAAGCCCAAGTTCGCCTTCACCCCGCTCCGCGTCGCGGTGACCGGCCGTCGGGTCTCCCCGCCGCTGTTCGAGTCCATGGAGCTGCTGGGCCGCGAGGAGACGCTGCGCCGCCTGCTCGCCGCCCTGGAGCTGCTCCCGGCCTCCTGAGGCCCCCGGCGGCCCCCCGGGGCCGCCTCCGGCGCCCCTGCGGGCCAGGTCGCTGACCTGGCCCGCAGGTGTCCGGGGCACTGCCTGCAGTTATCGATTTTGGAGCCGGGCGGGGCGTCGGGTAATGTTCTTTCTGCGCCGCCCGGGCAGGGAGGCGCAAGACACCGAGGAAGACCCCCGCAGGGGTTGAACTCTGGTGGGGTATGGTGTAATTGGCAGCACGACTGATTCTGGTTCAGTTAGTCTAGGTTCGAGTCCTGGTACCCCAGCGCAGCACGCAAGTGATGCAAGCCCCCGTTGTGTAGCGGCCTAGCACGCCGCCCTCTCAAGGCGGTAGCGCCGGTTCGAATCCGGTCGGGGGTACGCAATTCTTGACAATTGCAGAATGAATGAGACAAGCCCCCGTTGTGTAGCGGCCTAGCACGCCGCCCTCTCAAGGCGGTAGCGCCGGTTCGAATCCGGTCGGGGGTACTCATTCAAGCTAGGGCCCCCGTTGTGTAGCGGCCTAGCACGCCGCCCTCTCAAGGCGGTAGCGCCGGTTCGAATCCGGTCGGGGGTACTTTTGGGGTATGGTGTAATTGGCAGCACGAGTGATTCTGGTTCATTTAGTCTAGGTTCGAGTCCTGGTACCCCAGCCAAACGCTCAGAAAATCAAGCTCCGGGAGACCGGGGCTTTTTTGCGTTTCCGGCCCACCACCCCACGGGCACCGGTCGGCCGAGCCTGCACCGGGCGCCCCGCCCGCCCTCGCCGCATCCGGCTCGCAGGGCTTCCCCGTCTCCTCGGTCATCGTGTCCGGTGCCTCCCTCTGCTGTCTCCCGTGAAAACGCGCCCGCCCCCGGCACGGGTGCCGGGGGCGGGCGAAGCATTGGGGGGTTGTGAGGTCAGCTGCGGCGGAGGGCCTCGGTGAGGCGGTTGGCGGCCTCGATGATGGCCTGGGCGTGGAGGCGGCCGGGGTGGCGGGTGAGGCGTTCGATCGGGCCGGAGACGGAGACCGCGGCGACGACGCGGTTGGAGGGGCCGCGGACGGGGGCGGAGACCGAGGCGACGCCGGGCTCGCGTTCGCCGATGGACTGGGCCCAGCCGCGGCGGCGGACGCCGCTGAGCGCGGTGGCGGTGAACCGGGCGCCCTGGAGCCCGCGGTGGAGGCGCTCGGGCTCCTCCCAGGCGAGCAGGACCTGGGCGGCGGAGCCGGCCTTCATCGGGAGGGTGGAGCCGACCGGCACGGTGTCGCGCAGGCCCGACAGTCGTTCAGCGGCGGCCACGCAGATGCGCATCTCGCCCTGGCGGCGGTACAGCTGGGCGCTCTCGCCGGTGACGTCCCGCAGGTGCGTGAGCACCGGGCCGGCGGCGGCGAGGAGACGGTCCTCGCCTGCGGCGGCGGAGAGTTCGGCGAGTCGGGGGCCGAGAATGAAGCGGCCCTGCATGTCCCTGGTGACCAGGCGGTGGTGTTCGAGTGCGACGGCGAGTCGGTGGGCGGTGGGCCGGGCCAGACCGGTGGCGGCGACCAGCCCCGCCAACGTGGCGGGGCCCGACTCCAGTGCGCTCAGCACCAGAGCGGCCTTGTCGAGAACGCCGACGCCGCTAGTGTTGTCCATGTCTCGATACTGCAGTCTCAATCAGCGAGACGCAAGTTCAATCTTCCGAGAAAACCGCCACTCTGGAGTCAGCAGCCCGGGAGAACACCCAGCGCGGAGCCGTCACCCCGGTGTCCGCATGCTGGACGGTCCGGCGTGCGGGTCACGATGCCGAGCGAGCCTCACAGGGCGGCACGGGACAAGACCTCGACGATCACGAGAAGGCCGGCAGAGCGGCCGGCTGGAGGGAATCCGATGGGACGGACACTCGCAGAGAAGGTCTGGGACGACCACGTCGTCCGGCGCGCCGAGGGCGAGCCCGACCTGCTCTACATCGACCTGCACCTGCTGCACGAGGTGACCAGCCCGCAGGCGTTCGACGGGCTCCGGCTGGCCGGCCGCCAGGTGCGCCGCACCGATCTGACGATCGCCACCGAGGACCACAACACCCCGACCCTGGACATCGACAAGCCGATCGCCGACCCGGTCTCCCGGGTCCAGCTGGAGACGCTGCGCCGGAACGCCGAGGAGTTCGGCGTGCGCATCCACTCGCTGGGCGACGTCGAGCAGGGCGTGGTGCACGTGGTCGGCCCGCAGCTGGGCCTGACCCAGCCGGGCATGACGGTGGTGTGCGGCGACTCCCACACCTCCACCCACGGTGCTTTCGGCGCACTGGCGTTCGGCATCGGCACCAGCCAGGTCGAGCACGTGCTGGCGACCCAGACCCTGCCGCTGGCCCCGTTCCGGACCATGGCGATCACCGTCGAGGGCGACCTGCCCGAGGGCGTCACCGCCAAGGACCTGATCCTGGCCGTGATCACCAAGATCGGCACCGGCGGCGGCCAGGGCTACGTCCTGGAGTACCGCGGCTCGGCGATCCGCAGCCTCTCCATGGAGGCCCGGATGACGATCTGCAACATGTCCATCGAGGCGGGCGCCCGGGCCGGCATGATCGCCCCGGACCGCACCACCTTCGACTACCTGCAGGGCCGCCCGCACGCCCCGCAGGGCGCGGACTGGGACGCCGCGGTCGCCTACTGGGAGACCCTGGCCACCGACGAGGACGCGGTGTTCGACGCCGAGGTGTTCATCGACGCCGCCGAGCTGACCCCGTTCGTCACCTGGGGCACCAACCCGGGCCAGGGCGCGCCGCTGGGCGCCAACGTGCCGAACCCGGCCGACTTCGAGGACCCGCAGGAGCGGACCGCCGCCGAGAACGCCCTGAAGTACATGGGCCTGGAGGCCGGCACCCCGCTGCGCGAGGTCAAGGTCGACGCCGTGTTCGTCGGCTCCTGCACCAACGGCCGGATCGAGGACCTGCGCGCCGCCGCCGCGGTGCTGGAGGGTCGTCAGATCGCCGACAGCGTGCGGATGCTCGTGGTTCCGGGCTCGGTCCGGGTCGCCCTGCAGGCCGTGGAGGAAGGCCTGGACAAGGTGTTCACCGCCGCGGGCGCCGAGTGGCGGCACGCCGGCTGCTCGATGTGCCTGGGCATGAACCCCGACCAGCTGGCCCCGGGCGAGCGCTGCGCGTCCACCTCGAACCGCAACTTCGAGGGCCGGCAGGGCAAGGGCGGTCGCACCCACCTGGTGTCGCCGCAGGTCGCCGCCGCCACCGCGCTGCTGGGCCGGCTGGCCGCACCTTCCGACCTCTCGAACAACGTCGCCGTGGAGGCCTGAGCCATGGAGAAGTTCACCACCCACACCGGCCGCGCCGTCCCGCTGCGCCGCTCGAACGTGGACACCGACCAGATCATCCCGGCGCACTGGCTGAAGAAGGTCACCCGTTCCGGCTTCGAGGACGGCCTGTTCGAGGCCTGGCGCAAGGATGAGGAGTTCGTCCTCAACCGCCCCGAGCGCCAGGGCGCCACGGTGCTGGTGGCCGGCCCCGAGTTCGGCACCGGCTCGTCCCGTGAGCACGCGGTCTGGGCGCTGCAGAACTACGGCTTCCAGGCCGTCGTCTCCTCCCGGTTCGCCGACATCTTCCGCGGCAACTCGCTGAAGAACGGCCTGCTGACGGTGGTCCTGCCGCAGGAGACCGTGGAACGGCTCTGGGAGTTGACAGAGGCCGACCCGACCGCGGAGATCACCGTCGACCTGGAGGCCCGCGAGGTCCGGGCGGAGAACATCACCGCTCCGTTCGAGCTGGACGACAACGTTCGCTGGCGGCTGCTGAACGGTCTGGACGACATCAGCATCACGCTGCAGAACGAGGCCGATGTCGCCGCGTTCGAAGCGAAGCGCCCGGCCTACAAGCCGCGCACCCTCCCGGTCGTCTGAGTGACGGCATTCTGACGGTCCGACAACAAGACCCGCCCCCCTCCGGGGCGGGTCTTCGTTGTTCGCAGGGGAGTTCGTCAGCCGTGAATAGACCCTGGTTCAGCGCAACTGCGTACAGATGGCACAATCGTTGCATGCACCACAACCCCGAACCGCCGTACCCGGGTGGCGAACCCGCGTTCGCGGAGGGTCGGGACAGTGCTGCCGACTCGGAAGTCACCCTGCTCCACGCACTGGTGGCCGAGCGGTTGAAGCAAGCCCACGCCCGCGTTCACGCGCTGAACGTGTCGACGGACGCAAAGACCGCTCTCACCCGACAACTGCTGATCGTCACCGAGACCGCCAAGCGTGATCTCCCGGAGGCGGCACGGCGGTTGAGTCGCTTTGTGCAGGACCTCGACGAGGGGCGGATGCCGCCCCGGTGAGCACCTCCATGCGCAAATACGTTGCGACACTAGGGTGATTCACGCGTTTGGTAATTGAAAGTCCGCAGATACATACCTAACGTGCGAAAAGAACGGATGGAATCATCCGGCGCCCGTTTCCGAAGGGGAAGACGTGAACAAGGCTCAGCTTGTCGAAGCGGTGGCCGAGCAGCTGGGCGGTCGCAAGGCTGCCGCAGAGGCCGTCGACGCAGTGCTCGACACCATGGTGCGTGCCGTCGTGGCGGGTGACCGGGTGTCGGTCACCGGCTTCGGCACCTTCGAGAAGGTGGAGCGCTCGGCGCGCTTCGCCCGCAACCCGCAGACGGGTGAGCGGGTCAAGGTCAAGAAGACCGCGGTGCCGCGGTTCCGCCCGGGCCAGGGCTTCAAGGACCTCGTCTCCGGCAGCAAGAAGCTGCCGAAGGACGGCCCGTCCGTGAAGAAGGCGCCCAAGGGCTCGCTGACCCCGGGCAAGTCCGGTGTGGCCGCCACCCCGGCCGCCAAGCGCGCCGCCACCAAGCGCGCCGCCGCTGCCGCCGCCCCGGCGACCAAGAAGACCGCTGCGAAGAAGACGGCCACCACCGCGGCCAAGAAGACGGCCACCACGGCGGCGAAGAAGACCACCGCGGTCAAGAAGGCCACCACCGCCAAGACCACCGCGGCGAAGAAGACCACCACCGCGGCCGCCACCAAGAAGGCCGCCGCCAAGAAGACCGCTCCGGCGAAGAAGACCACCGCGCGCAAGACCACGGCGCGCAAGTCCACCGCCAAGTAGTCGCACCGAGCCCGGTGCCGGATCAGCCGGCGCCGGGGCGGCCAGGCCGTGACGGCCCCACGCCAGGGAACCCGGACCTCCGGAGGCCCCGGACCGGGGCCGTCGCGGCCTTTTCGCGTCCGGGGGACGGATCGTTCGGGCACCCGTCGACGGGTCGCGGCCGAGCGATCGCAGCCGGTCGGGAAATGCGCCGGGCCGGACGGAATTACTCCGGCTGTTCCACCGGCAGCTCGTAGATGATCTCCCAGCGGGAATCCGGAATCACCAGATCCGCGGTCTCCACCGGTCGGCCGGAGTCGTCCAGATACGTCCGCTCGATCAGCATCACGGGATCGCCCGCGCCGATCCCCAGCAGATTCGCCTGCTCCGGCGTCGCCCGCCCGGGACGCGGCCGTTCCTCGGCGCGCACCACCCGGACCCCGATCGAGGCCATCCGCTCCACCACTCCCCGCCCGCTCAGCGGACCCAAGTCCGGCAGCAGGATGGGAGTTCCGTCGGTGATCGCCATCGGCTCCCAGGACTCGGCGAGTTGGACCGGCCTGTGCTCCAGCATGAACTCGTAGCGGGTGTGGACCGTCAACTCGCCCGGCTCGATGCCCAGTCGGCGCGCGACCGCGGGCGGCGGCTCCACCCGGGCCTCGCTGTGCGCGTCCCAACTCCCGTTCGGCACAGCGGAGGCGGGGAACGCGTCGACCGTCCGGGCGCGCCGCATCGGACGCCGCTCCACCGGCTCGCGCAGATACGTGCCCGAACCCGCCCGGCCCTCCAACAGGCCTTCGGCGATGAGGACTTCCTGCGCCCGCTGGAGCACGTTGGCGCCCACGCCGTAGCTCACGGCCAGCTGCGCACGGGACGGCAGCCGCTCGCCGATCGCCCACTCGCCGTCCGCCACCCGGCGGCGCAGGTGGTCCGCGATGCGGAGGTACGGCGGGTCCTGTGAGGGCATCTGGCATCTCCCGGCGGAAGGCGAGACCTGCCGGATTGCGGCAGGACGGGTGATTCAGCTTGACAATCTAATGCATCAGGTGGAATCTAATGGCTTAGATTCACTTTGCGTGATCGGCCGACTTCGGGGGAGAGGGCGTGGCGTGCGAACCACCAGGGTGTTCGACCTTGCCTCCAGGCTCGCCGCCGCCACCGGAGCCGAAGCCCGGATCCGCCGCCTCCCCGGCGGCGGCCACCGGATCGAAGCCACCCTCCCCGGAAACCCGGACGCCGAGGTCCACCTGGTGCTCCTCGACGTCCTCACCGAGGCCGACCGCTACGGCCATCGCCACACCGCCCGGTCCCACACCGTCTGGGCCGAACTCGACCCGCCACAGGAGCCGCCGTGAAGGGCCAGCAGTCCGGATACGCCGTCAGCATCGAAGGCATCACCGAATCGGCCTCGTTCCTCTCCCTCGCCGACGCGCTCGCCTCGCTCTGGGGCACCCTCCGGACGCTTCCGCTCGGTTGGACGCAGTACGAGGCCTACCGCTACTTCTTCGGGCCGGGCGCCGCGCAGCGCACCGAGAGCTTCCTGCTCCGGGACGGCCACCTGCTGCTGAGCTTCGTCCTGCTCGGCCAGACCCGGCTGATCCGGGTGGTCCCCACCGCCGCGGGTCCGCTGCAAGTCGCCCCGAGGCGCCTGGAGTTGCTCAACACCCCGGCCGTCATGGCGCTCTGCCTGCGCAAGTCGGCGGCGTAGCACGCCCGGAGGCGCACCTCGCCCGCGGACCGGTCCGAAGTCCGGTCCGCCCGGCGATTCCCGACGGAGCGTCAGGCGGACTCGGGGTCCGGGAAGGTGGGGAGGGTGAGGAAGGTGACGCGCCGGGCGGCGCCCTCGCCGGTGGTGCGGATGCGCAGGCGCTGGCCGGGGCGGAGGAGCCGCAGGCCGCCGGCGTCGAAGGCCGGGGCGTCGAAGGGGACGGGAGTGCCGTCGTCGAGCAGGACCGAGCCGGAGCGGGTCGTGGGGTCGAAGGTGAACGCGGTGGCCTGCATGGGAAGCAGCATAGAGCTTCGGAGCAGGGCGCCGGTGGCCGGGCCGAGGCCGAGTCGGAGGGCGTCGGCCAGGTCCTCGGGGGTGTCGACGTCGCGCCGGACGGACGGCACGTCGGGGAGCCGGAGTTCGGCCGCCCCGCCGGCCGCGTGGCGTCGCCGGGAGTCGGGCCCGAAGGCCGGCCGCAGCGGGACGCCGGGCGGGCCGGCCAGCAGGACGGTCCCGGTGCCGGGGGTGTCCGCGAGGAAGGCCCGGCCGTGCGGGAGCGCGGCGGCGAGGACGCGGGCGAGCTCGGCGGGCCGCAGCGCCGGCAGGTCCGCGGAGAGGGTGGCGACGGGGGAGTGCGGGTGCAGCCGGTGCGCCGCGCCACTGCCGTGCGAGAGCGCCGGGTTGAGCCCGTCGCCGGGTTCGTCGTCGAGGACGGTCGCCCCCAGCGCGCGCAGCGCACCGGTGGCGCGCGGATCCCGTCCCACCACCAACACCCGTTCGACCGTCGGGCAGGCGAGCGCCGCGGCGACGGTGTCGAGCGCGAAGGCGAGGGCCAGCCGGGGCCGTAGCGCACCCAGCGCGGCGAGCCGGCTCTTGGCCTCGGCCAGCGGCTTGACCGGGACGACCAGGGTCCAGCCGAGCCGCGGAGCCGCACCGTCCGGGCCCGGCCCCGGGGCGGACGGGCGGACGGTGGCTGGGCGTACGGTGTCCTCTGTCATCGGCGTCATTGTGACGTCGGCCGGGGAGCCCTGGCCAGCGGTTCCGGGGTGTTCGGGCCGTCGGCGGGGCACTGGTCGGCCGGTGGCGGTGGTGGCTGCTCGACACGGACTTCCCTCGCGGGTGAGACTGGTCGGCGCCTCGGAGCCGCTGCCCGGCCCCCGGCGAGGGAGAGAGAGACCAGCGGCACCGCCCGGGCGGGACGCCGCGCGAAAGAGGAGGAGCTGGGGTGGCCCGCCGCTCTAACGCCAGGTTCGGAAACGCCGACTACGGGATCTGGTACCGCCTGGCGGCAGCGCTCGTGAAGCCGGTGACAAACGCCTTGGCGACAACGGACTGGCGAGGCTGGGAGCACCTGCCCGAGAAGGGCGGCTTCATCGCCGTGGTCAACCACAACTCGGTGATCGACCCGGTGTTCTACGGGCACTGGCAGTACAACTCGGGCCGCCCGCCCCGGATACTCGGCAAGTCCTCGCTGTTCCAAGTGCCGTTCATCGGATTCATGCTGCGCAAGACCGGCCAGATCCCGGTGTTCCGGGATTCCACCGACGCCGCCGACGCGTTCCGGGCCGCGATCGACGCGGTCAAGGGCGGCCAGTGCGTGCAGTTCTACCCGGAGGGCACGCTCACCCGGGATCCGGACATGTGGCCGATGACCGGCAAGAGCGGCGCCGCCCGGGTCGCGCTGATGACGGGCGCGCCGGTGATCCCGGTCGCGCACTGGGGCGCGCAGGAGATCATCCCGCCGTACGGGAAGGGCGGAAAGGGCAAGTACCACCTGTTCCCGCGGCACAAGGTGACGGTCGCGGCCGGTCCGGCGGTGGACCTGAGCAAGTACCAGGGCCAGGAGATCACCGCCCAGGTGCTGCGCGACGCCACCGACGACATCATGGCGGCGATCACCGCCGTACTGGAGGGAATCCGCGGCGAGCAGGCCCCTGCCGAGCGCTACGACATGCGCAAGGCCGCCAAGGAGCGGGCCACGGCTGCCGAGGCCAAGCGTGAGCGCGCCGCCGAGGAGGGTGGCCGGTGACTCGCTGCGCCGTGATGGGGACGGGCTCCTGGGGCACCGCCTTCGCGATGATCCTGGCCGACGCCGGCTGCGAGGTGACCCTGTGGGGCCGCCGGCAGGAACTCGCCGACGCCATCAACAAGGAGCACGTCAACCGGGACTACCTGCCGGGTCTGACGCTTCCCCGGTCGATCCGGGCGACCACCGACGCGGCCGCCGCACTGGCCGGCGCCGACTTCGCGGTGCTGTCGGTGCCGTCCCAGACGCTGCGCGACAACCTCGCGCACTGGGCGCCGATGCTGGCCCCTGACACCGTGCTGGTCAGCCTGATGAAGGGCATCGAACTCGGCACCGCGAAGCGGATGAGCGAGGTGATCGCGGAGGTCGCGCAGGTCGGCCCGGAGCGCGTCGTGGTGGTGTCCGGCCCCAACCTGGCCGGCGAGATCGCCAACCGGCAGCCCGCCGCCACGGTGGTCGCCTGCACCGACGAGGACGTCGCCAAGCGCTTCCAGAAGGCCTGCCACACCCCGTACTTCCGCCCGTACACCAACACCGACGTGGTGGGCTGCGAGCTCGGCGGCGCGGTGAAGAACGTGATCGGCCTGGCGGTCGGCATGGCCAACGGCATGGGCCTGGGCGACAACACCAAGGCCACCCTGATCACCCGCGGGCTGGCCGAGACCACCCGGCTGGGCCTGCGCCTCGGCGCCGACGCGCACACCTTCGCGGGCCTGGCGGGCATGGGCGACCTGGTGGCGACCTGTTCCTCGCCGCTGTCCCGGAACAACACCTTCGGCACCAACCTGGGCCGCGGCATGACGGTCGCCGAGACCATCGCGGCGACCAGCCAGACCGCGGAGGGCGTGAAGTCCTGCGAGTCGGTGCTCGACCTGGCCCGGCGCAACGGCGTGGAGATGCCGATCGTCGAAGCCGTGGTCGACGTGGTGCACAACGGCCGGCCGACCCAGGAAGTGCTGAAGGGGCTGATGGCCCGTTCGGCCAAGCCGGAACGCCGGTGACCGGAATCGGACGGTAGTCTCAAAGCCGATATGAGCATCGAACAGACCTCCCCGAACCAGTCGGCCAAGCCGCGCGTCGCGATCGTCTTCGGCGGCCGGAGCTCCGAGCACGGCGTGTCCGTGGTCACCGCCGCCAGCGTGCTGCGCTCGATCGACCGCAGCAAGTACGAGGTGCTGCCGATCGGCATCACCCACGAGGGCCGCTGGGCCCTGGTCGGCGACGAACCCGCCCGGATGGCGATCACCGACGGCCGGATGCCCGACGTCGACCAGGTCGCCGAGTCCGCCGAGGGCCAGGTCGCGCTGCCGCTCGCGCCCGGCAACCGCGACGTGGTCTGGACCGAGCCCGGAGCCGCCCCCAAGGTGCTCGGCGAGGTCGACGTGGTGCTGCCGCTGCTGCACGGCCCCTGGGGCGAGGACGGCACCCTGCAGGGCCTGCTGGAGCTCTCCGGGGTGCCGTACGTCGGCTCCGGCGTGCTGGCCAGCTCGGTCGGCATGGACAAGGAGTTCACCAAGCGGATCATCGAGTCGCTCGGCCTGTACGCGGGCGAGTACACGGTGGTCAAGCCGCGCGAGTGGCAGTCCGAGACCGGCCGGGCCGCCGCCCGCGAGCGGATCGCCGGGCTCGGCCTGCCGCTGTTCGTCAAGCCCTGCCGGGCCGGCTCCTCGATCGGCATCACCAAGGTCAAGGATCTCGCCGACCTGGACGCCGCGATCGACGAGGCCCGCCGCCACGACCCGAAGGTGATCGTGGAGAAGGGCGTCGAGGGCCGCGAGATCGAGTGCGGCGTGCTGGAGTTCGAGGACGGCCCGCGCGCCTCGGTGCCCGCCGAGGTGCTGGTCGACGCCGACTTCGAGTTCTACGACTTCGAGGCCAAGTACATCGACTCCTCCGAGGTCGAGATCCCGGCGAAGCTCACCGACGCGGAGCGCACCGAACTCCAGCGGCAGGCCGTCGAGGTGTTCGAGGGCCTCGGCTGCGAGGGCCTGGCCCGGGTCGACTTCTTCCTGCTGAACGACGGCCGGTGGATGGTCAACGAGATCAACACCATGCCCGGCTTCACGCCGATCTCCGCCTACCCCAAGATGTGGGAGGCCACCGGCGTGCCCTACGCCGAGCTGATCGACCGCCTGCTGGCCGCCGCGCTGCGCCGCTCCACGGGCCTGCGCTAGGAGTTGCCGTCCAGGCAGTCCGAGTCGGCCGTCCCGTCGATCCGCGGGACGGCCGCCCGGATGGCGGGCGAGAACGAGGAGAGCGGGTCCGCGTAGTTCGGGTACGCGCCCGCCGGGACGTGCACCTCGACGTACGCGAGGCGCAGCCCGGTGGCGAAGAAGTACCCGCCCCTCCCGTCCTCGCTCATGCCCCAGCCGACCTCGTCGACGCACGGGCCCTTGCGCAGGGTGTCGTTCAGGTAGTCGGGCCGGTCCCCGCCGCAGGTCAGCACCGTGCGCGGGGAGGACGCCCAGGCCGCCGTGTACGGCGAGGCGGGCGACGGGTCCTTGCGCGGGTGGCCGAGCACCTCGCCGGGCAGCCTCGCGTCCAGGGCCCGGCAGTACTGCGCGGCCTGGGCGCTCGGCGTCGGCGGGGCGACGTCGGGTTCACCGCTCCAGGAAGCGACCAGCCCCGCCGTCAGGGCGAGCAGCGCGGCGGGGGGCGCGAGCCAGCGCACCGGCGCGGGCAGGCGGTTCAGGAGGTCGCGGAAAGGCACCCGTCGATGGTAAGCGCCCCTACAGGCGAACCACCGGACAGGTCAGGGTGCGGGTGATGCCCTCCACCTGCTGCACCCTCGCCACCACCAGGCGGCCCAACTCGTCGATCGACTCCGCCTCGGCGCGGACGATCACGTCGTACGGACCGGTCACGTCCTCGGCGGTGAGCACTCCGGGGATCTTGGCAATGGACTCGGCGACCGCGGTGGCCTTGCCCACCTCGGTCTGGATCAGGATGTACGCCTGCACCACGGTGGACCTCCAGGCGGCTGGGTAAGGGGAGTTGCTGACCGGCAGTCTGATCACCACGCTACCGCGCGACAGCGGCACAGGGGAGACCTTCGCCCCCTCGGAGGGCGTACGCTGCCGCGCGGGGGGCGCACCCCAGACGGATCACGTGAAGGACTCGGGAGGACGGGCTGATGCAGGGGACCGTGGGCGAGCTCGGCGAGTTCGGGCTCATCCGGGAGCTGACCGCACGGCTGCCGATGACGCCGGTGGTGGAACTCGGGCCCGGTGACGACGCGGCGGTGGTCAAGGCCCCCGACGGCCGGGTGGTGGCCACCACCGACGTGCTCATCGAGGGCCGGCACTTCCGCCGCGACTGGTCCACCGCGTACGACGTGGGCCGCAAGTGCGCCGCGCAGAACCTCGCCGACATCGCCGCGATGGGCGCCGTCCCCACCGCCCTGCTGCTCGGCCTGGTCGCCCCCGCCGACCTGCCCACCACCTGGGCCACCGAACTGATGGACGGCCTGCGCGACGAGTGCCAGGTGGCCGGGGCCACCGTGGTCGGCGGCGACGTGGTCCGCGGCGACACCATCACGCTGGCCATCACCGCCCTCGGCGACCTGCAGGGCCGCCGCCCCGTGGTCCGCTCCGGCGCCCAGGTCGGCGACGTGGTCGCCGTCACCGGCTGGCTCGGCTGGTCCGCCGCCGGGCTGACCGTCCTTCAGCGCGGCTTCCGCTCCCCGCGGGCCTTCGTCGAGGCGCACCGCCGCCCCGAACCGCCGTACCACGCCGGCCCCGCCGCCAGCGACCTCGGCGCCACCGCCATGGTCGACGTCTCCGACGGGCTGGTCGCCGACCTCGGCCACGTCGCCCGGGCCAGCGGCGTGGACATCGACCTGCGGGCCGCCGACTTCGACGTCCCCGCGCAGATGGCCGACATCGGCCAGGCCGTCGGCGTCGACCCGCTGGTGTGGGTGCTGTCCGGTGGCGAGGACCACGCGATCGTGGCGACCTTCCCCAAGAGCGTCGGACTCCCGGCCCGCTGGCGGCAGATCGGCGAAGTGGTCCGCCCTGCCCGGGCCGGCCGCGGGGGCGTGGTCACGGTCGACGGCGCCCCCTGGGACCGCACCGCGGGATGGGACCACTTCGCCGAGCAGTAGCCCGCCCGCCGTTACCCCTCGGTACGGCCTCCAACGCGTAGGGTGGCGACTGTCGGGCGGACCGGCGGCGTCGGCGGTCCGGTCTCCACCTACGCGGGGGTCCCGTGCCCTCGGGAGCAGGAGAGCACAGCCACCATGCGCATCGGCGTTCTCACCAGCGGCGGCGACTGCCCCGGACTCAACGCGGTGATCCGCTCCGTCGTGCACCGCGGCACCGACGTGCACGGCGACGAGATCATCGGCATCGAGGACGGCTTCCTCGGCCTGATCGAGAGCCGCGCCCGCCCGATCTCGCACGACGACGTCACCGGCCTGCTCACTCTCGGCGGCACCATCCTCGGCTCCGCCCGGGTGCAGCGCGAGAAGATCCGCTGGGCGGTCGAGAACTCCGCCGAACTCGCCGCCCGGCTCGGCATCGACGCCCTGATCGCGATCGGCGGCGAAGGCACCCTGACCGCCGCCAAACTCTTCAGCGACGCCGGGCTGCCGGTGGTCGGCGTCCCCAAGACCATCGACAACGACATCGAAGCCACCGACGCCACCTTCGGCTTCGACACCGCCGTGCACGTCGCCACCGAGGCCATCGACCGCCTCAAGACCACCGCCGAGTCCCACCAGCGCGTCATGGTCGTCGAGCTGATGGGCCGCCACACCGGCTGGATCACCCTCACCGCGGGCATGGCCGGCGGCGCGCACGGCATCCTCGTCCCCGAGAAGCCCTTCGACATCGAGGCCGTCGCCCGGATGATCGAGGACCGCTTCCGGCGGGGCAAGAAGTTCGCCATCATCGCGGTCGCCGAAGGCGCGCAGCCGCTGCCCGGCACCCTGCGCTTCGAACACGGCGAGGTCGACCGGTTCGGCCACCAGACCTTCGGCGGCATCGGCACCCGGCTCGCCCTCGAACTGGAGAACCTGCTCGGCAAGGAGGCCCGGCCGGTCATCCTCGGCCACACGCAGCGCGGCGGCACCCCGACCGCGCTCGACCGCGTCCTCGCCACCCGCTTCGGCTGGCACGCCGTCGAAGCCGTCCACCAGGGTGCCTTCGGACACTTCACCGCCCTGCGCCACACCGAGATCCACCTCACCCCGATCGCCGACGGCGTCGTCCGCCTCAAGACCGTCCCGCCGGACCGCTGGATCGAATCCGAGGCCGTGCTCTGACGCGTTTCCCCCGGTCGGTAGGTTGGGGCACATGACCACCAACACCGCCCCGCCCCGGGTGCTCACCGTCGCCGGCTCCGACAGCGGCGGCGGTGCCGGGATCCAGGCCGACCTCAAGGCGATGCTCGCCCTCGGCGTCCACGGCATGAGCGTCATCACCGCCGTCACCGCGCAGAACTCGCTCGGCGTCCAGGGCTACTGGGAACTGCCCGCCGAAGCCGTCCGCGCCCAGTACCGCAGCGTCGTCGACGACATCGGCGTCCAGGCGATCAAGACCGGCATGCTGGCCTCGATCGAACTCGTCGAAACCGTCTCCGCGCTCCTCGCCGACGCCCCCGCCCCCGTGGTCGTCGACCCGGTCGGAGTCTCCAAGCACGGCGACGCGCTGCTCGCCGCGGAGGCTGTCGCCACCGTCCGCGAGCGGCTCCTGCCGGTCGCCACGCTGGTCACCCCCAATCTGCACGAGGTGACCCAACTCACCGGGCTGGAGGTCACCGACGAGAGCCGGATGCTCGACGCCGCGAAGGCGCTGCGCGACCTCGGGCCCCGCTGGGCGCTCATCAAGGGCGGCCACCTCGAAGGCGAAGCCGCCGATCTCCTCCTCGGCCCCACCGGCGAAACCCACTGGTACCGGGCCCCCCGCCACGACAACCGCCACACCCACGGCACCGGCTGCACCCTCGCCAGCGCGATCGCTTCGCAGCTGGCGAAGGGGGATTCGATGCCGGTCGCGGTCGCCCACGCCAAGGCCTATGTGACGGGCGCCATCGAGCACGGCTTCGCACTGGGTTCCGGCATCGGGCCGGTGGACCACTTCTGGCAGCAGCGGTAGGCCATCACCAGGGGCCCGGGGGTGCACCACCAGGGGCCCGGGGAACGGCGGGGCCGTGTCTGCGGGTGATCAACGGGGCGCGAAAAGGTTCCGCAGTTTCGGGTCCCCGTTCTGAGGCCCGCCGCCCCGAGCCCCTGGTTTCGCAGCCTGAAGCAGAAAAAGCGAAAGCCGACCATGATCCCCGAAGGGACATGGTCGGCTTTCACCGAGCAAGAAGGCGACCGGCGTACCGGTCTGCGCGTCAGCGCGAGACCTTACCGGCCTTGATGCACGAGGTGCAGACGTTGAGCCGCTTCGGCGTGCGCCCAACCACAGCGCGCACCGTCTGAATGTTGGGGTTCCAACGACGGGGGGTACGGCGGTGCGAGTGGGAGATGCTGTTGCCGAAGCCCGGGCCCTTGCCGCAGACGTCGCAGTTGGCAGCCACAGGAGTCACTCCAAGACTTCAGATCAGGAACTTGAACAGCCCGGAGTGTTCCAGGCAACCGGGAGAGCATACAACGGTGACTCCCGCTCAACGAAACTACCACGATTGCCGGGGTGATCGTTCCCGCG
This sequence comes from Kitasatospora griseola, assembly GCF_044999035.1. NCBI lineage: Bacteria > Bacillati > Actinomycetota > Actinomycetes > Kitasatosporales > Streptomycetaceae > Kitasatospora > Kitasatospora griseola. Next base: position 3,093,261 of record NZ_CP173360.1, on the reverse strand, counting down.
ACCTGCAGCGGAGGGTGCCGCCGGTGGCGTCGCAGGGGCCGATAACCTGCCAGCATCGCCCTCGCCACCGCGTCCCGTCGCGTTCTCGTGGCGTTCACCCGGAGGAGATTTGGTGCTGGACACCCTCGACGCCGCGGCCGTCCGCACCTGGTGCCGGCTCGCGCTGGCAGCCCTCGGCCAGGCCCGCGAGGAGATCGACGCACTGAACGTCTACCCGGTTCCGGACGGCGACACCGGCACCAACCTCTATCTGACCGTGGAGTCCGCCGCCGAGGCGCTGGACGCGCTGTTCGCCGAGGAGGAGCCGCCCGCGCTGGCCGCTGCGGCGACCGCCGCGGCCCGCGGGGCGCTGATCGGGGCGCGGGGCAATTCCGGCGTGATCCTGGCGCAGTGGCTGCGCGGCCTCGCCGAGGTGCTGTCGGGGGGCGGGGAGCTGGGGGAGGCCCTCGACAACGGCGCGCGGTCCGCCTACCTGGCTGTCGCGGAGCCGGTCGAGGGCACCCTGCTGACCGTCGCCGCGGCCGCCGCCGGCGCCGCTAAGGCCGCGCAGGGGCTGACGGGTCAGGCCCGGGAGGCGTACCGGGCGGCCCGGCAGGCGCTGCTGCTCACCCCGGACCAGTTGACGGTGCTCGCGGAGGCGGGCGTGGTGGACGCCGGCGGCCGGGGGCTGGTCGCGGTGCTGGGGGCGCTGGTGGACGCGGTGTCCGGACAGCAGCCGATGGGGCCGGTCGCGTTGCGGCGCGAGGTGGACCCCGTGGTGGTGGCCGGCTGCGAGGGCCATGAGCGTCCGCCGGGCCCGGGCCACCCCGCGTTCGAGGTGATCTACCTGCTGGAGGCCGAGGACGGGCAGCTGCCGCGGCTGCGCGAGCGGCTGGGGCGGCTCGGCGACTCGCTGGTGATCGGCGGCGGCGACGGCCTGTGGAACGTCCACGTGCACGTGGACGACGCGGGCGCGGCCGTGGAGGCGGGGGTCGAGGCGGGCCGGCCGTACCGGATCCGGATCACGCACTTCGCCGAGGCGGCGGCCCGCTCCGGCGAGCGCGAGGAGACCGTCTCGCACGGCCGGGCCGTGCTCAGCGTGGTGACCGGCAGCGGACTGGCCCAGCTGTGCGAACAGGCCGGCTCGGTGGTGCTGGCCGCCGATCCGGACCGGGCCCCGGCGAGCGCCGAACTGGTCGCGGCCGTGCACCGCTGCGCGGCCCGCGAGGTGATCCTGCTGCTCAACGACCCCGAACTGCGGGCCGCCGCCGGCGCCGCCGCCGACCAGCTGCGCGAGGAGGGCGTGCGGATCGCCGTGCTGCCGACCCGTTCGCCGGTGCAGGGCCTGGCCGCGCTGGCCGTGCACGACGCCGGCCGCCGCTTCGACGAGGACGTGGTCGCCATGACCTCCGCCGCCGGCGCCACCCGGTACGCCGAACTCGCCGTCGCCGAGGGCGAGTCCTGGACGATGGCCGGCGTCTGCCAGGCGGGCGACGTGCTCGGTCTGATCGACGGTGACGTCGCGGTGATCGGCCACGACCTCACCGAGACGGCGCTCACCGTGCTGGACCGGATGATCGCGGCGTCCGGCGAACTCGTCACCCTGGTGCTCGGCGACGACTCTCCCGCCGAGCTCGCCGACCGGCTGATCGCGCACGCCAGGCGCACCCGTCCCGAGGTCGACACCGTCGCCTACCAGGGCGGCCAGGAGGCCGCGCCGCTGCTGATCGGCGTCGAGTGAGCCGTGACGTCGGTCCGGTGGTGTGAAATGGGACCCGATGGGCGCTCTCGATGAACCACTGAAGGACCTGGTCGGCGACCGCACCGCGAAGGTGCTGGCCGACTCCCTCAAGCTGCGCACGGTCGGCGACCTGCTGCACCACTACCCGCGCCGGTACGTCGAGCGCGGCCAACTCACCAGCCTGGACGAGCTGGAGGTGGACGAGCACGTCACCGTGCTGGCCCGGATCGAGAAGGTCACGCTGATCCCGTTCCGCGGCCGCAAGGGCGACCGGCTGGAAGTGGTGGTCACCGACGGCCGGTCCCGGCTGTCCCTGGTGTTCTTCAACCAGGGCTGGCGGCAGAAGGACCTCAAGCCCGGCCAGCAGGGCCTGTTCGCCGGCAAGGTCGGCATGTTCAACCGGACGCGTCAACTCGCCTCGCCCGACTACCAGTTGATCGACGACGAGGAGGGCTCGTCGGCGGCGAAGCAGTTCGCCGGCCGGCTCATCCCGGTCTACCCGGCGAGCGCCCAGCTGCCCAGCTGGAAGCTCTCGCTCTGCGTCGAGCTCGCCCTCACCAAGCACCTGGGGGACGTCGGCGAGCCGCTGCCCGCCGACCTGCGCGCCGAGCACGACCTGATCCCGCTGCCCGAGGCGCTCGAACTGATCCACCGCCCGCGGAACCAGGTGGAGAAGGAACGCGCCCAGAACCGGCTGCGCTGGGACGAGGCGTTCGTCCTCCAGGTCGCGCTCGCCCAGCGCCGGGCCGCCGACTCCGCGCTGCCCGCCGTCCCGCGCCGCGCCGTCCCCGGCGGCGTGCTGGACGCCTTCGACGCCCGACTGCCGTTCACGCTGACGGACGGCCAGCAGAAGGTGTGCGCCGAGATCTTCGCCGACCTCGCCACCGAGCACCCCATGCACCGGCTGCTGCAGGGCGAGGTCGGCTCCGGCAAGACCCTGGTCGCGCTGCGCGCCATGCTCGCCGTGGTCGACGCCGGCGGCCAGGCCGTGCTGCTCGCGCCCACCGAGGTGCTCGCCCAGCAGCACCACCGCTCCATCGTCGAGATGATGGGCGACCTCGCCGAGGCCGGCATGATCGGCGGCTCCGAGATCGGCACCCGGGTCGCCCTGCTCACCGGCTCGATGGGCGCCGCCGCCCGCCGCGGCGCGATGCTCGACATGGCCTCCGGCAAGGCCGGCATCACCATCGGCACGCACGCCCTGATCGAGGACAAGGTGCAGTTCGCCGACCTCGGCCTGGTGGTGGTCGACGAACAGCACCGGTTCGGCGTCGAGCAGCGCGACGCGCTGCGCGCCAAGGGCGAACAGCCCCCGCACCTGCTGGTGATGACCGCCACCCCGATCCCGCGCACCGTCGCGATGACGGTCTTCGGCGACCTGGAGACCTCCGTCCTCGACCAGCTGCCGTCCGGCCGCTCCCCGATCTCCACCCACGTCGTCCCCGCCCTGGAGAAGCCCAACTTCCTCACCCGCGCCTGGGAGCGCGTCCGCGAGGAGGTCGGCAAGGGCCACCAGGCGTACGTGGTCTGCCCGCGGATCGGCGACGAGGACGAGCAGCCGAAGGGGAAGAAGAAGCGCACGGAGGACCCGGAGGAGGTCGACGCGGGCGGCGGCGCGGACAGCGAGGAGCGGCGGCCCCCGCTCGCCGTCGTGGAGACCGCGGACAAGCTCGCCAAGGGCCCGCTCGCCGGACTGCGGGTGGAGATCCTGCACGGCCGGCTCGCCCCGGAGGCCAAGGACGACGTGATGCGCCGCTTCGCCGCCGGCGAGGTCGACGTGCTGGTCGCCACCACCGTCATCGAGGTCGGCGTCAACGTCCCCAACTCCACCGTCATGGTGATCATGGACGCGGACCGGTTCGGCGTCTCCCAGCTCCACCAGCTGCGCGGCCGGGTCGGCCGGGGCTCCGCCGCCGGCCTGTGCCTGCTGGTCAGCGACATGCCCGCGGCCAGCGCCGCCCGTGCCCGGCTCGACGCGGTGGCCGGCACCCTGGACGGCTTCGCGCTCTCCCGGATCGACCTCGAACAGCGCCGCGAGGGCGACGTGCTCGGCCAGGCGCAGTCCGGCGTGAAGTCCTCGCTCAAGGTGCTCTCCGTCCTCGACGACGAGGACGTCATCGCCACCGCCCGCGCCGAGGCCACCAGGCTGGTCGCCGTCGACCCCGAACTCGCCGCCCACCCCGAACTGCGCACCGCCCTGGAGAGCCTGCTCGACGAGGACCGCGCGGAGTACCTGGAGAAGGGCTGAAAGGGCCGTTCGAGCAGGACCGATTGTCAGTGCCCCGGGAGAGAATGTAGTTGTTCGGGGCGCACTCCAAGTGGCGCCCCCGGCACGAGACTTGGGGGTCATTGCATGGCATTCCGTCACCTCAACGAGCTCCCGCTCGGCGACAAGGTCTTCCGGATCGAGGTCGCCAGCGAAGACGACCGCGAAGTCACCCTCACCCTGACCGGCTGGCGCGAGGGCAACTCCGCCAACCCGGTCGCCTCCGGCAAGCTCCGCCTCCCGGTGGAGGACGTCGCCTCGCTGCGCATCGCGCTCAACCGCGCCCTGCGCGCGCTGGCGATCGTCGCCGACGTCTCCGAGCCCATCCCCGACCGCGACGTGCTGCGCGAGCTCTACCCCGGCCACGGCGCCCCCTGGGTGCCGCAGCACGAGGAGGAGCTGGTCCGCCGTTTCCACGACGGCGACACCATCGCCCGGATCGCCGCCCGCTACGGCCGCACGCCCGACTCCGTCCGCACCAAGCTGCGCGAGCTCGGCCACGACCCGCGCCGCCCGGAGTACTGCCCGCCGGACGGCTGCCTGTCCTGGTCCCGGTACGCGTCGCCGACCCTGCTGGGCGCGGCGTCCAATGAGTGACCGTCTGCGCTGAGACACCAGGGCGCGAGGGGCTGCTCCGATCTGCCGTGCACTTTTTGTCGGCTATGGTCGGGCGCGCAGTTCCTCGCGCCCCTGCCTGTTCCCACCCGCAAAGGACAACTCCATGCCCCGCGTCATCGCCGGTGTTGCCGGAGGCCGCCCGCTCGCCGCCCCGCCCGGCCGGAACACCCGTCCGACCTCCGACAAGGCGCGGGAGGCGATGTTCTCCACCGTCGAGTCGCTGTTCGGGCCGATCGCCGGGGCGCGGATGCTGGACCTGTTCGCGGGCAGCGGCGCGGTCGGGCTGGAAGCGCTGTCCCGGGGCGCGGCGCACGCGCTGCTGGTGGAGGCGGACGCGAGCGCGGTGAAGACGGTGCGGGAGAACGTCCGGACGCTGGGGCTGCCGGGCGCGGAGGTGCGGGCGGACAAGGCGGAGAAGGTGATCGCGGGCGCCCCGCCGGCCGAGCCGTACGACCTGGTCTTCCTGGACCCGCCGTACGCGGTCGAGGACGAGGTGCTGCGGGAGATGCTGGTCACACTCCGTTCCGGGGGCTGGCTGTCCGAGCATGTTCTCGTCACCGTGGAACGCAGCACCCGAGGGGGCGAGTTCGGCTGGCCGGACGGCTTCGAAGGGCTGCGCTCGCGCCGGTACGGCGAGGGCACGCTCTGGTACGGTCGCGCCGCTACCGGGGCTGACCAAGACTCGTAGCAGAACATCCCGCCCCACAAGGGAGCACATCCATGCGCCGCGCCGTCTGTCCGGGGTCCTTCGACCCCATCACCAACGGACACCTCGACATCATCGAGCGGGCCTCGAAGCTGTACGACGTGGTGCACGTGGCGGTGGCGGTGAACCGCAGCAAGCAGGGGATGTTCTCGGTCGACGAGCGGATCGCCCTGATCGAGGAGACCACCGCGCACCTGGACAACATCCAGGTGGAGTCGCACAGCGGCCTGCTGGTGGACTACTGCACGGCGCGCGGCATCCCGGCGATCATCAAGGGCCTGCGCGCGGTCAGCGACTTCGACTACGAGCTGCAGATGGCGCAGATGAACCACGGCCTGAGCGGCGTGGAGACGCTGTTCGTGCCGACCTCGCCGACGTACAGCTTCCTGTCCTCCAGCCTGGTCAAGGAAGTGGCCTCGCTGGGCGGCGACGTCTCCCACCTGCTGCCGGGAGTCGTGCACGCGCGACTGGTCGAGCGGATCGCCGAACGCCGCAAGTGACGGAGGCGTTGTGAGCGGCGGGGTGGGTGGCCGTACAGTCTGTACTCCCGGCCCCGGGACCGCGTTTCGCGGCCTCGTGGCACTGCCTCCGCCGCACCTCGGCGGCACACGGAAAGACTGAAGACACCCGTGGACGTGCAGCAGAAACTCGACGAGATCATCGCCGTGGTCGAGAAGGCCAAGGCGATGCCGATGTCGTCCTCCTGCGTGGTGAACCGTGCCGAACTGACCGGCCTGCTGCGCGAGCTGCGCGACACGATGCCCGCCGAACTCGCCCAGGCGCAGTCGGTGGTGGCGGACCATCAGCAGATGGTGGCCGACGCCCAGGCGCAGGCCGACCAGATCATCCGCGGCGCGCACGACGAGCGCGGCTCGCTGATCTCCGACACCGAGGTGGTGCGCAAGGCGCAGGCCGAGGCGGACCGGATCCTCGCCGAGGCCCGCACCGAGGAGCGCACCAAGCGCGCCGAGGCGGACGACTACGTCGACTCCAAGCTCGCCAACTTCGAGGTGGTGCTCACCAAGACGCTCGGCGCGGTCGGCCGCGGCCGGCAGAAGCTGCGCGGCGAGGCCGGGGTGTACCAGCCGGAGGGCGAGGGCCCCGAGGACGGCGAGGAGTTCCAGCCGCAGCGGGTCAGCCTCAGCCCGGAGGCCGACGAGTACGTCGATGTGAAGCTCGCCACCCTGGAGGCGGTGCTCTCGGCGACCCTGGAAGCGGTCGGCAAGGGCCGGGACAAGCTGCTCGGCAAGGCCCCGATCGACGAGCTGGGCGCCTACCTGGCCGCCGCCGACGAGGTCCAGCAGCTCAGGAACCGCGCCGAGGCGGTGGCGGCCGGCTTCGCCGACGCCGACGGCGAGCAGTCCTGGTACGCGGACGTCCCGCAGCAGCAGACCTGGCCGGAGCAGACCCCGGCCGCGGCGGGCTGGCAGAACCCCGCCGAGGACCAGTACGGCCAGCCGCAGTCCCCGCAGTACGCCGAGGCGTACGGCGGCGGCTACGACCCGGCGGCGGCCCCGCAGGCCGACCCGTACGGGCAGCCCTACGGCTACCAACAGCCGGTCGACCCGGCGTACTACCAGCAGCAGCAGTACCAGCAGCCGGGCTACGACCAGTGGGGCAACCCGCTGCCCGTCGACCCGAACGGCTACCCGCCGCAGCCGCAGCAACTGCCCCAGTTGCCCCAGCAGCAGCAGGCCGGGCTGGACGAGACCAGCTTCTTCGACACCAGCATGATCGACATGACCCGGCTGCGGGAGCTCGGCGGCCGGTGAACGGGCGAGTTGGGTTCGGCCCGGACTCTCGGGTAGTCTGACCACTCCGGCCTGCTCGTGCCGGGTTCGCCGCGTGCCCGCGTCCGGGCCGCGCACCGCAGGAACCTACAGTCCGCGTCACGCAGGAATGCGTGCGCCACCAGGAAGTCAGGAAGCCTTGAACCGCCTCGACCACCGCGACCCGCTCGTGTTCGACACGCATGAGCTCGGCCGTCGCCCCGGCTCGCTGCGCAAGGTGTCCCGCACCCTGGAGGCCCCCGCGGAGCTGGGCGTCGCGGATGTGATCGGCGTCCCCGAGAAGAGCGAGATCAAGCTGGAGCTCCGCCTGGAGTCCGTGGTCGAGGGCGTGCTGGTCACCGGCACCGCCGAGGCCCACGTGACCGGCGAGTGCTCCCGCTGCCTGGAGCCCCTGGAGGACGACCTGGAGGTCGACTTCCAGGAGCTCTACTACTACCCGGAGTCCGAGGAGCGTCACCGCGCGATCGCGGGAGACGACTTCGACGAGGAGTCCGAGGACGAGACTTACCGTCTGGAGGGCGACCTGTTCGACCTCCAGCCGGTGCTGCGTGACGCGGTGGTGCTCGCACTGCCGCTGCAGCCGGTGTGCCAGGACGACTGCCTGGGTCTGTGCTCCGAATGCGGGGCCCGCCTGAGCGACGACCCGTCGCACCACCACGACGCCGCCGACCCCCGGTGGGCGGCTCTGCAGGGACTCTCCGCCGCCCCCGGCGACGAGGGTGACGAGGAATAAGACACAGCGGTACCCGTGAGGGTCTCGCCGTAGAACCAGGAGATTTACCGTGGCTGTTCCGAAGCGGAAGATGTCGCGCAGCAACACGCGTCACCGGCGTTCCAACTGGAAGGCCGTCGTGCCCGCGCTCGTCGCGTGCGACCGCTGCCACGAGCCGAAGCTCGCGCACATCGCGTGCCCGAGCTGCGGCACGTACAACCGTCGCCAGGTCCTCTCGGTCTGATCGGCGGGGTGCACGGATCGATGTCGGACGGCAGCAATTCCTCTCGCAAGCCGAACCCCGGGACCAACGGGGGTAAGGGCGGCGGGCCGGCTTCGACCGAATACGACGTCCTGGAAGGGCGCCTCGGGTATCCACTTGAGCGCGCCCTTCTGGTACGTGCCCTGACCCACCGCTCGTACGCGTACGAGAACGGCGGGCTGCCCACCAACGAGCGCCTGGAGTTCCTCGGCGACTCGGTGCTGGGCCTGGTGGTGACCGACACCCTCTACCGCCTCCACCCGGAGGTCGCCGAGGGGACGCTCGCCAAACTCCGCGCCGCGGTGGTCAACTCCCGCGCGCTCGCCGAGGTCGGCCGCGGCCTGGACCTCGGAGCCTTCATCCGGCTCGGCAAGGGTGAGGAAGGGACCGGCGGCCGCGACAAGTCGTCGATCCTCGCCGACACCGTCGAGGCCGTGATCGGCGCCATCTACCTCGACAAGGGCCTCGACTCGGCGACGGACTTCGTCCACCAGCTGTTCGACCCGCTGATCGCGGAATCCGCGCTGCTCGGCGCCGGACTCGACTGGAAGACCAGTCTCCAGGAACTCACCGCCGCCGTCGGCATCGGTGTTCCCGAGTACGTGGTCACCGAGTCCGGACCGGACCACGAGAAGACCTTCACCGCCGCCGCCCGGGTGGCCGGCCAGGACTACGGCTCCGGGAGCGGACGCTCCAAGAAGGAAGCCGAGCAGAAGGCCGCCGAATCCGCCTGGCGCGCCATCAGGGCGAAGCAGGACGGCAGCACCGAGGGCGACCAGCCGACCGCGACCGCCTGACCGCCGTGCCCGAACTCCCCGAGGTCGAAGTCGTCCGCCGCGGTCTGGCCCGTTGGGCCGCCGGACGGACCGTCAGCGACGTCGAGGTGCTGCACCCGCGCGCCGTCCGCCGACAGGCCGGCGGCGCCGAGGAGTTCACCGCACTGCTGCGCGGCCGCACGCTCGGCGATCCGCAGCGCCGCGGCAAGTACCTGTGGGTGCCGCTCGGCGACGGCCTGTCGATGATCGGCCACCTCGGCATGAGCGGCCAACTGCTCGTCCAGGAAGCCGACATGGCCGACTCGGTGCACCTGCGGGCGCGGCTCCGGTTCGCCGACTGCGGCACCGAACTGCGCTTCGTCGACCAGCGCACCTTCGGCGGCCTCGCCGTCGAGGAGACCGAGCCGGACGACCCCGAGTCCACTCCGCTCTCGCTCGCCCACATCGCCCGCGACCCGCTCGACGCGCGCTTCGACGACGCCGCGTTCGCCACCGCGCTGAAGGCCAAGCGCACCACCGTGAAGCGGGCCCTGCTCGACCAGACGCTGATCAGCGGCGTCGGCAACATCTACGCCGACGAGGCGCTGTGGCGCAGCAGGCTGCACTACGACCGCCCCACCGCCACCCTGACCCGCCCCGCCGCGCTCGAACTGCTCGGCCACGCCCGGGACGTGATGACGGCGGCGCTGGCCGTCGGCGGGACGAGCTTCGACTCGCTGTACGTCAACGTCAACGGCGAGAGCGGCTACTTCTCCCGCGACCTGGACGCCTACGGCCGCGAGGGCGAGCCCTGCCGCCGCTGCGGGACGGCGATGCGCCGCGACGCCTGGATGAACCGCTCCAGCCACTACTGCCCGAAGTGCCAGCGCCGCCCCCGCTGACCCGTCAGTGGGCGGCCTTCGCCTTCTTCTCCTCCTCGGCGGCCGCCTGGATCGCCCCGCCGTCCTCGCCGAAGTAGGCGACGCCGACGGCGCTCACCACCGCGAGGACGAAGCCGAGCACGGCCAGCCAGGCCAGGCCCGGGCGGGAGGAGTCGCCGAGCCACAGGACGCCGACCGCGCCCGGGACGACGGTCTCGCCGACCACCAGCGCGGCGGTCGCGCCGTTGACGGAGCCGACCTGGAGGGCGACGGTGTGCAGGTACATGCCGCCGATGCCGGCGATCAGGATGGCGTACAGCGCCGGGTCGGAGAGCAGCGCGGTGATCGAGAACGGCTCGATGCCGTCCAGGATGCGGACCCCGATGCCCAGCGCGCCGAAGCCGAGACCGGACAGCAGACCGGCCACGATCGCCCCGCTGGAGCCGAGCCGCCGGACGATCAGCGAGCCGCCGGCGATCAGCACCATGGAGCCGATCAGCAGCGCCCAGTGGAACTCCCGGGCGGCGTGGTGGCCGCCCTCCGGCCCGGCGGCGACGGCGAGCAGCACCAGGGCACTGCACAGGACGCCGATGGACAGCCACTCCAGCTGACGGAGCCTCAGCCCGAGCAGCTTGATCGACAGCACCGCGGTGATCACCAGGTTGGCGCTGATGATGGTCTGCGACAGGAACAGCGGCAGCAGCCGCGCGGCCAGTGCGCCCAGCCCGAAACCGATGAAGTCCAGCACCGTGCCGAGGATGAACTCCCAGGTGACGGCGGCCTTCGCAGTGGAGGCGAGGCTCGGCCCGCCGTGCTCGGTGACGGTGCCGTCGGCCGCCTCCTGCCGGGCCGAACGCCGGGCGCCGACGGCTTGCAGCACCGACCCGGTGCCGTAACAGACGGACGCGGCGACGGCGGTGACGAGGCCGAGGATCACGCTGGGGTCTCCTGTCGCGGGAGGGAAGATCGTCACCACTATGCCTGCTCGCCGCCCGGACGCGGTGGGTCGGGGCCCAACTCCGGCCGGTCGGCGGGGGTTCTCGGGGGCCGGCTCGTCCCCGGGTAGGGGGGAGACTCGGGGTCGGACCGTCCCCGGGTAGGGCGTGGATCCGGGGATGCGACAGGTACGGTCTGAGTATGAGAACTGTGCTTCGCCGCTCCCGAGCCACCGGGCCGGCCGCCGTGCTGGCAGCTCTGCTCGGCCTGCTGATGGTCCTCGGACTGTCCGCGCCCGCCCAGGCGGCCGGGTTGAACGACGCTGCCGACTCGCTGAAGAAGAGCCAGGTCTACGTCGACCCGGCGATGACCGGCCGGTTCTCCAACGACCAGGCCGAGGCGCTGGCGAAGAAACTGAAGAAGGCCGACAAGCCGATCTTCGTCGCGGTGCTGCCGGACAGCCAGGCCTACGCCCCGAAGAACCTGATGAACGACCTGCGCACCAAGGTCGGCATCGTCGGCGTCTACGCGGTGTGGCGGGGCAACGGGTTCGACGCCCGCGCCGACGCCAAGGCCCTGTCGAAGGACTCCGCGACCAAGCTCGCCGGCGCGTCCTTCCGCTCGAACAGCGGCGACATCAACGCCACCGTCAACGAGTTCGTCGACCAGGCCGTCAAGCAGACCAAGGGCGACGGCCCGCAGCACAGCACCTCCGCGGCCTGGATCGTCGTGCCCGTGGCGCTGCTGGCGCTGGCCGGCGGCGGCGTGTTCCTGCTGTTCCGCCGCGCCAAGAAGCGCAAGCAGGAGAAGGCCCGGGCCGAACTCGCCCAGCTGCGCACCGTGGTGGACGAGGACATCACCGCGTTCGGCGAGGAGCTCGACCGGCTCGACTTCAACCCCGGCGCCCCCGGCGCGGACGACACCCAGCGCGCCGACTACACCCGGGCGCTGGACTCCTACGACCGCGCCAAGCGGACCATGGACGAGGCCACCAAGCCCGACGACGTCCGCCCGGTCACCGAGGCACTGGAGGACGGCCGGTTCGCGCTGGCCACGCTGGCCGCCCGCCGCGAGGGCCGGCCGGTGCCCGAGCGCCGCGTCCCGTGCTTCTTCGACCCGCGGCACGGACCCTCCACCACCGACGTCCAGTGGGCGCCGGCCGGCGGCGCGCCGCGCTCCGTCCCCGCCTGCGCCGACGACGCGGCCCGCCTGGCCGTCGGCCAGGACCCGTACATCCGCACCGTGGAGACCGAGCACGGCCACCAGCCGTACTGGAACGCCGGTCCGGCCTACAGCCCCTGGGCGGGCGGCTACTTCGGCGGCGGCATGCTCCCCGGCCTGCTGGTCGGCACCATGCTCGGCTCGATGATCTCCAGCCCCGGCTACGCCTACGCGGGCGGCCACGGCGACTACGGCCAGGGCGGCGGCGCCGACTACACCGGCGGCGCGGACGCCGGCGAGTACTCGGGTGCGGCGTTCAACTCCGCCGACTTCTCCGGGGCCGACTTCGGCGGCGGTGACTTCGGCGGCGGAGGCGGCTTCGGCGACTTCGGCGGTGGCGACTTCGGTGGCGGGGACTTCGGCGACTGACGTCCGATCACCCACTGCCCCGGCCCCCGGTCCCTTCGCGGACCGGGGGCCGCTGTCATGCCCGGGCGGGGGAGGGGGCTTCGGCGGCCCCCGCGGCGACCGGCTCGGCGGGCTCCCGGCGGCCCAGGACCAGTAGGGTTAGCGCGCAGGACGCCACCTGCCAGGCGGCGCCGAAGCCCAGCACCGGGGCCGCGCCGACCCGGTCCGCGAGCGGCCCCGCCAGCGCCAGCCCGACCGGGCCGAACGCGAACGCGCCGAGCGTCCCGTACGCGCTGACCCGGCCCAGCGCCTCCGGCGGGACGTGCCGCTGCGTCAGGGTGGCGAACAGGGTGCCGCAGACGATCGAGGTGACCCCCGCGCCGACCGCGGCGACCGCCACCAGCGGCAGCGGCCAACCCAGCGCCAGCGCACCCGAGGGCAGCGCCCAGCCCACCGTCACCGCGACCGCCGTCCGCAGCGGCCGGGCCGGCCGGCGGCCGAGCAGCAGCAGCCCGCCGAGCACCGCGCCGACCCCGTACGCGCCCATCACCAGGCCCCAGCCGCCCGCCCCGCCGAGGCGCTCGTCCGCCACCACCGGGCCGAGGACCAGGAACGGCGCCCACACCAGCAGGTTGAACAGGCAGGCCTGCAGCGCGCTCACCCACTGCCACCGCCGGGAGCTGAACTCGCTCCAGCCCGCCCGCAGCTCGGCGAACAGGGACTCCTCGGCGGCGGCCACCGACACGGCGGGCGGCAGCCGGAGCAGGGCCAGCGCCACGCCGCCGACCGCGTACGAGACGGCGTCGACCAGCAGCACCCAGCCGGGGCCCGCGACGGCGGTCAGCACACCCGCGAGGGCCGGGCCGGCCACCGCGGCGCCGTTCCGGGCGATCCCCAACAGGGCGTTCGCGTCCGCGAGTTCACCGGTCGGGACGAGCCGTGGCAGCAGCGCGTCCAGGGCCGGCATGAACACCGCCTCGGCCAGCCCCCAGAACACCATCAGTACGGCCAGCGCCCAGATCCGGCCGTGCGCGGTGAACATCAGCACCGCCGTCGCCGCCTGGGTCGCGCAGCGCAGCCCGTCCGAGCCGAGCATCACCCGGCGCGGGCCCAGCCGGTCCGCGGCCGCACCGCCGAGCACCAGCAGCAGCACGATCGGCAGGATCCGCGCGGTCATCACCACGCCGACCCCGGAGCCGCCGCCCCCGCCGTCCAGCACCGCGAAGGTGACCGCCACCGAGGCCATCGAGGATCCGAACAGGGAGACGGCGAAGCCGATGAAGAAGAGGCGGAACTCCCGCCCGCGCAGGACGGCGAGCCGCCGTGAGGTCAGCACCATGACCGGCAGACTGCCCCGCCGCCGAGGCGCCCGGCAAGGGCTTCCGGTGAAAAAGTTGAGCGTCTCGGCATCAATATTGCGAGGGGTCGGATCGGCCGCAGTAAACGCAGCATTTACCGCAGTGGAGCACAGTGTTGACGATTCGTCGGGTGCACGATTTACTGCGGCTGTGACACCTGTGGAGTTCGCCGTCGCGGCCGAGCACTACCTGGCGGAGGCCCGACTGTCGGAGGGCTCCCGGCGGGTCTACCGGATCGCCCTGCACACCTGGGCCTGGCTGCTGGTCGGACGCACCCCGCCGGTCGGCGCCGAGCGACGGCGGGCCGCGCCGCCGGTGCTGCCGCTCGCCCTGCTGGACGGGCCGGACGCGCCCCGGCGGGTGGCCGAGGCGTTCGCCGCCCGCGCCGAGGCGGTCGGCGCGCGCACCGCCAACCGCGAGCTGTCCGCGCTGCGGGCCGCCGCCCGCTGGTGGTGCGCGCGGGGCTGGCTGGCCGCCGACCCCGCCGAGGGCCTGCGCCCGCTGCCCGCCGCCGCGCCCGAACCCGCGCTCACCGACGCCCAGGTGCGGGCCGTGCTGGCGCTGCGGGCGCCACTGCGCGAGAAGGTCCTGTGGCACCTGGTGCGGGAGAGCGGCGCACCGATCGAACGGCTGCTGGCGCTGGACGTGGACCGGCTCGACCCGGCCGACCGGCAGGCCCGGCCCGTCGCCGGCGAGCGCCCGCTGCGCTGGCGCGGCGGCGCCGCCCGACTGCTGCCGCTGCTGATCGCCGGACGCAGCGCCGGTCCGCTCTTCCTCACCGACCGGCGCGCCCCGGCCGGCACCCCGGAGCGCGACCGCTGCCCGCTCACCGGCCGGGCCCGGCTCTCCTACCGCCGGGCCGCCGAGCTGTTCACCGCCGCCACCGCCCCGCTGGACCCGGCCGGCCGCGGCTGGACGCTGCACCGGCTGGCCGAGCCCCGCCGCTGACCCCTTCGTCATGCCGCGGTACAGCGGCGATGCCGATGGCGTGAATGCGGACGGGCCGGTGGGGAGGCACGGTGGAAGGGGCGTGAAGTCCGTTCCGTGCGCCCCTGAAGTGCCCGACTATGGTCGACGCATGCAAGGTCACGACAGTCACCGTTCCGTCCGCGCCACCATCTGGGTGCGTGGGCGCGTCCAGCAGGTGGGGTTCCGCTGGTGGACCAGGGCCAGGGCCCTGGAGATCGGGCTGACGGGCTACACGAGCAATCTCGGTGACGGCCGTGTCCAGGTGGTCGCCGAGGGGTCGCGGGAGGACTGCGAACGGCTGCTCGCCGCGCTTCGCGGGCCCGGAACGCCAGGTCGGGTCAGTGGAGTCACGGAAATCTGGAGCGCCGTGGGCGACGGGTACGAGGGCTTCGCGATCCGATGAGAACACCGCGGTTGCCGGTCGGAGGAGAGCCGCCGGCAACTGCCGGTGTCGTGTGGTTGCCATCCGGGCAGACTCGTGGTTGACTCCGCAAGCGTAGTGATCCACTACCCCGGCCGACGGCGTGACGACCCCGCCATGCAGGTGACAGGGGCGCGGTAGCGTGCGGTGATCGTGTTGACCCGTACCGTCTTTGGTGAGACGCTGGAAACCCGCGCACAGGTCTGAGTTTACCGGCGAGGCTCCGCCGTGTGAGCATGCCACTCACCAGCGGCAGTCCCGTAGTGCCCAGCCAGCACGTCCGGCGCGCAGGCGCGTGCGTATCCCTTCCCCCAAGACCCACACCGTACACGGTTCGGTCACTCAGCGTGGAGGACCACACATCATGGCAAAGGCGCTTCTCGGGTACGTCGGCGGCCCCGACCCGCGAATGCTCTCCGAGATGCGACGGCTTCAGCAGCGCGTCCAGGACCTGGAGAACGAGCTCATGAAGCTCCAGGCCGAGAACGACTCGCTGATCGCTGTCGCTGACGAGCACTCGTTGCTCAACAGCATCGACCTGGACCAGCGCGAGCCGGCCCTCACCTGATCGACACGGTCCATCCGATCGCTCGTGGTCCTCACGATCGACGCTGTGACGCACTGAGCGTCCCCGACAAGGGGATGGCAGCCTGCAAGGGACGTCCGAGGCGGACGTCCCTTCGTCGTGTCCGCGGTCTTCTTCTGCCGCAACATGCCCCGCTCGCGGCGTGGCCAAACCCCCACCTGAGGGCTGCCGGGCGGCCCGGCCGGATACAGTCGCCAGCGGTGGGCCTCCGTGCGGGACGGCCCCCGCGGGCGGCGATCACGGGCGGCGATCACAACAGGGTGAGGAGGACGGGCGGGTGCACCTGAAGAGCCTGACCCTGCGCGGGTTCAAGTCCTTCGCCTCGGCGACCACGCTGCGCTTCGAACCCGGCATCACCTGCGTGGTCGGCCCCAACGGCTCCGGCAAGTCCAACGTGGTCGACGCACTGTCCTGGGTGATGGGCGAACAGGGCGCCAAGTCGCTGCGCGGCGGCAAGATGGAGGACGTGATCTTCGCGGGGACCAGCGGACGCCCACCGCTCGGCCGCGCCGAGGTCAGCCTCACCATCGACAACACCGACGGCGCGCTGCCCATCGACTACACCGAAGTCACCATCACCCGGACGATGTTCCGCAACGGCGGCAGCGAGTACGCGCTCAACGGCACCGTCTGCCGGCTCCTGGACATCCAGGAACTGCTCTCCGACTCCGGCATCGGCCGCGAGATGCACGTGATCGTCGGCCAGGGCCAGCTCGACTCCGTGCTGCACGCCGACCCGATGGGCCGGCGCGCCTTCATCGAGGAGGCGGCCGGCGTCCTCAAGCACCGCAAGCGCAAGGAGAAGGCGCTGCGGAAGATCGACGCGATGCAGGCCAACCTGAACCGCGTCCAGGACCTGGTCGCCGAACTGCGCCGCCAGCTCGGCCCGTTGGGGCGGCAGGCGAAGATCGCCCGGCGGGCCGCCGGCATCCAGGCCGAGCTGCGCGACGCCCGGCTGCGGCTGCTCGCCGACGACCTGCTCGCCCTGCGCAAGGCCGTCGAGGCGGAAGTCGCCGACGAGTTGGCGCTGAAACTGCGCCGCACCACCGTCGAACAGCAACTCGCTGCCGCCGTCCAGCGCGAAGCCGTCCTGGAGGCCCAGGTCGAACAGCTCGGCCCGGCCCTGGAAGCCGCCCGGCAGACCTGGTACCGGCTGTCCGCGCTCGCCGAACGCACCCGCGGCACCATCGGACTCGCCGAAGCCCGGGTCCGGGCCGCCACCACCGCCGGGCAGCTGGAGGAACGGCGCGGCCGCGACCCCGAGGACCTGGAACGCGAGGCCGCCCGGGTCCGCGAGGAGGAAGCCGCCCTCGAAGCCGCCCTGGAGCAGGCCCAGGACGCGCTCGCCGAAACCGTCGAGGAACGCACCGAGCTCGAACGCGCCCTCGCCACCGAGGAGTTGCGACTCAGAGCGGCCGCCCGGGCGATCGCCGACCGGCGCGAGGGCCTGGCCCGGCTGCAGGGCCAGGCCGCCGCCGCCCGCTCCCGCGCCGCCGCCGCCGAAGCCGAGACCGAACGGCTCGCCACCGCCCGCGACGAAGCCCTGCTGCGCGCCGAGGCCGCCCAGGCCGAACACCGGGAACTCCTCGAACGCAGCGAACGGACCGAAGCCGGCGACGAGGAGGCCGAGAGCCGCCACGACCTGGCCCGCGCCGCCCTCGCCGACGCCGAACGGGCCGCCGGCACCGCCCGCGAGGCGCTCGCCGGGGCCGAGAAGGAACGCGCCGCGCTCACCGCCCGGCACGACACCCTCGCCCTCGCTCTGCGCCGCAAGGACGGCAGCGCCGCCCTGCTCGGCCGGCCCGGCGTACTCGGACCCGCCGCCGAACTGCTGCACATCGAACCCGGATTCGAACTCGCCGTCGCCGCCGCACTGGGCGCCGCCGCCGACGCCGTCGCGGTCGAGGACGTGGCCGCCGCCGCCGCGGCCCTCACCCGGCTGCGCGCCGAGGACGGCGGCCGGGCCGCGCTGCTGATCGCCGCCCCGGAGCCGGGCGCGGGCGAAGACCCGCCCGAAGGAGCCCGCCCGGCAGGGGAGTTGATCGACGGCCCGATGGCCGCCGCCGCCCGGCTGCTGCTGCGCCGCACCGTTGTGGTGGAAGACCTCGACACCGCGCGGAAGTTGATCGACCGTCACCCGCAGTGGACGGCCGTCACCCCGGACGGCGACCTGCTCTCCGCCGCCCTCGCGCACGGCGGCTCGGCCGGCGCCCCCAGTCAGCTGGAGACCCGGGCCGCGGTCGCCGAAGCCGCCCGCGGCATCGAAGAACTCGACACCCGCTGCGAGGAGTTGACCCACCGGCTCGCCGAGGCGCAGCAGCACCGTCGCGAGCTCGCCGCCGAGGTCGACGAGTCGGCCGCGCAGCGCCGACAGGGCGAGAAGCGGCGCGCCGAACTCGCCGGGGCGCTCGGCCGTTCGGGCGGCGCGGCGCGTGCCGCCGCCGGTGAGGCCGAACGCACCGCCACCGCCGCCGCCAAGGCCGAGAGCGGCCTCGCCGAGGCCCGGACCGCCGCCGACGAGCTCGCCGAACGCCTCGCCACCGCCGAGGAGTCGGCCGACAACGGCGAGGACGAACCCGACAGTGCCGAACGCGACCGGCTGGCCGCCTCCGGGACGGCCGCCCGGCAGACCGAGATGGAAGCCCGGCTCGCCGTCCGCACCCACGAGGAACGGGTCCGCGGACTCGCCGGCCGCGCCGACCAGTTGGACCGCGCCGCCCGCACCGAACGCGAAGCCCGGGCCCGCGCCGCCGAACGCCGCGCCCGCGCCCGCCGGGAAGCCGCCGTCGCCGGAGCCGTCGCCACCGCCGCCCGCCAACTGCTCGGCCGGATCGAGGAGACCCTCGCCACCGCCGAGACCGAACGCGCCGCCGTCGAGGCCGACCGGGCCACCCGCGAGAGCGAACTCCGCCAGTTCCGCGAACACGGCCGCGAACTCCAGGCCGAACTCGACCGGCTGGTCGACGCCGGGCACCGCGACGAGGTGCTGCGCGCCGAGAAGCGGCTCCGGATCGAGCAGTTGGAAGCCAAGGCGCTGGAGGAGTTCGGCATCGAGGGCGCCGAACTGCTCGCCGACTACGGCCCCGACCGGCCCGTCCCCGCGCCGCCGGCCGAGGACGGCCAGGAACCGGGGGAGCCCCGGCCGTACGTCCGGGCGGAACTGGAGAAGCGGCTCAAGGCCGCCGAACGCGCCTACCAGCAGCTCGGCAAGGTCAACCCGCTCGCACTGGAGGAGTTCGCCGCACTGGAGGCCCGCCACCAGTTCCTCGGCGAACAGCTCGACGACCTGCGCAAGAGCCGCCGCGACCTGCTCGACATCGTCCGTGACGTCGACGTCCGGGTCGAGCAGCTGTTCACCGCCGCCTACCAGGACACCGCCGCCCAGTTCGAAGGCGTCTTCGCCCGGCTGTTCCCCGGCGGCGAGGGCCGGCTCGTCCTCACCGACCCGGAGCACATGCTCACCACCGGCGTCGAGGTCGAGGCCCGCCCGCCCGGAAAGAAGGTCAAGCGGCTCTCGCTGCTCTCCGGCGGCGAACGCTCGCTGACCGCCGTGGCACTGCTGGTGGCGATCTTCAAGGCGCGGCCCAGCCCGTTCTACGTCATGGACGAGGTCGAGGCCGCGCTCGACGAGACCAATCTGCGCAGACTGATCGCGATCATGGAAGAACTGCGGGAGAGTTCCCAGCTGATCGTCATCACCCACCAGAAGCTCACCATGGAATCCGCCGACGCCCTGTACGGCGTGACCATGAAGGGCGACGGCATCTCCCAGGTGATCAGCCAGCGCCTGCGGATGCCCGAGAAAGGCACGGCAGCACAGGACGGAAAGGCTGGAGCCCGCACAACCCGGGCCGGCGCAGGCGCTAAGTGATACTGGACGGGTTATGGAATACGTGATCCTTGCCGTTGTCATCGCGGTGGTCGCCATCGGCGCGATCACCGGACTCGTCGTTTCCGGCAGACGACGCAAAGAGCTGGACAGGCCGAGCCAGACCCCGACGATCACCGCGCCGCCCGCGGCCGACCGGCCGAGCGCGCCCACCAAGCCGACCGAGGGGGCCGCCGAGCCCACCGCGCCGCCGGCCACCGCCGCTCCCGAGGCCGAGGCTCCCGAGGCCGCCGCTCCCGAGACCGTCGAGGCGGGGGCCGCCGAGGCGCCGGCGGCCGAGCAGCCCGTCGAGGAAGTGCGGATCGAGGAGGCGGAGGCCGCCCCCGCGATCGAGGTCCCCGAACCCACCGCCGGACGCCTGGTGCGGCTGCGCTCGCGGCTCTCCCGCTCGCAGTCCACGCTCGGCAAGGGCCTGCTCACCCTGCTCTCCCGCGACCGCCTCGACGAGGACACCTGGGAGGAGATCGAGGAGACCCTCCTCACCGCGGACGTCGGCGTCGGCGCCACCCAGGAACTCGTCGACAACCTGCGCACCCGGGTCAAGGTGCTCGGCACCCGCACCCCCGACGAGCTCCGCGGGCTGCTCCGCGAAGAGCTGATCAAGCTGATCGGCCCCGAGCTGGACCGCACCGTCCACTCCGTCAAGACCGACGGCGGCCCCGCCGTGGTCCTGGTGGTCGGCGTCAACGGCGTCGGCAAGACCACCACCACCGGCAAGCTCGCCCGCGTCCTCGTCGCCGACGGCCGCAAGGTCGTGCTCGGCGCCGCCGACACCTTCCGTGCCGCCGCCGCCGACCAGCTCCAGACCTGGGGCGAGCGGGTCGGCGCGCACACCGTCCGCGGCCCCGAGGGCGGCGACCCGGCCTCCGTCGCGTTCGACGCCGTCAAGCAGGGCATCACCGACGGCGTCGACACCGTCCTGGTGGACACCGCCGGCCGCCTGCACACCAAGACCGGCCTGATGGACGAACTCGGCAAGGTCAAGCGGGTCGTCGAGAAGCACGGCCCGGTCGACGAGGTCCTGCTCGTCCTCGACGCCACCACCGGCCAGAACGGCCTGGTGCAGGCCCGGGTGTTCGCCGAGGTCGTCGACATCACCGGCATCGTGCTCACCAAGCTCGACGGCACCGCGAAGGGCGGCATCGTGATCTCGGTGCAGCGCGAACTCGGCGTGCCCGTCAAGCTGATCGGCCTCGGCGAAGGCGCGGACGACCTCGCGCCGTTCGAGCCGGGGGCGTTCGTGGACGCGCTGCTGGGCTAGCCGCCGGCCTGTTCCCCCAACAAGGTCCGTTCCGGGAGGAGTTCCCCCGGGGCGGACCTTGCTCCATGTGCAGGGGCGCGCGCCCCGGGGTTCTCACCCGGCGAGGGAGGTCTCCCGGTCGCGGGTGCGGTGGCAGGCGTAGGCGAGGGTGCCCAGCAGCAGGCGGGCCTCCGGGGGGTGGTTGTCCGCGGTGGGGCGGCGCAGCCAGCGCATCGGGCCCAGGGCGCCGAGGGAGACCGGCGGGGCGGCCAGGTAGGAGCCGAGGCCGTGGCAGGCGAGGTCGAGCGAGGCGTCGTCCCAGCCCATCCGGTAGAGCAGGTCGGGGAGGTGCTCGGCGGTGCGCGGGGCGACGAAGAACAGCAGGCGGCCGGTGGGGGAGGCGAGGACGGGGCCGACCTGGGTGCCCATGCGCTCCAGCCGGACCAGGGCCTGCAGGCCGGGCTGGGCCGGAACGTCCAGGACGTCGAACTGGTGGCCGGTGGGGAGCAGCAGCGGCGCGTCCGCCGGACATCGCGCGGCGAGCTCCTCGGCACTGGCGCCGGGAGCGATCGGCGGGCCGACCTGCCGGTGCAGGTTGGGGGCGGCGCAGAGTGGGACGGCGCATTCGCAGCGGAGCGAGGTGTGCGGTGGTGGGCTGCCGGCGGCGAGCGTCCAACCCCAGCGCTCGGAGTACTCGGTGGCGGTCCGGAACGGGGTGGGTCGGGTGCGGCGACGACCGCCGACGAGTCGCAGGGTGCCGAACAGCTTGTCCATGCCTCCCCCAACAGGTTCCGGTCGCCGGTGGTTACGGGATGGTGACGGTGCGTCGCCCGGGGGGCGTGTGGCGCGTGGTGCGCCGGAGGCGCGCGCGGACCGGCGCACACCGATTCGAGTGGCACGGGCGAGCAGGAACCTTGCACCCGCGCTCCGGATGCCGGATCGTCGTTGCCGCACGCGTGCCTCCGTCGGGATTCCGGGCATGTGCCGGGGTCATGCCGAGCTGACCGGGCTGACACACAGTGAAGCGCGGCTCTGCGCCCGGTAGTTCACTCGTGGGGGTGGCGAATGGTGGCGTTTCCCGGACGTTGCTCCCTCGGATGGCGGAGGGACGCTACGTTCTGGATACGGAATGCAGCCGGCCGGTCACAGCGGTCTGCGAAATGACGAGTCGTCAAGGCGAGCGGGAGCCCCGGGTCGGGGCGGGATGGGGACGGTCCCATGGGTGAGAAGCAGCCGAACGAGAAGCTGGGCTCCTGGTTCACGCGCAGTGGTTGGTCGAAGGGCGAGTTGGCGCGCCAGGTGAACCGCCGGGCGCGGCAGATCGGCGCGCACCACGTCTCCACGGACACCTCGCGGGTGCGCCGATGGCTGGACGGCGAGCAGCCGCGCGAGCCGATCCCGAAGATCATGTCGGAGCTGTTCTCCGAGCGCTTCGGCTCGGTGGTGTCGATCGAGGACCTCGGCCTGCGCACCGCCGTCCCGGTGACCACCGTCGGCAGCGGAGTGGACCTGCCGTGGAGCCCGCAGCAGACGGTGCAGGCGATCAGCGAGTACTCGCGCAGCGACCTGATGCTCAACCGCCGCGGCTTCCTGGGCACCTCACTGGCGCTGACGGCCGGCGCGGCGCTGATCGAGCCGATGCAGCGCTGGCTGACGCCGGGTCCGAACGGCGAGCCCACCCCGATCCTGGCGGCGGCCAACGGCGGCGAGCAGTTCTCCGGGCGGCTGTCCGAGCCGGAGATGCAGCTGCTGGAGCAGACCACCGAGATGTTCCGGAAGTGGGACGCCCAGAACGGCGGCGGCCTGCGCCGCAAGGCCGTGGTGGGCCAGCTCCACGAGGTCACCGACCTGCTGCAGGAGACCTACCCCGAGACCACCACCAAGCGGCTGTTCCGGCTCACCGCCGAACTCGCCCACCTGGCGGGCTTCATGTCGTACGACGTGGGCATGCACCCGAGCGCGCAGAAGTACTACGTGCTGGCGCTGCACGCCGCCAAGGAGGCCGGGGACCGGCCCTTCGGCGCGCACGTGCTGACCGACATGTGCCGGCAGATGATCCACCTGAACCGCGGCGAGGACGCGCTGGAGCTGATCCACCTGGCCCAGTACGGCAGCCGGGACACCGCCAGCAGCCGCCAGCAGTCGCTGCTGTACGCGATGGAGGCCCGCGCGTACGCCACCATCGGCGAGGTCAACCGCTGCGCCCGGGCGATCCGGCTCTCGGAGGACACCTTCAGCGACATCAACTCCGGCGAGGAGACGCCTACCTGGCTGAAGTTCTTCTCGACGGCCGAGCTCAACGCGGAGAACGGGCACTCCTACCGCGACCTGGCGTACACCTCGGACCGGACGGCCGCGATGGCCAAGGCCGCCGAGCCGATGATCACCAAGGCGGTCGACCTGTTCCGGAAGGACGGCGACCACGTCCGCACCTACGCGTTCAACCTGGTCGGCATGGCCTCGGTGCGGCTGCTGCAGCGCGAGCCGGAGGAGGCCGCGGAGTACTGCGAGGCGGCGGTGGACATCGCCCGCAAGGTGCGTTCCGAGCGGCTGAACACCCGGGTCCGCAAGACCTCCGAGGCGGCCACCCGGGACTTCCGCGGCGTGCCCGGCGTGGACCGGCTCGCCGAGCGGGTGGTCCAGGACATCCCGGAGTTCGTCTCGGTGGTCTGACGGCCCGCCGCTCGTGGTTCACGCGCCCGTAACGGGCGCGTCGACCACGTCACTGCGGCGAAACACCGGGTCGCATCGGCGGAAACCCGGCTTCGGCACGCTCCTCCCAAGGCCGACATGTCGGGACGGGCACACGTCCCGGCATGGAGCGGCCTCCACAGCGGAGGAGATGCCGATGCCGGACGGATTCAGCGCGGGCGACACCGCCTTCGTGTTCATCAGTGCGGCCCTGGTCATGGTGATGACCCCGGGCCTGGCCTTCTTCTACGGGGGCATGGTCAGGGTCCGGAGCACCCTCAACATGCTCGCCATGAGTTTCGTCTCGCTGGCGATCGTCAGCGTGCTCTGGGTGCTCTACGGGTACTCGCTGGCCTTCGGGCCGGACGCCGGGGCCGGCCTGATCGGCAACCTCGACTTCGTCGGCCTGCGCGGCATCGGCCTGAACTCGCTCAGCGGCAGCATCCCGGTCACCGCGTTCGTCGCGTTCCAGCTGATGTTCGCGATCATCACCCCGGCGCTGATCAGCGGCGCGATCGCGGACCGGGCCAGGTTCGCGTCCTGGAGCCTGTTCGTGGCGCTCTGGGTGACGATCGTCTACTTCCCGGTCGCGCACTGGGTGTTCTTCTTCGACGGCGGGCACGGCGGCTGGCTCGGCGACCGCAACGGCGTGATCGACTTCGCCGGCGGCACCGCCGTGCACATCAACGCCGGTGCGGCGGGACTGGCCCTGGCGCTGGTGCTGGGCCGGCGGATCGGGTTCCGCCGGGACCCGATGCGCCCGCACAGCCTGCCGCTGGTGATGCTCGGCTCCGGCCTGCTGTGGTTCGGCTGGTTCGGCTTCAACGCGGGCTCGGCGCTGGCCGCCAACGGCGTCGCCGGGATGGCGTTCCTGAACACCCAGGTCGCCACGGGCGCCGCGATGCTCGGCTGGCTGGCGTACGAGCGGCTGCGGCACGGCGCCTTCACCACCCTCGGCGCGGCGTCCGGCGCGGTCGCCGGGCTGGTCGCCATCACCCCCGCCTGCGGCTCGGTGTCGCCGCTCGGCGCGATCGCGATCGGCCTGGTCGCGGGCGCGGTGTGCGCCGCCGCGATCAGCCTCAAGTACCGCTTCGGGCTGGACGATTCGCTCGACGTGGTGGGCGTCCACCTGGTCGGCGGGGTGATCGGCTCGCTGCTGATCGGCCTGTTCGCCACCGGCCACGTCGGCCAGAGCGCGGCCGGACTGTTCTACGGCGGCGGCTTCGGGCAGCTCGGCCGGCAGGTGCTCGGCGTGGCCGCCGTGCTGGCGTACTCGTTCGTGCTCTCCTGGCTGCTGGGCACCGCGATCCAGCGGACCGTCGGCTTCCGGGTCACCGAGGACGTCGAGCTGTCCGGCATCGACCAGGCCGAACACGCCGAGTCCGCCTACGACTTCACCGCCGTCGGGGCCGGCCAGGCCCGCACCGCCCCCAGTTTCACCACCGCCACCGCCGAGAAGACCGAGGTCGACGCCCGATGAAGCTCATCACCGCCGTCATCAAGCCGCACCGCCTGGACGAGGTCAAGGACGCCCTGCAGGCGTTCGGGGTGCACGGGCTGACCGTCACCGAGGCCAGCGGGTACGGCCGGCAGCGCGGCCACACCGAGGTCTACCGGGGCGCCGAGTACACCGTCGACCTGGTGCCCAAGGTCCGGGTGGACATACTCGTCGAGGACGAGGACGCCGAGCAGGTGATCGAGGTGGTGGTCCGGGCCGCCCGCACCGGGAAGATCGGCGACGGCAAGGTCTGGTCGGTCCCGGTGGAGACCGTGGTGCGGGTCCGGACCGGCGAACGCGGCCCCGACGCGCTCTGACCGTGACGACCGACCCCGGAGACCGCGGCCACCTCGCCGCCCGCGCCCGGCTGTTGGCGGACCCCGACCCCGCCCGCACCGGTCGCGAGCGGCGCACTGCGCTCGCCCGGCTCACCGACGACTGGCTGACCGGGCTGTACCGGGCAGCCGGCGCGCCCGCCGGCACCGCCCTGGTCGCGGTCGGCGGCTACGGCCGCGGCGCACTCTCCCCGCGCAGCGACCTGGACGTGCTGCTGCTGCACGACGGCCCGCTCGCCCCCGAGGTCGCCGAGCGGATCTGGTACCCCGTCTGGGACAGCGGCGTCGCCCTCGACCACGCCGTCCGCACCCCCGACGGGGCCCGCAGGGTCGCCGCCGCGGACCTCCGGGCCGGCCTCGGCCTGCTGGACGCCCGTCACCTGGCCGGCGACGCCCGGCTGACCGCCGACCTGCGCACCCGGGTGCTCGCCGACTGGCGCGCCGCCGCCCCCGACCGGCTGCCCGAACTGCGCGCCCTCGGCCGGGCCCGGGCCGAACGCCACGGCGAACTGTCCTTCCTGCTGGAACCCGACCTGAAGGAGGCCCGCGGCGGCCTGCGCGACCTGGTCGCGCTCGACGCGGTCGCCGCCAGCTGGCTCGCCGACGCCCCCCGCGACGGCCTGGACACCGCGGCCACCACCCTCGCCGACGTCCGCGACGCACTGCACCTGACCACCGGCCGGGCCACCGACCGGCTCACCCTGCAGGACCAGGACCAGGTCGCCGAACGGCTCGGCCTGCCCGACGCCGACACCCTGTTGCGCCAGGTCTACCGGGCCGCCCGCACCGTCGCCTACGCCTCCGACGTCACCTGGCGGGCCGTCGATCGGGTGCTCGCGGCCCGCACCCGCCGCGGCCGCCCCTTCCGGATGACCCGGCGAGCCGCGCCCGCCGAACGCCGCCCGCTGGCCGAGGGCGTGGTCGAACAGGACGGCGAGGCGGTGCTCGCCCGGGCCGCCCGGCCTGCCGCCGACCCGGTGCTGCCGCTGCGCGCCGCCGCCGCGGCCGCCCAGGCCGGGCTGCCCGTCGGCCACGCCACGGTGCGCCGACTGGCCGCCGAGACCGGGCCGCTGCCGGTGCCCTGGCCCGACGAGGCCCGGGACCGGCTGGTCGGACTGCTCGGCGCCGGCGAGGCCTGCCTGCCGGTGTGGGAGGCACTGGACGCCGAGGGGCTGATCGGCCGGCTGCTGCCCGACTGGGAGCAGGTCCGCTGCCGCCCGCAGCGCAACGCCGTGCACCGCTGGACCGTCGACCGGCACCTGATCGAGACCGCGGTGCGGGCCGCCGGGCTGACCCGGCGCACCGCCCGCCCCGACCTGCTGCTGGTCGCCGCCCTGCTGCACGACCTCGGCAAGGGCCGGCCCGGCGACCACTCGGAGGCCGGCGAGCTGATCGTCCGCGAGCTGGCCGTCCGGATGGGCTTCGACAAACCCGACACCGACACCCTGGCGCTGCTGGTGCGCCACCACCTGACGCTGGTGGACACCGCCACCCGCCGCGACCCCGACGACCCGGCCACCGCCGACCTGATCGCCGGGATCGTCGGCAACCGGACCCACCTGGAACTGCTGCACGCGCTCACCGAGGCCGACGCCACCGCGACCGGTCCCGCCGCCTGGTCCGCCTGGCGGGCCTCGCTGGTCGACCAACTGGTCGCCCGCACCGCCGCCCGGCTGACCGGCGCGCCGCCGGCTGCCGGCGACGGCCCGGGCAACGACGCTCCGGGCACCGATGGTCCGACGGTCGAGCAGGAGCGCCTCGCCGTGGAGGCGGCCCGCACCGGCGGCCCCGCGCTGGCCCTGCGCGCCGAACTCGCGGCCGACGGCACCGAGTCCGTCGGCGTCGAGCTCACCCTCGCCGTCCCCGACCGCCCCGGCCTGCTCGGCACCGTGGCCGGCGTGCTGGCCCTGCACCGCCTCACCGTCCGCAAGGCCGGCCTGCGCGAACTCGACCCGGTCGGCACCGGCCCCGTCCTGCTGCTCGGCTGGACGGTGGCCGCCGAGTACGGCGACGTCCCCGAGGCGGCCCGGCTGCGGGCCGACCTGCGCCGCGCCCTGGACGGCTCGCTCGACGTGACCCGCAGACTCGCCGAGCGCGACGCGGCCGCCCCGCGCCGGCCCGGCATCCGCACCCCGCCGCCGGTGGTCGCCGTCGCCCCCGGCACCGCGTCCCGTTCGGCGACCGTGCTGGAGGTGCGCGCCCACGACGCCCCCGGCCTGCTGCACCGGATCGGACGCGCCCTGGACACCGCCGGCGTACGGGTCCGCACGGCGCACGTGTCCACCCTCGGCGCGGAGGCCGTGGACGCGTTCTACCTGACCGCCGAGGACGGCCGACCGTTGACGCCGGAGCGCGCGCAGCAGGTGGCACGGGCCGTGCAGGACGCTCTGGGGACCGGCTGACGACCCGTTCACGCAGGGGCGCAGACCGTCCACCGGGCGTACGGCTACCCTTGGGGGCGACGACAGTACCCGTACTCGATGCCGCAAGGGACCCGCGACCGACGTGTTCGACACTCTCTCCGACCGCCTCGCAGCGACGTTCAAGAACCTCCGGGGCAAGGGCCGTCTCAGCGAGGCGGACATCGACGCCACCGCGCGCGAGATCCGGATCGCCCTGCTGGAGGCGGACGTCGCGCTCCCCGTGGTCCGCGCCTTCATCAAGCAGGTCAAGGACCGCGCCCTCGGCTCCGAGGTCTCCGGCGCGCTGAACCCCGCCCAGCAGATCATCAAGATCGTCAACGAGGAGCTCATCGGCATCCTCGGTGGCGAGACCCGCCGCCTCCGGTACGCCAAGACCGGCCCGACGGTGATCATGCTGGCCGGTCTCCAGGGTGCCGGTAAGACCACCCTGGCCGGAAAGCTCGGCCACTGGCTGAAGGCCCAGAAGCACACCCCGCTGCTGGTCGCCTGCGACCTCCAGCGCCCCAACGCCGTCACCCAGCTCGGCGTCGTCGCGGAGCGGGCCGGCGTCGCGTTCTACGGCCCGCAGCCGGGCAACGGCGTCGGCGACCCGGTGCAGGTCGCCCGCGACTCCATCGAGTACGCCAAGCAGAAGCAGTACGACGTGGTCATCGTCGACACTGCCGGCCGCCTCGGCATCGACGCCGAACTGATGCAGCAGGCCGCGGACATCCGCGCCGCGGTCAACCCGGACGAGGTCCTGTTCGTGGTCGACGCCATGGTCGGCCAGGACGCGGTCACCACCGCGCAGGCCTTCCTCGAAGGCGTCGACTTCACCGGCGTGGTGCTCTCCAAGCTCGACGGCGACGCCCGCGGCGGCGCCGCGCTCTCCGTCGCGCACGTCACCGGCCGCCAGATCATGTTCGCCTCCAACGGCGAGAAGGTCGACGACTTCGACGCCTTCCACCCCGACCGGATGGCCTCGCGCATCCTCGGCATGGGCGACGTCCTCTCGCTGATCGAGAAGGCCGAGCAGACCTTCTCGCAGGCCGAGGCCGAGAAGATGGCCGCCAAGCTGCAGGGCGGCGGCAAGGAATTCACGCTCGACGACTTCCTGTCGCAGCTGGAGCAGGTCCAGAAGATGGGCTCGATCTCCAAGCTGCTCGGCATGCTCCCCGGCATGGGCCAGATCCGGGACCAGATCAACAACATCGACGACAAGGACGTCAACCGCGTCGGCGCGATCATCAAGTCGATGACCCCGGCCGAGCGCACCGACCCGAAGCTGATCAACGGCTCGCGCCGCCTGCGCATCGCCAAGGGCGCCGGCGTCCAGGTCGGCGAGGTCTCCAGCCTGGTCGAGCGGTTCTTCGACGCCCGCAAGATGATGTCCGCGATGGCCTCCGGCAAGGGAATCCCCGGCATGCCCGGCATCCCCGGCATGGGTGGCGGCGGCAAGCGCTCCGGCAAGAAGGCCCCCGTGGCCAAGGGCAAGCGCAAGAGCGGCAACCCGCTCAAGCGGGCCCAGGAGGAGGCGGCCGCGGCCGAGCGCAAGGCGCTCGGGCCGGGCCAGGGCGGCGGCAACGCGTTCGGCCTCCCGCCGGGCAAGGGTCCGTCGGACTTCGAGCTCCCCAAGGAGTTCAAGGACCTGCTGTAAGGCGGGTTCGGCTTCGCATCGCACGGGTTTCGCACCCGTCGGCCCTCGCCCCTGTTTGTGCTCGTCCTGCGCCATGATGGCTGGCATGCGCGTAACGATCCGAGCCCCCCGCCCCGATGACGTCGTCCCCTATGCCGAGGCGGTGCGGCGTTCCGCCGAGCACATCGGGCGGTGGAATCCGGTGGAGCCGGACGGGTTGCCGGACCTGTTGAGCCGTCAGGGGGTGGGGCTGCGGACGTTCCTGATCCTCGATCGGGAGAGCGGCGGGCTGGTCGGCAAGTGCAATGTGGCGAACATCGTGATGGCCCGGTTCCGCAACGGCGTGCTGGGCTACGACTCGTACGTGCCGTTCGACGGGACGGGTCGGATGTCGGAGGGCATGCGGTTGGTGGTGGAGCGGTGCTTCCTGTCGGCCGAGCAGGGCGGGCTGGGGCTGCACCGGTTGGAGATCAACGTGCAGCCGGACAACGAGCGTTCGGTGGCGATGGCGCGCCGGCTGGGCTTCCGGCACGAGGGGTTCACGCCGCGGATGCTGTTCCTGCAGGACGCGTGGCGCGATCACGAGCGGTTCGCGCTGACGGCGGAGGAGTGGCCGACGCCCGTGCGCTGACGGGCGTCGGCGTTGCGCACCGATCGGCGGCCGGAACGTCCGTATTGTCCGACGGGTGAGCAACCCCGTGCCGCCGCGTCAGACCCCCGACCAGCCCTGGCGGTCCGAGGGGGCGCCGCCGCCCGCGCCGCCGAAGAAGAAGATGCCGGGCGGCTGGACGGGCCTGATCCTCACCGCACTGGTGGTGTTCCTGCTGTCCGACCTGCTGCTGAGCTTCTTCGGCGGCGGCGGGTCGACCACGATCTCGTACACCGAGTTCAGCAAGCAGCTCAACAGCGACAACATCACCAAGATCTACTCCAAGGGCGACTCCATCGAGGGCAACCTGCGGAACAAGCAGCCCAAGCCGGACGGCGGCAAGGGCGACTACACCGAATTCACCACCCAGCGCCCGGCGTTCGCCACCGACCCGCTCTGGGCGACCCTGCAGTCGCACAACGTCGAGGTGACCGCCCGCCCGGTGGTGCAGCAGCGCAGTTTCCTGGCCAACCTGCTGATCTCGCTCGCCCCGATGCTGCTGCTGATCGCGGTCTGGGTGTTCCTGGCCCGCCGGATGGCCGGCGGCCTGGGCGGCGGCGCGCTCGGCCGCAAGGCCCCGCCGAAGCCGGTGGACACCAGTCAGGGCCGACGCACCACCTTCCGGGACGTGGCCGGCATCGACGAGGTGGAGGCCGAGCTCAGCGAGGTCGTCGACTTCCTGAAGAACCCCCAGGCCTACCGCCGACTGGGCGCGAAGATGCCGCGCGGCGTCCTGCTGTCCGGCCCGCCCGGCACCGGCAAGACGCTGCTCGCCCGCGCGGTCGCCGGGGAGGCGGACGTCCCGTTCTTCTCCGCCTCGGCGTCCGAGTTCATCGAGATGATCGTCGGCGTCGGCGCCAGCCGGGTCCGCGACCTGTTCGCCGAGGCCCGCAAGGTCGCCCCCGCGATCATCTTCATCGACGAGATCGACACCATCGGCCGCCAGCGCGGCGGCGGTGGCGGCATGGGCGGCCACGACGAACGCGAGCAGACGCTGAACCAGATCCTCACCGAGATGGACGGCTTCACCGGCTCCGAGGGCGTGATCGTGATCGCCGCGACCAACCGGGCCGAGATCCTCGACCCGGCCCTGCTGCGCCCCGGCCGCTTCGACCGGCGGATCACCGTCAGCCCGCCCGACCGGGCCGGCCGCGAACAGATCCTGCGGATCCACACCCGCGAAGTCCCGCTGGTGGAGGGCACCGACCTGGACGTCGTCGCCCGCACCACCCCCGGCATGACCGGCGCCGACCTGGCCAACCTGGTCAACGAGGCCGCGCTGCTGGCGGTCAAGCGCCAGCAGGACGCCGTCGACCAGGAGAACCTGTCCGAGGCCCTGGAGAAGGTCCAACTCGGCTCGGTGCGGCCGCTGGTGATGCCGCAGCAGGAACGCGAGCGCACCGCGTACCACGAGTCCGGGCACGCCCTGCTCGGCATGCTCCAGCCCGGCGCCGACCCCGTCCGCAAGGTCACCATCGTGCCGCGCGGCCGCGCCCTCGGCGTCACCCTCTCCACTCCCGACACCGACCGCTACTCCTACACCGAGCCCTACCTGCGCGGCCGGATCATCGGCGCGCTCGGCGGCATGGCCGCCGAGCAGGTGGTGTACGGGGTGGTCACCACCGGCGCCGAGAGCGACCTCGAACAGCTCACCACCATCGCCCGCTCGATGGCCGGCCGCTGGGGCATGAGCAGCCTGGTCGGCCGGGTCACCGCCATCCCCAACGACAGCCAGGCCCCGTACGGCCTGTCCGCCGCCCCCACCACCCTGGACGCGGTCGACGAGGAGGCCCGCCGGATCGTCGCCGAATGCTGGGAGGAGGCGATCGTCCTGCTCAACCGGCACCGCCACCGCCTCGACGCCCTCGCCACCGCCCTCCTGGAGGCCGAGACCCTGGACGAGGAGGCCGCGTACGCCGCCGCCGGGCTCAGCCGCGAGTAGCGTCCGCCGGCCGGACGCCCGCCACCCAGCGGAACTCGTCCACCATCCGCACCGAGCCGTCCGGGCGCAGGAACGGATGCAGCGCCTCCTCCAACTCCTTCGCCACCAGCGCCGCTCCGGCCTGCTGCTCGGCCCGGTCGAACAGGCCGGTGGCCAGCAGCCCGCGGACCGCCGAGTCCACCTCGGCGTACGCGAACGGGCAGACCACCCGGCCGGCGGCGGACGGGCGCAGACCGGCGGCGACCAGCAGCGACTCCGGCGTTCCTGCGGCAGGTTCCTCCGCGGGGGCGTGCCGGCGCGCCACCTCCAGCACCGCGGTGCTCTCGCAGCGCTCCGCCGGGCCCCGGACCGCCAGCACCAGCAGCCCGCCGGGGAGCGTGCGCTGCGCCGACCAGGCGACCAGCGCGGGCGTCGGCGGCTGCTCGAAGACCGTCACCAGGGAGTGCGCCGGCCGGGGGACGGGGTGCGCCGAACGGGTGAGGCTCCCGCCGGGCGCCACCTGCAGCCCGCGGGCCGCCGCAAGCTCCCGCAGCTCGTCGTTCCGCTCCACCCCCGCGACCTGCGCGCCGCGCCCCTGGGCGAGCAGCAGCGCCAGGCCCGACCGGCACCCCACCCCGAGCAGGCTGGTCGCCGCGCCGACCTCCAGCCGCCGGTAAACGTCCTGGTAGAGGGGGACGAGCATGCGCTCCTGGATCTCCGCCCAGTCCCGCGCCCGACCGCGCCGCTCCGCCGGACCGTCCGCCCGGACCCGGTCCACGGTGCTGCCGGTCACCTGCGCTGAAGCCATCGCGGCCTCCCAATCGGTCCACATCGGTCCTCGGAATCGGCTGCCCGTGCCGCAGCCCGGCACCCCCCGGCCCCTCTCAGCGAACAGCGGGTCACCGCCGTCGTCCAGAGGGGTGCGAGCAGGTGTCCGTGCGCTGCGGGTGTGCGCCCCGGGGTGTGCGCGGGCGCGCCCCCGCCCCGTCCGCGGGCCGCAGTGGGGAAAACGGATTCACGGTACGGCCGTCACGCCCCGTACCATTCGGCCCATGGCTAAGGCACCCGTTCTCACCCCCCAGGCGGAAGACTTCCCCCGCTGGTACCAGGACCTCATCAACAAGGCAGAGCTGGCCGACAACGGTCCGGTGCGGGGCACCATGGTCATCCGACCGTACGGCTACGGCCTGTGGGAGCGGATGCAGCAGGAGATGGACGCCCGGATCAAGAAGGCCGGCGCCCAGAACGCGTACTTCCCGATGTTCATCCCGCAGTCCTACCTGACCAAGGAAGCCGAGCACGTGGAGGGCTTCGCCCCCGAGCTCGCGGTGGTCACCCACGGCGGCGGCAAGGAGCTCGAGGAGCCGGTGGTCGTCCGGCCCACCTCCGAGACGATCATCAACGAGTACTTCTCCAAGTGGGTTCAGAGCCACCGCGACCTGCCGCTGCTGATCAACCAGTGGGCCAACGTGGTCCGTTGGGAGCTCCGCCCGCGCGTCTTCCTGCGCACCACCGAGTTCCTCTGGCAGGAGGGCCACACCGCCCACGCCACCTACGAGGACGCCCGCGACTACGCCTCGCGGATCCACACGGACGTCTACGGCGACTTCATGACCAACGTGCTCGGCATCGACGTGGTGCTCGGTCGCAAGACCGCCCGCGAGCGGTTCGCCGGCGCCATCAACACCCTCACGCTCGAAGGCATGATGCGTGACGGCAAGGCCCTGCAGATGGGCACCAGCCACGAGCTGGGCCAGAACTTCGCCAAGGCCTTCAACACCACCTACCAGCTCCAGGGCGCCGAGCGCGAGTTCGTCTGGCAGACCTCCTGGGGCGTCTCGACCCGCATGGTCGGCGGCCTGATCATGTCCCACGGCGACGACAACGGCCTGCGGGTTCCGCCGCGGCTGGCCGCCGTCCAGGT
This sequence comes from Kitasatospora griseola, assembly GCF_044999035.1. NCBI lineage: Bacteria > Bacillati > Actinomycetota > Actinomycetes > Kitasatosporales > Streptomycetaceae > Kitasatospora > Kitasatospora griseola. The sequence continues at coordinate 3,059,527 of NZ_CP173360.1, read as the reverse complement.
CGTGGTCCTGGCCATCAAGGGCGAGGACGCGGTGCTGGCCAAGGTCCGCGAGATCGGCGCCCAGCTGGAGGCCGCGGGCGTCCGGGTGGTCGTCGACGACCGCACCGACACCCCGTTCGGCCGCCGCGCCGTCGACTGGGAGCTCAAGGGCGTTCCGCTGCGCATCGAGGTCGGCCCGCGCGACCTGGAGGCCGGCACCGCGATGCTGGCCCGCCGGATCGCCGGCGGCAAGGCGCCCGTCCAGGTCGACTCCCTGGCCGCGATCGTCCCCGGCATCCTGGAGGAGGACCAGGCGCAGCTGCTGCGCGAGTCCCGCGAGCGCCGCGAGGCCCGCACCGTGGACGTCAAGACCATCGACGAGGCCGTCGAGGCCGCCGCCACCGGCTGGGGCCGGATCTCCTGGGCCGACCTCGGCCCGGAGGGCGAGGCGAAGTTGGCCGAGCAGGGCGTGTCGGTGCGCTGCCTGATCGCCGCGGACGGCACCGTGCCGGCCGCCGACGACCAGGAGGGCAACCTCGCCCTGGTCGCCCGCGCGTACTGATCCGACCACCGCGAGCGTCCCCGGGCCGCCGGCCCGGGGACCGTGTGCGGAGCGTGATCAACGCGATGAGCTGCGGAGTGGCCGGCCGGGCCCCGGAACGGTCCGGGTGGAGGCCGAACCCCGGTTCGCATACTGGTAGTTGAGACTACTGCTCAGTCAACTCCCCGGAGTACCTGACAAGCGGTACGGTATACGGCCCGTGGCCCTGTCAATTTTCGGACAGGTTGCGGGCCGTCCGCCGTGGGGATGTTGGGCTCCGCGACGGGTGCCGAGAGCCTGGCGAGAGCGTCGGGCCCAAACGTGCAGGGGGTTGGTCTTGCGTCAGTTCGGAACCGCGCAATTCGCGTGCGGAAGTGCATTCCTGAGAGTTCGCTGGGAATTCCCGAACCCCGGGGTCCGGCGGAACATCGGCTCTCTCCCCATCGTTGGTACAGCGTGAGCACGACACAGCCCCTCGTCCTTGCGGCCGAACTGGCCGCCGCCTGGAGCGACATCCAGGCCCACCACCGGGACCTGCCCGACCTCGCGTCGCCCGAGGCGCTGATCGGCGAGTCCTCGTCGGCCTGCGGCACCCGCCTCAACTTCGAGCGCCTGCTGCACGAGGCCGCGCACGGCCTGGCCGCCGCCCGGGAGATCCGCGACACGTCGCGGGCCGGGCGCTACCACAACCGCCGCTTCCTGCTGCTCGCCTCCGAGCTGGGCCTGGCCCACCCGGTCGAGCCGCACGCCAGCAGCGGCTTCTCCCAGGTGACGATGGGGCACGAGACCCGCGAACGCTACGCCGAGACCATCGAGCGTCTCGACCGCGCGCTCGGGGCGCACCAGCTCGCCGTCGCCGGCGAGGGCAACCACCGCGCCTTCCGCGGACCGGCCGCCCGGCACGGCTCCTCGGGCGGCGGCGTGCGGGTCAAGGCGGTGTGCGGCTGCGGTCGCAACGTCCGCGTCGTCCCGTCGGTGCTGGCGCAGGCCTCGATCGTCTGCGGTGCCTGCCAGCAGCCGTTCAAGATCGCTTGACAGCCGTTGCCGTCGAAGAACGCTTGATCCGGACCGCGGGCGGGGGTGCCCGCGGGCCGGCCGTGAGTCGACCGGCCCCTTCGGGGGACGGTCGACACAACTTTTTCCGGACCTTTTCCGCTTCTGCGAGGCTGCCGCGGTGCGCGGCTGCCCTGCCGTGGCGCTCGGCGGTGCTGCCGTGGCGCTCGGTGGTCCTGCTGTGTGGCTCGGCGGTTCTGTCGGGCCGCTCGGTGGTCCTGCAGTGGCGCTCGGTGGTCCTGTCGGGCGGTGCCGGGCGGTGTCGGGGCGACCTCTGCGATGTGGCAGAATGGACAGCTGAGTACTCGGCAGCCATTGCAGGACCCTCTCTCCCAACGGCTGGCGTGTCCCTTGAACGGCACCTCGCGCCGCAGCCCCACGCGGCGGAGCGCTGCTCACCCACGTCAAAACTCAGGAGAACCACACCCGTGGCTGTCAAGATCAAGCTGAAGCGTCTGGGCAAGATCCGCTCCCCGCACTACCGCATCGTCGTCGCCGACTCGCGCACCAAGCGTGACGGCCGCGCGATCGAGGAGATCGGCATCTACCAGCCGACCTACAACCCCTCGAAGATCGAGGTCGACGGCGACCGCGCCCAGTACTGGCTGTCCGTCGGCGCCCAGCCGACCGAGCCGGTGCTCGCCATCCTCAAGCTGACCGGCGACTGGCAGAAGTTCAAGGGCCTGCCGGCTCCGGAGCCGCTGAAGGTCGCCGAGCCCAAGGTCGAGGACTTCTCGCACCTGTTCGCCAAGGCCGTCGCCGGCTTCGAGGACGCCACCACCGGTGTCGCCATCACCCCGAAGGCCAAGAAGTCGGACAAGGCTGACGAGGCCGAGGCCGCTTCCACCGAGGCCTGAGCATGATCGAGGAAGCCCTCGACCACCTGGTGAAGGGCATCGTCGAGCACCCCGACGAGGTGCAGGTCCGCTCGCGGAACCTGCGCCGCGGTCACACCATCGAGGTGCGGGTGCACCCCGACGACCTCGGCAAGGTGATCGGCCGGGGCGGCCGTACGGCGCGCGCACTGCGCACCGTGGTCGGCGCCCTCAGCGGTCGCAATGTCCGGGTCGACCTGGTCGATGTGGACAGCATTCGCTGACCTCCACGATCGACCGGCAACGTCAATCGACAGGTCGACCTCCGGGTTTCCGGACCGGCCGGGACGCATCCGTCCCGGCCGGTCCTTCCCGTTTTCCGGGCCCGTTCGTCTTTCAGTACCGCACCACCTCGCTTTCAGCACCCACCACCTCGCTCGCCTCACCCAGGCTCATCTCAGGAGAACGATCACCGTGCAGCTCGTCGTCGGCAAGATCGGCCGCGCCCACGGCATCCGAGGGGACGTCAGTGTCGAGGTCCGCACCGACGAGCCGGAACTGCGGCTCGGCCCCGGCGCGGTCCTCCTCACCGACCCGGCCGGCATCGGACCGCTGACCGTCGAGTCCGGCAAGGTGCACAGCGGACGTCTGCTGCTGCGCTTCGCCGGAGTCAAGGACCGCACCGCCGCCGAGGCGCTGCGCGGCACCTTCCTGATCGCCGAGGTCGACCCGGAGGAGACCCCCGACGACCCCGACGAGTACTACGACCACCAGCTGATCGGCCTGGACGTCGTCCTCACCGACGGCACCCTGATCGGCGAACTCACCGAGGTGGTCCACCTCCCGTACCAGGACCTGCTCACCGTCCTGCGCCCCGACGGCACCGAGGTGCTCATCCCGTTCGTCGAGCAGATCGTCCCCACCATCGACCTGGACGAGCAGCGTGCCGTGATCACCCCGCCGCCCGGCCTGATCGACCCCGCCGACGCGGTGGTCGTCTCGTCGCGCGAGGACGCGGGCGATGCGGATGACGAGGAAGACGTGGATGACGTGGGCGAGTCCGAGGGCTCTGACGACTCCGGCAGCTCTGGCGGCTCGACCGGGGGTGCGGCGTGACCGACATGCGGATCGACGTTGTCACGATCTTCCCCGAGTACCTGGAGCCGCTGAACGTCTCGCTGGTCGGCAAGGCGCGGGCCCGCGGTCAGCTCGACGTGCACCTGCACGACCTGCGGCAGTGGACCACCGACATCCACCGCACCGTGGACGACACCCCCTACGGCGGTGGGCCCGGCATGGTGATGAAGCCCGAACCGTGGGGTGCGGCGCTGGACGCCGTCCTCGCGGCCGGCCCCGAGGGCGAGGTGCCGACCCTGGTGGTGCCCACCCCCAGCGGCCGACCGTTCACCCAGGAACTCGCCCAGGACCTGGCCTCCCGCAACTGGCTGGCCTTCGCGCCTGCCCGCTACGAGGGCATCGACCGTCGGGTCATCGAGGAAGCCGCGACCCGGATGCCCGTGGTCGAGGCCTCCATCGGCGACTACGTCCTGGCCGGCGGCGAGGTCGCCGTCCTGGTGATGGTCGAGGCGATCGCCCGACTGCTGCCCGGCGTGCTCGGCAACGTCGAGTCGCACCGGGACGACTCCTTCGCCCCCGGCGCCATGGCCGATCTGCTGGAAGGGCCGGTGTACACCAAGCCCGCCGAGTGGCGCGGCCGTGAGGTGCCGGAGATCCTGCTCAGCGGCCACCACGGGAAGATCGCCCAGTGGCGGCGCGAGCAGGCCTTCGCCCGCACCCTCGCCAACCGGCCCGACCTGGTGGCTCGTTGGCAGCGCGACGCGTTCACCAAGAAGGAACGCGAAGCGCTCAGCGTCCTCGGTCTGGCCTGGGACGACGCTGCCGGCCGATTTCGGTCTGCGGTAGAGCCTGTGGAAGAATAGGCGACTGCTGTCTGTCGCCCGACTCCCTCCGTGGGGGTCAGTGGACCGGTGCCCCCGCCACGGGGGGTTCATCGTCAGCCGAAGCGACCCGCAGTACCACCCAGTTGAGACGAATTTCCGTGGGCGGCCCGTGGCGCCTGCGATGGAGAGCAACGATGAGCAACAAGCTCGCTGCTGTCGACGCGGCCTCGCTGCGTACCGACATCCCCGCCTTCCGCCCCGGCGACACCCTGAAGGTGCACGTTCGAGTCATCGAAGGCAACCGCTCGCGCGTCCAGGTCTTCCAGGGCGTCGTCATCCGTCGTCACGGCGCCGGCGTCGGTGAGACCTTCACCGTCCGCAAGGTCAGCTTCAACGTCGGTGTCGAGCGCACCTTCCCGGTGCACACCCCGGTCGTCGAGAAGATCGAGGTCGTGACCCGCGGTGCGGTCCGCCGCGCCAAGCTGTACTACCTGCGTGACCTCCGCGGCAAGGCCGCGAAGATCAAGGAGAAGCGCGACGCGTGATCGCGCAGGCTCGACGGGGGAAGGCCCTCCGACCGGTTTAGACCGGGAGGATAGGCTCACCCCCGATGAGCACGCACGAGCCACCGGCGGACCGCGACGGCAGTCCCGCACCCACGGGTACGGACACGCCGACGCGGTCCGTTGTCGTTTCCGGTACCGGGAAAGCGGTCGGCACTGAGGCCCGCCCCGAGGGCGGTACCGGGAGCGTCGACCGGTCCGCTGCCCCGGACGCAGGGGGCGATGACGGGGCGACGGCCGACCCGGATGCCGAGGAGGATTCCGGCGGCGCCGAGAGCACCGAGAGCACGGCGGAGGGCGAGGGCGGGGAGGGCCCCGAGGGCGCGGCGGACGGCGAGGGCGGGGCGGACGGCGGCGGGCGGCGGTGGTCGCGGGACCTGCTGTGGATCGGCGCGGTGTGCGTGGTCGCACTGCTGCTGGTGAACGCCTTCGTGGCGCGGCCCTTTGCGGTGCCGTCCGGCTCCATGGAAGGGACGTTGCGCCCAGGCGACCGGGTTCTGGTCAACCAGCTCGCCTATGCCTTCGACGGGCGCCCGCAACGGGGCGATGTGGTGGTCTTCGACGGCATCGGCTCCTTTCTGCCCTACCGGGACGAACCGTCCGGGGCGAAGCGGCTGCTGACCGAGGCCGGACTGGCCCCGGCCGGTGACACGGTCTACGTGAAGCGGGTGATCGGGGTGGGAGGCGACCGGGTCACCTGCTGCGGCTCCGACGGCCGTCTGCGAGTCAACGGGGTGCCGCTGGACGAGAGCGCCTATCTGCTCCCCGGCGACGCACCGTCGGCGGTGCCGTTCGACATCGTGGTTCCCGCCGGCAAGTTGTGGGTGATGGGCGACCACCGCAGTGCGTCCCGCGACTCCCGGGATCACCTCGGTGAGCCCGGCGGCGGCACCGTGCCCGTGAAGCGGGTGATCGGACGCGCCGACTGGCTGCTGTTCCCCCTCGGCCGGACGACCTCGCTCGACCGGCCGGCGGCATTCGCCGCGATCGAGGGGACCGGTGGCCATGGGGAGCCGCGGTAGACCCCGGGCCGCCACCGACGGCACGGCCCACCCCGAGAGCCCACCTCCCGGTTCGCACCTCGACCCGCCGGAATCCGTGCAGCCGCCGGAATCCGTGTACCTGCCAGGTCCTGCTCCTGCACCCGTTCCCGAGGGCTTCGGCGGAGCTGGTGGTGGCACCGAGGCCATCGGGGTCGACGGCGGCGTATGGCCCAATGGCGCTGAGGCCGCCGGGGCTGCCGGCGCCGCGAGCGGAACCGGGAGAGCTGGCAGAAACCGGGGAGCCGGGGGAGCTGACGGAGTCGGGGGAACCGGCCTGCTGCGGGGGAGCGAGGGGGCCGTGGAGGCTGCTGCAGGTGGCGGGAACGGGGCGGTGGACAGTCGTCGGTCCGTCCGGGGCCGCGCCGAGCGGCGGCGCACCGCCAAGCGGGTCGCGCGCCGGGGGCGTCGCTCCTTTCTGCGTGAGTTGCCGGTGATCGTGCTGGTGGCGCTGGTCATCGCCGTGGTGCTGAAGACCTTTCTGGTCCAGGTGTTCGTCATTCCCTCCGGTTCGATGGAGCCGACCCTGCGGGTCGGCGACCGGGTCGTGGTGGACAAGCTCACCCCGTGGTTCGGCTCGGAGCCGGAGCGCGGCGAGGTGGTGGTCTTCAAGGACCCAGGCGGCTGGTTGGAGAACCACCGCACGTCGTCCACGGACGGGTCGGTGCTGCACGACGTGAGGTCGATGTTCTCCGCGGCGGGACTTCTTCCTTCTGATGACGAGCGGGACTTGATCAAGCGGGTGATCGGTGTCGCCGGCGACACCGTGGAGTGCTGTGACGCCCAGGGCCGGCTGAGCGTGAACGGCACCCCGGTGGACGAGCCGTACATCGCGCCCGGCAACGTGCCCTCACGGATCACCTTCAAGGTGACGGTCCCTCAGGGGAGGCTGTGGGTGATGGGGGACCACCGCGACCTGTCCGCGGACTCCCGCTACCACATGGGCAACCCCGGCTCCGGGACCATCCCGGTGGCGCACGTGGTCGGTCGTGCGTTCGTGGTCGCATGGCCGCTCTCCCACTTCGGTCAACTGGGTGTTCCTGATTCACTCTCCTCGCTGCCGGTGCAAGTGGCAGGATCATCGGCCGTTGGACCGATTCCTGCGGAACCCCCGCTCGTTATGGGTGTGTTGGGCGTCCTCCCGGCTGTTGTTCGGCGGTGGAGAGCGCCCTGGCGGGCCGGGCCGATGGCTGACTGACGTTCTGGTCGGCGCGTGGAAACACGGGCTTGCCGACCGGGAGTGATAGAGAAGTGCTGAAGTGCTCGGTTCCGGCCTGGTGTCGGGCGTGCCCGGGTAGGGCAAGCCAGAGGCGGGTTTTCGATCGATCGCAGAGTGTGGTGCCCGCTGTGCGGCACTGGTGAGCGCGGACGCGCAGGCGTCCGCACAGCAGGGAGGAGATGTCGTGGGGGATCTGGTGATCGGTGCCCGCTCAGGTGCTCCGGAGCCCGACGGGGAGCCTTCGGGCAACGCCGACGGGCGACACGCGGAGGACGGTGACGCCCTGCGGGCGTCCGATTCCGACGCTGCGGAGGAGAGCGATTCGGAGGCGTCGGCCGGAGCCAAGAAGGCTCCCAAGCAGCGTTCCTTCTGGAAGGAGCTGCCGATCCTGGTCGGCATCGCGCTGATCCTGGCGTTGGTGATCAAGACCTTCTTCGTCCAGGCGTTCTCGATTCCGTCGGGTTCGATGGAGAACACGCTCCAGGTCGGCGACCGCGTGCTGGTCGACAAGCTCACCCCGTGGTTCGGCTCGGAGCCGGAGCGCGGCGAGGTGGTGGTCTTCAAGGACCCGGGCGGCTGGCTGAACGACGAGCCCGCCCAGCGCAGCAACAACGCCTTCGTGCGCGGCGTCCAGGACGTCTTCAGCTTCATCGGGCTGATGCCGTCCAGCGACGAGAAGGACCTGATCAAGCGCGTCATCGCGGTCGGCGGCGACACCGTCGAGTGCCAGGGCTCCGGACCGGTCAAGGTGAACGGCATCGCACTCGACGAGCCGTACATCTTCCCGGGCAACACCCCGTGCGGGGAGAAGCCGTTCGGTCCGGTGAAGGTGCCGGACGGCCGGATCTGGGTGATGGGCGACCACCGCGCCAACTCCCTGGACTCCCGTTTCCACATGGACCAGCCGGGCGGCGGCACCGTCCCGGTCGGGAACGTCGTCGGCCGCGCCTTCGTGGTGGCCTGGCCGATCGGCGACTGGGCGACGCTGCCCGTTCCCGACACCTTCGACCAGAAGGGTCTGGCGGCCGGCGGGCCGCTCGCCCCGACGCTGGCCGGTGCAGCCCTGGCCGTCCCCGCCGTGTGGTGGGTGCGCAAGCGCCGGCGCTGACCGGTCCCAGACCGTCCGCGACTGACTCTTGCGCGGGCCGTGGTACTCGTGAGTAGTCTGCTCGCACGTGCCACGGCCCGCAGTGCTGTCCAGCCCAGGACAGCCACTCCCGGGCAGGCAGCGAGCGCTCGCCCGGAGCGCGTGAGCGCCAGGAGAGGGCGAAGCCGATGACCAGCGTCGCGGAGCGGACACCGCCCACCGAGGCCAGACCCGCCCGCCGTCGAAGCTCGGCGTCGATCGTGCAGAGCCTGGTGATCGCGATCGGATTCGTGATGCTCGTCGGGGGTTTCGCGATGCTCGCCATCCAGTACCGGCCCTACAAGATCCCCACCGGGTCGATGAGCCCCACCCTGGAGATCGGCGACACCGTCCTGGCCCACACCGCTGACGGAGCGTCGGTCGGACGCGGCGACATCGTGGTCTTCCAGGACCCGGATTGGGGCAATGCCACCCTGGTCAAGCGCGTGGCCGCGGTCGGTGGCGACACCGTCTCCGGCGACCGCGAGGGACGGATCACCGTGAACGGCCACCAGGTGGACGAGCCCTACCTGGCGAAGACACCGGTGCCCACGACCGTGTTCTCGGTGACGGTGCCCGAGGGGCGGCTGTTCCTGCTCGGTGACTTCCGCGGGAACTCGATGGACTCGCGCAGCCATCTGGACGTGGCCTTCGGTTCTGTTCCGGCCTCCGGAGTGAAGGCGCGGGTCGAGGCGGTGATCCTGCCGCTGTCCCGGGCAGGGCTGGAGGGGCGCACCGCGGCCTTCGACGAACTGGGTGCGCCGCGTGCGCACCAGGCGGGAGCCCTGCTGCCCGCCGGCTGGACGGCGATCGGCGGGGCGGCCCTGATCGTGCTCGCCTCGGCGGCGGGCTGGGCGGTCTCGCTGGGCCGCAAGCTGGGGGGACGGCGGAAGGCCTGAACCGGGAGCCGGTGGCACCCCGGGGCCGGCCCGGAAACGTGCGCAGAACCTCAGGACGGAGCTGAACCAGGTGGTGGCCGAGCGTCGCAGAGCCGTCCGCGTGCTGTTGGTGGACCCGGACGGGCGCGTCCTGCTGCTGCACGGAACCGATCCGGCCATGCCGGGCGTCGACTGGTGGATCACCCCGGGCGGCGGCATCGAGCCCGGCGAGAGCCCGGCCGAGGCAGCCCGGCGCGAACTGGGCGAGGAGATCGGGCTGACCGAGGTGGAGTGGGGACCGCTGGTTGCGTACGGCATGGTGGAGTTCTCCTTCCGGGGCAGGGACTACGAGCAGGAGCAGTGGTTCCACCTGGCCCGCACCGGCCGGGGCGAGGTGGCACTGCGGCAGAGCGGGGCGGACGAGCACGCGCTGCTGCTCGCCGTCCGCTGGTGGACGGTGGGGGAGTTGAGGACCACCGAGGAGACCGTGTATCCGCGCGGACTGGCCGCGCTGGTGGAGCAGGTTCTGACGGAAGGGCCGCCAGAACCGCCAGTACGGCTCTGAGCACTGGCCCAGTGGTCCACAATGGGGTGGACGTGACGAGTGAGGGGACGCTTGGAATGAGTGCCGAAGACCTCGAGAAGTACGAGACCGAGATGGAGCTCAAGCTCTACCGGGAGTACCGGGATGTCGTCGGCCTGTTCAAGTACGTGATCGAGACCGAGCGGCGTTTCTATCTGACGAACGACTACGACCTGCAGGTGCATTCGGTGCAGGGCGAGGTCTTCTTCGAAGTGGCGATGGCGGATGCGTGGGTCTGGGACATGTACCGACCGGCCCGGTTCGTTCGGAAGGTCCGCGTGCTGACTTTCAAGGACGTGAATATCGAGGAGTTGGCCAAGAGCGATCTTGAGCTGCCCTCGGACGACTCCGCGTTCGGGAACTGACCGTTCTGCGGCTGAACGGCCGGCCCGGGAGCGCCCCGGGCCCGACTGCCCGGGGTGGGCGAGGAACGGCGCGGCCGACCGCGCCCTTCTCTCCGAGCGGCCGCACCTTGAGGAGCTGCGGCGATGCCCGGGTCACCGAGACTGGTCGCCGAGATCGCCGATTGTCCAGCGCATTTTTGAGTTTGTCGCTCGAACGAGCGAGCTAAGTTATCCACAGGCTCGAGTTATCCACAGGCCTGACGATTTCGCTGGTCCACTTCCCTGCTGTGACGGCAACCTTCCGGCCGGAGGTGATTGCCGTGCAGAATCCCAACAAGTTTTCCACCAACGGCCTCGGACGCTACGGCGAGGAGGTCGCCGCCCGCCGGCTCACGGAGTGCGGGCTGTGCATCCTGGAGCGCAACTGGCGCTGCGCCGAGGGTGAGCTCGACATCGTCGCCCTGGACGGGGACACCCTCGCGGTGTGCGAGGTGAAGACCAGGTCCGAGCGGGGCTTCCAGCAGCCGTCCGAGGCGATCGACCAGACCAAGGCAGACCGGCTGCGCCACCTCGCCGAACGGTGGCTCGCCGAACGCTGGCCGGAGCACTTCTCCCGGCTGGTGCTGGTCGCCGCCGAGCGGGTCGACGGCGGCGAGCCCTTGGGTGAAGCCGCAGCGGGCGGACCGGCGCCCCCGCCGCCAGGGGGAGTGCGCATCGACCTGGTCGCCGTAGTCAACCCGCTCAGGGGCGCCGCCGCGGTCGAGCACCTGCGTGGGGCGGTGTGAGATGGCCTTCGCCCGTACCTGCTCGGTCGCCCTGGTCGGGGTGGACGGTGTCGTGGTCGAGGTGCAGGCCGACCTCGAACCCGGACTCGCGGCCTTCAGCCTGGTGGGCCTCGCCGACAAGGCCCTCCTCGAAGCCCGCGACCGGGTCCGCGCAGCCGTCTCCAACAGCGGCGAGAAGTGGCCGCTGCGCAAGCTCACCGTGGGCCTCACCCCGGCCTCCGTACCCAAGAGCGGCAGCGGGTACGACCTGGCCGTGGCCTGCGCCGTACTGGCAGCCGCCGAACGGCTCGACCCCGCGTCGATCGACGGCCTGCTGATCATCGGCGAGCTCGGACTGGACGGCCGGGTACGTCCAGTGCGCGGCGTCCTGCCCGCAGTACTCGCCGCGGCGGACGCCGGCTACCGCCAGATCGTGGTCGCCGAACAGACCGCTGCCGAAGCCGAATTAGTGCCCGGCGTCTCCGTCCTCGGCGTACGAAGCCTGCGCCAACTCATCGCCATCCTCACCAACGCCCCCGTCCCTGACGAGCCACTCGACCCGTCCAGCGGCCGTCCCGACTCCTCGTTCGCCGGACTTCTCCTCCCCGGGCTCGGCGTCCGGGACGTCACCTCGGAGCAGGCGTGCCGACCCGACCTCGCCGACGTGGCCGGACAGCACGAAGCCCGGCAAGCCCTGGAGATCGCCGCCGCGGGCGGCCACCACCTGTACCTGAAAGGGCCGCCCGGAGCCGGCAAGACCATGCTGGCGGAACGGCTCCCCGCCCTGCTCCCACCACTCACACAGGCCGAGGCACTCGAAGTGACCGCGATCCACTCCGTGGCCGGCCTACTCCCACCCGACCGCCCGCTCATCGACACCCCGCCCTACTGCGCACCGCACCACTCGACCACCATGCCCGCCATCGTGGGCGGCGGGACGGGTCTGCCCCGACCTGGCGCCGTCTCCCTCGCTCATCGCGGCGTCCTCTTCCTCGACGAGGCACCCGAATTCCCGGTCCGGGTCCTCGACGCCCTGCGCCAACCCCTGGAATCGGGGGAGGTGATGATCGCCAGAGCCGCGGGCTCGATGCGGCTACCCGCCCGCTTCCTGCTCTGTCTGGCCGCCAACCCCTGCCCCTGCGGCCGCTATTCGTTGAGAGGAGAAGGCTGCGAATGCACACCCGTCATGGTCAACCGCTATCAGGCGCGCCTGTCCGGGCCGCTGCTCGACAGAGTGGACCTCCAAGTTCAGGTGGCCGGAGTCAGCAGGGCCGAGCTGATGCAACAAGGCGGAAAAGCGGAGAGCACGGCCACGGTCGCCGAACGCGTGAGGCAGGCCCGCGAGCGAGCCGCCGCTCGCCTCGCCGACACCCCGTGGCGGACGAACGCCGAAGTGCCAGGGCACGAACTGCGCACGCGCTGGCAACTCGCACCCGGCTCGCTCACCGACGCCGAGCGTGACCTCGACCGAGGTCTGCTCACCGCACGAGGCCTGGATCGAGTCCTCCGCGTCGCCTGGACGGTCGCCGACCTGGCGTGCCGGCCTCGCCCCACCCGTACCGACATCCAGACCGCGCTCACCCTCCGCACCGGAGTCCAACGCGTCACCCGACCGACCGACCGCCGACCCGACATGTACTACGACGCGGACGCCGATCTGGGCGCCGAGCTTTGACCACCCATCACCTGGCGGGCAATCGGCAGCGGTTGGCAGAGGTGTGGTCGGCAGACGCTGGCCACAGCCATGCCGCCGGGCCGCAGCGTCGCTCCCGTACCCACCCATCCCACCCATCCCACCCACCCGCCCGTTGGCCAAACGACCGCAGGAGGAGCATTCCGTGACCGCAGCAGTTCCAGCACCCCAGCAGGACATCGATCCCGCGACAACAACGTCAGCAGTGCTCACGCCGCCACTCGGCAGCCCGGTTCACGACAGCGACACCGCACACTCGCACGGCCCGGCCCGCCCCGGGCGAGCCCAGCCCGGCAGGCTTCACCTGGTGGGTGAGCCCAGCCTGCCGGGCCCACCCGACAAACCTTGCCCGCCCCACCCGCCCGACGACCGCCCGCCGGACGGCAGCCCGCCCGATGACCACCCGCCGGAGGGCAGCCACGACGGCTTGCGCCACCTGATCCGGGGAGCCGGCCCGCCGGGCATCCACCGGCCGAATCCGGACAGGGCAGACGCCGGCGTGTCAGTGTCGGATACGGCGGGCAGCACCAGTCGTGCTGTGCACGCCGCCGTAACGAGTCGGCACTGCACGGCCGAACCGGTCGCCGCAGGTCATGCCACTCGTGTGGGGGTGGTGCGGGGCGATCACCGGCTGATCCGCCCCACCCGGTGGGCCGCACCAGCGGCCACGCCGGACCCGCCCGAGCCCGAGCGGGTGGCTCGGGCGGCACTCACCAGGCTGATCGAACCGGGTGACGCAGCCATCGGCCGGGCGATCCAGCGGCTCGGTGTGGTCGGCCTGGTGCAGGGCTTCTACAACGGAGCATCGCCGGGTCGGCTGGGGCTCGGAGCGGACCGGATCACCGCTTACCAGGAGAGGTTGCGAAAGTTCAACCCGGCCACCGACCTTGAACGAATCGCCAAGCTCGGTGGGAAGTTCATCATTCCGGGCGACACCGACTGGCCCTCGCAGCTGGACGACCTCGGCGACAGCCGCCCGGTCGGGCTGTGGATCCGAGGCCGGCCGGGGCCGCGGCTGCCGTCGCTGCGCCTGCTCGCGCTGAGATCGGTCGCCATCGTCGGATCCCGGGCCTGCACCGCATACGGGCGGCACATCGCCGGTCAACTCGGCTCGGAACTGGCCGAGCGTGGCTGGGTGGTGGTCTCCGGCGCCGCGTACGGCGTCGACACGGCCGCCCATCTGGGCGCGCTGGCCGTCAACGGGATGACGATCGCGGTCCTGGCCAGCGGGGTTGACATCTGCTATCCGCGAGGGAACGAGGCGCTGATCCACCGGATCGGGGGCGACGGGCTGCTGGTGAGCGAGCTGGCGCTCGGGATGCACCCGACCAGGTTCAGGTTCGTGCTGCGCAACCGAGTGATAGCGGCGCTCACCCGAGGCACCGTCGTGGTCGAGGCCGCGCCGCGCAGCGGCGCGCTCAGTACCGCGCGACGCGCCATGGATCTGAATCGGCACACGATGGGCGTCCCCGGCCAGGTGACGTCCGAACTCTCGGCAGGAGTTCACGCGTTGATCAGGAGCGGTGCCGCGACTCTGGTCACCAGCGGCGCCGAGGTGGGCGAGCTGATCGGCTCCGTCGGTGGCGACCTGGCACCGGAGCGAGTCGGACCGATCCTGCCCCGTGACGCGCTCGCACCGCCCGTGGCCCGCGTCCTGGAAGCGGTCCCGGCAAGCGCGGACGGTGCGCCGGTGCAGCGACTCGCCCAGTACGCCGCGCTCTCCCCGCAGGAGACCGTGCACCACCTGCACGAGCTGAGCTCGCTGGGCTTCGTCGAACGGCAGGGCGCGTACTGGAGGCTGGTGCGACGCAAGTGATCGGATCTGCGCAACAGCGGACACGGAAGGTCGACCGAACGGAGCATCCCGTCAACAGGAAGGAACCCCAGGTGAGTTGAGAGCGGCGCCGAGACGGTTGAGCTCGGGTGGGCGATATCGGTGAGCGGGTGTGACGCAAGGAATCCGACGTGTCAGGAGGGGTCTGCGCTGGTCGGCGGCCTGGTGGAGGCAGGACGCCCGGCAGCCGGTCAGGGTCCGCGCCGCGACGCGCCGGGGGAGCCCAGCACTGCCACCGGATCGAGCGACGCCCGAGTGGCGGTAGCACTGTGCAGCGACTTGGTCACGCTACGCTCCCTTATGGCGTCCCTATCAGCACATGACTCGGCAGAACGGCGCAGACCAACGCATGGCCACTCACATTCCCGGACACAGGGTGACCGGTGACGGTCGGTCCCCGGACGGGCCGGGGGCCGAGATCCGCAACGCCGCGGAGTTGCGGGCCAGGTCCTCGGGAGCCGTGGGAATGACGAGGTCGGGCACCCCCCCGACCGCGACCCCACAGTCCCAGGCCCGTCCCACCTCGCCCTCGCCCCTTCCCCGCCCCCCCGTCCCGCAGGGGCCGTCGGACCGGCAGTCCTCGGCGCGCCCCTCCGTCGAACGCCCAGGCCAGCTGCTGCCCTGCCCACAGGCAGTGCCGTCGAAGGCCGCGGCCCAGCCGCGGCCGCGCGGCGACGAGACCGGCGGCCCCCCGGACGAGCCGGGGCCGTTCGGTGGTCGGCAGGCCGATCGGTCAGGCACCGGCGAGCCGGACACCGACCAGCCGGACGGCAGTAGGCCAAGCGGCGATCGGTTCGGCGAAGGCCAGGCCGGCGGTGGGCCGCGGCCCGGGGAGAGCGCGGCCGAGGTGCCGTCGGCCGAGGCGGCCTCCGCCGACGCGTCGCCTGCGGGCGGCCGACCGGTGCGCGGCCAGTCGAGGCGCGGTGCCCGGTCGAAGGCCAAGCCGGGGGAGCCGCCGGTGCGGAGCTCGCAGGTTCGCCGGCAGGCGAGTGGCCCGGAGGCGGAACGTTCCCTGAAGGTGGGAACCCCGACATCGGCGTCGGCATCGGGCCCGGAGCAGGGCGCGTCGCAGCATCGGCCGCAGCCCCAGCCGCCGGGTGGGCAGCAGTCGGCCGGGTCGCCGGTCGCGTTGCCCGGGCCGGCCTCGGGGCCGCCGTCGGTGTCGTCCGGGTCGTTCGCGTCCGAGACGCCGGAGGGGGAGGAAGGTCCGGCGGGAGTGGGTCGCAGCCCCGGGGCGTCTGCAGGTGCGACGGTGGCCGCGCCGGCGGTGGCGGCCTCGGCGGGGGGCGTCGGGTTGGGCGGCGCGGGTGTGGCGGAGGAACCGGCAGCGAGCCAGGGGAAGGGAGGTGCGCGAGGCAGCGCGAAGAGCGGAGACCAGTCGGCGCTTCAGGCGCTGTGGCGTTCGTACAAGGAGAAGGGTGACCAGGGGCTGCGCGACCAGCTGATCCTGCACTACTCGCCGCTGGTGAAGTACGTCGCGGGTCGGGTCGGGGTCGGGCTGCCTGCCAACGTGGAGCAGGCGGACTTCGTGTCCTCGGGGGTCTTCGGGTTGATCGATGCGATCGAGAAGTTCGACATCGACCGGGCGATCAAGTTCGAGACGTATGCGATCAGCCGGATTCGCGGCGCGATCATCGACGAACTGCGGGCGCTGGACTGGATCCCGCGGTCGGTGCGGCAGAAGGCGAAGGCGGTCGAGCGGGCCTACGCCACCTTGGAGGCGCGGCTGCGGCGGACGCCGCACGACCCCGAGGTGGCGGCGGAGATGGGCATCGCGCTGGACGAGTTGCACACCATCTTCAGTCAGCTGTCGCTGGCCAACGTGGTGGCGCTCGACGAACTGCTGCACTCGGCGGGCGAAGGCGGTGACCGGCTGACCCTGATGGAGACGCTGCCGGACAACGGCGCCGACAACCCGGTCGAGATCGCCGAGGACCGCGAGCTGCGCCGTCTGCTGGCCTCGGCGGTCAACACGCTGCCCGAACGGGAGAAGACGGTGGTGACGCTCTACTACTACGAGGGCCTGACGCTCGCCGAGATCGGCCAGGTGCTCGGGGTGACCGAGAGCCGGGTCAGCCAGATCCACACCAAGTCGGTGCTGCAGCTGCGGGCGAAGATGTCCGACGCCCGCTGAGCCAGGACGACGGCGGCGCGACGGCGGCGCGACGGCAGTACGACAGCAGCGCGGCGGTGATGGCGGAGCGACGGCTCCTGGGCCGACGGATCGGCGGGTGCGCGGTGTGCGCCCCCGTCGGCCGTTGGCGTCCGTAGAGTTGGTGTGTGCCGAAAATCCGGGCGGCCACGGTGGCCGAGCATCGACAGTTGCAGCAGGCAGCGCTGCTGGACGCCGCGCGCGTCCTGTTGGCGGAGGGCGGCAGGGAGGCGCTGAACTTCGGCGCCCTCGCTGCGCGTGCGGGGCTGGCCAGGTCCTCGGTGTACGAATACTTCCGGTCCAAGTCCGAGTTGGTGGAAGCGCTCTGCGTGGTGGACCTCCCGCTGTGGGCCGCCGAGATCGAGGCCGGCATGGCGGCCTGCGACGGTGCGGTCGAGCGGATCGAGGCGTACGTCCGGGGGCAGGTGGCGCTGGCCACCGATCCGGTGCACCGCGCGCTGGTGGCTGTCGCCGAGTTCGAACTCGACGACGCCGCGCGGGCGCGGATCAGAGCCGCGCACACCGGACTGACCGCCATGGTGGTGCGCACCCTGGAAGAACTCGGCCATGCCAGGCCGGGCGTCGCGGCCGCGCTGCTGCAGGGCGTGGTGGAGGCGGCGGTCCGCCAGATCGAGCGGGCCCGGGAGACCGCCGACGCGTCGGAGATCGCCGATGCCTCGGTGCGGTTCGCCCTGGACGGCCTCAGGTCGGGCAGCGCAGACGGCACGGGCACAGGCGCCTCGGACGTGGGCGGCACTGCCCCGGCCGGGACGGACTGCGGCTCGGGCTCGGGCGGAAGCTGATCCGGCGTCAGGGCGAGTCGAGCGGGAGCAGGCGGGCCCGGCCGGTGCCGAGCAGGGCGAGCGGGTCGAGGTAGCGGGCGCCGCGGAGCAGGCCCCAGTGCAGGCAGTCGACGGGGCAGTGCCCGGAGTCGGCGGTCAGTTCGCCGATCCGGTCGCCCGCCGATACCGCCGTGCCGACGGGGACGGCCCCGGCCACCGGGAGGTAGGTGGTCCGCAGCGGGGGAGTGCCCGAGCCGGTGTGGGTGATCACCACGACGGGGCGCCCGGCCACCTGCCCGGAGAACGTCACCACGCCGGGCGCGGCCGCGCGCACCGCCGTCCCGGGCGCGGCCGCCAGGTCCACGCCGCGGTGCCCGGCCGCCCAGCGCGCCGGAGGCGGATCGAAGCGCCGCACCAGCGCGGACCGATCACCCACCGGCCACACCCGCCCGGGCCCCGGCCCCACCACCTCGGGCCCCGCAGCAGAGAACCCCACCGCGACCACCCCCGCCGCCGGACCTCCCGAACCACCCCCGCCGCCGACCATGGTGACGAGCCCCAGCAGCACTGCTCCCACCCGGCAGAACGCGCCCCACCACCGCACGCCAACCTCCCTCGGTCCTCGGCGCCCCAACACGGCGAAACCGGCACAGCACCGGCACCCGGCACAAACCACGACAAGCCCGCTCGGCGGGTGTGGCCCCACCATGCAGGTCGCAGCGCCGGTGTCGCCCGTCGATTCCGGAAGCTGTGGACAGACCGGGGGCTGTGGACAACTGCCGTCCCCCGCAGGGGTGAACGGTGGGCGGCGGCCCGCCCGTAGTGGTGCTGAACAGGGCGGCGGGACCGCACGGAGTCGCCCGTCGCTCGGGGCTTCCCGTACACTTCACACGCGACCCGGTCTGCCGGGTCGACTTCGCACGCCCCGCCACCGACGGCCCGCCCCCTTCCGGGAACGGTCGCCGGTGCGAGTGCCGCTCGGTCCGCCGAGCCTGCCGAGGCCGCAAGCCCCGTGCAGGCCGAGCGGCTTGGCACGTCGGGGCGTCAGGCGTGGCGGTCACCCGACCGACACGGACAACCGAGAGTTCCGGCACCCCGCAGAGCGCACCTGCCTCGCGGCGAGCCGGGCAACACAGAGGAGCACGGCACATGGCCGTCGTCACGATGCGGGAGCTGCTGGAGAGCGGCGTCCACTTCGGTCACCAGACCCGTCGTTGGAACCCGAAGATGAAGCGCTTCATCTTCACGGAGCGCAACGGCATCTACATCATCGACCTCCTGCAGTCGCTGAACTACATCGACCGCGCCTTCGAGTTCGTCAAGGAGACCGTTGCCCACGGCGGCAGCGTCCTCTTCGTCGGCACCAAGAAGCAGGCCCAGGAGGCCATCGCCGAGCAGGCGACCCGCGTGGGCATGCCGTACGTCAACCAGCGCTGGCTGGGCGGCATGCTGACCAACTTCTCGACCGTTTACAAGCGTCTGCAGCGCCTCAAGGAGCTCAGCGAGATCGACTTCACGGATGTGGCCGGCTCGGGCCTCACCAAGAAGGAGCTCCTGGTCCTCCAGCGCGAGTACGACAAGCTGGAGAAGACCCTCGGCGGTATCCGCGACATGCAGCGCGTTCCCAGCGCTGTCTGGATCGTGGACACCAAGAAGGAGCACATCGCGGTCGGCGAGGCCCGGAAGCTCAACATCCCGGTCGTCGCCATCCTCGACACCAACTGCGACCCGGACGAGGTCGACTACAAGATCCCGGGCAACGACGACGCGATCCGCTCCGTCACCCTGCTGACCCGCGTGATCGCCGACGCCGTCGCCGAGGGCCTGAAGTCCCGCGCCGGTGTCGCCAAGGGCGACGCGAAGGCCGAGCCGGGCGCCGACCAGCCGCTGGCCGCCTGGGAGAAGGAGATCCTCGAGGGCGAGAAGGCCGCCGAGGCCCCCGCCGCCGAGGCTGCTGTCGAGGCCCCGGCCGAGGCCGCTGCGGAGGCTCCGGCCGCCGAGGCCGAGCAGGCCTGACGTACCACCAGGGCGAGGGGCACCGGCCGGGCTGAGCCGGTGGGTGCCCCTCTCTCCCGTGCCGGGGACCCGAACCCTGGGCCCCGGCACTTTCCCACGCAGACACGCGAGACGTGAGAAGAGATCACACGATGGCGAACTTCACCGCCGCGGACGTCAAGAAGCTCCGTGAGCTCACCGGCGCCGGCATGATGGACTGCAAGAAGGCTCTGGACGAGGCCGAGGGCGACGTTCAGAAGGCCGTCGAGCTCCTGCGCATCAAGGGCCAGAAGGGCGTTGCCAAGCGCGAGGGCCGCGACGCCTCCAACGGCGCCGTCGCCGCGCTGATCGCCGAGGACAAGAAGTCCGGCGTCCTGGTCGAGCTGAACTGCGAGACCGACTTCGTCGCCAAGGGTGGCAAGTTCGTCGAGGTCGCCGACGCGATCGCCGCGCACGTTGCCGCCACCTCCCCGGCCGACCTGGAGGCCGCGCTGGCTTCCGAGATCAACCCGGGCCAGACCGTCCAGCAGTTCGTGGACGAGGCCAACGCGACCCTGGGCGAGAAGATCGTCTTCCGTCGCTTCGCGCAGTTCGACAACGACGGCTTCGTCGGCGTCTACATGCACAAGTCGGACCCGGACCTGCCGCCGACCATCGGTGTCCTCGTCGAGCTCGACCAGGAGAACGCCGAGACCGCCAAGGACGTCGCGCAGCACATCGCCGCCTTCGCGCCGAAGTACCTCTCCCGCGAGGAGATCCCGGCCGAGGACCTCGAGAACGAGCGCCGCGTCGCCGAGGCCACCGCTCGCGAGGAGGGCAAGCCCGAGGCTGCCCTGCCGAAGATCGTCGAGGGTCGGGTCACCGGCTTCGTCAAGGAGAACGCCGTCCTGGAGCAGGCGTTCGCCAAGGACAACAAGAAGTCCGTCGCCAAGGTCCTCGACGAGGCCGGCGTCACCCTCAAGCGTTTCGTTCGCTTCCGCGTCGGCGCCTGAGACCGTTCCGCGCAGCTCCTCCCGCCAAGTCGGGCCCCGGGCCGGACATAAGGTAGGAGAGCGCCCGTCCGCAAGGACGGAGGAACGCGCCGACCGAGCCCTCCAGTACCCCGTGAGGGCGGCGTCGGCACCATGAACGAAGAGGAGGCCATTGCCGTGCAGGAGACCGTACCGGTTCCCGCGGCAGTGGCCTCCTCTCGTATGCACGGCACCGGGCCCGCACGTCCGGCGCCGTGAGTAGCACTTGCAGATCTGCTGACCAGCAGGCGGAGAAGGGAAAGTCCATGCAGGAGACGCAGGAGACCGCACCGGACGGCACCCGCCGCCGGGTACTGCTCAAGCTGTCCGGCGAGGCGTTCGCCGGCGGAGGCGGCCTCGGCGTCGACCCGGACGTGGTGCACGCCATCGCCCGTGAGATCGCCACGGTGGTGCGCGCGGGTACGGAGGTCGCCATCGTCATCGGCGGCGGCAACTTCTTCCGCGGCGCCGAGCTGCAGCAGCGCGGCATGGACCGGGCCCGCTCCGACTACATGGGCATGCTGGGCACCGTGATGAACTGCCTCGCGCTCCAGGACTTCCTGATCAAGGAGGGCATGGAGACCCGCGTGCAGACCGCGATCACCATGGGCCAGGTCGCCGAGCCGTACCTGCCGCTGCGCGCCATCCGGCACCTGGAGAAGGGCCGCGTGGTGATCTTCGGCGCGGGTATGGGCATGCCCTACTTCTCCACCGACACCACTGCCGTGCAGCGGGCGCTGGAGATCCACGCCGATGTCCTGCTGATGGGCAAGAACGGCGTCGACGGGGTCTACGACTCCGACCCGCGCACCAACCCCGCCGCGGTCCGGTTCGACTCGCTGGACTACACCGAGGTGATCTCCCGCGACCTCAAGGTCGCCGACCTGACCGCGATCACCCTGTGCAAGGACAACCGCCTGCCGATCCTGGTCTTCGAGCTGCTCGCCGAAGGCAATATCGCCCGCGCGGTCAAGGGTGAGAAGATCGGCACACTCATCAGCGAGGACTCCGCCCAGGCCTAGCCGCCGGGGCGCCGAGTAGCAACAGCCGTCCGGGGCACCGGTACGGAACAACAGCAGATGAACCGGACAGGGAGCACACAGTGATTGACGAGACCCTCCTCGAGGCCGAGGAAAAGATGGAGAAGGCCGTCGGGGTCGCCAAGGACGACCTCGCCGCCATCCGTACCGGCCGTGCACACCCGGCGATGTTCGCCAAGATCGTCGCGGAGTACTACGGCGCCCTGACGCCGATCAACCAGCTGGCCTCGTTCTCCGTTCCGGAGCCGCGGATGGCCATGGTCACCCCGTTCGACAAGACCGCGCTGAAGGCCATCGAGACCGCGATCCGCGACTCGGACCTGGGCGTCAACCCGTCGAACGACGGCTCCGTCATCCGGGTGGTGCTGCCGCAGCTCACCGAGGAGCGCCGCCGCGAGTACATCAAGCAGGCCCGCGGCAAGGGCGAGGACGCCAAGGTCTCGGTCCGCTCCGTCCGCCGCAAGGCCAAGGACGCGATCGACAAGCTGGTCAAGGACAAGGAGATCGGCGAGGACGACGGCCGCCGCGGCGAGAAGGAGCTCGACGACCTGACCGCCAAGTTCGTGGCGCAGATCGACGAGCTGCTGAAGCACAAGGAAGCCGAGCTGCTGGAGGTCTGACCCCAGACCCCGCGCGTACGCCCCGGACCGGCGGCCCGTCCGCCCGGCCCGGGGCGCGGCTCGACCCGGGCCGGCGCCACACGGGTCACTCGCGCGGCGGCCTCCGGTATGGCGAGGGGGCGGCGCGGCACAGACTCAGTTCATGCCCCCCGCCCAGGAGACCTCCGTGGCCCAGACCGACCAGCAGCCCCGCAAGCCGCGCGGCGGCCGCAACCTGCCCGCCGCGATAGGTGTGGGAGTCGGCCTCGGGGCGGTGATCGCGGCCTCGCTGTTCGTGGTCAAGGCGGTCTTCATGGTGGTGGTGGCCGCCGCCGTCGCCGTCGGCATCTGGGAGCTCACCAGTCGGCTCGCCGAGCGCAAGGACATCCACGTCCCGCAGATCCCGCTGCTGGTCGGCGGCGTCGGCATGGTGGTGGCGGGCTACTTCGAGGGCGGTCAGTGGGCGGCCGCGGTCCTGGCGCTCACCGGGCTGGCGATGATGGTCGCCCGGATGGCCACGCCGCCGGAGAACTTCCTGCGCGACATAACGGCCGGCGTGTTCACCGCCTTCTACGTGCCGTTCCTGGCGACCTTCGTCGCGCTGATCCTGTCCGCCGACGGCGGCGCCTGGCGGATCCTGCTGTTCCTGGTCGTGACGATCTGCTCGGACACCGGCGCGTACGCCGTCGGCTACAAGTTCGGCCGCACCAAGCTCGCCCCGACCATCAGCCCGGGCAAGACCCGGGAGGGTCTGGCGGGCGGCATCGGCCTGTCGATGATCGCCGGCGCGCTGCTGATGCACTTCGTGATCGACGGCGGCTCCTGGTGGCAGGGCCTGATCCTGGGCGGCTGCGCGGCCGTCACCGCGACCCTCGGCGACCTCGCCGAGTCCATGATCAAGCGTGACCTCGGCATCAAGGACATGGGCACCCTGCTCCCCGGCCACGGCGGCATCATGGACCGCCTCGACTCGCTGCTCCCGACCGCCCCGGTGGTCTGGCTGCTGCTCACGGTCTTCGTCGGCAGCTGAGGCCCCGTCATGCCACGGCCCCCGGCGACGGGGGCCGTTTTTCGGTTGAGGCCGCCGTTCCCGCCCGGTACCGTCTGCGGTGACGGAGGGGTGCGATGGGCAGGCGGCGGTACGTGGCGCGCGGTGTTCCGGGCGGCTACCGGATCTGGGA
This sequence comes from Kitasatospora griseola, assembly GCF_044999035.1. NCBI lineage: Bacteria > Bacillati > Actinomycetota > Actinomycetes > Kitasatosporales > Streptomycetaceae > Kitasatospora > Kitasatospora griseola. The sequence continues at coordinate 3,036,435 of NZ_CP173360.1, read as the reverse complement.
CAACCGGGCGCAGCGGTGGTGGGGCGACCTGTACGAGCTGTGCCCGGACGAGCTGGTGGCGGGTCTGAACGCCCGGGTCGACCACGCGACGCTGACGGCGCTGCTCAAGCGGCACCGGGCGGCCAGGCGGTAGCGACGGGGCAGCGTCCGCGGTCTGCGACACTGGACGGACCATGCCTAAGCCCGGAGAACTGACCTTTGTCGCGCCGCGCGGCGCCAAGCCCCCGCGACACCTTGCCGACCTCAGCCCTGCCGAGCGCAAGGAGGCCGTCGCCGAGCTGGGCGAACAGCCGTTCCGCGCGAAGCAGCTGTCGAACCACTACTTCGGCCGGATGTCGAACGACCCGGAGAGCTGGACGGACATTCCGGCCGCCAGCCGGGGCAAGCTGACCGAGGCGCTGCTGCCCGAGCTGATGTCGGTGGTGCGGCACGTGTCGTGCGACGACGACGAGACCCGCAAGACGCTGTGGAAGCTCTTCGACGGGACGCTGGTCGAGTCGGTGTTGATGCGGTACCCGGACCGGGTGACGATGTGCATCAGCTCGCAGGCCGGCTGCGGCATGAACTGCCCGTTCTGCGCGACCGGCCAGGCCGGGCTGACCCGGAACCTGTCGACCGCGGAGATCGTCGAGCAGATCGCCGCCGGCATGCGCGACCTGAAGTCCGGGTCGGTGGCCGGTGGCGAGGCGCGGCTGTCCAACGTGGTGTTCATGGGCATGGGCGAGCCGCTGGCGAACTACAACCGGGTGCTGTCGGCGATCCGCCGCCTCACCGACCCGGCGCCGGACGGCTTCGGGCTCTCCCAGCGCGGCATCACGGTGTCCACGGTGGGCCTGGTCCCGGCCATGCACCGGTTCGCCGACGAGGGCCTGAGCTGCCGCCTGGCGCTGTCGCTGCACGCCCCGGACGACGAGCTGCGTGACGAGCTGGTGCCGGTGAACACCCGGTGGAAGGTCGCCGAGGTGCTGGACGCGGCGTGGAACTACGCGGAGAAGTCCGGTCGCCGGGTGTCGATCGAGTACGCGCTGATCAAGGACATCAACGACCAGGCGTGGCGGGCGGACCTGCTCGGCCGGCTGATCAAGAACCAGCGGGTGCACGTGAACCTGATCCCGCTCAACCCGACGCCGGGTTCGAAGTGGACGGCCTCCCGTCCGGAGGACGAGCGGGAGTTCGTCCGCCGGCTGCAGGCGCACGGCGTGCCCACCACCGTCCGCGACACCCGCGGTCAGGAGATCGACGGCGCCTGCGGTCAGCTGGCCGCGGCGGGCTGAGACCCCAGCAGCACGAACGCCCCGGTGGTTCCCCGTGACGGGAGGACCACCGGGGCGTTCCGCGTCCGTGGGCGCTACCGCAGCGGGCAGAGCGCCAGCGTGAGCCCGCCGGTGACCAGCAGGACGGTGCCGGCGGCGAGGGCGCGCAGGGCGAGGGTGCCGGTGAGCAGGCCGGCCGGGGTGCCGAGGCGGTCCAGGACGGCGAGGGTGTCGCGGCGGTCGCCGCGCAGTTCCAGCAGCCGGGAGGCCAGGGCGGCGACGGCGCAGGCCAGGATCAGCAGGCCCTCGACCAGCAGGAGCGCGGGGACGTCGGTGTCGTGGCGGGACCACTCGCGGCCGGCCACCAGCAGCAGGGCGGCGACGCCGGTGAGCACGGCCAGCGGCGTGCCGAGGCGGGGCGCCTGGGCGGTGAGCGCCCGGCCGGCCAGCAGCCGCAGCGGGGAGGGCCGGCGGATCACCGTCAGCCGCCCGGCGAGGGCGAGCAGCGGGCCGGTCCACAGGGCGAGCGCGAGGGCGGCGAGGGTCCAGCCGACCAGCAGGGCGGGGCTGGTGGCGGGCAGGCCGCCGGGCAGGTCGAGGGTGCGTTCCGCGTCGGTGGCGCCGGGCCGCAGTCCGTACAGTTCGAGGCCGATCCCGGCGAGCAGCAGGGGAGCGGGCAGGGCGAGCCGTCGCGCGCTCCAGCCGGGCCGGGCGGGTTCGGCGGGTCGGCCGGGCAGGGTGTCGGGGAAGCGGACGGCGCAGGCCGCGGCGACGCCGGCGACCAGCGTCGGGACGGCGAGCAGGGTGACGGGCGCGGCGACCGGCAGCGGGATGCCCATGCCGATGTCGGCGGCGAGCGAGGGCCCGGCGATGTCGTTCCGCAGCACCAGGAACAGCAGCAGGGTGAGGCCGGAGCCGAGGGCGCAGGCGAGCGCGATCTCGCCGGCGATCAGCAGCCGGATCCGGCCGGGTCCGACGCCCGCGGCGGCGAGGCCGGTGATCCGCTCGGGGTGCTGGGCGGGGACGGCGCGGGCGGCGACGGCGGCGAACCAGGCGACGGCGGCCAGCGGGGGCAGGCACCACAGCAGCCGGTCGGGGCCGCCGGTGGGTTCGGCGAGGGCCCGGCCGAGGGCGCGCAGCAGGAAGGCGGCGACCACGGCGGCGGCACCGGCGGTGAGCAGCCAGCGGGCCAGGTCGAGGGCGCGGTAGCCGCGGGCGAGTCCGAGGTAGTACACGTCGGCCCTCTCAGTGCCCGGCGGGGACGGCGGCGGGCTCGGCCGTGATCCGGCCGTCGACCAGGTGGACGGTGCGGTCGGCGTAGCGGGCGAGTTCCGGGTCGTGGGTGGCGAGGACCAGCGTCAGGTGGTGGGAGCGGGCGGCGCTGGCCAGTATCCGCAGGACCTGTTCGCGGGCGTCGCGGTGCAGCGGCGCGGTGGGGTCGTCGGCGAAGACCACGGGCGGTTCGGGGGCGAGGGCGCGGGCGACGGCGATCCGCTGGCGGCGGTCCTGGGGGAGGTCGGCGGGCCGGAGCTTGGCGCAGTCGGCGACGTCGAGGCGGTCGAGCCATTCGGTGGCGGCGCGGTGGGCGGCGCGGTGGCCGACGCCGGCCAGCAGCAGCGGCAGGGCGACGTTCTCACGGGCCGTCAGTTCCGGGACCAGGTGCGGTTCGGAGCCGACCCAGCCGAAGCGTTCGCGGCGCAGCCGTTCGCGTCCGGCCCGGCCGAGGGTGTGCACGGGGGAGCTGTGGAACCAGACCTCGCCCTCGTCGAGCGGGAGTTGGGCGGACAGGCAGCCGAGCAGGGTGGACTTGCCGGAGCCGCGCGGGCCGGTGACGGCGAGCATCTCGCCCTCACGGACGCGGAGGGAGACGCCGCGCAGCGCGGGGGTGCCGTGGTGCGACTTGACGATGCCTCGGGCCCAGAGCACGTCGTTGTCGGGCGGGGCCGCTGACATGTGATCCATCCAGGTGCCGACGGGGATATGACAGTCGTCAGATTAGAACGATCGGACGGCCGTGCGGGTGCGCCGCACTGACCCGAACAGGGAGGAATCGCCGCGAAAGCGGCGTGTTGGCCGCAGATTCGTTCCCGGGTACGCCGAAGGGCGGTCCCGACGGTGAGGAGTCGGGGCCGCCCTTCGGTGGAGGGTGGGGCAGAAAGCTCAGCTGATCAGATCTTCGCCCACGCGTCGGTCAGGCTGGTCCGCAGGATCTGCTCGATCTCGTCGAAGGTCGACTGGTCGGAGATCAGCGGCGGGGCCAGCTGGATGACCGGGTCGCCACGGTCGTCGGCGCGGCAGTACAGGCCGTTGTCGAACAGGGCCTTCGACAGGAAGCCGTAGAGGACGCGCTCGACCTCTTCGTCGTTGAACGACTCCTTGGTGACCTTGTCCTTCACGAGCTCGATGCCGTAGAAGTAGCCGTTGCCGCGGACGTCGCCGACGATCGGCAGGTCGCGCAGCTTGTTCAGGGTGCCCAGGAACGCCGACTCGTTGTCGAGGACGTGCTGGTTCAGGCCCTCGCGCTCGAAGATGTCGAGGTTGGCCAGCGCCACCGCGGAGGAGACCGGGTGGCCACCGAAGGTGTAGCCGTGCAGGAAGGTGTTGTCACCCTTGTAGAACGGCTCGGCCAGGCGGTCCGAGATGATGGTGGCGCCGATCGGGGAGTAGCCCGAGGTCATGCCCTTGGCGCAGGTGATCATGTCGGGCTGGTAGCCGAACTTGTCGGCGCCGAACATGGTGCCCAGGCGGCCGAAGGCGCAGATGACCTCGTCCGAGACCAGCAGCACGTCGTGGCGGTCGCAGATCTCGCGCAGACGCTGGAAGTACCCGGGCGGCGGCGGGAAGCAGCCACCGGCGTTCTGCACCGGCTCGACGAAGACGGCGGCGACGGTCTCGGGGCCCTCGAAGAGGATGGCCTGCTCGATCTCGTCGGCGGCCCAGCGGCCGTAGGCCTCCGGGTCGACGGTGCCGTCGGGGGCCGTCAGGAACGACGGGGCGCGGTAGATGTTGGTGTTCGGGGCCTTGTGGGTGCCCGGCACCAGCGGCTCGAACGGGGCCTTCAGGCCCGGCAGGCCGGTGATCGACAGGGCGCCCTGCGGGGTGCCGTGGTAGGCGACCGCGCGGGAGATGACCTTGTACTTGGTCGGCTTGCCGGTCAGCTTGAAGTACTGCTTGGCGAGCTTCCACGCGGTCTCGACGGCCTCGCCGCCACCGGTGGAGAAGAAGACCTTGTTCAGGTCGCCCGGGGCGTAGTTGGCCAGGCGCTCGGCCAGCTCGACGGCCTTCGGGTGGGCGTAGCTCCACACCGGGAAGAAGGCGAGCTCCTTGGCCTGCTTGGCAGCGGCCTCGGCCAGCTCCTCGCGGCCGTGGCCGGCCTGGACGACGAACAGGCCGGCGAGCCCGTCGAGGTACTTGCGCCCCTTGTCGTCCCAGACGTAGGTGCCTTCGCCCTTGACGATCGTCGGCACGGGGGAGTTCTCGTACGACGACATGCGGGTGAAGTGCATCCACAGGTGGTCGTAGGCGGTCTTGGAAAGGTCCTTCTGCGCCGGCTCGGCTGTCATCGGGTGCCCCAGGTGTAGGTCTGTTTCCGGAGCTTCAGGTAAACGAAGCTCTCGGTGCTCCGCACGCCGGGAAGCGCGCGGATGCGCTTGTTGATCAGTTCGAGGAGGTGCTCGTCGTCCTCGCACACCAGCTCTGCGAGGAGGTCGAACGAGCCCGCGGTGCAGACCACGTAGTCGACCTCGTCGAACGCGGCCAGCGCGTCCGCGACCGGTTCGATGTCGCCCTCGACGCGGATGCCCACCATCGCCTGGCGGGTGAAGCCGACGGTGAGGGGATCGGTCACGGCGACGATCTGCATCACGCCCTGGTCGAGCAGCTTCTGGACGCGCTGCCGAACAGCCGCCTCGGACAGGCCGACGGCCTTGCCGATGGCGGCGTACGGACGGCGCCCGTCCTCCTGGAGTTGCTCGATGATCGCCTTGGAGGCGGCGTCGAGGGGAACGCTGGCGTTCCGGTCACGGTTGGCCACGCCGACACTGTGCCCGACGGGCGAAGGAATCGCAAGCGGTGGTTCTGCTGATTTCGTCGTGCATTCGATGATCAAGAACGGAATGCGTGGCACTCCGGGCGGGGTTATGTCGATTACGGCAGTGTCGGAGGTAGTCTGGCGACGTACACGCGCGAGCGTGCACACCGCCGATCGTGGCTTGTCGCTGACATGCTGTGTTCGCCCCGGCCCGGAGTAATCTGGCGCGCGGGGATGCAACGAGGCAGGCCCAGACCGAGGAGAGACCCGTGAGCGAGCTTCGTACGCTGCGCAACTACATCAACGGTGAGTTCGTCGACGCGGCGGACGGCCGCACCCTCGACATCGTCGACCCGACCACGGGCGAGGTGTACGCGACCTCCCCGCTGTCCGGTGCTTCCGACGTGGACGCCGCGATGGCCGCCGCAGCCGCCGCCTTCCCGATCTGGCGCGACTCCACCCCGTCCACCCGGCAGAAGCTGCTGCTGAAGATCGCCGACGCGGTCGAGGCCCGGGCCGACGAGATCGTCGACGCCGAGGTCCGCAACACCGGCAAGCCGCGCGCGCTGACCCTCTCCGAGGAGATCGGCCCGATGGTCGACCAGCTGCGCTTCTTCGCCGGCGCCGCCCGCCTGCTGGAGGGCAAGGCCGCGGGCGAGTACATGGACGGGATGACCTCGATCGTCCGCCGTGAGCCGGTCGGCGTCTGTGCGCAGGTCGCGCCGTGGAACTACCCGATGATGATGGCCGTGTGGAAGTTCGCCCCGGCGATCGCCGCGGGCAACGCCGTGGTGCTCAAGCCGTCCGACACCACCCCCGCCTCCACCGTGCTGCTGGCCGAGATCATCGGCGGCGTGCTGAAGGAGATGGAGCTGCCGGCCGGCATCTTCAACGTGATCTGCGGCGACCGCGAGACCGGCCGCCTGATGGTCGAGCACCGCACCCCGGCGATGGCCTCCATCACCGGCTCGGTCCGGGCCGGCATGCAGGTCGCCGAGTCCGCCGCGAAGGACGTCAAGCGGGTCCACCTGGAGCTCGGCGGCAAGGCCCCCGTGGTGGTCTTCCAGGACGCCGACATCGCCGAGGCCGTCGAGGGCATCTCGGTCGCCGGCTACTTCAACGCCGGCCAGGACTGCACCGCCGCCACCCGCGTGCTGGTGCACGAGTCGATCCACGACGCGTTCGTCGAGGCGCTCGCCAAGGCCGCCAAGGACATCAAGACCGGTGGCGTGGACGACGAGGACGTGCTCTACGGCCCGCTCAACAACGCCAACCAGCTGAAGCAGGTCACCGGCTTCATCGAGCGCCTGCCCGCGCACGCCAAGGTCGAGGCCGGCGGCCACCGGGTCGGCGAGGTCGGCTACTTCTACGCCCCGACCGTGGTCTCCGGCCTGAAGCAGGACGACGAGATCATCCAGAACGAGGTCTTCGGCCCGGTCATCACCGTGCAGAAGTTCACCGACGAGGAGCAGGCCGTCGACTACGCGAACGGCGTCGAGTTCGCCCTCGCCTCCTCGGTCTGGACCAAGGACCACGCCCGCGCGATGCGGATGTCCCGCCGCCTGGACTTCGGCGCGGTGTGGATCAACACCCACATCCCGCTGGTCGCGGAGATGCCGCACGGCGGCTTCAAGAAGTCCGGCTACGGCAAGGACCTGTCCTCGTACGGGTTCGAGGACTACACCCGGATCAAGCACGTCATGACCGCGATCTGACGCGGTAGCGGAACGGGCAGGGGCGCGAGGAACTGAGCCGTCGGCCGTCGCTCTGCGGAGTGCACGGCCGGGCGCGCAGTTCCATCGCGCCCCTGGTTTTCACCCTGTCAGGGCGACGCGACGCTCCTGTGACAGCATGAAGCTGCCCAGCCGTCGGACGGCTCCCTAACCTGGGGGCATGAGCACTCCCACCGCTGACTCGGTCGCCGGGCAGGCCGTCAAGGCCGCCGACCGCGCGCACGTCTTCCACTCGTGGTCCGCCCAGGCACTGATCGACCCCCTCGCGGTGGCCGGCGCCGAGGGCTCCTACTTCTGGGACTACGACGGCAACCGCTACCTGGACTTCTCCTCGCAGCTGGTGAACACCAACATCGGCCACCAGCACCCGAAGGTGGTCGCGGCGATCCAGGCGAAGGCCGCCCAGCTGTGCACCATCGCCCCGGGCTTCGCCGAGGAGTCGCGCAGCGAGGCCGCCCGGCTGATCGCCGAGCGCACCCCCGGCGACCTGGACAAGATCTTCTTCACCAACGGCGGCGCCGAGGCGAACGAGAACGCGATCCGGATGGCCCGGCTGCACACCGGCCGGCACAAGGTGCTCTCCACCTACCGCTCGTACCACGGCGCCACCGCCAACGCGATCACCCTGACCGGCGACCCGCGGCGCTGGGCGAACGAGACCGGCGTCTCCGGCATCGTGCACTTCTGGGGCCCGTACGCCTACCGTTCGAACTTCCACGCCGAGAACGAGGCCCAGGAGTGCGAGCGCGCGCTCGCCCACCTGGAGCAGACCCTCGCGTTCGAGGGCCCCGGGACCGTCGCGGCGATCATCCTGGAGACCGTGGTCGGCACCGCCGGCATCCTGGTGCCGCCGGCCGGCTACCTGGCGGGCGTCCGCGAGATCTGCGACAAGTACGGCATCGTCTTCATCCTGGACGAGGTGATGGCCGGGTTCGGCCGCACCGGCGAGTGGTTCGCCGCCGACCACTGGGGCATCACCCCGGACCTGCTGACCTTCGCCAAGGGCGTCAACTCCGGCTACCTGCCGCTCGGTGGCGTGGCCATCTCCGGCGCGATCGCCGAGACCTTCGCGCAGAAGGCGTTCCCCGGCGGCCTCACCTACTCCGGCCACCCGCTGGCCTGCGCCTCCGCCGTGGCCACCATCAACACGATGGCCGAGGAGGGCATCGTGGAGAACGCCAAGCACATCGGCGAGAACGTGCTCGGCCCCGGCCTGCGCGAGCTGGCGGAGCGCCACCCCTCGATCGGCGAGGTCCGCGGCCTCGGCGTGTTCTGGGCGCTCGACCTGGTGAAGAACCGCGAGACCCGCGAGCCGCTGGTGCCCTACAACGCGGCCGGCGCCGACAACGCGCCGATGGCGCAGCTCGCCGCGGCCTGCAAGCAGCGCGGCCTGTGGCCGTTCACCAACATGAACCGGTTCCACGTCGTCCCGCCGTGCAACATCAGCGAGGAGGACGCCAAGACCGGCCTCGCCGTCCTGGACGAGGTGCTCACCCTCACCGACGCGCACACGGTCTGACGAGACATCAGGCAGAAGGCCCCGGGCGATCGCTCGGGGCCTTTCGCGCTGCGGTCGCCGGCACGTCGACACCGTCACCGCAGCGTCGGCCGCCTCGGGCCGCGCCGACGCCGTCAGCGGCGCACCGCGTCCAGTGCCAGCAGGGCCACGTGCAGGGAGAGGCAGGACTCCACCTGGTCGAGGTCGACGCCGAGGATGCGCTCGACCTTGTGCAGGCGGTCGTAGAAGGACGGGCGGGACAGGTGGGCGGCGTCCGCGGCCGCGGACTTGTTGCGGCCCTGCTCCAGGTAGATCCGCAGCATCTGCACCAACTGGCCGCCGTGCTCGGCGTCGTGGGCCAGCAGCGGGCCGAGTTCGCGTTCCACGTAGGTCTGCAGGCGCTCGTCGTCGCGCAGCAGGTGGAGCAGGCCGCGCAGGCGGACGTCGGGGAGGCGGTAGTACGCGGCGCGGCTGCCCGGGGCGTCGTGCAGGGCGGCGTCGGCGACCTGGGTGGCCTCCAGCAGGGCGCGGCGGGCGTCGCGGACCGAGCCCACCGAGGAGCCGACCGCTATCACCGGCTCGGCCGCCGCGCCGTCCCGGCCCGCCTCCGCGGACAGCCGGCGCAGCGCCGCGGCGAACGCCTCCAGCGAGGTGTGCTCGTCCTGCTGCGAGCCGAGCGCGATCAGCACGCCCACGCCCTCGTCGTCCAGCGCGCCGACCAGCGCGGACAGCCGGGCGGAGCGGATCGCCGTGGCCGCCAGCTCGGTGAAGTCGCGCAGCCGGGCCTGTGCCTCCAGGGCGGCGGGCAGCGGGCCTTGACGCTGCCTCAGCACCACGCCGACCAGCCGGCGGCCCTCCAGCGGGACGCCCAGCGCCTGGGCGCGCAGCGACACCTCGGAGACGGTGAGCGCGTGGGTGAGGATGCCCGACAGCAGGGTGCGGTGGGTCTGCCGCTCCAGCGACTCGCGGTCGCGCACCACCAGCCGGTTCAGCGCGAGGGTGGCCGCGCCGCGCTCCAGCAGCATCGCGTGCGGGTGCGGCACGTCCGGGGGGAGCGGCGCCGGCTCGTCGACCAGCACCAGCCGGCCCCAGTCCTGGCCGCGCGCGCCGACCGTGGTCACCAGCCAGCCCGAGCGCGGGTCGTAGCCGGTGCGGCCCGGCGGGTTGACGCCGCGCGAGCGGTGCTCCCAGTTCTCCAGCAGCTCGTGCTCGCCGCGGCCCGCCGTGGCGTGCGCCAGCACCTGGTGCGCGAGGTTCTCCAGCACCACCGGCGCGCCCGCCATCCGGCCGACCTGCCGGACCACCTCGGCGGGCTCCGCGCCCTCGGTGGCCAGCTCGTTGAACACCTGGTGCACGGCCTCGGACACCCGCAGCTGCTCCAACTGCGCGTTCACCACCAGCGCGTGCACCGCCTCGGTGACGGCGACGAACTTCAGCTCCCGGCGCAGCACCACCAGCGGCAGGTTGTGCCGCTCGGCGGCCGCCACCAGGGCCCGGGGCAGCGAGTCGAAGTAGCGCCGGCCGAACTCGATCACCAGCCCGGCCACCCCGACCTCGGCCAGCTCCCGCACGTAGCGGGCCAGGCCGTCCCGGTCCTCCGGAAGCGCGATGCCGGTGGACAGCACCAGCTCGCCGCCGTGCAGCAGCCCTGCCAGGTCCGGCAGCTCGCTGACGTGCACCCAGCGCACCGGCCGCTCCAACGCGGAGGCCCCGGCCACCACCTGGGGCAGGCCGCGCCGCATCACGTCGAGATCGAGCACGCGGGCGACGGTGGGCAGCATCGCGGACACCTCCAGGGGGTTTCAGGGTGTCAAGTGAATCATGCTCGGGCGCGACGCCCTGTCGCCCCGGGCGGAGCCTTGCAGCCTGTAAGACCGCCCGCCGGGGCCGTTGCTGAGTGACGCTTGCCTCCGACCCCCGAACCGAGGCATCGTCGGCCGGGTCGAGTAGGCAATGGAGGCAACTCATGGACCTGACCAGCTTCAACGACGGAGCGCAGTACCTCGCGGGCCGTCTGACCCGGGGCTCGGGCGGCGAGCCGTTCAACGTGGTCAACCCCGCCGACGGCAGCACCGTCCAGCAGGTCGAGCTCGCCACCACCGCCGACGTCGACGCCGCGGTCGCCGCGGCCCGCGGCGCGCTCCCCGAGTGGTCCGGCGCCACCCCGGGCGCCCGCTCCGAGGCGCTGAACCGCCTGGCCGGCATCCTCGCCGAGCGGGCCGGACAGTTCGCCCGGGTGGAGACCGCGCAGACCGGCAAGCCGATCAAGCTGTCCACCGAGTTCGACGTCCCCGGCACCATCGACAACACCGCGTTCTTCGCCGGCGCCGCCCGCAACCTCGAAGGCAAGGCCGCCGGCGAGTACAGCGGCGACCACACCTCGTACGTGCGCCGCGAGGCGGTCGGCGTGATCGGCAGCATCGCGCCGTGGAACTACCCGCTGCAGATGGCCGCCTGGAAGATCCTCCCGGCGATCGCGGCCGGCAACACCATCGTCCTGAAGCCCGCCGAGATCACCCCGCTCACCTCGCTGATGTTCGCCCGGGCCTGCACCGACGCCGGCATCCCCGACGGCGTCGTCAACGTGATCACCGGCGCCGGACGCACCGCCGGCGAGCACCTGATCGGCCACCCCGACGTCGCCATGGTGTCCTTCACCGGCTCCACGGCCGTCGGCAAGCGGGTCGCCGAGATCGCCACCGCCACCGTCAAGCGCACCCACCTCGAACTCGGCGGCAAGGCCCCGTTCGTGGTCTTCGACGACGCGGACCTGGACGCCGCCGTGCACGGCGCCGTCGCCGGCTCGCTGATCAACAGCGGCCAGGACTGCACCGCCGCCACCCGCGCCTACGTCCAGCGCCCGCTGTACGACGCCTTCGTGGCCGGCGTCGCCGAACTGTACGCCGCGATCCGCCTCGGCGACCCGATGAACCCGCAGACCGACCTGGGTCCGCTGGTCTCCTTCACCCACCGCGACCGCGTCGCAGGCTTCGTCGAGCGCGCCCGCTCCTACGCCACCGTGGTCACCGGCGGCCCCGCCGACGGCAAGGGCCACGACGGCACCGACCTGTCGCTCGGCGCCTACTACCGCCCCACCCTGATCGCCGGCGCCACCCAGGACAGCGAGGTCGTCCAGGGCGAGATCTTCGGCCCCGTGCTCGTCGTGCTGCCCTTCGACAGCGACGAGGAGGGCCTGCGGCTCGCCAACGACACCCCCTACGGCCTGGCCGCCTCCGCCTGGACCCGCGACATCCACCGCTCGCTGCGCGCCACCCGCGAGATCGCCGCCGGCTGCGTCTGGGTCAACGACCACATCCCGATCATCAGCGAGATGCCGCACGGCGGGTACAAGGCCTCCGGCTACGGCAAGGACATGTCGCAGTACTCGCTCGACGAGTACACCCAGGTCAAGCACGTCATGTTCGACACCACCGCGGTCGCCCGCAAGGACTGGCACCGCACCATCTTCGGCGACCGCTGACCGGGCCTCGGGCCCACCGGGGTCCGCGATCCGTGTAAGAGACCGCCGGTACCCCGCTCTCCCGGATGACAACGCCCACCGCGTGTCATCCGGGAGAGACGAGGAACCGCACGTGAGCACCACCCGCCACCCCAGCGCCCTGCACTGGCTGGCCGCCGCCGCCCCCGACCCCGACAGCTGCCGCCGCCGCTGGGAGCGCACCGGCCTCGCCCTGCTGCCCGCCGGCCGCCGCTGGGACGTGCTGCACGCCCCGGGCCCGCTCGGCCGCCCCGCCGCCGCGCTGCTCGACCGGCCCGGCGGCGGACCCGTCCTGGAGGACCCGGCCGACGACACCGTCGGCTTCCTCGTCCCCGTGGGCACCGCCGACCGCTGGATCGGCACCGGCATCCGCCGCTCCGGCGACGGTACCTGGATCGCCGTCCCGCACCCCGACCGCCCCGGCCGCGGCCCGCACTGGCTGATCCCCCCGCACCGCAGCGGACGCCTCGTCGACCCCGCCGCCCTCGCGCTGGCCCTGCACGACACCGCCGCGCACCTGCGCTGCCCGCGCTTCCCCCGCTGAGCGGACCACACTGTCCCCATGGACACCAGCACCGCCGACCCCGGGCCACCCGCCCGGGACCAGCACACCGACCGCAGCCGCCTGCTCGCCGACGCCCAGCCGTACTGCCTGCAGCACGCCCTCGCGCTGGCCGGGGCCGACGCACTCCGCCTGCACGGCCTGCCCGTTCACCGCCACGGCGCCGACCTGCTGCTGGTCTGCGCCGACGGCCCGCCGCTCGCCGACCTCGCCACCGGACTCGCCGAGACCCTGCGCGCCGCCGGCCACCGCACCGCGGACAGCACCGGCACCGCCCGCCGCCACCAACTCGCCGTCACCGCCGGCCACACCGCCGGCCTCGGGCTCCCGGACCCGGCCCGCCCGGCGCTCCGCATCGAACTGCGGCGCGAACCGCTGCGCCACCCGCCCGTGCTGCCCGACGGCGCCCCGCTCCCCGTCGCCGCCCTGGACGACGCAGCCGCGCTCGCCGTCCTCACCCTCTGCGAACGCGCCCTGCCCGCCGACCTGTTCGCCCTGCACGCCGTCACCGCCCGCCTGCGCGAAGGCCAACTCCTCGCCCTGGCCGGCGCGTTCGACGAGGAGTTCACCGCAGGGACGCTCGCCGACCGGCTGGAGAGCGCCGCCGCGCTGCTCCCGTCCGGCGCCGCCGACACCCGGCAGTGGGCCGAGCACTGGGCCCAGGACCTGCGGCTCGATCTGCTGGAGACCACCGAACTCGCCGACGGCCTGCACGACCCCTACCTGGACGCCGCGGAGAGCGCCGAGGACGCCCCCGACGCCGCGCCCGACGACCTGTAAGGGTGAATCGCGCTTCCCCGTCAGGGTGCTCGTTGAGCGGGCCGGATGCGCGGAGCAGACTGGAGAACGAGCGCGGGACATCCGTGGACAGTCGGAGGCAGAGACCCTTGAGCAAGCACATCACCCACTGGATCGGCGGCCAGTCCGTCGCCACCGCCGGAACCGCGCCCCGCCGCGGCGACATCTTCGACCCGGCCACCGGCCAGACCACCGGCCAGGTCGACTTCGCCGAGATCGCCGAGGTCGACCAGGCGGTCGCCGCCGCCGCCCAGGCCTTCGCCTCCTGGCGCAAGGCGTCCATCGCCAAGCGCACCCAGGTGCTGTTCAACTTTCGCGAGCTGTTCAACGCCCGCAAGGACGAACTCGCCGCGATCATCGTCGCCGAGCACGGCAAGGTGCACTCCGATGCCCTCGGCGAGCTCGCCCGCGGCCAGGAAGTCGTCGAGTACGCCTGCGGCATCCCGCAGCTGATCAAGGGCGGCTTCACCGAGCAGGCCTCCACCGGCGTCGACGTCTACTCGATCCGCCAGCCGCTCGGCCCGGTCGCCATCATCTCGCCGTTCAACTTCCCGGCCATGGTGCCGATGTGGTTCTTCCCGATCGCCATCGCGGCCGGCAACACGGTCGTCCTGAAGCCCTCCGAGAAGGACCCGTCCGCCGCCAACTTCATCGCCGAACTGTGGAGGGAAGCCGGCCTCCCCGACGGCGTCTTCAACGTCGTGCACGGCGACAAGGTCGCGGTCGACCGCCTGCTGGAGCACCCCGACATCAAGTCCGTCTCCTTCGTCGGCTCCACCCCGATCGCCCGCTACGTGTACGAGACCGGCACCCGCTACGGCAAGCGCGTGCAGGCCCTCGGCGGCGCCAAGAACCACATGCTGGTGCTCCCCGACGCGGACCTCGACCTGGCCGCCGACGCCGCCATCAACGCCGGCTTCGGCGCGGCCGGCGAGCGCTGCATGGCCGTCTCCGTGCTGGTCGCCGTCGACCCGATCGGCGACGAGCTGGTCGCCAAGATCAAGGAGCGGATGGCCACCCTCAAGGTCGGCCCCGGCTGCAACGGCGACTCCGAGATGGGCCCGCTGGTCACCGGCCAGCACCGCGACAAGGTCACCTCCTACGTCGAGTCCGGTGTCGCGGACGGGGCCGAACTCGCCGTCGACGGCCGCAAGCACGCCATCGCCGGCGAGGACGCCTCCGGCGCCCCCACCACCGACGGCTTCTGGCTCGGCCCCACCCTGTTCGACCACGTCAAGCCGGGCATGTCCGTCTACAACGACGAGATCTTCGGCCCGATCCTGTCGGTCGTCCGGGTCCCCTCCTACGACGAGGGCCTGGAACTGATCAACAACAACCCGTACGGCAACGGCACCGCCATCTTCACCAACGACGGCGGCGCGGCCCGGCGCTTCCAGAACGAGGTCGAGGTCGGCATGGTCGGCATCAACGTGCCGATCCCCGTCCCCGTCGCCTACTACTCCTTCGGCGGCTGGAAGGCCTCGCTGTTCGGCGACAGCCACGCCTACGGCGCCGACGGCGTCCAGTTCTTCACCCGCGGCAAGGCCGTCACCCAGCGCTGGCTCGACCCCTCGCACGGCGGCATCAACCTCGGGTTCCCGACCAACAGCTGAGGCTGTCGAGCCCGGCCCCGGGACACGACACGAACGGCCGGCCCCCTGCCAGGGGGCCGGCCGTTCGGCGTTCCCGCCCCGCAGGGTCGCCGCACTACTCCGTGCCGTTGTTCCTCACCTGACGGCGCACCGTCGCCCGCACCGCCCGCGACACCACCGGACCGAGGCCGTCCACCACCTCCACCAGCAGCCCCAACTGGTCCAGCGCGCCGAACGCCCCCGCCGCCCCCGCCGGGTCCACACCCTCGTACAACTCCAGACCCACGAACCCGGCCGTCACCGCCTGCGCCAACCCCGCCAGGTCGAGGAACTCCGCCAGCGGATGCCCGACGAACAGCCGGCCGAGGACGGCCTCGATCTCCGCCGTCCACAGCCGCAGCGCCTCCGCCGACACGTCCGCGAGCTGCGGATACCCCGTCGCCCCCGCCAGGAACTGACCCAGCAGCGCGACGTTCCCCTCCGCCCGCTCCCGCGCGTGCAGCTCCTGGCCCACCGTCAGCAGCTCGCGCAGCGACCGCACCTCCGCGAACCGCTCGCGGTACCGCTCCAACCGCAGCCCCGTCTCGCGCAGCGCCGCCGCCGCGAGCAGCCCCTCCACCGTCTTGAAGTGGTAGAACACCAGCGCCTGGTTGGCCCCGATCTCCCCGGCGATGCTCCGCGCCGAGACCCCCGAGATGCCCTGCCGCTTGAGCGCACTGATCGCCGCATCCATCAACCGCTCACGTGTGTCGCCCATGCGCCGCAGCGTAGTCGCCGCCCGCCGCCCGCCGTCCCGACCCATCCGCTACATCCGGAAGCGCTCGCGCAACGGACGCACATGACGCGGAATCCCCTCCGCCCCCACCCGCGGGTACTCCGCCGTGAACCACCCCTGGTACCCCAGCACCAGCCCCACCACCGGATTGCTCACCCGCACCCGGATCCGGAACCGCCCCGCCTCGTCGTCGAACCACTCGTGCAACTCCGCCCGCCCCGTCAGCAGCTCCGGCACCACCGGCGCCCCGACCAACGACGCCACCCGCTGCGCCCCCGAGGAGATCACCAGCCCGCCGCGCGCCGTCACCCCCAGCCGCAGGTCCACCGCCAACTGCTGGTGCGTCCCCAGATAGTCGAGCACCGTCCCCGGCCGGCCCTGCGCCGCCACCATCGTCGCGTCGAACCGCCGCGGCCGGGCGAACTGGAACGTCCGCACGAACGTCACCGTCTCCCGTCCGAACCCGTCCCGGTACGCGTAATTGGCGATCGTGAACGGTATGTCCCGCCCCTGCTCCGGAAACAGGACGTTGCGGCGCGCCCCCACCCGGAGAAACGGCACCAGCAGCCGGGACCCGCGCTCGATCCGATCCATCCGTCCCGTTCCGACACAGGCGATCCCGTCCGCACTGGAGAAGCCGAACCGGCGCTGCAACTCCGGGTGCAGACGCTCGAAGTCCGCGCCGAGCGCCGCGT